>CAVRKI010000007.1:0-24782 GCA_963721715.1 uncultured Acidobacteriota bacterium | reverse complement strand
TGCCAGCCCGAGGCGACTGACGTTGGTCTGATCGATGCTGGTGAGCGGGCTGTGATGCGTTTCCGCGTAGTCACGCCCGTAGGTGACCCATTCCTCGGCCGGCGGCTTCAGCAGCGTCGCCTCGTCCACTTGACGCGGCGCCTGCGCGGAGAGCGTGAGGGCGGCGGCGCCGCACGCGGCGGTCAGCAGGGTCGACCAGATCCCGGTTCGAACGGTGGCACGCATGTCGGGGTCTCCTGAGAGGCGCGCCACAATCCGGCGGCGCGTGGCGGGATCTTAGCGCAGGTCGCAGACCGCATATATTCAGAAGGCGTGCCCTCCGATCCACCTGACGTCCTCGGTACTCGGCGCCGGCCCTTCCGGGTGCACGGCCGCGCGGCTGCTCGCGATGTGGGGCCACGCCGTGACCCTCGTGACAAAGCCGGAGTCACAGTTAGGGGCGCCACTCGCCGAGTCGCTGACGCCCAGTTGCGGGAAGTTCTTCGATCTGCTCGGCATTCACACGGCCATCGATGCCGCCGGCTTCGTTCAGAGCACCGGCAACACCGTGTGGTGGGGCCCGGGCGACGCGCGCGTCGAGATGTTTGCGAACGGCGCCACCGGATGGCAGGCCACGTCCACGGCGCTCGAGCGGGTGATGCTGGCGACCGCCGAGGACGCCGGCGTGCGCGTCGAGCGGGTGATGCTGACGCCAGAGGACGCGGCGGCGCATCCCGCGGCGGTCCGCCTGGATTGCACCGGCCGAGCCGGTCTGCTCGCGCGATCGCGTGCTGGGCGCCGGCTGGAACAGGGGCACCGGACCGTGTCGCTCTCCGCGGTGTGGGAGCGGCCCGACGGATGGGACCTGCCAGACGCCTCGCACACGTTGATCGAGTCCTACGCCGATGGCTGGGCGTGGTCGGTGCCGCTCGACGGCACCCGCCGGGCGGTGGCGGTGATGGTGGATCCCCGCGTCACGTCGATGAGACGCGGCGACGGCGCGGCGGCCACCTATCGCGCCGAACTGGGCAAGACCGCGCGGCTGCGGGCGCTGCTCACCGACGCCGCGATGCTCGGCGGCCCCTGCGGCTGGGACGCCTCGATGTATTCGTCGGCCACCTACGCCGGCGATGACTGGCTGGTCGTTGGCGACGCCGCGTCGTTCGTCGACCCGCTGTCATCGGCCGGCGTGAAGAAGGCGCTGGCGTCGGGCTGGCTGGCTGCGATCGTCACGCATACCGCGTTGTCCACTCCTGGGATGGCCGGGACCGCACGCCAGTTCTTCGCCAATCGCGAGGCCGAGGTCTACGCGAACTTCCTGTCACTGACCCGCGGCTTCCTCCACGAGGCGGCCGAAGGGCAGGCCCATCCCTTCTGGTCCGAGCGCGCGGAGGCGGGGGAGCGGGAGGCGCTCCGGATGGCGGCCGAGCAGGAACGCGGGGCGGTGCACGCGGCGTTCGAGCGCCTGAAGGCCGCGCCCCAGCTGGTCGCGCGGCGGGGCGCGGAGGTGCGCCTGGAACGCCGGCCGGCCATCGGCGGCAACGAGATCGTGATGGAGCCGCGGCTCGTCACCCCGACCAATCCAGTCGGCGTTCGCTATCTTTACGACGTGGATATCGTCACGATGGTCGAGCTTGCACCGACCTGCCGCCAGGTGCCCGACCTGTTCGACGCCTACGTGAAACGCACGGGCCCGGTCGACCTCGGCGGCTTTCTCACCGCCCTGGCGACGGCAGTAGCCCGGCGATGGGTCAATCTGTGTTAAAAGAGACTGAATTCATGGGCATTCACGGACTCTCCCGAGGCGTTCTGGCACTTGCGACGGTGGTGCTCGGACTCGGCATCACGACCAGCGCCCAGCAGCCAGCGACTCCGCCCGCCGCGGCGCCGGCGCCGCCCCCCGAAGTGGGCATCCCCATCACCAACAAGACCGTGCAGACCACGTGCGGTGGGTGCCATCGGCCGGATGACAAGGGACAGATGTCCCGCATCTCGTTCGAGCGCAACACGCCTGAAGGCTGGCAGCAAGTCATCAAGCGGATGATGGCGCTGAACGGGTTGAAGATGGACCCGGCGGCTGGCCGGGAGATCGTCAAGTACTTGTCGGACAACCATGGCCTGGCACCGGAAGAGGCGAGGCCCGCGGCCTACGAAGTCAAGCGCGACGTCGTCGTGGACGAGGCCGCGTTCGTGACCGACGAGGTGAAGGGCGTCTGCAACGCCTGTCACTCGATGGGCCGCGTCATCTCTCAGCGTCGTACGCGCAGCGAGTGGGAACTGCTGATCGCGATGCACCGTGGCTGGTACCCCTTGATCGACCGGCAGGTGTACCGCCGCATGGGGCCGATGCCCCGTGATCGCTCGCCGGACGGCCGCCTGCCCGATACGCGCCATCCGTCGGAGAAGGCGATTGACTACCTGTCGCAGACCTATCCGCTCCAGACCGCGGCCTGGTCTTCCTGGGCGGCCACCAAGCGGTCCGCACGGCTGGATGGCACGTGGGCGATCACCGGGCACGAAGCGGGCAAGGGGCCGGTCTACGGCCAGATGGTGATCAGGCCGGTGCCGAATGCGCCGGACGAGTTCACCACGGAAACCACGTTCACCTACGCCCGCACGGGAGAGCAGGTGAAGCGCACTGGCCGCACGGTGATCTACACCGGGTTCCAGTGGCGCGGCCGGGCCAGCTCGGGCGCGACCGATGCGCCCGTCTACAGGGAAGTGATGTTCGTGGACCGCGACTGGCGCGGCATGGACGGCCGCTGGTTCACTGGCGGTTACGATGAAATCGGACTGGATGTGCAGCTCCGCCGCGTGGGCACCGAGATGACCGTGCTCGGCGTGGACAAGGCCGGCCTCAAGAAGGGTGGCACGGGCCAGACGGTCAAGATCTACGCGATGAACGCGCCAGCCAGTGTCCAGGCCAGCGACCTCGATCTCGGCCCCGGCGTCACGGTCAGCGGCGCGACGGCGGCCAACAACGTAATCACGGCCACCGTCAGTGTGGCGGAGGCCGCCGCCGCCGGCCCGCGCGACATCGTCATCGGCGGCGCGGTCAAGCCGGCCGCCCTGGTCGTCTACGACAAGGTCGACCACATCCGGGTGTCGCCCGACTGGAACCTCGCCCGCACCGGTGGAGTCAATTACCCCAAGATGTTCGCGACCTTCGACGCCTGGGGTTACATGAACGGACCGGACAAGAAACCCAACACCGCTGACGACATCAAGATCGACCTCGTCGACGTCACGTGGAGCATGGAGGAATACACGGCCACGCTCGATGATGACGACATCAAGTTCGTCGGGCAGCTGGACCCGAAGAGCGGCCAGTTCACCCCGGCGATCGAAGGGCCGAACGAGCAGCGAAGCGGCGATCGGAACAACATTGGCGACGTGTGGGTGGTGGCCACCTATTCCGCCGGCGGGACGCCGATCAAAGGCCGGGCGCACCTGCTGGTATCGCCGCCGGTCTACATGCGGTTCGATTCCTCGGTGACTTCCCGATGAGTCACTGCTCACGAAGCATCGTCCGAGGAGCGCGCCGGCCTGTCGGGCGATGGCGCGGTCGCGAGCATCTCGGGCACGGAGGTCGGGATCCCCGGCATCAGCCCAGGGGTTGACACGGTGGTTCGCCTCGGCGAGTTCCACACCTTCGAGGCCTCCGGCGAGCGGTTCGGCTACATGGTGCCGAGCGCCGCGGTGTTTGCCTTCGACGCGTGCGCGTCAGCCATCGTCGATGCGCTGGCCGACGGGCCGCGCACGATTGGCGACCTGGTGGCCGCGCTCGGATCGCGGTTCCGCGCCGACGAGGTGTGGGACACGCTCGGCGAGCTGTATCGCGCCCGCGCCATCGACGAGGACCGGGCGTTCAAACCGGCCCCGAAGATCCTGCCGCTCACGGTGATTCCGCTGCAGACCTTGGTGGTGAACGTCACCAATCAGTGCAATCTGAGCTGCGAGTACTGTTACGAGTACGGTGAAGACAAGATCGTCGACACCGAGAACGGCTCCCAGCCCAAGTTCATGAGCGAGGAGACGGCGCGCCAGGCCATCGACTTCGCCTTGCGCGAAAGTGGCAAGACGGCGATGGTCACGTTCTTCGGCGGCGAGACGCTGATGAACTTCCCGGTGCTGCAGAAGACAGTCACCTACGCCCGCGCCCGCGCGGCCGAGGTCGGCAAGGACATCGACTTCAGCCTGACCACCAACGCCACGCTGCTGAAGCCGGACGTGATCGAGTTCCTGGCGAACGAGCGCATCGGGGTCACGATCTCGATCGACGGCCCGCAGGAAGTGCAGGACAAGTTCCGCGTGTTCAGCAACGGCAAGGGCAGCTACGAACTGGTGGCGCCCAAGATCAAGGCGCTGCTGGCCCGGCACAAGGCACGTCCGATTGGCGCGCGGGTGACGTTGACCCGCCAGACGCTGGACGTGATGAAGATCTACAAGCACCTGCACGATGAGATGGGGTTCTGGGAGGTTGGCTTCGCACCGGTGACGACCGCGCCCGAGCGCGATCACGCCCTCGGCGATGCCGGCTTCGATCACCTGCTCGCCCAGTTCCGCGTGCTCGCCCAGGACTTCCTGCAGGCGTCGCTCGAGGGCCGGCACCACGGCTTTTCGAACGTCCGCGAGACGCTGCAGGAGATTCACCAGGGGCACGCCAAGGCCTACCCCTGCGGCGCCGGCATCGGCCTGCTGGGCGTGGCGACGGACGGCAACGTGTCACTCTGCCACCGCTTCGCGGGATCGGATGCGCACAGCTTCGGCTCGGTCACCGAAGGCGTGGACCGCGCCAAGCAGAACGCGTTCCTCGATTCGCATCACATCAACAACAAGACCGACTGTCAGAGCTGCTGGGCTCGGCCAATCTGCGCCGGCGGCTGTTATCACGAGGCCCACACCCGCTACGGCGTGACGACGGGCCCCAACCTGCACTACTGTGAGTGGATTCGCGGCTGGACGCATACCTGCCTGGAGATTTACGGCGAGCTGGCCGTGAAGAATCCCGGCTTCCTACGCCAGTTCGATGGAGCAGACGATGAAGCACCTCAACGCCATTAACCGCAAGGCCGCGCGCGTCGAAGCGGTCACCCAGCCTTCGCCGACCGACGAGGCCGGATCGGCTTCGGCTCGGCAGGCCAGCCACGACGTCGTCGCGCTGCAGGGCGGTCAGCCGCCGCAGCAGCCGGAGGCTCCGCACATTCCGCCGGGGTGCTCGATCGTCTTCTCGCCGGGATGGGAAGCCGACCGCACGGGCGGCACCGCCGGGCTGTGCCAGCCGGTGGAGCGCGACCTGTTCGACTGCCACATGGGCTGCTACTGGCCGGCGCAGGTGCCCGATCAGCTGAACCACGCTCCCGACTGGACGGCGAAGTGCGCCGCGGCCCAGAAGGACTGGCGCAAGATCGACCTGGTGTTCCCGGGATGAACGAGAAGCACACGGCAGACGGCTACCGGCAGACGGCAGACGAGACGCGGCAGGCGGCAACCGGCAGGCGGGGGACCGTTGCGTTGCTCTCGTTCGCGGCCGTGGTCTGCAGCCTCGCGTTGTCGTCCGCGCAGAGCAAGCCGGCGGCCCAACCGACGATCAGCGCCGGCACCGGGAAGATCTACATCGGCACCTACAAGGGCGAGATCCAGATCTACGACGAAGCCACCGAGAAGCTCGATGGCAGCATCGTCCTCAAGACCGGGCTGCCGCGCTCGCTGACGCCGTCGCAGGATCGCACGCGCTTCTACGTGCTCGACTCCACCTTCGAGAAGCTCGAAGTCGTGGACATCGCGACGCGCAGGACGCTCAATACCTATGAGCTACGCAGCGGCAACAAGCGCATGCGCGTCACCAGCCTCGTCGCCGATCCGCTGAACCGCTACCTGGTGCTGCTCACGCGCACGGCGACCAAGCTGATCGACCGCTGGGAGATCGGGCCGCCGACGCTCAACCAGTTCGACCTCGCCAGCGGCCAGATCACGCGGACCATTCCGTGGCCCAAGGGCGAGGAGCGCGAGACCGTGAGCCTGCGGTTCTCTCCCGACGGCAAGCTCCTCTACTTCTTCGGCGACGACGTCACCATCATGGAGACGGAGAAGTTCACCGAGGTGGAGACCTGGCCGTTCGCGACCCCGTCGGAAGGCGGCCTCGGCCGCATCAATCTGGGCCCCGTGAGCGATTTCTACGATGTGCCGGGGACCTTCACCGGCCTCTTCACCATGCAGGACCCGGTGCAGAAGCGGCGCATCATGGGCATCGGCAAGGTCGATCTCACCGCGCGCAAGATCGACTTCCGTCCGATCGGGCCGGCCGAGCAGGTGAGCTTTGCGCAGGCGCCGGACCACAAGCGCGCCTACGGCATCAAGTCGGACATCGGCCGCTACGAGTTCTGGACCTTCGACCTCGAGAACGCCAGGGTCATCAGCCGTGCGGAGTTCAAGGGCCGGCCGCGCGTGGTGCCGCGGGTGAGCTCGAACGGCAAGATCATCTACGTCTACATCGCGGGCGAGACGATCGACCTCTACGACGCCGCCACCTACAAGTATCTGCGGACCATCCACATGGGCGCCGATCAGACGACCGAGCTCTTCGTCGTTCCGCCCCCATCCGCCTCCAGCGCGCGCTGAGGGTGTCGTGAGTTCCCGGCCCGCCGCCAACGCGGATCTGCGGCGGGCGTTCGCCTATCTCGCGCCCTACTGGCGCCGCCTCGTGCTGGTGATGGCGATCAGCCTCATCAGCACCGGGCTGTCCCTCGTCACCCCCTACCTCACCAAGGACCTCGTCGATCGCGCCCTGATCGGGCGCGATCTGGGCGCGCTCCAGCGGATCGTGTTTCTGTTCGCCGCGCTCGGCCTGTTCAGTTACGGGCTGAACGTGGTCAGCGGGCTGCGCTACACGCGCGTGTCGGCGGAGATCCTGTTCGACATGCGGCTGGCGCTCTATCAGCACCTGCAGCGGCTGTCGCCGCGCTTCTACGCCCGCACGCGCCTGGGTGACATCGTCGCCCGCATCAACAGTGACATCGGCGAGATCCAGCGGGTGGCCGCCGAAGCGGCGCTGGCTTGGGTGGGCAACATCCTGTTCCTGATCGGCTGCGCGGTGATGCTGGTGTGGCTCGACTGGCGGCTGGCGCTCCTCACCGGCGCGGTGATGCCGCTCAGCCTCGGGGCGCTGGTGTTCTATCGCCGCCGGCTCGAGGCGCGGGTGATGACGCTGCGGCAGCGAAGCGCGGATCTCGGCAGCTTCCTGATCGAGACGCTGCAGGCGCACACGCTGATCGTGTCATCGAACGCGCAGCAGCGGGAGGCCGGCCGCTTCCGGCGCCTCAACGACGGCTTCATCGACGCGCTGATGGGCATGCAGCGCGTGAGCTACCTGGCCGGGGGGTTGCCGGGCATGCTCCTCTCGCTCGGTGCGTCGGCGGTGTTCCTCTACGGCGGATGGCGGGTGGTGGAGGGCAGCCTCACGCTCGGCACGTTCGCGGCGTTCATCGCCTACCAGATGCGGCTGATGGCGCCGGTGCAGGCGCTGATGGGGCTCTATACCGCCGTGGCCACCGCCAAGGTGTCGTGGCATCGCGTCCTGGAACTGCTGGACGCGCCAATCGACGTGCAGGAGGCGCCCAACGCGGCGCCGCTGACCCAGGTCCGCGGCACGCTGGCGCTGGATCACGTCTCGCTGACCACCGACCGTGGCGTCCGCGTCCTGGACGACGTGAGCTTCGAAGCGGCGCCGGGGCATTCGGTGGCGATCGTCGGCGCCAGCGGCAGCGGGAAATCGACCATCGCGGCACTGATCCTGCGGCTGATCGATCCCGACAGCGGAACCGTGAGGCTGGATGGCCGCGATCTGCGCAGCGTGCGGCTGGGCGACATCCGCCAGCATGTGGTGCTGGTGGAGCAAGAGCCGACGCTGCTGCACGCCACCATCGCCGAAAACCTCCGCTACGGCATCGCCGACCAGTGCGAGCCGGGCGCTGCCACCGACGCGGCCCTGCGACGGGCGGCGGAGTCCGCCGGTGTCAACGGCTTCATCGACAGCCTGCCGCAGGGATTCGACACCATGGTCGGCGAGCGCGGGCTTCAACTCTCGGCCGGCGAGCGGCAACGCCTGGCGCTGGCGCGGGCGTTCCTGGCCAACCCGTCGGTCCTGGTGCTCGACGAGCCGACCGCGGCGCTGGATCCAATCTCCGAGCGGGCGGTGGTGGATGGCTACCGCGCGGTGATGCGCGGCCGGACCACGCTCATCATCTCGCACCGCCGCGATGTCGCGATGAGCGCCGATCACGTCGTCGTCCTCGACGGCGCCCGCGTGGTGCAGGTGGGGCGGCCGCAGGACCTGATCGAACGGCCGGGCATGTTTGCGCGCCTGTTCGCCCGTCCCGCGGAAACCGCTGTTGCGATCGAGGGCTCGACACGATGAAGCAGCCATGGATGGTCGTCGGCGGATGTCTGATGTTGCTGGTGGGCCTGGCGGCATCTGAACATGCCCTGGAGCAGAGGGCGGGGACGGCTCCGGCCGGTGCGCCTCGCTTCGAGGTGGATCCGAAGTGGCCGACGATTCCGGCGCAATGGACGCTGGGCCAGGTCGCCGGCCTCGACGTGGACTCGCGCGACCACGTGTGGATCATCCAGCGGCCGTGGTCGCTGGAGAGCGACGAGAAGGCGCAGAACCCCGACGCGGCGTGTTGCACGGCGGCGCCGCCGGTCATGGAGTTCGACGCCGCCGGCAACTACCTGCAGGGGTGGGGCGGCGACGGCGAGGGCTTCGAGTGGCCCGCCGACGAGCACACGATTCACGTCGACCACAAGGACAACGTCTGGATCTCCTCGGCCGGCGGGCCGCGGATGGGCACGCGCAAGGAGAACCAGATCCTGAAGTTCTCGCGCGCGGGCCGGTTCCTGCTGCAGGTGGGGCGCCGCGGCATGAGCCAGGGCAGCCTCGACACGAAGAATTTCAACAACGCCGCCGACATCTTCGTCTACGCCAGGACCAACGAAGTGTTCGTCGCCGACGGGTACCTGAACCGGCGCATCATCGTGCTGGATGCCGACACCGGCGTGTTCAAGCGGATGTGGGGCGCCTATGGCAACGTGCCGGACGATGCGGCGCCGAACCGGCTGACTGACGAGGGGCCTGGCCCGCAACAGTTCAACCTGGTCCACGGCGTGCGGGTCTCGGACGACGGCCTGGTCTACGCCGCGGACCGCCGCAACAACCGCGTGCAGGTGTTCACGCTCGACGGCACGTTCCAGCGCGAGATCTTCGTCGAGCGCAAGACCAAGCTGCTGGGGACCTCGTTCTCCATCGCCTTCTCGCGCGATCCGGGGCAGCAGTTCCTGTTCCTCGCGGACGCCGGCAACGGCAAGGTCCGGATCTTCGATCGGCGTAGGCTCGAGGAAGTGGGCAGCGTTGGCCGCATCGGCCGCTATGCGGGGCAGTTCGTCTTCCTGCACAATGTTGCGGTGGATTCTTCTGGAAATCTCTACACGGCGGAAGTCGGGGGTGGCCGCCGGGTGCAGAAGTTCTTGTTGTCACGCCCGTAATCGACCAAGCATGAGTGCCTCATTGACACGACCTATCCGATCCCTGCTGATTGTCCTTTCGCTGTCGGGCGCGGTGCTCGACGCACAGACCGCGTCATCCCATCTGCCGCCGCTGGACAAGGTCCTGCCGAAGCGCGCGGAGACGATCTATCGTGCCGTGGCGCCGCGCGTGGAGACGGACGCCGCGATGGAGCTGGTGACCCGCATGGCGCCGCTCTGGCGGGTCGCCGGAAACCCGCAGTTCGACCAGTCGCTCGAGTGGATCGAGGCGCAGCTGTCGGCAGCGGGGATCGCGTCCCACTACGAGACCATCGAGAGCGCCAGCCGGGGCTGGGAGATGCGCGAGGCGGTGCTGCGCCTGGACGGGCCCGACGGGGAGATCGTGCTGTCCAGGGAGCAGGACCGCGTGCCGCTGGCGATCAACTCATTCTCTACGCAGCCGGAAGGGGCGAGCTTCCCGCTGGTGGATGTTGGCAAGGGGAGCGATGCCAGCGACTATCAGGGCAAGAACGTCACCGGCGCCGTCGTCCTGGCTGACGGCGCCATCGGCAGCGTGTGGACCGAGGCGGTGAAGGGCCGAGGTGCGGCCGGCGTCATCTCGACGCAGATTGCCGCCTACACCCGCCCGGAGACCACGCCCGAGGTGCTGCAGTGGGGGGCCATCCCGTTCGAACCGGAGAACGTGTCCTTCGGATTCAAGGCCACGCCGCGGGCGGCCAGGCGCCTGCGCGAGCGGCTGGCGGCGGGCGCGGTGCGTGTGCACGTCCGCGCCGAGACCGTGTTCCACCGACGGCCGGTGCGCACACTCGTGGCGGAAATCCCCGGCACGCGCTGGCCCGAGGATCGCGTCGTGCTCGTCGCCCACGTGCAGGAGCCCGGTGCCAACGACAACGCCAGCGGGAGCGGAACGCTGCTGGCCGCGGCACTCGGGCTCAAGCGCGCCCTCGCGGACGGCGCCATTCCGGCGCCGGCCAGGACCATCACCATGATGTGGGGTGACGAGATCCGGGCGAGCAGCGCGTGGATCGCCGCCGATCCGCTGCGGGCGATGCGCGTCGTCGCCATGATGTCGCTCGACATGACCGGTGAGGACACGACGAAGACGGGCGGTACATTCCTCATCGAGAAAGGCCCGGACCCGTCGGCGATCTGGGAACGCCCATCGGACCCTCATACCGAGTGGGGAGCCAGCGAGGTGAATCCCGAACTGGTGCGCGGGACCTTCCTGAACGACCTGCACCTGGGCGTGGCGCTCCGGCGCGCGCGCGATACGGACTGGGTGGTCAGGACCAATCCCTACGAGGGCGGCAGCGACCACACCTCGTTCACGCGCGTCGGCGTGCCTGCGCTCCTCAACTGGCACTTCACCGATCGCTACTACCACACCAATCTCGACACCATCGACAAGGTGAGCGCCACCACGATGGGTCACGTGGCGGTGACGGTGGGCACGACCGCGATGTTCGTGGCGTCGGCCGATCAACACGACGTGAAGCCGCTGGAGCGCCTGCTGAAGAGGGCACGCGGCGCGCGCATGGTGACCGAGGGGCGCAACGACGCCAGCTCGGAGATCCGGAACGCCTGGGAGACGTGGTACGACCAGGCGCTCTTGAGCACGGCTCGCCTGGCGGGCTCTGATCGCTAAAGGAGAGGTCATGCACGCGTGGACACGGCGCAGTTGGCTTCGCACGGCGGTGGCCGCTCCGTTCGCGTTGGTCGCGGCGTCGGGACGGCGGGTTCACACTCGGCCATCGCAGGCGGCCGGCGCGACGGAGTACGGCGCTGGCACGCTGCCTGCCGGAATCCGGTCGCGCGTGGTGTCCGGCGTCAACGGCATCTCGATGCACGTGCTCGAGGCGGGGCATGAATCGACCGGCCGCCCCGGGCTGCTGCTGGTGCACGGATTTCCAGAGCTGGGCTACAGCTGGCGCAAGGTGATGGTCCCGCTCGCGGAGGCCGGGTATCACGTGATGGCGCCGGATCAGCGCGGCTACGGGCGCAGCGGCGGCACCGATGTGAAATACGACGACGACTTGACCCCGTTCTCCACCTTGAACCGCGTGCGCGACATGCTGGCGCTGACCT
Organism: uncultured Acidobacteriota bacterium; assembly: GCA_963721715.1. Taxonomy (GTDB): domain Bacteria; phylum Acidobacteriota; class Vicinamibacteria; order Vicinamibacterales; family UBA2999; genus VFZN01. The sequence continues at coordinate 13,178 of CAVRKI010000007.1, read as the reverse complement.
CGGCGCTCGGGCATCGGTCGGTGGTCGGCGTGGTGGGGCACGACTTCGGCTCGCCGGTCGCCGCGTGGTGCGCACTCACGCGTCCGGACGTGTTCCGGTCCGTGGTCATGATGAGTGCGCCATTCGGCGGCAGTGCGCGATTGCCGTTCAACACCGCGAACGCGCCGCCAGCGACGGCGGCGCCGGCTCCGGATATGGACGCGGGCCTCGCGGCCCTCACGCCTCCGCGCAAGCACTATCAGACCTATTACACGACGCCCGGGGCCAACGAGAACATGTGGCGCGCGCCGCAGGGCGTGCACGCGTTCCTGCGCGCCTATTACCACGCGAAGAGCGCCGACTGGCCGCAGAACGCACCGCATCCGCTGGCGGCCAACACCCCCGAGGAGTTCGCGAAGCTGCCGCGCTACTACGTGATGGACAAGGACAAGGGAATGGCGGAGCAGGTGGCTGCCGACATGCCCACCGCCGCGCAGATTGCGGCGTGCCGTTGGCTGCCCGATCGGGAGCTGGCGGTGTATGCGGCGGAGTACGGCCGCACGGGGTTCCAGGGAGGACTGCAGTCCTATCGCGTGGGCCGCGTGCCGCGCCTGTCGGCCGAACTGCAGCTGTTCGCCGGGCGCACCATCGATGTGCCTGCGGCGTTCATCTCGGGGAAGAGCGACTGGGGAGTCTTTCAGCGGGCGGGCAGCTACGAAGCGATGCAGAAGACGGCCTGCACGAAGTTCACCGGCGCGCACCTGATCGATGGCGCCGGGCACTGGGTGCAGCAGGAGCAACCCGCGCGAGTCGCGGCCCTGCTGGTGGAGTTCCTCCGCCAGAGCCGCCCTTCAGGTGTCTAGCCTGGTGACCTTCCCGTCCGGCGCCCTCTCCGTCCAGGGGCTCCGCCCCCGTACCGCCCGTGGCATCCGCATTGTCGTCGTGGACAGCGGCGTGCACCCGCTGCACCCGCATATCGGCGGTGTGGAAGACGGAGTGAGCGTGGATGCCGAGGGCAGGCTCTCGGACGACTTCATCGATCGATTGGGGCACGGCACCGCCGTGACCGCGGCAATTCGCGAAAAGGCGCCCGAGGCCGAGATCCTCGTCGCGAAGGTGTTCGATCGACGGCTGGAGACGACGGCCGCGGCGCTGGTGTCGGCCATCCGCTGGGCCGTGGCGTGCAAGGCGCATCTCATCAACCTCAGTCTCGGGACGAGGACCGCGGCGCATGCCGATGCGCTGAAACAGGCGGTGGGCGAGGCCCGGGCCGCAGGGGCTTGGGTGGTGGCCGCTGGGGAGCATGAGGGCGTCCGCTGGCTGCCGGGCACGCTGTCGGGCGTGGTGTCGGTGGGCCTCGACTGGTCGCTGCCGAGGGAACAGTGCGTCGTGCAGGTCGACGCGGATGGGGAAGTGCGCGTGACCGCGTCGGGATTCCCCCGGCCGATTCCCGGTGTGCCGCCCGAGCGGAACCTGAAGGGCCTCAGCTTCGCGGTCGCCAACGCGACCGGATTGCTCGCGCTAGCGCTGCAGGGCGACCTCTAGCTGCGGGCTGGCGGTCAGCGGCACTTTGCCATCGGAGTAGATGGCGGACAGCTGGTCACCGGCGATCTCCAACGCCGAGGCGCGGCCCTGATATGCGGCGGCCAGCATACCGGTGTCGATCAACACGACACTGCCAGCAAGCCGCGTCGTGATGCGGCGCGTCTGCTGCGGCGTGTGCCCGACGACGATGCGGCGGATCTTGTTGCGGGCGAGGAAGGCGGCGACGGGCTCGCGGAGCGACGCCTCGGGCGCGGTGGCGTAGCCGCGGTACCAGAGCGGACCGTTCTCGTCGAGCAGGTTCCAGTCACTGACCGTCACGACCTCCGCGGCTTCGCGCAGCACGTCGAGATCGAAGCCGGTGAAGTCCGGCGCTACGCCCTTCTCCTTGGCGGCCGCGGCGATGGCGTTGACGGCGCGGATCTCGGCGGCGGCCACCTGCAGCATCTCGTTCAGCGTGAAGAAGGGCAGCGCCAGCCGCTTGTCGACGAGTTGCTGATAGAAGCGATCGACGCGTTCCACTTCCTTGGCGACGCGGCCCTCGACCTGCGCGATCGGCACTTCGGCGGCTGGGTCCGGGCCGGAGTGCATGAACAGCGTGCCGTTGATCATGGCCGACACGTTGCGCTTCCGCAGCCACGATCCGTAACGGCCCTTTGGACCGAAGGCCTCGCGATATTCGATCCAGCCGAGGGGATGCGCCGCCATCCAGGCCTCGCGCGGTTGGGTGTAGACCTCGGGCACCGTGGCCCGCGCCTTCGCGCGCGCCTCGGCGAGCGACACGTACTCACGATAGGCGCGTTCGCGCCGCGCGTCGGACTGGGCATCCGCGAAGGTCGCGAAGATCGCCGGGGTGGCGTCGCGGAGCTCGCCGATCATGTTCATCACTTCGTGGTTGCCGAGCAGCGTGATGACCCGTCCCCTGGCGGAGGCGGCCTGCCTTTCCAGTTCCATCAACAGGTCGATCACGGCACGGACGTCTGCGCCGCGGTCGGTGTAGTCGCCGGTCTGGACCAGGGTGGCGTTGCCGCCCGCCCACTTCCTGCTGGCGTCCAGCAACTGGGCCTTCTGCAGGATGTCGACAAAGGCGTCCAGGGCCCCGTGGATGTCGCCAATGGCCACAATCCGGGGGGGCGCCTGGGCGGCAGGCAGCGCGACGGCCAGGCAGGTCAAGACGACGGCAAACGCGACCCGAAGTTGGCTCATGCGGTGAATTTCGAGCCTACCAGATGTTTCGGGGCTGGAGGAGGATGGCTCTCTTGGCGATTTCTGCCTTGCGGAAGATTTCTGTTGCGCCTCTTGATGCATTGAGCGTACTCTAGACGACAAATTATGGCTGAAGTAGACAAGCATATCTTGGCGCTTCTGGGCCTGAACCCGGAGCGCCCGTCCAACACACTGGGCCGTCGTGCCGGGTCCCGCATCCGCCTGTTGCACGGCGGCACGAACACCTCCGCAGCGCCCAGACCCAGCCAGGAGCGTCGCCGCGAAGAGCGGCTGGCTCCGGGACAGACCAAGTGGGCCGACGCCGCGCGGCTGCGGCCGGGCATTGACGTGCGCGTGGTGGACATCGGCACGCGCGGGGTGCTGCTCGAAACGACGGCGCGCCTGCACATCGGTCAGCGCATGGAGGTTGCCCTGCTGGCGAACGACACCGGCACCCGTCTCGACCTGGCAGGCACCGTGCGCCGCTGCCACATCGCGAACCTGGACCCGTTGACCTATCGCGGCGCGCTGGAGTTCGACGTCGTGATCGAGCTGCAGGAGCTGGAGCCATTCATGACTGCCACCGCGCTCAGCGCCTGATTTCCTTTTTCGTCGCGGCGTTCCGGCACGTCAACGTCCGTTGACTCCCGTGCAACCGGCGTTGCCCGTCTGGATGCCGCGGTTTTCCTCGGGAATTCTCCCGACCCTGCCTTCCTCAGGCAACCAGGGTTGTCATCCCGCCCCGTCCCCGCCGACGCGCGCATGCGTGTCGAGCGGCGGAAGTGCCGTGCGCCGAATCACTTGCCGTCTTTGTCGCGATGCGGACCCGCGCTTGCTGTGTTAGCAGGCGACCGGCACGGCACTGGCACAGTCGCTGGCGCCCCTGACCTCCGCTCGCAACCGTCAGAGCCGTCCGGTCGCTTCCGCACATGTCGTGCGACTGGAGGATCCATGAAGAAGAGAGTGCTTGCCGGGCTGTTGATGGGTGCGCTGCTGATGGCCGCGGCGCCGGGTGCGCTGGCGCAGCAGCCGGCGGCGATGACGAAGACGGCGACGGTCGATCTGAACAGCGCGAGCGTGAGCGATCTGGAGTCGCTGCCTGGCGTCGGCCGCCGCACCGCCGAGCGCATCATCGAGTACCGCCAGAAGAACGGCTCGTTCAAGAAGATCGAGGAGCTGATGAACGTGAAAGGCATCGGCGAGAAGAGCTTCCTGCAGCTGAAGCCGCTCATCGCGGTGTCGGCGAAGGCGGAGAAGGCGGGTGGCGGCCGCTAGCGACCGCGGCGTGGCGCTGGCCGACATACTGGCCGCCACGGCGCTCACCGCCCTGGTGTCGGCGACCACCATTCCGGTGGTCGCCGGCGCGCTCGCGCACGAGCGTACCCGCGTCGGCGCGCAGTATCTGGCCACCGTGCTGCAACAGACGCAGCTGGAGGCGCTTCGGCGCGGCACGTTCGTCGCACTGCGCCTGACCCCCGGGCCGCACGGCACACGGTGGCAGGCGTTTGCGGACGGCAACGGCAATGGGGTGCTGGCGCGCGACATCGAGGACGGCATCGATGTGCCCCTCGGTCCGGCCGATCATCTCGGTGTGCACGCGCGCGAGGTGTCGCTCCGCCTCAATCAGGCGGTGCCTGACATCGGCGGAGACGGCATGCTGTCGGCCGGAGCCGACCCGCTGCGGATTGGGCGCAGCAGCCTGCTGTCGTTCAGCCCGACGGGCAGCGCCACCGCCGGCACCTTGTATGTGAGCGCGCCGCGCGGCCCGCAGATGGCCATCCGCATCACGGGTCCCACCGGCCGGGTGCGCCTACTGCGCTTCGACATGGGGGCCAGCGCATGGCTCCCATAGCCGCCGTCACCACAGAAAGACGACGAGGAGGGCGAGTGGGAGCCGAGGAGGCCGGGTGGCAGGCAGACGCCGTGCTCCGGCCGGGTCTCCTCGTGCACATCGTCAATATCAGCGCCACCGGAGTACTCCTCGAATCACCGGCGCGGCTTCGGCCCGGGCGGAGGGCCGAGCTGCAGCTGGCGGCACGCGACGGCGACGCGCGGTCTCTTTGCTGCGGGCGCATCACTCGATGTGCCGTGGCCGGCATCAGCCCCATGGTGTTCCGGGGGGCCGTCGACTTCGAGAAGCCGCTGAGCGTCCGCTCGTCTGACGAGTAGTAACTACCCTGACTCGACATGTTTCGATCATGGTGCGGGTAAAGATTACCCGTTTCGCCGGGCGCAGAATCTGCCAACCCCAGAAATGTCGAGGAATCTCGCGATGTCTGAAACCGTCAATTGACTGGCACCGGCCTTGGAGTTGGACCCAGCGCCGATCACAAGGGGAGGAACCTGCATGGACTCTTCAGCTATCGTCGAGATTCACCACCACGCCCGGCGCGCCGACCGGCGCCCGGGCTTACACGCGCTCGTCCGCCAGGTCGCCGCCGAACTGGCGACGACGCGTGAGGCCACCGACCTTGGCGGTGCCCTGGCATCGCGGCTGCGGGCGCTGGCCCGGGTCAAGCACGTGCAGGTCACCGAGGTGCCGATTAATGCCCCCCTGCGGGCGGGGCATCCGGTCATGTCGCACGACTATGCGGCGTTTGCCGTCCCGACGCGCTCGGGCCGGCAGCTGGTGCTGGAGGTCTCGTTCCTGCCGGGTGCGCGGCCCGACGACTGGACCTGCCAGCTGCTGGAGACCGCGGCCAGCCTCGCCGCCATCACGTTCGAAGCCGAGCGCGGAGTCCCGCTCGGGGCGGCGACGTTGTCGCCGCATCACGGGGATGTCGGACCGCTGATTGGCGCGAGCGAGGTGATGCAGGCGCTCCGCGAGCGGCTCGAGCGCGTGGCGTCCACGGACTTCACCATCCTCATCGAGGGCGAAAGCGGGGTGGGGAAGGAGCTGGTGGCGCGGCAGATTCATGAATGCAGCCGTCGCCGGCAAGGGCCGTTCGTGGCCATCAACTGCGCGGCGCTCGTGGAAACCCTGATCGAGGCGGAGCTCTTTGGCATCGAGGAGCGCACGGCGACCGGCGTCCGCGGTCGCCGCGGCAAGTTCGAGCACGCCGACGGCGGCACGCTGTTCCTGGATGAGGTCTCGGACCTGTCGCTGTCGGCGCAGGCGAAGCTGTTGCGGGCGATTCAGGATCTCACGGTCGAGCGCGTTGGCGGCACCGGCGGCCGGCGCGTGGACGTTCGCATCGTCGCGGCCACCAATCGCAGCCTTGCCGGCCTGGTGTCACACGGGCTGTTCCGTGCCGACCTGTTCTACCGCCTGAGCGGCGTGGAGGTGCTGGTGCCGCCACTGCGGCTGCGGAAGACCGACGTCCTGGAACTGACGCAGTACTTCCTCTCGAGGCACCAGGCGCGGGGGCGCTACACCATGACGGCGGCGGCGGTCGACGCGCTGATGGCCTACGACTGGCCGGGCAACGTTCGCGAGCTCGAGCGCATGATCGAGGGCGCGGTGGCGATCGCGGAGTCGCGGACCATCCGGCTCGACGATCTGCCGGTCAGCCTGCGCGGCGACTACGCCGACATCCTGATGCCCTGCGCCCAGGAAGACGAGTCGATGCGATCGTGGGGCAGCCGCTACGCGCGCCTGATGCTCGAGAAGTGCCGGGGCAACAAGCGCGAGGCGTGCCGGCGCCTGGCGATTTCGTATCACACGCTGAACGCGTACCTGCGATTCCAGCCCGGCCAGCGCGTGGCTGGGCCGCGACCGGCCCGGGCGCTCCCGGCGGCGGTCCGGAATCTTGATTCTCCCGGGGCGGCATAGTACCGTGTGGTGTCTCGCGGCAAAGACGCGGGCCCTCCTGACACCCCATGAACGATTCGGCCACGGCCCCGCTCAAGAAGACCCCGCTCCACGCGTCGCATGTCGCCCTTGGCGCCCGGATGGTGCCGTTCGGCGGCTGGGATATGCCCGTGGAGTACTCCGGCATCACTGCCGAACACATGGCGGTGCGGACCACGGCCGGGCTGTTCGACGTCTCCCACATGGGCGAGGTCGAGATTGCCGGCAAGGGCGCGCTCGAAGCGGTGCAGCACATCTCGTCGAACGATGCCTCCAGGCTCCAGGTCGGGCAGATTCAGTACTCCGCCCTGACCACGCCCGAAGGCACGTTCGTCGACGACCTGCTGGTCTACCGCTTCGGACCGTCGCACTACCTGCTGGTGATCAATGCCGGCAACATCGACAAGGACGTCGCCTGGATCACGGCGCGCGCCACCGAGGCGGTGCCGGACATCGCGGTGGTGAACTCCAGCGCCCGCTACGCGCTCATCGCCATCCAGGGGCCGAAGTCGGAGGAGATTCTCCAGACGCTCACGGCCATCGACCTGCCGGCAATCAAGTACTACTGGTTCGCGCACGGCGAGATCGCCGGCATCCGCGGCACGGTCTCACGCACCGGCTATACCGGTGAAGACGGCTTCGAGGTCATGGTGCCGGCGGCCATGGCGCCCCGTGTGTGGGATGCGCTGCTGCAGGCCGGCAAGCCCGCCGGCCTGATCCCCGCCGGCCTCGGCGCGCGCGACACGTTGCGCCTGGAAGCGGGGATGCGCCTGCACGGCAACGACATCGACGAGACCAGCACGGTGGTCGAGGCCGACCTCGGCTGGATCGTCGGCTGGAAGAAAGACGCCTTCCTCGGCCACGACGTGCTGCACGCGCAGAAGGCCAACGGTGTGGCGAAGAAGATCGTCGGCTTCGAGATGGTGGACCGCGCCATCGGCCGCCACGGCTACCCGGTGCTCCACGACGGACGGCAGGTGGGCGTGGTCACGAGCGGCACCCAGACCCCGTTCCTGAAGAAGGCGATCGGCATGGCCTACCTGCCGCCCGCGCTCGCGGCTCCGGGCACCGAAATCGAGATCGACGTCCGCGGCCGCCGGGCCAGGGCGGTGGTCGTCCCGCTGCCATTCTACAAGCGCGAGAAGAAGGCCTGAGGCCCGAACCCCGATCCCTCGAACCTAGAACCCAGAACCTGGCACTCCAGAACCCCAGAACCTCAGAACCCGCGAGCCCCTATGTCCTACCCAACCGACCTCAAGTACACCAAAGACCACGAGTGGATCCGCCTCGAAGGTGACACGGGCGTCATCGGCATCACCGACTTCGCGCAGCAGCAACTGGGCGACGTGGTGTACGTGGAACTGCCCGCCGAGGGCACGACGCTGACCGCGGGCCAGGTGTTCGGGACCATCGAATCGGTGAAGGCGGTCTCCGAGCTGTTCGCGCCGGTCACCGGCGAAGTGGTCGAGGTGAACAGCGGGCTGAAGGACAAGCCCGAGGACGTCAACGGCAAGCCGCACGACACCTGGATGGTCAAGGTGAAGATGTCCAATCCCGCCGAGGCGACCTCGCTCCTGGACGCGGCGGCCTACGAGGCACTGCTGGCCAAGTGAGCACCACCTTCGAACCGCTGGACACTTTCGCTCCCCGCCACATCGGTCCGCGTGGCGCGGACCGTGACGCGATGCTGAAGGCCGTTGGCGCCGCCTCGCTCGACGCGTTGATCGACGAGGTCGTGCCGGCCAGCATCCGCCTGGCGAAGCCTCTGTCCCTCCCACCCGCGGAAAGCGAATCCACCTATCTCGCGCGGCTCGACGCCCTCGCCCGCAAGAACCGTGTCTGCCGCAGCTACATCGGCCTCGGCTATCACGACACGCTCACGCCCAGCGTCATCAAGCGCTGCGTGTTCGAGAATCCCGGCTGGTACACGCCCTACACCCCATATCAGGCCGAGATCGCCCAGGGCCGCCTCGAATCGCTGCTCAACTTCCAGACCATGGTGACGGACCTGACCGGGATGGAAGTGGCCAATGCCTCGCTGCTCGACGAGGGCACGGCGGCTGGCGAAGCGATGACGCTGCTGCACCGCGTGCAGGGCAAGAAGCTTGGCGATCACGCCGGCGTGTTCCTGGTGTCGGACCGCGTGTTCCCGCAGACGCTGGACGTGCTCCGCAGCCGCGCCGAACCGCTCGGCATCGAGCTGCGCGTGGGACCGGCGGACGCGATGAACTTCGACGGCCCGGTGTTCGGCGCCCTCGTGCAGTATCCCGACGAAGCCGGCCGGCTGGACGACTTGAAGGGCTTCATCGCCCGCGCGCACGCCGCGGGCGCGCAGGTGGCCGTCGCCACCGACCTGCTGGCGCTCGCCATCTGCACGCCGCCGGGCGAGATGGGCGCCGACATCGTGTTCGGCAACTCGCAGCGGTTCGGCGTGCCGATGGGCTTCGGTGGACCGCACGCGGCGTTCTTCGCCACCAGGCAGGACCACGTCCGTCACATGCCGGGCCGCATCATCGGCGTCTCGGTGGACGCGCAGGGGCACCTGGCCTATCGCATGGCACTGCAGACCCGCGAACAGCACATCCGCCGCGAGAAGGCGACGTCGAACATCTGCACCGCGCAGGCGCTGCTGGCCAACATGGCGGCGATGTACGCGGTCTATCACGGTCCCGACGGGCTGCGCGCCATCGCCTCCCGGGTGCATGCCATGGCCACCGCGCTCAACACGGCGCTCACGTCCCTCGGCTACACGCAGCAGAACGCGCAGTTCTTCGACACGCTGCGCGTGACGACGGACGCCGCCAACGCCACGGCCATCCACGACGCCGCCGAGGCGCGGGGCATCAACTTCCGCCGCGCCGGCGACGATGCGATTGGCATCGCGCTGGACGAGTGCACCACCCTCGCCGACCTGCTCGAGATCGTCGAGGTGTTCGCGGCGGTGGCGGGGAAGAAGGGCGCCGTGGTCCTGCCGGCGCCCACCGACGCACTCGCGGATCTGCCGGCGCCGTTGAAGCGCACCAGCGACTACCTGTCGCACCCGGTGTTCAACGCGCATCGCTCGGAGACCGAGATGATGCGCTACATCCGCAGCCTCGAGCGCAAGGACATCGGCCTCGACACCTCGATGATCCCGCTCGGCTCGTGCACGATGAAGCTGAACGCCGCCAGCGAGATGTACCCGGTGTCGTGGCCGGCGTTCTCGCGCATGCACCCGTTCGCGCCCGCCAGCCAGACCGAAGGCTATCGGCAGGTGTGCGCGGAACTGGAAGCCGCGCTCTGCGAGGTGACCGGCTTTGCCGCCGTCTCGCTGCAGCCCAACTCCGGCGCGCAGGGCGAGTTCGCGGGCCTGGCCGTCATCCGCGCCTATCACCAGGCGCGCGGCAACGACCATCGCGATGTCGTCCTGATTCCCGCCTCCGCGCACGGCACCAATCCTGCCAGCGCGATCATGGCGGGCTTCCGTGTGGTGGTCGTGGGCACCGCGTCGAACGGCAACGTGGACGTGGCCGACCTCAAGGTCAAGGCGGCGGCGAACGCCGAGACGCTGGCGGCGCTGATGGTCACCTATCCGTCGACGCACGGGGTGTTCGAGGACGCCATCAAGGAGATCTGCGACGTCGTGCACCAGCACGGCGGGCAGGTCTACATGGACGGCGCCAACATGAACGCGCAGGTGGGACTGACCAGCCCCGCTGCGATCGGCGCCGACGTCTGCCACCTGAACCTGCACAAGACGTTCGCCATCCCGCACGGCGGCGGCGGCCCGGGCATGGGACCGATCGGCGTGGCCGCGCATCTGGCGCCGTACCTGCCAGGCCACCCGCTGGTGAAAGTCGGCGGTGAGCACCCGATTGCGGCAGTGTCTGCCGCGCCGTGGGGCAGCGCCAGCATCCTGCTGATTTCCTACGGCTACGTGCGGATGCTGGGCGGCGACGGCATGACCGACGCCACGCGTCACGCCATCCTCAACGCCAACTACATCAAGGCCCGGCTGGAAAAGCACTACCCGGTGCTCTACACGCGCGAGAACGGCCGCGTCGCCCACGAGATGATCTTCGACCTGCGCGCCTTCAAGGCCAAAGGCGTGGACGAGACCGACGTCGCCAAGCGGCTGATGGACTACGGTTTCCACGCCCCGACGGTGTCGTTCCCGGTGGCCGGCACGATCATGATCGAGCCCACCGAAAGCGAGCCGAAGGCGGAGCTCGATCGCTTCTGCGAGGCGCTGATCGCCATTCGCCGGGAGATTGAAGAGGTGGTTACGGGGCAGGTGGACCCGAAGGACAACGTCCTGAAGAACGCGCCGCACACCGCGGCGGTCGTCACCGCCGACGCCTGGACGCACCCCTACTCGCGCGAGAAGGCCGCCTTCCCGCTGCCGTGGGTGAAGGCCGGCAAGGTGTGGCCGAGCGTCGGACGCATCGACAATCCGTATGGCGACCGCAACCTGATGTGCGTGTGCCCGCCGATGGAAACCTACGCCTAGCGCGCCAGCGCCCGGCGCCTGAACGCTGCAACAGCTTCGTCGTCGGACCGGGAACACCCGATCCGACGACACGACCGCCGGCGGCCTCCAGAGGCCTTCGCCGTAGAGGAAGCCATGGGCCCCTCGCGCCGAGCTCGACTGGGGTAGGCTGTAGGCACGCATGAGAATCCTCAACGCCAGGCAGATGCGGGAAGCGGATCGCGCCACCATCGACGATGTCGGCCTGCCGTCGATCGTGTTGATGGAGAACGCCGGGCGGCAGGTGGTGGCGGCGCTGGAGTCGCTCTACGACGACCTCAACGACCAGCGCGTGGCGATCATCGCGGGCAAGGGCAACAATGGCGGCGATGGCTTCGTCGTCGCGCGGACGCTGCACCAGCGCGGCGTGGATGCCACGGTGTTCCTGGTCGGTCAGGTTGCCGAGGTCAAGGGCGACGCCCGCATCAACCTCGACATCCTCGGACGGCTCAGCGTGACCGTGGTCGAAGTGGCGGACGAGGGCTCGTGGGAGCTGCACTTCTCGGAGGTCAGCCAGCACGACCTGATCATCGACGCGATGTTCGGCACCGGGCTGACCACGCCGCTCAAGGGCCTGCACCAGACGGTGGTGGCCGACCTCAACGCCAGCGGCCTGCCGATCGTGTCGATCGACCTGCCTTCCGGACTGTCCGCCGACACGCCCGAGCTGATCGGCGACTGCGTGGACGCGACCGTCACCATCACGCTCGCGGCGCCGAAGCTGCCGCTGATCCTGTCGCCGGCCGAGCAGATGTCGGGTGAGGTGGTGATTGCCGACATCGGCATTCCGCTCGGCGTGATCGATCAGCTGGACGGCCCGCGGATCGAGCTGATCACGCGCGATCAGCTGCGCATGCTGATTCCCCCGCGCGCCACCGACGCGCACAAGGGCGACTTCGGCCGGGTGGTCATCGTCGCCGGTTCGGTGGGGAAGACCGGGGCCGCGGCGCTGGCGGCGCAAGGGGCGCTGCGCTCGGGTGCGGGCCTGGTGACGGTGGCCTGTCCGAGGTCGTGCCAGGCGGTGGTGGCTGGCTACGGCGTGGAGTACATGACCGAGCCGCTCGAGGAAACCGCGATCGGCACCGTCCACTTTGCCGCCGCGGAAGCCGTGCTGGGGCTCCACGCCGACGTCATGGCCGTGGGGCCTGGGCTGGGGCGCGGTGAAGGCGTGACGACGTTCGTGCGCGAACTGGTGGAGAAGGGCGAGACGCCGCTGGTGCTCGACGCCGATGCGCTCAACGCCTTTGCCGACGAACCGGCGGCCCTCGCCGGCCGCGACGGCCGGGACATCATCATCACGCCGCATCCGGGCGAGATGGCGCGGCTGGTCGGCTGCAGCGTTGAGGACGTGCAGGCGAATCGCCTGGGCATCGCCTCTGACTTCGCCAAGCGTCACCAGGTCTACGTCGTGCTCAAGGGCTACCGAACGCTGATTGCCACGCCGGCCGGCCCCGTGTTCGTCAACCCGACCGGATCGCCGGGCATGGCCACCGGCGGCACGGGCGACGTCCTGGCGGGGATGCTGGCGGCCTGGATGGCGCAGCTGCTGGACGCCGAAGCGGCCTGTCGGGTGGCGGTCTATCTGCACGGCGCGGCGGGTGAGCTCGCCGACGCGGACACCGGTGAGGTGTCGATGACCGCCGGCGACCTGGTGGAGCACATCGGCGACGCCATCCTGGAGCTGACCGCGCGCCAGCGGGTGGTGGCCGAGCGCGCGAACGAGGCATGACCGGCACGTTCCAGACCCACGCCGAAGGCGAGACGCGCCTGCTGGCGGCGCAGCTGGCCGTGACGCTGGAGCCCGGCGCGGTCCTGCTCCTGACGGGCGATCTCGGCGCCGGGAAGACGGCGTTCGTGCGGGGACTGGCCGAGGGGTTGGGTTTCGACACGCGCGAGGTGACGAGCCCGACGTTCACGCTGGTTCACGAGTATCGCGGCGGACGGCTGCCGCTGATCCACGTGGATCTCTATCGGCTGACCAGCACGGACCTGGACGAGATCGGGCTGGACCCTGACGTGGCGGCTGACGGGGTGGTGGCGGTGGAGTGGCCGGAGCGGCTGGTGCGGGCGGTGCGCGGAGCGATCGCCATCCGGATCGAGGACGGCGGAGAAGACGAGCGTCGCATCACGATCGAGGCGCCGCCCGTATCCGGC
>CAVRKI010000006.1:847500-1258126 GCA_963721715.1 uncultured Acidobacteriota bacterium | reverse complement strand
GCACCGGAAGCCTCAGAAAGTCGTTTATGACACATAAGTCGTTACTGGACAAGCAGATGAAGAGCTTCCGGGGCGGTCTCGCGGCGGGCCCGGCCGGGCCGTCGAGGTTGGCAGGGAGCCCATTGAGACAACTAAAGTCATCTGAAACAGGGACTTCGATGTTCTACCGAGCGCCTTCGAACCCTCAGGTATGCTTGACCCTTCGGTTCTTGGTGTCGCCATGTCGTCCCATCAACGCCTGCTCCGTCTCGCGACCTTCCTGTGGCTTATCGGCCTGTGCGGCGCGCCGCTTACGGCGCAGGCTCAGGTACATCAGGCCGGTGACGAGAAGGCCCCGCCCGCGAGCCCACCTCCACCCAATGAGGGCCCCCCGGGGGCGCCCGCGCCCCTGCCCGAATTCACGGTGCGCGGCGGCGAACGCCTGGCGTGGGAGCAGCCCGCCGCCAGTGCCGATGCGCTGACCGGCCTCACCTTCCGTCTCTACATCGACGGCACCCAGTCGGCCCTTGCCGATGCCGGCTGCGTCACCACCACCATCGGCCCTGACGGATTCGAGTGTCAGGCCTCGTTGCCACCGCTCGACCCCGGCGTTCACACCCTCTGGGTCGTGACCCTGGCGCCCGACGGCTTCAGCGAAGGCCCCGCCTCCTCGCCCATCCTCGTTCGGGCCGAGGGGAGCGGAAACGCAACGGCCCGAACGTCTCCACCGATGATGGCGGCTACCGAAGCCGCGCCTGCGGCTGCGGCCTTGGCCCGCGGCCTTGATGATCCGACCGACCTGGCCGTCCTGCCGGATGGGCGGATGCTGGTGGCCGAGCGGTCCGGGCGCGTCCGTCTGTTCCGCGATGGTGCGCTGGTGACGACCCCGGCGTTGACCCTGCCGGACGTCGTCGTGGGCGATGGGCACGGCCTGCTGGCGATGGCCGTCGGTCGCGATTTCGCGGCGACCCAGGCCGTCTTCGTCTGTACTCCAGCGAGGATGGCCTCCGCGCCACCCGCTATCGCCTCTCAGGCGGCACGCTGATCGAACGCGCCATCGTCGTCGATGGTTTGCCCGGCGCCGCTGCGCAACCACACGCCGTTTTACGCATGGGCCCCGACCGTCAGCTCTACCTCGCTCTTGATGATGGCGGCGTGGCCGCGCGCGCGGGCGACCTGGGCGATTTGGCGGGAAAAGTGCTGCGGCTCAACGCGGACGGCACGACCCCGGCCGACTTGCCGCCCGGCCCGCCGATTCACATGACCGGCCTGCACCGGCCGACCGGCCTGGCCTGGGGTCCCACCGGCGAACTGTGGCTGACGGACCTCGCCGAGGACGGCACACCGCACTTGCTGCGGGCCGCGGCCACCCCGCCCGCGGGTACGCGGGCGCCGGTCGCGCGGTTCGCCCTGCCAGCGTCGGACAGCGCGCACGCGCTGGCCGCGGACTCGCGCGCGCCCGCGTCCGCAGGCACTCACCTGCTGGTCGTGCACGGCCCGGCGAGCGCCGGTGTGCTGCGCGTGGCCTTCGATCGGACCGGCGAGTTCCGCGAGTCGGCGTGGCTGCCGGCCGAGGGCGGCGACGCCCCGCTCCGTGCCATCGCCGTGGGTGCGGACGGTACGGTGTTCGCGTGCACTACCGAGGCACTCGTGCGGCTCGATCTCGGGGGGCGCTGACGCCGGATGCGGTAGTCTGTGTCGGTCATGCGCCGACCGACTCAGGACCTCCGCATCACGGACGTGAGGCCGCTCATTTCCCCCGCCATTCTCATCGAGGAGATACCGCTCAGCGAGGCCGCGTCCAACCTAGTCGCCGATTCGCGACAAGCCATCGGGCAGGTGATTCAGGGCAGTGATCCGCGACTGGTGGTCGTGGTCGGGCCGTGCTCGATTCACGATCCGGGAGCAGCGCTCGAATACGCGCAGCGGCTGAAGGCCGAGGCCGACCGCTACGCCGACTCCTTGATCGTGGTCCTGCGCTGCTACTTCGAAAAGCCGCGGACGACGGTTGGCTGGAAGGGCCTGATTAACGATCCCGACCTCGATGGCAGCTTCCATGTCAATCGTGGCCTGCGGCTGGCGCGCCGGCTGTTGCTCGACGTCAACGACATGGGACTGCCGACCGGGTCGGAGTTCCTGGACACGCAGATTCCGCAATACATCGACGACCTCACTTCGTGGGCGGCGATCGGCGCGCGGACCACTGAGAGCCAGGTGCATCGTGAGTTGGCGTCCGGACTCTCGATGCCGGTCGGTTTCAAGAACAGCACGGACGGCAACGTGCAACCCGCCATCGACGCGGCCGTGGTGGCCGCCTCCGAGCACTGGTTCCCCGGCGTGACCAAGCAGGGCGTGTCGGCGATTTTCCACACCACCGGCAACGACACCTGTCACGTCATCCTGCGCGGGGGGTCGAAGAGCGGCCCCAACTATGAGGCCACGCATGTCGAGGAAGCCTGCGCGCGGCTGGCGTTACGGGGCCGCCATCCGCGGTTGATGATCGATTGTTCGCACGGCAACAGCCTCAAGGATCACCGCCGCCAGCCCGCCGTGGTGCGCGCCATCTGCGAGCAGGTGTCGGCGGGCTCGTGGGCCGTCTTTGGCACGATGATCGAGAGCCATCTCGTCGATGGACGGCAGGACCTCGTGTCAGGCGTCCCTGCTCGCTACGGCCAGAGCATCACGGACGCCTGCCTCTCGTTCGAGGAGACCGAACCCTTGCTCGAGCAGCTCGCCCGCGCACAGCAGGCCCGCGCGCGCCGCTAGCGCCCGTTTCCATGACGGGCGGTCGTCGACCGTCCACGCCCAAGTTCTGTGCAAGACCGACGAGCAGCAGGCAGTGCTGCCGGGCGTCATTGTCGCCATGCGCAACGTCGCTAGCGTCGATGTGGCGTGGATAGGCGAGAGCTGCATCAGACCGCCCTTCATTCGCTCTGTCCCAATTTGCCGGAGGCGGCTCGCGGCAAATCAGCCTAAAACGGGCCGCCAGCCATCCAGAGCGCGACTCTCGAAATCGTCGCCACACTGGTGCCCGCGGAGTCATCGGCCACGCTGGTGCCGAGACCTTCGTTGAAGCGCCAATACGCGGCCAGCCCGGCTTCCCCCCCTGTGAGCTCGGTGGCGATGGCGGCCTGGATTTCCGGCTGGGTGCGCACCACATTCCAGAGGCGCAGCTCGTCGAGTGCGCCGGCGTACTGATCCCCTTGATCGCTGTCGCGACCGATCTCGATCGGATTGGCATGGTCTTCCATCGCCACGTACTCGGCGACGTCATCGCGGAAGACCGGCACGGCCGCGCCGTCCAGATAGATGCTGACGCCGCGACTGGCTGCCGCGCCGCCGCGCCCGTCGTAGGTGACCGCGACGTGATGCCAGCTGCCTACCCAGCTGCTCAGGTTGGCATTGGCCGTCACGATCACCCGGGCGCCGGTGCTGTTGTCGCGCAGCTGCACGAAAATCGTGCCGTAGAAAAACATCAGGCGATACTCACCGGACTTGCCGACAATCGGCTGGCGGCCCGCCACCGTCTCCGGCCGCACCCACGCTTCGATCGTCAACGGCGTATCCGCCGTGCCATTGCCGAAGCTCAACGCCGGTGCGTCGGCGACGTGCACATAATCATTGACGCCGTCGAACGCGACGTAGTGCGGCGCATTTGGCACCGGCGTGTTCTGGACCAGGACCACCACGGTCGCCGTGGTGACGTGATTGACCGCATCCCGCGCTTCAGCCGTCAGCGTATGCGCGCCATCGGCCACACTGGTCGAGTCCCACACCAGCGTATAGGGCGCCGACAGGACCGCCGCACCCAGCACCACACCATCCACCCTGAAGGTGACCGTCGTTACCGCCACGTTGTCCGAGGCGGTGGCGTGCAGCTGGACGCTGCCGGCCACCAGACCGCCGGTCGGGCTGTCCAGGGACACGACGGGCGGCTCGAGATCCGCCGAGGGCTGCAGGGTCCGGAAGCTGATCGGCAATGCGGCCTGTGCGTTATTGGCGGCATCGTGCGCGTTCGCCTCGACCTGATAGGTGGTGTCGGCGGCGAGGCCCGTCAGCGTGATCGTGTGAGACAGGCCGAGGCCGCCGCTGAAGGCCTCGGAGCACGGGCACGCGGTGCCGGCCACATACGAGATCCAGCCCGTCGTCGGCTCGTTGGTCGTGAAGGTAATCGTCGCGCCGGTGGGCGTGATGTTCGAGACGACGATGTTGGCAATCTGCGGCGCCGTCACATCCGGCGTCAACGGGCCATCTGTCAGCCACAGGGTACCGTTCAGCAGGGTCGCGAGGGACGAGCCCGCGGAGTCATCGGCCACGCTGGTGCCGAGACCTTCGTTGAAGCGCCAATACGCGGCCAGCCCGGCTTCCCCCCCTGTGAGCTCGGTGGCGATGGCGGCCTGGATTTCCGGCTGGGTGCGCACCACATTCCAGAGGCGCAGTTCGTCGAGTGCGCCGGCGTACTGATCCCCGAGTTCGCTGTCGCGACCGATCTCGATCGGATTGGCATGGTCTTCCATCGCCACGTACTCGGCGACGTCATCGCGGAAGACCGGCACGGCCGCGCCGTCCAGATAGATGCTGACGCCGCGGCTGGCTGCCGCGCCGCCGCGCCCGTCGTAGGTGACCGCGACGTGATGCCAGCTGCCTACCCAGCTGCTCAGGTTGGCATTGGCCGTCACGATCACCCGGGCGCCGGTGCTGTTGTCGCGCAGCTGCACGAAAATCGTGCCGTAGAAAAACATCAGGCGATACTCACCGGACTTGCCGACAATCGGCTGGCGGCCCGCCACCGTCTCCGGCCGCACCCACGCTTCGATCGTCAACGGCGTATCCGCCGTGCCATTGCCGAAGCTCAACGCCGGTGCGTCGGCGACGTGCACATAATCATTGACGCCGTCGAACGCGACGTAGTGCGGCGCATTTGGCACCGGCGTGTTCTGGACCAGGACCACCACGGTCGCCGTGGTGACGTGATTGACCGCATCCCGCGCTTCAGCCGTCAGCGTATGCGCGCCATCGGCCACACTGGTCGAGTCCCACACCAGCGTATAGGGCGCCGACAGGACCGCCGCACCCAGCACCACACCATCCACCCTGAAGGTGACCGTCGTTACCGCCACGTTGTCCGAGGCGGTGGCGTGCAGCTGGACGCTGCCGGCCACCAGACCGCCGGTCGGGCTGTCCAGGGACACGACGGGCGGCTCGAGATCCGCCGAGGGCTGCAGGGTCCGGAAGCTGATCGGCAATGCGGCCTGTGCGTTATTGGCGGCATCGTGCGCGTTCGCCTCGACCTGATAGGTGGTGTCGGCGGCGAGGCCCGTCAGCGTGATCGTGTGAGACAGGCCGAGGCCGCCGCTGAAGGCCTCGGAGCACGGGCACGCGGTGCCGGCCACATACGAGATCCAGCCCGTCGTCGGCTCGTTGGTCGTGAAGGTAATCGTCGCGCCGGTGGGCGTGATGTTCGAGACGACGATGTTGGCAATCTGCGGCGCCGTCACATCCGGCGCCAGCGGGCCATCTGTCAGCCACAGGGTACCGTTCAGCAGGGTCGCGAGGGACGAGCCCGCGGAGTCATCGGCCACGCTGGTGCCGAGTACCTTCGTTGAAGCGCCAATACGCGGCCAGCCCGGCTTCCCCCCTGTGAGCTCGGTGGCGATGGCGGCCTGGATTTCCGGCTGGGTGCGCACCACATTCCAGAGGCGCAGTTCGTCGAGTGCGCCGGCGTACTGATGCCCTCGAGTTCGCTGTCGCGACCGATGTCGAGCGGATTGGCATGGTCTTCCATCGCCACGTAGCCCGGCGTCGTCCTCGCGGCCGACCGGCACGGCCACGCCGTCCAGATAGATGGTGACGCCCTGGCTGGCCGTCGCGCCGCCGCGCCCGTCGTAGGTGACCGCGACGTGATGCCAGCTGCCCACCCAGCTGCTCAGGTTGGCAGTGGCCGTCACGATCACGCCGGGCGCCGGTGCTGTTGTCGCGCAGCTGCAGCGAACATCGTGCCGTAGAAGAAACATCAGGCGGTACTCGCCGGACTTGCCGATGATCTGGCTGGCCGCCCGCCACGCTCTCCGGCCGCACCCACGCCTCGATCGTCATCGGCGTATCCGCCATGCCGTTGCCGAAGCTCAACGCCGGCGCGTCGGCGACGCGCACGTAGTCGTTGACGCCGTCGAACACGACGTAGTGCGGCGCCTTCGGCACCGGCGTGTTCTGCACCAGCACCACCACGGTCGCCGTGCTGACGTGATTGACCGCATCGCGCGCTTCAACGGTCAGCGTGTGCGCGCCGTCGGCCACCCTCGTCGTGTCCCACACCAGCGTATAGGGCGCCGACGGTGTCCGCCGCGCCGAGCGCCACGCCGTCCACCCTGAACGTGACCGTCGTGACCGCCGACGTTGTCCGACGCCGTCGCCTGCAGCAGGACGCTGCCGGCCACCGTCCCGCCGGTCGGGCTGTCGATGGACACGACGGGCGCCTCGAGATCCGTCGAGGCTGACAAGGTCTGGAAGCTGATCGGCGCCGCGGTCTGCGCGTTGTTGGCGGCGTCGTGCGCCTTCGCCTCGACCTGATAGGTGGTGTCGGCCGCGAGGCCCGTCAGCGTGATCGTGTGCGACGTGCCGAGGCCGCCGCTGAAGGCATCGGTGCACGGGCACGCCGTGCCGGCCACATACGAGATCCAGCCCGTCGTCGGCTCGTTCGTCGTGAAGGTCATCGTCGCGCCGGTCGGCGTGATGTTCGAGACGACGATGTTGGCGATCTGCGGCGCCGTCGTATCCGGCGCCAGCGGACCATCCGTCAACCACAGCGGTGCCGTTCACCAACGTCGCGGTGGACGAGCCCGCGGAGTCGTCGGCCACGCTGGTGCCGGTGCCTTCGTTGAAGCGCCAATACGCGGCCAGCCCGGCTTCCGCCCCTGTGAGCTCGGTCGACGATGGCGGCCTGGATTTCCGGCTGGGTGCGCACCACATTCCAGAGGCGCAGCTCGTCGAGTCCGCCGGCGTACTGATCCATCGGGTTCGCTGTCGCGCCCGATCTCGAGCGGATTGGCATGGTCTCTCCATCGCCACGTACTCGGCGACGTCATCGCGGAAGACCGGCACGGCCGCGCCGTCCAGATAGATGCTGACGCCGCGACTGGCTGCCGCGCCGCCGCGCCCGTCGTAGGTGACCGCGACGTGATGCCAGCTGCCTACCCAGCTGCTCAGGTTGGCATTGGCCGTCACGATCACCCGGGCGCCGGTGCTGTTGTCGCGCAGCTGCACGAAAATCGTGCCGTAGAAGAACATCAGGCGATACTCACCGGACTTGCCGACAATCGGCTGGCGGCCCGCCACCGTCTCCGGCCGCACCCACGCTTCGATCGTCAACGGCGTATCCGCCGTGCCATTGCCGAAGCTCAACGCCGGTGCGTCGGCGACGTGCACATAATCATTGACGCCGTCGAACGCGACGTAGTGCGGCGCATTTGGCACCGGCGTGTTCTGGACCAGGACCACCACGGTCGCCGTGGTGACGTGATTGACCGCATCCCGCGCTTCAGCCGTCAGCGTATGCGCGCCATCGGCCACACTGGTCGAGTCCCACACCAGCGTATAGGGCGCCGACAGGACCGCCGCACCCAGCACCACACCATCCACCCTGAAGGTGACACTGACGACGCCAAAATCGTCCGACGCCGAGGCATCGATCGTGACAGCGCCGGACGCGGCTCCCGCGGCTGGCGTGACGAACGCGACCGTGGGCGGCTGCACGTCGCTCGATGCCGGCAACGTGGTGAAGTTCATCGACGTCGACGTGCGAAGGTTATTAGCCCCGTCGCGTGCGTTGACCGTGAACTGGTACAACGTCTCCGCCGCAAGTCCTGTCAATTGAACTGTGTGTGTCGTGCCGACCGTCGGGCTATAGACGTCTGTGCATGGACACGTCGTCTGCGAGTACGACGACCCAGGCCAGCGACCGTTTCGTCGGTCGTAAACGTGATGGTCGCACCGCTGGCTGTCACGTTCGAAACGAGGAGGTTGTTGATCTGCGGTGCAGTGGTGTCTGGCGCGAGTGGCCCATCCGGCGCCCAGGCTGTTCCGCCCATCAGTACCGCGCCGTTGTCGTTCGGCGAATCGTCGGCTGAAGCCACACCTGCGCCTTCGTTGAAGCGCCAGTAGCCGACGAGTCCTGCCTCGAGTCCGGAGAGCTCGGCGCCCATCGTCAACTGGAGATCGTTCGCAGTGCGAGTGACGTTCCACAGGCGCAGTTCGTCCAGTCCGCCGCGGTAGTAGTCCTCCTAGATCGCGGTCGCGACCGATCTCGATCGGATTGGCATGGTCTTCCATCGCCACGTACGTCGGCGACGTCATCGCGGAAGACCGGCACGGCCGCGCCGTCCAGATAGATGCTGACGCCGTGGCTGGCCGTCGCGCCGCCGCGCCCGTCGTAGGTGACCGCGACGTGATGCCAGCTGCCCACCCAGCTGCTCAGGTTGGCATTGGCCGTCACGACTCATCCGGGCGCCGGTGCTGTTGTCGCGCAGCTGCACGAAAATCGTGCCATCGAAAAACATCAGGCGATACTCACCGGGCTTGCCGATAATCGGCTGGCGGCCCGCCACCGTCTCCGGCCGCACCCACGCTTCGATCGTCAACGGCGTATCCGCCGTGCCATTGCCGAAGCTCAACGCCGGTGCGTCGGCGACGTGCACGTAATCATTGACGCCGTCGAACGCGACGTAGTGCGGACCGTTGCTGACGACGACGTTGTTCTGCACCGTGACGTCCAAGGTGGCGCCGGCAACGTTATTGGTGAAATCGCGCACCTCAGCGGTCAGTGTGTAGTTGCCGTCGGCCA
This sequence comes from uncultured Acidobacteriota bacterium, assembly GCA_963721715.1. Taxonomy (GTDB): domain Bacteria; phylum Acidobacteriota; class Vicinamibacteria; order Vicinamibacterales; family UBA2999; genus VFZN01. Next base: position 1,249,308 of record CAVRKI010000006.1, on the reverse strand, counting down.
GGACAGTCGTGTCCCACTGAAGCGTGTAAGGCGCGGTCGCAAAAAACGCCATCTCAACGCCATCGAGCCTGAACGTGACGCTGGCGATCGCGGAATTGTCGGTCGCGTTGGCCTCGAGCGTCACGATGCCGGATACGATCCCGCCAGACGTGACGAACGACACGGTCGGAACTGAATCGATGTAAAAGCACGGCGGGACTGGTTCCTGCGAATCCAGCTGATACTCAAGGTTGTCGAACGCCAAGCCGCCCTCAATACCGCCCGGTAGCCATCCGCTGAAGACCACCGAACGCAGATTGACAAACGTCGGAGGCAGGACGAAATGTTCGTAGTCGTCTATTCCACCCTGGCCGTCGCGAATGCCATCCAGCAAGAGCGAATGCGTGACGACGCCGCCATCAGCCTGATGGCCGGTCAGGGTGATCCACTGCGCGTCGGGGCGATAGGGATCGGGAGATTGGTAGAACTCGCCGGCATCAAGAGAGAAAAGCGAAAAAGTTCCGGCTCCATCGCGGCTCAAGACGATCGGAAATCCACGATCAGATTCGAAGCCGAGATGGGTCGTTCCGCTGGACGAGAACGGCGCGCCAGAGCTAGGGCCGATGACGTGAAAATGGTCGGATGTGAAGCGAAGCCCGTTGCCGGCTGAGCAGACCACCTCGCCGAGAATCGGGCCGGGCGGATTCCCCATTTCGTCGAACGTCAGTACCTGCTGCGCGCTCGCCTCCTGAGTCGCCCCAAGCACACATCCAGCTACAAAGAGCGTCAGTAAGCCACGAACAAATCCGCGCATCGAGTTCCTTATCGAATAGGTAGACACGAATCTATCCATGAGCCGTGAAGCAATTGGGGTGCCAACGGTAAGGCCGTGCTTAGGCGCCCCAGGGGCAGATTAGTCGGCTGGCAGGCGGTCTTTAGTCTCGAAAACCGTCAAAAACACCTGTCAAGCGACAGGGCAGTCGACCCTTTTGCGACTACAAGAACTGCCCCTCCCTTCTCGCCAACCCTTCCTGTCGGCCTCAGCCAGTTTGCAGTTGAAAAAAGAAGAGATGCGCGCTGCGCCGCGCTCGTCTTCGACCACCAGCGGCGCCTCCGCGCTGGGAGAAACCAGAACCTTTCGCTCCTTGCTCACCGAACCCTCCTCCGAGGGAACGGTTGCACCGCTTTCCCGATTCGCGATTTCCCGGCAATCAAATCGGCCCCCGCCTCGACGCTGGCTTTCGAGTCATCGCTTCCGACTTGGGCGGCCTCGGCGACGCGTCGAGGCCTTCTGCGGTTGAGGAGCGCGCCGTGCTCGTGCGCTTGACGAAACGCGCTCGCGTCAATCGCGCCCTCGCGTTTCGCGCGCGTATCGTGCTGGCGTGTATCGACGCGTCCGACACCACGGTAGCGCACCGTCTGCGGACCACGAAGACGACGGTCGCCAAGTGGCGCCGCCAGTTGGTCCAGCGCCGGCTCGAAGGGTGGTATGACGAGCCGCGCGTTGGGGCGTCCCGCACGATGTTGGATGAGCAGGTCGAAGCCCCGATCGTGAAGACGCTCGAGACGACACCGGCCGGCGAGACGCACTGGAGCACGCGGTCGAGGGCGAAGGCGGCGGGCATCAGTCACACGATGGTCGGGCGAATCTGGCGGACGAGCATTCCGCAGTTGCGCGCTGCGATCCTGGCCTACGTCGACGCGCACAACACACGAGGCGCACCCTTCAGCTGGGTGAAGACCGCTGACGAGATCCTCGACCGCATGCGGCGATTTGGCCTTCGGGTGCAGCAGGTCCACGGCCAATGAGTCAGACTTATCCTAGAAATCACGGATCCAGGGGATTAGCCATCTCCCCGTCATCGACCTTCCGCGACGTCCAACAGGTAACGCCCGTACGACGACTTGCCAAGCGTCGTCGCAAGCCGCAGCAAATCGTCGCGAGTAATCCAGTCCATAAGAAAGGCAATTTCCTCAGGGCACGCGATCTGCAGTCCCTGCCGTGCCTGAAGCGTCTGCACGAAGTTCGAGGCCTGCAGCAGCGCATCGGGCGTTCCGGTGTCGAGCCACGCCGTGCCGCGGCCAAGCTTCTCGACACGGAGGGCACGCCGCTCGAGATACAACCGGTTCAAGTCGGTGATTTCCAATTCGCCGCGCGGCGAGGGCTGCAGCGACTTCGCCAGCGTCGACCACCTCGGCGTCGTAGAAGTAGAGGCCGGTCAGCGCGTAGTTCGACCTGGGCTGCGCGGGCTTCTCCTCGAGGCTGACGGCGACGGCCGTCCGCGTCGAACTCGACGACGCCGAAGGCCTCGGGATTGCGCACCCAGTAGGCGAACACGGTCGCGCCGGACGGTTCGGCCGCCGCTCGCCGGAGGCTCTCCGGCAGGCCGTGGCCGTAGAAGATGTTGTCGCCGAGGACCAGCGCGCCGCCCTGGCCGTCGAGGAACGGCTCGCCGATCAGGAACGCCTGCGCCAGCCCGTCCGGGCTGGGTTGCTCGGCGTAGCGAATCCGCATGCCCCAGTCCGCTCCGTCGCCGAGGAGACGCTTGAAACAGCGGCACGTCGTGCGGCGTGCGTGATGACGAGCACGTCGCGAATGCCCGCGAGCATCAGCGTGCTCAGCGGGTAGTAGATCATCGGCTTGTCGTAGACCGAGCATGAGCTGCTTGCTCACGGCCCGCGTGAGCGGATGCAGCCGAGTGCCGGACCCTCCGGCGAGAATGATGCCCTTCGTGATCATACGCGCCCCGCGTAGTTGCGATCGATCCAGGCGCGGTATTCGCCCGAGCGCACCTGCGTCGACCCAGTCCGCGTTCTGCAGGTAGAAGCGCACCGTCTTCCGCAGGCCGGATCTCGAAGGTCTCGGTCGGCGCGAACCCGCATTCACGCTCGATCTTGGCGGGATCGATGGCGTAGCGATGATCGTGGCCCGGCCGATCCGTCACAAGGTCAATCAGGCCCAGCAGCTCGTCGAGGGGGCGGCCGGTCTCTTCGGCCACGCACGCGCAGATGGCCTGCACGACGTCGATGTTCCGCTGCTCGCTGCGCCCGCCGATGTTGTAGGTCTCGCCGATGCGGCCGTGTTTGCATCACGGCCCAGATCGCCTCGCAGTGATCCGTCGACATACAGCCAGTCGCGCACGTTCGTGCCCTGGCCGTAGACCGGCAGCGGCTTGCCGTCCAAGGCGTTGAGGATCATCAGCGGGATCAGCTTCTCGGGAAACTGGCACGGTCCGTAGTTGTTCGAACAGTTCGTGATGCTGCACCGGCAGGCCGTAGGTGCGGTGATACGCGCGCACCAGGTGGTCGCTCGACGCCTTCGACGCCGAATAGGGGCTCGACGGGTCGTACGGCGTCGTCTCGATGAATGCCCCTGTGGGCCCGAGGGAGCCGTACACCTCGTCCGTGCTCACGTGGTGGAACACCGTCCGGCGTCGGGCCGCCTGCGTCCGGGCCGCCTCGAGCAGGTTGAACGTGCCGACGATGTTGGTTCGGACGAACGCATCAGGGCTGTGGATGCTGCGATCGACGTGGCTCTCGGCCGCGAAGTGCACGATCAGATCCGGGCTGACCCGTTCGAAGACGTCAGTCACCGCGGCACGATCGGCGATGTCAACCCGCTCGAACTGGTAATTGGGCGCGCCGCTGATGGCGGCAAGGTTCATCAGGTTTGCCGCGTACGTCAGCACGTCGAGATTGATGAAGCGGTACTCTGGATAGCGGGGGACGAAGAGATTGAGGAAGTGCGAGCCAATGAAGCCCGCACCACCAGTGACGACAATGTTCATCATGAGTTGAACCGGTTCGCGAGGGGCGACCATACTTTACTCCAAGGCTTCCTGTGTATCGAGTGAGGGCGGGCCAACTTGTCAGCCCGTGAGACCCGCGCTATGGCGCCGGCTTCAGCTATGCTCGTCGATGTTCGTGCCGCCAATAGCTGAACCCGCCACGTCGCGCCCCGAACACGACCTGCTGCTGGCCGCGACCTCCGTGACCAGTTCAGCCGAGGAAGCGGTCAGTCGGGCGCTGTACAACACAACGGACTGGACCCGTGTCATCGAACTTGCACTTCATCACCGAGTGGCGCCAGCGCTGCTCATGGCACTCGATAGAGCCGACTCTTCCCTGGTCCCCGGCGACCTGCTCACGGCGCTGCGGGACCATTGCACCATCCTCCGGGCGCAATCCGACCTGCTGACGAACGAGCTCTGCCTGCTGCTGGATGCGTTGGCAGGACGGTCCGTGACGGCCATTCCCTTCAAGGGGCCGTTACTGGGTGAGTTGCTGTTTGGCGACGCGGGGCTCCGGACGCCCGGCGACATCGACCTCCTGATTCGGCCGGGCGATGTGGTCCAGGTGTGCGACGTGCTGGAAGAGCGCGGGTACGTCGACGCCTACCAACGTGACGACATGCCGCGGATGACTCCCGTTCAACAGGAGATGTACAGGCAGTTTCAGTGCGAGTACCAGTTCATCCGCGAGTCCGACGGCATCGTCGTGGAACCCCACTGGGGGCTCAGCCAGCGTCCTCTTGCCATCGACGTGGACTACAGCCAGATGCTCGACCGAGCGCGACCAACCCTGCTCGGAGGGCGTTCCGTGCTGACCCTCGCGCCAGACGACCTCCTGTTGGCCCTCTGCATCCATGGCGCGAAGCATCATTGGGAGCGACTGGCGTGGATCCGCGATGTCGCGGCCCTGCTTGCCACACACCCTGGCCTGGACCTGGAGGCCTGTCTCGCGCATGCGCGGAAGCAGGGATGTGGGCGCATCCTGCTCCTGGGTCTTGCGGTTGCCCAGGAATGCGCAGGATCACACCTGCCTGAGTCCGTCCAGCAACTCATCGAGCGCGATACCGTGACCTTGAACCTGCGCCGCACCGTGGTTGCTGGGTTGTTCGGTCCTCCCAGGCAGGAGCCCAGAAACGACCGCGTCGAATACTTCCGCCTTCGGATGCGCGAGCGGTGGACCGACCAGATTCGCTATGTGGGCCGCACGTGGGCCACGCCGCGGAGGCACCATATCGAAATGGTGGCGTTGCCCGGCATCCTCCAATGGGCCTACGTTCCGCTGAAGCTGGGCGTGGACTTCGCCATTCTTCCAGTGTGGGGAGTGGTCAAGTCGCTGATCCGCCGGTGAACGATGGTCTCCCAGGCGATGCGTTCAACGGGGGGGCATCTGTTGTTTCGGGATCTTAGTGTCATAAAGAGTACCTTGACAGGCCTTCGAGGCCTACGGTAACTTCCTCTATAGGACAATACAAGGCATCGTCATGACGAACACGAATCGCTCTCCCAAGCCGGTCGATGAGATAGCCGCCCGCCGCGCATTCCTGCAGCAGGTCGGCAAGGTGGCCGTCACCGCGCCCGCCGTAGCCCTACTCATGACAGCATCGACCACTCCGGCTTCAGCCCAATACGGTGTGAATCGCCGGCCGCGTCGAGAGTCGCGCAGACCCGGGGAGTGATCAGCGATTGAGTCAGGTCCCTTGTCCGGGCCGATAATCGCGGTCGGATGGCCTAGCGCGTTTGGGGCTCCCAACGTCCTCTTCGGGCATGACAGGCGTTTCGCTCAGCGGCAACATCACCGCACGATGGCTCGAGGAGCAACCCGAAGCCATCGACTGCGTGGAGATCGCCGCTGACGGTTTCTTTGCACGCCCATCTCCCTACCTTGCCTGGCTCAGTACCCGCGCCAGCATTCTGGTTCGCGCGCCGTCGCTGTCCATTGGCACACCCGGTGCCCTGAGCCCGGAACGTCTGAAGTCCCTGGCTGAGGTCAGCACCACCGCACGCAGTCAGTTCATCGTCCATCCGCTCGGGTTCTCTGCATCCGACCAGATTCGGCTGCGCACCACGGTCCCCGTCGCCCTGACGCCGGCTTCACTCCAACTCGTCGCCGAACACGTCATTCGCGCGACAGAGTCCTGCGACCGGCCTTCCCTGATCGAGCCGATCGCATCGCCGCTGCGCGTTCCCGGCCGGCTTGCCGAGACGGATTTCCTCCACCAGCTTTGCCACCAGGCCCGCTGCCGGCTTCTCATCGATGTCACCAGCCTTCTGGTGGCCAGCCGGAACCATGGATACGATCCGCGCTCGTGGCTCCTTGGCATACCGGGCGACCTGATCGGCGCCGTGCGGATTGGCGGCTCTGCCCAGCGTCACGGACGATGGCGCCACGATGCGTCCGGTGAGATCGATGAGGCCGCGTGGGCGTTGCTGGGCGACGTCGTCGCCCGCGCAGCGCCCGAGGTGCGGTTGCTCGGGGCTCGATCGCGCCACGATGGTCTCGACGGCCTCGCACGGGAACTGCGACGTCTGCGCACGATCGTTGGAGAGTCCCCAATGGCGCGCGAACCCAATGCCGTTGAGCGGGTCGACGCCGCGAAGCCCGTGCCGCCCCCGCCGACGGTGAATGTCGCGCGCGAACCGCTCTTGCTTCCGGACGGTACGGAGGCGCCCCCGCGCATTGCGGCCGACGTTGCGCTCTTCGTCCTGGACGACGAAGGTGTGTTCTTCTCGGGGCAGCGGAACGAGCTCACGCTCTTCAACACCCCGGCCACGCTGGTCTGGTGCCTGCTCGAGCAAGACCTGCCGGTGGCTGAGATCACCGATGCGTATCGGACGGCCTTCGGCCTTGCGGAAGCGGATGCGGCTCGGCACGTCGGCACAATCCTCCACCAGTGGTTCGGCCTCGGCTACATCAATCGCCCCGGCACCTCGGTCGGGGAGGAGGTACCGCTGACAACAGCGTTGGCCCAGCTCCTGACCAATCCGAAGCCTCCGGTCGCAGTTCAGAACGTCTCCTCACGCCGTTGCCAACGCGCTCCTCGTCGCGCGCGAGGAGCGGGATCTATTCACTCAGCTAAACCCCGACGAACTGGACGAGCAAGCTGAGGAAATCGCATCGCTCTCCCATGCTCCGATCGAAACGGCGAGTTCGGATGTCAACGTTGCGTTGGACAGCGGACGCGATCGGCCTGCCCACTCCGGGCCTTCACGCCGGTACCGGCTGCTGACGACCACGTTCGAGATTCGAGCGGATTCGGCGGATCTCGGCAGTCGCGTGCACGAGGCCCTTGCGCACCTGGAGTGCACGAACCGGACGCCTGACGTGGTGATCGATCTCCGCATGTCGGAGTCTGGCGGTTGGATCGTCCTCGAAGACGGGGCGCCCTTCGACGAAGGACTCCGGCCCGAGGGACTGGTGCCGGTGGTCAAGTTGCTGCTGCGGGAGGTCGCCGTCGACCGGCACGACTTCCTGATCAGCGTGCACGCCGGCGCGGTGTCCTTCGGCGACGGCTGCGTGCTGCTGCCGGCGACGGCGGGAAGCGGCAAGACCACGCTGACCGCCGCGCTGATTCACTCCGGCGCGACCTATCTGTCGGACGAGATCGCGATCCTCGAGGGAGACACGCTGGCGGTGAGGCCGGTGCCCCTGGCTCTGACCATCAAGGATGGCAGCGTCCAACCCCTTCGGCCCTACTATCCGGAGATCGAGGCCCTCACGCCGCATGTGCGTGAAGACCACATCCGCGTTCGATACCTGCAGCCACCGGCGGCGTCCGTGCCCGGCGAAGATTTCGTGCAACCGGTGAAGTGGATTGTGTTCCCGCGTTACGATTCGGCGACCGAAACCACGCTGCTGCCCCTGGCCCGCCCACTGGCATTGAGAAAGCTCCTGGACGAGTCGTTCGTGCGGTTCGACTGCCTCGACCCGGACAAGGTGAAGTCGCTGGTCGGGCTGATGCGAACGGTTGAGTGCTTTGATCTGCCGATGTCGTCGGTTGGTTCCGCTGTTGAACTGCTGCGCTCGCTGATGCTCCCGCTCGCCCCCGACTGAACGGGGACAGGACGCACCCCGGCGCGCCTTCCTACGTGCTACCATCCGCGGCCAGTTGTCCCCCCTTGTCTTCTGGCCGTTCGGAGGTCCCATGCGCCCCTGGCTTCACCCGTTGATTCTGACCCTGTTCCTCTGTCTGCCCGCCCTCCCGGCTTTCGCCCAGACACCCACCTTCAACGTCGAAGGCGTCGTCACCGACGAGCAGCAGGCGGTGCTGCCCGGCGTCACCGTCACGATTCGCAACGTCGCCACCGGCCTGGTCCGAACGGCCACCACCGACGCGAGCGGGCGATATGTCTTCTCGGGTCTGCCGCCAGAAGGCCGCTATGAGCTCGAGACCGAGCTGCCCGGCTTCGCCACCCAGGTCCGCAACAACCTGATCTTCAATGCCGGTCAGCGCGTGGTGCTCAACGTACAGATGAAGCTGTCGTCGGTGCAGGAGACCGTGACGGTCGCCGGGGACTCGCCCGTCGTGCAGACGACCTCGTCCGAAGTCTCGACCACGATCGATCGGACGCAGTTCGAGACGCTGCCCGTCAAGGAACGCAACTACATGCGGCTGCTGACGCTCGACTCGAACGTCGTCGCCAGCCGGCCCGGCACCAACGCGGTGAACGTGGGCGGCGGCGAAGTGTGGAACTTCGGCACCTACGTGGACGGCACCAACAACCACTCGAAGTGGCTGACGCTGCAGCGCGCCCCTCAGCTCGGCTCGGGCGGGTTCGCGCTCGAGACGGTGAAGGAGATGCAGATCATCACCAACCAGTTCTCCGCCGAATTCGGCGGCCATGCGGCCGGCGTGTCCAGCATGATCACGAAGAGCGGCACCAACTCGGTGAACGGCTCGGCGTTCGTGATGATCAGGCCGGGCGAGTGGGACGCCAAGCCGCCGCTCGCGCGCACCAAGGTGCCGTACAACCAGCAGCAGTTCGGCGGCGTCCTCGGCGGGCCGATGATTCGCGACAAGGCGTTCTATTTCGGCAGCTACGAGCGGCGCCGCGAGCGAAGCGAAGTGGCGCTGACCTCGCCCGAGGCCACCGCCCCCGTGGTCGAGACACCCGCCGACGAGCACCAGGGCCAGTTCCGCGCCGACATCCGGTTCACCGAGAAGTCGTCGCTGTCCGTGCGCTACAACATGGTGCGGTGGAACAAGGACAACGAGAGCGGCGGCCTCAATCTGCCCGGCACCGGGTTCATCTGGGACAACAACGTGGACACCATCCACGGCACGTTCCAGAGCGTCCGATCCGAGCGCTTCCTGAACGAAGTGCGCGCCCAGTATTCCCGCTACACGGACTCGCGCGCCGCAAAGTGTGAGGGCGTGGCCATCGTCCGCACCGCGTACTCGACCAGCGGCTGCAACGATCAGGGCACGTGGGGCGTGCTGCCGGAGCAGACCTACGACATCGCCGACACGGCCTCGCTGTGGCTCGGCGATCACACCATCAAGACCGGCGGCTCGTTCACCTACGACGTCACCGAGCAGCTGTTCGCGCCGCTGCAGAACGGCGTCTACCGCTTCGCCGGTGCGCCGAACGTGGCGCCGAATCCGTTCCAGTACGATCAGGCCTTCGCCCTCGTCCCCGAGGCGCGGCTGATGTTCCCGAAGGCGTACGTGCTCACCACCTTCCTCCAGGACGACTGGCGGGTGGCCAGCAACCTGACGGTCAATCTCGGTGTGCGCTACGACATCGAATGGATCAAGAACGTGCCCGACTATCCGGCGCCGGCCGACAAGGACAACATCGACCCGCGGCTCGGCTTCGCCTGGGACGTCGCCGGCGACCAGAAGTGGGCGGTGCGTGGCGGCACCGGCTGGTTCACGCAGCAGCACCCCATCTTCACCATCGTCAAGGGCGGCGTGGGTGGCCGCAACGGCCTGGTGACGCTGAACCTGACGCCCGGCAACCCGCTGTTCCCGACCTATCCCGAACGCCATCCCGTCGCTGCCCGAAGGCACCGTGCTGCCGATCCGTTCGATTCAGGAGATCTCGCCGACGCTCGAGAACGAGCGCGCGTGGACGGCCGCCTTCGGTGTCCAGCGGCAGATCGGAACGCGAGCCAGCGTGGCGATCGACGCCAACATCAACCGCGGCCAGAAGCACGGCTTTCTCGACATCAACGCCCCGGCGTCGATTCCCAAGGACGTGCTGAACGCCGCCAACGGCGCCACCATCCGCACGGTGGCGCAGGCCGACCTGACGCGGCCCGAGCTGCCCGTGCCGAACGCCTTCCGGCGCATCGAGGTGCTCACCAACGAAGGGCGATTCTGGTACCAGGGCGTCCGCTTCTCCGGGAATTACCGGACCGCGCCCCTGACGCTGTCGGTGTCCTACACGCTGTCGAAGGCCGAGGACCGGTTGAACCACTGGTTCGCGCCCGAGGACAGCAACGATCCCGAGTTGGACCGCGGCCGCACCGGTGCCGATACGCCGCAACAACTTCGTCGCCAGCGCCACGTGGAACGTGCCGGGCTCGAACATGATCACCAAGGACTGGCGCCTGAGCGGCGTCAGCCGCGCGATGAGCGGCACGCCCTACTCGCTCCGCTACGCCGGTGACCCGACCGGGACGCAGCTGACGCAGTGCAGCACCCGCGGCTGTCAGGCGGCGCGGCCCGGCGCGCGCAACACGGAGCGCGGCGATTCCATTGTCTACACGGACTTCACGCTGGCGCGCATCTTCCGCGTGGGAGAGGACCGCCTCGAGTTCCGGGCCGACATCTTCAACGCGTTCAACCAGTGGAACGTGACCGCCGACGGCTACGTCGGGGTGGTCACCGCCGCCAACTTCGGCCAGCACACCGGCGGCAGCGCGGTGTGGCCTGGGCGGCAGTTCCAGTTCGCCGTCGACGTACCGGTTCTAGGAAGGACTGGACCATGACCAGACGCACACTCCTTCGAACGCTCGCGCTGATGAGCGGGCTGGCAGGCGCCAGTCCGCTCGTTCATGCGCAGACCCCGGCGCCGGCCACTGCCCGGGTGCGGGTGCAGACCGAGCTGGGTGACATCGTCATCGAGGTGGACGGCAAGCGCGCGCCCGGGACGGTGGCCAACTTCCTTCGCTACGTCGATGCCGGCCACTACGATGGCGGCACGTTCCATCGCACCGTCAAGATGGACAACCAGCCGGAGAGCCCGGTGAAGATCGAGGTGATCCAGGCGGGCGTGCGCGAGGACCAGGCCAAGAGCGGCTTTCCGCCCATCCCGCTCGAACGCACCAGCGTGACGGGATTGAAGCACACCGACGGCGCCGTCTCGATGGCTCGTGGCGGCGCGGACAGCGCCACCTCGGGGTGGTTCATCTGCATCAACGATCAGCCGTCACTCGACTTCGGCGGCGCGCGAAATCCCGACGGCCAGGGTTTCGCGGCCTTCGGGCGCGTGGTCTCGGGGATGGACGTGGTGCGCAAGATCCAGCAGGCGCCCTCGTCCGCGAACCGGACCATCAACACCGAGGCGCAGAAGCTGACGCCGCCCATCAAGGTCGTGAAGGTTTCGCGCGTCACGCCATAGAATCGTTTCGTGAAGCGTGTATGGCTGCTCGTCGGGGCGACCGCCGTCGCGGTCGTCCTGGTTTTCGTGATCCAGATCCGGCAGTCGGGACTCGCGCTGAGCGAGGTGTTCTCCGGTAAGCCGTCAACCGCTCGCCGACAGGATCGACGCCAGCCGCGCGACGGCGCGCGTCGGCGAGCGGATCGACTTCCTGACGCCCGCTCGCCGTGGGCCCCGCGGTGGGGCCGGACGATCGTCCGCTGGTCGCCAACGTGGCGGCGGCGGACCTGGACGGGGACGGCCTCACCGACATCGTGGTCGCCGACGGCGCGGCCAACCGCGTCACCTGGATCCGCCAGGCGCCAGCCGGGACGTTCACCGAGCAGGTGCTGGCCGAGATCGCCGGACCCGCGCACGTGCAGCCGGTCGATCTCGATCGCGACGGCGATCTGGACATCGCCGTGGCCAGCATGGGCGTGCTGTTCCCGAACAACGCGAAGATCGGCGCCGTCATCGTGCTCGAGAACGATGGCCGGCAGTCCTTCACCCGCCGCGTGCTGGTCGATCAGGTGGCGCGGGTGTCGGATGTGCGCGCCGGCGATCTCGACGGCGACGGCGACCTCGACCTGTCGGTCGCGCAGTTCGGCTACGACCAGGGCGAGACGCGCTGGATGGAGAACCTCGGCGGCTGGCGCTTCGAGAGCCACGTGCTGCAGACGCTGTCCGGCGCCATCAACGCGGAGATTGCCGACGTCGACGGCGATCGCGATCTCGACATCGTCTCGCTCGTCAGCCAGGAGTGGGAAGAGATCTACGTGTTCGTCAACGACGGGCACGGCGCCTTCACGCCGACGCGGGTGTTCGGCGCCAGCAACGAGGACTTCGGCTCCAGCTGGATCAGCCTCGCCGATCTCGATCGCGACGGCGACGTCGACGTGATCTACAGCAACGGCGACGCCTTCGACTACGCGCCGCCGACCGGCCGCGGGTGGAACGGGCTCCAGTGGCTCGAGAATCGCGGAGACGTGCGGTTCGTCTATCACCGCATCGGCGATTTCTCGGGCGCCTCCAGTCCGCAGGCCGCGGATCTCGATGGCGACGGCGACACCGACATCGCGGTGGTGAGCGCCTACAACAACTGGGAGAAGCCGGACGCGCAGAGCCTGGCCTGGTTCGAGAACGACGGCAAGATGGGCTTCACGCTCCATCCCCTCGCCACCTCGCCCACGCACCTGATCACGCTGGCGGTCGGGAACCTCGACGGCGACTCGAGGCCTGACCTGATCACCGGCGGGATGCACATGAGCTATCCGTACGACCGCATGTCCCGCGTCACGGTGTGGACCAACCACTGGGGCAGCGGGCGATGAGCCGGAAGCGCCGGCCGCAGGCGGCGGCGCCCGCAGCCTCGCCGCAGCCCGCGCCGCCATCGCCGGCGAACGGCGTTGCAGACCGTGCAAGCCGAGACCCGCAGCCCGTCGAACCTCGAAACCACGGTCCGTACGTCGCAGTTGCGCTGGCAGTTGCCGTGATCGCGCTCGCGTGGTGGGGCGCCGGGGCGCTCACCCGCCGCGCGCAGGGCGCCAGGCTGCCCGCACTCGCTGACCTTTCCGGCCTCCCGGCACCCGCGCGCGAGCAGGTCGAGGCAGCCGATGCCGCGGCGCGTTCTCACCCGCGCGAAGCCGACGCACTCGGCGCTCTCGGCATGGCGTATCACGCCAGCCTGCTGCCGGGCCCGGCGATGGACACCTATGCGCTGGCGGAGCAGTTGGACCAGGCCGGATGGCGCTGGACCTACTACCGAGGCCTGCTCCTCGAAGAGCGTGGCCGCCAGTCCGAGGCGCTCGACGCGTTCACGCGTGTCACCACGGTCGACCCTGCGCAGGGCATGGCGTGGTTCCGAATCGGCGAGATCGCGTTCAAGGACGGGCGCCTGGACGATGCGGAGCGCGCGTATGGTCTGGCGGCACAGGCGCCGGCAGCGTCGCCCTTCGTGACGGCAGACGTCGCTTCACGGCAGGTCACGCTCCTGGCCGCCTACGCGCAGCTGGGGCAGGCCCGCGTGGCGATCGACCGCGGCCAGCGAACCCAGGCGATCGCGACGCTCGACGGCGTGGTCTCGAGATACCCGGCGTTCGGCCCCGCCCGCACGATGCGCGTCCAGTTGGACGCGGATGCGCCGGCGGTCGGTCTCGATCCGCGGGGCGCGCGCGCCTACACGCCGCCCTCCGATCCGCTGCTGGACGCCGTGGTCGCGCAGTCGCGCATGCGCGACCTGCTGCTGAAGCACGCCGCGCTCGCCGAACGCGGGGGCGACGCGGCCTGGCGCGAGTTCCTGGTGCGCCGGGCGCTGCAGTTCAACCCTCGCGATCCGAATGTCCTGATGGAGATGGCGGGCATGCTGCAGGCGTCGGGCCGGTTCAGCGAAGCGCTGGACTACCTGCGGCAGCACCAGCAGGTGGTCCCCGGCGATCACCACACGCTGGTTGAAGAGGGCCGCGTGCTGAGCGACCTTGGCCAGTACGCCGAGGCCGAGGCGGTGTTGCGGCAGGCGACCCGCGTGCGCGACGCCGCCGCCGAATACAACCTGGGCGCGGTCCTCGATCGGATGGGCCGCACCGACGAGGCCCGGGCCCACTATCAGGCCGCGCTCACCATCGACCCCTATCACGCGCGCGCGATGAACAACCTCGGGGTCTGGCTCGATCGCGGCGGACAGAGCGCGGCGGCCATCGCCATGCTCGAACGTTCGATTCGCGCCGCGCCAGACAACGCCGAGACCTACTCGAATCTCGGCAGCGCATTCATCGGCGCCCGGCGCCTGCCCGAGGCCATGCGCGTGCTGCAGACGGCCGTGGCGCTCGACCCAGACGCACCCGACGCGCACAACAACCTGGGCATCGCCCTGGCGCAGTCCGGGCGCTTCCCGGAGGCAGAACGCGAGTTCACGACCGCGCTGCGCCTGAACCCGAACCATGTGAACGCCCGGCGCAACCTCCAGCAGATCGCGGCGATGCGCCGTTAGCACCGCCCCCCTCCAGGTGGGCCAGCACCTCGATGGCACCGATGCCGTCCCGTGACGCGCGGAAGACTACGCCGGCGCCGGCGCTGCCTCCCCGCCGGGTGGTGCCGTAGAGCCAACCGTCACTGCCCTCGATGAGGCCCGTGGGCTCTTCCCCGTCGAATCCGATGAACCGATGCAGGACCGAGAACCCGCTGCCGTCAGTGGCAATGCGGTAGATCGTGCCGAAGTCGCCCCACCCCGCGCCCGACGTCGTGCCGTAGAGCAGGCCGTCGCCGCCGCTGCGAATCACGCCACCGTCCGGACCAGGTTCGGTGGTGGCAAAGGAGTGCAGGGTCGTAACCACGGGAACGGCGCCCGACACATCCAGTGTGAAGAGCGCGCCCCGGCCATGGAGGCCTCCTTCGAAGGTGGTGCCGTAGAAGAGGCCCGGCGCCACTTCCAGGAGACCGCCCTTCTGTGGCACGGCCCCATCGGTCGGGAGGCTGCCTTGACCAAAAGAGTAGAGGGTCTCGAACCCCGTCCCGTCAGCGGCCACGCGAAAGAGCGTCCCGCGGTTGAACGTGCCCCCTGCGCTGGTCCAGCCGTACAGCACACCGTCGCGGCCTTGAACGAGATCACCCGCGGGTCCGGCGCCATCGGCACCGGTGAACTCGTGAATCGACTGGGCCGAGGCCACGGCCGGGAGTCCGGCCGAGGCCAGGATGACCAGGGTGATCAGCACGAAACGGGCACGTTGCGGCATGGGGCTCCCACCGGGTTCACGGTCCTGCGGACACCGGCCGAATAAGGGGCCAGGCCCCCTCTTCGGAGACACTCCACAGGTGCGGTACAGGGGTAAGCGGAATAACGCGGTCGACGACGTCAGCGTCTCCGCACGGTTCAGGAGTCCGCCGGCCAGATTGGTTCGCGCCCAGGCCAGGGCGACCTTGGAAGCCGTGCTCTTGCCAAGGAGCGCCTGGCGGAGACGTACGGCCTCGCGCCGATGCGAGATCTCCGCCTCTAGCGGCCGGACAGTGCGCAGATGTCGTTCAGGATGCCGGCCGCGGTGACGGCGGCGCCCGCGCCCGGTCCGCTGATCACGATCGGCTCGTCGCGGTAGCGCCGAGACACGAAGCTGATGATGTTGCGGGTGCCGGTGGCGGCGCCCATCGGACTGCTCGCGGGCACGGCCACCAGCTTCGCGGTGACGCCCTTCGCGGTCGCGGTCACGACATAGCGCAGCACCCGCCCCTGCGCCGCCTCCCGCTGCACGCGCTGCACCCACGCCTCGTCGAGCGACGGCAACTGCGCCATGAACGCCTCGAGCGGCAGCGCCTTCATCGACGCCGGCACCAGATCGTCGGGCGTGGCGGCGGCACCACGGTAGCCCTGGAGCCGCGCCAGAATCAGTCCCTTGCGGGCCACGTCCTGGCCCGACAGATCCTCGCGCGGGTCCGGCTCGGCATACCCCCTGGCCACCGCCTCGCGCACGGCCTCGGAGAACGGCCGCCCGGCCGAGACCTGCGACAGCACGAACATCAGGGTTCCGCTGACGCAGCCGTCGATGCGCAGGACGCGGTCGCCGGTCTCGTCGAGCTTGGCGAAGGTGTCGATGATCGGCAGCCCCGCGCCCACCGTGGCCTCGTAGCGCAGGTGCCGGCTCGCGCCCTTGACCGCGGCCATCAGGCGGGCGTACTCGTCCCAGGGCACCGCCAGCGGCTTCTTGTTCGCGAGGACCAGGTCGAAGCCTGCCGTCGCCGCGATTCGCAGCAGGTCGCCAGTCTGCTCGCTCGTCACGTCCACCACCACGGGCCGGGACACGGCGTGACTGGCCATCAGCACCAGCGCGTCCCTCGCAGAGGCGCGGGTGCCACCGAGATCGGCCAGCAGCTCGCCGGCGTCTTTCTGCCTGGCAAGGCGCAGCAGCCGCGATCGCGACAGGCCCTTGGCGTCGAAGACATAGCCCGACCGATCGAGCAGCCCGACGATGCGCACGCGCCTGGCGCCGTCGAGGGCGGCGATCTGATCGGACAGCGCCCGCCCGACCCGGCCAAAGCCCAGCAGCACCACATCGGTGTGGGGCACCGCTCGCGCCCGTCCGCCGCCGATCTTCGACAGTTGAAACGCCGCGTGCACGCGGCGCGCCGCCTCGGTGGCCTGCTCCGACGCCACCACGAACGAGATGTTGCGCTCGGACGATCCCTGCGCGATGGCGACGATGTTGATGCCGCCGCCCTCGAGCGCGGTGAACACGCGTGCCGCGATCCCCGGCGTCCCGGCCATGCCCTCGCCGACGACGGCGATCACCGAGACGCCGCGGCGCACGCTCACGCCGTCGATCAAGCCGGTCTCGATCTCGTGGCGGAACGCGTGGCTGACGCTGCGCACCGCCCGGTCCGCCTCCGACGATGGAACGGTGAACCCGATCGAGTTCTCCGACGAGGCCTGGAAGATCGTGGACACCGACAGCCGCTCGGCGTCGACCGCGGCGAAGGTTCGCGCCGCGATGCCGTGGACCCCGACCATTCCCTTGCCGGCCACCGTCACCACCGCCTGCGCCGGCAGAATCGCCAGCGCCTTGACCGGATAGCCCGGCAGCACATGGCGCGCGGAGACCTCGGTGCCGGGCTGGTCCGGATGGATGAACGAACGCACCTGCAGCGTGATCCGGGTTCCCGCAATCGGGATCAGCGCGCGCGGGTGGAGGACCTTCGCGCCGTAGTGCGCCACTTCGGCGGCTTCCTGGTGGTGCAGCTCGGGAATGAGCCGCGCGTCTGGCACCAGCCGCGGATCGGCGGTGAGGATGCCGGGGACGTCCTTCCACAGCACCACGCGCCGGGCCCCGAGCACCCGCGCCAGCAGCGTGGCGGTGAGATCCGAACCACCGCGGCCGAGGGTGGTGATGCTGTCGTCAGGCGCGCGGCCGATGAAGCCGGGCACGACAGGAACCACCCGCTTCTTCAGCAGCGGCTTCAGGATCCGATCGGACAGCAGCCCGGTCTCTCCCCGCTTCGGGGCGGCCCCGCCATGGACATCGTCGGTCCGGATGACGTCCAGCGCATCGACGAACAGCGCCGCGCGGTGTTCGCCGGCAATCGCCGCGGCGACGATGATCGCGGACAGCTGTTCACCTCGCGAGACCAGAGCATCGCGCGTCCGCGGCGCCAGATGCCGCAGGACGCCGACCGCCCGGCAGAGGTCGCGGTACTCGGCCACGGAGGCGTCGATCGAGGCCAGCGCGTCGCGCAACGCCTTGCCGCGACCGAGCACCGCCTTCGCCGCCGCGTGATGGCGGTCGCGCAACGTCCGCGCCACGCGGTTCGCTTCGTCGGCGCGGCCTTCGACCGCGTGCGCGGCGCCGTCCAGCAGCAAGTCGGTGATGCCGCCGAGGGCCGAGGCCACGACAACCAGGGGTCCGTCGTGGGCGGCAATCCGAGTGGCCGCGCGCGCGATGGCCGGTCCGTCGGCCAGCGACGCGCCGCCAAACTTCCACACTTCCAGGGCTTGCTGCGGTCGAGCCGTCACGGGGATCTCCTCGTCTTGAGAGGTCTTGAGAGGTCTTGAGACTTAGGTCTTGGGTCTTGGGGCTTGAGGCTTGGGGCTACAGCCCCGGCCCGTCGCCCCCGGTTCGCGCACTCACGCCACACCCAGACTGGCGATGCGCGCGCGCTGCCAGGCGTCGAGATCAGCGGCGGTGATGCGGTCCCCGTGGTGCAGGGTCCAGTTGAGCGCCGCAATCAGATCGTCGGCCTCTTCCAGTCCGATCGCAAGACGAATCAGCCGGTCGAAGCCGTTTCTGGCCAACTGCGCCTTCGCGGTGAAGTATTCCGACACCGTCTGGTGATGATTCACCTTGGTGGTGAGCCCATCGAACGACAGCGCGTAGCGCACGACGATGGTCGTGGCGAGCACGTCGGCGAAGTGCCGTGTGCGGGCTTCGTCGGCGCCCTCGATGCGGAACGAGAGCAGCGAGCCGTGCCTGATGTAGTGACGACTTATCGCGGCGGCATCGGGATGCGAGGGCAGCGACGGGTGGTGAACGTCACCGACCCGGGGATGCGAAGCCAGGAACGCGGCCACCCGCGTTGCCGTGGCCGAGCGCCGCGCGTGCGCCGCCTCGGCATCGTCCCAGGTGTCCAGGATGGCCTGCGCGCGTCGCCAATCGAGGATGCCACCGCGCATCGCCAGCAGGTCCATCACGCTGGTCGCGAGGTGCGCGTCATTGGTGGCGATGTATCCCCAGAGGTCGCGGTCCGTGCCGCCGAGCGCCTTGGTGCCGCTGGCCAGCACCACGTCCACGCCTTGTTCGAGCAGGGGCGTGGAGAAGGCCCACGGGGTTGCAATCGTCGAATCGACGATCAGGCGAAGGCCTGGCGCCCGATCGCGAGCCTGGACGACGACCTCGCGCAACAGGTCCAGATCCTGGGCGCGCACCAACGGGTTGGTGAAGGTCTCGGCGAAGACGCACACCGTCTCCGGCGTGATTGCCGCCGCCAACGCCTCGCGATCCCCGTCGTCGACGATGGTGATCGTCGCACCGACGCGGCTGGCCAGCCATTCCAGGTACGAGCGCGTCTTGTTGTAGACCTGACGCATCAGCACGGCATGCCGGCCGGCGCCCATCAGCACGTCGAACACGAGGGCGGTGGCCTGCATGCCGGAGTCGCACACGAGCGCGGCGCCCGCGTGCTCCAGCGCCTTGACGCGCGCGACCAGGGCGCCCGTCGACGTGGTGCCATAGCGGGCATAGAGATGCGGCAGTTCGGACCAGCAGCCCTCGCCGGCGAACATGAACGCGGCCTTGCCCTCCTGCCACGCGATCGCCCGCGCCGACCCGAAGAGGTCCAGTTGGACGGTGGGCTCGTCGGGATGGAGATAGGGCAGTCCGCTCCGCCGCGCGTGCGCGTCGAGGCTGTCGTGCAGCTGTCTTGTTCGTTCGCTCATCGACGACAGCGGCGGCCGCTCGGCGGGGCATGCCTCCGGCTGCAGCCAGTCACCCAGTTCGCTCATTCGAAGACTCCCAGGCACAGGCACTCGTCGACGCGGGCCAGGTGCGCAACGCCTTCACGGACCGACGCGATGCCCGCCTCGGAACTGGCGGAGATCGTGAAAGCGAGGTGCGTGCGGTCCTCGTCGTCGCGGGTGGCGCGGTTCTGGATCGTCAACCCCGCCCGGCGCACGAGGCTCTCCACCCGGCGGTCCAGTCCGGCGTGGCGGGTGCCAGTGACGCGCAGGTAATGCCGCCGCGGGGCCGGCGGCGTTGCACCGTCCGGGTCGATCAGCGGGATGGCGCGAGGAACAGGCCAGCGCACGGAGTTGTCCTGCGCGAGATCGATCAGATCGCCCAGCACCGCGGTCGCCGTGGGCAGCGCCCCGGCGCCCTTGCCGAACAGGCTGAGATCGCCAGAGGAGGCACAACGCAGGTAGACGGCGTTGTATTCCTCCTCGACCGACGCCAGCAGGTGCCAGGCCGGCATCAGGAGCGGCTCCACGGCCATGTCGAGCGCGCCGTTGACGCGGGCGGCCCTGGCGATCAGGCGGATGCGGCAACCCATGGCCTCGGCGAGATCGCAATCGTGGGGGCCCAGTTCGAGGATGCCCCTCACCGTGAACGCATCGGGCCGCACCCAGGCCCCGAACGCGCGGTAGGCGAGAATCGACAGCTTCGCCGCGGCATCCTGCCCATTCAGGTCGGCGGCGGGGTCGGCCTCGGCCAGGCCGAGCGACTGCGCTTCCACGACCGCGGCAGCGAGCGAGCACTCCGTCTGCTCCATGCGCGTGATCACGAAGTTGCAGGTCCCGTTCAGGATCCCGGCCAGGCTGTCCACTTCGTCCGCCCGATGACTGAGATGCCTGAGGATTGGCAGCGCCGCCGCGGCCGCGGCCTCGCAGTAGAGCGGGGTGGCCGTTCGCTGCGCCAGCACCCCCAGCTCCGCCAGCTTCGAGGCGAGTAGCGCCTTGTTGGCCGTGACCACCGGCTTGCCCGACGCCAGCGCGGCGGCAAGGACCGGCTCCATCGCCGCGCCTCCCGCGACCTCGACGACGACGTCCACCTCGGGGTCGCTCACGAGGTCGAGCGGGCGGGTGGTCAGCGGAATGCCGGCGGCCCGGGTGCCCCGAGCCTTGGAGGCATCGCGGACCGCGATACGCGTGACGCGGAACCGCACGCCATAGCGTTCGGCCACCGCGTCCTGCTGGCGCGCGATCATCTCCAGCAGCCCGCCACCCACCGTGCCGCATCCCACCATGCCGATGCGGATTTCGCGCACGGGCTCCTCGCCAACGCCTTCGAACCGCGGGCGCGTCCCGGCCGCCGGCGCTCCGCCGAAGGCCCGCGCGCCGCGCAGCAGCTCGGCGAGCCGCTCCTGATCCGCGAGAAACGCGTCGTGCCCGTACACCGAATCGAGCTTCCAGAGTGACGAGTGCGCCCCGGCGGCTTGCAGCTGCCGATGCAGTTCCTCCTGCAACGCCCACGGGAACAGCATGTCGCCGGGCACGCCGACGACGATGGTCTCGGCGGTGACGTGCTCGAGCGCCTGGCGCAGCGCGGCAGGGCTTTCCGCGATGGAGCCCCGATCGATCGCCTCGCTCAGCAGCAGGAACGTCCTGACGGGGAAGCGCTCCGCAAAGCGACGCCCCTGGTGCTCCAGATACTCCGCCACGGGGGGGCGTTCCAGGCCGGGGCCGAGCTTGCCGAACCGCACATCGAGCTCGTCGCGCCCCCGGTAGGTGAGCATCCCGAGCTGACGGGCTCGGCTCATGCCCGTCGCCACGTCGCCATTGGCGATGCCGTCCCGCACCAGTTCCCGCTGCAGGTGCCGCGTGGCCGTGCCCCAGCCATCGGGGCGCAGCCCCGCCGAGATGCAGATCAGCCGCGCGCAGCGGGACGGATGGCGGACGGCAAAGGCCGCCCCCACCATGCCCCCCAGGCTGGCGCCGACGAAGGTGACGGGCGCCGACACATCCGCAGCCATCCAGCCAGGACGCCACCAGGTCCGCCAGGCCGAGCACCGACAGCGCGGGCGGCGCCTCGCGGCCCTCGAAGTCGCGCCAGGTCGATCCGTTGCCGGGCCAGGCGGGACACAGCACCGTGACCTGCGCGGGATCGATCAGGCCGGGGCCGAGCAGGGCAGGCCACCACGGTTCGACGCCGCCCTCGGCTTCGGTTCGTCCGTCGCCAAATGGGAAGGGCGAAGCAGTGATACCGCCGACCACCACGACCACGGGCGCGGTCCCCAGTTCGGGTCCATAGGCCCACCCGCCCAGTGACACGTCGCGCAGGGTGTGACCTTCGATGGCGAGGGACGCCCGTTCGACGACCAGCGGGCGCGGCACGACGGCGGCTGAGGTGGTGACCATGGGCCCCGAGACCCGCTCGGGAGCCTTAGGCTACACCATAAAGCAACATATCTATCTTCGTGGATATGCTATTCGGCTTTTCGGGTGCCGGCGACCAGCTCGAACGACCGCAGACGGGCGGCGTGGTCGAAGACGTGGGCGGTGACCATCAGTTCGTCCACCCGGGTCAGCGCCAGGAACGCGGCGATGCCCGCCCGCACCGACGCCGGCGAGCCGACGACGGAGTACTTGATGATGCGGCTCAGGGCGAAGCGGTCCTCGTCCCGCCACTCGCCGTCGTTCACGTCGTCGGGATGCTGCAGGCGGCTGGGCACGCCGCGGCGCAGGTTGATGAACTGCTGCTGCAACGACTTGAAGAGGTGACGGGCCTGGTCGTCGGTGTCCGCGGCGATGACGTTGATGGCCGCCATGGCATACGGCGCCTCGAGCGCGGCCGAGGGCTTGAAGCCACGCCGGTAGGCGTCGAGCGCCGCCAGCAGGTAGTCGGGCGCGAAGTGCGACGCGAACGCGAAGGGCAGTCCCAGGTGGGCGGCGAGCTCCGCGCTGTACATGCTGGAGCCGAGCAGCCAGATCGGCACGTTCGAGCCCCGCGCCCGGCACCGCGCGGACGGTCTGACCCGGACTCGGCGGCGCGAAATAGCCCTGCAGTTCCATCACGTCCTGAGGGAAGTGCTCGGCTCCCGCGGCGGGATCGCGTCGCAGCGCGCGTGTCGTCAGCATGTCGGTGCCCGGCGCCCGGCCCAGGCCGAGATCGATGCGGCCCGGATAGAGCGACTCCAGCGTGCCGAACTGCTCGGCGATGACGAGCGGCGCGTGGTTCGGGAGCATGATGCCTCCGGAGCCGACGCGAATGGTGGTCGTGCCCCCCGCCACGTGGCCGATGAGCACCGCGGTCGCGGCGCTCGCGATGCCCGGCATGTTGTGGTGTTCAGCCAGCCAGAAGCGCTTGTAGCCCGCGCGCTCGACGTGGCGGGCGAGGTCGAGGGTGTTGCGGAAGGCCTGCGCCGGCGTGCTGCCCTTGACGACGGGTGAGAGGTCGAGGACGGAGAACGGAACCATCAGTAGATGGTACCCGCCGCGCCCGCGTCGTGGGACGGGCCTGGCACGATCGGCGCGAAAACGACGCAATTCCTGCCAGGTTGAGGCGGGCGATTCACGGCTTTCGGGTCTCTGCGGCGCGCGGGCCGATCGCGCGGTCCGCCGCCACCACACACAGATTCGCAAGTCCCGTGTGCTTTAAAAGTACAAGCTGCATCGATCTTCACGGCGCCGGGAAGCCGGGTCCAATCCGTGCAATCACGCGCAATCAGCGCACATGAGCGGACTGTAGAACGCAAAAATCAGCCGCCTGTACCGTGTGGCCCACTTCTGGCAATTTGGCTGCGCGGTATGGGATTCACCCTGCGCATCCATTCGACGTTCGCAGCCCGGTTCCGGGCTCAGGTGACGGCTGTGATTCAACGTTTCTTTCTCGCTCATCGCGCTCCGGATGGTTTCGTCCGCCGCGTTCAGAGTGCACTGGTCCTCTGCTGCACCGCCCTCGCCGTGATTCTTTCCAGCGCCGCGGCGGCACAGGCACAGACCACGGTGACTGCCACCTGGGATCGAAACGTGGATGCGACGACCGCTGGCTATCGCCTCTACTACGGCACGGCCCCGGGCAGCTATCAGTGGAGCGTGGACGCGGGCAATCAGATCTCCGTGCCACTGGCGCTCTCTCCCGGCACGAGGTACTACGCCACCGTACGCGCCTACAACGGCAGTTACGAGTACGGTCCGTCGTCGGCCGAGGCCACCATCGACCTGTCGCCTCCCCCACCAGCGAGCCCCACGGCGAGCATCACCGCCGTCCGGCAGGCCAACAACAGCGTGCTCGTGACCTGGTCGACGACCAACGCCGTCAGTGCGGTCATCAATGGCAACGCGGTGGGGACGTCGGGTTCGACGTCGGTCACCATCAGTGCGACGACGACGTTCACGATCACGGCGACGAGCGCTTCTGGCGCCACCGCCACGGCGAGCGCGACCGTCACGGTGGCTGCGGCGGCGGCCCCGACCGCGCCGCAGGCGCTCTCGGGCAACGTGTCCGGGACCCGTGTCTCTCTCTCGTGGCGGCCACCGACCGGTGGCGGCACACCTCAGACCTATCTGATCTACGCGGGCACCACATCGGGCGGGACGAACGTCGCGAACGGTGTCTCGGTCGGCAACGTGCTCAGCGCCTATGGTGACCTGCCAAAGGGTCGCTACTACATCCGAGTACGGGCGGCGAACGCCTCCGGCGTGTCGGCTGATTCCAATACGGTCCTGCTCCGCGTTGGCAGGCGGCTGGCGACGCCCAGTGGCTTCACCGTCAAGTGGGTGGGCACGGACGGCCACACTGACCTGGACGAGCCGCGGCGGGCGCGTCGGTTGAGGACACACCCACCAACTTCGTGCTCGAAGCCGGCAGTGGTCCGGGCCTCAGCGACGTGGCCAGCGTGGTCCTTGGCGACACCACGACGTTCAGCGCCGACGTCTCCTCGGGGACCTACTACGTGCGGGTTCGCGCCACCAACGACTACGGTGAGTCGGATCCGACCACGGACCTCGTGCTCGTGGCTCCTGGCGCGCCGAACGCGCCGTCGGACCTCTTTGCGTCGGGCAGCGGCAACAACGTCGACCTGCGCTGGGCCGCCCCGCGCGGCGGCTTCGCCGCGACCTCGTACCTGATTGAGGCGGGCAGCGCGCCCGGGCTCTCCGACCTTGGCCGCTTCCCGATTGGCAATGTCGTGACGTTCTCCACCGTGGCCCCGCCGGGGGTGTACTACGTGCGGGTGCGGGCGGTGAATGCGAGCGGAGCCGGCGAAGCCTCGAACGAGATCATCGTCCGGCGTTAGAGTCCAGGGTGTCTCGCGTCGCCGCCGCGGCGCGAGGCACCACGCTCACCGTCCCCCGCCCGATCGGGGACCCGCAACCGTGTCAAGTTGCCCGGTCGTGATGACGAGATTTACATCACCCTGACATCCTGGGCAGGGCCACACGTCGCCCGACGACCAAACGAAGACGCCGCGAACCGACTTGAACAGACATTAGCTGGCGCCAGGCGCCCACCACTCGGCTGGCCCGATTCTGGCAAAGAGTTCCGCCGGACCCCCCTCCACACACCTGCTCGCCTCTCCCAGGGCGCCAGTCAACTTCCTTCGAGTTCTCTGCCCTCACCGCAGGGCACAGGTGACGTCTGTGCAGTTTTCGCTCTTGCCAATCGCCCACCGCGTTTCGTCCGGCTTCTTCGCGCGCTTCCGTAAGGCATTCCCACCATGTTGCGCCGCGATCGTGCTGGTGCTCGCCGGTGTGTCCGCGGGGGACGCCCAGACCACGGTCACCGCAGCCTGGGACCGCAACACGGACTCGGTGACAGCCGGCTATCGCGTCTACTACGGCACCTCCCCGGGAAGCTATCAGTGGAGCGTCGACGCCGGGAACCAGATCAGCCTGCCGCTGGCGCTGACGCCAGGCTCGGCCTACTACGTGTCCGTTCGTGCCTACAACCAGAGCTACCAGGAAGGTCCGTCATCCGCGGAAGTCTCCCTCAACCTCTCGTCCCCGGCGGCGCCGACCGCGAGTGTCACGGCCGTCCTGCAGGCGAACAACACGGTTCTGGTCAGTTGGCAAACGACGAACGCCGCGACCGCGGCGATCAATGGCAGCGCCGTGGCGTTGACAGGCTCGACAACCGTGTCGATCAGCGCGACCACGACGTTCACGCTCGTGGCGACCAGTTCCACCGGCGCCGTCGCGACGACGAGCGCCACGGTCACGCTCGCCGCGACCGCTGCGCCGACGGCACCCACGAATCTCTCGGGATCCGTGTCAGGCAGTCGGGTGTCGCTGGCGTGGCGGCCGCCGTCAGGTGGCGGCACACCTCAGACCTACCTGATCTACGCGGGCACGACATCGGGCGGGACCAACGTCGCGAACGGTGTCTCGGTCGGCAATGTCCTGGCTGCCAGCGCTGACCTGCCGAAGGGTCGCTACTACATCCGCGTGAGGGCGGCGAACGCCTCTGGCACGTCTCCGGATTCCAACTCCATCACTCTGCGCGTCGGCAAACAGCTGGCGTCGCCAGGCGGCTTCACGGTCACGTGGGTGGGCACGACCGCCACGCTGACCTGGACGACCGCGGCTGGCGCGTCCGCCGAAGACACGCCCACCAACTTCGTACTCGAGGCCGGCAGCACGCCGGGCCTCAGTGACGTCGCCCGGATCCGTGTCGGCAACACCACATCGTTCAGCGCCAACGTTTCTTCGGGGACCTACTACGTGCGTGTGCGTGCCATCAACGACTACGGTGAGTCGGATCCGACCACGGACCTCGTGCTCGTGGCTCCCGGCGCGCCGAACCCGCCATCGGGCCTCTTCGCGTCGGGCAGCGGCAACAACGTCGACCTGCGCTGGGCCGCCCCGCGCGGCGGCTTCGCCGCGACCTCGTACCTGATTGAGGCGGGCAGCGCGCCCGGGCTCTCCGACCTTGGCCGCTTCCCGATTGGCAATGTCGTGACGTTCTCCACCGTGGCCCCGCCGGGGGTGTACTACGTGCGGGTGCGGGCGGTGAATGCGAGCGGTGCCGGCGAAGTCTCGAACGAGATCATGGTCCGGCGTTGACGGCGCCTGGGGACGCCGAACGACCGTGTCATTTTGCGCAGGGGCGCTGACGATTCTTACATAGCGCCCGATCGACGTAGACGTCTTTACAGCGGCCGGCTGAGCCGACGATTGATCGCCAGCGGACTCGAACGGACAAAAAGGGCCGCCTGATATCGGGGGGAAGTTGGCCCGATTCTGGCAGTGTGACGGCCCGGGTCTCCCCCCTTCCCAACTGCTCGTCTCCTCCCGAGCGAACTCAAACTCGTTAGACGTTGGTGCCCCTCACGGCTCCGGCCATAGGTGACGACTGTGGAAGTTTCTGTAATTGCTCAGCGCGCACAGCGCTGTTCCGATCGTTTCACTCGGCGCATCATCAAGGCGTCATCTCGAGCTTGCGTTGCACTCACCCTGGTCCTGCTCGCGGCGTCAGCGGCTCACGCGCAGTCCGCGGTGACGGTCAGCTGGGACCGGAATACGGACTCGTACACGGCCGGTTACCGCCTGTACTACGGTACGGCGCCGGGGAACTACCAGTGGAGCCTTGACGCGGGCAACCAGACGACCGTGCCGTTGAGTCTGAGTTCCGGCAGTCGGTACTACATGGTGGTGCGTGGCTATACCGCGAGCTACGAATACGGTCCGCCCTCGACTGAGGCCACCATCAACCTGGCCACTCCAGTCACCACGCCGACGGCGAACATTCAGGCGACACTGCAGTCGGCCAATACCGCGCTCGTGAGCTGGCAAACCACCAACGCGACGTCGGTGACGATCAACGGCGTGGCTGTCGGCGCCAGTGGTTCGCAGACGCAGACGGTGACGGCGACCACGACGTTCGCGATCGTCGCCAGAAGTGCGAGCGGCGCGACGGCACAAGCGAGTGCCACCGTGACGCTGACGCCCCCGGCGACCGCGCCGACGGCGCGCATTCAGGCCACGCTGCAGTCGGCCAATACCGCCCTCGTGAGCTGGCAGACCACCAACGCGACGTCGGCGACGGTCAATGGCGTTTCGGTCGGCGTCAACGGTTCGCAGACGGTCACGGTGTCGGCGAGCACGACGTTCACGATTGTCGCCAGGAGCGCGAGCGGCGCGACGGCACAAGCGAGTGCCACCGTGTCAGTGACGCCCCCGGCGAGCGCGCCGACGGCGCGCATTCAGGCCACGCTGCAGTCGGCGAATACCGCGCTCGTCAGCTGGCAGACCACCAACGCGACGTCGGCGACGGTCAACGGCGTGGCGGTCGGCGTCAACGGTTCGCAGACGGTCGCGGTGACGGCGAGCACGACGTTCACGATCGTCGCCACCGGAGCGGGAGGCGCGACGGCACAGGCAAGCGCGGCGGTGACGCTGACGAAGGCGCAGGCGCCGCCCGCGCCGATCGCCATGGCGGCAACGGTCTCGGGTTCGCGCGTCACTCTGAACTGGCGTCCCGGATCCGGAGGCTCGCCCGCCACCGAGTATCTGCTCTACGTCAGCACCACGTCCTGGGGACAGAACGTGATCTACGCCCGCAGCGTCGGCAACGTGCTGACCGTTTCGGGTGACCTGCCCAACGGCCGCTACTATGCGCGCGTGCGGGCGCGAAACGCCGCGGGAACCTCGACCAGCTCGAACCAGGTTTCGTTCATCGTCGGCAAGGCCCTGGCCGCCCCCACCGGGTTCGTCGTGACGTGGTCGGGAACGACAGCCACTCTCAGGTGGAGGGCAACGGCCGCCGACTCGGTGGAGGACACGCCGTCCGGATACATCCTTGAAGCCGGCACCAATCCCGGTCTCTCGGACATCGCGACGGTGGACGTCGGCAATGTGACGTCGTACTCGGCGGACATCAGTGCCGGCACCTACTACGTTCGAGTCCGCAGCGTGAACGCCCTTGGCACCTCGCAGGTCACCACGGACATCGCGCTGATCGCTCCTGGCGCCCCGCCCGCGCCGGCGGCTCTCACCGAGACATCGGCCGCCGGAGAAGGCACCGTCCGCCTTCGCTGGACCGCGCCGGGCGGTGCGGCACCCACGGGTTACATCATCGAAGCGGGTTCCGAACCGGGCCTGTCGGATCTCGCGAAACTGCAGGTCGCGAGCCTCACCGAGTTCTCCACCGAGGCACCGGCAGGGACCTACTACGTCCGTGTCCGCGCGGTGAACGGGCGCGGCGCCGGTCCGGCCTCCAACGAGATCATCGTTCAACGCTGAACAACCACGCCAAGGTTCGGGCATGTGGTCCCGAACCTTGGCGCATTCCCCGAATAGTGTAAAAATTTCAGCGACCAAGACAAAGTTACACGTCGCCGCGAGTTCTTGCACGTCACTCAGAAGTTCAAGAGCAGACGTCAACCGACTCGAAGGCACACTTGTCTGGGAGACTTTTGTCTTCCAGTCTGGCCCGGATCTAGCAGAGCTGGGCGCGGCTCTGGATGGAATTTCCCAAGGATCACGTCAGGCGTAAGGCGGTCTGGGGACGAGAACTGCGCCTTCCAGTCGCCGTCGCGCTGCTCAGTCTCCTGGTCGCGACCTCCGCGCAGGCCCAGATGCGGGTCACGCTGGAGTGGGATCGCAATGCCGATCCCTACACCGTCGGCTACCAGGTCTCCGCCGGCTTGAGCTCGGGAAACTACACCGCCTCATTCAACGTGGCCGCGCAGAATCGCGTGTCACTCGATCTGCCGCAAGGCGCCGCCTACTACGTCATCGTCCGTGCCTACGATGCGCAGGGCCGGTTCGGGCCGCCGTCGGACGAGATGGTGATCGATCTCGCCGATGTGCCGCGGGATCCGTCGGCACTGCGTGCCCGTGTGTCGGGGGGATCTGCCACGCTCGAGTGGAACCCTCCCGCCGGCGGCCCGCGCCCGCTTCAGTATCTGGTATCCGTCGGCACCTCGCCCGGCGCCGTCGACATCCTCAACAGCTATTCCGTCGGTATGGCCCAGACGGCAAGCGGGGTGCTGCCGCCGGGTGTTTACTTTGCACGGGTCCAGGCGGTGAACCTGTTTGGCGCCGGCCCCCCGACGCCTGACCTCTCGTTCCAGATCGCTTCTGGCCTTCGTGTGCAGGGGCCGACCAATCTCTCCCACCGCTGGCAGGGCGGTCACGCCGTGCTGACCTGGACGCCGCCGAGCGGCGCTGGCGGGGAGATGCCGGCCGCCTACGTGCTCGAGGCGGGTTCAGCCGTGGGCTTGACGAACATCGCCAGCATCAACGTCGGCGCCGCCACCAGCTACACGACCACTGTGCCGCCCGGCACCTACTTCGTTCGCGTCCGGGGGATCAGCGCCAGCGGTGTCTCCGACCCGTCCAACGAGATCGTGGTCCAGGGCGCACAGGTCCCTGGTGCGCCCTCGAACCTGCTGGCGTCGGGCAAGGGGTCGTCGGTATCGCTCACGTGGTCGGCCCCGGCAGGGCAGCCCGTGTCCGGCTATCTCGTCGAAGCCGGCTCGGCGCCAGGGCGCAGCGATGTCGGCGTGCTGAGCGTCGGCAACGTCACCGCCTTCGCCACGGTCGCCCCTCCCGGCGTCTATTACGTGCGGGTTCGCGCGGTGAACGCGCAGGGCGCCGGCGCCGCCTCGAACGAGGTCGTGATCAGGCGCTGACGCCGCTACGGCGTCCGGCGGGGCAGGATCAGGGTGTTGCCGACATATTCGGTGATCGACAACCGGCACGACGGATCCGGACCCGTGTACCGCGTCGCGTGCCACGTGCCGGCCGGCACATAGACCACGTCGCCCTCGCTGGCGACGAAGGGCTCCTGCCCCTCGAGCGCGTAGCGAATCTTCCCGGTGAACACCAGCCAGAACTCCGCGCTCTCGGCGTGGAAGTGCCCCTTGTCGGCGGGGTCGAGCGGCGGCATGTTCTTCTCGTGGCCGTAGAGCACCAGCATCTCCGACTTGTCGTCACGCACGAAGCGGCCGCCGGAATACTTCTCGTTCTTCGCCGCTTCCTCGTGGATGTTCAGGTGCGGCTTGTTGAACTCGTCGTAGCGGCCGGGCGTGCGGTTGATGGTCGCCGGCACCCACTCGCTGCCCGTCCGGTGGCGCGGGCGGCGCCGCTTCCTGCGCGAAGACCGTCTTCGCATGCGCCACGTTGACGACGAACCGCAGGCTGGGTGAGGCGCCCACCGTCTCCACCGAGTAGAGCGTCTGCCGTGGAATGTTGACCAGCGAGCCGCGCGTGGCGGTGAACGGCGCCTGCCCTTCGATCTCGACCCGCACCTCGCCCTCGACCACCGCGAACCACTCCCTCGTGTCGGGGTGGAAGCGGCGGCTCACGCTCGTCCCTGGCGCCGCCGACACATACTCCGCCATCAACCGGCCGTCGTCGACCAGCAGCGCGCGCCAGTTGGGCTGGCTCGCGTGCGCCCGCTTCACCTCCGCCAGCGTGATCCACGGCCGTTGCGGCGCGGTGTAGGGGGCCAGTTGTCGTGGCTTCGGCGCCCAGACGGCGGTGGGGACCGGTTTCGCGTCCTGCGCGGCCGCGGGAGCGGCGCCGGCGGCGAGGAGGACAACGCAGGTGGCGCGAGCGATGAATTGAGCCATGTGACCTCCGGCGCATTTTATCTACAATCGCTCCTCTGGCCGGCCGCTTCACCTCATCCGGGGTGAGTTCTGCCGGCCAAGGAGTTGGCAACATGGTCACGTCTCTTCGTGCGTGGACGACCGCGCAGATCCTGGTGTGCGCATTGACGGCGTCCGCGGCGTGGGCGCAGGCCGTCGCGGGGCCGGAGAAGGCGCGCCCGGTGCAGGGCGACCCCGGCATCTCGTCGATGGTGGTGCTCGATCGCCCCGAGTTCCGGATTCTCCGCGACTACGCGGAGCCGGCGGCGACGCGTCGCATGCACTCCCACAACGACGCGACCTACCACGTGTTCGTGCTGATCACCGGCAAGCTGCGTCTGACCATCGACGGCGAGAGCCCGGTGGAGGTGAACCCGGGCGAGGCGCTGTACCTGAAGGGCGGCGCCCAGCACACCTTCGTCAACATCGGCACCGTCGCGGCGACGATCGTCGAAGTGTTCGGCAAAGGACCGGCGGCGCCTGGAGAGGCGGAGGCGTGGGCGGCGCTGGCACCCGCGCTGGCCGGCAGCCCGGTGTGGTCGCCGCGCTGACGTGCGGGCCACCAGCCGATGACGCGCGCATTCCTGGCTGTCGTCGTCGCGTCCGCGTCATGGCTGCTGACCACCGGACTCTCCGCGGCGCAGTGGCCGCAGTTTCGCGGGCCAGGCGGGCAGGGTGAAGCCGAGGCCACGCGTCTTCCTCTCGAGTGGAGCGAAACCAGCAACGTCGAGTGGAAGGTGCCCGTGCCGGGGCTGGGTTGGTCGTCGCCGGTCGTGGCCGCCGGCCGCGTGTGGCTGACGACCGCGACCGAAGACGATCCGCGGAAGGACGATGTCTCGTTGCGTCTGCTCGGATACGACGAGGCCAGCGGGCGCGAGCTGGTGAACGTGGTGGTGTTCACGGTTCGTTCCGCGAGCGAGATCAATCCGAAGAACAGCTGGGCATCGCCGACGCCGATCGTCGAGGGCGATCGCGTCTTCGTGCACTTCGGCGCGGAAGGGACCGCGGCGCTCGGCACCAACGGCCAGGTGATCTGGCAGGCCCGCTTTCCGTACCAGTCGCAGCACGGCGGCGGCGGATCGCCGGTGCTGCATCGCGGCTTGCTGATCTTCAATGCCGACGGCAGCGACAGCGCCTCGGTGATCGCGCTCGACGCCGGGACCGGGAAGGTGAAGTGGCGGCGCGATCGGCGGGTGCCCTTCGATCAGGCGTACTCCACGCCGCTCGTGATCCGGGTGGGCGAGCGCGAACAGATTGTCAGCGTCGGCGCCTTCCGCGCCGCGGCCTACGAGCCGGCCACCGGCCGCGAGATCTGGCGGGTGACGTACGGGGACGGCTTCTCCAACGTGCCCCGTCCGGTGTTCACCAACGGCCTGGTGCTGATTGCCACCGGATTCCAGCAGCCATCACTCCTGGCGGTACGGCCTGATGGCACGGGCGACGTGACCAAGACGCACGTCGCGTGGCAACTGGCTCGCGGCGCGCCCCTCACGCCATCGCCAATCGCGGTCGGCGCCGAGATCTACTTCGTCAGCGATGGCGGCATTGCCAGTTGCGTGGATGCTGGCACCGGTGCGACGCTGTGGCAGCAACGATTGGGCGGCACCTACTCGGCATCTCCGGTTCTGGCGGCCGGCTACCTGTATTTCCCGTCCGAACAGGGGGTGACCACGGTCATCCAGCCGGGCCGGGAATACCGGCGCGTGGCGCGGAACACACTCGACGGCTCACTGCTGGCGTCGATGGCCGTCTCCGGCGAAGCTATTATCATGCGCAGCGACAGCTCGCTCTACCGCCTGCGGCAGAGCCGCAATGACCCTTGGAGAGATTAACCATGACTCAGCATCCGGCGCTCCGAACCTCGCTTTTCCTCCTGTGCCTGTCCGTCGCGGCGGTCGCGCACGCCCAGACCCAGGCCCCGGCCAAACCTTTCGAGCCTCAGGTCGGGCAGGCGGGCAAGGACGTGGTGTGGGTGCCGACGCCTCAGGCCCTGGTCGACAAGATGCTCGACATGGCGAAGCTCACCCCGCAGGACTTCCTCATGGACCTTGGTTCGGGCGACGGCCGCACGGTCATCACCGCCGCCAAGCGCGGCGCCCGCGCCCTGGGGATCGAGTACAACCCCGACATGGTCGACCTGGCGCGGCGCAACGCGGCCGAGGCCAAGGTGAGCGACCGGGCGACGTTCGAAAAGGCCGACCTGTTCGAGAGCGACTTCACGAAGGCGCAGGTCATCACGATGTTCCTGTTGCCATCCATCAACATGAAGCTGCGGCCCAAGCTGCTCGAGTTGAAGCCCGGCACACGGATCGTGTCGAACTCCTTCACGATGGAAGACTGGGTGGCCGACGAAACCTCGAACGTCACCGAAGGCTGCCAGAGCTGGTGCACGGCGCTGCTCTGGATCGTCCCCGCCAAGGTCGAGGGTTCGTGGCAGACCCCGCAAGGTGAATTGAAGCTCACGCAAGCGTTCCAGATGCTCTCCGGGACGCTGGGCGGCGCGGTCATCTCGGACGCCCGGGTCCGGGGCGATCAGGTGATGTTCTCGGCGGGTGGTGTTCGCTATACCGGGACAGTGTCCGGGAACGCCATCAAGGGGACGGCCGGCGGGGCTGGCGCATGGACGGCGACCAAGCAGTAGGCCTGGAAGCCGTTTTAAAGACTTTATATGACAGTATTGACGACTGATTGACTTTACGGTAGGCTTCGTGTGTCTCCTCCAAGAGAAACGGCACACGATGATCAGCGAACAGAGCTACAGCCTCAGTGCACGGATCGGGCTTGCGGTTGCCAACCGCCGCGAGTCCGATCGCCTTCCCGGCCCCTTCGATGCCTGGCGGGTCGGCGTCCTTCAGACCCCCGTTCGCATCTACGACATCAGTCTTGGCGGCTGCTTCGTGCACGCCATGCACGAGCAGGAACCAGGGGTCATTGTCATGCTCCAGATTCAACTGCCCATCGAGGGCGTCCTGGAGCTGAAGGCCGAGACCCTCTATCGTCGGCCCGGATTCGGGTTCGCCGTCCGTTTCATCGACATGAACGATCAGTCGCGGACCCGGCTCGAGCGCGCCCTGCAGGCACTCGGCGACTGACGCCGCCCGGCCCCAACATCTCTAGCGGTCACTCAGACGGATGGATTGCCCCACGCGATCGAACGCCGCGGCGTACGCGGGCGCCTCGTCCTCGGGCACGACCGTGAGGTAGTAGAACAGGTTGCCGTCCGCGAGCAGCGTGGTGTACACCCCAACTCGCTCGCTGCCTCCAAGCGCCGACCGGCCGACGAGGGGCGTCCCGATACCGCTGCGATTCGACAGCCTGACGGCTACCGACTCCCCGATCTGGCGCATCTCGGGATTGCTCTGGACGAAGGCGCGGACCAGCGAGTCGGTGGCCTCCCTCAAGTCGCGTGACGTCGCGCGCGCGACG
Organism: uncultured Acidobacteriota bacterium; assembly: GCA_963721715.1. Classification (GTDB taxonomy): domain Bacteria; phylum Acidobacteriota; class Vicinamibacteria; order Vicinamibacterales; family UBA2999; genus VFZN01. The sequence continues at coordinate 1,215,028 of CAVRKI010000006.1, read as the reverse complement.
CCGAGCTGGATACCGTGCGTCAGCACCGTCTGCCCGCGTACCGAGCCGTACGCGTTCTGCGGCACGAACTTCACGGAGTTGGTCGATGAGAGGGCCGTCCAGTTCGTGGGCACGCTCACCTGAAACAGGTCCCCTCCGCGGGCCGTACGGTACTGCCGCGCCGGCAGCGGCACGGGTTGACCAACGGTGCCCACCGACGCTGGGACCTCGCCTCCCTCACGGCCACCCCCGCCGCCCGTGCGTTCGAGTTCGGCCATCGATTTCGCGGGCGGCAGCGTGTCGAAGCGGCTCTTCACCGCGGCGAAGCCGGCCTGGCTCGGGCGCGGACCAATCTGCAGCTTGCTGGCTTCCTCGGCGATGTACTGCGATCGGTTGCCGGGGTTGGGATGGCTGCTCAGCCACTGCGGCGGGGCGCCGTTTCCCTGCTTCTGCAATGGTCTCGAACATCCGGCCCAGGTCGCGCGGGTCGTAGCCGGCGCGCGCCATGATCTGCGCGCCCAGCAGGTCGGCCTGCTTCTCGTACTCGCGGCTGTACTTCAGCAGCCAGGTGCCGAGCCCGAACTGCGAGCCCTGCGAGATGACCTGACCAACTCCGCCGCCAATCACCGCACCGGCAATGGCGCCGGCGAGCGCGCCCAGCTGAAACCCTTGTGCTTTCGTTGCGTTGGCGGTGCCATGGCGAAGCAGCACGTGACTCAGCTCGTGAGCCATGACGCCGACCACTTCACCCTCTGTCGAGGCGGCGGCAAACATCCCGCGGTTGACGAACATCGGTCCGCCCGGAAGCGCAAACGCGTTGATGTCCTTCAGGTTCACGGGTGTGAATGAGTATTCGAATACCTCCTGCTTGAGCTCGGCCGGGGCAGCGGCCACGAGCCGTCGGCCCAAACCGTCGAGGTAGGCGTCGATCTGGCGGTCATCGATGATCGGGTACTCCTTACGCACCTCCGCCGCGGCTTCCCGCCCGATCTCCACGTCCTGCTGGGGCGTGTACTTGTTCTTCGGCGGCGTGATGTGCGTCTGGGCGCTCACCACGGCCGTGCACGCCACCAGCGCCGCCACCTTGATGGTGAGGCGAGTCCGGTTCAACGCTCGAGTCAGTCCAGTCATGTTGTGTGCTCTCGCATGAATTGTACCGCCCTCGACGGTGGGCATGTCACTTGCTGTAGCACCCCGCGAGACTGCAACCGAAGCCTGGGAGGGCGGAAATGCACCGACTGTGGACACTCGTAGGGACACTTTTCCTCGTCGGCACCGTTGCGCTGGCTCAGCCGAGCGTCGATCTCGCCAGCCTCGAACAGCGCCTCGACGATGCCCAGGCTGCCTACTCGAGGGTCGAACACACGGTGACCGCCTCGGAGCGGACCAGTCTGGAACGCGAACTGAGCGAGATGCGGGACGACCTCACCTACCTGCGCGTGAAGAGCCGTCGTGGTGAGCGCGTGACCGACCGCGAGAGCCAGGATCTCACCGAGCGGATCGAGCGCTTCATGACCCGCGCCAACGGGCGCAGCCTCAGCACCAGCACCTCTGGACGGCGAGCCATTCCCGTCTCGACCGAACTCGACGTACGGCTGCAAACGCCGTTGAACTCCGGCCGTGCGCAGGTAGAGGACCGGGTCGAGGCCACGACGATGGTGGACCTCTACCAGGGCGATGACCTGCTGGTGCCAGCCGGCTCGATGATGACCGGCTACGTCGCCGCGGTCGATTCGGCGTCGCGCACCGATCGCCAGGGCAGCATCGCGCTGAAGTTCACGAAGCTCTCGGTCAACGGCCGCGCGCACGACGTGCAGGTATCGGTGACCAAGGCGCTCGAAAGCGAAGGGCTGAAGGGTGAAGCCGCCCGCATCGGCGTCGGCGCCGGTGTCGGCGCGATCATCGGCGGCATCCTCGGCGGGACCAAGGGCGCCATCGCCGGCATCCTGATCGGCGGCGGCGGCGTGCTGGTCGCCACCGAAGGCAAGGACGTCGACCTGGCGGTTGGCACCGTGCTGCGCGTGCGGTTCGACAGCGAAGTGCCGCTCGAGCGCTGAACGCCGGGGGCGCGCGAGGCTTCTACCACGCAGTGAACCGAACGGAGGTTGCCAGGTGAATTGAGGGGTTAGAAGGTCTTGCGCGCCACCCACTCGCGGAACAGCGAGTCGCTGACCACGTAGCGGTTGTCGTGCCTCATCACCACATCCTGGCGGACCAGCGCGGCCAGCGACGACTGCACGCTGGATGTCCCCGGCAGCCGATGACGGGTCCGCACATCCCCCGACAGCAGCTCACGACCGCTCTCGAGCACGAGCGCGCGGAGCACCGCGCGCTGCGCCAGCGTCAGCCGTTGCCACGACTCCTCGAAGGTCGTGCGCTGCTCGCCCAGCAGCCGCGTCAGCGTCGCATGGAGATCGTCGAGTCCGGCGGTCCGCCGGCCCGACACCCGCACATCGTCCCAGGTCTCGTGCGCGAGACGCTGCACGTCGTAGGGGACGTTCGCGGCCAGGTCCACGATGGCCGCGCCGAGGCCGTCCTCCGGCTTCAGTCCCGTCGCCGCGAACCGCGAATCGATGAAGCTGGCGAACAGCTCCTCGTCGATCTTCTCCAGACGGACCACGGGTCCAGCCTTGTAGAACGGACGACGCGGCTCGAGCATGCGTTCCATCAGGGACGGTTCGGAACCGGCGAACACGTAGCCGACGTTGCGTTGATCCTGCACGGCGGCGCGCAAGGCGTGTTCGACATTGCCGCCGTCGAAGGCCGCGATCGCCTGGAACTCGTCGAGCGCCACGGCGAGGCGCTGCTTCCTGGCGGCGGCGATGCGGCCCGGCAAGGCGAACACTTCCGCGGCCAGCCGCGCCGTGTCGCGGGCCGTCCGCACGGCGGGGAACGCGACGGTGACCCGGCCGGTGGAGGAGGCGCCAGGGCCACCCGAGGGGCCGTCGATGCGCACCTCGGGCCTCACCCCCTGCATCAGATCCATGGTCCAGCGGCGGAGCCGTCCAATCGGCGTCTCGGCGGTGAGCAGGGCGCGGGCATAGGCTTCGAGGAAGCCGACGTACGAGCTCGACGCGGCCACCGTGACCTCGACCGTCAGCACCTTCTGCCGCGCCAGTCCGCGCATCACGTCACGGATCAGCGACGACTTGCCGTAGCGGCGGGGCGAGATCAGGAACACCTTCTGGCCCTCCGCCAGGTCCCGGGCCAGCCGCTCGCGCTCCACCTCCCGATCCGCGAACGCCGCCGCGGTGACGATCTCGCCGTAGACGAACGGGTTCTCCTGCCCCATTACGTCATTATACGTAACGACTACCGTGAATACCGTAATGGGTGGCCGACCTGCTACCATGACGGAGGCGATTCGCCGCCGGGGCGGAGCGGAGGAATGGGAGCGACATGGCCGGACTGCTGGAAGCAATCGAGATCAAGCGGAAGATGTACTTCGAGTTCGAGGACGCGCCGTACCACTGCCTCGACGTCGAGGTGTCGAAGCCGACGGCCCGCGGCGGGCAGACCCTGGTCCGCCTGAAGATGCGCAATCTGCTGACGCGCGCGGTGTTCGACAAGACCTTCAAGGCGGGGGAGAAGTTCAAGGAGCCCGATCTCGACTTCCTGCCGGCCTCCTATCTCTACAACGACGGCGACGGCTATCACTTCATGGACCAGGCCAACTTCGAGACCATGACGCTCGGCGCCGACATCCTCGGCGACGACCGGCTGATGCTATCGGACAACCTGGTGGTGCAGCTGCAGAAGTTCAACGGACGCCCCATCGGGATGCAGCTGCCGCCCCTGGTCGAGCTGGTCGTGACGAACACCGAGCCAGGAGTCCGCGGCGACACCGCCAGCGGCAACGTGACCAAGCCCGCGGTGCTCGAGACCGGCCTCGAGATTCGCGTGCCGCTCTTCATCAAGGAGGGCGAGAAGGTGAAGGTCCACACCGAAACCCGGGAGTTCGCCGGCCGCGCCTGACGGGGCCTGGCACGATCGCCTCGAAAACGCGGCAGTTTCTGCCATGAGGACGGGAGACGCCTCAGCCTGTTCTTCGCTAGACTGAGTAGATGAGGACGCTTCACACCCTCGCACTCGTCGTCGGGCTCGCGGGCCTCGCGGCCGCACAGGAAAAGCCCGTCCCGAAGGACTCCATCCGCATCTCGATCCCCGGCTGCTCGAAGGGGGTCATGTTCACCGTGACGGAGAGTCCGGAACACGAATCCCGTTCCTCGGTTCCGCCCGGCCGCCGCTTCCGGTTGTCGGGGAAGAAGGAACTGTTGAAGGAAATCAAGGAACGGGAGGGTGGGATCATCGAGGTGACCGGATTGATCCGCAAGGGCCAGGTCGACCAGACCGGCGTGGCCCTCGGCGGAGGCGTCAGCATCAGCCCGGGGCCGATGGGCGGCACCATGGGACGCGACGCCGGCTACACCCAGGTCATTCTCGATGTCGAAGGCTGGCGCCCGCTGCTCGGCGACTGCCCCAAGTAGGCCTCGCGGGCGGCACTTCGTGCCGTCAGCCTTCGGTCGGCGCGGCTTCGCCGCGTAGGGAAGAGCACCCGTCCTACGCCAGCGAAGCGAGCGCCACCGAATGCCTACCCAAGGCCTACCGCGCGTAGGCGGCCTCACCGTCTGATTCTTGAACAGTGCCGACGCGCTGGTCCCGTCGGTGAACCGCAGCGTGAGCTGCCAGCACCCGCCCGCCATGCTCTTGTCGGTCTTCCAGACGTAGATGTAACGCTTGGTGAACGGGTTGTAGATCAGGCCGCTCTTCAGCGCGGCGACGGTCTCCTCCACTTCGCCCTCGGGCAGACCCGTTCCGCACGCCACCTGGACCACCTGGGGGAATCCTGGCGCGAGCACGTCCAGGCCGAAGTCGCCTCCGAGACTGAAGCGGATGGGGATGGCGCTGCCGGCCTTCACCTTGTTGACGACCGGCGGGTTCTGCACAGGCCAGAGGAAGCCGGTGAACGTGAAGGTCTGCGTACGCACCGTGTAGGTGACGGAGGTGCGCGACGTGTTCCCCATCTGATCCACGGCGTCTACGGTGAACGTGTAGGTGCCGGGCGTGTTCATCGGGATGGTGGCGCCGTCAGCCAACGTCCCCTGACACGTCTGCACGCCGGACCCGCCGTCGCTGCAGCTGAACCGCGCCGTCACGGCCTGGCCCACCGTGTAGCTGGCGTTGTTGGCGGGCGCGGTGAGCGTGATGCCCGGCCCGCGGCGATCGATCCGGAACGGGCCGATCGGTCCCGCGGTGGAGCAGTTGCCGGCCGCGTCGCAGACCGCGCGCGTACCCGTCTGGGCTGCGGTGGTCTCGGTGCCCGCCGGGACCGTGGTCTCGAGCGTGAAGCTCGCATCAGCCGCGGCCACGCCGACCGCGTCGGTGGCCGTGCAGCTCACGGTCTGATTGGACGCGTGCCACACGCCGTCCGCGCCGCCGCAGGCCACCTGCGGCGCGATGGTGTCCCGCACCGTGATCGTGAGCGTGTCCGTGACGGCAGGATTCTCACCGTCGCTCACGCTGAGCGTGACTTCGTTCGTACCGAGCGGGCACGCCAGCGCGGCGCTCGCGCCGGACGCCGCACCGCAGGCGCCGCTCCATGTGTAGGTGAGCGTGTCGCCGTCGAGGTCCGTCGCGCTCCCGTTCACGGAGACGATCGCCCCCGAGGCGCTCGTGGCTTCAATCGTCTGGTTCGGCCCCGCGTCCACCGTCGGGGCGCGGTTCACGCGCGTGGCGACGACGAACGGCGAGAAGGTCGCCGTGTCCGCGCAGACCCGCGTGAACGGCGGGCCGCCAGCTGGCAGCCGCTGCTGGTTCGGCAGCTGCACCCACGCGCCGCTCTCGTAGTGCAGCAGGTAGTCGTTCGCGCCGAAGCTGCCGTCGATGCACACCGTCACCGGTGGCGTGAACGTCGCCGTGGTGGTGATGTCGTAGGCGACGCTTGCAATCTGGAATCCGGAGGGCACCGGCGGCGGCGTGGTGATCGGATTGGCCACGGTCTGGCCGCCACCCGTTACGGCGGAGAACGTCACGGTAACCGGCATCGGCGTTCCAGCGCTGTTCACCGCCGGCACCGCGATGTCCTGACCCACGGGCGTGTCCCCATTCACGCGCTCGACGAAGTACGAGACCACGATCGAGTTGTTGCCGGGAGTGGGATCCCCGGGAGCCGACAGGCTGACCGGCATGGTGTACTCGGCCCGCACCGCGCCTGGGGGCAGCGCCGCGTTCGAGGCCTGCAGCCGGACGGGGAGCTGCCACTGACGCACCGCCTCGGGTTGCCGCACTATGCCGCTCACGTCGCAGGACACGTCAGAGCCCGCCGCGACACACGATGAGCCACCGTTACCGTCCAGCGTCAGACCTGTCGGGAGCGTGAACGAGATCGCCACAGGCACGGCCGCGCCCCGGCTGACCGTGACGTCCAGGGTGAGGGTGCCGACCAAGCCGGGAACGAAACCCCCGACCACCTGGCTCACCTCATAGCCGTTGACGACGACATCCGCCGGCGGCAGCGACACCGTGAGCGTCGTCGTCGCCTGGTTGTTCGACGTCGACGACTCCGAGACGACCGTTGTCACCTCGGCGGAGACTCCCACCATGGCCGGGCTTGCGTTGCCCGGGAACAGCACGGGCATCGGCGTGGCGTTCACCGTGATCGTGGCTGAAGCCCCCGACGCCAGCGCGACGAGCGAGCACTCGATCACCGTGGCCGACGTGTCGACGCCGCAGCCGCCCTGGCTGGGCACGACTGACTGGATGCTGAACGCGTTCAGCAAGGCACCGAACCCCCGCAGCCTGACTTCCTGCGCGTCATTCGGCCCGCCGTTCGTGACCACCGCCGTGAACGTCACCGTCTCGCCAACCAGCAGCGATGTCGGAGCCGCGGCCATCGTCACGGCGAGGTCCGCCCGCCGCGGGCCGAGGATCGTCACCGCGACAGCGGGCGACACGTTGTCGGCCGGCGAGCTGTCCCCGGACGTCGACGCCGTGGCCTGGTTCTGCACCGTGACCGAGCTGCCGTCGCCGGCGATGCCCGTGGCCGTGGTGGCGATGATGTCGAAAGCCACCGAGCCGCCGGGGGCGAGCAGGCCGCTCGAGACACACGTGACGGCCTGTCCCGATACCGTGCAGCGCCCGTCAACGCTCGCCGCTGACAACCCCGCCGGCAGCGTGTCGATGACGGTGACGGGCCCGCTGGTGTCACCAGCGCTCGCATCGTTGACCGCCCCGATGCGGAACTGGACCTGCGCACCTTCCATCACCGCGATCGTCGCGACCTCGGTGCCCGAGCCATCCAGAATGGCCTTGGTTGCGCGCAGGTTCGGCGGCACGGTGGGGACCAGGCCCCTCACCATCACCTGCACGTACGGCGAGATGTTGTCAGCCGTGGTGATCTCCGCCGCGGTGGCGGCCACGGCTTCGTTGTACAGCGCGACGGCGTTGCCCGGGCCGGGGTTGGCGACCACCGTTGTCGTGATGTTGAAGGTGACCGCGTCACCCTGGTTGAGCACGACCGGCGAGGTGCAGGTGACCACCTGGCCCGATGCGGAGCAGCGTGCGTCGCTTTGCGCGGGGACGAACGCCAGGCCCACCGGCAGCGTGTCGGTCACGGTGACCGGATCCGTCGTTGCGCCGATGGCTGCGCCGCCGGCCGGCGGCTGATTCACCGCGCCGACGCGAAACACGATGGTGTCGCCGTTGAGGGCCTCGATGGTGGAGACGGGCGCTCCCTGATCGAGAATCACCTTCGTCGCGACCAGGTTCGGCGGTGTGGCGCCGCCGACTGTGATTGTCAAGGTGCTCCAGTAGAGCGTCGTCTCCTGGCGGCACGACCCAGTGCTCGGGCAGGCCGGCAGATCGCCGGACGCGTAGGGAACGATCGAGGTCCCCGAGAACCCGGCCAGGGGCTCGAAGGTGACCTGACGGGTTCCCGGTCCGAGGCCGTAGCGCTCGGCGCCGGGGACGGGGGCGCAGACAGCCCCGTCGAAGAGGAACTCGATGTAGTTGACGCAACTTGTCACAGCGCCCACGTACTGCGGCTCCGCGCTGGACGGCACGTCGTTGGCAACCACATCGACCGCCACGGGTGTGCCGAGGGCGGTCTGCGCCGTGTCGCCCACCGCATGCTGCGGCCCGGTGACCGGATCGGCGCTTTCGCCCACGAGCACGGCCGAGCCAACCACTGTGCCGGTGACCACATCGGTGAAGACGGCACGGACGACGGACACGCGCCCGGGTGGATAGCTGGCGGATGCCCGGTAGTAGATCCACGCTTCGCTCAGCGTGTCCCAGCTCCCGCGCGGCCGGAAGGCATCGGGATCGAAGACTGCCGCCAGTGGATCGTGCGGCGAGCCGTACTGCTGGAACAGTGCCGCGATCTCAGAGGGCGGGACGGGTTCGAATGTGATGAGACCGCCCGCGTTGGCCGGACCCACCACGCTGAGGCGTGCCGTGGCAGCCTCACCCTGGCGCAGGTTCCCGATGTCGATGAACGTCTTCGACAGCGTGAAGCCCTGCGGGGGCGACAGCGTCACCGTGGCGACGTCCGACGCGCCGAAGGTGTCGGTCAACCGGTACTGGAAGGTGTCGGGGCGGGTCAGCGGCGCGTTGGGGAAGTAGTCGATCGTCAGGTTGCCGCCCGGCGAGGCATAGCCCTGGGAGGGCTGCGTGATGATCTCGATCGACAGGAAGTCGTTCTCGGTCGGGTTGCTGTAGTCGTTGTCGAGAACCCGGATATTGACGGCATCGACCCCCATCACGGTCATGCTGTCGTCGTTGGCAATGGGCGCCGTGTTCGGCAGGCCCGTGTTCGGATGCACGACCGTCACCGCCGTCGTGGCTGTCGCGTTGGCGAGGATGGTGCCGGCTGACACCAGGTCCGCCCTGAACGTCACACACGGCGTCGGCGTCGTGCCGCAGTTGGGCGCGAACGACCCAAAGGGGCTGACGGCGAAGGACATGGTGTGGGCAGGCGTGGTGTCGCCGGTGTTCAACGTCCCGGCCCACGTGCAGGTGTACTGCGTGAGACTCGGGTCGGGCTGCACGCACGACCAGCCGTTCCCCGACGCCTGCCCCGAGAGCTGCAGCGCGGACGACGTGTCCACGTGGACCTGGAGGCTGGTCAGCGGGCGGGTGGAGAGATTGCGGTGGGCGACGTTGAACTCGTAGGTGGCGACCCCGTAGTTCTGGAGGGTGGACTGCACGGACGCCGGCCCGGTCAGCTCGAGCGGATCGGTGGCCGGGTAGTTCACGACGTCAATCGTCGTGAGGTCGAACCGCCCCGCCGTCATCACCACCAGCCGGCCATCGGGCATCAGCGCCGGCGTGCCCTGCGGGGCGATGCTGTTCTCGTTGTTCTGGACCACCCGCAGCGGGTACGGGTTCGGGCCGATGGCACGGTAGACGCTGCCGCAGCCGAAGCCATTGATGCAGGCGCCGCCCGCGTACGAGGTGAGGCCGTACACGCCGTTCTGCCCCGGGATGCGCACGATGCGGCCCGTCGGGGGTGCCCCAAGGTCGAAGATGGTGGGATCGAACGTGTGCACGCGCTCGGAGTACGAGCCGTCAGGGAGCACCCGGAAGATGCTGCCATTCGGCGCGTCGGTCGGGAACGTGCCCGGACCGTCGGCGGTCACGACATAGATCCACCGGTCGCCGCTGCTCTCGATCTCGACGGGCGGCGCGATGATCTGGCCGGGCGCCTCGGCCAGCACCTCGAACTGGGTGCCGTCCTTGGCCATCCTGAACACCTTGCCGCGCAGGAGGTCCGGACCGTTCCAGGTTGCGCCGTAGAGCAACCCGTCGCTGCCTTCGATGACGCCCCGGGGAGCACGGCCTGGGTCTGTCGGGTCGGTGTCGCTGCCGGGGAACATGTAGAGCTGCTGGTATCCCGTGCCGTCCGTGGCGATGCGGTAGACCACGTCTGGCGTGGCATATGTGCTGCTGGCCGTGCCGTACAGCATGCCGTCGCTTGCGAGGGTCACACCGCCGTGCGGCACCCCCTGGTCGGCGCTGAAGGAGTGGACGACCGTCACCACGGGGGGGATGACAGTGGTGTCCAACCGGAAGACGCCGCCCCAGCCATCGGTGCCGCCCTCGCGCGTGGTGCCATAGAAGATGCCCGTCGCGCCCTCAATCAGCGGACCGGACGGGTTGAATCCGACATCAGGAGATGCGGGGTCGCCGAACTGGTGCAGCACCTCGAAGTCGGTGCCCGTCACCTGGAGGCGGAAGATGGTGCCGCCGCCGAAGTTGCCGTCATCGCTCCGCATCCCGTAGATCCAGACCAGGCCCCCCTGGTTCCTGCCGACGACGAGGCCCGTGTCCTCCACCGTGCCAGGGCTCGTGAAGGTGTAGATCGTCTGGCCAGGGATGTTGATCACCTGGGCCTGCGCGCTCGACGCCAGGGCGACACCGAGCAGAACCATGACCCTTCGTGAAAGACTGCGTAGTCGCGCCACCATGATCGGCTCCACCGGCCCCGAGGGAGAGGGGCCTCATGACCGGGTAAGCGGAAAAGGCTGGGGTGCGGGGTCAGGAGCAGGCCTCCCGAGCGTTAGCGAGGCCTCCCGTAGGCCCAACGGTCCGCAGGACCGCCTATCTGAGGCCCTGAAGCCGTGCGCTCTGGCGCTCGAATCTGGTCTCGAGCTCGGGATCCGAGTCGGCGCGTCTGGCCAGGCCCTGGACGGACGGTTCGGCCAGTTTCAGTGCCTGCGAGGCCTCCTCCAGGAACGGCGCGCGCTCGGGGACGGGCAACATCTCTGCCTTGTCCATCGCCGCGGCGGCCAGATGCACCTGGCCCCAGGTACGCAGGGTGACGTCCGAGGTCTGTGCGCCCACGACCGCGACCACGGCTTCGACCTGGCGGAGCGAGGCGCGTCTATGGGCGAGCTGTTCGTCGACCATCTTCAGGTCAGCGGCAGCAGCGGCGAGGTATCCGTGCACACTGGCGACGCCGCGCATCGCCCGCACGTTCCGGGGGTCGGCGTCGAGCGCGGCCTGCCGGATGTCGAGCGCGCGCGTCCACAGCGTCCTGGCCGTGGCAGGGTCGCCCTTCTTCCGCGCGGCAAACGCGAGGTCGGAGAGCGAGAAGCTCAGATCGAACCTGTACCGCGCGTTCTCGGGATGGCGGGCGACCAGCTCCTCGTCGAGCGCCAGCGCCTCACGGTAGCGGTGCTCGCCATCGTCGATCTGCCCCCCGGCCAGCAGGATGGCGCCGAGTCGCTTCAGGGCAACGGCATGGCCGCTCAGCACCTCGTCCCGGCTCGCGTTGATCCGGAGGGAGCCCTTCGTAGCATGCCGATGGCCCTCTCGTAGAACTCCCGGGCCTGTCGCCGGTCGTTCCTGGAGGCGCGGTACATACCCAGATTCAGGTAGCTCGAGGCCATCGAAGCCCGCGCGCGCGGGCGACGGCGGGCCTGCCTGCAGCCGCTCGACCAGGGCCAGATGCTGGTCGAAGGCCTGGTCCGCTCCGTCGAAATTCGCCCGAGTCCGGAGCGCGGTCGACGAGGTCGTCGAACGCGCCGGTCGCCACGTCGAACGCGCCGAGCGAGTCGGGCTGGTTGGTCAGCACCTCGGTCGCTGAGGCGCATCGCCTTCTCGAAGCTGACGATCGCGGCCGGCCGTGTCACCGAGGTTCTCGCTGACGTTGCTGCCCTGCACCTGCCCCAGCCGCCGATAGCCCTCGGCCAGCTCCAGCTTCAGCTGATCGTCGTCGCCGGCATCGGCCGCGAGGCCGTCGAGAAACTGGACCGCGCGATCGAGCAGCAGGCGCCGCGGCTCGGTGGCGCCGGGCAGCCCGCGCAGCGACTCGTGCACCTCGAAGAGCAGCGACCGCGAGAACTGCCGCACCTGCGCGAAGCGGTGCTCGGCCTTGTCGCGTTCGACCGCTGCGATGCGTGCCTGCCACGCGGTGGCGACGCCGCCGGCGACAAGCGCCGCGGTCACGGCCGCGGCGGCGGCCACCGCCGTGCGATTGCGCGCCACGAACTTGCGGATGCGATAGCCGAGGGTTGCCGGCGTGGCCGAGACGACACGCCCGTCCAGCCACGCGGCAAGGTCCGCCGACATCGCGAAGACGGACGCATATCGCTCGCGCGGCTGCTTGCGGAGCGCCTTGAGCGACCGCCGTGTCGAGATCGCCGCGCAGGGCCGCGGCATCGGCGGCGCGGGGAGCGACGCTGCTTGGCGGCGGCGGATCGACGTCGCAGATCACGCGCGCCGCCTCGAACGGAGACAGCGACAATCCCTCTGACGCTTGTAAGGAGTAGGGTGACCTGCCGGAGAGCAGCCGATACGCGAGCACCCCGAGCGAGTAGACGTCGGTCGTCGTGGTCACGCGCTCGCCGCGCACCTGTTCGGGACTCGCGTACTCCGGCGTGAAGCTGCTCTGGCCGGTGCGCGTGAGGCCCGCGCTCGTGCCGCTCTCCACCGAGACCAGCGTGGCGATGCCGAAGTCCAGCAGCTTGGGCACGCCGTCGGTCGTCATCAGGATGTTGGCCGGCTTCAGGTCGCGGTGGACGACGAGGTTCTGGTGCGCGTGGGCAACGGCGCTGCACACGGCCTGCAGCACCTCGACCCGCTGTCGCACCGTCAGCGCCCGCTCGCGGCACCACACGTCGATCGGCTGGCCGTCCACGAACTCCATGACGAAGTACGGGACGCCGTCGTCGGTCGTGCCCGCGTCCAGCAGACGCGCGATGTTCGGGTGATCGAGGCCGGCGAGCACGCGCCGCTCGAAGCGGAAGCGCTCTGCGAGCGCCGAGGCGCGCCCACGCCGCGGGCAGCACCTTGATCGCCACGCGCCGCTCGAACTCCGCATCGTCGCGCTCGGCCTCGTAGACCACGCCCATGCCGCCGCGGCCGATCTCGCGGACGATGCGGTAGGGACCGAGGCGGCGCCCCTGCGCCGATTGGCCGACCCGCTGCTCGAGGGCCTGGATCGCCGCGACCGCGTCGGCGGGCGACTCGAGGAACTCGGGGTCGTCGTCGTAGGCGGCCAGCATCGCCCGCACTTCGGCGCGCGTGGCCTCGTCGTCGCAGGCCGCGCGGAGAAAGGCATCGCGCTCGGCGGTCGGCCGCTCGCGCGCCTGGTCGAACAACTCGCCGATGCGGGACCAGTTTCCGGGGCTCATGGCGCGGCGACGTCGCCGCTCATATGGCGGCGGATCCAGGTCTTGGCGATCACCCAGTCGCGCTTGACCGTTGACGGCGAGACGTTGAGGACGCTGGCGGTCTCCTCGATCGAGAGGCCGGCGAAGTGGCGCAGTTCGACGATGCGGCTCTGCTGCGCATCGAGTCGCTCGAGGTCCGTGAGCGCCGCGTCGAGATCGAGGAGATCGACGAGCGGGGCGGGGACGTCGACCGCCGAGTTCTCCGACAGCTCGACGGCCCGCGCACCCGCGCCGCGCTTCACCGCCTGGCGGGCGCGGGCGTGATCCACCAGGACCGCCCGGACGATGCGTGCGGAGACGGCGAAGAAATGCGTGCGGTCGGTCCACTGCTTGCCGGGAGCCTGCTGCGCCAGGCGCAGATACGCCTCGCTCACCAGCGCGGTGGGCTGCAGTGTGTGCCCCTGACGTTCGCGGGACAGATGTTGCGCCGCGATTCTGTGCAGTTCCGGGTAGACGATCTCCATCAGGCGCGGCAGCGCCTGAGGCTGGCCGTTCGACCAGTCGTGCAGCAACCGCGTCAGCTCCGCTCCCGAGGCGTCGATCATGTCCGGTCGTGACCCTGTCTCATCTTATCGGCACCCGATGCGGCGGGAGGCCGGTGTGGGGATCATCCTCGATCGGAATCCACTGGAGGAGATTGGGGCGACTCGGGCGATACGCGGAGTGGTGCTGCACGGCCGCCATCTGAACCGGGCGGCGCTGGACGGCTTGCTCGAGACCGCGCGCGCACGTGTGACCGCGAGGGAACGAGCCGCCGGATCCCGGCGTCCGTCGCCGTAAGGCGAGCGCACCTTACGCGTGCACGGTCAGCACGGGACAGGTCGCGCTGCGCACCAGGTGATTGGTGGTCGAGCCGAAGAAGCCCAGGTCCAGCGCGCTGCGGCCTCGCACGCCCACGACGATGAGATCGGCGTGCTGTTCGCGCGCCGCATCCAGCATCTCCGCGTACGACTTGCCGAACCGCACCTGTGCCGCGGGCGCCGGTCCGGCGGGCACCGCCGTGGCGCCAATGCCCTGGAGGCGCGAGGTGGCGGTGGACTGGAGGTACTCGCGGTACTCGATGAGCGCGCGCACCTGCTCGGGTGGGACGCCTGCCATGGCCGGCGTCGGCGGCTCGTGCCACGGCCACTCGAGCACGTGCAGGAGCGTGAGCGCGGCGCCGGACTGCTTTGCGACCGATGCCGCGAACTCGACGGCCTTGATCGAGCAGTCCGAGAAGTCCACACCGCACAGCACCGAGGTGAACGGTTTCGGCGCGCTGGTCAGGGCGCGCGGTGGCACGGTCAGCACCGGACAGGTGGCCTTCCGCAGCACCTTCTCCGTGACCGAGCCCAGCAACAGATGCTGGAACCCGCTGGTGCCGTGCGTTCCCATCACGATGAGATCGGCGGGAAGTGAATCCGCCATCGCCAGGATGAGCGGCACGGGTTCACCGTGCAGGACCGCGACGTCCACCGGTGTGCCGGCGTCGGTGATCGCCCGGCACGCTTCGGCGGTCTTCTTGCGCAGTGCCTCGGTTTCGGTCTCGAGCCACGGCGCCATCGGTCCGCCCGCCGGCATGTCCGGGTGAGGCGTGACCATGAGCCTGACGTGCAGCACGGTGAGCCGCGCCCCGTACCAGCGGGCGAGCGCGGCCGCCTGCTGCAGCGCGTGATCGGAGGTTTCCGAGAAGTCGATGGGGCAGAGGAGACGTTGGATGGTCATGATGATGACGGGGACGGCAGAGTGCCGTCCCCGTTCCTGGTCTCAGTCTAGAACGGCGGCTGGTAGAAGAGCCACTGTCCCGGGTTGGCCTCGTCCCACGAGCAGACGGGCGGCCGCGACAGCCAGTCCTGGCCGGTGTCGCCGATGGGCGCCCCGGGAGGCGCCGGCGCGGCGGGCAGCATCTTCGCCGTCTCGGCGGGACGCTCGAGGAATCGCTTGATGTCGGCGGCGAGCAGCGTGTGCTGCGCGATGTCGGCGTCGGCCTTGGCGCCGTTCACGCGCAGCCGCGCGGCCAGCCGCTGCAGTTTGAGCGACGCGATCGCCCGCACCTGGCTGCTCTGTGCCGCGGCCGCCAGCCACGACAGCCGATCGACCAGCACCCGTTCCTCGGCGCGGCGCACTTCGGCCTCGTAGGGCGAGGCGGTGGGGGCGTCGAAGACCGCCTTGGCCATCCGGTCGATGACTTCCTCGAGGCCGGGGAGCGTGGGATCCACAGCGTGCTGCGCCACCATGCGGGCCGCGCGATCGGGCTGCAGCACGAAGCCGATGGTGACGTCAGCGGCGATGGCGCCGGGATTGATCGGATCGAAGCCCTCGCCCGTGTTGCGGGGGAACAGCTCGCGATGGATGCCGAAGCCCGGCGGCCGTGGCGGAATCAGGCCGAGCAGCTTGGTCGGGATCGTCAGCTCCGACGGCTTCAGCGTGCCGGCCAGCGCGTCGAGCGCCTTGCGCTGGTTGACGGCGGACTCCCACTTGGTGGGCGTGCGGCCGTCGCCGCGCATCGCGTAGACGAAGTCCTGGCCCGCCACCATCGAGGCGGCGCCTTCGACCGCGTAGCGGTGATACATGAAGATCGGCACCAGCGGCTCTTCGATGGTGGTCATCGCCGCGCCGCTCCGGATCGTCTGCTCGCCGATGCGGTTCAGCGCCGAGCGCCGCACCTGCATCAGGCGGTTCAGCTCGTCCGCCTGGTTGGCGCCGTTCGACCACTGCTCGGTGCGGGGATGGATGTCGGTGTCCTGGTTGGTGAAGTAGCGCAGGTCCTGCGTCCAGGCGTCGTCGAGGATCTTGGTGAGCGGCGCCGTCTCGTTGGTCCCGGCGGGGAACTCGCGGTAGCCGTAGTTGATGGTCACCTTGTCCCACTCGCCGATGCGGGCCTCGTAGGCCCTGGAGATGTCGATCGAGCCGTCCGCCTTCAGCTCCTCGAGCGGGTGCGGATAGTCCATCACCGAGATCCAGCCCTTGCTGCTGTCGTAGTAGTTGTGGCCGAGCCCGAGCGTGTGGCCCACCTCGTGCGCGGACAGCTGACGGATGCGGGCCAGCGCCGTCTCGTAGAGGATCGAGGGCTTCTCGTTGCCGGTGGTGTACGGCGACAGCAGGCCCTCGAAGATCATGTAGTCCTGCCGGTCGCGCAGCGAGCCGAGCGTGACCGTGGCCTTGATGATCTCGCCGGTGCGTGGATCGGTGACCGAGCCGCCGGAGCTCCAGCCGCGCGTGGAGCGGTGCACCCAGTTGATCATGTTGTAGCGGATGTCCATCGGGTCGGCGTCGCCTGGCAGCACCTCGACGATGAACGCGTTCCGGAAGCCCGCGGCCTCGAACGCCTGGTTCCACCACATCGCGCCCTCGATCAGCGCCTTCTTGACGTCTTCCGGCGCGCCCGAGTCCACCCAGTAGCGGATCGGTGTCACCGGCTCGCTGATCGCGGCCGACGGGTCCTTCTTCACCAGCCGGTGCCGGCGGACGTAGCGCATCATGATCGGCTCGCCGATGGCGACGCTGTAGTCGACGAAGCTGATGCCGCCGTAGCCGGCGCGGGGGTCGTCGATGCGGGTCTTGAAGTTGCCGTCCGGCAGCTCGACGAACGAGACGTGCTCGCGCAGGGTCACCGAATCGGGCGAGGGCGTGACGCTCGCGACCGAGCCGGAAAACAGCCCGCCGCCGCGCCCGAACTCGCCCGCCACCTCGGGCGGAGCAATCGCCGCCGGCCCCTGGGCCGGACCGCCGCCACCACCGCGCCCGCCGCCGCCCGCCTCGTTGACGAAGGTGAGCATCACGTCGATCTCGGTGTTCTTGGGGAAGTTCCTGGTGTTCGGCAGGTAGAACGCGCTGCGGGTGCGGTCCACGCGGAAGGTGCCGGGCCGCAGGCCGCGGCTGGCGCCATGAATGTCGCGCAGCAGGAACTCGGTGGCGTCCACCAGCACCTTGCCGTTCGACTCGGCCGCCACGGTGAAGCCCCACAGCACCGACTTGGCGAACGAATCCTCGACCGATTTGCGCTCGAGGGGATTCTTGCTGCTCGAACGGAACGACTGGTTGCCCTGCACCAGCATCACGCGCGGGCCGACCCGCTGGAACGTGACGATGCGGCCCTGGCCGCCCTGGCCACGATCGAGTCCCAAATCGTTCGAACCAAGGCCGGCCGACAGGCCGGTCGAGAACAGGAACTCGGCGTCGAACCGCGGAATCTCGAGCAGCATCGAGCCCGTGCGCTCTTCCCAGTAGAGGGGGAAATAGCCGTCAATCTTCTTCAGGCCGCTGACGCGGTCTTCCACGGTCGGAATGGCAGCCGCGGCAGCGCGTGCCGGTGCCGCGGGTTGTGCCAGCACCGGGTGGGCCAGCAGCATCGCCCCAATCACAAAAACGCATCGTTTCAACATGAACAATCCTCGCGCGGCCATTTTAACCCTTTGGGATCAGGGATCAGGGATCAGGGATTGCGGCCTGGCGGCCGAGCGTCGAGGCGTGTGGCTGGGGTGAGGGCCAAGGGGTGTGGACTGCGCGCCGCTATTCGCCTGGTATCGATCCCGCTGCGCGAGCGATCGCGGCAACGAACGCGCGCAGATCCGCTGGGCACGTGCGTGCGGCCTGATGCACGCGTGTCATATCCAGCCGCTCGTAGGCGTGCGCGACGAGGTTGCGGAAGCCGGCGGCTCTCACGAGACGATCGGCCAGCGCTGCTTCGATGAACCCCGCCGCCTGCAGGCGCCGAAACGCATCGGCATAACTCTGGGGCGTCCCTGAGCCGAGCGCCACGCACGCCGAGACGGCGAGGTCGATGACAATCTGCGTTGCCTGCCACAGGTGCAGCACCACCGCGTCGGACGCATCGCTGGATGCGACGAACCCGTCGGCGCTCGGCGGCAGCTTCTGGGCGACACGCGCGAGATGGCGCTCGAGCGCCATCGTGCGTTCGGCCAGCACGGCGCGATCCATCGGGTTCATCCGGGCGGCCTCTCCAGGACGCGGGCATAGAGCGGTTCGAGGACCGGCGCCAGGTCGCACCAGGTGTCGACGGCGTTCAGCCAGAACCGATCGAACCGTCCCGGCGTCCGCTCGAACAGCACGACGGCGTCGCGCGCGACACGGTGACGAAGGAGCGCACCGGCGCGATCGAGATCAACGAGGTCGATCCGATCGGCGTGAAGCACTTCGCCAAGCGCCGCCAGCAAGGCGTCGGCGTCAAAAGCCGCGTCCGCCTCGTAGGCGAAGTCCCAGTCGGAATGGGCGTGCGCCTGGTTGCGGGCTCGCGAGCCGTGCAGCAGCAGCAGCCGCAGACCTGGTGCGGCCGAGGCCACCCGCGTGAGTGCGTCGTAGACGTCCGGCCTGGCGACGGTCACGGGCACATCGTAGCAGAGCCGCCGACAGCCTCCCCGGTCTCACTCCCGAGACGGGTCCCGGGGGTGAGCGGCACGGCAACTTCTTCGCCTCGGGCTTCCAGTTCTCGATCATCGTGATCGGCGCGGCGCCGCCCTCGACGACCGTGTGTTGATCAGGAAGCGCCCGTCGGGGGCCACGTCGAGTGGGCGCGGGACACGCTGACACAATTGACCTTCGACCCCGGCCAGGATCTGTTCCCGGTCTGCAGACCGAAGATCGCCGCAATATTCGGATGGTTGAGCGCCGCGAGGACTTCAGCTTCCCGCTGAAACCGCGCGAGCCGGTCGGCGTCCGCCGCCACCGACGCGGGCAGTTATACGGGGCAGACGGCCGTCCACTTGCGGATGCTCCTTTCAGGGCCAACGGCGCGCACGCCGACACGCGTCATTCGCGTCGAATGGCGCCTATAATCAGCTCGTGATCCCGATCGCGCTGCGCCTTGCCGACGTGCTGTCCGCCCACCCTGACGTGGCGGCTGCCTACGTGTTCGGCTCGGTCGCTGGCGGGACGGCGCGGCCAGAGAGCGACGTCGACATCGCTGTGCTGTTCACGACCCCTCCTCCGCACACCCTGGACAGTGCCAGGTTTGCGTTGGCTGGCGAGCTCGAGGCCGCCCTCGGCGTGCCCGTGGATCTGGTCGTGTTGAACGACGCGCCGGTCGATCTCCGCATTCGGGTCCTGCGGCATGGCCGCCTGGTCGTCGACCGCAATCCGTCGGCGCGCATCGCCTTTGAAGTGCGGACCCGCAACGAGGCGTTCGACCTGGAGCCGGTGCTGGCGCGCTATCGGTCAGCCCGGGTTGTGCCGCGGCCATGACTGATGCGGCCCTGGCCGCCAAGAAGCTGGCCCAGATCGAGTCCTGCGTCTCCGACCTCCGGCGCCTGGCACGAGTCGAGGCGATTGCCAGCGATCTCCGCGAGCAGCGCTTCGTCGAACACACCCTGCAGATCGCGATCCAGGCCGCGCTCGACGTGGCCTCGCACATCGTGTCCGATCGCCGTCTTGGCGAACCGCGCACGAACCGTGAACTGTTCGACCTGCTGGAGCGCGACCACTGGATCGACGCCCCGCTGGCGGCGACGCTGAGGAACATGGCGGGCTTCCGCAACGTGCTGGTACACGGCTACGACGATGTCGATCTGGCGGTGGTGCGTGACGTCTTGGAGCATCACCTCGGCGATCTCGATGCGTTCGTCGCCGCGGTTCGGCGACGCCTGTAGCATCGGGCCCCGTGGAGCACGAGCCGACGACCGGCCGGCCCTACTTCCTCTGGTGGACGGGTCTTTCCGAAGCCACGTTTGCGCAACGCCTGCACGATCCCCGGAACCATTCGAGGACTGGCCGTGCCGCTGCGACGTGTCTCAACTGAGACGTAGCGGCCAACAACCAACACGTTGACGACGCCGTTCCGCCCATGCCAATCGCAGCGGCATCGACGCGACGCTCTAACTAAGGCACCGTCAGCGTTTCACCAGGCAGCGCTGGTGTGTGCACCGGCCGGCGTCGTGCCTTCGACGCCTGCTCGAAGCTGTAGCCCAGCCCCAGGAGCTTTCCTTCGCTGAACGCGGGGCCGAAGAACGACAGGCCCACCGGCAGCTTGTCGCTGGTGAAACCCGCCGGCACGATCAAATCGGGGAAGCCCGTGAGGTTCGCGATGTTGGTGGCGGACGGCGTACCCGAGGGCTCGCCGGGCCCGGCGATGAGGCCGGGGCGGCGCGACGAGGTCGGGTAGACGATGGCGTCGAGCTTGTTGGTCTCGATCAGGCCCTCCACCAGCATCCGCACCGCGGGCAGCACGTGATCGTGGACCGCCTTGTAGCGGGCATCCTCCAGGGTGCCGCTTCCGGCTTCACGCGCGAACAGCGCCCAGCGCGGCGGGTTCGGCATCGCGCCGTCGGGACGGGTGGAGGTGAACTGCTTCGAGCGCTCCATCATCTCGGCCAGCGTTTTCGGATAGCGCGGTCCCGTTGTCGCGAGATACTTCGCGATCTGCGGCGCGAACTCGGGCCACCGCACCGCGGTATAGAAGTCGCCCTTGGCGTCGAGCAGCCACTTCGGATAGCGGACGTCCACCATCGTCGCGCCGGCGCGGCGCATCGCGTCGAGCGCCGCTTCCATCACCCAGTCCACGTCTTCGTCCGCGCCGAAGAAATCGCGGGCCACGCCGATGCGCGCGCCCTTGAGCGCGTCGGCCTTCAGGAACTTCGTGTAGTCGGTCTCCGAGCGGCCCTGGCTGGCGGTGGTGGCGGCGTCCGCCGCGTCCACTCCGGTCATCGCGCCGAGCACGGTGGCGAGGTCCGAGACGCTTCGCGCCATCGGGCCGGCAGTGTCGAACGTCAGCGCCAGCGGAATGATGCCGTCACGGCTGAGCAGGCCGAGCGTCGGCTTCAGCCCGACGATGCCGTTCGAGGTGGAGGGGCCGCGCACCGAGCCGCCGGTGTCGGTGCCCAGCCCGGCCAGCGCATAGCCAGCCGCGACCGATGCGCCGGTGCCGCCGGAGGAGCCCGACGGCGTGCGTCCCAGGTCGTGCGGGTTCAGCGTTTGCCCGCCGAGCGAGCTGAGCGCGGCGCCCGACGCGAACTCGGACATGTTGACCTTGGCCAGGATGATCGCCCCGGCCTCCCGCAGCTTCTTCACCACGAACGCATCGTCGGGAGGAATCGAGCCCTCGAGCAGCACCGAGCCGCCGGTGGTGGGCATGTCGGCGGTGTCGAAGTTGTCCTTGAGCACGATCGGGATGCCGTGCAGCGCGGAGCGTGGGCCTTTGGCCTTGCGTTCGGCGTCCAGGGCGCGCGCGGTCTCGAGCGCCTTGGGGTTCAGGGTGAGCACCGCGTGCAGCGACGGGCCCTTGCGATCGAACGCCTCGATGCGGGCGAGGCAGAGCTGCACCAGCTTTTCGGAGGTGAGCGTGCCGGCGGTCATCGCGGCGGCCAGGTCCGCGATGGTGGCCTGGTCGTACTCCACCGACCTGGCGGCGGAGCCCTGCGTGGTCAGGGCAAGGAGCGCGGCGGCGAGGGTGAGGGCGCGAAGGAACGTGGTCATCGCGCGCCACGTTAACAGACCGGCGGCCGGGCGTGTTGCGCTTCGTGCCGATGACAGGCATGCCATGGCGGCATGGCGGTGTATCGTGCTGGGCGTGAGCGTGATGATCTTCAAGATCGTGCCGGCCGGCCTGTGGGAGGCCGCTGAGGCGGCGGGGCAGTTCACCGGATCGCCGGTCGACGTGGCCGACGGGTTCATTCATTTCTCGACGACGGCGCAGGCGCCTGAAACCGCGGCGAGGCACTTCGCGGGACAAGCCGGCCTGCTGCTGGCCGCGATCGACGCCGAGGCGCTGGGCGGAGAGTTGCGATGGGAGCCGTCTCGTGGGGGCGATTTGTTTCCCCACCTGTACGGAGCGTTGCCGCTGTCGGCCGTCGTCTGGGTCGAGCCGCTGCCGCTCGGTGAGGACGGCCGCCATCTGTTCCCGCCGCTGGATCGGAGCAGAGCCTAGCGGGACCTGGGTCGCGTTGCAGGTGCTCGGATAGACTTTCTCCACCGTGCCGTGGCTCTTTCTCCTCGCCTATACCTGCTCAGGCCTGGCCGGCCTCGTCTACGAAGTCAGCTGGACCCGGCTGCTCACCCTTTACATCGGCCACACCACGGCGGCCGCGGCCGCGGTGGTGGCGGCGTTCCTCGGCGGGCTGGCGGTGGGGGCGGCCTGGGCCGGTCGGATCGCCTCGAGGCTGTCGCCCGCGACCGCGCTCCGCGCCTACGTCGGCCTCGAGCTCGGTGTGGCGGTGGCGGCGCTGCTGCTGCCATGGGAACTGCGGCTGTTGACGCCCGCGTTGTCGTGGGCCTACGGCGACGGCGGTTCCGGCCTGCTCTTTCCGCTGATGCGGCTGGTGTCGTGCCTGCTGATGGTGTTCGCCCCGGCGGCCGCGCTCGGCGCGACGTTCCCCATGGCGATTCGCTGGTTCGCCAGCGAAGGCCCGGCACCGGCGCGGATGAGCGGGATGCTCTATGCGCTCAACACCGCCGGAGCGGCGGTCGGCGCGATGCTGGCGGGCTTCATCCTGATCCCGACGGTTGGCGTCTCCGGTACCACCTACGTCGGTGTCGCCGCGAGCCTGGTCGCCGCGCTGGCCGTCTACATGGTGATCCGCGCGGACGCCACGCTCGCAACCGGGCCGCCCGTGGTCGCGACCCCGGGCGCGCAGGGGGAGGCGCTCCGCGAGGAGCCGCGTGCCGGGCGCGTTCGCGCACCGTCGCGCACCGCCGCGCGAACCGGTTCACCACACCCTTCCGCCCCGGCGGTCGACGCGCGGTGGCTGGCCGCCGGCGTCCTGGGGCTCTCGGGTTTTGCGTCGCTGATGCACGAGATCGCCTGGACCCGCATCCTCGCGCTGGTCCTGGGCCCCACCACCTATGCCTTCGCGGCGACGCTCGCGGCCGTGATCGGCGGCGTCGCCATCGGCTCGGCGGCGGGATCGTGGATGGTGAGCCGCGCGCGCCGGCCTGCGGCGTGGCTGGCCATCGCGCTGGCCCTGGCGGCGATCACGACCAGCTATACCTATTCGCTGGCCGGACAGCAGATTCCGTCGATCGTGGCGGTGCAGATGGCGAGTGCGGACCAACCCTTCGCCCAGCTGCTGCGCTACGGATTGTGGCTGACCGCCGTCCTGATCCTGCCGACGGCCATCTGCCTGGGCGCGGCCTTCCCGCTCGCACTGGCGTTGACCGCGGGCGCCGCCAAGGACGTCACCGGACGCTTTGGTGCGGTCTATGCCATCAACACCATCGGCGCCGTGTCTGGCTCACTCGCCGCAGGCTTCCTGTTCATTCCACGGTTCGGTCTCCAGGTCACGCTGCAGGTGGTGAGCGGCTGCCTGATCGCCGCGGCCGTGATCGTGGTGCTGCGCGGCGCACTGACCGGCGGGGCTCGTGCGGCGGGCCTGGCGGCCGCGTTCGCCGCCGCGGTGCTGCTGGTGATCAGTCCTGCCTGGGACCGCGAGCTGCTGGCCAGCGGACCGTACATGTATGCGCCCTTCGTCCCGAAGGATCTCGACCTCGTCACCCAGCTCAAGGCGGGGACGATGCTCTATTACCGGGAAGGCGCTTCGGCCACGGTCTCGGTGAAGAAGCTGACCGGCACCACCACGCTCGCCGTCGACGGCAAGGTGGACGCCTCGAATCGGGGGGACATGCTCACGCAGAAGCTGGTGGCGCACCTGCCGCTGCTGGTGCACGAGAACCCGCGCCACGTGGCGATCATCGGCCTCGGCAGCGGCGTCAGCGTCGGCGCCGCGCTGCGCCATCCGATTGCGCGTGCCGACGTCCTCGAGATTTCCCCGGAGGTCGTGGAGGCCTCGCGCTACTTCACCACCGAGAATCACGACGCGCTTGTCAGACCCGCGGACCAACCTGATCGTGGGCGACGGGCGCTCGCATCTGCTGCTGACCAACCAGCAGTACGACGTGATCGTCTCGGAGCCGTCGAACCCGTGGATCGCCGGCGTCGCGGCGCTGTTCACGCGCGAGTTCTTCGAAGGCGCGCGTGCCCGCCTCGCGCCCGGCGGCATCCTCTGCCAGTGGGCCAACGCCTACAACATCAGCGATCCGGATCTCCGCTCGATCATCGCCACCTTCATCTCGGTGTTCCCCCACGGCACGGTGTGGCTGGTTGGCGGCGACGATGTGCTGATGATGGCGTCGGATGGGCCGCTCGACGAGCGACTCGAGCGCCTGCGCGGCAGCTGGTCGCGCCCGGGCGTCGCCGCGGACCTGGCGCTGGTGTCGGTGATGGAGCCGTTCTCGGTGTGGTCGCTCTACGCCGGCGGCCCCGCCGAGCTGCAGCGGTATGCGGCTGGCGCGGCGCTGCTGACCGACGACACGATGCGGCTGGAGTTCTCCGCGCCGCGCGAGTTGCACAACCGCAATGCCGGCGAGAACGGCGCCACGCTGCTCGCTCTGCTGCCGCCGGATGGCGGGCCCGCGGTGATTCAGCAGGCGCGCTCCTCCGCCGGGGCGACACAGTGGCGCAATCGGGGCGCGATGATGGCGAAGTCGGACGTGCACGCGCGCGCCTACGACGACTACCGGCGCGCCCTGGAACTGGACGCCACCGATGCCGGCGCGCTCGACGGCTTCGTGCGGACCGCGGTGCTGACCACCCGGGCGGCGGAGGCGCTCACCGCGCTGCGAACACTGTCGGACCGCGGCGCAGACGCGGTGGCGCATGCCGGTGAGGGCAGTGACCTCTCGCCGGGCGGCGCCAGGGTGCGAATGGCGATTGCGATCTCAAAATTGCAGGCGGGGTCGGGCGCTGCCGAATCCGCGGTGGAAACCGCGCGACAGGCCTTGCGCGAGGCGCCCGGCGATACCGGCGCGCTCGAGCAGCTGGCGACGCTCTTCGCGGATTCCGGCAACACCGTTCAGCTCGATGCCACCGTGGCGTCCCTGCAGGCGGTGGCCCCGGATCGTGCGCCGACGCTCTATTTCTCGGCGGTCGCGGCGTTCCTGCACGGCAATCCCGAGGAAGCCGTGCGCCTGGCGGAACGTGCGGTGGCCGCTGACGCCAGCTACGCTCCCACCTACGACCTGGTCGGCGCGGCCTACACCCGGCTGGAGAGGGTGGATGCGGCGCGGCGGGCCTTCGAGCGATCGCTGACGTTCGACGCGCACGACAGCACGGCGTACACGAATCTCGGGCTGCTGGAACTGGCGGCCGGGAATCAGGCGGCCGCACGCCGCTTCTTCGCCGAGGCGCTGTGGCTGACGCCGGACTCGGCCACCGCCAGGCAAGGCCTGGCGCGGACGCGCTAGCCGCGGCTGGCTACGCATGCTGCTGCCCATCGAGCAGCGCATGGATACGACGGCTCGCCGCCAGGCGGCCCGCAGTCTCGCGGATCTGCTCCAGACCCGCGGGGGGCGGCAGCAGACCCGCCCACTCGTCGTCCTGGCCGTCCGGCCGAGCCAGGGCCGCGCCGACGCGCCGGGAGCTGAGATCGTACACCCCCCAGACGACACCGAGGCCGCCGTGCGCGATGGCCAGCTCCCGCTGCAGCATCGATGAGGTGGCCATGGCGTTCAGTGTGACCGACAGATCGATCAGCGCCGACCGATATCCGGGCCGGCGCACGACCGCGTCACCGTGGATGCCAGCGAGCGATAGTGCGGCGCCGCGGACCATCACGAACAGCTTGTCGACGATCGAGCGCAGCGACTGTGTCGACACGATCTGGGTGTAGTCGCCTGGTGTGAGGAAGGCGTCCACGGTGGCGGTGACGGCGCCGCACCCGCTGTGCCCCAACACCACCGCCAGTTTCAGGCTGTGCAGGTGGCTGGCGGCGTACTCCATGCTGCCGAGGCACTCGGCGCCCAGCACGTTGCCGGCCACCCGCACCGCGAAGATGTCGTTCATGCCGCGCTGGAAAATGGTCTCCAGCGGCACCCGGGCGTCGGCGCATCCCAGCACCGCGGCAAACGGCTCCTGCGCCAGCGCCTGCCCGCCGCCACCCAGTCCCAGGTCGCGGGGATCGAGCGGCAGCAGCCAGCTTCGGGGCGCGGCATCCTCGAGATCCTGCGCGCTCAGGTGCGCGAATGCGGCGTTACCGGTCTCGAGCCACGCCCGTGCCTCGACGTCGTTGGCCGGTCTGGCGGTCGAGGGCTTCTGCGAAGGGTCGTAGCGATAGATGATCTCGAACATGCGGGCTGATCTCCGCCCCTAGCTTACGCGCTCGGGCGGCCGCCCCCTCGTCGCCGCGACGCACGGTGGGCGAGCTGGCGCCGGTTCGTTCAGACCTGCACGGTCCGCAGCAAGCCCTTCGCCCGCATCACCGGGACGAAGGTGTCTTCGACAATCTGCAGCGCCTGGTCGAGGTCCTCGCGCGTGTGCAGGGTGGTGACGCTGGCGCGGAAGCGAGCCTGGTCGAGCGGCACCGTGGGATAGTCCACCGGCGTCACGAACAGCCCGCGCGACCGCAGCGCGTGCCCGAGCTCGTAGAGCAGCGGCCGATCACCCACGACGATCGGCACGACGTAGCTGGTCGAGGTGCCGGTGTTCACGCCCATCGCCTGCAGGCGGGTCCTGAAATACGTGGCGTTGTCCCAGAGGACCTGCCGCCGCCACCCTTCCGTCTTCATCACGTCGAGCGCCGCGCACAACCCGGCGACGACGGATGGCGGCAGCGCGCACGTGAACCCGTAAGGGTTGGCGTAGTAGCGCAGGTACTCGATGATGTCCGGCGAGGCCGCGGCAAAGCCGCCGGCCGACGAGAAGCCCTTCGAGAAGGTGCCGTACTGCACGCCGACGCGGTCGCGCACGCCGAAATGCTCGACCACACCGCCACCGTTCGGGCCACAGCACAGAATCGAGTGGGCCTCGTCCACGAACAATCCGACACCGTGCGACTCGGCCACGTCGAGCAGCGCCGGCAGGTTCGCCATGTCGCCGTCCATGGAGTAGAGGCCGTCGACGAACACCAGACGGCGGGCGC
Organism: uncultured Acidobacteriota bacterium; assembly: GCA_963721715.1. Taxonomy (GTDB): domain Bacteria; phylum Acidobacteriota; class Vicinamibacteria; order Vicinamibacterales; family UBA2999; genus VFZN01. Next base: position 1,188,033 of record CAVRKI010000006.1, on the reverse strand, counting down.
CCGCGGCTCCCGCCAGCACTTCATCGAGTGAGCGGGGGTTGTTGTGCTCGAAGAAGGCGATCTTCGCGCCGCCGACCTTGATGCCGTCCACCAGCGAGATGTGCGCGCGGGCATCGACGACGGCGACATCGCCCTTGCGCATCAGCCCGGCCGCCGAGCCGAGGGCGCCGCCGAACCCGCTGTTGAACACCAGCACCGACGGCTGTCCGGTCAGCTCCGCCAGTTTCTGCTCGAGTTGCTGATACAGCACGCTCTTCCCCGAGAGGATGGGCGAGCCGCAGGCGCCGGTGCCGAACTCGTCGAGCGCCTGCTTGGCGGCGGCGACGACCACCGGGTGCCGGACCAGGCCCAGATACCCGTACGACGTCATGTTGATGACCGACAGCGGGCCGGACGGGGTCTGCAGGCGATTGATCGGGCCGGCCGGGTCGCACAGCACCGGCTCGTACAGCGAGGTGGCCCACGCGGTGTCCCGGCGCCAGGCGAGGTAGTCGGCGGGCGGCTTCAGCGGGTTGTCGCTGTCCGAGAAGTAGAAGTCGGCCAGGCTGAACTGATTTGCGTCCCACGCCATGATTCAGGTCCTTCGCATGAGGTCCCGGACGATGTGCCACGGGAGAGCCAGTTGTCCGATGAACGAGGGCGGCACGTGATCCGGTTCGATGCCGAGCACCTGCCGCGGTGTAGAGGAGGGGGCGATGTAGGTGCCGAACAGCCGATCCCACAGCATCAGGTTCATCCCGAAGTTGCTGTTGCCTTCCCGCAGGTCGAGCGAGTGGTGCAGCCAGTGCACGGCCGGTGTGCCGACGACCCCGTTGAGCCACGCCGGCGTCCGCAGCCGGACGTTGGCGTGCTGGCTCTGGGCGGCGAAGTTGCCGAAGGCGGTGACCCACAGCAGCACCGGCAGTGGCGCGCCCAGCGCGAACAGCGGCGCCAGGGAGAGGAACGTCGCGCTGCCGATGTCGAGCGCGTGAATCCGCGTCGTCTTGAAGAACGTCATGCGCGCGGTGCTGTGATGGAGCGCGTGCAGGTGCCACAGCGCCGGCACGGTGTGGACGGCGCGGTGCTGCCAGTAGATGAAGAACTCGGCGACGACCAGGGCCAGGACGACCTGCCCCACGAGAGGGAGGCCGGCCGGCCAGATTGCCCACAGCGGCTCGGTGAACAGCGCCTGGGCGGCCCAGGTCCCGCCGAAGGTCCCGAGCGCGAAGCCGAAGAACAGGTGCCCCAGGTCGTTCAGCCACTGCGAATCGGCGGCGAGCCAGGCGGGCTGCTCCGGCCACACCCGTTCGAGCACCAGCAGCAGCGCGCCCACGGCCACCGTGACGATCGCGAGCGCCAGGTCGCCCGGGTATCCAAGCGCCACGCCCGCGTAAACCGCGCCCATGCCTCCCGCGAAAAGGGCGCCCCACAAACCACCGATCACGAGCGCCCCCAATTCGTCGCCGCACAGCGATCCAGGATGCCCGGCAGGTAGTCCACCAGGAGTGGCGGCGCCTCGGCGCCACCTGCCAGGAGGGCGTCGGTGTTCGCGCGGCTGAACTGCTTGGGCAGCAGCAGATAGTCCCCGACCACTTCGAACATCCATTGCGCCGCTGGCGAGATGCCGTCGGCCTCGCCACCGGCGCGGATGGCGGTCCAGGCCGCGGCGTCAATCCACTCCACATCCCAGTCGGAACGGTGCAGGTGGCGCCGGCACGCCTCGAGCAGGTCCGCCCCGGTCGGCGTCGACGAGCCCGCGGAGATGTGGAAGGTGCGTCCCGCCTCGAACCGGTGGACGAACAGGTCGTGCAGCAGCCGCACCGCGTAATCCGAGGGCAGCATGTCCAGCGTGTGCGCCGGGTCGCCGGGGATCCGGCGCGCCTTGCCCGAGAGGAACAGCTCGAACATCTTGTGCGCCTCGAGCGGCTGGTGCACGTAGCCGTCCTCCGCGCGGCCCATCAGCAGCGACAGCCTGTACACCGCGATCGGCAGTTCGGCGAACGCCGTGCGTACCAGCAGTTCCGCCTCGTACTTGGACTCCTCGTAGGCGTTCACGAAGCCGGCGTCGTGAACGAGCTCGTCCTCGAGAATCGCGCCGGTACGACGGCCGGCCACGTACAAGGTGCTGATGTGTGCCACGGCCTCGAGTCGGGCGCTGCGGCGGGCCACGTCGAGCAGGTGCAGCGTGCCGTTCACGTTGATCGGTCCGACGTCCTCCCGCGTGGCGTTGAAGTCGATGGCCGCGGCGGCGTGCATCACGTGGGTGGCTTCCTGACGCACCCACGCGGCGTCGCGCTCGGCCAGGCCGAGCCCGGGGACGGTGATGTCTCCTCGTACCGGGGTCAGCCCCGCGCAGTCGTCGCCGCGCAGCCGGCCGTCCGACGCCAGACTCAGGAGCCGGTCCCATCGCGCGCGCAGCTCCGCGTCGGTCGTGGCACGGATCAGAAAGCGCGCCTCGTCGAACGCGCGTTCCCGCAAGATGCGGCGCAGCAGTTCCAGGCCGACGCTGCCGGTTCCGCCCGTGAGAAAGAGCTTCATGTGGTTGGCACCGGCTGGTCATCGATGAAGCCGCCGCGGCGGGCCAGACGGTTGGCGGCCAGCACTTCCGCGAGGTAGCCGCGGGCCTCGATGACGGGGACCGACTGTCGGGCAAAGGCGTCGCGCAGGTACGCGTGCGCCCGCTCCAGGTTGTAATAGGGCACGCCGACCAGGGCGTGGTGCGTGGCGTGCCGGTTGAGATGGTTGAAGTACCAGGCCGCCAGCCGTGAGGGGTTGATGTCGCGCGCGGTTTGATACTGCGTCTGGGTGTGGGTGGCCCGCGCGCCCCACAGGCCGTAGTGTTCCGCGTGATTCCGCACCTGATGGGTGACGCCGACCGCCCGTTCGGTGAGGAGCCACAGCCCGGCGCCGCCGGCGACCAGATGCCAGCCGCCGATCGAATGCGCGATGGCCACCCACAGGGCCGTCACCAGCAGGAATCCGGCCGCGTCGGCGGCAGCGCTGCGTCCCAGCAAGGGGATGTGGCCTCGATGCCGCCAGGCGTCGGTGACCAGGCGTGCCAGCAGCCCGGCGCCGCCGGCGACGAAGATGTTGAACCACACCTGGTTGCGGAAATACCACCGCTTCAGTCCGGACGCGGCGTCGTACTCCGCGCGGGTGGGCTGAATCCGCTCCGGGTCGTTGAAGCTGCCGCCCGACCAGCGATGATGCGCGAGGTGGACGCGGGTGTAGACGCTGATGGGCCACCCGATTGGCCAGGCAATGATCCGGGCCGCGGCGTCATCCAGCACCCGGATTCCGGTGAGACGGTGGTGCAGCGCATCGTGCGTGAGGCTGAGCAGACCGCCGAACCAGACCGCCGACCCGAGCGCCAGCACTGCGTAGCGCAGGTAGTCGGACTGCGCGAACGCCGACAGGCACGACGCCACCAGCGCCGCCTGCACCGCGAGCCGCAACGTCAGCTGCGCCAGCCCGGGCCCGGGCCGCATCTCGTGGAGCGCGCGCAACTGTTCCTTGTCGGCGGGGGTGAGTGCGGCCATCGCGGCTCCTTGCTAGATACCCAGTTCCTCGCGGCGTTCGTAGATGTACGAGATGCCGTCGAAGAACGTGCTGCCGCGGTCCACCATGATGGTCTGCCCGCTGACGCCGTCGAACAGCCCGGAGCACAGGGCGAACGCGGCCCGGCCCACTTCGTCTGGGCGCATGAACCACTCCTCCGGCACGAACTCCCGCAGGAACCCGTAGAAGTCCGCGCCGAAGGTGCCATCGAACGACTCGGTCTTGATGGCGCGGGACCGCAGCGCGTTGATCCGCACCCCCTGTCGCGAAGCCGGTAGGACACGTACTTGACCATCGTCTCGGCGACGGCTTTTCCGGCGGCGACGAAGTCGTAGCCCGGCGTGAAGCGATCGGGCCCGTCCGACGACATCACCACCACGTACTTCGGATAGGCGCCGCAGATGCGGTGCATGGTGGTGAGGTACTCGAACGTCGGCCACCCCGAACCACGCATGCTCTTCAGGAACCCGCGTTCGGTGTAGTCGTCGAGGCTGCCGACTACCAGGGACACCGACGCATTGCTGATGAAGGCATCCACCTTGCCGAAGCGCTGGTGCACCGTCGTCATCAGTTCGGCGGTGTCGTCGGAGCGGGTGGCGTCGGCCTGGACGATCACGGGGAGGGGACCGCCGGCTTCCACGATGCGGCGCGCGACTTCGTCCTCGTCGGCGCTGCCCCAGGCATGGGTCAGCACCGTCTGCGCGCCGTGCGCGGCGAACACGAGCGCGGTCGCCAGGCCCAGCCCGCGCGTTCCGCCCGTGATCAGGACGACCCTGCCGTCGTAGCGGGCCCCATCCGGGACCCGCGGTGCCGCATCGGTCACTGCGTGACCTGCTGGGTGTTGCTCTTGATGTCGTGCAGCAGGCCGACCAGCCCGTCGATGTCGGTCAGCTTGTTGAGCTCGGCCCGCGGCACCTTCACCTTCAGCTCGCGCATCGCCCCGGAGACGACCTCGACGATGTCCAGGCTGTTGGCGCCGTAGTCCTTCATCGACCTGGTCGCTTCGATGGTCGTGGCGTCGAGGCCGTCCACGGCGGAGGCCAGGTGTTTGGCAACGACGGCAAGCACTTCTTCACGAGTCATGGTTTCTCCTTGGAATGAATGGGATGAATGTGACGTTCCTGGTAGAGGCGGCTGAAGTTCTCGTACAGGCCGGCGCCGCGGTCCACGGTCAGCACCTGTCCGCCGAGCGCGTCCATCGCCCCGGAGCAGACACCGACGATGGCATCGGCGACCTCTTCGGGTGTGGACAGGACATCGGGTTCGAACCGGCGGACGAACTCCCGGAACTCCTCGCCGAAGGTGTCCGCCAGCGACACCGTGTCCACGAACCGCGTCCGGACGACATTCACGGAGGTGCCCTCCTCGCGCAGCCGGTAGTGCAGGTAGCGGCACAGCGTCTCGAGCACCGCCTTGGCGGTGGCGATCAGGTCGTAGCCCACGTGCATGCTCTCGGCGCCCTCGGACGAGACCCCGACGACGTAGCGCGGGGCGCGGCCGAACCGCGCCCGCGCCGCCATCGTGTGGGTGACGATCGGCCAGGCCGAGTAGTCGATGCCGGTGTGCAGCGCTTTCCGGGAGTAGCCGTCGAGGTCCTTCACGGTCGCGCCGAAGGCGGCGTTCGAGACGAGGACCTCGAGTCGATCGTGCCGACGACGGATCCCCTCCATCACCGCCTGGATGTCTTCGTCCCGCGACGACGTCGGCCTGCACGATCGACGGCGCCGGGGCGCCGGCACCGGCGAAGGCGTCGAGGATCGCGGCCTCATCGGCCGAGCCCCATTTGTGCGTCAGCGTGACGTGGGCGCCGAGCCTTCCGAACGCCAGCCCGGTCGCCAGGCCGATGCCGCGCGTGCCGCCGGTGACGAGCACGGCGCGGCCGGTGAAGTCATTCCACATAGTCGTCCTGAATGCGGCGGGCCGTGCCGGCAGCGCCAAGGGTGATCTGGTGCATGAACGATTCGCTGGTGATCGCCGCCTCGAAGGCCTGCCGCCGCGGCCAGCGACAGCGTGCGCTTCAGCGCCTCGACCGCCAGTCTCGGTTTCGAGGCGATGCGTGCGGCGATGTCGAGTGCCTTCGGCACCACCGCGGCGCGAGGCAGCACGTGGTTGATGCCCGCGCGGCTGAATTCGCGGCCACGCCGCAGTTCGCCGGTGTACAGCAGCTCGTGCGCCACGGCAGGGGCGAGCACGTGCTCACACAGCCGCGTCGTCCCCATGCCCGGGCGTGAAGCCGAGATTCATGAACGTGAACCCGTAGCGGCATTCCTCGGCCAGCAGGATGATGTCGGCGGCCAGCCCCAGGGCGAAGCCGCCGCCGGTGGCATGGCCAGCCATGGCTGCCACGACCGGGACGGCGCAGCCGAGCAGGAGCCGCGGCAACAGGATGTCGGACGGGCGGACATCGCCGCGCGTCAGCCGCAACAGCAGATCGCGGGGGGCACCCGCCGAGAAGGTGTCGCCGTCTCCCGTCAACACCACGACCCGGAGGTCGCGATCGCGGTCGATCGCCGCGAACGCCTGCTCGAGGGCGTGAACCATGTCCTCGTCCAGCGCGTTCGAGGTCGCCGGCTGTGCGAGCGTGAGCTCGGCGATGCCGTCACTGGTGGTCAATCTGACCACGGGGAATCTCCAGCGGCGAACGCCTGCCAGCGCCGGCGCACCGCCGGCTGCTGCACCAGATCGGCCGTGATGTCGGCGCCGAGGCGCAGCGCATCGGGCAGTTCATGCTGGCGGGACGCGCGGGCCCACTGCCGCAGCCGGCTGAGCGCCGCGGGCTCCAGGCGGTGGAGCGTGCGCGCGGCCCGCCGCAGCGCGGGCTCCAGCGCTTCGGGCGTGACGACTTCGTCGACGAGCCCTGCGTCCAGCCCCTGCGCGGCGGTCCGGCTGTGTGCCGACAGCGTCCACTGCCGTGCCACATGAGGCGCCATGCGGTCGGTGATGACCGGCCAGATGATGGCCGGCACCAGCCCCCACAGGAGCTCCGGGAGCCCGAAGGTGGCGCGATCGGTGGCCACGATCCAGTCGCAGGCGCAGGCGATGCCCATGCCGCCGCCGATCGCGCGGCCATCGACCACCGCGACCAGCGGCTTCCTGGCGAGATGCATGGCGGTGAGCAGATCGGCGAACGCGTGCGTGGGTGCGGAGCCGTCCAGGCTCGACCCGACCGCGAGGCCGAGGCAGAAGGTGTCGTCGTCGGCACCAGTCACCGCGACGACCGGTGCGGGCGAGGCCAGGGCCTCGTCGAGGTCGCGCGTCAGGGCCTTGATCGACATCGCGTCGAGGTCCCGCGGCAGCCGCACGGTGGCCATGGTCAGCTCCATGCGTACTCCCGGTAGTAGCCGCGCGTGCCATGGAACACCAGCTTTCGCCGGCCCTCGTAGTGCGAGGCGTAGAGGCCCGGCACCAGATCCAGCGGCGCGGTGAAGTCGCGCGCGCAGGTGGCGGCGTAAATCGAGCGTTCGCACGCTTCGTACTCGCCCATCGTCAGGGCGCGGCGGCTCGACAGCTGCTCGTCGATGCGGGCGTCGGCGACGGTGGCCTGCGCCTCGGGACAGAGCGTGGCGCTGTAGAACTCCGCGCACGAGCCGGAGCCGTAGCTGTAGATGCCGATGCGGTCGCCGGCCGTGAGCGAGTCCATCGATTCGACCAGGCCGGCCAGGGCCACGAACGTGGCCGCGCCATACACGCCGCCCATGCGGCGGTTGAACGTCAGCGACGGCTTCGCCTTGCGCGCCCAGTGCCGCTCGGCCTCGGCCTTCGACAGCCCCATCTCGCGGCGAGCCAGCCGCAGGTGCGCCCGCTCGGCCAGGCCTCCGAACGGCACGTGATAGATGTTCGCGGCGAAGAACGCGTCGAAGTCGATCGGGTGCCCGACGCGCGCGACGTAGGCGTCGTAGGTGCTCTCCACCGCGTCGAGGTAGGACAGCAGGCTCTCGTCGGCGTCGCCGGTTTCGAATCCCGGAGCGGGCCGGAAGATGTCGGCGACTTCGTGCGCGTACACCCCGTTCCAGCCACGGTCGTAGGTGACCAGCCGCGGCGTGGCCGAGAGCAGCAGTGCCATGCCGGCGGCTCCGAGGACAGGCTCCTGGGGCTCGTCGAGTCCAATCAGCGCGTGGTCGGCGTTGACGATGAGGGCCTTGGCTCCCGGATCGAGGCCCGACAGCAGCCAGCCCATCGCGACGTGAAGCGCTCCCGTGGCGCCATAGCAGGCGTGCTTGACCTCGAAGTTGCGGCAGTCGGAGCGGAGGCCGAGGTGGTGATGCACCCAGGAGCTGACCGGCTTCTCCTGATCGGGCGCCGACTCGGTGGCGACGATCAGCAGGCGGATGGCGGCCCGATCCTCGTCGGTCAGCATCGGCGCGGCGGCGTTGACCGCCAGCGTGACGACGTCCTCGAAGGGGCTCATCACCGAGCGCTGCTCGCAGAGCAGCCGGCCCTGGAAGTTGGCGGCGTCGAGGCCGCGCGCGCGGCACAGCTCGCCGATGTCCAGCGACAGCGCGCACGGGTAGACCCCCAGCTTCTCGATGCCGATGTCCATCGCTAGTGCAGCCAATCGAGTCCGCCGGTGACGCCAAGCTCCTGCCCGTTCACGAACGACGAACCGTCGCCCGCGAGGAACAGCACGGCCGCCGCCACCTCCGACACCTGGCCGATGCGCCCGACGGGGCAGTGCTTCTCGTAGAAATCCCGGTTCTGCTGCGACAGTTCCTTCAGCGTCATCTCCGTCTCGAACAGGCTGAGCAGCAGCGCGTTGCTGGTGATGCCCTTGCGCCCGTACTCCTTGGCCAGCGCCGCCGGACAGGCCGAGCATCCCGGCCTTGCTGGCGCTGTAGGCCGCGTCCCCGGACATGCCGCGCGAGGCGATGGACGACATGAAGATGAAACGGCCGAAGCCGTTGGCGAGGAACGCCGGCAGGAACTGCCGCGCCACGAAGAAGGCGCCCGTCAGATTCGTGTCGAGGACGTTGCGCCAGTCCTCGTCGGTGGTCGAGAAGGCGAGCCCGGCGTGCGTCACGGCCGCGTTCGCCACCACCACATGCACGGTGCCGAAGTCGTCCAGCACCTGATCGCCCACCCGCTCGACGGCCGCCGAATCGCGCACGTCGAGCTGATAAGCCTGGACCGCGGGCATCGGGCGTCTCGGCGGCGACGCCGGCGATCACCGCGTCGGCCGAGTCGCGGCGCTCGCGATAGGTGAACGCCACGTCGTAGCCGGCGGCCGCTGCCGCGCGAACCACGCCGGCGCCGATGCCGCGGGAGCCTCCGGTGATGAACAGGACTCGTCGATCGATGGCTGCCATGCGTCCGTTCCCTAACCCTCGTAGTTGCGCCAGAGGCTGACGCAGTTGATGCCGCCGAACCCGAACGAGTTCTTGAGCATCACCTTCACCGGCTGATCCACGGGACCGTCGCGGCACACGTCGAGATCCACCTCGGGGTCGAGCTCGTCGATGTTGATCGACCGGTGAAGCCGCCCGGCCTGCATCTGGAGCAGTCCGGCCACGGTTTCCACGGTCGGCGCCGACCAGCAGCAGTGCCCGAGCATGGATTTCGGCGCGTTGATCTTCAGCTGCGGCGCATGGCTGCCGAAGACCCGCTTGATCGATCGCAGCTCGGTCAGGTCGCCGAGCGGGGTCGAGGTGGCGTGGGCGTTGACGTAATCCACGTCCGCGGGGCGGAGCCCGGCCTGCTCGAGCACCTGGGCCATCACAATCGCCTGGCCGTCCTCGGAGGGCTGCGGCAGGTGGTTGCCGTCGGAATTGGCGCAGCACCCGAGCACCTCGGCGTAGATCCGGGCGCCGCGCCGCTCGGCGGCGTCGCGCTCCTCGAGCACGAGGGTGGCGCCGCCGTGGGCGGGCACGAAGCCTTCGCGACGCGTGTCGTAGGGGCGGCTGGCGCGCTCCGGGTCGTCGTTGAAGTGCTGGAAGGCGATCGCCCCCATCAGCGCCATCGCGTGCACGTCGATGGGCGCGAACTCCAGCACCGCGCCGACCACCATCGCCACCTGCGCGCCGTGGTGGCGGATCTCGTCGATCGCGGATCGCAGGGCGACGTTGCCGCTGGCGCAGGCCGCACCCATCGTGAAGATGGGGCCGCGCGCCTGCAGGACCTCGGACACGCAGCCGGCGTGGTCGGTGTCGAGCGAGTAGAGCGAGGTCATGCCGTCGATGAAGTCGGGTTCCTCCTCGAACTGCACGCGGCTGTTGTACTGATAGAGCGCGTTCAGGTTGTGCCCGGCCACGATCACGGCCTGCCGGTGCGGGTCGTAGTCCGCGTCGAACAGCCCGGCGTCGAGCCAGCCGTCCACCGCCAGCAGCGTCGACAGCTTGGTGGTCCAGGGCACGCGCGAGACCAGCTTGCGCAGCCGCTTGTGGACCTCGGCCGGCACCAGCGGCTGCAACGACGCCAGCTTGGCGCTGACGTCGTAGGCCGAGAGGTCGCCGCCGACCTTGCTGTAGACCCGATCGGTGGGGAACGCCTTCCACTTCGAGATGGCCGAGCGGCCGGCCATCAGCCCGTCGCGGAACCCGTCCAGCGTGTCGCCGATGGCGGTGTTCACGCTCATGCCCGTCACCACCACTCGCTTACTCATCAACGTAGACCTCTGAGACGGCCAGCGCCGCCAGCGTGTCGCCGTTCCACGCCTGGGTCACGGCAATCAGCGTGTAGTCGTCGTGCGCCACCTGGGCGTGCAGCGTCATGGTGTCGCCGGGCCTGAAGGGGGCGATGAAGCTGGCGTGGTGCACGTGCGTGGCCCGCACCGTGCGGGGCAGCGTCGATGCGGGCACCTCCACGCCGGCCGGGCCGGTGAAATGGAGCAGGGTGATACCGAGCTGCCCCATGGCTTCCACGACCAGCACGCCAGGGTAGATGGGGTCACCCGGAAAATGGCCGGCAAAGCCGAGATCGTCGCCGGCCAGCCGCCGGTGTCCCCGCACACTGCGGGTGCCGAGATCGACGGCGTCCACGCCGTCCACCAGCAGCATCGGCGCGCGATGTGGCAGCAGCCGGTGCAGCCCGCTGGTGTCGATGGCGACGGGGGTCCCGGTGCGCAACGGCAGGAGCGGGGCCCGCTTCGCCAGGCGCACCAGGCGCTGCAGCTCGCCGGGGTCAACCACGCAGCGCCTCCAGCATGGCGGCGAAGTGATCCCGAGGGCTGAGGTCGTCCGGGGCATCGACCCGTGCGCGCCGCAGCGACCGCCAGGTGCGGCCCAGCATGTTGTGCAGCACCGCTCCGGGGCCCACCTCGACGAACGCCGCGTCGGGGTGCCGTGCCGCCAGCAGATCGACGGACGCGTGCCAGCGCACCGGCTCGCTGACGTGCCGCACCAGGTGCGACACGAACTCGGCGGCGGTGGCGGCGGCGACGGGCGTCGCCGTCACGTTCGGCAGGTAGTCGGCGGCCGGCACGCGCCAGGGCGCCTGGGCGAGCGCGGGAGAGAACGCCGCCGCGACCGGCGCCATCAGCGGCGAGTGCATCGGCACGCGACGCTCGATCAGCGCGGTGTGCGCGCCGTGATCGTCCTCGAGCGTGCGCGCGGCCCAGTGCACCGCCCCGGCCTCACCGGCGATCACGTGCTGGGTCGGGGTGTTGTAGTTGCTGATGACGATCGACCCGCGGTCGCGGGCGGCCGCGACGACCTCGGCCACCGTGTCGTGATCGACCGCGAGGACCGTGATCATCACGCCCGGCGGAGCCTCGTCATAGCAGCGCCCCCGCTCGTCGACCAGGCGCAGCGCATCGGCCACCGTGAGGGCGCCGATGTGCACCATGTGGCTGTACTCGCCCAGGCTGAGGCCCAGCGACACGTCCCCATCGATGCCTTCGGCGGCGAGCGCCGCCAGGTACATCTGCGACGCCAGGAACACCGTCACCTGGACGTCGCGGTTCGACTCCAGCCGTGCGCCCTCTGGATTCAAGTACGCGTCGGCCCGGGCGTCACCGAGCACCGCGCGCGCGACGCCGGACACCGCGGCGGCGGCGGGGTGTGCCTGCAGCGCCCGATTCACGGCGTCTGGAGAGGCGGAGCTCTGTCCGGGGAACAGGAAGACGCGGGTCGTCGCCGTCTGCTCCGCGGACGCGTGAGGGTTCCGTTGTAAGATCGCTGCATCCATCTGGACGGTGCTCTGTCGATGGGTATACGCACGACCGTGACCCGCCGGAAGAATGTCCAACCTGTAATCCGTCTCACGAATTTCGTGGCTTGCCCTCTTCCGAACGCACCCTCCCATTCGTAATCCTGATGGAATTCGAGGACCTCTATCGACAACATGTGCAGGCGGTCTTCCGCTTTGCCCTCAGCATCACCAGGCGCCGGGACGTGGCGGAGGACCTCACCTCCGAGGCATTCCTGGCCCTGCACCGGGAGCTGGCATCCATTGACGCCTCGCAACTGCCAGCCTGGCTGATGACGGTCGTGCGCAATCGGGCGAGGGACAGGTGGCGGCACCAGCTGGTCGAAGGACGCTATGCGGAGCGCGAGTTGCGTGAGCCGGCGATGGCGCCGGCGGCGCCCGGCCTCGAGGACTGGATCCTGCGATCGGCCGATCTCAAGCCGGTCCATCGCGCGTGTGTGATGCTCCGCTACGTCTCAGGGATGACGCGATCCGAGATCGCGGCCGAGATGGGGCTGAGCGAAACGCAGGTCAAGGGTCACCTGCAGTACGCGTTGACATTGCTTCGGAAGGCGCATGGAGTGCGCCAGGCATGAGCACGCCATCAGACGACTGGGACCAGGACGAGCAGCAGGCGCTCACGGGCCTCGAAGATCAGCTCGAGGCCATCCGCCAGCGGCACGCGATGGATCCGCCGCTCGACTTGCTGCGGGCCGCCAGGGCCGACGTGCTTCCTCCCGCCGAGCAGGCGCGCGTCATGTCGCACCTCGAGTCGAGCGAGTGGAGCCGGACCCTGGTCGACAGCGTCGAGGCGGGTAGCGATCCCGCCCCGCTCGACGAAGCGGACCAGCGGCGCCTCTGGATCCGCATTGCCCGCGAAACGCGCGCGGCCGCGGCGCCGGCCACGGCTCCTGGCCCGGGCCCGGATCGTTGGAATCCAGCGGTCTTCGGGAGTCTTGCGGTCGCGGCCTCGTTGATCATCGCGGTGACGGTCTGGCGCGGCGGTTCGAGCGAGCCGGCCGGTCCGGCGGTCGCTCCCGATGCCGTGGCGCCTGCGCCACCCGCGGCTCAGCCGCCACTGGCGATTGCCTTCAGCAAACCGGAGATCAAGCTGGGGCCGGCCGCTCTCACGTGGCGCGGCGCGGCCTCGGACAACCCCTACCTCGCCGACCTGAAGCCGGCGGTGGATGCCTATCGAGCCGGCAACGACCCCCGGGCACGGGATTTGTTTACGGCCCTGTCGGTGCGCTACCCCCAGGCCGTCGAGGTGCAATTCTATTCAGGCGTCACGCTGATGCTCAACGGCGAGTTCGATCGCGCGCTGGCGCCGCTCGCCGCCGCCGTTGATGCCGGCGAGCCCGTCTTCACCGAGGACGCCACGTGGTATCTGGCCGTGACCGAACAGCGGACCGGCAGGGACGCGTCGGCCCGCTCGCGGTTCTCGGCCCTGTGCTCGAACGGGGGTCTCCACGCGGCCGACGCCTGCGTCGCCGTCCGGCAGATCGACGCCGCTCCGGCACGCCCATGACCGTCGCGCCGGTGCATCGTCGGGCGGCGGTCGCCCTTGCCTTGCTGCTGCTGGCGGCCACATGGCCGGCCGAGGTGACGCTCGCGGCATCGACACAGGCCCCGCCCGCCAGCCTCGACGCGAGTCTCGAACAGGCCGAGGCGCTGCTGGCCCGTTCGGATTTCGCCGCCGCGGCGCCCTCGTTCGAAGCCGCCGTGGTTGCGGCGCGAGAACTTGGACTGGACCAACCCCTGGCCCGCGCGCTCCTCGGTCTGGGCGACGCCCGTCTTCGCCTCCGGGAGATCGCGCCCGCGTCGGAGGCCGCCACCGAATCGCTCGAGATCTACGAGCGGCTGTCCTTGCAGCCGGGCATCGCCCGCACCAGCCTGCTGCTGAGTTCGATCGAGGCCTCAGCCGGCCACCGCGACGTCGCGATTGCCCATGCCGAACGCGCGGTTCGGACCTTCGAGGCGCTGAACGATCCGGCTGGCGGCGCACGGGCGGGTATGCGGCTCGCCAACCTGCTCAACTCCCTCGACCCTCTCCGGAAGGGCGTGCTGGAACGGACCGCGGCCCAGGGGAAGCTGGCCGGGCTGCCTGAGTTCGAAGGGCAGGCACTCCACCGGCTGGGCGACCAGCTCTACAACGAGGGGTTGTTCGAGCAGTCGCTGACCCTCCTGCAGCAGGCGGCGGCCGTTTTCGAGGCAGGCAGCCTCACCGAGGATCTTGGAACGGTCTACAACAGCATCGGGCGGCTCTATCGATCGCACGGGCGGCTGGACGAGGCGCTGAAGTCGCAGAAGACGGCGCTGGCGCTGCACGAGCGTGGCGGCAGTCCGTTGGCCCTGCTGCAAAGCCTCAACGCCGTTTCCACGGTGTACCAGCGGCTGGGCGAGCTGGCGACGGCGCGGTCGTACCTCGACCGCGCATTCGTGCTGGCTCAGAAGTCGGAGTTGCCGGGCGTGCAGGACTTCCTGCGCGCCAACATGGCGTCGCTGATGGCCGACATGGGCGAGCTCGAGCCCGCGGCGCGCGGTCTCGAGCAGGTGATCGCCAACGGCCTGGACCAGTACCCGGCCATCCGCTACGTGCAGCTGTCGGACGTCTATCGCGCCATGGGGCGCGGTGCCGACGCGCTGAACGCCGCCGACGAGGCGGTGGCCCGCTGCGGCGACTCTCACGAGGCCTGCGTCAGCGCCTACAGCGTGCGTTCCGGCGCGCAGGCCCTGCTGGGCAACCTCGACGCGGCGCAGGCCGATCTCGCGCGGCAGATGAGCGGCCTCGAGGACCTCCGTGCGCAACTGGTCCCCAGCGACTTCTTCAAGCGCGACTTCCACCGCTACTACCACCAGGCGTATACGAACGCGATCACCCTGCACATGCGCGCGGGCCAGGATCGGCGGGCGCTGGAAGTGGCGGAGACCGCCCGATCGCGCGCGTTCCTCGATCTGCTTGCCAGCCGGGCGATGCCGGCGCGAAGCGCCCCCGACCTGGCCGGACTGCCGCTGCCGTCGTCGGCACCGGCGACCCGCCGGGTGCTGACGGCGGAGGGTGCACCGGCGTCGGCGACCGACCTGGCGGGCTCGGCGGCCCGCCTGCGCTCCACCCTTTTGCTGTACTGGGTCGGCATCGACGACCTGTTCATCTGGGTGATCGAGCCGGGTGGCGGGCTGCACGCCCGGCGCGTCAGCGTCAGCCGGTCACGGCTGGCGTCGCTGGTGCACGCCACTTCGCCGTTCGTCGAAGACGCCGCGCCGGCGATGAACGCGAAAGCGCCGACCCTGGCCACGCGGGGCGCCGCGACGATGGCGCTGAGACGGCCCACTTCTGCCTGGCGTGATCTGCACGCCCTGGTGATCGAGCCCATCCGCGACCTGCTGCCGAGCGCGCCAGGCGCGCTGTTGACGATCGTGCCGCACGACGTGCTCACGGGACTGAGCTTCGCCGCGCTCCAGAACAATCGCGGCCGCTACCTGCTCGAGGACTTCACGCTGCACTACGTGCCCGCGGGCGGGCTCTTTGCCTTCACCTCGCCGCTGCAGCAGCCCGACTCCAGGAAAGGGGACATGCTGTTGGTGTCCGACCCGAAGCCGCCGCAGGCGTCCAGCCTCGACACGCCGCTGCCACGCCTGCCCGGCGCCCGCAGTGAAGCGCGGGCCATCGCGCGATTGCTGCCGGCGCCGCAGGTGACGGCGCTGCAGGACCTGGCGGCGACCGAAACACGGGTGCGCGCCTCGCTGCCCGATGCGCCGATCCTGCACTTCGCGACGCACGCGGTGGTGCAGGACAGCGATCCCTTCTCGTCGTATCTCGCGTTGACGCCATCATCCGCCGATCCTGCCGGCGACGGCGTGCTCACGGCCGAGGACGTGTACGGCCTCCGCCTGCACGCCGACCTGGTGGTGTTGAGTGCGTGCCGGTCGGCGTCGGGCACCTCCGGGGGGGATGGCATCGCCACCTTCGCCCGCGCCTTCCTCTACGCCGGCACCGCGTCGTTCGTGGCCAGCGTCTGGGACGTCGCCGACGAACCGACCAACCGCCTGCTGCCGGCGTTCTATCGCGCCTGGCTGGGCGGCGCGTCCAAGGCGACCGCGCTTCGCCGGGCGCAACTCGCGCTGCTGGCCGACCTTCGCGCCGGACGCGTCACGGTCACCACTCCGCTCGGCCCAGTCCCGGTGCCGGAGCGGCCGGTCTTCTGGGCCGGCTTCGTGCTGTTCGGCGAGCCACGCTAGCCTCGTCTGCCGGCTCGCCCCCGCGAGCGCTGTCGGCCCGAACGGCGCGCCGTGGGCGTTGCAGGGTTGTCGCGCATTTCTGATGTGGTGGACACACGATGCTGACGGCATCGTTGCGCCAGCCGCCTAGCATCGCAGGCATCGCCTCCCGGCTGTTCCGCGGGGAGGTCACAGGAGATGCTGCCCATGCGACGAATCCTTTTGCTGACCGCCGCAGTGATCTGCGCGGTCGCCTCGGCTTCAGCCAATGCCGGGACCGAGCCCGCCGAACCCACACCACTGGTCCTTGGCCACCGTGGCGCCAGCGGCTACCTGCCCGAGCACACGCTGGCCTCGTACGAGCTCGCCATCTCCCAGGGCGCGGACTACATCGAACCCGATCTGGTGTCCACGAAGGACGGCGTGCTGATCGCCCGGCACGAGGTCAACATCACCGACACCACCAACGTGGCGTCTCACCCCGAGTTCGCCGGTCGCCGGACGACGAAGATCATCGACGGCATCACGGAGACAGGCTGGTTCGCAGACGACTTCACCCTGGCGGAGATCAAGACGCTCCGGGCCGTGCAGCGAGTGCCGTTCCGGCTCCAGCGGTTCAACGGCATCTATGAGATTCCGACGTTCGACGAGGTGCTCGACCTGGCGAGGCGTGGTCGCAGGCTCACCGGCCGGGTCATCGGTGTCTATCCGGAGACGAAGCACCCCACCTATCACAAGAGTGTCGGTCTACCGCTCGAGAAGAACGTCGTCCGTACCCTGGCACGGCACGGTTTGAACCGCAAGAACGCGCCGGTGTTCATCCAGTCGTTCGAGGTCGCGAACCTGAAGGAGCTCAATCGAATGACGCCGGTGCGTCTGGTACAGCTGATTGATGCCAACGACGTCCGGCTGGACGGCTCGATCGATTCGACCAACTACGGCCCCTTCGATTTCCGGGTCGCCGGCGATCCCCGAACCTACGCGGATCTCGGTGACCCCCGAGGGGTTGGCCGAGATCGCCACCTATGCCGACGGGCTCGGCCCCTGGAAGCGCTACATCGTGGGCGGAGTGGCCGTCGACGCCGACGGCAACGGCGTGGCTGACGATGTCAACGGTGATGGTGCGGTGAACGACGCCGACCGGACGGCGACGCCGCCGACGTCGCTCATCGACGACGCACATGCGGTGGGCCTGTTCGTGCACGCCTACACCTGGCGCAACGAGGCCCGCTACCTGCTCGCGGATTACGGCGATGATCCGGTGAGCGAGTACCTGCAGTTCTATTGCCTGGGTGTCGACGGCGTGTTTTCCGACAACCCGGACACTGCCGTCACGGCGCGGACATTGTTCTGGCGGGCGGCGACCGCCTGCCCTCGACGTTAGGTCGTGCCTGGGGGACGGCGCCCGCCGCTGGCGCCGTCCCCGCTGGCTCGCCCCAGCTTGACGACGATGTCGTATTCGGCCCTGGTGCAGGGTTGCACCGACAGCCGGCTGCCCTTCTGGGTCACCGTCATGTGCTCGAGGCCCTCAGTGGCCTTCAACGTGGCCAACGAGACGATGGCGGGGAAGCGTTCGACGAAGCCGATGTCCACCATGTACCAGACTGGCGCGGCCTTGGACCCGGCCTTGTCGAAATAGTGGTGACCCTTCGTCCAGGCGAAATGATCCGGATAGCCCGCGCGCACGATCGTCGCCAGGCCGGTCACCCCTGACGGATCCGCGTTCGAGGCATAGAACAGCACGCCGTCGCCCTCCCGCATCTCGTCGCGCATGATGTTGCGGGCCTGGTAGTTCCGCACGCCTTCCCAGCTGGTGGTCTGGTCGCGCCGGAGATCGTCGATGGTGTAGGAACTCGGCTCACACTTCATCAGCCAGTAGCGGCGGGGCATGCGGTTCTCCTCGGGATGAGTCCGGCCGGGGCGCGCCCAGCAGCAGCCGGTTCTTCGGCGTGATGGCGGCGGGAATGTTCTGGGTCCAGACCCGATAGCCCTGTTGCTCGAGCCGGACGGCGCGGAGCAGGTCGATCGCCAGGGGCACATCCACCCAGCCCACGAACGGGCCGGCCTCGCAGGTCTCGACGTCGTGACAGCAGGGCAGCACTGCCACCCGCGCGCGGGCGCCGGCGGCGCGGGCCAGGATGGTGTCGGTCAGGGCCCCGCACGCGTGGCTCGAGACCACGACATCGTCGGATGTCGAGCGGCACATCCTCGAGCGACGCCTTTAGAAACGTGACGCGGCGCCCGAGACGGGGCCACGCCCGAACCAGCGCCTCGTGCACGGCCGGCGCCGATGGCGGAAGCGTCGCGTCCACCGCCACCGCGGCGGACGATGAGTCGTCCAGGAGCAGCATCACCTGCGCGAGCAGTCCGTGGCCGGAGCCCAGATCGACCACGCGTCCACCGCGAAACAGCCGGCGCGCGCGTCGCGCCACTTCCCAGGCCTCGTACAGCTCCTTGCGGGGCAAGCAGCCGGCCGCACACACCGCGCGCCCGATGCGGTCGAAGAGCGTGTCGGTTGGAAACCGTCCGAGATCGTATTCGGTGAGGCGGCCGCGGGAGGCGGGAGAGAACGTCACGTGCGCCGCTATTGTACGGGCGCGAGCCAGAGCAGCATCACGGCGTAGGCGCGCCAGGGACGCCAGGCCTGCGATCGCTGCTCGAGCGCCCGCGCGGTACAGCCTCCGGCCGCGCGCTGCAGGATGAGATCGCCGCTCGGGAATGCGTCGGCTTCGCCGAAGCCGCGCATGGCGATGTACGAGGCCGTCCACGGGCCGATGCCCGGGAGCGCGGTGAGGCTCGCCGCAACGGCATGACCGTCGCCTGCCGGGTCGAGCACGATGCGCCCCTCGTCCACCGCCGCCGCCAACGCCCTGATCGTGCGCGCCCGCGCGGGCATCACTCCGGACGACTCGAGCGGTGCGTCCCTCAGTTGGAACGGACGCGGAAACAGGCGCGTCAGCCCATCGCCATGGTCGAGCGGCGTGCCGCAGGCGGTGGCGATGCGGCTCGCCAGTGTGGTGGCCGCGCGGACCGACACCTGCTGGCCCAGCACCGCGCGGACCGCGAGCTCGAAGGGATCCCACGCGCGGGGCAGCCGGATGCCGGGGCGGGTGCCGAGACGCGGGGCGAGGAGCGAATCCCCCGCGAAATGCCTGGCCAGCACCGACGGGCGCAGCTCCACGTCGAACATTTCCCGGACGCGGTGAACCACGTGCGAGATGGCGGCGGGGTCGTCCAGGCGCACATCGAGCGCGAGCGCCGACCGTCCCTCGATCACGCTGACGTCGATCGTGCCAGCGGCTTCGCCCACCGACACCGCGCGGCGATAACGGTGGGGTTCCACGATCTCGACGCCTGGCGTGGCGCGGGCGGCGAGAAACGCGATCAGCGTGTCCCATTCGTAGGGCGGTTCGAAGTCCAGCACGACGCGGTGAGACGCGTGCGCTCCAGGAGGCTTCACTGCACCGAGCATAGCGTGCCGCCGCTCGGCGCCGGACCGAATCGGGAGAGAATCAGATCGTGAAGCCATTCGGATGGGCCCTGGCGGTGGTGTGCGCGATTCCTCTCGTGCTGGCGGCGCAGTCGACGCCGGCTGGCCGCCCGCCGGCTGATGCGTTCTCGCCCCGGACGGACTATGCCTGCGGGACCACCGGCGGGCGCGTGGCGGCGTGGTACGAACCCAGGGTGGCCGTGCTGTTCATGGACGGCCGGCTGGAGCGCTTCGCCGCCGTCCAGGGATCGACCGGCAAGTACAGCAGCGGCCGGTTCGAGTGGACGACGAAGGGCAACGGCGCGACCTACGCTGCCGCGTTGCAGAGCCGGCCGTCGCAGCAGGAGTGCCAGCGGCTGCCGCTGTCGTCGTGGCGGCAGTCGCTGGCCTCACAGCGCTACACCTGCGAGGACGGCCTCACCGTGGAGGTCACGCCCACGCTGGAAGCCGCCACCGTGGTGTTTCGGGGCGAGACCTACCGCATGCGCGAGGTGCCCACCGCCAGCGGCAGTCTCTTCACCGACGGCGTTCGCGCGTGGCGTGGCGCCGTCACCAGCCGCGCCTTCGCCGAGGCCGACGGCGATGCCGTGTTCGCGCGCGGATGCCGGCCGAACGTCATGAACAACACCGCCACCCTCACCGGAACCGTCACCTATCGCACCCGCCAGGCGCTGCCGGCGGGAGCCGTACTTGAAGCGCGACTGCTGGACGTGTCCAGGGCCGATGCGCCGTCCACGCCGCTGGCCCGGGTCGTGGTCGTCACCTCCGGCGAGCAGGTGCCGCTCCCGTTCACCATCACCTATGCGCCGGCGGTGATCGAACAGGGCCATCGCTACATCGTCGAGGCGACCCTGACGCTCGATGGGCGCGTGCGCTTCCGGACCACCACGATGCACCCGGTCCTGCAGGACGGCACCCAGGCCGGTCCCGTCGAGGTCGTGGTGCAACCGATCAGATGACACAGACATTGCATGCGACGCGCGTCGCGCAGCGTGACGATGCGCCACAGGCGCTGGTGATGCTGCACGGCATCTATGGGCGGGGACGGAACTGGCAGGGCATCGCCCGTGGTCTCGTGGCCGCGCGGCCCGACTGTGCCTGCTGGCTCGTGGATCTGCCGTATCACGGCAACTCCGGGCCGGGCGGGCACGGCGACACGATCGAGGGACTGGCCGAGGACGTCATCGACTGGCTCTCCGCGAATGCGATCGCGCCGGCTGGCGTGCTGGGTCATTCGTATGGCGGCAAGGTGGCGCTGGCGATGGCCGCGCACGCGCAGGAGCGGCCGCTGCAGGTGTGGGTGATCGACTCGACGCCGGAAGTGAAGGCGCCGTCGGGCAGCGCGTGGGACATGCTGCGCGTGGTCCGCAGCCTGCCGGATCGCTTCGCCACTCGCGAGGAGGCGCAGCGGGCGCTGATGGCCAACGGCTACGACCTGCCGGTGGCGCAGTGGATGGGCACCAATCTGGTGCGCGACGGCGAGGGGTTTCGGTGGCAGCTGGATTTCGACGTCATGGAGCGGCTGCTGCTGGACTTCTTCCGCACCGACATGTGGGGCGCGGTGGAGCATCCCGCGCCGCTGCACGAGATCCACATCCTGAAGGCCTCGCAGTCGAACGCGATCTCGCCGGAGGCGGTGGCGCGGATCGAGAGGGCGACGGGGCCCAGTGTGCACCTGCATCATCGCGACGGCGGGCACTGGATTCACGCCGAGCGGCCGGAGGTGGTGACGGCGCTCCTGCTGGAGCACCTGCCTTGACTACAATGGACCCGTGAAGTTTCCACTGCGCACGTTCACGGTCGTGCTGGCCTGCCTCGCGTTGGCCGCATGCCAATCGAAGGCACCGCTCAAGGTGTCCACGATTCAGGTGGGACGGGCACTGAGCTCGGACAATCAGATCGGCAGCCACACCGTGGTGTTCAGGCCGGATGACACCATCTACGTCTCGGTGCTGACGACCGACACCGGGTCGGGCACGATTGGCGTGAAGTGGCTGTTCGGGGACCGGCTGATCAGCGAGCCGTCGCGTGAGGTGTCGTACAAGGGCGCGGCGGCCACCGAGTTTCACATTCAGAACTCCGGCGGCTTCCCCGAGGGCAAGTACAGCGTCGAGGCGTTCCTCGACGGCGCGTCCGTCGGCAAGCGCTCATTCAGCGTCGAGAAGCCGTAGCGCCGCCCCTCCGGCCGATCGCCACCCTCCCGAAAAACAAAAAGGCCGGCACCACATACGGGTGCCGGCCTTCGATACGTCAAGCCCCGAGGGGGCTCGTTACCAGCGGGGTTCCGAACGGCGACGATCGCCGCCGCCGCCCGCACCGTAACCACCACCGCCGCCGGCCGTCTTGGGACGGGCTTCGTTCACGGTGAGGTTGCGGCCGTTGTAGGAGTAGTTGTTCAGCGCGCTGATGGCCGCCTGGGCGTCATCATCGCTGGCCATCTCGACGAACGCGAAGCCACGAGCACGGCCGGTGGCCATGTCGCGCATCACGGTGACCGTCTCGACGGTGCCGGCGCTGGAGAAGAGCTCGCGGAGGTCCTGTTCGCCAGCTTCATAGGGCATGTTGCCCACGTAGAGTTTCCGAGCCATGTGTACTGTCTCTCTTCCGCCTCGCAGGGCGAGGCTGCAAACGTGCGTGTGTGATCCGGAACGGATCGGGGATGGATTCGGCTGAAGCTAAGGGAACACGTTGCGGAGAGAGGCGAGACTGAAACGAGACTCGGATTCCGACGCTGACGTAACCAACTGAACTAGCTGTCTTCCACCTGACTTGAAAAGTATAGCACGATAGGTCAAATGCCACCTGAGCCGCTGCCAGATCACTCGTAACGGAGCGCGAGCACCGGATTGATGCGGCTGGCGCGCCGTGCCGGAATGAGCCCGGCCACCGCCGACACGATTGCCAGCACCGCCATCGTCGCCGTCGCCATCCACGGGTCGTTCGGCTGGATGCCGTACAACTGGGACGACACGTAGCGTCCGAGCGCCAGTGCCGCGGGCAGCCCCACCGCCAGCCCGATGGCGAGCAGGACGAGCACTTCCTTCATGACCAGCCAGATCACCAGGTTGGGCTCGGCGCCCAGCGCCAGGCGGATCCCCATCTCCTTCTTGCGGCGGGCGACGACAAACGCCATCACACCGTAGAGGCCGACCGATGCCAGGATGGTCGCGAGCAGCCCGAAGCCTGCCGACAACGTGGCGATGAGTCGATCGGTCATCAAGGTCTCGTCGAGCTGTCCTTCCAGCGTCTTCATCTGGTAGACCGGCATGCCCGCGCTCAGCGCGCGGACTTCACCGCGAATCAGGTTGAACGCGCTCGCGGAGGCCTCGGTCGTGCGCACGTAGAACGTCGCGCTGTTGCGGCCCCAGTTCGGCAGGAACACCTGGCGCCGCACGCCCTCGCGCGGCCCCTCGTACAGCGAGTTCTCGGCGACGCCGACGATCTCGATGTCCAGCTTCACGCCCGGTCGATCGCCGAAGGCGAGGTGACGGCCGACCGCGCTCTGTCCGGGGAAGAAGTGCTCGGCGAAGCGGCGGTTGACGATTGCCACGCTGGCCTTTTCCTTCCCTTCACCGGGCCGGAAGTCGCGGCCTTCGAGCAGGCGGACGCCCATGGTCTCGAAGTAGCCCGGTGACAGCATGTTCATGTAGGCCTGCATGTCCTCGCCGTCCTTGGACTGGTGCCCCTCCACCGACATCGTGCTGTCCCACTCGTCTCCGGCCAGGATCGCCACATTGGCCAGCGCCGCCGACTTGACGCCGGGCGCCGATCGCAGACGGTCGAGCAGCTGCTGGTAGAACAGCCCGGTGCTCTCGTCGGTGTAGCCGCTGAGTGCCGGCGACAACTGGAACATCACCAGGTTGTCCATCGCCACGCCGGTGTCGGTGGTGCGCAGGTTGTCGAGGCTGCGCACGAACAGCCCGGCGCCGAACAGCAGCAGGAAGCTGAGCGCCACCTGCGCGGCGACCAGGCCCTTGCGCAGGTAGAGGTGGCCGCCCGCACCGGTCACCGAGCCCGCGGTGTCCTTCAGCGTGCCCCACGTATCGGGCCGGCTGGCCCGCAGCGCGGGCAGCAGGCCGAACACCACGCCGGTGATCAGCGTCAGCGTGAAGGTGAACGCGAGAATGCGCCAGTCGGGCGAGGTCTGGATCAGCAGCGGCTGGCCGTCGGTCGGCACGAAGGCGATGAGCATGCGGGTGAGGCCCACGGCCACCGCCAGGCCCACCGCTCCGCCGGCGAACGAGAGCAGCAGGCTCTCGACCAGCATCTGGCGGACGAGCTGCCCGCGCGAGGCGCCGAGCGACAAGCGGACGGCAATCTCGCGCTGCCGCGCGAAGGCGCGGGCGATCAGCAGGTTGGCGACGTTCGCGCAGGCGATCAGCAGCACCAGGCCGACCATGCACATCAGCACGATCAGCGCGAGGGAGAAGTCGTTGCGCAGCGGCGAGTAGCCGACGGCCGCGGGCTCGGCGACGAGCCGGCCCTTCAGGAACTGCTCGCGGATGTACGGCGTGAAGTCCTTCGCGCCGGGCAGCGTCAGCTCGTGCTGGCGGATCTGCAGGAACAGCGCCTGCAGCGGCGCCTGCGCCGTCTCCGCCGTGTACCCCGGCTTGAGCCGCGCGAACACCTGCACCCACCGCGTCCGCTCGTCGTCCATCCGGACCCAGGACCATTCGGGCACGACCGCCGGCTTCATCTGGATCGGAATCCGCAGCGCGGGCGCGCGCGCCGGGTCGATGCCGGCGAATCCCGCCGCCGACACGCCGACGATGGTCATCGGGTAGTTGTTGACGAGGATGCTTGCGGCCGACGACGGCGGGGTCGCGGTTGAAGCGGGTGGCCCAGTAGTCGTAGCCGAGGACCACCACCGGGTGGCCCTCGTACACCTGGTCGTCTTCCTGTGAGTTGAAGACGCGGCCGACGGCCGGCGGCACGCCGAGCATGGTGAAGAAGTTGCCGGACACCATCTCCGCATCGACGCGCTCGGTCTGGTTGTCGACGCTGATCGACGTGGACACCAGGCGCCGCGCGATGACCTCGGCCAGCGGCTCGGCGCGCTTCTGGTACTCCTGGTAGATCGGATAGGAGTGCATGCGGCTGCCCATGTTGCTGCCGGCATGCGGGCCCTGCTGGTAGAGCATCACCAGCTCGTCCGGGTTCTTCACCGGCAGCTTGCGCAGCAGCAGCTGGTCGATCAGCGTGAAGATGGCGGTGTTGGCGCCGATGCCCAGGGCCAGTGACAGGATGGCCACGATGGCGAAGAGCGGGCTGCGAACGAGACCGCGAACCGCGAGACGGAGGTCCTGGGACAGGAGCGACATGGCTGTTGGACGGAAGTCGACCGTCCAGGGTTGTCAGCCGATGGGCCGGCCCTGCCGGTCAACAGCTCACTGAAGCGAGAAAGGCGGATAGTCGTCCACGGCGCCAATCAGGCCACCTTCCGCGCCCGCCGAGGTTTCCCTATCGCCTCTGTAGGAGAAGCCGATGCCGGCGCCCGGATCGGTGGCACCGGAAGACAGGTGGAGGAGAGCGGTTTCGTGCGCTCTCCCCCGCGAGCGCCTGGCTGGCAAGGAGCGGACTAGAACAGCCAGGTCACGCCACCGAACACCTGCAGATACCGCCCGGTGACGCTGAACAGGTACGGCTCCTGGTCGTCGTACTTGCTGTAGTCGAGCGTCACATTGACGACGAGCGGGTTGGACACCCTGAAGTTCATGCCGCCGTTCACGCCGACGCGCGTGAACCGGATGTCGGAGTAGCTGGCCATCGTGGACGATTGCAGCGCGTAGTCGAGACCGACGAGCTGTGCGCTGTATTCGCCACCGTCGTAGGCGAAGTCCGTGATGGTCGCGTCCGAGCGATTCCATGCGAGGTTGGCGAACACCTCTGCGCGCGGTGTGGGATAGGTCTGGACGCCAAACCAGGCGCTGGTGGTGCCGCTGTCGTAGCCGGCCATGTCGGTGCGGGAGCCAAACTGGCCCCCCGTGATGCCGGCCGCTCAACCAGCAAAGGCGAGCGTGCTGAAGAGCGTCTCCAGCCGCTCCTTCTGGTAGACGTACGCCGGCCGTCAGCGTCCACTTGTCGTCGGCCGCGATACCAGACGTCCACGCCCGGGTGAATGCGCCGTGCGGCCCCATTCCGAGTAGTTGAGCTCGTCGTTCTCGCTGTCGCGGCAGCGGTAGTGACCGGTGATGGCCAGCCGTTCGGTCGGCGTGACCGTGATCATGCCCTCGACGAAGAGGTTGCGGCTCGGGAACGACGTCAGGTCGGCCTGCCGCGACCTGGTACATCGTGTAGTACCTGCAGGCCCGTGAGCGGCGAGCGTTGCCCGGGCTCGTCGTACGGCTGCAGGACGGCCGGGATCGCCGCCTGGTGGTGCAGGAACGGATCCTTGATGTCCTCGAACTGCACCCGGAACCGCGCGTTCGCCTTCTTGCCGAGCGTGCTTCGCCCGGCGACGTAGTAGCGTGTTGGTCGTGGTCTTCTCCACCTCGTAGTAGTCGCGCTCGAGGCCTGGCCACCCGATAGCCGAAGCGGAGGAACGTGCGCTTGGCCGGCTGCACGCCCGAGCTCGACGTCGAACTCCGTCGGTGTGCGATTCAGTCGACGAGTCGCGCACGAAGTCGAAGGTCGCCGGAAGTCGTCGGGGAAGGCCTGCGGGTAGGTCAGGCCCGCCGAGAGTCCGGCCGGCGTGGTCTGCTCGACCACGTCGACGAACACGTTGTCGGTCTCGATGCTCGTAGCGGCGGCAAGTCGGCCCTGAACGACATCTTCTTGCCGATCGGCACGAAGAGCCGCGCTGAACCCGCCCGTGTAGTCGTAGGTCGAGGTTCTGGTCGGTGTTCTCGGTGCGCGACTGCGTGAAGTGTGCCCGTGAGCGACGCGTCGCCAATGGCCAGGCCGCCGCTTTCACGCGTGTTGCTGAACTTGTCGAGTCGCCGGGTCCGAAGACACCGGCAGCAGCCCGTTCGCATCGTCGTACTGCACGCGGTTGAGGAAGATGTCCAGCAGCGTCGCCGGGTGCACGGCGTTGTCGTACTGGTACAGCGGATTGGCGCCGGCAGTCCTCGTAATCGCGGTTGGCTCGAAGGCTGTACTCGACGCGTGAGCGCCGAGAGCGTCAGTCTGGCTCCGGCCGACAGTGTGCGCGTCAGCTCCTCGAACTGTTCGCGTGAACGCCACCGTGTGGCAGTTGGAGCAGTGCGCCATCGTCATCACCTGGTGCGCTGCCGTCGCGCGTCTGCCGCTCGTGGCCCACGAAGAAGGTGACGTTCTTGAAGTCGTCAGATCCACGCCGGCCGTCGAGCGTCGCCGTACGCGCATCTCGTAGCTGCGCCGTGGGATCGGTGTCGTCGTGGCGGACGATGAACGTGCCGCCGATGCCCGAGAGCCGTCCATCGTACGTAGTCGAGCGGATCGTGGTCGAGCCGGTGCGGCAGGCTGCGGTAGGTGACGTGCGCCTTCACGATGCGCTTGATGTCCACGAACCGCCGCGTAGTTCTGGTTGCGGCGCGTCGCCGCCGTTGATGGCGGTGAGGTCGTAGCGGAAGCCGTTCTGCTCGCCCCACAGTCGAGTGCCGAGCGATGCCAGGGCGTCCTGATCGGTCACCTGGTACTCGCCGACCCGGTCCTGGTTCCCGTCGGTGGATCGTCGCCGAGCCGCCGAGCGGAAGATGCCTTCCCAGGCGCGGCGCCGCTCATCGCTGCCGTTGGAGGCGCCGGTGTCGCGGCGCCAGGCGGCGGTGTGGTCTGCGCCGAAGCTGCGCTGGGCGAGGCCGAAGACGGCCAGCGCCGCGGCGAACACGGATGTGATTCGCGTGCGCATGATGATCCTCCTCACCGCGTGAGGGCCTTGCCGCCGGCCGGTCACGCCCTGCGAGGGCAGGTCGGAGCCGTGGACCTTGTTGTGGCAGTTGCTGCAGCGCGTGTTGAACGCGGCCATGAAGCTCAGGTTGCCGTTCGGGTTGCTCGAGCCGCCAGACGGCAGCGCAGTACGGGACCCGCGTTGGCCACGACGCGCGTTGTGGAAGTGCATCTCGTGGCACTGCAGGCACAGGAACGGCTCGCCCTGCTTCAGCAGGTTGTTCGCCACCGTGCCGTGCGGGCTGTGGCACGTCAGGCAGCTCTCCGTGACCGGCGCATGCTCGAACACGAACGGGCCGGCCTGCTGCATGTGGCAGGTGGTGCACAGGTCGTTGACGCGCTCGTCGGTCTTGATGAGTCCCTGGTTCGCGCCCGTGCACGTCGATGACACGAACTGCAGGTCATCGAGCCCTCGCGGACCGGATGATGCGAGTTCTGCGTGAACTGTGCGCGCTGTTCCTTGTGGCAGTCGTAGCAGGTCTGCGCTTCGGCCTTGCCAAGCGGCCCGTCCTGCCTGAGCAAGGCATTGCGCGGCGCCGGCGCCGTGGAATGCACGGGCGTGAGGCCCTCGACGCGCCCGAGTGCGCCGACCACCTGGCGTGACTGGTGCACTTTGTGACACGAGCCGCAGCCGACGCCGGTGGCGGCGTGGGCGCTGCCGGCCCATTCCATGGCCTTGTCCTGCCGGTGACAGGCGAGACAGGCATTCACAGACGCGGGGTCGGCCAGACTCTTCGAGCGTGCGGATCAACGTCTTGTCGCCGCTTTCGGCGTGGAGGCTGCCCGCGCCGTGGCATGACTCGCAACGCGCGGGCTGGCCGCGCGTCTCGAATCCAGCCAGGGCGCCGTGCATGGATCGGTCGAACTGACGGGCCACGTCCTCGTGGCACGTCGCGCAGGTTTCTTCGCCAACGACAGCGGCCGCCGGCGTTGCTTGCTGCGCGGCGACCGGTGAGAAGAGGGCGAGGAGGCCCGCGACTACGAGGAGCGCAGTGCGGGAATGCATCATGGCTTGTTCACCTACGGCTCACGAGAGCAGCAAGTCGAGTACCAACGGGCCTTGGACTGGGCCTCCCGGCGCCGTTCACGAGGCAGAGCCGCAAGTGTCTGCCCGTTCGGCACTTGCCAGATACGCGATCCGATCGGGCGTGGCCCGTGACCACCCGAACTGCGACAAAGCGCCGCAGGCGTCGGTATCGGCCAGTGCCAGAAGCCCGCCGGACGCGGCGGTTTCCCGGCACGCGAGCTGCGGATCGGCCGACAGTTGACGGCAGCTGCTTGCCCGGCCCGGGGCAGCGGGCCAACTCTCCAGGCGCCAGCGTGTGCAGTTGTGGTCAGGGTCGCTGCGGGACAATCGAAACCGACTATCACGTGGGCTTCGGGGCGCGTATCCTCGGCCCGTGATCATCGCCGTCGTCGTCGTCTACCTGCTCGCCACGCTCGTCATCGGCGCCGTGCTCAGCAGCCGCATCAAGAGCGTCTCCGACTACCTGATCGCCGGCCGCAATCTCGGGCTGGCGCTCACCACCGCCTCGCTCGCCGCCGTGCAGATTGGCGCCGGCGTGGTGCTGGGCGGCGCCGAGGTCGGCGCCTCGTCCGGCATCTGGCCCGGCATGTGGTACGGCCTCGGCTGCGGCCTGGGCCTGATCCTGGCCGGCCTGTTCGCGGCCGAGCGCATGCGCACGCTCGGGGGCATCGTGCCGATCGACTTCTTCGCCCACCGCTACGGCGAGCGCCGCGGCGTCCGGCTGTGGGCGTCGCTCTCGAACATCCCGAGCCTGCTCGGCATCTTCGCCGCGCAGTTGATGGCTGCCGGCAGCGTCCTCTCGGGATTCGGCATCGAGTTCACCCACGCCGTGCTGGCCATCGGCGCCGTCATCTTCGTCTCGAACGTGATGAGCGGCATGTGGGGCGTGGTCGCGGCGGACTTCCTCCAGGTGGCGATCATCGTGGTCGGCATCCCGCTCACCGCGTGGGCGGCGGTGAGCCACGCCGACCCGGGCGCGGCGTCGGCGGCGCTGGCCACGCCGTTCATCCCCTCGGGCATGGGCACGCGCGCCATCTTCCTGATCACCCCGTTCCTGTTCTCGATCTCGGTGTCGTACGACGCGTTCATCCGCTACCAGTCGGCGACGGAGCGCCGCGATCGCGAAGTGGGGCTGCATCCTCTCGGGCATCCTCGTCATCGTCGTCAGCTTCTGCGCCGCGCTCGTCGGCGCCGTCGGCAAGCAGGCCTTCCCCGACGTCGAGAACGGCAAGGTGCTCACCCACGTGGTGACGACGACGCTGTCGCCGGTGCTGGCGGGCGTCGTGGTGTCGGCGCTGCTGGCCGCGGCGATGTCCACGGCCAACGCGCTCCTCATCTCGATGGCCGGGTGCTTCTCGCGCGACTTCTACAACATGGTGCTCAACCCGGAAGCGGCGATCGAGGACCTGCCGCGGGCCACGCTCTATGCCCGGGTGGCGGTGGCGGTGTCACTGGTGCTGGGCGTGGTCGTGGCCCTTCGGGCACGGGGCATCCTCGACACCATCATCATCTTCAACTACCCGTACATGGGCAGCATGCTGGTGCCGCTGCTCGGCGGCCTGCTCTGGTCGGGTGGCACCACGCAGGGCGCCTACGCGGCGATGTGGGTCGGCGGCGCCATCGGTGTGGCCGCGTTCCTGGTCGGCGTGCCGGGCCCGCTGCAGGGCCTCGTCAACATCGATCTCGCGCTGCTCGTGGCGTTCGCGGCGTCGGCGGTGACGTTCGTCGGCGTCAGTCGCGCGACCCGTCCCGCGGCCGGCACTCGCTCCGCGGTTTCCAGTTGACGCGGGTGGCGGGCGGGCGGTTGAGGACGATGGCGCCGGGCTCGGGGCAGATGTCCACGCAGCTGCCTTCGTACCAGCATTCGCCGGGCCAGAGCACCAGCGGCGGTCCGCCCTTCTCCTCGTTCGGCAGGAACAGGTCCACCGGGCAGACGTGCAGGCACAGGTTGCAGCCGGTGCAGATGTCCGGGAAGATCGTGATCGGATCGACCAGCGCCTGATCCGGGACGGCCATCACCTTGCTCATGCGCGCGCTCCCGCGATGTAGTCGGCGTTGTGCCGCTCGTAGTTCTCGGTGAGGTTGCCGTAGTAGTCGATCGGCAGCTCGCCGTTCCGCACGCCGCCCTCGTCCTTCCACACCGTGACGAACTTGTGCCACTCGGGCGGGTCCAGCTCGGGGTAGTCGAGGCGCGCGAACTGCAGCTGGTGCGAGCTGGCCTTGCGCGCCAGGCACGAGTGGATCACCAGCTCCGCGTTGGTCAGGACGTTCAGCGTCTCCTGCGCGCGGAGCAGGTCGTGCGGGTTCCGGGCGAAGAGCGCCTTCGACTCGTCCTTCAGATCCTCCAGGCCGCGCAGGCCTTCGTGCAGCAGGTCGTCGCTCTTCACCGCGCCGCAGTAGTTCTGCATCACCCGCGTGATGGCCTCCGCCAGCGCCTGCCAGCTGAGGCCCTTGTGCCGCTGGAGCGGCTCGAACAGCCGCGCGCGTTCCGCGTCCACCTGCGGTTGATGAATGCTGACGGGCCCGTGCGAGGCGGCGTAGTCGGCGGCGTGCCGGCCGGCGTAGTGTCCCGTGGCCGCGGCATGGCCCACGCAGTCGGACGCGAACAGCACGTCTCCAGCGGCGAACAGGCCCTCGAGGTTGGTCATCAGCCGCCAGTCGTTGACCATCCCGCCCGGGATGCCGAAGAACTGCCGCTCCTGCGGGAGGAACTGGCCCGAGCGCCAGCCGTCGCCGTAGCTCTGGAGCGCATCGCGCGACGGGTCGAAGCCGGCGTCGTTGTAGGCCTTGTAGACCGGCGTGCGGGTCTTGCCCTCGTTGCCGACCATCATCCCCCAGATGACGCGGCGCTCGGTCTCGGGCATGCTCGTCAGGTCGGCGTAGAAGGGCAGCTTGTAGCCGCGCTTCAGCGCCTCCTCGACCGCCATCGTCTCGGGCCCCTGGAACTCGTAGAACGGGAAGTCCGGCTCGCCGCCGCCCTTCATGTAGAACTTCTGTCCCGGCGACGGGCGGTAGCGCTCGGCCACAGTCTCGAGTTCGCGGCCATCGCGGTCCAACCACGGGATCTGGCGGCCCTCGGCGTCGATCATCGTGCACGCGTACCAGGTGTTGTGGTTGTTGCCCGTGCTGTACGGCGGGAAGCTGCGGAGGCCCGACCACTCGCCGCGGAGCGACTTCTCGAGCATGGTGAACGATCCGCCCACGCGCCACGCCATGGCGTGGCCATCGCCCGTGCACTGTGGCGGCCGGAACTCCGAGATGCCGGTGGCGCCCGGCGCGAACAGCCACAGCCGCGTCGGCCGCGACATGCAGAACACCACCGACTTCGCCCGGCACACGGTGAACTTGCCGGTCCGGCCGTTGAGGGCGACGGCGCCGACGACCCGCGCGCCGATGCGGCCGCCTTCGGTGAGCAGGCCGGCGCCCATGGTGCGATCCACGACCTGCGCCTTCAGGATCTTGGCGCCGCGATACATCGCGCGCTTGAACGTGGTGCCCCAGACGCGCAGCGTGAAGCGGTTCACGTAGTCGTACGCGAACATGAACTTCGTCGCGTCATCCCTGAAATCCGCGCCCTTGAACTCGTCGTCGGTGTCGCGGATCTTGGCGCCGTAGCGTTCGAGGTCGAGCAGGCGGTCGTAGGACTCGCGCGCCTCGATGTAGTGCGAGATGCCGTTGTTGTAGCCGCGGTGGCCGCGGATCATCGCGTCGGCCAGTTCCTCCGGGGTCACGAGCGAGCAGGGATTGGTGGCCGCCATCTCCCAGTGGTCGCACCCCGAGCCCATGGCGCCGCTGGTCATGGTGGCGGCCTTCTCCCACATGACGACGCGCGCGCCGCGGCTGGCCGCGCCCATGGCGGCAAAGCAGCCGGAGGCGCCGCCCCCGATCACCAGCACGTCGGTGTCGATCTCCTCGGTCTTGTCCCACTCGATGGGGTAGGGCCACGCGACGGCGTCTGACATGCCCTTGAGCCTAGGAGGAACGGGGCGGACGGGTCATTGGCCATGTGATAAATTCTTCTCAAATTTTATTAAAGCCGCAGATGGCACGCCCTACCTACCACTTCGGGCCGTTCGCCTTGCACCCCGCCAGCCGGCTGCTGATGCGGGACGGCGCCGTGGTGCCCCTCACCTCGAAGGCCTTCGAGGCCCTGCTGACCCTGGTCCGCAAGGGCGGGACGGTCGTCGGCAAGGACGAGCTGCTGCGGCAGGTCTGGCCGGACACGGTGGTCGAGGAGTCGAACCTCACGCAGACCATCTTCATGCTCCGCAAGGCGCTGGGTGACCCGGTTCGCGACCATCGCTTCATCGTCACCGTGCCGAAGCGGGGCTACTGCTTCGTGGCCGAGGTGCGCGAGCGGGCCGAAGCGGGCGAAGCGGCGGCGGGGCCCCAGGCGGCGGCGCGTGCCCTGCTGGGCAGGCGCCACACGGAGAACACCGAGGCCTACCAGCTGTGCCTCAAGGGCCGCCATTTCTGGGAGCGGCGCACCGCCGGTTCAGTGGAGAAGGCCATCCGCTGCTTCCAGCAAGCGCTCGAGAAGGATCCGCGGCACGCGAAGGCCTACGCCGGACTGGCCGACTGCTACGCCATCCTCAGCCAGTGCAGCCGGTTGCCGCCGGCCGAGACCATGCCCAAGGCCCGGGCGGCCGCGCTCGAGGCGCTCCGGATCGACGAGTCGCTGGCGGAGGCACACACGACGCTGGCCCTGGTGTTGATGCTCCACGACTGGGACTGGCGTGGAGCCCAGGCCGAGTTTCGAGCGGCCCTCGCGCTCAGTCCTTCCTATGCCACGGCGCATCACTGGCATGGCATGTGGCTGGTGGCGCGTGGCCGGTTCGACGAGGCGATTGCCGAACTGGAGCGGGCGCAGGAGTTGGAGCCGCTGTCGGTGGCGATCAACACCGACCTCGGACTCGTGCTGTACCTCGCGCGCCGCTTCGAGGACGCCGTGTCCCAATACCGGGCCGCCATCGATCTCGATGCCGGGTTCACCGACGCGCAGATGGGCATCCTGATGGCGTACGGCGAGATGGGGATGTCCAGCCAGCCCATCTCGGAGTTCCTGCGCGCCCCTGGGATGGTCAGCCGCGACGTGGCCGCCACGCTGGACGCGGCGTATGCGCGCGCCGGCGTTCGCGGCTACTGGCGGGCCTTCCTGGATCTGGCGGAGTCGCCGTCGAGCGAGCTGTATAGCTCACCCTACGTGCGGGCCCGCCTGTATGCCGCATTGGGTGATCGTCCGCGGGCGCTGCAGTGGCTCGAGACTGCCCGGGACGTTCGTGATGCCGGCCTCTCGCTGCTCGCGGTCGACCCGGGCCTCGATGGCCTCCGGGCGGAGCCGCGGTTCCAGGCCATCGTCGACCAGGTGGGGCTGGCCGATCGCTAGAGGGCCGGCGGCAGTAACATGGCAGAAGCGGGACCGTACCATGAGCGATCACTCGTCGGACCTCACGCATCTTCCCGACCTGCACCACAAGCCCGAACACGGCCCGGTGCGCAGCCGGCGGCCGATCTATCAGGACCTGCTGCCGCCGTGCAACCACGCCTGTCCCGCCGGCGAGCCGATCCAGGGCTGGCTGGCCCACGCCCAGGCCGGGCGCCACCGCGAGGCGTGGGAGCTGCTGGTGCAGGCCAATCCCTTTCCCGCCGTGCACGGGCGCGTCTGCTATCACCCTTGCGAATCGTCGTGCAACCGCGAACGCCTGGACGGTGCGGTGAGCATCCACTCCGTCGAGCGCTTCCTCGGCGACCTCGCGATCGAACGTGGCTGGCCCCTGCCAGCGGGCGCGCCGGCGTCCGGCCATCGCGTGCTGGTGGTGGGCGCCGGGCCGAGCGGCCTGTCGGCGGCCTACCATCTCCGACGGCTGGGGCACGAGGTGGTGGTGCGCGATGCCGGCCCGATCGCGGGCGGCATGATGCACTTCGGCATCCCGGCCTACCGGCTGCCGCGCGCGGTCCTCGACGCGGAGATCGCCCGCCTGGTCGGACTCGGGGTGGTGTTCGAGTTCAACCACCGCGTCGACGATCTGGAGGCCGAGTGGCGCGATGGCGGGTTCGCGGCGGTGTTCCTCGCCGTCGGCGCGCACCTCTCGAAACGCGGCGGCATTCCGGCCCGCGATGCGGGCCGGATGCTCGACGCGATCTCGTTCCTCCGCGACGTGGAAGCGGGCACGCCGCCCAGACTCGGCCGTCGCGTGGCCGTGTACGGCGGCGGCAACACCGCGATGGACGCGGCCCGCACGGCGCTCCGCCTCGGCCACGAGCCGCTCATCATCTACCGGCGCGATCGCGAGCACATGCCGGCTCACGACTTCGAGGCCGCCGAGGCGCTCGAGGAAGGCGTGAAGATCCACTGGCTGCGCGCCATCACCGGACTGGAAGGCGGTGCGCTCACCGTGGAGGTCATGGCTCTCGACGGCGATGGCCGGCCCCACGGCACCGGGGAGTTCGAGACCATCGACGCGGACGACCTGATCCTGGCGCTGGGCCAGGAGACCGACACCCGCTTCCTGCGCGGTCTGACCGGCGTCGCGCTGGGCGATGACGGCACCGTGACGGTGGACGAGCGGATGATGACCGGCCGGCCCGGACTGTTCGCGGGCGGCGACATGGTGCCCGCCCAGCGCAGCGTCACCTACGCCGTGGGGCACGGCTCCACGGCCGCCCGGCACATCGACGCCTTCCTGCGCGAGACGGCATGGGCCGCTCCAGCGCCGCCGCCCCTGGCCACCTACGACAAGCTCCACCTGTGGTTCTACACCGACGTCGCGCATCGCCCCCAGGGGCGCGCCTCGATGGACGAGCGCCGGGCCACCTTTGGCGAGGTCGTCGCCGGGTGGTCGGAGCCAGAGGCCGTTTTCGAGGCGTCGCGTTGCCTCTCGTGCGGCACCTGCTTCGAGTGCGACGGCTGCTACGCGGCCTGTCCGGAAGACGCGGTGATCAAGCTCGGTCCCGGACGGCGCTACGAGTTCGAGTACGCGAAGTGCACGGGCTGCGCGATCTGCTTCGAGCAGTGTCCCTGCCACGCGATTTCCATGGTGCGCGAACCCGACCCGCGCTGAGCCGCCGATGCCCACGTCCACGTCTTCCTCACGCCGCCCGCGCACCGTCCTGGCGACAGTCGACGGTAACGAAGCCTGCGCCAGCGTGGCGTACCGGCTGAACGAAGTCTGCGCGATCTATCCGATCACGCCCTCGTCCACGATGGCGGAGCTGGCGGACCAATGGTCCGGCGAGCGGAAGCCGAATATCTGGGGTGACGTGCCGACGGTGATCGAGATGCAGAGCGAGGGCGGCGCCGCCGGCGCCGCGCACGGCTCGCTGCAGGCCGGCGCGCTGACGACGACCTTCACGGCGTCGCAGGGCCTGCTGCTGATGATCCCGAACATGTACAAGATTGCCGGCGAGCTGACCTCGGCGGTCTTCCACGTCGCCGCGCGCGCGCTCGCCTCCCACGCGCTGTCGATCTTCGGTGATCACCAGGACGTGATGGCGGTGCGCGGCACCGGCTTCGCCCAGCTCTCGTCCGCCTCCGTCCAGGAAGCGCACGACCTGGCGGCCATCGCGCAGATGGCCACGCTCGAATCGCGAGTCCCGTTCGTGCACTTCTTCGACGGCTTCCGCACGTCGCACGAGATCAACCGGATCCACATGCTCTCGGACGACGACCTGCGAGCGCTCGTGGACAACCGGCTCGTGCTGGCGCACCGGGAGCGGGCGCTCAACCCCGACCATCCGTTCATCCGCGGCACCGCGCAGAACCCGGACGTCTACTTCCAGATGCGCGAGGCCGCGAACCTCTACTACCGCCGCGTCCCCGACGTGGTGGCCGAGGCGATGGCCCGCTTCGAGGCGCGGACCGGCCGCGCCTATCGCCTGGTCGAGTACGCCGGAG
This sequence comes from uncultured Acidobacteriota bacterium, assembly GCA_963721715.1. Lineage (GTDB taxonomy): Bacteria > Acidobacteriota > Vicinamibacteria > Vicinamibacterales > UBA2999 > VFZN01. The sequence goes on along the minus strand of CAVRKI010000006.1, from coordinate 1,151,886 downwards.
CGCCCGACGCCGAGCGGGTGATCGTGCTGATGGGCTCCGGCGCCGGCGCGGCGCGCGAGGCCGTGGATCGCCTGGTGACCAGCGGTGAGCGCGTCGGGCTCGTGCAGGTGCGCCTGTTCCGCCCGTTCCCGTCGGAAGCGCTGCTGGCCGCGCTGCCGCCTTCGGTGCGCGCCATCGCCGTGCTCGATCGCACGAAGGAGCCAGGTGCGGTCGGCGAACCGCTCTACCAGGACGTCGTCACCGCGCTGGCCGAGGGCGCAGCCGCCGGCCACAGGGCCATGCCTCGCGTCGTCGGCGGCCGCTACGGCCTGTCGTCGAAGGAATTCACGCCGGCCATGGCGAAGGCGGCCCTCGACGAACTGTCCGCCGCGGCTCCGCGCAATCACTTCACGGTCGGCATCACCGACGACGTGTCGAAGACGAGCCTGCCGGTGGACTCGTCGTTCACCACCGAATCGGATGACGTGTTCCGCGCGGTGTTCTTCGGGCTCGGCGCCGACGGGACGGTGGGCGCCAACAAGAACACCATCAAGATCATCGGCGAGGATCCGGACGTCCACGTGCAGGCGTACTTCGTCTACGACTCCAAGAAGTCCGGGTCGCAGACCGTGTCGCACCTGCGCTTCGGCCCCGAGCCGATCCGGTCCACCTACCTGGTCGGGTCGGCGCAGTTCGTCGGCTGCCATCAGTTCCAGTTCATCGAGAAGCTGGATGTGCTGAACGTGGCGGCTCACGGCGCCACGCTGCTGCTCAACAGCCCGTACGGCCCGCGCGAGGTCTGGGAACACCTGCCGCGCTCCGCGCAGGATCAGATCATCGCCAAGGCGATGCGCGTCTGGACCATCGATGCGGCTGAGGTGGCGGGTGACGCCGGTCTTGGCGCTCACACCAACAGCGTGCTGCAGACGTGCTTCTTCGCCGTATCCGGCGTGCTGCCGCGCGGCACCGCCATCGAGAAGATCAAGAAGGCGATCGAGAAGACCTACCGCGCCAAGGGGGCGGAGGTCGTGAAGAAGAACTTCGAGGCGGTGGACCGGACACTGGCGGCGCTCGACGAGGTGCCGGTGCCCGCCAAGGCGTCCGGCACCAGGCGCCTGCTGCCGATTGTCGCGGCCGGCTCGCCGCCGTTCGTCAGGGATGTCGTGTCGGCGATGCTCGCGGGCCTCGGCGACGATTTGCCGGTGAGCGCGTTTCCGGTGGACGGCACCTTCCCGAGCGGCACGTCGCAGTGGGAGAAGCGCGGCATCTCGGCGACGGTACCGGCCTGGGATGCGGGAATCTGCATCCAGTGCGGGAACTGCTCGTTCGTCTGCCCCCACAGCGTGATTCGCGCGAAGGTGTATGCGTCCGCCCGCCTCGACGGCGCGCCCGACGGGTTTGCCTCGGCGCCGATCGACGCGCGCGGGTTCCCGGACACGCGCTATACCCTCCAGATCTACGAGGAGGACTGCACCGGCTGCGGCCTGTGCGTCGAGGTCTGCCCGGTGAAGCACCCCGCGGTCAGCGGACGGCGGGCGATCAACATGGCCTCGCGCGACGCCGATCCGGCGCCAGCCCGCGACCGCACGGCGTTCTTCGAGAGCCTGCCGATCACGGAGCGCGGCCATGTGGATTTCTCCACCGTGCGCGGCACCCAGCTCCTCGAGCCGCTGTTCGAGTTCCCAGGGGCGTGCGCCGGCTGCGGCGAGACGCCCTACCTGAAGCTGGTCTCGCAGCTCTTCGGCGACCGCATGGTCGTGGCCAACGCGACCGGGTGCTCGTCGATCTACGGCGGCAACCTGCCGACCACGCCCTGGGCGGTCAACGCGGAGGGACGCGGCCCCGCCTGGGCGAACTCGCTGTTCGAGGACAACGCGGAGTTCGGACTGGGGATGCGGCTGGCCTCCGATCATCAGCTCGCGGCGGCCAGACGCCTGCTCGAGGCGCTCCGTGTCCAGATCGGCGACGAGCTCACCGAGGCGCTGCTCACGGCGCCTCAGCGCACCGAGTACGACATCCGCCAGCAGCGCGCGCGGGTGGCCGAACTCGTCGATCGGCTGGCGGGCCTCGACGACCCGCTGGCGCGCCAGCTGGCCCCGCTCGCCGGCCAGCTGGTACGGCGCAGCGTGTGGATCATCGGCGGCGATGGCTGGGCCTACGACATCGGGTCGGGTGGCCTCGATCACGTGCTCGCGAGCGGGCGTGACGTCAACGTCCTGGTGCTCGACACCGAGGTCTATTCGAACACCGGCGGGCAGGCCTCGAAGTCCACGCCGCTCGGCGCCGTGGCGAAGTTCGCCAGCGCCGGCAAGCAGACGGAGAAGAAGGACCTGGCGCTGCAGGCGATGGCCTACGGCCACGTCTACGTCGCGCGCATCGCCATGGGCGCCAACCCGCAGCAGACCCTCGACGCGCTCCGCGAAGCCGAGGCCTACGAGGGACCGTCACTCGTGCTCGCCTACTCGCACTGCATCGCGCACGGCATCGACATGCGGCAGGGCCTGGACCAGCAGAACCGCGCCGTGCACAGCGGCTATTGGCCGCTGGTCCGCTACAACCCCGAGCTGCGCACGGTGGGCGAGCGGCCCTTCACCCTGGACTCGGTGCGGCCCTCCATGCCGTTCCGCGCCTACGCCGAGCGCGAGCTGCGCTACCGCATGCTGCTCCTGAGCGATCCCCCGCGCGGCGAGGCGCTGCTCCGTGCGGCGCAGGAAGCGGTCGATCGCAAGTGGAAGCAGTACGAAGACCTGGCGCTCCTGAGGTAATCGATGCCGGACCTTTCGACGACGTATCTCGGCCTGTCGCTGCCGCATCCGGTCGTGGCCTCGGCGGGGCCCCTGTCGCACGATCTCGACGGGATCCGGCGACTCGAGGATGGCGGCGCCGCGGCGATCGTGCTCTTCTCGCTGTTCGAGGAGCAGATCCGCTGGGAGAACGAGGCGCTGGCGATGCTCACGGCCATGGGGGCGGAGAGCACCGGCGAAGCCAGCTCGTACTTTCCGCCGGTCGGCGACTTCGCGGCCGGGCCAGAGGCGTATCTCGAACTGCTGCGGCGCGCCCGACAGGCCGTGGGTGTGCCGATTCTAGCCAGCCTCAACGGCGCGACCTCGTCGGGCTGGGTGGACTACGCGCGTCTGATGCACGAGGCCGGCGCCAGCGCCATCGAACTGAATATCTTCCACATCCCGGCCGACGCCTCGGCCACCGGCCGCGACGTGGAACAACGCTACGTCGACATCGTGACCGCCGTCTGCAAGGCGGTGCCCATTCCAGTCGCCGTCAAGCTGAGTCCCTTCTTCAGCGCGATGGGCGAGATGGCGCGGCGGCTCGTCTCCGCGGGGGCGAGCGGGCTGGTGCTGTTCAACCGCTTCTATCAGCCGGATTTCGATCTCGAGCGGATGGAGGTGACCCCCAGTCTGGAGCTCAGCTCACCCTCGGAAATCCGCCTGCCGCTGCTGTGGCTGGGCATCCTGCACGGACGCGTCCAGGCGTCGCTGGCGGCGACCACCGGCGTGCACACCCATCGAGAAGTCGCCAAGTATCTGCTGGCGGGGGCAGACGCGGTGATGACGACCTCGGCGCTGCTGAAGCATGGCCCGGGCCACGTGCGCACGCTCGTCGAGGGGCTGACGTCGTGGCTGGACCGCAAGGGCTTCGCCTCGGTGGCCGAGATCAAGGGCTCGATGAGCCAGCGGCACGTGGCGGACCCCTCCGCCTTCGAGCGGGCCAACTACATGAAGGTACTGCACAGCTGGCGCTCGGGGCAGTGACCGCCGGGGTTGGCGAGACAATTCTGAGATCGGGCCGACGAATCGGCCACCGTGTCCGCCGGTCCTGGAGGGCTGTCTCACGGATTGCGCGTCAACGCGAAGTGTTTGGCGCTGGCGCGCCTTTTGCTATTCGCTTGGCCCCGTGACCAACCGCGCCAGCATCGCCGTAGCCTGCCTGGAAGCCGCCGAACGGGCGTCAATCTCGGAATGGCTCTCGCAGTCCGGCTATGACCCGGTGATCGTCTCCGACCTCTCCCGGCTCGACGAGGACCTGAAGGCCCACGCCGTGGAAGCGCTGATCGCGGACCTGGCGATGGTCCCGCGCGAGGACGATGTCCGCAGCGTGATGCGGCGGCTCGGGAGCAATCGCCCCCTGATGATTCTGGGTGACGCCAGCCGTCTGCCCAGGGCGGTCAGGGGAGAGCTGAGTGTCATCAACCGTCCCTTCACCCGCGAAGGGTTGGTGCTGTCGGTGGGGCTGGCGCTGGCCGAGGGCCGCCCCGCGCGCCGTTTCCCGCGCAGGGACGTCGAGCCGATCCCGGCCGTGGCGCACGGCATCGCGGTGACGGTCCGCGAAGCCAGCGTCGGAGGCGTGGGACTGGAGGTCACCGGTGCCCGGCAGACGGTGCTGCCCCCCTACTTCAATCTCCGTGTTCCGGAGTTCGGGGTCCACGTGGTGGTGAGGCGGGCGTGGCTGGTGCCGGTCGGTCCCGCGCGCCTGCGGTGCGGCGGCACCGTCGAGGGGGATCTCCCGGATGCGACGCGGCCGTGGGCCGAGTTCGCCCACGCCGCTCCGCCGCCGGTGTCGTCCGTTACGCGCCGGATGGGACTCTGAACGCCGCTACGGCGTGACCGTGAAGCGTGACAGCGGCGAGGTGGTCAGCACCTCGGTGCCCTTGAGGGCGGTGATCTGCCACACGTAGGCTTCAGGTTCGAGCGCGACGGTGTTTGGCAGGTGCGCCTCGGTGGTGTTCAGCACCGGACTGTCCCAGATCGTACGGCCGTCAGTGGCGGCGGCCAGATGCATGCGGTAGCCGTCGGCGCCCGCGACCGCGGTCCAGCTGAACAGGCTGATGTGCCCCGAGGACGAGCCTTCTGCCGGTTCCACGATCTTCAGGTCAGCGGCCGGGCTGGCGGCTGGTGCCGGGGCCGGGCTGGCTGCGGGAGCCGAGGTGGCAGCCGGCGCCGGTGTGTCGGGCGAGCCGCAGGCGATGGAGAACGCGAGGACCGACGCGGCCACGGCCGCACCCGGGAGACGAAAGCATGCTCGAGCAGTCATTGGGAAAATTATAGCGGAGACCTCCCGCACGCCGCGCATGGCCGACCGCCGCGGTCAGCGACCGGCCTCGGTCCGCCGCGGATTCGACATATAGGGTTTCACCACCCAGTCGAGGTAGGTCTCGGGTGGGCCCTTCTGACCGGCGTCCGCCGCGCGCGCCAGGTTGTAGGCCTCGCGCGCCGTGACGTAGTGCAGCACATAGCGCGCACCGTCGTTGTAGTGGCGCTCGAGATGCGTCAGCACGGCGTCGAAGTGGGGGCCCAGGACTTCCTCCTCGTCGGCGTCGGAGCTGATGCTGTGACTCGAGACCTTGACGAACACCCAGTCCGGCCGCTGCCCGACGTGGATGTTGGCCCGGACCCATTGGTCGACCCGCGCCGCGGTGGCCGGCACCCCCGGGTGCAGGTTGGCATCCTCGACGTCGATGAACAGCCGCCGCGGTGAGGACGACGGCACGAACATCAACGGTCCCGTGAAGATGGTGAGGTCGCCACCACCGAGCGGCCTGCTGCTGGCACGCGAGTACGACTTCGGGCCGGGGTCGTCGTCGGCTTCGTAGATCCGGTTGACGAAGGGCGGCTGCGAGTCCTGCCAGAGATTCGGGAACGTGAAGTCCGCAAAGGCCCCTCTGGACTTCAGAATCTGCAGTTCGGTGTCGACACCGCACATCGACGGGCTCGTGCTGTTGTCGAGCGCGGAGTTGCCATGGACGAAGCCGAAGCGCGTCTGTCCGTCAACCGTCTTCAGGAAGCCGAATCGCTGGAAGTAGGCGATCGCGGTGGCGAGCCTGGCATCCAGCGTGGCGGCGGTGTCGAAGTGATGATGCAGGTGCAGCTCCACCTCTCCGTACCCGTTATCGACCAGCAGCCGAAGTTGATTCATGTGAGGGTCGTACGGCTGCTCGCCGGGGAAGAACCACGTGTGCTGCGGGGGGCGGCCATCGCTATCGCGATGCCGGCTGGCCAACGCCCGGTAGCGTGAGGCCCAGCGCTCCGTCCGCGCGGTCTCGGGCGGCGGCTCGAAGTGATCGGCGAACAGGACGAAGAGGTGGGTCGGTCCCGCCACCGGGGGTGTTGGGGTCAGCGCCCACTGCACATAGTCTGGAAGGAAGAGGTAGTACTTCCTGACGTAGAAGCGGACGCTCGAAGCCGCCACGAAGGCCACGGCCAGGAGGACAAGGACCGTGACCGCCCTCTGCGTTGCCGTTCTTCGCATCAGCATGATGTGGCAGATCTGTGATGAGCAACGCGCGTGCCAGCGAACGTGGCTGGAAATGGTCGTCCGGCGACCACTAAGTGGCATCGGCGGCTGAACCGCGGATGCCGTATGCTCTCTCGCTATGCGCATCCATTCCCTTGCTGTGGCGTTCACGGTCGCGTGCGCGCTGCCCGTAACCTCGACTGCCCAGGCCCCGGCCGGACAGCCGCCCGCCCCGGGCGCGCAGCCGCCCCGCCCGGCCATGACGCTGACGACCACCGCCTTCCCCGATGGCGACCCCATTCCCACGAAATACACGCAGGCCGGCGAGCAGGTGTCGCCCGCGCTGACGTGGAGCAACGTCCCGCCCGGCACCCAGAGCTTCGTGCTGCACATGCGCGACCCCGACGTCGCCCGCAACAAGGGCACCGAGGATCAGGTGCACTGGCTGGTGTGGAACATCCCGGGCACGGCCACCGGGCTGCCGGAGGGGGTGCCAAAGGGCGCCGACCTGCCGGACGGCAGCCATCAGATCAGCGCGAGCGGCCCGGTCTATCGCGGCCCCGGCGCCCCGGCCAGCGGCCCGGTGCACCACTACACCTTCGAGGTGTTCGCGCTCGACACGAAGCTCGATGTGACCGCTGGCGCCGACGCCTGGGTGACCAGGTCGGCGATCTGGAAGGCCATGGAGGGCCACGTCCTCGGGAAGGCGGTCTACGTGGGGCTGTTCAGAAGGCCGCAGTAGACCGGGTCACCGTTCGCGGAGCGCGCGGCCGAGGGTGGCAACCAGGCAATCGGCGTCGTGATCGGCAAGTGGCATCGGCCCGCGGATTTTGATGACGTTGTGATGCGGGCCGTCGGTGCCGACCAGTATTCCCAGCTCTCGCATCCGGAGCACCACGTCCGACGCAGCTTCAGTGGCCGGCTCCAGGCTGCCACGATCCCGGACCAGTTCGACGCCGATGAACAGGCCCGATCCCCGCACGTCGCCGATGCTGTCGTGTACGGCCTGCAGCTCGCGCAGTCCTGAGAGCAGGTGAGTCTCCGACCTTCAGCGCGTGGGCCTGCAGGCCTTCCTCCCGGGTCGCCCGCAGCGTCGCCAGCCCAGCGGCGCAGGCGGCGGTGCTGCCGCCGAAGGTGCTGAAGAACTCCATCCCGTTGTCGAAGCTGTTCGCGATGGCGCGCGTGGTGACGACCGCGCCCATCGGATAGCCGTTGGCGATGGGCTTGCCGAGCACGACGATGTCCGGCACGACGCCGTGGGCCTCGAACGCCCAGAAGTGGCTGCCCATGCGACCGAAGCCCGTCTGCACTTCGTCCGCGATGCACACGCCGCCGGCCGCATCGCACCTGGCGGTAGACCTCCGGAAGAAAACCTGCGGGCATCACGATCTGCCCGCCCACGCTGGGACACGTCTCCGCGATGTAGCCGCACAGGCCGCGCCCGCCCGCGCGAATCCGGTCGATCACTACGCCGACCGTCGCGCGCGTACTTCGCACCGGCGTCCGGGTCGTCCGCCTTGTGCGCGCCGCGGTAGACGTCCGGGATGGGCGAGGAGTGCACCCAATCGGGCGCGCCCCTGCCGCCTGGGCCGGCATGCTTGTAGGGACTGATGTCGATCAGCGTGGTGGTGTGGCCGTGGTACGCGCCGTCCATCACGACCAGGTCGCGCGCGCCGGTGTAGGCGCGGGCCAGGCGCAGCGCCAGCTCGTTGGCCTCACTGCCCGACGCGGTGAAGTAGCAGACCTCGAGCGGCGCTGGAAACGTGGCGGCCAGGGCCTCGGCGTACTGGATGACCAGTTCGTGCAGGTAGCGCGTATTGGTGTTGAGCGTCGCCAGCTGCGCCGCCACCGCGCGCGTTACCGCAGGGTGTGCGTGGCCCACATGTGGCACGTTGTTGTAGCCGTCGATGTAGGTCCGACCCGTCTCATCGAACAGGTACTGCTTCCAGCCGCGGACGATCTGCACGGGCTGCTGCGCGTAGGACAACCGCACGTTGCCACCAAAGCGCAGGCGCCTGCGCTCGAGCAGGTCGGCCGTCGTTGCGTGCCGGGCGAAGCGCCCGGCCGGGATGCCGAGCATCAGGTTCGGATCCGGGCAGAGCGACAGCCATGTGGCGCGCTGGCTGTGAGGCGCCACGCCGTTGAAATTGCAGGGCACGTCGAGCATGTCCGTGATGACTTGCACGTGCACGTGTGGCCACCAGTCGCCGTTCTCCGGCGGCGGTCCGATCGTGGCAAATCGCTCGCCCGCCTTCACCGGCTTGCCGGCGTGCAGCCCTTCGAGGCTCTGGCGGCTGAGGTGCCCGTACAGGGTGTAGAAGGTGACGGGCGCCTCGCCCGGGATGTCGTGCCGCAACACGATGACCGGCCCGTAGTCGAGCCGCGTCGCGGCGTCCTCGAATCCGTGGACCACGCCGTCGAACGGCGCGTGGATCGGTGAGCCCGCGGGCATCGTCAGATCGAGGCCGATGTGCACGGTGCGGCGCTCGTCGACGACCGCGCCGCCGGCAAAAGCCGGGGCCGCGTAGATGAGCCGCGCCTCGTCGTACCCGCCGGCGCCGACGACGGCGCCCGCGTCGTGCATCGCGCCAAACACGCGACGGCTGAACGGTTCGGCGAGATTATCGGCGGGATCACTCGAGACGAGCGTGCTGCCCGCGCTGAAGTCGAGGCCCCAGCACGGTCGCGGTCTTCAGGTCGAGTCCGGTGAGCGGTGCCGCCGTGTGTCCGTGAGCGCGAAGCCACTCGACGATGCGGGGCGCGTGGGGGACGGGCGAGAGCCCCAGGGCGTCGCGCAGCCGGTAGTGGGCCAGCCTCGGGTGCACCGTGAGCAGCGCCGGCAGCGTGGTGCGGATGGCTGCCTGGCTGATGCCGAGGTACTCCTGGTCCGGCTTCTCTGCCTGCTGCGCGGCGGCCACGCAGACGCTCAGGGCCAGGCGCATCAGCATCAAGCCGTAGAGGGCGGAGATCTCCTCGCTGGTGAGCGGGTTCACCGCGTGATAGCCGGCCGCCACGTGCGCGGCCGCCTGCAACGGATCGGGCTTGCCGAGCGCGGCGTAGGCCATGGCAATCGCCACGTCGTTCACCGTATGGCTCACCACCATGTCGCCAAAGTCGACGATGCCGGTCACACGCTGGGTGCGCGCGTCCACCAGCACGTTGTAGTCGTTGGCGTCGCCGTGAATGGCACTGCGGCGGAACGACGCGAGGTGCGGCGCCGCGGTGCCGTCGTATACCGCCACTGCTCGTTCGATCAGCAGCCGGAGCGCAGCGTCGCCGACGAGTGGCAGGCGCTCGGCAATGACCGACGGCGCGGTGGCGAGATCCCAGTGGAACTCGCGGTGGAGGGCGGGATGGTCGAAGCCCTCGAGGGCGCGATCCATCAGGCCAACCGCGCGGCCCAGATCGCGGAGCAGGGCATCGCTCTGTCGTGCGGTGTCGCCGAGAGGGCAGCCATCGAGCGCGGTGATGAGGCGCACGGAGTGCGCGCCGTGTCGACCGATGTCGTCTCCGCCGCGGGTGGGGATGAGGGTGGGCGCCAGCCCGGTGTCGGCGAGCTGCCGCATCGTCGCGTTCTCGGCTTCGAGCATCTCGAGGGCTTCGGCGGCGTTGGCGATCTTCAGCACCAGGGCGCGCCCGTCGTCGGCGCGGAGGCGGAAGTTCTGATCGCGCTCGCTCGGCAGCGCCGAGGCGGTGGCGGCGAGGCCGAAGAGTTCCCGTGCCAGGTGTTCGGCGTCGCGGAGCGTCAGCTGCGGCGCGTGTGCGAGAAGGGTCATGGCATGTTGACGGGCACGAACCTCGCAATTCTAGTCCGCGTCAGCGCACCCTGAACGTCAGGCCCACCAGGTTGACGGGCTCCGGGCCCGGAGCCATACTCCCGTCATGGTTGGCCGACTCGCCGCCGCCTGCTTGTTGATTGCGGCCCCTGCTCTTGCGCAGTCGCGCGTCTATACGAACGCCGACCTGGGGCAACCCCGCACTTTGGTACGCACCGCCACGGCCGAGGACCTGGCGTCCCTCGCCGCGCGCCAGTTCGTGGCGCCGCCGGTGTTCCCCGCCGGACCCACCGTGCTGATTGTCGCCGGTGACCCCTCGCACGGTCCGTTCGGACCGCTCGATCTGTCGCCTGGCCAGCCCCTCGATCCCAACTGGCAGAACAACGGCTGGTATGGGTCTGGATTCGTTGGCGGCGGCTGGTACGCTGGCGGCCAGCCGTTTGGCCGGCATGACGGACGCATCGGCGATCGCGTCGGCGCCCGCGCGACCCTGCCGTCCGAGCTTCCGCCGCGGATTCCGCCGCCCGGCCGGGGCCGGCGGCCGGCGTCGCCCTCGACCGGTGGCGGTCCGGGTCGCCCGCAGTCCTCCCCCGGCACCGGGGGCGGCATCACCACTCGCGCCAGACGCTGATTCGGCCATGGCCACACGCCGAGAGTTCATCAGGTCGTCCATCCTGGGATCGGTGGCCGCCGGCGCCGGCCGACTGTCCGTCTCCGCACTCGAGGGTTCATCGATGCAGCCCACGCCCCCGAAGGGCACCCGCAAGATCCTGATTGCCGGCGGCGGCTTCAACACCGCCTTCATCCGCTACATGGCGCAGCTCACCGGCAAGCCGCGGCCGAAGCTCTGTTACCTGCCCACGGCGTCCGCGGACTCGCAGGCCGGCACCATCACCTGGTTCAAGAACTGCGCGCCGCTGAACGTCGAAGCGTCGGTGCAGGACAGCTTCATCGCCAGCACCAGCCAGGATCGCGGCTGGGACGAAGTGCTCCTGGCGGTCGACGGCATCGTCTGCTCCGGCGGCAACACGCTCAACCAGCAGGCCATCTGGAAGGCGCAGGGCATCGACGTGGTGCTGCGGCAGGCGTGGGATCGCGGCATCGTGCTGGGCGGCGCCAGCGCGGGGTCGCTGTGCTGGTTCGAGGAAGGCACCACCGACTCGCGGCCCAAGGACCTGTCGATCGTGCAGTGTCTCGGTTTCCTGAAGGGCAGCCACTCGCCGCACTACGACGCCGAGCCGGGACGACGCCCGCTCTACCAGAAGCTGATCGCCAGCGGCGCGATGAAGCCCGGCTACGCCTGCGACAACGATGCGGGGATCTACTTCGAGGACAACGAGGTGAAGCGCGTGGTCGCCACCAGAGCCGAGGCGAAGGTGTACTACGTGAGCGTGGTCAACGGCCAGGCGGTCGAGAAGGTGATGCAGCCCGAGCCGATCGCGTAGCTGCCACGCCTCATTGTGGCGTCGCCGTCCGGTGAATCGGGCCATGATAGGCCCGGGACGGAGACGCATGAGGACGCTGACAGGACATCTCTACTTCTGGGTGCTGCTCGCGATCGTCACGGGTGGAACCGTGGGCTACGTGTCCCCGAGACCGGCGTGGCGCTGAAACCGCTCGGCGACGGCTTCATCGCGCTGGTGAAGATGCTGATCAGTCCGATCATCTTCTGCACGGTGGTGCTCGGCATCGCCGGCGCCGGTGACATGAAGAAGGTCGGCCGCGTCGGCGGCAAGGCGCTGCTCTACTTCGAGGTGGTGTCCACGTTCGCGCTGGTCATCGGGCTGATCGTCGCCAACCTGATTCGCCCCGGCGCGGGGTTCAATGCCGATCCCGCCACGCTCGACTCGCGCGCGGTGGCCGACTATGCCAAGGTGGCGGCCAGCCAGAGCACGGTGGAGTTCCTGCTGCACGTGATTCCGCGGACGTTCTTCGACGCGTTCACCGGATCGGGCGACCTGCTGCAGGTGCTCTTCGTCGCCGTGCTGTTCGGCTACGCCATGACCCACATGGGCCAGGAAGGCAACGTCGTCCACCAGGTGATCGCGACCAGCTCGCACATCTTCTTCCGCATCATGAACGTGATCATGAAGCTGGCGCCGCTCGGGGCCGGCGGGGCGATGGCGTTCACGATCGGGCGCTACGGGGTGGATGCGCTGAAGCCGATGGCGTGGCTGATGGGCAGCTTCTATCTCACCTGCATCCTGTTCGTGCTGGTCGTGCTGGGCAGCATTGCCGCGCTGACCGGGTTCAGCATCGTGCGCTTCATCGCCTACATCAAGGAGGAGCTGCTGACGGTGCTCGGCACCTCGTCATCGGAGTCCGCGCTGGTGCCGCTGATGCAGAAGCTCGAACGGCTGGGGTGCTCGAAGTCGGTGGTCGGGCTGGTCGTGCCGGCCGGCTACTCGTTCAACCTCGACGGCACCAACATCTACCTGACGATGGCGTCGCTGTTCGTGGCGCAGGCGCTCAACATCGACCTGACGCTGAGGCAGGAGCTCACGATTCTCGGCGTGGCGATGCTGACGTCGAAGGGCGCCTCGGGCGTGACCGGCGCCGGATTCATCACGCTGGCCGCCACCCTGGCGGTGGTGCCGACGATTCCGGTCGCCGGCCTCGCGCTCATCCTGGGCATCGACCGCTTCATGTCCGAGGCGCGCTCGCTCACCAACTTCATCGGTAACGGGGTCGCCGCCGTGGTCGTATCACGCTGGGAGAACGAGCTCGACCTCGCCACGCTCAAACGCGAGCTCGCGGGGTAGGATGTCAGGTTCGACCCGATCTCGACAGGAGGCCCGCGTGCGTCCCCATGTGATCCCGTTGTGAATCGCTGCGTCGCTGCCACCCTCTCGCTCTTCCTGACGACCGCCAGCCTTGCGGCCGCCGACTGGCCGAACTGGCGTGGGCCGCTCGGATCCGGCGTGTCCACGGAGACCGGACTGCCGGACCGGTGGAGCGCCAGCCAGAACGTGGCGTGGAAGGCCGCGCTGGCAGGCGTCGGCGTGTCGTCCCCGATCGTCTCGGGCGATCAGGTGTATGTAACGTCCCAGGTGGGGTCGGGCGTCCGTCAGCCCGGCAATCATCCGCGACTGGCGCAGGGGGCAAGTGCCGCGGGGGCGGGCGAACGTGCGCTGGCGGCCGCGGGTGGAGACGGCAAGACCTTCTTCGTCGTCCAGGCCTTCGCCCGCGCCGATGGCAAGCTGCTGTGGGAGCACCGCATGGAGGCCAGCGGCGAGCTTCCCGGCGTTCACGACAAGCACAACATGGCCTCGTCGAGCCCGGTCAGCGATGGGCGCATGGTGTACGCGTGGTTCGCGACGGGACAGATCGTGGCGCTGGATCGCGCCGGCAAGGTCGTGTGGAGCCGTCACCTTGGCCAGGAGATCTCGCCGTTCGAGATCAACTGGGGCCACAGCAGCTCACCGACCCTTCACGGCAACCTGCTGCTGCTGCTGTGCGATCACGCGCCCGCCTCCTATCTGCTCGCGGTGGACAAGGAGACCGGCAAGCAGGTGTGGAAGGCCGATCGCGGCAAGGGCCGGACGTCCTACAGCACCCCGCTCGTGGTGGACGCCGGCGGCCGCAGCGAAGTCATCGTCAACTCGAGCGAGCGCGTCGATGCGTATGACGCGAAGGACGGCTCGCCACCTGTGGCACGTCGGCGGCAGCAATCAGTTCCCCATTCCGGTGGGCTCCTACGACAACGGCATGATCTACATGAGCCGTGGCTACCGGAGCGGCCCTTACATGGCCGTCCGGCCAGGCGGCCGGGGTGACGTGTCGGCCACCAACGTGGCGTGGCAGGTCTCCACCGGCGCGCCGTATGTCTCGTCCCTCGTGCACTACCGGGGCCGCGTCTACATGGCCAACGATGTCGGCGTCCTGTCGGCGATCGATGCGAAGACCGGGCGAGCGGGTGTGGCAGGAGCGCACGTCCGGCGTGTTCTCGGCGTCGCCGGTCGCCGCCGACGGCAAGATCTACTTCCTCAGCGAGACGGGCGAGACGGTGGTGCTCTCGACCGACGGCCCGTCGATCATCGCGCGCAACGACCTCGGCGAGCGGGCGCTGGCCTCGCCGGCCATCTCGGGCGGGCGAATCTTCATCCGCACCGACGGGCACGTATTCGCGATCGGGAAATAGGCGCGGCCGGCTGCCGGCTACGGGATCAGCGGCGCCGTCGGGGCGCCCAGTCCACGGTAGAGGAACTTCTGCACCCGCTTGCCTTCGTAGCTCTCGGTGATGAAGAGGTTCCCCGTCGAGTCGGATGCGCTGTTGTGGGCGCCATAGAACTGCCCGGCCCAGTGGCCGCCATGCCCGAACGCGCTGACCACGGCCAGGGTGTCGCGGCGCAGCACCCAGACCTGCTGGTTGGTGCCGTCGGGAATCATCAGGAAGGTCTGCGCCGGATCGGTCGAGAAGCTGATGTCCCAGACCGAGCCGCTGCCGAGCGTCTGGCGCGCCACGAACGCCTCCCTCACGAACGTGCCGTCCTTCCGGAACACCTGCAGCCGGTCGTTGGTGCGATCGCAGACGTAGACCAGCCCGTCGTTCGAGATCCGGACCGCGTGGACGATGCGGAACTGCGGCGGCGGCGGGCCGTCGGGGTCGTACTTGCTCGGCCGATTCTCGTGCTGCACCGCACCGCTGAACGGGCTCGGCAGACGCTCGCCAGCCTTCGCGAAGTACTCGTCGTCGGGACGCTTGCCGTACGCGCCCCAGTGCCGCTTGTAGGCGCCGGTCGTCGCATCGAAGACGATGACGCGGTGGTTCACGTAGCCGTCGGCGACATACAGTTCGTTTGCGGCGCGGTCCACGGTCATGTTCGCTGCCGCGCCGAGGTTCTGGGTGTCGTTGCTGCCCCGCCGCTGTGGCCTTTGCGGCCGATCTGCATCAGGAACCTCCCCTGGCGCGTGAACTTCAGGATGTGGGCATCCTTCTCGCCGCCGCCCCCCAGCCACACGTCGTCGCCGTCCACGTAGATGCCGTGCTCGAGATCGGGCCATTCGTAGCCGTCGCCGGGCCACCCCACGAGGACACGAGGTTACCCGCCTGGTCGAACTCCAGCACGGGCGGCGCGGCCCGCCAGATCGATCGCGTTTCGTTCGGCTGCAGGGTCGTGGGGCGATGCACGATCCAGACGTGGTCCTGCGCATCGACGGCGACGCCCGCGACCGCGCCGATGATCCAGCGGTTCGGCAGCGGCCGTGGCCACATCGGATCCACTTCGAAGGCGGGCACCAGTTGCGCCGGCGGCGGCCCGGCCGGCTGCGCCTTGCCGGCGAGCCCGCTGCCGGTCTCGGCCTGGCGCGCGAGGATGTTGTGATTGCTGCCGGTATCCAGGCGCAGCCTGGCCACCTTGCCGTCGGCCTTCTCGAACATCACCAGGGTGTCCCGAAAACCGAACGTGTCGTTCCCGTAGTAGCGGAGCGGCTCCGGCGGGTCGGTGGGGGCCGCCAGGTTGGCGAAGGTCAGGGTGGGCCCCTTCACGGCAATGCTCACCGTCGTGGGGCGGCCTCGTCCGTTCCCGGTGAAGCGGCCCGCAAAGGGCGCGAGGTCGCCCTGGAACGGGCGGCTGCGGTCCGGCGCCTTCCCCAGGACCACCTCGGCGATCTGGCGGGCCAGTTCCCTGGGCGCGACCGGCCCTGACGTGTTCTGCAGCACGACCACCACGAGGTCATCGTCTGGGTAGTACTCCGACTCCGACAGGAACCCGTTGATGCCGCCGCCATGCGCGATGGCGCGTCGACCGCTGATGTCGGCAAGGCCGATCCCCATGCCGTATCGAAGACGCGTGCCGTCGTTGAGGACGCCGGGCGTGGTCATCTCCCGGTAGGACTCGGGCTTCAGCACCTTGCCGCCGTGCAGGGCCTGGTTCCAGGCCACCAGATCCACCGTGTTCGAGCACAGCGAGCCCGCCGCGTACGGCCAGCTGTGATCCAGGTAACCCTTGAGCACCAGGCCGCCTGCCTGGTCGGTGTCGTAGCCGTGCGCATGGTTCTTGCGGACGGTCCGCTCGCTGCAGTAGTAGGAGTCCTTCATCCCGACGCTGTCGAAGATGCGTGTCTGCACGAAGTCCTCGTACTTCGCGCCGGAGACCTGCTCGATGATCAGGCCCAGGAGGAAGAACGCGGAGTTGTTGTAGATCTGCTCGTCGCCAGGCGTGAACTCGAGCGGCTTGCTGCCGAAGAGGGCCACCAGTTCCTCTCTGGGCCGCTTCAGCATCTGAAACTCCCTGAACTCGGGAATCTCCGTGTATCCCTTGATGCCCGACGTGTGATTGAGCAGGCGGCGGATGGTGACGCGGCGGCCGCCGGTCGGGTAGTCCGGCAGGAACTTCGCCAGGTCGTCGTCGAGCGACAGCTTGCCCTCCTCGGCGAGCAGGAGGATCGCCGCGGCGGTGAACTGCTTGGTGACCGAGCCAATCTCGTAGGTGGCCTTCGGCGGGGTCGGCACATCGAGCTCGAGGTCGGCAAGGCCGTAGCCCTTGAGGACCAGGGTGTCGCCACCTTTGACGACGGCCACCGATGCCCCGGCGATCTTGCCGGCTCGGATTGGCGCTTCCACAATCGCGTCGATCCTGGCCGCCATGCCGGCCTGGCCGGACGGCCCCGCATACCAGAGCAGCAGGCAGAGCGCGGTGCAGCCACCGAGTCGGAGTCGAGTCATCCTGTCTCTCCTGGCGGCCGCGACGGGCCGATGCGTGCGCCCCAGCCCATGTGACGGGCACACTACCACACGCGCCAGGCGGGCTAGCCGTGCGATTCCAACTCGCGCATCGCCTCCCGAACCGCGGCTCTGGTGCGGTTCAACTCACGCGTCAATTGCGCCTTCAGGAAGCCCTTCTCGGGCTGTCCCGCAAGCTGCGCCAGGGCCTCGGCCTGGTTCAGGCCTGGCAAGGTGAAGCGCTTCGTCGCGCGGAGAATGGGCGACCATTCCGCGGGGTCGTGATGGAAGCGGCCGCCTCGCGTGTACATCACCGGGTTGAGGATGCGACCCAACCGGATGGCGCTTGCGTTCCACCGCTCGACATCGTCCGACGTCGGGTTCGGTGCCGTGCGTCGAGCATCGAAACGCTCCAGTCGCTTCGGCCAGCGCCCGCGCGTCGGCGAGCAGTGGCTCGAAGTCCACGCCTTCGGCCCTGGCCTGGAAGCCGGTCACGACGTCGCGCAACTCCTTGACCGTCGCGCGATAGTCGAGTGGCAGGAACCGGGCATTGGCCAGGCCCCACACCGCTTCGAGCCCCACCTTCACGTCGGTGGCCAGGATCGACACGTCGGCCTTGTCCAGCGTGTCGTGCTCCGTGTGCCACCACCACGCGTTGCCGCATCCGCCGGTCCACGGCCGCTTGTCGGGGTGGCCGTCGGGCAGGAACGGATACGCCGAGAACGAGGGCATCCCGCTCGCGAGGAACGACTGATCGGCCGCGCGCATCGGCCGGAACACCGGCGCGTTGGCCTGGCCGGTCACCGCGGCGATCACCGCGCGGCAGTAGCCGTCGAACTCCGCGCAGGTGTTGCGGCAGTAGTAGGCCGTGGCGCCCTTCACGCCCGGAGAGTCGATGTTGTAGTACGCCAGGCCGCCTTCGGCGAGGTCGTTGAAGAACGTGTCCGCGTACCACGTCGAGCCGCTGTAGCGGCCGTGCGAGTGTCCCGGCCACCAGCACAGTCGTACCGATCGCTCGAGGTTGGCCCGTTCCTTCCACAGCAGCTTGGCCATCTCCAGCACGCACGCGTCGCCGGTGGCGTTGTCGGTGATGCCCTCGTGCCAGGCGCAGTAGTGCCCGCCCACCAGCACGAAGCGTTCGGGCTCGCGCGACCCGGCAATCCGCACCTCCGGCAGCTTCGAGCGGTGCCACCCCGTCTCGACCAGCGTGGTCATCACGGCCTGGACGGGATGACCAGCGGCGAGCATTGCCTTCAGCGCGATTCCGGAATCGAGGTCCACCGACACCGCGGCGACGGTGGGCATGCGGTCGAGTTGATCGAACTCCGGCGTGCCCCAGATCGTGGTGCCGATCATGTTGTGGATGAAGCGGTCCTCATTCGCGAAGACGATGCCTGCGCATCCGGCCTGGCTGGCCTGGAGGATCGTGACCGGCGTCGCCAGCCCGTCCACCAGCGCAATCTTCCCGCGCGCGGCGGCGAACTGCGCCCGCTCGACCAGCACGATCTCCGCCGCCAGTCCGCCGGGACCGGTCGAAACCGCGAACGAATGCGTCACGCATCGGAACTCGCGCGTGGACGGGGACGTCACGCGCAGGGCTGCCTTCCGCGGATAGCTGAGGAAGGCGTCGAACTCGTGGATCACCACGGGCACGCCCGCCGCTTCGAGTTCGGAGGCCAGGTAGGCGGCCGCACGGTCTTCGCCGTCGCCACCGGTGTCGCGAGGCACCTGCGAGAACCACTCGAGATGACGTTGAAGGGTGCCGGCGTCGACGGCAGCCTGCATGCGAGCGAGGGCGGTGTGGTGGGTCATGACATGAAGTCCAGGTAAGCGATTATCCCTGTGCTGGATGCCGGCGTCCCAGCAGCGAGCCGACCACGATGGCCACCAGCGTGACCGGCGCCGCGATCCAGAACGGGTCGATGGCACGCGGGTCGCCGAAGCTCTGCCAGCCCAGGACGGACAGCGTGCCGACGATGATGGCGGCCGCCGCGCCGGTGGCATTGGCGCCGCGCCAATACAGGCCCAGCAGCACCGTGATCGCGACGGGCGTGCGAATCATGAAACCCAGGCGGATGTACTCGACGATGTGCGGAGCGTTCAGCGCCAGCAGCAGGGCCACCAGCCCGAGCACCGCGCAGGAGACCTGCGACAGGCGGAGATAGAAATGGTCCGTGCGGTCCGGGACCACACGCTTGCACAGGTCGTTGACGAACAGGGCGGTGGCGGCGTTGACGCTGCTCTCGCCGCTCGTCACCACCGCCGCCAGGATCGCGCTCATCATCAGCGCGCGCAGGCCGACCGGCATCGCCGACATCATCGAGCGGGCGAAGGCCTCTTCGGGGTTGGCGAGCCCCGGCATCTGCTGCAGCGCCGCGATGCCGACCAGCATCGTCAGGAAACCGAATGGCGCCGCCATCACCCCGCCGAGGATGAATCCCCGCCGTGAGGCCTCGACCGACTTCGAGGCGCGGATTCGCTGGTACCACTCCTGGCTGCCGAAGCGCGCCATCACCACGGTGATCAGCCACGCCGCGATGGTTGGCGGGTTCCAGTTCCCCGTCGCCCCGCTCCACCACGACGCGTGCGTCTGCGGCACCCCGGCCATGACCTGCTGCAGCCCGCCGGCGGCGCTGATGAAGATGGGCACGCCGATCAGGAAACCGCCGAGCATCAGCACCCACTGGTAGACGTCGCCATAGGTCACCGACGGCATGCCGCCGAGCGCCGAATAGAGAATCAGCGTCACGCCGACGACGAGAAACGCGGTGGTGTAGTCGAGCCCGATGAGGGCGGTCAGGACCGTGGCGCCACCGACGATCTGCGCCGGGAGGATGGCGAAGGTGGCGAGCGCCAGCGCCACGGCGGAGATGGGTCGCAGCCAGGGCTGATACCGCGACTCCAGATACTCCGCGAGCGTCGTTTCCCTCAGCGGGTGGATCTTGTGGACGGCGACGTAGGCGAATGGGATGAAGGCCAGCGCCTGCAGCGTGACGTACCAGGCCGCCGAGTAGCCGTCGCGGTAGGCCATCGCCACCGAGCCCATGGAGTTCCCGGCGCCGATGTTGGTGGCCGCGACCGCGCAGCCGACAATCCACACGCCCCAGGTGCGTCCGCCGTCGTAGTAGTCGGAATAGCGGTCGACGCGAAAGTAGAAATAGAGCCCGAAGGCGAGCATCGCCAGGCCGTAGGCGATGACGACGGCGACGTCGAGTGGATGGGCAGTCAACGGTGGCGTCGCCGATCAGGTTACCACCGCGCGCACGGCGAAGCGGGGGTCGCGCCACTCGCCGGTCACCAGCACCTGCTGGAAACGATCCACCGCATCCCAGACGTCCACGAAGCGGGTGTAGAGCGGCGTGAAGCCGAACCGGAGGATCTCGGGCGCGCGGAAATCGCCGATGACGCCCCGGGCGATGAGCGCCTGCATGATGGCGTAGCCGCCGGTGTCGTGCGCGAACGACACCTGGCTGCCACGGTCCGCGCCGTCGCGCGGGGTGACGAGAGTCAGATCCTGTCCGGCGCCGCGCGACTCGACCAGTTCGATGAAGAGGTCCGTGAGCGCGATCGACTTGCGGCGGAGCGCGTCGAGACCGCCGCAGCCGTCGGCGGCCAGCACGGTGTCGACGCCGCACTCCAGGGCGGCCATCGACAACATCGGCGGCGTGCCGCAGATGAAGCGGGCCATGCCAGCGGCCGGCTGGTAGTCCGGCGTGAACGCGAACGGCGCGGCGTGGCCCAGCCACCCCGACAACGGCTGCCGCCAGCCGTGGCGATCCATCCACGCGGTGTGCTTCGGATGCGCCCACACGAAGGCTGGGGCGCCCGGGCCGCCGTTCAGGTACTTGTAGCCGCAGCCGACGGCGAAATCGGCAGCGTCGGTGGCGCGGCCGCCGCCGTGGAGGTCGACGGGCACGGCGCCGGCGGAATGAGCGAGATCCCAGATCACCAGCGCGCCGGCGGCGTGAGCGGCGCGCGTGACCTCCGCCATCCGGTGCATGCGGCCGGTGCGGTAGTTGACGTGCGTCAGCATCAGGACGGCGAGCCGGTCATCGAGGTGCGCCGGCAGATCCTCGGCATCCACCAGCACCAGCTCGAATCCATGCGCGCGCGCCTGCGTATCGGCGATGTAGAGGTCGGTGGGGAAGTTGGTGCGCTCCGACACGATGCGCCGGCGGCCGCCATTCGGTCCCTCGTCTGCGCGTGGCCGCGACGCGTTCACCACCGCGATCGCGGCGCTCAGCACCTTGTAGAGATTCGCCGACGTCGAGTCGGCCACCACCACTTCGCCAGGGCCGGCGCCCACCAGACGGGCGATCTTGTCGCCAATCCGCTGCGACGCCGTGATCCAGCCGGCGCTGTTCCAGCTTCTCACCAGGCCTACGCCCCACTCGTCTTCGACCACCGCTCTCACTCGCGCCGAGGCCGTCGCGGGCAGTGCGCCGAGCGAGTTGCCGTCCAGGTAGATGAGGCCCTCCGCGTCAGCGCGCGCGAGCGCGAATTGCTCGCGGAGCGGCGCCAGCGGATCCGCGGTATCGAGCGTCAGGCAGAATTCTCTCGTCATCGTTACAGCAATCTCAGCACCGCCCGGACCGGCGAGGCAGCGGCGCCCGTCAGTTGCAGCGGCGCCCGTCAGTTGCACTGGCAGCGCAACCAGTTCGGCGTCGCCGGACGCCACCGCGTCCGGCACCAGATTCTCCCGCACGCGCAACTCATGACGCCGCAGCTGGCGGCGACAGGCGTGCGGCCTGGGATAGGCTGAGCGGCATGACGGGATCGAAGGCAGGGCCGCAGGGTGAATCGCTGATTCGTGCCATCGGCACGCTGGGCCTTGCCGCAGGCATCATCAACATCACCATCGGCGGCGGCATCTTTCGCCTGCCTGCCCTCGTCGCCGGCTCGCTCGGCGCGGCCGCGCCGCTGGCCTACCTGGTGTGCGCCGTTGCCATGGGCCTCATCGTGCTCTGCATCGCCGACGCCGGCAGCCGCGTGTCGCTCACGGGCGGACCGTATGCCTATGTCGGCACCGCGTTCGGACCCTACGCGGGCTTTCTGTCCGGCGTGCTGCTGTGGATCGCGGGGACGTTTGCCACTGCCGCCGTCTCGACAGTGCTGGCGTCCGGTATCGGCCAACTCGTGCCATCGTTGTCCGGCCCGGGGATGGAGACGGCCATCCTGATCGTCGTGTTCGGGTTCTGGTCGCTGGTGAACCTGCGCGGCGTGACGCTGGGCGTGCGCCTCAACGTGGTCGCCACCGTCGCCAAGCTGCTGCCGCTGCTTCTGGTCGTGATTGGCGGCGCGTTCTTCATCGATCCCGCCAACCTGGAGGTGGCGGCGATGCCGGCCGCCGGCGACGTGGCCCGCATGTCGCTGCTGCTGATCTTCGCGTTTGCCGGCATCGAGGTGGCGTTGGTGCCGAGCGGCGAGGTGCGCGACGCGGCGCGCACCGTCCCTCGTGCCGTCGTCCTTGCCATGGTCGGAGTGACGGCGCTGTACATCGCGCTGCAGGTGGTGTCGCAGGGCGTGCTGGGCGACGGTCTGGCGCGGGCCACCGTCTCTCCGCTGGCCGATGTCGCCACGGCCTCGCTGGGGGGATGGGCCGGATCGTTGCTGCTGACCGGAGCCTCGATCTCGATCTTCGGTTATCTGGGCGGAATGACGCTGTCGATGCCGCGCATGCTCTTCGCGCTGGCGCGGGACGGGTTTCTCCCCAGAGCCCTGGCCGCCGTCCACCCGATCCATCGCTCGCCGCAGGCCGCCATCGTCACGCAGTCGGTGCTCACCGTGGCGCTGGCGATCTCTGGCACTTTCGAGAAGCTGGCGATTCTCGCCAACGCTTCCGTGCTCGCGCTCTACCTCGGTTGCGCGCTGGCGGCCTGGCGACTTCGGCAGTTGGGCATCGAAGGCGGGGGAACGGGCACGGCCTTTCGCGCCCCGCTGGCGGGCCTCACGCCGTGGCTGGCGTGCGGCGTGATCCTGTGGCTGCTGACCGGGCTCACCGCCGACGAGTGGCTGGCATTTGCGGTGTGCATCGCCGCGGCCGGTTTGCCGTGTGCATCGCCGCCGCGTCGCTAGCCTACGTCGCCACGCGCGGCCTGCGCCGAAGGGGATGGCGTCGTGAACCAGGATGCTGAGTCTCGTGCTCGAACGGTCGAGCTGGCCCTGTCTGTCGGCGCCTGTACAGAACCCTCCCATCCCACGTTTGAGGAAGCAGGAGGACGACATGGACCCCACCACGTCGCTCATCGGACGGACCATCGGGCGCTACCTCGTGCAGGAGTTCATCGGTCAGGGCGGCATGGGCGTCGTGTATCGCGCCTACGACCGGGCGAGCCGCCGACTGGTGGCGCTGAAGACGCTCGCGGCGGGCGCGGCCGACGGCGACACGGCGGCGCAGCTGCAGCAGGAGGGTCGGTGGCTCTCCCGCTGCCGCTCCCCGCACGTGGTGCAGGTCTACGACGCCGGCCGAAGCGGCGAGGTGGACTTCATCGCGATGGAGCTGATGCGGGCGACGCTCGACACACGCATCGCGCGCGGACCCGCATCGAGCGGCGAGACCGTGAGGGTGGGCCTCGAGATGCTCGAAGGACTCGACGCGGCCCATCGCGAGGGGGTGCTGCACTGCGACATCAAGCCGGCCAACGTCGGCATCGACGCCGACGAGGGGATCAAGCTGCTGGATTTCGGCGTCGCCCGGCCGCTGCCCGAAAGCCCCCATTTCAAGTCGCTGTCCACGGGCGGCTTGCGGCGCGGCCTCGTCGGCACCCTGCATTACATGTCGCCGGAACAGCTGCGGGGCGAGCCGCTCGACGAGCGCTCCGACATCTACAGCGTCGGCGCGGTGCTCTACGAGTTGGCCAGCGGCCGCAGGCCGTTCGGACAGGAAGGCCTGGTCCCGCTCATTGACGCGGTGCTCCACGCGACGCCGGTGAATCCGTCCTCGTGGAACCCGGATCTCGACCTCGACGTGGACGATGTGGTGATGACGGCCCTGGCCAAGTCGCCGGCGGACCGCTACTCGTCGGCGCGAGAGATGTTCGAGGCCTTGCGCCAGGCCCGTCCCCCGCAGGTGTGCCTTGGCGGCGAGTCGGCCCTTGCCCCAGGCCTGGCATCGTGACCCCGTCGCACTCGGGCGCGCCCGGCGGTATCATCGCCCGGTCCAGTCATGGCCGACTCCCCCTCCGACGACGAGGCGCCTGGGTCCATCTCGCAGGTGCCGGTGCTCGACCCCGAGGCCACGGTCTCGTTGCTCGCGCGCGCGCGGAACGGTGACGAGGCCGCGCTCAACCATCTGCTCGAACGCTGCCTGCCCGCGCTGCAGCGATGGGCGCACGGCCGGCTGCCGACCTATGCGCGCGGCATGCTCGACACCGCCGACATCGTGCAGGAGACGGTGATCGCCGCACTGCGCCACCTGGATCACCTCGAGGCGCGTCGCGAGGGCGCGCTGCAGGCCTACCTGCGGCAGGCGGTCGCCAACCGCATCGTGGACGTGATCCGCTATCACTGCCGTCGCCCCCACCGACCTGCCGCAGGACCTGGCTCCCCGGCGCGCCCGGTGCCGAAGTCCATGAGGACGATGCGGCCTTTGCGATCGCGCATGATGTTGCGCAGCTTCACGTCGCGGTGCACGAACCCGGCGGCGTGGACCGCGGACAGCGCCCGGCACACATCCTCGCCAATCAGCATCGCCTCGCGCGCGTTGAGCGTGCCCTGCGTGCTCAGCACGTGCTCCAGCGTGTCGCCGTGCACGAACTCCATGCAGAGGCCGACGCGATCCCCGGACGACTCGACCCCGAGCACCTTCACGACGTGGTCGTCCCGCACCTTTGCCAGTGCGCGGCCCTCCTGCAGCAGCTGCTGCCGCAGCTGCGCATCCGCCACGTGCCGGTGGAGGATCTTGATCGCGACCTCGAATTCGAGCTCGGGATCGAAGGCGCGGTAGACGCTGCCGTAACTGCCAGCGCCCACCTCCTGCAGCAGCTGATATCGCCCCCAGACGCGGCCCTCGAACCCGCCCGCGCCGGCGGCGCCAGCGGTTGGCTGACCGGGCACGGTCGAGCCCGCGCTCGACGCGCCGCCAGCCACGGCGCGATGCGTCCGGGCGATGGCATCCACGATGCGCAGGCACGCCAGGTGATCACGCTCGTCGGGCGTCCGCGCGCCGTCCGCCACCGCGTCCCAGTCGATGCGATGCCCGTCGGCAATCTCCGCCGCCGCCCGACCGACGGTGTCGTCGCTCAGCATGGCGTGCACCGGTGAGGCACGTCAGTGGCTGGACCGCGGCGGCCTCTGAAGAGGAGTCGCCACCCGGGCCTGATCAGGCCGGACGACTCTGCGCGGGCGATACGACGACGGGGGGTCGACATGTCTCGCTGGCCGCTCTGGAATGGTGGCCGCTATCTTTAGCGCAACCGTGACCTCGCAGGCAAGGGCTGATTGACGCCGGTTCGGACCTGTTCGATCCGCGTCCGCGGCGCGGGCCGGCGTCGCCGATTCGGCTACAGTCCGCCCGTTCGCCGCGCGCGCCTGCGTCGGGGTCAGCGGCCTGATCGCGGCCACACCGTGCCCTGGTGCATCGTCGTCACCGGCGCGAGGCCCTTGTTGACGAACTTCTGCAGGCGCTTGCCCTCCCACGTTTCCGTGGTGTAGATGTTGCCCTTCGAGTCGATGGCGATGCTGTGCACGCCGTAGAACTGACCCGGCTGGCGCCCGCCGTCGCCGAAGCTGGTCGAGCAGCTCCAGCGTGTCGCGCTGCAGGATGTAGATGCGATCGTTGATGCCGTCGGCCACGAAGAGATAGCGCTGCTCGGCGTCGCGCGAGAACGCGACGTCCCACACCGAGCCCGACAGCTTCGTGTTCTTCGCCAGGAACACCTCCTTCACGAAGGTGCCGTCCTGACGGAACACCTGCAGGCGATCGTTCAGCGCGGTCGCAGACGTACACGAACCCGTCGTTCGACACGTCCGCGCAGTGCACCGGGTTCTGGAACTGCTGCGCCGGTGGCGCGCTGGGATTGTAGGGTCCCAGGTTGACCGAGTCGTCGGGTGGGTTGCCGTAGGCGCCCCAGAACCGCTTCATCTTGCCGGTGGTCGCGTCGAGCACCGCGACGCGCCGGTTGAAGTAGCCGTCGGCGATGATAGGCCTCGTTGGCCTTTGGTTCGACGAACACCTTGGCCACCCGGCCGAAGCTCTCGGGGTCGGTGCTGCCTCGCGCGAAGGTGGGCTGCCCCTGTGCCGATCTTGCCGCTCACGCGCGCGTTCGGCTTGCCGAACTGGGCCAGGAACTTGCCGTCACGCGTGAACTTGACGATGTGCGAGTCGCCGGGGCCGTTGCCGCCGATCCAGACGTTACCCAGGTGATCGACGAAGATGCCGTGATTCGAATCGGGCCAGTCGTAGCCGTTGCCGGGGCCGCCCCAGTGCTGGAGCAGGTTGCCGTCGGCATCGAACTCGAGCACCGGCGGCGCGCCGGCGCAGCAGTCCGCGGACTTCAGCTCGAGCCCCTTCTCGTTGTTGTTCAAGCGTGTCCGAGCCGCGATGGACGATCCACACGTGATCCCGCTCGTCCACCCACACGCCCACGGCGTTGCCCAGCACCCAGTGGTTCGGGAGCGGCTTCGGCCACAGCGGATCCACTTCGAAGCGCGGCGCCTGCACGCCGGGCTGGCTCTGCGCCGCCACCGAGCGTTCGAGCCACATCTGGGTGACGCCGAGGGCGGCGACCACGACGACACAGGCGATCGTGCCAAGGCTTCGGGGTCGGCTCATGACGGTCCTCTCTGCTGACTGATCGACATTGTTCAGAACATTCCGGCGGCCGGCCGACAGGTCTGGTGAGCGGCGACGGTCTTCAGCCGCCTCAATTGCCTCGCAGTCTGAGGGCCACCAGCGACCCGGGATGCGTCGGGCTTCCCACCTGCACGACGATGTGCTGTTTGCCCTGGTGCAGGTAGCCCATCATCCCGTATTGACCTGGTGCTGGCAGCTTGACGGTGCCGACGCGCTGACCGGTCTTCTTGTCCACCGCGTACAGCACGGGATCACCGCCCGGCGCGGTGACCAGCAGCGTCTTCGTCGGCATCATCACCGCATGGCCCATCTGTCCGGTGGGCGGCAGGTTCAGCCCGCGCAGTGCCGGGTGGTTCCTGATGTGCTCCGGCGTGTCGCCATTGGGAATCTCCCAGAGAAACTCGCCCGTGCTCATGTCGATGGCGATGATGCGGCTGTACGGCGGCTTCCAGATGGGCAGCCCTCCGGCCCGCGCAGATCGCCGCGGTTCGCGACCACCCAGCGGGCGACGGTGCGGCCCGTGGTCTTCGGGTCGTCGGGCTCGTCCATCTTCTCGCCCGGCACCATGTTCTCCGACCGGCACAACCGCTGCGTCGTCACGAACAGGACGCCGCTCTCGGGATCCGCGACCGTGGGACCGTTGATGTTGCTGGCGCCGGCGGGACAGCTGACGAACGAGCGGAGCCCGGAGGGATGTCCCACCTGAATCGGCGGATTGAAGAGCGGCCCGATCTTGTAGTGCTTCACGATCTCCAGCGCCTGCCTCCGCAGCTCGGGCGTGAAGTCGATCAGGGTGTCTTCGGTGAGCTCCTGAATCTCGAGGGGCTTCGGCCTGCGTCGGAAACGGCTGCGTCGGCGAGAGGATCTCACCCGGCAGATCCGATGCGGCGACCGGGCCGCTCCTCGATCGGCCAGATCGGCGCGCCGGTTTCGCGATTGAACGTGTAGGCGAAGCCCTGCTTCGTCGTCTCGACGACGATCGGCGTGCGGCGCCCATCGATGGTGACATCCAGAAGAACCGGGGCGTTGGGATTGTCGAAGTTCCAGATGTCGTGGTGGACCATCTGGAAGTGCCACGCGCGCCTGCCGGTCTTCACGTCGAGCGCGAGCAGGCTGGTCCCGAACAGGTTGTCGCCAGGGCGAAAGCCGCCGAAGAAGTCGATGGTCGGCGGGTTGGTCGGGATGTAGACGAGCCCGCGCACCGGGATCCGCCGACATCGGCGCCCACGACGACACGTCGCCCGTGCGCTTCCACGCGTCGTTCTTCCAGGTCTCGTGTCCGAACTCGCCGGGCCTCGGGATGACGTGAAACTTCCACATCGGCTGGCCGGTCTTCGCATCGTAGGCGAGGATGTCGCCCGGGATGTTCTCCTGCCGCGTCTGGTAGTACCCCTGCTCGTGCACGTTGCCCACGACGATCACGCCGTTGACGACGATGGGTGGCGACGAAGTGGACAGGTTGCCGAGGTCGCGAGGGATGCCGTGGTCGGGATCGTACTTGTAGCCGGAGGTGAGCCAGGGCTCCCAGTCCTTCACCAGATCGGGCAGCATGTCGACGACGCCCGAGCGAGGGAAGCCGGGCAGCGGAACCTTCGTGCCCCAGTTCTCCAGGTGCTCACCGGACTTCGCGTCGAGCGCGTGCAGGAAGAAGGCTGGTGAGGTGTAGAAGATCACCTTGCGGCCGCCGACCTCCGCGAAGGCGACGCCCTTGCCGTAGTTGTTGCGCATGCCGCGGGCGAAGCGCGTGGTGTGCGGCTCGCGGTAGGTCCAGATGGTCTCTCCGGTGCCCGGGTCGATGGCCACGACCGCGCGGCGCTCGCCGGCGACGGTGTAGAGCAGGCCGTCCACGTACAGCGGTGTGGACCGGAAGAGGACGTCCACGGCGGGACCGAAGTTGTCACCCCGCCAGGTCCAGGCCACCTCGAGCTTCGAGAAGTTCGTGGCGTCGATCTGATCGAGGGGCGAGTAGCGCGTGTGGGCGACGTCGCCGCCGATGTAGCGCCACTCCCCGGCGGGCGTCTCCTGCCGTCGGGCGTCGGTGGCATACGGAGCCAGCAGCAGCCCCAGCAGCGCGACGATCAGTCCGGGAGCCATGACCGTCGACCGGCGGGAGAGTGCGCGGGCTGCTTTCATACGGCGCTCCTTGGCGATCCGCATCCACCTTCTCCTGAGCCTGGTTGACGGAACCGCGAAGATAGCACGCCGACGGGATGGGCATGACCGATTCTGTTATAGTCCGCCCGTTCGCTCCGGCAAGGGCGCCTTTCGGGCACGGGGAGGTTCGGCGTGAAGAGCATCGTGATGGGAATCGTCGGCGTGGCGTGCGGCATGTCCGTGATGGTGGCGCAGTCGAAGATCAACCCCACCGATCCGCAGCCCACCTGCGCGATGTGTCCGGGCTACTACATCCCGGCAAGCGAGCTGCAGGCCTACACGAACAAGGCGGTCGCGGAGAAGCTGATCGACCAGCAGGTGCGTGACGTCGAGATCGGCAAGGCGCATGTCGGCATCGGCATGGTGCACCGCGGCAAGCTCGATGGCCCGCTGCCGGATTCAGTGGCCGAGCACGATCAGGTCAGCGAGGTCTACCACATCATCGACGGCTCGGCGACGCTGGTCGTCGGCCCCGACATCGCCAACCGGCAGCGCCGGCCGGCCACGCTCCAGACGGTCCGCGAGTTCAATGGACCAGGCAACAACGGTTCGGAGATCCGGAACGGGCAGACCTACGACCTCAAGCCCGGTGACGTGGTGGTGATCCCGGCGGGCACGGGGCACTGGTTCACGAAGATCGACGACCACATCGACTACCTGATGGTGCGGATCGACCCAGACAAGGTGACGCCGCTGAAGGACGAGGCGGCATCGAAAGCGTATCTGTCGAAGCCGGCGAGGAGCGGCGGACAGTAGCGAGGGACCGCTCGAGCAGGCGATGGTCCGTTGATCGACAACGAGGCTCGCAACGACGTGGTGTTCAGCAAGTAGCTCGATTGAGGTGAGGTGTCAGGTGGCTTCCATCAGCATCACCGAGCGCCGGATCGGCGACGTCACCATCCTCGAACTCGAGGGCCGTTTGATCCTCGAGGAAGGGGAGATTCCGCTGCGCGACTGCGTCGACCGGCTCGTCGCCGACGGTCGCATCAGGATCGTGCTCGACCTGCGGCGCGTCACCCGCCTCGACAGCGCCGGCGTCGGCATGCTCGTGTGCAAGTACCTGACGGCGCTGCGACGGGGCGGCGCCCTCAAGCTGCTGCACCCGACGTCGAAGGCCGAAGAGCTGCTGAACATGACCAGGCTGTCCACGGTGTTCGAGATCTTCGAGTCGGAAGCGGAGGCGATTCGGAGCTTCGACCCCGCCTGATCGCTCGAAGGCGTGGATCGTGTGCCGATGCTGGCGTCTCACGCCGCGTCGGACTGCAGGATCCGCGCGCGGGGCGCCACCCCGGGAGGGTGTCGCCAGCCGGTGGTTATCGACGGGCCTGCACGCCGCGCACGGCGGCTGCGATCATGCGGTTG
The DNA here is from genome assembly GCA_963721715.1 of uncultured Acidobacteriota bacterium. Taxonomy (GTDB): domain Bacteria; phylum Acidobacteriota; class Vicinamibacteria; order Vicinamibacterales; family UBA2999; genus VFZN01. The sequence continues at coordinate 1,121,909 of CAVRKI010000006.1, read as the reverse complement.
AGGGCGGCGATCGAGAGGCCGCCTTCGTCGGTGGGCGGAATGGTCGCGAATCCGATCGCCGAGGCCTTGAGGTAGCGGGAGAAGATCTGCTCGAAGAGACGCGCCAGCTCTTCGCTGGACGGACCGCCCGGCACCTTGTTCCCGTATGCCATCACTTCCCGTGGGTCGAGCACGTCCATGTCGATGTGCACGTAGATCTTGTCGGTGGTCCGCTGCAGGCGATCGAGCGCAGCCCATACGGCCGGGGTCATCGTGCGCAGGTCGTCCACGGTGAGCTGCTCGATCATCGAGGTGTCGACGAGGTGCTGCTCGAGCGGATCGGTGAGGCGAACGCCAGGCCCGGCATCGACGGACATGTCGCCAGCAGGCCCACGGTGAGATAACCATCGCGCTCGTTCTTCGAGACGATGTCGGCGAAGTGGCCCAGGGACATGCCCAGCTTCTTCCAGCCGCCGTACTCCGTCTCTTCCTGTGGCGTCAGCCGCGCCTCCTCGACGCGGACGGTCGCGCCCATCTCCGCCAGGATGGCCTGGATGCCGCCTTCCGCCATCGTCGCGGGCCCCTTCGACGGGCCGTTGGGCGAGAGTGGCTGCCGGGACAGCGCCACGCGCACGCGTCCGCTGCGTGGTAGTTCGACTGCGCGGCCGCGGGCTGCACGGCGGCGGCACCGGCGAGGATCGTGCCCACGAGAAGGAGACCTCTCATGGCGGGCATTATAGGTATCATTCGTCGCCATGAACATCGACCGACGAGACTTTCTGAGAAGCGCGGGCACGGTGGCGGCCGCGGGAGCGGCGGCGGGTTGCGCCTCGCCTGAATCGACGCCCGCGTCGACCGGCGCGACGCCGGTGCGGACGCTGGGCACCGGGCTGGCCAGGGGCCTCACCCTGCTCACGTTCCGCAATCAGGGTCGCGATCACCTGGGCGTGAAGACCGCGAAGGGCATCCTCGACGTGGCGCAGGCTGCCGCGCTGCTGAAGTTGTATGCCCCAGCGACCATGGACGACCTGCTGCAGCAGGAAGACGGACCGAGCGTCCAGGCGGTGGTGGAGGCGGCGCTGAAGGGGAGTGAGGCCCAGGCCGCGTTCAGGCCCGAGGCGGGAATCGAATACGGCCCGCTCGTCAGCCGCCCGGACAAGATCGTGTGCGTCGGGCTCAACTACCGCAAGCACGCCGAGGAGATCGGGTCGCCGATCCCCGAGTATCCGGTGCTCTTCAACAAGTTCAACGGCTCGCTGAATCGCCACACCGGCACGGTCAAGCTGCCGACCGATCTCGCGACGAACTTCGACTACGAGGTCGAGCTCGTGATCGTGATGGGGAAGACCGCGTCACGGGTGAAGGAGGCGGAGGCGCTGTCGTACGTCGCCGGCTACGCCACCGGCAACGACTTCACCGCGCGCGATCTGCAGAATGGCCGCGGCGGGCAGTGGATGGTCGGCAAGGCCATCGACGGGTTCGCGCCGATCGGGCCGTACCTCGTCACCGCCGAGCAGATCGATCCCGACAACCTCGCCATCGAATGCCGCGTCAACGGCGAGACCCGCCAGTCGTCCAGCACCGCCGACTTCATCTTCAACACCCGCCGGATGATCAGCTACATCTCCGACTACTTCACGCTCAAGCCGGGCGACGTCATCTACACCGGCACGCCGCAGGGCGTGATCCAGGGCATGAAGAAGGAAAAGCAGGTGTGGCTGAAGCCGGGGGACAAGATCGCCTGCAGCCTCGAGAAGCTCGGTGAACTGACGTTCGACCTGGTCTGACGCCATGGCGTCGAGGCGCGGCGTATTCGTCTGCCTTCTGGGGACGCTGGTGCCGCTGACTGCGGCTGCCGCGCCGGTGCTGCGCGGGGCGGAGGTGCGGGTCGAGTTCCAGTCGCCCACCGCCTGCCTCGTCCAGCTGACGGTCAACGTGGAAGGCGCCGCGCAGGTGGAGCACCGCGTGGAGGTGGTGGACGGTGCGCGGGTCGAGCTGAGCGAGGTGCGTGGCGCCGTTGAAGTCGGCGACCTGCGGATGGTCGGGCGCACGCGCGCGCTGGTGGTCCGCCCGGAGGGCGCCGCCTACACGCTTCGATACGCTGTCGAACAGCCGCCTTCGAGCGCGGGACGATGCCCGCTGTGGATTCCCGGTGTGCCGGCGGACGGCCGAGCGCAGGCGGTGGCGCTTCGCGTGCGTATCCCCGCGGGCGCGGTTGCGGCCGGCACCATGCCGGGACTGGCGTGGGTGGGTGAGGAGGGTACGGCCACGCTCGGGCACCTGCCGGCCTTTGTTCGTGTGCCGTACGCGATGCCTGGTGAGTCGATGCCGCTGAATATCGCCTTCGTCATGGACGTGGTGGCCATCGCGACGCTGGTCCTCGCCTCCGCCGCCTGGGCTCGTCGGGGCCTGGCACGATAGGGCCGAAAACGATGCAGTTCCTGCCACGTGCGCAAGAAGTGAAGCAAAACGGCGGCGATCGTGCCTGACCCCGGCTTCGGCTGGAGCTTCTACGGGTTCTTCGTCGCCGCCGCGGCGTGGCTGGCGATCTACTTCCTGTGGGCGTGGCGCGCGGCACGGCGCGATCGGCAGCGGGGAACCGATGGTCACTGACTCCGGCGTCCTGCTCTCGGTCACGCTCGCCTACTTCGCCGTGGTCTTCGGCGTGTCGCTGTGGGGCTACCGCCGCGCGACCTCCGAGGTGGAGTTCCTGGTCGCCGGCCGGACCATCGGCCCCTGGGTCGGCGGCGCTGTCCTGGCGGCGACGCAGATCAGCGCCGGCACCTTCGTCGGCACGCTGGGCCGGCTCTACCTGACCGGCGTGAGCTGGACCTGGATCTGGTTCGGCGTCTGGGCCGGCTGGGCCACCTCCGCGCTGTTCGTGGCGCCCAAGCTGCGACGCTTCGGCGCCCTGACGGTGGCCGACTACGTCGGCGCACGCTTCGCCAGCGAGGGTGCCCGCACGCTGGCTGCGGCCCTGATCATCGTCACCTATTCGATCCTCCTCACCGCGCAGTTCCAGGCCATCGGCGAAATCGCATCCGCGGTGTTCGGCGTCGCGCCGATGGTGGCGATGGCCGCACTGCTGGCCAGCACCGGCTTCTACACCGTGCTGGGCGGGGTGCGGGCGAGCTCGTACGTCGAGTTCATCCAGACCCTGATCATGGTGCTGGCGCTCGTCTGCGCCGTGCCGGTGGTGCTGGTGCACGTCGGCGGCTTCACGGCCCTGGGCGAGTACGTCGGCTCGATTGAGCCGCGGACCACCGGTTGGTGGTTCTCGTGGAAGGAACTGCTGGCGTTCGGCCTCTCGTTCGGCTTCGGCATCGCCGCCGCGCCGTATGAGATGACACGCTACTACTCGATGCGCGACGTGGCCACGGTGCGCTACGCGATCGGGATCTCGATGCTGCTGCAGGTGATCATCGGCTCGTGCGTCACCACGCTCGGCATCGGCATGCGCGGCGTGTTCCCGTACCTGCCATTTCCCGATCAGGCCTCGAGCATCATGGCCTCCACCGTGATGCCGCCGCTCCTCGGCTCGCTGTTCCTGGTGGCGATGCTATCGGCCATCATGTCGACCGTCAATTCGATCCTGCTCGTCACCGGCGGCGCCTTCGCGCACGACCTCTACAAGCGGCTCGTCAACCCGGCCGCCACGGAGCGGCGCCTCGTCTGGGTGAACCGGCTCTCCATCATCGTTCTCGGCATCATCCCGTTCTGGGTGGCGACGCTGAAGCTGGGCGACGTCCAGGCGATCGTGATCGAGCAGTCGAAGTTCATCGCCAGCTTCTTCTTCGTGCCGGTGGTGCTCGGGCTGAACTGGCGGCGCGGCACCAAGGAGGGCGCGATCTGGAGCATGGTGGTGGGATTTCTCGCCTGCCTGATCTGGACGTTCACCCTGCAGCACAGCTTCGCGTCGCACGGCATCGACTCGGTGGAAGTGGGGGTCCTGGCAAGCGCGCTCACCTTCATCGTCGTCAGCCGGCTGACGCCACCGACGCCAGCGCCCAACCTCGCGATATTCTTCGACGAAGGGCGGTAGGGGCGGGGCTCCACGGTTCTGAGGTTCTCAGGTTCCAGAGGCAGGGAAGGTCACGATGTCGAAGGTGATGAAGGTATTCAAGGACGAGGCGCTCGAGACAGCGGCGCGAGAGGCGATCCGGCTCGACGAGTCGCGGGCGCTGCTGGAGAAGTTCGTCACGCTGGTCCGCGAATCTGGCACGCCGGACGAGGAGACCGCCGGCCGCTACATCGTCGATCGGTTGAAGGCGCTGGGCGTGCCGGTCACGCTGCACACGCCGGAGTTGTTCATCAGCAATCCGGTGCGCGCCGAGCTGACCATCTCGACCGGCGGCGCGGCGAGCGCGGGCCTTGCCACAGGTGTCGGTATCGCGGGTGCCGCTGGCGCGACCGAGGTCGGCACCACTACCCGCGCGACGGGCGCGACGCGGACCCTGCACGCGCGACCGCCGGCGATGGGGCGCTCTACCGGCGACGCCGCCGTCGAGGGCGAGATCTGCTACGTGCCCTCGAAGTACGCGGGCGGCACGTCCAGCTTGTTCGATCTGCCAGACGCTGCTCGCGGAGGTGGCGCCGACGATCCGGTGCGCGGGCGCATCGTCCTCACCGAGGGGTTCTCGATGCCGGCCTCGGTCGGTGCCTTCGAGCGCCGTGGGGCGATCGCGCAGATCTTCATCCACCCTGGCCAGAACGTGCACGAGGGCATCTGCACCTCGATCTGGGGCGCTCCCACTGCTGAATCGCTCGGACGGAAGCCCGCGGTGCCGGTGGTCTGCATCAATCACGTCGATGGCGAGACGCTGATCGCCGACGTGCGGCGCGGTCCGGTGCGCGCGTCGGTCAAGACCTGGTTGCGCGAGGGGTGGATGCGCTGTCTGCTGCCGGTGGCCGAGATCCGCGGGCAGGAAGATGCCGACGAGTTCCTGCTGGTGCACGGGCACTACGACTCCTGGCACGAAGGCATCGGCGACAACGCCACCGGCGACGCGGCGCTGCTGGAGTTGGCGCGCGTGCTGTGGGGGCTCCGCGATCAACTGAAGCGAACCGTGCGGATCGCCTGGTGGCCCGGGCACTCGACGGGACGTTACGCCGGCTCGACGTGGTACGCCGACACCTTCGCCGACGAACTCGACGAGCACTGCATCGCGCAACTCGACATCGACTCACCCGGCTGTGCCGGAGCCACCGCCTATGACGAAGTGATGTGGATGGCCGAGGCCGACGCCGTGTGCCGATCGTCGATCCAGGACGCGCTCGGCCTGCCGTCGACTCGCGTGCGTCCGCTGCGCGCCGGCGACTACTCGTTCAACCAGATCGGACCCACCGGCCTCTACATGCTGCTGTCCAACATCCCGGCCGAGGAGCGCCGACGGCGCGGCTACTACGCCGTCGGCGGCTGCGGCGGCAACATCGCGTGGCACACGGTGGACGATCTGATGCCGGTGGCGGATCTCGAGATCCTGCGCCGCGACCTCATGGTCTACCTGACGACGATCGTGCGCATCCTGAACGCGCCGCTGCACCCGTTCGATTACGCCGCGGCGGTGGACGAGATGCGAGCGGCCGTCACGAAGTATCACGAGGCGGCGGCGGGCGAGATTGACCTCGGTCCCATCGTCCACGACCTCGCGCGTGTGGCCGGCGACATCGGCGCGTGGCGCCTCGACACGGACGACCGCGTGGCCCAGGCGCCCGGCGACCACGACCTGCGGCGTCATACTAACGCTGCGCTGCGCCGCATCGCGCGGCTGCTGGTGCCGTTGAACTACGCCAGGGGCGAGCGCTTCGATCACGACCCGGCCCTGAAGTTCGGCACGCTGCCCCGTCTGGAGCCCGCGGCGAGCCTGGCGCAGGCGCCGGCGGAGATGAAGCCGTTCGCCAAAGTGGGGCTCCAACGAGAGATGAACAAGGTGAGAGCCACGCTGAGGGCCGTCCGGCGGGAGTTGCGCCCCTGATGGGGCCTGGCACGATCGGGCCGAAAACGGCTCAGATCCTGCCTCCTGCGCAAGAAGTGAAGCAAAACGGAGGCGATCGTGCCAGGCCCCGGGGGTGCGCGAGGCGCGCACAGCCTCGGTTTCTGCCGGACATGGGTAACGGCGGCGCGACAAAAACCGACAGCGAATGTGCCATATCTGAACAGTTGTCGGCCACCCGTCTCCTGCGCGAATGACCTAAGTCTCATGTATCTAGCAACTTAGCTATAAACACGAAACTGGTCTTGCCATTGCTGTCTTGGCACTACAGGTTCCGTGTCGATCACTGTCTCCCGAACGTCTGTCGCCATCGTTGCCGCCGCCGTTCTGGGGATGGGCGCGCTGGTGGGTGTGGCGGGCTGGCCCCTGGCCGACCGGACGCTCGAGTTCTCGGCACTCCTCCTGGCCGTCCTGGTCGTTGCCACCCTTAGCGCGCGTCCGTTGCCGGTGGACGGTCGGGAACCGATGCGGCCATCGTTCGTGATTGCGATGGCGACGCTGATCCTGCTCGGCACGCCGGCCGCAATGGCCGTCGCCGCGGCAGGTGAGGCCGCCGACGCTCTGGCGCAGAGCGCCCAGCCGCGTCGCCTGGTGCACTTCGCGACGAGCACGGCCGCGGCGCTGCTGGCGATTCAGTTCGCCGGTGCCGTTCACCTGATTCTCGGCGGGACGGTCGGCCATTTCGTGTGGCCGTGGCAGGCGCTGCCGATTGCCGCCGCGGTGATCGCCTACTGCGTCGGCCGGGGCACCACCGCCAACGTCGTGGTGCCGCTGATCATGAGGCGCCCCACCGATCCGGAATGGCTGCCGCACGTCCTTGCCAGCTGCGGTCCGCACGCCGTGGGCGCGGCCCTGGCGGTGGCGCTGGCCGAGGCCATCGCCCATGGACAATGGGTGCTGCTGCCGATCGCGGCGGTGCCGCTGTATCTCAGCTACCGCGCGTACGACAGCTATCTGAATCGCCACCACGAGGATCAGCGCCGTCGCGAGGTCGCGGACGCGTTGACGCAGGGCATGGCCGTTGTCGACGGCAACGGCGAGGTGACGCTCTGGAGCGAGGAGATGACCCGACTGGTGGGATGTCCTCCCGACCGGGCGCTGGGGCGGTTGCTCGCCGTCGCGGTGCCGGCGCTCGGCCGGACCGACCTCCCGCGCATCGTCGGCGAGGTGCTGGCCAGCCGCCACCCGCGGACCGTGGCCCGGCTGGTGGTGCCATTTGCCGCCAGCCCACGCATCCTCGAGGTGCGCGTGATTCCCGTGAACGGGGGTGCCACGCTCATCTGGCACGACCTCACCGAGCGCCTGCGCGAGGACGGCGCCCTGCGTCGAAGCGAGGCGCGCCTGGCGCTGGCTGCCGAGGCCGCCAACGACGGCTTGTGGGAGTGGGATCTGCGACAGCAGGAGTGCTTCTTCTCCGGCCGCTGGCGCGAGATGGTCGGCCTGCCATCGCAGGCGGGTCCGGGCCGGCCTCGAGGATTGGCTGGGCCGCGTTCACCCGGACGACGCCGGTTCGTTGAAGGACGCGCTCGAAGCGCACCTCGGCGGCCAGACGGATCGCCTGTATCACGAGCACCGCCTGCGCCACGAGGACGGCACCTATCGACCGTTCGTGTGCCGCGGGATCGCGGAGCGGGGCTCGACGCGGCGCTCGGGTCGCCTGGCGGGGTCGCTCACCGAACAGACCGAGCACGGAAACGTGCGGGAGCGGGTCCGCAGTGCCGGATACGTGGATCCCCTGACTGGTCTCGCCAATCGCACGGTGTTCGCCGAGCAACTGGGTCGCCGTCTCGCCGAGTCGAAGTCGCAGCCCGGCAGCGGTCTGTTCGCGGTGCTCTACCTCGATCTGGATCGCTTCAAGGTGGTCAACGACAGCCTGGGCCACCTCGTGGGTGATCAGCTGCTGACCGCGGCGTCACGCCGGCTCGAGTCGTGCCTGCGGCCGAGCGATCTCCTCGCCCGCCTGGGCGGCGACGAGTTCGCGATCCTCCTCAACAGCCTTGGCCACGAACAGCAGGCCAACGCCGTCGCGTTTCGCCTCCAGGAGTCGTTGAGCGCGCCCTTCATGATCGGCGCCCGCGAGGTCTACACCACCGCCAGCATCGGCATCGCGATCGGTCTTCCGCAGTACGCCAGCCCCGACGAGATCATGCGCGACGCCGACACCGCGATGTACCACGCGAAGACCCGCGGCAAGGCCCGCCACGAACTGTTCGACGCGGACATGCACGCGCGCGTGCGCGATCGGCTCGGCCTCGAGAACGACCTTCGGCATGCGGTCGCCAACAACGAATTCGAGGTGCACTACCAGCCGATCGTGCTGCTGGCCTCGGGCATGTGCGTGGGCTTCGAGTCGCTGATTCGCTGGAAGCGCAACGGCGAACCGGTGCCGCCGGACCAGTTCATCCCGCTGGCCGAGGAAGTCGGCCTGATCGAGCCAATCGGCACCTGGGTGCTCCGCGAGGCGTGCCGCACCTTCGCCGACTGGCAGCAGCGGTTCCCGGACGGGCTGGACTACATCACCGTCAACGTCTCGAGCCGGCAGCTCGTTCAGCACAACTTTCTCTCGGTCGTGGAGCGGGCGGTTCATGACGCCGGCCTCAAGCCGTGCGACCTTCGCCTCGAGATCACCGAGACCGCCTTGATGGAGAACCCGAAGGTGGCGGCAGGGATGCTCCGCGAGCTGCGCGACTTCGGCGTGAAGATCTATCTGGACGACTTCGGTACCGGCTACTCGTCGCTCAGCCACCTGCACAAACTGCCGGTCGACGCGCTCAAGATCGACCGCTCGTTCGTCAACAGCCTGCTGCGATCGGACCGTCCGATTGTCGAGAGCATTCTGGCGTTGGCGCGCACGCTGAACACCGGCGTCGTCGCCGAAGGCATCGAAAGCGACGCGCAGGCGATGGAGCTGGAACGCCTGGGTTGCACGCACGCGCAAGGCTATCTGTTCGCCCGTCCGCTCACGAAGCAGGCCGCGGAGGCGATGCTCCTCCTGAACCAGCCGCTCGGCCCAAAGCGATTCCCGGCCGCCGAATCGGACGGTGCCGGGGTGGCCGGTCACGATCACTACAAGGATGCCGGCCCCTTCGAGTGGCCGAAGAGCGTCTCGCTCGAGAGCCCCACGCCCATCGCGTACGCGAGCGCGCGCGACTGATCCGACGCGGGAAACCGCACACCGAATCCTTGCGAAGGGGCGCGATACACCACGTCCGCCGGCAGCGTGAACCGGGTCTCGCCGAACACGACGGAGACCGTGAGTGACGATCCGGCGTCGGGCATCGTCGCGCTATCCACGAAGCAGCCGGTGGGGCTGAGACCGGTGATGCGGCAGGCATGCGATCCGGCCGCTCCGTTCCAGGCACCGTCGAACGGGCCCGGGTGGCGCTCGAACTGACGACGGTGTTCGATCATGCGGCGGATATTAACCCAGCTCGGCCGCCGCTTCGGTCCGCGTCGTATACTCCGCGCCAGTGACCGCGCAGACCGTGCTCTCCGCCGCCATCGTCGTCACGTTGCTGACCTCGGCCGTCATCATCGCGCGGTGGGGCGGGCGGCGGGTTGAAGGCCCGATCCCACTCTCTCTGCTCGGGTTCATGACCCTGCTGTTCACCTCGGGCCTCGACGTCGGGCTGATCATGCTGCCGCTGACCGAGTTCCCGGTCTACGCGCGCGACCCCGTGTACGCCTTTGCCAACCCGCTCGCGATCGCCTTCGGGTTCTGGGGCTTCCTGGTCTGGGGCTTCTACTTCCTGACGACGTTCTATTTCCTGACGGTCGAACCGCACGTGCGGCTGTTCGAGATCCCGGCGGTGAAGGTCGTGAACAACGTCGTCATCATCGGGACCTGCGCGTTCACCGCGCATCTGCTGCTGCGGAACCTGCCGTTCTACGTGCCGTCGATCGGTGACGGCTCTCGCTATGGCATCGTCGCCGGCACGGTGTTGCTGGCGGTGCTGACCAGCACCCACATCCGCTACATCCGCGTCCTCAGCGTGTCGTCGATGTGGCTGTTCGGCGCACTGGCCGGGGCGATGTGGCTGGCGTCGGGAATGGGCGCCCGGGGGCTGGCCGACAGCGCCGCCGACATCGGTCCCTATTTCCTGAGGCTGCCGCACTTCGTACTGCCGATGTCGGACTACCACGCGTTCTACCTGTTCTGGTGGTTCTCGTGGAGCATCATGATCGGGCAGTTCGTGTCGCGCTTCGTGGGCGGGATGCGGACGTGGCAGCTCGCGGCGGCGCTGCTGGTCATCCCCTCCATCCCGCTGGCGGCGTGGTTCTCGGTGCTCTATTTCTACTTCCGGCAACAGGTCCAGGTGCCGCCGGTGCTGGCGGCGGCGATGGTCGTGGTAGGCGTGGTCTTCGTGGTCAACTCGCTCGACTCGCTGATCCGTCTCTATTCGGACAACCTGGGGATGACAGCCGGTCGCATGGGCACCGCGCCATATGTTGCCGCACACTGGCTGCTGATGTGCGGCCTGGTGCTGGCGTTTCAGTTCACGCCGCTCCAGATCGAGTGGATCGGCCTGGTCGTGATCGGCCTCTACGCGACGATCTACCTGCTCCTCCTGCAGCGCTGGCGCACGGTGCCGGAAGGGATCAAGAAGGAGATAGGAACCAGGAACTAGGAATTGGGGATCAGGGAGCAGGGAGCAGGGCTCTGGAGATGTGGAGATGTGGAGATCTAGATCTCGAGATCACGACGTCGCCACATCACCAGTTGCGCCACTCTCCGCCCTGTCTTTCTGCACCAGAACCCTTCTGAGAATCTTCCCCGAGGGTGATTTCGGAATGCTCTCCACGAACGCGACGTAGCGCACGCGCTTGTAGTGCGCGACGTGGCCTTCGACAAACGCCATCACGTCGTCGGCGCTCAGTGGTGCGCGGAGCACGACGACGGCCTTGGGCACTTCGCCGGCGACCTCGTCTTTCACCGGAATCACGGCGGCGTCGGCAATGCTCGGATGCTTCAACAGGATGGCCTCGAGTTCGGCCGGCGCCACCTGAAAGCCGTTCACCTTGATCAGCTCCTTGAGGCGATCGACGATCTCCAGGTAGCCGTCCCCGTCCACGATGCCGATGTCGCCGGTGCGGAGCCAGCCATCAGCGTCCACCGTGCGCGCCGTCGCCTCGGGGTTGTTCAGATAGCCCTTCATCACCTGCGGACCGCGCACCCAGACCTCACCGGGCACGCCGGCCGGCAGATCTGCGCCGGTCTCCGGATCGACGATACGGCCCTCGGTACAGGGCATGAGGGGGCCGATCTTGCCGGGACGATCGGCGCCGGGCACGGTGTAGTGCGTGGCGGGACTGGCTTCCGTCATGCCGTACCCTTGACGCACACGGACGTTCAGCCGTGTCTCCACCGCCTCCGTCAGCTGCGGCCCCAGCGGTGCGGCGCCGGAGAACAGCCATCGCACGCCGGAGAGGTCGTAGTTGTCCACCAGCGGGTGCTTGGCGAGTGCAACGGCGATGGGCGGCACGATGTGCGCCAGCGTGATCGGCCAGTCCTGAAGTACGCGCAGGAAGAGTTCGAGGTCGAAACGTGGCAGCGTGACGCAGGTGGCGCCTCGCCGCAGCCCGAAGTTCATGACGACGACCATGCCGTAGATGTGGAAGAACGGCAGGACCCCGACGAGGGCACGCAGATCCGGGTGCTCGATCGCATCGATCTGCACGAGGTTCGCGAGCAGATTGCGATGGGTCAGCATCACCCCCTTGGGCAGGCCGGTGGTGCCGGACGAGTAGGGCATCACGACCACGTCGCTGGCCGGATCGATCGTCACTGCCGGCGGCTCGGCATCCACCTCGATCTCGAGCAGCCCTGGCACGCCTTCGGCAGGGTCGATGGTGATGATGTCGATGGCTTGTGGCGTGGCGGCGACGGCCTCTCGAGCGCGGCCGACGAGCGCCGGCGTCGTCACCAGCATTCGTGCGCCGGCGTCCCGCAACTGGAAGGTCAGCTCCTCGACGGTATAGGTGGGATTGGCGGGCGTGAGCACCGCGCCCAGCCGGGCCACGGCGTGGAAGACCACGGCGTAGTCCGGCAGATTCGGCGCCCAGATCGCGACCACGTCGCCCTTGCCGATGCCGCGCCGCGACAGCCCGGCGGCAAGGCGGCGGATGCGGTCCGACAGTTCGCCGAAGGTGAGGGTGTGGCCGGTGCTGGCGTCCACCAGGGCCGGGCCGGTCGCGGTGGGCGTCGACGTTGGCGAGCACGAACGTCGGTGAGGGGCACGTCCGGAATCGTCACGTCGGGGAAGGGACTGCGGAACGGCATTGGTGACCTCCCGGTCGTCGAGCCTCGGGATTATCGCGCCTTTTGACCCATAATTGACACCGAGGTCTCTTGCAGATGGTCACCTTCACGGTCAATGGAACGAACCGGTCGTTCGACGGCGATCCGGACATGCCCCTGCTCTGGTATCTGCGCGACGAAGCGAGGCTCACGGGCACGCGGTTCGGCTGCGGCGCTGGGCTCTGCGGCGCCTGCACCGTGCACGTGGACGGACGCGCGGTCCGCTCGTGCCAGACGCGCATGCAGACGGTCGCGGGCAAGCGCGTGACCACCATCGAGGGCCTCAGCGCCGATGGCAACCACCCGCTGCAGAAGGCGTGGGCGGCGCTCGACGTCTCGCAGTGCGGCTACTGCCAGGCGGGACAGATCATGCAGGCGGCGCAGCTGCTGCAGCAGGTGCCGAAGCCCACCGACCAGGACATCGATCGCGCGATGTCCGGCAACATCTGCCGTTGCGGCACCTACCAGCGGATCCGCGCCGCGATCAAGCAGGCGTCGAAGGAGCAGGCATGAGCGCCATCGAGAATCCCAGCCGGCGCCGTTTCCTCGAAAGCCTCGCCGCGGGTGGCGCCTTCGTCATCGCCGCGCGCTTCGTGCCCGACGCCCTCGTCGCCGAGGCCGTTCAGGTGGTGCCGTTCCGCTCGGCCGCCGAATCCGCCACCTTCAGCCCCAGCCTGTTCATCGGCATCCAGCCGGATGGCCGGGTCATCATCGTCACGCACCGCTCCGAGATGGGCACCGGCATCCGCACCTCGCTGCCGCTGGTCGCGGCGGACGAGCTGGAGGCCGACTGGAGCCGGGTGACGATCGAGCAGGGCATTGGCGATCCGCGCTACGGCGATCAGAACACCGACGGCTCGCGTTCGATCCGCGACTTCTATGACACCTTCCGCGTCGCCGGCGCCACTGCCCGCACCATGCTGGTGAGCGCGGCGGCGGCGCAGTGGAACGTGCCGGTGGGTGAGTGCGCGGCGAAGAACCACGAAGTGGTCCATGCCGGAAGCGGCCGCACGCTGGGGTACGGCGCGCTGGCTGCAGCGGCGGCACAGCTCCCGGTGCCCAAGCCCGGGGACCTGACGCTCAAGCCAAAGAGCGCATTCCATTTCATCGGCAAGGCCACCTCGATCTACGACGCGAAGGACATCGTCACCGGCAAGGCGCAGTTCGGCCACGACGTGTTCCGCGACGGCATGGTGCACGCGTCGATCGAGCACCCGCCGGTGATGGGCGGCACGATCGCGTCGCTGGACGACAGCGGCGCGCGGGCGGTACGCGGCGTGACGCAGACGGTGCGGCTCGACACCTTCAAGCCGCCCTACATGTTCAAGCCGCTCGGCGGCGTGGCGGTGATCGCGGACAACACCTGGGCCGCGCTGAAGGGCCGCAAGGGCCTGAAGGTGCAATGGCAGGACGGGCCCGCATGCGAGCTTCACCTCCGACGCCTTCAAGGCGCAGATGATGGCGACCGCGCGCCAGGGCGGGAAGGTCGCGCACAACGTCGGCAACGTCGATGCCGAGTTCGCGAAGGGCGGCAAGGTCATCGAGGCGATGTACTACACGCCGCTGGCCGCGCACGCGTCGATGGAGCCGCCGGCCGCGGTGGCCGAGTTCCGCGACGGCAAGGTCACGGTGTGGGCGCCGACGCAGAATCCGCAGGCCGTGCAGGAAACGGTGGCCGAGGCGCTCGGCATCGACAAGAAGGACGTCACCTGCCACGTCACGCTGCTCGGCGGCGGGTTCGGCCGCAAGTCGAAGCCCGATTACTGCGCCGAGGCCGCGATCCTGTCGAAGCAGCTCGGCAAGCCGGTGAAGGTCGTCTGGACGCGCGAGGACGACATCAAGTTCGACTACTACCACAGCACCGCGGCGGTGTATCAGAAGGCGGCCGTTGACGGACGCGGGCGCCCCACCGCCTGGCTGCAGCGCTCGGTGTTCCCGCCGATCGCGGCGATGTTCGACGCTTCCGCGCAGCACGGGATGCCCGACGAGCTCGAGCTCGGCCTGGTCGACCTGCCCTACGACGTGCCGAACCTGCGGATGGAGAATGGCGCCGCCGAGGCGCACGTGCGCATCGGCTGGTTCCGCGCCGTGGCCAACAACTACCACGCGTTTGCCGCGCAGTCGTTCGCCGACGAGATGGCGCACGCGGCGGGACGCGACCCGCTGGAGTTCCAGCTCGATCTGATCGGGCCCGGGAAGATCATCGACTTCAAGGCTCTGGGGCTGGCCTACCAGAACTACGGCGCGCCCTACGACAAGTTCCCGTTCGACACGCGCCGGCTTCGCAAGGTGCTGGAGGTTGCGGCGGAGAAGGCCGGATGGGGCAAGCGGAAGCCGGGCAACGGCTGGGGCATGGGCCTGGCCGCGCACCGCAGCTTCAACAGCTACGTCGCCTCCGTGGTCGAAGTGGAAGTGGACGGCAAGGGCCAGGTGCGGGTGCCGCGCGTCCACCAGGTGGTCGATGCCGGCGTCATCGTCAATCCGGATCGGGTCCGCTCGCAGTTCGAGGGCGCGGCGGTGATGGCCGTGGGCCTGGCACGCACCGGCGAGGTCACCGCCGCGGCCGGCCGCATTGTCCAGGGGAACTTCAACGACTTCCGCGTGGCGCGCATGAACGACGCGCCGTACCAGGTGGACGTGCACACGATCGACAGCGACGCCCCGCCGGGGGGCGTCGGCGAACCCGGCGTGCCGCCGGTGCTGGCCGCGCTCGGCAACGCGATCTTCGCCGCCACCGGCAAGCGCGTGCGCGAGTTGCCGCTGTCACGGCAGAAACTGTCCTGACGCTCGTACTCCCACCACGGTGACTGGCCGGGGGCGTCCACCGCGCCCGGCCGCCGGGCCCCGGGATTCCCGTATACTCCGCCGATATACGCCGCTCCTCTCGTCTTGCGTCCGTCGCGCTCGGCAGTCTTGGTCTGTGCGCGGCCGCGGCCGGCCTTCGCGTGCAGGCGCAGCAGGTGCAGGAGTTGAAACTGCTCCCGTCCAACGTGCACTGGGGTTATTACGACGCCAGCGTCAAGCCGGCGCTGACAATCGTCTCCGGGGCGCGCGTCCGGGTGGAGACCATGGCTGCTCGCGGGGTGGAGCGACTGCGGCTGGCCGGCGTGCCGGACGACGAAATTCCTGGCTCGCTCAAGGCGGTCGAAGCCGCGATCATGTCGCGGGGGCCTGGCGCACACCCGCTGACGGGACCGGTCTTCGTGACCGGCGCCGAGCCCGGAGATTCCCTCGAGGTGCGGATTGGCGCCATCGACTTCCTGCACCCCTACGGCGTG
Organism: uncultured Acidobacteriota bacterium; assembly: GCA_963721715.1. Lineage (GTDB taxonomy): Bacteria > Acidobacteriota > Vicinamibacteria > Vicinamibacterales > UBA2999 > VFZN01. The sequence continues at coordinate 1,106,361 of CAVRKI010000006.1, read as the reverse complement.
ATCGGGTTCCTACCCGGTGGCGGCACGCTGCCGGCCGAGTTCCCTTACGCGTGCCTCAAGCTGGTGCGCTTCGACCCGTCGGCAAAGACCGCTCGCTTCGCGCCGGGCGTGACCGTGCCGCTGGCGCCGTTCTTCGGATCGATCGGCGTGGCGCCGCCCGCCCTCTCCGGCCGGGTCTCGAGCGGCCCGCCAGGACCGCATGTCGGCAATCTCGATATCAAGACACTGGGCGCCGGCAGCACGATGTACCTGCCGGTACACGTGACCGGCGCTTTGCTGTCGATTGGCGACGGCCACGCCGCCCAGGGTGACGGCGAGGTGTCGGGCACCGCGATCGAAACGTCGCTGGCGACGACGCTCGAGATTGTGCTGCACAAGAAGAAGCCGATGCGCTACGCGCGCATCGAGACCGCGACCCACGTGATCACGGTGGGGCTGGCTCCGGATCTGGACGAAGCCGCCCGGATCGCCACCCGCGAAATGATCGACTACCTGGTCGCCGAAAAAGGCCTGTCGCGTGACGACGCCTACGTGCTGTGCTCGGCGGCCGTCGACCTGCGCGTCAGCCAGACGGTGGATGTCACCAAGGGCGTCCACGCGATGTTGCGCAAGTCGCTGTTTCAGTAGCCGCGGCCCGATTCAGGACGCCGCGCCCACGTACTCCCACATCTAGTGGCGCCAGTGGGGCCAGTCGTGCCCCCTTCAGGGCCCCAGTCGTCCAGGTGATGCTGCCCAGAACCCCCGACATGCGATAGGTCGGGCCGCTGTTCTCCCAGGGGCCACACCCCGTCGCGAGGTGGATGTCGCAGCTCCGGTACTGGTCCAGAAACCGGTCGTGCTGGTTGGCGACGTAGTCCACGGCGTTGTTGAAGTAAAAGTGTCGTCGTACAACCCGTCCATGAAATTGCGCGGGTCGTAGATGCCGGAGTGGGCCCAACAGCTCTTCACGCGGTCGGGATGCTGAAGCCGCCGAGCGACGCGCCAAATGTCGAGGTGGCGATGCCCGCTGTCCGGCATTGACCATCGATGAAAGGGAAGACCTCATTCACCAGATAGGCGTCGTACTGCGGCTGCGTCCAGCTGCGGTGAAAGGGTGCGCGCTCTTGTTGTAGAACGGCTCGCCCGTGACGCCGTTGACCGAGAAGCTCCCAATTTGCCCCTGCTCCACATAGGGAGTCAGCGTACGAACCATGCCCTGGCCTTCCTGTTCTCATTCGTCGCCGCCCCTCGTCGGAAACGCCAGGACGGGCATGCCGAAGTGGCCATAGACGACCACGCCCATGTCGCGCTGCAGGCGAGGGGAGTACCAGCGGTGATAGTCACGGTGCATGACAGGGAGGATAGCGGGTTAGCGGATGGGGCTCAACCCGACAGCATCGCCGGGTCGTTCACGATTGTGATTTCGAACCACGACACGCCCTGGCAGCGCGTGCATGATCTTCCAGTCCGTCACGCGGGCGACCCCTTTCACGAACACGTGCTCGACGCCCTCGAAATGCTGGTGCGGCTCGAAGACCATTGCCTTGTCGTAGCTGTTGAAGTTTGGGCTGCAGCTCACGAGCCAGACCGTATCCCTGACCTCGAAGAGGACCCAGCACAGCGCGACCGGCCTCCTCTGTGGCAGCGAGAACACCTATTCAGGCTTGCTGCGGCCTTGCCGACGAGTGAAGACACCTGACCTTTCTTGTGGGATGCGCAAACGGTGTAATTGGCCTGTTACCTCACTCGGTGAGCCGTGCGCGATGCTGCGTTTCTTAGTAGCGTCACTCAACGCGCCGCAATAAATACCGAACGGGCTAGTTGCCTGTTCCGCGGCGGTCCCGGCGCACCGCGCGCCGGGTGCTTCGCAAGGCGGGCCGCGGCAGTGGTCTGCACACAATCTGAATAGTGCTGATCGAAAGCGTAGGGCCGAGATGCTATATAGGCCAAGCACGACACCCATGTCTTACTAACAACCTTCGACGACAGGTGCGTTATGCCATACACAGACGACTACTCTGGCGTGCTCGCGTTGCATCCGGTCGAACAATGGGTCGGGATCGTGCTCGCGGCGCTGGACCTCGCGGCGGATCCCAAGTCGGTGTCGGCGTACTGCCTCAAGGTAGGCATCTGCCGCAGCACATTCCGAGAGCGGTGCGTCCGAGTGGGGATCAAGCCTAAGGCCACAGTGGATTTCGCGCGTCTATTGAGAGCGAGGGTTTTGCAGGACACGCGGGGTATACCCCTCCTTGATACGCTTGATGTGGCAGAAACCAGGACGCTGAAGCGGCTGCTAGCCAAGGCTGGAGGCACGTCACCCATCACAGAATCAGTTGAAGCATTCTGTCGGTCGCAGCAATTCGTCCCCCAGGGCCAGTGCATCGATGCGCTGCTCGTCACCATGCGCGGTCGGCGTCTGTCCAGCAGCCGAGGGTAGGTCCTCCTGCGCGAGTCCATGGGTGCTCTCGTTCATGGACAGCCGGTGTCTCCAGGTAGAATTCAGACCGAGTAGCTTAGCCTCAGTGTGGCCACCACTCGTCTACGACGAGCAGCAACTGAGCCGGGTGCTTAATCGTGCAACAACTCACCGGCACATCCTGCTAGCTCAGCCGGACTACTGGCGCACGCTGCGCGATGCGCAAATTTCCGCGCAAACGTGAGATGACCTACACCGTGACTTAGTCCCCAAAACGACTACACCGGAATCTACTATGCGAGCTGCAGCCAGGGAACGAGCGGACCCGGTTACGCCACTGGCACCTGCACCTGCCTCCCTGTGCTCTGCTGTGAAGCGAACGGCTGCGAAGACGGCCACGGGGGCTCCGAGTGGGGTTCTCAGTTCTGTCCCGGAACTTCAGACTTTTGCGGCTGCTGCAATGAAGGCGGGTCTCCGATAATCGTTTCTCTCTTAGGCCGAGACGTTTCCTTGAGCAGTGCCTCCGAGGGGGTACTGTTCGATTTCTGGGGAAACGGGCAGCCTCGTCGATACGCTTGGCCCACGAACCCTGATGACGCCTGGCTCGTAAGAGATCTCAACGGCAACGGTGACATCGACGATGCAGGCGAAATGTTCGGGAATGCCACGCGCTTGAGCACGGGTCTGCGTGCCAATCACGGATACGAAGTGCTCGCCGAACTCGATGACAACAATGATGGCCTTATCGATCGGGATGATCCAGTATTTGGTGAACTCCGAGTCTGGAGAGACATCGTGCGAAATGGACGAGTTGACTCGCCTGCAGAGCTGTCGAGGTTGCCGGATGCGGGGATACGGGCGCTTCATACCCGGTACCACGAGTCTCGGCGAGTGGACCAGTTTGGAAACTCATTCCGCTATCGCTCTAGTGCGAGCTTCAGTCGCGTGCCGCTCGTTAGACCGACGTTCGACGTGTTCATCACGGTCTCGGCAGACACGCAGTAGAGTGTGAGCTGTGCCAACCTTAGCAGTCCTGTTTGCCGTCGCCGCGGTCGGTGCATCACAGATGCAGATGGTTGATATCGTTGGCGCGCGTGAGAGAGACACAGTCACCTGCGTTGTGTCGCGCGACAACGAGGTGTTATCAAGAAGTAATGCCCGCACCGTATTGGTGGACTGTGCGTGGGAGGCTCGGGTCCGCTGTGATGGTTCCGCAACCGAGCCCCTCGACGTTCCAGTCTCGCGCGCCTGTAGTAGTGGCAGAATCATATTACAGACCGCCGCGGTGGTGAGTCTGTCCGTGCAGCCTGCCACGTCGCTAACCGTCGAATGGTTGTCGATGCCAGTTGACGGTGTCCGCCAGCCGGTCGACACGATCGCAACCCGTGCATACGAAGCAGCGCCCAGGATTCAAGTGATGGTGTCAGCACAGCGAGGGCGACTATTGCGGTTTCGACGGGACGGTGCGTCGCCAGTGAGTGTCTCCGCGACACGGGCCATCAGCGAGCGATGGGCACTGCCGCCGCCGATACGGGGCGGTGAAGTCGTGCACGTATTCGAATCCGCGACAGTAATGGCGAATCAGGTCGAGATGGCTGGTGGCCGCAATGCCTTGATGGCGAGACGGGAGGACGGCATCGCCAGCGCCACCGGCGTTCCGGCTGGGACCTACCAGGTGCGACTGGTATACGAAGGTGGTGTGCGCGGCGAAGAGCGGGCGATTCGCATCGACGAGGGGCAGACGACGTTCGTACTCGAGTCGCCAGCGAGCGTCGGCGAGTTGCGGGCGAGCCTGCCCGCTGACAGATGTCTAGATTCGGCAATACTGCGGCTAGCGCGGATTGACGGCCCTGGCCGCTTAGAGCTGGGCCAATTTGATCATCAAGGCAGTTGCCGATGGCGGATTGGCGGTCTCCCCGCTGGCCACTACTGGGTCTCAACAGGCGGTCCGGCTGTGGGCGCACTCTCGGGCGACAAGCGCATCTCTGTAGAGTCACAGAGGAGCACGGAGGTATTCCTCGATGCTGCTACGGTGCTGGTGTCCGGCCGAGCGACATTCGACGGCAGGCCGCTAGGCTCTGCCACCCTGACATTTTGGTCACGGGCCTCCGGCGACATTGCAGAAACCGCAACTGACGAGCTCGGGCGATATCAGGTAATCCTGGGATCTGCCGGGGAAGCGGAAATCAAGCTAGATCATTCTGCCACGGGCAGCCGGACACGCGAAGTGCGTTTACTCGAGGGCCGGAATGATGTTGATTGGAGTCTTGGGGGCGGCGAGTTAGAGGTTGTCATTGAGAATGCGGTCGGTGGGCGAGACATCGAGGTCGCGATAGAGTCAAAGCAACGGACAGTGACTGAGACCATCGAGACAGGGACGGCGATACCGAGCGTCAGACGCGGCTTGGAATTTGGAACATATCGCCTATCGGCGGCTCAAGAGCCCGGATTGGTATCTGACGTGGAGATGGTGACTCTAACGCGGGACAACCCGCAGGCTAGGGTTACTTTGGAGCTAAGGGAGTCGGTGTCATCTGTTCGAGTTGTGGGGGCGGGCGGGTTGCCTGTTCGGCACGCAGTGGTGCGCCAACTCAGGAGCGCTGATCCGACGATGCCCGTGGGGGCGACCGCGAGCGAATCGAGCCCCGGTGTGTATTCGCTGGGTCATATTCATCCGGGGACACCCGTGCTGATCCGGGCTGACGGCTTCGTACCGACTTGCAGGGTAGCGGTCGCGAACGAAACCATTGGCGTCGAGCTCGACAAGGGTCGTCACATTGAGGCGATTCTGCCGGAATCCCTGCCGCCAGCTGCATTGAGGACTGTATCGCTGGTGGGCCTCGATCGAGCCGAATGCCCCGTGGCCATGTTCGCCTTCAATCCGCAGTTTTCTCTTGAGCCTAACGGCTCCTGGAAAGTGACGTTTGGTAGTTTCCCGAAGGTCGAGAGCGTGAAGGTCCTGCGCGGAGGGGTGACACTAGAGATGATCGTGCCAGCTGGCGGCGGTGGCATAGTGTTAAGACCGCATTAACACTGCCTACAGTGGTGGGGAGAGGAGGCCCGTATGGGCGCATGGGCGATCGCATGGGGCGCGTTTGAGAGACTAACGACCGTAGCAATGTTCGCCGCGGCCATCGCAGTAGGTTGGAACGTTATTGCTCGTACGTCTGGTGACGGAGGGTTCAGCGGAGAGATAGCGCGACCGGCCGTCGCAATTGACGGTGCGATTGATAGTGACGCAATGAAGATCGCAGCACGCAAGGGTTCGGAATCCGCAAAAGTCGCGATGATAGAGTTCGCCGACTTCGAGTGCCCATTCTGCAAGAGTAATGCTCGAGATGTGCATCCAATGATTGAGCGCGAGTATGTAAAGCCTGGTAAGATTAGGTACCTGTTGTGTACACTTCCCGCTGGAAGGCCTGCATCCTCGAGCGCGCCGCCTCGCTGAAGTCGCTGAGTGTGCAAGACAGCAGGGACGGTTTTGGCCAGCGTACGAGTTGCTGTTCAAACGCGATGGAACAGCGAGTGACGTCCCGCCGCTGGCCGCGGAGATTGGTGCTGACGACCAAGTGTTTGGGGCGTGCATGAGGGGGCCCGTCAGCGAGCCAATTGCGGCGAATGTCAAGCTGGGGCGATATCTTGGTGTTCAATCGACGCCGACGTTTGTGTTCGGTACCTTTAGGGCGGACGGATCGATTGCCTTGCGTAGCAGGATTGCGGGCGCGCTACCGTTTAGAGAGTTTAAGAAGGTGCTGGACGAACTTGTGGATTGATGCCCTCTGAATCGTACCGGAAGTCTCGGAGGGTGGTTGGCCCAGTTAAGGTCTGGCCATTAATGGCCAGCCGGGCAGTGGGCGTCGCGCCTGATCGAGGACGTGGTTGTCACTAAGAACTGGCTCGCCAAGTTGATTACGGGCGTGTCCGAGACTGAGATTGAGAGCCGCGGAGCTCGAGACTGTTGAGGATCAGGTGCACCAGGCAGGTCTCTAACGTGGTCCGGCCGTGAACGACCCCCCGGCGTTGCGACTCTCCTCCGTGGCTTTCCACTGCCGCGTGCCAACGGGTAAGCGCTGGTGAGCATTCACATCTAGCTGCAGACCGTGCGCGATTGAACAGCAGGTGCTACGGGCGCGCGGTCCTCGTCAACACCCGTCCCGGCAGCGCATCCACGATCTTCCCGTCGGTGACGCGCGCGACGCCGTTCACGAACACGTGCTCGATGCCCTCGGAGTGCTGGTGCGGCTCGAAGAACGTCGCCTTGTCGCGGATGGTGTTGATGTCGAACACCACCAGATCCGCCGCCATGCCTTCGCGGATGGCGCCGCGATCGGTCAGCCCCATGATGCGGGCCGGTAACGTGGTGTTGGCGCGAATCGCCGACTCGATGGAGATCGCCCCGCGCTCGATCGCGTAGTGGCTGATCTTCCGCACGAAGCTGCCATAGAACCGCGCGTGGGTCGTCGGCCCATCTTCCGGGCAGCGCGATGCCGCCGTCGGTGGAGGTCGCCACCCAGGGCTGCTTGGCGATGTGCTCCATGTCCCACTCGGCCATCGAGAAGCCGCGCATGCGGGCGCCGCCGTTGCGATCCAGTCCCTCCATCTGGATGCGGATCGCGGCCTCGACCGGCTCCACCTTCCAGGTCGCCGCAATCTCCTTCAGCGTCTTTCCGTAGACGCTCTTGTCGGAATAGTCGTAGACGACGATGTTGCCGGCGCCGCCGCGGCGGCGGATCTCGTGACCGATGTCGGCGCGGACCTGCTTCGCGGTGGAGGCGTCGCCCAGCACGCGCTTCAGTATCTGCGCGCGGCTCCCTGGCGTCGGCGGCCCGGTGGCGCCGGGTGCGCGAATCGCCCACGCCGGAATCAGCACGGTGGATCCGTCGGTGCCGCTGGTGGGGTAGGGATACTGATCGGCCCACACGTCCACGCCGCGATCGCGCGCACGTTGAATCAGACCGACGGCCGCGGCGCTCGATCCCCAGTAGTGCTCGCCCTTGGCCTTCAGGTGCGAGGCGACCACGCGGGCGCCGGTCTTCTCGCCAATCTCGATGGTCTCGCGCACGGCATCGAGCAGCGTCGGCGGGCCGGGACCATCCTGGCTCGGCACGTACCAGAGCGGGTCGCTGCCTTCGCTCCGCTCGTGGGAGATGTAGATGCCCTCGACCGGCGGCAACTCGCGCGCCAGCTCCACCACCTCGTCGGTCGTGCTCCAGCGGCCGGGATCGTACTCGAGGCCGGCGGACAGGCCCACCGCGCCTTCCTGCAGGCCCTGACGCAGCAGCGCGCGCATGCGCCGCCTGTTCCGGCGCCGTCGACGGCCGCCTCACATCGTCCTTCATCACCTGGCGGCGCACGGTGCCGTGCCCCACCAGCAGCATCGCGTTGACGCCGATGCCCTGCTTCTCCAGCAGCGCGCGCTGTTCACTGATCGGCCACGGCGATCGCCCATCCTGGTTCACGACCACGGTGGTGATGCCCTGCGACACCAGGTTGGGCGCCGCCCGGCGTGCGCGGTTCGGGTCGCGCAACCCGCCGTCCGGGCTCGAGCCGTCGTCGGCATGAGAATGGATGTCGATGAAACCGGGCGTCACGTACTGGCCGGTGGCGTCGATGGTCGTCGTGGCCCTGGCATCGCCCAGTCGTCCAATCGCGGCGATGCGTCCGTCCTTCACCGCGACATCCGCGGGGAACCACGGATTGCCGGTGCCGTCGAAGACGCGGCCGTGGCGGATGAGCAGATCGTAGGCGGGCGGCGGCTGCACCGCGCCTGCCGCTGCGATGACGGCGACGGCGAGCGCGGCGCCACGAAGAACGGTCGCGGGCTTCACCGGCGCATTGTAGTGTTGATTCACGCGCGAGGTCAGCCTCGGCGCGACTCCTGCGTGCTCAGGCAGCCGCCCTGGGCAGGGTGAAGCTGACGCAGCTGCCGGCACCCAGGGTGCTCTCGGCCCAGATCCGTCCGCCGTGGGCTTCGATGATGCACTTCGAGATGAACAGGCCGAGTCCAAGCCCGGTGCGGTTCTTGCCGGCTTGCGCATACCGGTCGAAGACGGTCTCGAGTTGATCGGCCGGGATGCCCGGTCCCGTGTCGGTCACGGAGCAGCGCCACGATTCACCGTCGCGCTCCCCGTGCACGGAGATGCTGGAGCCCGGGGCGCCGAACTTGATCGAGTTCGTGATCAGGTTTCCCATCACCTGAAACAGCCGAGCGTGGTCGAAGGCCGCCGGCAGCGGTTGGTCGGTGGTCGGCAGCGCGATCTTGATGCCCCTGGCCGTAGCCGCCGCCGAGAACGCATCAACCGCTTCGGTCAGCAAGGCGCCAAGGTCGCCGCGCTGACGGTCGACGGCCAGCCGGCCAGCGTCGATGCTCGCCACATCCAGGAGATCCCCAATCAGGCGGTTCATGCGCGCGGCGCTGCGTTGGATGCGCGCGGTCTCGACGAGGATGCGAGCGCCCTCGGCGGCGCCTGCCGCGGTCTTCTCGATGACCGCCGCGCCCATCACGATGGCAGCCAGCAGGTCGCGCAGGTCGTGGCTGACCAGGCCGAGAAAGTCGTCACGACTGGCGAGGGCATCGTCCGACCGCACGCGTTCGACCAGAAGGAATTGGTCGGTCTGTTCACGTTCGGAGGGCAGCAGCTGGGCCAGCCCGCGGGCGGCCCGCGCGCGTTCCAAGTCGAGGGTGGTGTCCGCCGCGGCACGCTCCTGCTGGAGCACGGCATCCTCGGTGACGCGTTCCCGGGCCACGGCGACACTCGATGGCAGTGGCGGCTCGCTCTCCTGCACGCGCAAATCCGCCTTCTCGCGCGCCTGGAGCAGCACCGCATCCGCGTCCTCGCGCGCGCGGCGGAGCACCTCGTCGGCATCGTCGATCACCGCGTTCCGGCCTGCGGCCAGCGCGCGATCACTCTTCTCGCGTTCGCCCCGGAGGCTCTCGTCGGTCTGCCCGCGCTCGGGCGAAAGGTCGGGCTGCGCAGCGGGCATGATCAGATGACCTTAGCATGCATCCCGCCCGCAGGTCGGCCGCCGACTGGCGGACGCATCAGAAATGCAGAGCCGGCTTCCGGGCTGATTCGCGCCTGAGGCGTGGTAATGTCTGTTTTCCTCATCGCGCGTCGTGGCCTCGTTCGTATGGATCGTTCCCCGGCAACTCACGGAGGTTCCCCATGTGTCCACGATCCCCGGCGTCGGCCTCGCTCCTGTTGTGTCTGCTGCTCGTCGTTCCGCGCGTCGCGGCTGCGCAATCCGCCACCGAAGTCGTCATAGAGTGGAATCGCATTCTGCAGGTCGCGGCGGCGACGCCTGGCGCGCTGCCGCCGACGATCTTCTTCACACGGCCCTACGCCGTGGCGCAGATCGCGGTCTTCGATGCGCTGAATTCCATCGACCACAACTACAAGGAGTACGTGGTCCGCGTCGACGGCACGGGCGCGTCGCGCGAAGTGGCCGCCGCGCAGGCCGCGCACGACGTGATGGTGAATATGTTCCCGGCCCAGTCGGCCGTCTTCGACGCCGCGCTGGCGCTCACGCTGGCGCGCGCGTCCGGTGAGGCGCTGACGAAGGGCGTGCGCGTCGGAACTGAGGTGGCGCGGGTCGTCCTGGAATCTCGTGCCGACGATGGCTGGAACCACCCGGCGCAGACCTATATCCTGCCGCAGCTGCCCGGATACTGGCAGCCGGCGCCGCCGCAGAACACGCCTGCCGCGCTCGTGCATTACCAGGACGTCGTGCCCTTCGCGCTGGCGAACCGCCTGCAGTTCCTGCCCGAGGCGCCGCCGCCGATGGCCAGCCAGCTCTATGCCGACGACTTCAACGAGGTGAAGCGGCTCGGATCCGTCACCAGCACGGTGCGGACCGCGGAACAGACCCAGACCGCCCGCCGATGGGCAAGCGTCGGCTACTCGACCTCTGCGCCGGGTGTCTGGTACAACGTCGGCCGCGACCTGGCGCGCGCGCGCAGCATGTCCGGCGTCGACACCGCGCGGATCTTCGCGCTGCTCGCAATCACCCAGCACGACGCGCTGCAGACGTCGTTCAGCGGGAAGTTCTTCTACGGCCTGTGGCGGCCGGTCACGGCGATTCGCGGCGCGGAACAGGACGGGAACGCCGCCACCAGCGCCGATCCGGAGTGGGTCTCTCTGATCACCACACCGCCCTATCCGACCTACCCGGGGAACATGGCGTGCATCGGCGCCTCGTCATCGGCGCTGTTCACGCGGCTGTGGGGACGCGACAACATTCCGTTCACTGCCACCTGGGTCGGGATCGGTCAGGACGACGTGACCCGCAACTACAACGGCTTCCGCGAGCTCGCCGACGAAGAGGCGAGGAGCCGCATCTACGCCGGCATCCACTTCACCTTCGATCACACCGCCAGCTTCGGCGCGTGCACGTCGGTGGCGGAGTACATCGAGGCCAACTACCTGCGGGCGATCGGCTCGCGGTGACGGGCCGGTGATGGCCGAGCCGGCCCGCTCTCAACGCGACCCGAGGCTTGGCGGCGCGTGAACACCGGGAGTATGGTGAAGCGCGGTTCAACGGCCAGGCGCTTCGTTTCGGGATGTCGATGAAACCACTCAAGGCAGCTGAGGTCCGACGGGCGGTGGGGGTCGCGGGACAGGCCCTCACCGCCGTGCTCGATACCCGGCACAAGATCATCGACTCCGGCATGCTCAACTCCGCGGGCAGCGTCAGCGCGGAGTGGTACATCGAGACGCTATGGCACTACCTGGCCAGGCGCTCGCTGGTGCAGGGCGTCAGCAGCATCGACCTCGAGTTCAGGCAGCCCGCGCGGCTGGCGGACCGACAGCTGCACTTCGGCCTTCCCCGAGCGCAAGCCGATGCGCTGGTCATGCGGTTCGACGTGGTCCGCCGCACGCCTGGCGTCAAGCGGACCGAACGGGTGCCGGTCGCGCTCATCACCGTACATCGACGCCAGCGGCGACGACGTCCAGGCGTGGCGCCGGAACCGCCCCTGCATCCCTACGGCATCGAGGTGCGTCGCCGGCATCTCAACAGCGCGGGTCGCGTGTCGTGGCACACGCTGGTGGCGATGTGCATGGATGTCGCCCGCCGGGGCGCACAGTTCGAAGACCCGCGGACGGACCGCCTCGACCGCCACCTCCTGTACATCGTCCCGCGCTTCACGTTCACGCCGCTCGGCGATGCCGCCGCCGAGGACAACCTGTTCATCTACCCGGACTTCGCGCTGGCGCAGCCATGGACGAAGGGGAAGACCTCGGCGACGGGACGCGTCACCATCTGGGCGGTCGCCAACGAGGCGCCCTGGCCGGTGGCGGAGTGCCTCGTGACGGTGGTCCGCACGAGCCTGGTCGACGGTGCGCGCCGACCGGTTGATGAGAACGGCGACGCGGTGGCCAGGGTCGGTGCCCCGGTGGCTGAACCGCGGAAGCCATCGGTCGTATAGTCCTTCACGGCAGGTTGTGGCCACTCGCCGAAAGAGCGACGACGGTGGTCAGGCCGGGCCTGCGGGCAGCCGGAACGCGATCAGCTCACCGCTGTAGCCGGCGCCGCCAACCGCGACGACGATGTGCTGACGGCCGTTCAGCATATACGTCATGGGCGACCCGGTCTGCGGGGCGGGCATGTACACGGCGCCGACCTCCGCTCCCGTGCTCTTGTCGTAGGCCCGAAGCATCGCGCCGCGCGCGCCTGACGGTGTGGGCCCGAAGCTCGGCTCGCCCGCGATGACGACCGTCCTGGTGACGAGCGTGCCCACCGTCCCAAGCCGCCCCGTCCGCGGAATGGTCACACCCGCCAGCGCCGGGTGGTTGCGGATGCTGTCGGGCGTCTCGCCGTGGGCGACCTGCCACACGATCTCACCACGCGTCAGGTCGATGGCGCTGATCTGCCCGTAGGGTGGCTTCACGATGGGCAGCCCGCGGACGGTGAGCGGGCCACTGCCGCCCCTCTCCCGCCGGAGCGGATGAACCCGACCCGCCGGTGGTGCGGGCCCCGCTGGCCGCGTTGCCCTGTACGTATGGCAAGTCGTTCTTCGTGTCTGGCCGAGGCGGCACCAGACCGAGTTGGCTGACACTCCGGTTCGACGACACGTACAGCGTCTGGGTCTCCGGGTCGAACGAGCCGCCGGGCCAATTGGTCCCGCCTCCGGCCGTTGCCATTGCCAGCGTCGCCAGCGGCCCGTCGAGCCGGCTCACGACCGGTGGCGTGAAGACAGGCCCCAGCTTGTACTTCGACACCATCTCCGCAGCCTCGGCGCGCAGCTCGGGCGTGAAGTCGATGAGGTCGTCCATCACGAAGCCCTGGCGATCGTAGGCGGGGGGCCTGGTCGGAAACGGCTGGGTGGGCGAGTACCACTCGCCGGGCACCGTCCCCTTCTCCACGGGTCGCTCGACGATCGGCCAGACCGGCTCGCCCGTCACGCGGTCGAGCACATAGAGGAACGCCTGCTTGGTCGGCTGCGCCACGGCCTTGATCGGCCGCCCGTTCACCGTGATGTCCACCAGAATCGGCGCGCACGGGATGTCCATGTCCCAGATGCCGTGATGGACGAGCTGATAATGCCACCGGCGTTGACCGGTCCGCAGGTCGACGGCGACGAGCGATTCACTGAACAGGTTGTTTCCGGGGCGGGGTCCGCCGAAGTAGTCGCCCGTGGGCGACTTCGACTGGCAGATACACGAGGCCGAGCTCCTCGTCGACGCTGATCTGCGCCCACACGCCGGTGTTGCCGGTGTACGCCCACGAGTCTTTCTCCCAGGTGTCGTTGCCGAACTCCCCGGGCTCGGGAATCGTGTGGAAGATCCAGAGCCGCTTTCCGGTGCGGACGTCGAAGCCGCGGACGAATCCCTTGACGTTCGTGCGACCGGTGGGCACGCCGCCGGAACGCCCGGCCGCGCCGACGATGACCACATCCCTGGCGACGACTGGCGCCGCGTGCAGGCCGATCTCACCCGACATCGGGTCCACGATCTGATCGAGCCCCTCCTTGAGATCGACGATCCCGCCGGTCCCGAATCCAGGCACGCGCATCCCGGTCTTGGCGTCGAGTGCGACGAGCCGGTATCCCGGTGTGACGTAGAGAATGCGCTCCTCCGTGCCGTCGGTCCAGTAGGCGAGCCCACGGCCGGAAAACTGCCGCGGGGCGGCCGCCCCACGCGGTCCCTCGTGCTCGCTGTGCACCCACAGCTGCTCGCCGGTGGCGGCGTCGAGGGCGACGACGGCACGCCTGGTGCCGCCCGTCGAGTAGAGCACCCCCTTCACCATCAGCGGCGTCGATTGGAGGTTGAACTCCGGCCTCGGCCCGAGGTTGTCCACCTTGAAGCGCCACGCGACCTCGAGCGAGCTGAAGTTGGCGGCGGTGATCTGATCGAGTGGCGCGTACCTGGTGTTGCCAAGGTCCCCGCCGTAGGTCGTCCACTCGCCGCTCCTGGTACCCGACTGACCCGACAGCGGCGCGGCCATCGAGAGCACGGCGGTGGCGGCGACCAGCGTCGCGCCCGCTGGTAGGAGAGAGCGCATCATCGCGCGACATTACCATGGGGTGCCGCGGGTCAGAGCGCGGCTACTCGTCCCGAAGCGCCTGCATCACATCCACGTTGGCGGCGCGCGAGGCCGGCACCAGCGACGCCAGCACCGCGGACGCCACGAGGACGGCGGCGGCGCCGAGCAAGGGGACGGCGCCAGGCAGGCGCACCTCGGACAGATAGCCGCCGGCCAGGCGCGCCAGCACGAAGCCGCCGACCACGCCCAGTCCAACGCCGATGCCGGCGATCACCGCGCCTTCGCGCAGCACGCGCGCCAGCAGGTGCCGGGGCTCCGACCCGATGGCCAGCCGCACGCCGAATTCACGCGTCCGCGCGCTGACCGAGAACGCCAGCACGCCGGCCACGCCGACGATGGCGATCATCAGCGCGACGCCGGCAAAGCCGCCGAACACCAGCGCGTTGAGGCGGTTGGGCGCCAGCACCTCGGCGCGCACGTCCTCCAGCGTGGTCGCACGCTCCACCGGTTGCTCCGGTGACAACTGGCGGATGAGCCGCGTGATGGCCGGCACCAGCGCGTACGGATCGGTCTTCGCGTGCACGAAGAGTCGACCGCCGCCGATCTCCTGCTCGAACGGGTGATAGATGGTCATCGCCGGTCCCGGCACCACGTTCTCGTCGTCCACATCCGCGGCGATGCCGACGATGCGGCGGGGGCCGGTGCCGACGTCGATGAACTTCATCACCGGGTCGGTCCACATGAAGTGGCGGTTGAGGGCCTCCTGCGTGGAGAACATCCGCTGCGCCACGCTCTGGCTGATGATCACGACCGGCTCGCGGTCGTTTCGATCGGCGTCGGTGAAGTCGCGCCCGGCGATGATCGGCACGCCGAGCGCGGCGAAGAATCCCGGTGAGACGGTGCTGAACCGCGCGCGCGGATCCTCTTCGCCATCCGCCTTCGCGTAGCCCTCGGCCGAGAACTGGAACCCCGGGCCGAACACGCCCGCGTCGCGCCAGGGCACGGCCGTGCCGACGGCGACGCGCTCCACGCCCGGCAGCTCCGCGATACGGCGCATCGCTTCGCGATAGAACGCCACCACCTGCTCGGCCTTTCCTGGCGGCGTGGGCACGTGAAGCGCGAGGACGTTGCGCAGGTTGAAGCCGGTGTCGGCCGCCTGCAGCGCGAACAGCGTGGTCATCAGCATGCCTGCGCCGGCCAGCAGGACGAACGAGGCCGCGATCTGCGTCACGGCGAACAGGCGCAGGCGACGGTTGGTGCCGGAGGTGACGCGGACGCTGCCGGTGTTCAACCCGAACCCGTTGGCCGAGTCCGACGCCGGCAGGCGCGGCACGAAGGCCAGCAGCACGGCCGCGACGAGCGCCAGTCCCGTGCCCACCCACAACAGGCTGCTGTCGACGGTGAGGTCGAGCGCGCGGACCGAGAAGCGCGAGGCATAGCGCGCCAGCACGGCGACCATCGGCCGCGCGATCAGCACGCCGAGGATGGCGCCGGCGCCGCAGAGCAGCAGGCTCTCGGCCAGGAGTGTCCGGCGCAGCGCGCCGGCACCAGCACCGAGCGCCGCGCGGATGGCGAGCTCACCTTCGCGGCGCACCGACCGCGCCAGGATCAGGTTCGCGACATTCGAGCAGGCGATGATGAACACCAGCGCCGCCGCCGCCAGCAGCACCAGCAGCACCGTGCGGGCAGACGAGGTGATCTGATCGCGAAGGCGCACCGCATCGATGCGGAAGTCCGCGTCCTTCGGATAGGCCTCGGGATGGGCCTGGACCACCGCCCGGTGCACCGCGCGCAGTTCGGCGCGCGCGGCGTCGACGTCGGCGCCCGGCGCGAGCCGGCCGAAGAGCTCGGTCATGCGGTGCACGCGGCCGTCCACCATCGTCGCGTCCAGGTGGTGCGGACTGGTGACGACGTTGGCGATGATCTCGGTCTCCGACGGATAGGGGACCGAGGGCTGCAGGACGCCGATGATGGTGGCCGCGCGCTCGCCGAGACGGACGGTCTTGCCGAGGACGCCCGGATCGCTGCCGAGCGTCGTTGTCCAGAAGCGGTGAGTCAGCACCACCACACCGGCGGCGCTGGGCCCATCGTCGGTGGCGTCGATGAGCCGACCGAGGACCGGGCGCAGTCCCATCACGTCGAAGTACGAGCCGCCGACGACGCCGGCGCGGACGACGCGGGGTTCACCCAGCCCGACCATGGTGAACTCGATCGCGGAGAAGTCGCCGAAGGCGGTGAGCGTGGTGACGCCCGTCCGCAGATCCTTCAGCTCCGGCACCGAGAACGCGGCGTTCTCGACGCCAACGCCGGGCGCGCTGTGGCGGATATAGACCAGGCGCTCCTCGTCGCGATTGACGAGCGGCTTCAACAGCACGCCCTGCACCACGGTGAAGATGGCGGCGTTGGCGCCGATGCCGAGCGCCAGGGTGAGGATCACCGTGATGGTGAGCCCTTTCACCCTGGAGAGCGAGCGAGCTGCGAACCGGAGATCGGTGAGGAAGCCCATGGTCCTACTCCACGTGGTCCAGGCCG
Organism: uncultured Acidobacteriota bacterium; assembly: GCA_963721715.1. Lineage (GTDB taxonomy): Bacteria > Acidobacteriota > Vicinamibacteria > Vicinamibacterales > UBA2999 > VFZN01. The sequence continues at coordinate 1,089,950 of CAVRKI010000006.1, read as the reverse complement.
TGTGTGCGGCGGGTCAGATGCCGGGCGAGGCGAACCGCGCGCGCATGGTGACACGAGTCCGCCCGTCCTGCTCGTCGAAAGTGACGGGGGCTTCGAAGATGCTCGATCGTTCCCCGGGGACGAAGGAGGTGACGGAGACCCGGTCGGCGTGACAAGCTGGACGGTCTTGCAAGGCGGGCGCTATGCTGCGTCCGTCAGTTTTCGTTCCGGCGTGCGCACCATGGCGGCCCAACTTCTTCCGAGCGTCGACTGGCTGCGCCACTATCCCCGTTCCTGGCTCCGACCGGATTTCACGGCCGGCCTCACCACGGCGGCAGTGGTCGTGCCGAAGGCGATGGCGTTTGCCACCATCGCCGGGCTACCCCTGCACGTCGGGCTCTACACCGCCATCGTGCCGATGGCCGTGTACGCCCTCCTTGGCACCTCGCGTCCCCTCAGCGTCAGCACCACCACCACCATCGCCATCCTGACCGCCGCGCAGCTGGGACGATCCGCGCCCGGCGGCGACCCCGCCAGCCTGATCGCGGCGGCGGCCACGCTGTCGGTGCTGGTTGGCATCCTGCTGGTCGTGGCATCGCTGCTCAGGCTCGGGTTCATCGCCAACTTCATTTCCGACCCGGTGCTCACCGGGTTCAAGTCGGGCATCGGGCTGGTCATCGTCATCGACCAGCTGCCGAAGCTGCTGGGCATCCATTTCGCGAAGACCGGCTTCTTCCGTGACCTGATCGCCCTCGCGCAGCACCTCCCCGAGACCTCGGTCCCGACTCTTCTGCTCGGCGCGGCGTTGCTGGCGCTGCTGGTGGGGCTCGAGCACTTCGCCCCGAAGGCGCCCGCGCCGCTCGTCGCGATCGCGACTGGCGATCGCCGCGTCCGCGCTGCTGGGTCTGGATGCGATGGGCGTCGCCACGGTCGGCCAGGTGGCGGGAGGGCTGCCGAGCCTGATGCTGCCGCAGCTCGAACTGGCAGACCAGATGTGGCCGGCCGCCGCGGGCATCGCGCTGATGAGTTTCACCGAGACGATTGCCGCGGCGCGCGCTTTTGGCGCCCCGGCCGAGCCACGGCCCGAACCGAATCAGGAACTGCTGGCCCTTGGCGCCGCCAACGCGGCCGGTGGCCTGCTTGGCGCGATGCCGGCGGGCGGTGGCACGTCGCAGACCGCGGTCAATCGCCTGGCCGGCGCGCGCAGCCAGGTGTCGGCGCTGGTCACAGCCACGATGGCCCTGGCGACCCTGCTGCTGCTCGGGCCGGTGATCGCGCTGATGCCGCAGGCGGCGCTGGCCGCCGTCGTCATCGTCTACTCGATCGAGTTGATCAAGCCTGCCGAGTTCGGCGCCATCCGCCGTGTGCGGCGCACCGAGTTCCGCTGGGCGCTGACCGCCTTCGCCGGGGTGGTCCTGCTGGGCACGCTCAAGGGCATCATCGTGGCGGTGGTCGTCTCGCTGCTGTCGCTGGCACAGCAGGCCTACAATCCCACCGTCTACGTGCTGGGCCGCAAGCGCGGCACCACCGTGTTCCGCGCCCGCTCGGCAGAGCACCCCGACGACGAGACGTGGCCGGGCCTGCTGATCCTGCGCACCGAGGGGCGGCTGTTCTTCGCCAACGCCGAGCGGGTGGCCGATCGCGCGCGGGTCCTCCTGAACGAGGCGCGTCCGCGCGTCGCTGGTGTTCGATTTCCGGGCTATCTTCGACATCGAGTACACCGCGCTGCAGATGTTCGGCAAGATCGACGAGCGGCTGGCCGCCGAGGGGATCACCCTGTGGCTGGCCGGGCTCAATCCCGAGGCACTTGCCGTCGTGCGCCGTTCGCCACTCGGTGAGCGCCTCGGTCAGCAGCGCATGTTCGCGAATGTCGAAGCGGCCGTTCGCGATTACGAGCGGCAGCACGCCGTGCATCCTGTTCCAGTCAGCACCACTTCCGCAGCAGAGGACCGACGATCATGAAAAAAGACAAGGCCGGGAAGAAAGACAAAAAGCACAAGAAGCACGACAAGAACATCGCCGGCGTCGACAACGGGCGGCAGGCCGCGGGCACGCCGGACCCTGCCCCGCAGGACGCGAAGGGCAAGAAGAAGGACGACGGCAAGAAGACCAAGAAGGGCAAGAGCGGCGACGCGGCACTGGCCGCGGTGGCAGGGGCGGGTGACACGCCGGCGAACCCCGCACCGTCGAAAGAGAAGCTGACGGGGAAGGCCTACGCAAAGGACCTCGCCAAGCTGCACGGCGAGCTGGTCGAGCTGCAGGAGTGGGTCAAGTACAAGGGCCTGAAGGTCTGCGTCATCTTCGAGGGCCGCGACGGCGCCGGCAAGGGCGGCACGATCAAGGCCCTCACCGAGCGCGTCAGCCCGCGGGTCTTCCGGACGATTGCGCTGCCCGCGCCCACCGACCGCGAGAAGAGCTCAGATGTACGTGCAGCGCTACCTGCCGCACCTGCCGGCGGCAGGCGAGATCGTCATCTTCGACCGCAGCTGGTACAACCGCGCCGGCGTGGAGCGCGTCATGGGCTTCACCTCGGAGGAACTGGTCAAGAAGTTCCTGAACATGGTGCCGCTGTGGGAGAAGGCGATGGTGGACTCGGGCGTGATCCTGATCAAGTACTGGCTCGAGGTGAGCGAGCAGGAGCAGACGCGCCGTCTCACGGCCCGCATCGACGACCCGCGGAAGATCTGGAAGCTGTCGCCGATGGACCTGAAGTCCTACAGCCGCTGGTACGAGTACTCGCGGGCTCGCGACGAGATGTTCACGGCCACCGACACCGGCTTCGCGCCGTGGTTTGTCGTGGACTCCAACGACAAGAAGCGGGCGCGGCTGAACATCATCAAGCACCTGCTCGAGCAGATTCCGTACGAGAAGGCGCCGCGGGAGAAGGTGAAGCTGCCCAAGCGCCAGGAGTCTGGCGGCTACAAGGATCCGAACTACTCCTACAAGAGGGTGCCGGAGAAGTACTGAACTGTGAACCCTTGAACCTAGTCAACCGCGTCCTGCGCGCCCGAGAGGGCCGCGGCATGGGGCACCTTGCGGAACATCTCGGCGCGCAGGGGCAGGATGAACGAGAAGCGGTAGTCGCCCTCCATCCGGCCAATCGGGATGCCGACCAGATCGCCGTTCTGGTTGAGCACCCCTCCGCCCGACACGCCGGGATGGCCGTCGGTGAGGCACGTCACCAGCCCGTTGGGCGTGTGCTGCCCGATGTAGCCGGTGCTGAGGATGATGCCCTTCGAGTAGTCGTTGCCCAGGCGGAAGATGGGCTCGGCGAAGTCGTAGGGGTAGGCGGTGTCGGTGCGCAGCGCCGGCAGGTCCAGCCTCTCCTTGACCTTGATCAGCGCCCAGTCACCCGAATGGACTTCGACGGTGGCGTCGCCGGCGTCGATGAGGCGTGCCGGGATGTCCTTCCCCTTGTAACGGATCGTGATCGAGGTGATGCGGCGTTCACGTCCCTCGGCATCAGGGTCGAGGGCGACGACCGCGTGCTTGACCGTGACGAAGTAACCGTTGCCGATGTAGCCGGCGGTGCCGTAGCCCGACTTGCCGAAGTTGTCGACCGCATTCAGCTCGACGAAGCTGGCGCGCCGCTCGCGCAGCAAGCGGACCGGCATCAGCCCCATCTCGCTCTGCAGCTGCTTCTTGATCTCCTCCACCATCACGCTCTGCGCCGGCCCCGTCGTCGAGACCAACGGTCGGTGCTCACTCGCCTTCTCCACGCGGGTCTGCACCTCGCGCATCTTCAGGATGCTGCGCGCCAGGTTGTCGCTGAGCGCGGTCAGCCGCGCGTCGTTGTCGGCAATCTGCTGCGCCATGGCGCGCTGCGTCGTCCAGCTGCCGACACTGAAGGCCAGCGAGGCGAGCGAGATGGTGAGGCCAACGTAGAGGAGGGCGCGGCGGACGGACACGACGGGGCTCCGAATCCGCTACCGACGACCGGGGCGACGAGCCGTACTGGCGCAGTGCGGCCCCTATCCAAGTTCGGCAGCTATGTCACCCCGCCTCAGAGCGGGGTCTCCAGCTTTGCGTGCGGTCGATAGTCGGCCGCACACCTTTTCGCTTGGTAATGGTTGAGTTGAGGCTGAGAGTAACAGCGACGTTCAGACCAGTCAAACAAGATCAGAGCCGGCGTCGTGAAAATCGGAACGAAGGCTCAGCCGGACGCGTCCCCCGGCGGACGCGTCGCAGACTCGTGCACATCCATGCACGGCACGGACGACCGCTGCTACTTCGGCGGCACCACCGGCACGTAGTGCGGGAACACGTAGGCGAACAGCATCGAGATGACGCCCATGGCGATCATCAGCATCACGCTGTGCTTGATCGTGAAGCGGAACAACCGGCTCTCGTCAGCCGAACTCATGCCCGTGGCCGCCACCGCCACCGCGATGCTCTGCACCGAGATCATCTTGCCCATCACGCCGGCGGCCGAGTTCACCGATGCGGTCAGCACCGGGTTCAGGCCCAGCGCGTTGGCGGTGACCACCTGCAGGTTGCCGAACAGCGCGTTGGCCGACGTGTCGCTGCCCGTGAGGAACACCCCCAGCCAGCCGACGACCGCGCTGAAGAACGGGAAGGCGACGCCGGTGGTGGCGAGCGCGAGGCCCAGCGTCGAGGTCATCCCCGAGTAGTTCATCAGGTAGGCGAGGCCGAGCATCGAGGCGATCGTGGCCATCGCGAACGACAGCTGCTTGAACGTGGCCTTGTAGATGCCGACGAACTGCGCCGGCTTCACGCGCAGCACCACCGCGGCGGCGATGGTGGCGAGAAAGCAGGCGGTGCCTGACGCGCTCAGCCAGTTGAGCGTGAACACCGCGGCATAGGGCGCCGGCGCCGGCGTCACCGGCGGGATGCGGGTGATGGCGTTGTGAAGGCCGGGCACCATCAGGCCATTGAGGCCGGTGGGCGCCTTCGGCAGGAACGATGGCATCACGCCGTTGGTCCAGGTATCGATGGCCAGCTTGATGGCCGGCTCGCCCCACGCCAGCACGAACGCCACCAGCAGCAGATACGGGCTCCAGGCGACGAAGATCTCACGGCCGGTGTGCGTCATCGCCACCGTGCTCACCGGCTTGTCGCCGTCGAGCCGCATGATGGTCTTCGGCTTCCACAGCTTCAGCACCGCCACCATCACGATGATGCAGGTGAGCGAGCTGAGGATGTCGGTCAGCTCCGGACCCATCGTGTTCGAGACGAACAGCTGCATGCCGGCGAACGACACGCCGCAGGCGATGATCGCCGGCAGCACTTCGCGCGCCCGCGCCCATCCGGCCATGACGACGATCAGATAGCCGGGGATGATGATCGACACCATCGCGCACAGCCGGCCCACCATCGCCGACAGCGGCAGCACCGGCAGCCCGGTCACCGCCGCCAGCGTGGTGACCGGGATGCCGATCGATCCGAACGCCACCGGCGCGGTGTTGGCCAGCAGGCAGATGCCGGCGGCGTAGAAGGGGTTGAAGCCGAGGCCGGCGAGCATCGCGCCCGGAGACCGCCACCGGCGCGCCGAAGCCGGCGGCGCCCTCGATGAACGCGCCGAACGAGAAGGCGATGAACATCGCCTGCAGCCGCCGATCATCGGTGAGGCTGCCGACCGAGTCCTTGATGACCTCGAACCGGCCGGTGTCCACCGCCAGCCGGTAGAGCATGATCGACGAGAACACGATCCAGGCGATGGGGAACAGCCCGTAGGCGGCGCCATACAGCGTCGAGATCACCGCCAGCTGCACCGGCATGCCGTAGACGGCGACGGCCACGATCAAGGCGGTGACGAGCGCACTGACCGCCGCTTTCCACGCCGGCGCCCGCCACAGTCCCAGCATCAGGAACAGCACGACGATGGGGAGTGCGGCAATGGGAGCGGATAGACCGAGACTGCCGCCGATGGGTTCGTAATTGTGCTGCCACATGTGTGTGATTGGGCTCCGTTCGGGTCACGAGGCTTATAGCACAGCCCGCCCGTGTCAGCGCTATCATCCCGTCACGTGCCGTCCCTGTCCCGCCCCGTTCCGTTCTACGTCGCCGTGCTCGTGGCGGGGCTGGCGTTTGCCGTGGACCTCCGATACAGCGGGTTCGTCGCCATCTTCACCGACCCGTCCGGCTACGTGAGCGCGGGTGCCCGCTGGCGGTCCGGCGAGATCCAGAAGCCCGTGCCCTTCCAGTTTCAGCCGCAGTTTCCCAACCCCGCCACGATGGGGAGCCCCCTGGCCTATCGACCGGGGGCCATCGCGGGTACCGACGTGGTCGAGTACCCGCTCGGCCTGCCGGTGTTCCTCGCGGCCAGCATGGCCGTCGCCGGCGAGATGGGCGCCTACATCTTCGGGCCGCTGATGGCCGGGGTATTGGCGATGGCCACCTACGGGGTGGCGGCCACGCTGGGGGGGCCGTGGGCCGGTGCGGTGGCGGCGGTCCTCATCAGCGCGAGTCCCGTGACGCTGCGGCACAGCCTGTACGTGAGCAGCGACGTCCCATGCGTCGCGTTCTGGATGATCGCGTGGTTGATGAGCCTCAGGCCGCGCGCGGGCGCCGCGGCCGCGGCGGGTGCCGCCGTCACCGCGGCCGTGATGATTCGTCCGAACACCGCTCCGTTGGTGCTCGTCATCGGCCTGCTCGTGCTCCTCGGCGGGCAGGCCGCCACGCTGTCGTGGCGGCGATGGCAATGGCGTCACGCGATGGGATTTGGCGCGATGAGCGCGATCGGTCCCCTCCTGGTGCTGTGGTCGAACACCGTGTTCTACGGCGGCCCGCTCGAGGCCGGATACAAGGGCAGCGCCGAGTTCTTCAAGTGGGCACACGTGGTGCCCAACCTGACGCTCTACCCGACGTGGCTGTTCGAGGTGCACTCGGTGGCCGCGCTCGCCGGTCTCGCCATCGTTCCCGTCGCGTTGTGGCAGGCGCGCTCGTCGCCCGAGGCACACGCCCGGATGGTGACTGCGGTGTCGGCCGTGGCGCTGGTCGCGCTCAACCTCGCCCTGATCGTGCCTTACCTGACCTTCGCGCAGTGGACGTATCTCCGCTTCGTCCTGCCCGCGATGGCCGCCCTCTTCGTCCTGCTCGCCGCGCTGGTGACGTCGGTGGCACGGGCGCTGGCCCGCGGCCGGTGGACACGGGTGCTGACGCCACTGGCGCTCGCGCCAGCCGTGCTCGTCGCCTGGCACGGCGTTCCCGAGGTGCGGGCGGCGCTGCGCGAGCACCTGGCGTCACGATCCGTGCTGGTGATGGGGCCCTACCTGCGCACGGCCTTGCCGCACAATGCCGTCATCCTCTCGTTCATGCACAGCGGCTCGGCCGCCTACTACTCCGGCCGCCCCATCGTCCGGCTCGACATCATCCAGCCCGACCTCGACGGCGTCGTCACGCGGCTGCAGTCGCAGGGGTTCCACCCCTTTCTGCTGCTCGATGAAGTCATCGAGAGCCCGCACCTGGGGCGCATCTTTCCGCAGACCGTCTACAAGGACCTCGACTGGCCGCCGCGTGCCACGTTCGCCGCCTTCGGGCGCATCTGGCTGATGGACCCCGCCGACCGCCCACGACACCTGGCCGGCCAGACCTACCCATCGGACACCCTGCGCTGACCCGCCGGCGTGCCCCGCGCCCTTACCGCACCGTTCGAAAGAACGCGCGCACGTCGTCGACCAGCAGCTGCGGCTGCTCCAGCGCGGCGAAATGGCCGCCGCGCGGCATCGTCGTCCAGCGCGTGATGTTGAAGCGCGGCTCCAGCCACCGCCGCGGCGACCAGATGATCTCCTTCGGGAAGTCGGCGCACGCGGTGGGCGCCTCGACGCGGCGCGGCACCGGCGGCGAGAGCGGGTGGCGGCTCTCGTAGTAGAGCCGGGCCGACGAGGCCGCGGTCTGCGTGACCCAGTAGAGCATGATGTTGGTGAGCAGCTCGTCCTTGCGTGAAGATCGTCTCGGGATTGCCGTCGCAGTCGCTCCAGGTGCGGAACTTCTCGACGATCCACGCCGCCAGCCCGACCGGCGAGTCGTTGAGCGCGATGCCGAGCGTCTGCGGCTTCGTGCCCTGGATCTGCTGGTAGCCGGTTTCCTCGCTCTGGAACGCCTGCCGCGCCTTCAGCCGCTCGCGCTCCGCGTCGGTGAGCCCCTCGTCGGGGTCGGTGCCGGCCGGGGCATCGCCGAAGCACATGTTCAGGTGCAGGCCGGCCACGTGCGCCGGATCGTGCAGCGCCACCTGCGTGCTGATGATCGAGCCCCAGTCGCCGCCCTGAGCGCCGTAGCGCTGGTAGCCGAGCCGCGCCATCAGCTCGGCCTCGATCGCCGCGATGCGCGCCGGGTCGTAGCCGGGCTCGCGGGGCTTGTCCGAGAACGCGAAGCCGGGCATCGACGGCATCGACGACGTCGAACGCGTCGGCCGGCTGCGCCGCCGTGCGCGACCGGATCGGTGAGCGGTCCGATGATCTTCGTGAACTCGACGAACGAGCCGGGCCAGCCGTGCGTGATGAGCAGCGGAAACGCGTTCGGCTGCTTCGACTTGCGATGGATGAAGTGGATGGTCAGTCCATCGATCGTCGTCGTGAACTGCTCGAAGGCGTTCAGCCGCGTTCCTGCGCGCGCCAGTCGAAGCGTATCGCGCCAGTAGGCGACCAGCTCCTTCAGGTAGCGAATGTCGGTGCCGAGGGTCCAGCCATCACCCTGCAGCGGCTCCGGAAGCCGTGCGGTCCCGAGCCTGGCTTTCAGGTCGGAGAGGACCGCATCGGGGACGTTGATCGTGAACGGTCGGATCGCGGTGTCGCCCGAGGGAGGCGGCGCGGCAGTCTGCGCACGGGCATGGTGTGGCGCACAGAGGAGAGCGGCGGCAATGGCCATCCGCAGGAGACCGGCCGACGGGCTGTGGACCATGGGTGTGGCACAGCATACCCGCGGCCGGCTGACTGGTGCGATACTCCCGGACGCATGTCACTGGTTCAGGCCGGGGTCGAACGCTTGCTCCTGTCGCTCATGGCAGTGATTCGGGTGGTGTGCCTCGTCCAGGGGCTCGCGCTCGCGGCGGTGCTGCTGCGGGCCACCGCCGCGGCCCCGCCGGAACCGCCCGCCTGGCTGCGCGCGGTTGGATTGACCGCGGGGCTGGCGTCGGCTGCGTGCTTCCTCACCGGCGTCCTGCTCCTGGTGGTGCGCCGATGGCCGGCGACCTCCGCAAGCCAGGCACCCGGACCGCCGCGGCCGTGGCGCGCGGCCCTGGGGGTATCGCTTGTCGGCGTGTCGCTGCTGGCGGCGCTGGCCGCCTCGAACCTGCCGTCGCTGTGGGTGATGATCGGAACCCAGTTGACCGCAATCGACTTCTGGTCGGGCGCGGCCACGCCAGACCCCTACGGCGGGATTGTGGTGCTTCCGATCGTCCTGGCGCTGTTCGTGCCGGTGTTGGTCTCGATGGCGGCCGTCTTCGCGGCGGCCTATCCGCTGGCGTTGCTCTTGCTGATGCCGGCGCGGAGGCCACTGTTCCCGGCGCTGCTCTCGATGGGCGCCATCTGCCAGGCCGGCCTGGTCCTGGCCGGGTGGCTCAGCGCCGACATGCTGGGGCGGCTGGCCGAGCAGGCCCTGATCGCGATGGCCGGCAGTGGCGATGCCGGGGTCCTGCGGCTGTCGGTCGATCTGCGTGTGGCGACGGAGATTGTCTCCTCCACCGTGACCGCACTGGCGGCGCCGACCCTCGTCATCCTCGCCTGGGCGGCGTTCCTCTGGCCGACCGGCCGCGCCGCCACTCGTTTCGCCGCGCGCGGCCCGCTCACTCCGGACCAAAGCCCCGCGACCGCGGGCCGCGCGCAGCGCGATTCGCGCGGGTCGTAGAGCGCGGCCCCAGCGATTGCCGCGGCCCATGGACCATGGCCGCTAAGGCTCGGGCTCTTCCGCCTCCCAGCGCCGGCGCAGGTCGGCCGCGCGTCGTCGGCGCCTGCGGACCGCGAGCGCCGCAAGACCGATCACGCCCAACCATACAGCGGTGCTGGAGGCGAGCAGGGGAATCCACATCGTCCACGTTCGCTGGCTGTCCCAGAACCCGGACTCGAAGTAGGGGATCGACCGCTGCGCCACACTGGCAGCCGCGTCGTCAAAGGTCCAGCCAGCCGACATCCGTCGCAGGATCTCGGCGGGCGCCGACGGGCCGCGCTCGCTGATGAGGTAACGAACCATCGCTGCCGAGAGTGAGTAACCTCTGGCCTGCATGTCCTGCTCGCCGCTGAACAGCGCGTCGATGCCACCGAGCGTCAACCGTGGTCCGAACAGCAACGTGGACGCCAGGCGCGAGCGATCCTCCAGCCCCCACGGACGCTCGACCGCGACCGCCAGACCTTCGTGGAACCACCGCGGCACCGACTGGCCCCCCGCTGCCCTGCTGATCAGGACGTGGGCGACCTCGTGGCGGAGGACGTCTTCCAGCGTGTCGTGCGGATAGCCCGGTGATCGCGCTGGAAACAGCACGATGAGGCTGGCCTCGCCGACGGCGAAACCAGCCGTCCAGGGCGTGACCTGACGCGCCATCTCGCCATCTTCCGTGGCGAGTATCACGCGCATCGGAGGGCCGGGATCGTCGAGTCCGACGAGCCTGACAATGTCCGATAACGAGGAGCGGTCGTAGGAGTCCAGTCGAGCCCTGGCTGCCGACAGTTCGGGCGGCGCGTCGATGACGAGAACCGGAGGCGACTGGGCGAGAAGCCGAGCCGCGGTCAGAACGAGGATGAGCAGGGTGCCGGCGGCGCGCACCTCGCTATTGTGCCGCGCCGCCGGCGCACCGGCCTTCCATCAGCACATCACGACGTCGGCTTGGCCGTCGTGTCCTTCAGGAACGGTTCCGCGACGGCAAGCACCGGGCTCGACCTTCGCGAAGCTGTCGGAATAGCTCAGGCCGCTCAAGTCCTTGAACGTGACCTTGGTGCCGGCCAGCTTGCCCTGATAGGCCTTGGCATTCTCCATGGCAGTCGTGTCGGCCGCACCCACCAGCCACAGCGTGGGCGCCTTGATTTCCGACGGCTCGAGCGGCGGATACTCCGCCAGCGCGCCGAGCGCGATGGCCGAGATGGCCACACCGTTGTTCCACGCCTCGCGATCCCCGTACGAGAACTGCTTGAGATCCAGCGTCCCGGCCTTCTGCGCGTCGAGCAGCGGCTGCCACTTGGCGCGCATCCCCGCGATGGCGTCCTTGACCGGGCCGGTCAGGGTCGGTCCCATGTCCGCACCGATCAGCACGGCCGAGATCACGCGATCGGATCGCGCGGCGAGGTGGCGGCTGATGCTGGCGCCGTGTCCGAAGGCCATCACGTGGAACCGTGGCGCCGAGGCGGCATCCGCCACGGCCAGCAGATCCGCCAGCATCTTGTCCAGAGCATAGTCGGCGGCCGTGGTCGGCCGATCGCTGTTACCCGTGCCGCGCGTGTCGACGGTGATCACGGTGAAGGACTTGCTGAGGCGGTCGACGTAGCCGATGTCGTTCCACGAGCGGCGGTTCTGGCCGCCACCGTGGACGAGCATCAGCGCCGGGCCGGTCCCGGTCTTTTCATAGGCGATCCTGGTTCCGTCGGGCGAGGTGGCGATGAGCGGCTTGATCGCCGCTGGTCCGGCCGCGGCCTGGGCCGCAGCCGGTGCCGCAGCACCCTGCGGAGCTGGCTTCTGCGTCTCTGGTGTGGCCGGCGTGGCTGGAGCCGATGGTTTCTCTGCCGAGGCGGTGCTGGTGGTTTGAGCGCAGCCGGAGATCGCGAGAGCGAACGTGAGGAGCGATGCGATCGCAGCGAAGCGACGAGCGACCGCGATGGCGACAGTCGTGGTCATGGTGTGGCCCTTGACGAGATTTGAAGTGTGTTGATTACGTCAGGAATACCACACACGGTCGATGGACGCGAGGGGTCGCGCGGGTCCGATGGCCACCACACGTGCCACAATTGGCGCGTGCAGAAGCCGAGGACGGTGGCCGTGACCCGCTACGTCACACCGCTTCGCGAAGGCGGATCGCTCCCCGCCATCGTCGAGGCGGCCGACGATGGGATGTACGTGCTGAAGTTCCGGGGCGCGGGGCAGGGGCCGCGTGCGCTGATCGCGGAGCTGGTGTCCGGGGAGATCGCCCGGGCGCTGGGCCTGCCGGTGCCCGAGATCGTGTTCGCCGAGCTGCATCCCGACCTGGCGCGCACCGAGCCGGATCCCGAAATCCATGCCCTGATTCTCGACAGCGCCGGCCTGAACCTGGCGCTGGATTACCTGCCGGGTTCGGTGACGTTCGATCCGCTGGTGAACCAGCTCGATGCCGAGCTGGCGTCGCGGATCGTGTGGTTCGACGGCTACGTCACCAACGTCGATCGCACCGCGCGCAACACCAACATGCTGATGTGGCATCGGCGTCCGTGGCTGATCGACCATGGCGCCACGCTGTACGCCCATCACGCGCCGGAGTGGCAGACCGGCGGCGCGCGGCCGCGCGACCCGTTCGCGATGATCAAGAGCCACGTGCTTCGCCGGCGGGCCACCGAGCTGCTGCACGTCGATGCCGTCATGGCGGCGGCGATCACCGGGGACACTGATCGCCACCATCGTCGAGTGGATTCCGGACGGGTGGCTCACCGCTGGGGACGCCGGGCCGGACGTGGCGGCTCAGCGCGCCGCCTACGTGCGCTACCTGACGGAGCGGCTGACCGCCCCTCGCGCGTTCGTGCAGGAGGCGGCTCGTGCCGACTGAGTACACCTACGACTACGCGATCGTCCGCATCGTGCCGCGCGTGGAGCGGGGCGAGCGCATCAACGTCGGCGTGATCCTGTCGTGCGTGGACGAGACCTTCCTCGACTGCCGCCTCGAGCTGGACCCCGAGCGGCTGCGTCTGCTCGATTCGGCGCTGGACGTGGACAGCATCCGCGCCAGCCTCGCGACGATACCGCTGGTGTGCAAGGGCGGGCCCGAGGCGGGCGCGATTGGCGAGCTGCCGCCGCGTGGCCGCTTCCGGTGGCTGGTGTCGCCGCGCAGCACCGTGATTCAGATGTCGCCGGTGCACACGGGTCGCACCACGAATCCGGCGGCCGCGCTCGATCATCTGCTGGAAACGATGGTGCGGCACGGGGACAGGCTCTAGGCTTCAGGCTCAGCCTCAAGCCCCAAGCCCCAAGCCCTCAAGACCACGTGGCCGCTTCGGCCGCGGGGCGTTGGTTCCGCCTCGAGCGCCGGCAGGTGCGTCTGCCACCACAGTGCGGCCTGCGTGTTCGACCACTCCCGCGCGCCGTCGCACTCCGCGAGGCGCTGTGACAGCGCCAGGGCATCGGGCGGCCGTCGCGCCGGGATCCTTCTCCAGGCAGGCGAGCACCAGCGCATCGACCGAGCGCGGAATCGGCGTCGAGGATCGAGCCGACGGCGGCGCCGGCACGGTGCTGACGTGATCGATCAGCGCCTGCATCTGCGTGCCGCCCTGGAACACCTGCTGGCCGGTGAGCAGGAAGTAGGCGACGCAGCCGAGCGCGTAGATGTCGGCGCGATGGTCCACCTTCTGGTGGCCGACGATCACCTCGGGGGCCATGAACGCGGGCGTGCCGACGACCCCCTCGAGCGCTGCGAGCGACTGCGTCAGGTCGTGCGCCGGGCTCGGGCCCGTCACCTGCACGAGGCCGAAGTCGAGCACCTTGACGAAGTCGTGCTCCAGTCCCATCCGGCAGACGAAGATGTTGGCGGGCTTGACGTCGCGGTGCACCAGCCCGCGGCTGTGCGCCTCGGCCAGCGAATGGCAGACCTGCCGCAGCAGGTAGATCACGCGGGACGGCGGCAGCGGCCCGAACTGCGGCGACGAGTGACGCCATGTCGCGGCCGGTCAGCAGCTCCATCACGTAGTAGAAGCGGCCCTCGTCGGTGACGCCGAAGTCGAACAGCCGGATCGTGTGCGGCGAGGTGAGGGCGGCCGTGGCCTGGGCCTCGCCCTCGAAGCGGCGCAGCGTGGTGCGGGCCTCGGCGTCGGTGCCGACTCGCCAGCATCGCCGGGCGTATCAGCTTGATCGCCGCGGGCCGTGGCGAGCAGCCGATGCCGCGCGCGCCACACCTCGCCCATGCCGCCCTCGCCCAATCGCTCCTCCAGCTCGTAGCTGCCGAGATCGCGCGCCTCCTTCAGGCGCCGTCCCATCTTCTGGAACATGCGCGACGGCACCACGGCGGCAACCGCGCACGAGTAGTTCGGCATGTACATCACGAGGGTGTTCAGCACCGACGGGGTGTCAACGCCACGCAGGTGCGCCAGCCACACGCCGAACGGGCCCATGGAGGCGGAGACCAGCGCCGCGGCCAGCATCTTCAGCGGCGTGCTCGGCACGATCATCGCGGACAGCAGAATCACGATCGACGTCCACGACAGATGGCCCATCATCATCGTCGTCGGATCGGTGGCCCAGGTTTCGAGCAGGGCGATGCCGGCCGAGTTCAGCATCATCAGCCACAGCCCGGCATCCGACTTTCGCCAGCGCCGAGCCGGACGAGATGACGCACCCAGACGTAGATGCCGACGGAGACCAGGACCGCCGTGACTCTCGATGACGAGGACCATCGCCCGGGCCACGGCGCCACCGATGATCCACGGGAAGATGACGGCATCCATCAGCAGGCCCATCCCCCAGAGTCCGGCGCCGACCAGCGCGAACACCTTCAGGCGACGGATCTGATCGTCGAGGAGATCCGGCTGCAACCGCGCGTCAGAGAGCGGCGCGGCTGGCGAGGGGCCCGGGGTCGACAATCGAGGGGCGAGGCGTTTCATGTGGGGCGCCGGCCGGACTGAGCCTGCCAACAAAGATGACGTGGCGCGGCCCGCCCTTCTTCAGGCGCGCGCGGACGCGCACGACCTCCACCGCGAAGCCGGCGTATCGCAACCGCTGCTCGAAGCGCCGATCCTCGCGCGCGGACCACACCGCCAGGGTTCCGTTCTCCGTGAGGGCGGCGCGAATCGCGGCCAGCCCCTGGTCGCCGTAGAGCCAGGTGTTGCCCGAGGTGGTGAACGCATCAGGCCCGTTGTCCACGTCCAGCAGCACCGCGTCGAAGCGCCGGCGCGAGGCGCGCAGCAGGTCGGCGACATCGCCCACTTCCACCCGGGTCCGCGGATCCGCCAGCGGATTGCCGGCGAGCTGGCCGAGCGGGCCGCGATTCCACTCGACGACGCCCTCGACCAGCTCAGCCACAACGACGATGGCGGCTCTGGGCAGGACGTCGAGCGTGGCCCGCAGCGTGAACCCCATGCCCAGCCCGCCCACCAGCACGCACGGCTCCTCGAGGCCGCGCGCCTGCCGGCACGCCACGTCGGCCAGCGCCTCCTCCGACCCGTGCATGCGGCTCGACATCAGCGGCTTGCCGCCGGCCAGGATCACGTACTCACCGGACTGGCGCATCAGCGCCATCTCTTCGCCGCCGGGCGTGGCGGTGCGGCCCAGCAACTCCCAGGGGGTCACGAGTTCAGTAGCCCTTCTCGAAATCAACGCGGTAGGCGAGATTATCGCCTTTTGCGAAGCGCCGGTAGTTGTCGGCGAACACCGAGACGATGTCGGCGGGGAAGCTCGGCGCGGCGGTGTGGCTGGTGATGGACACGCGCGGGGTGCGCCACAGCACGTGGTCCGGAGGCAGGGGCTCTTCCGGGAAGACGTCGAGGACGGCGGCGGCCAGCCGGCCGTGATCGAGGGCGCTGACGAGCGCGTCGAGATCGAGCGTGTCACCCCGGCCGGCGTTGACGACCACCGCGTGCGGCAGCAGCGCCTCGAGCATCGCGGCATCGACGATGCGCCGCGTGCCGTGGGTGTTGGGGAGCACGGCCACCAGATAGTCGAGGCCGCTCGCGAACGCGGCCTTGTCGTTGCCATGGAAGTAGGCGTCCACGTGCCGGCAGTCCGCGCTGCTCCGGGTGAAGCCGCGGACCTGCATCCCGAAGTGCTTGGCCGTGGCCGCCAGGTGCGCGCCGATCGACCCCACGCCCACCAGGCCGATGGTCTTGCCCTGCAGCGTCCCTGGCAGTGTCGTGTCCCAGCGCCCCTCGCGCTGCGCCTCGAGCCTCGGCACGATCTTCCGCTCGTGGGCCAGCAGATAGCCGAAGACGTACTCGGACATCAGCGGGCCGAAGACGCCGCGGATGTTCGTGAGCACGTAGTCGCGCCGCAGCGCCGGGTCGAGCATCGGCTCCACGCCCGCCCACGACAGCTGCACCCACTGCAGGCGTGCCAGGTGGGGCAAGGCCTGGACCACGCGCGCCGGATCACCGAGCACGATCTCGCTGTCACCGGCGCGGGCGAGGCCATTGGCAACGTCGCTCGTCGCGAACAGCTCGAGGTCCGGCAGCTGCTCGGCCTCGATCAGGCGCTGATATTCGTCGGGGTACTTGGTGAGGATGAGTGCGCGATGCATGCGGTGGTCACCGGGACAGCTTGCGGGTGATGAACTGGACGACCTCGGGCAGCTCGCGCGTGTCGACGAAGTGCCCGCGATCGGTGAACTCGAAATAGCTGCAGCGCAGTTGCGCGGCGACGAAGCGCGGCTCGGCGATCGGGATGTTCGGATCGTCGGTCGAACTGTAGATGGCCACCCAGTCCTGGTTGCCGCGAATGCGCTGCCATTGCCACGGCTCGTGGTAGTAGCCGCTGGCCGCCTCGCCGCTGTCGCCGAGGTCGGTGTGGCACACGCCGACGAGCACCGATCCCAGGATGCGATGCGTCTCCGCGTAGCGCATCGCGGCCACTGCGCCGGAGGAGTGGCCGATGAGGATGGTCCGCTCGTCGGCCCCGAGCTCGTCGATGAACGGCAGCCAGTAGCGGGCGCGGGCCTTGACGTTGTCGGGGAACGTCACGTTGACGACCTCGAGGCCGAGCGCCGTGAGCGCTCGCTCGAGCCAGGGCAGCCAGATATCCGCGGCAGTGCTGCCGCCGTTGCCGTGAATGAGAATCGCGCGCGGAGAGGAGGGCACCGGCCTACGGGGTGAAGTCGCGAATGGCCGCCACCGCCGGACCATCCAGCTTCTGCAGCATCGCCACCAGCAGATCCACCATCTGGTCGAAATCGCGCCGGCTGATCACGCCGTTGTGCGCGTGGGTGTAGCGCGCCGGCACCAGCAGGTTCACGGTCGGCACGCCGCCGGTGCTCTTCTGGATCTCGGCGGAGTCGTCGCCGTATCCCTGCACCAGATCCAGCTGCAGCGGGAGCTTCTTCTCCGCCGCGGTCTGCTTCACGAACGCGCTCAGCTTGCGGTTGGGCAAGGCCGACGAGTCGTAGACGAACAGCACCGGACCACCGTCCAGCACGGCTTGCGTCTCTTCCGGGCGGCCCGGGAACACGTCACCGGTGATGCCGCCCTCGATGGCAATGCCCAGCTCCGGCTTCACCACGTCGGACGCCGTGTGCGCGCCGCGCAGGCCAATCTCCTCCTGCGTCGTGATCACCCACGAAATCTGGTTCGGGTGCGGCGTGGTGGCCAGACGCCGCATCGCCTCGACGACGACGGCGCAGCCGACACGGTCGTCCCACGCCTTGCCGAGATAATGCCCCGTGCCGTTCAGCACCTCGAACGGCGCGTCGGGCACGATCGGATCGCCGACCGAGATGCCCATCGCCCGCACTTCCGCCTCCGAGCTGGCGCCGACGTCCAGGAACAGGCTGTCGCGGGGATAGACGCGCGTGCGCTCGTCAGCCGGCACCACGTGCACGTCGCGGATGCCGGTGATGGCCGTGACCGGGCCCTTCGAGCCGATGATCGTCCACCGCTGATCGACCAGCGCCTGGTCCAGCCATCCGCCCAGCATCTGCATCGTCAGCAGACCCTTCGGCGTGATGCGGCGGACCATGCCGCCGAGCTCGTCCATGTGCGCGTCGACCATGATGCGCGGGCCGCTGGTGCCCTGCGTGGCGATGATCGATCCCAGGCCGTCGAAGGTGATGGACGACGCGAAGGGCCGCATCTGCTCCACCATCACCTTGCGAATCGGCTCTTCGAATCCGGGGGCACCCGCCGTGTCGGCGAGCAGGCGGAGCAGCTCCACGGTCCGATCCTGCGCGCCGATGCTGGCGCCGCCGGCGAACAGGGCGAGGACGATGACAAGGATGCGCGCGGCCATTGGCGGTCTCCGGGTGAGCAGGCGTGAAGGGCCGGAGTCTAGCATGCTCAGTTCTTCACCCGGGCCCGGATGCGGTGCCCGTGCGCGCGAACGCCTGGTCGAGCGGCGGCACCACCTGTTTCTTCCTCGACATGCAGCCGTCGACATACATCGCCTCGTCCACGAGCAGCTGCCCGAGCGCCTGCTCCACGACTTCGCGCCGATCGCCGACGACCCAGACGTGACTGCCCTTGCGCGTGATGTCGGTGACCAGCATGATGGCCTGCAGCAGGCCCTTCTCGGCCTGGATGCGGCGCAAGGCGTCCACGAACTCCCGTCGGCGCGCGACCAGCGGCGCCGCGTCGAGCGTTTCGACCTGGGCGATGCCGACGCGGTGGCCGGCGAGGTCGAACTCCTTGAAGTCGGCTTCGACGATGTCGGCTGCCGACCGCGCGGCGAGGTCACCCCGGGCGCGCATGAGATCGGCTCCCAGCGCGAGGGCATCCACGCCCGCGATGGCCTCGAGGCGTCGCGCCATGCGACGGTCCTTGTCCGAGCAGGTGGGTGAGGCGAACACGAGCGTGTCCGACAGGATCGCGGCCAGCAACCCGCCCGCGATCGCCGGCGGGATCTCGACGTCGTTGACGACGAATTGCTCGGCGATGAGCGTCGCCGTCGCCCCGACCGGCTCGCAGTGGAAGACGATGGGCCGCGGAATGTCCAGATCGCCGATGCGGTGATGCTCCCAGACCTCGAGCACCGTCGCCCCCCGCACGTCGTGGAGCGCCTGCGCCACCTCGTTGTGGTCGACGAGGATCAGCTGCTGGCCGGTGCCGTCGACCAGCAGTTCGGGTGCCGGCAGGGCGAATCGATCGAGCACGTAGCGCGTCTCGGGATTGAGCTCGCCTGCTCGGGCAGGACGCACGCCGGCATCGCCCAGCGCGTTCTTCAGGTGCGCCAGCGCGATGGCCGAGCAGACCGAGTCGGTGTCGGGATGGCGGTGTCCGATCACGTAGATGGTGTCCGCCACGAATTCAGCCCAGCGGGTGCCGCCTGAGGTGCGCGTTCAGCGATGACTGGACCATGATGAACTCGCCGACGTTGTCCAGCGTCACGAGCCCGACCACCTGGCCTCCGTGCGTCACCGCCCCCATGCGGGCGCCCGTGGACTGCAGCGTCTGGAAGGCAGAGTCCAGCATGTCGTGCGAGTCCACTTCGGGCACGCCCTTCCGCATCACCTCGCCCACAGGGATGGCCTCGCCCCGCTGGCCGAGCGCCCCCTGCAGATCGCGCAGCGTCAGCACGCCCACGACGCGGCCGTCGGCCATCACCGGAAAGTCCTGTTGCGTGCCTCTCAGCAGCAGTTCGACGGCGCGGCTCAAGGGCTCGTCCGGCGTCAGCGTGTGGAACTCCGTGATCATCGCCCGGCTGACGGGAATGCCGCCCAGCGCCGATCGAATCTGCACGAGGCCAGCCTCCTGCCCTGCCCCGACCCATACGAACAGCGCGATGAACACCAGGAAGGGGTTGCCGCCCGTGAGACCCAGGAACCCGAACATGAACGCCATTGTCTGGCCCAGGTTGGCCGCGATCTGCGTCGCCAGCGTGTACTCCATGCGGGTGGCCAGGAGCGCCCGCAGCACCCGGCCGCCGTCCATGGGAAACGCCGGCAGCAGGTTGAAACCGACCAGGAACACGTTGACCAGCATCAGCCGTTCGAGGAACGGGCCCTTCACGACCGTCACCTCTTCAATCGGCGCCACCCCCGTGGTGGCCACCAGCGAGGCGTACAGCACGGCGGCAATCACCACGTTGACGGCCGGGCCGGCCAGCGCCACCCAGAGTTCCTGTACCGGGTCGCTTGGCATCCGCTCGAGCCTGGCGACCCCGCCAATCGGCAGCAGCGTGATGTCTTTGGTCTTGATGCCGTAGCGCCGGGCGGTGAGCGCGTGGCCGAGTTCATGGAGAACCACGCATCCGAAGAGCGCCAGCATGAAAGCAACGCCGCTCACTACCGCTTCCACGCTCTGGCCGAGCCGCCAGTGCTGCCACCCGACGAAGACGAGCAGGAGCAGGAAGGTGGGGTGCATGAACACCCCGATACCGGCGATGGTGCCGAGTCTCCATGTCATGGACAGCACGAGGGGCGTCTCCTCATCTGCCTACAGCATACCGGGGAGAGGGGGCGTTTCGGCTGCTCTCGGCGCCCTGGCGCCGTCGGGCGATACCCCCACGGCCAGCGGCGGATCGTGACCGCCGCGTCGTACAATGGCTGGGATGACTAGAATCGCGCCTCGTTCAGTGTCCCCTCGCCACACGGTTGTGCTCGTCACGCTGGTCCTGGCGGGTCTTGCCGGCGCCTGCCGGTCCACCGGGCCGGCCGCCGCGCCGCCCGTCTCCGCGGACGCGTGGGCCGTGGTCGATGGCCGCGAGATCAAGCGCGACGACGTCGAGAAAGCCTACCGGCGCACGGCGCAGACCGAACAGGCGCCGTCCGAGGAAGAGGCGCTTGTCGCCAAGCTCACCCTGCTGAACGAGCTGATCATCCAGGACGTGCTGCTCGCCAAGGCGAAGGAGCTGAAGATCGAGCTGCCGGACACCGAGCTCGACACGGCCTACGCCGATGGCCGCAAGGACATCCCGGAGGAGGCGTTCACGCAGGAGCTGAACCGCCGCAACCTGACGGCGGCGGACATGCGCGAAGGGCTGCGCCGCGACATGCTGGCGCAGAAGGTGATCGAGCGCGAGGTCCTGTCCAAGATTTCCGTCTCGGACCAGGACATCACCGCGTTCCACGCCGCCAATCGGGCCCAGTTCAACCGGCCCGAGGACACCTACCGCATCGCGCAGATTGTCGTCACCCCGGTCCCCGACCAGCAGAGGGCCAACCGTTCCGGCGACGATGCGAAGACGCCGCAGGAAGCCGGCGCCAAGGCGCAGATGCTGATGGAGCGCCTGAAGCAGGGCGCGCAGTTCAGCGAGCTGGCCAGCGACTTCTCTGAGGATCCGCAGTCGGCGCCGCGCGGCGGCGACCTCGGGTTCGTGCCGCTGTCAGCACTGCAGAAGGCGCCCCCGGCCCTGCGCGACGCGGTGCTGAAGTCGGCCCCGGGTACGGTGAGCGTGGTGAGCAACAACGGCGGTCACACGCTCGTCCTCGTGGTTGCCAAGGAACCGGCCGGCCAGCGGGATCCCAGCATGCCGGAAGTGAAGGAGGCCATCACGGCGACGCTGAAGAACCGCAAGGAGCAGCTGCTGCGCGCGGCCTACATCAGCGCGGTGCGCAACGATGCCGTGGTGAACAACGTGCTCGCCAAGCGGCTGATGGAAACCCAGGGCAAGCTGCCGAGCCTGGCGCCTGCCGCTCCCGGCGCGAAGTAAGCGGCGTTGCTCCGACAGATCAGGTGGCCTCCGGGCCGCCTGATCCGCGCTACCTTCCGGGGGCCAGTTCCCGCTGTCGCCATCGCCCGTCCCTCCATCTCTTTTCCCGCTGTTTACATCCCATTGCATTTGCAGTAGCCTCCGCACCACTCATATCCGTTGTTCCGCAACACGCTCTGATCGTCTCCCCGTGTCGGCGTTGGTTGGCTCTCGAAAGGAGTCCCAGATGCGTTGTACTTCGGTTGCAAGATGGATGGTGGGTGTGCTGTTGGCGCTGTGGGTATCACCGGCAATGGCGCAGACCGGTGATGGCGCGTTACGCGGATACGTGAAGGACGAGTCGCAGGCAATCCTGCCTGGCGTGACCGTCACGGCCACCAGCCCCGAGCTGCTGGTGCCGGTCGTGAGCGTGACTGACGAAACCGGGCTCTACCGCCTGAATCGCCTGCCCCCCGGCACCTACGTGATTACTGCGGAGCTCACGGGCTTCTCGACGACCCGTCGCGAGGGCATCCTGATCCGCGCCGGTCAGACCTTCACCATCGACGTGCAGATGGGGTTGAGCACCCTGCAGGAGACGGTCACCGTCACCGGCGATTCGCCGATGATCGAAACCAGCAAGGCGACGACCTCGATCACCCTGGACCGCGACCTCATTCGCGCCGCCCCGATCAGTTCGCGGCGCGTGTTCAGCGACGCGCTCGACCTGGCGCCGGGCATCTCGTCGCGCAACGTGGACGACGGCGTCGGCCGCCGCTCCTACTACTTCAAGGGCGCGGTGATCTTCTCGCACGTGTTCACGCTCGAGGGCGCCCCGGCCGGCTCGTTCCTGGACTCGTCCGCCCACTCGATCGGCTTCGGTGGCGACACCATCCAGGACACGGAACTGAAGCTGGCGGGTGTGGACCCCGCGTCACCCACCGGCACCGGTGTGGTGATGAACATCATCGCGCCGCGCGGCGGCAACCAGTTCCGCGGGTCATTCGTGTACGACTACCAGGACATCGACTGGAACGGGGACAATACCAAGGGCGGCAGCGCGCCGGGCGGGCTGCCGACGATACAGTCGGTGAATCAGTTCGACGTCGCGCTCGGCGGGCCAATCATGCGGGACCGGGTCTGGTTCTTCACCGCGTTCCGGCGCGCCGACCTGAGCAACGGCATCAGCCGCTCGCAGTTCAACCTCCAGAACGTCCAGGCCAACGATCCGAGCTTCCAGGACTTCAACAACTTCATGGAGAGCAAGCAGCCGTTCGTGAAGGTGACCGCCCAGTTGAACTCCAGCCACGAGGCGACCGGCTTCTTCCAGAACGACCGGTCGCGCTACTCGAGCAACCGTGAGCTGGACAACCGGCCGTACCTGTTCAACTCCACGGGCGGCAGCCTCTATCACGGCCGCATCAACTCGGTGTGGACCAACCAGCTCACCACGTCGTTTGCCTACAACTACAACGACAAGCGCGGCAACGACGCCGACACGTATGCGGACCTGACCATCACCGGCCCGCAGCGCGAGATCCACCAGAACGCGTTCACGCAGCAGGGCCTTCAGGTGGGCACTGGCTCGCTCGCGCGCCTCGACAACCCGGAGACCATCGCGCTGTCGAACGCCAGCATGACGGTGCTGCGCGGCGACCTCACCTATTACCAGACCGGCTGGAAGGGTGGCCACGAGTTCCGGGCCGGCTTCTGGGCGGCGCCGCGCATGATCCGGGAAACCACCACCGAGTACGCCAACGGCGGTTTCTCGCTCCAGCAGGAGCGCTACGTCAACGGCGTCGACTCCTCGGCCGGCACGGTGCCGTTCAGGCAGCAGTTCCGCTCGCCCAATCTGGTGCCGACCATCCGGGAGCGGGACAAGGTGTTCGCGTTCTACTTCCAGGACGCGTGGACGCCCAACCCGCGCCTGACCGTCAACGGCGGCGTGCGCATCGACATCAATCGCCGCTTTGACGATATCCTCCAGATTTACCGTCAGAAGGCGACCATGGTCCAGCCTCGGGTGGGTGTGTCGTACCTGCTCACCGACGATGCCCGCAACGTCATCCGCGCCAGCTACGGGCGGCTGGCCGAGCAGGTGAACGGCCGCGACTACATCGTGACGTTCAACACCTTGGGAGCGGTGGAGACCACCGACATCTACATCGCTCCGGATGGGAGCCGCACCTCGGTCGTGACACCGCCCACCCGTGGCGTCGATGCAAATCTGCTGTTCGATCCAAACCTGCACCAGCCGTTCGTTGACGAGGTGTCGGTGGGCTACAACCGCCAGCTCCCCGGCCAGATGAGCGTCGGCGTGGCGTTCACGCAACCGGCGCTACCAGGACAACTTCGCGGAGGTCGACATCAACGGCATCTACCCGGAGGGGCCCGGCCAGCCCTTCGGAGGATTCGGGTTGGTGGACCCGAACCGCGGCATCATCACCCGCGAGACCAACGCGACGTGGACCGACGTCAACCTCAACGCGTTCGAGGCGACGTTCGCCAAGAACATGTCCAACAACTGGCAGGTGATTGCCAGCTTCACGCGGCAGTTCCAGTGGTTGTCCGGCACCTGGAACCCGACCGACCCGGCCCGCTTCGTGCAACCCGACGCGTTCGACAACAACCGCGACCTGTCGCAGCAGTTGTTCGGCAATGGCGACGACAACACGCTGAACGGCGGCGGCCGTGAATCCGGCGCCGCCTACCGGCCGTTCTCGCTGCGCATCGGCGGCCAGTGGAACGCGCCGTGGGGCATCAGCGTCGGCGGCAGCTACGTCATTCAGGCCGGCGGCTACGTCGGACCGCTGCTCGTCCAGTTGCCGGCCAACGATCCGCAGGTGACGCAGTTCGGTCCGTCGACGGTGCGGCTGGCCAACGGCCTTTCGCAGCCCAACCCGTTGGCCACTCGACTGCGCTTCCAGGGTCCGACCCGCAGCGACGGCCAGATCCGCAATGACGATGCGAAGTACCTGCAGCTGAAGATCGGCCGTATCTTCCGCTTCGGAACGCGCAGCATCGAGCCGGCGGCGAACATCTTCAATGTGTTCAACACGCCGGCGAACACGCAGTGGAACGTCGGTGCGAACCAGATCTACAGCCCGAACTACCTGGCGCGGTTCAACCGGCACCCGCCGCGTTCGCTGCAGCTGTCGATGGCGGTCAAGTTCTAGCCACGAGGATCACGAAGGATCGTTCGGAAGAACGCAACAGGAAGGGGGCCCCTCACCGGGTCCCCTTCTTGTGTACGGCCGAATGCCCCTCGACGCGCGACCTTGCCAGCCGTCGGCGTTCGTGGTCCAGTGTAGGGCGATGGGTCGCAACCGCTCGCGCAGCACCTCCCGGGCGCCCGCATCGCGCCCGACAGCGCGAACCGGGTTTGCGGGGCGCTGGGCACTCGCCCTCGGAATCGTGGTCGCACTGGTCGCCGGGGCCGGCCTCGCCATTTTCATCGCGGGCACCAGGGATGGCGCCGCAGGCCCTGGGCCGATGGCCTCGACGCAGCCACCGGACATCCTCCTGATCACTCTCGACACGACGCGGGCGGATCGGCTGGGCAGCTACGGCTACGCCGGTGCAACCACTGAGAACCTCGACAGGCTGGCCCGCGACGGGCGTGCGGTTCGATCGCGCGCTGTCGCCGGTGCCGCTCACGCTGCCGGCTCACGCCAGCCTGCTGACGGGCCGCGATCCCTTTCGCCACGGCGTGCGGAACAACGGCCATTTCGTGCTCCCGGCGGATGTCCCGACGATTGCCGAGGCGCTGTCCGCCCGCGGCTACGACACGGCGGCATTCGTCAGCTCGTTCGTGCTCGACCGTCAGTTCGGGCTGGCGCGCGGGTTCTCCCACTATGACGATGGCCTCGACGAGGCGACTGGCGGCCCTTTCGTCTCCCTTGAACTCGAGCGGCGCGGCGATCGCACCGTGGCGGCGGCGCGGGCCTGGCTCGCCGGCACCGCGCGCCAGAGCGCGTCGCGGCCCTACTTCCTGTGGGTCCACCTCTACGACGCGCACGAACCCTATTCGCCACCGTCGCCATTTCGCGAGCAGTTCACCGGCCGTCCCTACGACGGTGAGATCGCGTTCCAGGACGCGGTAGTCGGCAGCCTCCTCGACGCGGCCGGCTACGGTTCACCCACCTCGCCGCTGGTGGTGGTGGCCGGCGATCATGGCGAGAGCCTCGGCGACCACGGCGAGAGCACGCACGGGCTGTTCGTCTACGACGCGGCGTTGCGCGTGCCGCTGATCGTGGCCTGGCCGGGGCGACTGCGCCCGGCAACCGTCTCGACACCGGTGAGGCTGATTGATATCGCGCCGACGCTGATGGACCTCGCGGCCGGCGCCGTCGACGATGGCATGGATGGGCGAACGCTGCGCACCCTCCTCGATGGCGGCCACGAGGCCGATGAGCCGCTACCCGCCTATGCCGAAACCTACTTTCCACAGTTCTTCATGCAGTGGGCGCCGCTGCGAGCCCTTCACGCCGGACGCTGGAAGTACATCGATGCGCCCGAACCCGAGCTCTACGACTTGCAGGCGGATCCGGGCGAACGCGCGAACCTGGCATCGCAGGACACCGTGCGGCTGGCAACGATGCGACGCGTCCTCGAGGGGCTGGTGGGCGCGGATGCGGGACGACAGGCATCGACGCCGCTGTCGTCGGACGCGCAGCAGCGCCTGAGCTCGCTCGGGTATCTGAGCGCTGCGCCGCCGCCGGCTGCTGCGGCTCCCAGCACCCTGCCCGATCCGAAGCGGATGCTGCCGTTGTACGAACAACTGCTGGACGGCAACCGCGAGCTCGGTCGCGGCGATGCCGGCCGGGCCGCAAGGCTGGCCCGGGATGTGCTGGCCCAGGACCCCGGCAACTCGTTCGCGCGGCTGCTGCTCGGGCGCGCGGAGCTCGCTGCCGGGCGTCATCGCCAAGCCATCGAGGCGCTCCGGGCGTATGCCGCGGCGGTGCCCGGCAGCGCCGACGCCCATCACTGGATGGCCCTGGCCCACCTCCGGCTCGGCGACCGGGTCCGGGCGCTTGCGGAAGAGGAGGCCACCCTCGCGATCGATCCCCGGCACACCGCGGCCATCTCGTTGCGCGCCGGGCTGTTGTTCTCGACCGGGCGGAAGGACGAGGGCATCGCGGCGCTCCGGGACGCCATGACCGCAGACCCCTCCAACCAGGCGCTGGTGCTGGAACTCGCCGACCTGCTCGCCGATGCGAAGCGCCTCGACGAGGCCGAGCCGCTCTATCGCCGCGTGCTCTCGGCGCGGCCCCGTGACGGGCGGGCGCTGACCGGCCTTGGCCTGCTGCTGGCAGCCACCGGCCGTGTGGACCTCGCGGTCCAACCGCTGACGCGCGCGCTCGAGATCGATGAACGAGACGACGAGGCGAGGCTGGCTCGCGCCGACGTCTACGTGAAGCTCGAGCGTGTTCAAGAGGCTCGCCTGGACTACGAAAGACTGGCAGAGCAAGCCGCAAGACCAGACCTCCGACAGCTCGCTTCAGGCCGCCTCGCGGCCCTGAAGTGACGCGCGCTGAGATCCGATCACCAGGTCACGACCGCACGAGATCACCAGCTGACTACGGTGTCTTCGTCACTATCTGTCCGGCCGAGCCTCGCCGCAGCATGTCGTTGAAGGCGGCGACGTCGCGGTCCATCGCGGTGCCGATCGCGCTGAGCTCGTTCTTCAGGCGATCCTGCAGGACCTTGGCGACCTCCATGTGCTGGTCGGTCGGGCGGAAGTCGCTGCTCGAGATGCCGTTGGCCAGGAAGTTGAACCGCGATAGCAGTTTCGCGGCATAGCGGACGCCGTCCTGGCCGCCGGTGATGCGCAGGTCGTAGAGGTTCATCTCGAGATCGGCCAGCTTGCCTTGCAGCTCGGTCGCCGCGCGGCGCAGCTCGCCGTCTGGGGTGGACTTCATGATGGTCTGGACCTGGGCGCGGACGTATTCCAGCTGGTTGATCGCATCCACCGCGGTGTTCATCCCGGTGCGGAGGTCGGTCAGCACCTGGGTCTGCGCCTGGATGTCGGCGTCGGTGCCGCCGGAGTGCGGATCCTTGCGGACCGTGAGCGGCTCGCTGAACTCGCGGCCGCCGATCGACAGCTTCACCGTGTAGGTGCCCGGAGGCGAGAGCAGGGTCTGCTGGCCGGCGCCGCCGGCCGGTGGCCGCGTCCCGTCAGGACCGAGCGGCAGTTCGTGGTCGTACAGCGGGTTGGTCCGCAGCCGCACCGGCTTCGACGGCGTCTGCCGCAGGTCCCAGTAGACCCGGTTGAGCCCGGCGTCGCCCGGGACGGTCATCGTCCGCACCACGGTGCCCTTGCTGTCGCTGATGGTCATCGTGCCGCCCGCCGGCACCGCCTGCTTCACGTAGTAGTTGATCGACGCGCCGTACTGCGGGTTCTCGCCGGTGGTCGGGTCGTCGTACGGTGGAGGACGGCGCCGTGATGCCGCGGAAGCGGTACGCCGGCCGCAGCGGGAACAGGTGGGCGTCCGCGCTCAGCACCTCCGGCGTCATCGCCCGCAGCGCGGTGATGTCGTCCATGATCCAGAAGCCGCGGCCGTAGGTCGAGATGACCAGGTCGTTGAAGTGCTCCTGCACCACGATGCCCGATACCGGTGCGTGCGGCAGGTCGTTCTGCAGCGGCTGCCAGGTGTCGCCGGCGTCGAACGTCACGTAGATGCCGTTCTCGGTGCCCAGATAGAGCATGCCGCGCCGCACGGGATCCTCGTAGATCACCTTGGCGTAGCTCAGGTTGCTCTTCGGGATGCCGTTGACGATCTGCTTCCACGTCGCGCCGTAATCGGTGGTCCGATACACGAACGGGTCGCGATTGTTCATCTGGTGGAAGTCCACCGTCAGGAAAGCAGTGCCCGCGTCGTATCGTGACGGGGCGATGCTGCGGACCGATCCCCACGCCGGGAGGCCCGGCAGGTTCTTCGTCACGTTGGTCCACGTCTTGCCGTTGTCGCGCGTCAGCTGCACCAGGCCGTCGTTGGTGCCCGCCCAGATCAGGCCCTTCTCGCGCGGCGACTCGGCGATGCCGTAGACCACGCCGGCGTACTCGACGCCGATGTTGTCCGGCGTCAGTCCGCCCGAGGTGCCCATCTTCGACTTGTCGTTCAGCGTCAGGTCCGGGCTGATCACTTCCCAGCTCTGGCCGCCGTTGGTGGTGCGGTGAATGTGCTGGCTGCCGACGTAGATGGTGTTGTGATCGTGCGGCGAGATCTGCAGCGGCGCGTCCCACACGAAGCGGTAGCGGACACCCTCGGCCGGGCCATTCGACTGATCGGGCCACACCTCGATGTTGCGGAACTGGCGCCGGCTCTCCTCGAATCGCACGACGATGCCGCCGACCATGCCCGAGCCGGAGGCCGTGGACCAGATGACGTTCGAGTCGGTGGGATCGGGGGTCGCCCAGCCGCTCTCGCCGCCGCCCACCGCGTGCCACATCGCGCGCGGAATGCCGGGGTCGCCGCCGAACCCGCCCTGCAGGCGGCTGTTGCTGGGGCCGCGGTAGGTGGGTTCGTCCTGCTTGTTGCCCAGCACGTTGTAGGGAATCTCGTTGTCCACCGTGACGTGGTAGATCTGCGCGTTCTTCAGGCGCTGGCGGAACCAGGTCTTGCCGCGATTCACCGTGATGGAGAGGCCCTGGTCGTGCGCGACGATCTGGCGGTTCGCGTTCGTGGGATCGATCCAGATGTCGTGATGGTCGCCGCCGGGCGCCTCTGGCCGCGGGAGCACCGTCAGCGTCCGTCCGCCATCGATCGACTTCGCATACGACGCCGTCAGGAAATACGCCTCGTCCTCATCGTCGGGCGCGACCGCCATGCGCGAGTAGTAGTGCGCGCGGCCCATGGCGTTGTGGTCGTAGCTCACCACCTGCCAGGTGTCGCCGCCGTTCTCGGAGCGCCACACCTGGCCGCGATCGGTGGGCTGTCCCTTCCACGGCACGCCATCGCCGGTCTCGATCATCGCGTAGACGCGATTGGGATTCGAGGCCGCGATCGCCACCGCGACCTTGCCGACGGGGCGCGTCGGCAGGCCCTTGCCCGCCAGCCGCGTCCACGTGGCGCCGCCGTCGCGCGACATGAACAGGCCGCTGCCCGGCCCGCCGCTCTCGCGGCCCCAGGTGTGGATCTCGAGCTGCCACATCCCGGCGAAGAGAATCGCGCGGGTTCTTCGGATCCATCGCGATGTCCGAGCATCCCGTGTTTTCGTCGACGAACAGCGTCTTGGTCCAGGTCTGCCCGCCATCGGTGGTGCGGAACACGCCGCGTTCGGGCTGCGGCCCGTAGGCGTGCCCGAGCGCGCAGGCCAGCACGATGTTCGGATCCTTCGGATGGATCACCAGCCGCGGAATACGGGCCGTCGCTTCGAGGCCCATCAGCGTCCAGTTCTTACCCGCATCCAGCGAACGGTAGATGCCCTGTCCGACCGAGATGTGGCTGCGGATCTTGCCCTCACCGGTCCCGGCCCACACCACGTTGGGGTCCGACTGCGCCACGGCGAGCGACCCGATGGACTGCACCGGCTGCGCGTCGAACAGCGACGCCCAGTTCACGCCGCCATCCGTGGTCTTCCAGATGCCGCCCGAGGCGGCGCCGACGTAGTAGGTCTGCGGATCACCCGGCACGCCGGCGGCGGCCGAGAAGCGGTTGCCCTCCGGTCCGATGGTTCGCCAGTGCAGCCGGCCGTAGGTCTCCGGGGCCGGGGTGGATCGCTGCTGGGCGGACACCGCGGTCAGGGCCAGAATCGAGACGACGAGACCGCGCGCCAAGGTACGGGTGACGGACATCTTCCCCTCCGGAAACGGCGTGTAACGACGAAGCGGATGCGACTGGTGATAGACGGCCGGTGCGCTCAGTCCTTCGCGGTGGGACGCCCGCCCGGGAAGCGCAGGCCGCCGCCGAACGGACTCTGCCCGGCCTTGTAGCGGGCCACGATCTTCTTCGTGGCGAGATCGATGACGCAGACGTCGCCTTCGCCGTAGTTCATGACGTAGAGCTTCGTGCTGTCGGGCGAGAAGATGGGGAAACCGGGTCCCTTGCCGATTGTCACCGTCGCCGCCACGGTCTTGTCGGCGGCGCTGATGATGGCGACGTCCTGCGACCCGCCGTGCGTGGACGCGGCCCACTTGCCATCGGCGGACACGGCCATGCGGCCGGCGCCCTTGCCCAGGCCCTCGAGCTTCTTCACGACGGTGTCGGTCTTGCCGTCAATCACGTGGACGGTGCCGTCGCCGTCGTTGTGGATCCACACCTCGCCGTTCGGCGCAAAGCCGACGCCGACCGGCCCACCCTCGATGGCAACGATCTTGGTGATGACGTCGGTCTTGGTGTCGATCACCAGCACGCGATTGTCCTCGCGCATCGGGTAGTAGAGCTTGTCGGTCCCCGGCTGAATCGCGAGGAAGTGCCCGCCGCGCAGCACGACGTCGATCTTGCGGAGCACCTTGCCCGTCTTCGTGTCGTAGACGACGATGCCGGGGATGTCGGCGTTCTCGAGGCCGACGTAGAGCTTGCTGCCATCGGTGGTCAGGGCGATGCCGTGCGGGGAGGCGGAGCCCTTGTTCAGCGTCGACTTGAAGAACGGTGACTCGATGCGGCCCTTCTCCTTGAACGTCGTCGCGTCGAGGATGACGACGTGCGGACCGTTGGGGATGGCGGCGTAGTAGGTGCGGCCGTCCGGCGAGGCGATGCCCTCGTGCGGCTGGTTCTCCGCAGTGAACTGGTGGAGGATCTTCCCGGTCTCGGGATCCAGCTCGTAGGCGGTGTTGTCGGTGTGACTGAGCGCCACGATGGTGTGGGTCTGAGCCGTTGCGACGGTGGCGACGAAGAGGCCGAGGCTTGCCGCGACGAGGACGTGACGCATGATTCCTCCAGAGGCTGGCTCTACCGACGCGCGAAGTATAGTAGCCGCCCGAGTGCGACACAAGGCAGCAACTCGACCTATCGGTGTGCGCGCCAACTGAAGTAGTAGACGAGCTCACCCGCGGCCGGTGATGCGTGGCGTCGCATCTCGGTCCCGTCGAACGCCTGGCCGTCCGGAGAGAAGTAACCGGTCAGCAGCGTCAGCGTGCCTGCCACGCTCGCTTCGGCGTCCGCACATGGCAAGGTCCCGAAGGCGAGACCCGTCGCCTCGACCCCGCGGCCATGGATCCACCCCATCCACTGCGCCTGGCGGTCGGCGGGCGATGCGTCACTCTCGATCTGCATGGCCACCGCATCGTTGTCCCTGAACTCGATATCCAGAGGAACCCGCCGTGTCGTGCCGATGCCGGGATCGCACTCGCCGGCCCCGTAGACTTCGCGCATGGTCAGCTCCAGCGTCCACCGCTCGGTGCGAACGATCCGGCCCGTCGGGATCGGAAACGCCACGGCGAATGCCGCACCCGTGCTGGTGGGGCTGGTTGGCATCGAAGAGCGCAGGTCGGAGCAGCCCGTCATCGCCAGTGCCAACACGATGCCGAGGGCGATTGCCGCCATGGGGAGACCTCCTGTCTTCTTCGTCAACGACGGCGACGGCGCGATCGAACGTCCGCGCCGGCTCTCCTCTCAAGATGTCTGTGACGAACCGCAGACTGCTGGGTTGCGTCGCTTCCCCCTGAATCGGTGTATGCTGCGGCGCTAGACCAGTCGGTCTAGTCACGGCAGAGTCAGCCGAGGGGAGGCCACATGCGCGTAGCGAAAGACGATGTCGATGTCAGGATGGAGATTCCGGGCGCCGTGATCCGTCAGACGATGGATTTCGGCGACGTGCAGCGGCTTCGAGAAGATCAGCGCCGAGTACTTCACGCTCTCGGCTGGCGTCGATACGACCCCGCTGTTCGTCGGCCTGGAGGGCGACCGCTGCCAGTGCCCGCACTGGGGCTTCGTCCTGCGCGGCCGGATCACCACCACCGATGCCAGCGGCGCGACCGAGACGGTGAATGCCAGCGATCTCTTCTACTGGCCGCCCGGGCACAACGTGAAGGTGGAGGCCGACGCGGAGATCGTCATGTTCAGCCCGCAGCGCGAGCACAGCCACGTCATCGACCACATGATCCAGAAGGTCAAGGGCTAGCCCCTCGGTCGCCGATGACGCATCCCACCAAGCAGCGCCTGCTCGATGCGGGATTGGCCATGCTCCTCGAGCACGGGTATCACGATCTCGGCATTCAGGCGCTGCTGGCGGCCACGGCGACGCCGAAGGGCTCGTTCTACCATCACTTCGCGGACAAGGAGGACTTCGCGCTTCAGGTCATCGATGCCTACATGCAGCAGGTGCACGCCGGGCTGGACGCCTGTCTTGGCGATGTCAGCCGCCCTCCGCTGGACCGCGTGCGCCGCTTCTTCGAGATGACGCAGAAGGCCTACCGGAAGGAGGGCTACATGGGCTGCCTGCTGGGCGGTCTCGGGCAGGAACTGTCGGGCGTCAGCGACGTGTTCCGGCGGAAGATCGACGGCTGCTTCTCCGAGATCGCCACGCGGATCGCCGTCTGCCTCGAACAGGCGCGTAAGGAGGGCGACCTCCCCGAGGATTCCGACCCCGGCCGCCTTGCCGCACTGCTCGTCGACTGCTGGGAGGGGGCCGCACTTCGCAGCCGCCTGCGGGGTAGCGCGGCGCCGCTGAAGGCAATGCTCGATTTCTATTTCGGCCTGGCCGTCAGGCGCTGACCGTGCCTCGGTGCTAGACTTCCCGCCCATGCGGATCCTGGCCGTTCTCCTCATGGCGAGCGTCACCCTCACCTCGGCACAGAAGCCGGTGCAGGAGCCGGCGGCCGCCCGGACACCTCCCACGCGCAACGTCGGGACGATGAGCGAGTTGATGGTGACGGTCATCAGGCCGGCGTCCGATGCGCTCTTCTACGTCGAGACGCGCACGCCCACCGACAGCGACGGCTGGACCGCGCTCGAGGGGCAGGCGCTGATGGTGGCCGAGTCCGCGAATCTGCTGATGCTGCCGGGCCGCGCGCGTGACGACACGCAGTGGATGGCCGATGCCGCGCTGATGCGCGAGGCCGGCGCGGCGGCGTTCAAGGCTGCGAAGACACGCAAGGTCGAGGCGGTGGCCTCGGTGAGCGACCAGCTGTACGAGTCCTGCACCGCCTGCCACCAGCACTACCGCCCCGGCTACGGCCGCCCGCCGCAGCCACGCTGACGCCCCTGCCGTGCCGCTGCCGACGGGTAGGCGTGGTGGCCTGGTCCGCGGACGATGGTTCCGTGACTCGGTTCAGCTGCCCACGAGCGACAGCCGGTAGGCAGCCATCTCCTCGCCGTTGCGGACCAGCAGCACATCGCCCACCAGCACCGGGTGGTTCCACGTCTTGCCCTCGATCGCCTGGAACCGCGCGATCTCGGTGAACTTGTCCGCCGCGGCCTTGACCAGCGCCAGCCCGCCCTCTTCGGACAGCACCAGCAACAGGTCCTGGTCCGGCAGCAACACCATCTGGCCGTTGCCGTAGCGGCCGCCCTTCCACGCGCGCTCGCCGGTCTCGAGATCGATGCAGGCGAGGATGTTGCCGTCGAAGCCGAAGGCGTGGCCCTGGTGGATGACGGAGTCGTTGAAGTACGGCTTCAATCCCCGCGAGGTCCAGCGCTCTTCGGCGGTCCATCCGCCGGATCCGTGCGCGACCGCGATCCGGCGCATGCCCTGTCCGCCCATCCCATCGCCCTCGGCGATCAGCATGCCGCCGTCGGGCATCAGTACCGGCTGCACGATGCTCACTCCGGGCTGCCAGATGTGTTCCCACAGCAGGGTGCCGTCGGCGGGGGCAACGCTGATCGTGCGAGAACCCCTCAGCAGCAGCACCTGCGGCACTCCGGCGATGGTCGCGAGGTGGGGAGAGCTGTAGCCGGCGCCACCCGATGGGCCCCTCCACCGCTCGTCGCCGGTGCGCAAGTCATACGCCGCGAGCTGGCCGGACACCGCGACGATGACGAGATCGTCGATCACCAGCGGTGAGCTGGCGATGCCCCAGTCCGGCACCGTCGTGCCGGTATCGGTCGCCGCATTTCGCGACCAGACCACCGCACCGGTGCTCGCGTCGAGCACGTTGATGAGGCCGGTCGCGCCCATCGTGTAGACGCGGCCGTCGTGCAGGGTGGGCGTGCCGCGCGGCCCCGCGCCGCCATTCGACTCCCAGAAGCGCACCGGGTCCTTGTGCCGCCACACCGGCTCGCCGCTGCTCAAGCGGTAGCAGGAGACCACTTCGTCTTCGCCACGCTGCTCCTGCGTGTAGATCAGATCGCCGTGCACGGCAAAGGACGACCAGCCCGGCCCCACCGGCCGGCGCCACAGCTCGACCGGCGGCTTCTGCGACCAGTCCGTGTCGATCCGCACGCCGCGCACGACGCTGTCGCGATTGGGGCCACGGAAGCCTGGCCATTCGGCGCTCGAGTTCACGGCCACTGGATTCGCGCGTGGGGCGTTGGCGCCGCGATCGCTGGCAACCGGTTCGCTCGCCGCCACGGCTGCCGGTGCCTCAGGCGCCTTCGCGATCGCCGGAGCGGAGGCGGACGGTGCCGGTTCAACCGCGGGCTCTGGCGCGGCTGGGGTCTCGGGCCTTGTTGTCGTCCCTGGAGACGGGGGAGGGACGAGGGCCTCGTCGCCCTGCGCGAGCAGCCGATCCTCCGGCGTCGGGGTCCACCGCCAGTGCAGATCCGACTCGGCACCACCGGTGATGCCGCCCGTCCTGATGAGCGCGAGGGCTCCGCACGCGAGCAGGATGGTGGCCGCCATCGATGTGAACCGCATGCCACTGGAGAAGCCGCGGCTGGCGACCGCCCATGCCACGAGGGCCAGGCACATCACCGGCGTGGCGAAGATCGGCAGCATCCGGCCCATGAATCCATTGGAGACCGACGGATGCACGACTTGCGAGGTGAGGGCGACGGCCACGACCATCAGCCCGATCGCGGCGGCGCGCTCGGACCAGGGCGCGCGGCTGAAGAGCAGCCACCACACCAGAATGACGAAGGCGCCGGCGGCGCCGGCAATCACGCCAACGGCACCCGCCTCGGGGAACACGAGCGGTGTGACCACCCTGGCCAGCACCATCAGGACCGCCGCGGCCACGCCGGGCCACAGACGGAGGGGCGGTCGAGACGTCTGTTCGCCAACCTGATTCATGGTCATGGTGATTTGCCTCTTTCTATTCCGATCGCAGAGCCTGGACGACATCCACTCGCGCCGCCCGTGCGGCGGGAATCAGCGACGCGAGCACGGCCGCGCCAAGGAGAACGGCTGCCGCGCCCCCTACGGGCAGCGTCCCCGCCAGTCGCAGGCCCTCCACGTAGCGCGCGCCGATGTGTGCGAACACCATGACGCCCACGGCGCCCGCCGCCACGCCGACCGCCACGATCAGCGCACCCTCGCCAAGGACCCCCAGCAGCAGCTCGCGCGGGCTCGAGCCGATGGCCAGCCGCACACCGAACTCGCGCGTCCGTGCACTCACCGAGAACGCCAGCACGCCGGCCACGCCGACGACCGCGATCAGCAACGCCATCCCGGCGAAGCCCGACATCACGAACGCATTCAGCCGCTCCGGCGTCAGCACCTCCGACCGCACGTCCTCCAGCGTTGCCGCCCGCGCCACCGGCTGGTCGGCGTTCAGGTCGCGGATGATTCGCGTCACGGCGGGGACGAGGGCGTGAGGATCCCCCGCTGCCCGCACGAACAGGCGGCCGCCGCCTGGCATCTGCGGCAACGGGTGATACGCGGTGATCATCGGCCCGGGCACGACGTGTTCGTCGTCCACGTCCGCGACGATGCCGACGATGCGGCGGGGGACGGGTGGCCCGAACAGGGGGTGGGTCCACCGGAACTGCCGGTTCAGCGCGTTGCCGCCCGGGAACACGGTGTCCGCGAGCGACTGACTGACGATCACCACCAGCTCGCTGCCGCGCCGATCGTCGGCGGTGAAGTCGCGGCCGGCGACGAGCGGCACGCCAAGCGCCGAGAAGAAGCCTGGCGTCACATTCCGCAGGCGAGCGTGCGGCTGTGTCTTCGCCATCTTCGGGTGTGTAGCCGTCCACGGCAAAGGGCATCACCGGCAGCAGATTGCCGGCGTCGCGCCAGGGCACGAAGTTTCCGGCCGCCACACGCTCGACGCCGGGCAGGGCCGCGATGCGATTGGCGGCCTGCTGGTAGAAGTCGATGGCATTGCCGGTCGAGTCCAGCGGCAGCGGCACGTCGAGCGCCAGCACCTGTCGCAGATTGAGCCCGGTGTCGGTTCTTTGCAGGGCGACCAGCGCCGCGATCAGCGTGCCCGCCCCCGCGAGCAGCAGGAACGAGCACGCGATCTGCGTCATCGCGAACACCCTCAAACGGCGGTGGGTGCCCGGCGTGATCCGGACGTTGCCGCCGGCCAGCCCCAGGCCCGCCGGCGCATGCGGTGACGGCAGCCGGGGGATATAGGCCAGCAGCACCGCCGCGGCCATCGCCAGGCCTCCGCCCACCCACAGCAGGCTGGCATCCACGGTCACGTCGAGCGCCCGCACCGAGAACCGTGCGGCAAAGCGCGAGACCACGGCCACGAACGGCCGCGCCAGCAGGATGCCCAGCAGCGCGCCGGCGCCGCACAGCACCAGGCTCTCGGCCAGCAGCGTGCGCCGCAGCGCGGCGTGGCTGGCGCCCAGGGCCGCCCGTACCGCCAGTTCGCCCTCGCGCCGCACCGATCGCGCGAGGATCAGGTTGGCGACGTTCGCGCAGGCAATCACGAACAGGATGGCGGAGGCGGCGAGCAGCACGAGCAGGATCGTGCGCGCCGGTGCCGCGAGCTCGTCTCGCAGCGGCGTGACGCTCACCTGCACGTCGGCGCTTGCCGAGTACGCCTCGGGGTGCTCCTGCATCATCGCGTCCTGCACCGCCGTCAGTTCGGCGCGGGCGTCGTCGATCGTCGCGCCCGGGGCGAGGCGGCCGAACAGTTCGGTCATGCGGTGGGTGCGCGCCGTGACCATGGTGGCGTCGAGGTGATGCGGGCTCGTCACCACGTTGGCGATGATCTCGGTGTCGGCCGGGTAGGGGACCGACGGTTCGAGCACGCCCACCACCGTGGCGCTGCGCGTGCCGAGCGCGATGGTCCGGCCGACCACCGCGGGGTCGCTGTTGAGCGACGTCGTCCAGAAGCGGTAGGTCAGCACCGCCGCTCCCGCCGCATCCGGTCCATCGTCCGCTGCGGTGAGCAGCCGGCCGAGCACGGGGCGAAGCCCCATCACCTCGAAGTACGAGCCGCCGACCACGCCGGCCTTCACCAGGCGGGGCTCGCCGAAGCCGAGGAGCGTGAAATCGATGGTCGAGAAATCACCGAAGGCCGCGATCGTGGTGACGCGGGCCTTGAAGTCGTTGATCTCGGGCACCGAGAACGCGGTATTCGCGGCGCCGAGGCCCGGCGCGCTCTGGCGGATGTAGACCAGCCGATCTTCGCCGCGATTGACGAGCG
This sequence comes from uncultured Acidobacteriota bacterium, assembly GCA_963721715.1. Classification (GTDB taxonomy): domain Bacteria; phylum Acidobacteriota; class Vicinamibacteria; order Vicinamibacterales; family UBA2999; genus VFZN01. The sequence goes on along the minus strand of CAVRKI010000006.1, from coordinate 1,052,164 downwards.
GGCGCAGCAGCACGCCGCGCACCACGCTGAAGATGGCGGCGTTGGCGCCGATGCCGAGCGCGAGCGTGGCGACGACCGCGGCCGCCATGCCCCTGGCGTGCCGCAGCGAACGCACGCCGACCCGCATCTCCTGGAGCAGGGCGAAGACGGCGTCGAACCAGCGGCTGTACCAGACGCGGCGCATCGAATCGCGAACGGCGGGGATGTAGCCGAACTCGCGCAGCGCCGCCAGGCGGGCGGCTTCCGGATCCTCGCCGCGGTCAACCCGCTCCTTCGCGCTGAGGGCGAGATGGCCGCGGATCTCCTCGTCGAGCTCGCGCTCGTCAGGCCGCATGGCTATTCCTTGCTCGGCACCGGGTTCATCACCCGGCCGATCGCGTCCACGAGCTGCGACCATCGATCCCGTTCGCGGGACAGCTGCGCCTTGCCCGCGGCGGTCAGCTGGTAGTACTTCGCGCGCTGATTGGCCTCGCTGACGCCCCACTCGGCCTTCAGCCAGCCGCGCTTCTCGAGGCGGTGCAGCGCGGGATAGAGCGAGCCGGTTTCGACCTTCAGCAGATCGTCGGAGTTGGCGCGGATGGCCTGGCCGATGCCATGGCCATGCTGCGGACCCCATTGCAGCGTCCGCAGCACGAGCATGTCGAGGGTGCCCTGGAGCAGGTCGAGGCGCTGGTCGTCGGCAGTCTTGGCCATGGGTGTAGACGGACTACGGCTGTAGACGTAGGACGTCTACGGCTTGTTCCGGAGGATGAGGCGGAGCTATGCCAGGGTGCTATCAAGGTCCTGCAAGTCACGTCGGTCCGGACGTCTCGTTCACCAACCTCTTCGGGATGGTCATGTACGGGCACGACGCCTTCGAGCGGCGCCATGCCGAGATCCTGGCCACGTTCTACAAGGGCACGACCAAGTCGCACACCATCCACCGGATCCGGCTCGTCACCGCCGACGTCGCGATTGTCGACATCGACAACGAGGTGCGGGGCGTCAAGTCAATGCCCGGCGGCATCCCCGTACCTGCGGACGGCATCATCAAGACGCAGCTCATGCAGATTTTCGTGAAGCGCGAGGGCCACTGGTGGGTCGAGGCCTACCACAACGTGGACATCAAGCCTGCCGGCTGAGGCGTCTTAAGGCGGTCCGGGGCACGCTTGAGTTGGACTTGAGTCCCTGCCGAGATGGCAGAAACTGCGTCAAATTCGGGGTGATCGTGCCAGGCCCCGTACCCTGCCCGGCCGGTTATTGTCGAGGAAAGCATGGGCATCAGTGGGACAATCGCAAACGGGCGAGAAACCCCCGACACCGCCGGCTGGGCTGGGTGGCGCCACGGCTGGGATGCCGCCCCCGCCTCCGTCCGGACCCGCCATGACCACACGCGATTACGACGTCGTCCTGTATGGGGCCAGCGGCTTCACCGGGCGCCAGACCGTTGCCTACTTCTCAACCCAGGCGCCGGCCGGGCTGCACTGGGCCGTGGCCGGACGGCATCGGGACGCGCTGGTGGCCGTCTGTGCCGCGATCGGCGGAGCGGCGCGAGCGGCAGACATCCTCGTCGCGGACAGCCGGCAGCAGGCGTCGGTGGACGCCGTTGTCTCCCGGACCCGGATTGTCCTCAACACCGCTGGGCCCTTTGCTGTACTAGGCACCCCCGTCGTCGACGCCTGCGTGCGTTTCGGCACGCACTACGTCGACATCACGGGTGAAGTTCCCTGGATTCGCGAGATCATCACGCGCTATCACGCCCGCGCGGCAGCCGCTGGCCTGCGCATCATCACGGGCTGCGGGTTCGATTCCGTGCCTTCAGACCTGGGTGCCTTGCTGATGGCGCGGCAGATCCAGCAGGAGTTCGGCGTGCCATGTGCGGAGGTTCGCGCCTATTACCAGCTCTATGGCGGCTTCAACGGCGGCACGATGGCGTCGATGCTGAACCTACTCGGCTCCGGTACGCTCATGCACTGGGATCCGTTCCTCCTGGACCCGGACACCCGGCACGGGCCGCGACAGACCGAGCGGAGTCGAGACCTGACCGTACCGCGTCATGATACCGATACTGGCGCCTGCATCGGTCCGTTCTTCATGGCTCCCACCAATACGCGCGTCGTGCGACGGAGCGCCGCGCTCCACGCCGGCTGGCAGGAGCCGTACGGGCCGGACTTCGTCTATCAAGAGGCCTTGAAGTACGACGCGCCGTTCGCCTGCGCGAAGGCCTGGGTGACCACCAGCGGTCTCGGGTTGCTCTTCGCGGCGCTCGAACGGCCGTTGACCCGGCGGCTGGTTGCGCCACTTCTGCCGAAACCCGGCAGCGGCCCGTCGGTGCAGACGATGGACACGGGTTGGTTCACCTGCGACCTGCTGGCGTTCGCGACGGACGGCCGGCGACTTCGGGGCGAGATTCGGCACGCCGGCGATCCGGGCAACCGTGCCACCGTCAAATTTCTGTGCGAGGCAGCGCTGGCCCTCGCCCTGGACGCGGAACGCCTGCCGGGTGGCTCCACGAGGGGCGGCGTGCTGACACCGGCCACTGGATTGGGGCACGTGCTGGCCGATCGGCTCCGCCGGGCAGGCGTCACTATCGACATCGGCTTGCCGAGACCGGCCGCAGCGACCAGGGAAAGGGCATGACGTCGCGCGCGGGAGATCGCGTGCGGAGAAGTCGGTTACACGAGCCGCAGTACGCCGAAGTCGGGAATCTCCGCGCGCAGGATGTCGGTGAGCCCGGTGTGCATCGTGAGGGGAGCGCTCACGCACTGCCCGCAGAGGCCGGTGAACCGCACGGTGGCGCCGTTCGACAGCACATCGATCAGCTCGACGTCAGCGCCGTCGGCGCGGAGGAAGGGCCGGATCCGATTGAGCACGGCTTCAACCCGAGCGCGTTCACACATGGCATTCTCTGACATCCAGTCGAGCCTACGCTGCCGTGCGCGGCGACGCTGTCCAATTGTGGACATAGGCCCGGCACGCATACGCCGAGTCGAACACGCTCGAAGTGAGCCCGGCGAAGTAGCGAGGGCTTGCGTCGAACCGGGAGCGGAGGGGGTCGGTCCGGTATCCACGATGGGGGGCCGGCGGGCGGAGACGAGCTCTACTACGTCGCGCCCGACGGCCGTTTCCTCATGGCCAGGACCGTCGCGCCCGGTGCCGACAACACCACGAATGTCTCGCTGATCCTCAACTGGCTGGCCGGCCTCGACGCTCCGCGGCGGTAGCGCCCGTAATCCCTAACCTGTGTGCAATCTCGTCGACGATTCGGTCTGGCGGTGAATCTCCAGACACGGCGAATCCCGCCTCGTCTGGCTCGAGGGCCTCGAACGCGGCGAGCTGGCTGTTGAGCAGCGACGACGGCATGAAGTGCCCCTGGCGCTGCTGCATTCGTCGCGTGAGGACCTCGGGATCGACGACCAGGTGCACGAACCGCACGGAGGGGAGCCCGTCGCGGAGGAAATCGCGGTACTGGCGCTTGAGGGCGGAGCAGGTGATCACACAGTTCTCGCCCGAGTCCTCCCGCTCGCGGATCCACGCTGCGAGCATCCGCAACCAGGGCCAGCGGTCCTCGTCGGTCAAGGGATGGCCCGCCGCCATCCTGGCGACGTTCGCCGCCGGGTGGAAGTCGTCCGCCTCCGCCGATTGCCAGGCGAACCGCTCGACCATGCGCGCCATGACGGTCGACTTGCCGCAGCCCGACACGCCCATCAGCACGACGGTGATCGTCCGGGACTGGCCGTCCGCTCGTCTCTGCGCGCTCATCGTTGTGGCCTGCCGATAATAGCGTGCCACTGGCTCGCCTCGAGCGCATTCGGGGGCGAGCCGATCCCCCGAAAGGACATCATGTCGCCCGTCGAGACAATCACCGCGGCCTATGCAGCATGCGGTCGAAACGATTGTGGGGCACGAGGCGCCGCTTCGCGGCGTGGGCGGCACTCCGTGCCGTAGGGTCGGACTGCCTACCGCGCGCAGCGCGGCCTGTCTCTCCTACCGAGCGTAGCGAGGCCCTGTCCGTCCTACCGAGCCGAAGGCGAGGCCTTCTCTGTCCCACCGAGCCGGCGAGGCCCGAGTGCGGTTGAATATAATGCGCGCACACCTCCTGAAAGGGTTCCCATGAGTGCGTTTGTTTCGCGCGCGCGGGCCGCGCGCCTGTCGATCGCCTGTCTTCTGCTCGCCGGCTGCACGACCTCGGCGCCAGCGCCGACCGCGCCGGCCTCACTCGACGATCTGGCGACGCGTTCGCTGGCGACGATCGACGGCGACCTGAAGGTGCCGGGGTTGAAGGAACCGGTCGAGGTCATCCGAGACAAGGAGGGCATCCCCCACATCTACGCGAAGAACGACGAAGACCTGTTCTTCGCGCAGGGCTACGTCATGGCGCAGGACCGGCTCTGGCAGCTCGAGCTGTGGCGTCGCTGGCGCGAGGGGCGGCTGGCCGAGGTGTTCGGGCCGCAGGCGTTCGACATCGACGCCCGCACGCGCCTGACGATGTTCCGCGGGCCGTGGGACGCGGCCGAGTGGACCAGTTATCACCCCGACGCCGAGCGGCTGTTCACGGCGCTGGCCAACGGCCACAACGCCTACCTCGCCGCCAACGCCGACCACCTGCCGATCGAGTTCACGCTCACTGGCATCAAGCCGGAGCCGTGGACGGCGAAGACGGTGGTGCTGCGCTGGGCATCGCTGGCGGTGGACAGCGTGCGTGGTCAGGCAATCAACGAGATTCAGCTGGCGCTGAGCGCCAAGAAGCTGGGCGTCAAGGAAGCGAATCGACTGGCGGCGCCCGACCCGTGGGACGAGCTCACGGTGCCCGATGGGCTCGACCTCGAGTGGTTCACCGACGAATTGCTGGCCGCCGCACGCAAGGGCGAGGTCAACCCGTTCGAGCCGGGTGCGCTGCCGCCGCCGGAGATTCTCGAGCGGTATCGATCGCAGGTGCCGGCGCGGCAGGCGCGGCTGATGCCCGAGCTGCAGGACATGGACGGCAGCAACAACTGGGTGGTGAGCGGCAGGCACACGGTGAGCGGCGTGCCAATCCTGTCGAACGATCCGCATCGCACCATCGAGATGCCGGCGCTACGCTACTTCGTGCACCTGTCGGCGCCGGGCTGGAACGTCATCGGCGGCGGCGAGCCGCCGTTTGTCGGCGTCGATGCCGGCCACAACGAGACGATGGCGTGGGGCTTCACCTTTGCCGGCACCGACATGGTCGACGTGTTCGTCGAGGAGACCAACCCGGCCAACCCGAACGAGACGAAGTACAACGGCGCCTGGGAGCCGATGACCGTCATCCGCGAAGAGATTCCGGTGAAGGGCGAGTCGCCGCGGCGTGTCGAACTGAAGTTCTCCAAGCACGGGCCGGTGTTCTACGAGGACACGACACGCCATCTGGCGTTCGCGGTGAAGTCGGTGACCCAGGAGCGTGGCACCGCGCCCTACAAGGGCAGCCTCAAGCTGGCGCAGGCGGCGAGCTGCGAAGACTTCTTCGACCGGGCGATGTCGTGGAAGGTGCCGACGCACAACCTGATCTGCGGCGACAGCAAGGGCAACATCGCGCTGCAGGTGATCGGGCCTGACGCCGGATCGCGATGGCTGGAACGGCCGCCTGCCGGTGCCGGGCACGGGCAAGTACGAGTGGAAGGGGTTCCGCACCGACCTGCCGCGCGAGTACAACCCGCCGCGCGGCTACATCGCCACCGCCAACGACAACACCCACCCGAAGGGTTACAAGGGCCGGCCGGTCTTCTACAACGTCTCTACCGGCGTGGACGTCTCGCGCATCACGCGCATCCGCCAGATGATGGACGAGCGGATCAAGAAGGGCGAGAAGTTCAGCATCGAGACGATGGAGCAGATGCAGCACGATGCGTATTCGCTGCGGGCCGAACGTGACGCGCCGCTGTTCAAGGGGTGGAAGAGCGCCAACCCCGACATCGAGAAAGCCCGGGCGATGATCGAGACCTGGGACCATGTGCTGACGAAGGACACGGTACCCGGTGCCATCTACGTCCGCTGGTCCACCAGCGACGCCGGTGGCAAGGCTGTCGCCACCCCCGCCGGTCCCGCGCGCCAGAAGCTGATCGAAGAAGGCCTGTCACAGGCGCTGGCCCGCACCACCAGCGACTGGGGTGCCGACTGGACCCAGTGGCGCTACGGCCGCATCAACGAAAGCCGGCTGCCGCACCCGTTCCTCGACCGGTTCTCGTTGCCGTCGATCGAGCGTCCCGGCGGCTTCAATACGGTCAATGCCACCGGCGCCAACTTCCGCCGCATCATCGACCTCGCCGACGTCAATACGGCGATGGCCACCAATGCGCCAGGGCAATCGGCCCAGCCGGGGAGTGAGTACTACGGCAACCTGAGGGAGCACCTGGCCAGCGGGGTCTATTTCCCGCTGCCCCTGTCGCGGCAGGCAGTGGAGGCGCGGAAGGCGCACACCGCGAGGCTGGTGCCCTGACTCCTCAGTTGCGCGCCGGCGTTCGACGCGCTTCGGCAATCGCTGGTCCCCGTGCGCACCCCGATCGGCGACGCCTGGACGCCTGGATCCTGGCTCGTGACGAGGCCGCCGTACTCAACAGTCCGGGCACGATGGCACCAGCGCGGCTCCTCCCGAGCGGTGATGCGTAGGTCCCGCTGCAAGGCGCCGATCGCGCGCTGTGGACGTCGCGCGTGCGGCCCGCAGTCCTACTTGACGCCCGGCTTCATCGTCGCCTTCGCGGCCTCCCGCCGCGTACGCTCTTCGCTGAGGAGCTTGTAGGCGACGTAGTACTTGTAGATGTTGCTCACGTAGGTGACCGTCTCTCGACCGATGCGCTCAGATGCGATCTGCTCGACGTTGCCGAACCAGACGTTGGGGTTGAGCCCGCGCTTCTCGGCCTCCCTCCGCAGCTGCCGGACCCGGCCCGGCCCCGCGTTGTAGGACGCGAAGGCGAACAGGCCCTTGTTGAGCCGGTCCATCGGCTCGTCCTTGAAGTACTGGTCGATCACGAACCGCATGTACTTGACCCCGGCATGAATGTTGGCCTCGGTCTGCGTAATGTCGCCGACCTTCAATTCCTTCCCGGTGGCCGGCATGACCTGCATCACGCCGATGGCGCCCACCTGGCTCTTCGCGTCCTGGTTGAGCTGCGACTCCTGGAATCCCTGCGCCGCCATGAGCAGGTAGTCCAGCTGGTACTGGTCGCTGTACTTCTTGAAGTACTCGGTCAACGCCAGGAACTTCTGCCGCTCGGCCTCCGAGGCAGCGTTCTTCACGAACTTCGTGCTCTCGAGGTACCGCTTCTGGATCATGTTGCTGAACGCCGTCCCGAGGCCGTTCTTCGCCAGGAACGCGTTGAGTTCGGCGACGAGGAGCGGACTGCCCTTACGGATGGGGACCGCGAAGCTGGCGCCGGTCCGGAGGGTGACCGTGTCGTGGACCGTCAGGTTCGTGAACACCTTCTTCCAGAACGCCGCCAGGTAGTCGTGGACGACGATCGTCGGGATCAGGCCCGCGTTGACCATCTCGAGCAGGTCGTCGTCTTCGAGGTTCCCCGGAGCTTCCTGGATGACGACGGGCGGCCTGCCCTTCGCTTTCAGCTCTTCGTTCAGCTTGACGAGGCTCGCATAGAAGTTGCTGTCCTTGCGGGCGTAGACTTCCTGCCCGGACAAGTCGTCGACTGAGGCGATTGCCGGGGCGCCGGGGCCGGTCACCACCACCTCGCTCACGTTGGTGCGCGTGGCGTTGGTGAAGTCGACGAGCGCCTGCAGCTCCGGCCTGACGGTGACCTGGGCGATCACGAGGTCAACCCTGCCGTCGATGAGTGCCGAACCCAGCACGTCGCGCGGCATCGGCATGAAGACGACGTTGATCTTGGTGTTCCCCGTCTTGAGCTTCTTGTTCAGCTGGTCCTCGAAGGCCTTGCCGAACTCGTAAGCCACGCCGCGCTGCACGCCTCTGTCGGCGAAGTAGAACGTGCGGTTGTAGGTCACTCCCACGCGGATGAGCCGCCGGGCGATCATCTGGTCGAAGTCGCCGGTGAACGGTGTCGAAAGGACGGCTCGTACGGATTCGGGCAGGCCGGTTTCGTACGCGGGCGGAGGCAGCGGCGCATTCTCATCGCTCGCCGGCGTCGCCGCCGCCGGCGCCGCCACCTTCTGGGCGGTCTCGTCCGGGGCTTTCGGGGTGCTGGTGCCGCACGCGCCGACCGCGCTCGCCAGACCCGCAATGGCGATGGCAGCCAACCAGGTCCGAGACGACCGGAATATGGGTGTGGAAGACATGACCATGATCCAGAAAGATAACCTCAATCAGGATCGCGGCAGAGCATCATGCAAAGGGCGGTCGCTAGCTGATGCAGCTGCCCGACGGCTCGTCACGACCGACAGCGATTCCGCGCGCTTCCCGGGCCTGCGGTGGCGCCACCCTCTTGCCGTCGGGCTTCATGAGGGTCACCACCCGATACGCACCGCCAAACGCGACTGCCTGGTCATGCTCGATGACGAGCCGTGTCCCGGCAATCAACGGGCCGAAGCGCAGATTCAGGTCCGAAAACAGTGGCTTCGCAATCGCGTTGAGCAGTCGACGCTTCAGCGAGGGGCGCTCCTCGTCCCGTAGGAACTTGTCGAACACCGCTATCCGACCGCCAGGTTTCAGTACCCGAACAGCCTCCCTCAAGCCGCGTTCCGGTTCCGGCATCACTGCGAGGATCAAGTGCATGACCACTGCGTCGAACGACGAGTCAGGAAATGTCAGTTGTCTGGCATCCATGATGCGCGTCGTCACGGGCTGGCCAGCGCCCGCTGCTCGGCGTTCCAGGTGCTTCAGCATTGCCGGCGTGACATCAATCGCAGTGACGGGGACGTTCGACGGCAGAAAGTCGAGATCCAGGCCCGTTCCAGCGCCGACGATCAGTACACGGTCGCTCGGAGCGAGGTTCAGTCGGTCAATCGACAGGCGACGAGCGGCGGCGAATCCCACCGCGCCGACGAGGGCGTCGTACGCCGGCGCCCAGACCGTGTACCGCAGTCGGTTCCACGTGATCATGGCCTGACTCCATTCGCTACGAGCCGGTGTCGTAGGAGCCAGGCGAGGCCGGCCGCGGCGCCGACATCGTACGCGAGACACCAGGCCGGCCACCAGGCCGGCACCCCGGCGTTCTCGATGACGTGGCCATGAACGGCATCAAAGACGCCATGGCCGGCCAGCGCCACAACGACGATCCACGCGCTCGACTTGAACCCGGCAACGGCCGCAGCCGCGAACAGCGTCATCACCACCGACTCGATGACCACCGTCTGAACCGAGCCGCTCATCGCCGCGAACAGCACGTAGTACGACGCGATCACAATCATCACGGTCGGGTAGAACGCTCGATCGCGATCGAATCCCACGGACCTCGCAAACATCGCAACACCCGCCGAAAGCACGAGTCCGATGACGTATGGCATAGAGACTCCTTGAGTTCCACTTGTTACGATGTCTTCAGGGAGTGTCGCACCCAGGCGGCCATTCGGATTGGATGGAGCAGCTATTGTCGTTGAATGAATCGGCTATGTGGTCGTGTTGAAGGGTGAGGCGATTTCAATGAAGTCGCCACGCATCAACGCCGATGGCGCCATGCCGACCATCTGATAGAACGTCCGCGTCAAGTGCGCCGCGTCCGCGAAGTCGGCGGCGTGTGCCGCAGCCGCGATCGTTCGCTCCGAGGCGATAGCCACCATGGCTCGCGTCAGCTTGCGCCACAACATGTACCGGCTGAACGGAAGCCCGACCTGCTCCCTGAACAGGTGCGCAAAACGGGTGGGAGACAGACACGCCATGTCCGCGGCTGTGTCGAGTGACATCCGCAGCTCGTCCGATGCTCGAATCGCGTCGAGTACCGTGGTCACGCGCGAGTCGAATCGGCGTGTCGGTGCGAGGCCAGGCCTCAAGCTCTGTACGCAGCCGCGAACCAGTGCCGCGACGTCCTGCGTCTCATCTGGTTGCTCGGCGAACGCGCGCAGCTCCGGCACGATCGAATCCAGCCGCGTGTCCGGGACGATCGTGATGTCCTGTCGAAGGCATGAGGACAACCAGGCGCCTTCGCTTGATTCCGGATCGACGAAGAGCATCACCCCGAGCGCGCCGTTGCAGTCGAACGAGTGCCCGGCGTCGGCAGGGTCTCCGCGATTGCACGTCTCAGGAGCGATGCGATGGCAGAGCGCAGGGACGATTGCCGCCACGATGTCGTCCATGCGGCGTGAGGTGTCGTAGCGAAGATCGAGTCGCGATTCCACGTGCTGGCCAGTGGCGCCGTGGCGGGGCGGCGCGGCCTTCAAGGCTCGCGACCGACTTCAGAATCGCGTGACGCTGAACCTGACCGTGGCCGGGGCGCCGCTGGTCAGGTCCCCAGTCTTCACGCCGCGAAACGCATTCTCGGCGGCAGCGCCTTCAGCCGCGGCCTTTGTCACCGCAGTCACGAGCGCCTGGTAGGCCGTGGCACTTCCGGCGGTCAACTGCAGTTCGATGAGTCCGTCCGACGCGATCGCATTGACGGAGTTGCCGCCGGTCAGATTCGTGATCTGGTAGCTGCCGGCGGGCAAGGCGTCTTGAATCAGGATGACGGCACGGGCGGCGGCATGCAGGGCGCTGACGCGTCCATAGGCGCCGTAACTGTGGCCACCAGGTCCCTGGAACTCGACGCGCACCCCGCCTGCCTGCTGGGCGAAGGCGGGCGTGCCGGCCGCGGCGATGGCGACGACGAAGGCGAGCAGATGAATCAGGCGTGTCATGGTCGGACGCTCCAGGGTCATCGGACGACGTCTCGCGTCCGCTTGCCAATCGGGCCGACGGATGGCGGCACGACGGTGCCGTCCGCCGCGTGGAACCCCGACACGATCAACGCCGCGGTGAGGACGCGATGCATGCGGGCCACTTCGGTGGCAGGCGCGCCGCGCGTCCCCCACTCCCAGAACGCGTGTCCGCCCGCGCCGGCGGCCGAGGACGCGAGGCTGAACTGATAGGTCGGGACGCCGGTATGCGCCGGGACGTTGTCGTTGAGGCTGCCCGAACCGGTGCCGACCATCGGTGAGCTGATCGTCCCCAGCTGGAGGCCCGACTGAAGTCCCGCGTGGACCGCGGCGTTGTCCACGCTGTCCGCCACGAAGGCCGGCCGCAAACCGTACCACAGCAGTTCGAGGCTGATGGCTTCTTCACTCCCGTCCTTGCGGCCATGCCTCGCGTTCTCGGCCGACACGCCGGCCTGGAACATGGGCTCGATGGCACTGCGGATGTCATCGAGCGTCTCCTTGCGCGTCGAGCGCATGTCCACTTCGAGCGTGCAACTCGGCACGCTCTGGCCCGGCGCCGGCGGGGGCTCGCAGCTGGCGCGGCCGACGGTGTAGGTGGTTTTCGGCGCGTCGTCGCGCAGGTCCGTCGGCGTCTTGACCTCGGCGATCTTGGCAATGGCCGCCGCCATGGCCGCCGGTGCGCTTGGACCATCCCGGCGCGGCGAGGGCGCCTTGAATTTCATCTCGAACCGGTAGCTGCCGACGAAGTTGACGATCCCGCCGCCCTCGAGACCGAAGTTGGCCACGATATTGAGGGGATTGGAGCCGGTGCCGGCCTTCTGGTCGAAGCCGTAGAGCTGCTTGACGCCTGCCAGGTTGCCCTTGCCCTCCTCACCGGCGGTGCCGCAGATCCACATGTCGTAGACCGGCTTGATGTGGTGCTTCTTCATCGCGGCCGCGAGGACGAAGGCGTTCGACGTGCTCGCCATCATGTCGCCGTAGCCTGGCACGTAGATGCGCACGCCGCCGCCGGCTTCGGCGTCCTTGGCGTTGGCGAAGACCTTGCTGGCCGTGGCGTACTTGTCGTCCTCGACGACCCGGCCTCGAGCATCGAACGACAGTTCGTCGGGGATCGCGGCCAACTCCTCAGGCGTGGCGACCACCGGCCGTGCGTACGGCTGGAGTTTGATGCGGATGGATGGGTCACCCGACTTCGGCAGTTCCTCGGGGTTGACGACGTCGATGTGCCCTTCGACCAGCACCTTGGGAAACTGGCCCATGTAAGGTTGAGCGTCAGCGCGGCCCGCGTACGAACCCTTGATCACTACGCACGCGTTGTAGACCGGCAGGCCATCGACGAGGTTGGTGTCGCTGGCGGGAATGACCCCGTCGGCGCGCGTCATCACTTCGTCTGGCGAGAAACCCCAGTCGTTCACGAGCCGGCGATGAATCTCGGCCGCCTTCAAGTGTTCCTGGCGCGGCGGCGAGGGGATGCGAACCAGTTCCAGGAACTGATTCCATCGTGCCTTGGCGGCCGCATCCGAGCTTTGTTCCTTGATCAGGGCCATGACTTGCGGATCGTTGGCGATCTTCTCCGCGGCCGCAACCACGGCGGCCGGAATCGTGGCTGGCGTCCCGGCGGGAGGCGACGGGGCTGCTTGCTGTGACGCGCCAACGACGATCGTGGCCAGAAGGATCGTTGCCGTTGCGACAAGCGCGCGTTCGTGATGAGGACGTGTCATCGTGTCTCCGGCTGACTGCGAAACGCTGATTCTATGGCGGAAACGGTGACAGTGCGACTGGAGTCGCTCGTGTCTGGGACGAACTTTGCAACTGGCTGGTGATGGCGGCGTAGACGCCGGTCGGACGCTGTCCGCACGCCCCGGCTACGCGCTTCGCGGCAGTGCCCGCACCTTCGAGCGAGGCCCACGCGCCTGCGCCGCGTGCCACAGAATCCCACTTGGCCTGGAGCCGCAGCCAGATCTCGGCGTCCCAGCGCGTGAGCGCTTCGAGCAGCAGCGCCGTCTCGGCGCTCACCGCGCGCCGCCCCTTGACGATGGCGTTGTGCTATTGGTCGGTAGCGAGCCGCCCGGCGCGCCGGCAAGCCGACGCGCGGTAACTGGAGGTCGCGCTGCGAGGCGGAATCCGGGGAGGCGTTCGAGAATTGGCCCGAAATGGGCGGTTGGCGGGGGTGTTCGGGACGATTTCCGCAACTACCTCGTCCATGCGGCGTGAGGATGTACCGCTCGGGCACCTGGATGCGGCGCCAGACGAGCGGCTCGGTGCCGGACAGGACGACCAGGAACTGGTGCAGCCGCTTCGGCCGCGGTGTGGCCCGCTTCTTCGGTATCGAGACGACGTCAGCCACGACGTTACGCGCTCTGTGGAAGGGCACGCACCCTGGGTCGGGCCCCCCGTATCTCAGGGCGACATGCCCGCGATTGCGGCGCGCGCGGCCGCGGCGTTTCCAGCCTGGGCGGCGCAGGGCCCGAACGCGCGGCGAATGTTGTTGATGAAGGTGGCCGACGCGCTCTGGGCGAGGAAGGACGCGTTCGTCGCGGCGATGATTGCCGAAACGGGCGCGACCGCAGGCTGGGCCATGTTCAACGTCGACCTTGCCGCAACCGTGGTGCGCGAGGCGGCGGCGATCACCACTCAGATCACCGGCGAAGTGATCCCGTCGGACAAGCCGGGCTGCATCGCCCTGGCGCTGAAGGAACCGGTCGGCGTCATCCTCGGCATTGCGCCATGGAACGGGCCGATCGTCCTCGCCGTACGTGCCATCGCGGTGCCCCTGGCGTGCGGCAACACGGTCATTCTGAAGGCCAGTGAGACCTGCCCGCGAACCCACACGCTGGTCTTCGAGGCGTTCGTCGAGGCCGGCTTTCCCGATGGCGTCGTCAATCTCGTGACCAACGCGCCCGCCGACGCCGCCGACGTCGTCGGCGCGCTGATCGATGCACCCGAGGTCAAGCGCATCAACTTCACCGGCAGCACGGCGGTCGGCCGTATCGTCGCCCGGCGCGCGGCCGAGCACCTCAAGCCCTGCCTGCTCGAACTCGGCGGCAAGGCGCCGCTGATCGTGCTCGAGGACGCCGATCTCGACGAGGCGGTCAAGGCGGCAGCTTTCGGCGCCTTCATGAACCAGGGCCAGGTCTGCATGTCGACCGAGCGGATCATCGTCGTCGATGCCGTGGCCGACGCTTTTGCCGAGAAGTTCGCGGCCAAGGCTGCGAGCATCTCCGCCGGCGACCCACGCGAGGGCACGACCCCGCTCGGGGCCGTGGTCGCTCAGCGAACCGTCAGCCACGTCAACAGCCTAATCGACGATGCCACAGCCAAGGGCGCGACTGTCATCGCCGGTGGCAAGGCGGACAGTGTTGTCATGCCCGCGACCGTGGTCGATGGCGTCACGGCGACGATGGATCTCTACCGCGACGAGAGCTTTGGTACGCGCTCGACTCCGGCCATTGCGACCCACGCGTGCGAGACCAGACGCTGCCGCAAGCGCTCGAGTGGGTGTGGCGCGGTTACCGCGGGCAGTAGTCCTGCAACGACCGCCGTTGCCGAAGTAGGCGGGGCAGGCGGGCACACGCTCGGCAGCGAGTAGACCGGGCCGGTGCGCGCCCGCGCGCTGCGGCGGGCGTCGTGTTACTTGTCGTGGTGGCTGGCGACTTGCGCCCGGATCTGGGCCACGGCCACCTTGACCTTCAGATCCTGCTGCACCTTGCCCAGCTCCGCCCTGCCGTTTCGCGGGTCGCCCTCGACGCCCTTCGCGGGATCCTTCGCCGCAATCTTGTCCTTGCGGACCCATTCGGGCTTCACGTACAGGATCGCCGAGGTATCCTCCACGCCCGCATGGCCTTCCCCGGTCACCTTGTGGTCCTTCAGGTACTGGGAAAACTCGTCACGGGATTTGAAATACAAATCGTCGCAGTAGAACACCCGCGCGCCGGAGGGTTTCAACCTCGCATCGAGCGTGGCCGCGGTCTGCTTCAGCACGTCCTGCCCGCCGCCATGGTCTCCAATCAGGATGATGTCCCGAAAGCCGGCAGTCGCGGCGCCCAGCACGAGGTCCCGTACGACCATGCCGTAGGTTTCGTCGGTGAGGCCGCTGGTTCCGGGGAACGCAAACTGGCCTTCCTTCTTCGACGGGTCGCCCGTGGGTGAATATGGCAGCACCGGATAGACCAGCGCATTGCCGAGTTCCTTCGCAATACGTTCCGAGAGATAGCGCGCCACGGCGTTGTGTTTGCCAAACGCCAGATGGGGGCCGTTCTGTTCCGCGCCACCGGTGTAGATGAGGGCGGTGGTCTTGCCGGCCTTCAGCGCTGCGGCCACTTCTTCCCAGGTCAGGTCCTCGATGAACAGCGATGTGGACTGGGCGTGGACGACGCACGGAAGAGCCAGAAGGACGAGCAGGGCGGCAAGCGACGCAGACTTCGGCATGGTGCCGGGGAGTATAGCAGCGGGGGTCCCGCATCGAGCCGCCTCGACCCGACGCCACCGGCGCGCGCCCACGGCTGCTCTACGCAAGATCCGTTGCCCAGAAGGCGTTCTTAAGAGTGAGGCGACGTGTGTTCGAGAAATAGCGGTTGGCTGGGAGGCAGGGATTCGCTCCCATTCGCGACTCGGCGAACGCGGAGCGCCAAGCGCGAAGCCGAGGTGAGTCGCGATGTGACTGAGGCAGGGATTCGAATTCGGAGCCAACCCATTTTCCAAGTGGTTGATGGCGCTGGACTTCTGGTTCTAACCGCTTGAGGCACAGGCGGTTACGGCGCTCCGTTTCGTTCCCTGCCGTCCACTCGACTCCTCCCCCTTCTCCCCCAAGTTTGGAGACATTTGGGAGACGGTTCTGCGACCGTGCCATGGTCGTCGAGCAACAGATCGAGGCAAGAATCGAGCTCGCCTTTAATCCGTCTGGACTCCGCGTATTAGGGACGATTTTCGAACGTGGTTCGTCCAGAGCGCCGCCTGATCTGGCGCTGCCGTGGTCGAGAGCATTCGATCGCGCCGTGCCGACCGCTTCTGAAAGGCCTGCCGCTGTTGACCTATTCGATCGACGGCCGCAGGTCCGGCGCGCTAGAATGAAGCGACCGAATCATGCAGCTCGGACGTCGCGCGTTCATTGCGGCACTCGGCCTCGTGACGCCATGGTTCCGGGCGGCGCCGCATGCGCAGTCGTTCTCCCTTGACGACTTCCTCGCACTCTCGTCGCGCCTCACCGGATACACCGATCTGGATCGGAAAATCGGCGGCACTCTCTTGAACAACCTGCTAGCTTCCGGCATGGCGGCTCGGCTCGTGCGTCCCGACGCGGCGCTGGAGCGCGACCTCATCCTCGCCTGGTACACCGGAGTGCAGGAGGTGCCCGGCGAAGCGCGTGTCGTCACGCACACCGGTGCCCTCCAGTGGCGTGCGCTCGGGATGCCCGCACCTGGTCTGTGTGCCGGCCCATTCGGCACGTGGGCGAAGCCGCCCCGGTCGCCCCAGCCCTGATGCAGCGCTCAGCAGACGTCGTGATCGTCGGCTCGGGCGTATGCGGCGCTCTCGTCGCCGCGCGGCTCGCCGCCCGCGGCGTCAAGGCGCTCATTCTCGAGGCCGGATCGCGAGTCTCACGTCCTGCGGCCCTCGCGCAATATCACGCGGCGGTTATCAAGGTCCCCGAATGTCCGTATCCGAACCTGACGTACGCGCCGCACTCGACGAGCGATCGACCGAACAGCTATTACGTGCATGGCGGGCCCGACAAGTTCGAAGCCACGTACCTGCGGCAGGTTGGCGGCACGACCTGGCACTGGCTCGGGACGTCGCTCCGCTTCATCCCCGATGACTTTCGATTGCGATCGAAGTTCGGCGTGGGCGTCGATTGGCCGATCTCATACGAAGATCTCGAGCCTTGGTACTGCGACGCTGAGCAGGAGCTCGGCGTCGCCGGCGATCCGGACGCAAGACTGGACGCGCCGCGCAGCCGACCGTATCCGCTGCCCGCCATCCCGCTGTCGTACCTCGATCGACGCGTTGCTGCTGCCGTCGCGAAGCTCGGCTACGCGATTGAGCCAACGCCGCAAGCCCGCAATTCGCGACAGTATCAAAACCGTCCTGCGTGTTGCGGCAGCAGCTCATGTATCCCCATCTGCCCGGTGCAGGCGAAGTACGACGCCACCGTGCATATCGCGCAGGCGGAGCGCGCTGGCGCGGAGCTGATCGATCAAGCGATTGCTTCGGCCGTGGAGGTTGGAGAAGATGGTCGCGTGAGTGGCGTCCGCTACAAACGGCCGGACGGAAGCGAAGCACGCGTCACGGCGAAGGTCTATGTGATTGCGGCGCACGGAATCGAAACGCCAAAGCTGCTGCTGCAATCGCGCACGACCAAGCGCCCGCGCGGCGTCGCGAACTCGAGCGATCAGGTCGGTCGCAACCTGATGGATCACCCAACGCGGCTCAGTTGGGGACTGACCGCGGAACGGTTGTATCCATTCCGCGGCCCGCTCTCTACCGGAGGGATCGAATCGCCGCGCGCGGGCAATTGGCGCGCGGAGTATGGAGCCTTCCGCGTCCAGCTTCAGAATCGTGGATGGGAGTGGCCGATGGGCACGCCGAATCACACCGTGCGCAAGCTCGCCGCACGGGGCCTGCGGGGCGCGGACCTCACGCAGGCGCTTGCGGACCATAGCGAACGCGAACTGGCCCTGGCGACGATGGTGGAACAGCTACCGTTGCCAGAGAATCGCATCGTCCCAGACACCGATCAGCGCGATGCCATCGGGATTCCGCGTCCGCGCATCACTTACCGCATTGACGACTACTGCCGTCGGGCGCTCGACCATGGCCAGCGCATGCACCAGGAGATCTTCGCGGCGATGAACGCGACCGAAATCGATCATGGAAGCATCATCTTCTCCGCGGGTCACATCATGGGAACGTATCGCATGGGGACCGATCCGAGAACATCGGTGGTGACCCCGGAGCAACGCAGCCACGATCACGCCAATCTATTCCTGCTCGGCAGCGGCGTGTTTCCCACCGGCGCCGCGTCGAATCCGACGCTGACGATTGCCGCGCTCGCGCTGCGGTCCGTGGACGCGATCGTCGCGACTGCTCAGGGCTGAAACGATCGAAGGCCCAGTCCTACCGCGGTCGTCATCGGGCGCGCCGTCAATGAGATCTGGCGCTGGATAACTTCGTGCCTGCGCCGAATGTGTATACAGATTTCGGACGGCTGGCCGCTGGCCAGTTGTGCCTACAGATGCGCACGGGCTGACGAACGGCTGCAGCAAATCGAGACCGGCGTTCGAAACGTACCTGTACCTGTTGCGCGAGGGCTTCTCGGCAAAGATGTCTCGGTCTTCCGCCGACGCGATGGGGTTGTAGGAGGCGAATTCTTCCCATCCATCGAACGCGCCCCGGCGCAGCTCGGCGAGCTCGTGGAGCATGAACGAGACCATCTCGAAGAACCCGCGCCCCGCCGGCACGGGCGCGTCGAGCTGGAAGCGCGTGCGCCCGACGTCGCGCACGTCGGACTGGGGCATGCCCGACGCCCACGCGGTGAGCAGCGGCACGGATGCCTGGGCCGCCAGGTGGTAGCGGGCGCTCGGTGCCTTGATGTCCGCCGACGCGATGCCCTTGAACATCCCGATGTCACGGGCGGTGAAGGCCGGCGCAGCTTCGCCGCGGGTCCATCGAAAAATCCTATAGAGGAATGTCGAGAACAACCGATCAACGTCGCGGTCCGAGACTGCCTCCCAGTTCTCGACCACCGCAGCCATCATCGGCTCTGGTTCCTTCCGCTTCCGCATCTCGCGATGATGGTGCGCCTTGAGCAGGTCGTGCGGAGCCAGCGGCTTCGTAAGCTTCCCCTGTTGACGAACACTCCTTAGGTAGACTGCTCCGCAACAGGAGCGGTCATGCGGAAGTCGAAGTTTACGGAGAAGCAGATCGTCGGGATTCTGAAGGACGCCGAAGGCGGCATCCCCGTGGCGGACCTGCTGCGGAAGCATGGGATCAGCAAGGCCACCTTCTTCAAGTGGCGGAGCAATTACGGCGGCGCCTGGGTGTCCGACGTGAAGCGGCTGCGCGAACTTGAGACCGAGAACGCCAAGCTGAAACGGATGTATGCGGACCTCGCGCTCGAGAACATCCGGCATCAAGGATGTGCTGAGCCGAAAGCTGTAAGACCGTCCGCGAAGCGAGAGATCGCTGCGCTGCTGGTGCGGGAGCATCAGCTGCCGGTGCAGCGAGCCTGTCGTGTGGTGAGGCTCTCGCGAACGGCGTACCACCAGCCTCCGATGCCGGCGAGCCGGCGAGACGCGGCGGTGATCGCCGCGCTGCCTGGCGGACCCTTGGCCCAACGCGCCTCTTCGGGCAGCCACGTCAATGCCGTGGAACTGGAAGTAGCAGCCGGCACTCCCGGCGAACCCAGCCGTTGGAGACAGATTGGAGACGTCCCGAAGATCGGCCCGCCCTGAGGACGGAACCTGCCTACGTCGGAGGAGATCGAGTGAGTTGGAGGCAGGGATTCGACCCTTGACGCTCCCCGATCTGTCGGCGCCCGAGAGTAGGCATTCCGCCGGCGCGAGACGGGCCTCAACCTGGGGAAGCAGCACCTGACGCAGGTTATCGCGAGGCGCGGCCGCCGCCGACAACTGGAGGTGGCGCGCAGTCGAAGCCACTCAAGGGCTGATCTTGGAGACAGTTGGGAGACGGCAAAAAGTCGCCAGACTTGGGAGACTGCAAGCCTTTGACGACAAGGACGTTAGGCTGGCTGGGTGTTTGGGACGATTTTCGCAACTGGCTGCTCACTGCCGCATAGCTGTGAACTCAACCGCGAGCGTCGATGCCTGCAAGAACAGTCCGAATGTCGAATGTCCACCACCGCCACACCGGGTTAGGGTCCCTAACGGTGGGTCATTCCCGGCAAAGACACAAGCAATCAAGATGGCTCACCCTTGGCTTTTTTGACAGTAGTAAGCACACGTAGTATATTCGTAAGCACGCTGACTTTAAACCTGTGGCAGCGCGCGGGCCCCGCGAAGGAGATGAGAACTTGAGGTACTGGCTGGCGGTCGCGTCCTTCAATCACGTCACGGTCGGCGTCAATGGAGGCTTCGCTCAGGTCTGCCACGGCAAACGGTCCCCGCTTGAGCGGATCGCGCCGGGTGACTGGATGATCTATTACTCCGCTTCGCGGGTGATGGGAAAGGCGGACGGGTTCCAGAGCTTCACCGCCATCGGCAGGGTCCCCTCTGCGGAGATCATTCAATTCGACATGGGAAACGGCTTCAGGCCGTTCCGCCGAGAAGTCGAGTTCCTTCCCTATCGACCGGTTCCTGTGGATGAAGTGAAGCGTTATCTGGACCTGACCCGAGCCCCGAACTGGGGCTTCACGCTCCGCCGCGGGTTGCTTGAAATCTCGGAGCGCGATTTCGAAATCATCAAGAGAGCCGGCGAGGTGGAGCATGAATAAAGGCCTCCGCTCAACGTTCTCTTCGGCTGGCGAAAGCCCGGGGTTCCTGCTTTATAAAGCTTCCAACCTGCTCCTCCGACTGCACGGGGCGGCCCTGAAGGAGTTCGATTTGACGCCCGCGCAGTTCTCCCTTCTCGCCGGCGTCGTATACCTCTCGGCGGAGGGCCCCCTCACGCAGTCGGCCCTGGCGAAGCACACCGGCCTGGATAAGATGTTCGTGTCAGACTTAATCAAAGCCCTCCGCAAGAAGAGTCTGGTCCGGACCCTGCCGAGTTCCCAGGACGCGCGGGCGAAGCTCGTCGAGCCCACCGCCGCCGGCGTCAGGCGCGCCAATGCCGCGATCAACGAGGTCGAACGCATCGATGCCCGCTTCTTCGGCAAAGTCTCATCCCGCGAACGCGTGGTTCGCGACCTGCGGGCGCTTTTGGACACGTCCGACGACAGTGGACACTGAACTCTTTAGTTAAAAACACAATCCCAAGGAGGCGCACATGCCACGACCCGCTCCGACCCGTCTCGGCTTCGTTTCCCTTCAGGTGA
Organism: uncultured Acidobacteriota bacterium; assembly: GCA_963721715.1. Classification (GTDB taxonomy): domain Bacteria; phylum Acidobacteriota; class Vicinamibacteria; order Vicinamibacterales; family UBA2999; genus VFZN01. The sequence continues at coordinate 1,031,430 of CAVRKI010000006.1, read as the reverse complement.
GGAATTTGGAGGAGTCGAAACGCTTCTACTCCGAGATCATGGGTTTCAAGCTCGGTGAATCTCCCAACGACGAGGCCTACGTCTTCGAAACCGGCGCCGGCGCGGTGTTCGCCATACGGACCCGGTTGACGGATCTCTCGCGGGCACCTGCGCTCGGCGCAGGGGTCGGCCTCTGGTTCCAGGTGGAGAACGCCAATTCCGCCTATGAGAGTGTCCGCGAGAGGGAAGGTCCTATCGTGAAACCCATCGCCGACGGGCCATTCGGCCGTATGTTCGCCGTCGCGGACCCGGACGGTTACGTGATCACCGTTCACGGTCCGAAACCGGCCTGATCAAGCGCGCGAATATCCTTCAAGAGAAGAAACAGGTGATAGGGATCGCTCGGCGACGGGACGAAATCGAAGCGTTCGTAGAACGCCCAGGGGCATCGTCCTTCGCATGGACGGCCATGTTTGAGCAGGTCGATCAGGTCCACGTGCTCAGAAGTAAACTCTGAAGCTCCGGACGGTACCGAGCTTCAGAGCCTGTTGCGTATCGCCCAGGCGCACCGGGAACCGGGAACACGCGCGGGCGAGGCACGAGCGCGCTCGTTACTTCGCGGGGTTGCTGGACGTTCAGTCCGGCGAGATCAACGGTGACGTCGTCGAGCCGGCGACCCGGTCTCCGAGGCGGCTGAATGCTAGTTCAAAGGTCGGCTGTTCGCTAATTTGAACACGGCTCGTTGTTTCCGCCGCGCGTGGAGCACATTGCGGCCGACACGGCGGCGGTCACCGAAAGGCTTGTAAGGAATCGCCCCAAAACTGCGTTCTTACCAAGTAGGGACGGGTGTGCCTGGCTGGGTGTTAGTGACGGAATTCGCAACTGGCTGCTGACGGCGGCGTGATTTCCCGACTCAGGCCTGCTCAACAGGCCCCCTCCATCTTGAAGCAAATTTGTCTCACTTCTTGATTCGCAAACCATGTGGCAAAAAGGCCGCAATCTATTGAAAAAGCGGTTCTTGACAGGGTTCACTGGCCTGGGAGGGGTTGGCTCTTCACGCTTCGCCATCTTCTACGCCTGGCGCCCCGTCCAGCGAGTCGGCCGCGTCCGACTCCGTTGCTGTGTTGACAGTGTGTATACACGCAGCTGTCGTAATGACAGAGACATTCGGCCGCCGAACCAGCAGGAGCTCATCATGGCAACCGCGACAGCACGAACCAAGGTCATCAACTTGCGCACTGACGAGGCACGTCGCTCGCTGATCGATCGTGCAGCCGAGGCCATGGGGAAGGACCGGACGGAATTCATGCTGGACGCCGCTACCCGCGAGGCCCGGTCGGTCCTGCTGGATCGCCGACTGTTCCATCTGGACGACGCGGCGTTCCGACGATTTGCCAAAGCGCTCGATGCTCCGCCGGCGGACAACCCGCGTCTGCGCAAGCTGCTCGTGAAGCGCGCGCCTTGGGAGCGATGAGCCGTCCGATCAGTTCGCCGCAGCATCTCACCAGCGACCACGACGTCTCGGCCTTCGACTGCGCCGTCCCAGAACTGAACGACTGGCTGAAACGTCGAGCATTGCAGAATGAAAGTAGCCGCGCTTCGCGGACCGTCGTGGTCATCGGCGACGGACGTGTCGTCGGCTACTATGCATTGGCCACTGGCGCCGTCGCTCACGCCGAAGCGACTGGCAAAGTGCGGCGCAACATGCCGGAGCCGATCCCGGTCATGGTCCTTGTTCGGCTGGCGGTCGACCGGGCGCATCAAGGGACTGGCCTCGGTTCCGCACTTCTACGGGATGCGCTCCTCCGAACGATTGCAGTGGCCGAAACCGTGGGCATCCGCGCGATCCTGCTCCACGCCATTTCGGAGGAGGCGAAACGCTTCTACGTTCACCACGGCTTTGCGGAGTCACCGGTCGATTCCATGACGAGGATGATCACCCTCGCGGATGTAGAGCAGGCGATTGGGATCAGCCGGGACCTGGGTCGATGACCCTTGCGGCCGTACCCAGTCAGGTACGCGAACAAATCGACCGATGGGCCTCGGCCTGGCTCCGTGCGAAATTCTCGCGATTGCTCGAACTTCGCGCCCTCGATCCCGGCCCATTCAACTATCCGATCGCAGTGTTCTCTGAATGGCGGGGCAAGGCCTTCTACCTTTCCGTCCGGTATCGAGCGAGGAGCCGACGACCCCAGGATGACTTCGTCGTCCGGCGCACGCGGATGACGCTTACCGGGTTCGGCAGGTTCGACCTGGCGTACTTTCGCCACACCAACAAGTGGTTCACGGTCCACCGTGGGCTCACAGCTGCAGAGTGCTTTCGGGAGATCGAGGCGAACGAGATCTTCTGGCCGACGACGTGATGGGACAGCTGTAAGGTTTGACCGAGAACTGGCGTTCTATTGAGAGAGAGGCCTCTCCCACGGAAGAGTTTGGCTGGGAGGCAGGGATTCGAACCCCGATAAGCAGAGTCAGAGTCTGCTGTCCTACCGTTGAACGACCTCCCAGTAGGTTGGAACCACTGATTATAGTGAGCCTTGCGGGTGCCTGCAAGCCAGAGACGACAGATTCTGGTCAAGAGGGCGGGAGGGCCGCGAGCAGCGCCCGCGCCCGTTCGGTATCCGCGTGGCCCGCGCCGACGGACCCCTCGAGATGGCGCAGCGCCTCGATGAGCGTGGCGTTCGCCTCCGGCCGTCTCGCCCGCCGCGGCCAGCGCCGCACCGAGGGCCAGATTCGCCCGACCCACCACGCTGGTGACGCTGCCGGGCTCGGCCTTCTCCAATTCAAGGGCCAGGGCCCGGCGGGCATCGGCCGTGGCCGCGGTGGCCTGGCCCCGCAACACCCCGAGATGGGCGCGACGGACCAGCGACCGGGCGAGCACATCCCGGCCTTGTTCGCTGGCCTCGGCAATCGCCACCGCGCGATCGGCCGCGGCCGCCGCGAGGCCGAGATCGCCCCGGGCCTCGGCCAGCAACGCCTGCTCGGACGCCAGCGCGGCGTAGGCCACGTGGCCCGGCGGCAGGCCGCGCTCCCGTTGCGCCCGCTCGAACTCCGCGAGCAGTTCGGCCGCGCGGGCGAGGTTGCCCTGCTCACGGTAGGCGGTAGCGAGCAGCAGCATCGACTGCACGTGCACCACGTTGTCGCCAACCCGCCCGGCTTCGGCATCGGCCCGCTCGGCGATCTGAATCGCTTCCTCGACGCGGCCCAGCTCCAGCACGGGACGCGCCAGGTTCGTGAGCAGCATCGGCGACACACTGGCGCCGGCGGCATCGGCGCTGCCGATGTCCACCGCGCGCCGGAACAGCCGTTCGGCTTCCTGCGGGTGGCCCAGCAGGTATCGCGCCAGCCCCCAGTTGTTCAGCAGCGTGCCCGCTTTCTCGGTCCGGTCGCGCCCCATCGCCACCATCCGGTCGTAGGCGGCCGAGAATGCGGCGCTCGCCTCGACGTGCTGTCCGGCCATCCGGTACGCCTCGGCGACGTCCATGGCCACCGTGAGCTTCAACAAATCCGACCCGAGTCCGGATGAGGCGACCAGGCGCTCAGCCGTCCGCGTGTGTTCGATGTCGGCCAGGGACTCCCCAGCTTCGCGGGCCACGCCTCCCGCCCGCAACTCGCAGAACACCCGGTCGAGGACGAAGGCACGGTCGGTTGGCATCTCGGCCAGCGCGTCGATGATCAGAATCTGCGCGCGTGTCAGGTCGGGGCCGCGCGCCAACGCCCCGGCATACGCACACGCCGCCTTTGCGCGCGTCGCCGCGCTCCTTTCCGGCAGGCTCCTCGAGAGGTCGAAGCGCGCGCGCGAGGACGCGCCGGGCATTGTCGTCTTCGTCCTGGGACACATACTGCTGCCCGATCGACACGAGCGACTCGATCGTCACCTCGTCCGCCGCTCCGGCCGACTGCCGTTCCAGCAGCCGCTCCGCTTCGGCGAGCAGCTCACCCGCGGTGAAGGGCTTGCCGTGGGGCGCCGCGTCCGACAGCAGGAACGCATTGAGGTCGTTCACCGACTCGGCCCGGGCCAGCTGCCGCAGTGCGAAGTCCCGCTCCGCGGACGCCCGGGCGGCCTGAAAGACCGTGCCCGCAACTCCGCCCGCGAGCGCGATCACCGCCAGGGCCGCCGAGCGCGGCCGCCACCGGGTTGCGCCGCACCAGCTTCCCGAACCGGTAGGCCAGGTGGTCCGCTCGCGCGCTGATCGGCTGGTGCGCGAGGTAGCGCCGAAGGTCGTCGGCCAGCGCGGTGACCGAACCATAGCGCTCGCCCGGGACCTTCTTCATCGCCTTCGCGACGATGGTGTCCAGGTCGCCCCAGAGCGACTGGCGAAGACGTTCTGGTGTCGTCCCACGAGCGGCGGCGATGGATGTCGGGTTGCCGCTCAGGCGGGGATCGTCATCGACCACGCGGTCCGACATCCGGGGCGCGTCGGTCTCGACAATCGCGCGGAGCAGGGTGGCGGGTTGCTCGAGGGCGGGCTCCAGTGGATGGCGGCCCGCAAGCAGCAGGTAGAACAGCACCCCCAGCGCATAGACGTCGGTCGTCGTCGTCACCTCGCGACCGTTCACCTGCTCGGGCGCGGCGTACGCCGGCGTCAGCACGGAATCGCCCACCCGTGTCAGCGGCTGAACACCCTCACCCTGCGATTCGAGCAGGTGGGCGATCCCGAAGTCGAGCAGCTTCACCTGCCCGTCCGCCGTGACGAGGACGTTCGATGGTTTCAGGTCGCGGTGCACGACGAGGTTGGCGTGGGCATGCGCCACCGGCGCGAGCACGTCGAGAAACAGCCGCACGCGACCATCGACGGGCAGCTGTCGCGCGTCGCAGTAGTGGTCGATGGGCTCCCCATCGACGTACTCGAGCACCAGGTAGGGCTGGCCGATGGGCGAGGCCCCGGCGTCGATCAGGTGCGCAATCTGCGGATGCGCCAGGCGCGCGACGATGCGTCCCTCGCGCGCGAAGCGTTCCTCGCCGGCGCGGCCAACCAGGGACGACGTTCAGGAGCTTGACCGCCACTCGCCCCTCGTAGCGGCCGTCGGTTCGCTCCGCCAACCAGACGCTGCCCATGCCGCCGTGGCCGATGGGCTCGACCAGCCGGTAGGCGCCGACCTGCAGGCCCGCGAGAGCCGTCCGCACCGGCTCGACGATTGCCCCGCCCTCGAGAAACTGGTCCTCGGCGAGGGCGTCGCACGTGGCCAGCCAGCGTTCGATCAACGCCGCCAGCTCCGGAGCCTCCGCGCGGATGCCTTCCAGCCATGCGGCACGCGCCTCGGGCGGCAGGTCGAGCGCTGTGTCGAGGTACGGGCTTGCCGTCTGCCAGTCGTCACGGCGATTCGTGGCCATGGGCTCACATCGAGGCGGCGTTCTCGCTGAGCGCGGCGTGGAGGTAGGCCCGCGCCTTGGTCCAGTGCCGCCGCACGGTGCGTTCCGACAGGCTCTTCATCGCCGCGATCTCCTCGAACGAGAAACCGCAGAAGTACTTCAAGTCCACCACTTCGGCCAGGATCGGTTCGCTTTCGGCCAGCTCGTCGAGCGCGTCGCTCAACTGGGCCAGTTCGCGGCCGCCGACGCTCACCTCGAGGGCGTCGGTGAGGGCCGTCAGGTGAAACTCCCCACCTCGCTTGAGCGCCTGCCGGTTCCGCGCGTAGTCGACGATCAACCCGCGCATCACGCGGGCGGCGTAAGCCATGAACCGGTTGCGATCGGGGAACGCGGCGTCTTCCTTCTTCGACAAGTCGAGGTAGGCCTCGTGGAGCAGGCTGGTGGCGCCGAGCGACACCCCCCACCCTTGTCGCGCCAGCTCGCGCTGTGCCAGCCGATGCAGCTCCGTGTACAGCCCGGCGAACAGCGCGGAGCCCGCCTCGGGGTCGCCGCGATCAACCGACGCGAACAGCTGAGCAAGCGGGGTGGGGTTCTCCATCGGCCGGGTGGTCGGCGCTAGGTTACTCCGATTGGCATGTCCGGTTCCGACGACCGTTTGCGATCTTCCATACAAAGGCTTCTCCACGAGGAGCCCAGGTTCGACGCCCGCGCGTCTCCGGAGGAACGTTATGACTGGTCGCCTGTTCTGCACCGTATCGTTGGTCGTTCTCGCCACGGCCTTCCCTGGCCTGGCACAGGCGCAACCCCTCGGCACCTTCCGCTGGCAGCTGCAGCCCTACTGCAACATCATCAGCGTCGTCGTCACGCAGGTCGGGTCCGTGTACCGGCTGGAGGGCACGGACGATCGGTGCGGGGCGGGCGCGGATCAGAGCTCGGTGATCGGCACGGCCTTCCAGAACCCGGACGGCACGATCGGCTTCGGCTTGAACATCGTGTCCACGCCGGGCGGGCTCCCCGTCCCCGTGGATGCGGAGATCGCCCTCAGCACGCTCAGCGGCACCTGGCGCGACGGCGGCGGCCGCTCGGGCAGCTTCGTGCTGACGCCAGGCGCCGGCACCGGCGGCAGCCCACGCCCGGTCTCGTCTCCGTCCGTGATCCCGAGCAGCTTCGGGCTGCTGGCCGACGGCGGATTCGTGGCGCGCGGCACCGTCGGCACGGGCACCGCGCCGGCTGGCAACATCGGCACCCGGATGATGTGGTATCCGGGCAAGTCGGCGTTCCGTGCCGGCACCGTCAACGGGCCGTTGTGGGACGACGTGAACATCGGGATCTACAGCACGGCGCTCGGCTTCGACGTCGCCGCCACCGGCCCCTTCAGCACCGCGCTCGGCGCGCTCACCTCCGCGACCGCGCCGACCAGCACCGCGATGGGGCAGGAGACGCAGGCCACCGGCGCCTACAGCACGTCGATGGGGGCAGGCACGATTGCCAGCGGCCTCGCCAGCACCGCGATCGGCTCCGGCACCCGCGCTCAGGGTTCGAGGAGCACGGCCATGGGCGTTGGCACTTTCGCCATCGGTACCAACAGCGTGGCGATGGGGCAGAACACCAGTGCGACTGGCACGTCGGCCGTGTCGATGGGTGATGCCACCAACGCCGGCGGCACCAACAGCATTGTCGCGGGCGCGGGCTCGCAGGCCAATGGCACCGAATCGGTGGCGATGGGCCTCCGCGTCTTCGCCGGCGGCAACGGTTCGGTCGTCCTCGGCTCCGACGCCGTCGCCCAGGCAGCGGCGTCTGGCACATTCATCTTCTCTGACCGCTCGACGACCAACGACATCGTCGGCTTCGCCCCGAACGAGTTCATCGTGCGCGCCGCCGGCGGGGTCGGCTTCTACACCAACGCGGCGGCCACCTCGGGCGTGGAGATGGCGTCCGGGGGCAGCTCGTGGCTGGTCGTGTCGGACGTGAACATGAAGGAGCACTTCCGCGACCTCCCCGGTGAGGACGTGTTGTCGAAGATCGCGCGGATGCCCATCCAGGAATGGAACTACAAGACCCAGGACGCGGCGATTCGTCACGTGGGCCCGACGGCGCAGGACTTCCACGCCGCGTTCGGGTTGGGTGAGAACCCGCTGAAGATCAACACCATCGACGCCGACGGCATTGCCCTGGCCGCGACCAAGGCGCTCGAAGAGCGCACGCGGATGCTGGATGAACGCAGCCAGCAGTTGCTGCGGGAGAACGCCGAGCTCCGGGAGCGCATCGAGCAGCTCGAGCGCCTGTTGCGGAAGCCCTGACCGACCGAGGAGCCGTCGTCGATGACATCACGCGCGATTTCCGTCGCCGCCGGGGCGTGGGCGCTCGCCACCTTGGTGGCCACGTCTGCGCAGGCTCAGCCACTGGGCACGTTCCGGTGGCAGCTGCAGCCCTACTGCAACATCGTCACCGTGGCCGTGACGCAGAACGGCGGCATCTATCGCCTGGAGGGCACCGACGATCAGTGCGGCGCCAGCGTTGCCGCCTCCATCGTCGGCACGGCGTTCGTGAATCCCGACGGCACGATCGGAATGGGCGTGACCGTGGTGGCCGCGCCCGGCGGCCAGGCGCTGCCGCTGTCGGCGTCGATTTCGCCGGTGTCGCTCGGGGGCTCGTGGCGTGACGCAGGTGGCAACAGCGGCGCGTTCGTGCCGACGCCGGGTGGCGGTACGGGTGGCAGTCCCCGACCGGTGACCGGCACCATCGGCGCGGTCGCCATCAATCCTGGACAAGTGCAGTTGCGCGTCAGCGGAACCTGCGGCAGCGGCCAATTCATGCGGACGGTCAATCAGGATGGAACGGTGATCTGTGAGGCGGGCAGCATCGGGGACATCACAAGGGTCATCGCCTTCCCCGGGCTGGTCGGGGGCGGTGTGTCGGGAGACGTGTCGCTCGGGCTGAGGACCGCGCCGAACGGCGGCTTCGACCTCAGTAACGCCCAGGGGGTGGTTGCCACCATCGAGCAGCAGAGTGGCGGCACTCTGCCCGCCGCCGGCCCGGGCAGGCGCTTCATGTGGTACGCGGGGCAGGACGCGCTGCGAGTTGGGCAGGTCACCGGCGCGCATTGGGACGACGCCAACATTGGCCGGTACAGCGTGGCGATGGGGTTCGACACCACAGCCAGCGGCTTCAATAGTGTGGCGATGGGCCGCTTCGCGGTCGCCAGCGGCTCCGTCAGCACGGCGCTCGGCAACGGTGTCGTGGCGAGCGGCACGGCCTCCGTAGCGATGGGCGATCAGACGAGCGCGGCGGGGGTCGGCAGCGTCGCGTTGGGAAGCCACGCCGTCGCCATACCGGCGGCGAACGGATCGTTCGTCTACGCCGATCGTTCGACGACAAGCTCCTTCACGAGCTTCGCTGCCAACGAGTTCCTGGTGCGCGCGGCAGGTGGCGTGGGGTTCTACACGAACGCGGCGTCGACGACCGGTCTCTATCTTGCGCCAAGCGGCAGCCAGTGGCTCGGTCTGTCGGACGTGAACAGCAAGCATTTGTTTCGCGAGATGGACAACGAGGCGGTGCTGACGAAGCTGGCCCAGATGCCGGTTCGCGAGTGGAGTTACCTGGCACAAGACGAGTCGATCCGGCACGTGGGGCCGACCGCGCAGGACTTCCACGCGGCCTTCGGGCTGGGCGAGGATCCGCTCCGCATCGGGACCATGGATGCCGACGGCGTGGCGCTGGCGGCTGCCAAGGCGCTCGAAGAGCGCACCCGCGCGCTCGACGAACGCAGTCAGCGGCTCGAGCGCGAGAACAGAATGCTCCGTGAGCGGCTGGAGCGTGAGACCCTCGAGTTGCGCCAGCGTCTCGACGCGCTCGAACGCCTGTTGCGCAAGCCTTGATTGACTGGACCAGAGGCGACCCGCGCCACCCGCATCGCCACCTGGTTCGCCAGCAGCTCGTGGGCCATTGCTGCTTCGAGCTCGCCGCGGGTCGATGCCGCCACCAAGATGCTCGTTGTGACCTCACCCCGGGCGTTCCGGTTCTCCCCATCGGGTGCTACCGCGTGACCCGCAGGGTGGCGCGATCATCACGATTGACGATGCCGGCGCGCCGCTAGGCGTCCGCCGCGCGACTGCGCCCGAGCAGCTCCGCCGCCTTCTCGCCGATCATCACGCACGCCGCGTGAGTGGTGGCGTTCACCACCTCCGGCATGATCGACGCGTCCGCCACGCGCAGCCCCTGCACGCCACGCACGCGAAGCTCGGGGTCCACCACCGCCTGCGGGTCCGAGGCCGGGCCCATCCTGCAGGTGCCGGCCGCGTGGTAGATGGTGTCCGCGGCGCGGCGCACGAAGCGCTGGAGATCCTCCGGCGAGGTGGCCGCCGGGCCGGGCTCGATCTCGTCGCCCCTGAGCGGATCGTAGGCGGAAGAGGATCCAATCAGCCTCGCGAGGCGCACGCCGTGCACCAGGGCGTCCACGTCGGCCTGTTCCTGCAGGTAGTTGGGGCGAATCAGCGGCGCTGCCGCGGGATCGCCGGACGACAGCCGGATCTCGCCGCGCGAGCGAGGCCGCACGAGCGAGACGGTGATGGTGATGAAGCGATCCGCCTGCTCGAGCCCGCGTCCGACGTAGAACTGGAGGTCTGGCGGCCAGGTCGACCCCGACGTCGTGAACAGGCCCGCGGTGACCGTCGAGCCCGGCAACTCGGTCGTGCCGTTCCACCGGATCGACAGCTTCAGGTGATCCTGGAAGTTCTGGCCCACGCCGGGCACGTCGGCCACGACAGGGATGCCGTGAGCCTTCAGCTGATCGGCGGGACCGATCCCGGAGAGCATCAGCAGCCGCGGTGAGTCCGACGACTCCCGCCGCCAGCACCACTTCACGCGCGGCGCGCACCACCTCGCGCTGTCCGTCGCGCAGGTACTCGACGCCCGACCACCCGCGTGCCCTTCCACGATCAGTCGCGTCACCACCGCGCGGGAGCGCACGTCGAGGTTCGGGCGCGACATCGCCGGCATCAGGAACGCCGCGGCGGCGCTGTGCCGCCGGCCGTCGAGGATGTTCTTCTGGTAGAAGCCAGCGACGCCGACCGGGTTGGGCTGCGTTGAAATCGAAGCGCGCGTCGGCGCGGTAGCCGGCATGCATGGCCGCGGTGAGGAACGCGCGGTGGCCATCGTGCGGGTCCCAGCAGAAGCTGACGGCCAGCGGGCCGTCGCCGCCCCGGAACTCCGAGCCACCGCTCTCGTTCCGCTCCGATCGCTTGAACAGCGGCAGCACCTCGTCGTAACCCCAGCCCGGATTGCCGAGCTCACGCCAGCGATCGAAGCAGAGGCGATGACCGCGAATGTGGGTCATCGCGTTGATGGCGCTGGAGCCGCCGAGCGCCTTGCCCCGTGGGAAGGCGACGCGGCGATCGCCAAGACCCGCCACGGTGTCGGTGCGGTAGTCCCAGTCGTAGGACGAGCCGAGCAGCGACACCCAGCGGCCAGGCGTGGTGACGACCGGGTCGGCCTCGCCGGACACGCCGGCTTCGAGCACCACCACGCGATTGGACGAATCGACGGAGAGGCGATGGGCCAGCACGCAGCCCGACGAGCCCGCGCCGATCACGACGTAGTCCGGATCGTCGGCGCGGCCGCGCGCACGGGCGAGCCGCGGCAGGGCGAGGCCCGCGGGCACCATGCTGCTGGTCAGCCGGAGGAAATCACGTCGTTTCATCCCGGTCACTCCTTCGGTCGTTGTCGCCCTCGGCGTTCAGGTCTGGGAGATCTCGCGGCGGGCTTTCCAGATCGACTCGAGCACGGCGTGCACGTGCTGGACATCCGAGAACGGGCTCAGGATATAGGACTTCAGGGCGTTGATCGGCTCGCCGTAGTCGGATTCGCGGTAGCAGTCGGTGAGCGAGATGACAACGCCCTGGCCCTGCAGGGCCTCGGCCTGGATGATCTCGAAGATCCGGCGGTTGTAGTCGTTGTGGGCCCGGAGCGTGTCGCGCATGGCCGGGTCGCGGCGCTCCTGATCGGGCATGCTGAAGGTGTCGACTCCGTCCGGGTAGACGCGGAACAGCGTCACCGGACCGAAGTTGTCGCCGTTCATCACCGTGGTGGCGGCATGGCCCTCCAGTTGCTCGCGCAACTCCTCGGCCATGCCAACGACGTGGCCGAGCAGCGCCTGCAGACCGCGCGTGCCGAACAGGCGCAGGTTGGCCAGCGCCGACAGCGGTCCGCTGCCCGAGCGCGAGGTCTCGAGCGTGTACTTGCCCGGGTGGCGCTCCCCGGACTGGAAGATGTACGGGGTGTCCTCGTCACGGCGCGTGAGGTACGAGAAGTCGTGCTTGTCGCGCAGCAGCACCGCGCTCGAGATGTAGGGCGTGAAGCCGGTCTTGTGGTAGTCCACGCCCACCGAGTCGGCGAGCCCGAGGTGACGGATGCGCCGGGTCGTGCCGGCGAGCGCGCGCAGCGTGCGGTGCCGGAAGCCGAGAGGGTTCTGCTCGAAGTCGTAGTCGTTGAAGACGCTCCAGGCCCAGCCGATGACCGCGTCGGCATGGATGTGCGGCGAGTAGTCGAGCCGCAGATCGCGCACGGCCTGGTCGCGGACGCGCGCGATCGCGGCCAGGTCGTCGAGGCCGAAGGCGTCGGTCGTGCCCATGGTCGCGACGATGCAGGCGATGCGGCGCCCGCTGTTCACGACGTCGCGCAGGCAGGGCGCGAGGTGCTCCACCTGCATCTGGTTGTCATCGGTGCTGGGCAGCATGACGACGTTCGACTCGCCCAGCCCCAGCCAGTTCGCCACCGTCAGGCAGGCGTAGTGCGCGCGCTCCGAGCAGACGAGCACGGCGGGGGTGCGCAACCCGTCGCGCCTCACGCCGGGCACCGCCTTCTCGAGGCCGATCTTTGCCGCGTACAACATCGTCCCGGTGCCGCCGAAGGTGAAGACGCCGTCCGCAGCCGCCGGGTCGTAGCCGACCAGCGCGGCGGTCATCGAGAGGGCTTCGACCTCGGCCAGCGACACCTGGCGGGACGACTCTTCGCTCACCAGGTTGGGGTTGTAGATGGAAGGCAGCAACCCGCCGATGATGCTCGGAATGGTCGGCGAGGGGACGACGTTGATCTGGGCGCGCGGGTGACCCCAGATGAACATGCCGGACAGGTAATGGACCAGATCCGCCGTCACCGCTTCGAGCGCGCGGGGATCGCGGGACATCCGCTCGCGCCGTGCCGCGTCGTAGTCCAGCTCCACCGGCGTGCCCAGCATCGGCGCCGCCGACTTGAGTGCGTCCACCTGATCGAGCGCGCGGAGAATCGAGAACACGAAGTAGGCGTCGTGCATCCGGTCGGAGACCGGCGCCGGAAACGAGGTGCGCAGCTGCGCGACGAGCTCCTGGTAGGAGTCGCTCATGCCGCCCACAGCCTGTCGATGAGCCGGGTGAGCCGCGCCACCACCCGATCGCGGCCGAGCAGCGCCAGCATCTCGAAGAGGCCGGGGCTGACCATCCGGCCGGTCATCGCCAGCCGCGTGGCGTGAATCAGCGTGCCGGCCTTCAGCCCGCGGGAGTCCGCGACGGCGCGCAGATCGCGCTCGAGCGTGGCTTCGTCGAACGGTTCGGCCGCCGCCAAGGCATCGCGCAAGGCCTGGACGTGGGCGCCGATGCCGTCGGCCGCCAGGTGCTTGTTCACGCCCTCGGCGTCGTACTCCGTGGGCTCGACGAAGAACGGCGACAGCTGATCGATGAACTCGTTCAACCGCTTCGCGCGCGGGCGGAGCAGCGTCAGCACCTTCACGAACCAGTCGCGATCCTGGCCGAACAGCGCGTCACGCCAGTAGCCGGCGGCCGTCAGCCGCGTGTGCAGGCTCGCGATCAGCTCGTCGTCGCCGAGCTTCAGCAGGTGCTGGTGATTGAACCAGTCGAGCTTCTCGATGTTGAAGACCGCGTTGCCGCCCGAGATGCCTTCCAGGTTGAAGCGCGCGACCAGTTCGTCCCGCGTCAGCAGTTCATCGTCGCTGCCGGTGCCCCAGCCGAGGAGCGCGAGGAAGTTGAACATCGCCTCGGGCAGGTAGCCGGCCTTCTCATACTCCATTACGCTGGTGGCGCCGTGGCGCTTGCTCAGGCGCTTCTTGTCCGGACCCATGATCAGCGGCACGTGCGCGAAGGTGGGCGGCGTGGCCCCGAACGCGTTGTAGAGCAGCACCTGCTTGGGCGTGTTCGAGATGTGGTCGTCGCCGCGCACCACGTGCGTCACCTGCATGTCGATGTCGTCCAGGACCACCGACAGGTGATACGTGGGGTGGGTGTCGGAGCGCAGGATGACGAAGCTCTCGATGTGCTCGTTGTCGAACTCGATTGGCCCGTGCACGCTGTCCGCGAACGCCGTCTTGCCGGGCGGCACCTTGAAGCGGATGGCGCCGCCGTCCTCGACCGCCAGTCCCTGCGCCAGCAGGTCGCGCGCCGCCGACCGGTAGCGTTCGAGCCGCTCGGACTGGAAGTACGGCGCGTGCGGTCCGCCAATCTCGGGGCCCTCGTCCCAGTCGATGCCCAGCCACGTCAGGCCATCGAGAATCCCGCTCACCATCTCCCACGAGGAGCGCTGCACGTCGGTGTCCTCGATGCGGAGGATGAAGGTGCCGCCGTGGTGCCGGGCGAAGAGCCAGTTGAAGAGAGCCGTGCGGGCGCCGCCGACATGGAGGTAGCCCGTGGGTGACGGGGCGAAGCGGACGCGTGGTGTCATTGAAGCGGTCACAGGATAGTGTACGCCGCTCCAGCTGGCGTCCCCGGCCGTTTCACCCCGCCGCTGCCAATCTGGGCCACCAGCCACCAGCCGCCGGCTCACCCGTGAGCATCGTCCAGTGCTGAGGTTGCCTGCGGTGTGATCGCGTGGAAGAATCGGGTGGGGTTTGTCATGGTCGAGGCGCCGCCTGCCGTCATCATCTCGGAGCGCCCGTTGCGCGCGATCGATCCGGCGGAATGGGACCGCTTCGTGCGCGGGTGCGCCGGATCGTTTCTCGGGACCTGGCGGGTGGTCCGCGCGCATCGCCTGCGGAGCCGCGTCCGTGCCTTCGAGTTCGCGACGACGGACGCGTCAGGCGCGCCGCGGAAGATCGGTCAGTGCGCGGTGGCCATCGCGCGCGGGCGCGTGCGCTTCCTCGATCGCCTGCACCTCGAACCCGACTTCGTCGAATCGTGGGAGCACTGCATCCATCTCGTGATCGAACAGTGCGGCGCGGCCACCTACGTCTACGGCTCGCCCTGGAATCCCGAGGAGCGCCGGCCGCCGTCGGGCGCCGTCGGCGACCTGGTGCCGCGACCGCTGCGCGAGACGGCGTTTCTCGTCGACCGCGTGGACTTCCGCCGGTGGGCCAGTTTCGACGCCTATCGGCGCGACGTGAGCGAGAACATCCGCCGTGACTACCGCAAGGCGGTCGAGGCCTCGGCGACCGTCGAGACGAGGCATGGCCTGGCCGCGATCCGCGATCTCGCGACGCTGGTGCGCCTGCGCCGTCAGGTGATGGATCGCAACGGCGAGCGGTTCTCCGCCGCGCTGGACGTGGCGCGGCACTTCCTGAAGCTGGCGTGCATCGGCGACCTGGCGTTCATCGCCACGGTCAGAGGCGAAGGCCGTTGCCATGCCGCGTTCTTCGGGGTCCAGTTCGGCGACGACGTCTACTACCTGTCGGGCGGCACGGCGAAGAACTCGCAGGGCTACGGGTCATACCTGTTCCTCACGCTGATCGAGGGGTGGTTCGCCGCTCACCCGCACGGCAAGCTGTATCTGGGTCGCCAGTTCGCGTGCGTGGACCCCGCCACCTACACGCGTGGCAATCATCTCTATCGACGCAAGCTGCGGGCGACGTCGGTGCCGGGCGCGGAGTTCCACGTCCTGGTGTCGCGGCCGGCGATCACGCCAGCGCCGTCGGCGGCCGCCCCGGCGGCGGGGTAACCGTTCCTGCTTGCATCGCGGCCGCAGGTTTCGCTATATTTTCGCCTTCCCGCG
Organism: uncultured Acidobacteriota bacterium; assembly: GCA_963721715.1. Taxonomy (GTDB): domain Bacteria; phylum Acidobacteriota; class Vicinamibacteria; order Vicinamibacterales; family UBA2999; genus VFZN01. Next base: position 1,016,168 of record CAVRKI010000006.1, on the reverse strand, counting down.
GTCGTGCCCGCGGCAGGAGGTGCAAGATGGATCAGCAGCAGGCCGCGTTTCTCGTCTCGTTCATGACTCAGCTCTGGGAGAGCGAGTTTCCCGCCACGTGCAAGGTGCTGGCGGCGGTGCCGGACGACCGTCGCGACTACCGTCCCGACGACAAGTCGCGAACCGCGTGGGACATCGCCGTGCACCTCGCCGTCGGCGACCTGTGGTTCCTGGACGCGGTGCGCAATGGCGGATTCGCGTGGGATCCGGAGGCGGAGAAGAAGGCCGCCGCCGCCTATCCGTCCAGCGCCGCGCTCGTCGAGATGTACCAGACCGAGTTTCCCGCGAAGCTGAGTGCGGTGCGGACCATGCCGGCGGACGACATGCTGCGTGTCGTGGATTTCTTCGGCATGTTCCAGTGGCCGGCGGTGTCGTATCTCGGCTTCGGCAACAACCACTCGATCCATCATCGCGGCCAGCTCACCGCCTATCTGCGCGCGATGGGCTCGAAGGTGCCGGCGATCTACGGCGGCAGCGCCGACGAGCCGATGCCGGGGTAGAATCGCGCCCATGATGCGAGCACTCACCCTGGCCCTGATCACCACGTTCGGCGGACTGACCATGGCGGTCGCGGCGTTCCAGGCGCCCGCCCCGCCATCGGCGGCGGCGCTGGCGGCGACGAAGATCGAGAAGGTGAAGGACAACCTCTACGTCATCACCGGCTCGAGCCCGGCGCCTCGCGAGACGTTCAGCGGCGGCAACGTCGGCGTGTTCGTCACCGACGCCGGCGTGGTGATCGTCGACACCAAGCTCGCGGGATGGGGCCCGGCCATCCTCGAGCGTATCCGCACCGTCACCGACAAGCCGGTGACCACCATCATCAACACCCACACGCACGGCGATCACACCGGCAGCAACGAGTTCTTCGGGGCCAAGGTCGAGAGCGTGGTGCACGAGAACACGAAGGCCAACATGGCGCGGATGGATGCCTTCAAGGGCGAGAAGGCGGCGTTCCTGCCGAAGCGCACCTACCAGGACACGCTGACGCTCGGGTCCGGCAAGGATCGGATCGACCTCTATCACTTCGGCGCCGGGCACACCAACGGCGACACCTTCATCGTCTACACCGCGCTGCGGACGATGCACGCGGGCGACATGTTCCCGTGGAAGGACGCGCCGTTCATCGATCGCAGCAACGGCGGCAGCGGGCGCGAGTGGCCGCGCACGCTGACCAAGGTGCTGGCGAACGTCAAGAACGTCGACAGCGTGATCGGCGGGCACCAGGGAGTGGCGCAGTGGAAGGACCTGCAGATGTTCCAGCAGTTCACGGCGGAACTGTGGTCGCAGACCGAAGCGGCGCACAAGGCCGGCAAGACGGTGGACGAAGCGGCCGCGGCGACGGCGTGGATGACCAGGTTTCCTGGCTACGAGTCGACGCGCATGAAGGCCGCGGTGCAGGCCATCTACGACGAGCTGAACGGCAAATAGCCGCGCGTCTTGGCCGCCAGGCTCTTGCGGACGGCGTCGAGCAGGAGCCCGGCGGTGTTGCGCACGCCGAGCTTCCGCGGGATGCGGGCGCGTGTCCTGCTGACCGGTGACGGGGGCCGCGAAGTCAGGTCATGATCCCCATGAAGAACAGCACCAGCTCGAACAGGAGGATGAGGACAATGGCCGCTTCGAGGACCTCGCCGCGGTCCATGGCCGTCTGCTCCACCGCGAAGCGGTAGATGTCATCGAGGGTCTTCAGCTTGTCGCGGACGGCGTCCTTCCAGGCGCCCAGGCCGAGACGCGCGGCCGTCAGGCCCAGCAGGCGCGCCGCATAGACGTCGCCTACCAGTTTCAACGCGTTCTCCGTGCGATCGGTGAGTTCGTTCACGTCGATGAACAGCGCGTGCAGTTCGCGCGCCGCGTTCGTGTACCGACGTCCGATCCACGGTTCATACCAGTGCGAGACCTGAAGCCTCCCGTAGATCCGTTTCAGCTCGGTGTCGAGCCGCTGGTCGTAGTAGCGGAACTGAAGCAGCTGCGAGTTCGCGAATTCGAGGATCTCGAGGGCGCCCGTCAGGCCGGCCTCGGTGTCGTAGACGAAGGCCCCGTTCCAGCTGGGCACGACCAGGTCGGTCGCGAAATACGACAGCCGGTGGCGGAGGACTTCGTCACGCTCCTCGGTGCTGAGGCGATCCACTTCGCCCCTGAGCAGGCGCGCGATGTCGTCGCCGTGCGCCGCCAGCACGGCGTCGGCGGGCTCGCCGTCGCTGGCCGCGGTCACGGCGTAGACGAAGTAGTCCTCCGACAGATACGTTTGCCGCGGCTGGGTCAGCGCCGATTGGAAGTGTTCAGCGGCGCGCCGGCAGTACTCCTCCGCGCGCACGTCCAGGGCGGAGGACGACACCGAGTGTCCGAGCGCGATCAGCTCCGCCCACCCTCCAGTGAACGGTTTGGAGAGTGCCAGCGAAACCACTCCGTAGTCGTAGATCTTCAGTCGGGCCTGGAACCCCGGCACCACGCCCAGGCCGAGCGCCTCGGCGTCCACCTGCACCGGGGGCGCCTGATACTGCACGTAGGCGGGAATGGCGGGCCGGCCCGCCAGGCGCGCAATCTGGCCGGCATTGCCCAGCCGCGACTTGACCGCCGCCAGGTCGATGGCTTCCGCAACGTCGAACAGGAAATATCCGGTGACCTGGCCCGAGGCGGGGGAGGGCATGCGCTCACGATACCGCCGCACCGGCTCCCGGCGCTACGGCGAGTGAGCGCTAGCGGCTCGGTCCGCGCGATCGGGCCCGACCGCTGTTCGGCGCGGCGGGCCGGCTTCCGTGGGGCCGGCTGCCAGCCGGCCTCGCCCCCGCGGGGCGGCTTGCTGGCCGGCCGTGACATGTGCGCGGTGTGGGTCGCGGGTCGTCCGCCGCCAGGCGCGGGTCGTGCGGACGAGGCCGCCTTGGGCCGCGAGTCGTGTCCGTGCGCTCGCGTTGCCGCCCCCGGCCGCTGACCACCCGTGGGAGCATGGTGCGATCGGGCCTGGGTGTGACGACGCGGCCGGTCCGCGTCCTGCCGCGGCACGTGCGGCGTCACCGGGAAGTCTTCGATCACCACCTGCTTGATCGGATCGGTCAGCAGTTTCTGGATGTCGCGGAGCAGATCGCGATCCGCCGGCGAGACCAGCGACACGGCGCGGCCCGCGAGACCGGCGCGGCCGGTGCGGCCGACGCGGTGGATGTAGTCCTCGGCCACCAGCGGCAGATCGAAGTTCACCACCAGCGGCAGCTGCACGATGTCGAGCCCGCGCGCCGCGATGTCGGTGGCGACGAGCACGTTCACGCGCCCGGCCTTGAAGTCGTCGAGCGCGCGGGTGCGGGCGCCCTGGCTCTTGTTGCCGTGGATGACGGCGGCCTTCACGCCGCCCAGTTCGAGATGCGCGCCGACGCGGTTCGACCCGCGCTTGGTGCGGCAGAACACCAGCGCCTGACCCACCGGCTCCTGCTTCAGCACGTGGGTCAGCAGGTCGCCCTTGCGCGCCTCGGACACGGGATGCACCCGGTGCGTGACGGTGCTGGCCACCACCTGGCCCTCCGACACGTCAACGCGGCCGGCGTCGTGGGTGAAGGCGGACGACAGCTGTACCACTTCCTTCGAGAAGGTGGCGGAGAAGAGCAGCGTCTGCCGCTTCTTCGGCACGGTGACCAGGATGCGCTTCAGCGGCGGCAGGAAGCCCATGTCGAGCATGCGATCGGCTTCATCCAGCACGAGGATCTCCACCGCCGACAGATCGACGGTGCGCTGTTCCATGTGATCCAGCAGCCGGCCTGGCGTGGCGACGACGATGTCGGTGCCGCGCTGGAGGGCCTGCTTCTGCGGCCCGATCGAGACGCCGCCGAAGATGGCGGCGACGCGCAGGTTCGCGGGCACGCCGTAGGCAGCCAGCGACTTGTGCACCTGCAGCGCCAGCTCGCGGGTGGGCACGAGCACGAGGCCGCGCGGCTTGCGCGGCCCGGCGTGGCTGCCGCCCCGCACCAGCAGGCGGTCGATCATCGGCAGGCCGAACGCGGCGGTCTTGCCGGTGCCGGTCTGGGCGCGCGCCAGCAGATCGCGTCCGGTCAGGACAATCGGAATGGATTGCGCCTGGACCGGTGTGGGCGTGGTGTAACCCAGCTTCGCGAGTGGCGTACAAAGGGAGCGGGAGAGCCCGAGGGTCGAAAACGGCATGTGCTGAATGTCCTGAGCGTGGCGCCGGCCCGGCGCAGTCGTGCGGGTAAGGGACGATCCAGTGTAGATCGGAAAGGCGCGGCTCCGCCGCGTAGGGTGACGCGGCGCCGCTTTGCGGCGTAGGATCCAGCCTCCTACCGCGCGTCAGCGCGGCCTATCCGTCCTTCCGCCCCTGGCGGACCGTTCCTCCTACCGAGCCGAAGGCGAGGCCCGAAAGGGCGCGGCCGATCTGTCCTATCCGTCCCACCGCGCGTAAGCGCGGCCTATAGAATGGGCTCGTGTTTGCCACCGACCTTGCCACCCTGTTCACCCGCGACATCACGCGCCTCCGCCAGCAACTGGAGGCCTTCCCCGACACGGCGGCGCTGTGGGTCACCGGCCCTGGCGTCACGAACGCCGCCGGCACCCTGGCCCTGCACCTCGAAGGCAACCTGAGGGAGTACATCGGCCGTCTGATCGGCGGCATCGATTTCACCCGCGATCGTCCGGCAGAGTTCAGCACGCGCGGCGTCGCGAAAGCCGACCTGCTGACAAGAATTGACGCGGTCCTGGCGTCCATTCCGGCCGTGATCGCCGGCCTCTCGGAGCCGGCGTTGGACACGGCCTATCCCGAGGCGGTGCTCGGGCGCACTTGGAGCACGCGACAGTTCCTGATCCATCTCAACGGTCACCTCAACTACCACTTGGGACAGATCGACTACCTGCGTCGACTGACAACCGGAGAGGGCGCTATTCAGCTTGCGCAGGTGGAGGAACAGGTGGAGGAATAGGCCGCGCTGCGCGCGGTGGGACTGATAGGCCTCGCTTCGCTCGGTAGCAGGAACGGTCCGCCAGGGGCGGAAGGACGGATGGGCCCGCGCTTCGGCGCGGGTAGGAAGCCGGATCCTACGGCGCGAAGCGCCGCCCGCCACCTACACCGCGCTGAAGGCGTGTCTCTGCCGTTCCCTACGCGGCGAAGCCGCGCCCACGTGGCTTTCGCCGGCGTTATCCTGATCCCCGCTGTCATGCCTCAGACGACCCTCGCCACCACCCGCTCCACTCACGGCAGCCGCCGCGCCCCTCACCGGTTACTCGACGTCGGCGCGCTCGTCTTCAGCGCCGAGTCCGGCGTCTCCTACCGCATTGGCCGCATGCTCGGCGAGGGCGGGTTCGGGCAGGTGTACCTCGCCAGCCGTGTCGGCCGATCGAGCACGGTGCCCGCCACTGTCTGCATCAAGGTCAGCACGCATCAGGACGGCTGGCTGCGCGAGGCCTACTTCGGCCAGTTGCTCGAGGGGCAGGCGAGGGCCATCCGTGTCTACGACGCGTTCCCGCTGATGGACGCGGATCGCCGCATGCTCTACTGCCTGGCGATCGAGTACGCCTGTCACGGTGATCTCAGCGCCTACCTCGCGCGCCATCCCGGGGCCTGGACCGAGGCGGCCGTGCGCCGCGAGATCGCCGGCATCCTCAAAGTGCTGGGCAAGCTCCATCGCGGACAGTTGCTGCACCGCGACCTCACGCCGCTCAACGTCTTCGTCTGCGATCGACGGCAGCTGAAGCTCGGCGACTTCGGCATCGTCCGCCAGCAGAGCGATCGCCGCGGCGTGACGGCGCGGACGCTGAACCCGCACATGGCGCCGAGCGACATCTTCGACGGCGCCGCCCCGAAGTGGCAGTCGCGGGACGACGTGTATCAGGTCGGCCAACTGCTGGCCATCCTCGTGAAGGGCGACGCGACGCGTCGCGTCCGCCCGGCCGAGGTGCGCGGCCTGGCCTGCAGCGATCAGCTGAAGGAGATCGTCTATCGCTGCATCGGCGAGCGCCGCAAGCGCTACGAGACGGCCGATGAGCTGATCGAGGCGCTGCACCAGGCGCCGGTGACGATGCGGGTGGGCGCGGTGAAGTCGCTGAAGGGCGTGCACCTGGCGTTCACCGGCATCCTCGGTGTGCCGCGCGCGGACGCGGAGAAGGCCGCCCGCCGCGCCGGCGGCATTGTCCACAGCGGCGCCTCGGCGCTGACGACGGTGGTGGTGCGCGGCCGGCCCAACCCGAGGCAGGCGGCGGGGAAGGACGGCGGACTGAAGCTGATGGAGATCAAGCGTCTCCGCGAGAAGGGACTGCGGATCACCCTGTTGAGCGAAGCGCAGTTCTGGAAGCTCGCGGGACGGCGCACGTCGTGAACGGGTATCAGCTCGCGGTCGACGAGGCGCTGGCCAGCCTGCGGAGCCGCGCTGATGGCCTCACGTCTGAGGACGCCGCGAGGCGTCTCGTCGAGTTCGGTCCCAATCGCATCGAGCAGGCCCGCCGGGTGCCGGTGTCCCTGCAGTTCCTCCGCGAGTTCACGCACTTCTTCGCGATCGTGCTCTGGCTGGCGGCGTTGCTGGCCCTGGCCGCGGATCGCAGCGATCCCGGACACGGGATGCAGACGCTGGCGCTGGCCATCGTCGCGGTGATTGTCGTCAACGGGCTGTTCTCGTTCTGGCAGGAGTATCGGGCGGAGGAGGCGTTCCGGGCGCTGCAGCGCCTGCTGCCATCGGAAGTCACGACCCTGCGCGATGGCCGCGCGTCGCGGATCGCCGTCGAAGGGCTGGTGCCCGGCGACGTCTTGCTGGTCGAGGCGGGCGACAACTTGTCCGCCGATTGCCGCGTGGTGCAGGCGTTCGCGCTGCGCGTCGACCTCAGCACGCTGACCGGCGAGTCGCACCCGCTGTCGCGTGATGCCCGCCCGGACGTCGAAGGCGAGGCCCTGCGCAGCCGCAACAGCCTGCTCGCCGGAACGACGGTGGTGTCGGGCAGCGCGCGAGCCCTGGTGCTGGCGACCGGCATGCGCACGGAGTTCGGCGGAATCGCCCGTCTGGCGCAGGCCGCGGACGAAGTGCCATCGCCGCTGCAGCAGGAGCTGGCCTGGCTCAGTCGCGTCATCGCGGTTCTGGCAGCGGTCGCCGGTGTGCTGGTGTTCGCGACCGGCGAGGTGCTGGGGGTCCCGCGATGGACGAACTTCGTCTTCGCCATCGGCATCATCGTCGCCAACGTCCCCGAGGGGCTGCTGCCGACCCTGACGCTGTCACTGGCCATGGCCTCGCGCCGGATGGCTCGCCGCAACGTGCTCGTGCGCCGATTGGCGAGCGTCGAGACGTTGGGCGCGGCGACCGTCATCTGCACCGACAAGACCGGCACGCTGACCGAGAACCGGATGGCGGTGCGGACGATCTACACCCTGGGCCGCAGCCTGACGGCGTCCGAGCTGACACCGCAGCTGGCCCCGTCGATTCGTGGCTTCCTGGAGTGCGCACGCCTGTGCCACGACCTGAAGGACACCGGAGGCCCCGGCGCGCGATGGCTGGGCGACCCCATGGAGGTCGCGCTCGTCGAGGCGGTCGCCCACCTGGTGCCGGACGACCCGCCAAAGGTGGGCGAACTGCCGTTCGATACGGATCGCAAGCGGCTCGTGACCGTCCATCGGACCGGCGACGGCGATCGGCTCTATGCGAAGGGCGCGCTGGAGACGATCCTCCCCGCGTGCCGGTGGATGTCCGATGAGGGCGGCGTGGTGCCGCTCACCGAGGCCCGCGCGCGGGCGTTTGGTGACGCCCAGCTGGCGATGGCCCACAGCGGTCTTCGCGTGCTGGCATTCGCGCACCGGGAACTGCCCGCTCACTGTGAAGAATCACGGATCGAAGAGGACCTCGTCCTGGACGCGCTGGTGGGCTTCGATGACCCGCCCAGGCCGGAGGTGCCCGGCGCCATCGCCCGCTGCCGGAGCGCGGGTGTGCGGGTCATCATGCTGACCGGTGACCATCCAACCACGGCGGTCGCCATCGGCCGTCAGATCGGACTGTTCGGCGCCGCCGACCCGCTGGTGCTGACCGGCGATCAGGTGGGGCGGATGTCCGAGGAGCAGATGTGGGCCGCGGTCGAGACGCCCGATGTGCTGTTCGCGCGCGTCGGCGCCGACCAGAAGCTCCGAATCGTGACGGCGCTGCAGCGCCACCGGGCGATCGTCGCCGCGACCGGCGATGGCGTCAACGACGCGCCTGCGCTCCGCGCCGCGGACATCGGCATCGCGATGGGCATCACCGGAACCGATGTGGCCCGGCAGGCCGCCGACATGGTCCTGCTCGACGACAACTTCGCCAGCATCGTCAGCGCGATCGAGGAGGGCCGGGCGGTCTACGACAACATCCAGAAGTTCCTGACCTACATCCTGACTTCGAACGTCCCCGAACTGATTCCGTACCTGGCGTTCGCGTTCTTCAACCTGCCGCTCGCGCTCACCATCCTGCAGATTCTGATCGTGGATCTCGGCACCGATATCGTGCCCGCGCTCGGGCTGGGCACCGAGCAGGCGGAGCCCGGCGTGATGGCGCGGCCGCCGCGATCGCGCCAGGACCGCGTGCTGACGCCGCGGGTGCTGGCCCGCGCCTATCTGTTCCTCGGCGGGTTCGAGGCGCTGGCGGCCATGGCCACGTTCCTGTTCGTGCTGCCGCGTGCCGGCTACGTTCCGGCGACCACGGCGTGCCTGGCCGCCATCGTCACCATGCAGGTCGTCAACGTGCACTTGTGCCGCAGCCCGCGAGAGTCGCTGTTCACGTCGATCGCCAGGGGGAACGCGCTGATCTGGGTGGGCATCGCCATCGAGATCATCCTCGTGCTGGTCGTCGTCTACACGCCGGCGGCAAACGCTATCTTCGCCACGGCTCCCATCGATGCCGGGGCGTGGCTGTTCGTCCTGCCGTTCGCGGCGGCGATGCTGGCCGCCGAGGAGCTGCGCAAGTGGATCGTGCGGGCGGGGAGGTGAGACGTCGAGGTCAGGCGCTCCTGCGTTCGGGCGATGCGGCCGCGTCCCCTGATTCCGGTACGCGCGGCTCGAGCAGCCCGGTCAGGTACTTGCGGCTCTCCACCAGCCTCGACGCCACGTGATCCGCGCCGGCATCGAGCAGCGGCTGCGAGGTCTCGTCGGCGAGCGCCGGCGGCGCCCAGCGGCCCACCGCGATGTGCACGTCGGGGAGCGCCGCGTGCACCCGCTTCACCAGGTAACGCGTCTTCGACGATGGGCTGGGTGGAAGATCCGCGAAGTAGATCACCGAAACCTTGCGGTCCCGCGCCAGGGAGACCAGGCCGTTGGCCTGCATCCGATCCGCCGCGATCTCGATCGCGATCGGCAGGTCGTCGACGCTGAGCGACAGCATGCTCAGTGCCGCCTCGTCGGCGCCGCCGTTGACGGCGTATCCCAGCACCTTCAGCGGCTCGGAGACGATGACATCCGACGTGGAGGCGGGCACGGGAACCTTCTCGCCGCGGCGCCGCGCGAGATCGGTGGCGTCGGCGATCAGCTCGCGGGTCGAGTCGATGATGGTCGCCTCCTCCTCGGGTGACAGCCGCCCCTCCAGACGATCGCGCTCGGCGTAGTTGAGTGCCGGCAGCATCATCGCGTCGTAGACCGATTCGGTCGAGTCGCTGTTGATGTGCTTCTCGACGAGCTCGGCCGCCTCGCTCTGATCGCGGGCCAGCAGGCGCTGGTAGTAGCCGTGCTCCAGCTCGAGCGGCGGCGTGTCGGCCATCAGCGTGACGACGAACGCCAGGCCCGGCACGTACTTGCCGAGCACGACCAGGCACACCGTGAGCGGGGACGCCATCAGCAGCCCCAGCGGGCCCCACAGCCAGGTCCAGAACGCCACCGAGACGAGCAGCGCCACCTGCGAGACGCCGACCGCGTCGGCGTAGAGCACCGTCTCGAGCACCATGTTGGTGAACAGCTCGAGGGCGGCGAAGAACGCGAAGACCGTCAGCGGCCCTGACCAGCCGGGCATCGCCGCCAGGCTCACGAGCACGGGACCGCCCGCACCCACCGTCGGACCGACATACGGGATGAACCGCAGCGCGCCGCCGAGGACCGCCCAGACGAAGGCGTATGGGACCTCGAGCAGGTACATCCCGACGAAGGCGATGCCGGCCCAGATGAAGCTGACGAGCGATTGCATCAGCAGATAGCGGCTGACTCGACGGCTGGCTTCGTCGAAGCCCCGCGTCGTGGTGGCCAGCCTCCCACGGCCGATCAGCCCGACCAGCCGATCGCGCATGTCCCGGCGCTCGAGCAACATGAAGACGACCAGTGCCACAACCAGCGCTGCCGTGCCGAGCGGTTCCAGCCAGGGCCCGAGCCACGTGAACCCCGACGCTTCGGAGGCGGGGTCGGACGTCACCACAACCTGTTGCGACGGCGTGCCCTTCGGCGTCTCGTCCGCGCCGAGCTCGGTCTTGAGGTCCTCGACGGCGTCCTGCATCTTCTCGATCGTCCCGCCGCGGCTCGCACCGCGCACGTCCGCGACCTTGCTGCGGATGTTCGCCCGATACTGGGGCATCTCCTCGGCGAGGTGACCCAGTTGCCGAGTCAGACCCCAGCCAGCCAGCCCGAGTGTGGCGAAGATCAGCGTCACCACGACCAGCACCGCCGGGACGCGTCCGAACCACCGTTCGAGCGACGTGACGGGAGGCGTGAGGACGAACGTGATGAGGATGGCGACCGCCAGCGGCACCAGTACGACCTGAGCCACGTACAGGATCGCGACGATGAGCGCCGCTCCGGCAAACGTGACCCAGGGCTTTACCGAAGTGAGGGAATTGTCCAGACCGCTACCTCATTTGTTGCCGAAGCCGTGTTCCGGCGACCGACCCTCAAGCAGTTTTCGAGCCAACGCAAATTGATGAGCTGCGCCGGAATACTCATCCCTTCGATGGCCGAATGTTTACTTGAATTAACACAGAATTACGTGCTCGCCGAGGTGGCTCCGCTCGCCGTCGCCGGCTCGCAGGTCCACGAGGTGGTGGTGGTCGTGAATCTGCCACTGCTCAGCCGCCTCTATCACGCCCAGCCGTCATCGTCGTATCGGGACCTCACTGGAGATCTGGATCGCATCGTGATTCACGAGGTCTACGGCCACGCGCTGCCGTATTTGCTCGCTGGCAGCCTGGACGGTCGCTGTCCTGATCCCGAACCGGGTCAGCGCGCGACGGATGCGTGTGCGATTCGCCGCGAAAACGCGGTGCGGACGGAGCTCGGCCTGGGCGTTCGCCGCGACGCCGGACTGGATGGACTTGCCCTGGTGAGGCGCAACGCCCTCTGGACCCTGTTGAGCGGATACCGATAGGGCAACCGTCTCCAGGGCCACGGTCCACAACGGCGACCCCTCGACTCCACTGTCCCTGATCCACCGCGGCCGCGGTTGCCGCCGGATGTCAGCGGCTGGCTGAGTCGACTCGCCTGAAGTCGATGAACCCGCGCTCGACGTTGACCGACGTCAACTCCACGTTGATCTCGGTCGCCCACGTCCGCGCCCTCGAAGCCCCGCACCACTCGACCCTCAACAGGCAGGGAGAGCAGCCGCGCCCAGGTGCCCTTGTCGGACGCGCCGGTGATGAGCGCGGCGAAGCGCTCGCCGATTCGCGACTCCAGCAGCACCGCGGCCGCGGATTTTCCGACCTGCCGCTCGACCTTGTTGGCGGCGTCTTCCTTCTCGGTCACATGTCTGGCCAGCGCGTCCAGCTCCTCATAACTGTAGGGCGCCTCACCCCCGGCGATGCCGGCCTTCAGCAACCGCTGCGTGACGAGGTCCGGGTAGCGCCGATTCGGCGCCGTGGAATGGGTGTAGTCCTTCACCGCCAGACCGAAGTGGCCAGGGCTGCTCGCGCCGGGCCGCTCGGCGACGTATTCACCCGCGCCCAGCAGTTTGACGACCGCGAGCGACACGTCGGGGAACCGCTCCACATCGTCGGCCTGCGCCTTCATCAGGAAGTCGTCGAGCGCCACGGAGTCGGGTTCATCCGGCAGCGAGTAGCCGTGCGTGCGCGCCAGCTCGACGATGCGGTCCCAGCGCTTGGGGACACGCACCACGCGCCGGAGGGACGGCAGGTTCTTCGCCGCCAGATACCGCGCGGTGACGCCGTTGGCGGCAATCATGAAGTCTTCGATCAGCTCCGTCGCCCGGCTCTTCTGGTCCACGTCGAGCTGCTGGAGACGATCGCCCTCGAACACCGGTCTCGCCCTGATGGTCCGCAGGCTGAGCGCACCGCGCTCGTGCCGCAGGCGCTTCAGGCGCTGCGCCACCTTGTCCTGCCAGCGCAGGTTCTCGGCCAGGCCCGGCACCGCCGCCAGCGCCCGCGGCGGCTCGGCTTGCCCCTCCAGCCAAGCCGCCACGCTGTTGTAGGCGAGCTTGGCCCGGTTCCGTACGCGAGCCCGATAGACATCCGACGACTGCACCGCGCCATCGCCATCGACGACCATCTCGACGACCACGGCCAGCCGGTCTTCGTCGGGATTGAGCGAGGTGAGATCGGTCGAGAGCGGCTCGGGCAGCATCGGGAAGATCTTGGCCGCCGTGTAGACCGACGTGGTGTTGTGTTCCGCGTGCGCGTCGATGGCCGTGCCGTCCTTCACCAGGGCGTCCACGTCGGCAATCGCCACGCGGATCGCCACCGCCTCACCGGGCCGCGCCTCCGCGACGGTGAGCTGATCCAGATCGCGCGAGTCGTCGTTGTCGATCGAGGCCCACAACAGGTCCCTCAGATCCCGGGGCTCCGGAAGTTCGGCGCCACGAGCGACGTGCGCCGCCGGCGATGCCTGGATGGTGCGGAGTTCGCTGTTCGCGGCGTCCGAGAACGTGGGGAGCAGTCCCCGCTCGATCATCGCCTGGTGTGCAATTCGCTGGAGCAGGGCGCGGTGCTGTTGAGGGGTGTGGGAGGTGTGCGACATGGGACCGGGTTTCAGACGCCGTGTGGTGGGCAGACGCTGTCACCGCTGCCCACGACGTCACACGACAGGATCAGACAACGCGGCGGCCGCTCAGCATACCGACCAGAAACAGCACCACCGCGACCACCAGCAGGACGTGAATGAAGGCGCCGACAGTGTAGCCGCTCACCAGGCCAAGCACCCACAGAATCAACAGGACGACGGCAATGTTGAATAGCATGGCGAACCTCCTGACGCCCATTTTTTCAGCTTCACGTGGCGTCGTCTGTCCTGTTTGGCACACCGCAGGGCTTCCGCTAGGATGGGGCTGAGAATCAGATGGCAAAGCCCGCCACCCCCAAGCCGGCCCGGCTCCTCGACTGGAGCACGATGCAGACCGCGCGGGCGGTGTACGAACCGACGGCGAGGATTTTTGCCCAAGGCGATCCCGCCAGTCTCGTCATGTATGTCGAAGAGGGCGTGGTCCGACTGTCGGTCCTGTCGCACGCGGGGAAGGAGGTCGTCGTGGCCCTGGTCGAGGCCGGGCACTTCTTCGGCGAGGGCTGCCTGGCGGGTCAGTCAACTCGAACGGCCACCGCGACCGCCATGACCCCGTGCACGATCCTGGCTGTCGAGCAGCACGAGATGGTCAGGCAGATGCATGCCGAGCCCGCGTTCGCGGACCACTTCCTGGCCCACATGCTGACCCGGAACATCCGCATCGAAGAAGACCTGGTCGATCAGCTGCTGAACCCCACCGAGAAACGGCTGGCACGGGCACTCCTCCTGCTGGCCCACTATGGGCAAGCCTCCGTGCACCGCGAACTCCCCCGAGTCTCGCAAGAAATCCTCGCCGAAATGGTGGGCACGACGCGATCGCGCGTCAACTTCTTCATGAACAAGTTCCGAAAGATGGGATTCATCGAATACAGCGGCGGGACCGGCGGGACCGGCGGGATCGACGGGATCAAGGTCCGCAACTCGCTGCTCGGCGTCGTGCTGCGCGACTGAACGGCCGGGTGGCGGGTGGTCAGGGCCCGCGAGGCCTGAGGAGGGCCGCATCTTCGACTGAGCCGGCCCTCCTGGTGCTGACTGACTACGACGGGGGCATCACGTCGACTTCGGTTGCGACACGTCGCACGCCTTTCACCGCGTGTGCGACGCCCTTGTTCACCGTGACACGTGTTCGGTTCTCATTGCGATCTCCATGTGAAATGCCTACTTCTTGAGGGCGTTGCCGACGTCTTCGATGGCCTCGCCGACTTTTCGTCTGACGTGGCCGACGGCATCCTGCGTCCGTCCAGCGACCTCGTCCGCAACGCCTTCGTCGTGAAGTTCGGGATTGTTCGTGAGATCCCCGGTCGCCTGCTTGAGCTTGCCCTTGAGCACTTCCGCCTTGCCTTCGAGTTCATCGCGATTCATAAGGCCTCTCTTTCATCACCCACTGTAGGGAGTTTCATGCCGGCGGGGATGTACCGAACAGCACAGCGTCTGGACGTCGGGCGCTGCCAGGAACATCCGCCAGACCCCTTTCCGTTGACTGTACAAAATGAAACAGCGGCTCTCCGGGCCCGATGCGACACTTGGGCTGAAGAGGCGTTTATGAAGCACAAAGCCGGGATCTGGATCGACCACACGAAGGCCGTCATCGTCTCCATCTCCGCGGACCAGGTCACCACCGAGACCCTGGAATCCGGGGTTCCCGGACACCCTCGTTATAGCGGCCAACAGGATGGCGGAGGCGAGAAGAGGTACGAAGAACGGCACGGCCAGGACATGAACCGTTACTACGATGAGGTCATTGTCCGACTGTCGGCACCCGATGGGCTGCTGATACTCGGCCCGGGCGAGGTGAAGCTGGAACTCATGGAGCGGTTCAGCCGTTCCAAGGCCCATGGCGGATGCACGGTCGACATCGCGACAGCCGACAAGTTGACCGATCCCCAGATTGTCGAACAGGTGAAGGCGCACTTCGGGATCGATCGCTGAGGATCGGCCCATGCACGTCGCGCACGCTGCCGTCCTGCCGCTCCTGGTGCTCCTGCTGCTGCCAGGCGTAGGCTGTGCGCGCGGGAAGCCCGAGACGGCGGCGGTGGAGCCCGGGCCCGCGGCGACCGCTCCACGCACGCCGCCTGCCGCCAGGCCATCGGTACCAGCGGCTCCGCCACCCACGCCGGGCCCCACGGCCGCGCCTGCGTCGAAGCCAGCACCTGCGCCGCGCGCGAAAGATGCGGCGCCGCCCGCTGCCAGCACAGTTGCCCCGCCCGCGGCGAAGGCGCCCGTCGCGGCCCCGACGCTGGACTTGGCCGCGCTGAAGGAGCGGCTCAAGGACACCAAGGCCATCGGCATCTTCACCAAGATCACGCTCAAGAACCAGGTCGACGATCTGCTGGACCAGTTCCGCGCGTACCACCAGGGAAAAGCAAAGCTCACCATGACCGACCTGCGCCGGTCGTACGAGCTGATGATGATGAAGGTGCTGTCACTGCTGCAGGACGAGGATCAGGCACTCGCGTCCGACATCGTGTCCTCGCGAGAGGCGATCTGGGGTCTGCTCGCGGACCCGAAGAAGTTCGCGGCTCTCCAGGGATGAATGGGGACGCGTGTGCTGCCGGGGGACAGACCATGAACAGACTCACTGCGGCCCTTGCCCAATCGCTGATCGTCACGGCGTTCGTCACGGCGCCGTCGCTGGCCCAGGACGACGAGGCACTCAAGAAGGATCTGACGGCGGTGATCGCGCTCCACGGACTGCCATGCGGGCAGGTGGTCGCGGTCAAGGTGCTCGCAGAAAGTGACTACGCGGCGTCGTGCCAGGACGGAAACACGTACCGGGTCTATCTGAACGATGCCGGGCGCGTGATCGTCGAGAAGCAGGGCTAGCTCTCGTCCACGGTCGCGGCCGCCACCTGGACAATGCGCCCGTGATGTGCAGATAGACTGCTGGAACGCGTACTCCAACATGCAGCCCAGCAGTCCATATCGACCGCGCGTCTCGCGCGAAACGCGACTCCTGCTGACGACCGGCGTCCTTGCCGTCGCCGCGTTGTGGCTGCTCGCGCGCGTCAGGTTCCAGGACCTTCCGGCGACACCGAACCCGGTGCCGTCAGTGCTGAGCCAGCTGACCAACTCCGCGACGTTCGACGATCTCGCGGCCGACATCGCCCGGCTGCAGGCGCAGCTCCGTCCGTCACTGCACGTGCTCGGGCCGCCGTCGTACCGCACGGCCGCGGTCTGGTTGCGCGACGACCTCGTCGTGACCTGGCAACCCCAGGGTCTGGAGTCCGGTGCGTCGAGGAGCGATCGCCTCGTCGCCCGCGATCCGGCCTCGGGGCTGGCGGTCGTGCGCGTGGCCGGCGGGATCGCGGGAGCGCCGCCCGCGCCGTGGGCGCCTCGACGATTGCAGCAGCCGCGCTACTTCGTGGCGAGCGAGGTCTCACGGCAAGGCGTGTCGCTGCGTCCGGTGTTCGTCGGATCCCTGCAACCTGTCGATACGCCGCTCTGGGCCGATCCGGTCTGGGCGGTGCCGCCCCGCACCGATCTCGCGCCGGGTTCGTTCGTCTTCACGGATGGCGCCGAACTGGTGGGGCTGGTGATTGCCACCGAAGGGGAACTGATGGTCGTGCCCGGCGCCACCGTTCTCGCCGAAGCGCTGCGGATGGCGGTCAACCCTCGATTCACCCTGGCCACGCTGGGAATCGAGGTCCAGGCGCTGACCTCGGATGTGTCATCGGCGACCGGCGCCCCGCTGGGCGTGGTGGTCAGCTGGGTCGATCGCGCCGGCGCTGGCGCGGGACAGGTGATGGTCGGCGATGTGATCGAAGCGATCGATGGCCGGCCAATCGAGTCGCGGCAGCGATGGGACGTCCGCACCGCGCGCCTGTTCGAGGGGGAGACGCTCCCGCTGCGCGTCCGCCGTCAAGGTGACGTGCGTGAGGTGTGGGTCGTGGCGCTCGCGCCTCCGGTACCGGCGTCGACCCAATCGCTCGGCCTGACCCTGCGGCTACGGCCGAGGATGGGCGCCGAAGTCGTACGTGTCGACCGTGGCTCGGTGGCGGACCGCGCGGGACTCATCCCCGGGGATGTCATCACGCACGTCGCCAATCTCGAGGCTCCCACACCCGCGCAGGTCACGCGCGCCTATGCCGCGACGGCGGAGGGTCAGCGAATGCTGATTGCCGTGACGCGCGGTGACAACCACCACGTGACCACCCTGGAACGATGACCTCACACTCCGCCCGCGATCCGCTCGGCCTGTTCGATCGGTCACTGGACGGCGTCGTCCCTGACGATCACGGCGAGATGCACGATGCCGCCGCGGGTCCATTCAGGCGCTGGCGACGGGCCCTCGAATGGACGGCCACCTCGGCCCCGGTCGCGCTGCTGCTCACGATCGGCATCGGCGTGGGCCCCCACGGCATCAACCTCGTCTCTGCCGCGTCGCTGTCGTCGCTCGATCCGGTGGTGCCCGTCGCGCTCGCCGCGCTCGGCGTGCTGGTGGGTCTGGGGATGGGGGATCGACGCGTCGACGAAGGGCGCGTGCTCGCCGCGGGCGCGGTGGACGGCGCCGTGACCATGGTCGTGGTGTCGGGTGGAATCGGCGTGGTCGCCCTGATGGCAACCTCGCTGGTCGTCCCCCCCTCCTGGGCGGTCGTGCTGGTGATGGGAATCTGCGCGGCAACGTCGCTGACGCTGCCGACCAGCAACCCGCTGGAGCCGCGGCCCGCGGCCATTCGTGTCAAGGAGCTCGGCGTGCTGCTGCCGATCGCGGCGGGCGGGCTGCTGCTGGCGTGGCTGCGCGCGGGCTCCGCCGTGGGCGCGCTCGAACTGGTGGCGCAGACCTCGGGCATCACGCTCGCGCTGGCCATCGCCGGTTGGCTGTTGCTGACGCGCACGACGTCGGAAACCGACGAGCGGGTGTTCGCGATCTCGGCGCTGCTGCTGATTGGAGGGGTCGCGCACGCGCTGGGCCTGTCGGCGCTGTTTGGCGGGCTGGTCGCCGGCGTGTTCTGGCGCTACGCGGGAGGCCGCCCGCGCGAGACCGTTCGCCGCGATGTGCTCTTCGTCCAGCACCCGCTGCTGGTGCTGGTGCTGCTGGTGGCCGGCGCGCGCGCGGACCTGGCGCCAGCCGCCCTCGCCCTGGGGGTGGCCTATGTCGCGCTGCGCGTGCTCGGCAAGCTGGCCGGCGGCGCCGCGGCGCGCGGCGTCCTCGGCCGCAAGGCCCCTCGCGATCTCGGGCTGCACCTGCTGCCGCCCGGCGTGTTCGGGGTGGCCTTTGCCTTGAACGCGGCTGCGGTGTTGAGCGGCCCCCACGCCGCGGTGCTGATCACCGCCGTGGTGGTGGGGACCATCGGGTCAGAGCTGATTGCCGTGTTCCTGCCGCCGCGGAGCGTCGGCGCATGACGCGATTCCTGGCCCTGGCCCTGGCCGTCGGCGCGATGGCGGCCGTGCGCGAGTTGCGCGCCGAAACACTGACGCCGGGGCCGGTCGCCACCGCGCTGGCGCTCGGGTTCGCGCTGATGGGCGCGTCGGTGGCGGGCGATGCGCTTGCGGCGCTTCCACCTGCCGCGCCTCACCGGCTACCTGATCTTCGGCGTGATCGTCGGGCCCTACGTGGCCAATCTGATCACCGAGTCGATGGCGACCGAACTGCAGGTGGTCACCGGGCTGGCGACCACGCTCATCGCCTTCATTGCCGGCCTGACGCTGAGCGTGGAGCGTCTCGGGGCGCGGCTCGCGGCGATCGCGCGGATGACGGTGGCGACACTCGGCTGTCGCCCTCGCGGGCATGGCCGCCCTGGCGTGGCTGGCGTGGCCGTGGCTGCCGATCGCGCCCGATGCCGTCGGCCTCCAGCGCCTCGTCATGCTGCAGATGCTGGTCGTGATGGTGGTCTCCTTCTCGCCGACGATGACGGCCGCGGTCGTCGCCGATTCGGGCGCCCGCGGCCGGCTGAGCGACACCGTGCTGGCGATGGTCGTGCTGGCCGACCTCATCATCCTGGTGCTGTTCTCGGTGTCGATGCAGCTGGCGCGCGTCGTGTTCGACACCGGCGCGGCCGACAGCGTGAACGTGCTGGCGCGGCTGGCCTGGGAGCTCGGTGGCGCGGTCGCCTTCGGCGTGCTGATCGGCGTGCTGTTCGCGCTCTACCTGCGCTACATCGGCCGCGAGATCACGCTGGTGCTGCTGGCGGTGTGCGCGGTGCTCAGCCAGGTCGGCACGACGCAGCAGCTGCAGCCGCTCCTCGCCGCGGTGGCGGCGGGCGTCGTCATCGAGAACCTGGCGGTGGCCCAGGGCGACGCGCTGCGCGCCGCGGTACGGCGAGGCGCGCCGCCCGTGCTGGTGGTGTTCTTCGTCGCGGTGGGGGCCTCGCTGCGCCTGGACGCGCTCGCGGCCATCGGCTTCAGCGCGATCGCGCTGTCGGCGGTCCGGATTGCGTTCATCAGGCTGGGTGTGGGCGCGGGGGTGCGCTGTCTCGGGCATCCCCGAAGACGATCGGCACGGCGACCTGGACCGGCCTGGTGTCCCAGGCCGGCATCACCCTCGGCTTCGCCTCCGTCGTCGCCAGGGAGTTCCCGGGCTGGGGCAACCAGCTGCAGCTGCTGCGTCGTGGCGTCGATTGCGATCCACGAGCTGGTCGGCCCCATCCTGTTCCGCCGCGGTCTCGCGCAGGCCGGCGAGCTCGACGCGCCGTTGGCCCGCCCGCTTGGTCGTGGTCTCGAATCGCGAGCCGTACCTCCACAGCCAGGAGGACGATGGCCGGATCACGGTGAAGGCGGCGACCGGCGGCGTCGCGGTGGCGCTCGACGCGCTGATGCGCGAGCGCGGCGGCGTCTGGATCGCGCACGGCGCCGGCCCCGCGGACCGGCTGGTCGTGGACGCGGCCGACAAGGTGATGGTGCCGCCCGAGAGCCCGTCGTACGCGCTGCGGCGGCTGTGGCTCGAGGAGCCGACCTTCTCCGCCTACTACGGCGGCTTCGCCAACGAGGGCCTGTGGCCGCTCTGTCACGTGGTGGACGTGCGGCCGAAGTTCCGCAGCGAGGACTGGGCGGCGTATCAGGACATCAACGCCCGGTTCGCCGCCGCCATTCACGACGAGATCGGATCGTCGGACGCGCCGGTGTTCATCCAGGACTATCACCTGGCCCTGGTGGCGCCGGCGTTGCGCAGCGCTGCGTCCGGACACGCGCACGGCGCTCTTCTGGCACATCCCGTGGCCGTATCCGGATCGCCTGCGGATCTGCCCGTGGCGGCGCGAGCTCGTCGAGGGGCTGCTGGCCAACGATCTGCTCGCGTTCCAGGTCGAGCGCGATCGGCGCAACTTCCTGATGGCGGCGGAAGAAGAGCTTGGCGCCGAGGTCGAGTTCGAGTCGTCGCGGGTGCGCTTCGGCGGCCGGCACAGCACCGTCGTCTCGGTGCCGATCGGTGTGGACTACGACCGCATCCAGAGCTTCGCCGCCGATCCGGCGCTGCCGCAGGAACAGCAGCGCCTGCGCGAGCTGCTCGGGCTGCGCGCCGACATCATCGGGCTGGGCGTCGATCGGCTGGACTACACGAAGGGCATCCCCGAACGCCTCGACGCCCTCGACGCGCTGATGACGCAGCGGCCCGAGCTGCGGGGCAAGCTGACGTTCGTGCAGATCGGCGTGCCGTCACGCTCGGACCTCGAGAGCTACGCGGCGATCGAAGCGGAGATCGGCCAGCGCATCGCCGACCTCAACGCGCGCCACCGCGTGCCTGGCGGGTCGCCGGTGGTGACCTACTACACGACGGCGCTCGGCGCCTTCAGCCTGGTCGCCCTCTACCGCCTCGCGCACTTCTGCATCGTCAGCTCGCTGCACGACGGCATGAACCTGGTGGCCAAGGAGTTCGTCGCGGCGCGCGACGACGAGCGCGGCGTGCTGGTGCTGAGCGCGCTGGCCGGCGCGGCGCAGGAACTCGAGCGACGCGGTGATCATCAATCCCTACGACGTCGATGCCTTCGCCGCGGCGCTGTCGCGGGCGATCGACATGCCGGCGCCCGAGCAGATGGCGCGCATGCGGGCGATGCGGAAGGTCGTGGCCGGCCGGAACGTCTTCAACTGGGCGTCCGACATCCTCGAGGGCCTCGAGAGCCTCTGGACCAAGCCGCTGCTCTACTCCGTGCGCGGCTGGGGCGAGACGTCGGTGTGAGCCAGGGTTCCGAAGGCCTCGCCTGCGGCTCGGTAGGAGATGAGGTCTCGCTACGCTCGGTAGGGAAGACAGGGATCCGATCCTACGGCGCGGGAGCGCCGCCTACGCCGCGCAGCGGCGCCCTGTCACCCTACGCCGACGGCGCCTCCCGAAGGCCTCGCCCTCCGGGCTCGGTAGGAAAGGAGGCCGCGCTTCGCGCGGTAGGACGGATAGGACACGCTCCTACGGCGCGGCAGCGCCGCCCACGCCGCCGGGCGGCACCCTGAGACCCTACACGCCGAAGGCGCGCCTCCATCCAGCCCGTTCTTGACGGAGGCCGCCCACGCACACCACGATGACCGGGTGCGCGTGCTGATCGTCGAGGATGACCGGACCATCGCGGATTTCGTGTCCGCCGGCCTGCGGCAGGAGGGCTTCGCGGTGGACGTGGCAGACAACGGCGTGGACGGTCTCGACCTCGCGCAGAGCCAGCCCTACGACGCCGCCGTCATCGACGTGATGCTGCCGCGCCTCGACGGCCTCAGCCTGGTCACCGCGCTGCGCCGGAAGGGCGTGACCACACCGGTCCTGTTCCTCAGCGCCCGCCACTCCGTTGACGATCGGGTGAAGGGGCTGCAGACCGGCGGCGACGACTACCTGACCAAGCCGTTCGCGTTTCCCGAACTGCTGGCGCGGGTGCAGGCGCTGACGCGCCGCGGACAGGTCGCGCAGGAGCCGACCGAGCTGACCGTTCGCCGACCTGCACCTCGATCGCCTGACGCGCCGGGTGCATCGCGCCGGCGTGCCGATCGAACTGCGGCCGCGGGAGTTCGCGCTGCTCGAGTACCTGATGCGCCATGCCGGGCAGGTGGTCTCCAAGACGATGATCGTGTCGCACGTGTGGGACTACAGCTTCGACACCGGCACCAACGCCGTCGACGTCCTCGTCTATCGCCTGCGCGACAAGATCGACAAGGGGTTCGAGCCCAGGCTGCTACACACCGTTCGCGGCGTCGGCTATGTCCTCAAACTCGAATAGGTCCATCGGGCGCGCGTTCGCGCTCCGGCTGGGGCTGTGGTACGCCGGCCTGTTCATCGTCAGCGCCGTGGCGCTCTCGGCGCGCCACCTACGTGCTGCTGGCGCGCGCCCTCGCCGCGCAGGATCACGACGTGCTGCAGTCGATGCTGTCGCGCTATGCCGTCGAGTACCAGCGCTCGGGCCTGGCGGGGCTGCAGCGAGTGATCGAGGCCGACGCCGGACAGGGCCGGCACGAGGGACTGCTGGTCCGCGTCGTGGACGAGCGCACCGAGGCGGTGTATTTCGCCGCGCCGCCCGGGTGGGGCGAGTTCGACCTGTCGCCGCTCGACGCGCCGTCGGTGAGCGCGTCTGGCTGGGCCACGCTCGGCTGGCCTGCCCGACGGCGCCGTGCTCGAAGTCGGCTCGGTGACGCTGCCGTACCGCGTGATGGTGCAGGTGGGGCGCAGCTCGCACGTCCGCGACGAGCTGCTGGGGCGCTTCCGCGCCCGCGGCCTCGAGATCCTGGCGCTGATCGCCGTCGCCGCCGTGGCCGGCGGGTTCCTGCTGACGCGTGCCGCGCTGGCGCCGCTGCGCGCGCTCGAGGGCACGGTGCGATCGATCCTGCAGACCGGCCAGTTCGACGCGCGCGTGCCGATCAGGAACTCGCACGACCCGCTCGACGAGCTCGGCGCCCGCGTCAACGAGATGCTGGAGCGCATCCAGTCGCTGGTCGGCGGCATGCGCGGCGCCATCGACAACGTCGCGCACGATCTGCGGACGCCGCTCACCCGCTTCCGCAACGTCGCCGAAGCCGCGCTGCTGACCACGGACCCCGAGCGCGCCCGCGAGGGGCTGGCGCAGGCGCTCGAGGAAGCGGACCGCGTCGAACGCCACGCTGACGGCGCTGATGGACATCTCGCAGGCCGAGACCGGGACGATGGCGCTGGTGCGGCAGCCGGTGCGGCTCGGCCAGGTCGTGGACGAGGCGGTCGCGCTCTATGCCGACGAAGCCGAGGACCGGTCCATCGCGTTGCGCTCGACCGTGCCGCGACGACCTTCGCGTGGATGCCGACCATACGCGGCTGCGGCAGGTGCTGGCGAACCTGATCGAGAACGCGGTGAAGTACACCGACCCTGGTGGTCGCATCGACATCGGCGCGCAGCGCGAGCGACGGACCGGTCACGCTGACCGTGCGCGACACGGGCATCGGCATCGCCGCCGGAGCACCTGCCGCACGTGTGGGACCGGCTGTATCGCGCCGATGCCAGCCGCACGACGCGGGGGCTGGGGTTGGGATTGTCGCTGGTCAAGGCCGTGGTCGAGGCCCACGGCGGCCGGGTGGAGGTGACGTCGGTGCCTCAGCAGGGCAGCACGTTCACCGTGGTGCTGCCGTCGGCGCCGGTGGCTGCCGGGGAAGCGGGAGCCGGAGCCCGGTAACCGGTCTCCGGTACCCGGATTCCGGACGACGGGTACCGGAGACCCGTCAGCAAGGCGGCATCCGGCTCGACCCTCACCTGTCACAGCTGTCATCTTCCGGACACGCTCCCGCAAGTGGCACCAGCGTCCAATCAGTTGAGGACCAAGGACCACCATATGAACCAACACTCACTTCGCAACATCATCTTTACCGTCGCCCTGGCGGCGGCCGGCGTGGCAGTCGGGTTCGCTGGCGGGCGGAACACGCTCGTCGCCTCCGGCCAGCCCGCGGACCCGCCGCCCTCCAGCCAGGTCGCCCTGACCGCGCCATCGATCACCACCGCGTCCTACAGCGCCGTCGTGGATCGCGTCGCGCCGGCGGTCGTCACCATTCGCGTCGAGAAGCAGGCCGAGGTCTCGCGCACGGCGCTGCCCGAAGGGTTCCGCGACTTCTTCGGCCCGCAGCCCCGCATGGATCCCCGCGGCCAGCGCCAGAGCGGCCTCGGCTCCGGCGTGATCATCCGCGCCGACGGCCACATCCTGACCAATCACCACGTCATCGCGCGCGCCGATCGGATTCGCGTCGATCTCGCCGACGGGCGATCGCTGCCCGCGACCCTGGTGGGCGCCGATGAAGCCAGCGACCTCGCGGTGCTGAAGGTCGAGGCGCACGGCCTGCCGACCGTCGCCTTCGGCGATTCCGATCGCATCAAGGTCGGCGACGTCGTGCTGGCGTTCGGCAACCCGCTGGGCGTCGGCCAGACCGTGACGATGGGCATCGTCAGCGCCAAGGGCCGCGCGACGGGCACCGGCGACGGCAGCTACGAGGACTTCCTGCAGACGGACGCGCCGATCAATCAGGGCAACTCCGGCGGCGCGCTCGTCAACCTGCAGGGCGAGCTCGTGGGCATCAACGCGCAGATCCTGTCGCCGTCGGGCGGCAACATCGGGCTGGGCTTCGCGATTCCCTCGACCATGGCCCGCGCGGTGACGGAGCAGCTGACGCGAGGACGGCGTGGTCCATCGCTCGAAGCTGGGCGTGACGGTGCAGCAGGTGACGCCCGGAGCTGGCCGAGAGCCTGAACGTGGCCGACGCCCGAGGTGCGCTGGTGAGCGGCGTCGAACCCGGCGGCCCGGCTGAGCACGCCGGCCTCAAGCAGGGTGACGTCATCGTCGCGCTCGACGGCCGCAAGGTGACCGACGCCAACGCCGTGCGCAATCAGATCGCGGGCACGCAGGCCGGGGTCGTCGGTGTCGATCGACGTGCTGCGCGGCGGCAAGACCGAGTCGCTGTCGGCTCGCCTGGTGGAGCGTCCGCGGACCGAGCGCGCGGCTGCGCCGCAGGAGGAAAGCGAGCACGGGACGTCGAGCTTCGGCATGGCGGTCACGCCGCTGACGCCGCAGCTGGCGGAGGAACTGGAACTCGCGCGCGGTGAGGCCGGCCTGGTCGTCACCGATGTCGATCCGTCGGGTGTGGCGGCCACCTCCGGTGTGCGGCCGGGCGATCTCATCAAGCGCGTCAACGACCGCGACGTCACGTCGGTGCAGAGCCTGCGCGCGGCGATGGCGGCCCAGACGGACAAGCCGGCGCTGATGCTGGTGAATCGTCAGGGCGCCGACCTGTTCCTCGCCCTTCGGCGCGAGCAGTCGTAACCCCACGTCGACTCGTCGCGCCCGACCCTGCCGCATGGGGAACCGGGCCTTCAATGGGCGGCGTCGCTCTGGCAAGGGCGGACCTTTCGCGGCTCTCGTCCACGCTGTACGAGCAATGGGAAGGGAACCCCTACGTCACCGGGGTCGTCGCCCGCCCCGACCTGCGCGCCGGCCCGCTGCGCGACGCGAACGCCGCGCAGCGGGCAGCGCATGCTCTGTGCAAGGCCCCGGCAGGACAATCGCACGGTCGTGGTGATGGAGGTGCTCGCTCAGGCCGCGCCGATCGCGGTGGCCGGCGCGGCTACGGCAGCGCCGCCCGAATCCTGGCGAGGTGGTGATAGCTATGCCGGACGGCGTGATCTTCGAGAAAGAACTGGCACGTGAGCGGGGCGTCGCCGTACAGCGACACCGTCACCGCGCGGTCGAGCTCGTCGTCGCCGAGCGCCCGGATGGCGGCTGCGGCCGCGGCGCTGTTCTGACGGAGCAGTTCAAGCGCGGCTTCCGTCGTCACGCCTTCGTGATCGCGGGCGTGCCCGGCATTCATGTCGTCAATCACCTGCCTGGTGACACCGACCACCGGATGGCCGGCCGCGATGGCCTGCGCCAGCTGGATCTCGATCGGATAGACGCTGGCGACGTGGTGCACGACGACGCCAATCCTGCGTCCGTCTCCGGGCAGGCGGGTCTGCCACTGTTCGTTGGTGAGGGCGCCGGCGAACGAGGCCAGTGCCCGTGCCCCCTGTTCGAGCCGATCGGCAAGAGCGTTCGCGCGCTGCCGGGTGGTGGCCGCGGGTGAGCGCTCCGCGCTGGCGACGGCACTACTTGACATGACGTTCATTGATGTCCCTCTCTGATGACGACCGGTGCCTCATGGCCCGGCATGAATCACGCTACGCCGCGGCCTGACGTGACGCCAGATCCACGCGTCCGAGTGGCATGGCCGTTCGTCCGTGAATGCGGGGTTCTGCCGCGACTGATCACCGCTACTGATCCAATCGGGAAATGCGCGCCGAAACCGCCAGGGGGCCGCCGCCGGCGCCGCTCGTTCTCATCTCACCCGTGCTCTGTCACAGCACGGATGAGGTCGCTCTTCTTCAGACAAATCCTCTGGCAGGTGAGCGTCCCTGGCGCTATAGTGGCGGCCCCGCTGACAATCGCACTCAGCGCCGGCTGATCGACAGAGGAGCGCCATGGCCACGGACATCTTCATCAAGATCGGCGACATCAAAGGCGAGTCGACTGACGCCAAGCACAAGGACGAAGTCGAAGTGCTCTCGTGGTCCTGGGGCGTGGCCCAGTCGGGATCGGTGGCGGGTCCCGGTGGTGGCACCGGCAAGGCCAGCTTCTCGGCCTTCAGCTTCATGCATCGGATCGACTCGGCGTCGCCTCCGCTCATGAAGGCGTGCGCCACGGGTCAACACATCAAGGAGGCGACCGTCACCAGCCGGAAGACCGGCAAAGGCCAGCAGGAGTTCCTCATCATCAAGATGAACGACATCCTGATCACGAGCGTCCAGCCGACCATGAGCAACGCCGAGGGCAGCATGGAGGCGGTGAGCCTGCAGATGGCGAAGGTCTCCCTCGAATACAAGCCGCAGAAGGCGGACGGATCGCTCGACGCGGGCGTGTTCTTCAAGTACGACATCAAGGGCAACAAGGAAGGCTGACCCGCGAGCCATGGCGGAACCCACGGCAACGTCCCGCCAGCTGACGATCGATGAAGCCACCGCGATCGCCGTCGAGTGTCTGAAGAACGATCAGTTGGACGAAGCCGACGCGCTCCTGCAGCGGGTGCTCGCGATGGTCCCGGACTCGCCGGATGCGTTGCACTTTTCCGGCGTGCTCGCCCACCATTGCGGCAGGAGCCGTGAAGCGCTGTCCTTCATCGCCCGTAGTCTCGAGGCCAGACCGGATCAGGCCGACTGGTACAGCAACCTCGGCATCGTCCTGCAAGCGGTCGGGCTGCTCGACGATGCCATCGGCGCGTACCGGCAGGCGATCGCGCTTCAGCCCGGTCACGCCAATGCCCACAGCAACCTTGGGGTGTTACTGCGGGCGCAGGGAAACGACGGCGAGGCCGAGGATGCGTATCGCGCGGCCATCCGGCTGAATCCCCATCACCCCGACGCTCACCACAATCTGGCGATTCTGCTCAGCGCCACCAATCGCACCTCGGAGGCGGTGACGTGCTACTGCAAGGCGCTCACCTTGCGGCCGCACTTTCCCGAGGCACGCCGCCTGCTGGCGCTCGCGTACTGCGTGATTGGCCAGCCCGAGAAGGCAGTCTTGATGTGCGAGGCGTGGCTCCAGTCCGAACCCGACGATCCGGTCGCGCGGCACACGCTGGCGGCGGTGTCAGGCCGCGACGTCCCCGCGCGTGCGTCGGACGCGTACGTGCAGAAGACGTTCGACAGTTTCGCGGCGAGTTTCGAGGTCAAGCTCGCGAAGCTCCACTACCGCGCGCCGGAGCTGGTGGCGGCACGACTGGCCGAAACAGGCGTCTCGCCCGCACGGGCCCTCGACATCCTCGACGCCGGCTGCGGCACCGGATTGTGCGGCCCGCTGTTCGCACCCTATGCGTGTCGCCTGGTTGGCGTCGACCTGTCGGAGGGGATGCTGGCTCACGCGAAAGAGAAGCGGGTCTACGACGAGCTGGTCAGGGCGGAGCTGACGGCCTACCTGCAGGCTCACCGCGACGAGTTCGATCTGATCGTGACGGCCGACACGCTGGTGTACTTCGGAGCGCTCGAGAGCGTCGCGGCCGCCGCGGCCGGCGCCTTGCGGCACGGCGGCCGGCTGATCTTCACGGTCGAAGAAGACCACCGGCGACGATGCCTCGCCGTCGTACTGCCTGAGGCCGCACGGGCGCTACAACCATCGAGAGGAGTACGTCGCTCGGGTGCTGGCGGATGCGGGGCTGGTGGCGGACATGGCGCGCGCCGAACTGCGCCTGGAATCGGGTATCCCTGTCGCGGGGCTGGTGGTGATGGCGGCCAAACCGGGGAGGCCGGCGACTTCGTCGCCGTAGGCAAGACCGGCGGCGCGTTGCGCCGGCTGGGTTCACGCAGGCGCAAGTCCTGTCTGAGCCCTGCGCAAGCACTACTGGGGTCTCCCATGGGGCGGAAGTCGATATAATGGCACTCGGATCTTGGGGAGTCGCGAGCGAGGGACCAAGCAGCTCACGGCACGATTTCGGCGCGCTGGCGGGCGCATTAGCCCGTCCGTAGCCTTCGGCGGCGGCGAGAAATCGCAAATTCCTTAGGAAATCCACGCGCGGTGAGGTGGCTGAGTGGCCGAAAGCGGCGGTTTGCTAAACCGTTGTAGGGCTTTAAAACCCTACCCAGGGTTCGAATCCCTGCCTCACCGCCAACTAAGTGGTTCTATCCGTTGGGCTTGCCTCCGGAGAACCTTCCCCGTCTCCAAATTGTCTCCAAGACTCTGCAAGCTGCGGAGCCGCGACGGGCCCGCCGGCTCCTCCAACCTTCGGTATTCAGCTCGATGCGCAGGTCGGAGCGCCTTGCCGCGCGCGATCGTCCTGGGTTCGGCAGACAGGGGGCTCCGCTCGCTGTGGCCGCTAGGCGGAATCCACCAACCCGGATACTGCGACGCGAGGCACCGGGCGAGTGTTTCGCTCGCACCTGCGCGAAAGCCGGCACAGGTGCGCTGCCCCCACACCGGCGCGATGATCTTCGCCTCGCCTGATCATCAGCCGCCGCTGACCACGGCCGCGGTCCGCGAACTGCTGTCGGATTTCCCGTGAACTACTTGCTGGACGTCAACGTGCTGCTCGCCTGGGGCTGGTCCGATCGCGTCGATCACGAGCGGACCGCCGCGTGGATTGGCGCGGCCAGAACACAGAAGGCGACGAAGCTGATGACCTCCACGATTCCGGAACTCGGCTTCGTCCGGGTCTCCGTGCTGCCGTCAGCGACCCTCAGAAGTTGCTGACGGCCTCGTTCGAGGCGCCATGAGCGGCGGCCGGGAGGTCCGCGCCCCCCGTCCGCTCGCTCGGGCCCCTGGCCGGGTTGAATCAGCCGCGCACTCGCGCCACTTCGTCCTCGACCAGCTCGGCGCGTTTGGCGATGCCCTCGGCCTTGGCGCGGATCAGGCGACGCTCCCTGGCGGCGCGCTCGGGGTCGGCCAGCAGGGTGGCCTTGTTCTGCAGCAGGACGATGAGGGCGTCACTGGCCGCACGCGCGCGCTGCAGGGACACGCGGTCGGCTGGGACCAGGATGATGGTCTCGTCGTCGACGGTGGCCAGGGTCTCCTGCAGAGTGCGCGCCCGCTCCTGCAGAACGCTGAGCCGCTGGAGCACCACCAGCATATTGGGCCGACGGTCTCGAAGGACCTGCGTCAATTCCATGGCTTCGATGCGGACGTAGGCTGCGCTGGCGACGACATCGTCGAGCGGCGCACGAGGGTCGCCCGCCGCCGAACGGGGCAGGCCCAGCGCGACAGCAGCAATGGTAAGCGCGGTCAAGGTGAGGTGTCTCATGTCATGCACTCCTTTGAAGCCAGAGGTGTCGCGGGACGTCACAGACCAACACGTGGGCGAAGCGGCCAGTACGGCGCCGTCGAACGAAAGGCCGGAGGCGTGAGGTTGGCCAGCCACTCCAGGTGCGTGGGGACGCTCATGGGGGCTGGTGCCAGCGGGCTGGTGTCGTCGCCGTGGACCGGCGCGGGGCGGGGCGTCGCGCCCAACGCCCGTACGGCGGCGTCGAGCAGACCGCGCGGCCCGGGTTGCGCGCTATCGGTATCAACGGTCGCGACTGCCCGGGCCAGACGGTCGTCCGTCGCACCGCGCCGACTCGCCTGCGGAGCCTCGAGGCCGAACCGATAGCTGCTCCCCGACGTGAAGCTCTGGCCGATCCGCGGCGAGACGGGCTCGGCCGCAGCGTGTCCGATGACCACCAGCACCAACGTGAGTCCTGCCAAGAACCGCATATGCACCCTCCACATGGCGCGATGGTAGGCGGCTCCAAGAGTTTTGGAAAATAGATATTTGAGAACTAATCCATCTAAATAACCGCAGCTATCTATACGCCCGCCGACGGCGCTCGGGCGCGAGCATCTGGACGTCGCGCGCTCACGGCTCACCCCGAACCCACCGAGCTTATGATGACGGGCGTGCGACTCCACTCATCCGCCCCAGCCAGCCTCCGCGTTCCTGTGTTGGGTCTGGCGTTGGCGCTGGCGCTCGGCGCCGTCCCGGCCGGCGCCGACACCTACCCCAGGCAGCCTGGCGTGGACGCGCAGCACTACGTGTTCCGCCTGACGCTGCTCACGGACGAATCAAACGAAATCCAGGGCCAAGCGTCCGTCACGCTCCGTGCGCTGAGAGACGACATCGGGGAGATGTGGCTGGATTTGACCTCGGCCACGCCCGACGGGAAGGGCATGACCGTGACCGGGGTCACCGCCGGAGGACGGCCTGCGACCTTCACGCACACCGACCACCGCCTGCGAATGCTCGTGCCGGCCGGCACCCGGGCAGGGCAGGACGTAACCTTCGTCATCAGCTACAACGGCGTGCCCGGTAACGGGCTGCGACTCCTCAACAACATTCATGGCGAGCGCACGGCGTTCAGCGAGAACTGGTACAACCGGGCGCGGCAGTGGCTGCCGATGGTCGATCATCCCGCTGACAAGGCGACGGGCGAGTTCATCGTCACGACCAGCGCCGACTACCAGGTGGTTGGCAATGGCGCGCTGGTGGAGCAGCTCGACCTGCCTGGCAGTCAGCGGCGCACGCACTGGAGGCAGTCGGTGCCGATCTCGTCATGGCTGTACTCGCTGGGCATCGCCCGTTTTGTCGTGAAACACGACGGCACCGTGCGGGGCGTGCCGATGTCGTATTGGGCGTTTCCACAGGATGCCGACAAGGGCCTTGCCGCACTGGCGCGCGACGCCCGTGGGTCGCTCGAGTTCTTTTCCGATCGCGTCGGCCCGTATGCCTACGAGAAGCTGGCGCATGTCGAGGCGGCCGGCCTGAGTGGCGGCACCGAACACGCCAGCAACATCTTCTATGGCGAGAAGAGCATCACGGCGGGCAACGGTCCCGTCGTCCATGAGACGGCGCATCAGTGGTTCGGGGATGCCGTCACCGAGGATGACTGGAACGACGTGTGGCTGAGCGAGGGCTTTGCGACCTATTTCACGCTGCTCTACACCGAGCATGCGAGCGGGCGGGATGCGTTTGTCGACGGCCTCCGCCGCAGCCGCGACACGGTGCTCCGTCTCGAGAAGTCACTGCCGAATACACCCGTCGTGCACGTCAATCTGGACGAGGCCACGGTGAGCCCGAACAACGGGCTCGTTTACCAGAAGGGCAGCTGGACACTGCACATGTTGCGCCAGCTGATCGGCACCGAGACGTTCTGGCGTGGCATTCGCACCTACTACCAGAGGCACATGAACGGGCTTGCCTCGACCGACGATCTTCGGCGCGTGATGGAACAGGCCTCTGGCCAGGACCTCACCTGGTTCTTTCGGCAGTGGCTGAACCGCAGCGGCGTGCCACGCCTTGAAGGCTCGTGGCGCTATGACGCGGCGGCGAAGCAGGTGATCGTGACCGTCCGCCAGACCCAGGCCGGTGAGCCGTACCGCTTCTCGCTGGGCGTCGCAGTGACGCCGGCGGCCGGCACCTTGCCCCGGGTCCAGCCGATGCCGGTGGCGGGACGCGAGACCACGGTGACGATTCCCTTCGACACCGAACCCGCCTCCGTCGCCCTGGACCCCGAGGTCGGACTGCTGGCCGAGTTCGGGACGTTTGGCAAGGCGGGCGCGCGGTAAGCATTCCCCGCGGCCCTGTCTTCCCAACGGCGACGAAGTCGCCGCCCTTACCGAGCGCAGCGAGGCCCCGCGCCCCTACGGCGGCGAAGTCGCCGCCTCCGTGAGCGGCCCTCTTGCACCCCTCGTCCCTCGCCGATACGCTTGGCTGCACGTGCCAGGCCGTCCTTCTCTGATCTCCCGTCTCAAGACCTTGTCGCAGGCCACGTCGACCGGGGCGGTCGTCACCCAGAACGTCGTCGTCGGGATTGCCTTCGCCGCCCTGGGGGCGTTCGTCCTCTATCCGCGCCTCGAGGGCGGTGAGCGGGCCACCCCGGCATGGCCCACCGCGGGCCTGGCGCTGGTCGCCGTCTGGCTGCTCGGCCGCCGTGTCCTGCCCGGCATCGCTCTGGGCGCCCTCATCCTCGCCGCCCAGTTCGTATCGCCGCCGCTCGCCGTGGTGGCCGCACTCGCCTCGGTCCTCGGTGCGCTCGTCGGCGTTCGCGTGCTCCAGGCGCTGCAGTTCGACGACCGGCTCGAACGCGTCCGCGATCCGCTGATCCTCGTCATGGCCGCCGGCCCCGCCGGTGCACTGGCCTCGGCCACTCTCAGCGCCGTCGTCAACTTCATGGCGGGCGCGCCGTTATCGGCGCTTTGGTTGCCGTGGCTTCTATGGACGATGCGTCACTGGCTGGGGGTGGCCACGGTCGCGCCGCTGGCGCTCGCCTGGATGCGCGGCCGGCCGTTTCCGTCCACCACCCCGCGTCTGCTCGAGGCCGGCGCCGTGGTGGTCACGCTGCTGGCGCTGATCCAGGTCGTGGTGATGACATGGACGGGCCCGTTCGAGGATCTGCCGGTGGCCTTTCTCGGCCTGCCGTTCGTGGTCTGGGCGGCGTTCCGCTTCGGGGCCCGCGGTGCCGCCACCATCGTTGCCGTCCTGACCGCCGCCGAGATCGGCCTGGCGGTCTTCGGTCTCGCTCCGCGGCTCGACATGCCGGTGGCGATGGCCCAGGTCGGGACGGCGATGTTCCTGCTGGTCGCCGCTGTCATCGGCCAGCTGCTGGCGGCGATGAAGACCGAACGGGACGATGCGCTCGCCAAGCGGGTGCATCTCGAAGATCAGCTGCGCCATTCGCAGAAGATGGAGGCGGTCGGCCGCCTCGCCGGCGGCGTCGCTCACGACTTCAACAACCTGCTGACCGCGATCATCGGCTACACCGACATCGTCCTGGCCGGTATGGACCCCGGCGATCCTCACCGCGCCGACGCCGAACAGGTCAGCCGCGCCGCCCTGCGCGCGGCCGAGCTGACGCGGCACATGCTCTCGTTCAGCCGACGCGAGAAGCACTCGGCGGCGGTCCTCAACCTGAACACCGCGCTCGCCAAGGTCGAGCCGATGCTGCGCCGCGTGATCGGCGAAGACATCAAGCTGGTGATCAGCGCCAAGGCCACCCGCGCGCTGGTGCGCGTGGACGCCGGCCAGATCGAGCAGGTGATCCTCAACCTGGCCGTCAACGCGCGCGACGCCATGCCGAACGGCGGCCGCCTCACGGTGGAAACCTCGGACGTGGTGCTGGACGAGACATCCACGATCGACCTTCCGGACGCGCATCCCGGCGAGTTCGTGCAACTGTCGGTGTCGGACACCGGCACGGGGATGTCGCCGGTGGTGCGGGCGCGCATGTTCGAGCCGTACTTCACCACCAAGGCCGTGGGCAAGGGCACCGGCCTCGGGCTGTCCACCGCCTACGGCATCGTCCGCCAGAGCGACGGCCACATCACGGTCGCCAGCGAACTGGGGCTGGGCACGACCTTCCGGATCCTGCTGCCCCGCTCCGAAGCGGAGGTCGCGGCCGAGCCCGACAGCAGCGTCCAGAAGCTGCCCGGCGGCACCGAACATGTGCTGCTGGTCGAAGACGATGCGTCGGTGCGTCGTCTCGCGAAGGACCTGCTGACGCGGCTGGGCTACAGCGTCACCGAGGCGGCGTCCGGGCGTGCCGGCATCGCGCTCGGCAGCGACGACACCCGCCACTTCGATCTCGCGCTGTGCGACGTGATCCTGGGCGACATGAGCGGCCCGGCGGTGGCGGAGGCGCTGATCGCGCTCCGTCCCTCCATCCGCGTGCTCTACATGTCCGGCTACACCGACGATGCCATCGTTCGCACCGGTGTGCTGGACGAGGGCAAGCCGTTCCTGCAGAAGCCGTTCACGCCGGTGCAGCTGGCCCGCAAGATCCGCGAAGTGCTCGAGGACCGGGAGACGGACGCCGCATGACGGGACAGCAGGTCTCTCACTATCGAATCGAGGAGCCGCTCGGGCGCGGCGGCATGGGCGTGGTCTACGCCGCGGAGGACCTGCGGCTGGGCCGCAAGGTCGCCATCAAGTTCCTGCCCGAGGAGGCGTGTTGCGAGCCGGAGGCGGTGCAACGCTTCCTCCGCGAGGCACGGGCCATCTCGTCGCTCAATCACCCGCACATCTGCACCCTGCACGACATCGGCGAGCACGCTGGCCAGCAGTTCATGGTGATGGAGCTGCTGGAGGGCGAGACGCTGAAGGCGCGGATCGCGCGCGGCCCGATCCCGCTGGACGAGGTCCTGCGCTACGGCGCACACATTGCCGACGCGCTCGATGCCGCGCATGGCAAGGGCATCGTGCACCGCGATCTGAAGCCCGCCAACCTGTTCATCACCAGGCGTGGCGAAGTGAAGGTGCTCGACTTCGGCGTGGCCAAGCTGGCCGAACCCGGGCGCGGGCCGGTCTCGACCGAGACCAGGGCCACCGACCAGCTCACCACCGTCGGTTCGGCGCTGGGCACCATCCACTACATGTCGCCCGAGCAGGCGCGCGGCCTGGAGATCGACGGCCGCAGCGATCTCTTCTCGCTCGGCATCGTCCTTTACGAGATGGCCACCGGCCGGCCGCCGTTCACGGGCGCCACCCAAGCGGTGGTGTTCGAGGGCATCCTCGGTGGCACGCCGCTGCCGCCGTCGCATGTGGCCGCCGGCATCCCCGACGACTTCGACCGCATCGTCTCGCGGGCGATGGAGAAGGATCGCGACCTGCGCTACCAGAGCGCCGCCGATCTTCGCTCCGACCTGAAGCGGCTCGGGCGAGCCACGGACAGCAGCCGGCTGCCGCTCGGGGCCACCGGCCAGTTCGCGCCGGCGGCCACGCCGGCCCCACCCGTTGTCGGGGCGGCGGCTGCGCCGGTCCCCGCGGCGTCGCCGGCGAGGTCGCGGTTCCCTCGCTGGGCGCTGGCGGCGCCCTTCGCCACGATCGCGATCATCGGCGCCGTGCTGTACTGGCGCTCGGCGCAGACGCCGGCGCTCGCCGACCGCGACACCGTGGTGCTCGCGAGCTTCACCAATCGCACCGGCGACGCGATGTTCGACGACACGCTCACCGAAGCGCTCGCGGTGCAGCTGCGCCAGTCTCCCTTCCTGAACGTGTTGAACGAGCAGCAGCAGCAGGCGACGTTGCGCCTGATGGGCCGCGACCCGATGGCGCCGCTGACGACGGAGGTGGGGCGGGAGTTGTGCCAGCGGGCGAGCGCGAAGGCGCTGCTCGGCGGCACGATCGCGAGCCTCGGCTCCGCCTACGTGCTGACCTTGCACGCGCAGGACTGCGTGACGGGCGAAGTGCTGGCCGAAGAGCAGGTGCAGGCCGACGGCAAAGAGGGCGTGCTCGGAGCGCTCAGCGGCGCCGTGCGCCACTTCCGCGAGCGGCTGGGCGAATCGCTCGCCTCGATCAGTCGTTACGACGCCCCGGTCGAACAGGCGTCCACCTCGTCGCTCGAGGCGCTCAGGGCCTACAGTCAGGGCACGCTGACACGGCGAACCGCGGGCGACATCGAGTCGGTGCCGTTCTTCAAGCGCGCCATCGAACTGGACCCCGACTTCGCGCTGGCCCATGCCCGCCTCGGAACGGTGTATTCGAACATCGGGCAATCCGCCGAGGCACGGGCCGCGACGACGCGTTCCTACGAGCTGCGCGAGCGGGTGAGCGACCGCGAGCGCCTCTACATCGAGGCGCGCTACTACACCACGGTCACGCAGGACGTGCCGAAGGCGATCGAGTCCTATCAGCTGCTGCTGGCCACCTATCCCGACGACTACGCGGCGCGGGCCAATCTGGGCGGCCTGCTGCGCGGGCAGGGACGCGTGGCCGAGGCGATTCCGATGCTCGAGGCCGCGACCAGGCTGGCGCCAGACCAGCCGAACCCGTTCCTCAACCTGGGCTTCGCGCTGACCGATGTCGAGCGGTTTGCAGACGCGCGGCGGGCCTTCGAGCAGGCGATTGCCCTGCAGGACAGCACCGGTGCCAGGGTTGGCCTGTTCGCGCTCGCCATCAGCATGGGCGACGACGAACTGGCGCGGGCGCAGGTGGAGGCGGTGCGTGGCCGCCGCGACGAGCTGAACATGATCGGTGCCCGCATCCAGGCCGCGCAGTTTCAGGGGCGGCTGACGGAAGCGCGGACGCTGGGTGCCGAGTGGACCAGCCGGATGGAGCAGGAAGGCCGCCACGACGATATCGGCGAGCCGACCGTCGGCAGCCTGATATCGGCCGTTCTCGTTGGCAACGTCGCCGAGGCTGATCGCGCCATGGCTGACCTCGACCGGCAGGGCCTGTTGGCCCCGACCACCGCCGACGAACAGCTGTTCTTCGCGATGTTGCGCAAGGACGCCGCCCTGGCTCGCAGAATCCATCCGGTGGCCGTCAAGGAACTGGGCACCGCGCCTGCCGAATTGAAGCGATCGCTCGACGCGATGCTGGCCCTGGCCGAAGGGCGCGGGGCCGATGCGTTTCGTGTCATGGATCCGCCGCTGCTCGACGCCGGCCACCTGCAGCAAACCGCGCTGTGGACCATGGCCGCGCTGGCCGCCGCGCGCCCGGCGGATGCGCTGCGCGGCTTCGAGTTCGTGAACGGCAGAAGTTCGCGCATCGGCCTCGGCGCCATGGCGCCATGGATGATGGTGCAGCACGCGCGCACGCTGGCGGCGATGGGCCGCCAGGCCGACGCCCGCGCCGCCTACCAGCAGTTCTTCAAGCTCTGGAAGGACGCGGATGCCGACGTGCCGCTGCTGGTGCAGGCACGCGGTGAGTTCGAGAAGCTGGGAACCTAGGTTTCACACATGACACACACCACACGCTGCTTCGCGCCGCGCCGCGCCGCCTTCCGCACTGTTGCCTTGCTCGCCCTGTGCCTGGCGGCGGCTTCATCGTCCCTTGCCCAGCCCGCGCCCTTCGAATACCGGCTGTCGTTCCCGACGCCGGAGCACCGCTGGATGCAGGTCGAGGCGCGCTTCACCGGCCTGCCGGACGGCACGGCCGAGATCCGCATGAGCCGCACCTCGCCGGGCCGCTATGCCCTGCACGAGTTTGCCAAGAACGTCTTCGAGGTGACGATCAACGACGGCGCCGGGCGCGTCCTCGAGCCCACCCGGCCCAGCCTCCATCAGTGGAACGTGACGGGCCACGGCGGCACCGTCGTCGTCAGCTACAAGGTATTCGGTGACCGGACCGACGGCACCTACCTGAGCGTGGATGCCGCGCACGCCCACATGAACATGCCGGCGACGGTGATGTTCGTGCGCGGGCAGATGGCGCGTCCGGCGCGCGTCACCCTGGTGCCGCCACCCGGGCGGACGTGGAAGGTGGCGACGCAGCTGTTCCCGACCTCCGACCCGCTGGTCTTCACCGCCCCGAACCTCCACTACCTGATGGACAGCCCCACGGAGTTCAGCAACTTCACGCTCCGCACCTTCACCGTGGACGATGGCGTGAACGGCCCGCAGACCATCCGGGTGGCGCTGCATCACGACGGCACCGACGGCGAGGCCGACGCGCTGGCGCGCGACGTGGAGAAGACGGTGCGCGAGGCGAGCAGGATCTTCGGCGAGCTGCCGAAGTTCGATGGCGGGGTCTACACGTTCCTCGCCGACTACCTGCCATGGGCGGATGGCGACGGCATGGAGCACCGCAACAGCACGGTCGTCTCGCGTCGCGGCGCGCTGCGAAACCCCGATCAGCGCCAGGGCATCCTGGGCACGATCTCGCACGAGTTCTTCCACGCCTGGAACATGGAGCGGCTGCGGGCGAAGGCGATCGAGCCATTCGACTTCGAAGAGGCGGACGTCTCGGAAGAGCTGTGGTTCGGCGAGGGCTTCACGAACTACTTCGACGGCCTGATCCTCGAGCGGGCCGGGCTGATGCCGATGACCGCTTTGCTGAACGACTTCGCCGGCGTGATCAACACGGTGACGCTCAGCCCCGGGCGCCAGATCCGGTCGGCGGTGGAGATGAGCCGCCTGGCGCCGTTCGTCGATGCGGCGGCGTCGATCGATCGGACGGCGTGGCCGAACCTGTTCATCTCGTACTACACCTACGGCTCGGCCATCGCCATGGGGCTGGACCTGAGCCTGCGTGAACGCAGCGACGGCAAGCTGACCATCGAAGCCTACATGCGCGCCTTGTGGCGCAGGTTCGGACGCAGCGGCAACACCACGCCCGGCATGGTGACGACGACCTACACCATCCCGGAGTTGGAGAGCACGCTCGGCGAGGTGACCGGCGACGCCCAGTATGCGAAGGAGTTCTTCGAGCGCTACGTGAACGGGCGCGAGCTGGTGGACTACGCGAAGCTGTTCGCGCGGGCCGGCATGGTGGTGCGCAAGCAGAAGGCGGGGAAGCCGTGGCTGGGCGAGGCGCAGCTGCAGGTCGGCGCCGGCGGCGCGCGGGTCGCCTCGCTGGTGCCGTTCGAATCGCCGCTCTACAAGGCGGGCGTGGCGCAGGACGACTACCTCGTGAGCCTGGGCGGCACGACGCTGACGCAGCCGTCGCAGATCGACGAGGTGCTGGGGCGCCACAAGCCGGGTGAGGCGATTCCCGTCACCTTCGTGCGGCGCGGGGGCGAGAGGGTCGAGGGCACCATCACGCTCGACGAGGATCCGCGCATCGAGATCGTGACGATCGAGAGCACCGGCGGGACGCTGTCGCCCGACCAGAAGCGCTTCCGCGACGCCTGGCTGAACGCACAGTAGGACGTCGGTCAAGCGCCGGGCGAGGACACCGTCCGGACCGGTACGTGCGGTGCGGACAGGTGCGTCGGGTGCGGGGATTCGCGAGCAGATGCCCTGCGGTGCGCTGGGGCGACCAGTGGGGCCACGGCAGCTGACGTCGCTGGATTGAGCCCGGATGCCAGAAAGAAACGGAGGACCGCCGATGCGCCGCTGGATCTCCCTTGGTCTATTGACGTTCTGCGCCGTCGCGTCACTCTCCGCGCAGGCGGTGCGCAACGTGCCGCGCATTTCGATCGACGAGCTGAAGGCGCTGATGCAGCAGGACGCCGTGCTCGTGCTCGACGTGCGCAACGCCGACGAGTTCAAGGGCGGGCACATCCCCGGTGCCGTCAACCTCAATTTCACGCGCGTGACCGCGGAAGGCGCCCGCTTCAAGGGCGAGTCGCGCACCATCGTGGCCTACTGCGCGTGCGCCAACGAGATGACCGCCGCGCGCGCCGCGGTGGACCTGGCCGCCGTGGGTATCCCCGGGGCAAAGGCGCTCAAGGGCGGCTGGGACGAGTGGCTGATGCGCGGGGAGAAGGTCGAGAAGTAGCGTCCGCGATTACGACGTGTACGGCTGATCGCCCAGGACTGGCATGTCCACGCGACAAGCTCGCGCCACCGCACCGTTCAGGAACTGCATCGGCAGGTGCAGGCGCATCCCCCACGCCGTCTCGTCGTGCTCGGCCCGCGGGAAGGACAGGTGCAGCAGGTTCAGGCCGTAGCGCCACCCGCGCGAGACCAGCGCCATCGCCATCGCCATCGTCACTTCGTAGTTGTCGCCGGGCCAGCCGCTGTCCAGATAGAAAGCGACGTCGCGCACCGGTTCGCTCAGCACCCGCTCGAGCAGGTTGTCGCGGTGCGAGAAGGTGCTCGACATGCACACCCCGACCCCGAACACCTCGGGAAACTGCCACACGCTGTAGAAGGAGACCACGCCGCCGAGAGAGGACCCCCACACGGAGCGATGACGCCGCTGCCTGCCGACGCGCAGTCGCTGCTCCACCTGGGGAACGATTTCTTCCGCGAGCGATCGGGCGTAGGGCTCATAACCCGGCGAGGTGTACTCCTGCATCCGGTCGCCCGAGTGAATCCCGACGATGACGAAATCCTCGACGGCGCTCATGGCCCTCAGCGTCTGGCTGGTCTCGCCCACATCCCAGTCGTGCCCGAGGAAGGCCTCGTCCGGGAAGAACAGGTTCTGCCCGTCCTGCATGAACGCCACCGGATAGGTCGCCAGCGTGTTCTCTTCGTAGCCCGGTGGCAGGTGCACGCGGAGGCGGTGCTGCCGGCCGAGAATCGCCGACGGGAACTCCACGAGCGGTGAGAATCGGCCTTTCTCCGAGCTGAGGAAGTATGGATACGACACGCGCTGGTCGTCCTCGGCCATCAGCAGCAGCTTGTTCGGTCCGACCGACCAGTGGCGTTCCGCGCCCGAAACCAGGCACGCCTTGAAGTAGAGGAAGGGCTGATCGGCGCGGACCGTGAACGTCGAGGTGTTGCCGTCATCGCTGACGGAGTCGGCCTCGATGTCCTTGTCCCAGTCCAGTTCGGTACGGAGGATGACTCGCCCTTTGCCGGCCGGATAGGCGACCCGCAGCGTCCGCTCGAGCGTCGCGCCCGTCTTGTAGAGTCTCTCGGTGGCCATGGCGAATCCTACATCGCCGAATGAGTCGACCTCTCAGCCCTCGACGTCGAACGCGTGATATCCCCACGCCGGCAGGTCGAGGTAGAGCCCGCGTGCCGCAAGGTCGCCGCCATCACGGTCGTAGACCGCCTCTCCCAGGCGGTCGCGAAGGCGCCAGGCCCTGCCGGCCAGATCGCTCCACGGCAGCGCGACGTAACACTGGCTCTGGCCATCGGCGTAGTTCACCGCGACCAGTCGTCGGAGGGATCCGGGCCCGCTCCAGGCAAAGGCGACGAAGTGGTCGTTCGTGCCGTTCCCCTCCCACGCCGGACGTGCGTCGAGCAGCTGCCACTGGCCGTAGCGGAACGCCGGATCGTTGAGGCAGGCGACGAGACGGTCGTAGAAGGCGGCGATCGACGGGTCGGGCGTCTCGGTCGGTCCGCGCCCCAGATGCATCGGGATCCGCACGCGCTTCCCCTCGCGCTGTCCCTGATGGAAGAAGCGCAGACCGGGGCTGAGGAACGTGATCACCGCGGCTGCCCGGTGGGCATCGGGGGCGAACGTCGCTGCCGCACGCGGTTCGTCGTGGTTTTCGAGGAACCGCGCCAGGTGGTCCTGGAAGTCGAGCCCGGCCTGGAGGTGGCCGCGCACCGGGCCCGCGCCGCCGTGCTCGAGGCGATCGTAGAGCCGCTTGTCGTAGGCGTAATCGAACCCCTGCTGGATGAGCGTCCATTCGAGATCCCAGTAGACCTCGGCCATGAACAGGAATCCGGGCACCTCGGCGCGTACCGCCGCCGTGGCCCGCGGCCAGAAGGGCTGCGTCGAAATCCCCCACGTTCGCTGGAAGACGTCGGGCAGCACCAGCATCGCCATGTCGCAACGAACGGCGTCGCACTGGTGCGCGATCCGCCGCAGCTCGCCGAGCAGGGCGTCCTGCAGCGCGGGAGTCCCGTAATTCAGCTGCAGCGTGTCGGGCCACCCGGCGAAGTACGGGTCGCGGCCGTAGGCAAGGATGCGGGGCCCGCCGGCGGTCTCGAAGCGACGGTAGTTCTGCGGCGCCGCCGCCAACTGCTCCTCCGTCCCGGCGATGAAGAAGTCCGGGTGTTCCTCCACCCAGTGATGGTCCGGCGCGACATGGTTCGGGACGAAGTCGAGGACCAGCCGCAGTCCGCGCGCCCGCAGCCGCTCGCGCAGGCGGGCGAGGGCGTCGTCTCCGCCGAAGTCCGCGTGGACGTGGTAGTCGCGAATCGCGAAGGGCGACCCGGTGACGTCCGAGTCGCGGAAGTCCGGCAGGACCCGGTGATAGTCCGCGAGCCACTCGGGATTGGTCAGTCGAGACCTGGCGTGCCGCGTCACCGGTCTGCCAGACGCCCAGGAACCAGACCAGATCGAACCCGTCGCGCGCGAGCTGATCCAACTCCGCGTCGGTGATGTCGTGCAGGGTTGCGGGACGGCCGAGCGCGGCCGAGAGCTCGGACAAACGGACCCGGGTGTTGATCTGGAAGAGCGAGGGGTAGCGTGGAGCAGACATGACGGCCTCCTGGGGACCAGGCGTCCGATCGTCGTATGCCTCAGCGTAGCAGTAAACCTGCTGGCGGCGTCGGCACCAGCGCTCCGCATAAGGGTCGTGATCTCCGATCCCCGATCCCGAACCCTGCCCGTCCCTACCGCAACCTCTCGACCTCGTCGGCCAGCCACCGGTCCCAGTCCTCGCGCGACACCACCTGATACTCCCCGCGCATCCGGTAGTGACCGAGCCCGCAGAGCTGCGAGCACGCAATCTCCCACGAGCCCAGGCGCGTCGGGGTGAACCACGTGCGCACGGTCATCCCCGGCGTCGCGTCCTGCTTCACCCGCATCTCCGGCAGCGTGAAGCTGTGGACGACGTCGCGGCTGGTGACCTGCACCACGATCGGCCGATCGATCGGCAGCATCAGGATGTTCTGCAGGCCGATATCGTCGGCGGCGGCCGGGTCGCTCGCGATCGATGCCGACCGGATTCGACGGAGCGATCAGCATCGCGTCGGTGCGGCCGAAGTGGCCATCGGGCCCGGGGTAGTGGATGTTCCACGCGAACTGCTCGGCGGCGACGTGAATCTCGAGCGGCGGCTCCGCCTCGGGGCCCGGAGGCGTCATGCGTGCCTGCCAGGCCGGAAGCGCGCGCGCCGCGAGCAGGGCGACGTCACCGAGGATGACGGCGGCAATGGCCAGGGCCGGCCACAGCAGTCCGGGCCCAGCCGCACGCGGCTCTGGGTTGCGGCCCTCCCGGAAGCGGACCAGCGCCGTGACGAAGATGACCAGCCAGGTGAGGAACACCGCGAGCATGTGCCAGTGCACGTCGATCAGCACGGCATCCAGCATCGAGGCGTGCGCGGAGGCCGGCACTGGCAGGAAGCGCGGAGATCACGGCTCCTCCCGTTCCGCGCGCCAGAGCCGCACGGCGAACACGCCAGCGGCGCCATCACGATGACCGTGACGGCGATCAGCACCAGCGCGCCCGCGCGCGCGCCGTCGCTCATCAGCGCGCCCTCCGGCGTCGCGCAGATGGGGCAGGCGAGCGTTACGCGAGCGAGAAGGCGGACAAGACGACGAGCCATATCAGTGACAGCGATCCCCAGACAATCCGGAACCCGCGCGCCCGCGCGGGCAAGGCGGCCGGGCTGCCGAACGCATTCCACGCCGCCGCCCCACAGACGATGGCGATGAGGGTCAGGAGCACGCCGGTGAGCGTGAACCACGACGCGAACTCGAGATGCGAGGCCGGCGTCCGCCCGGCCGTGAACGCCGCGTCGTGCAGCGTCGACAGCCACACCACCAGTGCCGCGCCGAGCGCCGCCGAGCCGAGGAGGCCCGCCCGCGTCGGCCGCGCCGCGATGGCCGC
This sequence comes from uncultured Acidobacteriota bacterium, assembly GCA_963721715.1. GTDB lineage: Bacteria > Acidobacteriota > Vicinamibacteria > Vicinamibacterales > UBA2999 > VFZN01. The sequence goes on along the minus strand of CAVRKI010000006.1, from coordinate 972,704 downwards.
CGCGGCCAGCAGCGCTGCGCCGCCGAGCGCGAGACCCCAGCCGCTGGCGTGCATCGGCCACTCGGCATTGCCCGCGCGCAGCAGCACGTAGCCCGAGAGCAGCGAGCCGAAGAACATCGCCTGCCACGCGGCGAGCAGCCAGGGGGCCGAGATCGGGTGCGCGGCGGGTGCGAACGGGTGCGGCGTGCGACGGTGCGAGGTCGGAGTGCGGACGTGCGCAGGTGCGGAGGGTCGGACGGTGCGAAGCGCGGGCGCTGCGGCGTGCCATCACCAGGGCCACGAGGAACGGGATCTGCGCGACGCCGAGCGCGATCGCCGACCACGGTCATGTGGCGCTGCAGGCTCTGATAGGGCTGCGCCATCGCGAACTGCGCGCCCGCGTCGTAGAGACGGCGATTCACCCCGCGAGTCCGACGAAGAACATCGGCAGGAAGATGTTGTTCATCAGGAAGAACGACAGCCAGAAGTGCCACTTGCCGAGGCGCTCGCTCAGCACGCGGCCGGTGACCGCCGGGATACCAGTGATAGATCCCGGCAAACAGCGCGAACACGGTCCCTGGCGCGACCAGGTAGTGGAAGTGCGCCACCACGTAGTAGGTGTCGTGCAGCGTGATGTCGCTGGCCGCGAGTCCGAGCGGCAGCCCGGTGAGCCCGCCGATGCCGAACATCGGCAGGAACGCCAGCGCGAACAGCATCGCCGTGGGGAAGCGGATCGATCCGCCCCACAGCGACATCACCAGCGCGGTCACCAGCACCACCGACGGAATCGAGACGATCATCGTCGTGATCTGGAAGAAGCTGCTGAGCGTGGTGCCCATGCCGGTCAGGAACATGTGGTGCGCCCACACCAGCATCGACATGAAGCCGAGGAACAGCACGGCCGAGACCATCAGTCCGTAGCCCCACAGCGGCCGCCGCGTGTTGCTGACGATCACCTCCGACACGATGCCCATCGCCGGCAGGATGAGGACGTAGACCTCCGGGTGGGCGAGGAACCAGAAGAGGTGCTGCCACAGCAGCGGGCTGCCGCCGCCGGCGTAGTTCTGAAGCGGAATGCCGCCCAGCACCAGCCCGCTCGGCAGGAAGAAGCTGGTGCCCGCGACGCGGTCCATCAACTGGAACACCGCGGCCGCCTGCAACGCCGGGAACGCCAGGAGCAGCAGCAGCGCCGTCACCAGCTGCGACCACACGAAGAACGGCATGCGCGCCAGCGTGACGCCCGGCGCCCGCGCGCGGACGATGGTGGTGATCATCGACACCGACGACAGCGTCGCCGAGGCGCTGACGAAGACCATTCCGATCAGCCACCAGGTCTGGCCGGAGGTGGCCAGGATCGACAGCGGCGGATACGCGGTCCACCCCGAGTTGGCCGCGCCGCCCTCGACGAAGAAGCTGGCGATCATCACCACGCCGCCCAGCGGCGTAGAGCCAGTAGGCGAGCGCGCTGGTGCGCGGCAGCGCCATGTCGCCGGCGCCAATCATCCGCGGCACCAGCAGCGTGCCGAAGGCGCCCGCCGCCAGCGGCACCACGGCCAGGAAGATCATCACCGTGCCGTGCATCGCCACCAGCTGGTTGTAGAACTCGGGCAGCATGATGCCGCCGGGCGCGTTGGCGGCGCCCAGCATCGGGCGTCAGCCACGCCGGCAGCGGCTGGCCGGGCCACGCCAGCTGCCACCGCATCAGCAGCATCAGCAGGAAGCCCACCAGCAGGAAGAACAGGGACGTGACGGCGTACTGCAGGCCGACCGTCTTGTGGTCCGTCACGCCATTACAATACCCCGATGCTTCGCACCACTCTCCGCGCCCTCGTCGCCATCGTCATGCTCGCGATGCTGGCGCCCGGCACCCTCGTGGCGCAGGCGCCCGACGCCATCCGCTACACCCTTCGGTTCCCGGCGCCGCACACGCACTACGTGGAGGTGGAGGCGGTCTATCCCACCGGCCGGCAGCCCGCGATCGAGATCTACATGGCGGTGTGGACGCCGGGCTCGTACCTGGTGCGCGAGTACGAGCGCCACGTGGAAGGCGTGGCCGCGTCGGCCGACGGCCGGACCCTGGCGGTGGAGAAGTCGCGCAAGAACCGCTGGAAGGTGACGACCGGCGGCGCGCGCGTCGGTGACGGTGCGCTACCGCGTCTACTCGCGCGAGATGACGGTGCGCAACAACTGGGTCGAGACCGGCTTCGCCATGCTGAACGGCGCGCCGACGTTCCTCACGCTGGTGGACCGCGCGCCGCGTCCCCACGAGGTGCGCGTCGAACTGCCCGCCGCGTGGAAGGGCGTGGCCACGGCGCTGCTGCCGATGGCCGGCACGCCCAATGCCTACCGCGCCGAGGACTTCGACACGCTGGTGGACAGCCCCATCATCGTCGGCAACCCGGTGACGCGCGAGTTCACGGTGGACGGCAAGAAGCACGTCCTGGTCCTCGAAGGCGACCCGTCGCTGTTCGACGCCGACAAGGCCGTCGCCGACGTCGAGAAGATCGTCCAGGCCGTCCGGCAAGGTGATGGGCGACTACGCCTACCCCCACTACTACTTCCTCAACATGGTGGTGGACACCGGCGGCGGGCTGGAGCACAAGAACAGCTTCCTCACCATGTCCAGCCGCTTCACCACGCGGACCCACCGCAGCTACGCCGGCTGGCTGAGCCTGGTGGCGCACGAGTACTTCCACAACTGGAACGTGAAGCGCCTGCGGCCGGTGGAACTGGGGCCCTTCGACTACGAGACCGAGAACTACGTGAAGATGCTGTGGGTGGCCGAAGGGCTTCACCGACTACTACGCGGACGTGCTGGTGCGCCGCGCCAGTCTCTCGACCGCCGCGGAGTACCTCGACGCGCTGTCGGGCCAGATCGAAGTCGGTGCAGACGCGCCCGGGCCGCCTGGTGACGCCGGTGAACATGGCGTCCTACGACACCTGGATCAAGCAGTACCGCCCCGACGAGAACACCGCCGAACACCACCATCGACTACTACCCGAAGGGCGCCGTCATCGCCTTCCTGCTGGACGCGAAGATCCGCAAGGCCACCAACGGCACGAAGACGCTCGACGATGGGATGAAGATCGCCATGCAGCGATTCGGCGGCGCCAAAGGGCTACACGCCGGAGCAGTTCTACGACCTGATGAGCGAGGTGGCGGGCGTGAACCTGAAGACGTTCTTCGCGAAGGCGGCCGAATCCACCGACGAGCTCGACTACACCGAAGCGCTGGACTACTACGGCCTGCGGTTCCGTCCCGTGGATCCGCGCGACGTCGCGGGCGTTCCTCGGCGCGATCACCCGCAACGACAGCGGCCGCCTGATGGTGACCGGGCTGCGTCGCGGCACGGCCGCCATGGACGCCGGGCTGAACGTGGACGACGAGATTCTCGCCATCGACGACGTGCGCGTGCGCGCCGACGGCCTGGCGGCGCGGCTGGAGCAGTACCAGGCCGGGCGACAAGGTGCAGCTGCTGGTCGCCCGGCGCGACCGGCTGACACGCGCTGGACGTGACGCTCGGATCCGACCCGGGCCGCCCGTGGCGGCTCGAGCCGCGGACCGACGCGACGGCCGAGCAGAAGGCGCGCGTCACCCAGTGGTTGGGGCAATAGCGGAAAATCAAAACGCTCCAGCTGGTTCAGCCAACCAAACCCACACGCTTTCCGTCTACATGGAGCATGCCGACGCTCCCCTCACCGTCACGGCTGGCGATGCTCGCGTGGCTCGCTGTCTCCGTGCCGGTGGATGCGGGTGCGCGTGGCGAACCACCCGTTGGCGCGGCGCCGATGGAAGCGGTCGCGATCGCGGCCAACGAGTCCATCGTCATCGACGGCCGCCTCGACGAGCGGACGTGGGAGCTGGCGCCGACGATCACGGAGTTCGTGCAGCGCGAACCGGCCGAGGGCTCGCCGCCCAGCCATCGTCACCAGGCGCGCGTCGCCTACGACGCCTCGGCGCTCTACGTGGCCATTCGCGCCTTCGACGCCGAACCCGAGCGCATCGTCGGGCATCCTGACGCGGCGCGATCAGTCATCGCCCTCCGACTGGGTGAAGGTGGTCGTCGATTCCTATTTCGATCGCCGGTCGGCGTACGAGTTCGCGGTCAACCCGGTGGGCGTGAAGCGCGATCGCTACTACTACAACGACGGCCCCAGCGACGACAGCTGGGACGCGGTGTGGGACGTGCAGGTGTCGAGCGCGACGGCGGAAGGCTGGACGCGCGGAGTTCCGGATTCCGTTCTCGCAGCTGCGCTTCAACAGCACCGAGGGCGGGCCGGTGGGATTCGCGCGTCGATCCGCGAGATTGCCCGCCTCAACGAGATCTCCACCTGGCCGCTGCTGTCGCGCAACGCCAACGGGTTCGTGTCGCAGTTCGCGCGAGATGCGGCGGCATCCGGCTGGGCGGCGCCCCGCAGCGCTTCGAGCTGATGCCGTACACGGTGGGCAAGGTCGAGACCCACGACGTCGAGGACGGCAACACGCTGGCGCATTCGCCGGACCCGGGCGCCTCGGTGGGCCTGGACCTGAAGTACGCGGTGACGCCGGGCCTGACCCTCACCGCCACGGCCAATCCCGACTTCGGCCAGGTCGAGGCCGACCCGGCCGTCGTCAACCTCGATGCGTTCGAGGCGTTCTTCCCGGAGCGGCGGCCGTTCTTCGTCGAGGGCTCCGGCACGTTCCGCTTCAACATGGACTGCAACGACGGCAACTGCACGGGCCTGTTCTACTCGCGGCGCATCGGCCGGGCGCCGCAGGGGTCTCCCGATCACGGGCGCCGACGAGTTCTCCACGCATGCCGGACACGGCGACCATCCTCGGCGCGGCGAAGCTGACCGGGCGGATGGGCGACTTCTCGGTGGGCGGGCTGACGGCCGTGACCGCGCAGGAGGAGGCGCCTGATCGCCGGGCGACGAGGGCATCGACCAGCGCTCGCAGGTGGTCGAGCCGCTGACCACCTACAGCGTGGCCCGCGCCCGCCGCGAGTACGCCAACCAGTCGGCGCTGGGCTTCATGTTCACGTCCACCAACCGCGCGATCACCGACGACGTGTCGTTCCTGGCCGACAACGCGTTCACCGGCGGCGTGGACTACGACTGGCGCCTGTCTCGCATGTACGGCTTCAACGGCTACTGGGCGGGCAGTCACCTGCGCGGCAGCGAGGAGGCCATCACCCGGCTGCAGACAGAACACCGTGCACGCGTTCCAGCGTCCCGACGCGGACTACACCGAGCTCGACGAGACCGCCACCACGCTCAGCGGCCACGCCGGCTCGGTGTCGTTCGGCAAGATCTCCGGCGAGCGCACGCGCTTCAGCTCCTACGTCGGCTACAAGTCGCCGGGCTTCGACAGCAACGACCTCGGCTTCCAGCGCCGCGCCGACGAGCAGAACCATGAACAACTGGTTCCAGTATCGCGACTTCGTGCCGGGCCGCTTCGTGCGCAACTGGAACATCAACTTCAACCAGTGGGCGGGCTGGAACTTCGGCGGCGATCGCCTCTTCTCCGGCGGCAACATCAACACCCACTGGACCTTCACCAACAACTACAGCGTCGGCGTCGGGGTCAACCTCAACGCCGCGCCGTTCCGCGACCGCGTCACGCGCGGCGGGCCGGGCGTGCTCGGCAACCCGAATCGCAGCGTGTGGTTCTACGCCAACACCGACAATCGCCGGGCGCTGTCGTTCAGCTACAACGGCTACTACGAGGCCGACGGCCAGGGCACCTTCCGCCGCAACATCAACCCGATGGCTGAACCTGCGGCCGTCGTCGGCGATCTGCTCTCGGCGGGGCTCCGCTACGACACCAACAAGGACGACGCGCAGTGGGTGACGAACGAGGACGACGCGAGCGGCACCACGCACTACGTGTTCGGGCGCATCGACCAGAAGACCGTGGCGATGACGCTGCGGTTCAACTACACGATGACGCCGAACCTGTCGCTGCAGACCTACGCCGAGCCGTTCGTCTCGGCCGGCGACTACACGAAGTTCCGCGAGCTGGTGGACGGCCGCGCCGCCGAGTACGCGGATCGCTACCAGCCCTACGACTACACCGGCGACGCGTCGACTTCAACATCCGCTCGTTCCGGACGACGAACGTGCTGCGGTGGGAGTACAAGCCGGGCTCGCAGTTCTTCATCGTCTGGCAGCAGGGCCGGCAGGAGCAGATCAACGAGTACGGCAACTTCCACCTCACCCGCGACTTCGACGGCGTGTTCTCGGCGCCGTCGCGGAACATGTTCCTGGTGAAGTTCACGTACTGGGTGAATATGTAGCGGGTGCAGGGCGCATGCGGGGGCCGGCAGTCGGGGCCTGGGGCGGCACACCGAGCCTTTCATCCTGCGCTCGCTCGTTGACCGCACCTATGCACTGCTCCCTGATGCCGCTGCCCTCGGCAAGAACATCCGCGACTTCGTGCACGGCATCGCCTACAGCCACTACGAGCGCGAGCTGCGCAAGCAGGCCAACGAGCTGAACGACCTGTTCCTGCTGCTGTGCTACATGGAAGTGGTCGGGCTGCCGAACCCCGCCACGCTCTACATGCTCGACATCTATCCCTACCTGCTCGATCAGTTCCACCTCTGGCACCGTCGGATGGGCATGGACCGCTCGCCGCTCGGCAACCTGCCCTGCTGCTGATGAGCGACGCCGCTCGCCTGCTCGACAAGAAGGTCCTGTTCTTCGGCGGCAAGGGCGGCGTGGGCAAGACCACCAGCGCCGTCGGCCACCGCGCTGGCGGCCAGCCGGGCGGGCAAGCGTGTGCTGCTGGTGTCCACCGATCCCGCGCACAACACCTCCGACATCCTCGGCCGACCGATCGGGCCGGAGATCGTCGAGGTGCTGCCGAACCTGCACGCGCTGGAGGTGGACGCGACGCAGGAGTCCGCGCGCTACGTCGAGCGAGGTGAAGGAGCGCATCAAGGCGCTGTTCGGCCACGCCATCCTGAAGGAGGCCAACCGGCAGATCGACCTGGCCGCGAGCATGCCGGCGGCCGAGGAAGTGGCGCTGTTCGACCGCATCGGCTCGCTGATCCGCGGCGAGGACGATCGCTTCGACCTGCTGGTGTTCGACACCGCGCCCACCGGGCACACGCTTGCGCCTGATCCGCATGCCGGAGCTGATGGAGGCGTGGATTCGCGCGCTGTCGCGCTCGCGGCGCGCGATGCTGGGCGTGGATCAGGACGACAAGAACGATCCGATCATGATGTCGCTCGGCGATCGGCTCGAACGCCTGCGCGAGTTTCGCGCCCGCCTGATCAGCCCCCGCGTCACCGCGTTCGTCCTGGTGCTGAACGCCGAGCGGCTGCCGATCGAGGAGACCGCCCGCGCGCTGGCGCAGCTGGACGAGGCCGGCGTCCGCGTCGGCGCCCTCATCGTCAACCGCGTGCTGCCGCCGTCCAGCATCGACCCGTTCCTGATCGCCCGCCAGGCGCAGGAGCGGGTGTATCTCGACGAGATCGACACGCGCTTCGCCCACGTGCCGCGCCTGCGGGTGCCGCAGTTGCCCCGCGACGTGCACGGCCTCGAGACACTGCAGACTATTGCCGCGGCGCTGTTCCAGGCGTAGGGTCTGGCACGTTACATGGAGAGGACAGAATCTGACTGGATCGTGCCAGATCAGCAAACCGACCCGGAGGAGTTCGCCGCCTACTACGCCGGCTACATCGGCAGGGTGCCGGAGGCCGGCCCGCTGGCGGCGCTCGAGGCGCAGCGGGCGGAGATCGCGGCATTGCGGGACCTGAGCGACGAACGCGGCGCGCACCGCTACGCCGAGGGCAAGTGGAGCGTGAAGGAAGTGCTCGGCCACCTCGCCGACGCCGAGCGGGTGTTCTGCTATCGGCTGCTCCGCATCGCCCGCGCCGACACCACGCCGCTTGCGGGCTTCGACGAGAACCAGTGGGCCGCTACGGCGCCTCATCACAACCGTCCGACGGCCGATGTCGTGGACGAACTGCTCGCCGTCCGCGAAGCCACACTGGCCCTGGTCCGCTCGCTCGACGACGCGGCGCTGGATCGGTCGACCGTGGCCAACGGCAAGCCGATCACCGCCCGGGCCATCGTCTGGATTCTGGCCGGTCACACCCAGCATCACGTGCACATCCTGCACGAGCGCTACGGCGTGCTGCAGCCGTGGGGCGCCACGACGCAGTCAACGTGGGAGCCGGGAGTTCTCGGCAGCTAGACGGCCCGGAGCAACCGATGCCCGAAATGACCATCGCCGGCACGCAGGTGCCGGCTGGATCCCGGCGCCTTGTCCGAGTGCCAGTGGCGCACGATGTCACGGGCCCGGTCGAGGTCGTCACCCACGCGGTGGCCGGGGCGCACGACGGCCCCACGCTGCTGCTCCTCTCGATGCTGCACGGCAACGAGTGGTTCTCGATGCTCATCATCCGGGAACTGCTCGCGGGGCTCGATCCCGCGACGCTGCGGGGCAACGTGCTGGCCGTGCCCGTGGCCAACGCGCCGGCGCTCGTCACCAACACCCGCTGCATCCAGGACAACGCCGACGAACCGGACGCGAACCGCACGTTTGGCGGGCCCTATCAGTGGCTCAGCAACCAGATCTCACGCGCCATCGGTGATCACTTGATCAGCCAGTCGCACGCGATCATCGACTACCACGTCGGCGATTGGGGCGCGACGATGGCCGACGTCAGCTATGTGACGGATTTCGGCAACGCCGACGTCTCCGAGCGGAGCCGCGCGATGGCACTCTGCTACGGCTGTCCCGTCGTGCACGCGCTCACCATCCACACCGGGCTGCGCGGGCCGCGGACGTCGCTCGGCTTTGCGGGAGAGCGGTATGGCGTGCCCGGGATTGTCGCCGAAGTGGGCGGACTGGGGTTTGGCGAGGCGCAGGAGCGCGCCTGGCTCGAGCAGAACGTCACCGGCACGCGTGGCGTGATGCAGCACCTTGGGATGACCGACGGGGATCCGCCGCGCCTCTCGCGGTATCTCGAAGTGCACGACTACTGGCGCGTGGGCCCGAGCGCGGGCGGCTATCTGGAGCCGCTCGTTGGGCTCGACCGGCAGTTCGGCGATGTGCAGCCCGGCGAGCTGATGGCGCGGGTCATCGACCCGCTGACGTTCGCCGTCGTCGACGAGGTGCGCGCCCCCGGGCATGGCACCATTTTCTACGCCTGCCGCGCCCATATGGTCCGACCGGGCGGATGGGCATTCGGTGTCGCCAACCGAGAGGATGGCCGCACGAGATGGATTACGCCGTGAGGATCCGAGGCTTCCTCCCGTGCGTCCTCTCCCTGACGCTGGCCATGGCCGCTGGCTGCGGGGGAGGGTCGCAGCATGAGGGTGGCGCGATACGCGACACGCTGATCTTCGCGGCGCCGGCCGATGCCACCACGCTGGATCCGCACAACACCACCGACACCGAGTCCGACCAGGTGATTGGCATGGCGTTCGAGGGCCTGCTCGGCTTCGACGACCAGATGAAGATCGTCGGGCGGCTGGCGGAGACCTGGTCGGTGGCGCCCGACGGCGTGACGTGGACCTTCAACCTGCGGAAAGGCGTGACCTTCCACGACGGCACGCCGTTCACGGCCGAAGCCGTGCGCGCCACTTTCGCGCGGGTGCTCGACCCGGCGCAGAAGCACAAGCGCCTGCCGCTGTTCGTGATGCTCGACCGCGTCGAGGTGGTGGACGACCACACCGTGCGGTTCGTCACGAAATACCAGTTCGGCGCCTTCGAGCCCACCATCGCCCACATCTCGTCGGCCATCCTCAACCCCACGGTGGCGGATCGGTTCGGCCTCGGCTTCGGCCGCAGCGCTGAAGCAACATCCGGCACGGGGCCCTACCGCGTGGTGAGCTGGAAGAAGGATCAGGAGCTCGTGCTCGAGCGCGTCGAGGGTCATTGGCGCGGCACGCCTCCCACGAGGCGCGTCATCTACCGGCCCATTCCAGAAGGCGCCTCCCGTGTGCTGGCGCTCGAGGCCGGCGATGTGGACGTGATCTCGCGAGTGCCGCCGCCGGAGTTGAAGCGGCTGGAGGCGGCGCCGGGGATTCAGCTGCTCAAGACCGTCAGCATCGGCGCCCAGCAGTTCCGCTTCAACGTCACGAAGAAGCCGCTGAACGACGCCCGCGTCCGCCAGGCCATTTCCTACGCCATCGATCGGCGCGCGATCGTCGATCAGCTGGTGACCGGCTTCGCCACGCCGTCCACCGGCGCGCTCACGCCCATCATGCGCGGCTACGCCAACCTGGGCGAGATCCCGCGCGACCTGGACAAGGCGCGGGCGCTGCTGCGCGAGGCCGGCTATCCGAACGGGTTCTCGTTGAAGATCGCCACCACTCCCCGCTACCCGATGGGGGTGGAGCTGGCTGAGGCCGTCGCCTCGCAGCTGAAGCCGATCGGCATCAACGCCTCGATCCAGGTGTTCGACTGGGCGACGATGGTCCAGTTCTGGGCGGGGCTGCCGCCGGAGAAGAACCCGCAGGAGATGTTCATCATGGGCGCCGGCGCGTCGACCGCCGACGCGGACTGGGGGCTCCGGCCCATCTTTCACACCGCACCCACCAACGAGAACAACTACGGCTACTACTCGAACGCCGAGTTCGACCGGGTGATCGAGGCGGCCATGCGCGAGACCGATGAAACGCGGCGTCTGGCGCTCTACAAACGCGCGCAGGAAATCGTCTACCTTGAGGATCCGGGCGCCGTGTGGCTGTTCGACAACTTCTACATCGTCGCCACGCGCGCGGGCGTGGCGGGCGTGTCGCCCTCGCCGCTGGGCGTGGTGACGTTCGAGCGGGCGGTGGTCCACTGATTCTGCGCACGGCCGTTGCGGCGCTGGCGCGGGTCGTGCCGTCGCTCGTCGGCGTGTCCATCCTGGTGTTCCTCATCGTCCACGCCATCCCCGGCGATCCGGCCGTGATCGCGGCCGGGCTCGAGGCCAGCCCCGAAACGGTGGAGCAGATCCGCCGGAACCTCGGCCTCGACCGTCCGCTCCCTGAGCAGTTCTTCACGTTCGTGTCCCGCGCCCTTCGCGGCGAGCTGGGCACCTCCATCCGCACCGGCGCGCCGGTCGTGGACGAGATCGCCAGCCGCCTGCCGTTCACGGCGATCCTGGCGCTCTGCAGCGTGCTCGTCGCGGCCGTGATCGGCGTTGCGGCCGGCGTGATGGCGGCCGTGAGGCACAACGGCTGGATGGATCATTTGGTGATGTCCATCACGCTGCTGGCGGTGTCGACACCCGGCTACTGGCTCGGCCTCATGCTGATGCTGGTGTTTTCAGTGTGGTTCGGAGTGCTGCCGTCGATTGGCTCGTCCTCGCCGAGGCACTTCGTGCTGCCAGTGCTGACGCTCGGGCTCCAATCCGCCGGCGAGGTGGCGCGGATGACGCGGTCCACGCTCCTCGACGTGCTGGGCGAAGAGTATCTGCGGGCCGCCCGCGCACGCGGTGTGACCGCCCGGCGCGTGCTATGGCGGCATGCGCTGGGGAACACGCTGGTCCCTATCACCACCATCCTCGGCCTGCGCTTCGGCGGCCTGCTGGCGGGCACCGTGCTGGTGGAGAGCGTGTTTGCCATCCCCGGCCTCGGCCGGATGATGGTGGATGCCGTGATCGCGCGCGACTTCCCGATGATCCAGGGCGGCGTGCTGGTGGTGGCCACACTGTATGTCGTGGTGAACGCGGCCACCGACGCCCTGGCGCTGGTGGTCAACCCGAGGCTGCGCGCGTGAGGGACAACGCCCTGGTTCGATTCGCACGGAACCGGGCCGCGGTGCTGGGCGCCGGTATCCTCATCTTCGTGACGGCCGCGGCGCTGCTGGCGCCGTGGCTGGCTCCCTACGACCCACTGGCCGTGGACCTCGGCAACAACTTCGCCGGTTCGACCTGGGCGCACCCGCTTGGTACCGACCAGCTCGGGCGCGACACGCTCAGCCGCCTGCTGCACGGCGCCCGCGTCTCGTTGCTCCTCAGCCTGCTGAGCGTAGGCAGCGCGCTGGCGGTGGGCGTGGTGACGGGCCTGCTGGCGGCGTGGTACCGCGGCTGGGTGGATGCGGCGGTCGTGCGGGTGGTGGACGTGCTGCTGTCGTTCCCCGACATGCTGCTGGCCATCGCCGTGATTGCCGTGCTCGGGCCTGGCACCACCAGCACCGTGGTGGCGGTGGCGGCCTACGCCCTGCCGACGTGCGCCCGGGTGGCTCGTGCCGCGGCCCTCAATGCCTCGTCTTACGACTTCATCGTGGCGGCCCGCGCGGCGGGTGCCTCCAGCGCGTGGATCCTGCGCCAGCACGTGTGGCCGCTGTGCCTCTCGCCAGTGGTGGCGCAGGGCACGGTGCTGCTGGGGAAGGCGGTGCTCGTGGCCTCGGGGTTGTCGTTCCTCGGACTGGGCGTGCAGCCGCCCGATGCCGAATGGGGCGCCATGCTGAGCCGCGGCCGCGATCTCACCCGGACTGCGCCCCTCGGCGCCTTTGCCCCGGGCATCGCCATCACGCTGGTGGCGCTCAGCTTCTCGCTCGTCGGCGACGGGCTGCGCGACGCGATGGACCCGAAGACGCCGCGTTAGCGGACGGGGCCTGGCACGAACCCCCGGAATTGGGCGCAGTTTCTGCCATAGTGGCAGCGATTGCACCCAATTCCGAGGGTTCGTGCCAGGCCCTTAGCGCCAGACGCCGGCGAAGAGCCGCAGGTAGTTCTCGCCGAGCAGGCCGTGCACCTGCGCGTCGGTGTAGCCGCGCTGCAGCAGTCGATCGGCCACGTGCACGATCTCGGGATAGTCGTTGAAGCCGTCGAGCGCCCGCTGGTGCGAGCGGATGTCCGGTGTCACGTGCCGGCCGTACTCCTCGGAGATGGAGACGTAGGCCGGCTCGCCCCATGGATCCGTCTCGTGCGGTGGGTAGCTGCCGAGCGACAGGTCGGTCCCGATGCCGATGTGGTCGGCGTCACCCGCCAGCTGGGCGACGTGATCGATGCAGGCGATGAACTCGTCGACCGTGGGCCAGTGGGTGGTGCCCTTGCGCATCACCAGCGGGCCCCACGCCACGCAGCCGACCATGCCGCCGCGGCGGATGCAGGCGGTGATCTGCTCGTCGCGAGATGTTGCGGGGGTTGTCGGCCACCGCCTTCGGGTTGGAGTGGCTGAAGATGACCGGCGCCTGGCTCCGGTCGATGATCTCCAGGCTCGATCGGTGGCCGAGGTGCGTGCAATCGAGGACCAGGCCCACCCGGTTGCACTCGTCCACCACGGCGCCGCCGAAGCGGCTGAGGCCGCCTTCCGTCCGGTCGAGGATGCCGTCGCACAGATGGTTGGTGCGGTTGTAGGCCGGGATCATCACGCGCAACCCCAGCCGGTACATCGCCTCGATCCGGTGCAGCTTCCACCCGATCCAGTCCCCTCCCTGGGCGAACAGCAGGAGCGCCGCCCGCTGATCCTGCTTGCCCTGCCGGATGTCGTCCACCGCGTGCGCGACGAACAGGTTGGGATGGCGCCGTGCCACCAGGTGCCAGAACATCACCTGCTCCAGGGCCTGCTCGAAGGTGTCGTGCGGTTCGAATGCCGTCACGCCGTAAGCAGTCACGCCGTGGCGGTGCGCCGAGGTGAAGTCGGCGTCCGGCCAGATCTGCATGCACGAGTCCACGAAGATGTACGGGTGATCCCGCTCGAGGATCGAGTGAAATCCGCCGTGCGGACGCGTTGAGGGGCTGGGCATGCGGATCGGCTCCACGGGAGGGTAGAGGGCTTAGCTGGAGGGCGTCAGGTGCGTCACTGAGTCGGTGACCGACTCCACCTTGGGGCGCGAATAGGCGACGGGGAAGTAGCGGCCCTTCGACCACATGTCGAACAGGTTGCGGTACTGCGGGCTGTCGGGGTTGCCCGACTGCCCCGGGTTGTTGAGGCCGATCGAGTTGTCCCAGTTCTCCGCATCGGCGATGAACTTGAACGACCCGCCCGAGGTCTGATTGTCGGCGCCGCCCGTCGCGCTGACGGTGGAGCCGTCGCCGCCGCGGGGCGCCGGTCCGACGTTGAGCTTCGCGCGCGTGGCGTCGTTCACCGCGCCAGACATCGGGTGACGGATGAGCGCGTGGTGATAGTTCTCCTGGCCCCACTGCCACTTGCCACTGTCCGGTCCGAACCGCTTGGTCAGTTCGGCCACCGCCTCGTCCAGGCTGCGGACGATCAGGGCGTCGCGCCCGGCGATCGGATCGGCGCCGAAGCGGCCATCCGGCGCGTACAGCCAGTCGATGACGCGCTTGGTCGAGAGCGCATTCGCCCCCAGAATCTCCCGCGCGGCGGCCGGCACCATCACCTCGCGGACGTTGGCCATCAGCCGGCGCTGCCACATGCCGTAGATGCCGGCGCTCACCGAGTTCCTGTCCATCACGAAATCCCACGTCGTCAGCAGGTCGCCGGCCTTGATGGAGGCGGGGTTCGAGACGGTGACGTCCTTCAGCAGCGGTACCAGCGCGCGGGCCGGGATCGACAGGTCGTCGTTCTGCAGGCGCGCCATCTCGGCGACGCTGAAGAGGCGGCCCGAGCCGAGAATCTCCGGTGATGCGCGACGCGCGATAGGGATCGGCCCACTCGTAGTGCATCGCCTCGGGATAGGCGTAGTCGTTGGGGAAGAGATAGTGATTGGCGGTGGCGACGAAACCGCGCGCCGGGTTCACCTCGTGCGGCAGCGCGGTGATTGGCAGATAGCCGTCCCACTCGTAGCGGCCGTCACCCGGCACCGGCAGCAGACCGCTCCAGTTGCGCCGCAGCGGCTGAATCCCGGCCGCCTGCCAGCCGATGGTGCCCGTGCGATCGACCCACACCATGTTCTCCGCCGGCATCCGGCTGTAGCCGCACGCCTCGCGGAACTCCTCCCAGGTGCGCGCCTGGTTCATGCGCAGGCTGGCGAGATACGGCGCCGAACCGGGCTCCATCCAGGCGGCGCGCAGCGCGTAGGCCTTGTGATTGGCGGCGTCCTCGAAGATCACCGGCCCGTGGCGTGTGTGCTTCAGTTCCACCGTGACCGGCTTCTCGCCCTTCACGGCGACCGTGTCGGTGGTCACCCGCATCGCTTCCCAGCGGCCCTGGTACTGGTACTCGTTGACGTTCGCGGGATTGACGTCGTAGACGAACAGGTCCTCGTTGTCGTTGCCGAAGATCGTCAGGCCCCAGGCGCCGTACTCGTTGTGGCCGATCGACACCCCCGGCAGCACCGGCTCGCCGCCGCCGATCACGTTCCATCCCGGCGCCACCAGGTGCACCCAGTAGCGCAGCGACGGAGCGCCCTGGGCGCGGTGCGGATCGTTGGCGAGAATCGGGAACGTGCTCTGCGTGCGGGCGCCGCTGACGATCCAGTTGTTGGAGCCGATGTCGAGCGGGTTGACGTAGGTGTCGTCTTCGATGGCGTCGGCCGCCGCTCGGGGCGCGCGGCGCCGCGGAACTCGGCGATCACGTCCTCCGGCTTGAACTCCATCGGGTTGCGGAACGCGTTGTAGAGCTCCAGCACGTTGTCCGGGAAGATCTTCGGGTCGAGCGCCGCGTCGGGCGTGAACACCGGCTCGCCGCCCTGGAAGTACTTCAGATCGCGGAGGGCCGCCGGCGTCATCACCTTCAGCGCCCGCATCGCCCGCACCTCGTCGGTGATGTTGGCGGTCAGCGCCTGGTGGCGCGAGATGACCACCGCCGGCGTCCAGCGGCCGGGCGTGATGCCGAGCGCCTTGAACTCCATCGGCAGCAGCGACGGCGTGCGCTCGGTCTCGGCGATGTAGGCGTTGATGCCGCGGACGAACGACTCGACGATCAGCTTGCCGCGCGGATGGTAGTGCGCCAGCTCGGCGTCCAGGTCGCCCTGGAACATGTGGAGCCGCGCGCCGCGATCGCGCGCCAGCTCACGCCGCCCGGCAATCTCCGCCATCGTCCCGGTGGCCTGCCGCCGCCACAGCTCGAACTGGAACAGTCGGTCCCGCGCCGCCGCATAGCCCTGGGCGAAGAACAGGTCGGCCTCGTTCTGCGCGTAGATGTGGTTGATGCCCCATTGGTCGCGCCGGATCTCCACCGGCGACGCCAGCCCGGCGACCGAGACTGTTTGTGAAGACTGAGCCGCGGCGGAAGACGCCGTGGCACCCGACAGCAGGACGAGAACGGCCAGCGTGGTGCAGTGGAACAGTCGCACGGGGCACTCCTTGTGGCGCTCAGGATGCCACTGAAGCGGCTCCGGGGGAAGGCGAATCGGCCGGAAACCCGCTGCTATACTCTGGGAAATGCGTTTCGCCCCCGAATACGTCACCATCGTCCTCAACGAGAACTTCGAAGACGCCAAGGAGCTGCTGCTGACGCCGCTCATGGCCATCCACTATGCCCACCTGGTGATGCTCACCGAGTGCGGCATCGTCTCGCGGGACGATGCGCGCGTGCTGCGCACCGCGCTGGACGGCATCTCGCTCGAGACCGTGCGCGAGGTCAGCTACGACGGCACCTACGAGGACCTGTTCTTCTTCATCGAGCGCCTGTCAAGAACAGCTGCCGGCGAGGACGTCGCCGGCCGCCTGCACACCGCGCGCAGCCGCAACGACATCGACATGACGATGTATCGCATCCGGCAGCGGGAGTTCATCGCGGCGGTGGCGACGGGCGTGCTCGAGTTGCGGGCGGCGCTGACCGACCTGGCGGAGCGGCATCGCGACACGGTCTACGGCGCGCACACCCACACGCAGCCCGCGCAGCCCTCGACGATGGCGCACTACCTGCTGGCGGTCATCGAGCAGCTGGAGCGCGACACCACGCGGCTGGCGGCGGCCTACGAGTCGACCAACCGCAATCCGCTCGGCGCCTGTGCCATCACCGGCACCGGATTCCCGATCGATCGCCAGCGCACGAGCGAGCTGCTGGGGTTCTCGGCGCCCACCTGCAACACCTACGGCAGCATCGCCACGGTGGACTACCTGCTCGAGAGCGTGTCGGCCACCAACGTCCTGCTGATCGGGCTCGGCCGCGTCATCCAGGACCTGCTGCTGTGGTGCACGATGGAGTTCGGCTACCTGCGCCTCTCCGAAGGCTTCGTGCAGGGCAGCAGCATCATGCCGCAGAAGCGGAATCCCGTGGCGCTCGAGCACGCGCGCGCGATTGCCAGCAAGGCCGTGGGCCAGGCGCAGGCGATTGGCACCGCCGTGCACAACACGCCCTTCGGCGACATCGTCGACACCGAGGACGATCTGCAGCCGCTGGTGGCCTCGATGTTCCGTGACGCGACGCGCGCGGTGACGCTGGTGGCGGCGGCGATGCGCGGCGCCGACTTCGACGTCGCTCGGCTGGCGGAGCTGCGCCGGCGTGGGCGGGACCACGCTGACGGAGCTGGCCGATACGCTGGTGCGCGATCACGGCCTGCCGTTCCGCTCGGCGCACGGCATCGCGGCGCTGCTGCTGAAGGCCCGGACCGAGGATCCCGGGGCGTCGCTCGCGGCCGCGCTGTCGAAGGCGTCGCAGGCGCATCCTGGGCCGCACGCTGGACTACACCGAGGAGCAGCTCGAGACGATCATGAGCCCGCGGCACTTCGTCGAGGTCCGCACCACCTACGGTGGCCCGGCGCCGTCGGAGACCGCCCGTGCGCTGTCGGTCTCGCGCGCAGAGCCTGGCGCGCGACAAGGCCGCAGTGGCAGCCAGCGGCGCGAGCACCTGTCCGCCGCCGAGCGAGCCCTCCGCGACCGCGTGGCGGCGCTGTAGATGGCGGCGAACGCCGAAGGTGCCGGCATGACGCGCAAGTACATCCGCGTGATGGTCGTCTGGGTCGTCACGCTCGCGGCACTCTACGTCTTCCAGGCGGCCTTCGGCCGACCGTAGGCTGGGGTCTTGAGTCTTGGGCTGAGTCCTGACTCCTGGTTCCGACGTCCCTGATCCCTGATCCCTGACCCCTGCTATGCACTGGATCGACTGGACCATCATCGGCCGTCTATCTCGTCTGGATCATCTGGGACGGGCTGCGCATGACCAAGCAGCTCGAACGAGCTCGAGGGCTATTTCCTGGCCAGCCGGAGCCTGCCGTGGTGGGCGGTGGGACTGTCGGTGATGGCGACGCAGCTGTCGGCGATCACGATGATCGGCACGACCGGCCAGGGGTATCAGAGCGGGATGGGCCTGCTGCAGCAGTACTACGCGCTGCCGATCGCGATGATCATCCTGTCGGTGACGCTGGTGCCGTTCTTCCACAACGCGCGCGTGTTCACCGCCTACGAGTACCTGGAGAAGCGCTTCGACGCCAAGACCCGCACGTTCACGGCCCTCCTGTTCCTGCTGTCGCGCGGCATGGCCACGCGGCGTCGTCATCTCGGCGCCCGCCGTCGTGCTGTCGGTGATGCTGGGCATCGACGTCACCACCACCTGCCTGCTGATCGGTCTGCCGACGGCGGTCTACACCATGTTCGGCGGCGTGCAGGCGGTGACCTGGACCGACGTCAAGCAGATGTACCTCATCGTGTTCGGGCTGGTCGCCGCGGTGATCGCGCTGATGCTGGGCCTGCCGGAGACGGTGAGCGTCGAGCGATGCGCTGTACCATCGCCGGCGCCACCGGCCGCCTGCAGGTGATGGACTTCAGCTTCGATCCGAACGTCACCTACACCTTCTGGTCCGGCACCCTCGGCGCGCTGTTCCTGTTCCTGTCGTACTTCGGCACCGACCAGAGCCAGGTGCAGCGCTACCTCACCGCGAAGAGCGTGGACGAGGCGCGCGAGTCGCTGCTGATGAGCGCCTACTGGAAGATCCCGCTGCAGGCGCTGGTGCTGATCATCGGCGTCTTCATGTTCCTGTTCTACGTCTTCACGCCGCCGCCGATGCTGTTCAACCCGGTGCACGATCGCGAGGTGCGCGGCAGCGCGCGCGGCGGCCGAGTACCAGGCGCTCGAGCAGCGATTCGGCGCCGCCGATCGAGGAGCGGCGGAAGGCGGCGGAGGCGGCGGCGGCGGTCGCCTCGCGGCGGCGACGCGGTGGCGCGGGCGATGTCGCAGGCCGCGTTCCTCGGCGCCGACGAGCAGGTGAAGAAGGTGCGCGGCGAGGCCGTGACCCTGGTGCGCGAGGTCTCGGGCGATCGCACCTACAACGACGTCAACTACGTGTTCCCGACCTTCGTCACCACGCACCTGCCGGTCGGGCTGGTCGGCCTGCTGATGGCGGCGATCTTCGCCGCCGCGATGTCCACGATCTCGGCGGAGCTCACGTCGCTCTCCACCGCCACGGTCATCGACTTCTACCGCCGCTTCGGCGCCGGCAGGACGGCCAGCGACGCCAGGCTCCTGAACGTCTCGCGGATCGCCACCGGCGCCTGGGCGGTATTCGCCTCGGTGGTGGCGATCTGGGCCGTCGGAGCTGGGATCGCTGATCGAGGTGGTGAACCGCTTCGGCTCGTTCTTCTACGGCTCGATCCTGGGCGTGTTCATCCTGGCCATCGGCTGGCCGCGCGCCAACGGCACCGGCGCCTTCGTCGGCCTGCTGGCGGGCATGGGCACCGTCGGCTATGTCGCCAGCACCACGTCGATCGGCTTCCTCTGGCACAACCTGATTGGCGCCGCCGCGGTGTTCGTGGTCGGCATCATCGTCTCGGTCATGACCGGCGGGCGTGCACCGCAGACGGGGGATCGCGGAGAGCGCTGATGGGACGCCCGCTGCTGCTGGCGCTCGTCGGCGTCATCGCCGTGATGGTGGTGTCGTGGATGCTGGGCGAGCTGTTGCGGCAACGGCGGGGACCGCGCCGCCGCTGACCCCCGACCGTCAGATCTTGTCGAGATCTTCCTTGCCGATCACCGGCTTCCACGGCAGCAGTTCGTACTGCGCCACCCCCTGCTGATAGAACGGGTCGCCGTCGCGGATCTGGTCCAGGTCGGCCTGCGGCGTGTCGTCGGAGATCCGCAGCAGGAACAGCCCGCCGATGCGGGGGTCCTGCGGGCCGGCCGCCACCAGGGTGCCGGCGGCCTTCAATTGCCGCAGATAGGCCCGGTGCGGCTCCTGGTGCACGATGACTTCGTCCAGCGGGCGGCGATAGCGCACAATAGCAATGGCATACATGACGATCCGTATTCTCGTCACGGGCGGAACTTTCGACAAGGAATATGACGAGATTCACGGGCGGCTGTTCTTCAAGGACACGCACGTCGGCGAGATGCTGCGGCTGGGTCGCAGCCGGGTCGAGGTCAGCGTCCGCACGCTGATGATGATCGACAGCCTCGAGATGTCCGACGCCGATCGACAGGCGATCGTCGGCAACTGCCGGCAGTGCGACGAACCGCGCATCGTGATCACCCACGGCACCGACACCATGGTCGTCACCGCGCGGGCGCTGGCGGAGGCCAACCTCCCCAAGACCATCGTCCTGACCGGGGCGATGATTCCTTACGCGTTCGGCAGCTCCGACGGGTTGTTCAACCTGGGCAGCGCGCTGTCGTTCGCCCAGGTCCTGCCGCCGGGCGTCTACGTGGCGATGAACGGCATGGCGTTCCCGTGGGACGGCGTGCGCAAGAACACCCAGACCGGGTTCTTCGAAAGCGTGTGAACCGATGGCCTCATTGACGTTTCTGGGTGCCGCCGGCACCGTGACGGGATCGCAGTATCTGCTCGAAGTGGACCACCATCGCGTGCTGGTCGACTGCGGGATGTTCCAGGGCCTCAAGTCCCTGCGCGAGAGGAACTGGGCGCGCCTTCCAGTGCAGCCGGCGTCGGTGCACTCGGTGGTGCTCACCCACGCGCACCTGGATCACTGCGGGCTGCTGCCGCGTCTGGTGTCCAACGGCTTCGGCGGCCGGATCTTCTGCACCGCCGGCACCGCCGACCTCTGCAAGCTGGTGTTGCCGGACGCCGGCCGGCTGCAGGAAGAAGACGCCCGGCGCGCCAACCGGCACAAGTATTCGAAGCACACGCCCGCACTGCCGCTCTTCACCGAGCGCGACGCGGCCGACGCGCTGGAGCGCATGCAGCCGTTCGGGTTCAACCGGCCGATGCCCGTGGCCCCGGGCCTGGAGGCGGAGTTCATCAACGCCGGACATCTCCTGGGCTCGGCCTTCGTGCACATGCGGCGCAGCGACGGCCATGGCGGCACCATCGTGTTCGGCGGCGATCTCGGTCGATACGGACGGCCGGTCCTGCCCGATCCGTCTCCCGGCGTCGCCTGCGACGTGCTGCTGGTGGAGTCCACCTATGGCGATCGCGAGCACCCCGCCGACGACGATGGCGCGGAACTGGCGCGAATCGTCAACGAGACGGCAGACCGCGGCGGCAAGCTGATCATCCCGTCGTTCGCCATCGGCCGCGTGGAGGAAGTGCTCTACTGGCTGAAGAAGCTGGAGGAGACCAACCGGGTGCCGGTGCTGCCGGTGTATGTGGACAGCCCGATGGCGGTGCAGGCGCTCGAGTTCTACAAGCGCCACGCGCACGAGCTCGATCACGATGCGCGTCCGGAGCGTGGCGAGGTGTCGGCGTTCGGCACGGCACGGTTCTATCCCACCGGCTCGCCCCAGGAGTCGAAACAGATTGCCGCCACCAAGGGCCCGGCGATCATCATCTCCGCCAGCGGCATGGCCACCGGCGGACGCGTGCTGCACCACCTGGCCGCGGCGCTGCCCGACTCCAGGAACACCGTGCTGTTCGTCGGCTTCCAGGCCGCGGGGACGCGTGGCCGACGTCTGATCGAAGGCGAGAAGCAGGTGAAGATGTTCGGCCAGTTCATCCCCGTGAACGCGCGCGTCGAGCGGCTGAACGCGATGTCCGCGCACGCCGATGCCGGCGAAATCATCAGGTGGCTGCGCACCTTCCCATCAGCGCCAGGCATCACCTACCTCGTGCACGGCGAGCCGCCCGCACAGCAGGCGCTTGAAGCAGCGCATCGAGCGCGAGCTCGGCTGGAGCGTTCACATCCCCGACTACGGCGAGCGCGTGGACGTGGCGTTGTAACCTGAGAGTGCCATGACGGACCTGCGCCACGCCGCCGATACCCGGCCCTACCTGCTCGAACAGATCGATGACGCCGCCGTCGTCCAGCTGTATGCCGACGGCTTTGCCGCGCTGCCGCGTGGCCGAGAAGATTCTCGTCTGGCACCTGTACTGCGCCGCGATCGAGGGCCGTGACATCTACTACGACCAGCGCTACCGCCACAACCTGGTGATGCGGCGCGGTCCTCGAAGCGGTCATCACGCCACCCGCAAGGCATTCCTGAGCCGGTGCTGGCCGAGATCACGCGATACACCAAGCTGTTCTGGCTGAACACGGGCCCGTACAACAACCTCACCGCGCGCAAGTTCGTGCTGAACCTGCCCGAGGCGGAGATGGCCGCGGCGGTGGCGCGGGCGCAGGCGAATGGCGCCGCGTTGCCCCTGCGGGACGGCGAATCGCCGGCCATGCTCGTGGCCCGGCTGGCGCCGATGTTCTTCGACGCCACCTTCGAGCCGATGGTGACCAGCAAGACGCCGGGCGCGGGCAGGGACATCCTGCAGGCCAGCGCCAACAATCTCTACGACGGCGTGGCGATGGCGGACCTGGACGGATTCACCGAGCGGCATCCGCTGAACTCGCGCCTCGTGAAGCGCGATGGCCATCTGGTCGAAGAGGTGTATCGCGTCGGCGGTCTCTACCACGACCAGATCGTGCGCATCGTCGGACACCTGCGACATGCCGCGGCGGTGGCGCCGCCGGCGCTGCGGGCGGCGCTCGATGCGCTGGTCCGCTTCTACGAGACCGGCGACGAAGGCGATCGCGAGGCGTTCGACATCGCCTGGGTGCAGAACCACGACACCACGGTGGACACGATGAACGGCTTCATCGAGGTCTACATGGACGCGCGCGGCACCAAGGGGGCGTGGGAAGGCCTCGTCTATTACGCCAACCCGGAGAAGACCGGGAAGATCCGCACGCTGGCCACCCACGCGCAGTGGTTCGAGGATCACCTGCCGGTGGAGCCGCGCTTCCGCAAGCCGGTGGTGCAGGGCGTGTCGGCGATGGCGATCGAGGTGGTCATCGAGATTGGCGACTCCGGGCCGATCACGCCGATCGGCGTCAACCTGCCGAACGATCAGCGCATCCGCGAGCAGTACGGCAGCAAGTCGGTGTCACTCTCGAACGTGCTCGAGGCCTACGACAAGTCGCAACCCGAGAGCTTCCGCCACGAGTTCTGCTGGGACGATGCGGAGGCGGAGCGGGCGCGCGAGTGGGCGGCCTTTGCCGGCGAGCTGACGACGGAGATTCACGAGGTGCTGGGGCACGGCTCGGGCCGCATGGCCGAGGGCGTGACTCAGCAGCCGCAGGAATTGCTGAAGGAGCAATATTCGGCGCTGGAGGAATCGCGCGCGGATCTGGTGGCGCTGTATTTCGCGGCCGACCCCTACCTCGGGGCGATTGGCCTGGTGCCTCCTGCCGATCAGGAAGCGATCGTGCGTGCCGAGTACGAAGCCTACGCCCGTAATGCCCTGGTGCAGCTGCGGCGTGTGCGCGAGGGCACGTCGATCGAGGAGGACCACATGCGCAATCGCCAGGCGATTGTGCACTGGCTGATGGGCAACACCGCGGCGATCGAGGCCCGGCGTCGCGACGGCAAGACCTACTACGTGGTCACCGACACGACGGTGTTCCGCGAGGGGGTGGCGCGGCTGCTGGCGGAGGTGCAGCGGATGAAGTCGGAGGGCGACTACGAGGCGGCCCGGACCTTCTTCGAAACCTACGGCGTGCACTTCGACCCGGCGCTCCGTGACGAAGTGGTCGCGCGCGTGGACCGGCTGCGGTTGCCGTCGTATACGGGGTTCGTGATGCCGACGCTGACGCCGGTCCGCGACGCGGCGGGCGCGATCGTGGACGTCGAGATCTCGTATTCTTGCGATCTCACCACGCAGATGCTGGAGTATTCGCGCCGGTGATGGGGCCTGGCACGAATAGGCGGAAAACGATGCAGAAATTGCTACTGCTCATGCTCCTGGCCGCGGCGCCGGGGGTTACCTTCGCGCAGGGGCCGCCGGTGTCCCAGCAGGCGCAGGCGACCGCCATCGAGAAGATTCTCGTCGGCGAGGACACCCGCAACGCCGATCTCATCCGCGAGGCCATGCAGGAAGGCGCGCAGCGCCGTCGCGGCATCCGCGCGCTGGGCCGCCTCGAGCAGCCCGAGCAGATCCGCTACGTGGCGCCGGCGCTGGGCGACGGCGTCGGCATCCGCGCCGAGGCCGCGTGGGCGCTGGCGCAGCTGGCGCGCCACCCCCGAGGCCGTGGCGCAGGTGCAGGGCCTGCTGATCGAGCGTGCCGAGCAGGACGCAGGCGCCGGACTATGGGAGGTGTGGGGCGAGCTCGCGGCGGCGCTGGGCCGCCTGACCTACACGTCCGCCGGAGCAGGTGACCCGCACCGAGGCGTTGCTCGTCGAGCAGCTGCCCGCGCCCGACTCGTTCGCCGATCCTGAAACCGCCGCGGTGATTGGCGCCGTCCGCGGCCTGGAATCGCTGACGCGCATCAGCCGCAAGATCGGGACCGCTGCAGACCCGCACATGGGATCGCCTCCGCTGGTCGGCCACCGCGCAGCGTCCTGCCGCCGACCCGCGGTCGGTCTGGATCCGCCGGCTGGCGATGGCCGCGCTCGTCACCGGGCAACGAGGCGACCACGTCGATCATCGATCGCGCGCTCGCGGACCGCGACAGCGAAGTCCGCCGACTGGGCGCGGTCGCCGCCGGCGCGGAGACGGCCGGTCGCCGAACGCGAGCGTCTCCTGCAGCGCGCGCTCAAGGATCCCGACGCGCAGGTGCGGCTCGAAGGCGTCAAGGCCTGGGGCCGTCGCCTGCAGACCACCACGTGCGCGCCGATCCGCGCCGCGGTGAAGGACACCAACCCGCACGTGAGGCTGCAGGCGACTGGACCTGCTGGGCAACGCCTGTCCCGACGCGGAAGGCCCTTCACTCGATCTCGCGATCATCGCCGACTCGCTCTCGACCGAGCCCCGGGCGTGGCATGCGCCGGCCCACGCCCTGGTGGCCCTGGCGCATCATGATGCCGCTCGCGCGAGGGCCCTGCTGCCGAAGTTCACCGTGCACAGCACCTGGCAGGTGCGCATGTATGCGGCCCGCGCCGCGGGCGTCCTGTCGGCCGTCGAGGTGCTCACCGCGCTCGGCGCCGACGCGCACCACAACGTCCGCGAAGCGGCACTGGCTGCGCTGATCGATCTGAAGCGTCCCGAAGCGGTGCCGGCGGCGCTGTCGGCGCTGACGCTCGACGATCATCAGCTGGTGCTCACCGCCACGCGCGCGTTCACCGACGCGAGCACCGCGCCGAAAGCCGTGCCGGCGCTGCTGACGGCGCTCGGCCGCCTCACCAAGGCGCACAGCGACACCTCGCGCGATCCGCGCATGGCCATCCTCGAGCGGCTGCAGGCCCTCGGCGATCGCTCGCAGGCCACCGCCCTCGAAGGCTATCTGAAGGACTACGATCCGCGCGTCGCCCAGAAGGCCGCGGACATCCTCGCCGCGTGGACCGGCACGCCACGGACGATCGCGCCGTCGCCGCTGCCGCCGCCGGGCATCACGCTCGCCGCCATCGAAGAGCTGCGCGGCCGTCGCCTGCGCGTGACGATGGAGGGGCGCGGCAGCTTCGAGATCGGCCTCGACGTGGACTTCGCGCCGCTGGCCGTCGCTGCGCATCGCGCGTCGCGCCGGCGAAGGCTATTACAACGGCCTGACGTTCCACCGCGTGGTGCCGAACTTCGTGATCCAGGGCGGCAGCCCCGGCGCCAACGAGTATGCCGGCGACGCCCTGCTACATGCGCGACGAGGTCGGCCTCCATCGCCGCGCCACCGTGGGCATCTCGACGCGCGGCCGCGACACCGGCGACGCCCAGATCTTCGTCAACCTCGTGGACTCGCCACGCCTCGACCACCAGTACACCGTGTTCGGCACGGTCGTCTCCGGGCATGGAGGTGGTGGACGCCATCCTCGAAGGCGACGTGATCACCCGCATCGAGCTGGTGGCGCCGTGATCGTCGCCGGTCCGGCATGATTTCGTCGCGGCTGCCGGCCGATCTGTCGCCCAACGCGGTGACGCGCGCGATCGCCGCGCGCCTGGCCGCGCGGCAACCGCTGATCGATCTCACGGAGTCCAACCCCACGCGCGTCGGCATCCCCTATCCCGTCGATCTGCTGGCGCCGCTCGCCGATCCGGCGGCGCTCGCCTACGATCCGCAGCCGCTCGGCCTGATGTCCGCGCGCGAGGCAGTGGCGGGCGAGTATGCCCGGCACGGGCTGTCCGTGGACGCGCATCGCGTGGCGCTCACGTCCAGCACCAGCGAGGCCTACGCGCTGCTGTTCAAGCTGTTCTGCGATCCCGGCGACGAGGTGCTGGTGCCGCAGCCCAGCTATCCGCTGTTCGATCACCTGACGCGGCTGGAAGCCGTGCGCACGCTGCCGTACGAGCTCGAGTACCACGGCTCGCTGGCGCGTCGACCTCGATTCCGTGACGCGCGCCATCTCGCCGCGCACCAGGGCCCTGCTCGTGGTGTCGCCGAACAACCCGACGGGATCGTTCCTGCACGCGGACGACCTCGCCGCGCTGGCCGGCGTCTGCGCCGCCCACGACCTGGCCCTGATCGGCGACGAAGTGTTCTTCGACTACCGGCTCGACCCGGCCCCGTCGGCCGTGCTCGGTGCTGAGCCAGGGCGAGGTGCTCACCTGCGCGCTCGGCGGCTTGTCGAAGTCCGGCGGCCTGCCGCAGGCTGAAGCTCGGCTGGATAGCCTGGGCCGGACCGGAGCCGCGGGTCACCGAGGCGATGCACGCGTACGAGATCATTGCCGACAGCTACCTGTCGGTGTCCACCCCCGTGCAGGTGGCCGCGCCAGCGCTGCTCCGTGGCGCGGGCGACATCCGCGCCCGCATTCATGCGCGCGTGCGGCGCAACCTGCAGGCCCTGCGCCTCGCCTGCACGGCCCGTCCGTCCGTGTCGACGTTGAGCGTCGAGGGCGGATGGTCGGCGGTGCTGCAGGTGCCGGCGATTCGAACGGAAGAAGACCTGGTGATGACACTCGTGACGGAAGACGGCGTGCTGGTGCACCCTGGATACTTCTTCGACATGGCCCGCGAGGCCTTCCTCGTCGTCAGCCTCATCGTCGACCCCGACGTGTTCGATCGCGGCATCGACATCGTGCTGGATCGCGCGGCCGGGAGCCGGTCGTGACGCGCGCCAGCGGCATCAGCGTGCCGCTCTTCTCGCTGCTGACCGGGGAGCAGCTGGGGCATCGGCGAGTTCCCGGACCTCGCGGTCTTCTGCCGGTGGGCGGCCGGGGCGGGGCAGTCGCTGGTGCAGATCCTGCCGGTGATGGAACTGCCGGAGCCGGAGAGCTCGCCGTACTCGGCGCTGACTTCGTTTGCGCTGGATCCCACCTACATCGCCGTGCCGCGCGTGCAGGACTTCGAGGCCATCGGTGGTGAACGTCTGTTCGAGGTCGAGGATCGCCTGGCGCTCGACGAGATTCGCCGTGCCCCGCGCGTGATGTACCGGCGAGGTGCGCCGGCTGAAGCACCGCTGGCTGCGCCGCGCGCTGGGAGCGCTTCACGCGGCTGGAGATCGCCCGCGGCACGCCCCGTGCCCGCGCGTTCGACGGCTTCTGCCGCCGCGAGGCGTGGTGGCTGGACGACTATGCGGCCTACCGGGCGGCGCTCGCGGACCAGGCCAACCGCGCCTGGTGGGAGTGGCCCGAACGGCTGCGGAGCGGCTCCGACGCCGTGCTCGCGGAGATTGGCGCCGCGCTCGCCGCCGAGGTCGGACTACCGGAAGTATCTCCAGTGGATTGCCGACGGAGCAGTGGGCGGAGGCTCGGCGATCTGGCGTGGCCGACGCGGATCTTCGGCGACCTGCCGTTCATGATCAGCGGCAACAGCGCCGACGTCTGGCGCCGCCAGGATCAGTTCCGACTGGATGCCACGGTCGGGGCGCCGCCGGATGCCTTCGCCGAGGACGGTCAGGACTGGGGCCTGCCGCCCTGGCGATGGCAGGCGCTTCGCGACACCGACTTCCAGTGGATGCGCCAGCGCGCGCGCCGGCACGCGGAACTGTTCGACGGGTTCCGCATCGATCATCTGGTCGGGCTCTATCGCGCCTGGGTGCGCCCGATCGACAAGACCATCCCGCCGTTCTTCGACCCGCTGGAGGAAGACCGAGCAGCAGGCGCTGGGTGAGATGCTGGTGAGCATCTTCAAGGGCAGCGGCGCCGAGGTGATCGCCGAGGACCTGGGCACCGTGCCCGCGTTCGTGCGGGAGTCGCTCACCGCCCTCGGTGTCCCCGGTTTCAAGGTGATGCACTGGGAACGTCACTGGGATCGAGCCGGGGCAGCCGCCGATCGACCCGTTGACCTACCCCGAGTTGTCGGTGGCCACGACCGGCACGCACGACATCAATCCGCTGGCGGCGGAGTTCGAGCCCGGCGTGGCAGCGCAGGCGCTGCGCGATCTCGAGCTGTCGGGATCCTTTCTGGCCCTGCTGCCGTTGCAGGACGCCTTCGGCTGGACCGATCGCATCAACACGCCGAGCGTGGTGAACGACATGAACTGGACCTGGCGCGTGCCGCGGCCGGTGGACGAGTGGTCCGCCTGGCCCGAGGCCGTGACCAGGCAATCGCAACTGCGCGCCCTGACGCGCGAGGCCCGACGCTGAGCATGGCGGACGAGACCGAACAACCCGCGACCGGACCGATTGCCGCCCCTCCACTCGACGGCGGTCACGCCTGGCTCAACGTGCCGCGGCCGCTCACCTGGCAGGACCTGCGCGGCAAGGTCGTGCTCCTGGACTTCTGGACCTACGGCTGCGTCAACTGCATGCACCTGCTGCCGGACTTCCGGTCGCTGGAGGAGCGGTTCCGGCGCGAGCTCGTGATCATCGGCGTGCATTCGCCGAAGTTCACCAACGAGCGGAACACCGAGAACCTGCGCCGCATCCTGGTGCGCTACGAGATCGAGCACCCGGTGGTGAACGACGCCGAGATGCGCATCTGGCGCGCCTACGGCGCCCGCGCCTGGCCGACGCGCGTCATCGTCGATCCCGCCGGCCAGCTCGTGGGCACGGCCACCGGCGAAGGCAACCTGCCCGGCTTCATGCAGGCGATCGACACGGTGATCCGCGTCTTCGAGGAGGGCGGCGCCATCAATCGCAACCCGCTGCCCGTGCAGCTGGAGCGCGACCGCCTCGCCGACTCGCCGCTGCTGTTTCCCGGCAAGGTGCTGGCGGACCCGTATGGCGATCGGCTCTTCATCAGCGATTCCAACCACAACCGCATCATCGTCGCGACCAAGTCCGGTGAGGTCGTCGAGGTCGTCGGATCTGGTCTGAAGGGCGAGGCTGACGGCATCTTCTCGCAGGCGCGGTTCTATCGGCCGCAGGGATTGGCGCTCGATGCCACCACGTTGTACGTGGCGGACACCGAGAATCACCAGGTGCGCGCCATCGACCTGGAAGCGCGCATCGTCGAGACCGTGGCGGGCAGCGGCAAGCAGGGGGCGTGGGGCGGCGAGGGCGGCGAGGCCACCGAGGTGGATCTGAACTCCCCCTGGGACCTGGCGCTGAAGCCCGGCATCCTGATCATCGCGATGGCGGGCCCGCACCAGATCTGGGTTGTCGACCTGGTGAACGGCAAGGTCTATCCATATGCCGGCTCGGGACAGGAGGGGCGCCAGGACGGCGCGGTCTCGGAGGCCGCCTTCGCGCAGCCTTCAGGGCTGGCGCTGGAGGGCGGGACGCTCTACGTCGCGGATGCGGAGTCGAACGTCGTGCGCGCGGTGGCGCTGCCGCCGGTGAACGATGTGACCACGCTGGCGGGCGGCGATCTCTTCGACTTCGGAGACGCGGACGGCGTCGGCGACATCGCCCGCTTTCAGCATCCGCTGGGCGTCGCGGTGAACAACGGACTGGTGTACGTCGCGGATACCTACAACCACAAGATCCGCGTGCTCGATCCCACCACGCGGCGGGTGAGGACGCTGGCCGGCACCGGCGCGTCGGGCCTGAAGGACGGCCCGGGCACGCGCGCCCAGTTTGCCGAACCCGGCGGCCTGTCCATCGCTGATGGCGTGCTCTACGTGGCCGACACCAACAACCACGCCATCCGGACGATCGACCTCGCGACCAGCGAGGTGCGGACGCTGCCGCTTCGATCGCTGACGCCGCCCCTCGCGTGGAGCTACCTCAGAGCGGGTCAGGGACGGAGAAGTTAGGAACTAGGAGTTAGGAGCTGGAAGGCAGGGATCAGGGATCACGGCGCCGGGAGTCGGAGACGTCATCGCAGCCCCAAGCCCCAAGCCCCAAGCCCCAAGCCCTCTAGTCCCCGCGCCGCCTGGCCACTGCCGTGGCGCGCACGCCGTGCCGGGTGCGCAAGGTGATGAGCGGGTGCGGCTCGATCGGGTGTCCCGGGTCGAGCGGCAGCCGCCATCGCCCGGCGATCGTGGCCAGCACGATCATCGCCTCGGTCCAGGCAAAGCCTTCGCCTACGCACACCCGATTGCCGCCGCCGAAGGGGAAGTAGGCAAACCGCGGGCGGTCCTTCGACTCGGCCTGCCATCGCTCCGGCATGAACCGATCGGGTTCGGGCCAGAACCGCGCGTCGCGATGCACGATCCATTGGCTCATCAGGACCAGTGCGTCCTTCGGGATGTCGTGGCCCGCCCAGCGATAGTCCTCGAGCGCGCGACGCCCGAGCGTCCACGCCGGCGGATACAACCGCAGCGACTCCGCAACCACGGCCCGTGTATAAGGCAGCCTCGTCACATCGTCCGCCGAGGGCGCCTTGCCCCCGAGAACGGTGTCGAGCTCGGCGTGGAGGCGTTGCTCCACGTCCGGATGGCGCGCGAGCAGCACCCAGGTCCAGGAAAGCGCGTTGGCCGTGGTCTCGTGCCCCGCGAGGAAGAGCGTGATCACCTCGTCGCGCAGCTGCTGGTCGGTCATGCCGCCGCCTGCGCCTTCGGTGTCCTGCGCGTGCAGCAGCATCGAGAGCAGGTCGCCACGGTCCTCGCCGGCAGCGCGTCGTGCCGCGATGATGCCGTAGATCACGTCGTCGAGCGCCTCCTGCGCGGCGCGATAGCGTCGCATGCGGGGCAGCGGCAGATGAATCAGCCACTCCGCGAACGGCACCAGCACCAGGTCGAACATCTCCATCACGTCGGTGATCGCCTGCTGCACGCGCGCGGTGTCGCTGTCGTTCCCCACCTGGGCGCCGAACAGCGTGTCCGAGACGATGGCGAGTGTGAGGCGGTTCATCTCCGAGGAGAGGTCCAGGCTCGCGCCATCGACCCAGCGATCGCGAGTCGCCACGGCCGCTCGCGTCATGGCCTCGGCGTAACCGGCGACTCGCGCCTTGTGGAATGCCGGCTGCACCAGCCGCCGCTGCCGCAGGTGGACCGCACCTTCGCTCGTGAGGAGCCCTTCCCCAAGCGTCCGCTTGGCGCGCTCGAGCGCGCGGCCCTTGGCGAACGACGAGGCTCTGGTGATCAGGACGTCCTCGATGCCTGCGGGGTCGCTCAGCAGGAACACGAGTTGCGGCCCGATCCGGAACTGCGCAACGGGGCCGTAGCTGGCCACCTCCTCCAGGAAACGCAACGGATTCCCGCGCATGCGCCGGAGGGCCGTCCAGGGGAGAGTGAACCGAGGACCCGGAGCGAGGGCGGCCGTCATGGAGCGATTCTAGGACGAACGGCGACCGGTTCCTTCGCCGGGCGTGCCCCGCGACGCGGCGGTCGAGCATCAGGTCATGACCGCGCGCCACGGCGCACTGGCCGAGGTGGACCGACTCGTGGCCTCGTGACCGACATGGCGAGGGCCGGCCGGAAGACCCACTTCGTCAGGGACGTATCGCCAGCGGCGTCTCTGGGCAGGTCGCTGGTCATCCGCGAGGCGAAGTGACCCTCAGGCGCCGAGCCGCAATTCGATGGCTGCGAGCGTTTCGCGCTCGTCGCGGCTGACTTTCGGTCCGCCCAGCACGCGGCCCGCCGCCCGCGCAACCGCCTCGCAGTCGCGCAGGATCGACACCCGCTTTTTCAGGCGCTGCCGGACGGGCGCGCGCTCCAGGCGCGCGCGCAGGCCAGCGAGCAGCACCTCCTCGCCCTCGGCCGACGGCCGCTGGAGCATCCAGTGCTGCACGAGCGGCCAGGCCGCGTGCGCCTCGGTGACTCCCCGCGCCACCGACAGCGCGCGCAGGCGATCGCGCTCGAGCCGCGACATCGACCCATCCGCCCACGCGACCAGGATGGGCGGCGCCAGCTCGAGCACCGCCAGCGTGTCAGGCGTGATGCCGAGGTGCCGCAGTCTCTCGAGTAACTCCTCGTCATCGATGCCGGTGGCACGTCGAAGTGCGCCTCGTGTGTGGCGCGCCAGGGCGTCCTGCTCGGCACGGGCCAGCCATTCGGCAGCCCGCAGGCCTCCGGGGCCAGCGGCAACGTAAGGGGTGTCGCTCATAGGGTGACCTCCTTGGAACGGATGGCGGTCGTGCCGCTCCTGTGCGCACGCCGACCGTGCCCACACGATGCCCCCTCGAGACACCTTGAACAACCAGATATATTCTCTTGGATGCTTCGTGTTTTCCGCTGCTGTCTCCGGGCCGCCCGTCAGGCCGACACCGGCTTCCGCGCCCGCACGTGGAGGAAATAGGCGATCACCTGCGCGTCCTGCAGCCTGGGATGGGCACGAATCGTCTCGTCGCTCGGGCGCGGTTCCGCGAGGCGCTCGAGGATGAATCCTGCCTCGGTCACCTGGTTGACCCACTCGCTGAGGGTGTGCGTGAACCGCGGAATCCTGAAGGGCTGGAACCGGGCCCGCAGCTCCGGCGGCGCCGAACCGAACAGCCACTCGCTGATGTCCCCGTGCAGGTGGGTGAAGTAGTCGCCCACTTCGAACGCATAGGTCCGCCCCTCCGCGTCGCGCAGGTTCCGCCGGTGCGGCGTGGCGAAGCACGGGTGCTCGATGGAGAACTGCAGGAATCCTCCCGGACGGAGCACGCGGTTCGCCTCGGCCAGCACCCGAGGTGTTTCCGGCATGTCCATCAAGCTCATGAAGCCGGTGACGAAGTCGAAGGCGTCGTCGGGGAACGGCAGGTCGAGCCCGCTCGCCCGGCAGTAGCGGATGTGCCGCGGCTCCCGGACTTCGGCCTCGTGCGCGTAGCGGGCGAACGTGCCGGAGACGTCGATGGCCGCCATGCGTGCGCCACGGGCGGCCAGCAGCCGCGTGTTGTGGCCTTCGCCGCAGCCGACGTCGAGGCCGGAGAGGCCGGCAACGTCTGGCAGCAGCTCGAAGAACGCTGGCGTGTTGAAGTGGTCGCGGTAGACGTCGTACCCCGCCCGTGACAGCAGCGTCCACGCCTCTGCGTTCACGTCCCAGTAACGGCCGGCCTCGGTGTGATTCATCACGGCGGGATCGTAGCGCGTCCGGCTGGCCAGCGTGGTCGGTGCGCCCGCGAGTCCATCATCATCGACCCCTGCGAGCCGTACCTGCTGCGCCGCACGACTGTCGGACGCCGGCATCCGGAAGCTCCTCGGGAAGAATCTGCTGCGGGTGCTCGATGCGAGGGGGAAGCCCGCGTGCCTCGGGCTGAGCGCGCTACCGTCCGCGGTGGACGAGACGCACGGCGTCCAGGCGGAGCCGCGCTCCGCCGACCGCACGGTCGAGCGCCTTCTCCTGTTCGAGCAGCAGCGCGATCTCGTCGTCGCGGACCGTGCGATTGACCTGCTGCAGCTCGCGCAGCCGGATCACCTCGTGTTGCAGCCTCCGGTGCATGTTCCTGCGTGCGTCTTCGACAATCGCGGGCATGCGCTGCTCGACGAGCACTCTCGTGCGGTCGAGCAGCCGCGGCAGCAGCGTGTCGCGGACATCGGCGCGGGCGATGAGCGCCTGCCCTCCGGCCGGACGGCTGTCTCGCGCCAGCACGTCCCGCATGGTGATGTCTGTCGCATCCCGGCCACGATGATCGACCATGATGCGGAGAGGGGTCGGCGGAAGGAAGCGATCGGCGTGAAGGACTGCCGGCGCGAGGCACTCGAGCAGGTACATCGCCTCGAGATACAGGGCGGAGGCGCCGGGGTCCGGCCATCGCGCGAACGCGCAATTGCCGCGCTCCGAGCCCAGCAGCATGTCGAGCGCTCCTGTGGCGAGCGGATGATCCCAGGTGAGGAACTGCAGGTCCTCCCTCCGCAGGGCATGCGCGCGATCGCGCGTGCAGGTCAGCCCCTCGGCCTTGAGCCCCGGGAAGTCGTCCACCAGCACGCCGGCCGATCCCAGCCGCCAGGTGCGCGGCGCAAGCTCCTCCACCTGGATGAAGAACAGGTCGAACGCCTCGAGCATGAACGCGTCGAGCGTGCGGTCCTCGTCCTGCCGCTGAATCTCCTCGACGATGTGCGTCGACAGGGCCGGCCGGAGGGAGTTCCATTCGAGCAGCCGATCGCGTCCTTCGTCGAGGCGTGCCGCCACCTGGCGCCGCGCCTCCTGAACGGACAGGATGAACCGATCGAGGTCCTGCGCGGCGGCCGTGCGGTCGGTCTGGATGCGCTCGCAGAGATCGAGCAGCGCCGGGCGGAAGCGGTCGAACAACTCACCCGCGCCCGGCACATGCGCCTCGAAGGCGTTCAGCCCCTCGTGATACCAGCGCGTGAGCACGTCCAGGTGGCTGCCCTGGATGACGGGCACGTGCACCTGGATCGTCGCGCGCTGGCCGATGCGGTCCAGGCGGCCAATCCGTTGTTCGAGCAGCGCCGGGTCGAGCGGCAGGTCGAAGAGCGCCAGGTGGTGCGCGAACTGGAAGTTGCGGCCCTCGCTGCCAATCTCCGAGCAGATGAGCAGGCGTACCCCGTCCGGGTCGGCGAACGATGCCGCGCCGCGATCGCGCTGGACGAGCGTCAACCCTTCGTGGAACGACGCCATCGGGACCGTCGTGCGATGCCGCAGCGCTCGTTCGATGGTCACCGCCTTGTGCTCGGTCCGGCAGAGCAGCAGCACCTTCTGTGGCGCGAGCGCCTGCAGGAGGGTGACGAGCCAGTCCACGCGCGGGTCGTGCGTGAAGGACACGACCGGCTGTGATGCACCGCTGCCCGACGTCTCCGCGGCCCACTCGCTGGCAAGGGCCCTGAACCGCGCCGCGCCGGTGACCGTCAGCGGGTGGAGGTGCGCCACGCGTGCGGGGAACCCGGTGATGGTGGCCCGGGTGTTACGGAACATCACGCGGCCGGTTCCGTGCTGGTCGAGCAGGCGACCGATCCACTCCGGCGCGGCCGCACGGTCGGCCATCAACACGTCGATCGCCGTGTCGGACTCGCCGAGAATGCGGGCGAGATCGGCGCGCTCCGTGGGGCCGGGCGTCAGGCCGTCCTTCAGCAGCCGCACCAGGTGCGCCACGGTGCCGTACTCGGCCGCTTCCTTCACGAACTCGCCCAGATTGTGGAAGCGATCCGGATCGAGCAGCCGAAGACGGGCGAAGTGCCCCTCGACGCCAAGCTGCTCGGGCGTCGCCGTCAGGAGCAGCAGCCCCTGCGAGGCACGGCCGAGCCGCTCGACGGCCAGGTACTCCGGGCTCGCGCCGCGCGGGGTCCACTGCAGGTGGTGTGCCTCGTCGACCACCACCATGTCCCACCCGGCCTCGAGAGCCTGACCCAGGCGTGCGCCGTTCTCCGTGAACAGGCGCAGGTCGCAGAGCAGCAGCTGATCGTCGAGGAACGGATTGCCGTCCGGGTTGCCCTCCTCGATGGCGAGGCATCGCGCCTCCGTGAAGATGTGGAACCAGAGATTGAACCGCCGCAGCAGTTCCAGGAACCACTGATGCACGAGTGTTTCGGGCACCACAATCAGCACGCGTTCGGCCCGGCCGGTCAGCAGGAGGCGGTGCACGATGAGACACGCCTCGATCGTCTTGCCCAGGCCGACCTCATCAGCCAGCAGCACCCGGGGGATCAGGCGCTCGGTCACGTCGGCCGCGATACCGAGCTGATGCGGCAGCAGATCGATCCGCGCGCCCGTGAACCCGCGCACGTCCGAGCGGCGCCGGCGGAACTGGTGCTCGAGCGCCGCGGCACGGAGGTCGAAGACGTGTGAGGGGTCGAACTGGCCGGCGAACAGGCGCTCGACCGGACTGCTGAAGCCGAGGGTGTGACTCAGATCGGTTTCGCACAGCTCGCGATCGCCGCAATCGTAGTAGAGCAGGCCGTCCCGGCCGGCGACGGCGCGGACCACCGCCTCCCCGTGCGTGAGGCCCACGACCCGGTCGCCAGGCCGAAACGCCGCGCGACGGATGGGGGCGTCACCGGCCGCCGTGTACTGGCGCGTGTCGCCCGTGGCCGGGAAGAACAGCGTCACGGTCCTGGGCCCGACCGCACGGACCTCGCCGAGGCCGAGTTCCGGCTCGGTGACGCTGACCCAGCGCTGCCCCGAATGAAACCGGGAGCCGGTGCTCATGGATTCGGTGACCACGACGTCGGCAGGCTGGGCCGCGCAGGAGTCACGCCGTGACGTCGGCGAGGCGGACGGGCCGGCGCCGCGATCCCCAGCGGCCCGGAGCCGGGTCGAACACGCCGGCGCAGGCGGTGCCGCAGTGCTCGCACGCGCCGCTCGCGTCCAGATGCCACGCCGTGATCTCGTAGCCGTCCCGGCCGATGATCCTCGCGCCGCACTGGTGGCAGTACGTGCTCTGCCCGGCTTCGTCACGGACGTTGCCGGTATAGGCGTAGCGCACGCCGTGGTCCATGGCGATGCGGCGCGCGCGCGTGAGCGTGGCGGCCGGCGTCGGCGGCACGTCGCGCATGCGCCAGTCCGGATGAAACGCCGAGAAGTGCATCGGGACGTCGGGCCCCAGGTGCGACACCACCCACTTCGCCATCTCGGTGAGCTCCTGGTCCGAGTCGTTGCGGCCGGGGATGATGAGCGTGGTCAGCTCGAACCACACCTGCGTCTCGTGCTTCAGGTAGACGAGCGTCTCCAGCACCGGTGCCAGGTGTGCGCTCGTGATCCTCCAGTAGAAGTCCTCGGTGAAGGCCTTCAGGTCCACGTTGGCGGCGTCCATGTACTGATAGAACTCACGACGTGGCGCGTCGGTCATGTAGCCGGCGGTGACGGCCACCGACTTGACCCCGTGCTCCCGGCACGCTTTCGCGACGTCGATGGCGTACTCCATGAAGATGACCGGGTCGTTGTAGGTGAACGCCACGCTCTTGCAGCCCAGCTGGCGCGCGGCCCGCGCGATCGTCTCCGGGCCGGCCTGGTCCATCAACGTGTCCATCTCGCGGGACTTCGAGATGTCCCAGTTCTGGCAGAACTGGCACGCGAGATTGCAGCCCGCCGTGCCGAACGACAGCACGGGCGTGCCTGGGAGGAAGTGGTTGAGCGGCTTCTTCTCGATGGGATCCACGCAGAAGCCGCTGGAGCGGCCGTACGTGGTGAGGACGATGGCGCCCTGGTGGTTGGCGCGGACGAAGCACAGTCCCCGCTGGCCTTCGTGCATCTTGCAGAAACGGGGACAGAGGTCGCACTGCACACGGCCGTCCTCGAGCGCATGCCAGTAGCGCGTGGGCACCACGGTGCGGGGGTCGAGGGTATCAACGTCGCTGGACATGGGAGCGCTTAGTGAGCCGGGGTCTACGTCCATCCTACGCCCTTGCGGGCGCTTGCAAACACGCGCGATCGGGTCCATCCTGAAAGCAGGAGGCAGTGATGATGGCATCAGTACGCCAGCCTGCCGTCGCCGGGGCTTTCTATCCCGCCCAGCCGCAGGCGCTCCGCGCCCTGCTCACGGAATTCCTGGAGGGCGCTGACGTCGCCGGCGCTGTTCCCAAGGCGCTGATCGCGCCGCACGCCGGCTACATCTACTCGGGCCCGATCGCCGCGT
Organism: uncultured Acidobacteriota bacterium; assembly: GCA_963721715.1. Lineage (GTDB taxonomy): Bacteria > Acidobacteriota > Vicinamibacteria > Vicinamibacterales > UBA2999 > VFZN01. Next base: position 934,926 of record CAVRKI010000006.1, on the reverse strand, counting down.
CCGCGTATGCCCTGCTGTCGTCGGCTCGCGGTCTCGTGCGCCGAGTGGTGCTCCTCGGCCCGGCGCATCGCGTCGCCTTCGCTGGTCTCGCGCTGCCCTCGAACGAGGCCTTCGCCACGCCGCTCGGCATCGTGCCGGTCGACCCGACGGCCGTCGCCGCGCTGGCGGATCTGCCGCAGGTCCATGTCCTGGACCAGCCCCATGCGCGCGAGCACAGCCTCGAAGTGCAGCTGCCGTTCCTGCAGCAGGTCCTCGGCGACTTTGAGGTGGTGCCCCTCGTCGTCGGGGATGCCTCGGCGGCCGAGGTCGGCGAGGTGATCGAACGGCTGTGGGGCGGGGCCGAGACGCTCGTGGTGGTGAGCTCGGACCTCTCGCACTACCAGGACTACCGCACCGCGCAGCGCCTGGACGCGGCGACCACGCGCGCGATTGAGCAGCTGCGCTTCGAGGACCTGGACCCGCACGCCGCGTGCGGGGCGGCGCCCGTGAGCGGGCTGCTCTGGGTCGCACGGAAGCGTGGCCTGGCGGTGCGCACGCTGGACCTGCGCAACTCGGGCGATACCGCGGGCCCGCGCGACCAGGTGGTGGGATATGGCGCCTATGCATTCAACTGATCGCGGATTGTCCCCAGCCCACCGCGCGGACCTGCTCGGGGTGGCCGGGCGCGCGATTGCGGCGGGCTTCGAAGGTGGCCGCCTGAAGGTGCCGGTCGCGGAGTACCCGGAGCCATTGCGGGCCATTCGCGCCACTTTCGTCACCCTCGAGATCGGCGGCGATCTTCGCGGATGCATCGGCACGCTCGACGCCCGTCGCGCCCTCGTGGAGGATGTGGCCTGGAACGCCTACGCCGCGGCGTTCGACGACCCGCGATTCCCTCCGCTGGCGCGCGAGGAGTTGACCCGCATCGACGTCCATCTGTCGGTGTTGTCGCCGCCCGAGCTCATGCTCGTCAGTTCGGAGCACGAACTGCTTGGCCGGCTGCGGCCGGGCATCGACGGGCTGCTGCTGCAGGAGGGTGGGCGCCGCGGCACGTTCCTGCCCTCGGTGTGGCAGCAGCTGCCGGATCCCGTCGAGTTCCTCACGCACCTGAAGCGCAAGGCGGGCCTGCCCGCGAACTACTGGTCGGCGACCCTGCGCATCAGCCGCTACACCGCCGAGTCGGTGCGGTGACCGACCGCGGTTTCGGGAATCAACCGCCAGCACAGGGCGGCGCTTCGCGCCGTAGGCTCGCCGGCTGCGCGGCGAGACAGGCCTCGCCGCCTTGGCGGCGGCTCGGTAGGCGGCCCTTCGGGCCGTAGGCATCTTACCGACTGCCTGCCGAGCGAAGCGCCGCCCTGTGGAGTACAATCCTCGCGGTTCCCATGTTCCGCCGCCTCGCCACCGCCCTCGGCGGCACGCTCGTCCTCTTCCACGGCTGGCTGCTCGGCAGCCAGGCTTGGGACGGTGAGCTCGGCGAGCCGGGCCTCGTCCTGCGCTGGGTGATTGCCGCGGGTCTGGTCACGGCGCTCGCCGGGCTGCGTCGCCGCGGCGACTCGATGTTCTGGGCCGCAAGGCCATCGCCATCTGGCTGCTGGCGGCGCTGCTCCACGGGCCCGTCGTGGCAGGCGCCAGCTCCCGCACACGAATCCCCGGCGCTGCCCGAATCGGTCACCGCGCTCCTGCAGATTGCCGCCGCGTCGGTCGCCGTGGGCCTCGGGCCTGGTGCTGCTGATTGCGCTGTTCGTCGGACGCATCCGCGCCCGCGTCCAGGCGCTCCCGGTCGTGGGCCTGTCCCGCATCCGCGCGTTCTTCACCGCCCGGGTGCTGCCCTTCGCACCCCGCCCGCCGCCCGCGCGCTTCCTCGCTCGCCTTCAACTAGACAACGGTCGCCGCGGCCATCGGCACAGGCGGCTCTGTTCGGTGTTTCTGACGTGTAGACGACCGCGCGCGTGCGCGTGTCCTCGGCTGTCGTCCCCCGCGGACGGTCACGAGGGCAATGGTCATGGACGGAGTCATGGTGATGCGTAATCGGATCTTGATTGGCGTGGTGGTGATGGTGCTGATGGGCGTGCCTGCCGGCAGCGGCGGCCACCATCAGCGGTGTGGTGACCGACACCAGCGGCGCGGCGATGCCCGGCACCCGTGTGGTGCTGCGCGACGTGGCGACGCGGCAGGAGATCGTCGTGGAAACCGGGCCGGACGGCCGCTTCAGCATCGAGGCGCCGACGACCGGGCACCTACCTGATCAGCGTCACGCGCGAGGGCTTCTCCGAAGCCGCGCAGACGGTGGTGGTCGACGACGCTCGAGCAGAAGCTCGACGTGCCGCTGACGCCTCGAAGTGGGCTCGGTGGCCACCGCCGTGGTGGTCACCGCCTCGCGCGCCGAGCGCGACACGAAGCAGATTCCGCTGCACGTGGACACCATCACGCAGGCGGCGGTGGAGCAGACCAACCAGACCTCCACCGGCGACGCCCTGACGATGGCCGCCAACATCACGCCGGTGGGGAACGGCCCGTTCGGCGTGCGGCCGCGGCTGCGCGGCCTCGACTCCACGCGCCTGCTCGTGCTGGTGGACGGCGAGCGCCTCAACACCGCGCGCCAGGCGACCGACCGCACCGGCGCGGAAGTCGGCCTCGTCTCGCCCGACGCCATCAGCCGCATGGAAGTCGTGAACGGCGCCGGCACGCTGATGTACGGCTCGGACGCGCTGGCCGGCACCATCAACATCATCACCAACGAGTCGTCGCTTCACGCCGCACGCAGCCAGTTGCTCTACGGCTTCAACGGCTTCTACAGCTCGAACGAGAACGGCATGCGCGGCACCGGCACGGTCGGCGTGACCGCGCCGACGCTACACCCTGCGCGTGCAGGCCGGCGCCGAGGACTTCGACAACTACAAGGCCGGCGACCTCGACGTCGGAGGACACGCAGCCCCTACTTCGATGCCGGCGTGCTCGACCAGGCGGACACCATCGACGACAACTTCGGCTTCAACTTCGACGCGTTCCCGGAGCCGTTCAACGCGCCCTACGTCCGCACCGACAACGAGGTGCTGAACTCGCAGGCGCAGCGGCAACTTCGTCAACGCGTCGAGCCTGATCAAGGTCGGCGACCGGCGCTCGGTGCGCGTGCGCTACCAGCGCCGCCGCATGGAGGACGTCGGCTTCCCGGACTTCGCCGCAGCCGTACTTCTTCAACGCGACGTCGCTGCCGCACAGCAACCTCGATCGCGTGTCGGCCCGCTACGAGGCGCAGGCGGTCACGCCGTGGCTCGCCAACCTGTCGCTGACGGCGTACTACCAGCGCACCGAGCGCCTGCTGCAGAACGCTGCTGCCGGTGCAGTTCCCGGCGCCGCGCGGCGGCGTTCTTCCCGATCAGCGTGTTCCGCCTCGACGTGCTGCTCGGAGACCGAGCAGCGGGTGTGGACGCCCGGCGTCGACGTCCAGGCCGTGATCGTGCCCGCGAAGAACCACCTGCTGACGACGGGCGTCGACGTTCTACCGTGACAACAGCAGCGACCGTCGATCGACCAGCACCACCACGTCGCTGGTGGGCCAGGTCGTGCTCGGGCCGCGTGGCCCGGCGCCGGTGGTGTTGCCGTCGCCCGATGCAGCTGGGCCCGGCCGTGCCCGGCAACCCGGTCCGCGTGCCCGACGCCAGCCTGCGCGACATCGCGCTCTTCGCCCAGGACGAGTGGCGGCTGCGCCCGAACCTGTCGCTCATCGCCGGCCTGCGCGGCGACTTCTGGAACGTCACCACCGAGGCCACGCCCGGCTACGACGTCGTCGTCGGTCATCGCCGGCGCGAAGCCGCCGATCGATCCCTCGACGCTGCCGGACCCGAACGGCGAGACCTACACGCGCCAGTCGCTGACCGGTGACATCGGCCTGGTCGCCAACCAGGGCGGGCCGGTCAGCCCGTTCATCCGCTTCGGCCGCAGCTACCGGCATCCGAACCTCGAGGAGATGCTCTTCGCCGGGCCGGCGACGGTCGGCAGCATCGTGCCCAACGTGAAGGTGAAGCCGGAGACCGGCAACAACTTCGACACCGGCGCGAAGTTCGCGGTCGGCCGCGTCTCGGGCGGCGCCTACTTCTTCGTCAACCAGTACCACGACTTCATCGCGCAGGACCTGGTCGTGGCGACCACGCCGTCCGGACCGCTGGCGCAGGCCACCAACTACGCCGACGTGCGCATCACCGGCATCGAGTTCTCGGCCGACGCGCCCATCGTCCTGCGGCCGCGGCGTGCTGACGCTCGCGACGTCCGGCGCCTTCACGCGCGGCACGATCACCGACGGCGTGAACCCGCTGGACGGCGCGGCGCTGGACGACACGCCGGCCGACAACATCACGCCCGTCGAAGGTCATCGCGGCGGCGCGCTACACCGAGCCGCAGCAGCCGCTGGTGGGTGGAGTACGGCATCCGCGCGCAGAGCGAGGTGACGCGCGTGCGCCGAGACGCTGCTCGATTCGCCGTTCCTGATCGCGCAGGACCTGCTGCTCGCTCGACGGCTTCGCGATTCAGCGCATCGGCTGGGGCGTCAACCTCTCCCGCGGTCGCGATCGCCTCGGGCTGACGTTCGCGGTCGAGAACCTGACCAACAAGTACTACCGCGAGCAGTTCCAGTTCGCGCCGGCGCGCGGCCGCAGCTTCACCATCGGACTGAACGTCGGGGCGTTCTAGGAAGGCAGAAGGCAGAAGGCAGAAGTCTGAAGGCAGACAGCCATGCAGCCGACGCTCGTTCACTACATCCCGGTCGTGACGACGCTCCTGGCGATTCCGTTCTCGCTGGAGATCTTCCGCCGCTGGCGCGCGCATCCCGAACGGCTGCACCTGCTGTGGTGGGCGATCGGCGTCGCCGTCTACGGCGTCGGCACGTTCACCGAAGCGCTGGACCACGCTGTTCGGCTGGAATCCGGTCATCTTCCGGGCCTGGTACATCTCCGGCGCGCTCCTCGGGGGCGCGCCGCTGGCGCAGGGCTCGGTCTATCTGCTGATGAAGCGGAAGACCGCGCACGTGCTCACCGCCCTGCTCATCGGCTATGTCATGGTGGCGTCGGTCGCGGTGATGCTGTCGCCCATCGACGTCGCCGCGGTGGAGCCGCACCGGCTCACGGGCCGCGTCTTCGGCTGGCCCTGGGTCCGTCTGTTCAGCCCGGTGGTCAATCTCTACGCGGTGATCTTCCTGATTGGCGGCGCCGTGCTGTCGGCGCTCCGCTACAGCACCGACCCGCTCAACCGGCACCGGATGTGGGCGAACGTCTTCATCGCGGTGGGCGCGATCCTGCCCGGCATCGGTGGCACGGCCACCCGCATGGGCCACACCGAGGTGCTGTATGTGACCGAGCTGATCGGTCTCGTGCTCACCTGGACGGGCTATCGCATCAGCGTGCGGCCGGTCGCGCCGGCGCCGATAACGGGCCGCCCCACAGCACGCGCGCGCGCGTAAACAGCGCCGATCCTGAACGGAGAACGGCGCGGCCGGAGCCTCACCATCGGGTTGAGCATCGGCGCGTTTTGAGAAACTACTTCACATACTGTGTGCTCCACGGCCCGACGGCCGTGCCGATGATGATGGTGTCCTCGTCAGCCCCATCGAAGTGGACCGCGCCCGCAGGCACCAGCAGGTAGCTGCCAGTGCGAAAATCGCGTGCGTGCGGCTTGTCCAGGGTGCTGCCATAGCCCAGCTTCATGGCGCCCTTCACCACCACCACGCGCGCGTCGGCGGTGTGGGCGTGCGGACCGTCCCACACGCCGGCAGGGATGAAGAAGGCATAGGTGAAGGCCTGGCCGGGCACGTCACGACGGCCTTCGAGCAACGCGTACTTGGTGCCGTCGGAATTGACCTCCTGCCACTGAATGGCGCCCGGGTCCCATGCCGCGGCGGCGGCAGGCGGTGACTGCTCGGCTGTCAGGATCGTGACCGCGAGGCGTGGGACGGGAGCAGGGAGGGCGAGACCGGCAACGAGCGAGAGGGCGTGACCGAGGGCAGCGAGAATGAACATGCGACCGAGAGTAGGCTCCCAGCGCGCTTCGCGCGATCTGGATCTTGCGGGCAAACCTGCGGTCCGTACTCAAGACCCAGGACTCAAGACTTAAGACTCAATCCCGTCCGAGTCCCTGCTTCTCCATGACCAAATCCCGCTGTGGATCCGACCCCAGCAGGAACGTGTGCGAGCCGACGACCGTGAATCCCTGTTTCGCGTAGAAGGCCTGCGCGCGCAGGTTGCGTTCCCACACCCCCAGCCACAACGCGTCCGCGCCACGCGCCTGGGCCGCTGCCTCCACTGCGGTCATCAGGCGCGCCGCCACGCCACGGCCGTGCCAGTCGTGATCGACATAGAAACGTGCCAGCTCCAGGGCAGCAGAGACGCCGACGCACGCCGGCACCTCGCTGACGCGCACCTGAGCGAAGGCGGCGAGTGAGCCGTCCATCTCCAGCAGCAGCGTGTCGATCGACGGGTCGGCGATGTCGGCCTGCTGGTGAGCGACGGTGTAGGCGCCGTCCAGATAGGCGGCGAGGTCGGCGGGATTGTTCTCCGCCTCGAACGTGGCGGCGAACACACGGCGGCCGAAGGCGGACAGCGCGGCGGCGTCGGCGGCCACCGCGCGCCGGATGACGAGGTGATCGGTTAGCATGGCGCAGGAAGGCATTCTACCCATGGCCGTCTCCAGTCATCTCAAGATCGCGCTGCCCGAGTACGACGCGCGCATCCGCACGTTCATCCCCGATTACGAAGAGATGCTCGATGCCGCCGCGGCCTCGCTGGTGGCGGCCGAGCGGCCGCTGATGGCGGTGGTGGACCTCGGGACGGGGACCGGCGCGCTGCTGTCGCGCGTCGCCGCGGTCGCGCTCCATGCCGCGCTTGATCGGCATCGACGAAGACGAGGGCATGCTGGGGATGGCCGCCCGCCGGCTCGCGGCCCAGGCGCCGCGGCTGATTGCCGAGGACTTCGTGCGCGCCGAGATTCCGCGCTGCGACGCCATCACCGCGTCGTTCGCGCTGCATCACATCGAGCAGCGGCGCACCAAGAAGGCGCTCTATGCCCGCGCCCGCAAGGCGCTCCGCCCCGGCGGCGTGCTGATCAGCGCCGACTGTCATCCGCCGGCCAACGCCGCACTCGCCGCGGCCGGCCGCGACGCCTGGCACGCGCATCTCGCCAGCAGCTACGGTCCGCGGAAGGCCGAATCGTTCCTGCGGGCCTGGGCCGGCGAGGACTTCTACGTCCCGCTCGACGTGGAGCTGGCCCTGCTGCAGTCGGCTGGATTCACCACCGACGTGTCGTGGCGCAAGGGCGCCTTTGCCGTGATCGTCGCCAGGGCCGGGCGCGGCCGGCGGAGCTGAGCCCCCGCCGCTCCGCCAGCAAACCGTCGTTGCCCGCGCCCTGCGCCTGGCACGCCCCTGACGTCTTAGTGCCTGGACGCCGGACCGCGCAGCACCTTGCCCGGCGTGGCGCCGGTGTGGGCGCCGTTGTCCATCACCAGCACGCCGTTCACCAGCACGTAGCGCACGCCCTCCGAGTAGTGGTGCGGGTCGGTGAACGTCGCTCGGTCGACGATCGTCGCCGCGTCGAAGACGGTGACGTCCGCCGCCAGCCCCTCACGCAGCAGGCCGCGATCGGCCAGCCCGAGCCGGGTGGCGGGGAAGGACGTCATCTTGCGCACGGCGTCCTCGAGCCCGAGCACGGCCTTCTCGCGGACGTACCGGCCCAGCACCCGCGGATAGGTGCCAAACGCGCGCGGATGCGGCGCGCCGTCACCGAGCTTCGTCAGCGATGCCGTCGGATCCGATCATCGCCAGCGGCGAACGCATCAGGCGTTCCACGTCGGGCTCGTCGTAGGCGTGAAAGATCGCGCTGCAGCCGCCCTTCAGCTGGAGATCGATCACCATGTCCGCCGCCGCCGACTGCGTGAGCGGCTGCCCCGCGGCCTTCAGCAGGTCGGCGATCGTCTTGCCGCCCAGTGACGGGTCGAAACCGCAGCGGGCCAGCTGAATCCGCGCGGGGTCGTCGCCGAAGCGCTCCTCGATGAAGTCGAGCATCCCGTTCTTCACCTCACCGCGAACCTTCGGATTCGCCAGCCTCGCGTTCAGCCCATCGTCGGCCATGGCCCAGCGGGGGAAGATGAGGCTGAGACCGGTGTGCGAGGCGGTGTACGGATAGACGTCGAAGGTGACGTCCACGCCGCGGGCCCGCGCCGCGTCGAGCAGCGCCAGCGACTGCACGCTCTGCCCGAACTGCCGGCGGCCGCCCACCTTGTGATGGCTGATGTGGACCGGGATCTTCGCGCCGTCGCCGATCTGCAGCGTTTCCTTCACCGAGTCGAGCACGCCAGCTGCCTTCGTCGCGCATGTGCGACGTGTAGATGCCGCCGAGCGACGCGAGCGGTGGTGGCGAGGGCGATCAGTTCGTCCGTGCGTGGAGTAGGTGCCGGGCACGTAGGCGAGACCCGTGGACAGCCCCAGCGCACCGGCCCGCATGGCGTCGGTCACCAGCGACTGCATCTTCTCGATCTCGGCAGGCGTCGCCTTGCGGTTGGCCGAGCCCATCACCTGCTGGCGGATGCTGCCCTGGCCGACGAACATCGCCAGGTTCAGGCGAGAACCGGGCGGCCTCGGCCTTCGCGAGGTACGGTTCCAGCGGCACCGGCGAACTGCCGTCGTTGCCGTCGACAACGGTGGTGATGCCCTGGAACAGGTAGCCCTCCGCCGTGGGCAGTTCGAACAGCCCTTCGCGCGCGTGCGCATGCGGATCGACGAAGCCGGGCGCGACGATCAGGCCGGTCGCGTCGAGCGCCGCTTGGCGCGTGGCGCCGCCGAGCGACCCGATGCGCGCGATGCGTCCGCCGCTGATGCCGACGTCGGCTGCGAACCACGGCGAGCCGCTGCCATCGACGATGTGTCCGCCGGTGATGATGACGTCGAAGGCCGCCTGCGGGCCGCTCTGCCGCGCCGCCGCGGGCTGGAGCATCGCCAGGGCGAACAGGACGGCAAGCGCCGCCGGGAGGAGCGCGGCCAGGCGCTTACGCACGGGTGCTCTCCATCCGCGTCACTTCATCCGCTGCAGATCGGCTTCGGCCGCGATGTAACCGAACGCGTTCCAGCCGCCGCCGGAGGTCACCTTCTCGAACACCTGCTTCGCCTTGGCGGTGTCGCCCGTGACGAAGTAGTAGTTGCCCGACGCCGTAGCCCTGCGTCGCGATGGTCGTGTCGTCGGCCTTGGCGGTGTCGAGCAGCGCCTCGGGCTTCTCCACGCCCTTGTACATCAGCAGCCGGCGGTGGTACGACTGGTTCTCGAGGATGTCCATCTTCGGCGTGATGCGCTCGAGCACCCTGGCGGCGTCGGCCTTGCGGCCCAGGCGCATCAGCGTCATCCACATCCAGTCGCTGGTGGCCGTGATCGAGTCGTCGTTGTTCGACACCTTCATGCACTCGACGTAGGCGTCGTAGGCCTTCGGGTAGTTTCCCTGCAGGTAGTAGGCGAGCCCGAGGTGGTACCAGATGTTGAACTGCAGGGTGCTGCGCGGCTTGCCCGCGGGGTTCGGCGCGCCGTCCGGCTCGATCTCGTCCGGCTTGCCCCTTGATGAGCGACGCGGCCTTCTCGAAGTCGGCCTGCGCCTTGGCGAACTGGCGCGTCGTGAGGTAGCGATGCCCGCGATGCCGGTAGAAGCGCGGGTTGTTCGGGATAGCGCTCGATGCCCTTCGTGAACGTGGCAATCGCGTCCTGGTACCGCCACAGGTACGCCTGGCGGCGGCCAATCCAGATCAGGGCCTCGGCCGTGGTGGGGTTGGCCACCGACTGCGCTTCCTGCAGGTCCTTCTCCAGCTTCTCGCGGTTCGGAATCGGGTTGGGCGGATAGAGCGCCTTGCCGGCGAGCGAGGTCGCCTCCGGCTTGCCTGGTCTGTGCCTGCACGACGCCGAACGCGAGCGTCACGGTGAGGACCGGCGAGCACGATTCGCTTCATCGACGAGTCTCCGTCCGGTCACCGGCACTCGGTTCGCCTGCCTGCCGTGCCCTGCCTTCTGCCTTCGCCTCTACGACTCCACCGCCTCCGTGGCTGTCGAGCAGGTCCGGCTGCGTCGCACTCTGCAGCTTGCGCGGCGTGGTGTCCACCGAGCGTCGGCGGCTCGATCGCGTCGCCGGTGGCCGCGCCCAGCTCCTTGAACTTCCGCATCGACACCATCACCCGCGCATCGTAGGCGCCGACGGCGTCGTTGTAGGCGCGCACCGTGGCGTCGAGCCGCGTGCCCAGCGTATCGAATCGCTCGGTGAACGACCGTGCGCGATCGTACAGCTCGCGGCCGAGCCGGCTGATCTCCTCGGAGTTGATCGTCAGCCGCTCCTGCCGCCAGCCGAGTGCCGCGGTCCGGAGCATGCGCGATCAGGGTCAGCGGGCTGGCAATCAGCACCCGCTGCTTCACGCCGTAGTCGATGAGGTGCGCGTCCTGCTCGAGCGCGGCCATGAAGATGGCCTCCGCGGGCAGGAAGAGCACGACGAAGTCGGGTGAGCTGCGGGAACTGATCCCAGTAGCCCTTCGCGCCCAGCTTGCTGACGTGATCCTTCACCTGCCGCACGTGGTCCGCCAGCTTGCCGGATCGCACGCCATCGTCGGTGGCCGTCTGCGCGTCGAGGAACGCCTCGAGCGGCACCTTGGCGTCCACCACGATGGTGTGGTTGCCCGGGAGGTTGACGATCGAGATCGGGGCGGAGGCGTCCGGCGTCCGAGACGGTGGTCGGCTGCAGCTCGAAGTCGCAGTGCTCCAGCATGCCCGCGAGCTCCACGACCTTGCGAAGCTGGACTTCGCCCCATCGGCCGCGCACGCCCGGCGAGCGCAGCGCCCGCACCAGCGTCTGCGTCTCGTGCCTGCAGCTGCTGTTGGGTCTGCCCGATGGCGCCGAGCAGCGAGCGCAGCGTGGCGGCATCGTGGATGCGGTGCTGGTCGGCCTCGGCCAGCGTCGAGGCCACCTGTGTGAGCGTCTCGCGGATGGGCGCGACCATCGCGTCGAGCGCCTGCTGGCGCTGACCGAGCTCCGCGGCGGCGGTGCGGTGGACGTTGCCGATCTTCTGATCGGCGAGTTCGAGGAACTGGCGGCTGCTGGTCGTCAGAGCGCGATGCGGCCAGCGCCTGCGAACGAATCCCGCAGCTGCTGCTGCATCTGCTCGACGAGCGCCAGCTGTCTCGGGGATCGACCCGATCGCGATGCGCCAGCTCCGCGGTCAGCCTGGCGTGGTCCGCTCTCAGCGCCGATGCGGCCTCGGTGGCGCGGGCCCGCGCGACGAGCCACCCGAGAAGGCAACCCAGGGCAAAAGTGACGATGACGATGAGTACGGCGGCCTCGTTCATCTGCGTGGCAACAATCTCGAGGCAGTGTAATGCAGGAGTGTGCATCGCCTGGATGGCCGACGCATAGAATAGGGCTGCCTCCCCCGGGCATCCTCTCGCATGACTGATGGGCTTGGACAGCGCGTCGCCGCCACCGACTCCGCGACCGGTGAACCCGTCGAGCACCTCGAACTCGCCACGGACCTGGTCCTCCACACGGCGTTTGCTTCGTCGCTCGCCGACCGGGTCGCCAGGCTGGCCCCGGTGCGGCACGCATCGTACGTGCGCGTGCGCCGTGTCGATCGCCCGGCCATCGACCGGCTCGTGGTCGTCTCCGACGCCACCCCGGGACGACGTCTGTCCGATCTGCTCGACGCCTCCGAGGCCGCCGGCGTCCGTCCCGACATCGATGCCGTCGTCGCGCTGCTGCGTCAGCTCCTGCCGGCGGTGGCGCTCTACTCCCGGCACAATCGCGATCAGGCGCTGGGGACCATCGCGCCGGAGCGCCTGTTCATCGCGCCGCCTGCCCGCGTGGTCATCGCCGATGCCGCGTTCGGGCCGGCCATCGATCATCCTGATGCTGTCGCGGAGCGAAGCGTGGCGCCGCTATCGCGTGGCCACGCCGCCCTCGGACGAGCCCGTCATCAGCACGCCGCGCGGTGACGCCACCGCGCTCGGCGTGGTCACGCTGGCGATGCTGCACGGACGCCGTCTCACCGCCGACGAGTTCCCCGACGCGCTTCCCGCGCTCGTCGCCTCGGCCCGCGAGCGGCACGGCGACGAAGATCACCCGCTGTCGAGCGTGTTCTCGCGCTGGCTTCGCCGCGCGCTGCAGATTGAGGGGCAGGGCTTCGATTCGCCGCAGGCCGCGCAGATCGCCTTCGAGGAGGTGCTGGCGAGCAATCGTCGCTACGTGACCGGCACTGGCGCGCTGGAGCAGTGGGTGGAATCGCACGGCGGATTCCCCAGGCAGGCGCCGTCGCCGACCGAGACGGCCCCGCGGACCGTGGTCGCCACGCCGTCGGATCCCGCGGCGCTCGAAGGCTTCACCAGGGACGCCGCCCTCGATCGGGTTGAGCCTGAGCCAGTTACCGAACCGGCGGCGCCGGCAGCCACCCGAGCGTTCGGATTGCCGAGGTGGGCCGCGGCCGTCATCTTGCTCGTGCTGCTCCAGGCCGTGGTGATCGGATGGTACTGGACGCGTCCCGCGCCGGGTCCGGTGGCGGGCGAAGGCGAGCTGGTGGTGAGCTCGCGGCCGGTCGGAGCCCGCGTCATTGTCGACGGGTCGGATCGCGGCGCGACGCCGCTGACGGTGACGCTTGCCCGCCGGGCCGCACGTCATCGAGGTTCGCGCGGCCACCGGCGAGCCGCGCGTGATCCCGCTGGTGATCCGGGCCAACGTGCAGACGGCGCAGTACGTCGAGCTGCAGGAAGCGACGGTTCCCGCGAAAGCGCCCTCGCGGCCAACGAGACGGCGCTGAAGGAAAGGGCGCTGAAAGAAAGTTCGTGCAGGAGTGAAACCCTCTGGTGCCGGCGGCGATCAGCTGGTAGGATCTCGCCTTCGTTCCCAACTCGAACAGATGCGGCGGATCCTCCTTCTCGGCTTCGTGATTAGTGTCGCTGCGGCGAGCACCCTGGCGTGTCAGCTGGCGCAGGCCCAGGTGCCCACCGATGTTGCGGGCGCACGCCGTACGGCCGACATCGAGTTGCCTGCCGATTCCCAGCATCATCACCGGCCTGGTCCGCCCGGGATCGCTCGGCGCGATGCTGGCGGCGTTTGAACTGCACGAGGCCGATCGCCTGTCGCTGGTCGCCGCCATGCAGCAGGTGTTCGACGTCCGTCGCCTGCGCGTGGGCCAGCCGTTCGTCGTCGACCGGATGCTCGACGGCCACGTGCGGAGCTTCGAATACGAGATCGACGGCGACCGCCGCCTGCGCGTCGAAGCCGACGCCGCCCACGCCTTCGCGGCGTCTATCGAAACCATCGACAAGGACGTCACGGTGGAGGCGGTCGAGGGCCGCATCTCCCGCGAGACGCCCTCGCTCACCCAGGCGCTCGATGCCGCGGGCGAGCGGATCGACCTGGCGCTGCAGATGGCCGACGTCTTCTCAGGCGAGCTCGACTTCTCGTCCGAACTGCAGCCCGGCGACGAGTTCCGCCTGGTCATCGAACGCCAGACGCGCAACGGCGCGTTCGTCGGCTACGGCGCCATCCTGGCCGCGGAGTTCGTCGCCAGCGGCCGCGCCCTCCGCGCCTATCGCTACGCGCCCGCCGGCGCCAAGCCAGCCTACTTCGACGAACAGGGCCGCTCGCTGAAGCGCTTCTTCCTGAAGTCGCCGCTCAAGTTCGAGCCCACCGTCAGCTCGCGCTTCGCCTCGTCGCGCAAGCATCCCATCCTGGGCTACGCCCGCGCCCATAACGGGGTGGACTACCGCGCGCCGAGCGGCGCGCCGGTGGCGTCCGTGGCGCCGGGCACGGTCACCATGGCCGGGTGGACGGGAGGCGGCGGCCGCACCGTGCGCGTCCGCCACAACAACGGCTACGAGAGCGAGTACCTGCACCTGTCCGCCATCGACGTGCGCGCGGGCGAGCACGTGTCACAGGGCGAGGTCGTCGGCAAGGTCGGCGCGACCGGTCTCGCCACCGGTCCTCACCTGCACTACGGCCTGCGCAAGAACGGGTCGTACGTGAACCCCGTGCTCGAGCATCGCAACATGCCGCCCGGCGAACCCATTCCCGCCTCGGAACTCGCCGCCTATTCGCTCGAACGCGTCCGACTCTTCGCACTCCTGCAGCAGCCCACGGCCGCTCGCACCGCGAACTGATCCGCAGGTCGCGTGAGCTGAGGAGCTCCTCCGCTCGAGCCTCGCCGCTTCGTGTCCGCCTTGCACGAGGTGGCACGCGGATCATCAACCATGAGACCCGGCGGGCACGAGTCGTGCACGCCCGGTACCTCAGGAGGCTCGCTTATGTCCCCAGTGTTCAGTTGGATGACGCCGCGCATGAAATATTTACTTCTTTCCTTGGCAATTCTTGGTATCGCAGCGCCTGCGGCGGCGCAGGGCCCAGGCGTGCGTGGCGGCGTGTCGGTCGATCCGGACCAGGTGTACTTCGGCGGCCACTACGAAACCGAGGCGCTGGTGGATCGCCTGCACTTCAAACCCAACCTCGAAGTCGGCATCGGTGACGACGTCGTGGCCACGGCAATCAACATGGAGTTCGTCTACAAGTTCCCCACCCGCTCGCGCTGGCTGCTGTACGCGGGCGGCGGACCCGCGATCAACTTCTATTCCTCCGACGATGACGGGCGGGGCGGGGACAACACGAACACCGAGGGCGGATTGAATCTGCTGCTCGGTGTGGAGAACCGGGGCGGGCTGTTCTTCGAGGTGAAGGTCGGCGCCATCGATTCGCCTGATGTGAAGTTCGGGGTCGGCTACACGTTCAAGTAGGCCGAACGCGGCCAGCCATGCGCGGGAGGGGCGCGTTCGCGCCGCCTCCCACACCCTCTATAATCGCAAGCCATGTCCGCCATCTTTCCTTTCGCCGCGCTGCGGCCGGAGCCGAGCGCGGCTTCCCAGGTCGCCTCCGTTCCCTACGATGTCGTGAATACGGACGAGGCCCGCGCGCTGGCCGCTGGTAACCCGTTGAGCTTCCTGCATGTGTCGCGCCCGGAAATCGATCTGCCGCCCGGCGCCGACCCGCACGCGGATGAGGTGTACGCGCGAGCGGCCGGGAACTTTGCCGCACTGCGGCAGGCCGCCCCTCTGGTCATGGAGGCCGCGCCGTCGTTCTACGTCTATCGCCTGCACATGGGCGGGCACACCCAGTCCGGCGTGGCGGCGTGTTTCTCGGTGGACGAGTACGACCGCGACCTGATCCGGAAGCACGAGAAGACGCGGCCCGACAAGGAAGACGACCGCACCCGTCACATGCTGGCGATCGAGGCCCAGACCGGCCCGGTGTTCCTGACCTACCGCGCCACGGCCGCGCTGGATGCGGCGATGACGCGGGTTGAGTCCACCGCGCCGCTCTTCGACTTCACGGCGCCGGACCACGTGCGGCACGTACTGTGGCGCGTGCCCGCGTCGGAGATGCCGGCCATCGTCGAAGGCTTCGACGCGGTTCCCGTGCTCTACATTGCCGATGGGCACCACCGCGCCGCGAGCGCGGCGCGCGCGCGGCAGGCGCTGGCGCCGAAGGGCCCAGGCGAATGGGATCGCGTGATGGCCGTGGCCTTCCCGGACAACCAGATGCAGGTCCTCCCGTACAACCGGGTGATCCGCGACCTCAACGGCCACACCGCCGAGGCCTTCCTCGACGCGTTGCGCGGGCGTGCGGAGGTCCGCGAGGGCGGTCCGGCGTCGCCCGAAGCGAAGGGGCAGATTGCGATGCGGCTCGCGGGGCAGTGGTACACGCTGGGCTTCGGTCGCGCCGACACCCTCGACGTCGATGTCCTCGAGCGCGAGGTGCTGGCGCCGCTGCTCGGCATCACCGACGTCCGCACCGACACCCGCATCGAGTTCGTCGGCGGTATCCGTGGTACGGACGAACTGGAGCGGCTGGTGGACGTCGGCGGCCGCGCCGTGGCGTTCTCGATGTATCCCGTCTCGCTCGCCGATCTGATGCGGATTGCCGACGCCGGTGGCATCATGCCCCCGAAGTCCACCTGGTTCGAGCCGAAGCTGCGCGACGGGTTGCTGTCGCACGTCATCGCCTGACCTCGGCCCTTCTTCACCGCTGATCTTCTTGGAGTGTCGATGACAGTACTGGTCGCGGACAAGTTCGAACAGTCGGGCCTCGATGGCCTGAAAGCCGCCGGCTGCGAAGTGGTGTACCAGCCCGATGCGTCGGGTGATGCCCTCACCGAAGCCGTGCGCACGACCGGCGCGAGTGTGCTGGTGGTGCGATCCACCCAGGTGACGGAGTCGATGCTCGATGCGGGGGCGCTGGCGCTGGTGGTGCGCGCCGGCGCCGGCGTCAACACCATCGACCTGGCCGGTGCCTCCCGGCGCGGCATCTACGTGTCGAATTGCCCGGGCAAGAACGCGGTCGCCGTGGCCGAGTTGACGATGGGCCTGCTGCTGGCGCTCGATCGCCGCATCCCGGACAACGTCGCCGACCTCCGTGCCGGCACCTGGAACAAGAAGGAGTATTCCAGGGCGCGCGGCCTGCTGGGACGCTCGATCGGTTTGCTCGGCTTCGGCAGCATCGGCCAGGAAGTGGCGCGTCGCGCCCATGCCTTCGGCATGCCCGTGCTGGTGTGGAGCCGTCGCTTCGCGAGCGACGAAGAGACCCGCCGAGCGGCGGCGGAGACCCACGGGGTGGAGGTCGTCGCCACCGCGGCGGAGCTCGTCTCGCGCGTGGACGTCATCAGCGTGCACCTGGCCCTGGGCAAGGACACGCGCGGGTTCGTCAACGCTGACTTGTTGTCGCACGCCAGGCCCGGCGCGTTCTTCATCAACACCGCTCGCGGCGAGGTCGTGGACGCGGCGGCGCTCGAGGCCGCGGTACGCGACCAAGGCCTGCGGGTCGGCCTCGACGTGTTCGCGGCCGAGCCGTCGGCGGCGACCGGTGCGTTCTCGGACCCGCTGGTTTCGCTGCCGAATGTCTACGGCACGCACCATATCGGCGCCTCGACCGATCAGGCCCAGGACGCGATCGCCGGTGAAACCGTCCGCATCGTCCGGACCTTCAAGGAGACCGGCCGGGTGCCGAACGTGGTGAACCTGGCCCGGCAGACGCCGGCGACCCACATGCTGGTGGTACGCCATCGCGATCGCCCCGGCGTGCTGGCGCACGTGTTCGACCGGCTGCGCGCCGCGCACCTGAACGTGCAGGAGACCGAGAACATCATCTTCGACGGGGCGCACGCCGCCGTGGCCCGCATCAATCTGGACGGCCCGCCGCCCGAGGACACGCTGCGGGACATCCGCGGCCACGAGGACATCCTGGACCTGCAGGTCGTGGCGGTGAAGTAGGGTCTGGGAAAACGCCTCTGACCGCACCAAGCGGCGCCGGTTCGCGCGATAAAATAGGCTCACCATGTCCACTACCGCCGCCCGCATCTTCAACTTCTCCGCTGGTCCCGCCGTGCTGCCCGTGCCGGTGCTCGAGGAGGCGCAGCGCGACCTCGTGACCCTGCCCGGCGTCGGCATGTCGGTGCTCGAGATCAGCCACCGCTCAAAGGCGTTCGAGGCGATCCTGGCGAAGACCGAGGCCGATGTCCGCGCGCTCGGCAACGTGCCCGCGAACTACAAGGTCCTGTTCCTGCAGGGCGGCGCCTCGCTCCAGTTCTCGATGGTGCCGCTGAACCTGCTCGGCCCCGGCCAGGCGGCCGACTACATCGTCACCGGCGGCTGGGCGCAGAAGGCGGTGAAGGAAGCCAAGCGCGTCGGCACCGTCAACATCGCCGGGTCCACGGAGAGCGAGAACTTCTCGCGCATCCCGCGCCAGGACGAGCTGACGCTGGATCCGAACGCCGCCTACGTGCACGTGACGACGAACAACACGCTGTTCGGCACCGAGTGGAAGGCCGAACCGGAGGTGGGCAACGTGCCGCTGGTGGCCGACACCTCGTCGGACATGTTCAGCCGCCCGATCGACGTGTCGAAGTACGGGCTCATCTACGCCGGCGCGCAGAAGAACCTGGGGCCGTCGGGCGTCACGCTGGTCATCATCCGCGAGGACCTGCTGGCGCGGTCCTCGAAGTCGCTGCACACGATGCTGAACTACGCCGTGCACGCCGAGAATGGCTCGATGTACAACACGCCGCCGTGCTTCGGGATCTACCTGATGGGCCTGGTGATGAAGTGGGCGCCTGGCCGAAGGCGGTCTCGAGGCGATCGGCGCGCGCAACGCGCGCAAGGCCGCGAAGCTCTACGACGAGATCGATCGCACCGGCTTCTACAAGGGGACGGCCGACAAGGCGAGCCGCTCGAACATGAACATCACCTTCCGCCTGCCGAGCGAGGAGCTGGAAGGCGCGTTCGTGAAGGAGTCCACGGCGGCCGGCCTCGACGGGCTGAAGGGCCACCGCTCGGTCGGCGGCATGCGCGCGTCCATCTACAACGCGTTCCCCGAAGCCGGGGTCGACGCGCTGGTGGAGTTCATGCGCGAGTTCGAGCGGACGAAGGGCTAGCTTTCACGCGGGCGGCGGGACCGTCCGCCCCGCCGGCGGCCGCTGCGCCGTCGCCGGCGAGGACCATCACCCGGAGGGGGCGCGGCCCCTTCCGGCGTCGCTTCCGGGTTGAGGCGCGCCCGCCGCCACCAGCGCTTCGATGAATCCCTCCAGTGCTCGACGATCTCCGGCGCGTGGCCGTGGATGTCGAGCCATGTCAGCGCATCCTCGAACGGCCCGCGATGCATCAGCGCGCGCTTCGCGCGCGGCGTGACGACTCCAGATCGCGGAGCCTGGCTGCACCGACAGCAGCTGACGCAGCCGCTCGGTATCGCGCCGGGCGATGGGCAGGATGCCAATCTTCAGCACCGGCGGCTTCGGACGGCGGTCGCGCCGATCCGTGGACCAGGGGCGGCCGCGGGGACGTCGGCGCGTGCCGGCGCCCTCATCGCTCTCGGGCGCCGCATCCACCGCCACGTCCGCCTCGGCTTCGTCCAGGGCATCCTCGTGCTCGTCGGCGGCCGAGGCGCGCGGCATCAGTCCGATGGGCAGCAGCAGCGACCCGAGCAGCACGGGATTGGTGAGCTGGGGCGGCATCTCGGTGAACCGCCGCCGATAGGTGTCGAGCGCGCGCAGCGAGTCCCACAGCGGTTCGTGCGCGGCCCGGCGCTGCAGCTCAGGCGTGACCGGCTCGAGCAGTCCGTGCTCGGCCAGCCCGCGGAACGTCCGCTCGGCCGCGCCGGAGCGGAGGATCTTGTAGTACTCCTCGATCAGCCGGGCCGGCGAGGCGAGCGCCATCAGGTGCCGCTGCTGGCGGATGGCCTCGACGATCGGCGGGTCGAGCGTGAAGTCGAGCCGCGCCGCAAACGACACGGCGCGCAGCATGCGCACCGGGTCCTCGGGGAAGCGCTGCAGGGGATCGCCGATGCAGCGAATCACCCGGCGGCGCAGGTCCTCCAGGCCGCCGACGTAATCGATGATCGAGAACGTCCCGATGTCGTAGAACAGCGCGTTGATCGTGAAGTCGCGCCGGAACGCATCCTCTTCAGGGGTGCCGAAGGTGTTGTCGTGCCGGACCATGCCGTCGGCCGTCGGGCTGGCCGCCCGAGTGCGCCAGCGCGGCGGTCGGTGTCTCGGCCGCCGCCTCTCGCTGGCCTCGTCGGCGGGCGCTTCGAGCGACCTCGTCCGCGGCGACGTGGCGCCGGAACGTGGCCACCTCGATGGTCTTGGTGCCGAAGCGGACGTGCGCCAGGCGGAAGCGCCGGCCGATGATCCAGCAGTTCCGGAACAGCTTCTTGATCTGATACGGGTGGGCGTCGGTGCCGACGTCGAAGTCCTTCGGCTGCCGGCCCAGCAGCAGGTCGCGCACCCCGCCGCCCACCAGGTAGGCGGTGTAGTTGAAGTCGCGCAACCGATACAGCACCTTGAGCGCGTCCGGGTCGATGTCTTTGCGGGAAATCGGGTGCTCCGCGCGGGGCACGATCACGGGGGCGGCCATGCAGCCCGTCATTGTACCAGCGTGCTACGATGCCACCTGGATTCGTGCGTGTCTTTTCTTGTGAAAATGCTTCGATCAGTCCTCAGCGTCGGCCTTGCGGCCTTTCTGTTGCTGACTACGGCAGAGCCGGCGCTGGCCAGCCGGGCGGATCTGGCGCGGGCCCTCTCCCTCTACAACGACCGTCAGTTCGATCAGGCCATCGAGGCCGCCACGGCCGCTCGCAAGACGCCCGGAAACCCAGGACGCCGCCGCCGTGGTGCTGGCGCGGGCCCATCTCGAGCGCTACCGCGAACAGGTCGATCCCGCCGACCTCAGCGCTGCCCGTGAGGCCCTCGGCGCGGTCCGGACCGCGGTCCTCGAGCCTCGCGCGCGCCTCGAGTACCTGCTCGCCCTCGGCCAGGCCCTGTTCCTGGAGGACGAATTCGGTGCCGCCGCGCAGCCTGTTCGCCAGCGCGCGTGGTCCCGGCGCGGGACGCTCGATCCCGCCCTGGGCGAAGTCGTTCGTCGACTGGTGGGGCAGCGCGGTGGAGCGCCAGGCCGACCTGGCCGGCGCGGAGTGCCGCCGGGACCTGTTCAGCGGCCTCGCGCGTGAGATGCGCAGCCGAGCTGGCCCGCAACCCCGAATCCGCGGCCGCCGTCTACTGGGTGGCCGCCGCGCTGCGGGGCGCCGGGCGACTCCTCGGCCGCCTGGGACGCCGCCACCGCGGGATGGGTGCGGGCCCGGCTGGCCGGCGACGCGTTCCGCGAGCCTGCGCGCCGATCTCGACAAGCTGGTGCTGCAGGGCATCATCCCCGATCGCGTGCGGATGCTGCCGCCGCTCGAACGGGCGGCCGCCGAATCGCAGCTGCGCGCCGACTGGGAACTGATCAAAGAGCGCTGGCGCTAGCGCGCCTAGGGCTTCGCGTCCTTCCAGTTCTGCGCCGATCCCGACGTCCACGTCGAGCGGCACGCGGAGGGTCACGGCGCCGGCCATCGTCGCTCTTCACCAGCGCGGCGACCTGGTCGGCCTCGCCGGTCGGCGCCTCGAACAGCAGTTCGTCGTGCACCGTGAGGATCATCCGCGCGCCGCTGTGGCGCGCCGGCCAGCTCGCGGTCGACGTCGATCATCGCGCGCTTCAGGATGTCGGCCGCCGTGCCCTGGATCGGCATGTTCACGGCGACGCGCTCGGCGCCCGCGCGAATCTGGCCGTTGCGGCTCGTCACCTCCGGCACCAGCCGCCGCCGTCCGAACATCGTCTTCACCACGCCGGTGCGGCGGGCGTCCTCGAGGGTCTGGTCGATGAACCCGCGCACCCGCGGGAAGCCCGCGAAGTAGGCGTCGATGAACGGCCTGCGCGGTGGCCTGCGGCACGCCGATGTCGCGCGCCAGCGTGAACGCCGTCTTGCCGTAGAGCAGCGCGTAGTTGATGATCTTCGCCCGACGCCGCAGCTCGTGCGGCCGAGAGCGCGCTGTCCGGCGCCGAACACCTTCAGCGCCGTCTGGTCGTGGATGTCGTCGCCGCGCTCGAAGGCGGCGATCAGCGTCTCGTCGCCCGGAGAGGTGCGCGAGCACCCGCAGCTCGATCTGCGAGTAGTCCGCCGAGATCAGCACCGCAGCCCGGCGCGGCGACGAAGGCGCGCCGGATCTCGCGGCCGATCTCGGTGCGGATGGGGATGTTCTGCAGGTTGGGGTCGCTGCTGCTCAGGCGTCCGGTGGCCGCCACGGCCTGATTGAACTGCGTGTGCACGCGCCCCGTCTCCGGGTTCACCAGCGTCGGCAGCGCGTCGATGTAGGTGCCCTTGAGCTTCGCCAGCCCGCGCCAGTCGAGAATCATGCGCGGCAGGTCGTGCGTCAGCGCCAGCTCCTCGAGCACCTCCACCGCGGTCGAGGCCGTGCGCGTGGTGCCGGTCCGCTTCAGCACCGGCAGCTTCAGCTTCTCGAACAGCACGTCGGCCAGCTGCTTGGGCGAGCCGATGTTGAACGTCTCGCCCGCCTGGCAGATAGATGCTGGCGCTCAGCTCGGCGAGCTCGCGATCGACGCGCGAGGCCTGCGCGGCGAGCAGCGAGCACGTCGACGCGGACGCCGGTGCGTTCCAGGCCGGCGAGGATCGGCACCAGCGGCAGCTCGAGCTCCCGGTAGACCGCGTCCAGCCCCTCGCTCGCCAGGGCCGGGCCGAACGCGTCGGCCAGCTGCAGCGCGAGGTCGGCGCGCTCCCCGGCGTAGTTCAGCATCGCCTCGGCAGGCAGATCCGCGAAGGGGCGGGCCTTGGCGCCCTTGCCTCGCAGCTCGTCCTCGTCGATCGCCTTGTAGCCCAGCTGCTCGAGCGCCAGCGGTTCGAGCGCCTGGCTCGAGCGGTTCGCGTCCAGCAGATAGGCCGCGAGCATGGTGTCGAGATCCAGTCCGTCGAGCCGGATGCCGTGCCGGCCGAGGACGATCAGGTCGGCCTTGATGTCGTGGCCCACCTTGCCGATCGACGGGTTCGGTCAGCACCGGCCTCAGCAGGGCCAGCGCCCGATCGCGGTCGAGCGAGCCCTCGCCCATGAAGCCGCGGTGACCGAGTGGGATGTAGCGCGCCTGCCGTGGTGCGGTGGACACCGCGAGTCCCACCAGCGTCGCGCGCACCGGCGCCGTGCCATCGCACACCAGTCGCAGCGCCATCCGCGGTGCGCGGGCCAGTTCGGTCACCAGCGTCTCGAGCTCCTCGAGCGAGTTCACGAGCTGGTAGTCCTTCACCACCGATTCCGCCGTGGGCGCGAACTCGGTGACCAGCGTCCGGAACCCCAGCGCGGAGAACAGGGCATAGCACCGCTCGCGCGACGCGCCCTTGAAGCGGAACCGCTCGGGATCGAACGGCACGTCGACGTCGGTGTGGATCGTCACCAGCTCACGGCTCTGCCGCGCCTGATCGGCGTGGGTCTTGAGGCCTTCGCGCTGCTTCTTCTGCCGTCACCTCGTCCGCGCGCGCCAGCAGCGCGTCGAGCGAGCCGAAGCGTGGTGATCAGATCGCGGGCGCCCTTCTCGCCGATGCCGGGCACGCCCTTCACGTTGTCGCTCGCGTCGCCCATCAGCGCCAGCACGTCCACCACCTGGTGCGGGCGGCACGCCGAACTTCTCGACCACGCCGGCCTCGTCGAACCAGGCGCCGTCATCGCGCGGGTTGTAGACGCGGATGCCGTCGCCGACCATCTGGAAGAAGTCCTTGTCGCCGGTGACGATCGCCACCTGGATACCCGGCGGCGGCCGCCTTCTTCGCCAGCGTGCCGATCACATCGTCGGCCTCGAAGCCCGGCATGGTGAAGATCGGCACGCCCATCGCTTCGCACGCCTCGTGCACCCAGGCGATCTGTTCCTTCAGGTCGTCCGGCATCGCCGTGCGGTTGGCCTTGTAGTCGGCCGACAGCCTGGCCCGGAAGGTCTCGGTCGGGCAGGTCGAACGAGGCCGCGATGTAGGCCGGCTGATGGTCGGCCAGCAGCTTCCGCAGCATCGTCACGAAGCCGTAGACGGCATTGGTGGACTTGCCGTCCGGCCCGGTGAGGCCGCGGATGGCGTGATACGCCCGGTACATCTGGTTGCTGCCGTCGATCAGGAAGAGAGTGGGTGCGGCCATGGAAGGGCCCCAAGGTATCACCAGCCGCGACGGTCAGGAAGGCGGGCGGCGCTGCGGGCAGGGTATGATCGCCAGTGGTGATCGATCGTTCCGGTCCGAGAATCGGCCGCCCGTGCACGCCGGGCCTGGCTGGCGGTGTCCGCCCTGCTCCTGCTGGCGGCGTGCAGCGTCAACCCGCTCTCCCGGAAGTACGAATACGAGGAAGAGATCTACATCAACCTCGACGGCTCGGCCACGGTCTACGTGAACGCCGCCGTCCCCGCGCTGGTGTCGCTGCGCGGCGCGGATCTGCCGCTCGACGCCACCGCCCGGCTCGATCGCAACGACGTCCGCGCGATCTTCGAGATCCCATCACCCGCGTCGCCAACGTCAGCACCTCGCGCCGCGACGGACGCCGCTACGTCCACGTGCGCGTCGAGGTGACGACATCCGCCGCCTCGGTGAAGCGGGACCGTTCGCCTGGTCGCGTACGGCTTGTCCGTCACCGACGATGCGGCGGAGTACAGCGCAGCGGGTTGGGGCCTCGGCCGGGCGCGGTCGGTGCCGGACGTCGGCTGGACCGGCGCGCGAGCTGGTGGCGTTCCGGCTGCACCTGCCGAGCCGCGTCACCTTCCACAACTCCCCGTCGCGCGAGATCCGGCGCGGCAACATCATCGTCTGGGAGCAGCCGCTCGCCGAGCGCCAGCGCGGCACGCCGATCGACATCGCCGTCCGCATGGACAGCGATTCGATCCTGGCCAACACGCTGCTGCTGTTCGGAGCGATGATGGTACTGGTCGTCATCACCTTCATCGGATTCGTCTGGTTCATCAGGAGCCGGGGCGACGGCCGAGCCGTCGGCCTGACCCCGAAGGTCATTGCCATGCCCATCCCTTCACCAGGTGCCAAACCCACGGTTCTCCGGTGCTCGCGCTGCGGGAAGTTCGTGGACTGGGAAGATGCGCGTCTGCAGATCGTCTGCGGCTGCCGTCCCCGGCTCGAGCTGCCGCCGGTGCTCGTCAGGGAAGCCACCGAACTGGACCGGCCCGCGGTGCTGACCCTCTTCGAACGGGACTTCGGCCGCACGCGGCTGGTCACGTTCGGCGAGGAGCTCCATCTCGAGACGATGTCCACCGTGGTGGCGGACTCGGAAGGGGAGATTGCCGGCGCGCTCGCCTATCGCGAGCGTCAGCAGGCGCTGCACATCGTCGCGCTCGCCACCGACCCGCTGTGGCAGCGCTCGGGCGTCGGCGGGCACCTGGTGGCCGAGGCCGAGCTCATCGCCCGCCAGCGCGAGCTCGCGCGGGTGCTGGTGGCCACCACCAACGACAATCTGCCGTCGCTGTACTTCTACCAGCGGAAGGGCTATCGCATCACCGAGATTCTGCCCGAGACGATGGTGGGGGCCAGGGGGAACGAGCCGTCCATCGGCTTCGGCGGAATCCCGATCCGCGACGAGATTCACCTCACCAAGGCGCTCTGAGCCAGCCGCGGCGGCCTGGGCTACAGGCCGCTGCTCAGCGACTCGCGCACTTCGGCGTCGGTGCGCAACTGGTTCGTCACCTCGAACGCGCCGAAGCCCGTCGCCAGCGAGCGCGCGAGCATGCGCTCGATGTTGCTGTTCACCACGCCATCCAGCGTGACTCGGCCGCGGTTCACCAGGATGTGGATCGGCGGGTTCGCCATCGACGCGTACTGCCAGAACGACGAGTTGCCGTAGATCGCGCGCGCGATGCGGAAGCGCAGTTCGTCGTCGAACTGCGAGACCGGCAGCACCGCGATGGCGTTCTCGATCGCGGTGACGCCGTCCACGCGGCGGACACGCTGCTCGATGTCGTCCCTCTTGTATGGCATCGTCACCCAGCCGGTGAGAATCGACGCGGCCGTTCTCGACCGAGGCCGAGACGCTGTCGAAGATGGTGTACTGGGTGTAGCGCAGGACCTGCTGCGAGATCTGCTCGATCGCCTGGCGATCGCGCGTCTCCATCTGGGCCGAGGCGAGCGTGGGCGAGAGCAGCAGCGCGAATCCGAGGAGGGTTGCGGCCACGGTGTTCTTCATGTTCTCCGCCTTTCGAACACCACGACTGCGAAGGTCATGCCACGCTGCAGTGTCCTGTGAACAGTGCAGCGCGGCAGCGGAGTGTCAGGGCGTGGCGATGTAGCCGCGCCGCGCGCGCACGCGCAGGGCGGGATCGCGGACCTCGACGCGGATGTTGTGCCACCGACCATCCTTGTGGCCGGGGCTCGGGTAGCCGATGTAGTACTGCTGGCTCAGCTCGTCGGCGATGTTGGCGGTGGCCGGATCGAGATCGCGCGGATCCCGGACGATCTCGGTGCGGCCGCCGCTGTCGTCCGTGATCTCGCGCAGCGCCGAGACGTTCACGCGATCGCTCTGAGCGTAGACGCCGCCGCCACCACCGCTCGAGCCCGGGAACGGCGGCATCGGGAAGCCGCCGCCGCGGCCCCCGCCAGGAGCCCGGGAAGGGAATGGGCATGCGCGGCCCGCCGCCGATCGGCGGCCGCGGCCGTGACATCACCGTGGGCGAGCCCTGGCCGTCGATGCCCACCGCGTACACCAGCACTTCCGTCTCACGCACGAGCTGCCGCACTTCGCCGACGCCGACGCGGCTGCTGGTGTCGTTGCCATCCGAGATGATCACGACCGCCTTCTTGCGGTTGCGCCCGCCGTGCGCCATCGGCACGGCCTCGGCCACCGCGTCGTACATCGCCGTGCCGCCATTCGGGTTGACCCGGCCGAGGCTCCAGCTGAGCGCCCGCCGGTCGCTGGTCCAGTCCTGCACGAGATCGGCGCCGGCACTGAATCGGTAGAGGAAGAAGTCGTCCTCGGGATCGGTGAGCCGCTGCAGGAACTTGTCGATGGCATCCCGCGCCGCGTACCACTTCTCCCCCTGCATGCTGCCGCTGGTGTCGAGGACGATGCCCAGGCTGACCGGCGTGCGCTCCGACGGAGAAGTGCGTGACCTCGACCGGCTGGTTGTCTTCGAACACGACGAAGTCTTCCTTGGTGAGGCCCTGCAGGAAGCGTCCCGTGCGATCGGTCACGGTGGCGGTCACGTTGATGAGCTCCACGCCGCTGCGGAAGCGAAACCCTTCCTGCCCCGCGACCGGAACGGTGGCGTGGAGACCAAGCAGCACGGCGAGCGCGGTGACAGCCGCCGAGGGACGCCAGGAGTGGTTGCGCATGATTGTGCCTTCTGCCTTCTCGCTAGTTGACTCGTTCACTGCCGGGTCAGCGCCACCGGCGCGGTCACCGGCGGCTCGCCGCGGCGATCCACGTGCGGCAGCGTGCCGTCATCGGTGCGGAAGCTCACGCGGTAGCGCGCCACCGATTGCGGCGCCTGCACCTTGACCACGAACGGCGACTCGTCGCCGCCCGAGAGCGTCACGTAGTCGAGCGGCGCCTTCGCGCTGGAGACGAACGTGCCCTGCTGGTCGAACAGGAACACCACGGCGGAGACGCGCGCGACGGCCGATCCCGCTGGCGGATTGCGGACGAGCCCGGTCACCGAGAGGTTGTTGCCCTCGCGCCGGTGGCCGAGCGACAGCAGTTCGAGCGGCGTGGGCGCTGCCGCGGCGCGGGCGGTGACCGCCGCGGCGCTACTCATCCGCAGCAACGACGAAGCCGCCCAGGAGAACCGCGAAGACGGCCGCGGCGGCCGCCAGCCAGCGCTGGCGTCCGGCGCTCTCGCGCGGCGCCGCGCCGGCGCCGAGGAACTGACCCGGCAGGACCACGGCCGGCGCCGCGGTCTCGCTCGAGAAGGCTTCCAGTTCGCGGGTGGTCGAAACCGGTGCGCCGCCGGTCTGCGAGCGTCCGCCGAACGTCAACATCTCGCCGGCGGGGCTTGGCTGCGCGGCGGGCGTGACGGCCTCAGCCGCGGCGGTCTGAAGGGGCGGCACGCCGGCCGCCACGGCCAGCGCGGCGACCCGTGCCGCGGCGCGAACCTTTTCGTCACGGGACGCGCGCCAGGCAACGACGCTCGCCCCCAGTGCCAGGGCGAGTGACCCGATGGTGATGGCGATCAGCAGCAGATCCATGAATCCCTCACGTCTCAACGAAGCCGGAACTCGACCGAGACTTCCACGATCACATCCACCGGCGTGCCCTTCAAGCGGGCAGGCGCGAAACGCCACTGGCGCACCGCCTGGATCGCCTGATCGTTCAAGCCCAGGCCCAGGCCCTTCAGAATCTTCACGTCGCCGACCGTGCCATCGCGGCGAATGACGATCTCGAGCTCGACCTCGCCTTCGAGGTTCGCGCGCCGGGCGGCGTCCGAGTACTCGGCGCGCACTTCGCGCAGCAGCCGCGGCGGAGCCACGCCGCTGCCCGGACGATACGGCCCACCGCCCATGCCGCCACCGGAGCCGTCGCCGATGCCGGAGCCGTCGCCTTCACCCACCCCCGTGCCCTTGCCGGTCCCGACGCCGCCGCCCGAACCGGAACCGGAACTGGGCTCGGTCTGCTCGGTCTTGGTCAGCAACCCCTCGCGATCGCGATCGTCGGCGGGCTTGGCCACGACCGGCGCCATCACCGGCGGCAGCACCTTGGCGTCCAGCGGCGTTGGCGGCGGTTCCACGACCCGTGGCTTCGACTCGAGCGGGGGAGGCAGCTTGCGGACCGGAATCGGGCTGTTGGCGGCCAGGTCGCCCTTGCGTTCGGCCTTGGGCGGAGGGGGCTTCATCCGAAGCCCGCCGCCACCACCGCCGCCGCCGGGGCCCGGGCGCGGCCAGGAACACCAGTCGCATCGGCTCGGCCGGGGCCAGGGGTTCGGTGGGTTCGTTGGTGGCGGCAAAGCTCAGGCTGCCAACCAGGAGAATCGTGACGGCGACCAGCCCATGCAGGGTGGTGGACACGGCCAGCGGAACTGTTGTCGGGCGCAGGGCGCGAGGCGCCTCTCCGAACAATTCGCGGCCCATGACGCCTGGCGCGGCGGGCATCGCCACCGGCAGCCCCGCGGAAAGCGCCCGCACGGCCCGGACGGCCTCGTCGTGCGGCACGAAGTGAGAGAGTTGCGGGTCGAACGCCGGTCCGGCCGGCAGCAGCGCTGCCACCGAGCGAATCTCGCCTCGCGCGATCAGGTGCTCCACCCACGTGGGGGGCACCCGAGCGGCGGCGGCGATGTCCTGGGCCGTGTAGACGTCAGGCTGCATGGGCTGTTCCGCAGACACTGATGGCAAAAGCCTTGCCGTCCGAGCCTGGGAGCCTCTGATGCCAATCATGGCCCAAATCCGCATCTCGGTGCGGACGCCCTTCTCTCCTTGTGGCTCGCAGGGGACGATGGTGTCGCCGATTCAAGGCAGAAGCCGGCGCTTGTGCCGGCCGCCCGGTGCTCGTAGGATGCGCCCATGCGTCGAACTTCCTGGGCGGCGGCACTCCTCGTCGTGGCGGTGACCGGCGCGAGCGTGCTCTCGCAGCCGCCGTCCTACCGGCTGGTTCCTGGCTGGGCGCCGGCGCCCGGCGGCGCGACGTCGTGGGGGCAGGTCCCCGGACTGACCATCGACGCGGCCGGGCGCATCATCGTCTTCCGTCGCCAGGAGCCGCCGATTGTCGAACTCGATAGCGACGGCCGCGTCCTGAAGACCTGGGGCGACGAACACGTTCGTGTGGCCGCACGGCATGCGCGTGGATCGCGACGGCTTCCTGTGGATCACCGATGGCCGCGCGCGCGACGGCCGCGGCCAGCAGGTGTTCAAGTACCGTCGGGACGGCACCCTGGTGATGACGCTTGGCCGTGCCGGTGAGAGCGGTGAGGGCCCGGAGCGTGTTCAACGGCCCCTGCGACGTGGCGGTGGCGGAGAACGGCGACATCTTCGTCGCCGACGGGCACTGGAACGCCCGCATCGTCAAGTTCTCGAAGGATGGGCGGTTCATCAAGGCCTGGGGCCGGAAGGGGACCGCGCCGGGCGAGTTCGACGTGCCGCACACGCTGGTGATCGACAAGCGCGGCCGCGTGCTGGTGGGCGATCGGACCAACAAGCGGGTCCAGCTGTTCGATCAGGACGGCCGCTTCCTGGACCAGTGGACCCACCTTGGCTCGCCGAGCGGCATGTTCATCGCGCCGGACGACACGCTCTTCGTCGTGGACTACAACGATCGCAAGGGGATCTTCATCGCCAGCGCCGAGACCGGCGTCGCTCCGCCAGAAGCTGGACGACGCGGTGGCCGAGTCGGTGGCGGTGGGCGCGGACGGGGCGATCTACGTGGGCGAGACGGTGCCGGGCGAGACCCTCACCGGGCTCGCCGGCGGCAACCTCGTTCGGAAGTTCACCCGCCAGCCGTGAGCCGGCTTCAGCCCTTCAGCCCCTCGACGAAGCGGACGCCAGCCTGCTCGGCGAGCAGCCGCACCGCCTTGAAGCCGGCCGTCGTCAGTTCCGACTCGATGCGATAGCCCTCGGGCCTGGTGATGGCGCCGCCGAGGAGGCCGGTGAGCGACACGCGTTCGACGATCTCGATCCGGCCGCCGTCACGCACGACGCGCCGCGCCTCGGCCAGCGTGGCGACCCGGTCGGCGTCGCGCAGGCGCGCGAAGCTGCCGCGCGTGTCGTCCACCACCACCATGTCCACGCTCGCGGCCTCGAAGCCGAGGGCGCCCGGGCGGACGACCTGGATATCGATCAGCGCGCCGACGTCCGCGGCGACCGACCGGGCCCTGGCCGCCGATTCCTCGTCGAACGCCACCACCGCGCAGTTGCCGCTCAGGCCCACCTTCCGCGCCAGCCCGCCGAGCAGCGCCGTGTCGTCGCACCCGATCAGGATGAATCGCTCGCCCATGCGGACACCGGTCATGGTGACGTGCAGGGGGTCGATGCGGCGCTGCTGGCGCAGGGTGCGGAAAAACTGGAGGAACATGGCCCCATGATAAGATCGTCCGATTGTGAAAACGCCAGTAAACATCGCCCCTGCACAGGGGAAACTGGGCGTGCTGCTCGTGGGTCTGGGCGCTGTCAGCACCACGACCATCGCGGGCGTCGCGGCCATCCGCAAGGGCCTCGCGCAACCCATCGGATCGCTCACGCAGATGGGCACCATCCGGCTCGGTAAGCGCACCGACGGCCGTTCCCCCAAGATCAAGGACTTCGTCGATCTCGCCAGCCTGGACGACATCGTCTTCGGCGGCTGGGACATCTTCGAAGAAGACACCTACGCCGCGGCCCGCACCGCCGGCGTGCTCGAACCGTCGCTCCTCGACCAGGTGCGCGGCGAGATGGAAGCGATCAAGCCGATGTCGGCGGTGTTCGATCAGCGCTACGTCAAGCGCCTGAGCGGACCCAACGTCAAGAAGGGCAAGAACAAGAAGGACCTCGCGGAGCAGCTGATTGCCGACATCCGCGCCTTCAAGGAGAAGAACGGCTGCAGCCGCCTCGTGATGGTGTGGTGCGGCAGCACGGAGGTCTTCATGAAGGAAGGCCCCGTGCATCAGTCGCTGGCCGCCTTCGAGAAGGGGCTCGAGGCGAGTGACGATGCGATTCCGTCGAGCATGGTCTACGCCTACGCCGCGCTCAAGGAAGGCATCCCGTTCGCCAACGCCGCGCCGAACCTCACCGCCGACATCCCCGCCATGCTGGAACTGGCGGCGCAGACCAAGGCGCCGTTGGCCGGCAACGACATGAAGACCGGGCAGACGCTGATCAAGACCGTGATCGCGCCCGGCCTCAAGGCGCGCATGCTCGGCGTGCGCGGCTGGTACTCGACCAACATCCTCGGCAACCGCGACGGCGAGGTGCTGGACGATCCGGAGTCGTTCAAGACCAAGGAAGAGAGCAAGAAGTCGGCGCTCGACTACATCTTCCAGCCGCAGCTGTATCCCGAGCTCTACAAGGACATCTCGCACGTCGTCCGCATCAACTACTACCCGCCGCGCGGCGACAACAAGGAAGGCTGGGACAACATCGATCTCGTGGGCTGGCTCGGCTACCCGATGCAGCTCAAGATCAATTTCCTGTGCCGCGACTCGATCCTGGCGGCGCCCATCGTCCTCGATTCGGCGCTGTTCCTCGACCTGGCCAAGCGCGCGGGGATGTTCGGCATCCAGGAATGGCTGTCGTTCTACTTCAAGGCCCCGATGCACGCCAAAGAGGTGTATCCGGAGCACGACCTGTTCATTCAGCTGATGAAGCTGAAGAACACGCTGCGGCACATGAAGGGCGAAGAGCTCATCACGCACCTCGGACTCGAGTACTACGACTGAAGCACAAGGCAGAAGGGAATGAGGCAGAAGGCAGAACTCAATCGGTGGGTTCTGCCTTTTGCTCTTCAGGGCCGCCTCAGTGCCACCTCGTTCTAGCCCGTTGGGGGGGCATCTGTCTTCGGTGCGACGGGCAGCGTGGCCGATCCCGCCTCATTGGTGATTTCCCCAGGCCGCGACGGGGCCCGAGACCCGGGGCTAGCAGGTAAAGAGGCTCCCCAGATAGAGACCGACTCGACAACGTGCAGGAATCAACTTCTTCGACCCCGATCGACGTCCGCTAACCTCCTCGAGCGCATGATCATGCGTTGCCCCTACCAGAACGAGTTCATATCATTCCGCTCGGTGGCACCCGCCGAATCGCTTCCTGGCAGTGCCGGTACCGTCGTTGATTTTCGGAGGAGGAATACACATGGCCAATCTGGTTGGAGATTCCAGCGACGCCAACGTGACAGCGGTTGCCGGTCACCACAGCGGGACCGGGAGAGGGGTTGAGGGCTACAGCACTGATGGAGTCGGTGTCTGGGGTGAAAGCCGGACACAGTCTGGCGTTACCGGACACAGCGAGACGCTCACGGGACTATGGGGAGAAAGCCGGGACGGGCAAGGCGTGCACGGCCACAGCATCAATCAAGCTGGAGTCGCCGGTTTCAGCGATAGGTTCGTTGGCGTCTGGGGAGAGAGCTCGGGCGATCATCCTGGTGTTCTGGGGAAATCCGGGAGCCACGCAGGAGTCACCGGAGTCAGCGAGAAGTTCATAGGCATGCTCGGTGAAAGCAGGAGCACTCATCCTGGTGTGCTGGGCAAAAGCCAGCCCGGGCCAGGCGTGCACGGTGAGAGCGTGAAGCAGGCTGGGGTTCTCGGAACGTCGAAGGAGTTTGTGGGCGTATGGGCACACACCGACGCCGTCACCCGGCCTGCGCTTCTCGCCAAAGGTCCCAGGATCGCCGCCCGCTTCGAGGGAGATGTCGAAGTCACCGGAGACGTGCGGTTGGTGAATGCCGATTGCGCCGAGCAATTCGACATCACTGCCCCGGACGTGGAACACGGCCCAGGAACTGTCATGGTCATCAATGGCGGCGGACAGCTTCAGGAAAGTCGTCGAGCCTACGACAGACGCGTCGCCGGTGTCGTTAGCGGAGCGGGTACCTTCAGGCCAGGCCTGCTGCTCGATGCAGCCCCTTCCGAGTCGATAAGGGTTCCGCTGGCGCTATTGGGGAAGGTCTACTGTAAGGTCGATGCTGACCGCGCAGCCGTCGATGTCGGTGACTTGCTCACGACTTCTGACACACCGGGACACGCGATGAAGGCCGCTGACCCTCACCAGGCGTTCGGGTGCGTGATAGGGAAGGCACTTCAGCCTCTGAAGTCCGGAAAGGGCATGGTCCCTATCCTGGTCGCCCTTCAATAATGTTCATGAGGTGGTGACGGATCTCGGTATTGAATCCCGATCGCGGCTGGCGCTCGGCGGAGGGAGCTAGGTATGACCGGACTCAGGCGAATTGCCGCCGTTGAACGCTCAACAGCTCTGCGCGCGTTGACCAGTCGGTACTCCGTCAGCACACTGAGTCAATTAGGTGCAGCCTTCAAGAGACTGCATGAAGATCGCACCGATGTCGTGTACGCAGGCTATCAGCTCACTCGAGCCACAAATGCCATCAGCCTGACAGATCAAGCAACGGGTGAGGACACGTCGGTACAGGTATCCGACGCTCACGCGGACAAGCTCGATGACGTATGGGATCGTATCGCGGACTACCTCAATGAGCACTACGGATCGATTCTCTCCGGTGAACTCAAAGCCACCGACGTGGGGGGCGCCGTATTCGGAATCGTCGGTGGCGTTGTCGGGCTGTTCATACTGCCCGTGCTCGGGGACGGGCTGGTAAGCAAGATAATCACCACACCGATAAGCGTCATTGCTGCCCAGAAGGGCCGATACTTTGGCGCCGCAGTTGATGATATTGCAAGCATTCTGAAAGGGGAAGACGACGTTCGCGTTCAAGAGATTGCGGGAACCCTCGCCACGATCTGGTTTACGGGCAATTATCTCCAGTCTCTCGGAAGTCTGGTTCCAGTGGGGGGCGTCGACGCATGGGAGCTGACTAAAGAGATCGGCGGTACGATTGGTGGCGCAATCAGCGCCGCTATTGAGGACATCGTTGGCGTTGTTGGCGGCGTTGTCCCTGGTTTGGCCAACGACGTGAAGGACGTCTTGGGTTTGTGAAGAACGTCTGGACCAAGTCATCATTTCGCAATGAGGAATGCGCCCGCTGTAGTCAGCGGCATTCCGCCGAGTCCATTTTCCTGGCTGCCATCTGGCTCTTGAGTTGCCTGAAGTTACTCTCGAAACACCTGTGGCCGCGTCGCGCGGTTGCTGATCTTCAATTCAGGAATACCCAGGCGACGAGTTCGTAAATCGGCTCTTGTCCTAGCGGCGATAGCAACACCGGTGGTGCGCAGTGTGGCTGGCTTTTCGCCGGTCCTGAGTTGCCTCGCGCAGGTTCTTCCGTTCCGGATCAACCACTGGTATCGTGCATACGATATGGCGCGGTAGCAGTCGCTGAACATTTGTCCTCCTCAGAAGGGCCGCTGGCCGAGTTTGAGCGGCGAAGAACTGCGGGTCCGCATCCTTCGCGGCTTTTTGCGGGATTCCCACATCGCCATCGCGTCCTACTCTGGCTGACGATGGTGGCCAGGACGGCGTCGCGATCGGAGGCCGCAGTTTGGAACTGCGCCGTCACGCAGGAATCAACAGTTCGGACTCCGCAACACCACCTCGCTGCAGCGGGTTGACCCTGACCCTACTCGCCATCGGTGACCGCACCGTGCCCAACTGGCGTGGCGTGTGCCAGCACGCCCGCACCGGCGGTAGCGCATGAACATCCGCGAACTCAGAAACCACGCTCAATGAACTGAAGGATCAGATGAGCCCCTGGCGGAACGCCTTGGCCACGGCCTCGGACTTCGAGTGCACGTGCAGCTTCTCGTAAATGCTACGCACGTAGTTCCGGATCGTGTTGACGCTGACGTGCATGTCGTCGGCGGCCGCCTGGTAGGTGCAGCCGCGGGCAAGGAGGGACAGGAGCCGCGTCTCCTGTGGCGTCGGTGTCGCGTTGTCCACTCCGAGTGCACCGGTCCGCTGGAACAGCGCCACTACCTTGCGGGCGATCTCCGGCGACATTGGCGATCCGCCTGCCGCCGCGTCCTCGATGGCCATCACTAGGCGCGCGGGCGTGATCGTCTTCAGCAGGTACCCTACGGCTCCATTGCAGATGGACTCGAAGATGCGCGCCTCGTCCGAGAAGGCCGTGAGCATCAGCACGGCGATGCTGGGGTATGCCTCGCGGATGCGTCGCACGCCCTGAGCGCCGGACTCCCGCGGCATGTTGACATCCAGCAGCAGCACGTCGGCCCGGGCGCCTCCGAGCCCGCGCATGGCCTGCTCCACCGACCCGAACTGAGCGACGCACTGCGTGCCCTCGCTCTGGCCAATCAGGGTCGCCAACGCGTCCCGCAGCCTGGCGTCATCATCAACGATGGCCACGCGCAGCACGGGCCGGCTGCCACTGGTGCGCGACGGGTCGACGGGCGGTGACGACACGGTGAGCTTATGCCGGGTGCTCAGGAAGACCTCGTGACGAGACGCCAGTGTAACGACAGTTGTCCCCGGGAGCCACGCATGAACATGTGTAGTCTGTTTTCATTTCGGCTGGAGCACGAATACTGTCCAGTCGGCATGGTCCCCCGGAGATGCGGCGGCCTCGTGCTCCTGGTCCTGTCGAGCCTGCGGCTCGGCGAGGTGCCCGTCTCCGCGGAGCGACTGTCCACCCGCGCGTTTGGCCTGGAGGACGGCCTTCCCCGCGAAAGCGTGACGTGAATCGTCGACGATAGCAGGGGCGCCCTGCCGTTCTGCACCAGCGAAGGGCTCGACTCGACGGCACGCGCTTCAAGGTCTACTCGACGGCCGATGGCTTGCTCCACCGAAACGTCACCGTGTTCCTCGAGGAGCGGGATGGGATCTACTGGTCGGGACGGCTGAAGGCATCGCCCATTTCAATCCACACTCAGGAGCTGCGCCATCGGATCGCTAACTCACCTCAAGGATGACTTGCACCGAGCAGGTGCGCATGTTCGAGCGTAGCGCACGCACGTTCATGCGCTGCCTGGACGGGCGCGCGCCGACTAACGTTGTCGCGCACCCGCCCCCCAAGGGCGGACCTACGAAGGAGACGCCCATGGGAGTAACGGACCGATCGGTCTTCCGGCGAGTCATCATCAGCGCTGCATTGTCGGCAGTCGTGGCCGCTTCGGTGTTCTGGCCCGCGCTCTCTGCGCAGAGCGTGGGACGCAACGTGAACATGGTGTCCGGAGTCACGTGGCCGGACGGCGATCCGTTCCTGCAGCGGCAGAACGAGCCATCACTGGCCGCATCCACGCGCAACCCACAGCACCTGCTCGCCGGATCGAACGACTATCGCTCCGTCGACTTGCCGGGGTTGCCCGACAGTGAGGAGACGGGCGACGCCTGGCTGGGGCTGTTCAAGTCGTTCGATGGTGGGGCGCGCTGGACCAGCAATCTCCTGCCGGGTTATCCACAGGACACCTCACCATCCGGCCTGGCCTCCCCCCTCAAGGGATATCAGGCGGCGGCGGACCCGGTGGTGCGGCCTGGCGCCAACGGACTCCTCTTCTACGCCGGCCTTGCCTTCGATCGGGCACCCCAGTGTGCTCCGCCAGGCAAGAGCGCCATCTTCGTCGCGCGCTTCATCGACAACAACAACCTCGAGGCCGGCGATCCCATCAGGTACCTCGGCACCTCGCTCGTCGCGTCTGTCCCGGCCGGCGACGACGTGTTCCTCGACAAGCCGTTGATGGCCGTGGACGTCCCGCGTCCCGGTGCGCCGACGTGTCAGGTGGTGACGCCAGGCCCAGACGGCTCCCTCACCCAGCGGTTGCCCGCGGGCACCATCTACCTGGCCTTCATGCGCAAGACGATCGCGTCCACAGGCGACCGGTTCGACATCATGCTGTCACGGTCCATCGACTGCGGTGCGACGTTCTCCGTGCCGATCCGCGTCTCGCGGGCCGAGGATCGCGTGAACCAGGGCGCCACCATCGCGATCTCGCCCGTCGACGGGGAGCTGTACAGTAGCGTGGAGACGTTTCGACGAGACGGGAGACGCCGACGCCATCCTCGTGGCCCGTTCCGTCGATCGAGGCCACAGCTTCCTGCCGCCTGGCATCGCTCGCAAGTTCCTCCGCGGCCTCAGGAGAGGCGGCTTCGATCCCTGGAAGTTCATGCAGCGGCGGCGGAGCAGGGTCGGCGCCCCGCAGGAGGTGGACGAGGTCTCCCCGTTCGATCAGGGCACCTCCGGCGCCTCCTCGACGGCCTCTGAGGGACTGTCCTTCAGGACCAACTCCTATCCCACGATGGCGATTGATGCGACCGGTCGCGTGCACCTGGCCTGGAGTGAACGAGGGTACGCCGCGAAGTCCGGATCGGGCGGATGGGGTGTACGGCGACGCGCGCGTGTCGTGCGCACCAGTACGAATGGCGACGCGTGGGCCCGCCGGTGGTCGGGGCGGATTCGGGCCAGCAGGGGCATCAGATCATGCCGTCCTTCGCCATCGCTGGCAACCGGCTCCTGCTGGCGTATTACGACCTGCAGGAGGATCGGTCCGGCGTCGTGGATACGAAGTACATCGACGACCAGACCGCGCATTCGCCCGCACGGTACCCGATCGGCGCCACACGGTCGACCTCCGGACCGTGATGGGGATTCCGGGTGCCACGCCCAAATCGCGGCCCGCAGGCGTGTGTCGCGGTGTCTCGAGCTTCGTCCTGGTGTACCGGTCAAATACGACACCGCCGGGAACATCCTGCCGAGCGACCTGCAGGCGAACCCGCCGAACCTGCCGATCTTCCGGCTCGGCACGCGTCCCGTTCTTCGGCGACTACATCGACGTGGCAGCCGCGCCGCCGATCTGCGCCGGATGGGGCGGGCGGCTGGCGGTTCAACGTCGGCGCAGGCAGCATCACGCCGGCGTTCCACGCCGCGTGGACCGACAATCGCGACGTCCGCGCACCCTTCGACAAGCGTGGAATCAGCACGGTCCGCACCAGCCCGACTACTTCGGCCTCCGGCCCAATCCAGGCACGGCCGTGGCATGTGTGCCTGGCCGGGCGGGCGCACGCAACCAGAACATCTACACGGCACCGAGGTAGCCAAGCAGGCCTTCGGGTTGGATCGCCCGGAAACGCCAAGCCCCTGTCACTCGATCTGCAGCGTGCCTTCGTGGTGTTTGCCGAGAACACGAGCACGAGCACGAAGACCTTCCGATTCACGATTCTCAACCAGCCGCCTGGCGGGCGCGCCTCGTTCGAGCAGTTTCCGCTTTCCGCCCTACACCGCGGGATCGCCCGCTCCGCTGACGGTGCTGGATGTCACGGCGCCGACCTTCACCACCGCGTCGAGAACCGTGTATGTGACCTCCACCGATCCGCGTGCCACGGTGACGGTCGACGTCTCGGAGAAGGCGGGATCGGCGGCGCCGAAGTCGCGGGCGGCCTCGACGGTGCCATCCAGCTGAACCCAGACATCACGAATCCGGAGGTGGACAACCCGGAAGTGGACAACCCGGAAGTCGATAACACCGACATCCTCCAGGCCAATCCAGAACCCGGAAGTGGACAACCCCGAAGTGGACAATCCGGAAGTCGACAATCCCGAGGTCGACAACCCGGAAGTGGACAATCCCGAGGTGGACAACATCGTCATCTCGAACCCGGAGGTGGACAACCCGGAGGTGGACAATCCCCGAGGTGGACAACCCGGAGGTGGACAATCCGGAAGTGGACAACCCGGAAGTGGACAATACGGCGCTGCTGGAGGGCGGCGGCACCATCACCGACATCACCTGGACCATCTCCAACGTTGGCAACACGACGACGGCCTACAACTTGAACGTCTTCCTCAACGGCACCACCGTGTCGCCGGCGTTGGAGCTGCAGCTGCTCATCTACCGCCGCTATCGCACGCCCGCGATCGCGTACAACAGCTGCGACCTGAAGACCATCGCCAGAACGTCCTGGTCGCCAACATCCCCGGTCTCGAGCTGCTCGTCGGCGGAGAGCTGCCGGGCGACCAGAACGACCCCGACGCGTCGAACGCCACCTTGTGGCTGGCACCTGGCGAGGAGGCGCAGGTGACGCTGCGTGTGTTCGACCCCGATCGGTCCAACAATGTCATCGTCAACGGCGCGTCCATCGATCCGGCCGTGATTCCCGAGCAGACGTGTCCCTGGTGTCGCGGGCACAGCCCGTGAGCACGCCGCTGACCGAGGGCGGCGTGACGGAGCCCGCGCCCGTGGGCGCCGACCCGTTCCCGTCCTTCGCCGGTCACGACGACGGCGGATGCCGGCCCGGGGTCGCTGCGGGAGGCCATCCTCGCTGCCAATGCGCAGGCGGGCCTCGATTCGATTCTGTTCGCCATCCCCGGGGCTGGCCCGCACACGATCTCGCCGCTCGTCGCCCCTGCCGGCGTTGACCGGGCCGACCGTGATCGACGGCACCTCGCAACCCGGCTACGCAGGAACCCCGCTGATCGAAATCAGGGGTCGTCCGCTGGTGGCGGCGCGATCGGGCTGCCGATCCAGGGCGGCGCGTCGTCTCGTCCGCGCTCTCGCGATCAACCGCTTCACCACGGGCATCGATATGACGGTCGCCGGTGGCAATGCCGTCATGGCATCGCGCATCGGTACGAACCCGGCTGGCACCTCGGCGCTCCCGAATACCACCGGGATCCGCGCGGACCTCTCCTCGCCGTCGAGCACCATCGGTGGGGTCCTGCCGGGTGAGGGCAACCTCATCTCGGGCAACACCGGTGTCGGGCTCCTGCTGCTGTCCGGCGGGCACCGCGTGGTGGGCAACCGTATCGGCACGGACATCACCGGATCGATCGACCTCGGTAACGCCATCTACGGCATCGACACCGGACTCGGCGCCAACGTGATTGGAGAGGTGGGTGCCGGCAACCTGATCAGCGGCAACGACTCGGCCGGGGCCATCATCCGCGGGTCGGGTAATGTCGTGCGCGCGAATCGCAATCGGGACCAATGCTGCCGGCCTCGCCGCGATCGCGAACGAGATCGCGCCGGCGTCGTCACGCCGACGCCGCCGTCATCGGCGGCACTGCGCCGGGCGATGGCAACCAGATCTCAGGCATCGGTTCGGACTCGAGCTCGTCGTGCTCGATGTGCGCCGCGCACCCGCCGTCGTTCAGTCGGCAACCTGCTTCGGCACGGCCGCCGAACGGCGTGGACCCGGCGGCCACATCAGTGCGAGCAGTGCTACGCTGGGGGCGCGGCTCGGGCTGTCGTCGGCGGCATTCTGCCCGGTCAGGCGAACGTCATTGCGTTCGGCAACTTCGGCGCGTGGATTGAGGGCTCCGCGGCCATTACGGTCCGCGGGAACTCGATGTTCGGCGTCGGGTTCCGGCTGATCGACCTTGGGCCGGATGGCGTCACGCTCAACGATCCCTCTCGATGCCGACGTGGGCCCGAACCAGTTCCAGAACTACCCCGGCGTCAGCGGTGTGACGACGACCTCGGTGGGCGGCGAGATCTTCACGGCGCCGAGCGGCAGTTACACCATCGACTTCTACTCGAGCCCGGTTGGCACGGAGGCTCGAACGTGGATTGCCAGCGTGGTGGTCACGACCGACGCCGCGGGGTATGCGGTGATCCCGCGGTGCAGGCGGTGGCCCTGACCAGCGGTCAGTTCGTCACGGCCACCGCGACGGACTCGGCGGGCAACACCTCGGAGTTCGCGCCTGCCGTCGTGGTGCCGTAGCGGAGGGGTGAGGCGTTCGACCGGCGCTCAGCGCTCGTCGGTGCGGGTGAGTCGGCGTGATGCGTCGGCGACGAGACCACCGGTCTCGTCGCCACCGTCTTTGAGGGCGACGAAGGTCCGGAACGAGTCGATTGCTCCCGGGCTCGTCGAGCCCGGCTCGCGCGAGGCCCTGGTAGCAGTACACGTCCGCGAGGCGATGGTAGGTAGGGGAAGTCGTCGAGAAAGACGGCGAGGGCCTCGCCCCGGCGGCGGAGACACGCATCGAACTCGGAGTCGGCCTCAGCAAACGCACCCATCGCGAGGTAGCTCCGTCCGAGCCAGTAGCGCACGAGCCACGCGTCGGCCTTCTTGCGGGCCTCGAGGAGGCTGGCCTGCGCGTCGCGGGCGCGGCCGTCGGCGAGCGCGATCTCGGCGTGAAGGACCGCCGCGAACGTCTCGCCCTGGATGCCGAGCCGGCGTTGCAGGCGGCTGCCCAGTGCGGTCGCATCGGCGCGGCGGCCGATCGCGAGGTAGGTCTCCCCGGCCTCCATCAACGCGCCTGGCTCGACGGCATCATCGGACAGGTGCTGCAGGAGGTCGAGCGCTCCGCGTCTGTTGCCACGAGCGGCTCGCACGCCGGCCAGGGCCGTCCTCAGGCGATCGCGCGATGCCGCGTCCGCCCCCTGCAGGGCCTGATCGAGCAGCCCCTCGGCCTGCTGCAGCCGGCCGCGGTGCCGTTCCATGTCGGCCAGCCCGTGCGTGGCCAGGCTGGGGCCCGGCGCACCAGCGTCGCGAGCCGTTCATATCCAGCCGCAGCCTCGTTCCAGCGGCCGGCGGCGACGTCAATCATCGTCGTCGCCAACTGCGCGTACGGGTAGTCCGCGATCAGGGACCGCACCAGTGCGACCTGCTGGGCGGCGGTGTCGAAGTCGCTCGCGTACAGCGCGTACAGCGCCACGTTGCTCTGCCGGAGGACGTTCTTCGGATACAGGGCCGCGGCCTGACGGCCCACTTCCAGGGCGCGTGAGAAGTGCCAGGCCTTGAAGTGTGCAAGGGCCAGGTTGGTGAGCCCGGCGGCGTCCGAGGGGAACTTCGCCACGAGCGCCTCCCCCTGATCGCGGGCTTGTTCCGCGTTCCCCATCACGTCGTAGTACGTCACGCGTGTCCGCAACTGCTCGCGCTCCGTCATGCGATCGGCACGTGCCCGAGCGCCTCGCGCAGGAGTCGCTCGGCATCTTCGAGGCGGCGCTGGTTGTAGGCCACGGTTCCCATACCGGCCCATGCGCGGCCCAGATTGGGATCGCGCGTGACCGCGCGCTGGTCGCCTGGTACGCACCCTGTCGATTGCCCGCGGCCAGCAGCTCCTGTCCGCGGACTGTACTCCGCCGCGGCGTCGAGAGAGGCCGCCGTGAACGTCTCGTTCGCGTTGACCGCCTTCACGTCCACCGTGCCGTCGCCCAGGGCGCGGCGCACCTGCACGGCCATCCGGCCCACTTCTTCAAGCACGCGATCCCGGTCCGACGCCTCCGTGCCCCAGTCGAACACGCTCTCGCCGTCGGGCGCCGCCTCGTGGACCTGCACGCGCAGGTGATAGCCCTGGCCTGCCGCGTCGATCCTGCCCGACACGACGAGAGGAATGCCCTCGCGCAAGCCGATCAGGCGCGAAGTCTCGAGATCCAGGCCGGGGGCCTTGAGCTGCGTCACCTGACGAAGGGCCTCCCGGCGCGGGTAGACGTTGATGAACGACGCGCCCTCGAGCCCGATCGCCATGGCCTGGTCCAGCAGCCCATCGAACACCGCCTCACCGGTCCGGTTCGCAAACTCCGCCACGACCACGGAGACCGGCGGCGGCGCGGTCGTCGTCGACGCTCCAGCCTGGTCGCGCCAGAGCGGGAGCCCGAACGACGCAGCCGCCACAAGGGTACCGACGAGCGCGACCGCAAGTCCGGCGCGGCGGAGGTGTGCGAGCCACGTCGGCCCAGGCGGAGGCGTGGGAGTGATCGACGGATCGCGCTTGCGATGGCCATCCGCCGCGAGCGTGCTCAACTCGTCGAGCACGGCCTGGGCGGAATCGAAGCGCTGATCGGGCGTGGGGTGGACGGCCTTGTCCACGAGGGCCGCAAGAGGTGCCGGGATGTCCGGACGTGTCGCGGCGACAGGAGGAAGGGGCCGCCGGGCCCGACCGAGCGCCTCCAGCATGGGCTGGTCCATGCCGTCGAGCCGGTGCCGGCCGAGCAGCATGTCGTGACAGATCAGCCCGAGGGCGTAGACGTCCGTACGCTCGTCGGCAGCCGCGCCCAGCAGCTGCTCTGGTGCCATGTACTCGAGCGTGCCCACCACCACGCCCGCCTGCGTCACCGTGGTGTTGGCCGAGCGCGCGATGCCGAAGTCCATGATGCACGCCTCGCCGGCCGGCGTGATCATGATGTTGGCTGGCTTCAGGTCTCGATGCACCACGCCAGCCCGGTGTGCGGCGGAGAGTCCCTCGGCAATCTGGCGCGCCAGCGGCACGACCTCCCGCGGTTCCAGTCGGTCCCGCCGGCGCATCAAATCCGACAGCGTTTCGCCCTCGACGAACGCCATCGTCAGGTACTTCACGCCCTCGAACTCGCCGAAGTCGTGTACGCGAACGACGTTCTGGTGGGTGATCTGGCGGGCCAGCAGCGCTTCGCGCTTGAATCGCCGCGCGAGCAGGGTTGCGGTGTCCCCGTCCGTGCCCGGCGCGAGCAGGATGGTCTTGAGCGCCACGGCGAGGCCCAGCTCGTCGTCCCAGGCCTTGTATACGGCGCCCATGCCACCGCGACCGAGCAGGGCGAGGATGCGGTAGCGCGTGCCGAGGGACTGGCCCACCGTCAGCATGCCCGGGCCGGGCACAGGCGATCCGGGCGGCACGGCGGTCGTGGCGTCAGCGGTCGATGCGACCGTGGGCAACTCCTGGTCGGATTCGGGGGGCAGCATCGGGGCGAGCCTCGCCTCGCACGTCGTTGGCAGCGGGGCTTTCTGGCAGGCTAGCCCGGGGGAGGCGGCCTTGCCATGGCATGTTCATGCGCCCCGTGTGCGCCGGGTCTATCTTCTTCATGGCGCGTGGAGTATTGTTCGGGCGCTTCGTACACCCATGAACGCCGGCCCTCATCGAGTTCGCGCGTTGCTGCTGCTCGCCGCGCTGCTGGGGTTGCCCTTCGCCTCGCCCGCGGGGGCCGAGCGGCTGCCGCTGCAGAACTTCACCGTCCGGGATGGCCTCCCGAGCGACACCATCAACTGCCTGGTGCGCGACCGGCTGGGGCTCATGTGGATCTGCACGGCGGAGGGGCTGGCCTACTACGACGGATTCTCCTTTCGGGCGTTCACCGAGGCCGATGGCGTCCCACACCGCCGTGTGACGAGGCTTCTGCATGCGCGAGACGGCACCTACTGGGTTGGTACCAACAACGGTCTGGCGTGGTTCCGCCCGTCGGGCCGTAGTCCCGGGCAGCCCCGCTTCACCCATCTGCCCGCGCCCATGCCCTCGCACTGGTCGCCGGATGTGAACATTGCGACGAACGTGGCCGCGCTCTACGAGGATCGGTCCGGACGCATCTGGTGCGGGACGATTTCAGCCGGCCTCTTCGTTGTCGAGAATGACAAGGGCCGACCGACGCTGCGTCACGTCGAGATCGGCCTTCCCATCGATACCTGGGTCAATGGTC
This sequence comes from uncultured Acidobacteriota bacterium, assembly GCA_963721715.1. Classification (GTDB taxonomy): domain Bacteria; phylum Acidobacteriota; class Vicinamibacteria; order Vicinamibacterales; family UBA2999; genus VFZN01. Next base: position 890,707 of record CAVRKI010000006.1, on the reverse strand, counting down.
TGGCCGAGTCCGACGATGGAACCTTCTGGGTTGCCACGACCAGGGGCCTCTGGAGTCGGGCGGCTGGTGAAGCCTCGGCGTTCGTGCGTCGTCACGTGACGGCCCCGGAGCGGATGGACATGGACATTCTGAGCCTCCTGATACGGGGCCAGCAGATTTTTGCCGGCACCCGCGATGCAGGACTGCACCTCGTCGACAGCCAGGCGCCACATGGCGGTGTGGCCGTCGTGCGTTCGTGGCAGACGCCCGGTGTTCAGGGTGGCGATCGGGTGCTGAGCCTCATCCAGACGCGGGATGGCCACCTTTGGTATGGCGGTGCGGGAGGGGCCAGGGAAGTCGTGCCCACAGTCGAAGGGGCGGACGCGCTTCGCATCTGGGGCGCGAGCGCTGGCCTGGGTTCGAGCAACGTGTCGGCCATCGCCGAGGACGGGTGGGGAAATCTGTGGGTCGGCACGGATGGCGCCGGAGTGTTCCGGTGGCGCCGCGGTGGATTCACGCAGTACACGGTCGACGACGGGCTTGCCGGCGACCAGATCAAGGATCTCTTCGTCGCGCAAGGCGCCCTGCACGTCGTGACGGCCGACGTTCGCGGCCTGGTCCTGAACCGGCTCGACGGCGGTCGCTTTCGCGCGGCGGCCTCCCCGTTCACACTCGATTGGTTTCACAACCGGATGAACCAACTCGCCGCCTACGACCGGCAGGGCAACTGGTGGCTGGCGACTCCCGAGGGATTCATGCGGTCGACGGCCCGCAGCCACGAGAGGGTGCCGGAGGAACCCATGCGCCGCTACGGCCGGAAGGAGGGCCTGTGGACCGAAGAAGGCTACAAGGTGTTCGTGGACTCGGCTGGCGACGTATGGATGGGCAGTTCCGGGGGATTCCACAACCTGTCCCGGTGGCGAAAGAGCACGGAGACCATCGAACGTCACCAGGTGAAGACGGTGCCGTCCGGTTCAAAGTCCTCGGTACGGCTTCAGTCCGGACTCATTTGCCGAAGCCCCGGATGGCGTGGTGTGGGTCGGATCGGGCAGAGGCGGAGTGGCCCGGTACGTCGAGAATCGATGGGAGCTTTTCGACGTGGCAGATGGTGTGCCCGAGGGCCGGGTCTATACGATGCTGCGAGACGCTCGCGGGCGTCTCTGGATCGGCACCGGTAACGGCGGGCTCGCGAGAGTCGACGATCCGTCTGCCGCGCGCCCGGTATTCGTGCACCTCACGAAGCGAAACGGCCTGTCGTCCAATCACATCCTGTCGCTCACCGAGGACCTCGAGGGTCGCATCTATGTTGGTACCGGCGTCGGTGTCGATCGTCTGACGCCAGAGACGATGGAGGTGCGAACCTTCAGCACGGCCGACGGGCTCCCGGGTGGGCGCGTCGTGACAGCCTTTCGAGATCCGGACGGCGACCTGTGGTTCGGCACGAACGTGGGGCTCGCGCGCTTCAGGCCGTCCTCGTTCCAGGATCCCGACTGGCCTGAGCTACGGTTACTGGACGTAGCCGCGCCGGGTCTACGCAGGCCTTTTTCCGACCTCGGCGAGCGTGCAGTGTCCGCCTTCGAACTGCAGCCCCACCAGAACGCGGTGCAAATCACCGTGGGAGCGTTGGCCTCCGGGCCGATGCCGGGCCTCCGGTTGGAGGGTCGGCTCGAAGGAGCCGGCTCGGACTGGGTCGCTATCGAGCCGGGGCGGCCGGTGATGCTGCTCAACCTGCAGCCAGGCGCGTACCGTTTCGTCGCTCGGGCGGCTGCATCGGGTCGCACCGGGCCCTCGACGATCTCCGTCGCGTTCACCATCCTGCGTCCCTGGTGGCTGCGGCCGTGGGCGCTCGCGCTGGGAGTCATGGCCGTGCTCGCGATGGCGGCCGCGGCGTACCACCTTCGCGTACGCCACCTGCTCGCCCTCGAGCGCGTGCAATCACGCATCGCGTCGGACCTGCACGACGACGTCGGCACCAGCCTTTCGCGGATGGCGCTCATCAGCGAAGCGGCACGCGGGCACCAGGGCGGCGACCGGGAAGCGGTGGCGCTGGGCGCGCTCGGCGAGGTCGCCTCGACGGCGCGATCGCTGGCGAGTGATGTCGCCGATCTCGCCTGGGCCAGCGATCCGCACGACGACACGGTGGCCAACGTCATCGGCCGCGCGTCGTGGTTCGGGTCGGAACTGTTCGTGATACGGGGAACGGAATGGCGCTGCACCGTCGACGAGTCGGCGGCGGCGCGTCGACTCGGCCCCGAAGAGAAGCGCCACTTGCTGCTCCTCCTCAAGGAGGCGCTCAACAACATCGCCAAGCACGCGGACGCGCGCACGGCTAGCCTCGAGGCCCGCGTCGTCGAGGGTCAGCTCCTCATCAGCATCGTGGACGATGGCCACGGGTTCGACGCGGCCACCACCCGTCGCGCGAACGGCAACGGCAACGGGAACAGTGGCCACGGTCTCTCAAACATGGAATCCCGCGCCCGCGCACTGGGCGGGACGTGCGAGGTGTCGTCGTCTCAGGGAGTGGGGTGTCGCATCACAATCCGCGTACCTTGAGCGCGACCTGTTCAACGCGCTCCGACACATAGAAGGCGCCGAGCCCATCACCTACCTCGGGCTCAAGGACTACGACTAGACCGGTTGCCGGGCTCCGGTTTCCGGAGTCCGGCCTCCTCTCTCGCCCTTTGCTTCCTCAGCACACCGGGCGCACCCACACCGAAGACCGGATCCCGGACTAATATCCCCGCATGCTGCAACCTGCCCTGCTTGGCGGCGTGGCCATCGGCGTGCTGTCGGCGCTGCCGGTCATCAATCTCGCCAATTGCTGCTGCGCCTGGATCCTGTTCGGCGGCGGGCTTGCCGCATACCTGATGCAGCAGCAGCGCCCGACACCCATCTCGGTCGGCGACGGGGCGCTGGTGGGACTCTTTGCCGGCATCATCGGCGCGTTCGTCTGGACGCTGGTGGCGATTCCGCTCCAGGCCGTCCTCATTCCGCTGCAGACCGGCATCATCGAGCGCGCGATGTCGAACGCCGCGGAGATGCCGCCCGAAGCGCGCGAGTTCCTCGAGGCCCTGCGCAGCGGGCCGGCCATGGGCGTGGCCGCGGTCCTGGGCTTCTTCATCTCGCTGTTCGTGTGCGGCCTCTTCGCGATGATTGGCGGGCTGTTTGGGGCGCTCATCTTCCGGAAGAACGCGCCGCCCCCGCCGGCACCGCCGCCGGTGCCGACGTTCACGCCCGCGGTTTTCACGCCGCCCCCGCCACCGCTGCCGCCGCCGCCCGGGAGTGAGCCGTAACACGCCCGTTGACACAGGCTATAGCTGAGGCGGTGGTCAGCCGATAACGCCCGTGCCATGCCATCTGGCTATGAGCCATTCTTCGGCCTGTTCGAGCGCCCATTCAGCCTGACGCCAGACGCCAGGTATCACTTCCGCAGCCGCGCCCACGCGCGAGCGCTGGCGGGGCTGTCCGCCGGGTTGGCGCGACATGCGCCCATCCTGCTGCTGACGGGCGACCTGGGTACCGGCAAGTCCACCTTGTGCCGCACGCTGGCGCGAACCTGCCAGCGCACCACGACGGTCTCCTACCTCGCCAACGGGATGATGTCGCCGGAGGAGATGTATCGGCGGCTGCTGCAGGACCTCGGCGCGGTCGGCGCCCATGACGATGACCGTCGTCTTCTGGCGTCGGCCGACCGGAGCGAGCTGGCCGTGAGGGTGGCCGATGCGCTGAGGGACCGCAGCGGCCCGGCGCCGCTCGTGATGATCGACGAAGCGCACCTGCTGCCCCCGGTCACGGCGGACCACATCATCAGCCTGGCGTCGCTCGATCGGGCGGGCCGGCCCCTGCTCCAGATGCTGCTGGCCTCGCAGCCGCCGTCCGCCGGTTCGCCAACGCTGCCGCAGGCGGCTGAGGAGTCGGTGCTGCACCGTGCGCGCCTCACGCCGCTCGATCGCGACGAGTGCGAGCCGTACATCCAGCACCGGCTGAATGTCGCCGGCGCCGCGCCCATCGACATCGAGCCCCGCACCGTCGACGTGCTCTACGGACTGTCGGCCGGCGTGCCGCGCCTGGTCAACCTGCTGTGCGAGCGGGCCATGCAGGAGGCCGCCGGCCTCGGCCTTCGACGCCTGGATCACTCGATGTTCGAGACCGCCGCGGCATCGCTCGCGCTGCTGCGGCTGCGGTCGCCGCGCTTCCGCTGGTCCGGCGTTCAACGCCGCGTCGCGCACATGTAACGGGGCGGGGCAGTCCCCGTTACAATCGCCCCATGTCCGAGATCGACGCCCTCCTGCGGGAAGACCGCACGTTCGACCCCTCTCCGGAGTTCCGCGCCCGTGCCACTGTCAACGATCCGGAGGTCTATGCGCGCGCGGCCGCGAACCCCGAGGCGTTCTGGGAGGGATTCGCCCGCGAGCTCGAGTGGATCGAGCCGTGGTCCCAGGTCCTCGACTGGCAGCCGCCGCACGCGAAATGGTTCGTGGGCGGCAAGCTCAACGTCAGCGCCAACTGCCTCGACCGCCACGTCCGCACCTGGCGCCGCAACAAGGCCGCGTTCGTCTGGGAGGGCGAGCCGGGCGATCGCCGCACGCTCACCTACTTCGATCTCTATCGCGAGGTGTGCCAGCTCGCCAACGTGCTGAAGGGGCTCGGCATCCGCAAGGGCGATCGCGTCGCGCTCTACATGCCGCTCGTGCCGGAGCTGGCCATCGCCATGCTGGCCTGCGCGCGGATTGGCGCCGTCCACTCCGTGGTCTTCGGCGGCTTCTCCGCCGAGTCGCTGCGCGATCGCATCAACGACGCGCAGGCGCGGCTGCTGATCACCGCCGACGGCGGCTATCGCCGCGGCGCCATCGTCCCGCTCAAGCAGATGGCCGACGAGGCCCTGCGCGAAACGCCCGAGCATCGAGCACGTGGTCGTCGTCCGCCGCGGGCTATGCCGACATTCCCGTGCACATGAAGGAAGGACGCGACCGCTGGTACCACGAGCTGATGGACGGCGCGTCGTTCGATTGCCCGCCCGAGGTGATGGACTCGGAGGACATGCTCTACATCCTCTACACCTCGGGCACCACCGGAAAGCCCAAGGGCATCGTCCACACGACGGCCGGCTACCTGCTCGGCACCTACGCCACGACCAAGTGGGTGTTCGATCTCAAGGAAGAGGACGTCTACTGGTGCACGGCGGACATCGGCTGGGTCACCGGGCACAGCTACGTCGTCTACGGGCCGCTGGCCAACGGCGCCACGGTGGTGATGTACGAAGGCGCGCCCGACTGGCCGCAGAAGGACCGCTTCTGGGAGATCATCGAGCGGCACGGCGTCACGATCTTCTACACGGCGCCGACCGCGATCCGCGCGTTCATGCGCTGGGGAACGGAGTGGCCGGCGCGCCACGACCTGTCGTCGCTGCGGCTGCTGGGCTCGGTCGGTGAACCGATCAACCCCGAAGCCTGGATCTGGTATCACCTGAACATCGGCGGCGAGCGGTGCCCGATCGTCGACACCTGGTGGCAGACCGAAACCGGCTGCATCCTCATCACGCCGCTGCCCGGCATCACCCGCACCAAACCCGGCTCGGCGACGCAGCCGTTCCCCGGCATCAGCGCCCAGATCCTGAACCAGCGAGGGCGAAGGACGTGCCCGTGGGCGGCGGGCTGCTGGCGCTCACCAAGCCGTGGCCCTCGATGCTGCGCGGCATCTACGGCGATCCCGACCGCTACGTGCAGCAGTACTGGAGCCGCTGGTCCAAGGACATCTACTTCACCGGCGACGGCGCCAAGCTCGACGACGACGGCTACTACTGGCTGCTCGGCCGCGTCGACGACGTGCTGAACGTGGCTGGGCACCGGATCGGGACGATGGAGGTGGAAAGCGCGCTCGTCGATCATCCCGAAGGTGGCCGAAGCGGCCGTGGTGGGCCGCCACCACCAGATCAAGGGCCACGCGCTGTGCGCGTTCGTGACCGTGAAGGAAAGCGTCCGCCACTCGGAGGAGCTCGCCGACGAGCTGAAGGCGCACGTCGCCCGCAAGATCGGCGCGATCGCCAGACCCGACGACATCATCTTCGCGGCCGACCTGCCGAAGACGCGCTCGGGCAAGATCATGCGGCGGCTGCTGCGCGACATCGCCGAGGGCAAGACCCTGGGCGACACGACGACCCTGGCCGATCCGGCCGTGGTGGCCCGGCTGCGCGAGCAGTATCAGGAAGAATCCTGATTCGGCCTGGCGCGAGCCAGGTGGGAACCATGCGCCCACCCACGACGTCCATTAGACTGACCCTATGCCGCTGATCGAGACCCGCGACCTCTGGAAGACCTACGTGATGGGCGACGAGGAGATCCACGCCCTGAAGGGGGTGTCCATCGCCATCGAGCGGGGCGAATACGTGGCGATCATGGGGCCGTCCGGCTCGGGCAAGTCGACCCTGATGAACCTCATCGGCTGCCTCGACACGCCGTCCAAGGGCACCTACCTCCTGAACGACAAGGAGGTCAGCCAGATGAACGACAACGAGCTGGCCCGCATCCGGAACGAGGAAATCGGGTTCGTGTTCCAGACCTTCAACCTGCTGCCGCGGGCCACCGCGCTGCACAACGTGGAGCTGCCGCTGGTCTACGCGGGCGTCTCGAAGAAGGACCGGCTCGAGCGCGCGAAGGCCGCGCTCGACCCGGGTCGAGCTGACGCAGCGCATGAACCATCGGCCCAACGAACTGTCCGGCGGTCAGCGGCAGCGCGTCGCGATCGCCCGCGCGCTGGTGAACAACCCCTCGATCCTGCTCGCCGACGAACCGACCGGCAACCTCGACTCGAAGACCGGCGTCGAGATCATGGCGCTGTTCGCGCGCCTGCACGAGGCGGGGAACACCATCATCGTCGTCACCCACGAAGCCGACATCGCCGCCTACGCGCACCGCGTGGTCTCGATCCGCGACGGGCAGGTCGAGAAGGACTACCGGCAGACGCCGCACGGCGGGCAGGCGCGCACGCGCGCCCGACGCCGTCAGCGCGCCCGGCCTGAGCATCCAGACGCGCCGGTCAGGCCTGCTGGTCGTCGCGAGACGTCTGCGTCGAATCGCTGCATCCCGGAACCCCGCGAACCAAGAGCCCCTACACCGCCGCCAGGTGCCCCGCGCCACCTCGCGGAGCGGCGCGTCGCGATTGACGCGAGCCGGGTCGAGCTCGATGCGCGTCTTCGGCGCATCCGGATCGGTCACCGGCACCGCCGAGAGCAGCGCCTGCGTGTAGGGATGCTGCGGCTGCTCGAAGATGCGCGCCGTCGGTCCCATCTCGACGATCTTGCCGAGATACATCACGGCCACGCGGCTGGAGATGTGCCGGACCAGCCGCAGGTCGTGTGCGACGAACAAGTAGGTCAGCTTCAGCTGCTCCTGCAGGTCCATCAGCAGGTTGATCACCTGCGCCTGGATCGACACGTCCAGCGCGGACACCGGCTCGTCGGCGATGATGAACGACGGATTCAGCGCCAGCGCTCGCGCCAGGCCGATGCGCTGCCGCTGGCCGCCGCTGAACTCGTGCGGATAGCGATCGAGGTGCGCCGGCTCGAGTCCCACCAGCCGGAACAGCTCGGCCACGCGTTCGCGGCGCTCGGTCTTCGAGCCGATCTTGTGGATGACGAGCGGCTCCTCGACGATCGTGAACGCGCGCATCCGCGGGTTGAGCGACGAGAACGGGTCCTGGAAGACCATCTGCATCTCGCGCCGCGCGGCGCGCAGCCGCGCGCTCGAGAACGACAGCACGTCTTCGCCGCGGAACAGGAACTGGCCGGATGTGGGCTCCACCAGCCGCAGCATGCAACGGCCGGTCGTGCTCTTGCCGCTGCCCGACTCGCCGACCAGCGCGAACGTCTCCCCCTCGTCGATGGTGAAGCTCACATCGTCGACGGCGCGGACCACCGTCTGGTCGGCGGAACAGCCCGCCGCCGCGCGTGAAGTGCTTCACCAGATGGCGGACGTCGACCAGCGGCGGCATCAGGAGCGGACCTCGCCGGCGGCCGTCAGCCGGGAATCGGAAGCCGGGTGCAGATGGCAGCGGACCGAGTGTTCAGGGGCGAGCGCCGAGACTCCTGGAAACGACACCTCGCACTGCGGCATGCGCTCGGCGCAACGCGGCGCGAACGAGCATCCGGGTGGCAGTGATCCGAGGTTCGGCACCGAGCCGTCGATCGCGTGCAGGCGCGAGCCGGCGGCGCCGCCGGGGATCGACGCCAGCAGTCCTTGCGTATACGGATGGGCGGGACGGCGGAAGATGTCGCGCACCGGTCCCTGCTCGACGATGCGGCCGGCGTACATGATCGCCACCCGGTCCGCGGTCTCGGCGATCACGCCGAGGTCGTGCGTGATCAGCAGCAGGCTGATGCCGAACTCCCGCTTCATGTCGCGGAGCAGGTCCAGGATCTGCGCCTGCACCGTGACGTCCAGCGCCGTCGTCGGTTCGTCGGCGATGACGAGCGGTGGCCGGCAGGCGAGGGCGATGGCGATCATCACGCGCTGGCGCATGCCGCCCGACAGCTGGTGCGGGTAGTCGTTCGCGCGGTGCTCGGCGTCGACGATCCGCACCGCCCGCAGCAGATCGACCGCGCGGGCGCGGGCCTCGGCGCGGCCGGCGAGACCGTGCACACGCAGGGCCTCCGCGATGTGGTCGCCGACACGCATCACCGGGTTGAGCGCGGCCATCGGTTCCTGGAAGACGAAGCCGATGCCGGCCCCGCGCACCTGGCGCAGTTCCTCCTCGGGGAGAGACACCAGGTCTCGGCCCTGGAACAGCACGCGACCGGCCGTCACCCGGCCCGGCGGCTGCACGAGACGGATGATCGAGAACGCGGTCACCGACTTGCCGCTGCCGGATTCCCCCACCAGCCCCAGCGTTTCGCCCTGCCGGATCTGGAAGGACACGTCGTTCACGGCCGTCACGTTGCCGGCCGGTGTGTCGAAGCGGGTGGTGAGGCCTTCGACCGACAGCAGGACTTCAGACATCCAGGCCGGCCTCGCGATACTCGCCGAACACGCGCCGCAAGCGTGTCGGAGATCTCGCCGACGGTGGCGTGCGCCTCGACCGCCGCGATGATGTGCGGCACGAGGTTGTCGCGGCCGCGCGCGGCCGATTCGACGGCGGCCAGCGTCGCCTGCCACGTGGCCTGATCGCGGGTGCGGCGGACCTCGCGAACGCGATCCACCTGCTGCCGCTCGATCTCCGGTTCCAGCTCGAACATCTCGATCCGCGCCGACTCGTCGGTCTGGTACCGGTTCACGCCGACGACCACCGACTCACCGGCGTCAACGGCCACCTGCGCCTTGTAGGCCGAGTCCTGAATCTGCCGCTGGATGTACCCCGCCTCGATCGCTGCCAGGGTGCCGCCGATCGCCTCGATCCGCGCCAGCAGCTCGTTCGCGCCCGCCTCGATGTCGTTGGTCCGCCGCTCGATCTCGAACGACCCGGCGAACGGATCGATGGTGTTGGCGACCCCGCTCTCCGCGGCGATGATCTGCTGCGTGCGCAGCGCAATGCCCGCCGAGGTCTCCGTCGGCAGCGCCAGCGCCTCGTCACGGCTGTTGGTGTGCAGCGACTGCGTGCCGCCGAGCACCGCCGCCAGCGCCTGAATCGCGACGCGGACGATGTTGTTGTCGGGCTGCTGGGCGGTGAGCGTGGACCCGGCCGTCTGGGTGTGGAAGCGCAGCTGCTGGGCGCGTGGATGGGTCGCGCCGAAGCGCTCGCGCATCAGGCGCGCCCACAGCCGCCGCGCGGCGCGGAACTTCGCCACTTCCTCCAGGAAATCGTTGTGCGCGTTGAAGAAGAACGACAGCCGCTGGCCGAGGGCGTTGACGTCGAGGCCGGCGTCGATGCCGGCCTGCACATAGGCGATGGCGTTGGCGAAGGTGAAGGCCACCTCCTGCACCGCCGTCGAGCCCGCCTCCCGGATGTGGTAGCCGCTGATCGAGATCGTGTTCCACTGCGGCACCTCCCGCTCGCAGAACGCGAAGATGTCGGTGACGATGCGCAGCGAGTGCCCGGGCGGGTAGATGTAGGTCCCGCGGGCGACGTACTCCTTCAGGATGTCGTTCTGCACCGTGCCGGACAGCTGCTTCGGCGACACGCCCTGACGCCTCCCGACGGCCACGTAGAGGGCCAGCAGGACGATCGCGGTGGCGTTGATCGTCATCGACGTTGACACGCGGTCGAGCGGGATGCCGTCGAACAGCACGGCCATGTCCTCGATCGAGTCGATCGCGACGCCGACACGGCCCACCTCGCCCGCGGCGAGCGGCGCGTCGGAGTCGTAGCCGATCTGGGTGGGCAGGTCGAAGGCGACGCTCAGGCCGCTGACACCCTTGGACAGCAGGTACCGGTATCGCTGATTGGACTCGGCCGCCGTGCCGAACCCGGCGTACTGACGCATCGTCCAGAGGCGTCCCCGGTACATCGTGGGCTGGATGCCCCGGGTGAACGGAAAGGTGCCGGGAAATCCAAGGTCGCGGTCGGGGTCGAAGCCCTCGAGGTCGTCAGCCACGGCGAAGTGGCGAGGGCCAGGCGCAGGAGACATGGTCGGCATTGTAATGCGCCGGCGCCCAAGTTGCAGAAAAAACACAACTTATTGTGCTTTGAGTCTTGACACCTACTAGGGACATTCCTAAAATGGCACCGATTCCCCTACGAGATTCGTCCCGCCCACATGACGATTACGCACCGACTTCAGCCTGCCGCCCGGTGGGTACCTGTCGGTAACCGCTACCGGGACCCAGCCGGCAGGCACGAGGGTGAGGAGGGGCCATCCAATGGATGACGTGGTAAACCGGTTCGCGCGCGAGTTGGCTGACGCAATCGCCGCCGCCGTTTCGAACAGCGCCGACGTGGAAGCCTGCCGGGAGCGCGCCCGGGCGGCGGGCTACGAGATGAAAGTGAACCTCGAGGCGGTGGTCGGGTTCGTGAACCGATCGCAGCCGGCCGAAGGTCCCGCGGTGTCGGCCCGGGTCGGCACGGTCACGCGCGCCATCGCCCCACGCAAGCCGTACGACATGACCGTCAACGACCGGCGCTTTCTCCGCTCGCTTCGCATCGCGGCGGAAGAAGCCAAGGTCGAGGAAATCAACTAGTCGCCGGATGGCGCGGCGTCCGCCGCGCCATCGTCCTCTACGGCTGCCGAGCGCCCTGCTGTGCCACGGCGGCCGCCGCCTTCTTCGCGGCCTCCGCGTCCCCCAGGTAGTAGCTCCGAATCGGCTTCAGTGCCGCGTCCAGCTCGTAGACCAGGGGAATCCCCGTCGGGATGTTCAGCTCGACGATGTCCTGTTCGGAGATGTCGTCGAGGTACTTGACCAGGGCGCGGAGCGAGTTGCCATGTGCGGCGATCAGCACGCGCTGGCCGCCTGGTGATCGCCGGCGCGATGGTCTCGTGCCAGTAGGGGAGGAAGCGCGCCACCGTGTCCTTCAGCGACTCGGTGAGCGGCAGTTCCGCCGCCGTCAGGCCGCTGTAGCGTCGATCGCGTGAGGGGTGCCGTTCGTCGTCGGGCGTGAGCGGCGGCGGTGGGATGTCGTAGGCACGGCGCCAGATCTTGACCTGCGCTTCGCCGTGCCTGGCCGCCGTTTCGGCCTTGTTCAGGCCCTGCAGCGCCCCGTAGTGGCGCTCGTTGAGGCGCCAGCTCCGCTGCACCGGGATCCACAGCTCGCCCAGTTCGTCCAGCGTGATCCAGCAGGTGCGAATCGCGCGGGTCAGCACGCTGGTGAACGCCAGGTCGAACGAGAAGCCCTCCTGCTTCGAGCAGCCGTCCGGCGTTCAGCGCTTCCTCGCGACCCTTTTCGCGTGAGGTCGACGTCGGTCCAGCCGGTGAAACGGTTCTCCTTGTTCCAGGTCGATTCGCCGTGGCGAAGCAGACACGACGTTTGTACATGGCGGCTCCGGGGCTACTGCAGCTGCTTGATGGCGGCGCGGCCGGCGTACCGCGCGGCAGCGCCCAGTTCTTCTTCGATGCGCAGCAACTGGTTGTACTTGGCCACGCGATCGGAGCGCGAGGCCGATCCGGTCTTGATCTGGCCGGCGGCGGTGCCCACCGCGAGGTCGGCGATGGTCGAGTCCTCGGTCTCGCCCGAGCGGTGCGAGATGACGCTGCGGTAGCCGGCGGCGCTGGCCATGGCGATGGCGTCGAGCGTCTCGGTGACGGTGCCGATCTGGTTCAGCTTCACCAGCAGCGCGTTGCGCGACGCCCTCGTCGATGCCCTTGCGGAGAATCTCGGGATTGGTGACGAAGATGTCGTCGCCGACCAGCTGGACGCGGCTGCCGAGCTCGGTCGTGATGAGTCGCCAGCCGTCCCAGTCGGACTCGGCGCAGGCCGTCCTCGATCGAGATGATCGGATACTGCCGGACCCAGTCCGCCCACAGCGCGACCATGCCCGCCGAATCGAGCGGTGCCCTCGCCGGAGCGCTTCAGCGCGTAGCGCCCGTCGCCCTCGTAGAACTCGCTGGCCGCGGGATCGAGGGCGATGAACACGTTCTCGCCGGCCTTCGCGCCGGCCTTGCCGATGGCTTCGAGGACCACTTCGACCGCCTCGCGGTTCGATCTGCAGGCTGGGCGCGAATCCGCCTTCGTCGCCGACGCCCGTGGAGAGCCCGCGCGACTTCAGGATCGAGCGCAGCGCGTGGAAGATCTCGGCGCCGGCGCGCAGCCCTTCGCGGAAGGTCGGGAAGCCGACCGGCATGACCATGAACTCCTGGAAGTCCACGTTCGAGTCCGCGTGCGCGCCGCCGTTCAGGATGTTCATCATCGGCACCGGCAGCGTGTACCCGGTCCGGTTGCCGGCGATGGTGGCGATGTGCGCGTAGAGCGGCTGTCTGGCGGAGGCGGCCTCCGCCTTCAGCGCCGCCATCGACACCCCGAGCAGGGCGTTGGCGCCCAGCCGGCTCTTGGTCGGCGTGCCGTCGAGCGCGATCATCGCCTCGTCGAGCGCCCGCAGCGAGTCGAATGGCTGGCCGATCACGGCCCGCGCGATCTCGCCGTTGACGTGACCGACCGCCTTCGTCACGCCCTTGCCCGAGGTAGCGGCTCTTGTCGCCGTCCCGCAGTTCGAGCGCTTCGCGCTCGCCGGTTGACGCCCCCGACGGCACGGCGGCGCGGCCGCGCGCGCCGTTGTCGAGCGTCACATCCACTTCGACCGTCGGGTTGCCCCGCGAGTCGAGCACCTCTCGTCCACGCACCTCGGTAATCGTCACGTTGACCTCTCGAAAAAGGTTCCTGCCCTGACGATCACCGCGCTGGCGAAGGCGGGGCCCTTCGCGTGCTCGGACTCGTCCTTGTCTGCCGCGGCGTCTAGCCGCGGCGATCCGCTTCCGCCTCCAGCTTCAGCGCCGCATCGTCGATGGGGCCGATCAGGGGCTCTTCGCCCGAGGCCACCACCACCACGCCGCCTTCGCTGACCGTGTGGCGGCGGCGATCCTCCTCGATGTCGTAGCCGATGCGCGCGCCGCGCGGGATGTGCACGTCACGGTCGACGATCGCGCGCCGGATCTGCGCGTGGCGGCCGACGCGCACCCCCGGCATCAGGATCGACGATTCAATCCGGCTGAAGCTGTGGACCCGGACGTTCGGGCACAGGATGCTGCCCAGAATCTGGCTGCCCGAGACGATGCAGCCCTGCGAGATCAGCGAGTCCTGCGCTTCGCCGCGCCGCCAGTTCTCGGCGAACACGAACTTGGCCGGCGGTGCCTGCGGCATGTAGGTGCGGAGCGGCCACTCGGGGTCGTACAGGTTGAACTCGGGGTTCACCTGGCAGAGGTCCATGTTCGCCTCGAAGTAGGCGTCCAGCGTTCCGATGTCGCGCCAGTACTTGGCGGCCTTCTTGTTCTCGTCGTAGAACGGGTAGGCGTACATCCCGCCTCCCGGAATCAGCGACGGAATGATGTTCTTCCCGAAATCGTGCTGGCTGGCGGGGTCGGCGGCGTCGGCTTCGAGGGCGCGGACCAGCACGTCGCTGTTGAACACGTAGATCCCCATCGACGCCATCGTCAGGTGCGGATGGCCGGGCATCGGCGGAGGCTGGGCCGGCTTCTCCAGGAACCCGGTGACGCGATCGGTGTCGTCCACGGCCACGATCCCGAAGCGGCTGCCATCCTCGATCGGAACTTCGATCGCCGCCAGCGTGACCGTCGCGTTCCGTCTCCTGGTGGAAGCGGAGCATCTTCAGGTAGTCCATCTTGTAGACGTGGTCGCCGGCCAGGACCACGACGTAGCGCGGTTCCTCGCGCACGATGGAGTAGAGATTCTGGTACACGGCATCGGCCGTGCCCTGGTACCACTGCTCGCCGACCCGCTTCTGCGGCGGCAGGATCTCGACGAACTCGTCGAGTTCCTCGGACACGATGCTCCATCCCCGCCGGACGTGACGGCTGAGGGAGAGCGACTTGTACTGGGTGGCGAGGAAGACGCGGCGGAGGCCCGAGTTGATGCAGTTGCTGAGGACGAAATCGATGATCCGGTAGGGGCCGCCGAAATACACCGCCGGCTTGGCGCGATCTCGCGTGAGGGGCGAGAGACGCTCGCCGACACCCCCGGCGAGCACGATGACCAGGACCTCTTCGGGTTTCATCCGCTGACGATTATACGGCGGGCTTTTACGGCGGGCTTCCCGGGGACCGAAAACTCAGCAAACCGGACGCTGTTGCCGAGTTTGACATACCCCGGACAGCACCCCTATGATCGTCCATTCGGGCCTCGAATCTTAAGATGGGACGTTCGTTCAGGAGAACTTGATGATGGCCATTCGTCGCGTGGTTGCACTCGCCGTCGCGGTTGCCTTCTCGGGCACTTTCGCGCTCGCGCAGTCCGCCAAACCCGATACCAAGAAGCGCAGCAAGCAGGAACAGCAGGAAATCGAGCAGATCGTCAAGCTCGTGGACGGCGTGATGGCCGGCCAGCCTGGCCCTGCCGACATCCAGATGTCGATCACCCCGTTCTTCCTGAAGTCCCAGGAGCAGCGCACCTTCGTGCCGTTCGTGCTGGACGTGAAGGGGGCCCCGGCCGCCGACGTGGCCATGTACATCCGGGTGGTCAACCCGTCAGCCCAGCCCGACCCGAAGGCCAAGAAGGTCGAGTATCCCTGGGACGACATCCACTTCGTGCCCGCCGCCCAGCTCACCAAGGGCAAGCTCCACCGTGTGTTCATGGCGGCGCCCGGCACCTATGACGTCTACCTCGCCATGAAGGAGCGCCTGCCCGAAAAGGCGCCCAAGTCCCAGGTCGCCAAGATGGGCGTCGTCAAGCAGCAGATCGTGGTGCCCGACTTCCAGAACGCCGAGTTCAACACCAGCTCGTTGCTGGTGACCGACAAGGTGAACATGCTCACCGCGCCGGTCGGCCCCGAGGAGACCCGGGAGCGGCCGTTCGTCTTCGGTGCGCAGGAGCTGATTCCCGCCGCCGACATGGACTTCGCCAAGAGCGAGGAACTGTCGATCTTCTACCAGGTCTACAACGCGGGTCTCGACCCGGCCGGCAAGCCCAACATCGTGATGGAATACGAGTTCCACAAGAAGGAAGGCGAGGCCGAGAAGTTCTTCAACAAGACCAACCCGCAGACGGTGAGCGCGGCGAACCTGCCGCCCCAGTTCGATCCCGCCACGTTCCCGGTCCCGGGCGGCATCTCGGTGCCCCTGGCGAGCTTCGGCGAAGGCACCTATCGGCTGGCCATCAAGATCAGCGACAAGGTGTCGGGCAAGGTCCTGACACGTGACGTGAACTTTACGGTGAAAGCGTCGTAAACTGTCGGTAAGTTACCGGACCGCCCCCGACAGCGCCCGGGGGCGGTCCTGACACAGCCTATGGGAATGCATGGTCGCCTGACCGTCCCGGCGTTGACCGTCTGCCTTCTGGCAGCCGGCGTGGGTTCCGCCCGCGCGCAAGCACCACTCCGCCAACCAGAACGCATCACGGACCTTGCGTCCGTATCCAGCGGCCAGATCGTCGGCCAGGTCGTGCGACGATGGCGGGGAATCCACTGGATGGGGTGGTGGTGTCGGCCCTGGGGTCGACGAGCGCCTTTGCCGTGTCCGACCAGCTGGGGCAGTTCTCGCTCCGGCAATTGCCGCCGGGAGCCTACCTCGTCCGCGCCCACCGCCAGGGCTATCTCACCGTCCGCGGCACCATCGTCGAAGTGCGCCCCGCGGTTCGAACCCCCTCGTCGTTCACCCTCCGCCGCGAAGGCGAACCGTCGACCCCGCAAGGTCACGGAAGCCGGAATGGGTGCCACCGCCATCGGCGCCCAGCCCGTGCCCACCGATCTCGTGGGCGAACGCGGCGAGACCGGTCTCGCCTGGCGTCTCCGGCGGCTGAAGCGCAGCATCCTGCGTGACAGCGACACCGCCATCGACCTGCCGAGCGACGACGATTTCTCGTTCACGGATCCGTTCGAGTATCCTGGGCCGCGCCGTGGAGACGTCGGCCAGAGCGGCCGGGGCCCTGTTCGCGGACATCTCGCTGGACGGCCAGGTGGACCTGCTCACGACCGGGGCGTTCGACAGCCCGGCCGAACTGCTCCAGATGGATCGCACGCGCAGCGTGGCGTTCTTCTCGGTCGGCTCCAACGTCGGCGACCATGGCGCCTGGGCCGTGCGCGCCGCGATGAATCAGGGCGACCTCGATTCGTGGATCGTCGCCGGCGACTACGCCTCCCGCGCGGGCGGTTCGCATCAGTACGAGTCGGGCATGTCCTACAGCCTGCAGCGTTATCAGGGCGGCAACACCGCGGCGCTGGCGGCGGTGGCCGACACCGCGCGGAACGTCGGATCCGTGTTCGCCTACGACGAGTGGTCGGTCACGAAGAACCTGACCCTCGGCTACGGCGCCACCTACACCCACTACGACTACCTGGTCGACCCGTCGCTGCTCAGCCCGCGAATCAACGCCAGCTACATGGTGGGCGAGCACTGGCGAGTGCGCGGCCTGGCGTCGCGTCAGCTGTCCGCGCCTGGTGCGCAGGAGTTCCTCCCGCCGACGCGCGCCTCGTGGCTGCCGCCGCAGCGCACGTTCTCGCCCCTGTCGCGGGAAGGGTTCCGCACCCAGGACCTCGAGCACTACGAGGGCGGCGTGGAGCGACTCCTGAATGGCGCGACGGTCGGCGTCCGCGCCTTCCGCCAGCAGATTGACGACCAGCTGATCACCGTGTTCGGGCGCAGTCCCGAGGGGCCGGGCGCCGCGCTCGGCCACTACTACGTCGGCTCCGCCGGCGACGTCGACGTGCAGGGCGTGGGTGTCTCCTACACCCAGGCGCTCAGCGGCAATCTCCGCGGCTCGGTGGAGTACTCGGTCTCGAGCGCCCAGTGGACGGGCGGCCCGCCGCCCGGAGACGAGCGGTTACTGCAGCGCATCATGCCCGCCGCCGTCCACACCGGCGAGCACGAGCGGATTCACGACCTGCGCACCTCGGTCGAGGCCGAAGTGCCCCAGACCGCCACGCGTGTCGTCGTGTTCTATCGCATCAACAACGCGTTCATCACCGACGGCGACCCCGAGGAAATTCGCGGACTCGACGGTCGGTTCGAGATGCAGGTCAATCAGTCACTGCCGTTCATGAACTTCATGGGCTCGCAGTGGGAAATGCTCGTCGCCCTCCGCAACATGTTCCACGAGAGCGTGGCCGGAGCCTCCACCTACGACGAGATCCTGGTCGTTCGTCCTCCCAAGCGCATTCTCGGAGGACTGACGGTCCGCTTCTAGCGAGATCCGAATGTCCGGGTCTTTGGATCAGTCAGACGACAACTTGAATACGTAAGCCGTCCTGGCAGTCTCGTCGCTAGGAAGCAGCCTTTTATCAAGGATTTACGGGCATAGTGCGCCCGCGTGCTCTGGTATACCGTTTGCTCCCTGAAGGCTCGGAAGTATCTGTCTTGAGTTCCGAGAACCGGTTCTCGTACGAGCCGTTGCCCCCCCTCGGCTCCGCGCAAGGACAGGACTGGCGTCGCACCGCCCTGCCCGTCGTGGTCACGGTGTGCCTGCTGGCTCTGGGCATTGCCAACGTCGTCTCGCGGGCGACGAGCACCGAGGTCGAGGACGGCGTGCTCTGGGTCGAACGCGCCGCGGGCGTCGTTGCGGCCGAGGTGGCCGAGCCCTCGTCGGCCGGCCGCGCCGGCGTGCGCCCGGGCGACGTGCTGCTGGCGATCGACGGCCAGCCGGTCGAAGGCCGCGACCAGGTGTTCGCCGTTCAGCAGCGCGCTCGAAGCCCGGCGACAATCACGTCTACACCCTGCTCCGACTGGGGACGCGCGAAGTGGCGCAGGTGCAGCTGGCGCCACTCCCCGATGGCGCCGGCCTCCTGTACTACCTGCTGGCGAGTGTCGGCATCTTCACGCTGCTCGTCGGCGCGGCCGTCCGGGCCCGTCGGCCCGACGACCAGGCCACCCTCCACTTCTTCTGGCTGTGCGTGGCGTTCTTCGGGGTCCTCGCGTTCTCGTTCAGCGGGCGCCTCGACCGGGTGGACTGGGCCTTCTACTGGGCCGACGTGGTCGCCCTGCTCCTGCTGCCGCCCCTCTTCCTGCACTTCGCCCTGGTCTTTCCCGAGCGCCCGCACCACGAGGGCTACGCGGTGCACCTCTCGCGCTGGCTGCCGGCCATCTACCTGCCAGCCGCGGTGCTCGGCTGCACGCGCGTGCTGGCGCTCGTCCGCGCCGCCATCGACCCTGACTACTTCGTGCGGCTCGTCGGGCTGCTCGATCGCCTCGAGCTGCTGTATCTCGCGGCCTTCCTCACGGCCGGACTGGTCGTCCTGCTGCGCGCCCTCACGCGTTCGCGGTCGGTGACGTGCAAGCGCCAGCTGCGATGGATCGTCTGGGGCACCGCCCTCGGCGCGATGCCATTCGCGCTGGGCTATGCCGTGCCCTTTGCGCTTCGGCGTGGATCCGTCGCTGCCGATGGAGCTGTCCGCCGTGCCGCTCGGCTTCATCCCGCGTCGCCTTCGCGTCGGCCATCGTGCGCTACCGCCTGATGGACGTCGAGATCATCCTCAAGCGCCTGCTCGTCTACACCTCGGCGGTGGCGGCCAGCATCGCCATCTTCGTCGCCATCCTCCGCACCTCGGGTGGCGTCGTTCATCCAGAGCGAAACGGATCAGCGGTGGGTCATCGCCTTCCTCGCCACCGTCGTCGTGATTCTGCTGGCCAAGCCCGTCAAGGACGGCCTGCAGCGTGGCATCGACCGCGCGTTCTACCGTGATCGCTACGACTACCGCCGCGCGCTGGTCGGCTTCGCGCGCGACCTGAATGCCGACATCGTGCTCGACCGCCTCGCCGAGCGCCTGGTCACCCGGGTCGGCGAAACGATCGAGGTCGATGCGATGGCGTTCATGCTGGCCTCGGACGTCGGCGACTTCGACGCGCTGCACGTCTCCGGCATGGAGAGCGGCGTGCCCCGCCTGCGGTTGAGCTCCGGCATCGGCGGGCGCGTGGCGTCGGGGCAGACCGTGCGCCTGGACGATCCCGCTGGCCGCGACGCGGTTCACGGCGGAAGAAGTCGAGTTCTGGCGCGACACCGGCATCTACTACTTCGTGCCCTGCGTGTCGAAGGGATCGGCCGTGGCGGCGCTGCTGCTCGGCCGCCGCGAGAGCGGCGAGCCGCTGACCACCGAGGATCTCAACCTGGTCACGGCCGTCGCCGGCCAGGTCGGCCGTCGCCATCGAGAACGGCCGGCTCTATCGCCAGCTGCACCTCAAGGCCTCCGAACTGGACCGCCTGCGCTCGTTCAACGAGAACATCCTCGAGTCGCTCGACGATGGGCTGATGGTGCTGGGGCTGGACGATCGGATCATCCGGTGGAACCAGGCGCTCGAGCGGCTGTACGGTCCCGACCCGCGCCGAGGCGATGGGCCAGCCGATCGATCGGCTGTTCGACCCGGCGGTGGTCGAGCGTGCTCCGCGCGCAGCGCCGCGATCATCCGCAGGGCGCGTCGGCGTTCCGGGTGCCGCTCACCGCCGCGGCATCGCACCGGCAACCCCGGCCGCCTCGTGAACATCACGACGGTCCCGCTGCAGGCGATCGGCGCCGGCGCGCCGGCCTCCGGCACCATCGTGATCTTCGAGGACATCACCGAACGCACGCAGCTCGAAGAGCAGCTGCGCATCTCCGAGAAGATGGCGTCGCTCGGCGTGCTGGCCGCCGGCGTGGCCCACGAGGTCAACACGCCCCTGACCGGCATCTCCAGCTACACGCAGATGCTGCTCGAAGGGTCGGACCCCGCGGACCCGCGGACGGCGGTGCTCGAGAAGATCGAGAAGCAGACGTTCCGCGCCGCCCGCATCGTCAACGGGCTGCTGCACCTGTCCCGCTCGAACGCCGCCGACGCCTCCGAACGCACCGTCGTCGACGTCAACGCGGTCGTCGGCGACGTGCTGGCCCTGCTCGAGCATCAGTTCGAGAAGGGCAGCGTGAAGATCCGACGCGAGCTGGCCGCGGGCAGCGTCCCGGTGGTCGGCTTCGAGTTCAAGCTCCAGCAGGTGTTCCTCAACCTGTTCCTGAATGCGCGCGACGCGATGCCGAGCGGCGGCTGGCTGACGATCGCCACGCGCCTCGACGGGCGACGAGGTGGTGGCCGAGGTGTCCGACACCGGCGCCGGCATCCGCCTCGAGCACCTCGATCGCATCTACGACCCGTTCTTCACCACCAAGCCCATCGGCCAGGGCACGGGCCTGGGCTTGTCGATCACGTATGGCATCGTGCGCGAGCACGACGCCTCGATCCAGTGCCAGAGCGCCCCCGGTCAGGGCACGCGGTTCACGCTGCGCTTCAAGCTGGCGCAGACCGAACGCGCAACTGGCAGCGATGTAGGCGTCGCCGACTGTCGGCGCCGGAGCAATCGGTATGCGGCGGAACGGATCAGTCCTCGTCATCGACGACGAAGAAATCATGCGGGAGATCCTGCAGACCCTGCTCGAGCGCGAGGGGTATGCGGTGCGGATCGCCGCGTCCGGCCAGGAAGGCCTCGATCTGGCGCGAGCCCTGCCATTCGACGCCGTCATCGTCGACGTGATGATGCCGGGCATCGACGGTCTGCAGGTGCTCGAAGAGCTGAAGAAGCAGGACGACAACCTGCCGGTGCTGATGATCACGGCGTTCGCCTCGATGGACACCGCGATCAAGGCGATGAAGCTCGGCGCCTTCGACTACATCACCAAGCCGTTCAAGAACGACGAAGTGCTGGTCGTGCTCCGCAACGCCATCGAGCACCGGCGGCTGCGGGACGAGAACACCCAGCTGCAAGCAGCGACGCCGCCCGCCGTCTGCACAAGTTCTCGGGCATCATCGGCCGCAGCACGCGGATGATCCAGGTGTTCGAGCTCATCGCCCAGGCGGCGCCGAGCCGTTCCACCATCCTGATCACCGGCGAGAGCGGCACCGGCAAGGAGCTGGTGGCGCGGGCCATCCACGTCAACTCGGCGCGGTCCGACAAGGCGTTCGTCACGGTCAACTCCGGCAACCTGCCGCCCGACCTGCTCGAGTCGACGCTGTTCGGCCACGTCAAGGGCGCGTTCACCGGCGCGGTCTACCCCAAGAAGGGGCTCTTCGATCTCGCCGACAAGGGCAGCATCTTCTTCGACGAGATCGGCAACATCCCGATCGAGACGCAGGCCAAGCTGCTGCGCGTGATGCAGGAGCGCGAGTTCATGCGGCTCGGCGGCATGGAGACGATCAAGGTGGACGTGCGCATCATCGCCGCCACCAACGTCGATCTCAAGCGCGAGATGGAGGACGGCCGCTTCCGCGAGGACCTGTTCTACCGGCTGCACGTGATCAGCATCGAGCTGCCGTCACTGCGCGACCGGCGCGAGGACATCCCGCTGCTGGTGCAGCACTTCCTGGAGAAGTACGCGGAGGAGAACGGCCGGCCGTCGCTCGAGCTGGCGCCGGACGCGCTCGAGCTGCTGATGGAATACGACTGGCCCGGCAACGTCCGCGAGCTCGAGAACGTGATCGAGCGCGCGGTGGTGCTGAGCACCGGCAGCCGCATCGCCGCCGACCGCATCCCGGACAACGTGCGCAAGGCGCCACGGTTCCAGCTGCCGCACGTCGTGATGCCGCCCGAAGGGGTGTCGCTGAAGGAAGTGACCGCCGCCTACGAGCGGCAGTGGATCGAGTCGGCGCTCGAAGCCGCCGGCGGGGTCCAGAAGCGCGCCGCCGAGCTCCTGCACATCAAGCCGACGACGCTGAACGAGATGATCAAGCGCTACGACATCCGGCCGCGTCGGAAGAAGGCGTCGACGGCCACCACCCCGAGGGCGCGGCCGCCTCGCCGGAAGAGACGGGCGACGAACTGGAGCCGGTCGGCTCCGACGTCGAGTAGCGGCTACTTCGTGACCGCCGCCAGCAGGCGGTCGTACTTCTGCATGATCGCGTCCCAGCGGTAGTTCTTGCGGACGTAGTCCTTGCCGTTCCGGCCCATCCGCTCGCGCAGGCGGTCGTCGGCGAGCAGCATCTTGGCGCACTCGATGAACTCGTCGCGGTCCTGGTAGTACAGCCCGGCATTGCTCTTGTGGCAATGGTCGACGAGGACTTCGGCGCGCGCGTTGCACAGCACCGGGGTGCCGACCGCCATGGCTTCCAGTGCCAGCAGCGACAGGCTCTCGAACGGTGACGGCACCACCACCACGGTGGCCGCTTCGAGCGCCTGCAGCCGCTCACGTTCGGACAGCAGGCCGGCGAACTTCACCCACGGCACCTCTGGCAGCTGCATCAGCTTGACGCCCATCAGCGCGAGCGTGGCGTCGCCGCCCTGCTCCTTGTAGCTGGTGAAGTACTCGATCAGTTCCTCGCAGCCCTTGCCGGCGTCGATGCGGCCGCCGTACAGCAGGAACTGCCCCTGCAGCCGATGCCGCCGCCGGAAGGCGGTGCCTCGGGCCCTGAGGTGCGACGGCAGCGCCTTGTGGATCTCCTCCTCGTCCTCGGGCTCCTCGTGGGGCTGCAGGGCTTCGTCCTGCAACAGGTCGACACCGCAGCCGACGGTCTCCTCGGCAACCGGCCGCATGTCGAAGGTGGTCTTGAGGAAATTCTTCTCCACCTCGGTGTTGAACGCCACGGCGGCGGCCGAGCTGAACAGCTCGCGGTAAAGCCCCAGGTGAATCGCCGGCTCGTCGTGCGCCGTCGGCACCAGGATGCTGCGTGCCGGATCGATGCCGAAGCCCGAGCACGGTCGGCGCGTACAGGTAGGTGAAGAAGATCAGCGCGTCGTAGGATGCGTGGTGGCGTGCCAGGTGATCGGCCAGCGCCGGCGACCAGGGGCCCTGTTCCTCGAGCCACCGCATCTCGTCATCGCGCGTGTGCTCGTTGTGGAAGATCCAGTCCGAGAGCTGGTTGAAGTTCTGGATGTCGCGCGTCCTGGCGTTGGCGAATCGACGGACCGTCACCCCGCGGATGCGGTCGGTGCCTTCCGGATACTCGTTCTTCCAGGTGATGTAGTCGCGGGCACAGGTGGTCAGCACCTCGACCTCGTGGCGGGCCGCCATCCGCTCGGCGATCAGCCGGCAGTGATACTCGGAGCCGCCGAGGATTTCGGCGCCGTAGCGCTGAACGATGAATGCAATCTTCACGATGGGTTCTCCGGCGCGCTGACCGCCCCGGCCTCGGCCAGCAGGCGGTGCAGCTCGCGCATGATGCGGTCGTCACCGAAGTCGCGCAGGCGCCGGCGCTGGCCGGCGATGACGCGGGATCGGAGCTGGTCGTTGTAGGCCAGCTCGCCGAGCAACTCGGCCGCGAACTCGAGGTCCTTGGGTTCGAACAGCACGCCGGCCCCGCCCAGCGTGTCCGGCACCGCGGACGAGGCATAGGCGAGCACCGGCACGTCGGCGGCCATCGCTTCCAGCAGCGGCACGCAGAAGCCTTCGTGCTCCGACAGCGAGATGTAGACGCTCGCCATCCGGTAGTAGGCGGCCAGATCGTCGTCTGGCACCGGACCGGTGAAGACGAAGCGATCGGCCGGCATCTGGAACTCGGCGATCAGCGCCCGGACGGTGTTGTAGTAGCGGGGCACGCGCATCGGTCCGTCCGACGAAGATGAAGCGGTAGTGCTCGTCGACGTAGCGCTTGTAGAACTCCGCCAGCCGGATGTGGTCTTCGATCTTCTTGTTGGGCGCGATGCGGCCGACGAACAGGAAATTGTGGAGCCCGTCGTCCAGCACCGCGTCGAGTGCGGGACGGGGAGCGGCGTGCGTGATCCGCCGGGTGTCGATCGCGATCGGGAAGACGCCGGTGTTGGTGAACCCCATCGCCTCCAGTTCCTGGCGGTTGTATTCCGAATCGCCCAGGGCGATGTCGGTGTGACCCGCCAGCGTCCGCAGATCCTCGCGGCTGAGCGTCGCCAGCCGGAAGATGCCGGGGTCGTACGGCGCGAAGAAATGCGCCGGCGTGACGTTGTGGTACTGCAGCACCCGCCCGCGGGGCAGGCTGGCGAACGCCGCGCGTCATCGCCGAGACCAGGGCGAAGTGGAAGATGGTGAGGTCGCCCCGGCGCGCCTCGGGATCGGTGAACGGCCGCACCTCGTCACGCAGGTCGTCGTCGATCGTCATGGCGAAGATGTCGGCCTGATGGCCCATGCCGCGCAGCAGGTGCATCACGCGGCGGGCGGAGTCTCCGATGGCATCGCCGCGGTGCGCCGCGGGCACCCACTGATTGACGATCATCGGCGGGCAACCATCAGTCGCCGGTCTTGGGTGACGACGGGGCCTCGGCCCCCGCACTGGCGCCGGGCGGCTCTTTGGGCAGCGCCTGATAGGCGCCGGGGCGGAACGGGCGGAGCTCGTCGAGCGACTCGGCCTCGTGGACCTGATCCCAGAAGTCAAAGGCGACGGGCGGGTGCGGCCGGGCCGGCGACTGCAGTGTCTCCTCGACGAAGCGCAGCAGCGTCCCGGCGAAATCCTTCTTGCAGCAGCCGATCGAGTGCCGCGTCCTGCGACTCGACGATGCCTTCGGCGACGTGCCGGTTGGTGGCGACCTGATCGATCAGGGCCGCGACTCGCACCGGATCCTTGTCGTGATAGAGAATGCCCGCGCCGTCCATGGTGGCCGGGATGGCGGTGGCGGCATAGGCCAGCACCGGCACACCCATGTGGAACGACTCGACCAGCGGAACGCAGAACCCTTCGTGCTCGCTGGCGCACAGGAAGACGTCCGCCAGCTCGTAGTATGCCGTCAGCTCCGCGTTGCTGACGTGGCCCAGGAAGTGCACGTCGGGAACGCCCAGGCGGTCGATCAGGTTCTGGAGCATCGCCGACGTAGCGCTCGAAGCCGCTGTGCGCGCCCACCAGCAGGAGGCGCGACCGCGGGTTGAACCAGCGGTTGTAGGCATGGAAGAACCGGATGACGTCTTCGATCTTCTTGTTCGGGATCATCCGGCCGACGAACATCACGTTCACCCACGCGTCGTCGAACAGGCCGGCCTGCATGTAATTGGCCGGCCCTGACAGGTGAGAGAAGTCGGGGACCACCGGCAGCACGTCGGTCCTGGGAAAACCGAGGGCCTCGAGCTCCTGCCGGTTGTACTCGGAGTCGCCAAGCCCGATCTCGCAGCGGCTGGCATACAGCCCGAGTTCGCGGCGGCCAAGGAAGCAGAGCTGCACCAGCCGCGGGTGCACGTCGATGAAGTACTCGGGTGGCGTGATGTTGTGGTAAATCAGCGCCATCCGATCGGGCAGGGCATAGGCCAGCCGTGACGCCCGCGACCCGAGCGAGAAGTGGTGGAGCAGCAGGTTGTCCGGATGGCTCGCGTCGGGCAGCTCGCGATAGTCGATCGTCAGATCTTCGAGGCGGAGATCCGACGTCTCGACGAAGATCTCGGACTCGTAACCCGCGGCGCGCAGCACCCGCTGGATGCCAAGCACCTCGTTGCCGATGGCGTCGCCGTAGCCGAGCGTGGCAAGGACCTGGTGTACCGCTGGCATGGCTACCGCTCTCCGCCGGGCCGGCGCCGGCTTCTGCGGGCGGCGTCGACCCTGCCGGTTCTCGCCCCCTGACGCCGGAGGCGTCGGCGCCCGTTCGGGAGGTGGCTGCCGTTCGGCTGGCGGCACGCGATCGGGGGGCGGCGCGCCGCCGCTGTCGCCCTGTGCCTGGCGCGGTGTTCCTGGCTTGCCTGACCCACGCCGGCTGTTGCCCCGGCCCGCACCGCGGTTGTTGCCGCCGCGACGATTCTGTCCGTCGCGCGGCGATGACCGCCGATTCGAGCCGGTATCGATCGCCCCGACGTCTTCACGCACGGCTGGTGCAGCGGTTCGTGCCGGGGGTTCGGTTCGAGCCACCGGCGCCGGCGCCGGCGCCGTGACGGCCGCACGGCTGGCGGGCGCGCGGTTGATCGAGGCGCGGAGAGTGCCGGGCGCGTCCACTGGGGGCGCTGCGGCAACATCGGTGGCCGCCCCCTTCGGCAGGCGGGCGACCACATCGTGGCCTGGTTCGAGCACACGCCGGCGACGCGCCCACCACCCGGGCAACGGCTCCATCACGCCCGTCGCCGGCTCGCGCCGCAGCCGATCGAGCATGTCCGTGTACTTGCCGCTCGATCACCGGCCAGCTGTAGTGCGTCTGGAAATATCGACGGCCGTTGTTTCCCGAGCGCCGTGGCCAGCGGCGTGTTGCCGTCGATGGTGCGAAGCGTCTCGAAGAACTCGTGGAACCCGCTGTAGAACAGTCCGGCATTGCTGCGCAGGCACTGCCCGTGCAGGACGTCGCAGGCGGCGTTGGCGAGCACGGGACGGCCGAGCGCCCAGGCCTCGAGCGCGACCATCGACAGGCTTTCGAAATACGAGGGCATGATCAGCAGTTCGGACGCCGCGATGGCGTCGAACTTGTCCTGATCGGTGACGAAGCCGAGGTGGTGAATCCGCGGATGATCGGGAACCGGGATCACGGGCGTGCCGATCAGCACGAGATGGAGCCCGTCGAGCAGCGCCGATGAGTAATGCTCGAAGAAGTTGAACAGCTCCTTGCAGCCCTTGTTCTCGTCGATCCGCCCGACGTAGATGGCGAATCGATCCCGCATGCTGTACTTCTGGCGGAATCGTGAGGCGTTCGACGACTCCGGGATCTCGGAACCGACCCCGACCACGATCGCGGGCACCTGTTCGTTGCCCGCTGCCGCGTTGATCAAGGCGCGCTCTTCGTACGAGTTGTACATGAGGGCGCGAACGCCCCTGAAGATCGGGTGGAACAGCCCCAGCCCCAGCGCGCCGTCGCGCTCGGCGGTCGGGACGAGGATCGCCTTGCCGGCGACCGCCCGCGCCCCATGGAACGAATGGTAGTAGCGGAAGCTGAAGAAGATGAAGAAGTCGTAGTCGTCCGCGTGTGTCTGGATGTGGGAGATCAGCGCCGGGCTGGTAGGCCCCTCCGCGTCCAGCCATGCCAGCTCGTCAGCGGCCGAGTGCGTGCGTCTGAACACGCGATCCGACCATTGCGCGAACTCAGCGGGATGGCGCTCGCGGGACACGGGGAATCGGCGCACGGGGACACCGTGCACCACTTCCACGCCCTCGGGACGCTCGTTGCGCCACGTGATGTAGTCCGAGGCACAGGTCGTGAGCACCTCGACCTCCACGTGCCGGGCGAGGTGCTCGGCGATGTAGCGCGCGTGCTGCTCCGCACCGCCGTTGATGTCGGCGCCGTATCGCTGGACGACGAGGGCGATCTTCACTGCGCGTCAGGCGTCGACGACGGGTCCTCGTGGTCCGGGCCGTCATCGTCGAAAGTATCGGAATCGGCGCCGGCGTCGATGCCGGCGTCTCCGTTGGCCTCGCCGTCGGCGCCCTCGCCACCGGCTCCGGGCGCGCCGCCCGGCATCCCGTCGCGGCTGCCGCGGCGACCACGCCGCCGGCGGCGGCGGCGGCGGGCCGTGCCGTCGCCGTCACCAGCCCGGCCGGCGGGCGCCAGGGTCGTGGCGGCGTCCGCGTCGGTCGACCACCGCACCCTCCGTCGCCGCGCCAGCCGCTGGTTCCGGCAGCGACTCCCGACGCTCACGCGGCCGCATCGCCTCGGGGCGGTACTGGACGACGCCTTCGAGCGCCCGCACCCGTCGCTCGCTGAAGTCCAACCGGCTCGACAGCGACTCCACCCGCATGCGCAGGTTCTTCACCTCGATGCCGGCCCGTGTTGTCTCGAGCACCAGGTTGTGCAGGACTTCGTAGTAGAGCGCGTTCCACTCCGCCCGTTCGATCCGCCGTGTGGCATCGCGCTTCAGCATGTCGACGTTGAACTGCGACTGGGTGTACAGAATCTGGTTGAGCGTGTTCGGGTTGATGAACAGTTTCAGGATCGGCATCAGCAGCCGTCGGATGAACCGAAGCGGCGCGCGGTGCGACGTGAACAGCGTCTGATCGTCGAACGTATAGGGCGCTTCGAATGCCGCCGCATCGACGCTGATGGCGGGCCGGCTGCGCCGGAACTGTTCGAGCAGGTCGGAGCGGAGATTCTTGGGATCGAGGAACTTCTCGAGCCGCACGCTGGCCAGTTCCCGGATCTGATCCTCGGTGTAGTCCACTCCGCGTTTCTCGGCGATGCGTCCGCGGATCTGCTTCATGATCTGCTCGACGTCGACCGCCTCCGATCGGATATTGAAATCGGCCATGCAACTCCTCAAGCCGGCGGCGGCAACGGGTGCCATCGTCGGCCGGCAAATTCGGGTGCGTCCGTGAGGCCGGTCCATCGGGAGTCCGGGACCTGCGCCATCCGGCGCCGCACGCGGCGCGAAAACCTGTAACTGGGTTGAGAGAGCACGCTGGCCACCAGGGCGTACGGAGCCAGCACCGTTGTGACGCACCACTCGAAAAGTTGGGGAGGGAAGAGACAGGAATTGGAGCGGTCCCGCACCGGCGCGGCCGCAGGCACGGTATCGCGGTCCTGGGCCAGGATGGCCAGGAACACGGCCAGGGTCATCGACGCGTGGTAGTCCCCAGGGACTGTCGCGGGCGATGTTTTCAGTATCGCGACCGTCGAGCGTGCCATGAGTCCGTCAGGACCCGAATGGCCGATAGATGATGGCAACCACCGTGAGGCTCCAGAGCGCGACGCAGGCCAGCAGCGGCCGATCGTTCAGCAGCATCTCCGATGGATTCCCGCCGCCGTCCTTGCGATGGACGATGTACAGGTAGCGGAAGATGCCGTAAATCGGGAACGGAACGGTCAGCACCAGCCAATGCGTGCCGAACCGTTCGGTCGTCTCGGAACTCAGACAGTAGATGATGTAGGCCACCAGCGTGGACGCGGCGACCACCGCAATCATCTGATCGAGCAAATACGGGTCGTACTCCTCCAGAATGCGGCGATGTCCCGACGCCCCGTCGGCCAGCAACGTCAATTCGTGCCGCCGCTTGCTGAGGCCCAGGAACAATGCCAGCAGGATGGTGCAGGCCAGCAACCAGTCGCTGACCGTCACCCCGATCACCAGTCCGCCCGCCACGGCGCGTAACACGAAACCCATCGCAATCGCCATCACGTCGAGGATGACGAGGTGCTTGAGCCAGCGGGTGTATGCCACCTGCAGCGCCACATACGCTGCGGCCGCCCAACCGAACGTCGGCTGGAGCCAGAACGCCGCCACGCAGGCCGCCGGTCACGAGGACCGCGGCCCACGCCAGCGCCGCGCCGACCGAGAGCGCGCCGGACGCGATCGGCCGCCGCGACTTCAGCGGGTGTTGCCGATCCGACGACGAGATCCGAGACGTCGTTGAAGAGATAGACGGCCCCGGACAGCGCGCAAAAAATCAAAAAGGCCGCCAACGCGAGCGCGACGGCGGCCGGGTCGAGCAAGCGGCGCGCGAAAATGAGCGCCGCGAAAACAATGAAGTTCTTGGTCCACTGCCCGGGCCTGAGCGAGACGAGCACGCTCATCACGGGGGACCGCCCCTCCACCTTAGGTGTAGCTCTGGACGGCTTCTGCCTCAGAGTCGAACGTCTCGAACACCGTCAGCAGCTTGGTGATCGCCAGCAGGTCCTCGATGCGCTTGGTCAGGTTCAGCAGCTTCAGGCTGCCGCCCTGACGGCTCACCGTGGTGTAGGTCCGGACCACTTCGCCAAGACCGGCGCTGTCGATGTACGGCACGCCTTCGAGATTGAGCAACAGCTTGCGGCGGCCCGCCGCCAGCAGGCTGTTGATCTTGTCCTTGAGCAACTCGTCACCCTCGCCGAGGGTCATCTTGCCCTTCAGGTCGAGAATGGTTACTTCGTTCACCGTGCGCTCGGCGATTTCCATGCCCCGTATCCCCTGACGTGTGTTGAAAAACCCTGACGAAACGGGCCATTTATGCCCGCAAAAAGGTGCCGAATGTTACCACAAGCTAGTCGGTCTCCCGACGCATCTTCTTCCGGTTGCGCTTCCGCGCCAGCGCCTGTTTCGCGCGTCGCTTGTCGCCCGGCTTCAGATAGAAGGAGTGCTTCTTGATGTCCTTGATGATGTCTTCCTGCTGCACCTTCCGCTTGAAGCGGCGGAGAGCACTCTCGATAGACTCACCTTCCTGGATCTTGACTTCGGCCATAGCAAACACCCCCTCTCTGCCTGGGATCGCCGACTCTGTTCTGCCGGCGTGAAAATCGCCTGTCCCCCGCCCGCTCTCGAGGGCAGAGGTCAAGCATGCTAGGCTACCACAATCAGACGGGGCGCCGACGCGCCTCCCACTCGGACACGCCCGGGTTGGATCGGGCCGCTGTTGGCCGGTAAGTGACTGCCGTGCAGTCATTTGCAGGTTTATTCCCCTGGTTTCACGTTTCCTCGCCGCACCCATGCGCATCCTTGTACTCGGCTCCGGCGCGCGCGAACACGCGCTCAGTTGGCGCCTCGCCCTCGATCCCGACGTCCAGCACGTCATTTGTGCCCCCGGTAACCCAGGCATCGGCCGCACAGTCGACCTGGTCCCGGTCGATGCCAGCAACCCTGCCGAGGCCTTCGCCTGGCCGAGTCCGTACGGCGCCGACCTGACCGTGGTCGGTGCCGAGGCGCCGCTGGCGGCTGGAATTGCTGACTATTTCGCGGAACGCGGGCGTCCGCTGTTCGGCCCCACTCGCGCCGCCGCCCAGCTCGAGACCAGTAAGGCATTTGCCAAAGATTTCATGGCGCGCCATCAGGTTCCCACGGCGCGGTACCGGGTCTGCCGTTCGGCCGACGAAGCCCTGAACGTCGTGCGCGCTCGCGAGCTGGGCGAGGCAGTCGTCGTCAAGGCCGACGGTCTGGCCGCGGGCAAGGGCGTGGTCGTGGCGCCGGACCCCGACACCGCGGACGTCGGCCATCCGCGCGGCCATGCTGGACCGCGCGTTCGGCGACGCGGGCGCGCAGGTCGTCCTCGAGGAGTGCCTGGTCGGACCCGAGGTCTCGTTCTTCGTGGTCGCCGATGGCGAGGCGTTCCGCTCGCTCCTCACCGCACAGGATCACAAGCGCATCCTCGATGGCGATCTGGGGCCCAACACCGGTGGCATGGGCGCGTTCGCCCCGAGCCCGCTGGTGGATGACGACGCTGCGGCAGCGCATCGAGAGAGAGATCGTCACGCCCGTGCTGCGCGGTATGGCCAGCGAGGGCCATCCGTTCCGCGGGTTCCTCTACTGCGGCTTGATGCTGACCGCTGACGGCCCCAAGGTCATCGAATTCAACGTCCGCTTTGGCGACCCCGAAGCCCAGGTCGTGCTGCCACTCATCGAAGAGCCCCTGGCCCCCTTGCTCATGGCCGCGGCCGAGGGACGGCTGCACGCCGCCTCGTGGTCGGGGGCCGCCACCGGGTCGCAGTCCTGCGCGGTCGGCGTGGTGCTGGCGGCCATGGGCTATCCCGGCGTCGTCCAGTCCGGCCAGAGCATCGAGGGGCTCGAGCATCTGGCCCACGAGTATCCCGATGTCCTCGCGTTCTTTGCGGGGGTCGGCGCCTCGGAGCGAGGCCTGGTCACGAATGGCGGGCGAGTGATGACGCTGGTGGCCCGCGACCGCTCTTATCAGGCGGCCATCGATCGCGTCTACGACGCGGTCTCGCGCGTGCGCTTCGAGGGGATGCAGTTCCGGCGCGACATCGGTCGCAAGGCGCTCACGAAACCGGCGGCAACAGCGCCTTGATCGCATCGTCGAGGTGCCCGCGGAAGGTCTCGGTGCTGTGGCCTTCCGGAACCTCGACGTAAGTCACCGCGCCGGTGCCCATGTCGAGCGCGGTCCGAAGCTTGCGGCCGCCGTTGGCCATCGCGTCGTAGGTGCCGGCGAGCACGAAGAACTTCACGGCGCGGATGGCGTCGCGCCCCTTGGTCTGGTTGGTGATGACGGTCGGGGTCTGCGCGGGCGGGGCCAGGGCCGCGCACAGCCCGAACACGGCCGGGTATTCCACCGCAAGGTCGACCGCGCCGTACGCCGAAAACGAGCTGCCGAGGACCACACGCTTCTCCGGCGCGGGGAACGTGCGGAAGCGCTTGTCGACGAGCGGCACGAGCTCGGTGGCCATGAACGCCCGCCACCGCTGGATTCCGCGAGTATTCCTCCTGGCGTTCACCCGGTTCCACGAACACCGCCACCACCGGCTCGATGGTCTTGCGCGCGATCAGCCGATCGAGGATCGCAGGCGTCCGCATGCGTTCGACGTAGTTCCCGCCGTCCAGCACGAACACCACCGGATACCAGTCCTGGTTGTTCTCGTAGCCGGGCGGGGTGTAGAACCACACCCGGCGGGTGCCGCCGAGCGCCTTCGAGGTCAGCGTCTCTTCGACGACGGTGCCGGCCGGCACGTCGGTGCGATCGTCGAGTTCGGGCTGCGCCACCCACTGCGGCATCCGCACTTCCGATCGCGGGCCCGCGAAGGCGGCCACCGTCCTGGGATTGAGAGGGTCGGGACGGGCCTCGGCCGGGAACAGCAGGACGTATTCGGCGCGGGCGTTGGTGTAGACGGATGTCTCGAGGTACGACCAGTCGGTGCCCTCGATTCGCGTGGTCACGCCGACGGTGGGGTCCTGCCCGTTGGCGCGCGGCCGCCCAGTTGTTGAAGTCGCCGACCACTCGGGGCGTGACGCCGTTCCTGGTCCTGCACCAGGAAGATGGCCCGTGACTGGTTCTCAATCGAGGGGCGTTCCGCCACGCGCCTCGACGTAGCGGGCGACGAGCGGCGGCGCGGTCCGCTGCGGCGCACGTTGCCGACGCTGCTTCAGCAGATCCTTGAAACTGCGCGGCTCCGACGCGCATGCCGAGGCCAGGAAGCACGCCGGCGATGCATCAAGGTCAGTGCGCGGAGCACACGTGCCGGGTCACCGTGCTCACAGCGCCTCCGCCAGCTGCTGCGCCGGCGACCGTCGTCCCTGACCTTCCACCATCAGCTGACCGCAGGCGGCGCGAATGTCCCGGCCGCGGCTCTTGCGAACCGAGACGAGCACGCCCTTGTCGGCGAGAATCGCCGCGAAGTGGTCCACCCGTTCGTCCGATG
The DNA here is from genome assembly GCA_963721715.1 of uncultured Acidobacteriota bacterium. Lineage (GTDB taxonomy): Bacteria > Acidobacteriota > Vicinamibacteria > Vicinamibacterales > UBA2999 > VFZN01. The sequence goes on along the minus strand of CAVRKI010000006.1, from coordinate 857,335 downwards.
GCCGTTCGAACGGAATGCCGGGCGCCGCGTTCAGGGGAATGAGGTTCACCTTGCCCTTGATCCCTCGCAGCAGGCCCGCCAGCCGGCGCGCGTCCTCGGGCGTGTCGTTCACGCCCTGCAGCATCACGTATTCGAAGGTGATGCGGCTGCGCTTGGCGAGCGGGAATCGGCGGCAGGCGTCGAGCACGTCGTGGAGCGAGTATTTCTTCGTCGGCGGCACGATGGCCTCGCGCTGCTCCTCGGTCGTGGCGTGCAGCGAAATCGCGAGATTCGGCATCAACGGCTCGGCGGCCATTCGATCGAGCATCGGCACGAGCCCGACGGTCGACAAGGTGACGCGCCGGGGGCTCAACGCCAGCCCGAACTCGTCCGCCAGCATCCGCAGCGCCTTCATCGTCTGGTCGTAGTTGTGCAGCGGTTCGCCCATCCCCATGAGGACGATGTTGAAGGGCGTGGCGAACATGTCGAGGGCGCGGGCGAGCGCCCGGACCTGCCCGGCGATCTCGCCGGCGGTGAGGTTGCGGACCAGCCCCATCTTGCCGGTCAGGCAGAAGGCGCAACCCATGGCGCAGCCGACCTGCGTCGAAATGCAGAAGGTCTGCGCCGGTGTGTCGGGGATGAAGACGGATTCGATCTGGCGTCCGTCGCCGAGCCGGAGGACGAACTTCGCGGGTGCCGTCCTCGGAAACCTCGTGCCGGGCAATGGTCGGGGTGCCGACGACCGCGGCCTGCTGCGAGCGCGGCCCTCATCTCGCGGCTGAGATCGGTCATGCCGGCGATGTCGGTGACGTCGCGCTTCCAGATCCATCGGTAGATCTGCCGCGCGTGAAATCGAGGATATCCGAGCGATTCCACCAGCGCCTCGATCTCGGCGCGGTCCAGCCCGGCCAGATCCACCGGTGGCGTACTCATGGCGCAATCAGTGTACCAGCCTGGTGGTCACCCTGCCACTCGAGCGCCTCCAGCCCGGCCGCGGGAAGAACCGAACCCGACCCGGCCGTTCAGAACCGCCCGGAAATTGCCTCGGCAACTTCACCATGGTATGATTTGTTTTCCTTTGTGCTGCAATCACTTAGCAGCACATCCACCTAGCAGTGTCCGAGCCCAGTATTCGCCGCGACGTACTTGCCAACGGTGTCCGTTTCGTCACCGAGCGAATGCCTCACGTACGTTCCGTCAGCATCGGCGTCTGGCTCGCCCGCGGCTCGCGTCACGAACCTCGAATCGCATGCCGGCATCGCGCATTTCGTCGAGCACATGCTGTTCAAGGGAACGGCGCGGCGAACGGCCGAGGGCATGGCCCAGGAGGTGGACTCGATTGGTGGTCAGCTCGACGCCTTCACGTCGAAGGAGTACGCCGGCTACTACGTGAAGGTGCTCGACGAGCATCTGCCCCTCGCGGTCGACCTGCTCGCCGATCTCGTATCGCACCCGACGTTCGATCCGGTGGACATCGAGAAGGAGCAGAAGGTCGTCCTCGAAGAGATCAAGATGGTCGAGGACACGCCCGACGACCTGGTGCACGAGCTCTTCGCGGAGGGCTTCTGGCCGGACCATCCGCTGGGGCGGCCGATCCTCGGGATTCCCTCTTCTGTCTCCGCGCTCGACCAGGCGGCGCTGCGCAGTTATTTCTCGGGGACCTACGTCGCGCCGAACATGTCGGTGGTCGCGGTGGGCAATCTGGATCACGACGAACTGAAGGCCCTGGTCGAAGCGGCCCTGGTGGACGTGCCGCATCACGGGCCGGCGGCCGTGCTGCGCGCCCCCGTGGTCACGCAGAGCACGCTCGTGCGCCGTAAGGAGCTCGAGCAGAGTCACGTGTGCCTGGGCACCGCGGCGTTGGCCCAGAACCACCCGGATCGTTACGCCAGCTATGCCCTGAACACCCTGCTGGGCGGCTCGATGAGCTCGCGGCTGTTCCAGAACGTGCGCGAGAAGCGGGGCCTCGCCTACGCCGTGTTCTCGGGCCTGTCGGCCTATCAGGACACCGGCGCGCTCAGCATCTATGCCGGTTGCGGCAACGACTCGGTATCGGAACTGATCGACGTCGTGGTGATCGAGCTGCGGCAGTTGAGGGACGAACCCGTCGGCGTCGCCGAGCTGCGCCGCGCCAAGGATCACCTCAAGGGTTCGCTGATGCTCAGCCTGGAAAGCACGTCGAGCCGCATGTCGCACCTGGCGCGACAGGAAATCTACCGGGACCGCACCGACACCCTTGACGAGATGCTCGCCGCGATCGAACGGGTGAGCGTCGACGACATTCAGCGCCTGGCGCACCAGTTCTTCGCCAGCGGCTCGCTGGGGGTCACGGTGCTGGGCAACGTGAATGGCCTGCAGGTCTCCCGCGAACAGCTGGCCATCTGAACCGATGATTCCACGTTACACACACCCCGAAATGGGCGCCATCTGGAGCGAGATGCGCCGCTACGAGACGTGGCTGCAGGTGGAAGTGGCCGCGGCCGAGGCGATGGCGGCCGCCGGGATCGTCCCGCCCGAGGCGGCCAGGGACCTGCGTGACAAGGGCGCGTTCGACATCGCCCGGATCGACGAGATCGAGAAAGTTACGCAGCACGACGTGATCGCCTTCACGACGTCGGTGGCCGAGAAGGTGGGCGCCTCGGCTCGCTGGCTGCACTTCGGCCTCACCTCGTCGGACGTGGTGGATACCGCCCAGGCGCTGCAGATGGTGCAGGCCTGCGATCTCACGCTGGCCAACCTGCGCGGGCTGGCCGACGCCATTCGCGCGCGGGCCATGGAGCACCGCCGCACGCCGATGATCGGGCGCACGCACGGCGTCCACGCCGAGCCGATGACACTGGGGCTCAAGCTGGCGATGTGGTACGCCGAGACCGAGCGGAACATCGAGCGCATGCGCCGCGCCCGCGAGGCCATTCGCGTTGGCAAGATCTCCGGGGCAGTCGGCACGTTCGCGCACCTCGACCCGGCCATCGAACGGGACGTCTGTCAGCGGCTGGGCCTCGAGCCCGCCCCGATTTCGTCGCAGGTCATTCAGCGCGACCGGCACGCGGAACTGCTCTCGGCGATGGCGATCACCGCCGCCTGCCTCGAAAAGGCCGCCCTCGAGATTCGCGGTCTGCAGAAGACCGAGATCGGCGAAGTGGAGGAGCCGTTCGGCAAGGGGCAGAAGGGCTCGTCGGCGATGCCGCACAAGCGCAATCCCATCGGCTGCGAGCAAGTCGTGGGACTGGCGCGCTTGATCAGGGCCAATGCCATGGCGGCGCTCGAGAACGTGGCCCTGTGGCACGAGCGCGACATCTCGCACTCCTCGGTCGAGAGGGTGATTCTGCCCGACAGCTTCATCGCGCTCGACCACATGCTGCGCCGGTTCACCCGCATCGTGGCGGGGATGGTGGTCTATCCCGACCGCATGCTCGAGAACCTCAATCGCTCGCGGGGCGTGGTGTTCTCGGGGCAGGTGCTGCTGGAACTGGCGCGGCGCGGGATTTCCCGGGAGCAGGCCTACGAGTGGGTGCAGCGCAACGCGATGCGCGCGTTCCACGAGCAGCAGGACTTCAAGGGGCTGCTGCTGGCCGATGCCGATGTCACCGCGGTCCTGCCGGCCGCCGAGATCGAGAAGGCGTTCGACCTGAACCAGCAGCTGCGGAACGTTGATGCAATCTTCGCCCGGGTCTTCGACGGGGGCCGGTGACATGCGCGGGCGTGTCGACGGCGAGCAGGCGTCGGTCATGACAGCAGAAACAGCGTGGGCGACCGTCATCGAGCGCACGATGGCTCGCCGTGGAGACGCCAGTCGGTAGTCCCTGACCTCCCGCGCGCGTCGGGAGGCGACAGACGGGCCGCAGAGGCCCGTCCGGAGTGACGATGTTCGACAAGCTTCACGAAGCGTGCGGTGTCTTCGGCATCTTCGGTCATACCGAGGCGTCGAAGCTGGCCTACCTCGGTCTCTACTCCCTGCAGCACCGTGGCCAGGAAAGCGCGGGCGTGGCGTCCGCCGACGGCACCCGGGTCCGGCTGGTGCGGAAGATGGGCCACGTGGCCGACATCTTCGATGAGGCCACGCTGGCCGAGCTGCCGGGGCACATCGCCATCGGCCATACCCGGTACTCCACTGCCGGGGACAGCAAGCTGACGAATGCGCAGCCGATTCTGATCGATTGCGTGCACGGCCAGATCGGCATCTGCCACAACGGGAACATCGTCAATGCCAACGAGCTGCGCGACCGGCTGGTGCGGGCAGGGTCGATCTTCCAGAGCAACAGCGACACCGAGGTGGTGCTCCACCTCTACGCCCGGTCACAGGCCGGCAGTATCGAAGAGGCGATCGTCGAGTCGGTGACGCAGCTGACCGGGGCATTCTCCCTCGCGCTGATTACCCGGGACCAGCTCGTGGCCGTTCGGGATCCTCACGGGTTCCGCCCGCTCGCGCTCGGCAAGCTGGGCGATTCGTGGGTGGTGTGTTCCGAAACCTGCGCCCTCGACCTGATTGGCGCCACCTACGTTCGCGACGTCGAACCTGGCGAAGTGGTGGTGATCAGCGCGGAGGGCCTTCGTTCGCTGAAGCCGTTTCCGCCGTCGCCGCTGTCGCACTGCATCTTCGAGCACGTGTATTTCGCGCGGCCCGACAGCGAGGTCTTCGGCGAGAGCGTGAACGAAGTGCGGACCGAGCTCGGGCGGCGCCTCGCCCGCGAAACGGGCGTGGCCGCGGACGTGGTCGTCCCGATTCCCGACTCGGGCGTGTGCGCGGCGACGGGCTATGCCGAGGAGACCGGAATTCCCCTCCGCTTCGGCCTGATTCGCAACCACTACGTCGGCCGAACCTTCATCGAGCCGGCGCAGTCGATTCGACACTTCGGCGTCAAGGTCAAGCTCAATCCGGTGAAGAGCATCCTGGCCGGCCAGCGCGTCATCCTGATCGACGATTCCATCGTGCGTGGCACGACCAGCCGGAAGATCGTGAAGATGGTGCGGGCCGCTGGCGCCAGGGAGGTGCACGTGCGGATCAGTTGTCCGCCGACGATCTCGCCGTGTTTCTACGGGGTCGATACGCCCCGCCGCAGCGAACTCATCGCGGCGACGCACTCACTGGAAGAGATCCGCGAAGTATCTGGCCGCCGATTCGCTGGGGTACCTCAGCCTCGATGGCTTGACCCAATCCGTCCGCAGCCAGGGCAAGTCATACTGCACGTCGTGCTACACCGGAAAGTATCCTGTGGCGTTTCCGCAGGATCAGTCGGCCTACCTGCAACTGACACTGAAGCTCAATGAACAGCCGGCCATTCGCCCTCAGGAAGAGCACGAAACGCTGGTCTGACCGCGGGCGGACGCTCGTGGTCATCCTCGCAGTCGCCGTGACCACGGTTGCCGGGGCGTCCGCGCAGGAGCGTGGCCCGACGCCGATTTCGCAGGCCGAGATCGAGGCCGCCATCGCGAAGTTGGGTGACCTCGACTATCCGACCAGGATGAAGGCCGGCCGTGCCATCCGGCGCGCCCCGGGCGCTGTCGCCGTGCCGGCTCTCCTGCAGGCGGTCCGCGAGCACGCTGACGGCTACGTCCGCTTCAAGGCGCTCGTCCTGCTGACGGGTTTCAGCGATCCCCGCACCCTCGACGCGATGGAGGAGGCGATCGACTCTCCGAACGACCGGCTCCGCGAGGTCGCGTTCGGCTACTTCGAGCACAACCCCTCCCCGGCGCTGGCGCCCCGTCTGATGCAGGCGCTGGCGAAGGAGACCGGCGAGTTCGTGCGACCGTCCCTGGTGCGCGCGTTGGCGGCGCTGGCCGGCGCCAATCCGCAGGTCCGGGACGCGCTGATTATCGACGCCGGCCGCGGCGTGGACTACTTCCGCAGTTCCGTCATCGAAGCGCTGGGAGACTACCGCATCGCGGCCGCGACCCCTCGTCTGGTGGCGATTGCGAAGCTCGAGGGCCCGCTGCAGGACGACGCGGTGCTGGCGCTGGGCAAGATCGGCGACAAGGCGGCGCTCACCGCCTTGGCGGAACTCCAGCGGTCCGGGGACCAGGTGCTGCAGACGTCGGTCGCCGCCGGCATCTGCCTGATGGGGCAGAACTGCTCCTCGCACATGGGCTTCCTGCAGAAGACACTTGGCTTCGCCGAGGATCATCCCGGCTATCAGGAGTTGTTGCGGGGCGCCGCCTCCGGGCTGGGCGCCATCGGCGCGCGCGGCAACCAAGAAGCGGTGACGATGCTCCTCGAGATCGGCGTGCCGTCGCAGGATCCGGTGCGAGCCCCCGTTGCCCTCGCGCTCGGCATGGTGGCACTCCGCAACACCCCGGTGCTGCTCGAGGTGCTCGAGGGCCGCAAGGACCGCGACGCCGCCGTCTCCCTGATCGCGGAGGGGTTCGACATGCTCGAGGAAGATCTCGAGGAAGAGCGGTTCTTCGTCACCGTGCGCCGGGCGTACTGGGCGGCCCCCGACAAATCGGCGGCCCGGGCGCTGTGCGAGCATCTCATCACCAAGCTCGATTTCTGATACTGCCGACGCCGGGAGCCCGGAGCCAGGACACTGCTTATGGACTACAAGTCATCTGGCGTCGACATCGACGCGGGCAATGAGACGGTTCGCCGCATCAAGGGCCTCGCGCGATCGACCTTCACCCCGGGCGTCCTGTCGGAGATCGGCTCGTTCGGCGGGCTGTTCAGCCTCGGCAAGGCGTGGCGCGATCCGGTGCTGGTCTCCAGCGCCGACGGCGTCGGCACCAAGCTGAAGATTGCCTTCATGACCGGTCGCCACGACACCATCGGCGTCGACCTCGTGAACCACTGCGTCAACGACATCCTGGTGCAGGGCGCGGTGCCCCTGTTCTTCCTCGACTACCTCGCGACCGGCCGCCTGTCCCCGGACGTCGCGGAACAGATCGTCAAGGGACTCGCCCGTGGCTGTCAGGACAACGGCTGCGCGCTGCTGGGCGGCGAGACGGCCGAGATGCCAGGTTTCTACGCCGAAGGCGAATACGATGTTGCCGGCTTCATCGTCGGGGCCGTTGAACGCGACCATCTGATTGACGGCAAGGGCATTTCCATCGGCGACGTCCTGATCGGCCTGCCATCCTCGGGACTGCACACCAATGGCTACTCGCTGGCCCGACACATCGTGTTCGAGGGCCTGAAGCTCTCCGTCGACAGTCACGTCCCTGATCTGGGCGAGACGGTCGGCGAAGCCCTTCTGCGCCCGCACCGGGCCTACCTGCCGGTCGTCAAGCCGCTGCTCGGCACCGGGTTGGTGAAGGGCATGGCGCACATCACGGGGGAGGCATCACCGACAACCTTCCGCGCGTACTGCCGGAGGGCACCGCCGCCCGCGTCGAGCGGCGGTCGTGGCGGACGCCCGCGTTGTTCCGCTGGTTGGGTGAGTCCGGGTCGGTTCCGGAGATGGACCTTCGCCGGGCGCTCAACATGGGGATTGGACTGATCCTGGTCGTCGCTGCTGACGATGTCACCGCCGTCCAGGCCGCGCTGCTGAACGCCGGCGAGGCGAACTCGGTGGTGATTGGTGCGATTGAGGCCGGCGCGGGCGAGGTTCGCTACGTGTGAACCGTCGACTAGGGGTGCTCATCTCGGGCCGCGGCTCGAACCTCCAGGCCATCATCGACGCCATCGACTCGGGCCGGCTCGATGCCTCGGTTGCCGTGGTCATCTCGAACAAGCCAGGGGCACCGGGGCTGACGCGAGCGATCGAGGCCAGTCTGCCCACCGAAGTCCTCGACCATCGGCCATTCGCGTCACGGCGCGAGTACGACCTCGCGCTCGCCGGGCTGTTGCGTCGCTACGACGTCGGCCTGGTGTGCCTGGCCGGGTTCATGCGACTGCTCGGTCCCGAGTTCGTCGACGCGTTCCCGAACGCCGTGTTGAACGTGCATCCCTCGTTACTGCCGGCGTTTCCCGGCGTCGACGCGCAGAGGCAGGCGCTCGAGCACGGCGTCAAGGTGGCAGGATGCACGGTGCACGTGGTCACGGCGGACCTCGACGCGGGGCCGATCATCGCGCAGTCGGCGGTGCCGGTGCTGCCAGCCGACACGGTTGAGACGCTGTCGGCGCGAATCCTCGAGCAGGAGCACCACCTCTATCCGGAGGCGATCGGTGTCGTGCTGGCGGGCGGCTGGAGGGTCGAAGGGCGCCGGTTCCGTCTGTCATGACCAGCCTTGACGGATTTCAGTCGGCGCTGGCGCCGTTCCGGAGCGTCAGCACCGCCACTTCGGGCGGACAGTTGATGCGCACCGGCACGTAGACCGTGCCGACGCCGCGGCTCACGAACACCGTGGCGTTCTCTTCGGTGCCGATCCCGGCGAGGACCGGAAACTTCCTTCCGGCCAACGCGCCGACTCCTGGCAGCACCACCTGTCCACCGTGGGTGTGGCCTGAGAGCACCAGCTGAACGTCCAGCGCGGCGGCCTCGACCAGGCGCCGCGGATCGTGAGCGAGCAGTATGGTGGTGCCGCTCGTGCCGGCGAGCACGCGCGCCAGATCGGATGGACGACGAGTCCAGAAGCGGATCCCCGCGAGATCCAGCGTCTCTCCGCGGATGGCCAGGCTGGTGCGCTGGTCCCTGAGGACGGTGAAACCCTGTTGGGCGAGAGCGGCCGGCATGTCGCGATCGTCGTCGTGATTGCCCAGGACCGCGAACGAACCCTGCGGAGCGTCGGCCAGCGGCGACAGCAGTTCCGCCACCGGACCGACGAACTTCCGGTCCCCGAAGGTCACGTAATCGCCACCGAGAACAATCAGGTCCGGCTTCGCGTCGACCAGCAGCCGCACCGCCAGCGCCACGTCGTCGGCCGACACCGATTCGCTGTGATGCACGTCGGTGATGAGGCCGATGCGAAGCCCGTCGAGGGCCTCGGGCAAGCCGGTCACCTGAAGATCGAGATCGATCCGCGTGATGCGATGGCGTTCGTAGGCGATGCCGTACGCGATGGTGCCGGTGCCGAGGCCGATTGCCGTTGCCACGGCCGCCTTGATGGCGCCACGCCGCGAGATGCCCATCGAGCGCAGTATAGTTAATCCCGATGAGCATCGTGGATGAGTTCGAGTGGCGCGGAATGCTGTATGACGCGAGTGACGGCACGCGCGAGATGTTCGAACGCGAACGCGTGACCGCCTACGTCGGCTTCGATCCCACGGCGTCGAGCCTCCATGTCGGATCGCTGCTGCCAATCATGGCGCTGGCTCGATTACAGCGTGCGGGGCACAGCCCCATCGCCCTCGTCGGCGGTGGCACCGGGCTGATTGGCGATCCCAGCGGCAAGAGCCAGGAGAGGACGCTGCTGTCGGTCGAGGACGTCGATGCGAATGTCAGGGGCATGCGCGCCCAACTCGAGCGGTTCCTGGACTTCGATGCGGCCGCCAATCCCGCGCGGATGCTGAACAACGCCGACTGGCTGCGTCCCGTCACGCTGCTCGAGTTCCTTCGAGATACGGGCAAGCACTTCACGGTCAACTACATGCTGGCCAAGGAATCGGTGAAGCGCCGCCTGGGCGGCGACGAGGGCATTTCATTCACGGAGTTCAGCTACCTGCTGCTGCAGTCGCACGACTATCTCGTGCTGCATCAGCAGTTCGGGTGCACCCTGCAGATGGGGGGCTCGGACCAGTGGGGCAACATCACCGCGGGGTGTGATCTCATTCGCAAGGTCGCGGGCGGAAAGGCGCACGGCCTCGTCTTCCCGCTCGTCGTGACCTCGGCCGGCACCAAGTTCGGCAAGACCGAGGTCGGCACGGTGTGGCTCGATCCGGCGCGGACGTCGCCGTTTCGTTTCTACCAGTTCTGGCTGAACACCGACGATCGTGACGTCGTGAACTACCTGAAGTTCTTCACCTGGCTCGACCGCGACGCCATCA
>CAVRKI010000006.1:0-842500 GCA_963721715.1 uncultured Acidobacteriota bacterium | reverse complement strand
TGAATTGAAGCCCCGGTAAACGGCGGCCGTAACTATAACGGTCCTAAGGTAGCGAAATTCCTTGTCGGGTAAGTTCCGACCTGCACGAATGGCGTAACGATTTGACCGCTGTCTCAACGTGGAGCGCTGCGAATTTGTGGTACCGGTGAAGACGCCGGTTGCCCGCCATAAGACGAAAAGACCCCGTGCACCTTTACTGCACCTTAGTAGTGAATGTCTGCGCCGTATGCGCAGGATAGGTAGGAGACTATGATCTCAGGCTCTCGGGCTTGGGGGAGTCAACGGTGAGATACTACCCTTACGACTCGGACGTTCTAACCGCAACCCGTCATCCGGGTTCGGGACACTGCTAGGCGGGTAGTTTGACTGGGGCGGTCGCCTCCTAAACTGTAACGGAGGCGCACGAAGGTTCGCTCAGGCTGTTTGGAAATCAGCCATAGAGTGCAAAGGCATAAGCGAGCTTAACTGCGAGACAAACAAGTCGAGCAGATGCGAAAGCAGGTCTTAGTGATCCGGTGGTCCCGCATGGAAGGGCCATCGCTCAACGGATAAAAGGTACGCCGGGGATAACAGGCTGATCTGGGCCAAGAGTTCACATCGACGCCCAGGTTTGGCACCTCGATGTCGGCTCATCGCATCCTGGAGCTGTAGCAGGTTCCAAGGGTCCGGCTGTTCGCCGGTTAAAGCGGTACGTGAGCTGGGTTTAGAACGTCGCGAGACAGTTCGGTCTCTATCTATGGTGGGCGCAGGAGATTTGAGAGGATCTGACCTTAGTACGAGAGGACCGGGTTGGACGGACCGCTAGTGTATCAGTTGTCACGCCAGTGGCAGTGCTGAGTAGCTAAGTCCGGAAGGGAGAAACGCTGAATGCATCTAAGCGTGAAACCCACCTCAAGATGAGATCTCCCGGACGTAAGTCCCTGAAGACTCCAAGTAGACCACTTGGTCGATAGGTCGGGTGTGCAAGCGTGGCAACACGTTCAGCTAACCGATACTAATCAGTCGTGAGGCTTGATCATTCATTTCCCGCGTTGCGGGTGTGTGGTCAAAGAACTATCGGGCATTGCAGAGTATTCAGTCGCCAAAGAGCGCTCTTTGATATCAAGATGCTCTGGGACGACCCGCCTACGTGCCTCTCCGGCGCTCGGCGAGGCAGGCCGAAATCGAGGCCCGCCCGCACGAAGCTCGCTCGCGCGAGCGAAGGTCGGGACCCCAGACACTAAGTTTCCCGGTGGTCATAGGAGCAGGGTCACACCCGTTCCCATTCCGAACACGGAAGTTAAGCCTGTTTCCGCCGATGGTACTGCGTGCGTAGGTGCGTGGGAGAGTAGGTCGCTGCCGGGATTCTTCAACAAGCAAGGGCTCGAGGATTCATCCCCTCGGGCCTTTTTGCTTGTACGGCGCTCCCTTTTCCGCCCCACTCCGGGCTTTGATCGGGACAGCCTGCTGTCGTATCCTTGACCACTTCAGTCCACGACCGTGAGTCGTGGACATGCCTTGTGCGCCACATGCGTCTGCCGGACCTATCCACGTCCTTCGTCGCCGTCTGCCTCGCCCTCGTCACGGCGTTTGGGATGTCGGCCGTTCGTGCGGGCGCGCCGCGCGAACGGGAACGGGCCGTTCGAATGACGCGAGGCAATGGGCAGCGGCTCGACTCCGGAGAAGCCGTCCTCCATAGCCATGAAGACGCATCACCGCTCTGCGACCTCTCGGGCGAGCCGACGTCGGTGGTTTCCGTGCAGCGCGAGACGGATTCCGGCTCCCCAGGCGCAATGTTGGTGCGCCCGCTCGATGCTTCGGATCCCGGTCGTCGCCCTCTCCATTGTTCCCCTCCCGCTGACCACACCGCTGAAGTCGGCCCCCCTCCCGCCCGCGCCCGGCCGGGCGCCGCCCCGCTCTTAGCGCCTCTCCGATAGTCTTCCGCGCATCCCAAATAGACGTTCTGTGTCCGTGTCGCTACGGCCGCGCTCGACTGAGGGGTGAGGTTGTTTTGTGTGAATGTTCGGTGAACGAGGCTTATGCACCACCATCCGTCGATGTTCGGTCACGCCAGAGAAGACGCCGTCGCTGGAGTCGTCGTGTTCCTGGTTGCCCTTCCGCTCTGCCTGGGCATCGCCATCGCCTGTGGTGTGCCGCCGGTGTCAGGCCTGATCGCCGGCATCGTCGGCGGCATCGTCGTGCCGTTCATTTCGCGGTCCCCGCTCTCCGTGACCGGACCCGCGGCCGGGCTGACGTCCATCGTGCTGGTCGAGGTCCAGCACCTGGGAGGGATCGGTCCGTTCCTGACGGCGGTGATGATCGCCGGCGTGCTGCAGCTGCTGCTCGGAGTGCTGAAGTCGGGACGCTTCTCGGCGCTGGTCCCCTCCGCGGTGATCAAGGGCATGCTGGCGGCGATCGGCATCACGATCGTCCTGAAGCAGCTGCCGGTCGCATTCGGATCGACCGGTGGACTGATGGACATCCCCAGCGACTTCCATCCCGGCGCCGCCGTGATCGCCGCGGTGTCGCTCGCCATCCTCTATGGCTGGAAGCACACCCCGCTGGGGCGCTACCCGATGGTGTCGCCAGCGCTCGTGGTGGTCGTCGTTGCGAGCGGCCTGGCCGCTGCGTTCCGCGGTTCTCCTCTCGCTGGCCCTTGCCGCGACGCACTTCGTGGACGTGCCGCTTGGCGGCGTCGACGCGCTGTGGCTGGCGCTACCGAAGCCCGACTTCTCGGCGCTGTCCAACAGCGCGACCTGGATCGCCGGTGCGACCATTGCCATCGTCGCCAGCATCGAGACCCTGCTGTCGCTGCAGGCGGTCGATCGGCTCGATCCGCTCAAGCGGCACAGTCCGCCCGACCGCGAACTGCTGGCGCAGGGCACGGCCAACGCCGTCTCTGGATTCCTCGGCGGCCTTCCGGTGACGGCGGTGATTGTCCGGAGCGGCGCCAACGTCGCGGCCGGCGGGCGCGAGCGGATGTCCGCGCTCGTGCATGGCGTGCTGCTGCTGGTTGCCGTGGTGTTCGCCGGCGCGCTGCTCAACGCGATTCCGCTGGCCTGTCTCGCCGCCATCCTGATTCAGGTCGGCCTCAACCTCTGCAAGCCAGCGCTCTTCTCCACCCAGGTGAAACTCGGCAGCACGCAACTGCTGCCGTTCGCGATCACCATCATCGCGGTGCTGGCGCTCGACCTGCTGAAGGGTGTGGTGGTCGGCATCATCGTGGGCATCTGCTTCGTGCTCTACGAGAATTCGAAGCGAGCCGTCGTGGCGATCCGGGACGATGACGGCGTGTGGCGGATGCGCTTCCGCCGCGACGGGACGTTCGTCTCCAAGCCCGGCATCGTGGCCACGCTCGACGAGGTCGAGGACGGTGACCGGGTGGTGATCGACGGCACCGGCGAGTACATCGACCATGACGTCAAGGAGGTGCTGGCGACGTTCATGGAAGACGCGCACCATCGCGACATCAAGGTGACCGTCGTCGGCATCGACCTGACCCACGCCAAGCCGGGCGGGGGGCATTGAGGTGTCCACGCATTCCGAGCGGGACAGCTCGGACGACCCGGTCGAGCGAGCGCTCGCCACGGCGCGTCAGGTGCTGCCGGACCAGGGCCCCATCGGCGTCTTCATTCACCACAACACGCTTCATGCGTTTCAGCACCTGCCCTTCCATCAGGGTGTGCAGGCTGGAGCGGATGCACTCGGCGCGCGTCCTTATCTTCCGCTCCGGGAGTTCCGGAGCGCGTTGAGGTCGGGGCGCATCGCCGACCTCGATGTCAGGGACGTCATCGAACAGGCGCTCGGTCAACGGGCCAGAGCACGAGATCCTGCCGGGACTGAGCCGGGACGACTTCTGGCACCAACTCATGGTGTCGGAGTTCGACACCGAGGATGCTGCCGGGCTCACGTTCACCTTGCGCGCAGGCATCGCGCCCGAATGCCGGAACCTGCCGTTGTGGGACGCGTGCGTCGCCCGGGTCTCTCGCGGACCGCATCCGGATGCCCGCGATACGCGCCCGATGCGCCGACATCGGGACGCTCTCGTCGCCCTGGACCAGCCAGACACCGATCCATCCGTGCACGGCGAGCTCATCAGGCTGAGTGCCGGTTACCTGGACCAGGGGCAGGCGCATGTCACCCTCCCCGGACGCCACCATGGCTTCTTGAGGGCCGTGACGGAGCTCTATGCGCGAGGGGCGTCGGCTCCCGTCGCCTGCCGCGGCGCCGAGACCGCCATGCGTCGGGCCTTCATGGAGCAGACGCCGGCCCGGCGAGATCATCGTGCAGACGCTGCACGACCTCGGTGTCCAGGTCGATGAGGTCGAGGCGTATCTCCTTGCCACCGCTCTGGCGCTGCCCGGCTGGACCGGCATGTTTGCGCGGCTCGAGCGTCACCCCGAGGAGCACGCTGGTGGCCCCCCGGCATCACTGGCGGAGTTCCTGGCTGTGCGACTCCTGCTCGAGCGCGCGGCCGTGTCGCGCGCATGCCGCCAGGCGGGTGTGGCGGTCGAGTGGAAGGGCCTTCGAGCCCTGGTGCCGGCGATGCCGAGTCGCCCCCCGGTCCTCGACGCCTCCCTCCTGTGGGGCCTCGCCACGAAAGCGGGGTGGTCGCCCGAGCGCGTGGCGTCACTTGATGATGCCGCGTTGGCGAGCCTCTGGCGGGAGTGCGGCGAGTTCGGCGAGATTCACCGGCGCCAGCTGTTTCAGGATGCGTATGAGCGCACCTACCGGCACACGATTCTCGATGCCCTGGCCGCGAGGCGGGCCCTCCCGGTGGAGGCGAGCACCGAGCGCCCCAGGGCGCAGTTCGTGTTCTGCATCGACGAACGTGAAGAGTCCATTCGCCGCGCCATTGAAGAGCAGCACCCGGGCTATCTCACTTATGGAGCCGCCGGCTTCTTCGGCGTCGCCATCGACTATCAGGGGCTCTACGACCGCGAACCGGCGGCGCATTGCCCGGTGGTCGTGACGCCGGCGCATGAGGTGCATGAACAGCCGGTCTACACCGAGCTGGGCTGGCACGCGCTTCGTCGCCGCTTGCGTGATCGCTGGCACGGATGGGAACGACGCGCCGCCGCCGCCTCCCGAACGCTGAGTGGCGGCGCCGGCATGTCGTTCCTGCTGGGCCCATTTTCGGCCGCCAAGACCCTGTTCCGGGTGATGGCTCCGCGGACCTCGGTCCTCGTCGGCGAGCGGCTCATGTCTCGTCTTGCACCGCTGCCCATCACCCGGCTGTCGACGATCCGGGTCGAAGACGGCGCACGAATCGCGCAGAGCCGCAAGCCCGTGGGCTTTGCCCTGAGCGAGTCCATCGAGCGGGTGGCGTCCGTGCTCACCAATCTGGGCATGACCAGGAACTTCGCGCCGATCGTCGTCGTGCTCGGCCATGGGTCCACCAGCCTGAACAATCCCCACGAATCCGCGCACGACTGTGGCGCGTGCGGAGGGAGACGAGGCGGCGCCAACGCGCGGCTGTTCGCGGACATGGCCAACCGCACTGACGTCCGCGAAGGGCTGCGCCAGCGCGGCATCGACATCCCTTCCGATACCTGGTTCATCGGCGCGTTGCACGATACCGCCAGCGACGCGGTGAAGTACTACGACCTCGAATCGCTGCCGGCGTCCCAGGCGCACTCGTTCGAGGATGCGCACGCGGCGCTGGAGCAGGCACGGCGGGACAACGCGCTCGAGCGCAGCCGGCGCTTCGACGACGCGCCGCTGCATCTCTCGCCGGAGGCGGCGCTGAAGCACGTGGAGGAACGGTCGACGCACCTGGCGCAGCCGCGTCCGGAGTACGGCCACTGCACCAATGCCATCTGCATGGTCGGTCGTCGTCCACTGACCCGAGGCCTTCACCTGGATCGCCGGGCGTTCCTCGTGAGCTATGACCCGGGCATCGACAGCAACCACGCCGTGCTCGAACGCATTCTGGCGGCGGTGGGACCCGTCGGCGCCGGGATCAGCCTCGAGTACTACTTCTCATCGGTCGACAACGAGACGTTCGGCTGCGGCACCAAACTGCCTCACAACGTCACCGGATTGATCGGTGTCATGAACGGGCATCAGAGTGACCTGCGCACGGGCCTGCCGCTGCAGATGGTGGAACTGCACGAACCGATGCGGCTGCTCCTGATCGTCGACGCCACTCCCGAGGCGCTCCTGGCGGTGGCGAGCCGGCAGCCGGAAGTGGCGGAGCTGGTGGTCAACGAGTGGGTGCAACTGGTGTCCGCGGACCCCGACACAGGAGCCATGGCGGTGTTCGAAGGCGGCCGCTTCGTGCCCTACGCGCCGCGTCCGGCCCTGCTGCCGGTGGTGGAGCGTTCCGCCGAGTGGCACATGCGGACCCGGGATCACATCACCCCGGCACTGGTTCGAAGCGCGTTGCCGGAAGCCGCGGTCGGGCCCGGTCACCACTCCGCTCACACGGTGACGGGAGTCGACCACGCGTGAGCCGCCTCTACCCGGTCGCGATCATCGTGACGGTGCTGGCACCGCTCGTCAGCGTCGCCGGGGTGGGGCTCCTGGCGTTGCTCGCGGATCGGCATCCGTCTGAGCGAACAGCTTCCCGCCTGATCGGTGCGGGCCTCGTGGCCTCCGTTCTCGGGAGCCTGGCGCTGCTCAGCGGCTATGCGGGCGCTTTCGGGGAACCCGTGCGCGGCGACGTCGAGTTCGCCAACTGGTTGCGAATCGGCGATTTCGTGATTCCGACCGTTTTCCTGGTCGACGGAATCTCGGTGACGATCTCGCTGTTTGCGGCGATCCTCACGGCGCTCGTGGCGCGCTTCTCGGTCACCTACCTGCACAAGGAGGCCGGCTTCGTCCGGTTCTTCACGCTGCTGGGGGTGTTCGCCACGGGCACGCAACTGGTCGCGCTGGCGGGCGCCCTCGAGCTGTTCTTCGCCGGTTGGGAGATGATCGGCGTCTCGTCGGCCTTCTTCATCGGCTTCTTCCACGAGCGCGACGAACCGGTGAGGTCGTCGGTTCGCGCGTTCGCCACCTACCGGTTCTCCGACGCGGGCCTCCTCATCGCGACGGTCACCACATTCGAGCTGCTGGGCTCGGCGCGCTTTTCGGCGTTCGCCGGCGCCGCCGCTCTGCCACCAGCCGAGGCCACGGTCATCGCCCTGCTGTTTCTCGTCTCGGCCATGGGGAAGTCCGCGCAGCTGCCGTTCTCGGGCTGGCTGCCTCGTGCGATGGAAGGCCCCACGCCCTCGAGCGCGCTGTTCTACGGTGCGGTGTCGATCCACGCCGGGCTCTTTCTGCTGCTTCGCGTGTGGCCGGTGCTGGAGGTGTCGTTCGTGGCCAGGACCGTCGGCGTGCTGGTGGGGCTCTCCACCGCTGTCTACGCCACGGCCGTCGTCCGGGTGCACACCGACGCCAAGGGCGCCCTGGCGCATGCCACGCTGGCGCAGGTCGGCCTGATCCTCGCTGAGATCTGCCTTGGGTGGACGGCACTCGCGCTCACGCACCTCGTCTGTCATGCATTCCTGCGTCTAGGGCAGTATCTGAAGGCGCCGAACACCATTCACGACAGCCACCGCCTGGGTCACGGTCACGCCGAGCACCCGAGTCTGATCGCGCGCTGGTCGCCTGCCCTGGCGGCGCGGCTGTATGCGGCGTCGCTGCATCGGCTGCGGCTGGACGATCGCATCGACACCGCGTTCTCGCCGGTACTGGCGCTGGCTCGTGGAATCGACCGGGCCGATCGCTGGCTTCGACGTGCGGTCAGCCTCGACGAGCAGAGGTCGTGACGAACCTCGAGCTGGTTCAAACCGCGCCCTGGGAGACACTGGCGGTCTGTCTGCTCCTGCTGGTAGCTCCGGTCGTGGTGTCGCAATCCGCCGCGCGCGTCTGGCACCTGCTGACCCTCGCGGTGGCGATGGTGATCACCCTCTTCGCATCCACGGGGGACCTTGCCTATTTCGCGGTTGCGGCCGGGGCGTCGGTGCACGCACTCACCGTGGGGCGCGCGACCCGCACCGGCGCCGCCGCGCTGGTGTTATCCGCCCTCGCCGCAATCGGCGTCGCGGTCGCGCTTCGCCAGGACCAGATGGCCATCGCCTTCGGTCTGTCCTGCCTGTGCATCGCCCTGCGGGCCGGCGTGATGCCGCTGCACGTCGGTGTCGCCAGCATCTGCGACCGGCTGCCGTTGGTGCAGACGCAGCAGCTGTCGTCGACGATTGCCCTCGTCTTCGTGCACCTGCGCTTTGTCGATCACCATGCCGCGGCGATCGAACTCGCACCCTTCCTGGTGCGCTATGGGGCGGCGGCGTGCGTCACGGCGGCGTTGATGACGTTGGTGCAGCGGGACCTTCGAGGCCTGTATCGAGGAACCACGGCGATGCACGGCGGGATGCTGCTGGCCGCGGTCGGCGCGGCGAGCCTCGACAACTTCGCCGCGGCGCTGCTGGTCGCAGTGGCGATGGGGCTGGCGCTCGGCGGGCTCGGCATCATGATCACCTCGCTCGAAGAACGCGTCGGTCCCGTCAGCTTTCAGGGACCGGGCGGCCGGGCCGGCAGCCTGCCGAAGCTCGCCACCGCCTTTGCGCTGTTCGGGGGCGCTGGCGTGGGCCTGCCGGGCACCGCCGGGTTCGTGGCCGATGACCTGCTGCTCCACACCTTGTGGATGGAGAGCCCGACCAGCACGGTGATCGTCATCCTGTCGAGTGCGCTCCTGGCGGTGACGACCCTGATCGCGTTCTCCCGCGTATTTCTCGGGCGCACGGTGGCAACGCTGGCCCCCGACCTCTATCCGCGCGAACGCGTGGTGGTGGTGACCATCGTGCTGCTGCTCGTGCTCCTCGGCTTCGCGCCCGGCGTGCTGCTCGGTCCCGCTGATGCGTTCCTGAGCAACGTTCCCCCCGGCTAACGGCCCGGAGCCGTGGCGACCCAGGCACGGAGGGTATCGGCGAGATAGGGGAAGAACGGGTTCGAGGACAGCCGCATGAGGGTGTCGGTGCCGACGGTGAGCACCGACCGTTCGCCTCGCGGGCTCAACCGGCCCAGTCGGACCAGCCCGGTCGCCGATGGCTCCGCCTCGTTTCCATAGAGCACGTCGTCAGGGGTGAAGGGCAGGGCGATGTGCGTCAGGGAATACACGTCCGCTGGCCATGACAACCCGAGAGGCGCGTCGACGATCGAGAGCTGGCCAGCCTCCACCGTGCGTGAGATGACGTCGTTCGTCGACGAGCTGCTGTTGGTGATCAGGACGCGGCGGAAGGGACGGGCTTCGCGGTCGATGAGCCGCGCGACGTGCGACAGCTCCTCGGCGCGGAGGAACACATCGATCCCCGAGCGATGGTTCACGTCGAACAACACCAGGGTGCTGCCATTCGCCGGCAGTTGATCGTAGAGCGAGCGCAGGACCGCCGTCGTGCTGACCGTGGCATCGACGATCGACTGGAAGGTGAGCATCGGGGGCAGATCCTGCAGGCGGCCGGCCTGGCGCAGCTGCCGGAGGTCGCCCTGCAGCGACAGGGTAATGGACGATGTCTGGAACGCGGCGTTGGCGGGGAACGAGTTGTACTTGAACGGGTTGTATTCCGGAACCACGTCCAGCCACCTGGCCTTCTCGAAGTACGGGATGAAGCCGAGGCGGCTGATCCACCAGGCCAGCCGCGCCGCCGGCGTGATACCGATCATCGGCGAGATCAGGACCAGACTCGTGGCCCTCGGATCCTGCGGCCGGTCGAGCGCCTCGAGGGCATACTTCACCGCGAGTGCGCCGCCGTTCGAGTAGCCGACGATCACCAGCGGCTGGTCGGGACCGATCTGCTGCCGCACCCGGCGGGCGCCAACTCGCACGGCCGCCAACCAGTCCTGCCAGTTGACGCTGGTCAGGCCGGCGGGCACCGTGCCGTGGCCGGGCATTCGCAACGCCAGGGCGTAATACCCCTGCTGCCTGAGCGTCTCGGCGACGGCCTTCATGCTGTACGGCGAGTCGGTGAGGCCGTGAATCAGCAGAGCGCCGCCGGAGATCGTGTCCGGCCGAAGTTCGAAGGTGCGGTTCCAGTTCTGCCCGGCCTGCGAGTAGTGCGTGCGGCTGCCCGCCGCGAAGCGGTTCACCGGCGTGCGGTCCGCCGGGGCCACTGCCGCCTCGACGGCGTCAACCGTGGCAAAGGCCTCATTTTCCCGAGCCAGCAGGCGATCGAAGTCGAAGGTGTCGTCCATCTCCGCGGCCGTGAGGTCGTTGGGCACCATCTGGTGCCACGGTTTCAGATCGGGATGACGCCGCCGCGCGTCAAGGGCTCCGCCAACCACGAGAGTGGCGGCAACGAGCAAGGCGGCCGCGACCGCGCGGATGGTCCACGTCCTGATGAACTTCACGAGCCGAGTCTACCTCGTCCTTTGCGTTGAAGACTTGTCGCCCTCTCCCTGGCGTCGCCGCCAAGATGGAGCCGCGACCTCCAGATTCACGGGCTGGTGTTCGCGACCGGCCCCTTCCCAAGCACCGGTGGCCCGGGACACAATCGGGCGAATGGCTTTCCGGGCGTTACGCTGGGCGCTGGTGCTGCTGGTGGGCGTGGGCGCCCCGCCTGCCGCGGCGCAGAATGGCCCCCGATCGTGCTCCGTGTCGTCGCAGAACCTCTACGTTCGCGACGTGATGCTGGACCTCTATCTGTGGCGTCAGAACCTGCCAGACGTGAACGCCACGGCCTTCCCCTCGCCGGAGGCCTATCTGGAGGCTGTCCGGTATCGTGAACTGGACAGCCGTTTCAGTTACATCACCTCGGCGGCGTCGAGCAACGCGTTCTACAGCGACAGTCAGTTCATTGGGTTCGGGTTCTCGACGTCGCAGACGGAGTCGGAGCTCCGCGTGCTTCAGGTGTTCCCAGACAGTCCGGCATCCGAGGCGGGGCTGGCACGCGGCGATCGCATCCTCGAGGTCGACGGACGGACGGTTGAATCGTTGATCGCGTCCGGGGGCATCGGCAGCGCGTTCGGGCCGAGCGACATCGGCGTGTCGTCCACCGTGCTGTTCCGATCGCGTGAGGGCACCGAGCGGCGAGAGGCGATGACGAAGCGTCCCGTGACCATCCCGACGGTGTCGCTGACCCGCGTCTACGAAGTCGATGGCCGCAGGGTCGGATACCTGTTCTTCCGGAACTTCGTGCGCCCGTCAGTGGCCGCGCTCGACGAAGCCTTCGCCTCCCTGCTCGAGGCGGGCGTGTCGGAACTGGTACTGGACCTTCGCTACAACGGCGGCGGCCTGGTCGACGTGGCCGTGCACCTGGGCAGCCTGATCGGCGGGGTGGCGACAGCGGGCCAGCCATTTGCCACCTACGCGCACAACGATCGGAACGCGTTCCGCAACGAAACACTCCGGTTCGAATCGCTGGAACAACCGGTGCCGCGGCTTTCGAGGCTCGTCGTCATCGCCTCCCGCTCGTCGGCGTCAGCCAGCGAGCTGGTGATCAACGCGCTGCGTCCCTTCATGCCGGTGGAGATCATCGGCGACGCGACCTACGGCAAGCCGGTCGGGCAGTACCTGATCGAGTTCTGCGGCAAGGTGCTGGCGCCGGTCTCGTTCTCGTTGCGCAATGCGAACGACGAGGGTGACTACTTCGGCGGGCTGCCCGTCACCTGTGCGGCGGCCGACTCGATCGAGTTCGATCTGGGCGACGCCGCCGAGGCGTCACTGGCCGAGGCGCTCCATTTCATCCGGCATGGCGCCTGCAGCACACCGCCAGAGACAGCCAGGGCTCGTCGCACTCCGCGCGGCGTCACCGGGCCCAGGCTGACCGGCTGGATGTCTCTCGTCAACGCCTACTGAGCGCCGCGGCGCATCGCAGGCTCGACCTGGACCCTCGCTAAATCGTCGCTGCCGACATAAGCTGACACCGCGCGATGTGCCCCGGGAGGGCGCCTGTTGATGGTGGATCAGATTGCCGCGGTGAACGGCTGGTTGAACGGGTACGTCTGGGGATGGCCGATGATCGTGCTGCTGCTGGGCACCGGCGTGCTCCTCACGGTGCTGACGGGCGCGGTTCAGTTCCGCTACCTGGGATTTGCCCTCAAGGAGGTGCTCGGAAAGATCACCCAGAAGAGCACCGAGCCCGGTACCGTCTCGCCCTTCCAGGCCGTCGCCACGGCCCTCGCGTCGACCGTCGGCGTCGGCAACATCGCCGGGCGTGGCCACGGCAATCTCGATCGGCGGGCCAGGCTCCCTGCTCTGGTTGTGGGTCTCCGGCCTGCTGGGGATGTGCACCAAGTTCGCCGAGATCGTGATCGCGATGCACTATCGCGAGACCGACGAGAGCGGGACGATGCGCGGCGGCGCGATGTACACGCTGAAGAACGGCCTGGGGCTCCCCTGGCTCGGGACCATCTTCGCCGCGCTCGTGTCGCTGGCGGCATTCGGCATCGGCAACATGGTGCAGGCCAACTCCGTGGCCGACAGCCTGCGCGCCTCGTTCGGCATCGCGACGCCCGTGACCGGGATTGTCCTGGCCGTGTTGTCAGCGGCAGTGATCCTCGGCGGCATCCGCCGCATCGGCGAAGTCACCGAGATCCTGGTGCCCTTCATGGCGATCTTCTACCTCGGCGGTGGTCTGGTCATCCTCATGCGATTCGCGGGCGAGGTGCCGGGCGCCATCGCCCTGGTCTTCGAGAGCGCGTTCTCCGGCGCCGCCGCGACGGGCGGCTTTGCCGGCGCCACGGTGATGATGGCTCTTCGATACGGAGTGGCGCGCGGGCTGTTCTCGAACGAGGCCGGCCTGGGCAGCGCGCCGATGGTGCATGCCGCCGCGCGCACCGATCATCCGGTGCGGCAGGGGCTCTACGGCATCTTCGAAGTCTTCGTCGACACGATCCTGGTGTGCACGGTGACCGGGCTCGTCATCCTCGTCACCGGCGTGTGGGACGATGGCGCCACGGGCGCGGCGCTGGCGGGCCAGGCGTTCTCGGTCGGCCTGCCGGGCACCTGGGGCAACATCGTCGTCACGACCAGCCTCGTGCTGTTCGCGTTCTCCACCCTCATCGGCTGGAGCTACTACGGCGAGACCGGCATCGTGTATCTCTTCGGCGCCAGGGCCGCCGTGCCCTACCGGCTGCTGTGGCTGGTGTTCATCTATCTCGGCGCCGTCGGCTCGCTGCACCTGGTGTGGGACGTCGCCGACACGCTCAATGGGCTGATGGCGCTGCCGAATCTGGTCTCCGTGCTCGCATCGATTCCGATCCTGCTCAGACTGAAGCGCGAGTTCTTCGCAATGGAGGCCGCGAAGCGGAGATAGTCGGGTGCCCGAGTATCCCGACATCGAGCTCTACCTTCACGCGCTCCGCCCCCGCCTGGCGGGCGCAGCGGCTCGAGCGGGTAGGCATCGCCAGTCCGTTTCTGCTTCGCTCGGTATCGCTAGCCTTCCGCCTCCAGCACCGGCGATTCCTGCTCGGCGCCAGCGGCTGGCGCCTCGGCGGGCACGATCTCCCGTTCCATCACCAGGCACTCCGTCAGGTAATCGTGACCAGCTGCATCGGTGCGTGTGAGCAGCGCATCGAGCGGCGACCGCACCCGCAACTCCCGCTCGCGCACCTGCATCGAGGGGAATGTGCCATCGTCGTGACGCCTGACATCGCGGCACCAGAACCCCAGGTGCCAGTTCGTGAACGTGCGCACCCGGGCCAGCCCGTGCTCGTCGTTGCCCCAGTGTTCCCTGGCCAGCGTGACGTAGCGACGGTAGATGGCGATGCGTTCGTCGGCCGACAGGTCGCGGTATCCCTCGGTCACTTCGCGAAACAGCCAGGGGCGAATCAACGCCGCGCGCGCGGTCATCACGCCGGCGCAGCCGGACCGGGCACGCAGCGGCTCGACCTCGTGGCCGAACAGCACATCGCCGTTGCCGATGACCGGGATCGGGACCGCCGCCGCAATCGCCGCGATTGCATCCCAGTCGGCGGCGGTCCGATAGCGCGCGTTGCGGGTGCGTCCATGCACGGTGATCGCGTCAGCACCGCCGTCGGCCAGGGCCCTGGCCTGATCCAATGCGTTCCGGTCGTCGTCGTTCCACCCCAGCCTGATCTTGGCAGTGACCGGAATCCCCGTCACGGCCTTCTTCATCGTCTCGATGATGCGCCGCTGCCGGTTCGGCTGACGGCCCAGCGACGCGCCGATGCCCTTGCGCGTGAAGTGATCGATGGGGCACCCGCAGTTGAGGTCCACGAGATCGGCGCCACGGGACTCGACGAGCTCCGCCGCCCATCCCATCTCTTCCGGGTTGGTGCCGGCCAGTTGAACGCCAAAGAATGGCTCGCCTTCGAACCGGCGGATCAGGGCGAACTCGCCCTTGCGTCGCTGCTTCAGCCGCCTGGCGACCGTCATTTCGCTCATCGTCACGCGCGCGCCGAACTCGACGCAGAGCCGGCGGTAGGGCAGGTTCGAGCCCTTGGTCATCGGGCCCATCACCAGGGTCCCTTGCAGCACGGTACGCAGTGACATGAAGAGACTGATAATACTTGGTGCGAGGGAGACACATGCGAACGAGACGGGTTGGCGCGACGTTTCTGGCGGCCGTCGTGGTGTTCGGTGCGGTCGTCTCGGCGCAGGAGGCGGCGCCGAAGCACTTCCTGTGGAAGGTCACCTCGCCGTCGGGCAGCGAGGCCTATCTGCTCGGCTCCGTGCACGTGCTCACGAAGAGCTTCTATCCATTGAGCCCCACCATCGATCAGGCCTTCGCCTGGTCGCGGACGCTGGTCGAGGAGGTGGATCTCGACGAGATGAACAATCCGGCCACGATGATCGGGTTGATGGGGAAAGCCACGCTTCCGCAGGGGCAGACCCTTGACCAGATCGTATCGGCGGAGACGTTCGCTGCCGTGCGCACCCGCGCCGAGGCCAACGGCATTCCGCTCATGCTGCTGCAGCGGATGAAGCCGTGGATGGCGGCGGTGGCCCTGACGTCATCCGAGCTGACGAAGGCCGGATTCGACAGCGAGCTTGGCATCGACAAGCACTTCTACGAGCGGGCCAGGGCCGCGGCGATGCCGCGCCGCGCGCTCGAGACGGTGGCCTATCAGTTCGACCGGCTGGACGGCCTCGCCGGTTCGATGCAGGAGGAGTCGCTCAAGGCGATGCTGGCAGACATCGACACCCAGGCCAGCAACGTCGAGGTGCTCGCTGACGCCTGGCGGAAGGGCGACACCGCCACGGTCGAGCAACTGCTCCACGAGGGATTCAGTGACTCGCCCGCGATCGCCGAACGGCTGCTGTTCGAACGGAACCGGAACTGGGTGGCGCCGGTCGAGGCGTGCCTGTCCGAAGGAGCGCGTTGTTTCGTCGTCGTCGGGGCGGCCCACCTGGTGGGGCCGAACAGCCTCGTGCAGCTGCTGCGCGGCCGCAAGCACTCGGTGGTGCAGCAGTAGTCGCTCAGCGCCGCCGCATGCGGGCCACTTCCACGCGGCAGTGACAGCCCTCCACGTGGTCGTTGACCAGCCCCATGGCCTGCATGAAGGCGTAGATGGTGGTCGGGCCGACGAACGTCCAGCCTCGCGCCTTCAGCTCCTTCGACAGCCGAACGGACGCGGGCGTGGTGCTCGTGGCACGCAGCACGTCGTAGGAGCACACCACGGGCCGTTCCTTCGGCGGTGGTTCCCAGCCCCAGAAGTACTTGGCCAGCGATCCGCGCTCCTCGATCACTTCCAGCGCGCGCTTGGCGTTGTTGATCGTCGATTCGATCTTTCCCCGGTGCCGGACGATGCCGGTGTTCTTCATCAGGCGCGTGACGTCGCGTGCCGTCAGCCGGGCGACGCGCTCGGGATCGAAGCCTTCGAACGACTCGCGGAAGTGCTCGCGTTTGCGCAGGATCGTCAACCAGCTGAGGCCCGACTGGAAGCCTTCGAGACAGATCTTTTCGAACAGCCGGTGATCGTTGCGGACCGGACGACCCCACTCCTCGTCGTGATAGCGGACGTACAGCGGATCCTGGCCGGACCACCAGCAGCGCGCGCAGGCCGTCCGCGCCGGCAATCAGTCCCGTGCCGTGATGCCCGGTCGCGTCTGGTCCGTTGGCGACGGGCGAGGTCGCGAGGGTGAAATTTCGCTCCGGCTCCGTGACAGACTCGTCCGCCGGCCTTCGTGCAGGAGGCTCGCGGCGCGGCAGGGCGCGGAGCGTCGGGGACTTCGCCATTCGTTGAGATAGTAAACCAGAGCGGGCCCGCGGCGAGCGAGGGCGCGCCTCGAATTGCTCAATGGTGTGCAGGTGCAGGTGCCGGCGCCAGGATCGCCAGCACGAGCAGGCGCTCCGAGCCGGTGTTCCGCACGCCGTGCGGCACACCCTCGGGGGCGACCAGGAGATCGCCTGCGCGCATCGGCACATCCCGTCCCTCCAGCAGGAACCGGCCGGTGCCGGAGATGACGAGGTAGGCCTTGTCCTGTCCGGCATGCGCGTGAAGGGCGTGTTCCTGTCCGGGTTCGAAGGCATTCAAGCCGACGAGCAGGCGCGACGACTCGAACAGCGTCGCCTTGCCCATCTTGTCCGGCGAGTAGGTCGCGTGGTCGGCGGGGTGAATCACGGTGGGATGCGTCATCTGGCTGATCTCACGATCGGGAAACGGGCCTGACGGCCTGCATGTTGAGTCGCCAGTAGTCCAGCGTGAACGGAGCGGACTGTGCGGCGGCCAGCGCGGCGACCTCATCGATGAAAGCGCCCTTCAGCGAGTCGGGCAGCCGGGACAGGTGCGGGTGGTAGATCACGGTGGTCACGAACTCGCGATAGTCCTCTTCGCTGGCGAGCGTCGTGGGCGCGGGCTCCAGATTCGTTTGCACATCGGTGAAGCCGGCGTCCAGCAATCGAACGCGCGTCTCGGTGTCCGTCGCAAACAGCCAGGGGCCCGGCCACCCGGTGAAGTACTCGGCAAACGGCGGGCGATGCATCACCTGGTCGGCGAGCGCGTGGGCCTCCGCAAGGTTGGGGCCGCCTCCGCACTGCGCGTGCAGACGGCCGCCCGGCCGCAACGCCGTGAAGAGATTGGCGAACATCGCCGGATGGTCGCTGACCCAGTGGAACGTGGCCGTGCTGAAGATCGAGGTCGGCCCATTCATCGAACGGCATGGCGGGCAACGAAACCTGAACGAATCGCACCCGCGGACCAAAGGCAGGCCGGAGATTGGCGCGCGCCGTCTGCAGCATGTTCCACGAGCGGTCGATGGCCACAAGCTGCCCGTGAGGCAGCCGTTCCAGCAGTTCGCCCGTCAGCCGGCCGCTGCCGCATCCTGCGTCGATCGCCCGCTCGTCACCACGGAGCGCGAGCCGCGCCAGCACCTTCTGGCCCCAGCTGGTCTGCGGGGTCGAGACCTTGTGGTAGGAGCAGGCGTTCCATTCCTGTGTCACGCGCCTAACCCCTCAATTGAGTCGTGGTTGAGTATTTCATCAGCTCGGACCTCCGTGGATTGTGCCGGTTTCAAGCGGATTGGCCAGATGTGGGCATGACCACTCAAGTGAGCTGAGGGATTAGTCTAACGTCGCCGCCTCGTCGTCGCCGTCGGCCGGGCGCTCAGTAGACCCATGATCTGAGACCCACCAGTCCCCACACCGCGATGTAGGCGGAGAGGGCGAGGCCGGCACACGTCACCGCGGTGGCGTAGGCGCGCAGCCACGGCCCGGCGTCCCGGCGCCATGCATCCACCCACCAGCACCAGGGCGACGATGGAGAAGATCGGCAGCGACCAGGAGCCGATGAACGTCAGCCGGGTCCAGAGATTGGGCACGCCCCAGTCGCGTCCCGGGACCCACAGCGGCAGGCTGCAAAGCGCCACGAGCGCCAGTGGCAGCACGAGGAGCGTGACCTTGAGCGCCCAGAAGCCGACCGGCCGGGCGGCGCGGATTCGTACGAGCCAGATCAGCATCGCGAGGGGCACGCGTGGCCAGCAGGCTCATGGCCAGCAGAATGGGAACGCGGATCGCCTCGACCCGCCACCGCGGCGTGCGGACGCCGTACTGACCGTCCTCGAGCATCACGTCGCGGCCCTCGGCGTCGGTCGTGAACACCAGGCTGGGCGTGACGTCGTCGATCCCGCGGAACAGATTGTCCGACGTGGGCACCAGCCGCTGGCGCGAACCGAGAATCGGCTGCGCCCAGAGTCCGTTACCCTCGGCGCGAACGGTGGTGCCGCCGGTCAGCCATTCAATCGCGCCGAACACCTCGTTGCGGAATCCTTCGGGCTGGTAGTAGCCCTCGTAGCCGGCCAGCAGCTGCCGGCGCCACGGCAGTTCGGGCTTCGCCGGGGGAGCGACGTCTCGTTTGAGATAGCTGAGCGCCAGCGCCGACAGGCGCTCCACGGCTGCTCCGCCGTAGGTCGCATTGACGAGGACCACCCAGCCGACGTCCCGTCCCGCGGAATAGCCGTATGACGACGAGAAGCCGTCGATGCCGCCGTTGTGGCCCAACACCGGAAAGCCCGCGAGCGACCGTGACGCGATGCCCGTGCCGTAGCCGTAGATCAGTCCCGCCTTCGCCGAGAGCGACGTGCGCGGCCGCTCCATGTTGCTGAGGTACTCCGGATCGATCACCAGCAGGTCGGAGGTTTCGCCCCAGTTGAGGAGCATCTGAACAAAGCGGCCCAGCTCGGCGGCCGAGGTGTGCAGGTTACCTGCCGGCCGGAGGTAGATCTGCGAGAACGGGACGGGCGCGCCAGACCGGCTGTCGTACCCACGTGCCAGGGCAGGTTCGTCGCCGGGCGCCAGCACGAAACTGCTGGTGCTCATGCCAAGCGGCGTGAAGATGCGTTCGCGGATGACGTCTTCGTAGGGCCGGCCGGTCACCTGCTCCAGGACCGCGGCGGCCACGGCGTAGCCCGGGTTCGAATAGGACATGCGCGTTCCCGGTTGCCAGCGCACGCGGCGTGACGCGGGATTGCGCGCCAGCACCTCGAGCAGCGGCAGGTCTGGCGGGTCCGTCAGGTTGTAGCGCTCGTTGAAGTGCATGTCGTCGAAGCCGGCGGTGTGCTGCAGCAGGTTCAACACCGTGACGGGCGCGCTGAACCGATTGTCGACGGCCACTCCCGGGGCGAACTCCGACACTGGCGCCTCGATGTCCATCTCGCCGTCTTCGTATTGCTGCACCAGGGCCATCGCCACGAATGTCTTGCTGATGGAGCCGGCGCGGAAGTGCGTGTCGGCCGTCACCGGCGTGCGCTGGTCGCGATCCGCCAGGCCGATGCCCCCGGCCCACTCCACGCCACCGGCCCGGACCAGCGCGATGCCCGCGCCCGGCACGCCCGTCTCCTGCAGAATCCGCGCCGCGGCCGACCGGAAGGCCTCCAGCGATTCCGGCGGGGCTGGCGGCGACATCGGGGCCGGGGGCTGGGCGCAGCCCGTGGCGACCAGGAGAACGAAGAGGAACCTGACGCGCGACGACGACATGCGGGAGAATATAGCGCTGGATGACCGAGAGACTACGACCCCTGGCCCGGACGGGCGCCGACATCGGGTCCGCCGCGCTGCGGGTGGAACTCGATACCGAACGCAAACTGCGGACGCGGAACAAGCTGCACTACCGATTCAATCACTGGCCGATCTGGATCTTCGTGTTCTTCATCGCGCCAGGTCCGCTCACCTTCGACCTTTTCGAGCGAGGGCTCGACGCCCGGATGCTGGCCTGGCTGACCGTGGTGCTGGTCGGCACCGGGATCGCCGGCCTGTTCGGCCAGCTTCCGGGCTGCGAACCCGCGCCCTACATCATTCGCTTCACCGAAGACCGGCCCAATCCGCTCTATCGGCGGATCTGCTACACCACGGCCTGGGGTGAGGTGGTGGCGTTTGCGCTGCTGAACATCGCCGGGCTCGTCTTCGCCATCGTCACCGGTGAATGGCGGCTGAAGCAGATGTATCAGTATGCCTACTTCCCGATTGCCGGCACGGTGTGGCTGCTCGGCGCTCTCGGCCAGCTGCCGCGCGTGAAGGCGTCGACGGCGGGCGAAGGTCACGAGCGACGCTACTTCTACGGCTCGGTGTGGGCCGTGACCATTGCCCAGCCGGTCCTCTGGTTCATGTGGAAGGCGCTGCCGCACAACACCGTGAGCGACATCGTGAAGCTCGTCGTGTTCATCGGGATTCTCGCTGTCGTCGGCAACATGGCTCGACTCGGCCTGCTGCCGCGCACCCGGCCGATCGTGCCGGGTGAACTCGCCATTTCCGACTGAGGACCGGCCATGCCCTTTTTTCAGATTCGCAAGAAAGTTCACTGGTCGGACACCGATGCCGCCGGCGTCGCGTGGTTTCCCAACTTTCTCGGATGGTTCGAAGACGCCGAGGAAGAGATGTTCGCCTCGCTTGGCCAGGCCCGTCAGGTGCTGCTCGATCGTCACCGATTCGGGATGCCGCGCGTGGAAGTGAGCGCCAGGTTCCGCGCTCCCGCGCGGGCGGGACAGCTGGTCCGCGTCGGCATCGAGACGACGGCAGAGAACCCTCGAAGGCTCCGGCACCAGTTCGAGATTCGGGACGACAACTCGGATCAGCTGCTGGCCGAAGGTTTCGTGCGCGTGGGGTGCGTCTCCGTGGACACATTTCAGCCGATGGACCTGCCGCACGACGTGGTGCAGATTCTCTCGGGCCTGCCCGACCTCGCCATCCGCCAGGCCCGCGGCGAGGTGGAATTGCCGTGGACGTAGGGAGACGCTCCAGGGCCCGTGTGGCGAGACCAGCCACCAAGGCGGCGAAGGCCGCGAAGCCGGGGGCAGGGGCGAAGGTTTCAAAGGCCGGGAAGGCGGCGGCGGCCGCGATCAGGGTGGCCGCCAGCGCCACGATCTCGAAGCCCTCTCCCCGTGAACCCCGCGTCGAAGGTCATCACGGCTGGGACGAGTACGCACCGTTCTACGACTGGGAGAATGCCCGGACGTTCGGCCGCCGGGACGTCGCGTTCTGGCAGCGGCTCGTCACGGCCGCGGGGCGGCCGGGTGCTCGAGCTGGGGTGCGGCACCGGCCGGGTCACCGTTCCGCTGGCCAGGACCGGGGCCGCCGAGGTCATCGGCATCGACCGTTCGGCCGCGATGCTGGGCCGCGGGCACGACGCGCCTGCGCCGGGCCAGGCTGTCCAAGGTCGGGCTGGTCCGCGGCGACATCCGGCACCTGCCGTTTGCTCCAGGCTCCTTCGACACGGTGCTGGCGCCCTACGGCGTGCTGCAGTCGCTGCTTCGCGAGAAGGACCTCGTCGACACCCTGAAGGCGGTGGCCGACCTGCTCCCTCGAGGTGGCGTCTTCGGCCTCGAGCTGGTCGCGGACCTGCCGGACTGGCGGGAGTACCAGAAGCGGGTGAGCCTGAAGGGGCGGCGCGGGCGCGCCGGCACCCCCATCACGCTGCTCGAATCGGTCCGTCAGGACGCCCGGCGGGGACTGACGTTCTTCGATCAGGAGTTCATCGAAGGCCGGGGCCGACAGGCGACCCGCCAACGGTTCACCCTGACGTTCCGCACGGTGTCGGTGCCGCAGATGGCGGCCCGGCTGGAGAAGGCCGGCTTCGAGGTCACCGCCATGCTGGGCGACTACCGCGGCGGTCCCTGGGACTCCCGGGCCGAGGTGTGGATTCTCCTGGCCAGCCGCCGTTAGGGCGCAACCGCCGCTTTCCTTCTGGCTTTCTTTCCGCGTAAACTCTAGAGTCCTTTCACCCCTCAATTCACCTGAGTTTAGGATGCCATCGCTTCGAATGTCCCGGGCGGATGCCCATCGACGTGAGCTGCGGGGCTTGAAACTTCAGACTCTGGAGCACTGCCATGTCCGGCCATTCAAAATGGCACACGATCAAGCACAAGAAGGGCGCCGCTGACGCCAAGCGGGGGAAGATCTTCACCCGCATCATCAAGGAACTGACCGTCGCGGCCAGGAATGGCGGCGGCGATCAGGCCACGAATCCGCGGCTCCGCACGATCATCGCCGAGGCGAAGTCGGTCAACATGCCGGCCGACAACATCAAGAAGGCGATCCAGCGCGGCACGGGCGAACTGCCCGGCGTCACCTACGAGGAAATCACCTACGAGGGCTACGGCCCCGGCGGGGCGGCCCTCATCATCGAAACGCTCACCGACAACAAGAACCGCACGGTCGGTGAACTGCGGCACCTGCTGGAGAAGCACAGCGGCAACCTGGGCTCCAGCAACTCCGTGGCGTGGATGTTCGAGAAGAAGGGCTACATCGTCGTCGAGAAGACGGCGGCCGACGAGGAGAAGCTCCTGAACACCGCGCTCGAAGCCGGCGCCGACGACATGCGCGACGACGGCGACAACTGGGAAATCCTGACCGCCCCGCCGGCCTTCGAAGCCGTGCGCGACGCGGTGAAGAGCCTCGGGCATCGAGCCCGCCAGCGCGCAGGTCGCCATGCTGCCGCAGAACTACGTGAAGCTGCAGGGCGCCGAAGCGACGCGGATGGTCAAGCTGATGGACGTGCTCGACGATCACGACGACGTCAAGCAGGTCTGGTCGAACTTCGACATCGAGGAGAAGGAGATCGAGGCCTCGCTCGCGTGAAGGTGTTCGGCATCGACCCCGGCTCCGAACGCACCGGTTTCGGGTGCGTCGACAGCGATGGACGTCGCCACCGCCTGGTGCGGTGCGGCGCCATCACCGCCAGGGCCGACGCCACCTTTCCCGAGCGGCTGGGCGCGATCTACCGGGCGCTGGTCGGCGAGATCGAGGCCTGCCAGCCTGACTGCGTCGCCATCGAGAACCTCTTCTACGCCACGAACGTCCGCAGCGCGCTGAAGCTGGGGCACGCCCGCGGCGTAGCGATGCTGGCGGCCGTCGAGTGCGGCATGCCGGTCCTCGAATACACCCCTGCCGAGATCAAACGGGCGGTGGTCGGATACGGGCGAGCCGAGAAGCCGCAGGTGGGGCAGATGGTGAAGCTGCTGCTGGGACTCGACGCCGTGCCGACGCCTCACGACGTCGCCGATGCCCTGGCGGTGGCCATCTGTCACGTGCACCAGTCCGGGACGATCGCCTCTGCTGGCGCGCGCACGCGGGCTGCCGCGCCCCGCGGTGCGGCCGCGCCCCGGAGCTGGCGGCAGTACCGACCGACGACACGATGATCGCTTACCTGCGCGGGCGCATCATCGAGAAGCAGCCCACCCGCATCATCGTCGACGTGGCGGGCGTGGGATACGACGTCGCGGTGCCGCTCTCCACCTACTACACGGCCGGTGACACGGGCGCCGAGATCACGCTGCGCGTCCACACCCACGTGCGCGAGGATCTGCTCGCGCTCTACGGCTTTGCCACCCCGCTCGAGCTCGCGGTGTTCGAGCGGCTGATCGGCGTCAGTGGGATCGGCCCGAAGCTGGCGCTGGCCGTGCTCTCCGGCATCGAGCCGCGCGAGCTGGTCGGGGCCATCCAGCGCGCCGACCTCGGCAGGCTCACCCGCATCCCGGGCGTGGGCAAGAAGACCGCCGAGCGCATCTCGATGGAGCTGCGCGATCGGCTGCCGAAGGCGCTCGAGTCGGTGGCCGGCGACACGGCGATGCCCCTCGAAAGCGACCAGCGCCGCGCCGATCTCGCATCCGCGCTCGGGAATCTCGGCTACGATCATCGGGCCATCGACAAGGCGCTCGAGTCGGTGCTCCAGGATGCCGTGGGCGCCTCGTTCGAGCTTCACCTTCGGGCCGCCCTGAAAATTCTGTCTCGAGCCTGACACGCATGAGCGATTCTCGACTCGTCTCGGCGGCGCGCGTGGACGACGACGCGCAATACGAGGCCGGCCTTCGGCCTCGGCGTCTGGACGATTACATCGGCCAGGACCGCGTGCGGGAGAACCTGCAGGTGTCGATTGCCGCCGCAGTGAAGCGAGGCGAGGCGCTCGACCACGTGCTGCTCTACGGCCCGCCGGGCCTCGGCAAGACGACCCTCGCCTACGTCATCGCCAACGAACTGGGCGCCCCGATCCGGACCACGGCCGGGCCGGTCATCGAGAAGCCCGGCGATCTCGCGGGCATCCTGTCGAACCTCCAGCCGCGTGAAGTGCTGTTCATCGACGAGATCCACCGGATGGCGCCGGCGATCGAGGAGATCCTCTATCCCGCGATGGAGGATTTCGAACTCGACATCGTGATCGGCCAGGGCCCGGGTGCGCGATCGGTGAAGGTGCCGGTGGAGAAGTTCACGCTGGTGGGGGCGACCACGCGGGCCGGACTGCTCACCTCGCCGCTTCGCGCCCGCTTCGGCATCGTCCATCGGCTGGATTTCTACACCGCCGCCGACATCGAGGAGATCGTCCGGCGCTCGGCGCGCATCCTCGGCGTGCCGCTCGACGACGATGCGGCGCGGGAACTGGCGGGGCGTGCCCGCGGCACGCCACGGGTGGCGAACCGGTTGCTGCGGCGGGTACGCGACTTCGCCGAAGTGCGCGCCAACGGCCACATCACGATGGAGGTGGCCCGCGCGGCGCTGACCCTGCTCGAAGTGGATGCGCACGGCCTGGACGAAGTGGATCGCCGGTTGATGCTCACCATCATCGACAAGTTCAGCGGCGGGCCGGTGGGCCTCAACACGCTGGCGGCGGCGACCAGCGAGGAATCCGACGCCATCGAAGACATGCACGAGCCGTATTTGATTCAGCTCGGCTTCCTGGAACGCACCCCGCGCGGCCGCATGGCCACGGCGCGGGCCTACGCTTACTTTGGGCGCACCCTGCCCGGAAGGGGATTGTTTTGACAGAGATGTTGCGATCGAAGCTGGCGGGACACGCGCCCATCCGGCGTGCCGTCATCAAGAGCCTGGCCACCTACGTGCCGCCCCGCCTGCTCACCAACGCCGATCTCGAGAAACTGGTGGACACGACCGACGAGTGGATCATGCAGCGGACCGGCATCCGCGAGCGGCACATCGTCGATCCCGGGGTGGCGACCAGCGATCTCGCGAAGGAAGCCGCACTCGAGGCGATTCGCCGTGCGGGGCTCACGCCCGCCGACATCGATCTGATCATCGTCGGCACCGTGACGCCGGACATGCTGTTCCCGAGCACCGCCTGCCTGGTCCAGGACAAGATCGGGGCGACCAAGGCCTGGGGCTTCGATCTGTCGGCGGCGTGCTCGGCGTTCACCTACGCGCTGACGGTCGGGAGCCAGATGGTCGCCGCCGGCGCGGCGACCAATGTGCTGGTGATTGGCGCCGACGTGATGTCGAGCATCATCGACTACACCGACCGGGCGACCTGCGTGCTGTTCGGTGACGGCGCTGGCGCCGTGGTGCTGGGCGTGTCGGACGATCCGTCGCTCGGCATCCTGGATTTCGAACACCAGGTGGATGGCAGCGGCGGGCCATCGCTGTGCATGCCGGCCGGGGGCAGCCTTCGTCCGGCGTCGAAGGAGACGGTGGACGAGCGCCTGCACTTCGTCAAGCAGGAAGGACAGGCGGTGTTCAAGTTCGCGGTGCGGAACACCGGCGAGATCTGCGAGCGCCTGCTCCAGCGCAACGGCGTGACCGCGGCCGACCTCGATCTCTTCGTCTCGCATCAGGCGAACCGCCGGATCATCATGTCGGCCGCCGAACGCATCGGGATGCCCGAAGACAAGGTGATCATCAACATCGACCGGTTCGGCAATACCACGGCCGCGACGATTCCACTGGCGCTGAACGATGCGCTGACGAGTGGCCGGTTGAAGAAGGGTGATCTCATTCTGCTCGCCTCGGTGGGCGCCGGCTTCACCGTCGGCTCGGTGCTCGTTCGCTGGGGTTTCTGAGGCCCCAAGCCCTCGAGGCGCAGGGCTCAGACACTGACAATCTTGTCGGGGCAGCCCTCCAGCTGTCCCGATTCAGACCACATCTGCTGCCAGTCACACCGGTTTTCGCGATATAAACTAAAGCAAATAAAGAACTTACATTCTTGTACCTTCCTGAAACAGGCCAGGCTGGGCTTGTTTCAGGTTGAGACGATGGCGTATAAGTTCATTCAAGACAACTAGTTAACAGCGTCTTGCGGCCGAGAGCCACGATCTGTGTGTTCCGTATCGGCGCATGTGACCATGGCAGTTGGCATGCTGTTACAGGCATTAATTGTCGCTTAAAGTCATTTAATTGCTCAATTTTAGCCGTTTTGTGTATGTCTATATGACTTGGCCGCTCAATTGCTAAACAGGATGGCGAGAACCTTATGAGAATTCGCCTCTCCCCATTCGCACTCCTCCTGGCGCTGACGCTGATGCCAATTCCGGCCTCCGCCGGCCCATCCAGTCGCAAGTTGGATCGCGCGCTCGAGAACGCTCAGCGCGCGGGCCGCAGCAGCCGGGTCATCGTCAAGACGCGCCAAGGCAGCCGCACCTGGCTGAAGAGCCAGTTGCAGGGCCAGGGCCTTTCCATTCCAGATGACCTCGAATCGATCGACGCGTTGAGCGTCGAACTCACCCCGGCCCAGGTCGAGGCGGTCTGCGGCAGTGATGCGGCGCAGAGCTGTTCCGAAGACGTCGAGGTCATGGCCACGGCGTCCTTCCGTCGCCCCCGCCCATCGCCCCGGTTGGTTCCGGCGAGCCCGGTCCTGGCGTCCATGGGGCTCCAGGCGAATGGCAGGCTGAATGGCGCCGGCGTCACGGTGGCCCTGATCGATTCGGGCCTCCACCCCTCAGCCGCCTTCCAGGGCCGCATCCTGGCGTTCGTCGACTTCACGGGCGGCGGCGCGCGGCGCACGTTCCCTTCTGACGCCTACGGTCACGGCACGCATGTGGCCGGACTGATTGGCGCGCAGGGGCCGGCAATGGATGGCGCGATGCAGGGGGTCGCCACGGGCGTCGATTTCGTGGCGCTGAAGGTGCTGGACGCCGAGGGCCGCGGCCGCACGAGCGACGTCATCCGCGCCATCGAGTTCGCGATCGCCAACCGCCGTTGGTTCGGCATCGACATCATCAACCTGTCGCTCGGCCACCCGATCTTCGAGCCGGCCGCCACCGACCCGCTGGTCCAGGCGGTCGAGAAGGCCGTGCAGGCCGGCATCATCGTGGTCACGTCCGCCGGCAACTTCGGCTCCGATTTGGATGGCAACGTCGGTTACGCCGGCATCACTTCTCCCGGCAACGCACCCTCCGCCATCACCGCCGGCGCCTTCAACCACCAGGGCACGGCCGCGCGTGGCGACGATCGGCTGGCGGACTACAGCTCGCGCGGGCCGACATGGTACGACGGTCTCGCGAAGCCCGATGTCGTCGCGCCCGGCCATCAGCTTCTCGCCGAACTGGCGCCGGACAGCGCCCTGGCGAATACCTACCCCCAGTTCGTGGAGACCGGACCGTCGGGCCGCTCGTACCTGCGGCTCTCGGGCACCAGCATGGCCGCTGGCGTGACGACCGGCGTCGTCGCCTTGATGAAGGACCAGTTCCCGCAGCTGACCCCGAACCTCGCCAAGGCGGCGCTGCAGTTCACGGCGCTGCCGCTCAGCGACGATCAGGGCGTCCGTTACGACGTGCTGTCGCAGGGCACCGGCGCGGTCAATGGTGAGGGCGCGGTTCGCCTGCTGAGCAACATCGACCTCAGCATCACCAACCTGAATCGGCAATGGCTCTCGATGCCGCGGTGCACCGAGGCGGTCAACGCCTGCAACACCATCGTCGAAGGGCAGCCCTATCCGTGGGCCGCCAACATCGTGTGGGGCGAGAACATCGTGTGGGGCGAGTCCCTGTTCTACAACCTGCCCGTGTGGGGCCTCAACATCGTCTGGGGCGAGAACATCGTGTGGGGCGAAAACATCGTCTGGGGCGAGAACATCGTGTGGGGCGAAGCCACAGCCGACGCTCACAACATCGTCTGGGGCGAGAACATTGTCTGGGGCGAGAACATCGTCTGGGGCGAAAACATCGTCTGGGGCGAGAACATCGTGTGGGGCGAGAACATCGTGTGGGGCGAGAACATCGTGTGGGGCGAGAACATCGTCTGGGGCGAAAACATCGTGTGGGGCGAAGCGTGGCGAACTCGGTTGGAGGTTCACGCTAATGGTGAAGATCGCGGCACAGCCGGCGCTCCGGCCCGTGACGACCACCCTGCCACCGGGACGGAGCCTCCGCCCCGCGCCCGCGTCGCAGTCCTGGCGCGACGGCCTGCCCACGCTGGTGGGCGCGGCGATCTCGCTGCGCGAGCTCCAGCTGTCGGACGCGGCCACCCTGCTGGCGATCATGACGCCTGAAGCCGTGGCCCGCTTCATCTCCACGCCGCCGAACACGGTCGAAGGGTTCGAGCGCTTCATCCAGTGGACGCACCGCGAGCGTGCCCACGGACGCTACGCCTGTTTCGCAGTCGTGCCGCACGGTTCCACCAGTCCGGTGGGCATCTTCCAGCTGCGCCAGCTCGAAGCCCGGTTCGTGACGGCGGAATGGGGCTTCGCCCTCGACTCGTCGTTCTGGGGCAGCGGCTACTTCAAGGACGGTGCGCAGCTGTTCGATCGACTTCGCGGTCGACGTCGTGGGGGTGCACCGGCTCGAGGCCCGCTCCGCGGTCGCCAACGGCCGCGGCAACGGCGCGCTCCGCAAGATGGGTGCGGTTCACGAAGGTGTGCTGCGCCGCGCGTTCACCAAGGGACGGCCGCCAGATGGATCAGTCGCTCTGGGCGATCCTGGCCGACGAGTGGCGGCAGGCCAGGGCGCTCTGGAACCCGACGCTCGTTCACTAGGGTCATGGAGAAGGTCCGCACCCAATCGGAGTGGCAACGGCGTTCGACGATTGCCGATGCTTCGGCCGCCGTGCCTGAGGTGCGGCCAGACTGGCGCGCCGGTCTTCCCACCATCCTGACGCCCGGCTTCACGCTGCGCGAAGTCCGGGCTGACGATGCGCCGTCGCTGCTGGGCCACCTTGGGGTCGAAGAAGTGGCGCGATTCATCTCGCCGCCGCCAATCACCATCGAAGGCTTCGAACGCTTCATCTTGTGGTGTCACCGGGAACGCGCCGCCGGGCTCGCCGCGTGCTTTGCCGTCGTGCCCGCGAACGCCGATGTCGCCGTGGGCGTGTTCCAGTTGCGGGCGCTCGAACGTCCCGCGCCCCGCGATCGGCACGACTCGATGTTCCAGACCGGGGAATGGGGCTTTGCGCTCGGCAGTGCCTACTGGGGCAGCGGCCTGTTCGTCGATGCGGCCAGGCACGTGCTCGACTTCGCCTTCGACCACGCCGGTGTGTTACGCCTCGAGGCGCGCGCGGCGGTGGTGAACGGGCGGGGCAACGGCGCGCTGCGTAAGACCGGAGCGGTCCAGGAGGGTGTGCTGCGCCGGTCGTTCCACCGCGGCGGTCAGTTCCACGATCAGGTGCTGTGGTCCATCCTCGCGGAGGACTGGCGCCTGCAACGAGGTCCGCAGTCGGGCCGCGTTCACTAGCATTCGTCGGACGGCGTCGCACGTGTTGGCCCGGGCATTCCAGGGATGCCCGGGCCTTTTTTTGCATCCACGCCGCGACGATGACGCGCGACCGTGCCAATCGAGGGGAAGGTACACTCTACGGGTGCGTGTGGACGCGTTCGACTTCGACCTGCCTCCCGAGCTCATCGCCCAGAACTCCGCCCGTCGAGCGCGGCACCTCGCGCCTGCTCCGGCTGGGCCGGCAGGACGGCGCCATCACACACCACGCCTTCGCCGACCTGCCGGCGCTGCTCGAGCCCGGCGACCTGCTGGTCGTCAACGACACGCGCGTGTTCCCGGCGCGATTGATTGGCCACCGCCTGCCTGGTGGTGGCGCGGCCGAGTGCTTCCTGGTCCGGCCTGCCGAAGAGCCCGGCACCTGGGTGGCGCTGGTGCATCCCGGTCAGCGATTGAAGCCGGGCGCCCGCATGCGCTTCGAGCGGCGACGGACACGTCGTGGAGGCGGAGGTCGTCAGCCGGCATTTCCACGGACGCCGGGTCGTGCGGCTGTGGACGCCGGACGGCTCGCCGGTTCGCGATGCGATCCACGCGGTCGGGCACATGCCGCTGCCGCCGTATGTGAAGCGCGACGACACCGCGGCCGACCGCGAGCGCTACCAGACCGTGTACTCGCGCGTCGAGGGCTCGATTGCGGCGCCCACCGCGGGCCTGCACTTCACGCCGGCGATGTTCGACGCGCTGGCGGCGCGCGGCGTCGAGCGCGCGTACGTCACCCTGCACGTCGGCTACGGCACGTTCCAGCCGGTGCGAGCCGAACTGGTGGAAGAGCACCAGATGGAGGCCGAGCGCTTCGACATCCCGCCGGCCACCGCCGCCTTGCTGACCCGCGCGCTGCGAGAGGGGCGGCGCATCGTGGCGGTGGGCACCACGACCACGCGCACGCTCGAGTCGCTGGTGCGGGCCGACGATGGCGCGGTGGAGGCGCAGTCCGGTGAAACCGCGTTGTTCATCAGGCCCGGCCACGAGTTCAAGGTCGTGTCGGGGCTGGTCACCAACTTCCACCTCCCGCGCTCGTCGCTGCTGATGCTGGTCTCGGCGCTGGCCGGCCGCGAGCACGTGCTGGCGGCGTACCGGGAAGCCATCGAGCAGCGTTACCGCTTCTACAGCTACGGCGATGCCATGCTCGTGGTCTGAGGCCGTGTAGGCTAGAGGGCGCGCATGAAGCTGCCGTACGAAGAGTTCGATCTGTCGCACGTTCGCACCTATCCGCTGCAGTCGCGGTCGAGCAAGGTGAACGTGTCGCAGTTCGCCCGTCCGCATCGGCCCGGGCGACGGGCTGGGGGCGTTCATCGACGGCCTGCCGCGCCTGCTGGCCGGAGACGGATTTTCGCGCCGTGGTCGCGGCCGTGCTCGAGGCGCGGCGCGCGGAGCGGCCGATCATCTGGGGGCTTGGTGCCCATGTCGTGAAGACCGGGCTGTCGCCGCTCGTGACCGACCTGATGCGCCGCGGCTTCGTCTCCGCGCTCGCGACCAACGGCGCCGGCCTCATCCACGACTTCGAGATCGCGCTGGCGGGGGCGACCTCCGAGGACGTGGACAGCGCGCTCGGGCCAGGCCTGTTCGGCATGGCCACCGAAACCGGCGCCGAACTGAATCGCGCGCTCAACGACGGCGTCAGGCAGGGGCTCGGTCTGGGACAGGCCGCCGGACGGCACCTGCTGGACGCGCCGCCCTCCACATATGGCGCACAGCCTCTTCGCCACCGCGGCGGAGCTGGACATTCCCGTCACCGTGCACGTCGCCCTTGGCACCGACATCATCCACATGCACCCCGACGCGTCCGGCGCGGCGATCGGCGAAGGCAGCCTGCGCGACTTCCGGTACTTCGTGTCGTCGGTCTCGCGGCTGGATGGCGGCGTGTTCCTCAATTGCGGTTCGGCCGTGATTCTGCCGGAGGTCTTCCTGAAGGCCGTCGCGCTCGCCCGCAACGCCGGCCGCACCCTCGACGGGCTGACCACGGTGAATCTCGACTTCCTGCGGCACTATCGGCCGCAGACCAACGTGGTGACGCGCCCGACCGCCGGCGTCGGCCGGGGCTATTCGCTCGTCGGCCATCACGAGATTCTCATCCCGCTCCTCGCCGCGGCGCTGGTGGAGGGCCTGGATGGGTAGCGCGCTCGGGGCCCTGATCGGCGCCTCGTTCTTTCTGTGGATCGCCGGCACCCGCGCCCTGGACCCTGGCGAGATCGGCTGGTTGATGCGCTACGACTGGCCGATTCACTTCTTCGGCTGGCACTTCTTCCGCCGCGAGCCCTGGCACTTTCCACCAGGTCTGCTCGACACCTACTACGCGCCGATTGGCACGGCAATCGGGTTCACCGATTCGATTCCGCTCGTCGCCTTCGCCTTGAAGCCCTTCAGCGCCTGGCTGCCGGCGACGTTTCAGTACATCGGGCCGTGGCTGTGCCTCTGCTTCACGCTGCAGGGCGCCTTCGGCGCGTGGCTGATGTCGCACTGGACGCCGCGCGCGTGGGTGCAGGCCACCGGCGCGGCGTTCTTCGTCCTGGTGCCGGCGCTGCTGATTCGCATCGGTCATCCGTCGCTGTGTGCGCACTGGCTGTTGCTGTGGGCCCTGGTGATCGCGGCCCGGGAGCGCCGTCTGCCGGCGCGTCCGATCGAATGGGCCGCGCTCGGCGCGGTGGCCGGCCTCGTTCACCCGTACCTGGCGGTGATGGTGCTGGCCCTGCTGGCAGCCGTGGTGGTGCGGCCGTCGGCCACCACAGTGCCGCGGAAGGCGGTGAGCCTGGCTGCGGCCGTCGCGGCGACCCTCGCCGGATGGTGGGCGGCTGGCCTCTTCAGCGTCTCGGGCGCGGAAGCCATGGCGACCGAGGGGCTCGGTCACTACTCGATGAACCTGTTCAGCCCGATCACGCCCGCCGGCTGGTCGCAGTTCCTTCCCGACATTCCGCGCGCCACCGCGGGACAGGACTTCGAGGGCTTCCACTACCTCGGGCTCGGAGGCCTGCTGCTGTTGGTGGCCGCCGTGGCCGTGCGGCTGACCGGCGCAGGTCGTGGCGTGGCGGTCCTGCCCGGCAGCCGTCCGTGGCGTGGCTTCGGCGCGCCGCTGTTCCTGATCGCCATCCTGATGGCGATGTTCGCGCTCAGTCCACGCGTCACCGCGGCCAGCGCCGTGCTCGTCGACCTATCCGGTCCATGGGCCGAGCGCTTCGCAGTGTTTCGCGCGACCGGCCGGTTCTTCTGGCCGCTCGGCTACCTGCTGATGGCGTCGGCGCTCGCGACCATCGCCACCCGGCTGCCGTCACGGGTGGCGTTGACGGTGCTGCTCACGTTGCTCATCGTGCAGACGCTGGACCTCCACGGCGCTCACGAAGAGCGCCGGCGCGGCGCCCGCGATCCCAACTTCTACGTGTGGGCCAATCCGATGGTGTCGTCGGTGTGGGGGCAGGTGTTGCCTGCATACCATCACCTCGTGATCTATCCGCCTCCCCAATGCGGCCCGGCGCCGATCGCCTGGGAGCCGGCGGCCTACCAAGCCGGCCTGCACGGCCTGACGCTGAACGCCGGCGGCGTCGCGCGCCCGGACGATGCGGCGCGGCTGCGCTACTGCCACGAGTTGGGCGACCAGGTGAAGGCCGGCCATCTCGATCCGCAGACCCTCTACATCGTGCCGCCCTCGGAGGTCGACGCGATCAGGCAGGCGGCGCAACCGCCGGCGGTCTGCGGCGTCATCGACACGGTGTCGATCTGCGTGTCCGCGGAATCGTATCAACGCTGGCGCGATCTGGCGCCGCTGCAGTGACACCCGTGCCGCGCTTCCTCTCCATCGTCGTGCCCGCGTATCGCGAACAGGCGGGCATCGCGCGGGCATTGCGGGAAATCCGCCGCGCCATCGGCTCGACCGGCGACGCCTTCGAGATCATCGTGGTGGACGATGGATCGCCGGATGGGACGTGGGAGGCGGTGTCGGCGCTCGAGGCCGAGATCCCGGAACTGGTCGCCCTTCGGCTGTCGCGCAACTTCGGCAAGGAAGGCGCCATCGCCGCCGGCCTCGACGTGGCTGCCGGCGATGCGTGCATCGTGATGGACGCCGACCTGCAGCATCCGCCGGCGCTGCTGCCCGAGATGGTGCAGCGCTGGCGCGAGGGTGGCTGGGACGTCGTCGAAGCGGTGAAGTCGCACCGCGGCCGGGAGTCGGCGGTGCACAGGCTTGCGGCCCGGGCGTTCTATCGCACCGCGTCGTGGGTCACCGGCTACGACCTGCAGGATGCCTCCGACTTCAAGCTGATCGATCGCCGGGTGCTGAACGAGTGGCGCCGGCTGGGCGAGCGTGCCACGTTCTTCCGCGGGCTCGTCGCCTGGCTGGGATTCACGCGCACGCAGATTCCGTTCGAGGTCCCGCCGCGGCAGGCCGGAGAGTCGCGGTGGTCGTTCACGGCGCTTGGCGGTCTGGCCGTGCACGCCGTCACCTCGTTCAGCGCCCTGCCGCTGCAGCTCGTCACCATCCTCGGTCTGGTCATGCTGCTCGTCGCCGTCGTGGTCGGCGCCCAGGCCGTGCGATTGTGGCTGCGAGGGGCTGGCGCTGCCCGGGTTCACGACGGTCATCCTGCTGCAGCTCATCATCGGCGGCTTCCTGATGATCAGCCTTGGCATCATCGGCACCTACATCGCGCGCATCTACGAAGAAGTGAAGGGGCGGCCGCGCTATGTGGTGCGGGAGACCCTCCGACGGGATCGCGCATGAGCGTTGCGAACGGAGAGGTCCCACGGCGACGGGACCGCGACGCCGTCGAGATTCGCGGCGACTATCAGGCGCGCGCCCTGGAGTCGAGATGGGCGGCGCAGCGCTTCTGGCACAGCGCGAAGATCCGGCTGATGGACCGCGTGGCGCCGCCAGCCGCGGGCGCCCGCGTGGCCGACGCCGGCTGCGGCTCCGGCGTGATTGCCAATCACCTGGCGCGAGACGGCTCGCGAGGTGGTGGGCTTCGATTCGAACCCCGCCGCGGTGGAGCACGGGCGTGCGGCCTATCCCCGGCCCAACCTCCGGTTCGTGCTCGGCCCGTTCGACGGCATGGTCGACGAGGGGCCCTTCGATCAGATCGTGTGTCTCGAAGTTCTCGAGCACCTCTACCTCGAGCAGGCGCAGGCCACCCT
This sequence comes from uncultured Acidobacteriota bacterium, assembly GCA_963721715.1. Taxonomy (GTDB): domain Bacteria; phylum Acidobacteriota; class Vicinamibacteria; order Vicinamibacterales; family UBA2999; genus VFZN01. Next base: position 808,107 of record CAVRKI010000006.1, on the reverse strand, counting down.
CGAGCTGTTTGCCCGGGCGGCTTCGCCTGGCGCCACGCTGTTCGTGACGACCCCCAACGTCCGCAGCGCCTGGCCGGTCATCGAATGGCTCCTGGACCGGTCCGGCCTGGTGCCGACGCTGGACGAGGCGCAGCACCTGACGCTGTTCTCGCGGTCGCTGCTGCGGACGTGCTGCGAGCGTGCGGGCTGGACGGTGGAGGAGATTGGCGCCTTCAATGGCCTGGCGCCGTTCGTCGCGCCACTCGGAGAATCGCTCGCCCGGGGCGTCGAACGGGTCGAGTTCGGGGCTGGCCGCTGGCTGCCGCTGAACCTGCTCTATTGCCGTGCCCGCCGACAGTAGGTGCGCTGGACTCGCCGCCTCTGCTAAAATCGAAAGTTCGTGCCGGAGTAGCTCAGCCGGTTAGAGCGAGCGTCTCATAAGCGCTAGGTCGGCGGTTCGAGTCCGCCCTCCGGCACCATGCCAGCGCCTTCGACCATTCCAGGGTGCCAAACCTTCCTCGGCGCGTGCACACCTTTGCAAGCCTGCAGGGCCTGTGGACCCCGGACACCCGGGTCGTCGCCGCGGTTTCCGGCGGATCCGACTCGGTCGCCCTGCTGCTGGTCCTGCGGGCGCTGGCCGCCGAGGGGCAACTGCGGCTCGCGGGCGTCGCCCACCTCCATCACCACATCCGCGGGCGCTCGGCCGACGATGATGCGGCGTTCGTGCAGGCGCTGGCGCTCCGTCTTGACCTGCCCTGCGACGTGGCTCATGTCGATGTGCCAGCCCTGGCCCGCCAGGCGGGACAATCGCTGGAGGTGGCGGGCCGCAACGCCCGCCTCGACTTCTATCGTCACGCGCTCGGCCGTCTCGGCGCTCAGAGTGTCGCCCTGGCGCACACGCGCGGTGATCAGGCCGAGACGGTGCTGCTGCGTCTGGCGCGGGGCGCGGGCCCGCGGGGGCTGGGGGGCATGGCGCCCTCGGTCGGGACATCGCATCCGCCCGCTCCTGGAGGTGAGCCGCCAGGAGCTGCGCCACTGGCTCGTCGCCCGGGGCGAGACCTGGCGGGAAGACGCGACCAACAATGACGTGGCGGTGGTCCGGAACCGGATCCGGCACCACGTGCTGCCGCAGCTGGCGTTCGTGAACCCGCGGGTCGAAGAGGCGCTGGCGCGCGCGGCTCGGATTCACGTTGCCGATGCGGATGTGCTGGACGAGCTCGCCGGCGCGGAAGTGGACCGGCTGGTCGAGCAGGCACACGATCGGGTGACCATCGACGCGGCGCGTCTGCACCAGCTGCCCGAGGCCCTGGCGCGGCGGGTGGTGTTGCGGGCCCTCGACGCGGCGGAACCATCCAGGGCCCATGGTTGGGAGGATAGCGACGCCGTGCTGCGGCTGGCGCTGAGCACGCCGCTCGACGTCGGGCGCGTCCGCGTGGAACTTAATGCCGACTTCGTGGTCTTAGTAATCAGGGCCTCGGCCCCCATGGCTGGCGGCACGGCACCCGCCGACAGTCCGGCTGTCGTCCTGGATGTTCCCGGGCGCGTCCGGCATCCGTCGGGGTGGTGGACCCTGGAAGCCGATGGACCGATGGCGAGGGAGGCGGCGGTTCCCTCCTCCCCGGATCGGGTGGTGCTCGACGCCGAGGCGTTGGGCCGGCATCTCACCATCAGAGGGTGGCGTCCGGGTGACCGGGTGCAACCCTTGGGCCTCGGCGGTCGTAAGAAGCTTCAGGACGTGTTCGTCGACCGGAAAGTGCCGCGAGACGAGCGAGGCCTGGTGCCGGTGGTGCTGGATGCCCGGGCGCGGATTGCCTGGGTCGCGGGACACGTGGTGGGCGAGCCCTTTCGCGTGACCCCCTCTTCAGCGAGCGTGGTAGTCTTGACCCTGAGGCGATAACAGTCGCCCGGAGGCAACGTTGAACTCGAATTATAAGAGCCTCGTGTTCTGGATCGTCCTCGCGGTGGTGGGCTTCCTGGTCTGGAATTTCTCCTCGAATTTCCAGCGCAAGGAGACCCCTGTCAGCTTCAGCGAGTTCATCTCGTGGGTCGATGCCGGGCAGGTGGATGCCGTGACCATCACCGGCAACGAGATCACCGGCACCACGAAGGGCAAGGAATTCTTCCGCAGCTTCGCGCCGCTTCAGTACGAGGGCCTGGCCAACCGGCTCATCGAGAAGCGTGTAATCGTGAACGCGAAGGAGCCCACCGCGTCGCCGTGGGCGGCGCTGCTGTTGTCGTGGGCGCCGATCCTGCTGGTCATCGGCTTCTGGATCTTCTTCATGCGGCAGGTTCAGAGCGGCGGCAACAAGGCCCTGTCGTTCGGCAAGAGCAAGGCGAAGCTGTCGTCCTCCGCCCAGAAGAAGGTCACGTTCCGTGACGTCGCCGGCGCCGACGAGGCCAAGGACGAGCTGCAGGAGATCATCGAGTTCCTGAAGGAACCCCAGAAGTTCCAGAAGCTTGGCGGTCGCATCCCCAAGGGCGTTCTGCTGATGGGCCCTCCGGGCACCGGCAAGACGCTGCTGGCCCGGGCGGTCGCCGGCGAGGCCAACGTGCCGTTCTTCTCGATCAGCGGCTCCGACTTCGTCGAGATGTTCGTCGGCGTTGGCGCCTCGCGCGTGCGCGACCTGTTCGAGCAGGGCAAGAAGAACGCCCCCTGCATCATCTTCATCGATGAAATCGACGCCGTCGGGCGTCACCGCGGCGCCGGCCTGGGCGGCGGCCACGACGAGCGCGAGCAGACGCTGAACCAGCTGCTGGTCGAGATGGACGGCTTCGAGTCGAACGAAGGCGTCATCCTGATGGCCGCCACGAACCGGCCCGACGTCCTCGACCCCGCGCTGCTCCGGCCGGGCCGTTTCGACCGTCGCGTCATCGTCAATCGCCCCGACGTGAAGGGCCGCGAGGGGATCCTCGCCGTCCACACCCGCAAGATCCCGATGGCCGACGATGTCGACGTCCGCGTGCTGGCGCGCGGCACGGCCGGTTTCACCGGCGCCGACCTCGCCAACCTGGTCAACGAAGCCGCGCTGCAGGCGGCGCGCGCGAACAAGAAGCTCGTCGCGATGTACGACTTCGAGTTCGCCAAGGACAAGGTCCTGATGGGCGCCGAACGGCGCTCGATGATCGTCACCGACGAAGAGAAGAAGATCACGGCCATCCACGAAGCGGGTCACGCGCTGCTGAGCGTGCTGCTGCCCCTCGCCGAGCCGATTCACAAGGTCACCATCATTCCGCGCGGCATGGCGATGGGGCTCACCCAGCAGCTGCCGGTCGACGAGAAGCACAACTACTCGCGCGACTACCTGATGGACCAGATCGCCATCCTGCTCGGCGGCCGCATCGCCGAGGAACTGACGACCGGCGAAATCACCACCGGCGCCGGCAACGACCTCGAGCGCGCCACCGAACTGGCGCGCCGGATGATCTGCGAGTGGGGCATGAGCGACGCGCTCGGGCCGCTCACCTTCGGCAAGAAGGAAGAGCAGATCTTCCTCGGCCGCGAGATCGCGCAGCACCAGGACTACAGCGAGGACACGGCGCTCAAGATCGACGCCGAGGTGAAGCTGATCATCACCAGCAACTACGATCGCGCCACGGCCGTGCTCGCCGACCAGAAGCAGCGACTGGTGGCCATCGCCGACGCCCTGCTCGCGCGCGAGGTGCTGGACGCCGATCAGGTCCGCCGCCTCGCCTACGGCCAGCCGCTGGATGAAATCGCCACGCCGCTTGCAGCCGCCGCCGACCATCGGCGACGGCGTGCACACGCGTCGCGAGAAGGAGCGTCCGTCGCTCGTCTCGCCGATGCCCAAGCCACTGACGCAGGAATAGCAGCTGTTGACCTGGTGAGGTGGTGAGCTGGTTCAGTGATCTGACAGATCTGGTGACCCGCGCCCATTTCCGCATCCCGCTTCCCGGTCGACCGCCACTCGAGCTCGGCTCGCGCACGCTCGTGATGGGGGTGCTCAACCTCACGTCCGACTCCTTCTCCGCTGACGGCCTGGCCTCCGACCCCGCGCGCGCCATCGACGCGGTGCACGCGATGGAGGCAGCCGGCGCCGACATCATCGACATCGGCGCCGAGTCGACCAGGCCGGGCGCCATCCCCGTGAGCGTTGCCGACGAGCTGGCGCGGCTGCGGCCCGTGCTGCGCGCCGTCGGCGGCCGGGTGCGGGTGCCGCTGTCGATCGACACCACCAAGGCGGAGGTCGCCAACTTCGCCCTCGACGAGGGCGTCGCCATCGTCAACGACGTCAGCAGCCTGGACTACGACCCGCAGATGGGGCCGCTGCTGGCCTCGCGCGGCGTGCCCGTCGTGCTGATGCACATGCGCGGCCGGCCCACCGACATGTACGCGGAGGCCCACTACGACGATGTGGTCATCGAGGTGATGCGGGAGCTGCAGCGCCGGGTGGAGCGGGCGCTGGGCTTCGGCATCGGCTGGGATCGGCTCATCCTCGATCCGGGCCTCGGCTTCGCCAAACGCCCGGAACACAGCTTTGCCGTGCTGGCGGCCACCAGCCGCCTGGCGTGCGCTCGGCCGCCCCTTGCTGGTCGGCCCCTCGCGCAAATCGTTCCTGACCGCCGCCACGGGGCCGTTGCCAGCGGCTGACCGCGACTGGGCGACCGCCGCCGCCGTCACCGCGCCGTCCTCGGGGGCGCGCACATCGTCCGGGTGCATCGCGTCGCCGATCTGGTGCCGGTCGTCCGCGTCGCCGACGCCATCCGCCACGCCTCCGTGTAGGGTTCGCGGGGGCCGGCGTCCTGCGATACGATCCGCCTACCCGCTTGATGTCCTGGCTTTCCGACCTGCTGCAGCGACCCGCCGTCACGTGGTGGGATCTTCTCGACATCGCGATCGTGTCGGTCATCGTGTACGAGCTGCTCAAGCTCATTCGCGGGACCCGCGCGGTGCAGATGGCGATCGGCATCGCCGTGGTCGTCGGGTTGTTCTACATGTCGCTGGGCCTCCAGCTCGAAACCCTCAACTGGCTGATCCGCAACATCGTCGGCTACATCGTCTTCGCGGCCATCGTGCTGATGCAGGCGGACATCCGCCGGGCGCTGGTGCACCTGGGCCGCGCGCCCATCTTCCGGCGCTTCGAAGCGCACGACCAGCGACGACGAGACCATCGAAGAACTCGTGGTGGCGACCAGCACCCTGGCGGCGAAGCGCACCGGCGCCATCATCGTGGTGGAACGGCACATCGGGCTGCGCAACTTCATCGAAAGTGGCATCCCGCTCGACGCCCGGCTGACCTACGATCTGCTGGTGGCCATCTTCCAGCCCACCTCGCCGCTGCATGACGGTGCGGTCATCGTGCAGGGCGATCATGTGGCGGCGGCGGCCTGCTTCCTGCCGCTGACGGTGAATCCCCGGTTGAGCCGCGATCTCGGGTCGCGTCATCGTGCCGCCCTCGGCGTGACCGAAGAGAACGACTCGGTCGCGATTGTGGTTTCCGAGGAGACCGGCGGGATCTCGCTCGTCCTGGATGGCGCCATCGAGCGCAACCTCGACGTCGAGCGCCTGCGGGCGCGGCTGACGTCCCTCGTCACCCTGCGGCGGCCAGCCAGCCGCGCGCGCGGGAACGCCTGACCCATGGCATCGTTCTCGTTCCGGAACTTCGGGCTGAAAGTGCTGTCGATCTGCATCGCGACACTGCTCTGGCTGGTCGTGGCCGGCGAACGGGTGGTGGAGCGGGTGCTGCGCGTGCCCGTCGAGTTGCAGAACCTTCCCGCCGAGCTGGAAATCGTCAGCAATCCGCCCGACACCGTCGAGGTGCGTGTGCGCGGCTCCTCTGGTACGCTGAGCCGGATGGCCCCTGGCGACGTTTCGGCGGTGATCGACCTGCGGGCCGCACGCACGGGCCGGCGGCTGTTCCACCTCACGCCCGGGGCAGGTGAACACGCCGTACGGACTCGAAACCGTTCAGGTGTCACCCCCGACCCTGACGATGGAGTTCGAGACGACGGGTATCCGGATGGTGCGGGTGCAGCCGACGATCGACGGACAGCCGGCTCGAGGATTCGAGGTGGTCAGCGTGAGGTCCGAGCCGGAGACGGTCGAAGTGTCTGGCCCGGAGAGCGCGCTGAAGCAGTTGAGGGAGGCCATCACCGAGCCGATTTCGGTGAGTGACCTCAAGGCCACCGTTCGTGAGGTCGTGACCGTCGGGGTGGCCGACGCCTCCGTGCGCGTGCGGGCGCCGCAGACCACGACCGTGACGGTGACGATAGCAGCGGTGAAGTGATGAAACTATTCGGGACCGACGGCATTCGCGGCAAGGCGGGCGACGCGCCGCTCAATGAAGAGACCGTGACGCGGGTGGGCGCGGCGCTGGTGCGCGGGCGGGAATCGGCCGGCCACACGATGCGGGTGCTGGTGGGGCGCGACACGCGCGAGTCCGGCGACTGGATCGAGCGCGCGCTGGCTCGCGGGTTGTGCGGAGAAGGCGCCGAAGTGACCAGCGCCGGCGTGCTGCCGACGCCCGCCGTGGCCTACCTGACGCGCACCGGACGCTTCGACGCCGGCATCGTGATCTCGGCGTCGCACAATCCGTTCGAAGACAACGGCATCAAGGTGTTCTCGTCGAACGGCGAGAAGCTGAGCGAACTGGTGGAGCGCCGGGTCGAGTCGATCGTCGCCGACCCGTCGTGGACCGGTGGGCGGCCTGGAGACGCCGTCGTACGCCCACGACGACATGTCGCGCCCCTACCTCGATCACGCGCGCCAGATCCTGGGTGATCCCGGGCCGCTGGGCGGCTCGCACATCGTGCTCGACTGCGCCAACGGCGCCACCGCGCTGATCGCGCCGGCGTTCTTCCGATCGCTCGGCTTCCACGTGGATGCGCTCGGCGTCGAGCCCGACGGCCGCAACATCAACCTGCACTGCGGATCGACGCACCTCCAGCCGCTGCAGCAGCGCGTGGTCGAGACCGGCGCGCGGATGGGCGTGGCGTTCGACGGTGACGGCGATCGCGCGCTGTTCGTCGACCATCTCGGCCGTGTCGTCGACGGCGACGCCGTGCTGCTGATGGCCGCGGACCAGCTGAAGCGCGAAGGCCGCCTGCCGGGCGACGCGATCGTCGCCACGGTGATGAGCAACATCGGCCTCGAAATCGCGCTCCGCGAGCGCGGCATCGCCATCGCCCGCTGCCCGGTGGGCGACAAGTACGTGATGGAAGAGATGCAGCGCCGCGGCCTGGCGCTCGGCGGCGAGCAGTCGGGGCACGTGATCTTCGCCGATCACCTGATGACCGGCGACGGCATCGGGACGGCCCTGCAGGTGCTGCGCATCATGGATGCCACGGGCAAGGACCTGTCCGATCTCGCCTCGGCGCTCGTCACCTACCCGCAGATCCTGCTGAACGTCCGGGTCCGCGAGCGTGCGGACTACATGAAGGTGCCGGCGATCGCCGACTGCATCCGCCAGGTCGAGGGACAGGTCGACGGCCAGGGCCGCGTGCTGATCCGCTATTCCGGCACCGAGCCGCTGCTGCGGATCATGATCGAAGGCAAGGACGACGCCCAGATCAAGGGGTGGGCGGAGGAGATTGCCGCGTCGGTCCGCGCGCATCTCGCGTGAAGGATGACCACGCCCTGATGGCCAAGCTCTCCGTCAACGTCAACAAGGTGGCGACGCTCCGCAATTCGCGGGGCGGGCCTCTGCCGTCGGTGATCGAGGCGGTGCGGGTGTGCGTCGATGCCGGCGCGCCGGGGATCACCGTCCACCCGCGCGCCGACGAGCGTCACATCCGGCGGCGGGACGTGCTCGACATCGCCGACGAGCTCGCGCCGCTGCGCGGCGTCGTCGAGTTCAACATCGAAGGCGATCCGCGTCCCGATCTGGTGGAGCTGGTGATGGCGGTGCGCCCGGACCAGTGCACGCTCGTGCCGGTGCTGCCCGGCGAGATCACCAGCCAGGCAGGATGGTCGGCGTCGACGTCGCACGATGAGCTGGGCGGGGTCATTGCGCGGATGAAGGCGGCGGGCGTCCGCGTCAGCGTGTTCGTGGATCCGGAACCGGATCCCATCCGCTGGGCGCGCGACGTCGGCGCCGACCGCGTCGAGCTCTACACCGAGCCGTTCGCGCGCGCGTTCGAGCGTGGGCCCGACGCCGGAGCGGCCTCGTTCGAGCAGTACGCGCGGGCTGCCCGACTGGCGCACGAGCTGGGGCTGGGCGTCAACGCCGGTCACGACCTCGACCTGCGGAACCTCACCATCTTCCACGCCCTGCCGTATCTCGACGAGGTCTCCATTGGCCACGCCCTCATCGGGCATGCGCTGTATGTGGGCCTGCGGCGGGCGGTGCTCGACTACATGGCCGCCGTCGACGGACGCCACGTGTGACCACGACGAGTCGTCTGGCCCATTCTGCCCTGGTCTGGGCGCTGCTCGTCTGCAACGCGGCCGTGGCCGCCGCCGCTGGCCGTCCAGTGACCCTGCCGGCGACCGATGGCGTCACCCTGGCCGGTCAGCTCTACGAAGCCGCCTCCCGCCCCGCGCCCGGCGTGGTCCTGGTGCACATGCAGTCGCGCACCCGCGCGGATTGGGACGAGGTGGCGCAGCAGTTGGAGGCCGCCGGCATGACCGTGCTGGCGATCGACCTGCGCGGCCACGGTGCGTCGGGCGGGTCGGCCGCGCCGCTCGCCGCGATGGTGCTGGACGTGCGTGCCGCCGTGCAGTGGCTGTCCACGCGTCCCACCGTTCGCCCGGATGCCATCGGGGTGGCTGGTGCCTCGCTGGGCGCGAACCTGGCCTTGCTGGCGGCCGCGGACCAACCCCTCGTGCGCGCGGTGGCCGCGATCTCGCCCAGCCTCGACTATCGCGGGCTCCGCGTCGGCCCCGAGACGATGAAGAAGCTGTCCGGCCGCGGGGTGTGGCTGGCGGCGAGCAGCGAAGACCCGTATTCGCTGCGTACCTTGAAAGATTTGACCGCTGACGAGTCGATGCCGCGCGAGCAGCAATTGAGTGCGATGGCGGCTCACGGCACAAATTTGTTGACAGCGGACAAGGACCTGACCCGGGCCCTGGTGGACTGGTTCCGCCAGAGGTTGCTATTCTGAAGAGTGGCAATGCGAGCAGACTCAATCGTTTTCGCTGTGGCTGGCGTGCTCTTTGGCGTCATCGTGGGCTGGGTTCTCGGGAGCCAGCAGGCGAGGAGCACGATTCCCGCCGCGGCGCCGGTGGCGCAGGCCCAGGCGGCCGCGGGGCAGGCGGCCCCGGCGGGCAGTCAGGCCGTGCCGCTCGATCAGGACCGCGTGCGCGCTCTCACCAGCGTGGCCGAACAGAACCCGAAGGACGCGCAGCCGCGCGTCCAGCTGGGCAACATGTTCTTCGACGCCGAGCAGTATCCCCAGGCCATCTCCTGGTACGAGCAGGCGTTGGCGCTCAGCCCGAAGGACCCGAACCTCTCGACCGACCTCGGTGTCGCGTACTACTACACGAACCAGTCCGACAAGGCGATCCAGCAGTTCGAGCACTCGTTGTCGCTCGATGCCAGGCACACCAAGACGCTGCTGAACATGGGCATCGTCCGCGCGTTCGGCAAGCAGGACCTCGACGGCGCCCGCCAGGCGTGGGAGCAGGTGGTCGCGATTTCGCCGAACACCCCCGAAGGGCAGGCGGCGAAGAAGGGCCTTGAAGGCCTGCAGAACGCTCATCCGCCGGGTGCCACCGGAGGCAAGTAGACGTGGTCCGCGCGCTCCTCCTCTTCCTCTTCTTCCTGTTCGTGGCGCGGGCGTTCTGGCGCCTCGTCGAGGGAGTGGCGCGGGGGGCGATGGGTGAGGGCGCCGCGCCGGCGCCGCCCGGGCGCCGGGGGCCGGCCGCGCCGGCGGCCGTCAAGATGACGCAGTGTCCGGTGTGCGGCACCTACGTGGTGCCGGAGAAGGCCATCACCGGCGTCAGCAAGGGGAAGATCGTCCACTTCTGTTCGGACGCGTGCCGCGCGACGTTCGCGGCCTGAACGAGTCATCACCGTGCGCAGCGAAGAACAGATCAGGGCCGACATCGTCGAATGCGGGCGCCGCCTGTGGCACCGTGGCTTCGTCGCGTCGAACGACGGCAACATCAGCGTGCGGCTCGACGATCAGCGGCTGATCACCACGCCCACGGCCGTGTCGAAGGGGTTCATGACCCCCGACATGATGGTCATCACCGACCTCGACGGCCGCAAGATCTCGGGCGAGCGCAATGCCTCGTCCGAGCTCAAGATGCATCTCGAGGTCTACAAGCACCGGCCGGACGTCCGGGCGGTGGTGCACGCGCACCCGCCCACGGCCACCGGGTTCGCCGTCGCCGGCATCCCGCTCGATCGCGCGGTGCTGGCCGAGGTCATCACCACGCTCGGCAGCATTCCCATCGCCGAGTACGCCACGCCCTCCACCGAGGAACTGCCGGCGGCGGTGCGCCGCTACATCAAGGCGCACGACGGCCTGCTGCTGGCCAACCACGGCGCGCTGGCGGTGGCCGGTGACGTCTACGCCGCCTACTACCGGATGGAGACGATCGAGCACTTCGCGACGATCAGCCTGGTGGCGCGGACGCTCGGCCGGGAGAACCTGCTGTCGCGGGGCGAGGTCGACCGCCTGCAGGGGCTGCGCGGGATGTACGGCATCGCCTCTCCGGCGCCGATCTGCACCGACGAGACGCTGGCGCCCTCGGCCAACGGGCAGATGGAGTGTCAGGTCGTGCAGGCGCCGGCGAGCGCCGGCGCTCGGCTGGTCGCGGATATTCCCGGACTGCCCTCCGGCGGCGCCGGCAAAGACGCGGAGATTCGGCTAACATACCGGGAACTGACGGCGCTGATCGAGGACGCCGTGAAGGATTTGGGTTTCAAGCGCTAGGCGCCTGGAGGCAGGTACATGGGTGAAGCACTGGGCATGGTCGAAACCAAGGGGCTGGTCGCGATGATTGAAGCGGCCGACGCCATGGTGAAGGCCGCCAAGGTGACGCTGGTCGGGCTGGGAGAAGATCGGCGCGGGCTATGTCACGGCCATCGTGCGCGGTGACGTCGCGGCCGTGAAGGCCGCCACCGACGCCGGCGCCGCCGCCGCGCGTCGCGTCGGCGAGCTCGTCTCCGTGCACGTCATTCCCCGGCCGCACGCCAACCTCGAAGACGTCCTGCCGATCGGCAAGGCGAACGCGAAGAGCTAGGCCCCTCGGGCCGGCGCCGCCATGCTTCTCGCGCGCATCGTTGGCACGGTCGTCGCCACACGGAAAGACCCGCGCCTGGTCAGCAGCAAGCTGCTCCTGGCGCGGCCGGTCGATCCGGGTGGCAAGGCCGAAGGCAACTACCTCATCGCCATCGATACCGTTGACGCCGGCGTCGGCGAAACCGTGCTCATCGTCAGCGGCAGCTCCGCCCGGATGGCCGCCGGCCTGAAGGACTGCCCGGTGGACGCCGCCGTGGTCGGCATCATCGATCACGTCGACGTCTCGGAGTGACGCCATGCAGATCGGACGCGTCATCGGCGATGTCGTCGCCACCCGCAAGGACCAGCGCTTCGACGGCATCCCGCTGCTGATGGTGCAGCCGCTGTCCGCCAGCGGCGAAGCGGTGGGCCGGCCCGCTGATCGCGGTGGACTCGGTCGGCGCCGGCGTCGGCGAGCACGTGTTCTTCGTCCGCGGCAAGGAAGCCAGCTTTCCCTTCCATCCCGATCGAGGTGCCGGCCGACGCCGGCATCGTCGGCATCATCGATCACTGGACGACGGGGGAGCGATGATCCTGGCGCGCGTCGTCGGCCAGGTCGTCTCGACCATGAAGCGGCCGCAGTTCGAAGGCGCGACGCTGCTGCTGGTGCAGCCGGAGACGCCGCAGGGCGAGCCGCGCGGCGCCACGCTGCTGGCCATCGACTCGGTCGGCGCCGGCGTCAGCGAGCGCGTGATCGTGGTGCTCGAGGGCCGCGCCGCGGGCGAGGCGCTCGGCAAGAAGCTGTCGCCCGTGGACGCCGCGATCATCGGCATCGTGGACGAAATCGACGTCGAGGCCGGCGGATAGGCGGCCGGTCACCTCATGACCGACGACGAGATCAGGCAACTCGTGCGCGGCGCGATCGCCCGTCATCTGGGGGGCGCCGGCAGCCCGGCGACGTCGCCGCAGCCAGCCCCGGTCACGGCCGTACCGATCAGCTTCGCGCGCTATCCCATCCCGCGCGCCGATGACGACGTGATGTGCGTCATCGAGCCCGCGGTGCGCTGCAATCACTGCGGCTACTGCCAGTGTCACGGGCACTAGGCGGACGCATCGACAGAAGGCAAAAGGTCAAGACGTTGAAGCCCTCCGTTCTGGTTACCCGAAGACTCCCCGCATCGGTCATTGCCCGCCTCGAAGCCACCTGCGACGTGGATCTGTGGCAGGAGCGCGAGGCGATTCCGCGCGACGTGCTGCTGTCGCGCGTGGCGGGGAAGGACGCGCTGGTGTGCCTGCTCACCGACACCATCGACGCGGACGTGCTGGATGCGGCCGGGCCGTCGCTGAAGATCGTCGCCAACGTGGCGGTCGGCTACAACAACATCGACGTCGCCGCCTGCCGCGCGCGGAACGTGGTGGCGACCAACACGCCCGACGTGCTGACCAACGCGTGCGCGGATTTCACGTGGGCGCTGATCCTGGCGGTGACACGCCGCCTGGGCGAGGGCGAGCGCGTGGTGCGGGCCGGCACGTGGGGCGGCTGGGCCCTCGACTACATGCTCGGCATGGAACTGCGCGGCAAGCAGCTGGGCATCGTCGGCATGGGGCGGATCGGCCGGGCCGTGGCCGACAAGGCGCCGGCCTTCGGCATGCGGGTGGCCTACACCGCGCGGCAAGCCGCACGACCTGCCCGGCGCGGAGCACATGACGCTCGATCGACTGCTGGCGACGTCCGACGTGGTGTCGCTCCACTGCCCGATGAGCGAACGAGACCCGGCACCTGATCGACGGCCGGGCGCTGCTGCGCATGAAGCGCTCGGCCTATCTGATCAACACCTCGCGCGGCCCGGTGGTGGACGAAGGCGGCGCTGGCGGTGGCCCTGCGAGAAGGGCGCCTGGCGGGCGCGGCGCTGGACGTCTACGAGCGCGAGCCGATCGTGCATCCCGACCTGCTGCCGCTCGAGAACGTGCTGCTGATTCCGCACCTCGCGAGCGCCACCACCGAAACCCGCACGGCGATGGCCGATCTGGCCGTCTCGAACGCGCTGGCCGTGCTCGGCGGACAGGCGCCGCTGACGCCTCTCTGAGGCGCCCTCGCGGACCGCCGCGCCGTACGCCGACCGACGAGTCGCCGCCATGATCACACGACCCCGGCCCGCCCTGGTCGAGCAGGTGATGCGCACGCTCGCGCGCGAGATCGACGGCATGGAGCTGCCGGCCATCGAGAAGATCTCCGAGAGCCAGCAGGAGGATCCGTTTCAGATCCTCATCGCCACCCTGCTCTCGGCGCGCACGCAGGATGCCACCACGCACGCCGCCTCCACGCGGCTGTTCCGCCGGGCCCGGACGCCGAAGAGCGTGGCGAAGCTTCCGGTGAGGGAGATCGAGAAGCTGATCTACCCGGTGAGCTTCTACCGCAACAAGGCCGAGCACGTGAAGGCCGACGGCCGCCATCCTGTGACACGAAGTACGGCGGCGTGGTGCCCGTCCACGCTCGAGGAACTGGTCACGCTTCCGGGCGTGGGCCGCAAGACCGCCACCCTGGTGATGATCCTGGCGTTCCAGAGCGGGCAGCACATCTGCGTGGACACGCACGTGCACCGCATCTCGAACCGCCTGGGATGGGTGCAGACGAAGCTGCCGGAGCAGACCGAGCAGGCGCTCTATCGCAACACCGACGCGCGCTGGTGGCCGCTGCTCAATCTGTATCTCGTCACCTGGGGGCAGAACGTCTGCCGCCCGGTGTATCCTCGTTGCGGCGAATGCGCCATCGCCGCCGTCTGCCCGCGCATCGGCGTCGGCACGCCCCCAGCGGCACAACCCATAACCAGCCGCCGTCCTGCGACGGCGCCACGCACCCGGACATGATGCCGATGACGACCAAGGTGTTGGGAACGAGCCTGATCGCCCTCTTCTGTGGAAGCCTCCTGCTGACCGTGGCGGCGCGCGCCGCGGCGCAGGTGGCGCCGGCGCCCTCGACGCCTGCCGCGCCGGCCGCGACCTCGCCCGGCGCCGGGCCGGTGATCGTCGTGGAAACGGTGAAGGGCACGTTCGAGTTCGAGACCTATCCCAACGAGGCGCCGAAGACGGTGGCTCGCATCGTCGAGCTGGTGAACAAGCGCTTCTACAACGGACAGCGCGTGCACCGCGTGGTGCCGAATTTCGTGATGCAGCTGGGCGATCCCGCCACGCGCGACATGACCAAGCAGGCGGACTGGGGCCGTGGCGGCAGCGGCACGCCGGTGGGCGTGGCCGAGATCACCAAGAGCCGCACGCACGTGCAGGGGCGCGGTGGCGATGGCGCACGCCGGCGATGCCACCAAGGCCGACAGTCAGTGGTACGTGACGCTCAGCCCGCAGGCGCGCTCGACGGTAAGTACACGGTCTTCGGCAAGGTGATCAGCGGTATGGACGTCGTCGCCAAGCTGCAGGTGACCGACCGCATCATCAGAGTAACCGTGCGGGAGGCAAAGTCGTGACGAGGCCCTCCAGCATCGGGTAGGCCGAGACCAGCTCTGACGGCATCCGCGCCGTCACGGGCTCGTCCATCAACTGCCGCACCATCGTCGCGTTGGCCACCGCCTGCGCGGCGAAGTGGTTGTTCATGTAGAGATACAGCTTCCGCACCTGCGGCGCGCGCCGCCCGCAGCTTGTCCACGATCGGCTGGAGCTCGGGTCCCGAATACAGGTAGTTGTAGCGGTCCTCGGACTGCTCGTGGGTCCACCATTGCGCGGCATTCCGCCCGTGCAGCCGCACGTACATCAGCGCCGCGTTCGGCTCCAGCTCCTGCTGCACCGACGATGCGAACTTCGGCTCGTCGATCTGCACCCAGGCGGCGCCGGCCTCGGCGAGGAGCGCCGTGGTGTCCGCGGCGGCGTCGCTCCACGATCGATGGCGCAGCTCCACGGCCAGGGGATAGTCGCCGAACGTGCGGAGCAGCCACTGCAGGTAGTCGCGCGCCTCGGGCGTGTCGTGAAACCGCGACGGGAACTGCGCCAGCAGGGCGCCGAGGCGCCCGCCCGCGGCGAGCGGCTCGATGCCGGCCCTGAACGCGTCGACGTCCGCCGCCGACACCGGCGTGGTGTCCGGCGAGGTGGCCGGATGGGTGAACTTCTGGAACAGCTTCACCGAGAACTCGAACCCCGGCGGCGTCCGGCGGACCCAGCCCAGGCTGACGTTGGGCCGCGGCTGCCCATAGAACGTGCTGTTCACCTCGACGGTGTTGAAGCGCTCGGCATAGAAGCGGAGCTCGTCGAATCCCGGCTGGCGGTCCCCGGGCGCGCGGGTAGAAGATCCCGTCCCAGGTGCCCCGGCCCCCCGGATAGTGCCAGCCTGAAGTGCCGATGCGAAGTTCCATGGCGCGTTCTACAATTATGGATTCAGGTTGCCGTGCTGACCGTCAACGAGATCTTCCATTCGATTCAGGGCGAGTCCACCTTCGCGGGGGAGCCGTGCGTGTTCGTGCGCCTCACCGCCTGCGACCTCCGCTGCCGGTGGTGCGACACCACCTACTCGTTCCACGAGGGCCGGAAGATGTCCGATCGACGAGGTGATGGCGCAGGTGGACGCCTATGGCTGTCCCACGGTGGAGATCACCGGCGGCGAGCCGCTGCTGCAGGCCGACGTGCACCCGCTGATGGCGCGCCTGCTGGCCGAGGGCAAGACCGTGCTGATCGAGACCGGCGGTCACCGCAGCATTGCCGGCGTCCCCGAGGGCGTGATCCGGGTGATGGACATCAAGTGTCCCGGGATCCGGCGAGGCCGCGAAGAACGACTGGTCCAACCTGGCCCTGCTCACCAGGCGCGATCAGGTCAAATTCGTCATCGCCGATCGCGCCGATTACGAATTTGCGCGCGACATCGTGCAGCGCGAGGGGCTGGCCGAGCGCTGCGGGGCCGTGCACTTCTCGCCGGTGCACGGCGAACTGGCGCCGCGTCAGCTCGCCGAGTGGATTCTGGGCGATCGTCTGCCCGTTCGCCTGCAGCTGCAGCTGCACAAGTTCATCTGGGATCCGCAGACGCGCGGCGTCTGACGGCCGACGAATACTTCACCTTGCCGGCGGAATAGCCGACAATAGGGCCGCATGCCCACAGCGGTCGTTCTGCTGAGCGGGGGGCTCGACTCCTACACCGCGGCAGCGGTCGCCAGGCGAGACGGCTTCGACGTCTGCGCGCTCAGCTTCCGCTACGGCCAGCGTCACCGTCAGGAGATCGAGGCCGCGAGCCGTGTCGCCCGATCGGTCGGCGTCACGCGGCACCTCGTGCTCGACCTCGACCTCACGGCGATCGGCGGCTCGTCGCTCACGTCGAGCGACATGGCCGTCCCCAAGGATCGCCACGTCGACGCGACCGACATTCCGTCCACCTACGTTCCCGCGCGCAACACCATCTTCCTGTCGGTGGCCCTGGGCTGGGCCGAGGTGCTGGGCGCGTCCGACATCTTCATCGGCGTCAACGCGCTCGACTACTCCGGCTATCCCGATTGCCGGCCGGAGTTCATCCATGCCTTCGAGCAGCTGGCACGGGTGGCCACGCGCGCCGGCATCGAAGGCCGCGCGCTGACGGTGCACACGCCGCTGATGACGCTGACGAAGGCCGACATCATCCGGCTGGGGCTCGGAGCTGGGGCTCGACTACGGCCTCACGCTCAGCTGCTACGATCCGGCGCCCGGACGGCACGCCCTGCGGCCACTGCGACAGCTGCCAGCTGCGCGTGGCCGGATTCGCCGCGGCCGGTGTGCCCGACCCGGCGCTGCGCCCGGGCCCGCGCTGACCATGGCCCGGCCGCTCCGCCAGCAGATCCTCGTCATCGCCGCCGCGCTCGCGTTGGCGGTGATGGCGGCGCTGTTCTACGCGTCCCGGCTCACCTACGACGAACAGGTCGGCGCAGCTTCAGAACGAAGCCCTGGCGATGACGTCCACGGTCGTCGCCTATCTCGAGCGCAACCTCGAGTCGGCCGACGACGTGGCGGTGATGGCGGCACGGCACCCGCTGGTGCAGCAGCTGGGGCCGCGAGGCGGCGGCCGAGGTGCTGCAGCCGCTGCGTGGCTCGGGCGGACCAGGTGCTGCAGCAACGCCGTGATCGCGGACCTGACGGGCCGGCCGGTCGCGTGGGCGACGCCGCCGATGCCGACGGTCGAGGGCCAGGTGTCGCCGACGTGGCTGGCCGAGTGTCGCCTCCTCGGGACGCGCCGCCGATCAGCCCCGTCCTGGGCGGGCCCGACGCACGACGCGCACGTGGTCGCTGATGGCCTATCCGATCGCCGACGCGCGTCAGCAGACGGTCGGGCGTGCTGGCGCTGGCCGTGCACCTCGAAGCGCTGGAGAAGGTCTTCGCCAACATTCCGCTGCCTCGCAACTCGGTCATCACCGTGACCGACGAGCAGAGCGTGGTGGTGGCGCGCAGCCTCGACTCGGCGCGCTATCGTCGGCCGCTCCACCGAAGGCGCGACCGGATCGCCGCGCCCGCTCCGCAAGATCCCGCGCGACCGACATCCGGACCGGCGTGGACGGCGTGGAGCGCGTCTACGGCAACGCCGTCGTCGCGCGCGGTCCCTGGCTGGCGAGCGTCGGCATCCCCACCGCCGTCGCCAGCGGAGCGGACGGCGCCGATCGATCGCCGCAACTTCGATCATCATGGTCGGCTCGCTGGCGCCATCCTGGGCCTGTCGCTGCTCCTCAGCAACGGCTGGCTGGCGGCCCTGCAGGAGGTCGGCCGCACCGCGGAGCGCGTCGCCAAGGGCGATCTGTCGCCGCTCGAGCCCGAAGGACGTCGGCTCGGTCGAGCTCAACCAGCTGCACCAGAGCATCACCGGCATGATCAACAACCTGCGCGGCGCGCAGGAGGCGGTCGCGGCGCAGGTCGCCGAAGAGCGCCGCGTGCGCGAGGAGAAGGAATCGCTCCAGCGGCAGCTGATCCGCCAGGAGCGTCTCGCCGCCATCGGCGTGCTGGTCTCCGGCGTGGCGCACGAGCTGAACAACCCGCTGCAGGCGATCCTGGGATTCGCCGAACTGCTGAACCTGCACGAGAACCTGCCCGACGATGTGCGGCACGACCTGTCGCTGATCCGGCGCGAGAGCACGCGCGCCAGTGCGATCATCCGCAACCTGCAGCGCTTCGGCCGGCAGAGCTCAGCCCCGTCGCCGGTGAAGCTGAGCGACGTGGTGGCCTCGGTCCTCGAGCTGCGTCAGCGCAAGATCGAATCGCAGGGCATCCGTCTCGACATCGAGGATCAGTCCGACGCGGTGGTCTCGGCGGTGTTCACCGAACTGCAGCAGGTGGTGCTGAACTTCCTGATCAACGCCGAGCAGGCGGTGCTGCCGCTCGACGCGCCGCGCCGCCGCGTCAAGATCCGCACCAGCGACGCGCGCAACTCGGCGCGCCTCGAGGTGGAGGACTACGGCGACGGCGTGCCGCCCGGCGACGAGGCCAAGCTGTTCCAGCCGTTCTTCACCACCAAACCGGTGGGCGAAGGCACCGGGCTGGGCCTGTCGGTGAGCTACGGCATCATCACGTCGCACGGCGGCGAGATCGGCTACCGCCGCTCGCACACCGGCGGCGCCATCTTCTATTTCGAGTTGCCGACCAAATGAAGACCGACCGCCTGTACTACACCGATGCGTATCGCGCGACGTTCGACGCCCGCGTCGTGGCCTGTGAACCGCGAGCCGCGGACGGGGAGTCCCCGGCCGGCTATGCGGTCGAACTCGACGCCACCGCGTTCTACCCGACCTCCGGCGGCCAGCCCTTCGACACCGGCACGCTGGGCGGCGCCCGCGTCCTCGACGTGGCCGATGACGAGGAGCGCATCGTCCACGTGGTGGACGCGCCGCTGGCGCCGGGCGCAGCGGTGAACGGCGCGATCGACTGGCCGCGCCGGTTCGAGCACATGCAGCAGCACACCGGCCAGCACGTGCTGTCCGCCGCGTTCGAGCGCGTCTGCGCCAACCGGACCGAGAGCTTCCATCTCGGCTCGGAGTCGTGCTCGATCGATCTGGCGCGCGAGGTCTCCGCGCGGGACGTGGCGGCGGTCGTCGACGAAGCCAACCGCATCGTCTGGGAGGATCGGCCGGTGGCCGTCCGCTTCGTGACCGCCGAAGAAGCGGCCGCGCTGCCGCTGCGCAAGGAGCCGGCGCGCGCCGGCACGCTGCGCCTCATCGACGGTCGAGGACTACGACCTCTCGGCCTGCGGCGGCACCCACGTGGCCCGCACCGGCGGCATCGGCATCATCGTCGTCAGCGGCTGGGAGAAGTTCCGCGGCGGGTCCCGGGTGCAGTTCCTGTGCGGCGGGCGCGCGCGGCGGCGGTTCGATCGGTGGCGCGATGCGTTGGCCGCCACCATGAAGCACCTGTCGGTCGCGCCCGAAGAACTGGCGGTCGGAGTGGAACGACTGCAGGGCGAAGGCAAGACGTTGCAGCGCGCGTTGCGGACCGCGAATGAGAAGCTGGCCGTCTACGAGGCGCGGGCGCTGGTGGCGCGCGGCACGCGCGCGGGTCACCGCCTCGTGATGGCCGAGGCGCTGCCCGACCTGGATGCGGCGGGGTTGAAGGCGATGGCGGCGGCCGCGGCGATGGAACCAGGAGCGGCCGTCGCGCTGTTCACTGCCTCGTCGCCGGCGCTGGTGGTGGTGGCCAGCCATCCAGCCGCCGGCCTCGACGCCGGCGCGACGGTGAAGGCGCTGGTGGCGCAGTTCGGCGGCAAGGGCGGCGGCAAGCCAGACCTGGCGCAGGGCGGCGGCTTGAACGCGTCATCTGACGCACTCGTCGCCGCCGCGCGAAAGCTGCTGGAGGGGTGACCCAGGCTCTAGGCTCTAGGGAAGCCCCCAGCCCCCAGCCTACCTCGGCGCCATACGCAGCGCGCCGTCGATACGAATCACCTCGCCGTTGATCATCTCGTTCTCGATGATGTGGCGGGCGAGCGCGGCGTACTCGGCGGGGCGTCCAAGCCGCGAGGGGAACGGCACCTGCTGGCCCAGCGAGACGCGCGCGGCTTCCGGCAGCGCCGCCAGGAGCGGCGTATCGAAGATGCCGGGCGCGATCGTCACGCAGCGGATTCCGATCGACGCGAACTCACGCGCCACCGGCAGCGTGAGCGCCACGATGCCGCCCTTGGAGGCCGCGTACGCCGGCTGGCCGATCTGGCCGTCGAAGGCGGCAATCGACGCGGTGTTGATGATCACGCCGCGCTCGCCCGTCTCGAGCGGCGCGTTCTGCGCCATCACCGCCGCCGCCAGGCGGATCACGTTGAACGTGCCGACCAGGTTGACGCGGATGGTCTTCTCGAACAGCTCGAGGTTGTGCGGGCCGTTCTTGCCCAGCACCTTGGCTGCCGGCCCGATGCCCGCCGCGTTGACCACACCGTAGAGATTGCCGAACGCCGACACGGCGAGATCGATGGCCGCCTTGACCTGCTCTTCGCTGGTGACATCGGCCTGCGCGAAGCGGACCTGCGGCCCGATCGACAGCTCCGCGGCCGCTCCGACCTCGGCGTTGACGTCCAGCAGCACGGCGGTGCCGCCGGCGTTGACGATGGCTTCCGCGGCCGCGCGCCCCAGGCCCGAGGCGCCGCCGGTGACGATGAATGTGCGTCCTGTGATGTTCATAGGGAACCCTCAGAATACAATGAGTTCATCCTCATGAAGTCCTACGACCAGCACTACTACGACGGCGCCTGGCAGCCTTCCACCAGCGCCGACACCATCGAGGTGATCTCCTCCGCCACCGAAGCGGTGGTGGGCCGCGTCCCGCGTGGGTCGGCGGCAGACGTGGACCGCGCGGTGAAGGCCGCGCGCCGCGGCTTCGAATCGTGGAGCCGCGTGCCGCTCGAGGAGCGCGCCCAGTGGCTCGAGACAGCTCGCCGCGGCGATGAAGCCGCGCGTGCCGGAGGTGGCCGAGGCCATCGCGCACGAAGTGGGCACCGCGCTCTCCTATGCCACCAAGGTGCAGGTGGAGTTCCCGGTCATGATGATCGGGATGAACGCCCGCTTCATCCGCGGCGCGAAGCTGGAAGAGGAGCTGGGCAACTCGCTCGTCGTCAAGGAGCCGATCGGCGTCGTCGGCTGCATCACGCCGTGGAACTACCCGCTGCACCAGGCGGTCTGCAAGATCGCCCCGGCCCTGGCGGCGGGCTGCACCGTGGTGCTGAAGCCTGCCGAGATGGCGCCGCTCAGCGTCTTCATGCTCGCCGAAGCCGCGCACGAGATCGGGCTCCCGGCCGGCGTGCTCAACATCGTGTCGGGCGAAGGCCGGGTCGTCGGCGAAGCCCTTGTCGGCCACCCCGATGTGGACATGGTCAGCTTCACCGGCTCGGTGGCGGCCGGCCGTCGCGTCGCCTCGCTCGCCGGCGACGGCATCAAGAAGGTCTGTCTCGAGCTCGG
Organism: uncultured Acidobacteriota bacterium; assembly: GCA_963721715.1. Classification (GTDB taxonomy): domain Bacteria; phylum Acidobacteriota; class Vicinamibacteria; order Vicinamibacterales; family UBA2999; genus VFZN01. The sequence goes on along the minus strand of CAVRKI010000006.1, from coordinate 786,622 downwards.
CGGCAAGTCGGCCTTCCTCGTCCTCGACGATGCGCCGTTCGAGAAGGCGATTCCGGCGGGCGTGAACAACTGCATGCAGAACTCCGGGCAGACCTGCTCGGCGTGGACGCGCATGCTGGTGCCGCGCGCGCGGCACGACGAAGCCGTGGCGCTCGCCACCGCGCAGCTCGCCAAGCTGACGCTGGGCGATCCGTTCGACGCCGCCACGCGCCTCGGGCCGCTGGCCTCGTCGCGTCAGCGCGACACCGTGCTCGGCTACATCGAGCAGGGCAAGAAGGAAGGCGCCACGCTCGTCGCCGGCGGCGGCCGGCCCGCGGCGCTGACCACCGGCTACTACGTCGAGCCCACGATCTTCGCGAACGTGTCGCCGGGGATGGTCATCGCGCAGGAAGAGATCTTCGGACCGGTGCTGTCGATCATCCCGTACGACAGCGAGGCCGATGGCGTGCGCATCGCCAACGATTCCGTCTACGGGCTGGCCGGCGGCGTCTGGTCGGCGACCAAGGAGCGCGCGCTGGCTGTGGCACGCCAGATGCGCACCGGGCAGGTGGACATCAACGGCGGCCGCTTCAACGTGCTGGCGCCATTTGGCGGATACAAGAAGTCCGGCTTCGGCCGCGAGCTCGGTCCGCTCGCGCTCGACGAGTTCTTCCAGCTGAAGTCGATTCAGCAGTAGGGTCGCTGCGCGCGTGATGAAGAACCTTCCCGGCGTCATCGCGGCCGTGGTCGTGATGTTCGCCGGGTTCTGGCTGGCGGATCAGATCGGCCACGCCATCCTCGCGTCCCAGGGCCTGACCGGCAGCAGCCCCGTCTCCGGCGTGCCGGTCGCCATCGTCCTGGGCCTGCTGCTGCGCAACCTGCTGCCGCTGCCGGACTCGCTGGGCCCCGGGCTTGAAGTTCGCCACCACGACCGTGCTGCGGCTGGGCATCGTGCTGGTGGGCATCCGCCTCAGCGTCTTCGACGTGCTGAAGCTGGGGCTGGCGGGACTGCCGGTCGTGCTCGCCGCCATCGCCACCGGCATGGTGTTCGTGACGTGGTTCAACCGCAAGCTGGGGCTGCCGCCGCGGCTCGGGCACGCTGGTGGCCGCGGGCACCAGCATCTGCGGCGTCACCGCGATCGTCTCCACCGCGCCGGCGATCGAGGCCGACGAGCGCGAGGTGGCCTACGCCATCGCCAACGTCGTGGCGTTCGGCCTGTTCGGGATGATCGTCTATCCCTACCTCGCGCACGCGCTGCTCACGCGCTCCGAGACCATCGGGCTGTTCCTGGGCACGGCCGTCCACGACACCTCGCAGGTCGTCGGCGCCGCGCTCACCTACAAGCAGCTCTACGGTGACGATGTGGTGCTGCGGACGGCGACGGTGACCAAGCTCACGCGCAACATCTTCCTGGCGGTGGTCATCCCCATCCTCACGTGGATGCACGCCCGGGAATCGCACGCCGGCGGCGGCGCCAGGAAGACCGCCCACTGGACGCAGTTCGTGCCCGGCTTCGTCATGGGGTTCCTGGCGATGGCGGTGGTGCGATCGGTGGGTGATGCCATGCTGGGATCGACCGGCGCCGCCTACGGCGTGTGGGACGCCGCCCAGTGGAGGCAGCTGACCGACTGGATCGGGGACTTCTGGGCGTCGCGGATGCTGCTGGGCACGGCGATGGCGGCGGTCGGCCTCAACACCAGCTTCAAGGTGTTCAAGGGCGTCGGCCTCAAGCCGTTCGTCGTCGGGCTGGCCGGCGCGCTGGTGGTGGGCACGGTCGGCATGCTGATGGCCGATGCGTCTTCGGCCGCTTCGTCACGCTCTGACGAGATGGGCGAATCCGTGCAGCCGCACGTGACAATTCACGACAACTGACAGCGGGCTCACCCTATACTTCGGGGATCACGTCAGGTGACCCCATGAAATACGTTTTGACGGCGGTTCTCGTGGTTGGCGGACTCGGTCTCGGGCTGACGGCCCGAGAACAGTCCGGCGCCCGCGCGGCGCAGCGGCCTGTTCCAGCCGCCGCCCAGGGCAGCACGGCTGGCCCGAAGATCTCCTGCGCCCGCGCCAGCTCCGGCACCTGCCGTCCAACCCGCCGCCTCGCACTCCACCGGGATGCCGGCCACCGCACAGGCCGAGATGGTCACGCAGTTCTGCGCCACCTGCCACAGCGATCGCGCCAAGGCCGGCGGGCTGTCGCTGCAGGGGTGGACACCGGCCAGGGCGGAGACGTCGCCCGAAGCCACCGAGAAGATGATCCGGAAGCTGCGAGCCGGCATGATGCCGCCCGCCGGCGCGCGGCGTCCCGAGGATGCGCAGCTGACGCAGCTGGCCTCGTCGCTCGAGCAGCGGATGGACCTCGCTCGCCGGCCCGACGCCCGATCCGGGCTGGCGCCCGTTCCAGCGCCTGAATCGCGCCGAGTACGCGCGGGCGGTGAAGCAGCTGGTGGGCCTGGACGTGGACGTCACCGCGTTCCTGCCGGCCGACACCATCAGCAACGGCTTCGACAACGTGGCCGACGTGCAGACGTTCTCGCCGACGCTGATGGAGGGCTACCTCCGCGCCGCGAGTCGCGTGGCGATGCTGGCGGTGGGCGATCCCGAGAGCTCGGCGACGCAGGCCACCTTCAAGCTGCCGAAGACGGCGTCGCAGCTCGAACGCGCCGAGGGCGCGCCGCTCGGCACCCGCGGCGGCATCTCGGTGGAGCACACGTTCCCCGCCGACGGCGACTACGTGTTCAGCATGGACTTCTACGCCGAGCCGCTCGGCCTGCTCTATGGCAGCACGGCGGCGAACGAGAAGATCGAAGTCTCGCTCGACGGCGCGCGCGCTGGCGCTGTTCGACATCGATCCGCGGATGAGCGAGGAGAAGACCGGCCTGACGGTGAAGTCGGTGCCGCTGCACGTGCGCGCCGGCACGCACCGCGTCACCGCCGCCTTCCTGCAGCGGTATCGAAGGGCTCATCAACGACCTGATCGCGCCGATCGATCACACGATGGCCGATACCGAGATCGGCACCGCCTACGGCATCACCACGCTGCCGCACCTGCGCAGCCTCAGCGTGGTCGGCCCGCACCGCGTGACCGGCGTCTCGGACACGCCCAGCCGCCGGATGATCTTCACCTGCCGTCCCACCGCGCTCGACGAAGAGAAGCCCTGCGCCGACAGTATCGTCCGACGCCTGGCGACGCTGGCGTTCCGCCGTCCGGTGAACGACCGCGACTTCGAGCGGCTGATGGCGTTCTACGCGCGCGGCCGCGCCGATCGGAACTTCGAGTACGGCATCACGAAGGCCCTCGAGGCGATTCTCGCCAGCCCGCAGTTCGTGTTCCGCGTCGAGGAGACGCCGGTGCGCACCACGACGGCCGGCTATCGGCTGGGCGAATACGAGCTGGCATCGCGGCTGTCGTTCTTCCTGTGGGGCGGCGGTCCCGATGAGGAACTGCTGAAGGCGGCGGGCCAGGCGCGGCTTGAGCGCACCGGGCGGGCTGGCGAAGCAGGCGAAGCGGATGATGGCCGACCCGCGGGCCGACGCGCTGTCCACGCGTTTCGCGTCGCAGTGGCTGCGCCTGCAGGACCTGGAGCACACCACCCCGGATCCGATCCTGTTCCCCTACGCGGACCAGACGCTGTCGGTGGCGCTCAAGCGCGAGACCGAGCTGTTCTTCGAGAGCCTGGTGCGCGACGATCGCAGCCTGCTCGAGTTCCTGACCGCCGACTACACCTTCGTCAACGACCGCGTCGCGCGGCACTACGGCATCCCCAACGTCGTCGGGTCGGAGTTCCGCCGGGTGACGGTGCCGGAGTACCGGCGCGGCATCCTCGGCCACGGCAGCGTGCTGGCGCCTGACCTCGATCGCCGACCGCACCTCGCCGGTGATGCGCGGCAAGTGGGTGATGGAAGTGCTGCTCGGCACGCCGCCGCCGCCGCCGCCGCCCAACGTGCCGGCGCTCGAAGAGACCAAGGGCACCAACGCCTCGGGCCGCGTCCTGTCGGTGCGCGAGCGCATGGAGCAGCATCGCAGCAACCCGGCGTGCACGTCGTGCCACCGGGTGATCGATCCGCTTGGGCTCGCGCTCGAGAATTTCGACGCCACCGGCAAGTGGCGCGTGAAGGACGGCACCACGACCGTGGACGCCTCAGGCACGCTGTACGACGGCTCGCAGCATCGACGGTCCGGCCGGGCTGCGCAACGCCGTGCTGCGACGCAAGGACGCGTTCCTCCTGAGCTTCACCCAGAGCCTGATGACCTACGCCCTGGGCCGCCGCGTCGAGCCGGCCGACATGCCCACGGTGCGCCGCATCATCAGGGACGCCGCACGTCAGGACTACCGGATCAGCGCGTTCGTGTCGGGTGTCATCGACAGCGCCGCCTTCCAGCGTGCGCGCGTGCCGGTGAAGGACGCGCCGCCGACGACGACGGCGCCAGTGGCGGGGCGGTAGAACCCAAGCCCCAAGCCCCAAGACGCAAGACCCAAGACTCCAGCCCCAGGACCAACGTGATGTTCATCACTCGTCAGCACCTGTCGCGCCGCACGATGCTTCGCGGGCTCGGCGTCACCATCGCCCTGCCGTTCCTCGACGCGATGGTTCCCGCCGGCACCGCATTCGCGCAGAGCCGCAAGCAGCCCGTGCGCCTGATCGCCATGGAGATGGTGCACGGCTCGGCCGGCAGCACCGTCTTCGGCATCAAGAAGAACATGTGGGCGCCGGCGGCCACGGGCAGCGACTTCGACCTGTCGCCGACCAGCCTGAAGCCGCTCGAGGCGCTACCGCGACTACCTGACGATCGTGAGCAACACCGACTGCCGCAACGCCGAGGCGTTCCTGCCGCCGGAGATCGGCGCGGATCACTTCCGCAGCGCGGCCGTGTTCCTGACCCAGGCGCGGCCGAAGCAGACGCAGGGTTCGGATGTCTACGCCGGCACGTCGCTCGATCAGATCTACGCGCAGCAGTTCGGCCAGCAGACGCCGATCCCGTCGATGCAGCTGTGCATCGAGAACGTGGACCAGGCCGGCGGCTGCTCCTACAACTACTCGTGCGTCTACACCGACACCATCAGCTGGGCGTCGCCCACCGATCCGATGCCGATGATCCGCGACCCGCGCGCGGTGTTCGATCAGCTGTTCGGCGTCGGCGCCACGCCGGAGGCGCGGAAGTCGCGGCGCAGGGACGATCAGAGCATCCTCGACTGGGTGACCGACTCGGTCAACGAGCTGAAGCGGAAGCTGAGCCCCGCGGATCAGGCCCGTCTGTCGGACTACCTCGAGGACGTGCGCGAGATCGAGCGGCGAATCCAGAAGGTGGAGGCGTCGAACACCACCGGCGACCCGCGCGAGCTGCCGGACGCGCCCGTCGGCGTGCCCGACTCGTTCGAGGATCACGTCAAGCTGATGTGCGATCTGCAGGCGGTGGCGTTCCAGTCGGACGTGACGCGCATCTTCTCGTTCAAGCTGTCGCGCGACGTCTCGAACCGCGTCTTCAAGCCGAGCGGGTCGTCCACCGCGTTCCACACCGCCTCGCATCACCTGGATCGCGACGACCGGATCACCGAGTTCCAGAAGATCAACACCTATCACGTCAGCCTGCTGCCGTACCTGATCGAGAAGCTGAAGAACACGCCGGACGCCGGCGGCACGCTGCTCGACAACACGGTGGTGATCTACGGCTCGTCGATGGGCAACTCGAACGTCCACAACCACAAGCGCTGCCCGCTGATCCTGCTGGGGCACGGCGGCGGTTCGCTGAAGGGCAACATGCACGTGCGCGCGGCCGACGGCACGCCGATGGCCAACGCCATGCTGGCCACGCTGCGCGGCATCGGGGTGGACCTCGACAAGTTCGGCGACAGCACGGCGGTGATGGACCTCAATACCGCCGGCACCTCGACCGTCGCGGAGGAGAAGTGATGCAACACTCCGGATTCCGGCGCACCGCGTCTGCGGCCGTGATCGCGACATTGCTGGCCGCGGGCCTGCACGCGGCGCCCGGTGATGCGGGAGTCGTGGACGCCGCGCGCGCCGGCGACGTGGCCGCGGTGCGGGCGCTGCTCAAGCAGGGCAGCGACGTGAACGCCGCGCAGGGCGACGGCATGACGGCGCTGCACTGGGCGGCGCAGCAGGGCAACGCCGAGCTCGTCAGCATGCTGCTGTCCGCGGGCGCCAATGTCCGCGCGACGACGCGGCTCGGGGACTACACGCCGCTGCACCTGGCCAGCCAGGCCGGACACGCCACGACGGTGGCGGCGCTGATTGCCGCCGGCGCGGCGGCTGACGTGCGCACCACCACCGGCGCCTCGCCGCTGATGCTGGCCGCGAAGTCCGGCAGCACCGACACCGTGACGCGCCTGATCGAGAACGGCGCCGACATCAACGCCGCGGAGACCGCGAATGGCCAGACGGCGCTGATGGTGGCCGCCGGCCTGAACCGGGCGGACGTCGTGAAGCTGCTCCTGGCGCGCGGCGCCGACGCCAAACTGGCCTCGAAGTTCGTCGATCTCAACGCGCTCACCGCGCGAGTTCGAAGCCGACCCGGTGCAGGGGCAGTTGCGGGCGGGCCCGCAGCCGATTGCCAACCCGGGAGAAGTGCCGGGGCTGACGCGCCCCTATCGCTACAACGAGCTGATCGGCACCCAGGGCGGCCTCACGGCGCTGCACTTCGCCGCGCGTCAGGGCGCCACCCAGTCGGTGACGGCGCTCGTGGACGGCGGCGTCCCGGTGAACCTGCCCAGCCCCGGCGACAAGGCCACGCCGCTGCTCGTCGCCATCATCAACGGCCACTTCGACATCGCCGCCTACCTGCTCGATCACGGCGCCGATCCGAACCTGGTGAGTGACGCCGGCGTGTCGCCGCTGTACGCCACGCTCAACGTGCAGTGGGCGCCGATTGCCGCCTATCCGCAGCCGCGCGCGCACCTGCAGCAGGGCCGCACCTACCTGGAGATGATGACGCTGCTGCTCCAGAAGGGCGCGGACCCGAACGCGCGCGTGAAGCGCAAGGTCTGGTACTCCAGCTACAACTTCGATCAGTCCAGCGTCGACGAGATCGGCGCCACGCCGTTCTGGCGCGCCGCCTATGCCGCCGACATCGACGCGATGAAGATGCTGGTCGCCGCCGGCGCCGACCCCGGCATCGCGACGATGAAGCCGATGTCGCGGCGCTTTGGCGGAGAGGGCGGCGGTCGAGGTGGTGAAGACCGTAGCGGCGTGCCTCCCGTGCCGGTCGGCGGCCCCAACGTCACCCCGCTGCAGGCGGCCGCCGGCGTCGGCTATGGCTTCGGCTTCGCCGCCAACTCCCACCACTTCGCCGAGACCGGCATGCTGCCGGCCGTGAAGTACCTGGTCGAGGAAGCCGGCGCCGACGTGAACGCCGTCGACGCCGACGGCAACACCGCCGTGCACCACGCCGCCGCCCGCGGCGACAACGAGATGATTCAGTACCTGGTGTCCAAGGGCGCGGACGTGAAGCGGGTGAACCGCTCCGGCCAGACCACCGTGGACATGGCCAACGGCCCGGTGCAGCGCACGCAGCCCTACCCCGAGACGATCGCGCTGCTCGAGAAGCTTGGCGCGGTCAACAACCACAAGTGCGTGTCGTGCTAGGGACAGGGCCTCGCCCCTTCGGGGCTCGGTAGGACGGATAGGCCTCGCTTCGCTCGGTAGGAAAGGACAGGCCTCGCCTTCTCGGGCTCGGTAGGACAGGGACAGGTCCTCGCCCCTTCGGGGCTCGGTTAGGGAATCAGGCCGCGCCCTTCGGGCGCGGTAGGAACGGCAGGCGCGCCGTGGCGGCCCGGAATGGACGCGCGACGAACGTCGCCTCCCGGCCGTTCGGAACACCACGCTTTGTGCTTGGCGACTGGTCGTCATAAGGGCGCGCGGATGCGTCCGACCAACCCGCGCGCGGAAGATGTATGGTTGGAAGTACAGGCCGTGAGCGGTTCAGGGCGGCACCACGCCTGCCGGTCATCAATCGCCCTCAGCGAGGTTGCAGTCATGAAGCTCGCAACCCCTTTCCGAACAGTCCTGTCGCTGGTAGCGTGCACCGTCCTCGCCGGATCGCCAGCGAATGCCCAGACAGGATCAAGTCTCTACATCGGGTTCACCTCGGACGATTGGAATGCTCCGCCTCGCCATTCGGGGCAGCTCCTGCACATCGATGTCGACAGCGGCCGTGTCGTACGGAATTTTTCTCTCTGGAATAGTACGTCCGGGCTGTCCTACGCCACTCCTGATGGTCGATATCTCCTCGGCTTGCGCCGAAACTTCCCCTGGGAGTCGTTGTCGTACGTCACAGTTCTCGACCTGGTCTCTGGCGAGACGCTTCCAGAGCTGTTGGACGCCTGCTCGGTCGGTCTGGCAGGTCACCCATCACGCAATGAAGTCTACGCTGCCAATGCCGGGGTGCTGTGGCTGGCGCTCTCATCAGGTGGAACCCGCCAGCTGCGGTCGCCAGGCTGCCATTACGGCAGCATGGGCCCGACCAGCGCCAACGGTTCACGGTTCGTGGTCAACTGTGCTGACGCGTCGCAAGGCGTCATGGTTTACGACGTGGACCGTGAGGCCACGGTCCTGCAGCGGCCCGGGAGCAGCTTTCCGGTGGCCTTGAGTCCGGATGGCCGCGCCCTTTATCTGTTCGAGGGCATGCCGCAGCCGATCTTGCGGAAGTACGATGTGGATTCGGGAGCGATGCTGGCGGAACGTCAGATGGCGCACCAGGGCCTGGTGTATGTCGATCCGTTCACCGCGCATGTGTTCGTCGTCGGTGCCGAGCGCATGACGATGCCGGACGACGGGACGTTCATGCTCGACGCCGACACACTGGAGACCATCGCGTGGGCCGGGCCCGAGATCGGCACTTACTGGACATTCGACCCCGAAAGCCCACGGGCATTCGTCGTCGCGACCACCCGAGAATCGTGGGGTGTCTACCGCAATTCTCTGAACGTGGTCGACACCCGGACGCTGGCCATCACTGCATCCGGGGAGTTGCCGACACACCTGAGGCCGCTCGACCTGGTGCTGATTCCGCGCCCATCCGCGCCTGCGGGGTTCAGCGCCGCGGTCGCCGGGAATCGCGTCGTACTTGATTGGGCGAGAGGCCCCAGAGGGTTACCTCTCAAGTACCGCATCGAAGCGGGTTCCGCGCCCGGAGCAAGCAATCTCGCGGTGATCGACACGGCAGGCCCGGAGACCTCCGTCGAGGTCCGTGACGTGCCGCCGGGACGGTACTTCGTGCGCGTGCGTGGCGTGAATGCGAACGGTCCCGGCCTTCCTTCCGCCGAGATCGTCGTCGATGTCGGCACCGCGTCTCCGGATTGACGTGCCTGCAGTGAGTGGAACGGGTGTGCCGGGCCGACCGGCAGGAGGCGTCAGCGCCTGGTGAACGAGGCGATCCGCTCCAGCGCCTCGTCCATCATCGCGTCGATCTCCGATGACGGCACGGTGTAGTTGTTGGCGAGGAACGAGAACGCCAGCGGTTCGTCATCCGCGGTGAGCACGTAGCCGGACAGCGTGTTGATGTTGAACATCGAACCGGTCTTGGCCCACACGCGGCCCGCGGCCGGCGTGCCCTTCAGGCGGTTCTCGATGGAACCTGCCATGCCCGGCCACCGGCAGCGCGCTCCGGTAGGGTCCCAGCATCAACGGATCGTTCCAGATGGTCGTCAGCACCCGAATGAGCGACTCGGCCGTCAGCATGTCGTAGCGCGACAGCCCGGAGCCGTCGAACGAGGCATAGAGCGCCGGGTCCACGCCGAGTTCGGTGAGCGTCTCGCGCAGCACCTTCAATCCGGCCACTTCGTTGGCCGGCTCGCCCGGCGGCGACATCGTCCACAGCAGCGTCTCCGCATAGCCGTTCCGGCTGCGCTTCAGCAGCGGGTCCACAATCGCGAAGAGCGGTGGCGACTGATCCGTCACCCACGTCTCCGCCTTCGACAGATCCGGCGCCGTCCGCACATCGTCGATGTCGAGCGCCGACCCGCCGACGAAGATGCCCTTGCGCGACAGCGCCTCGCGGAAGGCGTTCACGAACAGCGTCGTCGGGTTCTCCACCGCCGCGAACACGCAGCCGCGGCTTGCGATCCCATCGCCACCTGGCCGCGGACCGTGAGCATGCTCCAGCCCGGCACGCGCTCGGTGGTCACGCGCGTCGGCTGATCCGCGGCGACGGTACTTCACCTGGTTGTCGACCAGCAGGCCGCTGCCGAGCGGTGACATGGAGACGATGCCGGACGCGCCGGCTTCCATGCCGGGCCCGACCAGCAGCTCGACCTGGTTCTCGTTGTACTGAAGCGCGCCGATCGGCGAGCCGTAGCCGGTGACGAGGTCGTCCCACGACCAGCCCGAGCCGAGCCCCGGCTCGGCGAAGGCGTTGTCGTCGCCGATGAGATGCCCGTTCACCACCTTCACGCCGCGCGCGGCGATCTGTCCCGCCCAGTCGTCGAGCACCGCCCAGCGATCGGGATGCCGCGGGTTGATGGTCGGATCGCCGCTGCCGACGACGACGAGGTCGCCGTCGAGCGTGCCGTCGGCCTTCACCGGGCCGGTGGCGAGCACCCGCGTCGTGTAGCGGTAGTTCCAGCCCAGCCTGCGTGCGGCAGCCGCCACCGTCAGCAGCTTCTGGTTCGAGGCCGGCACCATCATCCGCCGCTCGTTCAGCGCGAACAGCGTTTCGCCCGTCGTGAGCGACTTGATGGATACCGCGAGCTGCGCATGGTCGACCGAGCCGCGCCCGAAGATCGTCGAGAGCGCGTTGTGGAGGGGGGCCAGAGCCGGATTGGCAGGTGCCGCGAACCCGGGTGCGGCCGCGGCGCCTGGCCCCGCAGGCGCCGCCACAGCTGGCCCGGGAGGCGTAGCAGCAGCGGAAGAAGGCGGAGGTGCCGGCGGCGCCGAGCGCGCGCGCGACGAGCACGCACCCGCGGCGAGCGCCGTCACCAGCGTCAGGATGACCGCGCGCTCGCCTCCGAGGATCCTCACGGCTTGGCCGGTGCCGCCGCCGGAGCGGTGGGCGGCGCCGGTGGAGCCAGCGCCGCGTCGAGCGCCTGGAGCACCGCGTCCACGGCGGTCTTGTCCAGCTCGCCGGTCGCCTGCTCGCCCTCGCGATTGCCGTAGTAGCGATCGCCCGCGGTGCCGACGCGCACGCGCTCGAACTTGCCGCCGTCGTAGCTGACCGCCGCGTGACAACACCGGCGCGTCCAGCCCGGTGCGCGCCGCCGGCGCGGCGAACGCGCCCAGCCGCAGCGCCGCGAGCGCGTTCAGCAGGGCGTCCACCTTCGCCGGGTCGGCGTCGGCGGCCTGCCCGCCCTCGGGCGTCACCTGCCACTTGTCGGCGTCGGCGCCCTTGGTCTTCGCGAACTCCCACGTCTTCGGCGCGCCATCCGCGCGGCGGGTGATCCGCACGCGCTCCATCGAGAACGCGCGCGACTCGAACAGTTCCTTCTTGTGGTACTGCTCGAACGGCTTGGTCAGGTCCTCGGTCAGCGTCTTGTCGAGCGTGAACACCAGCGGACGCGAGCTGTCGCGCGCGTACGAGCGTGTCGCCCTCGGGCCGGCCGATCTCGAGCGCGGCCCGGCTGCTGCCGAGGCCGACGGTGATCCGCATGAACGGCGAGTCCAGCCCGTACGACTTCAGGTCGCCGGCCTTGTCCTCGACGATCGAGGCCATGCCCGCGGTGGACAGCCGCGTCAGCAGTCCCTCGACGGTGGCGTAGTCGCCGCGGCCCTTCATCGGCGCGTCGACCACCCAGTCGTTGCCCGCGCGCGTCAGGTGAATCGTGTCGCCGCCGCGGGTCAGTTCGAGGCTGTCCACCTTGTCGCGATCGAACTTCACCACCCGCTTGTCGCGCAGGTCGAACGGTCCGCTTGTTGAAGGTGGTCTCGATGAACGACGAGACCAGGAACACCTTGCTGCTGCCCGGCCTCGATCGCGTAGATGTCGCCCTGCATCGGTGTCGTGTCGCCGATGAACACCTCGCCGCTGACGTCGCCCTCGGCCTTGAACGCCACCTTGATGCGCGGCTCCTTCAGTCCGTAAGGCGCCAGGTCGGTGGCGTTCTCGTCGACGACGCGCGTCTGTTCCATCGACGCGATGTTGGTGACGAGGCTGGCCGACTTCCGTCGGGTCGGCGTCGGTGGCGATGGGCTCGGTGACGACCCAGCCGGTGTCCTTCTTCACCAGCGCCGTGGTTTCTCCGCCGGCGGTGATCCGCACTTCCTGGATCTTGTCGGACTCGACCGCGAACACCTTCTCGTTCGGTTCGAGTCCGGGTGCGGGCTTCTCCGACTCGACGAAGTAGATGTAGGCGCCGAGTCCGGCGAGGACGAGGACGAGCGCGACGGTGGACCACATCCCCCGCATGGCTCAGCGCCTCCCGTACCAGGAGTAGATGCCGGCCGCGAACACCAGGCCGGGCAGCAGGAACACCGACAGCATGAAGATGCGGCTCTGCGCGTCGGCGGTCAGCGTCAGCCGCCGATCCTCGGGCTCGCGCGGACGGATGGCGATCAGGTTCTCCTGCTGCGCCAGCCAGTTCACCGTGTTCAGGAAGAAGTCGCGGTTGCCCTGCACGCCCAGCACGCTGTTGGTGGGGAAGTCCGAGTCGCCGATCACCACCACGCGCGATTCCGGCTTGCGCGGCTCCTCGCCGGCGGGCGCGTCCGGCTTCGGCTCCGGCGTCGGCGCGTCGGTCGCCGGCGCGGACACCGCCGCGCCGAGCGAGATCGGCCCGGGCCGATCGCCCTTGTCGGCGTTCAGCTCGACGCGTCCGTCGCCCTTGCTGAGCGCCGCGAGGTCGGCTTCCGCCCAGCTCTGCGCGCTCGTCTGCACCAGGGACTGCGGCGAGCGGCCGTTGACGCCGCCTTCCACCGCGTCCACCGAACGGGCCAGCGGATACGCCGTCATCAGCTGGAAGTTCGTCGTGATCGGGTGCGGCGGATAGTTGCCGGCCACCGGCACCGAGGCATCGGTGCCGAGCAGCTGACCGATGCCGCTGGCATCGACGACGATGTCGTTGCCGATGTTGAAGCCCCAGTCCTTGAAGAACGCGTCGAGGAGCGGCGTGGCCGCGCTGCCCGGGCCGCCCGGCGGGTCGATCATCGCCAGCACCTTGCCGCCCCTGGCCAGGTACTTGGCCATGGCGTCGATCTCGGGCTGCAGGAAGTCGGTCTGCGGTCCAGCGACGACCAGCACCGTGGCGTCGGCGGGCACTTCGCGCGTCTGCGCCAGCAGCAGCCGTTCGACGCCGTAGTTGTCCGTGCCCAGCGCCTGCGCGATGGCGCTGTAGCCCGGTGCGATCCGAGCTCGAGGTGTCCTTCTCGCCGTGGCCCTGCGTGAAGTAGACCTTGCGGGTCTCGCCGGTGACCGCCTTGATCAGCGCGTTGGTCAGGTTCTGCTCGTCGATCGTGGTGACGCGCTCGGTGCGGTCCTTGTACTCGACGATCACGGTGCCGAGCGCGGTGATCTCGGCGGCCTTGGCGCGCAGCGGGTTCTTCTCGGGATCGATGTACTCGGCGGTGACCTTCGGCGACTGGTAGGTGTAGGCGTCCAGCCGATCGCGGTGCATGTCGAGCGACGTCTCGCGATCGAACACGGTGAACTTCACCGGCGCGTCCAGGGTCTGCAGGATCTTGATGGTCTGATCCGACAGGCTGTAGACCTGGTTCGAGGTCAGGTCCCAGCGCTTGTTCTGGCGCGAGGCCAGGTAGTTGACGGCGACGAGGATGCCGGCGAACACCAGGATGCTGACGATCGACAGCGTGCCGTAGCGCGCGCCGCGGCCCTCGTAGAAGGTGCTGATGTCGCGCCACTGGCCGGCGAGGTAGACCAGCACCAGGGCCAGGCCCGCCCACGCGGCGTACTGCTGGTACTGCGCCCACTCGGGCTTGAGGAAGCGGATGCCGACCGACGCGAACACCAGCAGCGTGCCGATCCAGCCGATGACGCCGAAGACGGTCGGCGCGCCGGAGTTCTTCTGTGTGGTTTCGGTGCTCATGGTCCTTAGCCCCTCCACCGTTCGCTGTCCACCGACTTCATCGTCAGGAACAGGCCCATGGCGATGAAGCTGAGGTAGTAGACAACGTGTTTGGTGTCGATGATGCCCTTGGCGAAGTCGTCGAAGTGCTCGGTGATCGACAGGTAGTTGAGCACCGTCTGCGCCGTCGGGCCGACGAACGTGGACACCCAGTTGATGACCCACAGCAGCAGGAACACCGAGAAGGTGATCATGCCGGCGACGATCTGGTTCTTGGTGAGGCTCGAGATGAAGAGCCCGAGCGACAGGAAGCTGCCGCCCATCAGCAGCAGGCCGAGGTAGCCGGTGGCAATCGGCTTCCACTCCGGCGTGCCGTAGACGAACAGCACCGCCATGTGCACCAGCGTCACCGCGAGCATCGCGGCGAACAGCGCCAGCGCGCCCAGGAACTTGCCGAGGATGATCTGCAGGTCGGTGATCGGCGAGGTGAGGAGCAGCTCCATCGTGCCGGAGCGCTTCTCTTCGGCGTAGGTCCGCATGGTGATCAGCGGGAACACCAGCAGCATGATGACGGTGGCGTTCATCAGCAGCGGCGACACCAGCATCTGGTTGACGTTCAGCGAGCTGCCCGGTCCGCCCGGCGCCATCTGCATGCTCTGGCGCTCGAAGAACGCCACCAGCGTGTAGAAGAACCAGCCGAACAGCAGGGCGTAGAAGCCGACCAGCACGTAGCCGATCGGCGAGGCGAAGTAGCCGCGCAATTCCTTGCCGGCCATGGCGAGGACGTTACGCATTGACCACCTCCTCCGTGCTGGCGGCGTGCGTCCGCCGGTTCCTCGGTGATGACGCTGAGGAAGATGTCCTCGAGGCTCATCCGCATCGAGCGCAGCTCCAGCAGCCCCCAGCCGCGCGAGACGACGGCGGCGGCGAGCTCGCGGCGCACGTCCACGCCCTTTCTCGGAGTCCACTTCGAAGCTGGCGAGCGGGCCGTTGACGGTCGGCGCGGGTGACGCGGGTGACGCCGCTGCACGTTCTGCAGCGTGCCCATCACCTCGTCGGCCGGGCCGTCACACTGCACGACCACGGTGGCCGCGCCCTGCATGCGCGAGGTGAGGTTGTCGGGCGAGTCGACCGCGACGACCTTGCCCTTGTTGATGATGACCACGCGCTGGCAGGTCTGCGCCACCTCCGGGAGGATGTGGGTGCTGAGCACGATGGTGTGCGTGCCGGCCAGCTCGCGAATCAGCTGGCGGGTCTCGATGATCTGCCTCGGGTCGAGACCGGCGGTCGGCTCGTCGAGCACCAGGACGTCGGGGTTGTGGATGATGGCCTGCGCCAGGCCCGACGCGCTGCTTGTAGCCCTTCGAGAGCTTCGAGCAGTGGCGGTTGGCCATGTCGGCCACCCAGGTCTTCTTCATCACCTCGTCGACCCGGTCGGCGACGTGCGTGTGGACGCCCTTGATCTTCGCGACGAAGGTCAGGTACTCGCGCACGGTCATGTCCGGGTAGAGCGGAGGGGTTTCCGGCAGGTAGCCGGTGCGGCGCTTGGCTTCGAGCGGCTGCTCGAACACATCGAACCCGGCGACGGTCGCCTTGCCGCTGGTGGCAGGCATGTAGCCGGTGATAATCCGCATGGTCGTCGTCTTGCCGGCCCCGTTCGGGCCGAGGAAGCCGAGAATCTGGCCCGACTCCACACGGAAACTCACGTCGTCCACGGCGGTGAAGGTTCCGTAGCGTTTAGAGAGGTGATCAACCTCGATCACGGCATCGCTCCGATTGATTGGAAATACGGTGTAAGCTCTAGACCCGGCGTCACATAGGGACGCCAGCCCCCCATCCTAGTCGAACCGCCACAGGGCAGCAAGAAGCATTGCCCGGGAGACGACCGACGTTGAAGCGACTGCTGGTTACCACCGTGGTCGTCCTCCTGCTCGCCCTCGGATTGGGCGGGTGGTGGTGGACCAGACAGTCCCTGCCTGCTTTGGACGGCGAACTGGGTGTGCCCGGTCTGAAGGACCCCGTCGAAGTGGTGTTCGACGGCTACGGCGTGCCGCACGTCTATGCCCGCGACCCCGAAGACGTGTGGTTTGCGGCCGGCGTCCTGCATGCCCGCGATCGCCTGTGGCAGATGGAGCTCTATCGCCGGGTCACCGCCGGACGGCTGTCCGAGGTGATGGGCGAGTCCACCCTGCCCATCGACAAGCGGTTCCTGACGCTGAACCTGCGCGCCGCGGCCGAGGCCGAATGGGCGCGCGCCCGTCCCGAGGTCAAGACCGCGCTGGAACGCTACGCGGCCGGCGTGAACGCCGTGGCCAGCCGGCTGATCTTCCGGCAGCGGCCGCTCGAGATGCAGATGCTCGGCATCACCCCGGGCGAGTGGACGCCGGTGGACACGCTGGCGGTCGGGCGGCTGCTGGCCTGGCGCCTGGCCGAGAACCACCAGTCCGAGACTGGTGCGGGCGGCGGTGGCCGCAAAGCTGGGGGCCGAGGCCGCGCGCCAGCTGGCGGGACGCTACCCCGCTGATGGGCCGACGATCCTGGCTGCCGGCGGCGGGCCGGTGCCCGACGCCGTGGCCTCGACCAACTCCGCGCCCGTCGTGGCCGGCGCCGAGGCGGTCGATCGAGGCGCGGTGGACCGGGGCCGGGCCGTGGCTGCCCGAACGCCGCCGTCCGGCGTGCCGGCGCGCGAACCTGTCGAGTGGCCGGCGGGCCTGGAATGGCTGCACCCGATGGCCAGGCGCGGCAACAGCAACAGCTGGGTGATCGGCGGCGGCCGCTCGGCCACGGGCCGGCCGATGCTGGCCAACGATCCGCATCTGCTCGTGGAGTTCCCGTCGCACTGGTACGAGATGCACCTCGTCGCGGCCGGGCTCGACGTCACCGGCGTCACCATCCCGGGCATCCCGTTCGTGATCATCGGTCACAACCGGCGGATCGCCTGGGGCTTCACGAACTCGGGCGCCGACGTGCAGGACCTGACGCTCGAGCGCATCGACGTGGCGCGCAAGCGCTACATGTCCGCGGGCGGCTGGCAGCCGGCCACGGTGACCCGCGTCGACATCCCGGTGCGTGGCCGTTCCACCCCGGAGCCCTTCGATGTCTGGGAGACGGCGCGAGGCCCGATCCTCGCGGATGCCAGCTCGCTGGAGTGGCAGGCGCCGCCCGCCTTCATGACGCCCGACCGCAGGCAACGCCGCGCCGGAGGCGCAGGTGCAGGCCTATTCGCTGCGATGGGAAGGCATCACCGGCGACACCGCGTCCGCGCTTCGAGATGCTGGACCGCGCCGAGCGACTGGTCCGGCTTCGAGGCCGCCGTGGATGCCTTCGACACCCCGTCCCAGAACATCGTCTACGCCGACGTGGACGGCAACATCGGCTATGCGCTCAGTGGCCGTCTGCCCGTGCGGTCGAGCGGCGATGGCACCATGCCGTCGGCGGGCGGAGCCGGATCCGCCTGGATGGAGGGCGGGCCGCGGCCCTTGCTGCCGCGCGCGCTCAACCCCGAGTCGGGCTTACATCGCTTCGTCGAACAACGAGATCGATCGCGGCGCCGGCGCGATGATCACCCGGGACTGGGCGGCGCCCTACCGCGCCGCGCGCCTGGCCGAGGTGCTCGGGCCGGCACAGGGCCTGTCGCTCGACGCGATGGCCACGCTGCAGGGCGACACCACCAGCCTGGCCGCGGCGCGCGTGCTGGCGGGTGCGAAGCCGGCGCTTGACCGCGGCGACCGCGCAGAAGGCCGACGACTCCGCGGTGCGGGCGCTGACGGAACTGGCCGCGTGGGATCACGTGGTCGATGCCCGTCCGGTGGTGACGCTGTACGAAGCCTTCGAAGACGCGCTATGGCGGCGCACCTTCGTTGACGAGATGGGGGAACCGCTGTTCCTGGCCTTCTATCGATGGGCCGGCGGGGAGCGGCCGGCCGGGCTGCACGCCATCATCGACGAGCGGCAGTCGCGCGTGGTTCGACGACATCGCCACGGTGGACAAGCGCGAAACCCGGGACGACATCTTCATCCTGGCCGCGAGAGACGCCGCCGAGCGCGTGCAGGCCGACTTCGGCAGCGGCAGCGGCCGGGCCTGGGATCGCGTTCACGCCGTCAGCTTCGAGCACCCGCTCGGTCAGGGGTCGTGGCTGCTGTCGTGGCTGTTCAGCCGCGGTCCGATCCCGATGATCGGTGACGGCACCACCGTGATGCGGGTCAGCTGGAACCGCGCCGCGCCGTTCCAGGGCTGGGAGATTCCATCGTGGCGGCAGTTGCTGGACGTGGGCGACTGGGACCGGTCCCGGGTCGTGCTGCCGACCGGACAGTCCGGTCACCGGATGAGCCCCAATGCCTTCGACCAGAACGAGATGTGGCGCACCGGCCGCTACCGCCTCCAGCCGTTCTCGCGCCAGGCGGTGCTGCAGGCGCAGGCGCACCGGCTGCTGCTGGTGCCGTAGGCGTCCTGGGGCTTGGGGCTTGGGTGTAACATATGAGCATCTGTTCATATGTTCAATCCAGACGAAGCCTGCGACGTCATCCAGATCGACCTGACCCGCGTGCGGCGGCTGCGCGCGGCGCTGGTGCCGGCCGACACCGTCACGACCCTGGCCGAGACGTTCCGCGCGCTCGGTGATCCCACCCGCGTGCGCATCCTCGACGCGCTGTCGCACGGCGAGTTGTGCGTGTGCGATCTGGCAGCGGTGCTGTCGCTGTCGCAATCGGCCGTCTCCCATCAGCTGCGCCTGCTGCGCGGGCTGCGCCTGGTCCGCGCGCGCCGCGACGGGACGGATGGTGTTCTACGCGCTCGACGATCGGCACGTGGTGGATCTGCTCGGCGAGGGGTTGAAGCACGTCGCCGAAGCCGTGGCCCGGCCCGCGCGCCGACGGGCACCGGCCAAGCAACGGAGCGCCCGATGAGCGCCGAGGTCCACGCCGCCGGCGAGTGCTGCACGCACTGCGTGCCCGAACCGCCGCGCTCGACCGCGGCGCAGGCGCGCGGCGTGCTGGCGACGATTGCCGCGGTGCTGCTCGCCGCGGGGTGCCTCAGCCGAACTGGTCGGCGGCGCGCCGGCGTGGACCCAGCCGCTGTTCCTGGTCGCCGTCGTCGCCGGCGCGGTGTTTCCGGCCCGCCGCGCCTGGAGCGCGCTGCGGCGCGGGGTGCTCGACATCAACGCGCTGATGGTGATCGCGGTCGGCGGGGCGCTGGTGATTGGCGAATGGGAGGAAGCCGCGGTCGTGGTCTTCCTCTTCTCGGTGGCGCAGTGGCTCGAGTCGCAGAGCATCGATCGCGCGCGCGCCGCCATCCGGACGCTGCTGGATCTCGCGCCGATCGAGGCCCGCATCGAGGATCACGGCATCGAACGGCTGGTGCCGCTCGATCGGGTGCTGCCCGGTCAGATGATGCACGTGCGCCCCGGCGAGCGCTTCGCGCTCGACGGCACCGTCACCGACGGACGCTCCGACGTCAACCAGGCGCCGATCACCGGTGAGTCGGTGCCGGTGGAGAAGGCGCCTGGCGACGAGGTCTTCGCCGGCACCATCAACGGGCATGGCGCGCTGGTCGTCGCCGTCACCCGGCGCCGCGACGACACGACGCTGGCGCGCATCATCCACCTGGTGGAGCAGGCGCAGGCCGAACGCGCGCCGGTGCAGCAGTTCATCGATCGCTTCGCCGCCTGGTACACGCCGGCGATCGTCGTGCTCGCCGCTGGCCGTGGGCGTCATCCCGATCCTCGCCGGCGGCGACGTCGACACCTGGGTCTACCGCGCGCTGGTCGTGCTGGTCGTCGCCTGCCCGTGCGCGCTGGTCATCTCGACGCCGGTGTCGATGGTCTCCGCGCTCGCCGGCGCGGCGCGCCACGGCGTGCTGATCAAGGGCGGCGCCGCGATCGAGCGGCTGGCCGCGATCTCCACGGTGGCGTTCGACAAGACCGGCACGCTGACGCGCGGCGAAGTCACCGTCGGCGCCACCGACCCCTCACCGGGCGATTGGCGAGTCGGCGCTGCTGGCCGCGGCGGCCTCGGTCGAGCAGCAGTCGGAGCATCCGATCGCGCAGGCGATCGTGCTCGAGGCGCGCGGCCGCGGCCTCGCGTTCGCGCGGGCCACCGAGGTTCGGGCCCTGCCCGGGCTGGGGGTCGAGGGTCGCGTCGATGGCGCCATCGTGCTGTGCGCCGCGCCGCGCTACTTCCGCGACACCCAGAGCGCTCGACGCGGCGCTCGACGCCCGCGTCATCCGCATGACGGCAGCCGGCATGTCACCGGTGATCGTCCTCCGCGATGGACGGGTGCTTGGCCTGATTGGCGTCGCCGACCGCGAGCGCGACTCGGCGCGGGCGATGGTCGCCGACCTGCGGCGGCACGGCATCACCCGCGTGGCCATGCTCACGGGAGACAACTCGTCGAGCGCGCGGGCCGTGCGGCGAGCGGGTCGGGGTGGACGAGGTGCATGCCGAGCTGATGCCCGCCGACAAGGTCTCGGCGATCGGCGCCCTGCGCGGCGCGGGCCGCATCGCGATGGTCGGCGACGGCATCAACGACGCGCCGGCGCTGGCCGCGGCGGACGTTGGCATCGTCATGGGCGCGATCGGCAGCGACGCCGCCATCGAGACCGCGGACATCGCGCTGATGACCGACGATCTGTCGAAGATCCCCTACGCCATCAGGCTGAGCCGCGCGACGATCCAGAACGTCCACGTCAACGTGGCCATTGCGCTGGGATTGAAGCTGGCGTTCGTGGCGGCGGCGGCGGCCGGCGTGGCCACGCTGTGGATGGCGGTGCTCGCCGACACCGGCGCGTCGGTGATCGTGCTCGCCAACGCGCTTCGGCTGCGGCGCTTTTCCTGACCCCGCGGCCGGTCTCGATTGGCTATTCGATGTCGACGTTGGGCGGGCCCGGCGGGGTGCCGGCCTCGGCGCGGCTCTTCTCGTCGGTGAAGTGTGCGTCCACGAAGTCGTCGATCGCGGTCTGATCCACGGCATCCACGCGGGTGAAGCACAGGCCCATGCCGGCCTTGGCGTCGCTCCAGCACACGCGGGCCTCGAGGTCGATGTCCTTCTTCGAGCCCGGCAGCCGGAAGCGCAGCTTCACCTCGGTGTCGCGCTCGAGCGGGCCGGTGGTGCGAATCGCCATGCCGCCGCGGTTGATGTTCAGCGTCAGCGCCGCGGCAATCGTGCCGCCCGCGCGGTAGGCGATGGGGATGCCCAGCACCAGGCGCGGGCTGCCCCGGCGGTTGAAGTTGTCGGGAAACAGGTGCGGCGCCAGCGAGGGCAGGATGTGCTGGGCGGCGCTGTACTCGTTGATGTAGCCGCTGACGCCCAGCGCGGCCAGCTCGCGCACTTCTTCCGCGCTCGACACCGTGCCGCTGAAGACCAGAATGGGAAGGCGTCCGCCGTCGAGCTTTCGGACGGCCCTGATCAGATCGACGCCGGACTGATGGGGCAGCTTGAGGTCCACCAGGAGCAGGTCGATGTCCTCGAGATCCGCGCGCACCCGCGCCAGGAGCTCCGCCGCGCTCCGCGCGAACGTCGCCCGGTGCCCCGCGCCTTCGAGCGCGGCCATGAACCGTTCGCGCACGAAGGGCGTGTCGTCCGCGATCAGCACGGTCTTGCCCGGCGCGGCAGATGACGCCATACTTTCGTGAGTATATAATCCCTTCAGGCTTATCCGCCGCAAGGAGCCTTTTTGATGTCCGCTATCTGTCCCGAGTGTGATTCCGATATCGACATCGACGAAATGGAAGTCGATATCGGCGACGAGCTCACATGCTCTGAGTGCGGCTCGCTGCTCCGCATCGCCAACGATTCGCCCATTGAACTCGAAGCCGCCGACGAGGACGACCTCGACGACGACGACGATGACGATGAGGAAGAAGACGATGACGACGAGGACGACGACGAGGAAGACGAAGACGACGACGAGGACGTCTCGGACGAAGACTGATCCGCTCGACCGCAAGGCCGGGCGCCTCGACGCGCGTCTCCAGCAACTCGGCTCGGTCATCGTCGCCTTCAGTGGCGGCGTCGACAGCGCGTATCTGGCGGTGACCGCCGCCAGGGTCCTCGGCTCTCGGTGCGCTCGCCATCACCGCCGTCAGCCCCAGCTATCCCGACACCCATCGGCAACTCGCGCTCCGCGTCGCGCGCGAGTTCTCAGCTGCGCCACGAGTTCATCGACACGGCGGAGCTGGAGCGGCCGGAATATCGCGCCAACCCGGCCAACCGCTGCTACTTCTGCAAGGACGAGTTGTACTCGCACCTCACGGCGCACGCGCGCTCGCGCGGCTTCGCGCACGTGGTGGACGGCAACAACGCCGACGATCGCGGCGACTACCGCCCCGGGCGTCAGGCGGCGCGCGAGCACGGCGTGCTGAGCCCGCTCGACGAAGCGGACCTCACCAAGGACGACATCCGCGCGCTGTCGCGGCGCGCCGGCATGAGCACCTGGGACGAGCCCGCCTCGGCGTGCCTGTCGTCGCGCATTCCCGTACGGCAGCGAAGTGACCGACGAGAAGCTGCGGCAGATCGAACAGGCCGAGGACGCGGTGCGCGCGCTCGGGTTCCGCGTCTTCCGCGTGCGGCATCACGACGCGCACGGCCCGCCTCGAGAGTGGCGCGGAGCGAGATGGCCCGCGCCCTCGAGCCCGACGATCAACGAGCGGCTCGTCGCGGCGCTGAAGGCGCTGGGCTACCAGTACGTCAGCCTGGACCTGCAGGGCTATCGCCTGGGGAGCCTGAACGAGGCGCTGCGCCTGCGGCCCGTCTCGTGACGCCGGCGCGCGCGGTCGCCGCGCTCGCCCTGGCCATCGGCCTCGCCCACCTGCCGTTCATCGCGGCGTCCCTCGAAGACATCGACTCGGTGAACTTCGCGCTGGGCGTCCGCGACTTCGATGTCGCGGAGCATCGCCCGCACCCGCCCGGCTATCCCGTCTACATCGCGATGGGGAAGGCGATGGCGGCCGTGGTCGGTCCGCTGTCGTCCGGCGCCGAGCGCCTCGACCGTCGAAGCGCGATCGCTGTCGCTGCTGTCGCTCGCTCGCGGCGGTGGTCGGCGGCGTTCCTGCTGTTCCGCGTCTTCGCCGCGCCGCGCGCCACGCGCGACGACACGCGCGCCATGGCACACGTGGGACGCGCCCGCGCTGGCCACGGCGCTGCTGACGCTCGCGGCTCCGCTGGTGTGGACGCTGGCCGTGCGGCCGATGAGCGATCTGCCCGGGCCTGGCGCTGGCGCTGGCCGCGCAGGCGTGCCTGCTCACCGCGTGGTGGTGGCAGACGCCGCAGGCCGACGGCGATCGCCGCATGGCGCGCCGACACGCTCGCGCGAGTCGGGCAGGATGATCGTGCTCGGCGCGCTGATCGCCGGCTTGGCCGTGGGGCTGCGCACGCAGACGCTCTGGCTCACCGCGCCGCTGCTGGCCGTGGTGCTGATCGACCGCATCGGCCGTGGCGTGGCCGGCGCGATCATGGGCGCGACGATGACCTTCACCATCGGCGCGCTGGCCTGGGCCGTGCCGCTGCTGGTGGCGAGCGGCGGGCTGCAGGCCTATCTGGCCGCGCTCGGCACGCAGGCGGGCGAGGACTTCGCCAGCGGCGAGATGCTCTACACGAATCCCGCGCCGCGCCTGGTCGCGCTCGCGCTGGTCCACACGTTCGTCGATCCCGTGGGACTCGGTGCCGCTCGCCGTCGGTCGTGCTGGCGCTCGCGGCCGCGGGCGCGCTCGTCCCTGCTGGTGCGCGATCGCCGCACGCTGTTCGTGATCGCCGGCATGGCGGTCCCGTACCTCGTCTTCCACCTGCTGTTCCAGGACACCTCCTTCACGCGCTACGTCGCTGCCGTTCGTGCCGGTCGTGGCCTTCCTCGCCATGCGCGGCGTCGCGGCCGCATCGCCGCGAGCCGTGATTCCGGTGGCCGCGGTGTTGTCGCTGTGGGCGGTCGCGGTCGTCACGCCGACGCTGATTGAATACGCGGCGCGCGCCGGCGCCGGCCGTCCGCGTGGTGGCGGCGATGAATGCGGAAGCCGCGCAGCGCCCCGCCGGCGGCGCTCGCCATGCACCAGACCTTCCGCCGCCCGCTGCGAGGCGGAGACGGTGCGCGTGCAACCGGTGCTGCCGTCGCCGCCCCGGCGCGAGTGGCTCGAACTGGCGTCGTTCTGGAAGGCGGGCCACACCGGCCAGGTCTGGTTCCTGGCGGATCCGCGACGCACCGATCTCGCGCTGATCGATCCACAGAGCCGCGCGGACGTGACCGCGATCCGCTGGGCGCCGGCGTCGCGCCCGGTGTTCGGCGGCATGCGTCCCGCGGCCGTCGACTGGGTGCGCATGCGGGCGCCGCGCTGGTTCGCCGAGGAAGGCTGGGCGCTCACGCCCGAGACCGCCGGCATGGCCCGGCTGATGGGGCGTGGGCCGCACCTGGGGCCAATCGTCGCGCGCGTCCGCCGCGATCCCGCCGAGGTGCGCGTGCTGATTGGCGGCCGCAACCTCGCGGCGGCGGGCGATCCGGCCGTCCGCTTCACCATGGCCATCGACGGTCGCGACGGTGGACAGCTGGGACGTCGGCGCCGGGCTTCTTCCTGCGCACGATCGATGCTGCCCGCGGGCGCGCTTGACGGGCGACGGGCCGCTTGCGGAGCTCACCGTGCGGTCGACGCCGCCGTCACGGCGACGGCGGTGATCCCGACGGCGATCGAGCAGTTCGACGTGCAGCTGCCCGAGACGCTGATGTGGGGCTTCGATGCCGGCTGGCACGAGGCGGAGTACACGCCGGCGCTGGGGGTGTGGCACTGGACCAGCGAGCGATCGTCGCTGCGCGTCCATCGGCGCCACGACCGACGTGCGGGTCGCGATCGGTTTCGAATCGCCGCGACGCTACTTCGAGGCGCCGATCACGTTGCGTGCGCGCGCGGGTGACGCGGAGATCGCAAGCTCGACGGTGGAGGCGTCGGACGTCGTGGTCGTTCGATGTGCCGATCGATCGCCTGCGCGCGGCCGACGGCGTCATCACGCATCGAGACCTCGCAGACCTTCGTGCCCGCCGAGCGCGGAGGCGCGCCCGATCGTCGTCGATTGGGTCTGCGCGTGCTCGACGATACGCGTCGACGCTGTCGGTTTGCGTTGACAGCACTCCGATCAACACCGTATTCTCCGTGCCATGATCCGACGGTCGCTTCAGATCACTGTCCATCGCTCTCGTGCTTTCGATCGGCGCCGCGGCGTGCTCGAAGAAGGCCCCTGAAGTCGCGCCGCCACCGCCGCCGCCGCCCGCGGCCGCACCCGCGCCGCCGCCACCTCCACCACCGCCGCCACCGCCGCCCGCGCCCAAGCCGCCCGCGCCGCTCACCGAGGAGCAGATCTTCGCGCAGAAGACGGTGGAGCAGTTGAACGCGGAGCGCCTGCTCGGCGACGTCTTCTTCGATCTCGACCAGTCGAACGTGCGCGACGACGCCCGCGCGATCCTGTCGAGGAACGCCGATTATCTGAAGCGCTGGACCAGCACGCGCATCAACATCGAAGGGCACTGCGACGAGCGCGGCACCGCCGAATACAACCTCGGCCTTGGCGAACGACGCGCCAACGCCGTCAAGGACTACCTGGTGGGCCTTGGCATCGCCGCCGATCGCGTCGACGATCATCTCGAAGGGCAAGGAAGCCCCGATCTGCACCGAGGCGAACGAATCCTGCTGGCAGCAGAATCGCCGCGGCCACTTCGTGTTCACCGCGAAGTAGAGCGACCACTCGACAGTTCGTACGAGACAAAGGCCGGTCCCTTTCGGGGCCGGCCTTTTCAGTTGTCTGAGGCTTGAGGCTTGGGGCGCGGCTCGCCGGCCGGGCCGCGCGCGCGCCTCGTGGCTAAGCCGTGTCGGCGGCGATGGCTTCGGCCGCGGCCCGCGGATTGGCGGCCGCGGTGATCGGGCGGCCGATCACCAGGTAGGTAGCGCCCGCGGCGACGGCGTCCTTCGGCGTCAGCGTGCGCGCCTGATCGTCGGTGCCAGCCTGGCCGGCCGGCCGGATGCCCGGCGTGATGATCTGGAAGTCCGGCCCGCACGCGTCGCGGATCGCCGCGATCTCCTGCGGCGAGGCGACAACGCCGTCGAGGCCGGCGGCCTTCGCCAGCCGCGCCAGGTGCACCACCTGCTCCAGCACCGGGCGTGTCGTGCCCACTTCGGCCAGCGCCGCCTCATCCATGCTGGTCAGCACCGTGACGCCGATCACCAGCGGCCGGGCCGTGCCGGTCTTCGCCGCGGTCTCGTGCGCCGCCTGCGCCGCCGCCCGCATCATCGCCGACCCGCCCGACGCGTGCACGTTGACCATCCACGCCCCGGTCGCCATCGCCGAGCGCACCGCGCCAGCCACGGTGTTGGGGATGTCGTGGAACTTCAGGTCGAGGAACACCCGGTCGCCGCGCGCGGTGAGGGCGCGGACCACGTCGGGGCCCTCGGCGGTGAACAGCTGCTTGCCGATCTTGTAGCCGGCGACCGTGCCGCGCAGCGTGTCGGCGAGCGCCAGCGCCTTTGCCGTGGAGTCGACGTCGAGCGCCACGAGGATGCGGTTCATGCGTGCACCGCCTTCGGCGGGGTGGGATCGAAGGCGCCGATCAGATCGGACAGGCGCTCGAAGCGGTGCCGCTCGAGGTAGTCGTCGAGCCCGGTCAGCACCTTGGCCCACACGAACGGATCGACGAAGTTGGCCGTGCCGATCTGCACGGCGGTGGCGCCGGCGAGGATGAACTCCAGCGCGTCGCGGGCGTTGGTGATGCCGCCCATCCCGATGATGGGGATCTTCACCTCCTGCGCGCATTCCCAGACCATGCGCACCGCAATCGGCCGGATCGCCGGCCCGCTGAGCCCGCCCAGCACGTTGGTGATGGTGGGGCGGCGGGTCTCCACGTCGATGGCCATCGCCAGGAAGGTGTTGACCAGCGACACGGCGTCCGCGCCGGCGTCCTCGGCCGCGCGCGCGAACGAGGCCACGTCGGTGACGTTCGGCGTGAGCTTGGGGATGACAGGCAGGTGGGTCGCCTTGCGGACCGCGGCCACGACCGAGCCGGTGCCGACGAGGCTGCACCCGAACTGGATGCCGCCCTCCTTGATGTTGGGGCAGGAGATGTTGAGCTCGATGGCGGCGACGCCCTCGGCCTGGCTCAACACCTTCGACACTTCGACGTACTCGTCGATGGTGGTGCCGCAGACGTTGACGAACACGCGCGCGCCGCGCTCCCGGAGCAGCGGCAGCTTCTCGTTGACGAAGCGATGGACGCCGATGCCCTGCAGGCCGATGGCGTTGATCATGCCGGCCGGAGTCTCGACAATGCGCGGCGGAGCGTGTCCTTCGCGCTCGGTCATGAAGAGCCCCTTCACGCACACGCCGCCGAGCGACGAGAGGTCGGTGACCTCGTCGTATTCGAGGCCATAGCCGAAGCAGCCGCTGGCGGCGATGACCGGGTTGGGCAGCGTCAGCGAGCCGATGCGGACGGAAAGGTCACGCGCCATCAGTCCCACACGATCTCGGCCGCGTCGAACACCGGGCCGTTGATGCACGAACGAACGAAATGCGCCTGGACCGTCACCGTGTTTCACCTTGATCACGCAGCTGTAGCAGCCGCCCAGGCCGCAGCCCATGGTGCGCTCCACCGACACCTCGCACGGCTGCGCGTGGCGAGCCGCGACGGCGGCGACGGCGGCCAGCATCGGCTCGGGCCCGCAGGCGTAGATCATCGCCGAGCCGGGCGCGCGGGACCGCAGCGCGCGGTCGAGCGGCACCGTCACCCGCCCGCGCTCGCCTCGCGATCCGTCCTCGGTCGCCAGCACCATCGTCACGCCCAGCTGTTCGAAGAAGTCCAGATAGAAGAGCTCCTGATCCGAGCGGGCGCCGTAGAAGAGCGTGGTCGGCGTGCCGGTGGCGGCCAGGGCCTGCGGCCAGCGTCGCGAACGGCGCCAGGCCAACGCCGCCGGCCACCATCCAGGCCTCCCTGGGAGCGGTGCACCGGCGTGTAGGGTCTGCCCAACGGGCCCAGGCAGGCGATGCGATCGCCAGGCTCGGCCTCGTAGAGGCGGTTCGTGGTCCGTCCCGCGCGCTTGTTCAGGATGGTGATGGCGGTCGGTGCGCCGTGGTCGTCGCGCACCACCTCGAAGACCGAGAACGGCCGTCGCAGGATGGTCTCGGTCATGTCGGCGGGACGCACCATGACGAACTGCCCGGCCTGGGTGCGGGCGCCCACCTCCGCCGCGGACAAGGTGAGCACGTTGTAGTCGCGCGACAATCGCCGGTTGGCGATCACCCTCGCGTCGACATCGATGGGTGGCATCCGATCAGTATAGCGGGGGACGTACCGGTGTCCGGTACCCGTAGGTTCGCCGCATGCTGACGTCGCGTCCGCGTCTGCGGTCTGCCGGATACCGGTTCGCTATACGATCCCCCCGTGCGCTATCTGCGGATGCTGTCCAACTCGGTGATCGCCGGCAGCCTGGCCGCGGGCTATCTGGCCGTGCTGGTGTTGCAGATCAACCCACAGTATCCCATCGACCCCGCGCCGATCACCGAGCTGGCGCTGATGCTGGGCGCGGCGTATGGCATCAACCTGGCGGTGGTGTTCTACGCGCTGATCGTCTTCCGGCAGATCCTCGCGGTCGAGGTCCTGTCGCCGGGCTGGGTCAGCGTCCGGCTGCTGGCGTGGCTGCTGACGATGGCCGCCAGCGGCGGTGCGGCGGCGATGTGGCTGAACCTGCGGAGCTTCGGCTCGGTGCTGGACGTCGAGACGGCGCGCCGCATGGCCGCCGGCGCGATCGTCGTCACCGCGGCGGCGGCGGTGTTCCTGATGATCGGCCTCGCCCACATCAACCGGCGCGGCGGGCGCTCGAGCGCCACCATCCTCGTGCTGACGGCGCTGATGTCGGTGGTGATGCCGACGGTGCTGCGCGGCCCGGCGCGGGCCATGGCGCTCCTGCCTCGCGTGGTGAGCCCCGGCAGCGGCGAGATGGTGCCCGCGCCCGGCGGCGGGCGGGTGATGATGGTGATGCTCGACGGCGCCTCGCTCGACGTGATCTCACCGGCGGTGGCCGAGGGCCGGCTGCCGAACTTCGGACGCATCTTCGACGGCGGCTCGGTCATGCACCTGGCCACGCTCCGGCCGACCCAGGCCGAGACGGTGTGGAGCGCCGCGGCCACCGGCCGCGTGCCCGATGCAGAACGGCGTGCGCTCGTCGGCCTCCTACCGCGTGCTGGGCGTCAGCCCCGCCGATCACCCTGCTTCCCGACTACTGTTTCGCGCAGGCGCTGGTGCGGTTCGGCTTCCTCTGGGAAGAGCCGCACACCGCCGAGGACCTGACGGCGCGTCCGCTCTGGAGTGTGTTGAGCGACCAGGGCGTGTCCGTGGGCGTGATCGGGTGGCCGCTGACGCAGCCTGCCGCTCCGGTGCACGGCTACCTGGTGAGTGACGCGCTGCACCGCATGACCGCCGCCGAGCTCGACATCGATGGCCCATCCGCGGTCTGGCCGCCGTCGATGATCGATACCGCCCGGGCCGGATTGTCGGCGCCGGCGGACCCCGATCCGGTGGCCCTGGTCGTCGGTGCTGGGCGGTCCACCCGCCGGCGACTACGACGTCGCGAGCGATCCCATGCCGGTCGTCGCCGATCGGGTCCACGCCGCGCTGCTCGCCGCGTTCAGACACCATGCCCACGCGGTTCCTGGCCGTGCGGTTCCCTGGCGTGGACGCGGTTGGCCACTACTTCCTGCGCTATGCCGAGCCGTCGGCGTTTGGCGACGTCTCGGACGACGAGCGCCGGCGGTACGGGCGCATCCTGGAGCGGTACTACGGCTTTCTCGACGGGCAGATCGGCCGCCTGATCGACACGCTCGGCCCGGACGACGTGCTGCTGGTGGTGTCGGCGTTCGGGATGGAGCCGGTCAGTCCCGGCAAGCGCCTGCTCGAGCGCATGGTGGGGAATGCCGCCGTCAGCGGGACCCACGAACGGGCGCCCGATGGATTCCTGCTGGCCTTCGGCGCCCAGGTGCAGCCCGGCCGGCCGCCCCGGGCGACGGTCCTCGACCTGGCGCCGACGGTGCTCTACTTCTTCGGGCTCCCCGCCGGCCGCGACATGGAGGGCTTTGCCCGCACCGAGCTGTTTCGCGGCTCGTTCACGGCCGAACGGCCGGTGACCTACATTCCGACGTACGGACGGTGAGAGCCGGGGGCAGGTTCGAAGTTCAAAGTGATAAGCTGAAGCCCTCTTTAAACGCGGACCCGAGAGTTCGCAAAGAGGGACATATGACAGCAGCCTGCCCGGAGGTCCCGCCATGCCGGTAGTCATGGACGCGGACCGCATCTCACGCGCGCTCACGCGCATTGCTCACGAAATTCTCGAACGGAACCACGGCATCGCCGGCGTCAGCCTGGTCGGCGTGCGCTCGCGCGGCGTGCCGCTGGCCCGCCGCATCGCCGGCATCCTGGCCGGCGTCACCGGCGAGGAGGTGTCGACCGGGTCGCCTCGACATCACGCTCTACCGCGACGACCTGATGCGATCCGCCATCGGCCCGCAGCCGATCGTTCGCAAGACCGAGATCCCGTTCTCCATCGACAACCGCACCATCGTCCTCGTCGACGACGTGCTCTACACCGGACGGACGACCCGCGCCGCGCTCGACGCGCTGATCGACTTCGGCCGGCCGAAGGCGATCCAGCTGGTGGTGCTGGTGGACCGCGGACATCGCGAGCTGCCGATCAAGGCCGACTACGTCGGCAAGAACGTGCCGACCTCGCGCAAGGAGAGCGTGCGCGTGCGCCTCAGCGAGCTGGACGGCGCGGACGAAGTGCTGGTCGAGGCGGGGGAGTAGCCATGGACGCTGTCGTCGCCGCCACCGCGCTCTCGCACAAGAACCTGCTCGGCATCGCCGACCTCAGCCCCGAGGAGATCGTGCTGATCCTCGACACCGCCGAGGCGATGAAGGAAGTCGGCAAGCGCGCCATCAAGAAGGTGCCGACGCTGCGCGGCCGCACCGTCGTCAACCTGTTCTTCGAGCCCAGCACGCGGACGCGCACCTCGTTCGAGATCGCCGAGAAGCGCCTCAGCGCCGACACGCTGAACGTGGCGATCAGCACCTCGAGCGTCGTCAAGGGCGAGACGCTGGTCGACACCGCGATGAACCTCGAGGCGATGGCGCCGAGCATGATGGTGGTGCGCCATGCCTCCTCCGGCGCCTGTCACCTGCTGTCGCGGATCTGCAAGGCGGCCATCATCAACGCCGGCGACGGCATGCACGAGCACCCGACCCAGGCGCTGCTCGACGCGTTCACGATTCGCGAGCGCAAGGGCCGGATCGGCGGGCCTGAAGGTGGCGATCCTCGGCGACCTGCTGCACAGCCGCGTGCTGCGGTCGAACCTGCTGCTGCTGCGCAGGCTCGGCGCCGAGGTGTGGGTGTGCGGCCCGGCCACGCTGATCCCGCCCGGCCTGTCGCAGATGGGCGTTCATGTCACCACGCGCGTGGACGAGGCGGTGGAGGACGCCGACGTGGTGATGATGCTGCGCATCCAGCTCGAGCGCATGCAGGGCGGGTTCTTCCCCTCGCTGCGCGAGTACTTCCACACCTTCGGCATGACCGAGGCGCGGCTGAAGCGCGCCAGGCCGGACGTGATCATCATGCATCCCGGCCCCATCAACCGCGGCGTGGAGATCGCCTCGGAAGTGGCGGACGGGCCATACTCGGTCATCCTCGACCAGGTCGCCAACGGCGTCGCGGTGCGGATGGCTGTCCTGTATCTCTTGGCGGGTGGAGCAGACGATGAAACGGTTGCTTAAGGGCGCGCGCGTGGTCGATCCGGCCGGCGGCATCGATGGCCAGTTCGACGTCCTCATCGACGGCGACCGCATTGCCCAGGTCGGGCCCGATCTGCCGGACGCGGCCGCCGAGGGCGGCGAGGTGCTGCACCTGCCCGCGGGCTTCGTGGTCTGCCCGGGCTTCATCGACATGCACGTCCACCTGCGCGAGCCCGGGCAGGAGCACAAGGAAACGGTCGCCACCGGCGTGCTGTCGGCGGTGACGGGCGGGTTCACCGCCGTCGCCTGCATGCCGAACACCAGGCCGGTGAACGACAACGCCGGCGTCACGCAGCTCATCCTGCAGAAGGCGCGCGAGGCGAACCTGGCGCGCGTCTATCCGATCGGCGCCGTGTCGCGCGGGCAGAAGGGCGAGGAGCTCGCCGACATCGCGGAGCTGCGCGAGGCCGGCTGCGTCGCGGTCACCGACGATGGGCTGCCGATCTCGACGGCGATCCTGGCGCGGCGGGCGCTGGAGTACACCAGCATGTTCGGGATGCCGGTGATCGAACACTGCGAGGATCAGTCGCTGAAGGGCGACGGCGTCGCGCACGAAGGCCCGGTCGCCGCGTCGCTGGGGCTGAAGGGCATTCCCGGCGTGGCCGAGGCGATCACCGCGGGGCGCGACATCCTGCTGGCGGAGATGACCGGCGGCCACGTCCACATCGCGCACATGAGCGCCTGGACCACGCTCGAAGCCGTGCGCCAGGGCAAGAGCCGCGGCGTGAAGGTCACCGCCGAGGTGTGCCCGCACCACTTCACGCTCACCGACGACATGCTGGCGGCGCCGGTGCCGTACGACACCAACACCAAGATGAACCCGCCGCTGCGCGAGGCGCGCGATCGCGACGCCATGCTGGCCGGCATCGTCGACGGCAGCGTCGACGTGATCGCGACGGATCACGCGCCGCATCACTACGACGAGAAGAACGTCGAGTTCGACCGCGCGCCCTTTGGCATCGTCGGTCTCGAGACCGCGGTCCCCATCTGCCTGGACCGCCTCGTGCACGCCGGGTTGATCGGTCTGCCGCGCCTGGTGGAGCTGATGTCGGTGAACCCGGCGCGCATCCTGCGGGTGCCGGGCGGGTCGCTCGCCGCAGGAGCGGTGGCCGACATCACCGTGCTGGCGCCGGATCTGAAGGTGACCATCGATCGCGCGGCGCTGAAGAGCAAGTCGAAGAACACGCCCTACGACGGCTGGACGCTTCACGGGCGGCGTCGCGGCGACCATCGTCGGCGGCCGGGTGGTGTACGCGAACGCGGCGGCGGGCTGGCCCTCGGGCACCGACTGAGCGATACTCGCAGGGTCCCATGACTCTCGTTCTGATGCAGTGGAGCGCCCTGGTCCAGCTGACATCCGTGATGATGGTGGCGGCGTTCTTCGTGGTGCTCGCCCGTTCGTCGCGGCGGGCGGAAGTGCAGTGGTGGGTACTGGCCTGGTTCGCGAATCTCGGCGCCCTGCTGCGTCACCACCTACTTCTGGATCGCGCAGCCCACGCATCTCGCGGTGTGGCAGGGCTTCTACCTCGGCCTCAAGCTGGCGTTCGTGCTCTGGCTGCTGCAGGGCGCCTGGGCCGTCGGCCGGCCCGGCACCGAGCTGCTGTCACAGCGCACCATCATCACCGCCGCCCTGGCGTACGGCTTCATCGGCGGCCTGTTCATCCCGTCCGTGCAGGTGATGGGCCTGGTGGGGCATCTGGTCATGGGCCTGCTGCTCCTCGGCGGCGTCCTGACGCTTGGGCGCGAGTGGCGTAACGTGGCGTGGCTGTCCACCGGCTTGGGTCTGCGTGGTTCGCTGGCACTTCTCGAGGCCGCCGCCTATTGGATCAACATGAACGCGGCTGGCCAGTTCCCGGCCGACCTCCGCACCCAGGTCAGCTGGTTTCTCGCCGGCACGTCCTCGTTCGATGCGGGTGTCGAGTGGTTCCTGGCGCTGGGCTGCGTGCTCGCTTACTCCGAACGGGCGCAGCGCGAGCTGACGACCACCAACTACTACCTGCGGCAGGCACAGGACCATCTGCGGCGGGTCGCCGATCGCGACCCGCTCACCACCCTGGACAATCGCCGGACGCTGCCCGACGTGTTCCGCAACGTCCAGCCGAACGGCGCCGCGGTGCTGTTCTTCGATCTCGACGCGCTTCAAGCAGATCAACGACATGTATGGGCACGCCGTCGGCGACCAGTGCCTGGTGCGCTTTGCCTCGGCGATTCGCGAATCGTTCCGCCCGGCCGATGCGATTGTCCGCTACGGCGGTGACGAGTTCCTGGTGGTGGCGCCGGGGATGGATGGGGCCGCCGCGATGACGCGAGTCGAGTCGTTACGGGCGCGACTGGCGAGGAACCCGAGCCACGCATCGAGTTCTCCTGCGGGCTGGCCGAGCTGGTGGCCGGTGGTTCGCCGCAGACCGCGCTGCACGCGGCCGATCAGGCCATGTACCAGGTGAAGAAGCGCGCCTGATGTGGACGCTCATGGCTCCGCGCCGCCGTCGGCGCGATGGCGTTCGTGGCGGTCGCGACGCCGTCGGCGCAGTCGCCGGCGGCCGCACCTGCTGCGGCCGGCATCTCCACCGGCGCGCTGATGGAGACCGTCCAGACGCTGGCGTCCGCCGAATACGAAGGGCGCGCCGCCGGCACGTCCGGCGGCGCCAAGGCGCGAGCGTGGGTGCTCGAGCGTTTGCAGCGGCTCGGGCTTTCCCCGCTCGGCGGTCGCCTCGAGCATCCGTTCTCGTTCACGCCGCGCGGGCGCAGCGCCGAGCGCGGCGGAGCGGCGCCGGCTCCCGTACAGGGCGTCAACCTGCTCGCCCTTTGTGCCGGCACCGATCCCGACCCTGCCGCTGATCGTGCTGTCCGCGCACTACGACCACGTCGGCATCCGCAACGGCCGCATGTTCCCCGGCGCGGACGACAACGCCTCCGGCGTCGCCACCCTGCTCGAGATCGCGCGCATCTGCGTCGACCAGCCGTTCCGTCACGGCCTCGTCATCGCCGCACTGGACGCCGAGGAAATGGGGCTGCAGGGCGCGCGCGCGTTCATCGCCGACCCGCCGGTGGCGAAGGATCGCATCGCGCTGAACGTGAACCTCGACATGATCGCCCGCGGTGACAAGGGCGAGATCTACGTGTCCGGCCTCCATCACCACCCGACACTGAAGCCGCTGCTCGATCCGGTGGCCGCCCGAGCGCCGATCAAGGTCCCCTTCGGCCACGATCTGCCCGGCACCGGCGACGACGACTGGACGATGCAGTCGGATCACGGGGTGTTCCACGAGGCGGGCATCCCGTTCCTGTACTTCGGTGTCGAGGATCACGCCGACTACCACCAGCCGACCGACACCGCCGATCGCATCAACCCCGACTTCTTCGCGAAGGCGGCGGCGGTCGTGCTCGACGCCTTGCGCGCGGTCGACGCGGGACTGCCGTAACCGGTATGCCCGCCGCCACCGCGAAGGCCCTGTCACCGGCGGCGCTGGCCGCGCTCAAGCCCCGGCTCGACGCCCTCTACTCGGCCTTCGATCTCGAGAACGTCGTCTCGGATCCGATCTGGATCGTCCGCCGGTTCCGGCATCCCGCGGACCGCGAGGTCGTCGCGTTCTGCGCCGCGGCCCTGGCTTTCGGGCGCGTGCAGAGCGTGCTCAACTCGATCGAGGCGCTGCTCGGCGTGATGGGGCCGCACCCGGCGGAGTTCGTGCGCCGCTTCGAACCCGAGGTGCACGGCGCGCCGCTGTTTCCGCTCGTGCACCGCTGGACCCGTGGCGTGGATCTGGTCGCGCTGCTGTGGGTGCTGCGCCAGATGCTCGAGCGGGGCGGGTCGATCGAGGGATTCTTCGCCGAGGGCCTGGACCCCGCCGCGGAAACCGTGGAGCAGGCGCTCGAGTCGTTCTCGACGCGGGCGCTGACCCTGGACCTGACCGAAGCCTACGGCTCGACGCCGGCCAAGCCCGGCGTCGCCTACTTCTTCTCGCGCCCCGGCTCCGGCGGCGCCTGCAAGCGGCTGAACCTGTTCCTGCGGTGGATGGTCCGCATCGATCGCGTGGACCTGGGGATCTGGTCGCGCGTGAAGCCGGCGCAGCTGATCGTGCCGCTCGACACCCACGTGATTCGTGTGGGTCGATGCCTGCGCCTCACCAGGCTCACCAGTCCCGGCTGGCGCATGGCCGCCGACATCACCCGATCGTTGCGAGCGCTGGACGCGCGGGATCCGGTGAGGTACGACTTCGCCCTCTGCCATCTCGGCATGATGAACGCATGTGGCTTCGAGACGAAGCAAGGCGACAGTCAGTGCCAGCTGAAGGGCGTCTGCCGCCCGAAGCCGCCGGTCAAAGCCCGCTAGCGTCCAAGCCTGGCCTCCAGCATCGGCCAGGCCAGATCCCAGTGCATGTCGCCGAAGAACTGTTGCGGGCGCGCGGCGGAATGGAACTCGTAGCTGGCGCGATCGGTGCTGGCGTGCAGTGGCGCATGCGGCAGGAGCTGATGGGCGAACTCGTGCGCGGCCGAGCGGCCGATGCCGCGGCCAATGGCGTCGATGATCGCGGAGCGGTCCGCTCCGGAGGGTGAGTAGACGACGGCCCCGCCGGCCATGAACGAAAAGCTGACCGAACCCTGGCCGCCAAAGCCGGTCATGCCTCGGGACTGCCCGGCGACGCGGACCTCCCGCCGGGCACGCTCGTCGCGGACGTCCTGCACCACCCGCACGTGGTAGCGCGCCTTGCGCGAGGTCGAGAACCGGATCGGCAGGCCGGCAAACGCCTGCCGCACCTCCTCTTCGGCAATCCGTTGAATCGTGGCGAGATCCTCGCGCGGCAGAGTGCCGCCGAGTTCTGCCGCGCTGAACGGCACATCGTCGAACCAGAGCGAGGCGTGGACCTCGGATTGGCCCGGGTGGCGCACGAACGCCGAGACGGTCAGCGCGGAGGCGGCCATCAGCACGCCGGCAACGACCATGCCTTGCCTGGAGTGGGGGCGCACGCGTTCACCATACATCGTTCGCCCCGCCGCGGTGAAGGTCCGGTATGCTGACGCCGGCGCGAAAGGGGAGTGACACAGATGAGACTGCCTTGGTTGATGCCGGTGCTTTTGCTGATGCCGGTCGTGGTCGGTGTGCAGGCGGCGGAGACGCACCGCTTCGTGCCTGACCGGTTCTACAACACCTTCTCGTTTGCACATCCGCCGGCGCTCCGCATCAAGCCGGGCGATCGCGTGGTCACCAAGACCATCGATGCCGGGGGCACCGACTGGAACGGCAAGAGCGTGGCGCCCGCGCCCAATCCGCAGACCGGCCCCTTCTACGTTGAGGGCGCGGAACCCGGCGACATGCTGGTCGTCTCGATCGAGAAGATCGAGGTCAATCGCACCGACGCCTTTTCCGGCAGCCTGCTGGCGCCCTACGCGCTCGATCCGGCGGCGATCGGCCAGCGCGTGGACCGCGAGGCGCGGCGTGTGACGTGGAAGCTCGACAAGGCTCGCGGCGTGGCCACCCTCTCCGAGCCGGGCATCACACCCGCGCTGGAGCTGCCCCTCCGCCCGATGCTGGGCTGCGTCGGCGTGGCGCCCGCGCGCAAGGAGGCCATCGCTACCAGTACCCCGGGCGCCTTCGGCGGGAACATGGACTACGCGGGCCTCACCGCCGGCGTGAAGGTGATGCTGCCGGTGAACGAGCCCGGCGCGCTGCTGTTCCTCGGCGACGGTCACGCCAGGCAGGGTGAAGGCGAAGTGGTGGGCACCGGGCTCGAGACGTCGATGGACGTGGAGTTCACGGTCGAACTCCTGAAGAAGAAGGCCGCTGCCTGGCCGCGCATCGAGAGCGACACGCACATCATGGTGCTCGGCAGCGCGCGTCCGCTGCTGCAGGCGCTGCAGCACGCCACCACCGACATGCAGAAGTGGCTGATGGCCGACTACGGCTTCTCCGAGCGCGGCGCTCAGGCCTACATGGGGCAGGCGCTCGAATACGAAGTGGCCAACGTGGTCGATCCCAACTTCACGGTGGTGGCCAAGGTCAGGAAGTCGCTGCTCCCGAAGCGATGAACTGCCGACCGTGCTGCCGTTCGCCTGCTGACCCCCGGCGCTCGCATCACGGTGATGACGGGCGCCGGCGTGTCGGCGGCCAGCGGCGTGCCCACGTTCCGGGGCAGCACGCGGCCTGTGGAAGAACTTCCGCGCCGAGGATCTCGCCACGCCGGAAGCGTTCGCGCGGGATCCCCGCACCGTCTGGGAATGGTACGACTGGCGCCGCCAGCTCATCGCCCGGTGCGTGCCGAACGCGGCGCACGAGGTCCTGGCGGCGTGGAGCCGGCGGTTTCCCGCCTTCACCCTGATCACGCAGAACGTGGACGGCCTGCACGAACGGGCCGGCACCGAACCGGTGCTGCGGATGCACGGCTCGATCTGGGATGTGGGCTGCTGGAACGCAGTGCGCCGCGTCCCCGCACCGCTGGCGGGACGAGACGGTGCCGTTTCCGGCGCTGCCGCCGATCGTGTCGTCACTGCGGCGGCCCGCTGCGGCCCGGCGTGGTGTGGTTCGGCGAGTCGCTGGACGCCGACGTCGTGGACGCCTGCCTCGAAGCCGACGCGCTGCGACGTCTTCTTCACCATTGGCACCTCGGCCATCGTCTATCCGGCGGCCGGCCTCGTCGATCATGCGCGGCGGCACGGCGCCGTCACCGTCGAGATCAATCCGGAGAGCACGCCAGCGTCCGCTGGTGTCGACATCGCGATCGCGCAGCCGGCGGAGATGGCCCTGCCGATCATCGAGCGTCGCCTGAAGGGAGAGGGCTCCCGCTGAACCGAAGGTCCGGGCCCATCCGGGCGCGCCGGCCTGTCCGTCAGGTCCTCGCCGTGACGAACACTGCGCACGCGGGCGGAGCGCGGTGTATCCTCGCTCGGGAGCTTGCTCATCGATGCATTCAGGCCACTGGCGGCGCTGGGCCGTGCTGGGCGTCCTGCTGGGCGCGACCACGCTGACCCAGGCCCAGACTAACACCACCAGCTACGACGTCATCATCCGCGGCGGCACGGTCATCGACGGCACGGGATGCGCCCGGCGTCCGGCCGCCGACGTGGCGATCGTGCGCGGCCACGTCGCCAGGGTCGGCGACGCTGACCGGGCAGAAGGCCGCCACCGAGATCGATGCCACCGGCCTGTACGTGACGCCCGGCTTCATCAACATCCACTCGCACGCCACCCCGGAAGGTCTGCAGCGCGCCGAGAACATGCTGGCGCAGGGCGTGACCACCGAGATCATCAACGCCGACGGCGGCGGGCCCACCGATCTCGACAACCAGCTCCATCGCCTGCGCATCGCCGGCCTGGCCGTGAACGTCGGCGCCAACATCGGGTTCAACGCCATCTGGGCCTCGGTGATGGGGCCGACCGATCGGCGTCCGACGCCCGACGACGTCGCAGAAGATGCGCAGCCTCGTGCTGCGCGGCCTCGAACAGGGCGCGTACGGCGTGTCGGCGGGGCTCGACTACAAGCCCGGCTACTACGCCTCGGCGGAAGAGGTCGGCCGCGTCGTCGAGGTCGCGCGTCCCTGGCGGACGAGCTTTCCCAACCACGATCGCCTGACGCCCGAGTCCAACTACAGCTCGCGGGTCGGCGTCGCCGAGACCATTGCCATCGCCGGCCGCTCGGGTCTGCGTGCCGATCGTCACGCACATGAAGGCGCAGGGGCGTGAGCAGGGCTCGGCGCCGGCGCTGCTGAAGATGATGGACGAGGCCACGGCGAAGGGAACCTACACGGCGGCCGACGTCTATCCGTACCTCGCGGGCCAGAGCGGGCTGGCCGCACTGATGATTCCTGGCTGGGCGCTCGACGGCGGCCGGGAGGCGATGCTGAAGCGCTTCGCGAATCCAGAGGAGCGCGCGCGCATCATCAAGGACGCCGAGTCGGCGATGCAGGCGCGCTTCGGCGGGCCGCAGGGCGTCTACGCCACCGGGCCACAAGAAGGAGCTCGTCGACGCCATGAAGGAGTTCGGCGTCACGTCACCGGGCGAGGCGCTGGTGCGTCTGCTGGAGCAGCAGGACGGCGGTGCCATCCTGCGCTTCGGCGTCGAGAGCGACCTCGTCGCCATCCTCAAGCACCCGAACGCCTCGGTCGCCTGCGACTGCGGCGCCGTGGTGCCGGCAACGCCACGCCACCCGCGGTACTACGGCAGCTTCCCGCGCGTGCTGGGCCGCTACGTGCGCGAGCAGCAGGAGCCTGACCTGGGAGGAAGCGATCCGCAAGATGACGTCGCTGCCGGCGGCGACCATCGGCCTGGTGAACCGCGGTGTGATTGCGCCGGGCATGGCCGCCGACATCGCCATCTTCGATCCGGCAACGGTCATCGACCGCGCGACCTTCGAAGCGCCCACGGCGATGCCCGAGGGCGTGCGCCACGTCCTGGTGAACGGCAAGGTGGCGTGGCGCGACGGCGCGCCCACCGGCGATCGGGGCGGCGCCGTGCTGCTGCGCGGGCCGCACGAGCCGAGCCGCGCCGCGAGCACGGGCATCGAGCGCAAGGTGTCGGGCCGCACCCAGGCATCCGAGGTCGACGTCAATCTCAGCATCGAGCAGGCGCCAGGCCGGCGCGTGGCGCCCGAGGCCGTTTCCGCTTCCTCGACCGCACCTCGAAGACCACGATCGAGATGATCGAGCCCGGGCTGCTGCAGGTGGCGCCGGGATGGGCGGCGGTCACGGGCCGGGGACGCATCGGCGCCGACGAGCGTGCGTTCACCGTCATCGTCGAGCGCGCCGATCCCCTCGACGAACGAGGCAGCTCCACCATCACCATCCTCGGCGAGGACGGCTACCAACTGAACCGGATCGTGCCCATCAACACGTTCCGCGTCTCCCCGTCACGCTGAAGCGAGCGCCCCACGATGCTGGTCAACTGCGTAGCCTACGAGAACGGCGAGAAGGTCGCCGACATCCCGCTCTCGGAGATCCGCTCGCACCTGAAGGGCGCGGGCTCGTTCGTGTGGGTCGCGCTCAAGGATCCCGACGACAGCGAACTGGCGCGGATCGAGGAGGAGTTCGGCTTGCACGAGCTCGCCGTCGAGGACGCGCGGCACGGCCACCAGCGGCCGAAGCTCGAGGAGTACGGCTCGTCGCTCTTCGTCGTGCTCCACGTCGTCGAGCGCGGCGCCGACGAGCTGACGCAGGGCGAGATCGCCATCTTCGTCGGGCCCAGCTACATCGTGTCGGTGCGGCGCAACACCGCAGATGGGATTCGCCGACGTGCGGCGGCGCTGCGAGCAGGAGCCCGAGCTGCTGCGGCACGGCCCGGCCTACGTGCTCTACGCGCTGATGGACGCGGTCGTCGATCGCTACTTCCCGGTGCTCGACGCGATTGCCGAAGAAGCCGAGGACATCGAGGAGCGCATCTTCAGCGGGCAGAACACGCGCACCCAGATCGAGGCGCTCTACGGCCTGAAGCGCAAGCTGGTGCTGCTGGACCGCGCCACCGGCCCGCTGCTGGAGGTGGCCGGCAAGCTGCACGGCGGTCGCGTGCCGCCGATCTGCGCCGGCCTGCACGACTACTTCCGCGACGTCTACGACCACCTGATTCGCCTGAAGCAGTCGATCGACAACCTCCGCGAAATGGCGACCACGGTGATGTCGGTGAACCTGTCGCTCATCACCATTCAGGAGAACGAGGTCACCAAGCGCCTGGCCGTCGTACGCCGCGCTGGTCGCGGTGCCGACGATGATGGCGGGTGTCTACGGCATGAACTTCGAGCACATGCCCGAGCTCGAGTGGGCTGTGGGGCTATCCCGCCGCGCATCGCCACGATGGTGCTGATTGACGTCTACCTGATCTATCGCTTCAAGAAGGCCGGATGGTTCTGAGGCTTCTGCGCGCACTCGGGATGGCATGCGTGGTCGCCGCCCTGTCGGGCACGGCGGTGGCCGCAGAGCTGAAGCCGAAGACGGTGGCGGCCTTCGACCGCTACGTGAGCCTGGCCGAGGCGCGCATGGCCGCCGAGCTCGCAGGCGAGCGGCCGTTTCCTGATTCTGGACACCGACGACCGAGGTCGCGCGCAAGGCGAGGCTGGCGGATCTTCGCGCCGGCCGCCTCGTGATCGAGCGCCTCGAGGCGCGTGAGGGCGGCGAGCACATCCACGTGCCGGACGGCCTGGTCCACCATTGGGTCGGCGCTCGTCTTCGTGCCGGGCGGGACCGCGGCGGACGCGGTCGCCCTGCTGAAGGACTACGAGCGGCACGACGACGGTCTTCCAGCCCGCGGTGCAGCGCTCCCGCGTGCTGTCGCAGGACGGCGACGCGTTCCGCGTCTTCCTCCGGTTCTTCATGAAGAAGGTGCTGGCCGTCACGCTGAACTCGCGATCACGACGCCCGCTTCACGACGGTCTCGCCCCAGCGTGCGCACAGCCGCATCGTCAGCACGCGGATTCAGGAAGTGGAGAATGCCGGGACCGCCGAGGAGCGCGAGATGCCGGTCGGACGAGACGGCGGCTTCCTGTGGCGCATCAACAGCTACTGGCGCTTCGACGAACGGGACGGCGGGGTCTACGTCCAGTGCGAGTCGGTCTCGCTCAGCCGCGGCATCCCGTTGGGGTTCGGCTGGCTCGTCGGCCCGTTCGTGACGAGCATCCCGCGCGAGTCGCTGACGTTCACGCTCGAGACCACGCGCAAGGTGCTGGCGGCCGGCGTGCCCAGCGCGCGGGAGGCGGGAGACGGGAGACGGGAGTCGGGAGTCGTGCGGGTGACGGGACCTGGTGCACCGGGACCGGACCGCTAAGTCAGCTGCTCGTCGCCGCTGGCGACGGCGGGCGATGCGCCAGGAGCTCCCGGTACACCGCGAGCGTGCCGTCGACCAGCTTGTCGACGCCGAAGTGCTGCTGCGACGCGCGTGCGGCCGGCGTGACCGTACTGCGCGCGCAGCAGCGGATCCTTCAGCAGCCGGACGATGGCCGCCGCCAGCGGCTTGGGCTCGCCGGGCGGCACCAGCAGGCCGGTGCTGCCGTGCACCACCGCCTCGGGGATGCCGCCGGCGCGCGTGCCCACCACGGCCAGGCCCATGGCCATCGCGTCGAGCACCGCGGAGCCCAGGCCTTCGGTGACCGAGCTCATCACGAACAGGTCCGCGGACTTCATCAGCGACAGCACGTCTTCGCGGAAGCCGGGCAGGCGCACGGCCCTCTCGAGATGCAGCTCCTTCACCTGCTTCTCGAGCGGCGGCGCGCAGCTCGCCTTCGCCGAGGATCACCAGGTGCGCGTCGGGCACCTCGTGCATCACCAGGGGCATGGCGTCGAGCAGGTGCTTCTGTCCCTTGTGTGCCACCAGCGCGCCCGACGTTCACGATCACCGGCACGCCGTGCGGCAGCCAGAACTCGACGTGGATGTCGAGCGCCGGCAGGCGCTGCACCTTGTCGACGTCGATGCCGTCGTGCACCACGTCCACCTGCGCGGCCGGGAATGCCGTCGTCGCACGAGGATGTCGCGAATGGCGCCGGACGCCGCGATGAAGCGCGTCACCTGGCGATACTTCCAGCGCGAGAACGAGTTGCCGCTCAGGTGAAAGTCCACGCGCCTCGACGCCACCAGCGGCGGCGCCGGAGTGACGGCGCCGAACGACAGCGCGGTCGCCGACCATCGCCACCGCATGCGGATCGTGCGCGTGCACGACGTCGGGCCGGTAGTCGCGGAGACGCGCGACAGCCGCCACGCCGCGGCTCAGGTCGATCTCGTTGCGCGGCGCCAGCCCGACGAGATCCGGGCCTTCGGACGCGCGCTTGTGCAGCTCGCCCTCCGGGTGCGCGACGAGCACCGAGCGGTGCCCGCGTTCGCGCAGACCCAGGACGGTCAGGAGCGCTTGCTGCTGTCCGCCGCGCCAGGTCCGGGCGGTGTCGACGTGGAGGCTGAACACAGTTCCCACAGCTTGGCGAACTTCAGGCCGACATAGCGCGCGTTCATCGCCGAGACGATGAGGCCGGGCACGCCGTCGCGGAAGCCGCCGCGCAGCACGTAGTTGCGCAGAAACGCCGCCGGCGGGATGCACCGCCAGGTCCCACCAGCCGGCGCGTGCGCCCGTCCTCGAACATCTGGCGCGCCGCCAGCGTGGTGTAGCGATCCATCGTCTGCAGGTGATGCGAGAGATCGCGGTAGGCGTAGTGCAGGATCTCGCCGTGCAGATCGACGACGGGGCCGTCGGCCTTGACCGACTCGTGGACCAGCCGCCCCGACCAGCGCGCGCGGCGCCGATCGTAGAGCCGCAGCTGATAGTCGGGATACCAGTCGGTGGAGCGCAGCCAGCGGCCCAGGTGAAACGTGACGCGCGGCATCCGGTAGCCGGCGACGGAGCCCTCCGCCAAGGCCCGGATCTCGTCGGCCAGCGGCTCCGGAGACACGCTCGTCGGCGTCGAGCGAGAGGATCCAGTCGTGGCTGGCCTGCGCCGCGGCGAAGTTCTTCTGCTCGATGTAGCCGGGCCACGGCCGGACGATCACCTTGTCGGTGAAGGTGCGGGCGATGGCCACGGTGTCGTCGGTGCTCTGGCTGTCGACGACGATGATTTCGTCGGCGAAGGACAGGGAGGCGAGTGCCGCCCCGATGTTGGCGGCCTCGTTGAAGGTGATGACGATGGCCGTGACGCGCGTCACGGCCTAGAGTCTACCGGATACCGGTTCCGCGCCTACTGCTGCCGTGGCGTGCCTGTCGTGCCGGTCGTGGCGTTCGAGAAGCCGGCCGTGTTCACGGTCGAGATGCCGCCCGTGCCGGTGAGGGGCGCTTCCTGCGCGGCCTCGAAGTCGACCACCGACTTGAAGTAGTCGAGCAGCGCCTGCAGCTCGTTGTTGCGCGCCTGGTTCAGGTCGCGCTGCGCCTGGAACACCAGGAAGCTGGTGGTCATGCCGGCCTGGAACTTCTTCTCCTCGGCCTCGAGGCGGCGTTCGGCCAGCGTGCGCGAGGCCCGC
The DNA here is from genome assembly GCA_963721715.1 of uncultured Acidobacteriota bacterium. Taxonomy (GTDB): domain Bacteria; phylum Acidobacteriota; class Vicinamibacteria; order Vicinamibacterales; family UBA2999; genus VFZN01. The sequence goes on along the minus strand of CAVRKI010000006.1, from coordinate 741,963 downwards.
GTGGCGTCCACGCGCTTGGTGTTGGTCTGCACCTGGCGCGCGTACTCGCGGACCTGGGTGGCCACCTGCAGCTCCTGGCTCTGCAGCTGCTTGCGCGACTGCTGATCCTGCAGGCGGGCGCGGGCCAGCGAGGCCTCGGCGTTCGAGTAGCCGATCGGGTAGTTCACCTGCATCGACAGCGTCCACGTCGGGAAGTCGCCGGCGAACATCGTCCCCAGGGTGCTGCCGTAGCTCTTCTCCGACCTCGCCGATGATCTCGCCCGGGAACCCGGGGCCGCGGAGGAACGCCGTGCCGCCGATGGCCTGCGCGAAGTAGGTGAGCGACGCGTTCACGTCCGGCATCGTCTGGTTCTTGAAGTAGCGGATGTTGACGTCGTTCGATTCGAGCTGCTTGCGCGACGCCAGCAGGTCGGTGCGCTTCTGCAGGGCGTTGGACGACGGCGGCTTCGGGGTCCACCGGCGTCGGGCGGAACACGCACCGGCTCGGTGGGTTCGATCCGCAGCTGCCAGAAGTCCGGCGCGCTGGGGTTGAACACCAGCGCCCGCAGGCGATCCTCGGCGCGCGAGATCGCGGCCTCGGCAAGGATCAGGCTTTCCTCGCGCTGCGCCACTTCGGCCTCGGCCTGGACGATGTCGATCGGCGCCATGGTGCCGATCTCGACGCGCGCGCGGTTGTCCTTCAGCGACTGCTGCGCGAGCTCGAGCGACTGGCGCTGCACGTTGAGGTTGCCGACCGCGTACATCATGTCGTAGTAGGCGCTCTTGACGTTGCGCTGCGTGAGGGCGATGTTCTGCTGCAGCTGCACGTCCGAGATCGCGCGGTTGTTCTGCGTGATCAGCAGCTGCTGGCGCGTGCCGTCGATCTTGAAGTTGCGCAGCAGCGGCTGGGTGTAGCCGAGGCGTGATGTTCGACGACAGCTGCGGGTTGAAGTTGGTGAAGATGTTGTTGGTGGTGGCGCGGGTGTTGTTGAACGACGCGTTGTAGTTGCCGCCCCACTTGTTGAGCGCGCCCAACCCGAAGTCGAAGCCGGCGTTGTTGCCGACGATCTGGTTGGTGTTGCCGGACAGGAAGCTGGCCGGGGGCTGCGTCTGATCGTTGAAGTCGATGGTGCTGCGGAACGTTGGCGCATAGCCGGTGCGCACCTGCGCGACGCTCAGGTCCTGGATCTGCGGGCTGAGCCGCTCGACCTGGAGGTCGAGATTGTTCTCCAGGGCCAGGGCCACCGCATCATCGATGCTGATCCGCCGCACGACGCCTCTGGGTCGCGGGCGGGCCGGCGGTGGTGTCTGCGCGCGGACAGGTGACACCCCAAAAACGGACAGTCCCGCCAGGGCGAGGGTGGCCATCAACACCGATTGCGCACGAAAACCGTTCTGAACACGCATCACCGTTACGACTCCGTGGAAGAGGACGCTTGCCTGACAGGGTGAAACGACCCAGGTCACAGCAAGAAAAGTGCCGCGTGGGCGGCACCAGACCCTGACCGGTATAGACGTCACTCACCGCGCCAGGGTTCAGACGGGCACCTCGCTATACTACCGCTCGATGACTGAAGCCGCCGTGCTGTCCCTGTTCCGCCAGTCGGGCGCCCTGCTCGAAGGCCATTTCAAGCTGTCCTCCGGGCTCCACAGCCCCGGCTATCTGCAGTGCGCGCTGGTGCTGATGAGGCCGCGTGACGCCGAGGCCCTGGGCGCCGCCCTCGGCGAGCGCGTCCGTCACCTGGGCGCCACCCTGGTGCTGTCGCCGGCGATGGGCGGCATCGTGATCGGCCAGGAGGTCGGCCGCGCGCTTGATGTAAACGCCCTGTTTGCCGAACGCGTCGACGGCGCGCTGACGCTGCGCCGGGGCTTCTCGATTGCCCCGCACGAGCGCGTCCTCGTCGTCGAAGACGTGGTCACCACCGGCGGCTCGACGCGCGAGACCATCGCGGTGGCACGCGCGGCGGGCGCGACCGTGGTCGGCGCCTGCTCGATCGTCGACCGCAGCGGCGGCAACCCGGGGCTCGACGTGCCGTTCCAGTCGCTGCTGCCGATGGCGTTGCCCACCTACCAGCCCGAGGCATGCCCGCTTGTGCGCACAGGGACTGGAAGTGGTGAAGCCGGGTTCGCGGCCCGGCGCGGGACAGGCCTGACGTGAGCGGCGAGGCCGGCGCGCGCGTCATCAAGATGACGCTGGCCTACGAGGGCACCGCCTTCGCCGGCTGGCAGCGTCAGCCCGACGCCCGGACCGTGCAGGACGCGCTCGAACAGTCGCTCGCCATCATCGAGGAGCGGCCCGTCGCGATTGTCGCCGCCGGCCGCACCGACGCCGGCGTGCACGCCCGGGCGCAGGTGGCGAGCGTCGAGGTGCGAAACCGGCTGCCGCCCCGCGTGCTGATGAGGGCCCTCAACGTCCGCCTCCCGCACGACCTGCGGGTGACGGCGATCGAAGACGTGGCGCCGGACTTCGATGCGCGCCGTCACGCCCGCGGCCAAGGTCTACCACTACACGATGGCGCTCGGCGACGATCCCGGGCCGTTCGTCAGGCGACTGGTCTGGCACATCCCGCACACGCTGGACGTGCCGGCCATGGCGACGCGCGGCGTCCCTGCTGATCGGGCGAGCACGACTTCGCCGCCTTCCAGGCCACCGGGAGCGACGTGCAGACGTCGGTGCGCCGCCTGCTGCGGTCCAGCCTCGTGGACGATCCGGGGCCGCCGCGCTACCTGCGCTACCAGGTGACGGGGACCGGGTTCCTCCGGCACATGGTGCGGAACATCGTCGGCACCCTGGTCGAGATCGGCCGGGGCCGCTGGCCGCCGGAGGAAATTCTGGGCATCCTGCGGTCCGCGATCGCGTCAGCGGGCGGGCGCCACCGCCCCGCCGCAGGGCCTCGTGCTCGTCAAGGTGCTCTACTGACCGAACCGCAGAGCCGTGAACGATCCCCACGAACCTTCCCCGAACCGGATGTAAAATCGTGACTTAGCCCATGTCGCTCGATCAGCTACTGGCGTGGATTCCGCCGGGATCGACAGACCTCGAACTGGCCTGCCAGATTCAGTCAGACCGCCTGCCGCAGCACGTGGCCATCATCATGGACGGCAACGGGCGCTGGGCCGGCAAGCGCCACCTGCCGCGGGTGGAGGGCCATCGCGCCGGGCATCCAGTCGGTCCGCGAGGTGCTCGAGACCTCGGCCCGGCTGGGCCTCGAGGTCCTCACGCTCTACGCCTTCTCGGTCGAGAACTGGAAGCGCCCGCCGTCCGAGGTCGGCACGCTGATGATGCTCCTCAAGCGCTACCTGCGCTCGGAGCTGTCGACGCTGCTCGACAACGACATCCGCTTCAACGTGATCGGTCGGCCCGAGGGCCTGTCGCCCGACATCCGCGCCGAGCTCGACGATGCGGCAGCGGCGCACGGCGGGCGAACAAGGGGCTGCTGTTCAACATCGCGCTCAACTACGGCGGCCGGACCGAGATCGTGGACGCGGCGCGCGCGGCGATGGCCTCCGGCCTGTCGCCCGAGGAGCTCGACGAAGATCGCTTCGCGCAGTTCCTCTACACCGCCGGCCAGCCCGATCCGGACCTGCTCATCCGCACGAGCGGCGAGATGCGCGTCAGCAACTTCCTGCTCTGGCAGATTGCCTACGCCGAGATCTACGTCACCGAGACGTTCTGGCCCGACTTCCGTCGCCGCGATCTGCTCGAAGCGATCGTGGCCTACCAGAAGCGCGACCGCCGCTATGGGGGCATCACGCCACCCGTCGCCGCGGGCGTGAAGTAGCGGCGTTCCGCCATGACCCGTGTGCTGAGCGGTGTGGCCATGGCGGGTGTGGCCGTGGCCCTGGTGTGGTTCCTCACGCCGCCGGCCCTGCTGGTCGTCGCGCTGCTCCTGGCGGCCGCTCGCCTTCAGCGAGTACGCCCGCATCGTCGATGCCATCGGCGCGCAGGTGCCGTGGTGGACGGCGCTGGTGGCGACGCTGGGCGCGTGCGCGATGGTGCCGTTCCCCTGGGTCTCGGTCGGAGGTGGTCATCGTCATCGGCCTCATCGCCACGGCGGCGAACGTGCTGCTGTCCGATCGCGTCGGTGCGCCGACGCTGACTGATACCGCCGCGGCGGTGCTGGCGCCGGTGTACATCGGCCTGCCGCTGGGCGCGCTCGTCGCCATCGACCTGGTGGCGGGCCGCGAAGCCGTGCTCGTGCTGATGGGCACCGTCGCGGTGAGCGACACCGCGCAGTACTACTCCGGCCGCGCGTTCGGCCGGCGGCCGCTGGCGCCGCGCCGCAGCCCGAAGAAGACCATCGAGGGCGCGGTCGGGCGGATTCGTCGTCGCGCCGGCCGTGCTGGTCGCCGCCGGGTCGGCGTGGCTGCCGGGCATGGATCCGCTGCGGCTCGGGCTGCTGGGCGTGTTGCTCGTGCTCGCCGGCATCATCGGCGATCTGTTCGAGTCGATGCTGAAGCGCGCGGCCGACGTGAAGGACAGCAGCCATCTCATTCCCGGGCACGGCGGCGTGCTGGATCGCATCGACGCGCTGCTGTTCTGCGCGCCCATCTTCTACTTCTTCCTCCGATGACCCGCATCGCGATCCTGGGCTCGACGGGCTCGATCGGCACGAGCGCGCTGTCGGTGGTGGACACCCACCCTGACCGCCTCGAGGTGGTGGCGCTCGCGGCCGGCAACAACGTGCCGGCTGTTCGCCGAGCAGGTGCGCAAGTACCGCCCGCGAATCGTCGCGCTGGCGTCCGCCGAAGGGGCTGCGAGACCTTGAAGCAGCTGTGCGACGCGCCGGTCGAGATCGGCGCGCGGTCCCGAGGCCCTGATCGCGGTGGCCACCTGCCCCGAGGCCGACATCGTGCTGTGCGCCTCGTCGGGCACGGCGGCGCTCGAAGCCGTGCTGGCGGCCATCGAACACGGCAAGACCATCGCGCTCGCGAACAAGGAAGTGCTGGTGATGGCCGGCGGCCTGGTGATGGAGGCCGCGCGGCGCCAGGGCGTGGCGGTGCTGCCGGTGGACAGCGAGCACAACGCCATTCATCAGTGCCTGCACGGGCGCGATCCGGGTGAGGTGCGGCGGCTGGTGCTGACCGCGTCCGGCGGGCCCTTCCGGGGCCGTGCCCGCGAGGCGCTGACGCACGTGACCGCCGCCGACGCGCTGAAGCACCCGACCTGGCAGATGGGGCAGAAGATCACCATCGATTCGGCGACGCTGATGAACAAGGGCCTCGAGGTGATCGAAGCGCACTGGCTGTTCGGCGTGCCCGGCCTCGAAGATCGACGTGGTCGTCCACCCGCAGTCCATCATTCACTCCATGGTCGAGCTGATGGACGGCTCGGTCATCGCCCAGCTGGGCATCACCGACATGCGGCTGCCCATCCAGTACGCGTTCTCCTATCCCGACCGCTGGGACGCCCCGGTGCCGTTCCTCGACCTCACGCGGATGGGCGCCCTGGAATTTCACGAGCCGGCGTGGGACGACTTCCCGTGCCTCGACCTGGCCTATCGGGCCCTCGAAGCCGACCGCAGCCTGCCGATCGTGCTGAATGCAGCCAACGAGGTGGCGGTCGCGTCTTTCCTGGAGGGACGCCTGGCGTTCACGGATATTCCGGAGCTGATTGCCCGGACCATGGACGCCCATGAGCCCAGCCCTGCCGCCACGCTGGCCCAGGTCCGCCGCATCGATGCCTGGGCCCGGGAACGGGCCGAGGCCGGGATGCGGGAGTTACAATCGAGATAGAAGGGGAATTCGCGTGACCACGCTTCTGGCTTTCGCGTTCGTGCTCGGCGTCCTCGTGTTCGTGCACGAGCTGGGACATTTCATGGCGGCGCGGTGGAACGGCGTGCGCGTCCTCACCTTCTCGCTCGGGTTCGGTCCCAAGCTGCTGAAGTTCCGCCGCGGCGACACGGAGTACTGCCTCAGCGCCATTCCGCTCGGCGGCTACGTGAAGATGGCCGGCGAGAACCCGGAAGATCCGCGCTCCGGTCAGCCCGACGAGTTCCTCTCGAAGAGCAAGTGGCAGCGCTTCCAGATCCTCATCATGGGCCCGGCGATGAACCTGGGGCTGGCGGTCATCGTGCTCGCCGTCGTGCTGATGCAGGGCGCGACGGCGCCTGCCTACATCAGCCGGCCCGCTCTGGTCGGTGTGGTGCAGCCTGGTTCGCCGGCCGAGAAGGCCGGGCTTCTGCGCGGCGACATCATCACCCGGCTCGGTTCCGCCGAGGTCGCGACCTGGGAGCAGCTCGAGATGGCCGTGGCCTCGCGTCCCGAGCGCGAAGTGGAGATGGTGGTCATCCGCGACCGGCAGGAACAGCGGCTGACGATTCGCCCCGACCTCACCGAACTGCGCACGCGCGGCAACTCACGATTCGAGATCGGCACGATTGGCGTGTGGCCCGACGTCAACCCCAGTATTCGCGCGCTGGTGGCCGGCGAGCCGGCCGAGAAGGCCGGGTTCAAGCCCGGCGACGTCATCGTCTCGATCGACGGCGAGCGGATGGTGTTCGCCTCGCAGGTGTCGGAGGCCATCGCCAAGCACCCGGAGCAGGAAATCGAGGTGCTCGTGCGACGAGAGCGGGCTGGAGCAGACGATCGCGGTCGTGCCCTCGCGGCAGGGCGACAACGGCCGCATCGGCATCAGCATCAGCGATGAAGTGGAGTCGTTCACGCCCTCACCGCTGCAGGCCGTCGGCATGAGCGTGCAACGCAACTTCGAGATGTCCGGGATGATTCTGCGCACCCTTGGCGACCTGTTCACCGGCGAAGCCTCGCCGCGTCAGCTGATGGGCCCGGTCGGCATCGCGCAGCTCTCCGGCGAATCGGCGCAGGCCGGCTGGGTCGCGCTCTTCAGTCTGATGGCGTCGCTCAGCCTCAACCTGGGACTGCTGAACCTGCTGCCCATCCCCGTGCTCGACGGCGGCCACATCTTCATCATGGGCATCGAGACGATTGTCCGACGCGACTTCAGCCTGGCGGTGAAGGAGAAGATGCTCTTCGCGGGTTTCGTCGCCTTGATGGCGCTGATGGTGACGGTCATCTACAACGACCTCACGCGCATCTCGTGGATCGAAAACCTGATGTTCTGGCGCTAGCCGACGGCCTGCGGCTGCTGCTCCCTGAAGTGCCTGATCAGATCGTCGACCAGGGCCGCGACCGTCGCGCCCTCGGCGGCGACGTGCACCCGGATGCCGGCGCGCGCGGCCGCATCCGCCGCGGCCGGACCGATCGTCGCCACCACCGTGCCGGACAACAGGTCGGGCGACTGCTCGGCGCCGTAGATCTCGACGAACGCCCGCACCGTATTCGCGCTGGTGAAGGTCACGGCGTCGATGCGGCGATCGAGCAGCTGGCGATAGAGGCCCAGGTGCGCTGTCGCCCTCGACCGTGGTGGCGCGATAGGCCGTGACCTCCGTGACCTCGGCGCCCGCCGCGCGCAGATCGTCGGCGAGCGAGTCGCCCGTCAGATCGGACGCCGGCAGCAGCACCCGCGCCCCCTTCAACGGACTGGCATCGGCCATCGCCGTGACCACGCCGCCGGGCCGGTGATCCGCGGGCTCGAGGTCGGGACTGACGCCGTACCTGTGCAGGCGCGATGAGGTGCCCGGGCCGACGGCGCAGATCCGTGGGCCGGCGAGCGCGCGCAGATCGTGCGCGCCGGCCACCACGCGGCTGACGAACGACGCCACCGCATTCGTGCTCGTGAACACAATCCAGTCGAACGACCGCGCACTGGCCGCGGCCCGTTCGAGCGGCCCCGGATCCGCCGGCGGCCCGATGCGCAGCACCGGCGCCTCGATCGCCTCGGCGCCGTTCAGCTCGAGCAGTTCCACCAGTTCTGGCGCCTGCTCGCGCGAGCGCGTCACCAGCACGCGGCGGCCGAACAGCGGGCGGTTGTCGAACCAGCGCAGGTGATCGCGAAGACCGACCACCGCGCCAATCACCAGCACCCCCGGCGCGGTCACTCCGCGTTCCTGGACGCGCGCGACGATCTCGGACAGCGGCGCGGCGATGGTCTGCTGCGCCGAGGTCGTGCCGTGCAGCACCAGCGCGGCGGTCTCGGCGCCCGCGCGGCCGTGCGTCAGGAGCGACCCGACCACGTGCGTCAGCTGCCGCGGGCCGGTGAAGCAGACGATCGTGCCATCGAGACGCGCCAGGCTCGCCCAGTCGACGGTCGGCGGCTTGCGCCCCTCGTCTTCGAAGCCGCGCAGGAAGACGACCATGTCGCCGCCCCCGGGATAGGTGAGCGGGATGCCGGCGAACGCCGGGGACGCCACCAGGGCGGGCACGCCGGGGATGACCTCGAAGGCGACGCCCTGTTCGTGCAGGAACAGCGCTTCCGCGCCGCCGCGATCGAACACGAACGGGTCGCCCCACTTCAGCCGGGCCACCACGTGGCCCTCGCGAGCCTTCTCCGCAATCAGGAAGTTGATGGCATCCTGTTCGGCCGCCTGCGGCGCGGCGCTGCCGACGTCGATGCGTTCGGCGTCCGGGCGCGCGGCGTCGAGCAGACGGGGGTGGATGCGACTGTCGTAGATCACCACGTCGCAGGCCTGCAGCGCACGCAGGCCGCGGACGCTGATCAGGTCCGGTGCGCCGGGACCGGCGCCGATGATGTAGACGGAAGGTCTCACGGGTGCGATTCTAACGCGCCGGCGCGTAGTAGCCCCGTTTGGTTCGTACGGTGACGTTGCCGCGGGCCACCTGCACCTGCAGGCGCCGCCACGCGCCATCGCGCTTGGCGTTCCTGGGCGTGTATCCCATCGTGTACTGGCTGGACAGTTCGTCGGCAGATCTGGCCGTAGACGCCCGTCAGCTCCTCGGCCTTCTGGACGAAGAAGCTCCGGCCGCCGGTCTCCTGCGCGAACTGGCGCAGCACGAACTCCGCCTCGCGGAATCCCTTCAGCGCGCTCTGCTCGCGTGGTTGCAGGCCGATGGTGTAGATGGCCGTCTCGGAGCGCTTCGCCAGCTCCATCACCTCCTCGAAGCTCACCAGGCTCGTCGTGTCCTCGCCGTCCGACAGCACCACGATCGCCTGCCGCCGGACGTCGTCCGGTGAGGCCGACCTTCACCTTGGCGAGCTCCTTCAGGGCGATGTAGATCGCGTTGTAGAGCGAGGTGGAACCGCCCGATGACGTGGCGCGGATGGCCTTCTCCAGCGCCGCCTTGTCGTTGGTGAACGCCTGTGACACCTGGACGCGGCTGTCGAAGTCCACGACCTGCGCCAGATCCTCGGCGCGGATGCGCTGGGCGAAGCCCACCGCCGCGTCCTGCGCCACCAGCAGGCGCTCCTCCATGCTGGCGCTGGTGTCGATCAGCAGCGACAGCGCCATCGGCAGGTGCGTCTTGCTGAAGTAGCTGCAGCTCCTGCTTCGCGCCGTCCTCGAACACGGTGAAATCGCCCTGTTCGAGATCGGTGATGAAGTGCTGCTGGGCGTCGCTCACCGTGACGTTGAGCGAGACGACGGCGACGCCCGAGCGGAACACCTGCGGCGCTTCCTGCGCGGCGACGGCCAGGCCGAGGCCCGCCACCGCCAGGGCGATCGCCACCGTCCGACGGGTGCGCACGTCAGCGCTCCTTCTGTCCGCGCGCGGGCGCCCCGGTCAACGACACGCCGTCCTTGACGGCGCTCGACCGCAATCCGCTCGGGCGGAATCAGCGTCTGCGGCCGCGAGTAGACCACGCGGTGCTGATGCTTCAGCGCGCCGGCCACCTGCTTCAGGGCGCCGCCGTAGCTCATGCTGGTGAGCACGTCCACGCGGACGCCGCCCGTCTCGACGATGCCGCGGTCGAGCACGACGGCGCGATTGCGGGCCGGATCGTTCTGGATGGAGCCCGCCTGGTTCTGCAGCACGACCGCGCTCATCATCGCGCCGCTCGACTTCAGCGCGTCGAGCACCTGCGTGTAGTCGCAGGTTGCTGAACTCGGTGAGCTCGAGCGTGACCAGGACGATGGCCACGCGATCGTCCTCGCGCTTGCCGAGCCCGTTCGACACTTCGACGATGGCGTCGAGGAGCGTGGCGCCGGAATCGGGCTGCGCGAAGATGCGGTTGGCGGCGTCTCGACAGCTTCGCCGCGTCGGTGGTGTAGTCCTGGATGATGGTCGGCCGATCCGCGGTCGTGATGAGCGCGATCGGGCCGACGCCGTCGAGTTCCGAGAGGAACGACGCGAGGGCGTTGCGGAGGTCGGCGATGGTGCGCTGCGCCGCCGCCTGGTTGTCCACGAGAATCGCCACCGGCATCGGCGTGGTGGCCGGACGTGACGCGCACCACCTCGCGCGCGCGGCCGTCCTCGGTGACGCGGACGTCGCTCGGCGGTGAGGTTCTCGATCGGGGCCTTGGTCCTGGCGTCGAGCGCGCTGACATACAGCACGCGTTCGGTGGCCTGCGCGAGGAGGGTTCCGGCAAGGGTCGCAACCCCAAGGCCCACGACCAGCACACGCGTGAGGACGAATCGAAACATGACAGCTCCTGGGCTGGCCGGGGGCGCGCCGGGGCAGCTAAGGCAGTATAGAACGTAGACTACGGACTGATGGCCGATTCACCGAGCACGCTTCGCACCCTGGGCCAGCTCAGCACGGTCGGCATGTCGTTCGTGCTGGCGCTGGTGATGGGGTTTGGCGGGGGGTACTGGCTGGACGGCTGGCTCGGGACGAAGCCGTGGCTGTCGTTCATCGGTTTCTTCGTGGGACTCGCCGCGGGGGTGCTGAACGTGTACCGGGTGCTGCAGGCGACGGCCTCAAACTCCGGCGCGTCCACGGCATCCGCCGAACCGCCCCGCGAGCGGCGGCAATGACGGGCTCGACGGCCGAACCCGACCTCACGCGCCGCATCTTCCGCGACTCCGCCATCGTCTGCGCGGCCCTTGCCACGGTCGCGCTGGCGCTGTGGCCGCGGACGTGGGCGGCGGCTGGTGGCGTGCTGGCCGGCGGTGCGTTGATTGGCATGTCGGCGTGGGCGATTCAGGGGGCGGTTGACGGGCTCCTGGGGGCCGGGCGGGGGCGGACGGCCGGGCGCAGCTCTGGGTGCTAGTGAAATTCTTCACAAGACATGCTATACTTGCGGCCGCGGCTTACGGGATAATGGTGCGTTTGCACCTCGACCCCGTCGGGATGCTGGTGGGAGTATCCTCACTGGTGCTGGCTGCAGGGGTCGAAGTCATCCGACGGCTCCAACGAGTTTCGTAGTCCAGGGTTTCGTTCCGTAGATTAGTTCGCGTGAGGGAGGCGTTTGCTGTGAGCACACGACGGTCACTGCTGTCCTTGATGTTCGGTTTCTTGGTTCTCGGCTTGGTGTCCCCGGCCTATGCGCAGGAGGCCGCCGGCGGTGCCGCCGACGCGGGTCTGGTGCAGTGGTCGATCATCACCGGGGATTCGCCCTGGCCATCGCGGCCGCTCGGCGGTGCGCTCGGTCAGGCCCGCGCCGTCGCGTCGGCCACCGAGGCCATCGCGCGCAACCCGGGTGCGTCCGGTGAAATCCGCGGCGCGCTCATCCTCGGCCTCGTGCTCATCGAGTCGCTGGTCATCTACGTGCTGCTCGTCTCGCTGATTCTCTTCTTCATCAAGCCGTTCGGCGGCTAGGTCAGGGAAGAGCTCAGGCAGCACCGAGCTCGCTGTTTCAGTGAACGAGGCGAGTGTGGCAGGCCGAGCAGGCCGCCGCGCCCGCCTCGTTTGCGTACCTGCACACTCTGCACTTTGCCACTTTGCACTCAACCTTGAACTTTGCCCTCTGAACGTTGAACTCCTGAACTAACCTCACCCCGTGTCCCGCCTCGACCTGCTGCTCCTCTCGATGGTGGCCATCTGGGGCGACCAACTTCTCGCTCGTCAAGGTCGCCCTCCGGGACTTCCCGGAGCTGGCGTTCAACGCGTTCCGGCTGGTCATCGCCTCGAGCATCTTCCTGGCGGCGCTGTGGTGGCAGCGATCGCGGGCGAAGGCGAACGGCGCCCGGCCAGCTCCACCGCTGACCCGCGCCGACTGGGCGCGGCTGGTCTTCCTGGGCGTCGTCGGTCACCTGCCTCTATCAGTTCCTCTTCCTGGGCGGCGTCAAGCGCACCAGCGTCGGCAACGGCTCGCTGATTCTCGGCACCACGCCGGTCGTCGTCGCGCTCCTGACGTCGTGGCCGGCCACGAGCGCGTGCCGCCGCTCAGCTGGCTGGGCGCCGCCATCTCCTTCCTCGGCCTCTACATCGTCGTCGGGCAGAAGGTGGAGTGGTCGGCCAGCGGGCACCTCGGCGATCTCCTGGTGTTTGCGTCCACGGTCTGCTGGGCCACCTACTCGGTGGCGTCGGTGCCGCTGCTGCGGAGACACTCGCCGCTCGTGGTCACGGGCTATTCGATCTCGATTGGCGCCGCCGCTCTACACGCTGGTCTCGCTGCCGACGCTGGTCGGCGTGGACTGGCGCGCGATCTCGCCTCTGAGCTGGGTGCTGATGACGATGTCGGCGGTGTTCGCGCTGGCGTTTGCCTATCTCATCTGGTACACGAGCGTGCAGCGCGCGGGCAGCACGCGCACCGCGGCGTGGAGCAACGTGACGCCGGTGGTGGCGATGGGGATCGCCGCGGTCTGGCTGGGCGAGCCGATCGCGTTCAACCAGGTGATCGGGTCGCTCGCCATCTTCACCGGTCTCTTCATCACGCGCCGGGCCTGACGCGGCGCGGTCGGCCGGCGAGTTTGAACCGCCGTTCAGCCTCCGTTTGCTTTTCATCCCGCGCGTTCCAGCTACATTCGCCCCTATCCAAGTCCTGTCAGGGTCGTCCCTGCTTCCGGCGGCGTGATTGTGGTCGGGCGTGGCCGCTGTTCTCGGGATTCGTGTCGTCCCGTTCGTCTTTGTACGTCTGACACCGGATCGCCCGCCGGGTACGTGGCGTTGCTCGTGACGCGGCTGGGCCCGCTGTCGGGTCACCCCCATCAGGAGGATGAGCATGAAGCGTTGGTCTATTGCGGCGTCTGACCTTGTTGTTGGCGTTTGCAGCTCGCCAGTGCCGGCGTGGGCCCAGGGCGGTGGTGCCAGCTGCACCGGCACCATTCAGGGTCGGGTGTCGGATGCGCAGGGCGCGGTCCTGCCGGGTGTGACGGTGACGGCGACCAGCCCGTCGGCTGCTGGGCGCGCAGACGACGGTGTCGTCGGAAACGGGTAACTACCGGTTCCCGGCCGTGCCGCCGGGCACCTACACCGTGAGCTACGAGCTCGCCGGTTTCAACACCCTGCGGCGTGAAGGCGTGCAGATCACGCTGGGCTTCACCGCCAACCTGAACGTCGAGCTCACGCTCGCCACGCTGCAGGAGACCGTGACGGTGACGGGCGAGTCGCCGATCATCGACACGACGCTCCACGCGCGTGCAGCAGAACTTCAAGCTGGAACAGCTCCAGTCCATTCCGAACGGCCGCGACATGTGGTCGCTGCTGGCGGTGACGCCGGCGGTGCAGATGGCGCGCATCGACGTCGGCGGCAACCGCGCCGGCACGCAGACCGGCTACAACGCCTACGGCTTCACCGGCCAGGTGCGCGTGCTGATCGAGGGCATCAACACCACCGAGGGCACCGGCGGCGCCGGCTTCTACTTCGACTACTCGTCGCTCGAAGAAGTGTTCATGGGCACCTCCGGCCAGGGCGCCGAGATGCCGAACCCCGGCGTGCAGAGCCAGTTCATCGCCAAGTCGGGCGGCAACCAGTTCAGCGGCGAGTACTACCTCGACTGGTACAACAACGCGCTGCAGGGCTCGAACATCCCGCGACGACGTCATCGCCCGCGGCATCCGCGAGGGCAGCAACGAGATCGACCGCTACTACGACACGGCCATCAACGTCGGCGGCCCGATCAAGAAGGACAAGATCTGGTGGTTCGGCACCTACCGCAAGCAGTTCAACGCGGTGGCGCAGCCCGCAGTTCCGGTTCGACCAGACGTTCGACACCAAGCTGTGGAACGCGGTCGGCAAGGGCACCTACCAGGTGAACCAGAAGAACAAGATCATCGGCTACTACCAGTGGGGCCAGAAGATGCAGCCGAACCGCCTGCCGTACGCGGCACTACTTCTACAACGACGCCGGCTCGACCAACAAGCAGGACTCGGGCAGCTGGGTGTACAAGGCCGAGTGGAACGGCACCGTCACCGACAAGCTGTACGTCGAAGCGCGCTACGGCGACTTCGGCTACTACTTCCCGCTGATCGCCAACACGCGACGAGCGGCTACTTCTGGCGCGACACCGGCCTGCAGCGAGCTGACCGGCGCGCCAGCAGCGCTGGCAGCTGGACCGCGACCGCAAGCAGTTCACCGGCGCGGCCACCTACTTCCTCGACACCAGCAAGGGCAGCCACACGTTCAAGGTCGGCGGCGAGATCCTGCGACGAGATCGGCTGGGAAGGCTACGAGCAGCAGTTCGGCGGCGACATCGACCACCAGTACGCCAACGGCGTCTCGAGCACGGTGGTGTTCACGCTGCCGACCGCCACCGAAGTCGGCAAGCTGCGGCGCTGGGCCGCGACGGCGCGCTGACGTCGCAGTCGGCGCTGGACGTGTTCGGCGCGTTCATCAACGACACCTGGGCGGTCGGGCCGCCTGACGGTCAACGCCGGCGCTGCGCTACGACCGCTACTCGGGCTACCTGCCCGAGCAGCAGCAGCTCGCCGCCACGGTGGGCCCGGTGTCGGTGCCGGCCGCGACGTTCGCGGAGCACGGACCTCTACACCTGGAACCAGTTCGCGCCGCGCATCGGCGCCACGTTCGACCTGTCGGGCGACGGCAAGACGGTGCTCAAGGCGCAACTACGGCCTGTTCTGGCACAACCCGGGCGTCGGCGTCGGCAGCAACGCCAACCCGAACACGACGGCCAAGTCGGCGACCTACGTGTGGAACGACCTCAACGGCGACCGCCGCTGGCAGTCGGGTGAAGAGGGCGCCCGCACGGCGCAGTCGCTGGCCGGCGCACGATCAGCCTCGATCCGGACATCGAGGCGCCGATCACGCACGAAGTCAGCGTCTGGCTCGAACGGCAGCTCACCGACACGATGGGCATCCGCGCCGGCTACGTCTACAAGACCGAGGACAACCTGATCGGGATCGACGTCCCGGGCCGCGACGTCCGCAACGGCGCCTACAGCGTGCCGTTCCACGTTCACCGACATCGGCGCGGACGGCGTGCGCAACACGGCGCGACGACCAGGTCATCACGCTCTACGGCATGCCCGCCGAGTCAGGCGGCGAACTTCCCGCTCAACCAGGTCGTCGAGAACCTGCCGCGCGCAGTCGCGCTACGACACGGTCGAAGCTGAGCCTGAACCGCCGCTACAGCAACAAGTGGTCGGCGTCCATCGGCGGCGCCTACACCTGGCTCGGACGACTTCCCGGCGACCGTGGCCAACAGCTACCCGCGCAACCCGAACCTGCCGGGCCAGCTGAAGCGCACCACCTGGAACCTCAAGGCCACCGGCAGCTACGACGCCGCCTGGGGCATCCGGCATCTCGCCGGTGCTGCGTCACCAGTCCGGCCTCAACTACGCCCGTGAGATCAGCGTGCCGGCCAGCGCCGCGACGCCGTTCGGCCTCATCATGCCGGCGTCGATCATCTACGCCGACGACGCCGACGGACAACCGTCAGGACAACATCTGGGTGTTCGACGTCCGCGCCGAGAAGACCGTGAACCTCGGCTCGCGCCTGCGCGCCCGCCTGTTCCTGGACTTCTTCAACATCGCCAACAGCAGCGCGTCGGAAACCATCACGGTGACCACGGGCACCAACTACCAGCGGCCGGCGAACATCCTGGGGCCGCGCACCATGCGCCTCGGATTCCGCTTCCTCTGGTAGAACGAAGCATAGGGTTCCGAGGTTCGACCTCGAACCTCGCGAACTCTCGAGTAAGCACTCGGCTCCTGTGGGGGAGTCGCTTGGCGAGAGGGCGCTGCGCCAGCCCCTCTCGCCTTTTTTCTGTACGCCGCCCGTGCCGCACGTGCGCGGAATGGATGACCCGCGCGCCGGTATGTCGCGCGGATGCCTCGCATCACTTCATTCTGTTTGTGCGCCGGCGCGGCCGTTCGATATCCTCTCTTCACTGTGACGCGCATTCAGGGCCTCTTCACCGTCTGCCTCTCGCCCGAGGCTTGCGCGACGCCGCTGCGGCACACGTCCTGTCAACGACAGCGACAGCCGCTCCAGCGACGCAGCGATCGCGACAGCAGGCCTGACGGCCCGCTCGTCGCTGATTCTCCAAAGAATCCCGAGATAGCTGTTTCGTATCCGGCCGCGATCCATTCGCGGCCCTGCGAGACGTGTCAGCCGCCCACCACCGCGGCGCCGTCGCGCATCACCGGTATCTGAAGTGCCTGGCTGCCACCGGGCACTGAAAGATGGGCTCCTGTGGGGGGAGTCCTTGGGCGGGGGAGGCCATACGCGCCGGCTTCCTCCGCTTTTTTTGTACACCGTGCCCGCCGTGTATCCTGTCCCCATGACCGACCGCGCCGTCACCTACGGCAGCTACCTGGCCATCGACGAGCTGCTCGCCCTCCAGCGCCCGCGCTCGGAAGGGCCCGAGCACGACGAGATGCTCTTCATCGTCATCCACCAGGTCTACGAGCTGTGGTTCAAGGAGATCCTCCACGAGCTGGACCAGGTGATGCGCTGGCTCGATCGCGGCGAACCGCACCGCGCGCAGCACACGCATGAAGCGCATCCTCACGATCATGAAGGTGCTGGTCGCGCAGCTCGACATCCTCGAGACGATGACGCCGCTCGAGTTCCAGTCGTTCCGCACCCGGCTCGAGGCCGCCAGCGGGTTCCAGTCCGATCAGTTCCGGCAGCTCGAGTTCGTGCTCGGCCAGAAGGTCGCCGGGGCGCTCGCGCGCTTTCCCGAAGGCAGCCGCGCGCACCGCGCGCTCGGCGAGCGGCACCAGGCGCGCACGCTGTGGGACGCCTTCATCCACTACCTGTCGCGCGAGGGCTACGCCGTGCCCGCCGAGCTGCTGTCCCGCGACGTGACGATGCCGATCGCGGCCGTCCGAGGCGCTGCAGGACACGCTCATCGACGCTGTATCGCACCGACGCCAAGAACGCGGAGCTGTGCGAGCGGCTGGTGGATCTCGACGAAGGCCTGCAGGAGTGGCGCTACCGTCACGTCAAGATGGTGCAGCGCACGATCGGCACCCGGCCCGGCACCGGCGGCTCGAGCGGCGCCGGCTATCTCGCCACGACGCTGATGCAGCCGCTGTTCCCCGACCTGTGGGCGATTCGCGCGCGGCTGTAGCGCCGCGTTCCCCGACGAGCGCGGCGGTCGTATGCGCACTCGGCCCGGCAGCAGCCAGTACGCAGGAACTGAGCGGAATTCAGGGGTATCGTGCCAGGCCCCACATGTGACAAACGAACAGTTGTTCGGTGCGGTCACGCACCGCGGTGATCTGGTCCCGCGAATCGCGAGCTGATCCAGTCCGCTGAAACCGACGTTTTCAACTGATTGGATTTGGCGCCGGTTCTGCCGGGCCCGCCCAACGATCACGCGAAATCACGCGCAAATTCGCGTGGTCCAGCGAACCGGCCGAGTCGGCATATCGATTGCTATAGAGAGGGTGGCGATTGAAACGGCTAGGCACCCCCACAGGAGCACAGCCAGGTTTTGAGTCAGGCTGACTAGGCCACTGACTCGAGGGGGCCCATGTTGATGGGCCCCTTTTTTGTTATCTTCACACCGCGATGAAGTCGGGCACCGTCCTGCTGGCGGCGATCGCGATCCTCTGGAGCGCGCTGGTCACGACGGCCGATGGCCGGCGCCAGCCGCCGCGCTCGCGGCCCAAGCCGCCCACTCCACACCCGCGCCTTCCGCACCCCGGTCGCCCGCGCCCGCCGCCACCGCCTCTGCGGACTATCTGGGCTCGGCCGCGTGCCGCCGCTGCCACGAGGTGGAGCAGGAGCAGTGGGAGAAGTCGCTGCACGTGCGCATGACCAAGCCGGTGGCCGCAGGCGCTGGTCGTCGGCGACTTCGCCGAGGGCACGCGGTTCGAGGACCACGGCCGCTCCTACACGTTCGGCCGCAAGGACGGCAAGCCCTACATCGCCGTCGCCTCGGGCGGCCGGCCCGCCGAGACGTTCACGGTGGACTACACGCTGGGCGCCAAGCGCTATCAGGGCTACCTGTCGACGATGGCGGATGGGCGCATCTATGTGCTGCCGGCGTTCTGGCACATCGAGAGCCGGCGGTGGGTGGACTGGAAGGAGATCACGCCGATTCCCGACGGCGCGCACGATCTCCGCCAGATCTGGAACGCCAACTGCTTCAACTGCCACGGCACCAACATCGTCCAGGGCTACGACGTCGAGACGAAGCGCTACAACTCGACGTGGACCGAGATGGGCATCGGCTGCGAGGCCTGTCATGGTCCCGGGCCGCGCGCACGTGGCGCTGATGGACGAGTGGGAGAAGAACCCCGCGTCGAAGCCGGCCTACGACAACAGCGCGAAGAACCGCGCGCTCACCGACATCCTGAAGATGCTGTCGCCGCGGTCCGCCGATCCCCGGCGCGTCTACGACACCTGCGCCTACTGCCACGGCAACAAGACCAATATCTTCGTCGGCTTCAGGGGCGGCGATCGCTACGACGACTACGCGCTGCCGTTCCTGGTGAGCGGCGAGATTCCGTCGAACGATCTGCAGGGCGAGTTCTGGCCCGACGGCCGGCCCAATCGCTTCAACCGCCCGCAGGCGCTGACGCTGAGCGGCTGCTTCCAGGCCGGCGCGATCACCTGCACGAACTGTCACGTCGCGCACGGCTCGCGCAACGAGCACTCGCTGAAGGTGAACATCTACGAGGGCCGCAACGGCGACGACCTCTGCACGCAGTGCCACACCAGCACCGAAATCCGGCACCGCGGTCTCCGGTGATCCGGCATCGCGGAATCGGCCGCCCCGCTGCCGCAGTCACGCCGTCGTTCACCGGCGCGGGGCTCGCAGGCGCACACGTTCCACAAGCCGGAGAGCGCGGGCAGCCGCTGCATCAACTGCCACATGAGCGACGTGAACTGGCGGCTGCTGATCCGGCGGCGCGATCACACGTTCCGGCCGCCGACGCCGGAGATGACCGCGCGCTACGGCGTGCCGAATGCGTGCACGACGTGTCACGACGACAAGACGCCGGAATGGGCGACGACGCAGATGGACGCGTGGTGGGGTGACGGCGAGCGGCGCCGTGCGTCGATGGCCACCGCCGACCTGATGTACCGCGCGGGATCGGGCGACACCAGCGTGGTGCCGGACCTGGCGCGGATGGCGGTGGATCGCAGTCAGGGCGCGCTGCTGCGCGCGAGCGCGGCCGACTACATCGGCCGCATGCTGCTCGGCGGCGCCGCCACCGGTGGCGCCCAGCAAAGCCAGACGTCGTTTGGCGCCAGCGCGTCGGGTGGTCCGTCGAGGCCGCGGGAGAAGGTCGCCGCCTCACCGGCCGTGGTCAACGCCCTGATGGGCGCGGCCGCCGATCCCGAGGGCATGGTGAGGGCCACCGCGGTCAGGGCGCTGGCCGCGACCGGACAAGCCGAGAAGGTGCTGCCGGCGCTGACGGCTCGCCTGATCGATCCCTCGCGCGTGGTGCGCGTCCGCGCCGCCGAGGGGCTGCTCGCCCTCGGCATCGTCGAACTGCCCGGCCCGGCGGGGCAGGCGCTGGCGCGGGCGCAGGACGAGTATCTGGCCGGCCTGCGCGCCTTTCCGGACGTGGCCTCGAATCACGCCGCGCATCGGCTGGCTCGAAGCCTCGCGTGGCCGCGTGGAGCCGGCCCAGCAGGCGCTGGACGCGGCGCTGAAGGTGGAGCCGCGCTATCCGCGCCCGTATGTGGTCAAGGGCATCATCGAGGCGCGCGCCGGCCGCTACCAGGAGGCGATCGACTTGTGGAAGAAGGCGAAGGAACTCTCGCCGGACGACCCGATGCATCGGCCAGCTGATTGCGGAGGCGGAAAAGCGAAAGGCCGGAGCGCGTTAGCGCCCCGGCCGATCTGGTCTTGAGTCTCGAGTCTTGGGTCTTGAGACCCAGCTCCTAGCTTCTAGCTCTTGGGGCGCGCCCCGCTCAGCTACTTCTTGAGCTGCTCGATCAGCGCCTTGGCCTGCGCGGCTTCGCCGGAGTTCGGGTCGACCTGGACCACCTTGTTCATGATCTCGAGCGCGCCGGCCGTGTCGGCCTTCTGCAGCTTGGCGAGGCCCATCTTGAACAGCGGCTTGCCCCAGTTCGGATCGATGTCGACGGCGCGCTGGTAGTACTTCACGGCCTCGTCGGTTTCGCCCTTGGCGAACTTCACTTCACCGAGGTTGTAGAACACTTCCTTGTTGGCGCTGGTCGACTGGGCCACGGCCATCAGCGTGGTCTCGGCGGCGGCCAGGTCGCCCTTCTCGAGCTGGGTCATGCCGATTTCGATCTTGGCCTTGTCCGAGTTGGTGTCGCCCTCGGGCACCTTCTGGTAGGTCGCGATGGCCTGGTCGTACTGCTTCTGCTGGCGGTAGAGGCCGCCAATCTGCAGCTGCAGCGCCGTCAGGGCGGGGACCTTGGCGATCATGGCTTCGTAGACGCTGATGGCGCCGGCGTAGTCCTTGGCCGCGACCATGGCGTCGGCCTTGGCCAGTTCACCCTGCAGTTCCTTGGTGTTCACGCCGGCCAGCGCCCCACCCGCGGCGGGGGCGCCAGGCGCCAGCGTGAAGTCCACGGGCGGCATGGGCGCGCCGATGGTCTTGATGGGCACCTTGCCGGCCGAGGGCGCGAAGCCCGGAGCCGACGCCGTGACCTTCCACGATCCCGCCTTCAAGCCAATCATCGAGTAGCGGCCGCGGTCGTCGGTGGTCGCCGTGAACGACGAAGGGGCGGACGCCGGGTTCTCGGCCACGACGGTGGCGCCCTTGATGGGCTGGCCGTTCGTATCCTTGATGGTGCCGCCGATGCGGCCGGTCTGGGCCAGGGCGGGCATCGCCGACATCACCAGCGCCACGATCGTCGCGCTGAACAGAATCTTCAGATCACGCATTGCTTGGTCTCCCATGCGGCGTCCCACGACGCCCATAACCGAACAAGTATATGTTATCCGCGATGGCTTCCGCAGGCACGTCCAGGGCTCTCCTCCTCGCCGTGCTGGCGGTCGTTCTGGTCGTCTCCGCCTCATCTTTGGGAGCCCAGACCCAGCCTGCCGGCGAGGCCCGGCTCCCCGGCATCGACCGTGTTGTGGAGGCCGCCATCGCCGCCGGCCAGACCCCGGGAGCCGTGGTCCTGGTCGGTCGCGGCGACCGGATCCTGCACCTGCAGGCCTACGGCGTCCGTTCCACGGAGCCCACCCGCGAGCTCCTGACGGTGGATACGGTCTTCGACCTGGCGTCGCTTACGAAGGTCATCGCCACGACCACCGCGGTGATGTCGCTGGTGGAGCAGGGGCGGCTCCGGCTGAACGACCCGGTTGCCACCCATGTGCCCGGATTCGAGCGCTACGGGAAGGGCGGCATCACCGTCGGCCCACCTGATGACGCACGTCTCGGGCCTCAGGCCCGACGTGGACCTGGCCGAGCCGTGGACCGGCTACGAGGCGGCCATCGAGCTGGCCCGCAACGAGGTGCCGACCTCGGCGCCGGGCGAGCGCTTCGTCTACAGCGACATCAACTTCTTCCTGCTCGGAGAGATCGTCCGCGTGGTCAGCGGCCAGACGCTGGACGTCTACACGAAGAAGACGTTCTTCGAACCGCTCGGGATGCGCGACACGGGGTTCCTGCCGTCCGCGGCGCTGCTGCCGCGGATCGCGCCCGACGGAGCGCTGCGACACGCTGGACCAGTGGCCGTGCAAGCGGCCATCGGCCAGCGCCCCTGCGCGGCGTGGTGCACGACCCCACGGCACGGCGCATGGGCGGCGTGGCGGGGCACGCCGGGTTGTTCGGCACGGCGGGTGACCTCTCGCGATTTGCCCGCATGCTGCTCGGCGGCGGCACGCTCGACGGCGTGCGCGTGCTGGCGCCGGCCACCGTGGCGCGCATGACCTCGCGAGCCACCCCGCCGACGATGACCGCGTCGCGCGGGCTGGGGTGGGACATCGACAGCTCCTTCTCGTCGAATCGCGGCGAGCTCTTTCCGATCGGCTCGTTCGGACACACCGGTTTCACCGGCACCAGCGTGTGGATCGATCCCACCTCCGGCGGCTATGTGGTCTTCCTCTCGAGCCGTCTGTATCCGGACGGCGCCGGCGACGTCACGCCGCTTCGCGCGCGGGTCGCCACGATTGCCGCCGCGGCGATCGTGGATGCCGCGGCGCTCGCCGCCAGGACGGCGCTGCCGGGTGTCACTCCGGCCATGCCGGTGGCCGCGGCCCCGGCGCCCCCGCCCGCGGCTCCGGTCCTCGCCGGCATCGACGTCCTGGCACGCGACGGCTTCGCCCTGCTGAAGGGCAAGCGCGTCGGGCTGGTCACCAATCACACCGGCCGCGACCGCGCCGGCCGCAGCACCATCGATGTGCTGCACACCGCGCCGGGTGTCACGCTGGTCTCGCTCTTCAGCCCGGAGCATGGCATCCGCGGCACCAGGGATGAGGAGAACCTCGCGTCGGAAACGGACGCGAAGACCGGCCTGACGGTGCACTCGCTCTACGGCGAGACGCGGCGGCCCACCGACGACGATGCTGAAGGGCATCGACACCATCGTCATCGACCTCGCCGACGTCGGCGCGCGCTTCTACACCTACCACGCGACGATGGGTTACGTGATGGAGGAAGCGGCGAAGCGCAAGCATCGCGGTGGTGGTGCTCGATCGGCCGAACCCGATCAACGGCTGGCAGATCGAAGGCCCGCTGCCGGACGCTGGCGTCACCGGGATGATCGCGTATCACCCGCTCCCCACGCGCCACGGCCTGACGATGGGCGAGCTGGCGCGGTTGTTCAATGGTGAGCGCTCGATCGGCGCCAATCTCACGGTGGTGGCGTCGGATCGCTGGGTGCGCGACGCGTGGTTCGATCAGACCGGGCTGGCGTGGGTGAACCCGTCACCCAACATGCGCAACCTGAATCAGGCCACGCTCTATCCCGGCATCGGCGGCATCGAGTTCTCGAACATCTCGGTCGGCCGCGGCACCGATCAGCCGTTCGAGCAACTGGGCGCGCCGTGGATCGACGGACCGGCGCTGGCCGAGGCGCTCAACGCCCGCCGCATTCCTGGCATCAGGTTCTATCCGACCACCTTCACGCCGTCATCCAGCAAGTACGCCGGCGACGCCTGCAACGGTGTCTTCATGGTGATCACGGATCGCACCGCGCTGCAGCCGGTGCGGATGTCGCTGGAGATCGTGGCGGCGCTGACGCGGCTGCACGGCGAACGCTACCAGCTCGAGACCACCGCACGGCTCTTCGGCTCGCGCGAGAGCCTGGAGCGGGTGACGAAGGGCGAAGACCCAGCGGCGGTGGCTTCGTCCTGGGGCGCCGACGAAGCCCGCTGGCGCCAGACCCGCGCGAGATATCTGCTCTACAAGTAGGCCGCCGCTCCGCGGCGGTAGGGTGGGAGGCCTCGCTGCGCTCGGTAAGGGCCGGGCTGCGCCCGGTAGGAACTCGTGCGATCCTACGCGCCGTCAGGCGCGCCTACATCCGATAGAGCATCACGTAGACGACCACCCCCGTCACCGACACGTAGAGCCACAGCGGCAGCGTCCACCGCGCGATGCGGCGATGGCGATCGAAGCGCGCCGACAACGCCCGCGACAACGACATGAAGATCAGCGGCACGATCACCACCGCCAGCACGATGTGCGTGAGGAGGATCGTCAGATACACCGTGCGGATCAGGCCCTGCTTCTGGAACGGCACCGACCCGACGTTGAAGTGATAGATCAGATACGACGTGAGGAACGCGGTGGACACCGCGAACGCCGCCAGCATGCAGGCCCGGTGCGCATCACGCTTCTTCTGGCGAATCAGCACCCAGCCGGTCACCAGAAATACCGTCGCCAGGGCGTTCAACGACGCGTTGAGCGCCGGCAGGTCCTGAACCGTCATCGGGGGACACTCTCAGTCTTGAGGCTTGAGGCTTGGGGCTTGGGCTCGGGGCTTGGGGTTCAGTCTTGGGTCTTGGGCCCTGACCTCTGGAGCCCAGAACTCTGAACTCTTGAACTGTGAACTGTGAACTTCGAACTGGCTCCCTACTTCCCAATGTGGTCCCACACCAGCAGGCCCCACAGGAGCGGCAGGTAGATGATCGAGCTCAGAAACAGCCGCCGCGCCGAGTCCATCGTCCGGGTGACGGCGAACTCGAGGCTGAAGACCAGCAGGATCGCGCCGAGCACGATCGCCCCCGCCAGATAAGTGGGCGAGGACAGGCCGATGAGCGTCGGCATCATCGTCACCGGGATCAAGCCCGCCGCGTAGAGCACCGCCTGCCGCCCGGTCGAACGTCCGTCGGGCTGGATCACCGGGAGCAGCGGGATCCCCGCTCGCGCGTACTCGTCGCGATACATCCAGGCGATGGCCAGGAAGTGCGGCATCTGCCACATGAAGACGATCCCGAACAGCACCCACCCGGCCAGCGACAGGCTGTTGGTGGCGGCGCTCCAGCCGATCACCGCCGGCAAGGCGCCCGGCAGGGCGCCGACGATGGTCGAGAGCGAGGTGCGGAACTTGAGCGGCGTGTAGAACCAGACGTAGCTGGCCAGGGTCAGGAGCGCCACGGCGGCCGAGAGCAGGTTCACGAACACTGCGAGCTGGATCAGCCCGGCGATGCTCAGCACCCATCCGAAGAGGCGCGCGTGCGCGGCGGTCATGCGCGCGTCGGGCAGCGGCCGCAGCCGCGTGCGCCGCATCAGCTTGTCGGACTCGCGTTCCCACACCTGATTGAGCGCCGAGGCGCCGCCGGCGACGAGCGCGGTGCCGATCAGCGTGTGCACCAGCGTCATCGGCTGCGATCCCGGCTCGACGCCGATGCGGTAGGCGGCGGCCGTGGTCAGCAGGACGAGAAAGTTCAGCCGTGGCTTGGTCAGCGCCAGGAAATCCGAGCCGCGCGACCTCGTCGTCGCGCGCGGTTCGACGGCGCCAGCCGC
Organism: uncultured Acidobacteriota bacterium; assembly: GCA_963721715.1. GTDB lineage: Bacteria > Acidobacteriota > Vicinamibacteria > Vicinamibacterales > UBA2999 > VFZN01. Next base: position 716,970 of record CAVRKI010000006.1, on the reverse strand, counting down.
GGACGCGTCAGCGTGCGAAGGTGAAGACGACATCCTTGGTTTCCTTGGGGCCGACGGTCACCTGCTGCGTCTGCACGCCGAGCCGCTCGTGCCACGCCTCGAGGGTATAGGTCCCGGGCGGCAGGTCGGGCAGCTGGAACGTGCCGGCTTCGGCGGTCACGGCAAAGTACGGGTGCTCGAGCGCGCCGACGTAGGCGTTCATCCATCGGTGCACGTCGCACTTGATCGGCATCATCACTTCGCGCGTGGTGAAGGTGTGCGAGAACGTCATGCCCTGCACCGGCTGTCCCTGGTTGAACGGCTGGTTGATCTCGCTGTCCGAGCGGACGTTGTGCAGCAGCGGGTCGCCGTTTCGAATCTCCAGCGGCTGGCCGACACGGATGCCGATCACGCGCGGCGTGTAGCGGCACTTCTGCTGTTCGATTACCACCGGAGTGGACGGGACGGGGAAGGACCGCTTGCCCAGCCCGTCCTTCACGTAGACGAAGACGTTCTGGAGGGCGTTGTCTCTTGCCGAGCAGGATCGATTCGCCGGGCTGCTCGCTGGCGCCGTTGAGCGTGACGCAGTTCCGGTCGGCGTCGATGCGCAGCGTCTCGCGGCTCGGGCGCGGGCCCGGTCGAACGTCACGCGTCCGGTCACGACGGCCGCGGTGGCCGGGTCGAGGCCGGACGGGGCGGGGGCCTCGGCAGGCGGCGCGGCACCGCCACAGGCGGCTGCCGCCAGGGCCGTGACCACCACCAGGACCCACCGAAAAGAGGACATCAACCCATTATGGCACCCGTCCGCGCTTGACCCGCGCGACTGAGGCCCGCTAACATATGAAGTTCGTTCGCTGCCCCAAGTGCCGGTATCGTCTAGGGGTCTAGGACACGTGGTTCTCAGCCATGTAACCGGGGTTCGAATCCCCGTACCGGTACCATCCTTCGCCCATTCACTTCGCACTGGGCTACGGCTGGGCAAGCCATCCTTCTCATTCTCACTTCGCGCCGGGCTTCGGTTGGCAGGCCAACCTCCAGCCCTCAACTTCGGCGTCGGCTGAACAGGCCAACAACGCTGCCTACGCCCGCTTCAGCGATGTCTTCCTGATCGGCAGCTCGCGCACGCGGATGCCGGTGGCGGTGTAGATCGCGTTCGCCAGCGCCGGCGCCAGCGGCGGCACGCCCGGTTCGCCGAGCCCGCCGAGCGGCGCATCGGAGCGGATGAACGCCGTGGTGATCTTCGGCGCGTCCGCGATGTGAATCATCGGGTAGTCGCGGAAGTTCTTCTCCACGATCCGGCCCTGCGCGATCGTGATCTCGCTCAGCAGCGCGGCCGAGAGGGCGAAGATGATGCCGCCCTCCACCTGCGCGGTGGCGCTGTCCAGGTTCACGATGTCGCCGCAGTCCACCGCGGCATACACGTGCGGGACCTTCAGCTGCCCATCCGCGGAGACGGCGACGTGGACCACCTCGGCCACGATGGTGCCGAAGCTTTCGCAGATCGCGATGCCGCGGCCTTCGCCGCGAGGCAGCGGCAGGCCCCAGCCGGAGAGCTCCGCCGCCTTCTCGAGGGCGGCCTTGAAGCGCGGCTGCTCGCCGAGCAGCCCGCGGCGGAACTCAAAGGGATCCTTGCCGGCGGCGTGCGCCATCTCGTCGATGAACGACTCCTTGAAGAAGCCGTGCTGTGAGTTCAGCACCGACCGCCATTGCCCCGGCCTGATGTGGTGGCCGACCTCCTTCTCCTCGGCGTTCTGCTCCGCAATCGCGTACGGCATGGACACCGCCTCGCTGTTGCCGCCGCCGGTGTAGTTCGAATGCGCGGCCAGCGGCGCCCCGTTCGCGTCCAGCGCGCCGGCATGGCGGGACATCGCCGCGCCCCGGTAGTAGTCGGTCTGGATGTCGTTCTCGCGCGTCCAGATCGTCTTGACCGGCGTCGGCGACATCGCCTGCGCCACCCGCACGCCGAGGTCCACGTAGTCGAACGTGAACGGCAGACGCCGGCCAAAGCCCCCACCCAGCATGAAGTTCGTCAGGTGGACGTTCTCCACCTCGACGCCGAGCGCCTTGGCCGCGGTGGACCGTGCGTTCAGCGGATCCTGCACACCGGTCCACACCTCGGCCCGGCCGTTCTCCACCTTCGCCGTGCAGACCATCGGCTCCATGGTCGCGTGGGCGAGAAACGGCACGCGATAGTCCGCCGTGACAATCGTGGCGACCTCCTTCGGCACCGGGGGCACACCGAGCGCGCTGTCGAACGCCGCGAAGATCGACGCGCTGGACACCCCGCCATGCCCGGCATCGCTGAACGCCGGCTTCACCGCCGCCATGGCCCGACGCGCGCGCCAGAAGCTGTCGGCGACGATCGCCACCGCGTTGGTCAACTTCACGATCTTCTTCACACCCGGCATCGCCTCGGCCGGCGTGGTGTCGAACGGCAGCAGCGTGCCGCCATTGACCGGCGCCATCTCGATGGCGGCGTAGAGCATGCCCGGGGTGGTGAAGTCGATCGCGTAAATCGCGCTGCCATCGACCTTCGACGGGATGTCGAGGCGCGTCGGCGAGGTGCGGCGGATGGTGAAGCTGTCCGGATGCTTCAGGGCGGGGCTGGTGGGCACGGACTGCGTCGCCGCCAGGCGCGCGAGCTCACCGAACGTGCCGCTGCGCCCCGAGGCCGCATGGGTGATGCGCGAATCCCTGGCCACGCAGTCCGAGGCCCGCACCCCCCACTGCCCGGCCGCGGCGGCCAGCAGCATCTCCTTCGCGGCGGCGCCGGCCACGCGCATGCCGTACTCGCCGGTGCTGCGCACGGCGGTGGAGCCCCCGGTCACCTGGAAGCCGAACCACTCCGCCATCTTGAAGGCGCCGTAGTCCACCCCGCGGCCGAGCGCGGCCGGCACGTAGCCGCCGCCGACCGCGCGGATGATGTAGCCGTTGGCGTAGGCATCGAGGGCCGGCGCCTCCTGGACCCGGACCAGCGACCAGTCGGCCTCGAGCTCCTCGGCCGCCATCATCGCCAGCGCCGTCGGCGTGCCCTGGCCCATCTCGCAGTGCGGAATCAGGACGGTGACGAGATTGTCCGGGGTGATCGTGATCCAGGTGGTGAGCTGGCCCTTCTCCGCCGCGTCCGCGGCGACCAGCGAGTGACGGCTCGGCGAGAACGTGAAGCCGGCCACGCCCAGCAGGAAGCCCCCGCCGGCGACGGTGCCGGCGCCAATGAACGCGCGCCGGGTCCACCTGTTCATGACGTGGCCCCTTCCTTCGCCGCGGCGTGGATGGCGGCGCGGACGCGGGCGAAGGTGCCGCACCGGCAGACGTTGGTGAGACCCGCGTCGATGTCCTCGTCGGTGGGCGCCGGGTGCTGCGCCAGCAGCCCCACCACCGCCATGATCATGCCCGACTGGCAATAGCCGCACTGCGGCACCTGGTGCGCCACCCAGGCCTGCTGCACCTTGTGCAGCGTGCCGCCCTGCGCCAGGCCTTCAATCGTGGTCACGCTCTTGCCGTCCGCCGCGGAGATCGGCAGCACGCACGAACGCACCGCGCGCCCGTCCAGATGCACGGTGCAGGCGCCGCAGGCGGCGATGCCGCAGCCGTACTTGGTGCCGGTGAGGCCGATTGTTTCGCGGATCGCCCACAGCAGCGGCATCTCCGGGTCGACGTCGAGGGTATGGGGCGTGCCGTTGACGGTGATCGTGATGGCCACGGGGAGTCCTTTCGCGACGCGATGCGGGGCGCCTGGCACGAGAATACGCGAGCCGCGCTCGACCTGTGCCACCATTCTGCGCATGATGAGGACTCTGCCGGCTCGAGGTCGCGGCGCGGCCCTGGGCGCCGGGTGCGCCGTGATGCTGCTGGTCATGGCTTGTGCGCCCGCGGCCCCTGCCCGGGAGGAGGCCACCAACATCGACACCGACCTCCTCGAGGTCACCATCCCCCGGCTGCACGAGCTGTACGCCGCCCGCCAGTACACGGTCACCGAGGTGGTGCGGTGGCATCTCGCCCGCATTCACAAGTACGACGGCATCTATCGCGCGGTCGAGCACGTGATGGAGGCCGACGCGCTGGCCCTCGCCGCCCGTCAGGACGATCAACTGAAGAACGGGACCGCCGAGCGAGGCCCGTTGTGGGGCGTCCCGATCGTCGTCAAGGCCAACACCAGCATCGCCGGCAAGGTCACCACCGACGGCTGGTCCGGGTTCACCATTCCCGGTCACGAACTGGTGGCGCCGCGCGATGCCACGGTGGTGGCCAAGCTGCGCGCCGCGGGGGCGATCATCATCGGCCACACCAACATGCCGGACTTCGCCAACAGCGACACCAATCGCAGCAGCTCGTTCGGCCGCACCGGCAACGCCTACGACGTGCGGTTCTCGCCCGGCGGCTCGTCGGGCGGCACCGTGACGGCGGTGACCGCGAACATGGCGGTGCTCGGCACCGGCACCGACACCGGCAACTCGATTCGCATGCCGGCCGCGACCAGCGCCTTGATCGGCGTCTACCCGACCCGCGGCCTGGTGAGCACCGCCGGCATCGCGCCGCTCGACTGGCTGCTCGACAACACCGGCCCCATCGCGCGCAACGTCACGGACGCGGCGATTGCGCTGTCGGTGATGGCGGGGCCGGATCCGCTGGATGCCCGCACCGACGGCAGCCCGGCCAGTGCCCAGCCCGGGCCGTACCCGCAGTATCTGAAGCCGGACGCGTTGAAGGGCAAGCGCTTCGGCGTGCCCGCCTTCATTCTCGCGGGATCGGGCATCCCGTTCCACGGCCTTCACGCCGCGATTCCCGAGAGCGTGGTCGCCCGGCAACGGGAGGGCGCCGCCACGCCGCTGCAGCCCGCGACCAGGCAAGCGTTCATGAAGGCGCTGGATCAGTTGCGGAGCCTGGGCGCGACGGTCGTGATCGACGACACGATCCTCCCCGAGAGCTTCGCGCGCATCGCCAGCCGCGTGGGCACGTATCCTTACGTGCGCCAGGGCACCGAGCTGTTCCTGAAGGATTTCGGTCCGGCCGAGTACACGACGCCTGCCGACTACGCCAGGGCGGTGGGTGCGCCGCTCTCCAGCGTCATCATCGGCGACGACACGAGCATCGCGCGCCTCGGCAACATCGCCATCCCGCATCGCCGCCTGGAGACGGATCCCGACGTGGAGGCCAACTACTACGGCCCGCGCCGTCGCACGCTCGAGGCGTATCTCGAGCCACTCGACCGGCTGCAACTCGACGGCTACGTCTATCCCGCGATTCAGATGCCGCCGCCGGACGAGACCATGCCGCAGGACGGCGGCATCAGTGGCGGGCCGCATTCGGCGACCAGCTGGGTCAACATGATCGGCGTCCCCGCCGTGGTGGTGGTCGGCGGCCAGTATCCCGGCGGCCTGCCGTTCGGCCTCGAGTTCTCGGCGCGGCCCTGGAAGGACGGTGACCTCCTCGGCTTCGCCTACGCGTGGGAGCAGGCGACGCACCATCGCCGCCCGCCGGTCCTCGTCGAGCAGGGCCTGCTGCCGAAGGCGCCGTAGCGTATGCTCCACCTGCCGCCACCATGCGGCGGAGGTCCCTGAATGGCGGTTGAACGCAATCGGCTGAGCAGTTGGGTCACATCAGCGGTCCTGATCGCGGGCGCGTCCATGCTCGCCGCAGGCGAACAATCGCGGCCGCCGGCGGCGCCACTGACAGGGGTGCCGCAGTTCGAGGCAGACGCCAGCTGGCCGAAGCTCCCGGCCGACTGGTCGTGGGGGCAGGTCATCGGCATCTTCGCCGACACTCAGGGCCACGTGTGGACGTCCAGCCGCAGCCGCATCGCGGAGTGGGCGCCCGACGGCACGCTGATCCAGTCCTGGGACGCGCGTGGCCCCAACGGCAACTGGAGCACGATCCACGGCCTGTTCGTCGATCACAACGGCTTCGTCTGGACCAACGCGCGCGAGAGTCACCTGACGGTGAAGTTCACGAAGAGCGGCCAGGTGGCGATGGTGATCGGCACGTTCAACGAAACCGGCGGCAGCAACGACACCACGTTGATGGGTCGGCCGTCGGACATCTGGGTGGACGCCGCGGACAACGAAGTGTTCGTCGCCGACGGCTATGGCAACCGGCGGGTCATCGTCTTCGACGGCGCCACCGGCCGATACCTCCGCCACTGGGGCGCGTACGGCAAGCGCCCCGAGGATCCACCGCCATCAGCCGGACCGGCCGGCGGTGGCGCGGGCTCTCCAGCGAAGCCGGGTGACGTCGTGCCCACCGCTCCGCCGGCGCAACTGCGCATCCCGCATGGCATCGCCGGATCTCGCGACGGCCTGATCTATGTGGCCGACCGCGCCAACAACCGGCTCCAGGTATTCCGCCAGAACGGCGAGTTCGTGAAAGAGAAGATCCTGCGGCCCCATTGCGGCGCCGAGGAGAAGGCCACGTGGGCGCCGAAGCGGCCGTGCGGCACCGAGGCGGCGTTCTCCGTGGGGTTCTCCCCGGATGGCCCGCAGAGCTATCTCTACGTTGCCGACGGTGGCACTCATGTGATCTCGGTGCTTCGCCGCAGCGATCTCGAGGTGGTGAGCGAATTCGGGAGCATGGGGCGTGGCCCTGGCCAGCTCGGGCGCCCGCACAACCTCACCGTGGACCCATCCGGGAACATCTTCGTCGGCGAGGCGGCGGGACCCGAGGTGAAGGATCCACGCACGGGCGAGATGGTGCCAGCGGGATATCGGGCGCAGAAGTTCAGGTTCGTCGGCCCGCGTTGATGGTCGATCTGAAACGGCTGCTGCGCGGTCTCGGATTCGGCGCCGCAGCCGCGCTCCTCGCGCTGCTGATCGGGCTCGGCGGTCTCGCTCGCACGGCGGAGCTGAAGCTGTACGACTGGCGCGTCCGCGCCACCACCGCCTCGCGCGCGGCGTCCACCGATCCAGGAGTGGTTCTCGTCACCATCGATGACGACAGCCTGAAGCGGATGGAGCCGCTGGTCGGTCGCTGGCCATGGCCGCGGCTGGTGCATGCCACGCTCCTCGACTACCTCGCGGCCGGCGGCGCCAAAGCGGTCGTCTACGACGTGCTGTTCGCCGAGGCCGACCGCTCGAAGTTCATGGTCGGCGACACCGAATGGACGGGTGCGGAGTCGGACCAGGCGCTGGTCGAGGCAACGGCCCGCGCCGGCAACGTCATTCACGTCGCCGAGGCGGCGAGCGCGGAGCTGCTCGATCCCACGAAAGCCGTGGGCGCGTCGCTCGGCGGGGTGCCGGCCCTGAACCTGCCGTTCGTGGTCGACGACTGTGTCGAGCGGCGACCGCAGGTGACGCCGCCGTTCCCCGCCCTCGCGCGCGCGGCACGGGCCATCGGTCACTCGCTCGTCGTCTACGATGCGGACGGCCCGCTGCGTCGGGTGGTGCCGTTGGTTCGTGTCGGAGGGGCCAACACGGCAGCCGGCAGTCGGCAACCGGCAGACGTTGAAACGGAACGCGTGATCCCGTCACTACCTCTTGCCGCGATGATGATGGCCAGGGGCCTGACCCCCGACATGGTTGGTGTTCGAGACGGTGCGCTCAACGTCGGCGCGACACGGGTGCCGCTCGTCACCGAGATGGTGCCCGACTACTACGGGCCGTCCGCGCCCGCCTGTCGGGCGATGCTGCCGTGGCGCGGCCCGATGCGGCGGCCGGATGGCTCGCCGACCTTCCAGTCGTACAGCTTCTACGACCTCTTCTACTCGCAGCAGCAGGTGCTCGAAGGCGTGAAGCCGCAGATCCCCCGCGATACCTTCCGGGACCGCATCGTCGTGGTCGGCGTGGCGGGCGAAGGGCTGCGCGACGTGTTCGTCACGCCGTTCGCAGAGGGGCGCATGGCGGGTGCTGAGATCCACGCCAACACCATCGACGCCTGGCAGAGCGGACGGACGCTGACGCCGGTGCCGTTCCAGGCCGGCGCCGCGGTTGCGCTCGGCCTGGCCACCGGCGTCGGGGCCATCGGCGCCTTCACGTCCGCGTGGGTGACCGGTGGCGCGGCCCTGGTGATGGCGCTGGCCTACGTCTGGACCAACCTGCGATTGTTCGGCGCGGGCGGCTGGTGGCCGCTGGCGACACCGCTCCTCGCCATCGTGCTGGCGTTCGTCGGCGACCTCGCGTGGCAGTACTTCGTCGAGGGGCGCGAGAAGCGCAAGGTGAAGCGGCTGTTCTCGCGTTACGTGGCGAAGGACGTCTACGACCAGCTGCTCGCCGATCCGTCACGGGCCCAGCTCGGCGGAACGCGCCGGCAAATGACGGTGCTCTTCTCGGACATGCGCGGCTTCACCGCTCTCACCGAGAAGGGCAAGCCGGAAGACATCGTCTCCCAGCTGAACGACTACTTCACGCGCATGGTGAAGGTGCTGTTCGAGCACCAGGGCACGCTCGACAAGTTCGTGGGCGACATGGTGATGGCGCTCTTCGGCGCGCCCCTGGACGATGAGGACCACGCCGAGCACGCGGTGCTGACGGCGCTGGCGATGGTTCGGGCGCTGGACGTGCTCAATGCCGAATGGGCGGAATTCGGGATCCCGAGGCTGGACATCGGCATCGGCATCAACACCGGGGAAATGGTCGCCGGCAACATCGGCTCCGACACGATCATGAGCTACACGGTGATTGGCGACGCCGTGAATCTGGGCGCCCGGCTCGAGTCGTTGAACAAGGAATACGGCACCCGGATCATCATCAGCGAGGCGACCCGGTCGCAGCTGAAAGGGCAGTATGATATCCGTCCGTTGGGCTCGGTGACCGTGAAGGGCAAGAGCCAGTCCGTGGCGATCTACGAGGTCAGACCATCATGATGCGCACATCCGCGAGTGTTCTGGCGGCGGCGCTGTTGCTCGGCACGACGCTGACGGCCAGCGGCGGCGATCAGCTGGGCTCGCTCGGCAAGATCGGCGGGGCGGTCAAGAAGGCCAACGACGTCGCGAGATCCAGTTCACCGAGGCCGAAGAACAGCAGCTCGGCGCCGCGGTCAGCGAGAAGATCCGCACCCGTTACGGCGTCGTCCAGGACGCGGCCGTGCATCGCTACGTGGCGCTGGTCGGCGGCGCGCTGGCGGCCGGCCAGCACGCGGCCCGCGCTGCCCTGGACCTTCATCGTCCTCGACACCGACGGCGTCAACGCCTTCGCCGCCCCCGGCGGCTACGTGCACATCACGCGCGGCGCGCTCGCGCTCATCCAGGACGAGGCCGAGCTGGCGGGCGTGCTCGGTCACGAGATCATCCACGTCACCGAGAAGCACACCATCAAGTCGATGCAGAAGAGCAAGGCGGTGCAGATGGGCGCGTCCGAAACGCTGTCCGGCAGCTCGGCGTCTGCTCGAACGGGCCGTCACCGCCACCTACGACAACATCGTCGAGAAGGGCTTCGGTCGCGAGGAGGAGAACGACGTCGGACGAGAAGGGCCTGGCCCTGGCGAACGGCATTGGCTATGCGCCTGGCGGCCTCGGCGCGTTCCTGACGCGCCTGAAGGATCGCAACAAGGACGCGACAGGAAAAGCGCGGGCTGTTCGCATCGCACCCCGAGATGCAGTCGCGCCTGGACAACCTGAAGAAGGAGATCGCCGCGAAGAAGATGGCGTCCACGCGCCACGCTCGCCGATCGCTACAAGAAGTTCATCACCTACACCCCGACGCCGGTCGCCGAGATCGCCACCGTCACCGCCGGGTCCGCGGGCCTGACCGGCGGTACCACGGCGAAGACCGAGCCGAAGAAGGCTGAAGAACCGAAGAAGAAGAGCGGCGGCTTCGGCCTCAGCAAGATGCTGCCCACCGGCGGCGGCGAGAAGCAGCAGGCCCAGGTGACCGGATCGGGATCGGCGCGCGGAGTGGATCCCGAGAAGGACGCCAAGGGCGGCAGCAATCCGAAGCCCGTGCCGGTGAAGCTCGCCGCGGCCGACATCGCCGCTTTCAAGAAGGAAGGCGGCCTCAAGTAGGCCCGGCAGCCTGGTGGGCGCCTCGAACCTGATCCTCGCCGGCGCGGTGGCGCTGGTCCTCACGCTGGCGCTCTTTGCCGCCGTGCGCAGCCGCTTCGTTCGCGGGCGGCTGGTGTTCAGCGCGTGGCTGTTCCTCGCCTTCCTCGGCCTGGAACTGGCGGTGACCCAGGGGCTATGGCGACCTCGAGGTGGTGGCGGGCCTTGCCCGCCTGGTCTTCGTCCTCGCCTTCGTCAATCTCGTCATCGCGCTGCTGGTCAACCCGTGGCGCGAGAACCGGCCCTCCGATCGCTTCCCGGCGATCGTGCAGGACGTCACGGTCGTCGGCCTGTTCTTCGTCATCGCGACCGTGCTGATGCGCGAGCAGTTGCTCGCCACGTCCGCCGTCGGCGCCGTGGTGGTGGGCTTCGCGCTGCAGGACACGCTCGGCAACTTCTTCGCGGGCATGGCCATCCAGATCGAGAAGCCCTTCCGCGTGGGCCACTGGATCAGCATCGGCGGCAGCGAGGGGCAGGTGCAGGAAGTCACCTGGCGCGCGACCAAGCTGCGGACCAAGAACGGCCAGTTCCTGATCGTCCCCAACAGCGTCATCTCGAAGGACCCGATCCTCAACTACTCCGAGCCGACCGTGCCGACGCGGCTGGAAGTGGAGGTCGGCGCCAGCTACCAGACACCACCCAACGAGGTGAAGCAGGCGATTCACCGCGCGATAGCCAATGCGCCGCTCGTGCTGGCGGACCCGGAGGCGGTGGTCGTGGTCAAGGGCTTCGGCGCATCGTCCGTGGACTACGCGGCGAAGTTCTGGATCGAGGACTACGCCGCGCGACAACCTGGCGAAGGATCAGGTCCGCACCAACATCTGGTACGAGTTCCGCCGCTCGAACATCGAGATCCCTTACCCGATCCAGATCGAGTACTCACGCGAAGAGCAGCCGCTGCGCACCGACCCGCACGTCGACGCCGCGGCGACGCAGCTCTCGACGATCGATCTGTTCTCGACCCTGGGACCGGACGCCAGGCGCGGTCTGGCGCGCGCGGCGGGCGACCATCTGTTCGCCGCCGGCGAAGCCATCGTCCGCCAGGGCGAGCGCGGCAGCTCGATGTTCGTCGTCCTGCGCGGCACCGTCATGGTGACGCTCGAGCCATCGGGCCAGCAGGTGGCCACGATCACGACCGGCGGGTTCTTCGGCGAGATGTCGATGCTGACCGGCGATCCGCGCACCGCCACCGTCCGGGCCGTCAATGATGTGCAGGTCCTGGAGATCGAGGCCGCAGACATGCGCCGGCTCGCGCAGTCCACGCCCGGACTGCTGGAGCACATCAGCGAGGTCGTCGCTGGCCGCCGCGCCGGCCTGGCGCAAGCCGAAGCCACCGCTGCCGCCGCCGCCGCGGAGCACGCCCACGCCCCGCAGACGCTGCTGGCCCGAATTCAAGCTTACCTGCAGCTCTAGAATCCAGTGATGTCGTGAGGTGGTGATCCGGCGACCACCTCTCCAGATCTATTCCACCCACAACAGAACGTCCTTCCCCTCTCGGGTCACGTCGACGATGATGCCGGGGCCATAGCGCTCGAGGTCCGATGCCGTCAGCGAGATCCGCATCTCGTCCAGTCCGGTGGCAAAGGTCCCGAAACGAATCGGCGTCTCCTTGAGGCGCAGCAGCCAGAACGGGATCTCGAACCGCGCGAGCTTCTGCTCCTCCGGGTCCCAGGCGAGGACGTGCATGGTGGTGAGGGTGGTGCGGGGGGCATCCGGCGCCGGCTCGTTGCGCCGGGCCATGGCGGAGTCCCGCATCTCGAGGAGCGGAGCCTTCGCGGCGAACCGCTGCCGTACTTCGGCGAAGGCAGCCTCGGCACTGCTGCCGGTGGCCGCCTCCACCTGCAGATGGTCGCGCATCCACGAGACGCTGAAGACGGCGGCGCTGATGGCGACGAACACCACGAACACCGCCACGCCGAACACGATGGGCGCCCAGCGCCGTGCCTTCATCTCGTTTCCCTGGGCGCACACCGCGGCGCCCGCCTGTGGGTAATGACGAGCAGGTCAGAGCGTGAGTTCCGCCCCGCTGCCGGTCTCGATGGCCCGCCGCAGCACCAGGTCGGCAGCCACCACGTCCTCGACGGCCATGCCCAGCGACTTGAACACCGTGATGTCCGCATCCGCCATCCGGCCGGAGGCCCGGCCCAGCACGACCTGCCCCAGCTCGCCGACGATGTGCGAATCCGTGAAGCGACCCTCGCCGATGCCCATCACCACGTCGCCGGATTCCACCAGGGCTGCCGCGCGTGAATCCACGTAGAGCCGCGCCCGCGCCACCAGCTCCGGCGCCATCTCCCGCTGCGTCGGGCGGCAGGCGCCCACTGAAATGACGTGCGCTCCGGGCGACACCCACGCGTTGTCGAAGACCGGCGTCGGGGAGGACGTCACCAGCACGACGATGTCGGCGCCGCGGACGGCCTCTTCGGCGGTGCTGGTGGCGCGAAGGGCGGCGTGCGCGTGCGGGGCCATCTCGGCGACGAACCGCTCGCGGCTGGCCGCCCGTGGCGACCACACCCGGACGTCCGTCAACCGTCGCACCTCGACCAGCGCCTCGAGGTGGCTGCGGGCCTGCACACCCGTGCCGATGATGGCCAGCCGGGTGGCGTCGGCGCGGGCCAGGTGCCGCGCGGAGACCGCGGACACGGCGGCGGTGCGCGCCTCGGTGATGTAGCGGCCGTCGAGGATGGCCTCGAGGGCCCCGGTGTCGGGATCCAGCAGGAGGATGGTGGCCAGGTGCGAGGGCAGCCCGCGTGATTCGTTCTCGCCGAAGACGGTCACCAGCTTGGCGCCGAGCCGCGCCGGCTGCGGCATGTAGGCCGGCATCACGCCGAAGTAGGCGTGGGTGGGGCCGACCGTCAGCACGGTGCGCACCGGCTGCAGCACATCGCCGGCCGAGAAGCGGGCCAGCGCGTCCTCCATCGCCTGGATCAGGTCGGGCATCGGCAGGAGCGACTTCACCTGCGCCTCGTTCAGTAAGCGGAAATGCTGGGACATGGGTCAGGCCTCGTCGACGGGCGTGGCCGCCAGACTGGCAGCCACGGCAATGGTATTCGCGTGAATGGTGACGATGGCGTCGATGTCGGGGGCATAGCCGCCGCTCATCGAGATGGCAACGGGAATGTCGAGCGCCCGGCACCGCCGCAGCACGATCTCGTCGCGGCGGCGCAGACCGGCCACCGTCATCTTCAACCGGCCGAGGCGATCGCCTTCGTAGGGGTCCGCCCCAGCCAGGTAGAACACGAAATCGGGGCGATGCCGCGAGAGCACGTCTTCCAGATGCTGCGTCAGCAGCGGCAGGTATTCGGCGTCGCCGGTGCCATCCTCGAGCGGGACGTCGAGGTCGCTGACCTCCTTGCGGAAGGGGAAGTTCTGCGCGCCGTGCATCGAGAAGGTGAAGACCGTCGGGTCGTTCTGGAAGATGGCGGCGGTGCCGTTGCCCTGGTGCACGTCGCAGTCGACGACCGCGATGCGCGTGGCCGCGCCGTCGCGCTGCAAGCGTGCGGGCGCCGACCGCCACGTCGTTGAAGATGCAGAACCCCTCGCCGCGATCGGCGAATGAATGATGCGTGCCGCCGGCCAGGTTCACCGCCACCCCGTCTCGTAGCGCGGCGCGGGCGGCGGCCAGGGTGGCGCCCACCGAGCGGCGCGAGCGTTCTACCATCTCCGGTGACCACGGGAAGCCGATGCGGCGCTGCGCCTCAGGCGCGAGCGTTCCCGCGGCAACGGCGTCCACGTACTCCGGCGTGTGGATCAAGCGCAGGTCGTCCCAACTGGCCGCCGGCGCTTCCTGGACGTCCGCCGTCGGGAGAATCCCCTCCGTGAGAAGGCGCTCCCGCAGCCGCGAGTACTTCGCCATCGGGAACTTGTGGCCCTCCGGCAAGGGCAGGACGAAGTGATCGGAGTAGAACGCCAGCACCGGTGACAGCGTACATCACGCGCGTGATGCCGGATAATCAGGCACATGGTACACACCATCCGCACGATCGACGCGCACGCGGCGGGCGAACCGCTGAGGCTCGTGGTGGACGGGCTCCCGTCGCCCGAAGGCAAGACGATGCTCGACAAGCGCGCCTGGGCAGAAAAGCGACTCGACCATTTCCGCCGCGCGATCATGCTGGAGCCACGCGGGCACGCCGACATGTACGGCGCGCTCCTCACCGAGCCGGTCACGCCCGACGGCCATGCCGGCGTGCTGTTCATGCACAACGAAGGCTGGAGCACCATGTGCGGCCACGGCATCGTCGCGGTGACGACGATGGCGCTGGAGCGGGGGCTGATCGGGCCGGACCTCGACGAGATCCGCTTCGATGCGCCGGCCGGACGCGTGGTGGCGCGCGCCACGCGCGGCCAGGGCCGCCAGTCGCGGCGGGTGTCGTCGGTCAGCTTCGTCAATGTGCCGTCGTTCGTCTACGAAGCCGGCCTGCCGGTGACCGTCGGCGGCCGGACCATGCGGGTGGACATCGCCTTCGGCGGCGCGTTCTACGCCATCGTCGATGCGGAGGCGGCGGGCATTCCGGTACTGCCGGCACGCCTGCCGGAGCTGCGCGTGCTCGGGATGAGCATCGCCCGCGAGGTGGAGCGGCTGCGACGCGTGATCCATCCGGACGACGAGGGATTGACGGGGATCTACGGGACCATCTTCACCGGGCCGCCACAGGGCGAGGGCCACCTGCGGAACGTGACGGTATTCGCCGACGCCGAAGTGGATCGCTCACCGTGCGGCACCGGCACCGCCGCGGTGATGGCCGTGCTGGCCGAGATGGGCGTGCTGGTGGACGAGGTCCCATTCATCCACGAGTCGATTGTGGGCACGACCTTCACCGGGCAGATCGTGCGCCGGACGATGGTGGGGGAGCGCGAGGCGATTGTGCCGTCGATCGAAGGCAGCGCCTGGATTACGGGCGAGCACACCTTCCTGATCGACGGCGACGATCCGCTGAAGGCGGGATTCCGCCTCTAGCCCCTACTTGAGGCTCGCAAACTTCGCGAAATCCATCTTGCCGGCGATGTCGTGGAGCACCTTGGTGTCGGCGATGTCGTTGCCCTCGATGGAGACGAGGTAGCGCTTGTTGACGAGGATGTTGAGCTCCCCGTCCTTGCTTTCACTGTCCCATTTCTCGAATCCGGGCTGGCCCTTCACGGAGACGGCCTTTTCGTAACCGTCGCTCGACTCGCGGCTGAAGCCGGAGGCGAGCATCATCGACCAGGGCGCGACCAGCATGGCGGCGAAGCCCGAGTCAACCACCTCGACGTCAATGTTGGTCTCGCCCTTCGAGTACGTGGTCTCGGTGCGGGAGTGCGCGATCGGCGCCGTCATGCGCTCACCGCGCGGCTTCTTCATCGTCCAGCCGGAGACCTCCGGGAGGGTGGTCTCCAGCGACTGGAAGCTGACGACTTCTACGGTCTTGCCGTCGTTGCCGGCCATCGCCCCGGCCATCCCCTGCATCGCCTTGGCGAAGTCCTGCATGCCCTTGGCCATGTCTTCGCCGGCCGCCTCGGTCAGCTTCTTGGTCGCGGCCTCCGCGGCCTTCTGGGCCTCCGCGGCGGCGAGCTCCGCCTGCTTCTCGGCCTCGGACTTTCCGCACGCGATCGAGCCGACGAGCACGAGGGCCGCGGCCACTGTGAACAACTTTTGCATCGAACTTCTCCAGTAAGGGAAAACAGGCAACATGATAACGCCAGCTCGCGCGCGACGTCGGTGGATCGCAGGCTTCGTCCTGGCCGGCCTCGCGGCGGTGTCGCTGACCGGCGCCGCCCAGCACCTCGCGAGCCTGGCCGAGCGCAACGGCGCGCTGCCCGGCCCCTTACCGCTGTTTCCCGCGGATAACTGGTGGAATCTGGATATCCGCGCGGCGCCAGTGGACGCGCGTTCGAGCGAGTTCATCAACTTCATCGGCCCCGCCGACGGCCTGCATCCCGACTTCGGCGGGCTGGATCCGGCCGTCGTCAACGGCGCCTACGGGATGCCGTTCGTGGTGGTTGGCGCCGACCAGCCGAAGGTGTCGGTGCGTCTTCGACTATGACGAAGAGAGCGATGGTGTGAACCACGCGACCGGGCAGAGCTATCCGTTCTATCCCATTCCGGTACA
This sequence comes from uncultured Acidobacteriota bacterium, assembly GCA_963721715.1. Taxonomy (GTDB): domain Bacteria; phylum Acidobacteriota; class Vicinamibacteria; order Vicinamibacterales; family UBA2999; genus VFZN01. The sequence continues at coordinate 700,935 of CAVRKI010000006.1, read as the reverse complement.
GGCCATTACAGAACCGTTCTGGATCGAGGGCGGTCCCGCCGGCAATTCAGGGGCGGGCGGCGATCGGCACATGCTGATCGTGGACCGCGACAATCGGCACCTGTACGAGCTGTTCGCCCTGCGCTGGACCGGGGCGCGCTGGGAGGCGGGGTCGGGGGCATTCTTCGACCTCAACACCAATGGGCGGCGCCCCGAGGGCTGGACGTCGGCGGATGCCGCGGGCCTGGCGATTCTGCCCGGGCTGGTCCGCTACGACGAGGTGTTCGGGCCGGACGAGATCCGTCATGCGCTGCGCGTCACCGTGCACGGCGTCAACAACTACGTGTGGCCGGCCTCGCATCGCGCGAACACGAATGCCTCGGGGCCGCCGCTCGGCGCCCGCCTGCGCCTGAAGCCGGGCACCAACATCAGCGGCTATCCGCCGTACATCCAGAAGATCTTCCGGGCGATGAAGACCTACGGGCTGATCGTCGCGGACACCGGATCGGACATGTACGTGAGCGGCGTGTTCGACACGCGATGGAGCAACGATCAGCTGAACCCGGCGTTCCGCGCGATCAAGGCCAGCGACTTCGAGTTCATCCAGCTCGGATGGCGAGGCGACAGCGCACCATGCACGATGCCTGGTGCGCCCACCGGCCTGACGGGCACTGGCTCCGGGCTCGTGGCGTCGTTCAACTGGACGGCGCCGGCGACCGGTGGCGCCGTCACCGACTATCTGCTCGAGGCCGGCAACACCTCGGGGGCGGCGAACCTGGCCACGGTGTCGGTGCCGGCATCCGCCACGACCTTCGCCGCGTCGGCGGCCGCGGGCACATACTACGTGCGAGTCCGCGCCCGGAACGCCTGCGGCAGCGTGGCGTCGAACGAAGTGATGGTGACGCTGTCGAATGCCTGCACCTTGCCCGGCGCCCCGGGGCCGGCCTCGGCAACCGTGAACGGCTCGACCGTGGGTGTCACGTGGCCACCCGCTGCCGGGGCCACCACGCACCTGTTCGAGGCCGGATTGCTTCCGGGGCAGGCGACACTGGTGAACAGTGTGGTGAATGGCATCGACGCTCACCGCGCAGGCGCCTCCTGGCGTGTACTTCGTCCGGACGCGCGGCCGCAATGCATGCGGGACCGGCCCGGTCTCGCCGGAGACCATGATCGCGGTCGGGTGCGCGGCGCCCGGAACTGTTTCGCCGCTCGGTTATACAGTCAACGGGCGGCAGGTGATGCTGACCTGGAACGCGTCGACCGGCGCCACGGACTACGTGCTGGAGGCAGGCACGTCGAGCGGCGCCTCGAACGTGATCACCGTTCCGACCGCGTCGACTTCGCTGTCGGCGACGGCGCCGCCCAACACCTACTACGTCCGGGTGCGTCCGAGAAACGCGTGCGGTTCCGGCGCCTACTCGAACGAGGTGTCGTTCACGGTGAACTGAGATCAGGAACGGAACCAGGAACTAGACCCAAGACTCAAGACCCAGGACCCAAGACCCGACCGCTCACCACCCAATCGCGAGGCCGTCCTTCCGCACGTCCGAGCCGCCCATCATCACGCCGGTCTTCGGGTCGATGAGGATCCCCTGGAAGCCGCCCATCATGCCGCGCCCTTCGCTCAAGGTGTGGCCACGGCCTTCGAGCGACTGACGCACGCCGGCGCCGATGCCGCTCTCCACCGCCAGGCTGGTACCCGTGTGGCGCACGCGGGCCGCCTCGCCGGCCTGCTGGATGTTCATGCCGAAGTCCACCAGGTTGGCCACCACCTGCGCGTGAGCCTGCGCCTGGTTGTCGCCGCCCATCACCCCGAACGAGGCCCACGGCCGCGCGTCCTTCAGGATCATCGCCGGCACCAGCGTGTGCAGCGGCCGCTTGTGAGGCGCGATCTGATTCGGGTGTCCGGTGGTGAGCACGAACCCCGATCCGCGGTTGTGCAGGGTGATGCCCGTCTCGCCCGCGACGATGCCGGCCCCGAAGGCGGCGAACAGCGACTGGATGAACGAGACGACGTTGCCGTGCCGATCGGCGACGGTCAGGTAGATGGTGTCGCCGAGGTCCTGGCCGGAGAAATCGCGGCCGGGCGTGACCGTGCCCGACGCCTCGGGCACGCCGGGCGCATAGGCGCCGGCGCGGCTCATGTCGATCTCCGGCCGGCGGCGCGCGGCGTACTCCTTCGACAGCAGCATCGCGAGCGTGTCGGCCGGCATCGAGGCGCGATCGGCGAGATACGCGCCCCGATCGGCGAATGCCAGTTGCTTCGCCTCGGCCACCAGGTGCAGGTAGTCAGCGGAGTTGTGTCCCATCGCCTTCACGTCGAAGGTCTCCATCAGGTTGAGCATCTCCAGCGCGACGAAGCCCTGCGTGCTCGGCGGCATCTCGAGCACGTCGTAACCGCGATAGCTGGTGCGGATGGGCGTCACCCAGTCGGCGGTGTGCTCGGCGAAGTCGCGCATCTCGAGCAGGCCGTCGCGTGCCTGCAGGTCCTGGACGATGGCGCGGGCGAGGTCGCCGGTGTAGAACGCGTCACGCCCCTGCTCCGCGATCAGGGTCAGGCTGCCGGCAAGGCGCGGGTTGGCGAAGATCTCACCCTCGGCCGGCGGCTGGCCGCAGGGCAGGAACGTGGCCGCCGCAGCCGGATCCGCGGTCAGCTTCGGAACCGCCAGCGCCCACTCGGCCGCCATCAGCTGCTGCACGGGGAAGCCGTCACGCGCGTACGCGATCGCGGGCTGCAGCGCCTGCGCCAGCGTGATCGTGCCGAAGCGCGTGAGCAACTGGTGCCAGCCTTCGACCACGCCAGGCACGTTGACGGGCAGCGGCCCGCTGCCTGGCATCTCGGCGAGGCCGCGCCGTGCGAATTCCCCGGCCGTGGCGCGATGGGCCGAGCGTCCGCTGGAGTCGAGGCCGTGCGCCTGCCCGGAGCCGGCGTCGTAGACGATCGCGAACAGATCGCCGCCGATGCCGTTCATCGACGGTTCGATCACGGCCAGCACCGCTGCCGCGGTCACCGCCGCGTCGATGGCGTTGCCACCGTCCTGCAGCACCTTCAGACCGGCCGCTGACGCCATCGCCTGGCTGGTGGCGATCATGCCGTGTCGGCCAACGGCCGCCGACCGGGTGCCGCGGATGTTGCCCGCCGGCCGGTCGCCGGGGGCGATCGACGTCGTCGCGATGCTGGTGGTCATGATGGGCTGCGATTGTAGCGGAGGTGAGGGGTGCCTCCAGCAGGCGCTCGTGCCTTCGGCGCTCACTCGGCAGGAGGGCGCTCGTGCTTTGGCACTCGCGTAGGGTGAGGCGGCGCTCGCTCCGCTCGCGTAGGAACATGCACGCTGTTGGATCCTACGGCCCGTAGGGCCGCCTGTCTTGTGTGCCCTACGCCCCGAAGGGGCGCCGTTCCGTTTGCCTACCGCCCGCAGGGCCGCCCTTCCAGCCCGAAGGGCCGCCCGTATCCCTACGTCCCGCAGGGGCGCCGAGGTTGGGTAGAATCGCACCATGCCGCGTCTGGCCGCCTCGATCGTCACCTGCTGCGCCGCGCTGTGCCTCACGGCGGCCGCGCAGTCGCCGACGCCGGTGGGGCTCACCGAGCAGGCGCTGTCGGCCGGGCTGGTGAAGGCGCTGCGCGCGGCGCTGCCATTTCCCGAGGCCACCACCGAGGGCACTCCCGTCGGCGGGGGCGGCGAAGCGGTGTGGACCGTGCGCTGGCCCGACGCCGACGCGCTCCGCATCGAGGTGCTGGCCAATCCGTTGAACACCGGGAATCGCGACCGGGCGCTCAAGGCGGAGCAGGAGATTCAGAAAGCGGCGATGAACGCGCAGCTGCGATCGCAGGGCGACTACGAACGCGCGCTCAAGGAGTTCGAGCGCACGGGGCGCACGTCGTCCAGCATCCGGGAGATTTCACTGCGCGATGACGGGCTGGCCGGCGAGCGCTACGACGCCGAGAGCCAGTTGACGATTATCGCGCAGCCGATCGCCGCCGGGCACCAGTTCTCCGTGTTCACCTCGACCATGCCCACCGTCTCAACCGCGGTGCCTGGCGCCGTCGTGGTGCGCGTGCCGGCGAACGCCTATCAGGAGGAGGGGGACGCCGGCCTGCCGGGAATGGCTCGCTATTGCCCGGAGCAGGCGTGGGTATTCCTGGGGCCGGTCGGAACCCCGGTGGTGACCCAGCGCGAAGGCGCGGACGTGGACGTCTCGATGACGGCGGCGGGACAGACGGCCGCGGGCCGCCGCGGCACCCTGGTCTGGATCAGCGGGAATGCGGCGCTGGTGGAGCAGGTGCTGACCGAGGCGGACTGGTCGCTGCTGCGCGCGCTCGTCGAGGGGTGAGCGCCGGTTGTCCCGGGCCAGGTATCCAATCGACAGATGGAAGGAACAGGCGCGGGGCGGCGCCCGTCCAACTCTTACGAGAGGGACACACCATGCTCCGCATACTTCGCAATCACGACTGGAATTTCTCGTCGACCGCCGAAACCGTGGTCGGCGCGCTGCTTGCCGTCACGCTCGTCGCGATGCTGTTCGTCTAAGGGCCCCCAGCCGTCGCTCTGACGCCGGCGGATTCTCAGCTTCGATCCGTGGCGGCCAGGTAGCTCTTCCTCGCGCGAACCGTCATCCCTGGGCGGTTCACGCGAACGTCGAGCTTGTGCACCTTGCCATCGAGCGCCGCCGGCGCGAACCCGATCAGATACTGGCTCCGCAGTTCCTGTGCCACCCGGCTGAAGGTGGGTGACAGATCGGCGGTCTTCTGCAGTTCGAAGTACCCGCCGCCCGTTTCCTCTGAAATCTTCCGCAGGTCCTTCGACGGCTTCGAGCGCACCACGCGCATGCCGTTGAAGTACTCCGACTCGAGGCCGATGGAGTAGACCATCACCTCCTCGTCGCGCGCGCGTCCGAGAACCGTACCGAAGCCGATGCGGCTGGCCGTGTCCTCGCCGTCGGTGAACACCAGGATGACGCGCCGGCCGTCGATGCCCTGCAGCGCGTCGAGGCTGGCCGCAATCGCGTCGTTCAGGCGGGTGGGATTGCCGAAGTACAAATCGTTCAGCGCCGCGATCAGCTCGTCACGATCGTTGGTGAACGTGCCGTTCATCTGGATCTTGTCGTTGAACGCGCCGACCTGCGCCCGGTCCACGGGCAGCAGGCGCAGCAGGAACTGCTCGGCGGCCCGGTTCAGCAGCTTGAGGTTGGCGGTCATGCTGGCGCTGGTGTCCATCATCACGACGGCGGTGAACGGCTGCGGCTCGCTGGAGAACAGCGCGATCTCCGCCGGCTTGCCGTTGTCGAGCACCGAGAAGTCGGCCTGCACCAGGTCCGGGACCAGCCGGCCGGTCGAGTCGAGCACCGTGGCATAGATCGGCACCGTGCGGACGCTCGACCGGAACAGCGGTTGATCCTGCGCGGCGGGAGCGGCGAAGGTGATGGCGCCCAGCAGGGCGACGGCGAGCGCGGGAACGAGCGCCGGGAGCTTCATGGGTCCATCTTATTACTGGTCAGCCACCCCATGCCCGGCAACGGCAGGCCACGGCTAAGATGGGGTGATGGATCCGGGTCTGTGCGGCCATTGCCGGCACCATCAGATGATCGAGACGCCCCGGTCCCGGTTCTTCCTCTGCCGGCTGTCGTTCGTCGACCCCGGGTTTCGCAAGTATCCTGTGTTGCCCGTCCGCGTATGCCCCGGCTACGAAAAGGGCAGTCCGGAGCCATCACGACCGCCATCCTCGACGTCCTGACCCTCGTTCGCGCCGCCGCGCTCGCCGCCGCTGTCGCCCTGATGGCCGGGACCGGTTCGTCCGTGCTGGCGCAGGTACCGGGGACGGCGCAGCCGGAGGGGGCGCCGCCGGCGCCAGCACAGCCGCAGTCTCCGGCACCGCTGCCCCCGCCCACGCCGACGCTGGCCGCGGTGCTGACGCGGGCGGGTGCGTATGCGCTCGAGTACGAGACGCGGTTCTCGCTGCTGGTCGCCGAGGAGGACTATTACCAGCGCGCGGACCGGCCGCTGCAGGCCGGCAATGCCAACCAGGCCCGCACGCCCAATCCGTCGGGCAGCTTCGACATCGGCAACCGGCGCGCACGGCGCCTGCGTTCGGACTATCTGCTCGTCAAGAGCGACGAGGGCGGATGGCTGCCGTTCCGCGACGTCTTCGAGGTGGATGGCCGGAAGGTGCGCGACCGTGAGGACCGGATGGTGAAGCTGCTGCTCGCCCCCAGTCCGTCGGCGCTCGAGCAGGCGCGCCGGCTGATGGACGAGAGCACCCGCTACAACCTCGGTCGCGTGGTTCGCACCATCAACATCCCGACCCTGGCGGTGCTGCTGGTTCAGCCAAACCTCCGGGCCCGCTTCGTCTTCACGCGCGACGGCGAGACGCAGCTGGCGGGGCGCGCCGCCTGGGCGCTGACCTTCGAGGAACGCGTGCGCCCGACGCTGGTCCGGACCACCAACGGCGCGGACCTGCCGATGTCGGGACGGCTGTGGATTGATCCGGCGACGGGCACGGTGCTGAAGACGGAGATGTCGGTGGCGGACAGCAGCGTGATCGCCACCGTCGCGGTCGAGTTCCGCGAGGACACGGCCCTCGACCTGTGGGTGCCGGTCGAGATGACGGAGTACTACAAGGCAACGATGAGCTCGGACGAGATCCGCTGCACGGCGACCTACAAGAACTACCGGAAGTTCAGCGTCTCGACGGACGAAGAGATCGAGAAGCCGCCGACGAAGAAACCGCCGGGGAGGCTCTAGGCTCCAGGCTTCAGGCTCTAGGCTTTCGATCCCCGATCCCCGATCCCTGCCCCTTCTGTCCGCCCCTCCTACCGCCCGAGTCCAGCTTCCGGGTATGCTGTTTCGATGTATATCGCCCGACTTCGAGTGATTGTCGCGCTGGCGGCCACGGTGGCGCTCGGTTGCGGCAACTCCCCGAGCGCCGCGCAATCGCCCGCTCCGGCGCCGTCCCCCGCGACCGCGGGTGGAACCGACCCGGTGGTGGCGGAAGTGGGTGGCCGCAAGATCACGCTGAGCGAAGTGGATGCGAAGTGGCAGGAGTTCGATGCCGCTGAACGCGCGCGCCTGACGCAGCTGCTCTATCAGAACCGCCGCAACATGCTCGACCTGCTGGTCGGCGACGTCCTCATCGCGGACGCGGCCAAGGCCGCGAACATGACGCCCGAGGCCTACACCGAGCGGGAGCTCGCCAAGCGAGCACAGCCGATCAGCGAGGCCGAGATCCAGCGCTTCTACGAAGAGAACAAGGAGCGGGCGCAGGGCCGGACGATGGAGCAGCTGCGGCAGCCGATTGTCGAGTTCCTGCAGGGGCAGCGCGAGGCACAGGCGCGGGCGCTGCTGGTGGACGAGCTCAGGAACAAGACCGCGAACGTGAGGGTGATGCTCGATCCGCCGCGCGTCGAGGTGGCGGTCGCGGCCACCGACCCGGTCCGCGGAGAACCGACGGCGCCGGTGACGCTGGTCGAATTCTCCGACTATCAGTGACCGTTCTGCGCGAGAGTCGGTCCGACTCTCACGAAGGTCCTTGCCACCTACGGCAACAAGGTTCGCATCGTCTACAAGGATTTCGCGCTGCCGAGCCATCCCAACGCGCAGAAGGCCGCCGAAGCCGCGCACTGCGCTGGTGATCAGGGCAAGTACTGGGAGATGCACGACCTGATGTTCGCGGACATCGGCGCGCTGTCGGTGCCGCAGTTGAAGCAGGGCGCCGCCAAACTGGGGCTGAACCAGGCGACGTTCGATCAGTGCCTGGACTCGAACAAGCACCAGGCGCGCGTCCAGCAGGGCGGCAAGCGAAGGCGAAGCGCTCGGCGTGAACTCGACGCCCAGCATCTTCATCAACGGCCGGCCGCTGATCGGCGCGCAGCCGTTCGAAGTGTTCAAGCAGGCGATCGACGAGGAACTGGCGAAGGCTGGGACAGAAGTAGGCCACAGGGGCCGCGCCTGCGGCGCGGTAGGGAAGACAGGCCGCGCTTCGCGCGGTAGGCGCGGCTTCGCCGCGTGGGATCACAGCACAGGCGCGCTCCTGCGGCGCGAAGTTCAGAGCCAGGGGCAGAAGTAGAGATCAGGGGTCAGGACCTAAGCCTCATCTGCCCCTCCTACCGAGCGAAGCGAGGCTCCGGCTCCCACCGAGCGTAGCGAGGCCTAGATCCTACGCGCCGCAGGCGCGCCTACCGTGCGAAGCACGGCCTCCCCGTCCTACCGAGCGAAGCGAGGCCTCTAAGGAATCAGCACGATCTTCCCCCGCGCCCCTGGCTCCATCACGAGCCGATGCGCCTGCGCGGCCTCGGCCAGCGGCAGCTCGCGCGAGATCACCGGCGTGAGCGTGCCGTCCGCGAAGCCCTCGCCCATCGCCGCGTGAATCGGCGCCAGTTCGTCGCTCGTCAGGTTCCAGAACACCATGCCCATCACCGCCGCTTCCTTGCCCATGATGCGGCGCGGGTCGATCTCCACGCGGCCGCGATTGCCGACGATGACGATGCGCCCGTACTTGGCGAGGATGGCGAGGTCGTGGTCCAGGTTCTGGTTGGCCAGCATCTCGATGATCACGTTCGGCCCGCCGCCGGTCAGTGACGTCACCTGTTCGAGATAGCCGCTCTCGCGGTGATTGAGCACGTGGTCCGCGCCCTGCGCGCGCACCAGCGCCGCGCCTTCATCGCTGCTGGCCGTGCCGATGACGGTGAGGCCGGCGGCGTGCGCCATCTGCGTCACCGCCAGGCCCACCGCGCCGCTGGCGCCATGCACGAGGACCGACTCGCCCTTCGCCGCCTGCGCGCGCTGGAACAGGGCACGCCACGCCGTGGCGTAGGGCACGTTGATCGCGGCGCCCTGGGCGAACGACAGCCGCTCCGGAAGCGGGTGCACCTGGTGCGGCTGGCAGAGGACCATCGACGCATACGCGCCGTAGGCGCGGTTCGTCGACCGTGCCGCCGATGTAGACGCGATCGCCGGCGTCGCACACCCGTGACACCGTCGCCGAGCTCGTCGATGACGCCCGCGGCGTCGGCGCCCGGCGTGTAAGGCAGATCGGGCGAGATGGCATAGCCGCCCGCGCGCATGTAGGTGTCGTAGGGATTGACGCCGACCGCATGCACGCGCACGCGAACCTCTGCCCGGGCCAGGCCGGGGATCGGACTGCTCGGACAGCGTGAGAACGTCGGGTCCTCCGAATTCGTGGGCGACGATGGCAAACATGAGCCGCAGTATAGCGGCGCGTCGCAGGGCGGCGCGGCGAGCGGCTCCGGCGTGCGAGGTCACGCCGGCCGCTGACCGGTCGGGCCGCCGGTCAATGACCCGTCCGCATCCAACCGATGGGCCAACTCGCCAGCCTCCGCCCCGCTCCGACGCCACGTCGCGGCCGAGTCTTGCCGAGATCTGGCGGCGCCCTCTCCCGGTCAGGGCAACTGTCGCCAGCCGCGAGCGCCCCTCGGCTCGATTGACTCGACGTCCACCTGCAGCACCGGACTGTGAGCCTTGAACTGTGCCGCTCGTCGCCCACAGGTAGAATCGCTGCCATGGATTGGCTCGCCCGCCTCGAAGCGCCACAGAACGCCCTCGCGGTCCTCACCGCGATGATCACGCCGGCCGTGCTCATCTCCGCCTGCGGCGCGCTCATCTTCTCGACCAGCACGCGCATGGGCCGCGTCGTCGATCGCGTTCGCACGCTGTCCGAGCGGTTCGAGAAGCTGGCGCAGAGCACCGAGAAGGACGAGATGTTCGAGGAGCGCTGGGCGCTCATCTTCTCGCAGCTCGATCGTCAGACCTCACGGGCACGGCTGCTGCAGCGCGCGATGTCCTCGTTCTACATCGCGCTCAGCAGCTTCGTCGCCAGCAGCGTCGCCATCGCCATCGTCGCCGCGGTGGCCCGCAACTTCACGTGGATTGCCGTGGTGCTGGGGCTGATCGGCTCGTTCTTCATGTTCTACGCCTCGGTGCTGCTGGTCATCGAGTCGCGCATGGCGATGGGCGCGATCATGAGCGAGATGGACTTCGTCTGGAAGGTGAGCCTGAAGTACGCCGGCAAGGAGCTGAGCGAGAAGAGCGCCGGCGGGCCGTTCACGTGGCTGGGAAGGAAGATAGGCTGACCGAATCCGATCACTCCCTCAGCGCCGCCATCGGATCCACGCGAGTCGCACGACGGGCCGGCAGCCACGTCGCGGCAAGCGCCACGGCCGATAGTGCGGTCGCCACCGCTGCCAGCGTCCTCGGATCGTTCGGCCGCACCTCGAACAGCATCGACGCCATCGCCCGCGTGACGAGCCACGCGGCGGCCAGGCCGAGCACGACCGCCACGGCGCTCAGTGACAGACCCTGTCCCAGCACCATCCGCCGCAGGTCCGACGGGCTGGCGCCAAGCGCCGCGCGCACGCCCATCTCGCGTGTGCGTGAGGTCACCGCATAGCTCATCACGCCGTAGGTGCCCACCGCCGCCAGCAGCAGCGCCGTCAGCGCGAAGATGCCGACCAGCAGCGTGTTGAACCTTCGAGGCGCCAGCCCGGAGGCGAGAATCTCGTCCACCGTGCGCAGCCGCGCGATCGGCTGCTTGGGGTCGGCTTCGTGCACGGCCGCGCGGATCGAAGCGGCCATGGCGGACGGTAGCGATTGGTTGCCGCCGCCCGGCTGATCGGTCCACACCATGAACGACAGGAACGGCCAGCGCTCGTCGTTCTGATCGAGCGGCACGTAGAACGTCGGGCTCCGCGGCCGCTCGATGTCGCGATAGCGAGCGTCGGCGACCACGCCCACGATTTCGTGATGCCGATCGCCGCCGAAGGTCACGACCCGTCCGATGGCGTCGGTCCCCGGCAGGTAGCGATCGACGAACGCCTGGTTCACGATCACGACCGGCGGATGCGCCGGCGTCGTCGTTGCCGGCGAACGGTCGCCCGCGCACCAGCGTGATCCCGAGCGGCGCGGAAGTAGTCCGGCGTCACCGCCTGGAAGTCGGCGGTCGGTCCCTGCGCGGAGGACGCGAGCGGGCTGGCCCTCGATGAGCACGCCGCGGTTCGGCGCGCCCGCCGAGCGGCGCCGTGAACGCCGCCGCCACGGCGCGCACCCCGGGCGTGTCCCGCAGGCGTGTCAGCACCGCGTCGCACCAGCTGCCGCTTCGGCTCGATGTTCGACGCGGAACTCCTCCGGCCGGTCCGCCGGCTCGCGGCTGCAGGTAGCGCTCTGGCGCCAGTGACAGGTCCGCGGCGACGCGTCCCTCGCGGCGCGAAGCCGAGCTCCACGCGCTGCGCGGCGAGGAAGCTGGCCAGCAGCAGGCCGGCGCCGACCAGCAGCACCTGGGCAATGGCCAGTTCGCCCACCACCATCACGTGGTGCCAGCGGCGCACCGACCGGTCACCGGCGACACGCGGCCCCTGCCGCGACGCGTCGGCCATCGACCGCCTGGCGCTCGTGAGCGCCGGGCCGAGCCCGCAGACCATCACCGTGGCCATCGACACGGCGAGCGCGAACATCAGCACCGCGGTGTCCACGCGCGACGTCCTCACCCGGGGCAGCGCCGCCGGCGCAAGCCCGACGAGCGCGTGCAGCCCCCACACCGCGAGCACGAGCCCCAGCAACCCGCCCGGCACCGCGATCACCATCGTCTCGGCGAGCAGCTGCCGCACCAGGCGCCAGCGGCTGGCGCCGAGCGCGACACGCGTGGAGAGTTCGAGCCTGCCGCGCCGGCCGACTGTCCGAGCATCAGGTTCGCCACGTTGGCGCAGCCGATCGCCAGCATCAGCATCACTGCCAGCTGCAGCAGCAGCACGAGCGGCCTGCACGCGGCCCACGACCTGCTCGTGCAGTCCGACGACGTTGGCGCCGAGCCCTTCGTTGGTGTCGGGATGGTCGCGCGCCAGGCGGGCCATGATCGCGCCGAGCTCGTCTGCGCGCCGACGCGGCAGTGGCGCCGTCGGCCAGGCGTCCGACGACGAAGAGCAGTGCGAGTCGCGCACGCTGGTGATGTCGCCGGGGAAGGGGAAGCTGCGCGGAATGCCGCGATCGCTGCCGAGCCAGATCTCCACCTCCGGCATCATCGGCATCGAGAAGTCCGAGGGCAGCACGCCGACGATGGTGTGTGGACGTCCCTCGAGCGTCAGTGCCAATCCCACGGCGGTCGTGGCGTCGCCGAACAGTCGCTCGGCAAGTCCGTTGGTGAGCACCGCGACCGGGGTCGGCGCCCGGCGCGTCGTCGGCGGGCAGCAGCGTGCGACCCGACCGCGGCCTGCACGCCGAGCGTGGTGAAGAACGTGCCCGAGGCGCCTGCCGCCCGCAGCCGTTCGGGTTCGCCGCGACCGGTGAGGTTGGCGGCAAAGCTGTCGAACGCGGCCAGCGACGTGAACGAACGCGCGTCGCGCACCCAGTCCAGGTAGTTCGCGGGCGCCACCCACCGCGCCGGGTTGTCGGCGCTGGTTTCCCACGCCACGACCAGTCGATCCGCGTCGGGGAACGGCAGCGGTCGCAGCACCACCGCGTTCAGCACCGAGAAGATGGCGGTGTTGGCGCCGATGCCGAGGCCGAGCGACACGATGGCCGCCAGCGCCAGCATCGGCTGGCGCCGCCAGAGCCGGAAGGCGTGGGCCATGGCCGTTGGACGAGGCCAGGCCGCCAGTGGTTGGCGCGACGTCGGAAGGCCTCGCTCTGCTCGGTAAGACGCCGGGCCGTGCTTCGCACGGTAGGCGCGCCACGCGGCGCGTGGAACGGGCCGGATTCGAAACCCGCTCCCTGACCCCTGTTCCCGAATCCCGACCCCACCCCGTCTAGAAGATCTGACCGATCGAGAAGTGCCAGCGTGCGGATGTGCTGCCGGTCGGGTTGCCGTACTTCGGGAAGCCCAGATCGATCCGGATCGGCGCCAGCGGCGTGCGGATGCGCAGGCCGAAGCCGACGCCCACCGCCAGATCGCTGAGGACGATGCCTGTCCTCGTCCGTGAAGGTGTTGCCGGCGTCGGCGAACGCGACGCCGCTCAGCAGCCAGAACAGCGGGAACCGGATCTCCTGGTTGAACACGAGCAGCTTGCTGCCACCGATCGGCGAGTCCAGCAACCGGTGTACGCCGACAACGAGTCCTGCTTGTAGCCGCGCACCGTCTGCGTGCCGCCGGCCTGGTAGAAGAGGTCGAGCACCGTGAGCGGTGGCCGGCCGCCGAAGGGCTGCGAGGTTGCCCCAGCGGGCGTTCGAGGCCAGCGTCAGCGGGCCCACGGGCTGGTAGAACGAGCCGCGCACCAGCGTGCGCAGGTAGTCGAAGTCGGAGCCGAGCGCCTGAAGACCCCACTCGGCGCTGGTCGAGAACAGCCAGCCCTCGCTTCGCGTCGAACATGTTGTCGCGTCGATCCACGACGACGGCGCCGGCGAGCGCGGCGAGGTTGCCCTTGAAGCCGCACCAGGGTCTCCTCGGTTGCGGCCGCCAGGAAGCGAATGTCGCGGTAGTTGTACTGGTAGCCCCAGGAGAGCTCGATCGGGAGCCCGCACGCGCCACCGCTGCTCGATCGTCAACGCCGTCTCGTCGTCGCGGAAGATGACGTTCTCGGTCCTGGCGCGATCCTCGGTGCGGGTGTCGACGTAGACGTTGGTGCGGATGCGCTTCGACCGGATCCGGGGGACCGAGGTCGAGGACGCGCGCGCTCCTGAACGACGGCTCGTAGCGGAGCCCGGCGCCCAGCGTCCAGCCACGGCCGAGGAAGTTGCGATCGCGCAGATCGGCGGCGACGCCGCCGGAGGAAATCCGCTTGTCGAACAACGACTCGTACTGGTTCGTCGACCTCGAGGCCGTAGAGGAACAGGAACCGGCGCGACTCCTGCACGCGTGACGACGGCGTCGACCGGCACGGTGGCCGCCGTCGGCGGCGTCCCGGTCGGCTCGAAGGTGACCTCGGCCGAGCGGAAGGTGCCGATGTCGTAGAGCCGGCGCCGGGTCGCGTCGGCGATGCGCGGGGCTCGCCGGCGACCCCGTCTCGATCCGGGTCGCCCGCTCGACCAGCGCCTCTCGCGTGCTCTCCACGCCGGTCGTGCGCACCGACTGCACGACGTAGCGTGGACCCTCGCGCACGGTCGACGACGATGTCCACGCGGCCCTCGGCTGCATTCACCGTCGCCTCGGCCTCGACCGCCACGTCGCGGTAGCCGAGGTTGCGGTAGTAGCGCTCGAGCGCGAGTCGCGAGCGACTGCTCGCCGCCGGCCACGTAGGTGGCGCCAACCGAGAGCCCGGTGGCCGCGGCCGCCTCCGTCTGCGCCACGCGCTCCGCGCCAGTCACGGTGAGCGTGGCGATGCGCGCCACGGGCCCTTCGACGATGTGAATGGGCAACGTGGCGGAGCTGCCCGAGAACACGATGGCCTGCGGTCGTCGCCCTCGCGGCGAGGTATCCGCGGAGCGGCGTACGCGGACTCCATCGCCTCCAGCAGCGGCGCCGGGTCCTTCCACGCCGAGCCGGCCAGGGTGTCCGCGCCTGCGACGGCGAGCAACTCCTTTTCGCTCATCACGGTGTTGCCCGAGAACGCCAGATGCCGCTCGATCGTGAGCGGACCGGGTTCCACCCGCACGGTCGCGGTCAACTGATCCGGCGTCGCGAGGTCCACGTCCACCTTCGACGGTGGCTCGCAGGTACCCGAGATCGGCGAGGTGGCTCGCGCATCACCTGCGTGAGGTCGGCGTCGAGCAGGTCCACGAGCACGCTGTCGGACCAGGCCTGCCGCAGCTGATCCATCAAGCGCGGGTGGCGGGTCGTAGCCCGACACCGACAGGACGGTGCGCGGCCCGCGCGTGATGCGATAGTCGAGTGCCACGCGGGGCTCGCCGGCCGCGCTCTCGACGGCGCGCCTGGTCTGGACGATGCGCGCGGCGAAGTATCCGCGCTCGAGGTAGAGGCGGGCGATCCGCTCGCGATCCTCGACCCAGCGGCCGAAGTCGAAGTGGTCGCCGCTCTGCAGGCTGGTCGCCGAGAGCACCTCGGCGTCGGGCAGGCCTGGCTCGCCGCTGACCGTGACGCTCGCAATCCGCTCGCGTGCCACCTGGCGACGAGCGGTCGATGCGGGGTGGCGATACCCCGGGGCCGAACGGAATCTCCTGGCGGAACTCGCCGGTGAACTCGCTGCCGCCACGTGAGATGGCGCGGAACTCGAAGCCGGGCCGCGGCCGGTAGATGATGACCCACGTGAGCTCGTTGTCGTCGAGGTTGTCCGACAGCACGAGCTCGAACCGATTGCCGAGCCGCTTGGACACCGTGAGCCGCAGCGCCGGGTCGACGTCGCTCGAGACGAGCGCGAGATCGTCGCTGGTGCCCACGACCACCGAGTCGAATCCGAGGAACTGCCCGGCGAAGCCCAGCACGTCGCCCGACACGGCGCCGACCGCCATCTGATCGGCGTCGCCTCCCTGGGCCAGGCTCTCCCGCTGGCCGGTGACGAGCAGCGTCTGCAGATCGCGCTCGCCGAGCGGAGGATCCGACATGAGCGACGTCTCGATCTCGTTCGCCGATCCGGTCAGCTGCAGATACACCGTGTAGTCGCCGACGCGGGTATTGCCGGTGATGTCGAGCCGCGGCATCAGGCCGCGTTCCGGTCTGAACTCCACGCGGCTGTCGCGCAGCCGGTACTGGCGGCCGCCGACCTGGATGCGCCCGTCGTCGGCCACCGCGATCTGTCCGTTCAGCGCCGGCTGGCCCATGGTGCCGGTCAGCTGCAACTCCGGCAGCATCTCCACGCGCGCGACGCTGTTGGTCATGGAGAGCGGGCCGATCGTGCCGAGGCGCACGTCGAGCGTCGGTGGCGGCCAGCGCCGCGGGCAGTTCCATGGGCGAGCCGCCCGATTGATCGATCAGCGCCGAGGCGATGCGCGCCAGCTCGGTCACCGGTTCGCGATAGGTCCGTGCCGTGACGGTGGCGCTGCCCGACAGCCGGGCACCGCTCCCGGCGCGGCTCCACGAGAGGTCGGCGTCGAGCTGGCTGCGAAGGCCGCGGGGCAGCGTCCAGAAACGCGCTGCGCACCGTGATGGTCAGCGGCGTGCGCCGTCCGCGGCGCCGCGCCCGACGGGAAGGCGCCCCTCGATCGTGGCCTCGCCGCCGTTGAACTGTCCGTGCAGTCCCTGCACGGCGATGCCGGTCGCGTCGAGCACCACGCGTGCCCGACCAGTCGGCCATGGCCAGCCGCCATGGCTGCACGACCATGCTGCCGTCTTCGATCGCCGATCGTGCCCTGCAGCTCGCGCGCGCCCGGCGGGCCCGACACTTCGACGTCGAACGTCGATCGTCCACCGACGCGTGCCGGCACCACGCAGGTTGAGCAACGCCATGCGACGCGCTGCCGTCCAGATGCAGGCGTCCCTCCACGCCGTCGGCGATGCCCACGCTGCCCGACGCCACGATCGTGGACTCCGGGCCGCGCCACTCGAACGCGTCCACGTGCAGGAGCCCGTCCTCGAGCCGGAGTGCGGTGGTCCGCTGCGAGGTCAGCTTGATGGCGCCGATCGTCATCTCGCCGGCGTTCTCCTCGCAGCGTGGCGCGCACCGCGTCGAGGCGTGGCGCCGACGCGGTGCCTTCGACCGTCACGTTCAGCGTGCCCGTGAGATCCGGCATCTCCTGGTCCGCAGTGCCGCGAGCACGGGAGCCACGGCCACGCGTGGACTTCAGCCAGAAGGTCGCCGGTCTCGCCAGCAGCCCCTGCCATCGAGCGGCTTGTCGCGAAGCCACTGACGTCGGGACGGTGCCGTGGCCTTCGACCGGACTGCCGAGCACCGTGCCGGCCAGCTCGCTCACGTGGATCGCCTGCGTGTCGGCTTCGGCAACGACCCTCACGTCGCGCGCCAGTTCCTGCTCGTCGCGCCTGAGCGCCAGAGACGTCGAGGGTGGCCTGGCCCGTCGGCTGCAGCGTGCTGAGGCGCTCCCCAAGGAGCACTTCGGCGCTGACCGTGCCCTCGGCGGTCACGCCTTCGGGCACCAGGCTCGGCGCGATCGAGGTGAGGTCCGCGATGGGACCGTCCACCCTCAAGACGATCTCGGCTCCGGGCGCCGCCTCGGCTGACTGAGCGAGCTCGAGTGCGGCGGCCCCGAGGGTGAGGCGCATGGGTTCGACGACCCTCGACGACGCCGGCATCGATGCGCGCCCGTCCCGGCTGCGAGAGCGCCAGCGCGCGTCCGCGCATCTCGCCGTCGAGCCGCGTCACGCGCCAGAGCAGCCGCTGGTGTCCGCCAGGTGCTGCGCGTTGCCCGACAGATCGATGGTGGCGTCGACCGACGCGGCCAACTCCTCGACGTACTCGTCCGACACGCCGGCCAGCCGTGCCAGCCTGGCGAGGTCGGATCGCTCGAGCGCCACGCGGCCGTCGAAGGGCCATGGCGTGTCGAGCGTCACGCGGCCGTCGACACTGACGCCGTGTTCGGGGACGCTCGCCGTGATTCGCGCGACGCCTCCCGTGGCGTCCACCCGCGCCGTCACAGGCGCCGAGGGTGCGACCGTCGACCAGCGTCGATCCCACTGCCAGGGAGATGACCCCCTCAGGCCGCGTCGAGTGGACCGGTCATCTCGGCGTCGAGGGAGATGGCGTCCAATCGCCCGCGATCGGTGGAGCCCGCCTGTCCCGGCGCGAGGAGCAACATGACGAGGTTTCGGGCCGTGACCTTCGCATCGAGCGACGGCGTCGTCCAGGTTCCACGAACCGGAGGCGTTGAACGTGCCGCCGGGCTGGGTGGCCCTCAGGTCCTTGACGGTGACGATGCGATCGGCCAGCGAGACATCCGCCGACACCGACTCGAGCATCAGGCCGTTGATGCCGATGCCAGGCCCCGAGACCCGTGCAGTCACGGCCGGGTTCAGCGCGGTCCCGGTCCACTCTCCGGAGACCTCGAGCGTGCCCGCGGGCCGCCAGAGCTCGGGCACACCAACCGCGAGCTCCGCCGTCTCCTGGAGATGCGCGATGATCGTTCCACGGCCGCTGCCGTTTCGTCCACGGCAGCGTGCCGTCGAGGATCACTTCGTTCGACAGCGCGTGGATGGCCAGGGGCGAGACGGTGATGGCACTCGCATCGAGGCTGACCGTGCCCAGCACGTTGAGTCCGGTCCAGGGCCCGACGCGTGCGTCCGGTACGCCGATGTGCCCGCTCACGCGAGGAGCGCCGAGCGACCCCGCGAGGGTGCCTTCGAACACGACCTGTTCCGCACCGACCGTGTTCACGAGGGAGGGAAGAGGGAGACCCGACGCGCTGCAGCTGCGCCAGCGCGGTGTCCATGCTCTCGGTGTGCAGCGCGATGGTGCCAGTGACGTCGGAGCGCGCGAGGTGGCCGGCGTCGGCCAGCACGACGCCTTCGACCGACGCGCGCGTGAGGCCGTCGAGCGACTGACGATAGTTCACCTCCCAGCGGCCGTCGCGGCCGTTCGCCACCAGGGTCGCGGCGGCGCTGGTCTCCGGTGCCGACGGCGATGGCGGTGGCGTCGAGCGTGCCCTCGGTCGCGCTCACCGTCGGCAGACGCCCCGGCCACGCCAGCGCGGCCGAACCGGAGAGCCGCGCGCGGGGCACACTGCTCGACCGTCAGCGCCAGCAGCCCGGTGATGACGGTGCCGTCGACGTTCCTCCAGCGGGCGCTCAGCGCGCCGCGGCCGGTCCGGCTGAACGCGAGTCGTCCGCTGCCCTGGAGCGTGCCCTGCCGCGACGTCAGCGACAGCGCGTTCGAGCGCGAGCCCGTCGGTCGACACCAGCCCCGACCGCGTCGAGCGCGGCATGTCTGCAGCGATCGCCCAGTGGAGATCCGTACTCTTCGACGGCGATGGTGGCCTCGGGCCGCCGCAGCGGCCCGCCGAGCTGGCCTTGCAGCGTGACCGGCCCCTGCCAGGCGGCGATTCCCCTGCCACCAGCGCCCGAGTTGTTCGAGCCGGCCGTCCGCGTCGTAGCGCAGGTCGAACTCGCCGTCGCCGTCCAGTCGCACGTTGCCCTCGGCGCGCAACTCGGCCGACCGTTGAGGAGGCACTGAGCGATCCGGTGATCAGGCGCCGGCCGGCATCCAGCACAATCCGGGCTCGCGCCCGTCGAACGCCACGCGGACGTCATCGGTCTCGAACGAGATCTCCACGCCGCCGAGGGCGGTGAGATCCCCTTCGAGCTGCTGCGAGCCGCGCCCGTGCAGGGTGCTGGTGATCTGCCGCGCCACGATGCGCGTGTCCCCGGCGTCGCCTGCGGTGAAGTCGAGGCCTTCGATCTCGAGCGAGCCGACGGTCGAACGGCGGGAGAACCCGTCGCCCCTCGACCGCTGCTGGCGGTGTCGGGCTCGACGCGCGGTCGCGGCACGCGTGGTCGAATCGATCACGACGCTGGGCTGCAGCAGGTGGATGCGGTCGACGTCGAGGCGCCCTCGCAGTGCTGATGCGGCCAGATCGATCTCGACCCGGGCTGCGCGAAAGAACGGCTGGCCGGCCGCCGCGGGGTCTGCGACGGTGACCTCCTCCAGCGTGAAGGAGAGGGACGTCAGCCGGTAATCGAGACGCGCCGCGCGCAGATGCACGCCGAAGCGGCCGCTCGCCCACGCGCTTGCCTGGTCGAGCAGCACCGACCTGGCCCACGGCGTGGTCAGGGCGAGCGGAATCGCCAGGAGCACGACCGTGGCGCCCAGCCCGAGGAGGCGCACGGCACGTGATGGTGCGCGCACTCCTTAATACTGGCACCCCGGCAGAGGTGGCGCCAGTCCGGTAGTAGAATCGCCAAGCTTCCGGAAAGGCCCATCCATATGCGTTCACATGTCGCGCTCGTCGCCCTGCTCGCCGCCTCTCCCGGGCTCGCGATAGCCCAGACGGCCCCGGATTCGATGGCCACGGCAATCGACCGCTCGACCGCCGAGATCCTCCCGCAGGTCGTCACCT
The DNA here is from genome assembly GCA_963721715.1 of uncultured Acidobacteriota bacterium. Lineage (GTDB taxonomy): Bacteria > Acidobacteriota > Vicinamibacteria > Vicinamibacterales > UBA2999 > VFZN01. The sequence goes on along the minus strand of CAVRKI010000006.1, from coordinate 681,122 downwards.
GGCGCCGTGATTTCCACGAGCATCCCGAACTGGGGCTGCAGGAAGTCCGCACCGCCAAGGTCATCGCGGATCACCTCCGCGCGCTGGGCATGGAGGTGCAGACCGGCGTCGGCGGCACCGGCGTCGTCGGCATCCTGAAGGGCGGCAAGCCCGGCCGCGTCGTCGCGCTGCGCTCCGACATGGACGGCCTGCCGGTGACCGAGCAGGTGGACGTGCCGTTCAAGTCGACGCAGAAGGCGACCTACAACGGCCAGGAAGTGGGCGTGATGCACGCCTGCGGCCACGACAATCACATGGCCATCCTGCTTGGCGCGGCCACGGTGCTCTCGCGCATGCGGGCCGAGCTGCCGGGCACGGTGAAGTTCATCTTCCAGCCTGCCGAGGAGGGCCCGGGCGGCGCGGAGCCGATGGTGAAGGCCGGAGTCCTGGAGAACCCGAAGGTGGACGCCGTGTTCGGCCTCCACGTCTTCCCCTTCACCGCCGGCACCATCGTCTATCGATCCGGGCCGCTGATGGCCAGCGCCGACGAGTTCACGATCGAGATCACCGGCAAGCAGACGCACGGCGCGGTGCCGTGGGGCGGTGTCGATCCCATCGTGATCGGCTCGCAGATCGTGACCTCGATGCAGTCCATCGTCTCGCGCACGGTGAACATCGCGAAGGCTCCGGCGGTGGTGACGGTGGGCAAGTTCACCGCCGGCAACCGCTCGAACATCATTCCCGACAAGGCGGAACTGGTCGGCACGGTGCGGGCCTTCGACAACGACGAGCGCACGAAGATCCGCGAGCGCATCACGGCGATGGCCACCAGCTACGCGGAGGCCGCGGGCGCCACCGCCAAGGTGACATGGGGGCTCGGCTATCCGGTCACCACCAACGATCCTGCGCTCACCGAGCGCATGGTGCCGACGCTGCAGCGCGTCGCCGGGCCGAACAAGGCGATCGTCGGGCCGCTGACCGGCACCGCGGAGGACTTCTCCTACTTCCAGCAGGAGGTGCCCGGCATGTTCTTCTTCCTCGGCGTCACCCCGCCCGGACAGGAAGCCACCGCGGCACAGAATCACTCACCGCTGTTCTTCGCCGACGAATCGGCCCTGCCTGTCGGCGTGCGCGTGCTGGCGAACCTTGCGGTCGACTACCTGCGCGGGAAGTAACGGCAGACGGCAAGGCGGCAAGCCCGCCAGACCTTGGCCAAGGCTACGGCGGACAAGCAAGACCCAAGACTCAAGACCCAAGACCTGGAGTTTCCCGAATGGACCGTCGACGTTTCATGCTCTCGACCACCGCAGCGGCCGCAGGGGTTGCTTTGACGCGCGTGCCGGCCTGGGCCCAGGCGCCCGCCACTCCGGCGGCTCCGCTGGTGACCGCCTTCACCGAGCTGCGCCGGGGTGTCGGTGTGTTCACGGCAACCGGCGGCACCATCGGTTACCTCGTGAACGGCGACGGCGCCGTCGCCGTGGACAGCCAGTACATGCCCAACGCCGAGATCTGCGTGGCCGGGCTGAAGCAGCGCGCGCCGAAGGGCATCGCCCTGCTCATCAACACGCACCATCACGCCGATCACACCGGCGGCAATCTGGCGTTCAAGAGCTCGGTGCAGAAGATCGTCGCCCACGAGGCGTGCGCGGCCTGGCACCGCAAGACCGCCGAGCAGGCGGGCACGCTGGCGCAGCAGGCGATTGCCGACACCACGTTCACGGAGACGTGGAAGACCACGTTCGGTGACGAGACCATCCACGCCCGCTACTACGGCGCGGGGCACACCAGCGGCGACGCCGTGATCACCTTCGAGAAGGCCAACGTCGTCCACATGGGCGACCTGCTGTTCAATCGCGCGCACCCGAACATCGATCGCCCGGCAGGCGCGAACCTGGCCAGCTGGATTCGAGCGCTGGAGCAGGCGTCGGACGCCGCGTCGAGCGACACGATCTTCATCGCCGGCCATGCGAAGGAGCTGGCGGTGAAGACGACGAAGGCCGACGTGGCCCACTTCAGCAACTACCTTACGGCGGTGCTGGATCACGCACGCAAGAGCATGCGCGCCGGCCAGTCGAAGGAGGAGTTGCAGAAGACCGCGACGCTGCCCGGCTTCGAGGACAACATCCAGCTCAACCCGCGCCTGTCGCTCGGGTTCGTGCTGGGCGTCGCCTACGACGAGTTGAACGAACGCATGTAGCCCGGTGCGAGCGCACACGGTGAAGGAGTGATCACGATGGGACGTCGCAATGTGATGGTGTTCGGCTTCGTCGCCGCGCTGGGCGCGGCCGTCATGGCGCAGGCGCCACCGAGGCCGACGCCGGTGTGGACCGAGAAGTCGGCGGGCACTGGACCGCTCGACCGGCTGGCGTTCCGCGCCATCGGGCCCGGTGCGCCGTCCGGCCGCGTGGACGACTTCGCCGTGCTCGAGAGCGACCCCTCCACCTTCTACGTCGGCACCGCCACCGGCGGCGTCTACAAGACGACGAACCACGGCACCACCTTCACCTCGGTGTTCGACCACGAGGGCAGCTCCTCGGTGGGCGACCTCGCCATCGCGCCGACCGACGCCAACCTGGTGTGGGTGGGCACCGGCGAGAACAACAACCGGCAGAGCAGCTCGTGGGGCGACGGCGTCTACAAGTCCGCCGACGGCGGCCGCTCGTGGAAGAACATGGGCCTCCGCGACAGCAAGCAGATCGCGCGCATCATCGTCGACCCGGTCGACTTCAACGTCGTCTACGTGGCGGCGCTGGGCGACCTGTGGGCGGCGGGCGGCGAGCGCGGCGTCTACAAGACCACCGACGGCGGCCAGAACTGGCAGCGCGTGCTGCACGTGGACGACGACACCGGCGCCACCGAGCTGGTGATGGATCCCACGAACAACAAGACGCTGTATGCCGCCACCTATCAGCGGCGTCGCGCGCAGTGGGGCATGAACGGCGGCGGCCCGGGCAGCACCATCTGGAAGTCCACCGACGGCGGCGCAGACCTGGGCCAAGGCCGAGACCGGCCTGCCGGCCGGCCCGAAGGGCCGCATCGGCATGGACATCTACCGCAAGAACCCGAACGTGCTCTACGCGCGCGTCGAGCACCCGACCGAGAGCGGCGTCTATCGCACCGACGACGGCGGCGCCAACTGGCGGAAGCTGAGCGACGTGAACCCGCGGCCGATGTACTTCAGCCAGATTCGCATCGACCCGCAGACCGACTCGCGCATCTACGTCCTCGGCGTGTCGCTCCACGTCTCCGACGACGGCGGCACGACCTTCCGCGCCGACGGCGCCGAGCGCATTCACGTCGATCACCACGCGATGTGGATCAACCCCGCCAATCCGAACCACGTGATCATCGGCAACGACGGCGGCGTCAGCATCTCCTACGACCGCTCCGCCACGTGGGTGTGGCTGCCGAACCTGCTGCTGGCGCAGGCCTATCACGTGGAGTTCGACATGCAGTCGCCCTACCACGTCTGCGCGGGGCTGCAGGACAACAACACCTGGTGCGGGCCGAGCGCCGTGCGCACCAACAGCGGCATCCACAACGACGACTGGTACGTCATCAACGGCGGCGACGGGTTCCAGCCGCTGATGGACCCCACCGACGCGCGCATCGTCTACGGCGAGTCGCAGGACGGCCGCATGAGCCGCATCGACCGCAACACCAACGAGCGCACCAACGTGCGGCCCGAGCCGCCCGAGCAGAAGCCCGGCGACACGTCCGGACACGTACCGCTTCAACTGGGACACGGCGATGCAGCTGTCGCCGTTCGACTCCGCGACCATCTACATCGGCGCCAACATGGTGCTGAAGTCGGCGGACCGGGGCCGCTCGTACCAGCCGATCAGCCCGGACCTGACGACCAACACCGACCGCGAGGCGCTGGCCGATCATGGGCGTGCCCGGCAAGGACATCAAGATCGCCAAGCACGACGGCGTCACCTCGTTCGGCAACATCGTCACGCTCGAGGAGTCCGCGGCCAAGGCGGGCATCGTGTGGGTGGGCAGCGACGATGGCGTCGTGAGCGTGACCCAGGACGCGGGCGCGAACTGGACCAACGTGACGTCGAAGATCCCCGGCGTGCCGAAGTTCACCTACGTGTCGGACGTCGTGCCGTCGCGCGCGGCGGCGGGCACCGCGTACGTGACGTTCGACGGCCATCGCGGCGGCGACTATGCCACCTACGTGTTCATGACCACCGACACCGGCAACACCTGGCGGTCGATCGTGAGCAACCTGCCGAAGGGCGAGGTGGCGCGGACGATCGCCGAGGACCGCAAGAACCCGGACCTGCTCTACCTGGGCACCGAGACCGGCATGTGGGTGTCGTGGAACAAGGGCGGCCAGTGGACGCAGGCTGAAGGCCAACCTGCCGACGATGCCGATCTACGAGATCAAGACGCACCCGCGCGACAACGACATGATCCTCGCGACCCACGCGCGCGGCGTCTGGATTCTGGACGACCTCGGCATCATCCAGCAGTGGGCGAAGGGCGAAGGCGCGGAGGCGTTCGCGTTCGAGCCCGATCCGGTGGTGGCGTTCAACCAGGCCAACGACCAGATGAAGGGCTTCGAGGGCGATCGCCTGTTCCTCGGCATGAACCCCGCGCCCGGTGCGACGCTGGCCTACCGGCTGAAGGCCGACGCCAAGGACGTGAAGTGGACCATTCGTGACGCCGGCGGCACGCGTGGTGCGCGAGCTCTCCGGCGACGACGTGCGCGATCGCAACAAGGCCGGGCTGAACATCGTGAAGTGGGACCTCCGCGTGCAGCCGCTGCGTCCGCTGCCGCCGGCTCCAGGCGCGCCCGCGGGCGGGGGTGGCGGTGGCGGCGGCTTCGGCGGCAACCAGAACAACGGGCCGTTCGTGCTGCCGGGCACCTATCGCGCGACGCTCACCGTGGACGGCAAGGACGCGCAGGCCATCAACGTGGCCGTGAAGGGCGACCCCGAGATCACGATCAGCGATGCGGATCGGAAGATCTGGTACGACACGGCGATGGACCTGCACCAGCTGCAGACCAAGGCCAACGACGCGGCGGAGATGGTGCAGAACGCCAACGCCCAGCTCACGCTGCTGCAGCAGCAGACGCGCAACGACACGCTGGCCCCCGGCGGTGAAGCAGTCGTTCGACAACGTCACGAAGGAGATGGAGGCCGTGCGGCGCCGCCTCGGGCTCGGCGCGGACAGGGTGGCGGTGGTGGCTTCGGCGGTGGCACCGAGAACGTGCGCGGCCGGATCGGTCAGTTGAAGAACGCGATCATGGGCTCGACCAGCCTGCCGACCAACACCCAGCTGATGCAGATCCGCGAGGTCAAGGCGGCGCTGCCGCAGGTGATCGATCAGGCGAACGCGGCTGCCGGCAAGCTGCCGGGCCTGGTCAAGGAGATGCTCGGCGCCGGGGCGATCTTCCCGGCGCTGAAGCCGGTGCCCAAATAGGATCGACAAGCAGATTGGACGACAATAGGAAGGTGAGCCCGGGAAAGCCTTCCGCCATGCATCGCTACCTGCTGATCGTCGCGCTCCTGTTCACAGCCGGAGGGCTGCCGGCGGTGGCGACGGCCCAGGACTCGCCACCGTCGGCGCCGGCGGCGTCCGACGCCTCGCCGGCTCTTAGCCAGTCGCCACTGGCGGGGGAAGGCGCCACGAGCCAGTCCGTCGAGGGCGGATCGGCATTCGGCCGCTTCATGAAGGACGTCGGCGGCGACTACAAGCACTTCTTCTCGCGCGAGACCGCGGCGTGGTACGTGGCCGGCGGCGCCGCCGCGGGGTTCGTGCACATCTTCGACGAGGAGATCGCCGAGGAGCTGGGCGAGGTTTCGCCAACGGTCCGCACGACGCTCGAGGGCGGCGACAAGTACGGCAACCTCACGCTGCCAGCTGCCAATCGCCGTCGGCTGGTGGGTGACCGGTCGCGCGATGGGCAGCGCGCGGGCGGTCGATGCCGGGCGGGATCTCCTGCGCGCGCAGATCAGCGCCACCAGCTGGTCGTACGCGCTCAAGTTCGCCGCCCAACGCACGCGCCCGAACGGCGACCCGCGCTCGTTCCCGTCGGGCCACGCCACCGCGACCTTTGCCACGGCGATGGTGCTCCAGGATCATTACGGGTGGAAGGTGGGCGTGCCCGTTTTCGGCGCTGCGACCTACACCGCCATCTCACGCATCATCGACAACAAGCACTGGGCGAGCGACGTGACGATGGGCGCGTTCGTCGGCATTGCCTCGGCGCGCACCGTGACCCTGCACCTGCGGGACACGCGCTTCGCGCTGGCCCCGTACGCCGTGCCGCACGGGTGGGGTATCGGGTTCGTCGCGACGCCTTGACGTCCTGCGCTTCGCGACAGCGTCTCACCGTCCCGCGGTGACGAACACCGCGCGGTTCGGGTCGTAGTAGCGGGCCGCGGCGGCGTTCAGTTGCGCCAGGGTGACCGCCCTGATGCGCTCGCCAAACGCCTGCAGGCCATTCGGCCCCTGCCTCGAGGCCGGCGAGATCGGCCACGGCGGCCGACGCCGCGGCCGGCGTTTCGAAGCGGAACAGCAGCCGGCCCAGCACGAATCCTTTCGCCTCGTCCAGCTGCGACGCGGTGACGTCCGCCGGCAGCGAACGCGGCGAGCGCCGCGCGCATGCGCCGCACGGCCTCGCCGGACTGCACGGCATCGGTGGTGACGAGCAGCGGCCCCGCTCCCTGGAACGGCCAGAGCGAGGCGTACACCGCGTAGGCGATGCCCGTGTCCACCAGCTGCTCTCCGAGGCGGCCCGCGTAGCCGGTCTCGCCGAGCAGATAGTTCAGCAGGCTGAGCGCGGGGAAGTCCGCGTCGATCGGCTCCCGGCCGCCGGCAGCGCCACCGTGATGCTGGCCTGCTCCTTGTGTGGCATCGCAACATGCACATCCCGCCCGCCGCCTCCCGGCACGGTGGGCCACGCGACGCCATCCGGCCCCTGGCGTCCGCCGGATGACGGCGGCGGCTCACCGCGCCATGGACCAAAGGCGCTGGTCACGGCGGCGACGGCGTCGCGGACCGCCACCCCGCCCGACACCGCGACACTGGTGAATGCCGGCTGATATCGAGTTCGCTGGAAGCGTGCGGCGTCTTCAGCGGTGATGGCCGCGAGGCTGGTCGTGCTGCCGTGCACCGGGCGGCCGAGCGGATGAGCCGCCGGATAGATCGCGCTCCAGGCGGCGTCGTTGGCCCGCCACCGCGGGTCGTCTTGCAGCGCGATCAGTCTCGTCGGCCAGTCCGTCGCGTGCCCGCTCGACGGTGCTCGCGTCCAAGGCCCGGCGCGCGACAGGATCTCGGCCAGCGCCGTCAGAACGGGCTGCAGGTCGTCGCGCCGGAGGGTCGCCGTCCATTCCACGAACGCGCCGATTGTCGAACGGCTCGTCGAGCGCGGCCGCGGAGCTCACGAGCCTGATCCCGCGCGCGCCGAGCGCCGCGGCCCCTCCGCCCTGGTCCGTGATCGCACGGGCGGTGACGAGCGCGAGGCCCTCGCGACCGCTCGGGTCGTGCAATGCGCCGGCTGCCACGCGCACGCGCACGTGCACGACCTCGCCCCCCAGCGGCGCCACACCGACGCTGAGGCCGTTCGGCAAGGTCGTCAGCGACACCGCTGGCAACGTTGGCAGCTCCAGCCGCGCGGCGGGTGGCGTGACCGTGCCGGCGTGCCGTTGCGCGATCTCCGCCGGCGCCGCCACTGGCTCCGGGGAGCCCGGACGCGTGTCCCTGGCTCGCTCCGTCGGTGCCGCCGGCTCGGCTTGCGGCACGAACCACCCGACGTTGTGCTTCTCCGGCGCGAACATCTGCGACGCCAGGGCACGAACGTCGGCGGCCGTCACCTTCGACACACCATCGACGATGCGTGGCAGCAGCGTGTACGAGCCGATGCCCTCGAAGCGCGCCAGGCGATCGGCGATGGCGCGATTGCTGTCGTCGCGCAACGCGAACGCCGTCAGCACCTGCCGCGACTGCCGCCGCGACCTCGGCGTCCGACACGTCCACGGCTGCCGCCGACAGGGCGCGGTCGAGTGCCGTCTCCACCTTCGTGAGGTCGGCGTCCGCAGCGGCGCCCACGCTGATGGCGTGGAGCCCGGGATACTCCGGACAGCTCCACCTCCGTGGACACGCTGTGCGCGAGGCCGGTGCCGACGAGTGCGCGATGCAGGCGGCTGCCCGACCGTGCCGGGGCACGGCCCTCGGCCTTGCCGCCAGCCAGCACCGCGTCGAGCACCAGCAGCGCGGGATAGCGCGCATCGCTCAGCCGCCGGCGCATGCACCAGCAGCTCGATGCTGGCCGTCGCTCCGGGTGCCCGGTGCACGACACGTCGCGCGCCGGTCTGCTCGGGTTCCGTGGTGCGTAGACGCGTCGACTGCCCGTCACCAGGGGCATCGTCGAAGTGCTTGCGCACCAGCGCGAGCGCTTCCGTTTCGTCGAAGCGGCCGACAATCACCAGCACGAGGTTGTTGACGGCGTAGTAGTCGCGGTAGAAGCGTTCGAGGTCGGCGGGGGTGACCGACTGCAGATCCGAGAGCCACCCCATGATCGGCGAGCCGTAGGGATGCGCCACCATGGCCGCGCGGCGCAACCGGTGCTCGGCCATCGTGTAGGCAGGGTGAGTTCTCGTACTGGCGCAGTTCGGAGATGACGCTCGTGCGCTCCAGTTCGACGCTCTCGGCATCGAACAGCACGTGACGCAGCCGCTGCCGCTCCATGAAGATCAGCCAATCCAGGTAGGCCGCTCGGGGCATGGGCGTTGTAGACGGTCTGATCGTACGAGGTGTATCCGCCCCATCGCCCGCCCCAGCGCAGCACCTGGGTGGTGAGGTCGGTCTTGTTGATGCGTTCCGTGCGCCGGAACGCCATGTGCTCGATGTAGTGGGCGGCGCCGGTGAGGCCGGGCCGCTCGTTGCGGCTGCCGACCTTGTAGAGCGCCTCGACCGAGACGATGGGCAGCGTGCCGCGCTGCAGCATCAGCACGGTCAGGCCGTTGTCGAGCGTCACCCGCTTCACGCCGACGTCCAGTGCGCGTCGGGCGCGGCCTGCCGGTCGGGCTGACCGTCGTGCCGCGCGTCGATCGCGCTGGCGAGCACAAGGGTCAGCACGAGAACGAAGGAGATGCCGATCACAGCCCGCATCGGCGAATGATAGCCGCCGAGGTCACTTCGGTGGCACATCCTTCTCCGGTTGTGGCGCCGCCCACGAACCCACCAGTCGCGCGACGAAGACGGCCATGAACAACTGCCCGCTCATCGCCTCCAGCATCACCAGCACGCGCGCAGCTGGCGTCACCGCAATCACATCACCGAAACCCAGTGTCGTCATCGTGATCACGCTGAAGTAGAGGAACTCGTGGAGATGCGGGGCTGGGCTGAGGCCGGCAAGCGAGCCCGGTCGAGAGACCTCGAGCGAGAAGAAGAGCAGCGCGTACACGTGTGAGACCAGCACGTACACGCAGACGGCGCCCATGATGGCGTTGGCGGTCACGCGGGTGGTGCGCACCACCGCCGCGAACACGTGGAACGCGATGAAGCCGACATATGCGGCGGTGGCGAGCAGCCCCGTGACGGTGAGCGCGACATTGTGCAGGCCGGGACGCTCGGCGGCCAGACGCAGCGCCATGACCACCACGAGGCCGGTGGTCACCGCGAACCGCAGGCGCGATGAAGGCCGCACGGCCGGGATGCACGCCAGCAGCAGTCCGCCGGTCAGTGTGACGGAGGCCAGATGGGATTGCTGGCTGAAGGGAAGGGCGAGCTGGCCGAGCAGCAGCATGGCCAGCAACGGCACGAAGGTCTCCCCGGCCTGCCACTCCCTGATCGGCGATGTCATGTTCGTCATCCGCACTTATTCGAACCACCCCCGACGGGAGAAGTACCAGAGCTGGGCGCCCACCAGCGTGGCCATGAACGCCATGACCATCAGGTAACCGTTGTGGAACTCCGTCATCGGAATGTGCTCGAAGTTCATGCCGTAGATGCCGGCAATCAACGTCGCCGGCAGATAGATCGCGGAGAGCACGGCGAGGAGGTTCAAGCGACGGCTGGTGGCCTCCTGCTGGGAGTGCAGGTGGTGCTGGCGGAGATCGCGCACGCGGTCCTCCATCCGCGCCAGCAGCCGCAAGCCGCGTTCCAGATCGGTGATGAGCCCGCGCAGCCGGTCGCGTCCACGCTCGGACTGGAGCCCGATCGTCAGGCGCCGCTGCAGCTCGGCAAAACAGTGCCCCTGTTCCTCGAACAGCATCGCCATCTGCGAAATCTGGCGCTTCATGCCGAGCAGGGACTCGGACTGCACGTCGAGGGGGCGGGCTTCGAGGGCCTCGGCCAGCGTGTCGAGGCCCCGCCGCAGTGACAAGTAGGCTGGCGCCGATCCCCTGGCAGCCCCTTCCAGGACGTCCAGCAGGAGACCAGGACCGGTCGCCTCTGGCGGAGCATGGCCCGCGCAGAGCTCCGCGACGGTCGTGTCGATTGCAGGGACTGCGCCGTCTTCAATCGTGAGCAGGAGGTTGGCGGTGCAGAGGAGCCGAACCCGGCGAGTGCCCGATTCACCCGTGGTCAATACTGGAAGCGAGACGAGGAGCGCTTGTTCGTGAGCCACCACGGGCCTCGAATCGGCGTCGGCCTGCTGCACCAGATTCGCCGGCACTCCCAGAGTTTGCAGCCAGGCCTGACGTTCACTGTCCATCGAACTGGTGAGCCGCACCCATCTGACGACGCCGTCGGTCAGCCAGGCTGGTGAAAATTCGGCCGCCGGCACTGGCACGAGCCTGGTGTTCCCGAGTTCGTACGTTGTCATCGTGTTCCGAGGTTCTCGTGGCTCGGTTCGCTGATGCGCACTGGAGGGAGTATAGCGGTCAAGGCCGGAACCACAGCCACTGCCAGCCGACCGCCAGCGTGCGGAAGTCGGTGCCGGTGCGCACCGCGACACCGGAGCTGTACGAGACCTTGAACGATTGCCTTCGTCCCGCGGGTATCGAGAACGTGGCCCCGAGCCGCGAGTTGTTCAGCCCGCCGGACGGCTCGCCGCCCTCCACCAGGGTGCTCGCCGCCCGAATACCAGGTCCCGTCCACCGCCAGCCACAGCCGGGGCTTGAACGTGTAGCTCACGTGGCTTTGCAGGGTCACAACTGGATCCTGGGAGCGCTCCAGGCCTCCCGGAAAGAAGTCGTCGTTTGCGGTGAAGAGCCACAGGCCGAGATACGCGTCGATGTCCCACCGCCCTCGAGGAACGGCGACGCCGACCTCCGGCTTGAACGCCCATCGGTGGTTCCCGAGGTTGATCAGCTTGGTCTGGTCGTACTCGCCGCTCGGCGCCGACACCAGCACGCTGGCCCCGACGATGGTGCGGCGTGGCGCCTTGACGAACTCGCGCGAGACGCATCGCGTCGTTGCCGCGGAGATTGACGGACAGCCGCACGCGGGTGTCTGCCAGGCCGGCGCGCGAGATGGTGCGCGCTTCCTCGAAGACCTGGCCGGTGATGTCACCCCAGGCGCCGGGGACGATCGCCGATATCAGGGCCAGCTTCCCGAACAGCCCGAACGTCGTGCCCACCCCGATGGCGAGCCCATTGATGCCGGCCTCCACGTCCTTAATCGGCAGGGTGGGGTCGAACACCACGGACCCCGTCGACCGTGACAGGCTCGCGACGAGGAACGTCGCGCTCACCGGACTGGCGGAATAGGCCTTGGGCTCCATCTCCTGCGCCGCGGCGGGGGCAGCGGCGACGAAGAGGAGTGCCACGACGAGAAGGCGCGGGGGCAGCAACAAGACGGTCGCCGGCATTCTACCGGCCCTCCCGTGAAACTGAGCTCGAATTCGCGGGTGCCGAGAACCTGGGCTACGCCAGGAGCCTCCTGGTGAGACCGAGGCCCGGCCCGTGCAAGGCACGGTCCGGACCTCGACGGCCCGAGGAGGTGTGGGTGCGGCTGGTTCTCGAGAGAAGCCGCGCTACTTCCCGGGCGGGGTGACGCTGATGGCGAGCGCCTGCGTATAGGTGATCTCCACCTTGTCGCCGACCTTCACGTCCTGGAGGTTCTTCTTGTCTTCCACCTTGAACGACATCTTCTTGCCGTCGCCGGTGGTGATGGTGACCGAGGGCGCCGCCGGATCGATGGCGTTGATCGTCACCACCGCGGTGGCCTGCTGCGAGATCGTGCCGCCCGGCCGGCCTTCGGTGTTCCGCACGATCCCCGAGCCGACGCCTGGCGTCGAGGGCGTCGAGCCGGGCTTGCGGATCTGGTAGACCACCGACTCGTAGTAGCGGAACGAGACCTTGTCACCCACCTTCAGGGCATCGAAGCGCTCGCACTCGGGGCCGCAGAAGATGGTCTCGAACTCTCCCTTTTCGTCCTTCAGCGTGAGCGAGCCGGTTCGTATGATCGATGGCCTCGATGACGAAGGTCGCGGTGACGGCCTCCGACTGGGTCACCGGCTTCTGCGCGGCGAACGAAACTGGCATCGCCACAACGACCGCGACGGCGACCGCGGCAACCGAAGAAATCACGCGATACATGGCAGTCTCCTCCTCAGAACCGGAACGTGATGCCGCCCTGGAACTGGAACTGGTTCGAGTACTGGGCATCGCCGACGACGTAGCAGCCCCAGTAGGGATCGCACCACCAGCCTTCGGAATCGGTCTTGATGTAGGTCGGCGTCCACTGCAGGCCGACGCGCCCGCCGACGTTCCCCGACCCGAAGAACTTCACGCCGGCGCCCCACGTCGTCGAGAACTGCGTCTCGCTGCCGGTGGAGGCGGCGACGCCATTCCCGCGCACGAAATCCACGTTGCCGTAATTGGTGGCGCCGAAGCCGATCATCAGGTACGGGCGGACCGGCGCGTCCGGCGCACCCGCGTTGTAGGCCACGTAGGGGTGATAGGTGTTGATGGTGAGGTCACCGAGCTCCTGCGTGGCGGTGCCTTCGACCGCCAGCGTGCTCAGTTGCTGGCCGAAGAGGAAGCCGACCTGGATGTTGTCGGTGGCGTTGAAGCCGACGTCGAAGCCCCACGAGGCAGAGTCCTTCACGTCCACCGCGTCGTAGATGATTGCCGTCGAGGCCCAGGACCGGCGATGCGGCCTCGACCCCATCCGAGAGGGTCCAGCCGAAGAGCGCGCTGACCTCGACTTTCTGCGCGTATGCCGACGATGCCGACGCCAGGATCACCAGCGTCGACAGAACCATCAATCGCTTCCACATACCAAGCCTCCAATGCATGAAAACGTTCATGACGAGGCTCGTTGCACGAGATGGGCCAAGTCATCGATGGCCTGTTTGAGTGATTGGAAGTGACTCATAATGGGCAACTTGCTGAGATTCGACGCTGCTCGACCGAGCGGGTGGCCGGCCCGCGCCGCCGCTCTTGCTGGGGTTACTCCGAAATAGTGGAGTCGCCGCCAGAGGCCTGCCACCGAGCCCTACTTCTTCTTGAAGGCGTCCTTCACCTGTTTGCTGATGTCCTTGTAATTCTTCGACAGCAGCTTCTCTTCGTCCTCCGTGAGGATCCGGAACGGCACGCGTACCAGGCTCTGTCGCGAACTTCACATTGAGCCAGTACTGGCCGTGCTTGATGCCGCCAGGAATCTTGAAGAACAGCCGGCCCAGGCACGCGCGCATGTCGGTGAGCTCGATCTCGTCGCGCGGGAGCGCCCGGGAATCCAGAGCAGGGAAGAAGACGATGCCGCACGCCTGACTGGCATTCGGCGGGAAGTAGTTGATCGAATCGCGCTGGACCTTCGCCCGGTTCTCGATGGCGCGGGTGTTGCCCTCGCGGTGCTCCATGATCGTCGGAAGGGGCAGGGTCGTGCCGTCGGGCAGCTCGAGCGACAGCGCGTCGCGCTTGAACGTGTAGTCCGGCACGCCGTCGCGCAGCGTCACGCCGAACTCGAGCATCATCCATTCATCGCCGATCGAGCGGTTGGAGGCCTGGTATCCGAGGATCGCGTAGCCCTCGTTGTTGTACGCGGCCCGGACGAACTTGCCCTCCATGGTCATGACTTCCGGGACCCCGCTCTCGGGGATCTGCACCTTCGGCTTGTCCTGGGGCCGGCCGTCGCCCGCCGCGAGCGGGGTCCACACCGGCATCAGTCCGAGCAGCACGAGCAAGACGACGTTCCTCATTCGCATGGTTTCCTCCCTGGAATGGCTCGGCGTAGTGCAGGACACGCGCCACTCGCCACGGCTGATGGCCCGCGTGCGGTAACTTGCTGCCGCCGTGCGCGTTAGCAGGCGGCCTGACTCTGCTCGCACGCGGCGTCGCGAGCCCCTGACCCGTCAAGCGGGCTGCTTTCCGTGGAAACTCCAACCGGCTGGAGGACCGCGGTTGGGCGCCCGATGGCGTTCGGCCGCACATCTGCGCTCAAGCTGCTGCGCGCCAGTCACTTAGGCACAGACGCGACGTCGACGGCGACGCTGGCACCCTCTGTGCTCAACAACCCGCAGGAGGACTCCGGTCACGGAGTCCGAGCACACGTCAATGGCCGCCGCCACCGCCACCGCCGTCGTCAAGCAGCACCTGATCGATCCGGAGAGCTGCATCCGCTGCGGCACCTGCGAGATCACGTGCCCGTCGCGGGCGATCTCACAGAGGGCGAATCATTTCGTGGTGGATGCGGTCACCTGCACGCTCTGCGGCGAATGCCTCGAGCCCTGCCCGACCGGGGCGATCGACAACTGGCGCGCGGTCCCTCGCACCGCCGCCTACAGTCTCGAAACACAAGCCGGATGGGACGAACTGCCCGCCGAGCTGACGACCGCACAATTGGCGGACGCTGCCGATGTTGCCGCCGTCGAGCCCCCAGCCGCGGCTGTCGCCCCGTGGCGAATTGCCGGAAGGATAGGACCTCGCCGCCATGGAGACCACAGCCGGTAAAGGAAAGAAAAGGTAACCAAGTTTATCCAGGCGATCGGGTCTGGTCTTGTGAACAGTTCGCCGTCACCACCGATCTGGTGACTGCAAGGAGAAACGAGCAATGAGAAGCCATTGGAAAGACATGGACCCGGTTGACGACTTCATCACCCAGCAGACCCCGGGCCTGAAGATCTACCAGAAGGTCTGGGGCGGCATGCAGTGCGCCTACCACTGCTTTGCCCCGGGTACTGACTTCACGAGGCTGCTGGCGCCAATGCCGGACGGTCTCTGCGGGGTTCCTCACCACGCCTACGTCATCAGCGGCTCGATGGAAGTCATCTACAAGGACGGAAGCGTCGAGACCTGCAAGGCTGGCGACGTGTGCTACTGGCCGGCTCCGCACAACTTCAAGTCGAAGGAAGGCGCGGAGATCATCCAGTTCAGCGGTAGTGGCGCCCTGGCTGAGCAGGCCAAGGTGATCGAGGATCTGATCGCGAAACAGGCGAAGAAGTAAACGCGCACTCTCCGCGTGCCGAGTCTGGGCGTCCGTGGCCGGGTCTATCCCGGCGCGGGCGGCCAGGCCCGCCTCACCACGCACCACCTGACTCGTGACCGAAGAGGCGAATGTCGCTGACGAGCACGAAGGCGCTGCCGTTCAGCACTACCTGTGCGGCCTACGGCCGCGGCGCCGCGGTCGCGCTGCAGAAGGAAGGCGAACGCAAGGAGGACATCCTGGCCGGACTCCACGAGGCGATTGCCACGCGCGTGACCGCACTGGTCGCGAAGGTCGGTATTACCGACAAGTTCGTGATCACCGGCGGCATCGGCCGGAATGTCGGGCTGGTGAGCCGGATTGAGAACAGGCTGGGCGGGCTCAAGGTAACCCTCCCGCAGGAGCCGATGATCGTCGGTGCCGTGGGCGCCGCCCTGTTTGCGCTCGACCTGGCCCGCAAGAATTGAGGACGTCATGAAACCCCCTGACACGAAACGCGCCTCGGCACCCTTGAAGAGCAGCGGTGGGCGCAAACGCTCGACCCCGGTGATCTTCCGGTCGCGCGCAGAGGAATACGACGCGGGAAAGGCGCTGCGCGACAAATGCCCGCGCGACACGCACGCCGCGTGGAAGGCGCCCAAGGATCGCCGCGACCCCATCGACACCGTGCTGGCCGCGGAGAAGGGCCGCCTGCCGGACCTGCTCCCGCTCCGCCATGGACGGATGGCGCGGTCCCCGTTCACGTTCTACCGCGGCTCGGCCCTCGCGATGGCCGGCGATCTGGCCACCACGCCGTCGAGCGGCATCCGTGTCCAGTGCTGCGGTGACGCGCACCTCTCGAACTTCGGCGGGTTCGGCACGCCCGAGCGCAAGGTAATCTTCTCGCTCAACGACCTCGACGAGACGCTGCCGGCGCCGTGGGAGTGGGACGTCAAGCGCCTCGCCGCCAGCTTCGTCGTGGCGTGCCGGGACCACGGCCTCAAGGACTCGGTTGCCTGGGACTCCGCCAGGGCATGCGTCCGCAGCTATCGGGTGTCCATGGCCGAGTTCAGCGAACTGAAGACGCTGGAGCTGTGGTACCGGTCGCTCCCCGTGGACGAACTGATCGAGAGCATCAAGGACCCCGCGATCCGCGAGCGTGGGCTCAACCGCGTCCAGAAGGAGCGGTCCAAGAGCGTGGCCGAGGACATCTTCCCGAAGCTCGTGGAGCAGAAGGGAGCGATGCCGATCATCAAGGACCAGCTCCCCACCATCTTCCACCACGAGGCCCACTCCCCCGGTGAGATCCACAAGACGTTGCGGGAAACGATGGCCGCGTACCAGAAGACCCTGCCTGCGGCCTACCAGTCGCTGCTGGACCGCTTCGAGCTGCGCGACGCCGCCATGAAAGTGGTGGGGATCGGCAGCGTCGGCACGTCCTGCTGGGTGCTGCTCTACATGGCCGGCGAAGGCGACCCGCTGTTCCTGCAGGTCAAGGAGGCACGCGCCTCGGTGCTCGAGCCGTACGCGGGGTCGAGCGGTTTCAAACAACACGGCCAGCGCGTCGTCTACGGCTACCGGATCATGCAGCCGGCCAGCGACATCTTCCTTGGCTGGGCAGAAAGCCCGCGGCACCAGTTCTTCATCCGTCAGTTGCGCGACATCAAGATCAGCGTCCGCGTCGAGACGTTCGGCCGGTCGGAGATGGACATCTACGCCGGCTGGTGCGGACGTGCCCTGGCGCTGTCCCACGCGCGCTCGGGATCCTCGTCGATGTTGAGAGGCTACATGGGGAAGAGCGACGTCTTCGACAAGGCAGTTGCCGATTTCGCGGTGACTTACGCGGATCAGAACGAAAAGGACCACGCCGCCCTGGAGCGCGCGGTCAAGAATGGGAAGCTGCAGGCGGTGATCGAAGAGCCCGAGGCCTGAACGGCACGCGCCTCGCTCGGCGGAGCCGCCCTGGCGGGTGGCTCCGCCAGCTACTGCTTCCGGTCGAGGGTCCCTTTCGCCGCGGCGCGTCGCTCCCGCTCCGCCGCGACCAGCTTGTAGGCCACGTAGTACTTGTAGATGTTGCTCACGTAGGTGACCGTCTCACGGCCGATGCGTGCCGAGGCGATCTGCTCGACATTCCCGAACCACACGTTGGGATCCAGGCCTCGTGCCGCGGCCTCGCGCCGGAGCTGACGGATCCGGGCCGGCCCGGCGTTGTAGGACGCGAAGGTGAAGAGCCCCTTGTTGAGCGGATCCATCGGTTCGTCCTTGAAGTACTGGTCCATCATGAAACGGAAGTACTTCACCCCGGCATGGATGTTCGGCTCGAGCTGCCGGACGTCGCCCACCTTCATCGAGGCGCCGGTCTCGGGCATCACCTGCATGATGCCGATCGCGCCGACCTGGCTCTTCGCGCCATGATCGAGCTGCGACTCCTGGTAGGCCTGCGCCGCCATCAGCAGGTAGTCGAGCTGATACTGGTCGCTGTACTTCCTGAACAGCGCCGCCATCGCCTCGAACTTCTTCCGTTCGGCCTCGGAGTTGGCGTTCTTCACGAAGGTCGTCCCCTGCAGGTAACGCTTCTCCATCATGTTGCCGAACGTCGTCCCGATACCGTTGCGGGCGACGAAGGCGTTCAGCTCGGCGGCCAGCTTCGGGCTATCCTTGCGCACGGCCACCGCCAGGTCGCCGCCGGTGCGGAGGGCCACCGTGTCGTGCACCGTCAGGTTCGTGAACACCTTCTTCCAGAAGCTCGCCAGGTAGTCGTCCACCACCGTGATCTTGATCAGGCCGGCGTTGACCATCTCGAGCACGTCGTCGTCTTCGAGATTCTCGGGCACGTCCTGAATCGACACCAGGGGCTTGCCGTCGGCCTTCAACCGTTCGTTCAGCGCAACCAGGCTCTGGTGATAGACGGTGCGATCGCGGACGAACACCTCCTGGCCGGCGAGATCGTCGACGCTGTTGATCGGCGGCGCGCCGGGACCGGTGACGACGATCTCGTTCACGTTGCGGCGGGTCGGGTTGGTGAAGTCCACCACCTTCTGCAGTTCGGGTGTGACGTTGACCTGGGCGATGACCACATCGACTTTGCCCTCGGTCAGCGCCGACAACAGCGACCCACGCGGCATCGGCACGAAGAAGACGTGCATCTTCAGGTTGCCCGTCTTGAGCTTCCTGTTCAGCTCGCTCTCGAGCAGCGTGCCGTACTCGTAGACCGCCCCGCGCTGCACACCGTTGTCGACGAAGTAGGCGGTGCGGTTGAACGTGACGCCGACGCGGATCAGCCGCCGCGTGACCATCTCGTCGAGGTCGCCGGTGAAGGGCCGATAGAGCTCCGCGCGCACCTGCTCGGGCAACGCCGCTTCGTAGGGCTCTGGCGGCAGCGGCTCCTTCTCGGCGGACGCTGGCGGCGTGCCTGCTGGTTCTGATGGCGACGCCGCGGCCGGCGGCGTGGCGGTTTGGGCGCCAGCTCCCGGCGGGGCCGGCTCCTGCGAGCGCGTGCACCCGACCAGGACGGCGAGCGCCAACGCAAGAATCGGGACGAGGCTCGGGCCGACCATGGCTATCACCTCACCGTCTCGGGAACAGCATCACGACCATGAAGCGGAGTTGGCTCGATGGCCCGGTATCGGGGTGGACGACGTTCTTGTAGTAGTGCACGCCCAGGACCATGGGCCGTCCGGAGAACACAGTGGTGCGGCTGATGCCGAGCCCGACCGGCACCGTCCACTGCTGGCCGCTCTCCGCTTCCCAGTTGGCGGTGATGATCGGCACCGTGGCAATCGCCCACCCCTTGGCCAGGTTGTAGTTGACGAACGGCTGGAGCAGGAACTGGTTCACCTTCTTGTCGTCCCCGGCATCCGCGATCGTCCACACGTTGTTCACCAGGGTGCCGACGACCCAAGGTCCGGGCATCGCCAGGGCCACGAAGGTCGGTCCCAGTGCCCAACTTCCGGTTTCGAGGCCGGACGTGGTGGCGGTTGGGGCCGACAGCACCGGGCCGGCGCCCCAGATCAGCTTCTGTTTGCCGGAGGGCGTGAGATAGAGCTGCAGCTGGATGTCACCGATCCCGCTGTAGTCGAGTGCCCTCCGGGCCGGGCAGGTTGGCGATCGGGACGACCGTGCGCGAGATGGCGTTCCAGCCGCTGCTCACCCGGAACGGGATCACGGGCTGGGCGTTGAGCAGCAGCGAGGTCTGGTCTTCCAGTCCACCGCCGGTGTCGAAATTGAACTGCAACGGAATCGACGTCAGGCTGGAGATCGGGTTCTGTTGTTCCTTGGCCAGCGCGGTGACGTCGACGGGCGGGGCGGCGGCTTGCTGCGCCCACGCCGGAATCGCTGCAAGAGTGCAGAGAGACAGTATCAAGAGTCGCGCTATCATCGGAGTCCTCCGGTTAAGTGCCCTGGGGCACGATACGCATGCCAAAACAGCCGATGACCTTGCCCCGGAAGATGGTGATCGCCCTCGTTCTGGGAGGCGGCGACCGGCCTGTTCGGCGGAGAGCTCGTGGCACCGTTGCAGATCGTGGCCGACGGCTACGTCAAGCTGCTGCAGATGACGGTGCTGCCGTACCTGATGGTGTCGCTGATGAGCGGGCTGGGCGGGCTCAGCCTGGACCATGCCCGCGCGCTGGCGTGGCGCGTCGGCGGCCTCCTGGGGTTGCTGTGGGTGATCGCCCTCGCCGCGGTCTTCGTGTTCCCGCTGATGTTCCCTGCCATCGAGAGTGCGTCGTTCTTCAGCACCACGCTCGTCGAGGACCCGCAGCCGTTCGACCTCGTCAACCTCTACATCCCGTCCAACCCGTTCAACTCGATGGCCAACAACGTGGTTCCGGCCGTCGTGGTGTTCAGCATCGTCATCGGCGTGGCCCTGATCGGCGTGGAGCGCAAGGAGCGGCTGCTGGAGGTGCTCGCGACCCTCAGCGCCGCGATGGGCCGCGTCAACAGCTTCGTCGCCGGCCTCACGCCGTACGGACTGTTTGCCATCATGGCGGTGGCCGCGGGGACGCTCCAAGCCCGAGCAGCTCGCCCGCATGCGCGTCTACAACGTGAGCTACATCGCGATGTCGCTGCTGGTCAGCCTGTGGGTGCTGCCGGGCCTGGTCGCGGCGCTCACGCCGGTCCGCTACCGGGATGTGCTCGGCCGCACGCGCGAGCCGCTGCTGACGGCCTTCCTGACCAGCAACCTCTTCATCGTCCTGCCGATGCTCACCGACGCCGTGAAGGAGCTGCTCGCCGAGCATCACACCGGTGACGATGCGGACGAGACGCTGCCCGGCATCATCGTGCCGGCGTCGTTCAACTTTCCGCACACGGGCAAGCTGATGTCGCTCAGCTACGTGCTGTTTGCCGGCTGGTTCGCCGACGCTGCGGTGCGGGTCCAGGACTATCTGCCTCTGGCGGTGGTCGGGTTCTTCACGCTGTTCGGCAGCCTCAACGTCGCCATTCCGTACCTGCTGGATCTCTACCGGATCCCCGCCGACACCTTTCAGTTGTTCCTGGCCGCCAGCGTCGTCAACGCACGTTTCGGCACGCTGATCGCGGCCGTCCACACGGTCGCCATCGCGTTGCTCGGCACCTGCGCGGTGACGGGTCTTCTGCGGGTGAACCCGCGGCGGGTGCTGCGCTACCTGGCCGTCACGGCGGCCCTCCTCGCCGCCACCGTCGTCGGTGTCCGGGCCGTGTTGTCGGTGACGACCGAGCAGACCTACACCAGGGATCGCGCGGTTCTCGACATGCGCATCGCCGGGGAGTATCAGCCAGCCACGGTGTTCACGGACGAGACCGTGGCCGGGCCGCTCCCTGCCGTCGAGACGTCGGTCCTGCAGCGCATCCGGTCCCGCGGGGCCGTGCGCGTGGGCTATTTCGCCGACAATCCGCCCTACGCCTATGCTCAACGGGCGAGGTGAGCTCGTCGGGTTCGACATCGAGATGGCCTACCAGCTGGCGACCGACCTCGGCGTGCGGCTCGAACTGGTGCCGCTGCCTCGAACCGTGATGCAGGGGGCGCTCGACGCGGCCCGCTGCGACATCCTGATGGCGGGCCTCGCCGTGACGCCCGACCGCGCCACCAACATGCTGTTCTCCGCCTCGTATCTGGACGAGACGATCGCGCTGCTGGTCCCCGATCACCGCCGCGAGGCATTCTCGACCTGGGATGGAATCCGGTCGATGGATCAGGTGCGCATCGGTGTGCCTCCGGCGCCCTATCTCGAGACCCGGCTCCGGGCGCAGGTGCCACAGGCGCGGATGGTCCGGTTCAACGAGCTCGACGACATCTTCTCGGCCAACCGCGTGGACGCCGACGCGTTCCTGGCCACCGCCGAGCGCGCGTCGATCTGGACCCTCCTGCACCCCGAGTACTCCGTCGTCGTGCCGCGCCCGGGCCGCTTCTCCGTTCCGGTGGCCTATGCGGTGGCCGATCGCGACCTGCGGCTCGCCGACTTCGTCAACGCCTGGGTCGAGCTGAAGCGCAAGGACGGCACCATCAGCGGCCTGTTCGACCACTGGATCCTCGGCCGCGCCACCGAGACGTCCGCGCCGCGCTGGTCGGTGGTCCGCGACGTCCTGCACTGGGTGGACTGAGGCCATCGCGGGTTCCGCCGATCATCGCGTCACAGGTGCGACTCGCCGGCCTCGGCCGCCTTGGCCCGCAGCTGGCGATTGAGGAGCACGACCACGCCGAACCACAGCCCGACCAGGGCGAGGTTCACGGCGGCGAACGCCGGCACCGCCAGCGCCAGCCGTTCGCCCACCCACACGAGGCCCGCCTGCAGAACATCGCCCATCCGGACGAAGAACGAGTCCACGGCCTGCTTGGCCTTGTACTTCGCCTCGCGGCTCGTCGGCAGCCACAGCGCCTGCTTGGTCGTGTTGCCGAGCGAGTAGTCGACGCTGTTGTCGGCGATCTTCAGCCAGCGCATCGCCCCGAGCGACGGCACCAGCGCCATCACCACGTAGCCGGCCATCGCGATCGACGGATGGATGAACAGCGACTTCCCGACGCCCAGCTTCTTGAACACCCGCGAGACGACGAACATCTGCAGCAGGAACCCGCCGAGGTTCACCGTGCTGAACAGGCTGCTGTAGGTGGCGCCGATGAACTCCTGCCGGGCGGCCGCGGCGTCCGGGCCGGCGCCGTGCAGTGCGAACGCGGCCTCGACCACGTAGCGGCCGAACAGATACTCGCCGGTCGTGTTGACGACGTTCAGCAGCACCATGAGCATGGCGATCAGCGCGAGGTAGCGGTCCTTGAAGATGAGCCCGAAGCCGCCTTCGCGGCCGAGCGGCTCCTCGGCCGCCGGCGCCTGGGGCGATGCCTTCGTCACGACCCGATTGATCACGCCGGTCAGCAGGGTGCACCCGACGAGGACGATGCCGGCGCCGACGAGCAGGCGCGGCGCACCGAAGTCGTGCACGACGGTGCCGGCCCGCACCGAGCCGAGCCACGCGCCCAGGCTGGCGCCGACGCCGATCACCGGGAACAGGCGCTTGCCTTGATCCTTCGTGTAGAGATCGCTGGCGAAGCCCCAGAACTGGGCGATCACCATCACGTTGAAGATGCCGATCCACAGGAAGTAGACGATGCCGACGTGCAGGCCGGCGGCGAGCGCGGCGAGGAACAGCAGCAGGTGCAGCACGAAGAACAGCGTGACGCTCTGCACCAGCCGCACGCGGTTGACGCGCGAGGCGAACGCGCCGTAGGCCGGGACGAGGAAGAGCAGCAGCAGCGCCTGGCCCGGCCGACGAGTAGCTCTTCACCTCGGCGCCGCCCTCGCTGAGGATGAACACCTCGCGGGCGGTCTTGAGGAAGTAGTAGGCCGCCAGGATCAGGAACATCAGCAGCGTCAGCAGGAGGACGCTGACGACCTCGTCACGCCGCACCTCCGCGATCGGGGCGAGCAGACGCTGCCCCAACGTACGGTCTTCGCCGGTGTCGCTCATGAGTCGGTCCTCTCAGGGCTGCGCCGTCGCGGCGGCGTCCGGTAGTCGCTGGAACCCGACGAGCTTCCAGCCGTTGTCGAGACGCCTGAACCAGGCCTGCACGGGTGTGGCCCACGACGGCGTGCGCCGGGCTCGTCGCGCTCAGCTCGACACGCACGTAGGCACCGGGCTGAGCGGGCAGCCCTGCCGGCGCCGGCATGCGCGGTCGTGGCCGACTGCGTGTCGGCGATGCGTTTCGAGGCGCCGGTCTGGTTGTCGAACGCGTACCAGACCGCGCGATAGGCGGTCGGCGCGTCCGCGAACTTGTGCTCCACCGCGGCGTTGCCGAAGGTGAGAACGTTGGCGGCGTCGAGCGCCGGATCGACGATCGGATTGATCTGCGGTCAGGTAGGCGCGCCCGATCTTGTCGCGCCGCTTGATCAACACGTCCGCCAGCAGCGCCTCGGCCTTCGGGTCGCTGAACTCGCCGGCCTTGACGACCGCGCGGATCATCTCGTCGGTGAACGCCATCACCCGCCGCGCCGCCCAGAACCCGTCGTCGGCCCGCAGGTTGACGAAGGCGGCCGTCGGCACCCGCGGTCTCCAGGTGAGCGGATCGAACACGTCGCCCTCGAACCGTCCGATGGCCGGCAGCTCCTCGTAGTCGACGGTCTGCCACGGGCTGAGCCCGAAGCCGAACGTGAAGACGCGCTTGCGGGTCGGCTTGGCCTCGAGGACGTACTCCCAGCCCTCGTCCCAGTCGTGCGGCCCGTTGGCGCCGATGCCGAACGTGGAGCCGACGTCCTGGAGGTAGTGGCGAACCACGCTGCGACCGCCCTCGGTGACCACGGTGTCGAGCGTGTTGCCGGACTTCATGTCGGTCAGGTTGGTCCAGGCGCCGAACACGCCGAGGGCGCGCAGCTCGCGCCGGTGCTCGTGCGGCACCAGGTCGTTGGGATCGTCCGGCCGCGTTCCCTGGTACTCGAAGCCGCCGAGCACCCGCCCCGACAGCTGGCGGCCGGCCGCCACTCGATACGAGCCGTCGGCGTTCCGGGCCGTGCGCTCGAGCACCATCTGCAGGTCGTCCTTCGTGATCGGCGTGCGCTGGCCCGACGGACGGCGCGCCGTCGCCTTGGGCTCGATGTGCAGCTGCTCCGGCTTCACGACCGAGATGAAGTTCTCCACCTGGTTGTAGCCGAGCGCCCAGAAGATCTTGGTGGCGACGGCGATGGCGCCGGTGGCGCCCTCCGGGTTGCTCGGCGGATCGAACGAGACGAACCAGGTCTCGCCCTTGGCGTCCCGAGCCGTGAAGCCCGGGCGCGAAGCCGGCGCTCTTCTCGCGGACCACCGTCCAGCTGTCCGGACGATGGCGGCGGTGCCCTGGTTCGGCCCGCGCATCAGCTCCTCGATCGTCAGCGGGCCGCGATCCGATCCGGTTGGTGAACCAGCCGGAATCGGGCACCTCGTCGATGGTGTTGAGGTTGCCGGCGCGCGTCATGCTCGGCGGCTTGCGTCCGGTGACGAACAGGTTGTAGCCGAGGGAGTAGAACAGGCTGATGTCGTGCTCGGCCGCCTTCGACGCGTCGGCCCGTTCGGGCACGCGCGAAATCGGGTCGTCGTCGTAGAACCGCGGCCCGCCCTGGGCCGCCGAGGGCGGCGGCCAGGACGGTGAGGCAGGCGGTGGCCGCCACGGTCAGTCGCTTCGGTTGGGTCGTCATGGTCGCCACCTCAGAAGGCCGCCTTGGCCGAGAACACCATCTGCAAACCTTCGTTGCTCTTCGCGAAGTCGATGCGGAGCGGCGTCGAGAGCGGGCCGTGCAGGCGGAAGCCGATGCCGTAGTCGCTCTTCAGCCCGTTGAAGTCCAGGTCGGAGGCGTCGGCTTCGACCTTGCCGGCGTCGTAGAACACCGCGATGTCCATGAAGTGATTGGCCAGCACGCGCCAGTCGGCCGAGAGCAACAGGCTGTTTCGCTCGCGGAAGCGCCACGACGTGAACCCCCGCAGCGTCGAGCCGCCGCCGAGCGAGGGCAGCATGTAGAAGGGAATCACCTGGCCGTCCTTCGCCTCGGTGGTGGTCACTTCGCCGCGCAGCGACAGCACCCAGGCGTCGCGCAGAATCGGAATGTGCTGGATGGCCGAAGTAGTCCACCTGCGAGAACCCGTACGCCTCGTCCTGGTCGGTGTAGTTGCGGTAGGTGACGCCGTAGTAGCCGCCGCGCCGGGCGTAGTCGGCGGCCGCGCGCGAGTCGAAGCCGACCGTCGCCAAACGCCTGCACGTAGACGGGCGACGACCCGAGGCCGGGCAGTTCCTCCGGCGTGTAGACCTCCTCGACCGATGGCGCGGTGCCCGCGCCGGCGTCCTGCTTCCACTCGCTCACCTCGAGACCGCCGCCGAGCACCAGCCACTTCCGCGTCGGCAGCAGCCGCAACGACGCCGACGCGTAGGGCTGCGAGAAGCTGTAGTTGGCGCGGTCGTCAGCCGACGTCGGCGCCGTGCCGAAGCCGTAGAAGCCGACCTCGGTCGCCTCGCGCCAGCCGCCGACGATCGACAGCACGCCGCGCCGTTGCAGCGCACGTGGTGCGAGGAACTCGACCTCCACCCGCTTGTAGCCGCTGGGCGTGATCGATCCGCGGATGTCGACGGAGCTGTACGACGCTCACGTGCTGGCGATACCCCGCGCCCAGCGTGAAGCCGCCGCCCGCGCCGCGCTCTCGAAGAACGGGTGCCACTTGACGCGTGCCGGTGATGAATGCCTGCTTCGAGGGCGTTCACGATTCGCTCGGCCTTGTTGCCGACGTAGGGCTCGAGGTGCTGCGCCTTCTCGGCCTCCTCGGCGGCAATGGCATCCGCCCGTGTTGCCGGCGGCGACTGCGCCGCCGCGCTGCCGGCCAGCAGCGCGACGACGCCGCTGCCGCCGCCAGGCGACCGCAATAGAAACGCGATGGCCGTGTCATGTCAGAACGCCTCCTGTACCGCGAGGTACACGCCGTGATTGCCCTTCTCGCCGAACCCGATGTCGAAGGCCAGATTGGTCTTCGACCGCTTGTTGAGCAGCAGCCGGAGCCCGGCGCCGCCGCCGGGCGCGAAGTGATCGAACAGCGCCTCGTCCTCTGCCTGGTTCGAGATCGTGGTGGCGTTGAGGAAGACCACCATGCCCAGCAGCCCGTTGCGCATCAGCGAGCCCCGATACTCGATCTCCGCGAACGCCAGCTTCTCGCCGCGGAAGTGCCCTTCGGCATAGCCGCGTCCCGAGCGGCCGTACGGGTCGCCCGCCGTCGAGGGCAGATCGAAGTAGGGCGCGACGCCCGTCGATCACCAGGTCGGCATACGCCCACATCGCCAGCTTGTGGCGGCGATCGGAGGTCAGCGCGGGGAAGGCGCGGACGTCGAGCGTCACCCGCTGCCAGTCCGAATCGCCGCCGAGAAACCCCTCGAACATCGCGCGATAGACGGCGCGGGCCAGCCAGCCGCGATCCGGATTGATGAAGTTGTCGCGGCTGTCCCAGATGAGTTCCGCGCTCGGACCGGCCGACCGCTGAGTCTCGAGCGGCAGATCGTTGGCGACGCTGTACTGGTAGAACTCGGAGTCGGGCCAGGTGTCTTCGTTCCCTTCGTCGGGCCCGACATCGGTGTGGCTGTCGAAGTGCAGGCCGCCGCCGGCGAACAGCTGTCGGCCGCAGGCGGTACTGCGCGGACTGCGACAGCCGGTAGAAGTCGAAGCGGACGACCTCGCCGTCAGGCGCCGCCGTGTCCGTGCCGAGGCCGAAGGTCTCCTGCGAGGTCCACTGGAAGCGGTAGTCGCCTTCGAGGCGCCATCGATTGTCGCGGCCGAACACCGTGTTGTGCGCGTTGATGCCCGCCTGCCCCTTGCTGGTGAAGGTGACGCTGCCGACGCCGGAGGAGATGTGCGTGGTGGCCGGATCGCCCAGGTAGAACGCCGCGTTGCCGGCGACGCCGATGATCACCCCGGCCGAGGGCTTCGCCCCGATCACGGGCGCGGCCGCAACCATCCGCTTGCGATAGTCGAACGTGTCGGAAGCGGGCTTCTCCTTGTGGCGCCACGCGCGAATCAGGTCGACGACATCCATCGTCTCGACGGTGTCGGCCGGCGCAGGCGCCGGCAGCCTGCGAGGGCAGTCGCGGGTGCGCTCTCCGCCGGCGCCGGATCCTGCGGTGCGGCCGCGACTGGTGCCGCACCAGCCACGCGCCGACGACGGCGCCCCCCAGCCCGCGCCGCAAGCGGTCGCAGCGTCATCGCCTGGGCGCCCCCTCACCATCGGTGCGCCTGCCGTGGCGGGACGACGATCCCGAGCGCGCCCGAGCACGGTGTCGAGGCTGTTGCCGACCAGGTTGCCGAGCGTGATGGCCCGCACGTAGGCGAGGATCTCCGCTGACCTGCGCATCGGTGTAGTGCCGGCGGAGGTTCTCGAGCGAGGCGGGATCGATCTGGTCGAGGTTCTCCGCGTAGTGCCGCGCGAACAGGATCGCGGCCGCCTCGGCGGGGTTCCTGGCCTGCAGCGACTCGAGGTCGTGGCCGAGGATCTCGTTGACCTCCTCCAGCGACACGCCGTTGGCCAGCGCCCAGTGGGTGTGGCCCCACTGGCAATAGCGGCAGTCGGTGATCGACGTCACCGCGAGCACCACCTTCTCGCGGAGCGCAGCGGACGTCTTCGGCCGGATCAGCGCCGCGAGCAGCACCGGACCCGACCCACGACGTTGGCGACGGTCCTGAAGAAGTGCGCAGCGCGTCAGCGTGCGCTTCGGCTGAGTGGGCGTTCCTGGTGCGGCCATGATCGTGTCTCCATCGCAGTCGGCTCGCGCCGCCTACGAGGTTGGCTCCTGCACCGCGGTCCACTTCGGGTCGGGATCGAACGCTTCCATCGTGCTCGCGACCTTGGCCGTCTCCTCGCCGAGGTCGGCCTGGTAGACGACCCCGTCCTGGTTGACGATGAAGGTCATGATGCCGCCCTGGCCGTAGTCGGCCGGATAGGCGACCAGTCCGAAGCCGCCGGTCATCTCGCCGTTCTCGATGTAGCTGCGGGCGCCGCCCTTCGCGGCCGCGCCCTGGGCCGTCAGGATGCGGAAGCGGTAGCCCCAGAACGGCTGCTGCGTCGAGTCCTTGCTTTCGTCGTACCCCTCCGACGGACGCCTGGGCGACGAGGTCGCCGAGCGGACTGGTCTTCTCCTCGGGGCCGACCTGCCAGTACAGACCATCCTGCCGCCCCGGCGCGCTGCGGAGTCTCTGCGCATACAGGCCGGCGACCTTCCCATCGCGCGGCTGGCTCGCGTACTCCTCCTGCATCAGCACGTAGGCCCGACAGACGTCGATCACCTGCAGCTCGTTGCGGCCGATGCGCCGCGAGAGGATCTCGTCGCGGCCGGCGTCCGTGTCGAAATACCATCCGCCGCCGACCTTCTTCAGCGGAATGGGGAACGGCCACTCCTCGTCGCCGATCACCAGTTCCTGCCGGTCGTCGGCGAGCGCGTTCCAGCGGAGCGACTGTCCGCATGGCGAGCGCCATCACCTGGCGGTCGTGCTGGTCGGCCACCGGATCGCCCGAGGTGAGGTCCTTCTCGGCGTCCGCGCCGAAGATGGCCGTCATCGCGCTGGTGTCGTTGGCCGTGAACGCCGCCTGGACGGCCTTCGCGGCGTCATCCGGAGTGTCAAAGCGCTTCACGGCCGGCGCCGGCGTGCAGGCCTGCAGCAGCACCGTCATCGCCAGCACCGCGGTCGAGATTCCGAAGACAGGAGGCTTCATGTCCGTTCTCCCCATTGACCCGAGCTACCGGCGGCGGCCGCCGCCACCCCTGCCACCGCGGCTGGCGCTGCCCCTGGAGCTCTGGGCTCGCGCACTGCCGCCGCTCTGGTAGGCGGTGCTCTGACGGCTGCCCTGATTCCCCTGCGCCGTGGACTGGCGCGACGACTGGTTCGTCTGCGACGTGGACTGCCGGTTCGCCTGGTTGGCTTGCGCGGTTTCCTGGCTGGCTCCGCTCGTCTGACGCGTCGACTGGTTCGTCTCGGCGGTGGACTGCCGGTTCGACTGGCTCGACTGCGCGGTGGACTGTCGCGACGACTGGTTCGCCTGGGCCGTGGACTGCCGCTGCGACTGGTTCTGCTGGCCGGCGTCGCGCCGCTCGTCCTGGTACTCGCTGCGTGTTCTCGCGCCGGTCCTCGGCGTAGTCCTGGCGGTCTTCGTAGTAGTCCTCGCGCCGGTCCCACGCCTCGTCGTAGGCGTGCCAGCCGCCGTAGTAGTGGTTGTGCGACGAGGCGATGATGACGCCCACGGTGAACCCGACCAGCGCCGCCCCTGCCACATTGGCCGAGGACGGCGGGGGGGCGGTGGCGCCGGCTGCACGTAGACGACCTGCGTGTAGACCGGGACGTAGATCACCTGCGGGTTGGCCGGCTGGATGACGATCACCTGCTGGCCGGCAGACGTGGTCTCGGTCGACACGGCCTGCTGCTCCGTCGTCTTCAGGTTGCCCATCGCCTGCGCCATCGCGCGCAGGTGCTGGATCGAATCGAAGCACGGCCTTCTTGTCGGCCACGAACGCCTTGCCGAGTTGCTGGGTCCAGTCGGGCTTGTCGACCATCATCTGGACCACTTGCGGAAACGGCGCCAGCGCGACGAGCCAGCGCCGCGAACCCCGCCGCCTGGGCGGCATCCTGCAGCGCGGATCCCTTGAGCGACGCGTTGCGCCTTCAACCAGCCGGCGAACTTCTGCACGCCGGGGAAGTCGACGGAGGCCTGCAGGATCTGCGCGATGAGCGCATCGGGATAGAGCGCGATCGGCGCGGTGAGGCTGTCGATCGCCGTCATCGAGCGTCGGCGCCGCCGCCGGCTTCGCCGCCGGAGCGGTGGCGGCCGTCGTCCCGCCGGCGTCACCTTCTCGTAGTTCGAGTTCTGGACGACGACCTGGATCTTCTCTCCGGGCACGTTCAGCACCGTGCTCGCCGGGTACGAGAGCCCGCCGCGCAGCTTGGCGAACGTCACGTCGAGGGTGACCGCGTCGTCCTTGGACTCCATGTAGGACTTCACGCTGACCGTCTGCATCGCGTTGCCGGCGGTGTCCAGGCCGAGGCTGAGCGAGTCGCCGCTCTTCAGGTAGTTCTTCAGATCGACGCGAGTCGAGTCCGGCCCCACCGGCACGATGGCGAGATTGCCCGCCGCCTTGACGGCCTGGATCTTCTGGGGATCCGGCGGCACGTACTGGTGGATGAGATCGGCGGCCTGCTGCATGGCCGCGGTGATCTCGGCCTTCTTCTTCTCGGCGATCTTGCCCTTCGCGCCGCCCGGTGACGACTGCGGCGGCGGGGCGCGATCAGCGGCTGCTTCTGGAGCGCGCCGTCAGGGCCATAGAAGACCTGCTTCTGCAGGCGTGACTTCTCCTCGCCCTTCATGCTGATGACCGTCGTCTCGACCCACTTGTACTGGCGCTGCAGCTTCTGGTTGGCCGCGAGCGACGTCTTGAGGGCGGCGATCTTGTCCTGTTGCTGGGCAGCGAGACCCGGCGGGAACGACAGCGCGGCCATCGAGCAGCCACGCGATCCACGAACGAACGGGTCTGGGTTTCATCGCGATCGCTCTCAACTGCCAGGCGCCAAGACGCGGGCCGCGACAGCAGACGGTCGCCTGAGCGGCTCCGCGGCTCGCGGACGCTACGGCACGTAATTGGCGCTGGTGTCCGCGCCGTATCCGCAGCCCTGGTAGGTGCAGTGCAGATCGTCGCGAATGATGGCCGCCCAGCCGCCGCTGCGGCCGGTGTCGAGCGTCAGGTCCTTGGTCGAGCACCTTGGTCTCGAACGTCCAGCCTTTCGGCAGGTTCTTCAACTTGCCGCCCAGCTCGTCGAGGTTGTCGGGGGTCAGGCTCGGATCGACCGCCTTGGTGTATTCCTGCAGGACCCAGACCGGGCCGCCGGGCTCGCGCAGCAGGTACACCGGTTTGCCCGCCTTGAAGGTCCAGATCGTGTTGCGCTTGATCAATGACGGCACATAGGCGCTCTGGAACTGGGCGATCATCTCGGCCCCGGTCATGTCGCCGGCCCAGTTCATCTCGACGCCGTGGAAGTCTGACGGTGTCGCCGCCGGCGTAACTCCACTTCGTCCATCATCCAGAAGCGGCCGTTGTTGACCGCGCACATGATCGACCTCGAGTTCACGCGCCAGCTTCTCCGGATCGATCTTCTTGTAGTCCTCCGGGTCCGACCGGCAGTCGATGCCGCCGTATAGACGTGGGCCCGCTGGGTCTTGCCGATGCCGACGAAGGCGCCGATACCGTGGAACGCGGCGCCGCGGGTGTTGCTGGCGTGGACTCTGCGAGTCGCACCCGTTTTCAGTTTCATGACCTACTCCTTTTCTCGATTGAGGGCAACAACAGACGATCGGGCGTGAGCTTGTAGGTCCAGGGGCAGCCGGCGTTCTTCCAGCCGTTCCTGAGCCGCTGCCCGACGAAGACGCTCTCCGCGTCTTCGACCACGTCCCCTTCCATGCCGTCGATGATGTTGTAGAGCTTCGTGAAGCCGGCCTTGGCGAGCACGTTGAGGGCCATCGCGCTGCGGCCGCCGGAGCGGCACATCGCCATGATCGTGTGCTCGGGCGTCGCCACCTGCTTCACGCGGGCGACGAAATCGGGAAGCGGCTTCATCTGCGAACATCGACTTGGCGGCGTCCCACTCGCGTCGTCTGGACGGTGAACGGGATCTTCCAGGCCATCGTCGCGAAGCCGACGAAGAGGACCTCCTCGAACGTGCGAACGTCGAGGATGATCACCTGTCTCGGGATCGGCCTTCCACGCCTCGTAGGCCTCCCTGGCCGTGACGTACAGGCCGGTGACGATCTCCTTCAACGGGTGAATGTCAACGCCAGCGTGGACAGCCATGTGCGTACTCCTGTCGTCGCGATTCAGAACCGGAACCCGAAGCCCAGGAAGGGGCCCTGCGTCAGCGCGTCGTAGACGAACTGCTGGTTGCCCTCGCCGGTCGTGTAGTCGATGTCGAGCCAGCGGTAGCCGAACTCGGTGGAGAAGTGGCGGCCGAAGTTGATGCCGAAGCTGGGGAAGATCTGCCAGGTGAAATCGGAGCCGGCGCCGAACCCGCCGATCTCGCTGTACACGCGCAACTGCATGCGTCGGCCCGCCGGCGTGCGGAGCGTGAGGCCCGCGACCGGGTCCACCCAGGTCTGGTCGTCGCTGACGCGCGCGCCGCCAAGGTGGTTGAAGGTGAACTCGCCCTGCAGGGTGTTCACGCGCAGGCCGAACGTGAGGTCGGCGGCGGGGCTCAGTTGCCGGATCCCGTAGAACGTGAACGCGCCCTGGTTGAAGTCCACCTCGGTGTCGTGCACGTTGACGCCGAGGGCCATCCAGAGCGCATCGGCGCCGAACCCCCAGTTGCCCTTCTTCGCCGCGAACAGGCCCATCGCCCCGAACTCGAGGTTCTCGAGAATCTCGGTCGTCGTCAGGTCGATCTCGACGGGATGCCCGAGCAGCGTGGCGTTGCCGCTCTGCGCGGCGCCCATGAAGTAGGGCGCGACGAAGACGTCCCAGTCGTCCGTGCGACTGCGCGGCGGCCTGTCCCGGGATCAGACAGCAGCGCCGCGATCAGCACTAGAACCGGACGGAGAATTCGAGTCATCACGTTGCGTCTCCCGTTACGCCGGTCCGACAGTGCATGACTGGGGCCAAGGCCCGGCGTGTGCGGCGATCGCGGCCGTAACCGTTCACGGTCGAATGAGTTAGCGTCACGAGCCGTGGGCCGGGCACTCGCGGCGGCGGCCTCCGCCGCCGGCCGACGCTCTGGGGTTTCTCCAATGTGTTGGGGGAGGCGCGGTGCCCTTGCGCTATGATTCGAGACACGATCGTGCCGCCTTCCAGTTCCGATCCGAGCCCGCCCGCCCCGGACCTCCGGCAGTTCGAGGCGCTGATGGCCCATACCTCGGCGCGTCTGATGTGTGCCTCGGACGCGGTCAGGCTTTCGCTCGAGAGTGTCCTCGCCGAGGTTCGCACCTTCTTCCATGCCGACTTGAGCGGCCTCGTGGCCGTCGACTCCGAACGGACGGTGGTGACGGTCGTCGCCATGTCGTACGGCGACGGCATCCCCCATCTACCCGAGGAAGTCAATCTCGCCGCGATGTTCCCCTGGACGTACCAGCGGACCGTTGTCGATGGCGTGCCATTGGTCATGGCCGTCGCCGACCAGCCGCCCGAGGCGGCCGTGGACCGCGCCAGCAACGCCGAGTTCGGGGTCCGCAGGATCATGGTGGTCCCTGTCACCACGGAAGCGGTGGTGAGTCACCTGATCGTCATCAACTCGACGACCGATGGAGGAGACTGGTCACCCGCCTACGTGCCGCGCCTGCGCCTGCTGGGCGAGATGATGGTGGCGGCGCTGCAGCGGCAGGAGGCGTTCGAGGCCCTGCGGAGCAGCGGGGCGCTCCTGCGTGAACAGGCGCTCGCTCCTCGCGGCGGCGGTCGATGCCGCGGAACTGGGCCTCAGCGTCGCGGCCGCCGGGGAATCGTCGGCCTTCGTGGACACCCGCATGCAGGAGGTGCTCGGCATCGCTGCCGAGGACGCACCGCGAGCGATCGACGTGTGGATGTCTCGCGTCGCCGCGGCGGATGCAGGCGTGGTCGGGGAGTTGTGCCGCCAGCTCGGGACGGGCGAGATCGAGCGCGCGGTGATCGAGTACCAGTACGATCACCCCCGCCGGGGCGGCATCTGGCTCCGGCACACCGCGCGACGACTGGAAGCTCCGGTCGGTGGCCGGGCCAAGGTGGTCAGCGCCGTGCAGGACATCACCGAGCGGCGCGGACGCGAGGAGGCGCTCAAGGCGGCGCACGAGGAAGTGAAGCGGCTGCGCGACAAGCTCGAGCGCGAGAACGTCTACCTGCGCCGGGAAGTGGCGCCCTCCGGGGCGGTGACGTCGTGACTGGCCACAGCCCCGCCATCGCCCACGCCACGCATGCTGGCGGAGCAGGTGGCGGCCACCGATTCGACGGTGCTCCTCGATCGGAGAGACCGGGACGGGCAAGGAGCGGTTCGCCGCCTACGTTCACGAAGCCAGCCCGCGCCGGGGCCGCCACATGGTGCGGGTCAACTGCTCGGCGATCCCGAGCGCGCTGATCGAGAGCGAGCTGTTCGGGCGCGAGAAGGGCGCCTACACCGGCGCCTTGTCGCGGCAGATCGGCCGCTTCGAGCTGGCGCACGGCTCCACGCTGTTCCTCGACGAGATCGGTGACCTGCCGCTCGAGGTGCAGGTGAAGCTGCTCCGCGTCCTGCAGGAACGCACCCTCGAACGGCTGGGCAGCCCCACGCCGATCGGCGTCGACGTGCGCATCATCGCCGCGACGAACCGGGACCTCGAAGCCGCCGTCCGCCAGGGCACCTTCCGCAGCGACCTCTACTACCGGCTCAACGTGTTTCCGATTGTCGTCCCGCCCCTGCGGGAGCGGCTGGAGGACATCCCGACGCTCGTGGAGACGCTGGTCGACGAGCTGGGCGGCGTCATGCGCAAGCGCTTCACCGCGATCGACCGCGCCAGCATGGAGGCGCTCAAGCGCTATCACTGGCCCGGCAACGTGCGGGAACTGCGCAACGTGCTCGAGCGCGCGATGATCCTCTCGCCCGGGCCCGACGCTCGTGGTCACCCCGCCGCACTCCGCCCCGGCCACGCGTCCGGCCGCCTCCCCAGGACACCGCGACGCATGATCTGCGCGATCTCCGGAACCTCGAGCGCGAGCACATCCTGCGCGTGCTCGAGGAAACCGGCTGGCGCATCCGTGGCAAGAACGCCGCGGCCGACGTCCTCGGCCTCAAGCCGACCACGCTCGAAGCCCGCATGGTCAAGCTCGGGATCCACCGGCCGGGTTCGCCGGACAAGGCATAAGGCAGAAGGCAGAAGGCAGAACGGCAGACGGCGCCTCCGTTGGAGAACCTCCAGCCGGCCGGGGTGCGACCGACGCCCGAGCGTTCGAGCCCGGCGTCTGGCTCGGACGTCCCAAGCTCGCTGCGCATACGCAGAGTTAGCCCGCGAACGCGCAGGCGTCGTCGCGCTGGCACTCGTCCGTGCTTCTCACCATTTCAGATCGCGGTATCCCGCCGATCGAGGAGACCACCATGAAAGTCACGATGATGTCGCGCACGGCGGTGATGGCGGCCCTGCTCGGCCTGCCGCTGGTCCTGGCCGCGCAACAGCCCCCGCGCCAGCCGGCGGCGGGAAGCCAGACCAGGTGGCGGCGCTGAAGCAGTCGCTGGCCGAGGGCACGAAGAAGCTCGCGCAGTACGAGTGGGTCGAGACGACCGTCATCAGCATGAAGGGCGAGGAGAAGAGCCGGAAGCAGAACCGCTGCTACTACGGCGCCGACGGCAAGGTGCAGAAGGTGGCGATGGGCGGCGAGCCGAAGCCCGAAGCGAGTGGCGGCGGTGGCGGGCGGGGACGGAAGAAGGGCGGCGGCGCGGTCAAGGGCGCGATCGTCGAGAACAAGAAGGAAGACATCCAGGACTACATGCAGCAGGCCGCGGCCCTGATCCACTCCTACGTGCCGCCGCAGGCGGACAAGATCCAGGCGGTCAAGGACGGCGGACGCGTGGCGGTGACGCCGCAGGCCGGCGGCAGCGTGCGCGTCGAGATGAAGCAGTACCTGAAGCCGGGCGACGTGCTGTCCATCGACCTCGATCCCGCCGCCAACCGGCTGCTTGGCCTCAATGTCAGCAGCTACGTCGACAAGCCCGACGAACCGGTGACCCTGGCCGTGCAGATGGCGACCCTGCCCGACGGCGCGCTCTACGCCGGCAAGACGACGCTCGATGCCACGGCGAAGAACATCCAGGTGGTGATCACGAACTCGGGCCACAAGCCGATGGCGAAGTAACGCCCCAGCCCGGGGCCCGCGTCCGTGGGCCCCGGCTCTGGAGAAGCTCCATCCTCTTGGAGCTTCTCATCCTGCCCCCGTCGCGGTCTCGAGCGGACGGTCTTCCCCCACAACTCGCTGCCGTACGGTCAGTTAGCCACCGGCACGCCACCTGCCACGGCGCTGGCACCGGCTGTGCTCTACCCAGCGTGACGATGTCCCCGTGGAGGACTGCCGATGGTGCAGATGACTGTCCGGCTGACAGCGACAGTCAGGCCGCGCACCGCAACTGATCGACGCGCTGCATTCGCTGATGCGGCACACCCGTGGCCACGCCGGGTGCCTGGCGCCAGCATCGCCGCCGACGTGGATGAGGCCAACACCTTCTGCTACCAGGAGGACTGGCGGGACGAGCGGGCGCTCGAGGACGAGCTGCGGAGCGACCGCTTCTCGCAGCTGCTGTCGCTGATGGAGACGAGCGAGAAGCCGCCGGTGCTGGAGTTCCGCGTTCGTCACCGAGACGCGCGGCCTGGAGTACGTGACCGCCGCGCGGGCCAGAGAGAGGGCCTGACCGCAGAGCGACCGATCGTGGGCAAGGCACCCATACGCAACGATCACATCACGAACAGGAGCAGCAGTCATGAGCAACAAGACTCGAATCGCGGGTCTCGTCGTCGCGGTCTTCAGCGTCCTCGCCTTCGGGGTCGGCGCCGCCTTCGCGCAGGACGTGTCCGTGAACTACGCACCCGGAACGGATTTCTTCAAGTACACGACCTATCGCTGGGTGGAAGTCGCCGGCGCGGAGAAGCCCGACGACATCGTCGACGGCCAGATCCGGCAGGCGGTGGAGACGGTGCTGGCCGGCAAGGGCCTGAAGAAGGTCGAAGGCGACGAGGCCACCCTGTTCGTCGCCTACCAGCTGGCGCTGACGCAGGAGCGGCAGGTGAACGCCTACAGCTCCGGCGGCTACGGCTACCGGTACGGCGGCGGGATGCAGACGACCACGGCGACGACGACCACGATCAACATCGGCACCATCGCCCTGGACATGTACGACCCGGCGCTGAAGGAACTGGTGTGGAGAGGGCAGGCCAGCAAGACCGTCGATGCCAAGGCCAAGCCCGAGAAGCGGCAGAAGAACCTCGAGAAGGCGATGAACAAGCTGCTGAAGGACTTCCGGAAGCCGCCGAAGACGTAGAGCCGCAGATCAGCAGCGGAAGGCAGTAGGCAGAGAAGGCAGAAGGCCTGGCCGGAGGCGAGTCATGAAGGTCGTCAT
The DNA here is from genome assembly GCA_963721715.1 of uncultured Acidobacteriota bacterium. GTDB lineage: Bacteria > Acidobacteriota > Vicinamibacteria > Vicinamibacterales > UBA2999 > VFZN01. The sequence goes on along the minus strand of CAVRKI010000006.1, from coordinate 643,791 downwards.
TGTCGGTGGAGTGGCAGGCGGGGCGTCGTGTGCGGCGCGGCTGCGGCGGCTGGACGAGCAGGCCGAGATCCTGATGGTCGAGAAGGGGCCGTACGTGTCGTACGCCAACTGCGGCCTGCCGTACCACATCTCGGGCGTCATCCCGAAGGAGTCGAGCCTGCTCGTCGCCAACGAGCAGCTGTTCCGCAACATGTTCAACGTCGAGCGTGCGGACCAACTGCGAGGCGATCGCGATCGACCCGAAGCAGAAGACCGTGGACCTGCGCGACGTCACGACCGGGGCGGTGACGACCGAGCCCTACGACAAGCTGGTGCTCTCCCCGGGCGCGCAGTCGGTTCGCCCGCCGCTCCCCGGCATCGATCTCCCCGGCATCTTCCACGTGCGCACCGTGCCGGACGCGCGGACCATCCGCGAGTGGATCGAGCGGGGCACGGACTTCCTGGCGGGGCTCTACAACTACTCCGGCATCCAGTACGTGAAGCCGACGCGGCGCGCGGTCGTGATCGGCGGCGGGTTCATCGGGCTCGAGACGGCGGAGAACCTGGCCCACGTCGGGTTCGAGGTGACGCTCGTCGAGATGCTCGACCAGGTGCTGGCGCCGCTCGATCGCGAGTTCGCGCGGCTGGTGGAGGAGCACCTCAAGCGCCACGGCATCAAGCTGGCGCTGGGCGATGGCGTGGCCGGGTTCACGCAGGCCGAGGGCGGCGCGCTCGAGGTGAAGACGAAGTCCGGCATGGTGTATCCGGCCGACGTCGTCATCCTCGCGCTCGGGTGTGCGGCCGGATACGACCCTGGCGAAGCAGGCCGGGCTCGCCATCGGCGAGCGCGGCGGCATCCGCGTGGACGATCAGATGCGCACGAGCGATCCGGACATCTTCGCGGTCGGCGACGCCATCGAGGTGAAGGACTTCGTCACCGACCAGTGGAGCCTCGTCGCGCTGGCCGGTCCGGCCAACCGCCAGGGGCGGATTGCGGCCGACGTGATCGCCGGGCGTGATTCGCACTTCCGCGGCACGCAGGGCACCTCCATCATCGGCCTGTTCGGCGCCGCGGCCGCCTGGACCGGCGTCAGCGAGAAGACGCTTCGCCGCAACGGCGACACCGACTACGAGAAGATCTACCTGTTCCCCAACTCCCACGCCGGCTACTACCCGGGTGCGAAGATGCTGGGCCTCAAGGTGATCTACCGGAAGTCGGATGGCAAGCTCCTCGGCGCCCAGGCGCTCGGCGAGGACGGCCCGGCGGTGGACAAGCGGATCAGCGCGCTGGCCATGGCGTTGCAGATGGGCGCGACGATCTACGACCTCGAGGAATCCGAGCTCTGCTACGCACCGCAGTTCGGCAGCGCCAAGGATCCGGTGAACTTCGCCGGGATGGTCGCCGCCAACAACCTCCACGGCGACATGGGCGTCGCGCACTGGGACCAGACGAAGGGCGCCTTCCTGCTCGACGTCCGCGACCCGGTGGAGCTGGTCGTGGAGAAGGTGCCCGGCGCCGTGCACATCCCGCTCGGCCAGCTCCGCGCCCGATTCGGCGAGCTCCCGAAGGATCGCGAGATTCTCGTCATCTGCCGCTCCGGCGGGCGCGCCTACTTCGCGACGCGCATCCTGGCGAGCCACGGCTACACGGCCCGGGTCATCTCGGGCGGCACGCTGGCGCGCGCGATGTTCGTGTGAGGGGAGGGACCCGTGGACACCTTGCTCGAGATGTTCTTCCGCGGGCTCGGCGAGATGGTCGCCCGGTTCAGCGGGCCCCTGAACTTCCGGCTGTTCGTGATGCCCACCGTCGTCAGCGTGCTGGCCATCCGGGCCGGCCTGCGTGACGCGCGCGCGGGCCGCCCCCCGTTTCTGCTGGGCGTCCTTGCGAGGCCGACCGAGCGACGAGACCTGTTCCGCTCCGCGATCAAGGACGCGGGCAAGGTCTTCGTCATGGCCGTCATCCTCGACACCGCCTACCAGCTGTACGTGCTGGGGACGGTGTACCCGGTGCAGGTCCTGATCGTCGCGGTCGTCGAGCGCCATCGTGCCGTACGTGCTGGTTCGCGGCCTGACGTTGCGGCGTGCGCACGCGCCGTCCGGCCACCCGCCGACACCCGTGACCGCACCGCGGGAGTAGCCAATGGGCACGCGAACGTTCGCCGCCGAGAGCCGGAGTGTGGCATGACGAGGCGGGCGTGCGTTGCGGCACTGATCGCGGTGCTGCTGGCGGCCACGTCCGTCGCCGACGCGCAGACCACCACGCAGCTGTGGGGCAACCTCACGTTCGAACTGGGTCAAGAGCGATCGGCTGGTCTACGAGCTCGACTTCGAGCCCAAGGGGCTGCTGGACGCGCCGGAAGGCGACCCGGACTGGTGGAATCTCGACGTCACGCCGAACGTGGAGTTCTCGCCGCAGTCGTGGGTCGACCTGGTCGCCGACACGACCGTCGGCTCGACCAGGCAGACCGACGACGTGGACACGATCGAGGTGACGCCGCGGCTGGGCGTGCGGCTGCACCTGTTCTCGCGCGTCCGGACGCGCCACCCGCGCGAACGTGCGCCCGCTGCGGCGCGTCGTCGTCCGCGACCTGGTGCGCGTCGAGTCACCGCAACTTCTTCTACTCGGGCGGGGACACCGACTCCGACTCGACGGTCCGCTTCCGGAACCGGCTGGAGTTCCAGTTGCCGCTGAACAAGCCGCGGATGACAGACGACGGCACGCGCTACCTGCTCGCGGACTGGGAGTGGTTCATCCCGCTCGACGATCCCGAACGAGCGATTCGCGAACCGGCAGCGGATTCGCGCCGGCCTGGGCTACCGCCGCAACTTCAACTGGCGCTACGAAGTGCTCTACATGTGGACGCGGTCGCGCAACACGCTCGACGAGGGGTTCAGCACGACCGAGAACATCATCGACATCCGCGTGAAGCGGCTGTTCTGAGGCTGACGCACGAGTCGGCCTCTCGACGCGTCGTCAGCCGCGGCCAACCCGCAGGTAGCGTCCTTCAGACGTTCGATCGAGCAGGCCTGTGTCAGCCAGGGCGTCGAGAAGGCCCTTTGCCACGGACGGATCGATGTTCCAGAAGCGCGCTGCTTGTGGAACGGTGACGTGAATTGCGACGTTCATGATGACTTGAGCTCCCATGGCGGTATGAAAGGCGACCTCATCCTGAGTAGGCAAGGTGCGTGCCCGGCACGACTTTTGCTCCTATCAGAACTCCACACATGATGTGTGACATTGAGAACCACGACGGCGGCCGTTGCCACCGTCACGAGGCCGATACACGTCGGTTGAGCACCAACGATGCTTGCTTCCACTCGATTCATGCTCCTGGTCTGCGCCGTTCTGACGCTTCCGATGGCCTGCTCGCGCGACCCCGCGCCCGGCACCCCGGCAGCGGCCGCAGAGGGCGAGCGCCTCATGCGTCAGATGAGCGACACGCTTGCAAGGGTTCCCACATTCCGGTTCTCGACGACCGAGAGCCTGGAGCAGGCCGGGGCGCCGTCCGAACGCCGCGTGCTTCAGTTCTCCCGAACAGTGATCGTCCGGCGGCCCGACGCCATGTACTTCGAGCTGCACGGTGCCGCGGAGACCCTTCTGGATGTGGCCGGCTACTACGAACACCAGACGCTGACGCTTCACAACGGCGCCGACCGTCTGTGGGCGCAGACGAAGGTACCCGGTGCGCTCGACGAGATGCTGGACGATGTTGCGCGGCGATACGGTCTGCCGGTGCCGGTCGCCGACGTCATCTACAGCGTGCCCTACGATGCCTTCATCGGCCGAACCACCAGGGGCGGTTTCGTGGGACGCGAGACCATCGAGGGCGTCGCCTGCGCCCGGCTGGCCTACACCGACGAATTCGTGGACGTGGAGATTTGCATCCCCTCGTCAGGTCAGCCGCTGCCGCGACGGGTGGACCTGGTTTACAAGCGGGCGCAGGGCGCGCCGCGGGCGCGCATCGACTTCACGAGCTGGGACCTCGCGCCGCGAATCGCCGAAGGGACGTTCACGTTTGCCACCGGCGGTGCGCCCACCGAGGTCGCGTTCGAGGACCTGGTGGGCGGATTGCTGTCAGGTGGACCCGCCGCGCGCGGGGCGTCGGTCGGGCCGGCGACCCCTGGGGATGCGACGCGACGCTGATCATCAGATCAGACAGACGAGACTGCAGGGAAAAAGGGACCGCACCATGAAACGTACAGCGCGCAAGAGGACGATCGTACTGCTGGTCGTGACCGCCGCGATCGTTACCGCGATGCCGGATCGGACCGCCGAGGCGCAACGCGATCCCGGGCTGAACCAGCCGGGCGCCGCTGGCAACCGAGGCGTCGATCCCGGGGTGAATCAACCAGGTGCCGCCGGCAACGTGGGCAGGGACCCGGGGGTGAACCAACCAGGTGCGGCGGGTAACGTCGGCTACGGGGGGTCGGCCCGCCAGGTTCGCGCGGTCTCGGATCCCGGGCTGAACCAGCCGGGCGCGGCGGGCAACCGAGGCGTCGATCCCGGGCTGAATCAACCAGGCGCCGCGGGTAACGTGGGCAGGGACCCGGGCGTCAACCAGCCAGGTGCCGCGGGCAATCGTCGCCGACGGTGAATTGTCGGCGCTGCTGCCCCGCCGAGCGGCGACCGATCATCCGCAGCGGCAGGAAGAGAACCGAGGTCATGCACCGACGATCTTCAGCACGTCCTTGTACGCGCCACCGTTGAACGCCTTGAATCCCATGGCGTCCAGGGCTTCCTTGGCCTTGCCGGCCCTGCCGCCGGTGCCGCAATACAGCACGATGTTCCGGTCACGCGGCAGTTCGTCCAGGTGACGCTTCAACGTCAGCAACGGGATGTTCGTCGCACCAGCCGCCATGCCTTTCTTGGCTTCGATCTTCGAGCGAACGTCAACCAGGAAGGCGCCCTTCCGGATCAGGGTCTTCACCTCGTCCAATGGCAGCTTCGACTTCAGCATCTCATCGTGTTTGGCCTTCAACCTTGCTCCGAGCACCTGACACCTCCCTTTGAGGTTCTTCATACCGGGCGCGCGCTTCCGCCATCGTGCGGCACATCCTGAGCAGCCCGATGCCGCTTCGCCCGCCTCGTGTCCGTTCCGACGAGTTTCCCCAGCTTCACCAGCGCCAGCAGCACGAACAGGACCGGGGCGAGCACGACGCCGACCACGCCCTCGAACACGGTGATGGCGCGACCCCTGCCGCGAATTCGATCGACCAGCAGATCCACCGTGTTCCCGCTCAGGTTCGTGAACGTGATGAAGAAGACATACCCGACGATCTCTCTCGCCTCGGACTGGCTGAAATAGTGGCGAAGAGTCTTCATCGAGTCCGGATCGATTTCGTCGAGATGCTGGGCGTAGTGTTGGCCGAACAGAATCGCCGCGGCTTCGGCCGGGGCCTCCGCCTCGAGTGAGTCGCCATGGCTCCCGAGGATCCGATTGAGCTCTTCCAGCGGAACGCCCTGAGACGTCGCCCAGTGAGAATGGCCCCACGCGCAATAACGGCAGTCGTTGATCGCCGTGACCCCGAGCATGACCTTCTCGCGAAGCGCCTTGGAGGTCTTCGGCCTGAAGACCGAGCGGATGATGATCGGGAACGAAATCGCGCAGTTGACGACCGTCTTCAGGAGGTTGTCGGGCGTGAAGGTCCGCCTCGCGACGCCGCGGCCACGGCCGGCGCCGTCAGGTTCGTCACCAGCCGGCGCGGTCGTCGTCTCCGCATCCGTTCGCATCGTCGTCACAGGTAATTGCGCCATTGACATCCGTGCTCCTCGAGTCACTCGTGCAAGAAGCGTGCGCGATGACGCCAGGGGGCCGGTCGACGACGGGGCCGTCGAGCCTCCGTTCTCATGGGCATTCGCCGCTCGAAAACTGGAGATTCTCCAGAATGTCGGACGGGTGTGGCCGGAGCGCATCCAGCCGCGCCCGATCGGAGGCGGCCAGCGCAGTGAATGCCGGTCGATTGCTCGCCGTCCTGACAGACAGCGTGATGGCACGGTCCGTGGATCGATGAGATCGACATGATCGACACGGCGGCTGAAACACGCGGTCGATGCCACGGCGGTTCTGGAAGCAGTAATGAGACTGCCGCGCGCCGCAGGCGCAGGAGGGCAACACGGATTGCCGTGCTGTGGCTGGTGCTCGTCGCGGGTGGCGTCAGCGGAGGCCGCTTGTACGCGCAGGACGCGTCCGGCGCCGTGCCCGACGCCGATCAGCCGACCGCCTCGGTCGAGCTCGACGGCGAGGTGCTGTTCAGCGTCCGCGGCGTGTCGGCGATGCCCGCGGCCGCGCGCGCGCGCCTGATCCGGGATCGCATCGAGGCGGTGGCGTCCGACCCCGCCATGACCGTCGACCCGCTTCGCATCGTCGACAGCGAGGGCATGGTCAGGGTTCTGGCGGGCGACCGGCTGATCCTGGCGGTGGTCGAAGCCGATGTGGCCCTGGAGCAGGTGTCACGGTTGGAACTGGCCAATGCCTACCGCGCAGCGGATACATCAGGCGATCGCCGAGTACCGAGCCGCCCGCTCGGTCGCCGCGCTGCGCCGTGCGGCCGTGAATACACTGCTCGCCACCCTGCTGCTCGCCGCGGCGTCTGGCGGTGGTCGTGTGGTTGTGGCGCCGTGTGGATGCACTGGCCACGCGGCGCCTGCAGAGGCACGTCCACACGGTCGGCATCCAGTCGTTCGAGGTGATCGGCAGCGACCGGATCTGGTCAGTGCTGCGGGGCGGGCTGCGCGCGCTGCGCACGGTGGTCCTTCTCGCCAGTGCCCTGGTGTACGTCGGCTATGTCCTGGCCCAGTGGCCCTGGACCCGCGGCCTGTCACGCGACATCGTGGGCTTCGCGCTCGCGCCGCTCCAGGTCATCGCCCGCGGCTTCGTGGCGAGCATCCCGAGCCTGATCTTCCTGGCCGTGCTCTTTTACGTGATCCGGCTGACACTCAAACTGTTCCACCTCTTCTTCGAAGCCGTTGAACGTAGCGCCGTCACACTCAAGGGCTTCGATGCGGACTGGGCGGGGCCGACCTACAAGATCGTCCGTGTCGCGATCGTCGCGCTCGGTCTGATCGTCGCCTACCCTTACGTCCCCGGTTCGGAGTCGGACGCATTCAAAGGGGTGTCGGTGTTCATCGGGATCGTGTTCTCGCTCGGATCCTCATCGGCGATCGCGAACATCGTTGCCGGCTACATGCTGACCTACCGGCGCGCGTTCAAGATCGGCGACCGCGTCAAGATTGGCGACGCCACCGGTGACATCATCGAGAGGAACCTCCAGGTGACGCGCCTGCGGTCGCTCAAGAACGAGGAGATCGTGATTCCCAACTCGACCATCCTCGCCAGCGAGGTTATCAATTTCACGTCACTGGCGAAGACGCAGGGACTGATCCTTCACACCGAGATCGGCATCGGGTACCAGACCCCCTGGCGTCAGGTGGAGGCCATGCTGCTGGGCGCCGCCGCGCGCTGTGCACTGCCGTCCGGCGACCCGCCGCGCGCGTTCGTGCTGGTGAAGAAGCTGGGCGACTTCGCCGTGACCTACGAGCTGAACATGTTCTGCACCGATACCAAGTCGATGGTCGCGCTCTATGGGTCGATGCATCGCCACATCCTCGACGTGTTCAACGAGTACGGCGTCCAGATCATGACGCCGGCGTACGAAGGCGACCCGGCCGAGCCGAAGGTCGTGCCGCCGGAAGGCTGGTATGCGGCGCCAGCAACAGGCCCGACGTGATCGATGAGGTGAACGTGACTCGGAGACTTTCGTTCCGACCAGCGGCGGTGCTCGGTGTGTTCTTCGGAGCGACGCTGCTGGCGCTGTTCTTCGCCTTCGCCCGTCCGAGCGTCGCTCAGGGGCAGGGGGCCGCCACGGAGTTCTATGACTCTCACTTCCACCTGACCAACTACGTCCAGGAGGGGATCGACCTCCGTCGGTTCCTGCAGATCATGGGAACGCGCGTCGGCCGCTCGACGCTGTTCGGCATTCCCCTGCAGCAGCAGTGGTCGTATGCGAACTCGGCGGACTACGCGCCCACCTACTATCTGCACAGCGACGCGCCCCTCTACTACTACTCCTTCACGGACGCCTACATCGCCACCGTCTACCGTTCGCTGTCGTCAGCCGAACAGGCGCGCTTCGACCCGATGATTACCGGGTTCAACCCGGCTGACATGTACGGGGTTGATCACATCCGGCGCGTGCTGCGGACGTTCCCCGGCGTGTTCAGCGGGATCGGCGAGTTCAGCATCCACAAGGAGTTTGTCTCGGCCAAGGTATCGGGCGAAACCGCCAGCCTGACGAACCCGGCGCTCGATCGCATCCTCGACTTCGCCGCCGAGGCCGGTCTGGTGGTGATCCTGCACAACGACATCGACGTGCCGTTTGCGAAGACCGACACCGAGCCGGTGTACCTGGCCCAGACCAAGGCGCTGCTCAAGCGCCACCCGAAGACGACGATCATCTGGGCGCACGTCGGGCTGGGGCGCATCGTGCACCCCGTCCAGGTGTCGGCCGAGGCAGCCCAGCGCACGCCGTCGCAGGTCGAGATGGTCGAAGCGATGCTGAACGACCCCGCGCTCGCGCACGTGAGCTTCGACATCTCCTGGGACGAGGTGGCCAAGTACGCGGTCGCCTCGCCGGAGTCCATCACGCGCGTCGCAGGGATGCTCAACAAGTATGCCGATCGGGTCCTCTTCGGCACCGACACTGTGGCGCCGTCGGGGCCGGCACCGTACTTCGCGGTGTTCGACCTGTGGGCGCCGGTCTGGGCCAAGCTCACGCCGGAGGCGAGCCTGAAGATCCGCAAGGGAAACTATCAGCGAGTCTTCGACGGCGCGCGCCGCAGGGTGCGTGCCTGGGAACGGGCCAACGCCAGATGATCGCCCAGCCTCGGCCAATACTAGCTGTCAGTTGAAGGTGGAGTGCATGCGGACGGCACGCGCGGCGCTGGCAATCACCATGGTCTTCGGCCTGGCCGTCGCCGCGCAGGGCCAGGCGAGGACCGATGTGGTGACGCTCGCCAACGGCGATCGAATCACCGGCGAGGTCAAGCGGCTGGAGCGCGGACAGCTCGAGTTCAAGACCGACGACGCCGGCACGCTGTATCTGGAGTGGGACAAGCTCATCAGCGTGGTGGCGATCACCCGGCAGGTCGAAGTCCTGACCACCGACGGCCGGCGCTTTCTCGGCACGCTGGGGCCGGCCGCGGCCCGCGACGTGGCGGTGATCACGCCGGAGGGAATCGCGCCCGTGCCGATGTCCGACGTGACGCTGATCACGCCCATCGGCACCAGCCTGTGGCGGAAGCTCGATGGTTCGGTCGATCTCGGCTTCAGCTACACCAAGTCCAGCGGCATCGCGCAACTGAACCTCAACTGGGACACCGTCTATCGCAAGCCGGCCTCGTCTCTCGGAGTCCGAGCGTCGTTCACGGAAACCAAGCAGGACCCCAAGGAAGGCGACGATGCATCCGACGAGGACGATCGAGGCTCGATCGAAGGTTCCTATCTCCGCTATCCGTGGCAACACTGGTTCGTCACCGGCGGCGCACGGTTCGAGAGCAACAAGAGCCTGGGGCTCGAACTGCGCTCGCAGGTCGGGCGGCGCCTTCGGACCGCGGCTGCTCAACACCAACCGCGCGCAGATGACCCTCGGCGCCGGTCTGGTCGTCAACCACGAGCAGGGCGTTGACGTCGAGCCGACCCAGAATGTCGAAGGCCTCCTCTCGTTCGACACCTCGTACTTCACCTACGACCGGCCACAGAACCAACGTCGACGTGATCGTCGCCTACTATCCCGAGCCTGTCCGATTGGGGGCGTCGTCGCCTGCAGCTCGACGCCGCCGTCAAACGGGAGGTCTTCAAGGACTTCTTCGTGTCGCTCAGCGCCTTCGACTCGTTCGACAGTCGCCCGCCCGAACCGCAGAAGCCGACAAGAACGACTTCGGCATCGTGATCTCGCTTGGCTGGACCTATTGAAGGAGGGATCTGACATGACGGGCATTGGGACGCCGCCGGCCGACACCGGCACCTTGCTGGCCGTGGATCGGACGCGGCTTGCCTACGAGCGGACGATGATGGCGTGGGTGCGGACGGGGATGTCGCTGATCTCGTTCGGGTTCACGATCTACAAGTTCTTCCAGTATCAGGTCGATCGCGGACAGGTGGTGGCGCCGGGCCGCCCGATCGGACCTCGCGAATTCGGGATGGTCATGATCGGCATTGGCCTGGTCGCGCTCCTGCTGTCTGCCTTCGACCACCATCACAGCCTGGCGAGGCTCCAGGCGGCCTACGGGCCCCAGCCGCGGTCGACGGCCGCTCTCATCGGCGTGCTGGTCTCGATACTGGGATTGGTTCTGTTCACGGCGACGGTCTTAGGCCTGTAGCGGGAACCGGACTGCGGTGGGACTGGTTGGGTTGCAGATGTGCCGGGAAGAGCGCAATGTGCCGCCAGGGCGGCCCCGCCTGGAGTGTAGATAAATGGAGGAACTGTTCACGCAGGTCGCGCTGACCGCCCGCCTGGCGGTCGAGGCGATGGCGGTGCTGGTCGTCACTTACGGTGCGGTGGAAGCACTGGTGCGGCTGTTCGGCCTTGCCATGGCGCCCACGACCGGCCATGGTGCGCGCAAGGCGATCTGGCGCCGCTTTGGGACGTGGCTGGTGCTCGGCCTCGAGTTCGCGCTGGCCGCGGACATCATTGCCAGCGTCGTCTCACCGACGTGGCAGGACATTGGCGAGCTGGGAGCCATCGCCGTCATCCGGACCTTCCTGAACTACTTCCTCGAACACGATCTCGAAAAGGCCGGGAGGGCCGGGGAGCCCGCGTGAGCGCCGAGCCCCTTCCACCGAGCAGTCACTGGCGCTGGCCCACACGGGCTTGCGCAAGGGGCGAGGAAGTCCCATCCACCAGCCCTCCGCCCGTGAAACTCGGACAGCCGCTGTACTGGGTTCGCGACCAATCACCCGGACGGCATGGGGATGATAATCGAAACCAACTGCGTGCATCGCGAGCGGTGATGGAGCGATTCGGGTGGGGGCGACCACGAAGTTGCCGCTGCTGTTCATGGACCCGGTGAAATAGCCGATGCTCCAGGGAGCCCGCCGTGGTCGGCATCCGGCTCGGCTACACTCTGCGACGTGCCTCCCCTCGCATCAGTCATGGTCCGCGAGCCAACGGCGCCGCCGATTGCGGTGGTGGTCGACTCGCCGCACAGCGGCATGGAGTGGCCAGCGGACTTCCGTCCGTCGGCCCCGCGCGAGGCGATTCTCACCACGTGGGACGCGTTCGTCGACGAACTGTGGTCGGGCGCGCTCAGCGCCGGCGCCACTCTCATCACGGTCTGCTTCCCGCGCGCCTACATCGACGTGAACCGCGCCGCCGACGACATCGATCCCGAACTGGTCGAAGGCGAGTGGCCCACGCCGCTGGCGGTGTCCGATTACTCCCGGAGGGGTATGGGCCTCATCAGGCGCCATGCCCTCCCCGGCGTGCCGATGTACAGCGGGCGGTTGTCCGTCGCCGACATCCAGAGCCGCATCGACACCTGCTACCGGCCCTACCGATTGGCGCTGACGCACGTGATCGATCGCGCGCAGGCGAGGTTCGGGACCGTCGTGCACGTGGACGCGCACTCGATGAAGTCGCGCGCCAACGCCATGAACGTCGACCATGGCGCGCTGCGGCCGGATATCGTGGTGAGTGATCGGCACGGCACCACCGCCGATGCCGCCCTCACGTCGTGGGACTGGTTCCGCGCGCAGGGCTTCGCCACCCAGGTCAACACTCCATATCAAGGCGGTGACCTGGTGGCGCATTTCGGGGCGCCCGCCTCCGGCCGCCACAGCGTGCAGGTCGAGATCAACCGCGGCCTCTACATGCATGAATCCACGTTCGAGCGGTCGGCTGGCTTCGAACCGCTGCAGCTGGCGCTCACCGCATTCGTGCAGGACCTTGGCCGTCATCTGCACGACAGCTCGGACTCACAGGAGCGCGCATGAGCCTGGCATCGGTGCCCGTGTCCCGTTCGCGCGGGCAGAGGGTGCTCGACGGCGTGGAATGGGCGGGCAACGCGCTGCCTCACCCCGCGTCACTCTTCGTCGTGCTGTCGCTGGTCGTGGTGCTGCTGTCGTCGCTCCTCAACGCGCTGGGCACCAGCGTCGCGCACCCGCTCACAGGGGCAACGGTGACGCCGGTGAACCTCCTCTCCGTCGACGGCCTGCAGCGCCTGGTGCTGAACCTGGTGCCGAACTTCGTCAACTTCGCGCCGCTCGGCCCGGTCCTGGTCAGCCTGCTGGGGCTCTCGGTGGCCGAGCAGAGCGGCCTGCTCGGCGCCATCGTTCGCGTCATCGTCAGCGCCACGCCGGCACGGTTGCTGACGATGGCGGTGGTGTTCGCCGGGCTGACGTCGCACACGGGGGGGACGTCGGATACGTGCTGCTGCTGCCGCTGAGCGCGGCGCTGTTTCACGCCGTGGGACGCAACCCTGTGGCGGGCCTGGCGGCGGCGTTCATGGGTGTCTCGGGCGGGTTCGCCGCGAACCTGCTGCTCTCGCCCACGGACGTCCGGTCTTGTTGATGCGCTCCGTGCGCCGAAACGCGATGTGCTCGATGTAGTGCACGGCACCGGTGAGTCCGGGCCGCTCGTTGCGGCTGCCCACCTTGTAGAGGGCCTCGACCGAGACGATCGGCAGCGAGCCGCGCTGGAGCATCAGCACGGTCAGGCCGTTGTCGAGCGTCACCCAATTCACCGTGGAGGTCCAGTGCGTGTCGGACGCGGCCTGCTGGTCGGGCCGACCGTCGTGTCGCGCGTCGATCGCGCCGGCGAGCACCAGAGTCAGCACAAGAACGAATGTGATGGCGGTTACAGCCCGCATCGGCGAATGATAGCCGCTGCGGTAAGATCAGCGGAATCGTGACGCCTCGAGACGGCGCCGACGGCAAGGTGCAGAAGGTCCCGTTCGACCAGCCAGCCGCGAAGGCCGAGGAGCCGGGCGGCGGCCGTGCCGGGCGTCGGGGTGGCGGAAGGATTAAGGAGCAGGTGATCGAGGAAGAAGAAGGACGAGATGCAGGACTACATGGAGCGCGCCGCGGCGCTGGTCCACTCCTACGTCCCGCCGTCGCCGTCGCAGATTCAGGCCGGCAAAGACGGCGCACTCTACGCCGCGCAGACGACACTCGATGCCAAGGCCAAGAACATCCAGGTCGTGATCACGAACTCGGGTCACAAACCAGTGGTCCGATGAACACGAACACCTGAGGTGCGGGGCCGGATCCGGGCGGAGACGCAGGGCCGATGATTAGACGGGTGTGTTGCGCCGTGGTGGTGAGCGGGCTGCTGCTGTCATGGACCCAGCCAGCCGACGCCCAGGCCAACCTCCAGTTGTGGGGGAACATCACGCTCGATTGGGTGAAGAGCGATCGGCTCGCGTACGAGCTCGATTTCGAGCCGAAGGTCCTGCTCAGCAAGCCCGACGGCGACCCGGACTGGCGCAATCTCGACCTCACGCCGAACGTGGAATTCTCGCCGAAGCCCTGGATCGATCTGGTGCTGGACACGACGATCGGCAAGACCACGCAGACCGATGACGTCGATACGGTGGAGGTGACGCCACGCGTCGGCGCTCGCTTCCACCTGTTCTCGCGCGCGCAGCGGTATCACCCGCGTGAGCGCGCACCCGCCCGGCGGTATGTCGTGCGGGATCTCGTCCGGTTCGAGGCCCGAAACTTCTACTACAGCGGTGGCGCCGTCGATTACTCGTACAGCAGTCGCTTCCGCAATCGCCTGGAGTTCCTGGTGCCGCTGAACAAGGAGCGGCTGACCGACGACGGTGCTCGCTACCTGCTCACGGACTGGGAGTGGTTCATTCCGCTCTCCGACCAGGACGAGCGCTTCGCCAATAAACAGCGCATCCGGGCCGGATTCGGATACCGTCGCACCTTCGCCTGGCGGTTCGAGGCGCTCTATATCTGGACGCGCTCGCGCAACACCATCGAGGACGACTTCGACACCTCGGACAACATCATCAACATTCGAGTGAAGCGCTTCTTCTAGGTGCGTGTCGTTCCCGCACCAGCCGGGCACCACCGGCCCCGATTACTTCGCCGCTGCATCCTTCTCGGGCTGTGGCGGCGCCGCCCAGGAACCGACCAGTCGGGCGACGAAGACGGCCATGAACAACTGCCCGCTCATCGCCTCCAGCATCACCAGCACGCGTGCAGCGGGCGTCACGGCAATCACGTCACCGAATCCCAGCGTCGTCATCGTGATCACGCTGAAGTAGAGGAATTCGTGGAGATGCGGGGCTGGGCTGAGGCCGGCAAGCGAGCCCGGCCGAGCGACCTCCAGCGAGAAGAAGAGCAGGGCGAACACGTGCGAGACCAGCACGTAGACGCAGATGGCTCCCATGATGGCGTTGGCGGTCACGCGGGTGGTGCGCACCACCGCCGCGAACACGTGGAACGCGATGAAGCCGACATACCCGGCGGTGGCGAGCAGACCCGTGACGGTGAGCCCGACATCCTGCAGCCCGGGGCGCTCCGCGGCCAGGCGCAGCACCATGACCACCACGAGGCCGGCGGCCACCACGAACCGCAGCCGCGATGAGGGCCGCACCGCCGGGATGCACGCCAGCAGCAGCCCGCCGGTCAGTGCGATGGAGGCCAGCGGGGATTGCTGGATGAAGGGCAAGGCCACCTGACTGAGCAGCAGCATGGCCAGCAGCGGCACGAAGGTCTCTCCGGCCTGCCAGTCCCTGAGGGGCAATTTGATGTTCGTCATCGTCTTCCGAGTCTCTCGTGGCTCGGTTCGCTGACGCGCACCGGAGTGAGTGCTGGACGGCAGTGACAGCGCAGGATACCACCGCTCACGGCGGGAGACGACGGGAGAAGCGCTATACTGCGGTCCCGAATCCGTGCCCTCATCCGATCCGCCGATCGAGCCCCCGCCCGCGAATCGTCTGGCGTTCGAGACGCTGATCTCGGACACCTCGGCTTCGCTCATGCTCGCCCCAGCCCGCGAGCTCGATGCCACGATCGCCTCGACCCTGCATCAGGTCCGCGTCTTCTTCAGGGCCGATCGTTGTGCCTTGATGAAAGTCAGCCGCGATCGGCGTGTGGTGAACGTCACGCATGCGGCGCACGCCGAAGGCATGTCACCGGTGTCCGCGACCATCAACATCGTCGAGCTCTTCCCTTGGGCCACCGAACAGGTGCTCGAGCACCGGCGGCCGGTGGTGATCTCCCGGATGGCCGACCTGCCTCCGGAGGCGGCCATTGATCGGGCGAGATGGGAAGCCGTCGGCACGCGGTCGCACCTGTCGGTGCCGATCGTGAGCGGTTCCCTCGTCACTCACCTCATCATCCTCGGCGTGGTCGCAGAGGAGCGGGAGTGGACGGTGGCGTTCGTCCCGCGCCTGCGTCTGCTCGGAGAGCTGATGGTGACCGCGCTGCAGCGAGCGGAGGCCGACCAGGCCCTGCAGACGGCCCTCAGCGAGGTGAGCCAGCTGCGCGATCGCCTCGAGCACGAGAACGTCTACCTGCGCAGCGAAGTGGCGCACGGCCTGAGCACCAGCCTGGTCACCGGGCGGGGGACTGCCATCGAGCAGACCCTGGCGTTGGCCCAGCAGGTGGCCTCGACCCGTTCCACGGTGTTGATCCTCGGCGAGACCGGCACCGGCAAGGAACGGCTGGCGACGTTCATCCACGAGGCCAGCCCACGCCGTGCCCGTCACATGGTGCGAGTGAACTGCTCGGCGATCCCCACCGCGCTCATCGAGACCGAGCTATTCGGACGGGAAAGGGGCGCCTACACTGGTTCGCTGTCCCGGCAGATCGGCCGCTTCGAGCTCGCCCAGGAATCCACGCTGTTCCTCGACGAGATCGGGGACTTGTCTCTCGAGGTGCAGATCAAGCTGCTCCGAGTGCTCCAGGAGCGAACCATCGAGCGATTGGGCAGCCCGACACCGATTCCAGTGGACGTGCGCATCATTGCCGCCACTCACCGCGACCTCGACGCTGCCGTCCGTGCCGGCCTGTTCCGCAGCGACCTCTATTACCGGCTGAACGTGTTCCCGATTGTGATGCCCCCGCTGCGCGAGCGCCGCGACGACATCCCGGCGATGGTCGAGGCGCTGGTGCAAGAGCTGGGCACCGCCATGCGCAAACGGTTCACCCGTGTCGATCGCGCCAGCCTCGACGCGCTCAGCCGCTACGACTGGCCGGGGAACGTTCGCGAGCTGCGCAACGTGCTGGAACGGGCCATGATCCTCGCGCCAGGGCCCATTCTGACGGTAACCCCGCCGCCCCGGCCCTCGGCGACAGCCGAACGGGTTTCCGCCAGGACATCCACGGCGAGCGGCAATCTCCGGGATCTCGAGCGCGAACATATCCTGCGGGTGCTTCATGAGACGGGCTGGCGAATCCGGGGCAAGGGTGCCGCGGCGGAGCTGATGGGCATCAAGCCCACCACACTGGAGGCTCGCATGAAGCGACTCGGCATCGTGCGGCCCATGCGCCCCGGCCAGACCGGCGGCGGTTCCTTGGAGAAACTCTAGCCGGTTGGAGCGACCGCCCCGTTGTCTTAATCCGAGCGGTCGAGGTATTCCGGCCAACCCCAGATTCCCCAGTCACTTAACCCAACCACCCTGACGCGGCCCTGGTGGCATTGGCTGTGCTAGTCAAAGAACGTCAAGGCAAGGCCTTGCAGCCAGGAGGCGACGCCGCGCGTGAGGACGTCACGCGACCTTCGTGCAGCCGTTCGCGAACTACAACCCTGGTGGCGGGCTGGCCGGGACTGGCGCTCCGGTTCATGGCCGCCTTCATGTTCCCTCGGTAACCGCGCCCCCATGTCGAACAGTACACAGACCTCAGACACCCCCCGCGGCATCCACGTGCTCGCCAAGCCGATGGGACCGGTGTGTCAGATCAAGTGCGACTACTGCTTCTACCTCGAGAAGCGGGCGCTGTTTGGCGTCGGCGAGGACTACCGCATGCCCGACGATGTGCTGGCCGCGTATACGGCGCAGTACGTCCGCTCTCAGCCGACGCCGGTGGTGGAGTTCGTGTGGCACGGCGGCGAGCCGACGCTGCGCGGGCTGGACTTCTTCAAGCGCGCGGTCGAGCTCCAGCAGCCCTATCGTGGCGAGAAGCAGATCAAGAACGTCCTGCAGACCAACGGGATGCTCCTGACCGACGAGTGGTGCGCGTTCTTCAAGGCGCACGACTTCTTCATCGGACTCAGCCTCGACGGACCGCGGGAGATCCACGATCGCTACCGGAAGGGCCGCCACGACGAGCCCACCTTCGACGGCGTGATGCGAGGCCTGAGGCTGCTGCAGAAGCACGGCGTCGAGTTCAACGTGCTGGCCTGCGTCGGTCGCGACACGGCCTACCAGCCGCTCGAGGTCTACCGGTTCTTCAAGGACGAAGGCGTCACGTTCATTCAGTTCACGCCGATCATCGAGCGGGAGCCCGACGCTGCCACCGCGGAGACCGGGCTGTGGCTGGCGCCTCCTGCCGTGCTCGATCGGCCCGAGCCCAACGTCGCCGTCACCCCGTGGACGGTCGAGCCCGAGCGCTACGGCGACTTCCTGATCGCGATCTACGAGGAGTGGGTGCGCAAGGACGTCGGCACGGTGTTCGTGATGAACTTCGAGTGGGCGCTCAACGCATGGATGGGCGAGGGCTCGCCGGTGTGTATCTTCGCGCGGCAGTGCGGGCGCGCGGTGGCAGTGGAGCACGACGGCAGCGTCTATGCCTGCGACCACTACGTGTATCCGGAGTACCGCATCGGTGACGTGCGCACCGGCAACCTGGGCGAGATGGTGGAGCAGTCCGTCGCCTCGGGGTTCGGCCCACACAAGGAGGCGACCCTGCCGCGCTACTGCCGTGAATGCGAGGTGCTCGAGATGTGCTGGGGTGGCTGTCCGAAGCACCGCTTCGCCACCTCACCGTATGGCGAGCCTGGCCTGCACTACATGTGCGGCGGCTATAAGAAGTTCTTCATGCACATCCGGAAATACCTGCGCCCCATCACCCAACTTCTGCAGCACGACCTGCCGGCGTCCCTCGTCATGCAGGCATTTCAAGGCCCGTTGGTCATTTCCCTGGCGGGTGCCAGGGACGAGTCGAAGGAGTAACGTATGCGTTCGTATCCACGCGCGCGCCGCACGCGGTCCGCGCCCGAAGTGGCGGCCACGGCCGGTGTCGCGCTCTGTGTCG
Source organism: uncultured Acidobacteriota bacterium (assembly GCA_963721715.1). Classification (GTDB taxonomy): domain Bacteria; phylum Acidobacteriota; class Vicinamibacteria; order Vicinamibacterales; family UBA2999; genus VFZN01. Next base: position 625,603 of record CAVRKI010000006.1, on the reverse strand, counting down.
CCGGCCTTGCCGGCTGCAGCCAGCCTGAACAGAAGCCGGCATCGCCTCCTGCCACGGCCGGCGGGGCCATCGATCGGACGGTGCTCCCAGTCGTCCCGCCTGCCCGGACATCGACCACCGAGATCGATGCCCGGAACGTGACGGTGCCGGCGCGGTTCGCGGTCAAGCCGCCGGCAGGGGCGCCCAACGTGGTGGTCATCCTGATCGACGACCTCGGCTTCGGCGCGACCAGTCCCTTTGGCGGGCCGATCCCGACCCCGGCCTTCGAGCGGCTGGCGCAGAGCGGCCTTCGCTACAACAACTTCCACACCACGGCGCTGTCGTCGCCGACCCGCGCGGCGCTGAAGTCCGGGCGCAACCACCACTCGGTGAACATGGCGTTCATCACCGAGCTGGCCACCGGGATCCCTGGCGCCACCGGCGAAGTGCCCAGCACGGCGGCGCCGGTCGCCGAGACGCTGCGCCTGAACGGCTACGCCACGGGCGCGTTCGGCAAGTGGCACGAGACCGCGGCCTGGGAAGCCAGCATGGCCGGTCCCTTCGACCGCTGGCCGACGCGGCAGGGCTTCGACAAGTTCTACGGGTTCCTCGGCGGCGAGACCAACCAGTGGGCGCCGTTCCTCTACGACGGCACCGCCGTCGTCGAGCTGCCGGACGACCCGAACTACCACTTCATGACCGACATGACGGACAAGGCGCGGGCCTGGATCAAGTACCAGAAGGCCCTGACGCCGGACACCCCGTCGTTCGTCTACTTCGCCCCGGGCGCCACGCACGCGCCGCACCACGTCCCGAAAGACTGGATCGCCCGCTGGAAGGGCAAGTTCGATCAGGGCTGGGACAAGATCCGCGAGGAGACGCTGGCGCGCCAGATCCAGATGGGCATCGTGCCCGCCGGGACGAAGCTGGCCCCCAAGCCGCCCGACATCAAGGACTGGGACGCGCTCTCGGCGGATGAGAAGCGCCTGTTCACCCGGCAGGCCGAGGTGTTCGCGGCGTTCGTCGAGTACACCGACTTCGAGATCGGCCGCATGCTCGACGCCTTCGCGGAAGTCGGCCAGGCCGACAACACGCTGGTGTTCTACATCGCCGGCGACAACGGCACCAGCGGCGAAGGCGGCATGAGCGGCATGTTCAACGAGTACACCTACTTCAACGGTGTGCAGGAGAAGACCGAGGACATGCTGAAACGCATCGATCAGTGGGGTGGCCCGGAGACCTACCCGCACATGGCGGCGGGCTGGGCGGTCGCGCTTCGACTCGCCCTTCGGCTGGATGAAGCAGGTGCCATCCGACTTCGGCGGCACCCGCAACGGCCTGGTGGTGTCGTGGCCGAAGGGGATCACGGCGAAGAACGAGATTCGCACCCAGTTCGGCCACGTCATCGACGTCGCGCCGACCATTCTGGAGGCGATCGGCCTGCCGCAGCCCACGAGCGTCAACGGCGTGCCGCAGATGCCGATCCAGGGAACCAGCCTCGCGTACTCCTTCGGCGACGCGAAGGCCAAGGAGCGCCACACCACGCAGTACTTCGAGGTCGCCGGCAACCGCGCCATCTACCACGATGGCTGGTACGCGCGCACCATCCACAAGGCGCCCTGGGAGCCCAAACCGCGCCGCACGCTGCAGGACAACTCGGCCTGGCAGCTCTACAACGTCAGCGCGGACTTCAGCCTCGCCGACGATGTCGCGGCGAAGAACCCGGAGAAGCTGGCCGAGTTGCAGGCGCTGTTCCTGAAGGAGGCGGAGAAGTACGGCGTCCTGCCGATGGACGATCGGTTCCTCGAGCGAACGGACGCCAGGGCAGTGGGCCGCCCCGACCTGATGGGGCCGCGCACGTCGCTGACGCTGGCCGAAGGCATGACGGGGATGATGGAGGGCGTCTTCATCAACGTGAAGAACCGCTCCAAGACCATCACCGCCGAGGTCGAGGTGCCAGCCGGCGGCGGCAACGGCACGATCATCGCGCAGGGCGGCCGCTTCGGCGGCTGGTCACTCTACGTGAACAACGGCGTGCCGGGCTACGACTACAACTTCCTCGGTCTGCAGCACACCTCGGTGGCGTCGACCCGAAAGCTGGCGGCCGGCAAGGCGGAGTTGCGCCTGCAGTTCGACTACGATGGCGGCGGCCCAGCCAAGGGCGGCATGGCCACGCTGTTCATCAACGGCGAGAAGGTGGGTGAGGGGCGCATCCCGGCCACGCAGGCCGGCCTCTTCTCCGCCGACGAAACCGCCGATATCGGCATCGACCTCGGTACGCCGGTCGTCGATGCCATCGGCGCCGAGGCGAAGTCGCGGTTCACCGGGCGCATCCCGAAGGTGACCGTCGCCGTGAAGTAAGGTGCCGTTCATCGTGCACGAGCCCACGGCGGCCGATCGCGGCCGTCGTGGACTCGCCCGCCCGCTCCATTCCTCAGTCCTCTCCAGCCCAGTCGATCACCACGAGCGACACGTCGTCTTCGAAGCTGCCCGAACCTGCCCAGGCGGTCAGCTCGGCAACCACTTCGGTCACGACCTGATCCGGGGGAACGGTTCGCCGCGCGACGAGGGCCTCCTGGAGACGGGCCGTCCCGAACGGCTCGTCGCCGTGGCCGGTTTGCTCGGGCACGCCATCCGAGAACAGGCACAGCCGGTCCCCGGCCTGGAGCTGAATGACGTGCTCGTCGTACGACGCGAAATCGAGCATGGCGATGGGGAACCCGCCCAGCCCGGGTAAGGGGAGCGGGTCGCGGCCGCGCAGGATGAGGGGCGCCGGATGCCCGGCGCAGGTCAGGTGCAGCCGTCCGGTGTGAGTATCGAGGACGCAAAGAATCATCGTCAGGTACAGCCCGCCGTTCTCGCCCGCCCGGAATCGCCGGTTCAGCTCGTCGGCCACGCGCGACGGCCGCCGCAAGGTGCCAAGCTCCTGGTCGGCGCCCGCCGTGGCGCGCAGCACCGACGCGTCCGCGTGCGTCGGATCCATCGCGTGCATCACGCTCACCGACAGGAGCGCCGCGGGCACGCCGTGGCCACTGACGTCGATCACGTAGGCGACGAGGTAGCGGTCCTCGAGCAGGTGCAGCCCGATGGCATCGCCGGCGAGCTCGTCGGTGGGCACGTACTTCCAGGCGGATGTGACGCGCGGCGTCTCGACGTGGCCCTGCGGCAGCATCGATTGCTGCACGCGCGCGGCGGCGCGCAGGCCGTGGCGAATGCGCTCGTTGGCGTCGCGCAGCTCGGCGTTCTGCTGGTGCAGCGTACGCTCGAGCCGCACCACGCGTTCGCCGGCCACGACGCGCACGCGGAGCTCCTCCCGATCGAACGGCTTGGCCACGTAGTCGTCCGCACCGGCCCCGATGCCGTCGACCACATCGGCCTTGTCGCTGCGGCTCGTCAGGATGATGACGTAGGTGTAGAGCACGCGCGCGCTGGCCCGAATCCGCCGAACCAGGTCGACGCCAGACAAGCGCGGCATCTCCCAGTCGGTGATCACGATGTCGAAGTTCCCGGCGTCGAAGGCCTGCCAGGCCTGCTCGCCGTCTTCGGTCGCGACGACCTCGTGGCCCCAGTTCCGGAGCTGCCGCTCGAGCGTCGCACGCGTGATGCGCTCGTCCTCCGCAATCAGGATCCGCATCAGCGTCCCCTGGCGACCAGCGCCTGCAGTTCCGCGGTGAGTGCCTGGAGCTGGGCGTCCAGCGCGGCCACGACGGGCGGTGCCTCCGAGAGTTCGCCCGCCTTGCCCATCTTCTCGAGCTCGAGGGCACTCGCGTGCGCCGGCGCCGCGCAGAAGTTCGCGACCATGCCCTTCAGGGTGTGCGCCGCCCGGCCCACGGCGGCCGCGTCACGCGCCTCCATCGCCTGCCGGATGTCGCGGATCAGCGCTGGGCCGTCGGCGCCCAGCATCTCCACCGTGTCGCTCAGGAACTCCCAGTCGTGGTCGATCCGTTCCAGCAGCTCCGCTTCGTCAAACAGCTGTGCCATCCGCCCCTCCGTCGCCCATGACTCGAGCCAGCTCCGCGAACAAGGCGTCCTTCCGGACCGGCTTGGCCACGTAGCCATCCATCCCGGCGTCGAGGCACATCTCGCGATCGCCGGCCATCGCGTTGGCGGTCATCGCGATGATTGGCGTGCGGGTTTCGCGCGCGCGTTCCAGCTCCCGGATCGCCTGCGTCGCCTCGAGGCCGTCCATCTCCGGCATCTGCACGTCCATCAGCACCACGTCGAACGGCTCCGCCTGCCAGCGTTCCACGGCCAGCCGGCCGTTGCCGGCCACGTGCACCTGGTGGCCGGCCTTCTCCAGCAGCTTCAGCGCGAACTTCACGTTGACCGGGTTGTCCTCGGCCAGCAGCACGCGCAGCACGCGGCCGCCCGTCTCGATCGGCGCCGTCTCGACCGGCGGCGGGGCCGGCATCTGCGGTGCGCCGCGCTCGGTGGCCCCCGACATGATCCGCATGATCGAGTCGAGCAGCAGCGACTGCTTGACCGGCTTGAGCAGCCGGGCCGCGATGTTCAGGGCGTGGCTGCGATCCTGGTCGCCCGAGGTTGCCGACGAGGTGAGCATCAGCACGGGAAGCGCGGCAAAGCCCGCGCGCCCGCGGACGGCGGCGACGAGCTCGAAGCCGTCCATGTCCGGCATGTGCAAATCGGTGATCAGCAGCGAGATCTCGACGCCCGCATTGGCGCTCCGATCGAGCACGGTCAGGCCCTGCGGCGCGGAATCGGCCGCGATGGTCTTGAGGCCCCAGTTCCCGAGCATCGTCTGCAGGATGCGCCGGTTCGTCTCGTTGTCGTCCACCACGAGCACCGTCTTGTCGCGGAGCAGGGCCGCGGCTTCCTCCGCCGTGGCGCTCGGCCGGGCGGTCCCCCGCCTGGCGCGCACGGTGAAGGTGAAGCGGCTTCCGCGGCCGGCCTCGCTGTCGAGGCGGATGTGCCCGCCCATCAGCTCGACGAGCTGCCGCGAGATGGCCAGGCCGAGCCCGGTGCCGCCGTACTTCCGCGTGGTGCCAGCCTCGGCCTGCTCGAAGGGTCGGAATAGCCGCGCCGCCGCCTCCGCTGAGATGCCGATGCCGGTGTCGCTGACGGCGAACTCGAGCACGCAGCCGTCGGGCGTGGTCTCGACTGCGCGCACCGCGACCACGACCTCGCCGTGCTCCGTGAACTTGATGGCGTTGCCGACCAGGTTCACCAGCACCTGCCGCAGCCGGTAGATGTCGGCCACCAGCGCATCGGGCACGTCCGGCCCGATGTCGTAGGCCAGCTCGAGGCCCTTGCTGCTCGCGCGCAGTGCCAGCGAGTTCAGCGTGTCGCCGATCGCATCGCGCAGCAGGAACTCGATCGGGTCCAGCTCGATGCGGCCCGCCTCGATCTTCGAGAAATCGAGGATGTCGTTGATCAGCACCAGCAGCGCATCGGCCGACCACTTCACCGTGTTGAGGTACTCGCGCTGCTCGGAGGTGAGCTCGGTGTCGAGGGCCAGCTCCGTCATGCCGATGATGCCGTTCATCGGCGTGCGGATCTCGTGGCTCATGTTGGCGAGGAACGCGCTCTTGGCCTTCGTCGCCTCCTCGGCCTTCGCCATGGCCTGGCGGATCTCCCCGGTCTGCGCCTCGAGCTGCACGGCCTGTGCCTGGGTCTGGGTGAGCAGTTCCTGGGTGCGGAGATTGCGCTGCAGCACCTCCAGCCCGAGCGCCGCCCGCGGCAGGAGATCGTCCACGAGCGCCCGCTCCCGGGAGGTCAGTGCGCGAAACGTCGCCATCTCCACGACGCCAAGGAGCGCATCCGGCGACTGCAGCGGCCAGGCCGACGTCTGCGTCGGCGCCGCGCCACCCACGCCCGAGACGATGCGCAGGTAGCCGGGGGGCAGCGTGTCGAGCGCAAGCGGCCTGCGCTCCCGAGCGGACTGACCGACAAGACCCTGCCCGACGGCGAAGGTGTCGCGGTCGCCGGCGGATTCGGCCAGGCCGTAGGACGCCACACGACGGAGCGTGGCGTCGGCCGGATCGTGCAGGTAGACAGCGGCCGCGCCGCCGCCGACGAGCGGCATCAGCGACGAGACCAGGCCCTGTCCGAAGGCCTCGACCGATGCGGCCCCTTGCAGGTCCTGCGTCGCCTTCGCCACGCCGGCCTTCACCCACCGTTGCTCGTCCATCGCCGCCGCGCCCTGCTTCAGCACGTCGATTGCGCGGGCCAGGCCGCCGGTTTCGTCGGCGGCGTCGGTGAACGGCACCGCCTGCCCGTAGTCGCCCGCCGCGATGCCCGCCACCGACGACTCGAGCGCGCGAATCGGTCCGACAATGCGCCAGAACGTGAGGGTGCCGAGGACGCCGGCGGCGAGGAGCGCGAGGAGCGCGGCGATCAGCATGCGCCGGCGCGAGTCCCCGATCGCGTCGACGGCGGCCGTGCCGGCGACTGCCGCCACGGACTCGTGGTGGGCAATCAGTTCCTTCGAGACCGCGGAGACGTGCTCGGCGACTGACACGAGAGAGCCTTCGAGGAACGTCTCCACACCTTCGTCCTGGCGGCCCTTGTCCGAAAGCGCCATCACCTGCCGGGCGCCTGCGATCCACTCACGGCTCGTCTGACGGTAGTCCTCGATCAGCCCCCGGCCTGTGCTGTCGGAGGGAATCGAGTCTCGATACCTGTTCAGCAGGCGCGTGATGTCCGTGTCCGCGGAGTCGAAGGCCGCCATCGCGCGGGCCCGCTCTTCCGGCGTGCGGGCCAGCAGGTGGGTCCGCATGTGGACGCGGAGCTGCTCGAACGTTCGCGAGACATTGCCGACGATGGCGAGGGCGGGAATTTGTGATTCGGCGACGAACCGGCTGCGGGACTCGACCAGCGAGAGCTCGTAGAAGACGAGGCCCGCCAGCCCGAGCAGCGCTGCGAGCGGCACCGCCACCAGCACACCCAGGCGACGCGCAATCGTCATCGCCGGGCCCTCGCAGACGGTCCGCTCCTCATCTCACTTCTTCTTGGTGGAGACCTTCGACTTCACCTCGGTGAAGCGAACGGGCGTATTCTGCCACGTCTCGAGCTCGAGGTGCGTGCCGTCCTTGCTCTTCACGATCTGCGTGCCGGTGGACATGCGGCCCTCGCCGACGCCGGCGGTGTTGAAGCGGAACTCCACCATCGTGAAGGGGTAGTCCATGCTCCGGGAACTGTTGCGGGCTTCGGCCATGCCAATTGGGCGATCCGTGACGACCACGACCCGGCGGCCACCGTCCGGCAGTGGCTGCTGGATCGCGTAGTGGATGTCGTGCCCCAGGGTGTTCGGCAGGCGGATGTAGCCGAGGCGCGGCCGCTTCAGGAGCTCCTTCAGCATCTCGTCCTGGCCCTTCTCCGCAAAGGCTTTGAGCAGCGCCTCGCGATCGCCGTCTGGCGACCACTTGTCGATGACGATGTCCACGACGCCGGCGCGCCCGGCGTTCAGGTTGACCCCAAAGGCCGTGAACTCTTCGCGCGTCTGTGCCCAGGCCACTGTGCCGGCCAATGCCATCGCCGCGATGGCGGCGCCCCAGGTGATCGTCGTGCGTCCAATCATGATGTCTCCTCGCTTCGGTGTCGGGTTCAGCGCGACGCCATCGTCACGGGCTCGGTGAGCACCGGCCGGCCGTTGAGCGGCTGCGTCGGACGGTTGTTGTCGTGGATGATGGCGGTGAATGCCTTGATCTGATCGGCCGACAGCTGGATCGGTGTCGTCATGACGATCCAGCGCACGCCCTCGGAGCAGGGCGGTGTCGTCAGCGAGCCGTCGTAGCGGTACGAGGCCCGGTTGGCGGGCAGCAGCTGGTCCACGTCCACGTTGACCGAGGGGTAGTGCGTCTCCACACCCTTCTGCTTCGGGAGGTTGTTCCAGATGGGATCGAACGCGGCGTTGTGCGCGCCCTCCTCGATGAAGACGCCGATCACGGCCAGCTTGCCGCTCGCGGCCTTGTGCACCAGGTGCATCTCCATCGGGAAGTGCCGGCCCTTCACCGTGTGCTCGCTCTGGTTGTGGAAGTGGTACTGCACCAGCGTGTAGCTGTCGTTGCCGATGGTCAGCGTGTCGCCGCCTTCGTAGTTGATCTGAATGGTGTGCCCGTTGTTGATGCCGTCGGCGACGTGCTCGTGGTGCGCAATCTTGAGCGCGCCAGGCAGCAGGTTGGTCTTCAGCTCGAGCGGCTCGGTGCCGGCCACGGTGTCGGCGATGTCCACCGGCGACTGCGACGTGCCCTCGCCGCAGGCGGCGAACTTCGGGCTCAGGGTGCCCCAGGTCGCCGGTCCCTCCGCGCCTTCGTAATGCCAAACCGGATCACCCGCTGCCGGCGCGACCGATGGCTTCGTCGTCGCCTGTGGTGTCGCCGGCGCGTCGCGCTGAGCCTGCTCCGCAGGCGGGGCGCTGCACGCCGCCATGCCGAGCGCCAGGGCCGCTGCCGTGGTCATCGCTCGGAGATGCTGTGTTCCCGTCATGTTGTCCTCTCCTCCTATCCGTCGTCTCAGTTCAGCCGGTAGATGATGGCGAACTGGAAGCGCCACGCGTCGCCGCTGGTGCCGTTCTTGTTCCGCCGCTCGCCCCACAGCAGCTCCCCGCCGATATCCACGAGGCGGTAGGGCGTCCAGATCACGTTGCCGCGCACGTCAACCAGGCGGTCGATCGCGGTGGACGGCAGCCCGGAGTGGTCGTCGACGTACGAGGTGCTGAACGCCAGGCCGGTCTTGACCGTCGGGCTCCATTGGTGAATGGAACTGACGTTGCCGGATTGGGTGCGGACGCCCTGGAGCTCTCCAGAGGGCGTGAGCACCGCGTCGAGGTTCTGCCCGCTCAGTCCTTCGATGTACCGTCCTGTGCCTTCGCCGATCGCGAATTGCCCGAGGAGCTTGTGGCTCTTCGCGACGGGCAGGACGAAGGTGCCATTGAAGCCCCAGCCGGCGGTGCTCGCATCCTCCACCGAGTCGTCCGTCGAGTCGAAGCGCAGCTGTCGGAGCAGGCCGGCCACCTGCACGTGACCGGCGCCGCGCTGGTACCGCACGTAAGCGGGAATGTCCGGCATCGAGCTCCGGGCCGACCCCGTCAGGCTGCTTGGGACGGCGAACTGCGGCGTCGGGTTCTCTGCCGCGACCGCGACCGTCCAGTTGGCGTCAATCTTGTGCGTAAAGCGGATCATCGCCTGGCGCACGAACACCTCACCGTCCGGACCCTCGAAGTCGATCGTCAGCCCGCGCGCGCTGATGTCCTGGAACGTGGACCACGTCTGCCCACCGAGGATCGGGCCGAACTCGCCGTAGCCGTGGCGCAGGCGGAAGGCGTTGCCGTCTCCGAAGAAGTCGCCCTCGACGAACGCCCGGAAGTGATGCCCGCCGCTGCCCTCGGACCGCAGGTCCAGGTTGAGCCGCGTTTCCCGCGCATGGATCGTCGTCCGTCCGCTCTGCGCCGCCGCGGACGAACCGTCCGCGGGAATCGAGTTCACCTTGAACTCGTAGGCATCCCCGATGGCGATCGAAGTCCTGAATGAAGTCCACCTTGATGTAGCCGCCAATCCCCAGCGACAGATCGGTGCCGGGAATCTTGAACGACTTCGGAAACAGCCCTTCTTCGACGACCTTTGGCCCGGACTGCGGTGCCGGCTGCTCGTCGGGCGCCGCCGCGGCCGGTGCTGCGGACGGGCCGGTCGGCGACGCCTGGCCGGCCATGGCCGGCGCGCCGGCCAGCAGCAGGAGGGCCAGAGCCAGTGACCCATTCAGGGGCATACGGCGAGTCAGGGGGGGGGCCGGCCTACGGCCCGTGGTGAAGCGAGTCATCGTGGCGATCCTTCAAGCAGCCGTGGATTACTTGACGCTGATGGCCAGCGCCTGCGTGTAGGTGATCTCCACCTTGTCGCCGACCTTGACGCCTTCGAGGTTCTTCGGGATTCTCCACCTTGAACGACATCTTCTTGCCGTCCTCGGTGGTGATGGTCACGGATGGAACCTTGGCGTCGATCGTGTTCACCGTCACGGTGGCCGTCATCTGCTGGGAGATCGTGCCACCAGGCTTCTGTCCTGGCGTGCGCACGATGCCGGCGCCGCCAGCGGCCGGCGTGGCGCCGGGTTTCTGGATGGCGTAGACGACCGATTCGTAATAGCGGAACGTGACGGTGTCGCCCACCTTGAGTGCGTCGAAGCGCTCGACCTCGGGCCCGCAGTAAATCGTCTCCATCTCGCCCTTGGAGTCCTTCAGCGTGACCAGGCGCGCCGAGCTGTCGATGGCCTCGATGGTGAAAGTCTCCGATATCTGGGCGCCCTGCGTCACGGGCTTCTGTGCGAGTGCGGTCGCGGGGCTGAGCACGAGGGCCGCGATCGCGACGGCGGCCAGTAACCGGGTAGCGTTGTGAACAGTCATGACCATCTCCTCAGAAGCGGAACGTGATGCCGCCGTTGAACTGGAACTGATTGGCATACTGCGCGTCGCCGACGACGTAGCAGCCCCAGTAGGGGTCGCACCACCAGCCCTCGGCGTCGGTCTTGATGTAGGTCGGGGTCCACTGCAGGCCGAACCGGACGCCGACGTTCGGGGACGGGAAGACCTTCACGCCCGCGCCCCACGTGGTGGAGAACTGCGTCTCGCTGCCGGTCTCGTCCGCCTGGCCGTTCGCGCGCGTGAAACTCACGCTGCCGTAGTTGGTGGCGCCGAGGCCGATCATCAGATACGGCCGCACCTTGGCGTCCACCGCACCGGCGTTGAAGGCGACATAGGGGTGATAGGTGTTGATGGTCAGGTCACCCACGTCGCGCGCGGCGGTGCCGTCGAGCGCCAGAGTGCTCTGCTGCTGCCCGAAGAGGAAGCCGACCTCGAGGTTATCAGTGGCATTGACGCCGACCGCGAGGCCCCACGAGAACCCGTCCTTCAGGTCCACGGTGTCGTAGACGTTGCCGTCTGCCGCCAGCACGGGATCACCCGTCACCCCGTCCGACAACGTCCATCCGAACAGCCCACTGACTTCCACTCGCTGCGCATATGCGGGGGACGCCGACACCATCATGACCAGGGCCGCGCCGGCCAGAATTCGATTGCACATGCCCGAACCTCTCCTGGAAGAACCTGCTGTTGGAACGTTGACGCCAACTTGAGTGCACGAGTCGCGCCAGCGTGGCCGAGCATGCGTTCTGTGGGACTATCTACTATTAAATCAATAGGTTAGGGCTTGTTGATGGGAGCGTCCAGTCGGCACGGGGGCGGCCGCTCCGGATGCATTGTAGGGTTTCTCCAAAATGGTGGAGGCCGCCTGAGCAGGGTAGAATGACGACCCCGATGGCTGCTGTCCCCGCCCAGGCCCGGCTCGAGTTCGAGACACTCATCGCCGATACGTCGGCGTCCTTCATTACAGCGGCTCCTGACGACATCGACGCAGTCGTCAATGCCGCGTTCGAGCGTCTGCGGGTGTTCTTCGGCGTGGATCGGGCGGGGCTCCTGCACGTCGCTGACGACCGCGTGGTGGTGAGGCTGGGCCACGCTGCCTACGGGCCGGGCGTTCCCCGCGTGCCACACACCTTCGAGCTGGACCGGCTGTTCCCGTGGACGAACCGCCGTGCGGTGAACGAGCAGCAGCCGGTCGTCATGAGGCGCCTCGCGGATCTCCCCCCCGAAGCGGCCACGGATCGCGCCACCTACCAGCGCATGGGGGTGATCTCCAATCTGACCGTACCGATCGTGTCGGGTTCCGAGGTCACCCACCTGGTGGCCATGGGCTCGCTCCACGGTGAGAAAGAGTGGCCGTTGGAGTACGTGCCGCGGGTGCGGCTCATGGGCGAGATGATCGTCGGTGCCTTGCTCAGAGCCCAAATGGTCGCGGACGTGCGCGCCGCGCACGGCGATCTGCAGCGCATGCGCGAGCTGGTCGAGCAGGAGAACGTGTATCTCCGCAAGGAGATGGCCCAGCAGTCTGTCAGCGGTTCGATCACCGGCCGGAGCCCGGCGATTCGCCGGGTGCTCACGCTGGCGTCGCAGGTGGCAGTCACCGATGCGACGGTGCTGCTGACCGGCGAGACCGGCACCGGCAAGGAACGCTTCGCGTCCTTCATCCACGAGGAGAGCGCTCGCCGTTCGCGTCACATGGTGCGCGTGAACTGCTCCGCCATTCCGAGCGCCCTCATCGAGAGCGAGCTGTTCGGCCGTGAGAAAGGAGCCTATACGGGTGCGCTCACACGGCAGGCGGGGCGCTTCGAGCTCGCGCACGGGTCGACGCTGTTCCTCGACGAGATTGGTGACCTGCCGCTGGAGGTGCAGGTGAAGCTGCTGCGCGTCCTGCAGGAGCGGACGATAGAGCGGTTGGGTAACCCGACACCCGTGCCGGTGGACGTGCGCATCGTCGCCGCGACGAACCGCGATCTCGACGCGGCCGTCGGCGCGGGCACGTTCCGCAGCGATCTGTTCTACCGCCTCAACGTCTTCCCCATCGTCATTCCACCACTGCGGGAGCGACGCGACGACATTCCGACCCTGGTAGAAGTAGCTGGTGCGAGAGCTGAGCGCCAGCATGCGCAAGCGCTTCGAGACGGTCGACCGCGCCAGTCTCGAGGCGCTGGTCGGCTTACGACTGGCCGGGTAACGTGCGCGAGCTGCGGAACGTGCTCGAGCGCGCGATGATCCTTTCGGCCGGGCCCAAGGCTGAAGGTGGACGTCCCTTCCGCAAAGGCCGAGACGGCAGTGCAAGAGTCAGCCGTGCAATCCGGCGCCGGCCGGCGGGTTGCGGGAGTGGGAGCGTGACCATATCGTGCGCGTGCTCCAGGCAGACCGGCTGGCGCATCCGTGGTCCGCATGGCGGCCGCCGAGGTCCTCGGCCTGAAGCCCACGACCCTCGAGAAGCGAATGTCTCGCCTCGGCATCCAACGCCCTACCACTCATCGATGACGTAGCTGTGTCCCCGCCCGTAGGGATTCTCCACCCTGGTAGAGCGCTGGCGGATCGCCCGAGACTCGCAGCCGTGCACCTCACGCCGTCTGAAGTCCTTTGCCGACTTCGACTTCCGGACTCGCCCGCCGCGGCGCCTCAGCGGTGGCATCTGCTGTGCTTTGGAAAAGGTCGAGCCATGGTCCAACTCCTGGTGCGCTTGCAGCCGCGTCGGGTCACTCCCGAGCAACTCGCACAGGCACTGCAGTCTCTCGCACGAAGAGCGACACAGAGCACCGGCTGCCTGGCGCCCACTGGCCGCTGGACGTCGGTGATGCTGACGTCCTCTGGTACTGCGAGGAGTGGGTCGATGCGCGGGCGCTCGAAGCCAAGGTGTGCAGCGAGGCCTTCACCGAACTCCTGGCGCTCCTCGAGACCAGTGTGACGCCGCCATTCATCGAGTTCCGCGCGATCCAGGAATCGATGGGCCTCGACTACGTGCTGGCGGCACGGCGGCGGCAGCAATCGGCCCCATCTACCCTTTTGCCCAACCCGACACCAACGAGGAGGCCGCTGTGATGCGCCATCTGCCTGCGGCGGTCCTGCTGTGCGCGACCGCATGGGCGTGCGGCAGCCAGCCTGCCACCCCAACTTCGGAGCCCCCGCCACCTCTCATCGAGCCGGATCTCGGACCTGGCGCCGGACTTCGTGGATCCTCGCGCGGACGCCGTCGTCCGCGAGATGAGCGACCTCCTCGCGCGTGCCGGGCGCCCTCGCCCTGGAAGCCGAGGAGGTGTACGACGAGGTGCCAGAGCACAGCCCGCGCCGTCAACTGAGCGGCACGCGCCACGTGGCGATGCGCCGGCCGGACCGACTGGTCGGGGATGCGTCGGGCGACGCGGTGAACCGATCGTTCTGGTACGACGGGAAGACGTTCTCGGCGCTCGACAAGGAACAGCACGTGTGGGCCAGCGGCGCCGTCCCCCCGACCGTAGACGGCGCGCTCGACTGGGTGTTCGAGCAGACCGGCACCGTCGTGCCGCTCGCCGACTTTCTGTATGCGAACAGCTACGAGCGGCTGATGGGCGGAGTGCAGCGCGGCGAGTACCTCGGCATTCACGAGGCGGCCGGCGTGCCCTGCCATCACCTGGCGTTCGAGCAGGCCACCATCGACTGGCAGATCTGGATCGACGCCGGGAAGGACCCACTGCCGCGCAAGCTGGTGATCACCTACAAGACCGAGGACGAAGTCCCGCAATACACCGTGACCATCCGCAAATGGAACCTCGACGCCGCGGTTGCCGGACGAGCTGTTCGTCTTCGCGCCGCCCGAGGGCGCCACGCGCGTGGAAGTGCAGGCCTTGACGGGCCGGGTCCGAGCCGCCGGCGGGAGGAGCGCGATGAGTCATCGCCTGATGGTTGGGATCGCGCTGGTCACCCTCGTCGATCGGCACGAGCGCCGCGCTCGAGGCGCAGCGCGCGTCGCGCGGATCGGTGTCGTCCGCACGGGGAAGCGCCAGCCGCTCGGGCAATACGACCTCGTGGCAGGGCCAGCGGGCCAGTGGCTCCCGGACCGCGACCCAGACCAGTTCCGGCGCGACGGGTACGCGGACTGCGCAGACCGAAGCCGGCGGATCGCGGACCACGACCCGGGACGTGGACACCGAGAACAAGGAGATCGACAAGACGACCACCACCACCACGGCGTGGGGCGAGTCGGCCACGCGGTCCCGAGAGGTCGAGGGTCAGGGCGGTTACGCGACGATCGAGGGAAGCGGGAGCACCAGCACCGGGCGTTCGGCGTCCGGCGAGGGTGTCGCGGGCCGCACCTACTACGGCCAACCGGCGGTCGCCGGCAGCGTCAACACCAAGTACAACGGCACCTACAATGCCGCTGCGGCGCGCACGCCCTACGGCGGCTGGAACACCGCGGTGGCTGGCCCCTATGGCGGCCGTGTCACGACGACGCTGCCATCGGGTTACCGGACCGCGACGTATTACGGCCGACCCTACTACAGCTACGGCGGGGCGTACTACCGGCCCTATACCTACGGCGGCGTCCACTACTACTACCCGGTGCCGCCGCCCTACTACTCCTACTACAGCTACCCGCCGCCGGGGGCGACGATCCTGATGATTGCGGGCGTCAAGTACCTGGTGTCGCAGGATGGCAGCTACAGCAAGCAGACCACCACCAGCGACGGGAAGACGGCGTATCAGGCCGTGCCCGCGCCGCAGGGCGCGACGATGGCGACGCTGCCGGCGACGCGCGTGCTGGTGTCCGTCAGTGGCACCACCTACTACCTGAACGCCAACGGGTTCTACCGGCGGGTGATGAACGGCGCGCAGGAGTCGTTCGTGGTGGTGACGGCGCCTGCAGGGGTGGTGTTCGTGGCGGCCCTGCCGGCGGACTTCGAGGTCGTCCAGCTGAACACGATGTACTTCAAGGCCGGCGGCCGTTACTACGTGCCGTACCTCGCGCCAGACGGCAAGGAGATGTACGTCATGGTCGACACTCCGCCGACCCCGGCCTCGGCCGGCGCAGCGCCGGCCGCCCCGGTCAAGCCGGCGGCCCCCGCGGCGGCAACAGCGACGAAGGCGTCAGCACCAGCCGCCACGCCCGCGCCACCCGCGGCGGCTCCGGTCCGCGCGGTGGTGGAACACCTCGAGGCCCCGGCCGGCACGGTCCTGGTGGTCCGGCTGGCCACAGAGGTGAGCTCTGCGACCGCCGCGGTCGGCAACCGCTTCCAGGGCTTCCTGGATCAGGACCTCGCCGCCAACGGAAGGATGCTCGCCCCGCACGGGACGAAGGTTTACGGCGTGGTGAGCGCGGTGGATGCCGGCAGCAAGATGAAGGGCCAGCCGACGTTGAGCGTCGCGCTGACTGACATGCAGGTGGGCGGCCGCGTGCTCCCGATCAAGACCCAGCCGGTGACGGCCTCGGGAGGCACCGCGAGCGGCGCCAAGAAGCTGGTCGGCGGCGCGGCACTTGGCGCCACCATCGGCGCCATAGCCGGCGGCGGAGACGGCGCCGCCATTGGCGCTGCGGTGGGCGCGGGAGTCGGCGGAGCGGCGGCCGCCGGCAGTTCCGTCAAGCCAGCCGTCATTGCGGCGCAGACCCCGCAGGCGTTCACTCTGGCGGTTCCACTGCAGGTGGAGATCACCTCGAACGTAGCCGTCCGTTAACGACTGACTGGAGAGACGTATGAAGATCGAGGCACTTGGAAGCTGATCGGCATGGCCGGGGTGCTCGCCCTGGTCGTGATGACACCTGTCGTCGCGCAGGACTTGCAGCAGAAGCTCGCGGCCGCCAAGCAGGCCGCCGCTGCTCAACCAGAAGGCGTTGCTCTCCTACTCCTGGCTGGAGAAGACCGAGCTCAGCCTGAAGGGCGAGGTGAAGAACACCAAGGTGGACATGTGCCGCTACGGTGCCGACGGCAAGGTGCAGAAGACACCGGTCGTCACGCCGCCGCCCGCGGAGAAGAAGCGCGGGCCTGAAGGGCAAGATCGTCGCCAACAAGAAGGAGGAGATGAAAGAGGAGCTCGAGAGCGCCGTGCATCTCATCCAGCAGTACGTGCCGCCGCAGCCCGACATGATGCAGGTGGTGATGAACAACGGCGGCTTGTCGATCTCCCCCAGCCCTGCCGCGACGATCTTGAAGCTCGCCGGCTACGCCAAGGCCGGAGACGCACTGACGCTGACGTTCGATCCCACCGTGAAGGCCCTCCGCCAGATCGACGTAGCCACCTGGCTCGACAAGCCTGAGGAGAAGGTCCTGCTGAAGGTCACGATGGAGGCGCTGCCGGACGGGACCAGCCATCCGGGCGTCGTGACCTTGAGCATTCCGGAGAGCAAGCTCGAGGTCCGGATCACGAAGTCGAACTACCAGAAGCTGGCGCAGTAGCGCCACAGCCTCGGACACGGTGAGCGACAATCCGCAGAAGAACGAGAAGAAGATCCACAAGGCGGTGGAGAAGATGTTCGAGAAGTATCCCGGGAATCCGGCGAAGTAGCCGCCGGGCGGAGGTGACGTCCGTGATGAACCCGATGCGCATCGTGGCGACAGGCGAGGCCGCCACCGGTGTGGCCCTGATGCTGTACCCACCACTCGTCGCCCGGCTCTTGTTTGCCGCTGACGTCGACGGTGCTGGCCTGGCAATGGCCCGGATTGCCGGGATGGCCCTCGTGGGGCTGGGGATTGCCTGCTGGCCTGACGCTGCCACCGGTGGCTCGCGTCGGGCCCGGCTCGCGATGGTGGTCTACAGCGCTCTCGCTGCGGTCTATCTGGGATTCCTGGCCGCCGACGGTGAGCTGCGTGGGCCGCTCTTGTGGCCGGCGGTCATCGTTCATCTCGTGGTGACCGTCCTGCTAGCCAGGCCCGGCGGGCGCCGCGCCGAACCGTGAGCGTTGGCAGCGGGAATCGCTGCGATGAGCAGTGGAGTTCGTGGAGAAATCGTATGAGACCACCGCATTACAATCCCATCCTTCGGCGAGTGGCCCTCCGGGCCAGCCTGATCCTCGGTAGCGCGGTCGTCGCCATCGCCCTGTCGACATCCTGCAGGGCACGAGACCAGGTGCAGGAGGGCGTGGCCTACCTGGTCGGGATGCAGGAGTACGTCTATGGCTTCCCGCTAGTCATGATGGATGTGACGCGCGAGGTGATGGCCGCCACTGCCACGAGCGGTGAGTACAAGGCGCCCATCAATCAGTTCGCGCGGCTCCGCGCCCACGTCAACCCAGATTTCAAGGACGTCGTCCGGATCAGCGTGAACTCGCTCTAGTCGCATGGCTTCGTGGACCTCGACGCGGAACCGATGGTCGTGTCGGTGCCCGACATGAAGGGCCGCTACGTCGTCGTGCAGGCCCTGAACATGTGGACCGACGTGTTCGGGTCGGCCGGCACGCGAACCAATGGCGGAAAGGCGGCGCGATGGTCGCCGTTCCCGTTCACCGGCACCATCGACAAGCTGACCTTCGAGCTGGAGCCACAGCCGCAGGTGGCGGCCAGACGCTGACGCGGCCGCCATCGACCGCGGTCCCCATCGCGGGGACATGGCAGCCCAGGGATCGGTGGGGTGAGGGTCGGCTACACTTCCCGCAGTGACAACCCCGGGAGCGTCGTTCGTCGTGCACGAGCCCACGGCGGGCCCCATCGCGGTCGTCGTGGACTCGCCGCACAGCGGCATGGAGTGGCCGGCGGACTTCCATCCGTCGGCCCCGCGCGAGTCGATTCTCACCACCTGGGACGCCTTCGTCGACGAACTGTGGTCGGGCGCGCCCGGCGCCGGCGCCACTCTCGTCACGGCCTGCTTCCCTCGCGCCTACATCGACGTGAACCGCGCCGCCGACGACATCGATCCCGAACTGGTCGAAGGCGAGTGGCCCACGCGGCTGAAGGTGTCCGATTACTCCCGGCGGGGCATGGGCCTCATCAGGCGCCATGCCCTCCCCGGCGTGCCGATGTACAGCGGGCGCGCTGCCCGTCGCCGCGATCCAGGCTCGCATCGACCTCTGCTACCGGCCCTATCGCGCGGCGCTGGCCGATGCGCTCGATCGCGCGCACGCGCGGTTCGGGACCGTCGTGCACCTGAACGCGCACTCCATGAAGTCGCGCGCCAATGCCATGAACATCGACCACGGCGCGGCGCGGCCGGACATCGTGGTGAGCGATCGGCATGGCACCACCGCCGATGCGGACCTCACGTCCTGGATCGCCGACTGGTTCCGCGCGCAGGGCTACGCGACGCGGGTGAACACGCCGTATCAAGGCGGCGACCTGGTGGCGCATTTCGGGGCGCCCACCTCCGGCCGCCACAGCGTGCAGATCGAGATCAACCGCAGCCTCTACATGCATGAATCGGCGTTCGAGCGGTCCCCGGGATTCGAACCGCTGGAGCGGGCGCTCACCGCCTTCGTTCAGGACCTCGGCCGTCGCCTGCACGACGGCGCGGCATCAGAGGAGCGCGCATGAGCCTGACATCGGTGCCCGTGTCCCGTTCGCGCGTCCAGCGGCTGCTCGACGCCGTCGAGTGGGCCGGAAACGCGCTGCCTCACCCCGCGTCACTCTTCGTCGTGCTCTCGCTGGTCGTGGTGCTGCTCTCTGCGCTCCTCACTGCGACAGGCACCAGCGTCGCGCACCCGCTCACCGGCGCAATCGTGACGCCGGTCAACCTGCTCTCGGTGGGTGGTCTGCAACGCCTGGTGCTGAACCTGGTGCCGAACTTCGTCAACTTCGCGCCGCTCGGGCCGGTGCTGGTCAGCCTGCTCGGCCTGTCGGTGGCCGAGCAGAGCGGCCTGCTCGGGCGCCGTTGTCCGCGTCATCGTCAGCGCCACGCCGGCACGGCTGCTGACGATGGCCGTCGTGTTCGCGGGACTCACCTCGCACACCGTGGGCGACGTCGGATACGTGCTGCTGCTGCCGCTGAGCGCGGCGCTGTTTCACGCCGTGGGACGCAACCCTGTGGCGGGCCTGGCGGCGGCGTTCATGGGCGTCTCGGGCGGGTTCGCCGCCAACCTGCTGCTGTCGCCCACGGACGTGATCCTCGCGGGGCTCACGCAGGAGGCCGCGCGCCTCATCGATCCCGGCTACGTCGTGTCGCCGATGGCGAGCTACTTCTTCCTGGCGTCGTCCGTCCTCCTGATGACGATCACCGGCACGCTCGTCACCGAACGGATCGTCGAGCCGCGCCTCGGGTGCGTACCGGGGCGACGTCGTGCCGGAACGCGCCGAGCCGCTCTCGCGCGGCGGAGTGGCGCGGGCCTGCGCTGGGCGCTGGTCGTGGTGGCCGCGCTCACGGCCTTCGTGTTGTGGGGCCTGGTGCCGGATGGCGGCTTCCTCCAGGATCCGAAGCAGCCCGGCTTCGTCGGCTCGTTCTTCCTCCGCGGGCTCGTGTTCTTCATCTTCGTGTTCGGGCTCGTCCCCGGCGTGGTGTATGGCGTTGCGGCCGGAACGATCCGCAGCGACAACGACGTGTACCGCGGCATGCAGAAGAACATGGAGGTGGTGGCCGGCTACATCGTCGTGGTCTTCTTCATCGCGCAGTTCGTGACGATCTTCGGTTGGTCGAATCTCGGGGTGATCGCGGCGGTGAAGGGCGCGTCGTTCCTGAAGGCGCTGGAACTGGGTCCCATCCCGCTGCTGCTCTCGCTGATCGTGATGACGGCGATGATCGACCTGATGCTCGGGTCCGCGTCTGCCAAGTGGGCGCTGCTGGGACCGGTGCTGGTGCCGATGTTCATGCTGCTCGGCTACACGCCGGAGCTGACGCAGACCGCCTACCGCGTCGGCGACAGCCTCACGAACATCATCACGCCGCTGTCCTCGAACTTCCCGCTGGTGCTGATGTTCTTTCAGCGCTACGAACCCAGGGCCGGTATCGGCACGCTGACGGCGACGATGCTGCCGTATTCGCTGGCGAATGTGGTGGCGTGGTCGGTGATGCTGGTGCTGTGGGTGATGCTGGGCCTGCCGACGGGACCGGGCGCGCCACTGTTCCTTCGCTGAACCGGGGTCGGTGTCCGAAAGCCTAAAGCCTGGATCCTGCGTCCGCCCGTTCCGCCAGCCGCCGGATCATCCCGCTGAAGATCAGCTGGTGGATCGGGTAGAGCGCGTACCAGTAGACGAGTCCCCAGAGTCCGCGTGGCGCGAAGAACGCGGTCTGCGACACCAGCGTGCGGCCGCCCTCCTGCGCGCGCGCCTGGAACTGCAGCCAGGCGCGGCCCGGCACCTTCATCTCGGCCCGCAGTCGCAGCAGCGAGTCGGGCTCGACCGCCTCGACCCGCCAGAAATCCAGGGCATCGCCCACCCGCACTTCCTGCGGATGCCGGCGGCCTCGACGCATGCCGACGCCGCCGACCAGACGATCCATGGCGCCGCGTATCTGCCACGTCCAGTTCATGTAGAGCCACCCGGTGCGGCCGCCAAGGCTGGTGAACGCCTTGAACACGCGGGCCGGGCTGGCATCGACGACCAGCTGGCGGTGCTCGATGACCATGCCGTCCTGGGTGGTGAGCACCACGGGCGGCACGTCGCCCTGGCTCGTGGCCAGCGCGTCGCTCCATGCCGTCTCCACGGCGCCGGCATCCAGTCGCGCCAGCGCGGCGCCGACCGCCTCGTCGTATCCCATCGGGTGAATCTCGGGGAACAACGTCTCCGCCCGGCGGTCGCGGACCACGACCTCGTTGCGAAGACCCTCGATCAGCGGGCGGGCAATGGCCGAGGGAATCGGCGTGACCAGGTGCACCCAGTAGGAGCTGAGTCGCGGCGTCAGCACCGGGACCGGCACCAGCGCGCGACGAAGACCGCGGAGGCGGGCGTAGCCGGTCATCATCTCGCCGTAGGTGATGACGTTGGCGCCGCCGATCTCGACGATCTGCCCGGCGCTCTCGGGGACGTCGAGCGTGGCGACCAGATAGTCCAGCACGTTCCTGATGGCAATGGGCTGGATCCGCGTGTAGACCCAGCTGGGGCAGATCATGACGGGCACGCGCTCGGTGAGATAGCGGATCATCTCGAACGAGAGCGAGCCGGCGCCGACGATCACGGCGGCGCGAAACTCGGTGACCGGCACGCCGGCTTCCCGCAGCGCGTCGCCCGTCTGCTGGCGCGACCGCAAGTGCTCCGACAGGTCGGTGGCGGGATCGCCAAGCGCGCCGAGATAGACCAGGCGTCGCACCCCGGCGGCCTTTGCCGCCTCGCCAAACGCGCGCGCCGCCCGCGCATCGCGTGCGTGGAAGTCGTGTCCGCTCCCCATGCTGTGCACGAGGTAATACGCCACGTCGATGCCGGCCAGCGCGGGTGCCAGGGTCGCCTCGTCGAGGACATCACCGGTGACCGTCTCCACCTGGTTGATCCAGAGCCGGCCCTGCAGGCGTGAGGGATCGCGCACCATACAGCGCACGTTGTGCCCGGCGGCCAGCAGACGCGGCACGAGGCGCCCACCGACATACCCGGTGGCGCCGGTGATCAGGATACGCATGTCATTAAGGCTCGATCATACGACGCCCCGAGGGGGAGGGAAGGTGCGGGGGCCATGAGGGCGCTCGAGGGAAGGACACCCAGGGCGCTCGCGGCTTCGCTGCTCGCGTAGGAGGGAAGGCGCTTGCTGCGCTCGCGTAGCGGCGCTCGAGCCTGCGGCTCTCGCGTAGGGAAGCAAGACACGCTGCCTAGTTCCTACGGCCCCAGGGCCACCCACAGCCCGAAGGGCTGCCTCTTTTTGCCTACGCCCCGCAGGGGCGCCCCCGGCGAAGGGCTGCCGCTCTTTCCTACGCCCCGGGCTTCTTCAGTCCTTCCCGCGCTTCCTGCTGCTCCTGGATCAGCTTGTAGGCGACGTAGTACTTGAAGATGTTGCTGACGTACTGCACGGTTTCACGTCCGATCCGCTCGGACGCGATGCGCTCGACGTTCCCGAACCAGAGGTTTGGGTTCAGGCCCCGCTGCCGGGCGATGTCCCGCAATTGCTTCAACCGACCGGGCCCGGCGTTGTAGGCGGCGAAGGCCATCAGCCCCTTGTTCAACGGGTCGATGGCCGGGTCGTCCAGGTATTTGTCCATGAGTTGACGGATGTACTTGACGCCGGCGTGGACGTTCGGCTCGATCTGCCTGATGTCGCCCACGCCCAGCTCCGCACCCGTCTTCGGCATCACCTGCATCACGCCGATGGCTCCCACCTGACTCTTGGCACGGTGATCGAGGCGTGATTCCTGATAGCCCTGCGCTGCCATCATCAGGAAGTCGATATCGTATTGACCGGAGTACTTCTGGAACAGCGCGACGAGCTCCCGGAACTTCCGGCGCTCCGCCTCGGATGCGGCGGCTGCGGCATACCCCGTGCTCTGGAGATACCGCTTGTTCAGGACGTTGCCGAACGCGGTTCCCAGCCCGTTCTTGCGGATCCAGTCGTTGCCCGCGGCCCTCATCTTCGGGTTGTCCTTGCGTACGGCCACGGCGATGTTCCCGCCGGTACGGAGCGCCAGGTCCTTGTGAGGCTTCGCTGCGGTGAACACCTGTTCCCAGAACTCCGCAACGTAGTCGTCGACGACGGTAATCGGCACGAGGCCGGCGTTGACCATCTCCAGGATGTCGTCGTCTTCCAGCACCTCGGGAGCGGGCGCGATCGTCACCGGCGCCTTGCCGGCCGCCGCGAGACGGTCGTTCAGCTCGACGAGACTGGCATGATACGAGCTGCTCGGCCGCACGAACACGGACTTGCCAGAGAGGTCCTCGATGCTCGAGAGCACCGGCGCGTCGGGGCCGGTGACGACGATCTCGTTCACCCCGGGGCGCACCGGGATCGTGAAGTCGGCGAGTTGCTGCCGCTCGGGCGTGATCGTCAGCTGCGCCGCGACCATGTCCACCCGCCCGTCGGTGAGCGCCGTCAGTAATTCGCTCCTGGCCAACGGCACGAACACGACGTGCACCTTCAGGTTGCCGGTCCCGAGCGTCTTGTTGATCTGCTCCTCGAACGACCGCAGTGATTCATACGCCAGGCCGCGCTGCTCGCCCTTGTCGATGAAGTAGTGCGTCCGATTGAAGGTGACCCCGGCGCGGATCATGCGCCGCTTCACCATCTCGTCGAGATCGCCTGTGAAGCGCTGGTCGAATCGGGATCGCACCTGCGGCGGCAGGGCGTCGTACGGCGAGGCCACTTCGGGCAGCGGTGCTTCGGCTTCGGCAGGGGTCTCCCCCGCAGGAGGCGTCTGGCCGGCCGGCGCGCTTGCCGCCTCCCGAGGCGCGGGCGCGGTCGCCGCTTCCTCGGCGGGCTTGCCGCCCGTCGAACAGCCCGGTGCGAGAAACGCGCCCACGAGCAGGAGGGCGCCGAGGTCCGACCGCACCATTCGTCGACGGTGAGTTGTCATGATTCGACCTCTGCTGCTTTCTTGACGAGGCGATGATACGACGGGGCGTTCAGCCGCCGAGCGCCATCGTCAGCGCGACGAGGCTGGCGCCGACGACCACCATCCCGCATCCCACCAACACCGGGTGGTGCCCGGTCATCCGTCCGAAAGCATAGCCGGTCAGGAACAACAACACGATGGCGACGGCGTTGGAGACGCGCAGGGCCGGACCCGGCTCGAGCATCACGATGAAGGGAACCGCGACCGGGAAGGTGGGCAGGAACACCAGCAGGAACACCCCGAGGGCACCCACCAGGTCGCGCTGCGCCAGATGCACCCGCTGGGGAACGTCGGTCACCTGCATCAGCCGCTGGCGCATCGTCTCCAGTTCCGCCGGTTGCAGCACGCCGGCGACCACCGGCGGTAAGGCGTCGGCGATGAGGCGCCGGGCCTCCGCCGGGTCCGGTGCGCTGCGGACGGCGTTGAACGCGATGAGGCCGCGGCCCTTCTCGGCCAGGCAGCTCATCAGATACATCACCGCGTCGATGATGCCCCACGCCAGGTTGCACCCCAGCGCGCCGATCAGCATCGAGCGGACGTCGGCGCGGCCGGCTTCGGCCACGCTCAACGATCCGGTGAAGGTGAGCACCATGATCAGGCCGAACAGCACCTCCGACAGGCGCTCAATCGGATCCAGGACGCGGCTCCTCGCCGCGGACGCGGGCGGCATCACAGCGCTTGTGGCGGCAGCAGGTACAGGGTCATGGCGAAGACGACATAGACCATCAGCACCAGCACCCCGATGAACCACGCCGATCGCCCGCCAACGGTCACGAGCGCCGCGGTCAACGTCGCGATCAGCATCATCACCACCGCGCCCGGCCAGAACCGCAGATCCATCGGTGTCGGGCCGAGGACGTAACTGAGCAGCACGAGCACCGGCGCCACGAAAAGGGCGATCTGCGCCGCGCTGCCGAGCGCGATGCCCACACTCAGGTCCAGGCGGTTCTTGCGCGCGCCGGAGAACGCCGACGCCATCTCCGCGGCGGCGCCCACCAGGGCGACGACGATGAAGCCGACGAAGGCGGGTGTCATGCCGAACGCCTCGGCTGCCAGCTGCACCGATTCGACGAACACCTCGCTGACCAGGGCCACCAGGACGGTGACGCCGGCCAGCGTCGCCAGCGCGAGGCCCAGGGGCCAGGGCGCTTCGCCGGCCTCCCCGTGTTCGGCGCTGGCGAACAACTCGCGATGGGTCTTGAGCGTGAACAGCAGGCCCAGTCCGTAGGCGACGATCAGCAGCACCGACAGGCCGACGCTCAACGTATGGAGGAACGCCTCCCTCTCGGGCGTGTCCGAGACCACCACCGCGGACGGGATCAGCAGCGCGATCGTCGCCAGGAACAGGAGACCCGCCTGAAGGCGGGCGCTGGCGCGGTTGTATTCCTGCACGTGGTGTTTCAGTCCGCCCAGCAGGAACGACGCGCCCAGCATGAACAGCGTGTTGGTGACGATGGCGCCGGCAATCGACGCTTTCACCAGCATGTACTCCCCGGCGCGCAGGGCAGCCAGCGCGATGACCAGCTCGGTGAGGTTGCCCAGCGTGGCATTGAGCAGCCCGCCGGCCGCGTCGCCGGTCTTGGCCGCCACCGACTCGGTGGCGTGGCTGAAGAGCGCCGCGAGCGGCACGATGGCGAGCACGGACAGGACGAACAGCAGCGTGTGCGATTCAGGTGCGAGCGACTCCGCCACGAACACGGCGGGCACGAACACCAGCAGCCAGAGCAGCGGATTGTGGCGGACTTCGCGGGCGAGGGGATGGTTCATGGGAGCCTTTCTCGGGTTACGGTCTGAGCCAGAGCCACTGCCATCCAACGGCGATCGTACGGAAATCCGTTCCGGTGCGCACGGCGACCCCGGCGCTGTACGAAACCTTGAGCGACTGCTGTCGTCCCATCGGCAGCGACAGCGTGAGGCCGAGCCTGGAGTTCTCGAACCCTCCGCTGGGCTCGCCACCGCCGACGGTGACACTGCCCCCGGAGTACCACGTGCCATCGACCGCGAGCCAGAGGCGGGGTTTGAAGGTGTAGCTCCCGTGGGCCTGGAACGCCACCACCGGTTCCTGCGTGCGCGTCAGACCACCAGGGTAGAAGTCGGGGTTGCTGGAGAACAGCCAGGTGCCCAGATACGCGTCGAGATCCCAGCGGCCGAGGGGCACCGAGACGCCCACTTCGGGCTTGAACGCCCAGCGGTTCGTGCCGAGGTTGATCAGCTTGGTGCCGTCGTACTGGCCGCTTGGCGCCGCCATCGTGACGCTGGCGCCGACGATGGTGCGCCGCGGCGCCTTGGCGAACTCCCGGGCCCCCATGGCGGGATTGCCGGCCAGGTTGACCGACAACTTGACGCGGGTGTCGGCCAGGCCGGAGCGCGTAATCGAGGCCGCTTCTTCGCGCACCTGGCCGCTGATGTCGCCCCACGTGTAGGGCAGGATTCCGGACACCAGCGCCAGCTTCCCGAACAGGCCGAAGGTGGTGCCAACGCCGACCACCGCGGCGTTGATCCCGGCCTTCACGTCGGTGATCGGCACCGTCGGATCGAACACCACGGAGCCGGTGGATCGCGCGCCGCTGGCGACCAGGAACGTGGCACCCACCGGGCTCGCGGAGTAGGCCTTCGGCTCCATGTCCTGCGCCGCGGCCGGGACCGCGGCCAGGACGGCGAACAGGGCGATCAGCGATCTCGACATCGTCGGCCACCAGGCGCCGGTATCTCTCTACTTCTTCTTCGGCTTGAAGGCGTCCTTCACCTGCTTGCTGATGTCCTTGTAGTTCTTCGACAGGAGCTTCTCTTCGTCTTCCGTGAGGATCCTGAACGGCACGCGCAGCACGCTGTTCGGGAACTTCACGTTCAGCCAGTACTGGCCGTAGGCGATGCCGCCCGGCACTTTGAAGATAGAGCCGGCCGAGACAGGCGCGCGTGGAGCTGAGCTCAACCTGGTCGTAGCGGCAGCGCCGGCGAGGCGAGGTCCGAGAAGAAGCCGATGCGGCAGGCGCGGCTCGCGCTCGGCGGGAAGTAGTTGATCGAGTCGCGCTGGACCTTCGCCCGATTCTGGATCGGCCGGGTGTCGCCCTCGCGATGCTCCATGATGGTCGGCAGCGGAATCGTCTTGCCGTCCGGAACGTCCAGCGAAATCGCCTCCCGCTTCAGGTCGAAGGCCGGCACCTTGTCGAGCACCGTCATCCCGACCTCGAGCAGCATCCACTCCTCGCCGACCGATCGATTGGTCGCCTGGTAGCCGAGGATGACGTAGCCTTCGTTGTTGTAGGCGGCCCGCACGAACTTCCCCTCCATCGTCATCACTTCGGGCACCCCGGGCTCGGGGATCTGCACCTGCACTTTGGGCTTCTCCTGGGCCAGGGCGCCGCCTGGGAGCGGAGCGCATACCGACAGCAGGCCGACAACGAGCAGGAATAGCGGGTGTGTCGTCTTCATCGGATATCTCCTCGAGGTCTTACCCTCATCGATTGGTCTCTGTGCCGCCGACTTGTTCTCTCATCAGGCGCTCGGTCAACTTCTCCCGTTCGAGCTCGAGCACGATCTTGGCGTCCATGCGCCCGAAGAGGTCCAGGGTGAGAGCCACCAGGCCGGTCCATCCGGTCTGGTGGCTGGCCCCGAGCCCGGCGCCGTTGTCGCCGTGGAAGTACTCGTGGAAGAGGATCAGGTCGCGCCAGTGCGGATCGTCCTGGAACTTCGCGATGCCGCCGTAGACGGGCCGTCTGCCCGTTGTCGTCGCGAAGGAAGGTGGCCGCCAGTCGCCGCGCCAGCTCCTGCGCCACCTCGAACAGCGTCATGTAGTGGCCCGAGCCGGTTGGGCACTGCACCTTGAAGTCGTCGCCGTAGAACGTGTACAGGTTCAGCAGTGCCCGGATGATCAACGCGTTGACCGGCATCCACACCGGGCCCCGCCAGTTCGAGTTGCCGCCGAACATGCCGGTGTTCGACTCGGCCGGCAGGTACTGGACCTTGAACTCCTCATGGCCGACCTGGAACGTGAACGGGTGGTCGAGATGATAGCGCGAGAGCGAACGGATGCCGTGCGGCCCCAGGAACTCCTGCTCGTCGAGCATGTAGCCGAGCACGCGCTCCAGCTTCTTCTTGTTGAGGATCGACAGGATGCGGCGGTCCTTGCAGCCGATGAACCCCGAGTCGGTGGGCGCCACGTGAGAAACCAGTTCCGGGTGGCGCTTCTTGAACAGGTTGATCATCTCCAGCAGCTTCGGCTGACGCGTCACGAAGTCCCCGTTGAACACGGTGGACGCACAGAGCGGCAACAGCCCGACCAGCGACCGGACCTTCAGCCGCATCGCCTGGCCGTCCGGCAGCCGAAGCAGGTCGTAGAAGAAGCCGTCCTCTTCGTCCCACATCTCGTCGTGATGCTCGCCGACGCGGTCCATCGCGTAGGAGATCCACATGAAGTGCTGGACGAACTTGAAGGCGACCTCCTCGTACACCGAGTCGTACTCGCTCAGGATCAGCGCCATCTCCAGCATGCACTGGCAGTAGAACGCCATCCACGCCGTCCCGTCCGCCTGCTCCAGCGAGCCGCCGGTGGGCAGTTGCGCGCTGCGATCGAAGACGCCGATGTTGTCCAGCCCGAGGAAGCCGCCGGCGAACACGTTCTTCCCGGACGGATCCTTCCGGTTCACCCACCAGTTGAAGTTCTGCATCAAGCCCTGGAACGAGCGTTCCAGGAAACGGATGTCGGCGCGGCCGAGCGTCCGTTCCATCTTGTACAGGTAGATCGTGGCCCAGGCGTGCACCGGCGGATTGACGTCGCTGAAGTTCCACTCGTAGGCGGGGATCTGGCCATTGGGATGCGCGTACAGCGTGCGCAGCATCAACAGCAGCTGCTCCTTGGCGAAGTCGAAGTCGACGAGGGCCAGCGCCGTGGTGTGGAAGGCCAGGTCCCAGGCCGCGTACCACGGGTACTCCCACTTGTCCGGCATCGAGATGATGTCGGCGTTCAGCATGTGGAACCACTCGCTGTTCCGCACGCCCTCCCGGGATGTCTGGAGCAGCGGGTGGCTCTTGTGCGCGCGCAGCCACCGCTCGAGATCGAAGTAGTAGAACTGCTTGCTCCACAGCATGCCGGCCAGCGCCTGGCGGTGCACGCGACGCTCGTCCTCGCTGAGCGTGGCTGGCGAAATCCGCTGGTAGAACTCGTCGGCGTCGCCGATCCGGCTGGCGAAGACCTGATCGGCGTTCTTGAAGGCGGCCGCTGGGCGGGCGGCCGACAGCCGCACGGTCACGACCTGGCTGCCACCGGCCGGCACCTCCAGCGTGTAATGCGCCGCGGCCTTGGTCCCGGTCTTCGCCGGGTTCACCGCCTCGCGCCGGCCACCGATCACGTAGTCGTGGAACGCGTCCTTCACGTGGGGCGACGGGTTCGGCTGGCCCCACAGACGCTGGGCGTTGCTCTCGTTCTCGGTGAACAGCAGCTCCGGGCTGCCATCGCACGACAGCCAGTACTCGCCCAGCTCGGGATGCGACGGCCCGAACGACCCCCGGCGCGGCCTCGCTCAGCGACGGCTTCGGACTGTCATCGCCCCACGACCAGGTGTTGCGGAACCAGAGCGTCGGCAGCATGCGCAGCTGTGCCGCGTCCGGCCCGCGATTGCAGGCGGTGATGCGGACGAGGATGTCTTCCGGGCCCTCCTTGGCGTACTCGACGAACACGTCGAAGTAGCGGTCGTCGTCGAACACCCCGGTATCGAGCAACTCGTACTCGTAGTCCTCGCGCGACCGGCCCCGGTTCGTCTCGATCAGGTCCAGGTACGGGTACTCGCGCTGCGGGTACTTGTACAGGTACTTCATGTACGAGTGCGTCGGCGTGCTGTCGATGTAGAAGTAGTACTCCTTCACGTCCTCGCCGTGATTGCCTTCGCCGTTGGTCAGCCCGAACAGCCGCTCCTTCAGGATCGGATCCTTCTCGTTCCACAGCGCGATGGCGAAGCAGAGACGCTGCTTGTCGTCGGAAATGCCGCCCATGCCGTCTTCGCCCCACTGGTAGGCGCGTGACCGCGACTGGTCGTGCGTGAAGTAGTTCCAGGCGTCGCCGTTGTCGCTGTAGTCCTCGCGGACCGTGCCCCACTGGCGCTCGCTCAGATAGGGCCCCCACTTCTTCCACGGGATGCCCGCATCGCGCGCGTCGTTCAGCCGCTTCTGTTCCGTGACGTCGGTGATCGGTTGCTTGGCCATGACTCACGTTCCCCCTGCTCAGGCTTCAGAGAACTGGATGACGACCTTGATGTCGTCCGGCTGTCGTGTGAGGGCGCGCATGAACGCCTCCGGCGGCTCGCGCCTCGTGATGAGGCGGCCAAGCCACGCATGGTCGGCACGGCTCAGGACCTGTCCGGCCCGGTACCAGTGCCGCTTGTTCGCATTCACGCTGCCGACGACGACGTTGTTCTGGAGCACGATGGCCGCGGCGACGTCGGCAGCGGGGAGGCCGGTGGTCCGGCCGCCGCTGCCCACGCCCGTCAGGCACACGACACCCCCGGCAGCCACAGCTCGGATTGCGTCGGTGATGACTTGCCCGACGCCGGTGCATTCGACGATGATGTCCGGCTTGAAGCCGACGCCCTCGATTGTGCCGCTGTGGTACGTGGCCCCGAGCGCCCGCACGAGATCGGGCTTCGCCCCCGCCTCCATCCGGTCCAGAACGTGGACCTCGAGCCCGCGCTGCTGGCCGATGAGCGCCGCCAGCAGGCCGATGGGGCCGGCGCCGGTGACGAGCACGTTGCGCGGCTCCCAGAACGCGCGCTGGCCGACGGCGGCCACCTGCTCCCAGGCCTTGGTCACCACGGTGGTCGGCTCGAGCAGCACCCCGAGGAGGCCGAGTGACGAGTCCACCTTCATGGCGTACTCCGGCTCGATCCGCCAGCGCTCCGACATGAAGCCGTGGATCTCCTTGATCCCGCGCTCGGTGTACTGGCCGTTGCGGCACATGTCCCACTCGCCGACCGCGCAGTTGGGGCACGGCACCGGGTCGGGGCGCCGGACGATACCGACGACGAGGTCGCCGGTTCTCAGTCCGCTGCTCGGACCGGGGTCGAGCACGCGGCCGAGGGACTCGTGTCCGAGCACGAGACGTGCCTGTCCCGGGGGGGCCCAGCCGTACTTCCCCTCCACGATCTCCACGTCGGTGCCGCAGACGCCAACCGCGATCGCCTGGACGAGGACCGAACCCTCGCGCGGCTCCGGTTCGGGGACGTCTTCGAGCTTCGCGCTTTCGGGCTGGTGCGGAACGACAGTAATGGCTCTCACAATGCGCTCATGATTGCACGAGGCGCGCCAACTTACAGCGCCGAGACGCCGGCTCGCCAACTGTTGACAGACCGTGACTTAGCAGCCGGCGGAGGTGTCCTGCCCACGCCGGTCGCCCCCCGGAATACTCCAACTCGAGCTGTGCATCCCCCAAGATGCCGGAGTTCCGGCAGTGCGGTCGGGGGCAGTGTGGCATCGGCTAGAATCGGGGCGTGAACCTCCTCAGCCCGCTGGCGACGAGTGCGGCGGCATCGCCGGCGGATCGGGTCGAGTTCGAGACGCTGATCTCGGACACCTCGGCCCGGTTGATGCAGGTGCAGCCCGATGAACTGAAGGCGGTGATTGAAACCGCTTTGGGGCACGTCCGGACGTTCTTCCAGGCCAGCCGCTGCGCGTTGCTCACGGTCGGCGCCGATCGACAGGTGGCGAACGTCTTCGCCGCGTCGTATGCGCCCGGCATCCCGCAAGTCTCTGCCGACGCCAACCTCGCGGTCCTGTTCCCCTGGGCCTTCCGGAAGCTGGTGGTCGAGGTGTCGGCCACCGAGACGAGATGTCTGGCCGATCTGCCGCCGGAGGCAGCCGTCGACCGGGCGAGCTGGGAGGCCCTGGCGACGAAGTCGAGCCTGATGGTTCCGATCGTCACCGCCAATGCGGTGAGCCATCTGATGGTGATGGCGTCGGTGAAGGAGGAGCGCCAATGGCCGGTCGAGTTCGTGCCGCGCCTGCGGGTGCTGGGCGAGATGATGGCCGCCGCCGTGCAGCGGCAGCAGGCGTTCGCTGCCCTTCGTGCCAGCGAGGCGCACCTGCGCGAGGGGACGACCCGGCTCGCCGCGGCAGTCGAGGCCGCGGGACTGGGCTTCTCGGAATGGATCGCGGATGACGGTTCCCTCTTCCTCGATGCGCACCTCCAGACACTCCTGGGGATTGGTCCCGAGGACGAGCCGCGAGCACACGACGTCTGGCTGTCCCGCGTAGCCGCCGTCGATCGCGACCAGCTCGCGGAGCTGTCCCGCGATCTGGCCGCTGGCCGGATCGACCAGGCGGCCGTTGAGTATCGCTACGATCACCCGGGCCTGGGCCGGATCTGGCTACGGCACACCGCCCGGCGCTCCCCGGCCGACCAGGCGACCGGCCAGGGAGAGAAGGTGATCACCGCGGTACAGGACATCACCGACCGGCGCGCGCGGGAGGAAGCGCTGCAGCAGGCGCACGAGGAGGTGAAGCGCCTGCGCGATCGGCTCGAGCGCGAGAACGTCTATCTGCGCAAGGAGGTCGCACACGGCGCCGGCAGCGATCTGGTGATCGGCCGCAGCCCGGCCATCATGCACGCTCTCGAACTGGCGACTCAGGTGGCGTCGACCGACGCCACGGTGCTCCTGATCGGCGAGACGGGGACGGGCAAGGAGCGTTTTGCCTCGTTCATCCACCAGGCCAGCTCCCGCCGGGGCCATCACATGGTGCGGGTGAACTGCTCGGCGATCCCGACCGCCCTGATCGAGAGCGAGTTGTTCGGCCGCGAGAAGGGCGCCTACACGGGCGCCTTGTCCAGGCAGATTGGCCGCTTCGAGCTCGCCCACGGCTCGACGCTGTTCCTCGACGAAATCGGCGACCTGCCGATCGACGTGCAGGTCAAGCTGCTCCGGGTCCTGCAGGAGCGGACGATCGAGCGGCTCGGCAATCCACGGCCGGTCGATGTGGACGTGCGCATCATCGCGGCCACCAACCGGGATCTCGAAGCCGCGGTCCGCGCCGGCACGTTCCGCAGCGATCTGTTCTACCGCCTGAACGTGTTCCCCATCGTCGTGCCGCCGCTGCGCGAGCGTCGCGAGGACATCCCGGTGCTGGTCGAGACGCTCGTCGAGGAACTCGGCGACGCTGATGCGCAAGCGTATCGACTCGGTCGAGCGGGCCAGCATCGAGGCGCTGACGCGGTATGACTGGCCGGGCAACGTCCGCGAACTGCGTAACGTTCTCGAGCGGGCGATGATTCTGGCGCCGGGTCCCACGCTGTCGGTGGCCCCGCCGCATTCGGCCTTGGTGACGCCCGCCGCCGAGCGGGGCGGGCCCGGCGAGCCGGGGCTTGCGCGACGTCGAGCGAGAACACATCCTGCGCGTGCTCGAGGCCGCCAACTGGAAAGTTCGCGGCGCCAACGGTGCGGCCGAAGTGCTGGGGCTCAAGCCGACGACGCTCGAAGCCCGCATCGCCAAACTCGGCATCCGCCGTCCCGGCCGGCGCGCCTAGCTGGCCACCACGCCCATCCTCGCAATCACGGGGCCGGTTGGAGAAATCTCCATCGGGCTGGAGCGGTACGCAACCCCCTCGCCGCGGCTTCAGCGTCCTCCATTCCTCTCAACCCCATCACACACGCTGATTTAGCGCTCCGACATGCCAGTCGCCCTGGCTGGCATCGCCTGTGCTCCCTAGAGGTTGTCGAGAGCCAGGGCGGCTGGGGGACATTCCGATGGTGCAACTGACGGTACGGCTGACGGCGGCCTCGGGGCGCGCGCACGAACTCATCGAGGCGTTGCACGCCCTGATGCGGCACTCGCGCCGCCTGCGTGGCTGCACCGACGCGCACATCGCCGCCGATGTGGATGAAGCCAACAGCTTCTGGTACTCCGAGGACTGGCAGGACGAGCCGTCGCTCGCCGAGGAACTGCGGACCGATCGGTTCTCGCAGCTGCTCTCGCTGATGGAGACGAGCGCAACGGCCGCCCGTCCTGGAGTTCCGGGTGATTGCCGAGACGCGTGGGCTCGAGTACGTGAAGGCCGCCCGCGAGGCTGGTGGCGACGCGCCGCGGGCGCGTGGTTGACGCAGACTGACAACGCACCGATCTTACGGTGACTGGAGTGCATATGGCAACAATGACGGTTAAGGGCAAGACGATGCGGTCGGTGGACGTGGACTGGAAGGAGTTCTACTACACCAACTGCCCGCTGATCTCGGCCAGCAACGTGGACCAGGAGTTGGGCTGGGTGAAGGAAGAATTCAAGAAGATCGATGTAGCCTACAAGTATCTTCGCTCCACGCGCGAGAACGACTGGTACCCACACTACGTCCACAACCTCGACAACCTGATGCGCTTTGGCGGCTGCTTCCCGGCGATCCATGTCCAGGCCGACATCCGCCGCACCCGCCTGATCGGATCGACGCACGTCTACGAAGGCGGCGTGATGATCGTGCGGGCCCGCGACCCGATTTACCGGATGAAGGACCTCCGGGGCAAGAAGATCGGCCTCTCGAAGAGCTTGAACACCATCAAGAACGACTGGTGGCGCGTCCAGGAGCACCAGGGCATCGAACTGATGCTGATGCTCAACGACATGACCATGGAGGACGTCCAGATCGTCGAGTTCCCGTATCCGGACGACTGGTACGACAAGCCCGAGATGCTCACGCCCATGGAAAACCCCAACGAGTACCAGTTGAAGCGGGACCACAAGCACGACCTGGCGTTCCGCCCGCTGGAGACCGCGCTCGAAACCGGCGCCATCGATGCCATGTACAGCCAGAGCAAGGTCTTGAGCGTGCTGACCGAGGCAACCGGCAAGTTCAAGTCGATCGAGGATCTGTCCCGGTATCCGGACTGGACGCTGCAGGGCGCCAACGTCCCGGCGACGCTCACCGTCACCGATGTCGCCTGCCAGGAGCATCCCGAGCTGATCGTCGCGCTGCTGAAGGGCCTGATCAAGGTGGGCCGCTGGGCGAACCAGTACAAGCGCGCCTCCTGCGCGATCCTCAACAGGCAGACGTACTACCTGGACGAGGAGGACACCTACGAGGGCATCAGGCGCGTCGACATGGTGCCCAGTCTGTCGGTGCGCAACCTGCAGTCCCTGCAGATCAACAAGGACTTCATGCTCAAGCACGGCTACATCGAGCACGATTTCGACGTGTTCGAGTGGGCCGCGCCGGAGTTCCTCGAGATGGCGGCGAAGGAGCTGCTCGAGGAGGAGTGGAAGACGCGCAGCATGGCCAGGCTGCCCGAGGCCAAGCCGCTCGACGAAGTGATGAAGATGCGCCTCGGCTAAGGCACGAGGACACGTAACGAACGACAAGGAGGGTGTCAGTCATGCGTACGCACATTCGAATTGCCGGCCTCATGGCCGTGATCGCCAGCGTCCTGGTCATCGGCGTGGCTGCCGCTTACGCGCAGGACGTGTCCGTGAACTACACACCCGGGACGGACTTCTTCGAGTACACGACCTACCGCTGGGTCGAGATCGAAGGCGCCGAAAAGCCCGACGCCATCGTCGACGGCCAGATCCGGCAGGCGGTCGAGAAGGCACTTGCCGCCAAGGGGCTGAGGAAGGTGGAAGGCGACGAGGCGACCTTGTTCGTCGCCTACCAGCTGGCCCTGACCCAGGAGCGGCAGGTGAACGCCTACACCTCGGGCGGCTACGGCTACGGCTGGCGGGCCGGCGGGGGGATGGCGACCACGACGGCCACGACCACGACGCTGACCATCGGGACGATCGCCATCGACATGTACGACCCGGGGGCGAAGGAACTGGTGTGGCGGGGGCAGGCCAGCAAGACGATCGACGCCAAGGCCAAGCCCGAGAAGCGGCAGAAGAACCTCGACAAGGCGATGACCAAGCTGTTCAAGGACTTCCGGAAGGCGCCGAAGACATAGCAGGGTTGCTGAAGGGCGACAGCGAAGGCACAAGGCACAAGGCACAAGGCGCAGCAACCGGCTTCAAGCGCGGGGAGAGATGTCATGAAGGTGATCATCGTTGGCGGAGTGGCCGGGGGCGCGTCGTGCGCGGCGCGCCTGCGCAGGCTGGATGAGAGGGCCGAGATCCTGATGGTGGAGAAGGGCCCGTACGTCTCGTACGCGAACTGCGGGCTGCCGTACCACGTGTCCGGCGTGATCCCGAAGGAGTCGAGCCTGCTGGTCGCCAACGAGCAGGTGTTCCGCGCATTCACGGCATCGACGTGCGGACCAACTGCGAGGCGATCGCCATCGACCCGAAGCAGAAGACCGTGGACCTGCGCGACGTCGCGACCGGCGAGGTGACGACCGAGCGCTACGACACGCTGGTGCTCTCGCCCGGCGGGCAATCCGTGCGACCGCCGCTGCCCGGCATCGATCTGCCGGGCATCTTCCACGTGCGCACCGTGCCGGACGCACGGACCATCCGCGAGTGGATCGAGGGCGGCACCGAGCTTCCTGGCCGGGCTGTTCAACTACTCGGGCATCCAGTACGTGAAGCCGACGCGGCGCGCCGTCGTCATCGGCGGCGGCTTCATCGGGCTCGAGACGGCGGAGAACCTCCAGCACGCCGGCTTCGAGGTGACGCTGGTCGAGATGCTCGACCAGGTGCTGGCGCCGCTCGATCGCGAGTTCGCGCGGCTGGTGGAAGAGCACCTCAAGCGGCACGGCATCACGCTGGCGCTGGGCGACGGCGTCGCCAGCTTCGCCCAGGTCGAGGGCGGCGCACTCGAGGTGAAGACGAAGTCCGGCAAGGTCCATCCCGCCGACATCGTCATCCTGGCGCTGGGCGTGCGCCCCGACACGGCGCTGGCGAAATCGGCCGGTCTCGCGATCGGCGAGCGCGGCGGGATCCGCGTCGACGACCAGATGCGCACGAGCGATCCCGACATCTTCGCGGTCGGCGATGCCATCGAGGTGAAGGACGTCGTCACCGGCCAGCAGAGCCTGGTGGCGCTGGCCGGGCCGGCCAACCGGCAGGGGCGGATCGCGGCCGACGTGATCGCCGGGCGTGATTCGCGCTTCCGCGGCGCGCAGGGCACCTCGATCATCGGCCTGTTCGGCGGCGCGGCGGCGTGGACCGGCGCGAGCGAGAAGAC
Source organism: uncultured Acidobacteriota bacterium (assembly GCA_963721715.1). Lineage (GTDB taxonomy): Bacteria > Acidobacteriota > Vicinamibacteria > Vicinamibacterales > UBA2999 > VFZN01. Next base: position 588,804 of record CAVRKI010000006.1, on the reverse strand, counting down.
GCTCGTGCGGCTCGGCGACACCGACTACGAGAAGGTCTACATCTTCCCGAACTCCCACGCCGGCTACTACCCGGGCGCGAAGATGCTCGGGCTGAAGCTGCTGTTCCGCAAGTCGGACGGCCGCGTGCTCGGCGCGCAGGCGATCGGCGAGGACGGCCCGGCGGTGGACAAGCGCATCAGCGCGCTGGCGGTGGCCATCCAGATGAAGGCCACCATCTACGACCTCGAGGAGGCGGAGCTCTGCTACGCGCCGCAGTTCGGCAGCGCCAAGGATGCCGTCAACTTCGCCGGCATGGTCGCCGCCGATGTCGTGCGCGGTGACATGCCGCTCGTGCACTGGGGCGCCCAGGACGGGGCGCTGCTCCTCGACGTGCGCCAGCCGGTGGAACTCGTGGTGGAGAAGGTGCCGGGGGCGGTGAACATCCCGCTCGGGCAGCTGCGCGCGCGCCTCGGCGAGCTGCCGAGGGACCGCGAGATTCACGTCATCTGCCGCTCGGCGCAGCGCGCCTACTACGCGACGCGCATCCTGCTGCAGAACGGATTCAAGGTCCGGAACATCTCCGGCGGGATGCTGTCGCGGGCGATGTTCTCGGCGGGCTGACCGCACAGGACACATCCACACACAACACCGGAAACAGGGAGAACGCGCAATGGCCACAGATGCGATGACGAACAGTTCCACGGGCAGGGTCAAGGCCGACACGGCACGGGTCGATCGGCTGAAAGAACAACTCAGGAGCACGCCTGCCGAGGTTGATTTCGAGCGGATCAGGATCATGGAGGAGGTGTACGAGGCTACTCAAGGCGACCAGAACATCATGCGTCGAGCCAAGTTCATGGCCACCCTGCTGGAGCGGAAGAAGCTCTACATCGACGACAACCTCTTCGTCGGCAGCATGGCCAGCACCGTCAACGGCATCTACACCTATCCGGAATGGAACATCGATTGGATGAAGGACGACAACACCGTCGAGAAGTGCAAGGACCCGGAGGACAAGAGGGTCAACCAGTGGGCGCTCGATTACTGGGAAAAGCGGGCGCTGAAGCCCCGCACGCTGGAGATCTTCGAGAAGAAGTACGGGTTCGATCCGAAACCTTGCTACGACTCCGGCTTTGTCATCAGTTTCTTCGACTGGCCGGGTGGCGGCGGCAACCTGAACTACCCCAGGATCTACAACCATGGGCTGGCCGCCATGATCAAGGAGGTCGAGGAGCGTCAGGCGGCCCTCGAGATGCGCCTGTCGAATGCCAGCAAGCTCTACTTCTATGAGGCCAGCCTCATCCTGATGCGGTCCATCGTCCGCCTGGCTCATCGCTATGCCGAACTGGCGCGGGAGATGGCGGCCAAGGAGAAGGACGCGACCCGCAAGGCGGAGTTGATCGCGATTGCCGAAACCTGCGAATGGGTCCCCGAGCATCCAGCCCGCAACCTGAGAGAGGCTATTCAAGTTCACTTCTTCTGCCACCTCTGCGCGGAACTGGAACAGGTCGGCTGTGGTTACTCCGAGGCGTATCTGGGCCAGAACCTCGAGCCCTACTATCAACGCGACAAGGCGGCCGGGCTGATCGGTCCGGAAGACGCGACGTTCATGCTCCAGAACCTCTTCATCAAGCTGAACGAAATCGGCTACTACTTCGGCGAGAAGGTCGCCTTGCAGAACTCGGCCGACCTGGGCCAGAGCATCACGCTCGGCGGCTACACCGTGGATGGCGAGGATGCCACCGCCGAAATGGACTACCTGATCCTCGATGCCTCCGGCTACCTTCACCTGCCGCAGCCTCCGCTGAGCTGCTGCTGGACGGAGAAGATGAGCGGCAAATTCCTGGAAAAGGTCCTGGATGTCATCGGCACCGGTGTGGGCATGCCTCAGTTCGTGAATGGCGACGTGATGATGACGCGCGCCCTCAATCTGTTCGGCGACTCCAAGAAGGGCATCACTCTGGAGCAAGCCAGACGCACCTGCATCGGCGCCTGTGTAGGCTCCTACATTCCTTACGAGACCGGGCACCCGGTGGAAGGCCAGCCCAACCTGGGGAAGATCATCGAATTCACGATGAACAATGGCTTCGATCCGCGACTCAAGCAGCAGATCGGACCCAAGACCGGCGATCCCGAGACCTTCAAGACCTTCGAGGAGTTGTATGCGGCCTTCGAGCAGCAACTCCAGTTCAATGAGGATGTCCTCCGCCGGGGTGCCTGGATCGCCAGCATGTTGTGCGCTGACTTCCTCCCGGTTCCGTGGCGCTCGCTCCTGACCGGCGGTTGCATTGAAACCGGCACTGAGGTGTGGAACGGCGGGGCCAATTACTACACCGTTGCCCAGATTGTAGTGGGTGGTGTGGACGCGGCCAACTCGCTGATGGCCGTGAAGCACCTGGTCTATGACGAGAAGAAGCTGACGATGGCCGAACTCAAGAAAGCCCTGGCGGCCAACTTCGAGGGGGAATACGAGAAGGTCAGGACAGCTGTGCTACGAGGGCGCACCCAAGCACGGTAACGACATCCCGGAAATGAACCGGATGACGCACCGGGTGTATGAAAGCATCCTCAAGGCCTTCAACAATGTCGACGGCGGCGGCAACTACCTCGGCAGGGACATCAAGTCAACGCCGGATGCCTATACCAAGAGCATCCACAACCTGATGGGGATGGTGACCGGGGCGCTGCCGAACGGCAAGAGAGCCGGTGTGGCACTCACCGATGGCAGTCTGTCGGCCATGCCGGGCACCGATGTCAACGGACCCACCGCGTTGGTGATGTCGGCGGCCAAGGCCCAGGATGCCATCAAGTACACCGCGACCCACATGAACATGAAGCTCCCGCCCGATCAGCTCAAGACCCGCAAGGGCCGGGACAATGTGCTGCGTCTGGTCAAGACCCTGTTCGATAACGGTGGCTATCACATCCAGTTCAATGTCCTGGACACCAACATCCTGCGGGACGCCCAGAAGCACCCGGAAAACTACCGCGACCTGGTGGTGCGGGTCGCCGGTTTCAGTGCCTTCTTCACCAAACTGGCGCCGGGCGTGCAGAACGAGGTCATCGAACGCACGTTGCAGTCGTTCGACGGTCAACAGCACTGAATCTCATCGAAACCGGTATGGCGTGGCCCGCCGTCACGCCATACCGGCCGTGAGCGCGAACGAGAGGAGTCTATTGTGATCACAGAAGCAGGGCATGGCAGTTCTCGCCGGCGCATCGCCATCAACGTCGGTGCCGGCTACGTCCCCGGGCTCAACTCGGTGGTGATCGGCACCGCGCGGGCGGCGGGCAAGCTGGGATGGGAAGTGGTGGGCATCCGGGACGGTTTCGACGGGGTGCTGCACCCGGACCGCTACCCCGAAGGCGGGCTCGTGCCCCTCGGCCCCGCGCAGATCGAGAACCTCGACCCGGCCGGCGGGGGACTCCTGGGCCAGGCGGCCTGGGTCGACCCGTTCAACGTCCGCCGGGTGGACGAGGACGGCCTGGTCGAGGAAGTGGACGAGTCGGATCAGCTGCTGGCCGCGCTTCGCCAGGAGCAGATCGACGCGGTCGTCTCCGTCTTCGGAGGCCGCGGGCTGAGCATCCTGTTCAAGCTCCATCGCAAGGGCTTGAACACCGTCTGCGTGCCCCGCTCGATCGAGAACGACATGGCCGCCACGTCGGTGTCGTTCGGTTTCAACACCGCGCTCAGCTTCACGATCGACATGCTCGACCGCTTCCGCCAGGCGGCCCAGTCCGCCCGGAAGATCGGGGTGGTGGAGGTCCTGGGCGAGCAGGCCGGGTGGCTGGCGCTGCAGGCGGGCATTGCCGTGGGCGCCGATGCGGTGCTGATCCCGGAGATCCCCTGCGACCTGAAGGCGTTGGCGTCGACGTTGAAGGACAAGGTGACGGCGCGTCGGCCCTGGGGGCTCGTGGTGGTCGCCGAGGGGGCGACGCTGGTCGAAGACCCGCAAGCCAAGGTGAAGCCGTCCTCTCTGAAGGCCTCCCTGTCGCCGCTGGCCACGGGTGACGCCAGCGAGCACGTCATCCAGCGGTCCGGGCTGGCCGCCGCGGCGGTGGCCAACGGACTGCAACTGCTGATCGCGCAGGAGACGTTCTCCCTCGTGATCGGTCCGTGGGCGAGGACCGGCACCCCTACGGCCGTCGACCGGCAACTGGGCATGGCCTACGGAGCCGGTGCGGTGCGGGCCCTGGAGGCCGGCCACAACGGCGTGATGGTGGCCTTCGTGCCACCAGACATCAAGTTCGTACCCCTGGTGGAAGCGATCAACAAGGTCAGGACCGTGCCCGCGGACAGCGAGTTCATGCAGATCGCCCGCTCCCTCGGCATCTTCCTGGGGAGGGAACTGTAATGGCTCGCCTCGTCGACACGTCCGGTCAGACCGGGATCGTCCTGAACATCCAGCGCTACAGCAGCCACGATGGCCCTGGCATCCGCACGACCGTCTTCCTCAAGGGCTGCTCGCTGCGCTGCAAGTGGTGCGGCAATCCCGAGAGCATCGCCCCGAAGCCGGAGCTCGCCTACGACCCCAAGGTGTGCGTCGGCGCAAAGGCCTGCGGCCTGTGCCTGAAAGCTCCCTTCCCGGAAGGCGCCTTCTACGTGCCCCAGGGCGCCGCCGACGACAAGGTCAAGGTCAACTGGCAGCTGGCCACGGACTGCGACGAAGAGATGGTGTCGCTCTGCCCACCGAAGGCGCTCTCCATGTACGGCAAACGGATGACCGTGGACGAGGTGCTGGAGGAAGTGGAGAAGGACGCCTCGTTCTACCGCTCGACCCGGGGCGGCATCACCCTGAGCGGCGGCGAGTGCCTGCTGCAGCCGGACTTCAGCGCCGCCTTGCTGAAGGGCGCCCACGATCGCGGCATGAACACGGCGATCGAAACCGCCGGCAACGTGCCCTGGGCGTTCATGGAGAAGGTCCTGGCCCACGTCGACACCGTGCTCCACGACCACAAGATGACGATTTCGGAGCGGCACAAGAAGTGGGTCGGCGTCGGCAACGAGCGGATCCTCGCGAACTTCAAGAAGGCCTACGAGACGTTTCCCAACGCGGACTTCATCGCCCGCACGCCGCTGATTCCCGGCATCAACGCCGACGAGGAACACATCCGGGCGGTCCTGGCGTTCATTCGCCCGCACAAGAACGTGATCGACTACGAGCTGCTGCCCTATCACCGCTTCGGCCTGGGCAAGTACGAACACCTGGGCAAGGTGTACGAGCTGGACGACTACAAGACGCCGTCCGATGACCTGATGAAGCACCTCCAGGCCATCATCGACGAGGCCTTCGGCCGCAGCGGCCCAAAGGCCTGACTGCCATGGCCATGTATCCGAGGCGCTTCTTAGCGCCTCGAGAGGCCATCGCATGATGCACGTGAGCCACCGATGAGCTGCTGGCCAGAGCAAGGAAGGAATGACCCCAATGACACTTAGACGCGTTCCCTCGCGGTGGTTCGTCCTGCCGCTGCTTGTCCTGCTCATCGTCCCGCAGGGGCTCTTTGCGCAGCAGGACAAGGCTGCCGCGCCGAAACAGCCGGTGGCGAAACCGAGTGCCTCGGACACGGCCCTCGACACCCTGACCGGACCCATCGCGCTGTACCCGGATGCGCTGATCTCGCAGATTCTCGAGGCGTCGAAGGACGTCGCCGCCGTGCAGAAGTTTGCCGGCTGGCTGAAGAGCAACAGCGCCCTCAAGGGCACCCAGCTCCAGGACGCCGCGCAGAAGGCCGGATTCGCGGCCCCCTATATCGCGCTGGCGCCGTTCCCCCAGGTGGTCCAGATGATGGTCGAGAAGCCGGACTGGACCAAGCAGCTGGGCGCGGCCTTCACGAACGACGAGCAAGCCGTCTACCAGTCGATCCAGCGCCTGCGCGCGGCGGCGATGGCCCTCGGCAACCTGAAGACCACCCCGCAGCAGGAGGTCGTGACGGAAGCCTCCTCCACCGGGCAGACGGTCATCCTCGTCCAGCCCGCCAACCCCCAGGTGGTCTACGTCCCGGTCTACAACACCCAGACCGTCTACGTGCAGCAGGCCCCTCCGCCGTCCACTTCATCCTCCAACGTCGCCGCCGCGGCGCTGGTTGGCTTCACGGCGGGCATCATCATCGGGGCCTCGTCGAATCACTACTACTACGGGCCGTACGCGTGGCACGGCGGCGGAGCGGCGTACCACTATGCATACGAGCGGCGGGAGGATTACGTGGACCACCGCCAGGACGTCTATGACGACCGCCGGGACAACCGCGAAGACGTGTATGACAACCGCCAGGACAACGTCCAACAGAACCAGTCGCAGCGCAGTCCGCGGCGCAGTCGAACCAGTCGCAGCGTCAGACCGCAGCCAGCAGTCCGACCGCGCAAGCCAATCAGGCGAACCGGCAGTCCGCAGCCAGCACCTCCGGCTACCAGAGTGGCGGTGCCGCGAAGGCCCAGAGTGCGAGGGGAAGCTCCAGTCGCGCCAGCAGCCGGAGCGGTGGCAGCAGCCGCCGGCGGTAGGTCGATGATCACTGGGAGAACGGACATGAGACGTCCTGACCACCGCATCCTGACCGCCGTCCTGGGCCTGATGCTGTTCCTGCTGCCCGCGTGCGCACCGGCGCCTGCGCCCGATCGGACGCGCTTCGCCACCCCCGACGAGGCCGCGAAGGCCCTGACGAGTGCGCTCACGACCAACGACGCTGGCGAGCTGAAGGCGATCTTCGGTCCCAACGTCGAGAAGGACCTGTCGTCGGGCGACCCGGTTTCGGATCGACACGACCGCGAGACGATGGCCCTCGCCATTGGGCAGTCCTGGCGCTGGGCCCCGGCGGGATCCGACCGGCAGGAACTGGTGATCGGCGACGAGCAGTGGCCGTTTCCCGTGCCCCTGGCGAAGGTCCGTGGCGGATGGCAATTCGACACCGACGCGGGCGCGGACGAGATGCTCTCGCGCCGCATCGGCCGCAACGAACTGCGGGCGATCGATGTCGGCCGCGACTACGTGGCGATGCAGCAGGCGTACGCCGGTCAGCCGCGTGACGGCAAGCGCGCCGGCCTGTATGCGCAGAAGTTCCAGAGCAGCCCGGGCCGGCAGGACGGTCTCTACTGGCGCGTGGGCGCAAAGCAGACGCCCAGCCCGATGGCCGCTCTCGTCGCCCAGGCGGTGGTGGAGGGCTACGACAGGAACAAACGCTCGTCGGAGCCGCTGTGGGGCTACCACTTCCGCGTCCTGACCGCTCAAGGAGCCGCCGCGAAGGGCGGCGCCCGAAGCTACATCGTCAACGGCGAGATGTCCGGAGGATTCGGTTTGATTGCGTATCCCGCCGAGTACGGCCGCGGCGGCATCATGACCTTCATGGTGAACCAGGACGGTGTGATCTATCAGAAGGATCTGGGCGAAGACACGCTCAAGGTGGCTGCCGGGCTCGAGGCGTACGATCCTGACGCGACGTGGGCAGAAGTCAAGGAGACGCGATGAGGATCGCCTTCGCGACAGCGAAGCAACGGTGCGGCATGACGGCGGCCTCCCCGGCCGTGCGCTGGCTCGCGGCCACCGCGGTTGCGGCCATGGTGATTGGTTGGGCCGCAAGTGCAGCGGCGCAGGACGCGCCAACACCTGCCGCCGACAACGCCGCGGAGCTGGCCAAGAAGCTGGCCAACCCCATCGGTGCGCTCATCAGCGTGCCCTTCCAGAACAACATGGACGTCGGCATCGGGGAGGACAACGGCTCGCGCAACACGATGAACTTCCAGCCCATCGTGCCCTTCCGCCTCAACGACGACTACAGCCTGATCACCCGGTACATCCTCCCGGTCATCACGCAACATGACACGGCCGGTGCGGGAACACGGCAGAGCGGGCTGGCCGATACCCTCGTCAGCGGGTGGATCTCGAACGCCAAGGTGAAGAACGGAGTGGTCTGGGGATTGGGCGGCGCCTTCCTGATCCCCACGGCCACCGACGATCTGCTGGCCACCAAGAAGTTGTCCATCGGCCCCACCGCGATCGTGCTGAAGCAGGCGAGTGGCTGGACCTACGGCGCCCTGGTCAACCAGATCTGGTCCGTTGCCGGCAGCGAGGACACGGCAGACGTCGACCAGATGTATTTGCAGCCATTCGTCACCTACAACTGGAAGAGCGGGACCGGCCTCACGGTGAACACCGAGCTGACCCAGAGCTGGGAAGACTCGACCACGACGGCATTCGTGAACGTCATGGCCGGAGGCCTCCTGCGGTTCGGCGGGCAGATCGTGCAGGTACAGGTCGGTCCGAGAATCCCGGTCGCCGCCGCCGACGGAAACAAGGCAGATTTCGGGGTGCGGACCGCGGTGATCTTCGTGTTCCCGAAGTGAGGGATGCAGTTCGTGAGCGAAGTAGCCGGGCCCAGGATATGAGCACTGTCATGCAGTTTCTTCAGACCACATTCTCGCCCATTGGTGTTGATCTTCACCGTGTCGAACCTGGCGGCCATGGGCCTCCAGGTGAGGATGCCCGAGGTGATGGTGGCGTTGCGGAACAAGACGGCCATGGCGCTGATCTTCGTCTGGGGCTGGGTGGTGGGGCCGGCGTTCGGCTATCTGATCACCAGGGTTCTTCCTCTGGAGGAGCCCTACGTGGTCGTGGTGTTCCTCGCCAGCCTGGCGCCGGTCGCGCCGTTCCTCCAGCAGATGGTGGCAAAGGCCCGCGGCGACATGGGCTTCGCGGGAGCCCTCGTCCCGCTGGTGATGGTCGGCACGGTGGTGTTGATGCCAATGATGGCCCCGCTGTTGATCAAGGGAGTGACCATCAGCACCTCGTCGCTCGCGAAGCCGCTCCTCTTGACCATCCTGCTGCCATTGGTGGTTGGAGCGGTGATCCGGCATTTTGCCGACAAGGGGGCAACCAGGATCTTCCCGGCGGTCAAGGGGCTGGCCCTGCTCTCCACACTCCTGACGATCCTGTGGTGCCTGGTCATCTACGGCCGGGGAATGCTCGACACGGCGGGTGAACTCGCCTTTCTCTCGCTGAACCTGTTCATGATCGGGATGGGCGTGATCTCGTATGTCTTCGGTTTCGGCATGAAACAGAATCAGCGCAGCGTCATGGCGCTGGGGATGGGCACGCGTAACATCGCTGCCGTCTTGGCGGCGGCGCTGGCCATTCCGAACGGGGACCCGCGCATCGTGGTGATGACCATCATGTGGACGTTGTGGTCGGTGGTCCTCGCGGCCGTTGGCGCCAAGATATTCGCCAGACTGGCGGACAAGGCCGAAGCGGAGGGCTCGGCATGAACGCTCAGACGGCCTTCAGCCTCGTCGCGGTGTTCTACTCCGTGGCCAACCTGGGGTCGATGGGCCTCGAGCTCGAGCTGCGCGAAACGATCAAGTCGTTGCGAAGCGTCCGGGTGCTGGGGCTGACGCTCGGGTGGAGCTGGCTGGTCGGACCGGCCTTTGCGGTCCTGCTGACGAAGATCCTGCCGATGGCGGAGCCCTACGCCACGGGGTTGCTCATCTTCAGCCTGGCACCGACCGCGCCGGCCCTGCCGCTGTTCATCAGACGAGCCCGGGCCGACATGTCGCTCGCGGCCGCCATCATGCCGCTGGCGGTGGTCAGCACCGTGGTCCTGATGCCGTTGATGGCGCCATGGCTGATCCCGGGGCTGACGGTGAGCAGTTGGGCCATCGGGAAACCGCTCCTGCTGACCGTGCTGCTGCCGCTCGTGACCGGCGTGGCCATCAAGGTCTACGCGCCGCGGGTGGCGGACAGGATCTTCCCGGTGATGAAGAAGGTCGCGGGAATCTCCACCTTGCTCCTGCTCGGTTTCGTAGTGTTCCTTCACTGGCGGGAACTCCTCAGCGCGCTGGGCAGTTACGGCATTGCCGCCCAGGTCCTGTTCATCCTCGGAATGGCCCTGGTGTCCTACACCTTCGGTTTCGGCCTGAATCAGGCCCAGCGCAGCGCCATGGCGTTGGCGGTCTGCACGCGCAATGGCAGTGCCATGCTGGTGGCGATCACGGCCTTCCCCAATCTCGATCCGAACCTGATGGCGATGATTCTCCTGGCGGTCCCGGTGCCGCTCGTCGTCTGGCTGGGTGTGTCAAGCGTCCTCGGCTCGCGTGCCGGCAGGGCGGGTGTCGAAGCATGAGCAGGTCCGTGTTCGCCAAGGTTCGCTGGCCGCGTCCATTCGCAGGACTGCGCGGCATCACCCTGGCCGACGTTCCCCGCGAGGTCTCGGCGGGCATCACCCTCGCCGCGCTGATGATTCCGCTCAACATCGGCTACGCGCAGGTGGCCGGCCTGCCGCCGGTGGCAGGGCTCTACGCCGCCATCGTCCCGCTGGTGGTCTTCGCGCTGCTCGCCAGTTCGCGCCATCTGGTCACGAGCCCGGATGCGTCCATGGCCACGCTGGTCGGAGCCGCGCTGGTCGCCTTCGCGGCGCCCGGCGATCCGCAGCGGATGCAGTACGCGCTCGCCCTGGCCCTGCTCTGTGCGCTCCTGTTCTTCGTCTTCTGGTTCTTTCGGCTGGCGTTTCTGGCCAACTTCCTCTCGCGCGCCGTGATGGCGGGATTCATCACCGGCCTCGGCATCGAGGTGTTCACCAACCAGGTGCGGAAGATCCTCGCCGCCCCCCACGTGGCCGACGCGGGCCCTGGCGTGCTGGCGGCGGCGGAACGGCTCCAGGAGGCCATGGCGAGCTCGGTGACCACCGAGGGCTACTTCGTCGAAGTCATCGCGCTGATCCAGTCCATCCCTCGTGCCAACCTGTACTCGGTGGCGATCGGGGTCGGCGCCTTCCTGATCGTGCGGCTGCTGAAGCGCTACGCGCCCCGCATCCCCGGCGCGCTGGTGGCCCTCGTGCTGCTGACGTCGGCCGTGGCCTACTGGGACCTCCCCTCGAAGGGCGTCGGCGTGCTCGGCTCGATCCCGTCGGGGCTGCCGACGCCGACCCTGCCCGTGATTCCCCTGGCCGACTACCTGCAGCTCCTGCCGGGCGCGCTGGCGATCGTCGCCATCCTCCTCTGTGAGGGCCTGCTCGTCGTCCGCAGCTACGCCAACAAGTACGGCTACAAGGCGGATGGCGATCAGATGTTGTTCGCGTACGGCGCGGCGAACCTGGCGGCCGGCTTCACCGGGTCGCTGCTCACGGGCAACAGCCCGTCCCGCTCGGCGGCGATGGATGCCTCGGGCGCGAAGAGCCAACTCCCCAGCCTCGTGGCGGCGGCGACGATCGCGCTCGTGCTGCTCTTCTTCACCGACCTGCTGGCGTTCCTGCCAAATGCGGCTCTGGCCGGGATCGTCGCCAACGCGGTCCTGTCGCTGATCGAGGTTCACGAACTGCGCGAGCTGTGGCGGATGCGCCGCTCCGACTTCTGGATCGCCGTCGTGTGCCTGGTCAGCGTGCTGGCCCTGGGCCCGCTGCGCGCCGTCGTCATCGCGTTCCTGATGTCCACCATCGACGTGATCCGGCGAGCGTCCCGTCCGGAGACCTCGGTCCTACGGGAAGCCGCCGACGGCAGTCACTTCGCGCCCACCGGCGTGGGCGACGCCGTCAGTCCGTCGGGCCTGGTCGTCTACCGATTCGGCGCCCCGCTCTACTTCGCCAACGCGACGCTCTTCCTCGACGAGGTCGAACAGCTCGTCGCCCGGCCGTCCACGCCCGTTCGCTGGTTCGTGCTGGACGCGGAGGCGATGGTCGACGTCGACACCACCGGGGCGGAGGCCCTGCGGCAGGCGATCGCCCTGCTGGCTGGGCGCGGCATCACCTTCGCCGTCAGTCGCGCCGACCGGTCGTTCCGCGCGTGGCTGGAGCGGTACGGGCTGACGGCGCTCGTCGACCAGCGGCGTTTCTACCCGACCAATCGACATGCCGCAGCGGCGTTCCGCGAGGATCGAGCGAGTGTGGGGCCGTGACGCCAGGAGGGAAGGCAATGTTCCTGCGGATAGCGATCGGATGCTGCGGCGCGCTGTTGTCACTCGTGGCGGTGCCGGCCTGGGCGCAGGACGCGCCCGCGCCGACAGAGCCTCCGGCTGAGGTCGACAACGAGTACCGCATCACCGCCTTTCCTTCCTATGGCATCAACGACGACTGGTCCGGTTTCGGGTATCTCGGCTGGGTGTACAAACCGGATGCGGACTACACCTCGTACTACCTGGGCAAGGGACTGAACTACTCGCCCGTCGAGTGGCTGCAGATCTGGGGCGGCCTCATCGCCGTCTACACCGACAGCACCGTCAAGAGCAATTCGCTCGAACTTCGTCCGTTCGTTGGGCCCAAGTTCATTGGCGCGAACAAGAGGAAGTGGCGCTACTACAACTGGACACGCTACGAGCTTCGGCTGACCGAGACCCTCGACACGGACGAATGGAAGACGGTCCACCGGCTTCGCAATCAGTCCCGCCTCGAGATTCCGCTCGCCTCGGTCGAGCGCGCCTGGACGCCGAAGTCGTGGTACTTCCTGGGGGACGTCGAGCCGATCTATCGCTCCGACACGGGACAGATCGACCCGCTGCGCGTGCGGGTCGGGCTCGGCTTCATCACCAACCGGCGGGTGCTGGCCGAGTTCCATTACTTCACCCAGTTCACGCGCCCCGACGAGGGGGGCTGGCCTACACGGACAACATCTTCCGCCTGAACTTCAAGATCGCGCTCTCGCGCGGGCTCAGCATCCTGCGGTTGATGGACACGATCGACTGATGGCGTGGGAGGCGAAACGGCAATGACCGGAGGCGCGACGTGATGACCTGGCGGCAGCGCTATCGCATCCGCAGCTTCGTCCGAAGCTCGGTCTGGCTTCCCCCGGTGGCCGGGTTGATCGCCGCGCTGCTGCTTCGGCCGGTGGTTCAAGCGGTGGACGAAGCGCTGGGCGGCGTATCGGTCGTGGGCCCGGACGGCGCGCGCGCCCTGCTCGGCGCACTGGCTTCGTCCATGCTGACGTTCATCGTGTTCGTGTTCTCCATCCTGCTCGTCGCCGTGCAGCTGGCGAGCGCGCAGCTGACGCCCCGGATCATCGCGACGGTCTATCGCAACCGCGTCCTGAAGTACTCACTGACATTCTTCGTGTTCACGTTCACCTACACGCTGGCGGTGCTGAGCCGGATCGGCGACACCGTGCCCCAGCTGTCGATGTGGATAGCCGTCTACAGCAGCGTCTTCTGTATCGCCCTGTTCATCTACATGATCGATCACGTCGGGAAGTCGCTGCGGCCGGTGAGCGTGCTCACCCGGGTCGGAACCGCGGGCCAGGAGGTCATCCTGGACGTCTACCCGCGACCCGCGGCGGGGCCGGACGATCCTGAGAGCAGCGTGGCGGCGCGGACGCGCGAAGTGCCCGGCCCGCACCGTCGACAGCCGCCACACCGGTGCGGTGCTGGCGTTCGATGTGGTCGGGCTCGTGGACCTGGCGCGGCGGGCCGACTGCCTGATCGAGCTCGTTCCACAAGTGGGCGACTTCGTCACGCGTGGGGAGCCGCTGTTTCGCGTCTACAACGGCGGTCAGGGCATCGGTGACGACCAGCTGGACCACGCCGTCGCCTTCGGCGCGGAGCGCACGATGGAGCAGGATCCGACGTTCGCGTTCCGCATCGTCGTGGACATCGCCTCGAAGGCGCTTTCGCCCGCGATCAACGATCCGACGACCGGCGTGCTCGCTCTCGACCAGATTCACCGCCTCCTGCGAACCGTCGCCACGCGCCAACTGGACACGGGGCGTGTCGAGGACAGTAGCGGGCAGCTACGGCTCGTGTACCGCACGCCGGACTGGGAGGACTTCGTCAGCCTGGCGGTCACCGAGATCCGGCAGTTCGGCCGGGAGAGCATCCAGATTGTCCGCCGCATGCGGGCGATGCTGGAGAGCCTGATCGCCGTCGCTCCGCCGCACCGGGCCACTCTGCTGCGTGCCGAGCTGGAGCTCCTGAGTCGGGGCGTCGGCCAGGACTTTCGGGATCCGGAGGACCGTCTCCGCGCGGCTTCGGCGGATTCACTCGGCGTGGGAGGCACCACGTGATGCCTCTTGTACACCTGGAGGTCACATCATGACTCGCCACCTGATTCCGCTGGTCGTCGTCTGCATGGCCGGACTGGCTGCGTGGAGCGCGCCAGAGGCGGCCGCCATCGCCGACCGCCACCGCCGCTCATCGAGCCGGAGGTCGGCCAGGTTCCGGTCTCGTCGAGCCACGCGGCCGACGAGCTGCCGAACCAGATGAGCGACCATCTCGCGCGTGCGGCGAAGGCGCCGCCTGGGGTGCTGCGATCGGTGCCGGCGCGGGCGGGGTCGCCACCGCGGCGAGCACGGTGACGCCGGCAGTGATTCCGGTGCAGACGCCGCAGGCCTTCACGCTGGCCGCGCCCCTCCAGGTGGAGATCATGACCGCCGTCGCGGTCCGCGCGGACGATGGGGCGTGACCGTGACCACGCCCGACCACGGCATGCTCGACGCCAACGAGGCCGCGGCATCGGTCGCGTTCCGCCTCAGCGAGGTGATCGCCATCTACCCGATCACCCCCAGTTCACCGATGGCCGAGCTCTGCGACGAATGGGCGAGTCGGGGCAAGACCAATCTCTGGGGCGTCGTCCCGGAGATCGCCGAGATGCAGTCGGAGGGGGGCGCTGCAGGCGCGGTGCACGGCGCGCTGCAGGCGGGAGCGCTGGCGACGACCTTCACGGCGTCCCAGGGCCTGCTCCTGATGATCCCCAACATGTACAAGATCGCGGGGGAGCTGACGCCCTTCACGATGCACGTCGCCGCGCGCACGCTGGCCACCCATGCACTGTCGATCTTCGGCGATCACTCGGACGTGATGGCCTGCCGTCAGACGGGATTCGCGCTGCTCTGCTCCAACTCGGTGCAGGAGGCGCACGACCTGGCGGCCATCGCCCACGCCGCGACCCTCGAATCGCGCGTGCCGTTCCTGCACTTCTTCGACGGCTTCCGCACGTCGCACGAGGTCGCGAAGATCGAGCGTCTCAGCGACGACGACCTGCGCAGCCTGGTCTCGGAGCCGGCGGTAGAGGCTCACCGGGCGCGCGCGCTCACGCCCGACCATCCGGTGCTCCGCGGCACGGCGCAGAACCCCGACGTCTTCTTCCAGGCCCGCGAGGCGGCGAACCTCTTCTACGACGCCTGTCCGGGCGTCGTCGAGCGTGTGATGGCCGCGTTCGCGGCGCGGACCGGCCGCCGCTACGGACTGTTCGAGTACGCGGGCCATCCCGAGGCCGAGCGCGTGATCGTGATCATGGGCTCGGGCGCGGAGACCGTGCACGAGACGGTGGATTACCTGGCGGCGCGAGGCGAGAAGGTCGGCGTCCTCAAGGTCCGCCTCTACCGGCCGTTCTCGCCAGGCCGCGTTCCTCGCCGCGCTGCCGCCGAGCGTGCGCGCGCTGGCGGTGCTCGATCGGACGAAGGAGCCCGGCGCCCCCGGCGATCCGCTCTACCTCGACGTCGTGACCGCCCTCGCCGAGGCGCGGGCCGAGGGGACGTCCCCCTTCGCAGCGGAGCCGCGGTCATCGCCGGGCGCTACGGCCTGTCGTCGAAGGAGTTCACGCCGGCGATGGTCAAGGCGGTCTTCGACGAGCTGCAGCGGAAGGCGCCCCGCCGCCACTTCACCGTCGGCATCGTGGACGATGTGACGCATCGGTCGATCGACTGGGATCGGACGTTCAGGACTGAGCCAGCCGATGTGTCGAGCGCTGTCTTCTACGGGCTCGGCGCCGACGGCACCGTGGGCGCGAACAAGAACTCGATCAAGATCATCGGCCAGGAGACCGACCTCTACGTGCAGGGCTACTTCGTCTACGACTCGAAGAAGTCGGGCGCGATCACCGTCTCGCACCTGCGCACGAGCCCCCGGCCGATCCGATCGGCGTACCTCGTCGATCGCGCCGGCTTCGTCGCCTGCCATCAGTTCGAGTTCGTGGACAAGATCGACGTGCTGGAGCCCGCCGCGCCGGGTGCGGTCTTCCTGCTGAACGCGCCGTTTCCGCCCGAGGACGTCTGGGACCACCTGCCGAGGGAGATGCAGACCGAGATCATCGAGAAGCAGATCCGCTTCTTCGCGATCGACGCCTACGACCTGGCCAAGCGGGCCGGCATGGGCGCGCGCATCAACACGATCATGCAGACCTGCTTCTTCGCGATCTCCGGCGTGCTGCCGCGCGAGGAGGCGATCGCGCACATCAAGAAGGCGATCGAGAAGACCTACGGCAAGCGGGGGCCGGAGGTCGTGCGCCGCAACTGCGAAGTGGTGGACCAGGCGCTCGCGCAGCTGCACGAGATTCCGGTGCCGGGAAGGCGAGTGCCGCGCGCACGCGTCCGCCGCTGGTCGCCGAGGAGGCGCCCGACTTCGTCCAGAAGGTCACGGCGGTCATGCTCGCCGGCAAGGGCGATCTGCTGCCGGTGAGCGCGTTTCCCGTCGACGGCACCTGGCCGGTCGGCACGGCGAAGTGGGAGAAGCGGAACCTCGCCCTCGAGATTCCGGTGTGGGACCCGAAGATCTGCATCCAGTGCAACCAGTGCGCCCTGGTGTGCCCGCACGCGGCCATCCGCGCCAAGGTCTACGACGAAGGGGCGCTGGCCGGAGCGCCCGCCGACCTTCAAGTCCACGCCGTTCAAGGGCCACGACTTCAAGGGCCAGCTCTTCACGATTCAGGTGGCGCCGGAGGACTGCACCGGCTGCAACCTGTGCGTGAACGTCTGCCCGGCGAAGGATCGGACCAACCCGAAGCACAAGGCCATCGACATGCACCCGCAGGCGCCGCTCAGGGACGCCGAGCGCGCGAACTACCGATTCTTCCTCGACCTGCCGAGACCAGCCGCGCCGAGATGACGCGCATCGACCACAAGACCTCGCAGTTCCTGGAGCCGCTGTTCGAGTACTCCGGCGCCTGCGCGGGCTGCGGCGAGACGCCGTACCTCAAGCTGCTCACGCAGCTCTTCGGCGATCGGCTGCTGATGGCCAACGCCACCGGCTGCTCGTCGATCTACGGCGGCAACCTGCCGACGACGCCGTACACGACGAACCGCGACGGGCGCGGTCCGGCGTGGTCGAACTCGCTGTTCGAGGACAACGCGGAGTTCGGCTTCGGCTTCCGGCTTGCGCTCGACGCCCACGTGACCGCCGCGCGGGCGCTGGTCCGGCACCTGGCGGGGCAGGTCGGCGACGGGCTGGCGACGGCGCTCCTCGATGCGGACCAGTCCACGGAAGCCGGCATCGCCGGGCAGCGCGAGCGCGTCGTCGCGCTGCGGCAGGCGCTGGCGGGCCTGCAGACAGCCGAGGCGCGCCGCCTCGAAACGCTCGCCGACTATCTCGTGAAGAAGAGCGTCTGGCTGGTCGGCGGCGACGGCTGGGCCTACGACATCGGCTACGGCGGGCTCGATCACGTGCTCGCCAACCGGCGCGACGTCAACATCCTCGTGCTCGACACCGAGGTCTACTCGAACACCGGCGGGCAGCAGTCGAAGGCGACGCCGCTCGGCGCCGCCGCCAAGTTCGCCGCCGCGGGCAAGCCCGTCGGCAAGAAGGATCTGGGGCTGCTGGCGAACATGTACGGCCACGTCTACGTGGCGAAGGTGGCGTTCGGCGCGAAGATGGCCCAGACCGCGCAGGCGTTCCTCGAGGCCGAGGCCTATCCGGGACCGTCGCTCATCATTGCCTACAGCCACTGCATCGCCCACGGCTACGACATGGCGCAGGGCGCGGCTCAGCAGAAGCTGGCCGTCGACTCGGGCGTCTGGCCGCTCTACCGCTTCGATCCGCGTCGCCTGGTCAAGGGCGAGCCGCCGCTGCATCTCGACTACGGCCCGCCCAAGGCGAAGGTCGCCGACTACATGCGCAACGAATCGCGCTTCCGGATGGTCGAGCGGGCCGACCCGGCCCGGTACAGGCAGTTCGTGGCGGACTCGCAGGCCGCTGCCGAGCGGCGCTATGCCGTCTACCAGCAGCTCGCGGGTATCACCGTGCCGGCGTTCGCCGCACCGGACGGCGAGCCGCGCCGCCACGGACCCGGAGGAGAAGTGATGGACCTCAGCACGACCTATCTGGGCCTGCGCCTGCCGCATCCGCTCGTGGTCGGCTCGGGACCGCTCGACGAGGACCTCGACATGGTCAGGGCCCTCGAAGACGCCGGCGCCGCCGCGATCGTCCTGCGCTCGCTGTGCGAAGAAGAGATCACCGGCGAGCAGATGGCCGCGTTCTTCAGCGCCGAGAGCCACAGCGAGTCGTTCGCCGAGGCGACCAGCTACGCGCCCGACCCGGTCATCGACCGTCGGTCCCGAGGAGTACCTGGAGCACCTGCGCGGGTGAAGCAGGCCGTGCGGATCCCGGTGATGGCCTCGCTCAACGCCGTCACGCCTGGCGGCTGGGTCGGATACGCCCATCTGATGGAGCAGGCCGGCGCCGATGCCATCGAGCTGCAGATCTTTCACGCGGCCAGCGACATGACGACGAGCGCGGCCGACGTCGAACGGCAGGCCATCGAGATCGTGCGCGGCGTCAAGGCGCGTCTCCGCATTCCGGTCGCCGTCAAGCTGTCGCCGCTGCAGACGGCCTTCGCCCACTTCGCCCGGCAGCTCGACCTGGCCGGTGCCGACGGCCTCGTCCTCTTCACGCGGTTCCATCCGCGCCGACATCGACGTCGAGGCGCTGGAGGTCGTGCGGACGCTGCCGCTGTCGGATGCCGCGGATTTCTCGCTGCGGCTCCGGGCGACCGCGGCCATCGCCGGACGCGTCAAGGCCTCGCTCGCCGTCACGGGCGGCGTGCACTCCGCGCTCGACGTGATCAAGGCGACGATGGCCGGCGCCCATGTCACGCAGATGGTGTCGGCGCTGCGGCTCCACGGCCCCGGTCATCTGCGCCATGTCCGCGACGGAATCGAGGCGTGGATGCGCGAGCACGAGTGGGCCTCGCTCGGCGAGATGCGCGGCAACATGAGCCTCGAGCGGATTCCCGATCCCGCCGCGTACGAACGCGCGAACGTGCGCATGGTCCTCACGTGATCGCGGCACTGCTGCCCCAACCGCGTGCAACGACTCGAATAGGAAAGAAGAGGACTGTCATGTCCATGTATCCGAAGCACATGTTCTTCACGTCCGAGTCGGTGACCGAAGGGCATCCCGACAAGTTCTGCGACCAGATCTCGGACGCGGTGCTCGACGAGTGTCTCCGGCGCGATTCGATGGCGCGCGTCGCCTGCGAATGCTATGTGACCATGGGCATGCTGATCGTGGGCGGCGAAGTCACGACCCACGCGCTGTTCGACGTGGCCCAATTGGCCCGGCAAGTCGGCACCAGGATTGGCTACACCTCGCCGAAGTACGGCTTCGACGTCAACACCGCCGCGGTCGTCCGGACCATCCACGCGCAGTCGCCGGACATCAGCCAGGGTGTGGTGCGGAAGGGCGGACAGATCGGCGCCGGCGATCAGGGCCTGATGTTCGGCTATGCCTGCCGGCAGACGCGGGAGCTGATGCCGCTGCCGATCATGCTCGCGCACAAGCTCGCCAGGCAGCTCGCCTCGGTGCGCAAGAGCGGCGCGCTGCCGTACCTCGGCCCTGACGGGAAGACCCAGGTGACCGTCGAGTACCGCGACGGGAAGCCCGCGCGCGTGGACTACGTGGTGATCGCCGCCTCGCACACCGAGGATGTGGTGACGCGGGACGGCCGGTTCACGAGCCCGGCCGCGAAGCGGGAAATCATCGAGAAGGTGGTGGAGCCCGTCGTCGGGAACCTGCTGGACCGGAAGACCACCGTCACGGTCAATGGCACCGGAAAGTTCCTGGTGAGCGGGCCGCAAGGCGACACGGGCCTCACCGGCCGCAAGATCATGGTGGACACCTACGGCGGCTGGGCGGTCCACGGCGGCGGCGCGTTCAGCGGGAAGGACGCGACCAAGGTCGACCGCTCGGGCGGCTACATGACGCGGTATGTGGCCAAGAACCTCGTCGCCGCCAGGCTCGCGGACGAGTGCCTCGTGCAGGTCGGGTATTGCATCGGCCTGTCCGATCCCGTGTCGGTCATGGTGAACACCTACGGCACCGGGAGGATCGCGGACGAGGCGCTGGCGACGCTGGTGCGCAAGGTCTTCCCGCTCTCCCCGAAGGGCATGATCGACCACCTCAAGCTGCGGGAGCCGATCTATCTCAAGACCGCGGCCTACGGGCATTTCGGACGCCGGGAGTTCCCCTGGGAACGCGTGGATGCCACGGAGCAGCTCCTGGCCTCGGCAAGGAAGATGTGAACGCGGACGGAGGAAACTGAAGCATGAAGAGCAGAACTGCCGGGTTCGTCTTGGCCGCATGTGTGTTGTTGGTGGCGGTGCCGGCCGGCGCCCAGGATCTGCCGCAGAAGCTCGCAGCGGCCAAGGAGTCAGCGGCCCGGAACCAGCAGGCGCTCCGCTCGTATTCGTGGCTGGAGAAGAGCGAGCTGAGCCTCAAGGGCGAGGTCAAGAACGAGAAGGTGGACATGTGCCGCTACGGGCCCGACGGCAAGGTGCAGAAGACGCCCGTCGTCGAGCCGCCGCCACCGGAGAAGAAGCGCGGGTTGAAGGGCAAGATCGTCGCGAAGAAGGTCGGCGAGATGAAGGAGGAACTCGAGGCCGCCGTGGCCCTCGTCCACCAGTATCTGCCGCCCTCGCCGGACATGCTGCAGGTGGTGATGAACGCCGGCACCGCCTCAATCGCGCAGGCCGGTCCCGGCCTCGCCGCCCTGAAGTTCCCCGGCTACGTCAAGCAAGGGGACGCGCTGGTGCTGACATTCGACTCCACCGTCAAGGCGCTGCGCCAGATCGACGTCACCACCTGGCTCGACGAGCCCGAGAACGCCGTCACTTTCAGGATCACCATGGCGGCGCTGCCCGACGGGACCAGCCATCCCGCGACGGTCGTGCTGAGCATTCCGAAACGGCAGCTCGACGTGACGATCACCAAGTCGAACTATCAGAAGGTCGCGCAGTAACCGTGCGCCAGATCCTCTCGAAGACCGCGGTGATTGGGGTTCTTCTGACGGGCTGCTCCGGTGGTAGCCAGACGGCTGTCGTCACCGACGAGGCGAGTCGCACCAGGCCGACCATCGAAGAGACGACGGCGATTGCCGAAGAGGCCTTCGTCTACGGCCTGCCCCTGGTGATGAACTACGCCGTCATGTCCGACTTCGCCCTGAACCGGGAGTCGGGCCAGTTCAAGGCGCCATTCAACCAGATCTCGAGCGAGGCGCGCGTCTTCACCCACGAGGACACCTCCGTCATCGTCCCGAACAGCGACACGCCCTACTCCAACGTCTGGCTGGACCTGCGTGCCGAGCCGATGGTGCTGTCGGTTCCCCCAGTGGAGAAGGACCGTTACTACTCGGTGCAACTCTGCGACGGTAATACCTTCAACTACGGGTATATCGGCAGCCGCGCGACCGGCAACGACGCGGGTGATTTCCTCGTGGTCGGGCCCGGCTGGCAGGGCCAGCCGCCGCCGGGCATCCGGCAGGTATTCCATTCGTCCACGGCGTTCTCCATCGCGATCTATCGAACCCAGCTCCTGCGGCCGGACGACATGGCGAACGTGCGGAAGGTGCAGGCTGGCTACAAGCGTGCAACCGCTCTCCTCGTATTTGAAGCAGCCCGCCCCGCCTGCCGCTTCCGCCGTGGACTTTCCGAAGATCAGCAACGCGCTGGTCATGAGCAACTTCTTCACCTACCTGGACTTCGCGCTGCAGTTCGCGCCGCCAGGTCCCGAGGAACAGGAGATTCGTGCCCGGCTCTTGCGCCTGGGGATTGGGCCGGGGAAGACCTTTGATTTCAACGACCTCTCACCGGAGCACAAGGCCGCCGCGGCCGTCGGCCTGAAGGCGGCGGCCAGCAAGGTGGACGAAGCGGCGATCCAGATCGGCCGTGATGTCAACGGCTGGAAGGTCGGCTCGGCGTTTGGCAACCGAGCGTTCTACAAGGGCGATTGGCTCAAGCGCGCGGCGGCCGCAAAGGCTGGCATTTACGGCAACGATGCCGCGGAGGCCGTGTACCCGATGGCGACAACCGACGGCGACGGCCAGCCGCTCGACGGCAGCCAGCACGCGTACACGGTGACGTTCCCCGCGGGTGGGCTTCCGCCGGTCAACGCGTTCTGGTCCGTCACGATCTACGACGGGACGACCAAGCTGCTGATTCGGAACCCGATTGGGCGTTACTTGATCAACTCGCCGATGCTGTCGTCGATGAAGAAGAACGGCGATGGGTCGCTGACGATCTACATCCAGAAGGACTCGCCGGGAACGGCGAGGCAGTCCAACTGGTTGCCCGCGCCGAATGGGCCGATTTACCTCGTGATGCGGCTGTACTGGCCGCGGACCGAGCCGCCGTCGATTCTGCCGCCCGGTGAAGGGACCTGGCAGCCGCCCGCGATTCGACGGGCCGACACACATTCGGAGCAGAGGAGCCAGCCATGACGTCCGTGTTTACCGAACAGATGATGCGAGGGGCCTTGCCTGTGGTCTGCCTTTTGGGGGCCATGTCGTGGTCCTGCGCGCAAGAACCGCCTGCGCAACAAACACCTGCGGAACAACCGCCTGCGCAATCCGCGCCTGCGCCACCCGCGGTGCTTGGCGACGGCGCCGCTGCCCGGTACAAGCGCGTCGAGAACATGCACCAGACGCGTTTCATAGAGATCTTCCTCGCCGCGCGTGAGGCCGGGACGGGGAACATGGTCGCCGCCTGCTTCAACACCATGTTCACGTCCAAAGGGATCCCCGCGTCGAAAGACACCGCCCCGCAGGCGCTGGTCGAGGGGCTCGATTTCGAGAAGATGAAGCAGGAATACGGCGTCCTTGGCGCGTCGTTGAACGGCCCCAAACTCTGGCTGTCGGACTGGACCGATATCGATGTCGGCAAGGAACGGGAGTTCAACGGCATTCCGGCCGCGTGGGTGGCCCAGCTGAACATGGGCAACAACACCAGCGTCGGTGAAACGACGCCGTACAAGCCCATGATCATCGAACGGAAGAGTGCGGTGGGTTGGAACAAGGGCACAAAGGTCATCCTCCTCGACGATGCCGAAGGCAACACCTGGGTCATGAAGGGCTTCCAGTTGGGCCTCAAACCGCAACACACCTACGACCAATTCGTGGCCGCCGCGGCCAGCAAGTTCAAGGCGCTCCCGCAGGGCTGGAAGGTCCGCGTCAAGACCCTCGAGCAGGACTTGAACGAGAAGCCGGAAGGCGGTGTCGCCACGATCCTGTCGGACGAGTTCTTCAACGTCTACGACAAGACCGGGCCGGGCATGAGCAACTACAAGCCGTAGTCGTCATCGTCAGACCGGCTGATCTTGAGCACGCTATGTCACGGCGCCAGGGCTGCACCGATGGCGTCTGCAATTTCGATCCCTGGCGGTAATGGAGAGGTGATGACGATGAAGGCAATCCGCATTCTGGGTGTCGCGCTGCTGGTCGGCACCGTCGGTCTGACCGCCACCCTCGACGGGCAGCAGCCGCCTGCGGCCGGTGGCGGGCAGCCGGATCCTGTGGCCGCCCTCAAGCAGTCGATTGGCGAGGGCACCAGGAAGCTCGCGCAGTACGAGTGGATCGAGACGACGATCATCAACCTGAAGGGCGAAGAGAAGGGGCGCACGCTCAAGCGCTGCTACTACGGCGCTGACGGCAAGGTGCAGAAGGTCCCGATCGATCAACCCGCCCCCAAGGCGCCTGAGCAGAGCGGCGCCCGCGGCGCGCGCCGCGGTGGCGGAAAGATCAAGGAACAGGTCATCGCCAACAAGAAGGACGACATGAAGGACTACATGGAACAGGCCGCGGCGCTGGTCCACTCCTATGTTCCGCCGTCCCCATTGCAGATCCAGGCCGTCAAGGACGGCGGACGCCTGTCGGCCGTCCCGCAGGCGGGCGGCAAGGTGCGGCTCGAGATGAAGCAGTACCTCAAGCCCGGGGACGCGCTGACGATCGATCTCGATTCCGCCGCCAACCGGCTCCTCGGCCTCGGCGTGAACAGCTACCTGGAGAAGCCGGAGGACGTGGTCACCCTCGCCGTTCAGATGAACACGCTGCCGGACGGCGCACTCTACGCCGCGCAAACGACGCTCGATGCGAAGGCCAAGAACATTCAGGTCGTGATCACCAGCTCTGGTCACAAACCCGTGGCGCGCTGACATGGGCCCGCTCACTATCGAATCCTGACGCGTCCGATGTCGAAGAGCACAGAGACGTCAGGCACTCCCCGCGGCATCCACGTGCTTGCCAAGCCGATGGGGCCGGTGTGCCAGATCAAGTGCGATTACTGCTTCTATCTGGAGAAGCGGGCACTGTTCGGCGTCGGCGAGGACTACCGGATGCCCGACGATGTGCTGGCCGCATACACGGCGCAGTACGTTCGCTCGCAGCCGACACCGCTGGTCGAGTTCGTGTGGCACGGCGGCGAGCCGACGCTGCGCGGGCTGGACTTCTTCAAGCGCGCGGTCGAGCTCCAGCAGCCCTATCGGGGCGAGAAGCAGATCAGGAACGTCCTGCAGACCAACGGGATGCTCCTGACCGACGAGTGGTGCGCGTTCTTCAAGGAGCACGACTTCTTCATCGGGCTGAGCCTCGACGGGCCGCGTGAGGTCCACGACCGCTACCGCAAGGGCCGCCACGACGAGCCCACGTTCGACGGGGTGATGCGCGGCCTGCGCCTGCTGCAGAAGCACGGCGTCGAGTTCAACGTGTTGGCCTGCGTCGGCCGCGACACGGCGTACCAGCCACTCGAGGTCTACCGGTTCTTCAAGGACGAAGGCGTCACGTTCATCCAGTTCACGCCCATCATCGAGCGGGAGCCGGACGCGGCGACGGCGCAGACCGGCCTCTGGCTGGCGCCGCCGGCCGTGCTCGATCGGCCCGAGCCGAACGTCGCCGTGACGCCCTGGACGGTCGAGCCCGAGCGCTACGGCGAGTTCCTGATCGCCATCTACGAAGAGTGGGTGCGCAAGGACGTGGGCACGGTGTTCGTGATGAACTTCGAGTGGGCCCTGAACGCGTGGATGGGCGAGGGCTCGCCCGTGTGCATCTTCGCGCGGCAGTGCGGCCGCGCGGTGGCCGTGGAGCACGACGGCAGCGTCTACGCCTGCGACCACTACGTGTATCCCGAGTACCGCATCGGCGACGTGCGCACCGACAACCTCGGCGAGATGGTCGAGCAGTCGGTCGCCTCGGGCTTCGGCCCCCACAAGGAGACGCACGCTTGCCGCAGCTACTGCCGCGACTGCGAGGTGCTGGAGATGTGCTGGGGCGGCTGTCCGAAGCACCGCTTCGCCACCTCGCCCTACGGCGAACCAGGCCTGCACTACATGTGCGGCGGCTACAAGAAGTTCTTCCTGCACATCCGCAAGTACCTGCGCCCCATCACCCAACTGCTGCAACACGACCTGCCGGCGTCTCTCGTCATGCAGGCGTTCGACGGTCCCCTGGTCATCCCGTTGAAGAGCGTTCCGACCACGTCACAGGAGTAGAACAGCATGAGTCATTCGAATCGCAGGCGCCGCGCCGGAGCCAGTCCGGCGGCGAAGGCCACGGCCGGCGCCGCCCTGTGCGTGGCCGGTCTGGCTGGATGCCAACAGGCGCCCGCCCCGGCACCCAGGGCCGCTGCCGACGGCCAGCCCGATCGGACCGTGCTGCCGCTTGCCCAGCGGCCGCGCCAGGTCTATACCGAACTCGACGCGCGCAATGCCACGCCGCCGCCGCGCGACGAGGTGAATGCACCCACGGGCGCGCCGAATGTGCTGCTCATTCTGCTCGATGACGTCGGGTTCGGTGCGTCCTCCACATTTGGCGGGCCGGTGCCGACTCCGGCGCTCGAGCGGTTGGCGCGCCAGGGGCTCCGCTACAACAACTTCCACACTACCGCGCTCAGTTCACCGACGCGGATGGCGCTCAAGACCGGGCGCAACCACCACACCGCGGAAACCGGCTCGATCATGGAAACCGCCACGGCGTTTCCCGGCAACACCGGGCAGGTCCCCAACAGCGTGGCGCCGGTGGCCGAGGTGCTTCGCCTGAATGGTTACAGCACGGGCGCGTTCGGCAAGTGGCACGAGACGGCGGCCTGGGAGACGAGCGTATCGGGCCCGTTCGATCGCTGGCCGACGCAGCAGGGCTTCGACAAGTTCTACGGGTTCATCGGCGGCGAGACCAACCAGTGGGCGCCGTTCCTGTTCGACGGGGTGAGCCAGGTCGAGTTGCCCGAGGATCCCTCGTACCACTTCCTCACCGACATGACCGATCGGACCATCGCCTGGATTCGGCACCAGCAGGCGATGACGCCGGACAAGCCGTTCTTCACCTACTACGCTCCGGGGGCCACCCACGCGCCGCATCACGTGCCCGCCGATCGGATCGCGCGATGGAAGGGCAGGTTCGACCAGGGCTGGGATGCCGTGCGCGATGAGACGCTGGCGCGGCAGATTGCCGCTGGCGTGGTGCCGGCGGGGACCAGGCTGGCACCGAAGCCGGCGGATATCAAGGACTGGGCATCGCTCCCGGCCGAGGAGAAGCGGCTGTTCTCACGTCAGGCCGAGGTCTACGCGGCGTTCCTGGAGATGGCGGACGAGGAAGTGGGCCGCATCGTCTCCAGCCTCGAAAGCGCGGGCGAGCTCGACAACACGCTGATCTTCTACATCGTCGGCGACAACGGCGCCAGCGCCGAAGGCGGGATGAACGGCTTGTTCAACGAGTACACGTACTTCAACGGCGTGCAGGAGCAGGTGCCCGACCTGCTGAAGGTGCTCGACCGGTGGGGGGCGCCCGACACCTATCCCCACATGGCGGCGGGCTGGGCGGTGGCCTTCGACACGCCGTTCATGTGGACCAAGCAGGTGGCCTCGTCCTTCGGCGGCACGCGCAACGGCATGGTGATCAGCTGGCCGAACGGCATCAAGGCTCGGGGTGAGGTGCGCAGCCAGTTCCATCATGTGATCGACGTGGTGCCCACCATCCTCGAGGCGGCGACGCTGCCGGAGCCGACGATGGTGAATGGCACGGCGCAGACGCCGATCGAAGGCGTCAGCATGGCCTACACGTTCGGCGACGCCAAGGCGCAGGATCGTCATCTCACGCAGTACTTCGAGATCGCCGGCAATCGCGCCATCTATCACGACGGGTGGCTGGCGGGCACGATTCACAAGGCGCCGTGGGAGGGGAAGCCGCGGCGCTCGCTGCAGGAGGACGTCTGGGAGCTCTACGACGTCCGGGCCGACTTCAGCCTCGCCGCCGACCTTGCCGCAAAGGAGCCCGCCAGGCTGAAGGAGATGCAGGCGCTCTTCCTGAAGGAGGCCGAGAAGTACCACGTCCTGCCCATCGACGACAGGACGATCGAACGGATGAACCCGGCAATTGCCGGCCGCCCGGATCTCCTGGGGACGCGTACCGAGCTGACCCTGGCCGAAGGCATGACCGGGATGATGGAGAACGCGTTCATCAACGTGAAGAACCGGTCTCTGACCATCACTGCGGAGGTCGAGGTGCCGAAGGGCGGCGGCAACGGCGCGATTCTGGTCCAGGGCGGCCGGTTCGGCGGCTGGGCGCTGTACGTGAAAGACGGCCGGCCGGCCTACGACTACAACTACCTTGGCCTGCAGCGCAGCAGCATCGCATCGAAACAGGCGCTGCCGGCGGGGACGTCCACCATCCGGCTGGAGTTCGCCTACGATGGCGGCGGCCCTGGCAAGGGTGGCATGGGCACGCTGTTCGTGAACGACCAGCAGGTCGGCCAGGGGCGTATCGAACGGACGCAGCCACTGTTCTTCTCGGCCGACGAGACCGCCGATGTCGGCATCGATCTCGGCACGCCCGTCGTCGAGGCCATCGGCGCCGAGGCGAAGTCGCGCTTCACCGGACGCATCCCGAAGGTGACCGTCGCGGTGAAGTAGCCGCAGTGCGGGGCGTCCTCCCAAGGGCGGGCGCCCCCTATCCTGGAAAAGGCATCCATCATGGCTCCCAAGAAGAAGGTCGACGCTGGCGCCGCTCAGGGCCATGCCCGCGTCCGGTCCAGGGCCGAGCAGTATGTCGCCGGCAAGGCGTTGCGCGACAAATGCCCCCGCGATTCACACGCGACGTGGAAGGCGCCGAAGGACCGCCGGGACGCCGTCGAAACGGTCCTGGCAGCGGAGAGGGGCGTCTCCCCGATCTCCTGCCACTTCGTCACGGGCGGATGGCGCGTTCGACGTTCACGTTCTATCGCGGGTCGGCGCTCGCGATGGCGGCCGACCTCGCTTCGACGCCCACAAGCGGGATAAACGTCCAGTCTTGCGGTGACGCGCACCTGTCGAACTTCGGCGGATTCGCTACGCCCGAGCGCAACGTGATCTTCTACATCAACGACCTCGACGAAACCCTTCCGGCGCCATGGGAGTGGGATCTCAAGCGGCTTGCCGCGAGCTTCGTGGTGGCGTGCCGCGACAATCTGCTGAAGGACTCCGCCGCGAAGGACGTGGTCGAAGGCGTGTGTGCGCGCCTATCGCGAGTCGATGGCCGAGTTCAGCCAGATGAAGACGCTGGAGCTCTGGTACCAGGGCATGTGGGCCGACGATCTCGTGGCGAGTATCAAGGACCCGGCGGTGCGCGAGCGGGCCGTGAAGCGCATGCAGAAGGAACGCGGCAGGAGCATTGCCGAGGACATCTTCCCGAAGCTCGTCGAGCATAAGGGCGAGCTGCCGGTGATCAAGGACCAGCTCCCGACAATCTTCCACCACGAGGATGCGCCGCCCGGAGAGATTCAGCAGACGCTGCATGACGCGCTGGCAGTGTACCGGTTGTCGCTGCCGCCCGCGTACCAGTCGCTGCTGGACCGCTATGAGCTGCGCGACGCCGCCATCAAGGTGGTGGGTATCGGCAGCGTCGGCACCTCCTGCTGGGTGTTCCTCTTCATGGCCGGAAGGGGATCCCCTGTTCCTGCAGATCAAGGAGGCACGCGCGTCGGTGCTCGAGGCGTACGCTGGCAAGAGCGCGTTCCCGAACCATGGGCAGCGCGTCGTGCACGGTTACCGGATGATGCAGCCGGCCAGCGACATGTTCCTCGGGTGGTCGAGAAGCGACGATTTCTTCGTGCGCCAGCTGCGCGACATCAAGATCAGCATCCGGGTGGAGACGTTCGGACGCACGGAGATGAATCTCTATGCCACCTGGTGCGGCCGCGCACTGGCGTTGTCGCACGCGCGCTCGGGGTCTTCCGCCATGCTGAGCGGCTACATGGGCAAGAGCGAGGCCTTCGACAAGGCCATTGCGGCGTTCGCGATGGCGTACGCGAAGCAGAACGAGAAAGACCACGCGGCGGTGGCTCGCGCGGTGAAGAAGGGGACCCTGCAGGCGGTGTTCGAAGACGAGGATTGACGGACGTCGGCCTCGCCGGCCGTGGTACGATGCCACGGTGAGCGCCGCTCAGGATCGCCGCCAACGCATGCAGGTGCAGGTGTATTCCTCCCTCGCCGCGCAGGACAAGGCCGACCGTGCGTACTGGGCCGCAATCCCTGTCGCCACCCGCGTCCTCGAGGTGTGGACCTTGAGCGAGGAGCAGTGGCGCCTGCGAGGCGAGTTCCGGATGAACCAGGACTTTGACGATCTGTTGCGCGCGTTCATCGACGATGACGTGCGATTCCTCATCGTCGGCGCCTACGCGCTGGCCCTGCACGGGCGGCCACGCGCCACCGGCGACCTCGACGTGGTGGATGGACCCGACGCCCGAACGCGCCGTGCGTCGTCGCCGGCGCTCTCGGCCGGTTCGGCGCACCCTGGCCAGCGTGCGGTCTCGACCTCGCCCAGCCTGGGTCGTGTTGCAGATCGGCGTGTCACCAGGACGAATCGACATCCTGACCGAGCTCACCGGGCTCGCGTTCGCCGAGGCGTGGCCGACGGTAGGCTCCGCGCGCCGTTGGCCCACTGGCGTCGACTTCCTCGGGCGCGACGCGTTCATCCGGAACAAGAGGGCCACCGGCCGAACGAAGGACCTCGCCGACATCGAAGAACTCCTGTGACCCCGGGCGCCGGACTCGCAGGGATTCAGCGATCAGGCCCGCTACCCACGCCAGTCGATCACGACCAGCGACACATCGTCTGCGAAGCTGCCGGGGCCGGCCCAGGCCGTCAGATCGGCAACCACGTCGGTCAGTACCTGGTCCGCGGGGACGGCTCGCCGGGCGGGTAGGGCCTCCCGGAGACGGTCTGCTGCCGTCGACCGCGGAGCCTACGCTCGGCTCCGAGAAGTGGAGCGCAGGCCCCACGGCCGTCGTCCTGAAGCAGACCGGGCCGTGGACCTACGGGGCGTTGTGGAACCAGGTGTGGTCGTTCTCCGGCAATGCGTCGAGAGACGACGTCAACCAGATGTTCCTGCAGCCGTTCCTGGCCTACCAGGCGACGCACACCGTCACGCTGACCCTCCAGTCCGAGACGACGGCCAACTGGGAAGTGGAGGAGGGCCGCTGGACGGTGCCCATCAACGTGGTGATGGCAAAGCTCTCGACGTTCGGCGTGTTCCCGGCCAGCTACCAGGTCGGCGTGGGCGGGTTCCCCGTCCATCCCGACTCCGGGCCGTCCTGGAAGGTGCGTGGAGCGGTCGTGATCCTGCTACCGCGACGGTGAGGGAACGGCCATCGGGGTAAAGTAGTGGGTCCGCTTGCCGCGTCGGCGAGCGGACCCACGCAGCGTCGGACGAGGAGGACGGAGTGAAGCTCGTAGCGCAAGGAATGGCTCTCTGCCTGCTGGCCCTGGCCGGCTGCACGCAAGCAACCCCACCGGCACCGGCCGCCGGGACGACACCCCCGGGATCGATCGATCGCACGGTGCTGCCGGTGCCGGAACCCCCAGTTCCGACCATCACCGAGATCGATGCGCGCAAGGCCGTCGCGCCGGCGCGCCACGAGGTGACGGCCCCGGCCGGTGCTCCGAACGTGGTGGTGGTCCTCATCGACGACATCGGGTTCGGATCGTCGAGCGCGTTCGGTGGTCCGGTGAACATGCCGACCCTCGAGAAGCTGGCGGCCAACGGCCTGAAGTTCAATCGCTTCCACACCACGGCGCTCTGCTCGCCCACACGCACGGCACTGCTGACGGGGCGCAACCACCACATCAACAACGCCGGCGCCATCATGGAGCTGGCTACGGCGTTTCCCGGCAACACCGGCGTCCGGCCCAACAGCGTGGCCCCGCTCGCGGAAATCCTGCGCCTGAACGGCTTCAGCACGGCGGCGTTCGGGAAGTACCACGAGACCGCGCCCTGGGAGGTGTCGGTGTCCGGCCCCTACGACCGGTGGCCGACGCGCTCGGGATTCGACAAGTTCTACGGGTTCATCGGTGGCGAGACGAACCAGTGGGCGCCGGCCATCTACGACGGCGTCGTCCGCGTGGAGCACGAGCGGGATCCGAACTACCACTTCACGACGGACATGACGACACAGGCGATTGCCTGGGCGCGCTTCCAGAAGTCGATGACGCCCGACAAGCCCTTCTACATGTACTTCGCCCCAGGTGCCACGCATGCGCCGCACCACGTGCCGGCCGAGTACGCCGCGCGGTATCGCGGCAAGTTCGACGGCGGCTGGGATCGGCTCCGAGAAGAGACCCTGGCGCGGCAGCTCAAGCTCGGCGTGGTGCCTGCCGGCACCCAGCTCACGGCCCGTCCACCGGAGATTCCGGCCTGGGACTCGATGTCCGCCGACCAGAAGCGCCTGTTCACTCGCCAGATGGAAGTGTTCGCCGGCTTCGCCGAGCACACCGACCAGGAGGTCGGCCGCCTGGTGCAGGCCATCGAAGACATGGGGCAGATGGAGAACACGCTCTTCGTCTACATCGTCGGCGACAACGGCGCCAGCGCCGAGGGCGGTCCCGAGGGCACGTTCAACGAGATGCTGGCCCTGAACGGCATCGTGAGCGACGTGTCGTCGCAGCTCGGTCACCTCGACGAGTGGGGCGGGCCCAACACCTATCCGCATTTCGCCGTCGGCTGGGCGCACGCGATGAACACGCCCTTCCAGTGGACCAAGCAGGTGGCGTCGCACTTCGGCGGCACGCGGAACGGCATGGTCATGCACTGGCCGCGCCGCATCCAGGCGCGTGGCGAGGTCCGTTCCCAGTTCCATCACGTCATCGACGTCGCCCCCACCGTGCTCGAGGCGGCCACCCTGCCGGAGCCGAAGGTGGTCAACGGCACGCCGCAGTACCCGATGGACGGCGTCTCGATGCTCTACGCCGCGGCCGACGCGAAGGCGGCGGGCCGCCGGACGACGCAGTACTTCGAGATGTTCGGCAATCGCGGCATCTACCACGACGGGTGGGTCGCGGCGACGCGCCACTCGATCCCCTGGCTGTCCGTGCCGCTGCCGCCCGTGGCTGACGACACGTGGGAGCTGTACAACGTGAGCGAGGACTTCAGCCAGGCCCGGAACCTGGCCGCCGAGAACCCCGCCAAGCTCAAGGAACTGCAGGCCCTGTTCGAGAAGGAGGCCATCCGCAATCACGTCTACCCGATTGACGACCGTCGGGTGGAGCGGTTCGACGCCTCGATAGCGGGCCGGCCCGACCTGATGGGCCCGCGCACCTCGCTGACCCTCTACGAGGGGATGACCGGCATCATGGAGAACGCCTTCATCAACGTGAAGGGACGCTCTTACACCGTCACGGCGGACGTCGAGATCCCCGCTGGTGGGGCCAACGGCGTCATCATCGCGCAAGCGGGTCGCTTCGGCGGCTGGAGCATGTACATGAAGGGCGGTCGCGCGCACTACGTCTACAACTTCGGCGGGCTGCAACGCTTCACGGCGTCCTCGAAGGCGCCGCTGACGCCCGGCCGCCATACGCTGCGCTACGAGTTCGCCTACGACGGCGGCGCTCCTGGATCCGGCGGCAACGGGCGGTTGCTCGTCGATGGTCAACCCGCCGGCGAGGTCCGGGTGGCCCGCACGATGCCGTTCGCGTTCTCCGGAGATGAAGGGGCCGATGTCGGCATGGACAACGAGACGCCCGTCACCGAGGAGTACGCCGAGGGCAACAACCGCTTCACCGGCCGCATCCTCAAGGTGACGGTGGACATGACGCCTCCACGGCCGCCCAGTTGATGGTCTGGACCTCCCCCGATGCGCGCGCCTCGGCGTGGCGGCGTGCGAATACGGCGAGGCTGGTAGCCACGGCGCGCCCGGACGGGTTGTCGGAGGACGTGTTGAGGAGCTCCGCCTGTCCGGTCTCCCGGTCCTCCCACGCCATCGAGGTGGAGCCGCCGCCATCCAGGTTGAGGGCGTCCCATACGCCGTAGTCGCGGACCAGCAGCGCGGCGATTTCCGCGAGCCGCATGCCCTCGCTGCCGCCGCGCGCGTCCACGGTGAACAGTGTCACGACCCGCCGATTTTTCGACAGGCCGATGACGGTGCGCGCGGTCACGACGTCGTTCCACGACTTGTCGTTGGAGTAGTTGGAGGGGCCCCCGGGCGCCAGGGCGCCCCGCGGATGGTCCGCATCCCTGTACGCCGGAACGGTCACCCGGCCTTCCGTGACGATCTGCGACGACCCCGCGACGACGTTCCAGATCTCCACCGGCTCGCGCACGCGCAGGCCGCCGGCCTTGCGCGTGTCGCGGTGGACGATGCGAGCCCGGTTGCGGCGATTGATGTTGAGCGCTGGTGCGTCGGCGACAAGCGCGTAGTTCTGCTCCGGGGTCTCGAAGGCCGAATAGACGCGGCCCTCGGAAGCGGCGAGGCCGATCACCCACGCGTCCACGTCGGCGGAGGGAAAGGGCAGGAAGAAGTGGGCGTTGATGGCCAACTGCGCGCCCTCGGCCTTCAGGAACTCGCGCGTCGTCTGTCGCACCACCTCGCGCGTGCCGCCCGGCGGCGACACCGTGAAGCGGATGCCCGGCGCCCGGGTGTCGACCTGCGCGATGTGCATGCGAACCGGGCGTGGCGCGCTCTCGATCCGCTCGATGAAAGTGATGCCGACATAGGGTGACGAGCGGCGCGTGTCGGCCCCGGGCGTGGCGGATGCAAGCAGCAGCGTGGCCACGAGCGCACCGAAGAGCCACCACGCACGGACCCCTCGATTCTGCATTCTCACTTTTTGCCTTTTGCCTTTTGCCTTTTGCCTTTTGCCTTCCGCTACCCCAGCAGGCGTTCGAAGTTCCCGCCGAAGATGGCGGTCTGCTCGGTTTCCGGCACCCCGATGTTCACCAGCGCCGTGCGCTGCTGGTTGTAGATGACGCGGTGCCAGCCGCGCGGGAAGAACGACGAGTCGGTGCCGAACAGCAGGCGCTCGTGCCCGAGGACGGTGAGCGCGGTCTCGAGGGCTTTCTCCAGCGTGAGGCCGGGCAGGTACTTGAGCCAGGCATTGGAACTGGACGTGTCGAAGTGGACGTTCGGGCACACGTCGGCCAGCATCAGTGATTCACGGAACAGGCCCGCCCCGAAGTGCGGGATGACGATGGGCAGCCGCGGGAAGCGCAGGGCGAGCGTGTGGAGGTCGAGCGGATTGCCCTTGCTCATGTCGAAGGGGCTGGGCAGGCCCAGTTTCGTCCGCGCGCCCACCGACAGGACACCACAGTGCACGAAGAGGACCGGGCTAGGCCCGGCAGGACCGAAGGCGGCCAGGATCTCGGCGATGCGGCCGACGCGCTCGTCGTGCAGCGAGTAGCGCTGCATGGCGGGGAAGAGGCAGACCCCTCGCAGCCCGCGCTCGAGCGCCAGGACGACGCGGTTCTCCGCGTCGTCTTTTGTCGGGTCGAGCATGAAGTAGCCGACGAGGCGCGACGGGTGCCGCGCGATGGCTTCCGCAACGGAGCCTTCGTCCCCGGGGACGCTCGCGATGATGGCCGCGCGCGACACGCCCTGCGCGTCGAGCTCGGCGACCCAGCGATCGGCCAGCGCCTCGGCCGAGTGCGGATCGTCCCAGCCGAGGTGCCGGATCGCGTCGGCCGTGGCCACCTTGCGCTGGGCGGCGAGCGTGGCGAAGAAGGTCGGCGAGAAGAAGTGGACGTGCGCGTCGCAGATCATGACCGCCCATTCTAGGCGGTCAGAGTCGCCCGGTGTGCTGATAGCGCTGCACGCGGCGTGCCCACACCGCCAGCAGCACGCCTCCGGCCAGGATGAGGCCGACCGACAGGCCCCACCACAGCCCGCTGGCGCCCCATCCGGCGATGAAACAAAGCGTGTAGCCCACGGGCAGGCCAACGAACCAGTGTGCGGCGAGGTTGGTGATCATCGGCGTGCGCGTGTCGCCCAGGCCCCGCAGGGTGCCGGTGATGACGCCCTGCAGGCCGTCGAACAACTGGAAGACGGCGGCGATGAGCAGGAGGGAGCCGCCGAGCGCCAGCACCTCGGGGTCGCGGGAGAACAACCCGATGAGCGCGCGCGGGACGAGCGACGAACAGCAGCCCGGAGCAGAGCATGAAGGCCATGCCCATCGCGATGACCGTCCAGCCCGCCGCGGACTGCGCCACGCGGGTTGCCGGCGCCCACCGCGTTTCCCACGCGGACGGCTCCCGCCGAGGCCAGGCCCAGCGGGATCATGAAGGCCACCGCGGCGATGTTCATGGCGATCTGGTGCGAGGCCGTGGCGACGGGCTCGAGCCTGCCCGCCATGGCTGTGGCGACGGCGAACACGCCGACCTCGGCGGTGACGGTGGACGCCGCGGGCAACCCCAGTTCGACGAGGCGACGGATCGATGTGACGGCTCTGCGTTCCCGCCGCGCGAATCGCGGTCCTGCTCTGCCCACCAGACGGCGGCGGCGAGCAGGCCGCACATGTAGACGCGCGACGCGAACGTGGCCCACGCGGCGCCGGGGACGCCGAGCGCGGGCATGCCCAGCTTGCCGTAGATGAACGCCCAGTTCGCCACGGCGTTGATCGCGTTGGCGCTGACCAGCGCGAACATCACCGGGGCCACGTGGTGCGTGCTCTGGAGATAGCGGCGGAACGCGGCGTACACCAGCAGGAAGGGCGTGCTCCAGATCACGATCCAGAAATAGCCCTGCAGCAGCGGCATCGTCTCGGCGTTGAAGCCCATGCGAGGGATGAAGGCGTACACCAGCAGGACGATCAGCAGGATTGGGGCGGTCGCCAGCAGGGCGAGGCGCACGCCGGTGGCCAGCCACCGCCGGCAGAGGGCCAGGTCGCGCGCGCCGTAGGCCTGCGACACCAGCGTGTCGAGCCCGAGCAGCAGACCCATCCCGAAGATGGCGAAGCCGAGGTGCAGGGAGTTGCCCACGCCCACGGCCCCGATGGCGGCTGGGCCGAGCGGTCCCACCATGATGGTGTCGACCACGCCCATGGCCATCCAGCCGAGCTCGGCCATGATGACCGGGCCGGCCAGGCGCAGGGTCGGTTTGAGCTCGCCGCGGATCACGATCCGTCGATCCTATCGTGATAGCATCATCGAACGATGGTTCGAAAATCGAACCGCCGTTCGATAACGCGGGTCGCGCGCGCGCCACGCGCGCGCCGCTACGACGCGCGGCGCGACGCCATCCTGCGCGCGGCCGCGCACATGTTCCGCGAGCGCGGCTTCGCCGACACCGGCATGCGCGACATCGCCGTGGCGTCGGACCTGTCGCCCGCGAACCTCTATCACTACTTCAAGGGCAAGGACGAGATCCTCTTCTATTGCCAGGACCGCGCGCTCGACCGGATGCTGGCGGCCGTGGCCGGCGCGCGCCGCTCGACCACGCGCGCGGACGAGCGGCTGCTGGCCGTCCTCACCGCGCACGTCCTGACGATGCTGGACGAGGTGGAGGGCGCGACGGCGCACCTCCAGGTGGAGGCGCTGGCGCCTCCGCTGCGCGCCCGGATCGTCCGCAAGCGCGACCGCTACGAGCGTGCCGTGCGGCGCCTGCTCACCGAGGGGATGGCGAGCGGCGCCTTCGTCGCGGGTGACGCGGCGCTCCTGACGCGCGCCATGCTGGGCGCGCTCAACTGGATGGTGACGTGGTACCGACCTGACGGCGCGCACTCGCCCCGGCAGATTGCCGACGAGTTTGCCCGGTACCTGGTGCGCGGTGTGCAACGGGGCCATCATTGATGATTGCAGATCGATGATTGGTGATTGGGTGGCGAATTGGTGATTGAGTGATTGGGTGATTGGTGATTGGCGATGCCACTGAGTTCGAACCGGGCGCGAAGGTGCGACTGGCGCTCACGGTGAACGGCGAGCCGGTCGAGGCGTCTGGTGGACGGCTACAAGACGCTGCTCGAGGTCCTGCGCGAGGACTTGCGCTCACCGGCACGAAGCACGGCTGCGAGCTCGGCGAGTGCGGCGCCTGCGCCGTGCTGGTGGACGGCGAGCCGGTCCTCTCGTGCCTCGTCCTGGGCGTCGAATGCGACGGGCGCGCACGTCGACGACCGTCGAGGGCCTGCCGACGACGGCGCGCTGCACCCGCTGCAGGACGCGTTCGCCGATCCTCGGCGGCGCGCAGTGCGGCTACTGCACGCCGGGCATCCTCGTCACCGCGAAGGCGCTCCTCGACCGCGAACCGGACCCGACGCGCGAGGAGATCCGCGAGGCGCTGTCCGGCAACCTCTGCCGGTGCACCGGCTACCTGCAGATCTTCGAGGCCGTCGAGCAGGCCGCGGCCATGATGCGGAGCGCGCGCGACGGAGCGATCACGGGGCCGCAGGCGCGATGGCGCAGAGCCGGCGCGAGGAGCGCGTGCGCCGTCATCGGCAAGCCGCGCCGCCGCGTCGACGGGCGCGCGAAGGTGACCGGGCAGACGCGGTTCGCCGACGACATCATGCTCCCGCGCATGCTGCACTGCAAGCTGCTCCGCTCGCCGTCCCGCACGCGCGCATCGTCCGCATCGACACGGCGCGCGCGCGGCGCATCCCGGCGTGCACCTCGTCCTCACCGGCGCGGCATTTCCCGATCGCCTACGGCATCCTGCCCGTGAGCCAGGACGAGCAGGCGCTGTGCCGCGACAAGGTGCGGTTCGTCGGCGATCCGGTGGCCGCGGTCATCGCGCGCGACGAGGCCACCGCGGCCGAGGCGCGTCGACCTCGATCGACGTCGAGTACGAGCCGCTGCGCACGTTCGCAGTCCCGACGAGAGCCTCGCGCATGCCGGAGCCGCGCATCCACGAGTACGGCGACGACGGCAACGTCCACAAGCGCGTCGCGCTCGCAGTTCGGCGACGTCGACGCGGCGTTCGCCGGCGCCGACCACGTGTTCGACGACGTGTTCTTCTTCGAGGGGAACACGCACCTGCCGATCGAGCAGCACGCGTCGGTCGCGGCGGTGGATCCCGACGGCAAGCTCATGGTCTGGTCGAGCACCAGACGCCGCACTACCTGCACCGCGCGCTCGCGAAGGTGCTGGAGCATGCCGGCGGCGCACATCCGCGTGATCGCCACGCCGAACGGCGGCGGCTTCGGCGGCAAGAGCGATCCGTTCAACCACGAGATCGTCGTCGCGAAGGCGGCGCTGCTGCTCGACCGGCCGGTGAAGATCTGCCTCACGCGCGAGGAGGTGTTCTACTGCCATCGCGGCCGCCATCCCGTGCTGATGCGGTTCCGCACCGGCGTGACGCAAGGACGGCCGGATCACGGGCGTGGACCTGCAGACGCTGCTCGACGGCGGCGCCTACGGATCGTACGGCGTCGCGAGCACGTTCTACACCGGC
The DNA here is from genome assembly GCA_963721715.1 of uncultured Acidobacteriota bacterium. GTDB lineage: Bacteria > Acidobacteriota > Vicinamibacteria > Vicinamibacterales > UBA2999 > VFZN01. The sequence goes on along the minus strand of CAVRKI010000006.1, from coordinate 550,269 downwards.
GCGCTGCAGACCGTCACCTACCACATCCCGCGCTACCGCTTCCGCGGCTGCCGCGTCTTCACGAACAAGCCGCCGTGCGGCCCGAAGCGCGGGCACGGCACGCCGCAGCCCCGCTTCGGCCAGGAGGTGCAGCTCGACAAGATCGCCGAGCGGCTGCAGATCGACCCGGCGGACCTGCGCCTGCAGCATCGTCGCGCCGCCGAACAGCGCTCACCGCGAACTACCTGCGCATCGGCACGATCGGCCTCGGCCGAGTGCATCGAGACGCGTCGTCGACAGCTCGCGGCTGGAAGCGAGCAAGTTCCGGCAGCTCCCGCACGGGCGCGGCGTCGGCCTCGCCTGCTCGTCGTACCTCTCGCGGCGCGGGCCTGCCCGATCTACTGGAACGACCTGCCGCACTCCGGCGTCCAGCTCAAGCTCGATCGCAGCGGCGGCGTCACCGTCGTTCTGCGGCGCGACCGAGATCGGCCAGGGGTCCGACGACGTGCTCGTGGCGCGTCGTCGCCGAGGTGCTGGGCATCGAGCCGTTCGACATCCGCGCCGTCACCGGCGACACCGACCTCACGCCGGTCGACCTCGGCTCGTACTCGAGCCGCGTCACGCTGATGATGGGCAACGCCGCCATCGAGGCGGCCGACGCGGGCCCGCGACCTGCTCGCCGCAGGCCGTGTCGCGCGAAGCTGGCGATTCCGGTCGAGCGGGTCGTGCTTCGCGGAGCGCCGCGTGTTCGACGCGCGAGGACCCCGAGCGCGGCGTGTCGTTCCAGGAAGCGGTCTGCATCGCCGAGGCGCAGCTCGGCACGCTCGGCACGACCGGCTCCTACACGCCGCCGACGTCGGCGGCGAAGTTCAAGGGCGGCGGCGTCGGGCCGTCGCCCACCTACTCGTACACCGCCGCGGTCGTCGAGGTCGAGGTCGACCCGGAGACCGGCTGGATCGTCGTGCCGAAGGTGTGGATCGCGCACGACATCGGCCGCGCGCTCAACCCGATGCTGGTGCGCGGGCCAGGTCGAAGGCAGCGTCTACATGGGGCTCGGCGAGGCGCTGATGGAAGAGCAGGCGTTCCGCCGGCTGCCGCCGCGGCTGTCGAACGCGCTCGTGCACAAGTTCCCGTCGATGCTCGAGTACAAGAGCCCGACGACCCTCGAGATGCCGGAGGTCGACACCGACCTCGTCGAGTCGATGGATCCGGCCGGCCCGTTCGGCGCCAAGGAGGTCGGCCAGGGGCCGCTGCTCCCGATCATGCCGGCGATCGCCAACGCGGTCTACGACGCCGTCGGCGTCCGCATCGACGAGGTGCCGATCACGCCCGAGAAGATCCTGAAGGCGCTCCAGCAGAAGGCGGCGGGAAAGCGCGCGCGCGTCGGCCCGGCCGCGTTTCCCGAGAACGTCGCCCTGGCCCGAGACGCTGCTGGTGACGCCGCCGTGGGAAGGCGGCGACGGGCGCGCCGTCAACGAGCCGGCGAAGAAGTCCACGCGCAAGGCCGACGCGGCGTCGAGGCCACGGCGGGAGTGCGCCCATGATGCGCCTGCCGGCGTTCCCCTACCGCGCGCCGCGCACGGTGCGCGAGGCGGCGGCGCTGGCTGGCCGATCGCCCGGGCGACACGGTGCTCGCTCGCCGGCGGCACCGATCTGCTGCCGAACATGAAGCGCCGGCAGCAGACGCCCGCGCAACGCTCATCGCGCTTCGCGGGATTCCGGGGCTCAGCGCGATCGCGTCGGGAATGGAGGACGCGGGAGCGGACGGGCTGGCGCAGTCGTTCGGGACCGACGCTCAGGCCCGAGCGCGGGAGGGACTGTCATCGGCGCCGGGGTCACCCTCACCACCCTCGTTCGCGACGAGCGGATTCGCACCACGATTCCCGGGCCTGTGGCAGGCGGCGATCCAGGTCGCCACGCCGCACCTGCGCAACATGGGCACGATCGGCGGCAACCTCTGCCTCGACACGCGGTGCAACTACTACGACCAGAGCTACGAGTGGCGCAAGGCGATCGACTTCTGCATGAAGAAGGACGGCGAGATCTGCTGGGTGGCGACCTCGAGCCCGCGGTGCCTGGCCGTCTCGTCCACCGACACCGCGCCGATGCTGCAGGCGCTCGACGCGCGGGTGCGCCTGGTGTCGGCCTCAGGCGAGCGCGAGCTGTCGATCGCCGATCTCTACGCCAACGACGGCATGCACTACCTGACCAAGCGAGCCGGACGAGATCCTCACCGAGGTGATCGTTCCCGGCGCAGGACGGCTGGCGCAGCACCTACTGGAAGCTCCGGCGCCGCGGATCGTTCGACTTCCCGGTGGCGGCGGTGGCGGCGGCGGCCCGTCTGGACGCCGACGGGCGCGTGCAGGCGCGCGCGGCTGGTCGCCGGCGCCGTGGCCTCGCGTCCGCTGTCGGCGCCCAGGGCCGAATCCCTCCTCGTCGGCGAGACGCTCACCGACGAGCGCATCGCCGCCGCCGCCGCACGCCGTCTACGCATCGCCAAGCCGATGGACAACACCGACTTCGAGCTGGTCTGGCGCAAGAAGATGGTGACCACGCTGGCCACCTACGCGCTGAGGGAGCTGCGCGGTGACGACATGCGCGCGCGCGCCGCTCAGAGGCTGGCGCCCGGCGCTAAGATCGGGGGGGATCTGCGCGAAAGTCGCGCCGCAGATCTCGGGATTCCGGGCCGCATCTGTCGTCCGCGAATCGTCTACAATGCGCGCCGGGCCTTGATGCGAGCCGTGTTCCTCCTGGCGACGGCGTTCCTGATGCTGGCTCGCGGCCCCGCCGTCCAGACCCAGCCGGCGATGGGCGACCTGCTCGACCGCGCCAGCCGCTACGTCGTCGACTACGAGGGCAGCTTTTCGATCCTGGCCCTGGACGAGGAGAGCGTCCAGTGGCTGGAGCGGCCGATCAATCCCGGCACGCAACCTCTCGCGCTCCAACCCCGGCGGCGGCATGGTCGCGCCGCGTCACGACAGCCGGCGGGTGATCAAGTCCGACTACGTCCTCGTCCAGGCCGGTCCCGGGCGGGGCTGGCTGCCGTTTCGTGACGTGCTGACGTTGAACGGCGACCGAGGTGCACTTCGCGGAAGACCGGCTGATGCGCCTCTTCCGCTCGGGCAACCCCGACGCGTTCGAGCTCGCCAACCCAGGTGCACGACGCAGAGCCGGAAGCACGACCTCGGCAACGTCACCCGCACCATCAACATCCCGATGCTCGGGATGATGCTGCTCCACCCGGAAGTGCGCGAACGATTCACGTTCAAGCACGACGGCGACGAGTCGATCGCCGGGCGCTACGTCGAGCGATTGACGTACCGGGAGACGGTCCGGCCGACGATCATCAAGACCACCCGCGGCAAGGACCTCGCGCTGACCGGCCGGATGTGGATCGAACCCACGACCGGCGTGGTGGTGAAGACCGAGATGATCGCCGCCGATCCGATCGTGCGCGCCCAGGTCACCGTCACCTTCCGCCGCGACGGCGAGCTCGGGCTGTGGGTCCCGGAAGGATGGAGGAGGACGACAAGGCCAACCTGGCGCTCGACGACATCTTCTCCGACTCCACGTTCACGACGCCGCGGGTAGTCCAGGCCGGCGGAAAGAACTAGCCGAAACGACGGGGTCCGAGTCGGCGGAGGGCCTGGTCGGCCAGCCTAGAAATACGGCTCACGGCAGCGCCGTCTCGCCGTAGCATGGAAGGATGCGGTTCCCGGTTCGCGCCTCGGTCCGTGGCGCAGCGCTGGCCGTTGCCGGCCTGCTCGCGATGTCGAGCTGTGGCGGGGGCTCTTCGTCACCTTCGCCCGTGACCTCGCAGCCTGCTCCCGGTGCCACCGGGTCACGGGCAGCGAGCGTCTGGCCTGGAACCAGACGGGCGACGTGTCCGGGCTCGGGTTCCTCGCCTATGTCGACGGCAACCCGGTCACGCTGACGCGGCGCAGCTGCAACGGAGCCGCGCCCGACGCCGAGTGCTCGGCTCCCCTCCCACCGCTCTCCGATGGTGTGCACACCATTGCGCTGGCGCGCCGTCCGCTGCCGCGGGCGGAGGCGAGCGCGTCCGAGGCCGTCACGGTGCAGAAGGTCTCCGCCGAGAAGCGTGGTGAGCGCAGCCTCGTTCCCCGATGCCCGTACATCGTCGGGGCCCCGTCTCGAAGCCACCGTGACCGCGCCCCGACGGCCAGACGTTCGCGGTCGATGTCGTGGCGCGCGCGCTGAAGGCGCCAGTGCAGCTCGCCCGCGACTCCCGACGGCCGGCTGCTCGTCGCCGAAGCGGACGGTCGAGTCCGCGTGGTGCGTCTCGGGGAGGCCGACCGCGGCGACGCCGCGCTCGATGCGCGCGCGTCTGGATCCGCCGCCGGTCGGCGCCTCCGGGTTGGCCCTCCATCCCGACTTCGCGCAGAACCACTTTGTCTACGTCTCGTTCCTCGCGCAGGGAGGCGCGCCCGCCCGGCTTCGGCTCGTGCGCCTGCGCGAGGTCGGCGACACGCTCGGCGAGCCGGCCACGATCTTCGAGGCGCCGCTCGCCGTGACGTCACGGCGTCGCGCAGCGCGGCTGACGGCGTGGCGTCCGCGGCGCGCCGCGCGCTCGACCCTGGCCCCCGCATGGCGTTCGGTCCGGACCGACTGCTGTACGTGCTGCTGCCGCCCGGCGTCGAGTTCGAGAACGAGCCCGCGGCGAGCCGGCCGGACGCGTCGATGCTGCGGCTCGACAGACGATGGCCGCGTCCCGCGCGGGCCGTTGTCCGGCATCGTCTCGCATCCACTCGGGTTCGCCTGGCACCCCGCGACCCGCGCCCTGTGGGGCATCGTGCCCGAGCGGGACGAGCGAGGCCACGGTCCAGCCCCTCGCCAGGGAGTGCCCGCCGCCAGCCTCGGACAGCGGGCGGCCCTGCTGCGCATGACCGTGAGGGCACCAGCCCTTCGTCGGGCGCCCTGGCCGTTCAGGCCGAGGCAGGCATCGCTGGCGTCGGGCGGGCGCGCTCGCGGCCGGGCTCGACCTCGGGTCGACTCGGCACGATCAGCCTGGCGCATCCCGTCCGCCGATGCTCCTGGACCGGAGTGCGGGGATGATGGCCGTGTCGTCACGGAGTGGTGACGGGTGCCGGCACGCTCTATGTAGCGACCGAACGACGCCGGGCACCCCGACGGCGCGGCTGGTGACCGCTCCGGCGTGGTCGTGCGGCTCAGGCCTCGCTGAGGCGACGGCTAGCGCGGCGCCGCCGCCGAGGCCGGGACGATGACGAACGTGCCGTACATCATGTCGGAGTCGAGCGCGATGGTCCGCAGCTTCTTCGACGCGTCGGCGGTGTACAGCTCGATCGAGCCGTCCGGCCTCGTAGAAGTAGAGCATCTGGCCGCTGGAGCTGGCCCGCACCTGCATGCGCGGCCGTGAGGGGACCTGGGCACGCGGCTGACCACGCGGCGGGTCGCCATGTCGATGGTCCACAGCTCGTGACGGCCGATCTGCTCGTGGAGCACGTGCGCGCGCGAGCGGTCGGGCGCGATCGTGAAGCTGACTCGCCGCCGACCGGCGCCGGCCCGAGCGGGAAGGTCTCGACGGTCCTGGCGGCGAGGTCGATCTGGCCGACGACCAGCAGGCTGCGGTTCTGGATCGGGTCGCGCATCGTGAAGACGCCGGTCACGAACCCCGGCCGGTCGGTGGACTCGTCGAACGACCCCGGATCCAGCCGGCCATGCCCGACTCGCCGGCACCGACAGGTCCCACGAGTCCACCTGCTCGAAGGTGGCGGCGTCGTAGATCAGGATCCGCGTGGCCGAAGACGTAGAGCAACTTGCCGTCTGGCGAGAACCGGAGGATCGCGCCGTAGTACGACGGCTCGAAGTCGGCGGACCACGGCACCGTGCGCAGGATCTTGTGCGCGGCGAGGTCGTACTGGATGAACTCCGGCTCGGCGATCTCCCACCGGTCGATCAGCCGGGTCGCGGTCCGCACCACCAGCACCATCGTCTTGTGCTGAGGGATCGACCTCGAAGGTGAACGCCCGGACGTGGCGGCGGGCGTCGCTGAGCGTGAAGCGGTCGAGGCTCTGGCGCCGGGCGACGTCGACCACCTCGAAGTGCTCCTGGTTGGCGCTCTGGACGTAGAAGCGCGTCCGATCGGGTGAGAGCCGGACGACGAACGGGGCCCCGGTCTGGAGCGGCAGCGTCGTCACCTTCTCGGTCGCTTCGTCGACCGCGGTGATGTGGCCCGAGTACGACCCCATGAAGATGGTGCCGGTCCCGGCGGACCGTGCGGGCGGGGCCGGGGCGGCAACCAGGCCGAGAAGCGCGACGAGCGACGCAGGACGAGAATCCATGGACCAGGCTCAACCTCTCGCACGGATTGTCCCACGGAAAGAACCCGCCCGGCGACCAGACCGCCGGCTGGCGAAGGCGATTAGGTCGCCGGCCGTCAGACGTCGGCAAAGGCCTGCAGGCCATCGACATCGAGCGGCGCCGGGAGCGGGACGCTCGTCGTCCGGGCGAGAAATGCCAGGACCACCGCCCGGTTGACCCGCGACGGGCTCGACGGCCTGGGACCCGCCGCGGCTGGCGTCCGACGCACCGCGCCCTGCACGAGCCGCAGCAGCCGCGCGCGCATCGTCTGCTCGAACAACGCGGCGTCCTCCGAGGGCAGCTTGCGGGCCGCGTCGGCCCACGCGGGATGCGGAAAGTCGTGCCAGAACCAGCCCGGCGGGTCGAGGGTCATCGGCTGACGCCGTTCGCCCGCCTGCGCCATCAGCTGGCGCCATCGAGCGAGCTGAGGCCGATAGACGAGCTCGATGGCTTCCGGGCTCATGATCAGCGGGTAGCCGCCGTAGAAATCGCAGGCGTTCACCCAGAACGACTCGACGAATCGACTCGACGGCTCGCCCATCTCGACGGCCCGTGCGGCGGCGTCGAGGATGGAGCGCTCGGGGATCGTGGCCAGCAGGCCGCCGAGCGCATCCCAGGTGGCGTCCGCGGCATCGAGGGCCCCCAACGCGCCGACATCATCACCGGTTCGATGCCGTCTGTACGCGTCGGCCTCGAAGGAGTCAGCGGTCGGATGCCGAGCCATTCGCACACGTCCGTGACATCGCGATCGAAGAGCGTGAGGGCTCGCCGCTCCCCAGCGCCGCCGCCATCGTCCGGGCGCCAGCCCGCACGGCGACGATGTGGGCGAGCGAATCGGCGCTCAGCCAGTACGGAACGACGAAGCGCTTGCGTGGCGTACTCGTGAAGCGGGCGTGCCCGGCGCGGAGGATGGGCAGGATCCCCGCGAGGAACGCGTCGGCGCGCGAGCCGTGGCGCGCCCGCGCATAGGCTCGCGATTCGAACTCCAGCGTGCCGAAGCCGTCAGGTGCCCAGGCGAGCCGCGCGATCACGCGCGAGATTCACGGTGAGGTGTCGCTCCATTCGGGCCACTGGAAGTAGCCCTCGCACGACGGGTCCGCGGCGCTGGCGCGCGCGTCGCGAGCGAGCTCCACCGCATCGGACCACGGCGTCCTGCAGGACACTTCGTTGCCACCGAACACCGTGAACTGGCCGGACAGCCAGTGGCGCATCCGCCGCGAGCGCCGGACGGCCGTCCGCCCGCTCACGGCCCTGTCCCGCTATTGCCGAAGACGCCGCCCATGCGCGTGGTGGATGTGCGCGGACGCCGGAGGGGAGTGACGTGAACAGATTCCGGGACGCCGCCTCACGTCCACACGGTGACTGTGGCCTGCGGAATCCCACGGTGTGCAGCGCGTCGATTGCCTGACGGTAACCTTCGGCCTTCGTGACGGACCGGGACCGATCTGCTATAGGACTGTCCTTTGGCTCCGCTGCCGGATGGCGTAGAGGTGATCGGCGCCGAACTCGTGGCGTTATCAGCGTGCGCCATGTGGCGAACCCATCGCCGCCACCTCCGGCTGATGCGCGCACAGGTGGCCGTTGGCCCATTCGAGCGTCGGGTAGAGGGCCCGGACCGCCTCGGGGAAGAAGCCGTAGTTGAGCACGGGCATGAAGCGGATGCCGAGGCGCGCGCCCCCGGGCGAGCACCCGCGCGGTCATCGCGTGCTTGACCGATGCCATCCAGACCGCACCCTCGGACAAGCCAGCGGCTCGGGGAACGCGCGGGCGAGCACGTGCTCGAGCGGGCGGATAGAACTCGAGCAGGTTGAGGCCACGGCGCGCCATGAAGAGCAGCGCGCGCTCCCACTCGGCCTCGCCCCATACGGCGGCGCAGTGCCGGCGCGGCCCGAGGAAGTTGTCCCAGTCATCGTCCCCGCGCCAGCGGAATGCCGGGGTGGCGCCGAACGCCACGCCCGCGTCGGCGGGCATCGAACCGGTGAGCGCCGGCACGACGTCACCGTCACGGAAGAAGCCGAACCCGAGCCGCTCCATCCATGCGTACACGCCGTTGCGCGCGCCTTCCGGATCCACGCCGCCAATGGCCAGTCGTGGACCGCCCGGGACGGCCGCTCCCGAACGGGCGGCGTACTGTCCCGGCCGGCCGTCGGGCGGCACCAGCGCCAACGGCAGCGCGCGTGTGGTATCTGCGCAGCCGACCAGCACGTCCGAACGCCCCCACCTCGTGGACTCGACGACGACCGGCACAGTGGTGCCCACCGCACGGCTGAAGAGGCCGGCCGCATCCTCGAGCGCGGTGCGTTCGACAAGCGAGGCCTTCGCCCCGGCGACGAGGCGCAGCGACCGCCAGTCCGCGGCCGCCGCCTGTCCCGAGACCCGTGGGTCGACGCCCGCCCCGATCAGTGCGGCCGCGCTTCGTGTGAGAAAGGTCCGGCGCTGCATCGAATGAACGAAGATTATGATGCACTGCCATGACCGCGAGGATCCTGATCGCGCTGTTGCTCCTGTGCTCGACCCCCGCGTGGGCCGATCTCGTCCGGATCGAGGTGAAGTCGCGGGCCGACGTGCTCGGCGGCCAGGCCTTCGGCGCCGCCGGGCCCGTACGAGAAGCTCGCCGGGATCCTCACTTCGCGGTCGACCCGCGAACCAGCGCCAACCGGATCATCACCGACATCGACAAGGCGCCGCAGCAACGCCGCGCGGCCTGGTGGAGTTCTCGTCGGACTTCTACCTGATCAAGCCGAGGGACCCGGCACGCGGCAACGGCACGGTGCTCTACGAGGTCTCGAACCGCGGCGGCAAGGGCATGCTCGGCTTCTTCAACTTCGCGTCCGGCAGCCTCGATCCCGCCGCGCGCCGCGGAGTTCGGCGACGGCTTCCTGCTCGAGCAGGGCTTCACGCTGCTCTGGGTCGGCTGGCAGTTCGACCCGCCGATGCGCGACGGCCTGGTCCGCGTGTTCGCCGCCGATCGCGACCGAGGCGACGGCCGCGCCATCACCGGGTCTGGTGCGCAGCGACTTCGTGGTGATCGAGGCGTCGAAGGCACGCGTCGCTCGCCGACCGCGACCACCTGGCCTACGCCGTGGCCGACCCCAACGATCCGGCCGCCGTCCTCACCGTGCGCGACTCGGTCGAAGGCGCCGCGCCGGACCATCCCGCGCGCCGAGTGGAAGTTCAGCGAGGACGGCACGGGGCGTGCGCCTGGCCGCCGGCTTCCAGCCGAAGAAGATCTACGAGGTCGTCTACACGGCGAAGAACCCGCCGGTGGTCGGCGTCGGACCGGCCGCGGTGCGCGACGTGATGTCGCGCCTCAAGTACGGCTCGGCGAGCGAGCTGGGGCTCGAGGCCGGCGCCATCAAGCGCGCCATCGGCGTTCGGCATCTCGCAGAGCGGCCGCTTCCTGCGCACGTTCCTCTACTACGGCTTCAACGAGGACGAGGAGCACCGCAAGGTGTTCGACGGCGTCATGGCGCACGTCGCCGGCGCCGGGCGCGGCAGCTTCAACCACCGCTTCGCGCAGGCCTCGCGCGACGGCCATCCCGTTCATCAACTTCTTCTACCCGACCGACATCTTCCCGTTCACCGACGAGCCGCAGAGCGACCCCGAGACCGGCGTCACCGACGGGCTGCTGACGCACGCGATGAAGCCCGAGCACCGGCCGAAGATCTTCTACACCAACGCCTCGTACGAGTACTGGGGCCGCGCGGCGTCGCTGATCCACACGTCGGTGGACGGCACGCGCGACGTGCCGCCGCCGCCCGACACGCGCATCTACCTGCTCTCCGCCGGCCAGCACGGCGTGGCGGCGTTCCCGCCCTCGCGCACGATCGGCCAGCAGACGAACAACCCGATCGACTACCGGTGGGTGATGCGGTCGCTGCTGCTGTCCATGAACCGCTGGATCACCGACGGCACGGCGCCGCCCGAGAGCCGCTATCCGCGCATCGACGACGGCACGCTGGTCGCGCCGGCGAAGCTGGCGTTCCCGAAGATCCCCGGCGTCAACGTCGCCGACCGTGCCGCACCTGGCCTATCGCGCCGACTACGGGCCCGACTTCGCCACCAAGGGCATCGTCGCCAAGGAGCCGCCGCGATCGGATCGGCGTTCCCGATCCTGGTGCCGCAGGTGGACGCCGACGGCAACGAGCTGGCCGGCGTCCGGGTGCCCGAGCTGGCCGTGCCGGTCGCCACCTACACGGGCTGGAACCTGTTCAACGAGCGCTCGGGCCCGACCGACGTCGTCTCGAGCATGCAGGGGTCGTTCATCCCCCTCGCCGGCACGAGGGCCGATCGCGAGCGGACCGGCGATCCGCGGACGGTCGGTCGAGGAGCGCTACGAGGGCCGCGCCCAGTTCCTCGATCGGATCACGCAGGCCGCCGCCGGCCTGGTGGACCAGGGCTATCTGCTGCCAGGCCGACCTCTCGCGCATCGTCGAGCAGGCCGGCACGCGGTGGGACCTCGTTGCCGGTCGAGCCAGATCGCGATGAGGGATGGAGGGCGCGACTGCCGCACGCGATGGGGTCAATCCGTACGAAGACGGGCTCGAGCGCAACCCGGCGAACTTCCAGCCGCTGACGCCGCTCGGCTTCATGGAGCGGGCCGCCTCGGTCTATCCGCATGCGGACCGCCGTCATCCACGGCGCGCGCCGCTATACCTGGGCCGAGAGCTACGCGCGCTGCCGCCGCCTGGCCTCCGCGCTCGTTCGGCGCGGCATCGGCCCCGGCGACACGGTCTCCGTGATGCTCGCGAACACGCCCGAGATGTTCGAGGCGCACTTCGGCGTGCCGATGGCCGGCGCGGTGCTGAACACGCTCAACACCCGGCTCGACACGCACGCGATCGCCTTCATGCTCGACCACGCCGACGCGCGCGTGCTCATCACCGACCGCGAGTTCTCGCCGACCATCGAGCGCGCCCTCGCCCTCGTCGCGCGGCGTCCCCTGGTCGTCGACGTCGACGATCCCGAGTACGCAGGTGAAGGCGTGTGCCTGGGCGAGGTCGACTACGAGTCGCTGCTGGCCGAAGGCGATCCGGCCTTCGAGTGGCAGCTTCCGGCGGACGAGTGGAACGCCATTTCGCTGAACTACACCTCGGGCACCACCGGCAACCCGAAGGGCGTCGTCTATCACCATCGCGGCGCGTTCCTGAACGCGCTCTGCATGTGCTTCCACGGCGCGGTGCAGCCGCACGCCGTGTACCTGTGGACCGTGCCGATGTTCCACTGCAACGGCTGGTGCATGGCGTGGGGCATCGCCGCCGCCGCCGGCACCAGCGTCTGCCTGCGCAAAGTGGAGGCCCAGCGCATCTTCGAGTTGATCAAGGCGCATCGTGTCACCAACTACGGCGGAGCGCCCGATCGTGCACACGACGTTGATCAACGCGAATCCGGCGTGGCGCGACGGCATCGACTGGCCCATCACGGCCATGATTGCCGGCGCCGCACCGCCGCGGGCGACGATCGAGGGCATGGAGCGGATGGGCGTGGCCATTGCCCACGTCTACGGGCTCACCGAAACCTACGGCCCCGCCACCATCTGCGCCGTCCAGGACGAGTGGTCCGGGCTCGACGTCGGACCCCGGGCCGAGCGCCTCGGCCGCCAGGGCGTTCGTTTCCTCGCCGAAGAGGGGCTCACCGTCATGGACCCGGAGACGATGACGCCGGTGCCGGCGGACGGCGAGACCATGGGCGAGGTGATGTTCCGCGGGAACCTCACGATGAAGGGCTACCTGAAGAACCCCCGCGCGACCGCCGAGGCCTTCGCCGGCGGCTGGTTCCACTCCGGAGATCTCGCGGTGAGGCATCCGGACGGCTACGTGAAGGTGAGGGATCGGTCGAAGGACATCATCATCTCCGGCGGCGAGAACATCTCGTCGCTCGAGGTGGAGGACGCGCTGTCGCGTCACCCGGCGGTGCTCGTGTCGGCCGTGGTCGCCATGCCGGACAGGAAGTGGGGCGAGACGCCGTGCGCGTTCGTCGAGCTGAAGGACGGCGCGACCGCCACCGAGCAGGAGATCATCGAGCACTGCCGGGCGAACCTCGCGCACTACAAGGCGCCCCGGCAGGTGGTCTTCGGGCCGGTCCCGAAGACCTCCACCGGCAAGATCCAGAAGTACGTGCTGCGCGAGCGCGTCAGGTCGGCTGCCGCGATCGAGTGACGGCACGGGGCAACGACGGCGAGACAAGGAGTCCGAAGACCATGACGACGACCACTGACGTCCGGGCCGAGGCGCTCGTCCTCGTCGACGTGCGCGACGGGGTGGCGACGGTGACGCTGAACCGCCGGGCCAGTTCAACGCCCTCTCGGCGGCGCTCATCGCGGATCTGCAGGCGGCGCTTCGACCGCCTCGCGACGGATCCCGGCGTGCGGGTGGTCGTGCTCGCGGCGAACGGGCGCGGGTTCTGCGCGGGTCACGATCTGAAGGAGATCCGGGCGATGGGCGACGTGCCCGAGGTGGAGGCGCTCTTCGCGCGGTGCAGCCGGATGATGATGAGCCTCGCGGCGCTGCCGCAGCCGGTCATCGCGAGGGTGCACGGGATCGCGACCGCGGCCGGGTGCCAGCTCGTCGCCATCCTGCGACCTCGCCGTGGCGTCGTCGGAGGCGACGCTTCGCGACGCCGGGCGTGAACATCGGCGCCTTCTGTGCGACGCCGAGCGTGGCGCTCGGCCGGGCGGTCGGCGCGAAAGCATGCGATGGAGATGCTGCTGACGGGGAGCTTCGATCGACGCCGCGCGTGCGTGCGAGATCGGGCTGGTCAACCGCGTCGTGGCGCCGGAGGCGCTCGACGCCGAGCGTCGACGAACTGGCCAGCCTCATCGCCTCGAAGTCGTCGCTCGCCATCGCGTCCGGCAAGCGCGTCTTCTACCAGCAGCTCGACCTGCCGCTGGCCGACGCCTACGCCATGGCCGGGCACGCCATCGCCTGCGACTTCTTCAGCGACGACGGCAGGGAAGGGGTGGACGCGTTCCTGGAGAAGCGGACACCCCACTGGAAGGGCCACCCGGATTGAGCGCGCCGAGCCTCGTGGGGTCGACGTGCGCCCTGGCTTGGTTGGGCACCGCCGGCGCCGAGCCGATCGAGAGCATCCCGAACCCCCGCGTCCGGGACGGCACGTGGGTCACGGATGTGGCGAGAGCGCTCCGCGCCGACACGGTCGCGAAGCTGAACGCGCTGATCGGCGGCCTGGAACGGGCGACGGGCGCGGAAATGGCCGTCGTGGTCGTGACGTCGCTCGACGGCCAGTCCGTGGAGGAGTACACGGTGAAGCTCTTCCAGCGCTGGGGTATCGGCAAGGCGGCACAGGACAACGGGCTGCTGCTGCTCTGGTCAACCAGCGACCGGCGGGTGCGCCTCGAGGTCGGCTACGGACTCGAGGGCACCCTGCCTGACGGCAAGGCCGGGGCGATTCTCGACACCTACATCATTCCGCGTTCAAGGCGGGCCAGTTCGACGAGGGGGTGCTCGCCGGCGTCGATGCCATTGTCCGCGCGCTCGGCAACCAGCCGGTGGCGCTCGTCTCGCCGAGGAGCCAGGCCTACGACCGCCGGCGGAACGTGGCGGCGGCTTGGCGGCCTTGGCTCGTTCGCCCTCGGCCTGCTCGGCGCCGACGTGGGGGTTGGATCGTTGGCCGGCCTCCGCCGGTGGCGGCCCGCCGCCGATGCCCGCCCAGGATGAGGCGACTCGACGAAGCCGAGGACGATGCGAGCCTGGAGGAGGGCAGCGGGCGGAGGAACGGGTTGGCAGCTGACTACGACGTGTGGGCGTGCCCGTCCTGTTCGCACCGCTTCACGCTGCGCTACCCGAAGTGGCTGACCGGCTACGCCAGTGCCCGCAGTGCCTGAACCACACGAAATCGTCCACCGAGACCGTTGTCGAGCGCGCCACCGTCCACGGCGCGGGCAGCGCGCGGGTCGTCGAGCAGTGCGCGTTCTGCAACTACCACGTGGAGTACACCAAGGTCCTGCCACGCCTCGAGCGGAGCACCTCGTCGGGTTCGTCGAGCGGAGGCTCCAGCAGCTTCGGCGGGGGCAGCTCCGGCGGCGGCGGGGCAAGCCGGGGGTATTGACTGAACGCGTTGTCATGGCCTTCGTCGCGTGCGGCGAGATCCGCGGGGACGCCAGGTGTCGGACCGACACGATGGCATCAGAGGGCGTATATGACGAGCCGGGTGCTCGAACGCTTCCTCCGCTACGTCACCTACGACACGCAGTCGCGCGAAGGCGTCCGCGACCTATCCCAGCACGCCGGGGCAGCTCGTGCTGCTGCGGGATCTGGTCGACGAACTGCAGGCGATGGGCGTCGCGGACGCCGCGATGGACGAGCACGGCTACGTGATGGCCACGATCCCGGCGACCACGACCAAGGCCGACGTGCCGGTCATCGGCTTCATCGCGCACGTCGACACGTCGCCCGAGATGAGCGGCGCGGGCGTGAAGCCGATCGTCCACCGCGCCTACGACGGCCGCGACCTCGTGCTGCCGGACGATCCCGAGGCCGTGCTGCGCATGCGCCGACTCGCCGTACCTCGGCGAGTGGGTCGGCCACGACATCGTCACCGCCTCGGGCACGACGCTGCTCGGGCGCCGACAACAAGGCCGGCGTCGCCGAGATCATGACGGCGGCCGAGTACCTGGTGGCGCATCCCGAGATTCCGCACGGCACCATCCGCATCGCGTTCACGCCGGACGAGGAAATCGGGCACGGGCACGAAGCACTTCGACGTCGCGCGCTTCGGCGCGCGCGTACGCCTACACGATGGACGGCGGCGCGCGCGGGCGAGCTCGAGTTCGAGAGCTTCTCGGCCGACGCGATCACCGTCACCTTCCAGCGGCTTCAACACCCACCCGGGTTACGCGAAGGGCCGGATGGTGAATGCCATCAAGCTGGCGGCGCGCTTCATCGACCGCCTGCCGCCGGACCGCCTGTCGCCGGAGACGACCGCGGGCCGCGAAGGCTTCGTCCACCCCTACGTCGATGCAGGCGGGCGTGGACCGGACGACGGTGAAGCTGCTCGTGCGCGACTTCGTGACGCCGGCCTGGAGGAGAAGGAGGCGTGGCTCGAGGCGCTGGCGCGCGACGTGGTGGCGGCGGTGCCCGGCGCGTCGGTCGAGGTGCAGGTCGAGGAGCAGTACCGCAACATGCGCGAGGTGCTCGACCAGCACCCGCTCGTGGTCGAGCGCGCGCGCGAGGCCATCGCGCGCGCCGGCCTGCGCGTCCGCGAGCGGCCGATCCGCGGCGGCACCGACGGCTCGCGCCTGTCGTTCATGGGCCTGCCGACGCCGAACATCTTCGCCGGCGAGCAGAACTTCCACTCCCGGCTCGAGTGGGTGTCGGTGCAGGACATGGAGAAGGCGGTCGGACGTGATCGTCGAGCTCGCGCGGGTCTGGGAGGAGAAGGCCTGAACTTCGCTCCCGGCCTCCTCCTCTCGGCGTGATCGCTACGGCGTCGGCAGCGCCGGCATCTTGTCCTTCGGCAGCCGCGGCAGCTGCTCGTCGCGCATCGCCAGGTGATAGACCGCCGCCGCGATCACGATGGCGCTCTGCCGCGCATCGTCCTCGATGATGCGCTCGTAGGTGTCGAGGTTCGTGTGCCAGGTGTGCGTCTGGTACTCGATCGGATCCTGCTGCACGCCGATGCCCGGCAGGCCGGCCTCGTTGAACGACGTGTGATCGGTGCCGCCGCGGCGGCGGCTGGTCGGTGGCGACGGCGCCGAAGAAGCCGATGTCCGCGAACGGCGCGAGCGCCTCGCGCAGGATCGCGCGCGGCCTCGGGCGGGCCGAACACGGTCATGCCGCGGGCGCGGCCGGTGCCGGAGTCGATGTTGAAGTAGCCGGCGAAGTTCGCGTACTCCGGCTTCGGGCTCTCGAACGTGCCGAAGTGCTCCTTCACGTAGGCCTGCGAGCCGAGCAGGCCCTGCTCCTCGCCGCTCCACAGCGCCACGCGAATCGTGCGGCGCGGCTTGACGCCGATGGCCTGCAGGATGCGGATCGGCCTCGATCATCGTCGCGCAGCCGATGGCGTTGTCGGTGGCGCCGGTGGCGGCGTGCCACGAATCGAGATGGCCGCCGAGCATCACGACCTCGTCGGCCTTGTCGGTGCCCGGGAATCTCGGCGACGACGTTGTACTGCGTGCGTGCCCTCGGGATAGACCTGGTTGACGATGTTCGAGCTCGAGCTCGACCGGCGCGGCCGTCGGCGATCAGCCGCCAGATGCGGCCGTAGTCCTCGTTGCGCATCACGACGGTCGGCACCGCCTTGGCGATGTCGAAGGTGCGGTTGTTGAAGGCGCGGATCTGGCCGTGCTCGCGGCCGGCGTCGTTGACGCGGCCGACGCGCGCCGGCGCGCGACGAGGAACTGGTCGAGCTGCTCGGCGACCTGGTTCGGCGGTCAGCGATGTCCGTGTCGGCCGGCGGCTGCGGCGGGCTGCGGCGGGCCCTGGCGGACCGCCGGGCGCGCCGCGGCGCCGGATCGAACTGCGCGCGCACGTCGCTGTCCTCGCGGCGCTTGGCGGGCGGGTCGATGGTGACGCGCCACCGGCTGCGGCGCTTGCCGACCAGCACGATCTTGCCCTTGACCGTCGCCGCGCTGCTCGTCGAAGAACGCGGTGAGCTGCTCCTTGCGTCGGCCGCTCCGGCAGCTCCAGCGGGATCGACCTGCGCCGTCACCGGACCGTTGGTGCCGGGCGTCCAGGCCAGCGCCTCGGCGACGAGCGCGTCCTTGACGGGCGAGACGACGTGCACCGAGAGGCGCTCGTTGAGCCAGCCGGGGTGGCCGAAGTCCCACGGCTCGAGGTGCGCGTTCTTCAGCCCCCACGCTGTGGTTTCCTTCACCACCCACTCGGCGGCGCCCTTCAGGTTGGGCGAGCCGGTGAGGCGCGGGCCGTAGACGTCGGTCAGCACCTGCAGCGTGCGCATGATCTGCGAGTTGTCGGTGGCCTCGCGGCGAATCTTCCACGATGACGTCGCGGTCGATCGGTCTCCTGCGCGGTCGGTGTCGCCGAGGCGCTGACGGCCACCACGGTCAGGGCGGCGAGGGCACGGAATCGCATGGGCACTCCTTCGGCGCCATTCTACTCAGGCTGGAGCGCCCTGGCTCCGCCCGGCCGTCACAGCAGACGGAAGATGGCCGCCGCGATCACGGTCGGCAGCAGCGCGCCCGCCAGCAGGCCGATCGGCAGGATCGCGCCGCCGAAGAAGCGGCCGAGCAGCGCCTGGCCGGCCGGGTTCGGCGCGTTGGCGATCACCGTCAGGCCGCCGCCGGTGACCGCGCCCTGCGACGACGGCGAGCTTCGAGCGGGTCGCTCAGGTTCGGGCACCAGCGTCGCCAGGTAGGTGATGAGCGCGTTGTCGTTGAAGGCGGTCAGCACGGTCGCGCCGAGGAACAGCGGGCTCTCCGACGAGGCCGGCCGAGCACCGGGCGCGATCCACCAGCCCTGCAGCCCGCCGTGGATCACCAGGCCCGCCAGGAAGAAGCCCGACGAGCAGCGGCGTCTTCAGCTCGATGCGGCTCTGGTACGGCGCGGTGGCCTGCGCGAAGCCGAGGAAGAACAGGAAGCCGCCGACGAACAGCGCCGGGTAGTGCGCGGTGAAGACCGTCCAGGCCATGAACGCCGAGGTGCACGGCGATGACCCAGGCCGGCACCGGCAGCAGCGCGGCGCCGGCGCTCGTCGTCGGGCTGCTCGACGTCCGGCGACCGGCGGCACGTGCGGCCAGCGCCGCGCAGCTCCCGGCGGAAGAGGACGAAGTAGATCGCCGTCGACGACGACGATGGCGAGCACGGCGCGCCAGCCGAAGTGCGTCGAGCATGAACGGCGATGTCCCATCCCCACGGCCGCGCCACCATCAGCACCGGCGGCGCGGCGAAATGCGTCAGCGTGCCGCCGATCGAGACGTTGACGAAGAGCAGGCCCGAGCGTGGCGTACTTCAGCCGCGTGCGACGGCTGCAGGTCGTAGAACTGCCGGCCGAGCAGCAGCGCGCAGATCGTCATCGCCGCCGGCTCGGTGATGAACGAGCCGAGCAGCGGGCCGATGGTGAGGATGGCCACCCACCACGCGGCCGGCGTGCGCGCCGCCGGCGCGGCGACGCGCCGCAGCGCCGCCTCGGCGAAGCCGACGACCGGCCGGGTCGAGGCGAGCGCCATGATGACGACGACGAACAGCGGCTCGGTGTAGTTGACCGTGTCGCTGAAGTAGTGCTTGGCCGCCTCCCAGCCGCGCGTACGCCGTGATGGCGGCGAGCAGCACGCACGGCCCACAGGCCGAAGACGACCTCGACCTCGCCGAGGAAGTGCAGCGACCTCCGCCCGCACGCTCGGCAGGCGCGGCCGGCCGTTGCGCGCGCGCCTCGTCGTCGTGCCGGTGCTGCACGCGGTGCGCGAGCGCGGTGAAGCGCGCCGCCGCGAACGTGTGGAGGATGGCCAGGACGAAGATGGCGGTGGCGAGCGCGTTGAACGGCTCGATCTGCACGCGCATCGCCAGCTCGGACGACAGCGTCTGATCGGCGGCGGACGGGTAGCTCTCGAGTGCTCGCGGGATCTCTGTCAGTGAGGTCTGGGCCAACATCATCCTCTGGTCACGCGACGACCACGAGGATGGCGGCCCGACCATCCCGTTTGCCTGCAGCGACGCTCGCTGCACCCTTGGCGTTCTCGGCTTCGGTTCAGTATATGCGCTCGGACTGCGATCGATAGTGCTGGAGTCGTCCGCAGGTTCGGATTAGGGTTGCCTTGTGGTCGAGTTCAAACACATCCTCTGCCCGATTGACTTCTCCGACGCCTCGCTGCGGGCGTTGACCTACGCCGCGGCCCTCGCGAAGTGGTACGAGGCGGAACTGCAGGTCGTGCACGTCGCGCCGGCCGTGGACGAGGGCCTCGTGATCGGTCCCGACGGCGGTCTCGTCGAGCCGCGCCGGCGGCAGTCGTCCGACGCCGCTGGCTCACCGAGATTCGCGGCGCGATGGAGGCCGTCGGGGCCACCGGTCTGGCCGGAGGTGCTCACCGCCGACGGCCGCACGCACGACGTGATCGTGGAACGCGCGCAGGGCGCACGCGAGCCGACCTGCTCGTGATGGGGACGCACGGCCGCAGCGGGTTCAACCGGCTGCTGCTCGGCTCGGTCACCGAGAAGGTGCTGCGGACCGCGCCGTGTCCGGTCCTCACGGTGCCCGCCGCGGCACCCGCGATGACCGCGGCCGCCGTCACCTTCAAGCGGATCCTCTGCCCGATCGACTTCTCGCCGTCCGCGCTCAAGGCGCTCGCAGTACGCGCTGGCGCTGGCACGGGAGGCCAACGGCGCGCGTCACGGTGCTCTACGCGCTCGAGTACATGGATCCCGAGGAGCCCTGCGAACACGTCGACTTCGACATCCGCCGCCGGCGGCAGCACTTCATCGACCACGCGCGGGCCCGCCTGCATGCGCTGGTCGCCGGGCAGGACGCGACCTGGTGCGACATCGAGGAAGTGGTCGCCATCGGCCGAGCCTACCAGGATGGTGCTGCAGCACGCCGCCGCGTCGAACGCCGACCTCATCGTGATGGGCGCCCAGGGGACCGCGCGGCGTGGAGCTGATGCTCTACGGATCGAACACCCAGCACGTGCGTGCGCGCCGCCACGTGTCCGGTGCTGACGGTGCACGCGTGAACGGCCACCCGGCGTCGCCGGCGCGGCGTGCCGACGGCGAGCCGATGATCTGGCTGCAGTTCGCCGCCACCGCGCTCGTCATCGTCGCTCGCCGGCGTGCGCCTGGCCCGCTACGGCGACGTGCTCGGCGAGAAGACCGGGCTGGGGCGCAGCTGGATCGGCGTCGTCCTGCTGGCCGCCACCACGAGCCTGCCGGAGCTGTTCACCGGCTTCGGCGCCACCGCGCTCGCCCCCCTGCCCGACATCGCGCTCGGCGACGTCCTCGGCAGCTGCATGTTCAACCTGCTCATCCTGTCGATGATGGACGCCGTCCAGCCGAGCCGATCAGCGCGCGCGCCCACCAGGGCCATGCCCTGTCGATCGGCTTCGGGCTGCTGCTGATCGGCGTCGCCGGGACGGGGCTGGTCGCCGATCGCCGCCTGCCGGCGATCGGCTGGGTCGGGCTCTACTCGCCGGTGCTGATCGTCCTCTACTTCGTGGCCATGCGCGTCATCTTCGCCCACGAACAGCAGCGGCGTGCGCGTGAGACGCAGGAAGTCGCGGACGGAGCTGCAGTACGCCGAGACCCCGCTGCGCTCTGCCGTCGTGCACTACGGCGTCGCGGCCGTGGCCGTCGTCGCCGCGGCCCTGCTGGCTGCCGCGGCTGGGCGCCGAGCTGGCCCGCGCAGACCGGGCTCGGCGAGGCCTTCGTCGGCAGCCTGTTCATCGCGATCACCACCTCGCTGCCCGAGATCGTGGTCTCGCTGGCCGCCGTGCGCATCGGCGCGGTCGACCTCGGCATCGGCAACGTGCTCGGCAGCAACCTGTTCAACCTGCTCATCCTCGGGCTGGACGACGTGTTCTACCGGCAGGGACCGTTGATGGCCGCATGCGGGCGCGAGCCACAGCGTCTCGGTGGTGGCCGATCGTCATGATGTACGCGCTGTTCCTGATCGGCCTGACGTACAAGGTGATGACCAAGCGCTTCGTCGTGACCTGGGACACCGGCGCGATCGCGGCGGTGTACGTCGTCGCCGTGGCGCTGTCGTACCGGCTGGCCGGGTGAGCGGGCCGGCCGTTCCGTCCGCGCGGCCTTCGCGTCTTCGCCCCCTGCTATGATCGATGAGCTATGCAGACCGCCACACCCGCCATCCTGAAGCCCGGCGTCACCCTCGACACGCTTGCCCGGACCGCGCGCCGGCGACGTGGCCGGCCCGGGCAGCCATCATCTCATCCGCGGCTCGGCGCTGGTCTTCTGGGATCCGCGCACGCCGGGCAGGAAGCTCGACGCGATCGACACGGATCAGATCACGCCCGCCGCCGACTGCGTGTCCGAGAGCCTCGAGACGCTGGACGAGCGCTGGAAGGCCGGCGCGTTCCGCTACCTGATGCCCGACTTCCGCGCCCGCGTGCACGCCGGACAGACCTTCGTGATCGCCGGCGATCGCTTCGCCATCGGCAGCTCGCGCGAGATGTCGCCCGCCGGGCTGAAGGCCATCGCCGAGGAAGTCGGGCCTCGAGATGGTGATCATCTGCGCCAACAACATGGGCGACATCTTCCGCCGCAACGCCTTCAACCTCGGCCTGCACGTGGTGCAGAGCCCCGAGGCCGTGGCCGACGCGCAGGATGGCGACGTGTTCACGTTCGATCCGGTGTCGCGCGCGCATCGCCAACGAGACGCAGGGCAAGACGTACACGCCGGTGCCGCTGTCGGCCGAAGGAAGACGAGATCCGCCAGAGCGGCGGCATCTTCGCGCTGGGCCGCCGCGAGTTCCGCGTCGTCGGTGGAGCGCGCGCCGTCGATCGACGTGGCCCGATGCCGACGCGGCGCGCCGCATGTCCACCACCGAGCAGATCGTCTGGGCGCATCGCGTCGACAAGGACGCCGAGGTGAAGCCCGGCGCGACGCTGCGCGTCTACGCCGACCTGCTGCCGGCCTCCGACGGCACCGCGCCGTTCTCCATCCACACCTTCAACCAGATCACCGGCGGCGACGCGATCTTCCCGCGCCAGGCGGCGGTCGCCAACGATCACTTCGTCTTCACCGGCAAGGCAGGACGACGACAAGCAGACGGCGCATCGGGCGGCAGTTCGCCGCGCACCACGGCATCGAGAAGCCGTACTACGCCACGCCCGGCGACGGCATCTTCCACTTCTACTTTCCCGAGCAGGGCCTGGTGCTGCCGGGCCAGTTCATCCCCGGCGCCGACTCGCACTCGCGCGCCTACGGCGCCTACGGCGCGGTGGGCATGGGCGTGGGGTCGACGACGCTCGGCTTCGGCTGGTCCACCGGCTACATCTACTTCACGATGGCGAAGCAGCGCCGCGTCACGTTCACGCGGCCGGCTGCGCGAGTGGGTCACGCGGCAAGGACATCGTGCTCGAGCTGCTGCGCCGCTGGGGCGCGAAGCAGGCGCAGGGCATGTCGGTGGAGCTCGTCGATCGCGACCGGCAGCTGCCGATCGCGTTCCGCAACACCATCGCCAACATGATGGCCGAGGCCGAGGCGCTGAACGGCATCTTCGCGCCGGACGAGACCACGCTGGCGTGGTATCGCGGCCAAGGGGATGACGGAGCTGCCGTACCCGCCGATCGGCTGCGGCGCCGACGCGCGTGTTCGACATCGACGAGGAGCTGGAGCTGGGCGAGGTGATGCCGATGATCGCCAAGCCGTTCAGCCCGGGCAACGCGTTCGCGGCCGAGGAGGTGGCGCGCGAGCGGCTGACGTTCGACAAGGCGATGATCGGCTCGTGCACCAACGGCAGCTACGACGACCTGCTGTCGGCCGCGCTGGTGCTGCGTGGCGGCGCGCGCGCAGGGGCTGACGAAGGCGGCGAAGGAGCTCGTGGTGTTTCCCGGGCTCCGGCGGCGTCAAGCGGCAGATCGAGCGGCCCGATCCGCGGCTGGACGGCGAGTCGATCGCCGACGTCTTCCGC
The DNA here is from genome assembly GCA_963721715.1 of uncultured Acidobacteriota bacterium. Classification (GTDB taxonomy): domain Bacteria; phylum Acidobacteriota; class Vicinamibacteria; order Vicinamibacterales; family UBA2999; genus VFZN01. The sequence continues at coordinate 527,392 of CAVRKI010000006.1, read as the reverse complement.
GCGCGTCGGCGGGCAGATTCGCGCCAGCTGGTGCGGCCCCTGCTTCGGCCAGGGCCCGGACGCGCTCGACCGGCGGGCAGCGCGCCATCACGTCGTTCAACCGCAACTGGCAGAACCGCATGGGCTTCGGCGGCGAAGGCTACCTCGCCTCGCCGTCGGTGGTCGCGGCCTCGGCGCTCGCCGGCTACATGGCGCCGCCGAGCGAACTGGGGCTCGTGTGGGATCCGGAAACGATATCGGGATCTGATCGATCGGAGATCGCTGGGTGAGTCGGAGGCGTGCGCGGCGGCGTGCGCGCTCCACGGTTGCGATTCTCGGTTCTGCCATCATCATGGCGGCCTGCGGCGGGGGCAGCGACAAGACCCGCGAGAGCGCGTCCACCCCGACCTCTCCCACCGCGCTCTCCGAGGAGACCGGGCTGACGGACCCGGCGCGTGCGCCATCCGGTGGCGCCGGCGGCGGGCCGGCCCGGGCGGCCTTGGACCCGGTCATGTCCTCACGCCCCTCGCTCGTCGCGTTCCCGCCTCGCAATGAATCGTTCGCGTTCAGGATGGAGCTCGAGCAGATCTACCGGACCGAACTCGGCCGGTCGGTGGCGACCAGCTACGTCGACGCCGAAGGCGACCTCGTCTGGACGCAGGAGTATCTGCGCTACCGCGTGAACGGCTGTGGGCACCTCGAGGCGGCGCAGTTGGTCTTCGCTCAGATCGACGGCGGCTCGGCTGCACCGGTGTGCCGCGACGTGCCGGGAGGCCGCCCGGTCGCATTCCCGCCGCGCAACGAGTCGTTCGATTTCCGGCAGCGCCTGGAGCTGAAGTACCGCGACGGCCTGAACCGCCCGCCGTCGCCGACCGCCGTGGACATGGAGGGCGCCAGCGTCTGGACCCAGGAGTACCTGCGCTACCGGGCCAACGCCTGCGACGACCTCACGTCGCGCGCGGCCGTGCAAACGCAGATCCGCGGCGGCGCCGCCCCGCCCGTGTGCATCGTCATCGAGCCTGAGCGCGAGGTCCTGGGCCACTGGACGGGTACGATCGGCATGCCGACGCCGCGCCCCTTCACCATGGACATCACCACCGAGCGCGACGGCCGGTACTCCGGCACCTACCGCGATATCGTCTTCGGGACGGTGACCCTCGACTGGGACGGCGAGGATCGGGTCCACTTCTTCGTCTACTTCGGGGACGGCTCCGGGACGTTCGACGGGCGGTTCATCGAGCACAACCGGGTCCGCGGCTCGATGAAATACGACAAGATCGCCACCACCTACACCTTCGATATGACCCGCGACTGAATGACGGTGGCGGGCGCCCTCCGTCAGGGGGCGAGGCTGGCGCGGACCCAGTCCAGATACATCCGGGCGGTGTCCAGGGTGGCCTTCTCCACTCGCCCGCGCAGCACCCGGCCGCCCATCCCCTCGAGCATCGTCGACCGGGCCCGCGCGCCGACCAGCGCATAGAACCCCGCGCCATCGGGCGCCGAGGCCAGGGAGATGACCGTCAAGGCGGCGTCCACGTAACGGCTCGCGTAGAGTTGCTTGTCGACGACGAAGACCTCGCCGGCTGGCGCGCGATAGACGATCAGCTGGTGCAGCGTGATCGATGCGTCCGGTCCGGCGCCGCCCTTCGCCCAGTCCAGGAATTGTTCCGACCCCGGGAGCCGTGCCGAGGGGAACCCTTCGAGGTAGGCCGCCAGCGGGGGAACGATCTCGTACAGCGCCTTCGACTGCCACAACACCTGATGGAACTCGTCGGCCACGACCCGCGGCGCCTGGTCGTCGTGCGTTGCCCCGAGCGCCTGGTCGCCGCCCTTCAGGTAGGCCTGCGCGTCTTCGAGCAGCAGCTGGCGGACCAGCCGCGTCGCGCGCGTGCCGGCATCGGGCGCGGCCCAGTCCACCTCGGCCTGGAAGCGCCGGATGGCCTTGTCGCCCAGCCGGAGGTCGCAGGCGCCGGGCCGGCAGCCGCGAAGTGCGCGCAGCTCCTCGGCATCGAGCGCGAGACCGTCGAGGTCACCAATGAGCGGAGGGTCGCTGAGACGGCGCGACACGCCGAGTTCCGCCGACTTCCGGAACGCCGACACGTCCTGGAGCCAGGTCACGAGGCGGTCCGGCGGCCCGGCGATCCGGACGGCGCCGAACACGCCCACGTCGGGGGCAGCGTTGGCCGGCAGCATCCTCGCGACCGATTGCCCGCGCCGAGCCTGGGCGATCTCCACTGTCGTGAAACCGAAGCGCTCGGCCAGCAGGCGCTCGGCATCGATCGCCCGGACCTGGGCCGCACCCGGATGGAGCGTGCTTGCGACGACCGCGCCGACCAGGGCGCCAAACCACACTCGCTGCATCACGCCCCCTCTCCCACTCGCGCTGATCTTAGCGCCGAACCCCTTGCCGTGCGTCGTGGCGCAGGAGGCGGACTGGACGTCGCCAGCCCGGCGCTACAGATACACTGAGGACGTGACTTCCGGATGGACGACGAAGGCTCCTGTCCTCGCCGTGATTCTGCTGATCGCGATCGTGCTGACGGGCACGGTGGGATATATGGTCATCGAGGGCTGGTCCGCCTGGGACTCGCTCTACATGACGATCATCTCGCTGACCACCGTGGGGTACCGCGAGGTGCACCCGATGTCGAGGGCCGGCGAGGCGTTCACGATGTTCGTGCTCGTCGGCGGCGTCGGCACCGTTCTCTACTCGTTCACCCTCATTGGCGCGCGCGTGATCGAAGGGACCCTGCACAATCCCTGGGAGCGCCGCAGGATCACCTACATGCTGGACCAACTGGAGAGCCACTTCATCGTCTGCGGCTACGGCCGCATCGGCTCGATCATCGTCGACGAGTTCAAGCGGCAGCGCGTGCCCCACGTCGTCATCGAGCGTGACCCGGTGCGCCTGCGGACGCTCCACGACGCAGGCCACCTGGTGGTGGAAGGCGACGCCAGTTCGGAAGAGGTGCTACAGAAGGCCGGCGTGGCGCGGGCGCGCGGGCTCATCGCCGCGGTCTCGACCGACGCCGAGAACGTCTACACCATCCTGTCGGCGCGGCTGATGCAGCCGACGCTGTACATCATCGGCCGAGCCGAGAGCGATGAATCGGCGCGCAAGATCAAGCGCGCCGGCGCCGACCGCGTCATCTCGCCTTACCAGATCGGCGGCCTGCACATGGCGCAACTGGCGCTGCGGCCGGCGGTGGTCGAGTTCGTGCAGCTGGCAACGAACTCCGAGTTCCTCGAGCTGTCGATGGAGCAGATCGAGGTCCGCGCGGACGGCCCGCTGGTCGGGCAGTCGATTGTCGGCGCCAATCTCCGTCAAGATTTCGGCGTCATCGTCGTCGGCATCCGCCGCGCCTCGGGGCGCATGGAGTTCAACCCCGCTCCGGACGCGCGCATGGAGGCGGGTGACCACCTGGTGCTGCTCGGCCCCAACGACCGCCTCGGGGAGTTGGCGAAGCACGCCGGAGCGACATCGCAGACAGTTTAGAGATCTGGAGAGCGTGTGATGTGGTGATCGCCAGGTCACCAGATCAATGCCCTCCAAACACCTGAAAGCCTCGCTTGCGCAGGCTGTCGGCAAGGGCCACCTCCATGCGGACCGCCTTTTCATACGGCATCGGATTGAGGTGCTGGTACAGCTTCGGCACGAGGCGCACGCCGAAGCGCGTGACGACGCTGGCGGCCTTGATGCCGGCCTTGTGGTTCTCGAACCGCTGCTCCGGCGTCAGCCCGGTCATGCCGACGTAGTAGCCCGCCTTCCCGTCACCCTTCGGGTTCCGCAGAAACACCACGTAGACGTGGTGATGGTCCCTCGCCGGCATGGCTCCATCAAACCACAGGCGCGCCGGCCGACATCCGTGCGATGCTCTCGCCCATGACGGCGCCAACGACGGCATCCGCGTGGAGTTCCGCGGCGAAGATCGGGTGCCCTCAGGCGGCCGCACCATTCGCCTTCGCCGCTACGCGGTGGACGGCGTGATCTGGGGACGCGAGGCGGTGTGGATTGACGAAGCGGATCGGTTGGCCGCGGTGGTAGCGCGCATCCACATCCTGCCGATGGAGGCGATTCGCAGCGATCTGCGGGGTGGCTTCGACGCCCTGCAGGCGTCCACGCCGGTTCCCGAAGGACCCGTGTCGTCCCGGCGGCCGGCACCACCGTCATCCCCGGCCTGTGGGACATGCACGCCCACGCCAGCCACATCGAGTGGGCGCCGGCCGATCTCGCGGCTGGCCGGCTTCGGCCCCATCCAGCAGCGTCTGGCCAGCCCCGCCACGGGCCGGTTGATCGGGTCACCGCGTCTTCGTGAAGACGTCCCGGGACGAGGCGTAGTTCTTCGCGCCTTTCATCGTGTAGCCATGCTGGATCTCGATCGTGGTCTCGACAATCAGCTCGGACGACTCGGCATTGAGCTCGAAGGCTTCCTTGATCGAGACGGTCTGTCCCTGGACGTTGCCCGCGCGCCAGGCCACCATGCGCCGCCCGTCCCAGTATGCCCGCGTGGTCCCCGCGCCAACGGTGCCGGCGGCGGGAGTCGGGGCGTTGTCGATGGGATAGGACGTCGCCGAGGTGCGCCCGTCCCGGTTTGCGGTCACGTTCAAGGCCGCGTCTGACTGGTTGATGTCGAGGACGATCGAATTGATCGGCGGCGTCTGCTCCGGTGACTCACTTCGCTCGGCCACCATCGTCCAGGTGCCGGTGAGATTGGTCCGGCCTTGTCCGATGCCGAGGGGAGGGAGCAGCACCACCATCGCGATTGCAGCTGGCAGCATCGAGCTCATGTGACAATCCTCCAGTCAGCCGAGCATAGCAGCGCCCTGGCGAGAATCGTCCCTGCCGATTGCGGTTGAGTTGGTCGGCGCCGTGGTATCCTGCCTCGCCTTAAACACCGCTGAGGTTGCCATGGTCCTGACCAAATCCGAACTGATTGCCTCTCTCCAGAACGAAGTCCGCATCCTGTTGCACCTGGCCAGCAAGATCGATCGCAGCATGCTCGATTACCGGCCCACGCCCAAGCAGCGCAGCATCATCGAGCTGCTGCAATACCTCACGGTGATGGGACCCGCGCTGGTGCAGGTGGCGAAGGTGGAGCGTTCGATCCCGCCGCCTGGACCAAGGCCGAGCAGGCCGCGAAGGCTCGCGACTTCGAGCAGACGCTGGCGGCGCTGGCCGGACACAGCGACGAATATGCCACCCTGCTCGGAGAGCTCACCGACGCAGACTTCCGCGCCACCGTCGAGCTGTTCGGCCAGAAGAGCTCCCGCGGATCCTTCATCGTCAACAACGTGCTCAGCGGATGCGCCGCCTACCGGACGCAGCTGTTCCTGTACCTGAAGGCGTGCGGCCGCGACGAGCTGAACACGATGAACCTGTGGGCCGGGATGGACGGCGCCGCGTAGACGCGCCCGAAAAGGAGCCATGAGCGAGAGACCGCCAGAGCATGGCCCGGTGCAGGGCGCATCCACCGAGCCCGTGGCCACCGCCATCAGCCGGGCCCAGCGCGAGCTGGTGCTCGCCATGTCCGAGCTCGAGCGCGTGTCGATGCTCGAGGCCGGCTCGGTGGCGTTTGCCGCGCATACGCTCAACAACTACCTGAACGTCACCACCGCCACGCTCGAACTGGTCGACATCACCCTCGAGGGGCATCACGATCCGCAGCTCCACCTGTGGCTCGATTCGTTGAAACACGCCACCAGCCTGATGGCGCGCACGGTGTCGCAGTTGATGAACGCCTCGGTCGGCCAGGACCTCACCCTGCGCAAGGAAGCGCTGCGGCCGTCGACGATGGCCGAGCGGGCGGCGCAGTTCTATCAGCGGCTCGCGCAGGAGAAGGGGATCCAGGTGATCTTCACCGGCGTGTTCAACGCGCCGGTCATCGACAGCGATCGCGTGGCCGTGGCGGCGATCATCGACAACCTGATGTCGAACGCGGTGAAGTTCTCGCCCAAGGGCGCCGTGATCGATGTCTCGGTGGCCGATCTTGGCGAGCGACGTGGAGTTTCGCGTGCGCGATCAAGGGCCCGGCCTGAGTGACGACGACCAGCGCCAGCTCTTTCAGCGTGGCGTGCGGCTGACGCCCCAGCCCACCGGCGACGAGCCGTCAACCGGCTATGGCCTCGCCGTGGCGAAAGAGCTGGCCGATCGCCTCGATGGCAGGTTGTCGTGCGAGTCCACCCTCGGTGCAGGGCTCGACGTTCGCGATTCGACTGCCGATCGCCGGCTGGGCCGAGCCCGTTTCCGAGCAGTAGGTCCTCCGCGGAGAGGCCGCGATTGGCGGCTGTGTTCGGGCGCGCCTCACTTCAGAAGGCGACGATCAGCCCGGCGGTGAAGTCGCCCTGCCAGATCGGCGAGACGTTGAAGCCAATCAGGCACCCGTTGCCGCCGCAGACACCGGAGCTGTTGACGTCGACGAAGGTCACGTAGGTCCGTGCATCGAGCCGGATGCCGAGATGGCGCGTCGCGAACAGCTTCACGCCGCCACCCGCGCCGACCGAGAAGCGGACTTCGGTGTCCCCCGGCGCCGCATAGCGGGTGAGGCCGAGCAGTCCTGAGAGGAACGGTCGGACCCGCGTCTGCCCGAACTCCTGGATGCCCCCGATCTGGATCTGGTCGACCTCGACCCGCACGACGGTGCGGTGGCGCGAACAGGCTGTCCGGGCGAATCTCGACCCGCACTTCCTCACGGCTGAACAAGCCCTCGAACTTCAGGCCCGGCGTCGCCAGTCCGACGTCCACGTTCACCAGCAGGCCGACGCTGGGCGCGGCGTCGTCATCGACGACGCGGCCGGCGGGCACGTCGAAGAACCCGCCGCCGACGCGGTAGCCGCCAAACGGCGTGACCTCCACGGTCTGTCCGCGGCTGTCGCTCGGCAGCGACAGCAGCACCAGCAGCCACGCCGCCAGGCGGGCGGAGCGCCACCAAATCGGCCTGGAGTTGCGGCGCATGGGCATCTCCAGCCTACACCGGGCCAGGCCTGGCCCAGGGTCAGTGCGGCCGCGACGTCTCGCTGGAGACGATGGCCTCGTCTTCCAGCGTCTTCAGCACGTCGCGCCAGGAGAACTTCGTGTTCATCCCGCGCACGTAGTGGTCCATCCACGCCATCTCGCTCACCGACTTCACCAGCTGATTGCGCGGGTCGGGGATGCCGTGCGTGTTGCCGGGATACATGAACAGCTCCGTCGGCACGCCCAGCTGCTTCAGCGCCATGTGCAGCTCGATCGACTGCGGGCTCGGCACGCGCGGGTCGCCCTCGACCACGTGGATCATCGTCGGCGTCTTCGCGTTCTTGATGTACTTGAGCGGCGACTGCACCCAGTAGGCGTCGAAGTCGTCGTAGGGCAGCTTGTTGCCCAGATAGAACTGGCGGTTGCGCTGCACGTCGCTCTGCGCGTACATCGAGATCCAGTTCGCCGTGCCGGCGCCGGTGCTGATCGCCTTGAAGCGATCGGTGTGCGTCAGGATCCAGTTGGACCAGTGCCCGCCGGCGCTCCATCCCAGCGCGCCCATGCGGTCGCGGATCGGCGATGCCCTGCGCGATCAGGTGATCGACGCCGGTCATGATGTCGTCGTAGCCCGGCGCCATGTAGTTGCCGACGATGTCGGTCTGGAGCTTGTTGCCGTAGTTGGTGGAGCCGCGGTAGTTCGGGCGCAGCACGACGTAGCCGGCGCCGGCGTACACCTGCGAGCCGTAGCCGCCGTTGAACGACAGGACGTCGGCCGAGGCCGGGCCCGCCGTGGATGGCGACGATCAGCGGATAGCGCTGGCCGGCTCGATAGCCGACCGGCTTGACCAGCACGCCGCCCACGGTCGTGCCGTCCTTCGACTTCCACGTGATCTCTTCCTGCTGCCCCAGCGCGAAGCCGCGCACCTGCGGGTTCGGATCCGTCAGCTGGCGCCACGACGTGCGCGTGCTGGCGTTGGCGATCGTGTCCACGGTGAACAGCGTCTGCGGGGTCGTGCCGTCGGCGTAGTCGATCAGCACGACGCCGGTGTCGGCATCCTGCTGCGCCGACACGCTGGCGCGCTCCTCGGTGATCGGCCGCACCGTGTTGAACTTCACGTCCAGCGCCACCACCTGGCTCGTCGCCTTGATGCCCTCGTTGAAGTAGATGGTGCTGCCGTCCTTGCCCCAGAAGCCCACCGTGACGTCGCCATCGAACGTGCCGCCCAGTTTGCGGAACGGCTTGCCCCGATCGGCGACCGGGCGGACGTAGACGCGGCTGTTGCTCATGCCGTAGGTGACGAGGTCGTCGGGGCCGGAGAACGCCACCGACTGGCTGTCCGGAGAGAAACTGAGGTTGCCTTCGCCGACTTCGGCGTTCGACGTCAGGCGCTCGATCGTGCCGGTGGCGGCCTCGAGCAGGTAGAGATCGGAATAGATGTTCTCCGAGGTGATGCCGCGCTGGTAGCGGTTCGCCGACAGCCCGCGGAACCCGACCCACTTGCCATCCCTCGAAATCGTCACATCGTCCACGGAGTAGGCGCCGCCTTCGGTGAGGCGTCTGGTGGTGTGCGCCTGCCCGTCAGGGGAGGGCGTGGGGGCGACGTTCAGCACCCACAGGCTGGCGACCGGCGTCTCGGGGTTGCGGATGTTGACGGTGAACTTCTTCTCGCGCCGCGTCTTCTCGTCCGGGTCGACGGTGTCGGGCGTCACGAAGTAGATCCGGGATGCCGTCTGGCGCCCAGTGCCAGGAGCGCACGCCCGTGGGATGCCGCGTGACCTGTTCCCCAGGAGCCGCGTCCGGATGCGTCCCCGAAAGACGGTAGAGCTGTTCCTCGCCGTCCTTGCCGGCGCGGTACGCCAGCCATCGCCCGTCGCGCGTGAAGGCGACGTCGGAGACGCCTTCCTTCTCGTCGGTGAGGCGCAGTGCTTCGCCGCCGTCGGGTCGCATCATGTAGAGCTGGTTGCGCGTCTTCTTGTCCTCGGGGGCGTCACGGTCGGACAGGAACACGAAGAAGCTGCTGTCAGCGGCCCATTTGGGCACCGTCTCGTTCCTGTCCTTCGTGAACGTCAGCTGCCGCGTGGACGTGACGCCCTGCTGCAGCGACACCAGGTAGACGTCGGTCTGCTTCGTCGCCTCCTTCCAGTTGGGCGTGCTCAGCGTGTAGAGCAGCCACTTGCCGTCCGGGCTGGGCGTCGGCGACCCTGCCTGCCGCATCTGCTGCATGTCGAGGAACGTCATCGGCCGCAGCGCGGTCTGCTGACCCGCGAGCGGAACGGCAAGACCGGTGAGCGACGCCGCGACCAGCAGTCCGGCGGCGACGGTGGTTCGGCGGGGAAGGGACGGCAGCGCAGCGAACATGTGGCCTCCGGGTGATCGCAAGTCCAGGGCGGGTGCGGCCCGATTATAACGACAGCGCCAGCCGGGCCGATCTTGGTTAGAGTGAGGCCTCGACGCAACCGGCGCCCCTACTGGGCGCAGGGAAAAGAGGCGGCCGCTTCGCGACCGTAGGAAAGACAGGCGGCCCATTGGGCGGTAAGGGCGCGCTTTCGGCGCGTAGGGCAATCTGGCGACCTACCCTCCCTACGCGAAGCGCCTACGCCCCCGAAGGGGGCGCCTTTCTTCCCTACGCGCCGAAGGCGCGCCCACGGCCGCGAAGCGGCCGCCTGGCTTCCCCCTACGCGAAGCGCCTAGAGCATCTTCCGATACTGGACGAAGCCGCTGCGATCCGCGACCTGGTCGTAGAGCACCATCGCCTGCGCGTTGCTCTCGTGCGTCAGCCACCACACGCGCGAGCAGCCGCGTGAGGCGGCCTCGGCGTAGACGTGCTCGATCAGCGCGCGTCCGACGCCGTGCCCGCGCGCGTCCGGCGCCACGAACAGGTCCTGCAGGTACATGTAGTTGCCCGTCGTCCAGCAGCTGCGGTGCTCGATGAAGTGCACGACGCCCAGTACCCGGCCGGCCACTTCGGCGAGCGCGGCGTGCATCGGCTCGCGCTCGTCGAGCAGCCGCTGCCACGTGGTCAGCGTGGTCTCGTGCGCGAGCGTGGCCTTGTAGAACTCGAGATAGGCGTGCCAGAGCGGCAGCCAGACCTCGAAGTCCTCGGGTGCGGCGGCGCGAATCGTCACGGTCGTGTGCTTCACCGATGCCTCCTGTCGATGCTTCGCATCTGGAACCCAAGGCTACACGAGCTGGGGTAGCATCTGCGGCGGGAGACTCCACATGAGACGCGGATTGATGGCGATGCTGGTGGCGAGTGTGACGGCGGCGATTCCGGCTTGCAGCCGGACGGCCGAGCCGGCGGCGGACTCGCGACTGACGGCGGCGACCTTCTCGGTGATCGAGACGAGCATTCCAGAGCTGCAGGCCGCGCTGAAGGATGGGCGCATCACCTCGCACCAGCTGGTGGCAGCGTACCTCGCGCGCATCGCCACCTACGAGGACCGGCTGAACGCCATCATCACCGTCAACCCGCGCGCGCTGGCCGAAGCCGACGCGATGGACAAGGAGCGCGCCGCCGGCCGCCTTCGCGGCCCCCTGCACGGCATTCCGATCGCGCTGAAGGACAACATCCACACCACCGACATCCGCACCACGGGCGGCGCGCTGGCGTTCCGCAACCTGATGCCGCCGTATGACGCGACGCTGACGAAGAACCTGCGCGACGGCGGCGCCATCATCATCGCCAAGACCGTGCTGACCGAGCTGGCGCACTGGACCGCCGGCGCACCGACGCCGATGGTCGCCAACTACACCGGCGTCGCCGGCTTCGCCTACAACCCCTACGACCCGCGCATGGATCCGCGGCCCGACACGTTCGATGGCCGTCCCGTGCTGCAGACCGGTGGGTCCAGCTCTGGCGCGGGCACCGCGGCCAGCTTCTGGGCCGCGAGCGTCGGCTCCGACACGGGCGGCTCGATCATCAGCCCCTCGAACAGCAACATGCTGGCCGGCATCCGCCCGACGATTGGGCGCATCAGCCGCTACGGCGTCATCCCGATCACGGCGGATCACGACACCGCGGGCCCCATGGGCCGCACCGTGGCCGACGCCGCGGTGCTGATGGGCGTGCTCGAGAGCGCGTCACCCGATCCGAACGATGCCGCCACGCAGACCTGCACGCCGCCGCCCAATCGCGACTACACCGCGTTCCTGGACGCCGGGCGCGCTGAAGGGCGCGCGGATCGGGATTCCGCGCGCGTTCTACGTGGACCCCGTCACCGCTCCGGGTGAATCGCAGCCGCGCGGCGGCCTCAACTCCGAGCAGGCCAAAGTGATGGCCGAGGCCGTGGCGCTGCTGAAGGCGCAGGGCGCCGTGGTCGTCGACCCCGCGGACGTGCCGAGCATCGTCAGCAAGGATCCGGCGGCGAACTTCCTGCTGTTCGACTACTGCCAGGGCGCTGAGCACAGGAAGGGCGGCGACGCCAACTGCACCGTCAACTTCAAGTACGGCATGAAACGCGATTTCAACGCCTGGCTCGCAAGCCTCGGTCCGGCCGCGCCGGTGAAGACGCTCACCGAACTGCGCGAGTGGAACCTCGCGCATGCCAAGGCGGGTGCGATGCGCTTCGGCCAGTCGCGGCTGGACATCTCGGATGAGATGGACGTCGAGCGCGATCGCGCCCGGAACGAGGCCGACGACAAGAAGGACAAGATGCTGAGTCGCGATCAGGGTATCGATGCCGTGCTGAAGGCGAACAACCTCGACGCGATCTTCACGCCTGGCGGTTCGGGTGCGAACCTGGCGGCGCGGGCGGGCTATCCGATCATCGTGGTGCCCTTCGGCATGGTGCCGAATGCGCCGACGCCGGGGTTCCCGGATGGTTTCGCGGCGAAGCCGGCGCCGTACGGCATGGCGTTCACCGGCGGGCAGTGCGCCGAACCCAGGCTGATTGCGCTGGCCTATGCCTTCGAGCAGGCCAGCAAGAAGCGCGTGCCGCCGCCGGACCTGCCCTGAGCGATCATGCGAGCCATCGCGCGCGGCGTGGGCCTTCTGCTGTTAATCGCGGGTGTGATGGTCGCCGTGCCGCTCGCGCCGCTCAGGGCGCAGCGCTCGCCTGCCGGCATCGGCGCGCTCGCCTGGCTGGCGGGATCGTGGGCCGGCAGCGACGGCAGAAACGACCACGAGGAGCACTGGACCGCCCCCAAGGGGGGCGCCATGGTCGGTGTGCATCGCACCGTGCGTGACGGACGCATGGTCGAGTTCGAGTTCCTGCGCATCGAGGAACAGAACGGAACCCTCGTCTATCTCTCCATGCCGAACGGCCGAAGTCCCGCCACGCCGTTCACGCTCACGGCCCTCGACGGCGAGCGCGTCGTGTTCGAGAATCTCGCGCACGATTTCCCGCAACGCCTGATCTACTGGAAGGACGGCGGCGCGCTGCGCGCCCGTATCGAAGGCACGATCGACGGGAAAAAGCGATCGATGGAGTGGCGCTGGGTCAGGTCCGTTCTGGCGCCCTGACCCGAGCGCTGAGCCGCGAGCTGTCGGCCGTCAGCGTGCCTGGGCATCGCGTGCGCGCTGCCACGCCGCGTGGGTGTCCCGCAGAATCGCGATCGCCTCGGCCGCGCCCGGCACCACCTGCGGGATCGACATGTCCTGCTCGGACGCCAGCTCGAACCCGGGCCGCAGCATCACCTGGCGGTGCCAGTCCACCAGTCCCTGCCACATCGGGCCGACCAGGATGAGCGGGGTGTTCGAGAGTTGTCGAACCTGGAGCAGCTGCCAGATCATCATCAGCTCGAGGACGCTGCCGATGCCGCCGGGAACGACGACGAAGGCATCGGACACCAGCACGAAGTGGTGTAGCCGCGAGAAGAACGTGCGGTGCTCGAAGGCGCTGCCGACGAACGGGTTCACGTCCTGCTCGAACGGCAGCTCGACGCGGATGCCCACCGAGCGGCCCTTCGCATCGGGCTCGGCCAGTGCGGCCCCCTCGTTGGCCGCCTGCATCAGGCCTGGACCTCCGCCCGTCACGATCGCGCAGCCCATGCGGGTGAGTTCGGCCGCAGGCGCGTCAGGTTGTTGACCACTTCCCACAGACCGATAATCGACGCCGAGACGAGCTCGATGGTCTGTTTCTGGTCCTGCAGATCGACGATGCCGCCAGCGTCCGGCGCGGGATGTGGTTCAGGTATGGCCAAGGATGTCACAATGCAGAGCTAGTGGAGCGCTGGACATGAACCGACGAATTGGCATCGTGACCGGAGGCGGCGATTGCCCTGGGCTGAATGCGGTGATTCGCGCCGTGGCAAAGGCGGCCAGCCGGCGCGGATGGGAAGCGATTGGCATTCTCGGCGGGCTCGAAGGGTTACTGGATCCGCCGCGCTATCGTGCCCTCGATTATCACGAGCTCGGCGGCCTCCTGACCCGTGGCGGCACGATTCTCGGCACCAGCAACCGCGGCCGATTCACCGCCAAGGTCGGTCATGGGGAGGCGCAGGGGCTGCCTGTGGGGCTGCTCGACGACACCAAGCGAGGCTTCGAGGCGCTCGGGCTGCATGCCCTGGTTGCCATCGGCGGCGACGGTTCGTTGAGCATCGCCCAGCAGCTCTACGCGCACGGCATCCCGATCGTCGCCGTTCCCAAGACCATCGACAACGACCTGGCCGCCACGGTGATGACCTTCGGATTCGATTCGGCGGTCGCCTGCGCCACCGAAGCGCTGGACCGCCTCCATACGACCGCCGAGAGCCACGACCGCGTGATGGTCCTCGAGGTGATGGGCCGCTATGCCGGCTGGATCGCGATCTACGCCGGCCTGGCCGGCGGCGCCGACGTCATCCTCATCCCGGAGATTCCGTTCCGCTACGACAGCATCTGTGCCAAGATCGCCGAGCGCGAGCAGGCGGGACGCCACTTCAGCATCGTCGTCGCGGCCGAAGGCGCGCGGCCGGGAGGGCGGCGATTTCGTGACGAGCGCCGATCAGCCGGCGGACCGAGAGGCTCGTCTTGGCGGCATCGGCGCCCAGGTCGCCGCTGAGATCGAGCGGCGGACTGGCAAGGAGACCCGCGCGATGGTCCTTGGCCATCTGCAGCGTGGCGGCGGGCCCACCAACTTCGACCGGGCCCTCTGCACGCTGTTCGGCACGACGGCGGTCGAGCTCATTGCGGAAGGACAGTTCGGCCGCATGGTCACCTACACTGGCCCCAGCATCGAGAGCGTGCCGATCGCCGAAGCCGTGGGCCACCTGCGCCGGGTGGCCCTGGACGGCGCCTTCGTGCGCGGGGCGCGGGCACTCGGAATCAGCCTCGGAGATTGACCGCGGCGAAGTCGTGCACGGCCGCCAGCCCGTGCCGGTAGTGATGGCAGCCCGATGGAGGGTGGATGGAAACCCTGACGACATTCCTCGCGCAGCAACCGTTGCTGTCGCTCTTCCTCGTCATCGCCAGCGGCTACGCCCTTGGCGCCATCAACCTCAAGGGGTTCTCGCTCGGCGTCGGCGCCGTGCTGTTCTCGGGGCTGTTCATCGGCGCCATTGCTCCGAAAGCCCAGCCGCCCGCGATGGTCGGCACGCTGGGCCTCGTCATGTTTCTCTACGGGCTCGGTGTGCAGTTCGGCAAGCAGTTCTTCGCCGGGCTGGCCGGGAGTGCCGGACGGAAGTACAACCTGCTGGCGGCGATCGCCCTGGCCGCCGCGACCGCCGTCGCCGTGCTGGAGCTCTCAGTCATGGACGTGTCCCACGCCATGATGGCCGGAATGTTCGCCGGCGCCGGCACCAACGCCGCCACCATGCAGGCGGCGCTGGAAGCGGCGGGCAACAGCGATCCGGCGGTGGGCTACAGCGTGGCGTACCCCTTCGGACTGGTCGGGGCCATTCTCTGCATCTACGCCATGCAGCTCGTCCTGAAACCGAAGCTCGACGCCTCACGAGCGGGCCTGCGCACGGTGGAAGTGGCGCTCCGATCGCCGGCGGCCATCGGGCGGACGCTGCGCGACCTGCTGCCGACGTTGCCTTCCGGGGTGAACGTCCTGGTCGTGCGTGTCGGGAACGAGAACTGTCATCCCGAGCCCGACATGGTCCTCGGCACCGGCGATGTGCTGCTGCTTGGTGCCGTGGACGATGCGCTACTCGAGTCGGCGCGGACGATGCTCGGCGAGGACGCGAGGGGGCGGGTCGTGAGCGATCGCAGCCATATGGACATCGTGCGGGTGTTCGTGTCGAGGCCGCACCTGGAAGGCGTGCGCGTCTCCGACTTGGCGCTGCCCGCGGGCGTTGATGCCACGATCACCCACGTCCAGCGCGGCGACAGCGAGCTGCTGGTGAATTCCGACCTGACGCTGGAGATGGGCGACCGGGTGGGCCTGCTGACCCGCCGGGAAGGTTTCGACGCGATGAGGCGCTTCTTCGGCGACTCCATCCGCGGCACGACGGAGTTCAGCTACGTGTCGCTGGGCCTCGGCATGGTGCTGGGCGTGCTGCTCGGCAGCATCGCGGTGCCGGTGCCGGTACTCGGCTCGTTCAAGCTGGGCATCGCCGGCGGCTCACTGATCATGGCGCTGATCCTCGGAAAGATCGGGCGCACCGGGGCTCTCACATGGACGATGCCGCTGGCGGCGAATCTCACGCTCAGGAACTTCGGGCTGTCCGTGTTCCTGGCCCAGGTCGGCATGAGTTCGGGCACGCCGTTCGTCGACGTGGTCGCGGGGAGCGGCGTGACCTATCTGCTCGCCGGGGCGTGCATCCTGTTCGCGCTCGCGCTCACACCCCTCCTGATCGGGCACTACGTGATGCGCATTCCGTTCGACGACCTGATTGGCATCGCCTCGGGTGTCACCGGCACGCCCGCAATCCTCGCGTATTCCTTCCGCGCGTATCCCTCGGACCGCGTCGAGATCTGCTACGCGATGATCTTCCCGGCGGCGACGATCATGAAGATCATCATCGCGCAGGTGCTGGTGGCCGTCGGTCGAGGAGGGTAATCGGCCGCGCCACCAGCGCAGGCCGACCAGTCCCGGACACTACGGGATGTTGATCGCTTGCGTCGACGTCGGGGCGCTCGATCCGCACGCGTTTGTGGCGACCACGGCCAGCTGGTAGGCGCCGGGTCCCACCGTCCCGCTCAACGCTCGTCCCGTGGTCGAGAAGCTGCCCGCGAACGCTCCGGTCACGTTCAGCACGTATCCCGTCGGCGCTGGACCGGTGGCCGCCGGATTCCAGACGACGAAGATGGTCGCGCCAACCTTGTACGCCAGGAAGTCGGAGGGTGGCTCGGGCGAGCCCGAACACCCGCCCGGGAACGTCAGCGTGACCGCATTCGACGGGCCACTCACCCCGGCGGCATTGGCGGCGCGCAGGCGCAGCGTATAGGTGCCACCTGGCACGGCAGCGAAACTGAATCGGTCTGAATACCCCACCGGGATGGTCGTCACGGCTGCACCCGTCACATCGAGCAGAAGCGTGTCAGGCACGCCGCCGCTGAAGGTGTTCCGCCACGCGAGGTCCACGGTGGAACCATTGACCAAGCCAACCAGATCCGCCGGGGTGGAAGGCGGTGCCGGCACGTTGACGTGGAGACGGATCTCGTTTGATGCGGCGCTTCGCTCCGACCCGGAGATGGCATGCAGGCGCACATAGAACGAGCCCGTTGGGGCGACGAACGTGTGGATCGGATACGTGCTGCCAGTCGGAATGCTTGCCAGTACCTCGCCCGGATTGATGCCCCCCTCGATGGCGTAGTTGGTGGGAGCTGGGCCGACCGCCGGCGGCGTCCATCGCAGCGTGACGACATTGCCTGAGACCGAATAGGCGAACAGCCCAGTGGGCGGCTGCACCGTGGCCGGTTGGCCGACAGTGAGGCTCACCGTGGTGATGGCGCTCGTCGAAAGGCCATCTGAGACCCGATAGGTGAATGAATCCAATCCGGCGTACCCCGCAGCGGGGGTATAGGTGAACGAGCCATTGGCGTTAAGAACCAGCGCGCCGTGCGACGTGGTGGTCGCCGGCATCGCGGTCAGCGCGTCGTCATCGGCGTCGGTGTCGTTGGTCAGCACGCCTGGAGCGGCGATGGTCAACGGCGTCCCAAAGGCGGTGCCGTAGGCGTCGGGAGTGGCGATCGGCGCACTGTTGGGCACCACCGTGAGTCCCACGGTCGTGATCCCGCTGCCCAGGACGCCATCAGATGCCTGGTAGGTGAAGGCGTCGGGTCCACTGTAGCCAGGGGCCGGCGTGTAGGTGAAGGAGCCATTGAGATCGAGCGTCAGTGCGCCGTGCGAGGGCCCGGCGACGAGAGCGGCGGTCAGGGACTCGCCGTTCGGGTCGGTGTCGTTCACCAAGACGCCGGGAACCGGCACGACCAGCGGCGTATTGAAGCTGGTGCTGTAAGCATCGGCTGCGGCGATGGGGGCCTGGTTGACCTGCACGGTCAACGCGGCCGCCCGCTGCACCGACTGGCCGTCTGGGTTTGTCAGGGTCAGCCCACGCCCCCCCGCCGACGCTCCCGTTGTATCAACGGTCAAGACGAGCTCAGTGGGCGACAGAACCGTCACGCCGGTCACCGTGATGCCGACGCCGCTGAATTCGGCCGCGATGCGATTGGGGAACCCGGGACCTGGATCAAAGAAGCCCGAGCCAGCAGACGACAACCCTGTCACCGTAATGCGAACGCCCGTGCGGCCGGTCGTGACCGTGGATGGAGACAGCGAGACGATCTCCGCCGGTGATGGGGCGAGCAGGCGCACCAGTCGGAGGGCGTACGAATCATTGGCCTGCACATACTGCTGCAGGGTCCACATCGTCATGTCGTCGTTGGGATCGACGCTGGTGGAGGAGTGATCACCCCAGCGTTGCGGCTCTGGCGGAGCTTCGACGTTGTAGGTGAACGACGTGTTCGTCGTGAATTGCTCCGGTGGCCCATTCATCGTGCCAAGCGGGTCGGTGGCGAGTCTGCCGGCAACCGCGGCATTGACGAACGTGGAAGCGCCGGCG
The DNA here is from genome assembly GCA_963721715.1 of uncultured Acidobacteriota bacterium. Classification (GTDB taxonomy): domain Bacteria; phylum Acidobacteriota; class Vicinamibacteria; order Vicinamibacterales; family UBA2999; genus VFZN01. The sequence goes on along the minus strand of CAVRKI010000006.1, from coordinate 509,534 downwards.
ACGGTTGAGCCAAGCGCGACGTGGCCCTGGCCGCTCACCATCACCGAGCCCACGAAGTAGGACGCGGGGGTCAATGTGGCTGGGTCGAATACGGTGCCGAATTGGCGAACCGCTGGCGTCGCGCCCAGATTCTCGATCTCGTACCAGCGAATGCCGTTTCGCCCGCCGCCTGCCTCGCCGGTTCCCGATGCGTTGACCTCGATCTGATGATTCGTCCAGAGCCGGCCGTTTCGGATGACAGCCTGTTGCAGGCGGTCGTCCTGGGCATCGAGTCCTGCCAGGCCCGAAGGGTGTGGCACCGGGATCGGCGGTTGCGTGGTGGCCACATCGATAGTCACCAGGCCTGGCGCCAGCGTCGGTGTGCCGCCAGGGTCCAGAACCCGACGAATCTGCAAGCGGCTGAGCTGCGCGTTATCTACGGCGATGAGGTAGCCGACATTCGTGTCGTTGTCGAAGTTGTCCACGCCCTGAGGCGCGTAAAGGCCGGGATTGACGCCCAATGCGACCTCGTCGAATGAGGCGAACGTCAACTGCGGTGGCGCCGGCGGACCACCGGTCAATAGCGGCGCCTTCGGGATCACGTACGCCGAACTCGAATCGTAGGTCACCGAGTCCTGATCGGGGCCGCAGAACTGGTTGGCGCCGATATACAGCGCGTCTTCGTCCACGCCCAGCGTCGGACTATCCGATACACACGGGTCGCTCGTCGTGGCCGACAAGCGGGTGTTATCCCAGAAGAAGAACGTCCAGGCAGTGCCGGACGTGATGTCGGCTTCATTGCTGACGGCGAGCAGGTAACGGTTGGGCAGCGCGATATTGATGACGAGGACGTACCAGCGGCCGACCCGGCGGTCGTACCGCACACTGGGATCCGTGGTCACCTGGCCGTTGCGCACCGCATCGAAAAACGTGTCCATGTTGGCGTCGAGCACGCCGTCGGGGAGGCCGGTGGTTTTGCTGATGGTGCGGATCCGGCCGTTGACGCCCACAAGGTACTGCGTCGGGCCGACATCCCCCATCGTGTCCGGCGGGACGGTCATCGTGTCGGCCAGCGTCACCACGTCTGCGTTAGGGCTCGAGACCGTTTGCGCGAGCGATGGCGGGTCGGAGACCAGTGTCCGTGCCGAGGAGGACCAGGCGGAGTTGGCAGACTCCGGCGGGCTGCCAGGCAGGCTGCGCCGGTTTGGCTGCACCTTGTTCAGAGTGATTCCTGACTGGACAGGGGTGGCGACCCGGTCGATGGTCCCACGAGCCATGATGTCGGCAGTCGTCTGAGATCCGCCTGGGGTGGCAACCCGGACTTGGGATGCCGGAGCCGCGGCGCCGATGGCTCGGAGCCCAGGTGTCTGGAGCATCCCCAGGGCCAGGATCAGGGCCAATGTTGCTTGAAACGGCAACTTGGCCTGACTATAAAGTCTCATATAGCCATCTAATGTATTTCAGAGTTGCTTTCTTGTCTCCTGAAATATCGATGGCCAGTCCGGTGCGCGTTCCGGCCGCGGCCACCCTCGAGAGGTGACCGCGACCGGAAGCCGGCGGGCGTCCTACCGGACGTGCAGGTTGCCGCCCACGATCGGCTGGTTGACGGCCGTGCCGCTCCCGTTGCTCGAGAACCACAGCGCGTTGGCGCCGTTGAGGACCGTCACCCCAATCGTGTCGGCGCCTCTACCCGGGTTGCCGTTGTCATCCACCGTGACGCGCATGGCGGCATTGGTGTCGATGACGACCGGGCTCTCCGGTGTCGTGATGTCGCTGATCGTGGCGCGGGCCACGATCACGGCCCGCCCGGTGGCCGGGTCACGAAGGAGAGTGGAGACGGCGGTCGCTTTCACCAGGTAGGTGTGCGTGCCGTCGGCCTCGGTGCGGCGCAGCACGAGGTTGGCGTGGCCGTCAGGGACCGTCGTCCCCTTCTTGAACTTCACGTTGATGGCGAAGTTGGCCTCGGAGCCCACGTCGCCCGCGGCCAGGCCGCCGGACGCCGACAGCACGATCTCGCCGGCGCCGTTCACCATCGCCGACGTGTCCATCGGCGAGATGAGGTCGAGGTCCACGAGCAGCGGGTTGTGGTCGGATATCCGGTAGCGATCCGGCGCGTAGAGGCTGACCTGCTGGCCCGCGCTCTTGAACTCGGTGTTGTAGTCCAGCACGCCCGGCTCGTCGGCATTGATGTACCAGTCGTGCGCCGCGGTCACCTGCGAGCGCAGACTGGCGCTCGCCAGCGCGTGGTCGAGCGAGCCCCACTGCCCGTCGAACACGTAGGAGTAGCCGCCGCCGAATGCCGGCACCAGGTTGGTGTACGACGCGTCGGTGATGACGCGGACGGGGTCTTCCATGCCGTAGGCGTTGAGGTCGCCCACGATCAGCGCATCGGGATCGCCCGTGCCCGTGGGATCGGACGCCAGCCACGCCGTCAGCAGGTTCGCCGCGTTCGTGCGGACGACGTTGCACTCGCCCTGCCCGTCACCCGTGTCGGGCGCGTCGCAGGCGCTGCCTTTGCTCTTCAGGTGATTCACGCTCACCACGAACCGCGCGCCAGTGGCGAAGTCCTCGAAGCCCTGGGCCAGCGACGGCCGGTTGCGCGGCGCGCCGTCGCCACCGTTGACGAACGCGGTGGTGTTGAGGGCCGCGGTCTGGCCCACCGGCACCACGCGCGCCGGCCTGTAGACGAGGCCCACCTTGATGGCGTCCGTGCCGAGCGCGTTCGCCTGGCCCGTGCCGGCATCCACGTCGATGAAGGCCCACGTGCCGGGCGTGGTGGCTGCGTTCAGCCGATCGACGAGGAACGCGAGGGCGCTGGCCGGCCCGTAGCCGTCGTTCTCCACCTCGATGACGCCGACGACGTCGGCGCCGGTGCCGAGGATGGCGTCCAGGGTCTTCGGCCACTGCCGGGCGAACTCCGTGGCGTTGCTCGCGCCGCGGCAATCGGTGGCGGCACCGCCGACGCCGTTGCGGCACCCGGTGAAGGTGTTGAAGAAGTTCAGCAGGTTCATGCTGGCGACGCGCAGCGACCCCGTGGCGGCCGGTGCCGCGGCCGGACGCGGATTGGCGTCGTCGAACTGAACGAACCCGCCGAGAGCGCCAATTGGGCGGACGCGATAGGCATTGCCACTGGCGGCGTTGCCCGCCCACGTGTAGGTCATGACGCCGACGGTGTTGGTGGCGGTGTCGCCCGCTCGCAGCGTGTTCGCCGCCGACAGCGGCGCGCCGCCGCGACCGAACACGATCGGATCCGGATTCTGGCCGTTCGACGCATCATCGATGATGAGCTGATTGAGGTTGTTCGCCAGCTGCAGCGCCTCGGCGTCGGGGCCCGGTGCCACGACGTCCGTCGGCTGGCGCAGGCGCGCGCCTGACGAGACCACCACCTGGCCGAAGCGTCCAAGCTGGAAGTGCTCCGTCACGACCAGCGCCTGGGGCAGGCGGACCAGCATGCCTTCGTACTGTTCGAGGAAGTCGGCCGACGGGACCGGCAGGGCCACGTCGATCGGCGTCACCGCGCCGGTGCCGCAGGCGCTGACGCTCGAGGCCGAGACTTGCGTCTGGCCCTGGAACTCGCTGACCGTTCCGGTGACGACCGCGAGGTCGCCGAGGCTCACGTTGTTGTTGTTGCCGTTGAACACGAACAGGCCGTCCGATGTCAGGGGGTTGCCGTCACCGGCGGCGTCCTGGATGTAGAAGCCGCGAAGCGCGGGCGATGCACCTTCGTAGTCGCCCACCACGACGCCGCGCGTGGTGACAGTGGCGCCCGCGAGAGGCGAGGCCGCGCCGGAGCCCTGAATCTGGTACGTCGACGTGTAGGACACCGCGCAGACGTCGAAGGCCGCGAAGCCCACGACGAAGTTCGCCACCATGGTGTCGGGCGGGTCGTTGGGGTCGGTGTCCGAGACCTGGGCGGCGACGACCGTGAACGTGCACACTTCGCCGGGCACGAAGTCGGAGTCCGGGTTGACGGCAAACGTCGTCGGTCCGCCGCTCAACACCGCCGTCTTGGTGCCGCTGATGGCGCAGGCCAGCGTGAACGAGGATGCGCCGAAGGTGACCGGCTCGCTGAAGGTGACAGAGAGGTTGGCGTTGGCCGGGACGTCCGTGGCGCCATCCGTCGGGTAGGTGGCGACCACGGCCGGGGCCTCATCGGGGCCGCCACAAGCTGCGGTGTGCGAGCCCAGGTCGCCGAACGTGTCGGTGGCGAAGCCGTCCCACTCCGTGCCGGGAGCAAACGCATCCAATTCGTTTGCGTCGCCGAGGCAGATCGCGGTCTGGCGGCGCAGCGTGTTATCGGCGGTGCTGGCGAGTCCGGTGCCCCACTCGGTGCCCGGATCGAATCCGATCTGGCCGATCACGTCGATGATCGTGGTTCCGCGCCGCAAGACCACGGCATCGTCGCCATTGAACCAGCCGGACCCGTTGGTCTGGTCGGCCTGGGCCAGGATGGTGGCGTTGGCGGCGCTCTGTGCGACCACGTAGACGTCACCGTCGGCCACGGTGCCGGTCAGGTTGATGGTGAGCCCGGCGCTGGTGCTGCCGTTGAAGAACATCTGGAGGCTGTAGCCACCCGTCGCCAGGTTCACCGGGGCGCCGGTGCCGTTGTAGATCTCGATGGCCTTGTTGTTGCTCGAGCCTTCGATGTACTCGGAGATGAACAGCTCGGTGGCTGCTGCTCGAGGCCGCGACACGCCCGCGGCGAGCAGCACGGTGACGAGCAGGGCGACACGCCAGGGGCGTGACCGATGGAACCGATTGGTGAGGCGCGTCATGGGTGACGCCATTCAAGCACACGGTACGCACATCGGCGTAACGTGAATGTCAGAAACTGCCAACAAGGCCGGGATCGGGCCGTGAGGCTGTCTCCCGGGTGGCATTTCTTACCGGGAAGGTCTACATGTTGAGGAGGAAGCGGTCGACGCTGGCAGCCGCGCGCCGCCCATCGTCAATCGCCCAGACGATGAGCGATTGACCGCGTTGCAGGTCGCCGGCGGCAAAGACGCCGGGCACGCTGGTCATCCATTGCTCGTCGCGGACGACCGTGCCACGGTCGGTGAACGTCACCCCGAGGTCGGCGAGCAGCCGGTTCTTGTCCGGCCCGAGAAAGCCCATGGCCAGCAGCACCAGGTCGGCCTTCATCACGAATGCGCTGTCGGGCACGGCCTCGAACGCCGGGCGGCCGTCCTTGATGACGCGCGTGACCTGCCGTCCGTGCAGGGCCTCGACGCGCCCCGATCCGGAGAATGATGTGGTTTCCACGGCGTAGACGCGCTCGCCACCCTCCTCGTGCGCCGAGGAGGTGCGGAAGACGTTGGGCCACAGCGGCCACGGGTTGTCGGCGGCACGCGCACTGGGAGGCGAGGGCAGCAACTCGAGCTGCGTCACCGCCGCCGCTCCCTGGCGATGCGCGGTGCCGAGGCAGTCGGCGCCGGTGTCGCCGCCGCCGATGATGATGACGTGCTTGCCCTCGGCCGTGATCGCGTCTTCCTCCGGTACGGCGTCGCCCTGGCAGCGTCGATTCTGCTGCGTGAGGTACTCCATCGCGACGTGCACGCCCGGCAGATCGCGGCCCGGCACGGTCAGGTCGCGAGGCCGGCCGGCGCCGCCGGCCAGGACCACGGCATCGAAGTCCCGGCGCAGATCGGCGGCGGTGACGTCAACGCCGGCATCCACTCCGGGCCGGAACACCACGCCTTCGGCCTCCAGCAGCTCGAGGCGCCGATCGAGGACGCGCTTCTCCAGCTTGAACTCGGGGATGCCGTAGCGCAGCAGGCCGCCGATGCGATCGGCCTTCTCGAACACCGTGACGCTGTGCCCCGCGCGATTCAACTGCGCCGCCGCGGCGAGTCCGGCCGGGCCCGAGCCGATCACCGCCACCTTCTTCCACGTGCGCGTGGTCGGCGCCTCAGGTACGACCCAGCCCTCGTCGAAGGCGCGATCGATGATCGCCAGCTCGATCGACTTGATGGTGACGGGGTCCTTGTTGATGCCGAGCACGCACGACCCTTCGCACGGCGCCGGGCACAGCAGTCCCGTGAACTCCGGGAAGTTGTTGGTCTGGTGCAGGCGCTCGAGCGCCGCGCGCCACGAATCGCGGTAGACCAGATCGTTCCAGTCCGGAATCAGGTTGCCCAGCGGGCACCCCTGGTGGCAGAACGGGATGCCGCAGTCCATGCACCGCGCCGCCTGCTTCGTCAGGTCTTCCCTGGCGTGGCCGGTGTGGACGTGACGGTAGTCGCGCACCCGTTCGCTGACCGGGCGCGACGCCGGCTTGAGGCGCGCGAACTCGACGAACCCTGTGGGCTTGCCCACGTTATGCTCCCACCAGATCGCTGAAGGCGGGCTGCCGGGCCTCGGCCCGCGCCCTGGCCTCTGCCGTGCGCACGCGCTTGAAGTCGCGCGGCGTCACCGCGACGAAGGCCTGCCGCATCGCCGCCCAGTTGTCCAGCACGCGCGCGGCCACCGCGCTGCCAGTGAGCAGGGCATGCCGGGCGATCAGTTCGTGGACGCGGTCGGCCTCTTCGTCGTCGTCCAGCCGATCGAGATCGACCATCGCTGTGTTGCAGCGCAGGTGGAAGGAGCGATCCTCGTCGAGCACGCAGGCGAGGCCGCCGCTCATGCCCGCGGCGAAGTTGCGTCCGGTGCGGCCCAGGACGATGACGCGACCGCCGGTCATGTACTCGCAGCCGTGATCGCCCACGCCCTCCACGACCGCCTCGGCGCCGCTGTTGCGGACCGCGAACCGCTCGCCGGCCACGCCGCGCACGAACGCCTGGCCGCTGGTGGCGCCGTAGAGCGGCACGTTGCCGATGATGACGTTGTCTTCGGCCACGAACGTCGCCTCGCGCGGCGGCCTGACGACCAGGTGGCCGCCGGACAGGCCCTTGCCGACGAAGTCGTTGGCGTCGCCCTCGAGCGAGAGCGTGATGCCCTTCGGCAGGAACGCCCCGAAGCTCTGGCCCGCCGAGCCGGCGAAGTTGACGCGAATGGTGTCGTCCGGCAGGCCGGCGCCACCGAACCGGCGCGTGACCTCGTAACCGAGCAACGTACCGGCGGTCCGGTCCGTGTTGCGAATCGGCAGCGTGATTTCCACGGGCGTCTGGTGCGCGAGCGCCTCGGCGGCACGCGCGATCAGCGTGTGGTCGAGGACCGAGTCCAGGCCCGCGTCCTGCGTGGTCGTCGCGCGCCGCGCGGCACCCGGCGGCAGCGCCGGCTGGAACAGCAGCGGCGACAGGTCCAGGCCGTTGGCCTTCCAGTGGTCCGCCGCCGGCTGCGCATCCAGGCATTCCGCGTGACCGATCATCTCGTCCATCGTGCGGAAGCCCAGGGCCGCCATCTGCTCGCGCACTTCGTCGGCGATGAAGCGGAAGAAGGTCTCCACGAACTCGGGCTTCCCGGCGAAGGTCTTGCGCAGTTCCGGATCCTGCGTCGCGATGCCGACCGGGCAGGTGTTCAGGTGGCAGACGCGCATCATCACGCAGCCCATCACCACCAGCGGCGCCGTCGCAAAGCCGAACTCCTCGGCGCCGAGCAGCGCCGCCACGATCACGTCACGGCCGGTCTTCAGCTGCCCATCCACCTGCACGACGATGCGGTCGCGGAGGTGGTTCATCAGCAGCACCTGCTGCGTCTCCGCCAGGCCCAGCTCCCAGGGCACGCCGGCGTGCTTGAGGCTGGTGAGCGGCGAGGCGCCCGTACCGCCGTCGTGGCCGGAGATCAGCACCACGTCAGCGTGCGCCTTCGAGACCCCGGCCGCGACGGTGCCGACGCCCGATTCGGCGACCAGCTTGACGTGCACACGCGCCACGGGGTTCGCGTTCTTCAGATCGAAGATCAACTGCGCCAGATCCTCGATCGAGTAGATGTCGTGGTGCGGCGGCGGCGAGATGAGTCCGACGCCCGGGGTGGAGTGACGCACCTTCGCAATCCACGGATAGACCTTGTGCCCGGGCAGCTGGCCGCCTTCGCCGGGCTTGGCGCCCTGCGCCATCTTGATCTGCAGGTCGTCCGCGTTGACCAGGTACTCGCTGGTCACGCCGAAGCGGCCCGATGCCACCTGCTTGATGGCGCTGCGCCTCGAGTCGCCGTTGGCGTCCGGGACGTTGCGCGCCGGATCTTCACCGCCCTCACCGGTGTTCGACTTGGCGCCCATCCGGTTCATCGCGATCGCCAGCGTCTCGTGCGCCTCCTGGCTGATCGACCCGTACGACATCGCCCCGGTTGAGAAGCGCTTGAGGATGGCCTCCACCGGCTCGACCTCGTCGAGCGGCACCGGCGGCCCGGCGGGCTTGAAGCTGAAGAGGCCGCGCAGCGTGGCGCGCCTGCGGCTCTGGTCGTCGACCAGCTGCGTGTATTCCTTGAAGACCTGGTACTGGCCCGTGCGGGTGGCGTGCTGCAGGCGGAACACGGTCTCCGGGTTGAACAGGTGGACTTCGCCGTCCCGCCGCCACTGGTACTCGCCGCCGCTTTCGAGCTCGTCCGGGCCGGCGACCCGGCGGCCGAACGCGCGCGCGTGACGCTGGCGGACCTCCTCCGAGATCACCTTGACCCCGACGCCGCCGATGCGCGAGGCGGTGGAGGTGAAGTAAGTGTCCACGAACGCGCGATCCAGGCCGACGGCCTCGAAGATCTGCGCGCCGCAGTAGCTCTGGAGCGTGGAGATGCCCATCTTGGACATCACCTTCAGCACGCCCTTGTTGAGCGCCTTGATGTAGCGGCTGACGGCCTGATCGTGCGTGACGCCCGGGAGCAGGCCCTGTCGAATCAGGTCGTGCAGCGTCTCGAACGCCAGGTACGGATTCACGGCGCCGGCGCCGTAGCCCATGAGCAGCGCCACGTGGTGCACCTCGCGCGCGTCGCCCGTCTCCACCAGCAGGCCGCACTTGGTGCGGCTGCCCTCGCGGACCAGGTGATGGTGCACGCCCGCGGTGGCGAGCAGGCTGGGGATCGGCGCGTGAGTGGCATCCACGCCGCGGTCCGAGAGGATCAGGATGCCGTAGCCGGCCGACACCGCCTGGCTGGCCTTGCGGCACAGCTCGGCCATCGCCTTCTCCAGCCCGGGACCATCCTCATCCGGGTTGTAGAGCAGCGGCAGCGTCGTCGAGCGGAAGGGCGAGCCCGGCGGCAGGTGGCGGAGCTTCGCGACCTGATCGTTGTGGAGGATCGGGTAGTCGATCTGGATCTGCCGGCACGCCTCGGGCGTGGCCTTCAGCAGGTTGCCCTCCGGGCCCAGCGTCGAGCCCATCGACGTGACCAGCTCCTCGCGGATCGCGTCGAGCGGCGGATTGGTGACCTGGGCGAAGAGCTGCGAGAAGTAGTCGTAGAGCAGCCGCGGCTTGTCCGACAGCACGGCCAGCGCCGTGTCGGTGCCCATCGAGCCCAGTGGCTCCTCGCCTGAGAGCGCCATCGGGGTGAGCAGCACCCGCAGGTCTTCCTGGGTGTACCCGAACGCCTGCTGTCGGCGCAGCACCGTCTGGTGATCGGGCCGCTCGGCGCGCGCCGCGGGCAGGGACTCGATGTTCACCAGGTTCGCCCTCAGCCACTCCCCATAGGGATGCTCGGCGGCGAGACTGCGCTTGATCTCCTCGTCGTCGATGATGCGGCCCTGCCGCGTGTCGATCAGCAGCATCTTGCCGGGTCGCAGGCGATCCTTCCGCACGATGCGATCGGCCGGGATGTCGAGGACGCCCGTCTCCGAGGCCATGATCACGCGGTCGTCGCTGGTCACGCAGTAGCGCGACGGGCGCAGCCCGTTGCGATCGAGGACCGCGCCGATCAGGGTGCCGTCGGTGAAGGTGATCGAGGCCGGACCGTCCCACGGCTCCATCAGCGACGAGTGATACTCGTAGAAGTCGCGCACCGCCGGATCCATCGCCGGGTTGGCCGACCACGGTTCCGGAATCATCATCAGGACCGCGTGCGGAAGCGAGCGTCCCGCCATCACCAGCAGCTCGAGCACGTTGTCGAAGGTGGCCGTGTCGCTGCCGCCGGGGCGGATGACCGGCAGGATCTTCGCGAGGTCGTCGCCGAGCACGTCCGACTGCAGCAGGCCCTCTCGCGCGCGCATCCAGTTGGCATTGCCGCGCAGGGTGTTGATTTCGCCGTTGTGCGCCACCAACCGATAGGGGTGCGCCAGGGGCCATGACGGAAACGTGTTGGTCGAGAAGCGCTGGTGCACGAGCGCCAGGGCCGAGTCGAAGGCATCGTCCAGCAGGTCTGGGAACATGCCCCCGAGCTGCGACGCCGTGAGCATGCCCTTGTAGATGAGCGTCTGCGCCGAGAGGCTGACGATGTAGAAGGACCGCCGGTGCTCGTCCGGCAGCGTCATCTGGTCGACGGCGTGCTCGATGCGCTTGCGGATCACGAACAGCCGGCGCTCGAAGCGCGTCGCGGCGTCCGTGCCGTCGAGGTCCGCGCGGCGGCCGATGAACAGCTGCTCGAAGTCCGGGGCGACCGCGGCGGCGTTCCTGCCAATGGCCCACAGGTTGGTCTTCACCGGGCGCCAGCCCAGCACGGTCTGCCCCTCTTCCACGACGATGCGCTCGACCAACGCGCGCAGGACACCGCGCAGCGCCTCATCCGTGGGCAGGAACACCAGCCCGGCGCCGTAGGCGCCCTGCGGCGGCAGCGGAAACGGCACGGCCTGCCGGAGGAAACGGTCCGGCATCTGCACGAGGATGCCCGCGCCGTCACCCGTGTCGGGGTCGGAGCCGGCGGCGCCGCGGTGTTCGAGGTTGATCAGCAGGTCGAGCGCGTCCCGCACGATGGCGTGCGAGCGGACGCCCTTGATATGGGCGACGAAGCCGACGCCGCAGGCGTCGTGCTCGTCAGATGAGCGGTAGAGGCCCGCGGGCCGCTGGTCTGAGTCCTCCATGCGCGTTCTCCAGAGGCCCCATTAGAGAGAAGCTTGAAGCATTCGGAAAGCGCAATGTTTCTATCTTAACCATGCGGAAACGAGATATCAGCAAAACGCTGCGATACACTGCGCGGCGATGATGGAACGCGCCTTCGGATCGTGCCTGATCCTGCTCGTCCTGGGTCTGGGTGGAGTTCCGCCCGTGGCGGCCGCAGCCGGGCGGACCCCGGCCACGGCCGAGCGGCAGGGCGCCGCCGGAGCGGAAGCGCCGCCGGCCTTGCGCGCGCTGGCGCCCGACGGCCCCCGCAAGGTGGTCGTTGACGCCGCCGGCCTCACGAAATCGGGCCGCCGGATGTGGGCCATCGAGCCGGTCGGGGCCGGCGATCCGAAACGCCCCAAGCTGGTCCTGGTGGGTGGGCTCGACGGCGATCCAGCGAGCACCGCCATCGTCATGCGCGTGCTGCAGTGGTGGTTCACCGATCGTGCCGCGGCGACGCTGCGCTCGGAGTGGCACATCGCGGCGCTGCCGTGCGCGCGGCCCGACTCGTGCGGCGAGGCGCCGGTCACGGCCGCCGACGCTGACGCCGCGAGGTTCTCCTTCCCCCCGCCCGGAGGATTCTTCGACGGCAAGCTCGAGCCCACGCCGCACTACGTCTGGCGCTGGACGATCATGCAGGCGCCGACGGTGGTGATCGACGTGCGATCGGGCACGGCGACGACGTGGTCCGCCAACGCGGCGTCCGCCGGCATTCTGCCCGCGACGCCTGTCCAAACCGGAAGTGCCGCACAGCCGCCCGCGGCTGGTTCGTTCATCAGCGCCCTTGCCGGCAGCGGAGCAGGCGCGGCGTGGTCGATGCCGGTGCCTGCCCTTCGGCTCGATGTGGCCGCCGACGCCGCGGTCAAAGCGGTCGGCAGCCTGCTGCCGCGCGCGGCTCGCGTGGCCTCGCCACTTCGCACCACGCTGACGGCCCGTGTCGCCCGTGCGCCTTTGGACGTGGCGCGCTTGCTGGCGCCGAAGTACCCGGCGCAGCCGATCATGAGCTATATCCCCGCGCTGTCGTGGTCCGGTGCGCTCCGATTGGCGCGGATCACCGGTGAGGCGCGCTTTCGTGACAAACCGATCGCCGAGATGACGCCCTTCGTGTCCGGCGCCAAGCCCGCGATTGCCGAACCGTATCTCTTGACGAGCCTGGCCGGTCACCTGGCGCTGTCGGACTGGGGTGAATTGGAAGGCAACGCCGAGGCCGCCGCGGTGGCCCGGAAGGGCGCGGATTTCATGCTGCCGCAGGGGCAGGGCTCAGCGCTCAGGGCTCAGGGTTCGGGAAGCGGTGCCGAGATTGTCCGCTTCCCGCGGGCGTGGACCGACGACATGTTCATGGCCATCAGCGTGCTGGCCCGCGTTGCCGCGCGCACGAAGGGCGACGATCGCTACGCGGCTGCCGCGGGGCGTCTGCTCACGACCTACGCCGAACAGTTGCAGCGGCCGGACGGCATCTTCATCCACGCGAAGGAAGGCCCGCATGCCTGGGGCCGCGGCAACGGCTTCGCGGCGTTCGGCTTGATGGAAGCGCTCACGTATCTGCCCGCCGCCTCTCCCGACCGCACGCGCATCCTGCAGAGCTATCAGGCGCTGATGAAGGGACTGATCGCGCAGCAAGCGCCGGACGGCATGTGGCGGCAGGTGGTGGACGAGCCGGGCAGCTATCGCGAGTTCACGGTGACGGCAATGGTGGTCACGGCGATGGCGCGCGGTGTGCGGCTTGGCTGGCTCGACGCGAGCTATCGACCGATCGTTGCTCGTGCGTGGCAGGGGCTGCTGGCGCGGATTGCCGAAGACGGATCGCTGATCGACGTCTGCACCGGAACCGGGTCGGGACCGACGAAGCAGGTACTACCTGGATCGCGCCGGGGTCACCGGCGCCGATGACCGCGGCGGCGCCATGGGGCTGACGGCGGCGTTGGAGATGGAGGAACTGACCCGAGCGCCGAGACGGTGACGAGTGTCGGGGTGAACCGCGGACTCGGCGCAGCCGTTCCGTTAAGCTAGGCCGATGCGCCGTGCCTTGCTCGCTTCCGTCGTCGTGTTATCGACCGCGCTCCCGCTCTCCGCGCAGGAAGCGCCGTTCTGGCCGGGGGCGAAGTACGACCCGTCAATCCCCACCGTGCGGCAGGTGCTCGGCCACGAGCCCGGCGCCGAGATCACGCCGCCCGAGCAGGTGGGACAGTATCTCCAGGCGCTGCAGAAGGCCGCGCCCACCCGCACGCGGCTGGTCGAGTACGCCCGCAGCTGGGAAGGCCGCCCGCTGTGGCTGATGGCCATCGGCAGCGCCGAGCGGATGGCTCGTCTCGACAGCGTGAAGGCCGACCTGAAGAAGCTGGCCGACCCTCGCACGGTGAGCGCCGCCGAGCAGGCCCGCCTCGTGAAGGAGTCGCCTGTGGTCGTCTGGCTGGTGCACGGCGTCCACGGCAACGAGATCTCCTCGTCCGACGCCGCCATGCTCGAGGCCTATCACCTGCTCGCCGTCGCAGGGTGATGTCGACGTCGACCTGGTGCTCCGCGAGGCGCTGGTGCTGATCGACCCGATGCAGAATCCCGACGGCCGCGCCCGCTTCGTGTTCCAGAACCTGCAGGGCCGCGCCGCCACGCCGGACCCGGCGCCCTACAACGCCGAGCACGACGAGCCCTGGCCCGGCGGCCGCTCGAACCACTACCTGTTCGACATGAACCGTGACTGGTTCGCGCAGACGCAGCCCGAGACGCGCGGGCGGCTGCTGGTGGCGCGCGACTACTGGCCGCACGTCAACGTCGATCTGCACGAGCAGGGCGGCGACAACACCTACTACTTCGCGCCGCCGGCCGATCCGCTGAACCCGCACATCACGAAGAGCCAGATCGCGGCCTTCGACCTGTTCGGGCGCGCCAACGGTCAGCGCTTCGACGAGCGCGGCTGGCCGTACTTACATCCGCGAGGTCTACGACTCGTTCTATCCGGGCTACGGCGAGTCGTGGCCGATCTTCCAGGGCTCGATCGGCATGACCTACGAGCAGGCGTCGGCGCGCGGCCTGTCGTTCGCGCGCAGCGACGGCACCCTGCTCACGTTCCGCGACGGCGTGATGCACCACTTCAACGCCGCGATCGTCACCGCCATCACCGCCGCGAAGAACCGCGAGCGGCTGGTGCGCGACTTCCTGGAGTACCGCAAGAGCGCGGTGGTCGAGGGCGAGAAGGGTCCGGTTCGCGAGTACGTGCTGGTGCCCGGCCACGATCGCGTCACGCGCCGATCTGCTGGCCAGGAACCTCGCCACGCAGGGCATCGAGGTGCGGCGCGCCACCGAGCCGCTGACCGTCGGCGGCCGCCAGCTGCCGGCCGGCACCTACCTCGTGTCGCACGCGCAGCCCTCGGGCCGCCTGATCCGCAACCTGCTGGATCGGCACATCCCGCAGCCGGACGACTTCATCAAGCGGCAGGAGGAGCGCCGCGCCCGGCGGCAGCCGGATCAGATCTACGACATCACGGCGTGGAGCCTGCCGTTGATGTACGACGTCGAAGTGCTGACCAGCGCGACGGCGATCGGCGCCGCGTCCGTGATCCTGTCGATGGCCTACGACGCGCAACGCCGGCGGCGAAGACCTTCGCGGCCGGCAAGGTCGGCTATCTGGTGCCCTGGGGCTCGGCGGCGGCGGCGATGACCGTCGAGGCGCTGGCGCAGGGCATCCGAATCAACAGCGTCGGCGGCGCGTTCACGCTGGGCGGACGACGCTATCCGATCGGCACGGCGGTGATCCGCAACGCCGGCAATGCCACCGACCTGCACGCGCGCCTCACTGCGCTCGCCACCAGGCACGGCGTCGAGGTGGTGCCCATCGACACGCACGTTCGTCGACGAGGGCATCTCGATCGGCAGCAACCAGGCGCGCGCGCTGAAGGCGCCGCGCGTGCTGCTGGCCTGGGACACGCCGACCCAGACGTTGTCGGCCGGATGGACGCGCTACACCCTCGAGCGCCGCTTCGGTCAGGCGGTGACGACCGTGCGCGTATCGTCGCTCGGCCGGGCCAACCTCGCCGACTTCGACGTCCTGGTCCTGCCCTCGGGCAACTACGGCGGGGCGATCAACGAGGCGCTGCTCGCCCGTGCTCAAGGAGTGGATCCGCGGCGGCGGCACGCTCGTCACGCTGGCGGAGGCCACGCGGTGGGCCACGGGCGAGAACGTGGGCCTGCTCGACACGAAGCCGCTGCTGAAGAACGGGAATCTCGACAAGCCCGGCGACACCAAGGCCCCCGGCATGCCTGCGACCGGCGCCGGAAGCGGAGGCGGCCCCAAGCCCGCTGACAGCGCTCCCAGCGAAGGCGCCAAACCCACCGAAGGTGCGGCCTCGGCGAGGCCCGCGGACGCCGGGGCGGGCAAGCCCGCGGCTGCCGGGGCGGCGGCCCGGCCCGCAGCGGAACGGCCACGCCTGCTTCCCCGGCTCCTGCCGAGGTCTTCGACTACGACAAGGCGATCCAGCCCGATCGCGAGCGCCCGGACTCGCAGCCGGGCGCCATCCTGCGGGTCATCATCGACACCGAGCACTGGCTGTCGGCCGGCCAGGACGAGGAAGCGCAGGCCATCATCGAGGGCGATCGGGTGTTCGCGCCGCTCCAAGCTCAACAGCGGGCGCAACGTCGGCATCTACGCGAAGAAGGACCGCCTGATCGCCTCGGGGCTGATCTGGCCCGAGAACCAGGACCTGCTGGTGCAGAAGGCCTTCGCGATGCACCAGCCGACCGGCCAGGGACACGTGATAGCCTTCGCCGAAGACGCGAACTACCGGGCCTTCAGCGAAGGCACGATGCTGCTGTTCATGAATGCGGTTCTGCTCGGACCAGGATACTGACGTGAGACTCCACCCATGCGCATGCGCCGACCGTCGCTCATCGTCCTCGCCCTGCTCCTTGTCGCCATCGCAGTGCACGCGACGGTTCGCGCGCAGGCGGGCACCGTACTATCCCCCGGCCGGCAGTTGGGCGAAGAAGACACCGGCGGAGCTGGGCATGAATCCGCAGCTGCTGGCCGAGGCGGTGGCGTTCGCCCAGACCCGCGAGTCGACGCGCGAGATCGACTTCTCCGATCAGGAGCGCATCTTCGGCTCGCTGCTGGGCTCGGTGCCGACGAAGCGCGCGACAGACCAACGGGCTCGTCATCTACAAGGGCTACGTCGTCGCCGAGTTCGGTGACACGACTTGGGTGGATCCCACCTACTCGGTGGCGAAGAGCATGATGGCCACGGTGGCCGGCATCGCGCTCCGCGAGGGCAAGATCACCCTCGACGACCCGGTCGGCAAGACGGTCAAGGACGGCGGCTACGATTCCCCCCGTAATGCGCAGGTCACCTGGAAGATGCACCTGCAGCAGGAGACCGAGTGGGAAGGCACCATGTTCGGCAAGAAGGACGACTTCGTCGGCAAGGAGGCCTTCGGCGAAGGCGAGCGCAAGCCGCGCGAACTGCAGCGCCCCGGCACGTCACTACGAGTACAACGACGTCCGCATCAACCGTCTCGGCCTGTCGCTCCTGCGCACGTTCAAGAAGCCGGTCCCCGAAGTGTTCCGCGACGAGATCATGGACGTGATCGGCGGCTCGAACGCGTGGAAGTGGGTGCCGTACCACAACAGCTACGTCGACATCGACGGCCGGAAGCTGCCCTCGGTGAGCGGTGGCACGCGCTGGGGCGGCGGCGTGTGGATCAACTCCTGGGACATGGCTCGCTTCGGCTACCTGTGGCTGCGCGGCGGCAAGTGGGGCGAGAAGCAGCTGCTGCAGCCCGGCTTCGTGAAGGCGGCCACCACCCCGAGCGCGCACGGCCCCGACTACGGCTACCTGTGGTGGCTGAACTCGCAGGGCAAGAACTATCCCGGGCTGCCGACCACCGCGTTCGGCGCTCGCGGCGCCGGCAGCAACACCATCACGATCCTGCCGGAGCAGGACCTCGTGGTCGTCTGGCGCTGGCACCGCGGCAACGAGGCCGAGTTCGTGAAGCGGGTGGTGGCGGCGATCAAGTAGCACGCCGGAGACCGGTATCCGGCGTCCGGTATCCGGTCTCGGGTACCCGCGCGCCTCGTATAATCCCCCCGGACATCCCCCCGGAGGAATCGATGATCGTTCGCATCCTGCTCACTACCGCAAGCCTGGCCCTCGCGCTCGCCGCTCCTGCATTCGCGCAGGACTCCGTCTATATCGAAGAGCTCACCTGGACCGAGATCCGCGATGCCATCAAGGCGGGCAAGACCACGGTCATCCTGCCCACCGGCGGCACCGAACAGAACGGGCCGCACATGGTGATGGGCAAGCACAACTTCATCATTCACCACACCGCCGGCGAGATCGCGAAGAAGCTGGGCAACGCGCTGGTCGGTCCGGTGGTCGCGTTCGTGCCCGAAGGCAATCTCGATCCGCCTTCCGGCCACATGCGCTTTCCCGGCGCCATCACCCTGCCCGAGGAGTACTACCAGAAGCTGCTCGAGTTCACCGCCCGCAGCTTCAAGGTCAACGGCTTCAAGGACATCGTCATGATCGGCGACTCCGGTGGCAACCAGAAGGGCATGGGCGCGGTCGCCGAGATGCTGAACAAGGAGTGGGCCGGCAGCGGCGTCCGCGTGCACTTCATCCCCGAGTACTACTCGAGCGGCATGTTCTCCGCCTACCTGGTGAAGCAGGGCTACACCAAGGAGCAGATCGGCAGCCACGCCGGTATCACCGACACCTCGCAGCTGTGGTTCGTGAACCCGAAGATGATCCGCCCGGACAAGCGCGCCAACATGGGTGGCTTCGAGGGCAGCGGGGTGACCGGCGATCCGAGCAAGGCCAGCGTGGAGCTCGGCAAGATCGGGATCCAGTTCAAGGTGGACGTCACCATCGACGCCTTGAAGAAGTCGATGGCCAAGCAGGCCGCGCCTCGGTGAGTATCGATATTCCCAACTCGATCCCGGAGTGGGCCCTCATCATCGCCGGAGGGTCCACGCTGATCGTCTTCGGGACGTCACTGGAGAACTTCTTCACGCCGGCGACCCGGCTGTCGACCAAGCAGTGGCTGTTTCATTCGTGGAGCAACGCCGTCGGCGCGATGCACGCCCTGGGGTTGATCCTGTTGCGGCCCGCCAGCGATCGATGGGCGGCGGTGGGCATCACGTCGTACGTGGTGGCGCTGCTGGTCTTCCTGGGCGCGATCGAGGCCGCCCGCCGGGTCCGGCTCACCCGGACCTTCGTGCTGGAGCCCCGGCCCGACGTCGTCATCGAGCGCGGGCCCTACGCGTTGGTGCGGCATCCGATCTACCTGTCCTATGCGCTGGCGTGGCTGGCGGCGCCGGTCGCCACTCACAGCGTCGCCCTCGCCGCCACCGCGGTCGTGATGATCGCGGCCTACATCGCCTCCGCCGTCCGCGAGGAGGCCTACCTGCTGAAGAGTCCCGCTCGGCGAGCAGTACCGCCGCTATCGCGAGCGGACCGCGGCGGTCATCCCATTCCTGATCTGACCACTCAGCTCAGTTGAGTGGTCCCGGCCGTTCGTCCCCGCATTCCGCGCCGCTCCTGTTGACAACCGACAAGAGCGGCGGCATTCTTCATGTCGAATGTCGACAAGGCCGCTCGACCTGCTGCAAGGCACCCTCGACCTCCTGATCCTCCGCACCCTGGCGCTGCAGCCGATGCACGGCTGGGGCATCTCACAGCGCATCCAGCAGATGTCCGACGATGTGCTGCGGGTCAACCAGGGGTCGTTGTACCCGGCGCTCCAGCGCCTGGAGACCGCCGGCTGGATTGACTCCGAATGGGGCGCCTCGGAGAACAACCGGCAGGCGAAGTTCTATCGCCTCACCCGCACCGGTCAGAAGCAGCTGAAGGCAGAGTCCGACTCCTGGGCGCGGATGACCGAGGCGGTGGGGAAGGTGTTGAGAGGGTCGGAGGGGTTCTAGGTTCTGGGGTTCTTCAATGAGAGCACTGTTGAACTGGTGGCGGCGCGATCGCGCCGAGCGGAACCTCGAGGCCGAGTTCCAGTTTCACCTGGACCGCGAGACCGAGCAGTGGATCGCGCGGGGGCTGGCGCCGGGCGAGGCGCGAGATCGGGCAATCAGGAGTTTTGGTCCCATGGACAAGCACAAGGCGGACGCACGAGAGGCGCGGGGCATCAGCTGGGTGGACGAGCTCCTCCAGGACATCAAGTACGGCGTGCGCACGCTGGCCAAGAATCCCGGCTACGCGGTGCTGGCCATCCTCACGCTGGGCCTGGGCATCGGCGCCAACACCGCGATCTTCAGCGTCATCAACGGCGTGCTGCTGAAGCCGCTGCCCTACGAGCACGGCGACCGTCTGGTGCTGGTGCGCCAGTCGGCGCCGCTGTCGGGACAGAACACGCTGGGCGTCGCCATCGCCGAGTACTTCGACTACCGCGATCAGGCCGAGGTGTTCGACGGCCTGGTCGAGTACCACCAGATGAACTTCGACCTGCTGAACCGCGGCGAACCGGACCGCGTCAGCACCGGCGTCGTGTCCGCGAACTTCTTCGACCTGCTCGGCATCAAGCCGGTCATCGGCCGCACCTTCGTCGCCTCAGACGATGTGCCGGGCGCGGAGGCGGTGCTGGTCCTCAGCCACACCTACTGGCGGACCAAGTTCGGCGGCGATCCCAACATCATCGGCCAGGTGTTCGAGATGAACGACCGGCCGCACCGGGTGATCGGCGTGCTGCCGAACGTGCCGCACTACCCGCAGGAGAACGACGTCTACATGCCGGTGCTGGCGTGCCCGTTCCGCGCCGCCGCGGAGCGGACCATTCCCCGCAACCGCCGCGCCTTCGGCGGGCTGAGCGTGTTCGGCCGGGTGAAGGAAGGCCACACCCACGAGGAGGCCGCCGCCGCCATCTCCACGATCAACAAGCGATTCACGGCCGATCACGCCGGCGTCTATCGCACCGACAGCTCGGGCTTCCAGGCCACCACCGTGGACGTGCGCTCGGCGCTCACCGAGGGCGCGCGCGACCTGCTGCTGATCCTGCTCGGCATCACCAGCCTGGTGCTGCTGATCGCCTGCGCCAACGTCGCCAACCTGACGCTGGCCCGCATGCTGGGCCGCGATCGCGAGCTGGCGCTTGCGCGCGGCGCTGGGTGCCGGACGCGGACGTCTCATCCGGCAGCTGCTCACCGAGAGCACGCTGCTGGCCACGGCCGGCGGTGTCGTCGGCGTGGTCTTCGCGATGGCGACGATCGGCATGCTCACCACGTTCGTGTCGCGCTTCACGTCGCGCACCGGTGAGGTGTCGGTGGACCTGCCGGTGCTGGGCTTCACCCTGCTGGTGTCGGTGGTCACCGGCGTGCTGTTCGGGACGCTGCCGGCGCTCGGCACGCGCGTCAACCTGACGACCGCGCTGAAGCAGGGGAGCAACCAGGCCGGCGACGGCTCCGGCCGCCGCCGGATGCAGGGCGCGTTGATCGTGGCGCAGGTCGCGGTGTCGGTGGTGCTGCTGGTCGGCGCCGGCCTGCTGCTCGCCAGCTTCTATCGCCTGCAGCAGGTGGATGCCGGCTATCGTTCCGACGGCGTGCTCTCGGCCCAGGTCTACGGCAACTTCTCGCGCTACGGCAACATCGACGCGCTGCGCCGCCTCTATCTGCCGATTCTCGATCGGCTGGACGGGCAGCCCGGCGTCGTCTCCGCGGCGATCACCAACGCGGTGCCGCTCGCCGGCTCGGCGCCGGGGACCACGCGCTTCGACATCGATGGCCGCGTCACCGACGATCCCGATCGCCGGCCGACCACCGACCTGCGCGTCGCCAGCGAGAAGTACTTCGACACCATCGGCATCCCCGTCGTCAGCGGGCGCGCGTTTGCCGCCGCTCGACTCGGCCGACAGCCTGCCGGTGGCGGTGATCAACCGATCGATGACGCGGTACTGGGATGGCACCGATCCGGTGGGCACGCGCATCTCGCTCAATCGCGGCGAGACGTGGCTCACCGTCGTCGGCGTCGTCGGCGACGTCCGCCAGTTCGGCCTCGCGCAGGAGACCGTGGCGCAGATCTACGTGCCGCTGGCGCAGTCGCCGAACAACTTCGCGGGTCAGGTGCTGGTGCGCACGGCCGGCACGCCGTCGGGATTCGCCCAGTTGCTGCGCGACACCGTCCACGCGGTGGATCCCGAACCAGCCGGTCGAGAACATCCAGACGCTGGACGACCTGCGCGCCGAGGCGCTGGCGGCGCCGCGCCTCACCGCCACGCTGCTGAGCGTGTTCGCCGGCCTCGCGCTGCTGGTCACGCTGGCGGGAATCGGCGGGGTGATCGCCACTTCGGTGACGCAGCGCACGCGCGAGTTCGGCGTGCGCATGGCGCTTGGCGCCAGCCGCGGCGCGGTGATGGCGATGGTGCTGCGACAGGGCCTCGACGCTGGTCGGCATCGGACTGGCGCTCGGGGTTGCCGCCGCTGCCGTGGGCGGTCGCGTGCTGTCCGCCTATCTCTACCAGACCACGCCGCGCGACCCGCTCATCGTCGGCGTCGTGGCCGTCACGTTCCTGGGGGCGGCGGCGCTGGCGTGCCTGGCGCCCGCCCGCCGCGCGACCACGGTGGATCCGCTGATCGCGCTGCGGACGGAGTAGACCGGCAGCCGCCCGAAGGGGGCGCTGGCGGCTGGTCCTTGCGTCGGGCAGTCTATATGGCTATAATGGCCATATGGAAACGGTCAAGATAGCCGACTTGAAGAACAACCTCTCGCGCCATCTGGCGCACGTGCGCCAGGGCGGCGAACTGACGGTCCTCGATCGCGATACCCCCGTCGCGCGTATCGTGCCGTTTGCCCCGCGTGCCGGCGCCTGGCGCCCGCGGAGGGCGAACCGGCGCGATACAGGCGCGCGAATCGGCGGCACGGCTCGAGGAGCTTCAGCGGCTCGGCGTCATCAGCGCCGGTGATCCCGAGGGCCTGGCTGCAATGGTCCGGACGTACGAACCTGTCAAGCTGCCGAAGGGCACGCCGAGCGCGGTGGACCTGCTGATCCAGATGCGGCGTGAGAGCACGCGGTGAGGTACTGGGACAGTTCGGCCCTCGTCGCTCTTGTTCTGACGAGCCGGCGTCGGACGACATGCGGCGGCTGGTGCAGGAGGACGCGGAGGTCGTCGCGTGGATGCTCTCGTCGGTCGAGGTCGTCTCGGCGTTGGCCCGCCTCGAGCGATCGTCGGACGGACTCGCGGACCTGGTGAGCGGCATTCGACGCGACGCGCTCGAACGCGTGCGTTGCTGCCACCAGGTCACCCTGGTCGACGCCGTGCGTCAGCGCGCCGAGCGGCTCGTCAGCGTGCACGCGCTGACGGCCGCCGACGCCCTGCAACTCGCGGCGGCGCTCGTCGTCTCGCGCGAGCAGCCGGAGACGCTCGAGTTCGTCACGCTCGACAAGGTGCTGGCCCGCGCCGCGCGGCTGGAAGGCTTCCGCGTCCTCGGCGTCTAACCGCCGCCCTGCCAGCGCTTGATGGCGTCGACCGGGTAGACCAGCATGATGATGTTCAGCGTGAGGTTGTCGCGAATCATGAACGCGACGAAGACCTCCATGGCGACGGCCAGCCCCAGGCTGAACGCGACCGGCGCCAGGCTGGCGAGCCAGAAACCCGCCATCATCGCCCCGATGTCGGCAACGGAGTTCAGCACGCTGTCGCCGAAGTAGTCGAGCGCGATGGTGGTCTCCCGATAGCGGTTGATCACCATCGGCGTGTTCTCGAGGACTTCCCACGCCGCCTCCAGGCCAACCGCCGTCACGAAGCGAGCCCCGAGCGGCAGGCGCCGCGCCCAGATCCAGAGGATGGCGTAGAACGCCATGCCGTGGATGATGTGCGAGAACGTGTACCAGTCGCTCAGGTGCTGCGAGTTCTCGGCGCTCATCACCACGCCGTGCCAGGGCTTGACGTAGCCGCACTTGCACATCGGGATGCGGCCCATGCCCAGCTCGATCGCCGCCGTCGCGACGACGATGGCGAGCGTGGCGAGAATCGCGGTCCGCCGGCTCACGGCTTGTCGACGGCCTCGATGGTCACCGTCGACGGCCCGCGCGTCTTCTGCAGCCGCGCCGCCGCCTGTTCGGCGCCGCGCCATGCGCGCAGCACGTTCAGGCCCAGGATCTTCTTGACGTCCTCGTCCTGGTAGCCGCGGCCGAGCAGCTCCGCCGTGAGGTCCGGATACTTGGAGACATCCTCCAGCCCTTCGACGACGCTGGTGATGCCGTCGAAGTCGCCGCCGAGGCCGATGTGATCGATGCCGGCGACCTTGCGGATGTGATCGATGTGATCGGCCACCTGCTTCAGGGTGGCGCGCGGCTCCGGATTCTCGGACCGCCAGCGCTCGAGGCCGGCGTTGACGTAGTTGGTGTTGGTGGGGAACTGCACCCGCAGCAGCTGCTGCTGCGCGGCATAGGTAATCGACCAGTCGGCCACGGCTTGCGAGATGAAGCCGGGCACGAAGGTCACCATCACCACGCCGCCGTTCTTCGGCAGCATCGCCAGCACCTCGTCCGGCACGTCGCGGGGCACGTTGCAGAGGGCGCGGGCCGCGGAGTGCGAGAAGATCACCGGCGCCTCGGCGATGGCGAGCACGTCCTTCATGGTGTCCGGCGAGGTGTGGCTCAGGTCCACCAGCATCCCGAGCCGGTTCATCTCGCGCACCACCTCTTCGCCGAACTTCGACAGGCCGTTGTGCTCTCGGCTGATCGGTCGCCGAATCCGCCCAGGGGACGTTCTGCGAGTGGGTCAGCGTCATGTAGCGCGCGCCGAGCGCGTACATCTGCCGCAGCGTCGCCAGCGAGTTGTCGATCGAGTGGCCGCCCTCCATGCCGATCATCGAGCCGATGCGGCCGTTCTTGAAGGCGCGCTCGGCGGCGTCGGCGGTCAGCGCCAGCTCGAAGGTCTCCGGCCACCGCTTCGTCATGCGATGGACGACGTCGATCTGTTCGAGGGTGGCGCGGACGGCGTCCTTGCCCTGCATCTCCGCCGGCACGTAGACCGACCAGAACTGCGCGCCGAGCCCGCCGCGGCGGAGGCGCGGAATGTCGGTCATCAGCGACGGCACCGGCTCGGTGATGTCGGCCTTGTTGAAGTCGCCGCCGACATCCCGCTCGCGCAGGGCCCACGGGTAGTCGTTGTGGCCGTCGATGACCGGCGACTGCTTGTGCAGCGCCCGGGCTCGGGCCAGGAAATCGTTCTGCGCGTCAAGTGGAAGGGCGACCGAGACGGAGACGGCCAGTCCGACGGCCCAGGCGACAAATCGGGTGTTTCGCATGGGAGCGATTAGACCATGAGTCGTCAGATGCGGAGCAGCGTCTCGCGCAGCACGCGCGACTGCAGCCGGCTCACCTGCAGCGTCTGCCCGTTCGTCAGCGTCACCTGGAAGGTGCCGCCGGGCATCGGGCTCACCCGCTGAATCTGGTCGACGGCCGCCAGCGTGCCGCGGCCCAGCCGCACGAACCGGCGCGGGTCCAGCCGTGACTCGAGCGCGTGCAGACGGTGCGAGATCGTGTAGCGCTCGTTGGTCAGCGTCGTCAGGTGCAGCAGCTCGCCTTCGGCGACGATCGACGCGATCTGCCGCACCTGCAGGATCACCACCTCGTCGCGCTTCCGCACCGGGATGCGCTCCAGGAACTGGCGTCGCGTGGCGGCCTCGAGCGCCGCCGACGCGGTGGCCAGGCCCTGCGAACGATCGCCCGCCACCTCGCGCTCGCGCGCGCGCTCCAGCGTCGTCGCCAGGCGATCGCGCTCGACCGGCTTCAGCAGATAGTCCACGGCGTTCAGCTCGAACGCCTGCACCGCGAACTCGTCGTAGGCGGTGACGAACGCCACCATCGGCGCCGCGCCGGCCTTCAGCAGGCGTGCGGTCTCGAGGCCGCCGAGCTCCGGCATCTGCAGGTCGAGCAGCGCCAGCCCGGGCTTGGTCTGCTCGATCAGGTCGAGCGCCTCGCGGCCGTTCGAGGCCTCGCCCACGATCTCGACATCGGGGAAGGTCTTCAGCAGGTTGACCAGGAAGCGGCGCGCCGGCCGTTCATCGTCGGCCAGCACGACTCGCAGCGGCTTTGGCATCGGACTCCTCGTCCAGGGTGCTCGCTTCGACCAGCGGCAGCAGCAGTTCGGCGACCGTTCCCAGTTGGGCGTCGGCGGTGAGCGTGATGGAGGCGGCGCCGCGGTAATGGCCCGCCAGGCGCCGTTCGACGTTGTCCAGCCCGACGTGATCGCCGCCGCGACGATAGTTGGCGGAGAGCGGCGCGCCGGTGTTGCTGACCGTCACCCGCAGGCGCGGCCCACTGGGCCCGGTCTCGCGCCGCGCGACCACCACCACGTCGCCGCCGCGCGTGCTGGGCGCGACGCCATGCTTGATCGCGTTCTCGACCAGCGGCTGCACGACCAGCGACGGGATGGGCACGCCGCGCAGCGCCTGCGGCACGTCGACCCGGACGCGGAGCCGCTCCTCGAAGCGCTCGCGCTCGATGTCCAGGTAGTGCTCCACCAGTTCGAGCTCGCGGCCCAGGGTGGTGAACTCGCCGTCCGGGCGCAGCACGCCGCGCAGCAGGTGGGTCAGCCGCATCAGCGTGTGCACCGCGCGGGGCGGCGCCGACTCGATCAGATAGCCGATGGTGGTCAGCGCGTTGAAGAGGAAGTGCGGGTTGATCTGCGCCCGCAGCGCCTTGAGCTCGGCCTCCGCGGCCAGCTTCTGCATCTCCTCCTCGCGCAGCTGCGTTTCGTAGCGCTCGAGCGTCAGCCGGATCGCATCGATGCGCCGCGCCGCCATCACCGCCACCGCCTCGAGCAGCTCCTCATCGTCCGACAGCAGTCGGCGGCCGCCGGTGAGCTCGCCGACGTGAATGAGCAGCTGGGGCGGCTCGGTGGTGGGCACCACGGTGGTGCGCGACGGCGGCGGCCCCGGGGCCGCCGCCACAACCTCCTCGGCCCACCACACCCGCCGGGCGTTGAACGCCGTCGCGAGGCGCGCGCACACCGTGTCCATGACCCCGCCGATCGACGCTTGATCGCCGGCCACACGAGCGATGTCCTGGCGCAGCACCGCGTAGTCGACGCGGCCGAGCAGCACGGCGTCGACGAACCGGACCACCAGCCGCCGCAGCCACGGGGTGAGCATCGCGGTCATCACCCACAGGCCCAGCAGGACCCCGACCGAACCCGGTCCCGCGGGCAGCGCCAGCACCGCCGAATAACCGGCCAGCGGTCAGCGCGACGATCGCGAGCAGGGTGAGCGCCTGCTTGAGGAACAGGTCGCCCAGCGCGAAGCGGTAGTTCTGATAGAGGATGGCGAAGGCCAGCGGAATCGCGGCGTGATGCCCGAGCAGCTGCATCCACCAGCTGTCGGCGATGGTGTGGAAGCTGCCGAGGTGCGTCGCCGACACCGCGAACAGGACCAGCGCCAGCACCCACAAGCGCGCGGCGTCCGTTCGGCTGCGACCGGGTGATGAACCCGAGCGGCACGATCAGCAGGCTGAACGAGACCGTGAGCAGCTGAAACGCCAGGGTCGACGCCGCCGGATCACCGGAGACGATGGTGCCGAGCGTGCAGCACGGCGGCCGTTGCCGCCAGGCCGTAGGCCAGCACGATGACGACGGGCCCGTAACGGAGGCCGCGCGCCACCGAATGCACCACCACCGCCGCGAGCAGCCCGAGCGCGGGGAAGGACATCGCCGCCACGCCGGCGGTGTCGGCGACGAGGCCGAGGCGCGGCAGCGCGTACGCCGCGAGTTCGCCCAGGTTCCAGGCCAGGCCCAGGAGCGCGGTGGACAGCGGCAGCCAGTCCACCCGGCCCGCATCCTCCGGGGCGCGCGACCCTCCCCGCAGCACCAGCGCCAGCAACATGGCGTACAGGGCCGTACCGGTGGCGAAGCCCACCAGGTTGACGACGTCGGCCGCGTTGGAGGCGGTCACCCCTCGATTCTAGTCATCGGCTGGCCGGGCTGCGCGATCCGCCGGGCGAATGGCTGCATGCCACCAACGAATGGACCGGATCAGGCGATGAGCAGACGGCATCGAACGGCTATAATCCGCCCACTTCCAGGAGTTGACCCATGAAACGCGCGCCGTTCACGCTGACTGCGAGCATCCTGATCCTCCTCGGCCTGGCGGCGCTGCCGCAGGCGCCGCGGGCCGCGGCGGGCCCCGGCCCCGTGGCTCAGGGCAGCCCCGCCGCGGCGGTCGACCCCCGTGTCGCGAAACTGAAAGCCCTGCTCGACACCGACGTGTCGTCGCCGGCCATGTACGACCTCGGCCAGCAGATGAACGACATGGTGTTCAGCTTTGGCGAGATCGGGTTCCAGGAGTTCGAGACGCAGAAGTATCTGGGCAAGGTGCTGCGCGACAACGGGTTCACCGTGCGCGACGGCGTGGCCGGTATCCCCACGGCGTGGGTCGCCACCTGGGGCTCGGGCAAGCCCGTGATCGCGTTCGGTTCGGATATCGACGGCATTCCTCAGGGCTCGCAGAAGCCGGGCGTGGCCTATCACGACCCGCTGGTCGAGGGCGCGCCCGGGCACGGCGAAGGCCACAACTCCGGAACGCCCCTCAACATCGTCGCCGCGCTGGCGGTGAAGCGCGTGATGGAGCGCGAGAAGCTGCCGGGCACGCTGATGATCTGGCCGGGCGTGGCCGAAGAGCTGCTGGGGACCAAGGCCTACTTCGTGCGCGAGGGACTGTTCAAGGACGTCGACGTGATGCTCTACAACCACATCGGTTCGAACCTGTCCACGAGCTGGGGTGACGGCGGCGGCAGCGGACTCGTCTCCGTGGAGTACACCTTCGACGGCGAGACCGCCCACAGTGCCGGCGCGCCCTGGCGCGGGCGGTCAGCCCTCGACGCCGTGGAGCTGATGAACGTCGGCTGGAACTATCGTCGCGAGCATCTGCGCCTGTCGCAGCGCACGCACTACGTCATCACCAACGGCGGCGATCAGCCGAACGTGGTGCCCCGCAACGCGAGCGTCTGGTACTACTTCCGCGAGACCGACTACGACTCCATCAAGAACATGTGGGACATCGGCGACAAGATGGCGGAGGGCGCCGCGCTGATGACGAACACGACGTGGACCTCGCGAGTGCTGGGCACCGCCTGGCCGCGGCACACCAACAAGACGCTGGCCGAGACGATGTACGCGAACATCGTCAGCGTCGGCCTGCCGAAGTGGAGTGAGGCCGACATCACCCTGGCGAAGGCGACGCAGCGCGAGATGAAGGTGCCGGAGATCGGGCTGGCGACCGGGCCCATCGGTCCGCTGCGCGGCCGCGAGCGCATTCCGGACGACGAGAAGTTCGGCGGCCCCTCGGATGACATCGGCGACGTCACCTGGAACGTGCCGACCGTGTCGCTCAGTTATCCGGCGAACTTTCAGGCCGGCCCCGGCCACAACTGGGCGAATGCCATCCCGATGGCCACGCCGATCGCGCACAAGGGTGTGAATGCCGGCGCCCGCGTGCAGGCGCTGACCGCGCTCGATCTGGTGCTGCGGCCCGAGCTGGTGAGGCAGGCGCGCGACTACTTCGAGAACGTCCAGTTGAAGCAGCGGAAGTACGTGCCGTTCATCCGCGCCGACGACAAGCCCGCGGTGTGGATGAACAAGACGACGATGGACCGGTATCGCCCCGAGCTGAAGAAGTACTACTTCGATTCCTCGAAGTACAAGACCTATCTGGATCAGATGGAAGCGCAGTTCGGCTACAAGTACCCGACGGTGAGGGAAGAGCGGAAGTGAACTCTGAACTCCTCTGATGTCTCCTCCTCCCGCTGTTCGCCTCCGCCCCTTGCTTCTCCCCGTGGAGCACGGCGGATGGGGGTTTCTGCTCGAACCGGCCGTCATCGCGCTCATCGCCGTTCCCGGCGCAGCGACGGTGCTGCTGGCGCTGGCGGCGCTGGGGCTGTTCCTGTCGCGGCAGCCGTTGAAGGTCGCGATCGACGACGCACGGCATCGGCGGCGCGTGCCGCGGACCAGGGTGGCGTGGACGATTGCCGCAGCCTACCTTCTCCTGGCGGCTGTCGCGCTGGCTGGAGCCACGCTGATGGCGGAGCACACCTTCTGGCCCGTTGCCCTGCTGGCCACGCCTCTGGCGCTGGTGCCGTTGTGGTTCGACAGTCGCGGCGTCAGCCGTCACGTCGTGCCCGAACTGGCCGGCGCCAAGGCCCTTGGCGCGGTGGCGGGCGCGGCGGGACTGGCCGCGGGCCTGGCATGGCCGCTGGCGCTGGGCCTGTGGGCCTCGGGCCTCGTCCGCGTGCTCCCCGCCATCGTCACCGTACGCGAGCGGGTGCAGCGCCTGCACGGCGAGCGGCCCGACAATCGCCGTCCGGCGCTCGCCCATCTTCTCGCGCTCGCTGCCGCCGTGACCCTTGCAGCCGTCACTCTGATGCCATGGGGCGTGTCCCTCGTCGCGTTGTCGCTGGCGGTCCGTGCGATGTGGGACCTGCGAGCGGGCGCACCTGAGCAAACCGCCATCCGCATTGGCATTCGAGAGCTCGTTACGGGACTGATCGCCGCAGGATTGATTGGAACCGCATGGAAGGGGTGGTAGGAGACCACAGTTCACGGTTCAAAGTTCTACCTTAGGTACACCGTCTTCCCTCCCACGATCGTCCTGGTCACCGTCGCCGTGCGGATCTCCGCCGCCGCGATCGCGCGCAAGTCCTTGTCGATCATCGTCAGGTCGGCCAGCATCCCCGGCGAGACGACGCCCTTCTGCTTCTCCTCGAACGAGGCGAACGCTCCGCCCATCGTGTAGGCGACGAGCGCCTCCTCCACGGTGATCTTCTGCTCGGGGACCCAGCCGTCGGGGTGCTTGTCGTCCAGCGTCCGCCGCGTGACGGCGGCGTAGATGCCTTCGATCGGCGTCGGCGGCGCGACGAACCAGTCACTGCCGAACGCCACCGACACGTCGGCGTCGAGCAGCGCGCGGAAGGCATAGGTGAGCTTGGCGCGCTCCGGTCCGATCACCTGCTCGGCCCAGCGGCCATCGTCGATCGCGTGGTACGGCTGCATGCTGGGAATGATGTGGAGGTTGCGGAAGCGGAGGACGTCCTCGGCGGTGAGGTGCTGCGCGTGCTCGACGCGGAAGCGGCGATCGCGGAGGCCATTGGCGTTGGTCACCCGTTCGAAGATGTCGAGCAGCGTGCTGTTGGCGCGGTCGCCGATCGCGTGGACCGCCACCTGCAGCCCCGCGGTATCGGCGCCGTTGATCCACGCGTAGAGGTCCTCCGCTGTGTTGACGAAGAAGCCGCGATCCTTCGGGGCGTCCGTGAAGGGCTCCGCGAAGGCGGCAGTGTGCGAGCCCAGTGAGCCGTCGACGAACCCCTTCAGCGCGCCGATGCGCAGCCAGGCATCGCCCTTGCCATCGGGGCCGTCGTAGGTGCGCGCCTTCACCGCGTCCGCGAGGCGCTGCCAGGTGTTGAGCGGGACGGCCGCGTAGATTCGGGTGCGGAGCCGACCGGCCTGGTGCGCGCGGGCGAGGACCTCGAGCTCGTCCCAGGTCCCCATGTGATGCACGCTGGTTACGCCCTGTTCGGCGACGTAGCGCATGGCGGCGTCGAGCGCGCGATCCTGCATCTCCGCCGTCGGCGGGGGCATCTTCGCCGCCACCAGATCCATCGCGTTGTCCTTCAGCAGCCCGGTGAGGTCGCCGCCCGCATCCCTCACGATCTCGCCGCCGCTCACGTTCGGCGCGCGCCCGGGTGACGCCAGTGGCGCGCAGCGCCGCGGAGTTCGCCAGCGCCATGTGGCCGTCGAGGCGATTCACCCACACCGGATGATCCGGCGTGACCGCGTCGATCCACTCGCGTCGCGGCAGCTCGCCGCCCCACAACTGGTGGTCCCAGTCGCCGCCGGTGATCCAGGTGCCGGCCGGCACGGTCTTCGCGAAGGCCGAGATGCGCGCCACGAACTCGTCGCGCGTCCTGGCGTCGCGCAGCTGCACCGAGGCCAGGCGTTGCCCGCCGTCGAGGAAGTGCACGTGCGAGTCGATGAAGCCTGGGACGAGGAACTGGCCGCCGGCATCGATGATCTCCATCGCCGTGCCGACGGTGTCCGTACCAGCAACGAGGTTCCGGATTTCATCGGAGGTGCCCACAGCGGCGATGCGATCTCCGGAAATCGCCACCGCGTCGGCGGAGGGCCGATCTGGATCGCCGGTCCAGACCTTTGCGTTGACGATGGCGAGGGTGACAGGGGCACTCGATGGGGAAGGGGCGGAGCGGCCGCAGGCCGCGAGCAGGGGGACCACCAGTGTCAGGGCCAGGACCGGAAGGCCGAAGCGGATCATGCGCGGATGTTACCTGATGGACTGCGGGCGGTGGTCAAAGCCGTCACCCGCAGGCGCCTCCCCAACCCCTGCTCGAATCGAGGCAATGCGATAACGTAGGCGAAGGAAGGATTGAACATGGCCGGAATCGCAATGGCCTTTGCGTTCCTGCTCCTGAGCGTGCTTTCGGCCGGGGCGCAGGATTTGCTGTTCGAAGGCCCGCGACAGATCGGCGCCATCGGCCGGTTCGGCCGCGATCTGGGACCGGCGCCGGCTCTCGTCCACAACCCGCTGATCGGCGGCGGACGCTTCGTCATCAGTGGCGACGTCGCCGTGGAATGGCAGGCCGGCACCAGCGTGCCGCTCGGGCCGGGCTTCCTGGTCGGGTTCGATCGCGCGCGGCCACGCGTCTTCATGGCGCGGCCGGATGGCGTGTGGGACGTCGACGTCGTCTCCGGCATCTCGCTGCTCGTACTGCCGCTGCCGACGACGGATCTGGTGGCCTGCGGACACGCCTACTCGGCGGACGTACCGCTCTGCGTCTTCGCCCGTCCCGATGGCCGGCAGGACATCGTCAGGCCCGGACCCGGGGGGGCTGAACTGGTGCTGACCACCCGGTTCGCCAGCATTGCCCCGCTCAACTGGGTAGTGACGCCTGACGGAGTGCGGATCTATTTCGAGCGGTGTACAGATCCCGCGCCCGTGCCGGGGGCGTTCTGCGTCGGATCGGACCTCGCCATGTTCGATCTTCGTACCGGCGTGCTGACGACGATTGGGGTCCCCTCGCCATTCGACCCTCCCGGCCGGCTCGTCTGGGACGAGGTGCACGAACGGCTGCTCACGGTCGCCGCGCGGGTCGAGGTCTACAGTAGCGACCTCGTCAGGCTCGGGGGCGCCACCCTTGGCGGCTGGTGCCGCCAGCTGGCCATCAGCCCGCACACCGGCCGGGTGTACCTGAACCAGACGGATCACGACTACTCGCCGATCGTCTCGACGCTCACGGCCTTCAACTCGACCACGTATCAGGTGCTTGGTCCTGGCGTCACACGGTCCAGCGGTTACTGCGGCCCATTGACGCTGCTGACTGCGCCTGGCGCGCCGCGTGCCGTACAGGCGGCCGTCGCGGGCCAGACCGTCAGGTTGACGTGGATCAACGTCGGCGCCGCGTCGGGTTTCGCGCTCGATGTCGGCTTTGCGCCAGGACGAACCGATCTGTTGATGTCACTGGGACCCGAAACGATGGCGACCTTCAACGACGTGCCGCCGGGCACGTACTACCTGCGCCTCAGGGGCGGCAACGCCTTTGGTGGCGGGAATCCTTCGCGTGAGATTTCGGTTACGGTCCGCTGATGGCGCCGGCGCGTCGCACGCCGCTGTGACGGCCCCAGTGGCGCTCGGTCGGGGACGCTGACAGTCGATGCTGCGAATTGGCGCCCACATGTCGGTCGCGGGCGGGGTGTCGAAGGCCGTCGATCGCGGCGCGCTCCACCGCCGCTCGGCTGATCCAGCGGATTGGTGAAAAGTTGCGCGGCCAAAGTGCACTACTCTCTGCCCAGCATCGGATGGTCCGACCGCCGTGGTTCCCTTACGCAAGGAGCTCTCGTGATTAAGACGTTGAGAATTGCTGCCCTGACCCTCGTGGCCGGCTCTCTTCTGCCAGCGTTGCCCGCCGCGGCCCAGCCGCTCGGGTCGTTCCGGTGGCAGCTGCAGCCTTACTGCAACACGATCACGGTCACGGTCGTGCAGCAGGGCGGCCAGTATCAGCTCGACGGCACCGACGATCAATGCGGTGCGGCGGTCAAGGGCAGCGTCGTCGGCCTGGCGTTCCAGAATCCGGACGGCTCGATCGGCTTTGGGTTGAGCATCGTCACGGCACCGGGTGGCACGCCGGTTCACGTCGACGCCACCATTGCGATCGCCACTCTGAGTGGCACGTGGCGCGACAGCGCCGGCAACAACGGCACGTTCATCTTCACCCCTGGCGCGAGCACCGGCGGAGGTCCGCGGCCGGTGCCGTCGGGCGGAGTTGCCCCGGCCAGCATTACCAGCGTCCAGATCGCGCCGGGCGCCATCGGAGCGGCGCAGGTGAACACCGACCAGATCCAGCAGCGCGTGTCGGGTGCGTGCGGCGCGGGCTTCGCGATGACCGCGGTCAACGCCAACGGCACGGTCGTGTGTGCCTCGGTATCCGGCCTGCAGCGCGTCTATTCCGGCTACCGCTTACCCGCCGCGGCAGCCGTCGAGGTCACCCTGGATAGCACTCTGATGCGCTCATACTTCATCCCGGAACCCTTGATCACGCAGTCGGTCATCGACACCGCGCAAGTGCAGGTCTGGCTGCGATTCACAAGCGAAGAGATTCCGCTCCCCTACACTTCGATGGCCGGTGGGACCGCCAACACGATTTGGGCTCGACCGGAAGTGGGCGGCATCAGGGTGTACCGGATGACTCATGGATGCACGACCTCTGGGTGCCTCATCAATCTGCCCAGCAGCCTTCAGTACCGGTTCGCGTTCGTGACCGGAGGGACGCCGCTACCGTAGCCGCCGCACCGTAGGGGGCCGGGTGCCGCTCAGACGCGGTGCTCGGCCATTACTCGCTGCCTGCGGCACAATAGAGGGATGGCTCGAGCGTCCGTCGATTCCCCCGCGAAGTTGTCCGGATTGGCCAGCCGCCTGGCCGCCTTCGCCACCGAACGCCACCCACTGGCGGCGCACCTTGCCCTCGACGTGTTCGAGGCGATCGGCGGGTTCAAGGTCAAGCCACGGGATCACGCCGCCATCGACGGGCTGCGCACGCCGTTCCGCCGCGAACTGGCGCGGCGGCTGTACGACGCGCTGAAGGCCCCTGAAGGCACCGACTCCACCACGCCCGGCATCTCGGCGGTCAAGCGCATGGAGCAGGCCCGCGCGGAGCTGACCGACGCGTTCGACGGGTTCCTCCGCCGCGAGGCGATCGCGGCGTCGCTCACCAAGACCGAGCGCATCGAGATCCTGCGAGGCATGGCGCTCACCCGCGCCGTGGACAACCGCCTGAAGCAGTTCTTCATGGGCGGGGAAGTGCGCTGGGGCGACATGGCCTTCCAGGGCAAGGGGTTCCGCTCGCTCGGCCAGGAGGCCATCTACGCCGCGGGCATCCGGCTGAAGCGCGGTCCGAAGTTCCGTGGCCCCGACGGTTCGTGGCAAGGCGACGTCGTCGCGCCGGTGATCCGGGACATCGGCATCGCGCTCGCCATGCGTCACGACGCCGAGGCGGTGCGCAACGTGTTCACCGCGCAGATGGGCAAGGACGGTCCGCCGATGTTCGGCAAGGACCTGCACACCGGCGATTTCAGCTGGGGCGTGCTGCCGGCCACGGCGCCGCTGGCGATTGGCGCGCTCTCCTCGTCCGGAATGGCGCTGGCGTTCTGGCGCGAGCGGTCGGAGCGCGTGGCGGTGACGTTCATCGGTGAAGGCGGCTCGTCGCTCGGCGAGTGGCACGAAGCCATCAACCTGTGCGCGGCGAAGAAGCTGCCGGCGATCTTCTGCCTCGAGAACAACCAGACCGCGCTCTCGACGCCGGTCAGCGACAACTCGGCGGTGCGGGTGTTCGCCGACAAGGCGGCCGGCTACGGTATCCCCGGCATTTCGGTCGACGGCACCGACCCCGAAGCGCTGGCGGCGGCCTTCGCCTGGGCGGCGGAACGGGCGCGCGCCGGGCAGGGCCCGACGCTGATCGAAGTGATCGCGATGCGGATGTGCGGCCACGCCCATCACGACGACATGCTCTACCTGGGCAAGGATCCGCAGCCGTCGTGGGAGTACCACGTGCTGCACGAGGGCGGCTACGCCAACCAGGAGCTCTACGACTTCTGGTCGAAGCGCGATCCGCTGCCGCGCTATGCCGCCAAGCTCGAGTCCGAGGGCGTCATCAACCAGACCGAGCTCGATCGCATCAAGGCGTGGGCGCGGGAACTGGTGGAGGTCGAGGCGCAGGCGGTGATCGCCATGCCGTGGCCGAAGCCGGAGATGGCGGGCGTGGGCGTGTTCGCGAGCGAAGCGCCGCGCACCCGGATCGAGGTGCTCGATCCCGCACGCCGGCTTGCCCAGCCGCTGACCTCGGCGCTACCCGCGCTCGAGCCTGGGCTGCCATTCGACAAGAAGGGCAACACGTTGCTCGAAGCCGTGATGCTGGGGGTGGGCGATGCCCTGCGCGCCGACCCGCGTGTCTTCGTCTACGGCGAGGATGTCGGCGGCCAGTACGGCAACGCGTTCCTGCTGCTGCGTCCGCTGCTCAAGGAGTTCGGCGACCGGCTGATCAACTCTCCGCTCGCCGAGAGCGGCGTGCTCGGCGTCTGCGTCGGCGCGGCGCTGGCGGGTCAGCGGCCGATCGGCGAGATGCAGTTCAACGACTTCGTCGCCACCGGCTTCAATCAGCTGGTGAACAACGCCGCCAAGCTGCGCTACCGCTGGGGGGCGAGCGTGCCGATGGTGGTGCGCATGCCGTGGGGCGGCCTGCGCCATGCCGGACCCTATCACTCGCAGAACACCGAGCCCTGGTTCTATCGCACCCCGGGCCTGAAGATCGTCGTGCCGTCCACGCCCGAGGACGCGCGCGCGCTGATGGCCGCGGCGGTGGCCGATCCCGACCCGGTGCTCTACTACGAGCACATCGCGCTCTATCGCGAGCCGCGCATCAAGCAGGCCCTGCCCGCCGCGGCCCCGGCGCCGCTGGCCATCGGCAAGGCGGCGCTCCGACGGGCGGGCGGCGACCTGGCGATGATCTCCTACGGCGCCTACGTGCACGAGTGCCTGCGCGTGGCCGACACGCTCTCGGGCGAAGGTGTCGAAGCCTCCGTGCTCGACCTGCGCAGCCTGTCGCCGCTCGACCGCGACGCGGTGCTGGCGGTGGCGCGGCACTGCAGCCGCGTACTGATCGTGCACGAGGACTCGCGCACCGGCGGCATTGGCGAGAGTCTGGCGGCGCTGATTCAGGAAGAAGCCTTCGAGTCGCTGGACGCGCCAGTGCGGATCCTGGGCGCGCTCGACACGCCCGTGCCGTATGCACCCTCGCTCGAGGAACTGTTCCTGGTGAGCGACGCCGAGATCCTCACGGCGGCGCGCAACCTGGTGGCGTACTAGGCCGTGTACTAGGCGGTGCTCACGCTGGCATCCGTCTGCGTCGACCATCGGTACAGCAGCGTGGCGGTCAGCAGCACGGGCTGCTCGGTCAGGAAGTAGGTGGCGCCGAAGATCGCGAAATCCGGCCTGCCGAGCAGCGTGACGGCGATGGCGGTGGCGACGGCGACATTCCGCGTCGCGAACTCGGCGGCCACGGTGAAACGGTCGGCCGGCGTCGCCCCCACGATCGTCGCCACCATCCAGCCAGACATTAGCGACAGCACCACGAACACCAGGGCCAGCGGGACGGTGGCCGAGAATCCCTCGACGAACTGGGCCCAGTTACCGCCGATGATCAGCGCCAGCAGCAACCCGACGGCCACGAACGCGGCGCGCTGGAGCGCAAGACGATGCCGTTCAGCGCCCCCGGGCCACCGGTGCCTCACTGACATGCCGATTAACACTGGCAACACCACCATCAGGAACAGTTGCGCCGGCAGGATCGCCGGTGCGGCAAAGCCCATCGGCGCGCCCGTCGCCAGCTCGAATCCGTGCGAGATCGCGGGGATGCTGAGCGCCGCCAGTGCGCTCGACAAGGTCGTGAGCGTCACCGACAGCGCCGTGGACGCCTGCGCCAGGTAGCTGTAGGTGTTCGAGATGCCGCCGATCGGACAGGCTGCCACCAACAACAGTCCCGCGGCAACATGGGCAGGCGGCTGCAGCAGGCCGACGAGGAGCAGCGCAAGAGCCGGCAGGATGACGACCGGCGCGACGAGTCCCGTCACCAGTGTCAGCGGCTGACGACGGACACGGTCGAAGTGGCGAACGGTGAGATCCATGCCCACGCACGTCATCACGACGAACGTGATGAGCGGAATGGCGATGTCGATGACGCCGAGCATAGGTGTTGGACGCTATCACGACCCGACCGGCGTAGGTCGATCCCCAACTTTTCGGTTAGTTCATCCATTCTATTGGATGCACCGCCGGACCCGCAAGCCTTGCCGAGTGCCACGCGAGCTGGGAAAGCCCGATATCGCGCCAGTGACGGTAATTGCGCGTCACCAACGGTTGGCCCGCGCGTTGCAACAGCCATCTCGACAGCTAATTCATTGGAGGCGAGAGTTTCATGTTCAAGCAGTTTGCAGTGGTGACCGGATTGGTGCTGGCGTCGTTCGCGCCGGCGTACGCGCAGCGCACGGAAGTGAGCGGGATTTTCGGCTGGACGCTGTCCGACGGTGTGGAAGGGGACGCGAGGCTGGCGGGTGACGGCAACCTGTACGACCGTGTCGATCCCAAGGACTCGTTCAACTGGGGTTTCCTCGTCGGTTTCAACGCCACCGATAATCTCGAAGTCGGCTTCCAGTTTGGCCAGCAGCTCTCCACCGCGGAGATCAGCGGCACCAACACCGTGGAGCTCGGCGATCTGACGATCAACAGCTATCACCCCTACGTCGCGTTCAATGCCGCTCCGCCCGACGCGAAGATCCGCCCCTACCTGATGATCGGGATGGGCGCCACCAATTACGGCAGCGTGAGCTTCACCGGTGCGAACGGCCAGACCCGCGAAACCGGCAGCGAGACGCAGTTCTCGACGACCTGGGGCGCCGGCGTCAAGGTGTTCCCGTCGCCGAACGTCGGCGCGCGGTTCGGGATCCAGTGGACCCCGACCTACATCAAGACCGACTCGGAGGGCTGGTGGTGCGACCCCTACTGGGGCTGCTATGTGGTGGGCGATGCCCAGTACTCCAACCAGTGGCAGTTCAACGGCGGCTTCACGTTCCGGTTCTAGCCGCACAGTTCACTTGAGCTGAGCGTCGACGCTGTCGAGCAGTAATACGAAGGGCCTGAGGAACACTCCTCAGGCCCTTTCTTTTCGTGCTGAGGCGGTGCGACACCAACCCGATGGCGGAGTGAGCTGGTGCCAGAATCGAGGGTTAGAAGCGGGCGCGGACGCCGACCAGGAACGGCAGCGTCCAGCGCGCGCTCTTGTCGTTGATGGTCTCGAGCCCGGTTCCGGCCAGTCCGTCCACTTCAGACATCCCGCTCACCCAGCGCAGGCCGACCTGGCCGAAGATGCCGATGCGGGTGGAGGCCTGCATCAGCACGCCGACGTTGCCGCCCAGCGTGAACGCGGTGGTGCGGTCGTAGAAGTCCGTGGCCGTGCCGCCGAGATTGGCGGCCGGCGCCACCAGTTCCACATCGGTCTCGTCGATGAACCCGAGGCCGAAGGTGCCTTCGCCGTAGGCGCGCACGCCCTCGGAGACGTCCACGTAGCGACGGAAGCCGACATCCATGCCGAAGCTCTGATAGTCGTCGTACTGCCCGTAGAGCCTGGCGGCGCCGATGTCGCCCATCGGGGTCAGGTCGGCGTCGAGCGACTGCAGCGTGAACGTGACCCGGACTTCGGAGACCTCGTCGATCAGGTAGCCGCCTCCGAACCGCAGGTGCAGGCCGGTCCCGTAGACGTCCTCGTAGCGGTTCTTGGTGATGACGACGGCCTGGTTGTTGATGCGGCCGATGCCGCTCGAGTTGATGTTGCCGCTGATGCTGTTGTCCCACCCGATCCCGAACTCCACGCTCCACGGGTAGTCGGTGGCGGAGGATTGCGCGTGTGCAGTTGAAGCCAGGCTGAGTGCCGCGGCGGCAAGGGTGATCTGCAGGTATCGTCGGAAATTCATTACTCGAAGTCTCCTGGGAATGCGTTTGGGTCAACCGGGTCAGGCGGAATGAGATGCAAGCGTCCGGCCACCCAGTGCCAGAACGTGCAACGTCTATTGTCGCGCGATCCGGCGAGCATCGCTCCATTTGAAACACCCAGCATTTCGTGGTCTCCACGAAATATCGGAGATTACCGCCCGCGTGGCGAGTGTCGGTTAGACTGCGGCCGCGGGCCTGGAACGGCGTTTTCCCTGCAACCTGAGCGACTGATCCATTGGGGGCGACCGGTTGGCCCGAGCAATGCAATCAGCAGATCGCTCGAGAAACCCTGAGGAGAAGAATCCGTGAGATATCTGATTGCCATCGCTGCCGTATTCAGTTTGTTCGCCGCGACGTCCCAGGCCCAAAAGGCCGTGTCGCAGAGCGCCGCCGTCAGCGAATCGTTCGTGATCGACGCCATCGACAGTTCGGCCCGCCTGGTCACCCTTCGAGGCGAGGACGGCCTGACCGAGACCATTTTCTGCGGCCCAGAGGTCGAGCGCTTCAACGCCCTGAAGGTCGGGGACAAGGTCACCTTCCGCTACTACGAATCGGTGGTCTATCAAATCCGCAAGCCTGGCGACCCGGCTCCCAAGGCGTCGGAAGGCGCGGCGATGGTCCGCTCCGCGGGCCCCAATCCAGGTGGCACTATCTCGCAGCAGGTGACGGCGGTCGTCACCGTGAACGAGGTGGACATGAAGGTGCCCTCCGTCACCGTCACCACGGCCGAGGGCCGCAAGATGTCCTTCAGGGTGGAGGACGCGAAGAACCTCAAGGACGTGAAGGTGAACGACAAGGTCGAGGTCACCTACACGCAGGCGCTTGCGATCAGCGTGGCGCCCGGGAAGTGACGACAGCCAGTGACACAAGGGGAACCCGAATGAAACGTCTGGGATGGATGGCAATCACTTTGGCCGCGTGGCTGGCGGCGGTGTCGCCAGCCACGGCGCAGCCGGCCAGTGACGCCTGGCACGTGACGATCGAGCCTTACCTGATGGGGGCAGCGATGAGCGGCACGTCCGGCGTGAGGGGACTGGAGGCCGAAATCGACATGTCGTCGTCGGACGTCTTCTCGAACCTCGAGTTCGGCGCGATGGGGATCGTCGCGGCGCGCAAGGGGAACTGGGGGGTTGGCACGGACCTCATCTGGATGAACCTCGGCGCCACGGCCGATCGGCCCGCCGCCGACCTGGACTTCAACCAGGCGGCCTTCGCCTTCTACGGGCTGCGCCGGCTCAATGACGCCGCCGAGGCGACATTCGGGATGCGCGCCAACGGTGTCGACGGCAGTATCGCGTTCAAGGACCAGTCGGTGGTGCCGGCCGGCACCACGCTGTCCCAGAGCAAATGGTGGTTCGATCCGATCGTGGGGCTGCGGCTCCATTCCAACTCGCCAGGCCGCTTCAATGCCGCGGTGTACGGCGAGGTTGGAGGCTTCGGTGTCGGATCCGATTTCGCCTGGCAGATCTTCCCAGTGGTGTCCGTCCGTGTGGCGGGCCGCACCTCGCTGGATCTGGGCTATCGCTGGCTGGACGTCAACTACGCTGATGGCGAAGGCGCCGAGTTCACCTGGGACATGCTGTCGCAGGGCCCGGTGCTCGGATTCAAGTTCCAGTTCTGATCCGGCCCAAACTCCCCTGGACCAGGGCGGGACGGACACCCGTTCCCGCCCTCCCTACCGGACGCCCCACCTGGCTGCCGCCGACCCCTTGCACCAAGGTCCTATATCCACAGACCCCGTGCCCTGCGTAGGCTTGGCGTGGTGAGCGTTCTGGGCGAAGCTCGGCCTCCATCGTCCCAAACCAGGCCACCCGGCCTGAGGCTGGCCCGCAACCCTCGAGAGAGCTGGTCCGTCTGGGCTCCATCCCCCGGGATGCTCGTGGCGCTCGAGAACGAGCGTGCTCGCTACTCGCCTATCATCGTTGACGTGTCCCAGAGCGGTTTGCCACCCACGCGGTCTCAAGTGACGGATCCAGAACGCCCGTTTCGGCGACGCGTCGGAGCTTGCGGAACGGCTCCGGTTCGAATCGCTGGTCAGCGATCTGTCGGCCACGTTCGTCAACCTTATGGCAGGCGAGGTGGACACGGCAATCGAGGATGCCCAGCGGCGGATCGTCGAAGAGCTCGGGCTCGACCGGTCGTCGCTGTTTCAGCTGGATGCGTCGGCGAACGATCTGCTGTTCACGCACCAATGGGCGCGGCCGGGGATGCCGGCGGCTCCTGATCGGCTGTCGGCGCGCGAGAGCTTCCCGGCGCTGCTCGAACGGGTGCTCGCCGGAGAGGTGGTGGCGTTCTCTTCGGTGGACGACGTGCGGGGGCCGGTCGACCGTGAGACACTCCGGCGCTTCAGCACCATGTCGAACGTGACGATTCCGCTGAAGGTCGGTGGGCGCATTATCGGCGCGCTGGCGTTTGGCACCATTTCACACGAGCGTGCCTGGCCGCCGCAGCTGGTCAATCGGCTCTGCCTGATGGCCACGGTGTTCGCCAACGCGCTGGCGCGCAAGCGAAGCGACCATGCACTCCAGGACGCGCACGCCGAGGTCGTCCGGCTCAAGGATCGGCTCAGCCAGGAGAACGTCTATCTCCGGCAGGCCGCCCGCGAGACCCTCGGCACGCCGATAATGGGCCGCAGCCCCGCGATTCAGCGCGTCCTCGAACAGGTGCGACAGGTGGCGGCCACCGACGCCACCGTGCTGCTGCTCGGCGAGACCGGTACGGGCAAGGAGCTCTTTGCCACTCGAATTCACGACGCGAGCGCGCGACGCGACCGCGCCATGGTGCGGGTCAACTGCGCCGCCATTCCGTCCGCCCTGGTGGAAAGCGAGCTGTTCGGGCGCGAGAAGGGCGCCTACACCGGCGCGCTCTCCAGGCAGATGGGGCGTTTCGAGGCGGCCGACCAATCCACGATATTCCTGGACGAGATCGGCGACCTGCCCCCCGAAGTCCAGGTCAAGCTGTTGCGCGTCCTGGAGAACCGGCAAATCGAACGGCTCGGAAGCCCGCGGCCGGTCAAGGTGGATACTCGCATCATCGCGGCCACCCATCGCAACCTGGAAAGCGCGATCGTCGAGGGCCACTTCCGCGAGGATCTGTTTTACCGGTTGAATGTCTTCCCGATTCTGGTGCCTCCCCTGCGCGATCGCCTCGAAGACGTCCCGCTGCTCGTGGAGCGCTTCGTCGCGGATTTCTCGAAGACGTCCGGCAAGCGCGTGGATTCGATTGCGAAGAGCAGCCTGACCGCTCTTCAGCAGTACGCGTGGCCGGGTAACGTCCGCGAACTCCGTAACGTCGTCGAGCGCGCGATGATTGTCACGACCGGCGGACGCCTGGTGATCGAGCCGCCCGCGGTCACGGCCGGCAATCGCAATCACAGCATGAAGTTGGCGGATGTGGAAGCCGGCCATATCCGCGCGGTGCTCGCGGCCACCAACTGGCGCGTGCGGGGGCCCGGTGGCGCCGCCGAGCAACTGGGCCTCAAGCCCACCACGCTCGAATCGCGTATGAGCAGGCTCGGCCTGCGCCGCCCGAAGGCTTAGCACGACATTTCGGGTCGGCGCACGACATGTCGTAGCGCCGCCCAGCCACGGCCGTCGGGCCGTCGCCCTGCCCTCCGGTGCAAAATCATGTGTTTCCATCGAATTAGCCATCCGTCCGGTCCCGGCGCGGCGCTTGGCGCGGTCGATGCAGTGGCGAGAGCTGGCATGCATAATTACCCCGAAGCTGCGCTCGTGCGTCTCGTGGTGACGCTCACAGCCTTTCCAGACCACATGTCGGGCATCGGGGAGGCGCTCCGGTCGCTCGGCAATGAGGCGCGGCTGGAGGAAGGCTGCCTCGCGTCGTGGCAGTGCACGACGCCTGGCGAAGCAGGGTGTCTGCAGCATTACGTCGAGGAGTGGTCGTCCGAGGACGCCCTGCGGCGGAGCATGCGATCGCTGCGCTTCACGCGGCTGCTGACGCTGATCGAGACGGCGGATGGACCGCCGACCTTCGAAGTGGACGTTGTCGCCTGTCGTCGGGGGCTGGAATACATCGCCGAT
This sequence comes from uncultured Acidobacteriota bacterium, assembly GCA_963721715.1. Lineage (GTDB taxonomy): Bacteria > Acidobacteriota > Vicinamibacteria > Vicinamibacterales > UBA2999 > VFZN01. The sequence goes on along the minus strand of CAVRKI010000006.1, from coordinate 466,589 downwards.
GCCCGGCGCGACGAACCAGAGGAGAACCGACTGTGACGCGACTTAGAACAGCCTCGAGGCTGGCGCTAGCTTGTCTGCTTGCTGGCGCGGGCGTTGCCTCGGCCGGTCAGGGGCCGGCCGGCGGCGATGACAAGACGCCGCCGCAACCCGCCGGTCCCAAGGTCGTGGAGGAGGGTGTGTTTCCCAAGTCCATCAAGATTCCCGGAACCGATCTGTCGCTGGCCATCGGTGGCTACGTGAAGGTGGACTTCATCCAGGACTTCGATGCGATCGGAGACGCGTACGAGTTCAAGACCAATACCATCCCGGCAGCGGGGTCGGCGGCGGGCCTGCAGAGCGGCAGGACCACCATTCACGCGCGCGAGACACGATTCAACATCGACGTGCGGTCGGAGGGCAACGGCGGCCATCACTTCCGCGCCTTTGCCGAGGGCGACTTCTTCGGTGACGGCAATGCGTTCCGTCTGCGCCACGCCTACGGCGAGTTCGGCCCGCTGCTGGGCGGCCAGACCTGGTCGACGTTCCAGGACATCAGCGCACGGCCGCTGACGGTGGACTTCGAAGGCGCCGACGGCGAGGTGTTCCTCAGGCAGCCGATGCTGCGCCTGACCAAGAAAATCGGCGCGGCCTGGACCGTGGCTGTGGCGGTCGAGAATCCCACGCCGCAGTTCGCCACACCCAGCGGGCTGATCGGCTCGCCGCGCAACACCATGCCCGACATTCCGGGTTTCGTGCGCTATCAGCACGGACGGGGGCACGCACAGGTCGCGGGACTGATCCGTCAACTGCGCTTCGATTCGACGGGCTCCACTGACGACGTGTCGACGACGGGCTGGGGCGTCAACACCACGTTTGTGCTGCCGGCCGGCCGCCGGGATCAGGTTCAAGGGCAGTTCGCCATTGGCGAGGGAACGGCGCGCTACATCGAGGCTCTCAGCGGCCAGAACCTGGATGCGACGCTGTCCACCGGCAATGCGCTGTCGGCGTTGCGGTCGCAGTCCGCGAACGTTGGCTTCACGCATTTCTGGCGCGCGAACCTGAAGTCGGGGATCTCCTACAGCACCGCGACGGTCGAAGATGCTCCCGGGCTGGCGACGACCACGCTCGATCGCACGCAGGACGTGCGTGCCAACCTGTTCTGGACACCGTATCGGCTCGTCGACCTCGCGGGTGAGGTGCTCTGGGGCGAACGGTCCAACAAGAACGGTACGAAGGGCGAGGCCTGGCGCTTCCAGTTCGCTGCCATCTACCGCCTGAGCTGATTCACTCACACCGTCCCCTGGAGATACGACATGCGCCACTCGTCGAATACGTACATCGGACTGATGTCTGCGCTGCTGGGCCTGGCGCTGGCCGGCGCCTGCAGCACCCCTCCGGAGCAGGCGGCGACACCGTCTGCGGGCGGTGCCCAGGCCCCGGTGACTCGCCCCTCGGTGGCGCCGGTCGCGGGCGACCCGGTATGGCACTACGAAGGCGCCGAGGGACCCGACCACTGGGGCACGCTCAGCCCCAAGTTCGCCGCGTGCGGCGAGGGGCAGTCGCAGTCCCCGGTCGATATCGGCGACACCGTCACCGCCAACGAGACCATCCTCCTGAAGATGGCCTTCCCCCCGGCGGCGCTCAAGATCGCGCACCACGAGCACGTTGCCGACGGCATCAACAACGGCCACACCATCCAGATCAACTACAGCGGAGCCGACACGCTGACGATTGCCAACGACCAGTACGCGCTGGTGCAGTACCACTTCCACAACCCCAGCGAACACACCATCAAGGGCAAGCACTTCCCGATGGAGATGCACCTGGTGCACAAGGCGGCGAACGGCAAGCTGGCGGTGGTTGGGGTGCTGATCGAGGAAGGCGCGCACAATACTGCCTTCGACCCCATCTGGGCCAACCTGCCGAAGCAAAAGGGCGTGGAGACGCACTACGAGGCGGTGACGGTGGACGTGGACGCACTGCTGCCCAGGTCACGATCGTCCTATCGCTACGACGGATCGCTGACGACGCCGCCATGCTCGGAAGGCGTGCGCTGGATCGTGATGTCGACGCCGATCCAGTTGGGTGCGGATCAGATCAGCGCGTTCACGGCGATCATCCACGACAACAACCGGCCGACGCAGCCGCTGCACAGCCGCAGCGTCATCACCGAAGCCGCGACGATCGCGTCTCGTTGACGCATCTCGAGCTGGAGACGTGGCAGAATCAGCCGGTTCCATTCACCGAAGTCAAGGCCAAGGCGAGGAAGTAATGCGATTCAAACCCTTCAATCAGATTCCTGCTCGATTCGTGGCGTCGGCGCTGTGTGTGCTGACGGTGGCGTGCGGCGGCCCCCAGGCACCGCCGCCCGCGGCCGAACCTCCCGGCTCGGCGCCAGCGCAGCTTGGCGGTGCGCCCACGGGCGCGGGAACGCTGTCGGCGGACGCCGGCGAGATTCAGCCCGCTGATCCTGCCACGTTCCACAAGGAGCCTGGCTACTCGCCGTATGCGGGCCGGCGTTACCCCGAGCGCCCCTACTTTGGCGATCAGCACGTTCACACAGCATGGTCGGTGGACGCCGGAGGCACCGGCACGACGCTGACGCCCGAAGAGGCGACCCGCTTCGCGCGGGGCGAGGAAGTGGTCTCGACCAGCGGTCAGCCGGTGAAGCTGGGGCAGCCGCTCGACTGGGTGGCGATCACCGACCACTCCGATGGCATGGGCGTGATCAGTGAGATCAAGAGCGGCAATCCCGAGATGATGGCCGACCCCACCATCAAGCGCTGGCACGACATGATGGCTGGCGGGCCTGTCCAGGCCAAGGCCGCGGTGATGGAACTGATCGCGGCGCAGGCCACCAAGAAGCTGCCGGCGCTCATCATGGATCCGAAGTTCGCGCGCTCGGTGTGGGTGAAGAACACCGCCATTGCGGAGAAGTACAACGAGCCGGGCCGCTTCACCGCCTTCATCGGCTACGAGTGGACGTCCAATGCGGGCGGCGGCGACAACCTGCACCGCAATGTCATCTATCGCGATAACAAGGACAAGGCCGACCAGGTGCTGCCCTACACCACGTTCCAGAGCGAGAACCCCGAGGATCTCTGGAAGTGGATGACGGAGTGGGAGGAGAAGACCGGCGGCAAGCTCCTGGCCATTCCGCACAACGGCAACCTCTCCAACGGCCGCATGTTCGCGCTGTCCACCTTTGCCGGCGACCCGATGTCGAAGGCCTGGGCCGACGAGCGGCAGAAGTGGGAGCCGCTGTTCGAGGCGATTCAGATGAAGGGCCAGAGCGAATCGCATCCGTCGCTCTCCACGACCGACGAGTTCGCCGTGAACTACGAGCTGTGGGATCGCGGCAACCTGATCCAGACGCCGAAGACGCCCGGGCATGATCCAGTACCAGTACGTGCGCGAGGCGCTCAAGAACGGGCTGAAGGTGGAGCAGGACCTCGGCGCCAACCCCTTCAAGTACGGCATGGCCGGCGGCACCGATACCCACAACGGCCTGGTCGCAGCGGAGGAGAGCAACTTCTTCGCGCAAGTTTCCCAGCGCCGAGCCCACGGGCGGATCGGTGGGACGAAGACGCCATGAAGTTCGGCGACCGCGTCATCAAGGGCTGGGAGATGACCGCCGCCGGCTATACGGCGGTGTGGGCCACCGGCAACACACGCGCTGAACTGTGGGACGCGATGAAGCGCCGCGAGACCTACGCGACGAGCGGGCCGCACATGACCGTGCGCTTCTTCGGCGGCTACGATTTCACGGCCGCGGACGTCTCCCGCACACCGGCGGTGGCCGGCTACGAGAAGGGCGTGCCGATGGGCGGCGACCTGAAGACCGCGCCAGCAGGCAAGGCGCCGACGTTCCTGGTGGCCGCACTGAAGGACGCGCACGGCGGCAACCTGGATCGGATTCAGATCATCAAGGGCTGGCTCGACAAGTCCGGCACGCCGCAGGAACGCATCTACGACGTGGTCTGGGGTGACGCCCAGCGCCGGCGGCTCGTCAACGGCAGGCTGACGCCGGTCGGCAGCACGGTGGACGTCGCGACCGCCTCGTGGACGAACACGATTGGCGATCCCGAGCTCATCACGGTCTGGAAGGATCCCGACTTCGATCCGACCGTCCGGGCCTTCTACTACGCGCGCGTGCTGGAGATCCCCACGCCGCGCTGGACCGCCTACGACGCGGCCTACTTCAAGATGAAGATCGCCGACCCCAAGGTGCCGCTGGTCACGCAGGAGCGGGCGTTCACCTCGCCGATTTGGTACACGCCGTAATGCGCGCCGCTGCTCCGCGAGCCGCTCCTGCACTTCGCGGTGCTGGGAGCGGTGCTCTTCGGCGCCTACGGCCTGCTCCGGCCCGCCTCGACCGACCCGACGGAGATCGTCGTGTCGGCCGGGCAGCTGCAGGCGATCGAGGCGCAGTTCCGCGCCACCCGGCTGCGGCCGCCGAGCGAGGCGGAGATGCAGACGCTGGTCGAGAACTACGTGCGCGAGGAGGTGATGTTTCGCGAAGGCGTGGCCCTCGGACTCGACCGGGATGATCCCGTCATCCGCAACCGCGTGAAGCAGAAGATGGAGTTCGTCGGCGAGGATACGCTGGCCCTCGAACCGACCGATGCGGATCTGGCCGCCTACCTCGAGTCCAACCGGGAGCTGTTCGAGATTCCCGCGGCGATCACCTTCGAGCAGATCTTCTTCGATCCCGCGCGGCGGGGACCGCAGCTCGAGCGGGATCTCGCAAGCGCACTGGAGAGTCTGCGGCGCGGGACGCCAGCGGACCGCGTCGGCGACCGGACCCTCCTGACGGCGCGGATGGAGAAGTCCCTGCCGCGAGACGTGTCCGCCGCCTTCGGCGCCGAGTTCGCCGCCGCCCTGGCGGCGCTGCCGGCCGGCACGTGGGAAGGGCCCGTTCGCTCCTCCTTCGGCATGCATCTGGTGCGGGTCACGTGGCGCGGCACGGCGACGATGCCGACCCTGGCCGAAGCACGCGACGTGGTGGCGCGCGAATGGACACGCGCGAGAACCGTGGAGATGCGGGAGAAGTTCTACACGTCCCTGCGCGAGCGCTATACGGTCCGAGTCGAGGCCGCGGCGCCGGCGAACGCCCGGGCCGGAGCGCGCTGATGCGGATCCACGTCGCGCGCGCCGTGGGGGTGATCGTGCTGTCCGCGCTCGCCCTCGCCACGCCCGTGCTCGCTGATGTGTTCCGCCCCGCCTATCTCGAACTGAAACAGCGCGACACCGACACCTTCGACGTGCTGTGGAAGGTACCGGCGGCCGGGGAGTCGTTGCGGCTGGCTATTCACGTCCGCTTCCCCGAAGGCACGATCAACCTGACCGAGCCGAGAGCGTCACTGGGGACTGGCACGATTACCGAGCGCTGGACCATCCGCAGGACCGGGGGACTTGCCGGCGGCGAGATCCGGATCGACGGATTGCCCGCCGGCATCAGCGACGTGCTGGCCCGCGTCGAGCGCTCCGACGGTACGACGCAGGTGGCGCGCCTGGTCCCGGAACGCCCCCACTTCGTGGTGGAGGGGCCGCAGGACGGCGCCAGCGTGTCGCGCACCTACTTCGGCCTCGGGGTCATCCACATCCTCGAAGGGGTGGATCACCTGCTGTTCGTCCTGGCGCTCGTGCTGATCGTCGGCGACCTGCGTCGGCTGCTCGCCACCATCACCGCGTTCACCGTGGCGCACAGCCTCACGCTCGCGGCAGCCACGCTGGGCCTCGTCCACGTGCCGCAGGCGCCCGTCGAAGCAGCCATCGCGCTCAGCATTGTGTTCGTCGCCGCGGAGATCGTTCACGGACTGCAGGGCCGGCCAGGGCTCACCGCCCGAGCGCCGTGGGTGGTGGCGTTCGCATTCGGGCTGCTGCATGGCCTGGGGTTTGCCGGCGCGCTCGCCGAAGTCGGCCTGCCGGAGCGAGCCATCCCGTTCGCGCTGCTGTTCTTCAACGTCGGCGTCGAGGTGGGACAAGTGGTCTTCGTCGCCGGCGTGCTGACGGTCATCGCGGCGATTGCCCAGGTACGAATCGCATGGCCCCGATGGGCGACAGCCATCCCGGCGTACGCCATCGGCGCCGTCGCGATGTTCTGGGTGATCGAACGCGTGCTGGCGTTCAGGGGGTGACTCGCTCCAGTGGGCACGGCCGTTATCAGTGCGTGCCGACCTTCCGCGGGGGATCCGGCCCATCCCACTCTTTATCCCGGCGGCGATCCCTGTGCTAGGGTCGCACCATGAGGAATCACGCCCTCGTCGTGGCCATGCTCGCGATGACCGCGCTCTCGGACGTCCACGCTCGCCGGGTGCCGGAGATCGCCTGGCCGCAGTTCCGCGGGCCCGCCGGCGACGGCGTGCTCGACACCGCGAAGCTTCCGACGACGTGGTCGAACACCGCGAACATCGCCTGGAGTGTCGAGGTGAAGGGCCGAGGCTGGTCGTCTCCGGTGGCGTGGGACTCCCAGGTCTTCGTCACCTCGGCCATCAGCCCCGGCAGCTTCAAGGCGCCGTCCACCGGCATTTTCGGCAACGACTACGCCGCGGAGCTCGCCGGCAAGGGGCTCTCCGACGACGAGGTGGTGAAGGCGGTCGTCTCCCGAGATATCGAGCTCACCACCGAGAGCGGCGAGATTCGCTACATGGTCTATGCCTTCGACGCGGCCACCGGCGTCTTGAAGTGGGAACGTGAGGCCCACAAGGGCACGCCCGTGGGCGGCCGACACCGCAAGAACACCTATGCCTCGGAGACGCCCGCCACCGACGGCGAGCGGCTCTACGCGTACTTCGGCAACGTCGGCCTGTTCGCCTACGGCCTCGACGGCACTCCGCTCTGGAACACCCGCTTCGACCCGCAACCGATGTACCTGGACTTTGGCACCGCCTCGTCGCCGGTGGTGCACGACGGCCGTGTCTACGTGCTTCACGACAACGACGGCCAGTCGTTTGCCGCAGCCGTGGATGCGAGGACCGGCACGGTGGCCTGGCGCGTGAATCGCGACCTGCCTGCCGGACGCACCACGTCTGGATGGTCCACCCCCTTCATCTGGAAGCACGAGCGGCGCACCGAGCTCGTGATCGTCGGCCGGCAACACGCCGTCGCCTATGCGCTGGACTCCGGCAAGGAGCTGTGGCGGCTGCGCGGCCTCACGGGCCAGTCGACGCCTAGCCCGGTGGCGGCCAACGGGTTCCTGTATCTGGCGACCGGATCGCAGGGCGAGAACAACCGGCCGGTGTTCGCGGTGCGCCCAGGCGCGAGCGGGGACATCTCACTCGCGAATGGCGAGACGACGAATGCATTCGTGGCGTGGGTCCATCCGCGCGCGTCGGCCTACACGTCGTCTCCGCTGGTCTACCGCGGGCGCATGTATGTCGTGAACGACAACGGCGTCCTGACGGTGTTCGACGCGGCGACCGGCAAGGAGATCTACAAGGCTCGGGCGGGGGGATCCGGCAACACCTTCTCGGCCTCGCCCTGGGCGGCCGACGGCCGGGTCTACCTGCTGAGCGAGGACGGTCACACGTTCGTGATCGAGGCGGGCGACCGCTACGTGGAGCTGGCGAACAACAGTCTGGACGAGATGAGCCTGGCCTCGCCGGCCCTGGCGCCGAACACACTGTTCATGCGGACGCAGACGAAGCTCTATCGCATCGGCAAGGGATAGCGTCGACCGCCAACGTTTCGCCCCCCGTCCAGGGCCCGACGTGCGAGCCGCCACGTCGCCGAGCCGCTCGGTCGGCCGGTCAAACCCGTCCTCGGTCTCACCGGCACTTGGGCAAACTCGCTCTCCTGCGCCCGGCTCAAACAGTGCCGAGTGGAGTCCGAGAACGGGTTTGTCTGCAACCCAACGGCCGCCCTTCACGGTTCGACGTCGTGACGGCTCGCACGTCAGCCGGCTGTCTGACACGTCCGGCCGCTGCACCCCGTTTATCCCTGTCGGCACCTGCCGTGACGCTCGGCCTCTCCACCGGCGTCACGTTGTCGCGGGCCGTCGGTTGGCGCGCTGCAGAAGGGCACGCCACGCGCCATCAGACCGTTGAGGCCGGCCGATCGGATGACCGACAACCGCGGCGCAGGCCACCACTCAGGCTGTTTGAGCACAGCGCAGCCGAGCGAGTTGCCCCGAGTGCAATTGAGAGCCGAAGCTGCGGTTGACCGGCCGACCGAGTCGGTCTGATGGCGCGTGGCGTGCCCTTCAGTGATTGGCTAGCCGTTCGGGTTGAGCGCCAGCATCCTCGACTGTCCGGCTTGGCGTGGTATGGTTCGCGCGCCGACCGTGCGGCAGTAAGATGCGGCATGGCCCATCGCCTCACCACCAAAGGCTGACCGATGCCTGTCAACGAAGATGACTTCACCCGCGTCGGCGATGTCGGCCCGGTGGCGATCCCGGTCGAGGAGACGCGGCCGATACTGAAGGACCGGTATCGCCTGGGGGCGAGCCTCGGCGAAGGCGGCATGGCCATCGTCGTCGAGGCCGAGGACATCAACCTGAAGCGGACGGTGGCGATCAAACAGCTGCGCGAGGGCCTGCGGAACGACGCCACCTCGCGCCGTCGCTTCTTTGCCGAAGCGGAGATCCTGGCCGGCCTGGATCACGCAGGCGTGGTCGCGGTCCACGAAGCTGGCCTGCTCGAGGACGGTGGGCCGTTCTACGCGATGGCCAAAGTCAAGGGGCCCACGCTGGCCGACCTCTTGAGCAGTGACACAGCGGCTGGCGTGCGCGTGTCGATGCGGCACGTCGAGGTCGTGCAGCGTGCCGCGGAAACCATGGGCTTCGCCCACGCCCGTGGCCTGGTGCACATGGACCTCAAGCCACAGAACATCATGGTCGACGACGATGGGGCCGTCTACGTGATGGATTGGGGCATCGCTCGCCGAGTGGGAGCGGCCCCGTTAGGCCAGGGCGGCTCGGTCGTGGGGACGCCCTCCTACATGTCGCCCGAAATGGCGGCAGGCCGCGGCGACACGGCGGATGCGCGTAGCGATGTGTTCGCACTGGGTGTCATCCTCTACGAGGTGCTGACCGGGCAGCGGCCGTTCCGCGGCAACACGGCGTTGGACATCGTGACGGCTGTCACCACGGTATCGCCGGTCGAGCCCAGGCGCGTCGCGCACCACGTGCCGCGGGAGTTGTCGGCGATCTGCATAAAGGCGCTGTCGAAGGAGCCCTCGGGCCGCTACCGCACGGCACGCGAGTTCGCCAACGATCTTCGCGACTACCGCAACTTCCTCCCCATCACGGCGATGGCCCCGACGCTCCGCGATCGCGTCGTCAAGTGGATGCGACGGCATCCACGTGCGACGACCGCAATGGTCACGGGCGTGCTTGCGCTCGCACTGTTCGGATCGATTCGAGCGTATCGGCTGGCGGCCGAGCGCGAGATGCTGGAGAGTGCGTGGTCGCAGTACCAGGCGATTACGTCCGATGTGGACCGGCTGAGCGCCGAACTGGCCAGCATGGAGAGTCGCGCGCCGATCACGGATTCGCCCGATCAAACGGCCAGACGTGCCGAGGTCGTGCGCGCGGAACTGCGTGAACGGCTGGAGCTGAGGGCGAGTGACGCCAGGAGTGTCGCCGCCGCGATGGTGGGGATGACGCGAGGGCGTCCGGACGCACGGGTGGTGCAGGCGATCACCGCCCGCATGCACCACGACGTCGAGCGTGCGGAGGCGGCGGGCGACGTCGTTCGTGTGAAGGTGCTGGCCGAGACCAGGCTGGAGCTGATTCGTCAGCTCGAAGAGCAGGTGCAGTGGCCCGAAGAGCAGAAGGCGTTTCTGCGCGCCACGCTCGAGCGGGCCAACGCCGAGATCGAGCGCCGCCTCGCCGGCCGCTGATGCGGCGGCTCGGGCAAGGCGGTCTTCCTGAAAGGCCGGCGGGACCTAGAAATAGAGCCCGATGCCGACGATGGGACCGTGCAGAGACTGCGTCGCCGTGAAGGTCCGGTTGCGCACCTCGTCTTCGACCTTGAAGTACAGGTAGTTGTAGCCGGCGGTCAGCCCGAAGTGTCTCACCGGTTTCCAGTCCAGCCGGAACATGCCGGCGAGTTCAACGTCGGCGCCAACGCCGAAGCCGCCGCCTTCGAACGTGCCGTGCACTTCGAGTGTGTCGCCCACCCTGTGGTAGCCAAGGCCGATGAGTGGATCCCAGATTCCCGGCTTCCGCTCGAACTCCGGCTGCTCGCCAAACTGGACGTTGTACTTCAGTGCCAGTCGGCGGACGCCGCCGGTGACATACAGGTCCCTGGCCACTTTCACGCCGCCGCTGACGTGGAAGTAGATGGCGTCCAGGTCCACTCTCAGGAACGGACGTTCCGGACGATCCCCCCCGACCGCGGCCCACAATCCGTCGGCGTCCACTCGGAACAAGCCCTTGGATACGGCCAATCCGCCCAGGTACGCGCCGTCGAAGCGGCCGTCGATGATTTGCGCCGAACCACCGGCATCGCCGCCCTCGCTGGGCGGGACCTCGACGTCCATCCCGATGCTCAGCGGCACCCACGCGAGGATCGGATAGATGGCGACCTTCCAGTCATCGTCGCTCGATCCGCTGGCGGAGGTCTGGGCGTTCGCGCCACTAGCGGCCGCGAGGACGAAAGTCATGAGGAGTACGAGGCGTCTGCACTGAGTAATCATCCGATTGATCATCCTTGATCGAGTTTAGAAAGTCCAACCGATGGTGAGGCTGAGGCCGACGTCGTTCTTGCTGGCGTCGGCCGAGGGCGGGCGGCTGTCGTAGCTGTCGTAGATGGTGAATCCGATGGTGAAGTCGTGCACGATCTCGCGCTTGAGCTTGCCGTCGAACTGGGCACGCACGCGCCCCCATTGACTGAGCCCCGGATAGACGTCCAGGGCCATCGTGACGTCGGTCTTCGGGTAGTCGTAGGTGAAGAACGACTGCCGCACGGACAGCAGGGCGTCGAGGTACTGGACGCTGTCGCCGTCGATGGGCAGTTCCTTGCTGGTCGAGAGCCCCGCCGCGACGCCGAATCTCGCCCGGTTCGAGCGCACCAGGAACCGTCCCAGGGCGCTGCCGATTGTGCCGCGCAGGTCGTATCCCAGTTCCTCGTTCCGCTCGAAGCCGCCCTGAGCGAGCCACAGGTAATTCGTGCCGAAGGGCCGGACGGCGCGGAGATCGGCGGCGCTTCTCGAGGTGTCTTCGACATCCTCCTGCTCGGTGTAGTAGCTGGTGGCCGATCCCGTCAGCTGAAAGTTGGGGAGGCGGTAGGTGGCGCTGGTGCTGAAATTCAGCTGCGCCACGCCGCTGGACTGGGTGTAGCTGAGGCCGAAGTCGAGGCTGCCATCGAGACGGCGCCAGAATCCCCTGGCAATCGGCGCGATGTAGACCACTGCGTCGCGGTCCACCGGAAACGTGCCCTCGGCGGCGATCACGTCGAATTCGCCGGGCCCGGTGGTCGCCAATTGCCCAAGCAGGCGAACACCGTTGGAGGTTTCCACATGGAAGAGTCGAGGCGCCGTGACCGCGACCACCTTGTCCCACTCGATGTTGACGGTGCCCAGATGGTCGGTGGACACCTGCAGCCGCCCCCGATCCAGCACCTTGATTTCACAGGTCAGGGTGTCCCCGTTCACCAGGGTGACGATGTCGGTCTTCTGCGCCGAGGCGGGGAGCGCCAGAAGGCACACGATCACGCAGGCGCTCAGGGCCACCCCCCCTGTCAGACGGTCCTGCGGGGCCGGCGTCCCTCGCGCGCACATCGAGGGATGGTCGTTGCAACGAGCTTGCCAGCCAGGCGGGGAGGGAATTGTTCCGTGCTTTCGTCGTAGGAGGCCGCTCCCGGAGCGGGCGGCCCCCGTCATTTCGTGCGAACCCGGCTATCTTGGGGTGGAATCCTGCTGGCTACTTCTTCTTGCCGGTGAAGTCTGCGGTGCCCATGCCGAAGTCGAGCGTGCCCTTCATATCGGCGCCGGCGACTTCGGCCGTCATCTTGATGTCGATGGGGCCGTTCGGCGTGACCACGTTGAAGGCGAGCGACAGGGTGGAGCCCGCCATCGTGCCGCTCACCGCGCTCTCCCCCTGCGGGCCGCTCATCGTGCCGGTCACCTTGTCACCGTCCTGCGTGAAGGTGACGTCGCTGTCGATGGCGCCCTGGGGCCCATTGATGGTGAGAGACCAGTCGCCGGCGACGCTGTTCTGCGCCAACGGGGTGGCCACGCCGGCGGACACGAACAGAGCCAGAACGAGCGCGCAGGTCAGTCGAATCATCGCAGTCCCTCCAGGGGCGGGCAGAATACCACAGCCGCCCGGGAGCGCTCACGGCCCCGGTGACGGCGCCCTCGGCGCCCCGCCGCCGTGCTCGGGGCGGCTACTTCCGGGCCGCCGGGGTCAGCGTCGTCTCGCGGCGCTCGCTGCCCCTCATGTAGATCACCTTCGCCGGCTGCCCGATCTTCAGCAGCTCCAGCGCGTAGGTGTAGTCGTAGATGTTGGCGATCGACTGCCCGGCGATCTCGACGATGACGTCGCCCTTCTGCAGCCCGGCCTGTTCCGCCGGCCCGCCGCCGATGACGCCGCTCAGCAACAGGCCCTTCACCTCGGTGGCGTAGTCGGGAATCGTGCCCGTGAAGATGCGCATGCCCGGCGCGGCCGCCGCCCGTGTCGGTCTTCTGTTCGACCTTGGTGAAGAGCGGCGCTTCGTCCATGTCCAGCAGGCGGCGCGTGATGCTGCTGGCGAACGTCGACGATGCGATCGAGGTCCTCGTAGTTCACCTTGCTGGCGACGTCCGACGGCTTGTGGTAATCCACGTGCGCGCCGGTGAAGAACGCCAGTGACGGCACGCCCGCCTGGTTGAAGCTGCTGACGTCGGTCGGCTGGTACGGATCCTCCTGGAGGACCAGATCGAATCCGGCGGCGACGTTGGCCTGCTCGAGCAGCTTCGGCCACATCGCGGCGGTGCCGGTGGCCTGGACGGTGAGCTTGTTGTCGGTGGAGCGGCCCACCATGTCGAAGTTGAGGTACGCGGCCATCTCGGTGGTGGGTACCGGCGGCGTGGTGACGAACGCGTTCGAGCCGATCAGGCCCAGCTCCTCGGCCGACCAGAACGCGACCATCAGGTTGCGCTTGCGTGGCTGCTTCGAGAGCGCCTCGGCCATCGCCAGCACGGCGGCGGTGCCCGGAGGCGTTGTCGTCCGCGCCGTGGTGAATCTGGCCGGCCTCTTCCTTGGCGGCGAGCGAGCTGCCGGTCGTGCCGCGGCCCAGGTGATCGTAGTGCGCGCCGATCACCACCCACGGCTTCGACACCGTCGGTCGACGGCGTGGTGGCGGGGAGATAGGCCACGACGTTGTGTCCCGTCTGGCGCTCGCGCTCGACGGCGGCCTTCACGGTGATGCGTCAGGTCCGGGACGGCGAAGCCCGGCGACGTGCGGGTTGCCGCTGTCGAACTCCTTCTGCACCGCCTCCAGCGTCTTGCCGGGCATCGCCGCGAAGATGGCGTCGGCCACGGCGCCGTTGGCGCTGGCCGCCACCAGGCCCGACCCGGCCAGCGCGGTGTCGAAGCTCATGGGCACGACTTCACCGGCGTTCGGCGAGCGCGGGCCCGTGATCACCAGCAGCGCCTTCGCGCCGCGCTGGCGCGCGGCCTGCGCCTTGTAGCGCAGACCGGAGTAGCGCGAGAGCGTCGCGCGCGTCTGCTGATCGGCGTCCTCGGGAAAGTAGCGGAACACGACCACGACCTTGTCCTTCACGTCCAGGCCCGTGAAGCTGTCGTAGCCGAAGTTCTGCGACTCGGGCACGACGAGGCCGTATCCGGCGACGACCACCGGGCCGCTGACCTCGCCGTTGTCGGAGAACGACAGCGCCTGCACCTGGGCTGGTGTGCTGAAGGTCTGCGGCGACGCGCCCGCGCGCGCCACCGTGATCGTGCGATCCGCCGTCCTTCGATCCGGCGGTGAAATTGAACGGCAGGCGGAAGTCCGCCTGACCGGGCAACGGCTTCGCGCCGATGCGCTGCAGTTCCTTCACCAGGTAGTCGGCCGCCAGCTTCTCGCCCGGCGAGCCGGCCAGCCGGCCTTCGAGCGCGTCGGACGCCAGCGCTCGACATGCGCGCGCGTCGGCGACTGGACCGCCACCGCGGTCTGCGCGTGCGTGGAGCCGGAGGTCAGGATGAGGGACAGGGCGATCAGGCGAATCGTGTTGCGCATAACTCTTGAACTCTGGAACGTTGAACTTTGAACTCTTGAACCTACTTGCGCGCGGGCGCAGCGGCGAGCGCTTTCCGTGCCGCCTCGTGGTTCCACTGCGCCAGGAAGATCTGGCCCGCGCCTCCGCCCGAACGGCTCGACGTCCAGGCCAGCTGCGTGCCGTCCGGCGACGGCACCGGCAGCCCGTCGAAGCCATCGGAGTAGGTGATCCGCACCGGCTCCTTCAGCCCCGCCTTGTCGACAATGAACACCTCGAAGTTCTCGAAGCCGAGCTTGTTCGAGGCGAACAGGAAGTACTCGCCGGAGGGGTGCTCGTAGGGCGCCCAGCTCATCGAGCCGAAGTGCGTGATCTGCTTCGCGTCCGTGCCGTCGGGCTTCATCGTCCAGACGTCGGCAATCAGACCCGCGCTCGTCGAAGCGTCGCCAGACGATGTTGCCGTCCTTCGTGAAGAAGGGGCCGCCGTCGTAGCCGGGCGTGTTGGTGAGGCGGCGCTGGCCGGTGCCGTCGGCCTTCATGATGTAGATCTCGCCGAAGTAGCTGGGGTCCGTGGCGAGCTGCTTCTGTTCCTCGGGCGACAGCGTGCGGTTGTAGGCGTCGCGCATCGACGAGAACGCAATCCACTGGCCGTCCGGCGAGTAGCCGGCCTCGGCGTCGTAGCCCCTTGGCATTGGTCAGGCGCGTCAGCGCGCCGCTCTTCTCGGAGAACGCGTAGATCTCCATCTCGGTGTCGTAGTCCCACGCGTAGCGGCGCTCCTTGCCGGAGGCGCGGAACGCCAGTTCCTCGTCCTGGTACTGCTTGGACTTCGGGTCGTGGTGGGTGGACGCGAAGAGGATCTGGTCGCTGCCGGGCCGGAAGAACGCGCACGTGGTCTTGCCGATGCCGGGCGAGATACGCCTGGTCTCGCCGGTGGCGAAATCCAGGACGTAAATCTGGTAGAACGGATTGGTCGCGTCGCGTTCGCTCTGGAAGACCAGGCGTTTGCCGTCGGGCGCCCAGTAGCCTTCACCGGCGCGCTTGCCCTCGACGGTGAGGCGCCGGACGCGCGTCAGGAAGTCACGTTCCTGATTGGCCGCGGGCGCCGCTGCAGGCGTCGGCGCCTGCGCCGAGAGCTCGCCGCGCCAGAGCGCGAGCCGCGCGGAGGCGGGGGTGGCCGCGGCCAGGCCGGCCGCCAGGGTCATCGCACAGAGTCGCTTCATCATTTCGGGGCCTTCAGCAGGGCACGCATCTTCGTGTTCTGCGGGTCGTCGCGGAACGTCTCGAACTCCAGCGTGTAGCCTTCCGGATCGTACGCCGTGAAGCCTCGGATGGGCAACGACTTCGAGTCGGCCACGGCGCTGCGCATCTTGACGCCCTTGCTCACCATCCAGGCATGCCAGGCGTCGACGTCCGGGGTGACGAAGGCGACGGCCACCGGCTTGGTCTCGGACGCCCGGTGCATCCCGCGGGCTTCGTCCACCAGGCCGATGAACGAGGTGGGCGAGGTCTGATAGACCTTGGCCCAGCCCTGATCGACGGTGAGTGTCAGCCCGAGGATGTCTTCATAGAAGCGCATCGCCGCCGGGATGTCCTTGTAGTAGAGCCAGGTGATGCTGGCCTGCCCCAGCGGCGCGGGGCGCGTCTGGGCGTGCAGACTCGCGGTGATCAGGCCCACCACCAACAACGTGCGCAGAATCTGCATCAAAAACCGACCTTTCGTGCCAGGCCCCAACGGGCTCGAATTACATCAACGATTGCGT
Organism: uncultured Acidobacteriota bacterium; assembly: GCA_963721715.1. Classification (GTDB taxonomy): domain Bacteria; phylum Acidobacteriota; class Vicinamibacteria; order Vicinamibacterales; family UBA2999; genus VFZN01. The sequence continues at coordinate 450,707 of CAVRKI010000006.1, read as the reverse complement.
ACCTGGGCGGAAGCGCATCGTCGCCGCCATGATGCGCTGTTGCGTGCCGGCGAGCACAGGGAACACGGCGACCAGCCGGCCATTGTAGGCGTCCAGGCCGTTGTAGTCGCCCACGAACGAGGACGCCGCGCAGCAGTCGAACGGTTCGATCGGCACGCGGTGATTGACGAAGGTCTTGCCGCCGTCCACGCTGCGCGCCAGTGTCACCCCGGTCATGGTGCCGGTCAGGCCTCGTCGATCGTGAAAGACCACGTTGACCGAGCCATCGGCGGGGTCCACCGCCATCCACGTGAACATCTGCGCCGCGCCCTTCGGATCGTCGTTCACGCGCACGGCCGGCGCCCAGGTGCGCCCGCCGTCCCGCGACGCCAGCAGGAACACGTCGGTGTCGCCATTGCGCTCGTCGATGAAGTTCACGTAGAGCGACCCCTTGTTCGGGCCGCTGCTGAGATCCACCGCCGTCACCGGCATGCCGTTGTGCCGCTCCACGCCGGGGACCGGGATGTCCCAGCCGCCGGTCAGCGGCGAGATGATCCGGTCGGCGCCGAACGTCCAGCCGCCATCGTCGGAGCGATCGAACGACAGCCCGTTGGGGCCTGCCCACACGACGTAGACCTCGCCCTTCGGCCCGACGGCGGGAACCGCGCCCTCGAGCGTGCCGTCGGAGTCCTTCGCATCACCGGTGTCGTCCGAAATGCGCGTCGGCGGCTGGAACGACTGACCGCCATCGCGCGAGCGGGCGAACCAGATCGTGCGTGCGATGCGCCGGGTCGTCGCTGCCGTAGACGTCGAAGCGCGTCCACGCCACGTAGACGTTACCGCGGTGGGGCGAGTCCGCGGCGCGGTCCACGATCGTCCACGGCTTGTCCTCGAAGGGCATCACGGTGTTGACGTGATCGATGACCGGCACCGCCGGGTCCCAGGTGATGCCGTCCCTGGTCCGCCGGACCCAGATGCCGGTGGCCGCCACCTCTGGCCGGTCGACGCGGATGCCGTCGAAGGCGATATAGGTGTGGAAAGCCGTGCCGTCACGCCCGAACGTAATGACGTCGTCGCCTTGGACGCGATGCGACGGGTTGGCCGCCATGCGTGCCGGTCCAGGTCAGTCCGCCGTCGGTGGAGACGTAGGCCCAGTTGGTGGACCTCGGCTGCTGCCCGGGCAGGGTGCTCTGGATGAACGTGGCGATGACGTGTTCAGGGTTCGTCGGATTGATTGCGACGGAAGCCTCGGCGGGCCGGCGGGCATCGGCGGCGCTGACTGGCGAGACCCGAATCTGGGGCGACGGCTGAGCCGGCAGGAGTGCTGACGCCAGCAGCAGGACAAGGGCGACCGACGGAAGCAGCCGAAGCATGGGACGATTCTATCGAGGAAGGGACCGGCCGCGCTGGCTCTCGCCCGGTTGATGCGAGAATCGCCCATGATGCGCCACCTCCTTCCCGTGCTCGTCGTGGCGGCCGTGCTCGGCGCCTCGGCGTCTACCGCGCCCGAGGACGTCCGGATGATCCAGGTCGAGGGCGACGGCGCCCGCTACTGGCCTCGCTGGCGTGGCCCCTCGGGACAGGGACTGGTGCCCGACGGCGCCGCCTACACCGACACGTGGTCGTCGACCGCGCGCGTGCAGTGGAAGGTCGCGGTACCGGGATCGGGCAACTCGTCGCCGGTCGTGTGGGGCGAGCAGATCTTCCTCACCACGGCCCACGATCGCGGCCGCCGCCTGTCGATGCTCGCGTTCAACCGGACAAACGGCAAGCTTCTGTGGGAGACGTTCATTCCGCAGGAAGGCGTCGAGGGCGTGCACGAGAAGAACGGCTACGCCTCCGCGACGCCGGCCACCGATGGTCAGCGCGTCTACGCGTCCTTCGGCCGACACGGCCTGGCGGCCTTCGATCTGTCCGGCAAGCTGCTCTGGCACCGGCGCTTCGGGGTCATCGACAACTACCACGGCCCGGCCGGATCGCCCGTGCTCTACCAGGACCGGATCTTCCTCTACCAGGACCAGAACCCGACGACCAACCAGTCGGCGTTCGTCGCCGCGTTCGACAAGGCCACCGGGAAGACGCTGTGGCAGACGCCGCGCACCGAAACCGTGGGGTGGGGCACGCCCGTGGTGATCGACGCCGGCGCACGCGACGAGCTCGTCGTGTCGAGCCAGCGACGCGTGGCGGCCTACGACCCGGACACCGGTCGCGAGCTCTGGACCGTGCGTGGCATGACCTTCGAAGTGATTCCCACCCCTGTCGTTGGCCATGGTCTCGTGTTCGCCTCGTCCGGGCGCGCCGGCCCGACCATCGCGATTCGGCCCGGCGGGGCAGGCGATGTCACCTCCACGCACGTGGCGTGGAGCACGCCGAAGGGCTCGCCCTTCGTGCCGTCGGGCATCGTCGTGGGCGACCTGCTCTACCTCGTGAACGACATGCAGAGCGTCCTGACGGTCTACGAAGCGGCGACGGGGACCCTGGTGTATCAGGCGCGCCTGGGTGTCGCGCAGCGAGAGGGGTTCTCGGCCTCCCCGGTCGCGGTGAACGGCAAGGTGTATCTTCACCAACGATGATGGGCAGACGTTCGTCGTGCAGGCCGGGCGCGAGTTCAAGCTGCTGCACGTGAACGAGCTCGGCGCGCGCACGCTGGCGTCACCCGCGCTCGTCGGCGGGACGTGGTACTGGCGAACGGCCGGGGAGCTGATGGCGATACGGTGAGGGACAGCGGGAGCGCGTCCTCGGTCCTTCACTTCATCTCGACCATCACGGTCGCCGTTTTGCCAGCGACCACGGTGACGGTTCGTGTGTCGGCCTTCAGCGCTTCGTGCCAGACCCGTAACTGATACGTGCCTGGCGGCACGTCGGCCAGCGTGAACCGGCCATCGGCGCCGGTGACGGCGGATTGCTCGTCGGTCGCGATGATCCAGCCGCGCATCCACTGATGGGTGCTGCAGCCGACCCGCATGATGCCGGGGCCCGGGAGCGGCTTGTTGATCTCGATTCCCGGCATCGGCAGCGCCACGTTGAAGAGCTGACGTCCATCCATCTGCTGGACCACCGTCGTGTGCAGCACCGGATCCTTGCTCGAGGTCCTGACGCTGCCGTTGGGCGCCACCACCTGCACGCGCGGGACGAACGCGCACTTCTCGTTCACCACCGATACTTCGCGCGCTGGGGCCCTGGCCTTCACGCCCGACCAGCGTCACCACGGCATTGGCCAGCTGGCCGGCAGCGTCCACCGCGATCGATTGATCCGGCAGCTCCGCGCCGCACACCTTCTGATCGAAGCGTGACCCGGATGGGCCTCGGCGGCTTCGCCTTCGTCACCACGGTGCCGGTGATCGATCCAGCCCCCTGAGCCTCCACCGGAGGTGCAAACGAGACGCACAGCGAGACCAGGGCGACGGCAGCCACGCATGCCATTCATTGCCTGAAAACGACCACTCATGGGTTTCACGACGTGCTCCGACTGCTTCGATTCGCCACGCGCGGCCCCGCGACGACCTACCCTGTCAGGATATGCGTAACACCTTGCTTTCCCGCGTCATCGTCGCGCTGATGCTGATCACCCTGCCCAGCCTGGCGGCAGCCCAGCAGGGCACGACGCTGAGCGGCACGATTACCCAGGGCGACGGCGGCCAGCCGATGGCCGGGGCGCTGGTCATCATCGACGAGCTGAGGCGCGAGACGCGCACCGACGAGCAGGGCCACTACAGGTTCGACGGCGTGCCGCCGGGCAGCTACCACGTCGGCGTGCGCGCGGAGGGCTACACCACGCGCCGCACCGAGGTCACGGTGGGCGACCGCGCCGGCGCAGCTCGACATGGCGGTGGAGTTCGACCTGCACTTCGCCGAAGTGCTGTCGGTCAGTCCCAACCCGCGGCCGCAGTTCGAGTCGTATCAGCCGACGTCCGTGCTCACCGGGCAGGACCTGACGCGGCAGCTCGACTCCACGGTGGCCGGCACGCTGCAGTCCGAGCCCGGCATCGCCACGCGCTCGTTCGGCGCCGCGCCGGCGCGGCCGGTGATCCGCGGTCTCGACGGCGACCGCGTGGTCGTGCTCGAGGACGGTCAGCGCATGGGCGACATCTCCAGCCAGTCGGGCGACCACGGCGTGCCCGTGAACCCGGCGGCCGCGCGCAAGGTCGAAGTCGTCCGCGGGTCCGGCCACGCTGCTGTACGGCGCCAACGCGATCGGCGGTCTCGTCAACGTCATCTCCGACCAGATTCCGACCGAACCCACCACTGGCGCATCGGGCAATTTCACGTTCGATCTCGGCACCAACGGCGGGCAGGCCGGCGGCGCCGGCGACGTGCACCTGGGCAACGGTCAGTGGGCGTTTCACTTCGGCGGCAGCGGACAGCGGATGGGCAACTACAGCACGCCGGAGGGCGAGGCCGAGAACACCGCAGTCGCGCACGGCGACGACGAGCCTGGGTGGCGCGTGGACCGGTGAGCACTCCTACGTCGGCGCCAGCTACGGCTACACCGACATGAAGTACGGCATCCCGGTCGTCGAGGAGGGGCAGATCAGCCTGACGCCGCGGCGCCACGCGTTCAACATCCGCGCCGGCGGGTCGGCGCTGCCCGGGATTCCTCCAGTCCTACCGCGCCACCCTCGGCGTCCGGCGCTACGAGCACCAGGAGCTTGAAGGCGACGAGATCGGCACGACGTTCGACAACGACACCCTCGAAGGCGAAGTCCTGCTGTCGCACCGGAAGACGGCTGGAATGCTCGGCAGCGTGGGCGGATGGTTGCTCAACCGCCAGTTCGTCGCGACCGGTGAAGAGGCGCTGTCGCCGCCCGTGGATCAGAACAGTCTCGCCGCGTTCCTCTACGAGGAGGTCGCCTGGCCGCACGCGACGCTGCAGTTCGGCGGCCGCCTGGATCACACGCGCTACGCCCCCCAGGGCGGGCTGCCCGAACGAGACTTCACCGAGGCGTCGGGCTCGGTCGGGCTGCTCATTCGCCCCGAGGCGGCGAACGACAACTTCGTGATTGCCGCCAGCGTCGCACGGGCCGCGCGTCCGCCAGCCCTCGAAGAGCTCTATTTCTACGGTCCACACCTCGGCAACTTCGCGTACGAGATCGGCAACCCCGATCTGGAGTCCGAGCGGGCCCTGGGCCTCGACCTCGCGCTGCGCGCCCGCGGCAACCGCTTCGAAGGCGAGGTCTCGTTCTTCCGCAACAGCATCAGCAACTTCGTCTTCCGAAACCCGATCAGCGACGAAGAGTTCGAGGAGCGGGAAGAGGAGTTCGACGACCGATTCAACATCGAGCACGGCGAAGAAGGGGAGGAGGGCGACGCGCACGGAGGTGATCTGCCGTACGTGGAGTTCGTCGGGCGCGACGCCACCCTGTGGGGCTTCGAAGCGCACGGCGACCTGAAGTTCACGCCGGAGTGGACGGGCGAGTTCACCTTCGACATGGTGCGCGGCACGCTCGACGACACCGGCGAAGACCTGCCCCGCATCCCGCCCTACCGCGGCATCCTCGGCCTGCGCTATCAGAAGAACGGCTTCCAGGCGGGCACCGCCGTCACCGCCGTCGCCGCGCAGCGCCGCACCTACGGTGACGAAACGGACACGCCCGGCTACGCCACGCTTCGTTTCTACGGCGGTTACGCGTTCACGAAGGGCAGCGTGCTCAACACCATCACGGCGCGCCTCGAGAACGCGACCAACGAGCTCTATCGCAATCACCTGAACTACCTGAAGGACGTGCTGCCCGAAATGGGGCGGACGTTCAGGCTGCTCTATACGCTCGGCTTCTAACAGGAAACGATCGGTCGTCACGCACTCGACGAGAACCAGGGAAGTCACCTCTGCTCACGGCTGTGGTGGTGCGCGACGCTAGAAAACAGCACACCACGACGCCGACACTCCCCGCTACTCTGGAGCGAGGAGGGTTCGTCATGACCTGGAAAGACAAGCTCGAGCTTGGGTTGAAGAACGACGCGGCGCATCGGAAGGACAACCTGACGCCCGACGAGATCCGCGGGCCAGAGGTGCCATCGGGCCCAGGGCGCTCGCCGGTGATTCCGGCGGCCGAGGACGACAAGACCGAGATCCCGCCGCAGGGACCACCTGAAGTTGCGGAAGAACCGGAAGAGCCGAAGGAAGAGTTCTAGTCGCGCACCGGCTGGTGCGCGGCCGTGCGTGTGAGCGCCATGAAGATGGTGCACGACATGGCCAGCAGCACCAGCACCAGCGCGGTCAGCGAGGGCTCGAGGCCGCGACCCAGGAAGAACAGGGCCACCGACAGCCAGGCGCACGACACCGCGACCAGCTTCACGCCGCGCGTGATGCTGCGTTCGGCGTGATAGCGCTCGACGTGGACCAGGGCCTCGCGGAAGAGGGGCATCCGCTTCACCCACGCGTGCAGCCGCTCGCTCGATCGCGAGAACGCCCACAGCGCGATCAACAGGAACACCGTCGTCGGCAGCCCCGGGAGCAGGGCGCCCAGACCGGCCAGGCCCACGGAAGTGAGGCCCACCACGATGTACACGGCGCGGGTGAGGAATGGCATCGAAACCTGTCGGTGCCCCCAGATTATAATCCGGCCTGAATGAACCGGACGATCCCCTTTGTCCTGGTGCTGGGCCTCGGCCTGGCGCTCTCCCTGGTCACCCCCGCCTTGCTGCCGGCGCTCGAAGGCGGCTCCCAGGCCCAGCCTCCCGTCTGGCTCAGCCCCTATCGGGACGATGCGCAACGGCTGATCGCGGCAGCCACCGCCGATCAGTTCGCGTGGGACCGATTGGCCGAGCTGACCGACACCTATGGCGCCCGCCTCACCGGTTCGGAGAACCTGACACGGGCCATCGCCTGGGCGGCCGAAACCATGAAGAAGGACGGGTTCGAGCGGGTCCGGACCGAGAAGGTGATGGGCCCCAAGTGGGTCCGCGGTCAGGAAAGCCTCGAGATCGTCGAGCCGCCTCACCACGTCATCCCCCTGCTGGGCCTGGGCGGCAGCATCGCCACGCCGCCGGCCGGCGTCGAAGCCGACGTGATGGTCGTGTCCAGCATGGACGACCTGCAGAAGCGGTCCGCCGAGGCGAAGGGGCGGATCGTGCTGTTCGACGTGCCCTACACCAACTACGGCGAAACGGTGGTGTATCGCTCCGGCGGCGCCCGCATCGCGGCCCAGCACGGCGCCGTGGGCATGCTGCTGCGCTCGGTGGGTCCCGATGGGGCTGCGCACCACGCACACCGGCGGCATGCAGTACGGAGACGAGGCCGCGAAGATTCCCGCCGCCGCGATCTCGGTGGAGGACTCCCAGCGCATCCAGCGCATCGTCGCGCGCGGCCGGCGGGTGCGGGTGCGCCTGAAGATGGAGGCGCACTTCGAGCCCGACGCCGAGTCGGCCAACGTCATCGGCGAGATCACGGGGCGCGAGCGGCCCGAGGAGATCGTCCTCGTCGGCTGCCACTTCGACTCGTGGGACGCGGCCACCGGCGCCTCCGACGATGCGGTGGGTTGCATCGCGACGTGGGAGTCGCTGCGGCTGATGAAGAAGCTGAAGATTCAGCCGCGGCGCACCGTGCGCCTCGTGCTGTTCACGAACGAGGAGAACGGCTTGCGCGGAGGCACGGCCTACAAGGATGCCTACCTGAAGGACGCGCCGAATCACGTGCTGGCCATCGAGTCCGACTCGGGCGTGTTCGCGCCGGCACGCCTGGCGTTCAGCGGATCTGAATCCGCGCGCCGGATTATCGCCGACATCGGCACGCTCCTGGCGGGCATCGACATGCACAACGTCGGGCCCGGTGGCGGCGGCGCGGATATCGGCCCGATCGCGCAGGCGGGCAGCGTGCCGATGATGGCCTACTCGGGCGACGCGACGAAGTACTTCACGATTCACCACACACCTGCCGACACGGTCGAGCGGATCATGCCGGCAGAGGTGTCGAAGGCGGCCGCCTCGCTTGCGGTGATGACCTACGTGGTGGCGGAGATGCCGGAGCGGCTGCCGAAGTAGGACCTGGGGCTCTCGGCCAACTCGTTGAACGTGACGCGCACCGTTCAAATCCGTGCCCGAGCGCCGCGAAACACGTCGGCGGCGGGGCGAGCCGAGAGGGTGCCGGCATCCTGCGCGTCGGCCCGTCGCTGGCCCAACGTCAGGCATCAGCCGCGGCGCCCACACGACCACCGGCGCCGTGGGCTGCAACTGCTGGTTCGACCGCGTGTCCGATGGTATGATGGTTCGTCATACCTATATGCCCAAAGCCAAGGTTGCCCTGACCCTCGATGCCGACCTGCTGGACCGGGTAGATCAGTTGGTCGCTCGGAACCGCTTCAAGAACCGCAGCCAGGCCATTGAGTCTGCCTTGGCCGAGAAGTTGGCTCGCCTCGCCCGGACCCGATTGGCCGAGGAGTGCGCCAAGCTCGACCCGGCGGAAGAACAGGGCCTCGCGGATGAAGGGTTGGCCGCCACGCGCGAATCATGGCCCGAATACTGAGGGGTGAGATTCGCTGGGCGGACCTGAATAGGGTGCGGGGCCACGAGCAGGCCGGTCAACGCCCGGTGCTCGTGCTGAGCCACGATGTGTTCAACGAGCGCTCGGGCACCGTGATCGCGGTGGCGCTCACCAGTCAGGAACCGCGTGCCGGATATCCGTTGACCCTGGAGTTGACGGGCAAGTTGCCCAAGCGGTCGTGGGTGAAGATCAGCCAGATTCGGACGTTGTCGACCGAACGGATCGGCAAACGATTGGGACGCGCCTCTGACGAAGAGCTCGCGCGAGTGCTCGATGGCCTGTTCGAGCTGGTTGGCTAGGCCTTCGTGTCAGCGGTCTAACGTTTCGGCGTAAGCCGCGGCGGGCGGATGCCGCGAGTGTGCCACACCTGCGGGCCGTCGTCGGCTGCAAGCGCTGGTTAGGCACCGCCGTGTTTACGATGCCGTTGAGGCGGTCGGCCGCACGGCTACCAGATCGTCGTCGGCGACGGCACGGATGTCTGAAGGGCTCAGAGTCACGAGCGCCTGCGTACGCCCCGATGCCGCGACGAACTCGACGACAAATGCCACGGGACCGCGCAGGTCGACCACCGCGCCCAGATCACCGCGCCGCAGCCCGTGGGCGGGCAGGTCGTGCGTCAGAACAACGACGTCGAGCAGGTTGGGCGTCACTTCGTGTCTCCCGGATAGGCGGTGACGAATCGCGGATGGGTGTCCCCGGTCCGGATGAACCAGACACTCACCACTACGGCCGATCGTCCGGTCGGTCCCTGTAGGATAGCGCGGATGGTGAATGGCTCCCCGAAGCCGTCCGGAACGCCCGCCTCGGCTTCCTGGCTCAAGTGCTGAACACGAAGTGCCTGATCGACAACGTCCCAGCGTTCGGCTGAGAAGCCGAGCCCCGCGAAGAACCGCGCCTTGAACCGGCCCACCGGATGGCGGAAGGACAGCAGGTAGTCCTCAAGCTTTGCGCGTTCAATGATGGCGTGCTCAGCGTTCGGTAGCAGCACGTCGCATTGTATCGTCGTCTCGAGGTGTCCGGCGGTCTCGAGTGCCTAACGGCTATGGTGGCGCCGCAGGCTACGAATGAGCCGCGCGCGCCAACGCGCGTCGGCTCCATTCGTTGTTAGGCCTTGAGTACGGAGGCAACTTGACTCCGCAGCTCAGGAACCCGATTGCGCACCACGTCCCACACAAGTTCGAAATCGACGCCAAAGTAGTCGTGGATCAAGACGTCTCGCATTCCAGCCATGGCGCGCCACTCGACCACTGGATGGGTCGCGCGGAAATCGTCAGGCACCTTCTTGGTGGCTTCGCCAATAATTTCGAGGCTGCGGACGAACGCGCGGCGGAGGGTCTCATCGGCCGAGAACGACTCGAATGATAGCCCCTCGCTCCGACCGATCAAATAGTCGGCTTCGACCAGAATATGGCGCAGGTAGTCACGCGGCTCGAAGGACATCTTGCGCCTCAGCCAAGATTCGCGGGCCGATGAATGGTGACAGCGCCTCGGTGGTCACCAGTTCGACAGGCCGACCCAACTGCGTTTCGAGCAACTCTGAGAGTGCAAAGAAACGGGCGTAGGTCTTGGTGCCAGGTGCGAATTGCACGATGAAATCGACGTCGCTCGTGGCGCGAGTCTGGCCTCGCAGAACGGACCCAAACAGTGCCAATCGGACCACGCCCAAAGCGCGGATGTCCTTCTCGCAGCCCGAGAGGCGCGCGACCGTTTGGTCTCGGCTGAGAACTGGCGATGACATGGTCAGAGGGTATCCGTTATTCGGATTGTGATCCAGTGGCGCCCGAGAGGCCTAACGCCGCTGGCCCGCAAGCCCACCGAGCGCCGTCGGCTGCAAGCGGTGGACGCCAGTTGCATCACAGGCTGTCGTCTTCCACTCGGCGCGCCTGTCGCGCGAACACTCACAGGCCGCCCACCAGACTGACGAACCGTCCGATCGCGAGGCCAGCCGAGACACAGCTGCTCGCGATCCGCGACAGGGAGATTTCGAGACGTCGCCTTCCAGGCCGACGGCGCGACAGCCTGAGCGACGCAGCATCGTGCGTGCTCGCGACAGCATGTGCGCGACCCGCGGGGCTTTTAGCCGCGGTCGGGCGACCGACGCTCGAGCCCTGTACGCGGATCCTACGCGCATCTTGAGCGGACCCGGCGTGAGCACCGGTTCGTCGCTGCGCACGCCGCTTCGCCGCGCTCTGATGCGTCTGGGCCGCCGTCGGCTGCAAGCCGTGGTTAGGCTGCGAGTTGCCATGTCGGCGTCGTGTATGTCATATTCGACATACCGCCATGGCTCGACCCGCCGACGTACCGCTCGTGTGGCTCTTCGGAGAAGTGAAGACGCCACCGTTCAGCGCTGAGGCGCGAGTCGAGGCGGGGTTTCTGCTGCGGCGGCTCCAGCAGGGCGAAACCCTCGGGCTGCCTCAGTCACGCCCCATGCCCACGATCGGTGCCGGGTGCCATGAGCTGCGGATACCCGACCGGTCGGTCACGTGGCGGATCGTGTACCACGTCGCGGGCGATGCCGTCGTGATTCTCGACGTGTTCGCGAAGAAGACGGAAGCGACACCGCAGGGCGTGCTCGCGACCTGCCGGCGGCGTCTCACGCAATACCACGCCGCCACCAAGACGAGGACCAGACGATGAAGCAGACAAAGAAGACTCGGCTCGAGGCTGCGGGGTGGCGCGTCAGCGATGCTGGCGCGTTTCTGGGCCTGAGCGATGAAGAACGGCGCTTCGTGGAGCTCAAGCTCGCGCTCGCATCCGGCGTCCGCCAGCTGCGCGAACGCCGTGGGCTGACCCAGGCTGCGCTCGCGAAGCAGCTCCGTTCGAGTCAATCGCGGGTGGCGAAGATGGAGGCGGCTGATACCTCGGTCAGCCTCGATTTGATGATGCGGTCGCTACTCAGCATTGGCGCAACGCCCCGCGATATTGCGAAGCTGATTCGGAAGGCCGAGGCAGCCTAACCTGTGTTTCTACTGTCGGACAGTCACTCGCGACACGTCCCCTACCGTCCGTAGCTGCAAAAACTCGCCGCTATCTGTCTGGCGCCGGTGACCGCGCATTGCCGCCGTCCCCTCGTAACATGCATTGCCGCGTCGTCTCTGAACTTTACATAGCCGCGGGCTGCGGCGGCTCTTGACCATCGAACAGCAGCCCGAAAACCACCATGGCTGCAAACGGCCGCGTCTACGGTGCTCACATCGCCGCTCGGACAGAAGTCCGTAACCCCCGTCGGCACGGATGCTAGCACGAAGGCATCGCCCGCCATGCCGCCGTGCGTGGCTGTGAAGACGCGATGGCCCATGGCCGGAAACCGCCGCCTACGGATCCCTGCCCTCCCCGCTACCCGTTCCCCTCTTCCAGGCCAGCCGAAGCCGATCTGCCGGACTCCGAACACCCAGCGGTCCACGATTCAGCACATGCGTGTACACCATCGTCGTGCTGACGTCCTTGTGGCCAAGCAGTTCCTGCACCGTCCGGATGTCCGATCCGTCTTCGAGAAGATGGGTCGCAAACGAGTGGCGGAACGAATGGCAGGTCGCACGCTTGGTCAGTCCTGCCCGGCGCACCGCTTCCGTCACGGCCCGCTGGACGACCGACTCGTGCAGACGGTAGCGCGACGGCGCGCCCCATCGCGGGTCGCGACAGATCCGACCAGCCGGAAATACAAACTGCCATCCCCACTCTTCAGCCGCATGGGGATACTTCACCGCCAGCGCGTCGGGCATGGCGACGCGTCCGTAACCGGCGGCCAGATCGCGACCATGCAACTGACGCACGCCCACCAGGTGCTCCTCAAGCGCGTCGACCAGCATGCTCGGCAGCGGCGCACGCCGGTCCTTCCCACCCTTGCCACTCCGGACGACGATCTGCCCGCCGCCGACGTCCAGGTCCTTGACGCGTAGCTCGAGGCACTCGGTCAGCCGCAGACCTGCCCCGTAGAGCAGCGCACACACCAGCCACGGCACGCCCGACATCTGTGCCAGAACGCCCACCACTTCATCGCGCGTCAACACGCTCGGGACGTGGGCCGAACGCTTCGCCCACACCAGGCCGTCGAAGCGGCCCAGCGGCCGCGCAATCACATGCCGGTAGAGGAACAGGATCGCGCACAAGGCCTGATTCTGCGTCGATGCCGACACCTGCCGCTCCTGCGCAAGATGACTGAGAAACGTCGTCACCTCCGGCTCGGCCATCTCCGCCGGGTGCCGCTTTCGGTGAAACACGATGTAGCGACGCACCCAACCGACATACGCCTCCTCAGTTCGGCGACCGTAGTGGCGAAGCCGAATCGCCTGGCGGAGCCGATCGAGCAACTTGGGGGTTGGTCGCGCCTCGTTCGGACGTGCATTCTCTGGCGCCATGCCGCGAATACCTGCGAGTGGCATGCCAAAACCCTCGTCAGAGGAGGGCCGCCACCCGAACTGGCGTTGAGTGGCAGATAGTGCCGTGCGAGGGCCGCGGTGACGTGGCAAAAACGTCCACGGCCACGACTGCGGATCGGCCGCTAAGATCCTGCCTTCACCTGTATCGAGGAGGCGCCGGCTTTTCCCTCCACGTACACCGCCAGCACGCCCGCCGGCGTGGAGACGAGCATCGGGTAGGAGGAGGGCACGTCAGGTCGGCCAAGACGCGTCGTCGCGCCGAAGATGGGCTGACCGGCTTCGTCGAATCTGATCGTGCGCAAGGCCGCCTGACGCACGCCGCCGATCACTTCGTCCCACGCCACCGCCACCCTGCCCGAATCGTCCGCGACGATTTGCGGGTGCATCGGCTTCGGGCTGCCCAGCGTCGGAATGCGGGTGCGGGGCGAGAACGATCGGCCATCGCGCGACGAGGCGTAGAAGATGGCGCCTTCCGGCTCGTCGCCGCCGATCACCGTTGGCCAGACCGCGTGGGTGGTGCCTTCTCCATCGACAGCCAGGGCCGGCCCATCGTCGGGACACCCAGCCAGCTGCCAGCTGTCCGCGCTGACACGTCCCGGAGCCGCGAACGTGCGGCCGCCGTCGCGGGAGACCGTGAACGCGACGTCGCGAATGTTGCCGGGGTAGACATGTCGCCAGGCGGCGACGAGTGCGCCGTCCTTGCCGGTGGCCAGTGCCACCTTGCAGCAGTAGCACACGCCTTTCAGCAGTTCACGCTCCTGCGGCGCGGCCGTGTCTTTCGCGTAATACAAACCGGATCGCTGCGCCATGGCGGCCCCGTCCATCGCGGCGGCTTCATGGTGTTCGGGGCTCTCCGCCTTGTCGCTGACCATGCCCCGGTGATCGAGCCACATGACATGAACGTCGCCGGCGTTGCCGATGGTCAGGGCATGCCAGCCCCGATCCCCCGCGGCGCCCGGCGCCTGCAACTCGCGAGCGGACGAGAAGGTGCGGCCACCGTCCGTCGATCGGGAGACCTTGATCGCGGTGCCGGTGGTCTTGGCTCCATAGGCGACCACGATCTCGGGAACACCGCCTGACCGCGGCACCAGCGCGACGCGCGGCGGCAGTTCGCCGCCGAGGCGGGCCTCACCCTCGATGCCATTCACCCGCACGGCTGGGCCAAAGGTCTGCCCACTGTCGCGACTCACCGCGACGAACACATCGGGCTTGCCATCGGTCACCTGCGCGCCCCAGGCCACCGCCACGAACGGGCCGAGCGCGGCCGCCCACGGCGTCTGATTCGATCGGCCGGGTACCGCCAGCGTGACTCCGGTCTCGGTGGCCCCAAGGGAAAGTGTCGCTCCGAGCGCGGTAGCGACGAGCAGGACGGCGACGAAGGCGCGGCGCATTTCGCAGTAGCCTACAGGACACGCATGCAGATGAAGGTGCGGCAGATTGCCACAGGGGCGCCGGCAACCGTTCCGGTTGAGAATGGCGCGATGTGGTCGCCCGAAGCTGGACCGGTCGTCACCGCCCGGTGGCTGGCGCGGTTCCGGTGGGCGGTCGCCGCCGGCGCTGCGCTCACCCTTGCCATCGCGCAGACGCTTGGCGTGCAGTTCTCGGCCGCTGGGGTGCTGCTGCTGCTGGCGGCGCAGGTGGCGAGCAACCTGTGGCTGGGGCTGTGGCTCCGGCGCGGATCCGAGCCCTCCGACCGCCAGCTGGGTGGGCTCATCCTGTTCGATATCGTCATCCTCACCGCGCTGATGGGGCTGACCGGTGGTCCGTCGAATCCGTTCACCATCAGTTATCTCGTCTACATCACGCTGGCGGCCGTCACGCTCAACGCCTCGTGGGCATGGGCGGCGGCGGCGACGTCGATGGCCGGCTACGGAGCGCTGTTCATCACACCGCTTCGCGCGATGGTCGATCCGCACGCGGGGCACGAGGCCATGGGGGCGGGTCTCAGTCACCAGGTCGGGATGGGTGTGGCCTTCGTGGCTGCGGCGCTGCTCACGGCCAGCTTCGTCACCCGCATCCGTCTGGCGCTTGAAGACCGCGAGCGCGCGCTGGCCGACGCGCGACGGACGGCCGCGCAGCAGGAACGGCTGGCCTCGCTCACCACGCTGGCCGCCGGGGCGGCACACGAGCTGGCCACGCCGCTGAGCGTGATCGCCGTCGCCGCCCGCGAGCTCGATCTGGCGGCCTCCGCCGCCAATGTGCCCGCGGACATCGCCGAGGACGCGCGGCTGATTCGAAGCCAGGTCGATCGCTGCCGCGAGATCCTCGACCAGATGAGCGGCCGTGCCGATGCGTCCGTGGCGCACGAGGCCCAGACCCTCGCCGCTGCCCGTGTCGTCGCCGCGACGCTCGACACCTTTGGCCCGCGCGATCGCGAACGGGTGCGACTGACGGTGGATCCCGACGCGCCTCTGGTGCGGGTGCCGCTCGAAGCCGCTGCACGCGCCCTGCGCACGCTGGTGAAGAACGCGCTGGAAGCCTCACCCGACGGCGCAGCCGTTCACCTGCAGGTTCGCCCGGAGCAGGGGCAGGTGCTCTTCCAGGTGGTCGATCACGGCACGGGCATGACGGCGACCACTCTGCAGCACGCGGGCGAGCCGTTCTTCACGACCAAACCCGTCGGCGCGGGGTTTGGCCTCGGCCTGTTCCTGGCGCGCACGTTCGCGGAGCGGTGGGGTGGTCGTCTGACGCTGAGCTCGTCGCCCGAGTCCGGCACAACCGCGACACTACTGTTGCCCAAGGTCTTAGAGGAAGCGGAACAACCATGAACGATGCCCGCACGTTGCTGCTGCTCGACGATGACGATGTGTTCGCGTCGCGTCTGGCCAAGGCGTTGTCGGCCCGTGGTTTCGAGGTGACGCGTGCGGGGACGGCGGCCGAGGCCGTAGGCCTCGCCAGGACGGAGAGTCCCGAGTGCGCCCTGGTCGATCTGCGCCTCCCGGACGGGCATGGCCTGGACGTTGTCGCCGAACTGCATGCCATCGACGCCACCACGCGGATCGTGGTCCTCACCGGCTACGGCGCCATCGCCACGGCGGTGGAGAGCTTGAAGCGGGGCGCGTCGGACTACCTGACCAAGCCCGTGGACGCCGATCAGGTGACGGCCGCCCTCGACAAGGACCACGAACTGCCGGATCTGGCCCGCGAGTTCACCGTTCCTTCGCTGGCCCGCGTGGAATGGGAGCACATCCAGCGGGTGATGACCGAGTGCCAGGGCAACGTGTCACAGGCGGCGCGGGTCCTTGGCCTGCACCGGCGCTCGCTTCAACGCAAGCTGGCGAAGTATCCCGTCAGCCGCTGAGCGGCGGTACGGTTCCTGCTTCGTTTCACGATCAGGAGCCGTTATGGTTGAGTTCAAACACATTCTCGCGACTACCGACATGAGCGACTCGTCGCGTCCGGCGCTCGCCTACGCCTCGGCGTTCGCGTCCGGCTACGGCGCGAACCTTTCACTGCTGCACGTCGTGCCGACCTTCGACGCCATCCAGATGCCGCCCGGCACACTGGGTGAATCGGTGCAGATGGTCTACCCGCCGTCGCGCGACGAGGTGATCGCCACGATGCAGCGCCATGTCGAATCGGCGGGGCTTGCCGCGGCCTCGGTCTACCTGATGGCTGAGGCTGGCGATCCGGTTGACACGATCGTCGATCAGGCCATCAGCATCCCGGCCGACCTCATCGTGATCGGCACCCACGGGCGCAGCGGCTTCAACCGGTTCCTGTACGGATCGGTCACCGAGCAGGTGCTGCACCGGTCGCCGTGCCCGGTGCTGACCGTGCCCCCTCACAGCGCCGGCGCCCCCTCGGAGGCGCGGTTCAAACGCATCCTCTGCGCGATGGACTTCTCGCCCGCGGCGATGCAGGCGCTGGGTTTTGCGTTGGAGCTTGGCCGCCAGTCCAGGGGGCTGGTCATGGTGCAGCACGCGATCGAATGGCTTGCCGACGAAGAGCCGCGTGTGCACGCGCACTTCAACGTCGCGGAGTATCGCACCTACCTGCTGGACGATGCGCGGGTGCGGCTGGACGAGGTGCTGGCCTCGGAAGACCGCGTGCGCGTGGATGTGCAGCCGGTCGTCTCGGCGGGGCGCGCCTACCGCGAGATCCTGAAGGAGGCCGAGGCGCGCGCGGCGGATCTCATCGTCATGGGCGCACAGGGGCGCGGCGGGCTGGGGCAGGCCCTGACCGGTTCGGCCACGAACCAGGTGGTGCGCGCGGCGGGGTGTCCCGTGCTCACCGTTCGCGCGGCGTAACCGGGGGCGGGCACCGTCGGCGAACCGTCAACTGTATCCGGCACGCTGTCGGAGGTCCGGCGTCTGCCGCAGGGTGATGGCATACTCTGACGAGCGATCCGGCGTGCGTCTGTGCGCGTCGGCTGCCCCGGAGGTGTGATGAAGAGGTTCAGGTTGGCCGCGGTTGTGGCCGGGTTACTGGTGACGTTGCTGGCGCCGGGGGGGCTGTCCGCGCAGGGGCCGGTGACGGCTTCGAGCGGATGGGTGATGGAACCGGCCGCGGGAGCGACCTCCGCCTCGGCCTACGCCGTGATCGAGAACCCCACCATGTACGAGGTCTACGTGGTCGGGGTGACGACCGATGCCGCGGCGTCCGCCGAGGTCGCGGACGGCCCGGCAAGCGCGCCGAAGGCGCTGCGCGAGCTGGCGGTGCCGGCCTACGGCAGCACCGAGCTGAAGCCCGGCGGGGTGCACATCCTGTTGAAGAACCTCAAGAAGCCGCTGAAGGCAGGCGATTCGGTCGATCTGACACTGACGACCGACGGGGGCGCCATCATCAAGCTGACGGCGCCGGTGAAGAAGGGCTGACGAGAAAGGCGGGCGCGGGTCGCGCCCGCCTGCCGACCACCTGCACCCGCCGTTTTACTGCTTCTTGATCATGTAGGTGCCGTCGGCGGCCTTGTCGCGGTACTTCGCGTGGCACTGGGCGCAGGTGCCCATCAGCAGCTTCATGTGCTCGCCCGCGCTCGCCATGTTCTTGGCGGCCACGGCCTTCTCGACTTCAGTGGCGTGGTTGGCGGCAGCGGTGGACCAGTCGGCGGCTTCCTGCACCTTGCGCGAGGTCCAGAACGCGGCGTTGTCCTTCTGCAGTCCGGCCATCTTCTTGGCGTCGGCGGCCAGGGCATCGCCCATCTGGCCTTCCAGGTTCTTCCGCATCGAGCCCACGGTGGCGCCCACCGACTTCATGAGCTTGTCGTAGTCCTCATCGGTCGTCGTCTGAGCTGACGGAACCACGGCGGAGCCGATGGCGATGAGCCAGGCCAAGGTGACGAGAGTCGCGAAACGGGCAGCACGCATGGAGATTCTCCTGATAGACGAAGGGGAGGCGCGGCGCGCGGTCCCCCGAAACGACTCGCTACTATAGCAGAGCCGTTGGTCCGCTTCTCCGGCGCTCAGCGCATGCCGCTGCGCCTGGTCATCTGGGGATTCACGCCGTGGCTCCATCGACCAAAGAGATGCACGGAGTACGGGTGACCGTAGTGCGGGTACAGATTGTCCGGCGTGTAATGGACGGCGAGATCGGCGCCGCTCGACCAGCGGCCCGATGGACCCTCGAACAGCCGATGCTCGTACCCCGTGGTCCATGCGCCGACGCGGGACAGGGTATGAGGATGCTGGAAGCCCGGTGGGTGCGCGCCGCCTGCGCCGAGGATGTGCTTGTCGGCCAGCTCGCCGCGCACATACAGGGTGCCGCGCCGCCACAGCTCGCGCGTGGCCTCGACCAGCCAACCGGCTTCACGCCCGAAGGTCCCGTCGTTCAGCCCCCACGCCAGCGTCACCGTCGTCAGGCGGTCTTGCGGCGTGCCGACGTACTCCACCGAAGCGGTGAGGCGCGTCAGGTCGCCCGGCTCGACGGCGTCTGGCTCGTGAATGCGCGCGCCGGAGACCTGCGCCATCAGGCCGCCCGCTCGCCCCAGCACCCGCGCCGACCACGAATCGAGCGCGCCGAGATCCACGTCCAGCCGATCCTCGTCGGGCTCGCGGCCGTGGAAGGCCGATGCTTCGACGGTCCACACCGTCGCGTACCACCCGGCGGTGAGGACCCCGGGAGTGATGTGCGTCGAATCGAGTTGATGATGCGCCAGCGGCACGGTGGGGTTGGGCGCCGCCGAGGCCCGATGCATGAAGACGGTGGGCCCGAGCGCCGGTTCGCCAACGAGCGCCGCGGTGAATCGCAGCTGGCTCGTCGAGCTGACCTCCCGCGCATAACTGACCGAGGCATGCATGACCAGGTCGTGCGGATGCTGATAGTCGATGAGCGGCGCGCCGCCGAGAGTCTCGCCGGTCTGGAAGACCTGGGCCGACCCCAGTTCGCGCAGGGTGAACGGTTCGAGCGAGAGCATGCCGGCGATGGACACCGCCCCGCGACCGGCGCGCCGCGATCCGGCGCCCATGAACCAGTTCTGCGACTCGAGCTGGTGGAAGTCCGTGAACTCGCGTTCCTGGAGATTGGCTGTCAGGAAGACCTGCGCCGCGCCGGACCACGACCAGCCGGCGTCCGTCGGGGCCGGCACATGGCGTTCATGCTGGGCGCCCGCCTCGGCGGCCCACGCGCAACCGAGCAGCAGGAAGGCCAGGACGCGGCGGATGCGGTCGTCGAGGCGATCGATCACGCGGACAGTCCCGGCGCCGCGCGATCAGGCGAAGTTGCGCAGATAAGGCAGCGCCGCCGCCGTCCGGCGCACATCGTCGAAGTCCTGCAACAGCAGGCCCAGCCCGTCCCAGCGGCCGGTGACGAGGGCGTCGCGGGCGGCGGCCGGCAGATGCACGGCGAAATCCAGAGGCCCCGCCTGCGCCCGCATCGTTTCGAGGTCGAGCGCGATGCGGGTCTGCGGGTCGCGGGCGATCTGCGCCTGCAACGCGGCCACGTCGGCAGGCGCCGCGGTGACGGCCGGCAGCCCCAGCATCACCGCGTTGCCGAAGAAGATCTCCGAGTACGACTCGCCGATGATCCCGCGGATGCCCCAGCGCACGATGCCTTGCGGCGCATGCTCGCGCGATGAGCCGCAGCCGAAGTTGCTGTTCACCACCATCAGCGACGCGCCCGCGAACCGCGGATCGTCGACGGGGTGGGTGCGGCCGTCGCGGGCGGCGTGGGCGCGGTCGTCCCCGAACAGGTGCTGTTCCAACCCATCGAAGGTGATGGCGCGCAGGTGGCGCGCCGGCATGATCCGATCGGTGTCGATGTCGTCGCCGACCAGCGGCAGGCCGCGACCTTCGACCGAGACGATTCGCGACGCGCTCATTGCACGGCTCCTCCGCGGGGCACCACGCGCCGCACGTCGACGACCTGACCGGCCACCGCGGCGGCGGCCACCATGGCCGGGCTCATCAGCAGGGTCCGGCCGGTCGGGCTGCCCTGACGGCCGCGGAAGTTGCGATTCGAAGACGAGGCACAGGTTTCCGCGCCGGACAGCTTGTCGTCGTTCATGCCCAGGCAGAGCGAGCATCCGGGCTCGCGCCATTCGAAGCCGGCGGACTCGAACACCGTGTGCAGCCCCTCGCGTTCCGCGGCCTGCTGCACTTCGCGCGATCCGGGAACCACCAGCCCGCGCACGTGGCGCGCCACGCGCTGTCCCCGCACCACGTCGGCGGCGGCTCGCAGGTCGGACAGGCGGGCGTTGGTGCACGAGCCGATGAACGCCACGTCCACGCGACGCCCCTGAACCGATTCGCCGGCTTCGAACCCCATGAACTGCAGGGCCTCGAGCGCCGCGTCGCGTTCGCCCGGCGGCAGGGCCACGGGATCGGGGATGGGTTCGTCCACCGCGACGCTCTGGCCCGGGTTGGTGCCCCAGGTCACGACCGGCGCAATCCGGTTCACGTCGATCACGCACTCGTCGTCGGCGGCCGCGCCAGGGTCCGACGCCACGACTGCGCCACCACGCCACCGCGCGGTCCCAGGCGTCTCCGGTGGGCACGTGCGAACGGCCGCGGAGGAACGCGAACGTCGTGTCGTCCGGGTTGACATAACCCATGCGCGCGCCGCCTTCGATCGACAGGTTGCAGAGCGTCATGCGCTCGTCCATGGTCATGCGATCGACGGCGTCGCCGGTGTACTCGTAGGCAAAGCCCACGCCGCCGTTCACGCCCAGCTGCCGGATCATCGCGAGCGCCAGATCCTTGGCGGTGACGCCCGGGCCCATGCGGCCCTCGAAGCGGACGCGGCGCAGCTTCGGCTTGTCCATCGCCAGGCACTGCGAGGCCAGCACGTCGCGCACCTGCGAGGTGCCGATGCCGAAGGCCAGCGCGCCGAACGCGCCGTGCGTGGAGGTGTGGCTGTCGCCGCAGGCGATGGTCATCCCCGGCTGCGTCAGGCCCATCTCGGGACCGATCACGTGGACGATGCCCTGATGCGCGTCGCCCAGACCGTAGAGCGGGATGTGATGCTCGCGACAGTTGTCCTCGAGGGTGGCTGATCATCGCCTCGGCCACCGGATCCGCCGTGGGCCGGCGCA
Source organism: uncultured Acidobacteriota bacterium (assembly GCA_963721715.1). GTDB lineage: Bacteria > Acidobacteriota > Vicinamibacteria > Vicinamibacterales > UBA2999 > VFZN01. The sequence continues at coordinate 429,403 of CAVRKI010000006.1, read as the reverse complement.
GGCTGGCGGTCGGGATGATGTGGTCCATCGTCCCGAAGATGCGTTCGGGGAAGGCGGGCCGCAGCCCGCGCTCGCGCAGCATCGCGAAGGCCTGGGGCGTGGTCACCTCGTGAATGAGGTGAAGGCCGATGAAGATCTGGGTCTGCCCGGTCGGCAGGCGCCGGACCGAGTGCAGATCCCAGACCTTGTCGAGCAGTGTCGGCACTAGGCTTTCATCCGCTTGTTGACTTCAGCCCAGTTGATGACGTTCCAGAAGGCCGTGATGTAGTCGGCGCGGCGGTTCTGGTACTTCAGGTAATAGGCGTGTTCCCAGACGTCCAGGCCGAAGATGGCGCGCTTGTTCTCCATCGACGGCGTGTCCTGGTTCGCGGTGCTGTGGATCACCAGCTTGCCGTTGTCGTCGCTCAGCCAGGCCCAGCCGCTGCCGAACCGGCCGGTCGCCGCCGCCGCGAACATCTCCTTGAACTTGTCGAAGCTGCCGAAGGTGGAGGTGATGGCATCCGCCACCGCACCGGTCGGCGGGCCGCCAGCATTGGGCGCCATCAGTGTCCAGAACTGCGTGTGGTTCACATGGCCGCCACCGTTGTTCCGGATGGCGGTCCGCACGTTCTCCGGCAACTGGTTCAGGTTCTTCAGCATCTCTTCGAGCGGCATCTTGCCCGCCGCACCGGCGTTCCCGACGGCGGTGTTCAGGTTGGTCACGTAGGCCTGATGATGCCGATCGTGGTGGATCTGCATCGTCTGCGAGTCGATGTGGGGTTCGAGCGCGGCGAACGGATAGGGCAGCGCGGCCAGGGTGAACGGCCCGGCGGGCGTCGCGGGCGCCGGAGCCTGACCGGCCGCGTACAGCCGGGAACGGTTGGTCGCCAGGGCCAGGCCGCTCAGGCCCAGGGTCGAGAACATCTGTCGGCGTGTCAGCGTCATGAAGTCACATCCCCTCGGAAGTCGCCCTACAGCTTACACCTGCGGGTATAGTGACCGCATGTACTCATCGGCCGGCGTCGCGTCGGCGAGGACGTAACGACTCTTGCCGCCCCGGTTCGCGGTGTCGGTAGTGGAGGCGACGGTCGCCGACCTGCAGGCGGCGCTGTCACTTGGCGCCATCAGCTGCGTCGACATCATCCGCGCGTCCCTCGACCGCATCGAGCGCTACGACCGGCAGGGGCCGGCGCTCCGCGCGATGATCACCGTCAATCCGCGCGCGCTCGAGACGGCCGGGGACATGGACCGCCTTCGCGCGTCCGGGGCGCACGCTGCCGCCCCTGCACGGCATGCCGTTGATCCTGAAGGACAACCTCGACACCGCCGACCTGCCGACGACGGGCGGCTCCGTGACCCTCAGGAACATGGTGCCGGCCGCCGACGCGTTCGTCGTGGCCCGCCTGCGTGAGGCCGGTGCGATCGTGGTTGGCAAGGCCAACCTGACCGAGCTCGCCTACGGAGGCACGTCGGTCAGCTCGCTCGGGGGGCAGACGCTGAACCCGTACGACCTGACGCGCACGCCAGGCGGGTCGAGTGGCGGCACCGGCGCGGCCATCGCCGCCAGTTACGGGGTCCTCGGTATCGGGAGCGACACCGGACAGTCCGTCCGGTCTCCGGCGTCGGCGTGCTCGCTGGTCGGCGTCCGGCCCACGCGCGGGCTGATCAGCCGGCGCGGCCTGATGCCGTTCAGCCCCACTCAGGACGAAGTCGGTCCCATCACCCGGACCGTGGAAGACGCGGCCCGCATGCTGGACGTGATGGCGGGCCACGACCCGTCCGATCCAATCACGGTCCGCGGCATCGGACACGTGCCTGCGTCCTATCGTCGAGGCGCTCTCGGCGCGGGCGCTCGCGGAGCCCGGCTCGGGCTGCTCGACGCCGTTTCTCGGAACGCGACAGCTCCATTCGCCGGTGAACGACGTGGTGCGCGTGGCCGTCGGCGCAGCTGATGCGGCTCGGCGCCATCGTGATGCCCATCGGGGTGCCTGGACTCGACGCGCTGACCAGAGACCTCAGCCTGATGAGCCTGGAGTTCGCGGACGCGTTCCGTACGCTACCTGGCCGGGCTTGGCGATCGCGCCCCGGTGAAGACGCTGGCGGAGCTGGTGAGCGCGGGTGGGTGTCACCCGTCGCTGCGTCAGGGACTCCAGGTCGATGCCCGGGTGGTGAATGGCCCGCGCAGCGCCGACTACCAGATCCAGCTCGGCCGCAGGGACGAGCTTCGCGCCGCCCTGCTGCAGACGATGGACGAGCAACGGCTGGATGCGCATCCTCTATCCGCACCAGCGGCGGCTGGTGGCGGAGGTGGGCGAGGAGCAGCTGGAGCGGAACGGCGTGCTGTCGAACGGGACCGGGTCTGCCGGCCGTGGTGTTTCCCGGGGGATTCACGCCGCCGACCGCCAGCGCGCCGGTGGGAGTGCCGGTCGGCCTCGAACTCCTGGGCCGCGACTGGAGCGAGGCCCGGTTGCTGTCGCTGGCCTATGCGTTCGAGCGCAACACCTGGTCGCGGCAGCGTCCACCCGGCCTCGACACGTGATACGATTGCCAAAGTGAGATTAAGTCTCACTTTGGACTCCATGAACGGATCAGCCACCCGCCGCAACCTTTCCCAGCGTTCCCATCGGCGCGACCGCCGTGGTCGTCCGCGTGTCTCTGGCGACCGGACCGTGGTCCGCCGCCTGCTCGAGATGGGTCTCGTTCCGGGCACGCCGGTCACCGTGCAGCGCGAAGCGCCGCTCGGCGACCCCGTCGAATTGCGCGTGCGCAACTACGCGCTCTCGATTCGACGCGCCGACGCGCTCGGCATCGAAGTCGAGTGACATGAGCGCCACCGTGCTTGCGCACGGCCCCGCCACGCGACAGGCGCTGGTGCTGGTGGCGGGCAATCCGAACTCCGGCAAGTCGACCATCTTCAATGCGCTGTCCGGATCGCGCGGACGCGCGTCGCGAACTATCCCGGCGTCACCATCGATCGCCGCTCGGCCACCGTCGATCTTCCCGGCGGCCGCGTCCATCGAACTCACCGACCTTCCCGGCACCTACTCGCTGTCCGCGCGCTCGCGCGAAGAGCAGATCGCCGTCGAGTCGCTGCTCGGACGCGGCCCCCGCCGCCCGGACGCCATCCTGGTGGTGGCCGACGCCACCGCACTGGCCCGCGCGCTCTACCTGACGCTCGAGATCCTCGAAATCGGTCACCCCGTCGTCATCGCGCTCAACATGACGGACGAAGCCAGTCGTGACGGCATCGCCATCGATGCCGCGCGGCTCGAGCAGCTGACCGGCGCCCGCGTCGTGCCGACCGTCGCCAGCAAGGGCGTGGGCACCGACGCCCTGCTGCGCCGCGCTGGCCGACGCCATCGCCGGCAAGTTCGCCGCCGCGGCTGCCCGACGTGGCCCGTTCACCGGCCCTGCAGGTGGACGTGGCGGAGCTCGAGGGCCTGATCCTCTCCGAGCGGCTGATGGATCGCCCGCTCGATGCCCGGGTCTGGGCGCAGTGGCTGCTGCTGTCGCTCGATCACGGACGGCGCCGACGAGCTCGACGGACATTCCCGCCGCTGGTCCGTGCCGCCGTCAGCCGCATCCATCAGCGGGCCGCGGAGGCCGGCCGCAACATCGACCTCGAGATCATCAGCGGCCGCTATCAGCTGGTCGATCGGCTGATGGTCGAGGTCTGCCAGCGCGCCACGTCCGCGTCGACGGAGCTGGACCGACCGCGTCGATGCGGTGCTGACCCATCGCGTCGGCGGCGGCGCTGGCGTTCGCCGCGGTGATGATGCTGGTGTTCCAGGCGCTCTTCAGCTGGTCCGAACCCGCCATCGCGGCCATCGAAGACGTGGTCGCCGCGGTGCAGTCGGCGGGTGAGCGAGCGTGCATGCCGCCGGGGCCGCTCACCAGCCTCATCGTCGACGGCGTCATCGCCGGCGTCGGCAACGTCGTCGTGTTCGTGCCGCAGATCGCGCTGCTGTTCCTGTTCATCGGCCTGCTCGAGGACCTCGGCTACCTGCGCGGGCGGCGTTCGTCATCGATCGCGTGATGCGCGCGGTGGGGCTGCACGGCCGCGCGTTCGTGCCCATGCTGTCGGGGTTCTCGTGCGCGGTGCCGGCGGTGATGGCCACCCGCACCCTCGAGAACCGCACCGATCGCCTGCTGACGATGCTGGTGCTGCCGCTGACCTCGTGCAGCGCACGCCTGCCGGTGTACGTGCTGATCACGGCCACGGTGTTCGCGCCGGGCGCGCGCGTCGGGTTCCTCAGCGCCGGCGCCGTGGCGCTGTTCGCGATGTACGCGCTGTCGGTCGTCGCGGCGCTGGTGGCCGCGGCGGTCCTGCGGCGCACCGTGCTGAAGGGCCCGGTGCCCACCCTGGTCCTGGAACTGCCGCCCTACCGCCTGCCGGTGCTGAGCGTGCTGCTGCGCGGGCGTCTGGCAGCGCGTGAAGACCTTCCTGATCGATGCCGGCACGGTGATCCTGGCGCTGACCATCGTGCTGTGGGCGCTGCTGTCGTATCCGAAGAGCCCGGAGCGTGGCGGCGCAGGCCGAGCAGGCCCGCGCGACGCGTGGCCGGCGATCGAACCTCACCGCGGACGAGCGCGAGGCGCGGCTGGCCGAGATCGACAGCCACGAGGGCGGCGCGCAGCTTGCGCCACAGCGTGGCCGGGCGTCTGGGGCGGCTGATGGAGCCGGTGATCGCGCCGCTCGGCTTCGACTGGCGCATCGGCGTGGGCATCCTCGGCGCGTTTGCCGCGCGCGAGGTGTTCGTCGGCACGCTCGGCGTGGTCTTCGACATCTCCGAACGCCGACGAGACCAACGAGCCGCTGCGCGAAGTGCTGCGCGGCGCGACCTGGCCGGACGGCTCCACGCTGATGACGCCGCTGGCCGGTGTCTCGTTGATGGTGTTCTTCGTGCTCGCCTGCCAGTGCATGAGCACCGTGGCCGTGGTCAAGCGCGAGTCGGGCACCTGGCGCTGGCCGCTGTTCATGGTCGCCTACATGACCGGGCTGGCCTACGTGGCGTCGCTCTTCGTCTACCAGGTGGGCAGCCGCCTGGGGTGGGGGCTCTGAGATGTGGCAGGAAGGCGGCGTCGTCCTCGTCGTCGGCGGCGCCATCTACTACCTGGCGCGCAAGTTCTTCGCGCCGCCCGCGCCGCGAACGACCACCTCGTTCGTCGCGCTGAAGGACCTGAAGAAGCGGAAATAGCGGGATAATCCCCGCCATGGCACCGCCCCCAGGGCTCCCCGCCTGTTCCTGATCACGGCGATGTCGCGCCGCCGCTCCGCGCGTCTGGCCCAGGACGCGCCCGCTCGCCACTCGCGCCGAGCTCACCAACTACGAAGAGACCAGCACCTACGCCGACGTCCAGCGCATCGTCGCGGGGCTCGCCGCCAGCCCGCTGGTGCACGTCGAAAGCTTCGGGCAGTCGGAAGAAGGCCGCGACCTGCCGTTGCTGGTGATCTCCGAGCCGAAGGTGACGAGTCCCGAAGAGGCGCGGCGCCTGGGCCGTCCGCTGGTCTTCGTCCAGGCCAACATCCACGCCGGCGAAGTCGAGGGCAAGGAGGCGGTGCTGATGCTGGCCCGGCGGCTGGTCGACGGCGATCTGAAGTCGCTGGCGAAGCAGCTGGTGATCCTGATCGCGCCCATCTACAACGCCGACGGCAACGAGCAGGTGGAGTGCCGAGAACCGCACCGCCCAGAACGGCCCGGTCGCGGGCGTGGGGACGCGCGAGAACGCCCAGGGCCTCGATCTGAATCGTGACTACATGAAGCTCGACAGCGCCGAGGCGCGGGCGCTCGTGCGGCTGATGAACACGTGGGATCCGCACGTCGTGATCGACCTGCACACCACCAACGGCTCGTATCACGGCTATCACCTCACCTACGCGCCCACGCTCAATCCCAACGCCGATGCGCGGCTCATCGCGTTCGAGCGCGACACGCTGCTGCCCGCCGTGCGCAAGGCGATGCTCGACACGCACAACTTCCGCACCTACTACTACGGCAACTTCGCGCCAGAGGGTGGCGGCGCGCGGGAGAGCCCGCGCGTGGATCCGCAGAACTCCGGGCACGACGACGTGGCGCACGTTCGATCATCGGCCTCGCTTCGGCAACAACTACGTCGGCCTGCGCAACCGCATCGCCATCCTGTCCGAGGCCTACAGCTATCTGGACTTCAAGGGGCGCGTGGACGTGACCGCCGCCTTCGTCGAAGAGACCTGGCGCGCTGCCGCGAGGCACGCGAAGCAGATCCTCACGCTGACGACCCAGGCGGATCAGGCTGTTGCCCCGACCGCGCCGAGTCGCGGCGAAGCCGGTCGAGCAGGGGGTGGAGTTCGAGGCGCGCGCGCTTCCCGACACGGTCGCGATTCTGGCCGGCGATGTGCGCGAAGGCGCTGAACCCCGCTCCGGCCAGGAGATGCTGCAGATGACGGACATGGCGGTGCCCGTGCAGATGAAGGACTACGGGGTGTTCGCCGCGACCGGACGCGCCCGCTGCCGGCGGGTTGGGTCATTCCGCGGGCGCTCGCCATCAGCCCGCGCATGGCCGCTGCGCTCGATCGCCTGCGGTGGCACGGCAGTCCGCACCGAGACCGTCCTCGCCGACACCCAGATGGACGTGGACCGCTTCGTCATCAGCGCCATCTCTCCCGCGGCTCGCGTGTCGCAGGGGCGCCAGGAAGCCCGCATCAGTGGCACCCTCGAGCGCGCCTCGCTCCTCGTCGACACCGGTTCGGTCCTCGTTCCAGCGCAATCAGCCGCTGGCGCGTCTGGCGTTCTACCTGCTCGAGGCCGACAGCGACGATGGGCTGGCGGCGTGGAACGTGATTGGCGAGGGACTGGTGGTGGGACAGGCGTTCCCGGTCTACCGGCAGCGCTGACGCTGCGGCAATTCGCCACATTCCCCTGTCAGGGCCGGGTCCGTAGACTGGCGGCTCAATGAGTCCCCATCGATACCTGTGTGTTCTGGCCGTGTTGAGCGCCTTGGTGGCCGGCCCAGCGTCCGCCCAGGAAACCATCAACTACGCCAGCATCAGCGGGCGCGTGACCGATCCGCAGGGCGCCGTCGTGGTCGGTGCGACGGTCGTCGGCGCGGCAGACGGAGACCGACGTGGCGGCATCGACCACCACCGATGACTCCGGGAGATATCGGTTCCCCTACCTGCGCGTCGGTCCCTACGAACTCTCCGTGGCCCAGTCCGGCTTCGCTCCGGCCACCCGGCGCCTGGCGCTGACCCTGGGCTCGGCCTTCGAAATCCCCATCGTCCTGACGGTGGAAGGCGTGTCCACCTCCGTCACCGTGAGCGCCGACGCGCCGGTCCTCGAATCGGCCCGCAGTCAGGTGGCGACCACGGTGCCACAGCAGGAAATCAACAACCTGCCGCTCAACGGCCGCAACTTCCTCGACATCGCCGTGCTCGCCCCGGCGGTGGCGCCGCCGAACATCAACAGCACGCAGCTCTTCGCCGAAACGTCAGCGGTCCAGGGTGTGGGCCTGTCGGTGGGCAGCCAGCGCAATCTCTCCAACAGCTTCATCGTCGACGGCCTGTCCGCCAACGACGATGCGGCCGGCCTGAGCGGCCTGCCCTACGGCGTGGACGCCGTCGAGCAGTTCCAGGTGGTCACCTCCGGGCGGCCAGGCCGAGCTCGGCCGCGCGCTCGGAGGCTACGTGAACGTGGTGACGCGCAGCGGCACCAACCAGCTGCGCGGCACGGCCTACGGCTACTTCAGGGACGACGCGTTCAATGCGGCCAACGCGCTCTCGGGCACGACGCTGCCGATGTCGCAGCAGCAGTTCGGCGCCAGCCTCGGAGGGCCCATCGCCAAGGGTCGGACTTTCTACTTCGCCAACGTCGAGCAGCGCCTGCTCGACTCGACGGGGCTGACGACCATTGCCGACCCAAGTGTCGCGATCGTCAATGCCCGGCTCACGGCGGTGGGCTACCCGGGGTCGCTCATCACCACAGGCGAGTTCCCGCAGCCCATCGACAGCCTGAACATCATGGGGAAGATCGACCATGCGTTCAACGGCCGAGACCAGCTCAGCGTCCGCTACAGCCTCTACGACGTCTACTCCGAGAACTCCCGGGGTGCGGGAGGGCTGAGTGCGCCGTCGGCATCGGCCGGCCTCGACAATCGCGATCAGGCGATGGCGTTCAGCAACACGCTGAGCCTGGGCACGCGCACGGTCAACGAGACGCGCGTGCAGTTCACCAACAGCGACCTGCTGGCGCTGCCGACCGACCCGATCGGCCCGGCCGTCAGCATCGCTGGTGTGGCGTCGTTCGGCACCTTTCCGTCGAGCCCCCAGGGACGGCTCAACCGGATGTTTCAGGCTGCGAACAACGTCTCGCAGCAGAGAGGCGCGCACGCCCTCCGGACGGGCGTGGACTTCATCTACAACGATGACCTGATCACGTTCCCTCGGACCGTGCGGGCTCCTATGCCTTCTCGTCGCTCACGAACTTCCTGGCCGGCACCTACAACAACCAGGGGTTCTCGCAGACCTTCGCGGAAACCCAGGTGGAACAAGGCAACGCCAACCTCGGGCTCTACGTGCAGGACGAATGGAGCGCCACGCCGTCCCTGACGCTGAACATGGGACTGCGGTACGACCTGCAGTGGCTCGACACCGTCGAGACCGATGGCAACAACGTCTCGCCGCGGGCTGGGTTCGCGTGGACGCCGTTCGAGTCGCGCAACCTCGTCGTTCGTGGCAGCGCCGGCCTCTTCTTCGATCGCGTTCCGCTGCGCGCGCTGGCCAACGCGCTGCTCTCGGCCGACAACACCACCGACATCAGCCAACTGCAGCAGGTCAACCTCAGCCTCTCGCCCGGCCAGGCCGGTGCGCCCCAGTTCCCGAACATCCTTCCGGCACCGGTGCCGCTGGTCACGCTCGTCAACCTGACGACGATGCAGCGGGATATCCAGAGTGCGTATTCGCGTCAGGCGAGCCTCGAGGTGGAGCGGCAGATCGGGCGGCTCGGCGCGCTCAGCGTGGGCTACTCGTACCTGCGCGGGAACGGGCTGCTGATGTCGATCAACCAGAACGTGCCCTCCTGCACCCCCTCGGGAACCAACAACGGCTGCCGGCCGATTCCCGACTACGCCAACAACAGCCAGTACTCCTCGGCCGGCGAGTCGACCTATCACGGCCTCCTCGTGTCGCTGACGCAGCGACCGTCGCGGTGGGGCTACTACCGCGTCAGCTACACGCTGTCGAAGTCGGAGAACAACGTCGGGGAGTTCTTCTTCAGCGGACCGATCGATCCGTACGACCTGTCGAAGGACTGGGGCCGTTCCGACAACGATCGGCGACACCTGTTCGTCGTGTCCGGCGGCGTGAACACGTCGATGGCGCCGGCGACGACGATGTGGGAGAAGGTGAGCCACGGCTTTCAGCTGAGCACGCTGCTGCAGGCCTATTCCGCCGCGCCGTTCAACATCACCTCCGGGGTGACCACCATCCAGGGGACGGCGGGCCGACCGGTCGTGGATGGCGAGTACATCCCGCGGAACTCGGGCGTGGCTGACGAGTTCTTCAGCATGAGCCTGCGCGTGAGCCGCTCGTTCACGCTTGCGGGGGCCGTGCGTCTCGAGGCCCTGGCCGAGGTGTTCAACCTCACCAATGCGGTCAACGAGATCACCCGGAACACCAACTTCGGGACCGGCGCCTACCCGACCAATCCCTCGCCCACCTTCAACCAGGTGACGGCGGTGGGTGACGCGCGCAGCTGGCAGTTCGGGCTGCGCCTCCGGTTCTGAGGCAGGGTTGTCCGTTCATCGGCCCAAAACGACCGCTCATCGGGCTCCACGCCGCGCGTGGGGCGACTGCAGGCACAATCGACTGATGGTCAGCCGACTACTCGCGCCCGCAGCGTCAGGTCTCGTCACTCGCCATGGCGCTCAGCGCCGTGACCGGATCCTCGGCACTCGCGATCGCGGTTCCGGCGGCCGACGCGCGCGCAGGCGTCCGCGCGTCAGCCCTTCGTCCTGGCCGGACAGTCGGTCCCTGCCGGACAGCGCTTGAACATCGACGTGCCGGTGCCGGCGGGCGCATCGGATCCGGCGACCTACATTCCGGTCACGGTGTTCCACGGCGCCGCGACGGGGCCGACGCTCGCGCTCACCGCTGGCGTGCACGGTTTCGAGTACCCGCCGATCCTGGCGGCGCAGCAACTCCTGGAACGCATCGACCCGCGTGAGCTGAGTGGCACGGTCATCCTGGTCCGCATCGCCCACGTGGCAGCCTTCGAGCAGCGCGTGCCTTACGTGAACCCGTTCGACCGCAAGAACCTCAATCGCGTCTTCCCAGGCAGCCCCGACGGCACCCAGTCCGAACGGATTGCGTGGGCGCTGACCACGGAAGTGATTCGCCGGTCCGACCTCCATGTCGAGCTTCACAGCGGGGATGGCGCCGAGTGGCTCGAAGCGTTTGCCGGCATCTACGGAGGGCCACTGGCGGCGGCGCAGTACGCCGCGTCGCGACAGATGGGCCTCGCCTTCGGCTTCCCGAACATCGTCAAGTACTCGATGGAGAGCCAGGCCCAGGTGGACGCTGGCCGCTCGCTCAACCGACAGGCGGTCGCCGACGGCAAGCCGACCGTCCTCATCGAGATCGGCGAGAACGGGCGGCGGGACCCTGCGTTCGTGGGAGCCATCGTCAATGGCGTGGACAACCTGCTGCGCGTGCTGAAGATGAAGCCCGGCGCGCCGGATGCCCCCCGGGCGGATGCGCGCTGGTTCGACGCGACGGCAGAGGCGTCGGCGACGGTGACCGGCATCTTCACGCCGGCCGAGACCCGGGCGAGGATGGTGCGGGCGGGCGAACTCATCGGCGTCGTGACGGACTATCAGGGCCGGGAGCAGGAACGGATTGTGTCGCCCGTGGCCGGCTACGTGATGTACGGGCTGGCCGGGCCTTCGGTGCGGGCGGGCGAGGCCGTCGTGACGATCGGGATTCCGGCGAAGGCACCGCTGTAGCGGCTGCCTTGACTACCTTTGGCGCAGGGGCCACAATCGATGTAAGTCTCTGTAACTGATGGCCTTGCTCCACTCGTCCGGCAACACGGCACCCACGGGACATCGTCCCGACGCCGGTCGCCCACCTACACCATGACGACCGTCGCGCCCGCCGGTCCGCGCGTGAACGGCAAGTTTCTCGAGGTCGACGGCCGCCGCTTCCTCGTCAAGGGCGTCACCTACGGCACGTTTGCGCCCGACGCAGACGGCGGCCAGTTCCCGCCGCCCGCGCAGATCGACGAGGACTTCGCGCCTGATGGCGCAGGCGGGCTTCAACACGGTCCGCATCTACACCGTGCCCGAGATGGCGCTGCTCGACGCGGCGCGCGCGGCACGGCCTGCGCGTGATGGTCGGCGTGCCGTGGACGCAGCACGTCGCGTTCCTGGACGATCGCCGCGCTGACGCGCGAGCATCCGCGAGCAGATGGCCGTCGACCGTGCGCGCCCTGGCGTCGCATCCCGGCGGCGCTGATGTTCGCCGTCGGCAACGAGATTCCGCCGTCGGTCGTGCGCTGGCACGGCCAGGCCCGCGTCGAGCGCTTCCTGCGCGATCTCTACGACGCCGTGCAAGCAGGCCGCGCCCGACAGCCTCCTCACCTACGTCAACTTCCCGCCGACCGAGTACCTGGACCTCGACTGCTTCGACGTCTGCAGCTTCAACGTCTACCTGCACCGCGAAGCCGACCTGCGCGCCTACCTCGCGCGGCTGCAGCACGTCGCCGGCGCCAAGCCGCTCCTGCTGGCCGAGGCCGGCGCCGACAGCCTCCGCGAGGGGCTCGACGGCCAGGCGCGCATCACGGCGATGCACGTGCGCGCCGCGTTCGAGGAAGGCGCCTGCGGCGCGGTGGCGTTTGCCTGGACCGACGAGTGGTGGCGCGGCGGGCACACGGTGGACGACTGGGCGTTCGGCCTGGTGGACGCCGACGCGCCAGCCGAAGCCGGCGCTGGCGGCCGTGTCGCGGGCGTTCGCCGAGGCGCCGTTCCGTCCGACGCCCAGCGCGCGCTGGCCGAGAGTGTCGGTGGTGGTCTGCGCCTACAACGCCGCCGACACCATCGACGACTGCCTGGCGTCGCTGCACGGCGCTGACCTATCCCGACGTCGAGATGATCGTCGTCAACGACGGGTCGAGGACGCGACCGGCGCGATCGCGCGGCGGTATCCCGAGGCGTGCGCGTCATCGACATCCCCAACGGCGGCCTGAGCGCGGCGCGCAACGTCGGCCTGGCCCACGCCACCGGCGAGATCGTCGCCTACACCGACGCCGACGTGCGGGTCGATCCCGACTGGCTCACCTATCTGGTGCAGCCGATCCTGCTCGGGCACCGTGCGTCGGCTCGGGCGGGCCGAACGTCGTGCCGCCCGACGACGACTGGGTGGCGCAGTGCGTGGCGCGGGCGCCGGGCGGTCCGACGCACGTGCTGCTCGACGATCGCGTCGCCGAGCACGTGCCCGGCTGCAACATGGCGTTCCGCCGCGACGCGCTCGCAGTCGATCGGCGGCTTCAACCCGGTCTACCTCCGCGCCGGCGACGACGTGGACATCTGCTGGCGGCTGCAGGCGCGTGGGCTCGGATCGGATTCGCGCCGTCGGCGCTCGTCTGGCATCACCATCGCGCCACGGTGTCGGCCTACTGGCGGCAGCAGGTCGGCTACGGCGAAGGCGAGACCTGGCTCGACGCGCACCATCCCGAGAAGTTCGTGCGCGGGCAGATGCTGTGGCGCGGGCACATCTACAGCCCGCTGCCGTTCCTGCGCTCGCTGAGCGGCCGGCGGATCAACACCGGCGTGTGGGGCACGGCGGCGTTCCCGTCGATCTACAACGCACGACTCGCTGCCGGCTCGAGTACCTGCCGCACTCGCCGGCGTGGATGCTGCGTGTCGCTGGTGCTCCTGGTCGTCGGCGGCGCGGCGTTGACTGGTCGAGACCGCAGGCACCTGGATGTTGCTGGTGCTGCTCGGCGCTCGGCGGGTGGGCGATCACGATCGCGCGCTGCGTCCAGTTCGCGCTGGCACTCCGACCTGCACGGGCTGCCGGCGCATCGGCAGCGCGCTCGCCGGGGCAGAGCCGGCTGCTGTACCGCGCGCTGATCGCCTGGCTGCACCTGATTCACCCGCTGGCGCGGGTGTGGGGCCGCATCCGCGGCATGTCGTCGATGCCGCACGCGGCGGCCGCCGCGAGCACGTCACGCGGCGGCCGTGGAAGGTGCCGTTCCCCAGGCTTGGCGACCTGTTCCGCGCGGCCCGTCTCGTCGGTCGGCCACAGCGAGGTGCGCTCGTTCTGGAGCGAGACGTGGGTGGCGCACAGCGAGCTGCTCACCGAGATCATCGGCCTGATCCGGGCCGCGCGGCCGGCGCCGCTCGTGGACGTCGACGAGGGCTGGCGTCCCGATCGCGACTTCAGCCTGGCGGTGGGCCGCTGGGGCTGGCTGCACGTCCGCACGCTGGTCGAAGAGCACGCGCGGGGCCGCTGCCTGTTCCGCGTCCGGACCCGGCTGCGCCTGAGCCTGATCGGCATGCTGCAGGCGGTGCTCGCGGTGGTGCTGCTGACGGTCGGCAGCGTCGGCGCCTGATGTCGCTGCACCGGCCGTCGGGACGCGTGATCGCGGTGCTGGCGCTCGGGCTGCTGGCGATCGCGGACCGGCCTGGCAGGTCACCCGCGGCGGCCGCGGTCCTCGACCGCGCGCTGGTGCGTGCCGTCCACGCCGCCGGGCATGTGGGCCGCTGCCCGCCCGGACCGTCGGAGCCCGCGCAACCGGTGGCGCGGCCCGGTCGCGCCCGACGGTGCCAAGGAGGTACCAGGCCGCGCCTGGGGCATGACCGCGATGCCGATCTTCGCCTGGAGCCTCTCGTTCCTGCGGCCCTATCGCGTCCGCGTGGTGGCCATCGTCGCTGCTGGCGCTGGTCGAGATCGGCGCTGGCCGCGCTGGCGCCGTGGCCGATGAAGGCGATCGTCGACAACGTGTTCGGCGGGCATCCGTTTCCGGGTCCGCTCGCGACGCTCGCCGACACCCTCACCGGCGGCAGCCTGGCGGCGCTGCTGGTGCTGGTGGCGCTGGCCGGGCTGCGGCCTGCAGCTGCTGCTCGAGGTGGTGCGCGCGCGCGCACACGCAGTTCGCAGGTCGACACCGGCCAGCGCATCGTCTACGACCTGCGCGCGCGCCTGCTCGACGCACCTGCAGGCGCTGCCGCTGCGCCACCACGTGCTCGGCCGCACCGCCGACACGCGTCTACCGGCTCGAGGCCGACGCCTACTGCGTCAACGACCTGGTCATCGGCGGCGTCTTCCCGCTGGCGACGGCGGCGCTCAACCTGACGGTGATGTTCGTCATCCTGCTGCGGCTCGACCCGACGCTGGCGCTGCTGTCGCTGGCGGTGGCGCCGTTCCTCTACGTCGTGCCTGCGCTACTACTCGCGGACGATGACCGACCGCGCCGAGCGGGTGAAGCAGCAGGAGTCGACGCTGGTCGAGCGCGCCTTCGAGATCCTGTCGTCGATTGCCGCGGTCAAGAGCTTCGCGCGCGAGCGGCACGAGCTGGACCGCTTCAGCCGGCGTCGGCGAAGAGACGATGAAGGCGCGGCTGCGGCTGACGTGGCAGGAGTCGCTGTTCTCGCTCTGCGGTCACCGCCATCACGCTCGGCGGGCACCGCGCTGGTGCTGGTGGTCGGCGGCCTGCACGTGCTCGACGGGCACGCTGACCGTCGGCGGCCTGCTGGTGGTGATCGCCTACCTGGCCGCCGTCTACGGCCCGCTGTCGTCGATCGCGCACACGACCGGCATCGCTGCAGCAGGCGCGCGTCAGCGCGCGGCGCGTGCGCGAGATGTTCGCGCTCGACGCCCGAGGCGCTCGACGTCGACGGACGCGCGTCGACGCGTCGGGCATCACCGGGCGACATCGTGTTCGAGGACGTGAGCTTCGCCTACGACGACGAGCCGCCAGATCCTCGACGGCATCAGCTTCGCGGCGCAGCCCGGGCGAGCTGGTGGCGCTGGTCGGCCTCACCGGCGCCGGCAAGACGACCATCGCCAGCCTGATCCCGCGGTTCTTCGAGCCCGACCGGCGGGCGCGTGCTGATCGACGGCGTGGACGTCTCGCGCTACGCGCTGCGATCGCTGCGCGAGCGCATCGCGCTGGTGCCGCAGGAGCCGGTGCTCTTCAGCGGCTCCATCGGCGACAACATCCGCTACGGCCGCCTCGACGCGACCGACGAGGAGGTGGAGGCGGCGGCGCGCGCGGCGCACGTCGACCACTTCATCGCGCGGCTGCCCGCCGGCTACGACACGCCGGTCGCCGAGGCCGGCGCGCACGCTGTCGGGCGGCGAGCGCCAGCGGCTCGGGCATCGCGCGCGCGCTGCTGAAGGACGCGCCGATCCTGATCCTCGACGAGCCGACCTCGTCGCTCGACGCCATCTCGGAGGAGGCGGTGTTCCAGGCGCTGCGCACGCTGCGCGCAGGGCCGCACGACGCTGGTCATCGCGCACCGGCTGTCGACCATCCGCGACGCCAACCGCATCCTGGTGCTGCACGAGGGCACGGCTGATCGCGCAGGGCACGCACGACGAGCTGCTCGCAGTCGAACGAGCTCTACCGGCGGATGTGCGCCCGGCTGTCGGTCGGCCGGTCGCTCGACGAGCCCGAGTCGGTGGACGAGATGCTGAAGGCGCGTGGTGTGAAGATCGTGCTCGCGGGGATCATCGCCCGCTACCCCTACGGCGGCGTCACCTGGTGCTCGCTGATGTACCTGCTCGGGCTGCGCGCGCTCGGGCCACGAGGTCTGCTACATCGAGGACACCGGCGAGTGCATCTACGACCCGGTGCAGAACGCGCTCTCGACCGATCCCGTCCTACGGCACCGACTACATCCACCAGCGCGCTCGAGCCGTTCGGGCTGGGCGATCGCTGGAGCTTCGTCAACTACGACGGCACCTATCACGGCGCGTCGCGCGAGACCGTGCGCGCGCTGGTGCGCCGACGCCGATCTCTTCATCAACCTGTCGGGCGGATCCTGGTTCTGGCGCGACGAGTACGCGCGCATCCCGCGCAAGGTGTTCATCGACACGCGATCCGGTGTTCACGCAGCTCGCGCTCGCCAAGGGCGACGCCTGGTACGTGGACTTCTTCCGCCGCTTCGATCGGCTGTTCACCTTCGGCGCCAACATCGGCACCCCGGCGTGCGACGTGCCGACCAGCGGCTTCACCTGGCACCACACCTGGCAGCCGGTGGTCACCGAGCTGTGGCGCACCGACACGCCGCCGGGCGATCGCTTCACGACGGTGATGACCTGGAAGATCGAGAGCTTCACCGACGTGGACGGCAACAAGGACCGCGAGTTCGTGCAGTTCATCGACCTGCCGTCGCGCACGCCCAGCCGCTTCGAGCTGGCCGTCAACGGGCCGCAGCGGCTGCTGCGCGAGCACGGCTGGTCCACCGTGGACGCGATGGGCGTGTCGCGATCGCTCTGGGACTACCGCGACTTCATCCAGCGGTCGCGGGCCGAGTTCGGCGTCGCCAAGCACGCCTACGTCGTCGCATCGATCGGGCTGGTTCAGCGATCGCACCGAGTGCTACCTGGCGGCGGGCCGGCCGGCGCTGGTGCAGGACACGGGCTGGAGCGCGCACCTGCCGTCGGGCACGGGCCTGATCGGCTTCTCGACGCCGGAAGAGGCGCTCGACGGGCTGGCGCGGATCGAGCGCGACTACGCCGTGCACGCCCGGCGCGCCGGCGAGATCGCCGCGCGAGCACTTCGACGCCGCCCGGGTGCTGCCGCCGCTTGCTCGAGATCGCCGTGCGCGATGACGCGGCCGCTGCGCATCGCGCTGGTGGCGCCGGTCGCCACGCCGGTGCCGCCGCCGCGCTCGGGCTCGATCGAGACGCTGACGGCGCTCCTGGCCGACGGCCTCGTGGCCCGCGGCCACGACGTCACGCTGTTCGCCACCGGCGGTCTCGACCACGCGCGCCGGCTGCACGCCATCTTCGCCGCGCGGCTACCGCGAGGACCCGACGCTGTGGCCGTGGGAGCTGTGCGAGCTGTTCAACCTGGCCGCCGCGGTCGAGCGCGCCGCGTCGTTCGACCTCATCCACTACCAGGCCGAGTACGCGCCGCTGTCGCTGGCGTTCAGCCGGCCTGTCGCCGGTGCCGCTGCTGCAGACCGTGCACCACCTGCCGAGCCGCGGCCGAGGTCGCGCATGTGGTCGCGCTATCCGCAGGCGCCGTTCGTCGCGGTGTCGCACGAGCAGGCGCGCGCGCTCGGCGGGCCTGAACGTCGCTCGGCATCATCCATCACGCGGTGGACACCGACGCGTATACCGTTCCAGGCCGACGCCCGACGACTACCTGCTGTTCCTCGGCCGCTTCACCGAAGGCAAGGGCGTGCTGGCAGGCCATCGAGGTGGCGCGCCGGACCGGGCATCGCCTGCTGCTCGCGGCGGCGGAGAACGACTACTACCGCGCAGCACGTGGCGCCGCTGGTGGACGGCGCAGCGGGTGGTCTACGCGGGCGAGGTGCGGCACGCGGAGAAGGTGGCGCTGCTCGGCGGCGCGCGCGCGCTGCTCTATCCGGTGCAGGCCGGCGAGTCGTTCGGCCTGGTGCTGGCCGAGGCCGCCGGCGTGCGGCACGCCGGTGGCCGCGCTCGATCGCGGCGCCGTGCGCGAGATCGTCGAGGACGAGCGTGACCGGCGGGGTGTTCGACGTCGCTCGACGCGCTGGTGGCCGGCCTGCCGCGGGTGCTGGCGCTCGACCGCGCCGCGCGTGCGCGAGCGCGCCGTGGAGCGCTTCGGCGTCGACCGCATGGTCGACGGCCTACGTGGCGATCTACCGCGGCGTGGCCGAGCGGCACAGGGCGCGGGCGTGACTGCGAACGACCGTGCCGACGCCGGTCGTTCGCTGCTGGCCGTCTTCGCGCATCCCGACGACGAATCGCTGGCCTGCGGCGGGCTGCTGGCGTGGTGCGCCGCGCGTGGCGCCCGGGTGTCGCTGCTGTGCGTGAGCCGCGGCGGCCTGGGCCAGGTCGACGATCCGCGGCGCCTCGAGATGGGCGAGACCCGCGCGCGCGAGCTGCACGACGGCGGCGCGCGTGCTGGGCGTGCACGAGGTCATCCTGCTGGACTACCGAACGGGTTCCTGCCGTGGGTCGACGCGCGAGGCGCTGGACGCCGACATCCGCGCCGCCATCACCCGGCTGAAACCGGACGTGGTCGTCACCTTCGACGACGACGGCCTCTACTGGCACCCCGACCACATCGTCGTGCACGAACGCACGACGGCGGTGGTGGCGGCGATGGGGGACGGAGGCGCCGGCGCTGTTCTACGTCTCGATGCCCCGGGGCAGCATGCGGGGCGTGCTGACGGCCGCGATCGCCGCGGCGCACCCGGATGCGCCGCCGCCGCAACGCGTGCTGGGGATCGACGAAGTGGATGCCTTCGGCCTGTTTGCCGCGCGCGCCGACGCTGGTGGTCGATGCCGGCGATTTCGCCGCCACGAAGCTGGCGGCGCTTCGCTGCCACCGCATCGCAGATCGCGGGCGATGGCCTCGATCGGCTGCCGGACGACGAGGCCGCCGCGGCTCCTGGGCGTGGAGCACTACCGGCGCGCGGCACGTCGGCGCCCGAGGCGAAGCCTTCATCGAGCGGCTGGGACGTCGCGTGGGGAGCTGATGGACGAGACGCTGCTGGGCCTGCTGCGCTGCCCGTTCTGTGGCGGGCGCTTCAACCTCCTCGACAACGCCGCGCTGGCGCGCGCGGACGGGCGCCTGCGAGTCGGGCGTCATCTGGTGCGAGTGCTGCGCCTTCCCGATCGTGGCCGGCATCCCGGTGCTGCGTGCCGACGACACCACGCGCCGCGCGATGCACGCGCTCGAGGCCGGCAGGCACGAGGAGGCGTTGCTCGACGCTGCTGGGGCTGGACGAGCCCGACCGGCGCAGGCGTTCCGCGACCTGCTGGCCGCGAGGCGATCGGCTCACCTATCGCGAGGCGATCGGCGTCCTCAGCCCCGATCCCGAGGGCACCTATTTCATCTACCGCTTCTCGGACCCGACCTTCGTGATGGCCGAAGCGGTGCTGCGGGCGCTGGCGCAGGAGCCCGCGGCCTTTCCCGGCCGCGTGCTCGATCTGTGCGGTGGATCGGGGCACCTGACCCGTGTGCTCGGCGACCTCCAGCCCCGGCAGGACGTGTTCCTCGCCGACATGTTCTTCTGGAAGCTCTGGCTGGCGCGCACCTTCACGGCGCCGCGTTCGGTGCCGGTGTGCTGCGACGCCAATCAGCCGCTGCCCGTTCGCACGCGGCATCTTCCCGACCGTGGTGCTGTCCGACGCGTTTCCCTACATCTGGCACAAGCGGCTGCTGGCCGACGAGATGATGCGCCTGGCGGGACCGGATGGCACGATCGTCATGCCGCACCTGCACAGCTCGCTCGGCGAGAACTTCTCCGCGGGCATGACGCTGACGCCGGAGGGCGTACCGCGATCTCTTCGAGGAAGCTGACCCCGCGTCTGTTCCGCGACCGGGTCCTGTTCGACCAGGCCGTCGAGGACGCCGGCATCGACCTCACGCGCAACGTCTCGGCCGAAGACCTCGGCAGCGAGCCGTCGTTCACGCTCGTCGCGGGCTGGCAGGCACGCCTGTTCCGTCACTACCAGCCATCCGGCATCGCGCCCGTGACCGGCGTCCTGATCGTCAATCCCCTCTACCGCGTCGAGCGGCGAGGCACGACGACCGAGCTGACCCTGCGTTCCCGACCCCGGAGTACGAGGAGGAGTTCGCGGACTGCCGGCGCTACCTTCCAGACACGGTCACGGTCGACGCCGACCTCACCAGACCGTTCGGCCCGGCTGAGGTCGGGGCGCGTTACGAGGAGCTGCGGCGGCGGCGCGTGCTGCTCGACGCTCCCGCGCGTTACTGCTGACCGTTCTGCGAGCACCGGCCCAGTGAGCCGCTACGGCTGGTGCTCCGCGCGCCAGGCGGCGACGGCGTCGTAGGGGGCCGCCGTGTGCAGATGGCGGCCAACCCACTCCTGGATCACCACGTGCGGGCGCTCCTGCGAGGACCAGAGCCGGGTCGAAGTCGTTCTGCCAGACGTAGACGGCGCGGCTGAAGTGCTCGGACAGGAACGGAATCATCGCCGAGCCGAACGAGTCGCGGAAGATCACCGCGCGTGGCCGCGTGCCGGGCTGCTCGGTGACCACGCGGGCATCCATCAGCGCGCGGCTGGCCCGTGCCGGTTCGATCACGCGGGCGCGGCGCGGCGTGCGCGGCTCCAGCCGCAGGTCCTCTTCCTCCAGCACGCTCTTCAGGCCCAGCATGCGCGCCAGGTCGAGCCCGGGCCGCATCACCTGCTGGCGGTCGAAATCGTCGAAGGTCGCGGGCGGGCCGCCAGGGTTGCCCAGCTGCTCGATCACCTCCCGATAGGCGACGAAGGCGCCGAGGTCGTTCCAGTGCGTGTCGGTGACGTGGAACAGCCGCCCGGCGTCGCGGGCTGACACGACCGGCGGCCGCAGATCGGCCACCCGCACGGTCGAATGCGCGCGCAGGTGGTCCAGCAGCTGCTCGGCCCGTGAGTGCGAGCAGTCCCTGGTTGACGCCGTCCGGCATGAACTCCGGGTAGACCACGTGCTTGTCCGGGCGCCACCGCGAAGACGTAGTCGATGCCCTGCTGCTGCAGCCAGTCCTGTGTGTGCTGCAGCGTGTCGCGCCACGCCTCGAGCTCGACCGCGGTGAACGGCCGGCTGCCCGAGTAGTCCTCGGCGGCGCCGTCCGTGCCGTAGAACAGCCAGCCGTTCCTGCCGAGGATGACGTCGGGCGTAGGTCGATGAGTGCAGCGCCTGGACGCGGAAGCGCGCCTGCCAGCGCACCAGCTGCGACCGGAACGCGAAGTGGTCGGCGAAGTACTTCGTGAAGGCGTCCGGCCACGCCGCCAGCGAGTCCTGATCGTGCGGCCACGCCGGCAGCGGCGCCGGCTCGCGATTCTCCTCGAACGCGTCCTCGGCCTCGTCGGTGGTGATGGTGGCCACCAGCGGCGCGGCGAGCGCCAGCACGAAGGCGGCGATGACGAGTCGTTCGATGATGGCGGGCAGCGTCAGGGCGTTCATCTCAGAACCGGAAGTAGATGAACGGGCTGAAGGAGCCGGCAGCCACCTGCGTCATCGACGCGAGCAGCAGCACCGCGAGCGCCACGGCGGCACCCACGGCCCACGGCGTGGACATCGTCCCGGGTCCGGCGCTCGCCGGCCGCGGTCGTCCGGCGGCTGGTGACGAACGGCGCCAGCGCCGGCACGACCGGCATCGAGCCGATGATGCCCGCCAGCCCTGCCAGCAGCAGTTCCGGCGTCAGGTACCAGGACGCGGCGTACGGCGTCGGCGCCCCCGCGCCCAGTCCCGCCATGGCCGCGAGCATGGCCCAGCGCGTGCGAGGCGGTGTCGGCGCGGAAGAACACCCAGCCCACCATCACGACCAGCAGCGTGTAGGCCCAGCCGACCGCGCGCGGGCGCGCCTCGACAGCCAGCGTCCGAGGCCCAGGCGTTCGAGCACGAGGAACAGCCCGTGCAGCAGGCCCCAGATGACGAACGTCCAGCTCGCGCCGTGCCACAGCCCGCACAGGAAGAACACGATGGTCAGGTTCAGGTAGACGCGCGCCGGCGAGCGCCGGCTGCCGCCGAGCGGGATGTAGAGGTAGTCGCGGAACCAGGACGACAGCGAGATGTGCCAGCGCTTCCAGAAGTCCTGCACCGACGTGGCGACGTAGGGATAGCGGAAGTTCTCCGGGAAGCGTGAACCCGAACATGTGGCCGAGCCCGATGGCCATGTCCGAGTAGCCGGAGAAGTCGAAGTAGATCTGCAGCGTGTAGCAGACGACGCCGAGCCACGCGTGCGCCGCGGTCAGCTCGCCGGGCGGCAGCGCGAAGATGGCGTCGGCCGGACGGGCGACGATGCCGGCCACCAGCAGCTTCTTGGCGAGGCCGATGATGAACCGCCGCACGCCCAGCGCGAAGCCGCTCGCGGTGTGCGCGCGCGCGGCGATCTGGGCGGCGATGTCGCTGGTAGCGGATGATCGGCCCGGCGATCAGCTGCGGAAAGAACAGCAGATACAGCGCGGCGCCGACCGGGCCCTTCTGCGCCACCGCCTGCCGGCGATAGACGTCGACGATGTAGGAGATCGAGTGGAAGGTGAAGAACGAGATGCCGATCGGCAGCAGCAGCTCGGGAGCGGCGAGCGGTCCGCCGCCCGATCGCGTCGAGGGCGAGATTCAGGTTCTCGATCAGGAAGCCCGAGTACTTGAACGTCGCCAGCGACAGCAGGTTCAGGCCCACGATGACGCGACGAGCAGGCGCGTGGCGGCCGGCGTGCCGCGCAGCCGGTCGACCCACACCGCGGCGAGAGTGTTGATGACGATCGAAGCCGAGGATCAGCCAGGTGAAGGCGCCGCCGTCGCGGGCGTAGAACAGCACGCTGGCGACGACCAGCAGGGCGTTGCGCGCCGCGAGCGGCGTCACGTAGTAGATCGCGAGCAGCAGCGGCAGGAACGCGAAGAGGAACGTCGGTTCGGTGAACAGCACGGTGTTGCTAGCCCCTCAGCTCATTTCAGCTGAGAACCGGGCCGCTCGCTGAGGAGACCGGACCGCGCGGTGTTGCCGAACGCGTCGAGCAGGACGCGCATCAGGGTGTCCATGCGCGCCACGGACGGGTGCGCGGGGACGCAGCCCGTCGCGGAAGCCGCGCTGGCGCAGGCGCGTCGAGCACCTCCGGCCGGCCGGTCACCACGTGCACCGGCACGGCCCACGAGGCGCCTTCGCCGCTGACCAGGGCCGGCGGCTGATGATCGCCGAGGATCACCATCACGAAGTCGCGATCGGCGCGCAGGCGGAGGTAGCCGCCGAGCGTGTCGTGGATATAGGCCATCGACCGCGCGTAGCCCGGCCCCAGATTCGTCCCAGTCCGGCGTCGCGCTCCAGGCCTCCATGAGAGGGCCGTCGTCGTAGGGCGTGGCCGTGAGCACGCGGCGCCAGTCGGGCTGATACGGCGGCACCGGCGTGAATGGCGCGTGCGTGCTGATCGTCGGCAGGAAGACGAAGGCCGGCTTCCGCGGCTGCGGCGCGATCACGAGCTCGTCCATGCGGGCGATCACGAACTGGTCGGTGACGTCCCACCAGCCGAATGGCGGTCCCGCGTAGCTCAGGTCCGGGGCGCCGTAGATGCGATCGAACCCGTAGAAGGCGCCGTCCGGCCAGGCGGCCAGCAGGCCCGGCATGATCGCCGTGGTCGTGTAGCCGCGACGGGCGAAGGCCGTGACCATCGTGTCGCGGCGTTCGGCCATCAGCCGCATGTTGACGTCGGGGTCGCGCACCTCGGTGCCGGAGAGCAGGCTGATGTGCGCCAGCCACGACTCGCCGCCGAACGTCGTCGAATCGACGAACGCCGTGACCACGCCCCGGCCGGTCTCGCGGATCGCGGCGGTCAGTTGCGCCCGCGCCGGCGTCAGCACGGCCTGGAACTCGGGGCGCTCCCAGCTCGCGGCGCCGTACGACTCGATGAACAGGACGAAGACGTCGGCGCCCTGCACGTGGGCGAGGTCCGTCTGCACATCCGGAGCCGGCGGCAGGGGCCGATGCGCCAGCCCGGTCGCCTCTCGCGCGAACTCCGTCACCTCGCCGACGAACGCCAGCGAGACCGGCGGCGCGACCTCGAATTGCGGCAGCAGGCGATGGTCCAGGCGCTGGACGGCGGCGATGGCGAGGACCAGCAGGGCAGCGGCGATCAAGCGCGCGGCGCGTGCGGAGGACATTGCAGGCGTTGCAGACGCGGCCGATGGCCCATCGGACCGGCAGGTAGATGAGCAGCGGCACCAGCACCACGCCGGCGGCCACCGCGGCGAGCATCGCCGGGTGGGCGACGAAGGCGAACATCGCGCCCGACGTCCGGCAGCAGCTTCAGGTCCCAGTAGAGGTTGACGCTGCGGCCGTAGAGCGAGCGCGTGCTGACGTCGACGTAGCGGCCGATCACGAGCACCACCCAGATTGCGGCCAGGACGCCGCGCGTGCGGGCGGAAACGGGCTGGCCGCGCCACGCCCGGACCACCGCCAGTCCCAGCACGAGCACCGCGGCTTCGAGCGACACCTGCGCGCTGGCGCGGACGCCGAGGGTGGGCCAGATGCTGACGAACGTGAGCGACAGGTTGAGCAGCACCAGCGCCACCGCGAGCAGAGCCCACCGCATCGCTGTACTGCTCTCGCCGCCCCGTTCATCCTCTCTAGGATAGCGTCTAAGCTCTCGGCGCACTTGTATGGGGCGCGCCGGCTGGGACTTAGGTCTTGAGTCTTGGGTCTTCCACCTTTGCCAAGGCTACGGTGGACAGGGGGCGGCGCCGACGTCCGACACTCCGACGTTCGACTCCCGGCCCGACTCCCGACTCTCGACTCCCGGCCCCGCCGGGGCCTATGGCGCGATCAGCACATAGCCGCGCTGCTGGAACGCGATGATCGTGGTCAGCGCCCAGAGGTCCAGCTGGATCTCCGGCTGGATGGTCTTGGGATCGATCTTGTTCCCCAGCACGGCCTGGCCGCACACGCGGAAGTCGACGCCCGCCTTCTTCAGCGCCTGGATCATCGCGATGTTCGGGTTGTCCTTGCCCTCGTGGCGCGCCTTGTAGGTGTCGTTGTTGAGGATGTAGTCGGTGCCGCCCTGGTGGAAGACCAGGGCGATCTGGCGGTTGCTTGCCGGCACGCCGGTCTTCGCCAGCGTGTTCA
This sequence comes from uncultured Acidobacteriota bacterium, assembly GCA_963721715.1. Classification (GTDB taxonomy): domain Bacteria; phylum Acidobacteriota; class Vicinamibacteria; order Vicinamibacterales; family UBA2999; genus VFZN01. The sequence continues at coordinate 404,668 of CAVRKI010000006.1, read as the reverse complement.
CGTAGCGCGCCACCGCCTGCAGCATCGGGTGCACTTCGGCCGGCTTCGGGCCGGCCGTCGCCAGGTCGAAGACCACCTTGTGGACGGCCTTCGGGTCGGGCATCTCGTGCGCGCCGGGCACATCGCGGGCCGGTTCCACGCCGGGCACCGGCAGTCGCCTGCGCCGCGGCCAGGTTCGCGGCCCCCATCACCATTGCGCCGGCGGCGATCGCCGCCATCACTGAACGTCTCATCGTTGTCTCCTTCGCAGTGCGCCACCGGTCGTCGACGAGATCGAAGGCGGGGGCGTGCGGCTGAGAGCTTACACCCGGACGAAGGCGCGGCCTGCGGCCGCGTGGGCGCTCGCTTCGCTCGCGTAAGAGACAAGGAACGCACCGGCGCGATGTCACTCGCATCTGCGGTGCGGGGCGGAGGGGCGCGGCCTGCGGCCGCGTAGGAGGGAAGGACCGGCGTCCTCCCTACCGCGCGAAGCGCGGCCTTACGGCGCCGAATGCGCCGCCAGTGCCGTTCCCCCGGCGCGCAGCGCCGCCCTGTCCGCTCCTACCGCACGAAGTGCGGCTTCTGTGCATGAGCAGGAGTAGTAAACTTTCGCGCATGGGTCGCAAAGCCAACGCCAAGCGAGAACCACGCACCGCCGACACCTCCAGCCAGCCGATGTGGGACGGCCCGAACCTGCCGCTGCTCGCGCTCAGCCTGATTGGCTGCGCGCTGGCGGGCTATCTCTCCTACACCGCGTGGGTGGGCAGCGCCGTACAGGGCTGCGCCGTCGGCAGCGGCTGCGACGTGGTGCTGTCCAGCCGCTGGGCGACGCTTCTGGGCGTGCCGACCGCGGTGTGGGGATTGCTGACCTACCTGGCGCTGGCGGGGATCGCCTTCTTCATCCGCGGCACGCATCAGCAGTGGCGCCTCGCCTGGCCGATCGCCTTTCTCGGCGTGCTCTACAGCCTGTATCTGACGACCATCTCGTTCACCGTGCTCGGCGCGGCGTGTCCCTACTGCCTGACGTCGCTGGTCCTGATGTCGTCGATCTTCGCGCTGGTCACCTGGCAGCGGCCGGAAACGCTGCCACGGTTCACATGGCAGGGATGGCTCCGCTATCGCGCGCCGATCGCCGTCGGCCTGATCGCGTTCCTTCACCTGAACTACATGGGCGTCGTGGGCAAGGCGCCGGCCGCGGAGGATCCGATCCTGCGGCAGCTGGCCGTGCACCTGGCCGAGCGCGGCGCGAAGATGTACGGCGCCGACTGGTGTCCGCACTGCCAGGATCAGAAGGCGATGTTCGGGGCGGCGGCCCGGCGCCTGCCCTACATCGAGTGCAGCATGGGCGGGCAGGGTACGCCGCAGACCACCGAATGCCGCAACGCCGGCATCACGACCTATCCGACCTGGGAGATCGACGGCAAGCGCTACGCCGAGGTGCTGACGACGCTGCGCCTGGCAGAGCTGACCGGCTTCGACCTGGCGGCGGCCGCCGCGGCGGCGGCCAAACCTCAGGCCGCCGTGCCGCAGTAGCGCAGTAACGCGTCAGCTCGCGCGGGTACAGACGATGGGCTACACGGTCGAGACGTCCACGCCGCCGGACACGCCGACGCCGATTGGGCCCTACAACCACATCGCTAAGGTGGGCCCATTTCTCAGCATCGGCGGGACGGCCGGGGTGAACCCGGCCACCGGCTTGCTCGCGGGCGAGGACGCCTACGCGCAGGCGGCGCAGATCCTCGACTCGTTCGCGGTGATGCTGGCGTCGGTCGGCTCGGACCTGCAGCACGTCATCCACATCAACGTGTTCCTCAAGGACATGCGCGACTTCGAGGAGATGAACCGCGCCTACGTGGACAAGATGGGCACCCATCTCCCGGCGCGCACGGTGATCGGCGTCCATGAGCTGCCCAAGCCGGGCATCCGCATGACGATGAACCTGACCGCGGTTACGAGGGAGTGATCGACGCGACCGTGATCGTGCTGGTCTTCGCGTCCAGCGTCCCGACGACGGTTACCTTCTGGCCCGCGAACGCCTTTGCCGCGGCCTGATCGCTGAGCTGGTAGACGTGCTCGGCATCCACCAGGACGTAGGTCCCGCCATGCTCCTCGATGCAGGCGCGCGTGCACTCGGCGTCGGTGTCGCCCATCCGCATCGACGCATGGCTCTGGGCGCACATGCTGTCGGAGATGGTGCCGACAAAGGTCTGGTCGGACGCGCGCGGCGCTGAGCGACGCCGCGGCGACCAACACGCTGGCAAGCAGGAGCTTCATGAGGATGCCTGACGCGAAGATAGCATGAGTGGGCGCGGCCGTCGCGGAAGGCGCGCCTGCGGCGCGTAGGGAAAAGACAGGGCCTCGCCCCTGCGGGGCTCGGTAGGGCGCGCCTGCGGCGCGTAGGGACAGCACAGGCCGAGCCTGCGGCTCGGTAAGGGCGCGGCCCTTGGCCGCGTAGGGAAGCACGACGGGCCGAGTCTGCGGCTCGGTAAAGGCGGCCTTCGAACCCCCACGCGAGCGAAAGCTCGCACCCTGCTATTCCTTACGCGAGCGAAGCTCGCGCCCACCGAGCCGCAGGCTCGGCCCTCTTCCCTTACGCGCGCGAAGCGCGCGCCTCGTCCAGCGCTTCCCGCACCAGCGGCACCACCCGTGTGCCGTAGAGCTCGATGCTGGTCAGCAGCTTCTCGTGCGGCAGCGCGCCGTTGCTGTACTTCATGTCGAAGCGCGACAGCTTCAGCGCCTTCACGGTCGCGGCGATCTTGCGGGCCACGGTCTCCGGCGAGCCGACGCACAGCGCGCCGTCGGGACCGGCCTCGCGCTCGAACTGCGCGCGGGTGACGGGCGGCCAGCCGCGTTCCGCGCCGATGCGCGTCATCATCGCCGCGTAGTGCGGCCACAGCTCCTCGCGCGCCTGTTCGTCGGTGGCGGCGATGTGCCCGGGCGAATGCGCGCCGATCGGCTGCGGCTGATGTCCGAACTGCCCGAGGGCACGGTGATACAGCTCCACGTACGGAGCAAACCGCTGCGGGTTGCCGCCGATGATCGCGAGCATCAGGGGCAGGTTGTGCCGGGCGGCGCGGATCACCGATTCCGGGCTGCCGCCGACGCCCACCCACGCGCGCAAGCGACCGTTCTCGATCGGCGGGAAGATCGACTGGGCCGACAGCGGCGGACGCGTGGTGCCGGACCAGGTGACCGGCTGTTCGTTCAGGATCTCCGCGAACAGATCGAGCTTCTCCTCGAACAGCACTTCGTACTGCGCCAGGTCGTAGCCGAACAGCGGAAACGACTCGGTGAACGAGCCGCGGCCCAGGATCACTTCGGCGCGGCCGTTCGACAGCGCATTCAAGGTGGAGAAGCGCTGGTAGACGCGAATCGGATCGTCGGAGCTGAGCACGGTGACCGCGGAGCCCAGGTGAATGCGCGAGGTCTGCCCGGCGATCGCCGCCAGCACCACCTCCGGCGCGGACACCGCGAAGTCCTTGCGGTGGTGCTCGCCGACGCCGAAGAAGGACAGGCCGACCTGATCGGCCAGCACGGCCTCGGCGACGACGTTGCGGAGGACCTGCGCCTGCGACAGCGGCTTGCCCGCGCTGTCGAAGGTGACGTCGCCAAAGGTGTCGAGGCCCAGTTCGATGATGTCAGGCATATAGATTGGATGCCTGCAGGCTGTTCGGCGGGTGAACGTGGGGAAGCTGGTTAGCTTTCGAAGAGCCGTCGAGCAACGCCTGATTGTCGAACGATGCTGGCCAGAGTGCCGGTCTTGAGCTCTGAATGGTCGGGGACGGGTACGGTGGTCGTGGTGTTCCCGGACCGCTTCTGCATGACGACGTGGCTGCCTCGCTGGCGAACGGCGGAGAACCCCTCGGCCTTGAGAATCTCGCAGACCTCGCGGCCCGACAGCACGCGGAGCTTACCCAACGGCGACTTCGATCCGGGTGACGAACACTTCGCTGTGCAACCGGCGCGCAACCTCGGTCGGATCGGCTGACTCAAAGAAGAGTTCGAGGGCCTCGATGAGATTGGTCCTGGCGGTCTCAACCGTCTCGCCCTGACTCGCGATATCCAGCTCGGGGCACAGGGCGACGTACCCGTCGTCCTCGCGTTCGATGATGGCGGTCAACTGGCGCATGGACTTCATGGGCCGATGATAGCAGCCGCCGCGCAGATCGCGCGCCTTCGTCGGCAATCGGCGAAGCCCGTCGTCACTCCATCGAGGGTCGTGCGACATGGGGCATCTCCGTTGAAACCGCAGCAATTGGGAGAGTCATGCTGCTGTCCAACAGAGCCGCCGGCGCAGACCGACAGAGGCGACGTTCAAGCATTGCCGATCTGGCTGTTGCCTGGCATCCGCAAGGTGGCGCGAGCCGGCGTGGATAGGCACCGCAGTCGATGCAGCTACCTCGCGGGGGTACACGAGCAGGAGGGCGGAGGTCGGAGACGTAGGGTGACCGCCCTCCAGGCGCACCCTCGCGACCCGGCCGACCTGCCTCACGTGTCGAGCCGGCAAGGGACGAGGGCTGGGCGGGCAACCGCCAGCAGGTGGTGGACCTGGGTGGTGTATCCGCGCGATCTGGGTTCAGCACCCGCGCGACCTGGGTCAGCACCCGCGCGACCTGTGTGGAGCACCCGCGCGACCAGGTGCACGCAGGGTCGGGACCCACGTGCAGCAACCCGCGGACTTACCCTCAGCACCCGCGCGACTAACGCCAGCAGTAGTGCGCACCTGCAAGTGATTGACTGGCTGGCACTTAGGGCACGCCAAAAATGTAATGCCGCGGACCGCTCAAGTGAGTCCGGGTTTTTGATCCGGTGACTCCGCAGTTCGATAGCGTTGATCCCGCCACCCGCTCACGTAACTCCGCGGGGTGGTGGGGCAGGTTCCAGGATCGCTGCGGTCGGTCCGCACCACCGCTCAGGGAGAACCGGGTGACCGCTCGAGCAGGTCCGCCCTCCGTGTCGGCAGGTCCGGCGGTTGGTGGCGGAAATCCCGGTGGCGCTCCGGTGACGCCGCGATAGTGGTGCCGTAGATCCGCGAAACGCTGGCGCGATGCCGGCCTACCGCTCCGGCAGGTCTGGGAACCGCTGGCGTGAGTCGGCGTCATGCTGCGGTAACCCTGCTGGTTGCGACACCTGATCCTGAGGCCCCGCGCTCCCAACCCGAAGGCGTCGATGCCACGCTCATCCATGGCTCGTCAGCGACACCACTCGCGCGGTGATGGACCTGTCACTGGCCGGGATTCGCCGCCGCCATCCCCAGGCCCCGGAACGCGAGTGTTTCCTGCGCCTGGCGGCCATTCTGCTCGGCGCCGACACCACTCGGCAGATCTATCCCGATGCCGCGCAGCTGACTGACCTCCGCGGGGCGCGGTGAACGACCCCGTTGCGGTCGCGCTCAGCGTGGCACAGATCCTCGAGGCGTGCGGACTGCGCTATCTGGTCGGCGGATCGCTGGCCAGTTCGCTGAGCGGGGAGCCGCGATCCACCCTCGACGTCGATATCGTCGTGGCAATGACGACGTCGGACGTGGACCGGGTGGTCGAGGCGTTGCGCGGCGAGTTCGAGGTCGACGACCGTGCCGTCGCGCGAGCGGTTCGCGAGCGGTCGAGCGTCAACGTCTTCCATCGGGCGAGCGCCATCAAAGTCGACCTCTTCGTCATGGGCGGATCACCGCTCGACGACGAGCAGATGAGTCGGCGGCAGCGAGTCCAGGTGACGGCCGATCCCGACCGCTATCTCTACGCCTACACGCCCGAAGACATCCTGCCGCAGAAGCTGCGCTGGTTCCGCAAGGAGAACGAGGTCTCCGACCGCCAGTGGCGCGATGTGCTGGGTATCCTGCTGGTGCAGGGCGACGCGCTCGACCGGATGTATCTTCGTGACCGAGCCGAGCGTCTCGGAGTGGCCGATCTGCTCGCGCGAGCGGAGTCCGCCATCGGATCGCCCGGACCGCACGGCTGAGAACGCCGCCACGTCAGCGAGAGCGCCACGGGCGCCTTCCGCCGCGAGCAGCCCGGTGCTGCCGGCGATCGAGTTCGACCATCAGCGACCAGGGACGGTTTGCATATCTTGGTCGGTGAACGTGAAGAGCCCTCGCACCGCGCCGCCCGGCCGGCCGCGCCGGCACCCCGTCCTCCGGCGGAGCTGCTCCGCCTGTCCCTTGCCGCCGAAACACCAGGCCTGGCCGATTCCTGCTGCGCGCCTCGCTCAGCGCGCGTGGTCTGACGCTGACCCGCAACATCATGCGCCTGAACCACACGCTCGGTGAGTTGAACGACAACAACTTCGCCGAGTACGGCGAGTGGCTTTATCACATCACCGTGATGGGAACGCCCTCGGCCACCGAGCCGTGGGGTTGGCAGTTCGACGGGCACCACGCCGTCATCAACGACTTCGTGCTCGGCGACCAGGTGGTGATGACGCCGTACTTCGCCGGCTCGGAGCCGGTGATCGCCAAGGCCGGCAAGTTCAAGGGCACGTCGATCATGGAGCAGGAGCAGTCGGCGGCGCTGGCGATGGTCAATCGACCGGCTCGACAGCGACAATCGATAACTATTGGGTCTCGTTCGCCCGGCCGCTGAACTAACATCTCGGGCTTCAGGGACTCCCCCCTGCAGGAGGTTGCAAAGAATGCGGCGAGTAATGATGGCGGTGGCGGGCATGCTGGCCTGCGTGACGCTGGCCCAGGCGCAGACCACCGTGTCGACGTACGTGGTGGCGCCGGGCACCAGTGTCAACGTCACGGTGTCGGGGCCCGCGGGGCAGAACTTCGCAGTCATTGGCAGCAGCACGAACTCGGGATTCTCTTACGGCGGCGTCGCGCTCGCCGTCGGGGCGGACGTCGCGATTCTGGCCACCGGCACCCTCGATGGCGCGGGGCAGGCTACCGTAGCCGTCACTCCCCCTTTCCCGCAGCTTGACCGTTACTACATCCAGGGTGTCGTCTCGGCGTCGCCAAACTTCATCCCGCCGACACCGCTGAGCAGCGTCGTCGTCGTCAACAACCAGGACGCCCGCATCTCGATGCCAATTGGGGGCATCGTCCAGGCGAACGGCACGCCTTCGTTCATCACGCCAGGGGTGACCGTGACGCGCACGGGTGTCGGGCAGTACACGATCAATCACGCGGGTTTCTTCGTCATCCCGAGCGCGATCCCCTCCATTACCCCGACGGCCGGCGCCACCGTCCTGTCGATGGGCAGCAACTCGAACGCCACGACCGTGACCCTGAGCGCGGACGCCACTTTCTACTTCACCGTCACGTCCGTCCGCCGCTGACCCCGCCTCCGGGGGCGGGAACCGCCGCCCCCGGAGCCGCGCCCGCAGCCACCTGGCTCGACGGGTGGGCGATGTTCGCGGTCGTCGTCCGATCTCGAAGATCCCGCTCAAGTCTCGTTCTGCTGCCGCGCCGGCCTTTGTCTTCCCCGAAAAGCGGCGATACTGGAGGCATGCAGGTTCTTCCCCGTCGCCTCCGTGCCTGGTTGCTGCTGCTGGCCCCCGCTCTCCTGTTGGCCGGGCCGCCGCTGGCCGCGCAGCAGCCCGCCGCTCCGGTCCCGTCGATCGAACCGAACCAGACGATCCCCGTCGACCCGCTGATCACCGTCGGCACGCTCCCCAACGGGCTGCGCTACTACGTGCGCCCCAACCGGCTGCCGCGCGGCCGTGCCGAACTGCGGCTGGTGGTCAAGGCCGGGTCGGTGCTGGAAGACGACGACCAGCGCGGGCTGGCCCACTTCGTCGAGCACATGGCGTTCAACGGGTCGCGGAACTTCCCCCGGCAGCAGATCGCCACCTTCATGCAGGCGATCGGGATGCGCTTCGGCGCGCACGTCAACGCCCACACCAGCTTCGACGAGACGGTCTACGAGCTGCAGATCCCGACCACCGATGCCCGCGTCATCGACCAGGCGCTGCTGATGATGGAGGACTGGACCAACGGCGTGACGTTCGATCCCGCCGAAGTCGACAAGGAACGCGGCGTCATCCTCGAGGAATGGCGGCTGGGCCTTGGCGCCGACGCGCGCATGCAGAACACCATCATGCCGATCCTGCTGCAGGGATCGCGCTACGCGGAGCGGTCGCCGATCGGCACGCCCGACAGTCATCCGCAACGCGCCCTACGCGCGGCTGAAGCAGTTCTACACCGACTGGTATCGCCCCGACCTGATGGCGGTGATCGCCGTCGGCGACTTCGATCCCGCGGTGATGGAAGCCGGCATCAAGGCGCACTTCGGACCGATTCCCGCTGCCGTTTCGCCGCAGGCCGCGCCCGGCCCATACCGTCCCGGCGCACCCGGGCACGCTCTACGCGGTGGCCACCGATCGCGAAGCCACGAACACCACGGTCGGTCTGATCGGCAAGATGCCGGCGCGCGACCAGCGCACCGTCGGCATGTACCGGCAGCAGATGGTGGAGCGGCTGTTCGCCGGCATGCTGTCCGATCGGCTGATCGAGATCTCGCGCACGCCTGACGCGCCGTTCCAGGCCGCCCGCAGCTCGCGCGGGCTGTTCGTCCGGACCATGGAAGCCACGACGATGCAGGCGCTGGTGGCCGACGGCGGCGCGGAGAAGGGGTTGACCGCGCTCGTGGCCGAGGCCGAACGCGTGGCGCAGTTTCGGATTCACCGCCACGGAGCTCGAGCGGCAGAAGGTGAGCAGCCAGCGCTACCTGCAGCAGGCGCTCGCTCGAGAAGGACACCAGCGAATCGGCGCCGCTCGCCGAGGAGTTCATCCGCAACTTCATGAACGACGAGCCGATTCCGGGCATCGTCTACGAGCAGGCGATGGCGCAGCGGCTGATGCCGGGCATCACGCTGGAAGAGGTCAACAAGCTGGCGGCCACGTGGCTGCCCGATGGCAACCGCGTGGTCGTCGTCAACGCGCCCGAGCGGGCGGGTCTCGCCGCGCCGACCGCGGCGACGCTGGCGGCGGCGATCGCCAAGACCGGCGGCAGCACGCTCTCGGCCTACGTCGACGTCGTGAACAAGGCGCCGCTCCTCGACCCGCTGCCGGCGCCGGGCAAGATTGCCGGCACGACGACGATCGACGCGCTCGGCATCACCGAGTGGCGTCTGTCGAACGGCGCGCGCGTGGTGCTGAAGCCGACCACCTTCAAGGCCGACGAGGTGCTGTTCCGGGCCATCAGCCCGGGCGGGACCTCGCTCGCGCCGGATCGCGATTTCGTGGCGGCCCTCACCGCCGACGAGGTGGTCGCGGAAGGCGGGCTCGGTCGTCTCAACCGGTCGGACCTGAACAAGGCGCTCTCGACCGTGAACGCCGCCGTGCGCGCGGACATCGGCGACACCGAGGAAGGGCTGCGCGGCGGCGCCGCGCGCGGGGACATCGAGACGATGTTCCAGTTGATCTATCTGTCGTTCACCGCGCCGCGGGCCGACCCGACGGCGTTCGGCGTGATGACCGCGAACCTGAAGCGGATGCTCGCCAACCAGGAGACCGAGCCCGAAGCCGCGTTCTCGATGGCGCTGACGTCGGCGCTGACCGGCGATCACCCGCGCGCCCGCCCGCTCACGCCGGCGCTCGTCGATCAGATGAGCCTCGACAAGTCGCTCGCGTTCTACAAGGACCGCTTCGCCGACGCCAGCGACTTCACCTTCGTGTTCGTCGGCAGCTTCGACCTTGCCGCGATGCGGCCGCTGGTCGAGCGCTATCTCGCCTCCCTGCCGTCGCTGAACCGGAAGGAAGCGGCCAAGGACGTCGGCATCCGGCCTCCGGCGATGGTGGTCAAGCGCGAAGTGCGCAAGGGCGTGGAGCCGAAGAGCCAGGTGAGCATCGTGTTCTCGGGCGAGTTCGAGAACACCGAGGCCAACCGCCTGCTCGCTCAGCACGATGGCGTCGACGCTTGAGCGGCAACCTGCACGGCACGTTGCGCGAGGACCTGGGCGGCACCTACGGCGTCAGCGTCGAGCCGACGTTTGGCTTCCGTCCGATTCAGGAATACCGCGTCGCGATCAGCTTCGGGTGCGACCCGGCACGGGTGGACGAACTGGTCGCCGACACCTGGAAGGTGATTGCCGACTTCAAGGCCAACGGCCCGTCGAGCGGCCAGATCAACGACGGCCGGGTCGCGGCGCTGCGCGATCTCGAGACGAACCTGGAGCAGAACGGCTACTGGCTGAGCCGCATCACGCAGTCCTACGCCCGCGGCGAAGACGTGGCCGCGGCCTTCGATCCGCGGCCGTTCTACGATCAGCTGACGACCGCTGCCGTGCGCGATGCCGCGCGCCGCTACCTTGACGAGACGCGCTACGTGCAGGTGATCCTGCGTCCGGAGAAATAGCCCGCGCCATGCATCGTCGCGACTTCCTCCGCCTGTCCGCACTGTCGGCGGCGGCGCTGGGCTCGGCCCGCGTGGGCGCGCAGGCCGCCGCCCCGTCTGATGGGCGGACCGACGAGATCGCCGCCCTGATCACGTCGAAGATGGCGGAGTACCGGGTCCCCGGCGTGGGCTTCGGCCTGCTCGACCACGGCCAGCAGACGCTGCGCGGCTTCGGCGTCACCAGCCTCGACGATCCGCAGCCGATCACCGCCGACACGCTGTTCACCATCGCCTCCATCACCAAGACGATGACGGCGACGGCCGTGATGAAGCTGGTGGAGGAAGGGCGCGTGGATCTGCGCGCGCCGGTGCGCACCTACCTGCCTGATTTCCGCGTCCTGGACGAGGAGACCAGCCGCACGGTGTCGCTGTGGCACCTGCTGACGCACACGCCGGGTTGGGAAGGGCAGCTGAGCACCGAGGATGTCGGGACCGAATCGCTGGCCCGTTTCGCCGCGGTGACCATGCCGACGCTGCCGCAGCTGGCGAAGCCCGGGGAAGTCTGGAGCTACAACAACGCCGGCTTCGCGCTCACCGGACGGATCATCGAAGCCGTCACCGGCCGGTCGATTCACGATGCGCTGCGGGAGCTGGTCTTCACGCCGCTCGGCCTGTCGCGCACCTTCACCCGCCTGACCGAGGCGATGACGTTCCGCTTCTCACTCGGCCATCGCGACCGCGAGAACCGGGTGGACGTGATCCGTCCGTGGCAAACGACGTCGAGCACCACGGCTGGCGGTGTGATGACGTCGGTCGCCGATCTGATGCGCTACGCCCGCTTCCACCTTGGTGACGGCACCACGGCGGGCGGGCTGCAGTACCTCTCGCCGGCTCGGCTCGAGCTGATGAGGACGCCGCAGATCCGCAAGAACAGCACCACGGACGACATGGGCGTGGGCTGGCACCTGCGAACCGTGGGCGGCGTGGTCACCGTCGCGCATGGCGGCACGCTCAACGGCCACTGCCTGATGGTGCAGCTGGTGCCCTCGCGGCAGCTGGCGTTCGCGGTGCTGACGAACCATCAGGATGGCTGGCGGCTGGTGCAGGACGTGGAGCGGGCGATCCTGCAGCGCTTCGCCGGCGTCTCGCTGACGCCCGGCCAGGCGATCGGGCACCGCGGGGTCAACGAAGCGATGACCGGCCACGCCCAACCGTTGCCGGTGCAGCCGAAGATCGACGAATACCTTGGCGTCTACCGGCGGACGCCACTGAGTCCCGTGGAAGTCCGGCCGCGCGGCGATCGCCTCGTGGTCACGGGCGTCAGCCAGCCCGACGCCCGCCTGGTGTTCTACGGGCCCGACGTGGCGTATGCCCTGGACGGCTCGTACCTGGGCACGCCGTATGAGTTCGTCCGCGCCAGCGACGGCGCCGTGCGCTGGATTCGGCTGAATGGCCGGATCGCCAGAAGAGAGGCGTAAGCACGCGAGCGCACGTGCCCCGGCTGCCTGCTGTCCCTCCATCGTGACGTTCCCGGCGCGGTCATTCTGCACGATCGTCGCGGGCTATGATGGGCGCCGGTGACCCTCGACCCTGCCTACACGCCCGTCGTTGAGAGCTGGCAGGCGCTGTGCCGGCCAGCTGCCTTCGACACCTTGCTGGCGGACGACCGTCCGCGTCCGGGCTACGACCTGTGCGCCTACCTTGCCAACCGTGCGGCACAGGCGTACGACGACGACCACCAGCGGCGGGAAGTGATCAGGGCGGAGGGTGGGCTCGACGCCCAGACCTTCGGGTGCTGGACCGACTCAGCCTATGCGTACCGCCGTGGGAACGTTGGCGTCGTCGTGTTCCGGGGCACCATCTGGTGGAACCTGCCGCAGTGGTTCCACTCCAACCTCTTCATGCTCCCGTTCGGCGTGCCCCTGCGGCATGCCGGCTTCAGTCTGGCCTGGCGACGGATGCGCCGGCCGGTGCGCGCCTGGCTGACGGCGCGGCTGCCGCCGGGAGCCGAGGTGATGATTGCGGGCCACTCGCTGGGGGGTGCCATGGCGCTGCTGGCCGCTCACGAACTCGCCGCCGACTACGCCGTCCGCGCCGTGGTCACCATCGGCGCACCCCGCGTGGGATTGTGGTCGTTCTGTCAGGAATATGGCTCCACGCCCGTGCGCGGCGTCGCGACCGCGCGCCGCCTGACCCTCGGCGATGTCACGCGGCGGCTCACGCACCAGGACGACATTGTCTCGAGGATTCCTCCGCCGTTGCTGTTCGATCACATTGGCGAGGCGTCGCGACTCGAGCCGGACGGCACCTTGCGAATCGGCGAGTCCCGGACCACACTGGGGAGGCTCAAAGGTGCTGCGGACGAGGCGGCCGATGCCACGCATGCCCGCGCGACCGCGTGGATGAACGCCGCGACCGCGCCGCCGCCCTCGGTGTTTGGCGCACGGCCGGTCGTCACTGGGGGCGGGCCCGCAGTCAGACCGGAGGGCATCTGGACACCCATCCACCCAGTCCTGCTGCCGGGCGTCGAGCGGCAGCCCACCGGCATCGCCCGGGCCAGTACGTTGATCGGCCGTATTCCCGAGCCGTTCCGATCGCTGTTCGCGACATCCGCACCCATGCGGTGGCTGGCTGGCGTCCTGGCGGCGTTCTCGGCGGTCGCCATCCTGGTGATGGCGCTGTTCGATGGCAAGGCTCATGGCGCCGCCGGCTATCGCCGGGCGTTCCAGGAGGGCTATCGCCGCCGGATGGCCCCTCGCTATCGGAGCTGAGGTGAGGGTGTCGGCCTGGCCGCCGCGCCTGCGTCGTGAGACGAAGGATCAGGGCAACCGGGCTTCGAACGTGGCCAGCCGCTGATCCTTCGCGTCCAGCAGGGTGAGCTCGTTCGCCGACGCCTTCCACTTCTTCGTGGCGCCAAGGGCGTCGAGAAAGCGCCGGTCGAGCCGGTCGAGCCCGGGACAGGCCATGAGAGTTCCCATCAGCGGCCCGATCGTCAACGCCTCGGCATCCGCGCGGAACGTTCCTTTGAGCGTATTGCATCCATCCGCTCCGGCAACCGACCCGCCGGGGTAGAAGATCAGGTGCGGCTCCCGGGCGTTCGTCGCGAACGTGGGAGTGGTGTCTCCCAGGGTCTTGAGGCGCCAGTGCGGCCCCTCGAGCATCGGCTTGTCGGCAGATGGCTGCGCGGCGGTGGGTGCGGTCGCGCTCCCTTGCTGAGCCGACACCGAGTGCGGGATGAACGAAACGGCGGTCACGAGCACCAGCAGGAGGGTCCTCATACCTGCTTCAGACGCTCCCTCAGTGATAGTGGCCGTGTTCGGGTGACCAGACCTTGCCGGCGCCGGGGGTCGTCGAGGACGGATCCGAGGTGACGGCGGTGACGCCGGCGTAGACCGCGCCAAGCAGCATGACGAGGACGATGCCCATCATCAGGCGCCCCGTCCACGCCTGCGTCTGTCTGGCGGCGCAGCACTGCTTGTACTTCTTCCCGCTGCCACAAGGGCACTTGTCGTTGCGTCCTGCCTTGGCCATGGCCTGCCTTCCAGGTTGCTGAATCCTCAGACCGTACTCTTCGTTCGTAGCCGCAAGAGCCAGTGGTTGGCGGCGATGTAGAGCACGCCGTCGGGACCGAACGCCACGTTGCCCGTGGGGACTCCGGTTTCGATGAGCCCGAGCCGGGTGCCATCGGACGCGAACACGTGCACACCGCCCGGTCCCGTGGCGAAGATGTTGCCCGCGGCGTCCACCTTCAGTCCGTCAGGCAGACCGCTCGACGGCCGGATCCAGGCCGAGGCCTCGGCGAACTGACGCCCCGCCGGCGCCGACCCGGACGGGCTCAGCGCGTAGGCCATCCAGATCGGGCGACTGCTCTGCGAGTTGGACACGTACAGAGTGCGCTCGTCGGGAGAGAGGCCGATGCCGTTCGGCGAGCGCAGGTCGGTGACAATGGCGGTCAACTGTCCGGCCGCCGTCAGGCGATACACGCCCTGGAACGGCAGCTCCTTGTCCGGGTCGTCGAACGCCTTTGGCAAGCCGAAGATCGGATCGGTGAAATAGAGGTCGCCGTTCGAGGCGTAGACGAGATCGTTCGGGCTGTTCAATCGCTTGCCCTGGAAGCGATCGGCGAGCACGGTGAGGGTGCCGTCCTTCTCCCGCCGGACCACGCGCCGGTCGCCGTGCTGGCAGAACACGAGGCGGCCCTCTCGATCGAAGGCCAACCCGTTCGATCCTGGTTCGCGGCCCGCGAACGGCTCGTCACCGCTGTATCCGCTGCGCGGCAGGAACAGCGTGACGCCCGTGTCAGGGCGCCAGCGGAAGATGGCATTGCGAGGGACATCGGAGAAGAGCAGCGACCGGTCAGCCGGATCCCAGAGCGGACCCTCGGCCCAGACCAGTCCATCGGCGACCTTTTCGATCACGCTGCCTGGCGCGACGATCGCGTCGAAGCGCGAATCGATCCGCTCGATGCGTCCGAGGGTCTCCATCGTTCGGGCGGGCATGATCAGCAGCGCACACAGGGCCAGGGTCACGAGGGCGACGAGCTTCATGGCCGTCCGTATTCTACGCCCGCCTTGGGGTCTGGCACGATCGCCTCGAAAACGATGCAGTTTCAGCCAGGTTGAGAGCCTCGGGTTCGCCGGACCTGTCTGCGGTCGAGGTGAGCCGCACGTCGCGAGTGGGAACCAGCTGGACGGGTGGTTGCGGCAGACCCGGAGCATCAGAATGGAGTCGCGTTGGCGCAAGACTCAGGGACTCGGGTTGAATCGGATGAGCTGGCGCGCGCATTTCGTCATGTGATGCGGTCGAGCCGCAGTGTATAGTGCAGCCCTCTCGTCGTCTTTGTCGAACGATCACGACTCTTTCCGGGAGCTAACATGGCGAAGAAAGCAGCTGCGCGGCCCAGCGTCCTCGTGTTCAAGAAGGAATGGATCTTCGATCCGGGCCCGGAGTGGCTCAACGTGAACAGACTGACCCTCAGCCAGATCGAAAAGCTCAAGACGCAGTTCGCCAAGGACGTGAACGCGGTGATCAAGGCCGGCCAGCAGTAGAACCCAGCCGCCGGTTTCTCCCGCGCGACAAGAGCTCCCTTAGCGCCTGCCCGGCACGATGCACGGCGCTAAGGCGGAACCTGTGAGACAGCGATGCGTCAGCCAATCCAGCTCCGCACCATCGACGACATCCAGCCCGCACAGTCAGACGACGGACCGGCCCGCGACACCTCGCGGCCGGTCTTGCTCGTCGGCTTCCAGCATCAGGGCAATCTCGGCCTCGGCTACCTGACGTCGGTGCTGCGCGAGTGCGGCTACGATGTCCACGTCGTCGACATCGAGCAGGATCCCGAAGCGATCGTCCGCACCGCGCGCGAGCTCGACCCAGTGCTGATCGGGTTCTCGCTCATCTTCCAGTTCTACGTCCGCAGCTACGGCGGGCTGATCGAGCTGCTGCGCGCGGCCGGCATCCGCTGCCACTTCACGATGGGCGGCCACTTCCCGAGCCTGAGCTATCAAGAGACGCTCGGGATCATCCCCGAGCTCGATAGCGTCGTCCGGTTCGAAGGCGAACAGACGCTGGTCGAGCTCGTGGACGCCGTCAGCACGGGTCGGGACTGGCACGGGATTCCCGGACTCGCCTACCTTCAGGGGCAAGAGGCCGTCGCCACGCCGGCACGCCGTCTGGTCGAGGACCTCGACCGCCTGCCGTATCCGGAACGGAACTACCAGCCGGACACGGTCCTCGGCCGCAGCATCATGCCGATTCTCGCCAGCCGGGGCTGCGCCCGCACCTGCTCGTTCTGCTCGATCCACACGTTCTATCGCGCCGCGCCTGGAAAGATCGTCCGCACCCGCAAGCCCGCCGAGGTCGTGCGCGAGATGCGGTGGCTGCACGAGGCGCGCGGCATCACGATCTTCCTGTTCCAGGACGATGACTTTCCACTGTTCGGACCGGTCTGGAGGCGCTGGGCGCAGGAGTTCGTCGACGAGCTTCATCGGAACGAGCTGCCCGGGAAGGTCATCTGGAAGATGAATTGCCGCGCCGACGTGGTCGAGCGCGAGCTCTTCCTCAAGATGCGCGATGCCGGGCTCTATCTCGTCTACATGGGGCTCGAGTCCGGCAGCGAGGAGGGTCTCAAGACGCTGCACAAGCAGATGACGGTCGAGCAGAACCTTCGCGCCGTCGACACGCTCAAGAGCATCGACCTGATGTGGGAGTACGGGTTCATGCTGCTCGACCCGTCGAGCACGTTCCAGAGCGTCCGCGAGAACCTGGCCTTCCTCCGCCGCGTCGTCGGCGACGGCTGTCTGCCAGTGACGTTCTGCCGGATGCTGCCCTACGACGGCACGCCAATCAAGGACGAGCTCGTGCGCACGGGACGGATTCGCGGCGATGTCTGCAATCCCGACTACGATTTCCTCGACCCGCGCCTCGAGGCGTTCTACGAGGGGCTGACCAGCGTCGTCAACGTCCGCGGGTGGATCCACGGACTCGAGGCGGTGACGCTGCAGCTCTCGACCGCGTGGCACGAGGTGGCCGTGATGGGCCGCTTGTTCCCCTCGCTCCCAGGGTTCGAGGAGTACACGCAGACGCTACGCCGCATCACCGGCGACAGCAACCGGCTCCTGCTGAACATCGTCGAGGACCTCTCCTACACCTACTCGGATGGCCGCGAGAACCGCTGGAACGCCGACGAGGTGGAGGAATCGCGCAAGGCGATCCTGGAGGAGTTCATCGACGAGCGCGACGACTTCGTGGCCCGCCACGAGGCGACGTTGCTCCAGGTGCTCGGCCAGGCCCAGGCGCCAGCCGGCTAGCGCGTTCGGGCCCGTTCCCCCGGTGGCACCGGCGACGATGCTGCTGAAGACGATGGTCTGAGTGGGCGCGGATCAGCGCACGAGCGCGACAGCGGCGTCGAGTTCCGCCTTCATCCGATCGAGCGCGCGTTCGATGCGGCCCACCTCGCGCGTCACCCGCGCCTCGTCCTTGACGCGCAGGGCCTCGGCCAGGCCGGGGAACGGCTGCCCGTCGTACATCGCGTAGATGTTCCAGCCGTAGAAGACGTGCCGGTACCACTTCGACTCCGGCGCGCCGTCATCGTCTGCCAGGCGCTGCTCCATGCGGGCGAGGCGATCGTTCAGTGCGGGCAGCGCCGCCGTTGGCAGGTCGCCTGCGGCCAGGCGCCTGTCGATCGTGTCCTCCAGCCCGTGCGCCGCCGCCGCGACCGCGTCGGCGCGGCTACGCAGTGCGGCGACGTCGATCGTCGTCCCGGCGTCCTTCGCCCAGCCTTCGGCCGAGCGGATCGCGTCCTGCAGCTTCGTCGCGTAGTGCGAGAAACGGAAGGGCAGCACGGTGGCTTCGCTCATGCGCAGCGCCATCGTGCCCAGCACCCGCGCCATCTGCACGCCCTGCTGGAAGCCAGGGTCCGCGATCTTCTCCACGTAGGCGCGCGAGTCGTAGTTGGTGTGGTAGGTCCCGTAGCCGTAGCCGTTGTCGCCGATGAACTCGATGGCCAGCGTCGGCACACCCAGGTGATCCTGGAACGGTACGAAGTCGGCGCCGCTGCCGAGCGGCTTCAGGTCCGGTGAGAACGCCGCCGCATCGCCCGGGCGCGTGGCGGCCGGCTGCCGGTTCCACTCCGAGCGCTGCCAGCCGTCGTAGACAGAGCCCTGCGCCTCGGGGATGTCCTTCACCACGTCGGCGACGAAGGATCGCAGCGAGGGCACGCCGCCCGGATCGAAGCGGCCCTTCATGTACATGTCGATGTTCACGTACATGATGAGCTGCTCCTGGAGCGCCGCGCGGAGCTCCTCCGCGTACTCGGTGGAGCCGACCAGGCCCAGCTCCTCTGCGTCCCAGAATGCGAACGAAATCGTTCGCGTCGGTCGCCAGCCGGTCTTCGCCAGCTCGCCGAGTCCCTTCGCCACTTCGAGCAGCGCCGTCGCGCCGGTGCCGGGATCCACGCCGCCGAACGTCCACGCGTCGTGGTGCGTGCCGAACAGCACGCCGCGCTCCGGCGTGGCGGTGCCGCGGAGCGAGGCCACCACGTCGTAGATCGGTCCCAGCCTCTGCTCCATGTCCACGGTGAGCGTGGCGGCCGCCGGGCCGGGACCGACGTGATAGGTGAACGGCAGCCCGCCGCGAAAGCTCGCAGGAGCCTCGGGGCCGGCCAGCGCGGACAACAGGTGCTGCGCCTCTCCCCAGCTGATGGGCACCACCGGGATCTTCGGCAGCGTCGGCGCGGTGGCCTGATCGATGCGCGCGGCATCGGCGGTCGCGGCGACGCCTGGCGTGAGCGCGTCGCCATGCCAGTACCAGCTGTACTTCGCGTTGCCGCGCTGCAGCATGTGCTCGCCGCGCCAGTAGCCCTCCGGCCACGCCGGTCCCTTCACCTTCCCGTCGTCGGCGGGGTCGCTGTAGAGGATGATCGCGCGCGCGCCGGCCTGCTCGGCGGTGTGCGTCTTCACCGCCCGGTGGCTGCGGCCGTAGCGCGCGACGACGATCCGGTCCTTGACCGAGATGCCCAGCTTCCGGAGCTCGTCGTAGTCGGGGGGAAGCCCATAGTTCACGTAGACGATCTGGCCCGATGCGGTGCCCGAGGCGGAATACGAGACGTAGCCGCCGCCCAGTTCGGGATGCGAGGAGGTGGGGTCCTCGGGGATTGGCGGCTCGTCGAGGCTGAGGCGGCGCCGCGCGGGCGCGGTCATCGTGAGCTCGACCTTGCGCGGTTTCGAGTGCAGCACCTGGTACTCGTAGGTGCGCACCTCGAGGCCAAAGCCTTCCAGTGTGGTCCGCAGGTGCCGCGCGAGCTCCGCCGACGCCGGTGAACCGGTGGGGTGCGGGCGCGCGGTGATGTCCTTGTGCAGGGCCGACATCGAGTCGGCCTTGACGCCGGCCTGAAAGCGCTGCTCGATGGCGGCGCTCGAGGCGGAGGCGGCGGCGGTGTAGCCAAGCCGGGTGCGAACCGCGGCGCCCGGTCCTTCGGCGCGGCAGGCGGGGCCGGCCAGCGCGGCGGCGGCGATCCACCCGGCGATGGCGAGAGGGCGATGATGCACGCCCGGAGTATACCGGCGCCGGGGCGCGACACTTTGCCGCAGGCCGCCCGCCGGCCGGGCCGGTAGAATCCCAGCCTTGGAGGTCTGCATGAGATCGATGGTGTACAGCCTGGCTCTCGTCGTCGCGTTGCTCGTCGCTACCGCGGCGCCCGCTCGCGCGCAACTGCCCATTCCGGATGCCGGTGCGGCGCGCGATATCCCGGGGGCGCACGAGATGCCCGATCCCGCCATGGAGTACAAGGTGCTCTTCATGGTGGGCGCTGCCCCCAAGCCCACCGAGGTGAACCCGACGCTGCAGTCCGTCGCCCGCTTCGTCAACACGCTGGCGAAGGCGGGCGTGCCCGCCGAGAAGCGGAAGGTGGTCGTGATGATCCGCGGCGGCATCGACATGATCCTGAAGAACGATGCCTACAAGGCGCGTCACGAGGGGCAGGACAACCCCAACGTGGCGATCCTTCAGGCCCTGAAGAAGGGTGGCGTGGAACTGCGGGTGTGTGGACAGGGCGTGGCAGGAATGAAGCTGGATCCCGCGACCATCATGCCCGAGATCCAGGTGGATCTCTGGGCGATGACGACCGCTGTGAACCTCGGGCTGAAGGGGTACGTGCGCATCGGCTGAGGCCGGCGCGCGCCGCCGTCGTGATCACGACGGCGGTTACCGAGGCTCGGCGGACAGCGCCGTCAGGGCGAATGCGAGCAACCGCGTATCGGCGCTCAGGCCGAGTGCCGCGGGAGACGAGGCGTCGGGGAATGCAAGGGAGAGGGTCGTCCCCTGCCGTGCGTCCTCCGGGGCGATCTCGATGCAGAGGACCGGCGGGGCCTGACCGTCCACGTAGATGGCCTCGGCCGCCTGCGCTCCTGCCGAGACCATGATGCGCCGGCTCGCTCCCGTGGGGAGGCCCCCGAGATACGCCGTGCCTTCCATTCGCAACCGCCAGGGCCGGTCCCCGGCCAGCGGCGGCACCACGATCTGCGCCGTGGGGGCCGCGCTCCAGACGCCCCAGGCCTCGGGCGTGGACCATCCGCGTCCGAGCAGCTCGGTGCCGTCGGCCCCGTCGCAGAAAGAAACCGGGCGGCCAGCGGCGAGCGTCACCGCCATCTCCGCCAGCAGGCTCGCGCGCATGCGGGTTCGGCGTAGCAACGCCGCCACCGTGCCGTTCGGATCGATGCCATCCGGTGCCAGCACCACACCGAATCGGCGCTCCGCTTCCGCCAGCAGTTCCGTCGCGAACGCCCCTACCGCTGCCGGCCCCTCGGTGGCGGGGTCGTAAATGAGCGCCCGCCCGGGCCTGGCCAGCGTGAACCGATCCACCACCGCCTCCAGCAGACGCGGCCAGGCCGTCGGTTCGAAGGCTGGCAGCGTGGCCTGGAGCATGCCCATTGCGCACTCCATCCATGCGGCGCGTCGACGTTGCGGGGCCCAGCGCATCCAGGCGCCATGGGTGTTGGCGGCGTGCGCGCGCTTGAAGTACAACGCGCCAGCCACCGCGTGCAGTTCACCTTCACGCGCAAGCTGCACGTTCCACACGAGATCTTCGAAGGCTGCTTCTGGCGTCGCGAGGCGGAGTGGCCCGGCGCCCGCGAGCGCCCGGCGTGTGATGAGACCGCGGAACGGGAGGTAGTCGAGGGTCTCGATCTGCGTCAGCACGCGCTGCAAGGCGCCGCCCGTGACCGAGGGCGAGTGCACCAACTCGGTGCGGGCTCCGAACCACTGCACGTCGGCAAAGGCGCACGCGGCCTCCGGGTGCCGCGTGGTGTGACCGACCAGTGTCTCGAGATAGTTGCTCGAGCAGAGGTCGTCCTGCTGCCAGTAGACGAAGTAGTCGCCGTCGCAGCGCGCCATCAGCCAGTTGAGATTGCCCGCCCAGCCCAGCCTGGCCGGCTGCACCACCATCGAGAACCGTGGGTCCGCGAGAAACGGCCGGCAGCCCTTCGCGGAACCTTCGTCGCCGCCATCGACCGAGATCACCGCCCGCCATGAGGGCCAGGTCTGGGCGAGCAGCGATCGCAGCGTCTCCTCCACCACGGCTTCGCCGCGCCAGACAGGGATGGCGACGTAGATGACCGGCTCTCGTTCGGGGCTCATGCGTCACCAGCAATTCGCCGGGCGACCTCGTACGCGAACAGCGGCGCGGTGGTCCACTTGCCCGTGTCCACCGAATGATAGCGTCCGAACGACCGTGGCCCCACCGCCGACCGCACATGAAGCCCGCTGCCGGGATCGTGGACGTCCGTCGTGCCGAGCGCGAGAATCACGCCGCCCTCCACCTCCGCGGACCTCACCGCATCGTCCGGCAGCTCACCGAGCGCCGGTACGAGCGCCGACAGCGCGGCGTGGATGGCGCCTCGCAGTGACGCCGCGTGTTCGGGCGCGATCGTGCCCTGCGTATCCGGATGACGAATCGAACGCGAGAGACCGGTGCAGCCGACCGGATACCACGACAGGAACAGGTCGCCGCCGTCGTAGCGCACGACGTCCCCGAAACCGCCCAGCACGACCGTGGCGGACGGCGGTGCGGGCCAGTCGCCGCCCTTCACGCGCACGTAGCGCTTGAACCGGAACGACCATGGCCCCCTGGGCTCGATTCCCGCCGAACGATCGATTCGGAGCAGGTCGTCCCACGAGGCGTTCACCACATGGTCGAATCGCACCGTGCGCGCGCCGTCGGGGCCGGTCACGTCCACGATCACCTCGTCCGCGCCGATCGTGATGCGGTTGACTGCCGAGTGGAGGTGCACGTCGATGCGGGGATCGCTGGCGAGGCGCGCCCGCAGGAGGCCGGCAAGCGGGCGCGGGTCGACGGCCAACTCCGATGTCTCGTAGGCATCGGCGATGTCCGCGCCTGTCAAGGCCTCCCGCTCGCGCGCCGACAGCCGGCGGCAGGCCGGTGGCGCGTCCTCCGACAGGTACGCGGCACCTGGGCGCCGACGCTCGTCCCACAGCACCTCGACGACGCGCGCGTAGAACGCGGCGAGGTCGTTCGACGGCCGAAGACTGTCGCGGTGCACCAGGTAGTGGAACGGCGAGGACAGCACGAGGGGCAGCGCGTCACTGCCCATCCAGCGTTGCAGCAGCGGGGCGAAGGCGTAGGCGCCGCGCGCCATCAGCCGGGCGGTGTCGAGTGACGGGTCGTGTCCGTAGACGAAGCCGAGGTGCACCTTGCCTTCGTTCTGCCTCGAGGCCTGGGACAGGGTGGCGCCCTCCCGCTCGAACAGCTCGATGTCGTGTCCCCGCAACGCCAGTTCCAGCGCGGCGCCCGCTCCAAGCAGGCCGCCGCCGACGATCCCGATCCGCATGGTGGCGATGTCAGTGTGTCATGCGGCGAGCCACTGCGTCACGGAAGATGGTTCGTAAGATGCGAGGTGTGACCATTCCGTCGCGTCGCCGATCTACACTCGTAGTGCATGCGCGGCGCGATCAAGGCGATAGTGGAGAAGCACAACGGTGAACGCCGTCAGCTGCTGGCCATTCTGCGGGAAGTGCAGGACGGGTGGCGCTCGGTGCCCGAGGACGCCATCACCCTGATCGCGGAGGAGATGGACCTGCCCCGGGTCCACGTGGAGGGGACGGCCACCTTCTATCACTTCCTCTCACGCGAGCATCGCGGCGACACCACGATTTACCTGAACACCAGCGCGACGTCAGAGATGGCGGGCTGCGCGCAGGTGGCCGCGGCGTTCGAGGACGCGGTAGGCACGCCGTTCGGCAGCACCACCGCCGACCGTCGTTTCGGGCTCTACACGACATCGTGCATCGGGATGTGCGATCAGGAGCCGGCCGCCCTGATCA
Organism: uncultured Acidobacteriota bacterium; assembly: GCA_963721715.1. GTDB lineage: Bacteria > Acidobacteriota > Vicinamibacteria > Vicinamibacterales > UBA2999 > VFZN01. The sequence continues at coordinate 381,578 of CAVRKI010000006.1, read as the reverse complement.
ACGAGGTGGTCTTCACGAACCTGACGCCCGCGCGCGTGCGCGAGCTGGTGGCCGGGCATCAACGCCGGCCGACCCGATCCGCGAGCTGGTCGGGCCCGTCGGTGACGGTCGGAATGCCTCGCCCGAGATTCACGCCGAGGTGAAGAACCACGTCCGGCACCCCGGCCCGGTCTTCTTCGCGCCGTTCACGCCAGGCGCTGGCGCTGTCCAGGGCGCTGGAGTCCACCTCGCTCGACGTGATCGAGAGCATCAAGCGCTCGGGCCTGCGGGGCCGCGGCGGCGCCGGGTTCCCGACCGCGCAGAAATGGGCGTCGTGCCGCGCCACCGATGCCGAGTCGCGCTATGTGATCTGCAACGCGGACGAAGGCGAGCCCGGCACCTTCAAGGACCGCGTCATCCTGACCGAATGTCCGGAGCTGATGTTCGAGGGCATGGCGGTGGCCGGCTACGCGGTGGAAGCCACGCGCGGCCTGGTCTATCTGCGTGGGGAGTATGCCTACCTGCAGGCGCATCTCGAGAAGGTGCTGCAGTCGATGCGGGAGCGCCACCTGCTCGGCAAGCGCATCCTCGGCACGCGCTTCAGCTTCGACATCCGCCTCCGGGTCGGCGCCGGCGCCTACATCTGCGGCGAGGAGTCCGCGCTGATCGAGTCCGCGGAGGGCAAGCGCGGCACCCCGCGCAACCGGCCGCCGTTCCCGGTGGTCTCCGGCTACCGGCATCGGCCGACGATCGTCAACAACGTCGAGACCTTCGGCTGCGCGGCCCGCATCGCCGAACGAGGCGCCGGAGTGGTTCCGCGCCATGGGCACCGCCGCGTCGACCGGGGTGAAGCTGCTGAGCGTGGCCGGCGACTGCGAACGGCCCGGCATCTACGAAGTGCCCTGGGGCATCACGGTTCGCGAGGTGCTGGCGCTGTGTGGCGCCGGTCCAACGCTGGCGGTGCAGGTGGGCGGCCCCTCCGGGGTGTGCGTCTCGGAGCAGCAGTTCGATCGCCGCCTCTGCTACGAGGATCTCGGCACCGGCGGCGCCTTCACGGTGTTCGGCGCCCATCGCGACCTGCTGGCCATCGTCCACAACCACATGGAGTTCTTCGCCAACGAGACGTGCGGTTTCTGCGTGCCGTGCCGGGCCGGCAACACGCTGCTGCTGAAGTCGCTGGAGAAGATCATGGTGGGGAACGGCACGACCGAGGACCTGAAGGCGATCGAGCACCTGGGCCGCATGGTCAAGAGCGGGTCGCGCTGCGGCCTGGGGCAGACCTCGCCCAACCCGCTGCTCACGACCCTGGAGAACTTCAAGGACCTCTACGCGGGGAAGGTGCGGTCGGACGTGGACTTTATCTCGCAGTTCAATCTGGAATACGCGACCGCCGAGTCCATCGAAGTGGCCGGCCGCGTGCCGCACCGGAAGAAGGTCTGACGTGGAACAGGGACCGATTGAGATCACCCTGAATGGGACCGTGATCCGCGCCAGGGACGGACAGAGCGTGGTCGAAGCAGCCCGCGAGAGCGGCACCTACATTCCCACGCTGTGCGACTACAAGAGCCTGCCGCCGGCCGGCACCTGCCGCATCTGCACGGTGAAGGTGGGCGGCCGCATCGTCTCGGGCTGCACCACGCCGGTGTCGAACGGCATGGTGGTGGAGAGCGAGACGCCCGAGCTGAACGATCTGCGCAAGGGACTGATCGAGATGCTCTTCGTCGAGGGCAACCACATGTGCCCGAGCTGCGAGAAGAGCGGCGACTGCGAGCTGCAGGCGCTGGCCTATCGCTACCGCATGGACGTGCCGCGCTTCCCGTTCTCGTTCACCAACCGCGCCATCGACGCCTCGCTGCCGCACCTGATCCTCGAGCACAACCGCTGCATCCAGTGCCTGCGCTGCGTGCGCGGCGTGAAGTCGCGGGGCGGGCAGGACATCTTCGGCTTCGCCAACCGCGGCCGCGAGATCCGGATCACCGTGGACACCACCGATCCCGACGCCCTCACCGAGGAGACGGCGCGCAGGGCGGAGGCCATCTGCCCGGTCGGAGCCCTGATCAAGAAGGGGCCGCACTACCTGACGCCCGTCGGCCAGCGTCGCTTCGACGAGACGCCGATTGGCGACGACGTCGAGAAGGGCGGGTCGGGACTGTGACCGACGCCGCCGCGCCAGAAGCTCACGCTGGCGACGACGTCGCTGGCCGGCTGCTTCGGCTGCCACATGTCGCTGCTGGACATCGACGAGAAGCTGCTCGAACTGGTGCAGCACTACGACCTTCGCAAGTCGCCGTTCGACGACATCAAGAGCTTCACCGAGGTCTGTGACGTCGGACTGGTCGAGGGCGGCTGCTGCAACACGCACAACGTGCACGTGCTGCGCGAGTTCCGCAAGCACTGCCGCATCCTGATCTCGGTGGGGCAGTGCGCCATCACCGGCGGACTGCCGGCGATGCGCAACGGCATCCCGCTGGCGGAACTGTTCGCGGAGTCGTACCAGAAGGGGCCGACGCTGGACAACGCCCTCATCCCCAACGACGAGGACATCCCGGCGATCCTGGACCGCATCTACCCCTGCCACGAGGTGGTGAAGGTCGATGCGTTCCTGCCGGGCTGCCCGCCGCACCCAGAAGTGATCTGGGCGGCGCTCAGCGCCATTGCCGAAGGCCGGCCGCTGGACGAGATTCCCTACCGGCACTTCAAGTTCGACTGAGAAGGAGCGCGCTTCGATGTCCCGCAAGATCGTCATCGACCCCCTCACCCGCGTCGAGGGGCACGGCAAGGTCACCATCCGCATGGACGATGACCACCGCGTCACCGACACGCGCCTGCACATCGTCGAGTTCCGCGGCTTCGAGCGGTTCGTGCAGGGGCGCCCGCTGTGGGAGGCCATCGTGCTGGTGCAGCGGCTGTGCGGCATCTGCCCGGTCAGCCACCATCTCTGCGCCGCCAAGGCCATGGACGTGGTGATGGGGGTGCCGTCGGATACGCTGACGCCCACCGGCGACAAGATGCGCCGCCTGATGCACTACGGACAGATCTTCCAGTCCCACGTGCTGCACTTCTTCCACCTGGCCTCGCCGGACCTGCTGTTCGGCATGGAGTCGGACCCGGCCCACCGCAACATCGTCGGGGTGATCGACGCGTTTCCGGAGATCGGCCGCAAGGCCGTGCTCATGCGCAAGTTCGGCCAGGAGGTGATCCGCGTCACCGCGGGCAAGAAGATTCACGGCACCGGCGCCATTCCCGGCGGCATCAACAAGCACCTGACCGTGGACGAGCGCGACGCGCTGCTGGTGGGCACCGCCGACTTCAACGCCGATCGGATGGTGGAGTGGGCACAGGAGGGCATTGGCGCTGTTCAAGGGCTACCAGAAGGCCCACACGGCGCTGATCGACGGCTTTGCCGCCTTCCCCTCGAACTACCTGAGCCTCGTGCGCGCCGATGGCGCGATGGACCTGTATCACGGCGGGCTGCGCGCGGTGGACAGCGACGGCGCGACGATCTTCGACCACGTCGACTACCAGCACTACGCCGACTACATCGCCGAGGAGACGCGCAGCTGGACCTACATGAAGTTCCCGTTCATCCGCAGCCTGGGCCGCGAGAAGGGCTGGTACCGGGTCGGTCCGCTGGCGCGGCTGAACACCTGCGACTTCATCCCGACACCGCTGGCGCAGGCGGAGTTCGAGATCTACAAGGCCTACAGCCAGGGGCGGCCCGACGGCATGTCCATGCACATGCACTGGGCGCGGCTGATCGAGGCCCTGCACGCGGCAGAGGTCATTCGCGATCTGCTGAAGGATCCGGACCTGCTCGCGGGCGACCTGGTGAAGACGGGCACCCGCCGCGGCGAAGGCGTGGGCGTGATCGAGGCGCCGCGAGGCACGCTGTTCCATCACTACCAGGTGGACGACAACGATCTCGTGACGATGTGCAACCTGATGGTGTCGACGACCAGCAACAACGAGGCGATGAACCGCGCCGTGGGCTGGGTCGCGGACCACGTGATCAGCGGCCACGCAGACGTCACCGAGGGCATGCTGAATCAGGTGGAGGTGGCTATTCGAGCCTACGATCCGTGCCTGAGCTGCGCCACGCACGCGCTCGGGCGCATGCCCCTGGTGCTGCGGCTGGAGAACGCGGACGGGGAGCTGATCAGCGAGATCGTCCGGACGCCGGAGTGATGCTGTCGCTGTCGCCGGGCGAGCGCCTGCTGATCTACGGCATCGGCAACCCCGGCCGCCAGGACGATGGGCTGGGCGTGCGGTTCGTGGAGCAGCCTGGAAGGCCTGGGGCTGCCGCCGCACGTGACGCTCGAAGCCAACTACCAGCTGGCGCCCGAGGACGCGCTGCAACTGGCGGAACACGACGTCGTGTTGTTCGTGGACGCCACCGTCGCGCCAGACGCGACGGCCCCCTACGCGATCGCACCGGTGTTGCCGGCGTCCGAGATCTCGTTCTCGTCACACGCGCTCAGCATGGGGTCGCTGCTGGCGCTGTGCCTGCGCCTCTACGGCCGTGCGCCCCGCGCCTTCGCGCTGGCGCTGCCTGGCTACGCGTTCGAGGTGAACGCCGAGTTGAGCCCCCGTGCCGGCGAGAACCTCCAGCAGGCGATCGACGAGGTGTGGCCGGCCTGCGCCGGCGCCGGACCGGCATAGAATCGCCGGATGATTCGACGCGCCCTGGTCCCGGTCCTGCTGCTGGCCGTTCTGGCGGGCTGCCGATCGACCGCGCCTCTCCCGGCGCCCGTTCCGCCGCAGCCGCCGCCCGCGCCGGTAGCGACGGCGAAGCCGGCAGCGACCGATCCGGACAGCATCCGCTGGGTGCGCGACGCCGCTGAGTACCGAGCGGCCGTGGTTCAGGCCTATCGCATGGCAACCACCCACGTGGAGGCCGAGTCGCGGTCGCGGACCGCCGGGTCGTGGGCGGTGGTCCTGGATGCGGACGAAACCATCATCAGCAACCTCACCTACCAGGAAGAGCGGGCGCGGCAGGGGCTCGGCTACACCAGCGACAGCTGGAACGCGTGGGTGAAGCGCCGCGAGGCAACGCCACTGCCGGGCGCGGCGGCGTTCCTGACGCGGGTGCGCGCGCTGGGCGGACGGATCGCCGTGGTGACCAATCGCCTGCAGTCGGAGTGCGATGACACGGCCGCCGTCTTCGCGCGCTACCAGCTCACCTACGACGCCATGCTGTGCCGCCCGAATGGCGGCCCCTCCGACAAGAACCCGCGCTTCGAGGCGGTCGCCGCGGGTCAGACGCCGGCGGGGACCTCGCCGCTCGACGTCGTCGCGTTCGTCGGCGACAACATCCAGGACTTCCCTGGCCTGGGACAAGCGGTGAAGGAGAAGGGCGAGGCCGGTCTCGCGGCGTTCGGGTCACGCTTCTTCGTGTTGCCGAATCCGATGTACGGCAGCTGGCAGTGAGCCGGCGGGCGGTCGGGCGGCGCCGGCGCGCGGGAGAGGCGAGTGCTGTGCCAGAATCGCAGCATGCTTCGCCGCGCACCTGTCTCCGTTGTCATCGCCGCCCTTGGGGTGGTCCTCGCATCTGGCCTGGCTCGCGCGCCGCTTGCCGCTCAGGCGCCATTGCCCGACGGCCCGCGTCTGCTCCCGCCCTCGCAGCAAATGGCGATCCGCGAGTCGTGGCTCGAGCAGCGGCACGCCGCCATCCTGCCGATGATGCGGAAGCACGACATCGCGATGTGGGTGGTGGTGAACGAGGAGTTCCACGACGACCCGCTCACCGCCTACATCGCGCCGCCGCGGCCCTACGCCGGCAACCGCGACTTCTTCGTCTTCGTGGACGCCGGTCCCGCCGGATTGAAGCGCATCGCCATCACCGGCTATTCCGAGGACAACCTGAAGCGGTTCTTCGAGTCTCCGGACGAGCCGGTGCCCGCCGACATCCGCTTCGGGCAGTTGATGGACCAGTTCGATCCGAAGACCATCGGCCTCAGCATCGGCGGGGCGCGCGGCATGACCCGCTCGCTCACGTTCGACACCCACGCGTTTCTCCGCAAGGCGGTTGGCCCGAAGTACGTCGAGCGATTCGTCAGCGCCGCCGATCTGATCGAGGAGTACCTCGACACCCGCCTGCCAGACGAGAAGCCGCACTACACGGCGGCGGTTGCGCTCACCGAGCACCTGGTGAAGCGCGCCCTGTCCAGCGAGGTGATCACCCCTGGGAAGACGACGGTGGGCGAGGTGCGGCGGTGGCTCTACGACGCGCTGGGCGCGCACGGCGTCACCACCTGGTTTCAGCCGGATCTTCGCGTGCAGAAGCGCGGCGTGCCGAATCCCACGTCGCGCGGCTTCCTGGCGGTGGCACCCGAGCGAACACTGATCGAGCGCGGCGACGTCGTGCACGTGGACTTCGGCATCACCTACATGGGGCTCGACACCGACTGGCAGAAGATGGCCTACGTGCTGCGGGAGGGCGAGCAGGACGTGCCCGAAGGCCTGAAGCACGCGATGCGCAACACCAACACGCTGCAGGACGCGCTGATGCGCCGGCACTCACGTCCGGGCCGGCTGGCTGGCGACGTCTATCTGGACACGATGGCCGAGATGGGCGAGCAGAAGATCGAGGCGATGATCTACTCGCACCCGGTCGGCGCCCAGGGCCACGGTCTGGGCGCGTCGATCGACTTCCGCGCCTCGCAACGAAAGGACATCGCCCAGCAGTCGCAGAAGCGTCTGCGCGCGGGGTCCTACATCTCGATCGAGCTCAACACCGGCACACCCGTTCCCGAGTGGGGCGGACAGAAGGTGTTTGTCATGATGGAAGACGTGGCGTTCCTCGCAGATGACGGGTGGCAGTTCTTCCGGCCACGGCAAGAAAGCTGGTACGTGATCAAGTAGGCCGAATAGCGATCTCGTGATTTGGTGAGCTCGTGATCGGGTGATCTGCGATCTGGCGATCTGGCGATCTGGTGATCTGGTGATCTGGTGATCTCGGGATCAATCCGCAGATCCAATAGCCTGGCGGTGGGAATCGGATAAAGTGAACCTCGCCAAAATAAGGGGGTTGCTTTGAAGTCGTTTCGCAGAATTTTCGTCGCCGTACCTGCTTCGGCCCTGCTGCTCGTCGCGGTCGGGTGCGGGGGGAATACGGGTACGACGCCGCCCGCTCCGGCGCCGGCCGCCGTAGCGGGGGATGTCGCGCAGGATCGCCGTATCCTTCCGGTCGCCGAACCGACTTACACGCCGATCACCGAGCTCGACGCGCGAAACGCCAAGGCGCCGCCCCGATTCGAGGTGAAGGCGCCCGCCGGCGCCCCCAACGTGGTGATCGTCCTGATCGACGATATCGGCTTCGGTCACTCGAGCGCGTTCGGCGGGCCGATCAACATGCCGACGCTGGATCGCATGGCCAATGAAGGCCTTCGCTACAACCGGTTCCACACCACCGCCCTGTGCTCGCCGACGCGCACGGCGCTGCTGACCGGCCGCAACCATCACGTCAACAACGCCGGCGCGATCATGGAACTGGCGACGGCCTTTCCAGGCAACACCGGCGTGCGGCCGAATAGCGTTGCGCCGCTCGCCGAGATTCTGCGGCTCAACGGCTACAACACCGCCGCGTTCGGCAAGTATCACGAGACCGCCCCCTGGGAGGTATCGGTCTCGGGCCCGTTCGATCGCTGGCCCACGCGCTCGGGGTTCGACAAGTTCTACGGCTTCATCGGCGGCGAGACCAACCAGTGGGCGCCCGCGATCTACGACGGCATGACGCGCGTCGAGCACGAACCAGACCCCAACTACCACTTCACCACCGACATGACCGACCAGGCGATTTCGTGGGCCCGCTTCCAGCACACGATGACCCCTGAGAAGCCCGTCTACATGTATTTCGCGACCGGGGCGACGCACGCGCCGCACCATTCGCCGGCGGAGTTCGCGAACCGGTACCGGGGGAAGTTCGACGGCGGCTGGGATCAGCTGCGCGAGGACACTCTGGCGCGCCAGATCAAGGCCGGCGTCGTGCCGGCCGGCACCAGGCTGACCCCGAGGCCCGCGGAGATTCCGGCGTGGGACAGCCTGTCGGCGGATCAGAAGCGCCTGTTCGCGCGGCAGATGGAGGTGTTCGCCGGGTTTGCGGAGCACACCGACTACGAGGTCGGCCGACTCGTCCAGGCGTTCGAGGAGATGGGCACGCTCGACAACACGCTGTTCTTCTACATCGTCGGCGACAACGGGTCGAGCGCGGAGGGTGGACCCGACGGCACCTACAACGAGATCGTGGCGCTGAACGGCATCATCAGCGACGTGCCCTCGCAGCTCAAGTGGATCGACCAGTGGGGCGGGCCCATGACCTTCCCGCACTTCTCGATCGGCTGGGCGCTGGCCGGCAACACGCCGTTCCAATGGACCAAGCAGGTCGCCTCGCACTTCGGCGGGACCCGCAACGGGATGGTCGTTCGCTGGCCCACTGGCATCAAGGCCAGGGGCGAGATCCGTTCACAGTTCCACCACGTCATCGACGTCGCGCCCACGGCGCTCGAAGCCGCGAAGCTGCCGCAACCAACCTCGGTGAACGGCACGGTGCAGCGCCCGATGGACGGCGTGTCGATGGTGTATTCGTTCAACGAGGCCAAGGCCGCGGATCGCCGGACGACGCAGTACTTCGAGATGTTCGGCAACCGCGCCATCTACAACGACGGATGGGTCGCGGCCGCACGCCATTCCATTCCGTGGCTGCTGACCCAGAACCCGCCATTGGACCAGGACAAGTGGGAGCTGTACAACGTCGCGGAGGACTTCAGCCAGGCGAACGACCTGGCGGCCCAGAATCCCGCCAAGCTCAAGGAGCTGCAGGATCTCTTCACGAAGGAGGCGGTGAAGAACAACGTGCTGCCGATCGACGACCGCCGCTCGGAACGCTTCGACGCGGCCATCGCCGGCCGTCCCGATCTGCTGGGTCCACGCACGTCGCTGACCCTTTACGAAGGCATGAAGGGAATCGCCGAGAACGCCTTCATCAACCTGAAGGGCCGCTCCTACACGATAACGTCGGACATCGAGGTGCCCCCGAACGGCGCCGAAGGGGTGGTCATCGCTCAGGCCGGGCGATTCGGCGGCTGGAGTCTCTACATGAAGGGCGGCCGCATCCACCACGTCTACAACTTCGGCGGCATGGAATGGACGACGGTGTCCTCGTCTGCGCCCGTGGCCCGAGGGCGCCACACGGTGACCTACGAGTTCGTCTACGACGGCGGTCAACCGGGGTCGGGCGGCATCGGCAAGCTCTCCGTGGACGGTGGGCCGAGCGCTGAGGTCAGGATTCCGAAGACCATACCGTTCATCTTCTCGGCCGATGAAGGCGTTGACGTCGGGCTCGACGCCGAGACCCCGGTTACCGAAGCGTATGCCGAGGGCCGCAACGGGTTCACCGGACGCATCCACAAGGTGACCGTCCAGAGCACCCCACCGGCTCAGGGCAAGTAGGCAGGAGGGGCGTCAGTCCCCGGGGACGTTCACTCGCTGCGCAGCGCCGCGACCGGGTTCACTTCGGTGGCCCGGCGCGCGGGGAGCCAGGCTCTCCCCGGGCCTATTCGTTCAATCCCGGTCCTCGAACAGTCGCACGTATGGGTCGTACCGAAATCGGCGGTGGCGTGATCGACCCGTGAACTCGGTCAGGATTCCCAGGTCAACCAGGCGTGCGACGAGTTGGTTGGCTCCAGGGAATGTGATGCCGAGCAGCGCTTCGACGTCAGTGGCGCTGACGATCGGTCGCTCGTAAAGATGCTCGAGCACGCGATGTCCGTTCCCTGCCGCCCGGCCGAACTTCTCCGTGATGGCTCGCCTGTGGCTCTCGCGCAGCTCCAGGATACGGCGAGCAGTTTCCGCCGCCTGCAGGCTGACGTCTTTCACCCCGAGGAGGAAGAAGGACAGCCATCCCTCCCAGTCACCAGCGTCACGAACCGCCTGGAGGCGCGTGTAGTACTCCTCCCGGTTGCGCTTGAAGTAGTGCGACAGGTACAGCACGGGCTTCGTCAACGCACCCTGCTCGCAGAGCAGAAACGTGATCAGCAAGCGCCCCAGCCGTCCATTGCCATCGAGGAACGGGTGAATCGTCTCGAACTGCGCGTGCGCCAGCCCGATCTTCACCAGGAGTGGAAGGCTGTCCTCCTGATGGATGAACGTTTCCAGGGCGCCCAACGCGTCAGGGACCTCTTCCGGAGGTGGCGGGAGGAACGTCGCATCCGCCAGTGACGCGCCCCCCGGCCCGATCCAGTTCTGGCTGCGCCGCAGTTCACCTGGAGTCAGTCTCGATCCGCGGACACCGCGCAGGAGTTCCGCGTGGATCTCCTTAATCAGTCGCACGGACACGGGCAGTGCCGGCAAGCGTGCGAGGCCAAGGTTCATGGCCCGGACGTAGTTGACGACCTCTTCCACGTCGGCAGGGCGACCATCAGACGTCACCTGCGCCTCCTCGGCCAGCAGATCCTGCAGTGAACTTTGTGTTCCCTCGATCTGGCTGGAGAGGACTGCTTCGCGGCGCACGTACATGTAGACGAACAGGTTGGGGTTGGGGAGAGTCTCGACGGACCCGTCCAGGCGCCCCAGGGCCCGGTCGGCCTCGGAGAGGTGCCGCTGGAGGGCACCCTCGATCCTGATCGGCGGCGTTGGAGGAAGGGAACTCGGGTGGAAGGCGCGGTAGCCCGTTGCCTGCATCCGGTACTGGCCGGCTCTTCCTTGGAATTCGTTCTTGCTATTGTTTGCGTTTACCATGCGGCCCTGAGCCGATCATGATAAACAACACGTTTAGTATGTCAACCTTGTCCCGATATACTAAACGCAGCGCCACGAAGGTGGTCATTCGCTTCGTAGTGCCGTCACCGGGTTAATCTCCGTGGCCCGTTTCGCAGGCAGCCAGGTGGCGGCCAGCGCGGCGGTCACGAAGCCCACCGGCACCAGCGAGAACGTCCACACGTCGAAGCCCTTCATGTCCACGAAGGTGCTCGCCAGCAACTGGCCGATACCGATGCCGAGCAGCCAGCCCACCGCGACACCGCCCGCGGTGGTCGCCAGGCTCTCGCGCAGAATCATCCGCAGCACCGCTGCCGGCTTCGCTCCGATCGCCATGCGGACACCGATCTCCTTTGTGCGGCGCGCGACCGCGTAGGAGGTGACGCCGTAGATGCCGACGAGCGCCACCACCATCGCCAGCCCGCCGAAGAAGGCGAACAGCGATGTGGAGAGCTTCAGCATCCAGTACTCGGCCGCCGTGTCCATGTGCGTCCGGAACGTGCGCACGCCGAACAGCGGCACGGTCGACGCTTCCTCGCGCACCGTGCGGCGGACGGTGTCGAGCAGGCCGGGGGACGGCGCCGCCGGGCGGACGTGGAAGAACACGCCGCTCGTGAACCCCTGGGCGAACGGCACGTAGACCGCGCCGCGCGGCTCGCGTTCGAACAGCTGGTTGCGCGTGGACGCGACGATCCCCACGACTTCCATCGGCTCGCTCGGCTTGGCCGAGGCCGTGTCCGCCGCCCACTGAATCCGCTGACCGAGGGCCGATCCGTCCGGCCACAGCTTGCGGGCCAGCGCCTCGTCGAGCACCGCCACGCGTGGCGCACCCGCCGAGTAGGTCTCCGCGGTCGTGAAGGTCCGGCCCTGCAGCACCGTGACGCCCATCGCGTCGAAGTACGCCGGGCCAATCGAGTTCCAGGGCGCCCCGAATGACTGACCGGCCTCTGGGGTGACCGGCTTGGCGTCCAGCGGCGGGTTCACACCGGCCCGCTGCACCGACTTGAACATGTTGATCATGCCCATCGGCACGAGGGCGCCGATGCTCGCCGACTGCACGCCGGGCAGTGCCGCCAGGCGGGCCTCGACCCGTGCGTAGGCGTCGAGGCTCTGCGGCTCGTCCAGGCCACCGAGCCGGCTGTCCACCTCCGCCAGCACGGTGTCGTCGGCCCGGTAGCCGAGGTCCAGCGTGACGGCGCCCATCGCCATGCGCACGAACAGCCCGGTGGCGATGAGGAGCGACAGCGACAACGCCACCTGCGCCCCGACCAGGGGATTGCGCGGCACGAACCGCCATCGCCGCGGCGCCGGATCGTCGCCGGTCTGCACCTTCAGGTCGGTCAGGATATCCGCGCGCGAGTGCTTCAGCGCGGGTCCCAGCGCGAATCCGGCGGTGGCGAGCAGGCAGAACACGAGGGCTCCCGCCAGGACGGCCGGCGTGGTGACGCCGTCGAGGACGATCGTGATGGGAACCATCGTCTGCAGACTCGACGTCAGCAGATCCACGGCGTAGAGCCCCAACCCGACGCCGATGCTGCCACCGACGATGGAGAGCACGAAACCCTCGATCAGCAACTGGCGGACGATGCGCATCCGCCCGCCGCCGAGCGCGAGCCGGATGGCGAACTCCTTGCGGCGCGCGCGGCCGCGCGCCAGCAGCATCGACGCCAGGTTGAGGCACACGGTGAGGAGCACGGCGCCGGTCATGCCCATCATCAGCGCGCCGAGCGTCGCCAGCACGCTCTCGTCCGATGGCGAGGTGCTGGTGCCGAACTTCGGCAGCGGGCCGAGCGACAGCACATGATGCTGCTGCTCGGCCGGGAAGGCACGTGCCAGTCCCTGGCCGATCAGGTCGAGCCCGATCGCGGCGGCGGACATGTCGAGGCCGTCCTTCACCCGTCCCACCAGGAACAGGTTGTAGGCATCGGCACGCTGCAGCGAACGGGTGGACTCGCCGACTGAAGTCGTTGGCGAGGGTGTGGAAGACGCCCAGCGGGAAGAACAGCTCCGCGCCGAAGACGCTCATCGTGCCGGTGAAGCCGCGCGGCGTGATGCCGATCACGGTGAAGTCGCGCTCGTTGACTCGAATCGTCTGGCCCAGCAGCTCCGGATCGAGCCCGGTGCGCTTCCAGTAGGCGTACGAGGCCACCACCACGGGGATGTCCTGGCCGGGCCGCTCCTCTTCAGCGGTGAACGTCCGCCCCTGAAGCAGCGGGACGCCGAGCACATCGAAGTAGTTGGCGGTGACCACGGCCGAGAACGACCGTCGTGACTCGACGCCCTCGCCGACACCCACCAGCGTCGGGTTGTGCGCCAGCACACCGCTGAACATGTCGGCGCGCGCCGCCAGCTCCTGATAGGCGGGGTAGGAGAACGCCCGGTAGCCACCGGATGGCCGCGGATCCCTCGAGTAGAGCTGGACGATGCGATCGGCGTTCGGGAACGCCCGCCCTGCCATCGTCAGGGCGTAGACCACGCTGAACATGCCCGCGTTGAGGCCGATGCCAAGGGCCAGGACCACGATGGCGGCCAGCGTGAACCCAGGGGTTTTCAGCAGATGACGGACCGAGACCTTCAAATCGCCCATTGGGGGCTGATACGAAGATTGGAGGCCTCATTGTTCCAGGGAGGCCCCTCAACAGGCTACTTGTGCATCGCCACCAGATCGCCGACGACGACGGCGTCGCTGACGCGCTCGATCTGAATCGTGGCGGACTGCGGGCGTACCGAGACCACAATGCCGTCCCCGACGCTGACGACCGGGCCGCCGCCGGCGACCGAGCGGCGGAAGATCGTGAAGCGCTGGCCGCGCACCACGCCCTGGTTGAGGCCGCGGTCGATCACCATCAGTTGCTTCGGGCCCGCAATCTCGCGTCCAAGCTCACCAAAGACGATGTGCGCCGGGTCGTCGAACTGCGGTTCGCCGGGCGCCTGGGCCGAGGTCACCGGCTGAGGGTCGAACGGCTCGATCGCGTCGCCGGCCATGAACTCGCTGCACGCGTAGACGACGACGGCGACCGATGATTCCGCGGTGGTCTGCACCACCTGGAGCAGGCCGGCGGTGTGCTCGCCAAAGGTGGCTTGCTTCAGCGGCTTGCCTTTGTCGCCGGTGCGAAAGCGGCGCCGCACCACGAAGTTCTGCCCCGCCGCCATGCCCATTTCGGCGCCAACATCCAGCAGCAGGATGTCGCCGGGCCCAAACAGCTCGCGCTTCGGGTCGTCGCGGTGTCCGACGACGTGGCCGACGGTGACGTCGAGATCGGCGGGCTTGTCGGGGCCGCAGACCGAGGCGAGGAACACCTTCGGGATGGGCACCGTCTGCGGGCGCTGGCGCACGGGCGGCAGCGGCTCGGAGCGGGCTGGCGGCGGCGCCGGGGCGGCGCCGGTCACGGTCACGGTTTCGGTGAGGGAGGCCAGCGACAGCTGGCGATCGAGTACGAACACTTCACCCGGCCGCAGCACCACGGCCGGGTTGGTCCGGGTCTCGAATCCAGACATCGTGAAGGTCACCGCATAGGTACCCGGCGGCAACGGCGGCGACTGATACTGCCCGACGTTGTCGGTGACCACGACCACCGGCTTGGATCGGGCCAGGCTGAACGTCACGGTGACGCCCGGCAGGGCGCCGCCCGAGCCGTCGGTGACGCGGCCGGTGAGGCGCGCCTGCTCGCCTTGCCTTGCGGAGGGGACCGCGCCGGCCAGAATCACGATCAGGGCAATGACAGCGAACGTGCGGGCAGATGCGTGCATTCGATCCACTCAGGGGGTTCGTCTGCTTATCGGACCCGCCCCGGTCGCGCTGTAGCCGGATTTCACTTCCGCGCGACCGCGCCTGGTTCGAATCGCGCCTGGGAGTGCCTCCGTTACCGCACCGTCGTCGGGGGACGACGGATCTTCGTCGGCCTGTTCGTAGGCGTAGGCAATCTCGAGCAGCCGCTTATCGGCCCACATCCGTCCGAGGAACGACACTCCCACTGGATAGCGTCCGCCCATATATCCTGCCGGCACGGTCACCTGCGGAAGTCCGGTGGCCGCGCTCTCCTGGCAGGTGCCCGGTTCGCTGCCGTAGCGCTCCGCACCGCCTTCGTGCGTGTGCGGCCGCGCCTGATTGGCGGGGTAGAGCATGGCGTCGAGGCGCTCGCGATCCATCAGATCGACGAAGTGCTGCCGGAACGTCTCGCGCCGGGCGTTGAACGCTCGCGTGGCCTCGTCGAGTTCCGCGCCGGTAGGGGTTGGCTCGAGCGCGCCTTCCAGCCGGCGCTGCCCGCCAGGTGCCATCTTGCCAGACGCGATCAGATCTTCGATGGTCAGCACGCGCTCGCCCGGCTTCGCCCCGCGCGAGAGGTACGCGGTCCAGCCGGCGCGCAGCGACCCTGGCGCCGCTGCCGGCGGCGGCGCGGTACTTCGCGTCGTAGTCGGGGATGGCTACGTCCACGACGGTCGCACCGGCGGCCTGCAGGTCCTTGATCACGCGGTCCATGGCTTCGGCCGCTTCCTTTTCGCCGGTGATGCCGACGAAGCGCTGGCGGAACGCGCCGATGCGTGTGCCGCGCAAGGTGGCTTTCGGGAAGCCGGCCGCGAACGAACCGTCGATGTGCGCCCTGGCCTCGGCCGTCACCGGATCTTCCGCGTCCGTGCCGGTGACGAGGTCCAACGCGAGCGCGAGATCAGTGACCGACCGCGCCATCGGACCAACGGCGTCGTTGTAGGTGTTGAGCGGCATCACGCCGGCGCGGCTGGTCAGCCCGCGCGTGGTGCGGATGGTGGCGAGCGAGGCGAATGCCGCGGGGTTCGAAAGTGAATTACAGGTGTCCGTCCCGAAGCCGAGCGCCGCCATGCTGGTGGCCACGGTGGTGGCGCTGCCGCCGCTCGATCCGGAGGTGCTGAGTGACGGGTCGTAGGCATTGCCGACCGTGCCGCCCACGGTACTGATGCCGAAATCGCCGAACGGGAACTCGTCGAGGTTCGCCTTACCGAGGATGATCGCGCCTCCAGCCTTCATGCCCGCGGCGATGCGCGAGTCGAGCCGCGGCCGGTGATCGGCCAGTGCCAGTGCGCCGCCCGTGGTCGGTAGCTCCGTGGCGTCGATGTTGTCCTTCAGCACGATCGGGGACGCCGTGGAACGGGCTGCGCACCCGGCCGGCGGCCCGCTCAGCATCCCTGGCACGCGCGTCGGCCAGCGCGCGGGGGCTCAGCGAGAGCACGGCGCGAAACGTGGGCCCGTTGCGATCGTAGAGCGTCAGCCGGGTCAGGTACTCGCGGACGATGTCCTCACTGGTGACGGTGCCCGTGCCCATCGCGCCGGCCAGATCGCCCACGGTCCGCTCGAAGACGGAGAAGGTCGGGAGATCCGGCGGCTCGCCGCCGAAGACGCGGACGCTCGACCAGTTCGCGATGCTCCGGCGCTGGCGCCTGGTCAGCCCGCGAAGGTCGGGTTCGGCGACCAGGCGCCGGGCCTGTTCGGTCACCCGCGCGATCTCGCTGCCGGCCGCCGGCACGCGCCGATCGGCCGCGGCGTACACGGGCTCGGACCAGTTCGAGAGCAGGGCGTCGCGGGTCGTGATCGGGTAGCCGCCGCGCGGGTCGTACACCTCGCTGAGACCCTTGACGACGAAGGTGACGACGGCCGCGGTCTGTCCGGGCTGGAGCGGCAGGTGGTAGACGTAGCCGACGTGAGCCGGATCGAATCCGGGATACTCGTCGGCGAAGGGATCCGCGTACATGTCGCCGGCACCCGCGAAGGGCCCGCGCGCGCCGGTGTCGCCCAGCACATGGGCCGAGGGCCCGTGTCCCGATGGCCCCTGTTCGGGGCTGGCGACCCCGCGTGCGTTCTGCATCATGGTGACGAACGAATCGCTGGCATCGATCTCGCGGTCGCCGCTCGAGGTGACTGCCACCGCCACTCGTCCACCTTCGTCGAACGCGCCGGTAGCACCGCCCCAGGCCACTTCCACTTCGCGCGGCTCGGTGCTCGCATTGGTGAAGCTGTCGTAGTAGCGAAGATAGATGGCGTCCTTTGGCGCGTAGATCGCGCGCGAGACGACAATGCCGTCGTGAAGGACCGGGGTGAGGCTGTCGAAGCGCTCGCCGTCCTGCGCGAGGCCGAACCCGCGCAGGTAGAGGTTCGCCACGGTTGGCGCGGCGTTACGGGCGTGCCTGACCTGCAGCTTCAAGTATCCGAATCCATTGAACGGGTTGGCTCGGCCGCCGGTGGCGATGCCGCCGCTATCCTGCGCCCAGGGCGAGGTGTCCTGGATGTCCCAGAACTGACCGTCGGCAGAGGGGAGCGGCGTGACGGCGCCGGAGGTCGCGGTGATCAGGAAAGCCGCGGCCACGGCAAGCAGGGCGTGTCGAACGAGTCTCATGGCGGTCCCCTGTCTCTGTGCGGTGGGGTATCGTAGACCATCATGCCGATGTCGCGTCCGTTCGCCCTGCCCGCCGCCCTTGCCCTGGCCCTCGCCGTTTCTGCCTGCGGCCCGGCGTCCTCACCCTCGACGGCGCCAGCAGAGGTAGCCGAGACACCGGCCGCCACCGCCCCAGCGCCAGCGGGTGCGGCTGCTGAAGGCAACAGCGGGGCGCCCGCGGGCGCCGATGCCGGCACCGTGTCGGGGGCCGTGGCCGAGACGATGAATTCAGGCGGCTACACCTATGCGCGTCTCACCAGGAACGGCACCGACACCTGGATGGCAGCGCCCGAAATCCTCACGATCAAGGTCGGCGACCAACTGACCGGCACCGTGAGCCAGCCGATGGACCAGTTCCACAGCCGCACGCTCAACCGCGACTTCGAGCGGATCTACTTCGTCAGCCGCGTGACCAGGAACGGCGAGGTGCTGAATCCGGCGCCGGAGTCGTCGGCGGGCTTGTCGATGGCGGGCAGCCACGGGGGTGAGGCGCCCGCGCCGGCCGCGGCGCCGCAGGTCACCGAACCCATCGCGCCGGCACCCGGTGGCGTGAAGGTGGCCGAGGTGTGGGCGAAGCGAGAGGCGCTGTCGGGCAAGCCCATCGTCGTTCGCGGCAAGGTGGTCAAGGCCAACTACGAGATCATGGGCGTCAACTGGTACCACGTGCAGGACGGCAGCGGCGCCGCGACCGACGGCACCAACGATCTCACCATCACCAGCAACGCGCAGGTGAAGGTCGGCGACATCGTCACCGTGTCGGGCACGCTCGTGACGCAGAAGGACTTCGGCGCCGGCTACGCCTACGACGCGATTGTGGAGAAGGCGGAGATCAAGAAGTAGGGAGATCAGGGGGCAGCGATCAGTTCGATCCGCTGCACGCGCACCGTGAAGGTCGACCGCGTATCGTCGCCGTCGGCGCTGAGCCACACGGCGAGCGTGCGAAGGCCGCCGGTGTCCACGTCGATGGCGAACCGGCCGTCGGACTCGGGCACCGCCACCACGGTTTCGCGCATCAGGTCGCTCAGCGGGTGCACGCGCTGCCAGCCGATCTGGCTGGCGTCGAGGCCCAGGTTGAAGAAGCGGATCTGACCGACGCCCTCGCCGTCGGGGGCCAAGGCGAAGAGGCGTCGCACCCAGGCGGGCGCCAGTCGACGCTCCACGAAGCTCGGCCGGCGCGTGCCGGACTCGACCAGGCCGACGCGCAAGGCGAAATCGTCCGCGCCCTTCTGGCCTTGCCGGGCAGAGCTGGTGTTGAGCTGCCCCGACAGCATACCGCTCACGCGCAGCCGGCCGACGAGCGTCGGCTGCGGCAGCGGCCAGACGACCGGGCCGGCCGAGGCCGTCACACGGATCTCCAGACCATCCCCGCCAAATGCCACCTGGTTCGGCGGAATGCCGCGAAAGGCCAGCGTTTCCCACGTGCCGGCAAGGGTCAGCGGCACCGCCAGGAGGATCGCGAGCAACGCAAGGATGGGCATGACCGGTTCGGGCGGATCAGTCCATTGGATGCCCACGCCCGCTCGATGGATCCGGCCATCATTCCCGCTACAATCGGGACGTCCCTTCACAGGAGTGTCCAGCATGCGTCGATCCGTTCAGTTCGTGTGTGTCGCCACCGCGCTCGTGGCTGCCACCACGGCCCTTGCTCAGCAGCCGCCCGCCGCCGGGGCCGCCGCGTCCCAGCCGTTCGTGGCGGGCACGCCCCTCAAGCAGACGGCCAACGCCAAGACCTACGGCGGGTTTCGCTTCTCGGAGAGCATCTCGTACGACCCGGTCCGCGATCTCTACGTTGCGGTGAACGCCGGCATCGCCCAGGACGTGATCCCGAACGACGGCTACGTGTCGCTGGTCAATCCCGACGGCACCGCGCACACGCTGAAGTTCATCGGCGTCAACCGCAACGGCCTGACGCTGAACCACCCGCTCGGCAGCGACATCATCGGCAACAAGCTGTATGTGGTCGACATCGACACGGTGCGCTGGTTCGACATGACGACCGGACAGCCGGGCGGCAGCATCCCGGTGACCGGCGCCACGCGCCTGAACGACCTGGAGGTGGCCGCCGATGGCACCATCTACGCCACGCAGACTGGCGACCAGAACCCGGCGAACTGGAAGGTCTACAAGGTGACGTCGAAGGGCGAGGTGTCCACGTTCATCACCGGCGCGCCGCTGAACCTGCCCAACGGCATCGCCTTCGACGCGAAGGGCAATATCGTGGTGGTGAACATCGGCTCGGCCGACGTGCTGACGTTCTCGCCCGATGGCAAGCTCTTGACGACGGAGCAGTCTACGGACGCGGGGAACGATGGGTTGGTGGTGCTCGAGGACGGAACGAAGTACGTCAGCAGCGTGCGGCAGGGCACCGTGGCTCGCATCCGTCCGGGACAGAAGGCCGAGCTGGTGGCGTCGGGGATCCCGACGGCGGCGTCGATGTGCTACGACTCGAAGCGCAACCGCCTGGTGATCCCCATGAACGACTGGAACGCCATCACCATCGTCGATCTCAACATGCCGATAGGCAAATAGCGCTAACGGATGGTCGTCCGATCTACCGGTTCCAGCCGGTAGATCGGCGTCGGCTTTCCGTCGCGATCGTCGATGACGAGATAGATGAAGCCGTCGGGGCTCTGGCGCACGTCGCGAATGCGGCCCATGCCCGGCACCAGCGTCTCGCGGCCGGTGACGTTCTGACCCTGCAGCGTCAGGCGGTCGAGGCGCTGGCCGGCCATGCCGCCGACGAAGGCGTTTCCCTTCCACTGCGGGAACTTGTCGCCGGTGTAGAACATCACTCCAGAGATGCCGATCGAGGGCACCCACACCTGGGCCGGCTGCTCCATGCCTTCCCGCATCGTGCCCTCGTGAATGGCCTTGCCCGTGGTGTAGTTCACGCCGAAGCCGATCACCGGCCAGCCGTAGTTCTTTCCGGGCAGGATGCGGTTGAACTCGTCGCCGCCCTGGGGGCCGTGTTCGTCGGCCCACACTTCGCCCGTTTCGGGGTGAATCGCAATGCCCTGGACGTTGCGATGGCCGTAGCTCCAGATCTCCGGCTTCGCGCCCGCGAACTTCACGAACGGGTTGTCCACCGGCACGCGGCCATCGTCGTGGAGGCGGATGATCTTGCCGTGGTGGTTGGTGAGGTCCTGCGCGGGGTGCGCCTCGAGCTTGCCCTCGGGCGGCACCTGGCGATCGCCCAGCGTCAGGAACAGGTAGCCGTTCTTGTCGAACGCAATCTTGCCGCCGTAGTGCCCGCGTCCCTTCGACACCGACTGGAACAGCTGCTCGACGTTCGACAGGCGGTCGTTCTCGAAGCGGGCGCGAATGAGCGCGGTGGTCGTGTCCTCGCCGCCAAGCGGCTTCGCGTAGGTGAAGTACAGCAGGCGGTTCGCCGCGAAGTTCGGATGCGGCGCCACCTCGAGGAGGCCGGCCTGGGTGTTGGTGCTGGCCACGGGGGGCAGCCCCTCCACGGCCTGTGGCAGGAGCTTGCCGTTACGCACGATCCGCAGCCGTCCTGGCCGCTCGGTGATGAGGATGTCCCCTCCGGGCAGGAACGCGATCGACCACGGCTGGACGAGCGCGTCCACCACGGTGACCACCCGGTAGTCGTGAAGGGCGGAGCGGAGGATGGTGTCGGCGGACACACCCGCGCCGGCCATGAACAGGGCGACAGCGACGACGGTCAGGAGTCTGGGGACCATACCTTGCATTATTCGATGGGTGGGCGAGCCGGTCAACAGCAGGAGGGGCCTGGCACGATAGGGCCGGATTCGCGGCAGTTCTTGCCACCAACGTAAGAACTGCCGCGAATCCGGCCCTATCGTGCCAGGCCCCGCGCGTGGTGAGTGGTCCGAGCCACCCCGGCTGCGCGACGGTACGGAGGATCGGGTAGTCTAGGTTTTCCTCCGATGCCGTCCCTGACCCGCACGGTCCACGCCGCCGACGGCACGCCGATTCTGACGCGGCGCTGGCCGATCTCGAACGCGGTCGCCCCCGATGCGCCATGGGCGCACGTCCTGCTGGTCCACGGCCTCGGCGAGCACAGCGGTCGCTACGAACAGGTGGGCGAATGGATGTCCACGGCCGGCCTCGCGGTCCACTCCTACGATCATCGCGGGAACGGTGCGTCTGGCGGCCGTCGCGGCCATGTCGACGCCTGGTCGCAGCTGCACGACGACCTCACCGAGCGCGTCGCCGCGGTGACCGCCGACGCTCGCAGCCGGCCGGTGGTGCTCTACGGCCACTCGCTCGGCGGACTGATCGTGGCGGGCTACTGCCTGTTGACCCCGCCTCCCCCGCAGCCAGACCTGGTGGTCCTCTCGTCGCCTGGGCTGGACTCCACGCTGGCCGAATGGAAGAAGCGCCTGGCTGCGGTGCTGGGGCGCTTCACACCGACGCTGGGACTGCCCAACGGCGTCGATGGCAACACCCTGTCGCGCGACCCCGCCGTGGCCGCGAAGCTGGCGCAGGATCCGCTCTGCTGCACGACCAGCACGTTCCTGTTCGGCGCCGAGGGCCTGCAGGAGCAGGCGCGCGTGCGCGGGCTCGCCTCGCGCGGTCTGGGCGTGCCGACGCTGGTGCTGCACGGTGAGGACGATGGCCTGGTGCCGGAAGAGGCGTCGCGCGTGTTCGAGGGCGCGCCCGGCGTCACCCGGCGCACATATCCCGGACTGCGGCACGAACTGCACAACGAACCCGAAGGCGAGGCGATCATCGCCGAGGTCGTGGCCTGGCTGCGCGACCGCGTGAGGAAGGGCTGAGGCGTGAACGCGATGCGAAACCTGACGATGACTGTGCTCTTCGCCCTGCTGATCGGCGTCCTGGTGGGCGCGCAATCCTATCAGCGGGTGGACTTCAACAAACTGAGCAACTACGAGTACGAGCTGCCGGATCCCTTCGATCCCGCGCCGCGCTCGGGGTCGAACGAGATCCCGGCTGCGATCAAGGCGCTCAACGGCAAGCTCGTCTCCATCGAAGGCTTCATGCTGCCGCTCGATCTCAACCCCGACGGGGTCTCGCAGTTCATGCTGAATGCCAGCATCGACATGTGCTACTTCGGCGCGCCGGTCCGCATGAACGAGTGGATCCTGGTGAAGATGAAGGGCGGCAAGCGCGCCAAGTTCACGCACCTGGCGCTCAACGTCAAGGGCCGGCTCGAAGTGGGCGAGGAGATGAAGAACGGCCGCGTCGCCAGCCTCTACCGCCTCGAAGCCGACAGCGCCGAGATCGAGGACGGTCGGTGACCGGCGCGGGTGAGACCGCGCCGGCACTTCGGATCGAAGGGCTCAGGAAGACCTATCGCTCGCCGGACGGCGAGATCACGCCGGTCATCGACGTGCCGGACTTCGCGCTGGCGGAAGGCCGAACAGATTGCCCTGCGCGGCGTCAGCGGATCGGGCAAGACGACGCTCCTCAACATCATCGCCGGCATCCTGACGCCCGATGCTGGCCGGGTGTGGGTGGACGGCCGCGAGATCACCGCGCTCTCCGAAAGCGCCCGCGACCGCGTCGCGCGCCGAGTCCATCGGCTACGTGTTCCAGACCTTCAACCTGCTGCAGGGCTACACCGCGCTCGAGAACGTGATGCTCGGCATGATGTTCGGACGCGGCGCCGATGCCGCCGTCGCGCAGTCGCTGCTCGAGCGCGTGGGGCTGGCCAATCGGCTGCACCATCGCCCGCGTCAGCTGTCGGTGGGGCAGCAGCAGCGCGTCGCGGTGGCGCGGGCGCTCGCCAACCATCCGCGCCTGGTGCTGGCCGACGAACCGACCGGCAACCTCGATCCGCGCCATGGTCTCGAGGCGCTGGTGCTGATCCGCGAGATCTGCCGTGAGCAGGGCGCGGCGCTGCTGCTGGTCAGCCACGATCCGGGGGTGCTGGCGCAGTTCGATCGCGTCGACGAACTGGCGCACATCAACCGCGCCGCGGTCCCGGACGGCGGCGGCCTGGCGCCGCTCGCCGCGGGTGGCGCGGCATGAAGCGGCACCCGGGGCTGATGCTGATCGTGCGCCGCAGCCTGCGGCAGCACGCGCTCTCCACGGCGATCACGGTGCTCTCGGTGGCGCTGGCCAGCGGACTGGTGATGGCGGTGTTCGCGATCAAGAGCCAGACCTACGATGCGTTCACCGGCGGCGCCAACGGCTTCGACGCCGTGCTCGGCGCGCGCGGCAGCCAGCTGCAGCTGGTGCTGAACACGGTGTTCCATCTGGAGACGTCGCCCGGCAACATCCCCTGGCAGATGTACACGGCGATCGCGCAGGATCCCGGCGTCGACCTCGCGGTCCCCTACGCCGTCGGCGACAACTACCAGGGCTATCGCATCGTCGGCACGACGACCGAGCTGTTCACGCGGTTTCCCGGCGAGGGCGGCATTCGCATCGGGAATGGCGGACGCATCTTCACCGCGGACGCGCATGAAGCCGTGGTCGGGAGCGTCGTGGCGCAGCGCACCGGCATCAAGGCTGGCGACACGCTGCAACCCGTCTCACGGACTCATCTTCGACGAGGAACGGGAGCACGAGGACGAGCTACACCGTCGTCGGCGTGCTCGACGCCACCAACAGCCCGCTCGATCGCATCGTGTGGATTCCGATCGAAGGCGTCTTCCGCATGAGCGGACACGTGCTGCGCGGCACCGGCCGTAACTTCCGTCCGGAAGAGGGCGTGACGATTCCCGACGAACACCGCGAGGTCAGCGCGGTGATGCTGAAGCTGAAGGATCCGCAGGCGGGCATCTACCTCGATCAGAC
The DNA here is from genome assembly GCA_963721715.1 of uncultured Acidobacteriota bacterium. Classification (GTDB taxonomy): domain Bacteria; phylum Acidobacteriota; class Vicinamibacteria; order Vicinamibacterales; family UBA2999; genus VFZN01. The sequence continues at coordinate 357,699 of CAVRKI010000006.1, read as the reverse complement.
GATCAACCGGCAGGGCACGCGCGCCACGCTTCGCCTGGCCGATCGGGCGCGTGATGGCGGACCTGTTCGAGAAGATCGGCTGGGTGAACCGCGTGCTCGAGCTCGTGGCGTATCTGGTGGTGGTGGTCGCCGCCGGGACCATCCTCGCCAGCCTCTACAACACGATGAACGAGCGCCGCCGCGAGTTCGCGATCCTGCGTTCGCTCGGCGCCCGCAAGGGGACGGTGTTCTCGGCGATCGTGCTCGAGGCGACCACGATCACCGCGCTCGGCACGCTGGCCGGTTACCTGTTCTATGCCGCCATCCTCGGCACGGCGTTCGTCATCGTCCGGGCGCAGACCGGCGTGGTGCTGCAGGTGTTCAAGATGGATCCCGCGCTGTGGATCACGCCGATCGGCATGCTGGTGATTGGCGCGCTGGCCGGCCTGGTGCCGGCGTTCAAGGCGTATCGCACCGACGTCGCCAGCAACCTGATGCCCACGTCCTAGCGGCGCGGCTTCGCGTGCCATAATCGGCCCATGTTCAGACGCACGTTCCTCTCGTACGTCGGCAGCGCCGGCGCCCTGTTCGCACCGGTCCAGCCGGCGGCGTCCCCCCAGAAGCCGAAGTCCGGACCCGCCCGGCACGCGCAGGACGACTGGCTCGATCAGGCGCCCGACGGGCACCGCGTGATCTTCGACACCTGGATGGCCGACAAGTTCGGTGAGGCCGTGGGGTTCGCGGGCAACTGGGCCCGCGTCAACAAGGAGCAGTACGGGCTGACCGACGCCGACCTGGCGCTGGTGATCGTGGCCCGTCATGGCACAGCGCCGTTCGCCTTCAACGAAGCGATGTGGAGCAAGTACGGGAAGATCTTCGCCGCCAACATGTCGGCCAACGACAAGGTGGCGCACCCGAATCCGGTCACCAACGTGCACGCCGAACGGCTTGCCGGCCTGGCGAAGCAGGGCATGCGGCTGGCGGTGTGCAACCTGACGACGAGAGCCTACACACGGATGATTGGCAAGGAAACCGGCACCGATCCCGAGGTGGTCTACAAGGAACTGACGACCAATCCGGTGGCGCCGGCCACCTTCGTGCCCGCCGGCATCGTGGCCGTGACGCGCGCGCAGGAACGCGGATACGCGCTGGTGAGCATCGGCTGAGCGGTGTGATGGTGCATCGCGGAGGGTGAAGCGTTCGGGCGCCTGGCACGCGCGTCAAAATGCCGCACCTGCCCGCCGTGCCCGCCCTGCTACGCTAACGGAATGTGGGTGCGTGGGGCGTTGATTCTCGTGGTGGGGGTGCTGGCCGCGGCGTGCCAGGACAACCAGGCTCAGCAGATTGCCACCGACGCCGAGAAGGGGCGGCAACTGTATGCCGCCAACGGCTGCGGCACCTGCCATGGCCTGCAGGGCGCCGGAGATGGCCCCATTGCGAAGACCCTGACGCCGCCGCCCCGCGACTTCCGCGATGCCGCCGCGTTCAAGAACGGCACCGATCCCTCGTCCATCGCCAACACCATCGCCACCGGCCTCACGCGTGACGGTGGCCAGATGCAGTCCTATTTCCACTTGTCCGATCGCGAGCGCTACCTGCTTGCCCGGTTCGTAATCTCCCTCCGTGACTCGCCTTCGGCAGGAACTGACCATGACTAGACCCTCGATCTTCGCCACGCTCGCTCTCTTCGTGTGCACGTTCGGCATCGCGGCGGCGCAGGCGCCGATGTCCTTGTCCGGCGCGTGGGTGCGCGAACCGGTGCCGGGCCGGCCGACCACCGCCGCCTATGCCGTGGTCGAGAACCCTGGCGCCACCGACCTGGTCATCGTCAGCGCCGCGTCGGATGTCTCGAGCAAGGTGGAACTGCACGAGATGGTGCGGTCGGGCGACATGATGAAGATGGCCCCGGTGAAGAGCATCACGGTCCCCGCCAAGGGCAAGGTCGAGTTGAAGCCCGGTGGCCTCCACATCATGTTGTTCGAGCTGAAGAAGCCGCTGAAGGAAGGCGACACGGTGGAGCTGACCCTGACGACCGACAAGGGCGCCACGGTGAAGACCTCCGCGGCCGTGAAGAAGGGGCAGATGATGCAATGACGCGACGACTATTGCTCGCGGGGATGGTGCTCTCACTCGCGGTGGCCTGTTCGCCGGCGGGCGAGGGCGGCGCGCCGGCGGAGACGGGCACCAAGGCCGACGAACTGCCGGTCCTGCCGATCGGCGGAGAATTCACGCTCATCGACCAGGACGCCAAGCCCTTTTCCCTGTCGTCGCTCAAGGGCAAGGTGGTCCTGATCTTCTTCGGCTACACCATGTGTCCCGATGCGTGCCCGACGACGCTCTCGAAGCTGAGCTCGGCCTACGCGCGGCTCACCGAGGCCGAACGCGCGAAGGTGAAGGCGGTGTACATCTCGATCGATCCCGAGCGCGACACGCCGGCGGTGATGAAGGATCACCTCACCTACTTCGGGGTGGATGCGATTGGTCTGACCGGCACCGTGGAGGGCACCTCCGCCGTGGCGCGGCAGTTCGGCGCGCACTTCGAGAAGACCACGGACAAGACGGCCGCGGGCTACCTGATGTCCCACACCGTGTCGATTTTCGGCCTCGACGCGAAGGGGCAGACCCGGCTGCTGATCGACTACGAGGCCAGCGTGGACCTGGTGGTGAAGGAAATCCGCGCGCTGCTGGCGGCCTAGACGTAGACGGGCCTGCGACGAAACGCCGCAGGCAAGGCCCTGTCATCGGGAGCACACTGGAGGTATGAGATTGCGCACCCTCGGCTGCTTCCTTGTGCTCGCAGTGTTGGCCTTGGCGCCGACGCCCGGGTGGGCGCAGCCGGCCGCAGAGCCACAGACCAGCACCCGCCAACCGCCGCGGCACCCACGGCCGCGGACGCCGCGGCCGAGGCTCAGGCTCGGGCGCTCTTACACCGAGGTGATGAGCCCGTTCTGTCCGGGCCTCACCCTGGCCGACTGTCCGTCGCCAAACGCGTTCACGATGCGCGGCGACATCGAGCGACGGCTGAAGAACGGCGAGTCGCGACAGGCGATCGTGGACGAGCTGGTCAAGACCTACGGCGCGCAGATCCTGGCGGATCCGTCGGACACGCCGATCGGCTCGATCGTGTGGGGCGTGCCGTTCGCGCTGTCGGCGCTGGCCGCGGCTGGCCTCGCGTTCTTCCTGCGCCGCGCCACGCGCAACCGCACGAAGGAAGCCGTGGACACGCCCGCGGAGTCGCCGCAGATGCGCAGCCGCGTGGACGAAGAACTGGCGGCGCTGGATTGAAAGACGTCTTGGGTCTTGAGTCCTGGGTCTTGGGCAAGAACTCAAGACTCCTAAGACCTAAGACCTAAGACCTCACGGCTTTATCAGATAGAACTCCGTCTGCCGGCCATCGACCCAGTCCCACTTTCCGCCGGGCATCATCGCCGCGTCTTCCTCCAGCGCGAATCGCACCGCGAGGTTGTCCCACTCGGGCACGGCGTGCGTGGCGTTCAGTTCGATGGAGTGCCAGGTGTTCGGGCGGAACACGTAGTCGCCGCGCACCGGCACGCCCTCCTGGTAGTCGGTCATGCCGATCGGCGGGCCCGCGGCGTGGCCGTGATAGCCGATCGCGTGGCAGTAGATCGAGGGAATGATGTCTTCCTTCTTCGCCTGCGCAATCGCATCCGCCAGCGCCTGGTTGCCGGTCCGCTCCAGCCGCGCGAACTGCATAGTCAGCTCCTGGAGCCGGTTGGCCTTCTTCAGGCCATCCTTCAGTCCCTTCGGCGCGTCGGTCTCGCCGGGCAGCAGCACATAGGCGTTGTGCTGCGTGTCCGTGGAGAAGCCCATGTAGACGATGCCGAAGTCGGTGTGGAGCATGTCGCCGGGCTGGATGACGCCCTGCATGGTGGTGAGGTTGCCGCCCTTGCGCCAGATGGTGATGGACGGCTGGAACCACGAGCCGAGGCCGAGCTCCGCCACGCGCTGGCGCATCCACCACACCACGTCCTGCGAGGTGGTCTTGCCGGGCGTGATCACCTTGTTCGAGAACGCCTCGCGGATGATCATGTGCGCCGCCTTCATCGCGTGCCGGTAGGCCTCGAGCTCCTCGGGCAGCTTCACCTCCAGCCAGCCCACCGCCAGCATCTCGGCCGACTTCACGCGCGCGGCGTAGGTCGGGCCCAGCGCCTCCATCAGCCGACGCTTCTCGTTGGCGGTGATGCCGTCGGCGTGGTTCCACGCCTCCGACTCGTTGATGCCGATCACCTTCGGCTGCTTCTCCTCGACCAGCTTGCGCAGGCCCTCGTGCTGGCCGTCGTTGCTGGTCGGGTACATCGTGTAGAGCTTGTCGTAGTCGAAGCGGCCGATGGAGTAGCGCTCGACGGGCTTGCCGCCGCCGGGGTTGTAGAACACCAGGATGGTGCGGCGCCGCGAGGCGAAATAGGTGAGGGGCGACATCGAGGCGAAGACCGGGTCCTCGTTGTATTCGCGCGTCGGGATGATCCACATGTCGATCCCCTCGCGCGTCATCAGGCCCGGCAGCACGGTGTCGAACCGCTTCTTGATCCACGGCGTGACGAGCTCGTTCTGCTCGCGGTGCGTGAGCACGCGCACCGTCGGGTCCGGATAGGTGACCGGCGTCTGGGCGACCGGCGCGGCTTCGCCGACGACAATGAAAGCCAAGGCGATCGGGAGCAGGTAGCGGGCAGCAGACATGTCGAATAGTCTAACCTCAGGGCCAATCTCCGTCGACTTCGGCGGTGCTATGGCCTCGCATGGCTGACGCATGGCGTGTCGCCAGCCAGGTCGGTCGGGCCCGCCGGTCAAACACGCCGTCCGGCCAAACAAGCACTGAGGCCAACTCGCCTGTATCCGCTCGCTCAAACAGGCCGCGAGCTGAGCGGACGCCATGTTTGTCGGCACGAGAGCGGCGGACCCTCCAACGGCCTGTCTGGCAACACGCCCTGCGCCAGCCGTACGCTCCACGCGTTCCTACGCGCCGTCAGGCGCGCCTACTAAGGGCCTGTCTTCCCTACGCGCCCGAAGGGCGCGCCTACCCGAGCGTATAGCCGGATCGCGTGAACGGCGTGCGGCGCAGCCGGTCCCCCGTAATTGCCGCCACCGCATTCGCCACCGCCGGCGCCACCACTGGCACAGCGATCTCGCCAAACCCCGTCGGCCTCATCGTCGAGGGGACGATGTGGATGTCGATGGCGGCCGGTGCCTCGCGATTTCTGATGAGCCGGTAGCGATCGAAGTTGCCCTCGACGGCGCGGCCGCGGTCGATGGTGACCTCACCGAAGAACGCATGCCCGAGCCCGTCGATGATGCCGCCCTGGGCCTGCGCCTCGACGCCCGAGCGATTGACGACGATGCCGCAGTCGAGGGCGCAGGTGACGCGATGGATGGTCACGCGTCGGGTGGCGCTCACTGGCTCGCGGCCCGGCGGATCCACGGACAGCTCCACGACCTGCGCGCAATAGGAGCCGAACGTGTAGTGCGCGGCCAGCCCCCTGGCGCGCCCCGGCGGCGCCGCCTGCCCGATGCCGCCACGCTCGGCGGCCAGCCGCAGCACGGCGGCCATGCGATCCGGGTCGTAGGGCGTCGGGTCGTCGCCGGTGATGCGGAGCGCACCGGCGTTGCCGTAGAGCTCGAGGCGAAGGTCGACGGGATTGCGTCTCGGCGAGCTGCGCGATCTCGTCGAGGAGCGTCTCGACCGCAAACGCGTTCGACACGTGTGCGGGCGCGCGCCAGGCGCCGGTCGCCACGCCCGAGCGCGGCTCGCTGAACTGCAGCCGCACGTTCGGGATGTGCCACGGCACGAGATCCAGTTCCAGGTCCGGGCCAAGGTCGTTCGAGACGCCGGCCACCATGCCGTAGGTCTCCGTGCTCCACGCCGGCGCGGTCCCGCGCCGATACGCGTTCCTCGAGAGGTTGACCATGTGGCAATCCCACGCGACGATGCGGCCATTCGCGTCGAGCCCGGCGCGCAGCCGTCGTGCGCCTGCGGGGCGGTAGTAGTCGTGACGCATGTCGTCTTCGCGCGTGCCGATCACCTGGACCGGTCCGCCGATCGCCTTCGAGACGACCGCCGCCTCCGCCGCATAGTCCGACAACAGCCGTCGCCCGAACCCGCCGCCCAGACGCGTCACCTGGATGTGCACGCGGTCCACCGGCAGCCCCACGGCCGCGGCAACGACGCCCGCGCCCGATCCCTGCATCTGCAGTGGACCGGTGATGTAGCAGTGGCCGTCGCGCACGTCTGCGGTGCAATTGTGCGGTTCGAGCGTGGCGTGCGAGAGGAAGGGGAACTCGTAGTACGCCTCCACCACCCGCGCCGCGCCGGCGAGTGCCTGTTCGACATCGCCGACCGCTCGCACGGTGGTCCCTGGCGTCCGCGCCAGCTCCGCGAACTGTGCCGACAGCGTCGCGGTGCTCTCGTCCTTGTAGGGACCTTCGTCCCACTGAATCTGGAGCGCGTCACGCCCCTTGAACGCCGCCCACGTCGAGTCTGCGACAACAGCGACCCCAGGCATCAGGAAGGTGGGGTTCTCGTGGCCGGCAATGCGCACGACCTGACGCACCCCCGGCACCTTCAGCGCCGCCGCATCGTCGACGCGAGCGACCCGGCCCCCGAACACCGGGCACTTGGCGATGGCGGCGAACTTCATGCCGGGCAGACGGACGTCGATCCCGTAGAGCGGGCGCCCGGTGACGATCTGCGGGTTGTCCACGCCTGCCACGCGCGTGCCCAGCAGCGTGAACGCGCTGGTCGGCTTCCAGGCCGGCTTGTCGGGAGCCGTGCGGCTCGACGCTGCGGTGGCCAGTTCGCCAAACCCCTGAGCGCGGTTCGAGGCGGCGTGCAGCACGCGTCCACGTTCGGTGCGGCACTCGGCGCGCGGAACGTGCCAGCCGTCAGCAGCGGTCTCCGCCAGCATCTCGCGAATCGCCGCCCCGGCGTTGCGATAGAGATCCCATTCGTCGCGCATGCTGCCGCTGCCACCGGAGCCCTGCCCGCCGAAGAGCGTGCGATTCAGTTCGGCATCGATCACCTGCACGCGCGACCAGTCGGCGTCCATCTCCTCGGCGAGAATCATCGCGAACGCGGTCTTGACCCCCTGGCCCATGTCCGGGTTCTTGGACCAGATGGTGACCTGTCCGCTCGGGTCGAGCCGCACGTAGCCATTCGGGCGCAGGGACGCCGAGGCCGCGGGCTGTGCCAGCCCCGGAGCCTGCCAGCCGAAGGACAGCAGCAGGCCCCCGCTGGCCAGCGCGCTCGTCTGCAGGAACGATCGGCGCGAGACCGTGGCGGTCATCGCTCGCCTCCTGACGCCGTTCCGGCCGAGAGCACCGCGGCGCGCCGGACTGCTTCGCGGATGCGCATGTAGGTGCCGCACCGGCACAGATTGCCGTTCATGCCGCTCGCGATCTGTTCGTCGGTGGGATTCGGCGTGCGCGTCGAGCAGCGCCGCCGCGGTCATGATCTGCCCGGCCTGGCAGTAGCCGCATTGCGCGACGTCCAGTTCGGTCCAGGCGCGCTGGACGGCGTGGACGGCCGTGCCGGCGGCCAGGCCCTCGATGGTGACGATCGCGCGGCCCGCCACCTTGCCGACGGGGAGCGTGCAGGACCGCGTCGCGACGCCGTCGAGATGGACGGTGCAGGCGCCGCAGAAGCCGCCGCCGCAGCCGAACTTGGTGCCGACCAGCCCGAGATTGTCGCGCAAGGCCCAGAGCAGCGGCATCTCCGGATCCACGTTCACGGTCTGCATCCGTCCGTTCACCGAGAGCGATAGGTCTGGCACCGGCGTCCTCCTGTGCCAAATCTGACGCAGGCGAGGCGTGGTGGCCTGCATCTTCCACCACGGCGCGGATGAATAGGAGGGATGGGTGGCGTTGGTCCCGGATTTCAGTGGGAAGAAACCAGAACGCGGCCGCCGTGCTGCGCACGCCGGTAGGGCCTCGCTCAAGGGCCGCCGTGCTGCGCACGTCGGTAGGACCCTCGCTGCGCTCGGGTAGGGCCGTCGCCTTCGGCGCCGGTAGGCGCTCGCTTCGCTCGCGTAGGACGCTGTCGAACAGGTCCGGCGCGGCGCGCCGCCTCTACCGCGCGCAGCGCGGCCCTGTTGCCCCTACGCGCCCGCAGGGCGCGCCTTACCGAGCGCAGCGAGGCCTGTTTCGCCCCTACCGCGCGCAGCGCGGCCCGTGTCGTTCCTACGCGCCCGAAGGGCGCGCCTAGAAACGGAACAGCCTCGTCGCCTTGATCGCGAACGTCCGGTTCACCAGCCCCGGCAGCCCGCTGGTGCGCGTGTCGCGGCCATCGCTGTAGACGACGAACAGCTCGCTGCCGCCGGTGTACTCCCAGCGCAGCCGCACGCTGGAGCTGAGGGTCTGGCCGTCGACGTTGAACTGCACCAGGCTGCTGATCAACATGCGGGCGCTCGGCGTCACCGTGAACCGCGAACTGACCAGCCGCGCGGTGAACGCGCCGTACGGCAGGTCCACCCAGTTGAACGACAGGCTCGGCTCGATCGAGAAGCGCGGCACCACGCCCCAGCGCCCGCTGTAGGTGAGGTCCGAGCGCGTGCCGCCGTAGAGCGAGCCGGTCGCCGCCGAGAGGCGCCCCGAGACGCGGCGCTGCTGCCCCAGCGTGTAGCCCAGACGCGTGGTGTCGGCGGAGTAGCCGCCGGCCGGCACGATCACCCCAGGCGCGATGACGAAGGCGCCCGGCAGCAGCTCGTACTCGCGCGAGTACTCCAGCGAGGCCTGATCGCTCGACTGGAAATCGACCCGGAACAACCCGTTCGCCTCGCGCGCCTGCACCTCGGTGGCGGCGGCGTTGGTCAGGTAATCAAGGCTCGCCTGCCAGGTGAGCTTGCGCACCACGCGGCTGCGGCGCGGACGCGGGCTGAAGCGCAGCATGCCATAGGTGCGGCGGATGTCGCTGCGCCGGACGAATCCGACTTCCGGCGTGAAGTCGCCGTCGATCAGCATGTGCTCCGCCGCCGCGCCGTAGCGATCGTCGGTGTAGTCGAACCGACCGCGATAGCTCGAGCCAGACGTCGTGGCGCCGAGCGCCGTCGGCGTGCTGGTGCGCGCGTAGTAGCCCGTCAGGTTGATGCTCTTGTAGAACAGCATCGTCGCGTCGACGCCCAGGCTGTAGCTGGCGCCCGCGTCCGGCGCGATGGCGCCCGCCACCCCGGGCCCGCGGCGGGTGGCAATCACGCCGACATTGCTGCGCCGCAGGAGATTTCGCTTGAAGCGCATCGCGGTGAAGTTGGTCGACACCGCCCGCGCCGCCGGATCGTCGTCGGTCTGGATGTTGAGCAGGCCGACGCTGTAGGGGCCGGTGCGTCCCGTCAGCCGCGCGCCGCCAACCACCGGCACCGCCTGTCCCGAACTGAGGCCGATCTGCCGGCTGAAGAAGAGAATCGGCACGTCGCCCGGACTGTTGCCGGCCTGCACGCCGCCGAAGTCGAAGATGCCCTGGCCTTCGATGAAGAAGTCGCGCTTCTCCGGGAAGAACAGGCTGAAGCGCGTGAGGTTGACCTGCTGGAGATCCTCTTCGACCTGCGCGAAGTCGGTGCGGTAGGTCGCATCGAGGATCATGCTGCGCGTCAGCCCGTACTTGAAGTCGAGCCCGGCGTTGGCATCCAGCCGATTGTCGAAGGGCTGCGAGCCGGTCCGGTTGGTCGTGGCGGACGACACCGCATAGGGCTTCAGCTCCAGGTTCTTCGACTCCGACGGCGTCTCGATGCCGATCACCGTCGCCGCCGACGCCATCCGGCTGACACCGGTGGTGCCGAGCGCCGCCGGCACCAGCGACAGGTACGAGAACTCGTTCTTCCACTTCACCAGCCGCCGCAGGTTGATGCCCCAGGTCTGCGCGCCGTTGTCGCGATAGCGCAGCGACTTGAACGGGATCGCCACCTCCATCGTCCAGCCCTGATCGAAGTGGTCGGTCTTGACGTACCAGATGCCGTTCCAGGCCGAGTTCTGCTGGTCGTCGGTGATCGTCATGTCGCGCAGCGCCCCGAGCGGATTGGTCTGGAACATGTAGCCGTTCCGCTTGTCGTGGAACGTGTCGATCACGAACGTGAAGTTCTCGTTGCCGAGGATGTTGCCGTTGTCGCGGCGCAGCTCGTTGGCGATCTCGCGCTCGGGATGGCTGTCCCACATCCGCGCCGAGATGTAGATGTTGGTGTCGTCGAACAGGATCCACGCCTCGGTCTTCTCGGTGGCGGGCTGGCCCTCCTGAGGCTCCTGCTGGATGAAATCGGAGATCGGCGGGACCGTGGAGTAGACGCCTTCGTCGAGACGCCCGTCGATGCTGAGCGGCGCGTCGACCCGCATCGCCCGCACCGTGACGTTGTCCGCGGCCGAGCGCGACACGATGGACGACGCGACCGCGCCCTGCCCGGGCCCGGCGGCCGGTTGCGCACCGGCGGCCCGCGCCACCGACAGCAGGACCGCACACGCCATCGCGAACCGTCGCCGGCGTCCAGGTGCTGGATGCCAGCGACCGTTCGACTCGAGCATTCGCCCGTGATTGTGACCGCACCGAACGCGCGACACAACTGAAAGCCAACGCAGGAACCCAGACGGCAAAGGCAGGGTAGCCGCTGCCGCTGCCGGTTGCCGTCTGTCGGTTCCGATCCTAGATTCCCGCGGCCGCGGCCGTGAGCCTCGTGATCATCTCCTGGTAGAACTTGAACTCGCTCTGCTGCTCGGCGGTCGGTCGTCCCACGAAACGCCCGGTGGCGCCGTAGAGGCTCGTGAGCCGGGATAGCAGCTCGCGAGACTGGCGCTTCAGGTCCGTCATCTGCGCGTCACCGGCCGGCGCCTTCTGCACCTTGTCGGCCACCGGGGCGAACTGGCGGATGGCGCCCGCGACCAGCGTGTGGAAGTCGGTCCACAGCTTGCGATCCGCCGGCAGCACCTCGATGCGCGGGTCGTCCTTCACCTCAACCTTCTGCTCCAGCGTCGTGCCGCCTGCCACGAGCCGCACCGTGTACGCCCCGGGTGTCACGTACGGCCCCGCCAGGTTTCCGCCACGCGGCGCATCGTCATCGTCGCCGAAGCCGCCGCCTCGGACCGGCAGGTCGGCATGCCGCAGGTTCCAGATCACGCGGTTGACGCCACGAGCGCGCGGCGCCGTCAGGGTCTGCACCAGCGTGCCCGAGGCATCGTGCACCGTCAGCGCCACCTGGGTGTTGGCGGTCGCCAGCCAATAGTCCACGATCGCGCCGTTGGGCGGGTTCTCCCCGCGGAACACCATGTCGCCGGCATGCGCCTTGAGGTTGCTGTAGCGAATCTGCTCCGCGGCATCGATCGGGAACAGCTGCGCCGGCGTAGCCACCGCCGCGCCGAGCCCCTGCAGCGACGAGAGCTGGTCGAGAATCCAGACGCCGCGGCCGTGCGAGGCCAGCACCAGGTCGTTGTCGCGCGTCTGGATCGTCAGGTCATTGAACGGCAGCGTGGGCATGTTGTTCTTCAGTTCCACCCAGTGCTGGCCGCCGTCCACCGTGACGAACAGGCCGATCTCGGTGCCGAGATACAGCACGCTCGGATTCTTGTGATCTTCGCGAATGGTCCGCGCCACGCGGTCGGCGGGGAGGTCCGACACGATGGAGGTGAAGGTCTTGCCGAAGTCCGTGGACTTGTAGACGTAGTTCGTGAAGTCGTTGCTGCGGTGGTTGTCGACGGTCACGTACACCGTGCCGTCCGCGTGGCGCGATGCCTCGATGCCCGAGAACCACGACGTGGCCGGCAGCCCGGGGAAGCGCGTCTCCGCCGGTCTCGAACGTCTTGCCGTCGTCCATCGAGATGCGGAACTTGCCGTCGTCGCTGCCCACGTAGAGCACGCCGCGACGCCTCGGCGATTCGGCGATGGCGGTCGAGCCAGGGTAGTACGGCACGCCGTCGTCGATTGACAGGATGTTCTCGTCAGGCTGGCGGCCCATCAGCGGCAGCGTGGCGCGATCCACGCCGCTGGTCATGTCGCCCAGGTCCTGCCAGGTGAGGCCGCGATCGCGTGAACGGAACAGGTGCTTGCCGCCGGCGTAGATCGTGGCGCTGTCGTGCGGCGAGATCATCACCGGCGCGTCCCAGTTCGCGGGATGCATGGCGTTACCCAGCACCTGCTCCGGCACGTTCTTCCCCCACGTGTTCCAGTTGCGGCGATCGCCGATGGCGCCGGTGGGATCACCGGGGCGGATGTCCTGCACCTGCCACGTGCGCGTGTCGTTCCGCTGCAGCCCGAGAAACTGCGACGACGAGTAGACGATGCGGTGGTCCTTGGGGTCGGGGATGGCGTAGAACCCGTCACCGCCGCACAGACGCGCCCAGTGTTCGTTCAGCACGCCGCCCGCGGTCCAGTGGGCGTTCGGCCCCACCCAGCAGCCGTTGTCCTGCAGGCCGCCGTAGACGTTGTAGGGGTGGGCGTTGTCGGTGGCGACGCGGTAATACTGCGAGAGCGGCAGCGACGACACGTAGAGGAACTTGTTGCCGCGATCGAACGAGATGCCGATCCCGCCGTCGTCCAGCTTGACGACATGGCGGGAGTTGTTGGGATTCACCCAGACGAAGCGGTCGTCGCCGTGCGTGGTCGGTACGCGGCGACGTGAACGTCTCGCCGCCGTTGTCGGAGTACGAGTAACTGTTCAGCATGTAGATGCGGCGATCGTCGTTCGGATCGATGGTCGGCTGGCTCGCATACATCGGGCGAGGGTTCCAGTCCGACATGAAGCGCCAGGTGCGGCCGCGATCGTTGCTGCGGTAGAGTCCGCCCTTGCGGTTGATGTAGGCCGTGGAGGCGTTGTAGCGCGTGCCCTGCTCGATGCTGACGTAGAGGATGCTCGGGTCCTTGCGATAGACCGCGATGCCGATGCGGCCGTACTCACCCTCGGGCAGGCCGCCGCCGGTCAGCTTGGTCCAGGTCGCGCCGGCGTCCGTGCTCTTCCACAGCGCGCTGCCGGGGCCGCCGCCGTTGAAGCCAAAGGCACTGCGCCGCCGCTGATAGCTGGCCGCATAGAGGAGGCTCGGGTCGCGCCAGTCCATGGCGACGTCGGTGACGCCGGTGTCTTCGTCGACGTGCAGGGTGCGCGTCCACGCCTTGCCGCCGTCCCGGGTCACGTAGAGGCCGCGATCGCCGCCGGGCCCCCAGACGGATCCTTGCGCCGCGACATACGCGACGTCGGGGTTGGTCGGATGCAGAACGATGCGGCCGATGTGCCTGCTGGTCTTCAGGCCGACGTTGGTCCAGCTCTTGCCGGCGTCAGTGGACTTGTAGATGCCGTCGCCCCAGCTCACGCTCTGGCGGTTCGCGCGCTCGCCCGTGCCCACCCAGATGATGTTCGGATTGGGCTGGAAGATCGCGATGTCGCCGACTGAATGCACCGGCTCGCGCTCGAACACCGCTTCCCAGGTGATGCCGCTGTCGCGGGTCCGGAAGACGCCGCCGGTGGCCGAGGCGACGTACATCACTTGTGGATCGGATTCGACCACGTCCATGTCCACGACGCGACCCGACATGGTGGCGGGGCCGATGTTCCGGAGCCGCAGCCCGGCCAGATCGGTGGAGCGCAGAGGCTCGCTCTGGCGAGCGGGAACGGGGACGGTGGCCAACAGGGCCAACACGAACCCGAGGAGCAGATGAGATCGCTTCATTCGTATCCTCCGAAGCCCTCATTATCTGCGGCCCGGTGTCACCGAATGTCAGGAGGTCGTTCGCTGCCGCGTCGCCCGGATCACTTCCGCGCCGCGGACCACGAACCGGTGGCCATGCCGCCGTAGTCGGCGTCGCCAGTCATTTCCTTGCCGTTGATCTCGCCGCGATAGGTGATGGTGAGCGGCGTGCCGTTGTAGGAGATGCTGATGACGAGCACGATGCGGCTGCCTTCGACCGCGATGCTGTCGTAGGGCCGCTCGCCGCGGGGGCTCTTGCCGACCGCGACGAGCTTGCCGCCTTCTTCGCGAATCTCCATCTGTGAGACGAACGTGCCTTCCGGCGAAGACGTGGTGATTTCCCAGCTGCCGATCGCGGCGGATTGTGCATGGACGGTGGCGGCGGCCAGAAACAGCGAGAACGCGACGATCGACCCGAGCGTGCGAGAGCGCATATCGACTCCTTGCAGAAGGTTCCGAGGTTCATGATCAGGGCAGCAGCGGCCGGCCGGTCACCGCCAGCCAGAGCGCCACCGCCATCAGCGCCAGCCACAGGGCACCACCCACCGCGATCGTCCGCCGCCGCGCGTCTGGCGCGCTCGCCCGCCCACGATCGAGCGCCCAGCCCAAAGCCGGCAGCATCTGCAGCGCGTGCAGCCCGAGGAAGTGCGCGATCCGCAGATCGCCACCGGTCGTGGACCAGTTCACGAACGGCAGGCCAGGGCCGCCGTCGGGGCCGGGAATGCCGTGGCCCATGTTCGCGACCATCATGAAGCCCTGAAAACTGCCGATCACGAACAAGCACGAGGCCGACGCGCATGCCCCACAAGTAGCCGGCGCGATCGCCCGTCACCGGCCGCAGCGTCGTCAGGAACCATGCGGCCGCCAGCGAGTTGGCCACGATCATCATGCCCATCGTGTTGAACGCCGCGGCATCGAAGGGCGTCTGGATGTTGAAGTGCGAGGTGGTGCCGCGCGCGGCCTGCATCGAGATGAGCGACGATCTCTCCCACCATCGTCAGCACCATCGTCCAGCGGATGATGGCAAGACGGCGGCGGTGCCTGGCGTCGGTCTCGGCCATGAACCACGCCATGGTCCACAGGAAGATGGCGATGGACGACAGGAACTTCATCGGCTTGATCCACGGGTTGATGCCCAGGATCAGGCGCGTATCGAACAGGAACGCGACCGATGCCGCCATCAAGCCGGCAACCATGAGCCAGCCGCTCAGCGCCAGGACGCGATCGCGGCGATGCAGGTCCTGGAGCAAGGCGCCGGCCGTCACGGCGTGTCCACCGCCAGCGTGCGCGTCTTTGCGGCGCGCAGCAGGAAATAAGCGAGGAGCCCGATGGGGCCAAGCAGGAACGTCATCAGCAGGCACGGGATGACCAGCACGTGCGGCACACCGTGTCGCCGGGCATCGCGCACTTCCCAGCTGCCGATGAACAGATCAAAGGCCAGATAGTGCACCCAACCGGCCAGCAGCAGTCCGGGTCGCGAGAACAAGCGCGAAACGTCCGCCAGCGAACCGAAGCCGCCCTCGGATCCGGGCATGTGGCGCGCGATCAGCACCAGGTAGACGACGGCGATCCCGAGCGGGACTGCCGTGCTCGCCACCACCTGCGTCCATCGCCAGCGAGGTGCCACGATGAGCAGCAGCCAGCCGATGGTCGCGGCCGTGCTACAGACGCTGAAGATGGTGTCCATGGCACCCGATTCTAACGCTCTCGGGCGCCGCTTCACGTGTCAGGTGCTACCCTACGCGGCAACATGCTGCGATTCATCGTCACCCTGATCTGCGCGCTGGGCGTGCCCTCCATCGCGACGGCCGAAGTCGTGCGGCTCCGCGTGGAGCGGCGAGAGGTCGTCCTCGGCGGCAAGGCATTCGGCGCGGCCGGCGCCTACGAGAAGCTGGTGGGCAAGGTGGACTTCGCGCTCGATCCGGCGCTGCCGCAGAACCGCGGCATCGTTGATCTGACGCTGGCGCCGCGGAACGCCCGGGGCCTGGTGGAGTTCTCGGCCGATTTCTACCTGCTGAAGCCGGTGGACCCGTCGCGCGGCAACGGCCGCCTGTTCTACGAAGCCGGCAATCGCGGCACCAAGCGCATCCTGGCCGTGTATCAGAACGCCGTGAATGCCGACGACCCGAAGACGGACGCAGAGTTCGGCAACGGGGCGTTGATGCAGCAGGGGTTTACGCTGCTCTGGATGGGATGGCAGTGGGACGTGCCGGCGGGCCGCATGCGCATGGACATCCCGATTGCGACGGAGAACGGGCAGCCGATCACGGGCTGGGTGCGCGGCAACTTCATCCCCGGCGCGAACCTGACGACGGCCTCGGTGGCCGACCGCGGGCACCTCGCCTATCCGGTGGTCGATCCCGCGAGCGCGGAGCATCGCATGATCGTGCGCACGCTGCCGACCGACCCGCCGCAGGAGATTCCCCGCGCGCGCTGGCGGTTCACCGGGCCTGGCACCGTGACGCTCGACGGCGGGTTCGAGGCCGGCCGCATCTACGACGTGATCTATCGCGCGCGGGACCCGCGCGTGGTGGGCTGCGGACTGGCCGGCACGCGCGACCTGATCAGCTTCTTCAAGCACGCCGACGCGGCGTCGGGCAACCCGATGCCCGGCATTCGGCTGGCGATTGGGTGGGGCGTGTCGCAGACCGGCCGGTTCCTCCGTCACTTCGTCTACGAGGGCTTCAACGAGGACGAGCGCGGGCGCCAGGTGTTCGACGGCGTGTTCGATCAGGTGGGCGGCGCCGGCCGCGGCTCGTTCAACCACCGCTTCGGCCAGCAGTCGCGCGACCAGCTGCAGCACTTCAACATCCTCTATCCGGTGGACATGTTCCCGTTCACCGACGTCGAGCAGACCGATCCCGAAACGGGCCTCACCGATGGCCTGCTGGCGCGCGCGACGAAGAACGGCACCGTGCCGAAGTTCTTCCACCTGCTGACCGATTCCGAGTACTTCAACCGCGCCGGCTCGCTCGTGCACACCGACGTGACGGGCACGCGTGACGTGCCGCCGCCGGCGACCAGCCGGATCTACTTCGTCGCCTCGGCGCCGCACATCGTCGGCGCGTTTCCTCCGGCGCCGTTCAGCGATCCGGACTTCGTCGGCCGCGCCGACATGAACACGCTGGTCTACACGCCGGTGATTCGCGCGCTGTTCCGGGCGCTCGATCGATGGGTGAGTGACGGCGTGGAGCCGCCGCCGAGCCGTTACCCGACGCTGGCCGATGGCACGCTCACGACGGTGGCGGCATCGGGCTGGCCGACGATTCCGGAGTTCGAGCGTCCGCGATCGCCGATGACGACCTATCGACTGGACTTCGGGCCGGACTGGTCGCGCGGCATCGTCACGATCGAGCCGCCGCGGATTGGCAAGGCGTTCGTGGGGCTGGTGCCGGCCGTGGACGAGGCCGGCAACGACCGCGCCGGCATCCGTCTTCCCGAGGTGGCGGTGCCGCTGGCGACGCACACGGGATGGAACTATCGCCGCCCATCGATTGGCGCGCCCGATCGCCTGGCGAGCGAGATTGGCTCCTACCTGCCGTTGCCGAAGACCGCCGCCGATCGCCAGCGCACGGGCGATGGCCGTCGTTCCATCGAAGAGCGATACGCGAGCCGCGAGGACTACCTGGGCCGCATCGCGATGGCGGCCGTGGCGCTCGTCAAGGACGGCTACCTGCTCGCGGACGACACGCCGGAGATCATCCAGCGCGCCGCGGACCACTACGACTGGGCCACGCGCCGGTAGCTCACCTCACCGGATTCTCCAGCGTCAGCTGGCGCACCCACACGCCCCGCGCCGTCTCTTCACCGTCCGGCAGCGGGATGGTCATGTCGTTCGTCAGGACCGATGCGCCGGGCTTGGCCGGTGCGGTGGCCAGGCCGCCGACGCCGCGAAGCGCGCCGACCAGATCGGTCGTGAGCGGCTGCGCCAGGACCGGCGCATCCATCGTCGGCCGCGGCAGCTCCGCGAACATCCGCGCGAATGCCGGTGTCGGCGGATCCGGCGTCGCGAAGATGACGAAGTGCTCGCGTCCGCCGGCGGTGGTGATCTGCCAGAACGTTCGCTCGCCGTTGACCACGCCTGGAATCTCGTGGCGCTGTCCGGCCGGCAAGGGAGCGACCGGCTGCTCACCTGGCAGCGGGTACAGCAGGAACGACGCGCCACGATCATCCTCGTTGACGATGTAGACGTACAACGGGATGGAGCCCTGCACCCGCAGCGACAGGCGGTCGCCAGGCGCCACGCGCGCGCCGGTCTCCAGACGGACGCTCGCGGTCGTCCTGCTCGCGATAGAACGCCGCTTCGACCTGATAGCTGCCGGCTGTTGGCGCGGCCGGCGCCACGGCGCCGCACCGGCGGTCGGACCGCGGCGCGGACGGCGGCGCGGGGGCCGATCGCGACGTCCACGACCAGGATGCCAGTCCCAGCACGATCACGACGGACGCCGCCGCCGCCAGGCCGCGCCAGTCCGAACAGCGGGAGCAGCGGGACGGTGCGCGACGCCGTCGATGGCCTTGTGCAGGGCCGCTTCCAGTTCACCGGCCGACTGGAACCGATCGCTCCGGGCGTTCGGCCGTCGCGCGATCGACCACGCGGATGAAGGCGTCGGGCAGATCGGGGCGGACGTCGCGAAGCAGCCAGCGCGGCGCGTGCGCGGCATGTTGCCTTTCGACTTCGGTGCGCGAGGATCCCGCCGACCGGATACGACCCGGTGGCCAGGTAGAAGAGCAGCACGCCCAGGCTGTAGATGTCCGAGACCACCGTGCGCGGCGCACCGGCAAACACCTCGGGCGCGAGGTAGAGCGGCGTTCCGGCACCCGAGCGGCCGCGGACGCCGGCGCGCTTCAGGTCGTCGCCGGCGCCGAAGTCCATCAGCACCGTGCGGCCACCCTCGGCGCGCATCACGTTGTTGGCCTTGATGTCACCGTGCAGCACGCCGGCGGCATGCACGGCCGCCAGCGCGCCGCAGACATCCACGCCGATCAGCATGGTCTCGCGGGCGCTGAACGGCCCCTGCGCGCGAACGAGATCGTGCAGCGTCCGGCCCTTGACCAGTTCCATCGCGACGCCGACTTCCTGCTCCAGGCACTCCGCGGAATAGACGCGCACCACATTCGGGTGGTTGATCTGGGCGAGCAGTCGCGCTTCGGTCAGCGCCTGTGACGGGTCGACGGCCACTTCCAGCGGCCGCGGACGAATCACCTTGAGCGCCACCTCGATGTCGAGCTGCGGGTCGAGCGCGCGATACACGGTTCCGTAGGAACCGCGTCCGACCTCGCCGCGGATGACGAAGGCGCCCCATTGGCCCGGCATCGGGTCGCTCAGCCGCGCCAGGCTCTCGATCATCCGCAACTCGTCGATCACCGCCGTGGTCTCCGGATCCGCACCAGCGGTGTGGGCCCAGTTGATGGCCATGCCGTCGGAGATCGCCGCGGCCATCGACATCAGTCGAGGGTGATCAGCGCTGTGATTTCCGCTCATGTGCCATCTCCTCGGCCAGTCGGACCAGCGCGCGGCTGACCGCCATGTGCGCGGCGGCAACGGTGGGTTTGCCCAGGGCCTCGGCCACTTCGGCGTGCGACAGGCCCATCTCGATGCGAGCGATGATCGCCTCGCGCTCCTCGGGCCGCAGCCGCTCCATCGCCGACTCGTAGCGGGCGAAGACCTCGCTGCCCATCGCCTCCTCGAACGGCGACGGCAGGGAGCCGGGCAGGTCAGTCGCCAGCGGGTCGGAGGGGCCGTGCCGCTGTTGCGTGCGGGCGATGTCCCGGATGCGGTTCCAGAGCGTGGTCCAGACGTAGTCGCGGAAGGCGCCGGGGTGACGCGGTTCGAACGCCGGCAGCTTCTGGAAGACCTTGATCAGCGTGTCCTGGACCAGGTCCCGGGTCTCGAGCGCACCGCGGGCCGAGGCCGGGAGCCGGCCGTGCGCCCAGCGCCGCAGCCGGGATTCGTAGCGGGTGAAGAGATCGTCGAGGGCGGCCTGGTCGCCGGCCCGTGCGCGCTGCACCAGTTCCTGCGTCGATTCGGCGTCCGTCGGGCACACCGGCAGCCGGGCCGGGGGGGCGCGGGCGCGGGCGGGCGGCATCGTCCATGAACGGAACGCCGGGGAGAGTGATTGAGACCGTGCCAATCATAAGCGCTTCCTGCGGACGTGGCGTGCTCGCGCCGGGGACGTGCCAACCTCAGCCATAAGCTGGTTGCGCGTCGAGGAGCAGGCGACTACTGATGATCAACGCCGGCGTGGCGGGAATCGAACCGCCTGTTCGATTCGTCGTCCCGCTGCGTTAGACTGCAGTGCGAGACGGCGAATAAGCCCTGTTGCCGGCGCGGACGGCTGGACTAGAATCCGGCTCCTCGTCGGGTTCCGTCGTTTCATCGTCCTCGCGTCGCTCTCGTCAGGGTTGGTGGACCGGTTGCTGTTCAAGCGGCCGGGTCGTCGTCACTACGTCAGCGTGGCCCGGCTCGGGGCCTAGGAGGTGGCCGTGCCCAAGTGGACGGTGATGATCTTTATGGGTGTCGACGCGGCCGAAGGGAACCAGCCACTGGGCGAAGAGGCGGACGCCGACATCGCCGAGTTGACGAGCCTTCCAAGACACCCTGACCTGTCGATCTTCGTCGAGCGCCACGGCGATGGTTCAATGCACCGGGTGCAAATTAGCAAAGACACTGCCGAGCCGTCGATCACCCAGGGCATCTTTGATCCCACGACGTTCGCCAACGGGATTGCGCTCACCCGCTTCATCGATTGGGCCGTAACGACCGGTCAGCATAAGGCTGGCGATTACTCGATGCTGGTGTTGTGGGGCCATGCTTATCGCTTCGCGTTCGGCCACCTCCAGACTCAGACCGGGGTCGATGCGCTCGACTTTGCGGAGCTGGCCACCGTGTTGGCCGCGTTCCAGGAGAAAAAGCGCCAGGACTGGAATGCGCCGAGTCCGCCGCGGCTGGACATCGTCGCATTTGACGCGTGTTCGATCGCGACGCTCGAGATGGCGCGCCAACTGGCACCGTACGCGAAATATATGCTCGGCTCGCAGGTGGCAATCCCGTTACCCGGCTGGCCCTACCACCGAGTCTTGCATCGGCTCGCCAAGCCGTTCGGTCGGACGATGGGCCCCGCGGAATTTGGCAGCTACGCCGTGCGCCGATACTGTGAGCACTACCGCGCGTTCGAGCGCATGGTGTCGCTGTCTCATCTTGATCTTCGACACGCGATCAAGTGCTCAGGGTTGGCCGATACGCTGGCCGGCAAGCTCGCCGTCGCACTCGACGATGACGCCGAGGAGCTGAAACTGGTGTCGCGTCTCTTCGAACTGGCGCAGACCGGCGAAGGCGAACCATTCGTTGACGTCATAACACTCTGCCACCTCCTGGTTCGATTCAGCGGCAATGACGAGGTGAGGATGGCCGCCATGGCGCTCGGGGACGAGCTGTTCGGGCCGATCGCCGTGCAGAGCGGCCAGAGTCTCTCCGGCGCGAACAAACCGTTGGTCGTCGAGAGCGGTTCGAACAGGATTGAGGGTTCCGGACTCCACGGCGTGTCGCTGTACGCACCGCATGTCGCTCCCGGACACGACATTGGCGCCGCCAGCCATTTCTACGACAAGTTCATTTTCGCCGAGACGTTGTGGCGGAATCTGGTCAGGGCCCTCGCTCTTCCCAGTGCCTGCTGCTGATCCGAGTCAAAGGAAAGGGAGACGCCGATGCCAAACGACGAGCCACCGAAGGGTTCCGGAAAAGGTGAAGAACCACCCAAGTGGGGGAAGAAGGGCGACTCGCCGGGAGGAGGAAGCCCCTCCGGCTGTGGGAATGATAGTGCCACGAACATCCTCCGCAGCGCGGCGGACCTTTGCGGATTCCTTGTCGTGGCGGTGATCGCTCCCATGGGAGGGAGTGGCGGTGCCACCAGTTGTTCGGGAGCCAGTGCTCAGAAGGTGGCGGTGTCCGAACTGAGGCGCGAGGCTGATCGCCGCGCGCGCGAGGCCCAGGGCGCCGCCGGAACAGTCGCGCCCGCTCCCTTGAGATGAGCGAATTGATCCAAGCGAATACTCAGGCAGGAGGCATCATGTGAACGCCCGGCGTAAGGTCGCCTGCACGGTAGCGATCTGCCTGGCGACCTGCACGGCGGTCTGTCGTCACAGCTCGGTCTCCGCGCCGGCGGCGAGGGATGTCGCGGCGCTGATCGAGAAAGGGGACTACGTCGCCGCGGAGAGCGCCGCTGTGGCGAACCTTGACTCGGTTCGGCGCACGTCCGGCGATCGCTCCCTTGCCTTCGCCTCGGCGGCCGACCTGTTGGTGCGGGCGCTGCTGGCGAATGGAAGGGCGGCCTCGGGTGAGGCCCTGGCCCTCGCCAACCAAACGCTTCGGATTCGCGAGGCGGCGCTCGGCTCAACCCATCCGGACCTGGCACCTTCGCTTCAAGGTCTGGGCGAGGTCCTCGGCGAACGGCAAGAGAACGATGCGGCCGTCGAGGCCTTGGAGCGCGCTCTCGGCCTTCAGACCAACCGCCCGACCTCGGAGCCGGATGTCAGTGTGGCTTGCACGCTCGACCAACTCGCACTGTCTCTCTCCCGCGCGGGACGATTCGAGGAAGCGGTGAAGGCCGCTAACCACGGCCTTCAGGTCAGGGAGCGGCTGGCGGACACCCAAGGCACTGCACGCAGTCTGGAAGTGCTCGTCAGGGTGCTTCAGGAGAAGGGAGACAGCCCAGCGGCGGGTGCGCCGTTGTCTCGCGCATTGGAACTGCGCCGGAGCCAAGCCCCCTCGCATCCCGACTACATCGAGACGTTGTCGCTCCAGTCCTACCAGGAATGGTCGCGCGGCCGGTTCCACGAAGCGAGGGAAGCCGCATCCGCTGCCCTGGCCCTCGCTGAGCGGACGCTCAGGCCGGACCATCCGCGGGTGGCTCAGGCGATGAGTTTGCTCGCCGGTGCCAGGTTAGACCTCTGGGACATCGAAGGCGCTCACGACCTGATGCGCCGCGCCGTGGCCGTGGCGGAGCGCTCGCTGGGGTCCGAGCACCCGGACTATGCCCGCCACCTCAACGACCTCGCCAACGTGACGGTCTTGCTCGGCGACTATCAAGCTGCTCGGAGTCTCTACGAGCGGGGGCTGGCGATTCTGGAGGCGCGGTTTGGCGAGGCCCATGACATGGTGGCGACCGCCGCCTACAACCTGGCTCGCGTGAATCGCGTCCTGGGAGACTACGATCGGGCCCTGCGCGACTATCGGCGTGCGACAGCCATCTGGGAGCAGGTGTTCAGCCCGAATCATGCATTCGTGGCGCAAGCGCTGGCAGCGCAGGCGGTGGTCGTCAGGGAGCAGGGCGACCTGAAGTCAGCCCTCGCGCTGCAGGAGCGCGCGCTGGCCATTCGTGAACGCGTCCTCGAGCCCCAGCACCCGACCATTGCCAGGACCCTCACCGCGATCGCTGAGACCTACCAGCAGCTGGGACGCATCGTTGAGGCAGAGCGATCGTCCGACCGGGCGATTCGTATCTGGACGGCGGCCGGGTCACCGAACGCGCACGACTACGCGGCCGCCCTCGCGCTTTCAGCTGGGCTCAGCTTCGAGCGCGGCAGTATCCGCCAAGCCCGCAAAGGGTTCGAGCGGGCCCTCGCTGTGGACTTGGGCATCTTCGGCAGCGCCCACCCCGACGTTGCGCAAGCCAGAATGAGTCTGGCGCGCGCCATGGCGCGCACTGGCGAGGCGGCGATGGCCCTCGAAGGCGCAATCGAGGCCGAGGCGGTCGGGCGAGAACATCTCCGAATGATGTTGCGCTCGCTTCCCGAGCGGCAGGCCCTGAACTACGCTGGTATCCGGCCACGCGGCGTGGATCTGATGCTCTCTCTGGTCGGGTTGACTCCTCAGGCCGCCGCCGCCGGTGCCGACGCCGTCGTCCGCAGTCGGGCCCTGGTGCTCGACGAAGTCGCCGGCCGACAGCGGACGGCTGCCGGCGCCGATCGCACGTTGGCCGCTGGCCTGGCGACGGCTCGGCAACGACTGGCCAACCTCGTGGTTCAGGGCCCCGGCGCCATGCCCCGTGAGCGATTTGACGCGCTGGTCGACGCCGCGCGACGAGATAGCGAGGTTGCCGAGCGTCGACTGGCGGAAGGGAGCGACGACTTCCGATTAGAGCGGGATCGCGCCCACATCGGCCTTTCCGAGGTCGCAGCGGCGCTGCCACCTGGGACGACCCTGGTGTCGTACGTTCGCTATCAACAGCTGCGCCTCGACGCGCGGCGCGCCGACGAGACGCCCTCGTTCATGGCGTTCGTGCTTCGCCCAGGAAAGACACCCGTGGCCGTGAAGCTGGGTCCCGCTCAGGCGATCGAGTCGCTGGTGTCCAGGTGGCGGGCGGGCATTGCCGCGGATGTGCTCGGGCAGACGGCGTCCGCTGCAGCGAGGCGCGGGGTGCTCCGGCGATGCGGGGTTTGCCCTTCGCGCACGGATCTGGGATCCCATCGCTCCCATCTCGTCGGCGCCCGGGCGATCGTCCTGGTGCCTGATGGCGCGTTGAGCCTCGTCCCGTTTGCCGCTCTGCCCGCGGCGGGGGGCTATCTCATCGAATCGGCGCCGCCCATCCACTACCTGACCGCGGAACGTGACCTCGTCGCCATTGCCGCTGCACCAGAGACATCGGCAGGTGGGATGCTGGCCCTTGGTGGGCCTGCATTCGACGATGTCACCATGCCCGGCGATCTCACGAGCGCCCCATTGGCCACCACTGGTCTTCGCGGCGCGGTATCGACAACCGCTGAACGTCGTCGCGCGGCAGGGACACTCGATGTCGCGGCATCACCGTGCGGGAACCTCCAGTCGATTCGCTTTCAGCCGCTCGACGGGACGCTGCAGGAAGTCCGGGAGCTGGCCGCGCTGTGGCCCGGAACGCTCGGCCCTCCGGATACACGAGTCGGGCGCCAGGCCGACGAGCAGACGTTTAAGCGGGACGCGCATCGGTACCGCGTGCTCCACCTGGCGACGCACGGCTTCTTCCTCGACGCGTCCTGCGGCCCGGCAGCACCGCGGGACTCGCGGCGCCGGCGGCCTTGCCCGGCGGCGACCGCCCCGCCGAGAACCCGCTGCTCCTGTCGGGCCTCGCCCTTGCCGGTGCCAACCGGCGAGCGCTTGCTGGCCCGAACGAGGACGAAGGCATTCTCACCGCCGAAGAGGTCGCGATCGCTCGACCTCCACGGCGTCGAATGGGCCGTGCTCTCCGCCTGCGACACCGGCGTCGGTGAAATCAAGGCGGGCGAAGGGGTGTTCGGACTGCGCCGCGCGTTTCAGGTGGCCGGTGCCCGCACGGTCGTAATGAGCCTGTGGTCGGTCGAGGATCAGGCGACCCGCGCCTGGATGCGCGCCTTGTACGAAGGCCGCTTTCAGCGAAAGCTCTCCACCGCCGACGCGGTGCATCAGGCCAGCCTTGCCGTGCTGCGCGATCGTCGTGCGAAAGGGCAGAGCACGCATCCGTTCTTCTGGGCGGCGTTTGTCGCGGCCGGCGACTGGCGCTGAGCGCGGCCGCGAGCAGCCCGCGATGGTCGGGCCGCCCTGGGCGATTGCCGCGCGGCTCCCGGCCCCGGAGTTCCGCCCGAGGCCCCCAGGGACACCGGATCCCGGGTACCGCAAAACGGGGCCAGCGACTGGCCAGCCCCGTCCCTGCTGATCGCCATCAGTGTTCTAGCGATAGACGAAGCGGTGACCGCTTCGCGAGTCGAGTCGGATACCACGCGGTGATCGGCACCGGCGTTCCGGGCCGCGCCTCACCGAGGGTCACGGCGTTCGCGCGGCTCATCCCCGCCGGACGCTCGGTCCGTTCGGTGAACGCCATGAAGTAGACCTTCGAGCGATCGCGGTTCCGCACCACGATGATGTCGGGCTCGGTCTCGACGACGCGCTCGAAGATGTAGGTGCCCGCCTGGAGCGTGACACCGGGAAGGGCGACGGGTCCGCTGAACGTGAGGTAGTTGGTGCGCAGGGCGACCTCGGCGCCGTGCATCGGCACGGTCAGGACGAGACCCATCGTGAGGACGCCGAACACCGCCAACACCGACTTGCGACTGGTCATGGACGTGACCTCCTTGCAGGAAGTCAACGCCGGCGCGTGGCGATCCGAACCGCACGCCCGCAGCCGCCAGAGAGCGGAGCTGCGGGCGATTCTGGCAGCTCTACCGTGCAGACGAGGTCGCGCGTCCGCCCAGCACGGCCACCGCGCGATCGATGTCGTCGTGGGTGTTGAACACCGACACCGACAACCGCAGCCGGTTCTCGTTGCCGACCACCGTGCCGACCACCTTGTCGGCCTGCAGCATCTTGCTGGTGGCCGCGCCGTCCTTCAGCGCGAACGCGACGATCGGCGTCTCGGTGCCCTGCGGCGTGAGCGGGGTGTAGCCGAGCGGCGGCAGTTCCTTCTGCAGGCGATCGGTGAGCACGCGGGCGTGCGCGCGAATCTTGTCGATGCCGAGGCGCCTGCACGTAGTCGATGCCGGCCGAGACGCACGCCGCCAGCAGCACCGCGATGCCGCCGGTCTCGTAGCGTGCTGCGCCCGGCAGCGGCTCCCACGTCAGCTCGGCGCGGTTGAAGTTCGACACCTGCCGGTGCCCGTAGCGCGTCGTCGGCAGCACCGTGCCCTGCAGATCCTCCTTCACGTAGAGGAACCCGAAGCCGCGTTCGCCCATCAGCCACTTGTAGGTGCCGGCCGAGGCGAAGTCGATGCCGAGCGCCTTCACGTCCAGCGGGACCGCGCCCACCGCCTGGATGATGTCGGCGAACACCAGCGCGCCGCGCGCGTGCGCGAGGGCGCTGACCGCCTTGCAGTCGTGCATGAAGCCGTTGACGTTCGAGACCAGCGCCAGCGACACCAGCCGCGTGTTGCGATCGATCGCCTTGTCCATGTCGGCTCGGGTCGATCGCCCAGTTGCGGTGCTTGACGATGCGCAGCTCCACGCCCTGCTTCTCGAGCTCCTTGTACATGTAGAGCGAGGTCGTGAAGTGCAGCTCGTCGATCACGACGTTGCCCTTCTTCTTCGGCAGGTCCAGGCCCATCACGACGATGTTCTCGCCGTCGGAGGTGCTGCTGGTGAAGGCGATCTCGTTGGCGGTGGCGCCGATCAGCTTCCCGTACTGCACCTTCAGGTTCTGCTGCTTGTCGGCGCGTGAAGTCGGCGCGGCCCTCACCGGCGCCGTGCAGGCGGTAGGCCAGGCCCTGCTCGATGGCCTTGGCCGCGAAGGTGCCGACCGGGTGCAGCGCCGCGGAGTTCAGGTAGGTCTCCGTCGCCACCAGCGGGAAGTCGGCCCGCACCGAGGCCGGGAAGATGCCGGCCGGCCGCGTGGCCGCCTGCGTCGCGCTGGCGAAGAGAGAGCGGCTGCTGACAGCGAGAGCGCCTGCACCAGCGAGGAAGTCGCGACGGCCGAGAATCATGGGGCCTCCTGAGAAACGGGACTCGGCGAATTGTACGCAGAAACCGCGTCAAAAAGCGCCCGATCGTGCCAGGCCCGAATCGCTCCGAAACGCCGCAGGAATTACACTCGGCAGATGCCTTCCAGATCGCTCCTGGTGCTTGTCGCCCTCCTTGGGCTCGCCGGCTCGACCGCCCGCGCGAAGGACCCGCTGGTCCACACCTTCTCCATCGTCGCCCGCGACCCTCAGACCGGCGACATGGGTGTCGCCGTCCAGTCCCACTGGTTCTCGGTCGGCTCCATCGTCACCTGGGCCGAGGCGGGCGTCGGCGCGGTGGCCACGCAGTCGTTCGTGGACCCTGGCTACGGGCTGAAAGGTCTGGGCTTGATGCGCGGCGGCACCAGCGCCCCGGACGCGCTGAAGCAACTGGTGAAGGACGATCCGCAGCCGGATGGCCGCCAGGTCGCGATGATCGACAGGCAAGGCCGCGTTGACGCCCACACGGGGAAGTCGGCCGTCGCCGCGGCGGGGCACATTGTCGGCGAGCAGTTCTCGGCTCAGGCCAACATGATGGCCAACGACAAGGTGTGGCCGGCGATGGCCGAGGCGTATCGGCGCACGCAGGGTGACCTCGCGGACCGCCTGCTCGCGGCGCTCGATGCCGCGCAGGCGGCCGGTGGCGACGCGCGCGGCAAGCAGAGCGCGGCCATCGTCGTCGTCAAGGCGAAGGGCTCCGGCCGTCCCTGGGTGGGCGCGGACAAGATCTTCGACCTGCGCATCGAGGACCACCCGCAGCCGCTCGTTGAACTGCGCCGCCTGATGCGCCTGCAGCGGGCCTATGGTCACGCCAACCGCGGCGACGAGCTGATGACGGAGAAGCGCGTGGACGACGCGCTCACCGAGTACGCCGCGGCCAGCAAGCTGGCACCGGAGATCGTCGAGCTGCCGTTCTGGCACGCGGTGACGCTGGCCTCAATCGGCCGCGAAGCGGAGGCCGCGCCGATCTTCAAGGCGGTGTTCTCGAAGGAGCCGCTCTGGCTGGAGATGCTCGAACGTCTGCCCGCGGCGGGGTTGTTCCCGAACGATGCCGCGCTGATCGCACGGATCAAGGCGCTGGCGCGATGAGCCTCGGCGCCGGTCACGCGGTCGATGGCCGGTGCCTGTGACACAATCCTGATCCGGTGTCTTGAGCTCTCCCTTCCGCGCGCTCCGCTCCCGCAACTACCGGCTGTTCTTCATCGGCCAGGGTATCTCGCTGATTGGCTCGTGGATGACGCGGCTGGCCACGGCGTGGCTGGTCTACCGCCTCACCGAGTCCGCATTCCTGCTCGGTCTCGTCAGCTTCGCCGGGCAGGCGCCGTCGCTCTTCCTGCCTCCGCTCGCGGGCGTCTGGCTGGACCGCTGGGATCGCCACAAGGTGCTCGTCGCCACCCAGGTGCTGGCGATGGTGCAATCGCTGGCGATGGCCGCTCTCACCCTGAGCGGCTACATCAACATGCCCTGGATCATCGGGCTCACGCTGTTCCAGGGCGTGATCAGCGCTGTCGAGATTCCCACGCGGCAGGCCTTCGTGGTGCGGATGATCGACGACCGCGCCGATCTCAGCAACGCCATTGCGCTCAACTCGTCGAACTTCAACGCCGCGCGGCTGGTCGGCCCCGCCATTGCCGGCGCCGTGGTGGCGGCGGTGGGTGAGGGCTACTGCTTCCTGATCGACGGCCTCAGCTACATCGCGGTGATCTGGGGACTGCTGTCGATGCGGCTGGCGCCGGACGAGCGGCCGTCCGCGGACCGGCGCCTGTGGAACGAGCTGGCCGAAGGGTGGCACTACATCGTGCAGTCCACACCGATTCGCAGCCTGCTGATCTTCCTGGCCGCCGTCGGCGTGCTCAGCGCCCCGTACAGTGCGCTGATGCCACTGGTGGCGGGACGCACGCTCGGCGGCGGCGCGCACACGCTGGGCTTCCTGATGGCGGCGTCCGGCGTCGGCGCGCTGGCGTGCGCGGTGCGGCTGGTGCTGCGCAGCAGCGTCGTCGGCCTCGGCCGGATGGCCGCGATGGCCGTGGCCACCTTCGGCATCGGTTGCGTGCTGCTGGGCATGTCGCACTGGCTCTGGCTGTCGATGGGGCTGATGGCCGTCACCGGCTACGGGCTGATGTACCAGGTCGTCGCCACCAACACCATCGTGCAGACCATCGTCGAAGACGACAAGCGGGGACGGGTGATGTCGTTCTACACGATCGCCCTGCTCGGCTCCGCGCCGGTCGGCAGCCTGCTGGGTGGATTGCTCGCGGCACGGATTGGCGTCGAGGCCACGTTCGTGGCCAGCGGCGCCGCCTGCGTGCTGGCGGCGCTGTGGTTCTGGCGACAGGTGCCGGCCATCCGCGAAGCCATCCGGCCGCGCTACGTCGAGCTCGGCATCCTCCCCGAGGCCTAGCCATTTGGGGCCTGGCACGATAGGGCCGAATCTGCAGCAGTTTCAGCCATGCTGGCAAGAACTGCTGCGATTTCGGCCCTATCGTGCCAGGCCCCGGACGAGCCCGCGCTGTGAGAGGATCGAACCGAACCCCATGCTGAAGCTGTTCACCCTGCTCAGGCCATTCCGCTCGTCGGTCGCCATCGTCATGGTGCTGGCCCTCGCGCAGTCGCTGGCCAACCTCTACCTGCCGAGGCTGATGGCCGACATCGTCGATCACGGCATCGTCCCTGGCGACACGACGACGATCCTGCAGATCGGCGGTCTGATGCTGGTGGTGGCCGTGCTCGGCACCGCCTGCGCGGTCGCAGGCAGCTTCTTCTCCGCCAAGGTGGCCACCGGCTTCGGCCGCGTCGTCCGCGAGCGCATCTTCCGACGGGTCGCGCACTTCTCGGTGCACCAGTTCGCGCACTTCAGCACGGCGTCGCTCATTACCAGGACGACCAACGACACGACGCAGGTGCAGCAGGTGCTGAGCATGCTGCTCGGCATGGCGATCTCGGCGCCGATGATGGCGATCGGCGGCGTGGTGCTGTCGCTGTCGCAGGACGCCCGGCTGGCGCGCGTCCTGATCGCGGTCATCCCGGTGCTGGCGCTGATCTTCTGTCCTGATCATGCGCAAGGCGGTGCCGCTGTTCCAGCAGATGCAGGTGAAGATCGACCGGCTCAACCTGGTGCTCGACGAAGGCCTGAGCGGCGTTCGCGTGATCCGCGCCTTCGATCGCGGGGCCCACGAGAGCCGCCGCTTCGACGAGGCCAACCTCGATGTCACCGGCACCGCGATCGCGGTCAACCGCCTGGTGGCACTGCTGATGCCCACCATGTTCTTCATGATGAACCTCACCAGCGTCCTGATCATCTGGTTCGGCAGCCTGCGCATCGACGCCGGCGAGATGCACGTCGGGGCGATGATGGCGTCGCTGCAGTACGCCATCCAGATTCTCTTTGCCGTGTTCATGGTCACGGCGGTGTTCGTGATGCTGCCGCGCGCCGCCGCCTCGGCCGAGCGCATCAACGAGGTGCTCGACGTCGTTCCCGAGGTGAACGACCCGGCGCAGCCCACGGCCGCCGGCGCGACCAGGGGCCACGTCGAGTTCCAGGACGTGACGTTCCAGTACCCGGGCGCCGAAGAACCGGCCCTGTCGGGCGTGTCGTTCACGGCGCTGCCGGGAGAGGTGACCGCGATCATCGGCGGCACCGGTTCCGGCAAGTCCACGCTCGCGGGCCTCATCCCGCGTTTCTACGACGTCGCCGCCGGTCGAGTGCTCGTGGACGGCGTGGACGTCCGGGACATGCGTCAGGAAGACCTGCGCGACGGAATCGGCTTCGTGCCGCAGAAGGCCGTGCTGTTCTCGGGCACCATCGCCAGCAACATCCGCTTTGGCCGGGACGAGGCGACCGACGAGGACATGCGCCACGCCGCGACGGTGGCGCAGGCCGCCGAGTTCATCGATCGCCTGCCGGAGGGCTACGCCTCGCCGGTGTCCCAGGGCGGCACCAACCTGTCCGGCGGCCAGAAGCAGCGCCTGGCGATCGCCCGCGCGCTGGTCCGCCGCGCCGGAATCTACGTGTTCGACGACAGCTTCTCGGCGCTCGACTTCGCCACCGACGCCAGGCTGCGCGCCGCACTACGGGCCGACACCGCCGAGGCCACGGTGTTCATCGTGTCGCAGCGCATCGGCACCGTGATGAACGCCGACCGGATCGTCGTGCTGGACGATGGCCGGGTCGCTGGCATCGGCAGGCACGCGGAACTGCTGCAGACCTGCGACGTCTACCGCGAGATCGCAGAATCGCAGGCGTCGCTCGAGGAGGTGGCGTGAGCGGCGAGCGCACGTCGGCGCGGCCGTCGGCGCCGGCCGCCGGCATGTTCGGCGGGCGCCCGATGAGCGGCCTCGGCATGCCCGTGCAGAAGGCCAGGGACTTCAAGGGCACACTGCGGCGGCTGACGGGCTATCTCGAGCCGCACCGGCCGGCGCTGATCGTGGTGATGGCCGCCGGCGTCATCGCCACGCTGTTCAGCGTGATCGGTCCGAAGATGCTGGGCCTGGCCACCACCAGAATCTTCGAGGGCTACCTGGCACGCACGCTTGGGCGGTCGAACGCCGGGATCGATTTCAGCTACGTCGGCCGCATCCTCTCGACGCTGTTGGCCCTCTACGTGGTGAGCGCCGCGTTTCAGTACCTGCAGCAGTACGTGATGTCCGGCGTGGCGCAGAAGACGGTCTACGCTCTGCGCCAGGCCGTCGAGGCGAAGTTCAGCCGCCTGCCGCTGCGGTTCTTCGACTCGAAGACGCACGGCGAGATCATGAGCCGCGCCGTCAACGACCTCGACAACATCAGCAGCACGCTGCAGCAGAACCTGACGCAGCTCGTCACCTCGGTGCTGACGGTGGTCGGCATCGTCATCATGATGCTGACCATCAGCTGGCTGCTGACGATCGTGGTGGTGCTGACGCTGCCGTTGAGCGTGGTCGTGGTCTCGAGGCTGGCCCGGCGGTCGCAAGGCTACTTCGTGCGGCAGCAGAAGGCGCTCGGCGATCTGAACGGGCACGTCGCCGAGATGTACTCGGGCCACACCATCGTCACCGCGTTCGGCCACGAGGCGCGGGCGGTGAAGACGTTCGAGGATCTCAACGAGAAGTACTACGACGGCGCCTGGCGGGCGCAGTTCGTCACCGGCATGATGTTTCCGATCATGATGTTCATCGGCAACCTCGGCTACGTGGCGGTGGCCGTGATCGGCGGCTTCCTCGTGACGCGGCGGGCGATCGCCCTTGGCGACGTGCAGGCCTTCATTCAGTACAGCCGGCAGTTCTCGATGCCGATCTCCCAGTTGAGCAGCATCGCCAACTCGATCCAGCTCACCATCGCCTCGGCCGAGCGCGTGTTCGAACTGCTGGACGAGCCCGAAGAGCCGGCGGACGCGCCGGCCGCAGCCACGCGGCCAGCGGCGCGCGGCGACGTCCAGTTCGATCACGTGGCCTTCAGCTACAAGGCCGACGCGCCGCTGATCGAGGACCTGAGCATCCAGGTGACGTCCGGACAGATGGTCGCCATCGTCGGCCCCACCGGCGCCGGCAAGACGACGCTGGTCAACCTGCTGATGCGGTTCTACGACGTCAACGCCGGCAGCATTCGCGTCGACGGTGTCGACGTCCGCGAGCTGAGCCGCGGTGGCCTGCGACGGATGTTCGGCATGGTGCTGCAGGACACCTGGCTGTTCTCTGGCAGCATTCGCGACAACATCGCCTACGGCCGCGAAGGTGCGGGCGCCGACGAGATCGTCCAGGCGGCCAGGGCGGCGCAGGCCGATCACTTCATCCGCACGCTGCCCGACAACTACGAGACGATGATCAACGAGGAGGCGACCAACCTGTCGCAGGGGCAGAAGCAGCTGTTGACCATCGCGCGCGCGTTTCTCGCCGACCCGGCGATCCTGATCCTGGACGAGGCGACGAGCAGCGTCGACACGCGCACCGAGGTGCTGATCCAGGCGGCGATGGCGCGGCTGATGCACGGCCGGACGACGTTCGTCATCGCGCATCGGCTCTCGACCATCCGCAAGGCGGACGTGATCCTGATGATGGAACACGGCCGGATCGTGGAGAAGGGCACGCACGAGGCACTGCTGGCGGCCGGTGGCCACTACGCGGAGCTCTACCAGAGCCAGTTCGCGGGCACGGTGTTGTCGGAGACACCCGCGTAATCCGCGGAGGCGCTCCGGGTTAGTATTCGCCCATGTCGATGTCATCAGCCCGGACGGCACTGGTCGCGGCGCTGGCGGTCGCGGGCAGCGGGCACCTGATCGCCCTGGGAGGTCCACTCCCGGCGGCGACGGTTGACCATCGCCACGGGCAGGAGGACGCCGACGGGATCACCCCTCTGATGCGCGCCGCCGCCCGCGGGCAGCTGGGCGAGCTGGGCGGGCTGCTGGCCAAGGGCACCGACGTCAACGCCCGAACCACCGAGCAGCGGGTCACGGCCCTCATGTTCGCCGCCTATTTCGGACATGCTGACGCGGTGAAGGCGCTGCTGGCCAAAGGCGCCCGGCTGGACCTCAAGGATGCCCAGGGCGCGGCCGCCGTCGACTGGGCGTCACTCGGCGGTCATCCCGAGCTCGAGAAGCCCCTCACCGGGCCTGGCGCGACCTTGAACCCCTTCCTCAACACCGGTCAGATGCCGATCTGGCTGATGGACAAGGCCGCGGGGAAGTAGCCCCCATGCGGAGGCGTCCCCCGTTTGCGGCGGCGGTCGTGACCCTGGCGATGACCGGAGTCCTCGCGGCAGGCGCCCGCCAATCCTCAACTTCCGCTGCCGGGGAGTGGACGCACTACGGCGGCAACGCCGGCAGCCAGAAGTACTCGCCACTCGACCAGATCACGCGTGACAACGTGTCGCGGCTCGAGGTGGCCTGGCGCTGGGCCTCCCCCGACAACCCGCTCGTCGTCGCTGACCCGCTGCTCAGACCAGGCATGTATCACGACACGCCGTTGATGGTGCGGGGCGTGCTCTACACCGTGACCTCGCTCGGCCAGATCGCCGCGATCGATCCCGCCAGCGGGCAGACGCGATGGCTCTTCGATCCCGAAAGCTGGAAGAACGGCCGCCCCGGCAACCTGGGCTTCGTGCACCGGGGACTGGCGTACTGGAGCGACGGCACGAGCGAGCGGTTGCTGCTCGGGACGGCCGACGCCTACCTGATCGCGGTGGACGCGAAGACCGGGCAACTCGCGCCGGGCTTCGGCGATGGCGGGCGGGTGGATCTCATGGCCGGCGTGGCGCGGGCCGAGCGCGGCACCAATTTCAGCGTGTCGGCCGCGCCGATCGTGGTTCGCGGCGTCGTGGTGGTGGGATCGAGCATCCACGACGGTCCCGACGCACAAGGAGTGGCCCCGCGGCGACGTGATGGGCTTCGACGTCCGAACGGGGCGCCGACTGTGGACCTTCCGGTCCATCCCGCAGAAGGGCGAGTTCGGCGCCGACTCGTGGACGGGCGACGCGGCGGCCTACACGGGCAGCACCAACGTCTGGACGAACATGTCCGCGGACGAGGACCTGGGCCTCGTCTACCTGCCGTTCGGCACGCCGACCAACGACTTCTACGGCGGGCATCGACCCGGCCATGGCCTGTTCGCCGAGAGCCTGGTGGCGGTCGATGCGCGCAGCGGCCGTCGAGCCTGGCACTTCCAGCTGGTGCATCACGGCGTGTGGGACTACGACCTGCCCGCCGCGCCAGCCCTGGTCGATCTTCGCGTGAATGGACGGGAGGTCAAGGCCATCGCGCAGGTCACCAAGCAGGGCTTCACCTACGTGTTCGATCGCCGGTCCGGCCGCCCGGTCTGGCCGATCGAGGAGCGGCGCGTGCCCCAGTCGACGGTGCCGGGCGAGCGCACCTCTGCCACGCAGCCGTTTCCGTCCAGGCCGCCGGCGTTCGAGCGCCAGGGCCTGACCGATGAGGACCTCATCGACTTCACACCGGAGTTGAGGATGCAGGCCCGGGAGGTCGTGTCGGCGTACGATCGCGGCCCGCTCTTCACGCCGCCCTCGGAGCGCGGAACCGTCGCCGTGCCCGGATGGGTCGGCGGCGCGAACTGGGGCGGCGCGGCCGTGGATCCGGACACCGGTGTGTTGTACGTGCCGTCGATCACGAACCCGAGCGTGCTGCAACTGGTGAAGCCCGATCCGGAGAAGAGCAACCTGCTCTACCGCCGCGGGGGCGTGACCTTGCTGCCGACCGTTGATGGTCTGCCGGTCGTCAAGCCGCCCTACAGCCGCGTGACGGCAATCGACCTGAACCGCGGCGAGCTTCGATGGACGTCGCCTCTTGGGAACGGCCCACGTCAGCACGCGCGCTTGCGGCATCTCGACCTTCCCGCCCTTGGCTCCGGGGCCCGCGGATCGCCGCTCGTCACCAGGACGTTGCTGTTCGTCGCCATGGGGCAGGGAGGAATCGGCACGTCGCAGGCCGTGCCCGTGGCCGGTCAGCCGCTCAGCCCACCAGTGCCCCCGGAACCGCCACGGCTGGTCGCCTTCGACAAGTCCACCGGCGCCCTCGTCTGGGAAGCCACACCATCGGGCCGGCCGATCGCGTCGCCGATGACCTATGCCCATCACGGCGCGCAGTTCGTGGTGGTGGCCACCGGGGTCGGACCGTCCGCCGAGCTCGTGGCCTACTCGTTGGGAAAATGATCCATGCTGGCGCGAAGGTCGGGTAGTATGCGCGTCGTGAGCCGCGCCCATCGCACGCTGGTCATCACCGCTGCCCTGCTCGTGACGGTCTCGTGCGGAGGGCCGGCGCCGCCGCCGCTGCGCCTGCATGCCGACGTCAAGCAATTGATGGCCGCCGTCATCGATCCGGCCGCCGATGTGGTCTGGGAATCGGTGGGCACCATCGACGACGTGACGGGCACGGAGGAGATTCATCCGTGGACCACCGAGGAGTGGGACGCGGTGAAGCACGCCGCCTGGGTGCTGGTGGAGTCGGGCAACTCGCTGATGATCGGCAATCGTCCGAAGGACACGACCGACTGGATGCGCTTCGCCCAGGAGTTCTCCGACATCAGCCTGAAGGCCGCTCGCGCCGCCGAAGCGCACGACGCCAAAGCCCTCTTCACCGCCGGCAGCGACATCTACCTGGCCTGCACGGCCTGCCACGAGAAGTACAACATCAACCTCACGGCGCCACCGACGCGCTAGCCACCGTGACCCTGCTGAGCGTCCTCGAGTGGCTGGCCGGCACCGAGTGGAGCATCGCGCTTCACGAGTCGCTGTGGATGTACCCCCTCGTCGAGTCCACGCACGTCCTCACGCTCTGCCTGTTCGCCGGTACCGCGATGATGTTCGACCTCCGCCTGGCTGGCCTGGCGCTGCGGCAGATCCCGGCATCGCAGGTGATGGCGCGGCTGCTGCCGTGGACGCAGGCCGGCTTCGTGCTCATGGTCGTCACCGGCGTGCTGCTCTTCTACGCCATTCCCGTCCGGTCGTACCAGAACATCTTCTTCCGTGTGAAGATCCTGCTCCTGATCCTGGCCGGCCTCAACGTCTGGCTCTTCCACCGGGGCATCTATCGCCGGGTGCACGAGTGGGGTGACGCGCCGGTGCCGCCGCGCGCCGCGCGGCTGGCCGGATACTGCTCGCTGCTGCTGTGGGCGGGCGTCATCATCAGCGGGCGTCTCATCGCCTACAACTGGTTCGACTGCGACATTCAGCCCCAGCCTGCCTTCGTCAACTGGGCGGCGGGGTGCCCGGTCCCCTGATCATGCTGCTGCCGTACTTCGAATGGCTCGAGTCGCTGTTCATCGGCGAGGCCATCCGCAACTCGTTGTGGCTGTTTCCGGCGATCGAGTGCGTCCACCTGCTGGGGCTGGTGCTGCTGGGCGGATCGGTGCTGATCGTCGACCTGAGGCTGCTGGGGCTGGGGCTGCGCGATCAGGCCATCCGGGTGGTGGGCGAGTCCGCCCATCGCCTCACGCTCGCGGGCATCGGCCTGATGCTGGTGACGGGCATTCCGCTGTTCCTGTCGGAAGCCGTCAAGTGCTACTACAGCCCGGCGTTCTGGTTGAAGATCCTGACCCTGATGCCGGCCATCGCCTTCGCGCTGACCGTGCGTCGGTGGGTGGTTCGAGCCGAGGATGGACGCTTCGGATCCGGCACGCGAGCGCTCACGGCCCTCGCGTCGCTCGGGTCGTGGTTCACGGTCGCCGCCGCCGGGCGCTGGATCGGCTTCTCGTAGGCCCGGCACAATTCACGCGAGCTCGAGCCGATCGCTCACTGAACGCACGTGAACTGAGGGGTTAGTTCCCCCCGGGCTTCTTCGTCGCCTCGGTCGGGTCGCGGCCGTCGCGCGGGGCGCCGGTGCCCGACGACCCCATGAAGATCTTCTGGCCGTTGGTGAACGTCACGTCCCGCCCGTTCGCGCGCTTCAGCGAGTGATCCTTGGTCTGGTAGCCGTCGACGATGATCTCGGTGCCGACCTTCAGGGTGTCGCGGGTGAGGCCCCGGCGCAGCAGCGTGTTCGGGGTGCCGCCTTCGACCGCCCACACCTCGGCGGCGCCATCCGCCTTCTTCACCTCGATGTGAATCCAGGCGTGGGGGTTCACCCACTCGAGCTTGACGATGGTGCCCTGCAGGCGGAGCGGGGCGTTCGGATCGAACTCGGCCCCGAACGCGTGGTGACCGGAGACGCGCGTGGTGGCTGCCAGCAGCAGGCCCGCGCAGAGAAAAGACAGCGTCGTTCGCATCACTCGCACTCCTTGCTCGGTCAGTCTACTACTGCGGCTTCTTCGTCGCCGCCTCGCGCTCCTGGGCGCGTGCGCCGCTGAGGATGTTCGACAGGGCGTAGTTGCCCTCGTGGCACGCATACTCGTAGATCATCTCGTCGGTCCGGTGGAAGGGGAGTTCGCCGCTCCAGGGGGCGGTCCACGTCTCCGGGTCGTCGATGGTGAACTTGTAGAGGATGGTCTCCGCATCGACTCGCGTGAAGCGTTCGATCACCTTCAGGGTGTCAGAGGCCCCGCGGAAGGTCTGCAGCGGGTGGAAGTTGGTGGTCTCGACCACCAGGGTATCCCCCTCCCAGCGGCCGATCGAATCGCCCATCCAGAGTCGGATTCGCGCGGGCGGGTGACCGGTGGCATTCAGACGGATCATCCGCACGTCGTGCACCATCTCGGTGACGATCATCACGTGATCCTTGGTCTGCACGATCTGGTAGTTGTTGT
Organism: uncultured Acidobacteriota bacterium; assembly: GCA_963721715.1. Taxonomy (GTDB): domain Bacteria; phylum Acidobacteriota; class Vicinamibacteria; order Vicinamibacterales; family UBA2999; genus VFZN01. The sequence goes on along the minus strand of CAVRKI010000006.1, from coordinate 319,464 downwards.
TGTAGAAGTAGTTGGGCAGCATCGGCGGTCCGGCGTTCGATCCGAACGACATCAGGCAGCGTTCGGCCAGCGGACGGAACTCGGGGTGATCGTACTCCCCACCGCGCGTGCGAAGCGCCTCCGCGCGCTGGGCCGCGCGCGCGCGGGCGGCATCGGTGAGGGCCGGGGGCCGCCCGTTGGGCGGATCGACGATGAGCGAGCTCCGGCGCTCGCCGTTCACGACGGCAATCCGGTCGCCGGGATCGACCCAGAAGTTGTTGTAGCCGCCGACGTTGCCGGCCGCGCCGGTGGAGCCGTCTCCGCCCTGGGGCGGGGCCGGTCGATCGGGGTCGCTCGGCTGCGCCAGGCGTTCGACGCGGTCGGCGTAGCCCTTTTCCATGCGAGCCGCCTGCGCTTCCGTGTACACGGCCGGCGCGCCCTGCGGCCGGTCGATGGGGGTGATCGTCGCATTCGACCAGTTCCCCTGGATGTCCGGGTGCCCATCGGCCGTACGGGCCATCGTCCACGGGCGGGCGATGCCCGCCGGCGCCTGCCCCGCCACTGGTGCCAACGCCCACAGGGCCATCGCGGCCACCACGAACGACAGGGACACCGACACCCGTTGGCTGTGCTGCATGGTCCTTCCTCTCGCCACCCTACTTCGCCAGCGTCTTCCTGAGGTGCCCGAACATCAGCTCCTCGACGAACTCGACGCACTTGAACTGTCCCAGCCGCGCGTTGGCATTCACGTGGCGATAGAGCGGAAGGCTCATCCTCCACGGCCGCGAGAAGACCTTCGGGTCCGTGATCGTGGCCTCGTAAAGGATGTGATCGCGATCGGTCATCGTGTAACGCTCGGTGACCGTCAGTTGCTCGCTGTGGAAGTTGCCGGCGCGATCGAACCAGGTCTGGTCGTTGAAGCCGTTCGACTCGATGACGAACGTGTCGCCGTCCCACCGGCCCACCGACTGTCCCATCCACGAGTCGATCTGTGGCGGTCCGGGATCCTTCAGGAAGATGTTGCGAGTCGCGCCCGCGTACTCGTAGGCCATGAAGAACGCGCTGTCGCTCTGGACGATCTGGAACGGGAAAGGCATATAGGTGGCGCGCGGGACGCCCGGCAGGTAGCACTTGATCTCGGGGTCGAGCGTCAACCAGTTCTCCTGGTTCTTCTTCCGCTGCTCCAGGGCGGCCGGCAGGTAGGGCAGTTCATCACCATCGACAATGCCTGGGCCCGAGGGCACGGCGCCGATGGCGCCCAGGGCCAGCACCTCTTTGGCGGGCAGGGGCACCACAGGGCCGGGTCGCATCGCCATCGCCGGGCGCGCCGTGTGCGCCTGGATATCGTAGTTGGCGGAGGTCAAGGCTTGCCACAGGCCATTCAGGTCGGGCTTGCCCGATGCGGTTCTCGGAATCGCGGACCCGGCGGCGGGTTGCTGAGCCGCACCGGGCTGGCTGCCGAGCCCGAACAAGACGACGATTGCCCCGCTGATGAAGCCTGCGAAGACACCGCCCATGGCTGTGCGCGTCACCCGGGACCTCCTGTGGCGGTGATGCTGGCATCGCCGCCGGGGCATGTCAAGGACGACGAGCCGTCCATGCGGCCGCCTGCTGCCGCACGACGCGGAGCAGGTCGCCCATGGCGAGGTTGACGTCGATCAGGTGCAGGCCCCAGTTGGCCGCCGGCCTGCCCGGTGGACCCGAGATCGCCGACGATGTCGTCGGCACGGGGATCGGCCGGATTGCCGTGCACGGTGATCTCCAGGAACGTGGCGTGTTCGTTGGTCGCACACCGGGCCGAGAGTAGACCCGGCACGCTCACCCACGGCGTCTCCACGGCCTGTCCGGCGGCCCACGGCGACTGCGCCTGCTGGGTGGTGATGGTGCGCCCGGCCGCCGAGAGGTAGGCGTGGAGCTGGCCGCTGGCGTCGCCGAACGTCGCCGGGTTCGTGCACAGGGCCACCTGGCTCGGTTCGGCCACGCGGCCGAACAGGGCGTTGGCCGGCGGCGGGATCGTGGCTCGGTAGCTGGCATAGCTGATGACACAGCCGACTTGCGAGGGCGCGCGGCACGCCGGTACCGACTGGAAGCTGCCCCCCACGTCCTTGCCGCGCGGGACGGTCACGGTGGTACCAAGCAGCAGGGCCGACACCAGTTGTCGCTGCACGGGCTTGCCGTCGATCTCCTGCCGGATCAGCTCGGCCAGTACGAACGCCCCTTGCGAGTGCCCGATCAGGACCACGCCCCGCCCGCGATTGTCGCGCGCCAGGTAGTCGCGCCAGGCATCGCGCACGTCGGCATAGGCCAGGCCCCGGCCGAGGTCGATGGCGCCGCCGGCCATGCGCTGGCGCAGTCCCGCCAGGGTGACCTGCCGGTACAGCGGCGCAAACGGGCGGCAGGTCGAAGCGAAGCGCGCGAACTGCTGGGCAACCACGTTGCGCTCGGCCGGGTCGGCGGTCATGTCGCTCTGCGCCCCGGGGTCGGTGGAGACGGTCGGGTAGACATAGAAGCAGTCCACCGGCGCCTTCGGGTCGGCTGCCCATGTCTCCCGCGTCATCGTCCCGTCGGCGGCCACGACTGTCGTGGTGTGGTCGATGGCGCAGGCATCGGTCCGTCCCGGCCGGCACAGCCACGCCTGGTCGCTGGTGTAATCGTTCGGGGTCTCCGCGGCGGGCGATGCGGCCACCGGCGCCGGCGCGGTGCCCTGGGCGAAGAGGGGCCCGGTGGCCGGCACCGCGAGGGCGAGGGCGACGGCGACGAACAGATGTCGAAGCATTGAGATCTCCTGCGCGTCGCAGTCTAGCGCGGTCGGGCTGGTCTTCTCGCAGCATTTGCGAGGAGGGGGTCGACGATTACCTGAAGAGGTTGAGCGTCAGGACCGATGAGAGATAGTCTGGGCACTGTTCATCAACCAGGAGCCTTATGTCCCGCACACTCTCGACCGTTGTCGCCATGCTTGCCGCTGCCGCCCTCACCGTCAGCGCACAGATGTCCCCCGTCACTCTCAAAGACGCGCAAGGCAAGGACGTGGGCACCGTGATGCTCTCGCCAGCTACGGGTGGCGGCGTGACGGTGGCGTACGACCTCAAAGGCCTGCCGGCCGGCGATCACGCCCTGCACATCCACGCCGTGGGCAAGTGCGAGGCGCCCTTCGCCTCCGCCGGTCCGCACTTCAACCCACAGGGCAAGAAGCACGGGCTGGAGAATCCCGAGGGCCCGCACGCGGGTGACATGCCGAACATCAAGGTCGGCGCGGATGGCACCGCCAAGGGCTCGATGACCAACAAGAACGTCAGCATGGGCACGGAGGCCAACTCGGTGTTCAACACGGCTGGCACCGCCCTCGTGGTTCACGCCGCGGCCGACGACCTCAAGACCGACCCGTCCGGCAACGCGGGTGACCGGATTGCCTGCGGTGTGGTGGTAAAGAAGTAGCGCTCTGGCCGGTGCGCGCGTGACGGTCCGCGTCAGCGCGCACCTCGTCCCTCCCTCGATCACCTGCCGCTGTCGGGCTGCGGCGACGAACCCAGCACGACGTGCCGAGCCTCCGCGAACTCGCGGCGAAGCTCGCTGCGAACGTCAGGATGTGCGATGCCGATCAGTGCCTCCGCGCGTTGCCGCAGTGTCCGCCCGAACAGGTCGACCGCGCCGTACTCCGTCACCACCCAGTGCACGTGGCCGCGTGTCGTGACCACGCCAGCGCCGGGCCTGATCGCCGAGACGATACGCGAGGCGTGCCCGCCGGAGGCCATCGACGGCAAGGCGATGATCGGCTTGCCTCCCAGCGACAGCGCCGCGCCGCGGACGAAGTCCATCTGTCCGCCGATGCCGGAGTAGATGCGGAACCCGATGGAGTCGGCCACCACCTGGCCAGACAAATCGACCTCGATCGCCGAGTTGATGGCCACGACCTTGTCGTTCTTCCTGATGAGCGACGTGTCATTGGTCCGATCGCAGGGGTGGAACTCGACCAGCGGGTTGTCGTGCACGAAGCGGTAGAGCCGCTCGCTGCCGACGACGAAGCTGGTCACGATCCGTCCCGGGTGGACCTTCTTGCGGCGGTTCGTGATCACGCCGGCCTCGACCAGATCGAGGATGCCGTCCGAGAACATCTCGGTGTGGACGCCGAGATCGTGCTTGTCGCCCAGCCGCCGCAGCACGGCATCCGGTATCGCGCCGATGCCCATCTGCAGCGTGGCGCCGTCCTCGACCAGCGCGGCCACCTGGGCGCCGATGGCGTCCTCGACCTCGGTCGGCGGCGGCGAGGTGTGCTCGGGGAGCGGCCGATCGGTGTAGATGCAGCGGTCGATGCGCGAGAACGGCACCAGCGTGTTGCCCAGTGTCCGCGGCATCCGCTCGTTGATCTCCGCCACGATGTAGCGGGCCGAGAGCGACGCCGCCAGCGCGGCATCCACCGAGGTCCCAAGCGAGCAGAAGCCGTGGGCGTCGGGCGGTGACAGCTGCAGCAGCGCCACGTCGAGCGGAATCCGGCCGGTCACGAACAGCGAGGGGATGTCCGACAGGAACACCGGCAGGTAGTCGGCCGCGCCTTCGTCGATGGCCCGGCGCAGCGGCGCGCCGGTGAACAGGGAGATCGACAGGAACCGGTCGCGATGCTCGGGATCGACGAACGGCGCGGGCCCCGTGGTGTGCAGGTGGTAGAGCTCGACGTCGCGCAGGCGTGGATTGCGGACCAGCGCCTCCAGCAGTGGCGTCGGCGTCGCGGCGGCGCCGTGCACGAACAGGCGCATGCCGCTCTCGACAATCGCCATCGCCTCATCGGCGGTGGCGCGAACTGGATCGTGCGTCTTGCGTGTGGTCATCGACACCGCTCTCGTGCACAGGGCTGTGCGGGAATCTGGATGATGAGGTCAGGGTGAAAGGAAAAGGCCATCCGACCTGTGCCAGATGGCCTTTCGCCTGAATCGTGCGTGAGCGGCAGCGTCCGTCTGGCAGTATTCCCGTCTGCCGGATTACCGGTTCTGCCGCGCACGGGTCAGGTGCGGGACGATCCCCAGCAGGCGCTCGATCAGCATCAGCTGACCGCGGTGGTGCATCTCGTGCTCCTTCACCGACAGCAGCATCTCGAACCGCGACTTGCTGGGAGGCTGAATCGGCGCGGGGAAAGACACGTGCTCGGCCAGCTGCGCGTCGGTCAGCTGTTCCAGCTTGCACGCGAAATCGTGGCCGCGCGACTCCAGTGCCGCGACGATGTCGGCCTTGGTCTGTCAGGCCGCTCGACACCGCCGCGCCCTCGGCCATGTAACGGCCGAAGTCCTCGTAGCTCACTTCACTCTTCTTCTCGACGAAGTGGAGCTGCTCGGCCCAGTGCGTGGACGAGGCCAGATGGGCCAGCATCTCGCCCACGGTCATCACGCCCTCAGCCGGCGCGGTAGTCGTACTTGTCTTCCGGAATGTCCTGCGCCACCTGGATCGTGTTCTTGCGCACGGTCCGGAAGCTCTCTGCCATGTCCTTCGCGCCGTAAATGGTCATAAGGGGTAACGATACCGCAGAAGAAAGGTCAAAGTTCAACTCCTCAGTCCCTTCCGCCCCGCCCTGCCGTCTCCGCGGCTGGTCCCCCGACCACCTGCGCGGTGCCGTAGAAGATGCTGTTGAACAGGAACCTGAAGGTGCCATGCGGCTGGGCGCGGAAGGTGATCTCGGGCCCGATCAGGAAGACCTTGCCCTTGCCGAGCGTGACGTCGACGCCGGTGGTGCCGCCATCGAGGTAGTGCTGGCCCCAGGCCCAGCCAGACCGCAGCGGCTCCTTCGAGTCGAACCACGACACCGGCTTCACGCCGCCAAGCGCCGCGCTCGGCGCCAGCTGCATGCACCGGGCTGTTCTCGAAGAACACGTCGACCTGCTTCTCGAAGCCGAACCCGAGCGGGGTGGTGTTGTCCACGGCCACGCGCACGATCGAGCCGGGGATGAAGTACTTGGTGCGCGGCAGCGGACGGTCCTCGCCGTCCTGCTGCACCTCCACCAGGTGATCGCTCACCGGCAGGCCCAGGTGATAGCCGAGCGCGGCGGAGCCGCCGTAGGCCACGATCACGCCGCCCTCTTCGGCAAAGCGCTTCAGCTGCGGCACCGTGCGGGCGAGACTGACGCGGCCCAGGCGCGCGCGGAACTCCTCCGGCACCTCCTGCGGCGTCGGCGGCCGGCCGCCAAAGCCGCCGCCAGCGTTGTCGGTCTCGGGGATGCCGCCGTCCGGGAAGATGATGACGTCGTACTTCGCCTTCAAATTGCCGGCGTCGAGCGTCTGCGGATAGACGACCTCGAAGTCGAACTCGAACTGCTCCAGCAGCCACCGCGTGTGGCCCGACGGCATCGAGCCGCCGTACTGATCCCACAGCGCGATGCGCGGCTTGGTCAGCTTGTACAGGGCACCCGCGGGACGGCTGGTGACGCCGGTGAACGTCAGCCCGAAGTCGGCCGCGGCCTTCTGCAGCACCGCCGCCGTCGAGGGCTTTGCCGTGATGTACATCACGCCGGTGCCGTCCTGGCTCTGGAACGAGCGGTCGCCGACGAAGAACACCTCCTCCCCGGCCTTCAGCAGGCGGTTGACCGCCTTGAACGAGTCGTTCACGCGGTGCGGCACCGTGAAGCCCACCGCGCCCTGCGCGCTCGTCAGCTGGCCCGCGGCCGGTGTGATCACGTCGGCGATCTTCTCGAGCGGACCGTCCACGTTCTCCAGCACGCGATCGAACTTCAGCCCCATCTGGTAGGCGAGCGTCCAGCCGGCGTTGTCGTAGGGCGGAATCGGCGGGCCCGCCCGGGAACTGCAGGTCGTTCGGGTGATCCTGCGGCTCGAACATGTCAATCAGGTGCGGGCGGTAGGCCTGCGCCGCCTTGAAGACGTAGGAGCCGGCGGGATAGGTCTTGCCGCCGACGGTGAGCGGCGCGGTGGCGCGATGCACCGTCAGCCCGGAGCGAATCATGATGTTGACGAACTTCGTCGCGGTGAGGAAGTCGCCCTCGTTGGCGGGGATCACGTAGGCGCGCGCGTCACGCCACTCGGGCTTCTTCAGCAGGTCGTAGTACTGCGCCGGCACCGGCGTCGCCCGGCCGCCGGCCACGGCGCGCGGGTCGGTGGCGTCGATCTTCATCGCCTTGGCGATCTCGGCCTTCACCTCGGCGATCCGCTTCGGATACATCGTCCAGGTGTCGGTGCTGCCCTTGCGGATCGAGTTCCGCCCCATCACGTAGATGTTGTAGAGCAGCGTCTCGCGGTAGCGCTGGGCGAAGTCGAGCACCGCGTAGTTGGCGGTGATCGAGTAGTCGATCGACTGGCGGAAGTGCCACGTCTGCGGCGCGATCGGCGACGGCAGATCGCCGCGCGCCAGCAGGCGATCCGGCACGAAGCCGATCTGCTCGGGCGTCGGGTTGCCGATGCTCTCGGTGAGCAGGCCGATCTGGTTGTGGAAGTACGGCATGGTGCGGAGGCCGCCGTTCCACCAGGTCGAGTAGTTGGCGCCCGACCGCGTCGTGACGCCCGGCTTGCCCTCCTGGTCGAAGCGCGCGTGCATCGCCGAGCCCACCTGGTCGAGCATGTTCACGACCAGCGGGTCGTAGAGGTAGTTGAACGGATCGCGGAACGGCGGCGAGAACATCACCGTGCCGGTCGGGCCCGTCTGATGGTGGTTGTAGACGATCTGCGGGAACCACTCGCGATAGAGCATCCGGTTGATGTTCACCGACTCCGGCTGGTTCATCATGTAGAAGTCGCGGTTGTTGTCGTGCCCCACGTACTTCTGGTACAGCCGCGGCAGGTTGCCGGTGCTGCGCTGCTTCGGATCCGGGTTCCGCATGTACCAGTCGGAGACCAGCTCCATGCCGTCGGGGTTGGCGTGCGCGGCCAGGATGATCACATCCCGGAGGATGCGCATCGTCTCCTCGTCGGTCTTGCTGGCGAACTGGTAGATGGTCTCGATCAGCTGCTGGGCGCCGAGCACCTCGGTGGCGTGCAGGCCGCCGTCGATCCAGATCACGGCCTTGCCTTCCTTCGCGAGCGCACGCGCCTGGTCGTCGGTCAGGCCCTCGGCGTGGGACAACCGCCGGGAGATCTCGCGGTAGCGGTCCAGCTTCTTGAAGTTCTCGGGCGCCGTGATGATCGCCATCAGCTGGTCGCGGCCCTCGGCGGTCTTGCCGATGCTCTGCACGACCATGCGATCGGACTCGGCGTCCAGCTTGCGCACGTACTCGGTGAACTTCGTGTAGTTGGGCAGCACGTAGTCGGCGCCAATCTGGTGGCCGAAGAACTGCTCCGGCGTCGTGACCTTGAGGGGTGCCGGCGCCACGAGCGTTGGTCGGGGGGCCGTGGCGGTCTGCGCGGAGGGCGCAGCGGCCGCCAGCCCGAGCGTCACCAGCAACAGGGCGAGCGATCGAAGTCTGGGGTGCATAGGGGATGTCCTTGAATCTGGCAGTGTACCCTCAGCGGCGCCGGTTCATTCGAAGAACATCGCGGCGGGCTGGTCGCACCGCCCAGGGCCAGCGCATCCAGATCCTGGCGACCGGTGGCTCCCTGAAGATCAACAACGCCACTGTGGTGAAGGCCGACGTGCCTGCCGCCAACGGCGTCACTCACGTCATCGATACCGTGCTGCTGCCCAAGTAGCTGCTTTCGGCCGCCGGTGCCCGCCTCTGCCCCGGCGGCTCTTTTATTCCCTTCAGCTCGGCGACGTTCAGCCGTGCCTGCCCGTCCGATCACGGCGGACTGGCCGGGCAAGCCTCTTTTCTCATACAGTGCAATCGGGTGCGGGCCCTTTGGACCTTGAACTCTTGAACTGTGAACTCTCGAACCGTGAACTGCCAGGCTCCGCCAGTTGCGGCCCGCGTGAGGGCACCGGGGCGTCCATGCGACCTGTGCGGATGAGCGTGCGCGCGGCGGTGCTGATGACGATCGTATCGCTGGTGACGGGGTGTATGCAGCAGGACACGCAGCAGACGAAGACGGAGGCGCCCTACGGCGCATGGACCTCGCCGCTCACCGCGGCGCGCGTCACGGCGGGCGCGCTCCGGCTCGGCGAGATCGCGCTCGACGGCGACGATGTGTATTGGACCGAGGGGCGGGCGTCCGAGGGCGGTCGCTACGTGATCGTGAAGCGGACGCTCGACGGGCTGACCGTCGATGTGACCCCGGCGGGTTTCAACGCCCGCTCGCGCGTGCACGAGTACGGCGGCGCGGCGATGACCATCCACCGCGGCGACGTGTATTTCTCGAACTTCACCGACCAGCGCCTCTACCTGCAGCCGAAGGGGGGCGCGCCGGTGCCCCTCACGGTCGAGGGCCTCTTCTTCGCCGAGACGCGCATGGACGCCACGCGCGGCCGCCTGGTCGCTGTGAGAGAGGACCATCGTCAGGGCGACGCGGAGCCGCCGGCGGCAATCGTGGCGATCGAGGTTCCGCGCGCGGACCGCGCGAAGGGTCGCGCCATCGAGCCAACCGCCGGCACGGTGCTGGTATCGGGCGCGGACTTCTACTCGGATCCCGTGGTCTCACCCGACGGTGCCACCCTGGCGTGGCTGCAGTGGAACCATCCGAACATGCCGTGGGACGGCACCGAGTTGTGGACCGCCGCGATCAAGGCCGACGGCTCGCTGGGCGCGAAGACGAAGGTTGCCGGCAGCGCCGACGAATCCATCTTCCAGCCGGAATGGTCGCCCGACGGGGTGCTCTACTTCGTCTCCGATCGCACCGGCTGGTGGAACCTCTATCGTCTCGCAGCCGGCGGCATCCAGCCCCTGCACCCGATGAGCGCGGAGTTCGGCAAGCCGCAGTGGACCTTTTCGATGGTGACCTACGCGTTCGCGGGACCGAAGCGTATCGCCGCCACCTACCTGCAGGACGGACGCTGGAAGCTGGCATTCATCGAGACCGATCCGGTCCGCTGGGAGCCCGTGCAGTCCAGCCTCGACGTGATGGAGTCGCTTCGCGCCGACGAACGCGCGCTCTACTTCGTCGGCGCCTCGCCGACGACTGCGCCGGTGGTGGCGCGCATGACGCTCGCCGCGATGGAGCCCGAGGTGCTGCGGGTCTCGACGAGCGAACCGATCGACGCCGCGTGGATTTCCACGCCCGAGCCCGTCACCTTCACCGCGCCGTCGCCGCACCTGCCCGCCCCGTCTGCGACCCCGTCCGCACCCGCCCGCACCCATGCGCTCCCGTCCGCACCCGCCCGTGACGTCCACGCCTTCTACTACGCTCCGGCGAACCCGCAGTTCTCGGCGCCGGCCGGCACCACGCCGCCGCTGCTGGTGCTGACCCATGGCGGGCCGACGGCCGCAACTGAAGCGGTGCTCGACGCCGAGGTCCAGTTCTGGACCAGCCGCGGCTTCGCCGTGCTGGACGTGAACTACAGCGGCAGCACCGGTTACGGCCGCGACTATCGCGACCGTCTGAAAGGGCAGTGGGGCATCGTCGACGTCGAGGACGCAGTGGCGGGAGCGACGGCGATGGTGCAGGCAGGGAAGGCCGACGCGAATCGCCTGGCCATCCGCGGCGGCAGCGCCGGCGGCTACACCACGCTGGCGGCGCTCACGTTCCACTCCGTCTTCAAGGCGGGTGCCAGCTACTACGGCATCAGCGACATCGAGGTGCTCGCGCGCGACACCCACAAGTTCGAGTCGCGCTACCTCGACTCGCTGATCGGCCCGTATCCGGCGGCCAGGGAACTCTACCTCGCGCGATCGCCGATTCATTTCACCGACCGCCTGTCGAGCGCGCTGATCCTGTTCCAGGGGCTCGACGACAAGGTGGTGCCGCCGAACCAGTCGCAGATGATGGCCGACGCCGTGCGCAAGAAGGGGCTGCCGGTCGCCTACATCACCTACGAGGGCGAGCAGCACGGCTTCCGGAAGGCCGAGAACATCGTCCGCAGCCTGGAGGCGGAACTGTTCTTCTACGGCAAGGTGTTCGGGTTCGCGCCCGCGGATCGCGTCGACCCGGTGACGATCGACAACCTGCGCTGAACGCCGCGGTCACTTGCGGGCGCCCGGCCCGGGGCGTATATTCCTGAGTAGTCATATATTCTCCGATCCGACCGTTCAGGAGCCCTTGTCATGATCGTCTCCCGCTTCTACGAACCCGCGATCGCCCAGACCAGCTATCTCATCGGCTGTGCCGCCACCGGCGAGGCCATCGTCGTCGATCCGAACCGGGATGTGGCCCGCTACATCGCCGCGGCCGCGCGCCATGGCGTTGCCATCACACACGTCACCGAGACCCACATCCACGCCGATTTCCTGTCCGGCGCCCGTGAACTCGCCCAACGCACCGGCGCCAAGCTCTACCTGTCGGACGAGGGCGACCAGGACTGGAAGTACCAGTTCGCGGCCGAAGGCACGCTGGTGCGTCACGGTGACCGCATCACGGTGGGCAACGTCATCATCGAGGTGGTATCGACTCCCGGGCACACTCCCGAGCACATCACCTTCCTCGTGACCGACGGCGCGGCGGCGAACCGGCCGATCGCCGCGATCACCGGCGACTTCGTGTTCGTGGGCGATGTCGGGCGCCCCGACCTGCTCGAGCGCGCCGCCAACATGAAGGGGACGATGGAGAAGGGCGCGCGGGTGCTGTGGAAGAGCCTGCAGATGTTCAAGGCGCACGAGGACTGGCTGCAGATCTGGCCTGGCCATGGCGCGGGCTCGGCCTGCGGCAAGGGCATCAGCGAGGTGCCGTACAGCACGGTCGGCTACGAGCGGCGGTTCAACTGGGCCTTCAAGGTGAAGACCGAGGACGAGTTCGTGGCGGCCGTCCTCAGCGGCCAGCCCGAGCCGCCGAAGTACTTCGCCACGATGAAGCACCTCAACAAGCTGGGCCCGCGCGTCCTCGGCGGTTTCCACGCGCCGCCGCGGCTGGACGATCACGGGCTGCCGGATCTCCTCGCCCTCCACGCCATCGTGGTTGATACGCGGCCGGCCGGCGAGTACGCCGCCCAGCACCTGCCCGGAACGCTCAACATTCCGCTGAACAACGCGTTCGTGAACTGGGCGGGATGGCTGCTGCCCTACTCGGCGGACCTGTATTTCATCGTCGAGGATCCGGCGGAAGAGCAAACGAGTGAGCTGGTGAGGCAGCTGGCGCTGATCGGTCTCGACCGGGTGGCTGGCGTGTTCGAGGCGAAGGCCGTGGCGCACCTGGCCGGGCGCGGCGTCCGGGTGGCCACCGTGCCGCAACTGACCGTGGACGATCTTGCCGGGCATCTCGCCGCGCACGACGCGGTGATTGTGGACGTCCGCAACGCCACGGAATGGGCCGGCGGCCACCTGCCGTCCGCCATCCACATCCCGCTCGGCTACCTCCCGGATCGATTGGACGACGTGCCATCCGATCGGCCGGTGGTGGTGATGTGCCAGGCGGGCGGGCGCTCCGCCATCGCGGCCTCGCTGCTGCAGCGCGCGGGCCGCAGCAATGTCAGCAACATGGTCGGCGGATTCCAGGCCTGGCAGGGCGCCGGTCTGCCGATCGTCGCCCCGCTCCTGCCATGATCGCGCGCCGGCTGACCCCCGCGATGCTGGAGGCGGTCGCGGGCCGGTTCAAGATTTTGGCCGAACCGGCTCGCCTCCAGATTCTGAGTGCCCTGATGCGGGGACCGTTGCACGTTACCGCCCTGATGGACGCGACCGGGCTCAACCAGGCCAACCTGTCGAAGCACCTCCAGCTGCTCCACGCGCAGGGGTTTGTCTCGCGCCGCCGCGAGGGGTTGTTCGTCCACTACGCGCTCGCCGACGACTCGGTCCACGCTCTGTGCGACCTGATGTGCGGCGCGGTGGAAGCCGCAGGGAGAGTTCAGAGTTCAAAGTTCAAAGTTCAAAGTTCAAGAGTTCAACACGGCTGAGGGAACTTTGAACCCTGAACTTTGAACTTCCCTCTCCTCTCCTCCGTATGGTTCCCCATGCGCGAGCTCCGTATCGCCGTGCGGTCCGTGTCTCGCCAGCCCGGCATGGCCCTGCTGGCGATCGTGGCCCTGGCCCTGGGCATCGGCCTCACCACGACCATGTTCAGCATCGTGAACGGCGCCATCCTTCGCGGCCTGCCGTTCCCGGAGTCCGAGCGCATCGTGCACATGGCGCCGTTCAGCCTGCGCGAACAGGACGATCGGGATGCCAACATCCACACCTTTGCCGAGTTCCGCGACCGGCAGCAATCGTTCGAACAGCTGGCGTCATTCCAGATCCAGACGACCAATGTCGTCGGCCCGGACGGTGTGCCGGCTCGCTACAGCGGCGCCGTCGTCACCGCGAATACGTTTCGCCTGCTGCGAACGTCGCCAATCGCCGGCCGCGACTTCCGCGATGACGACAGCCTGCCCGGCGCCGCGCCGGTCGTCATCATCGGTGACCAGGTGTGGCAGGAGCAGTTCGATCGCGCGCCGGATGCCATCGGCCAGTCGCTGCGGGTGAACGGCGCGGTGATGACCGTGGTCGGCGTGATGCCGCCGACGTTCCGATTTCCAGGCACGCAGGACCTCTGGCCGGCGCTCGTCGTGGACCCGGTGGGCACGGCGTTCGGAAAGGGCCCCGGCCTGGAGACGATCGGCCGGCTGAAACCCGGCGTGAGCATCGACCAGGCGGGCGCAGAGATGGCGACGATCTGGCGTCAGCTCGAGCAGGCCTATCCGGACCGCTACCCCAGCGGCGACACGGTCGAGGTCAAGACGTTCATCGAGGAGTTCATCGGCTCGGAGACGGTATCGCTGCTCTTCACGATGCTGACGGCGGTGTTCGGCGTGCTGCTCATCGCGTGCGCCAACGTCGCCAATCTGGTCCTGGCGCGCGCCGCCGCCCGGACGCGCGAGATGGCGCTGCGGACGGCGGTCGGGGCCAGCCGCTGGCAGGTCGTCCGGCAGATGCTGATGGAGGTGATGGTGCTGGCGGTGTGCGGCGCGGCGTTGGGGCTGGCCCTCGCACAACTGGGCGTGACGATGTTCAACCGCGCCATCGTGGATACCAACCCACCGTTCTGGATCGACATCCGCATCGACGGCGCGGTCCTGCTCTTCGTCTCGGTGAGCGCCATCGTGGCCGCGCTGGTTTCCGGTATCGTGCCGGCCCTTCGCGCGTCGCGTACCGGACCTCGCCGCCATCATGGGCGACGAGGGACGGACGACCGGCATGCGGATGGGGCGATTCTCGCGCATCCTCGTCGTCGGCGAGATCGCGGTGTCGTTCGGCCTGCTGGTGATGTCGGGGCTCATCATCCAGAGCCTGACCAACCTTGCGGCCGCTGACTTCGGATTCGCGATGCGCGACGTGTGGAGCGCGCGCCTGGTGCTGCCCGCCTCCGAGTATCCCGACGCGGCGAAGCGCCGGCAATTCGCGGATGCCGCGATTGCGCGCCTGGGGGCGCTGCCCGGGGTGACCGCCGTGGCCCTGGGAACCGGCGTGCCGATTGGCGGGCCGCGCTGGGACTTCACGCTGCCGCACCAGCAGTACGCCTCCGACGTGGACCATCCGCAGGCGCATGGCCTGATTGTCTCGGACGACTACTTCTCCGTGCTGCGGGTGTCGCTGATCGAGGGGCGGCCGTTCGACGCGCGTGACCGCGACACGGGCCCGCCGGTGGCGATCGTCAACCAGGCGTTCGCCCGGACACACTACCCGCGCGGCGCCATCGGCCAGCGCATCGGTCTCACCACCGGCGAGCTGAAGGGGCTGCGCGAGATTGTCGGCATCGTCCCCGACCTCGGCATGGGACAAGGTTCGGGAGACACGCTGCGTGAGGCGATTTATGTGCCGCTGGCGCAGGCGCCGCTGTCGAGCATGTCGATTCTGGCGCGCACGGCCGGACCCCCGCTCGAGATCTCGACGCTGATGCGGGACGGCATCCGGGCGATGGACACCAATCTGCCCATCTTCAACATCGCCACGGTTCAGGAGAGCTTCGACAGCAACACCTGGCAGTTCCGTGTCTTCGGGTCGCTCTTCCTCGCCTCCGGATTCGCGTCGATGTTCCTCGCGACGGTGGGCCTGTACGGCGTGATGGCCTTTTCGGTCAGGCGACGGACGCAGGAGATCGGTGTCCGGATGGCCGTGGGTGCGGGCGCCGGAGACGTCCTGTCGATGATCCTCAAACAGGGCCTCTGGCAGATCGGCATCGGCATCAGCCTCGGCGTTGGACTCGGCTACGCTCTTGGTTCAGCCATGGCCCTGATGCTGTTCAGGGTGCAGCCCTACGACCCGATGGTGTTCGCCGCGATTACACTGGTGCTCGGCGGCACCGGGGTGGTGGCTTGCCTGGTTCCCGCCCGGCGTGCCGCGGCCGTGGACCCGATGGTGGCGCTGCGGCACCAGTAGCAGAGTTCAAAGTTCAACTTTGAACTGACAAGCATCCTCACTACAGTTCCGCCATGAAGAAGGCGCTTGCCGGTTGTCTGGTCGTGGTCCTGATCGCCGTGGTGGCCTTCGGCCTGGCGCTGTTCTACGGCTACCGGGCAGCGCGGCCGATGTTCGACAACGCCCGCGGCATGCTCGAGCAGGGCCGGGAGATTGCGGCGCTGTCGGACCGTGTGGCGGACCAGTCCGACTACACGCCGCCCGAGACGGGTGAACTGTCCGAGGACCAGCTACGGCGGTTGCTGGCGGTGCACGCGCGGGTGCGTCAGACTCTGGGCCCGCGCTGGGCCGAGCTCCAGACCCGCGCCAGCGCCATCGAAGCCAAGGCCCGCGACGGCGGCCGCGACCTCTCGTTCACCGAACTCGGCTCGATGCTCGCGGGGTTCGGCACGCTGCTGCGCGACGCGCGGATGGCCCACGTGGACGCGCTGAACGCGGAGGGCTTCTCGAGCGGCGAGTATTCCTGGGTGCGCCTGCGCGTGTACGAAGCCGCCGGGCTGGAGGTGGCACGCGGCATCGACTGGTCGTCATTGGAAGAGGCGATCAAGAGCGGATCGGAACAGACCGGCGTGCCGGTGCCTTCGGTGACGCTCCCCGAGATCCCCGAGAAGAATCGCGAGCTCGTGAAGCCGCACGTCGCCGAGCTGAAGGACTGGATTCCGCTGGCGGTCCTCGGTTTCTAGCCGTTCGCGCGCGTCGACCGTCGCACCGTTGTTGCCAGGACGTCACAGGGCAGTCAACCGGGGTTGCTACCGTGACTGGCTATGGATGCCAGTCTCCGATCATGCCTGTGGGTCGCGTTGACGCTGACCCTGACGTTCGCCGCCCCCGCGTGGGCCCAGTTCGAGACCGCCACCGTCGTCGGGTCCGTGAAGGACTCCTCCGGCGCCGTGGTGCCCGATGCCAAGGTGACGCTCACCAACACCGCGACCGGCGTCAGCGCCGAGCGACGGAGTGACGCCAACGGCAACTTCGAGTTCTTCACCGTCCGGATCGGAACCTATCTGGTTTCCTCCGAAAAGGACGGATTCTCGATCGCCATCGTCGACAACCTGCAGGTGACCGTGGGCGCGCGCCAGCGCGTCGACCTGACGATGGCGGTGGGGGCGGTGACGGAGTTGGTTCAGGTGAGCGCCCGGGCGGTGCTGCTGCAGACCGACTCGAGCGACCGCAGCCAGGTCATTACCGGCGAGCAGACGAAGGCGCTGCCGCTGAACGGGCGCGAGTACTCGGCGCTGGCGCTGCTGTCGCCCGGCGTGCGGCAATCGGCCATCGGCACCGGCGGCTTCACGCCGCGCGAGGGCTCGTTCAACGTCAACGGCCTGCGGTCCACCTTCAACAACTTCCTCATCGACGGTGTCGACAACAACGCCTACGGCACGTCGAACCAGGGCTTCTCGAACCAGGTGATGCAGCCCGCCCCGGACGCGGTGGCCGAGTTCAAGGTGGTCACCAACAACATGAGCGCCGAATACGGGCGTTCGGGCGGCGCCACCATCAACGTGGCCTACGCCAGCGGCGCCAACCGCGTGCGCGGATCCGCATGGGAGTTCATGCGGCGCACCGATCTGAACGCCACGGGCTTCTTCAAGCCGGCCAGCGGCGAGAAGCCCCAGTTCGATCGGGATCAGTTCGGTGGCGTGCTGGGTGGCCCGATCGTGCGGAACAAGGCCTTCTTCTTCACCGATTTCGAGATGTTCAAGCAGACGCGCGGCCAGACGGCGATCTCGAGCATTCCCAGCCTGGCCCAGCGGCAGGGGCTGCTGGCGGTGGATGTCCGCAACCCGCTGACCGGACAGCTCTATCCGGCGGGCACGCCGATTCCGATGACGGATTTTGCCCGCAAGGTGCTGAACGACCTGCCAGCCCCCACCGGGCCTGGCAACACCAACAACCTGGCCATCAACCAGCTGTTCACCAACACGACGCCCAAGGTGGGCGGCAAGGTGGACGTCCAGTTCAACCCGACGCTGGCGGCGTTCGGCCGGGTGGGCTGGCGAGATGCCGACATCTTCGACAACCCGAGCATCCCCGGCCCGTCGGGCGGCGGCGGCAATGCCGAGACCTACGTTACCAACAAGCAGTTCTCGGGCGGCCTCACCTACCAGCCGGGCGGCACGTCCCTGCTGGAGGTGCGCATGGGCTGGTCGCGCACGGTGGCGGGCAAGAACCCGTTCGCGCTCTACGACGGCCAGCAGTCGGCGGAAGCGGTCTACGGCATCACGGGACTGCCGAGTGACCCGCGCGTGGCGGCCGGCCTGCCCACCCAGCTCATCAACGGGTTCTCGGATCTCGGCCGGCAGGCCACCAACCCGCAGTGGCAGTATCCGGAAGTATGGAACCCGAAGGTGAACTACTCGTGGCTCGCGGGCCGGCACTCGCTCAAGACCGGTTACGAATACCAGAAGGTGTTCACCGAGGTGCAGGACGTGAACCCGCTGTACGGCCGCGACCAGTACAACGGCCAGTTCACCCGACCGGCTGGCGCCGCGGCCAACAACCTCTACAACCTCGGCGACTTCATGTTCGGCCTGCGCGCGAACTACGCGCTCAGCAACATCCTGGTCGCGAACCTGGTGCAGGACATGCACTTCATCTACCTGCAGGACGACTGGCGCGTGAACGACCGTCTCACGCTGAACGTCGGCCTGCGCTACGAGTACGCCACGCCCTGGGTGGAAGAGGACAACATCCTCTCGAATTTCGATCCCGTCGGCCTCCGCATGGTGCCGGCCACGGACGGATCGCTGGAGGAGCGGTCCACCATCAAGCCAGACCGCAACAATTTCGGGCCGCGCATCGGCGCGGCCTTCACGCTGACACCAGAGACGGTGCTGCGCGGCGGCTACGGCGTCAGCTACGTGCACTTCCACCGCGCGGGTGGCGCCAACGTGCTGCCCATCAACGGCCCGCAGGTGATCAACGCCGTCGCCGTGCAGACGCCGGCGCAGGCCGAATTCCGCACGACACAGGAAGGCTACCCGGCGGGTCTCACCGACCCGACGCGGTTCAACCCGCTGGCCGCCAACATCACCTACATGCCCAACGACTACCGCTCGAGCCGCGTGCAGAGCTGGTTCGCGTCGGTCCAGCGTGAGCTGTGGCAGGGCGCGTTGCTCGACGTGGCCTACGTCGGCAACCGCGCCGACGGCCTGCTGCTGTTCGCCAACTTCAATGAGGCGTCGCCCAACAACAGCGCGGGTACCATCCCGCTGCAGCAGCGCCGGCCGATTTCGGAGTTTGCCGACATCACCTACTCGTTCAACGGCGGCAAGTCGCGCTACAACGCCTTCCAGGCGACGTTCAACTGGCGGATGGGCACGGCGATGACGCTGATGAGCGCGCTCACGCTGTCGAAGTCCGAGGACAACGGCGCAGGGTCCCTGGAGAACCCGGGCGGCGACTCACCCTCCCCGCAGACGTTCTACGACATGGAGGCGGACTACGGGCTCTCCGCCTACCACCAGCCCTACGTCAGCATCACCAACTTCATCGTCGATCTGCCGTTTGGCCGCGGGCGCCGATACATGGCCGACGCCAACGGATTGGTGGATGCCGTGCTGGGCGGCTGGCAGATTGCCGGCATCAATACCGTGCAGGCCGGCGACAACGCGACGCTGCGCTACACGCCGACCGCGGCGCAGCAGGTCTCGGGCATCCAGCAGGACTTCCGCGGCGCCAATGCCTACCGGCCCAATGTGAACGGCGACGTGCTGGTGCCGGACGGACAGCGCAGCCCGACCAACTACCTGAGTCGCGACACCGTCGTCATCCCCACGGACCCGAGCCAGCCGTTCGGGAATGCCGAGCGCAACAACATTCGTGGGCCCCTCTTCTGGTCGGTGGACTTCGTCGCCTCGAAGCGGTTTGCGCTGCCCTGGTCGAACAGCAACCTCGAGTTCCGGGCCGAGTTCTTCAATCTGCTCAACCGCACCAACTTCCGGGCGCCGAACGCCAACCGGAGCGCTGCCAACTACGGGACCATCACGTCCACCTACGACCCGCGGGTCATCCAGTTCGGCTTGCGCGCGAGTTTCTAGAAAGGGCGCTCGCTTCGCTCGCGTAGGAGGGAAGGCGCTCGGCGTTGCCTCGCGTAGGGCGCGGCTACGCTGCGTAGGAGGCGCCCTCGGCTTCGCCGCCGGGGGCGCTCGCTTCGCTCGCGTAGGAGGAAGGCCCTCGCTGTCGCTCGGGTAGGCGCGGCTTTCGCCGCGTAGGTGAGCCTGGAACCGAGAACCCGGGGTCTAGGGTTCTGAGGTGCTGGCGCCCAGGACCTAGGACCCGAGCCCCAACTCGAGCCCCAAGCCCCAAGGTCCGCTAAGGCCCCGTCTCCACCCCTCCCAGCGTCACCGGCGCGCCGACCTCGATCTCGCCATCGTCCAGCACCTCGCCGAAGGCGCCGCCGGCCCACGGCTCCTCGAGCGCCGCACGCAGGCCCTGACAGGCCTCGTCCATCTGCTCGCACGGGCGCGTCTCGCCGAAGATGCGGATGCGCACCGGGCCGATCTGCAGCACCTTGCCGCGTGAGTGCGCCAGGTCCACGCCGCTCACCAGCAGGTTGCCTCGCCGCGCCTGTGGAGGTGGCGGATCCGCGAAGGGCGCGGTGGCGCGCTCCCACGTCTCCTTCGAGAAGATCGTGACCTGCCGACGTCCACCCTGGTTGGCATTGCCCGCCAGCCCGCGCCCGGCCACGCACCTCACGCGATCAAGCGCGTCCATCGGACCGCGTTTCATGCGCTTCACCCAGATTGATTCCAACTGTCCAGCCATCGCGCGTCAGCCTCGAGTGAAGAAGGCGCGGCTCACGCGGAGTAGGCGACCGGGATCAGCCGGTCGCCCGTGCGCATGTCCTCTTCGAGCAGCCGGAGCAGCGCCCTGGCGACGGGGCCGGGCTTGCCGTCGCCGATCGGCTGACCATCCCATTCGACGATCGGCGCCACCTTGACGGAACTGCCGAGCAGCAGCATCTCGCGCGCCGCACGGGCGTCCTGCACCGGGACGTCGCAGACTTCGACGCCAGTCAGCAGTCCCTGCGCGACGAGCGCCCGGGCCAGCTCCAGCGCCCGCAGCGACGTGCAGCCCGCGAGGATGTGATCGAACTTCGGATGGCGCAGCACGCCGTCGGCGGTGACGAACGCCACGTTCATGTTCGAGCTCTCGCCGACGTGTCCGTCGGCGTCGATGAACACGCCGTTGTCCATGCCGGCCGCCTTGGCCTCCATCTGCATCAGCACGTTGGGCAGGTAGTTCGTGCTCTTGGTGATGGCGTAGAGCGCGGGCTTGATCGGATAGGTGGTGGTCATCACCTTCAGGCCATCGGTGTACCACCGCTCCGGATAGGACGAGGCCCGGGAACACCATGACGAAGAATCCGGGCTCGGCTCCGGCCGCGGGGCTCAGCTCGAGGCTGCCCGGCCCGGACGAGATCCAGTAGCGGATGGCGCCGTCGCGCTGGCCGCTCGCGGCCACCGTCTGGACGATGATCTCGCGCATCCGCTCGCGCGGGACATGGCAGCGCCAGCTTCGAGTGCTCGGCCGAACGCAGGAAGCGATCGAGGTGCGCCTCCAGGTCGTAGATCCGGCCGGCGACCAGGCCGGCCGTGTCGAAGATCCCATGGCCGCGATGGACCATGTGGTCGTCGAACGGAATCACCATCAGCGCGGGATCGGTGACGATGCCGCCGAGCTGGCTGGAGTAGAAGGCGGTGTACTTCACGGGCTGCCGCGCGCGCAGCGCCCGCAGCGCCGAGAGGGCGTGGTCGGTGTCGAGCAGCGGGAGCGGACTGGTCGTGGCGGGCATTCACAGACTTTAGCAGGAAAGGTCACCAGAACTGGAGAGCCCACCTCGAGCCTCAAGCCCTGTCCTAGAGCCCGTTCCCCTCGCGCTTCTGGAGGCGCAGGCCGCCGTTGGTGGTACGGACCCGGACCGGGGCGCCGCCGCTGCCGAGGGTGGTGGAGATGCCGCGGCGCGGCGACAGCTCGCCCGACAGCGTCAACGGATAGTCGAAGCGGAAGCCGCCGTTCACCGTGCGCGTCTCGAGCTGCGCGTTGTAGGGCGTCGGAATCGACAGGGTGACGCCGCCGTTCGAGGTCTCGACGTCCAGGCCCTCGCCGTCCCACTGCGTGCCGCCGAGCATCACCGTGACGCCACCGTTCCTGGTGCGGCCGTTCACGTGGCCGGACAAGTCGGCCAGGCGTACGCCGCCATTGGTGGTGTCGAAGGTGATGGCGCCGGTCACGTTCGCGATCGTGATCCCGCCGTTGTTCGCGCTGAGGTCCAGATCGGTTCGGCGCGGTACGCTGATGCGATAGCTGACCGACCACCATTCACGGTTCTGGCGGTCGGGCCCGGTGGCGCTCACCTGGCCGCTGCCGGAGCGCACCTGCACCTGACCGGCCAGCTGCTTCGCCCGTGCCTCGTCACCGGCGTTCGCCTGGACCACGGCGCGGATGAGGATGTCGTTGCCGTCCCAGCCTTCGACCCGGATGCCGCCGTTCTGGCCGGCATCGACGCTCAGCGGGCCGGCTGGCAGCCGTTCCTCGCGCACCTCGCAATGCCGGAAGCCATCGTCGTTCGAGCGGTCGTTGTCGGCGCACGGGTTGTCGCCGGTCGCGCTCTGCGTGCTCCATGCCCCGCGATCCGCGGCTCGCACCTCGCGCTGAAGAGCCGAGCGCACCTGGCGCTCCACGCGGGCCTCGACCCGTGACTGCACGCGCGCCGCCTGCCGGTCCACCGACCAGGCCAGGCGATCCGCTGCGTGTTCCACGCGGCGGCTGACGCGCTCTGCCATCAGCGCCGCACGCTCGACGATGCGATCGACGCTGTGGGAGAGCCGGTCCAGGCTGCGATCGGTGCCACGGCCCGCTTCCCAGTGGAACTGCTCGGCGTCAGGCGCCGCGGCGAGGCCGGCCAGGATGGCCAGGGTAAAGAGGATGCGAAGCTTCATGTGTCCAATCTCCTCGGGGAATGCCGTCGAGAAGATTGGACGAGAATCAGCGTCCGGAGGTTGGCGTCTAACCCCTCAGTTCACTTGTGTGAGGGTTCCACCAGCCCGGACTCCCGCGAATTGTGCCGGTATCGAGCGGTGGGGTCAACGGTGGGACTGACCACCCGAGTGAGCTGAGGGGTTAGATCTCGACGGGGCGGCTGGGGTCGGCGCTCCACTCGCTCCACGAGCCGGGATAGATGCGGGAGCCAGAGAGCCCCGCCACTTCGAGCGCCAGCAGGTTGTGGCAGGCGGTCACCCCGGAGCCGCAGTACATCACCACGTCCCTGGGGTCCCGGCCCTGCAGCACGTCCTGCCACTGGGCGCGCAGCTCGTCCGGCGACTTGAAGGTCTTGTCCGCGGTCAGGTTCTGCTGGAAGAAGTAATTGCAGGCGCCGGGGATGTGCCCGCCGACCTTGTCGATGGTTTCGTTCACGCCGCGGAAGCGCTCGGGCGACCGGGCGTCCACGAGCAGGCTGTCCACGCCGGCCACCTGAT
This sequence comes from uncultured Acidobacteriota bacterium, assembly GCA_963721715.1. Taxonomy (GTDB): domain Bacteria; phylum Acidobacteriota; class Vicinamibacteria; order Vicinamibacterales; family UBA2999; genus VFZN01. Next base: position 296,666 of record CAVRKI010000006.1, on the reverse strand, counting down.
CGACGCTCAGCCGCCAGTCGTCGTGCGGCGCCGGCGACGAAGGTGGCGGCCGTCGGGCGTGACGCGGCCCGGCTGTACGTCGCCGCCCGCCGCCAGCCATTGCGCGAAGCCGCCATCGAGCACCGCCACCGCGTCGTGGCCCATGAAGCGCAGCATCCACCACAGTCGAGCCGCATACATGCCGGTGTCGCCGTCGTAGGCCACCACCTGCGTGCCGGAGCCGATGCCGAGCGCGCCAAATCGTTCGCTCATCCGCTCCAGGGTCGGCAGCGGATGACGGCCGTTCGATCCGGTCTTCTCGCCAGAGAGATCGCGGTCGAGATGCACGTAGCGCGCGCCGGGGATGTGGCCCTCGACGTACTGCTGCTCGCCCAGCTCCGGGGTTGGCGAGATCGAAGCGGCAATCGATCACGACCCAGCGCGGATCGGGCAGATGCGGCATCAGTTCGGCGGCGGTGATGAGTGTGGTGTGCATGGGGCGGCTCCGAGAAGACTACCGCAGTGTAGCGCGGGGAGGCGCGGCTTCGCCGCGTAGGAACGGAAGGCCTCACTGACGTTCGGTAGGCACGCCGGCGGCGTGTAGGGAAGGAAGTCCGGTATCCAGTCCGGTCCCGGGGGCCGGTCTCCGGCCATCGCTTGCGATCCTGAACGGCCGAGGCCCCGACGCTGCCAGGCTTCTCTGGAGACTGTGTTTCGCTCCTGCCTTCCCAGCATGGATCCTCGTGATTATCCCGGGATTGGGCGGGGGCGCCGCCTCACGTTCCTTGCCTGATGGGCGATCCTCGCCGGTATTTTGTATCTGCGTCGCCCCGGTGGGTGACGATCCGCGGAGGATCCCGCCCGCCGTGTGTCCTTCCTACACGCCGCAGGCGCGCCCACCGAGCGACGCGAGGCCTGTCCGTCCCTACGCGCCGCAGGCGCGCCTAGCGGAGTGCCGTCGCCAGCTGGTGCAGGAACAAGCCGACGTCGGTGACCACGCCGACGGTCTGGGTGGAGCCGCGGTCGGCGAGCTTGGTGACCACCGCCGGGTTGATGTCCACGCAGATGACCTTGACCCACGACGGCAGCATGTTGCCGACGCCGATGCTGTGCAGCATCGAGGACAGCATCACCACCATCTCGACGCCGTCGAGCGCGGCGGCGTAGGCGTCCTGCGCGGCCACCAGGTCCATCACCGTCTCCGGCAACGGCCCATCGTCGCGGATCGAGCCGGCCAGGATGTAAGGCACATGGTGCGTGTGGCAGGCGTGCATGATGCCGGTTGTCAGGACGCCGGTCTCGACCGCCCTGGCAATGCCGCCGGCGCGCCGCACGGCGTTGATGGCGCGCATGTGATTGCGGTGGCCGTGCTCGACGGGATGGCCGGAGCCGAGGTCGATGCCGAGTGAGGTGCCGGAGAGCGCGACTTCGATGTCGTGCACCGCCAGGGCGTTGCCCGAGAGCAGCACGTCGACATAGCCGCCGCGCATCAACTCGCAGAAGTAGTCGCTGCCGCCGGTGTGCACGACGACCGGCCCGGCGACGAAGGCGATGCGGCCGCCGCCCTGCTTGACGCGCCGCATCATGTCGGCCACGCGCGCCACGGCGGTTTCCACACGCCGCTCCGACGAGACCTCGTTGCTCATGAACCCGAAGGTGGGCTTGTCGCGCAGCTGCAGATCCGGCTGTACGCGCACGCCCTGCATGCCGCACACGACGAGGTCGCCGGCGTGGAGGTCGCGCAGCTTGCGGCACGTGGCGCGGCCGCCGCTCACCACGACGGCGGCATCCATGCGCTGGCCGTCGACGACGACCCACTGCCCGTCGAGGAAGATCGAGGTGCGGTGGTTGGTCGTGGAGTAGAAGTCGTCCGGCGCCGCGCCGTCCATGTCCGCCGCGCGCAGCACCACGTCCGGCGTGCCCTTGACGTAGCAGCCGAACGCCGACAGCCTGGCCAGCAGCTTCTGCAGCGACTCACTCGTCGGCGCGATCAGCTTGAGCGCCAGGCGGGACGGTGACTCGTTGGTGCGGCCGACATCCAGCCGGAGGATCTCGTACTCCGCGGGGTGCTCGACGATCGAGGTGAGGATGGCCTGGAGGTTACCCGAGTCGATCAGGTGCCCTTCGGCCTCGACGGTTTCGGTGAGCATGATCAGGGACTGGGGAAGGATCAGTGGTCGGCGATCAGGGAGTGCCTCGAGCCCCGCTTCGAGGTCTCACGATCCCGGTATCGACGTGTAGCTGCCGTTCACGATCTTCCACGCTCCGGCGTCCTTCACCAAGGTGAAATAGTCCACGCCGTGGGATCGGACCTGGCCCTCGACGACCACCGTGAAGTCCGCGCGCAGGTGGGCGAGCTGGCCGCTCTCGACGTGGACCGTGACGTTGGTCAGCGGCTCCCGAAACATCGTCCCCGGCGTCTGGGCTTTCAGGCTGGCCAGCCATTCATCGGAGGCCTGGTGCGTGAGTGTCCACTGTCCGTCGCGCTGACGGACCACCACCATCGTCGCCTTGGGCGCGAACAGCGCCGGGAGCTTGTCGAGACGGCGGTTGCCCAGATCGTCGAGAAACTGCTCGACGGCCCGCCGCACCGCTGCGGCATCGGCATCGACCGGCTGGGCCGCTGCTGTCACCCCGGACGCTCCGAGCGCGGCCAGAGCGATGACGACCACCACGCGCACGAGCTGTCTCATCTTCTGGTTCCCGACTTCCCGTTTCCGACTCCCGGTTCCCGGTTTCACTTTCGTCTGCCGTCTGCCGTCTGCCGTTACCGCGCGTTCTGCAGCGCCGCAATCCGCGCTTCGAGCGGCGGGTGCGTCGAGGTCAGGGCCATCCAGCTGCGCGCGCCCGAGATCTTCATCGTGGCCAGTGCGGGATGGTCGGTCTCGATCATCTTGGTGTTCTGCTGCAAGCGCTGCAGTGCGCCGATCATCTTGCCGCGGCCCGCCAGCGTCGCGGCCCCGGAGTCGGCGCGGAACTCGCGTGCGCGGGAGAACCAGGCCACCACGATCATGCCGAGCACACCGAGTACGATTTGCAGGACGATGACCGTCATGAAGTAGACGGCGCCCGACATGCGCTCGTCGACGGCGTTGCGCAGAACGCTGGCGATGACGCGGGCGAAGAACATCACGAACGCGTTCACCACGCCCTGGATCAGCGTCATCGTCACCATGTCGCCATTGGCGATGTGCGACACCTCGTGCGCGAGCACGCCCTCCACTTCGTCACGCTGCATCGAACGGAGCAGGCCGCTCGACACCGCGACCAGGCTGCGGTTCTTGCTGGGCCCGGTGGCGAAGGCGTTCACTTCAGGCGACTCGTAGATGCCCACCTCGGGCATCGGCAGGCCGGCGCGATCGGTCAGCTGCCGGACGGTGCCATACAACCAGTCGGCGTCGGCCTGGCCCGAGCGCCCATCCACCAGTTGCACGCCCATCGCCCGCTTGGCGATGAAGCGCGACATCTGCAGCGAGAGGAAGGCGCCGCCCATGCCCCAGAACAGACAGAACAGCAGCTGACCCTGGAGGCCGCCGTAGCCGTTGATCCCCAGCACGCTGAGGACGACGGACAGAGTGACCATGATGGCCAGGTTGGTGGCCACGAAGAGCAGGATGCGTTTCATAGGATCAAATATACGGCATCCGGCAACCGGCATGCGGCAACCGGGGCCGTGCTCCAGCCTAGCGGACCGCCGCGTAGCCTTCCGCGAGCTTCTTCCGGGCTGCTTCCACGTCTCGATGGAACACGAACAGCGCGTCCGCGTTAGACGCAGTCTTGTCGGTGAAGTTCCAGGTCTTGCCGCCTTTTTGTTTCACCTTCAGATTCTTCTCCAGGTAATCCACGGTAAACGACTCGACCTGGGTGTAGGGCAGGTTGAAGGCGTCGCCCTTGTTGCTGGTCTCGTAGGCCAGTCCGTCGACCGTGGCCACGAGCGTGCCCTCGCATCCGCCCATGCCGTGCTTGTGTGCGACGGGGATGCGCTTGTTCAGGCGCACCTCGCGAAACTTGAGCGTCACGGGGTTGTCGCCGGCGGCGAGATCCACGCTGCGTTCGATGCCGTCGTGACCGTCGGCGGTCAGCTTCAGCTGTTTGGTGCCGGGTTCCAGCTTCGCCAGCCGGAGCGGCGTCGTGCCCACGTACTCGCGGTTGATGAAAACCGAGGCGCCGGGCACGTCGGTGTCGAGGATCAAGGTCGCGAGCGTGGCCGTGGCTGGCTCCGCCGGGGCCGCGGGCTCGACCTTCTTTGCGACAGGCGCCTTCTTCGCAGCCGGCGGACTCGCCGGGGCTGGTTCCGGCGCGGTGGCGACCGGCTCGGGCGTGGGCGCCGGTGCCGGCGCAGGCGTTGCGGGCGCGCTGGCCACCGGCGCCGGGGCTCTGGGTGCCGGCGCTTCGCGCGTCACGATGAAGACAATGGCCGCCGCCGCCACGGCGAGGGCGGCGACCCCGATGAGGATGGGCTTCACGCTGTAAATGTTAGCATCGCCCGGTGACCATCCTGTGCCTCGCCTCCTACAACAAGGGACACGACTTCATCCTCGAAGCGCATCGCCTGGGCTGCCGCGTCCTGCTCGTCACCTCCGAGAGCCTGCGCGACGCCGCGTGGCCGCGCGAGTGCATCACCGAGATGTTCTTCGTGCCGGACGTGCAGAAGCAGTGGAAGCTCGAGGATCTGCTGATCGGCGTCAGCCACCTCGCGCGCCGCGAGTCGATCGATCGCATCGTGCCGCTGGACGATTTCGACCTGGAGAAGGCATCGGCGCTGCGCGAGCACCTGCGGGTGCCCGGCATGGGCGAGACCACGACGCGCTACTTCCGCGACAAGCTGGCGATGCGCGTGAAGGCCGCGAGCGACGGACTGCCGGTGCCCGGCTTCGTGCACACCCTCAACGAAGCGCGCATCCGCGACTTCTGCGCGCAGGTGGCGCCGCCCTGGTTCCTCAAGCCGCGGCAGCAGGCAGGCGCCATCGGCATCCGCAAGATCGAGAACGAAGAGGCGCTGTGGGCCGCGATGGCCGAGCTGGGCGACGCGTCCGCGCACTTCCTGCTCGAATCATTCGTCCCCGGAGACGTCTATCACGTCGATTCCATCGTCTATGAACGTGAGGTGCGGATGGCCGTGGCCAGCCAGTACGGCACCCCGCCGTTCGACGTCTCGCACGGTGGCGGGGTGTTCACGACCAGCCTGATCGAGCGCGGCACGGCGCTCGAGCGCGATCTGCTGGAGCTGAACCGCCGGCTGCTCACGTCGCTCGGGCTGGTGCGCGGGGTCTCGCACAGCGAGTACATCCTCGGTCGCGATGGACAGTTCGTGTTCCTGGAAACGTCGGCCCGCGTCGGTGGCGCGCACATCGCCGAGCTGGTGGAAGCCGCGACGGGACTGAACCTGTGGGCGGAGTGGGCGAAGATCGAAGTCGCCGGCGGCGAGTCGGCCTACGAGGCGCGGCCGTCGCGGACGGATTATGCCGGGCTGATCGTGTCGCTGGCGCGGCAGGAGAATCCGTCCACCGCCGTGTATACCGACCCGGAAGTGGTGTGGCGGCTGAACAAGCACCATCATGTCGGACTGATCGTGCGCTCGCCGTCGTTCGAACGGGTGGAGCAACTGGTCGGCTCCTATCGGACGCGCTTTGTCGACGATTTCGCGGCGACGCTGCCACCGAGGACCTCGGCGATGGATTGAAGCTCAAGACCTGAGGCGCAAGACCCAAGACTCAAGACTCAAGACTCCCCGCCACAGCGGCACGAGGAGATGGCCAATGGCAACGCGGGTGTGGCTGACGATGCTCGGTGCGATGCTCGCGGCGGCGCTCGGCACGGCGCAGACGCCGCCTGCTGCCGAGTGGTCGCAGTGGCGCGGCGCGAACCGCGACGGCATCTCCACCGAAACCGGCCTGCTCAAGGAGTGGCCCGCTGGCGGCCCGCCGCTCGCCTGGCAGACCACCGGCGCGGGCACCGGCTTCTCGTCGTTCTCCACGTCCGGAGGACGCCTCTACACCATCGGCGCGCGCGACGACGTGGAGTACGTGATGGCGTTCGATCGCGCCAGCGGCAGGAAGCTGTGGGAGACGCCGAACGGCCGCCGCTTCCGCAACGAGCAGGGCGACGGCCCGCGCAGCACGCCGACCACCGACGGCAGCGTCGATCTACGCCTTCGGCGGCAGCGGCGAGCTGTCGTCGCCTCGACGCCGAGACCGGGCGGAAGATCTGGTCGGTGAACGCCGTCCAGCAGCTCGGCGGCGTGACGCCCTACTGGGGCTACAGCGAATCGCCGCTCATCGTCGGTGACCGCATCGTGCTGGGCGCCGGCGGCCGGCGAGCCTCGATCGTCGCGGTGAACAAGGCCGACGGCAAGGTCCTGTGGCAGCAGCCGGGTGACGAGGCCGCCTACTCCTCACCGGTGCTGCTGCGCACGGGCAGCCTGCAGCAGGTGGTGTTCTTCACGGCCTCGCGCGGGCTGGCGGTGGATCCGCGGGATGGCCGCCTGCTGTGGTCGCACGAACGCGCGGCGAACCGCACCGCCAACGTCGCCACCCCGGTCGTGAAGGGCAACCGGGTGTTCTTCTCGTCCGACTACGGCACCGGCGCCGCGCTCGTGGACGTCCGCGCCGCGGGCAACTTCGCCACCGCGAACGAGGTCTACTTCACGCGCGAGATGCGGAACCATCACGCGTCCTCCGTGCTCGTCGGGACGCATCTCTACGGCTTCAACAGCAGCATCCTCACCGCGCTGGCGTTCGACACCGGCACCGTCGCCTGGAAGAACCGCAGCGTCGGCAAGGGCTCGCTCATCTACGCCGACGGCCGGCTCTATCTGTACAGCGAGAACGGCGTGGTCGGCCTCGCCGAAGCGTCCCCCACCGAATACCGCGAGCACGGCCGCTTCCAGTTGAAGACCGGCAACGCGCAGACGTGGAGCCATCCGATCATCAGCAGCGGACTGCTGATCCTGCGCGACCAGGATCGGGTCTATGCTTACGACGTTCGGCAAAAGTAGCGGGGTGTCTCGCCCCTTTCAACGACTAGAGACATCGACCGATGTCACAGTTCGACTGACACACGCGCGGGTCGTCCAGCGCCGAGAAGGTCAACAAACGATGAACGGCTCAGCGTGGCCTGCATTCAGGCCAGACGTCACTGGCGTCCGACTGAATACAGGCCACGCTGGAAGATGTCACTGTTCTTTGTTCTGCGGACTTTCATCCCAATACTGTACCGGACTATCGATGGTCGCGTACAAGTAATAGGTGTTGTAGTCCCAGATCTTGACGCGAGTAAACGCAGAACCAACGCCTGACACGTCCTGAGTGTAGATCGACGATTGACCAGGGGGCAGGTAGTTGTAGCCCTTCAGCGTGCATGAACCACCTGGCACGCAGATGAACACCTCAGCAAAAGCAGTGTCAGGCACCGGTCCGTTGACCCAGAAGTCGGCATACAACGTTGGCCAGACCAGCCCGATGCAGCTGTCAAGAGATCCGGAGCCCGGTGCGCAGCCGCCACCCCATGCCGACTGAGCGGACGTGGTTGATGCGAATGTAACGAGGAACACAAACAAGAGCAGAGCGATCCGGGCCGAGCGCAGTAATTCATGCTTCATGTAAGCCTCCTTGGGGTGGAGCTGGCGCGAGGATCTGGCGTAACAATACAGAATGCAAGTGTAAATGAATAGATGAGCGCAATCAGTGTGCAAGCGCGCCGCCGTAGCTGGACAGTAATATATGACTAGTAGCCACGCAATCGCGCAGACTGCGAGCGAGGCGAAGGGCGCCGCCTTCGCATATCGAGGCGATGGACGCCACTCAAGTCTCACCATAATCATCAGATCGGCACTCGTGCTGGGGCTCCGCCAGCGAATAGTGCGAAGTTAAGTTCGCCCGGCTTCCTTATGCTCGACAGCTCCACTGTGTGGATGGGGCCCGCACCGGCGGCATCTGAGCCCGCTGCTTTGCAAATGGTTTCTGCAACGCCAATTCAGGGCTGCGAACTACGCCTCTGAATATAGTGAGAGGGATGCAGCTGCCAAACGAGACCGCCGTCGGCAATTGCTACATGGGCGGCTGCGCGCACTGGAACAACTGCGGCGACATCCGTCGTGCCGATTGCCGCCAGGCCGTGATCCGCCCTCAACCCTCGGCAGCCTTGATCAGTCATTCCCTTTGACATAAGCGATGCTGTAAGTCCCGAACTCGGTGACGGTCGGCCCCAGGTCTGGTAGCTCAGGCCTGGATCGCCAATACCCAAGGTCGTCAGATGGGACCACGACCACTGGCGAATTGGCCACAAGGTCCCGTGCATGCAGCTCAATAAGCCGTTCCGCTCTCATGGCCACGGGGAGCACCGGTCGCTCGCCGGTTGCCTGTTCGTGAAGAAGGTTAGTCGCGAAGGCCAGGGTCCATACTTCCCAATAGTCACCCGTGATGGCCTTCGCACCGCGACCGTACGCGACCTCAGCTCGTCCATGTCCGAGGGAGGCGACGAGTTCACGCTGTAGGGTTCGCGGGGTGGTCAGTCCCGAATGCGCAATGACAGCTGACGCGACAATGAAGGTGACGGCCGTCGCAAACCGATCGGCATCCGCGGAGCGATGCAGGACGAGGAGTGGACCCGCAAGCGCCACTACGAACACAGGGCTCATGTGCCGGCCGAGCCCCTGAAACATTGTCACCATCAGGATTGCGTAGACGATCGACCCAAGAGCGACGGCCCCAAGCATCGTTCGCTCAGTTCCGCCGTCCGCGCGGCGCGAGGTGGACAGAAGTGACACAAACCAGAGCACTCCAACGAACGCCAGGAAGCCAAAACCGGTTTGCCGGACGACGTCGACACGAAAGCTGTCAAAGGTAGCTGGAATAGTGGCAAACGGAACGAGGTGGACTCCGGTCACATCCAGGAGCGGCCCAGAATCCAGGGCTTGCACAGCGCGATGCGCGCCGATTCCAACAAGAGCCCCAAGAAACACGCGCCCGGCTGCGGATCGAACAGCACGTGATCCACACATAACAGCGGTTATGCACACCACGAGGAGTGCCGCCCCAGCATTCGTCCAAGCGCCTACGACCATCAGCGCGCCGCCAATAACTATCGCCAGCGCCTTGCGCTGCAAAAGGAATCTAATTGCCAGGCCAAAGATTCCAAGCGCCGGGCCGTATGACTGGTTCGTTGTCAGCAGAAGCAGGCACAGGTTGTGCGAGCTGAACGGTAACATCGCTGCCAGCACAGCGAGCGCGAGCCCGGAAGGTCTCCGCACTCCAACGGCCTTACAAGCCGCCGAGGTTCCGAGGAGTAGGATGAAGACCGACAGTCCATTCTGGACGATGAGATTCCATAGTCCGTCTCGGACCGGCAGTGCCAGTAGCGGCGTCAACATGCCGAAGCGGTCCTGCCCCCAGTAGAAGGGTGTCCAGGACTCCAGACTTACGAACACAGGTATCAAAGAATCAGAGTTGTGCCGCAAGGCAAGGCCGCTGGTGGCTACGACATAGCTCGTCAGAGCCGCCACCGCCAACCATGTCGCCGTCTCGAGAACCGAAGGGGTGGTCACGTCCAGGAACTGCCGACGCACCGTTGAATTCTGCATCGGCGCCGAGTATCTCATGCCTCCGAACCGATGCGAGAACTGCGCTCACAATCAGTCTCGGTGGAACCGCGCGCGGAACCTGAGGTGTCACAGGAGCATCGTCACCCTGCTGCGGGCGACGATGCCGGAGATGGAGGCTGGTTCAGTGCCTCAGTTGCCGCCGGACGAGGGTGGGACGATGCCCTTCAGACGCATGTAGGTGACGAGATTGCCGTAGTGCTCGTAGCTGTGGGAGGTGTTGAACCACAGCACGCCGTGGCGGGTGGTCGGGCCGGTGAAGAACTTCGTCACCTCCACGCCCTTGGTGTCGTCCATCCCCGCAATCACCTTGTCGCAGTAGGCGATTGAATCGTTCAGCGCCTTCACGAGCGCCGCCTTCGTCGTGGCCGACTTCTCGATCCCCGACTGCGTGGGCTTCTCGCCGGCGGCCGCTGCGCAGATACTGAAGTGGGAATCGGCGACGTGGCCAATCAGCTGACCGAACGACCGCACGTCGGGCGTCGGCTTGAAGGCGTAGACGTCATCGGGCACTTTCTCGGCGCTCTTCGACAGGTTGCCCTTGAGCATGTCGAACACGGCCTTCACCGAGGTCTGCGAGGCATTGGCCTGCGCGGAGGCCAACGACGGGGCGCACAGCAGGGCAGTCACGAGGATGGGGATCAGTCGGCTTCATGAGCGTCTCCTTGAACGAGGTACGGATGGCGGCACCGGGGATTCTGGCACGGCTCGCCGGACCGGTTGCGGGTTTTGTGATGGTTGCCGGGATGGCCCTGGGCGCCAGCTGCGCCAGCGCGCCACCCGCCTCGGCACCGCCGCGTCCGGCCGCCTCCGCACCCGCGCCGGGGACGACCGCGAGCCCAAGCCCAAGCCGTGCTGAAGGGTCCTCCTCCGCCCCAGCCGTCGCACCCATTGACTCGGCCGCATCAACTCCCTTCACGGGCTCGACGCGCCCAATCCCCGTCCTCGAACTGATCGACGTGGTGATCCTGCCGCCAGGCGACATGACGGTGCCGCGCGAGCGGCGGTTCGGCAGCCTGTCGGGGCTGGTGCGTGACGAACGGACGGGCCGCTACCTCGCGGTGATCGACGATCGGCTGCCGGCGCGCGTGACGTGGCTGGACATCAAGTACATCGACGGACGGTTGACGGTGACGCCGCTCGGCGTGGAGCCGCTCACGGCCGGGCCGGGCGTCGATCCGCGCGTCGCCGTTCAAGCCGATCTCGAAGCGGTGGTGGCCCTGCCGGACGGGACGTTCGTGGGCAGCGAGGAGGGCCACCTCTCCAGGGGCGAAGCGGATCAGCCGCCAGCCGGCACCTGGCCAGTGGCGTTGCTGACGCTGTCGCCGACCATGGCGGTCACCGCCGTGCACCCCTGGCCGGCGGCGTTCAACGGCGGCCCGGAGGCCGGCGGCATCCGCAACAACCAGGGCGCCGAGGCGCTGACGCGCACTCCCGACGGCCGCCTGATCGCGGGGCTCGAGCGGCCGTTGTTCGCCGATCAGCCCGGCGGCTACCGCAACGGACGGCCGTTCACCGGCGGCCAGGGCGGCCCGGGCCGCCTCGTGGAGTTCGTCGCTTCGGATGGACGCTGGGAGGCGCGGCGGCAGTGGATGTACCCGATCGAGCCGCACCGAAACCCGCGCCGGCTTCGACACCATCTGCGACGACGGCGAGAACGGCCTCACCGAATTGCTGGCGCTGGACGACACGCGCTTCCTCTCGCTCGAACGCGCGTGCCTGCAGAACAGCCGCCACCCGCGTCGCGCGGAACACGGGTCACCTGTTCCTCGTGGACGTCACGGGTGCGGAGGACGTCGCCGGCCTCGCCAGCCTGGCGTCAACGCCCGTGCGGGGCGCCGCCAAGACGCTGCTCATCGACTTCGACGCGCTGATCCCCCGCCTGCCCTCGTCGCTCGCCAACCTGGACAACTTCGAAGGCCTGGCCTTCGGCCCGACGCTGCCGGATGGCAGCCGCACGCTGCTGGTGATGTCGGACGACAACTTCCGGCCGACGCAGAAGACGGTGTTGTTGCTGTTCAGGATAGGCCCCAAGCCTTAAGCCCCAAGCCTCAAGCCCTAGACCACCATCTTGTAGCCGACGCCGCGGACGGTGAGCAGCAGCTGCGGCTTGGCGGGGTCGTCCTCGATGTAGCGGCGCAGCCGGACGATGAAGTTGTCGATGGCGCGGGTGTCGGTGTCTTCGTGCACGGCCCAGACGTCCTCGAGGATCGCCTTGCGCGACACCGCCTTGCCGGCGTTCCGGATCAGGTACGCGAGCAGGTCGCATTCCATCTGTGTCAGCTGGTACTTGCGATCGCCGACGTGCAGCTCCAGCGCGTCCAGGTCCAGCGATGCGGCCGCTGAACGCGAGCTGGCGCGAGGCGTCCGGCTTCCTGTGGCTCTTCGCGCGCCCAGCGGCTGCGCCGCAGCAGGCCGCGCACGCGCGCCAGCAGGATGGCCAGCTCGAACGGCTTCGGCAGGTAGTCGTCGGCGCCGGACTCGAAGCCTTTCAGCACGTCTTCGGGGCGCGCCGCGCGCGGTGAGCATCAGCACCGGCACGAACTCGCCGGCCTCGCGCAGCGCCCGCACCACGCTGAAGCCGTCGCGCCCGGGCAGCATCACGTCGAGAATCACCGCGTCGTAGGGCGGGCCGTCGCCGAGCAGCCGCGTCAGGGCGTGGTCGCCGTCACCGTCCACGTCCACCTGGTGTCCGTCGGCTTCGAGGTTGAAGCGCAGCCCCTGCGCGATGTGCTCTTCGTCTTCGACGACGAGGATGCGGCTCATAGCGGGACGGGCTTGGGCGGCGTCATCTGCGCGGTGAGGTTCGGGCTGGCCTTCAGGCGGGGGAGTTCGAGCGTGAAGGTGGCGCCGGTGCCCTCGCCCTCGCTCTGCGCGAAGACGCGGCCGCCGTGCTGCTTGGCGATGGTGCGCACGATGAACAGCCCGAGGCCGGTGCCCTTCACCTTGTAGCCGCGTGCCTGGAATCGGTAGAAGCGGTTGAAGATGCGCTTCAGCTGCGAGGGCGGGATGCCGACGCCGCGATCGCGAACGCGCACCCACACGCTGTCGGGGGCGGGCGCGGCCACTTCGACGGTCACCTGCACGCGGTTCAGCGAGTACTTCACGGCGTTGTCGATCAGGTTCGAGAGCGCCGTGCGCAGCTCGTCGATGTCGCCGTCCACCATCACCGCACGCTCCGCCGCTGGCGCGATGATCGCGACGTGCTCGGTCGTCAGGTGGTGCCGCAGTCGCGCGGTCTCGGCGCACTCGGCGGCGAGCGCGGCCACGTCGACCGGCGCCGCGATGCACCAGGCGCCGGCGCTGGTGTCCGGCCTCACCGGCCTTCAGCACCTGTTCCACGGTGTGCTGCAGCCGATCGGCGTCCGCCAGCATCACCTTGTAGAACTCCTTGCGCTGCTGGTCGCCGACGTCGCGCGCCTGCAGGGTCTCCAGATAGAGGCGGATGGAGGCGATCGGGGTCTTCAGCTCGTGCGTGACGGCGTTGATGAAGGCGTCGTGCTGATCGTTGCGCCGCAGCTCGCGCACCAGGAACACCGTGTAGACCACGATGCCGGCGATGATCAGCGCAAAGGCAATGAACGCCGAGGACCAGCGGCAGCAGCTGCGGCCCGTTGACCAGCACCCAGCCGACGTTGAGCGACACCGCCGCGGCCACGAGGACCACGCACAGCACGATGAAGGCGATGGCCGCTGACCTGCGTCGGTTCATGGTGGGCAGAACGAGAACGGGGCCAGTTCCCCGGGCCGTTGCTGCTTCCAAAGGTAGCAGAAACCGTCCTGGCGACCTGACCCCTTGATACCGGACACCGGACACCCGATACCGGTTCTCCGTTACGCCGCTTCTTCTTCCAGATCCTCGCTGAGCTTCGCGACCTTGACGTCCCAGGCGAGGCCGGCGGACTCGAGCGCCCGGATGCCGAGGTAGTTGATGTCGAGCTCGTACCAGGCCAGGCCGTGGCGGGCCGACACCGGGTGGGCGTGGTGGTTGTTGTGCCAGCCTTCGCCCCAGCTGAGCAGCGCCACCCACCAGTTGTTGCGTGGAATCGTCGCGCGTGACGAAGCGGCGCGAGCCCCACAGGTGCGTGGCCGAGTTCACCAGCCACGTGGCGTGCAGGCCGAACGTCGTGCGGAGGAACACGCCCCACAGCACGTAGGGCAGGCCGCCGAAGGCGAGCAGCGCGAGGCCGACCACCACCTGCGGAATCCAGTGCCAGGTGGTCATCGCGACGTGGAACTTGTCCTTGCTCAGGTCCGGCACGTAGCGCTTGAGGACCTGCGTGTCGTGGTGCATGGCCTGGCCCGTCATGATCCAGCCCATGTGCGCCCAGAAGGTGCCCTCGCGCGGGGTGTGCGGGTCGCCGTCGTGATCCGAGTTCTGATGATGGATGCGGTGCGTGGCCACCCAGAAGATCGGCCCGCCCTCGAGCGCGAGCGCGCCGCAGATGGTGAGGAAGTACTCCATCCACTTGGGCGTCTTGTATCCGCGGTGCGTCAGCAGGCGGTGGTAACCCATGCCGATGCCCCAGCTGCCCGAGATGTACCAGAGGAGGGCGGCGGCGGCGATCGCGCCCCAGTCGAAGTAGAAGAACGCGGCGACGGCACCGATGTGGTAAATCGTCATTGCGATGACGGTCACCCAGTTGATGCCCTTGGATACCTTGCGGCCGTAGACCTGCGACGCAGCGATATGAGCCATTACGGAGACGAAGGTATCAGCAGGCGCGGCTGGGTTCTGTAATAGTTGTGTCAGAACCCATAACCTCCCTATTTTCAGTTACTTGAGTGGCGTGTTTGGTCGCCGCTGGCGCCCTGCGCGCGGCCGTGGACGCGTTCCGGCAGGCGGCTACTTCTTGATGTATTTGAGCCAGGTGCCGACGAGCGTCGCCGCCGGGCCCTTGGCCGCGATGTAGCGGTCCGCGTAGTCCTCGAAGTGCCGACGGTCCTCGTCGGAGATGGCGCCGGACTCCTGCCGCACACGGTACATCACCTGCAACGCCAGGTAGGTGAGGTCCATGTCGGTGGGCCGGCGCGCGATCAGATCGTGGAGTTTCTCGAGCGCGGGCGAGTAGGCGCCGGTCATCGCTTCCGCCGTGGCCTGCCGCTCGTCGCGCGCGTCTCCGTCGCTCCAGGCGTCCGGCGCCTCGTCGATGAACGTCAGCGCCTGCAGCCCGTCGCCCAGCCGCAGCAGTCCGTCCACGAGCGGCGGATAGACCACGTCGGCGGCGTCGCTGAGCAGCGCCATCTGCCATGCGCCCACCGCCTCCTTGTCGCGGCCGTCCGCGGCATGGCACGCGCCGATATAGAACGCGGTGCCGAGGAAGTCGGACGCGCTCTTGAGCGCCACCTGGAACCAGGCGGTCGCCTGCGGGTAGCGCCGCTTCTGCATCTCGCCGAGGCCGCGCACGAACGCGAACGCCGCTTCGTCGCCGGGCGGGGTGTCGCGACCGGGCTCCGGCGCCTCGAACTGCCCCTGGCGGGCGCGCGCGAACACCTGTTCAGCCTCCGGCGACGGCGGATACATCGCTTCGAGCGACGACAGGAACGCGTCCACCACCGGCGGAGCGAGCACGCTACCCGGATCGAAACGCGGCAGGCGCACCGCGATTCGCGGCGGTGGCGGCGGCAGCACCTCTTCGTCGACCGACACGGGTGTCAGAGCCGAGTCGGGGGCGCGGGGCGGCAGCGTGATGGCCGGCGGCGCGTAGCGGAAGGCCTTCATCACCCGCGTCTCGGCCTGCCCAGGGGCGGCGATGATGGCGCGCGCGATGTACTGGCCCGGTGGCAGCAGGCCCAGTCGCACCATGCCGCCGAAGGTCCGCACGCTGCCCTCGCGAAGTGCCAGCGGCAGCTCGATGGTCGAGATGGGGGGCGCTGTTTCGCTCTCGGCCACCTGCACGCTGACCGAGGTGTTCGCGAGCTGCGCGTTATTCTGCCCTGCGACCGAGAGCTGGAACGACACGCTTTCGGTGTCCACCAGCGGTGAGGGCATCAGTCGAGGGGGATCGGGCGCGGTCGGCTCTGGCATGATCAGCAGATCCGAAACCTCCTGACGTCCTGCCGTCCGCGTCAGCCCCGCCCGGATGGTGTGGTGCACGCTGCCGGTGCGGCCGTCGGCGTTGGCGACGGCCAGCTTCAAGGTGTACTCGCCAGGGTCCAGCAGCACCGTGGTCTGCAGGAGGGCGGGGGACGCCGCGTGCGGCGTCACCGGCGAGAGAATGATGCGGACGACGTTGCCGGCCGCCGCCTTGTCGTCGCGGTCGAGGACCAGGATGCCGGTCTGCCACTCGACCGGCACGCTGGCCGGATCGCCAATCTCCGCCGCGATGATCACGCGGACGCGCGAGTCCTTGCTGTCGGCGGTGTTGTAGGTCGCCACGCGGATGGGCAGCCCGCGATCGGGCAGCGGCGACGACAGCAGGTCCTTGACGACTTCTTCGGGCGCGCGCATCGCGCCCCGGCCATCGCCGCTGCCCCCGGTGTCGCCGGTGCCGGCGCTGGCGGTCACCGCGGCGGCCGCCTCGCGAGGCAAGGCGAAGGTTGGTCGGGCGTGGACGGTGAGGCCTTTCCGCCGCACCTGCAGCCGGATGCGGCGCTGCCGGCCGGTGCGGTCGGCTGGGGTCGGCTCGAATCCGATCAGGTAGTAGCCGGAGAGCTCGCGGTTCAGCCGTTCGAAGATGCCGGCGCCGGTTCCGGCCGAGATCTGCAGCACGCGGCCGCGCGTCTGGCCTGCGAGCTGATCGAGGCCGTCGCGCATCAGGTAGTCGTCCATCGTGAAGGTGAGCCCGGGCGCCGACGCGCGCGAGGCATCGCCCATCATCGACGTCGCGGGCCGGATGATGTGGAGCGTGACGCGGGCTTCCGCCGCCTGGCGCGACACCTCCGCCATCGCCGCCGGCGTGCGCCCCAGGAACAGCCCTTCGGAAATCATCACCACGTTGACGGGCGTGTTGAGGCGGGCGAGCCGCTGGAACAGCACGTCGAGGAACTTCAGCGTCTGCGCCGCGCGGGCGCCGGCCTCGGCGAGTGCGATTCTCGCCTCGTTCTGCAGCGCATCCGCGCACGCTTCGCGCGCCATCTCGATCTGTCCGGCGCACTCACGCTCCACGGCCCGATTCCATGCGTCGCTATCGCCGTTCTCGAGGCCGAAGGCCTCGCTGATCTGCACCTGCGCGGAACTGCCAGGCCCGGTCGAGGTCCCGGCCGGGCGTCGCAGCGCCTCGAGCACCCGCCGGCGATCGGCGGTGAACTCCACGCTCCCCACCCCGGTCGGCAGCCGCGCCACGCCCACCATGTCGCCCGGCGCCAGCTGCTCGAGCAGCATCTCGCTGGTCCGCACGATCGCCTGCGCCCCTCCCACCCGGATGTGACCGTCGTCGACGACGAACAGCATGAGGCGGCCAGAGGTCGGGGCGTCGTTCGACGTCGGCTCGCCGGCGGCGGGAGGTGGGATGGCCGGATCGGGCAGGGTCGAGACGAACTGCGCCGAGGCGATGGGGCGCGACTGACCGTTCACCTGCAGATCGAAATCGGCGACCGACAGATCGGTGATGGGCCGGCTCTCGTTGTCGGTAACGCTGGCATCCACCAGCACCAGCTCGGTCTTCACTCCGAACTGTGCACCAGCGGGCGTCTGCGCTTGCGGCTTCGCGGTCGCGGGGTCTGGGCCGGGGTGGAGGCCGAGGCCGGCGTCGGCGCCGCTGCGGACTGCGCGCGCACCGGCCCCTGGGCCAGGGCGGCCGCCACTGCCGTGACGGCGCACGCGACGGTGACGACCCGCACCGCTACTGGCCCCCCGGCGCGCGATAGCCCTGCCGCGCCCGCACCGTGTGCCCGCCCTCCGGCGTGTCGATGGCGATCTCGCGCCACGTGCCGTCGCGCTTGGTGTTGGTGGACTGATAGCCGATCAGATACTGGTTCGACAGCTCTTCGACGATCTCGGCGAACGCGGCTTCCAGGTGCTCGCTCTTCTCCACGAACAGGCCGCGGCCGCCGCTGAGCGTCACCAGCCGCTGGATGCCGGAACGCAGCTGCGCCTCGCGCGAGCCGCGCCCGAGCGCCACCATGAACAACGTGGTGTCGGTGGAGCGCATCGCCGCTTCGACGTTGGCGATGGTGGCGTGGCTGCTGCGATCGTCGCCGTCCGAAAACACCACCAGCACGCGACGTCCCGGCTGCTTCGACAGCAGCTGCACGCCGCGGACGATCACGTCGAAGAGCGCGGTGCCGCCCCACGGCGCCAGCCGGTCGACGGCCCGCAGGCGCTGCGCGGGCACGGTCTCGCGCTTCGCCAGGGTGAACAGGTTGTCGTTGAACGCGGCCAGCGTCACCTGGTCCTTCGGCCCCAGCGCACCGAGGAACTTGCGGACCGCGTTCTTCAGCTGCGGCATGCTGGGCGCCATGCTCTGGCTGACGTCCACCGCCACCACCAGTTCGAGCGGCGAACCTTCGTTCGAGAAGTGCGAGATGGCTTGCGGCACCCCGTCCTCGGTGATGCGGAACGCGGTCTTCGGCAGCCCCTTCACGAAGCGGTTGCCATCGTTGACGACCGCGGTGACCTGCACCACGTCGACCGACACGCGTTCGACGAACTCGAGGCCCTTGGTGCGCGTCGTGGCGACGACGCGGGTGCCTCCGGCGACGTCGGCGACGACCCGGACGAGATGCTCCTTCACTTCCGCGCCGGCATCCCATGCACATTCGGCTCGCGCCGCGTCGCCGACCGTGCACACGAGGCGACCGTCGGCGTAGAACATCACGCGCTCGATGTCCCTGGCGCGCGGGGCCGGCTCGATCACCGCCTTCAGCAGCACCGGTCCGGAGAGATAGGTGTCCGCGCCTGGCGAGACAATGCGCAGCGACAGCTCGGGCGCCTGCGCGCCACGGGTGAGGACGGTCGCCGCAATCGCGAAGCCGACGGCAAGTCTGGCCTTCATGGTCTGCCTGAAAGGGCGATTCTAGCGCGGTCGGAGCGGGCCGCCACTCGCAAGGGCCGCGGTGTAGTCCTCGACCCGCACCGCGGGGAGACCGAGCGCGCCTCTCGCCATGGCCGGCCAGTCGTCGGCGAAGCGCGCTTCCACGTCGTGCCAGTAGTCCTGTGTGGCGAACAGCAGCAGCGCAGGGATGAGTGCCGCCGGCACGTGCTTGTCGGCCGTGATCTCCACCAGCCGGAGCGTGAGATCGGGCACCTGCGTGGCCAGCACCCCGGTATCGGGACGCCCGGCCAGGTGATCCCACGGTACCGGAGCATCGAAACGGGTGCCCAACCGTCCGTCGACCGGTTCGCTGATCCCCCCCCAGCGAGCCAGCACCCCGGGGTCGAGGCGTGGACGGCCGAGCCACAACAGGTCCCGCAGGCTGAAGAGCCGCGGACCGGCCTCGGGCATCGACGCCAGGGTCCACGGCAGCGCCTGCCGATCCGCCGCGGTCATGGCCACTTCCTCACCAAGGGCGAGGATGGCCGCGGCGCTGGCTCCGGCCTGAACCACCCGCTGCCGGCCACGCGCGATCGCCGCCGCCAGCTCGTCGCGCGCCGCATCGTCGAAGCGCGCGGTCGCCAGGGCGACGGCCGTGCGCGCCAGCGTCAGCTGATCGTTCAGGTTGATCGTGGGCACCGCGGGCATCTCGTCCGCCGACAGGCGTCGCAAGGCCGAGCGTCCGAGCGCGAGGTCCAGGCCCAGAAGGCTGCCGCCCACGTGCCAGGGCCCGCCCGTTCCCGTCCGCTCGACGGCCGGGAGCCAGGCGAGGTTTCGTCCCGACGGCGAGCGCGACCCGCCGAAGTCGTGCCGGGTGACCACGTCCGGGCTGAGGGTCACCGAGCCCTCCGGATCGCCCAGCGCCGGCGCGTACACCATCGCTCGCAACGCGCTCTCGAGCGCCTGAGGGTCCCTGGATTCGAGAGCGGCGTCGAGCCCGGGCGTCGGCAGCTGTTCGCGAATGCGGATGATCCGCTCGTGCTCGCCGGCCATGGGATCGACGTTGTAGTCCAGGCCTTCCCAGCTGAAGAGGCGCTCGGAGGCTGCTGGCGCACCGGCCAGCGCCTGGAGCACGCGCGATTCGTACGCGCTCCGCTGCGAGAAGCGGTCGGGACGCACCAGCGGGGGGAGGGAGGGAATGAACGTGTCGAGCAGCCAGGAGCGAACCGAAGCGGGGACTGGCGTTTCGGTGTCCACCGCCGTCGCCAGGGCCAGCAACGCTTTCTCCGCGGCCGCGGCATCCAGGCTGCCGACCAGGCTCGCGCGCTCGACCAGCGCCAGGGCGCCCTGGAACGTGCCGAGCTTCAGGTCACGCTCGCGACCGCCGCCGCTGTCCACCCGCCTGGCCGCGTCGATACTCCGCGCCCACACGGCTGGGCTGTTCACGTCGATGCGATCGAGCATGAGCAGCAGTGCGCGGTACCGCGAGAAGTGGCCGAGCGCATAGACCAGATCGGCCTGTGCCGCCGGGTCGAGGCTGCCCGTCCAGGCGCGGCGCGCCAGGGCGACCACCGCCACGTGATCGCGACGGCGCCGGGGGGCGCCGTGCAGGATCGCGCGCACGGTGGCGGCGTACGGCGCGGGGACGGGTGCGCTTCGCACCAACGCGGTGGCCGCGTCCCTGGTGTCGATGTTCTGCTGCAGCAGCGCCGGCCACCACCCCGCAGAGGCGGGCACCCGATCGATCGGCAGGTCGTCCAGCGAGTGCAGGACCGAGGCGAGATCCGCGTAACTCAATTGAAAGGGGTGGAGATTCGCGTCCCACGGCGCATCGGCGTCCCTGGCCACGTGGTAGAGAGCGGAGAGTGCGGTGGTGGCGGACTCGCCCGGGAGAGGCTGGAGCAGGGCGGCCAGTCGCCGGCCGTCCAGACGGGCCAGCACGCCGAAGAATCGCGCCAGGCGGCCATCGTCGCGCGCCAGCAGGCGGCGCAGGAACTCCTCGGGCCGTGACGGCGGCGCGCCCACCAGCGCGGTCCAGGCGGCGTCCTGAGCGGCGCCGCCGGGCACGAGGATGCTCCGCTCGCGCAGGTCGAGGCCGGGCGCGGCCTGCGTGAACGCGCCGGGCCACTGCAGGATGATCTGCTGCAACAGCCGTGGCTCGCGCCCCAGCCAGGCGCGGACCTCCGAAGTGGTCTGCAGCGCACCGGCCGCCACCAGCAGTGCGCCGCGATGCTTCAGGAGCGCGGAGAACACATCGACCCCGGGGGCGGGGGCGAGCACCGTCTGCCAGATGCGTTCGCTGAACGGGGCGAGCACGGTGGCCGTCGGCCCCTCGATGGCGGGCGGCGCGGCCGCGGTGGTGATGGGGCCGAACATCTCGGTGATCGTGATCGCCATACTGCCGCTGGCGCCCATGGCGCTGACGCCGTGCAACGCGCGCGCCAGCAGCACCAGGGCCGTGCCCCGTTCTTCGGGACGGATGCCGAGGCGGTCGAGGGTGAGCTGTCCGCCGGTGACGGCGAGTTCGAATCGATCGTCGGCGGGTTGGGCGACGGCTGGCGACGCGCAGGCGAGGACGAACGCGAGGGCGGCATGACGCATAGGAGCGGCGGGCACCCGGCGCGAATGCCCGGGCAATTACACCACTTTTTCCCGGTCGACCTCCTGCCTTTCGTGCGTGGTGGTCTCGTCAGCGGCGGTTTCGGAACCGCGGCCGGGAATCCGGATCTCCATCGTCGTGCCACCCGACGAGCTGGCGCCGACGCGGATGGTGCCGCCGTGCAGGGTGATCACCTCGCGGCAGATGGCCAGGCCGAGCCCGCTTCCGCCCGTGTGGCGGGCCCGGGAGTGATCGAGCCGGAAGAACCGCTCGAAGATGCGCTCCTGCTGGTCGGCAGGGATGCCGGGGCCGGTGTCCCGCACCTCGATCTGCACGATGGGCGCCTCCCAGGTGCCGTCCGCCGGCTCCTCGACGTCGGCGGTCACCTGGACCCAGCCGTTCTCGCGGTTGTAGTGGACGGCGTTCGACAGCACGTTGTCGACGACGCGCGCCATCAGCGCGGGATCGGCATAGACGAACAGGCCGTCGAGGCGCTCGTGGCCGAGGGTGATGCCCCGCGATCGCGCCGGCGCCTCGAGCCGCTGGAACGCGTCGTTGACGAGGGAGGCGACGTCCACTTCGCGCAGCATCACCTCGCGGGTGCCTTCCTGGGTGCGCACCAGCAGGATCAGATCCTCGGCGAGCCGGGTGAGCGCCGACAGCCGTCCGCGCACGTGACGCAGGGTGTCTTCATAGCTCTCGGCGGAACGGGGGTGGCGGAGCGCGACGTCCAGTTCACCGGCCATCGCGGTGAGCGGCCCGCGCAGCTCGTGTGAGGCGTCGGACGCGAAGCGACGGTTCGCCTCCACCGCGCTCCGCATGCGATCGAGCATCGAGTTGAGCAGCACCGTCATGCGCCCCACCTCGTCGTCCACGTGCGGCTCGTCGAGGCGATCCTCGAAATGGCCCTGCGCAATCCAGGCGGCGCGCTCGGTGATGCGCGCCACGGGTGCGAGCGCGCGGGAGGCCAGGACGTAGCCGATCGCGGCGGTGGCGCCGACGCTCGCCACCCACATCAGCCCGAGCAGCCACGCCAGTGACGCCAGGCCCTGCGCCACGTCATCGGCGAACAGTCCCACCGCCACCGCGTAGTCGCGTCCGTCGTGTGACGCGGTGAGCACCGCGACGCGTGCGTGCCGCCCTCCGACGGTGGCCGAGACCAGCGGGGCGTTTCCGGCAAACGCCTCCCGCACCATCTCGGGCGCAATCGCCGCGGGGCCACCCGCGAGCGCGGTGGACTGCAGCACGAGCCGGCCGTCGCGGTCGAAGATCTGGACGAATTTCTCGGCGAACCCGCCGGCGTGGAACTGAGAGAACGGCGCCTCGTGCAGGTGCACGTCGCCGACGCCGTCCGTGGACGAGGCGGTCTCCGTGGCGGCGAGGGTGCGGACGTTGTCGTCGAGCCAGCGGTGCAGATAGGCACGCGCGCCGGCGTAGACCCCGAGGTTCGCCACGCCCAGCAGCAGGCCCACGGCCAGCGTCCACCGCAGCATCAGCCGCGCGCGGAAGGTGGTGAACGCGGGCAGGACCGTCACGGGTGCGGCTCCCACTTCAGCATGTAGCCCATGCCGCGCACGGTGTGGATGAGCGCGTCGGGTGTGGCCGCCAGCAGCTTGCGGCGGACGTAGCCGACGTAGACATCGGCGTTGTTCGACATCGGTTCGTAGTCGCCGCCCCAGACGTGCTGCGCCAGCTGGTCGCGGGTGACGATGGCTTCGGCACGGCGAACCAGGAACTCCAGCAGCCGGTACTCGGTGGCGGTGAGGCTGATGATCTGGCTCTGCACCGAGACGGTGTGCGCGACCGGGTCCACCGAAATGGGTCCGTACTCCAGCACGTGCGTCATGTGCCGCGTGCGGCCGCGCCGGCTGAGTGCGCGCAGCCGCGCCAGCAGCTCTTCGAACGCGAACGGCTTGACGAGGTAGTCGTCGGCGCCACCGTCCAGCCCGGCCACGCGATCGGCCAGGCCGTCGCGGGCGGTGACGATGATCACCGGGGTGTCGGCGCCCTGCGCCCGTATGCGCCGGCACACCTCGAACCCGTCGACGCCTGGCAGCATCAGGTCGAGCACGACCGCATCGTATTCCTCGGCCGCCACCATGTCGATCGCCGACAACCCGTCCGCCACCAGGTCCACCAGGTGCCGCTCCTCGGTCAGCCCGCGGACGATGAACCGGCTGATCTCAGGGTCGTCTTCGACGACGAGGACTCGCATGTCAGGCTCCGTCGGCGGCAGCCTCGCGGCGCGCCACCCACCGCTCCATCATGTCGTACAGCGTCGGCAGCACGATCAGCGTCAGCAGCGTCGAGGTGACGATGCCGCCGATGACGACGGTGGCGAGGGGCCGCTGGACCTCGGCGCCCGCTCCGTGCGAGAGCGCCATCGGCATGAACCCGATGGCCGCCACCATGGCGGTCATCAGCACGGGTTTCAGCCGCGAGGCCGCCCCGGCGACCGTCGCCTCGCGGACGTCCATGCCCTCGTCCTCGCGCAGCGCGCGGATGGCGGCAATCATCACCACGCCGTTCAGCACCGCCACGCCGAACAGGGCGATGAAGCCGACCGAGGCCGATAGATTCAGCGTCAGGCCGCGGATCCACAGCGCCGCGACGCCGCCGACCGCCGCGAACGGCACGTTCAGCAGAATCAGCAGCGACCAGCGCACGCGCCCGAAGGTGACCATCAGCAGCACGAAGATGATGACGAGCGACAGCGGAACGACCAGCATCAGTCGGGCGGTGGCCCGCTGCTGGTTCTCGAACTGTCCACCCCACGTCAAGTAGTAGCCGGTCGGCAGGGTGACCGCCCCCGCCAGCCGCTGTTGCGCCTCGGCGACGAAGCTGCCGACATCGCGTCCGCGGACGTTGCTCTGCACCACGAGGCGGCGTTCCGCGTTCTCGTGATTCACCGCTTCGGGGGTGGCGGCGACGCGGATGCTGGCCAGCCGGCCGAGCGGCACGCGTTCGCCGCCGGGCGCGGTGACGACCAGCGCGGCGATGGCGTCCGGCGTCTCGCGCACGGACGCCGGCAGCCGCACCACCACGGGGAAGCGACGCGCGCCGTCGAGCAGCTCGGTGGCCTGCCGCCCGCCGACCGCGGCCTCCACCACCTCCTGCACGTCGTTCACGTGCAGGCCATAGCGGGCGATGGCGTCGCGATTGATCTGAATTTCCAGCTGGGCGCCGCCGGAGAGCACCTCCACCTGCGTGTCGGCCGCGCCCGGCACGTGCTCGATCACGTCCAGCACCTGGGCGCCGATGCGCTCCAGCACCGCGGAGTCCGGGCCGAACACCTTCACCGCGACGTCGGCCTTGATGCCCGAGACCACTTCGTCCAGGCGCATCGCCATCGGCTGCGTGAAGTTCACCGACAGCCCAGGCACGTGCGACAGCGCCTCGGCCATCGCGTTGATCAGGTCCTCCTTGTTGCGCCCGCTCTCCCACTCATCCTCCGGGTGCAGCAGCACGTAGACGTCGCCCTGGTAGATGCCCATCGCTTCGGTCGCCAGGTCCGGCCGCCCGAGCTTGGTGACGATCTGCGAGATCTCCGTGAACTCCCGAGCAGGATCTGCTCGACGCGGGTCGAGATCTGCACCGACTCCTCGAGCGACACCGACGGCAGCTTGCGCGTCTCGATCGAGGATCGAGCCCTCGTCCAGCCGCGGCATGAACTCGGTGCCGAGGAACGGCACCGAGCCGAGCGCGGTGACGACGAGGGCCAGCGCGACGGCGATGGTGCGCACCGGGTGATGCATCTGGCCGACGAGATGATGCACGTAGCGGTTGCGCAGCCTGACGAACCACGGTTCTTCCTCGTGGTGGCCTTCGAGCTTCAGCAGGTAGGACGACACCACCGGCACGCCGGTGAGCGACAGCAGCAGCGAGCCGAACAGGGCCGAGCACACCGTGATCGCCATCGGCCGGAACATCTTCCCCTCCAGCCCTTCGAGCGTGAAGATCGGCAGGTAGACGGCGATGATGATCAGCACGCCGAACAGCACCGGCCGCGCGACCTCGACCGCGGCGCTGCGGAACAGGTTGATGCGCAGCTCGTGCGCGTGCGGTCCGCTCGCATGCGCGACCCGCTCGCCCACTTCGGTCCGGCGGCGGACGAAGTTCTCCATCATCACCACCGCGCCGTCGACGATCAGGCCGAAGTCGATGGCGCCGAGCGACATCAGGTTGGCCGAGACACCGAACAGGCGCATGCCGATGAACGCCACCAGCATCGACAGCGGAATCACAGCGGCGACGATCAGCGACGCCCGCACGTCGCGGAGGAAGAAGAACAGCACCACCATGACCAGCAGGCAGCCCTCGACCAGGTTGCGGCGGACGGTGGCCGTGGTGCGGTCGATCACTTCGCTCTGGTCGTAGAACGGCTCGATGCGCATGCCGGGCGGCAGCGTCGCCGCCACTTCGGCCATCCGCGCCTTCACGCGCTGCGACAGGTCGTGCGCGTTCTCGCCCTTCAGCATGATGACCATGCCGCCGACGACTTCGCCCTTCCCGTTGCGCGTGACGGCGCCGTCGCGCAGCATCGGCGCCACTTCGACGGTGGCCACGTCGCGCACCAGCACCGGGACGCCCTGGTGCGATTTCAGCACCACGCGTTCCAGCTCCGAGACGTTGGTGATGAGCCCCACGCCGCGCACGGTATAGCGCTCGTCGCGGTGCTCGATGAAGCCGCCGCTGAACGACTGGTTGTTGTCGCCGACCGCCTGCAGCACGTCGCCGAGCGCCAGGCCGTACTTCTCGAGCCGCGGCGGATCGACCACCACCTGGAACT
Organism: uncultured Acidobacteriota bacterium; assembly: GCA_963721715.1. GTDB lineage: Bacteria > Acidobacteriota > Vicinamibacteria > Vicinamibacterales > UBA2999 > VFZN01. Next base: position 270,786 of record CAVRKI010000006.1, on the reverse strand, counting down.
GCTTGGTCAGGCCGCCCCACGAGTTCACCTCGCCGACGCCCGACACCGACCGCATCCGCGTGCGGATGTCCCAGTCGTGGGTGGTCTTCGCCGCCATCGCATCGATGCCTTCGCCGGTGACGACGTACTGGTAGATCTCCCCGAAGGCGGTGGCGACCGGACCGAGCACCGGCTCGAGCCCCTGCGGGATGCGGCCGCGCACGTCGGCGATGCGCTCGGTCACCAGCTGCCGGGCGAAGTACACCGGCACCGCATCGTCGAACACGACGGTGACGATGGAGAGCCCGAACTTCGAGATGGAGCGGACCTCGTGGGCATTCGGGACGCCCATCAGCGCGGTTTCGATGGGGTAGGAGACGCGCTGCTCCACCTCCGGCGCCGCCAGGCTGGGCGCCTCGGTGATGACCACCACCTGGTTGTTGGTGAGATCGGGGAAGGCCTCGATCGGCAGCTCGCGATAGGCGATCACGCCCGGTGACGACGAGCGCGCCGAGGCAGAGCAGCACGAAGACGCGCTGCCCGAACGTGGCGTGGACGAAGCGTTCGACGAAGCCCACGTTACGGCTCCTCGCCGGCGGGCTTGAGGAGCTCGGACTTCAGCAGGAACGCGCCAGCGGTGATCACGGTCTCGCCCTCCGCGAGGCCCTTGACGATCTCGATCTCGCCGGCGACGTCGGTGCCCGTGGTCACGGAGCGCCGGCTGTACTGATCCGTGCCGGAGCGGACGAACACCACCGTCTCGCCTTCCATCTGCTGCACGGCCCGCGACGGCACCACCAGCACCCGGCGCGGCGTCGAGGAGCCGAGCGCCAGGGTGACGAACATCTGGGGCTTCAACCGCTGGTCGGGGTTCTCGGCTTCGACGCGGAGCGTCACGCGCCGGGTGGCGGCGTTGACGACGTCGCCCACCATCGCGAGCCTGCCGCTGAACGACTCGCCGGGATAGGCCGCCACCTGGATGGTGACCGGCGCGCCGGTCACCACGCGGCCGATCTGCGCCTCGTCGACCTCGGCGGTGATCCACACGCGGGAGAGATCCGAGATCACGACCAGCGGTGTCCCGGGCGTGACCGCCGAACCCTGGGTGGCCTGGCGCTCGATCACGGTGCCGGCAAACGGCGCCCGCACCGGCACCGAGGTGTCCTCGCCGGCCTTCATGTCCCCGCCCACGGCCACCCCGTAGTGGCCCAGCTCCTGTTCCGCTCTCGTGATCTCCGCGTCGACCGAGGCCATCGCCTGGACCACGGTGTTGACGTCGGCCCGTGCCCGCTCGAGTTCCTGGGGCGACAGGGCCCGGGACTCGACCAGCAGCGCGGCTCTGGCCTCGGCCGTGCGCGCGTAGGCGAGCTCGGCTTCGACGCGCTTCCGCTCGGCCTTCGCCTTGGAATGGTTGGCCCACGCATCGTGGATGACATGGCTGTGCAGGCGCGCCAGGATGGCGCCCCGCGCCACACGGTCACCGGGCTGGACGTTGATCTCGTCGACCACGCCCTCGACCAGCGATCCCAGTCGGGCGGTCCGACGCTCGTCGAAGGTGACAATCCCGGACGCCTGCAGCGATTCGCTGCGCTCGACCGTGCGGGCCGCGGCCGTCTCGATGCCAGCGGCGCGCGCGTCGGCTTCCGACACGGCCATCGAGGTGCGGGCTTCGGGCGTGGCGGCCGTCGCCGCGGGCTGCGCCTCGGGCGCAGGACCTCCGCACGCGACGAGGGTGGTGGCCAGCATCGCCGCCTGCACCGCGGCCAGCGTGGCCGGGCGGCGGTTCGATGCCGTGGAACGGGTGAGCCTCATGGCAGGGGATCCTCTCCGGCGGCCAGCCGTGCCTCGATGGCAGCGGCGACCGCGTCAATCTCGATGTCGATGGCCACCAGCGTGGCATCGGTGAACACGCGCTCCGCGTCGACCAGACGCAGGACGTCGAGCGCGCCACTGGCGAAGGCCGCGCGCGCCGCTTCCCGGGCGCCACGCGCCGGTTCCACGAGCCGCGTGCGGATGTCGCGGGCGCGTTCGCTCAACCGGCCGGCGGCCATGCGGGTGGCGGCCATTTCTCCGCGCGCCCGCCGCTCGACGGCGGCGCGTTCGAGCTCCGCGGCGGTGACGTGTCCCTGGGCGAGGATACGGTTCACGCGGTTGTGATCCCATAGCGGGAGCGGCATCGTCACGGTGAAGAGCCCGGTATTGTAGCCACCGGTGCGCTTGTAGCCGGCGTTCAGTGCCGGGTCGGGCGTGCCCCGCGCGTCTTCCAGGCGGAGGGCCTGCTGCGCGGAGACCACGGCCCGCTCGGCCGCCGTCACGTCCGGTCTTCGCTTGAGGGCCGCCTCATCGTCGATGGCGGGCAGTGCCGGGAGCGGTGGCGGCACCGAGCGCATCGAGGCCGGCCTCCACGTTCAAACGCGAGGTCAGCTGCAGCAGCGCCCGCTGGGCGGCGACCTCGGTGCGGAGCAGGTCGGTGCCGAGGCGCGCTTCCTCCGTCCGCAACTTCAGCGCATCCGCTTCGGCGGTCGTGCCCACCTCCACCCGGCGGTCGAGCACCCGCACCATCTCGGCGAGGTCGGTGCTCTGCTCCGCCAGCGTCCGCTGCCGTTCGCGCAGGCGGAGGGCATCCAGATAGGCGCGCGAGATGTCGACGGCGAGCGCTCGCCGGACCACCGCTTCATCGGCCTGCGTCGCGCCCAGTCCGGCCTCGGCGACGCCGCGGCGTGCGCCGCGCTTCCCACCCAGCTCGACCACCTGCGTGAACTCGGCAAAGGCGTCGAGCGGCAGCACCGACCGCGAGACGCCGGAGGCCCAGTTCTCCGATCGGAATTCCACGGTCGGATTGGGCATGCGGGCCGTCTCGCCGACGGCGCGTTCCGCCGCCTCGACCCGGGCTCGGGCCGCGGCACCCTCCGGCGAGCCGTCGCGGGCGCGGGCGAGGGCATCCGCCAACGTGAAGGTGGGCCCCGCAGGCTGCGATCCAGCCGGTAAGGCGCCGCCGAACAGCATCAGGGCACACAGAGTCGTGACCGCGGGACGAACCATGTGAGGAATTGTGCCTCAACGGGGGTGAGAGGGGGATGAGAGACGAGGCAACGTTCCGAACCGCCACATCGTCCAACCAGCCACCATGGACCACCTGCTGCAGGATCTTCGTCACGCGGTGCGCGCCCTGACGCGCACGCCCGGCTTCACGCTGGTGACGGTCATCACGCTGGCGCTCGGCATCGGCGCCAACACCGCCATCTTCTCGATCGTGAACGGGGTGGTGCTGCAGCCCCTGGGCTACCCGAAGCCCGAACAGCTGATGTTCCTCACCAGCCGGTTCCCGGCGCAGGGGTTCGATCAGTTCTGGGTGTCGCCTCCGGAGTTCTTCGAGTTCCGCGAGCTGAACCAGTCGTTCGCCGAGGTCGGCGCCTTCACGACCGGTGAAGTGAACCTGATGGCCGCGCGATCGGCCACGCCGCGTGCGCTCGGCCGCGGTCACCGACGATCTGATGCGCGCGCTGCAGGTGCCGCCGGCGCAGGGCCGGCTGTTCGCGAAGGGCGAGACCGACGTGACCAGCCAGCCCGGGCCGCCGGGCACGCCGCCGCCGACGCCGCCGCAGGTGGTCATCCTGTCCCACGAGCTGTGGCAGTCCGCCTTCGGCGGACGCGAGGTGCTGGGCCAGACGGTGGAGATCAACGGCCTGGCCCGCGAGGTCATCGGCATCATGCCGCCCGGTGCGGATGTCATGGACAACCGCACCGAGGTCTGGCTGCCGCTCGGCCTCAACCCCGCCAACCGTCAGAACCGCGGCAACCACTATCCTCTATCTCATCGGACGGCTGAAGGACGGCGTCACGCCGGACGCGGCACAGGCGGAGCTGACATCGCTGATCGCGAGCTGGAGGGAGCGCACCGGCGTGAAGCAGCACGTGTTCGCGCCGCTGCCGCCGCCGGTTCCCGGCGAGACGCATCCGGGGGCGGGTCATCGTACTGCAGATGGAGCCGGTGCAGGAGGAGATCGTCGGCAGCGCGAGCCGCGCCATCTGGGTGCTGCAGGCGTCGGTCGGCTTCGTGCTGCTGATTGCGTGCGCCAACCTCGCCAACCTGCTGCTGGCGCGCGCCGAGACCAGGCACCGCGAGTTTGCCGTGCGCACCGCGCTTGGCGCCGGCCGCGGGCCGACTGCTGCAGCAGTTCATGACGGAGGGCGTGCTGCTCTCGGTCACCGGCGGGTTACTGGGCCTGATTCTCGCGCGGGTCGGCATCCAGGCGATCCTGCGCGCCTATCCGAACAGCCTGCCGCGCACCGCGGAAGTCGCCGTGGATCCCACCGTGCTGCTGTTCACGCTCGGCGTCTCCGTGATCACCGGCATCGTCTTCGGCTTCGCGCCGATCATGCACACCCGCATCGCCGGGCTGGCGGCGGCGCTGAAGGAAGGCGGCGCGCGCGGCGCCACCAGCTCGGCGCGTCATCACGTGCGGCGCGGCCTGGTCATCGCCGAGGTCGCCCTGGCGGTGATGCTGGTAATCGGCGCGGGGCTGCTGCTGCGCACGGTCTACAACCTGTCGAGCGTGGACGCCGGCTTCGACCGTTCGCGGCTCGTCACCTTCGCCCTGTCGGTGCCCGCCGCAAGCTATCCCCAGGCGCCGCAGCGCGCGCAGCTCTACCAGCGGCTGCTCGCGCGCCTGCGCGAAGTGCCGGGCGTGCAGGGCGCCACGGCCATGTCGGGCCTGCCGCCGGAGCGGCAGGTGAACGCCAACGACACCGACATCGACAACTACACGGCGCCGCCCGAGGGGCCGTTCGAGAACGTGGACTACTACCAGAACGTTGCCGCAGGCTACTTCGAGACCATGGGCATCCCCATCGTCGAGGGCCGCGGCTTCACCGAGACCGACGCGTCGCCCTCGAATCCGGTCACCGTGGTCAACGAAACGATGGTGCGGACGTTCTGGAAGGACCAGAACCCGATTGGCCAGCGCGTGCGCCCGGGCGGGCCGACCACGCCGTGGTTCACCGTCATCGGCGTCGCGAAGGACGTGAAGCAGGGCGGCCTCGACAAGAAGACCGGCACCGAGCTCTACTTCCTGGTCGACCAGACCGCCAACCTCGCTGGCGGCGGACCAGGCGCCCACCACCATGAACATGGTGCTGCGGACGACGATGCCGCCGTCGGCGGTGACGACGGCGGTGGAGAACGCAGTGCGCGAGGCGGACCGCAGCGTGCCGGTCGTGCGCCTGCGCGAGATGAGCGCGGTGTTCGACGAGTCGATCCGCCGCCCGCGCCTGCTGGCGCAGCTGCTGGGCGCGTTCGCCGGGCTCGCGCTGCTGCTGGCCGCCATCGGCACCTACGGCGTGCTCTCCTACTCGGTGCTGGAGCGCCGCCGCGAGATTGGCATCCGCATGGCGCTCGGCGCGAAGCAGGGAAGTGTGCTGGCGCAGGTCATGAAGCAGGGGCTGCTGCTCGCGGCGGTCGGGGTGGCCGGCGGGCTGGCCGGCGCCTTCGCGCTCAGCCGGGTGCTGTCGTCGCTGCTGTTCGGGGTCCAGCCCACCGATCCAGCGACGATGGCGGCGGTGGTGGGGACCATCGCGGTGGTGGCGACGGTGGCGTGCGCAGTGCCCGCCTGGCGCGCGTCCCGCGTCAATCCAATCGTGGTCCTGCGCGACGAATAGGACGGGCCCTCGCGCTACCGAGCCTGCGCGAGCTTCCGCCGCTCGTCCAGCAGATAGGCACGAAGCGCTGCGATCGCCGGCTGGTCGAGGTCCTCGAAACGGGGCATACCGCGTTCGACCAGCGATCCATCGAGGATCTTGTCCAGGCCGGCGTAGATGCCGGGGGTCGATCGCCGCAGATCGGGCAGGACCGTGGCGCCGCCGTGGCAGCGGACACAGTAGGCCGCGAAGATCTTCGCGCCCGCCGCAATGTCCTCGGGACGTGCGTTGCTGGCGATGGCCGTGACCGGCCGTGGCCGTGGGCGTGACGGGAGCGCGGCCGTTCCTCCAATCGCGAACGTCAGCAGGCGCCCGTACGAGCGCGCCTTGCGCGAGAACGCGCCGCCCCAGCCGGCCATCACCGACACGAACTGCTGGCCATTGATCGCATACGTGATCGGCGGTGCGACGATGCCGGTCCCCGCCCATGCGGACCAGAGCTTCTCGCCATCGGTTGCGCGATAGGCGATGAAGTCGCCCGCCGCCGTACCCTGGAACACGAGATTACCGGCCGTGGCGAGCGTCCCGCCATTCCAGTAGGCGCCGTACTCGGCAGTCCAGCGGGGCTTGCGGGCCACCGGATCCCACGCGATCAGCCGGCCCGCGTACGGCACCTCGTAGTTCTCCAGGTTCCGGCCGATCGGCCCGAGGCCCAGGTTGTACTGCAGCGGCTTGAACTCGAAGCTGGTCGGCTGCTCGAAGTACCGCCCATTGTCCTGTGCCGGCAGGTAGACCAGGCCCGTGCGCGGACTGAACGACATGGCCTGCCAGTTGTGGCCGCCGAGCGGCCCGGGACGGATGTAGGTGCCCTTGGTCGCGTAGTCCGCGCCGGGCATCTCCACGGGCCGACCCGTCTTGAGGTCGACGTGCGAGGCCCAGTTCACGGTCACATACGGATCGGCCGAGAGCAGCTCGCCCGTCGCGCGGTCGAGCACGTAGAAGAACCCGTTCTTCGGCGCCTGCATGATCACCTTGCGCAGGCGTCCGCCGATCGTCAGATCGGCCAGCATCATCGGCTGTACGGCCGTATAGTCCCAGGTGTCGCCCGGCACCGTCTGGTAGTGCCAGACCAGCTCGCCGTTGTCGGGATTGATCGCCAGGATCGACGCCAGGTACAGGTTGTCGCCGCCGCCAGGGCTGCGAATCTGGCGGTTCCACGCGGAGCCATTGCCGGTGCCGACGTACAGCAGATTGCTCTCGGGGTCGTAGACGATCGAATCCCAGACTGTGCCACCGCCGCCGTACTTCCACCAGTCGTTCCCCTTCCAGGTGGGAAGTGCCGCGTCCAGCGCCTTGGATTCCTGCGGCTTCGACGGATCTCCCGGCACGGTGTAGAAGCGCCACGCCAGCTTGCCGGTGTCCGCGTCGTATGCGGACACGTACCCGCGCACGCCGTACTCGGCGCCGCCGTTGCCGATGATGATTTTGCCCTTGGCAATCCGCGGCGCGCCGGTGACCGTGTACGGCTGCTTCTGGTCGACCGTCGTCGTCTGCCACGCCACCTTGCCGCTCTTCGCGTCGAGCGACACCAGCCGCCCATCGAGCACGCCCACGTAGACACGGCCCTTGTAGAAGGCCGCGCCGCGGTTCACGACATCGCAGCACGCCAGCTGGTCGTACTTCCGATGCACCTCGGGGTCGTACTTCCAGAGCTGCTGACCGGTGCGCGCGTCGACCGCGTAGGTGACGCTCCACGACCCGGTGGTGTACATCACGCCGTCGATGACGAGCGGCGTCGCCTCGAGGCCGCGGTCAGTGCCGGTCTCGAACGACCAGGCCAGGCCCAGCGTCGAGGCGTTGGTGTCGTTGATCTGGTCGAGGGGGCTGAAGCGCTGCTCGTAGTAGTCGCGCCCGTACGACAGCCAGTCCTGGCTGCGCGACTCCACCTTGGCCAGGGCAGCATCGTCCACGGGAGCCGGGACCTGCTGCGCGGTGACCAGGGCCACCCCCACGATGGCCAGAGCGGCGAGGGTTCCGACGAACGGGCGAACCATGTGCTCTCCTTTGTGGCGCGGCGTCACCAGATACCCGAGCGTGGGCTGCATTGTGCTTGGGGGGACCGCCTGACGCAAGCGCGGACTGCCGCCAGCCATCAACGCTTCACCGGCGCGTAGAACGTGCCCTCGACCTCGACGATGTCGTCCTGGTTCAGCGCCCTCACCTCGACGATGGTGCGCGGTGGATAGGGACCGGCGCCCCACAGCTGTTCCTGCACTTTGTTGACGATCGGCCGGTGGCGTGACATGTCGGTGACGTAGACGACCAGGCGCACGGCATCGCGCAGCGAGGCGCCTTCCGACTGCGCGATCAGCTGCATGTTCCGGAACGCCTGGCTCACGCGAGCTTCGTCACCAGCCACGAGGGCGTTCGTCGCGGGATCGATGCCGCGCATCCCAGCCACGTAGACGAAGTCGCCGGCCCGTGTTGCGAGGCTCCAGGTGCCGGTCGGCGCGATCGCGCCTGGCGGGCTCAGCGTCTTCACGCCGTTGGCGGAGATCTGTTGTGCGTTGCCCTGCAACTGGGTGACGGCGAGGCAGAATGCGAGCGCCGGGGCGGCGAGGGGCTTGATCACGCCGGGAGCATATCGCAGCGCGCTTGGTCGCCCGGATCATTCAATCACGTTGCGCTGAGTCCAGCCGATAGACTGTGGGATGCCTTTCCGCGCGCTTGCCGCCCTCGGCGCTGCCGCGACCATTGCGCTGTTCTTCACTGTTCCTCCCGGTGAGCTCATGGCGCAGGCGCCGCCCGCCCTCTTCGGTGAGTCGGCCATCGACGTGCCCGTCATGGCTGGCGACGGCCCGGCCGTCACCCGCGCCCGCACTACGTCGGTCCGCTTCGATCTCCTCTCTGCCGCCCTGGCCACCGGATTCGCCGGCGACCGGACGTCGGCCTTCACCTTGAATCTCTTCGACGATGCGGCCTACTCGGTGGAGTACGAACGTTTCGAGCAGAACGACCTCGGCCACCGGTCCTGGGTCGGGCGCATCGTCGGCGACCCGCTCAGCACGGTGACGCTGACATGGAAAAACGACGTTTTGTCCGGCGGCGTCCAGGTCCGGGACGCCCTCTATCGCGTCCGCGGCGCTGACGGTCGCACGCTGATCGAGCAGCTCGACCCTGGCAGCTTCGGCGAGGAGCGGCCGCCGCTGATTCCCCCCACTGGCACGATCGAGGCCCCGGTGGCCGACGAGCCGGTGCGGCTCGCGGCCGGCGAAGTGGTCGATGTCTTCGTCTATTACACGGCGGCCGCCCGAGCCGGCGCCGGCGGCCAGGCCGCCATCGAGGCCCTCATCGCCCAGGGCGTCTCGGAGTCGAACACGATCTACGCGCGCAGCAACGTTCAGGCGACCATGCGGCTGGCTGGCGCCGGAGAGCTCGCGGGGTTCGTCGAGAGCGCGACGGACATGGCCGACGACCTCCGGGCGTTCACGTCACATGCGACGGTGGCGGCCGGTCGCAACGCCGTCCAGGCCGACCTCATGCACCTGGTGGTGGCCAATACCACCGGCAGCACCTGCGGTATCGCCTGGCTGGGACCGAATTCGACCTATGCGCACGGCGTCACCGCCCGCCAGTGCTTCTCGCAGTTCACCTTCACGCACGAGGCCGGCCACAACTTCGGGAACCAGCACGCGCCCGAAGATTACGCCACCCTGCCCACGGCAACATTCCGTCCCTACAGCTTCGGCTACAAGAACTGTGGCGCGGGCACGCGGTTTCGCACGGTGATGGCCTACGCGTGCGCCGGTGGCGCCAGTGCCGCGCGGATCCTGAACTTGTCGAACCCCGGCGTCGGTTACAGCGGCATGCCCACCGGCACCGCCTCGCACAACAACGCGCTGTCGCAGAGCGAGGCCTTCCCGATCGTGCAGGCGTTCCGGGCCGGCGCGCCGGCAGCAGTGCCTGGCGTGCCGCGGAATATCCAGACCACGGTCGTTGGCAACACGATTGGCGTGAGCTGGCAGCCGCCGGCCACCGGATCGGCCGTCACCAACTACATCATTCAGGCCGGCACGGCGCCGGGCGCCTCGAACATCTACAGCGGCGGCGTGGGCGCGGTCACCTCGGTCTCCTCCCCGATTCCGAACGGTACCTATTACATCCGCGTGGCGGCCCAGAACCTCGCCGGCGTCGGCCCGGTGTCGGCCGACGTGGTGGCGCAGGTCGGCCTGCCGCCCGGGCCGCCGCGGAACGCGGTGGCGACGGCGTCCGCCGGCATGATCACGCTGTCGTGGACCCCGCCGGCCTCCGGCGGCGCGGTATTCGCCTACATCGTCCAGGCGGGTACCGCCAGCGGAGCCGCGAACGTGTTCAACGGCGCCGTGGGAGCTGGCACGGTAGTGACCGGGGCGGTGCCTCCCGGCACCTACTTCCTGCGCGTCCTCGCGCAGGGCGCGGGTGGCACCAGCGCGCCATCGAACGAGACCAGCGTGTCCGTCGGGGCCGCGTGCACCACGCCATCGGCGCCGGTGCTCAGTGGCAGCCGCAGCGGCAATGTCGTCACCATCGCGTGGTCCACTCCGTCCGGTGGGCCGGTGACCGGCTACACCGTGGTCGCCGGGTCCACCGCGGGTGCGAGCAACGTGTTCAACGGCAGCGTCGGACTCACGAACACGGTCTCAGCGTCGGTGGCCAGCGGGCCGTATTTCATCCGCGTGGTGGCCAATGCCGCCTGCGGCTCGGGCCCGGCATCGAACGAGGTTCTCGTGAGCGTTCCGTAGCGATCCGATCGCAACATCACCACGTCACGAGATCAACAGATGCACCGTCTCTGGACTATCTAATCCCCATCGCCTCTGCCGCGAACGCCCACTGATCGGCCCGCTCCGCAATCAGCTTGTCGGTCGGGCGATAGCCGTGCGAGCCGGCCACTTCCACGCGAATCAGCACCGGCTTGTCGCACGCCTGCGCCGCCTGCAGCGCCGCCACGTACTTGAACGAGTGGCTGGGCACGACGCGATCGTCGTGGTCGGCAGTGGTGACCAGCGTCGCCGGATAGCAGGTGCCCGGCGCGACGTTCTGCACCGGCGAGTATTTGATCAGGAACGGAAACTGCTCGGCGTTCTGTGCCGACCCGTACTCGCTGACCCAGAAGCGGCCGCCCGTGAATCGCTCGTAGCGGAGCATGTCCATCACGCCCACGGCGGGCAGCGCCACGGCGTAGAGGTCCGGCCGCTGGTTGACCACCGCGCCCACCAGCAGGCCCCCGTTCGAGCCGCCCATCACGCCCAGCTTCGCCGGTGACGTCAGCTTCTCCTTCACCAGGTGCTCGGCCACGGCGATGAAGTCGTCGAAGACGTTCTGCTTCTTATCCAGCATGCCCGCCTTGTGCCATGCCTCACCGTACTCCGCGCCGCCACGGAGGCTGACGGTGACCCAGACGCCGCCCTGCTCGAGCCAGGCAGGCACATCGGCGCGGTAGGCGGGCGTGACGGAGATCGAGAACCCGCCGTAGCCGTAGAGCATCGTCGGGTTGCTGCCATCGCGGGGCAGGTTGTTCTTCGACGTCATGAAGAACGGCACGCGCGTGCCATCCTTCGACGTCGCGAACAGCGCCTGCGTCTCGAACTGGCTGACGTCCACCGGCGCGGTCGGCGCCTCGAACGGTGTGCTCTGCTGTGCGGCCGGATCGTAGCGATAGACCGTGGACGGCGTGAGCGGCGAGCTGAACAGATACCAGATATCCGGCGCATCCTCGCGGCCCATCAGGCCGGCCACCGTGCCCGTGCGCCGGCAGCACAATCTCACCCTGATCCGCCCCGTCGAGCCCGTTCAACCTCAGCCAGCTCTGCACGTCCATCAGATACTGCGAGACGATGCGGCCGCCGATGAGGGCGACGGACTCGAGCGCGTCCTCCTGCTCGGGGACGACGGTGTTCCACGCCGACGGAGAAGGCGCGCGCAGGTCCACCGCGACGACCTTGCGATTGGGCGCGTCCTTGTCCGACCGCAGGTAGAGCACCGGCCCCACGTTTCCAATCGGCGCGTACTCCGCATCGTCGGTTTCGATCAGCGGCTGCACCGCCGCCGAGATGTGTGGCGCGTTGGCGTCATCGAGGTCGGCGTAATAGAGGCGGTTCTGGTTGCCGGAACCTTCGGCCATCGTGATCAGCAGGTAGCGGCCATCTTCGGTCACCGACCCGTTGATCAGCCACCCGGCCAGGTCCTGACGCTCGTAGACGAGGACGTCGGCCGATTGCGGCGTGCCGACGCGGTGGTAGTAGAGTGCCTGCCCGGAGAGCGCGGCTTCGAGCACCTTGTTCTTCGGCGGCTCGGGATAGCGCGAGTAGAAGAATCCCTTGGCGTCCTTCGTCCACGACAGATTCGAGAAGCGCATCCAGTGGACTTCGTCGGCGAGGTCCTGCCCGGTGTGGATGTCACGCACCTTGATCGTCTGCCAGTCGGCACCGCCCTTGGAGAGCGCATAGGCAAGGAACTTCGCGTCGGGTGAAGGCGCGTACTGCGCCAGCGAGATGGAGCCGTCCTCGGAGATCGTGTTCGGGTCGAGTAACAGCTGCGGCGCGGCCGTTGGGCTCGCGCGCATGAAGATGGGCGCCTGGCGCTGCAGTCCGGTGTTCTTCGCGTAGAACAGCTGGCCGCCTTCTGTAATCGGCAGGCTGACGCGCGGGTAGTTCCACAGCGAGGTGAGCCGATTGGTGAAGTGCCGGCGCAGCGGCAGCGACGCCAGGTATGGCTCGGTCACCGCGTTCTGCGCGGCCACCCAGTCGGCGGTGGCTGGCGCGTCGAGATCTTCCATCCAGCGATACGGGTCGGGTACCTGCGTGCCGTGGTAGTCGTCCACCACTACGCGACTGGGGGTAGTCGGATAGGTCATGGGTGAGGTGTTCGGGTTGAGGCGGAGCACGATGCCGTCGGGCGGTCAGCACGCGAGCCGCGCTCCTGCGGGCCCGCGCGCTGGCGCCCAGATGATCTACCGGGCGCGGGCGATATCCGTCACGATGTCGTAGTAGAAACGCGCGTAGCGCTGGAACTCGGTCTCGAGGATGCGTTCCTGATCGCTGTGCGCCCAGAACCCCTTCGGCCCGTCCTCGAGGTCGGTGGCCGGGCCGATGCCGTAGCACTGCATCCCTTTGGCACGCAGGTACGCCATGTCGGTGGCGCCGGTCAGCATCGTCGGCAGCGTGACGGCACTGTAGTGCTTCGTGATGTTGTTCTCGAGCGCGCGAAACACCTCGGAATCGAGCTTCGCGGGCGGCGCGTTCGGCCGCGTGTCGCGCGACGTCCAGTTGACCTCGACGGATGGGTCGTTGATCACCTTGCGCACCATCTCGAGAAACTGGTCGGGATCCTGATCCGGCGTGGTCCGGACGTCGAGGGTCGCCTTCACTTCGGACGGGATCACGTTGACGCGGTAGCCGGCGTTCACCATCGTCGGCGAGATCGAGGTGCGCAGCATCGACGCCAGGATGGGCACTTCCTTCCGGAAGTAGGCGTCCGCCGGCGCGGAGACTTTCGGGTCCGGGCTGAGCACGGCCCGGAACCGTTCGGCTTCCTCAGGAGTGGAGATGGTCGCCAGCCGCTTGAAGTAGGCGGCCGTGGTCTCGTTCAGCTTGATCGGCGGTACCCAGGTCGCCGCGGCGGCCACCGCCGAGGAGAGGTGCGTGAGCGCGTTGTTCTCCAGCGGAATGGAACCGTGACCGGCGGGTCCGCGTGCGGTGAGCTCGATGGCGCGCGGGATCTTTTCCGTCGTGGCGACCGAGGCGTACTTCACCGCGCCGCCGACCCGCGTGACGCCGCCACCCTCGGCGAGACAGTACTCGGCGTCGATGGCGTCGAAGTGGTCGTTCGCCATGTGCAGGATGCCGACGCGGGTCGTGCCTTCCTCTCCGGCCTCTGCGAGGAAGATCACGTCGCGGTCCAGCCGCACGTTCTCGCGCTTCAGTCGGAGCATGGTCATCAGGCCGACGGCGACGTCCTGCTTGTTGTCCACCGCGCCGCGGCCGTAGACGTAACCGCCGTCGCGCGTGGCGCTGAACGGCGGGAAGGTCCACTTCTTCGGGTCCACGTTCACCGTGTCGGTATGCGCCATGATCAGCAGCGGCCTCTTGCGGCCGCTGCCCTTCAGTCGGGCGACCAGGTTCGGCCGGTTCGGCTCCAGCGTGAAGATCTGGACCGGGATGCCCTCGCGCTCGAGCACCTCTTTCAGGTAGTTGACGACGCCCGTCTCGTTGCCGGGCGGGTCGGTCGAGTCGACGCGGAGCACCGCCTGATAGTGCCGCATCACCTCGTCTTCAATCGCAGTCGCCGGCGCCTGGGCGCCTAACGCCGCCGTCGCGAACAGCAGCAGTCCCGACGTACGCAGAAACTGCATCAAAATGTGGGGGACCGTGCCAGGCACGTTCCCCCCCCGCAGAAATTGCATCAAATTCGAGGCGATCGTGCCAGGCCCCATCACCGCGCCCGCGCGACTTCGACCACGGCGTCATACGCGAAGCGCACGAAGCGATAGAGCTCGCTTTCGACGATGCGCTCCTGATCGCTGTGGGCGCCGAAACCCTTGGGACCGTCCTCGACGTCCAGCGCCGGACCGATCCCGTAGCACTGCATGCCCTTCTGCCGCAGGTACGACATGTCCGTCGCGCCCGTGCTCATCGTCGGCAGCGTGATCGCGCTGTAGTGCTTGGTCAGCATCGACTCCAGCGCCTTGAACGCGTCGGAGTCGAGCTTCGCGGTCGGCGTCGGCGGACGATTGGCCGAGTTCGCGTTGGCGTACTCCACCGTGATCTGCGGATCGTTCACCGCCTGGCGGACCAGCTCGAGGAACTTCGCCGGATCTTCATCTGGCACCTGGCGCACATCGATGTTGGCGGTGGCCTCCGACGGAATCACGTTCGAGCGGTAGCCGCCCTGGATGATCGTCGGCGACAGCGAGGTGCGCAGCATCGACCAGTGCCGCGGCTCGTTCTTCCGCAGGTACTGCTGCGCCGGGCCGGCCACCGCCGGGTCCGGGCTGAGCGCATCGCGGTAGCGGGCGGCTTCCTCGGGTGTCGAGACCTGCGCCAGGCGCTTGAAGTAGGTGGCCGTCGTCTCGTTCAGACGCGTCGGCGGCGTCCACTGCGCAATCGCACCCACGGCCTCGCCGAGGTGGGCCACCGCGTTGTCTTCGAGCGGCACCGAGCCGTGACCAGCCGTTCCCTTGGACGTGATCTTGATGGCGCGGGGAATCTTCTCCACGGTCTGGACCGAGGCGTACTTCACCTTGCCGCCCACCCGCGTGACGTTGCCGCCCTCGGCGTAGCAGTACTCGGCGTCGATCTTGTCGTAGTGCTGGTTGACCATGAACTGGATGCCGATGCGCGTGGCACCTTCCTCGCCAGCCTCGGCCAGGAAGATGACGTCGCGGTCGAGCGGCACGTTCTGGCGCTTCAGCAGTCAGCATCGTCATCAGCATCCCGACCAGGTTGTCCTTGTCGTCGACGGTGCCGCGCCCGTAGATGAAGCCGCCGTTGCGCTCGGCGCTGAACGGCGGGTAGGTCCACTTCTTGGCGTCCACGTTCACCGTGTCGGTGTGGCCCGAGGATCAGCAGCGGCTTCTTCTTGCCGTTGCCCTTGAGGCGCGCCACGACGTTGGGCCGGTTCGGCTCGAGCGCGAAGATCTCGACCGGAATGCCTTCCTTCTCGAGCACCTGCTTCAGGTAGTCGGCCACCGGCTTCTCGCCGCCAGGTGGGGTGCCCGGCGGGTCGGTCGTGTCCATCCGGACCATCGCCTGGAAGTGACGGAGTGTTTCTTCTTCGACCGCGGTCCAGTTGGGCTGCGACGGGGCCTGGCCGGCCGAGAGAGAGGTGGCGAGCAGGAGCAGGAGCACGGCAGTCGTTCGCATGGGGCGGATGTTACCAAAGGCGCGGCTGCACCGTGCGCTACAATCGCGTCCTGAAATGGCCAAGCCCTCGCTACTGGAAACCACGCTGGCAGAGGCGGTGCGCGACCCGCAACTGGCCACGCCGGACGGGCGCCTCGTCCGCAGGCTGACGGAGGGCGTCACCATCCGCTCGCTCCCCACCATCGAAGACGCCCGCGGCTCGATCACCGAACTGTTCGATCCGCGCTGGCAGTGGCATCCGGACGCGCTGGTGTTCGCCTACACGTTCTCCATCCGCCCTGGCATCGTCAAAGGCTGGAACCTGCATCGGGAGCACGAGGATCGCTACGCGATTCTGCAGGGCACGATGGAGCTGGTCCTGTTCGACCCGCGCCCGGAGTCGCCCACCTGCGGCGAAGTCTGCCGCGTCGCGCTGTCCGGCCACCAGCGGTCGCTCGTGAACGTCCCGAAGAACGTCTGGCACGCCGACCACAACATCGGCACCGCGGACGTGGTCGTCGTCAACTTCCCGACCACGCCCTACGATCACGCCAGCCCGGACAAGTACCGACTGCCCATCGACACACCGCTGATCCCCTTCTCGTTCGGCGGCGCGCAGGGCTGGTAGGCATGGGGCCACGGGTGTCGGTGCTGATGCCGACGCACAACCGCGTTGACGTCATCGGCTTCGCTCTCCAATCCGTGCTGCGGCAAACCGAGCCGGACTTCGAGCTCCTGGTCGTCGCCGATGGCTGCACCGACGGCACGGCGGATCTCGTGCGTGGCGTCGGCGACCCGCGGGTCCGCCTGTTCGATCTGCCGAAAGCGCCGTTCTTCGGCTACGCCAACAGGAACGTCGCGCTGCGCGCGGCGCGCGGCGACTACGTGGCCTTCGCGGCCCACGACGACCTGCTCTTTCCGGATCATCTCGCGGTGCTGATTGAGGCACTGGAGTCATCGGGTCACGAGTGGGGCTACAGCCGCCCGCTGTGGGTGTCGACCGACGGCGTCATCGTGCCGGGCGGCACGAACCTGACACTTCCGGACGAACTGAATGTCTTCCTCACGCAGGCCAATACGATCCCCGCCTCCTGCGTGGTGTACCGGCGGTCATGCCTCGATCGCTACGGCTACTGGCCCGAAGACGTGCCGTCCGCGGCCGACTGGGTGCACTGGACGAAGATCGTCAAAGGCGGCGGTGGCGTGCTCTCCTACGTCGAGCAGCCCACGTGTCTGCACTTCAGCGCCAACTGGCGCGCCTCCCGGCACGCCGATCGGCCGGAAGTCCGAACCGCGCTGCAACTGGCCGACACCTGCGCCTGGTGGCCCCAGGCACTCCGCTACCACGTGCCTCCGCACGTGCCCGAACAACAGCGGTTGGCCGAGGCGATGACGGCCGGTGGGGCGGCGTGGGCGCAGTCCGTGCGGCAGGCCGTTCGCGCGACGATGGACCGGCTGGCGTGGGACGACATGTGCGAGGTCCGGCCCAGGCTGGCAGCCGAAGAAGCCGAACGGCACGCCGCACAGGCGCACGCCTGCCAGGCCGCGGCCGCGACATTGGCGATGCGTCAGGAACTGGAGCGCACGCATGCCGCGGCGGAGGGCCATCGGGCCGGCGCGGCACAGGTCGAAGTCGAGCGGGACGCCGCGCGGCGTCAACTCCTTCACCTCGCGGCCGAGCGAGACGAGGTGCGCTCGCAGCTTGCCAGCGTGCAGTCGCTCGCCCAATCGTTGGCGGAGGCGCGCCGCGCCCTCGAGCAGTGCAGCGAGGCGCTTCGCGAGGCCAGGTCGGGGATGGAGAAGGCCGACGCGCGCCTGGCCGCGGTCCACGCCAGCACGTCGTGGCGGGTGACGCGTCCGCTGCGCGCGCTGAAGGGCGCGTGGCACCGCCGGCAGACGCCGCCTGTCGAGTAGAGTGATGGCCATCATGACAAGCCGGGTCCCTGCCGCCGTCCTGCTGCTGACCACGATCCTGGGGACCGGATCGCGCGCGCAGCAGGCCACGCCATTCGTCCTCGACGAGGCCACCATCTCGGGCGCGCACGCCGCGATGCGCGCAGGGCGCCTCACCTGCCGCGGGCTGGTGGAGCAGTACCTGCGCCGCATCGCCGCCTACGACAAGACCGGGCCGGCCATCAACGCCATCATCATGACGAACCCTCGCGCGCTGGAGGAGGCCGACGATCTCGATCGCCGCTTCAAGCAGTCCGGGCCGACCGGACCGCTGCACTGCGTGCCGATGATCGTGAAGGACAACTTCGAAACCATCGGCCTGCAGAGCGCCAACGGGTCGCTGGCGCTCGAGGGCTTCGTCTCGCCGAAGGACGCGTTCCAGGTGAAGCGCGTCAAGGAGGCCGGCGCGCTGGTGCTGGCGAAGTCGAACATGGCGGAGTGGGCGTTCACGCCCGTACGAGACGGTCAGCTCGATCCTGCCCGGCTACACGAAGAATCCGTACGCGCTCGACCGTGTCACCGCCGGCTCGAGCGGCGGCACTGCCGCCTCGGTCGCCGCCAACTTCGGGTTGATTGGCCTCGGCAGCGACACCGGCAACTCGATCCGCGGCCCGTCGTCGCACCAGGCGCTGGTCGGGCTCCGCTCGACGATGGGCCTGACCAGCCGCGCCGGGGTGATGCCGCTCAACCTGCAGGCCGACATCGCCGGACCGATTGGCCGCACCGTGGCCGACGTCGCCGCCGTGTTCCAGGCCATCGTCGGAGAGGATCCGGACGACCCGGCCACGGCCGCCGCGCGCGGGCGGCCGCGTGAGAACTACGCGGCAGGCGCTGCAGCGCGACGGGCTGAAGGGGGCGCGCATCGGGGTGCTGCGCCAGGCCTACGAGCGGAGCACGGCAGGTCCGCAGCCGGCAGGTGGAACAGCGCCGCGCGACACGACCGATCCCGAAGTGGCCAGCGTGTTCATGAAGGCGGTGGCCGACCTGCAGAGCGCCGGCGCGATCATCGTCGATCCGGCGACCATCGAGGGCCTCGACGCGATCCGGCGGCCGCAGGGCACCGGTCCGTGCATGGGCTTCAAGTACGACATCAATCGCTACTTCGCGTCGCACGGCGATCGCATCCCGATGAAGTCGCCTGACCGAAGTCGTCACGTCAGGACGCTTCCATCCGTCGGTGCGGCGTCAACTGGAGCAGACGGAGCAAGGCCCCGCGAATGGTCCGGAGACGCCCGCCTGCCAGGGGGAAGCGGCGTATCGCGAGCAGGTCCGTGCCGCCGTCCTGAAGACGATGGACGCGCTGAAGCTGGACGCGTTCGTGTATCCGACGTGGAGCAACCCGCCGCGCCTGATCGGCGATCTCAACTCGCCGCACGGCGACAACAGCCAGTTCTTCTCGCCGACCACCGGGTTCCCGGCGATTCAGGTGCCGATGGGCTACACGCGCGGTGGCGCGCTGCCGGCGGGGATCACATTCTTCGGCCGGGCGTGGGCGGAGGCGACGCTGATCAAGCTCGCCTACGCCTACGAGCAGGCGACGCATCACCGGCATGCGCCGGCCAGCGCACCGCCGCTGCGATAGTGGGGTCTGAACGCCGCATCGGCGCCGAGGCCAGACGTCACCTCAGGGCGGGCCCCTTCTCTCCGGGTCCCCGTTCCTGACATACTCACCGCCGATGAGGTGGCAAGCTGTCACCCCGTGTCCAGAAGGAGCCCCGAGATGAAGCGGCAGATTGCACTTGGCCTGGCACTGACCCTCGTGATGGCTTCCACCGCGGTAGAGGCCCAACTGGGCGGCCTCCTGCGCAAGAAGGCCGAGGAGATCGCCGGCGGGAAGAAGCCCGCCCCCAAGCCCGCTCCGGCCCCCGCCTCCACTCCCGCTCCGGAGACCGAAACACCAGCCACGCCTCCAACCGCAGCGCCCGCTGGTGGCGCTGCTCCGGGCGCCCTCGGCGGAGAAGCCCGCGGAGAAGAAGGCGGTGTCGCCGCTCGAGGTGAGCGCGCTGCCGGTCCGCCAGTCGGCCGACCAGGTGCTGCGCGACCGCATGCAGCCGCGTTCCAACGGCGACTGGGCGCAGCTCCCCTACATCCCCGCCGCGGCGGTGGCCGCCGCCTACGCGCTGGACGAGGCCGCCCAGGTGACGTTGGTCGAGACCGTCGGCGCAGCGCTCAAGTCGCTGGTGATGTCAGCGACCTACCTGGCCGAGCACGACAAGTGGGTCAAGGACGAGCACCAGGGCGTCGACCACGGGTTGAAGGGCGTGGTCGGCATGGAGCAGGCCGTGAAGAAGAACGACCTCAAGGCGCTCGAGGCGATTCAATCCAACCAGATCGTGGCGATGGGCGTGGACCAGGTCCAGGCGATGCCGCCCGCGTTCCTCAAGACGCAGTTCGACGAGGAGCTGGCCGACTGGAAGAAGCAGGCCGCGGACGTGAAGCGCCGTGATCGCGCCAAGTACCAGAAGCTGGTGGCCAAGGCGCAGCCGCTCGAGGGGCTGGCGCCCGAGGACGAGAAGTTCCGGCGCGGCTACGCCGTGCTGAAGTCCATCGACAACGACGGCCCGGATACCGAGGAGGCCGTGTTCGCCATCCACGCGCGCCAGAAGCAGGAGACCGAGCAGCTGGCCTACGACGAGCACAACCTCAAGGGGCAGCTCAAGCAGCAGTTGACGGCCTTCGTGGCCATTGCCGCCAAGGTGGATTTCAACGCGCAGACGGTGGAGAAGGGGAAGAAGACGCTTTTCGTGAACCCGGCGCACGAACAGCAGGGCGCGTTGTGGAAGGCCTGCTTCCGCGCCGGTCAGGCCCCCACCGCGGCGGCGGTGAAGCTGGCCAGGGCGTGGCTGGCCGAGCTCTAGCAGCGCAGCATTCGCCGTCCGGCCAGGTCCCCATCCGGCACATTATGGCCATGACCGACATCGACAAACGCAACCTGATCGCCCAGTGGGCATTCGACGCCCGCCCGGTGCTGCTTCGCTTTCACTTGTGGCTCGAGGACGTCGAGGTGGAGCGGTCGCAGGAAGGGGCCGTCTCCGATCATGCCTTCGTGCCGCGCGGCATCGCGCGGTGCCTGGCGATGACCTCCGCGGCCACCGCCCTGGGCACGCGCCTGTTCGGCGGGTTCGGCGAAGGGGCGGGCCGGGACAAGGTCACCTACAACCAGGTCGAAGAAGGCGGCGGACGCCATCAGCGCCTACGTGATGAGCGAAGGGCTCTGGCACCTGACGCGCAGCCTGCCCGAGAACCACGCCATCATGGTGTCGCTTGGCGAAGGGCTGATGCCGAAGGCGGGCGAGACGCCCGAAATGGGGGCCAACCCGCTCCTCGGGTTCGGCCGCGTCTATGCGCGCCCCGAAGTCGCGAGCATCGTCGACCGCCGCATCCGCCGGCTCCTGAACGAGCCCGGCCACACGTTCGAGCAGTTCCACGACTGGCTGCAGCGGCGGGGAATCACGCTGTGGGGCGCCGCGGTCGACACGCTGGAGAACACGTCACGCTTCGCTGAAGGAAAGGACACCGGCCCGATGGCGGTGTTCCACCTGTTCGACTCGCCACTGGTCCTGTCGCGTCCGTATGAGTCGTACATGGGGTGTCTGACGGTGCCGCGGCGCGTCGTCGAGGCAGCCGACCGCGCCTCACTCCTGCTCGATTACCGGACGCCACGCGCACAGGTCGTGCAGGCGATCGAGGCCGCGTACCCCGGCGTGCAACGCGAGCACATCCACATCTGGACGCTGCGGGGGAAGAGCCGCGTCGTGCGCCTCGGTCCCCTCTGGCGGGAGTGGACGGAGCTGGGCGTGCACCTCGTCGAGGATGGCTGGCAGACGCCGTCCGGGTTCCCGGTCTTCACCGACTCGGGCACCTACGCCCCGACGTTCCTCGTCGGCAGCTGGAAGGACACCGCCGGGGCGACGCACGTGTTCCTGTGCGACGGCTACGCGGCAACCGCGGAGGCGATGCAGGCGGCCAGCCTCTCCGAGGTCCTCGACGTCGACTGCTCGATGGCGCTCTTCTCCTCCACCTTCAACCAGCCGTGTCACGTCGAGGGCAAGCTGATGCAGCTCGACCCGGACGCGCCGGAATTCACCCGGCGCATCTCGGCGTTACTGGGGGGGCAGGAGGTGGAGGTGGGCATGGTGCAGTCCTACGCCCGCGCGATCCGCGAAGCCGCCGCCTCCAACCTGCCGATGGAGCGTCCGGCGTTGCGCCCGGGCGATTTCCTCCCCCAGAAGAACTGGCACGTGCTGGCCTCCACGGCGTACATCTGTGACGACCCCTACACCGGCTCGTCCGGCGTGACGCAGCTCGACGAAGGCGTGTATCGCGTCACCACGCGGCTGGCGACGCGGCGGGCCGGGAGCAACATCTCGTTCACGTTCCGGCTGATGGAGCCGCTCGACACGGCCAGGCACGTCTTCAGCCCGCTGCTGGTCCGCTTCATGTCGGGCGTGGATCACACCACGCGCCCCGTGAAGATCTCGGACTCCGGCCGCATCCGCAACGAGCTGCAGACGATGCTGTCGCAGGCGCTCGAGTACGACGGCGACACGGTGCGGGTGCACTTCGACTGGCTCGACGAGCAGGTCGTTCCACGCGACAAGCAGGACATCATTCGCCGCGTGCTGACCTGGTACCGCGCGAACCACCCGGTGTGGTTCGGTTGGCTCGACATCGCCTAGCATCTCCACGTGGCTCGGCCAGCATCCCGGCGACAGCAAGGGCCTCCTCTGCGTCACCAACTACGCGAAGGATGGCTGGCTACTGACGCCGCTATCTGCTCGCCCCGAGGAACCTGACCATGCCGGACACGGTGAGCGGCGCGCCGCTGCGCAGTACCGCGCCGGTGTCGTCCAGGACCAGCACCGTGGGGATGCCACGTACCTCGTAGCGCCCCGTGGTCACGGCGTCGCGGTCCGTGTCGATGAGCACCGGCACGTAACCGCGGGCAACGGCCGCCGCGACTGCGGCATCGGGCCACACATCGTGCTTCATCGCGATGCAGGGCGGGCACCAGTCGGCCGTGAAGTCCACCACCACGCGCTTGCCATCCCGCCGGGCCTCCGCCAGCGCCTGGTCGAGGTCGGTGCGCCACTCGATGGTCGTGACTGGCGCCGGCACCTCGGCGAACTTGTAGTAGTAGCCCTTGAACACCGGCCATCGCACCACCAGCAGCACGAGCACAACCACGGTCCAGATCCACCGTTCGTGCCGCGCAATCCAGGCGCGGGCGCGTCGCCACGAGCCCGGAGCTGGGTGGGCGGGATCGCCCGGCGATGTCGTTCCGGTCTCTGGGCCAGTCACCCATCCAGTATCGCCGCTGAGCGGAGCATGCGCCGCACTACTTCGGCTCGGGAATCGGTTTCCCGGTGAGGTCGACGAACGTGACGTTGGTGAAGGCCGCCAACTGGTCCTTCACCTTCGTGTAATCGCCGACGATCACGACCACCGAGTTCTCCGAGCCGAGCAGCATCTCGGCGCCGGTCTTCACGCCTTCGGCGGACGGCTGGGAGATCTGGCGCTGGAAGGTCTCGGGATAGTCCCGTGGCAGCCCGAAGGTGTTCACCGTGTTGATCGTGCCGGCGAAACCCGCTTGCGTGGCGTTCTGCAGCAGGAACACGCCGCGCGAGTACTGCTTGGCGTCCAACAGTTCCTCGGCCTCGGGCCCGCCCGCGCGGAACTTCTCGATCTCGCCATAGATCTCCTTGATCGTCGCGCCCGTGACCTCGTTACGGACGTCGGCCACCGCGCGGTAGAGACCGCCTTCCGCCATCGCCTGGAACACCGACTGCGGCGAATAGGTGTAGCCCTTCTCCTCACGGATGTTGCGCACCAGCCGGGAATCGAACGCGGCGCCGTAGATCTGATTCGCCAACTGCAGCGTGTACCACCGCTCGTCGTCACGGCGGATCGAGAAGTTGCCCACCGAGATCGACGACTGGACGCTGTTGGGCCGCTGCACGAAGACCAGCCGTCGCCCGTTCAGCGTCGGCAGCGCCGGCGCCCTGGCCGCGGGCACCGTGCCTCGTGCCCAGCCGCCGAACGCCTGCTCGGCGGCCGCGAACACGGCCTCGGGCGCGGCATCGCCCACCACCACCAGGAACGCCTGATTCGGACGGTAGTAGGTCTTGTGGTACTCGACGAGCGAGTCGCGGTCGATGGCCGGAAGCGTGTCGGGCGTGACGCCCGTGCGCGCATACGGGTGATCGCCGAAGAGGGATTCCCGGAACAGCTTGTTGGCGACGAACTGCGGCGATGCGAACTGCGCCTGCAGCTGCTGCGCGGTGTTGGCCTTGATCAGGCCGACCTCGGCCTGCGGGAAGGTGGGGTTGCGCACCACGTCGGCGAGCACCGTCAGCAACTGCGGCAGCGTCTCGGCCAGGCCGCGCATCTGGAACGAGGTCGAGTCCTGTCCGGCGGCACCCGAGAGGGTGGCCCCCATTGCGAAGACCTCGCGCTTCAGCTGCTCGCTGGACCTCGTGGTGGTCCCTTCCTGGGCCACTTCGGCGACCAGCTGTGCGAGACCGGCCTTGTCCGGCGGATCGACGGCCAGCCCCGCCTTCACGGTGAGCATGGCCGACAGCTTCGGGACACTGCCGTAGCGCACGGCAATGACGCGCAGGCCGTTCGGAAGCGTGCGCTCCACGCGCGGTGGCGGCGCGAACGGCTTCTCGGGTCCCACCTCCGGCTTGGGCAGCGCCTGCGCCTGTGCGGCACCCGCGGCCGCGAGCACGGCAGCAATCGCCAGGCCGAGCGAGGGTCGAAGCATCCCGCGGATCACTGGCCACCTCCCTGAGCCGACCTGGCTGCGGGCCGGCTGTCGATCGACGTGCGGTTGGCCGGCACCAGCCACCGCGCCGCCGCGGACTTCACGTCATCCGCGGTGACCTTCTCGATCTCGTCGAGAATCGTGTTGATCCGCCCGGGGTCGTCATCGAACAACGCGAAGACGCCGAGCAGGTTGGCCCGGCCGAAGCGCGGCATCATGCCGCCGTCGAGCTCGTCGAGGAACGACGAGCGGATGGTCTTCTTCGCCTGCTCGAGCTCGGCGGAGGAGATCCCTTTCTCCCTCACGTCTGCCAGCACGCTCTCGATGCCGGTCAACACCTGGTCGGCGGTCTTGCCGTCCAGGTAGTCGACGCGCATCGTGTAGAGCATCGGGCCCTTCATGTCCCAGTTGCTGCCCAGGAAGTTGAAGCCGCCGGTGGTCGACATCGCCAGGCGATCCTCGCGCACGAGCTTGCGATGCATGCGCGCGCTGTCGTCGCTGTTCAGCAGCGGGTCGAGCACGCTCAGCGCGAAGAAGTCCTTCGACATCCGCGGCGGCAGGTGCCAGGCCACGGCCATCGCCGGCGTTCGGGCCAGCTTGTCCTGCCGCACGAACTGCTTGGTCGCCGTCTGCGGCGGCTCCGAGACGTCGGCGGGCGGCGGCAGCGGCTGGCGCGGAATCG
This sequence comes from uncultured Acidobacteriota bacterium, assembly GCA_963721715.1. Taxonomy (GTDB): domain Bacteria; phylum Acidobacteriota; class Vicinamibacteria; order Vicinamibacterales; family UBA2999; genus VFZN01. The sequence continues at coordinate 245,888 of CAVRKI010000006.1, read as the reverse complement.
ACGCGAAGTGCCGCTCCGCCAGACGCCGCACCTCGGCCGCGGTGGTGTCGCCGACCACCACCAGCACCGCGTTGTTGGGCGCGTAGTAGGTCTTGAAGAAGTTCCGCACGTCGTCGATCGTGGCGGCCTCGAGCTCGGAGAGGTCACCGTAGAAGTTGTGCGCGTTGTGCCAGTTCGTATTGGCCCGCTCCCAGATTTCGAGCCACTCGAACGACGCGTGCGGCTGGTTGAGGACGTTCACCCGCACCTCTTCGCTCACCACGTTCTGCTGGTTCTTCAGGTTCTCGACGCTGACGTCGAGCGACCGCATGCGATCGGCCTCGAGCCAGATGGCGCGTTCGAGCGCGTTCACGGGGAGCGCCTGGAAATAGTTGGTGTAGTCGAAGCGCGTCGAGCCGTTGACGATGCCGCCCGCCTCCTGCATCAGGGAGACGTGCTCCATCTTCTTCACCTGCGCCGAGCCCTGGAACATCATGTGCTCGAAGAGGTGCGCAAACCCGGTGCGGCCTTTCGGTTCGACGCGGAAGCCGATGTTGTAGATGACCTCCACCAGCGCCACCGGCGCGGAGTGGTCCTCGCTGACCACCACCTTCAGCCCATTCGGCAGCGTGAAATAGTCCACCGGGACCTTGAAACCCTGTGCCGACGCCGGCGGGAGGCCGATCGTCAACACCATCATCACCAGCAGTCCGAAGCGGCCTCTGCGCATCTGGGTCACCTTGTTTCTCGAGTCATATTCTTGCCCGGACATGTAGACGAAGAGAACCGCCCGCCGGTTTCGTCGAGTGGCCGGCCTCCGGCTCGACTGCGGTGGCGAGAGGTGGGATGGAGTCACGCCATGGTCGGCGGCGCAGAGCGATAGCACCACGCCTCGCCCTGCAGCACGATTTTGCCGTCCTGACGGCTGACACACACCGCCAGGTGCGACACCGGCTTGGTGCCATGGACCGCCAGCACCTCGGCATGCGCGGTGATGGTGTCGCCGATGAATACCGGCGCCGTGAACTTCCAGTTCTGGCTCAGGAACACCGAGCCTGGCCCGGGCAGGTCCATCGCGACCAGCGCGTGCAGCAGGCCCGTCGTCAACCCGCCCTGGACGACGAGGCGTCCAAAGCGAGTCTGTGCCGCGAAGGCCTCGTCGAAGTGGAGCGGGTTGAGGTCGCCGGAAATCTCCGAGTACCGCCGTGGGCCGTGAGCGGATCCATGAAGTAGCCGGCGTCACCCACCAGCGCCCAGCCGGGACCGGCGGCGCGCCGCAGGAATCCCGGTTGACCGGGCGTGCCCTTCAAGGTGCCGACGAGCGTGCCGTGCTGCAACCGCCCGGCGAGGTCGGGCGCCACCTCCGCCAGCACCTGACGGTAGCCGCGTTCGACGTCGCCGCGAAAGACCTCCGCGAAGCGGCTCGTAAGCCATCGACCGGCACCCCGGACCAGTAGCCGACCACGTTGGCGGCGGAGCCGGATCCGCTCCTGGTGTTTCCCTCGTGGGTCGTCGACCGCCGGCTCGGCGGGCCGATCACTCCCCGATCAGGTCGTTCTTCACCGTGCGGTGCAGGAAGAGACGGGCCTTCTGCCAGCCGCGTTCGACCGTGCGCTCCGACACGCCCTTCATGGCCGCGATCTCGGCCATCGTGAACCCGCAGAAGAACTTCAGGTCGACGATGGCGGCCAGCGTCGGGTCCACCGCCGCCAGCTCATCAAGGGCCGCCCCGAGCGCACTCAACTCCGCTCCGTCGGCGACCGCCTCGGCTACATCTGTACTAATCGTAGTCAGCTCGAATTGTCCGCCACGCTTCTGCGCCTGGCGGCTTCGGGCATAGTCGATGATGAGGCCGCGCATCACCCGGGCGGCGTAGGCCATGAACCGGCGCTCGTCCGGAAACCGCTCGGGATCGTGCTTCGACAGATCGAGGTAGGCCTCGTGCAGCAGGCTGGTGGCGCCGAGCGACACGCCCCAGCCCTGACGGGCCAGCTCTCGCCGCGCAATCCGATGCAGTTCGGCGTAGAGGGTGGTGAACAGCGACTCGGCGGCGGCGGGTTCTCCGCGTTCCGTCGCCTCGATGAGGGCGGAAAGAGACGGCTCCATGGGGGCGGACGGCGACGAGTCTACTCCAGGCCGGGCGCCATCGCATCCGGCGCGACGGTATACTCCCCGTTCAGCAGGGTCCGCCTGCTCCGCGTCACGCTGAAGGTGCCCATGACAAGACGTCCTCTGCTGCTGGCCTTGCTCGTCGTATCGTCGGTGGCCGCGCTTGCGGCGCAGGGCCCGGCGACGCCGCCGGACTGGAAGGCCCTCGAAGACGAATCGATGCGCCACTATCAGGCGCTGATCCGGTTCGACACCAGCGCCAGCGAACGGGCGGCCGCCGAGTACCTCAAGCAGGTGCTCGATCAGAACGGCCTTCCCGCGCAGATCCTCTTCAAGGATCCCGAACGCCCCAACGTCCTCGCGCGCCTGAAGGGCACCGGCCGCAAGCGTCCGCTGCTGTTGCTGGCCCACATCGACACGGTGACGGTCGACGCCACGAAGTGGCGCTTTCCGCCCTTCAGCGCCACGCGCGACGGCGGCTATGTGTATGGCCGCGGCGCGATCGACGACAAGGACAACCTCGCCGCCGCCCTGATGACGATGGTGCTGCTGAAGCGGCACAACGTGCCGCTCGATCGCGACGTGATCTTCCTCGCCGAGTCCGGCGAAGAAGGCGCGTCGAACCTCGGTATCGGCTACATGATGGCCGAGCACTACCCGGAGATCGACGCCGAGTACTGCATCGCCGAAGGCGGTGACGAGGTGCGCGAGGGCGGGGAGGTGCGCTACGCCACCGTCCAGACCACCGAGAAAGTCGTGCGGGGCGTGGAACTCACCGCGCATGGCATCTCCGGACATGGATCAGTACCGCTCAAGTCCAACGCCATCGCCCGCCTCGGCAGCGCGGTGGGCCGCTTCACCACCTGGCAGCCCGACATCAAGATCGATGAAACCACGGGTACCTACTTCCGGCGGCTGGCCATGCTGGCGTCGCCCGAGCAGGCGAAGCAGTATCGCGACGTGATTTCGCCCGACCCGAAGGTGGCAAATGCCGCGGCGGACTGGCTGTGGGAGCACGAGCCCCGCCATGCCTCGATGGTGCGCACCTCGGTCTCGCCGAACATCTTCACCGGCGGCTACCGCTCGAACGTGATTCCGTCCGAGGCCAAAGCCCGGCTCGACGTGCGGATGGTGCCGGGTGAAAACGCGGCCGCGCTGCTCGAGCAGATCCGGAAGGCCATCAACGATCCCGAGGTCGACGTGCAGTTCACGGGCGGGGGCGAGCGCCCGGTGACGCCGGCGACGCGCATCGACTCCGAACTGTTCAAGACCGTCGAAGGCGCGGTCAGCACCGTCTACAAGGTGACCACCGTCCCCTCGATGAGCACGTTTGCCACCGACATGTGGCCGCTGCGGGCGAGGGGCATGCAATGCGTGGGCATCGGCTCGGGAATCGACATCGAGGACCAGACCAAGGGCTTCGGGATGCACAGCGACCAGGAGCGCCTGCTCGAGACCGAGCTGCATCGCTTCGTGCGGCTCAACTGGGAAATCGTGACCGGGCTCGCGCGCGCCCGGTGAGGTGAGGATCATGCCCGTCGATCGCCGCAACTTTCTGAAGAGCACCGTCGCCGGAATCGCGGCCATTCCGGCCATGCGACCGACCGTGTCGGCCACGACTCTGGCGATGGCCCCGAGTGAAGAGGATCCGCTCGGGGTTCGCGACGAGTTCCCGATCACGAAGACCCACATCTCGCCAGCGCCTCGGCCCGTGGGGCGGAGGAGACCAGCATTCTGGCCGGCGACCTGAACACCCGCCCCGACACCCAGACGATGCAGATCCTGGCGAGACGATGGACGGACATGTTCATCGATCCGCCGCCGGATCCCGCTGGCCGACCTCGACGCCGGATCGATGACGTCATGGTCCGGCAGTCAGCGCCGTGGCGCACCGTCGAATCACGATACCTCGACGCGCCGCTTGCCTCCGATCATCAGCCGGTGCTGGTCGTGCTGGAGTGGGTGGGGAGCGCAGAACGCCGGCGCAGCGCCGGCCATTGACACTCGAAAAACCGGCAGAAGGCACGAAGAGTCGGCAGCATGCCGCGGCAGGTCGCCGCTCGGCGCGCGGGTCGTTTCAGCGAGCCTCGGCGGCGGCGCGCAGCACGCCCGCCAGTGCGGCCACGCCCGTCTCGATCCGTTCGGGTGGCACGGTGACGAACGACAGCCGCAGCGTGTCCGCGCGCGGCGCCTGGGCGAAGAATGGCGCGCCGGGAACATAGGCCACGCCCGCCTCCACGGCCTTCGGCAGCAGCGCCATCGCATCGAGACCATGCGCGAGTTCGAGCCAGAAGAACATGCCGCCCACCGGCTGCCGCCAGGTGGCGAGGCCGCTCATGTGGCGCTCGAGCGCCGTCGCCATCGCATCGCGGTGCGTCCTGTACCGGGCGCGGATCGCGCCGACGTGCGCGTCGAGCATGCCGCTCTTCAGCACCTCGTGGACGATGCGCTGGTTGAAGATGGCGGTGTGCAGATCGGCCGCCTGCTTCGCTTGCAGCAGCTTCGGGAATACCGCCGGCGGAGCCACCACGTAGCCGAGGCGCAGGCCCGGCGCCAGCACCTTCGAGAACGAGCCCAGGTAGAGCACGCCTTCAGGCCACCGCGAGGCCAGCGAGAGCGGTGGCGGTGAGTCGTACCAGAGGTCGCCGTACGGGTTGTCCTCCACCAACGGCAGACCGGCACGTCGCGCCTCGCCGACCACCGCCTCGCGCCGCGCTTCGCTGTAGACGTGCCCGCGCGGGTTCTGGAAGTTCGGCAGCAGATACGCAAAGCGTGCTCCCGCCGCGGCGGCGGCGAGCGCGTCGGGCTGCGGGCCCTCGGCGTCGGAGGCCAGGCCCTCGAGCGCGGGCTCGTACGGCGTGAAGGCCTGCACCGCCCCGAGGTAGGTCGGCGTTTCGACCAGCACGCGCGCGTCGACGTCGATCAGGACCTTCCCCACGAGGTCGAGCCCCTGCTGCGAGCCGTTGGTGATGAGCACCTGCGTCGCCGAGACGTGCATGCCCTGGTGCGCGGCCAGGTACTGCGCCACCCATTCCCGCAGCGGCTCGAAGCCTTCGCTGGCGGCGTACTGCATCGCCTCCCGCGGCGCGTCCCGCAGCACGCGGGCGGTGGCGTCGCGCATCGCCTCCACCGGGAACGTGTCGGCCGACGGAAGGCCGCCGGCCAGCGAGATGATGCCCGGCCGCTCGGTGATCTTGAGGATCTCGCGGATGACCGAGGGGTTCATGCGCGCGGCGCGGCGCGCCAGGGTGAAAGGTGAGGTGTGGGTGGCAGACGGCATACGAGTCCACGATCATACCCGCGGGGACACCGGTCGGGCTGCTATCATCCGCGCAACCTGATGTCCGAGAGCTGGCGCGTCACTCTGCTGCTGGGGCTCGTCTGCTTCGTCGCCTATCTCGTCCGCGCCGACGTCGCCGTGGCGCAGGAGCGCATGGTCCCCGCGCTCGGGCTCACCATGGTGCGCGGCGCGAGGCGATGCGCCTGGTCGGCGACGCCCGCCTCCTGCGGCTCTCGCTCGCCTACCTGCTGCACTCGGCCACCTGGTTCGTGTTCGTGTTCTGGTTCTTCCGCTACCTCACCGAGGGGCGGGGCTTCACCGTGCTGGCGAGTGGCGTCTGGGGGAGCCTGCCCAGTATCACCGGCGTGGTGTTGGCGCCGTTCATCGGCGCGGGCGCGGATCGGCTGGGACGCCGCATCGGCTCGGCCCGCGCGCGGCGACGCGTCGCGATCGGCTGCCTGCTGACGTCGGCGGCGTGCGTCGCTGCGGGAGCCACCCTGCCGAGCGCCTACCTGGCGATTGCCGCGCTCAGTCTGTCATCGGGCTGCCTCAACGGCGCGGAGGCGCCGTTCTTCACCACCGCCACCGCGATTGGCGCGGCCAACCCCGGATCGGCGGCCGGCTTCCTCAACCTGTTCGGCAACCTGGGGGGCGTCCTCTCCATCTGGCTGGTGCCGCGCATGTCCGAGGCCTGGGGTTGGAATGGCACGCTCGCGTTCTGGTCGGGCGCGTGCCTGGTGGCGGCGCTCCTCTGGCTCACCGTGCCGGTGGACGAGGCGCCCGCGGAAGTGCGGACCTGGCTCGCGGCGTTCGCGCCGGCGTCGTGCCCACGCGACCTGCCGCGCGAGCACGAGAGGCCGGGATGAACTCGCCGAGGTCGCCGCTCTGGCATTGACTCCGGCTGCCCTCGTCCTGTCCGGGCTTCCAGCCGAGGAGCGCCGTGCAGAAGGCGATCGTTCTCCTTGTGGTCCGACACAACGCGGCCTTGCGCCAGCCGACAGCTATAATCCGGTTCGTCTTTCATGCCTCCCGCTGCCGGCGCTCGCCCTGGCGCGTCCGTGACCATCGGCCTGTCTGTGGCGCTGGTGGTGTGGCTTGCCTCCGCCGTTGTCATCGCCTATCTCTTCGGCTGGTTCGGTCTGGCCCTCATGCCCGCGCTCGTTGCGGTGAGCGCATCTGCAGTGGCCGCGGTGGCGGGTATCGGTCTTGGTCGCGGCGTTCACCCTCCTGAGCCTGCGGAGCTGATCCGGGGATGGGCCGCCGTCGTGGCCGTCGGTCTGGTGGCGGTGTTCACCGCGGCGTGGCCAACGCTGCTTCCTCCCGGGGGGGCCTCGGACCTCACCCATCACCTGATGCTGGTCGACGTGCTCGAGCGCACGCGGCACCTCGTTGACGGCGCCGCCAGTGAAGCGGCGCTCGGCGAGATGGCGCACTACACGCCGGGTCTGCACCTGCTGATCGTGGTGGCGGGGTCGCTCGCTGGGGTGGACGCGTATCGAACCGCGTACCCGTTGTTGGCGCTGACGATCGCGCTGAAGGCCGGCTTCGTCTACCTGATCGCGCACGACCTGCTCGATGGCGTGCGTGGGCGGGTGCCGCTGGCGGTGGCAGCCGTGGGGCTCGTGCTGTTCGCGCCGCGCGCCTACAGCGTCGACGGCTTCCTGCAGGCGGGCTTCTTCGCGCAGGTCGCCTCGGAGCTGTTCGTGGTGGCGGGCTGGTGGGCGCTGGCGCGCTGGTGGCTGGCGCCGGGTGCGGCGTGGATGATGTTGGTCGGTTTGATGGCCGCCGCGGTGTTCCTCGTCTGGCCGATCTGGATCGGGCCGCTGATGGTGGCGATCGCGATGGCGATCCTGATGCAGCGCGGGCTGACGATGACGAGGCGCGCCTCGGATGTGCTGATGGCGACGCTGCCGGTGGTGGCTGTTGCGGCGCTGCACCTCTCGCAGCACGCGGCCTGGCTGAGGATGGCGGGCACGAGCGGCGCCGTGCCTGCGTTGGTGACGGGTCCCACCGTGGCGGTGCTGCTCGCGCTCGCGCTGCTCGGGATCGTCGCCTCGTTTCACACGGCAGACCGCGCGGGTCACGCTGTGGTTCCTGATGGGGGTGATCCTTCAGGCGGCTGCCCTCCATCTGCTCGCGCGCTGGCGCGGAGCCGAGACGCCGTACATGGCGATCAAGATGATCTACCTCGCGGTCTATCCCGTCGCGGTCCTTGCCGCGGCCGGGCTCGGCGCGGCGCTCGGGCGTGTGCCGGGGCGCTCGGCCACCTCCGCCGGGTTGGCCGTGATCGTGGTGCTGGGGGTTGGGCTGCGCGCGGCGACGTCAGTGCCGGTGCCACCGCCCATCGTGTCTGCCGATCTCGACGCCGCGGGCCGCTGGGCGCGCGCGAACCTGCAGCCGGCGTGCGTCGATTACGTGGTGCGCGATGCCGAGCAGGCCTACTGGCTGCACCTGGCGGTGATGGGCCAGCCACGATCCTCGGCACGCACGGCGGACCTCGACGGCTACACCGCGAACCGCGCGGTCGGCCGCTGGATCGAAGGCACAGCCTTGCCATACGCGATCGCCGTGCGCGAGTTGCTGCCCGGCGAGGTGCGGGGCACCGCCGAGGTCATCCGCACGTTTGGAACGGCGGTGATCATCCAGCGTCGAGGCGCAGGATGTTGAGGGCAACCCTCAAGCCCCAAGCCCCAAGCCCCAAGACCCAAGACTCAAGACCCAAGACTCAGGACCCAAGACTCCCCCGTCCCCAAGTTGAGCGATACTCCTGCCATGTCCATCCCCGCCTCGGCCCGGCTCAGGCTCACCGGAGCGCTGCTGATGATCCTCTCGGTGAGCGGTGCACAGACCATGACCCAGGAGCGCAGCCAGTTCACGCCCGACTACGATCCGCGCGCCAGCCTGCGTGCGCATCGGCCGGCGGTCCCCGGTAGTCGCGCCCTGGTCACCTCCGCTCATCCGCTGGCGTCGATGGCGGGCATGGAAGTGCTGATGAAGGGCGGCAACGCCTTCGATGCCGCCGTCGCGGTGGCGGCCACGCTCAACCTCGTCGAGCCCCAGAGCTCCGGCTTCGGCGGCAACGGCTTCATGACGGTGTTCGACAAGAAGAGCGGCAAGGTGCTTGTCGCTCAGCATGGCGGGCCCGGCGCCGATGGGCATCAAGCCCGCCGAGATGACGCCCGAACTCCTCGACCGCGGCATCAAGGCCGGCATCGTCCCCGGCAACGTCGGCGGGTTGCTCACCGCGCTGGAACGTTTTGGCACCAGGTCGGTTGCCGAGGTGCTGGCCGCCGCGATTGGCTACGCCGAGCGCGGCGTGCCGATCAATGCCAACCTGGTGTCGTCCATCCGCAGCACGCGCGACTACTTTGCCAAGGTTCCGACCAGCGCCGCGGTGTTCCTGCCCGGCGGACAGGTGCCGAAGGAAGGCGATCTCTTCCGCATGTCGGATCTGGCGCGAACCTTCCGCAAGCTGGTCGAGGCCGAGGCGCAGGCGTTGAAGGCCGGCAAGCCGCGCGCCGCGGCCATCCGTGCCGCCTACGATCGCTTCTACACCGGCGACATCGCCGCGGAGATCGCCGAGTTCGCGCGGGCGAACGGCGGCGTGATCACCAGGGACGACCTCGCGTCGTTCCGCGCGGAGTGGCAGGAGCCGCTGCACACCACCTATCGCGGGCACGATGTCTACAGCAACCCCTCGACCTCGCGTGGCGGGTTCGAGGTGGCGATGCAGCTGAATCTGATCGAGTCGTTCGACGTCAAGAGCATGGGCGCGGGGTCGGCCGCGGCCACGCACCTGATGGCCGAAGCCATCAAGGTGGCCAAGGCCGACATCTACCGCTACGTCGCGGATCCGAGGTCGTTCGCGGTGCCGCAGGCCGGCATGCTCTCCAAGGAGTACGCCGCCACGCGGCGCGCCCTGATCGATCCGGCGCGCGCCGGCGCCTATCCCGCCGCGGGCTCACCGGCGGGGGCGCCGACCTCGCAGGTGGCGCGCGGTCCGGTGCTGGCGGAGCGCTACGTGCCCAGCTACGACACCACCAGCTTCTCGATCGTGGACCCAGAGGGCAACGCCGTCGCCTGCACGCCGACGCTCGGCGGCAACTTCGGCAACATGGTGGTGATGGGCGGCACGGGGCTGCTGCTGAACAACGGCATGCGCCTCGGCTCGACGTCGCCGTACCCGGACAATCCGAACTACGTCGCGCCTGGACGCATTCCGATCCTCAACAACTCGCCGGTGATCGTCATGAAGGACGGCAAGCTGAAGATGATCTATGGCACGCCGGGCGGTGAGACGATCGGGCAGACCGAGTTCCAGGTGCTGGTGAACGTCATCGACTTCGGCATGGGCATTCAGGAAGCGATCGAGGCGCCGCGCTTCCGCGTGGACGCCGACCCGAGCTTCTACAAGCCGGGTGCGGCGCTGACGCTGGCCATGGAAGCGCGCCTGCCCAGGCCGGTGCTGGACACCTTGAAGAGCATGGGGCACACGCTGGAGATGCTGCCGTCGTTCACCGCCGGTGTCGGTGGCGCGCAGGGCATCCTGTTCAATCTCGACGCGGGCACGATGACCGCCGGCGCCGATCCGCGCCGTGCCGGCTATGCGATCGGGTGGTAGGGGGCAGGGATCAGGGAGCCGGGATCCGGGATTGGGCGGGAGCGAGAACGGCTTGCCAGCCCAGCCCAGCCTCAAGACCCAAGCCCAAGCCCCAAGACCTAAGTCTTCCTTGCCACCGCATACCACGCGTCCATCGCGGCGCTCGTGACGTGCCCGGCCGCGCAGGGTGTCGAGCACGAACGCGCGGACGCGGGTCTGCTGCTCTGGTGTCAGCGCGTCGAGCGCGGCGCGGTTGCTGGTCCCGAGGATGACCGGCCAGAAATCCTCCGCTGACGCCAGCGGCATGTCCCAATGTTGGTGCGTGATGTCGGGGCGCGGAAGACCGGCCTCGGCGAAGACGGCGGCGATCTTGTCCGGCGTATCGAGCCGGCCGGCATGACTCTTCGGCGCCAGGGTGGGCTGCTCCCGCAGCACGGCCTCCCAGAACAGCGCCTCGCCGGGTGCGAGCACCTGCTCGCCCCATGAGGTGATGGCGAGGACGCCGCCAGGCGCCAGCCACGACCACGCGCGCGACAGCAGGCCCGCCATGTCGTCCACGAAGAACAGCCCGAACACCGAGATGACGGCGTCGAACGCTGCCGCCGGGAACCGCAGGCTTTCGACGGCGGTGGCTTCGAACGTGACGTTCCGAAGCCCTGCAGCGGCCGCCTTCGCGCGCGCCCGTTCGAGCAGCGCGTCGGTGATGTCGATGCCCAGCACCATCCCCGACGGGCCGACTGCCTCTGCGGCCGGCAGCGCCGACGCCCCGGTGCCGCAGCAGAGATCCAGCACCCGCGCGCCAGGTTTCAGCTGAAGCCGGCTCACCGTCGCCCGCCCGAAGTGCGACCAGAACGGAAGGTCGTCGAAGGAGTCGGCCGCCGCCGTATACGTCGCGGCGACTTGCAGATGGTGTCTGTGCATCGCGAGTTGGTCCTTGAACTCGGGGGCGCGGCGCCCTGCGGCCAGCGTCTGCGGCCACCGGATGCCGGATACCGGATACCGGTTACCGTGGATCCTTGTCGCCCAGCACGCCCGTTCCGCCCTTGTACTTCACGTCCTGCAGCTGCACGCGGATGCCGTCGGGGTCGGTGAAGTAGAGCTCCTTCGTCTCGCCGCGCAGCCGGATGCTGCCTTTGACGCCGCGCTCGGTGAGCTGCTTCAACACCGCGTCGGCATCGAAGTTCTCGATGCCGAGGCACAGATGATCGATACGGCTGGCGGTGGCGTTCGCGGGGAGTGGGTAGATGCCGAGGAAGCCGGCGCCGCAGTTCAGGTTGATGCCGGGGTCCTGACGCGTGAGGATCGGCAGCCCGAAGAGGTCCTGGTAGAACGCCACCGACTTCTGCACGTCAGGCACGAAGACGCTGACGTGGTTGAACGAGGCGACCTTGCCGACCGGCGCCGCTGCCGTGGCCGGCGTCGGTGTGGCGGCGACGAGCAGCGCCAGGGCGCCGAGCAGCTCTCGGCGCGACAGGCGCCCGTTCTCGTACTGGGTGAGTAATTGGTCGAGTCCCTGACTCATCGCATGCCTCCTGGTCGTTGCGGTCGACGGAGGCGAATCCTAGCACGTCCATCGGATACACTGCCCGCACCGTGCGAGACGACCTGACGCATGTCTGAGGCCCTGCTCGTAGCCGCCGCCGCGAAGATTCGCCGCCGCCTGGTGCCGTTCCTCTTTCTCTGCTACATCTTCGCCTATCTCGATCGCATCAACGTCGGCTTCGCGGCCCTGCAGATGAACGCCGCCCTTGGCTTCTCGTCGGCGGTCTACGGCTTCGGCGCCGGGCATCTTCTTCATCAGCTACACCGCCTTCGAGATTCCCAGCAACATCATCCTCGCCCGTGTCGGCGCCCGGCGCTGGATCGCGCGGATCATGATCACGTGGGGGCTGATCTCCGCCTGCATGATGTTCGTGCGCGACGCGAGGACCTTCTACGCGCTGCGCTTCCTCCTGGGGGCGGCGGAAGCGGGCTTCTTCCCCGGCATCATCTACTACCTGACGCGCTGGGTGCCCGCGCGCGAGCGTGCCCGCACCATTGCCACCTTCATGACCGCGACCGTCACCGCGGGCATCATCGGCGGCCCGATCTCCGGCGCGCTGCTGTCGCTCGATGGCGCCAGCGGCCTCGCCGGCTGGCAGTGGATGTTCCTGCTCGAAGGCATCCCGGCCGCGCTGCTTGGCGTGGTCGTGCTGTTCGTGCTCGATGAGTCGCCATCGGCCGCCACGTGGCTGTCTGGCGCCGAGCGCGATGCACTCGTCTCGCAACTCGACGATGAAGCTCGCGCCACCGGTGGTGGGCGCGTCCATGGCGTGGGTGATGCGCTGCGGCATCCCTGGCTGTGGGTACTGGCGCTCGTCTACTTCGTGGTGCCGGTGGCGCTGTATGCGTTCGGGTTCTTCCTGCCGCAGATTCTGCAGGCGGCGTTCAAGGGGACGCCGTTCCAGATCGGATTGCTGAGCGCCATCCCCTATCTGTTCGGCGCGGCCGGCATGGTCGTCGCCGCGCGTCATTCCGATCGCACCGGCGAGCGGCGATGGCATGTGGCGCTGGCGGCGGCGGTCAGCGGCGGCGCTTTCATCGCCACGGCGTTCGTGTCGGGCCTGGTGCCATCACTCGTTCTGCTGTCGATCGCGATGCTCGGGCTCACTTCGATGTTCGGCCCGTTCTGGACGTTGGCCACGTCGTTCGTGCACGGTGCCGGCGCGGCCGCGGGCATTGCCCTGATCAACTCGGTCGGCAATATCGGTGGCTTCGTCGGGCCATACGGCATCGGCTACCTGCGAGACGCCACGGACAGCTTCTCCGCCGGCCTCATCGCCATCGGGCTCATCGTCCTGCTCGGCGGCGCGCTAGTGCTTGCCGTCCCGGACGGGGCCTGGCACGATCCCCTCGAAAATCGCGCAGATACTGCGATCCGGTAGTGGGGCGAGCCGCCCCACACACCCGGGTCGCAGTATCTGCCTCGTTTTCGAGGGGATCGTGCCAGGCCCCATCGACATGCTTCGGTCGCGGTGCTACCGTGAAGCCATCACTGCCCTGGGAGGCTGCGTCATGACACGCCACGTTCGATCTGCCGATCCTGTTCCTCCTCGTGGCCCTGGTCTCTGCCTGCGGCACGCCGCCGAGCGAGAGCGATCAGAAGATCGCTCAGCTTCAGAAGGAGCTCGACGCCGCCAAGCAGGAAGCCGCCGCGAAAGCGCAGGAGCTTACCGCCATGGAAGGCAGCGCCACCACGGCGGCGCCTGCTGCCTCAGGCCAGACCCTGTCAGCGCCAGCACCGGGGGGCACAGGCACCCAACCATCCGGACGCGACCGCGAGTTGGCGGATGAGACCGCCAAGGTGGCGGAGCAGGCGGCGCGCGACCGCGAAGCCACCGACCGGGCGTTGAGCGAGCAGAAGTCGGTCGCCGTCCGCCAGGCCGAAGAGAACGCTGAGCTTCGACGCCAGGTGGAGGACATGAAGCCGCGCGAGTTCACGCTGCCGACCGACACCACCATCCCTGTCCGCACGACGGCGGAGATTTCGACCAAGACCGTCAGCAACGGATCGGTGTTCGAGGGATTGCTCGAGCGCGATCTCGTGGTCGACGGCACCCTCCTGGCCAAGGCGGGTTCGCGGGTCACCTGCGTCGTCGTGGCCAGCGACAAGGGTGGCAAGGTGAAGGGTGTGGCCAGCATGTCGGTGGCCGCGAAATCCATCGCGGGCGTCAACGGCAACACCATGGCGATTCGGACCACCAGCTACGGTGTGACCGCGAAGAGCACGGCCGGCAAGGACGCCACGCGCACCGGCATTGCCACGGGCGCCGGAGCGGTCATTGGTGCCATCGCCGGCGGCGGCAAGGGCGCGGCGATCGGCGCCGGCGTGGGCGCTGGCGCGGGCGTGGGCGCCACGCTGGCGACGCGCGGCGACGCTGCCGTCATTCCGACCGAGACCTTGATCGAGTTCAAGCTGTCGGCACCCTCCACCGTCGTGCTCCGGAAGTAGGCGCCGCGGATGCGAACCTGGCACGTCGTCGTCATTGCGTTGGCGAGCCTCCTGCCGGCGATGAGCCGCGCCGAGGGCCCGGGCCTTCAGCAGGAGCCGCGCGGGATCGCGCAGCAGATTTCTGCGGTCTCCGGCGAGGTCGAGGACGTCGATCGCGTCGGACGCATGGTCACCATTCGCGTCGGCAACACCTTGCAGGCCCCGATCTATGCCGGGCCCGACATGCCGATCTTCGACCGGCTGAACCGGGGCGACGTGGTGACGATTCGCTACTACGACGCGCTGATCGTCGAGGTCACGCCCGGTGCGCGGATGGCGCCGTTGAAAGACACCACCGCCGAAGCGCAAGAGAAGTTGAACCGGCCGGATGCCGCCGTGCTGCAGCAGACCTCATACGTCGTGACGGTGGACTCGGTGGACGAGACGACCGGCATGGTGACGTATCACGGCGTGGACAACCGCCGCGTCCAGCGGCTCGCGCAGCATCGCAACCTGATCGCCGGCTTGAAGCCCGGTGACGTGGTGACGCTCCGCCAGACCCGCGCCCAGGCCGCGTCGATCGAGAAGCGTTAGACCGGTCCCCGCCCTGGGGCCAACCCGCTCGGCTCCACTTCCAGTCTTGACCCGATCGCCACAGTTGTCGCGCGCCGAGGTGATGGCAGAATCTGCGTCGTTTTCGGGGGTATCGTGCCAGGCCCCAGGCGGGTCTCTACCGGGCCGTCTCTTTCAGGGCCTGCCGCATCTCCGACGCCACCCAGCGGGCTTCTTCCTCCTTCAGCATCGGTGACGCCGACGGATTCACCAGGTTCAGCCCCGTCTCCTTGCCGATGTAGACGCAGCGGTCGATCAGCGATCACCTTGCCGTACGGTGGCCTCGGGTACTGGCGCGGCCACGGACGCGCGCCGCGGTGCACGCGGACCACGTCCGGCTCGATCGTCACCGTCCGCACCCGTGTCATCCACATCAGGCCCAGCATCATCGAGATGCTCGACGCCGCGAGGAACCACACCAGCGGCCAGGTGGACGTGAGCCGATCGGCAACCGGAATCGGAGGGATGGCGTCCAGCAGCGTGCCGATGCCCCCCATCCCGGCCATCGACGTCAGCCATGAACCGAGCGCGTGAAGCGCACTGAACGAGAGCAGGACGGCAATCGCCCACAGCACCATCGTGATGAGGATGGTGATGGTGCCGCCATACGCGATCGTCGCGGACCCCATTCCGCGCTCGACCACGATGGCAGTGCCCTCAGGCCTCGGCGCTGGACCGAGATCGTCGCCCGCAGTCCCGCCGACCGCCGACGTGGCCGCCGCCCACAGCGCCTCCGGCGTCAGCGTGCCGGGCCGCGCGCTCGCGGTGACCGCGTCGAGCTCATCCTTCGGCTCCTCGTCTGGCCGTTCGAGCAGGCCCGCGTCCACTCCCTTGGTCCAGATCCGCGTATTCAGGTCCAGCTCGTGGACGATGGCCTCGGCCAGGGTGAAGAGCTCGGCCATCTCCTCGATGGCCGCCTTGGACGTGGTGCTGGCGATCGCCGGCTCGAACAGCGCGCGCTCGTAGTTGATGCCCAGGTAGGCGCGGTTGTTCTTGAAGGCCATGTACACCGGACGTCCGGTGCGCTGTCGCAGCGAGAGCAGCCGCTCCATCATCACCGGCGTCAGGATGTAGCGCGCTTCGACCTCGTTGTCCGCATGAACGGCAAACTCCTGCTCGAACTCCGGATTCTCGAGCGCGACCTTCCCCAGGCCATCGCGGACACCCACCCGGTAGGACGGCGCGGATTCCGGCTCGACGATGGTCGTGCCGCGCACGTGCTTGTTGAAGTCGAGATGAAAGAACAGCCCCTTGAAGACGATGCGCGTGGTGCTGTTCTTGCCGCCGGTGGAGTACTGGCGCTGGACCTCCGCGGCCTCGAACGGGGTCCGCCCAATCGTCCCGCGCACGTGATCGTCGGACTTGAACGAGCCCCGCAGGTTGAAGATGCCCGGTTCGTCGAACACCTCTTCAGGGATCCCCTTGTCCGGGGCGTAGGTCGCGGTGGGGCAGACGATTCGGAAGATTTCCGCCACTACCTCGTGCTTGAAGCGCCGCCGATAGTTGATGAACGCGGTGAAGCCGGGAATGAGATAGCGGAACCCCACGAACACCACGGCCGCGAAGACCAGGAATACGCCGGCGATCGAGCTGAGGAATCCCGCTCCGGCCGGGAGCACCAGCGCGAAGATGTCGCCGAACCAGACCAGCAGGAACGGCACCAGTACGATGACGATGGACTTGGTGATCGTCTTCTTCAGGCCGAGGCGCAGGCTCTCGAGCTCGGTGAGCCTTGGCGCGAGGACCGTGTCGTACAGCCGATCGACGTCCGCCTGCGGCACGCTCATCGCACGAGGCTCGCGGTCTGCGGCACGGCGCGGTCCGCGGCCGAGGCCTCGAACAGCGGACGTCGGGTGAAGCCGAAGCGGCCGGCCACCAGGCTCGCAGGGATGGTCTCGATGCCGGTGTTGTAGGCCGTGACCGCGGCGTTGTAGGTCCGCCGCGCCGCCGCAATCTGAGCCTCCACTTCGTTCAGCGATTGCTGCAGCACCACCACGACCTGGCTGGCCTTCAGGTCCGGATAGGCCTCCGCGCGAGCGACGATGCCGTGGAGGAGGCCGGCCATCTGCCCGTCCAGCGCCATGCGCTCGGCCGGCCCGGCATCGGCCGCCGTGGCCCGCGCGCGCAGTTCGGTGAGCTGCGTCAGCACGCCCTGCTCGTGTCCCATGTAGCCCCGTACCGCGTCCACCACCTTGGGAATCAGGTCGCACCGTTGCTTCAGCTGAACATCGATCGAGCCGAAGGCGTTCTCGGCGCCGTTTCGCAGCCGGACCAGCCCGTTGTAGAGGCTGGCGACGAACAAGCCGATCAGAACAAGGACCAGGGCAATCAATCCGACGGTCATCACACCTCCAGGCGCGGCGGCTCGATTCTACCGAACCTGCTCGCGTGATACGGCATCATAAGGGCATGCCAGCCATCGTCTCGGTGAAGGTGTTCAACGTGGAGGGACAGCTCGTCGGTCCGGTGGACGTGCCGCGGATCGAGAAGACGGACGCCGAGTGGCGCGCGCTGCTGACGCCCGAGCAGTTCGAGGTGGCCCGTGCCCAGGGCACCGAGCGGCCGTTCTGCGGGACGCTGCTCGACAACAAGAGCCACGGCGTCTATGCCTGCGTCTGCTGCAACCTGCCGCTGTTCGCGTCGAACGCGAAGTTCGACTCGGGCACCGGGTGGCCCAGCTTCTTCCAGCCAGTCGCGGACGAGAACGTGGCCACCAAACCGGATCGCAGCCACGGCGTGCTGCGCGTGGAGATCATGTGCGCGCGCTGCGACGGGCATCTCGGTCATGTGTTTCCGGATGGCCCGCCTCCGACCTACCGCCGGCACTGCGTGAATTCCGAGTCGCTCACGTTCGTCGACGTGGAGGATCTCAAGTCACTTGCCGATCCCGCCGCGCCTTAGCCTCAAGCCCCAAGCCTCAAGCCAGATGCCGGCGCACGCCGAGCACGGCGATGCCGGCCATCAGCCATGGCGTGTAGTCCACGAGCAGGCCTCGATAGTAGCCGGAGGAGAGGAAAACGAGGCCGTCGGTGGACCAGCTGCCGAGCAGCGTGAAGCGGAGCGCGCTGACGATCCAGGTCGCGAGCACCCACAGGAGCGGGACGGCGATGACGGCAACGCCGGTCCGCCACCAGGCTTCGGCCGCATCACGAGGCGGGCGCGCTTCACCGGCGCCATCCTCTGCCGACGCCAAGGCAGGCGCCAGCCACCACAGGAACGCCGCCAGCACCACCCACCGCCCGCGCTCGGGCAGATGCGCCGTGATCCACCACGGCGCACCGCCGCTGTAAGCCGACACGGCCACGGCGTCCAGAGCCAGCTGCAGCACCGCGTCCACGACCAGCGCGGCCAGCGCGGCCGTCAGAAATGCGGCGGCATGGTCGCGCATGCTGGCTGGTGTGGGGGACACGTGCGGCATCGTACACCGCTCAAGCTGGGGCCGGGACGTGGGTGCCCCCCGCGCAAGGGCCGAAGCGTGACTGGAGACGGATGGAATCACACGCCCGCCGAAGGGGGCGGGTCAGCGCCGTGGGTGAACCAGGCTACGCGCGGCCGTACTTCCAGTTTCGCGACTTGCCCTCGGCCACCCACTCCAGCGTCGTCGCCAGGCGGCGCTCACGGGTCGGCTCGGACTTGGCCTCGGTGATCCACTCGATGTACTCGCGACGGTGGCTGGGCGGCAGCTTCTCGAATCCGGCCTTGGCGCGGGGATCGAGCGCCAGGGCTGCCTTCAAATCGTCGGGGATCTTTACCGGCGGCTTCGGCTTCTTGACGGGCTTGGCCACCACCGTGCCGTCCGCAATCCGTTTCGCAGCGGCCTTCACCAGTGCACCGAGGACGCGAGGTGACGGCAGTTCCTTTACGCTGGTGATGTGCCGCAGCCGGGAAGAATCGACCTCGGGTGTCGCGCTGGCGCCGCCCTTGTCAGGCTCGCGTGTCCACAGCACCAGGGCGCAGTGTGCCTTGAACGCGGCGATCATGCACAGGAGCTTGCCCTGGTAGACGAAGGCGGGCGACCCCCATTTGATGGTTTCCTCGGCCCCCGGGCAGGCGTCGGAGACGACGGCGCGGAGGTGGTGGAGGATGGGGCGGGCAAAGGGCGCGGCTTTGGCGATGTAGGCGTCGATGCGCGGGTCGGTGGCCATGGTCTCCCCTGACTAGGCCATTGTAGAGGCGCAACCATCCGCTCGCCTATCGATACCGCGGCGCCCCGGTCGCAGGGGCGTCGGATTCCAGTCGTCAACCCGCCCGCAATGGCCCCGGTAAAGGCGGACGAAGTGTCGATTCCGGCCGATTCCGACTCGAGCTCACTGGTTCCCCCCTTGCCCAGACCCTCAGCGGGCGTGGCCGCGCCCGGTCACGCCAGACCAGGGGTCCCTCAGAGGAGTTCGATCATGAACGCCCGTGTTCGGTCGGTGGCCGGCAGAGTGGCGCTTGTCGCATTCGTCCTTGTCGCATCCGCCCTCGTTCGGCCCGTTGCCGTCTACTCGCAACAGGACCGGAGCCCCGAAGTTGTAACCCTCGCCAGCGGAGACATCTCCCTGTCTGAGGACACCACCGCGGTGGCCATGGACGCCCCCGGCAACGCCGTGGCCGCCTGGTTCGGCTCCTGGTCCGGCGTCCGCCTTCGGGCTCGAAACGTGGCGGGAGTTGGGCCGCCGTCGGCCACGGTCAGCGGCACACGGTCAGCGGCGCCGCATGCGCCATCGGGCCTGATGGTGCTGGCCAGGTCGGGTTCGCGCGTCACCGTGGGATGGACGCCGCCGTCGGAAGGCCTCTCGCCCGTAACGTGCTCGAAGGTGGAATCCGCCCCGACGAGGTGATCGCAAGCCTTCCGACCCGGAGCCTCGATTCCGTCTTCACGGTCGAGGCCCAATTGACGGATCCGTGCGCTTCCTGCCCTGGCTGGGCGCGGTCGGATCGTTCGCGCGGGCGCCCGACGGAGGAGCCGAGGTCGTGCTGGGGGGCGGTCTCGTACCGCGCCTTCGTCGGCGGCGTCGTGCCTCTGTGTTTCCGCCGGTGCGGAGAGGACGATGGCTTCATCGTGGGACGAGGTCCGCGCCGGCCGTGAGCAGGATCTTCGCCGTCGTTACCACCTGCCCCGTGTGACGCGACGCATGCTCGGCCGCATGGAACAGCAGGCCGAGCACGTTCGAGGGCAGCTGCGCGCGACCGACGCCGCGGAAGTCCAGGAGCGCGGACTCCGGTGTCGTCGCCAGTTGCGCCAGCGCGCGATCCACACCCACGCGCCACGCGGCGAGCAGGTCTGCCGCGGGTGGTGGTGGCGCACCCGGTGCGCGCTCCGAGACGAGTGCCGCCTTCTGAGCGGAGTTGAGCATCTCACCCCGCGCGTAAGTCAGCAGGCGATCTGTCGCACCTGCGAGGTGCCGCAGGTGAAAGCCGATGGACGCCGCGCCTTCGTGCTCCACCCACAGCAGGTCCGGCGACAGGTCGCGGACCGCAGCCTCGCAATCCTCGATCGACATGATGAACGCGTGCGCCGCCGGCTGGAGCAGCGCGCGTGATACCGGGCACCGGGCCGCGCAGCCAGGGTTCGGGTCGAGGAGTGCTCATCCGCAGATCCTGACACAGCGCGACGCCTGGACGTGAGGACCGGTCGGCCGCCGCGTCCCGTTCCTGGGCGTGAGTGAACGAATCCCGATTAGACGATGACGGAGCGCGCGCGGAGCAGCGGGCGCCGCCAGGCTCGCGTCGCCGGTGACGCTCAGCCGTTCCGCGATCTGCTCTGGCGGAGAGCGCGTTGAAGAGCAGGCGCCACGCGGTGTCGGCCGAGGCCCGTACGACGCATGCCGGCGCCGGAGTCCCGCCGGCGTGAACTCGCCAGCCGCTGCCTCCGGCCACGATCGACCAGGCACCAACGGTGTCGCCCGTGACCTCGAATCGCGCGGCCGTCCCCGGTGGTGCCTGGACTCCGGCATACGCGGGTGGCCAGGCGTGCACGGCGATGTCCAGCAGCGGCGTCATCCACCGCGGCTGCAGCAGCGTGGGCGGCGCGCCGACCGCATCCCGGATCTGCATCTGGTGATGCCACCGCTCGGTATATTCGCGACCGGTGTCCATCCAGTTCTCGGACTCGTCTTCGCCGGCCCAGCTCACTGGGAAGACCGATCGGCCGTGGAGGGTCGAGCGACGCGAGCAGCGACGTTACCCACGCGCCTGTCACCTCCAGCAGATCCGCGAGCAGGCGCGGGCTGAGGCGCCTGCCGTACTCCACGCCGGTGGCGTTGAGGCCGTTGATGAACCGGAGCAGGTCCCCCGCCGACGTCATCGGCGTGTCGAGCGGTAGGAAGTGGCCGTCGCGGTAGACGGCGATCTTCCGCAGATCGCCGTCCAGCAAGTGGGCCGCGACATCGTGGACCAGCCAGCGCGCCCGCGACGGTTGGCCGCTGCCAGTCGTCGGCCGACAGGCCACGGAGCAGCGCCAGCAGCTCGGCGTGCAGCGGGCCGAACAGCGGCGCCGTGTCGATCGGGGGCATCGCGGCTAGGGCTTGGCCTTCTTCTTCTCGAGATACGCTGCCCGCAGCGCGGTCACCAGCCGCTCGTCGACGAGTCCCGGAGGATTGCCGGCATAGATCAGCGACTTGTCCTGGCGGAACTTGTCCACTGCGGCGATGGCCTCGGCGTCGTACTGCCCGAAGTCGCGCTGGTAGTCGCTCGCCAGCCGCCGCGCCTCGGTCTGCGCCTTCTCGAAGGCGGCCGGGTCGTTCTTGCGAAGCTCCTGGTTCCGCTGCGTGTTCACGGTCGGCGCGTCGGGGAACGCCGCCAGTGTGGGGCGCCAGTAGCCCAGCGCGTGCAGCATGCGCTTCAGTTCGATGACGTCCGGCCCTTCGATGCGCGAGAACGTGCGGTAGCCGAGGCGTCGCTGCGTGGTGTAGTAGATGCGCTTCAGCTCGCCGACCGGCTCGGCGTGCTCGCCCACTTCAATCGCCAGCGTGATGTGATCGTTGCCGCGGCCGGGATCGTTCGGGTCGGCCACCTTGATGGCGGCGGACTGCAGGTTGCCCCAGCGGCGATCGCCGCCCTTGGCCTGTCCGGCCTCCATCGCCAGAATCATCCGCTCGGCGAGCGGCATGCCCGTGCCCTCGGTGGACTCGAACGTGCGCGCCACCGCCTCCACCACTTCCGGTCCGACCATGATGTTCGCCTGCACGGTGTAGTTCACGCCCTGCCGGCTGCCGGCCCAGTCGCCGTTGCCCTTGCCGGTGTGCGCGGCGGAGCGGCCCTTCATGTCGATCATCCCGAGCTGCCGCGACTCCCGCGCCTCGTCGTCTTTCAGCAGTTGCGCAATGGCGGCGCTGGGCTCCACGCCCTGCGCCATCAGGTCGAGCCCGCGGACGCCGTACTCGACCATCGTCGAGGCCTGCGTGCACACGGCGCCGATGCCGGCGCGCACCCATGGCACCGCCCGGCCGACGAACGGCACGCGCGTGGTGACAGCGGCGCCGGACTGGCCGGTGGCCGGGTCAATCGCGCACAGCGAGAACGTCGAGTACTGCGGCTGGCCCTCCTCGTTGATGGTCACGCCATCGGGGGCGCGATGCTGGGCCGCGGTCGGGAAGCGCGGTTGCGACGGTCACCGCGAACGCTAGGGCGATTCGAACTGCGTGCATCTCGGGTCATCTCCTCGGTTGGGGCCTGGCACGATAGGGCCGAATTTGCCGCAGTTTCTGCCATGTTGGCAAGAACTGCGGCGATTTCGGCCCTATCGTGCCAGGCCCCGCAGGTGTCGATCGAAGTACTGGACCAGCTTGCGGTAGAAGTACACCGCGTAGTGCTCGCGCGCGCTCCAGGCGTGCGTGGCCGCCGGTGCCGTGGCGAGGTCGAAGTCCTTGCCCGAGCAGCATCAGCCGCTCCGCCAGCGCCATCGTGGTGCGGAACGGCACCACGTCGTCCATCAGGCCGTGGATGATCAGCAGGTGATCGCGCAGAGTCCTCGCCGAGACGCAGCGCCGAGCCGCGCTCGAACGCGTCGGGGTGCGTCGCCGGCGATCGTGTGATCGCCACGTCGTCGGGGCCGAACGCGTGCGGGTCCACCGCCGGCGCGCCGGCCACCCCGGCCGCGAACATCCCCGGCCGCTTCAACAGCGCATAGACCGACAGCAGCCCACCGTAACTGCTGCCCCAGATGCCGATGCGGCTGCCGTCCACGTAGGGAAGCGCCTTCAGTCCATTGACCACGGCTTCGAGGTCGTCGAGATCCTTGCCGCCGTAGTCCATCAGGAACGCCTCGCGAAACGCACGGCCGTAGCCCGACGCTGCCACGCACGTCCACCTGCACCACGATGTAACCCTGCTGGACCAGGAACTGCTGCAGCGTTCCCGTCAGCCCGCCCCAGCGATTGCGCACCGTGTTCGAGTACACCGGCCCGAAGATCACCGGGTGACGCCTCGAACGGTCGAGCGACGCCGGTTCCTGAATCCGCGCGTGCACGACGAAGCCGTCCACCGCGTTGGTGAAGGTCTGGTAGCGGGCGCGTGCCCACGTCTGGCGCGCGAACTCCGCCGGCGGTGACGTCGTCACCCGGCGCTCGGTCGCGCCGGGGCGTGTCGTCCATCACCATCAGCTCCGTCGGCGTCACATCGTCGGACCACAGCGACGCCACGTGCTGGCCATCGGGAGAGACCACGGGCACGTGGACGCCCGCGGTCCGGCTGATGGCCACTGGCGCGGCATCCCCAGGGCCCACGCGATAGACGTGACGTTCGTAGGGATTCTTCACGGTGGCGGTGAAGTACACCGCGCCGTCGGAACCCGCGACCTGCACGAACGCCGCGCCGCGTTCCCCGGCGACGTCCCAGTTGCCGGACGTCACCGCCACTGGCGCCGGCGCCACGACATCCGCGTCGAGGGTATACAGATGGTCGCGTTCGCCCAGGTCCGCGACCACCAGGATTCGCCGGCCGTCGGCATGCCAGCGCGCGACATAGGACGGGTAGATGCGCGAGTCCCGTCGGTCGTGCCACACCAGCCTCGGCGTCGCCGCCGCCGGCATCGACGACGAAGAGCCATCGCTCGGCGCCGGTGTCGGACACCTGATCCACCAGCAGCCGTCCGCTCGACGACCACTGGTAGTCGCTGATCCCGCGGGCGCCTGGCTGTTCGAGCGGGATCATCTGGACCTGGCGCGTCTCGACCCGCAGCAACCCGAGCGAGCGGCGCTCGTTCTCGTCGCCGGGGTATCCACGGCGCAACTCGTTCACCGTCGTCTCGGCGCCGAGATAGTAGGGGAACGGCACCTTGCGCAAGTGGCGGCGATCGGACATGTGGAACGCGATCGTCCGGCCATCGGGTGACCACGCAAACGGCGGCCAGTCCGCGCCCCAGACCCCGGTGCCGACTTCGACGTCGGCGCGGTTGTAAGTGCCGAGCGGCACGCGGCCGATGCCCTCGACGCCAAGTGTCGTCAGACGCTCGGCTGCGGCGGCGCCACCGAGCGCCCATAACCAGATGTCGCCATCGCGCAGGAACGCCAGAGACGAGCCATCCGGCGAGAGCGCAATGTCGGACACGCCGTCGCCCGCACCCAGCTTCTGAGGTTCGCCGCCGTCGATGCCGATGCGGAACACGCTGCCGCGCGAGACGAACAGCAGCCCGCGACTGTCCGGCAGCCACTGGACCTCGCTCACCCCGCCCCGCGCGCGGGCCGCGGCCTGCGCGGCGAGGGCGTCGGTGGAGGTGCCCGCTGGCGGCGCGGGCGCCGGGTCGGTGCGCTGCATGTCAGTGAGCCGCTTCAGTCCCGTGCCGTCGGCGCGCACGACGTACACGTCGCGGAACGGCCAGCCGCTCTCGTTCCAGCGGAACGCGATCCAGCGGCTGTCGGGCGACCACGTGGGCGAGGCCGGTGCCGTGCCGATGATGCTGGGCAGCTGTGCGACGCGCTCGACGGTCAGTCCGCTCGACGCCGGCGCGGGTGCGGTCTGTGCGTTGGCGGCCGCAGCCGCGGCCACGATACCGGCCGCGATCAGGACGACTGGAACGATGCGCATCTCGGCGATTACTATAACCCCTCGATCTACTGGAGTTGAGTGTGCCATCAGGCCGAACTCCCGCGATTGGCGCTGGGTCCGAGCAGATCAGTGAGCTGTTGGAGTGACCACTCGAATGCGCTAAGGGGCTAGACTGTTCGCGATGTCAGTTCCGGTGCAAGTCCTCATGCGTACCCTGCTGTGCGCGCTGCTTGCCACGCTCGTGGTTCCAGCCACGGCATCGGCCGATCCGCTCGACGATCTCTCGCGCGAGTTCTGGGCCTGGCGCGCGGTCCACCAACCGTCCACCGGCGACGACATCCCTCGCATCGAGCGGCCGGACGGCTGGTTGCCCGACTGGTCGCCGGCCTCGATCGGAACCCGCCGCCACGCCCTCGCCCAGTTCGATCGCCGCTGGCGCGCCATCGAGCCTGCTGCCTGGCCAGTGGCCCGACAAGTCGACTACCGTCTCGTCGGTTCTGCGATCGCCCGCGTGCGTTGGGAGCTCGACCTCGCCTCCGCCTGGCGCCGCGATCCGCAGTTCTACATCCAGCAGGCGCTGGGCCCGGTCTTCGATCTGTTGCTCCAGCCGCCGCCATTCACCGCGGCCCGCGCGGACGCCATTGTCGCCCGTCTCGCACATGCACCGCGCGTGCTGGAGCACGCACGCACGAACCTGGATGACGCGCGGCAGCCATTCGCGAAGCTCGCACTGGCGACGATCGCGGACATCGAGTCGCGCCTGACCACACTGGTGAAGGAGCTGGACCCCGTGCTGCCGGCATCGCATCGCGGCCGGCTGTCCGCGCCCGCCACTGCCGCCGCGCGCGCGTTCGGGGAGTATCGAACCTGGCTGGAGGGCCGTGTACCGGCCCTGCCGATGACCACCGCCGTCGGTCGCGAGCCGTACATCACGTTCCTCCGCGAGGTGGCGATGGTGCCATTCGCGCCTGAAGAACTGCTCGCGATGGGCCGCCAGGAGTGGGAACGCGCCGTGGCGTTCGAAGCGCTGGAACAGCAGCGCAATCGCGCCCTGCCGCCGATGCCGATCTTTCCGGACCAGGCGGCGCAGGTGGCGAAGTCGGCGAAAGACGAAGCGGCGATCCGAGTGTTCCTCAACGCCAATGATCTGCTGACGGTCCCGGCATGGACGCGTCACTACCTCAACCTGCCGCTGCCCGCTTATCTGGCGCCGCTCGCGTTCCTCGGCGTGACCGACGACCTCACCAGTGAGACCCGCCTGAAGGATGACGGCTACAGCTACATCCGCGTGCCGTCGGCCAACCTGCCCTATTTCTATCTGTCGACGGCGCGCGACCCGCGGCCGATCATCGTCCACGAGGGCGTGCCCGGCCACTACCTGCAGCTCGCGCTGTCGTGGGCGCACGAGAATCCCATCCGGCGCCGTTACTACGACTCCGGCGCGAACGAGGGCATCGGGTTCTATGCCGAAGAGATGATGCTGCAGGCAGGACTGTG
This sequence comes from uncultured Acidobacteriota bacterium, assembly GCA_963721715.1. GTDB lineage: Bacteria > Acidobacteriota > Vicinamibacteria > Vicinamibacterales > UBA2999 > VFZN01. The sequence goes on along the minus strand of CAVRKI010000006.1, from coordinate 219,872 downwards.
GGCCGACAGCCCGCGCTCGCGCGAGATCATCTACAACTTCGCCCGACTGCGTGCCCTGCGGGTGGAGGTGGACGTGCGGCTGGCCATCGGCGAGTTCACCATCGAGCAGGCGGCGGACTACCTGGAGAAGACGGTGCCGATGGATCGCGAGACCGCGCTCGAAGAAGCGGCGTCATTTGCGGCAGGGCCGGGGCAGGCGATCACGTACCAGATCGGCAAGCTGCAAATCGTCAGCATGCTCGCCGACGCCCGCCGCCAGCAGGGCGCGACGTTCTCACTCCGTGCCTTTCACGATTTCGTGTGGAAGAACGGCAACGTGCCGCTGTCGCTGCTCCGCTGGGAGCTGCTCGGCGACGCTCGCGAGGTGGAGCGGCTCGCAAGGCTCAAGTGACACCTCGAGCTCGCCCGTCGTCCTGAGCCTTGGGTCTTGAGCCGGACGCTCGAGGCTCGCAACTTCGGGCGTGAGACCTAGCAAGTCGTCGCGCGATCCCTCGCGCGCTGTGCTCTAATTTCCTAGCTCCATCAGGTCACCAGCTCACCAGATCACCACCTCACCAGATCAGATCGCTCGGTTGCGACCTCTCCAGATCTCCAAATGTCTCCATCTCTCAACGTATCGCCGACACCCTCAACGTTCAGCTCCGCCAGGTCGACGCCGCCATCGCGCTCCTCGACGACAAGGCCACCGTGCCCTTCATCGCGCGCTACCGCAAGGAAGCCACCGGCGGCCTGGACGACATCCAGCTTCGCGCGCTCGAGGAACGTCTCGGCTACCTGCGCGATCTCGAAGATCGCCGCGCCACGATCCTCAAGAGCGTCGAGGAACAGGGCAAGCTGACGCCGGAGCTCGCCGCGCAGATCCGCGACGCCGACACCAAGGCCCGGCTGGAGGATCTCTACCTGCCCTTCAAGCCGAAGCGCCGGACCAAAGGGCAGATGGCGCGCGAAGCCGGCCTCGAGCCGCTGGCGCTGGGACTGTGGCAGGACCCGACGCAGAGCCCCGAAGTCGTGGCGCGCGACGTATGTCGACGCGGAGAAGGGCGTTGCCGACGTGGCCGCCGCCCTCGAAGGCGCGCGCTGGATCCTCGTGGAGCAGTTCGCCGAGGACGCGGAGCTGGTCGGCGGGCTGCGCCAGATGATGTGGGAGCGCGGCGAGTGGAAGTCCACCGTCGTGCCCGGCAAGGAAGAAGAGGGCGCCAAGTTCTCCGACTACTTCAACGCCGCCGAGCTCGTGAAGAACATCCCGTCGCATCGCGCCCTGGCGCTGCTGCGCGGCCGCAACGAGGGGTTCCTCCGTCTGGGCATCGTGCTGCCGGATGGCGACGAGCCCGCCGGCGTGCGCCCCGAGCCGGAGCGCCGCATCGCCACGCGCATGAACATCGAGAACCGCAACCGCCCGGCCGACGCCTGGCTGCTCGAGACCGTGCGCTGGGCGTGGAAGTTCAAGCTGGCGATTCACCTCGAGCTCGACACCGAAGCCCGGCTGCGTGAGTCGGCCGAGACCGAGGCGATCCGCGTGTTCGGCAGCAACCTCCGCGATCTGCTGCTGGCCGCCCCCGCGGGACAGCGCGTGACGATGGGGCTCGATCCGGGGATTCGCACCGGCGTGAAGGTGGCCGTCGTCGATGGCACCGGCCGACTGCTCGAGACCTCCACGATCTACCCGCACGAGCCGCGCAACGACTGGGAAGGCTCGCTGCGCACGCTGGCGGCGCTCTGCGCGAAGCATCACGTGCAGCTCATCTCCATCGGCAACGGCACCGCCTCGCGCGAGACCGACAAGCTCGCGGGCGACCTGATGACGCGCTACCCGGAGGCGAAGCTGACCAAGGTGACCGTGTCGGAAGCGGGCGCCTCGGTCTATTCGGCATCGGAGCTGGCGTCGCGCGAGTTCCCGAACGTGGACGTCTCGCTGCGCGGCGCCGTCTCCATCGCGCGCCGTCTGCAGGACCCGCTCGCCGAGCTGGTGCGCATCGAGCCGAAGGCCATCGGCGTGGGCCAGTACCAGCACGACGTCAGCCAGGTGCAGCTGGCCCGCGCGCTCGAAGCGGTGGTCGAGGACTGCGTGAACGCGGTGGGCGCGGACGTCAACACGGCCTCGGCGCCGCTGCTGTCGCGCATCTCCGGCCTCACCGACACGATCGCGAAGAACATCGTCACGTTCCGTGACGAGAACGGACCGTTCCGCTCGCGGCAGCAGCTGATGAAGGTGCCGCGCGTGGGCGAGCGCACGTTCCAGCAGGCCGCGGGCTTCCTCCGCATCATGGACGGCGACAACCCGCTCGACGCCTCGGCGGTCCATCCCGAGGCCTACCCGGTGGTCGAGCGCATCGTCGCGCACACGGGCGTTGCCGGCGCGCGAGATCATCGGCAAGAGCGCCGCGCTGCGCACGCTGAAGCCCGCCGACTTCGCCGATTCGCAGTTCGGCGAGCCGACGGTGCAGGACATCCTGAAGGAACTGGAGAAGCCGGGCCGCGATCCGCGTCCGGAGTTCCGCACGGCGGCCTTCAAGGACGGCGTGCAGGCGCTGACCGACCTGCAGCCGGGCATGCTGCTCGAAGGTGTCGTCACCAACGTCGCGAACTTCGGCGCGTTCGTGGACATCGGCGTCCATCAGGACGGGCTGGTGCACGTGTCGCAGCTGGCCGACCGGTTCGTGAAGGATCCCCGCGAGGTGGTGAAGGCGGGGCAGATCGTGAAGGTGAAGGTGGTGGAGGTGGACCTCAAGCGCCGCCGCGTCGCGCTCACGATGAAGCTGCAGGAACCGATCGTGGCAGGCTCGCGCGAGGGGCAGCCCTCGCCACAGGGACCGCGTCCCGCGCCCGGACCGCGCCCTGGAGCGGGTCTGCACCGCAACGAACGGTCCACACCGCCGCGGCCGCAAGCGCCGGCCACGTCGATGGCCGCCGCCTTCAGCAAACTGAAAGGCTAGCGCGCGTCGCCGGCCGGTGCACCGGCCGGCTCGAATCGATACCCGACGCCGAACACCGTGACGATGAAGCGCGGGTTGTGCGGGTCGGGCTCGAGCTTCTGCCGCAGCCAGCTGACGTGCACGTCCACGGTTCGCGTTTCAGGCGTGGTCTGGTAGCCCCAGACCGCGTCGAGCAGCTGGTTGCGCGAGAACAGCACGCCGGGGTGCCGCACCAGGAAGGTGAGGAGCTTCAGTTCCTGCGCGGAGAGGCGGACCGGGTCTCCACCGCGGAGGACGACGCCGCTGACCGGGCGGAACATCACGTCTCCGAAGACGTACTCGGCCGGCTCGTGCCGGCCGGCGCGGCCGCGTCGCAGCAGCGCCTCGATGCGGGCCAGCAGTTCGGTCCGCTCGAACGGCTTGGTCATGTAGTCGTCGGCGCCGCTCTTCAGCCCCGCCACCTTGTCGGAGGTGGCGTCGCGCGCGGTGAGCATCAGCACCGCGGTCTCCACGCCCTCGCTGCGGAGCTCGCGGCAGATCACCAGGCCGTCCTTCAACGGCAGGTTGAGGTCGAGGATGATCATGTCGTACTCGCCGGTGCGGGCCATCGACGCCCCGGCGCGGCCGTCGGACGCCGTCTCCACCGCGTAGCCCTCGGCGCGGAGCCGATCCGACAGCATCTTGCGCAGTCCCGGCTCGTCGTCGACGAGCAGGATGCGCGCGGCCTCGTGCGGCACCGGGTGCGTGCCGGTGGTCATGCCGCCGAATCTCCGCGGGCGGCGGTCCCGGACCCCGGGCGTCCCAGTGCCGGCAGCTGCAGCGTGAAGCGCGTGCCGTGAGGCTGCACCTGTGAGGCGCGCACCTGGCCGCCATGCGCGCGCACCACGTGATAGACCACGCTCAGCCCGATGCCGCTGCCTTCGATCTGTCCGTCCGTGGCCAGCCGGCCGCGGAAGAACGAATCGAAGATCGACGGCAGTTCATCGTCCGGAATTCCCGGCCCTGCGTCCTCCACCTCGATCACGACCTGCGTGCCGTCAGCGCGCAGCGCGCGAGCCGCGACGCGGATCGGACTGCCCTGACCGTGCCGGATGGCGTTGACGATCAGGTTCTTCAGCGCCACGCGCAGGGCCTCGCGGTCGCCGAGGAGCCGGGGCAGGACGGAGTCGACGCGCTGCTCGATCCGCAGCGTCGGGTCGCTCGTCACCATCAGGCTGTCGGAGACCGCCTGCGAGATGACGTCCGGCACGTCGACCGGCGCCATCTTGAGCGTCGCGTCGGGGCGGATCTGCAGGCGGCAGCAGAGCAGGATGTCGGCAATGGTCTTGTTCAGCCGATGGCCCTCCTGCTGGATGATGCGGCCGTACTGCCGCGTCTCGGCGGTGCTGTCCACGAGGTCGTCGGCGAGGTTCTCGCCGGCGCAGGTGATGGTGGCGAGCGGCGTGCGGAGTTCGTGCGACATCCGCGCCACCAGCTCCAGTTGTTCGCGCGCGCCGCGCTGTGCACGCTGCGCCGTCGCCACCAGCAGGCCGACGCTGAGGGCCAGCAGCGTCAGCACTCCGGCGCCGACGCCGAGATTGCGCAGCCGCGCCGCGCCGACCGCGGCCTCGAGCGCGCCCTCACGGCCCTTGATGAAGAATCGCCACCGGTGGGCGGCGGCGTCGGGCATCAGGCCGCGGGCCATGACCGGCGTGAGGTCACGCGCATGCACGGCGAACAGCGGCGCCATGGTGACCCACGACTCGAAGTCACCGACCGACATGCCGGGCCGTGATTCGTAGACCACGCGCGTCGTGTCGTCGTCTCGCGTGATGAGCACGTCGTACTCGAGCGGAATCCCGCCCTCGATGCAGCCGGCCAGCAGGGCGGGCAGCACGTCCCGCAGCAGGCGATCGAGATCGAGCACCACCAGCACCCAGCGATTCGGCTGGGCGGCGGCGGGGCGCACCACCATCGCGCCCACTTCATCGATGAGGGTGCGCTGCAGGTCGCGCGCGTCGAGCCACGCGGGCGCGACGGCGGGCCGTGTCCCGCCGCGCGACGGTGGGATCGGACTCCGACACCGCGAGCGTGCCGTCAGCCCGGCGTTCGACCAGCAGCACCTGGCGGGCGAGGTCCGCGTGCCGCACACCGCCCGGCAGAGCTGGCAGCGGCGCATGCTCTTCGGCACCTCCGTCAGGCGCCCAGCGGTCGTTGAACTCGGTGTAGATGCCGGCCAGCATCGCGTCGAACTGCGTCGAGAACTGCTGAGCTGACGCCGCGAGGTTGCTGCGCGCCCGCAATTGCTCGAGCTGGGTCAGCTCGCCCGTCCACCGGTACTGAAGCACGGCCAGGGCCGGCAGCAGCAGGCCGATGGCCGCGATCAGGATCACCATCCCGTTCCGGCCGAGCCACGCCCCTATCGATCGCATCGGGCCGATCGTAGCAAGCCGGCTCGGCGCTGAGCGTGGTGCCCGCCGTGCTTTTTACGACCTCTTAACGACCTCTTATCGCCGTCTTGAAGCGTGGCACCCGCGGGGTTGCTACCGTGCATGGTCTAAACCATATGTCTTTCATGCCGCTTGTGCGCCGATTCGCCGTGGTGCTGCTGTGCAGCGCCGGCGGCGCCTGGGCCAGTGCCCAGTCGCCGGGCGACGGGCCGGTCTTCACGGCCGAGCAGGCGAGCGCCGGGCAAGACCGCGTTCCAGGCGCACTGCGCCAGCTGCCACGCCGGCGACCTCCGCGGGCGCGACGATGCGCCGGCGCTCAAGGGTGATGCGTTCCTGGCCACCTGGCAGGCGAAGCCGGTCAAGGAACTGTTCGAGTTCGTCCGCACCACGATGCCGCCCGAGGGCGGGTCGATCTCCGCGGACGACTATCTGGCCATCGTGGCCTACGCGCTGCAGGAGAACGGCGCCACCGCCGGCCCGCAGCCGTTGACGCCGTCGACGTCGACGCTCATCAGCGCCGTGCTGTCACGTCCCAAACCCCAACCCGCGCGCGACTAGAGACCGGAGACCGACAGTGCTGACCAGACGACACTTCATCGAACGAGCGGCACTGGCCGGTGGCGCGTCGCTCGCCTACGAGACCATGACCGGCCTCGGGCTGCTGGCCGCGCCTGCAGTCCCCCAGCTTCGATCTGCAGGGCAACGGCGCCGGCGTCAAGGTGCATCATCCTTGGCGCGGGGCTCGCCGGCATGACCACGGCGTACGAGCTCGGTAAGCTGGGCTACAACTGCCAGATCCTCGAGGCGCGCGATCGGCCCGGGCGGCCGGGCGCACACCGTCCGCCGCGGCACCGTGAGCGAGGAAGACGGCCCGACGCAGACGTGCGCGTTCGACGAAGGCCAGTACTTCAACTGCGGCGCGATGCGCATCGCCTATCACCACAGCACGACGCTGGCCTACTGCCGCGAGCTGCAGGTGCCGGTGGAGACCTTCTCGCTGGTGTCCGAAGCGGCCTACCTCTATCAGGCGAAGGCGACCGGCGCTGAAGGACCGTCGCCTGCGGTTCCGCGAAGTCCACACGGACATGGACGGCTACGTCTCGGAGCTGCTGAGCAAGGCCGTCTCGAACCACGCACTCGACGAGGCGCTCACGGCTGAAGATCGCGAACGGTTGCTCGAGTATCTGCGCAGCAAGGGCGCGCTCGACGCCTCGGGCAAGTACGTGGGCGGCCAGCTGCGCGGCGCCGACACGCCGGCCGCCGCGGACGGCACGCCGCGTTACACGCCGTTCAAGCTCGACGAACTCCTCGGATCCCGCACCGGCTACTACCTCGACCTCGGCTTCCAGTACCAGCAGTCGATGCTGCAGGTGGTGGGCGGCACGGATCGCCTGCCGCGCGCGCTTGCCACACGGCTCGGGAAGAAGATCACCTACAAGGCCGCCGTCACCTCGATTCGTCAGCGGGAGAACGGCGTCACCGTCGTCTACCGCGACGGCAAGGGCGGCTCGCAGGAAGTGCAGGCGGACTACTGTGTCGCCGCGTTGCCGCTGCCGCTCCTCGCCCAGATCGACACCGACTTCCCGGCCGACTTCAAGGCCACCATCGCGAAGGTGCCCTACGCGGCCGCCGGCAAGATGGGGATGCAGTTCAAGCGCCGTTTCTGGGAAGAGGACGATCAGATCTTCGGCGGGGCGTCGAAGACCGACATGGAGATCGGCCAGATCGTCTACCCCTCGGCCGGATATCTCGCGCAGAAAGGCGTGCTGTTGGGCTACTACCTGCAGGGCCAGGCGGGGCGGCCGATCGGCGACAAGACGCCGGCCGAGCGCCTGGCGTTGGCGATGGAGCAGGGGGGCCGCATCCATCCGCAGTATCCCAAGGAATTCGAGAACGCGTTCTCGGTCGCTTGGCACCGCGTCACCTGGAACAAGGGGTCGTGGTCCAACCTGAACCCGGCCGGACGCCGTGCGCTGTCGGAGCCGCAAGGGCGGGTCTATCTGGCGGGCGACCATCTGAATCTGAACGCCTGGATGCAGGGGGCGTTCGAGTCTGCACGGCATACTGCCACTGCCGTGCATGCCCGGGCCGCGGCGGAACGCGCCACGGCCAGGGTCTGACGACGTCGTGCTGGTTGCGCCTCTCCGGCGCGGCGTCGTCAGGATCGTTTGGGGCCTGGCACGATACCCCGGAATTTGACGCAGTTCCTGCCACCATGGCAGTGATTGCGCCAAATTCCGGGGTATCGTGCCAGGCCCTACACGTTGAACTTGAACAGCAGCACGTCGCCGTCCTTGACGACGTATTCCTTGCCTTCCATGCGGTAGAGGCCCTTCTCGCGCGCCGCGGCGACCGAGCCGCACGCGACCAGGTCGTCGTAGGCCACGGTCTCGGCCTTGATGAAGCCGCGCTCGAAGTCCGAGTGGATGACGCCCGCCGCCTTGGGCGCGGTGTCGCCCGCGTGGATGGTCCAGGCGCGCACTTCCTTCTCGCCGGCGGTGAAGTAGGTCCGCAGGCCCAGCAGGTGATAGGTGGCGCGGATCAGCGCGCCGATGCCGCTCTCGGCCACGCCCAGTTCCTTCAGGAACGCGTCGGCTTCGTCCGGCGCCAGATCGATCAGGTCGCTCTCGATCTGCGCGCTGATCACCACCGCCTCGCACGACAGGTGCGTCTTCACGTAGTCGCGCACCTTGATGCACGTACGGATTCGCGTCGGCGGTCGCCAGGTCGGTGTCCTTCACGTTGCACGCGAAGATCGTCGGCTTGTCGGTCAGCAGGAAGAACTGCCGGGCGATCGCCTGCTCCTCGGGTGACAGCTGCACCGTCAGCGCGGGCCGGCCGGCGTCGAGCGCCTCGTTCAGCTTGGCGAGCACGGCTTCCTCGGCGATCGCGTCCTTGTCGCCGCGCTTGGCGTCCTTGCCGACGCGCTCCCGCTTCTTCGTCACCGACTCGAGGTCGGCGAGCATCAGCTCGGTGTTGATGACCTCGATGTCGCGCACCGGATCGACCGTGCCCGACACGTGGTGCACGTCCTCGTCCTCGAAGCAGCGCACGACCTGGACGATCGCGTCCACCTCGCGGATGTGGGTGAGGAACTTGTTGCCCAGGCCCTCGCCCTGGCTCGCGCCCTTCACCAGCCCGGCGATGTCCACGAACTCGATGGCCGCGGGGATGACGACGCTGGTCTTGGCGATCTTCTGCAGCACGGCCAGCCGCGCGTCGGGCACCGTGACGATGCCGACGTTGGGATCGATGGTGCAGAAGGGATAGTTGGCCGCCTCGGCCTTGCGGGTGCGGGTGACGGCGTTGAAGAGGGTGGACTTGCCGACGTTGGGCAGTCCGACGATTCCAGCTCGTAGCATCAGCTCTACAGAATATCCGGGATCAGGGATCAGGGATCAGGGATCCGTCTGCCGGTTCCCGGTTGCCGATCTGCCTTTCGCCGTCTGCCCTTGCCCTCCGTCTTGAGGTTACGATCCCCCCGTGCCCGTCCCTCCCCTGTCCTGCACGGTTCGCGGTTGCGGGCTGCCCCTCGAACGCCGCGACGTGTCATGGCGGTGTCCTGCCGGTCACAGCTTCGACGTCGCGCGGCGGGGCTATGTCAACCTGCTGCAGCCGCAGGATCGCAAGGCGCCCGTTCCCGGCGATTCGAGGGATGCCGTCGAAGCGCGTGCCTCGCTGGTGGCGGCCGGCGTGAACCGCGCGCTCGGCGAGGAGGTGGCGCGCATCCTCGATGACCGTGGCCTGGCCGATGGCGCGGTGGTGGCCGACCTGGGGTGCGGCACCGGCGACGTCCTGCGCCGCCTGGCGTCCACGCGCGCGCTGACCGGCGTGGGCATCGACCTGTCCACCGCCGCCATCGAGCACGCCGCGCGCGAGGACTCGCCGCTCGCCTGGGTGGTGGCGAACGCGGATCGCCGGCTGCCGCTGCTGGACCACAGCGTCGACGTGGTGCTGTCGCTGCACGCCCGGCGGCATCCCGAGGAGTGCGCACGCGTGCTGAAGGCCTCAGGCGCGCTGATCGTGGCCGTGCCCGCACCTGACGATCTGATCGAGTTGCGGCAACGAGTACAGGGCGCCGGACTCGAGCGGGATCGCGTCGAGCCGCTGCTGGCGGAGCACGCGGGACGATTCACGCTGCGCGCTCGCACCGCGGTCCGCGATCGGGTGCGGCTGGGCCGCGACCTCGTGCGGGCGCTGTTGCGGGCGACATATCGAGGGGGACGGAGGAGTGACGCGGAGCGGGTGGACGCGTTGGACGGCCTGGAGGTGACGCTCGCGTCCGAGGTCTGTGTCTTCACGCCAGACGGGGCCGCCGCATCGGCGGCAGCCCCGTTGGCCGGTCAGGTGTGAGGAGCCGTTCGGCTCACTGGAGCGGCTAGTGGACCGTCTGCGCCACTAGAAGCTGAAGCGGACGCCGACGCGCGCGGTGCGCGGCGACAGCACCGCTGTCGGACGCAGGAAGGCGCTGCCCGAGGTCAGGGTGCGCGTCTCCACCGCGTTGCTGTTGGTGATGTTGAACAGGTCGAACAGCGCGCGCAGGCGCATGGTGCCGCCGAGCGAGAACGCCCGGTCTGCGCGAATGTCGAACACCGTGATGTTGTCGTTGCGCCGCGCGTCGCGCGCCTCGGCGTATACGGTCCCGGTGAAGATGGCGCCGACCGCGTTGGCCGCCGCCGCACCCACTGAAATCTGGCGGGCGAAGTTCTGTCCGGCCTGGTGTCGCACGAGCGGCGACACGCGGATGCCCCAGGGGGCTTCCACCGTCCCGGAGACCTTGAAGTCCCAGCGCGTGGTCGGCTCGTCGAACTGGCCGTTCGGCGTGTTGGGGTAGGCGCCCGGGAAGTCGTTCGACCAGGTGTGGCTGCCGCCAATCTGTGCCGACCAGCGGTTGCCCTGGCGCTTGACCATCGAGGCTTCGACCGTCTTGTAGCTCGAGAAGCGCGGTGTGTTCTGCACGACGTTGGTCAGCGGGTAGTTGGCCGCCTGCGAGGCGGGGAAGCCCAGCAGCGCGAGTGTCTGGTCGTCCGACGTGCCCCCGACATTGTCCGCGCCGACATCGAGGAACGAGAACGGCACCGTGTACGACTCGATCGGCCGGAACGGGTTGTACTGCGCGATCAGGTCGTCCTCCGACTTGTAGACGAACCCCACGCGGGCGCCGAGCGTCGAGGCGACCTGGCGCTCGAGATACGCCGACACGTCGTGCGAGAAGGGCTGCGTGATGTTCGGATCGAGCTGGAGCGAGCCGGCCAGCGTCGTGTTGGTGACGTTGCCTTCCTCACCGGCCTGGTAGCGGCGGTCGCCGTTGCGATCGTTCCAGGTGTAGGTGATGCTCTTGTTGTTCTGGTTCGGGTTGGCATCGGCGCCGATGCCGGGGCCCGGGTTGTGCCAGAACAGGCCGTAGCTGGCCTTCAACACGGTCTTGCCGTCCCCGGCGAGGTCGTAGGTGACGCCGATGCGCGGGCCGAACGAGTTCCAGGTGTAGAAGTCGCGCTCCTCGAAGACCTGCTCCGCCACGCTGACCGGGCCGACAGCGTAGGCAATCTGCCGCTGCTCGGGCATCCAGCCCTTGTAGCGATCCCAGCGGAGGCCCATGTTCAGCGTCATGCGGCCCAGCTGCCAGGTGTCGTTCAGGAAGAAGTCCTGCTGATCCAGCTTGTTGACCACGAGCAGGTCGCCATCGTCGCTGGCGCTGAGACCGCTCACTGACAGCGCGGTCGGGATGCCGAAGACCACCGTGCTCGACACGCCGTTGGCGTAGATGTGCTCGATGTTGCCGCCGACGCTCTGCTGGCGGCCGCCCCACTGCGACTCGAGGTACATCTCGCCGCCGAACTTGATGGTGTGGCTGCCCTTGGAGGTGTCGACGAAGTAGGTGGCCGCGCCGGTCAGCTGCTTGCGGTCGCGATCGTTCTGGCTCTGGGCGTGAGCGCCCTCGAGCACCGAGCGAACGCTGTCACGCCAGAAGTACTGCTGGTCGCTGTTGGCGAGGCGCGAGTCGTAGTAGCCGAAGTCGCCGAAGCGCGCCTCGACGAACAGCTTGTTGCTGAGCGTGCCGTTCCACTCGCCCTTCCACACCCAGCTCGGCGACTCCTGCCGCGTGGTCGCGTCGGCGTTGTCGTAGGTGTACGCCGCGAAGGGCAGCCGGTTGGGCTGGATCTTCATGTTCCACTGGTAGTAGCCAATCAACTTGTGGTTCTGGTTGACCTGGTAGGTCACCTTCGCGGAAGGATTCGTGTTCCAGGTGTCGAACTCCGACTCGAAGTTGAAGTTCGGCTGATCGACGGAGTTGAACTGCTTACGCCACGAGGTGTGGAACCAGGCCTTGTCCTTCATGATCGGCCCGCCGAAGTTCATGTTGACGTCGTAGTACTTCAACACCTCGTTGCTGCCCTCGCGCAGGCCGAACGTGTTGATCTGCTCGTCGCTCAGGTTCGAGCCCTGGAACGAGTTGTTGTAGCCGTCCGCGTAGACCTCGCCGGAGAAGCGGTTGCCGCCGGACTTGCCGAGGAACTGCGACTGCACGCCAGGCGTGGCCGCCTCGGCGCCCTGGCCCGAGACGCCCATGAAGACTTCCTCGAACGAGCCGTAGTCGAAGTAGAAGCCGGCGCCGCCGGTGCCCTCGGTGGTGTTGATGCCCTCGACCGAGACCCGCACCTGGCCGGTGAGGCCGTAGGCCGTGTAGCCGGTCTGAGTGCCGGCACGGTTGCCGCCGACGTCGATGCGGCCCATGACCACGCCCGGAGTCGCGGCGAGCAGCGCCCACATGTCGCGGCCGTTCGGGATGGAGTTGAGCTGCTCGATCTTGAAGTTCTGCTGCACGCTGGTTGCCGTGGTGTCGATCACCGGCGAGGCGCCCGTGACGGTGACGGTCTCCTGCAGGGTGGCCACCGAGAGCTGCGCGTTGACCGTGGCATTGAAGCCGAGGGTCACCTGCACACCTTCGCGCTTGAAGGTATTGAAGCCGGCCAGCTCGAACGTCAGCGTGTAGGCGCCCGGCGGGACCGCCGGAAAACGGTAGGTGCCGTTGGCGCCGGTCACCTGCGTCTGCACGCCGATCATCGACGGGCTGGTCGCCGTGACCGTGACGCCCGGCAGCACGAGATCGCTGGAGTCAGTCACACGCCCGAGAATCGTGCCGGTCGTGCCGGCGCCGCCGCCCTGTGCCCCCGCCAGACCCGGCAGCAGCGTCGCCACTGCAAGGGCCAGCAGGCCCCTCACAAACATACGCATCATGATTGGTCCCTTCCTCCACACACAAAGCATCCGCCGCCTCGGAAGAATCCTGTTCTGCGGTAGCAACGGAGAATATCACCGCGCATGACGAATACGCACGGCAGCGGCCAATGCATGCACGAAAACGATGGCCGCGGCGGCGCTTCCCGCGGCATTGAGGTGACCGCCATCGTCGGTGTAGGCGGCGTGCAGGCTCTCACAGGTCTTGCCCTCCAGCACGAACGTCGCTCGCCGGCCGTCGGGTCCGGTCGCCTCGCTCGCGGCCAGGTCGAACAGCGGCCGCCCGGAGTAGCGGGTGCGCAGCCGCTCGTTGAAGGCGTGGCGGCGAAGCGTTCGCCACCTTCGTATGGTTGGTGCGGCCCAGGAGCTCGCGCGCCCAGACCCCCGGGCCTCCCGGCGTCTGCCGGAGCGGGGCGGTCACCGGCAGGAATACTGTCTCCGGATGTCGCTGAGACAACTCATCCAGACAGGACATGTAGGCCGAGGCGAGCGCGTCCACGTCCGTGCCGGGATGGATGTCGATATAACAGAGCTTGAACAGCGCGATGTCGACAGGCCCGGCGAGTCCCTGGTCGATGATGCGGCGGAAGTCGTCGCACTTCGATGACGGGTCTTCGTTGCGGCCGATCTTCGCGTGCACCAGCACACCGCCCTGGCGCGGGGCGCCTCGTGTCACCCGCCCTTCGGTGCCCGGCCTTGTCGGACGGGTCGAGTCCTGGTTCCCGTGTCCCCACGCCAGTGAGCGCCTCGATGGTCAGCGCGCCCGGCTGATGCACGAGGAGGTTCCTGAGCCCATCGAGGACGTTGGCGCCCACGGACTGGTGTCCGAAGAAGATCCGGACCCCAGCCAGCGCGGCAAGATCTGATTCGACTGATGAAGCCATTGACATTTACCCCTCACGCGCCAAAGGATCCGACGCGATGACATCCATGAATCGACGCGAGGCCCTCAAGCAGGCCGCGGCCGTGGCCGCCGCCGCGATGGCCACCCCCGTGGCCCCGACGCTTCGCGCCTCGCAGGCGCCCGCGCCCGCCCAGCCGCCCGCGGCTGGCCCCGGCAGCACGCTGCGCTTCTTCCCGGGCTTCCAGTCGGCCCGCGTGAAGACCACCGGCGCGGAGATCAACGTGGTGCACGGCGGCTCGGGCCCGCCGATCCTGCTGCTGCACGGCGCGCCGCAGTCGCACATCTCGTGGCGGCTGGTGGCGCCGGAACTGGCCAAGACCCACACCGTCATTGTCCCCGACCTGCGCGGCTATGGCGACAGCAGCAAGCCGCCCGACGGCGAAAGCCACGTCAACTACTCCAAGCGGGCGATGGCGCTGGACCAGGTCGAGGTGATGAAGCACTTCGGCTTCGACAAGTTCCCGGTCGTCGGCCACGATCGCGGCGGCCGCGTCGGGCACCGCCTCGCGCTCGACCATGCCGACAAGGTCACCAGGCTGGCCGTGCTGGACATCGTGCCCACCTACTACCTCTACACGCACGTCACCGAAGGCTTCATCCAGGCCTACTTCCACTGGTTCAACAACGTGCGCGCCGCTCCCGCACCGGAGGAGCAGCTGAAGGCCCAGTACGAAGCGCAGCGGGCGCGGGCGACCACCGACGTGCAGATCGAGTACCTGCGCGTCAACAGCGACCCCGCCAACATCCACGGGATGTGCGAGGACTATCGCGCCTCGGCCTCCATCGATCTCAAGCACGACGAGGCGGACCTGGCGCAGAAGATCGCCTGCCCGCTGCTCACGCTGTGGGGGTTGAAGGGACCGATGGGCCGGCTCTACGACGTGATGGCGATCTGGAAGGAGCGCGGAACGACGGTCACGGGCAAGGGGCTGGCGGCGGGTCACAACCTGCAGGAAGACGCCCCGGCCGAGGTGCTCGCCGAACTGCGCGCGTTTTTGTAGGAAGGAGAACGTGATGCCTCAGCTTCGCCGATCGACGACTCTCGGGATCGTGGGTGCGTGCCTGACCGCGGCCCTGGCCGCTGACGCGGCGTGGCCGTGGAGCGGCGCCTTCGGCGATCGCGCGGTCGAGCTGCTCATTGTCGGCGATGCGCAGATCCACTCACGCCGCGCCGACCCCGCCACCGCGTTCCAGCGGATGCGCGACACCCTGGCGAAGGCGGATCTCGTCTATGCCAATCTCGAAGGGCTGTTGGTGAAGTCGGTGGGCACCACGATCGACATTCCGGACAAGCCGGAGTGGACGCACCCCGGGCCAGACGGGGCAAAGGCCCTGAAGCCCTCGAACATCATGGTCGTCGGGGTCGCCAACAACGTGGCCTCGGGTCGCGAGAACATCCTGAAGAGCCTCGCCGAGCTCGACGCGAACGGCATCGCGCATGTCGGCGCCGGGCGCAACCTGGACGAGGCGCACAAACCGGCCATCGTCGAACGCAAGGGCGTGAAGATCGGGTTCCTTCAATACACGGCGCGTTGGTATCGAGACGCGGACATGCTGGCCACCGCCACGGAGCCCGGCGTCGCCAAGATCTCGTCGTACGACGGCATCACCATCGACCCTGCGGACCTGGAACGCGTGCGCGCGGACGTCCGCGCGCTGCGCCCGCAGGTGGACATCGTCATCGTCTCGCACCACAACCGGGATGGCTCGACGCCTGTGCAGTTCGGCGGGAAGCAGGGCACGGCGGCCAACAGGGACCGCAAGCAGACCGAGGCCTATCAGAAGCAGTTCGCGCATGTCGCCCTCGATACCGGCGCCGATCTCGTCTTTGGCCACGGCACGCACTCCGTCCAGGGGGTGGAGATCTACAACGGCAAGCCGATTCTGTATGCCATCGGCCACTCGAACTTCGATCAGCCCGGCTACGAGAAGTCCACCGACGGCCTCGTCGTGCGCGCCGTGATCCAGAACAAGCGGATCGCACGCGTGTCGTTCGTGCCGGTGACGCGCGACGCCAACAACGACGTCTACATGCTGGACCCGTCCACCGGCGAGGGCGCGGCCCTGGTGAAGGCCGTCACGGACCGTTCGACCGCACCGCCGGCGATGAAGATCGACGGCAAGGAGGTGGTGTTGCTCGAGGCTCCGGCGAGGACGTCGAACCGGAGGTGACCGGGAAGCGGCAGACGGCAGACGGCAGGCCGCAATCGGCAGAAGAAGTCGCGCCGACGCGAGGTCTGCCGAGCGCCCTGTCCCTCCTACTCCGCCGTCGGATCCTCTCCGATGCCCGCGTAATACGCCGCCACCTGCGCGGCCGCGCCCGCCCGGGTATAGACGTCCGGCTTGCGCGACCGCACGACGCCGGCGATCACCGCCGCGACCTCCGACACCTCCTGCCCGTTCTGGAACGTGCGCGAATCGGGCCCGCCGTGCACGGCGTTCCTCCCGAAGTCCGTCCACACGACGCCCGGTGAGACGAGGGTGAGCTGGATGCCGGGGTGGGTGGCCTGGACCTCGTCGCGCATCATGGCGGTCAGCGCGTTCAGGAAGAACTTCGCGCCCGTGTAGGCCGATCGTGCCGGCGCCAGCGGCAGGCGCGCGAGCATGGACGACACGTTGATGATGTGCCCATTGCCCCGCGCCTTGAAGTGGGGCAGCACCTCCTGCATCCCGTAGAGCGCGGACTTCACGTTGACGCGCATCATGTCGTCCACGTCCTCGTCGGTCAGCTCCGAGGGCGGCCGGGTGATGCCGCGCCCCGCGTTGTTGATCCACACGTCGATGCGCCCGGCCCGCGAGAGGGTGTCGGACACCACCCGCCGCACCTCGTCACGCACCGTGACGTCCGCCACCACCACCAGCGCCTGGCCGGCGCAGCGCGCGGCCACGTCGGCCAGCGCGTCCGCGCGGCGCGCCACCAGCACCACCGCCGCGCCGTCTGCCGCCAGTGCTTGCGCCGTCGCCGCCCCGATACCGCTGCTGGCGCCCGTCACCACAATCACGCGATCTCGCATGCCCCAGTCTAGCTCTGGGCCGGTGGACCACTGGCATTGCGGTTGCAATGGACCAGGCAACACACGCCTGCCTGGCGCCTTGCGGCCGGAAATCACGCAGTCTTTGGGCCGAAGTCGAGCGGGGGACAGGGTGAATTGGTGTCACGGATTGGCAACGACCGACACGATGTGTCAGTCGCCTCTGCGTGAAGCTCGATGGACTGGGAGGGATCGGCACATGAAGGCCGCGACGAAACTGCTGATGCGCCGCGCCGCGCGCGCCCGCGAGATCGAAGTCCTGCGCAGCCTCCGCTCGCGCGAGACGGTCACCGACGACCCGTACCTGCGCCAGCAGCTGCCGCTGTCGTTGGCGCCGTACCGCCTGCAGGCCGCCGACCGCTGGTGGCGCGAAACCGGGTCGGCCGCCAACGACCAGTCCCGCAAGCGCCACGCCTGAGTTGGTTGTGAAGCCTCGAGCCTGAAGCCTAGAGCCCGACCCCCAGATCCCTGTATCCTCTCCCGAGGCACGTCGCCCGGTGTGTGCCCGTCTATCGCGGAAGCAGAGGAGCGGTCCATGTCCCTGATGCGTCGTTCGCTTGGCGTGGTCACGAGCCTTGCGCTCGTGCTCACCCTGTCGTCGTCTTCCTCGTCACAGGAGTTCGGTTCCATCACCTTCCCGACCTCGGGAGCCGCGGGAGCGCAGGACGCGTTCCTCACCGGCGTGAAGGCGCTCCACAACTTCCAGTTCGACGAAGCCGCAGTCGCGTTCCAGGCGGCGCGCAAGGCCGACCCCACGTTCGCCATGGCCTACTGGGGCGAGGCGATGAGCCACAACCATCCGCTGTGGGCGCAGCAGGACGTCGACAAGGCGAAGGCGGTGCTCGATCTGCTGGATCCGACGCCCGCGGGTCGCGTCGCCAAGGCGAAGCTGCCCAAGGAGAAGGCGTTCCTCGAGGCGCAGCAGACGCTCTACTTCTCGCCGGGCGACAAGCTTGCCCGCGACAACGCCTACTCGCAGGCGATGGCTCGCATGTACAGCCAGTGGCCGGACGACGACGAAGTCGCGACGTTCTACGCGCTGTCGCTGCTGGGCACGGTCCGCCCGGGCGACACCGGCTTCCGCCGCCAGGCGCTGGCCGCGTCGATCGCCGAGTCCGTCTACGCCAAGAACCCGAAGCATCCCGGCGCCGCGCACTTCATCATCCATGCGTTCGACGATCCGGATCACGCGCCGCTCGGCCTGAATGCCGCCCGCGCCTACGCCAAGATTGCGCCGTCGGCGGCCCACGCGCTTGCACATGCCGTCACACATCTTCGTGCAGCTCGGCATGTGGCAGGACGCCGTCGACTCGAACATCGCCGCCTACAAGGCGGCCGTCGATCTCAACACCCGCATGAAGCTGGCCGAGGGGCGAGAGGACTTCCACACGCTGTCGTGGCTGGCCTACGCCAACGTCGATGATCGGCAAGCTGGACGAGGCGAAGAAGAACATCGAGCAGGCGAAGGCGGCCGCGGATCGCAATCCGACGAACGCCGGCATTCGCGACGGCTATCTGGGCATGCGCGCGCGCTTCATCTCGGACACCGGCCAGTGGGAGAAGCTCTCGCTGGCGCCGCCGGCGCCTGCCGGCTGGTGAACACGCCAACATGCCGGGGATGCCCGGCATGGGCGGCGGCGGCGGCTCGGCCACCTGGACCTACATCGTCGGCGTCAGCGCGGCGAAGATGGGCGACATGGTGACGGCCGAGGCCGCGGAGACGGCGCTGAAGGACCTCACCGCGAAGGCGCAGGGCGGGCCGACGTCGTACGCGGCCAAGCCGCACCTGATTCGCGAGAAGGAGCTGGGCGCGATCATCCGCTGGGCGAAGGGGCAGAAGGACGAGGCCCTGGCGTTCGCGAAGGAAGCCGCCGACGCCGAGAAGACGCATGGCGGCGCCGTCCGGACCGCCCGAGCCGATCAAGCCGGCGTTCGAGCTGTACGGCGAGATGCTGATGGAGGCCGGACGGGCCAAGGAAGCGGCGCAGGCCTTCGAGCAGTCGCTGCTGCGGACGCCGAAGCGCACGCCGTCGGTGAAGGGCCTGGAGAAGGCGACCGCCGCCGTGCCGAACAGACGTCGAGGGCGCGATGAGCGGGATGCGCGTCGGCCCTCTGACCGCCACACTGGCCCTGCTGGTGCCCGGCTTGGCGCAGGCGCAGGCGCCGAAGCCGGCGACGTACATCACCGACGAACAGGTGAAGGCGGTCAATGCGGGGCCCGGCGTGGACCGGCAGCTGGTGAGTGTGGACATCGGCAAGCTGAATCTCGCGGTGGGCATCATCCATCGCGGGTCCTCGAATGCGCCGCCGCGGCGGCCCGGCTCCGCCACGGCCCCGGCGGCCCCGGCCCCGGCCCCGGCCCAGGCATGCGGCGAAGCCAGCACCGCGGCCGCGCCTCCAGGCACGGCCAGCGGCATCCTTCACGACCACCAGACCGAGACCTACATCATCGTCTCGGGTACCGGCACGCTGGTCACCGGCGGTCACATCGTCAACGGGCGGAAGTCGGCGCCCGACAGCGCGGTGACCCAGGTGCTGAACGGTCCGTCGTGCAGCGGCCGCATCGAGGGCGCGGACGTGGTGAAGAAGGCGGTGAAGACGGGGGACATCATCATCATCCCCGCCGGCACGCCGCACGGGTGGGGGGAGATCCCCGATCACGTGGACTACCTGAGTGTCCGGCCCGATCCGGATCGCGTGCTGCCGGCGGGATACGTCAACCCGGCCCTGAAGAAGTAGCCACCTCGCGACATCGTCGTCATGGAGAACGTGTCGGTCGGCAGGCGTTCGCCGACCCGGCACGTTGCTTCCGTGGCGTCACCGCCCACAGGAGGGGAGTTGCATCCACCGCTCCCTCGCACGCCGATAGCCGACCGTCAGCTCCTGCGAATCGTCCGCGCTCACCGCATTGATCATCGTCGGCAGGGTGGCGGCTAGCACCTGCGCCGGTGGCGGCAGCGGCGGCGCGCACGCGTCCGGCTGCAGAGTGTCGAAGTCCTCGAACAGGCGCCGGACCGGACCGGCGAGTGCCCCCGACCCCGTCACCCTCCTCAGATCGCCGATCAGACTCACGTCAGTCGACGTCACCCAGCGCCAGGTGAAGACTGCGTCTCCGGCTTCGGCGCGGCCGGTGCCGAGATCCCCCGACAGCAGGGTTCGCATCGCGTTCCGCACATCGTCCACCGACACGCGGCCGGAGGACGCGCGATCGCTACAGCCATCGTGGACGAAGATGGAGCCGGTCTCGAGACTGATGGTGCGCAGGGCGCCGCACCCGTTGGCCCGTGGAGGTGACAGGCGAGTGGTGGCGAGGAGCAACCATCCGCCGTTGACGGCCGGCAACGGATCTCTGTTCTGAAGGTGAAGGTGCAGGCGGCTGGGGACGACCCGTACTGCCGTGGTGGGCGCGCCCAGGCTGGCGGATACCACGCCCGTTGAGAACAACGCCGACAGCAGCAGTCGCCACGTGCGGCGGTTCGGCCGCAGACCCCTCAGAGTCACGTGCGTGGTCATGCCCCACAGACTCAACAACAGCGGACGGTGGGGTCAGGGCAGCGGCCGCAGCCACTCCTCGATCGCGGGGCTGACGTCCACGCCCGTCGCCTCGCGGATCAAGCGCCGGGAGTTCCTCGTTCGAGAACGCGCGATGCTCGCGCGCGGTCCACGCCACCATGTAGCGCAGCGCGTCGCGCAGGCTCTTCGCACCCTTCGTCTCCGCCTGGATGCGGTCGTCGATCGCCGCGGCCATCAGGCCGCCGCGCGAGAACACCAGGCGTCCGGTGCGGAAGTCTTCGGCGTAGCGCGTCGAGGCGACGCGGCTCAGGTCCACGAGCGGCAATCGCTTCAGGAACGCCGGCGCGCTCGTCACGTTGGCGCGGAAGCGCCGGTCCAGCATGCGTGTCCGGAACGCCGCCGGGTCCGGCGTGCCGGCGGCCACCGCCATGATCGCGGCGTACTGCCCGAAGCCCTCCGCGAACCAGATCGAGTCCAGCACCGGCGCCAGCTCCCACTGGAACGGGAAGTAGCCGTCCCCGTAGGCGCGCTTCGGCACCCACGCGTGCGCGATGTGGTGCGCGAAGTTGTACAGCACCCGCGCGTCATCGTCCGGGGAGGACGCGGCGGTGAGGCCGGCGGTATCGGCCAGGTAGTAGGTGCTGGAGCCGAGGTGCTCCATGCTCATGCCGTACTCGTGCCGCGGGGTGAGCGGTGTCAGCAGCTCCTGATGAATCGTGTAGTGCGGGAACGGCACGCTGCCGAAGTAGTCGGCCGTCCGCTGAAAGGCGGTGACGGCCAGGCGGCCCACCCGATCCAGATCGACGACGCCCTCGGAGTAGGCGGCGAGATAGAGCGGGGCTGGAGACTCGGTGAGGCGGCGCACCACCATGCGCGGTCCCATCACGATCTGGCTGTCGGCCAGCGCGTAGTAGTCCTGGGCGCGGGCATCCACGGCCGCCGCCGTCACCGGCCAGCTGGGCGCCAGGGTCGAGAACACCGGCCAGGCGTCCGGCCCGGTCGATGCGGAGCCGCGTCGGGCGCGACTCGTATCCGTCCACGAAGGCGAACACCGAGTAGCCGAGCGCGCCGAGATACCCGTCGCGAACCCGCGACTGGTCCGACGCCGCGGTGATGTCGCGTTCCATCTGGCGCAGGTCCACCGTGTAGCTGATGCGCGTGGTCCCGGCGGGGAGTGCCCAGCGCGGCCCTTCTTCACGGGCGGGCGCCAACGTCCGTGCGTCGGCGGTGTTCACGCGGAGGTCGCTGACGAAGGTGTCGTAGCGCTGCTCGCCGTACCCCATGGGAATGGCGCGCGGCATCACCAGCGCCCGGGCCTCGGCGAGGGGTGGTGCCAGGGAGATCTCGATCGAGGCGGTCCCGCTGTCGCTTCCCCCGTAGGCAAAGCCATACGCCACGAGAGGGCCTGCCTCCTGGCTGCTGCTTCCCGCCGCGGTTGCGGCGACAAACAGCGCGATGCATCCGGCGCGGCGTCTGGTCGTCATCGCAGGGAGTGTAGGGTATGCTGGCGTCCCGGCGCCACCGGCGTCACCCTTCATTCCAGGAGCTGTGCATGGGTCCCCTGCGTCTGCGACGTCCGTTGTGGTTCGGCACCCTGCTGGCCGCCGTGGTCATCGCCGCCGTCGCGTCGGTCACCGCGAACCCCGCGGCCTCGGCGCAGGCGTCCCAGCCGCACAAGGTGAAGAGCCTCGAGATCCGGATCCTCTCGACCATGCTGGCCGATGAAGGCTTCGGCGAGTGGGGATTTGCCGCGCTGGTCGAGGTCGACGGCCGCCGCATCCTCTTCGACACCGGCGCCAACGAAGACACCGTGCAGCGCAACCTGAAGGTGATGAAGCTGGATCTCGCCAACGTGGAGCACGTGATCCTGAGTCACAATCATGCCGACCACACCACCGGGCTGCTGACGCTGCGCAAGCAGTTCGCTGCGATCTCGCCGAAGGCGCTGAGCACGGTCTACGCGGGGAACGGTATCTTCTGGCCGCGGGTCTCGGGCAGCGGCCAGGTGGACGACCGGATGGGCCGCATCAAGCGCGACTTCGAGGCCACCGGCGGCACGTTCATCCCGGTCACCAAGCCGACCGAGATCCTGCCGGGCGTGTGGCTGACCGGCCCGGTGCCGCGCGTGCACCCGGAGCGCAACTGGAGCACGCTCGGCAAGGTGCGCAGCGACGCCGGCGACGTCGAGGACACCGTCCCCGAGGACATGACGCTGGTCTTCCAGACCGAGCAGGGGCTGGTCTACCTGTTCGGCTGCGGTCATGCCGGCGTGATCAACACCCTCGATCTCACCCGCAAGGCCATCGACCCTTCGCCGGTGAAGGCGATCATCGGCGGGCTGCACCTGTTCGCCGCCGACGACCAGGCGCTGGCGTGGACCGCCGCGCAGCTGAAGTCGTTCGGGGTCCAGCAGTTGATGGGCGCGCACTGCACCGGCGTCGAGGCCGTCTACCGCATCCGCGAACTGGCCGGGCTCACGCGGCAGACGTGCATGGTGGGGGCCGTCGGCGCGTCCTACTCGCTGGCCAAGGGCATCAACGCGGTCCGCATCGCGAAATAGCTGGCGTCGTGACCGCCAACGGGTCGCCAGCCATCTCGCGTTCCGCCCAGCCGAGGTCGTCAAGCGGCAAGGCGCCGTCCGCGCGCTGGTAAATCGGCGGCAGCACCCGACCGGGGTGGCGCCTTGCCAGCCGCCGCCAGGCCAGGTCGGACGTCACCGGCGAGGCGCCCTCGGCAAATACCGGCACAAAGCGGCTGACCTCGAGGCCTGGAACACACCCGGCCGCAGCCACGAGGGCCTCGAGCAGGACTTCCCGTGACACCACTGGCGATGCCGTCCAGCACAGGGCCCAGAGCCCGCTCAGCTCCGCGCTGACGGCCACGGGGAGCGAGCCCTCGTCGCTCAGCCAGTCCGTGGTTACCAGCCGCGTGGCGGGGCGCGAACCATCGTGCTCGATCCAGATGCCGAGCAGCGCGTCCGGGCGGCTTCGTCCTGTGATGCCGCCATGGAACTCATTGAAGGCCGTGAGATCGCGGCACAGCCGGATCAGATGATCGGGACTCTGGACGATCGCAAATGCACTCATGTGTTCACTCCCCCTGGCCCATGGAATAGGCCGGTGTCCCGTTCATCGTGTAGAGGTGTTCGGTCTTGATCACGTCCAGACCGTGGCGGCTGAGCGCGCCCAGCAGCTGGAGCACGCCGTCGAAGGTGGCCGGCGCCGCCTCCGTCTGGACGAATCGGCATCGCCAGTGGTCGGTGCAGAACGTCTCGGGGAACCCGTCGGGGTACACCTTCACCCCGCGGTTGGTCATCATTTTCAGACGCCAGGGTGCGGGCACCGCGGCCTCGACCCGCCGGCCCAGCACGTTGGCGTCGCGGTCGCCGTCGTTCCAGTCGAGGAACACGTCCACGCCAACCAGCACCTTCTCCACCGGCGCCGTGACCGGTGCCTTGATGGTGATGCCGCCGGCGCGGTAATCCACCGGCACGAGTTGGCGGGGGCGCTCGCCCAGACGCTCGATGACGGCGTTGGTGAACGCCTCGGTGCCCAGCTGGCGCTGGCTCAGACCGTGGCGGAAGACGTCCGCGGTGTGGAGGCCGCTTTCGAGCGTGCAGAGCCACGCGTTCTTGATGGTCGAGGCCACGTCGGCCTGGCCGACGTGGACCAGCATTTGCACCGCGGCCAGCAGCAGTCCCGAGGGGTTGGCCACGCCCTTGCCCGCGATGTCGGGCGCCGAGCCGTGCACGGCCTCGAACATCGCCGCATGCTCGCCGATGTTGGCGGAGCCGGCGAGCCCGACCGACCCGGCAATCTGTGCGGCAATGTCGCTCAGGATGTCTCCGTAGAGGTTCAGCGTCACGATGACGTCGAACTGCTCGGGCTGGGCGGCCACGCGCGCGGCGCCGATGTCGATGATCTGGTGGTCGTGCTCGATGTCCGGATACTCGGCCGCCACCTCGTTGAAGACCCGATGGAACAGCCCATCGGTGAGCTTCATGATGTTGTCCTTGGTCATGCAGGTCACGCGGCGGCGTCCGTAGGCCCGGGCGTACTCGAACCCGTAGCGCGCGATGCGTTCGGATCCCGACCGTGTGATCAGCTTCAACACCTGCGTGACGTCGCTCGTCTGCTGGTGCTCGATACCGGCGTAGAGGTCCTCTTCGTTCTCGCGAACGATCACCAGGTTCATGCCGGGATGCGGCGAGGCCACGAACGGCGCATACGACTTGGTGGGCCGCACGTTGGCGAACAGATTGAGCGCCTTGCGGAGCGTGACATTGAGGCTCTTGTAGCCCCCGCCCTGCGGCGTAGTGATTGGGGCCTTCAGCAGCACGCGATTGCGACGGATCGTGGCCCACGACTCCGGGGCGATGCCCGAGGTGTGCCCGAGGTGGTAGAGCCGCTCACCGATCTCGAGGTGGTCGTACTGGAGCTCGGCGCCCGCGCGATCCAGCACCCGCAAGGTCGCGTCCATGATTTCGGGCCCGATCCCATCTCCGCCCGCAACCGTAATCCGTGTCGTCCCCATCCTGTGTGTGACCTCCGATACGAGAGACTAGCGACGCCAGTGTCATCCTTCCAATTCATATTTGACTGAGTTATGTTCTATTCTGTAGAACGGTCAGGATGATGAACTTCAGCCACCTGCGCTACTTCTGGGCCGTTGCCCACGAGGGGAACCTCACGCGGGCGGCCGAGGGCCTGCACGTGTCGCAGTCGGCGGTCTCGGTGCAGATCCAGAAGCTCGAAGCCGCCCTCGGCCAGTCGCTGTTCGAGCGCCGGGGGCGGCAACTGGTACTGAGCGACGCGGGCCGCATCGCGCTGGACCATGCGGACGCGATTTTCGTGCTGGGGGACCGACTGGCCGCAGCGATGCGGACCGACCCGGAGTCCGTGCGGCAGACCTTGCGGATCGGCGCCCTCGCCACGCTGTCGCGAAACTTCCAGCTCTCGTTTCTGGCGCCCGTGCTGGGTCGCGACGACATCGCCATCACCATCCGCTCGGGAGCGTTCCGCCCGCTGCTGCGCATGCTCGAGGCGCACCGGATCGACGTCCTGCTCACGAACCTGGCGCCTCCCCGGGAGAGCGACACCGCCTGGATTCCGCATCCGATCGCTGAACAGGCGGTCGCGCTCATCGGGCATCCGTCGCGCCTGGGCCGTCGCCGGGATTGGCGGACGCTCCTGGCCAGCGAGCCACTGGTGGTCCCCACTCTCGAGAGCAGCATCCGCACGAGCTTCGACGCGCTGACGTATCGGCTGGGCATCACCACGCGAATCGTCGCCGAAGTGGATGACATGGCGATGCTCCGCCTGCTGGTGCGGCAGGACGTCGGCCTGGCCGTGATTCCAGCCATCGTGGTGCGCGACGAGCTCGAATCAGGCGTGCTCCGGAACATCGCGCGGTTGCCGGGGCTGGTGGAGACCTTCTACGCCATCACGCTCCCACGCGCGTTCCCCAATCCGCTGCTCGCGTCCCTGATCCCGGACTCGCCCCCCGCGTCCGTGCTCTCCGTGCCCCCCGCGCCGGCCGGCGCGCGAACGTCGAGGCCGGGCAAGCGCCGTCTGCGCTAGTCAGGAACGGGCTCCGGCCACAAGGCGCGACACGACCTTCGGTGGCGGGAGGGGGTGGGATTGGTGACGTAGCCGTCGCGACCTCTGCTGCTGCACCAGCGGCGCGTCGCGTCTCCGTTAGCGACCGCGGCGCCGACGGCGACGAGCCGGCGCGGCGGCGCCGGACGATGTGCCCGGGCGCGCCACCGAGTCGTGGTCGTCGGCGGGTTCTCCGTCGGCGCCGGCGCCGGTGACGGCTTCGGGCCGATACTGCACGACGGCTTCCAGGGCGCGAGCACGCCGCTGGTCCAGGTCGGCCCGGCTCGACAGCGATTGAACCAGCAGCTTCAGGTTCTTCACCTCGATGCTCATTCTCGTGGTTTCGAGCACGAGGTTGTGAATCACCTCGTAATGCAGGGCGTTCCACTTCCCCATCCGCGTGAGCAGCGCCACGTTCAAGTTCGACTGGGTGTGCAGCACGTGGTTCAGGACGTTGGGGTTGAAGAACAGCTTGAAAACGGGCATCAGCAGCCGCCGGACGAAGCGCATCGGGGCCCGGTGAGACCAGAACAGCGTCTGGTCATCGAACGAGCAGGCGGCCTCGAACGCCGCGCGCTCCTCGTCAATCGACGGGCGGCTGCGGCGGAAGTGCTCCAGCAGATCAGAACGGACGCTCCTGGCATCAAGGAAGGTCTCGAGAGGCACGGTGGCGATCTCCCGAATCTGCGCCTCGTGGTAGTCAACCCCGCGCTTCTCGGCGATCCGGCTGCGTATCTGCTGCATGATCTGCTCGACATCCACCGATTCGGCTCGGATTCTGAAATCGGCCATAGGTCATCTTAATCGGCCTCCAATCGCGTCCCGGTCCGGTCGTGCCCGTGGCCGGGGCATTGACAATCAAGAACTAAATGAACGACCATTAATTTATATGGCCCGCCCGAGAAATGCCGACGGACAGCGCACGCGCCAGGCCATCCTGGAGGCGGCGCTCGACCTCTTCGCCCAGAAGGGCTTTTTCGGCACCAGCCTCCGCGATGTCGCCACGGCCGTGGGCGTGCGCGAGAGCGCCCTCTACAACTACTTCCCGAGCAAGGACGCGCTGTTCGAAGCGCTGCTGCTCGCCGACCAGCATTCCAAGGTGGAGCGGCTGACGTCGCTGGCCGAGGAGCGCATCACCGACGTCCAGGCCTTCCTCGAGCAGCTCGCGCTCGAGGCGCTCGAGAGCTTCGCGGAGCAGCGCCAGCAGCAGTTGTTCCGGATCATGATGTCGGATGGCATCCGCCTCGCGCGCGACGGCCGCATCAACCTGTTCGAGCAGCTTGGTGACCGCCGCGAGCGCATGGAGGTCATCATGCGTCGCCTGGTCCGCGAGGGCTGGCTGCGCGCGGCCGATCCGCAGATGCTCGCGATGTCATTCGCGGCCCCGCTCTTCATGTTCCGCCACCTGGACGCCATCGGCGCCGACCTGCCGCTGATTCGCAGGCCCGCGGACTTCGCCCGCCAGCACGTCGAGCAGTTCCTCCGCGGCGCCTCGGCGGCCATCGCCAGGCCCAAGGCGGCGCCCCGCGCGGCCGCCAAACGAACCCGGCCGGCGGAACGCCGCACGCGCCGCACGCGTCAACCCCTATGACCATCATGACCATTCCCCTCGCGCGCCATCGCGCCGTCCTGTCGATTGTCGTCCTGTGCGTCGCGCTCGTGGCGACGGCCTGCACCCGCGCCACCGGCGAGTCGGCGGCGCCCGCCGAGGCCGCGGCCGTCTCCGTCACCCTCACCACGGTGGTGGAGCAGCCCGTCACCCGCTTCATCAGGGTGAGCGGCACGCTGACCGCGGAGGAAGACGCCGACGTGGCCGCCGAGATTGCCGGCCGCATCGTCGCCACCCCTGTCGAGCGTGGCACCCGCGTGAGCAGCGGCGGCGACCTGGTCCGCATCGCCGCGGTCGAGGCCGAGGCGCAGGCCCGGGAGGCGCAGGCCAATGCCGCGCAGATCGAGGCTCGGCTCGGGATCGCCAACGGCGCCGCCTTCGACGCCGAACGGGTGCCCGAGGTGGCCAACGCCAAGGCCACGCACGCGCTGGCCGTGTCCGACTTCGAGCGCGTCAAGATGCTGTTCGAGAAGCAGCTGCTGTCGCAGTCCGAGTACGACCAGCGCCGCGCCCAGGTCGAATCGGCGGCGCGCCAGTACGACGTCGCCCGCAACAGCGCCGAGCAGCAGTACCAGTCCCTGATGGCGGCCCGGGCCCGCACCGCCGTGGCCCAGAAAGCCGTCGCCGACACCGTCGTGCGGGCGCCGTTCGCGGGCGTGGTGGGCGAGCGCTTCGTCTCGGTGGGCGACTACGTCACGCGCGGCACCAAGGTGGCGTCGGTGATGCGCATCGATCCCCTGCGCGTCGAACTGACGGTTCCCGAGCAGTACGTGTCGGCGGTCGCCGCCGGCAGCGCCGTGACGTTCGAGGTGGACGCCTATCCCGGCGAGACCTTCACCGGCCAGGTCCGCTACGTCTCGCCGTCGGTCAAGACCGAGACCCGCGCCCTGATGATCGAGGCGGTCGTGCCGAACCCGTCGAGCCGCCTGAAGCCCGGGTTCTTCGCCACCGCGCGCATCGAGCAGGCGGCGAAGCCGGCGGGCATTCTCGTCCCGGCGGCGGCGGTCAGGACGGTCGCCGGCACGGCCCGCGTCTTCGTGGTGGCCAACGACCGCGCGGAAGAGCGGGTGGTGATGACCGGACAGGTGGTCGGCGACCAGGTCGAAATCGCCACCGGCCTGAAGGCGGGCGAGCGCATCGTCACCGACGGGCCTGGATCAGATGGTGGACGGCGTGCGCGTCGTCTCGAGGTAAGTCATGCAGTGGCTGGCTGAAATCTGCGTCCGTCGACCGGTCTTCGCGTGGGTGCTCGTGCTGTCGCTGGTCGTGGTCGGCCTGTTCGCCTTCGGGCGTCTCGGCGTCGACCGGTTCCCCAACGTCGACATCCCGTCGATCTCGGTGACGACCCGGCTGCCCGGCGCCGCCCCCGAGCAGATCGAGACGGAAGTCACCGACAAGATCGAAGAGGCCGTCAACACCATCAGCGGCATCGATACCCTCAGTTCCACCTCGTCGGAGGGCATCTCCCAGGTCATCGTCGCCTTCAAGCTGGAGAAGAACACCGACGTCGCCGCGCAGGAAGTGCGCGACCGCGTGAACCGCATCATCCCGCAGCTGCCGCGCACCGTGCTGCAGCCGACGGTGGAGAAGCTCGATCCCACCGCCTCGCCCGTGATCACGGTGGCGGTGACGGCGGACAAGCCGCTCCGCGACATCACCGAGTTCGTGGACAAGGTCCTGCGTCGGCGCCTGGAGAGCTCGGACGGCGTTGGTCAGGTGGTCGTGATTGGCGGTCGCAAGCGGCAGATCAACCTCTGGCTCGACGCGGCGCTGCTCCGCGGCCAGCGGCTCTCCATCAACGAAGTGGCGCGGGCGCTGCAGACGCAGAATGCCGACGTGCCCGGCGGCCGCATGGACCAGGGCGCCGAGTCGGTCACGCTCCGGACCCGCGGCCGCGTCGATACCGTCGACGGCTTCGGCGACATCGTGCTGCGCGAGACCGACGGCCACGCGGTGCGGCTGCGCGATGTCGGCCGCGTCGAAGACGGCATGGCCGAGCCGCGCACCCAGGCCAGCGTCAACGGCGTCTCCACGGTGCTGCTGCAGATTCGCAAGCAGTCCGGCACCAACACCGTCGAGGTCGCCAACAACGTCAAGGCCCGCCTCACCGAAATCGAGGGCATCCTCCCGCCCGGCTACCAGCTGCGCATCGTCCGTGACGAGGCCCAGTTCATCGAAGCCTCGATCGCCAGCGTCCAGGAGCACCTGGTCGTCGGCTCGATCCTCGCCGCGATCGTCGTCTTCCTGTTCCTCGGCAACTGGCGCTCCACGGTGATCGCCGCCATCTCGATCCCGACCTCGATCATCGCCACCTTCGCGCTCGTCTGGTACATGGGCTTCACGCTCAACATGCTGACGATGCTCGCGCTCACGCTCTCGGTCGGCATCGTCATCGACGATGCGATCGTGGTGCTCGAGAACATCTACCGCTTCATCGAGGAGAAGGGCATGCCGCCAATGGAGGCGGCGGTGGCGGCGACCAAGGAGATCGGCCTCGCCGTGCTGGCCACCACCTTCTCGCTGGTCGCCATCTTCGCGCCGGTCGGCTTCATGAGCGGCATCGTCGGCCGCTTCATGCAGAGCTTCGGCCTGACGATGGCGTTCGCCGTGCTGGTGTCGCTGTTCGTCAGCTTCACGCTGACGCCGATGATGTCGGCCTACTGGCTGAAGGCGCCGGAGAAGGGCGTCAACCATCGCGACTCCAAGCACAATCGGCTGTTCGACCCGCTCGATCGCGCCTACACCCGGATGCTGCACTGGGCGATGTCGCATCGCGGTCTGGTGGCGACGGGAGCGGTCCTGGTGTTGCTGTCGAGCGTCCCGTTGTTTCAGATCACGGCGGTGAACTTCACGCCCGAGGACGATCAGTCGCAGTTCGACGTGCTGATGCGCGCCCCCGAGGGCACCAGCCTGGCGGCGACCGAAGTGCTGGCGAACCGGCTCGGCAGCGCGATTCGGCAGATCCCCGAGGTGGAGTTCACGCTGGTCACCGTCGCGGGCGATGCGGCCGGCACGCTGAACAGCGCCAGCATGCTGGTCCGGCTCCATCCCATCGAGGATCGATCGCGCGATCAGTTCGAGGTGATGTCGCAGGTCCGCGACGAGATTCTCCCGAGCTTCGCCAAGAGCGGCCTGCGTCTCGCGGTGCAGGGCGGCGGCGGCCCCGGCGGTGGCGGCGGCGCCATTCAGTTCATGGTGCAGGGCCCTGAACTGGCCCGGCTCGAGAGCTACAGCAACGCGCTCAAGGAGAAGGCGGTCGCGATCCCCGGCCTCGTCGACGTGGACACCTCGCTCAATGCCGGCAAGCCCGAGATGTCGGTGAACCTCGATCGCCCGAAGGCGGCCGACCTCGGCGTGCAGATCGCCGACGCCGCCGAAGCGTTGCGATTGATGGTGGCGGGCGATCAGGTGACGACGTTCAACGATGGCGGCGAGCAGTACGAGGTGCACCTGCGCGCGGAGGAGGACAACCGCAGCTCGCAGGACGCCATCGCCGGGCTGCCGGTGCCCTCGTCGCGGCTCGGCATCGTCTCGCTGGACAACATCGCCAAGTTCGCCCGTGGCGATTCGCCGGCCAGCATCAGCCGCATGGGCCGCCAGCGTCAGGTGACGATCACCGCGAACATGCTGCCGGGCACGTCTCAGGGCGCGGCGCAGCAGGCCATCGCCGACGCGGCGAAGGAGCTCAACTTCGGACCCGAGTACCGCGCCGACTTCGTCGGCCGCTCGCGCGAGCTCAATCGCACCGCCACCGCGTTCCTCACCGCGATCGCGCTGTCGTTCGCCTTCATGTATCTGATCCTGGCGGCGCAGTTCGAGTCGTGGCTGCACCCGGTGACGATCCTGCTGTCGCTGCCGCTGACGCTGCCGTTCGCGCTGGTGTCGCTGATCGTGTTCCAGCAGTCGCTCAACATCTTCTCGGGCCTCGGGCTGCTGGTGCTGTTCGGCGTGGTGAAGAAGAACTCGATTCTGCAGATCGATCACGCCAACCAGCTGCGCGAACAGGGGATGAACACCCACGACGCGGTGATTCAGGCCAGCCGCGATCGGCTGCGGCCGATCCTGATGACGACCCTGGCGTTCGTCGCCGGCATGGTGCCGCTGGTGGTGTCGAGCGGCGTCGGCGCGGCCACCAATCACGCCATCGGCTGGGTGGTCATCGGCGGACAGAGCCTGGTGCTGCTGGTCACGCTGCTGGTGACGCCGGTGGCCTATTCACTGTTCGACGACCTGCAACGCCGCCACGTGGTCAGCGGGTTCTTCAACCGGTTCCGCTCGAAGGCGCGAATCGCGGAACCGGTCACGCCGATCTAGCGGGCGCGGGCGCTGCTGTCACCGCGCCGGGCGGCGACGTTGTCGGGGCGCGAGCGTCGCCGGGGCGCGTGTGCCTGGCGCCCGCATCTTTCTCATGCAGGCCTCATCAATCGGGACCATACTTCGCGGATGGCCGAGCTGCACCCGCAAATCGTTCACGTCACCATCGTCCTTGCCCTCGTCGGCGTGTTCTTCCGCCTGGTGTCCTTGCTGGGCCGCCCGGCTTTCACCGGACCAGCCGCGTCGACGCTGCTGATCGCAGCGGCGCTGTCCTCGATTCTCTCGGTGCAGTCCGGCACCGCGGCGCATGGCCCGGTGGAACGCGTGCCGGGCTCGCGACCTGCCGTCGTGGAGCACGAGGAGTGGGGCGAGCGGGCCCGCAACATGCTGCTGGCGCTGGGCGCTCTGGAGCTGCTGGCGCTGGCAATCTACCAGTCGCCCAAGGTGCGTGTGGTGCACATGGCGGCCGGCGCCGTGGGGCTGGTGGCGGCCTTCGCGGTCTTTCAGGCGGGGCGGCACGGCGGCGAGCTGGTCTACGCATACGCCGGGGGCGTGGGCATTCGCTCCGGCGATCCCAAAGACGTCGAACGTCTGCTCGTGGCCGGCGTCTACCACCAGTCGCAGGCCGATCGGAAGGCGGGCCGCGCGGAGGATGCCGCCAGCCTGATTGCGCTGGCGGCCAGACGGTTCTCGAGCGACGTCGAACTGCAGATGCTGGCGGCGGAGTCGCTGCTGGTCGACCAGAACAACGCGCAGGGCGCCATCGACGCGCTGGCCGTGATCATTCCGCCGCAGGGAAATCGCATCCTGCTCACGCGGAAGGCGACGCTGCAGGCCGACGCCTACGAGGCGGCAGGCCAGAAGGATCAGGCCATTGCGGCACTCGAGGCCGCCGTCGCGGCGTTCCCGAACCCTCGTCTTCAGCAGCGTATCGACACCCTGAAACAGGGCGGGACCGCGCGCTAGCTAGCCCCTGGGCGATCAGGCGCAACGCAGGGCGAATCGACGCGAGGCTGGCGCCGATAGCCAGAGCGATGCCGGCGCGTGCGGATGCGGGGACGGAGCGGCTGGCGTCCATCGCTCTGCTTCGCGATCTGCTGATGGTGGTGATGGCTCTGGACCACGCCGGCTTGATGCACCACCTGAATCCTTGCCGCGCCAGATCGTGCACAACGCGGCACATCCGGTTCTCGTTGCACGGAGAAACGCCGGTGCCCTCCTCGGTCGCCTGGTGACCTGCGGTAGACTCCGACTCCGTCGAGGTCCTCTGTCAGGCAGAACGATGTCAGCCTCCCGGCTCCCGCCATCGGACATCAGCGACTCCCTGGCTGTCTTTCCCTCGGAGAAGGACGCGGCCGACCGGAGCGGACGCTCCAGCACGCCTGAAGTGGGAGGCGCCGCCTGCCACTACGTCCACCGACCGGCAGGCGTCACGATACGCGTCGCGAGGATCTCGACTGGCCTGGCGTGCGCCCTGACAGGCATCCTGGTCATCGGCGCCAGCGTCATCGTCGCCGTGGGCGTCCTGCTCGGTCGGGGAGGGAGATGGGCCACGGAACCGGTGCCGGGGAGTGGAGCCGGCACAGAGCGCATAGTCCCGCCGAGCGTGGCGCGAGGGCGTGCAGCACGCCCATCGACGCCCATCGTCGAGCACGAACCAGGCGAGGTGCTCCTCTCGCTGAAGTGAGCCTCCCGCCCTAATCCTCCGGCGCTCCCGGCAGCAGCGGCTCGAGTTCCAGCGCCTGCGCGCCGTTCTCCGTGCACACGGCAAACTTCGTCTCGCCGGCGTGGTACATCGCCAGCCCCGCGTATTCGCCGCGCTTGTTGAGCACGAAGAAACGGATGTTGAAGTTGGGGTTGCCCTTGGAGTTGAGCAGGCGCTTCTCGACGGTGTTGGCCTTGATGCGCTTCAGCGCCTCCATGCCCGCGTCCTTCGGCGACAGGCCGCGCCGCATCGACTCCACGATCAGGAACGACGACAGGTTGTAGAGATTCGCCTCGCCGCGGCCGGTGGAGCCGGCGGCGCCGATCTCGTTGTCGACGTAGAGACCGGCGCCCGAGGATGGGCGAGTCGCCCGTGCGCCCGGGAATCTTCCAGGCCAGGCCGCTCGTGGTGGTGACGCCGCAGAGGTCGCCGTTCGGCCCGAGGCCGTCGCAGTTGATGGTGCCCCAGAAGGACCCTTCGGCAATCAGCCCGTCACGGACCATCGAGCGCCCGGCTGCCAGCGCGCGTGATTCCCAGGCCGCATCGCGCACCAGGTGCGGTGCGATGGGCGGCGCGGCGAACGCGGCGTCGACGTGTCCCGGATCCTTCTCGTGCCGGTCCTTTGGCTTGCGGCCCTCGCCCTTTGGATCCAGCCAGTGCTCGGGATCGACGCGGCGTTTCCATTCGAGCCACAGCCGCCGGGAGGTCTCGGTGTTGAGGTCCTCTTCGACCTTGAATCCCATCGCCCGCGCGAACGCCTGCGCGCCCGCGCCCACCAGCAGGTGATGGTCGGTGTTCTCCATCACCGCCTTCGCCACCAGCGACGGTGTCCGCACGCCCTCGATGCATGCCACGGCGCCGGCCCGCCTGGTCGGGCCGTGCATGCACGACGCGTCGAGCTCGACGACCCCATTGGCGTTGGGCAGGGCGCCGTAGCCGATCCCGGTCTCGAGCGGATCGAGCTCCGGGATGTTGACGCCGGCGATGAGCGCGTCGAGCACGTCCTGGCCCTCGGTGATCAGCCGGAACGCCCGCTGCACCGCATTCTCCGGGCCGCCGTTCGTGAACTCGATGCCGGAGTAGTCGGAGATGACCACCGGGCGAACCGTGCGTTGGATCAGCAGCTCGGCCGAGCGCGCGGGCTCGGCGTTGGCCCGTACGGCCGGGGTCGTCGCCGCCGCCAGCGAGGCAGTCGTCGTCTTCACGAAATCGCGTCTGGTGATCATCGTTGTCCTTGGACGGAAAGGGCCAGGGCGATCGCGGCCCAGTTGGTACCGGCCGCCGAGATCCACGAGTCGCCACCGTGGGGAAAGCCGATGTCGAAGAGTGGCTGAATCGCGAGCGCCCGCGAGGCCACGTGCCACGTGCCGTCGGCGTGCTGCGTGCGTAACAGGAATGCGATGCCGCGCTGATAGGCAGGGTCGGTCGCCGCCACACCACCTGCATCGTGCAGCGCCACCAGCGCCTGGCCGGTGGCGTAGGCGTCGCTCTCGAGAGTGGGCAGCTGCGACCAGCCGCCATCCGGACGCTGCTCCGCGATCAGGGCGCGGCTCTCGAGGCCGATGCGATTGGCACTCTGTCCCGCCCATTTCAGTCCCAGCAGCTGCGAGGCGCGCTCTTCGGTGTTCCGCGGCGTCTGCGCGGCAAGCCACCGCCCTCCGGCCCTGGCGGCGTCCTCGTACGCGGCGCGCATCGGCGCCGGCGCATAGAGCTGAAGCGACCGCAGCGACAGTGCCGTGGTCGTGATGTCGGTGGACTCGATCGGCGGCCGGTGCGCAACGGTACGCCAGCTGCCATCGGCGAGCTGACGACGTTTCAGGAAGCGGGCCATCGCGTCGGTGGCCGGATCGGGTGGATGCTTCTCGTCGGCCAGTCCGAGCATGATGTAGCTCACGGTGTCGGCATCGCCGGGGATGCCGAGCCCCTGCAGCGCGCGCTCGCGCCAGGTCTCGAGGAACTGCGCGATGCCCTGCACCTCGCTGCGTGCCACCGTCTCGTCGATCGGGATGCCGGCGCGTAGCGATTCCGCGGTGACGCGCGCGGTGAGCGTGTTGTTGTGGCACGACACGCAGCCCGCCTTGTGCCTGAAAGTCACCCCCGTCTTCTGGAGAATCGGCAGGGCGCGAATCACCGCGTCTCGGGGCGAAGCGGCGGGCGAGAAGACGGCGCCCGATGTCGCGGTGGTCGAACGCGCCGCGCCCGGTGATGCCGCCGTCGATGGCCCTGCCGCCGCGGCGGTCAGCGCGTTTCGAGTCGGCGTGTTGCCGCGCGGGCTGGCGAAGGCGATCGCGGTCTCGCCGTTGTGACCCTTCGCGCCGACGTCGGCGCCCGACGTGAGCAGTCGTTGCACCAGCGCCGTCGGCACCGTATCCGACGCCGCGGTGCGCATCAGCACGGAGCGTCCCTGCCGGTCCACGCCATTGACGTCCGCGCCCGCATCCAGCAGCATCGCCAGCTCGTCGCCATCGTCGTTTGGCGGAAGGATGGCCAGCGCCGCGCGGCCGAGCGCGACCTGGTCGAGCGACGGGATCAGCAGCTCGACGCAGCGGACGCAATCCGCCGCCGCGGCCTGAATCACCGAGACGATCGCGCCCTTCTTCGGATCGGCGCCTCGTGCCATCAGCAGCTGCATCGCCGCGACATCCGCCGCGTAGGCGGCTTCACCGAGAGCGGTGAGATCGTCGAGGTCGACGTTCGGGTCGGCGCCCTTGTCGAGCAGCAGCGTCAACACCTCGCTCGAGCCCGCGCGTGCCGCGGCCACCATCAACGGCGTGCGTCCATCGAGCGAGCGCACGTTGACGTCGGCGCCGCGCTCGATCAGCAGGCGCGTCTTCGCAACGTCGTCCACCGCCCACAAGAGCGCGGTGGCGCCCGCGTCGTTCTTCGCATTCGGGTTTGCCCCGGCATCGAGCAGTGCCCGCACCTCGTCCACCGTACCGTAGAGCGCGGCGTACATCAGCGGCGTGATGCCGTCGCTGCCATTCCGGGTTGCGGCCACGGGAGTGGCGGACAGCGCGCGTCGGAAGGCCGCGGCATCGCCGGCGCGGAGCGACGCCATCAGTTGCGCCGCGCCAGGGTCGGCCGGCACCGGGGCCACGTCGCCCGATAGCGCGTCGGGCCACTCGGCGCCTTCGTCTATCCAGGTCCTGAGGAGGGCGATCTGTTCGTCCTTCAATGCGCCGGTGGGTGGCATCTGCGTGCCGCGCTGGGTGCCGCTGAT
Organism: uncultured Acidobacteriota bacterium; assembly: GCA_963721715.1. Taxonomy (GTDB): domain Bacteria; phylum Acidobacteriota; class Vicinamibacteria; order Vicinamibacterales; family UBA2999; genus VFZN01. The sequence continues at coordinate 183,398 of CAVRKI010000006.1, read as the reverse complement.
CCGCAAGTAGAGGCGGCTGGCCTCGCCATTGCCGGGCCCGATGACGGCGCCAAACGTGCTGCCGCGCATCGCGTCGCGACGGCGATCGAGCCGCAGCCCCGCCATCTGCTGCGACGGACCATGACACGACACGCAGTTCTGTCGAAGCAGCGGTTGGACATCCCGCGCGAAGTCCACCCGTGAGGGCGTCTGCGCCACGGTCGACTGCGCCAGCCCCACGGCGATCGCCAGAGTCGCGCCGAGAACGGAAACGCCGGCGCGCAGCCCGGGCAGCGGCAGGTGAATCTCCTTCAGAGTGGAGGCCCGACGTCGGAGTGCCGTGGCGGCCATCTGCGCGGAGTGTAGGTCATACCGGCAGCACATGCCAGCCGTCTGCGGACGGCGCTGACGGCGGGTCAGGCGAGGGGCGGGTCGTAGCGGGAGACGAACTTCAGCCGTTCCATCCGCGCGAAGTCCTCGTCCAGCGACCAGACGAGCCCGTCGATGCTGGTCGCCAATGAAGCGATGAGGAGGTCGGTGAGGCCGAAGCGTTCGCCCGCGACGGCGGCCGTCTGAATCCAGGCCGGCAGCGGATGCCAGGTTTCCTCGGTCGGCACCAACTGCACCAGCGCGCCAAAAGCCCGGGCAAAGGCCTTGCGCTCGTGCGCGGCGACGCCGGCCCACAGTTCGAGACGGACCGGAAGGGCCAGGGCGACGTAATCGGTGTCAATCAGCGAGTCGAGCGCGCGCAGGATGCGAGCGTCGCGGCGGGCCGCGATCCAGATCGACGTGTCGACGACGATCACCGCCGCTTCCGATCCTCGGCGCGGATCTCGGTCGGGTCGAACTCGAAGTCGATCCGTCGCACCAACGCCTTCAGATCGTCCAGGCGGCTGCGTCGAACCACTTCTTTCAAGGCAAAAACCACCGTATCGGTCTTCGACTTGAAACCGATGGCATCACGCGCCTCTTCGACCAGCCCCAATGGAATGTCCAGGGTCGTACGCATACGAATCAGCGTAAATTGTATGCCTGTCTGGCGTCAAGCCGGACAGGGTCCAGGCATCAGCTGGAACACCCCAATCTACTTCAGGCCGACGGCCAGCGTATAAATCAGCGGTTCCTCGCCGCTGTCTGGCTGCCGGACCACCTCGATGCGGTACTGCGATGCGGCGGCCAGACGGCCGGTCCAGACCCGGGTACCCGCATCCGCGCGCGCGTCCACCGGCTTGCCGGTCTTGCTGTCGACAAGACGCAGCAGCACCGACCGGCCAGGAATACCCGAGAGTCGCGCGTCGACGAACACGCCCTGCTCGCCATGGAATTCGTAGAGGTCCTTGCCGCCGGGCTGGAGCGTGCCGCTCACCTGCGTCGGCGTGCCGACGCGGAACGTCAGCTGTCGCGCCACCGCGGCGCCGGGCGAACTGGACTGCGGCGACGTCGGCACCGTCAGCTGCGTGATCTTGAAGCCGCCGCCCGCTGGAGCGATCGTCAGCGCGCCTTCGAACGTCACCGCGCCGCCGCCGCCGGTCGTCGCGCTCGGCGGACGTCTGCGCCGCTGGCCGGCACCCGCGCCCGCGCGATCACCGCCTTCATGCCGGTGGTGATGAACGACTCGTAAAGCTTGACGAACGAGTCGGTGTCCGCGACCGGAATCTGCAGCGTGCCGGCGCGCACGTCCAGCGGGTAGCGCACCATGCCCGCGACCGCACGCTTGTCGTTGCGCGAGACCGCCTGCTGGAGTGCGGCGACGAACTGCGCCATCGACGGGCTGCTGGCGGGCTGACCGCCAGGGGGTTGAACAGTCGGACGGGGCAGTCAGGAACAGCGCAAGCAGCAGGGCAATCATGCGGGTCAACTCCTGCAAGCATTCTGCCGCAGCCAGCGGGTCGTGCCCCGTTGGGCTGGGGCGAAATGCCGGCCGGCTCCGCCTCAACCGACCTCCATTACACTAACCAGTTATGCGAATTCCCGCCCTGCTCGTTGCGGCCGCCTTCGGTCGCGTCCGCCTGTTCCAGCCCGGCGCCCGCTCCGAGCCCGGCGCCTGCCGCCACCGCGTCTCCGGCCGCCGCGCCTGCGGCGCCGCCAGCCGACCGCAAGTACCTGCTCGAACGCGTCGACGATGCCGCCGTCGTGCAGCTCTACGCGGACGGCTTCTCAGTCGCTGCCGCTGCAAGGAGAAGACGCTGGTCTGGCACCTCTACCAGGCCGCGCTCGCCGGGCGCGACATCTTCATCGATCAGAAGCACCGCAGCGCGCTCGAGATGCGCGGCGTGCTCGAGCAGATCGTCGCGCACCCGCACGGGCGTCGACGCGGCGACGCTGGCCGAGGTCCAGCGCTACACCAAGCTCTTCTGGCTCAACAACGGCCCCTACAACAACCTCACCGCGCGCAAGTTCGTGCTGACGTGCACGCCGCAGGCGTTCGCCGCGGCGGTGAAGGCGTCGGCGTCAGGCGGGCGCGACCTTCGCGACCAGGCCCGGCGAGTCGCTCGACGCAGATGCTGGCGCGGCTGCAGCCGATGTTCTTCGACCCGGCGGTCGACCCGATCGTCACCAACAAGAACCCCGGCGCCGGGCAAGGACATCCTGCAGGCGAGCGCCAACAACCTCTACGCCGGCGTCGTCGATGGCGGACCTGAAGGGCTTCACCGAGAAGTACGGCCTCAACTCGCGCCTGGTGAAGCGCGACGGCAAGCTGGTGGAAGAGGTCTACCGGGTCGGACGGGATGTACGGGAAGCAGATCACCGAGATCGTCAGGCACCTCGAGGCGGCGCAGCCGTTCGCGACCGAGCCGATGGCCAAGGCGCTGGCGGCGCTCGTCACGTTCTACCAGACCGGCGAGGTGGCCGACCGCGAGAAGTACGACATCGCCTGGGTGCAGGACAAGGCGTCGCCGGTGGACACCATCAACGGCTTCATCGAGGTCTACCTCGACCCGCGCGGCATCAAGGGCGGCTGGGAGGCGCTGGTCTTCTACGTCAACCAGCGAGAAGACCGCGCGCATCAAGAAGCTGGCCGACAACGCGCAGTGGTTCGAGGACCACATGCCGTGGGACCCGAAGTACCGCAAGCCCAGCGTGCAGGGCATCGTCGCCAACGCCATCGACGTGGTGATCGAGACGGGCGACTCGGGCCCGATCACGCCGATCGGCATCAACCTGCCGAACGACCAGGCCATCCGCGAGAAGTACGGCAGCAAGTCGGTGTCGCTGTCGAACGTCAACGAGGCCTACGACCAGTCGCACGCCGGGCTCGATGCGCGGCGAGTTCTCGTGGACGCCGGAGGAGGTCGAGCGCGCGGCCAAGCATCGCGGAGTTCGCGGGCGAGCTCACCACCGACATGCACGAGGTGATCGGCCACGCGTCCGGCCGGCAGGCCGAGGGCCAGACGGCGCCGCCGCAGGACGCTCATCAAGGAGCACTTCTCGGCGCTCGAAGAAGGCCGCGCCGATCTCGTCGGCCTCTACTTCATCGCCGACCCGAAGCTGGTCGAGCTGGGCATCGTCCCGGCCGCGGACCACGACGCCGTCGTGCGCGCCGAGTACGAGGGCTACACGCGCAACGCGCTCGTCCAGCTGCGCCGCATCCGCGAGGGCACGCAGATCGAGGAAGACCACATGCGCAACCGCCAGATGATCGTGCGGTGGCTGATGGCCAACACCAAGGCCATCGAGGAGCGCACGCGCGACGGCAAGACCTACCTGGTGATGGTCGATGCCGCGGCGTTCCGCGACGGCGTCGGCGCGCTGCTGGCCGAGGTGCAGCGGATCAAGTCGGAGGGCGACTACGCCGGCGCGAAGAAGCTGTTCGACGACCTACGGCGTCCACTTCGACGCGCAAGCTGCGCGACCAGGTGGTGGCAGCGCGTCGAGAAGCTGAACCTGCCGTCGTACACCGGGTTCGTGATGCCGAAGCTGACGCGCGGTGACCGGCGCCGGACGGCACGATCACCGACGTGACGATCTCGTACCCGATGGACCTGACCACGCAGATGCTGGAGTACTCCGGCGTCAAGCGCGGACGCTGAGGACCGCGGCGTACTCCAGCCACAGGCGCGCGGGGGGCCGGGAATGACCACCTTCTGGCTGAGCACCCACCTTCCGTACGCCTGTCGCCACACCGGCGTCTGCTGCTCGTCGCGCTGGCCCATCCCCATCGAGCGGGATCGGGCGGCGCGCGTGCAGCGCGCCATCGAGTCCGGAGCGGTGGCCGTTCACCCCGCCGCGTGGCTGGAGTGCAACCCGCGTGCACCCTCCGATGTCGCTGGCGTCCTCGCCCTCCAGGCGTCTGGCGCCTGCGTCTTCCATCGACCCCACCTTCAACCCGGCGCCGTCGATGGCGGCTGCGTCGTCCATGCCATGCGGCCGGTCTCGTGCGAGCATTTCCCGTTCGTCTGCGTGACCGACCCGCGTGGCGTGCACGTGTCGCTGTCGCACTATTGCCCGACCGCGGCGGACCTGCTGTTCACGGAGACCGCGCCAGTCACGGTGGTGGCTGGACCTGGCGTGTTGCCGGACGGGCGTGAGCCCGAGGGCCTCGATGCGCGCGAGGCTCTTCCGCCAGTGGCCGACGACCTCTCTTGCGCTCCAGAAGCGAGATCTGACGCCCGGCCGCGCGAGGGGCGCCGGCCGGCGCCGCGGCTGATGGACTGGGACCAGGTGACCCGCTGGGAGCGGGCGTTCATCGCCGCCCTGGCTGATGATCGACGCATCCCCGAGCCACCCGACCGGCGGCTCTTCGAGGCTGCCGTCGCGGCGGTGCCTCCGGCGCTGACCTGGCCGATGCCGATCGACGACACCCTGCGCGTGTGGCACGAGCGGGTGGCTGCCGCGTGGAGCCGGTGGACGGCCGTGGTGGGGCGTTATCTGGCCGCGCGGGCGCATGCGTCGTGGGCGATGTGTCTCGGCGGTGGTCCCGCGGACGTGAGGCGAGCGGTGGCGGTGGCGCGAGCCGTGCTGCAGGTTGAAGTGGTCCGCGCGTGTGCGGACCCCGGCGCCAACCTGGATGACGAGCGGTTGAAGGCCGCCATCCGGCGCGCCGACCTGCTGCTCGTCCACTATGCGGATCCTGGCCAGTGGTGGCGCAGCGCGCACACGGAGACGAGCCAGCCGCCGACGCACGGTTGAATCGTCCGTCGACCGCGGTGCGTCGGAACCGATATGCGGTCACCATCTGCCGTCACCCCGGGCCCTGGACAGCGCTCCGTGTGGGACTTTCCGCGTCCGCCGGTCATTGAACCCGTTCCCGATCGCGTGCTCGTCCGGTTTGGCGGCAGCATCGTCGCCGACACCACCCGGGCCGTGCGGGTGTGCGAGACCGCCAGTCCGCCCACCTACTACATTCCGTTCGCTGACGTCGCGCCCGGCGCCCTGGTGCCGGCAGCGGGCGAGTCGTTCTGCGAGTGGAAGGGACGTGCCCGCTACTGGAGCGTGATCACCTCGCAACGGGAGGCGAGGAAGGCGGCGTGGAGCTATCCGAATCCGACGCCGCCCTTCACGGCGCTGTCCGACCGCGTGGCGTTCTACGCCGGTCGCATGGATGCGTGCCAGGTCGGGCCGCACCTGGTGGTCCCGCAGCCTGGCGGGTTCTACGGCGGCTGGATCACGCCCGAGTTCACCGGCCCCTTCAAGGGCGAGCCCGGCACCACTCACTGGTAGGTCCGCCCGGTAGCGGACCCCGGATGCCGGATTCCGGTTCCCGTATGATTGTCGCCATGTCCAGTCGTTTCGTGGTGCTCGTCCTCCTCGTGCTCGCGGGCAGCACTGCCATCGTCGTGCAGACCGGCGCCGCCCAGCGGCCGAAGCCGCCCGGCGCGGAATTCTCGGGCGAGGCGTTCCGGTTCAACAAGATCCAGGACGGCATCTACCACGCGGTCGGCATCGGGCGCGATGTCGGTCGGCTGCAACGCGACCATCATCGTCAACGACGAAGACGTGCTGATCGTGGACTCGCACAGCACCCCGGCCGCCGCCTGGGCGCTCGCCGAGCAGGTGAAGACGGTCACCGACAAGCCGATCCGCTATGTGATCAACACGCACTTCCACTGGGACCACGCGCACGGCAACCAGCTGTACGGGCCGGGCGTGGAGATCATCGGGCACGAGTTCACGCGGCGGATGCTGGCGGCGGGTGAGTCGATGCGCGGCCGATCCTATGACATGTTCGTTGGCGGCGTGCCGTCGCAGATCGCGCAGCTCGGCAAGCAGATCGAGGCGATGGCCGACGGCGCGCCCAGGGAGAAGCTGCGCGAGCAGTTGCGCATCCAGGAGCAGTACCGCCAGGCCATCGCCACGGTGAAGCCGCAGCCGCCGACGATCACCTCACCGACACGATGACGCTCTACCGCGGCGGCCGCGAGATCCGGCTGATGTTCCTGGGCCGCGGCCACACCGGTGGCGACGTCGTCGTCTACCTGCCGAAGGAGCGCGTGGTCGCGACCGGCGATCTGCTGACGGCGGGGCCTTCGTATCTGGGCGATGCCTACCTCATGGACTGGAGCGCCACGCTCGACCGACTCCGCGCGCTCGACTTCGACACCGTCCTGCCGGGGCATGGCGATGCCTTCCAGGGCAAGGCGAAGATCGATCACTTCCAGTCGTACCTGAAGGACTTCTGGCAGCAGGCCACGACGATGCACGACGCGGGCCTGAGCGCGGAAGAAGCGGCGCGCCGCATCGACCTGCGCTCGCACGCCGCCGACTACCCGACCCTGCGGGACATCGGCGTGCTCAATCACGGGGTCTACCGCGCCTACGATCAGATCGACGGGCGCATTCAGTAATCGCTCGCGCCCGCAGGCCCCGACCTCGACCGACGACCAGGAATCAACGCCGGTGAAGATCGCAACGTGGAACGTGAACGGCGTGCGCGCGCGGCAGGCGGACTTGTTGTCGTGGCTGGCGGCGGATGCCCCGGACATCGTGTGCCTGCAGGAGATCAAGGCGTCGGTCGACCAGCTGCCATTCGAACTGCGCGACGTCGAAGGCTACTGGGCGATGTGGCACGGACAGAAGGGCTACTCGGGTGTGGCGCTGCTGGTCTCGAAGCAGCTCGCGGTCGTCGCGCCGTCCCTCGAACATCCGGTGTTCGACTTCGAGCAGCGCATCGCGACCGCCGACGTGATGGTCGGCGGCACCATCGATCACCGTCGCCTCGGTCTACGTGCCCAACGGCGGCAAGGACTACGACGCGAAGCTGCGCTTCCTCGGCGGCCTCGACACATGGGCGGCGGACGTGGCCCGCGACGGACGGTTGCTGCTGATTTGCGGCGACCTGAACGTTGCCCGCCACGAGCGCGACGTGCACCCGAAGGAGCGCAAGCCCAATCAGATCGGCACCCGTCGCGACGAGCGCGAAGCGCTGGAGCACCTCATCTCACGTGACCTGGTGGACGTGGGCCGGGCGCTCGACCCGGACAACGACGATCTCTTCACCTGGTGGGCGCCCTGGCGCAACCTGAAGCAGCGCAACATCGGCTGGCGCATCGACTACGTGCTGGCCTCGACGTCGCTGGCCGCCCGCGCGACTGGTTCCACGGTGCTGCGCGAAGTGGGCACCAGCGACCACGGTCCGGTGGTCGTCAGCTTCGACGGGCCGTCGCCCACCGCCGGCTGAGGCGTCGACCCGTTCACGGCCGGGCGGCAGGGTCGCGTCGCCGGATGTGCAACCGGCGGTACAACCCCGAGCGGCTCGGCTTGTCCGCGCGCAGCAGGTCCTTGGTCTCGGCATCCAGTGTCTCGAGGTAGTCCAGGTAGGGCTCCACCCTGGACTGCGACTCCACGGACTTGGCGATCGCGTAGCGCACGCTGCCATCGGCATCGAAGACGACGGTGGCGCCGCCGTGGAACCAGTACCAGCGGCGCGGCGAGACGTGCAGGCGCCGCCGCTGCGTGATCTCGGCCACCATGTTGAAGTGCAGGTCGCCGTCGGGGCTCACTCGCCTGATGCTGCGGACCGATTCCACCACCGGCAGTTCGATATCCGCCGAGCCGCCCTTCGTGCTGAGGCCGAATTGCGGCGCGTGCGACGGCTCGGTGACCAGCATGCCGACGGCTTCGGCCCGGCGCCGCCGCTCGGCCTCGCCGGGATCGCACTCGGGCCGGCGCGCGTGGGTCAGCTGGCTGTAGGCCAGCGGTTCCACGGGATCGAAGGTCGTCTCGGGGGCGTGCCACAGCAGCGCACCCTCCGACAGGTCGGGAACATGCGGCACGGTGATGCCATAGCGCCGGAACGCCAGCACCAGCGCTTCCCGATAGCCCCACAGGTCGTCCGGCACCACCTCCGCGTCGGCGGTGATCAGGGCCCGCAGGTACTCGCCGAAGGTGATGTCCACCGGCGGGCAGTAATCCACCGCGCGGATGATCACGTTCAGGAAGTGTCCAGCCAGCGAGCCGGCCTCGTCGGTGAGCACGTCGAGCAGCGCAGGAGAGGCGGGGCCCGGTGGCGCGATGTTGCGGTATCGCTCGGTCTTGCGCTCGAACACGCGGCGGAAGGCTTCGAAGACCGCCGTGACCAGCACCGCGCCGCGGTCGTGCTCTTCCACGTTCCGCTCGTAGCGGAACTTTGGCAGCACATCATCGTCGGGACCGCCGGTGTCGAGGATGGCCGTGCGCAGCGCGGTCCGGCCGTCACCGTCCGAGGCGGTCTGTCCGAACTGGCGCGCCATCTCGATCAGCAGGTGCGATGTCAACTGGCCGTTGCCGCGGCCCATCGCGTGACGCACCAGCGCGGTGTGCGAGAAGCGCTGGAACACCGCGACCAGATCGGCAAAGCCCTCGTGGAACGCACTGACGTCCGGGTTGGTGGGCAGCAGGAACTCCGCCCGCATGCCGTCGAGCAGCGCGTGCGCCATCTCGTGCACCACCACGTCGTGCGACAGCGCCGTGTAGACCAGGTCGCCGGGCTGGGTCTTCCATCGCGATTTCCTGCCGGCCTTGAAGTAGCCGAAGGCCAGCTCGCGCAGGTCGGGGTCGTACCACGCGTTCTCGTCCACCATCGCGTGCGGGCGCAGCTTCAGGCGGACACGTGGTTCGCCGGGCGCGGCGTCGAACCCGAAGGAGGGATGCCGTCCCAGCGCGCGGAAGAAGCGATCGTAGGTGGCCGACGCCAGCGCGTAGGTCATCTGCTGCGCGAACCGTGGATCGGTGGTCGAGGGCCGCAGGCCGCCCTTGAGGGCCAGATCGAGCGTATCGAGCTCGAGCGGGCGATAGGTCTCGCGTCGCGTCGCGTTGTAGTCGACCACTTCGAACAGGTGCCCGGTCGGACCTGCGGTCAGCGGCTCGTACGGGATGGTGAGGTCGGCGACGGCGGCGTCGAAGCGCGACGTGGCCGGGTCCTGCGTGAACACCTTCAGTGTGCGATGCGGCGGGTCGGTCGGCACCGGCTGATAGCGTTCCGAGGTCCGCGCCGTCGTCACCGCCCGCCCCAGCGTGAAGCGCGGCGCCATCACCGCGGCCCCTGAGCCGCCCGCGCCATGCGCTCGCGCAGCGTCGCCGCCATCGCCTCCACCTGCGCCAGGAGCGCCGCGTCGTCGCCCTGGGCCGGCCGCGACGGGGCCGCCGTGCGGCTCGCCCCGCCAAGCAGTGGCCGCCGCTCCAGTCCGGCCGGGACCGGCATCAACCCGGGGTGCTGGCGTCCGCGTCGAGCCAGTTCCGTTCTGATCGCCTCGATGAACTGCTCGTGCGTGTCCTGCCGTTCCACCGCGGGTTCGAGCAATGCCGTGCCGGCCACGGTGAAGTCGCCATGGCCATTGCTTTCGTAGGCGTACTCCTCGTCGCGGCAGGCCGCGAAGTGGATGACGCCGGGAAGCGAGCCCTCTGGCGCGGAGCCCGTCGGCTCGACGGCGCGGAACTCGTCGTGGGCGCGCTGCAGTTCGGCGGACATCGGCAGATAGCGCACGCGCTCGTCGGCGGCGAGACGCGGCGCCACCGCGGGCGAGAAGCGGCTGATGGTTCCCGAGTGACAGCAGTCCATGAACAACGTCAACTGCGCGCCCGCCGTCAGCTTCGCCGCGATCGCGGCGACGTCGTCATCGAGCAGGAAGCGGCCGAGGTCGTAGTCGACGGGGACGAACGCTTCGTCGAAGCCATCGCCTTCATCGCCGTTGCGATCCGCGATCTGCGTGCCGTGCCCGGCGTACTGGAACACGACGGTGTCGCCCGGCCGGGCGGACGTCACCAGGGCGTCGAGGGCCGACATGATGGCGCCGCGGGTCGCCTGTCCGTCGAACAGCCGCTCGACGGTGAAGCCGAGGCGTTGCAGCGCCGTGGCCCACGCCGTGGCATCGTTCACGCAGCCCGACAGCGGCCGATCGCGGTAGTGGTCGATGCCCACGCACAGCGCGCGGCGGGCACCGGCCCCGGCCGTGGCGCTGCGATCGCCGCCGACGGGCACGGGCGCTGCATCGGCGAAGGCCGCGACGTCGAAGGCGCGGAACTCGGGGAAGTCGGCCAACCCTTCGAGCGTGCTGTCAGGAACCTGCTTGATGCGCCGCAGCACGCTGCTCATGGTGGCGCGATCGTTGTCGAACCCGCCATGCGTGGTCGAACGGGTGAGAGGATTGGGCGGCAGATCCCTGAACACGGCGTGCTGCAGTTCCACGTTCGCGCCGCGGAAGAAGGCCGGCAGCTCGGCGTCGGCGTCGATGTTCTCCTGCAGCCCCAGGATCGGCGTCGGCACGCGCGGCTCGCACGCCCGTGACACCAGATAGAGCAGCGACTTCCGGTAGGGGCCGACGTTGTCGGCAAGCTCCGCGTCTTCGGACATCGTGAACATGCTGAACCGCTTGACCTCCCCATTGGTGATGGGGCTGGCCAGGTGCTGCTTGAAGCGATCCACGCGAATGGCCGGAGCAAGAAACGCCAGCGTCTCCACCGGCAGGCCCGAGGCGAGCAGCGCCGGAATCAGGTGCGCCTGGAAGATCGCGCCGGCGCTGTGACCGGCGGTGTGCAGGGTCACCGGGTGCCCGGCCGCGGTCAGCTCGTCGGCGGCGGCCCTCAAGGCATTGACGAACAGCCAGGCGCCGCCCGGCCATCCGTCGCCGGTGTCGGGCGAGGCCGAGGCCAGCGCGCTCTCCTTCATCGCCGTCCACAACGGCAGCCCGCCGGGCCGCATCAGCTCCTCGAGCCGTTCGTCCCACCAGTCGCCGATGCCGCGGGGGCCGAGAATCCCCTGCCGGATGATCTCGAACGGACCGGTCTCCCAGACGAAATACACCGGGTAGACCCCGTGATCGAGCCACCACTGGTAGGTCGCCCGCGCATAGCCCAGCGCACTTTTCTCGCTGACCAGGCCGCCGTGTGCATAGAGCAGCAGCCGCGGCTGGGCGGTGGTCCGCGCGTACTGACGCAGCCCCGCGAGGATGACGTCGAACGAGGACGCATCCATGTCGAACTCGCCACCCGTGGAGAGCCGGCCCTTGCTGAGATTCACGACGTGCGGCCGCAGCACCAGCCACTCGGCAGCGGTGCGCGCCCGATCGTCGCTCGCCGAGACCGCGTCCCGGAGATTGCGCGCCGGCGCCACCGCCGCGCGCTGCAGGCGATCCACGGCTTCGCCGGCGTCGCGATGCTCCGGCACCTCCAGCGACGCGGGCTCGTTGGCATCGTCGGCAGCGCGGAGCGTGGACGGCCCCAGCAGGAAGGACGCATCGAAGGGCGAGGCGTGATCTCGAGCGGCGCCGCGCGGCCGTGCGGCCTTGATGGCCTTCCGGCGGTGATCGACCTCGGCGGCGAGTGTGGCCTTGTCGATCGAGCGTCCGGGGCAGCTCTTGGGGGACCCCAGCTCGCGATGGAAGCACAGCTGCTCGATGCCGAGACCGGCCATCGCCAGAATGGTGGCCACCACCTCGATCGCCGCTGACTTCTGTGGGCCATCGAAGCGGTCCTGGCCGTCGTCGAAGTCGCCGATCATCTCGATCATGAAGGGCCCGGCATCCGCCGCGCCGTTCCGGCCCGACTGGCTGGCCGGGCGCGCGTTCCACGAACGGCCGGTCCACAGCCCGCCGGCCGGGTCGATGGTCAGGTGCTGGGCGATGTCGGCCCAGTGGTTCTGATCCATGTGGACCCGCCGCATTGCCTCGATGGTGTGGCGGCCGCGGAAGTCGGCATGGCGCGGACGCCAGGTGTGGTGCAGGTGCACCTCGGACAGCCGGCGTGTGGTGCCGTCGCGGACGAAGGCGTCGAGCAGCAGCGCAAACTGGCTGAGCGTCAGGGGTCGAATCGGCTCGGGCACGGGTCACCTCATGACTCAGACGGTCGGAGAGTTCCGATTCGCCTCAACCGTAGTGACGCGGGCGGCGTCACCGTTTCACGGGTGGTGCCGGTGTCCCGCGGGGCCAGTTGACGATCAAAATCGCCGGATCGGCTGCGGCCGAGCTGGCGGGGAGGTTCAACAAGAATCGACGGCCATCCGGCGCGACATCGAACGTCCGGATGCCGGCGCTCGTATCAAACAGCATGGACGTCGTGGCCAGCGCGTTCTGTCCCCTTCCCAGTGCCGGCGTGGCAGCGTGGATCTGCGATCCACGTCGGAAGAACAGCTCCTGGCCATCGCGGCTCCACCTTGGATCGCTGCCCCCGCCGCTCGACACGCGTTCGCGCGTGCCGGGCCCCGGGGAGCGATCCTGGACCCGCTCGACATAGATGTCAAATTGCCCGGATTCGTCCGAGGCGTACGCAATCCAGCGTCCGTCGGGCGAGACCGTGCCCTGGACGTCGGCAAACGGCGTCGCGACCAGGGCCCGCGGTTCGCCGTGGCCCTCCGTCGGCACCAGCCACAAATCCTCGCGCGTGTCGGCCATGGTGCGCGTGACGATCAGCCCGCGGCCGTCCGGCATCCAGTCGCTGACCCGCACGGCTTCATCGAATCGGCGGACCGTGTCCGCCGGCAGCACGGCGCCTGCGCCCCGCACCGTCACCGCGTGGCCGGCGGAGGCCCAGCCCACCCGCAGGCCGTCCGGCGACCACGCCGGCGTTTCGTCCGTGTCGATCGACAGCGACACCCGCGTCGGCATCACACTCGAGCCATCGAACAACACCACGTCGAGCGTGCGCAGCAGCGGTTCGAGCACGGTGGCGACGACGCGGCGGCCATCGGGGGCGATGCGCGCCTGCCAGATATCGGTGGGTGAGCCGACCGTCCCCACGCGTTCGCCGGTGCGTGTGACCCACACGAGCTCGCGCAAGGTCGACACCGGCGGGCTATAGATCAGGACGTCGGCGGTGCCGGTCGCAAGCAGCTGTCCCAGCGGGCTCTGGCCGACGCTCACGCCCAGCACGGTGGCGCGGCCGCTCACGCGCCCGCTCTCGACCTCCAGTGCCTGCGTGATCAGCGCGCCGTCGTTGGCGATAGATCAACTGGCCGTCCGGCGACGATGCCGCTGGCGGCTCCGCCGACGAGTCGCTGCCGTGACGCGCCGTCGAGGAGAGACGTCAGCCATATTCCCTGACGTGCCGCCTGGCTGGCGCGGACGAAGAACAGCACGTGATCGCCGTCCGGCAGGAAGGTGGGAAAGAGATGCGCGAGCTCGCCGGCGGCGGAGTCCAGCGTGGTCAGCGCACGGATGGCGCCGTCCGTGGAACGCACGGTCAATCCGCCTTCAGCGCTCGCGGCGATCACGAGATCGCCACGCGGATTCCAGCTGGCGCCACGTGGTGCATCCACCTCGAGGACGTCGTCCCTCCGGCCGCTGGCCAGGTCCAGGCGTTCGGAGCGTTCCCTCCGCGAAGAACCCGATGCGCGTGCCATCCGGCGACCAGAACGGGAGGGCGCCGCCCTCCGTGCCGGGGACGGCAGAAAGGCCCCCTCCCTGGAGGTCCTGCATCCACAGCTGCAGCCGGCCCTCGCCCACCGATGGGAACAGCACGCGACGGCCATCTGGCGCCAGCGACGAGTCCAAACGGAAACTCGGGACCCGCGCCCGGCGTGACGGTCCCTGGCAAGGCCCAGGTGGCGCGCACGGGCGATGGCCGCGGCGGCGGTACCTCGCGCACATGCTGCAGGGCCACGTTCGCCACCGCGATGAACGCCAGCGCGACCGCAGCCCAGACGAGCCAGCGGCGCAAGTGCCGTGCGCTATACTCGACGCTCACGATCGATCCAGGAGGTTTCCGCGCATGTCGATTCGTTCCTTCGTCATGGTGGCCACGATGGTCGTGGCGAGCATTCCCGCCGGCGCCGTCGCCATCGCCCAAGAAGCGCCAGCCCGCCGTCCCGATGTCATCTACGTGCCCACCCCCGAAGCCGTCGTCGAAGCCATGCTGCAGGTGGCCAACGTTGGCAAGGACGATATTGTCTACGACCTTGGGTGTGGTGACGGCCGGATTCCTGTGACCGCCGCCAAGAAGTACGGCGCCCGCGGCATCGGCATCGACATCGATCCCCAGCGCATCGCCGAAGCCAACGAGAACGTCAAGAAGAACAACGTTGGCGACCGGGTGAAGATCGTACAGGGTGACCTGTTCCAGCAGGACCTGAGCGAGGCCACGGTGGTCACGCTCTACCTGCTGCCGTCGCTCAACGTGAAGCTGATGCCGAAGCTGATGAAAGAGCTGAAGCCCGGCACGCGCGTGGTCTCGCACGCCTTCGACATGGGCGACTGGAAGCCCGAGAAGGAAATCGACGTCGAAGGCCGCAAGGTCTATTACTGGACCATCCCGAAGCGCTAGGTGACGCGCCGCGCATCCCTCGCGGCCGCCGCGGCTTCGTCGATCGTCGCGATTGCGCTCGCCGTCAGTGGCGGCTTCACGGCCTCCGTTGGCGGCGTTCGCATGTCTGCCCGATCGCCGCGCGCGCCGCAGGGGCCGCCGCTGCCGTCCTCGCGCTGGCGTGGCTCGTCGCCTCGGCCCGCGCGCGCGCCGTTGTCCCCGACCTGGTCTGGCTCTCCTCCTGGATCGAGCGGCGCAGCCGCGTTCTGCTGCTGACCTTCGCGCTGATCACCGGGGTGGTCGCCGCCGCGTTCGCGACCGGCTCGCCGTCGGGTGCCGATGCGTCCGGCTATCTCAGTCAGGCGGCGATGGGGGCCGGCCTCGAGTGGCGCGTCGAGGACGCGCTGAGCGCGGATGCGAACTGGCCGCTGCGGCCAGACCAGACCGCGCCGCTCGGATGGCGCCCCGCACGCGAGCGCGGATGGCAGGTGCCGACGTATGCGCCTGGGCTTCCGCTGCTGATGGCGGTGCCATTTGCGCTCGCGGGTGATGCCGGCGGCTCGGCCGTCATCACCGTGTCGGCCGCCCTCGCGGTGTTGGCCACCGGCGCGCTGGCGGGGGCGCTGGCCGGAG
This sequence comes from uncultured Acidobacteriota bacterium, assembly GCA_963721715.1. Classification (GTDB taxonomy): domain Bacteria; phylum Acidobacteriota; class Vicinamibacteria; order Vicinamibacterales; family UBA2999; genus VFZN01. The sequence continues at coordinate 168,137 of CAVRKI010000006.1, read as the reverse complement.
GCATGGCGGGCCTGCTGGCCGCCGCCCTGCTGGCCAGCTCGCCGACGTTCCTGTATCAGTCGCTCCAGCCGATGAGCGATGTCCCGATCACGGCGCTGTGGATCACCGCGTTCTGGGCGCTCACCGCGGAACGGATTGGCGCCGCTGGTGCCGCCACCGCCCTGGCGGTGCTGGTGCGCCCCAACCTCGCTCCGCTCGCGGCCATCCCGCTGCTGTGGATCCTGGCGGCCGCTCCGCTGGAGCGCGGCATCGCGTGGGCGCTTCGCTTCTCCTGGCCCGTTGCGATCGCAGCGGTCGTCGTTGGCGGCCTGCAATGGCAGTGGTATGGATCGCCGTTTCTGTCCGGCTACGGATCGGCCGGTGAACTGTTCACGCTGGCCAACGTCCTGCCCAATGCCAGGCTCTACGGCGCCTGGCTGTGGGAGGCCGAGCCGGTCTTCGTGGTGACCGGCGCCCTTGCCCTCGGCGCGGCACTGGCCACCCGGGCGTGGCCGGCACCGGGCACGCAGGACCCACCCGCCGCAATCCGCTCTGCCGGCGCGATTCGTCCAGCCGTCACCGCGCTGAGCGTGTTTGCGAGCGGGGTGGTGGCGGCCGATCTCGTCTACGCCGTCTTCGAGCGCTGGTCGTACGTGCGTTTCCTGCTGCCGGCGATGTCCGCGGGCGCCGTGCTGTTCGGCATGGCGGTGGCGCGGGTGATTCGTCGTGTGGCGCCGGGCGTGTCCGGCCTGCTGGTCGCCACGGCGGTGGTGGTGATGGCCGCCGGCGGCCTCACCGTGGCGCGCAGGCTCGAGGTGTTCGAGGTGGCGGAGGTGACGGCGCGCGCGATCGAGGCGGGCGGGTAGCTGCGACGCCTGCTGCCTCCGGGCACGGTACTGAGGCGCACCCGCGCCTGGCGCCTCGCCGACCGGCTGGCTCAAGAGAGCGCCACGGGCGCGATGGCCGGCGGACTCGCGCACCCGGCGCACGGTGGGAGTGAACGCTAACCGCGAGCGGGAGCGTCGGCGGCCGGAGCGCCGGCCGACCGTCGCCGTGACGTCACCCACAACACCGTGTCGTCGACCAGCGAATACGCCACCGGCACCACGACCAGCGTGAGGAACAGCGACAGGGTCTGTCCGCCAATCACGACGACGGCAATCGTGCGCCGTTCTTCGGCGCCGGGCCCGCTGCCGATCGCCAGCGGCAGCATGCCGCCGACGAGCGCCAGCGTGGTCATCAGAATCGGGCGCAGCCGATCGCGATTGGCGTCGAGGATCGCCTGCTCTCGCGGCCGTCCCTGGCGGCGCAGATTCAAGGTGTGGTCGATCTGCAGGATGGCGTTCTTGGCGACGACGCCGAACAGCACCAGCATGCCGAGCGCAGAGTAGAGGTTCAGGGTGTTGCCGGTGAGGTAGATCGACAACAGCGCGAACGGCAGCGACAGCGGCAGCGCCAGCAGGATGACCAGCGGATTGATGAGGCTCTCGTACTGCGCCGCCAGCACCATGTACATGAAGATGACCGACAGCAGGAACGCCCAGCCGAACTCGGCGAAGGTGCGCTCCAGCTCACGGCCGCGCCCTGAAATGGCGGTCGAGTAGCGCGGCCGGCATGCCAAGTCTGGCTGCCGCGGCGCGCACCGCTTCGAGCCGGTCGGCCAGCGCGTAGCCGGGCGCGATGCCGGAGCGCAGGTTGGCCTGACGCTGGCGGTCGTAGCGATCCACGCGCGACGGGCTGCGGCCCTCCTCCAGCGTGACCACCGAGTCGAGGCGCACCATCTCGCCGGTATTGCGGGCGACGTAGAGCCTGGCGATGGTGTCGGGATCGCGGCGGTCCTCGTCCACCAGCCGCAGCTGGACGTCGTAGTCTTCGCCGGCCGTCGGATCGCGGAAGCGCGAGACCTCCTGATCGCCGCCCACCAGGAGGCGCAGCGCCGCGGCCACTTCCTGCGTCCGGATGCCCAGGTCGGCGGCCCGCGCGCGATCGATCTGCACGCGCAGTTCAGGCTTGTTCAGCTTGAGCGTGGTGTCGGCGTCCTGCAGGCCCAGTTCGCCCGCCTGCTGCCGCAGGCGATCGGTGTAGCCGGCCAGCGCCTCGAGCTCGGGGCCGCGGATGATGAAGTCGAGGTCGTAGTTGCCGCCGCCGATGTTGAACGTCTGCAGGTTGCGCACCGCGATCCGCAGGTCGTGATACTTGCGCATCCGCGTGCGGATCTGCTGCATGACATCGCGCTGCGCGTAGTTGCCGCGGAACGCCTCGCCCGGATTCAGGCGCAGCAGGCCCCACGCCAGCCGCGTCAGCGAGAAGATGCGCTCGTCGTGCGGCGCGATCTGCACGAAGACCTGCCCCTCGTTCACGGCGCCGAGCGGTCCGCCGGCGACGGTGCTGAGCGCCAGCTGCACACCCGGCACGGCCCGGACGTCGCGCTCGATGGCGGCCATCACCTCGGTCATCGCCGCCGGGCTGGCCCCCTCGGGCGCGGTGACGTTCATCTCGAACTGCGCCTCGTCGACGCCGCCCGGAATGAACTCCTGCCGCACCATCCGGTAGAGGACCACGTTCATCCCGACCACGATCAGGCCGATGACGGCGACCAGCGCCCGGCGCCGCAGGGTCAGCGCCAGCACGCGCGAGTAGGCGCGATCGATCCAGCCGTAGAGACCCTCGCGCGATCCGCCCGGCCCGTGCCCGCCGGGATGCGGGCCCTCGGCCAGCCGGCCGTGCCCGAACATGCGGGCGCTCATCATCGGCGTCAGCGTGAACGACACCAGCAGGCTGACCAGGATGGCGCACGCGGCGGTGAGGCCGAACTGGTAGAGGAAGCGCCCGGAGATGCTCGACATGAACGAGACCGGGATGAAGATCACCACCAGGCACAGCGTGGTGGCCAGCACCGGCAGCGCGATCTCGGCGGTGGCCTCGCGGGCGGCCTGGAACCCGTTCATCCCCTTCTCTTCGATGAAGCGGAAGATGTTCTCCAGCACGACGATCGCATCGTCGATCACGATGCCCACCATCAGCACCAGCGCCAGCATCGTCACGGTGTTCAGCGTGAAGTCGAACGCCGCCATCAGGCCGAAGGTGGCGACCACCGAGGTCGGGAATGGCGACGGCGGCGATGACCGTGGCGCGCCAGTCGCGCATGAAGGCGAAGACCACGAGGCAGGCGAGGATGCTGCCGAGCACCAGGTGGACGTTGATCTCGTGCAGCGAGGCGTAGATGTGCGTCGACTGATCGCGGACCACCTGCATCGACACGCCTGGCGGCAGCTGCAGGCGGGCGCGCTCGAGCGTGGCCTTGGCGGCCTCGATCACCTCGACCGTGTTGGCGCCGGACTGCCGCCGCACGTCGAGCACCACGGCGGGCACGCCGTTCAGCGTGGCCAGCGAGCGCTGTTCCTTGGTGCCGTCCTCCGCGTAGCCGATGTCGCGCACGCGGATCGGCTGCGCATTGCGGGTGGCGACGACCAGCTCGTTGAACTGCGACGCCTCGGTGAAGCGGCCCATCGTCCGCAGCGTGCGCTCGGACAGGCTGGTGGTGACGTTGCCGCCGGGCACGTCGGCGTTCTGCTGCTGCAGCGCGTTGCGGACCTCGGCAATCGGCAGGCGATAGGCGGCGAGGCGATCGGCCTCGACCCAGATGTTCACCGCGCGCTCGAGGCCGCCGACGATCTGCACTTCGCCGACGCCGGTGGAGCGCTCGAGGCCCACCTTCACCGTCTTGTCGGCAATCTCCGTCAGCTCGCGGATCGACAGGTTGCCGAACAGCGCCACCGACAGCGTCGGCGTCTGCTCGCTGTTCTGCTTCTGGATGAGCGGCGGTTCGATGTCGTCGGGCAGCTGCCGGACGACCGAGGCGACGCGGTCTCGCACGTCCTGCGCGGCGGCGTCGATGTCCCGGCTCGAGCTCGAAGGTGACGATCACCATCGACTGCCCGGGCCCGGAGATCGAGCGCAGCTCGGTGATGCCCTCGACGCGGTTGACGGCTTCCTCGAGCGACGTCGGAGACCTGCGTCTCCATCTCCTCGACCGAGGCGCCGGGCAGGTTGGTCCGCACCATCACGGTGGGCAGATCAACGGCGGGAAAGCGATCGATGCCCAGCCGGAAGAACGACGCGGCCGCCGACCACCACCAGCGCCAGGACGAGCATCGTGGCGAAGACGGGGCGTTCGATGCAGGTCGCGGCGAGGGTGCGCATGAAGAATCAGCGAGCCACGGTCACCGTGGCGCCGTCGGCCACGGCGCCGCCGTTGACGATGATGAGCGCGTCCTGCGGCAGGCCGTCGAGGATCTCCACGCGATCGCCGGTGTGGCGCCCGGTGCGGATGCGATGCTCGCGGGCCTTGCCGTCCTCGACGCACAGGACCTTCTCGACGCCGGCAAACGACAACACCGCGGACTGCGGTACGACCAGCCCGGGCGTCTCGCGAGACAACGATCTCGGCGCGAGCGAACGATCCGGGCCGCAGCAGCCCGCCAGGGTTGGGGACCGAGGCTTCGATCGCGAGGGTGCGGGTGCCTTCGGCAATCGAGGGGCTGAGGCGCACGACGCGGCCCTGGTGCACCGTGGCATCGCCTTCGACGTTGACGCGCACCAACTGGCCCGCCCTGATCACGCCGGCGCTGCGCTCGGGGACGCCCAGCTGCAGCCGCAGAGGATCCTGCCGCACCACCGTCACCACCGGCGTGCCCGCGGAACGAAACTCGCCGGCCACCGCCATGCGCTCGAGAACCACGCCGTCGATCGGCGAGCGGAGGATGGTGTCGTCCAGTTGCTGGCGCGCGAGCGCGAGCTCGGAGCGGCGCTGCGCGAGCACGGCCTGGCGGTTACGCACTTCCTCGAGCGCATCCTGATGGCGGGCCTCGGCAATCTCCAGGGTCGCGTTCGCGGTGTCGAGTTCGGCCTTTGCCGAGATGCCGCGGGTGACGAATGTCGCGACGCGATCGCGCTGGCTGCGCGCCTCGACCAGGGTGGCCTGTGCCGAACGAACCAGCCCGGTCGTGCTCGGCTTCCACCTGGTCGTTCTCGCCCGCGACGGGCAGACCCAGTCTGGCGCGCGCCTGCTGGAGTGCCGCCTCCGCCTGCTGGCGGCGCAACTCGAAATCCGTCGGCGTCAGGCGGGCGATGACCTGACCGCGCCGGACCGGGGTGCCGAGATCGACGAGGAGATCCTCGATGCGGCCGGTGACCTTGAGGCTGAGCATCACCTGTTCCTCGGCGGCGAGGGTGCCGCTGACGGTGATGGTGTCGACGATCGGCACGCGCTCGGCGCGCGCGACCGTCACCTGCGCCGGGGCGCTCCCGTCAACGCTCTGCGCCGCAGCGCGCTCGCGGCCGCCGCAGCCCGCGGCAGCTGTTGTACACAGGATGAACACAAGCGTCGCACGAGCGTGCATGACCGATCATCTTATGTCGCTGATCGCCACGCCGGCATGACAGTCCTCGTCCCGTGACAACGATTTACAACCCAGCTCGAGCTTAAGCCATCTGGTGATCGCGTGATGTAGTGATCTGGTGATCTGATCTGGTTCTTCCCGTCGGCCTTTACTCCGATGCTTTCCCTGGCAGCAGCGGTTCGGTGTCCAGCGTCTGCGGTCCCGTTCTCGGTGCAGAGCGCGAACTTCGAGGCGTACATCGAGACGCCGGCGTACTCGCCCTTCTTGTTCACGATGTAGAAGTTCAGCCCGAAGTTGGGGAGGCCCCGCGCATTCAGCAGGCGCTTCTCCACCGTGTTCTTCTGCACGCGCCGCAGGGCTTCCATCCCCGCGTCCTTCGGCGACTTGCCCATTCGCATCTGCTCGACGACCAGAAAGGAGCAGAGGTTGTAGAGATTCGCCTCGCCGCGGCCGGTGGATCCCGCCGCGCCGACGTCGCCGTCCACGTACAGCCCCGCGCCCAGGATCGGCGAGTCGCCGACGCGCCCCGGAATCTTCCACGCCAGTCCGCTGGTGGTGGTGACGCCGCAGACCTCGCCCTTGCTGTTGACGCCGTCGCAATTGATGGTGCCCCAGAAGTGATCGGGGTCAATCAATCCGTCGCGCACCATGGCCAGACCGGCCATCATCATCGCCTCGCCGCGCTTCTTCGGATCCAGGTAGTGCTCGGGATCGATGCGCCGCTTCCATTCCAGCCAGAGCTTGCGCGAGGCCTCGGTGTTGAGGTCGTCCTCGATCGTGAAGCCCATGTTGCGCGCGAAGTCCTGCGCGCCCTTGCCGGTCAGCAGGTGATGGTCGGTGTTCTCGAGCACGGCCTTCGCCACCAGCGACGGCGTCCGCACGCCCTCGAGGGCCGCCACGCCGCCCGCGCGCTTCTTCGGCCCGTGCATGCAGCACGAATCGAGCTGCACCACGCCTTCGGCGTTCGGCAGCCCGCCGAATCCGACGCTGGTGTCGGCCGGATCGAGCTCGCACAGGTTCACCCCGGCGACCAGCGCATCGAGCACGTCGGCGCCACCGGTGATCATGTCGAAGGCCAGCTGCACACCGGTCTTGGCGCCGCCGTTCTTGTAGACGTTGCCGTTGTCCGACGAGATGACGACGGGCTTGACGCCGGTCTGCACGGCGGGCGCCTGACCGAACAGCGTGGCGGGCGCCGCGGCGGCGACACCAGCGGCGGTCGTGGTCTGGACGAACTGACGACGGGTGAGGGTGTGCGGCATGCGTCTGTGCCTCCTGAGTCGGCTGCATGCTACCAGACCCGGATGAGGGTGAGCCCTTCGGCTTGTCGCTACCGTTTAAGAGAGAGAGGTGCCATGCAGAACCCGTTTATTGCGGTAGGGCAGAACGGCCGGTTGATTATCTGGGGCGAAAGTCACCCCGAGTGATGACTAATGCCACTTTGTAACACTGCCAGGTCACTCCGCGCGTAACGCGGCCGCCGGGCTGGCCACCGCCGCCCGACGGGCGGGGATGACACAGGCGGCCAGCAGCACGAATCCGAGCACTACCGACGCCGCCACGAACGACACGAAATCGAAGGGCTGAACCCCCACGAGCAATCCGCGCACGCCAATGGCCGCCCCTCCTGCCAGCAGCAACCCCACCGCCGATCCGGCCAGCGCCACCCTGGCGCCCTGGGCCAGCATCATCGACAGCACGCGACCGCGCGTGGCGCCGAGCGCCATCCGCACCGCAATCTCCCTGGTCCGCTGCACCGCCTGGAACGCCATCAGGCCATAGAGGCCGAGCGCGGTGAGCAGCAGCCCGACCACACCCACGCCGCCGGCCACCGCGGCGGCGAGCCGCTGCGGCAGCAGGCCGATGCCCGCGGCGTCGTCGAGCGGCATGCTGGCGATGACCGGTAGCGCGGGGTCGAGGCTGGCCACGAGTGCCGTCACCTCTTCGGTCACCTGCCGCCTCGGGGCGTGTTTCACATACAGGTTCAGCTCCGTCATCGGCTGCTGCGCCAGCGGCACGTAGATGAACGGGCGCGGCGCCTCACCGACCGATCGATAGTGCGCGGTCGGCGCCACGCCGACGACGATCAGCGGCCGGTCGAAGACATCGCGTGCGTCCCACGCCTGATACAGCACCTGACCTACGGGGTCGCGCCCCGGCCAGGCCAGGGTCGCGAAGGTCTCATTCACGATGGCGACGAACGGCTGTCCCTCGCGATCCGCGTCGGTGAAGTCGCGCCCACCCACGAGCGTCATGCCGAGCGTCTGGAAATAGCCGGGCGACACCACATCCCAATCAGCAGAGAAGCGCTCGTCGCCGCGCGCGCTGGCGTAGCCCGGCACGCGCAGGCCGCCGAGACCGAGCCCGCCACCCTGCAGCGGGATCATCCGCGAGGTGGCCACGTCCTGCACCCCGCTCAGCGCCCGAGTTCGTTCGATGAGCGTATTGGCCAGCGCCACGGTCCGCTGCCCGCGATAGCCGGCCAGGGTCGTTTCGATCGTGAAGACACGCACGTTGGACATGTCGTACCCGGTGTCGGTCTGCGCCGCGCTCTGCAGCGCCCGGACGAACAGGCCCGTCGTGACCAGCAGCACCAGCGACAGCGCCACTTGCGCGCCCACCAGCAGGTGACGAAGCTGGAACCGGCGGCGATCGCTGGTGCTGTGCTGCCCATGCAGCGACTGCGCGAGGTCCACGCGCGTGGCGCGGAGCGCCGGGGCCAGCCCGAAGACCAGCGCGGTCAGCAGCGCGGTGCCGGTCGCGAACACGAACATGCGCGCGTTCACCTCCAGGTCGACGTGCATCGGCAGCGGCAGCGAGGGCATGAACGACAGCAGGAGTCGAACCATCCACCAGGTCAGGAGCAGACTGGCGGCGGCCGCGACTACGAACAGCACCAGTGTTTCCGAGAGCAGTTGCACCACCAGTTGCGTCCGACTGGCGCCGACCGCCAGGCGCGTCGCCATCTCGCGACGGCGGCCCATGGCCCGCGCCAGCAGCATGCCGGCGACGTTGGTGCAGGCGATGACCAGGACCATTCCGGTGAGCACGAACAGGATCCCGACGAAGGTCAGCACCGGCGTCCGGAACTCCCCGGGAATCCGGGCCGAGGGCAGCACCTCCATCGCCCAGCGCCCGTAGGCGTCGGGATGCGCGCTCTTCAGCGGCGCGAGCAGCGCGTTCAGCTCGTCGCGCGCCTGCGTCATCGAGACGCCCGGTTTGAGCCGGGCCACCGCCAGATGCCACACCGGGCCGTGCGCGGTGAGCAACTCGTCCCCGGCGCGTCCCGTGACGTGCGGGGCCATCGCAAACGGCATCCACATGTCCGTGCCTGTGACCGTCGAGCCGTGAAACCCAGGCTCGGCCACGCCCACCACGCCGTAGGGCCGCCCATTCACCCGAATCGTCTGGCCGACAATGTCCGGTGAGGCGCCGAAGCGGCGGGTCCAGAAGGCGTGCTCCAGCACCACGACCGGCACCGCGTCTGGCGCCTGGTCTTCGTCGGTCCGGAAGAAGCGTCCGGCCGCCGGCCGGGTGCCGAGCACGTCGAAGTAGTTGGCGGTGACGACCGCCGCGTAGGCGCGCTCGGAACCACCACGCCCGTTGTCGAGGCTCACCGCGGTCGGGTCGAACCGGTAGCCGGCGATCCCGTCCAGCAACCGTGCCTCCCGCAACACGAGGAGCGCCTGATAGCCGAAGTTGTCGAACCCTTGGCCGTCAGTGGTGCGCCCCACATCGACGAGGCGCGACTCATCGACCAGGCCCGGACGCGGCCGCAGGAACAGGGCGTCAGCCAGGCTGAAGATGGTCGAGCTGGCCGCGATCCCCAGCGCCAGCGAGGCGATCGACGTGATCGTGAACAGCGGGCTGCCGGCCAGCGTGCGGACGGCGTGACGGACGGTGTTCAACCCAGGCATGTGAGGATTCGACTGGAACGTCAGGCGGTTTGTTTCATCCCCGCGCCATGAAACAATCGCCGCCCATGTCCCCTGACACCCTGATTCGCGCCTTCTACGAGGCCCGCGCCCACGGCGATCGGACGGCCGTGCGCCGGCTGCTGGCTCCCGAGGTCCGCTGGCACGACCCCTATCCGGCCCCCCATGGCGGCGATCTGGTGGGCGCCGACGCCGTGCTGCACGACATCGTCGACGCCGCCGCGGTCATCACCGGCGGCAGCACACGGCTCGACCTGCAGCAGGTGGTGGCCGATGGCGTGCTGGCGGTGGCCCTCGTGCGCTGGTCGGCCACTCTCGATGGCCGGACCATGAGTGGGCAGGAGGCCGCGGTCTACAAGGTGGTGGACGATCGAATCGTCGAGGCGTGGTTCCATCCGGCCGATCCGGCAGCGTCCGACGCGTTCTTCACGGCGTGAATCGCAATACCGGATAATCATGAGGTGACTGCCTCCCGGACACGCACGCCGTTCGTGCGCCTTGCGCTGTGGACCACCGTCCTGACCTACGCCCTCATTCTCGTGGGCAGCCTCGTGCGCGCGTCGGGTGCCGGGCTCGGGTGCCCGGACTGGCCGCGATGCTTCGGATCGTGGATCCCGCCCTCGTCCGTGGAGGCGCTGCCGCCGCAGTTCGATCCGGCGCTCTTCAACCCCACGCTGATGTGGACCGAGTACCTGAACCGGCTGCTCGGCGTCACCGTCGGCTTCTTCATCCTCGCCGCCACCATCTCCGCATGGCGGCACCACCGCCGCGATCCGCACATCCTGTGGCCCACCGTGCTGGCGTTGCTGTTGACCGGCTATGAAGGCTGGCTCGGCGGGCGCGTCGTGGCGCACGAACTGGCGCCGTGGATCGTCACCGCCCATCTCGTGGTGGCGATCATCATCGTGCTGCTGCTGCTCTACGCCACGGTCTATGCCCTCTACCGCCGTCCCGCGCTGGCGGTCGCCGGAGGCCGCGGCGTGGCTCTCGATGACGAGGCAGACGACGCGCCGCGCACCGCGCTCGTCGCCACCATCGCGATGATGATTGTCGTCACCCTGGCGCAGGTCGCGGTCGGGACGCAGGTCCGCGGCAACGTCGACGATGCGCTCGATGCCGGCGTGGCGAGGCCGCAGGCGCTGGCGACGGTGGGGATGCTCGACGGCGTGCACCGGACATCGGCGCTGGCCGTGATGTCGCTTGCGCTCGTGGCGCTGCTGGTCGTGTGGTCGAAGCATCCGCGCGAGAAGCGGATTGCGCGGTGGACCTACGCGGTGGTGGCGCTGGCGGCGGCGCAGATCGTCCTTGGAATCGTCCTGGCGTATGTGGCGCTGGCCCCTCCGTTCCAGGTGCTGCACCTGACCGTGGCCAGCCTGCTGATGGGCGCGCAGATGGTGCAGCTGCTGGTGGCGTGGTGGGAGTAGAATCCCGGCGATTCACCCACCGCAGGAGGGGGGCCATGTCTCGAGTGTGGAGCGCAACGGTCGCCGGCATGTCACTCGTGTGGTCGGTCGCCTGTTCCAGCTCGCCACCACCCGCTAGTTCCGCGGGGAGTGCCGCGGATCACGCCGGACATGGCGCCGCCGACGCCGCCGCGCCGCGGACGAGGCTGTTGGGCAACCTCGGCAGCTACTCCCGCGCGATTCGGACCACGAACACGGAGGCCCAGCAGTTCTTCGATGAAGGGCTGACGCTCCTCTACGGCTTCAACCACGACGAGTCGTTCCGATCGTTCGCGCGTGCCGCGGCGCTCGAGGACCGCACCCCGATGCCGCACTGGGGCATGGCGCTAGCGCTCGGCACCAACATCAACGATCCGGCGCCGGCCGATCGCCTGGCCAGGGCCTACACGCACCTTGCCGCCGCACAGGCCCGCGCCGCCAACGGCAGCCCGGTCGAGCAGGCGCTGATTGCCGCGTTGTCGAAGCGTTATGTCGCGAACCCGACGGGTGATCCGTTGACACGGGAGCTGGCCTACTCCGACGCGATGGGTGAGGTCGCGAAGGCGTATCCCGACGATCCGGATGCGGCGACGCTGTATGCGGAGAGCCTGATGAACCTGCGCCCCTGGCGGCTCTACGATGCGAAGGGCGCACCGGCGCCGGGCACCGACATCATCGTCGCCACGCTCGAGCGCGTGATGGCCTCGCACCCCGATCACCCGGGCGCGAACCACTACTACATTCACGCCGTGGAGGCGTCGAATCAGCCGGACCGCGCCACGCGGCAGGCCGAGCGGCTCGAGACGCTGGTCCCCGGCGCCGGGCATCTGGTCCACATGCCGGCGCACATCTACATCCGTACCGGGCAGTACGCGCGCTCGGCGAAGAGCAATGCCGACGCGGCGCGGGTGGATGAAAGCTACTTCAAGGTCGCCGGCCAGCAGGGCATGTATCCCGCGATGTATTACGGCCACAACCTGCAGTTCCAGTCGGCGGCGGCGATGTTCGCGGGCCACTTTGCCGAGGCGCACGAGGCTGCCCGGCAGACGGTGGCCCTGGTCGATCCGATCGGCGACGCCTCGCCGATGCTCGAGCCGTACGCGCTGCAGGACGGCGCCGTGCTGCTGCGGTTCGGACGGTTCAACGAGGTGCTCGCGCTGAAGGCGCCAGCGCCGACGCGCGCCGTCCAGACCGCGCTCTATCACTTCATGCGGGGCGCGGCCTACGCCGGGCTGGGCAAGGTCGCGGACGCCGCGCGCGAGCAGCAGGCGCTGGCGGCGGCGACCGCGCGGGTGGCGGAGGACGTGATGATCAGCGCGACCAACGCGGGCCGCGCCGTGCTCGTCGTGGCGGCCGCGGATCTCGAGGGCCGCATCGCCAGTGCGCGCGGCGACCAGGCGGCAACCGTGGCGGCGTTCACCAGCGCGGTGGCCGCCGAAGATCGCCTCAACTACAACGAACCGCCGGACTGGCTGCTGGTCGAGCGCGAGCGGCTGGGCGCGGCGCTGCTGGCGCAGGGCCGGCCAGCGGATGCGGAACAGGTGTTCCGCGCGGATCTCGCGCGGAACGTCGGCAATCCGCGATCGCTCTTCGGGTTGTGGAAGAGCCTCGAGGCGCAGAAGAAGCCGGACGCGGCAGAGGCGCGCCGCGCGTTCGAGGCCGCGTTCGCAGGGGCCGACGTGTCACTCGGTCCGGATCTCTACGGCACGAGCGCGGCGACCGGGGCCCGCACGGCGAAGTAGCGGTCCCGAGTGAGTTCCCACTACCTCGCGTTCCTGGCCGTGACGGCGGTGTTCGTCGTCACGCCGGGGTCGACCACGGCGGTGGTCGTGCGGAACACGCTGGCAGGAGGCCATCGCGCGGGCTTGAGCGCCGCCCTCGGCGCGGCCGCGGCCAACAGCACGCATGCCACGCTCGCTGGACTCGGCCTGTGGGTGCTGGTGGGGCGATGGCCCGCGCTGCTCAACGCGATTCGCGTGGCCGGTGCCGCCTATCTGGCATGGCTGGGGCTGCAAAGCCTGGTGCGGGCGTGGCCACGCCCGCGACCTCCACGGTTGCCCACCCCGCCGAACGGCGCCCAGCCGCTCCAGCGCCGCTCCAGCTTCGTCGAGGGCCTCACCGTGAACCTGCTGAACCCGGCCATCATCAGCTTCTACCTGGCCGTGGTGCCGACGTTCGTGCCGCCATCCCCGCCGCGCGGCTATTTCGTTTTGCTGGCGGCCTCGCACGTCTCGATGGCACTGGCGTGCCACGCGGGGTGGGCCTACGCCTTCCACACGCTGCGGCAGATCTTCGCCCGGCCCGTGGTGCAGCGCACGCTGGAACTGGTGACGGCCGCGGCCATGCTGTGGCTGTCGTCACGGGTGCTCAGCCAGCTCTAGCGTGGCATAAGAAGGCGCGGAATCCGACAGACCGCCCGCTACACTGAGACCATGCTTGCGGACGTGCAGCATGCCATTGAAGCCCTCCCGCGCGACGAACCCCTCATCGTCCTCGCCGATTTCGACGGCACGCTGGCCGAATTCCACGCCAACCCCGCCGCCCCGATGCTCACCGAGGTCCGCCGCGAATGGCTGCGGGACATCGCCGCGCAGGGGCTCACCTTCGCCGGTATCGTCAGCGGCCGGCGGGTCGCTGACCTGCGCCGGCGGGCGCCGCTGCCGCCGCACGGTTATTACGCCGGACTGCATGGCATGGAGATCGAAATCGACAATCGCCGCTGGCAGCATCCGGACCTGGAGACGGCGCGCGCGCACGTGCAGGAGCTGATTCCCCTGCTCGACGAGGTGCTCGATCGCTTTCCCGGGGCGGTGGTCGAGGACAAGGGCGTGTCGGTCGCGATGCACGCACGGGCGGTCTGCCTACGACTGCCGCGCGGCGGCGCTGGCGCTGGCCGATGGGTGCGCCGAACCCTGGCTGGCCAGCGGGAGACTCCGGCGCCTCGAAGGTAAGCTCGTGGTCGAATACCTCCCGAACACCGCCTGCCACAAGGGAGACGCAGTGGAGTGGATCGCCGCCGACGTCGCGATGAAGACGGGCCAGCAGGGATGGGTGGTCTTCCTGGGGGATGACGAGACGGATGAAGACGCGTTCCGCGCCATCGATCGCGGTCTCGGCGTGCTGGTGGGATCGCGACCCACGTGCGCGACCCATCAGCTTGACGGCATCTCAGATGTCGACACCCTTTTGCGGTGGCTCACCGCCCGTAAATGAGGACAGCACAGCGATGACGGAAGCCACGGCATGAAGCTCGATCACGGCGCCATCGGTAACGGGCGGGTGATCGCGCTCGTCGGCCCGGACACCAGCATCGACTGGCTCTGCCTCCCGCGTTTCGACTCGCCGTCGATTTTCGCGCGGCTGCTCGACGAGGAGCGGGGCGGCTCGTTCGCATTCGAGCCCGTGGACCTCATCTCCAGCTCGATGGCCTACGTGCGCAACACCAACGTGCTGCGCACGGAGGTGATCACCACGCAGGGCCGTTACGAGGTCGTCGACTTCGCGCCGCGGCTGCCGACCGGATTGAGCGTGGACGCGCCCCCCGAGATTCACCGGCTGGTGCGGCCGCTCGAAGGCACGCCCCGGATCAAGGTGCGCTTCGATCCGCGGCCGGACTATGCCCGCGCCACGCCCGTGATCATCCCCGAGGGCCAGGGCATCGAGGTCTGCGGCGGCGGCATGCGCGCGTATCTGCGCACCAACGTGCCGCCGCCCTATCTCGAACGCGGCCACATCATCCGCGTCGACCGGCCGCTGTTCTTCGTGCTGAGCGCCGGCCGCGCCACGACCTACGACTCCTCGGCCGCGGTCACCAACGCCATGGAGGTGACGGTGAAGGGCTGGCGCGCCTGGGCCCGCACCACCGCGCTGCCGTCGTTTGCGCAGGAGGCGGTGCTGCGATCGGCGCTGTGCCTGAAGCTGCACGCCTACAACGACACCGGCGCGATCATCGCCGCCGCCACCACCAGCATTCCCGAGGCGGTCGGCACCGAGCGCACCTGGGACTACCGCTTCTGCTGGCTGCGCGACGCCGCGTTCGTGGTCGAGGCGCTGCGGCGGTTGAGCCACCTCGGGGAGGGCGAAGCGTTCGTGCGCTTCCTGCGCGATGTCGCCGACGCCGGGCCGCTGCAGCCGCTCTACGGCATCGGCGGCGAGCGCGAGCTGGTCGAGGAGCGGCTCGATCACCTGGCCGGGTTCGAAGGCACCAGGCCCGTGCGCGTGGGCAATGCCGCCTACACCCAGGTCCAGACCGATCTGATGGGCGAGATGGTGCTGTGTCTCGAGACGCTGCTCACCGACCCCCGCGTGGTGCACGAAGACCCCACCATCATGGGGATGATCGAGCAGCTCGTGGACGAGGCGATTGCGAAGTACGAGGTGCAGGACACGGGGCTGTGGGAGTACCGCACGATGCCCCGGCACTACACGTTCTCGAAGGCGATGTGCTGGGTGGCGGCGAATCGCGGCGCGGAACTGGCCGCTGTGTATGGCAAGCCGGAACGCGCCATCGCGTGGGCCGCGTGGGCCCAGGCGCAGCGCGAGCGCATCCTGACCGAGGCCTACAGCGAGTCGCTCGGCTACTTCACCCAGGCGCTCGGCGGCCGGTACCCCGACGCCTCGAACCTGCTGCTGCCCACGCTGGGCCTGCTCGATGCCCGCGACCCCCGGTTCGTGTCCACCGTGCGCGCCTACGAGCGCATGCTGGTGGATCGCGGCCTGATGCTGCGCTACCGGCACGACGACGACTTCGGCGAGACCACCAGCGCCTTCACCATTTGTTCGTTCTGGTGGGTCGAGGCGCTGGCGATGATGGGCGAGGTGGACGAGGCGCGGGACCGTTTCCAGCAGATCCTGGCCTATGCCAATCCGCTCGGGTTGTTCTCCGAGGACGTCGACCCGTCGAACGGCCGTCTGCTCGGCAACTTCCCGCAGGCGTACACGCACGTCGGTCTCATCCACGCGGCGATCACCATCGGGGAATTGCTGGACTCGCGCACGCAGCATTTCCGGGCGTGGTCGTAGGGGGGAGGGTCTTGAGTCTTGGGGCTTGGGCTTGGATCTGGGTGCCGGTTTCCTCAGGGCCTCGCAGAACCGCAGAACCCAGAGCCTGAAACGCTGGAACCCTCTTCCCCCGTCTTGCCTCCGAGGTTCTGTGCACAACCAGGGCCGCAAATGGCAGAGGTGCGTGTCAGAATATCCCGATGCTCAAACCGTCCTCATCCGCAATCGTAGCGTTCGGCACCGCCGTATTGCTGACGCTGTCAGTGCCCGCGTTCGCTCAGACGCCGCCCGCCACCGCCACCGCCGCCGGCGCCGGCCGCTCCGGGGACGCCGCCTCCGGGCTGGACCGGGTCGTTCGGCGCGGGCCTGGCTCTGACGCAGGGCAACAGCGATACATCGACGGTGAACGTCGCCTACGACGTGAAGCGCGACACCGGCTCCAACATCCTGTTCAAGAGCGCCGGTCTCTACATCCGCGGCGAGTCCGAGGGCGAGCTGACGACGGACCGCCTGGCGTTCGATGCCCGCGTGGACCGCAAGCTCAATGCCCGCACGTCGTTGTACGGCGCGGTGCAGTACCTGAGCGACGAGTTCAAGCAGATCGACTACCTGGTCTCGCCCACGGTGGGCATTGCCCAGCAACTCGTCAAGAACGACCGCACCGAGTTCGCGGTCGACGCCGGCGTCGGTATGGTGTGGGAGAAGAACCCCGGCCTCGAATTGAAGACGGACGGCGCCTTGACCGCCGGCCAGAACTTCAAGCACAAGCTGACGGCCACGGCCGAACTCACCCAGCGCACCGCGGCGCTGTGGAAGATGGACGACTTCAACGACGGGCTGTACATCTTCGGCCTCGGCCTGGCGGCGAACATCACGGCCCAGACCCAGTTGAAGGTGGAGCTGCTCGATACCTTCAAGAACAAGCCGCCCAACGCCGACGTCGAGAAGAACGACGTGGCGATCCTGCTGTCGTTCGTCTACAAGTATTGAAGGATCAGGGCCGCGCGCAGCCGAACGCTGATCGCGAGGCGAGGATGAGGACCCCATGAGCATGGTGAGCGAATTCAAGGAGTTCATTGCCAAGGGCAATGTGATGGATCTCGCCGTCGGCGTGATCATCGGCGCGGCGTTCCAGAAGATCGTGGACTCGCTCGTCACCGATGTCGTCATGCCGGTCGTCGGTCTGGTGCTGGGAGGCACGGACTTCTCGAACATGTTCGTGGTGCTGCGCGAGGGCGTCAAGGCGCCAGCTCCGTACGCGTCGCTGGCCGAGGCCAGGACCGCCGGCGCCGCGGTGCTCGGCTACGGCGCCTTCGTCACCCAGGTCGTCCAGTTCCTGATCCTGGCCTGGGTCGTCTTCATGATCGTCAAGGCAGTGAATCGGCTCAGAAGAACCGTGTGAATCTGACGATCTGGTGATGTGGTGAAGTGGTGATCTGATCGATGGATCTGGCGACCTCGCGATCAATCGATCTCGCGATCGATCGATGCGATCGCCAGATCACCACATCACGACTTCACGAGATTCGCAATCACCCCTAAGTGTCCGACATGATGTCGCCCGTGCCAGGCGTACATCTGCAGCAGCCAGTCGACGGTGATCGGGCCATGCTCCGGATGAGTCGCGGTGCGGCCGAAGTCCTCCGGTCCGAGCGAGGCCAGCAGCACGTGCAGACGCCGGTGCAGCCCCTCGAGGATGCCCACTGACACCGACGGCGGCTCGGTCTTCGCGTCCAGCAACTCCGCCCACACGCTTTCCTCATACGGCTTGACGACCGGTCCGCTCTCGGTGAGCGCGAGGCGGAAGCGGATGTACGCGTTGATATGGCTGTCGGCCACGTGGTGCACGACCTGGCGGCCGGTCCAGCCGCCGTCGCGATAGGGCGTGTCGATGCGCTCGTCCGGAATGGCGGCCAGCGCCTCGCGGAGCTCGGTGGGCAGGCTGCCAATCGCCGCCACCCAGGCGGCGCGCTTCTCGGGGGTGATGTCGGGGTCGTAGGTGAACCGTCCGGTGGGGTATCGAGGGTCCATGGCCGGATCATACGGCCAACCTCCGAAGCCAACCAATTCCGGCCGCCTTCGTCCAAGTGAGCAGGCATGCATCAAGGCGACCGGACGCGCTGTGGCCCAGGCACAGCACGGCGACAGCGAGGCGTTTCGATCGCTCGTCGAGCGGCACAGCCGCTATCTGTTCAGCGTCGCCCACCGGATGACCGGCAGCGCGGCGGACGCGGAGGACGTGGTGCAGGACGCCTGGCTCAAGGCGCATCGCCAGCTCGGCGGCTTCGAGGCCCGGGCCGACGTGCGCACGTGGCTGCACCGCATCACGGTGAACTGCGCGATCGACTTCATCCGCGCCCGGCGGCACCGCGAGGACGCCCACGACCCGGCGGATCTCGAACAGGGGCCGCTCAGCGAGCGCGGCGCGGACGGCCAGGTCACCCCGCTGCGGCTGGCGCAGAGCGGCGAGATCCGCAGGCGGGTGGGTGAGGCCCTGGGCCGTCTGACCGGCCTCGAGCGCGCCGCCTTCACGCTGCGGCACATGGAAGGGATGTCGATCGACGAGGTGGGGGCGGCCCTGGGCCTCAAGGCGAGCGCCACCAAGCACAGCATCTTCCGCGCGGTGCGCAAGATGCGGCAGGCGCTCGAGCCACTGGTGGACGAGAAGGGAACGCGTTGCTCATGACGGGACATCCGCACGCCAGACATCTGACCGACGAGGAACTCGTGCTGGTCTACTTCGACGAGTTCTCCGATCGTCCGGGCGCCGAGGCGCACCTCGCCGTGTGCGAGTCGTGCCGGCGCGGCCTCGCGGACCTGGGCGAGACGCTCGCCCTGGTCGCGGATCACCAGGAGGTCGAGGCGCCCGACGGGTTCGAGCGCGTGATGTGGGCCCGCGTCGAGCGGCAGCTGCAGGACGCCACGCCGCGCGGCGTGGCGCACCTGGTTCGCGCCGCGTCGCCTCGCGCTGGCCGCAGGCGCGGCGTCACTGGCGCTGGCGGCCTTCGTGGCCGGCCGCTGGACCACGCCGACGACGCCCACACCGGCCACCGCTGTGGTCGCCGATGGTACCGGGCTGGCGTCCGCTCCGGAGCGCGTGCTGCTCGGCGCCGCCGGCGAGCATCTCGATCGATCGCAGCGGGTGCTGGTGGAGCTGTTGAACGCCGAGCCCGGCGGGGCGCTGCCGATCGCCGAGCGCGAGCGGGCGGCCGACCTGGTCGCCGCCAGCCGTCTGATCCGGCAGTCGGCGTCCGATGCGGGAGAGACCGCGCTGGCCGACGTGCTGGGCGATCTGGAGCGCGTGCTGATGGAGCTGGCCAACGGCACCGACGAGGACACCGCCGCGGAGTTGCGGCAGCTGCGCGAGCGAATCGAGTCGCGCGGCATCCTCTTCCGCATGCGGGTGGTCGGATCGGATGTGCGCGAGCGCGAGAGGGTGAACCGTGCCGCCGGTGTCGTGAGGCAGGCAAAGGCAGAAAGGCAGAAGGCAGAACCGGCGGCGGCAGACGGACACCGGAGTACCGGTATACCGGTAGATGAAGTCTCAGCGGACGAGGTATGCGATGAGCGTGTCGAAGACAGTGACAGCAGGTGCGTTGGCGATGATGCTGGGGACTGGGTCCCTGGTGGCCGCGGCGCAGTCGGACCCGGATCAGGATCGCCGCCACGATCAGGCCATGGCCCGCGCGGAACAGGAGCTGGCGCGCGCCGAGGAGGCGTCGCGAGCAGGCCGAGGACCGGCGGCAGCGTGACGAAGACCGCCGTCAGCAGGCCGAGGACCGTCGCCAGCGCGCCGACGATCGCTACGAGGCGGCGCAGGACGCGCTCGAGAACGGCCAGTGGGTGCGCGCGGTCCAGGGGTTCCGCGATGCCGCGGCCGCCAATCCCGCCCGCGCCGATGCCGCCACCTACTGGCTGGCCTACGCGCAGAGCCGGCTGGGACAGCACGCCGATGCGCTCGCCACGCTGAGCGAACTGATGAAGACCTACCCGTCGAGCCGCTGGCTGGGCGATGCGCGCGCGCTGGAGATCGAGGTCCGCCGCAACATCGGACAACCCGTGCGCCCCGAAGCGCGAGGCCGACGAGGAACTGAAGCTGCTGGCGATCCAGGGCCTGCAGCACTCGGATCCCGCGCAGGCGGTGCCCATGCTGCAGAAGTTCCTGCAGGGCAGCCAGTCGCCGAAGCTCAAGGAGCGCGCCCTGTTCGTGCTGGCGCAGAGCTCGTCGCCCGAAGCCCGCGCCGTCATCACCGGCATCGCGCGGGGCAACAGCAATCCGGACCTGCAGCGGAAGGCCATCCAGTATCTGGGCATGACCGGCCGCGGCGAGAACCGTCAGGTGCTGGCCGAAATCTACGCCGCCTCCACCGACACCGACGTCAAGCGGCAGATCCTGCGCGCCTACATGGTGTCCGGCGATCGCGCCCGCGTGCTGTCGGCGGCGACCAGCGAACCGCTGCCGGCGCTGCGCGAAGAAGCCGTGCGGCAGCTCGGCGTGATGGGCGCTCGCGAGGAGCTGTGGCAGCTCTATCAGAAGGAGAGCACCGTCGAGGTCAAGCGGCAGATCGTGCAGGCGCTGTTCGTCGGCGGCGACGCGACGCGGCTGATCGAGCTGGCCAACACCGAACAGAACGCCGACCTGCGCCGCACCGCGGTGCGCCACCTGGGCACCATGAGCGCGTCGAAGACCGGCGAGGCGCTCGTCGCGCTCTATCAGAAGGAGAAGGACCCGGCCATCCGGCGGACCGTCGTGCAGGCGCTGTTCGTGCAGGGCAACGCCGAGTCGCTGGTGGCCATCGCGCGCAAGGAAACCGACCTCGAGGCCAGGAAGGACCTGGTGCAGAAGCTGTCGCTGATGAAGTCCAAGGTGGCGACGGACTACCTGATGGAGATTCTGGGGAAGTAAGGCAACCAGGCAACCGGCAGATCGGCGGCAAGCAAGAGGCAGGAGGCTACGCGATGGTGAAGTGGCAGACGCGCGGTGCTCGTGATCGTCCTGGTGTCGCCGGCGGCGGCGCAGCCTCCGCAGCTGACCAACGCGCAGGTGCAGGTGCAGGCCGCGGGCGGCGACCTGGCGCGCGTGTTCGAGGCGCGCCGCGCGTCGCTGGCGGGTCCGGCCTGGATCGGCTACGCCGTGCCGATCGTCCGTGGCGACCGGTTCGTCTGCGACTGGAACGGCGGACGCTCCGCCGTCCGTGAACACCACGGTGAAGCTCGAGGGCGGCGACACGCTGCACGTGCTGTATCGCATCGAGCAGGCGCGCGGTGGTGCGGATCCGGATGTTCTCCGAGGGCTGCGGCATCGATGCCGGCGGCCGCCCCGTGGTGTGGCTCACCGAGGTCCGCCCGCGCAGAGCGTCGCGCTGCTCGCCCAGTTCGCCCGCGATGCCGCCCGTCGCGTGGCGGACGATGCGCTGGCGGCGCTGTCGATGCACGCTGAGCCGATGGCCGACACGGCGCTGCTGACGCGCCGCGCGCGAAGGCGTCGACGCCGCACCTCCGGGGCCAGGCGCTGTTCTGGGTGGCGCAGCGGGCCGGCGACCGCGCGATCCCCGCGATCACCGAGGCCATCGATCGCGACCCGGACACCGAGGTGAAGAAGAAGGCCGTGTTCGCGCTCAGCCAGCTGCCGGCCAACGAAGGCGTGCCGCAGCTGATCGACGTGGCCGAGCACCACTCCAACCCGGCCGTGCGCCGTCAGGCGATGTTCTGGCTCGGGCAATCGCGGGACCCGCGGGCCCTCGCCTTCTTCGAGCGCATCCTGCTGAAATAATCCGCGTTCCAACCTCCGGCCCGCCGGGAACCATCCAAGTGCGCGAGGTCTTCACCATGCGCGCACCGACAGCCACGCTCTCCGCCGCCACCCTGCTCGTCGTCGGCCTGCTCGCCGCCGCTCCCAGCGCCGCGGTGGTGCCGTGGACGGGCGTCGCGTAGCAGCCAGCAGGCGCCGCGTGCCCTGTCCGGCGACTGGACGGCCGACACCCGGCAGAGCTGGACCGGCGACGATGGCCAGCCGCGGGTGCAGTTCAACCTGCGCACCGAAGCGGGTGACAGCCGCTGGGGCTTCGGCATCCGGGCCGAGGACCTCCAGGGCCTGCCGCGCCGCCGCGCTCAGTGGCGCGGCCAGCGATGTGCGCTTCTACCTGGACGCGCGAGGCCGGCACGTTCCGGTTCTCCGGGTCGTTCGACAACGGCCGAGGGGCCGGGCGCTACACCTTCGAGCCGAGCAGCGCGTTTCTCTCGACCATGGGCGGTCTCGGCTACCGCTCGCTCACCGGCGAAGACGCGCTGCGGCTGGCGGTGATCGACGTCACGTACCGCATACGTCAGGGACCTGGGCCAGGCCGGCTATCGCGATCTGCCGCTCGAGCAGCTGACGCGCATGCGCATCCACAAGGTGATGCCGGAGTACATCGGCGAGATGAAGTCGCTCGGCTACACCGTCGCTGTCGCGCCGACGACCTGGTGCGGATGCGCATCCACCGCGTCGAGCCGGACTTCGTCCGCGGGCTGCGGACCCGCGGCTACAGTGGCCTGACCGCCGAGGATCTGGTCAAGATGCGCATCCACAAGGTGAGCCTCGAGGACATCGATCAGTACAAGGCGCTGGGCTTCGGCGGGCTCGGCACCGAGGAGCTGGTGCGGTTCCGCATCCACCGCGTGACGCCGGCCTTCGTCCGCGAGATGCGTGACGTCGGCTTTGCCTCGGTGACCGAGGAGCAGCTGGTGCGGATGCGCATCCACAAGGTGGACGCGCAGTTCGTCAAGGACGCCCGCGCGGACGGTTACGCGATGACGACGCCCGTCGGACGCCGTGGACCTGGCGATTCGCGGCCCGCGCTACACGAGGGCGAGGAAGTAGTAGTGTGCCGAAGTTGTTGATCTCGTGAGCTTGTGAACTGGTGATCTGAACTGGTGATCTGAGCTGGTGATCTGCGGATCTGCGAATCTGGCGATCTGCGGATCTCGCGAGCCGCAGCACTCGCGTTGTGTGGTCCTGGGTCCAGCCCCAAGACTCAAGCCCCAAGAGTCGAGACGATGACGGGCGGGGCGTATGCCACCCCGCCCGCCGAGCGTTACCAGTCGAACTTCACGCCGAACTTCGCGATCCGTGGCGCCAGCACCGTGATCGGCGCCTCGAAGGTCGCGCGCCCGACGGTGCGGTTGTGCCGCGGCCTTCTGCTGACGATAGAATCCACGCATGATGCGCAATTGCCTTCGCCGCCTCCTGATCGTCGCGATGCTGTTGACCGTCGTGGCCGGCGCCCGCCGCGGCGCAGCCGCTCCAGACCCCCTCGCAGGTCGTCCAGACGCCCGCGCAGTTCTTCGGCTTCACCATCGGCGCCGACGGCGAGCTCGCGCGTTACCCGCGGATCCTCGAGTACTTCTCGCTGCTGTCGAAGCAGACCGATCGCGTGAAGTTCGAGGTCATCGGCAAGACGACGATGGGGAACGACTACGCGCTGCTGCGGATCAGCTCGCCGCAGAACCTCGCGAAGTTCGACCGGCTCGTGGAGATCAACCGGCGTCTGGCCGATCCCGCGCGGCCTGTCGGACGCCGAGGCGCAGGCGCTGGCCGCCGAGGGCAAGCCGTTCTATCTGGTCTACGCCACCATCCACTCCACCGAGGTCTCGAACGGCCAGGCCATCCTCACCATCGTCCATCGCCTGGCCACCGAGAACTCGCCGTTCATCAGGGAGATCCTCGACAACTCGGTGATCCTGATGGTGCCGTCGCAGAACCCCGACGGCCAGCACCTGGTGATCGACCACTGGTACAAGACGAAGGGCACGAAGAACGCGCGCGTCTACCCGGACCTGTACCACAAGTACGTCGGCCACGACGACAACCGCGACTGGTTCATGTTCACGCAGAAGGAAACGCGGATGAACATCGAGCTGGTGCAGAACAAGTACAAGCCGATCATCTCGCACGACATGCACCAGCAGGGGCCGAACGGCTCGCGCATCTTCGTGCCGCCGTTCACCGATCCGTTCGACCCGAACATCCATCCGCTGCTGGCCCTTGGTCAGGCCACGGTCGGTCAGGCGATGGCGTCGGCGCTGATCGGCGAGAAGAAGGAAGGCGTGGCGTGGCTCGAGGGCTACGACATGTGGTCGCCGGCGCGGCAGTACATGGTCTATCACGGTCAGCCGCGCATCCTCACCGAGATCGCCAACAGCGGCGGCAACCTGGCCGACCCGTTCGTGAACCCGCAGCGCGGCCGGCCGCTCGGTCCGCAGGAGTCGCGCTGGAACTTCCCGGTGCCCTACTCGAAGGACACCTGGACGCTCGGGCAGCAGGTGGACTACGGCGTGACCGCGGCGCTGGCCGGCATGTCGCACGTGGCGAAGTACGGCCACGAGTGGCTCTACAACTTCTACCGCGTGCACCGCGACTGGGTGACCTACGACAAGGGGCCGTTCGCGTTCATCGTGCCGGCCACGCAGCGCGATCAGTTCGCCACCTACGAGATGCTCGAGATTCTCGAGTTCGCCGACGTCGAGATCCACCGCGCCACGTCGCCGTTCTCCGCCAACGGCAAGCAGTATCCGGCCGGGTCGTACGTGATCAAGACCGCGCAGCCCTACGGCGCCTTCGCCAAGACGATGCTCGAGAAGCAGGTGTATCCGGACCTGCGCCTGTTCCCGGGCGGGCCGCCGGAGCCGCCCTACGACGTCACCGGCCACACGCTGTGGATGCTGATGGGCGTCACGGTCGATCAGGTGGACAAGGCCGTTCGAGACGCCGCTCGAGCGGGTCACGGCCGTCAAGCCGATCACGTCGCCGGCGCCGCCCGCGCCCGAAGGCGGCCTACCTCGTCGGGCCGGAGTCCTACGGCGTGTTCAAGCTGGTGGCCGAGCTGCAGAAGGCGACGGTGCCGGTGTTCCGTGCCGGCGCCGCCTTCGACGGCCATCGCGGCCGGCACGTTCATCATCCCGTCCACCGCGGCATCGCAGCCGATCGTCGAGAAGGCGGCCGCCGATCTCGGGCTCGTGGTGACCGGGCGCCGATCGGATGCCGGCGGTCGGACGGCTTCCGGCTGAAGCCCGGCACGAAAGTCGGGCTTGTGGCGGGCCGCGGGCAACATGCCGGGCGGCTGGCTGATGTGGCTGCTCGAGCAGTACGGCATCAATCACGAGGTGGTGAAGTCGCAGGACTTCGAGCGGCGATCTCAACGCCGAAGTACGACGTCATCCTGCTGCCGTCGGGCACGTCGAAGACGCGGATCGTCAACGGGCTCGATCGCGAAGCGCAACGATCCGGCCGAGTGGTCGTGGGCCTACGGCGTCGGCGAGGCGGGGTGGACGAAGCTGAAGACCTTCGTCCAGAACGGCGGCACGCTGCTGGCGATCGGCTCGGCCGTGGAGACCGCCACGCGAACTGCTGGACCTGCCGATCGAGAAGGCGCTGCCCGAGGCGCCGCCGCGCTTCGGCCCCGCGACGGCGGCGACGCCGGCGCCGACGTCGGCGGCACCGTGGACCGCGCGCTGCGCGACGCCTTCAGCAGCCCGGCGCGGCTGATGCAGACGCTGCGCGACCGCGTCGCCGATCCGACGTCGCTGTTCTTCTGCCCGGGTTCGCTGCTGCAGAACGAGTTCGACGCGGCCAATCCCGTGGCGTGGGGCATGCCCGAGGCGTGGCCCATCTTCTTCGAGTCGGATCAGGCCTACCGGCTGCGCCCCGGTTTCGGCATCGAGACGAAGGTGGTGTCGCGCTATCCGCGCGAGAACATGCTCCAGAGCGGCTGGCTGCTGGGCGAGGAATACCTGAAGGATCAGGCCAACATCGTGTCGTTCCGAGTGGGCAAGGGCTACGTCGTGACCTACGGCTCGCAGGTGGACTTCCGGGCGCAGCCGCGAGCGACGTTCAAGCTGATCTTCAACGCGATGTTCCACGGACCGTCCACGGCGGTGACGGCCGCGCAGATGGGGAAGTAATCACCTGCCCGCGGGTACGTGGCGATAGATTGCCCAGGTGTGCTGGTCTGGCGTGATGGTGTCGCGCTGCTGGAACAACCGCGTGCCAACGATGGCCTCCTCGCAGAGCGGGTTACGGTAGACGATGGTGAGCTCGCGCTCGGCGCGACGCAACGAGGCGTCGAGATTGGCCAGGACCCTGGCCACGATGGCACACGGGAACGGGTTGTACATTCACCGCCGTGGGGTAGACTCCGGACATCATCGGTCCGGCCAGCCACGGGCTTCGGCCGCCCGTGGCGCGTTGGCGACCAGGCGCTGGAGACGACTTCATGAGTTCACGCGTGCCCGCAGTGGCCCTCGGCCTCGCGAGCCTTCTCTTCTCGGTCGCCGGGCAGGCACAGAGCCCGCAGCGACTCAATCCGATGATTGCCTTGCACGAGACGGGCCTCCCCGTCTTCGGCATCACGCACCCGGCCATCGTTGCCGGCCGAGGGCGCGGCCCCAATGCGGCGCCGGCGCCTGAGGCGCCGCCTCCGCCGCTGCCGTCCCTGGTGGACGCCGCGCGCGAGACCGTGGCCTATCCTTACGCCGACTTCGCCTACGACAACTACGCGCCGGCCAACGCGGAGCGGTTCCTCGGCTACATGGGCGCGATGCTCGCCGCAGGCGGCTCGGTGCGCCAGCACGCCTTCATCTCGAAGGTGCCGATCATCCACACCGATCCGGCCGTGGCCACCGCCCGCATCGTCGAGCAGCTGAACGCCGGCCACGTCGGCGTCATGCTGCAGGAAGTGGAGAGCGCGGACGAGGTCCGCGCCGGCCTGGCCGCCATGCGGTTCAAGTCGAAAGGCGGCTCGCGGCCGGACGATGGTGTGGGACTCGCCGCGGCCTACTGGAAGCTGAGCGAGGCGGAGTATCGTGCAGAAGGCCGACCCCTGGCCGCTCAACAGGCAGGGCGAACTGGTGCTCTGGGCCATCGTCGAGAGCAAGAAGGGCATCGCCAACATCCGCGAGATCGCGCAGGTGCCGGGACTCACCGTCATCGTCGTCGGTGCCGGGCACGCTGGGCGGCGTCTACTCGTCTACGGGCTCGGACGGCCAGCGGGTGCGCGATCAGGCCGGCTTCGACGCCGGCGTGAACGCCATCCTCGCCGCCTGCAAGGAGTTCAAGGTGGCGTGCAGCCATCCCGCCAACAATCCCGCCGAGATCGAGGCGCTGATGGCGCGCGGCTTCAGCGTGTTCACGATGCAGGCGCGCAACCAGGCGGGCTTCGACGCGATCGCCGCCGGGCGCAAGCTGTCCGGGCGGCCGCTGCCGCCGACGATGTAGCGGCGCCTCCGCCACCTGCGGTCGCACGTAATCGCGGTTCTCGGCCGACCGGAGCCCGGGTCGCCTGTGACCCGCCCTGACACGCCGCTCGCGCACACTATCGCTTGTATCGCATGTTTCCGCCCCTGCCCGCGAACCCTGGCACTGCCTCGCCTTTCGGCGACTACTCCGTCCGCATCGACCCCTGGGCCGTGGACTATGGCGGTGAGACGCCCACCGAGTTCCAGCCCGACGCCGAAGACGCGCCCGATCTGGATCTGGACATCGAGCAGGAGGCCGCGAGTTGGGCGCCGATTACGCCACCACGCGTTGCGGCGCACCAGCCGCTGTCGTTCGTTGACGGCGTGCGGCGCATGGAGGCCCGCCTCGTCGTCACGCGCGACGGCCGCACCGTCCACGGCGCCCTCGGCGCATACGGCGTGGGTGTGGTGGAGTGCCGCGAAGGGCAGGCGACGTTCGCCGAGGAACGCCTCGGCCGCGTCGCCATCTTCGGCGCCGGCGAGATGCCACCGCAGCCCATCGTGCTCGCCCCGTCGCTCAACTACCTGCCACGCAGCGTCCCCGAGGACGATGCGGATGCGCCGCTGCGCGGCCTGCACGGCGAGATGCGCACCGCCGAGGGCGAACTGGCGCGCGCCCACGCCGCCGCGGCCGACCGCATCGTCATCGCCGATGGTCCGCTCAACATCGGCGAGTCCACGCGCGGGCGGGTCGTCGGGTTCGTGAAGCGGCTGTTCAAGCTCTACCTGCCGCCGGAGCAGCTGCCCGTGTTGCGCGGCTGCCGCTCGGCACCCGCACGCCGGTGTTCCTGATCGTCTCGCACCGGACGCTTCTCGCGCTACTCGTGGTTCCTGCGCATCGGCCCGCGCTTGCCCATCGAATCGGACTTCACCGGCCTGGTGCGCCTCGAAGTGTCGCAGTCGGTGGGACGCGAGGAGGCGCTTCGCCTGGCCGACCTCACCAGCGCCCTGCTGCCGCGTTTCGTGCCGTCGCGCACGCGCGACCCGCGCGCGCCGCAGAACCTGGTGCCGATCGGCGCCCTCGAACAGCACCTGCGTCGCGGCCTCGGCGACGCCCGCCTGATCCATCGCCGCCTGGCCACGCGCCTGGCCCGGGAGTTCGCGCATGTCTGAGTCGTCTGCGTCGGTCGTCGGTCTCGTGCTTGGTTCGCAGGACGCCACGCCGCTGGAGTTCTGGGTCGGCGTGCGCGAGGGCGGCCGACTCCAGCTCGACGATCTCGTCGTCACCAGAACCACCCTGGACGATGGCGACGAGGTGACGTTCTACGGCATCGTCGACATCGTCCGGAAGCGGTTCGAGGGCAGCCAGTTCGACACCGACGCGTTCCGCGTGGCCGACGGGCACGCTGCCCGCGGATGTGTCCTACGCGGCCCACGTGCAGGTCACGCGCGATCGAGCCCGAGGTGTTCGTGCCGCCCAGCCCCGGTGCGCCGGTGGACGTGGTGCGCGGCGAGGAGTTCCGGCGCGCGCTCTACTTCGACCGCATGGAGCGCAGCGTCGCCATCGGCCTGACGCGCACCGGCGAGCCGGTGCACGCCAACCTGGAGTTCCTCGACGGCACCCGCGGCGCGCACGCCTCCATCAGCGGCGTGTCGGGCGTGGCCACCAAGACCAGCTACGCCACGTTCATCCTCTACTCGCTGTTCCACTCCGGCGCGCTGGGCATCGACGCCGCCAACGCCAAGGCGCTCATCTTCAACGTGAAGGGCGAGGACCTGCTGTGGCTCGACCAGAAGAACGTCGAAGCTGACGCCGGCGATTGAGGCGGAGTACGCCAGGCTCGGCCTGCCGGCCGGGCCGTTCCAGAGCGTGGCGTTCTTCGCGCCCGCGCGCCGCGGCAGCGACACGCCGATGCCCGACACCGGCAGCCGCCAGGACGGCGTCCAGCCCTACATCTGGACGATGCGGGAGTTCTGCCGGGAGCGGTTGCTGCGCTTCGTGTTCGTGGACGGCGAGGATGCGCGCGCGCAGATTCACCTGGTGATCTCGCGCGTGGAGCAGGCGCTGGAGTTCGCCGCGCGCGAGGGCGATCGAGTCGACTGCCAGCGTGATGGTGGACGGCAACGCCATCGCATCGTTCCAGCGACCTCGTGGACCTGCTGGACGGTGCCAGCCTGGACACGATGATGCGTGGTGCGCCAGTGGCCGGCGGCACGCTGGACGCCTTCCGTCGTCGCCTGCACGCGGCGGGCGAGCGCATGGGCCACCTGGTGAGCGGCCACTCGCAGGCGCGCAACCGCACCATCGACTGGAGCGCGCAGCAGGTCACGGTGGTCGACATCCACTCGCTGCACTCGACGGCGCAGCTGTTCGTGGTCGGCGTGCTGCTGAAGCGCATGATGGAGCAGAAGGAGCAGCAGGGCGGCTCGCGCCCGCTGGTGTTCGTGGTGCTGGACGAGCTGAACAAGTACGCGCCGCGCGAGGGCTGGAGCCCGCTGCACAGCGTGCTGCTGGACATCGCCGAACGCGGCCGCTCGCTCGGCGTCTCGCTGTTCGGCGCGCAGCAGACCGCCAGCGAGGTCGAGCGCCGCATCGTCGGGAACGCCGTCGCTGAAGGTGGTGGGACGGCTGGATGCGGCGGAGGCCGAGCGCAGCGAGTACGGCTTCCTCACGCGCGTCGGTCGCGTGCGGGCCACGCTGCTGCGGCCGGGCTCGATGATCGTGGCCCAGCCGGAGATTCCCGATGGCCATCCTGCTGCGCTTCCCGTTCCCGTCGTGGGCCACGCGGAAAGACGAAGTGGCCGCCACGTCTCGCGGCGCCGATCCCTTCGCCCGGATGAACCTCTGATGCGCATCGTCCACACCTCCGACTGGCACGCCGGCCGGCTCTGGAAGAGTCAGAACCGCCTCGACGAACTGCAGAACGTGCTCGAACACCTCGGCGACTTCGTCGAGCGCGAGCGCATCGACCTGCTGCTGATGTCCGGCGACATCTTCGAGAGCCAGATGCCGTCGGCCGAGGCCGAGCGCGCGGTCTCCAGCTTCTTCAAGCGCCTGGGACGCGCGGACGTGCCGTCCGTGGTGATTGCCGGCAACCACGACCACCCGCACGCGTCTCGACACGTGGGGACTGCTCGCCGAGTTCGTCGGCGTGCAGGCCCGCGGGCTGCCGCGGCGCCGGCAGGACGGCGGGCTGATCGAGATATCCACCCGGTGCGGAGACACGGCCTGGTGGCCGCGCTTCCCTGGGCGCCGCCGGGACGCATCGTCGAGGCGCTGACGCTGGCGCGCGACGAGACGCAGGCGAGGCAGCAGTACGCCGACGCCATGCAGCAGATTCTCGCGCACCTGGCCGAGGGCTTCCAGAGGGATGCCGTGAATCTGATCGTGGCGCATTCGTACATCGCGGGCGCGAAGGGCTGCGGCTCGGAGCGCGTGGTGACGATGGGGGACGACTGGGCGGCGACCGCACAGTCGCTGCCGGCGACGGCGCAGTACGTCGCGCTGGGGCACATCCATCGCCCGCAGCGCGTCGATCGCGGCCGCGTCGCACACCGAGTACGCGGGATCGCCGCTGCAACTCGACTTCGGCGAGGTGGGCGAGGAGAAGAGCTTCGTGGTGATCGAGGTGGCGCCCGGCCTGCCGCCACGGTGGAGCGCGTGCCCTACCAGGGCGGCAAGTCCCTGGGCACCTGGGAGGGCACCCTCCCCGAACTGGAGCAACAGGCCGGCGAGCTGAAGCGCTTCGGCTTTCTGCGCGTGAAGGTCATCCTCGACACGCCGATGCCGGATCTGAACCGGCGCGCCCGTCAGATCCTGCCGAACATCGTGGTGGTAGACGCGGTGCTGCCGGAGACCAGTTCGGGTCCTGGACCCGGTCCCGACTCCATCGGGCCCCAGCCGCCTGTCGAGCAGTTCCGCGCGTATTACTTGCGGGAGCACCAGTGCCAGCCGCAGCCGGCCACCATCGACCTCTTCAACGACCTCTACCAGTCCGCCTTCACCGAGTAGCATGCGCCCCCTCCGCCTGGACGTCGAAGGCTTCACCTGTTATCGCGAGCGCCAGCAGCCGCTGGACTTCTCGTCGCTGTCGCTGTTCGCCATTGCCGGCCCGACCGGCGCCGGGCAAGTCGAGCATCCTCGATACGATGCTCTACGCGCTGTACGGCGAGGTGCCGCGCATCGGCAAGCATGGCATCGGCGAGTTCATCTCGCACGGGCGCGATGCGATGTCGGTGTGCCTCGACTTCCGGATCAGCGGCAAGGACTACCGCGTCACGCGCCGGGTGAAGCGCGTCGCCAACGGCAACCTCAAGACGACGTGACTCTCGCGGAAGCTGGCCGGCGGCCTGGAGCGGAGCCTGGCTGACGGCGTCAAGCCGGTGAACGACGCCGTCAGGTCGCTGCTGGGCCTCGGCTACGAGGAGTTCATCCAGACGGTGGTGCTGCCGCAGGGCGAGTTCGCGAAGTTCCTGAAGGCCAAGCCCACCGAGCAGCGGTCGATCCTCCAGCACCTGCTGCGGCACGACGTGTTCACGCGCATGCGCGACGTGGCGGAGGAGCGGCGCAAGGCGCTCAGCGGCCGGGTGGATGTCATCGACGGCAAGCTCTCCACCTACGCGGAGGCCACGCCGGAAGCGCTGGCGGAGCGCGAGGTGTCGTTGGCTGGAGCACGCGAGCAGGCGGAGAGGGCGACCGTCGCCAGGGACGTCGCGGAAACGGCGGCGCAGGAGGCGCGCGAACGTCACGCCCTCACACAGGAGGCGGCAAAGCTGCGCGAGCAGCAGCAGTCACTCGAGCGGCAGGCGCCCGCGGTGGAGCGCGACCGCCGCGAGCTGGAAATGGCTCGCCGCGCGGAGCCCATCGTGCCCCGGCTCGAGGCGTGCGAGACCACGAGCGCGACAGGCCACGCGCCAGCGTCAGGCGCGCGACCAGGCGGTGCAGGCACTGGAGAAGGCCGTCAGTGAGCGCGATCAGGCGGAGGCGCGCGCCGGGCAGGCGCGAGCGGCCGCGACGGAGTGCGAGGCGCTGGCACTGAAAGTCCGCGCGCTCGACGAGATTGCCGGCCAGATCGCTCGACGCGGCGATCTCGCCATCGCCCTGGCGGACCTGCCAGCGCGTCTCGCGGCGGCCGAGATCGAATCACAGGCCGGGCGCAAGCACGAGACCGCTGCGCGAAGGGCCGTGGAGAAGGCTGAGGCTTCGTTGCAGGCGCTGACGACCGCCTACGACGCCGTGGCGTTCGACGAGCGGCTCTACGTGCAGGTGGAAACGGCGTTTGCGCAGGTGGGCGCGGCTCGAGCACTGATGCACGAGGTGGCGACGCTCCACACGGACGTGGTCCACGCCACGCGCGCCTATACCGTGGCAGAGGACGAGGAACAACGCGCCCGCAAGACCAGGGACGAGGCGAATGCGCGCGCCGAAGAGATCGCCGGTAAGGCGCACGCCACGCAGGCGTCGCTCGGTGAGGGGCGCCTGCGCCACGGCGCCGCGACGCTTCGCGAGCACCTGCACGCCGGAGACACTTGCCCCGTGTGCCAGCAGGCTGTGGCGGAGCTGCCGAAGGTGGATGCCCCGCCGGAGCTCGCAGCGCTGGAGAAGGTCGCACACCTGGCCGAGAAGCAGGCGAAGGAGGCCGAGCGCGCGAGTCAGGAGGCGTCCAGGGCGCTGGCCATCGCGGCGGAACGGCTGACCTCCGCCGCGACGAAGACGAGTGCCACGACCGCCCGGTGGCAGACGCGCGCGGCTGCGCTCGCGGAGCTGCTGACGACGCTGGCTGCCGCCGTCTCAGGTGCTCCGGCCGGCGACGCTGGCGCCGCGCTGCTGGACTGGATTGAGCAGCGCCGCGCCCAGCTGCATGCCATGAAGGCCCAGCGGGAGCGTCATGCCCAGGCGCTCCAGCGGGGCAGGAACGAGGTCGCTGCCGCACAGCTGGCGCTGGTGCGTGCCGAGGGTGACGCCACGGCCGCCGTCAGGTTCCACGAGCAGCTTGTCGCCGAGCAGGCGCGGCTCCAAACCGACCTCGATGCCGTGATCGCCAGTATCCAGGCGGTCACCAGCCATCCCGACCCACGCGCCGAGCGTGACCTGCTGGCCGCTCGCATCGGTGACCTCCAGAACGCCGAAAAGGGCGCCGGCACGGCGCTCGCCCAGGCCGAGGCACGGATGTCCACCGCCGTCGTCGCACGCGGTTCGGCCGATGCCGCGGTCATCGATGCCGAGCTCGCCTTCGCGACGGCATCAGAGGCGCTGACGAAGGCGCTGGCCGAGGCTGGCTTCGTCGGCGCGGACGAGATGAAGGCCGCGATCAGGACACCGCCGCAGCAGGCGGCGCTCAACGCGCTGGTGACGAGGTTCGACCAGCAGCGCGCCGGCGTCGTGCATCGCCTGGCCGAGCTCGAACCTCTGGTCGAGGGCCGCGAAGTGTCCGCCGAGGCGCTCGCGCAGGCGGAGCGCCGCCGCCAGGCCGCGATGGACGCGTGGCAGGCCGTGACTCAGCAGGTGACCACCCTGGAACACGACCTGACACGCCTTCAGAAGGATCTGAAGTCGCGCACCGTCCTTGTGGCCGAGCGCCTGGCGCTGCGGGCCACGCTGGCCATCACCACCGAGATGGCGACCGACCTGAGGGGCGACCGCTTCCAGGAGTACCTGCTCGAGGAGGCGTTCAAAGGACTCGTGACCGGCGCCTCCGTGCGGATGCGCGAGATCTCGAACCGCTACACGCTCGAGTGGGACGAGAGCGAGTTCCACGTCGTCGATCACGACAACGCCGGCGAGCGCCGCCGTGCCGACACCCTGAGCGGCGGCGAGACGTTCATGGCCTCGCTGTGCCTCGCGCTGCAGTTGAGCGAGACCGTGCTGCAGGCCTCCGGCGCGCTGCAGATGGACAGTCTCTTCATCGACGAGGGCTTCGGTACGCTCGATGCCGAATCGCTGTCCGAGGTCACCGACGCCATCGAGGCGCTCGGCCAGGATGGCGGTCGGCTGATCGGCGTCATCAGCCACCGCGCCGAGCTCACCGATCGCATGCCCGGCTGCATCCGCATCGACAAGGGCGCCGGCGAGTCGCGGTGGGTGATGGAGCGCGCGGGGTGAACGGCCAGGCGCGTCAGGGACAGAAGCGCAGCGCGGCCCGCACCTGCCCGACGGCCACCATGGCCGCGACGATGCCGATCGCGATGCGGAGCACCACGGGCTAGTAGCCCAGGCGGATGACGCCGGTCTTCTGCTCGCCGACCGCGCCCTTCGACAGCCACTCGAGCGACGCGCCGAACATCAGCAGGTGGTTCTTCTCCCACATCGCGTTGTGCGACGAGCACGCCAGATCCACCAGCACCTTGTCGGCGGCGCCCAGGTCGTCGAACGCCGCCCGCACCCGATCGGGCGGCACCTGCTTGTCGTGCACGCCGGCGATGATCATCGTCGGAATCTTGCGTGCCGCCGATCATCGCGGCGTTCCAGCCCCAGGTGGTGGTGGACGGCGCACGGCGCACGCCCGTGCCCCACGTGGCGCCCACCGGGTCGGAGGCCAGCATCTCGGTCCACACCGCGTCGCGCACCGACGGGTCGTACTGCTCGGCGCAGCCCGACCTGGCGATCCCAGTTGGCGATGAACTCGCTGCGCGACTGCGTGTTGAAGACGGCGCCCGGGTTCGGCAGCGCCGGCGGAGCCGCGGGCGACGCGCGATTGTAGGCGGGCGCGAACAGCACCATGCGGTTCACCTTGTCGGCGTGCTGCGCGGCATAGCCACCGGCGCGCGGACCACCCAGCGACCAGGCGACAAGGCTCACCTTCTGGACGTGCCGCAGCTTCCGGATGTGATCGACCACCGCGTCGATGTCGTGCCAGTCGGAGGCGATGGTCGTCAGCTGGCCCGGATAGGTCGGCTTGCAGGGCGCGGCGATGAGGGCCGGCACGAACTGCGTCTGCTGCGCCTCCGCGAGGTTGCAGGGGTCGTTCATCGGCGCGGGCCGGGTCGAGCGGCCGTAGCCGGTGGTGTCCATCGAGAAGACGTCGAAGCCGGCGCTGGCGAGGTACGCCATCCAGCTGTGATCGCCGATCGGCGCGTCGAAGGCGACCTCCGCGGGGGTCCCCGCGCCGTGAACGAACAGCACCACGCGATCGGGCGCCACCGCACCCCGCAGCGCGACGCCGGCGCTGACGCGCTCGCGCACGTAGATCTGCGCCGGTTGCCCGGTGATCGCCGGCACCGCCGATGCGACGCGGACGTAGTGGTCCATCGTCAGCATTCGCTGCCCGTCATCGGCCGCTGACGGGGCCGAGATGTTGAGCAGTACCGCCAGGGATGCGAGTGCGGGAAGCGCGGACAGTTTCATGTGGGCCTCGCCGCGGATTCTGCCACGAAACCCTGCCGCCCGCCCGCGCGCTACTTCCGCCGCCGCGCCGCGGTGGGCACCACCTGGCTGTCCTTCACGCGCTGTTCCCAGGCGCGCCGGGCCCTGGCCCCCAGCTTCCTCTTCTCGCCTGGGACCTTTTCGCCCGGGGCCTTGCCGTACGGCGAAGCGTGTTCGATCTCCGCGTTCATCTCGGCGCCGATGAGCATCGCGAGGCTGGACATGTAGAACCACAGCATCAGCACGAGGACGCCGCCGAGCGACCCGTAGGTAGCGTTGTAGTCGGCGAAGTGCCTCACGTAGTAGCGGAAGGCGAGTGAGGCGAGCAGCCACAGAACCGTGGCGAGGACGGCGCCAGGCGTGATCCAGATCCAGTCCTGCTCGGCATCGGGCCCAAGGTAGTAGACGAGCCCTACCGCGACTGTGACCAGCGCCAGTGCCACCGGCCACTGGAGGACGTTCCAGATCGTGGCAAAGACCTGGCCGAGCCCGAAGCGGGCCGCGATCGACTCGGCAATGGCTGGCCCGGCGACTACGAGCGTGAACGCCGCCAGCACGAACACCGCCAGCGCGACGGTCATGGCGATGGCATTCAACCGCACCTTCCACCATGGCCGCCCCTCTTCGATGTCGTAGGCGCGATTCAGGGCGGCGGTGGCGGCGACGATCGCCGCCGAGCTGCTCCACAGCGCCATCAGCAGGCCAAGGCTGAGGAGTCCGGTGTCCTCCCCGCCCCGGAGCGAGTTCATCTGCTCACGCAGGATGCCCAGCACGTCCGCCGGCAACACGCTCGCGGCCGACTGCATCATGTTGTCGATGACCCCTGACGGGAAGAAGCTCGTCAGGGCAACCAGGAACACGAGGGCAGGCACCAGCGCGAGTAGGAAGTAATAGGCCAACTGTGCGGCCAGGCCGAGCACATTGTCGGCACTCGTTTCCTTGATCGTCCGCTTGATGAGTTCGGTCCAGGAGATCTCTATGCTGAATGCGCTGAACATGCCCGGTACATATGCAACGTCATGGCCCGGGGTGGCGCGTCAACCCACCAATGCCAGCCGCCTCGACCGTGCATGCGAGCACCGCCGCCGTCTGGTCGCCGACCAGCATTCGGACAGGACCGGCGACAGCGGATGGATCGGCCGCCACCGCAGCAGTTGCCGTCCCATCACGAGGAGCAGTGCGTCGGTCAGGTGCGCGTCCTCCGGGTACCGCGTGTTGGCAGGTAATTGGGGGGATTTCGAGGAAGATACGGGACATGACCGATGAGATCTGGCGGTGGGACGCGACGCGCATGGCCCGGGCGATCGCCCGGCGGGAGATCTCGTCGAGGGAGGCGGTGTCCGCCTGTCTCGAACGAATGGCTGCCGTCAATCCGCGGCTGAACGCCGTGACGGTGGACCTCGGCGCGGCGGCGGGCGCTGCCGCTGACCGTGCCGACGCCGCGGTGGCCCGCGGCGATGCCCTCGGTCCGTTGCACGGCGTGCCGGTGACGATCAAGGAGAACATCGACCAGGCGGGCTGCGCCACCACGAACGGGGTGGTCGCGTTCCGCAATCTGCATCGCGCGGGAAGACAGCCCCGTGGTCGCGAACTGGACCGCGGCCGGCGCCGTGATCGTCGGGCGCACCAATACGCCCGCCTTCAGCTTCCGCCTCGATACCGACAACGAACTGCGTGGCCGCACCTGGAATCCGTGGTCGCGCGAACACACACCCGGCGGTTCGAGCGGCGGCGCCGCCGCGTCGGTCGCCGCCGGAGTCACACCACTCGCGCACGGGAACGACATCGCCGGCTCCATCCGCTATCCCGCCTACGCGTGCGGACTGGTCGGCCTGCGTCCGTCGTTCGGCCGCGTGCCGGCGTTCAACCCGAGCGGCGGCGGCGAACGTTCGATGTCGTCGCAGATGATGTCGGTGCAGGGGCCCCTCGCCCGCACCGTGCGCGACCTGCGACTGGCGCTGGCGGCCATGGCCGGCCACGACCCGCGCGACCCGTGGTGGGTTCCCGCGCCTCTCGAGGGCGAGCCTGTCGACGGCCCCATTCAGGTCGCGGTCGTCACCGATCCCGACCACCTCGGTGGCGCGCGCCTTCACCCCACGGTCGCCGATGCGCTCAGCCGCGCCGCCGCCTGGCTGGCCGATGCCGGCTACGAGATCGTCGAGGCGCGGACGCCAGGGTTCATGAGCGCGATGGAACTATGGACCGCGATGCAGATGCCGGAGATCCGGTTGATGTTCGCACCGGCGGTTCAGGAATACGGTGACGCGGGCATCAAGCGCGCGATGGCGCTGTGGATGGCGGGCTACCCGGCGGACGATGGCGCCGGCTACATGAAGGCGCTGGCGGAACGGGCGCGCGTGGTCCGCGAGTGGCAGTGCTTTCTGGCACGCGTGCCGCTGGTGCTGTCACCGGTGTCCACCGAACCGGTCTACCGGCTCGGCTTCGATCTGGAGAGCGTGGAGCGGACCGCCGCGGTGTGGCGCGAGTGCGCAACGCTGACAGCGGTGCCCGTGCTCGGCCTCCCCGCGCTCGCCGTTCCCACAGGCGTCGTCGACGGCCTGCCGACCGGTGTGCAGATCATGGGCAGCCGCTTTCGCGAGGACCTGTGCCTGGCCGCCGGAGAGGCGATCGAGGCCCGCGCCGGCATGGCCGCGGCCATGCCCATCGACATCGCCTGGTGACGACCTTCCGCAAGCGGAGGACCGGCACCTGCGGCGCGTAGGGTTTCTCGCCGGCCGGCCCTTCCGTCCACGCGCGATTTCGGGCCCAGCCCGGTGGCCCGCGGTTGGCAGGGCTGATGCATCACCCACGGTCGGAGGCGGTCATGTTCAAGCTGCCCGCAATGGTTCTCGCCGTCACCGTGGCGTTCGCCCCGGCGGTCGCGGCCGCCCAGGGGATCTCCGAGATCGCGCTGAAGGGCGGTGTCTCCGTCGCCAACCTGCCTGAGGCCGGCGATTCGTTCGAACAGGATGGCGCCACCACCAGTGACCGCGTCGGGGTCGTCACTCGGGGGACATGTCACATTCAAGGTGAACGAGGTCCTTGCCATTCAACCCGAGATGTTCTTCGTCCAGAAGGGCCTGACGGGCGAAGACCCGCTCCACCAGGGCGAGTTCTCGTACAACGTGGACTACATCTCGCTGCCAATCCTTGCGCGCTTCAGTCTGACCGGCGCCAACGGCCTGCAGTTCCTGGCCGGGCCTTCCTTCAACTTCGTGGCCCGGGCCCGGCTCACGGCCGACGCCCTCGTCTTCGAGGAAGGATCGGTAGACCGCGACATCAAGAGCGAGGTCGAGGACGTCGACTTCGGCTGTCGTCATCGGCGCGGGATACTACGGCTCCCTGCTGCTCGTCGAAGCGCGTTTCGAGAAGGGCTTCAGCAACGTGCCGAAGTTCCTTGACGATGCGAAGAGCTATCGGAACCGCGCCTACATGGTGATGGCCGGCATCCGCTTCAAGTGAAGGCGGGCTCGCACCCGAAGGAGCCCTGGAGGCGCGGTCGCGCTGACTGGCCGGAGCGCGGCTACGTCGTGTGGCCCATCACGATCACCACGTCGTGCGTGTTGCCGTCGTCGTGGAGCGGGATGGCGCGCGCGTCCACTGGCACGCCATCGAGCGTCGCCGACAGCACGTCCGTGGTGCTGACGCTCCGGATTCCGGATGTCGATGCGGTACAGACTGCGGCCGTGTTTCCAGTCGATCGAGCACGCCGGCCACATCGCCGGGATGCACGGCGCCACGGTGAACGTGTCGCCGTGCCGCCGGAGACCGAGCAGGCCATCGATGGCGGCCTGGTACATCCAGCCCGCCGAGCCCGTGTACCACGTCCACCCGCCGCGCCCGACGTGCATCGGGTGCGCGTAGACGTCGGCGGCGACCGCGTACGGTTCGGCGCGATACCGCTCGACCGCGTCCGGCGTGCGCGTGTGATTGATCGGATTGATCATGTGGAACAGTTCCATCGCATCGTCGCCGAGACCGAGGCGCGCGAGCGCGATGACGGTCCACAGCGCCGGCGTGGGTGTACTGGCCGCCGTTCTCGCGCACGCCCGGGAGGTAGCCCTTGATGTAGCCCGGGTCGTGCGCCATGCGATCGAACGGCGGCGTCAGCAGCAGCACGAGCTGCGCGTCGCGGCGCACCAGATGCGCCCGCACGGCGTCCATGGCGCGTGCCGCGCGCGTCGGGTTGGCGACCTGCGACAGCACCGCCCACGACTGCGTCAGCGAATCGAGCTTGCACTCCTCGTTCTGCACCGAGCCGAGCGGCGTGCCGTCGTCGAAGTAGGCGCGGCGGTACCAGCCGCCGTCCCACGCCAGTTCCAGCATGCCCGGTGAGCCAGCGGGCCTGGCTGCGGTAGCGCTGTGCCAGATCGTCGCGCCCGCGCCGTCGCAGAGCGCCGCGATCTCGTTCAG
This sequence comes from uncultured Acidobacteriota bacterium, assembly GCA_963721715.1. GTDB lineage: Bacteria > Acidobacteriota > Vicinamibacteria > Vicinamibacterales > UBA2999 > VFZN01. The sequence continues at coordinate 128,389 of CAVRKI010000006.1, read as the reverse complement.
CACCACGACCAGGAACCATCCGAGCCACACGCTTTCGCCGCGGCCCTCGGCGCCGACGCGGTTCATGCCGTCGTTCCAGTCGCCGGAGCCGATGAGCGGCAGCCCGTGCGCGCCGTACTGCAGCGAGCGATCGATCGCCCGGCACATGTGATCGAAGAGCGACGCGGTCTGCTGCGACACCGACGGCAGGATGTAGGCTTCCTGCTGGTCGCGGCTCGAGCGGCGGCGCCTCGAGGAACGGCACGACCTCGTCGAGCACGCCGCGGTCGCCGGTGTGCCGGACGTAGGCGGCGACCGCGTAGGGCAGCCACAGCAGGTCGTCGGAGCAGCGCGTGCGCGTGCCGCGTCCGCTCGGCGGATGCCACCAGTGCTGGACGTCGCCCTCGGTGAACTGGCGGGCCGCCGCCCGCAGCAGGTGCGCGCGGCACAGATCGGGCCGCGTGTAGCAGCAGCGACAGCACGTCCTGGAGCTGGTCGCGGAACCCGAACGCGCCGCCCGGCTGATGACGGCCCGCTTCGCGCCCAGATGCGGCAGCTGAGCGTCTGGTACAGCAGCCAGCGGTTCACGAGCAGATCGAACGAGTCATCGGGCGTGTGCACCTGCATGCGCGCCGAGCGTCTCGTCCCAGAAGCGCTTCGACGCGCGCGAGCGACGCGTCCACTTCCGCGAGCGAGGCGTAGCGCGCCGGCCAGCGCGCCGCGCGGTCTCGGCATCGCCGCGCCTGGCCGAGCACGAAGGCGACGCGCCGCGTCTCGCCGGGCGGCGAGGTCGACCGTGAGCTGCAGCGCGCCGCACGGGTCGAGCCCGGCGCCGCAGCGGCCCTCCAGCCGTTCGCGCGCCAGCGCCGCCGGCCACGCCAGCGTGCGGTTGCGGCCGATGAACTCCGCGCGGTCGCAGGTGTGGGCGCGGGCGGCCTCGGTGGCGTGCCAGAAGGCGACGCGGCCGCTGAACTCCGTGTTGTAGGCGTTCCGCGCGAACAGCGCCCGCGTCGCCGCATCGACCTCGGTGACGACGAATCGCTGTTCGCCGGCGCGCGGCGGCCCGAGGCACCACTCGACGTAGCCGAAGACGCTGAGGCGCCGCGGTCGCGCTCGACGTGTTGGTCAGCGTCAGGCGAGCCAGCTTGACCGGATCGTCGGCGTCGACGAACACCGCCAGCTCCTGTTCGAGACCCGCTGTCGCGTGCTGATACCGCGTCACGCCGGCCGCGTGTCGGACCACCCAGCGGCCCGATTCCCGGTTCGCGCGGCAGCGGTGCCGGGGTGGCGCCCCAGACCGCGCCGCGAGTCCTCGTCGCGGAGGTAGATCGCCTCGCCGGTGGGGTCGGTCACCGGATCGTTGGCGAACGGGGTCAGGCGGTTCTCGCGGCTGTTTCCGGACCACGTGAACGCGGCGCCAGAACTGCTCACCATGGTGCCGAACTCCGGGTTCGCCAGCACGTTCGACCACGGCAGCGGCGTCTCGCGGTCGCCCTCGAGCACCACGACGTATTCGCGGCCGTCCGTCGTGAAGCCGCCGATGCCGTTGTCCATGACCAGCGGCGGGCACGGCCACCGGCGTCGCGGCCGGAGTCGGCAGTCGCCGCTGCAGCGGCGAGCGAGGACACGTCGTGTCTCGTACAGCCACGGCGCCGGCCGGTCGCAGCTGCGGCGACAGTGCGCCGAGCTCGCCGCGGAGCACCACGCGCGCGACCGCGGCCAGCAGGTGCCGGTCGGCCTCGGGCATGCCGTCCGAACGGAGCAGGAAGATGCCGCCGCGGCTTGTCGCGCCATCCGGCCCAGCGCGGCTCCTGCAGCAGCGCCGTGCAGCTGGCGCTGCACCTCGTCGAGATAGTCCGCCGGATGCTCGTTCAGAATCACGACGTCGGCGTGCAGGCCCTTGACGCGCCAGTACTCCTGCGCGAGCAGCAGCTGGCGCACCAGCGAGACGGCGTCGCGGCTCGGACAGGCGGACGAGGACGATCGGCAGGTCCCCCGAGATGCCGTAGCCCCAGAGATTCGGCTGCGCCCAGGTGTTGCGGGCGAGATCCTCGGCGCTGATGCACGAGGCGTCGGTGCCGAACACGCGCGAGGCGAGGCGGTCGAACAGCATCGCGTGGTCGTCGGTGAGGCCCAGGTGCTGCAGCGTGACGTGCGCGTGGGTGAAGGCCATCGAGAAGGCGCGCGACGCGGCGCTGCCGTCGCGGTACTTGCTCACCAGCGCGCGTGCCGTCTCGCGATCCGGCGGCGACGCCGGTGGCGAAGGTCACGCGCACGAACGCGCCGGGCACCAGCCGCACGCGGTCGCGCAGCGCCGCCACCGGATCGAGCACCGCGCCGGTGGTGCCCGGACAGCGGCCGGCCGTCGAGCGCCACCGGGTTGGCCGGCGAGCGCCCGCGGCCGAGGAACTGCGCGCGATCGGTTTCCCACTCGACCGCGCCGCCGAGGCGACTGTCGACGCCGAGCACGTGGAAGCCCCAGATCGGCGCCTCGTCGGTGCCGCGCGGACGCCGGCTGAAGAGCAGGCCGGCGTTCTGGGCGTCGTGCTCGGTCTCGACGAACAGCTTGCCGAACGCCGGATGGGCGAGGTCGTCCTCCGGCCGGCCCAGCACGATCTCGGCGTAGCTGGTGACCTCGATCTCGCGCGGCCGATCGCCGTGGTTGGTGATCGACAGCCGGCGGACCTCCACGTCGTCCTCGGGCGAGACCGCGATCTGCGAGCTGGGTCTCGAAGTCGCCGTCGCGGCGGCGGAACGTCGCCTTGTCGAGCTCGAAGGTGACGTCGTACTCGTCGGGCTCGCGGCCGACCGGCAGATAGGTGGGCGACCAGACCTCGCCCGACCACGGGTCGCGCAGGTAGATGACATAGGCCGAGGCATCGAGCGTCCGGTCTTCGCGCTGGCGGGTGACGGCGAGGCCGCGCCACACGCTGAAGCCGCCGCCGGTGTGCGTCACCGCGGTGGTGTAGCGGCCGTTCGACAGGAACTGCGTGTGCGGGCTCGCCGTGTGCGGCGAGCGGAACCGCCGCGACGCCAGCACCGGCACCGACGAGCATCGCCGGCGCGCCCTCCGCCGGCCGCGGCTCCGAGACGATGGCCTCGCGCGGCACGCGCTCCTGCAGCAGCAGCTCGGTGGCCTGGACGCGCGGGTCGGCGTGGAACCGGGCCACGAACACGTCGTTGCGGACCACGTTGGCCAGCGCGACGAGCGACATGCCCTGGTGATGGCTGAAGTAGGCCCGGACGACCTCGGGCGGCGACGGTCGGGTCGCGGGCGTGGTTCCGCGCGCCTCCGGCTGGCGCGTGCCGAAGTCGATCGCCTCGTAGAAGCCGAACCGCCCGTCCGCGCCCTGCGCGGGCGAGGCGCTCGAGATTGTCGGCCGCCGCCGCGGGATCGACGAGGCTGGCCAGCGCCGTCGCGTAGGGCGCGACGACGAGGTCGTCTTCGAGGCCGCGCTTCAGCCCGAGGCCCGGGCACGCCGAACGCCTTGTACTGATAGGTGCCCGCGCGATCGGTGAGCGGATAGCGCCGACTCCGAGATGCCCCACGGGACGTGGCGCCGCTGGCCGTACTCGATCTGCCGGCGCGGTGCTGGCGCGGCAGCTCTGGTCGAGCAGCGTGCCGGGGAAGCTGCGCATCAGCAGCAGCGGCATCAGGTACTCGAACATCGTGCCGCCCCACGACATCAGCGTGGCGCGGCCGTCGACGTTCGTCACCAGGCGCCCGAGATGGAACCAGTGGTGCTGCGGCACGTCGCCCTTGGCGATGGCGACGAAGCTGGCGAGCCGCGCTTCCGACGCCAGCAGATCGTAGAACGAGCCGTCGGCGCGGCCCGGACCGTCGGCGTCGGCGAGCCGGTAGCCGATCGTGAAGATGCGCCGGCGGCGATCGTAGAGGAAGCCGAACCGCATCTCGTCGGCGAGCAGCGAGGCGCGGCCCGCCAGCGCGTGCAGGACCGTCTGGTCCTGCTGGTCTGGCTCGGAGGGCCGGCGCACGCCGGCGATCGATCACCAGCGCCGGAATCCAGAAGGCGAGATCGTCGCCGTCCGCGTCGTCGATCGGCGTCGGCGCGGCCGCGCGCCATGCCCGCCAGCTGCTGCCCGAGCGCGACGCAATGGTGCGCAGCGCGCCGGTCGCGGATCGCCTCGCGCGCCGCGGCCGCGATCTGCGCGCGCGAGGCGTTGATCGTCGTGACCGTCGCCGCGCGTCGCCGGTCGCCGGGCTCGCTCGACGAGGCGTCGCGCCAGCACCTCGGCGGTGTCGATCAGGCCCTCGAGACGCTGCGCTCGGTCTGCGGCTGCGTCGACGAGCTGCAGCAGGCCCTGCGCCAGGGCGATCAGCGCGCCGGCGAGGTTGCCGCTGTCGACCGTCGAGACGTAGTGCGGCCGCAGCGGCGCCAGCGTCGTCGTGTCGTACCAGTTCAGGAAGTGGCCGTCGTGGCGCTCGAGGCCCTCGAGCGTGGTCAGCGTCCGGTCGAGCCGTTCGAGCAGCGCCGGCGGTCGACAGGTAGCCGAGGTCGTGCGCGGCCAGCGTCGAGAGCAGGCTCATCGCCGACGTTGGTCGGCGACGTGCGCTGGGCCAGCTGCGGCTCGGTGCCGCTCTCCTGATAGTTGTCCGGCGGCAGCCATGAGGTCGTCGGCCGTGACGAAGGTCTCGAAGTAACCGCCAGGTCGTGCCTGGCGGTCCGCCGCAGGAGCGACGCGCTCGGCATCGCTCAGCGGCCGCTGGCGCAGCCCGACCGGCAGGCTGAGCCAGTAGGCGACGCCCGGCGCCGCGAACCACAGGAGGAGGAAGGGTGCCGCGGACCGCAGGGCTCCGGGCCGCGCGATGGCGACCAGCAGCGCCACGCCGCCGGCGATGATCGGGCTCGCCATCATCTGCATGACGACCCGCCGCACGCCCTTGCGGCCCGCCAGCCCCGACTGAGCGCGCGTCGACCGCCGCGGCGGTCTCCCATTCGAGCAGGCGCCGCCTGGTCACCGCCAGCCGCACGATCGTCAGCACGATCGCGTGAGCCGTCTCCCACGCGTTGTAGGCCAGGAACGTCACGCCGAGCACGACCTGCGCGAGCGCGGTCGCCGCGTCCTCCCGGAGGTTGCGCCAGAACACCGGGAACGACTGCGACCGGCGTGGTCCGACGAGCAGCCGGCCGAGCAGCGGCAGCAGCTGCGAGGCGATCACCATCAGCACCGCCGTCAGTCCAGAACCAGCGGGGGCCGGGCAGGACCGTCCAGGCGGCCACCAGCATCAGCAGCAGCATCGGCGAGACCAGGCTGCGGCGCAGGTTGTCGAGGATCTTCCAGCGCCCGATCATCGGCAGCGTGTTGCGCTTGACCCCGTGGCGCGACGGCACGAACGGGAAGAGCCAGGCGAGGATCTGCCAGTCGCCGCGGATCCACCGGTGCTGGCGGCGGGCGTGCGCGAGCACGCTCGACGGGTACTCGTCGACGAACTCGACGTCCGACACCAGCGCGACGCGCGCGTGGAGCCCCTCGAACAGGTCGTGCGACAGCAGGATGTTCTCCGGCGCGGTGTCCTCGAGCGCGGCCATGAACGCGTCGACGTCGTAGAGCCCCTTGCCGGTGAAGATGCCTTCGCTGAACAGGTCCTGGTAGGTGTCGGAGACCGCGGTCGTGTAGGGGTCGACGCCGGTGTGGCCCGAGTAGAGGCGCGAGAACAGCGACCCCGCCGCGCTCGTGAAGGTGACGCTGACCCGCGGCTGCAGGATGCCGTAGCCGTCGGTGACGCGCCCGGCCTTGGGATCGAAGGTCGGGCGATTGAGCGGGTGCGTGATGATGCCGATCAGCTGCCGCGCCGCATCACGCGGCAGGCGCGTGTCGCTGTCGAGCGTGATGCAGTAGCGCACCTCCGGCAGGATCGACACGTCGCCGACATGGAGCCCGAAACTGGTGTCGGTGGCCCCGCGCAGCAGGCGGTTGAACTCCTCGATCTTGCCGCGCTTGCGCTCCCATCCCATCCACAGGCCTTCCTTCGCGTTCCACTGGCGCGTGCGGTGGAACAGGAAGAACCGATCGGTGCGCTCGGCGCCGTGCTTGCGCGTTGAGCGCTTCGATGCCGGCTCGCGCCGCGGCCAGGATCTCGGCGTCGTGCGGCATCGTCTCGGCCGGCGCGTCGCGGAAGTCGCTGAGCAGCGCGAAGTGGATGTTCGGGTCGACGTTGCCGAGGGCCTGGACTTCGAGGTGGGCGATCAGTTCGTGCGACGCGCTCGACGCTGTCGAGGATCGTCGGCACGATCACCATCGTGCGGGCGTCGGCCGGGACGGTCACCAGTTCGAGCCGCGGCAGCCGCCGTGGCGGGATCAGATTGCTGATGACCCGCTGCACGATCTGGATCGTCAGCTCGCTGGCCGGCACGGCCGTGAGCAGCGCGACCCAGGCCAGCATCGCGCCCCGCCAGCCATGCTCGTAGGCGCACGGTCAGGGCCACGGCGACCAGGGCCGCGGTGCCGAGCGCGATCGTGCCGAGGTAGCCGGAGTCGCGTACCGGAAGAACAGGCGGCGGATCGCCGACCGAGCAGCGCGGGACTCCAGCCGATGCCCTGTTCGAACGGCCTGACGGCCGCGGCCGATCAGGTAGTAGCCGACGTGGGCGCCGCGCTCGGTCGCGGACACGCTCGGCCACCTGACGCGCGCGTTCGACGCTCTTCAGCGCCAGGCGCAGCTGGCGCGTCACCGGTCGGTTCGGCAATCTCCTCGACCGCCTGGCGGTAGCGATCGCGGCTCCGGAAGTCCATCCGGCCGTAGACGCCGGCCGGATCGCGCTGCAGCACCTGCTCGACCAGGCTGACGCTCTCGAAGAACTCGCGTCCAGTCGAAAGTCGAGATCAGCCGCAGGCTGCCGATCAGGCTCGACATGAACGCCTGCTCCGTGGCTTGGTGCCGGCCTTCCGAGCGGATCGCGTCCTCGAGGGTCTCTCCCCGCTCGCGCCAGAGAGGCGTCGAGGTCGCGCCGGAGCCGGCCGGCCGCGAGGCCCTGCTCGCGGGAATGCTGCAGCAGGCGGATGACGAAGGCCGGATGCACCGCTTCGGGCCAGCGGCGCCGGTCGGCGCTCCCCTCCGCGGCATTGGCGATGCGATCGGCGACGAGGCGATGTTCGCGGCTGGCCGCAAGGACATCGGCCCGGGCGCGCAGGTAGTCGAGCAGCGCCAGCTTGAGCGCGCTCGGCCACGCCCACAACTCGCCGATGGTCAGCGGCGTGACCGACTGGAACGCCGTGACGAAGCGGTGCAGGCGCTGCGAGTCGAGCCGGCCCGCGCTGTGACCGATGAGCTCCAGCGCCATCGCATACACGCGGGGCAGGCCGGCGAACTCGTCGGCGGCCATCGTCGGCAGCCGTCGATAGAACGCGGGCGGCAGGTCGTGACGGATGTCGCGCGCCGCAGCCGAGATGGTGTGGAAGTTGTCGAGCAGCCACTCAGCGGCCGGCGAGGAGCGTTCCCCGCGGCGCACGTCATCGGACAGGTCCACGTAGACGTTCCGCAACGCCAGCATGTGCCCGTCGAGCCGCTCCAGGTGGGAACGGTCGCGCACCCGGCCCTTCGTGGCCACCGTCAGCAGCGCCGCGAGACTGCGCGCGTGCTCCTCGAGGGGCTCGATGCCCAGCAGTTCGAGACTGCCGTCCATCGACGGATGCACGCCCGTGACCTGACCGATTGACTGCCGCATGCTCGCCATCACGTCGCCGCCAGCGACATGCCGCCCATCGCAGTGAAGCCTTGACGGGAACCGCCAGCCGGGCTGCCGGAGGGGTCGTCAAAGCGTGAATCGGAGCGCCGCCAGGAAGGATCTGGAAATCGCTGCTGGGGCGAGGGACAGGTCTCGAGTATATCGCGCCTGCTCCTGTAGAGTTGGCGGCGCTCGGCCTTGCGGGCGTGTTTACATTGGCCGGACGAGGACGCAGAATCCGTAACGGACATGTCCACGCCCGAAGAGATCACCCTCTACACACGACCCGGTTGCTCGCTCTGCGACAAGATGAAAGCCGGGCTGCTGAATCGCGGCTACCACGTCCGCGAGGTCAACATCGACGACGATCCCGAGTTCACGCGCCGCTACGGCCTGGATATTCCGGTGGCCGTCCGGGAGGACGGAACACTCCTCGCGAGGCATCGCCTGCCCGCGGACTGATATCCGCGCGGCGCCCGAGCGTCGACGGCCTGCGACTAGCGCCGGCTGTTCGCGAACTCGCGCGTGAACAGCGCGGGCATCCCGCCGGTGTGCAGGAAGACGATGGTGTCGGTGGGCGGGATTTCTCCCGAGCGCACGTGCTGGACGAGGGCGGCGAATCCCTTCGAGGTGTAGACCGGATCCAGCAGGATGGCCTCGGTGCGTGCCAGCAGGTCGATGGCTTCCAGCCCGGCTGGCGTGGGGATGCCGTAGCCCTCGCCGATGAAACCCTGGTCGGTGAACAGGTCTCGCGGGCGTGACGCGCGTGGACACGCCAAGCAGCGCGGCCGCGTCGTTGGCGGCGTTCTTCGCGCGCTCGATCTTCTCCGGCTCGCCGGCGCTGACCGCGATCCCCCACAACTCGTACGGCGCCTCGCTCAGCTTGGCTCCGAGCGTGAGACCGGCCTGCGTGCCGCGTGATCCGCTCGCGTAGTAGAGGCGGGACGGCGAGGAACCCATCGCCGCGCAGCTGAGCGACGAGTTCCGCGGTCCCCGACACGTAGCCGAGCGAGCCGACCGGGCTGGAGCCACCCACGGGGATGACATAGGCCGTGCGTCCGGCCGCCGCTTCCTCCCGCACCACGTCGGCCACCACCGCGGCATCGTGACCCACGGCCAGCATGGGATCCTCCGCCGGCACGAAGCGCACCTCGGCGCCGAACAGATAGTCGAGCAGCAGGTTGCCTTCGACGGCCGGCACGTCGTAGCGCGACGACAGCACCAGCACGCACTTCAATCCGGCGATGCGCGCCGCCGCCGCCGTCATGCGCGCGTGATTCGACTGCACCGCGCCGGTCGTCACCACCGTGTCCGCGCCTTTCGCCAGCGCATCGGCGATCAGGTACTCGAGCTTCCTCGCCTTGTTGCCGCCGAGCCCCAGGGCGGTGAGGTCGTCACGCTTGATCAGGATGCGCGGGCAGCGTCGACGCCCCGCCCAACGCCTCGCGCAGCCGCACGGCATCGGTGATCGGCGTGGGCAGGGTCGCAAGCGGAAAGCGTGGCAGCGTGTTCATGGCAGCGGCCCCCAAACCCTGGATCCCCGATCCCTACTTCCCCTCGTACACCGTCTTCCCGCCCACGATCGTGCGGGTCACCGTAGTCTTCGGGATCTCGTCGTCCGGCACCGTGAGGATGTCCTTCGACAGGACGGTGATGTCCGCCAGCTTGCCGACCGCCAGCGATCCCTTCAGCGCTTCTTCCCTGGCGGCGTAGGCGGCGTTCCAGGTGTAGGACTTCAGCGCTTCCTCGCGCGACATCTTCTGGTCGCCGTAGAACACCGTGCCGTCCCTGGCCTTGCGCGTGACGGTGGCGTAGTAGTTCGCCATCGGATCGATCCGCTCGACCGGCGTGTCGGTGCCGTTGCTGACGATGGCGCCCGACTTCATCAGCTTCTGCCAGACGTAGGCGCCTTCCTCGGCGCGGGCGGCGCCCAGTCGCGCCATCACGTACGGCGCGTCGGAGGTGCAGTGGATGCCCTGCATCGAGGCGATCACGCCGAGCTGACCGAAGCGCGGGATGTCGGCGGCGCTGATGTGCTGCGCATGCTCGATGCGCCAGCGCAGATCCTTCTTGTCGGGATTGGCCTTGAACGTCCTCTCGTAGACGTTCAGCACCTCGCGGTTCGCGCGGTCGCCGATGGCGTGAATCGCCAGCTGCGTGCCGGTCTCCGCCGCGATCGCCGCCGTCTCCTCGATGCTCGCCATCGGCGTGGTGTTGAGCCCGGTGCTGCCCGGCGAATCGGCGTAGGGCTCCAGCAGCCACGCGCCGCGCGATCCGAGTGCGCCGTCCGCCGTCACCTTGATCGCCGCCACCGTCAGGTGGTTGTCGGCCATGCCGACCACCTTCTCCTTCGCCAGTCGCTCGCGCAGCCGCTCGTTCGAGTCGCGCACCATCACCCACAGGCGGATGCCCAGCTGCCCGGCGGCCGCCGCCTTCTTGTAGAGATCGACGGTTTCGAAGTTGGCGCCCGCGTCCTGGAAGCTGGTGACGCCCTTCGAGAACGCTTCCTCGATCGCGAGGTCCATCGTGCGCTTCGCGTCCGCGGCGCGCTGTTCCGGGGTCTTCGCCGCCTGCCAGTCGGCCAGCGCCTTGTCGATGAGCCCGGCGGCGGTCTCGCGGAACACGCCGATGGGACGTCCCGCCTTGTCCTTCAGGATCTCGCCGCCGGGCGGGTTCGGCGTGCGCGCCGTGACCCCCGCCAGCTCCATCGCCTTCGCGTTCGCGTAGGCGGCGTGCCCGCTGGCGTGCTCCAGCATCACCGGGTTGTCGGGTGAGACCTTGCTGAGCGCGTCGTGGTAGGGGAATCCTTCGACGTTCGGCGTCGGCACCGTGGACCATTTCTCCTGGTGCCAGCCGCGGCCCTGAATCCACTCGCCAGGCTTCGCCGTCTTCGCCGCCTCGCCGACCTTGGCCACGATCTCGTCGAAGCTCGTGACGTCCATCAGGTCGATCACCATCCGCGACTGGCCGACGCCGAGGAAATGGCCGTGTCCCTCGATGAAGCCGGGGATGGCCGTCTGCCCAGCCAGCTCGATGACGTTCGTCGCGGGCCCCGCGAACCTCTGCATCTCATCATTGGTGCCGAGCGCCACGATGCGATCGCCGCGAATGGCGAGCGCCTCAACCGTCGGCTGGCTCGCCTCCATGGTGACGATGTGCCCACCGCGCAGGATGGTGGTGGCCGGCTCAATCGTGGGTTGGCTGCTGCATGCCGCGACCAGCGCAGCTGTAACCACCACGGCGATGTCTCGAATCCGCATCATTCGCGCTCTCCTGAACCCGTGTCGCGGAATCGCGCACGTGCGTGAGGTTAGGGAATCAGTTTGGCCAGTTCAGGCTGGGTGATGCGCACCTGTCCATCCTTGATGAACGGCGTGAGCGAGACGGGGCGATCCTCGACCCGCAGTTCCACGGAGTCCGCGGTGCCGACCGCCAGGTACACCGGTAGAGGTCCGACCTGGATGGCCTCGCCCGCTTCGAGCCGCCGCTCGATGATCCGGTTGTCAGGGTAGCGGATGAACACCCAGGTCGCCTTGCCGGCGCTGATGCGGACGGTGGAGTCGTTCACCGGATCCACGCCCGACGTCGGCACCGCTCTCACGGCCGCTGGCGACATCTGCGGCTCTGTCGTCGGATGAGCCGGAAGGGGCGCGTCCGTTTCCAGTGCCACCGCATCGGTGCCCCGCGCGAACTCCGTGGCCGCAGGGTAGTACCGGTAGGCGCCAACGCCGAGGATGGCGACGGCCACGGCGATGGCCGCCGCCTGGAGGGCGCCCGGCGGTACCGCGATCGGTGAGCTCGCGCTGGAGCGCGTGAGCGGCTCAGCCAGCATCAGACGGAAACCCTCCTCGTCGTGCTCCTCCGCGATCTCGTTCAGCTCGTCGTCCGGGATTCCGGCAAAGGCCATGTACTTGCGCAGGCCGCGGAGGAAGTAAGCAGAGCTGTAGAAGGGCGACGCGTCAGCGCGCTCGAGACCCAGGACCTGGCTCTTCGACAGCATCAGATCCGATGCAACCTGTTCGACGGTCAACTGTCTCGCGTCGCGCGCCTCGGCCAGCTGGGCGCCAATGGCCCGGCAACCGCTCGGCAGCGCGGCGGTGCGAGACGAGCCACCGTCGCTGGGGGGGCGACGACTCATCATCGCCGCCCATTCTAAGGCTTTCAGCGGCCGTCGAGCGACAGAAAGCGACGGGTTTCGACCGTTCCGCGAACGCTCTGCTAGTCTGAACCGGAATGGTTGAGATCGCCGCGAAGCTGCGACAGGCGCTGGCGTCACCGTTACCCGGTCTCGAAGCGCAACTCCGCATGGCGCCCCAGCCGCGCCTGGGCTGGGATCCGAACCGCGTACCCGAAGGGCTGCGCGACGCTGCCGCGCTCGTGCTCGTCTATCCCCACGCCGGCCGGTTGCACCTGCCGCTCACGGTCCGGGGTGGAGGGATGCGCACGCACACCGGACAGGTGTCGCTGCCCGGCGGCGCCGTGGACGGCGGCGAATCGTTCGAAGCCGCTGCGCTGCGCGAGGCCGTAGAGGAGGTGGGCGTCGATCCCGCCGACGTCACGATTCTCGGCCGGCTCACCTCGCTGCACATTCCCGTCAGCGGCTTCCTGCTGCACCCCGTGGTCGGCGTCGCCAGTGGCCGTCCGCGCTTCCAGACCGCGGAGTGGGAAGTGGCCCGCCTGCTCGAAGTGCCGCTCGCCCATCTCGATGCCCCAGAGACCCTGCGCACCGAACGGCGGCAGCGGCAGACCGGTGGCCGAGTGGTCGAGATCCACGTGCCGTACTTCGCCCTCGAGGGTGAACAGGTGTGGGGCGCGACGGCGATGATCCTCGCGGAGTTCCTGGCCGTGACCCGTGCGGCGCGATTGATCTCTGAGCCGTTGGTGAGAGAATAGCGCCGCCCGATGCCCCTGCGGCCTGGGCCGCAGTCGACCACGATCGCACGATGCTCGGCGACGTCGAGGGGCTGGTTTCGGTTCCCTGATCCGCTCGCAGTCGTTCACGTCCGTCCACGAGGAGCGCGCATGCGCCGTCTGTTGTTTGCCGTCACGCTGGTTGTCGTTCTCCTCGTGCCTGCGCCAAACGCGCAGGTGTCGTCCACGCCGGTCATCGACGCGGCGCGGCTGTCGCGGCTGGACCGCGTGCTGCAGGCCTACGTCGACGAGAAGCGCATCGCCGGGGCGGTGGCGATGGTGCTGGTCGACGGCAACCCGGTCTACGAGAAAGCCGTCGGCTGGCGAGACCGCGAGGCGGGCATCCGCATGACACCGGACTCCATCTTCCGCATCGCCTCGCAGACCAAGGCGATTACCAGTGTGGCGGCACTGATGCTGGTGGAGGAGGGCAGGATCGGCCTGACCGATCCGGTCAGTCGCTTCATCCCGGCGTACGCGAAAACCACGGTGGCCGTCACGAAAGCGGATGGCGGCGTGGAGATCGTTCCGGCGAAACGGGCCATCACCATCACCGACCTGATGACCCACACCGCGGGCATCTCGTACGGCACGAGTCCCAACGTAGCGGCGGCCTACGAGGCCAAGGGGCTGGGACCTGCCGCCGGCTACGGCTGGTACACGGCCGACAAGGGCGAGCCCGTGTGCGAGACGATGGAGCGGCTGGCGTAGCCTGCCGTTCGTCGCGCAGCCCGGCGAGGAGTGGGTCTACGGCTACAACACCGACATCCTCGGCTGCATCGTCGAACGCGCGTCCGGGATGCCGCTCGACGAGTTCTTCCAGTCGCGCATCTTCGGCCCACTCGGGATGACCGACACGCACTTCTTCCTGCCGGCGGAGAAGAAGCCCCGCCTCGTCACCGTTTACGCCAGTGGCCCCGACGGACTGGCCACCCGCGCACCCGAGGGCCAGCGCGGACAGGGACACTACACGGACGGCCCGCGCCGCAACTTCGCCGGTGGCGCGGGACTGCTGTCGACGGCGCGTGACTACACGCGCTTCCTCGAGATGGTGCGGAACGGCGGTGTCCTTGGTGGTGTGAGGCTGCTCTCTCCGCGTGCGGTGGCGCTGATGACGCACAACCAGTCGGGCCTGCTGCACGGCGGCACCGCGCTCGGCTTCAGCCTTGCGTTCGAGACCACGGAGCGGGTGGGCGGAAACGGGCTCGATCCGGTGGGCGCTTATGGCTGGGGCGGTGCCTACGGGTCGGTCTACCGCGTGGACCCGTCCGGGCGCATCGTGATGGCGTTGATGATGAACCAGATCCCGAACGCGACCGATATCCGATCGAAGTTCCAGACCCTCGTGCATCAGGCGGTGATGTCGTCGCCCGGCGCGCCGACGCCATAATGTCCGCATGCGTCAACTGATCAGTTCCGGATCCACGTTCGAACGGGAAATCGGTTACTCGCGCGCGGTCGTCGTCGGCGACTGGGTGTTCGTCTCCGGCACGACCGGCTTCGACTACCGCACGATGACGATCGACAGCGACGTCTCCGCTCAGACCGAGCAGACGCTGCGAAACATCGAGGCGGCGTTGTCGCAGGCGGGCGCCTCGATGGCGGACATCGTGCGCGTGCACTACATCCTGCCCGCGGCGGCTGATTTCGAGAAGTGCTGGCCGGCGCTGCGGCGCGTGTTCGGGGAGGTGCGTCCGGCCGCGACGATGATCGAAGCGGGCTTGTCCGACCCTCGGATGAAGATCGAGATTGAGGTGACGGCGATTAAGGGTGGTCCCAAGTCTTGAGTCTTGAGTCTTGAGTCTTGAGTCCCAAGACCCAAGACCCAAGACCCAAGCCCCAGCCTATTTCGCCGCGAAGCAGTAGAAGTAGCCGTTGCCGCCCGTCGCGATCAGGTTCTGCTGGCTGCAGCCCTTCGACGGGTGCGCGTTGTTCCACGAGTTCGGGTTCGCGCCGCCGCCCTGACGATCGTGGTGGCCCACCTGAGCCGAGCCGGTCTCGCTGCTCGTCCAGTTGCTGCAGGTGTGATCTTCACCGGCCGGGAAGGCCGTGCCGTCGAGGTTCGATCCGGTCAGGATGTCGTGGGTGTTCGGCGTGTCGCCGCGGCCGTTCACGACGGTTCCCTTTTCGGTGAGCTGCGTCTCCTTCGTCAGGTTGTTCTTGTCCGAGTGCAGGTCGGCCACGCTGGCGGCGATCTGGACGCCCTTGGAGTTGAACCACGGCCCGGTGCCGATGCGGTCCTTGGCGTTCACGGCGCCTGGCCCCTGCGTGCTGAGGTAGGCCCGCCACTGTTTGTTGCCAGCGCCCGACGGCCTTCGCCAGGTTCTGGCAGTGCGCGTCGGCACCCGCCAGGCCTCCCAGGTTGGCGCCGTTGCCGGACCCCACGCTGGTGATGAAAAAGCTCATCTGCGGCGACGCCTGCGTCGCGCCCTGCGCACGAACGATGTGCGCGCCCGCGGCCACGGTCATCGCCGCCGCGATCGCCCAAGTCATATGCTTCACGATTCGTTCCTCCTGTTCGGTCGGCCGCTCAGGGGACCTGAGCAGCCGTTGCTAGCCGGCATTCTACCTTTTGCCTCTGTCTCTGCCCCTGCCTTCCGCCTCTTGCCTTTCTGCCCTCCCGTTTGCCGCCTGCCGGTGTCCCGTTGCCGTCTGCCGGTTATGATCCTCGGATGACTCCAGACGAGTTCCGCCGCCACGGCCACGCGGTGGTCGATTGGATTGCGGATTATCGGGAACGCGTGCGGGACCGGCCGGTGATGGCGCCGGTGGCCCCTGGCGACATCAAGGCGATGCTGCCCAGCGAACCTCCGGCGGAGGGCGAGCCGTTCGAGCGGATACTCGCCGATCTCGATCGGGTCGTTGTCCCGGGCCTCAGTCATTGGCAGCATCCCGCAGTTCTTCGGCTACTTTCCCTGCAACGGCACGCTGGCCAGCGTGCTGGGCGATTACGTCAGCACCGGCCTCGGCGTGCTCGGACTGGCGTGGCAGTCGAGCCCCGCGCTGAGCGAGGTGGAGGAAGTGGCGACCGGCTGGCTCCGCCAGATGGTGGGCCTCTCCGATCACTGGGACGGCGTCATCCAGGACACCGCGTCCACCAGCACGTTGCTGGCGCTGATCTGCGCGCGTGAACGGACCACGGACTACGGCCTCGCGCGCGGCGGGCTGCAGGGCGAGGCGCATCCGCTGGTCGTCTACGCCTCGGGTCACAGTCACAGCTCCGTGGACAAGGCCGCCTTGCTTGCGGGCTTCGGCCGCGAGAACATCCGCCACATCGATCAGGACGCGGACTACGGCATGCGCCCCGAGGCGCTGGCCCAGGCGATCGCCGAGGACCGGGCGAACGGCCGCGTGCCGTGCGCCGTCGTGATCACCACCGGCACGACCACGACCACTGCGCTCGATCCCGTGCAGTGCAATCGTCGAGGTCGCCCGCGAGGCCGGCCTCTGGGTGCACGTGGACGCGGCCATGGCCGGCTCCGCAATGGTGCTGCCGGAGTGCCGCTGGATGTGGGAGGGCGTCGAGGGCGCCGACTCGCTCGTCCTCAACCCGCACAAGTGGCTGGGCGCGGCGTTCGACTGCTCGGTCTACTACGTCCGCGATGCCGAGCATCTGGTGCGCGTGATGTCCACCAATCCCAGCTACCTGCAGTCGGCGGCGGATGGCCGCGTGAAGAACTATCGCGACTGGGGCATTCCGCTGGGCCGCCGCTTCCGCGCGCTGAAGCTGTGGTTCCTGATTCGCGAGCAGGGTGTGTCCGGGCTGCAGGAGCGCCTGCGACGGGATCTGGCCAACGCGCAGTGGCTGGCGAACGAGGTGCGATCGACGCCGCCCTGGCGCGTGCTGGCGCCGGTGCACCTGCAGACGCTCTGCGTGCGGCACGAACCGCCCGGTCTGACGGGCGCGGAACTGGACCGTCACACCCAGGCGTGGTGCGATCGCATCAATCGATCCGGGGCCGCCTACCTGACGCCCGCCACCCTCGACGGGCGGTGGATGGTCCGCGTCTCGATCGGTTCCGAGCAGACGGAGCGCGAACACGTCGAACGGCTGTGGCGGGTGATGCAGAAAGAGGTAGCGGCATGAGCACGACGACCACGCGAACGTTCCCCATCGTCAACCCCGCGACCGGTGCGACGGTGGCCAGCGTGCCGGACAGCGGGCCGGACGAGGCCCGCGTCGCGGCCACGCTGGCGGCCAGGGCCTTTCCGGCCTGGCGGGATCGCACCGCGTACGACCGCTCCGCCGTGCTCAAGAAGTGGCACGCGCTGATGCTCGAGAACGAGACCGTGCTCGCCGAGCTGATGACCAAGGAGATGGGCAAGCCGATCACCGAGTCCCGCGGCGAGGTGAAGTATGCGGCCGCCTTCGTCGAGTGGTACGCGGAGGAGGCCAAGCGCGTCTACGGCGAGACCGTGCCGAGCCAGTTCGCGCACAAGCGGCTGCTGGTGCGGCCGCAGCCGGTGGGCCCCGTGTATGCCGTCACGCCGTGGAACTTCCCGGCCGCGATGATCACGCGCAAGGCCGCGCCGGCGCTGGCGGCCGGCTGCACGTTCATCGTCAAGCCCGCCGAGCAGTCGCCGCTCACGGCCATGGAGCTGGCCAGCCTGTGGGCCAAGGCCGGCGGTCCTCCCGAGGTGTTCCAGGTGATCACCACGACCGACCCCGCCGCGGTCTCGTCGGTGTTCTTCGACGATCCCGCCATCCGCAAGCTGACGTTCACGGGCAGCACCGAGGTCGGGATTCTGCTCGCGGCGCAGGCGGCCCGCACGGTGAAGCGCGTCTCGCTCGAGCTCGGCGGGCACGCGCCGTTCCTGGTGTTCGACGATGCGGACATCGACGCCGCCGTGCGGGAAGTGGTCGCCTCGAAGTTCCGCAACACGGGGCAGACCTGCGTGTGCGCCAACCGCATCTACGTGCAGGATGGCATTCACGACGAGTTCGCCAGCCGCTTCGCGCGGGCGGTGGAAGGCTTGCGCGTCGGTGATCCGATGGATCCGCAGACCCAGGTCGGGCCGCTCGTGAACGGCGATGGCCTGGAGAAGGTCACCGCGCACGTGCAGGACGCGGTGGCGAAGGGTGCGCGAGCGGTGGTCGGCGGCCAGGCGCGACACGGCCTGTTCTTCTCGCCGACGGTGCTGACCGGCGTCTCGGCCGGCATGCGCATCCTGGAGGAAGAGACGTTCGGCCCGGTGGCGCCGATCGTCCGCTTCAGCTCGGATGCCGAGGCGGTGGAGCAGGCCAATCACACCCCGTTCGGCCTCGCCGCCTACCTGTGGACCCGCGATCTGTCGCGCGCGTTCCGCGTCGCCGAAGCGCTGGACTACGGCATTGTCGGCGTCAACGACGGCGTGCCGTCCACGCCCCAGGCCCCGTTCGGCGGGGTGAAAGCCTCGGGGCTGGGGCGCGAGGGGGGCAAGTGGGGCATCGAGGAGTACCTGGATCTCAAGTACATCTCAATCGCCTTGTCCTGAGACCGAGCGACGCCGCACGTCTTCCATTCCGGGGAGCGCCACCCGGGCAGGTCGCCACGGGCACGGCGTCTGCACCAGGGCGCCGGCACTGCGGCCGCCGGGCCCGAACGCCGGCGCCGTTCGGCGGGACACCAGGCAGTGCGGCGGGGGGCCGGATCGCGCTCACGACTTCGGCGCGAGCGCCCAGCCGGCAGGCCGCGACGGCGGTGGTCGGAGCTATACTCTGCCGCATGTTCCCACTCCGCGTGCTTGCCGCGGCCGTCGTGGCCATGGCCCTCACCGCTTCCGTCGAGGCGCAGGCGCCCCAGTCGATCACCGTCACCAGTCCGACGCTCAAGGCCGGCGACACCATCCCGCAGGACTACACCGCCGACGGCCGTAACGTGTCGCCGCCGCTGCAGTGGTCCGGCGCGCCCGCGTCGACGAAGGAGTTCGCGGTGATCCTCGACGATCCGGATGTGCCGATGCCGCAGCCGTTCGTGCACTGGGTGATCTACAAGATTCCCGGCGCCGCGAAGGGGCTGCCGGAGAACATCCCGATCGACCCGGCCGCGGCGATGCCCACCGAGATCGCAGGCGCAGTGCAGGGGACGTCCGGCTTCCGTCGCCCGATCTATCGCGGGCCCGCGCCGCCGCCCGGCAAGCCGCACCACTATCACTTCAAGGTGCTCGCGATCGACGCGGTGCTCGATCTCAAGCCGGGACTGACGAAGGCCGAGCTGCTCGAGGCGGTCAAGGGCCACATCGTGGGCGAAGGCGAGCTCGTGGCGATCTACGAGCGCAAGCCTCCACAGTAGTCATCATGATCAGCCGCCGCGATCTGCTGAAGGCCGCTGGCGCGGCCATGGCCGCTACGGAGGCGACGGCCTCGACGCCGGCGCGTCGCGGCACGGAAGGTGGCGGCCCCGCCGCGGCCGAGCCGCCGCCAGCCAGTCCGCCGTATCGCCACGATGCGCCGCATGACGAGCAGTCCGCGCCGCGCCTGCCGCTCGAAGCGCTGACCGCGGACGAAGCCGACCTGCTCACCGCCATCGTCGCGCGGCTGATCCCGAGCGATGCCAATGGGCCGGGCGCGGTCGAGGCCGGCGCGGTCCACTACATCGACCACGCGCTCGCCGGGGCGTTGTCGTCGTCGCGCGAGGCCTATCGCCGCGGGCTGGCTGCGCTCGAGCGCTACGCGCGCTCGTCGCGCGGCCAGCCGTTCCGCGAGCTCGCGCCGACCGATCAGGAGTCGCTGCTCATCGACGTCGAGACGGGCTCGGCGACCGGCTCCGGCGCCGGTTTCGACGGCAGCTCCGCGGCCTTCTTCGCCATGCTGCGGGCCCACACCTGGCAGGGCACCTTCGGCGATCCCTTCTACGGCGGCAATCGCAACTTCATCGGCTGGGACCTGCTCGGCTACCCCGGCGTGCGCACCGCGGTGACGCCGGACGATCAGCGGCTGGGCGTGGTGCCCGTGCCGCTGCGGCGATCGGCCTACGACAGCGAGATGTTCAACAAGGCCACCGCCAGCGCCACCCCGAAAGGAACGCCGCATGGCGACGACGCTTAAGGGCACCGACGTGGTGATCATCGGCCTGGGCGCGGCGGGTGGCATCGCCGCGCTGCCGCTGGCCGAAGCGGGGCTGCAGGTGATCGGTCTCGAAGCCGGCACCTGGCTCACCCGGCGCGACTTCGCGCCGGACGAGATCCGCAACAACGTGCGCGACTGGCCGCAGGCCGTGCAGAAGGCCAATCACGAGGTGCCGACGCACCGGCCGAATCCCTCGGCGCCGACCACGCGCGCGTCGGGCCATCCGATGATGAACGGCGTCGGCGGCACGACGCTGCACTACTGGGCGCAGAGCTGGCGGTTGAATCCGTGGGACTTCCGCGTGGTCAGCGAGACCACGCGCCGCTACGGACGCTCGCGGGTGCCGGCGGGGTCGACGGTGGAGGACTGGCCGTTCGGCTACGACGAGCTCGAGCCCTACTACGACAAGGTCGAGTGGGAGACCGGCGTGTCGGGCAAGGGCGGCAACATCAAGGGCACCCTCGACCCTCGCGGCAATGTATTCGAAGGTCCGCGACAGCGGGACTATCCGATGCCGCCGCTGCGCTCGACCGGGTTCACGGATCTGATGGCCGCCGCCGCGCGCAGCCTCGGGTGGAAGCCGTTCGCCGGGCCGGCGCAGATCAACTCGCGCACCTTCCAGGATCGTTCGCCGTGCATGTATCACGGCTTCTGCAACCGCGGCGGGTGCCACGTCGATGCCAAGAACGGCACCAACGTCACCACCATCCCGCGCGCGCAGAAGACCGGCCGCTTCAGCGTCGTCACGCGCGCGCACGTCACGACCATCGACGTCGACGCCAAGGGGCGCGTCTCCGCGGTGCGCTACGTCACCGATGGCGAGGAATACATCCAGCCGGCGAAGGTCGTCCTGCTCGCGGCGTACACCTACGAGAACACGCGGCTGCTGCTGTTGTCGAAGTCGAAGGCGTTCCCGGCCGGTCTGTCGAACAATCACGGCCAGGTCGGGCGCCACTACTTCAGCCATGCGCAGGGCGGCGGTGTCACGGCGCTCTTTCCATTCAACCTGAACAGCTGGTACGGCCTGCCGGCGCAGGGCACGGCCGTGGACGAATTCGCCGACGACAACTTCGATCACGGCGCGCTCGACTTCATCGGCGGCGGCAACCTCTGGATCTATTCGGATCGGCGCCCGATTGGCGCCGCCAACATGTCCACGTTCGGGCGCGCGCCCGGCTGGGGCGCGGCGTGGAAGGCGTTCGTCAAGGAGCACGCCGATCGCGTCAACACGGCGTATCTGCAGAAGACGACGCTGCCGTACGAAGGCAACTGTGCTCGACCTCGACCCCGAGGTGAAGGACCCGCTGGGATTCCCGGTCTGCCGCATCACCGCCGACTATCAGGACAACGAGCGGCGCATCAACACCTTCATCCAGGACCGGATGGAGCAGTGGTATCGCGCTGCCGGCGCGGTGGCGATTCAGCGCAATCCGCTCGGCACGATGGGACCGTCCACCCATTCGTACGGCGGCACGCGCATGGGCGACAACGCCGAGACGAACGTCGTGAACCGCTGGGGCTTCTCACACGAGGTGCCCAACCTGGGCGTGCTCGGCGGATCGGTGATGGGGACGAGCGGCGCACGGAATCCCACGCTCACGCTGCAGGCGCTGGCCTGGCGGACGGCGGATCATCTGGTCGCGAACTGGAAGGGTATCGCCGAGTAGTCCGGGGACGGCGGACACGGGCCCAGAGGCGCGTGCGCGGGAGCAACGTTGCCGCGGATGGCTAACGCTTCGTGAACGTGACGGCCGCGCCGCCCTGCGTCGGCGCGACGCCGAGATCGAACTTCGCGCCGCCGACTCCCATCGTCACCGTCCGGCCTGCCGCGATGCCCACCGCCGCACCCATGATGATGTCGCTCAAGTGGTGCTTGTTCGCCGACATTCGCGCCAGTCCGACGTAGGTGGCGAATCCGTAGGCCGGGCAGGCCCGCCTTCCAGCCGAAGTGACGTTCGAGCACCGAGGCCGTGGCGAAGGCGCTGGAGGTGTGACCCGAGGGGAACGAATGGTTGTTGCTGTCGTCGGGCCGCTCGCGCCGCGTCGCGAACTTCACGCCCTGGACAACGACCTGCGAGACGAACTGCGCGCGCATTAGGTCGCCGCCGACCTCCGCGGTCTTGCGATTGCCGCTCATCTTGCCCACCGCCCACGTCGCGACGCTGGCGCCGGTCTGGACGAGGAAGCTGCCGCCGATGTTGCCAGGCTGGAACGAGCTCTTGTCGAGATGCTCCTGCGATTCCTCGATCCCGGCGTTGTCCCAGGTCAGGGCCACGCCGGCGACGGGAGCGAGCATGCCGATGACCATGGCGGTATCCCTCGAGAAGAACTTCTTGAGGTCGTGACCGATGGAGGTGAACGGATTGCGAGGCGTGGGCGCGCCGAAGGTGACGCCAGCGCCGGGGCCGGGCGGCGGCGGGAACCGAGCGTCGGCCAGCGATGCGGCAGGCGTGTCGATGGGTTGTGTGGCGGCGACGGACGCTGCCACAGGCAGCGTCTGGGCATTCGTCCACTGGGCCGGCGCGAGGAGTGCGGCGGCAAGGGCCACAGAGACACGAAACGACATCTGTCGATCTGCCTTTCGGGGACGAAAGACCTCGGGACCAGGACCAAAATCTTACAACGGAGGTGTAAGCGCGGTCCAGATGAGATCGTGACCATGACCGGTCCAACATTTGAACTGGTCAAAAGGCTGAGCTACTCTATCGGCCGTGGCCACTGACCCGGCTGACCTCCTTCGTCAACGCGGTATCCAGGTCACGGCCCAGCGACTGGCCGTCCTGCGGGCGGTCGCGGGTCAGCCCCACATCACGGCCGACGGCGTGGCCGAGGTCGTCAGGGCCGAGATCGGTGCCATCTCGCTCCAGTCGGTGTACGACGCCCTCGGCGTCCTGGTCGCCGAAGGCCTCATCCGGCGCATTCAGCCCGCCGGGTCGCCGGCTCGCTTCGAGGATCGGGTCGGCGACAACCACCACCATCTGATCTGTCGAATCTGCGGCCGTCTGGTCGATGTCGACTGCGCGGTCGGCTCCGCCCCCTGTCTCACGGCGGCCGACGGCAGGGGCTACGAGATCGACGAGGCCGAGGTCGCCTACTGGGGGCGCTGTCCGGAGTGCCTGGCCCAGGCCCGAGCGGCATCCGCCCTCCGACCCACCGACACGCCGACGCCGAAGCCCCAGCGGGCCGCACGCACCGAGGGCGCGACGATCGCGTCAGCGGACCGTGAAGAGAATCGCCCGGACTGACACCCGGGCTGCACGCCAATCACAGTAGAGGTCAACGTCAACATGGACAACGAAAAGAAGTGCCCGTTCTCGGCCAAGGCGCACAGCGGCAGGTCGAACCGCGACTGGTGGCCGAATCAGTTGAACCTGAACGTGCTCCACCAGAACCCGCCCGCGGGCGATCCCATGGGCGCGGAGTTCGACTACGCCGAGGAGTTCAAGACCCTCGACCTCGATGCCCTGAAGAAGGACATCGAGCAGGTGATGACGACGTCGCAGGACTGGTGGCCGGCCGACTACGGCCACTACGGGCCGCTCTTCATCCGGATGGCCTGGCACAGCGCCGGCACCTACCGCATCAGCGACGGCCGCGGCGGCGCGGGGTCGGGCGAGCAGCGCTTCGCGCCGCTCAACAGCTGGCCGGACAACGTCGAACCTCGACAAGGCGCGCCGGCTGCTGTGGCCGGTCAAGAAGAAGTACGGCCGGAAGATCTCGTGGGCCGACCTGATGGTCTTCGCCGGCAACTGCGCCCTGGAGTCGATGGGGTTCAAGACGTTCGGCTTCGGCGGCGGGCGCGAGGATGTCTGGGAGCCCGAGGAGATCAACTGGGGCACCGAGGACACGTGGCTCGACGACGAGCGCTACAGCGGCGAGCGTCAGCTCGCGAATCCGCTGGCCGCCGTCCAGATGGGTCTCATCTACGTGAACCCGGAAGGGCCGAACGGCAACCCTGACCCGATCGCCGCCGCCCGGGACATCCGCGAGACGTTCCGCCGCATGGCGATGAACGACGAGGAGACCGTGGCGCTCATCGCCGGCGGGCACACCTTCGGCAAGACCCATGGTGCGGCCGCGCCCGTCGACGCACGTCGGCCCCGAGCCCGAGGCGGCGCCGCTCGAGGCGCAGGGCCTCGGCTGGAAGAGCAGCTACGGCACCGGCAAGGGCGGCGACACCATCACCAGCGGCCTCGAGGTCACCTGGACCACGACGCCGACGAAGTGGAGCAACAACTTCTTCGAGAACCTGTTCGGCTACGAGTGGGAGCTGACCGAAGAGCCCGGCCGGGGCGCAACAGTGGAAGCCGAAGAACGGCGCCGGTGCGGGCACCGTGCCCGATGCCCACGATCCGTCGAAGAAGCACGCGCCGATGATGCTGACGACCGACCTCGCGCTGCGGATCGACCCGGCCTACGAGAAGATCTCGCGGCGCTTCTTCGAGAACCCGCAGGAGTTCGCGGACGCCTTCGCCAGGGCGTGGTTCAAGCTGACGCACCGCGACATGGGGCCGCATCGCGCGGTACCTGGGCCCGCGGGTGCCGGCGGAGCCGCAGCTGTGGCAGGACCCCGTTCCCCCGGTCACGCACGAACTGATCGGCGCGGCGGACATCGCCGCCCTCAAGGGCAAGATCCTCGCCTCGGGACTGTCCATCTCCCAGCTGGTCTCGACCGCCTGGGCGTCGGCGTCGACGTTCCGCGGCACCGACAAGCGCGGTGGCGCCAACGGGGCGCGCATCCGCCTCGCGCCGCAGAAGGATTGGGAGGTCAACAATCCCGCCCGAGCTGGCGAAGGTGCTGCAGACGCTCGAGGGGATCCAGAAGGCGTTCAACGACGCGCAGGCCGGCGGGAAGAAGCAGGTCTCGCTTGCCGACCTGATCGTGCTGGGCGGGTGTGCCGCCGTCGAGCAGGCCGCGAAGAACGCCGGCTACGACGTGCAGGTGCCCTTCACGCCGGGACGCACGGATGCGTCGCAGGAGCAGACCGACGTGGAAGTCGTTCGCCGTGCTCGAGCCGACGGCGGACGGGTTCCGCAACTACCTCGCGAAGGGGCACGAGCGCCCGGCCGAGGAGCTGCTGCTCGAGCGGGCGCAGATGCTGACGCTGAGCGCTCCCGAGATGACCGTGCTCGTGGGCGGCCTGCGTGTCCTGAACGCGAACCACCGGCAGTCCAGTCTCGGCGTCTTCACCAAGCGGCCCGAGACGTTGACCAACGACTTCTTCGTGAACCTGCTCGACATGGACACGGAGTGGAAGGCCGACGTCCGACGCCGAGGAGACCTTCGAGGGCCGCGACCGCGGCACGGGCGCGGTCAAGTGGACCGGCAGCCGCGTCGACCTCGTCTTCGGTTCGAACTCCGAGCTCCGTGCCCTCGCGGAGGTCTACGCGTGCGACGACGCGCAGAAGAAGTTCGTGCGCGACTTCGTGGCCGCGTGGGACAAGGTCATGAATCTCGATCGATTCGACCTTGCCTGATCCCGACGTTCAGGTCGGCCGTCGACGGCCGGCCTGAACCGCTCCTCGGTCAGTAGAGCACGGCCGGCGCGATCACCGCGCTCATCGCGAAGGCCAGCCCCAGCGACGCGGCCGCTGCCACGAAGCACACGCCCACGGCTCGGGCGCCGTCGCTGTAGTCGAGGGCGTGCTTGACCCCCACGACCATCGCCGCGAACATCCAGAGGCCCACCACTCCGAACACCACCTCGCGTCCATTGGGAATGAGCCCGAAAACGAGGAGGATCCCGGGCGCGGCCGCGAATCCGGTGGTGCGGAGCAACTGCCCCCAGTCCGCGCGCGTCTCGGTTTCGGGCAGCAGCCGGGTGCCGATCTGGAAGACGAGCATGGCCCACGCCGACCAGGTGATGACGGCCAGGGCCGTGACCACCGCGAGCGTGATGATCCGCGTGCCCAGCCATTCGCCCGCGCCCACTCCGGCGGCGAGACTCGAGAGGATGACGGCGATCAATGCCTGCGTGGTGGTCTTGCTGTCGGCCTCGATGCCTTCGTACATGCCGGCGTCGAGCATGGCGGCGCCGAGCAGTCGATACGCGAACAGTCCCATGGGCCCATTGTATGCGCCCACGGGCCACTCACTCGCCGGATGAGGAGGACCGCTGGCGCGCCTCGGTGAGGCAGTGCATCAGGGAGTCGGTGCTGAACGGCTTGGCCAGAAACTGGGTGTGCTCCGGCAGGCCGTCCAGAGCGAAGTGGGCCGCGCTGTAGCCGCTCATGAGGACCACGGACGCCGACGGTTGCAGCGCGAGGAACTGCCTGGCGAGTTCGATGCGGTCCGGGATTGGACTATCGCAGCCGCGACGGCAGCACCAGCCGGAGCGGCTCAACTCGGCGTCGCGCGCGCCAGTCCTCCTCGAAGATCGACCACAGGAACGTGTCGTGCCGCTGCCCATCGCGCGCAAAGGACTCGCGCAGCACACCCTCCCGCACGGCGCCCATCTTCCGCAGCGCGCCATTGCCGCGCACGTTACCCGCCATCGCCCGTGCTTCAAGGCGCTGGACACCGATCTGCTCGAACGCAAACGCGAGCAGGCACTCTGCTCCCGCGGTGAAGATTCCCGTTACCCCAATAGGGGCGACCGAGCGCAAAGCCCCACTCTGCCGTGGCGAAACCGGGGTCGAGCGCGCGCAACTGGAAGAACCCGATCGCCGAGCTCGTTCCACGCGGGACCACGGCGAAGCAGGCATACGTGCCTTCGGCGCGCTTCAGGTGGGTCCAGCGGATGAAGTCCCTGAAGGCGCTCCGCGTTTCTGGCGGTGGGGCGAGGAATCGTGCGACATCGTCATCACCGATCATCGTCAGCAGCGATCCGGCGTCCGCCAGACGCATCTCGCGCAACATCGCGTCGCCGCTGGCCAGGGTCGGCAGACGCTTTCGCCAGTCAGGCGTGCGCTCGCCAATCACCTGTCGGGCTTGCACGTGCGGGGCGTCGGGTCCCAGGAGCGCTACGGCCACGCCCAAGACCTAGCAAGTTCGACGCCAGCGCTCCTGTTGATGGCGTAAGTGATTGAAGACAAGTCTCTTGACCAATAAGGACTCCGACGGTCCCAGCGGCCGGAACGGGTGTGCTGTGCGAGAACTGAACAGATCAGCCAGAATTGCAGCGGAGGTCGGCAGCTGAGACCCTCCCAAACCCTTCATGGATCTGCGTGGAATCGTTTGCAGCTCAGCGCATAATCTCCGGCGAGGAGCGTGAGCGTGGGGCACATTGCACGACCATCGGAGGCCATCGACCGCCGCGAGGCACTGTCCGTGCTCGCGTCGGCCGCTGCCGGCCTGGCGCTGGGCGCCCCGGTCTGGGCGCAACCCCGGCCAGTACGCGTCATCCGAACAGTGCTGCGTGATCTCGATCCCGCGGCCCTCGGCGGTCGAGTTCTCTTCCACGAGCATCTGTCGATGCGCTATCCGCTCGGCACCACGACGCATTTCACCGACGACGTGGCGTTGATGGTCGAGGAGACGCGCGCGGCCCGCGCCGACGGCATCGGCTGCATTGTCGACGGCGGACATGCCGATATGGTTCGCAACCTCGAGTCGCTGCGGCGAATCGCCACGGAATCCGGGATGCCGGTGGTCGCCAGCGGCGGTTACTACATGCAGCGCTCCTACCCGGCGGAAGTGGCGGCCCGGAGCGCCGAACAGCTCGCCGACGACCTCGCCCGGGAGGCGACGACGGAACGCTTCGGCGCCTTTGGGGAGATCGGTCAGCAGGGCGGGGTGATGACGGCGGACGAGCGCAAGGTCTTCGAAGCGGTCGGCAGGGCGCAGGTCCGCACCGGGTTACCCATCTTCACGCACAATGCCTATCTCGGCACGCGTCCTGGCGCGGCCGACGTGCCACGGGACGCCGCCTTGCGTCAGCTCGACGTCCTCGAATCCGCCGGCGCCGATCCGGCCCATGTGGCGATTGGCCACGTCTGTTGCCTGGACGATCCGAAGGGCGAGATGGCGATTGCCCTGGCCGGGCGGGGCGCCTTCGTCGGCTTCGATCGCGTCACGTTGCAGCTGGTGCCGGACGCGCAGAAGGCCACCACCATCCTGGCGATGGTGAACGCCGGGCATGCGGACAAGGTGCTCATCTCGTCCGACTTTTCTTCGGCGCGGGCATTGAAGAAGAATGGCGGCCCCGGGCTGGCGCAGGCGTCGACGGTGTTCGGCCCGATCCTCGAGCAGGCGGGCGTGGCCGCAGGTGTGGTGCGCGCCATCCTGGAAGAGAACCCGAAGCGCTTTCTCGCCTTCGTCCCGAAGTGACCATCCGACGGCCACCTGGCGGCTGAGGGCTGGCGTGCTCGGCGCGGTTGCCGGCCGCGATCCGCGCTTCCGGTGCGGGATGTGCGCGCTACGCGCTCTTGGCGATGCCTTCCGGCCGGAGTTCGGTCAGCAGCGCGTCCACCGTCTTCTTCGCGTCGCCGAACAGCATGCGCGTGTTGTCGAGATAGAAGAGCGGGTTCTCGACACCGGCGTAGCCGCTGGCCATGCCGCGCTTGAGCACGATGCTCACCTTCGCCTTCCACACCTCCAGGACCGGCATGCCGTAGATCGGACTCGACGGATCGTCCAGCGCGCCGGGGTTCACGATGTCGTTGGCGCCGATGACGATGACGACGTCGGTGGAGGGGAAGTCGTGGTTGATCTCCTCCATCTCCAGCACGATGTCGTACGGCACCTTGGCTTCGGCCAGCAGCACGTTCATGTGGCCCGGGAGCCGGCCGGCCACGGGGTGGATGGCGAACTTGACGTCCGCGCCGCGCTCGCGCAGCAGCTTGGTGATCTCGTAGAGGGGGTATTGCGCCTGCGCGACCGCCATTCCGTAGCCGGGCACGATGATCACTTTCTTGGCGTCGAGCAGCAGTTCCGCCGTCTCGGACGCCGTGATGCTCTTGACCTCGCCCGCGGGCTGCGCGCCGCCAGCCGGCGCCGCGCCCTCTTCGGCGCCGAAGCCGCCCAGGATCACGCTGAGGAACGAGCGATTCATGGCCTTGCACATGATGTAGCTGAGGATGGCGCCGCTCGAGCCGACGAGCGCGCCGGTGATGATCAGCAGGTCGTTGGCCAGCATGAAGCCCGCGGCGGATGCCGCCCAGCCCGAATAGCTGTTGAGCATCGAGACCACGACCGGCATGTCGGCGCCGCCAATGGCCATGACCAGATGGATGCCAGCGAGGCCGGCGAGCACCGTGCAGAAGATCAGCGGCAGCGCCGGCGGATGTCCGTTCACGCCCTCGACGCCGACGAACTGCGTGGCCAGATAGACGCAGGCGACGATCAGGCCGAGATTCAGCGCGTGGCGTCCCGGGAGGAGCAGTGGCTTGCTGCGGATGACGCCCTGGAGCTTCCCGAAGGCGACGACGGAACCGGTGAAGGTGACCGCGCCCACGAACACGCCGATGAAGATCTCGACCTCGTGGATGCGCGCTTCAACCCCGCTGAGGCCGGCCGGAGGCGCGAAGGCCGAGGCGAATCCGACGAGCACCGCCGCCGCGCCGACGAAGCTGTGCAGGATGGCGACCAGCTGTGGCATGGCCGTCATCTCGACCCGGGCCGCGAGGACGGCGCCGATGCCGCCGCCCACCGCCAGCATGCCGGCCATCAGCCCATAACTGGTGACGCGCGGCCCGAGCATCGTCACCACGACGGCGGTGAGCATGCCGACGATGCCGAAGAGATTGCCGCGCCGCGCCGATTCCTGCGCCGACAGTCCGCCGAGGCTGAAGATGAACAGCAGCCCGGCGGCGATATACGCGATGGTCACGAGCGATTCAGGCAACGGACACCTCGGAGACTGCGGTCATCACGGTGAGCTCTGTGTGGGCGCGCATCAGCGGCGGCTGAACATCTTCAGCATGCGCTGGGTGACGAGGAACCCGCCGGCGATGTTGATGGTGGCCAGCAGGATCGCGGCGCCGCCGAAAATCACGGCCGGGTCGGACAGCGGGCCGCTCACCTGCAGCATGCCGCCGATCACGATGATGCCGCTGATGGCATTGGTCACGCTCATCAGCGGTGTGTGCAGGGCCGGCGTGACGTTCCACACCACCTGCCAGCCGACGATGCAGGCGAGCGCGAACACGGTGAGGTGCGCGAGGAACGAGGGCGGCGCGATCAGCCCCAGGCCGATGAAGGCCAACGCGCGCGATCACCATCGCGACGGCGGTGCCGGCGCCGGACTTCTCGGCGTGCTTCTCGTGTGCCTTCGGCGCGCTCAGAGTCGACGGCCGGGCCGCGGGGGCCTGCGGCAGCGGCACGGGCTCGCGCTTCGGGGGCGGCCACATCAGCTCGCCCTTCAGCAGCACGATGGCGCCGCGGACCACTTCGTCCGCGAGGTCGACGTGGAAGTGGGCGCCGCCGCCCATGTCGGCCAGCAAGTGGCCGAGGTTGTTGCCGTAGAGGAAGCTGGCCGTCGGTGCGAGCCGGCTCGGCAGGTCCATGTAGCCGATGATGTGGACGCCGTGACGCTGCACGACCGTGCCCGGCTCGGTGAGCGCGCAATTGCCGCCGTTCTCGGCGGCCAGGTCCACAATCACCGACCCCTTCTTCATCGCCTTGACCATGTCCTCGGTGATGAGGATGGGGGCGGGACGATTCGGAATCAGCGCGGTGGTGATGATGATGTCCACCTCTTTGGCCTGGGCGGCGAACATGGCCATCTCGGCGGCGATGAAGGCGGGGCTCATCTCCTTGGCGTAGCCGCCGGAGCCCTCGCCGTCTTCCTGGACGTTGAGTTCGATGAACTCCGCGCCCATGCTCTTCACTTGTTCCTTGACCGTCGGGCGCGTGTCGAACGCGCGGACGATGGCCCCGAGCCCGCGCGCCGCGCCGATCGCGGCCAGGCCCGCCACGCCCGCCCCGATGACCAGCACCTTGGCGGGTGGGACGCGGCCGGCCGCCGTCATCTGTCCGGTGAAGAAGCGGCCGTAGAAGCTGGCGGCCTCGATGACGGCGCGGTACCCGGCGATGTTGGCCATCGACGAGAGCGCGTCCATCTTCTGGGCGCGCGAGATGCGCGGCACCTGGTCCATCGCCAGCGCCGTCACCTTGCGCGCGGCCAGGCGTTCGATGAGCGCCTGGTTCTTGCCCGGCCACAGGAAGCTGATGAAGGTCGTGCCTTCGTGCAGCAGATCCGCCTCGTGCACGCCGAGCCCCGGATGCACATCGGGCGGCTGCACCTTGAGGACGATGTCGGCCTCCTGGTAGAGCGCCCGGGTGTCGGTGACCACGCGGGCCCCCGCGGCGGCGTAATCGTCGTCACCGAACGACGCCAACGCTCCGGCCTGGGTCTCGACCAGCACCTCGAACCCGAGCTTGACGAGGCGCGCGACGTTCTCCGGTGTGGCGGCGACGCGGCGCTCGCCGGCGCGGCACTCTCTTGGAATGGCCAGCTTCATCGATTCGATCCTTCCGGTCCCGCGGTGAATGATGACCGTTCGCAGGTCGGGATGCGCGTGGATTATACGTTGACCGGGCCCGGCCTGGGCGCGGATCGAGCATCGCGCCGCCGGCGATCAGGAACGGGTGGGCGCCAGCGCGAGGCGGACCCGGAACTCCCGCTGCAGGATGAGCAGGTTCAGGGACATCTGGAGCGTGACCGCGATCACCGACAGGTACCAGATCCACCGCATCTCGAAACCGGGCTGGCGCGACAGCAGGAAGGCCGGGATGGCCACCACGATGATGCGGCTGAAGGACGTCACCAGCGAAGGAATGGTGTTGCCCATCGCCTGGAACATCGATGAACTGACGAAGATCAGCCCCGACGCCACGAAGTTCCACGACGAGATGCGCAGATACTCATCGCCAACCGCGATCACCGCCGGGTCGTCCGAGAAGATGCCGATCAGCGCCGCGGGTGCGATGTGCGCGAGCAGGGCGAAGATGATCATGCCGACCGTCGCGATGCTGGCCGCGGCCCGGAAGGTGTCGCGGACGCGATCCGGGTGCCGGGCGCCGAAGTTCTGCCCGGCGACCGGTGCGACCGCAAACCCCAGCGCCACGATCGGCAGGAAGCCCGACTGCATGATGCGGAGGCCGATGCCGAAACCGGCCTGGGCGGGCGCCCCGAACGGCCGAATCACCGTGTAGACCACCGCCAGGTAGAGGGCCATCATCCCGAACTCGGCGCCGGCCGGGAGGCCGATCTTCAGCATCTCGATCCACAGCTTCAGATCGGGCCGCCAATGCTCCCGCGCGAAGGTCAGGTAGGCCGAGCGGCCGATGAAATAGGTGGAGAGCCAGGCGACGCCCACCGCAATCGCAATCAGCGAGGCCAGCGCCGCGCCGGCGACTCCCATCGGCTGGCCGGTGCCCCACCCGAAGATCAGCACCGGCGCCAGGATGATGTTGATGATGACCGAGGCGGTCTGCACGATCATCCCGGGCTTGAAGTTGCCGGTGCCGCGCAGGGCGGATCCCATCGCCACCATGGCGAACTGCAACGCCATGGCCGGCACCATCCACCGCAGGTATTCGACCGCCTGCCGCGTCGTGCCCTCATCCGCGCTCATCAGGCGCGCGTACGCACCTGACTGTGACAGGGTGATGACCAGGAACGCGGCGCCGGCGACCACTGAGAGCGTCTGAGCCTGATTGAAGACGAGATTCGCCCGCGCCTGATCGCGGCGGCCGGCGGCGTGCGACACCAGCGTCGTCGCGCCCACGCCCAGCATCTGCGTGGCGGCCAGCACCAGGAACATCAGGTTGCCGCTGATGGCGACCGCGGCCACGGCATCGGTGCCGAGACGGCCGACCCAATACAGGTCCACCAGCACATACAGCGTCTGGAACACCATGCTGACCAGCATGAAACCGGTGGTTCTCAGCAGGTGGGAGGTGACGGATCCGGTGGTGAGGTCCTGCATGGGGCGCCACGGCGGGCCAACCTAACACTATATCAGGGGCCTGATCTCCACCGTGATGGGATCGCGTGCCGGCACGCCGAACGCCGCCAGAATCTCCTGCTGCCGGAACATGAAGATTCGCTCCAGATCGCGGCGCACGAACAACCGATGCACCAGGGCGCCGCCCAGCGGACGATAGCGAACGGTGTCCTCGACCATCGTGCCGCCGTCTGTCGCCACGAAGGTGTGGGTGTGGTGCCACATCCGGTAGGGGCCCTTCAGCTGCTGATCCACGAACTGGAAGGGCGGCCGCCACTCGGCGATCTCGGTGCGCCAGCGGATCGGCACGCCGTGCACCCGGATCCGGTAATCGATCAGCGAACCGGCGGCCATCGCAATCGGCTGGGGCGTCAGGATCGCGAAATCCAGCCAGGCAGGCGTCAGCCGCTGCAGGTTGCCCGCGTCGGCAAAGAAGGCGAAGGTGGTTTCGAGGTCGCGGGCGACGAAGAGACGGGTCTGGAGTTGATAACCGCGGCCCATGCCGGTTGATATGACGCACCTGGCGCGGCTCGCGTCCCGGACAGGTCGGGATCTTGACGCCCCTGCTAGACTTCGGTTGTCCGGGAGGAGGCACCATGGATGGACGTCTGACACGATGGGGCATGGTGGGCATCGCGGTTGCCTGCCTGTCGAGTGCTTCGGCGGGCCAGTCCCCCAACTTCACGCCTGCCACCGAGCAGGCCATAAAGTCGTACGCGATCGACGCGCCGACGGCGAATGTTCTCATCGACGCCCTGCGCGAGACCACTGCCGCCACCATCAAGGATCCGGCGGGAATGCAGCGCCTGATGAAGCGGATGGAGTTGCCGTTCGAGGAGCAGATTGGCGATCTCGCCAAGGATCCCGCCATCGGTCCCGTGCTGAAGGCCCGTGGCCTCTCGCCCCAGCAGTACTCTCAGGGGGTGCTCGCTCTCCGGGCGGCCTCCCTCGCGCAATCGGGGCGGACCGACGGGCTTGCCCGCCTGGCGAGTCCAGCCAACATCGCCATGCTGAAGGCGAACCCTGACATCGGCAAGCGCTTCGCGCAGGCGGAAGCGGGAAAATGACCTCCGGGACGGGGGATGGAACGCTTCGCCTAGAATGACGAGTTGATGACAATGCGCCCTATCACGGAGATTGCGGAGGCCCTCGGCCTTCCGGCGGACCTGATCGAACCCTACGGCCGCTACACCGCCAAGATCCGGCTGGAGACGCTGCAACGCTTCCCGACCAGGCGCGGCAAGCTGATTCTGGTCACCGCGATCACGCCGACGACGAGCGGCGAAGGCAAGACGGTGAACACCATCGGGCTGACGCAGGGGCTGGTGAAGCGCGGCCACAGTGCCGTTGCCGCCCTGCGCGAACCCTCGCTGGGGCCGGTGTTCGGCCAGAAGGGGGGCGCCACTGGCGGCGGCAAGGCGTCCCTGGCGCCCGTCGACAAGATCAACCTTCACTTCAACGGCGACTTCCACGCCATCACGTCGGCACACAACCTGCTCGCCGCGCTGCTCGACGCCCACCTGCACTTTGGCAACGAGTTGAAGCTGGACCCCCGCGAGATTCTGTGGCCCCGCGCCATGGACATGAACGATCGCGCCCTCCGTCGCATCGTTACCGGCATCGGCGGACGTGACGGAGGCCCCGCACGCGAAACGGGGTTCGTCATCACGGCCGCGTCCGAGATCATGGCGATTCTCTCGCTCTCCGAGAGCCGCGCCGACCTGCGGCGCCGGCTCGGGGAGATCGTCGTCGGTTTCAACACCGAGGGACGGCCGGTCATCGCCAGCGACCTGAAGGCCGTCGGTCCGATGATGGTGCTGCTCAGCGACGCAATCCTGCCGAACCTGGTGCAGACCACCGAAGGCGTGCCGGCCATCGTCCATGGCGGCCCCTTCGCGAACATCGCGCACGGCACCAGCAGCGTGCTGGCGCAACGGATCGGTCTGCACCTGGCCGACTATGTCGTGAACGAGACCGGGTTTGCGGCCGACCTCGGCGCCGAGAAGTTCTTCGATCTCGTGATGCCGATGTGTGGTCACGTGCCGGCGGCGGCCGTCGTGATCGTGACGCTGAAGGCGCTCCGCGCGCAGGGAGGAACGCCGGATGGCCCGGTGGAAGCGGGCTTCCCGAACCTCGACCGCCACCTGGCGAACATCAAACGCTGGGGTGCCCCCGCGGTGGTGGCGTTGAACCGGTTTGCGGCCGACAACGAGCGCGACCTGGAAGCCGTGCTCGCGCACTGTCGTGGACAGGGCGTGGAGGCCGCGCTCTCGGAGGGCTACATCAGGGGCGGGGAGGGGATGACCGACCTCGCCGACCGCGTAGTGGCGGCCGCGTCCACCAGCGATCCGGCGCGGGTGCAACCCCTCTACTCCGCGGCGATGTCGCTCGAGGAGAAGATCACGGCCGTTGCGACCGAGGTGTATGGGGCCCGTGGCGTCAGCTTCAAGGCCGCGGCGAAGGCCCGCCTGGAGCGATTGTCGTCCCTTGGCTACGGCCGGTTGCCGGTGTGCATCGCCAAGACGCAGTATTCCTTCACTGACGATCCCAAGACCATGGGGGCGCCGGAGGGCTGGACCTTGTCCATCGGCGACGTCACGCTGTCGGCCGGTGCCGGGTTCGTCGTCGCGATTGCGGGCAGCATGATGCTGATGCCGGGGCTGGGCAAGGTGCCGCAGGCCCAGAAGCTCGACGTCGACGACGCCGGCCAGGTGATCGGCATGGAGTACTGACGCCGGCCGTGCGCCGGGACGCTATAATCGCCGCTTGGGAGCGCGCGTGGAGTACCTGATCAAGCAATACCCCCTGGAGAGCGGCGCCCTCGAGATCCAGTACATCGAGGAGTTCTTCGGTGAGTTCCCGCGGCGCAAGACCGCCCGGGAAATCATCGACCGCCTCGCCGATCGCGAGTCGCTCATCCTGATGGCCGAGGCGCCACTGCCCGACGACCCCGGCGCGCTGGTGCCGGTCTCCTACAAGATCGTCCACGAACTGCGGCACGACGAGTCGGACCCGAAGCTCCGCGATCTGGTCGAGCGGCTTCGCGGTTACGTCGACGTCGAGGGCCGTCGCAACATCTATTCGTGGATCGGCGGCACCCGGCGCGACTGGCGGGGGCAGGGGCATTTCCGCGCGCTCAGCGAGGAATCGGAGTCGTGGGCGATTGCCACCGGCTTCGACCAGATCCTCGTGAAGACGAAGAATCGCTACTACGACATGCGTGCCGTCCTCTCCCAGCTCCAGTTCAACGTCGTCAAGTACGAACGGAACGAGAAGGACAACGCCGAGTCGAAAGTGTACCTGGGCAAGCCGCTCCCCGCGGAACTGGTCCGCGATCACCGCAGTGTGCGCACCGTGGTGCACGCGGTCTGAACTCACCTTTGGTTTCGCAGGATTGACCATGGCCGGCCCCATCACCACCGCGTCACTCACCTGGACCCACGACCTGCAGTTCGAGGCGACCACCGGGCATTCGACGCTGACCATCGACGGTCAGGGGAAGATCGGGCCCAATCCGGTGGAGACCTTGGCCGTGGCGCTTGCGGGGTGCATGGCCATTGACGTCGTGGACATCGTGACCAAGGGCCGTCACGGCCTGCGCGGCCTGACCGCCAGCGTCACCGCCAACCGCGCCGAGGAGCCGCCGCGCCGCTTCGTCGCGGTGGCCCTGCACTTCGTCGTCACCGGCGACGTCCCCGGGGCGGCGATTGAACGCGCCCTGCAGCTCTCCAAGGACAAGTACTGTTCGGTATGGCAGACGCTTCGCCAGGACATCCCCTTCAACACGACCTACGAAGTCCGGTCCTGACGGAGCGCAAGCCCTATCTCGACGCTTTGCGGGGCGTCGCTGTCGTGATCATGGTGTTCGCTCACGTCACCGACGCGTGGACGCGGGAAGCCGACCGCCACGATGGCCGCTACTTCAATCAGGTCTTCGTCAACGGCCTCGCGGCACCGATGTTCCTGATGCTCGCGGGCGTCGCCCTGGCGATGGCCGCCGAGAGCCGCTCACGGCGACTCGGTGCAGCGGAGGCCGCACGTTCGGTCGAGAGGCGCGGCTGGCAGGTCTTCGGGCTGGCGTTCCTGTTCCGCGTCCAGTCCCAGCTGCTTGGATGGGGACCGTTCGTCAATCTGCTCAAGGTCGACATCCTCAACGTAATGGGCCCGGCCATGGTGGCGGCCGCCTGGCTGTGGAAGCTCGCCGGCACCCGAACCGCCCGGGTGTGGACGTTCGCGATAGCAGCGACGGCGTGCACCTTCGTGACGCCGCTGCTGAGGGACGCCGCCTGGCTCGGTCCCGTCCCTGACCCGCTCGAGTGGTACATCCGTCCGGTGCCCGGCCGCACGACCTTCACGCTGTTTCCGTGGGCCGGGTTTCTGATGGCAGGTGCGCTGGCAGGCGAGTTACTGGACGCCGCCCGTACCCGTCAGCACGAGCGTTGGTTGCACGCGTCGCTGGCCCTGGCGGCACTCGTTGGGATCGCCGGCGGCTACGGCGCGTCGTTGCTTCCGTCGATCTACGCCAATGCCCAGTTCTGGACCAGCTCACCGACCTTCTTCTTCATTCGCCTGGGCATCGTCATCGCGGCCATTCCTGTCGCATGGCTCATCGGCCTTTCTTGGCAACCGTTGGTGACCATGGGGCGTTCGTCGCTGTTCGTCTACTGGGTTCACGTCGAGATGGCGTACGGCGGCGTGGCGATCGGGCTGAAGCGCCGGCTGCCATTGGAATGGTCCCTGGTCGGGGCGGCCGCGCTCTGTGTCCTGCTCTATGTGCTGGTCCGCTGGAAGAACCGGTTCATGGCTCGCCGCTCACTCGCTCCGCCGTTGACGATTCTCGCCCCCATCCTCAAGTAGGCCGGCCGCCCGAGGCGCAGCGTGCGCGCTACAATGCGCCTATGCTGCGAACCGCCCTCATTCTCGCGCTGCTCGTCACCACCGCCGTGTCCGCGTCAGCCCAGGAAGCCCGTCGCCGGTGGGAGATGGAGCGTCAGATCCGCCTGGACAAGTTCGAGCAGGTCCTGCCTCGCGCGATGCGGGACAACGGGATCGACATGTGGATCGTGGCGGTGAAAGAGAACCATTACGACCCGCTCTGGAAGGACCTCGGCCGCGGCTATGTCACCGGCGTCGGCTACTACATGTTCACCGATCGTGGCGGAGATCGCATCGAGCGCATCGCCCTCGGGCCGAGTGGTTATCTCATCAATGAGTCGGGCGCCTACGACGGCATGTCAGCGGCGTCGATGCTCGCCGACTTCGTCAAGCAGCGCGATCCGAAGCGCATCGGCGTCAACATGTCCGACGAGATCGGACCGGCCGACGGGCTCTCGGTGACCATGCTCGCGCACTTGAAGAAGACCATCGGCGAGCCGTACGCGAGCCGGCTGGTCAGCGCCGAGAAACTCGTCTCCGAGTTCAGGTCCCGGCGGGTCGCGTCCGAGATCGTGGCCTTCGGCGAAGCGGCGGGCATCGCCGTGCAGCTCGCCGAGCGCGCCCTGTCGAACGAAGTCATCACGGTGGGCAGGACGACACTCGAGGACGTGGCCTGGTGGCTGCAGGATCGGCTCCTCGAGAAAGGCCTCGGCTCGGAGTTCGACATGCCTTCCGTCTACGTGACGGGGCCGAACGGGATCGTGGCCACCTCAACCAACCGCATCGTCCAGCCCGGCGACGTCATGATGATCGACTGGGGCGTGCAGCTCATGAACTTCGGCACCGACGTCAAGCGCGTGGCGTATGTCCTGAAGCCTGGCGAGACGGCCGCGCCGAAGAGCATCCAGCAGGCGTTCGACAAGGCGCTCTCGGTCCGTGACGTCTTGAAGAAGGCGATCAAGCCTGGCGTCCCGGCCAACGAGACCATGAAGCGGATGGATGCCGCGCTGTCCGCCGCTGGATTCGGCGTCGTCGAGTTCAACCGCCCCAACAAGGACGACAAGACCGATGTCGTCTACGGGTTTCACCCGGTGGGTAATACCGGGCACGACATCGGCCCATCGATGACGACGTGGCAGCCGTTGCAGAGCACGTTCGTGCTGAAGACCCAGCACCTCTTTTCGTTCGAGTATTTTGCCTACACCGCAATTGCGGAGTGGGGCGGGGCGAAGCTCCGCATCCCGATCGAGGATGACGCCATCCTCACCGAGGACGGTATCCAGTTCGTCCACCCGGCCAACTACCGTCTCCTGATCGTCAAGTAGGCGCAGGAGGGCCAAACGCCCTGCATGACCTGATAATCGGGTTGCATGCTCGACAACCTGCTGCTGTGGCTGACGGTCGCGTTCGTGATCGTCGGCGTGCTGTCGGCCGCAGCCTTCCTGGTCGCCCGGTGGCTGTTCATCCGGACGGCCGAGCGGGTCGCGCATTCGCTGGATCAGCGAGTAGGCGGTGCCGCCGCGCAGGCTCTCACCAGACTCGCCGCCTACGCCAGGGCAACCGGGATCGATCCTGGCGAAGCGGACCGGCGGTTCGGGCTTTACATCGACCGCTTTGCCCGGCTGATGGACAGTGCCGTCACGCTGCCCTTGCTGGGGCCGATCGGGCTCGACGCCGCCATCAGCATGGTGCCGGTCGTCGGTGACCTGGTGGCAGGGGCGATGTCGCTGACCCTGGTGGCGCGGAGTCTACGGTATGGGCCGCCCGCCGCTCTGGTCTCGAAGATGCTGGCGAATGTCCTGACCGATGTCATCATCGGCGCGATTCCCATCGTCGGGGTCCTTGGTGACATCTGGTTCCGCGCCAACGACCGGAACGCCGCACTCGATGCGGGCGTACCTGCAGCAACGCCCGCCATCCAGTTCATCAGTGGCGCCGGCCGTCCCCAATCCAGGGGCTGACGAACAGGCATAAGTCACTGCAATTCAGTGCGATAGCGTAAAGTGGCCGAAAACCGTTGAGCCTGCGGGGCCGGGACGGTAGAATCCAACCGCTTCGGGCCGAAACCTATGATCAGTGTCGCCGCTATTCGAATGCAGCAGTTCGGCGTGCAGTTCTACCAGGCCTCTCTAACCGCCAGCGACATCGACAAACTCGTACGATTCGAGGTCCTCAGCTACATCGACCAGTCCGGCGGCGTGCGTGGCAGCAAGAAAGCGCCGCAGTCCAAGATCAACTGGGACCTGCTCGAGCGGCGGATCGCGTCGAGTGACAAGGCCTATCAGCGCCAGATCATCCGGAAGAAGATCGACGAGCTCGTGCAGTATTACGAGCAATGCCGGCAGGCGAGGGATCTGCCGTCGATTCCTGGTGCGGTGATCATCTCGGCCGACGAAAAGCTGTCATTCGACCCCATCGAACCCGGAAGCATGCTCGGCCGGCTGAAAGTACCCGAGCGAGAAGGAATCCTGCGCGCGATCGACGGTCAGCACCGTCTGCTGGCACTGCACGCCGACATCGACCGCTTCGGCGGCGAGGCGTTCACGGTTCCGGCCATCATCTTCGACCGTCTCCCCGAAGATCACATCGTGCAGATGTTCGTCACGATCAACGCGAAGCACACCCGTCTCAACGCCTCGCATCTCGTGACCCTCTCCGGCCGCCAGCTCTACAAGGACGAGTCGCTGGCCGCGGCGCACGACGTGGTCCGCGCCCTGCACGATCGCGAGGAGTCGCCGCTGCACGGCGAGATCAAGCTGCTCGGCGTCGGCAAGGGCCGCGTGGCGCAGGCGCCGCTCGCCCAGGAGCTGAAAAAGCTGTTCACCGACATCGAAGGATTGGGGGGGCCGCGCAAGGCCGAGGCGTTCCGCGAAGACGCCAAGAAGTTCTTCGTGAACTACTTCAAGCAGATCGCCAACATCTTCGAGCCCGCCTGGAACGGACGGAAGTACAGCATCAAGTCCGCCGCGGCGCTGCGCGCCTTCATCCGCGTGGCACCGGACGTCGTCCTGAAGATCGACCAACTGCACGCCGATCGCGCGGACTCGCGGGCGATTGGCCGCGTGATCTCCCCCTGGGGCCGGCGCATCGGTTCGCTGCGCTTTGAAAGCGACGGCGCCTGGAAACGCCAGGGCACGACAGTGGACGGGCTGTCGAAGGAGTTGCGGCTCGCACTCCAGTATCCCGAAGGCGCCAGCGTCTGAGACTGGGCGTCGGCTCGACGTCACCGCCAGCGATGTCACGTAGAAAAGGGCAGCCCGTGTCGCCACGGACTGCCCCTTGGAGAGTTGCCGCCAGCTTGGCTCCCCCCAGCATCTACGGCACAGCGCCGTAGATAACAAACTGGCGACACCAACCCTATAAACAATCTTCGTGCCGTGAGAATTCAGGCCGAATATCGCCATTTTTCATCGATGCCCGGTGCCCGTCTCCGACAGGCTCGTGAGCGAACTTACAGTTTTAGTCTGCGCCAACGGCGTGGACGCTCACGCCCTGGGCCTTGAGGGCCTGGCGAATCGCCGCCGCGAGCCGTGCGGCACCCTGGGTATCGCCGTGCACGCAGACGGTGTCGATCTGCAGGCGAACGATGCCGCCGTCCACGGTGGTGACGGTGCCGTCCCGCGCCATCTGAACCGTTCGCTCGACCACCCGTGCTTCGTCGTGGATGACGCTGCCGGCCACACTTCTGGAGACGAGCGAACCGTCGGCGTTGTAGGCGCGGTCGGCGAACCCTTCCGCAGCCACGCGAAGGCCGTGGGCGCGCCCCGCTTCGAGCAGCGCTGACCCCGGTAGCCCGAACAGTATCAGCGAGGGATCGACGGTGGCCGTGGCATGAGCGATGGCGCCCGCCAGGGCCTCATCGCGGCACGCCATGTTGTAGAGCGCGCCGTGGGCCTTCACGTGCTGAAGGCGAACGCCCTCGGTGTGGGCGATGGCAGCCAGGGCGCCAACCTGGTAGATGACCAGGTCTTCGACCTCCTGCGGAGAGCAGCGCATCTCGCGCCGGCCGAACCCTCCCAGATCCGGGAATCCGGGGTGTGCGCCCACCGCGACGCCGTGGGTGCGCGCCAGACGGACTGTCTGCCGCATCACACCGGGATCGCCTGCGTGGAACCCGCAGGCCACATTCGCGGAAGTGAGGGACGGCATCAGGAGTTCGTCGTGCCCCATCGTCCAGGCCCCGAACGACTCGCCGACATCAGAATTGAGATCGATTCTCATTTTAGCTTGACCGACCGTTTTGGTCGGATTAGTCTCTGGTGGACATTGTGAGATTCAGTCTCACTTTAGATTCATCATGAGCCGAATCCGAACCGTTTTCTTCTGGCTGCACCTCACCGCCGGCGTCGTCGCCGGGGTGGTGGTGCTCATTATGTCGATCACCGGCGTCGCCCTGACCTACGAGAAGCAGGTTCTCGAATGGGCCGACCGCGGGGCATGGTCGGTGCCGTCTTCGGCTCGCTCCGAGCGCCTTTCACCAGAGACGCTGCTGGCGCGAGTGCGCGAGGCCCGACCGGAGGCGGCACCCACCGTGCTGACGCTGCGCCGCGATCCGGCGTCGCCGGCGACGGTCGCGTTCGAAGGGGCGGGCGCTGTGCTGATCGACCCCAGGTCGGGGCAGGTCATTGGCGCGCCGCCTGGCGGGCTGCGGGCGTTCTTTCGGGTCATGACCAGCTGGCATCGCTGGCTCGCGCTCGAAGGGACCAGCCGCTCGGTCGGCAAGGCCGTCACGGGCGCGGCGAACCTGATGTTCCTGTTCATTGTCCTGAGCGGCATCTACCTGTGGCTGCCGAAGATCTGGAGCCGCACGCAGTTCCGTCAGATTCTCTGGTTCCGCGGCCGCCTGTCGCCCAAGGCGAGAGACTTCAACTGGCACAACGTCATCGGGATCTGGTCCGCGGTGCCCCTCGCCATCGTGGTGGCGGGCGCGGTGCCGATTTCCTACCCCTGGGCGAGTAACCTCGTCTACCGCATCGTCGGGGAGGAGCCGCCGCGGCCACAAGCTGGACCGGGTGGTCCTCCCAACCAAGCCGGACGGCCCGGCGGGCCTCCCGGCCGCTCTGCTGGGGCGCCTGAGGGCGGTGGCACCCCTCGTGACAACGCGGGCGAGCGACAGGAAGCGTCCGCGCCGTCAGCCCGGGACTGGTCCGGCCTCGACAGCGGGTTCGTGCTGGCCTCGGCGCGTTCGACTGACTGGCGTTCCATCGGCATTCGGCTTCCGCAGCGTCCACAACAGCCTTTCAGCTTCACCGTTGATGAAGGCTACGGCGGTCAGCCGCAGAAGCGCGGGACCTTGACCATCGCCAGGGGCGCGGGAGCGGTCCCCGTGTGGGAAACGTTCGCCGATCAGAGCGCTGGACGACGGCTGCGCTCGTGGCTCCGGTTCGCCCACACCGGCGAGTACTACGGACTCATCGGCCAGACGATTGCCGGTGTCGTCTCCGCCGGCGGTGTCGTTCTGGTCTGGACCGGGTTCGCGCTCGCCTACCGGCGCTTCATCGCCTGGATTGCGCGGCGGCGCGCCAGATCCGATGGCGCCCGCCAGCAACAAGCCGCCTAGCGGCCGTGTTTCTCCTCCTCCGTCGGTTCAACCCAGCGTCAGAAAGGTCCGTGGCCCGCTCACATGTTCGTCCGTCCTCTGCCCGTTGACTCCCGCAAGCGACCCTCGAGGCGCAAGTCCAATCCGTACAAGTTGTTCGCCACCGGCGCCTTCATCGTGTCGGCGACGCTGGCGGCAGCGCCGGCGTCCGCGCAAACCTCGCCGCAGGGCTCGGTCGCGCGCACCCCTGGCGAGATGCGCTTCGAGATCGCGGCAGGTCCCCTCGACGAGAGCCTCCGCGTGTTCGAAGCGGCGACAGGCCTATCCCTCGTGGTGTCCCTTCCGGCCGACACCGTCTCGATGATGCACTCGCCCGGAGTATCTGGTGTCTTCACGCCGCAGGAGGCGCTGACGGCGCTGCTCGACGGCACCAGCCTCGCCTTCCAGGTAACCGCACCTGGCTCGATCACGATCGAAGTGCGGGGCGTGCGCGAGTCCGTCGAAGTGCGCGGCAGCCTGCCC
Organism: uncultured Acidobacteriota bacterium; assembly: GCA_963721715.1. Classification (GTDB taxonomy): domain Bacteria; phylum Acidobacteriota; class Vicinamibacteria; order Vicinamibacterales; family UBA2999; genus VFZN01. The sequence goes on along the minus strand of CAVRKI010000006.1, from coordinate 84,936 downwards.
ACCGTCGATTCGCCGAAGCTCACCGAACCGCTGCGCGACATTCCTCAGACCATCACGGTGATTCCGCGTGCGGTCATCGAGGAGCAGGGGGCGACCACACTTCGCGACGTGTTGCGAAACGTCGCGGGAATCACGTTCCAGGCTGGCGAGGGAGGCGTGCCGGCTGGCGATCAGTTGAGCATCCGCGGCTTTTCCGCCCGAACCGACATGTTCGTAGATGGGGTGCGCGACTTCGGCGGCTACTCCCGCGATTCGTTCAACCTGGAACAGGTGGAGGTCGCGAAGGGCCCGACGTCGGCGCTCGCGGGACGGGGATCGACTGGAGGCGCGATCAATCAGGTGAGCAAGAGCCCGGTCGCGGCCCCGGTGATGGATGCGACCTTCGGCGCCGGCAACGCCAGCTATCAGCGCAGCACGATCGACATCAATCAGCCGCTCGAGCAGTCGCCCGTGCCTGGAACGGCCGTGCGTCTGAACGCCATGTGGACCGACACCGACGTGCCGAACCGGGACGTGGTGACAGGGGAACGGTGGGGCATTGCGCCATCGCTGGCGCTCGGCGTCGGGTCGCCGACGCGCGCCAACTTGAGCTACTTCAAACTGAAGCAGGACAACATTCCCGAGTACGGCCTGCCCTGGGTGCCGGTCAACACCAATCCGGACCTGGAGGACTACTCGAATGGTGCGCCTCCGGTTGGTCAATCGAACTTCTACGGGCTGACCGCGCGCGACTACGAGAAAACCGACACCGATCTGGTGACGACCGAAGTCGAGCACGACTTGAACAAGGGAACCTCGCTCCGCAACCTGACGCGGTGGGGTCAGAATGTCCGCGACTCGGTGATCACGGCGCCGCGATTCGTGGCGGTCAATACGAGCACCGACATCAATCGACAGCTCCAGTCTCGCGACATGACGGATCGCATCCTGGCGAACCAGACCAACCTCACCACCCGGTTCCCGACCGGCCGTGTCCAGCACGCCGTGGTCACCGGCCTGGAATTTTCAACCGAGTTCTCGGAGAACTACGCGCGGACCGGCCCGGCGGCTCCCACCGCGGACCTGTTCATCCCCAATCCGTTCGACCCGTATGCGGGGCCGATCGTACGAACCGGCGCGCGAACCACCGGGTCGGCCGATTCGATTGCGGCTTACGCGTTCGATACCGTGAACCTCGGATCGCACCTCGAGTTGACCGGCGGCCTCCGATGGGATCGTTTCTCGGTGGACTACCAATCGGTGGCCGTCACCGGAGAAGCGACGCCGTTCGAGCGGACCGATACGATGACGAGCGGACGCGCCGGCATCATCTACAAGCCGCGTCCGGAAGGGAGCATCTATCTCGGTTACGGGACGTCGTTCAACCCGTCGGCGGAAGGTCTCTCGCTCAGCGCGGCGAACGTCCTGCTCGAGCCGGAGAAGTCCACGAACTACGAACTGGGCACGAAGTGGGATCTCTTCCGCCAGCAGCTCTCGGCCACTGCGGCCATCTTCCGAACGCACAAGACCAACGCCCGCACCCCCGGCGTGAATGCCGGCGATCCTCCGACCGTGCTGGCGGGCCGGCAAAGCGTCGCCGGCTTTGAGGTTGGCATCTCGGGACGGATCAGGCGCTGGTGGACGGCGATCGCCAACTACGCCAACATGCACAGCAGCATCGACGCCTCGAACACGGCGGGCGAGCTCGACAACGATCTGGCTCTGGTCCCGGAGAACACCGTCTCCATCTGGACGACCTTCGAGTTACCCGGGCGGATCTCGCTGGGCGGCGGAGCCCAGTTCATGGACAGTGTGTTTCGCAACAACCTCAACACTGCCGTGGTGCCCAGCTACTGGTTGCTGAACACCGTCGCCTCATATGACGTGAACACCCATTTCACGCTCAGAGTGAACGGCACCAATCTGGCCGACAAGCGCTATATCGATCGCATCGGCGGTGGTCACTACATCCCGGGCCCCGGTCGGCAGGTGATGGTCACCGCGACGGTGAAGAGATAGGCCCGTCATGCTGCTTCAGATTCCCGACGTGCTTTCATCAGAGCAGGTGGCGCACGCGCGCCGCCTGCTCGACGCGGCGGAATGGGTGGACGGCAAGGTGACGGCGGGGCACCAGTCGGCGCTGGCCAAGAACAACATGCAGCTTCCGGAAAACAGCCCGGTGTCCCGCGAGCTGGGTGGGACGATCCTTGGCGCGCTGCAGCGCAGCCCACTGTTCACGACGGCGGCGTTACCGCTGCGCGTCTTTCCACCGCTGTTCAACCGCTACAGCGGTGGACAGTCGTTCGGCAGCCACGTCGACAACAGCATCAGGCAGGTGCCGGGGACGTCACACCGTCTGCGGACCGATCTGTCCTGCACGCTGTTTCTCTCCGCCCCCGATGAATACGACGGCGGTGAGCTGATGATCGAGGATGTCTACGGGGTGCACAGCGTGAAGCTGCCCGCTGGCCACATGGTGCTCTACCCATCCACCAGCCTGCACCACGTCAGACCCGTGACGCGTGGCGCCAGAATCAGTTCATTCTTCTGGGTGCAGAGCATGGTGCGAGACGACGGCGACCGCACACTGTTGTTCGACCTTGACGCCGCCGTTCGTGCCTTGAGCCAGGATCGGCCGGACCATCCGGTCGCGGTGCAACTGACGGCCGTGTACCACAACCTCCTTCGCAAGTGGGCGGAGGTGTGACGCCTCACCGCTGGTTCATGCGCCGGCGCTGATACAGGTACGACACGGCGACCAGCAACCCGCCGAGCACGAGGAAGCCGACGACCCGATAGATGCCACCAAGCTCCGACAGGTCCACGAAGAACACTTTGAGGACCGTCAAGCCGATCACCGCAATGCCGATCCACCGGATCGACACGAGCGATCGCCACATCCCGACGCCGATCAGGGCCGCGCCGTAGGCGCCCCAGGACAACGAGCGCATCAACTCCTCGGAGAGGCGCGCCTGTGATTCGGCGCGCCGGCGGTTCCAGTAGGTGCTGATCTCGGCGGACATCCACAGCATCGTGAAGACGCTCGCGGTCACGTGCAAGGCGACCGCGATTACCTGCTCAGAGCCGCCAAGTGTCGATTGATGCCGTCGCCACTGGCGCGCCAGGGCGTAGGCGAGCACGACCAGCACCGCGGTGGCCGCCGTACGATCGTTCAGCACGGAAGACTGGTCGGGCTCAATCGCGAAGTAGCCCTCGGCCAGTCGGCCCGCCGCCAGCGCAAACAGCGCAATTCCCCCAAAACGGAACGGCGCGTTTGCCGCACGGACCCCGAACCAGGCGCCGACCGCGCCTTCGGCCGCCCAGCCGATCACCACGATCCGGCCCTCGAACTGGGCCCCGAGGGCAATGGCGACCAGGGTGAACGACAGGCCGGCGGCATTCAGCGCAGCCACCGAGTCGCGACGCTCGAAGAAGAACCACAGCGCCATGGTGACCAGCGCGAGCGTGGCGGCCGCGCCACCCGCCCAGTCCGGAAATGGTGACGCCAGCATCTGCGCGAGCAGCCCGTACAGCCCGATCATCGCCGCGTGCATCACGACGAGGTCGCCGGTGTCGACACCGGCTTCCTCGGGCCGGAGCGCGCGGTCGAGAATCGCCATGAGATGCATCGCGGCGATGGCGCAGGCCGTGATCATGTTGGGCCAGAGCCACGAGGAGCCTGCCGGCACGTCCAGATAACCAAACAGCGGCAGGTAGGCGGCAAGCAGCACGGGCAGCCGGAGCCAGCCATTCTGCGTCCTGGCGGTGAACAGGAGGGCCACCGCGGTCGCGATCAAGAGATAGACCTGCAGGGCCGGCGGGTGATCGAATGTGAGGGCCACGGCGGCGACGTGGTACGCGGCCGGCGCCGTCCACAGCACGGCGGCAACGACGCGGGCGTCCGAGCCCTCGAGTCGTCGCACGAAGCGCAGCATCTCGACGAACAGCAGGCAGAACGCCGTGAGAAATCCGAGGACCATCGCCCACTGGCCGGACGTGTAGTGGGCATCGGCCCAGGCCGTGATCGTCGTGGCGGTCAGGAGGTACGACAGCGCCGGCAGCGCAAGCCAGTGGTGACGCTGCGTCAGGACGAGCACACCGGCGCCAAGAAGCAGATCGTAGGCGAACAGCAGCGAGGCACTTGGGGCGGTGGCGCCAACGAGGAATGGCGTGCCGTAGCCTCCAGCCGCCGCGATCATGGCGAGGGCCTGGGCGCCCGAGCGATCTGCGAGGATGGTGGCCAGCACGGTGATGGCGCCCAACAGCGTGAAGGCCGTGCCCGTTCCGATCAGGGCGTAGAACTCGAGTGCGGCGTAGATGGCGAGATACAGCGTGGCGAAGCCGGTGCCCGTCAGCGCCAGGCCGAACGTGGGCAACTGATGCGCCAGCCGCCACCCGGCGGCGATCAACGCGCACCCCACGAGAACCCCGAATCCCACACGCCCGCGCTCGTCAATCCACTCGTTGTCGAACGCGTACTTGAGGAAGAAGCTCACCCCAATCAGCAGGATGGCGACGCCCGTGTACAGCAGCCAGCGCCCGCCCACCCGGCTTTCCAGATCATCCGGGGCGGCGACGTCTGCGGCGATGGGTTCCGCAGCCTCGGCCCGGAACGGGTCGGCGGCGTCGAGGTCCGGCTGGCCGAGTGGAGCCGGTGGCGCGATCGTCGCGGGCGGCCCTGGTGCCGCCGAGGAAGACGGCGGCGCCGTTGCCGGCGCGGAAGAGCCAGCCGCCGCGGATTGCACCGGTGCGGCGACCGCCGATACGGCCTGGGACACGATGGGTCCAGGCGCCGGTGACGGGCTGCGGTGTTCCAGGGCGCCCAGGCGCGCGCGAAGGTGTTCGACCTCCCGTGCGAGCCGCATGACTTTGATGAAGCTCCAGAAGGGCAGCACCAGCAGGCCGACCGCGAGAGTGCCGGCCACCAGGCCAAACAAGGCGAACACGGGAGCAGTGTGGGCTGGGCGCCAGCCCGTGTCAATCCGTCAGGTCAGGCGAGAATCTTCACCATCATGGCCTTCTGGGCGTGCAGACGGTTCTCCGCCTGATCGAACACCAACGACGCGGACGACTCGATGACCTGCTCGGTCACCTCCTCGCCGCGATGAGCGGGCAGGCAGTGCATGAACACGGCGTTGGCAGCCGCGAGGCCCATCAGCGTCTCGTTCACCTGATAGGGCGTGAACTTGCGCTTGCGCTCGGCATACTCCACTTCCTGCCCCATCGAGGTCCACACGTCGGTGTAGATGGCATCGACGTCGCGGACCGCCGCCTTGGGATCCGTGAACTCCGTCAGGCCGGCCCCGTGCTGCGATACGCGTGATGCCTGCTCGACGACCTCGTCCTCGAGCTCGTATCCCTTGGGGGTGGCGACGTGCATCGAGATGCCGAGCATCATGGCGGCATGCACGAGCGAGGTGCAGACGTTGTTCCCGTCGCCGACGAACGCGATGCGCCGCCCCTGGAGGTCGCCGTTCCACCGCTCGGCCAGCGTCTGCATGTCGGCCAGGGCCTGGCACGGATGCTCCTCGTTCGAGAGGGCGTTGATCACCGCCAGCTGCGGCGTGGCATCGGTGATCTCGGAGAGACGCTCCTGCCCGAAGGTGCGGATCACGACGGCGCTGACCCACCGTTCGAGGTTGCGGGCCACGTCGTGGAGCGGCTCGCGATCGGCGTGCATCACGTCCGCCGGAATCTCGACGATGTCGCCGCCCAGCTCTCGCACGCCGATGGTGAACGTCACCCGCGTCCGGAGTGACGGCTTTTCGAAGAGCAGCCCGACATGACGGCCGGCCAGGGCCTGAGCGGTCGGCGCCGACGGTCCGAGTAGGCGCTCGCGCTTGATCCGGATGGAGAGGTCGACGATCTCCCGCAGTTCGGCGGGCGTGAGGTCCAGAATCGAGAGGAAGTGGCGTGCCACGTCTAGGTCCGATACTCCGCGTTGATTCTCACGTACTCGGCGGTGAGGTCGCAGGTCCACACCGTCGCGGTGAACGGTCCGCCCGTGCCGAGGTCGACCTCGATCTCGAGGTTCGTGCCCCGCAGGTAGTCGGCGGCCTGGGGCGCGCGGTCGTCGAACGGCCGCCCTTCCTCGAACAGCACGAGGGGGCCGATGCGGACACGCGCATGGTCCAGCACGAAGGCCGCGCCAGAGCGGCCGGTCGCGGCGACCAGCCGGCCCCAGTTGGGATCGGCGCCGTGCACGGCCGTCTTCACCAGCGGCGAGTTCGCCATCGCGCGGGCCGCCATCCACGCGTCGGCTTCGGTCGCGGCGCCGGTGGTGGTGATCGACACCACCTTGGTGGCGCCTTCGCCGCCACGTACGATGCCCAGAGCCAGGTGGTGCGCCACCACCCGGAATCCTTCGAACAGCGCCGGGTAGAGCGCTTCGTCGATGATCACGCCGCTGGCGCCATTCGCGAGAGCGAAGACGCAGTCGTTGGTGGATGGTTCGCCGTCCACCGTGATGGCGTTGAAGGTGTAGCGGCAGGCGTCCGACAGCGCGCGGTAGAGCAGGGTCGGATCGACCGCGGCGTCGGTGGTGAGATAGCCCAACATGGTGGCCATCCGTGGTTCGATCATGCCGGAGCCCTTGGCCATGCCGCCGACGCGGAATGTGCCCATGTCGGTGGTGACCTCGACCGCCGCTTCCTTGGGAAACGGATCGGTGGTCATGATGGCGCGCGCCGCGTCGGCGCCGCCAGCCGCGGTGAGGGCATCGGCGAGGCGCGGAACGCCCGTTCGGATGGCGTTCATCTTGAGGTTCACGCCGATCACACCCGTGGACGCAATCAGCGTCTGGTCAGCAGGGCACTCGAGGACCGCCGCCGCCAGTGCCGCCATCTCGCGGGCGTCAGCCAGGCCCTGGGGGCCGGTGCAGGCGTTGGCGCACCCGCTGTTCGACAGGATGCCGCGAGCCCGGCCGCCAGACGTGGTCAGGTTGGCCTGGCTGACGAGCACCGGAGCCGCCTTCGCCAGGTTCAAGGTGAACACGCCAGCGGCGGTGGCTGCCACGTCGGACACGACCAGCGACAGATCCAGCTTGCCACTGGCCTTGATCCCGCAGTGCAGACCAGCTGCGCGAAATCCCTGGGGTGACGTGACCCCCCCGCCGTCAATCATCTCAGCACGCATGCGGCCTCGCTTCGTATGGTCATTTCGCCGCTTCCGACAGCACCCGGTCCAGGATCCCCACCGCCTCGTCCACTTCGGCCGCGGTGACCGTGAAGGGGGGCAGCATGCGGACCACCCGCTCCGCCGTCCGGTTCACGATCAGGCCGGCCTTGAGCGCGCCCTCCACCACTGGTTGCGCGTCGATCGTCAGTTCGAGTCCCCGCATCACGCCGGCGCCGCGAACGCTGTGCACGATCGCATGCTTCTGGCGAAGGTCCTCGAGACGCGCGCCGAAGATCTCGCCGATCTCCCGGACGTGGCCGATGACGCCGCCGCCGTCGTAGGCTACGGCAGCGGCAGTTCCGGTCAGCTGCTCGAGCACGTAGAGGGCGGCCCGCGTCGCCAGCAGGTTCCCGCCATAGGTCGTGCCGTGGTCGCCGGCGAAGATCTGCGCCGCCACGTGCTCGGCGACGAGTGCCGCGCCAACCGGGACACCCGAGCCAATGGCCTTGCCGACCGTGATCAGGTCCGGCTTCCATCCGAACGCCTGGAAGTGAAAGGCATGGCCGGTGCGGCCAAGACCGCACTGGATCTCATCCGCGATCAGCAGCGTTCCGGTCTTCTGGGTCACGCGAGCGACGGCGGACGCAAACTCCGGCGACAGCGGCCGCACGCCGCCTTCACCCTGGATCGGCTCGGCGATGATGGCCGCGGTCTGATCCGTGACCGCGCCTTCGAGCGCCGCGACATCGTCCGGCGAGACGAAGGTCACGCCCGGGATGAGCGGGCCGAAGGGATCCCGGTAGTGGGGATTGGAGGTCACCGACAGGGCCCCCATGGTGCGTCCCGAGAACCCATGGTCGAGGGCGACGAATCGCGTGCGGTCGGTCCTGCCCTGCGAGTACCAGTAGCGGCGCGCAAACTTCAGGCAGGCTTCGACCGCCTCGGTGCCGCTGTTGCAGAAGAACGCGCGCTGCAGGCCCGAGAGCGCGGCGAGCTTCGCGGCCAGTTGTCCCTGCAGCGGGTGATAGAACAGATTGGACGTGTGGATCAGGGTCTTCGCCTGGTCCGCGATCACTTCCGCCAGCCCGGCGTCCGAATGCCCGAGCACGACGACGCCGATACCGGACAGGAAGTCGAGATACTCACGCCCGTCGGCGTCGAACAGGCGCCGTCCTTCGCCGCGAACCAGCACCACGGGCTGCCGCTTGTAGGTCTGCAGCACGTGCTGCGCTTCGAGTTCCCGTACCTGTGTTGAGCTGATCATGACGTCACCCGTGTTCCCGCCGTCGGCGCGGCCTCGCCGGCCCTGAGCGCCAGCATCTGTCCCAGTCGCTTCAAGTCGCGGCCGTCGACGATGGCGACGTTCTTCACGCCGCCCTTCGCCGCGGCGACGCAGGCCGTCAGCTTCGCCACCATTCCCGCGCTCGCCGTGCCCGACGTGACCAGTGCCTTGACGTCACGCGGCGCCAGGGCCGGGATGGTCTGGCCCTGCTCGTCGAGTACGCCCGCCGTGCCGCCGGCAATCACCAGCCGGCTGGCCCCCAGCCGGGCCGCCAGGCTTCCGGCGAGCGTGTCGGCGTTGACGTTGAAGAGTTGACCGTTCTTCGCGGCGCCGACGCACGCGATCACCGGGACGAACCCGCGTGAGATCAGCAGCGACACCAGCGTGGGCGGCGCGGCTCCCGCCGGTTCCCCGACCAGGCCGAGATCGACCAGCTCGCCGCTGATGGCACGATGCGCCGGCGCTTTCTTGACGGGGGCCACGCCGGCGTCGGCGCCGGTGAGGCCGACGGCCTTTCCGCCCGCGCCATTGATGGCGGCGACGAACCTGGTGTTGATCGCGCCGGCCAGGACCGAGACGACGATGTCGAGGGTCGGCGCATCGGTGACGCGAAGTCCGTCCACCTGACGCTTCGGGATCCCCGCCGCCGCGAGGGCGGCGTCGATCTCCTTGCCGCCGCCGTGAACCACGACCAGCGGACCGGTCGCCCGTGCAATCACCCGTGCGACCGCGGCAATCTTCTGTTCGTTCTCGAGCAGCTCGCCCCCGAGCTTCAGCAGGGTCGGCTTCACAGCAGGCCCGTCCGCTCGTCGAATCCGTGCATCACGTTGAAGTTCTGCACCGCCTGTCCGGCGGCGCCCTTCACCAGGTTGTCGATCACGCTGACCACGAACACCCGGCCGTTCGCGGCATCGACCTTCCAGCCGATGTCGCAGAAGTTCGTGTGCGCGACATGCTTGATCTCGGGGAGCGCCTCGCCCGTGATCCGCACGAACGGCGCCGAGGCATAGGCGGTGGCAAAGGCCTGGTCCACCTGTGCGGTGGTGGCGCCGGGCACGAGCCGCGCATAGACGCTCGACAGCAGCCCGCGATCGAGCGGCACCAGGTGGGGCACGAACGTCACCCGCTGGCCCAGGGCCTGCTCCATCTCCGGGGTGTGGCGATGTCCGAACGCGCCGTAGGCCGCCACGCTCCCGTGGTTCTCGCAGAAGTGCGTCCGGTCGGACGGGCGCCTTGCCGGCGCCGGAGATACCCGACTTCGCGTCGACGATGATGTCCGCGCCCGGCATCAGCAGGCCGGCCCTGGCGAGCGGCAGCAGCGCGAGCAGTGAGGCGGTCGGGTAGCAGCCCGGGTTCGAAAGCAGGCGCGCGGTCCTGATGCTGTTCAACTCGAACTCGGTGAGGCCGTAGGCCACTCCGTCGGGCATCGCGCCGGTGGCCGGGTACCACCTGGAACGAGCCTCCTGTTCGCGGATCCGGAAGGCACCCGAGAGATCGACGACGCGCGCTCCCGCCGCCAGCAGCCGCGGTGCGAGATCCGCGGACGCGGCCTCCGGGAGCGCCAGGAAGATGGTGTCGGCCGCGGCCACCAGCGCCGGGACGTCGAGGGGCAGCACCTCGCCATCCCAGATCCGCGCGAGCCCCGGAAGGCGACGGGGCGTGCTGGTGGCCTGCGAGCCCGTCGCCATCGTCAGCGTGGCCCGGGGATGACGGGCCAGCAGCCGCACGAGTTCCTGTCCGGCATAGCCGGTCGCCCCGGCAATGCCCACCCGAAGTCGCGAGACCGCGCCGGACTGGTCTCCTTCGCTCGCCTCCATCGTCGTCTCGTCTGCCATGTGTGCCCTGCCGTCGTGCCCGCCTGCTCCCTGCAACCTGCAAGAGTATGCGGCAAAAAGAATACTTATACATAGCCCTCGGGGCGGTGTCAACGCGAAATCGGCGGCGACCGGCGGGCGAGGTGTATACTGATTCACGGCCCTGTATATTTATGAAGCCCCGCCGACTCACCGCCGTCCGCGACATCGTCGAGCACGAAGCCATCCGCAGTCAGGAGCAGTTGCGGCAGCGATTGGCGGCGCGGGGATTCGTGGTCACGCAGGCCACGCTCTCGCGGGACATCAAGGAGATCGGGCTGGTGAAGCGCTCGTCCGACGGCGCCTACCAGCCCGCGGGCGCGGACGCGCCGCCGCCACCGGCGGTGATCACGGCGCTTGGCCGCGCGCTGTCCGAGTATCTCGCCGGCGCGGAGCCGGTCCAGCAACTGGTCGTGTTGAGGACCGGGCCCGGGCAGGCGCAGTTGCTGGGACTGGCGCTGGACCGCGCGCGACTGCCCGAGGTGGTGGGTACCATTGCCGGCGACGACACGATTCTGGTGATTGCGCGTGACGCCAGGAGTGCGCGGGCGATCGCGCGCAAGCTGGACAGCCTGGCCGCCCACGAAGGAAACCGTTAGCCTTGAAGGGTATGATCAGCCGGCCAGCGCAGAGTTGGCCGGCGTCCAGCTGATTCCGTTCGCTCATCGCACAGTTCCGGTCCATATGGCTCAACACCTCTGGTCGGGTCGCTTCGACGCGGCCCCCGACCCCGCCGCCTTCGACTTCGGGATCTCGTTCTCCTTCGATCGCCGTCTCTTCGAAGACGACGTCACCGGCAGCCTCGCGTGGGCTGACGCGCTGTCCGCCGCTGGTGTGCTCGACGCCACCGACACCACCGCGATCCGGGAAGGGCTGACCGCGATCCTCGAGCATGGCCGTCGCGACCCATCGTGGGTGAACGGTCCCGATGAAGACATTCACAGCTTCGTCGAACGCCAGCTCGTCGAGCGGATTGGCGACGCCGGGCGTCGTCTGCACACCGGCCGCTCACGCAACGAGCAGGTGTCAGTGGACCTCAGGCTCTACCTGAGACGGAGGATCCCGCTGCTCCAGCAGGGCCTCGCGATCGGCGATTGCGGCCTTCGTGAACCAGGCCGGGCAGGCCGGCGACGCGCTGATGCCGTCGTACACGCACCTCCGTCGCGCCATGCCGGTATTGGTCTCGCACTTCCTGCTCAGTCATGCCGTCGCGCTGAAGCGCGATCATGAGCGGCTCGAGCAGGCGCGGGAGGAAGCCAACGCCCTGCCACTGGGGTCCGGTGCGATCGCGGGAACAGGTTACGCGGTGGACACCGCCGCTCTCGCCGCACGTCTCGGTTTCGCGCGGGTCGTGCCCAACAGCATGGACGCCTCGTCCGATCGCGATTTCGCCGCCACCTTCCTCTATGCGACGTCGCTGGCGATGGTGCACCTGTCACGCATCGCCGAGGACTTCATCCTGTTCACGAGCGAGGAGTTCGGGTTCTTCGAGCTCGCCGATTCTTCCGCGACCGGCAGCAGCATGATGCCGCAGAAGAAGAATCCGGATCCCCTCGAGCTCGTGCGTGGCAAGACGGGACGCGCGGTGGGACACCTCGTCGGCCTGCTCGTGACGATGAAGGGCCTGCCAACCGGGTACAACAAAGACATGCAGGAGGACAAGGAGCCGCTGTTCGACGCGGAAGACACGCTCGCGGTGTCGGCAGCGGCGGTGGCGGCGGTGATCTCCAAACTCACGCTCAACCCGCAGCGCACCGGACGCGCCGCCTCCGGCCTGCTGCTGGCCACGGATGTCGCGGACTACCTGGTCTCGCGCGGGATGCCCTTCCGGCAGGCGCACGAGGTGGTCGGCGCGATGGTGCGGCAGCTGCTCGCTGACGGCCGCGACATCGAAGCGCTGACGATCGCGGAGTGGCAGGCGTTCAGCCCGCTGTTCGCGGACGATGTCAAAGGACGGGTCACCGCGGCGGCGTCGGTCCGCGCCAGGCGCACACCGCAGTCCACCCACCCCGACGCCGTGCGGGCGCGGCTGGGCGAGCTCCGCGAGTGGCTGGCCGGTTACTGATTCGAAAACTCATGCGTGCCCGGAGCCTGGGCAATGACCAGCCCCCGGGCACGACGCCCTCGCGGTTCGTTTGCTCCTGGCCTGAGCCTCTGCTAAACTAGCTTTGCCCTGCGCCCTGCGGTGTATCGACCGTTCAGGCCTGAGCTTCCCACCCTGCGCTTGATTGGCTCTAGACGGGCTGTGACCTAGGAACTGTTTTCGGGGGAGTTGCATGCAGCAACGCCAGTATCGACCTGGCGACTCGCTGGACGACTACTGTCCGCGCGAGCGCCGGATCACCAACCACGCCGTGGTCGCGATGGTTGAGGACCAGATTCACACCACACGCTGTGCCGTGTGCGAATCCGAGCACGATTTCAAGAACGCGAAAGTGCCCGCGCAACGCCGGAAGAGCTCGACCGCCGTGTTGTTCACGCAGGTCCTCGACAACCTCGAATCGCCCCACGGGCGCCTGGCCAGTCCAGCGTCCGAGCGGAGCGCCACGAGCCCCGATGCGGAGGCCGACCCCGTCGCGCCCCCATCCTCGGAGCCAGGCGCCTCCCCCGAGCGGTCGGACGACACCCCGGCCGGCGACGATCGGCCGTTCCGGCGATCGCTGATTCGCGCGCAGCTGCCGCGTCCCGAAGGGCAGCCCCCTCCCACCCGCGCGATTCCAGAATTCACGATGCACCAGCCCCTCAACAACCGGGGCAAGCGACCCGCGCCAGGCCGCTTCCGCCGGAGACCCGCGGGTGGCTTCGATCAGCCCGGGCCCATGCGATCGGGCCGCGATCAAGGCAATGCGCATGGCAATGGCAACGGCGCTGGCGCGGGGCAGGGTGGCCGTCGCCGCCGGCGCAAGAAGCACTGAACGCGCAGGACGCACTGAAACGAGGACGAGTCGATGAGCGGTGACGGGCGGATGCAGGGCAAAGTGGGGCTGATCGTCGGCGTCGCGAACCATCGCTCGCTGGCGTGGGCGATCGCGCAGGCGGTGGCCGCCGAGGGCGCCCGCGTCGTCCTCACGTATCAGGGACGCTTCGAAGAGCACGTCAAGGAACTCGCGGAGAAGTTGTCGTCCGACACCCTGGTGCTGCCCTGCGACGTGCAGCAGGACGCCGAGATCGCAGCGGTGTTCCAGACCATCCAGCAGACCTACGGCGGGCTCGACTTCCTGGTCCACGGCGCCGCGTTCGCGCAGCGCGACGACCTGGTCGGCGGGTTCGTCAACACCTCCCGTGACGGATTCCGGATGGCGATGGACATCAGCGCCTACTCGCTGATTGCGCTGGCGCGCGGCGCCCAGCCGCTGATGCAGTCGCGGGGCGGCGGCAGCATCGTCACCCTGTCGTTCCTCGGCAGCGACCGCGTGTTCCCCAACTACAACGTCATGGGCGTGGCCAAGGCCGCGCTCGAATCGTGCGTGAGGTATCTGGCCAACGACCTCGGCCCGCAGAACATCCGGGTCAACGCGGTTTCGGCCGGTCCGGTGAAGACCCTGGCCGCCGCCGGCATCGGTGGCTTCTCGTCGATTCTCAACGTCGTGCGCGAGAAGGCGCCGCTGCGGCGCGCCATCGAGACGTCGGAGGTGGGGTCGGCCGCGGCGTTCCTGTTGAGCGACGCCTCGCGCGGCATCACCGGTGAAGTGATGATGGTCGATGCCGGCTACCACGTGCTCGGCATGTAGCCTGCCCGCCGGCGCGCCACGCCCTGCCGCCGCCGATGGCTACGCGTCGTAGCGCTCGATTCCGACCTGCGACTCGGGAATCCCCAGCAGCGACAGACTCGCCCGGACATCCGCAATCATTGCCTGCGGGCCGCAGATCAGGCACCAGGCGCGGGTGCCTGGCAGCGCGGCCGCCAGCATCGGCCGATCGATGCGGCCGCGCGTGCCCTGCCACGCCGATCCTTCGTCGCGCGTGATCGTCATCACCAGGACGATGCGCCCTGCGGCGGCCAGCGCCTCGAGCTCGTCGCGATAGGCCAGTTCGTCGACCGCTCGCGCGCTGTAGACCACGCTGATTCGAGGCGGCACTGGCCGGCTCAGGGCCTCGATCATCATCGATCGAAGCGGCGCGATTCCGGTTCCGCCCGCGACCATCAACAGCGCCGGCTGGTCTTCCACCGGCGGCAGCGAGAAGCTGCCGAACGGACCTTCGACGTCGAGCCGTGTCCCCGGAGCCGCCCGCTCCAGATGCGGATCCGGGCCGCCGCTGTCGTCGACCTGCACCAGCAGTTCGATGCTGCCGGTGCGAGTGGTTTCGGAGGGCGCCGACGCGATCGAGTACGGCTTGCGCAGCGGTGAGCCATGCAGCCCCACCATCACGGCCTGCCCGGCGTGGTAGCGGAAGCCGCTCGCCCGCGTGTCGATGCGGAGGAGCCGCGTCCGCGGCGTAGCACGAATCACGTCGTGCACGGACAGGGTGGTGAGCGGCACGGTCCCCTGGAACCTGAAGCGGGCGGCGGTTACAGCACGCCGAAGCCGGCGCGCTGGATGTCGACCTCGGAGACGTCCGGACTGGGCGGTGGCATCGGCACGATCACGGCCGTTGATGCCATCGGTGCCGGTGGCCGCGGGCTGGACGGCGTGTGGCTGCTTGCGGAGCGTCTTGTCACGATACATCCGGCTGTCGGCGGTGGCCATGATCGCCTCGTAGCCGTCGCCGTCCTTCGGGAAGATCGCCGCGCCGACGCTGATGCTGACCTGCACCCGCCGCCCCGGCCTCGGCTCGAACACCAAGTCCTGGACCGCACGCTGCAGCTCGAGGCGCTTGCGCTCGGCCTCGTCGGCGCCGCACCCGGCCAGCACCACGACGAACTCGTCACCGGCGTAGCGGATGCAGATGTCGTAGGGCCGGATGCCCGCCCGCAGGATGCGCGCCACCTCGCGCAGGGCGCGGTCGCCCGCATTGTGGCCGTAGGTGTCGTTGATCTCCTTGAAGTTGTCGAGATCCATGACCAGCAGGGCCACTTCGGTCCGCATGCGATCCGCCCGCGCCAGCTCGCGCGACAGGTGCAGGAACATGAAGCGCGTGTTCGGCAACCCGGTGAGCGGATCGGTGAGCGAGTCCTCCTGCGTCTGCTCGAAGATGATCGAGTTGTGGATCACCGCCGAGGCCTGTTCGGAGACGCGGTCCAGCAGGCGGCGGTGATCGTCGGTGTAGAAGTCGGCGTCGTCGTGGTAGACGGCGATGGTGCCGATGAAGCGATCGTTGAACACCAGCGGCGCGACCAGCGCCGAGTTGAGGCGGGTCTGGGTCGACACGCCGCCGGCTTCGAAGTCGGCGCTGGGCCGCGCGTTCACCAGCGGCCGCCGGTTGCGCGCCACCCAGCCGGTGAGGCCCTGACCGGCGCGGATCGACATGCCGCCGATGGCGTCGGACTCGGTGCCCGTGGCGAAGCGGCAGCGCAGCATGTCGTCCGGTTCGTCGTAGAGGAACAGCGCGCACGCCGAGAACGGCACGAGATTGGTCAGCTTCGAGGTGATGAGGGCCATGGTATCGGCCACGCCGAGGCTGGTGCCCATGGTCTGGGCGATCTCGTAGAGCGCGTAGATCTCGCGGTGGGCGAGGGCGATGTCGTCGAACACGGTGTTCGACTTGAGCGCGCTTTCCGGCTGGAAGCCGACCGCAGGGCGCCCGAGATCAGACGTCGGCTCGAGCGAGAGGCGGCGCCCGGGCGCGGCCTCCAGCGCCAGCGCCTCGCGGGCCATGTCCGGCAGCCGCTCCATGAAGAGATCGACCACGTGCGGGTCGAGCGCGCGGCCCGCTTCCTGCTGCAGCAGCAACAGCGCGGCCTCGTGCGTCATCGCCTTGTGATAGGGGCGATCCGAGGTCAGCGCGTCGAAGTAGTCGACCACGGTCAGGATGCGGGCGCCCAGCGGGATGTCGTCGCCCTTCAACCCCTGCGGATAACCCTTGCCGTCCCAGCGTTCGTGGTGGCTGAGGATCAGCGGCGCCACCGGATACGGGAATGGCACGGCGCTGATGATCTCGGCCCCGACCTGCGGGTGAATGCGAATCTTCTGGAATTCTTCCTGCGTGAGCGGTCCGGGCTTCGAGAGGATGTGCTCCGGCACCGCCAGCTTGCCGATGTCGTGGAGCAACGCCGCGGTCTTGACGCCCTGGATTTCGTTGTCGGTCATGCCCAGCGCGCGCGCCAGCCCGGTGGCGTAGACCTGCACGCGACGGATGTGCGTCTGCGTGGTCTGGTCCTTGGCGTCGATGGCCAGCGCCAGCGCTTCGATGGTGGCGAGATGCAGGTTCGCCATCTCCTCCACATGCCGTCGCTCGTCGTCGATCCGGCCCAGGTAGACCTTGTAGGTGCGGTAGGTGAGGTAGAGCGGGGCGATGGCCGGGAGGGCCAGCCAGATCCCCGAGGTCTCGATCGCCCAGGTCGCCACGGCGGCGGCCGCGGCACCGACGAAGTAGCTGGGCGCGCTCCACAGGAAGTTCTCGTTCCAGACGGTGATGAGCGACTGCCTGGAAGAGAGCGCGATGGCGATCGCGATGCTGAACGTGTTGAACAGGAAGTAGGTGGTGGCGGCGGCGGCCAGCGGCCGCGCGACACCGGCGACGGTGCTGGCGAGGGTGCCCGGCACGCCGCCCGACACCTCGTAGGCGTAACCCGCGGCCTGCATGGTGATCGCGAGGCAGGCCATGCTGAAGCACGTCCGGTAGAGAGGATTCTTCGTCTCCATCCGGAACGTGCACTGGACCCACGCGCTGGTCACGGCGACGAACATGGTTTCGTGCGGGCCGAGCAGCAGCAGCGCCGCGAAATCCACGGCGTACGACACCGACATCGTCGAACCGCCGCGGGCGAGCGGGAGACTGACCTTGAAGGCCGAGGTGAGGGCCGAGGCCAGCAGCAGGACCAGGAACAGCACCGGGTCGGCGAACGTCGCGCGTGGGCCCAGCCACACCAGTAGACCAGCGCCGATCAGGATGACGGAGCTGACGTAGAGGCGGGCTGGTAGGGGGAGCGCTCGCATCCGCTAGTGGCGAGCATAGCTGACGCTAAAGTCATATCGCAACACGAATTCCGTGTTACGCGCTAAGCTCTTTGCAGTCTTCTGGTTAGTCACTTCAAGCTGGTGTTTTCTGATCAACGAGTCACTGCTTGATACGTCATTATATGACTTGGTGGACATCGCTGGAAAACTAGATGCGGCTGCGGCGCTTCGCGTCCGGTGTGGCCGGCTCGAGTCCGAACTCCTCGATCTTCCGGTACAACGTCCCGCGGCTGATATCGAGAATCTTCGCCGCCTCCACCTTGTTCCAACGCGCGGCCTCCAGCACCCGGATGATGTGGGCGCGTTCGGCGTCGCGCAGGGTCGGCAGACGCTGGTTGCCGGATTCGTCGGTCCGGGTGGCGACCTGGGCGTGCAGGAACTCGATGTCGGCGGGGCGAATCAGGCGTCCCGAGGCCGAGAGCGCGGCTCTCGACACGGTGCTCTCGAGCTCGCGGATGTTCCCGGGCCAGTGATACCGGATCAGTTGATCGGCGGCCTCCGGCGACAACTGTTTGGCGTCCAGCGCCAGCCCGTTCGACGCGCAGTAGCGGGCGAGGAACCGGTTCGCCAGCACCGGGATGTCGATCGCCCGCTCCTTCAGTGACGGCAACCGGATGGCGAAGGCGTTGATGCGGTAGTAGAGGTCTTCGCGGAAGCGGCTCTCGCGGACGAACAGATCGAGCGGCCGGTTGGTCGCCGAGATGAGACGGAAGTCGACCTGGATCGAGCGGTTGCCGCCGAGCCGTTCGAAGCGGCGTTCCTCGAGCACCCGCAGCAGCTTGGCCTGGGCCAACAGCGACAGGTCGCCGACTTCGTCCAGGAACAAGGTGCCGCCGTTGGCCATCTCGAGGCGTCCGGGCTTGCGATCGTGCGCGCCGGTGAAGGCGCCCTTCTCGTAACCGAAGATTTCGGATTCGAACAGCGTGTCCGGCAGCGCCGCGCAGTTGACGGCCTGGAAGCGTTCCTGGCTGCGCCGCGACAGCTCGTGAATCATGCGCGCCACGACTTCCTTGCCGGCGCCGGTCGGGCCGAGGATCAGGACCGAGATGTCGGACTTGGCGGCGGTGCGAATCCATTCGAAGATGGCCAGCATCTTCTCGTCGCGGCCGATCATCTCGCGGAAGCGCTGCACCGAGGGCGAGGTCTCCTCGACGCCGACGTGCGCGCGGTGTTCGAGGAACACGTCGAGCAGGATGCCGGCCGGGCCCTCGGGCCGAACCGCCGTGTAGACCGGCGTCTCGCCACCAATCCTGCGGACCACGCCGAAGTCGACCAGCTCGCGGACGCAGTTCTCGATGTCGAGGCGCATGCGTCCGAAGGTCTGCATCAGCGCTTCGATGTCGAAGCTTTCGCCGGGACGGGCGCTGACGAAGCGCAGGATGCCGGCCCGCAGCGGCGACTGCACCAGCGTGCGGAAACGCGCGTCGACATCCGATTCCGACCGGTTGGTCGTCGAGGTCGCGCGGCGCGCGGCGAAGGTCAGGTCATCCATGGGCCGCTCCGGCGCCGGGGGCGCTGCGGTAATACTGGGTCTGGTACTGCTCGATCAGCGTCTTCATCCGCACCGCGTCGCCCTTGCGATGGCCCTCGCAGCGGATCGGGCTGGCGCCGCCCGTGGTCTCGATCAGGACGTGCGAGAACAGCAGATCGGTGTCGATGCTCACGGACGAGATGTGCGCGACGTGAATCGAATGCTCGACCTTGCCGACCCATTGCGGCGTGTAGCGCACCACGCTGCCGGGCGAAATCAGCACCTGCGTCGGGAACAGGCGGTTCCCGCGTGCCATCCGACTGGCGCGGAAGACGTCCCCCGGCGCGAAGGGACGGCCCTTCAGCCAGACGACCAGCACGACGGCCGTTCCGAGCCCACCCAGAACGGCGATGATGGTCAGGACCACTTCCGGAGTCACAGGCAAATGCTACCCTAAGGCGATGCCGTACCGCGCACCTGGTTCCCCGCAGAAGAAGCGAAAGGGTTTTCTCTCGGGCAAGCCCATTCGTTACTACCGTCCCACGGGTTCGCCCGCCGTCCGGACCCTCATCGACGAGGGGTTTCAGGCCTTCAACGCCGCGCGCCTCGGCGAATCGTGCCGCATCTTCACCGACAAGATGCTGGCGAAGGATCACGACACCACCATCGCGCTGACGATTGCGGGCGCGCTCACGCCGGCCGGGCTCGGTGGGTGCATCATCTCGATGATGGAGCGCGGGCTCATCGACTTCATCATCAGCACCGGCGCCAACCTCTACCACGACCTCCACTACGCCCTGAACTTCACGCTACGCCGCGGCTCGCCATTCGTGGACGACCGGGTCCTCTACGAGGAAGGCGTCATCCGCATCTACGACGTGCTGTTCCCGGCGCAGGTGCTGCTCGACACCGATCGCTTCATCCGCGACTTCCTCGTCTCGAGCGGCCTCGAAGGGCCGATTTCGACCTCGGACCTGCATTACGCCCTGGGCCGCCACCTGCTGGCGGAACGGCCCGGCTGCGAGGAGTATTCGGTCGTGGCCAGCGCCGCGAAGTGCGGGGTGCCCATCTACACCTCGTCCCCCGGCGACAGTTCGATCGGCATGAACATCGCCTACCACGAGCTGATCAACGGCAGCCGGCTCATGATCGATCCGAACAAGGACGTCAACGAGGTCTGCTCCATCATCCTCGCCGCCGAGAAGAACGGCTGCGTGATCCTCGGCGGCGGTTCGCCGAAGAATTTCTACCTCCAGGGCCAGCCGACCCTGTGGGAGGTCTACAACATCCCCAAGGGGGGCAACGACTTCTTCATCCAGATCACCACCGATTCGGTGGTCTGGGGCGGGCTGTCCGGTGCCACGCCGGCCGAGGCGGTGAGCTGGGGCAAAGTGAACCCGGGGGTCCTGCCCGACACCTGCGTGACGTACTGCGACTCGACCATCGCCTTCCCGCTCTTCTGCGAGTATGCCGTCGGTCACAAGAACGGCAAGCGCAAACGCAAGAGCCTGGTCCACAAGCGCCGCGACATGCTCACGGCCCTCGAGAAAGAGGCCCGCATCCAGACCGCGAAGCTGGCCCGCAAGGCCAAGAAGCGGTGACCGGCACGCTCCGATGGGCACGCTCTGGTCGGGGTTGGGACCGCTCGCCGATGTCGCGACCCCGGGCCCGCGCGTCTACGTGGATGCCAACCTCCCGGCCGGGATCGTGGCCTACATGCGCGCCTCGCTCGGCTGGGACGTGCTGTTCGTGATCGAGCAGCCCGATCTCCGCCGTGCCCGTGACGATGAGCACTTCCGGCTGGCCCGGCAGCTGAGGCGCACGCTGGTGACGCTCGATCGGGACTACCTGGATGACAAGCGGTTTCCTCCGCAACAGAGTGCCGGCGTGCTGGTGCTTGCCGGCCCCGATAGCCGGGCGCTCGAAGCGCTGCTGCGGCGCCTGGATCACGGGATGTTCCGCGCCACGACCTCGCCTCTGCCCCTTGAAGGGCGTAAACTGCACGCGCACAGCGACTGGTCACCATGACACTCGGTCTCGATCTGTCCGACGGCACGGTCCGCGCCGTCATCGTCAACCCACAGGCGCAGGTACTGGCGCGCGGCGAAGCCGTCCCCGGCACCGGCGCGCCGTCGCTCGCGGTCTCGGCCGCCATCCGCCGGGCGCTCGCGGGCGCCGGCGTCAAGGTGACGCGTGCCGCGGCGGCGCTGCCGCATCCCGGCGACACGATGCCGCCGGAGATCGCGGCGGTCTTGCGCGAGTTGCTGCCCGACGCCCCGGCGCCAGCCGCCGTCAACGCGGGGCTGGCCTGCGCCGTGGCCGAGCAGTGGTGCGGTGCGGCGCGCGGGTTGTCCACCGTCGTCGCCCTCTCGACTGGCGAGCATGTGACCAGCGGCGTCATTCTCAATGGCATGCCGTGGACCGGGGCCAACGGCCTGGCGGGATCGGTCGCGTGGCTCTCGATCAACCCGGTCGAACGCGAGGACTACCGGCGCCTCGGCGGCCTCGAAGCCGAGGTGTCATCCCCGGGGATCGTCCGCCGCATCATCTGGCGGATCAAGTCCGGCGACCAGTCGGTGCTCACGCCACAGCATGGGGGCGACCTGTCGCGGGTCACCGCCGAACACGTCTTTCAGGCGGCCCGGAGCGGTGACGGCGTCAGCGTCTCCGTGATCAAGGACACCGCGAAGTACATCGGCATGGCGCTCTCGAATCTCACGGTGATCCTCGACCCGGAGGCGATCGTGCTGGGCGGGATGATCGCCACCTCGGGAGACGTCCTCCTGGAGTCGATCCGGCTGGAGTGCAGCCGCCGCCTCGGTCCGGCCCAGGCCGAACGGATCCGCATCGTGTTGTCGCCGCTCGGCAGCGACGCCGCCGCCATCGGCGCGGCGAGGATCGCGCACCAATCCGCATGACCATCCTCTCGGGCGGCCGCGTCGTGCTGCCGGACCGGGTCCTCTCGAATGGCTCGCTGGTCGTCGAGGGCGGCCGGATCGTGGCGGTCGAAGACCGCGCGATTCCCGCAGGCGCGGAGGCCGAGGTGATCGCCGTCGCCGGATGCACCCTCGTGCCGGGCTTCATCGACGTGCACGTCCACGGCGTCGAGGGCACCGACGTGCTGGACCATGCCGAGGCGGTCGCGACGGTGGCCGCGCGGCTGCCGAAGCACGGCGTCACCGCGTTCTGTCCAACCGCGGTGGCGTGCGCGCCAGACACCTTGCAGATCTTTCTCGACGCGGTGGCGCAGGCACGGACGGCGCCTCAGGCCGGTTCCGCTCGCGTGCTGCCCGCGCATCTCGAAAGCAACTTCATCAATCCCGAGTGGAACGGCGCCCAGCCGGCGCACTGCCTGCGCGCGTATGGCGGACCTTCCCGCCACGGCGCCGATGGCGGCGCGTTCTCGGCCGACGCGGTACTGCGCGTGATGGCGTCGGGTCGCGACAGTGTCGCGATCGTGACGGTGGCGCCCGAACTCCCCGGCGGGCTCGATCTGGTCCGGCTCCTGCGGGCGCGCGGGCACATCGTGTCCATCGGCCATTCGGGCGCCAGCTACGACGAGGCGCGCGAGTCCATCCGCGCGGGGGTCACGCACGCGACCCATCTCTTCAACCGGATGTCGCCCCTGACGCACCGCGCCCCAGGGGTCGTCGGCGCCGTGCTCGAGTCCGCCGCCGTGGCCGCCGAGGTCATCTGTGACGGCCACCACGTGCACCCGGCGGTGGTCTCGCTCGCGGTGCAGGCGAAGACCGCGTCGAAAGTGATGGCGATCACCGACGGCACTGCCGCTGCCGGCCTGCCGCCGGGCTCGCGAGCGATGCTTGGCGGACGTCCGATCGTCGTGGCGGAGCGGTCCGCGCGGCTGGAGGACGGCACGCTGGCCGGCAGCATCATCACGATGGACCAGGCGTTCCGCATGCTGGTGCACCAGGCCGGCCTTCCCATCGAGGTCGCGGCCCGGATGTGTTCGACGACCCCGGCGGACCAGCTGGGCCTGCCGTTGCAGGGCCGGCTGGCCGCGGACACCCTGGCCGACATCGTCGTCCTCGATGGCGGGCTGCGGGTGGTGCAGACCTGGGTGGGCGGCCGCCCTATTCCGGAACACTCGTCCCCGGCGCTCCGTCTACTGAGGCCATGAGCCAGACCATGCCCGCCCGATTCCAGACGCTCGCGCGGACCGCCGTGCTCGTGGTCTGCACCGCTGCCGCGCCCGGTTGCGAGGTCAACCTCAATACGGAGGGGGTCACCTCGAAAGACACGAGGACCTTTGCCATCACCGGCCAGCCGGACCTGACCCTGGAAACCTTCGACGGCGCCATCGAGATCCACTCATGGGATCGCAACGAGGTGGAAGTCGAGATCGAGAAGCGGGCGATGGAGCAGGGCCTCCTCGATCAGATGACCGTCGAGGCCCAACAGGAGGGCGATCGCATCGTGCTCCGGGTCAAGGGCCCCGCCCGCCGGGACTCGGGCGGCCTGACCATTGGCATGCACATCTCTCCAGCCGCGCGGCTCCGCGTCGCCGTGCCGCGCAACCTCGTGCTGCAGGCGCGGACGGAGGATGGGGCGATCCGGGTGGAGAATCTCGAAGGCCGTCTGGCGTTGCGCACCGGTGACGGCAGCGTGACCGCCGACCGCGTCTCGGGCGACATCGAGATCCGCACCGGTGACGGCGCGATTCGCATCGACAAGGTGGATGGCCGACTGGATCTGGAAACCGAGGACGGCAGCATCACCGTGGATGCGCGGCCGTCGGTGCTGAAGGCCAAGACCGGCGACGGCTCGATTCGCGTGCAGGTGCAGCCCGACACGGTGATGAGCGACGCGTGGGATCTGTCCACGGGTGATGGCAGCGTCACGCTCACCTTGCCGGCGACCTTCAATGCCGAGATCGACGCGGAGACCAGCGACGGGGCCGTTCGCTCCTCGCACCCGGCCTTGAAGATCGAGCCGGATGGCGAGGGCCGGCGCGAGTCGCGTCGCGAGCTGAGGACCCGGATGGGGGAGGGCGGTCCCGTGCTGCGGGTGCGCACCAGCGACGGTTCGATTCGCTTCGAGAGCTAGCGCGGCGGGACGGACGCGTACGCGGCCGGATCGTCGAGCCCCAGGCTCTTGAAGGCGTCTCGACGCTCCCGGCACTTGCTGCACCGACCGCAGTGCAGCGGCGGTGCCGCCGGCAGGGCGGCCGCCACCGGATTCATGCACGACAACGTCAGGCCGAGTGGGACCCGCAGCTGGTGGCCCCGACGAATCACGTCCTCCTTGGTCCAGGTCAGAAACGGCGTCGTGACCTCGACGGGGTGATCGAGTCCCAACGTCAGCGCGTGCTGCATCGCGCGGAAGAACGCCGGTCGCGCGTCCGGGAACGGATTGCCGGCCAGCGAACCCATCGCGATGCGATTCGCGCCCTTCAGCGCCGCGACGATCCCCGCCTTCGACAGCAGCATCAGGTTTCGCCCCGCCAGGTAGACCGCTTCCTCCGGCGTGTCGTAGGAGGGTGGTTCGCCGCGAAGCGCCCAGTGCGACGGCGCGTACACGTCGTGCATCGTGAACTCGACGCGCATCAGCGGCAACACCGGCCCGGCGACAGGTTCGTGCCGGAGAAGGTGTTCGACCATGGCCAGCTCCAGCCCTTCCCAGGCCAGCCCGGAAAAGACATAGACCGGCAGCACGTTCGCGGCCTGGGCTTCGTGCGCCAGCAGCACGGCGCTGTCGAGGCCGCCGGACAGAAGCACGATGGTGAGCGGGCCATTCGATGGCATGGCGGCGGGCATCACGGGGGCGTGGGCAGAATACTGCGTTCGCCGGTCAACGGTGGCCGATGGTGCACGCCGAGGGGCGAACGATGCCGACGTGAACCGTCAGACCAAAGTCTGCCTCTCAGGTGTCTCCATCCCGATGCTGCCGTGCCAGGAGTCGCAAATCAGGCCCAATCGCCGCGATGTCCTGACTGGAACGCGTCATGCACCGACGCCCTGGCATGAAGAAGGGCGAGGAGGGCAACCAATGGTGAAGGACACTTCGATGACCGCGGCAGACCTGGGGCACATCAGTCCGTGGAACGCCGTGATCGCGGACCGCTACGCCGAGGCAACCGAACGCATGCTGCTCGGAGCCTGTGGCCCGGCACGGGTGGTGGGCAACCGGCGTGACGAGGCGCTGATCGCGGACCGTGAGCGTCGCGCGGCCGAGAGCGCCCGCCGCTCGGCGGCCTGACGTCCTCTCCGCGGATTCGCTGGCGACCCTGGCTCCGCTGGCGAACTCGAAGACGCCCGTGAGGGGGTGAGTGTGTCGAGTGGTATAACAACCTGCGTGGTTCACTCACTGCGCACCTGCCGATGATCGTCTTCGACCTCGACGGCACGCTGATCGACTCGTCACGCGATCTCGCCGAGGCAGCCTCGGAACTGGTGCAGGAGTTGGGGGGGGCGCCGCTCACCGAAGCCGAAGTGGTCGGCATGGTCGGCGATGGCGCCCCGGTCCTGGTCGCGCGGGCGCTGTCACACGTCGGCCTGGATCCGAAGACGCCGGGCGCGCTGGCGCGATTCCTCGAAATCTACGACCGTCGACTGCTCGACCATACTGTCGCCTACGACGGGATGCACGAAGTGCTGGCGCTGCTCGTCCAGGCGGGGCCGCTGGCCGTGCTCACCAACAAGCCGCTCGCACCTTCGGAGCAGATTCTTCACCACCTCGGGCTGCGTGGGTTCTTCTCGACCATCATCGGCGGCGACTCGCGATATGGCCGCAAACCGGATCCAACGGGACTCCGCGCGTTGATGACATCCGGTGACGGCCCCTCAGTGATGGTGGGAGACTCGCCGGCCGACTACCGCGCCGCCGCGGCCGCCGGATGCCCCTTCGTGCTGGCGGCGTACGGGTTCGGTGTGGGGAAGTTCGGCGGACTCGTCCCCGAAGGCGCGCGCGTCGCGCGTCACCCGCGCGAACTGGTCTCGCTTGCCGACACCCGGACTTTCGACGCCGCCCGCATGCCGATCGTGATCCGCTGATCGGCGCGGCCTTTCAGGCGCACGCTGTCGGACACTTCATCGCGCGCCTCGACCTCGATCGGTTCGCCTGGCATCAGGTGGTGCTGCTCGATGAAGCGGAGAAACGCCGCGTCCTGATCGGTGACGCGCGTGACCGTGACCCGCTCATTGATCGGACAGGTGAGCAGCGTGGCGAAGTCGTGCCGCGGCACCTGACCATCGGCGGTAGGGATGGGATCGCCGTGCGGGTCCACTTCGGGCCGTCCCAGCATCTCGTCGATCCGCTCGATCAGGCGATCCGAGACGACGTGCTCCAGTTGCTCGGCTTCGTCGTGGACCTCGTCCCAGCCAAGGCCCATCACGCGGACCAGGAACAGCTCCATCAGCCGGTGGCGACGGAGGACGAGTGCCGCCAGTTTCTCGCCCGCCGGGCTGAGCCGCACGCCGTTGTAGGGCTCGTACTCGACCAGCCCCGACTCCGAGAGCGTCTTCACCATCGTGGTGGCCGTGCCGGGCGCCACTTGGAGAGAGGTGGCCAGCTGCCCCATGGGCACAAGGCGTTGTCCCGGCGCCAGCTGGCTCTCGCCGAGGTAAATTGCCTTCAGGTAGTTCTCGACGGTGCTGGACGGAAGCATCGTAGAATCATCAGCTTACCAGACTTCGCCGGCTCTCGTTTGACATTTTGTCGACCGGTGTGGTCTAATTTTGCTTAATCAAAATCTCTGCGCCGGTCGCGGAGTTCAACACGATAGTGACCCCTCTTCTCTGGTTCTTCGTGGCCGTCCTTCTGGGAGCGGCCTTTCTGGTCCCCAACAAAGGGGTGCTCGCGCGCTGGCGGCATCACCGCGCCGCGCTCGGTCGCGAACAGGCGGAGAACGCGCTCAAGCATCTGCTCGGACAAGCGGCCGCTGGCGAATCCGCGTCGCTCTCCTCGTTACAGGGCATCCTGCGGACGAGCGATCGTGAACTCCTCGCGCTGACTGAACGGCTGGGCCGCGAAGGGTTGATCCGCACCGAAGGCGATCGGTTCCGCCTCACCAGCGAGGGCGAACGCGCGGCGCTGCACGTGGTCCGGGCCCATCGACTGTGGGAGCTCTACCTGGCCGACGAACTGGGCGTGCCGGTGGGACAGGTGCATGTGAAGGCCGAACGCGCGGAGCACCTGCTGACACCGACGGAGGTCGATCGCCTGTCGGCGGCGATGGGACATCCCGAGGTCGACCCGCACGGCGACCCGATTCCCGAACGCGATGGTGAACTGCGGCCGGCCGGCGGCACGCCGCTCAGCGCCTGGCCTGTCGCCGCGCCCGCGCGGATCGTGCACCTGGAGGACGAGCCTCCCCTGGCCTACGCGCAGCTCGCCGCCCTTGGCCTGCACCTCGGCCAACGGGTCCACATCGTCGACGCTTCGCCCACACGCCTCGTGCTCAGTGACGGCGAAAGCGAGTTCATGCTGGCGCCGATGCTGGCCGGTAACGTGCACGTGGCAGCGGCGGTCGCCACACCGGCGGCTGCGAGTGAATCGGTGGTGCGGCTGTCCGACCTGCCGTCCGGCACGGTGGGCGAGGTGGTGTCACTCGATCCAGGCTGCCGGGGCTTCATCCGGCGCCGCCTGCTCGATCTGGGATTCACGCCCGGCGCGCACGTGCGGCCCGACCTGACGACGTTTGCCGGCGATCCGCGGGCCTATCGGCTGCGGGGGACGACCATCGCGCTTCGCCGCGAGCAGTCGGAGCGGGTGCTCGTGCGGGCAGTCGCGTAACGATGGCGGGAACAACTGATGACCATGCACTCGAACTGTGAGACGTGTCCGGCGCATGCCGAAATGGCGCGGCTGGGCGCGGCGGTCGGCGGCTTCGATCGCATCGTCGCGCTCGCCGGCAATCCCAACACCGGCAAGTCGACGCTGTTCAACGCCCTGACCGGCCTGCGTCAGCACACCGGCAACTGGCCCGGGAAGACGGTCACGCGCGCCGAAGGTGGATTTCAGTTCGCCGACGTCAAGTACAAGCTCGTCGACCTGCCCGGCACCTATTCGCTGCTGTCCGCCTCGCAGGACGAGGAAGTGGCGCGCAACTTTCTGCTGTTTGGCAAGCCGGACTGCACAGTAGTGGTCGTGGACGCCAGCGCCCTCGAACGGAATCTCTACCTGGTGCTGCAGGTGCTGGAGATCACCGATCGCGTGGTCGTCGCCGTGAACCTCATGGACGAGGCCAGACGGCGCGGCATCGAGGTGGATACGCGCAGCCTCGCGAGGGATCTCGGCGTGCCGGTCGTGCCGATCGTGGCGAGGACCAGCGAGAACCTCATGACGCTGCTCAGCGAGACGGCGGGCGTCGCCTCGGGCGAGACGGCGACCAGCCCGCTGCGCTCCAAGGGAACGCCTGAGTTCGAACGTGCGGTCAGCCGGCTGGTGCCGCTCATCGAGTCGTCGGCCCCCGGGCTGCCCAACGCGCGATGGATTGCCATCCGGCTGCTCGATGGCGACGCCGCGGTCGAAGAGGCGCTGGCGAGCGGCAAGCTCGCCGAGCTGGTGGCGCGCCAGCAAGCCCCCGACCTGCGCTTCAGCCGGAAGATCGCGCTGCAGGGGGCGCAATGAGCGACCCTGCGGTCGTATCCCCGGCTGACATCGTCAGGGAAGCCACGGCGCTCCGGCGCTCGCTCGAAACCGGCTTCCGCGAGGAAGTGGTGACGTCGCTCTACACGGAAGTGGAGCGCATCACGCGCCGGGCCGTGCGCGGCACCGTGGGCCAGACGCTCGAACTGGATCAGCGGATCGATCGCATCGTCACCTCGAGAGCCTTCGGGCTGCCCTTGATGCTGGTGATGCTCGCGGTGGTGTTCTGGCTGACCATCGTTGGCGCCAATGTGCCGTCGCAGATGCTGGCCCAGGCCCTGTTCTGGGTGGAGGACGTCGCGGCCGGGCTGTTCGAGTCCTGGGGCTCGCCCTGGTGGCTCACCGGCTTCGTGTGGCACGGCGTGTTTCGCGGCTTGGCATGGGTGGTCAGCGTCATGCTGCCGCCGATGGCGATCTTCTTCCCGCTCTTCACGATTCTCGAGGACCTCGGCTACCTGCCGCGCGTGGCATTCAACCTCGACTTCCTGTTCAAGAAGGCCGGCGCCCACGGCAAGCAGGCTCTGACCATGGCCATGGGCTTCGGCTGCAACGCCGCCGGCGTGATTGCCACCCGCGTCATCGACTCGCCGCGCGAGCGGCTGGTCGCGATCCTGACGAACAACTTCGTGCCCTGCAACGGGCGCTTCCCGACGCTGATCATGCTGGCCACCGTCTTTGTCGCGGCCGCTTTTCCACCGGCGATCGCCTCTCTGGTCGCGGCCGGATCGGTCGTCGCCATTGTCCTGCTCGGGGTGGCGTTCACGCTGGTCGTGTCGTGGGTGCTCTCGCGCACGATCTTGAAGGGAGAAGCGTCGGCGTTCACGCTGGAGCTGCCGCCCTATCGGCGGCCGGGAATGCTGCGGATTCTCTACACCTCGCTGATCGACCGGACGCTGTTCGTGTTGTGGCGCGCGATGTGGACGGCGGCGCCGGCGGGCGCGGTGATCTGGCTGCTCGGCAACATCGTGGTCGGGGGCGAGAGCCTGGCCACCCGCATCTCCGCGGCGCTGCAACCGCTCGGCTGGGCGATGGGACTGGACGGCGTCATCCTGCTGGCCTACATCATCGCCATCCCCGCCAACGAGATCGTCGTCCCGACGATGCTGATGGTCTACATGGCGCAGGGCATGATGACCGACCTGCAGTCGTTCGATCAGCTGCGCGCGCTGCTGGTCGATCAGCACGGCTGGACCATGCTGACGGCGGTGAACCTGATGCTGTTCTCCCTCCTGCACAACCCGTGCGCGACCACGGTGATCACCATCTACAAGGAAACGCTCAGCGCGAAGTGGGCCGCCATCGGTGCGCTGATGCCGCTTGCCATCGCCTTTGCCGTCACCCTGTCCACGGCGGCGTTCGCCCGTCTGTTTCTCGGATTCTGACCACTCAACTCATGTCACTCGGCTCGGCCTTCCAGTCGCCGGAGAGCAAGCGCGCGCACGTCCGTGGTCTGTTCGCCACGATTGCCGACCGTTACGACTTCATCACGCGAGTGCTGTCCTACGGGCAGGATCGTCGCTGGAAGGCGCGTCTCATCCGCGAGGCCCGGGTCACGCCCTCTGATGTGGTGCTCGATCTCGCCTGCGGCACCGGCGATATCGCGCTGCTGGCGAAAGCCGCCGGCGCTCACCGCGTGCTGGGCCTGGACCTCACGCCGCGGATGCTCCTGCTCGCACGGCAGAAGGGCGGCGACGTGCCGTACGTCGCCGGCGACATGGGGGCGCTGCCGATTGCCGCGTCCAGCGTGGACCTGGTGACGACGGGCTACGGTCTGCGCAACGTGCCCGACCTCGACACCGCGATCGGTGAACTGGCGCGGGTGGTCAAGCCGGGAGGGCGCGTGCTGTCCCTGGACTTCAACCGGCCGGAGTCGGCCATCGTCCGCTGGGGTTATCTCGCGTATCTGTCCGTGGTCGGTAGCGCCTTGGGATGGGCCCTCCACGGCGACCCGGACACCTATCGCTACATTCCCGCGTCCATCCGCCGATATCCAGGGGCTGCCGGCGTCGCCGACCGGCTTCGTGCACACGGATTCACATCAGTGCGCGTGATTCCGCTGCTCGGCGGCCTGATGACCCTGCACATCGCCCACCGCTGAGACAACTCTATCGACGCTCGCGGTTCCTGCCGATGTATTGGGTGGCAGTGGCTCTAGTCGACTCTCTCCTGACGGCGATGGTGCGCGCCAACGGCGATGCGCTCGTGATGCATGTGGGCGAAAAGCCCATTGTGGTGTCGGGCTCGAAGACCATCGACCTGTCGAACCATGGGCTGAACCTCGGCGCCATGGTCGGCATGCTGGGGCAACTCCTGTCTGGCGATGCACAGTCTGCTCTGGCAGAGTTTGGTGCCGTCGAGCATCGCCTGCCGTCCCGCGGCACCGACCATTTCACGGTGGTTGCGGCGCGCGGCGGCGACGACATCTGGATCGAGATCCGCCGTCGTCGCGACAAGGAGGTCGAGTCCGTCGCCGATGCGACTGTCCCCGCGGCGCCGCCCGACGAGGTTGGCGCCGTGGAGCCAGAGTCGGCGTCTGCTGCCGAGGTGCCCACGCTGGTCGCGGCGGAGCCGGCGCCGGAGTCGAGTGTGACACCTGAAGCGGAGTTGGCTGAATCTCCGTCGGCTTCCACGCCTTCGCCGACCGACCAGGCCCAGGCTTCCGAGGCACCCGGCCCCGAGCCAGCGGTCCCCGCCACGCACCCTTCAGACACACTGGTCGCGGAGGTCGCGACTGCCGACGCCGCGAGCATCGACATGCCGGGCACCGAAGCCGCGATCGCCGCGACGCCGGACGCCGAGGCACCGGCTGAGACACCGATAGACGAAGCGGCGGCTGCCGTCTCCCCGACCCTGGCGGCGCCGCCCGCCGAGGCTGAGACCGCGACGGAGGCCGACATTCCGGTCGAGGCGATTGCCGCCCAGCAGACCGCCGAGGTCCGAGCGCCCGAAGCCGTGCCGGTCATGGCCGCCGCCGGCGCGCCCGGTTATCCCGACGCGCAGATGACCACGCCGATGGATCCCATGGACTTCACACCACATCCTCCTGCCACTCCTGCGCCAGCCGCGTCGGCTCCGTCCACGCCCACGCCCACCCCGTTAGCGGGCGGTGGCAGCGAACCCCCGGCCACGCCGGTGACGCGCACCGTTCGCATCGAGGTGCCCTCGCGAGCGGGGTCCGTTCGCGCGACGACCACGGACCGGCTGCTGCGGGCAGCCAGCGGACAGGCGGCGTCCGAGCTGTTCGTGATGTCCCAGGTGCGGCCGTACATCCGCGTTGACGGCGAGATCCGGGTGCTCGACGAAGAGACGCCGCTGCAGGCGGCCGACATCGAGTCCCTGCTGGCGGACCTGACGCCCGAGCCTTGGCGCGATGCCGTGCGTCGCGGGGATCCGGCGGAATGGCTGATGGAGTTCGCCGAGGTGGGCCGCGTCCGCTGCGCCACCTTCCGCGATCACCGCGGTCCCGGCGCCATCTTCCACTTCACCGCGACGCACGCCGCGACGGCCGATCAGCTTGGACTCGATACCGCCACGCGACTGCTGGCGACCGAACCGGATGGCCTCGTGGTGGTGGCTGGACCAGCGGGCAGCGACAAGTCCGCCATCGTCGCGGCCTTCGTCGACATCATCAACCGCCACCGCGGCGACTATGTGATCACGCTCGAGCCACAGGTCCGCGTCATTCACGAACCCCACCAGGCGCTGATCAGTCAGCGCGAGATGGGCACGGATGTCGGCCGCGGGCTGGCCATGGCACGGGCAGCGCTTCGCGAGAGCCCGGACGTGCTGGTGCTCGAGGACGTATCCTCCGGCGAGCTCGTCTCGCTGGCGCTGGACGCCGCGAATGACGGCCGACTGGCCATTGTCTCGGTCGAGGCCGGGTCCACGGCCGCTGCGGTGCAGCGACTGATCGAGCTCGTCTGCGCCGACCAGCGGAGCGACGCCCGCCTGGCGATGGCGCAGAGTTTCCGCGGCGCCGTGGCGCAGTTGCTGCTCCGCAAGGCGCAGGGCGGACGCATTGCCGCGCGCGAGGTCCTCACCGGGACCGGCGCCGTGACCCGCCTGATTGCCGAAGGGACGCTGACGGACCTGTCGGCCACGCTCGATTCGGGTCGCAACGCCGGCATGGCGCCAATGGTGGACGCGCTGGTCGGCTACGTGCAGTCGGGTGTGGTGGACGTGCGCGAGGCCTCCCGCCGCGCGCCGGACCGCGCGCGCCTGATGGCCGGCCTCAAGGCCGCGGGCGTCGACACCGCGGCCGTCGATCGACTGGCTTAGCCTGGCTCACCCCAGCCAGGGGCGCAGTTCCTCGATCAGCATCTCCACCACGTCGTCTTCGCTGATGGCGGTGACCGAGGGCGTCCCGGGCTTCACCGGGCGCTCGGAGTGCAGCACGCGGCCGCCGCGGCCGCGGGTCATGCTGACCATCGCCTGCGGCGGGTCCGCGGTGGCGTCGAACGTGATCGCGATGTACTCGTCGCGCCGGCGTCCCGGCACCAGCCTGCACTTCGGCGGACGGCGTCATCACTTCCCAATTCAGCCCTTCGGACTTCAGCACGATGGCGACCGACCGGAAGGCCGGGATCGCGCGCGTCTCGAGGAACTCTTCGTAATCCTTCTCGGCTTCCTGGGCCCGGGTTCGGCGATCGGCCGACTCGCGCCGGGCCTGCTCGATGGCCTTCTGGATTCGCTTGCGAACGAGGGCGACGTCCATGGGTTACACCGCTCCCGACGTCTTCAGGCTGGCAATCATGTCCTGATCGTACCCCAGTTCACCGAGGACCGCGTCGGTGTGCTGTCCCAGCGTGGGGGGCGGCGTCCGAATGGAGCCGGGCGTGTCCGAGAGCTTGATGGGGGTGCCAATGACGCGCGTCGGCCCGGCGGTCGGGTGGTCCAGCGTCGCCACCATCTCGCGCGCGGCCAGCTGCGGGTCGGCAAGTACCTCCGCCACATCGCGCACGGCGCCGCACGGCACGCTCGCGGCGCGGAAGCGCTGGGTCCACTCGGCACGCGTTCGTGTGACCATCGTCCGCTGCAACTCGGGCTTCAGCGCAGCGTAATTGGTCAGGCGGTCGCGGTTGGTCCGGAACCTCGGGTCGTCGGCCAGCTCGGGCCGATCGAGCGCCGGGCAGAACCGCTTCCAGATGCCGTCGTTGCCGACCGCGACCACCATTTCTCCATCAGCGGTCGGCAGCGTTTCGTACGGGGCAATCGTCGGATGCCGATTGCCGAGGCGCGCCGGAATCTGACCGGTCGCGAAGTAGTTGCCGGCCTGGTAGGTGAGGAGCGCGGCCGTGGTGTCGAGCATGCCGATGTCGACGCGCTGGCCCTGGCCGGTCCGCTCGCGCGCGAACAGCGCAGCCGTCACGCCTTGCGCCGCGAACATGCCTGCGACGATGTCCGAGACGGCCACGCCCAGCCGATAGGCCGGGCCGTCGCCGTCGCCGGTAATGCTCATCAAGCCGCCTTCGGCCTGGATCACCGCGTCGTAGCCGGGCTCGTCCCGCCGTGGACCAGTCTGTCCGTAGCCGGAAATCGAGGTGTAGACCAGCCGTGGATGGCGTGCGTGCAACGTCTCCCAGCCAAAGCCTGCGCGATCCATCGTGCCGGGCTTGAAGTTCTCGACCAGCACATCGGCACGCGCCAGCAACCGGTCGAGCACCTCCCGTCCTTGCGGGTGCTTGAAGTCGAGCGTCACGCTCTCCTTGTTGCGGTTGATGCTGAGGAAGTACGCGCTCTCGGCGGCGACGAACGGCGGGCCCCAGTGGCGGGTGTCATCGCCTTTGCCGGGGTGCTCCACCTTGATCACGCGCGCGCCCATGTCGGCCAGCACCATGGTGCAGTATGGGCCGGAGAGCACCCGGGTCAGATCGAGCACCGTGATGCCCGTGAGCGGTCCTGTCATCGGTCGTTCCAGTCTCTGAGGCGCAGGCTGATGCGCGACACATCGCTCAGCACCGCGTATGCCGTCTGCGTCAAGGTGCCTTCGCGCTGCACGATGCCGACTTCGCCGAGCAGGTCGGTGAGCAGGTAGAGCGCGTTCTCGGTGTCGGCGAGCCCGGCCAGAGGGTCGTCGCCGGCCAGCATTTCGGGTTCGACGCGGGCGGTGATGCCGCCACCCTGGCGCGAGGCCGAGGCGACGAGCCGGATGCGTCGTCCCCGCTTGAGGGCGTCCTGCAGGTCGTCCGCCTTCACGTCGGCAATCCCCGTGCGGGCGACCTGATGCGGCGTCATCGCGCCGCCCATCAACACGTTCACGAGCGCGGCGGTCTTGGCCGCCGCATCCCAGCCATCCACGTCCAGGGACGGATCCGCTTCCGCAATCCCGCGCGTCTGCATCTCGCGGACAGCGTCGTCGAACCTCTGCCCGCGCTCGAGCGCCGACAGGATGAAGTTGGAGGTGGTGTTGATCACACCCCGGAACCCGTCGATGCGCACCGCCGGCATCGTCTCGCGCACGAGGTTGAACACCGGGATGCCGTCCATCACCGCGCCCTCGAAGAAGAACACGCGGTCCATGGTGTCGGCGAGCGATTCGAGCGGGTCGTAGGCAAAGGCGGCCGGTCCCTTGTTGACCGTGACGACATGCATCTGCGCCTCCAGGGCGGCGCGCACATGCGACACCGCCGGCTCGCCGTGATCGATGTCGAGCACCGTGGACTCGATGCAGACCACGCGGCCCTCAGCGGCTTCGTCCGCCAGGGCGCGCGCGGCCTGGCGGATGACGTCCAGCCCGCTGCGCTCGCCAGGCTCCGCGTCGAGACGATCCAGCGATTGCCCGGACTCGACCAGCGCCAGGGCGCGGGTGACATCCACCCCGTGGGGGGCGATCACCGAGCCATGACGGCGCGTGGCGATGGCGACGACGCGCCATTCGAAATCCAGGCGCGCGGCGACGTCCGACAGCAGCCTCACGAAGCGCCGCCCGACGTGGCCGAACCCGATCAGGACGAACGAC
Organism: uncultured Acidobacteriota bacterium; assembly: GCA_963721715.1. Classification (GTDB taxonomy): domain Bacteria; phylum Acidobacteriota; class Vicinamibacteria; order Vicinamibacterales; family UBA2999; genus VFZN01. The sequence continues at coordinate 49,613 of CAVRKI010000006.1, read as the reverse complement.
AGCACCGGTGCGCTCATGCGCCCGTGGTGGCCACGCGCTCGCTCTCGGCCAGCGATTCGAGCAGCTCGTGGAGCCGCGCCAGGCCCGCGGTGACGTAGGCGGGCGGTTCGCCGAAGCCGATTCGCAGGTAGTGGTCCATGCCGAAATGGTCGCCGGGCACCATCAGCACGCTCTTCTGCTCGCGGAGTCGCGTCACGAGGACAGTCGAGTTGATGCGGTGCCGGTACTTCACGTAGCAGATCGCGCCTGCCTGCGGCGGCAGCCACGAGAACGCGTCACCGTGGGCGCGCAGCCAGTCCTCGAGCAGCGGCAGGTTCGCACGGATGATGCCACGCGTGCGTTCGAGCAGCGCCGTGCGGCGCTCCGGCGCCAGGGCGACGCGCGCCAGCCGATCGCTCAGCGCGCCCGGTGCGATGGTGGTGTAGTCGTGATACGACCACAGCGACGCCACCAGGGCGGGCGAGGCGACGATCCACCCGATGCGAAGTCCTGGAAGCCCGTAGGCTTTCGACAGGCCGTTGGTGACAATGACGCGCTCGCTGCGGCCCCACATCGTCGGCGTCTCGACCCCGTCCAGTTCGGCGCCGCGATAGATCTCGTCGGACAGGACCCAGGCGCCGACGCGGTCGGCGGCGCGGGCGATGCCGTCGAGTTCCTCGGCCGTGAGCCGCGCGCCAGTGGGGTTGTTCGGGTTGCAGATGATGATCAGCTTGGTCCGCGCGGTGACCAGCTCGTCGAGTGCCGGGAGATCCACGCGCCAGCGGCCGGCCGCCACGTCTTCCACCAGGTGCCACTCGCGCACCGTGGCGCCGTAGGCCCGCGCCAGCCCCCAGGTCTGCATGTAGGTGGGGAGCAGCATCACCACTTCGTCGCCGGGCTCGACCAGCCGCCAGGTGGTGATGTGGTTGGCTTCGGACCCGCCGTTGGTGACCTCGACGTGATCGATCGTGGCGCCGGGGTACATCGCCGCAATCGCCGATCGGAGCTCGACCGTCCCGTTCGACTGCGTGTAGACCAGAGGCTGGTCGAGCGCGCCTTCGATGGCCGCCGCATCGCCCAGCAGCTCGCGCATGGAGAGCGGACGCACGCCGCTTTCCGAGAGGTTGAACTCCACCAGGTTTTCATAGGTGGATTGCATCCTTTCCATCGCAAACTGTTCGAGTTTCATGGCGGGCAGTATACTTGGTGGAACGCAGCCGGATGGGTGACGATCTCATGCCCCGTTTCGCCCCGATCTCCAGTGCTCGCTTCACCATGGGGTCCGACGAGGGGAATGATGACGAACGACCCGCACGGCTGGTGCAGGTCGACGCGTTCCACGTGTCGGTTCACGCCATCACCGTCGATCAATACGCGGCCTTCGTCCGCGACACCGGCCATCCCGCGCCCTCCCTTCGCGATCTGCCGCTGGTCGTCACTTCCCATCACGAACCGACCTTCAGGGAACTCGCGGCGTCGCACGTGTGGCGCGGCTCCGAGCCGCCGCCCGATCGCGGCCGGCACCCGGTCACGCTGGTCAGTCACGCCGATGCCACCGCCTATTGCCGCTGGCTGAGCGGACAGATTGGCAAGCTCGTACGCCTGCCCACCGAGGCCGAATGGGAACGCTCGGCGCGCGGGGGACTGGAGCGGAAGCGCTATCCGTGGGGAGATGACATCGACGCCTCGCGCGGCAACTTCCTCCCCGAGCCCGCCTTGAAGCGTCATCGCGGAACCAGCGAGGTCGGCAGCTACCCGCCGAATGGCTTCGAGCTGTTCGACATGGCCGGCAACGTCTGGCAGTGGGTGGCCGACTGGTACGGCGAGCACACCTACCGCGAGTTCGAGCCGCACAATCCGCGCGGGCCCGCCAACGGCGTGTTCCGTCTGCTGAGGGGCGGATCGTGGGTGACGCACGACGTGGACCAGTTGCGCTGCGCCCATCGTCACCGCGTCCCCCCGGACACTTACGCCTACAGCATCGGGTTTCGCGTGGTCTATTCGGGATGAAAGGAAGACGCACCATGAATGAGCTGCTGATGACGGGTCTTGGTCTCGTGCTGGCGACCACTTCGGCGTGGGCGCAGACGCCCGGGTCGCCGGCGATGGACCCGCCGGTGGTCGTCGTGCAGGGCGAGGGCGTGGTGCGGAAGGCGCCGGATCAGGCGTTCGTGCGCATTGGCGCCGAGTCGCGCGCCCGCAATCCGAAAGAGGCGCAGACGACCAACGCCGAGGCGATGAGCGCCGTCCAGCAGAAACTGGCGGCCGCGGGCATCGCCAAGGACGCCGTGCGGACGGTCATCATCTCGCTGCAGCAGGAGTTCGATTACAACAACGGGAAGCAGACCCCACGCGGGTACGTCGCACGCAACATCGTCGAGGTGCGCGTGGACGACCTCGCGAAGCTCGGCGAGGTGATGGACGCGTCCGTGGGCTCCGGTGCCACGTCCATCCAGGGGCTGACCTTCGACCTGAAGGATCGGGAGGCGACCGAGCGCGAGGCGCTCACCAGGGCCGTCGCCGACGCGATGGCGCGGGCCACCGCCGCCGCCGCCGGCGCAAAGCGTTCGGTGGACCGCGTCGTGCGGATCGACGAGACACCCGCCGCCGGGCAGTTCCGCCCGCAGGCGTTCGCCGCCCCCCGGATGATGACGGCCGACGCCGCCGCCCCGGCCACGCCCGTGGCCGAAGGCGAGCTCGAGATTCGGGCCCAGGTCACACTGACGGCCGTCATCAAGTAGCCCAGGACAGGACGGAGCGCCGTTCCCAGGCGCCGTTCGTCCCCTCGTTCGTCCATCCAATTTCGGTATCGGCTCTATCTACGACTCAACAAGTCGGATTTGTCTTGCTCCGGGCTTGCGGACGTGTTTTCCTAGGCGCTCCATCATCCGACTGCCCATGTTGCCCCAGGCACCTGCCGAAGCGCATCGTCTCGGACCATTGTTCGACCTGGTGGGGCACACGCCGCTGATTCGGCTGAGCCGAATCGAGCGCGACTGCCCCGGCATCGAACTGTATGGAAAGGCTGAGTTCAGGAATCCCGGTGGGTCCGTCAAGGACCGGCCGGCCCGTCGGATGTTGCTCGAAGGCCTGGCCACCGGGGCTCTCCGTCCGGGGAAGGTCGTGCTGGACGCGACCTCGGGGAACACCGGCATTGCCTACGCGATGCTGGGCGCCGCGCTTGGCTACCCGGTATCACTGTGCATGCCGGAGAACGTGACGCCGGAACGCAAACTGATGTTGAGGGCGTATGGCGCCGCGCTCGTGCTGACCAATCCCCTCGAAGGCTCGGACGGCGCGATTCGAGAGGCGCGGCGACGGTACGCCGCCGACCCGGAGCGGTATTTCTACCCCGACCAGTACAACAACGACTTCAACTGGCGGGCGCACTACGACACCACCGGTCCTGAAATCATCCGGCAGACCGAGGGGCGGGTCACCCACTTCGTCGCGGGCCTCGGCACCAGCGGCACCTTCGTCGGCGTCGGACGCCGGCTGCGCGAGCAGGTGCCTGGGGTCGTGCTCGCCTCGATGCAGCCCGACAGCCCGCTGCACGGGCTCGAAGGCCTGAAGCACATGGACACCGCCATCGTTCCGGGAATCTACGACCGTTCGGTGGCCGACCTCGAGGTGACCGTCGACACGGAAGAGGCGTTCGCGATGACGAGGAGGCTGGCACGGGAAGAAGGCCTGCTGGTGGGTATTTCCGCCGGCGCGAACGTGGTGGCCGCGACCCGCGTGGCCGGGTCGCCGGCCGTGGTCGTCACCATCCTGTGCGATGGCGGCGAGCGCTATCTCACCGAACGCTTCTGGGAGGCGCGGTAAATGGCGTTGATGCTGGGCGCAGGGGTGGACGACGCCATCCGAGGCCACGGGCGGGAAACCTATCCTCACGAGTGCTGCGGGGCGATGCTCGGGCGGGACGGGGTGGTCACCGAAGCCTGTCCCCTGCCCAACACCACCGAGGAGGGGCCGCGGCGGCGTTTTCTGGTGCGGCCGCAGGACTATCGCGCGGCGGAACGCCGGGCGAGCGAGCGCGGACTGGAACTCCTGGGTTTCTACCACTCCCACCCGGATCATCCGGCGCGCCCGTCGCAGTACGATCTCGACCACGCCTGGCCCGTGTTCTCGTACGTGATCGTGTCCGTACGGGACGGCGTGGCGCAGGAACTCACGTCATGGCGTCTTCACGAGGATCGCTCCGCGTTCGATGAGGAGCCGGTCACGCTCGAACCCGCCGCGATGACGACCGACGTCTGACCGTTGCTCGTTTGCCCCGTTCCGGAGAACCCGACATGCCGACTCAGATTCTCATCCCCACGCCGCTGAGGCCGTTCACCGACAAGCTCGACACCGTGGAGGTGGACGGGCAGACGGTGGGCGAACTCCTGCAGGGCCTCACCACCCGCTACGCTGCGCTCAAGAATCACCTCTACAGCGCCGACGGCCGGCTGCGGAGTTTCGTCAACGTCTACGTGAACGACGAGGACATCCGCTATCTGCAGAAGGAGGCCACGCCTCTGAAGAGCGGGGACGTGGTCTCGATCATTCCGTCGGTCGCGGGCGGCAGCGGGCTGGCTGAAGCGCCGGCGTTGCCGCAGCTCTCTCCCGATGAAGTGCGGCGCTATAGTCGGCACCTGATTCTCTCGGAAGTCGGCATGGACGGGCAGCGCGCGTTGAAGGGCGCCAGGGTCCTGTGCATCGGCGCCGGCGGCCTGGGATCGCCCGCCGCGATGTACCTGGCCGCGGCCGGCGTCGGCACCATCGGGATCGTGGACTTCGACGTCGTCGATTTGAGCAACCTGCAGCGGCAGTTGCTGCACGGCACGACGGACGTCGGCCGCTCAAAGCTGGCGTCCGCGAAAGACCGCCTGCACTCGCTGAACCCGAACGTCCACGTCGAGCCGTACGAGGTGGCGCTGTCCTCCGCGAACGCGCTGGACCTGTTCAAGGATTACGACGTCATCCTCGACGGCACGGACAACTTCCCGACCCGCTACCTGGTGAACGACGCCTGCGTGCTGCTCGGCAAGCCCAACGCCTACGGCAGCATCTTCCGGTTCGAGGGCCAGGCGTCGGTGTTCGCCACCAAGGGCGGGCCGTGCTATCGCTGCCTCTATCCAGAGCCGCCGCCGCCGGGCCTGGTCCCGAGCTGCGCCGAAGCCGGCGTGATCGGCGTGCTGCCCGGCATCATCGGCACCATTCAGGCCACCGAGACGGTCAAGCTGATCCTCGGGGTGGGCGAGCCGCTGATCGGCCGCTTTCTCGTCTACGACGCGCTCCGGATGCGGTTCCGTGAATTGAAGCTGCGGCGAGATCCGGAATGCCCGGTCTGCGGCGACAACCCGACAGTGCGCGAGCTGATCGATTACGACCAGTTCTGCGGCGTGGGCCCGGCGGCAGCCGAAGCGGTGGACAATGGGGGCATGGCGACGAACATGACGGAGATGTCCGTACTGGAGCTGAAGGCCGCGCTGGATCGCGGTGACGAACTGGTGGTGGTGGATGTCCGCGAGCCCCAGGAGTACCAGATCAGCCGCATCGACGGCTCGGTGCTGATTCCATTGGGCGAGATTCCGCAGCGCCATGCCGAAATCGACCGCACCCGCCTGGTCGTCTGCCAGTGCCGTTCGGGTGTCCGCAGTGCCAAGGCCGCGGCGTTCCTCCGCAGCGCAGGTTTCCAGCGAGTCGTGAACCTGACGGGAGGGATTCTGGCCTGGTCGGATGAGGTGGACCCCTCCCAGCCCAAGTACTGAAAGACCGCCTCCAATTCGGCCCATCCGGTAGGGATTGGCGGCCGCAATTCCGGGCTTTTTTGAATGCCGACTTGCGGGGTCCGAGATTCGAGGTTAATATAGGACTTCGTCGGTCGTATTTAAGCGCCCCCTATGTTGAGACTCTCCAAGAAGTCCGATTACGCGCTCATCGCCATGGCCCATCTGGCCGCGCGACCGGACGGCAGTGGCTCGTCCAGCGCCAGGGAGATCTCCGAGGCTTACACGATTCCGCTCGAGCTCCTGGCGAAGATTCTCCAGCGCCTCGTGCGGGCCAAGCTCCTGGTGTCGGTGCAGGGCACGCGCGGAGGCTATCGCCTGGCCCGGCCAGCCGCTTCGATCAGCGTGGCCGACGTCATCCAGTCGGTGGATGGCCCGGTCACGGTCACCGCGTGCTCGCCTGACGATCACGCCTGTGACCAGTTCGGGACCTGCAGCATTCGCGACCCGCTCTGGAAGATCAAGAACCGCATCCTCGAAACGCTCACCACCGTCTCGGTCGCGGAGCTCGGCGCCGACGCCGCGCAGGCCGCGACCCTGCCGCCCGCGCCGAAGGTCTCGCGCATGGTGTTCGTCTCCTCCATAGGAGAGTCGTAAGGTGATCTACCTCGATCACCACGCGACGACGCCGGTGGATCCGCGCGTATTGAAGGCCATGCTGCCGTTCTTCAGCGACAAGTTCGGCAACCCGTCCAGCCGCGCGCACCGGCCCGGCTGGGACGCCAGCGACGCGGTGGAACGTGCGCGCAAACAGGTGGCCGCGCTCATCGGCGCGAGCGCCCGCGAGATCGTGTTCACGAGCGGCGCGACCGAAGCCAATAATCTGGCGATCGCCGGGGTGGCCGCGGCGGCACCGAGCGATCGGCGTCACCTGGTGACGGTCGCCACCGAGCACCAGGCGGTGCTCGATCCTTGCCGTGCGCTCGAAGCGCAGGGCTGGCAGGTGACCGTGCTGCCCGTGGCCGCGACCGGGCTGGTGGAGCTGGCCGCCGTCGAGCAGGCGGTGACGCCAGGCACCGCGCTCGTCAGCGTGATGCTGGCCAACAACGAGATCGGCGTCGTGCAGCCGCTCGCCGACATCGCGCGCCTCGCGCACGCGCGGGGCGCCATCGTCCACACCGACGCGGTGCAGGCGCTGGGCAAGCTCCCCGTGGATGTGGCCGCCCTCGACGTGGACCTGGCCTCGTTCAGCGCCCACAAGCTCTACGGTCCCAAGGGCGTCGGCGCCTTGTACGTGAAGCGTGGCATCGACAAGCGTCTGCGGGCGCAGGTGCGCGGCGGAGGCCAGGAGCGTGGGCTGCGCGGCGGCACCTTGAACGTGCCAGGCATCGTCGGGTTCGGTGCGGCCTGCGAAGTGGCGGCGAAGGAGCTGCCGGCCGAGGTGGCTCGCCTCGGTGCACTGCGCGATCGCCTGTGGCAGCAGTTGCGGGACGACCTGGATGGCGTGACCCTGAACGGCGCGGCGACGCCACGGCTGCCGGGCAACCTGAACGTGTCGTTCGACGGCATCGACGGCGAGTCCCTGCTGCTGGCGATCACCGACGTCGCCGTCTCGTCCGGCGCGGCCTGTACCAGCGCCGAACCGTCGCACGTGCTGACGGGGCTCGGCCTCGATACGCGCCGCGCGCTGGCGTCCCTGCGCTTCGGACTGGGGCGGGACACGACCGCCGACGACATCGCGCGGGCCGCGGAACATATCGGCGCGGTGGTTTCGCAGTTGCGGGCGCAGTCGCCACACCGGGTGCCGGCCGGCGCCGGCGCGGGAGGGCGGCGGTGACGTATTCCGCCGCCGTGCTCGAGCGCGTGCGCAACCCGAAGCGCGTGGGCGTGCTGCCGGAGGATTCTCCCGAGGTCGGGACCGGGCAGTCCGGAACGCTGGATGCGGGCACCATGGCGCGCATTCAGATTCGCGTCAAGGATGGCCGGATTGTCGAGACCCGCTTCAAGGTGTTCGGCTGCAGCGCGGCGATTGCCGCGGCCGGCCTGATGGCCGAGTGGCTGGAAGGCGCGACCGTCACCCAGAGCCGGGCGTTCACGTCCGCGCAGGTGGTCGAGGCGCTCGACCTTCCGGAAGATCGAGTGCACGTGGCCAACGTCGCCGTCGAAGCGGCCCGGCTGGCCCTGGACGAGGCGGCGCGGAAAGCCGGAACAGGACGACAGCGATGATTGAAATCACCGAGAGCGCGGCGCGCGTGATCGCGCGCCAGTTGTCGAAGCAGCATCTGGAATCGGGCGGCCTGCGCGTCGCCATCAAGGCGGGCGGGTGCTCCGGATTCGCCTACACCTTCGGGTTCGACGGCGCGCCCAGACCATCGGATCGGGTGTTCGAAGGACCCGGTGGCGCGAAGGTGTTCGTCGATCCGCGCAGCCTCGAGCTGCTGGACGGGACGGTGCTCGACTTCGACGAGCACAACCTGATGGCCACCAATTTCACGTTGTCGAACCCGCACGCCAAGAGCACGTGCGGCTGCGGCGAATCGTTTTCAGCCTGAAGCCCAAAGCCTAGAGCCCATATGTCGACATCCACGCAAGTTATCGAAGAACTGGCGAACACCGAGTACAAGTACGGGTTCGTCACCGACGTCGAGCAGGACATCGCGCCCAAGGGGTTGAACGAGGACATCGTCCGCCTCATCTCCTCGAAGAAGGGCGAGCCGGAGTGGCTGCTCGAGTGGCGCCTGCGCGCCTTCCGCGCGTGGCTGAAGATGACCGAGCCCTCGTGGCAGAACGTCACCTACGAGCGGGTGGACTACCAGGCCATCTCGTACTACGCGGCGCCCAAGGAAAAGAAGAAGTTGAACAGCATGGACGAGGTGGACCCGGAGATCCGCGCCACCTTCGAGAAGCTCGGCATCCCGCTGATCGAGCAGCAGCTGCTGGCCGGCGTGGCGGTGGACGCGGTGTTCGACTCGGTGTCGGTGGCCACCACGTTCCGCAAGAAGCTCGGGGAGCTCGGCATCATCTTCTGCTCGTTCTCGGAGGCGGTGAAGGAACACCCCGAGCTGGTGCGCCAGTACCTCGGCTCGGTCGTGCCGCACACCGACAATTTCTTCGCCGCGCTCAACTCGGCGGTGTTCAGCGACGGCAGCTTCGTGTTCGTGCCGAAGGGCGTGAAGTGCCCGATGGAGCTGTCCACCTACTTCCGCATCAACGCCAAGGACACCGGCCAGTTCGAGCGGACCTTGATCGTCTGCGAGGAAGGGGCCACCGTCAGCTATCTCGAAGGCTGCACGGCGCCGAAGCGCGACGAGAACCAGCTGCACGCGGCGGTCGTCGAGCTGGTGGCGCTCGACCGCGCCACCATCAAGTACTCGACCGTGCAGAACTGGTACCCCGGCGACAAGAACGGCGTCGGCGGCATCTACAACTTCGTCACCAAGCGCGGCATCTGCAAGGGCGTGGCGAGCAAGATCACGTGGACCCAGGTCGAAACCGGGTCTGCGGTCACCTGGAAGTACCCGAGCTGCATCCTGCAGGGCGACGACTCGGTGGGCGAGTTCTACTCGGTGGCGGTCACCAACAACTTCCAGCAGGCCGACACCGGCACCAAGATGATCCACCTGGGGAAGAACACCCGCAGCACGATCGTCTCCAAGGGCATCTCGGCCGGCCGCGGCCAGAACACCTACCGCGGGGCGGTCAAGATCGGCAAGCACGCCTCGAACGCGCGCAACTACTCGCAGTGCGACTCGCTGCTGATCGGCGACCGCTGCGGCGCGCACACCTTCCCGTACCTCGAAATCAAGAACACCTCGGCCAAGGTGGAGCACGAGGCGTCCACCTCGAAGATCGGTGAAGACCAGATCTTCTACTGCGAGCAGCGCGGCATCTCGAAGGAAGACGCGATCAACATGATCGTCAGCGGGTTCTGCAAGGAAGTCTTCCGTGAGCTCCCGATGGAGTTCGCGGTCGAAGCCCAGAAGCTGCTCGGCATCTCTCTCGAAGGATCGGTGGGGTAACCAAGCGATGTCTCTACTCAGCGTCACGAATCTGCAGGTCAAGGCGGAGGACAAGCAGATCCTCCGCGGGATCAATCTCGAAGTGAATCCCGGCGAGGTCCACGCCATCATGGGACCGAACGGCTCGGGCAAGAGCACGCTGGCGCGGGCGCTGGCGGGGCATCCCGGCTACGAGGTCACCGGTGGCCGCGTCCTCTACCGCGGCGAGGACCTGCTCGAAATGCCGGCGGACGAGCGGGCCCGCAAGGGCGTGTTCATGGCCTTCCAGTACCCGGTCGAGATCCCGGGCGTCAACAACGCCTACTTCCTGAAGGCGGCGCTGAACGCCACGCGCAAGGAGCGCGGCCTCGAAGACCTCGATGCCATGGACTTCATGGCGCTGATGAAGGAGAAGGCCAAGCTCCTGGACGTCGACCAGGCGATGCTGCAGCGGTCGGTCAACGAGGGGTTCTCGGGCGGCGAGAAGAAGCGCAACGAGATCTTCCACATGGCCGTGCTCGAGCCGACACTCGCCATCCTGGATGAAACCGATTCGGGCCTCGATATCGACGCGCTGCGGGTGGTCTCCACCGGCGTCAACGCGATGCGCTCGGAAGAGCGCTCGTTCATCGTCGTCACCCACTACCAGCGCCTTCTGAACTACATCGTCCCCGACTTCGTGCACGTGCTGAGCGAGGGCCGGCTGGTGAAGTCCGGCGGCCGCGAGCTGGCGCTGGAACTCGAGGAGAAGGGCTACGGCTGGCTCGAGGAAGCGGCTCGGTCGAACGACGGCACCGACGGTACGGACCGTGCGCTGGCCGCAGGTGTGAGGAGCTGAGGGTGATGACTCCCGTCGCCGAAGGTCAGGACACCTATCTCGCCGAGCACGCGCGGTTCATGCGCGGCCGCGGCGAGGCCGCGCCCGCCTGGCTGAAGAGCATGCGCGAGAAGGCCCGCGACGCGTTCCAGAACGCCGGCTTCCCGACGACGCGTCAGGAAGAGTGGCGCTTCACGAACGTCGCGGCCATCGCCTCCACGCCGTTCAGGCTGGCGGAGGGCACCCCCACCAATCACGCGCCGATCGTGGCGCGCGTGTCGGTGCCAGGCGCGGTCCGGCTGGTGCTGCTGAACGGCCGCTTCGCGCCGGAACTGTCGGATCTGACGACGGTGCCGGTCGGACTGAAGATCGGGAGCCTGGCCGCGGCCATCGCGCAGGGCGCGCCGGAGTGCTCGGCCCTGGGGCAGCAGCCGGTGGACGGCCTGCCGTTCGCGGCGCTCAACACCGCGTTTCTCGAGGACGGGGCGCTGATTTCCGTCCGCAAGGGCGCGGTCATCGACGCTCCGGTTCACGTGATCATCATCACCGGCGGCACCGGCAAGACGATGGTGCACCCGCGGGTGCTGCTGGCGGCGGGCGCCGGCAGCCAGTCGAGCGTGGCCATCAGCTTCCTCACCGCCGCCGGCGAGGCCCACCTCACCAATGCGGTGATCGAAGCGACGCTGGCCGAGCAGGCGATCGTCAACTGCTGCCTGGACCAACGGGGCACCGAAGGCTCGTTCCTCGTCACCAACCTTCACGTCAACGCCTCCCGTGACAGTTCGTTCAAGGTCCGGACCATCACGCTCGGTGGCCGCATCGTCCGCAACGACGCCACCGCGGTGCTCGCCGGCGAAGGCGCGCACGTGGACATCGACGGCTGCTACCTGGCCGACGGCACCAGCCTCGTGGATAACCACACCACGATCGATCACGCGACGCCGAACTGCACCAGCCACGAGCTCTACAAGGGCATCCTGGACGGCAGTGCCAAGGCCGTGTTCAACGGCCGCATCATCGTCCGCCTCGACGCCCAGAAGACCGACTCCAAGCAGACCAACCGCGCCCTGCTGCTGTCGGACGACGCGACCATGAACTCGAACCCGCAGCTCGAGATCTTCGCCGACGACGTCAAGTGCACGCACGGCGCCGCCGTCGGGCAGCTGGACGACGAAGCGATGTTCTACCTGCAGGCACGCGGACTGAACGTGAAGGACGCGCGCGACATGCTCATCCACGCCTACGCCGGCGAGGTGCTCGAGCGCATTGCCATTCCGCAGCTGCGGGAACAGCTGGAGCGCGAGCTGTTCCGCCAGCTCGAACGCGACCTGGCCGCGCACGACTGCGCATAGCACGACGATGACGACCGCCACCGCATTCGACGTTCAGGCGATCCGCGCCGACTTCCCGATCCTGGGCACCCAGGTGCACGGGCGGCCGCTGGTGTATCTCGACAACGCCGCCACCACGCAGAAGCCGCGCGTCGTGCTGCAGGCGCTGACCGACTACTACACCGGCAGCAACGCCAACGTCCATCGCGGTGTGCATTACCTGAGCGGAAAGGCGACCGATCTGTTCGAGGGGGCGCGGGCCCGGATCGCGAGCTTCATCGGCGCCGCGGACGCCAGGGAGATCATCTTCACGCGGAACGCCACCGAGGGCGTCAACCTGGTGGCGCAGACCTGGGGACGCACCCACCTCAAGGCCGGCGACGAGGTGCTGATCTCGGGGATGGAGCACCACTCGAACATCGTGCCCTGGCAGATGCTGTGCACCGAGAAGGGCGCGACGCTGCAGGTGGTGCCGATCCTCGACTCGGGCGAGCTCGACATGGAGGCGTTCGCGCGCCTGCTGACGTCGCGCACGCGCATCGTCGCCATCTCGGCGCTGTCGAATGCCCTGGGCACGGTGAACCCGATCGAGGCCATCACCCGCGCCGCGCACGAGGCCGGCGCCGTGGTGCTGATCGACGGCGCCCAGGCGGCGTATCACATGCCCGTGAATGTCGCCGCGATCGGCTGCGACTTCTTCGTCATGACCGGCCACAAGCTCTATGGGCCCACCGGCATCGGCGTCCTCTACGGCAAGGCCGCGCTGCTGGAGGCGATGCCGCCGTGGCAGGGCGGCGGCGACATGATCAGCTCGGTGACCTTCGAGCGCTCGACCTGGAATGTGCTGCCCTACAAGTTCGAGGCGGGCACGCCGGACATCTCCGGCGCGATTGGCCTGGGGGTGGCGGTGGACTACATCAATGCCATCGGCATGGATCGCATCCAGGCCCACGAGCAGGAGTTGCTGGCGTACGGGACAGCCGCGCTCCTCGAGGTGCCGGGCGTGACGCTGATTGGCACCGCGCCGCGCAAGGCGAGCATCCTGTCGTTCGTGATGGAGGGCGTGCACCCGCACGACCTGGGCACCATCGTCGACCGCGAGGGCGTGGCGATTCGCACCGGGCATCACTGCGCGCAACCGGTGATGGACCGTTTCGGGATTCCCGCCACGGCGCGAGCCTCGCTGGCGATGTACAACACGCGTGAGGACATCGACGCGCTGGTGGCCGCGCTTCACACCGCGAAGAAGGTGTTCGGCTGATGTCTGAACTGAGCGACCTCTACCAGGAAGTGATCCTGGACCACAACCGGAAGCCGCGAAACTTCCGCGTGATCGATCCCGCGACCGCATCGCAGGAGGGCTACAACCCGCTCTGCGGCGACCGCCTCAAGCTCTACCTGAACGTCGAGAACGGCGTCATCACCGACGTCGCGTTCCAGGGATCGGGCTGCGCCATCTCCAAGGCCTCGGCCTCGCTGATGACCGAAGCGGTGAAGGGCAGGACGGTCGACCAGGCGCGCGCGCTGTTCGAGCAGTTTCACCACATGATCACGTCGCCCCCGGGCAGTCCCCTGCCGGAGATGGGCAAGCTCGCCGTGCTCTCGGGCATTCGCGACTTCCCGACCCGGGTGAAATGCGCGGGTCTCCCTTGGCACACGCTGAAGGCGGCGGTGTCGGATCAGCCGGTTGGCCCGATCAGCACCGAATAGCCGAGTGCCGGGCGCCGCCCGGCGGCACACCACACCATGACGATGTCGAGGTTTCTGCCCATGATGCCCACCGGAGGCGACGGCGCCCAGGATTCACCCGCGAACGAGCTGTCGGAGTCGCTCGACGGCTTCGTGGCGGATCCGCTGAAGATGGCGGAGCTGCGACCGCAGGTGCTCGACGCGCTCCGCACCGTCTACGACCCCGAGATTCCCGTCAACATCCACGAGCTCGGCCTCATCTACGACGTGCTCGTGGACGCCGACGCGCGCGTCGGGATCCGCATGACCCTCACCGCGCCGGCATGCCCCGCCGCTCAGTCACTGCCAGTCGAGGTCCGCGACAAGGCGGCCAAGGTCCCCGGTGTGACCGGCGCCAAGGTCGAAATCGTCTGGGAGCCGCCCTGGACCAAGGACCGCATGACCGACGCCGCGAAGCTGCAGCTCGGCATGCTCTGACGGCCGTGTCCCTCCTTGTCTGTATCGCCACCGAATTCGAAGGGCGAGCTCCTGCGCGAACGGCTGAAGGCGTCGCCCGACGCCGTGGTCCTCTGCACCGGCGTCGGCGCCGTCAACGCCGCCCACGCGGTGACGATGGCGATCGTGCGGCAGCGCCCAGACGGCATCGTGGTGTGTGGTGTTGGCGGGGCGTATCCCGGATCGGGGCTGGGCGTGGGGGATGTCGCCTGCGCGGCGCAGGAGTGCTACGGTGATCTGGGCGCGGCGACGCCGACCGGTTTCCTCGACATGAAGGCGCTTGGGTTCCCCGTGGTCCGCGCCGACGTTCCCATCTACAACGACCTGCCGATGCAGCTGTGGCCGGTCGAGTCGCGCGTGAAGTTCGTGACCGTCAACACCTGCACGGGCACCGATGGCGCTGCCCGCGCGATCGAGGCGCGCACCGGCGGGGCGGTCGAGAACATGGAAGGCGCCGCGGTGGCGCACGTGGCGCACCTGCACGGCATCCCGGTCGGCGAGGTCCGCGGCATCAGCAACATGGTCACCAACCGGGATACCCGCGCGTGGCGGCTACAGGCGGCCGCGCTCGCCGCGCAGGAGGCGCTCGTCACGTGGATGTCCCGACGCTGAGCTTCGGTTTCTCGACCTGCCCGAACGACACGTTCGCGTTCCATGCGATCGTGCACGGCCTCGTGCCCGGTCCCCGCGTGGTGCCGTTCATGGACGACATCGAAGTCCTCAACGCGCGTGCCGAACGCGGCGAGGCCGAGGTGACGAAGGTCTCGATGGCCGCGTATGGACGGCTTCGCGAGCGCTACATCCTGCTCCGCGCCGGCGGCGCCGCGGGCTTCGGCGTCGGTCCGATTGTCGTGGCGAAGTCGCTGCGCGCGGTCGGCGGCCGGATCGCGATTCCGGGCGAGAGGACGACCGCGGCGTTGCTGCTGCGGCTGCTGGGCCGGTTCGAGACGGTGGCGATGCGCTTCGACGAGATCGAGGACGCCGTGCTGCGGGGCGACGTGGACTGCGGCCTGCTGATACACGAAGGCCGCTTCACCTACGAGGGTAAGGGCCTCACGCTGGTTGCCGACCTCGGTACCGTGTGGGAATCGCGGATGCAGTGCCCGCTGCCGCTGGCCGCCATCGCCATCCGCCGCGACCTGGCGCCGGCACTGGCGCCCATGGTCGACCAGGCGCTCCGGGCCAGCGTTGCCTACGCCTTCGAGCACCCGGAGGCGAGCCGCGAGTTCGTCGCGGCGCACGCGCAGGAGATGGATCCCGAGGTCGCGCGACGCCACATCCGCCTGTATGTGAACGACTACACGCTGGCGCTGGACGAGAGCGCCGTGCAGCGCATGCTGGCGTGGGGTGAGCGCGAAGGTGTGTTCGCAGCGCCCGATCCGGCGCTGCCGCTGTTCGTGGAGTGATCCTGGAGACCTACTGCGTGCAGCGCGGTGCGGCCGCCGGCACGCCCTGCATGACCAGCTGCCGGTAGTTGGCGATTTCCTCTTCGCACTTCGACTTCTGGGATCGCTTCGCCACCTCGCCCAGCGCCCAGAAGGCGATTGAGGAGAGGGGAACGGGCGGCGAGCGATACGCCTGGGGTGTCCACTGCGTGATGAAATCGTTGTGCGTCGGCGCGCCGTAAGACAGTGGAGCGGCCTGGCCGATGTTGAAGTCCTGCAGGATATCGATGCGTGGCGCCGCGCCGAAGACCTGAATCTGGTACTCGAGCTTCAGCGGCGTACTCGACGCGGTCTGCCGCGATTCGGTGACGCGCAGCCCCTTTTTGATGCGGCTCACCGACACCCCCAGCTTCGACGCATCGATCGGCGCGTCCGGCGATGCCGGGGCGGCTTGCGAATCGGTCGTGCGCCCGTCGGAGGTGTCGGGCGCGGATGGACCTTCCGCCGCTGCGGGCCTCTGCGCCTGCAGCGAGACGGTCATGGCTGTGGCGACCACCAGGGCCAGCGCCATCCTCATGTCCTCATTATGACGCGGTTCTTTGCTACCATCCGACTCCACCCAGGAGGCAGATGGCAATGCGTGCAAGAGTCACGATTCTCGCAGTGGCGGTGGCCGGCATCGGGCTCAGCTTTGGCGCCGCCGGACGGGCCCAGACCAGCCGGACCCCCGCCGACCTGGTGCTGACGAACGGCGCCGTGCTCACGGTGGATCCGCGCGATTCGGTCGCGGAAGCCGTGGCCATCACTGGCGGCCGCATTGTCGCGGTCGGCACCAGCGCCCAGATCAAGGCCGCATGTCGGACCGGCCACCCAGGTCGTGGACCTGGCAGGACGCGCCGTCACTCCAGGGCCTCATCGATTCCCACGTGCATTTCTCCGAGGTCGACGCGCTCTTCAACGTCGACCTCAGCGACGTCGCCATCAAGTCCATGGACGATGTGCTGCAGCGCATTGCGGCGCAGGTGGCGAAGCTGAAGCCGGGCGAGTGGGTGCGCGGGCGCGGGTGGGACGAGGGCAAGCTCGCCGAGCGGCGCTACATCACGGCCGCCGACCTCGACAAGGTCGCGCCGAACAACCCGGTGTGGCTGACGCACACCACCGGGCACTACGGCGTGGCGAACTCCTACGCGCATGAAGATGGCCGAGGTGCGGCGGGAAACGAAGGACCCGCCGGCCGGCACCATCGATCGCGACGCCGCCGGCAATCCGACGGGCGTGATGAAGGAATCGGCGTCCGGGCTGATCACCGCCGCTGGTGCCGCCGATGACGCGCGAGCAGCAGAAGGCGCGGCCTGCTGAAGATCATCGAGGACTTCAACCGCGAAGGCATGACCGGCGCCAAGGACCCCGGCATCGGCGAAGCCGAAGTGGGAGCTCTATCGGGAGCTGCTGCAGGAAGGCAAGCTCACGGTCCGCGTGTTCGCGCTGTGGGCCGGGGCGCGCCGCCTGGCCGACGGGCCCGCGGTGCTGGCCCGCGTCCAGAAGCAGCCGAGGCCGACGGTGCCACAGGGTGACGGTCTGCTGATCTCCGGCGGCGTCAAGATGTACATGGACGGCAGCGGCGGCGCCCGCACGGCCTGGATGTACGACGACTGGAGCAAGGACTTCACCGGCAAGGACACCGGCAACCCTGGCTATCCATCGACGCCCCCGGACGAGTATCGCGAGCTGGTGACCGGCCTGCATCAGGCCGGCATCCACGTCAGCACGCACGCCATCGGCGACCGGGCCATCGACTGGGTGGTGGACACCTACGAGCAGGTGCTGAAGGCCACGCCGACCCGCGGCCTGCGGCACGGCATCATCCACGGCAACACGCCGACCGATCATGCGATCGAGCGTGATGGCGCGGCTGCAGCGAGACTTCGATGCTGGCTATCCGGAGGCGCAGGCGCCGTTCCTGTGGTGGATTGGCGACAACTACGCGGCCAATCTCGGTCCCGCGCGTGCCGGCCGGCTGAAGCCGTTCCACACGTTCGTGCAGAAGGGCGTGAAGTGGGGCGCCGGCTCCGACTTCCCGGTGACGCCGTTCCCGGCGCGGCTCGGCCTGTGGTCGTCGGTCGTGCGGCAGACGCTGAACGCGACCCACGGCGCCACCCCGTTCGGCACCAGCGAATCGATCGACATCCGCACGGCGCTGCGGTCCTACACGATGTGGGCCGCCCACACGATGTTCCTGGACGAGCGCATCGGCTCCATCGAGGTCGGCAAGGATGCGGATCTCGCGGTGTGGGACCGCAATCCCTACACGGTGCCGTCGGCCGAGCTGAAGGACATGCGTTGCCAGATGACGTTCGTGCGCGGACGCATGGTCTACCGCGCCGAGCCCGGCGGCGTCGCGTTCAGATAGCGCGCTGCAGCAGGCCGTGAATCTGCCGCACGCCGTCGGTGAGGGCGGCAGGGCCCGGCTGCAGGATGAAGGCGGACTTCACCTCGTAGATGTGGCCGTTGCGCACGGCCGGAATCTGGTCCCATCCGGGGCGGCGGGCGATGCGCTCGGGCCGCACCGGCTTGCCGCACCACGAGCCGATGATCACGTCGGGCGCCGCGGCAATCACCTGGTCGCCGCTGACGATGCGATCCTTTGCCAGCCTGGCGTGCCGACGATCCGGGAACACCGGCTCGCCGCCGGCAATCTCGACCAGCTCCTCCACCCAGCGGATGCCGGTGATCAGCGGGTCGTCCCATTCCTCGAAGAAGACGCGCGGGCGCCGCGGGAACCGGCTGGCCGCTTCACGAATGCGTCCGCAATCCCGCCTCCAGCTGACCGACGAGGGCCTCACCCTGGTCCGCGACGCCGACGATGCCCGCCAGCATGCGGATCATCTGCAGGATCTCGGCCACCGACCGTTGATTGAACGTGAACACCGTGTGGCCGCGCTTGACGAGCTCGGTGGTGATGTCCGCCTGCAGGTCGGAGAAGGCGAGAATCAGATCGGGCTCGAGCGCCTCGATCTTGTCGTAGCGGGCATGGAGAAACGACGAGATGCGTGGCTTCCGCCGTGCCTCGGGCGGCCTCACGGTGTAGCCGCTGACGCCGACCACGCGGTCGCCCTCGCCCAGCAGATACAGCGTCTCGGTGGTCTCTTCGGTGAGGCAGACGATGCGGGTCGGATAGCTCATGGTGCGGGGGTCAGCCGAGGAAGGCCATCGTCAGCCCATACGCCGCGGCGACCATGAGCACGCCGATCACCAGGTGATTCCTGGCGGTCGAGCGCAGGCTGGCGACGACGTCTTCACCGCGTCCCCGGATGAGGCGCGTGGCGCTCGTGAATGCGGGCGACACGATGATGCCGTTCTTCGCTTCGGAGAAGTAACCGAAGACGCAGACCGGGGAGCCTGGACGGACCGTCTGCTGCGACAGATTGCATCGCCCGAAGTTCACCTGGGTGAGGTCGGTGTAGCCCACGTCACTGCGATAGACGCCATCCGCGTCGCTCCACCGGTCGAGCAGTTCCTGGGCTGACGTGTCGGAGGACGTGAAGGTCGTGGTCCGAACGTAGCGCTCGAGATTCGCGATGACCTGCTCGCGGGGGGCGGTGGGCTCATCACCTTCGAGTTCCGGAACCGCCAGCAACCGGTAGGAACCGGTTCGGGTGACGATCATCGACGGTGCGAGAGCGACGCCCTTGATGTGCGTGAAAATGGTTCGTCGCCGCCCCGTGCCCCGCACCTCGGTCACCTGGTAGGAGTAGGTGAGACACTCCGCTCCGTCGAACGGTGCTCGCAGGGGCGGGCCGAGCCCCACCGGCTCCAGTGTGCCGACGAGCACCGCCCTGATGCCGTTCACCGGTTGCAGACCGGCGACGCCGCCGCCGATCACGGACTGTTCGCGCCAGCGCTGCACGGCGGAATAGAAGAGGCCGACCGACGCCCACGCCAGCAGCCCGGATATGAGCGAGACGCCGAGCGTGTCGATCCAGCCGCCTCCGCCCCTCGCCTGCAAGGCCAGTGAAATCGCCGCCGCGGTGGCCAGCCACCCGCCAAGCCCGAGGACGAGGCCGCTGATCGCCTGGATCATCGGGTCGCCTCGACCAGATCGCAAAAGACGAAACCGTCGCGATCCACGACGTCGCCTGGCGTCACGGCAATGGGGGCGGAGAACATGGGGCCAGCATACGCGAAGGAGTGGAACTCGCCGCGCTCGCCGCAGGGATCCACCTCCGCGGGCAGGTCGCGCAGCAGTGCCGCATCGAAGCGCCGGCCTGCGAACGCGCGATCCAGGACGCGTGGGTCGACGCACGTCAGGCGCGCTTCGAGCCCGCCGTCGATCATCTCGCGCGCGAGATCGGCGGTGGACCTGGTCTTCCAGAGGGGAAACAACGGCGTCAGGCCGGTGTTGGCGAGCCGGTCCTCACGGTAGCGCCGAACCTCCTCGAGGAACAGGTCACCGAATGCGACGTGCGTGAAGCCGTCCGCGACGATCGATCGGACAGCCGCGCCCATGCGCTCCTCGTACTGCTCGTTCGAGCAGGGCCATGGCAGCGGCACCACGTGCAACGGCACGCCCGCGGCCTGCGCCTGCGCTTCGAGCAGCGAGCGGCGCACCGCGTGCATGGCGACGCGATCGAACGCCTCATTCGTGGTCGTGAGCAGGCCCTGCACCGCGCCGGGGTGCTGCTGATTCAAGACGTGGAGCATCCATGCGGAGTCCTTGCCGGACGACCAGGAGACGAGGACCTTCATCGGCTGTGCCATACTCCGGGAGATTTCAGAGGGAGACGCCATATGGTCGCGCTGCGTGCCGTACAGGTCCTTGTCGTGCTCGCCACGCTCTTCATGGTCGGCTGCGGCGCCAAGAGCATCAACCAGGTCATCGCCGATCCCGGGAAATACCGCACCGGCACCGTGACCGTGAAGGGGACCGTCGCCGAGAGCGCGTCGATCATGGGCCGCGGCGCGTATCGGATCACCGACGGCGACCAGAGCCTGTGGGTGGTGACGACGGGAGGCGCACCTCGACAGGGTGCGCGGGTGGACGTCACGGGGCGCCTGCAGGACGGCTATGACCTGAGCGCCTTCGGTCGGGTCATCAAGCTGCCCGAGTCGCTGAAGAGCGGGCTGGTGCTGATCGAAAGCTCTCACAAGGCCCGCGACTGAACACGCCGGCGTGCGCGTCACCTGAGCGCGTCCGCCATGCGTGCCACGACCTCGGCCACGCGAGGGCCGGGGACCGTGAGGCCCTTGCCGGTGAGCACGACGACCCGGTTCTGTCGCACCGCCGGCACCGACGCCAGCGGCTTCCAGCTCGCGGCCTCTCGCGCCGCTTCCTGGTCGCTCAGGATGTCCGACGAGCGCACCTCGAGGATCACCTCGGGAGCCCGCGCCAGGATCAGCTCGGTCGTCGCCTGCACCGACTCGCGATCGATGTCGGCGAAGATGTTCGTGCCGCCCGCGGCCTCGAGCATGTCGTGCAGGAAGCCGCGGCCGCCGCTGGCGTAGATGTTTCGCAGCGCGCCGCGCTCGCGGCCGAACACCAGCAGCGTCCGTGGCCGTGGTGCGCCCGCCGTGCGCGCCCGAATTGCCGCCAGTCGCGCTTCGATGTCACGGGCGGCCGCCTCGGCCTCGCGCGCGTGACCGGTCCGGTCCCCAAGCGCGCGCATCGTCTCGACGATAGCGGCGAGGCCGCCGTGCCGATAGTCGAACATTGGGATGCCCGCGCGGGTGAGCTGCGACTGCAGATCGACCTGTGATCCGTAGGTGATGACAAGGTCCGGCTTGAGGGACAGGATGCGCTCGACGTCCGGGTCGAGCAGCGCGCCGACGCGGGGCAGCGACTTCACCTGCGGCGGATCCTCGTCGTAGCTGCTCACGGCCACCACCTGCGGCCCGGCGTCGATCGTGAACAGCATCTCGGTGAGCGCCGGCACCAGCGAGATGATCCGCTGCGGCGGCTGCACGGCGAGGCCCGCGGCGGGCAGCGCGCACAGTCCGGCGATGACGAGCGACAGGAACACTCGGCGGGTCATGACTGCCTCACCAGCAACCAGAGGAAGAACGGCCCGCCGATGAGCGCGGTGATGATGCCGACCGGAATCTCGAGCGGGGCCATGATGGTCCGCGCCAGCAGGTCGCACAGCACCAGGAAGGCGGCGCCGAACAGCGTCGCGGCCGGCAGCACCACGCGGTGATCCGATCCCACCATCAGGCGCACCAGGTGCGGCACCACGATGCCGATGAATCCCACCGGACCGCCCAGCGACACCGCGGCGCCCGTGGCGAGCGACGCGCTGAAGAACGCCCAGCGCTGCGCCCGCGCCACCTCGACGCCGCGGCCAGCGGCCACGTCCTCGCCCATCGTCAGCAGATTGAGCGCCCGCGGCAGCACGGCGAACACCGCGAACGCGGCGATGATGAACGGCGTAGCCGCCAGGATCGGGCCGTAGCTGCCGACATCGAGGTCGCCCATCAGCCAGCGGACCGTGCGGAACGACTCCGCGAAGTCCGACAGGTACTGGACGAACAGGATCAGGGCCGAGAAGAACGAATTGAGCGTGACGCCCGCCAGCAGCAGGACGTTCGTGGACAGGCCCCGCTTCTGCGAGGACGCCAGACCGTAGACGATGGCGATGGCGGCCAGCGAGCCGATGAAGCTGGCGATGGGGACAGACGAGACACCGAGCGCGCCGACGTCGAGGCGGAACGCGATGGCCAGCATCGCGCCCAGGGCCGCACCTGCCGACACGCCCAGCGTGAACGGCGTCGCCAACGGGTTGCGCATCAGCGCCTGCAGCACCACGCCCGCCGCGGCCAGCGTCGCGCCAATGAGCGCACCGGCCAGCACTCGCGGCAGCCGCGCCACGAAGAAGATCTGCGCGTCGACGTTGTCGGCCCAGGGAATGGAGGTGTCGAAGACGCGCGTGAGATCGATGGAGGTGCTGCCGACGGTCGGCGCCCAGACGAGCACCAGCAGCGCGCCCGCGCCGAAACGATCCGACGACGGTGAGCAGTCGCCGGCGGAGGCTCATGGGCGGAGGCGACGGACCGGTACCACGGTCATGTGGCCGCTGGCGGCGTGCACGTGGACGTCGGCGTCGACGTCGTAGAGCGCGCGGACGTTGTCGGGCGTCAGCACCTCGTCGGTCGGTCCGCTGGCGATGACGCGGCCCTGCCGGATCAGCACCAGTGTGCGGCAGATCGACGCGGCCAGGTTCAGATCGTGCGTCGAGATGGCCATCGTGACTCCGCGGTCGCGGTTCAGCGTCGAGAGCAGCGCCGCGACGTCGAGCTGGTAGCCGAGATCGAGCGAGGCCGTGGGCTCGTCGAGCAGCAGCACGTCGGAGGCCTGCGCCAGCGCCGCGGCAATGACCACGCGCTGCTTCTCGCCGCCGCTCAGCGTGTGGAACTCCCGCGTCTCGAGGTGGCTGGTGCCAGTCGCGGTCAGCGCCTCGCGCGCGAGGGCGTAGTCGCGCGGGCCCTCCACCTCGAACAGGCCGAGATGCGCGTGACGGCCCATCAGCACGATCTCGAGCACGGTGTACTCGAAGGCCAGCTCGGTTTCCTGCGGGACGATGGCCATTCGCCTCGCGATGTCCCGGCGGCTGAGGCGCGCCATCGGCTGCCCGTCGAGCAGCACGCGACCCGACGAGGGGACGCGCGTGCCGCTCAGCAGGCGCAGCAACGTGGTCTTCCCCGAGCCGTTCGGCCCGAGGATGCCGACGAGATCGCCTCGACGCACCTCCAGCGACACGCCGTCGACGACCAGCGGCGAATCGGCGTGATACCGGAAGGTGACGTTATCGGCTTGCAGCAAGGCGGATGCCCACGTAAGCCGTGCGCCGCGGCGCCGGGAAGCCGAAGACCTCTTCGTACTCGGCGTCGAAGGCGTTCATCACCCGGCCGATGACGGTCACGCCGTAGCCCACCGCGAACGAGCCGCCGAAGTTGGTGACGCGCGTAGCCGGGATTGGCATAGAGCCCACCACCGGGGCCGAACGCCGGCTCGGCATCGAGGGTCTCGCCGCGCATCAGCACCTGGAGGAACGCCGCCGGCGCGGGACCGGGTCCACGATCGCGTCGATCGATCCCTGATGCCGGGGCCGGCGCAGCAGCGCGTCGCCGACGCGGTACGGGGGCGGCGCGTTGGCCGCGTCGTCCACCGCGAGGATCTCGGTCGAGAGGAAGGTGTAGGCCGCCTGCACCGAGAGGCCGAGCAGGGGCCGCCACGCCGCGGAGAACTCGGCGCCGCGGGCGCGGGCGTTCGAGATGTTGTCGGTTCGCCAGCGGCTGACGCCGGAGAACGAGCGGCCGACCGAGATGATCAGGTCGTCGTAGTTGTTGGCGAACACCGTCGCGTCGAGCTGGAGGGCGCCGCCGGCCAGCGCCTGCGCGACGCCGACGTCGACGCTGCGGCTGCGCTCGGGCTTCAGTCCCGAATTGTCGGTGAAGGCAATCTCGAACGCATCCGGCGGACGGATGCCGGTGCCCGCCGCGGCGTGCACGCGGGTCCAGGTCGGCGACTGCGAGGCATCACCGGCCACCATCCAGTTGGCGGCGAGCTTCGGATTGATCGACGTGACCGTATCGGCGGGGAAGTCGGGCCGTGGCGTGAAGGCCAGCGGGTCGCCCGGGAACGCGTCACGGTGGATGCGCTCGCCGCGAAGACCGGCTGTCAGCGACAGCCGGCTGGCCAGGTTCCAGCGCGCTTCGCCAAACACGCCGAGCACGGTCCGCTCCACCGGCACCTCTCCCGCGTCAGCCGCGGTGATGTAGGTGCTGGAGCCCTGCTCGCCCAGCCACTCGATGCCGCCGGTGAAGCCCAGCGCCGCCGATGCGGCGACGTCGGTCTGGGTGCGCACGTGCGTCCGCTGCGATTCGCCCTCGGACGGGAAGCTGCTTCGGTTGGTGAGGTCGTAGTCGGCGTAGTCCACCTCGGTGCGCTGACGCACCCGGCTGGAGGCGCCGAACCAGGGCTGGAGCCAGCGCATGCCGCCGGCAGCTCTTGTGGTGAGGTTGCGAGACGTGCGATCAACGCCGCCGAAGCGGCCGGCTGGATCCGACCCGTACGGCCCCGGCGTGCCCCGATCGGTGTCCACGTAGCGAGCCGTGCCCTGCAGGTCGGCGCCGCTGCCCACATGCCGCCAGCCCAGCGTCACCGCCGCCTGCGACGTGCGCGCATCGTCGTTGCTCACGGTTTCGCCGTTGGCGGCCTCGCCCGTGAAGCCGTCTTCCTCGAAGCGGTCGCCGCCCAGCTGCCAGCGGAAGCCGCGTGCCTCGCCCGTGGTGGAGGCGGCGCCGCGCCACATGCCGCGGCTGCCGCCTTCGAACAGTCCCTGTGCGGCGGGCGGGCCGCCGCTGCGTGTGATGATCTGAACGACGCCGCCGATGGCGTCGGCGCCGTAGAGCGCACTCTGCGGACCGCGCACCACCTCGATCCGATCCACGTCCGCCAGCGGCACCTGCGAGAGATCCACCCCGCCGCCAAAGGCGTTGGCGCGGATGCCATCGATGAGCACCAGGGTGAAGTCCGACTCCCCGCCGCGCGTGAAGAGCGACGTGAGTGAGCCCGGACCGCCGCTCTGCTGGACCGTGAGCCCCGGCACCGACCGCAGCGCTTGTCCAGCGGAGAACTGCTGGCGCGCGGCCAGGGTTTCGCCGGTGATCACGGTGGTGCTGTCGGGCACGCGCGACAGCGGCTGATCCACCTGCGTGGCGGTAACCACCAGTTGTTCGTCAATTGCCGCCACCCGCATCGCC
The DNA here is from genome assembly GCA_963721715.1 of uncultured Acidobacteriota bacterium. Lineage (GTDB taxonomy): Bacteria > Acidobacteriota > Vicinamibacteria > Vicinamibacterales > UBA2999 > VFZN01. Next base: position 24,449 of record CAVRKI010000006.1, on the reverse strand, counting down.
AGGTCCACGGCCACGGTCGCCTGCTCCGCCACGTCGACGACGTGCGACCCGGAGGCCAGGCCCGGGGCAGACGCGCGAACGGTGAAGCGGCCCGGCACATCGGTTGCCACCTCGAAGGTTCCACTTGCGTCTGAAGTAGTGGAGATCGGCGCGGCCGCCGGACCCTCGATGACAATCGTGGCGCCGGCGACGGGGCGCTGCTGCGGATCGGTGACTTGCCCGCGGAGGGTGCCCCCGCGGTCCGTCGTCTGCGCGCCGAGCGCCGGGCTGAATGTGAAGAGAGAGAGTCCGACCAAGGACGCCTGTACGTACAGGCGGAGAGATGCGTGCATATCGCCTCCCCGGCGTGACCCGCGCCGGTGCCCGTCGCCGACTGGCGACGTGGCCGAAGGACGGATTCCATGGCGGGAGGTATCCTGACTCGCGGATCGTTGCACGCGCCCGGCGTCTTCCCATCGCCAAGGCGACAGTGACGTCCACGGCACCCTGGTGGAGCAGGGTGACCGCGGAGCAGAAGGACGCGCGCTCCTCGCTTACAGTGGCGGGACCGTGTGGGCATCGCACCCAACTTCCCTGACCGCCCGGAACGCGTCTTGTTGTCAGGCGGATTGTAGCATGGCAGAATGTCGCCCCCTGGTTGACATGGGCGCCCGGACCGATCGGTCTAAAGAATTGCAGCGAAAGGACTTACGAGGACGCCGCTGGTTCCTGTGCCGCTCGGCTTGGTTTGAGGATAAAATACAGGGTTTGTGTTTGCCATCATGAAGAGGAACGCATGAGCAAGAGTTCGACCGTGACCGTCCGCGATACCCCCGTACAGAAGGTGGCGACCGCGACGGCTGGCGGCCTTGTGATTCACGGTGAGAACTTCGTCATCGACACGGACGACCGGATCGAACTGGTGGACCTGACCGACAAGGTGATGACCTACGTCCGGCAGTTCGACATCAAGGAAGGCATGATCACCCTGTGGTCGATGCACACGACCTGTGCGGTGTTCATCAACGAGTTCCAGCGCGCGCTGCTCGTTGACATCAAGAAGTTCCTCGAAGAGATGGTGGCCCGGGATCGCTACTACATGCACAACGATCCCGACCACTCGGATTGCGACCGCATGAACGCCGACTCACACCTGCGCGCGATGCTGCTGGGCCATTCGCTCACCCTGCAGATCAGTGGCGGTGAGGTCGTGCTGGGGCAGTGGCAGCGCATTCTGATGGCCGAGCTCGACGGTCCTCGCGCCCGAACGCTCCGGGTTCAGGTGTGGGGGATCAGCTAGGAACCCGGTATCCGGTGTCCGGTACCCGGTCTCCGGCGGCCGGTCCCGGGCGAAAGGCTGGAAGGTCGATGAACGCGCGCCTCCGCTCCGCGGGGCTTGGTGACATTGCCGACAGGGTGGAAGCTGGGCAGCGGTTGTCCTTCGAAGATGGACAGCGGCTGTTCGCCGCGCCGGATCTCCTGGCCGTCGGCTGGCTCGCCAATCGGGTCCGTGAGCGTCGTCACGGCGATCGCACCTACTTCAATTACAAGCTCGCCCTCGAGGCCACCAACGTGTGCGAGGCCTCGTGCCTCTTCTGCTCATTTGCGCGGCTGAAGGAGGGCATGCCCGGGGCCCGCACGCTGTCGGTGGAGCAGGTCCTCGACAAGCTGCGTGCGCGCGCCGATCAGCCGCTCACCGAGATCCACCTCGTCAACGGGCTGCACCCCGATTTGCCGTTCAGCTACTACACCGATCTGCTGAGCGGCCTGAAGCGCGTCCGCCCCGGCATCCATCTGAAGTGCTTCACCGCGGTCGAGATTGCCTTCTTCGCCGAGCACTACGGCAAGACCGATCGCCAGGTGCTCGAGGAACTGCGTGACGCCGGGCTCGACTCGCTGCCCGGCGGCGGCGCCGAGATCTTCGCGCCGCGGGTCAGAGGCAAGATCTCCTACGACAAGTGCGACGGCGCCCGCTACCTCTCCGTGCATCGCACCGCGCACGGCCTTGGGATGCGCACCAACGTCACGATGCTCTACGGCCACATCGAGACGATGGACGAGCGCGTGGATCACCTGCTGCAGGTGCGTGCGCTGCAGGACGAGACGCGCGGGTTCCAGGCCTTCATCCCGCTGGCGTTCCACCCCGACAACAACCAGATGCGGAAGCTGCCGGCGCCCTCGGCCACCGACACGCTGCGCGTGCTGGCGGTGTCGCGGCTGTTGCTCGACAACATGGACCACATCAAGGCCTACTGGATCTCGTGCGGGGTCGAGGTGGCGCAGACGGCGCTGTGGTTCGGCGCCGACGATCTCGACGGCACCGTGCAGGAAGAGACGATCTACCACATGGCCGGATCGAAGACGCCGACGGCGTTGTCGACGGCGGACATCGAGCGGCTGATCCGCGACGCGGGGCGCGAACCCCTCGAGCGCGACACGCTCTACAACGTGGTCCGCGTGCCCCAGCTGGCGACGGTCTGACGTGCTATAGTCAAGAACAGACCAAGCGTGCGGCCGGTGACGATCGCCGGGACTGTTCCGCTTGGTCTTTTCGTGCACGGAGATTGCGAAAAATTTCACAATCTCGCATGCCGGGCACGGCTACGAGGCACCTAAACGACGATGACGACGGGCACCTTTCTGCCGGTCCTCAACGAGGTCGAGCGCGCCAGCATCCGCGAGCGCCAACCCCTCCCGGAGCAGTACCTCGGCCTCTCCGACGAGGAGATGGCGCGACGCATCGCCGCGGCTCGCGCCACGCTCGGCTCGCGCGTGGTGATCCTCGGACACCACTACCAGCGCGACGAAGTGATCCGGTTCGCCGACTACACCGGCGACTCGTTCAAGCTCGCGCGCGAAATTGCGAAGCACCCGGAAGCCGAGTACATCGTGTTCTGCGGCGTGCACTTCATGGCCGAGAGCGCGGACATCCTGGGCCTGCCGCACCAGAAGGTGATCCTGCCGGACCTCGCCGCCGGCTGCTCGATGGCGGACATGGCGGCTCCCGACCAGCTGGAAGTCTGCTGGTCCGAACTCGAGCAGATGGGCGTGGCGTCGCGCGTCACGCCGATCACGTACATCAACTCCGCGGCGTCGATCAAGTCGTTCGTCGGCGAGCACGGCGGCACCATCTGCACCTCGTCGAACGCCGGGGCCTCGCTCGAGTGGGGCTGGTCGCGGCGCGAGAAGATCCTGTTCCTGCCGGACCAGCACCTTGGCCGCAACACGGCCTGGAAGATGGGCGTGCCGCTCGACGAGATGGTGGTGTGGGATCCGTTCGAGCCGTTCGGCGGTCTGACGCGCGAAGCGGTCGAGCACGCGCGCCTCATCCTCTGGAAGGGCCACTGCTCGGTGCACGTGCGCTTCACGGCGCAGCAGATCGACGCGGTGCGCAAGGCGCATCCGGGCGTGCGGGTGATCGTCCATCCCGAAGTGCCGTTCGACGTGCTGCAGGCGGCGGATGATTTCGGTTCGACCGAGTACATCCTCAAGACCGTGCGCGAAGCGCCCGCGGGCACGACCTGGGCCGTGGGCACCGAGGTGCACCTGGTGCACCGGCTGGCCGAAGAGGTGGCGGCGGAGAAGACCGTGCTCTCGCTCGACACGATGGGCTGCCTCTGCTCGACCATGTTCCGCGTGTCCCCCAACCACCTGCTGTGGGTGCTCGAAGGGCTCGTCGACGGGCAGGTGCACAACCACATCGTCGTGCCCGAGCACGACAAGAAGTTTGCGAGAATCGCGCTCGATCGGATGCTTACAATTACCTAGAGGAGTTCATTGCACATGGCCCATACACTGCCAGCCCTGCCGTACGACTTCGCGGCGCTCGAACCGCACATCGACGCGCAGACCATGCAGATTCACCACGGCAAGCATCATCAGGCCTACGTCACCAACCTGAATGCGGCCCTCGACAAGCATCCGGAGTTGCACGAGAAGAGCCTCGACGATCTCGTCAAGGGTGTCGCCAGCCTGCCCGAGGACATCCGCACCGCCGTGCGCAACAACGGCGGCGGTCACTGGAATCACTCGATGTTCTGGACGCTGATGGCGCCGAACGCGGGCGGCGCGCCGACCGGCGCGGTGGCCGACGGCATCAATGCCGCCTTCGGCAGCTTCGACAAGTTCAAGGAGCAGTTCCAGGCCGCGGGCATGGGTCGCTTCGGCAGCGGCTGGGCCTGGCTGGTGGACAACGGCGGCAAGCTGGAGATCACCAGCACGCCGAACCAGGACAACCCGCTGATGGACGGCAAGAAGGCCATCTTCGGCGTGGACGTGTGGGAGCACGCCTACTACCTGAAATACCAGAACCGCCGCGCCGACTATCTGGCCGCGTTCTGGAACGTCGTGAACTGGGCCGAAGTGAACAAGCTGCTGAAGGGGTAACAACCGGCAGACGGCAGACGGCAACCGTCTGCCGTCTGCCTTATCGTTCTTCCCGCCCGTAGCCGCCGCCGATCGCCACGGCCAGCATTCCGAGCAAGCTCCACGAATAGAAGTTGCATATCCCCACGTCGAACGCGGAGACGCGGGGCATGCCCGTGGCCTCGCCAGACGCCGTCGCTGCCGACATCAGGATCGTTGGCAGGAAGTACGGCAGCAGGAACGGCCAGGTGCACACGGCGAGGTCGAGGAGATTGGCACGGCGGTACGCGGGGACGCCGGCCGCCTCGCCCGCCCGGCGCGCATAGTCGCCGACCGCCAGAATCGCCACCACGCTGTGCGTGGTGAGCAGCACCGCACCCATCACCGTGGCCACCATCTGCAGCTCAGTCCCGGCCCGCCCGGCGCCTCCGCGCACGCGACTCACCATCCGTTCGATCGTGCCGCTCGCCTCGAGACCCGCGACCAGCCCCATCAGCAGCAGCGTGAAGATCGAGACCCCGACCCCCCGCTCGAGGCCATCGATCACCAGGCTCTTCGCAGCGTAGCTGCCAGGCTCCACGCGCAGCAGTTGCGGCCACGTGAGCAGGCCGAGCGGGAAGCGCGATCGCGATCGACGCGACGATGCCCGCCAGCAGCGCTTCCACCAGATGCCGGCGCGCCAGCAGCATGCCGATGATCAGCACCGGCACCAGGATCATCGGCCAGCCGCGTGCCTGTCCCGACAGCGCTGGCGCCGCCGCGGCCAGCTGGCTGCCGCCGCCGAGGAGGAGATACGCCAGCCCCGCCGCCGCCCCGGCAGGGAGCACATACTTCAGCCGCGCCCGCACCGTGCCGCCAATGTCGGCGTGCTGCGTCCCCGACGAGGCGATGGTGGTGTCGGAGATTGGCGAAATGCTGTCGCCGAAGGTGGCGCCCGCCAGCAGCGCGCCCGCGAGGATGACGGCATCGGCGCCCAGGCTGGCGCCGGCGGGATACAGCAGCGGCCCGCAGATGAGGATGGTCCCGAAGCTGGTGCCGGTCGAGGTCGAGACGAGCGCGCAGGCGACGAATGCCGCCGCCACGTACGCGCCTCCGGTCAACCCGAGTTGGCCGGTGATCCAGACCAGCGCCTGCACGAACCCCGCGGCGCCCATCAGCGTGCCGAGCACGCCGGCCAGCAGCCACGCCAGCACCATCACCATCACCAGCGGCTGCGACATGCCGCCGAGCAGCGTTTCGGCGTAGCGATGCCGATCGCGCGCCAGCGCCATCCCGACGATGGTCGCGGCCAGCAGCACGGGCCAGAAGCCGCGCTCGTCGGGCGCGCCGGACAGGGCGAGCCAGCCGACGCCAACGAGGAACACTGCGAAGGGAGCGAGCGCGCCGGCGGTGCCGCCGCGCATGGCCAGGGGGGGCGAGGTCATCAGGTGCGGCTATAGACTACTGCTGATGGACGACCACTTTCAGTTGTACGACCTGCGCGTGGAGGTGATGGCCACCGAGCGGCCCATGGTCTGCAGCCACCACGCCGGCGACTGGTTCGAAGTGCAGGGGGAGAACCTGCGCTTCCCGGACGGTCAGGGTTTCTCGATGTATGCGCTGGCGGCGCTGCTGCCCTTGCTGCCGGCGAAACAGCGCGTCACCGACGACAACGACTGGATGACCACCGACACCGACATCGCCTGCCCCGATCCCCATTGCGGTGCGCGATTCCGGATCACGCGCACCGGCACACGCGCGTTCCGTCACAGCGAGGTCACCGCCGTGCCGCTGCCGCCGCCGACGACATGAGCGGCATGGACGTCCCACGCATCCGGCTCGCGCCCGGTTACGACATTTCGCGCATCATCAAGGGCGGCTGGCAGCTCGCCGGCGGACACGGCGCCGTCGACATCGACGCGGCCGTGGCCGACATGTCGGCCTTCGTGAACGCCGGCGTCACCACGTTCGATTGCGCGGACATCTACACCGGCGTCGAGGCGCTGATTGGATCGTTTCTGCGCCGGCTGCGCGCCGAGCGGGGCGCCGCCGCGGCGGCAATGGTGCAGGTGCACACCAAGTGCGTGCCCGACCGCGATCGGCTGCTGCACCTGACCAGGGACGATATCCGCGCCCTGGTCGATCGGTCGCTGCAGCGTCTGGGCGTGGACGCACTGGACCTCGTGCAACTGCACTGGTGGGACTATCAGGTGCCGGGCGTGGTGCTGGCCGCGCAGTGGCTGGATGAGTGCCGGCGGCAAGGCAAGATCAGGCACATCGGACTGACCAACTTCGACGCGGCGCACGTCAGCGTGATCGCCGCCGCAGGCGTGCCCATCGTCTCCCACCAGGTGCAGTATTCGGTGCTCGATCGGCGGCCTTCCCACGGCATGTCCGCCCTGTGCGGCACACATGGCATTGGCCTCCTCACCTACGGCGCGCTGGCTGGCGGCTTCCTGTCGGAGCGGTGGCTCGGGCAGCCCGAGCCGCTCGAGCCGCTCGAGAACCGCTCACTGGTGAAGTACCACCTGATCATCCAGGAGTTCGGCGGGTGGGCGACGTTTCCAGGCGCTGCTTGGCGAGATGGATCGCATCGCGCGGCGGCACGACACGACCATCGGCGCCGTCGCGATGCGCTGGACGCTGGACCAGCCCGGCGTCGCCGGCGTGATCGTCGGCGCCCGCCACGCCGGCCATCTGGCGCAGACCGTCGCGGCCACGAGGGTGACGCTCGATGACGGCGATCGAGAGGCGATCGCGCGCGTCCAGGCCGGGGCGCCAGGCCCCACCGGCGAGGTCTACGACCTCGAGCGGGTCGTGGGCGGCCGGCACGCGAGCATCATGCGCTACAACCTGAACGAACGCGGATGATGTGGCGTGCGTGGATCGTGTTCGCGCTGCTTGCCGCGGCACCACCGCCGGTTTCGGCGCAGTTCACGACCGCGGCCCCGAGCGAGGACGCGCCCGCTGGTATCTCCGCGCCGTCGTCGACGCAGGAGCCGGCAACAGCCAGCCCCGAGCCGGCCGTCGACGCCTGGCTGTCGGACTGGACGCGCGTGGAGTCGTGGCGGTTCTTCGACCCGCCGGTGGCAGGGGTCAACCCCGACTACACGTTCGTCGGTAACCGGGCCGATCTCGGCGTGCGCGTGCGCGCATCACGCGTGGACCTCGTCGGCGCGTTCTCGTACGTGCGCGTCGAGAACCTGCCGAGGGAGGCCATCGGCCCAGGTGGCCTGGGCACCGGCGCGTTCTACTTCGCCGCGTCCGGCCCTGCCATACAGCTATCAGGTGTTCCTCACCGATCTCGACCGTGGCGGCGCACACCGCCGATCGGCGGCTCACGTTCACCGTCGGCCGCATGTCGTACACGTCGGGGGCGGAGGGCGACGGCCCGGCGATGTCACCCGCCTCCGACCAGCTGGTGCGCCTGCGTCGGCTGCGGCTCGACGGCCGGGTGCTGGGGACGTTCGACTGGTCGTTCTACGGGCGCCGCTTCGACGGCGTCAAGCTGGACGCGCGCGGGGCTCGCGCCTATGGCGGCGGCGGCGCGTTCCTCGTCACTCAAGGTGGCTACGAGGAATCGGCCAGCCTGACGATCCCGAAGCTGCAGGTAGCGTCCGCCTACGCCGGTCGCCACCATGGGATGCACGCCGAGAGTCAGGTCTTTGCGGTCGGCTATCGCGACCGGCGGGAGATCGACATCCGTCCCGACAACGCGGCCGTGCCGGTGCAGGCCGCGGACGTGACGATCGTCGGGGCTGGGGCATCGCACGTCTCTGTCCGGCCTGCCGGAGCGGGGGAGTTCGACTGGCTCGCCTGGGGCGCTGGGCAGGGTGGCGACTGGTACGGGCAGCCGCATCGCGCCTTCAGCGTGGCCGCCGAAGCGGGCTATCGCTGGTCGAAGAGCAGCCTGGCGGCCATGGGTCCGCGCCGGAGCGTCTCACGCCTCCGGTGACGAGGACGCCAGCGACGATCGCCACGGCACCTACTTCCCGATGCTCCAGGACACCCGCACCTACGCGCTGTCGATGGTCTATGCGCAGATGAACCTGCGCGATGTCTTCGCCCAGGTGCTGCTCGAGCCGCATCGCGCGCGCGCGGCTCCGCGCCGACCTGCATCGACTGGACCTGGCCGTCGGCCGCGGACCGCTGGTATCAGGGCAGCGGCGCGACCGCTCGGGATGGCCGCTTCTTCGGCTACTCGACACGCCCATCGTCGGGGGCGCGCGGGCTCGGTACCGTGCTCGAAGGCACGGCCGACGTGCGGCTGTCGCGCTACTGGTCGATCAACGGCTACGCCGGGCGGATGTGGGGCGGGCCCGTGGTTCGCGGCGCCTTCGCTGGCGACCGGCTGTTCTACTGGTATGTGGAGAACGTGCTGCGCCTCGCGCTGCCGCGTACCGGCGCACCTGGAGGTGCGTAGGGCGGTTCTCGCACCGCGGGTTTGTGCGGTCTTACCGAGCCGAAGGCGCGGCCTTCCTGCCCGTCCGCCTCGTCAAAAGAGCGTGACGACCACGTCGGCGCCCGCCTCGACTGACGTCACGTCGGACTCGATCTCGATGTAGCCGTCGGCGCGTGACATCGAGGTGATGTCGCCCGAGGCCTTGAAGGCGGGCACGGCCTGCCCGTCGACGACGCGCACCGTGTAGAACTGGTGGCGGCCCGGCACCGATGCCACTCTCGCGGCCAGCGGCATCGTGACGGTGCGCGGCGCCGACAGCGGCAGCCGCGCCATGCGGCGCAGCGCCGGCACCAGCAGGATGTAGGCGTTCGACAGGCACGACGTCGGATAGCCCGGCATGCCGAACACCGGCGTGCCCTCGACCATGCCGAAGAGCGTGGGCTTGCCGGGCTTCACGGCGATGCCGTGAAAGCGGACCTCGCCGCGCCGCCGGATGACGTCGAGGATGAGGTCGCGCTCGCCGACGGAGCTGCCGCCGGAGAACACGATGAGGTCGTGCCGCAGGCAGGCGTCGAGCGCGTCGTCCAGTGCCTCGATCGTGTCGCGCGCGGTGGAGATCGGCGCGGGCACGCCGCCGTGATCGGCGACGACCGTCGACAGCGTGAAGCGGTTGATGTCGTAGATCTGTCCGGGCGCGAGCGGCGTGCCCTGTTCGGCGATCTCGTTGCCGGTGGACAGGATGGCCACCGTCGGCTGTGCCCACACCTCCACGTCGGCGAACCCGAGCGCGGCAAGCGCGCCGATTCGGCTGGCGTTCAGCACCTCGCCGGCGTGCAGCACGGTCTGTCCCGTGGCGATGTCCGCACCCTGCGGCCCGATGTTCTGCCTCGGGTGAACGGCGCCGAACACCAGGATGTCCGGGCCATCGATCGCCGTCTCTTCCACCATGATCACCGCGTCGGCGCCAGCTGGGCATCGGCGCGCCGGTGGCCACCTCGACGCACGCGCCGGCCGTCACCGGCACGGTGGGCACATCACCGGTGAAGACGCGGCCGGCCAGGCGCAGGCGGCGCGGGGCCTCGCGGCGTGGCGCCGGTGGTGTCGGCGGCCAGCACGGCGTAGCCATCCATGCTGGCGCGATTGAACGGCGGCACGTCGAAGGCGGCGATGACGTCGGCCGCGAGCACGCGTCCGCGCGCCGTGGCTCAAGGCGACACGCTCGCGACGATCGATGAGCGGGCATCCCGGCCTCGATGATCGCGCGGGCCTCGGTGATGGAAATCGTGCTGGTGAAAGGGCGCATGCTCATCGGCGGGTCTCGTTCACCAGATGCCCCAGCTCGGGCACCAGCAGGCGGGTGAGGGCCAGGCGGACGGCGTTCTCCGAGCCGGGCAGCGCCACGACGATCTTGCCGCGGCACGTGCCCATGCAGGCCCGGCTCAGCATGGCCGCGGCGCCGATCTCCTGGTAGCTGAGCATCCGGAACAGCTCGCCGAAGCCGGGCAGCCGCTTCTCGAGCAGGCCGTCGATGGCCTCGAAGGTGCTGTCGCGGCGGGTGATGCCGGTGCCGCCGGTGGTGATGATGACGTCGACGTGATCGCTGTCGGCATTGAGCGCCACCAGCGCGGCCACTTCAGCGGGCTCGTCCCTGACGATGTGGCGGCCCACGACCATGTGCCCAGCCGCGGTCAGCAGCTCCGCGACCGCCTTGCCGCCGGTGTCGGTCTCCTCGGTGCGCGTGTCGCTCACCGTGATGACGTAGCAGCGGACGCTGGCAGGTGACGTGGCGCGGTGCTCGGCCGAGGACATCGTCCGTAGATTATCGCTTGAAGCGCGATGGTTCGGGCGGCGCCGGAGCCGGCAGGCGCCTGCGCTACCATAGCGCCGTGCGGGTCGTCCTGGCGCTCGTCGCGTTCGTCTGCCTGATCACGGTGCCCTCGGCGCAGAGTTCACTTCCGCGCCTCCGGCACAGGCTCGCCTTCGGCGCCTCTGGCACGAGGCTGCCACCCGTGACGCCGGCGCAGGGCCCGCTCGATCGCGAAGCCGAACGCTGGGTGACGCAGACCCTGGCGAAGCTGACGCTCGACGATCGGGTCGGGCAGCTCATCGCGCCCGGCTTCGACTCCACCTATCTCCCCACCGACAGCGACGAGTTCGATCGGCTCACGCGCGTCATGCAGGAGAGCCATGCCGGTGCGGTGATCGCGTTCGGCGGCACCGAGCCGTCGCCGCAGGTGCTGCTGAACCCGGCCTACGGCTCGGTCGTGCTCGGGCAGCCGCTGTCGCTGGCCGCGACGCTCAACCGGCTGCAGGCGATCGCGCCGGTGCCGCTGCTGGCCACCGCCGACTTCGAGTACGGCGCCGGCATGCGCATCGCCGGGCGCCACCCGCTTTCCGCGGGCGATGGCGATTGGCGCGGCGGGCGACGAGCAGCTGGCGTTCGAGGCCGGCGCGCATCACCGCCATCGAGGGCCGGGCGATGGGCGTGCACGTCAACTTCGCGCCCGTGGCCGACGTGAACAACAACCCGCGCAACCCGGTGATCAACACGCGTTCGTTCGGCGAGGATCCGGCACGGGTGGGCGCGCTGGTCGCCGCCTACGTCAAGGGCCTGCAGCAGGGCGGCATGCTGGCCACGCTGAAGCACTTTCCCGGGCCACGGCGACACCGAAACCGACTCGCACCTCGGCCTGCCGATCATCACCGCACCCGCGCGAGCGGTTCGAGTCCGTGGAGCTGCCGCCGTTTCGAGCCGGCATCGCGGCGGGCGCGGCGGCGGCGATGGTGGCGCACATCGAGCTGCCGGCGCTCGATCCCGAGAAGGGACCGGCCACCTTCAGCCGCGCCGTGATCACCGGACTTCCTGCGACGCGACCTGGCGTTCGCCGGCCTCATCGTCACCGACTCGATGAAGATGGACGCCATCACCCGGATGATGCCGCCCGGCGAGGCGGCGGTGAAGGCCGTCCTGGCGGGCGCCGATCTCGTGCTCGACACGCCGGACCCGGTGCGCGGCGTTCACCGGCGATCAAGGCGGCGGTGACGCGGGACAGATCGATCGGGCGCGGCTCGACGCGTCGGTGCGTCGCGTGCTGCGAGGCCAAGGCGCGCCTGGGGCTGCACCGCAACGCGCACGGTGTCGCTTGCCGTCGGTGCACGCTGGCCGTCGGCGGGCGCCAGCACCAGGCGGTCGCGCGCGAGATCAGCCAGAAGTCGCTGACGCTGATCAAGGACGACCGGCGATCGCGCTGCCGCTCCGCCTGCCGCCGGGCGCGAGCGTGCTGTACCTCTCGGTGCTCGACTACACCGTCGGGGTGGCGCATCGCGGCGCCGAGCCGCACGATCATCCCGGAGCTGAAGAAGCGCTGGTCCGGCACCGAGGCGGTGGAGGTGTCCGATCGGTCCACGCCGAACGAGCTGGATCTGGTGCGGGCGATGGCCGCGCGCTACGACGCGGTCGTGGCCGGCGTGTTCGTGCGCGCGTCGTCTGGCAGCGGCCGCCTCGACCTGTCGCCGGCGTCGTGCGGCTGCTGCAGGACCTGGCGCGCGCCACGGCCAGGCGAGGGCAGCCGATGGTGGCGGTGTTCTTCGGCAATCCCTATGCGGCCGCCAGCGTGCCCGACGTGCCGGCGATGCTGCTCACCTACGACTTCTCCGACCTCGCGGAGTCGAGTGCGGTGCGCCGCGCTCGCCGGCGAGGCGCCCATCGGCGGGAAGCTGCCGATCGCGCTGCCCGGGCTGTTCCCGGTCGGCCACGGCCTGACGCGCTGAGCCGGCCGGGCCTGGTTCCGGAGTTCCCGCGGCTCCTGTGTTAAGATTGAAAGTCTTTCGCGCCCTTAGCTCAGTTGGATAGAGCGTCTGGCTACGAACCAGGAGGTCGCACGTTCGAGTCGTGCAGGGCGCACCACTTTCGCCAACTCAGTCGCCCGCGATTGAGTTGCCCCGAAAGGGTCCAGACATCATCTTCAGGTGAATTTATCGCAGCGGAACGGCATGCCCACCGGCATGCAGGCATGAGCCTTGCTTCGTCTGTGGCATGTTCTTCTTCTTTTCGAACCGGCTGGGTTGCCTCGGGTCGATTATCGTGACGCTGATCCTCTCGGCCGCGCTGATGATGCTGATGCGAGGCTGCTGAGTCGGGGCGGAACGGCCTGCGACCATCGCGTGCAGGTCGTTCCGCGCAATGTCGACTCAGCGCTTCTTGCTGCGCTCCCTGGCCCAGCGGCGGCGTGCCGCTTCGGCCATCTTGTTTCGCGTCTCTTCCGAAACCTCGCGCGCACCGGCCGCGGCGGCGCGGACCTTCTTCGCGGCGCGCCTTCACCGCCCGCTTGGCCCGGCTGGGCGGCGGCACGAGGGCGCCGAACTGCGAGACCACCCGCTTGCGGATGTCCGCAATCTGGTTGTCCACGTCGGCCATCTGCTTACTGAGCGCATCTTTCTTGTTCAGCAGCTCACCCATCGTACGGCCAATGAACTCGGCGACCTGATCAGCCACCGTGCCGTTGCTGCCTTGATCCTTCACTGGTGTCTTGCTCAAAGAGGAACCCTCCAGGACGGGCCGAGCCGGGGGACTCGGCCGACGTTGCTTACGTGCGCAAATTACGCTGTTCCATTATGCGCCTTCCTTAGGGTGGAGACCAATTACTCCAGGGCAAAAGCGACAAGAGCAGTGCGGTCGGCTCGACCGGTGGCGATTACCACGAACTGCCGGCCAGACGAGCTCCGGAACGTCATCGGCGTGGCCTGCGCCGGCCTCGGCCAGCGGCGCGCTCCAGATTTCCCGTCCGGACACCTTGTCGAAGGCATAGAGCGCGGTATCGCCGCTCCCCATGAACACAAGCCCACCCCTGGTGACGATGGCGCCGGCGGGCCCGGGCGCGCCAAGGCGGTCGGGCAGCGGAATGCCGGCTAACGCGGGATGCTTTCTCAGCTCGGCCATGTCGCCGAACGGCACGCGCCACCGGATGTCGCCCCGATTGAGGTCGATCGCCACGAGATGGGCATAAGGCGGCTTGTTGAGCGGAAGACCATTCATGAAGACCGGCGGCAGGCTGCGCTGAATGTAATCCGCGTCCACTTCGCCTTCGCGGCCGGGTAGTTGCTCCGACGGGTCGAACTTCCGGATCGCGAAGATGCCCAGGCTCTGCGCGGTCTTCAGGTAGAGCATGCCGCTCTCGGGATCGAACGCGCCGCCGCCCCAGTTGGCGCCACCCCACACGCCCGGCCTGACGATGGTGCCTTCCGGTGATGGCGGCGTGTAGAGCGGGCCCAGCCGGTACTTCTTCATCTCGGCCTGTGCCGCCTGTTTCAACTCCGGTGTCAGATCGAAGGCATCGTCCAGTGTGACGCCCTGTGCTTCGAAGGCCGGTGGCCGAGTGGGGAACGGCTGCGTCGGCCACGACACCTCGCCCGGCACCTCGCTCCGCGGCACCGGCCGTTCTTCGATCGGCCACACCGGCTCGCCGGTGACGCGATCGAACACGAAGGCGAAGCCCTGCTTCGTCAGCTGCACCACGGCGTCGATGCGGCGTGCCGCTGACGGTGATGGTGACGAGGATCGGCGCCGCCGGCGGGTCGTAGTCCCACAGGCCGTGATGCACGATCTGGTAATGCCACTTGCGCCGGCCGGTCGCCGCATCGAGGCACACGATCGATTCCGCGAACAGGTTCTGCCCGGGCCGCCGGCCGCCGTAATAGTCGTTACTGGGCGTCGACACCGGCAGGTAGACGCAGCCCGCGCGCGGCATCGAGGCTCATCGGCGCCCACACGTTGGTGTGGCCGGTGAAGCGCCACGAGCCGTTGTCCCAGGTGTTGTTGCCGAACTCGCCGCGCTGCGGAATCGTGTGGAACGTCCAGACCAGCCTGCCGGTGCGGGCGTCGAACGCGCGCACGTCGCCCGGTGGATCCTGCTTGTAGGAGAGGCGATCGCCCACGCCGTTCCCCAGAATCACGAGGTCCTTGTAGACGATGGGCGGCGAGGTGTTGGCGTAGTGCTTCTTGTTGATCTTCCAGATCAGCGCCTCGGCCAGGTCGATTTCGCCGTTCTTGCCGAACGTCTGCACGGGGCGGCCGGTCTTGGCGTCGAGCGCGATCAGCCGGTAGCGGCTGTTGAGGAAGATGCGGAGATGTTCGCCGTCGCGCCAGGCCGCCAGCCCGCGGTGCACGAATCCCTGACCGCTGGCCGGCTGGCCGTCCTTGTAGGCCTCGGGGTTGTAGCGCCACAACTCGCGCCCGCTCTCGGCGTCGAGCGCCGCCACCTGGTTGTAGGGCGTGCTCACGTAGAGCACGCCGTCGATCATCAGCGGCGTGTTCTGGAAGGCGCCGGGCCGCGTGCCGTACTCCTCGTAGGGCACCTCGCCGGGCTTCCATTCCCAGGCCTGCTTCAGGCGCGAGACATTCGCTGGCGTGATCTGATCGAGCGGCGAATAGTGTGTCGCCGCGGCATCGGCGGCGTAGTAGGGCCACTCCCCGGCGCGGGCCTGCGGTGCGGCGCCTCGTGCCGTCTGCATCTCGGGCGCGTGCGAGCCCGGCACCGAAGACGGGGTCGAGGAGTCCAGCGTCGCGTTCACGAACGCGGCGCCCACGATCACCGCGAGCGCCATGGTCGTCAGTTTCGCAATCATTCCTTGTAGACCTTTCCACCCTTCACCACCGTCTGCACGTGCGACAGCGCGACGATGTCGAACAGCGGGTTGCCGTCGAGCACGATGATGTCGGCCAGCTTGCCGGGCTCGATGGTGCCGAGCTCGCGCTGCCGGCCGAGGATGGTGGCGCCCACGCGCGTCAGCGCCGAGATCACCCGCTGCGGCGCCATGCCCATGTCGACATGGCTCTTGGCCTCGCGCCACAACGCCTCGGTGTGGAAGTTCATCGGCGTGCCGGAATCGGTGCCCATGCCCATGATGGCGCCCGACTCGATGAACTGCTTCAGGCCGCGCTCACGGAAGAACACCTCGCGATCGGTCCGCGAGAAGTAGGGCAGCGCGCGCCAGTTCTGCAGCGACTGCTGGACCTCGTCGTAGAGCGGCGCCGGAAAGTCACGCCGCAGTTGCGGATCCTGCAGCCGCTCCGGAAACGCCGCCGTGTCGGGATAGACCCAGCTGCGATGGGCCGCCGTGATCACCACTGGGCGCCCGGCGTTGACGATGTCGGTGATCAGTTGCTGGCTGTAGGGCGGCGCCGTGCCGGCGGAGCCCGCGTGCGACAGCACGTCGATGCCAGTCTCCAGCGCGTTCCGCACGTCCGTCTCGGCATACACGTGCGCGTGCACGCGGATCTTCCGCGCGTGCGCGGCGTCGGCGATGGCCTTGTAGTCCTCGCGGGTGAGCCCGGCGTGCGCTTTGATCACATCCACGCCGGCAGCCGCCAGCCGCTCGGTTTCGGCGGCCGCCTGGGCGGGGCTGGTCACCTTGATCTGATAGTCCTCTGGGAAGATGGCAACGTTGCGCGTGAGCCACGGGCCGCTCATCCACATCCGTGGCCCGGCTACTTCCCCCTTCGCGATGCGGTCGCGGATGGCGAGACTCTCCGCCAGCGGCGCACCCAGATCCACCGCGGAGGTGACTCCGGCCATCAGCAGTTGCTTCGCGGAAATCTCCATCACCTGCGGCAACGTCTGTGCGCGTCCCTGCTTCTCGATCCACGGGAACCAGCGCCCGTAGTCACCGTGCCCGAGCAGCACCAGGTGCGCGTGCAGCTCGATCATCCCGGGCATCATCGTCCGGCCGCTGGTGTCGATGATGCGCGTGCCGGGGGGAATGGTGACGTCGCGCGACGGGCCGGCGCGGACGATGCGGTCGCCCTCGATGAGGATCGCGGCATGGTGAATGGGGGGCGCGTCGTGGCCGTCGAGCAGCATGCCGCCGACCAGGGCGAGGCGGGTCGCGGCTGGCGAGCCTTGTCCGGTATCGGTGGCGGCTGGCGCCGCCGCGAGCCCGAGCGCCGCCACGAGAGTCCACAGCAGACGACGGTTCATGCACGCTCCCCGCGAGTGATCACGAACTCGCCGGGGATATCGTAGCCGGTCTCGAGCCGGTGCGGCTCGATCGAGAGGATGTAATCCGCACGCGCGGCCAGGCGCGTCGGCTCATCGAAACGCGAGTAGGCCATCGCCACCGGTCCCCCGGCAAATGCGGCATCGGCCGCATCGTCTGCCGAGGCGTAGTGCAGGGTTGTGGTGATCCGGTCCGTTGTCACGGTCTCGAAGCCGGCCGCGGAGAAGGCGAGCTGCAGCGACGGCCCGGTTCCCAGTTGGAAGAACAACGGGCACACGTCGCTCGTCACGCGGCGCTCGACAATCGGGAAGATCTCGGCCCACCCGCAGTGGGAACGCGCGCCCCAGACGGCGGCCACGGCCCGTCCGCCCGGCCGCAACACCCGATACATCTCATCAAGCGCAGCCGCGACCTCGGGCACGTACATCAGCCCCAGCGCGCACAGGACGACGTCGAACGAGCGGTCCGGCACCTCGTCCAGTTGTTCGGCGCCGAGACGACGCGCGGCCACGTGGGTGAGGCCGCGGCCGTGGGCCTCGGCGGCGACGCGTTCGACCATGCGCTCGGAGATGTCGGTGGCCAGCACGTGACCCCGGGGGCCGACGGCGCTGGCGGCGCGGAAGGTGACCAGACCCGTGCCGCACGCGATATCGATGACACGTTCACCGGGCTGCAGTGCCGCCATCTCGAGCAGGCGCTGCTGCGCGGGTTGTCAGTTGCTCGGCCCACGATTGTTCGTAGATGGCCACGGCCCGATCCCACCCATAGCGCTGGATGCGGCGCTGGAGGTTGGCTTCCATGGCACTACTCCGTGCTCGTGATGTGCAGTTCGCGTGCGAGCGGCACGGGGTTGGCGATGTCGTCGCGCCAGGAGCTGTAGCGGTCCGCGGTGTCGATCACGCGCCGCACCTCGGCCTCGGGCGCCGGGCTCGAGACGCGGACGATGTAGCGCATCGCCGTGTAGCCAGGGCGCACGTCGTCGTCCACCGCCAGCTCGCCGCGGACGTCGTAGTCGGCCTGGATCTCGACGTCCAGCGCGATGAGCGGCACCTCGAGTCGCGCGGCCCACATGGCGTAGCCGAGCGCGAGGCACGAGCCCAGCGCAGCGCGGCCGAGCACGCCGGGGTTCGGGCCGGCGTTGGTGCCGCCGTACTTCTCGGTCATCCCGGCGGTCAGGGTCCATGGACCTTCGGTGATGTCGCAGGTCAGGCCCTCGCGCAGGTGTACGCGGGTGACGGCGGTGCCCTGACCGACTGAGGGCCTCAGCGACACGGCCTTCACGTTGCGGTCGAGCGCGGTCTTGATCGCGGTGTTCATGCGGCCTCCGAGGAACGCGCCAGCGCTGGCGCGAGAGGGAGTCGGACGCGCACATGCTAGCAAAGCGCGGGGCGGCGCACGCGCGGGCTACAATCTCTGCCTTGTGACGCACGACGACTTCATGGATCTGGCGCTCGACGAGGCGCGCAAGGCTGCGGCGGCGGGTGAGGTGCCTGTGGGCGCGGTCGTCGTCCTCGAGGGGCGCGTGGTCGGCGCCGGCTTCAACCGGCCGATCTCGTCACACGACCCCACGGCACACGCGGAGATCGTGGCGATGCGCGAGGCGGCGCTGGCGCTGCAGAACTACCGGCTGACGGGCGCCACGCTGTACGTGACGGTGGAGCCGTGCATGATGTGCGTCGGCGCGATGGTGCATGCGCGCATCGGTCTGGTGGTGTTCGGCGCCACCGAGCCGAAGGCGGGGTCGATGACCTCCCAGCAGCGGGCACACGAGTTGCCGTGGCTCAATCACCGACTGGAGGTGGAGGGCGGCATCCGTGAAGAGGAGTGCCGCGCGGTGATGCAGGAGTTCTTCAGGAACCGGAGGGCATGAGGCGTCTGCCGTTTGTGCTTGACGCCGCGCTGCCCGCGCCCCAGTATCAGCCCCTCCACCAGGCACACACGTCTTTGCAGGAGGGGCTGACATGAAACGGTTCGCCTTCGGACTCGCTGTCGTCGCGGCACTCGCTCTTGGGCTCCACACCTCACCGGTTGCCGCGCAACGGCAGGGCACCGCCCGCCTCAATCTCGTCGAAGCCACCGTCAGCGACCTGCTGAAAGCCATGCAGACCAAGCTCATCACGTCGGAGGAGCTCGTCCGCATGTACCTCGCCCGCATCGCGGCCTACGAAGACACGGGCCCGGCCGTGAACGGGTTCATCCACATCAACGCTGACGCCGTGGACGAGGCGCGTCAGAACGACATCCATCGTCATCCCGGTCTGCCGCGGCGGCCGCTGGAAGGCATCCCGGTCGCCCTGAAGGACATCATCGACACCGCGGACATGCCGACCACGGGTGGATCGCTGTCGCTCGTGGGCTCGGCTCCGCCGAATGATGCGTTCATCACGCGCAAACTGCGGGAGGCGGGCGCCATCATCATCGGCAAGGCGACGCTCACCGAGTTCGCGAACTTCATCGCCATCGGCATGCCGGCCGGGTACAGCTCGTTCGGCCTCTACGGCTTCAACCCGTACGATCCACGGCCGCTCCCGGGCGGCGACGGCCGGCCGGTGCTGACCACCGGGGGCTCCAGTTCCGGCTCGGGCATCGCCGTGAACGCCAACCTCGCGACGATTGCCGTCGGGACGGAAACCTCGGGCTCGATTCTGAGCCCCGCCAGCGCCAACGGCGTCGTCGGCATCAAGCCCACCGTGGGTCTGGCGAGCCGCGACGGGATCATCCCGATCACGGCGGATCAGGACACGCCAGGCCCCATCACACGAACGGTGACGGATGCCGCGATCCTGCTTGGCGTGCTCGCGGGATACGACCCGAGCGATGCGGCGACGGCCGGGTGTCTCGAGCCTGGGAACTGCTTCGACGACTACACACAGTTCCTGGACAAGAAGGCCCTCAGGGGCGCGCGCATCGCCGTGCCGCCGTTCCCGGCCAATCGTGCGGACATCATGAACAACGCGATCGCCGTGCTGCGCGCGCAAGGAGCCTACGTCGAGACGATTCCCGCGCTCCCGGCGCCGCCGGGCATCTGCGTGGCGTATCCGGCGCCGGCCGGCTGCTCGACGGTGTTGATGTACGGACAGAAGCGGGATTTCAACGCCTATCTTGCGACCAGGCCCAGCGCGCCGGTCCACTCGCTGGCCGACGTCATTGCCTTCAACGCCATTACACCGGGCGCGCTGAAGTACGGACAGGCGATCTTCGAGGCGGCACAGCAGCTCGATCTCTCGCCGGGCAGCGCCGACACCGCGCGGTATCTGGCGGACCTCGCCGCCGATCGCACGATTTCGCGCGGCGGGCTGGACGATGTCTACAACGGGCCCGACAATGTCTGGGGGACGGATGACGACTTCGACGCGCTGCTGGCTTCGGGGAACAGCTTCGCAGGGACGCCGGCGAAGGCGGGGTATCCCAGTGTCACGGTGCCGGGCGGCTTCGTGCCGGCCACCGCTCCCGTGATCAATCCGTTCCCTTCGGGCGTGACCTTCTCCGGGCCGGCCTACAGCGAGCCGACGCTGATCGGCCTGGCATACGCGTTCGAGCAGGCGACGAAGTACCGCGTGCCACCAGCCAGCACACCGGCGTTGCCGACGGATGTGGTGAGGCGGCCGTAACGGGAGACGGGAGACGGCAGGCGGGAGACGGCAGACGGGGGAACGAACTGCTAACCGTCTTGCCTTTTGCCCCTGCCGTCACCCTCGTCTGCGGCCCGGGAGGGCCGCGCTTCGCGCGGTAGGACAACGGGCCTCGCCTTCGGCTCCGTGGCCGAGCGGGAGCCCGCCCACGCCGGTCGGGGGCTCCTGGCTCCGGAACACCGGAGCGCAACGAAGACCAGGGGAACCGCCGCGTGCATGGAGCGCGGCGCCAGCCGGGCCTGATATAATCAGAAACTCCGGGCAACCGGCGCGGTCCTACCCTAGCGGAGAGGTACCGAAGTGGTCGTAACGGGCGCGCCTCGAAAGCGTGTTGTCCGCAAGGGCACGTGGGTTCGAATCCCACCCTCTCCGCCATCAAATTCAGCCAGATTCCCTAGACAAAACGCACGGCAGCCGTAAGGTCTCGGCCGCTGTACTCGTTCTGTACCTAGAGGGCCGATTTCGGCCCCGGGAGGGAGCATGCTGAACCTCTACCGTCGGCATCAATCGCCGTGTCCGTACTCGACTCGCCGCTATCGGAACTGCAAGTGCCCGATCTGGGTGCAGGGTTCGCTACGCGGGGAGTACATGCGACGGGCGCTGGACCTTCGGTCTTGGTCAGCCGCTACGGACCTCGTGCGCGACTGGGAGGCGTCTGGCGAGATCGGTGTGGTCAAGAAGCCCGACATTCCGACCATCGCGGAGGCCGTCGATTGCTTCTTCACCGACCTTGAGGCTCAAAAGCTCAGCGGTGAGACCATCCGCAAGTACGACAACCTGCTCAGGAAGCGGATGCTGCCTTGGTGCGGGGCGAAGGGATACCGCTACCTCAAACAACTCAACGGTCGAGGACATCAGACAGTTCCGCGCGTCTTGGGCTGACGGCGCTCTTTATGCCTCTAAAAATCTGGAGCGCTTGCGGTCCTTCTTCCGCTTCTGCATGCACGGGGACTGGATCGCGAAGAACCCGGCGCGGACAGTGAAAGCACCGAAGGTCACGGACAAACCAACGCTTCCCTTCACGAATGACGAGGTGCAGCGCATCATTCAGGCGTGCGACCGGTATCAAGGCAATCAGGTCCGCCTCAAGGCGTTTGTGCTAACGATGCGGTACTCCGGGCTTCGGATTGGCGATACGATTGCGCTCGATCGAAGCCGTCTGGTGGACAACAAGCTGCTGCTCTACACAGCCAAAACCGGTACGCCCGTGTACGTTCCGCTTCCTCCGCTCGTCACCAAGGCGCTCGCTGAGGTCGACGTGAACGAGAAAGGGAGGTTTTTCTCAACAGGCGACGCGAAACCGCAGACCGCCCGAGCCAACTGGTCGCGGTATCTCGATAGTCTCTTCGAGTTGGCGGGTGTCGCCGGAGGGCACTCTCACCGGTTCCGCGACACGTTTGCCGTCGAGCTGCTCCTTGCTGGAGCCCCCTTGGAAACGGTCTCGATTCTGCTTGGTCACTCGTCGATCAGAGTGACGGAGCGCCACTACCGGCCGTGGGTCCGGTCCCTCCAGCGGAAACTTGAGGAGGAGGTCGCCAGGACGTGGTCAGTCCTGTAGCCGCATCCGTGCGGCGCCAGTGGCCTCGGAGGGCGAGTTCCAGCAGACGCTCGGGCCTGCCGATTGCACACCGCCTGGTTATACGTTGAAGCGGTCCCCATGCGCTGCACACTCCCTCCTCCCGTTCTTTGAGGAAGCTTCATGGGCACTTTCCTGGCAGCGATCTTCTTCGTCGCCGATCAGTCGGCGGTGCAAGCTACCGCGCGGGAATCAACTGCCCGACGAACCGTCGTTGCCCTGCAGAGCCCGAAACGCTCGGTAACACTCCGAGCAGTTCGCCAAGTGCACGTACCCAGGGTCTTCGATGGGCAGCGTCCGACGGGCGAGTGCTAGCAGCGTGGCCGGGGAGAGGCAGCCGTCTCGCGTTGGGTTCGGATTCGCTCGGCCGAGCACCTCATCGATTGCGTCCGCGATTTGACGGTCATCCAGCTTCGACTTCCGTGGTCCGTCGGCCATCAATGGTCCCCGTCTCCCGTAGTCGAGTGCTGCCGCGTTGGTGGAGCGAGTTGACGTGTCGTCCGGGCCGCCGACTGATGCTGACAGCGCCACGAATCTTCTGTTTGGCTCGCGAGAATAGTGTATCGACAGAAGCCACTGAGCGGCCCAGACCTGACGCAATCTCTTGGGCAGAGAAGCCGGCCATCTTCCACAGGCAGACCATCCGCTCCTCGTGCGACAGCCTCGCCAGGACTTCGCGCAGGAGGATATCGCGTTCCATCTGTTCGGGAGAGCCGTACTGCGCGTGGGCCAGTGCGATGTGCTCCTGGCTGGCCTCCGACGCCAGTGTGTGCTGAATGAGCCTCGTGGCGGGCCGTCGCATGTGGGATGTTGCGACGCTGCGCACGGTCACCCACGCGTAGCCGTGGATGCGCTCGATGGGGCCACCGCGCGCCTCTCGACTGGCGATGCGGCGTCCTGCTTCCTCCATGACCTCGGTGATGGCCACTTCGTCCTGCAGGTTCGGAAACCGTCGTCGAAGCTTTGGCAGCAGTCCAGCCAGCACCCGCTCGATCCGGTCACCGAGCGGTTTCCCATTGCTGTCCAGCAGCCCGAGCGCGCCCCTGTGATCCATGACACGTCCCGTCCCGGCGCCCGAGAGAGGGGCGCCGCCAACTTCGAGGCCAGTGACGACAGTGTGGACCTCGCGCGTTAACGATTCGAGGCCCTGTAAGGTTTCAGTGGCTCGCTGCGTTCAATCCGTTACGGGACGGGTTTGCTGGAAGGCGTCCCCGGATTCGAGGTGAACGATGCGCGAGAGTCTATTGCGGCAGCGCGGGCCTAAGCGATTCAGCGATCCGAAACCGCAATCTAACACAAGTCGTGTGCGCGTGGATTGGCCTTCGATCGCGCGGCCGGTTGCAGGTCAGCCGTATCGCTGGCCGTTCTGCTCGCCGCCCTCCTGCTGCCGACCGCGGCGCTGGCGCAGTCCCCATGGGAACGCGCGGCAGGTAACCTCGAGCAGACGTTCACCGGACCGCTGGCGCGTTCACTGGCACTGGTCGCGATCGTCATCGGCGGCCTGATGTTCATGTTCGGCGAGGGTGGGGCCAAGCGTCAGATCAGCGGCATCGTGTTCGGTGGCGGCCTGGCCCTGTTCGCGGCGCAGTTCCTGACCTGGCTGTTCTGAAGCGAGCCGCCATGCCTGCGAGCCAGCCGCCCACGTTCCGCCCGGTCTACAAGGCGCTCCACCGCCGCCTGACAGTCTGGGGTGTCGAGCGGCGCCTGTTCTTTCTGGCGCTGCTGATGGGCGCCGCCACGTTCAATCTCTTCTACTCATTTCTCGCCGGCCTGCTGATGTTCAGCGGCCTGTACGGCTTCGCCGCGTGGGCGACAACCCGTGACCCGGACATGCTCCAGATCCTGCTGTCGTCCTCTCGGCTCCGTCGTCGTTTCGACCCGGCCAAGCACGAACGCCAAGACATCGAGGTGACCGCATGATGCGCCTGGACCGCATTCTTCGCGACTACACAGAGGCGGGCGCGGTGAACGCCCAGATCGCCCTTTGGGGATTCGTCGATGACCACACCTTCTTGACGAAAGCCGGGCACGTCGGTCTCGTCTATCGGATCCGCGGCACCGACGCCGAGGGGCTCACCCATGACCAGCGACGCATGCTCGTCCATCAGATGGAGGCAGCCCTCCGCCTGCTCGATGAGCGGTGTCGCGTGTATCAGTACGTCCTCAAGGAGGGTGCTGACCCGTTCGTGGCGGCGCCGTGCTCACGCCCGGTAGCCCAAGAGGCCGTGGCCCGTCGCGCCGACTTTCTGAACAGCCGCCGCGCCGGCCTGTTCACCGTCGATCACTTTCTCGTCCTGATCTACGAACCGGCCGTCGCGCGCTCGACTCGGTCGGTCTCCGACGCGCTCAGGGACCCGCGCGAGGCGCTGCGCAATTGGCTGTCCCATGGGCGTCGCTGCCGCATGGTCGAGGCCGACATCGACCGCGCGATCGAGTCGCTCCATCACCGCGCGAAGGGCCTGGAGTCCCATCTTGCCGACGTTGGCATCGAACGACTCGACAAGCGTCGTGCCTTCACCTT
>CAVRKI010000005.1:0-24775 GCA_963721715.1 uncultured Acidobacteriota bacterium | reverse complement strand
TGGATCCCAGAACACCAGCGCCGAGCCGCGGATGAGATGATGACTGCCCGGCCCGGCCACGTCACCGGCGCGCGGTCCAGGCAATGTGTCGAGGGTGACGCCGGGCTTGAGGATGGCGGGTGCGGCGGTCTGCATAGCTCATCGATCATAGCAGGGCGACCACGGCCGAACGCAGTGCCGCCCGGTGGGCGCCGCTGAACCGCATATACTCGACCGAATCACGTTGAAGGGTGCGGCGAGTACACGCTGCAGGCATTGGGATGGTCGGGCCGCCATCCTCGTGGTCGCCACCTGACCAGAAGAGGCGCGTTGCCAGAAATCCCACGAGCACTCGAAAGCTACCCGTCCGCCGCCAATCAGACCCTCGCATCCGAGCTCGCCATGCGGGTGCAGGTCGAGCCGTTCAATGCGCTCGCCACCGCCATCTTCGTGCTGGCCATCCTCCACACCTTCGCGGCGGCGCGCTTCACCGCGCTTGCGCACCGCGTGCAGCACCAGCACGACGACGAGGCGCGCGCGCAGGGCCGGCCGCCGCTGCCCAGCATCCGGGCCGAGGTGCTGCACTTCCTCGGTGAAATCGAGGTGGTGTTCGGCCTGTGGGCGGTGCTGCTGATGGCCGCCTTCACTGCCTATGCCGGATGGGAGTCGGCCGAGCACTACTTCGGCGAGACCGTCAACTACACCGAGCCGCTGTTCGTGGTCGTGATCATGGCGCTCGCGGCGACCGGCCCGATCGTCGGCTTCGCCGAGGCCGGCCTGCGGCGCGTGGCGTCGGCTGGCGGCGCGACGCCCGCCGCGTGGTGGGTCGCGATTCTCACCGTCGGCCCGGTGCTGGGCTCGTTCATCACCGAGCCGGCGGCGATGACGATCTGCGCGCTGCTGCTCGGCGCGGCAATTCTACGATCTGCAGCCGTCGACGCGGCTGAAGTACGCCACCCTCGGCGTGCTGTTCGTCAACGTGTCCATCGGCGGCACGCTGACGCACTTCGCCGCGCCGCCCGTGCTGATGGTGGCCCGCCCGTGGGGGTGGGACATCCCGTTCATGGCGATGAACTTCGGCTGGCGCGCCATACTCGCCATCGTTCTCTCTACCGCGGTCTACTTCATCATGTTCCGGCAGGAGCTGCGCGATCTCGGCGCACGGCCGCCGGTCCCGGAGGTGGATCTGCCTGATCAGGACGGGGCCGCGCTGCTGCCCGTGCCGGCATGGATCGTCGCCGTGCACCTGGCGTTCATGGCCTGGACCGTGTTCACCGCGCACTATCCCGCCCTCTTCATCGGCGGGTTCCTGTTCTTCCTCGGGTTCGCGCGGGCCACGGCGCCGTTCCAGAGCCGCATCGAGCTGAAGACGCCGCTGCTCGTCGGCTTCTTCCTGGCCGGGCTCGTCATCCACGGCGGGCTGCAGGGCTGGTGGATCGCGCCGGTGCTGAGCCGGCTGTCGGAGAAGCCCCTTGTTCCTGGGCGCGACCGCGCTCACCGCCATCAACGACAACGCGCTCATCACCTACCTGGCGACGCTGGTGCCGAACCTGGACGATCCATCGAAACTCGCGGTGGTACAGGGCGCTGTCGTCGGTGGCGGCCTCACCGTCATCGCCAACGCGCCGAACCCGGCCGGCCAGGCGCTGCTCGGGCGGTTCTTCGATGGCGCCATCCTGCCGATCGGCCTGCTGGCCGGCGCCGCGCTGCCGACCCTGATCGCGGCAGCCATATTCCGTCTGCTGTGACGGCCGGCGGAGACCTGGGCGCTCCGGCGTGAGTAGAATGGCCCAGGAGTTGCCCATGCGTGTCCGTATCCTCGCCATCCTGTCGCTCGTCGTCGTCACGGCCACGTCGTCACCGAGCGCGCAGGAACCGCTCGACCGCGACGTCATCTGGAAGATTCGCCGAGAGGCGACAGACAACTCCCGGATCATGAGCACGCTGCAGGTGCTGACCGACGTCTACGGCCCGCGGCTCACCGGATCGCCCAACCTCAAGGGCGCCGCCGAGTGGGTGGTGAAGGAAGCCACGACCTGGGGGCTGAAGAACGCGCAGCTCGAGCCGTGGGAGTTCGGCCACCCGGGATGGCTTAACGAGAAACTGTCGGTGCACGTGGTCTCGCCCGTCAAGGACGCGCTGATCGTCGAGGCGCTCGCATGGACCCCTGGCACGAATGGTCCGATAACGGCGCAGATTCTGCCACTGGAGCTGCCGCAGCGGCCGACCAAGGAGCAGCTCACCGCGTTCTTCGACCAGCAGCGGGCCGCGGTCAAGGGCACGATCGTGATGGTGGGCAAGCCCGAGTCGCTGGCCGTCACCATCGACCCGGCCGCGAAGCGCCGTGAAGACAACGATGTGCGCGCGCAGTTCGAGCGGCCCCGCTGCCCAGGGCGGGCCGCAGGGACCGCCCGCGCCGACGCAGAAGCCCGACCCGAACGTCGTACCCGCAGCCCAGGTCGCCGAGCAGCTCGATCTGTTCCTCGTCGCCGCGGGCGCGGTCGGCCGCGTCAACGACGCCGGCCGCGAACACGGCCAGATTCGTGCCTTCAACAACCGCACCTTCGACATCGCCAAGGCGGTGCCGACGGTCGTGATGCGGAACGAGGACTACGGCCGACTGTGGCGGCTGAAGGCCGCCGGACGCCCGGTCGAGCTCGAGCTGAACATCGTCAACCGGAGCTATCCCGAAGGCGCCACGCAGTACAACGTGGTCGCCGAGATTCCAGGCACCGACAAGGCGGCCGAAGTAGTGATGCTCGGCGGCCATCTCGACTCGTGGCATGCCGCGACCGGCGCCACCGACAACGCGATCGGCTGCGCGACGATGCTCGAGGCGATCCGCATCCTGCAGGCGATCGGCGTCAAGCCGCGCCGCACGATTCGCGTGGCGCTCTGGAGCGGCGAGGAACAGGGACTGCTCGGCTCGCAGGCCTACGTCAAGGCGCACTTCGGCACCTACGAGAACCCGAAACCGGAACACGCCACCTTCGCCGGCTACTTCAACATCGACTCGGGGACCGGCCGCGCACGAGGCATGACCGTGTTCGGCCCCTCCGACGCCGCACGGATCCTGCGCGAGGCGACGCGGCCGTTCGAGGACAACGGCTTCGTCGGTGTGATGGCCACGAACAGCCGCCGCCGCGGCGGCTCCGATCACACCTCATTCAACGAGGCGGGCCTCCCGGGCATCGGCGTACAGCAGGATCCGATCGAGTACGGCACGCACACCTGGCACACCAACCTGGACACCTACGAGCGCGTCATCGAAGACGATGCGCGGCAGAGCGCGATGGTGATTGCGGCAGCGGCGTATCAGCTGGCGATGCGGAGCGACCTGTTGCCTCGCCTGCCGAAGGATCAGATGCCGGCGCTGCCGACACCGTAGGCCTGCGGCCCGATCGCGGGCGCGACATCACCGCGCCAGCGGCCGGAGCCGGACGACGACCTCGCCCCCATTGGAGTACCCGGGGTCGTCGCTGGTGGTGAGATACATGGTGCCCGCGGCAGCCGGCACCATGTCGATGATCCGGCCCGACACGCCAGTGAGCACGCTCTCGGCGAGGACGGGCACCGTGAGCCTCACCGCGCCGATGGACTCGGGCGCGAACCCTTGTGCAAACGCGCTCGCCAGCTCGAGCGCGACCGTCTGCTGCAACACGAGAGCGCCAGACGAAGGAGCGGCGCCTTCGGTCATGCGCAGCACTCCACGCCCCACCCTGTCGATAGCGGAGACGGGCGAGACGCCGGCGGAGCGGACCAGGACCTCGCCATCCGCGCCCGGAAGGATCAGCCACAAGTCATGGGTCGAGGGATGCCACGCCAGGCCAAGCGGGTGCGCGGTGACGCCTGCCAACGGCCCGACGCCAGGCACCCGTCCATCGTCCGCGATCCTTAGCATCGACGCGCGAGGGTTGCTCGCCGCCGGCTCGTTGTCGAACTCGAGGCCCGGAGGCAGCAACGCATACAACAGTCCGTCGGGGCCGAACGCCAGGCGAGGGCTTTCGCCGGACAGGTCGCCCGTGGTACCGAGGTCCGTAGGGTCATCCCCGATACGCCACGCCCCCCGCGCCACCACGACTGGCGCCTCGTACAGCGAAAGCGGTTCACCGAGCGTCTCCCCCACCTCGCGGAGACGCACGATGCGCAGAGACGTTCGGTCTGGTCGGTCGCGGGCGAGAAACGAGACGTAGACGAAATGATTCCGCGCGAAATCGGGGTGAACCGCCAACCCCAGCCCGCCGGTGGGTGGTGGCTGCAGCAGCGCGCGCGCATCGAGCGCGGTGTCGCCGCGCTCGGGCTCGCCTGGTCGAACCACCCGCACGCGAGCATCCCCCTCGGCGACGAGCAGGCGGCCGTCCGGAGTCGAGGCGAGCTGGACCGGTCCCTTCAGCCCTCGCGCCACAACATCCATGGCGAAGGCAAGCCCGCCGTGGGCGGTCACCACCGAGTCGAAGCGCAATTGGCTCGCGGCGACGCGGGCATCCGGGAACGAGGCCGCGCTGACCACGCTGCGCGCCGACAGCTTCTGCACGGTGATCGACTCCGACCGCGGGCCCTCGAGCCCAGACGAGCTGGACAACGCCGCCACGGCGATGCTGTGCACGCCATTGCTCATCGGAGGAAGGGGAGAAGAACACGCGAACGCCGATGTCGACCATTCGCACTCGGCGTCGAGGGCGACGGGGGCGTCGTCCACGTAAGCGAGGAACTCCCAGTCGGACACACCGCCTGGTTGGAGCCAGCTGAGGCGTTCGGTTCCGTAGACGGTGGTCGCGCCGGGCACGGCCGAGGGTGTGTCGGCCGATGGCCGGTCGGGCTGCGAGGAACCGCCACAGCTCGCCAGGACCATCAGGACAGCAACAGCCAACGCCACGCTTCCGGTGGGTTGCAGGCCCATCGTCCCATCCTACTTCGATCGCGCCGCAGGCACACCCATGGCCGAGGGGTTGGCTGGATCTGGATAGCAGAGGTGCGTAGGGATGCCTATAGTCCGCCTGGTATCTGTCAGCCGCTGCTCATTCCTGTTCCGGGGGTTCGATGACTCGCAATCTTTCCATCTCGCTGTTGCTGTCCTTTGTCGTGGCGCTCGGGGCTTGTGCCCCGGCCGCGCCGCCGCCACCTGCGGCTCCCCCGCAGCCCGTCGCGGATGATCCAGCCGACATCGCCGCGTTGAACGCGGCGCGCGCCGCGTTCATGGCCGCCTACGAGGCGGGCGATGCGGAGGCCATCGGGAAACTGTACACAGCGGAGGCCATCTCCGAGCCCGACAACCAGCCGACGCTCAAGGGGCGAGACGCGATTGTTGCCAGCCTCAAGAGCATGTTCGAGCAGGTGGCCGTCAAGCCGGTGCTCACGCCCGACGAGACGCGCACGCTCGGCAGCGTGGGCCTGGACCGCGGGACCTACACCGTGACGGTGACGCCCAAGGCCGGCGCCCCGCCGACCTCCTCGCAGGGCCGCTACCTGGTGGTGTTCGTGAAGGAGGCCGACGGCAGCTGGAAGGTGTCGCGCGACATGGACAACAGTGCGGGCGCTCCGTCCCCGGCGCCCGCCGCGAGCACCGCGAAGTAGGAGCAGGACCATGCGATATGTATCACTGCTCGTCCTGATCCCGGCGGCGATCCTGCTGAGTGGCAGCGACGCCTTCGCGCAGCGGTGGGGCCGGCCTCCCGTCCCCTCGCGCGGCGCGTGCTTCTACGAGGACATCAACTACGGTGGCCAGTACTTCTGCTACCCGGCCGGCACCGACATCTCGGTCGTCCCGGACGGTACCAACGATCAGATCTCCTCGATGCGCGTCTTCGGCAACGTCGAGATCACGGTGTACAAGGACGGCGGCTTCCGCGGCGGGTCCCGGCGATTCACCTCCAACATGAACAATCTGGGAACCGCCGGGTGGAACGATCGCATCTCGTCATTCCGCGTCGACGAGCGCTCGTCCAGCGGAAACTGGGGCGGGGGCGGTGCCTACGGCGGCGGCGGCTACGGCAGCAGCCAGGGCGGTGGCTACGGCAGCAGCCAGGGCGGCGGCTACGGCAACGGCTGGGGCGGCGCCTACGGCGGCGGCTCGCACGGTGGCTGGAGCAACAACACGGACAGCGGCAGCCGCTGGACCTACCAGCAGGCCGAGCAGATCGTGCGCCGGGCCTACCGCTCGACGCTGGGCCGCGATCCCGATCCGGCTGCGCGCAGCTGGGTCAACGCGGTGATGGAGAACAACTGGGTCCAGGGGCAGCTCGAAGCGGAACTGCGGAAGAGCGACGAGTACCGCAACAAGCAGCGCTGAGCCTTCTCGACTGGCCGCGCCGGGTCACGGCGCGGTCAGTTCTTGCCCGTCACCTGGAATACACGAGGCGTGCTGAACGTGGACGTCGTGAAGATGTCGTCGAGCGCCAGGTTCGCCTTGTAGTACTCCTCCATCTTTTCCGGGACCCACAACCCGAGCTCGGCGTCGCGCCGGAACGTGACGGTGATCATCGCCCTCACCACCGGGTCGGCGGCCACCATCTCGGTCTTCACGACGACGCCGCTGGATGGTTCGATCCAGAGGTGCCCGGTCAGCGCCAGGTCACGGCCGCGTACCGTCTTGATCAGCGTCGGCCGCGCCGTCTCGCGGTAGGTGAAGCGCTCCACCAGCCGTCCCGCCAGCGACTCGCTCCCATCGTGCTTCACCGAGAACCGCTCGCGCACATCCGGGTGCAACAGCATCATGCCCAGCATCGGGATGTTGATGGTGCGCGCGACGTTGCCAAGATCGTGCGTCTTGGAGTCGTCCTGCAGCTTCTGCGCCAGGTCGTACGAGTCCAGGTTGCCGGAGCGGAACAGGCGAACCAGCCGATCGTCCTGGTGCCGCAACTCGGAGCCGTTCACGCTGAACACGTCGCGGAACGGCGTCCAGCCGCGCCCTTCCCCTCCCTGCACCAGCAGATAGTCCGACTTGATGATGCGTCGCGAGATGGCGCCGCCGCCGACCATGCCGCCGCCCGGGTTCGAGCGCGTCAGGTTCGAGCCGGGATTCGTGGGCCGCTCGATCCACTGGACCTGCTCTTCGTCCATGGCGAGCAGCCAGAACGATCCCTCGTAGTCGAGGACATACCGGCTGGCCCGTTCGATCAGGTCGGCCATGGCCGGCTGGGCGGACACCGGGAGCTGGCCCGCGGCGACGATCACGGCGATCGCAAGGACGACAACGGACCTCATGCAAGCCCTCCGCGGGCGATTCTACCCCCAGAGGGGCTGACGTGCCGATCGACGCCGCGACCCGCTCAGAACTGCACCGCCACCGAATACACCAGGCCGAAGCTCGACACCTTGAACCGGGTCGTGACGACGGAGTCGTCGGGCGTGGTGCCGAGAGCCAGCGGATCGGACCGGCCGTTCGCATACTGCAATCCCAGCGAGCCAAGGAACATGCGGGTCCGCGCACTCATTCCCACCGTCACCTTCTGCAGGTGCACCCTGGTGAACGCGGTGTCATTGGCGCCGACCGGCGAACGATCCGTCGCGTAGCCACCATGCAGCGTCCAGGTACCGCTCTCCGACAGGTTGTAGTGGCCGCCAAGGGCGACGTTGACCACGGCGCGTGAATCGACCGCCGGACTCACGTACGGCCGCTGCTCGGTGACTGCCGGGGTGCCCTGCCCGTTGTCGGTGATGGTCGTCACGGTGTTCGCGGTCTCCACCAGCTGATACTGCCCCCTCCCGGAGTAGGCCGACACATCGGCCTCGATCTGGGCGCGCTTCCCCAGCCAGGCCAGGCCGCCCTTGAACTCGGACGGCAGGCGGTACTCCACGCTGGCGTCGGGGTCGAAGAACGACGAGGTCACGGTCGAGCCGCCCACCCTGGCAAGCCCCTCGAGAGACGCCGAGCCCGAGGCGGTGACGCCGAGCCCGCGCGTGCGCATCACCAGGCCCAGGTGCACGGACGGCGTGATCTCGATCTGGCTCGCCAGCGTGGCGCGCAGGTGCGAGACCGACAGATTGCCGATCGAGTTCGCGGTCAGCGCGCCGAGGCCGGTGGCGGTGGTGAACTGGTCGGCAATCGACTGGCGACGCGCGGCCCACGTGTACTGCCCGTCGATCGACGCGCCCAGACGGAGCCGGTCGCCCCGCTCGTAGGCAACGCCCACGCTCGCCTGCCAGGCATCGAACTCCGCGGCGGTCGAGAAGCGAAAGCGGTTCGATCCGATCATCCCTGGACGGACACTTTCCACCTCCACCGCCTGGGTCCAGGCATTGACCCGGGCAATCGAGAACCCCCCGGCCAACGTCTGGTGCCCCAGCAGGTTGTTCACGACCAGTCCAAACATCGAGGGAATCTGCTGGAAGGTGCCTTTCACGTTGGTGAGCCCTTCGGGCGAGACCGACCCGAACTGGAAGGCACCGGCGCTGCCGCTGATCGACGTCCGCTTGGCGCGCGCGAGGCCCGCGGTGTTGTAGAAGCCGGCGGAGGCATCGTCGGCGCGCGCGACGAAGGCGCCCGCTTCGAGGCTGGCAACCTCGCCGATGGGGACCGTGTTGTAGTTGGGCAGCATCACGCTGACCGCAGGGACCGTGACGGCGGACTCCGTCGGTGGAGACGTTTGCGCGGCGGCAGCTACGCGCGCGAGCACCAGCATCAGTGCGCAAGCCCAGAGACCGATGCGAGTCATACGGATCCGCATCGCCGACACGTCGTCGCCACGCAGTTCCTTCAGGGCGCAGGTCGCCAGCGCGGTGACCATCTTCTTGCGCCAGACCAGTTCGAAGTCGGTGTTGTCCATCGGCTTGGCCACGGTGTAGACGGCATGCGCGGCAGCGGCGATGCGTTCGTCGGTCAGCTGGTCGCCCACCAGTAGCCCTTCGGCCTTGGGCGCACCCAGGGGCCGCGACGCGACGGCGCCGGCCACGAGCCGGACGGCCAGCACCCGGCCCTCGCCATCCAGCTTCGCGGCCGCGGCCACCGAGGCGACCGGAAAATCGAACGAGCCTCGGCGGCGCAGTTTCCAGTAGGCGCTGCGCCAGCCGGTCTGGTCGGGCACGACGATCTCGGTGAGGATCTCGTCAGGGCGGCGCGTCAGGTACTGCATGCCGTCGTTCTCGTAGAGATCGGCCACCGGCAGCTCGCGTTCGCCTGAGGCGGAGACGAGGCGGACCCGCGCATCGAGCGCCTGCAGCATCGGCGCGGTGTCGGTGGACGACACCGCCAGGCAGCGCGGGCTGGACGTGGCGACCCAGCAGGTCTCGCCGTCCTTCTTCATGCAGAAGTCGATCGCCTTCCGCCACTCGTAGGTCTGGTCGTAATAGGTGCAGCGCGTGTCGAGGCACAAGTTGCCACCGAGCGTGCCCATGGTGCGCAGGTGCGGTGTGGCCACCTGCGCCGCGGCCTGCCACAGCCCTGGGCACGTCGCGCGCAGCTGCTCGTCGCGCACCAGCGTGGTGAGCGTGACGCCCGCGCCGATCCGGTATCCGCCTTCGCCAAGGCTGCGGCCGCCAGGCTCCACTCCCGACGTGATTCGCGAGAGCTCCTCTATCCCGCGAAGCCCGACGATCGTCTTCGGCGTCTGCTGGCGACGCTTCATGTTCGGCAGCAGGTCGGTGCCACCGGCCAGCAGCATCGTCTCGCCCGGAGATTCGGCCAGCCACAACGCCGCCTCGGCCACCGTGCGCGGCGCGCGATAGCGGAACGACGGCAGGCGCATCATGACCGCACCCCCGCCGTGGCTTCGACGCCGGCGTCCGCCTTGCGCCTGGACTTCTTCGCCGGCTCGTTCGAGGCGCGGCCGTCACCGCCGTCCCATGGCGGCGTCACCATCAGGGCTTCGGGCCACGGGACATTGGCCGGGAACGTCGTCGGGCCCACCCGCGCGGGCTTGCCCGCCGCCTTCAGCTGCAGCGCCTTCAGAATCTTCTCCGGCGTCACCGGAATCTCGTCGATGCGCACGCCCACCGCGTCGTACACGGCGTTGGCCAGCGCCGGCATGATCGGGAGCAGCGGCCCCTGCCCCACTTCCTTCGCGCCGAACGGGCCCGCCGGATCCATCGACTCGATGAGATCGGTGTGGACGTCGGGCATCTCGAGAAACGTCGGGCTCTTGTACTCCAGCAGCGAGGGGAACTTGTGCACCAGCGCGTGCGACAGGCGCGGCGGCAGCCGGCGAAACGCCTGCTCCTCCATCAGCGCCTCGCCCAGGCCCATGTAGACGCTGCCCTCGACCTGCCCGCGCACCAGCGTCGGATTCAGCGCACGGCCGATATCGTGCGCGATCCACACCCTGGGCACGACCAGCCATCCGGTCTCGGGATCGACTTCCACTTCGACGACCGCGGCGGTGTACGAATACGTGGGTGACGGCCCCACGCCACCGCCCTTGAACTTCGCGGGCGACTTCGGCGGCGTGTAGGACCCGGTGGTGCCGATGGTGCCGAACTGCGCCTCGGCCATGCACACCGCTTCCTGGAACGTGACGCCTCGCTCGGGAGTGTCGGCGTCGAACACGCGGCGGCCCTGGAACGTGACGCGTTCGAGCGGAATCTCGAGCTTGCGCGAGACGGCCTGTGCCAGCAGGTCGCGGGCGCGCGTCGCCGCCTGGATGGCGGCGTTGCCCATCATCAGGGTGACGCGACTGGAGTAGGAGCCGAGGTCCACCGGCGTGAGATCGGTGTCGCCGGTGACGGCGCGGATGTCGAAGGGTTCGATGCCCAGCACCTCCGCGACGCAGCCAACCAGCACGTCATCCGAGCCCTGGCCGATCTCGGTCGCGCCGCAGAACGCGGTGACACCGCCGCTGCGATCCAGCTTCAACTGCACGCCCGAGTGCGGCAGGTCGTTCCAGTTGATCGGCAGGCCCGCGCCGGACAGATAGGACGAGCAGGCCAGGCCAACGCCGCGTCCGAGCGGCAGCTTGCGGAACTTGTCACGCCATCCCGAACTGGCGACGACCCGGTTGACGCACTGGGTGAGGCCCGACGGTGCCGAGGCGCAGGAAGTTGGCGGTGAGGCTGTTGGGCGGCGCGATGATCTTCAGACGCAGTTCGGCCGGATCGACCTGCAGCCGTTCCGCGATCTTGTCGAGCTGAACCTCCTGGCCAAAGCGTCCCTGAGGCGTGCCGTGCCCGCGCTTGGGCCCGCACGGCGGCTTGTTGGTGAAGACGCGGCAGCCGCGGAAGCGGTAGGTCGGGATGTGGTAGGTGACGGTCTGCAGCGCGCCGGTGTAGAACGTGCTGGCCACGCCGTACGATCCGTAGGCCCCGCCATCGAGCAGCGTCTGCAGATCCACGCCGGTGATCTGGCCGTCCTTCGTCACGCCGGTGCGGAAGCGCATCAGCACCGGGTGCCGGCCGCGGTGGCAATAGAACACCTCCTCGCGCGTCAGGCAGATCTTCACCGGGCGGTCCAGCAACAGCGCCGCCTTCGCCACCACCACTTCGTGGTTGAACGGATCGCTCTTGCCGCCGAAGCCGCCGCCGTTCGGCGTGGCAATCACGCGGATGTGCGCCGCCGGCATCTGCAGCGCCTTGGCGAGGGCGCGATGCAGGTAGTGCGGCGTCTGCGTGCTGGACCAGACGACCAGCTTGCCGTCCGGGATCCTTTGCCGCCAGCGTCGCGTGCTGCTCGATCGGCAGGTGCGTGCTCCCCTCGAAGAAGAACACATCGTCGAACACGTGGTCGGCGCCGCTGATGGCCGTGTCCACGTCGCCGAACTGGAGGGACACCGCCTTGTGGACGTTGCCGACGTCGCCGTAGTCGTGGATGCGCGGTTCGGGATACGCGAGGCTGTCTGCGGGGCTGGCGTAGGTCCGAAGCGGTTGGTACTCGACCTCAATCAGGTCGACGGCCGCGGCGGCGGTCGCCTCGTCGCGGGCAATCACCGCGGCGACAGGGTCGCCCACGAAGCGCACCGTCTCCCGGCACAGCGCGTGTTCGTCGTGACTCACCGGCAGCACGCCGTAGGCAATCGGGAAGGTCTCGCCCGTCAGCACCAGGTGCACACCGGGGTGCGCCGCCGCCTTCGAGGTGTCGATGCGTGCGATGCGCGCATGCGGCACCGAGGAGCGCAGCAGCTTGCAGTGCAGCATCCGGGGGAGCGTGAGATCGTCGGCAAAGCGCGTCTGCCCGGTGACCTTGGCGCGCCCGTCGACACGGCGCCGGGGGACGCCGATGACGCCGTTGCTCTTCGGCCCGCTCACTTCTCACCCCCCGTCGCGCGCACCCGCGCGCACCTGGCCGCACCCTCTTCCACCGCCTCGATGATCTGCAGATACCCGGTGCAGCGGCAGAGATTCCCGGCCAGCGCTTCCTTGATCTGATTGCGGGTCGGATGAGGCTCGCGCTCCAGCAGAGCCTTCGCCGTGATCAGGATCCCCGGCGTGCAGTAGCCGCACTGCGCAGCCCCGAGATCGGCGAACACGTCCTGCAACGGATGGAGCTCCCGGCTCCCTTGCAGGCCCTCGATGGTGGTGACGATCCGGCCCCCGCACTCGACACCGAGCACCAGGCACGACAGCACGGGCTCGCCATCCAGCAGGACGGCGCATGCGCCGCACTCGCCCAACTCGCAACCATGCTTGGTGCCGGTGAGCTGCAGGTCCTCGCGCAGCACCTCGAGCAGCGTCTTGTAGCCCTCCACCAGGAGGTCCGCACACTCGTCGTTCACCATCAACGACAGGCGCACTTTACCGGTTGTCTCGGCCATCATCAGTGCTTCTTCATCCCTCTGACCAGGTAGCTCGCCATCTCGCTGGCGATCTGCGGCGGCGCGTGGAGACCGTCGGGGCGGTACCAGGTCACGACCCAGTTGAGCGCGCCGAGCATGGCCCGGGTGAGCAGCGCCGCATCACCGGCGACGAACGCACCAGAGGCGATGCCGTCGCTGACCATCCGCCGCACCGCGCGCTCGTAGCGGTCACGCTTCTTGACGATGCGCTCGCGCAGCGGCGGCGACAGCGCTTCGACCTGCAGGTGCGCGGTGGCGCCCTCCACCTCGTCCAGCATCGTCAGCACGTGAGTGGTGAGCACGGCGAGCAGCCGCTGGTCGGCCCGCTTCGTCACCCGCCGCGCCTGCGCCACGCCCGTGAGCATGCGATCCAGCGCGCGGTCCTGGCAATAGAAGAGAATCTCGTCTTTGCCCCTGAAGTAGTGATACAGATTGGCCGGCGAGAGGTCGGTGGCGACAGCGATGTCGCGCATGCCGGTATCGGTGAAGCCACGCTCGCGGAAGATGCGGGCGGCGGCGCGCAGGATGCCATCCCGCCGGGCGTCGTAACGCCTGGCCCGCGGTGGCGGACGGCCCGCAATCGAACGGCGGTTCGATTTTTGAACCATCGTTTGAACATCCTATCACGGTAGGATCGACGGATCGTGCTGCGTGGAGAACTCAAGCCAACCCTCCGTCTGGCGGTGCCGGTCATCCTGGCCGAGCTCGGCTGGATGGCGATGGGCGTGGTCGACACCATCATGGTGGGTCCTCTCGGCCCCGCGGCGATCGGCGCCACCGGCATCGGCAGCTCGCTGCATTTCGGCTTCGCGGTGTTCGGGATGGGCCTGCTGCTCGGCCTCGACACACTGGTGTCGCAGGCCTATGGCGCGCGCGACCTCGTGCTGTGCCGCCGATGGCTGGCCCGTGGGGTCCAGCTGGCGTTGATGGCGACGGTGCCGCTGATGGCGGTGCTGGTGGCGGTGCTGATGGCGATTCCCGTGCTCGGCATTCACCCCGACACGCGGCCCCTGCTCCGCGGCTACTTCTCCGTGCTGATTCTCAGCACCCCGTTCCTGCTGCTGTTCGCGGCGTTTCGGCGCTATCTGCAGAGCACGCACCACGTCGGGCCGGTGATGTTCGCGCTGGTCAGCGCCAACCTGATCAACGGCGTCGCGAACTGGGCGCTGATCTACGGGCACCTCGGCATGCCGGCGCTGGGCGTTCCCGGCGCCGCGTGGGCGACCACCGCGTCGCGGGTCTACATGTGCGGGATGCTCGGCGCCGCGGTGTGGTGGGCCAACCGGCACGAGCCCGCGCTCACGAGTGAGCATGATCATGGGGCGCCGCTCGCGGTGGGCGGCGCACCAGCCGCGCGCGATGGAGCGCTGCGCGTCGACCATCCGCGTGACCAGGCTCCGCGCGGCACGCCCCCCGGACCGCGGCCGACGTCGGTGAGGCGGCTGGTCGAGCTTGGGCTTCCGGCCGCGTCCACGGTGACCGCGGAGGTCGGCGTCTTCGCGTTGTCCACGGCGCTGGCCGGACGCCTCGAGCCGGTCGCCACGGCCTCACACCAGATTGCGCTGAACATCGCGGCGGTGGCGTTCATGATTCCCCTCGGCCTGGCCTCGGCGGGCGCGGTCCGTGTCGGCAACGCGGTGGGCGCCGAGAACCCACGCGGCGCGGCGGCTGCCGGATGGACGGTGATCGTGATGGGTGTCACGTTCATGCTGATGTCTGGCACGTTGTTCATCCTCGCCCCGCGGGCGCTGATCGGACTATTCACAGACGACGCCGACGTCCTCGCGCTGGGGGCGTCGCTGCTGGCGATCGCGGCGGTGTTTCAGCTGTTCGACGGGCTGCAGGGCGTCGTCACCGGCACCTTGCGCGGGCTGGGCGACACGCGGACGCCGATGGTGACGAACCTCGGGGCGCACTGGCTGGTGGGCCTGCCCATCGGATACACGCTCTGCTTCGTCGCGGGGTGGGGCGCGCCAGGATTGTGGTGGGGCCTCTCCGCCGGCCTCATCGTCGCCGGCCTGGTGCTGCTGGCGGCCTGGACCCGACGCGTCGGACAGATCAATCAAGGCCGGCTTCGCCGGTAGGACGACGAGGCGGCCGCTTTCGCGGCCGTAAGGGCGGCGCTTCGCGCCGTGGGGGACCGTGGCGGCCGCTTTCGCGGCCGTCCAGGGGCGGCGCTTTCGCGCCGTAGGGGAGCGACGGGTCACGCTGCATCCCACCAACGGCGCTGCGCGGTGTGGGAATCCAGCGGCGCTTCGTGGAGAAAGGGCCGCCCGCCTACGGCCGCGCAGCGGCCGCCAAACAGTGGTTCTTCCTACGGCCCGAAGGGCCGCCTACCGAGCCGCAAAGCGGCGAGGCCCCCCGGCGCGAAGCGCCGCCCACGGCCATCCAGGCGGGCGCCCGGTCGCCTGGATGGCCGCCTACAATGTCCCCATGCTCTGCGACGCGCACGTCCATTTCTTCTCGCCCAGATTTTTCGCCACCCTGGCGGCTCAGCGCCAGGTAGCCACCGCCGATGCCATCCGCCACCTCGGCTGGGACGATTCCGAATCCGCGGAATCGCTCGCGGATCGCTGGGTCGAGGAGCTCGATGCACAGGGCGTGTCGCGCGCCGCGATCATCGCCAGCGTGCCAGGCGACGAGGACTCGGTGGCCGAGGCCGTGGCGCGTCACCCGTCGCGCCTCACCGGCTACTTCATGCTCGATCCGACGAAGGACGATGCCGAGAACCGCGTGGTGCGGGCGCTCGAACGGGGCGTTCGCGGCGTGTGCCTGTTCCCCGCCATGCACCGCTATTCGCTGCACGACGACCGCGTCACCCGCGTCGCCGAGATCCTGGCCGCGTTTGCCGCGCCCAGCGCCGGCGCCGCCCGGCCCGTGCTGTTCGTGCACTGTGGCGTGCTGTCCGTGGGCGTGCGGGGGAAGCTGGGGCTGCCCAGCCCGTTCGACATCAGCCTCGGGAATCCGCTGCACCTTCACAGCCTTGCCCTGCGCTTTCCGACCCTTCCCATCGTCATTCCGCACTTCGGCGCAGGGATGTTCCGCGAGGCGCTGATGGTGGCAGACCTCTGCCCGAACATCCACTTCGACACCTCCAGCTCGAACGCCTGGGTGAAGTTCACCCCGGGCCTCACGCTCGAGGCCGTGTTCGAGACCGCGCTGAAGGTCCTGGGCCACGAGCGGCTGCTCTTCGGCACCGATTCGTCGTTCTTCCCGCGCGGCTGGCATCGCGCCGTCTACAACCAGCAGCGCACGGTGCTGGTCAGCCTTGGTGTGCCTGAATCGCAGCAATCCGCAATCTTCGCCGGCAACTTCGAGCGGGTGTTCGGCGCCGCCGTCTCAGAGCCGTGATCGGCCGCGACGACACGGTTCGCGGCTCAGCCATCATCCTCGGCCGCGCGGTTGGTGGCGGCGACGGCGCCTGGACGACCGTGCCCCGCCGCCTGCTCGGCGCCGTCCTCGCCGCGCTTCTGCTCGCCACGCCTGGCCTCACCGGTTCGGCACGGGCGACGACCGCAACCGTAGCCGTAGCCGGCACGCGGATCTCAACGCCGTACGTCGGCGTCACGCTGATCGAGCGGAGCGAGACGATGCCGCGCCCCGTCAACATGCACATCGCGCAGATCGATACGCGCGCGAGGGGCATCCGCTTCAAGGTGACGCCGGCGGGGGGCAGGCGCGAGGTGATCCGGCAGACAACGCTCGACTTCCTGAAGCTGGAAGGCGCGCAGCTCGCCATCAACGGCCACTTCTTCCTGCCGTTTCCATCCGAGGACACCGAGGCGTGGGTGATCGGCCTCGCCGCCTCGGAAGGGCGCGTCTACTCGGCGTTCGAGATGCCGGAGCAGAACTACGCCCTGGTCCCAGGCGCGCCCGCCATCAACATCGATCACCGCAACCACGCGCAACTCGTCCATCAGGACGCGCGCGAGCCGGACGGACGGCAGGTGCGCGAGCGGGTGCGATTGTGGAACACCATCGCCGGCTCGTCGCAGATCCTCACCGCCGGCAAGGTCGCGCTCCCTCAATACAAGGATGCCGCCCATCCACACGGCGTCCTGGCGCCCGGTGGTCCGTCCAGTTACTCCAACGACAAATCGTGGAACGACATCGCCACGGCACGCACGGTGGCGGGGCTGTCGAAGAATCGCCGCGTGCTGACACTGTTCACGGTTGACGCACGAGGCGGTAGCGAAGGCATGCGCCTGGGCGAAATCGCGGAGGTGCTGAAGCGCGACTACGGCGTGTGGGACGCCATCAACCTGGATGGCGGCGGATCGACGACGATGGCGTGGGAGAACCCCGCGACCGGTCGGGCGGAGCTTCTCAACACGTCCTCCGACAACCGCAACGGCCGCGCCGTCGCCAGCAGCCTCGCGGTCTTCGCCCGCAGGCGTTGAGCCGGCGCGTGAACGCGGCGCGCCGGGCTACTTCGCCGACCCGAACACGAACCCGATCGAACGGTCCACCGGGTTGTAGGCGGTGCCATAGAACGGCGAAGTGACGTTGGCCTGGATGTCCCGTTCGGCCGCGGCGCCGAAGGCGTTGTAGACGCGGATGCCGGCACGGAAGCGGTACTTGGACACCCGCCACGGCCGGGCGATCGAGAAGTCGAGCGTGCGGACGGTGGGCAGCCGGCCCGCGCGCCCGCGCGGGCCGACATAGTCCTGGAACTCGTCGACCGCGGACCACGGAAATCCCGACCTGAACTCCAGCACCGGCGCGACGTCCAGCTTCCACGGCAACCCGATCGTGCCCCGCAGCAGGACGCGGTGGGTGACGTCGTTGGGCGTGAGG
Source organism: uncultured Acidobacteriota bacterium (assembly GCA_963721715.1). Lineage (GTDB taxonomy): Bacteria > Acidobacteriota > Vicinamibacteria > Vicinamibacterales > UBA2999 > VFZN01. The sequence goes on along the minus strand of CAVRKI010000005.1, from coordinate 7,301 downwards.
TTGTTCTCGTTGGCGCGCACGATGGGATTGCGGAAGTTGCCGTAGAACTGGTCGTAGTTGTTGAGATCGGCGGTGCCGCGCGACCACACGTACGACAGCGTGAGGTCGCGCCGACCGCCGCCCAGGTAGCGTGTGGTGGTCTCGAGTTCCTTGAACCGAGACTGCCCGCCGCTCGAAAGGCGCAGCTCCCCGGCCTCGGGAACGGGGTTCAGGATGTACTCGTGCCTGCCCTGGCGCGCGAGGAAGGCCACCTTCAGCAGGAAGCGTCGGCTGAACCGCTGATCCCACTCGACGTTGGCAACGTGGGCCTCGGGTGTCCGTAACGGCCCATCGGTGCGGTTGACGAGCGACACGGTACCGAGCGGCGCCCCGTCGGCGCCGAACCTGGACACGGTCCGCGGCTCGAACGACGGGAAGGCATCGACGTTGAGCGGCGTGCGCTGCAGGAACTTGCCGAAGCCGCCCCGCAGGATGCCCCGCCCTTCGGGCAGCACGCTGACCGCCATGCCGGCGCGCGGCGACCAGTTGATCCGCTCGACCACCGCGTCACGATCGAGGCGCAGGCCCAGTTCGAAGGTCACGCGCGAGTTGAAGCGCCAGCGGTCCTGCGCGAAGACCGCGAACTCGGTGCCGTCCACGGCCTGACTGGAGATCCCGCCAAACTCCGTCCGCTCGGCGAGCGAACCATCGAGGCGCCGCACCTCGACCGGCCGGTTCAGGCTGGTACCGTTGTACTCGGAGAGCTGAAGGTCGGTCCCCACCTTGAAGACATGCTGACCGCGCCACAGGTCCCGCGACAGGCTCAGCGCTTCGACCCACTGCAGGCTGGTGACGGCCCGCTCCTGATCGTTGAAGTAGCCCCCGCTCTGCGTCTGTGGCGCGTAGACCATCGGCTCTTGATTGGTGGCCGCGAGGTCGATCTCGAACCGCCGGAACGATAGCGTCGATTCGACGACGATGTTCGACGAGAGGGCCAACCGGTCAACGACGGCCGCCGACAACCCCTCCTGGGTCATGTCCGGCGTCACCGAGATGGGTCGGAACGTGTTCATCGTCGCGCGCCGGAACTCGCGCGGGAACAGGATGAGGCCGCCAGCCAGCGCATGGCGCGTGGACAGCACGCCGTCGATCCGCGTGAATGAGTCGAAGCTGCGGAGGTTGATTTCCGGTTCGCCCGGCAGGCTCCTCACGGGCGTCGCGACGTAGCGGAACTGGATGTCCTGGGCGAGGAAGACGCGATCCTTCCGGATCGGCCCGCGGACCGAGAAGCGCGGCTCGAAACCCCGGATCCGCGTCAGTCCCCGCAGCCGCGGCACGAGGTTGCCGATTGACGTGTCCCACTCGTTGGTGCCGCGACGGGTCCGGATCTGCGTGATGCTCGAGGAGAAGCGGCCGTACTCCGCCGCGAAGGGGTTCGACAGCACCTCCACCGACTGCACGCTCTGGGCAGGCAGGTCCACGTCGAAGTCGCCCGTGGAGGGATCGATGAGGCTGGCGCTGCTCACCTGCAGCGCGCCCTGGGTCGGCTGGCCGCCTTTGATGCGCAGGCGCCCGTCCGCGTCGCGGACCACACCCGGCAGCAGCGGCAGCAGGCTCTGAAAGTCGTCGCCCTGGAGCGGAGCACTCTCGAACACCGGCCCCGACAGCATGTCGCTCATCGACACCGGCTGCACGCTGTTGGTCGCCGATGGCGCGTTGGCGACCACCTCCACCGGCGGCGGCACGAAGGCCAGCGGCATGTCGAGCAGGACCTGCGTCGTGTCCTGAGCCCGGACCGTGAACGGCGGCGACTGCCGCTCGATGAACCCCGGCCGCGTGGCGAGGATGACGTACTGACCGGAAGGCACGTCCGGAAACGTCACCTGCCCCACGCCGTCGGTCAGCGTCCTGGCGAGGACCAGGCCGCTGCCGGCCTCCCGGAGTTCCACCGCCACACCCGACATCTGCACGGCGCCTTCGAGCGTCGTGATGGTGCCGACCACGCGCCCTGACGCTCCCGTGTCCCGGGTGGGCTGTCCGGCGGCAACGGGGGCCGGTTGAAGCAGGCACGACAACAGGACCAGTGCCGCAGCGCCTGCGCCTCCCCAGGTGTGTCGATGGCTGCGGGTCATGGATGCTCAGCGTGAACAGCTGATTATCGCCGCGTTGGCCCCTGCAACAGCGCGTCCATCTCGTGGACCACGCCGTCCTTCACCACGCGGCGCGTGCGCCTGAGATCCGTGATGTTGGTCAACGGATTGCCGTCCACCACAATCAGGTCCGCCAGTTTGCCCACCTCGATCGTCCCGAGATCCTCGCCAAGGCCCATGGCCTCCGCCGGCACGGCTGTCGCGGTCCTGATCGCCTCTGCCGGCGAGAGGCCGCCGCGCACGTAGTGCTCGAGTTCGAGCAACAACGACAACCCGTAAGGATTGATCGGCGAGTCGGTGCCGGCAATCACTCGACCGCCGGCCTTGACGACGGCGGCCACCAGGCGCTCCTGCGGCACGACCAGCGCCTCCCGGCCGGCGAGGTCCGCCGCGGCAGCCGGCTGTGCGCGCAGCGCTCGGACGGCGCGGAGGCCGACGGCGGAAACAGCCGCGCGATGCGGGGGTCGTCCAGCCAGGCGCCGTCCCGCAGCGTCAGCACCTGATGCCCGCCCTGGATGCCGATGGTCGGCGTCAGGGTCATGCCAGACGCGGCCAGCAGCTCGATCACGTCGCGATAGGTGTGGCGCGTCTCGCTGTTCTTCGGCGTGAAGCCGCGCCGGCTGGTGCCGCGAATGTGTTCGACGCCGTCGGCGCCATACGCCACCGCCGGGTAGATCTCGTGAGAGGTCACCGGCATGCCGGCCTGGTGCGCGGCCTCGATGATGCGCTTCTGCAGGAGATCCGGCAGCCGGACGTAGGTCTTGATGAAGTCGAAGCCCAGCGCCTGCGCACGGGCGATCTGGCCGTCGATCAGCGCTCCGCCGTCGAGCGCCACGCCGCCGGGATAGTAGACGCGGGTGCCGTCGAGCGGCTCGCCGGTGGTGATCACCCGAGGTCCGATCCGCGCGCCGGACTCGAGCGACTCACGATCCTCGATCCCCTGGAACGGGTTGGTCGCCGGGTTGCGAACCGTCGTGATCCCGAACGACAGCCAGATCCGTCCCGAGCACCTCGCCGTACTCCTTCGTCAGGTGGGTGTGACTTTCGATCAGCCCCGGCAGCACCGTGGAGGTCCCGGCGTCGACGACGACGCCGCGGTGCAGATCGTCACGATGCGGCGCCACCTGCACGATGCGGTTGCCCTCGATGACGATATCCATGTTCTCGGTGACGGCGGAGCCGCGGCCATCGAACAGCCGTCCGGCATGCACGGTCGTGGTCCCCGTGGTCCTCCTGGCCGTCCACGTGAACTGCGGCACGATGTCGCGCACGCGGCCGTCGGTGAGATCCACCAGGCGGAACCGATCGAGCGCCTGGTACAGCACGTGCCGCGAGTCGGCGGTCCACGACGGCGAGCTGGCATAGTCGGACGACACGCGGCGAGGCGCACCCGCAGGTGATCCCGTCGCGCCCCACCGGATACGTCATCAGGAAACCGTCGACGATCGCCGCCATCTCGCGGCCGTCAGGCGACCACACCGGCCCGAGGTTCTCGCGCATGCCGATCGACTTGTGCGGCAGCGGATCGAACCAGCGATCCGGCGAGAACGCGCCGCGTCCGGTCGGTCGAGGGATCCGGCTCCACCTGCACCCACAGCACCTGGTTCGTGCCCTCGCGAAAGCGCGTCGAGTACGGGTGCAGCGCGGACATCACCACCGCGCGGCCATCCGGGGACCAGCTCGGGCGCCCGGGCTCGTTCAACCGTTCGTGAACCTGGCGGCCCTCGCCGCTCGACACGTCGACGACGCGGAGCTGGGACTGCGGATCGAGATAGGCGAGCCGCGAGCCGTCGGGCGACCAGGTCGCCGACGTCGCCGCCGCTGGCGAGGCGCCGGTCGCGCCCGGTCCGCAAGTCGCGGATCCAGACGTCCATCGCGCCGCCGCGATCGGACGAGAAGGCCAGCTGGGTGCCATCAGGCGACCAGGCCGGGTTCATCTCGACGTAGACGTCCTGCGTCAGCCGCTCGGGTACGGCGTCGCCGCCCCTGGCCGACACCGTCCACAGATCACCGAGCGCGGCGAACGCCACGCGCGATCCATCCGGCGCAATCACCGGGTGCATCAGGCCGCGGACCGGCTGCGGTCCTTCCGGCGTGAAGACATGACGCTTCGGTGTGAAGGCGGGGCGGGTGAAGGCGACCTCCGCCGTGAACGGCACGGTGCGGGGCTGCCCGCCCGCGCGCGGGCGACGCTTGATCACGCCGTCCGCGGTGTAGAGCAGTTCGTTCGCGCCCACCCACTGCGGCCGGAAGGGAAACACGTCCTCGGCGGCGTCGCTGACGGCGGCGCCCCCGACCTTCAGCTGGCTGACCGCGCCGCTGACCGACACATAGGCGACGGTCTTGCCGTCGGGCGTCCACGCCGGCGTGAACAGCGTGGTGGCGTCGGCCACGACCAACCGATCCGTGGCAGCGTTCACCGCTTGGGCATAGATGCCGCGCTCGGCGCGATCCGAGACGAAGGCCACCTCCCGGCCATCGGGTGACCACGCCGGCATGCTGTCGTTGGCCGCGTTCGTGGTGAGGCGGCGGATCTCGCCGCTGGCGAGCGTCAGGATCCAGACGTCGTAGTTCCCGCTGCGATCGGACGAGAAGGCCAGGCGCGTGCCGTCCGGTGACCAGTGCGGCTCGCGATCGTCGAAGGGGCCGGACGTCACCTCCTGCAGGCCGGTGCCGTCGGCGTTGACGATCCAGATGTGCCAGGTGTCGCGGCGGTAGGCCTGGAAGGCGAGGCGCCGGCCGTCGGGTGACCACGCCGGCATGCGCGCGTCGTAGCCGTCTTCGAGGATGCGGCGCGCCGGGCCGCCGTCGGCGCCAAGCGTCCACAGCGCGCCCAGCAGATCGATGGCGAGCACCTTCCCGTCGGGTGACACCGCGGCCGCCATCGAGGTGCCTTCGGTGAGAGTGAGGCGGACGTCCTTCGACGTCGACTGCCCGAACAGCCAGCCGCCCATTGCCGCGACGATCGCCAGGACCACGAGCCAGCGCGTGCCCGCAGCGGCGCTTCGGATTGATCTCATGGGTTCGCCTCGGTTGGATGCGATGGCTAGAGTGACGTGCCCCGCCAGCTCACTCGCTTGCGCAGGAAGTTCGTCCGTTTGGAGGGCGGAAGCGCCTGCCAGCGGCGAACCAGTTCGACCAGGTTACGTCGGCTTTCGCGCGCGACGGCGGCGAGCCGGGCGCGGCGGCTGGGAGCTTTCTTCAAGGGCGATCTCCAGGACCTCCAACACGGCCAGGTCACGCGGCCGACCGGCGGCGCGTTTGCTCTTGATGATATCAGCGAGCGATGCCACGCGAATCGACACGCCGCCCACCTCGATCGACAGCGCGCGATCCCGCACGCCTTCGTAGGACCGCAGGCCATGAATGGTCGCCATGAAGTCGAGTTGGAGCCCGTCATCGTCGCGAACAATCCGGTAGAGGTCCGACACCGGGTAGTACGGCCGAAGAATGGTGGCCCGGAGGCCTCGTGCCAGCGCCTTGAGCCTGGTGAGATTGCGCGGCGTCTTTCGAAACAGGAAATCGAAGTCCACCGTGGTCACCGGTGCTCCCTGCAGTGCTGCGGCGGCGTTGCCGATTAACACCGCGTCGAGGCCGGCCTCGTGCAGCCGGCGCCCGATCTCGCCAAGCAACGGTCCTGCATCCATGGCGGTCAGTATAGGCGACAGCCTCTCAGGACTCCTCTTCGAACACCGCCTGCAGCGTCCCAGCCTGGACCGCGCGATCCACGGCGGTGTGGTCCTGCTCGTTCTGGTCTGCGTAGGCGAGCGAGAACGCGGCAATCGCCTTGTCGAACACGTCGCTCTTGCCCATGTAACCGCTGAGCACCGCGGACGATCCGGAACGCGCGTGCGACAGCGCCAGCGCGCGCCCGCACCATCCGGCATACAACTCCATCTCGGCGCGTCCGAACGTCTCCACCCGGACGCTGATCTTGATGTCCCGCAGCTGCCGCACGAAGAAGTCCCGCTTCGGCCCACGGGACCAGCCGAGGAACATGTCGCTCGCCGGCTGCATCATCCGGTAGCCATGAACCACACGCTGGCCGTGATTGGCAAAGACGCTCGGGCCCGCGTAGGCCTCGAGGACCGACGCCCGCGCCTCCTTGATCTGCAGGAACAGCGGATCGTCCTCTCCGGCCATGAACAGGAAGACCCAGCACGACGTGCCGACGCTGCCGATTCCCACCACTTTCATGGCGGCGTCCCGCAGCTCGTAGCGGTCGAGCAGAGACTGATACGCGGTGGGCAATGACGCCCGGTAGATCGCCAGCACATTTCGCAGCGCCTGCTGGATCTCACCGGGCGGCATGTCCTCGTGATGAAAGATGGTCGGCAGCTGATCTTTGATCAGGGGCAGCTCGCCCTTGTGCTCCACGAGCTTCGGGAAGATGTCCTCGGCGATGCTCTTCGACCTCTCCTGCTCGAGTCGTTTGAGCGCCCGCTTGCGGAACTCCGGGCTCTTGATGCTCGCCAGCAGGTCGTCAGCCCACATGCCCTGGTACCACAGCTCCAGCGTCTTCATCTCGCTGAACTCGGCCATGGACTCGCGGTAGGTGCGGACGCAGGTCCTCGCCACGTCCTTGGCCATGGCGTCTTTGAGGCCGTTGTCGCGGCACGCCACCACGAAGCTGGCGGCCAGCCGCTTGATGTCCCACTCCCATGGGGCGGGCAGCGTCTCGTCGAGATCGTTGATCGAGAACAGCACCTTCCGCTCCGGCGTGGCGAACCCGCCGAAGTTCGACAGGTGCGCGTCACCACAGCACTGCACCCGCACCCCGCTGACCGGCGTCGTCGCCAGGTCCGCGGCCATGGCGAGGGCCGAGGCGCGATAGAACGTGAACGGCGAGCGGGCCATGCGCCCGTGGCGCAGCGGGAGGAGATCCGGAAGCCGCCCCTTCTCGGCGGCCAGGACCATGTCCACGGCGTCGCGTCGTTCCTTGTGCGGCTTCCACGCCGCGTGTGCATCGCGGGGACAGCCGTCCCGCAACGCCTTGCCGGCGGCGTACTGTTCCGCCCTGGACCGCACGGGGGCCGGAGCCGCGCCGGCGACTTTTTTCCTGGGAGCCATGTGAACCATCCTGCTGGGGAATCGGAGCCTACTTCTGGCGCGCTCCCATGCAGGCGCTACTTCACGCCGTGTCGGGCCGACGCACGCCAGCACGTTGAACTC
>CAVRKI010000004.1:0-1639633 GCA_963721715.1 uncultured Acidobacteriota bacterium | reverse complement strand
ATTTCTTCGAGGGATGCCTGCCGATCGAGGTGATGGCCCACCGCGGGCGCGACACGCTGCGCTTCGGTCCGATGAAGCCTGTCGGTCTCACGGATCCTCGTACCGGGCGCTTCCCGTATGCGGCCGTACAGCTGCGGCAGGACACGCTGGCCGGCGACCACTTCAGCCTGGTCGGCTTCCAGACACAGATCAAGTGGGCCGATCAGGCCCGCGTGCTGCGCATGGTGCCCGGGCTCGAACAGGCGGAGTTCGTCCGGTTCGGCATGGTCCATCGCAACACCTACATCTGCGGGCCGAAAGTGCTGCGGCCCACGTGGCAGACGCGCCTGCGGCCGGACCTGTTCTTCGCCGGGCAGGTGTCCGGCGTGGAAGGCTACGTCGAGTCGGCGGCCTCAGGCCTGCTGGCCGGCATCAACGCCGCCGCCGTGGCGCGAGGCGAGGCGCCTCGCACGCTGCCGCGCACGACGGCGATGGGCGCGCTGGCCTATTACGTGTCGCACGCCGATCCGGCGCACTACCAGCCGAGCAACATCACCCACGGCATCATGGAGCCACTGCCGAACCCGCCCCGCGACAAGGCGCGCAAGAAGGCGCTGGTGGCCGAGCGGGCGCTGGCCGCGCTGCAGGACTGGCTCGGCGACGGCGCGCTCAGCGCCCGGTAACGCCATGCCCCCGATCACGCGCCCAGGTCTCGCCGCGCGACGACGGGGCCTGCTGTCGCGAGGCGATCCGCCGGACCAGCCGGAGAATCTCCGCGATCACCTGAAGGCGTTTCTCGCCTTCCTCGAACTGAATCGTAACGTCTCGCCGCACACCGTGCGCGCCTACGACTCCGACGTCACGCACTACCTGGCGTGGCGGGCAGCCGACTGCGGACGCAAGATATCGCAGCTGCAGCCGCCGGACCTGGACGGCGCGAGCATGCGCGCGTGGATGGTCTCGCTCAATCGGGCGGGCCAGGCCCGCACGACGGTGGCACGCAAGCTGTCGGGTGTGCGCGCGTTCGTCCGCTACCTGCGCCGCGAGGACGTGATCGACGGCGATCCGACGCTCGCCGCGGTGGCGCCGAAACTGGACAAGACGATTCCGGTCCATCTGTCCGAGGTCGAGATCACGGCGCTGCTCGACGCCATCGACGTCGGCACGCCGCTCGGTCGCCGCGACCGGGCGATGTTCGAGCTGTTCTACGCCTCGGGCCTGCGGTTGAGCGAAGTGGTGGGCGTGGATCTCGAAGACGTGGACCTGCAGGCGAGGCTGGTGCGGGTGCTCGGCAAGGGCGGCAAGGAGCGCGTCGTGCCGTTCAACCACTCGGCGGGAGATGCGATTCGGATCTGGATCCAGGCCCGAGGGCAGATCGTGCTCGGTATGCGGACCGGCGCCGCGAGCCGCGATCCCGAACCGGGCAGCCGCGCCGCCCGCGCGGCGCGGGTCCGCGCCCACAGCCGACGGCGCGATCAGGAGCCGCTCTTCATCAACGCGCGTGGCGGCCGTCTCACCGGGCGCAGCGTCGATCGCCTGCTGCGGAAGTACGTGGCGAAGTGCAGCACGCGGCTGGGCATCAGCCCGCACGCGCTCCGGCACTCGTTCGCGACGCACCTGCTGCAGCGCGGCGCCGATCTGCGCGGGATCCAGGAACTGCTGGGGCACGCGCGCATCAGCACCACCGAGCGCTACACGCACGTCAACACCACGCAGTTGATGGAGGTCTACCGGAACGCGCATCCGCGGGCGAAGAAAGCCGCGGCGCCCCCTGACGACGAGCCGCGGTAGGCGGCGACTTTGGCGCCGTAGGTCAGACGGGCAACGGGGAAGGCCGCGCTGCGCGCGGTCGGGCCGGAAGGCGGCGCCTTGCGCCGTGGGTGACGTCACGCTGACGCGGACGGCCGCTGCTGGCCCACGCGCCGCAGGCGCGCCTTACCGAGCGAAGCGAGGCCCGTCTGCCGACGGCGCGAAGCGCCGCCCGTTACTCAGTTCGCGATCGTCATCCGGCGCTTCGGCATCTCGATCGCCAGCGTCTTGATCTTGTAGTTCATCACGCGCGGGCTGATGCTCAGCAGGTCCGCCGCGTCCTTCTGCACCCAGTTCGCCATCTTCAGCGCTTCGGTCAGCGCCTGGCGTTCCACCTCTTCGAGCGGGATGCCGGTCGGCGGAATGCGCACCACCGCGGACTCGCGCCCCATGCCGGATCCCTGCCCCGCGTCGCCCAGCCGCAGGTCGTCGGCCGTGACCACGGCGTGTTCGGCCAGCAACGCCGCCCGCTCGATGGCGTTCTCCAACTCGCGGATGTTACCCGGCCAGTTGTAGCGCATCAGCAGCTTCTGCGCATCGGGGTCGAGCCCGTCCAGCCGCTTCTTCAGTTCGTTGCCGAATCGCCGCAGGAACGAGTTGGCCAGGGCCAGGATGTCTTCCTTGCGCTCGCGCAGCGGCGGCGTCTGCACCGAGACGACGTTCAGCCGGTAGTACAGGTCTTCGCGGAACGATCCAGCCGCCACCATCGACGGCAGGTCGCGGTTGGTGGCGGCGATCAGCCGCACGTCCACGCGGATGGTGCGGGTGCCGCCCAGGCGCTCGAACTCGTGCTCCTGCAGCACACGCAGAATCTTGGCCTGCGTGCTGGGGCTCATGTCGCCGATCTCGTCGAGGAACAGGGTGCCGCCGTCGGCCTGCTCGAAGCGGCCGATGCGCTGACGATCGGCGCCCGTGAACGCGCCCTTCTCGTGACCGAACAGCTCGGATTCGAGCAGGTTTTCCTGCAGCGCGGCGCAGTTCACCTTGACGAAGTTGCGGGCCGAGCGCAGCGAATTGTGGTGAATGGCGCCGGCGATGAGCTCCTTGCCGGTGCCGGTCTCGCCATGGATCAGCACGGTGGAGTTGCTCTTGGCCACCTTGCGGACCACGGTCAGGACGCGCTGCAGGGCCGCGCTGTTGCCGACAATCTTCTCGAACTCGTAGCTGCCCTGCTGTTCGTTGCGGAGGTAGTCGAGCTCGTGGCGCAGCCGCTTCAGCTCCAGCGCCTTCTCGATCTTCACCTCCATCTCCTCGATCTCGAACGGCTTCTGCACGTAGTCGAACGCGCCGCTCTTCATCGCCTCGACGGCGGTGTTGACCGTGCCGAACGCCGTCATCAGGATCACCGACACGGTCGGGTGCAGCGACTTGGTGGTGCGCAGCACGTCGAGCCCGTCCGAGCCGCCCATCTTGAGGTCGCTCACCACGACGTCGAAGTAGCTCTCGTGCAGACGCTCGAGCGCGGCGTTGCCGTTCGAGGCTTCCTCGACCTCATGGCCGGCCGCCGAGAGCGCCAGCGCCAACCCGCGCCGCAGCGCGTCGTGATCGTCCGCCACCAGTATGCGTGCCATGGTCTTCCTCGTCGTTCTTGCGGTTAGTGCGCCGGTTCGATGGGCAGCGTCACGCGGAAGCGCGTGCCGCCGAAGTCACCCGCGGCCAGATCGATGCGGCCTTCGTGAGCGTCGACGATCTTGCGCACGATGGCCAGGCCCAGGCCCGATCCCTGGGGCTTGGTCGTGAAGAAGGGCTGAAAGATCTTGTCGACGCGGTCCGCCGGAATGCCGGGCCCGTTGTCCACCACGTCGATGACGACGCTGGCGACGGCGTGCTGGGTGTCTGGCACCAGTGCCCCTTCGTCGGCCGTGCGCGCCTCGCTCACGGCAATCACGACATCGCCTTTGCCCTCGAGCGCCTGATACGCGTTGATGATCAGGTTCGCGAACACCTGTGTCAGCTGATAACGGTCGGCGCGAATCGGGGGCAGCTGGTCGGGGATCGACAGCTGCACCTGCACGGCGCCGCGGCGGGCGTGGCTGTCGGCCAGGGTGATCGCGCTCGTCAGCGCGTCGCCGACGGCGGTGTGCTCGACCTGCAGCCGCACCGGGCGGACGAAGTCCAGCACCTCCTGGACGATGGCATTGGCCATCTTCGCTTCGCTGATGATGTCGGCCACCATGGCCTGCGCGTCGGGGTTGTCCGGCGTCTTGCGGCGGACCAGCCCGGCCAGCACCTCGATGCCGGCCAGCGGGTTCTTGATCTCGTGCGCCATCACCGCCGCCATCTCGCCCACCGCGGCCAGGCGGTCGCGCAGGCGTTCGCGTTCTTCCATCTGCTCGACGTAGGTGAGGTCCTTGAAGAACATCGCCGCGCCAATCACCTCGCCGACCTCGCTCTGCACCAGCGACAGGCTGTAGCCCACGACCGTGTCGGTGGACTTCATCCGGATCTCGGCCCGGCTTGGCAGGCTGGGCCGATCGAACACGCCGCTCAGGACCCGCAGGATGTCGGGGTGCTCGGCCAGCACCAGTTCACAACGTTGCCCGGAGTAGTCGGCGTCGGGCAGGCGGAACAGGCGGCGCGCCTCGGCGTTCAACAGCACCAGGTTGCCGGCACGGTCGATCGCCAGCACCCCGCTTCGCATATTGGAGACGAGGCAGCGGAAGAACTCCGCCGACACGGAGCCGGCGGGCGTCGTGGGCGCTTTGACCGTAGGCATGCCTCTTCCGTGGATGGCAAACGCCGTGCCCCCCTTGCGCGCAGGGCTCGAACGCTCTAAGTGCTTGCGATTACAGAATTTGGATTATTGCCCAGACGGGCAGGCGATTACAAAACCGTTGCGAGCTAACGATTTTGTTCGAGCTCGGCGGTCAGCATTTCCCATTGGCCGAGCAGCTCGCCGACCCTCCACATCAGGGATTGATGCTGGTCCAACACCGGCTTCGACGCCTCGTGCTGGCCGTAGAAGCCGGGGTCGGCCATCTTTGTTTCCAGCGTCTTGATCGCCTGTTCAGTATCAGCGATGCGCGTCTCGAGTTCGCTGATCCGGTCCTGCAGCGCCTTCCGCGCCTTGTCCTTCTTCCGCTGCTCCGCATCGTCTCGCTTCTTCGCGGCGTAGTCGCGCGGCGGGGCGGATGGCAGTTCGGGTTTGGCGCTGACAGTTTTGGCACTCGCGCGTGGCGCTTCGGGCGGTTTGGCAGCGCTCGAGGTGGAGGCGGCCACAGCCGCGAGAGGTGCGCCCGGGGCCTGGAGGCCCGCGGCTTCCTGCCGCTGCTTCCACAGGAACGCCTCGTAGCCGCCAGGATAGAGCACCGCCTGACCGCCGCCGACGTCGATCACCTTCGTCGCCAGCCGATCGACGAAGTAGCGGTCGTGCGAGACGAAGATCAGCGTGCCACCGTAGTCGGCCAGCGCCTCGAGCAGCACTTCCTTCGAGTCGATGTCGAGGTGATTGGTGGGCTCGTCCAGCAGCAGGGTGTTCGAGGGGTGCAGCAGCATGCGCGCCACCGCCAGGCGCGTCCGCTCGCCGCCGGACAGCACCCCCGCCTTCTTGTAGATGTCGTCGCCCGAGAACAGGAAGCCGCCGAGGATGTTGCGGATGGCGGGAATCATGGTGTTCGGGGAGCCGGCCGCCAGCGTTTCGTAGACCGTGAGCGTCGGGTTCAGCTTCGTCGCTTCGTCCTGGGCGAAGTACTGCATCACCACCTGGTGGCCCTCGATGCGTTCGCCGGCATCCGGCGCCTCGGCCCCCGACAGCATCCGCATCAGCGTGGACTTGCCGGCGCCGTTGTGCCCGACGAGTGCAATGCGGTCACCGCGCTCGACGTGGAGATCCACCGACGTCAGCACCACCTTGTCGCCGTAGGTCTTGCGGGCGTGCTTCAGTTCCAGCACGATGCGGCCGCTCTTGGCGGAGGCGGGGAACTGGAAGCGGATGCGCTTGCGCTCGGGCGGGACGTCCAGCCGCTCGACCTTCTCGAGCATCTTGATGCGGCTCTGCACCTGCGCGGCCTTGGTCGCCTGGTAGCGGAAACGATCGATGAACGCCTGCACGCGTTCGATCTCCTCGTCCTGCCGCCGCTTGGCCTCGCGCAGCGCGATCCAGGCGCGCGTCGCGCTCGACCAGGTACTTCGAGTAGTTGCAGTGGTAGTCGGTGATCGTCTTCAGCGACAGATCGGCGATGCGGGTGACGACGGCATCGAGGAAGTAGCGGTCGTGCGAGACGACGATCACCGAGTGCGGATAGCCGGTGAGGAACTCCTCGAGCCAGTTGCGCGCATCCAGGTCGAGGTGATTCGTCGGCTCGTCGAGCAGCAGCAGATCGGGTGCGCTCAGCAGCAGCTTGGCGAGGGCGAGACGCATCTGCCAGCCGCCGGACAGGTGCTCGGCCATGTCCGAGAACGACGTCGACTCGAAGCCCAGCCCGTTCAGCACGGTGCCAACCCGCAACTCCATCTGGTAGCCGTCCGCCATGCGGAAGCGATCCTGAAGCTCGGAGTAGCGGGTGAGCATGGCCTCGTGCTCCGATTCGGGAACCTGCGCGTCCGACAGGCGCTCCTCGAGCGCGTGCATCTCGACCTTCATGTCGAGCAGCGGCCTCAGCGCCTGGTTCGCCTCGTCGACGATGGTGCGGCCACGATGGGTGAGGCCGTCCTGGGGCAGGTAGCCGAGCGTCAGGCCATTCGGCTTCTGGACGACGCCGGAGTCGGGCTCGTCGAGCCCGGCGAGCATCTTGAGCAGCGTGGTCTTGCCGGCGCCGTTTGGCCCGCACAGGCCGACCCGGTCCCGGTCGCCGATCTGCCAGGTGACGTTCTCGAGGAGAACCCGCTCGCCGAATGTCTTGGTTAGGGTCTGAAGCTGAATCACTACTCGCCGAGAGCCTTCGCCGCCGCCGCCAGGACCTGCGGGACGCGGAACGGCTTGGTGAGATAGCCGGCGACGCCGAGATTGACCGCCTCGATGGCGCTCGACTCGGTGGAGAAGCCGGTGATGATGATGACTGGCAGATCACCCTTGAAGCGCTTGGCCTCGCGAATGAGCGACAGACCGTCCATGCCGGGCATCTTCAGATCGGCGATCAGCAGGTCGTAGTGCCCAAGTCGCAGGCGCTCGACTCCCGCGCGGCCATCGGGGGCGGTGTCGACTTCGTACTCGGCCAGGGCGAGCGTCTTCGACAGCAACTCGCGAATGCTCGCCTCGTCATCGACGACGAGGATGCGCGGGCGGCCGGCGCGCCCCTGCGGCTTGTCCATCGCGACGGCGGCCGGACGATCGCTGCGGGGGCGCTGCGAGTCGAGCCACGCGTCGATGTCGCGCTTGCGGAACCGCCACTGGCGTCCGACCCGGACGGCGGGAATCTTGCCGGCCTTGATGAGCCGGTACACCGTCCGCAGATTGACCTGGAGGTACTCCAGGACCTCTTCCGTGGTGAGAAAGATCTCGTCGTTCGGGAAGTTTGTGGCCACTAAGTGTCTCTGTGTCCTCTAGTTTACCCGTTTTTCGTCCGGCGTGAACGTTCCAGCCGCCCGCCGCCGACTTTCGGCGGGGGCCCGCCGTCTTACACAATGGATAGGGCAGAGAGAGACCCGGGTGCTCCCCTTGATGGCGTCGACAGACGAAGAGCTCGTGGCGCGCTCGGTCGCGGGCGATCACGACAGCTTCAACCAGCTGATTCTCCGCTGGGAACGGCCGATTTACGCCCTGGCGTACCGGGTGATCGGCCGTGACGAAGACGCGCGGGACGTGTGCCAGGAGACCTTTCTTCGTGCCTTCCGGGCCCTCCCCGGATTCAAGGGCCAGGCAAAGTTTTCGTCCTGGCTCTACCGCATAGCCCTGAACCTGTGCCGCGACTGGATCCGCCGTCAGAAGCGGACGCCGGTGGTGTCGGCGCCGGAGGGACTCGACATCATCGAGCTGGCGGCCGAGCAGGGCCCGGTCGAATCCATCGAGGACCTGGTCGCCCGCAAGCAATTGAGTGAAACGGTGGCCATCGCCATGCAGCACCTGCCGGAAGAACAACGCACGGCCATCATTCTGAAGGAGTATCACGGGCTCACGTTTCAGGAGATCGCGGATCTCCAGGGTTGCCCCTTGAGCACCGTGAAGACGCGTTTGTATCAGGGACTGAGTGTCCTCCGCCGGGATCTCGAGGCGAAGGGCATGACGCGCGGGCGCGCGAGCGAGAAGGCATCATGACCGAGATGTTTCAGTGCGACGACAAGGAGCAGCTCGTCGCGTACCTCTACGACGAGCTCGACGAGGTGACGCGGCGGCGGATCGACGAACACCTGCGGCTGTGCGCGATCTGCACGGCGGAGGTCAGCGGCCTTTCCGGAGTCCGGCAGGAGCTGGCCGGGTGGGTGCCGCCCGATGCCGAACTCGGGTTCTCGATCGTGCCCAAGGTGAGGAACGAGGCGCCGATGCCGGCGCCACGGCTGCGCCCGGCGCACGGCTGGCATCTGCCCGACGTGCCGGCGTGGGCGCAGGCCGTGGCGGCGGTGCTGGTGATGGCCGCGGGGCTGGCCATCGCCAACGTTCAGATCCGCTACAACGCCGACGGACTGGTCGTGACCACCGGGTGGATGACGCGGCAGACGCCGCCGGGCGCGCCCGCGGCGACAGCGGCGACGGCCGCTTCCAGGCCATCGGACGGCGACTGGCGCCCGGCCCTCGCCGCGCTCGAGTCGACGCTCCGGGACGAGATTCGCGCCGCCCGCACTGCCGCGGCGCCGGTGAACGCGTCGAACACGAAGGGGGCCGACGTGCCGATGCAGCGGGTGGCCCGGCTGATCGAGGAGAGCGAGCAGCGGCAACAGCAGCAGCTGGCGCTCCGCCTGACGCAGTTCAATCGCGATCTGGAAGTGCAGCGTCGATCGGATCTGGTGCGCATCAATCAGGGGTTTGGGCAGTTCGAGGGACGGGCGGGCGCCGAGATCGCACGGCAGCGACAGATGCTGGACTACATCATGCGGGTGTCTGCGCAGCCGCCGCCGCAATGACCGAACGATGGCCCGCGAGTGCAGGGAGTGACGAGCAATGGTGACGAACGTGGTGGGTCGTGTGGTGGTGACGGCGCTGGTCTGCGCCACGCCGGTCTGGGCGCAGGAGGCGGCGCCTGCGGCCGAACGGTCCGAGTTGCGCCATCAAATCTATGTGATGGAGGGCGCGCTGGCGCGCGCGGTCGAGTTCGGTGCGCAGCGCCTGAACCGCGAGCTGCGGACGCTGGCGCCGGAGATGTTCCTGCTGGCCGGCAACGCCCAGGCCCGGGGCGTCTATCTCGAGGGCTACGGCATCTTCTTCGACGTCTCGGTGCCGATGTTGCGCCAGAGCATGATGTGGAGCCTGCGCATGATGCTGCAGCAGGACGACACCAGCACCAAGAACGCCATCGCCGAGCTGCGACGCCACATTCAGACCGAGACCAACCCTGCCGCGCGACAGTCGCTCGAATCGGCGATTGCGCGGCTCGAAGCCCAGGCCTCGCCGCTGGCGCCGGTGAACCGGCCCCAGGGCGGCCCCGCCAGTGGCGGCCCCGCGAATGGCGGCAATGTGTCGGCGGCGATGCGGCGGCCCGACGGCGTTCCGCCGCAGGCCGCCCCACCCGCGCCGGCTGCGCCTTCCGGTGACACGCCGTGGCTGCTGGACACCAACCGCGTCTACACCGAGGCGGTGCAGCGCGCGTTGGTCGACGCGATGATCGACTTCAGCGCGCCGATGACGATTGGCAACGACGAGTGGCTCACCGTGGCGGCGCGCGACAACGAGCAGCGCGACACCCTGGCGCCGCAGGACCCCTACGAGGAAGTGGTGACGGTGCTGCTCCGCATTCGCGGCGCCGACCTGAAGGAATACCGCGCCGGCCGCATCGACAAGGAAGAAGCGCGCAAGCGCGTCCGGATCGGCGAGTTCTAGGCCGCCAGCCGGCGGGCTCCCACGGGGCCCGCCGGAACAATTCCCCCGGCGTGGTGTCATACACTTAGCAACGTCATGACCGCCATGCGCACCTCCCGCATCGCCCTTCTCCTGGCCGTCACCCTGACGACGGTGGCCGGCAGCGGCTGCCGTCAGGTGGTCGATCCCGTCACCACGCTCGAGCCCGTCGACGTCGTCACCGGCTGGTTCGATGCCGGCATCGTCTCGGGCAAGAACAAGCTGGTGCCGAGTGTCTCGCTGAAGCTGCGGAACAAGTCGAGCGACCAGGTGCGCTCGGTCCAGATCAACGCCATCTTCCGGCGCGTGGGCGAGATGGAGATGTGGGGGGAGCACTTCACGATCGGCGTGCCGCGCGAAGGTCTGGCGCCGGGCGAGGTCACCAAGGAACTGGTGCTGCAATCGCAACTCGGTTATACCGGCGAGCAACCCCGACTGCAGTTGCTGCAGAACAGTCAGTTCGTGGACGCGAAGGTCGAGCTCTTCCTGAAACAGGGATCCCAGACCTGGTCGAAGCTCGCCGAGTACCCCATTCAGCGTCAGTTGCTCACGCGTTAATCGCTTCCAGTCCTCTTCGGCGGTCATGGAAGCGCCCGCCTCCGCGTATACTCGCGCGCATGGCCTCCGCTCCGCCAGCAGCCCTCGAGCGCCGCCTCGGTCCGTACGACGCCGCGGCGATCATCGTCTCCAACGTCATCGGCGGGGGAATTCTGTTCCTGTCCCCGGTCATCGCCGCCGGCGTACCCAACGCCGTCTGGTTCATCGGAGCCTGGCTCGCCGGTGGCGCGCTCGCCTTTGTCGGCGCCATGGCCTACGCCGAACTGGCGTCGGTGCGCCCGCGTGCGGGTGGCGAGTATGTGTACCTGAACGCCGCCTACGGCCGGCTGGCAGGCTTTCTCACCGGCTGGACATCCTTCGTCGCGGGGTTCACCGGCGCCATCGCCGCCAATGCGATCGTGCTGGCGTTCTACATCGGCCGGTTCATCCCGTGGGCGTCCATCGACACCGCCTATTTCGCCCTGCCGCTGCCGTACGTCACGCTGACCGTGTCTCCCCAGACCATCGTCGCCGTCTCGGCCATCTGGCTGATGTCGTGGGTGCATCTGCGGGGCGTTGGTCCTGGCACCCTTGTGAGCAACATCCTGGCGGCGCTCAAGGTCGGCGCTTTCCTGACGTTCATCATCCTGGGATTCAGTTTCGGCACCGGTTCGACCGCCAACCTCACCCAGGCCGTCGCCCCGGTCGCGCCCAGCGCCTGGCTGTTCGCGTTCATTCCGATCATGTTCACGTATTCGGGCTGGAATGCCGCCACCTACGTCGCGGAGGAGGTGCGTGAACCGGGGAAGAACGTCGCCAAGGCCCTGGCCATCGGCACGCTGGCTGTCACCGCGATCTATGTCTTCCTGAACGTGCTGTACATCTACGTGATTCCGATCGACGAGCTGGCCAGGGTCAAGGGCAGCGTGCTCGACATCGTCGCCGACCGGCTGCTCGGCACCGCTGCCGGCAACATCATGGGCGTGGTCTCGATCATCGGATTGCTGGCCGGCATCAGCGGCAACACCTTCGCCGGGCCGCGTGTCTATTACGCGATGGCTCGCGACGGGGTGTTCTTCGAACGTGCCGCGGCGATCCACCCGACCTATCGAACCCCGGCCAACGCAATTGTCGCGCAAGGAATCTGGTCAACGCTGCTGGTGCTCTCTGGCGGCGCCAACACCCTCACGACCTACACCGGCTTCACCGTCGTGCTCTTCGCCGGCGTGGCGGTGACGACGCTGTTCGTTCTGCGCGGCCGCGAGCCGAATGCGCCGCGACCGTTCACGGCGCTCGGTTATCCGATTGCGCCAGCGATCTTCGCCGTCGTCAGCCTGTTGATCGTGTTGAACGCGCTGTGGACGGATCTCGTGGCCCCGATCACCAGCGGTACGCCGTTTGGTCCCTCGGCGGCCGGCCTCCTGGTCATCGCGATGGGGCTGCCGCTCTACTGGTGGTTCTCGAGGAAGCATCAGGCGTAGAGGCGGCGATCAGGGATTCGCCTTCAATCCCTGGGTGATCGTCATCGTTCGATCCGGCTGGATGTGCACATCGAGCGAGAAGGTCTCGAAGCCATCCATCCGGACCTCGATCTTGTGCCCGCCAGGGGCGAGACGCAGGGACTGGAACACGCCGTCGAACTCGTCAACGATGCCGGCCAGGAAGCCGTCGACGAACACCTGCGCTTCACGTGGCTTCATCTTCAGCCTCAAGCCGCCGGTGTTGAAGGTCGTCGAGCCATAGCCCCATCCCGGATACGGTCCATATCCGCCCGTTGCCCACATCAGGGACCACGGCGCGTAGAACATCGGGCTCCATCCGAACGCGCCGCTCACCCAGAACGGATCGTAGTAGTAGGGGCGGGCCATATACACCGGCGACGGCCCCCACCAGCCTGCGTAGCGCGGGCCACCCCGGGGATAGCCGCCGCCCGGATAGCCGCCGCGCCCAGCGTTCCCGCTGTTGACGCCGCCACCGCGCGACGAGCCGGCGCCTCCGCTGTTGCCGCCACCGCCACCCCGGCCGCCGCCGCCACGCTGCGCCGAGGGTTCAGCGGGAGCGTCCGCGCGCTCTACCGCCGAGCCTGGGGTGGAAACGGTGATGGTCGGGGGATCGGGAAGGTTGATCTTGACCGGCGTGTCGGCCGGGGGCGTCGACTCCGGAATCGGAACCTGGGCATGGGCCGGCGCGGGGGTTACAACTCCCAGCGCGGCCGCCAGGAGGGCCGCAGGGATGAATGACGTCATGACGAAACCTCGAGACCTGGGCAGGCAACCACGCAGAGTGCAAGCGGCCTGCCACGCCGGTGCGCGCGAGTTCAGGCCTGAAGTTCGCTGGGTGAGCCCGGCTGTCCTCCGTTGCCCTGTCTCCCTGTCCTCATGAGAGACTAACGAGACGGCATGACATCCACGGTCCCCACGTTCCACGCCACCACCATCCTGGCTGTTCGTCGCGACCACCGCACGGTGCTGGCGGGTGATGGCCAGGTCACGCTCGGCGCGACCATCGTCAAGCAGGGCGCGCGCAAGATTCGGCGCCTCTACGCCGACAAGGTGCTGGCCGGCTTCGCGGGATCGGCAGCGGACTCCTTCGCGTTGTTCTCGCGCTTCGAATCGAAGCTGGAACAGTTCCGCGGCAATCTCGAACGGTCGGCGGTGGAACTGGCGAAGGACTGGCGCACCGATCGGGCCCTGCGCCGGCTGGAGGCCATGCTGATCGTCGCCGACACGAAGTCGATGTTCCTGCTGTCGGGTACCGGCGATCTGATCGAGCCGGACGAAGGCATTGTCGGCATCGGCTCCGGTGGCGCGTTCGCCCAGGCCGCGGCCAAGGCGCTGTCGCGCAACACCACCCTCGACGCCAGGGCCATCGCCGAAGAATCGATGCGCGTGGCCGCCGAGATCTGCATCTACACCAACGCCAATCTGACCTTCGAAGAACTGTGATTCCCCTTCCTGAACGCTCCGCCAGCGCGGTCGACTCCCTGACGCCTCGAGAGATCGTCGCCGAACTCGACAAGTACGTGGTCGGGCAGGCCAAGGCCAAGCGCGCCGTGGCGATCGCGCTGCGCAACCGCCTGCGCCGGCAGAAGCTGCCGCCCGAACTGGCCGATGACGTGGCGCCGAAGAACATCCTGATGATCGGCCCGACCGGCGTCGGCAAGACCGAGATCGCGCGTCGACTGGCCAAGCTGGCGCAGTCGCCCTTCATCAAGGTCGAAGCCTCGAAGTTCACCGAGGTCGGCTATGTCGGCCGCGACGTCGAGTCGATGGTCCGCGATCTGGTCGAGCTCGCGGTGGACATGGTCCGCGAGGAACAGCGGAAGGACGTGGCGGTCAAGGCCGAGCAGGGGGCGGAGGAGCGGCTGCTCGATCTGCTGCTGCCGCCGCGGCCGTCGGCGCCCGACGAGGATCCATCGCTGGCACGCGAGGCGCAGCAGGGGACGCGTGAGCGCATGCGCGAACAGCTGCGCTCCGGACGCCTCGACGAACGCGTGGTGGAGATCGAGGTGCAGGATCGCGGCGTCCCTTCCCTCGAGATCATCCAGGGCACGTCGATCGAGGAGGTGGGGCTCAACCTGAAGGAGATGATGCCGGGCTTCTTCCAGGGCCGCTCGAAGCGGAAGCGGGTGCCGGTGTCCGAGGCCAAGGAGCGGCTGCGGGCCGACGAAGAACAGAAGCTCGTGGACATGGATTCGGTGTCCCGCACCGCGTTGAGGCGGGTGGAGGAGTCGGGCATCATCTTCGTCGACGAGATCGACAAGGTGGCGGGCCGTGAAGGGTCACAGGGGCCGGAGGTGAGCCGCGAAGGCGTGCAGCGCGACATCCTGCCGATTGTCGAAGGCACCACGGTGAGCACCAAGCACGGCATGGTGCGCACCGATCACATTTTGTTCATCGCCGCCGGCGCCTTCCACGTCTCGAAGCCGTCCGACCTGATTCCCGAGTTGCAGGGCCGTTTTCCAATCCGCGTCGAGCTCGACGCGCTTGGCCAGGCCGAGTTCGTCCGCATCCTGACCGAGCCGCGAAGCGCCCTGATCAAGCAGTACACCGCGCTGATGGCGACGGAAGGCGTGACGCTGACCTTCTCCGAGGAGGCGATCGCGCTGGTGGCCGAGTTCGCGGCGCTCGTCAACGAGCAGACCGAGAACATCGGCGCCCGCCGGCTGCACACCATCATGGAGCGGCTGCTGGACGAGATCTCGTTCGACGCGCCCGAGCTCACGGGCCGATCGATTACCATTGACGCCGACTACGTGCGCAGGATGCTCGCGGACATCGTGCGGAACGAAGACCTGTCGCGTTACATTCTGTGAAACCGTCACCGCGGGGATCGCACGTCCTCTTCCTGCTCCTCGTCTGCGTGGTTCCGCTTGCCGCCTGTGGCAAGAAGGGGCCGCCGCTGCCACCGTTCTCTCGTGTGCCGGCACCGCCCGCCAACCCGCAGGCGGCACGCGTGGGCGACGACGTCTACGTCTGGTTCACGGTGCCGTCGGCCAATGTCGGGGGCCAGTCGCCTGCGGACGTGTCCGCGATCGAGCTGTTCGCCGTCACCTCGGTCATTGCCCCGAGCGGCCCCGACATCACGCAGGCCGCTGAGAAGATCGGCACCTATCCGGTGTACGTGCCGGTGCCGCCGCCCGCGGCCCCTGACGGCACGGCGGTTCCGGCATTTCCCACCCCTCCCGGGTTTGCGCAGGGCGCCACCGCCGTCGTGCGGGAAACGCTGACGCCCGATCTGCGTGTCGCCACCGTGCTCCCGGCGCTGCCGGGCCTCCCGCCGGCGGTGGACGACGACGTCGAACCACTGAAGGGGCCGATCGTGGGGCCGGCGGCGGGGGCGTTGCGCCGACACTATTTCCTGGTTGCGGTCGGGCCGCGCGGCCGCGCGAGCACGCCGACCGCCGTGCTGTCGGTGCCCATTGACGATGCCAGCGAGCCGCCAACGGGGCTGCGCCTGGAGTACACCGAGAGCGGCATGACCCTGGCGTGGGAGCCCTCGTCGAACGCGCACGCGGCGCCGGCGACCCCGGACGATCCGACGCTGTTGCCAGCAAAGCCGCTGCTCCCGCCGCCCAGTCCAACCGGGTACCACGTCAGCGAGGTGCCCAAGGCGGTCGCCGCGTCCCCGGATCCCTACGCCCTCACCCTGCCGACCACCGTGAACACGCAGCCGCTCGCCACCACGACGTTCAGCATTCCCGGCGCGGTGCGATACGGCGAAGAGCGTTGCTTCGTCGTGCGCGCGGTCGACGTCGTGACCGGCGTCCTCACCGTGGGCCGCGCCTCGCAGCCGACGTGCGTGACCCCGGTGGACACCTTCCCGCCGGCGGCGCCGACGCAGCTGGCCGCGATCGCCGGCGTGGGCGTGATCAACCTGATCTGGGAGCCGAACAGCGAGGCCGATCTGGCCGGCTATATCGTGTTGCGGGGGGCCGCGCCCGGTGGCACACTGCAAGCGCTGACTGCGACCCCGATCCGCGAAACCACGTATCGCGATCAGACGGCCACACCGGGCGTGCGCTACGTGTACGCCGTGGTGGCCGTGGACAACGCCTCGCCGCAGAATGTGAGCGGCCAGTCGAACCGGGTGGAAGACAGCAGCCGCACCCCATAGAACCTCGAACCTGGAACCCTGGAACCTCAGAGCCCTCACATGGACCGCATCTACCGCGCGAAGCAAGGCATGGGTGGTTGTCACGTACTCGAACGCGACAGCGTCTTCTACTGGCTGGGCGGCGACATCTACGGCGACTACTGGCCCGGCAAGGAGATTGGCGCCAGCGAGAAGCTGTCGTGGCTGGCGCCCGTGCGGCCGTCGATCGTGGTGGCGATCGGGCTCAACTACAAGGACCACGCCGCCGAGATGAACAAGAAGCTGCCCGAGGAGCCGCTGGTGTTCCTCAAGCCGGCGACCTCGGTCATCGGCCCCGACGAGCCGATTCGCCTGCCGGCATGGGCGGGGCGCATCGAGCACGAGGCGGAGATGGCCGTGGTCATCGGCCGCCAAGCCTCCCGGGTGTCCGCGGCCGAGGCGATGAACTATGTGCTGGGCGTCACCTGCCTGTGCGACGTCACTGCCCGCGAACTGCAGGTGAAGGATGTGCAGTACTCGCGCGCCAAGGGCTTCGATACCTTCGCCCCGCTCGGCCCCTGCATCGCGGTCGGGCTCGATCCGTCGAACCTGGCCGTCGAGGGCTGGGTGAACGGCGAGCGGCGGCACCATTCCAACACCAATCAGCTGATCTTCCCGGTGCCGTATCTCATCGAGCACCTCACGCGCTTCATGACGCTGCAGCCCGGCGATGTGGTCACCACCGGCACGCCCTCGGGCGTCGGCCCGCTGCTGCCCGGCGATCGCGTGATGGTGAAGGTGGAGGGCGTGGGCACGCTCAGCAACCCCTGCGTCGCGGCATAACATGGACCCCATCGAACGACTTCGTGATCTCGAACGCCGCGCCGAAGAAGGCGGCGGCGTGGAACGGCTGGCGAAACAGCACGATGCCGGCAAGCTGACCGCGCGCGAACGGCTCGAACTGCTGTTCGATCCGGGCACCTTCGAGGAAGTGGACAAGCTGGTCACCCACCGGTGCCGCGACTTCGGGATGGAGAAGCAGGTCATCCCCGGCGACGGCGTGGTCACCGGGCACGGCCGTGTGTCCGGCCGTGTCGTCTACGCCTTCGCGCAGGACTTCACCGTCTTCGGCGGCTCGTTGTCAGAGACCAACGCCGCCAAGATCTGCAAGGTGATGGACATGGCGGTTCGCAACGGCGCCCCGATCATCGGCCTGAACGACTCCGGCGGCGCCCGCATCCAGGAAGGGGTGGTCTCGCTCGGCGGCTATGCCGACATCTTCCTGCGCAACACGCTCGCCTCGGGTGTGGTCCCGCAGATCTCGGCGATCATGGGCCCCTGCGCGGGCGGCGCGGTGTACTCGCCCGCGATCACCGACTTCACCATCATGGTCAAGGAGTCGAGCTACATGTTCGTCACCGGCCCCGAGGTCATTCGCACGGTGACGCACGAGGACGTGACCAAGGAGGCGCTCGGCGGCGCGATGACGCACAACGAGAAGAGCGGCGTCGCCCACTTCGCCGTCGCCGACGACCGCGAGTGCCTGGCGCTGATCCGCGAGTTGCTGTCGTTCATGCCCGGGAACAACCTCGACGACGCCCCCCGCAAGGCGACCGACGATGCCCTCGATCGCGAGGACCCGTCGCTCGACCAGCTGGTCCCGGCTTCCCCGAACCAGCCCTACGACATGCTGGACTTGATCCACGCCATCGCCGACGAGGGCTATTTCCTCGAAGTGCACCAGCACTACGCGAAGAACATCGTGGTGGGGTTCGCGCGGCTCGGCGGACGCCCGGTCGGCATCGTCGCGAATCAGCCCGCGTACCTGGCCGGCACGCTGGACATCGATGCCTCGGTGAAGGCGGCGCGGTTCGTCCGCTTCTGCGATGCCTTCAACATCCCGCTCGTCACCTTCGAGGACGTGCCCGGGTTCCTGCCCGGTACGGTGCAGGAGTACGGCGGCATCATCCGCCACGGCGCCAAGCTGCTGTATGCGTTCGCCGAGGCCACGGTGCCCAAGGTGACCGTGATCACGCGCAAGGCCTACGGCGGGGCCTACTGCGTCATGTCCAGCAAGCACATCCGCACGGACTTCAACTACGCCTGGCCGACGGCCGAGATCGCGGTGATGGGCGCGGAGGGCGCCGTCAACATCCTCTACAAACGCGAGATCGAGAAGGCCGCCGATCCGGCGGCGATGCGGCAGCAGAAGGTGGCGGAGTTCCGCGAGAAGTTCGCCAACCCCTACGTCGCCGCGGAGAAGGGTTTCGTGGACGAGGTCATCCTGCCACGCACCACGCGCCGCAGGCTGATTCAGGCGCTGGCCACGCTCGAAGGCAAGCGCGACAAGAACCCGCCCAAGAAGCACGGGAACATCCCGCTCTGACGGCGACGAGGTCTCGGCCAGGCGCCTGATGCCGGCTATTCGTAGTGCAGAGCCTCGGTCGGGTTGAGGCCGGCGGCCCGCCGGGCGGGGAAGAACCCGAAGACGATGCCCACCAGGGCCGCGAATCCGAATGACATCGCGACCGATGGCCAGGAGACCAGCGTCGTCCAGTTCAGCAGGACACTCACGGTCCACGCCCCGACCAGGCCGACGCCGACTCCCGCCGTGCCCCCCGCCAGGCTGAGGGTCACGGCTTCGATGACGAACTGCTCCAGCACGTCCCGACGCCGGGCGCCCACCGCGCGGCGAAGCCCGATCTCCCTGGTCCGCTCGGTGACCGACACCAGCATGATGTTCATGATGCCGATGCCGCCGACGAGCAGCGAAACCAGCTGCGACGCTGGCGAGCAGGTAAGTCATCGTCTCGGTCGTCTGCGTCAGCACCGTCGCCATCTCCTCCGGCGTGCGCAAGGTGAAGTCATCGTCGTCCGCTGGTCCCAGCGAGTGCCGACGGCGGAGGACGTCGCGGATGGCCGTCGAGACCGCCGACGATGATGAGCCGTCCTCGACCAGCACCGCGATGTTCGCGATGTGCTGCACCCCCTGGATCCGCTTCTGGACGGTGGTGTAGGGCACGAACACCGCGTCGTCCTGATCCTGGCCCATCGGCGATTGACCCTTGCGGCTCATCACGCCGACGACCCGGAACGGCTGATTCGCAATGCGCACGACCTGACCAAGGGGATCGAGCGTGTCGCCGAACAAGCGATCGCGGACCACCGTGCCGAGGACGGCCACCTTGTCGGCGCGCATCACCGACGTGTCGTCGAAGAACACGCCGATCTCCACCGGCCACGCCCGCACCTGCGGGAGCGCGGCGCCGACGCCCTGCACCTGCGTCTGCCAGTTGCTCGAGGGGGCCACCAGTTGCTGACGCGAGTTCAATCCCGGCGACACCGCCGCGACTCCCGTCACCTCGTCGAGAATGGCGGCGGCATCGGCGGCGGTCAGCGTCGTGACGGCGCCGCCTCCCAGCTGCACGCCGCCGGCGCGGAACGATCCGGCCGAGACGGTCACCACGTTGGTGCCCAGGCTCTGGATCCGGGAGGTAATGGACTGCCGGGCGCCGTTGCCGAGCGCCATCATCACGATGACGGCCGCGACGCCGATGATGATGCCGAGCGAGGTGAGCGCCGATCGCAACCGGTTGCGCGCCAGGGCCTCGAAGGCCACGCCAAGGACCGGAATGGCGCGCATCACGGCCTCAGCGCGGCCCGCCGCCGGGACGGCGCGGTATGGCGGGGACCAGCGGCGAGCCGGAGGCTGGCCTGGCGGCGACGGTGGTTCCGGCGGTGACGTTGGTCACGACCTGTGCGCCTTCCACGAGGGTGCCGTCGCCGATGGCGGCCATTGAACCATCGGTGAGCCCGGCATCGACGCGGACCGGCCGCAACCGGCCATCGACCAACTGCCACACGGTGGAGGAACTGCGCCCGGCCGCGACGGATTCGCCGGAGGCGCGCGACCCGGCGCGAGAGGACGTCGACGGCACCGGGGTGTCCGCGACCGCCGCCTCGACCCCGACGTAGGCCGCCTGGACCTCGGCCGACGGTCGGAACCGCAGCGCCGCAATCGGTAGCCTCAGCACGTCGTCGGCGCGGTCCACTTCGATGGCGAGCGTGGCGGTCATGCCTGGCTTCAGCCGGACGCCCGGGTTGGGAACGTCGATGATGGTCGTGTAGCTCACGACGTTCTGCTGGACCGTCGGTTGCAGGCGCACCTGCCGCACCACGCCGGTGAAGGGGACCTGCGGGTACGCATCGACCGTGAACGTCACCGGCTGCCGCTGCTGCACCCGTCCGATATCCGATTCGGCCACGCTGGCCGCCAGTTCGAGTTTCTCCAGGCTGCGCGCGATCACGAACAGCGTCGGCGCCTGAAGACCCGCCGAGACCGTCTGCCCGACGTCGACGTTGCGGCTGAGCACGATGCCGTCGACCGGTGACTTGATGATCGTGTACGAGAGGTTGACCCGGGACTGCGCGAGTGCGCCCTCGGCCTGCGTCAACTGCGCCTCGGCGGCTCTGGCCGAGGCCTTGGCGAGTTCGGCGGTGACCTCGGCGGTTTCGATATCGGTGGCCGGCAGCAACTGCCGTTCTCCAAGGAGGCGCGCGCGTGTCGCCTTGTGTTCGGCGTCGAGGACCTGCACCCGGGCCCGTTCCTGTTCGGCGCGCAGCCGCAGAACCTGGGCCTCAGCCTGCTGGATCTGGGACAGGAAGATCGCCTGATCGAGGGTGGCCACGACCTGACCGCGCTTGACGGTGTCATTGAAGTCGACCCCGAGGGACGAGATGGTGCCGCTGACCTGCGTCCCGACCTCGACCCGATCGACCGTCTGCAAGGTGCCGGTGGCATCCACGGTGGCCACCACGGAGCCGCGCGTGACCTCGGCCAGCACCAGTTGCGGCGGCGCCGCGCTGACGTCAGCCCGGTAGAAGTAGACGGCAGCCGCCACCGCGGCGCACACAACGGCGATCCAGAGTGCGGACTTCATGGTGGCTCATCCCCGCCTCAGTGCCTCTTGTTCGCCTCGGCCTCGTAGCCGCGCGCGAGGTTGTAGAGCGCCATGTCGAAGAACTCGTTCACCATGCGGTTCAATTCCTGCAGGCCCTGCATGTGCACCGGCAGCATGGTGTCGCTGTCCACGCGGGGGAACGCCGACTCGATCAACCCATTGTCTCGGATGTAACGGCTGAGCTGACGCTTCAACAGGATCACCGAGTAGACGATCTCGCTGAGCGGCACGCCTTGAACCTGGCGCTGGCGGCCCCAGTATTCGAACTCCTCCTGGGCGACGCGTTCGTTGGCCGCGCTGATCCAGTCGCCGAGGTGGTTGTAGATCCGGAAGATCCGGGCCTCGAGGTCACGGAGCGGCATGTGATGAAACGAAGGCGTCCGCTCGTTCGCCATCAACTCGGTCAGCACCGCCGACGTCAGTTGTGGGGCGTGGTTCTGAATCAGTTCCACTATCCGCGCGGATAACATCTCGACACCCTCCGTTCATTTGCCCTGCAGCGATTCGACATAGCCGACGATGGCGGAGATCCGCGTTCGCGCGCGGATATCGTCCGGATCCAGCGCCCGGAACAGCGGCCCCCAGATCGGCATCTCCCCCGAGCCGTGGGCCGGGGACGCCAGAGCCTCCCCGTGCGTGACGATCGCCTATCATGCGCTCGGTCGGGAAGGTTCCGCCATTGCGCTTCGCGATCGTGGTGAGATCCGGCGTCGCTGTTCTCAGCGCCGGCGCCGTCGGGCCGTCACCGCGGCCCTGCCGCCCGTGGCACGACGCGCAATACGCCCGGAACAGATCCTGACCGGCCATCGAGCTGATCACCAGCGATGGCGCCGGCGGCCCGGTGGTCTGAGGCGACGCCCACTGAGGCGCTGTCGCAACCGTCAGCAGGCTGCAAATCAAGGCCGTTCCGAGATGAACGCGTGTCATGGCGATCTCCGCCACCAGACTCGGAGGCAAGTCGCGTTCCACGGGAGACCAGCGCGATTCGGGCGGTGCCTCGCGATTTCTGGTCGCCGGGGTGGCGACCTCGGGCCTGGCTGCCGGAATGTCGCCAGCCTTTCAGCGTCGGGACGAGGCTGCCCGGCGGATTTCCGCCTGTACCAGCGCGGCGAGGTCGCCGGCCGCGCCCATCGCATCGAGCCGTATCCAGGTGATATCCCCGGCGTCGGCGGCCTGCTGGCGCTGCAGGACCTCCACGGTCGCGTCCGAGGCGTCGTGTTGCCGCTCCCGCAGGCGGTCGGTCATCGTCGAGGTCGGCGCGTCGAGCCATACTCCCGTGAAAGGAACGGTGGCCGCCGCGGCGAGGTCGGCGACCTCCCGGCGCTGGTCGGCGTCGAGAAATGTCGCATCGACCACCACGCTGCCGCCCGCGGCCAGCACGTCGCTCGCCCGCATCAGCAGCGCGCGATAGACCTCGCGCGTGGCCTCGGCGGTGTAGCCGTCCGCGCCCAGACGCTGGTCCGGGGCAAGATGGAAGAGCGCCTTGCGCACCACGTCGCTGCGCAGCACGACCGCCCCCGGAGGCCCCCCGGTGCCGGGCGCGAGCGCGGCGGCCAGCGTGGACTTACCCGATCCCGACAACCCGCCGATGGCGATCAGCCGAGGAGGCACGGGCGCCAGGACGCGTGTGGCGAGCGACAGGTACTCGCGGGCGCGGGTGACGAACTCCAGGCTGCGCACGGTGTCGGTGTCGATCGCCGCACTGGCCAGGCTGGTCTTGGCCCGCACCGCCGCCCGGCAGCCGAGGAACAGGGGGAGCAACGGCAACCCGTCCAGATCACCGGTCCGGAACAGGTACTGGTTCAGCACGATGTTCGCCTCGGCCGCGAGTCCGCGTGCCAGCAGGTCCATCAGCAGGAACGCGATGTCGTACCAGACGTCGATGCAGGCGAAGTCGTCGTTGAACTCGATGGCGTCGAACAGCGTCGGCTGGCCGTCGAGCAGCACGATGTTCCGCAGATGCAGGTCGCCGTGGCACTGCCGCACCGACCCGTTCGCGCGCCGGCGATCCAGGCGGCCTCGCCAGTCATCGATCGCACGTTCGCAGGCTGCGGTCACCGCGCGCGCTGCGACTGCGTCGATCTGCCGTGCCGCGGCCTCGAACGCCCGCGCGTTGTCGTCCACGACCGCGCGCATCGCGGCCGCCCCGCCGCGATGCGGGGCGGGTGCCGCCACCGCGTGAAACTCCGCGATGCGATCCGCCAGCTGCGAGGCCAGGCGGTTGGAGATGGCCCCGGCGGTGGCCAGCCGATCGAGGAGCTGTTCCTGGGGGAAGCGCTCCATCACCACCGACCCATTCGACGGGCGCGCCCTCACCACCGAAGGCCAGCTGGCCGTTCGCGGCGCGGGTGATCGGCACTACGTCCACGTACAACCGCGGCGCCGTGCGTCGGTTCAGCCGCAGCTCGATCTCGCAGGCCCGCCGCCGCCGATCCAGCGTCGAGTAGTCGAGGAACGAATAGCGGATCGCGCGCTTCACCTTGTAGGCGCGCGGGCCGGCGAGGAACACGCTGGCGCTGTGGGTGTCGAGACGCTCGACCGCCGGCCGCTCCGGATAGCTGGCCGGGTCGGACAGCCACGTCAGCACCTCCGCCTGTTCGTCGCTCATCGCCTTCATCCGACGGCCCGTCATCCCGGCGGCTTCACCATCGGCACGAAGCGGACGGGCAGACTGCGAATGGTGGTGATGCCGTCTTCCGACTTCGTGACGATGCGCAGTTCCTGGTCGCCCGCTGTCGGGCCCGACCGGCAGAATCATCCGTCCCCCCACGGCCAGCTGCTCGACGAGCGCCGGCGGAATCTCCTCGGGTGCGGCAGTGACGATGATGCGTGAGAACGGGGCGTGCTCCGGCCATCCCTGGTAGCCATCGCCGGCGCGGACGTGCACGTTGCGGTACCCGAGACGCTCGAGCGTGCGCGTGGCGCGCTCCGCCAGCGCAGGCACGAGCTCGATCGAGTAGACCTCGCGCGCGAGCTCGCCGAGGATGGCCGCCTGGTAGCCCGAGCCGGTGCCGATCTCGAGCACCACGTCCGAGTCCGTCAGCATCAGTGCCTCGGTCATGAACCCGACGATGTAGGGCTGTGAGATGGTCTGACCGTAGCCGATCGGCAGGGAGTGATCGTCGTAGGCCGCGCGCTGCTGGTCGGCGGGCACGAACGCGTGCCGGGGCACGCGTCGCATCGCGTCGAGCACGCGTTCGTCGCGCACTCCTCGGCCCCGGATCTGGCTGTCGACCATCCGGCGGGCTTCCACCTGTCGATCCTGTGGTGCGGCGCTGCCGATCTGCCCGCACCCGCCCGCCAGCAGCACGGCGAGGACGAGCCCGCTGGAGCAGCTGGCGGCTGTGCGGCAGCGGGACGAGGAGGGCTCCCGACGCGCGGACCCGGCCATACCCCCGATCTCATCACGATCCGGCCGGAAAGCAAGCCCCGGCCGCGGGCAGCCCTTGCGTATCTAAGTGCTAGAATCAGAAGAGTTTCTGGCCGATGAAAAAGATCCTGATCGCGAACCGCGGCGAGATTGCCGTCCGAGTCATCCGCGCCTGTCGCGACATGGGGTTGTCGAGCGTCGCCGTCTACTCGGAGTGCGATCGGGCGGCGCTCCACGTGCGGATGGCGGACGAGGCCTATCCGGTCGGTCCCAACCCGCCGCGCGAGAGCTACCTGCGCATCGACCGCATCATCGACGTGGCCCGCCGGTCGGGCGCCGACGCCGTGCATCCCGGCTACGGGTTCCTGGCCGAGAACGAGGACTTCGCCGCGGCGTGCCGCGACGCGGGCCTCACCTTCATCGGCCCGTCGCCCGAAGCGATCACGCTGATGGGCAGCAAGACCGCGGCCCGTCAGGTGGCGATCGCGGCCGGCGTGCCGGTCGTGCCTGGCACGGAAGCCCCGCTCGGCGACGCACGTTTCTGACGACGGAGGTGCTGGCGATCGCGGAAGGCATCGGCTATCCGCTGATGCTGAAGGCCGTGGCCGGGCGGCGGCGGCAAGGGCATGCGCATGGTGTCGCAGCCCGCCGACCTGCCGGGCGCGCTGCGCGCCGCGCGATCGGAAGCCGGCTCGGCCTTCGGCGACTCGGCCGTCTACCTCGAGCGCCGGATCATGGCGCCGCGTCACATCGAAGTGCAGCTGCTCGGCGACCATCTCGGCACCGTGGTGCCCTTCGTCGAGCGCGAGTGCTCCATTCAGCGGCGCCACCAGAAGGTGGTGGAGGAGAGCCCGTCGCTGGCGGTCTCGCCCGAGCTGCGCCACCGGATGACCTCGGCGGCGGCCGCGGTGGCGACGCGGGCCGGCTACACCAACGCCGGCACCATCGAGTTCCTGCTCGACGAGGACGGCTCGTTCTACTTCCTCGAGATGAACACGCGCCTGCAGGTGGAGCACCCCATCACCGAGCAGGTGACGGGCGTGGACCTCGTGCAGTGGCAGATTCGCATCGCGCGCGGCGAGCGCCTGACGCTCGATCCGGCGGCGATGCTGGTGCCGCGGTGTCATGCGGTCGAGTGCCGCATCTACGCGGAGGATCCGGACACCGGCTTCATGCCGTCACCCGGGCGCATCCACGGCCTGCGCGTGCCGCAGGGCCCGGGCATCCGCGACGACAGCGGGCTGTACGAGGGCGGCGAGGTGCCGATCTACTACGACCCGATGATCTCGAAGCTGATCACGTGGGCCGAGGATCGCCCCGCGGCGCTCGCGCGCATGAAGCGTGCGCTGGCCGAGTACGAGGTGCGCGGCATCCGCACGACGATTCCGTTCTTCCGCTGGATTCTCGAGGACGAGGACTTCAGGGCCGGGCGCTTCGACACCACGTTCCTGGACCGCAAGCTCGGCGCGCGCAACGGGCAGCCGCTCGATCCGGCGGGCGAGGATCACGCGGTGCTGGGCGCGATTGCCGTGGCGGTGCGTCAGCTCACGACCGCGGCGGTGTCGGCGGCGGACGACGCCCGCGGCCGCCAGCCGCTGGCAGCAGTCGGCCCGCGCCGGCGCGTTGCGCTAGGCCGGGCAGACACAGGCGAGGACGTGACGCGTGCAGTTCGAACTGGAGATTGGTGGCAAGGTGCGGACCGTGCGCGTGTCCACGCGCGACGATCGGCTGGACGTCTCGGTGGACGATCGCGTGTTCGAGGTCGATCACCGGGCGGTCGGCCGCGCAGTCGCTGTCGCTGCTGGTCGCGCGAAGGCGACGGCGCCACGCGCAGCGTGGACGTCACCGTCGTGGCGAAGCCGGGCGGCGCGGGCTTCGACGTCTCGCTCGACGGACAGACGCTGCCGGCGGCGCTGGTGTCGCGCTTCGGCCGCCGCGCCGGTGAGGCCGGCGCGCAGGGCTCGGGTCCGCAGCACGTGATCGCGCCGATGCCCGGCAAGATCGTGCGCCTGCTGGTCGGCGCCCGGCGACGCCGTCGAGCCGCGCCAGGGCCTGGTCGTGATCGAGGCGATGAAGATGGAGAACGAGCTGCGCGCGTCGAGGGCCGGCCGCGTGAAGGCGATCAGGGTGGCCGAAGGCCAGTCGGTCGAGGCGGGTGCGCTGCTGGTCACCGTGGAGTGAGCCGGTGAAGAAGTGGGCCGCCGCGGTCTATCGCTACGCGCGAGCGATCACCATCGTGGTCGCGGTCGCGCTGGCGGTCGTGCTGGTCAGCGTCGTCAGCGTCGACCTCGGCCCGGCCCTGAAGGCGCGCGCCGAACGGGCCGGCGGCAACTGGCTCGACCGCGGCATGCACATCGGCCGGCTCGGCGTGCAGCTCGGGCGCGGACGGTTCGTCATCGAGGACCTGGTCATCGACGGCATGCGGCCCGGGC
This sequence comes from uncultured Acidobacteriota bacterium, assembly GCA_963721715.1. Taxonomy (GTDB): domain Bacteria; phylum Acidobacteriota; class Vicinamibacteria; order Vicinamibacterales; family UBA2999; genus VFZN01. The sequence goes on along the minus strand of CAVRKI010000004.1, from coordinate 1,613,044 downwards.
GAGGATCCCTGGCTCGTCGCCAAGCGCATCGAGGTGTCGCTCACCTGGGGCGCGCTGTTCCACCGCGAGGTGCTGCTCGACAGCATCGAGATGACCGACTGGCGGATGGTGGTCGAGAGCTTCCCGGACGGCCGCCAGACCTTTCCCCGCGTCATGGGTCCGCCGCGCCCGCCCCGCACCGGCCCGTCGCCGGTCGTCACCACGCTGCAGTACGTGCGCGCGTGGCGCGGCGAGTTCGTGTATCGCGACTTCGGCTCGAACTGGAGCGCGGTGACGCGCAACCTCGACGTCAACGTCGCCAAGCTCGATCGACTATCGCGGCGGCCTGCGCTTCTCGAACAGCACCATCACGATCCAGAACTACGGCCGATGACCGCGAGCCTGGGCGCCACCTTCAAGGTGCGTGAACGGGCAGGTGGTGTTCGAGCGCATGCAGCTCGTCACCGACGGCACGGTCAGCGACGTCACCGGCGTCGTCGACATCGCCCGGTGGCCCGAGCAGATCTACCAGCGTGAAGTCGCGCATCCAGTTCCCGCGAGATGCGCGAGCATCTTCTTCGCCGGCAACAACGTTCAGCCTGCACGGCGAGGGCGACTTCACCGGCACGTTCCACCTGTTCAAGGGCGGCCGCGAGCTGAAGGGCTCTTCTACAGCGACGAGGCCGGCGCTCAACCAGTATCCGCTTCCCCGAATCTCGAGGGCGACCTGATCTGGGTGCCCGAGCGGATCGAGGTGACGCGGGCCACCTCGGGCTTCTACGGCGGGCAGACGGCGTTCACGTACCGGATGGCGCCGCTCGGCAAGCCGGCGGAGCCGATCCGGTCGCGCTTCGACGTCGAGTACACCGACGTCGATCTGCTGGCGCTGACCAACCTGCTCGAGACCGAGGGCCTGCGCGTGGCGGGCCGCGCCACGGGCCGCAACCTGGCTGGACTGGCCGAACGGCCAGTGGGCCCAGCGCGTCGGCGACGGCGACGGTCACGATGGTGCGCCGCCCGCCGGGAGTCAGCCGTCCTTGGCCCGCGGCTGCCGGCCGGGCGCCGCGGCCGAGGCCGAGGGCCGCGCGCTCGGAGCAGGGCCCGTTCAGCAACCACACGCCCGCTCGCAGCCGGTCGGCATCGGCGGACACATGACCTATCGCTTCGATCCGCGAGGCGATCCGGCTCGAGCCGAGCGAGATCGCCACCAGCCGAGACCTACGTCGCCTTCGAGGGCGCGACGGCCTGGGGCGATCGCTCGAAGATTCCCGTTCCGCGTGACCAGCACGAACTGGCAGGAGAGCGATCGCCTGCTCGGCGGGCATCATGACCGCGTTCGGCGCCTCGACGATGGCCATCCCCATCGACGGCGTCGGCCGCTTCGACGGCGTGATGCTGGGCGCGTTCAGCCGGCCCGCGCATCGAGGGCCGCTTCGTCGGCGACGAGATGCGCGCCTGGGGCGTCACCTGGGGCGACGGTGGACGGCGACTTCGTCGTCGAGAACAGCTACGCCAACGTCAGCCGCGCGGTGCATGCGCGACGGCTTCTCGCGGATGGACGTGAGCGGCCAGTTCTCGCTCGGCTACCCGCGCCGCGACGGGGGCGAGGAGATCGACGCGCGCGTGCGCGTCACCAACCGCACGGTGGACGACTTCCTCGGCGGCGTTCGATCTCGAGGACTACGACGTGCGAGGGCCTGGTGTCCGGCGACTTCCACCTCTACGGCCAGTACACGCAGCCGTTCGGCTTCGGCCGGCTGGCGATCCGGCAGGGCACCGCCTACGGCGAGCCGTTCGCGGAGGGCGCGGCGGCGCTGCGCTTCGAGGGCGCGGGCGTGCGGCTCGACGGGCTCACCGTGCTGAAGGGCGGCACCACCGTCACCGGCGCCGCCTACATCGGCTGGAACGGCGCCTACTCGTTCAACGCCGACGGGCGCGGCATGGCGGTCGAGACGCTGGCCGTGGCGGCGATGGCGAGCGGCCCGGGCTTCACCGGGCTGTTCGACTTCTCGGCCAGCGGCAGCGGCACGTTCAACCTGCCGCGCTACGACGTCAAGTTCGGCGTGCGCGATCTGTTCTACGGCGACGAAGGCGTGGGCGAGGTGTCGGGCCGCATGTCGGTGCCGGCGACACGGTGCTGGTCTACGAGATCGAGGTGGCCTCGACCCGTCTGGCGGCGTCGGGCACCGGGCCGCATCGCGCTCACCGACCAGATGGACGCCGAGCTGTCGTTCCGCATCACCGACACGTCGCTCGATCCCGTACGTCCGCGCGTTCCAGCCGCAGCTGTCGCCGTTCACGTCGGCGGTGGCGAGCGGCGCGATTCGCGTGGTCGGCGAGCTCTACAATCCCGACGCGCTGCGGGTGGACGTCGATGTGGACGACGTCGCACCTGCGCTTCTTCGACTACGAGCTTGAAGAACGCCGGCGACATCCGGATGAGCGTGGACCGCCAGGTGCTGCAGGTCGACGCGCTGCGCCTGGTCGGCGAGGACACCGAGCTCGACCTGGCCGGGATCGGTGGACCTGCCGAAGCAGGCGCTGGCGCTCACCGCCAACGGCGCGGCGAACCTGGCCGTGCTGCAGGGCTTCGTGCCCGACGTGCGGAGCTCCGGGCCGCGCCGAGGTGGCGGCGCGCATGACGGGCACGGTCGAGGCGCCGGTCGGTCTCCGGCACGGCGCTCCTCTCCGACGGGCGGCTCCGCCACTTCGGCGTGCCGCACGCGCTCGAGGCGCTGAACGGCATCGTCACCTTCAACGCCGACGGGCGTGCAGCTCGACGGGCTGCAGCGGCCGCGCTCGCGGGCGGCGCCGGTCCGGTTCGGCGGGCGCCTCGGGCTGTCCGGCTACACGCTCAGCGAGTACGACGTCACGGCGATCGGCACCGACATGCGGCTGCGGTTCCCCGAAGGCATGCGCTCGCTCGTCGACGCCGAACCTGGCGCTGCGCGGGCCCAGCACGGCGCCGGTGCTGAGCGGTGCTGGTCACCGTGAAGAGCGCCACCTGGACGCGGCCCTTCGACACCTCCGGCGGCCTGTTCGACTTCGCCGGGCGCGGCGACGCGATTCCGGCCATCGAAGGCGCGCTCGCCGAAGCCGCGCCGACGCCGTTGAGCTACGACGTGCGGCTGGTCGCCCCGTCGACCCTGCGCATCGAGAACGATCAGGCGCGCATCGTCGCCAGTGCCGACGTCAACCTGCGCGGCACCTACGATCGGCCGCTCGTGCTGGGCCGCGCCGACATCGAGCGCGGCGAGGTCCGCTTCGAGGGGCGCCGCTACCTCGTCACGCGCGGCAGCCTCGACTTCACCAACCCCGATCGCATCCAGCCGTTCTTCGACATCGAGGCCGAGACGCGCGTGCGCGTGCCGCGGCCAGACCTACCGCGTCACGCTGCGCATGGCGGGGACCACCGAGCGGCTGCAGCCGGAGTTCACGTCGGACCCGCCGCTGCCGCCGCTCGACATCCTGACGATGCTGTTCAGCGACTCCGACGCCGAGCGGCGACGTCGAGCTGGCCGCGCAGCAGCGGCCCAACGAGCGCGCAGCAGCGCCTGCTCGAGGCGCGCGCCACGCGCGCGCTCACCGGCACGCTGTCGGCCGAGGTCGGGAGGGTGGTCCAGGAGACCTTCGGCGTCGACTCGTTCCAGATCACGCCGCTGCTGGTCGATCCCTATCAGCAGTCGGCGCGCCTCAACGTCAACCCGTCGGCGCGCGTCACCATCGGCAAGCGGATCTCGGATCGCATCTACCTGACCTACGCGCGCAGCCTCTCGTCCTCGACGCGCGACGAGATCATCCTGCTGGAGTTCGACCAGAGCGAATCGCTGGCGTGGGTGCTGTCGCAGAACGAGGACCGCACCTACGCGCTCGAAGTGCGCAAGAGGCACACGTTCTGATGCGGCGGTGGATGGTCCTGGCTGACGGCGCTCGTGCACCGCGGCCGCTGCCGCACAGGCGCAATCGGTCGAGCCGCTGCATCGGCCAGCTCGATCGACGACGTGCGCGTCGAGACCGCCGAGGGCGCCAGCGCTCGACCCCGGCGTGCTCGAGCTGGTCGAGACGCGCATCGGCGAGCCCCTGTCGCTGGAGGCGCGTGCGTGACACCATCGATCACCTGGTCGGTCTCGGCCGCTTCGACGACGTGCGCGCCGCTGGCGACGCGCGCCTGGCGGCGACGGCGTCGTGCTGACGATGGGTGCTGCGGCCCGATCCGGCTGGTCGACGCGCGTCACCGTCAGCGGCGGTGGTGACCTGGCCGCCGACGCGGTGCGCGCGCGTGATCGACGAGCGCTTCGGCGGCGAGATGGCCGGCGTCGCGCGGCCGCCGGAGCTGGCGGCGGCCGTGACCGACGTTCTATCGCGATCACGGCTACCGCGCGGCGACGGTGTCGCCGCTGCTCGAGCCGGGCAGCGACGCCGGGCACGGCCACGCTCACGCTGCAGGTGGATCCGGGACCGCGCACCACCATCGCGTCCGCCTCGGTCACCGGGACGCCGACCGAGCCGGCCGCCACGCATCCTCGAGCGCCTGCAGCTGCAAGCCCGGCCGCGTCTACGACCGCGTCGGCGCTGCTGGAGCGGCTGCTCGCCTACGAAAGCGACCTGCGCGGCGAGGGCTTCTACGCGGCCGCGGTGCGCGAGACGACGACGTTCTCGGACGCAGGCGCATACCGCGACCGTCGAGGTGGCGGTGGACGCCGGGCCTGCGGGTGCGCCTGGTCTACGCGGGCGATCCCGTGCCCGGGCGGATCGCTCGAGTCGCTGGTGCCGGTGCGCGAGGAGCGATCGGTCGACGAAGACCTCCTCGAGGACGCGAGCCGCAACATCGAGGCCTACCTGCGCGAGCGCGGCTACCGCGCGGCGCAGGCGCCGTACGCGCGCGCCGAGCGGAGCGGCGAGCTCGTGCTCACCTTCACCGTGACGCGCGGGCCGCTGCATCGCGTGAACAACGTCTCGGTCGGCGGGCAACACGCACGTTGCCCGGCCGCGGAGATCGAGCCGCTGCTGAAGCTCAACAAGAGGTGACCCGTTCGTGGACGCGCGGGTGTCGGCGATCACGGCGGCGATCGAAGAGCTGTACCGGGTGCGCGGCTACGAGCGCGTGGCGGTGAAGCCGTCGATCGAAGTGCTGCCGGAGGCCGGTCGACGGCGCGCGCTTCCGCCCCGTGGACGTCCGGTTCACCATCGTCGAGGGCACGCAGACCACGGTGGATGCGGTGCAGCATCGAGGGCGCGCGGGGCGTCCCGGCAGAGGCGCTGCGCGCCGTGCTGGGCCTGCGTGCCCGGCCGTCCGTTCTATCGTCCGCTGCTCGCCGCCGACCGCGACTGCGCTCGAGCCGGTCCTACCGCAACCAAGGCTATCTCGCGCGCCACCGTCACGCCGACGGTGACCTTCGCGGACGAGAACCGCCGCGCCAGCGTGGTGTGGACGATCCGTGAAGGCGAGCAGTCGCGTGTGGACCACGTGCTGATCACGGGCAACTCGCGCACGAACGCGGACATCATCCGCCGCGAGCTTCGCATCGGGCCGGGCGAGCCCGCTCGGCGCCGAGGCCATCGCCGAGAGCCAGCAGCGCCTCAGCCAGCTCGGGCTTGTTCCGCCGGGTTCGCATCTCGGACCTGCCGCGCACGGGGTCGCCGCTGCGCGACATCCTGGTCACGGTGGAGGAGGCTCCGTCCACCGCCATCAGCTACGGCGGCGGCATCGAGGTCGGGCGCCGCCTGCGGGACTGCCCGGATGGCGGCCCGGCCGAGGAGCGTATCGAGGTGGCGCCACGCGGCTTCTTCGAGATCAGCCGGCGCAACCTGTGGGGGAAGAACCGCACGCTCAGCTTCTTCTCGCGCGTGTCGCTGCGCCCGCGCGACCCGGAGATCGACAACACCGACCCCACCGACACCGGGGGCTACGGCTTCAACGACTACCGCGTGACCGGCACGTTCCGCGAGCCGCGCGCGTTCGGCCGTCCCGGCGACGCGCAGTTCACCGCCTTCCTCGAGCGCGGCATCCGCGCCAGCTTCAGCTTCAACCGGCGCGGCGTCCGCGCCGACTACGCGCGGCGGTTCGCAGCCGGACTGACGGCGACCGTGCGCTACACCAACGACTACACCGAGCTGTTCGACGAGCAGATCGCCCCCGAAGATCGGCTGCTGATCGACCGGCTCTTCCCGCAGGTCCGGCTGTCCACGTTCTCGGGCGGCGTGCTGCGCGATTCGCGGGACGACGTGCTCGATCCCCAGCGGGGCACGGTGCTCGGCTTCGACACCTCGGTGGCGGCGCGCGCCTACGGCTCGGAAGTGGGCTTCGGCAAGACGTTCGTGCAGGGCTTCGTCTACCGCCACCTGCCCGGATCGCGATTCGTGGTGGTCGGTGGCGCCCGCCTCGGCCTGGCCCGCGGCTATCCGCGAGACCTGCCCCGGGTGGACGAGAACGGCCAACCGGTCCTCGACGAGAACGGCGAGCCGATCGTCGACGTGCTCGAAGAGGTGCCCGCGAGCGAGCGCTTCTTCGCCGGCGGCGACACCACGGTCCGCGGGTTTTCGCTCGACCGCCTCGGCACGATCGAGACGCTGGATCCGCAGGGCTTCCCCCAGGGCGGCAACGGGCTGCTGGTGGTGAACGCCGAGCTGCGCGCGCCGTACTGGAAGGGGCTGGGTCTCGTCGGCTTCGTCGATGCCGGCAACGTCTTCGCCCTGGCCAGCGACATCGACCTGGGTGAGGTGCGGGTGGCGACCGGGTTTCGGTGTGCGCTACCGCTCGCCGATCGGACCGCTGCGCGTGGACCTCGGCTTCAAGGTGAACCCACGCCTCCTGCCGGACGGCAGCCGCGAGCGGGCCTCGATCTTCCACATCTCTCTCGGACAGGCGTTCTGATGCTGATCCCCTTGATGGTCGTCTCGATGCTGGCCGGCCAGACACCGGTGGTGGTGGACCGGACGCTCGCGATTGTCGGTGGGCGGCCCATCACCCTGTCGGACGCGCGCACCGCGCTGACGCTTCGGCTGGTCGATGGTGCCGAGGTCGACACGGCCGTGGTCCAGCGGCTCGTGGACCGCGAGCTGATGTTGCGGGAGGCCGAGCGCTACGATCCGCCAGAGCCGGCGGCCGATCGGATCGACGAGCGTCTGGCGGCAGCGCGCGCCGCGGCCGGGGGCGAACAGGGGCTGGTGGCGGTGTTGCGGGCGGGGGGCTTCGCCGAGCGCCGGTTGCGCGCCTGGATTCGTGACGACCTGCGCGTCGAGGCCTATCTCGCATCAGCGCTTCGCCAGGGACGATCGGCGTCAGGACCTGATCGCCGACTGGCTGGTCGATCTGCGCCGGCGCACGCCGGTCACCGTGATCGCGCCGTAAGCGGTCCCCGGGTCACATCGTCCGCTGCAGGTACGAGACCACCACCTGGGCCGCGTTGGCGAGGCCGTGGCTGACGACGCCGGCGGTGATGCTGCCGCGCCGCAGGTAGACGAGGCCCCAGAAGGCCCCGAGCAGCCCGGTCACGATCATCGCGTCCCAGCCCTGCACCACGTGACCGAGACCGAAGGCGACGCTGGTGATGATCAGTCCGGTCCACGGGCCGCCGAGATCGGTGCGGAACCGATGGAGCAGGAACGCGCGCTGCACCTCCTCGCGCACGCCGCCCGCCACCATCGACACGACCATCAGCACGGCGGCGCCGCCCAGCGTGCGGGCCATCGCCTCCAGCGGGTTGTCGGGGACGTTGCGGAGCTGGGGGAACAGACTGCGGAGCATCGACATCGTCGAGGCGATGAAGATGAGCACCAGGGGCACGAGCAGCAGGCCGAGCAGGACCTCGCGGCCCTGCGGGCGGTGGCCGGCGAGCAGGCCGCGCACGGTCTCGCCGCGGCGCCTGAGCAGCCACACGACCAAGGCGGCCAGCAGGACGGTATCGCCGAGCGAGACGCCGGCGATGAAGGCGAGCGAGAGGTTGCCCTCGGGCGTCAGCGGCGCCAGTCCGGCCAGGCGTGCGGCGCCCGTCAGCGCCAGCTGCGTGGGGAGCCCCGAGCAGAGCACGACCTCCCCGATTGATTCCCACTGACGACGGGCGATCATCCCTGGTAGGGATGGTACACTCGTACCTGTGAGCCAGGTGACGCGGACCAACGCCGAGCGTGTGCTGATCGTCGAGGACGAGGAGACGACCCGCAGTGGACTGGCGGAGCTCGTCCGTTCGTGGGGCTACGCCGCCGACGAAGCGGCCGACGGCGCCGAAGCCCTCGAGCGGATCACCGAGTTCCGCCCGACGATCATCGTCTCCGACCTGATCATGCCGCGGATGAACGGGCTCGAGCTGCTGCGCGCGATCCGCGAGGACATGGACCACGTGAAGGTGATCCTCCTCACGGCGCAGGGCACGGTGGATACGGCGGTCGAGGCCGTGAAGGCCGGCGCCGAGGATTACCTGAGCAAGCCGGTGGACCCGCAGCGACTGCGGCGGCTGCTCGATCGGCTCACCGAGCTGAACGCGCAGAAGCGCGAGAACCAGGCGCTGCGGCGGCAGCTGACCGACCGCGGCCGCTTCGGCCGCATCATCGGCCACAGCCCGGTGATGCGGGCGATCTATCGGGTGATCGAACAGGCGGCGCCGACGCCGGCCTCGATCCTCATCCTCGGCGAGTCCGGTACCGGCAAGGAGCTGGTGGCGCAGACCATCCACCAGCTGAGCCCGAGGGCCGATGCGCCCTTCGTCGGTCTCAACTGCGCGGCCATTCCCGAGACGCTGCTCGAGAGCGAGATCTTCGGTCACGAGAAGGGCGCCTTCACGGGGGCGATGGATCGGCGCGCAGGATGTTTCGAGCTGGCGGACCGCGGCACGCTGTTCCTCGACGAGATCGCCGAGATGGCGCCCGGCACGCAGGTCAAGCTGCTGCGGGTGCTGCAGGAGCGGAGTTTCCGGCGCCTCGGCGGCCGCGTCGAACAGGAAGTGGACGTCCGCGTCATCGCCGCGACCAACGTCAAGCCCGAGGTCGCGCTCCGCGACGGGCGGCTGCGCGAGGACCTCTACTACCGGCTCAACGTGTTCTCGATCGAGCTGCCGCCGCTGCGCGATCGCAAGCAGGACCTGCCGCTGCTGATCCAGGCGTTCATCGACGAGTTCAACATCCGTGACCATCGCACCGTCCATGCGCTGACCCCGGAAGCCATGCGGATGCTCTCGGACTACGACTGGCCGGGGAACGTGCGCGAGCTGCGGAACGTCATCGAGCGCGCCACGATTCTCGCGCGCGGGGATTACATCGAGCCCGAGCACCTGCCGCCGCTGGGCACGGTGCGGGCTAGCGCCCCCCCACCAGCGGGCATTACGCTGGTGCCCGGCATGACCGTGGACGAGGCCGAACAGAAACTGATCCTGGCGACGCTCGAAGCCGCGGGCGGCAACAAGACCCGGGCCGCCGAGATGCTGGGGATCAGCCTGAAGACGCTGCACAACAAGTTGAACCGGATGAAGGGCGAGGGGCATGTCGCGCAAGGCGGCTAGCGGGCGGGTGTCCTCCAGCACGCGGGTCGTCTGCGGGATTGCCGTCGCCGGCGCCATGGCGATGGTCAGCCAGGTGGCGCCGCTGGCGCAGCGGGCCACGCCCGCCGCGGCGCCGGCCCGCTCGTCCGCTCCGGGCGTGGAGGTCGTCGAGCGGACCATCCTCGACCTGCAGGCCGAGATGGCCGCCGGGCGCACCACGGCTCGTGACATCGCCGCGGCGCATCTCGCGCGCATCGCCGCCTATGACAAGCAGGGGCCGGCGATCAATGCGCTGATTGCGCTCAACCCCCGTGCGCTCGAGGACGCCGACGCGCTCGATCGCGAACGCCGCGAACGAGGGCCGCGCGGTCCGCTCCACGGCATCCCCCTCGTCATCAAGGACAACTACGAGACCGCCGACCTGCCGACCACCGGCGGTTCGGTGGCGCTGGCCGGGTTCCGGCCCGGGCGCGACGCCGTGCAGGTGGCGAAGCTCCGCGCCGCGGGCGTGGTCATCCTGGGCAAGACCAACCTCCATGAACTGGCTGCCGGCATCATCACCATCAGCTCGCTCGGCGGGCAGACGCGCAACCCCTATGATCTGGCGCGCACGCCGGGCGGATCGAGCGGCGGCACGGCCGCGGCGGTGGCCGCGAGCTTTGCGATGGGCGGCATGGCCAGCGACACGTGCGGTTCCATCCGCATCCCGGCCGCCAACAACAACCTGTTCGGCCTGCGCGGAACGCTCGGGCTGTCGAGCCGCACCGGCATCATTCCACTCTCGCACACCCAGGACATCGGCGGTCCGCTCGCGCGTACGGTCACCGATCTGGCAATCCTGCTCGATGCCACGGTCGGAGACGACCCGGCCGACGCGATCACGGCCACCGGCCGCGACCGCCGCCCGAAGAGCTTCCGCGACGGATTGTCGGCCGGGGCACTCACCGGCGCGCGCATCGGCGTGCTGAAGAACCTGTTCGGCGCCGCTCCGGAAGACGCCGAGGTGTCGGGCATCGTGCGGAAGGCGCTCGACGAGATGAAGGCGCAGGGCGCGGAGATCGTCGAGATCACCATCCCCGGGCTGGACGAGGTCGTGGATCGGTCGAGCCTGATCAATCTCGAGTTCAAGACCGATCTGATGCGCTACCTGGCGCAGTTCCCGAACGCCCCAGTCAAGTCGCTGCAGGACATCCTCGACCGCGGCGACTTCCATGCGGCGCTCGAGGCCACGTTCAAGCTGCGGAACGCGGCGATCGCCGACCCCGAAGAGATTCGACAGGTGCAGGCCCGCCGCCAGGCGCTGGCCGCGATGGTCAACGCCGCGCTCGACGAACACCGCGTCGAGGCGCTCGCCTATCCGACCCTTCGCCGCCGGCCGGTGGTGGTGGAGGAGCCGCAGCGGGGCACCACGTGTCAGCTGAGCGCCAGCACCGGCTTCCCCGCGATGGCCATGCCCGCCGGGTTCACCACCGACGGCGTGCCGATCGGCTTCGAATTGCTGGGGCCGGCCTGGAGTGACGCGCGCCTGCTGTCGCTGGCGTTTGCCTACGAGCAGGCGACGCGGCCCCGGCGCGCGGCGCCGACCACCCCGCCGCTGGTGAACGGCGCGGTGCCTGGTCCGGTCTCGTTCGAGGCCACGGCGACCGAGCCCGGGGCGACGATGCGCGTGCGATTCGACTATGACCCGGTATCGGGACGCCTGTCCTACGACTTCCCGCCGCGGACCGTGGCGGCATCGCTCCATCGCGGGGCCGCCGGCGCCGGGAGCCCGGTGCTGCACCGCCTGATCGATCCGGCGTCGCCGGTCATGCGCGGAGTCATCGTCCTGCCCGCTTACCAGCGGACGGCGCTCCTCGAAGGCGCGCTGAACGTGGTGGTGCAGACCGGCGAGGCGCGGCTGACCCTGCCTCTGCGGGTATTCCGGTAGCCTCCGTGCGCGCCACTGCCATTCGCCGCCGCCTCCGCTCCGCCGACCGTCGCCGGGCTTCGGCGCCACAGGCCTGACCGATGCTTTCCATCAAGCAGAAGCAGGTGCTCGGCATCACGACCATTGTCGTGGTGATCGTGGTGGCGCTCAGCCTGCTGCAGATCGGCACGCTGGTGCGGGTCCTGCTCGAGCAGGCGACTTTGCGCGCTGAACTGGTCTCGACCGGTATCTTCCATCAGACGCGGGACGTGCTCGTCAGCCGCGAGACCGCCTACCAGGACATCCGCTCCAGCGCGACGGTGCTCTCCGCGCTCGAGTCCGCGATGTACTCGCCCGAAGTCCTCTACGCCGCGATCGTCGATCGCACGCGGACGGTGATCGCCTCGAACGACCCGTCGCAGGTGGGGCGGACGCTGCCCGCCGGCGAGGACCTGCCGCGCCTGGTGGCGGCGTCCGGTTACGAGCAGGTGCGTGCGGTGTACACCGAGGGTCGCACGCTGGAGTGGCGCCAGCCGCTGTCGCTCGGCGACGAGCCGTTCGGCGAGATCTGCATCGGGCTCTCGACCATCCTGATTCGCCAGGAGCTCGACCGCTCGCTGGTCCCCGCCGGGCTGGCGGTGGGGCTGGCGTTGATCATCGCGGTGAGTGTCGCGATGCTGCTGGCGCAGGTGGTGCTGCGCCCGATCCACGTGATCACGAGCGGCCTGACGCGGCTGGGGCGCGGCGAGCTGGACAAGCCGCTCGACCTCCGCGACGAGGAGTTCCGCGACCTGGGAGACGTCTTCGATCAGGTCTCGGCGCAGCTGCAGTTGGCGGTGGGCGACGGGCCGAAGCGCGCGCAACTGGCCGATCTCACGCGGCGCGTCGCCTCGCTCGGCCGGCTCACCGCGGGCGTCGCTCACGAGGTCAAGAATCCGCTGAACGCGATGACCATTCATCTCGAGCTGCTGAAGCAGAAGCTGGCGTCGCCCGATCCCGGGTCGGCCGCGCGTCATGCGGAGGTGATCGGCTCGGAGATTCGCCGGCTCGACGATGTGGTGCAGGGCTTCCTGAAGTTCGTGCGCCCCGAAGACGTGACGCTGGCCCCGGTCAAGGTGCGCACGCTGGTGTCGAGCGTCGTCGACGCCATCACGCCCGAAGCCGAGCACAGCGGCGTGACCTGCGAGAACGCCTGTCAGGATCCCGGGCTGGCGGTGGAAGGTGACGAGCCGCTGCTGCGGCAGGCCTTCCTCAACCTGGCGCAGAACGCCGTGCAGGCGATGCCCAAGGGTGGCAAGCTCCGCCTCGCCTGCGGGACCTCGCGGGACGGCCGCGTCGAGGTGCGCGTGCAGGACACCGGTGACGGCATCGCGCCGGAGCACCTTGCCCGCATCTTCGATCTGTACTTCACGACGAAGAAACGGGGCAGCGGCATCGGCCTGTCGCTCGTGTTCCGTACTGTTCAGCTGCACAACGGTGATATCGACGTGGAATCGACCGTGGGCACCGGCACAACATTCGTGATCAAACTGCCCCGCGCGCGATAGGATCGAGACTGCATGCGACTGCACCCCCTGGCCGTCGTGCTGGTGTTGTGCGCGGGCGGAGCCGGCTGTTCCCCGCGGGCGCAGGTTCCCATCGAGGAACCCGAGATGCCCGAGCTCGTGCCGCCTCCCGCGCCGCCGCGAATTGTCGCGACCTACGCCGAGCCCGAGACCCCGCCGCCGGTCGAAGCGCCGCCGATGGCCGAGCCGTCGGTGCCCATCCGTCCCCAGCAGCCCAGGCCTGCGGCCCCGCCCCCGGCACCGGGCCCGGTGACCAACGAGGGGCCCCCGGCGCCGCCGCCGCCGGCGCTGACCCTGACCCCGGCCCCTGGCGCCGAGGGCAAGACCGAGGCCTCAATCCGCGCCCTGCTGGCCCGGGTGTCGCGCGACCTGTCCCGGGTGAACGCCACCACGCTCACCGCCGACGGCCGCACGCAGTTCGACGCCGCGCGGCGGTTCGTGCAGCAATCCGAGGATGCCCTGAAGGCCCGCAACCTCGTCTACGCCGGCAAACTCGCGGACAAGGCGAGCGCCATGGCGGCTGTGCTGGTCCGCTAGGCAGTTCTGGAAACATTGCGGTAAAAATGTTGTCATGCGAAAATATGGCGAAGGCCATGTTTTCCGCAAGGAATGTCGATATTTAGCGTTCGACCTAAAAGGTGGACGCAACATCTTGTGGTTACACCCTATTGACAACCGGTAATGGGGGGCGCATATTGAGCGTCGCGCGCGAGAACGAGGTTCGCGGCGGCGGCCCCTCCCAGCGGCCAATGTCACGGACACGATCGGGCCAGTAGCCATGAGCACCACTGCACGAAACGACACGCGCGCGCAACAAGCAGATTAAAAAGAAGTTCTTTCGCGGGAGACGTCCCCCAGGGGCGGGTGTCCTCGCATGGGTTTGGAGGGAGCATGCAGGACGGTGCTCAGAAGCTGTCGGCGGCCGCTGCCGGGCAGCAGTCGGTTGGGTCGTCGGTTCACAGCGAGAATACGGAGACAGCGCGCCAGGGTGCGCGTGCGGCGGCCGCTCCCGGACTGGAGTTCCCGCGGTTCTTCACCACTGCCGGGCAGGACCCGTTCGACCAGGTCGAATGGGAGCTTCGCGACGCGGTGATCGGCAACGAGAAGGGCAGCGTTGTTTTCGAACAGCGTGGCGTGGAAATGCCCAAGGCGTGGTCGCAGCAGGCGACCAACATCGTGGTCTCCAAGTACTTCCGGGGTCATGTCGGATCTCCCGAACGCGAGCGTTCGGTCAAGCAGCTGATCGGCCGCGTGGTCGACACCATCACCGGGTGGGCGCGCAAGCAGAAGTACTTCGCCTCCGACGATGCGCTGCAGGCGTTCAGCGACGACCTGAAGCACCTGCTCGTCGAGCAGAAGGCGGCGTTCAACAGCCCGGTGTGGTTCAACTGCGGCTTCGAGAAGGCGCCGCAGTGCTCGGCCTGCTTCATCAACTCCGTCGACGACACCATGGAGTCGATCCTGACCCTCGCCAAGACCGAGGGCATGCTGTTCAAGTACGGTTCGGGCACCGGCAGCAACCTGTCCAGCATCCGCTCCGCGCGTGAGCTGCTGGCCGGTGGCGGCACCGCGTCCGGCCCGGTCTCGTTCATGAAGGGCTTCGACGCGTTCGCGGGCGTCATCAAGTCGGGCGGCAAGACGCGCCGCGCGGCGAAGATGGTCATCCTCAACGCCGAGCACCCGGACATCGTCGACTTCATCAACTGCAAGGTCGAGGAGGAGAAGAAGGCCTGGGCGCTGATCGACGCCGGCTACGACGGCTCCTTCACCGGCACCGCCTACGGCTCGGTGTTCTTCCAGAACTCGAACAACTCGGTGCGCGCCAGCGACGAGTTCATGCGCGCGGTGCTCGACGACGGCGTGTGGCAGACCAAGTCGGTCACCACCGGCGAGACGATGGACACCTATCGCGCCCGCGACCTGATGCGGCTGATCGCCGAAGGCACCTGGGTGTGCGGCGATCCGGGCATGCAGTTCGACACCACCGTCAACGAGTGGCACACCTGCCCGAACACGGCGCGCATCAACGCCAGCAACCCGTGCTCCGAGTACATGTTCCTCGACGACTCGGCCTGCAACCTGGCGTCGATCAACCTGATGAAGTTCGTCGGCGCCGACGGCGAGTTCGACGTCGCCTCGTTCCGCGCCGCCTGCCGCACGCTGATCACGGCGCAGGAGATCCTGGTCGACAACTCGAGCTACCCGACCAGGGCGATCGAGAAGAACAGCCACGCCTACCGCCCGCTGGGGCTGGGCTACGCCAACCTCGGCGCGCTGCTGATGTCGCGCGGCCTGCCCTACGACAGCGACGGCGGCCGCGCCTATGCCGGCGCCATCACCGCGGTGATGACCGGCGAAGCCTACGCGCAGTCGGCGCGGGTGGCGCGTGACCACGGCGGTCCGTTCGCCGGCTACGACGACAACCGGCAGCCGTTCCTGCGCGTGATGCGCAAGCACCGCGACGCGGTGAAGGACACCATCAACTCGAAGTACGTCCCCACCGATCTCTTCAACGCCGCCAGGCAGGCGTGGGACGACGCGGTGGAGCTGGGTGAGGACTTCGGCTACCGCAACGCGCAGGCCACCGTGCTGGCGCCGACCGGCACCATCGGCTTCATGATGGACTGCGACACCACCGGCGTCGAGCCGGACATCGCCCTCGTCAAGTACAAGAAGCTGGTCGGCGGCGGCATGATGAAGATCGTCAACCAGACGGTTCCCATGGCGCTCAAGCGCCTGGGCTACACCGCCCCGCAGATTGACGACATCATCAAGCACATCGACGAGCAGGAGACCATCGAGGGGGCGCCGCACCTGCTGGACCGCGATCTGCCGGTGTTCGACTGCGCCTTCAAGGCCTCGAAGGGCGAGCGGTCGATCCACTACATGGGCCACATCAAGATGATGGGCGCGACGCAGCCGTTCATCTCGGGCGCCATCAGCAAGACGGTGAACGTTCCCAAGGACGCCACCGTCGAGGACGTCGAGCAGGCCTACCTCGAGACCTGGCGGCTCGGCGCCAAGGCCGTCTCGATCTATCGCGACGGTTCGAAGCGTACGCAGCCGCTCAACACCTCGCGCGACGCCAAGGCGACCGCCGCCGTGGCGCCGAAGGAACTGGTGGACGCGGCCGTGGCCCAGGCGCTGGCGGCCCGCGCCCCGCAGCGCCGCAAGCTGCCGGACGAACGGCAGGCCCTCACCCACAAGTTCGACATCTCGGGTCACGAGGGCTACATCACGGTGGGCCTGTTCGAGGACGGGATGCCGGGCGAGATCTTCCTGGTCATGGCCAAGGAAGGCTCCACCATCTCGGGCTTCGCCGACGCGTTCGCCCAGGCCATCAGCTACGCGCTGCAGTACGGCGTGCCGCTGCAGGCGCTGGTCGACAAGTTCAGCCACGTGCGGTTCGAGCCGTCGGGCATGACCAAGAACCCCGACGTCCGCTTCGCCAAGTCGATCGTCGACTACATCTTCCGCTGGATGGCGTCGAAGTTCCTCTCGCCCGAGGCGCAGTTCCGCGCCGGCGTCAACAACCGCGACGAGGCGGAGAGCAAACCGCAGTCGCTGGTGCTCGAGATCCCTGTTCCCAGGGTCGGCAACGTGGAGACGGTGACCGCCACCGTCAGCACCACGAAGGCGGTGGTCCCCGCGGCCTCGCAGTTTGCCGCGATGCAGAATCAGGAGGACGCGCCGCCGTGCACGACCTGCGGGTCGATCATGGTGCGCAGCGGGTCCTGCTACAAGTGCAGCAACTGCGGCACCACCAGCGGCTGCGCGTAGCCGTCGAGGACCCGCCCGCCTCGGCGGCGGGAAGGCACGGCCGGCACGACCGGAAGGAAGGGCCGGGGCTTCAACCCCGGCCCTTCCTTCGTTTTCACTGAGATCGCGAGATCATCAGATCGCCAGATTGGTTCTGAAGATCGATCTTCAGAACACCTGATCACCAGATCGGAACACCGATCACCACGTCACCAGATCAACAGATTCACGTCCCGGTGTCCGATCCCCTTTCCGCCATCCTCGAACGCTTCTGGGGCTACACCTCATTCCGCCCGCTGCAGCGTGAGGCCATGGACGCCGTCGTCCAGGGGCGCGACTCGCTGCTGGTGCTGCCCACCGGCGGTGGCAAGTCGCTGTGCTTCCAGGCGCCGGCGCTGGTGCGCGAAGGCCTGGCGCTGGTGATCTCGCCGCTCATCTCGCTGATGAAGGATCAGGTCGACACGCTGGTCGCCAACGGCGTGCCCGCAGCGTATCTGAACAGCGCGATGGCGTCGGACGCGCGCGCCACGGTGATGGCTGGCCTGCGCGAGGGGCGCTACCGCCTGCTCTACGTGGCGCCCGAACGCATTGCCGGAGAGGGCGGCGGCTGGATGTCGTGGCTGCAGGCCACCTGCCCGCTCAGCTTCGTGGCGATCGACGAGGCGCACTGCATCAGCCACTGGGGCCACGACTTCAGGCCGGAGTATCGCCAGCTGGGCGCGCTGCGCGCGGCGATGCCGCAGGTGAGCTTCCACGCCTACACCGCCACCGCCACCGGGCGGGTGCGGCAGGACATCGTCTCGCAGCTGGGGCTGCGCGACGCGGTGACGCTGGTCGGCTCGTTCGATCGGCCCAACCTGCTGTACCGCGTGCTGCCGCGCGCCTCGCTGAAGACGCAGCTGCTGCAGGTGCTGTCGCGGCACCAGGGAGAGGCCGGCATCATCTATTGCCCGACCCGTCGCGACGTGGACGACCTGTCGGCATGGCTGAAGGACGAGGGCTTCCGCGTGCGGCCGTACCATGCCGGGCTCGCCGACGAGGAGCGGCACCGCAACCAGGATGCCTTCCTCAACGAAACGGTGGACATCGTCGTCGCCACCGTCGCGTTCGGAATGGGCATCGATCGATCGGATGTCCGCTTCGTGATTCATGCCGGCGGTCCGCAGTCGCTGGAGCACTACCAGCAGGAGGCCGGCCGTGCCGGTCGGGACGGGCTCGAAGCCGAGTGCGTGCTGATCGTGTCCTCCGGCGATTTCCTCCGATGGCGCGAGCTCCTCTCGAAGAGCGGCGAGCTGACCGAGGCCCGGCAGGCGCTGCTGCGCGACATCGAGCGCTATGCCGCCAGCGTCGGCTGCCGCCACAAGCGGCTGGTGAGCTATTTCGGTGAGGTCTACAGCAAGGACGATTGCGGGGCCTGCGACTACTGCCTCGGCGAGTTGGAGACGGTGTCCGACCCGGTGACGCTGGCGCGCAAGGTGCTGTCGTGCGTGGCGCGGGTGGGGCAGCGATTCGGCGCCGCGCATGTCGGCAGCATCCTGCGCGGCCATGCCAGCGAGCAGGTGAAGACGCGCGGGCACGACACCCTCTCGGTGTTCGGGTTGCTGAAGGACACGTCGATCGACGAGATGCGCGGCTACATCGATCAGCTGATCGCGCACGGGTTGCTCCAGCAGGCGGGCGATCAGTATCCGGTGCTGCAGCTCTCGTCCGACGGCGCCGCCCTGCTGAAGGATCCGGCCGCGTCGAGCGGCCTGTCGCTGGCGCGGCAGCGGAAGCCCGAGAAGGGCCGCGCGCCCCGGCGCTCGCGCGTCGAGGCCGAGTCGTGGGAAGGCGTCGATCGCGAGCTGTTCGAATCGCTGCGCGAGCTGCGGCTCCGGGTGGCCCGCGAGCGGGGGGTCCCACCCTACGTCATCTTCCACGACACCACGCTGCGCGAGCTGGCGCGGCAGAAGCCGCAGACGGCAGAGGCCTTGCGCCACGTCTACGGCGTCGGCGCCAGGAAGGCGGAGGACCTGGGCGACCAGGTCCTCGAGACGATTCGGGCGGCAGGAGTGTAGGCTCCAGGCTCTGGGCTTTGGCTCACCGACTGCCGTCTGCCGTCTGCCGACTGCCGACTGCCGGCTGCCGGCTGCCGGCTCCATGGCTGCCGGTTGCCGTAGACTGGTTTCCATGTCCACTCCTCTCTCCGGCCTCGACGGATTCGAATGGGCCACCGCTTTCATCGCCGATGCGTGCGTGCAGTTGCAGCTGCCTGTGCGGCTGGGGCGGCCCGGGCTCCTGCCTATTCGGCCGCAACTCCGCGCGGCCGGGCCGGTGGCGCCGGCGGTTCATGCCGGCAGCACCGATGTGTTCCTCGAAGCCATCTCCCAGGCCGTGCGCGGCGATGTGCTGGTCATCGACAACAATGGGCGGCTCGATGAAGCGTGCATCGGCGACCTGGTTGCCGGTGAAGCACACATCAGCGGCCTGACGGCGATGGTCGTCGACGGCGCGCACCGCGACAGCGCGGCCATTCGGGCCATCGGCATCCCGGTGTGGTCGCGGGGGACCGCGCCGAACGGCCCGCTCGAGTTGCGGCGGCGGCACGTCACGGCGCTCGAGGCCGCGACCTGCGGCCCAACAACCGTGACCCGTGAGGATGCGGTGTTTGCTGACGAGGACGGCGTGCTGTTCGTCGCGCTGGCGGATTGCCCACGGGTGATTGCCGCGGCCCGCGAGATCGCCATGCGCGAGCTGGCCCAGGCGGCCAAACTGCTGGCCGGCGACCCCTTGCGCGACCAGTTGCGCCTTGCGGACTACGTCCAGCGCCGCGCCGAGGATCCGGAGTACACCTTCCGCGAGCATGTGACGCGGCTCAAGGCGGCGATCGAGGTCTGAGGATCTCCAGCCCAGCTGCGGTGGAGTGACCAGTGACCGCGCCCACAACGGCCCTGAACGACTGGCGGCGGCGATATACAATTGCCGCACCCACTCCATGACCAGGCAGTACTGTCACGTCGGTTCCCGAACCATCGCCTATCTCGACTCGGTCCCCGGCGCTTCCGAACTCCGCACCATCGTCCTGCTGCACGCCTTTCCGCTGGGCGCGAACATGTGGGAGCCGCAGATTCGCAGCATCCCCAGGGGCTGGCGTCTGATCACGCCCGACCTGCGCGGGTTCGGCGGGACCACGGATCCCGATGGCGGGTCGCCGACGATGGACGACTACGCGAAGGACGTCATCGATCTGCTCGCTGAGCTGAAGGTCGAGCACGCGGTGGTCGGCGGCTGCTCGATGGGCGGCTATGCGACGTTCGCGACGATCCGGCTCGCGCCCCATCTGGTGAGCGGCGTGGTCCTCGCGGACACGCGGGCTGGCGCCGATACGCTCGAAGGGCGCTCGAACCGTCGCAGCATGCTGGCGCTGGTCGAACGCGAAGGCGCTTCAGGCGTGGCGCGCGAGATGATGCCCAAGCTGCTTGGGGCCACCACGCGCGAGAGCAACGCCACGGTGGAGTCCACCGTGCGGCGCCTGATCAAGCAGCAATCGCCAGATGCCATCCGCGGCGCCATCGTGCGCATGATGGAACGGCCGGACTCGACCAGCATTGTCGCCGCGCTGCGGGTGCCGGCCCTGGTCGTGGTCGGCGCCGAAGACGAACTCACGCCGGTGGAGGAGTCGCGCAAGATGGCCGAGGCCATCCCCGGGTCGCGGCTGGAAATCATCCCCGGCGCCGGACACCTGGCCAATCTCGAACAACCCGAACCGTTCAACACCGCGCTGGTTTCCTTCCTTTCTGCATTCCCATGAAACACCTCGCCCTGGCCTCGCTCGTTGCCTGCCTGCTCGTCGCCGGCCTCAAGGCCCAGGATCCGCCGCCGCCGTCGGTCGATCCCCTGCACCGCGCGTTCGACACGGTCCTCGACATCTACGTCCGCGACGGGTTGGTCTACTACCGGGCCCTCAAGCAGGAACGCCCGCGATTCGATCGCTACGTGGCGTCGCTGGCGGGCGCGACCCTGCCCGAATCCGCCGATCGCAACCAGAAGCTGGCGTTCTGGCTGAACGCCTACAACGCGTTCGTGCTGCAGACAGTGATCGACAACTATCCCATCCAGCGGCGCAGCACGTCGTTTCCGTCAAACAGCATCCGGCAGGTCCCGGGGGCGTTCGAGCGCAAGACCTTCCGCGCAGCTGGGCGCACCGTGACGCTCGATCAGATCGAGAAGGACATCATCGTGCCGCTCGGAGATGCCCGGGCGGTGCTGGCGCTCGGCCGCGGCGCCCTCGGCGGTGGCCGCCTGAAGAGCGAGGCGTTTTCGGCGGAGCGGATCGACGACCAGTTGAACGCCGCCACCCGCGAGGTGGTCGATCGCCGGGAGATGGTGTTCGTCGACAAGCAGAACGGCATCCTCAGCGTGAACCCGATGTTCTCGTGGCGAGAGCCCGCGTTCATCGAGAGCTTTGCCACCAAGGCCGCCCCGGTGTTCGCCAGCCGCAGCCCGCTCGAACGGTCGGTGCTGGCGATCATCGCCCCGCTCGTGGTGCGATCGGAAGCGGAGTTCCTGGAGCAGAACCGCTTCAAGATGGAGTTTCACGAGTTCGACTGGCGGCTGAACGATCTGACCAACAGGCGGTAACGAGCGATGGACCTGGGACTAGGTGGCAAGGTGGCGGTGATCACCGGCGCGAGCCGGGGACTGGGATTTGCGACGGCCCAGGCGTTGGTGGGCGAAGGCTGCACGGTGGTGATGGCGGCGCGCGGGCTCGAGGCGCTGAACCAGGCGGCCGACAAGCTGCGCTCGCGATGGGGCCGCGGCTCGAAGGTGGTGCCGGTGGCGTGCGACGTGTCCACGCCCGACGGCGTCGACCACCTGATGGAGACCGCGGTCGTGGAGTGCGGCGGCATCGACGTGCTGGTGAACAACGTCGGCCTCGGCCGCGGCGGCTCGCTCGAGCAGACCAGTGACGCCGACTGGCGCGAGGCGTTCGACAACACCCTGTTTCCCGCCATCCGCTGCTCGCAGCTCGCCGTGCCGCACATGCGCCATCGCGGCGGCGGCGTCATCGTCATCGTCTCGTCGATCTACGGCCGCGAAGCCGGCGGCCGGATGACCTACAACGTCGTGAAGGCCGCCGAGATCAGCCTCACCAAGTCGCTGGCGCAGCAACTCGCCAAGGATCAGATTCGCGTGGTCGGCATCGCGCCAGGCTCCATCCTGTTCGAGGGTGGATCGTGGTGGAAGCGCCAGCAGGAGGATCCGCGGGGCATTGCCGACTTCGTCGCCCGCGAGCTGCCGTTCGGCCGCTTCGGCGCACCCGAGGAGGTCGGCAACGTCATCGCCTTCCTCTCCTCGACTCGCGCCAGCTGGGTGAGCGGCACCACCGTCGTCGTCGACGGTTGCCAGTCGAAAGCGTTCTAGCGGCGTGCTCAATCCCGCCGCGAGCGAGCGGCGCCCTTCGCTCCGCCGCTGAACCACAGGTAGTACACGGGCAGACCGGCCAGCACGATGGCGAAGGTGATCGACGTCCACTTCGGATCCGTGATGAAAGCGTTGACGACCAGGTAGCAGGCGGCGGCGATGAAGATTGCCGGTACCACGGGGTAGCCAATCACCTTGTAGGGGCGCTGCAGGTGGGGATGGGACTTGCGCAGGCGGTAGAGCGCCCCGACGCTGAGCGCGTAGAACGGCCACATCGCCAGCACGAAGGTGTCGGTGAGCTGCTCGAAGGTCTGCGTCATCACCATGGCCACGCCCAGCACCGCCGCCAGGGCAATGGCCACGTACGGAGTGTTCCAGGTCGGGTGCACGGCGGCAATCGGCTTGAAGAACAGCTTGTCGTCGGCCATCGCGAAGAAGATGCGCGGAGAGGCGAGCATGCTGCCCATCAGCGAGCCGAAGGTCGAGATCATCACGACCACCGCGATGAACGAGACGCCCACCTGTCCGAAGATGGCGCCAAGCGTATCGGCGGCAATCAGCTTCGAGTTCTGCAGCTGCCCGATCGGGGTGACGTACAGGTAGGCCGCATTCGACAGCAGGTAGATGCTGATGATGGCGATGGTGCCGAAGACGATGGCGCGGGGCAGATTGCGCTGCGGATCGGTGACCTCGCCGCTGGCGAAGGTGAGGTCGGCGAAGCCGTCGTAGGCCCACATCACGGAGATCAGGGCCAGGCCGAAGAGTCCCGGGTTCACGGCCGCGCCGGTGGAGGCCAGGTTGGTCAGGCTGGCGCCGGCGCCGCCGCCGAGCACGAATGACGCCAGCACCAGGAACGCCAGCGCGCCGAACTTGGTAATGGTGGAAATGCCGGCGAACAGCGCACCGAGGCGAACGCCGACGATGTTGGTGATGGCCGCGAAGATGATGGCCGCGGCAGCCAGATAGTCGGCCCACGCGGGGTGGAGCAGCGGGTCGATGCCAAAGGTCCGCAGGAAATACTCGCCGAACACCGACGAGATGCCGCCGAGCGCGGAGGCGCGAATCAGCACCAGCTGAGCCCAGCCGTAGAGGAAGGCCGAGGGCCGGCCCCAGCCCTCGCGCAGATAGACATACATGCCACCCGTCTCGGGCATGGCGGCCGACAACTCGCCGAAGGCGAGGGCGCCGCAGAGGACGATGATGCCGCCGAGGATCCAGACGCCCATCATCATCATCGGGTCGGGCACGCGCGCGGCGATGCTGGCCGGCGTCCGGAAGATGCCGCCGCCAATCGTGATGCCGATCACCAGACCGATGGAACTCCAGAGCCCGAGCCGTCGGACGAGTGTCGCCATATGCCTGCGAACTATAATGGAAAGGTGCCTCACGGCGCAGACCTTCCCGGAACCTCCATCCTCCAGTACCGCGTGATCAGCCGCCTCGGTGGCGGTGGCATGGGTCAGGTGTACCTGGCCGAAGACACGCGCCTGGGGCGTCAGGTGGCGCTGAAGTTCCTTGCGCCCTCGCTCGATATGCACGCCGACGCCAGGGCCCGGCTGGTGCGCGAGGCGCAGGTGGCCGCGCGGCTGCGATCGCCGCACATCGCCGTGGCCTACGATCTGGTGGAGCACGAGCAGGGCGTCTTCATCGCCATGGAGTTCGTCGAGGGCGAGCTGCTCTCGGCGCGGATCGCCAGAGGGCCGCTCACGGTGGCCGACAGCCTCGACATCGCCATGCAGGTGGCCGATGCGCTGGACGAAGCGCACGCCCTGGGCATCGTGCACCGTGACATCAAGAGCGGGAACCTGATGATCACGGCTCGCCAGCTGGTCAAGGTACTCGACTTCGGCCTGGCCAAGGCCATCCCCTCACGCGACGGCTTCGCCACCGAGGCCTCGCTGACGGTGGCGGGCATGGTGGTGGGGACCCTCAACTACATGCCGCCGGAGCAGCTGCGTGGCGGCGAGGTGGATCACCGCGCCGACCTGTTCTCGCTGGGCGTGGTCCTCTACGAGATGCTGACCGGGAGGCTGCCGTTCGCTGGCGAGTCGATGGCCGATGTCGCCGATCGCATCCTCAATCGCGAACCCGAGGCGATCGGCCGCTACAGCTACAGTGTCCCCGCCGAGGCCGAGTCGATCGTCCGCAAGGCGCTCGAGAAGGATCCCGCGTTCCGGTACCAGTCGGCGCGCGAGTTCTACGTGGACCTTGCCAATGCGCGTCGCCGGTTGCGCGATCAGCCGTTTGCCGGATCGTCGGTGTGGCGCGGTCCGATTGATTTCTCGGACCCCGCGGCAGGCCTTCCCGGGCCGCTGCCGGGGCCGTCGAGGCCGATCGCGCGGTCGGTGGCGGTGCTGACGTTCACCAACATCACCGGCGATCCGGCCGACGAATGGATCGGGCAGGGCATCGCGGAATCACTGACCGCCGATTTCGCCAAGATCGGCGGGCTGCTGGTCATTCCGCGCGAGCACGTGTTCGATCTGCAGCGCAACCTGCCCGCGGGCGTCCGTCCCGCCGACGATCGGCAGTCGCTGGAGCTGGGACGTCGGCTGGGGGCGAGCTTCGTGGTCGCGGGCGGCTACCAGCGCATGCGCGATCGCGTGCGCATCACCGGCCAGGTGGTCGACGTGACCACCAACGAGTCCGCGGCCACGGTGAAGCTGGACGGCACCATCGACCAGATCTTCGAGCTGCAGGACCAGCTGGTGCAGGAGCTGGCGCGCTCGGGCATGGCTCACGAGATCGGCACCGCGGAACGCCACGCGATTGAGGAAGACACCGACGTATCGGTGGAGGCGTTCGAGGCCTACTCGCGGGGGATGATGAACCTGCGGCTGGCCTCACGCGAATCGGTGGATCGCGCGATCAGCCTGTTCGAGCACGCCTTGGCGATGGCGCCCGGCTACGTCGAGGCGATGATCGCGCTCGGCAGCGCTCTGGATCTGAAGGGCGCGTTCGAGAGCCTGCCCGAACTGCTGCAGCGCAGCCTGGCGCTGTTGCAGCAGGCGGTGGCGGCGCGGCCGAATTCGGCCGAGGCCCACGTCCGGCTCGGCGAGACGCTGGCGGATCTCGGGCGGATCGACGAAGGCAACGCCGAGATGCACGAGGGCCTGCGGCTGGCCCCCGACAACGCCGAGGCGCACTCGAACCTGGCGCGCAACTACTGGATGGGGAAGGGCAACATCGACCTGGCGATTACCCATTTCCGGCGCGCGCTGGAACTCAACCCCGATGCCGGCTACACGCACCTGCAGTTGTCGCTGCTCTACGCCCTGAGGGGTGACCTGGACGAGGCCGAACGCGTGGCCCGTGCCGCCGTGCTGCTGCAGGAGCAGGCGATGTCGGGCACGCAGGGCCTGCTGGTGGTGGGGGCGCGGTCACGCCTGGGCTATGTCTTCTACCGGCGCGGTCAGTACGACGAAGCGATTCGCGAGTACCGGCGGGAACTGGACTACGTGGCCATGAGCGATCACGCCCTGCGTGAGCGGACGATGATCGAACTGTCGCAGAAGCTGGCGGCGGCCTATCAGCGGAAGGGCGATCAGGAGACTTCTCAGGGCTATTTCGAACGAGCCGTGCAGTTGTTCGAGCAGCGGCTGGCCGGCGGCTCGGACGATCCCTATACGCGCTACTACATGGCGGCTCTTCATGCGATGCGCGGTGACGCCGAGGCGACCAACCGCTACCTGGAGAAGCCGCTGGCCGAGATCGGGCCGTTCACCCGCTGGCGCCTGCCGCGGGATCACGACTTCGACGAGGTGCGCGATCGGCTGCCCGCGTTCGAGGAAGTGCGCGGCTAGGATCGCCGGGAGCCGGCCCTCGCGACGGCCTGTTCAGTATCGCAGCACACGTAACCCCGGCACGCGCGAGAAGTCCTTGACGTTTCGCGTGACCAGCGGCGCATCGTCCAGCGTCGCGGCTGTGGCGATCAGCAGGTCCATCGCGGCGACCGGCCGCCCGCCGCGCGAGCTTGCCGCCAGCAGGCGGGCGTACATCGGCGCGAAGCGCTGATCCGGGTACGACACGGCCAGGCCCGACAGCAATTGGTCGAGTGCTTCGTGCTCGCGCAGGGCGTGCCGGGACAACTCCGCGCCCGCGCGCAGCTCACAGGCGACGTGAACCGAGATGGCGAGCAACTCGTTGGGGTCGAGCGATTCGATGAGGTCGAACGCCGGCCCTGGGCGCTCCGTCACAGTCTCGCGTAACAGATCGATCAGGAACGAGCTGTCGAGATGGATCATCGACCGACCGCGCGCGCCGGCTCCCGCTTGCGCCCCTGTACCTGCCGTTCCATGGCGTCGAGCGTGACGGCAGCCACCCGAATTCCACGCACCCTCGCCAGGAACCGCCCGGCCGTGGGCTGCGGCCCGAAATGGGCCTTGATCACCTGCGAGAACGACTCGCCCTCCCGCTTGTGGCTGGAGAGGAGACCGTACGCCTCCATGTCGATCGTGATCGTCTTGACGGCCATGCACTTATCGTGCACTTATTTCGCCGCGCCGTCAAACCTGGCACACGCTGGTGCCGCCTCGAGCAGCCTCTGCGTCTTCAGGGCTTGGCGGCGACGTAACCGATACGGTGCCTCACGCGAAGCCGTCTCCGCTCCATCGATGCCCGACAGCGATGAAATGTCGGCGGTGAAGTCGCCACCGATTTGCGTGGAGACATCGTTGCCGTCGGAGATGATGAGGATGGCGCGCTTTCGATGTGGCGCCGTCGCGAGTGTCCGCTGGGCCGCGACCACCGCATCGAACAGCCGCGTTCCACCAGCGGCGCCATGCGCCCGCAAGCGCTCCATGTGCTCGGGACGATACGCCCCCCAGGGCGACACGGGTGCCACCCGGTCGGCGAACACCGAGAGGCTCCACTGGTCCTCCGGCGCCAGCGCCCGCCCAATGGCGGAGACCGCCGCCACCGCCGCTTCCCAGCGGCCGCCTCGCATGCTGGCGCTGGTATCGACCAGGACCGACAGGGCCACTGGCTGGGGCGCATGTGAGAGCACGCTCACCGACTGCGGGACGCCGTCTTCGGTGACCGTGAAGTGCTCCGGTGAAAGATTGGGGATCGTGCGCCCCGATGAGTCGGTGACGGTCACCGGCAAAGCGACGACCTCCACCCCGGACCGGAACACTTCCTGCCGGGAGGCGGTTGGCCGATCACGTTCGCCCACCGCCATGATCGCCACGAGCGCGACGCCGATGCCGACACGGCGGCGCGGTCCCCCCGCAGGGCTACCCGGCTTCCGCGCGGGCGGACGGGCTGTTGGGCGCAGGCCATTTGGCATACGGTCCCAATCAGGCGCCCGTCAGCTGCAGGATCGCCAGCGCCAGCACCTTGGTCGAGTTCACCAGATCGTCCACGCGGCAGTACTCGTCGGGCTGATGTGCCTGCTCGAGCTCGCCCGGGCCATACGCGACGCAGTGCGGCACACCCGCGATCCGCGCGACGTGCTTGTGGTCGTAGGTGCCGGGGCTGGCCACGCGGGTGGCCTTGCGGCCCAGCACGCGGCTCACGCCGGCTTCGATTGCCGCAATCACCGGCGAGTCGTCCGGGGTGCGCGTGGGGTGGACCACCATCAGGTCCTTCAGCAGATACTCGACGCGCGGGACGCGGGCGCGAACGCGCGCCAGCACGTCTTCCACTTCGCGACGCGTGGCGTCGAACCCCTCTTCCAGGAGGAAGCGGCGGTCGAACACCGCGCGGCACACGTCGGCCACGCACGGCGTCTGGATGCCATCGACCGGCTGGCCGCCGAAGATGCCGTTGATGTTGAGCGTGGCCTGGCGCGCGAGATCAGGCACGACCGGCACCTCGGTGCGGCGCGAGGCCAGCACCGGTATCAGTTCCTCACGGATGATCTGCAGCAGGTGGCCCATGCCGTCGATGGCGCTCACCCCCAGGAACGGCATGCTGCCGTGGGCGATGTGGCCGCGGGCCGCGACCTCGAACCAGTAGACGCCGCGGTGACCCACACACACGCGGTCCACGTTCAGCGGCTCGGGGATGATGCAGTAGTCGGTGCGCGTCGACGAAATCCGCCCGTGCTCCGCCAGCCAGGCGACGCCGGCGAAGCCGCCGCTTTCCTCGTCCACGGTGCCACTCACCTCGATGGTGCCTGGCACGGGCACGCCCGCGCGACGGATGGCCTCGGCCGCGAAGGCGGCCGCGGCGATGCCCGCCTTCATGTCGCACGAGCCTCGCCCGTAGATCTTGCCGTCGCGGACGATGCCGCCGAATGGCTCGAGCGTCCAGCCTTCACCTGCCGGCACGACGTCGAAGTGCCCGTTCAGGTGCACCGTCGGCCGCGGCCGCAGGCCGTGGCGCGTGCCGACGACGTTCAGCCGCGGATAGC
Organism: uncultured Acidobacteriota bacterium; assembly: GCA_963721715.1. Lineage (GTDB taxonomy): Bacteria > Acidobacteriota > Vicinamibacteria > Vicinamibacterales > UBA2999 > VFZN01. Next base: position 1,584,604 of record CAVRKI010000004.1, on the reverse strand, counting down.
GGGCGGTGTGTTCGGGCCGGCCCTCGGCGGCGAAGTGCTCGATCTCGAACTGCAGCCGCTTCAAGGTGTCGCCGATGTAGCGCGCGCACTCCTCGTAGTGCTCGCCCGGCGGGTTCACCGTCGGGATGCGGATCATGCCGGCGGTGAAATCCACGATTTCATCCGAGGCGCGTTCCACTTCGAGGAGAACACGGTCAACGAGGGCGGGGGCGAGATGCGTCACGCTGCTGATCGTATTACCGGATGACCGCCATCGGTCAACGGGCCATCGCGATCACCGCAGCGCGCTGTCGGCGACGTCGGCCGAGCGCCCGAGCCACGAGCGCCGCCACGCCGATGGCGTTGCTCGGGTGCGCGATCGTATCCGTGCTCCACACCGACCGCACCCCAGCGGCCGCGAGGGTGGCCGCCGCGTCTCCCGCGAACAGCGCGTGGGTCACGGCGACGTCGACCCGCCCGGCCCCGGCCGCCAGCACGGCCCGCGCCGTCTCCGCCAGCGTCTGCCCGGTGCTGGCCACGTCGTCGATCAGAACCACCCGGCGACCCGAGAACGTCACTGCAGGCAGGTGAATGCGGACCGCCCGGTCGCCGCGCCGCTCCTTGCGGCACACCGCCCACTCGCAGTCGCCCACGGCTGCTGCCGATTCGACCCATTGGGCCGACTCCTCGTCGGGGCCGACGAGCAACGGGGCGGCCGCATGTTCTCGCAGGAAGCGGCCGATCAAGGGCGCCGCGGAAACTGCGACGGCGTCGGCGCCTGGCGTGACGTCCGCCAGTGCCGCCACGCGATGCAGATGGGGATCCACGGTGATCAGGCGGTCGAACAGGGCGGCGAGAAGGGTGCCGACATGTCGCTGGCTCACCGTCTCGCCTGGCGCGAAGGCGCAGTCCTGGCGCATGTAAGCGAGATACGGCGCCGCCAGCGTCACGTCGCGGGCGCCCAGTTCGCGCGCGGTCTGGACCGCCAGCAGCAGCTCCAGCAGTTTCTCGTTGGGCTGGTGCAGCGATCGCAGCACGACGATCCGGCGCGGTACTCGGGCGGGCAGCGTGAGCTTGATCTCGCCATCCGGGAAGCGATGGCGCGCGATCGTCGCCGAGGCCAGCCCGGCGGCGCCGGCGATGCGGCGTGCCAGCCCGCGTTCGTCATCGAAGTGGAGGAGCATCAGAACTCCACGAACGACTCGGTGAGGGCCTGGTCCGGCGGGCCGAGGGTGTATCCGCTGCCGGGGATCGCGACCTGGCGCGCGAACTCGAGTTCCGAGCCGCTGGCGGCGTGGATGCGGTAGAGCGGCTCGCCGCGCCTGACGATGTCCCCCAGCTTGTGGAAGAGATCGACGCCCGCCCCATCAGCCTTCGGCGCGCCGGCCAGCCGTGCGATGCGCGCCAGCCGCTCGTTGTCGATGGCGACGACCATGCCGTCGCCGTCAGCCGCGACCTCGTGTACCAGCGGTGCGAGCGGCGGACGGCGCCAGTCGAAGTCGCGGCGCCCCTGGGCGTCGATGATCGCGTCCAGCTTGGCCAGCGCGCGGCCGGAGTCGAGGATGTCACGCGCCACCGCGAAGCCGTCGCCCCCGCGGAGGTCGGGATCGAACTCCAGGACGCGGCCGGCCAGGCGCAGCGCCTTCAGGCGCAGATCGGCCGGCGCCGCGGGGTCGTTGTTGAGCACCTGCAGCACGTCGCGGGCCTCGAGCACCGGGCCGATGCCGAGGCCGACCGGCTGGCGGCCGTCGGTGATCACCGCGTCGAGCGACAGCCCGACGTGGCGAGCCACGAACTCGAACAGCTTCTTGAGCCGCTGCGCGTCGTCCATGTGCCGCACCTTGGCGGTCGGCCCGAAGGGGATGTCGAGCACGAGGTGTGTGGAGCCAGCGGCGACCTTCTTCGAGAGGATGGAGGCCACCATCTGCCCCGGTGCGTCGAGGGACAACGGCCGCGACACCGAGATCAGCACATCGTCGGCGGGCGAGAGCGCGGCGCCCCCGCCCCAGGCCAGGCAGCCGCGGTGCGTCCGGACGATGGACTCCATGCGGTCGAAGGGCAGCTCGACCTCCGCCAGGCAGGCCATCGTATCGGCGGTGCCGGCCGGCGAGGTGATGGCGCGGCTCGACGTCTTGGGGATGAGCATCCCGTGCGCCGCGACGATCGGCACGATCAGCATCGAGGTCCGGTTGCCGGGAATGCCGCCGATGCAGTGCTTGTCCACCACCGGCTTCTCGTGCCAGTCGAGCCGGCGGCCGACGGTCACCATGGCCTCCGTCAGGTGCAGGACCTCGTCGTGATCGAGCTCCATCTGGCTGGTGGCGACGACGAACGCCGCCAGCTCGATCTTCGAGTAGCGATGGTCGGCGATGTCGCGCACCATCGCGCCGAGCTCGTCGCGCGACAGCCGTTCACCCGCGATCTTGCGCTTCAGCGAGGCGATCGACCGCGGCGGTTCGGCGTGGCTGATGTGGACGGTGGCGCCTTCGGCGATGCCGAGCTGTGCGAAGGCCTCCTCCGACAGTCCCAGCTCTCGCTCGCCGACCAGACGCGCGTCATCCACGACGTTCAGGACGGCGAGAATCGCGTTGCCGTTGGCGCTGACTTCGACCTTCGACAGCGCCTGGAAGCCTTCCGCCCTGTAGACAGGGCAGTCGCGCCGCAGGTAGACGACGTTCTCGCGATAGGTGTCGATGCCGACCTTGCGGGCCGTGAGAGCGGATGACGGGGGCGGCTGCTCGGTCATGGTCACTCAGCGTTGTCCCGGGCCACGACTCATCATCGGCATGCGCCATTGTGAATGGCGTGCCGAGTCCGGGGCAAGCAGAACACGCCAAGGCCCGGCAGCGTGGGGCAGCATGACCACCGCGCCGGCGGGCCCTCGGTTGCTGGCCCTGGCATCGATCCCATTCGCGGGCTCGATGGCGTCCGCGGACCGCTCTCCGCTATCATGCCTCGCATGCGAGGTCCCCTCACTGCTCTCGGTCTGCTCTGCCTGCTGACCGCGGCCGCTGTCAGCGGCCAGACGCCCGCGCCCGGTGTCAATCGCACACTCACCGCCGTCGCCGGCCTCAAGGTCGGCCATCACACGCTCACCGAGCGCCCGACGGGGTGCACCGTGATCCTGGTGGACGGTGAAGGCGCGGTCGGCGGGGTGTCGCAGCGGGGCGGTGCGCCGGGCACGCGCGAGACGGACCTGCTCGATCCCGGCAACATGGTGGACAAGGTCAACGCCGTGGTGCTGGCCGGGGGCAGCGCGTTCGGCCTCGAGGCCGCGACCGGGACGGTGCGCTGGCTCGAAGAACACAACATGGGTTGGGACGTGCGCATCGCCAAGGTCCCGATCGTGCCGGCGGCCATCCTGTTCGACCTGCCGGTGGGTGGCAACCCGAAGATTCGTCCGACCGCGGACTGCGGCTACCGCGCGGCGGAAGGCGCCTCGACCGCGCCCGTGCCGGAAGGCACCATCGGCGCCGGCGCCGGCGCCACCGTCGGCAAGAGCGGCGGCGGCCCCAACCGCTCGATGAAGTCCGGGCTCGGCAGCTACAGCATCACCTTGCCCAACGGTCTCACCGTGGGCGCCATCGTCGCCGTGAACGCCGTGGGCGACATCATCGATCCCGACACCGGCCAGGTGGTGGCGGGCGTGCGCAATCCCGACGGTACGTTCGCGGACGCCCGCACGCTGCTCCGCTCGGGTCAGACCGGCCCGCGCCCGCGCGCCGCGGAGAACACCACCATCGGCCTGGTCGCGACCAATGCCAGGTTGACCAAGGCGCAGGTCACCCGCATGGCACTGATGGCCGACGATGGGTTTGCGCGAGCGATCTTTCCGTCGCACACGATGGGTGACGGTGACACGGTGTTCTCGCTGGCGACGGGGCAGTGGGCGGGTGAAGTGGACATCACCCAGATTGGCGCGCTGGCGGCCGACGTGATGGCGCGCGCCATCGTGCGCGGCGCGACCGAGGCCACCGGCATTCCGAATCTCCCGGCGGCACGGGACCTGAAGAAGTAGCCGGCACCGGTGAATCTCTACCTCGGTCTCCTGCTCGTCTACGCGGTGGCGCTCACCGCGGTGGGCCTGTGGATCGCGCGCCTCGTTCGCGGCAGCAGCGACTTCTTCGTGGCGGGCCGGACGCTGACGGCGCCGCTGCTGTTTTCCACCGTGCTCGCCGCCAACATCGGCGCCGGCTCCACCGTCGGCGCGGCCGGCCTGGCCTTCAGCGACGGCATCAGCGCGTGGTGGTGGAACGGCTCGGCCGCGATCGGGTCGATCGCGCTGGCATTCTGGGTGGGGCCCCGCATCTGGACCCTGGCGGAGAAGCACGGCTTCTACACGGTGGGCGACTTCCTCGAGTTCCGCTACGGTCAGTCCGTGCGCGGGGTGGTCTCAGCGCTCATCTGGGTGGGCACGCTGGCCATCCTCGCCGGACAGTTGATCGCCGGCGCCGCCGTGCTGGAAGTGGTCGGCGACATTCCGCGGGTGTGGGGCACCATCATCGGCGCCGTCGCGATGCTGATCTACTTCGTCGCCGGCGGGCTGCTCAGCTCGGCATGGGTGAACGCGGTCCAGCTCGTGGTGCTGCTGACCGGCCTGCTGATCGCGGTGCCGATGGTGCTCGCCAAGGCGGGCGGCCTGGCCGGGCTGGCCGCGTCGGGCCCGCCGCACTTCTTCGACATCACCTACAGCACCGGCCCGGGCTCCGGTTTCACGCTGCTGGCGATGCTCGGCCCGGCCTTCATCATCTCGCCGGGACTGCTGCAGAAGGTCTACGGCGCCAAGGACGCGGGCGCGGTCCGCATCGGCGTCGGCGTGCAGGCGTTCGTGCTCGCGTTGTTCGCCTTCATCCCGGTGCTGCTCGGAATGTCGGCGCGGGTGCTGGTCCCTGACGTGGCCAGCCCCAACCTCGTGTTGCCGACCGTGCTGGTCGAGGCGCTGCCGGTGTGGCTGGGAGCGATGGCGCTGGCCGCGGTGTTCTCGGCCGAGGTGAGCACCTGCGATGCCATCCTGTTCATGCTGGCGACGTCGCTCTCGCAGGACCTCTACAAGCAGTTCGTGAATCCGCGCGCGGACGACAAGACCGTGCTGCTCGTCGCCCGCCTCGCGGCAGTGGCCGGCGGCATCATCGGCGTGCTGCTGGCGATCCAGCTGCCGACCGTCATCGGCGCGCTCAGCATCTTCTACACGCTGCTCGGCGTCAGCCTGTTCGTGCCGGTGCTGGCCGGGCTGTACATAGGGAAGGCGGGCACGCCTGAAGCCTTGGCGGCGATCGTGGCCGGCGTGTCGTTCGTGCTGGCGGTGCAGCTGTCGGGACTGGCGGGCAGCGCCGTCTGGACCAACCCGAACGTTGGCGGCCTGACCGCGGCGTTCGTGGCGTTCATCGTCGTGCTGGCCGTGCGAGGCACGACCCGGAAGTAATCTCTTCCAATGAGGGACTGGCATCGATGAGTGCGGACATGTTCCGGCTGGACGGCAAGACAGTGGCGGTGGTCGGCGCGGGCAGCGGCATCGGCGAGGCCGTCGCCCTGGCGGCGGCCGCGCAGGGCGCGCACGTGGCCTGCTTCGACGTCAACGCGGCAGGGGCGGCGTCGGTGGCCGAGAAGATCACGGCCGCGGGCGGCTCCGCGGAGTCGGGCGTGATGGATCTGGGCGAGGAAGCGCAGATCGAGGACGGCCTGTCGGGCCTGGCGCAGCGGCGCGGCAAACTGGACGGGCTGGTCTGCACGCCGGCCATCAATGTCCGCAAGCCGATTCTCAGGTACTCGCTGGCGGAGTTCGACAAGGTGGTCAGCCTGAACCTGCGCGGCAACTTCGCCGCGTTGATGGTGTCGGGCAAGATCATGACCGCGCAGAAGTCGGGCAGCATCGTCCTCTTCTCCTCGATTCGTTCGATCGCCACCGAGCCGGGGCAGTCGGTCTACTCGATGACCAAGGCCGGCATCCTGCAACTGGCGAAGACCGCGGCAGTGGAGTGGGGCACGCTGGGCGTGCGGGTCAACGCGGTCGGGCCCGGCGTGGTCGAGACGCCGCTGACGGCGCCGATCAAGGCCAACGCCGAGTGGTACAACGCCTACGCCATGAAGAACCCGATGAACCGCTGGGCACAGCCGAGCGAGATGGCGGGGCCGACGGTGTTCCTGCTGTCGGACGCGGCCAGCTACGTCACCGGCACGATCATCTACGCCGACGGCGGCTGGCTGGCGGCCGACGGCCGCTTCACCCCTCCAGGAATGTAGCCATGTCGAGACCCCGCCATCGCATCGCCGTCATCCCCGGTGACGGCATCGGCCAGGAAGTGACGCCCGCGGCGCTGCGCGTGCTGGAGGCGGTGACCCGTCATGCCGGTGTCACGCTCGAGTGCGACGAATCACCCCTGGGGATGCGACTTCTATCGCGAGACCGGCCGCATGATGGCCGCCGATGCGCTGGAGCAGCTGCGGGGCGCCGATGCCATCTTTCTCGGCGCCATCGGCCACCCGTCAGTGCCGGATCACGTGTCGGTGTGGGAGCTGATCCTCCCCATTCGCCAGGGTTTCGAGCAGTACGTGAACCTGCGGCCGATGCGGCTGATGCCGGGCGTGGCGGGCCCGCTCGCCGGGCGCGCCTCGGCCGACATCGACATGGTGTGCGTGCGCGAGAACAGCGAAGGCGAGTACGCCGGCGTCGGCGGCCGGGTGCACCGGGGCACGCCCCACGAAGTGGCGGAGCAGACCGGCGTCTTCACCCGCATGGGCATCGAGCGGGTGCTGCGCTTTGCCTTCAGGCAGGCGCAAGCCCGGCCGCGCAAGATGCTGGCGAGCGCCACCAAGTCGAACGCGCTGCAGCATTCGATGGTGCTGTGGGACGAGGTGGCGGACCAGGTGGCCGCCGAGTTCCCGGACGTGACGATGAGGAAGTATCACGTCGACGCGCTGGCGGCGCGAATGGTGACGCACCCGCAGACGCTCGACGTGATGGTGGCGTCCAACCTGTTTGGCGACATCCTCACCGACCTGGGCGCCGCGGTCTCGGGCAGCCTGGGGGTGGCGCCGGGCGCGAACCTCAATCCCGAGCGGCGCCATCCGTCGATGTTCGAGCCGATTCACGGCTCGGCGCCGGACATCGCGGGCAAGGGCATCGCCAACCCGATTGGCGCGATCTGGGCCGGGGCGTTGATGCTGGACCATCTTGGGCATCGGGACCTGCACGATGTGATTGTCGGCGCCCTCGAGCGGGTGCTGGCGAAGGGGGAAGTCCGGACGCCCGATCTGGGCGGCCGGCACGGCACGGCCGACCTGGCCGAGGCCGTGGCGCATGAAGCGGCGCCCGCGTAGGCAGGCGCTGGGTTACGGCCGCGTCGCGTGGCGGCCGTCGTTGTGATTGAACTTGCGGTGGTGTTCAAGGAGGTCGGGCGATGAAGCGTTGGTTTCCGATTGGCAGTGCGATTCTGTCGTGGCTGCTGCTGCTCCCCGTCATGGCGATGGCCCAGGCCACCGGCCAGATCAACGGCATCGTGCAGGACACCTCGGGTGCGGTGCTGCCCGGGGTGACCATCGAGGCCACCAACGCCGGCACCGGCGCGGTGCGCACCGCGGTCAGCGGGGCGGATGGCGGGTTCACCATCCCCCTGCTGCAGCCCGGCGACTACAACGTGAAGGCCAGCCTGTCCGGCTTCCGCAGCGCGATGCGCGAAGGGCGTGCGCGTGACGGTGACCGAGACCGCGCGCGTGGTCTTCGACATGGAGGTGGGCCAGCTCACCGAGACGGTGACGGTCACCGCGCAGGCGACCCTGGTCGAGACCGCCAACGCCACGCGCGGCATCGTCATCGACGAACAGAAGGTGGTGGACCTGCCGCTGAACGGCCGCAACTTCACGCAGCTCGGGACGCTCATCCCGGGCGTGGTCGCGCCGCCCGCCGGCCTCGGCGGCCAGACGGGTGACGCCACGCCGGGCGGCTTCGGCAACGCCACCGGCGGCTTCAACGTCAACGGCATGCGCAACCAGTCCAACAACTTCCTGATGGACGGCGCCACCAACAACGACACCTTCAACACCGGCTTCGTGCTGCGTCCGCCGCCGGACGCGATTCAGGAGTTCAAGATCCTGACGCACGCCTTCGGCGCCGAGTACGGGCGCAACGCCGGCTCGGTGGTCAACGTCGTCACCAAGTCCGGCAGCAACACGCTGTCAGGGGCGCTGTGGGAGTTCAATCGCGATGACGCGCTGCAGGCCCGCAACTACTTCGCCCCGGCCGACCAGCCCAAGCCCGAACTGAAGCAGAACCAGTTCGGCGGCGCGCTCGGCGGCCCGCTGGTGCGCAACAAGCTGTTCGGATTCGGTTACTACGAGGGCTTCCGCAACGACACCGGCATCACCAACAACGTCGTCGTGCTGTCGGAGGCCCAGCGACGTGGCGACTTCTCCGCCCTGGCCACGCCGATCCGCGATCCGCTGACCGGCCTGGCATTTCCGGGCAACATCATTCCGTCCAACCGCCTCGATCCCGGCGGCGATGAAGCTGCTGGCCGACTTCGTGCCGCTGCCGAACTCGCCCGGCAACCGCTACATCGTGTCGCCCACGGTGAACGACGTGCGCGATCAGTTCGGCATGCGCTTCGACTACCAGATCTCGGGCAACCAGTCGCTGCTCGGCCGCTACATGCGGAGCGACACCGATCGCACCACTCCGCGCGTCATCGCGGCCGTCGATCAGAAGTCGCTGGCGACGCTGCAGGACTTCATGGTCTCGCACAACTACGTGATCAGCTCGAACGTCATCAACCAGGCGCGCTTCTCGATCAACCGGATCACGGCGAACCCGGCGGTGACGAGCGGCCTCAGCCCCATCGACTATGGCATCAACCTCGCCAACACCAATCCGCTGGCGGCAGGCCTGCCGTCGTTCGCCATCCAGGGTTTCTTCGGCGGCGGCACCTCGGCGCTCGGCGATCCGCAGCAGCCGTTCGTCGAATCGCGTCAACCACGTGTGGCAGGCGGCCGACGACCTGACCTGGATCAAGGGCCAGCACTCGTTGAAGTTCGGCTTCGACGTCCGTCGCGAGGCGATGAACATCGCGTTCATCAACCGCCCGAACGGCGACCTCACCTTCAGCGGCGGTCTCAGCGGCAACGCGGCGGCCGACTTCCTGCTGGGCCTGCCGGCGCAGGCACGCGCCACCACGACCCAGGCGATTCAGGACGGCTACGGCTGGCTGTTCGCGGGCTACGTGCAGGACGAGTACCGGGTCAACTCGCAGCTCACGCTCAACCTCGGCCTGCGCTACGAACTGCCGACGCCGTTCATCGACGTCAACGACGCGATCACCGGCTTCCACACCGGGCAGCAGTCGCACGGTCTATCCGGACGCGCCGGCCGGCCTGGTCTACGCCGGCGACGCGGGCGTGCCCCGCGGCATCGTTCCGACGGACAAGAACAACTTCGCGCCGCGCTTCTCGGTGGCGTGGGATCCGTTCGGCGACGGCAAGACCAGCATCCGCTCCGCCTTCGGCGTGTTCTACGACGCGCTGGCCGGGCAGGGCGACTTCTTCCAGAGCGGCGTGCTGTCGCCGCCGTTCACGCCCGCTGATCGAGCTCAACACGCCGACGCCGATCACGCTGGCCGATCCGCTGCGCGCGGTGGCCGGCCCGCCCAATCCGTTCCCGGCCGCGCTGACCATCATCGGCTGGGGCGACCAGTTCGAGTCGCCGTACGCGTATCACTTCAACGTCGGCGTGCAGCGCCAGATCGGCGTCGAACATCGGCACCGAGATCGCCTATGTCGGCTCGCGCGGCTACAACCTGCCGATGTTCCTCGAGGTCAACCCGGGCGTCTACGTGCCCGGACAGACCACGCGTGGTGCGCGCATCATGCCGGCCTACTCGCTGGTGCGCCCGACCTTCTCGGTGGCACAGTCGTGGTTCGACTCGCTGCAGGCGAGCGTGCGGATGCTGCCGACCAGCGGCTTCAACTTCCTGGCGTCCTACACACTGGGCAAGGCCACCGACCACGTGTCGGGCCTGAACATCGGCGGTGAGGCGCGGCCGGTGCTGCCGGTGACGCAGGGCGACGAGGCCAGCATCGAGCGCGCGCTCGAGTTCGAGAAGGGCCCGGCGCTGTTCGACGCGCGGCACCGCTTCGTCCTCAGCTTCGGCTACGAGCTGCCGCGGCTGGAGGACAAGGCGACGGCGGTGCGGCTGATCGCGGGCGGCTGGCAGCTGAACGGCATCTACCAGGCGCAGACCGGGTTCCCGCTGTCGGTGAACCAGGGCTCGGTGCTGGACATCCGCTACATGACGTCGCGTCCCGATGTGACCTGCGATCCGAACAACGGGCCGAAGACGACGGCGCAGTACTTCGACACCAGCTGCTTCACGGCGCTGACGCTGGCGCAGACCGGCGAGCGCCCGGGCAACGCCGGCCGCAACACCGTGCGCGGCCCCGGATTCCAGCGCACCGACATGTCGATCTTCAAGAACTTCGACTTCGCGGCGCGCCACCGCATCCAGGTCCGCGTCGAGGCGTTCAACCTGTGGAACCAGGCCCGCTTCGGACAGCCGGTCGGGACGTTCGGCGCCGCCAACTTCGGCCAGATCACGACGGCTGAAGATGGACGGATCATCCAGCTGGCGCTCAAGTACAGCTTCTGAGAGTTCACAGTTCACAGTGCAAGAGTTCACCGCGGTTCGTTCGCTGTGGACTCTTGCACTCAAACTGAGCACTCAAACCGTGAACTCTTGACCTCTCGAACTGTGAACTGACGACGATCACCCCATGAACCGCCGTTCCTTCCTCCAGCGTGGTGTCAGTGGGCTCGCCGCCGCGACGGTGCCGGTCCGTGTGTGGGCCGGGCAGGCGCCGGCCGTCGTCACGTCCGACCGCGTGCGGCCGCGCATCGACTACGGCGTCGCGGCAGGTGACCCCACACCAGGCAAGGCCATGGTGTGGGCGCATGTCGATCGCCCGTCGCGCATCATCGTCGAGTACGCGACGACCGAGTCGTTCACCAACGCGAGACGGGTGACGGGCTCGATCGCCACGCCCGACACCGGCCTCACGGCGCGCGTGGCCCTTGGCGAACTGCCGCCGGGACAGGACATCTTCTACCGCGTCCGCTTCGAGGACCTCGCCGATCCGCGCATGGTCAGCGCGCCAGAAGTGGGGAAGTTCCGCACCGCGCCGGGCGCCGGACGCCCGGTGCGGCTGGCCTGGTCGGCGGACACCTGCGGGCAGGGCTGGGGCATCGACACCTCGCGTGGCGGGATGCGGCTCTTCGAGACGATGCGGCTCGCCAGGCCCGACCTGTTCCTGAACGTCGGCGACACCATCTACGCCGATCAGCCGCTGCGCGAGACCGTGGCGCTCGACGATGGCACCGTCTGGCGGAACCTGGTGACGCCGGCCAAGTCGAAGGTGGCCGAAACCCTCGACGAGTTTCGCGGCGCGCATCTCTACAACCGGCTCGACGAGCACTATCGCCGCTTCGCGGCGGAGGTGGGGCTGGTCGCGATGTGGGACGACCACGAGGTCCGCGACAACTGGTATCCGACCCAGGTGCTGGGCGCGCAGGCGCCCTACCAGGAGAAGCGGGTGTCGGTGCTTGCGGCCCGCGCGCGTCAGGCCTTTCTCGAGCACTATCCGATTGCGCCGGGCCCCGGCGCCGACTCGCGCATCTACCGGACGATCCCGTTCGGCCCGCTGGTCGAGGTGTTCGCCCTCGACATGCGCAGCTATCGTGGCCCGAACAGCCCGAACCTTCAGACGACGATGAGCGCGGAGACCGCGTTCCTCGGCTCGGAGCAGGCGCGCTGGCTGGCTGACGCGCTGTCGGCGTCGAAGGCGACGTGGAAGATCGTCGCCGCCGACATGCCGCTCGCATTGATCGTCGCGCATCAGCCGGGCTTCCACGAGTCGGTGGCCAATGCCGATGCCGGACCGCCGCTCGGGCGCGAACTCGAGATCGCGGGGCTGCTGAAGACCCTGAAGGATCGCAAGGTCCGCAACGTCGTCTGGATCACCGCTGACGTGCACTACTGCGCCGCGCATCACTACGATCCGGCGCGGGCGACGGGGGTGGACTTCGATCCGTTCTGGGAGTTCGTGGCCGGCCCGGCGCACGCGGGCACCTTCGCGCCGCCGCCGCTCGACGCCACGTTTGGTCCCGAGGTGCGCTATTCCGGGGTGCCGGCCGACCTGCCGCCCAATCGCTGGCCCAGCGTCGGGTTGCAGTTCTTCGGCCAGATCGACGCCGACCCGCGGAGCCGCGTGCTGACGGTCGCGCTGGTCAATCTTGCCGGCGAGCGCATCTTCTCCACCGACCTCACACCCGGCCTGACCCCTCGCAGACGCCTCCGCTTTCGCCTGTTTTTCGTGTAGCATCGTCTACACAGATTTACGCATGGCGGCGCCGTCCACATCTCACGTCCCAGCCATCCGGACACAGGAGCGCAAGGAAGTGGCGCTGCAAGGCGCCCTGCAGGTGCTGGCTCCCGGTTCGGCCGTCGATCGTCCGGACACACCAGACGGCGTGGTCACCGCCGTGCGCCGGATCCCGGCCACGCCCGCGACCTTCGCGCCGTTTCCGGACGGGCTGGATCCGCGGCTCGTGCAGGCACTGGCCTCGCGCGGCGCGACGCAGCTCTACACCCATCAGGCCGAGGCGTTCGCCCACGTCGCCGCCGGCCGCAACATCGTCGTCACCACGCCGACGGCGTCGGGCAAGACGCTGTGCTACAACCTGCCGGTGCTCGACGCGGTGCTGAAGAACCCGGCGACGCGCGCGCTCTACCTGTTCCCGACCAAGGCGCTGGCGCAGGATCAGATGGCGGAGCTGCACGAGCTCGCCGGCAAGATCAGCGAGGCCGGCGGCGAGGACGTCGGCGTCCACACCTACGACGGCGACACGCCGCAGGACGCGCGCCGCACCATCCGCACGCGCGCCCATGTCGTGCTCAGCAATCCCGACATGCTGCACGCGGGCATCCTGCCGCACCATCCGAAGTGGGCGAAGCTGTTCGAGAACCTGCGCTTCATCATCATCGACGAGCTGCACGCGTATCGCGGCGTGTTCGGCAGCCACCTGACGAACGTGCTGCGCCGGCTGCAGCGCGTGTGCCGCCACTACGGCTCCGATCCGCAGTTCATCTGCTCGTCGGCGACCATCGCCAACCCGGCGGACCTGGCCGAGCGGCTGGCCGAGCGTCCGTTCACGCTGATCGAGAAGAGCGGCGCGCCCCGCGGCGAGAAGTTCTTCGTGTTCGTGAACCCGCCGATCGTGAACCGCGAGCTGGGCATTCGCCGCTCGTGCCTGAACGAATCGCGCCGCGTCGCGGGCGAGTTCCTGCGCCGCAACCTGCAGGTGATCCTGTTCGCGCAGAGCCGCCTGGCGACCGAGATTCTCACCACCTATCTCAAGGACGATTTCGAGGACGTGCCGGGCATGCCCGAGAAGATCCGCGGCTACCGCGGCGGCTACCTGCCGCTGCGCCGGCGCGAGATCGAGAAGGGACTGCGCGATGGCCTGGTGCGCGGCGTGGTCTCGACCAACGCGCTCGAACTGGGCATCGACATCGGCGCGCTGGACGTGTCGATCATGGCCGGCTATCCGGGCACGATTGCCGCCACCTGGCAGCGCGCGGGACGCGCCGGCCGCCGCGCCGCGCGATCCGCGGCGGTGATGGTGGCGTCGAGCGCGCCGGTCGATCAGTTCGTGGTGCGCCACCCGTCCTACTTCTTCGACGCCTCGCCCGAGCACGCGCTGATCAACCCGGACAACCTGAACATCCTGGTGAATCACGTCAAGTGCGCCGCGTTCGAGCTGCCCTTCACCGCCGGCGAGCAGTACGGCCGGGTGGACGTGCAGGAAGTGCTCGGCGTGCTGCAGGAAGCCGGTCTCGTGCATCGCTCGGGCGGCGACCCGGACGACGACGGCACGGGGCAGTGGAACTGGACCAGCGAATCGTATCCGGCGGACGCGGTGAGCCTGCGCTCCGTGTCGTCGGACAACTTCGTCGTCGTCGATCAGACAGGCGAGCCGAAGGTGATCGCGGAAACCGATTTCACCAGCGCGCTCACGATGCTCCATCCCAAGGCCATCTACATCATCGAAGGCCGCCTGTTCCAGGTGGAGAAGCTGGACTTCGAGGGGCGCAAGGCCTACGTGCGCTCGGTGGACTGCGACTACTACACCGACGCCATCGACTACACGAAGGTGACGATCCTCGACTGCTTCGCCAGCGACGAGGCAGCGATTGCGCACCACGGCGAGGTGCACGTCGTCTCGCGCGTCGTCGGGTTCAAGAAGATCAAGTTCCACACCAACGAGAACGTCGGCTCCGGCGAGCTGGATCTTCCCGAGCAGCAGATGCACACCACGGCCTACTGGCTCGAGGTGCCGGCGCCACATCCTGTCGACGCTGCCCTACGCCGTGGACGATCGGCGCGACGGGATTCGCGGCCTGGCGTTCGCGATGAAGAACGTGGCGCAGCTGCTGCTGATGTGCGACCAGCGCGACATCGGCCTGTCGGTGAACGCCGGTGACGAGGTGACGCCGGATGCCGTCGCGGGCCAGGACGCGCCGCGCATCTTCATCTACGACGCCTATCCCGGCGGCATCGGCTTCAGCGCGCCGCTCTACGGCATGCACGACGAGCTGCTGGCCCGCACCCGCGCCCTCATCCAGGGCTGCGACTGCGAGAACGGCTGCCCGACCTGCGTCGGGCCGATCGGCCAGACCGGTCCGCTGGCCAAGACGGTCGCCCTGCGCCTGCTGCAGCATCTCGTCGGGCCCGCCTTGCCGGCGGACGGCGGCGAGGCCCTTGCGGAGGGCGAGCGGCCAGCCTCCAGGCTGACGGCGCCTGCCGAAGACGACGTTCCCTTCTAGCCGTGTCTACGCTCACCGATCGACTGCGCGGGATTGTGGGCGGTGGGGCAGTGCCTCGCCTGGCGCCGGAGCTGCGGCCCGACGGCACGTTGGCGCCATCCGCACCGCTTCGGCCGGCGCCCAGCGACGCTGGCGCCGGACGCCATGTCCACGGCGGCGTCGGTGCTCGGTGGCTCGATATCGACGAGCGCGAGCGGCGCGATCATCCTCGTCGATCGCCACTATGCGGCGTCGGAGCTGCACGGGCGCGTGCGGATCGGCGACATCGTCGAGACGCTGCTCGACGCGCACGAGGCGAGGGACTCTTGGCCACGCGGCCCGCCTTCGCCGAGGCTCGCGGCAGGCCAGCCTCGACTTCCGCCTCGCCGAGCTCCGGCGGACTCCCGACTCCCGACTCCCGACTCCCGGCAGTCGCTATGGTTCCTCGACCTCGAGACCACGGGACTGGCCGGCGGTGCGGGCACGCAGGCCTTTCTCGTCGGCTGCGCCACCATCGATCGCGACGGCATCTCGCTGCGCCAGTTCCTGCTGCCCGGCTACGAACACGAGCCGACGCTGCTGGCGGAAGTGGCGGCGTGGGCCGCGGCCCGCGGCGCCATCGTCACCTTCAACGGCAAGTCGTTCGACGTGCCGCTGATCGAGACGCGCTACCTGTTCCACCGCGTGCCGTTCCCGCTCGAGGGGATGGCGCACGTGGACATGCTGCATCCGGCGCGGCGGCTGTGGCGCGCGCGCGGCACGATGGATGGCGGAGCGCGAGGCCAGCTGCTCGCTCGGCACGCTCGAGCGGCTGCTGGCCGGAGTCCATCGCGTCGGCGACGTGCCGGGCTTCGAGATTCCCGCGCGCTACTTCCAGTTCGTCCGCGACGGCGATGCGCGGCCGCTCGAGGCGGTGCTGGAGCACAACCGCCTCGACCTGGTGTCGCTGGCGCTGGTGATGGCGCGCGCGCTGACGCTGATCGAGCGCGGGCCCGGCGCCACGCGCGATGCCTACGAGTGCCTCGGCCTGGCGCGGGTCTACGACAACGGCGGCCGCTGCGACGATGCCGAGGCGGCGTATGTCCGGAGCATCGAGCTGCTGAATCGCGTCGGCCGCGATCCGGAAACCTGCGGCGAGGCGCTTGCGCCGGCTGGCCTGGTGCCGCCGCCGCGCCGGCCGCGTGAAGCGAGGCCGCCGCGGCCTGGCAGCAGCTGGCGGATCTGCCGCGCTGTCCGGCCGCAGCTCCGCCGCGAGGCGCGCGAGGCGCTGGCGATCTTTCACGAGCACCGCGCCCGCGATCTGGAGACGGCGCACACGCACGCCCGACAGCTGCTGACGCGATCAGCCGAGCGGCCGGCGGCGCGACGAGGCGGAGCACCGCCTGCGGCGAATCGAGAGGAAGCTGTCCAGAAACACGTCGGGCTCCAGCTTGTGGCCGGAGCCCGACATGGTGAACGCGAAGCCGGACGCCTGAACGGCGGCCGTCGTGCTAGTTGGCCTTCTTGGCGGGAGCCTTCTTGGCCTTGGCTTCCTTGGCGGCCGCGGCTGCGGCGCGGCGCTGCTCGACGGTCTGGGCGCCGAACTTCTTGTTGAAGCGATCGACGCGACCCTCGGTGTCGAGCATCTTCTGCCGGCCGGTGAAGAACGGGTGGCAGTTGGAGCAGATGTCGAGGTGGAGGTCCTTCTTCGTCGAGTGGGTCTCCCACGTGGCCCCGCAGGCGCAGTGAGCGGTGACCGCGTGATATTCCGGATGAATGCCTGATTTCATGGTCTTGGTCCTTGGTTGCCGGATCCGGGACGTCGGCTCCGGGAGATGCCCGGGCACTGTCCGCTTACCGGCCGTTGACGTAACAACCAAGTATATCAGGGACCGTCATCCTCGGGCTGGCCCTCGCGGAGCAGCGTCACCGCCCGGGTGGCCCAGGCCAGCCCCAGCCAGCCGATGACCACGCCGATGGGGACGGCCAGCCACCTGGGCCACAGGAACGCGACGATCGAGATCGCCAGTGCGATCCCGGCTCCGTAGAGCAGCGTCACGGCCTCGGACCGCCCCACCGGGCGCTTGGCGGTGAGCGCCGCACCGAAGGTGTTGCCGATGCGAAGGGCTCCGGCGGCCGTCCGTGAGGCCCGGCCGCGGCGTCCCCTGGCTCCGCTGCCGCGGCTCCGGATGCGTCGGCTTCACGCGGCGGTGGCTGAGGACGATCTCGGTGGCGTTCTCCAGGTCGGTTTCGTACATGGCGTGCATCTCGGCCCCGAAGCGCGGGTCCTCGACCGCCACATCGAGCTCCCAGTTGCCCAGCCAGCTCTGCACGTTGAGATTGGTGGAGCCGACCCGCGCCCACCGCCCGTCGGCCACGGCCGTCTTGGCGTGCATCATCGTGCCGTTCCATTCGAACACCCGCACGCCGCCCTCGAGCAGAGAGCGGTAGCCGGCCCGCGTGAGTCGCTGCACCGCCGCGATGTCCGAGCCGCTTCCGGGCACCAGCAATCGCACGTCCACGCCGTCGCGCGCCGCGCTCGTCAGCGCCTCCACGTACGCCGAGACGCCGACGAAGTAGGCATCGGTCACCCACAGCGTCCGTGTCGCCAGCGAGGCGACGAGCTGATCGAGGCGGAACATGCCGCCCGCGGCCGGCATCGATGGAATCACGCGCAGCGAGACGTCTCCGGCCGGAGGTCCTGGCCTCACCCGCTCCTCCGGCGGCAGCGGCGGCCCCGACTGCGCCCAGGCTTCCGCGAACGCCGCTTCCACGTCGGCCACGGCCGGCCCGGCGATGGCGATGCCGGTGTCGCGCCAGGGGTCGAGACCCCTGGCGGGATCGCCGGTCCATTGATCGCCGACGCACAACCCGGTGACGAACGCGACCTGGCCGTCGACGCCGATCATCTTCCGGTGATCGCGCGTCAGCCACGTGAACGGCGAGTCGAAGCGCGGCGGGTTGAACGCGCGCGTCTCGACGCCGGCATCTCGCAGGATGCGCCAGAAGCCGCGCGACGTCATCGTGCTGACGCTGCCCAGCCAGTCGTAGAGCAGTCGCACCCGCACGCCGGCGCGCGCTCTCTCGGCGAGCGCCTCGGCGAACACGCGCCCCGTGCGATCGCTGTTGATGATGTAGCTCTCGAAGTGAATCCAGTGCCGGGCGCCGGCAATGGCGTCGAGCCAGGCGGGGTAGTTCTCGCGGGCGTCCCGCAGCAGCGTGACCCGGTTGCCAGCCACCAGCGGCGCGCCCGCGGTCCGCGAGAACGCCTGTTCTGCCAGCAGCCGGAGCGAGCGGGGCACGGGCGGATCTTATCAAGTCGATGCCGGCGGAGGTGTGCGGACCCAACCGGACAGGCACGCCCCTTGCTTCCCTGAGTCCCTGGACAGACTCGTGTCTCATTCAATGGACAGGCCTCGTATGACATCCAAGACTTCGCTTCGCGCCACGCTGGTGGCGTTCACCCTGCTGCTCTTCCCACCTTTGCCCACGCTCAGGACCAGAACTTCCGCGTCTCGTTCGGGGCCGGCGCCACCGCCGGCGCGATCGACGGAGAGCTGTCGCTCGGTGGATCCTTCGGCTACCGCTTCTCGAAGTTCCTCTCGTTCGACGTGGAAGTCGTCGGCGCGCTCGGGGCGGCGGATCGGTTCGATGACCGCCTGCTCGCCGCCGCCGACGGCCGCGAGATCGGCATCGGCCGCATCGGCAGCCTGATCGGGCGCGGCCGCAACGGCTCCTTCGACTTCGGCCAGAACATGCCGATTCTCACGTTCCCCGCCAACTTCCGTGCAGAGACGGACGGCCACACGCTGTTGTCCACGGCCGGATTGCGTTTCCTGATCCCGTCCCGCAGCGATCGCTTCCAGCCCTATGTCAGCGGCGGTTTCGGCGTGTCGCGGACCGAGGAGACGTTCCGGCTCTCGACCGAGTCGCTGAATCTTCCCGGGCGGCCTGGCAACACCGTTCCGGGGCTGGACTTCGACGAATCCACCTCGCACGTCGGCCTCGTCGGTACGGCGGGCATCGGCGCCAGTTTCCGGGTGTTCAAGGCCCTGTCGCTGGACCTCGACGCGAAGTACTACCGACTGGATCGGGGGCGGAATCTCGGGACCTTTGGCGGCGGCGTGAGCTACCGTTTTTAGGCCGGATGGGCATGGCGCGGACCGCGGAGGATTGCGGGATAATGGTCAGGAACCCCGTCACGGGGTCGATGCCATGCCCTTCGACTGTGCCCATCGTGCGCGCCACGGCGCCAGCGTCTGCCTGACAGAGTGCCCGACCCGGGCCGAAGCCGGCGGATTCCGCTTTGCCCGCGTCGAACGCGGCGGCGATCCGCCGCCGGCCGATCCGCGCGTCATCGACGTGGCCATGCTCGACATGCACCACGGCTGGCCCAACCTCGGGCACGAGGCGCTGGTCGACATCATCCAGAACGCGGTCTGCGACCTGCGTTCGTACCTCATACGCGCCGGGCTGAGCGTCCGTGTCATTTCCTACGACGTGCGGCGCGGCCACGCCCTGCCCGAGGCCCCCGGCGGCCGGCACGCGATCTATCTCGGCACCGGCGGGCCCGGTCATCTCGATCCCGCGCTGAACGACGGACGCGAAGGCTCGCAGGGCATCGTCGAGGACCCGGCGTGGGAAGCGCCGCTGTTCAAGCTGTTCGATGCGATTCTCGCGGACCCAGATGCCTCGCTGTTCGCGGTCTGTCACACCTTCGGCGTGATGTGCCGGTGGCTGGGGATCGCCGATGCGGTGCTGCGCGGCCCCGAGAAGGGCGGCAAGAGCGCCGGCATCCGTCACAACGTCCTGCGCCCCGAGGGGCAGGACCATCCGTGGTTCACGCGATTCGCCCAGACCCTCACCGACGGCGAACGATTCCCCGTCCTCGACAACCGGCTCTACGATCTGGTGCCGCTGGGGCCACCGCCGCCCGGGGTCACGCTGCTGGCGACCGAATGCGACGAGGATGGCACGCCGGGCGATGCGGTGACGATGGTCGAAGTGTCACCGCGCTCGAACGAGGCCATTCCGCGCATTCTCGGCGTCAACCATCATCCCGAGATCGTCAATCGTCAGCGTCAGATCGTGCTGCTGGAGAAGAAGCGCGCGCGCGGCGGCGTCAACGAACAATGGGTGGCCGAGCGCCTTGCCGCGCTCACCCAGCCGATCGACGACGATGCCAACGACCTCCATCTGCACCTGACCTCGAGCTACACGCTGATGGCTCCGCTCCGCTTCGCGCTCTACCGAGAGGTCCGCCGCCGTGCGGACGCCCTCGGCCTCGACCCCGGCTTCGACGAGCGGGATCTGCCCCTGGTCTACAGCCCGCAGCACGTCGCCTTACCCTCACGCTGAGCCGGCACCGCATGATTCCGAAGCCGCCGTTCGCCGCCAATCTCACGCTCGAACAGGAACTGGAGGCCTTCACCGCGCTGAAGCCGCGGCTGACGGAGGTCTGGGATGCGCTGACCGCCGCCGACGACAGCCACTGCACCTCGGTGGTGGTGCCGTCGTTGACCCTCGATCAGGGTGAGCTCAGCAAGCTGTCCGGCGCCGCCTACTACGAGGAAAGGCTGCTGTTCCTGTTGATTCGGCTGCGCAATCCGCACGCGCACATGGTCTACGTGACCTCGCAGCCGGTTCACCCGATGATCCTCGACTACTACCTGAACCTGCTGGCCGGCGTGCCGGCGGCGCACGCCCGCGCGCGTCTGACGATGCTGTGCTGTCACGACGCCTCGCCGCGGCCGCTGACCCAGAAGATCATCGAGCGTCCGCGCCTGGTGCAGCGCATTCGCGATGCGGTGCCGGACCAGTTGCGGGCCTACCTGACGGTGTTCAACTCGACGCCGCTCGAGCGGAAGCTCGCGGTGCTGCTCGGCATTCCGCTGAACGGTCTCGACCCCGAGCTGCGCCGCTACGGAACCAAGTCCGGAAGCCGGCAGGTGTTCCGCGAAGCCGGCGTGCCGCTGCCCGCCGGTTTCGAGGACGTCCACGACGAGCCCGACGTCCTCAAGGCGCTGGCCGAGCTGCGGCGAGGCCGCCCGGGTATCCGCCGCGCCATCGTCAAGTTGAACGACAGCTTTTCGGGCGAGGGCAATGCGGTCGTCACCTATCCCGAGTCGCCGACTGGTGACCTGTCGGCGGCGCTGTCGTCCATCTCGCTGCCGACGCCGGCCCTGACGCCAGGGTCGTACTTCGGCGAGCTGAAGCGGATGGGCGGGGTGGTCGAGGAGTACGTCGAGGCGGCCGAGAAGCACTCGCCATCGGTGCAGCTGCGCACCAGCCCTCGGGGCGAGCTGCTGCGTATCTCCACGCACGACCAGATTCTCGGCGGGCCGCAAGGCCAGACCTACCTGGGCTGCCGCTTTCCGGCGCATGACGACTACCGGCAGGCGATGTCCGAGATGGCCGAGCGCATCGGCGCGGTGCTGGCGTCGAAGGGCGTGGTCTCGCGCTTCGGCATCGATTTCCTGGCGTACCGGGAGCAGACCGCGGCGCCCTGGAACCTTGCGGCACTGGAGATCAACCTCCGGCTGGTCGGGACCACCCATCCGTTCCTGGCGCTGAGCTTCCTGACCGGCGGCCAGCTCGATGCGGCAACCGGTCAGTTCATGTCGCTCGGCGGACGCCCGAAGTTCTATCGCGCCACCGACAACCTGCGCTCGGACCGTTATCGTGCCCTCGTTCCCGAGGACCTCCTCGACATCGTCACCGAGAACCGGCTTCACTACAGCCATCGCACCGAAAGCGGGGTGCTGTTCCATCTGATTGGCGCGGTGTCGGAGTTCGGCAAACTCGGTGTGACCGCCATCGCCAACACCGCCGATGAGGCTGACGCCTTGTACGCGCACACCCTCGAGGTGTTGGACACGGAGACGGCACACGGCTTGTGACCGCACAGGTCTGACCGCTCTCTTGCCGACGCTCGTGAACCAGATTACGCCGCAGGGGAAGGCGCCCGAAGGCGGCGCCCTCGAAGGCGCGCGGGGTTCGCTGCTGTCCGGCTTCATGCGCTGAGCGCGAGAAGTACGTCACCAATCGCACGCGTTCTGCATCTCTTCCTGCGGAGGGGAGTCCCGGATGTTGACAGTGATCGGCGGCCTGGCGGCGTGGTTCGCTATCCAGGTGTGGCTCCTGCCACGCCTGGGCGTTCCCACTTGAGCGGTGCCTCACCCGCGCGTGCCGCGGGCTGACGCCACGAAAAAGTCCGACGACGAGGCAGGGGCGTGCTGACCCCGCGTCCCCGTCAGGGCACTGCAGCCGAACCCAGTCAGGGCTGAATCGGCAGCCTGGTGCCGAGCCATTCCAACTGGCGGGGGTCGGCGCCGAGCGCTCGTAGAGTGGTCATGCCGGCCTCGTGGTATTGCTCCGTGAACAGCCAGTGATAGTGCACGTGGACTGGCGACGATCGCTCGCGCACCGCCAGCAGGTCCGGCCGGCTCTGCAACAGGTGAAGCGGGATGTTGTAGGACTCCGGGTAGTAGTGCACCCGGTTGGTCGCCGTCCAGATCGCCAGCGCCAACGCCGCCTGGTTCGATCCCCAGTACTCGCTGGCCCGCACGCCGACATAGCCGGTTGAGGCGTGCACGTCCAGGTTGCTGCCCGCCAGCGGCTTCAGCCCGGCCTGTACCGAGCGCGCGAACAGCTCCGCCCAGGCGCGCAGGATGCCCAGCTTGCGCCTGACCACGATCAGCCCGCCGTTGTACGACGCCCGCACGCGCTGCTCGCGATCGGTGGTGGAGACGAATGGCAGGATCTCCAATGGCACGCCGTGCAGCGCTGCCAGCGCGTGCCAGTACCCTTCGAATGGATCGCCCGGGCCCGTTGTCGTGGTTCCCTTCGAGTCCACCGGGCGCAGCGCGACGTCCGCTCGGTCGGGAAGCTCGAGGGGCGCCAGGACGACGGTATCGCTGTCGAGCACGACGATCCAGTCCGACTGGACCCGTGATTCCGCCCAGGCCGCGGCGAACACCCGGTTCGCCGAGCCGTATTCCGGGCAGACGCGATTGAGCGGCTGCTCGACGTACTCGACGCCCAGGGCGACCAGCTGCGCCTGGGTGTGGCCGTCCACCCCGAGGCCCTCCCGCGGCGCCACGGCCAGGATCCGCGCATCGCGGGCCGGCCCCGCGAATGTCCTGATGCTCTCGCACAACAGCAGCGCCTGCGCGCGGATGGCATTGTTCTCGATACACAGGACGAACGTCACCTCCTGTGGCGTGGAGCGGGTCACTGGCACGGTGCTGAGGCGCGCATCGGCGTCGGGGAAGGGGAACAGACGGCCACGGGGTTGAATCAGTCCAATCGTGCAGGGCTGGGGACGAACGCGCGAAGGGCTCGATGAAACAGCCGGCGTCGTCGGGTGCGCGCCGGGAGCACGCGGACGATGGCGCCCCTTGCCGCGCCGACCAGCGTCCAAGCGAAGCTCGCTTCGATCTCGTCGAGTGTCCGCGCGGCCCTCTGATGCATCCGCGACACGTCTTCTCGCTCCGCCGAGACGAGCCGGAGCCGTGCCTCCGCGTCCGCGAGCTCCCGGCGCGCGTCGATCTCGCGCGCCGCGACCTCGTCTCTCGCGGCCCCGAGTTTCCGGTTCCGATCGGTCAGCGCCAGGACGTCAGCCTTCAAGTGAGCGCGTTCGGTCTCCAGGCCGTCGCATGCCGCCGCGAGGCGAACGCATTCGGCGGCAAGCTGGTCGCGCTCGGCGCCGAGGCTGGCGAGGGTCGCCGCGTGCATCGCGGCTTGTGCCTCCACTGCTTTGCGCTCCGCCGCCGCTTCGGTCCATGCCCGCAAGGCGCCGGCAGCCAGCAGTTCCAGGTTGTCCGTCGACGGTGCCGGCCCCGGCGTGTCATCGATCTGGCGTCGTTCCAGGGTGGCCTCACGCCGAATGGCGAGGTACAGGCTCTTGGCGGCAAACGACACCGTGCGCTGGTCGACGAGCGCCTGGGTGGAGACGTGGTGGTGCCACATGTCGGGTTCGATGAAGTCGCGGACCGACTGCAGGACCTCCGGATCGTCGAGGTCACAGGGGCTGCCGGTGAAGGCGGCCATCCGCGCCAGTTCCCCCGGCAGATCATCGAGCACGTCCTCGAAGAACACGACCATTCGCGGCGGCTGCCCCGTGGTGTGACTCAAGGCGGCGTGCGTGTAGGCCAGCCACAGCCCTTCGGCGGTTTCGGCGCTCATTCCATCGCGATGGGCCAGCGACGCGAGCACCTCGGCCGGGTTGCGGACGACGATGATGTAGCGCATCGGGCCGGCGACCTCCCGCCAGAACGGCAGCGTGAGGCAGGTTCGCGGATCCTTCCATCCCCAGAGGGGCTCGCCGGCGAACTCGGTCGCCAGCATGCGCCGTGCCTCTTCCCGCAAGTCCGCGACCATTGGCCCCTGCGCCCAGCCCTCGACAAACGCCGGCGGCACGTTCCACATGCCGCCGAAGCGACTGAGGATCTCGTCGTTGATCTGGACGATCCGGGAATGCTCCCAGTAGCCCTTCGGATTGTCGAGCTGCGGCTCGAGCAGCGCCCCTGGCGGCCCGAGTTGAACTCCGAGCAGGCTGACGATGCGCGAGATGGCCGAGGTGCCGCTCCGGTGCATGCCGAGAATGCAGATGACGTGGGCCATGACGTCAGCCGATCACGACGCGCGATTGGCTGGTGGGCCAGGGCCGCGCCTGCGGGAGCAAGGCGAAACGGTTGCCTTCGCCGAAATGCCGGGCCGCCTCTTCCTGCGCCGAGCGCCACTGAAACCAACCGGGAATGTCGTGACGGCGCATGGGATCAAAACCGCGGCTGCTGCTGGGTCAGGCAGTGAATGGCGCCGAGCCCCCAGATGAGCGCGCGGCAATCGACCCCGATCACCTGCCGCTTCGGCATCAACTGCTGCAGGAGCGACAACGCCTTGCGGTCGCGGGCGGCCTGGCCGAACGTGGGCACCAGCAACGCCCCGTTGACGAAATAGAAGTTCAGTAGGTGGCTGGCAGCCGCTGCCCGTCGTAGCTCACCGGCCGGGGCATCGGCAGCTCGACGACCTCGAACGGCCGGCCCTGCGAATCGCGCGCCAGCGCCAGCTTCCTGCGGTTCTCTCGCAGCACGCGGTGATTCGCGTCGCTGGCATCGTCTTCCATGCCGATGACGATGGTGCGCGCGTCCACGAAGCGGGCGAGGTCGTCGACGTGGCCGTCGGTGTCGTCGCCCTCGATGCCGTCACCGAGCCACACCACGTGCTCCTGCCCGTAGTAGTCCTTCAGGTACTGCTCGATCTCGGCGCGCGACAGCGTCGGATTGCGGTTCTTGTTCAGCAGGCACGACGTGGTCGTGAGGATGGTGCCTGCGCCGTTGAAATCCACGGCGCCGCCCTCCATGACGATGCCCGGATGGAACACCGGCAGGTCCAGGCCTTCGGCCACCCGGGTCGGGACCGCATCGTCGGCGTCGAACGGCGGATACTTGCCGCCCCACGCGTTGAAGCCCCAGTCGACGACGGCGGCCTCGGTGCGGCCGCGTCGCGTGCGCAGCACGAACGCCGGCCCGTGATCGCGCGTCCAGCACTCGTTGGTCGGAATCTCGTGGAAGCGCACGCGCCGGAGCGGCACGCCGCGTACCTCGAGCACGTCACGGACGATGTGCCGGTAGTTGGCGTTGGGGACGTTCAGGTGCACCGGCTCGAACTGCGCGATCGTCGCGATGACGCGGATCACGTCCTCGATGGAGTCCGGTAGCGCTCGGGGAACGAGATGCCCTCGGGACGCGGCCAGCTGATCCACGTGGCCGCTGTGGCGCGCCCACTCGGGGGGGAAGCTGTAACCGAGTGATTGAGGTGTGCGGAGAGGCATGGAATCTGGTGATTTCGTGAGGTGGTGATCTGGTGATCTGGGATCTTGAGACTTTGAGACCTTGAGATTGGGATCTTGCGAACTTGGGATCTTGCCGAAAGGCCCCGTCCAGTCTGGAGCTTCGGGCCCCAAGCCCCAAGTCTCAAGACCGAGTCAGTCGCTGAAGCGACGCGTGAGGTCGCCGTAGGCGTCGATCCGGCGGTCGCGCAGGAACGGCCAGTGCGTGCGGCTGAACTCCACGTTGGCGAGGTCGCAGTCCACCAGCATGACGGATTCGCCGCTCCACCGGCGCGCGCTTGACGATCTGGCCGTCCGGCGAGGCGACGAACGACTGTCCCCAGAACTGGATGCCGTCCTTGTTCACCGGCTTGCCCTTGCCGTCGCGCACGATCTCCAGGCCGGATGCGGTTCGGCGCGCAGACGTAGCAGCCGTTCGCCACGGCGTGGCTGCGCTGAATCAGCTCCCACGACTCGTGCTGCGCCTTCCCGTACTGCTTCTTCTCCGACGGATGCCAGCCGATGGCGGTCGGATAGAACAGGATCTCCGCGCCCTGCAGCGCCGTGAGGCGCGCGCCCTCGGGAAACCACTGGTCCCAGCAGATCAGCACGCCGATCGTGCCCTGCGAGGTGTGCCACGCGCGGAACCCCGTGTCACCCGGCGTGAAGTAGAACTTCTCGTAGAAGAGCGGGTCGTCGGGGATGTGCATCTTGCGATAGATGCCCATGATCGAGCCGTCGGCTTCGATGACGACGGCGGTGTTGTGATAGAGGCCGGCCGCGCGCTTCTCGAACACCGAGGCGACGACCACCGCGCCGTACTTGCGCGCCAGCGCCGACAGCGCCTCGGTGGACGGGCCCGGGAATGGTCTCGGCGAGGCCGAAGAACCGGTGGTCTTCCACCTGGCAGAAGTACTGCGATCGGAACAGTTCCTGCGTGCAGACGATGTTGGCGCCGCCCTTCATCGCGCGTTCGGCCAGTCGGACCTGATGGTCCAGATTGGCCACCGGATCGTCGCCGCACGACATCTGCGTGAGACCGACCCTGACGATGCGCTGGGAGGACGATGGTGTGCGTCGTGAGGCCATGGTGGAAGTGTCCAGTTATAGCACGGCAACGCAGGCCGGCAGCGGCGGCGCGTGAATCCCAGACTTCGCGCTGCCGCCTGAGCCGGTCGAGCAATCCCGGCAGTGGTCTTGAAAAGACCATCACCGGTCGGCTACAGTCCATGAGCCGTCTTCCGGCCAAGGAGCTGAAAACCCGATGAAACGTTCTCTCGCACTCGCTTCGATTGTTCTGCTGTCGGCGTCGCCCGCCTTCGCGCAGATGGGCGGACCGCCCCAGAAGATCACCCTCGCCCAGGGCATCACCCGCGCCTACGACGGCGTGAAGCGCAATCTCACCGAGATGGCCGAGAAGATGCCCGAGGCCGACTACGGCTACAAGCCGCACCCGGACTCGCGCGCCTTCGGCCAGCTGTTCGCGCACGCCGCAAACAGCATGTACGGGTCCTGCGCCGCGCTGAAGGGCGTGGCCAACCCCAACCAGGGCAAGAACCTGGAGGAACTGCTCAAGACCAAGGCCGAGTTCGTGAAGGCCATCAACGACGCGTACGCGTTCTGCGACGATGCGGTCAAGGGCATCACCGACGCGAACGTCGCCGAGATGGTGAAGCAGGGGCAGAACGAAGTGGCGCGCGGCTCGATCGTCGCCGGCCTCACCTCGCACAACAACGAGATGTACGGCACCGGCGCGGCCTACATGCGCGCCAAGGGCCTGGTCCCGCCGTCGACCGAGCGCCAGATGGCGCCGCGCAAGCCAGGGCAGTAAGGGCGAAGGATAGTTCAAGAGTTCAAAGTTCAAGACGAACGTCGAACAGCGAACCGCAGCCGGGCGCCGCACACGTGCGGGCCCGGCTTTCTTGTTCAGCGTCAGGCCTCAGGCTCGGCGGCACTGGGCGCAGCCCCTGGGCCCGGCCGAGGAGGCGCTGCATGTCGGAAGCCGCGTGGGCGTCCGCCCGCCTCGGGAGCACGTCGCGTGTCCCTATTGCGGCCAGCCCGTCTGCGGCAGCCCCTTCACCACCTTCAGCGCGTTCTGGTAGTAGAGCTTCTTCAGCACGACGTCCGGCAGGTCCATGCCGTACAGCTTCCAGAACGCGTGATAGTCGCGGTAGTAGTCGAAGTACTCGTCGTTGGTCTCGAAGACGCGCCAGTAGTAGGGATACTCGTCCGGCTGGAACGAGTCCTTGCCGAACATGATCCGGTCCTGGTACTTGACGAAGAAGTCGTGCGCGGCGCGCGGCTGCCGGCCGAGGTCGTAGAGAATCGCGCCGACCTCGACGGTGACGTTCGGGAAGTCGTCCAGCATCTTCGCCGCCCGCGCCAGGTCGTTGGCGTGCCAGCCGAAGTGCGCGGCGATGAAGCGCGTCTTCGGGTGCCTGCGGAACACGTTGTTGCGCTCCGTCATCAGCTGCTCGAACGTCACCTGTCCCGGCTGGTTGTTGCGGCGGTTGGGGAACAGCGAGAGCTCGAGCCAGCGCTCGTTCGTGTAGTCGAGCGGCTCGAAGAACTCCTGCGGCTCCGCGGTGTGGATGAAGACCGGGACGTCGAGTCGCGCGAACGCCTGCCCACAGGGGATCGAGCTCGGGGTCGTCCACCTTCAGGCGGCTGCCGTCCGGCTTCCGGATGTTGAGGCCGAAGGCCTTCGAGATCTCGCCGACGCCGACCGCGCCGGCCTTGACGTCGGCCTCGAGCTGGCTGACGGCCCTGCTCGGCCCAGCCGGGTCCGACATTGCGGAAGTCGACGCCCGCCATCACCCGGAAGCGATCCTTGTGGGGGCTCGCCGCCAGCGCCTGCAGCGTGCGGGTCAGCCGGTCGCCCGACACGTTCTCGGCCACCAGCATGATCCGCAGGTTCAGCCTGTCCATCTCCGCGACGATCGCGCGCGATGGCCTCGGCGGAGCGTGAGGTCGCCGGGGTGCCCGTGGATGTCGATGGCGGGGAACTTCGCCTTCGGGACCGGGTGCTGCGGCGTCACCAGCGTCGACTTGGGACGGTAGTCGAGAATGCTGGGCGCCGGCGTGTCCGGCGCCTGGCACGAGCCGGGCCGCACTTCGGTGGTGCCGGCCGGGCAGGCCTCGCCCGGCGCGACGCGGGTGCCGCGCATGCCGGGCCCCTGTGCCACGGCCGCTGTCCCGAGCACCGCCACCACCGCCATGCCCATCAGAAAGGAATGTCGCATGAGCCCTATTATGTCGTCCCGCCGGGCCTTGACGTGACGCCCGCCGTCGGCCAGGATGCCGGGCATGACGCAGGCCGCGCGACTCTCGGCACTCGCTCTCGTCGGCGTTGGTGTCCTCCTGGCGACGCCTCGGGCGCAATCGCCGCCTCCGGGACTTGCGCTGGCCCTCACCGGCGACTCGATCATCACCCGGCCGATCGCGGTCTACCAGGAGCCGGCGTTCTCCCGTCTCATCGGCCTGATCCGCGGCGCCGACGCGTCGTTCACCAACCTGGAGATGTTGTTCCACGACTACGAGCCGTACGCGATGAACGAGAGCGGCGGCACCTACATGCGGGCTGAGCCGGCGCTGGTGAAGGATCTCGTCTGGGCGGGCTTCGATATGGTGGCGCGCGCCAACAACCACTCCGGCGACTACGGTGCGCTGGGAATGAACCTGACTACGAAGTACGTGGCCGACGCCGGGCTCGTGCAGGCTGGCGTGGGACAGAGCCTGGCCGAGGCGCGGGAAGCGAAATTCCTGGAGACGCCGAAAGGCCGCATCGCGCTGATCTCGGTGGCCTCGACGTTCCCCGATCACTCGCGAGCCGGCCGCACGCGCGGCGACATGCCCGCACGCCCGGGGCTCAACCCCCTCCGCTTCACGACCACTTACGTCGTGACCCGCGAGCGCTTCGACCAGCTGCGCCAGACACTCACGGACATCAACGGCCGCCCGCCCGCAGCGGGAGATACGCTCAACTTCTTCGGCCGGCGCTTCGTGGTGGGTGACCAGCCAGGGCTGAGGACCGAGCCGCTGAAGGAGGACCTGGACGAGATTGCCGCCGTGGTGCGGAATGCCTCACGCATGGCCGACCTCACGCTGGTCACCATCCATGCGCACGAGGGGCACCTCGACCGCCTGGTGCCGGCGCAGTTCCTGGTGACGTTCGCCCGAGCCATGGTCGACGCCGGCGCGGACGTCTTCGCCGGCCACGGTCCGCACGTGCTGCGCGGCGTCGAGATCTACAAGGGCAAGCCCATCCTCTACAGCCTCGGCGACTTCATCTTCCAGAACGAGACGCTGCTGCGCCTGCCGAGCGAGAACTACGAGACCTACGACTTGGGAGCGGACGCGCACGTCGCGGACTTCAACGATCGGCGCTATCAGAACGACAAGACGGGGTTCCCGGCGGACCGGCTGATTTTCGAGGCCATGGTCGCGGTGCCGCGCTTCGACGGCCATTCGTTGAGGGAGCTGGCGCTCCACCCGATCACCCTGGGATTCGGTGGCAGCCGCACGGCGCGCGGCCGCCCGATGCTGGCGGAAGGCGCCCTGGGCGAGAAGATCCTCGCCGACGTCGAGCGGCTGTCGAAGCCGTTCGGCACCCGGATGACGACCCGCAACGGCGTCGCCCAGGTCGAGATTCCTGCTGTGGTCAGCCAATGACCGCCCCTCCGGTGGGCGGCGCTTCGGTCGCAGACCTGCAGCGGCGCCTCGCCGACCAGCACTACGTGGCCGACTACGGCCTTGCCGTCTCGGTCTTCCTGGCGATTCGTCTCGGCCGTCCGCTCTTCCTCGAAGGGGAGGCGGGCGTCGGCAAGACGGCGCTGGCTGGAGCGGTGGCCTCGGCGCTCGGCACCGACCTCATCCGGCTGCAGTGCTACGAAGGGCTGGACGTCAGCCACGCCGTCACCGCAAGTCAATCGGCGTGTGGGTGGGCGGTCCGGGCCCCCGGCGGGCGCTAGCGGCCGTTCTGCTGCATCGCCGCCATGAAGTCGGCGTTGCTCCTGGTCTTGCTCATCTTCGACAGCAGCAGTTCCATCGCCTCGGTGGGCGAGAGCGAGGTGAGCACGCGGCGCAGCACGTAGACCCGCTGCAGGTCGTCCTTCGACAGCAGCATCTCCTCCTTGCGCGTGCCGCTCTTGATGATGTCGATGGCGGGGAACACGCGGCGGTCGGCGAGCTTGCGATCGAGGTGCACCTCCATGTTGCCGGTGCCCTTGAACTCCTCGAAGATCACCTCGTCCATGCGCGAGCCGGTGTCGACCAGCGCCGTCGCGACGATGGTCAGCGAGCCGCCCTGTTCGATGTTGCGGGCGGCGCCGAAGAAGCGCTTCGGCCGCTGCAGGGCGTTGCTGTCGACGCCGCCCGACAGGATCTTGCCGGAGGTCGGCGCCACCGTGTTGTAGGCGCGCGCCAGGCGGGTGATCGAGTCGAGCAGGATGACCACGTCCTTGCGGCACTCGACCAGGCGCTTGGCCTTCTCGATCACCATCTCGGCCACCTGCACGTGGCGCTGCGCCGGCTCGTCGAAGGTGGAGGCGATGACCTCGCCCTTCACCGAGCGCTGCATGTCGGTCACTTCCTCGGGCCGCTCGTCGATCAGCAGCACGATCAGGTAGACCTCGGGGTGGTTGATGGTGATGGCGTTGGCGATCGACTGCATCAGCATCGTCTTGCCGGTGCGCGGCGGCGCGACGATCAGGCCGCGCTGGCCCTTGCCGAGCGGCGTCATCATGTCGAGACGCGCGTCGACATGTTGTCGGGGTCGGCCTCGAGGCGGATGTGTTCCTGCGGATAGAGCGGCGTCAGGTTCTCGAAGAAGACGCGCTCGCGGCCGCGGTTGGGCGGCTCGAAGTTGATCGCCTCGACCTTGATCAGCGCGAAGTAGCGCTCGCCTTCCTTGGGGGTGCGGACCTGCCCGGAGACGGTGTCGCCGGTGTGCAGGTCGAACTTGCGGATCTGCGAGGGCGAGACGTAGATGTCGTCCGGGCCGGCCAGGTAGTTGTAGTCCGGCGCGCGCAGGAAGCCGAAGCCGTCGGGCAGCACCTCGAGCACGCCCTCCGAGAAGATCATCCCGGCCTTGGCGGCGCGGCCGCGCAGGATCTCGAAGATGAGCTCCTGCTTGCGCAGGCCGGTGGCGTGCGGGATGTCGAGATCCCGCGCCAGCTTGGTCAGCTCGGCGACGCTCAGTTCCTTGAGGGTGGTGAGGTCGATGACGGCGGGTTCGGCGGTGGCGGTGCCGTTGGTGGCGGCTGCCGCAGCAGCCTTGCGATCAGTGTCCACAGTGCTTCCAGTCCTTCGCCGGTGAGCGCCGAGACGGGCGTCACCGAACCTGAGTACCTGCGCTCCAGTTCTCCGAGATGACGCTTCCGTTCGGACTGCGTCAGCTTGTCCACCTTCGTGGCGACGACGTGACAGTCCACGCCGTGATCGACCAGCCAGGTCCACGCCCGCAGGTCGGCGTCCAGCTCCGGATGGCGGCTGTCCACCAGCAGCAGCGTGACGCCGCGGCCGGCCGAGAAATAGTCCCCGGCCAGCTGGTCGAAGGTCGCCCGGGCGGCATCGCCGCCACGCGCGTAGCCGTAGCCGGGCAGGTCCACCAGGAAGAAGGGGGGCTTGCCGCCGGCCTGCACGCGATAGAAATTGGCGAGCCGTGTCTTGCCGGGCGCGGCGCTCGTGCGCGCCAGCGTCTGGCGGACCAGGGCGTTGATCAGGCTCGACTTGCCGACGTTCGATCGGCCGACCATGGCCAGCTCCGGCAGGCTTTCCTTCGGGAACCCCTTGGCCTCGGCCGCGCTGGTGACGAAGGCCGCCGATACCGCGCCGCCGCCAGTGGCCTTCACGAACGCGCTCCTGGAGCGCGGCTGGCGCACCCACCGGCAGACGGCAGACGGCAGGCGGCAGAACCGAGACGCACGCGGCGTTCTGCCTGGTACCTGCCAGCGGCCTTGTCGTTCAACGCCACCTAGTGGGTGATCGCTTCGGCCGAGTCGCCGATGTCGCCCGAATCGGGCGACGGCGGCAGCGGCGTGAGCGGGCCCGCGAGCGCAATCTTCAGCACTTCGTCCATCGTGCTGACCAGGTGCACGTTCAGCGCGTCGAGGACGTTCTTGGGGATATCGGCCAGGTCCTTCTCGTTGTCCTTGGGCACGATGATGGTCTTCACGCCGGCGCGGTGCGCGGCCAGGATCTTCTCCTTCAAGCCGCCGATCGGCAGCACCTTGCCGCGCAGCGTGATCTCGCCGGTCATCGCGACGTCGCGGCGGGCGGGAATGCGGGCCAGCGCCGAGATCAGCGAGGTCGCCAGCGTGATGCCGGCCGACGGGCCCGTCCTTCGGGATGGCGCCTTCGGGGATGTGGACGTGGACGTCGAGCTTGCGGTTGAAGTCCTTCGGGATGCCGAACTCCTCGGCCCGCGAGCGCACGAAGCTCATCGCCGCCTGCGCCGACTCCTGCATCACGTCGCCGAGCTTGCCGGTGAGCGTCAGCTTGCCGCGGCCGGGCATCAGCGTCGCCTCGGTGATGAGGATCTCGCCGCCGACTTCGGTCCAGGCCAGGCCCGTCGCGATGCCGATCTCGTTCTGCTCCTCGGCCACCGTCGGCCGGTAGCGCGGGCACGCCGAGGAACTCGGTGACCTTTTCGGGCGTGATGTTGTCGAAGGTGCCGGCGCCGTCGTTGACCACCTTGCGGGCGACCTTGCGGCAGACCGAGTTGACCTCGCGCTCGAGGTTGCGCACGCCGGCCTCGCGCGTGTAGCGCTGGATGATGGCCTGCAGGGCGTCGATCTCGAAGGTGATGTTCTTGTCGGTGAGGCCGTTGCCCTCCACCGCCTTCGGCACCAGGAAGCGCCGGGCGATCTCCACCTTCTCCTGCTCGGTGTAGCCGGCCAGCTGCAGCACTTCCATGCGGTCGCGCAGCGCCTGCGGGATGGTGTGCAGCACGTTGGCCGTGCACAGGAACATGACGTTCGAGAGGTCGTACTCGACGTCGAGGTAGTGATCGAGGAACGCGTTGTTCTGCTCGGGGTCGAGCACTTCCAGCAGGGCGGCCGACGGGTCGCCGCGGAAGTCCATCGACATCTTGTCGACTTCGTCGAGCAGGAAGACCGGGTTCATCGAGCCCGCCTTCTTCATCATCTGGATGATCTGGCCCGGGAACGCGCCGATGTAGGTGCGGCGGTGGCCGCGGATCTCGGCCTCGTCACGCACGCCGCCGAGCGACAGCCGCACGAACTTGCGGTTCATCGCCCGCGCGATCGACTTGGCCAGCGAGGTCTTGCCGACGCCCGGAGGGCCGACGAAGGTGAGGATGGTGGCCTTCGGCTTCTTCACCAGCGCGCGCACGGCGAGGAACTCGAGGATGCGGTCCTTGATCTTCTCCAGCCCGTAGTGGTCCTCGTTGAGCACCACCTCGGCGTTCTTGAGGTCGCGGTTCTCCTTGGTCTTCTTGTGCCACGGCACCGCGATCAGCCAGTCGAGATAGTTGCGCGAGACGGTCGCCTCGGCCGACATCGGCGGCATCGCCTCCAGGCGCTTGAGCTCCTGGATCGCCTTCTCCTCGGTGTCCTTGGGCATGCGCGACTGGTCGATCTTCTTGCGCAGCTCCTCGATCTCGTTGCCCTTCTCGTCCTTGCGGCCCAGTTCCTTCTGGATCGCCTTCATCTTCTCGTTGAGGTAGTACTCCTTCTGCGCCTTCTCCATCTGCTTCTTCACGCGAGACTGGATGCGGCGGTCGACCTGCAGCTTGTCGACCTCGGCCTCGAGGATGCTGGCGATGCGGTTGAGCCGCTCGAGCGGCGAGACGATCTCGAGCAGGTTCTGCTTCTCGTCGACGCCGACCAGCAGGTGGGCGGCAATCGTGTCGGCCAGCTTGCCCGGGTCGTCGACCCGGACCGCGGCGATCATCGCGTCGTAGTGCAGGTTGTTCGACAGCTTCACGTACTGCTCGAACAGCGACACCACCTTGCTCATCGTCTGCTCGACGTCGCCGGCCTGGTCCTTCGACTTCTGCAGGACCTTGACGACGACGCGGTAGAAGCCCTTGTCGTCCTTCCACTCGATGACGCGCGCGCGGTCCACGCCCTCGACCAGCACCTTGATGTTGCCGTCGGGCAGCTTCAGGCTCTGCACCACGTTGGCGACCGCGCCCATGGTGTAGATGTCCTCGGCCTTGGGGTCGTCGGTCGAGGCGTCGTGCTGCGCCGCCAGGAACACCCGCTTGTCCTTCGCCGAGCGCGTGCTCCAGCGCGCGGATGGACGAGGGCCGGCCGATCACGAACGGCATCATCATGTGCGGAAAGACGACGACGTCGCGCAGCGGAACGATGGGGAGCGTTTCGTAGACTTCGGTCATAGCAGCAGATCTTGGGAACAGGGGTCAGGAATCAGGATCAGGATCAGGAACCAGGACTCTGGAACCGAGCCGGTTGGGGACCGTCCCGAGGCTCGGGACGCACGTCCCAGGACCCGGGACTCACGATCTCGTGCTATCCGGCCTTTTCGATCACTTCGAGGCCCGTGTTCTTGGTCACCACCATCTCGCGGGTGATGACGCATTCGCGGGACTTCTTCTGGCCCGGCATCTGATACATGAGGTCCAGCATCAGGTCCTCGATGATCATGCGCAGGCCGCGCGCGCCGATCTTGCGTTCGAGCGCCATCTCGGCGATCGCCTCGACCGCGTCGTCGGTGAACCGCAGCTTGACGTTCTCGTACTCGAACAGCTTCTGGTACTGCCGGGTGATGGCATTGCTCGGCTGGGTCAGGATCTGGACCAGCGCCGGCTTGTCGAGCTCGTGCGAGCGTGCCGGTGACCGGCAGGCGGCCGACGAACTCGGGAATCAGCCCGAAGCGGATCAGATCCTGGGGCTCGAGCTGCTCGAGCACCGCGCCGAGGTCGCGCGACTTCTGCGACTTGATGTCGGCCTTGAAGCCCATCGCCTTGCGGCCGACGCGGCGCTCGATCACCTTCTCGAGGCCGACGAAGGCGCCGCCGCAGATGAACAGGATGTTGGTGGTGTCGATCTGGAAGAACTCCTGGTGCGGGTGCTTGCGCCCGCCCTGCGGCGGCACGTTGGCGACCGTGCCTTCCAGGATCTTCAGCAGCGCCTGCTGCACGCCCTCGCCCGACACGTCGCGGGTGATCGACGGGTTCTCGTCCTTGCGCCCGATCTTGTCGATCTCGTCGATGTAGACGATGCCCTGCTGGCACTTCTCGATGTCGCCCCCGGCCGCCTGCAGCAGCTTGAGGATGATGTTCTCCACGTCCTCGCCGACGTAGCCGGCTTCGGTCAGCGTGGTGGCATCGACGATCGTGAAGGGCACCGAGAGCAGCTTGGCCAGCGTCTGCGCCAGCAGCGTCTTGCCGGTGCCGGTCGGCCCGATCAGCAGGATGTTCGACTTGGAGAGCTCGACGTCGTTGCGGCTGCGCGGCTGCTTCTGGATTTCCAGCCGCTTGTAGTGGTTGTAGACCGCGACGGCCAGCTTCTTCTTGGTGAGCTCCTGGCCGATGACGTACTCGTCGAGGAACTTCTTGATTTCGGGCGGGCTCGGCAGCGACGTGCGCGTGCCGCGATTGTCGAACTTGTTGTCGTCCGCAATGATGTCGTTGCACACCTCAACGCATTCATCGCAGATGAACACGGTGGGGCCGGCAATGAGCTTCCTGACGTCGTTCTGATCCTTGTTACAGAACGAGCAGCGCAGGATTTCGCCGCCGTCGCCGTTCTTCTTCACCATTGGGCCGGTACCCCTAGATTACACCCGTTTCCGAATGACATCGTCAATAATCCCGTAGTCTTTCCCCTGGTCCGCCGACATGATGTAGTCGCGTTCCGTGTCGTCCTGAATGCGCTTGGCGTCCTGCCCGGTGTGCTTCACCAGGATCTCGTTGATCCGCTCGCGCATGCGCAGGATTTCCTTCGCCGCGAGGTCGATGTCGGTGGCCTGGCCGCCGAGCCCGCTCATCCACGGCTGGTGGATCAGGATGCGCGAGTTGGGGAGCGAGAAGCGCTTGCCCTTGGTGCCCGCCGCCAGCAGCACGGCCGCAATCGACGCCGCCTGGCCGATGCAGAAGGTCTGCACGTCCGGGCGGATGAACTGCATGGTGTCGTAGATGGCGAAGCCGGCCGTGATCGAACCACCCGGGCTGTTGATGTACAGCGTGATGTCCTTGTCCGGATCCTCGGCCTCCAGGAACAGCATCTGCGCAATGGCCAGGTTGGCGACGTTGTCGTCGACCGGCGTGCCGATGAAGATGATGTTGTCCTTCAGCAGACGCGAAAAGATGTCGTACGCGCGCTCGCCGCGGTTGGTCTGCTCGACCACCATCGGCACCAGCGTGTTGTGAGGCACTCCGTATCGCATGCGTGCTTCCTGACCCCGAGCCCTGACCCCTGATCCCTGATTCTCCTATATCGACACGATCCTAGCTTTACCCAAGGCCCAGACGACGGCCTTTTCGCGCCGGAGGCCGGCCGCCAGCCGGGGCAGCTCGCCGTCCTGCTCGAGGCGCGCCCGGATCGAGGCCGCCGAGCGGCCCGTGCCTTCGGCGTAGCGGTCGAGTTCGGCGGCGATGTCCTCTTCGGTGACCGCCAGCGCCTCGCG
The DNA here is from genome assembly GCA_963721715.1 of uncultured Acidobacteriota bacterium. GTDB lineage: Bacteria > Acidobacteriota > Vicinamibacteria > Vicinamibacterales > UBA2999 > VFZN01. The sequence goes on along the minus strand of CAVRKI010000004.1, from coordinate 1,547,356 downwards.
CCTGCGCGATCTCGTCGAGGGCCATGGCCGACTTCACCGATTCGGTGGCCGGCTCCTGCTGGGCCTGCCGGAACGCCGCCCAGTCGATGTTGGTCTGGCGCGGGTCGATCCGCTGATCCATCAGGCGGCGCGCGAAGTCCTGCATGCGGCGCTCCACCTCGTGGTCGATGAGGGTGGGCGGCACCGCGAAGGGCACGCGCTCGGCCAGCTTCTTCATCAGGTCGCTGCGGACCTGGCGGTCGGCCGATTCGGTGGCCTCGGCCTCGAGGTCGGCGCGGACGCGGGCGCGCAGGGCGTCGAGCGACTCGAACTCGCCCAGATCCTTGGCGAATTCGTCGTCCAGGGCGGGCACCACGCGGCGCTTGATCTCGTGCACGGTCACCGTGCAGTCGAGTGTGGTGCCGGCGAGGTCGGCGATTGGAATAGTCATTCGGGTAGGTCAGCGTGAACGATTTGGTCTCGCCCACCGACATCCCGATCACCTGTTCGTCGAAGCCCGGCGGGTTGCCGGCGGCGCCCATCTCGATGGAGGCCTGCTGGTGCTTGTCCTCCGGCGCCTTGTTGCCGTCCTTGTCGGTGCCCTGCCGCACCAGGTCGACCACGGCAGTGTGCCCGGCCTCGACCACCGTGCCGTCGACCGGCTCGAAACGGGCGGCGCGCTCGCGCAGGCGCTCGAGCGCCTGGTTCACGGCTTCCTCGTCCACCACGACCGGCTGCTTGCGCAGCTCGATTTCGGAGAGATCGCCGGGGTCGAAGGACGGCACCACGTCGAAGGTGGCCGTGAAGGTGAGCGGCTCGCCCTCCTTGACGTTCAGCTCCTGGATGCTCGGCTGCTCGACCGGCTGCACGCCGTGCTCGGCCAGCGCGTCCTGGACGGCGTGGCCCACCAGGTGCTCGGCGGCATCCTGAAGAATCTGTCCCTTGAAGCGCTGCAGCACGACCTTGGCCGGGACCTTGCCGGGCCGGAAGCCGGGCAGGCGGGCCTGCTTGCTGTAGCGGGTCGTCACGCGGGTGATCTCGGCGTCGACCTTGTCCGTGGGAATTTCTACGACGAGATTCTTGCGAGTCTCGCTGACGTCTACCAGTTCCGTCTTCATGCGTCTTTGGGTGGGTGTGTGGTGAAAGAAAAGAATGTGCAGCTTTCACGGTCACTGGCGTGGCCCGCCTTCGCTGCTCCGCAGCTCGGCGCGGCACCTGCCCTGGCGCGCCGAAGCTCGCGCATCGCGCGAGCGGAGGCGGGTGGTGCGAAAGGGGGGAGTCGAACCCCCATAGCCTTGCGGCTACCGGATCCTAAGTCCGGCGCGTCTGCCAGTTCCGCCACTTTCGCTCAATGGCTCAATGGGTGGGCTGGAACCTCGTGAGCCAGCGTAGCATGGTTCGTGACTTTCCCGTGACGTCTGGCCGGGCTGCCAAGAGGCCCCAATAGATTGCGGTGTCCCACCCTGCGTGCTACCATTCGCCCGCTGTCATGTCCTCATTAGCTTTGAACGTTGCCCCCTATTTCGGCCTCTTCACGTCCGAGCTGAATGGGTCGGGGGAGCCGACGCTGGTCCGTCACACCGAAGCCCCGGCCGCCATTCCGGACCCGCAGACCGGCCGTCCCCTGCGCATCTCGACACTCGAGAGCCGCGCCCGGGCGATTTGTCCGTCCTGTGCCACCACGGCCGAGGGCGGGTTCATCTCGTTCGTCGGGGACCTGCGCCTGGCGTACGCCTGTCCGTCCTGCGTCCAGCTCGTCTGGCTGCAGGGAGCATAGGGTCGCCAGTTCAAAGGTCAAGAGTTCAACGATCACAGTTGAGTTGAGTTCACGGCGGAACGGGGTCGGTGGCCTCGTTTTGGAACTCTTGAACTTTGAACTTCGAATTCGTCGTTCGCGGCGTTGGTCACCAGCAGCTCTTCCACGGCGCCTCGTCGATCGGCCCGGGTGTTGATGGCCCGGCGCGCCGGCACTCGGACCGTCTTCAGGCCGGCAGCCCTTGCCGCGCCATCCCCTTCGAACAACTGGAGCACGACCGGCGCCGTTGAGTTGCTGAGCAGCACCGTGACCCCGCGCTCCGCCAGGGTCACCGCCACCTGTTGCAGCCGCTGCCTGATCGGCGTCGCTGAACCCCTGCGCCGTGTAGGAGCGGAAGTTCGCCGTGGGCGACAGCGGCGCGTAAGGCGGATCGAAATAGACGAAATCGCCAGAGGCGGCATGGTCCACGACCGTCTCGAACGATCCCAGGGACAACCGCACGCCAGCGGCGGACAGCGTCGCCGAGACCTGCCGGAGCAGCTCGGCATCGGTGATGCGCGGTTTCAGGTAACGACCCGGCGGCACGTTGAAGCCGCCCGACTGATTGACGCGGAACAGCCCGTTGTACCCGGTGCGATTCAGGTAGATCAGCATCGCGGCGAGGTCAGGACCGTACCCGTCGAGCGACCCGCCCGCCTGCCGCCAGGCCTGGCGGCGAGGGTTGAAGTGTTGATCGCGGACGCGCCGGTAGTGATCGGCGCCGCCGGTCGCGTGGCCGCGGGCCAGCCGCTCGAGCTCGGCAATCACGGCGTCCACCGAATCGCGCACCCGCAGGTAGCAGCCGATCAGATCGGGGTTCTCGTCGGTGAGCACCGCGGCGCGCCTGGCGAGATCGCCGCGGCCGACGAGATCGAAGAAGACGGCGCCGCTGCCGAGGAACGGCTCGTGATACGTGGCGAAGCGTGGAGGGTAGAAGCGACGCAACTGCGGCAACAGCTGCCGCTTGCCGCCCGCCCACTTCAGGAAGGGACGCACGACGCATGGTAGCGCATCCGCGGCGTCCCGCCGTTGCGCCGACGCGCCGCGGAGCCGGGGCGTCAGAGCGAGGTTTCGCCCTCGACCCACCACCACAGCGCGAGCGTCGAGGTGAGGAGCAGCGCGGCCAGCACCACGGTGCGCAGATCGTCGGCCAGCCGCGACAGCCACGGCTGGACCGCCGTCCCGAGCGCCTCGATGGTCGGCCGATCCACGGTGAGCCACCCGAACGAGTAGGCGAGCCCGAGCCCGCCCACGGCGATCAGCGCCACCCCAATCGTGATCGCGATATTGAAGCCGATGTCGACGATCTGCTCGGTGCGCCACCGCTCCTGACCCACCTGCCGCATCACGCGCGCGGTGAATCCCGGCGGCGGCACCGGCACCTCGCGCGCCATCAGCGTGCGGTCGAGCCCGCGCGCCAGCGCCAGGCTCGCCGTGCAGCGCGGGCACGTGTCCAGGTGCGCCTCGGCGTCGGCCGGTGGACGCTCGCCCTCGGCGATCGCCTCGATCAGTTCGTCCAGCTGATGGCAGGTCACGTCAGCGAAACTCCGTCTCGAGCAGATGGCGCAACTGCCGCTTCGCGCGGTGCAGGTGCGTCTTCACCGTACCCATCGGCAGGTCCAGAGCCTCGGCCAGTTCCTCGTACCGCAGCCCTTTCATGTAGTGCCCATGAATCAGCACGCGGTAGTTCACCGGCAGTCGGCGCAGGGCCTTCTCCATGCGATCCCGCAGCGTCAGGTCCTCGAACGAGCGGTCCGCGGCCCCGAACTCGCGCGGCGGGCCTTCGCCCGCCCCTTCCAGCGGCTCGGTGGGCACCGGCCGCGGTTCCGCCATGAGCAGGTTCACCGCCACCCGATAGATCCACGTCGACAGCCGCGATTCGCCGCGGAAGTAGGGCAGGCCGCGGTGCACCCGCAGAAACACCTCCTGCGCCATGTCCTCGGCCCGCGCCGGATCGCTGCCACTGCGGGCCACCAGGGCGAAGACCAGCCCTTTGTACCGCTCCACCAGTTCCCTGAACGCCTGCTCGTCGCCCTCGCGGCACCGCTCCACGAGCTCGTGCTCGGAGGTCGAGTTCATTTCCGACATCATTGGAGCGGCCAGCGCCGGGAATTGTTTCAGCCCGGCGCGCCCATGCCGCTGGAGCGGCGAAGGCGGCTGAAACAATTCACCACAGCGCCAAGTCTAAGCCTTCCAACAAGAGGGAGTGGCCCCGCATGAATTCCGACGAGCTTGTTGTCCTGTTTCTCCTGCCGATCGCGGTGATGATCACCGGTGTCGTCGTTGTCATGGCCGGCCTGCGGCACCGGGCGAAGATGCTGGAACTCGTGCATCGCGAGCGCGTGGCGATGATCGAGCGCGGCATGATGCCGTCGGAACTGAACCCGATCCTGGCAGAGTCGTACCGGCCACGCGACGGCGGGCCCGTCCGCGGCCGCTCGTTCTCGGTCGGCATCATCGTCGTGGGCTTCGGGCTGGCGCTGATGATGGTGATCGCCGTCGCCGGTAATGACGTGACCACCGGCATTGGCGTCGGTGGCGGCATCGCGATCCTTGGCGGCGCCTTCATCGTCCGCAGCGTGCTGACCTCGTCCTCGGCGCAGCTGCCGCCCGGGGCCCACCCGTCTCGTCCTCCCTCCCTGCCCCCGACCGGCGGCACGCCGGGCTAGCCTCGTCGCCTCGACGCGGGCTCTCGACCGTGCGCTCGGTGCGCCGGACCGCTCGAGGGTATTGAGGGGGTAGAATCGCGCCACACGTGGCGGGCCTGTTCGGATTCTTCCTGCTCGAGGCGCGCGACCACGACTGGGCCCGCGCCCGCTTCGCGGCCATGGCCGCCCGCATGACCCGCGACCCCCGCCATCGTCAGGTGGCCGTGCGTGGCACCCATGCCTGGGTCGGGCAGTCGGGCCCGGGCATTCTCCCCGGCAGCCTGGCGGTCCACGGCCCACCGTCCGAATCGCAACTGGTGGCCGAAGGCGAGTGCTACCACCTCGATGATCGGCGCCGAATCGGCGAAGCGCCTGGCGGCCCGTGGCAGTGGGTGCGCCAGCGCTGGCTAGGCGGTGGAGCAGCGGCCCTGGCCGAGGTCGATGGCCTGTTCACTCTGGCCCTGCTACACCACGAATCCCCGCGCCTCCAGCTCATCAACGATCGGTACGGCAGCCGCCGACTGTATCTCCTCGAGACCAAAGACGCGGTCGTGTTCGCCAGCGAACTGGGGCCGATGCTGGCGTGGGACGAGGCGCGCGCGATCGACGAGACATTCGTGCGCCAGTCGGTGTGCCTGGGAAGCGCGCTGGACGACCGCACCTGGTGCGCCCGCGTGCGGCTGATGCCGCCGGCCACCGAGATCGAGGTGACGCCCGCGGGCATCTCGTCACGGAGATACTGGCGCTGGGAAGATCTGCCGCCCGCCGATCCCGCGCCCGCTGGCGCGGCCGGCATGCCCGACTCCATGGCCGAGGCCATCCGCGCCTGCTGGCGACGGGCACTCGCCGCCCGCCTGGCTGGCGAGCGCGTGGGACAGCAGCTGAGCGGAGGGCTCGACAGCCGGGTGATCCTCGCCGACGCCTCGGAGATGCGATCCGGAATGTGGGCGGCCGTGACCTACGGGGAGGACGGCTCGGACGAGGTGCGATTCGCCGCGCGCGCCGCCCGGGCCGCCGGCGTTCCGTGGGTGCACCTTGCGCTGCCGGAACCGGACTGGCTGGAGGCGCGCACGCGGTTCTGCCTCGCCCATGACGGCGTCGTTGACATCGTCAATGCGTTCCAGGCGACGATGATGGACCGCATCGCGTCGCTGATGACGTGGGAGGTCAGCGGCTATCTAGGGGATCTGGTGCTGGGATCCACCTATGAAGTCACGACTGCCCGAGAAGCCATGTCCTGCCTGCCGTACTGGCACTCGCCGATTGCCATTCCCGAACAAGTGGCGTGGGAGGCGATCGACGCCAGCGTTGGCGCGGCCAGTCCGCGCGGCTGGCTGATCGAGACCAAGTGCCGCCGGGCGATCAATGCGTGGCCGCAGACGGCCGTAAACCAGCTGGAGGTGCGGAAGCCGTTCGTGGACTACGCCCTGGTGGAGCATGCGGCGGCGCTGCCTCGGATTCATCGCGATCGCCACGACGTCCATCGGGTGCTCCTGGCGCCCCATCCCGGGATCGCCGCCGTGCCTTGGCAGAAGACCGGCGTAGCGCTCGGCGCATCGGCGGCCTCGCTGTGGGCCACGCGGGCCACGCGGGTCGCGTATCGGGCCACGAGGTCCGTCGTGCAGACGCTTGGCGGCTCGATGCGGCCGTGGATCCGGGGCGCGGTGCAGTTGGACGGGTGGTTGGCCAGCCCGACGGTGGAGGCGACCTTACGCGAGACCCTGTTGTCGAAAGGCAGCCGCGTCAGGGCGATTTTCAGCGGTCCGGCGGTCGAGGCGACCCTCCAGGCGACCCTTCGCGATCGGTCGATTGCCCATGAACCGCTGTTACACCTGTACCGTGCCGAGCGAATGCTGGCACACTTAGCGGACTGGACGGCTGGCGGCGAGCCCCCCTCGCCCCATGTAAACGACGTGTAGTGGCCGATTAAACTGTAGAGCTGGCCGTCTGCGGGGTCCGATTACTCTGCCGTGTAAGCCACAGGGCGAAGCTGTGTCCCGACCCCATTTCCATCTCTACCGCTGCATCGGCCCCGTCGTGTGGCTGCTGGCGTTCGCCGGCTGCGCGGCGCCGCGGCCCGCTCCCGTTGCGAGTTATGACGACGACACGCGCCGGCTGGTGCAGGTGGCGTCGGACGTCGACCACGACGGTCGCGTCGACCATTGGATCTATCTGGACGGCGGCCGCACGCTGCGGGCGGAGATCGACGCGGATCAGGACGGTCGGATCGAGCGCTGGGAATACTTCGACGACGGCAGCGCGCTGAGCCGCGTGGGGACGTCGAGCCGGAATGACGGTGTGGAAGACACGTGGGCCTGGGCCGAGCAGGCCCCGGGCGAGCGCCGGATGGAACTGGCGCGGGCTCGTGACGGCGCCATCGACCGCCGCGAGTTCTACCGGAGCGATGCCCTGGTGCGCGTGGAGGAAGACACGAACGCCGACGGCCGCGTGGACACCTGGCAGATCTTCGAGAACGAGCGGCTGCGTGAGGTCCGCGTGGACACGGGACGACGTGGGCGTGCCGACCGGCGCCTGTTGTACGACGCGGACGGGCAGTTCCTCAGGCTCGAGGCGGATCCGGATGGCGATGGCGAGTTCGTCCCCGTGGCCCCGGCGCCTGGTGCCGACAGGTCCTGACCGCGGGAACGGAGCACGTGACTGTGACGTTCGGTTCGGCGAGACGAGTGGCGGCGCTGCGCGTGGTGATGGCCGTCGCCCTGGTGTGGGGGAGTTGCGGCACGGCGGGGGCGCAGAGTATCGCGCCGGCGGTGGATGTCGATCCGCCCAACTATCCATTGCGTCTGGGGCCCGTCCTCTTTTCACCGGGCGTGAAGCTCCGCCAGTTCGGGGTGGACAGCAACATCTTCAACGACGAGGACAACCCGAAGGACGATTTCGTCGCCACCTTCACTCCCGAGGTGAACGTGTTCGTCCGTCCGCGCCTGATTCGCCTCACCGGTTACTTCGCCGCGGACTTCAACTATTTCCACACCTACTCCGACGAGCGCTACATTGCGCCGACGATGCGTGGGCGCGCCGACTTCCTGCTGTCGCGGCTTCGTCCGTTCGTGGGGGCGGGCCGCACCGACACCCGCGATCGGCCGAACCGTGAGATCGATGTCCGGGCGCGGCGCACCGACACCGAGTTCGGTGGCGGGCTGGCCTTCGAGTTGTCGCCGGCCTCGTTCGTATTCGCGTCATCGACCCAGACCGAGACCAACTACCAGTCCGGTCAGCGCATGGACGGCGTCGATCTCGAAACGTCACTCGACAAGGACACGACGGCGTACGACGGTGGTATCCATCTGTCGCTGACGCCGCTCACCAGCCTGTCGGTGGTTGGTGGCTACTCGGAGGACGACTTCACCTACTCGCCCGAACGGAACGCCAGTTCGCGCTACGCCTACGCGGAGTTCGCGTTTGCGTCGGACGCCATCTTCAGGGGCACGGCGCGCATCGGGTTCCGCGACTTCCAGCCGGACACGTCCACGCTGGAGCCGTATCAGGGCCTCACGGCGCAGGTCTCTCTCATCTATCCGCTGCTGGACCGCGGCAGCTTCGCGGTGTCGGTGCTGCGCGACGTGTCCTACTCGTTCGAACAGGCGGAGGGGTATTACGTCGAAACGACTGGCGACCTCACGTATACCCACCGCGTCACCGGCGGCTGGGACCTGCAGGGCCGCGTCGCGGCCACCCGCATGAGTTACGCGGACAGCCAGACGCCCGGCGATCGGGTCGATCACCTCCGCATCATCGGCGGCGGCGTGGGCTACAACTTTGCCGACCAGTCGCGGCTGGGCCTGTCCTATGAATGGTGGGCCCGGTCGTCCGATGACCGCCCCGACCGTGACTACGATCGGCGGCGTTTCTACCTGTCCTGGACGTACACTTTCTAACCATGCGCGTTCGCCTGCTGAGTTGCCTGCTGCTGGTGGCCCTGTTCGGGGCACCGCCCCTGGCGGTCGTCGGCCAGGAACCGCAGGCGGTTTCCGCGGCGTCGGGCTACCCGGTCGGGCCCAGCGACACGCTGCTCATCAAGGTGTTCGACGAGCCGTCGTTGAGCGGCACGTTTCGGGTGGACGCCGACGGCTCCATCACCTTCCCGCTGGTCGGCCGGATCGAAGTCGGGCGGAAGACCGTGCGGGTCATCGAGCAGCAGATCACCAAGCTGCTCGCGGACGGTTACCTGCGACGGCCGCTGGTCTCGGTGGAGATCACGGAGTATCGCAGCCGGAGCATCTTCATCATGGGCGAGGTGCGGGCCCCGGGGAAGTACGCCATCGAAGGTGAGGTCACGCTGCTGGAGGTGCTGGCGAAGGCCGGGTCGTTCACGCCGACGGCGGGCAACGACATCCTGGTGCGCCGCATGAAGGACGCGGCCGCCGCGCCCGGTCAGCCGGCAATGCCCGGCAGCGACGACACCGTGGACGTGATGCGCGTCAAGGTGGACGAGCTCACCACCGGCAAGGCGGCCTTCAACCTGGTACTGCAGGACGGGGACACCATCATCGTTGAGCAGGCGGCGCGCTTCTACATCTCCGGCTTCGTGCGCAATCCCGGCTTCTATGTGCTGCAACCCAACATGACCGTCCAGCAGGCGATTGCGGTGGCTGGCGGGCTCACCGAGCGCGGCTCCGACCGGGGCATCAAGATTCAGCGGAGCGCAGGCGACAAGCAGGTCGAGGTCGAGGCCAAGCCCGGCGACGCCGTCCGCCCGAACGACACCATCCGCATCCGTCAGCGCTTCCTTTAGCGCTCTCCCCAAGGGCGCGTCCAGGCACATGGCCTCACCACCACCGGACGACCGCGCGTCGGCGGCCTTGCGCGAACGGGCGCGAGCCCTGCTCGGCCCCCATGGCACCGTCGTCGCGCGCAGCGTGCTGCGAGGCCTGGGCCTGCCGCGGTGGGGCAACCTGCGCCGCACGGAGCCGTTCTCCAGGAACTTCGGCTTCGATCGCGGCACGCCGATCGATCGCCATTACCTGCACGCCTTCCTGCGCGCCAACCAGGCGGCGATCACCGGCGACGTGCTCGAGATTCAGGGCAGTGATCACGCGCGGCGTTACGGCCACGCGCTTGGCGATACCCATACCGTCGACATCAACCCGGCGTTCGCGCCCACGTATCTTTGCGACCTGGCGCAGGCGGACGTCATCCCGTCGGGTCGCTACGACTGCTTCCTGCTGCCCAACACGCTCTGCGTCCTGCGCGATATCGAGGGCTGCCTGCGGCAGGCGCTGCGCGTGGTGAAGCCCGGCGGCGTCGTGCTGGCGACGACGGCGACGTTCGTGCCGCTGGTGCCAGACGGCGCGGACTACTGGCGGCTGAGCGCCGACGGCTGGCGCGAGATCGCGTCGCGCGTGTGGGCCGGGCACGACGTGACCATCGACGCCCACGGCAACTGCCTTGCCGCGGTGTCGGCGATGCTGGGGCTCGCCGCCGAGGAACTGAGCGCGGATGAACTGGACGTCCACGATCCGCACTACCCGGTGCTGGTCACGCTCCGGGTCGTGAAGGCCGCATGACGCCGGTCACCGGACACACCACCGTCATCACCCCGGAAGGCACGGGAGGCACGGTTGGCGAAGCGTGGGCCTATCGCGAGCTCCTGTACTTCATCGTCTGGCGCGACCTGCGGGTGCGGTACCGCCAGACCGTGCTGGGCGCGGCGTGGGCGATCCTCCAGCCGTTCTCGACGATGGTCGTGTTCTCGCTGGTGTTCGGCCGGCTTGCCGGCATGCCGTCGGACGGCGCGCCGTATCCCGTGTTCAGCTATGCCGGGCTGGTGCCGTGGACCTATTTCGCGGCGGCTGTCGCGCAGGGCGCCAGCTCGCTGGTGGGCAGCCAGAACCTGCTGGCCAAGGTGTATTTCCCGCGCCTGATCGTGCCGCTCGGCGCCATCGTCGTGCCGCTGGTGGACGCGGCGGTGGCGATGGCGATGGTCGCGGTGCTGATGGCCTGGTATGGCATCGCGCCCGGGTTGAACCTCCTGGCGCTGCCGGCCTTCGCGCTGCTGGCGACCCTGTTCGCCGCCGCGGCGAGCATCTGGTTGTCGGCCCTGAACGTGAAGTATCGCGACGTCCGCTTCGTGGTGCCGTTCCTCATCCAGTTCGGGCTGTTCGCCACGCCGGTGGCGTATCCCAGCTCGCTCGTGCCCGAACGCTGGCGCTGGTTCTACGCCCTCAACCCGATGGCCACGGTGGTGGACGGGTTCCGCTGGGTGCTCGCCGGCACGCCGTCGCCGGCCGCGGTCGAGGTGCTGTCGTCCACGGTCGCGGTGGTCGTGACGCTGTGGCTGAGCCTCCGCTATTTCCGGCGCATGGAGCGCGTCTTCGTCGATGTCCTCTGACGGGGCGCCGGTGATCCGGGTGTCCCGGCTGGGCAAGCGCTACCAGCTTGGCCGGCGGCCCTCGGCCCACCTGCGCGATCGCATCGTCGAGAGCATGTGGGCCACGGTGCGCGCCGTCACCGGCGCCCCCGAGCCGGAGGATGCGCAGACGCTGTGGGCGCTGCGCGAGGTGACGTTCGAGGTCGGCGCCGGCGAGGTCGTCGGCATCATCGGCGGCAATGGCGCCGGCAAGTCGACGCTGCTGAAGATCCTGTCGCGGATCACCGCGCCGACCGAGGGGCGGGCGGAGATTCGCGGGCGCGTCGGATCCCTGCTCGAGGTGGGGACCGGTTTCCATCCCGACCTGACAGGCCGCGAGAACGTCCTGCTGAACGGCGCCATCCTCGGCATGAGCCGCGAGGAGATCCTGCGGAAGTTCGACGCCATCGTCGCCTTCGCGGAGGTCGAGGCGTTCATCGACACGCCGGTGAAGTACTACTCGAGCGGCATGTACGTGCGGCTGGCGTTCGGCGTGGCCGCGCACCTCGAGCCCGAGATCCTGATCGTGGACGAAGTGCTGGCGGTCGGCGATGCGCGCTTCCAGAAGAAGTGTCTCGGGAAGATCGACGAGGTCGCGCGTGGCGGGCGCACCGTGCTGTTCGTCAGCCACAACATGGCCGCGGTGCAGCGGCTGTGCACGACGGCGCTGTTGCTCGAGCGGGGCCGCGTGGTGTTTCAGGGCGATCCCCGCGCCGTGGTCAGCCGCTACCTGGCCGGCGACGGACGCGCGCGATACGTCGCGGCCTCACCCGGCCCGGGCCCGGCGGTCCTGGCAGCCGAGATCATCGACGTGATCGGCCGGCCGGCGCCGCGGCCCAGGGTCACCGACCCGATCGTCGTCCGCATGCAGGTGCGCCTGCCGGCGGGATCGGCGGGAACCCGCCTCGGGATCGGCGTGCTCTCGGCGGACGGCGTGCAGGTGTTCACGTCCAACCTCGACGATGTCGGGCTGCAGCTGCCGGCGGGGCCGGCGTTGCTGCGCGCCGAGGTGAGGATTCCGGCGGACACCTTGCTCGCGGGTGACTACCACGTGGCGACATGCCTCTGGAACGAGCTCGACATCCTCGATCTCCAGGAGCCGGCGCTGTCGTTCTCCACCGATCCGGGCACGTCGGTCCTGTATCAGCGCAGCACCGAACGTAAAGGGCTGGTCCAGGTGGAGTGCCGCTGGGCGGTGGAGGCGGTCGCATGACCGTGGGCCACCTCGGTCCGCCGCTGGCGCGGCAAGGTGGGCCGGCCGGGTACCTCATGCAACTGGAGAGCGCCCTGGCCGCTGGTGGCGCTGGTCGGCATCGCGTGATCCTGCCCGCGCGTGTGACGGAGCCAGGCGGCGGTCCGCGCGAACAGCCGCCCGCGACCCTCGTCACGGCCCTGCGTCGCCTGCGCCGCACGTGGCTTGGCGCTCCCGCATTCGATCGCCCGGCCGCGTCCGATCTGCCGCAGCCAGGCGGCGCAGCCGATCGGCAGCTGCAGGACGTGTGGGATCGCATGCAGAAACAGGCCGAGCCCTCGCTGGTGCGCGCCATCGACGAACCCGCCGACGTGCTGTTCGCGCACGACGCGCCGACGGCGGAAGCCGCGCTCCGGCGGCGTAGCGGGACGCAGCAGGTGTGGCTGCTCCTGCACAACCCCATGCCGCTGGCGTTGTACCTGATCTGGTGCTGGGGCGTGCCGGAACTGGACTGGCAGACCGTCGCTGCCTATCCAGACGTGCAAGCCTGGATGCGGCGCGAGATCGACGTGATCGATGCGGTCGATCGCGTCCTGGTGCCGTCGATTGACGCGGCCGGCGAGCTCGCCCGCGGCTTCGCGCCGATGACCGCCGCGCTTGCTCGCGCCACCTGCCTGATGACCGGCGCCGCCGGGCCCGCGACGGGCGGCGTGGCGGTGTCCGCGCGCGAGGGTCGCGCCCGATGGGCGCTGCCGCCGGCAGTGCCGGTGGGGCTGTTCATCGGCAACTCTCAGCCCTATCGCGGCCTCGACCTGCTGCTCGCGGCGCTGGACCTCGTGCCCGAGGACGTGCGCGGCCTGGTGGCGGTGGCGGGGTGTCCAGCCGATCGGCTGCCGTTTCACCCACGGCTGAAGGCGCTCGGTCCCGTGCGCGAGGTGATGGACCTGCTGGCGACCGTCGACTTCGTGATCAACGTGAACCGTTTCAGCCTGTTCGATCTCTCGACGATCGAGGCCACGGAGGCAGGGCGTCCGCTGCTGCTGAGCCCCACTGGCGGGAACCTGACGTTTCGAGACGTCGGCGCCGGCTGCGTGCTGCTGAACCAGCTGACGCCGGAGGCGATTGCCACCGGGCTGGGGCAGATGTTCCAGCTGCCCACGGCAGACCGCGCGCTGCTCGGCGCGCGATCCCGTGCCTGTTACGACGCACACCTCACGCCCCAGCATCTTCGGCAGCGGCACGTGGCGCTCTATGACGCTGGTGGCGCCGGCCAGGCGGTCGCCGGCTGATGACGCGCGTGCCGTTCCTCATCATCGGCGCCGGGCCCACCGGTCTCGGCGCCGCGTGGCGCCTGCAGCAACGCGGCCATGGCGACTGGCTGCTGCTCGAAGCCGACGCGGCCGCTGGCGGACTGGCCGGCTCGGTGGTCGATCGTCACGGCTTCACGTGGGACTTCGGCGGCCATGTGCAGTTCAGCCACTACCAGTACTTCGATCGGTTGATGGACGATCTGCTGGGCGTGGACGGTTGGCACCATCACGACCGCGAGTCGTGGGTGTGGGTGCGCGAACGCTTCGTACCGTATCCGTTCCAGCTGAATGTGCACCGCCTGCCGGATGCCGATGCCCGGGCGGCCGTGGCGGGCCTCGCCGCGGCCGCCGCATCGAGCGACACGGCGGAGCCCGCGGATTTCGGCGGCTGGATCGATGCGACATTCGGCAACGCCATCGCCGAGATGTTCATGCGCCCCTACAACACCAAGGTCTGGGCGCGCTCGCCCGAGCGCATGGCGTGGCACTGGGTCGGGGATCGGGTGGCGGTGGTGGACGTCGATCGCGTCCGCGAGAACCTCCGTCTGCGGCGAGATGATGTGTCGTGGGGACCGAACAACCGCTTCCGGTTTCCGCGGCGGGGCGGCACCGGCGCCGTCTGGCGCGCGCTGGCGTCTCGCCTGCAGGACGCGGCCCCCGGCCGCCTGCGATTCGGCGAGGTGGTGAGACACGTCGACAGCGCCGCCAGGGAAGTGCGGCTGGCGTCGGGCGAGCGGATTCGATACCAACACTTGATCAGCACGATGCCGCTCGATCTCCTCGTTCGCGCCAGCGATCTGGCGCCCACGCTCGCGCCCCTCCTCGAGGATCTCGAGTGGAGCACGACCCATGTGATCGGCGTGGGGCTGCACGGCGCGCCGCCGCCGGCGCTGGCGACGAAGTGCTGGATCTACTTTCCGGAAGACAACTGCCCCTTCTACCGCGTCACGCACTTCTCCCGCTATGCCCCCGCCAATGTGCCCGATCCAGAGCGGCAGTGGTCGCTGATGGCGGAAGTGTCGGAGTCGCCCCACCGACCGCTTGCCGGACCAGACGTGGTGGGAGCCACGGTCGCCGGCATGCTGGCGGCGCACCTGATTCCGGCCGCGGCCGCGGTCCATCACACCTGGCACCGCCGGCTCGATCGCGGCTACCCGGTGCCGTCACTCCGGCGCGATCGCGCGCTCGAGCTGCTGTTGCCGGCACTCGAATCGCGCGACATCTACTCCCGCGGCCGCTTCGGGGCGTGGAAGTACGAGGTGTCGAACCAGGACCACAGTCTTGCGCAGGGCGTCGAAGTGATCGACCGCATCCTCGAGGACGCTTTCGAGGAGACGCTGCACGACCCCGCGCGGGTGAACGCACGACGGCCGGCGCCGGCCAACCGGGGCGGGGCCCGCGCATGACGATGGCGCGCGAGCTACGCCGCCTGGCGGCGGGCGTGAAGCGGCGACTGGCGCCCACTCCCGAAGAAGACGCACGCCGCAAGTTCGAGGCACTGGCGGCCCGGATCCCGCGCCACACACCCGGCTCCGTGCGCCTGCTGGACCTGGATCTGGCCTACGCGGATGCCCTGTCAACGGTGCCGCAGTGGGACGATCTCTTCGTCCGGCAGAGCCTGAGGTTCCAGGCCGCGAGCGATGCGCCCAGGATCCTGGACTGCGGCGCCAACATCGGGCTGGCGACGTTGTGGCTGAAGCGCGCGTATCGAGCGGCGCGCATCACCGCCTTCGAAGCCGACCCCACCATTGCCGCGATCCTGCAGCGTAACCTGCGGGACAACGGCGTCGGCGACGTGGAGGTGGTGCCCGCGGCGGTGTGGTCGACGGCGGGAGTGGTGAGATTCCGAGCCGAGGGCTCGGACTCCGGCGTGGTCGACGCGGTGGGCGGCGACACTCCGGGCCGCGGCATCGACGTGCGGTGCGTGCGGCTCCGCGACTGGCTCGCGGCCGATGCGATTGATCTGATCAAGATGGATATCGAAGGCGCCGAACTGGAGGTCCTGCGCGACAGCGCGGATTCGCTGGGCCGCGTGCGGGCGATCCACATGGAGGTGCACGATTTCGACGTCGCCGAGCGTCGGCTGCCGGCGTGTCTGGATCTCCTCCACCGGGCCGGCTTTTCGTACACCCTGAACGATTTCCATCAGGCGAGCTGGCGAGTCACGGCATCACCGGCCGGGCCGTTTCCCGGCGTCGCGGAGTGGGTGGTGGTGGTCCGCGCATGGGCCAGGAGCCGCGGGTGACAGGGCCTGGGAATGTCGTCTATGTCATCCCCGACAAGCTCGGCGGATCGCTGACGATCGTCCGCGCCCTGCTGAACGCCCGCCCGCCCGGCGCCCTGCGCAGCCACCTGTTGCTCACTGACAACGCCGCGGACCTCGATCCAGCCGAGGCGCGGGCCGGGTTGGCGCGCAAGGATGACGCGGGCAAGGGGCGAGGGCCCAAGGCCGAGGCCACCGCCGGGCAGGAGGTGGCTGCCGAGACGGTCGTGCGCTACACCTTGCCGTCCGAGAACCTCTACACGGTGCTGCAACGCCTGCGGTCCGCGATTCCGCCGGGCCCCGGCGTGCTGGTCTCGAACGACTGGCTCGAGCTGGCGATGGAGCATGCCTATCCGAGCGGGCGCGCGGTAGTACAGCTGCTGCACGGCGACCATCCCTACTACTATGACCTGGCGGCCCGACACGAGGCGGTCATCGATGTGTTCATCGCCTACTCGCGCGCGATGGAGGCTGGTCTCCGCGCCCGGTTGCCGCATCGCGGCAGCGACATCCGGTTCCTGCCCTACGGCGTGACGCTGCCGGCGGCGTTGCGCGTGGCGGGACCCGGGCCGCTCAGGCTCGTTTTCGCCGGGCGACTCGAGCATGGACAGAAGGGCGTCCTCGACCTGCCGAGGATCGATCGGCAACTCGCCGGTCGTGGCGTGCCGGTGGCGTGGACGATCATCGGGGCCGGACCGCACGAGCGGGAACTGCGCGCGCAGTGGGGCCCCGGGCGTCCGGTGACGTGGCTCGGCGCCCTCTCGCACCAGGCCACGCTCGCTCAGCTGCCGCAGTGCGATGTGTTCGTGCTGCCGACACGCGCCGAAGGGCTGCCGGTCGCCTTGATCGAGGCGATGGGCGCCGGCCTGGTCCCGGTGGTGAGTGACATCCCCAGCGGCGTCCCCGAAGTGGTGGAGCACGAGGTCAGCGGGCTGTTGCCGCCGGTCGGTGACGTGGCGGCATTCGCCGCGAGCATCGAGGCGCTGGCGACGGATCGCGAGCGGCTGGAACGCATGAGCGCCGCCGCCCGGGCCTCGGCACGGAGGCGAGGCAGCGCGGTGGAGCGCGCGCGCGACTACTACGCGCTCTTCGACACACTGGCGGCGCGGCCACGGGCCCCCAGGGCGGCCACCACGGTGCCGTACGGCAGCCGCCTCGATCGCGCCTGGATTCCGAACGCCGTGGTCCGCGGAGTGCGGGCGCTGCGAGGGCGCGGATGACGCCGCTCACCGTCCTGATGACCGCCTACAACCGCGAGCGCTACATCGCGGCGTCGATCGAAAGCGTGCTGGCGCAGACCTTCGCCGACTTCACGCTGCTGATTGTCGACGACCACTCGACCGATGGCACGGCGGCGACGGCCGAGCGTTACGCCGCCCGGGACCGGCGCGTGCGCGTCGTCCGCAACGATCGGAACCTGGGGGATTACCCGAATCGCAATCGGGCCGCGGCGCTGGTGGAGACCGAGTTCTTCAAGTTCCACGACTCCGACGACGTGATGTATCCGCACGCGCTGGAGACGATGATCCGCCCGCTGGCGGCGGAACCGGCCGCGGGCCTGGCGGCCTCGGGTCACACGGCGTGGGCGGGCGGTCCGTGCCCGATGCTGCTATCGCCGTCTCAATGCTACTCGCGCGAGTTCCTGGGAGCGGGCCTCTTCATGCTCGGTCCCGCCGGCATGATGTTCCGATCCGCCGCGTTCCGGGCGGTCGGCGGCTTCGAGCCCGCCGGCCCGGCTTCCGACCTGATCTTCTGGCTGAAGGCCTGTCGCACGCTGTCGGTGCTGCTGGTGCCTGGCGACCTCTACTGGTATCGCGTGCACGCCGGCCAGGAGAGCGCGACGCCAGAAGCCGCGGCCGGGGTGGCGATCGCGGCGCGCCGGGTGTGGGACGCGCTGGCGCACCCGGACTGCCCGCTGACCGGAGCCGAACTCGCCCAGGCGCGCCGGCACGCCGCCTTCGTCAATGCGCGACGCGCATGGCGGCTGGCCCGCCACGGCGACTTCGGGGCTGCTGTCCGGCACGCGCGGGATTGCGGCCTTGGCCCCGCCGACTGGGCTCGCTATCTGCGCCGCCCGCATCGCGTGCACACGGCTGGCACGCCCGCCATCGTCACCGGTTGCTTCTCGCTCGAGCGATGGGGGCGCGGTCCCCTGCCTGGCCCCGACCGACGATGAGGATTGTGCAGGCGGTGGGTTGGTACTTCCCCGATTCGCTCGGGGGAACCGAGGTTTACGTCGGCGCGCTCGCGCACCAGTTGCGGCGCCGCGGTCACGAGGTGCTGGTTGCCGCACCAGACGCCGCGAACACGACCGAACGCCACTACGAACACGACGGCATCCCGGTCTATCGCTATCCGATTCCCGCGGCGCCAAGCCGCGAGGAGGCGCGTGGCCTGACGCGCGTGCGTGGGGCGGAGTTCTTCCATCGCTGGCTTCGCGCCGCGCGTCCGGAGGTGGTCCATTTCCACACCTTCGTCACCGGTCTGGGACTGGCCGAGGTGACGCTCGCCCGCGAGCTCGGCGCACGGGTCATCGTCACGACCCACTCGGCAAGCCTCGGCTTTCTGTGCGAACGCGGCACCATGCTTCGGGACGGCCGCTCCCTCTGTGACGCGCAGGTCAGCGCGCGTACCTGTGCGGCCTGTGTCCTGGAGCAGCACGGGGTGCCGGCACCGATGGCGGGCCTGCTGGCGGGCATGGGCCGGGCGGTGCCGGGGAGCGTCCCTCGCACGGGACGGCTGGGCACGGCGCTCGATCTCGAACGGCTGGTCGCGGCGCGGCGCGCCGCCCACCACCAGCTCTTCACCCTCGTCGACAAGTTCGTCGTGCTCAGCGCGTGGGCGCGGGCCGTGCTGATCGCCAACGGCGCGCCACCGGACCAGGTGACGGTGAATCGGCTCGGGATCGCGACGCGTCCGGGCGGCTGGCCCAGGAAGGCCCCGCCGGAGGACGTGCCGACCACCACCCCGCTCACCGTGGGGTATCTGGGGCGGGCCGAAGCGGTGAAAGGACTGGACGATCTGGTCCACGCGGTGCTGGCGCTGCCGGCGTCGGCACCTGTGCGGTTGCGTGCGGTCGTCGTCGCCACCGGGCCCGCGGAACGACGCGAGCTGGCGGCCCTCAAGCGTGCGGCCCGGCGTGACCCACGGGTGGTGTTCGAACCGCCGCGCGCACCGCGCGATGTTCCGGCCTGGCTCGCCTCGATCGACGTGCTGTGCTGCCCCTCGCGGGTGGTGGAGGGCGGACCCACGGTGGCGCTCGAGGCGCACGCCGTGGGGACGCCGGTCATCGGCAGCAATCTTCCGGCGCTGGCCGAGATCGTGGAGCCGGGAGTAACGGGCATGCTGGTTGCCGCGGGCAACCGGCGGGCGCTGACCGCGCTGCTCGCTTCGCTGGCCATGGCCCCGGGGCAGCTCGACGAGTGGCGTCGCCGCCTGCCTCGTCCCCGCCAGTCCGACGCGGTGACCATGGACTACCTCGCGGAGTATCAGGCGTGAGCGCGAACGCCCCGGCCGCTCCGTGGTGGCGGGCGACCAAGGTCGCGGCCCACGAGCTCGGCGTATTTCGCCTGCTCGCGCGGCGACGGCCATGGCCGGGCGCTGTCGTCCTCTGCTACCACGCCATTCGCGCATCGGCGGCGGTGCCCGACGGACTGACATTCGCTGGCCTGCATGTGCCGGCGCCGTACTTCGCGCAGCATCTCGACGTCATCCGCCGCCTGGGCATGCCGATCGGGCTCTCACAACTGGTCGCCGGACTCCAGGGCCGCTCGGCCCTGCCAGCCCGTGCGATTCATGTCACGTTCGACGATGGCTACCGGTCGGTGCTGACGAGGGCACTGCCGCTGCTGGAGCGGGCGAACGTGCCGGCCTCGCTGTTCCTGTCGCGCCGGCCAATCGAGCAGCGCACCTTGCACTGGTACGACGCGATGGCCCGTCAGCTGGGAGACGAAGCGGTGATGTCGCTCCGCGACGGCGGCGCGGCGAACTGGCCGGACGTGGTCGCAAAATGGAGCCCGCCGGCCGGTTCTGCCGATGAACTGGCGACACTCACTCCTGATGAGGTGTCGACGCTGGCCTCGCACCCCTTGATCGAACTCGGCAGCCATACCGACTCCCACCCGCCACTGGCGCAGCTGGACATCCCGATGCAGGCCTCGGAGATCGCACGCGGCATTGAGGCCGTGACCAGCTGGACCGGCCATGCCGCCTCATCGTTTGCCTATCCCATCGGACGTCCCCGCATCGACTACAACGGGGACACCATGGAGGTGCTGCGGCGGTTGGGCGTGGCGGTGGCCTTCACCACCGGGGAGGGCTGGGCCTCCGCGTCGCGGCCACTGCTCGAGCAACCCCGGTTCCTGATGGTGGACGGTCTGGATGGCGCGGAGCTCGCATATCGACTGGCGCGGCGGTGGCAGCCATGATGCGGGTGTGTGTGGCGACCGCGGGACACCTGAGCACCTGTCCCCGCATGGTCAAGGTGGCCGACGCCCTGCACGGTGCGGGGTACGACGTCCACGTCGTCAGCACGCGATCGACCGACTGGGCAATCGAGGCGGACGTCCATCTGCGGCAGACCAGGACCTGGTCCTGGGACGTCGTCGATCTCAGCCGCGACTCGGCCGTGTGGCGCCAGCGCTGGAGCGGCGCCCGTCAGCGGATCGCGTCCGCGATTGCGACGCGGCTGGATGCGGGCGCGTTGCCCTGGCGCCTGGCCACGGCCGCCTTCGGTCGCAGCGGTCCCGAGCTGCAGGACGCGATCGTTCGCAGCCGTCCCGACGCCGTGTTCGCCGGCACCAGCGGCGCCCTCGCGCCCGCTCACGATGCGGCGCGCGTCCTCGGCTGCCGCTATGGGGTCGACCTCGAAGATCTGCACACCGACGAACGCGAGGATGCCGGCGCGGCGCTGCACCATCGCCTGGCGAACCAGGTCCTGTCGGTGGTCCTGCCCGGGGCGGCGCTGGTGACCACGACGAGTCACGAACTGGCCGTCGCCTACCGATCGAGTTTTGGCGTCGAGCCGCTGGTGCTGCACAACGTGTGGCCCTTGCCAGCCACGCCGCCGGTGATCGCGCGGCGCGACGGACCGCTGCAGTTCTACTGGTTCAGCCAGACGATCGGTCAGCAGCGCGGTCTGGAGCTCGCGATCCGCGGCATCGGCGCGGCCGGCATCGATGCGCGGCTCGTGCTGCGCGGACGGGTGACGCCGGTGTACGTCTCGACGCTGCGCGAACTGGCGGCCGAGGTCGCGCCACGCCTGGTGGTGGAGGCCCAGCCGCCGCTGGCGCCCGATCAGCTTCCCGAGAGTTGCGCGCCGTTCGACATCGGCCTCAGGTACCGAAACCGGGCTGGTCGAGAACCGCCGGCTCACCCTGTCGAACAAGCTCTTCATGTATCTCACCACCGGACTCGCGGTGATGGCCACGACCATGCCGGCACAGCGGGCGCTCCTCAAGGAACTGGCACCGCACGTCGCGTGGCTGGACCCCGAGCAGCCGGCCTCGGCGGCCACTGTGCTGCAGCATTGGTCGGCCAATCGCGATGCCCTCGCCGCGGCGCGCCAGGGGTCGTGGCAGGCGGCGGTGCGGCGCTGGCACTGGGAACATCCGCTCGAGCGGGGACGATTCCTCGATTGGTTCGCGCGCGCCTTCGCCTGACCCCCGTGCGTATCGTCATCACTGCCGACCCCTATCTCCCCGTGCCGCCCTCCGGCTACGGCGGCATCGAGCGCGTGATTGCGGTGCTGGTGGAAGGCCTGATGATTCGCGGCCACGCGGTGACGCTGGTGGCGCATCCGGACAGCCGGACCAGCGCGCCGCTCGTGCCCTACGGCACGCCCCCGCACACCGGCGCCAGGCGCCGCGCCAGCGAACTGGCGCAGGTCGGGCACGCACTGTGGTCGCGCCGCGACGAGGTCGACGTCATTCACAGCTTCGGGCGGCTGGCGGCACTGGCCCCGGTGCTGCCCCTTCGTATCCCGAAGGTGCAGACCTATCAGCGCGCGGTGCCGTGGAGCGGCGTCCGCCGGGCCTCGCGTGTCGCGGGGCACTCGCTGGTGTTCACCGGCTGCTCGTCGGCGCTGTATTCGGGCGCGGACCAGGCCGAACGAGCGGGATGGCACACGGTCTACAACCCCGTGGATACGTCGCGCTATCACTGTCACCTGCGGGTCGCCGCCGACGCGCCGCTGATGTTCCTGGGCCGGCTCGAGGCGATCAAGGGCGTGGGCGAGGCGATTGCGATTGCGCGGGCGGCTGCGCGGCGTCTGGTGATCGCCGGCAACCGCGTGACCAGCGCCGACGGCCAGGCCTACTTCGATCGCGTCGTGGCGCCGGCCATCGATGGCGAGCAGGTGACCTACGCGGGCGAAGTCGACGATCTCCAGAAGGATGCCTTGCTCGGCCAGGCGGCGGCGCTCCTGATGCCCATCCAGTGGGATGAGCCGTTCGGCATCGTGATGATCGAAGCCCTGGCCTGCGGCACCCCCGTCATCGGCTTCAGCCGTGGCAGCGTGCCCGAGGTGATTCGGCACGGCGAGACCGGGTATGTCTGTGCCGGGCTCGACGAGGCGGTGCGGTCGGTGGGCCTGCTCGCTCGCATCGATCGGGCGCGCTGTCGCCTCGACGCCGAAACCCGCTTCGGCGTGGACCCGATCGTCGATGCCTACGAGCAGGTCTACGCGTCGGTGCCGCGATGAGCGCGTCACGGCGGCTGCTGCTCATCAGCCCGCACTTTCCGCCGGATGCGTCAGCCGGCGCGCACCGTGTCCGCGTGCTGGCTCCGTACCTGGCCGCGCACGGGTGGGCGCCGACCGTGCTCACCGTGGATCCCGCGGGTCATGAAGGCACGCTCGATCACGAACTGGCCGAGGCCACCGCGGGTGCGGTCACAATCGTGCGCGTACCGGTGGTGCCGGCGACGTCCACCCGGCGGCTGGGCCTCGGCGACCTCGGCCTGCGCGCCTTTCTCCCGTTGTATCGCGCGGCGCGCGCGATCAGCGCCGACGCCATCTTCCTGACGACGTATCCGGTCTATCCCGCGGCCTTCGGGCCCCGCCTGAAGCGCGCACTCGGCGCGACGCTGGTCGTCGATCTGCAGGACCCCTGGGTGGGGGAGTGGGGCCGCACCGTCGGCGGAGGAGAGGGCGGCCGACCCGACTGGAAGAGTCGCGCCAGCCGCGCGCTCGCCGGGCACATCGAGCGCGCGGTGATGCCGCACGTCGATGGCCTCACGAGCGTGTCGTCTTCGCTGCTCCATGAGCTGGCCGAACGCTACCCGGTGCTGGCAGCGCGCCCCAGGCTCGCGCTTCCGATCGGCATGGATCCACGGGAGCTCGAGTGGCTGCGCGCGCATCCGCGGCGCGTGATCGCATCGCCGCCCATGGACGGCCACGTGCACGTCTGCTACGTGGGCACGATGCTGCCGCTCGGCTCCGAGACGCTGGACGCATTCCTCCAGGCCCTCGCCCGGATTCACACGACTGGCGGCCCAGGCGCGGGCCGGCTGCACCTGCACGTGGTGGGCACCAGCAACCAGTCCGATCCCGGCGCCGCACCCCGGCTGGAAGCCCGTGCGGCGCAGGCTGGCGTGGGGGCGTGGGTTCACGAGACGCCGGCGCGCATTCCCTATCTGGACGCGCTCCGCACGCTGATGGAGGCATCCATCGTGCTCGTGATGGGGACGACGGAGTCGCGCTACACCGCCAGCAAGGTCCAGGCTGCCCTGGCGTCCGGGCGGCCAGTGCTGGCGATGGTGCACGCCGGCAGCGACGTGGCGCGCATGCTGGCCCCGCTGGCGCAACGCGATCCGGCGATCGCGGTGCTGACCTACACCGACGAGCATCGCGCCTGCACCCTGGTCGGCGCGACCGCCGGCCTGCTCGCCGCATGGTGCGAGCATCCACCGGCGCGACTCGCCGACACGCGGTTCGCGCCCGGCGCGACGGGACCGGAACTGGCGGCACGACTGGCCGACCTGCTGGAACAGGCGCAGGTGGCGCGTGGCTGAACGCCAGCGCGTGGTCGTGGTGCAGACGCACCCGGTTCAGTATCTTGCGCCGTGGTTCCGCTGGATCGCCGAGCACGCGCCGTCGATCGACCTCACCGTGCTCTATGCCGTGGAACCCACGGCCCGCGCGCAGGCCGCGGGGTTTGGTGGCCAGTTCGTCTGGGAGCTGCCCCTGCGGCAGGGATACGCGAATCGGGTGCTGTCGCCGGAGCCGTACGACCAGTCGCTCGACGCCGCGACGTTCTCGAACGTGGATGCGGTCGATCTCGAGGACGCTCTCGGCGCGATCGGCCCGCACGCGGTCGTCGTACCCGGCTGGCACGCGGCGGTCTACCGGCGCGCACTCGATGTCTGCGACAAGCGCGGATGGCCGGCGATCTATCGCGGGGACAGCACCCTGGCCTCCGGACGCCACGGCATTCCAGCCTGGGTGCGGGGCCTCGCCACCCGCGCGCGGCTGAAGCGCTTCGACGCCTACCTTGCGGTCGGCACCCGATCGCGTGAGTATCTGCGCGCGCACGGGGCGCCCGATCCGCTCATCTTCACTTCGCCGCATGCGGTGGACAGCGGCTTCTTCGAGCGGGCGGCAGCCACCCGGTGTTCAGCTGAGCGCGCCATGCTGACCGCGCGCTTTGGCCTCGATCCGGCGAAGCGCGTGATCCTGTTCGCCGGCAAGCTGCAGCCGCAGAAGCGGCCGCTCGACGCGCTGCACGCGGTGTCGAGGATGCAGCGCCCGGCGCAACTGCTGGTGGTGGGCCGTGGCCCGCTCGACGCCGAATGCCAGGCGGTGGCCCGGCGGCTGAAGGTGTCCTGCGCCTTTGCCGGGTTCCTGCAGCCGCACGAGATGGTCGAGGCCTACGCCGCATCCGATGTCATGGTGCTGCCCAGCGCCGGCGAGACGTGGGGACTGGTCGTCAACGAAGCATTGGCCGGGGGCCTACCCTGCGTCGTCAGCGACATGGTCGGTTGCCATCCCGATCTCGTGAGCGACGACAACGGCGGGGTGTATCCGGCAGGCGACGTCACGGCCCTGGCTGCGACCCTCGACACGGTGTGCGGCCGGCTCGATGAAGGGCACTCGTTCGCGGCGGCCGGCGCTGCGCGCGCGGCGACGCACTCGTTCCAGGAGGCCACGGCAGGGTTAGAGCTGGCGCTGCGAAGGCTCGGCTGTCGCGCCCGCGCGGACCGACCCGCGAGCGCCACCCGGCGGGTCGTCGCCTGCTGCGGCAGCATGACGTCGGCCGGAGGGCTGGAGCGCATGACGTTCGAGGTCCTGCGACTGGCGCGCGAGCGCGGTGCGCACGTCCACTGCATCGTCAACACCTGGGGCAGCAGCGGCATCGTCGACATGGCCGACGAGATCGGCGCCTCCTGGTCAACGGGGTTCTACTGGTATCCGATGCAGCGCCGGTTGTGGCGGCCAACGGTCGCCGCGCGGGTCTTCTCCGATGTGCTGCGGACCAGCGCCGGGCTGCTGCGGGACGCGTGGCGGCAGCGGCCGACCGTCGTGCTGCTGCCGGACTACACCGTGGTGTTGCGCAACCTGCCGGCGCTGCTGCCGCTCCGACTGATCGGTATCCGCATCGTCCATCGCCTCGGAACGGCGCCGGACGTGGGCGCCGGCTATCGGCGGATGTGGCGCTGGTGCATCGCGCCCGTGTCACATACCCTGGTCTGCAACTCCGCCTTCACCGCTCGGGAACTGGCGGCGTGCGGGGTGCCGGCGGAGAAGATCGCCGTCGCGCCCAACGTGCTGCCTGTGGGCCGCCGGACCGAACGGGTGTCGCATCCCATCCCAGGGCGGATCGTGTACGCCGGGCAGATCATCCCCGGCAAGGGCGTTCACCTGCTCATCGACGCCGTGGCGCTGCTCGTGGCACGCGGACACGACGTGTCGCTCGACATCGTCGGCGACATGGGCGGCTGGGAATCGCCGACATGGGCGGGGTACCAGGCCGACCTCCGCGCCAGGGCGCGCCACCGTTCGCTGAAAGGCCGCGTCCGCTTCCTCGGCTGGCGCGACGATGTGCCCCTGGCGATGGCCGAGGCGTGGCTGCACGCGGCTCCCTCATTGCCGGAGATCAGGGAAGCCTTCGGCATTGTCGTGCTGGAAGCAAAGTCCGCCGGCGTTCCGTCGATCGTCGGATCGAGCGGTGCGTTGCCGGATCTCGTCACACACCAGGTCGATGGGTGGGTTGCGACCCAGCCCACGGCGGAAGCCTTTGCCGAGGGGCTCGCCTGGTTCCTCGACGCCGATCGGCGGGCGGGCGCGTCGGTGGCGGCGCGCGCGTCGCTGACTCCGGACTCGCCCCTGGCGTTTGCGGCCGCGTGGGACGCGGCGTTCGCGTGGGACGGCGTGCTCGACAGTCCGATGGAGTCCGGCACATGTCCCTAGCGCTCTATCTGGCCGCGACCATCGGGGCCGCCGCCTGGGTGGGGGACTGGATCGCGGGTGCGGCCGTGGCGGTGCTCGCGCTGTCCTATGAGCTCCTGAAGCGGTCGGCCGGGCCGCCCGTGCTGTTCCTGGCGGTCGCCTTCCAGTGGATGCAGGTCACCATTGGCGTCTTCTACAGCGCGCTGATGGGACGGACGCTCACGGCCATCACCTCCTCGGACTACCGGCCGATGGTGCTGGTGGGCCTGGGTTGCATCCTGTGCCTGGCAACCGGGATGCGGATCGGCATCGGCTTCGTCAGCCGTCGATGGCAGGTCGAACGGATCGACACTCCGATCGTTGGCTTCAACGCGTTGCTCGCGATCTACGCGGGAGCGTTCCTGGCGACCGGCGTCCTGCAGCAGCTGGCCTGGCAGTACCCGTTGTTCACGCAGGCGATTCTGGCGTCCACATTCATCCGGCTCGGCGTCCTCTACCTGTTGCTGCGTCGGGTGGTGATGCCGACGGTACGCTGGCCGTGGGTGATGGCCATCCTCGGGTTCGAGGTCGTGATGGGACTGACGGGCTACTTCGCCAGCTTCCGCGAGCCGCTGGTGCTGGCGGCCGTGGCGTTCGCGGAGATCTTCAATCCGCGCCGCGCCCAGCATTGGGTCTTTGCCGCCCTCGTCACCTCGGTGCTCGGCATCACGGCGCTGTTCTGGATGGGCGTGCGCGGCGACGTCCGTCAGGACTTCGCCGACGTCGAGCTGTTCTCGGAGTCCCGTTCACTCCGGCTGAATCGTATCGGCCAGCTCTTCCGAGAATGGCGGCGGAGCATGGCCGACAGCCAGGAGGTGTGGTGGAACATGGACTTCCTGGTCGATCGGCTGTGGGTGGTGTACCTACCCGGCGCTGGCGATGGCCCGGGTGCCGGAGGTGTTGCCGCACACCGACGGCGCGATTGTCGTCGGGGCGCTCCGGCACATCGCGATGCCGCGCGCGCTGTTCCCCGACAAGCCCGAGCTGCCGTCGGACAGCGACATGGTGCGACGCTACGCCGGCATCTGGGTCGCCGGCACCGAGCGGGACACCAGCATCGCCTTCGGCTACGCCGCCGAGTCGTACGTCGACTTCGGTGTGCCGGCGATGTTCATCCCCGTGTTCCTGTGGGCCCTGTTTCTCGGCGCTGCTTATCAGGGATGCCTGGCGATCATCCGCCACACCGAGATTGCGGTGCCGCTCGTCACGGTCATCTTCTGGCTCTCGGTCTATCTGTTCGAGCGCTCGTTCGTGAAATGGATGGGCCTCACCGGCACCCTGCTGATCTACGTGGGCGGCATGGCGTTCCTGCTGGACCGCTGGCTGCTGCAGCAATCCGTCATCCGCCGCGGGCGCCAGGCCCCGGTGGCGACGCAGCCACACGCGGCGCGGTAACCAGCCCGCCCCCTGCACCTCTCGTGACGCCACCGCTTCGCATCGTCCATGTCTCCGCGTATTTCGCGCCGGCCTACGCCTTTGGCGGGCCGCCGCGCAGTCTGCTGTCCCTGTGCCAGGCGCAACAGGCGGCCGGCCTCGACGTGGAGATGTTCACGACGACGGCCAATCCCGGCGCGGACCTGGCGCCAGCGCCAGAGGGGCGCGAGATTGACGGCGTTCGCGCGCGGTACTTCCCGGTGTCGTCACCCCGGCTGCTGCTCGGAGCATCGTCCATGGCCGCGCCGCTGGCCGCCGCCCTCGCCGGCGCCGACGTGGCGCACCTGCACGGATTGTTCAATCGCACGGTCTGGAGGGCAAGCGAACTGGCGCGACGGGCCTGCGTGCCGACCGTGGTCTCGCCGCGCGGTATGCTCGAACCCGCTGCGCTCGCGCACCACGCGCAGCGCAAGCGGCTGTCGTGGGCGGTGCGTGACGGCCGGGTCATGGCAGCCGCGGCCTGCTGGCACGCGACGTCTGGCCGCGAGGCCGAGACCTTGCGCGCCCGCGACGGCCACCGCCGGATCGTCGAGATTCCCAACTGCGTCGAGCCGGTGATCGCCACCGGACATGAGATCGAGCGCGCCCGCCTCGCCGCGGGGGTGCCGGCGGGCAGGCGCTACCTGCTGATGCTCGGCCGCATCCATCCCATCAAGCGCCTCGACCTGCTGGCCGGCGCGTTTGCGCGTGTGGCTCACGCCGTGGCGGACGTGCATCTGGTGATTGCCGGTCCCGACGAGGGCGGCCACCGCGCGGCGGTGGAGCCGCTCTTCGCCGCCTCGGCCTCGCGCGTGCACTGGTGCGGGGCCGTCGAACCGTCGATCAAGCACGGCCTGCTGGCCGGTGCATCGGCCCTGGTCGCGTGTTCGGATTCCGAAAGCTTCGGAATGAGCATCGCCGAGGCGCTGTCGGCCGCCGTGCCTGTGGTGGTCACTCACACTTGCCCATGGCCGGTCATCGCGCAGGCCGATTGCGGTTTCTGGGTGGCGCAGTCGGCCGAGGCAATCGCCGACGGATTGAGCGCGATTCTCCAGCAGCCGGACCAGGCCCTGGCCAAAGGCGCGCGGGGGCAGACGCTGGCACGCCGCGAGTTCAGCGCCAATGCCATCGGGGCTCGATGGGCCGCCGCCTACGCGGAGTGTCTTGCCGGCGATCGGCGCGGACCTACGGCCTCGTGACCATCACCGTCCTCACGCTCACCTTCGACGGACGGGACGGCTTGTCCTGCCTGTCACGGGATGTCAGTCGAGCGTTGGCCACGCTCCATCCCGCGGCGGCGGTCCAGGTGCTGTCGCTGGGGGGGCCGCCCTCTATCCAGACCGGACGGGTGACGGTCACCGGCAGCGACGGCTCGCGACGCGGCTTCATCGCCAGATCCTTGCGCGCCGCCGCAGGTCGTCCCGACCTGCTCGTGGCCCTGCACACCAATCTGCTGCCCCTCACCGTGCCATTCACCGTGGCCGGCACGCCACTCGTGCACGTCCTGGTCGGCATCGAAGCGTGGCAACCGCTGGGTGTGGTGCACGCCCGCGCGCTTCGGCGCGCGGCGACGATTCTCGCCATCTCGCATCACACGAAGCAGCGTTTCCTGGACGCCAATGGGTGGTGCGCCGAACGGGAGATCCTCGTGGCTCATCCATCGGCGCCGGAGCTGGCCGCGAGCGACGACACCCCGGGGCCGCTGCCACCTGGGTACGCGCTCATCGTCGGACGCATGGCGGCGTCGGAGCGCTACAAGGGGCACGACCTGCTGATCGATGTCTGGCCACGCGTGCGGGCCTCGATTCGCGGGGCCCGGCTGGTCATGGCCGGCGATGGTGACGATGCCCCACGGCTGCGGCAGCGCGTCGAGGCTGAGGGCTTGTCCGACGCGATCACCTTCACCGGACGCGTGGACGATCGGGCGCTGTCGAGGCTGTACGCGGGAGCAGGAGTGTTCGTGCTGCCGAGCGCGAACGAGGGATTCGGGTATGTGTTCCTGGAGGCGATGACGTCCGGCTGCGCGTGCATCGGCGCGCAAGGCGCCGCCGCCGAGATCATCGAACACGGCAGCACCGGGCTGGTCGTCGCCGCGCAGGACGCGAGCGGCCTGGAGCAGGCCGTCAGCCGCTTGCTCGGCCATCCTGATGAGTCCCGCGCGATGGGGGCGGCTGGTCGCGAGCGTGCGCGCACGGTGTTCGGGCCCGCGCGCTTCGCCGACGACCTGCGCGCCGCGCTGTCACCGGTGCTGACGTGCTGATCGTCGGCTTCAACGCTTTCCACGGCGACGTTGCCGCCGCGGTGATCAAGGACGGGCGCCTGGTCGCGGCGATGGAGGAGGAACGCTTCTCCCGCATCAAGCATGCCTCCGGGTTTCCGGAACAGGCCATCCGCGCCTGCCTCCACGAGGCCGGAGCGACGCCGGCGGACGTGGACGTGTGGGCCGTGGCGCGGGGCCGTCATGTCCACCTGGCCCGCAAGGCCTGGTTTGCGCTGACGCATCGGCCGGGCGCCGCCCTGGCCCACCAGTATCGACAGCATGCGGCGCGGCACGAGTCGCTGCCGGCGATCCTGTCGCGCACCTTCGGTGTGCCCGACGACCTGGCGGCCGCGCGCCTGCGCTATGTGGAGCACCATCCCGCGCACCTGGCGAGCGCCTGGTTCATGAGCGGCATGACCGAGGCCGCCTGCTGCGCCATCGACGGCTTTGGCGATTTCGTCAGCGTCTCGACCGCGCACGGCCGCGGCCACCGGCTGGAGGTGCTGGATCGCGTCTATTTCCCGCATTCGCTGGGCATGCTCTACCTCGCCATCACGCAGCATCTCGGCTTCCGGCAGTACGGCGACGAATACAAGGTCATGGGCCTGGCGCCCTACGGCAGGCCGCGGTTTGCCGACAGAATCTTCCAGTTGGTGCGCCTCAACCCGAACGGCGGCTTCGCGTTGAACCTCGATTACTTCCGGCACTGGACCGGCGAGGTCACGATGAGCTGGACCTCGGGCGCCCCGGTGGTGCCGGATGTCTACACCGCCGAACTCATCACCCTGCTCGGTCCCGCGCGTGCGGGCGACGAGGCCGTCACGCGGGTGCACGAAGATCTCGCCGCCTCCGTGCAGCATGTGTTCGAGGCCTGTGTCTGGCACGTGCTGGCCGGTGCTCACGCCCGCGTGCCCTTCGCCGATCTGTGCCTCGCCGGCGGTTGCGCGATGAACAGCGTGATGAACGGCAGGATCCGGCAGCACACCGCCTTCACGCGCGTGTTCATCCAGCCCGCCGCGGGCGACAACGGCACCGCGCTGGGTGCGGCGCTGCAGGTGTGGTTCTCCGAAGGGCAGGGGGCGATGCCGATGCGGATGCCGCACGCCTACTGGGGCACGCACTACGATGCCGAGGCCATGGCGCGGGTGATTCGCGAGAGCGGGGTGGTCGAGCGTGGGGTGTGCACCTGGACGACGGCCGCGGACGCTGCCGCGCTGTGCGACCAGACGGCCGCCCGCCTCGCTGACGGCGCGGTGGTGGGGTGGTTCCAGGGCCGCATGGAATGGGGCGCGCGGGCGCTCGGCAATCGCAGCATCCTCGCCGACCCCCGTCGCGCCGACATGCGCGATGTGATCAACCAGAAGATCAAGTTCCGTGAGCGCTTTCGTCCCTTTGCGCCGTCGGTGCTGGCGGAGGCGATCGACGACTACTTCGAGGGCGCGGTGCACGATCCGTTCATGCTGCAGGTCTATCCGGTCCGCCCCGAGCGGCGGGAGGTGATTCCGGCCGTGACGCACGTCGACGGTTCGGGCCGCCTGCAATCGGTGAGCGAGGAGTCGAACGCGCTCTACTGGGCGCTCATTCATGCCTTTGCCCGTCGCACCGGCGTGCCCGTGCTGCTCAACACCTCGTTCAACGAGAACGAGCCCATCGTCGAGAAGCCGGAGCAGGCCCTGGACTGCTTCCTGCGCACCGACCTCGACGTGCTGGTGATGGGACCGCACATCCTGGCGAAGGCCGCGCGATGAGCAGGCCGGGCCAGCCGCCGGTGACGGTGACGTTCTTCAACCGCTCGTACTGGCCCGATACCGGTGCGACCGGCCAGCTGCTGACCGAAATGTGCGAAGACCTCGTGCGGCTGCATCGCTGTGACGTGACGGTGGTCACGGGATATCCGACAGCCGGGGGGGGCGTCGCGCCTCCCCCGGCCGAGGTGCATAACGGCGTTCGAATCGTACGTGCCAGGGGGACGACCTGGTCGACGCAGCGCTTCGCCGGACGGGCGATGAACTACGTGACCTACTTCCTGTCGGCGCTGTGGGCCGCCGTGCGGCTGCCGCGCCCCGACGTGTCGGTGGCGCTGACCGATCCTCCCATCATCGGGTTGGCGGCGCTCGCGGCTCGACCGCGGCGGGGCTTCGTGTTCTTCTGCCAGGACATCTTCCCCGAGGTGGCCGGTCTGCTGCAGGACTTTCACAGTCCGCTCGTGAACGCGGTGCTCGAGCGGGTCAACCGCTTCCTCGTGGCGCGGGCCACGCGCATCATCGCGCTCGGCGACACGATGAAGCAGCGGTTGATCGACGGCAAGGGCGCGTCGCCCGATCGCATCCGCGTCATCCACAACTGGGCGGACACGGCGGCGATTGTCCCCTCGGACAAGGAGAATGCGTTCTCGGCGGCGCACGGCCTCATCGACCGGTTCGTGCTGCTGCACGCCGGCAATATCGGGCACGGGCAGAATCTCGACGTGGTGCTCGACGCCGCCGACCGGCTGCGGCATCGCCCGGAGATCCTGCTGCTGTTCATCGGCGACGGTAACCGTCGCGCCGCACTGCAGCAGGCGGTGGCAGACCGCGGGCTGGCCAATGTGCGGTTCCTGCCGTTCCAGCCGCGGGATCAGCTGCGCTGGACGTATGCGTCGGCTGATGCGGGTCTCGTCTCACTGATGCCCGGCCTGGCCGGATACATCGTCCCCAGCAAACTGTATCCAATCCTTGCCGCGGGTCGGCCATACGTCGCGGCCGTCGACGCGACGAGCGAGGTGGCGGCCATCACCAACGCT
Organism: uncultured Acidobacteriota bacterium; assembly: GCA_963721715.1. Lineage (GTDB taxonomy): Bacteria > Acidobacteriota > Vicinamibacteria > Vicinamibacterales > UBA2999 > VFZN01. The sequence goes on along the minus strand of CAVRKI010000004.1, from coordinate 1,514,924 downwards.
CACGAGTGCGGCCTGCTGGCCGAGCCCGGTGACGCCACCGCGCTGGCCGCGCGCATCTGCGAACTCGCGGACATGCCGCTCGCTGCTCGCAAGGCCATGGGCGACCGCGCCCGCATCGTCGGGGAGACGTTCTCGCGCCAGCGGCAGGTGACGGCGCATGCGGCGGTCCTGCGCGAGGTGGCGCTCGGCGCCGCATGAAGCGCCTGTTCGACATCATCGTCTCCGGGCTGGGATTGCTGGTGTTCGCACCGGTGGCCGCACTGGTGGCGCTGGCGGTCAAGCTCGAGGACGGCGGGCCGCTGTTCTTCACCCAGGAACGCGTGGGCCGGCACGGGCGCGTGTTCCGGGTGTTCAAGTTCCGTTCGATGGTGCCGGACGCCGAGCGGCTGACGGGCGCCATACAGGCGCGCGCGGGCGACGCTCGAATCACACGGGTGGGACGGATCACCCGGGCGACCGCCATGGACGAGTTGCCGCAGTTGCTGAACATCTTCATCGGCGACATGAGCGTGGTCGGCCCCCGCCCGCTCCGTCCCGGCGAAGCCGACACCACGGCCGATGGTCGCCATCTTCCGCTCGACGCGATTCCGGGATACGCCGAGCGCCATCTCGTCCGGCCCGGCCTCACCGGGCTGGCACAGGTGTATGCGGCACGCGATCTGCCGCGAACCGGAAAGTTCCGCTACGACCTGCTCTACCAACGTCGGCAGAGCCTGTGTCTGGATCTGCGTCTCATCGCCATCTCGTTCTGGATCACGCTTCACGGACGATGGGAAGGCACGCGCGGACGCGGTTCGCGTGCAGGCGCCCCGAAGTCGTCGCCGGACCGGCCTGTATAATCGCCACGATGCGTGACGTCGTCGTGATCGGAGGAGGGCCTGGCGGTCTGTCGGCCGCCCGCAGCCTCGCCGCTCGTGGCTGGCATGTCTCGGTCCTCGAAGAGCACAGCGAAGTCGGTGATCCCGTTCACTGCACGGGCGTGCTGGCCGACGACGCGTTCGCCGCGCTGGACCTGCCGCCGGAAGCCCTGCTGAATCCCTTGCGGACGGTGCGTTTCGTGGCGCCGGCCGGACACTCCTTCGACTACACCACCGCCGCCACCGAAGCGGTCGTCATCGATCGGCGGGTGTTCGATGTGGCGCTGGGTGCTCGGGCGGTGGCCGCGGGCGCCGAGGTGATGCGAGGGCGTCGTGTCACCGCGGTCGATCCGATTGCCAGCGGCGTCCGCGTCACGCTCGGGGACGGATCATCGCTGGAGGCCCGTTCGGTGGTGCTGGCCTGTGGCGCGAACTACGCGTTCCAGCGCCGGCTCGGGATGGGGCTGCCCTCCACGTTCCTGCAGTCCGCACAGATGGAACTGCCGGCCGAGCAACTGGGCGACGTGGAGGTGCACTTCGGATCAGAGATCGCGCCCCGTGGCTTCGCCTGGGCGGTGCCGGTGCGGCGAGCCGAGGGCACGTTCGTTCGCGTCGGCGTCATGGCCGACGATCACGCCGATCGCTATTTTCGACGGATGCTCGATCGCGTGGCGCGCTCGTGGGGCATCACGCCCCCGGAGGCGGCCCAGCCGCGGCGGCGGCTGCTGCCGCTGGGCGCCGTGCGCCGGAGCTATGCCGATCGCGTGCTCGCCGTGGGCGATGCCGCGGGGCTGGTCAAGCCGACGACGGGCGGCGGCATCTACTACAGCGTGATCAGCGGCCACCTGGCGGCCGACGTGCTGGACACCGCGCTGACCGCCGACGCTCTCTCCGCCGAGCACCTGCGCGACTACGAACGCGCCTGGCGTCTGAAGTTTCAGTCCGAGTTCAGCGCGCAGCGGGCCTTGCGGTACATCGCCCATCGGATGCGCGACACCGACATCGACGCGCTCTTCGAACTGGCCAGCACCGATGGCATCCTGCCGCTGATTCGCCAGACGGCGCGGTTCAACCGCCATCGTGACTTCATCCTCGCCTTGCTGCGTCACCAACCGGCCCGGCGCGTGATGCTGGGCCGGCTTGCCGGCTCGATGTAGGCCGGGGGCATGTCGTTCGCTCCCACCGATCGCATGACCGCCACGCGCAGCATCCAGCGCTGGTTCCGGCTGCCGATGGCGGAGCAGGGTACGGTTATCCTCGTGGCCCTGGCTCTGCTGGCGATGCCGCTCGCCCGTCGCCTGAGGGCCGTGCACCGGCTGCTGCCCGTGCGCCGTCCCGGCTGGCATGGAATCACGAGAGTGACGCCGGTCCGTGCGGCCGCTCTGGTGGCGGCCGTTGCCGCGCGCGTGCCGTGGACCACCACGTGTCTGGACCGCGCGCTGACGACGGCGTACGTGCTCGCCTGGTGCGGCGCCCACGGTGAGCTGGTGTTGGCCGTGCGCCGGCAGCACGACACCTTCGAAGCCCACGCGTGGATCGAAGGTCCTCACTGCCTGCCCGAGCCGCAGGGCGACTGGCACCCCGTGGCCCGCTGGCCGGTTCCCCTGGAGCCCTCCGAGGCATGAGTTCGACCTGATGCGGCCGCGCGATTTCACCAGCCTCGGCATCTTCATCAAGGAGGCCTTCCTCGACGACGCGTTGCTGCGCGAGGTCCGCCGCGCGATCGCCGCCGAACCGGGTGATCCGGCCGAGGTGCTCGATGTCGAGAACGGCGATCTGACGCTCAGTTCCGAGGTGCGTCGCGCCTGGGATGTCGCCTTGCCCGAGGCGCTGGAGCACTCCGTGCTCGAGCGCCTCGAGAAGCTCCGCGCCGAACTGGAACAGTGGTGCGGGCACCGCCTCGAACCCGGTGACGGCCTCGCCGCGCTCCGTTATCCGCCGGGGGCGTTCTACCGCACGCACCGTGATGCCGGCGATCAAGCCGACACCTGGGGGCTGCACCGGCGAGCGGTGTCGGTGGTCGTGTTCGTCAACAGCGGAGGAGGCCACGCCGGCGCCGAGTTCACGGGCGGCGCCCTGCGGCTGCACGAACTGCTGGACGACGATCAGGATGACGGCCTCGACGTCTGGCCGGAGGCCGGCACGCTGGTCGCCTTCCCCTCGTCCTTGTTGCACGAGGTGACGATGGTGGAACGCGGCGAGCGCTATTCGCTGGTGACGTGGCTGATGGCCGCGGACCGGCCGCCCGCGGGCGGCGCGGACGGCAGCATCACCTGAGAGCGTCGTTCGCGCCCGGCCCGAGGCTCGTGCAGCAGGACCGCGACCAGCAGCGCGGCCAGCACCGCGTTGGCCGGCATCGACAGCGGGATCTCCCACAGGCTCTGGGTCGCCACGCCGGCGAGCGACGCCGCGGCACCCGCGCGAATCCAGAACATCTCGGTCCGGTCGTCACGCAGGGCGTGCCGCGCGCGCCTGACGAGCGCGATCAGCAGCAACGCCGCCGGCAGCGCCACCAGCACACCCCCTTCGGCCAGCACCTGCAGATAATGATTGTGGGCCTGGTTGAAGTGTGCCCAGGCGGAGAGGTGCGGCATCCAGATGCGGGCGTGCTGATACACGAGCATGGCCGTGCCGTAGGTGCCCGAGCCCGTGCCCGTGAGCCAGAAGTCGCGCACCATCGGCAGCGTCTCGCGCCAGATCACGAGGCGGCCGTCGACGCGCGCGCCGCCCGTGAAGGTGCTCTCGAGGCGTGCGGCCCATGCGTCGATGTCCACCACCGCCGCCAGCAGCAGGAGCGCAGCGCCGATCACGACGACCGCGAGGAGCCAGCTGCGTTGCGGGCGCTCGATGCGGCTCCTGATCAGCAGCCACCACGTGGCGGCGGCGACGCCCAGGCCCACCACCGCTGAACGCGACAGTGTGAGCAGCAGCGCGGTCAGGACGGTTGCCAATGCGACCAGCAACGCCACCGCCTTCGACCGGAACACATGGCGCACCCGCCGACGCCAGTCGCGCCCGTCGGCGAGGTGGGTGCGGAGGTGCGCGGCGAGATAGCCGGCGACCGCCGGCGCCGCCATCAGCAGCCAGCCGGCAAAGTGATTGCGGTTCACGAACGGGCCGAACGGGCGGCCGCCACTCGCCTCGGGCGCCAGCATCCCCATCACCAGCGTCGGCGTGGCCGCACGCTGGGCCACGGCCAGCACCGCCATCGCGGCGGCAAACCACGCCAGCCGCGCGCAGAAGCGGCGCACCCCGCCCTGGTGATCGAAGACCGCGCGCGCGGTCAGGTAGGTGAGGACCGCCAGCGTCACCGCCGCCAGTGCGGAGACCGTGCCGAGCGGGTCGATCGAGAGGGGCGTCGGGGTCGTCGCCGGCAGCAGGCGCACACCCTGCCGCAGGGCCGCGGCGTGCGGCGACAGCCACTGCAGGGCGAATGTGGGGAGCGGCACCAGTTGCAGGGCGATGGCACCCGGCAGCCAGGGCAGCAGGCGATCCATGCCCTGGGAGCCGCGGGAGCGGGCGAACGTCCGCCGCGGGTGCGCCAGCGCGGCCGCGGTCGCCATCGCGACCAGCGTGAACAACGACCAGCGCGGCCCGCCGGCGAACAGCAGGTACGAGCCGGCGACGATGAGGCCGAGCAGCGCCCGCTGCACTGGGTTACGCCGCCGGGGCTTCGGCGTAGTAGCTCTTGTACTGGTGGCCGTAGTAGCGCGAGTAGTAATAGCGGTTGCGCGCGAAGTCCACCTTGTTGAGGACCGCGGTCACCAGGCGGGGATTGCCGGAAAGGATGGTGTCCACCGCGCGCTCGGCCAGGCGCCAGCGTGTCATCTCGGCGCCGACCACGAACGTGACGGCGGTGACCAGTGGCGCCACAATCACGGCATCGGTCACGGCCAGCACCGGCGGTGTATCGATGACCACCCAGTCGAACGGACCGGTCTCGAGGCCGGCGACCAGCGCCCGCATCCGCTCGGAGGCGAGCAGCTCGGACGGATTGGCCGGGGTGCGGCCCGCGGTGATGACCAGCAGGTTGGGATCGTGGGTCGTCTGCACCACCTCGCGCATCCGGGCCTGGCCCGCGAGCAGCTGCGACAGCCCGCGATCGTTGGTCAGACGCAGCGCCTTGTTCACGCTCGGGCGCCGCATGTCGGCGTCCACCAGCAGCACGCGGGAACCGCCGACCGCCAGCGCCATCGCCATGTTGACGGCCGTGGTGGTCTTGCCCTCGAGCGGCTGCGCGCTGGTCACCGCGATCAGCTTCGGCCCCTCACCCTGCACCTGCGACACCAGCGAGGTGCGGAGCGAGCGGAACGCCTCGCCGAAATCGTGCGGCACCGGGCCCGACAGCAGGGGATGGCGATCGCCGCGCACGGCGGGCACCAGGCCCAGCAGCCGCAGCTTCAACCGGCGGGTGATGTCCTCGGGGGTCTTGATCGTGTCGTCGAGGTAGTCGAGCAGGAATGCCGCGCCGACGCCGAGGACGGTGCCGAAGAGCAGGGCGTAGATCCAGTCCTGCCGATGGTTCGGGCGGAACGGCGACTCGGGCACGTCCGCCCGGTCCACCACGCGCACGTTGTTGCTGCGGCCGTTCACGATCACCCGCAGCTCGCGCTCGCGCTGCAGCAGCATGTTGTAGATCTCGCGGTTCGATTCCGCCTCGCGCTGCAGCACCGTGTAGTCGACGCCCTTGCGGCCGAGCGCCGAGGCCGCCCCCTGCTGCTCGCGCAGCGCCTGCGCCAGGGTGTTCTCCTGGGCGAGGGCGTTCTCGTAGTCGCTCCTGGCGTTCTGCACCGCCTTGCGGGTTTCGGCCTCGAGCTGACGGTGCGCGCCGGCCAGCTGCTCCTGCACCTTGCGGTAGTCGGGATGCCGATCGCCGTAGCGCTCGGACACGCGGCTCTGCTCGCGCTCGAGTTCGGTGACCTGGGTCTTGAGGGTCTGGATGAAGGGGCTCTGCACGATCACCGACAGCGTGTCGACGTCGCTGCCCGCACTCTGCACCTGCTTCCACACCGACTCGCGCTGAATGCGCTCGGTGCGCGCCTTGGTGACGGCTTCGTTCAGCTGCGTGAGCCGCGCCACGACGATGTTCTGGTTGTCGGCCAGCGCCCCGGCGTCCTGCCGTTCGCGATACTCCGCCAGCTTCAGCTCGCTCTCCTGCACCAGCGCCTGCTGCCGCGCCACCTCGGCGCTCAGCTTCTCGAGGCCGCGGTCGAGGGACGCGACCTTGACGTCGAGATTCTGGTTCACGTACTCGTCGGCCACGGTGTTGACCGCGCGGGCGGCAAAGGCCGGATCGGCCGCACGGAAGCCGAGGTCCACCAGCTGGGTGCCGCGGTTGGGGTTCACCTCGAGGCGGTCGATGATGGCATTGGCGAACGCCGCGTCGCTGCCGCGCCCCGCCGGCTGTCCCGCCGTGGTGGCACCCGAGGATCCGAACATCACGCGCAGCGGCCACTTCGCGTACCACTTCACCGTGGCGATGCCGCGGGCCAGGGCCGTGGGCTGCGCGCCCTGGCCATTGAACTCCGGGACGCTCGCCAGGTCGAGGGCCGCCGCCGCGCGACGGGCCAGGTCGCGGCCGCGGATGATGCGCAACTGCGTCTGCAGGTAGACCTCGGGGTCCTGCAGCGCCATGTTCTGAGCGATCCCGATCGGCGTGCCGATGCCGGCGTTGTCGTCCTCGATCTGGATGCGTGCCGTGGCGACGTAGAGCGGCACCGTGGTGTAGCTGTCCACCATCATCCAGCCGACGACCACCGCGAACACGCCGAGCGACACGTACTTGTGCTTATGGAGCACCGAGAGGCGGTCGAGCAGGTGGGTTTCGCCCGCGGGCCGGTGTGACGAAGGCGACGGAGTCGCGGATGTGGAAAGCGTCTCGGCCATGAGGGTATTACTGCGGACTGATCGGCTGCCCACCGTTCACCGTCAGGACACCAAGGCTGGCAGCCTGCGCCAGCGCGACGGTGGTCGTGCTGCCCAGCCACCAGGCGAAGCTGCGCGTCCGCGACGGCACCTGGACGATGGTGCGCGCCACCGCGTCGTTCGAGACCACCACGGCGTCACTGACCGCGACGATGCCGCCATTCGAGGTGGTGAGCTCGACGACGTAGGTGCCGGGGGTGAGCCGAGGGAAGCTGAACGTGCCGGTGTGATCGGTGAGGCTGACCTTCTCGACATGGCCGTTGACCAGGTTGCGCAACTGCATGCGCGCGTCGGGAAGGGGCCGTTCGCTGGCGTCGCGTGTCAGGCCCATCAGGGTACCGCTGGCGGCGCTGGCGCTGGCCGCGGGAGGAGCGGCCGTCCCGGGATCGCCGGCTCGGCGTTCGTTCTGTTCAGCCGCGACGGATACGGCACACGCGGCGAGCAGCGCAACGCCGGAGATCCACGTGAGTTGACGCATCATGCACCTGACAGGACAGTATAGGACATTATCGTCTGTTATACCGAGCAAGCCAGCGATGGATCGAGACCGGTTCCAGGCCCTCATACCTCTCATCGGTCGCTCGGCCCCTGGGATGAGGGCTCGCGCGTAAACGACGATGACGAGCGGCACGTAACCGGTTCATACTCGGTCCGCCAACCATGCTTACCACTATGATGCATCGGTGGCTGCTTACCGCAGCCGTTGTTGCCGGGACGATCGCGGGGACGAACGCGTCGAACTGGCCGGAATGGCGCGGCCCCTCGCGCGACGGACGCTCCACCGAAACCGGACTGCCGGAGAAGTGGTCGCCGCAGGGCGAGAACCTGGCGTGGAAGGTGCCCTACGGCAGCCGGTCGTCGCCGGTGGCGTTCGGCAACCGCATCTACATCAACACGGTGGTCGGCGACCTCGGCCACACGCAGGAGCGGCTGGTCGCCCTCGACGCCGATACCGGCAAGCTGCTCTGGGAGCGCCGCTTCAGCGTCTACCTGAGCGACGTGCCGCAGCATCGCGCCGCGTGGGCCTCGCCCGCGGTGGATCCGGCCACCGGCAACATCTACGTGTTCACGGTCGGCGCGCAGCTGTTCTGCGTGTCGCCGGACGGCAAGCCGCTGTGGGATCGCTCGCTGCCCGAGGACTTCGGCGCGGTCACCACGCACGGCGGCCGCACCACGTCGCCCATCATCGAGGGCGACCTCGTCATCCTCAACACGCTGGTCCTGGCGTGGGGCGATCTCAACCGCCCCGGCAATCGCTACTTCGCGTTCGACAAGCGCACGCGGCCAGACGGTGTGGGTCAGCTCGCCGCAGTCGCGTCACTACGACACCAACTACTCCACGCCCATCGTCGTGGACCTGCCGACGGGCCGCGCGCTCGTCGTCGGCGGGCACCGACGGCGCGTATCACGCGCTGCGCGTCGAACACCGGCGAGAAGATCTGGTCGATGGAGGTGAGCAAGCGCGCGATCCTCAACAGCGCGATCGTCCGCGACAACGTCGCCTACATCACCCACGGCGAAGAGAACATGGACACCACCGAGATGGGGATGATCGCCGCCGTGGACGCGACCAGGACCGGCGCGCTCGACGGCGGACGCGTTCAAGTGGAAGATGCACGGCTTCCTGCCGACGTTCGCGTCGCCGGTGATGGACGCCGAGCGGCTCTACACCATGGACAACGGCGCCATCGTCGGCGCCTTCGACCTGAAGACCGGCGCGCGGCTGTGGACCAAGACGCTGGGCACGCTGCAGAAGGGATCGCCGGTGCTGGCCGACGGCAAGCTCTACGTCGGCACCGAGAACGGCAAGTTCTTCATCCTGAGGCCGTCGGCGCAGGGCGTCGAGGTGCTCGACGAGGACCTGCTCGGCACCGCCGACGCGCCGGAGGCGATCGTCGCCTCGCCGATCGTGGCCGATGGCCGCGTCTACGTCGCGTCGATGGACAACCTCTACGCGATCGGGAAGCGCGGCCGGAAGGGCACCGTGCTCGCCGTGCCGCACGCCCGGTGACGCCGGCGCCGCCAGGGCCGCCGGCGTCGGTGCAGGTGTTCCCGTACGACGCGCTGCTGGCGCCCGGCGGCAAGCAGGCCTACACGCTCCGACTCTTCGATGCGAAGGGCGCCTTCATCCGCGAGGAGCCCGCCGCCAACGCGACGTGGACCGTCGATCAGGTGAAGGGCGCCGTCGACGCCGAAGGGCGTGTTCACCGCCGGGGACGGCAACTCGGCGGGCTTCGTCAAGGTCGACGGTCGGCACCGCGTCGCGGGCAGGCGCGCGTGCGCGTGGTAGCGCCGCTGCCGTGGAGCTTCGACTTCGAGAACCCGGGTGGCGAAGCGCCGCCGTCGTGGTGGGTGGGCGCGCCGACCAAGCTGGTCCAGCGCACGGTCGAGGGCGTGGGCAACGTCCTCGTGCGGCCGCGCGACGAGACGGTGGGCCGTCGTGCCAAGGTGTTCATCGGCCCGACCGACTGGTCGGGCTACACCATCGAGGTCGACGTGCGCGGCCGCGAGCAGCGACGCCAGCGCGGCGACGTCGGCGCTCATCAACCAGCGCTATGGCCTCGTGCTGTTCGGCAACGGCCAGAAGCTCGAGCTGCACCCGTGGCAGGCCGCCGACGAGATGACGGTGCGGGTGCCGTTCAAGTGGGATCGCCGACGCGTGGTACCGCATGAAGCTGCGCGTCGACAATCAGCCGAATGGCCAGACGCTGGTTCGCGGTAAGGTGTGGAAGGCCGGCGACCCCGAGCCGGCCGCCTGGACCATCGAGAAGACCGACACGATTCCCCATCGCGCGGGCAGTCCCGGCATCTACGGCGACGGCATCTCGGATGTGTATTTCGACAACCTCAAGGTCTATAAGAACCAGTAGGGATCAAGGACCTCAGGACTCAAGCCCCAAGCCCCAAGACTCAAGCCCAGGACCCCAGGACTATGCGCACGATCTTCACCCTTGTTCTTGTCGCCGGCGCCACCGTCGCGCTTTCCGCGCGACTGGCCGATGTGGGGCGGCACGCCGTCCCGCAACATGGTGTCGTCGATGACCGGCGCGCCGACCGAGTGGGACGTCAAGACCGGCACGAACGTGAAGTGGGTGGCCGAGCTCGGCTCGCAGTCCTACGGCAACCCGACGGTCGGCAGCGGCGTGGTGATCATCGGCACGAACAACGAGCTGGCGCGCGATCCGCAAGCAGGGCGGCGACCGCGGCGTGCTGATGGCGTTCCGCGAGGCCACCGGCGAGTTCCTGTGGCAGGCGACGTTCGAGAAGCTGTCGTCGGGTCGCGCCAACGACTGGCCGTTCCAGGGCATCGCCAGCTCGCCGCTGATCATCGACGGCATCGCCTACTTCGTGTCGAACCGCGGCCAGGTGATCGCGGCCGACGTCGAGGGGTTCCACGACAACGAGAACGACGGCACCTACAAGGACGAGAAGCTCACCGGCAAGAACGATCCGGACTTCGTCTGGGTGTTCGACATGATGGAAGAGGTCGGCTCGTTCCCGCACAACCTCTCCAACTCGTCGCCGGTCGCCTACCAGAACCTGCTCTTCGTGAGCACCTCCAACGGCCAGGACGAGAGCCACGTCAACATCCCGTCGCCGAAGGCGCCGGCGATCATCGCGCTCGATCGCGCCACCGGCAAGCTGGTCTGGGAAGACAACTCGGTGGAGGATCGCATCCTGCACGGCCAGTGGTCGACGCCGTCGGTCGGCGACATCGGCGGCGTGATGCAGGTGGTGCACGCGCAGGGCGACGGCTGGGTGCGCGGCTACGAAGCGCTGACCGGCAAGAAGCTGTGGGAGTTCGACACCAACCCCAAGGACTCGGTCTGGCCCAAGACCCGCAACGAGGTGATCAGCACGCCGGTCATCTACGACAACGTCGTCTACATCGCCAACGGCCAGGACCCGGAGCACGGCGAGGGCGTCGGCCACGCCTATGCCATCGACGCCACCAAGCGCGGCGACATCACCCAGATCGGGCCGGCTCTGGCACTTCGACAAGATCCGCCGCTCGATCTCGACCGCCGCGATCAAGGACGGCCTCATCTACCTGGCGGACTTCAGCGGCTTCCTGCACTGCCTCGACCTGAAGACCGGGCAGCTGTACTGGACGCACGACATGTTCGCCGCCATCTGGGGCTCGCCGATGATCATCGACGACAAGGTCTACCTGGGCGACGAGGACGGCGACATGGTCGTGCTCGAGCACGGCAAGACGCTGAAGGTGATCTCGGAGCAGAACATGGGCAGCGCCGTCTACTCGACGGTGGTCCCCGCCAACGGCGCGCTGTTCGTGATGAACCGCAACCAGCTCTACGCGCTGCAGCAGGGCACGCAGTTCAAGAAGCCGAGCGCTGGAAGAGACAAGTAAGTTCAAAAATTCAAGAGTTCAAGGTTCACGGTTGGCTCTTCAGATCGTTTTGAACCCTTGAACTGTGAACTCTGAACTCTTCAGTCCCATGCGCCGCCGCGCTTTCCTCCTCGCCCTTGCCGCCGCTGGCCTGGCCCCCTCGCTCTGGCTGCGCGCGCAGGGGACGGCGCGGGCGCCAGCCGACGCGTGGCCGCAGTTCCGCGGCACGCCGTCGCTGACCGGCGTCTCGGCCACGACCATCGCCGCCACAACCGAAGCTCGCCTGGACCTGGGAGGGCGGCGAAGCCTTCGACTCGAGCGCCGCGATCGTCGGACGGTGTGGTCTACATCGGCGCCGCCACCGGCGAGCTGCTCGCCATCGGCCTCGCCGACGGCAAGCTGCGCTGGCGTTACAAGGCGGGCGAGTCGATCGGCGAGTCGTCGCCGGCCGTCGCCGGCGGGCGGGTGTTCATCGGCGACCTCGACGGCGTGGTGCATGCGGTCAACGTCGCGGACGGCAAGGCGGCCTGGACCTTCAAGACCCGCTCCGAGATCAAGTCATCTCCGGTCGTGCGTCGGCGAGACGGTGCTGATCGGCTCGTACGACGGTTCGCTCTACGGGCTGAACATCGCCGACGGCAAGCCGCGCTGGTCGTTCGCCACCGACAACTACGTCCACGGCGTGCCGTGCGTCGTCAACGGGGTCGCGCATTTCGCCGGCTGCGACGAGGTGTTCCACGCGGTTCGCGTCAGCGACGGCAAGGAGGCCTTCCAGACCTCGGCCACCGCCTATACCGGCGCGTCGGTCTGCATCGTCGACAACGTCGCCTACTACGGCACGTTCGACAACCAGGTCATCGCGCTCGACCTGGGCAAGAAGGCGGTGAAGTGGCGCTACGAGCACCCCGACCGCAAGTTCCCCTTCTACTCGTCGGCCGCGGTGATCGACGGGACGATGGTGCTGGGCGGGCGGGACCGGATGGTGCACGCCCTGGACGTGGCGACGGGGAAGGCGAAGTGGACCCACATGACGCGCGCCCGCATCGACTCGTCACCGGCCATCGCCGGCAACCGCGCCTTCGTCGGGTCCAGCGACGGCCGGATCTACGGCCTGGATCTCGTCGAGCGGAAAAGTGGTGTGGGAGCACGAAGACGGCGGCGCGCTGACCAGCTCGCCAGCGCTCGCCTCCGGCCGCATCGTCATCGGGTCCACCGATGGAAGGGTCTTGTGCTTCGCCTGAGTCTCGAGCTCACCACATCACCAGATTCTGTCTTACTTGAACTCCACTGACACCGTTGGTCCGTCGATCTTGATGCCCTTGACGTCCTTCAGGTAGGGCTTCACTTCCGACAGCGAGGCGCCGGGGCCGATCTTGCCCTGCAGTGCCTTCAGCTTCTCCTGGTCGGCGAACAGCAGGCCGAGGTCCATCTCCATCAGCGTCACGCGCGACCCCTCGACGTACTCGGCGTTGGTCTTGACGATCGAGCCCAGCACCTCGAGGTCGATGGCGATCTTGAAGCCGTCGAACATCGTCTTCACCATGTTCATGACGGTGGGGTCCGACATGTCGGGGCCGCCCTGGGGCTTCTCGGTGTTGACGCCGGCGCCCGGCTTGTCCTGGAACTGCACCGTCAGCGTCGAGGTGCCGCCGGCGTTCTTCTTCAGCGTGAACTTCACCGGGTTCTCGGGCGGCTGCGGCGGCGCGGCCATCATGCCGTCGCTGCTGCCGCTCATGCTCGGATCCTGGCTGACCTGCACGAGGTTGATGTCGTCGAACGCGAAAATCGCCTTCGAGCCCTCGAAGGTCCCGAGCTTGGCGGGCTCGGCCGAGACCAGGCGGACGCCCTTGCCCATGCGCTCGGCGGTGCGCTTCAGGTCGGCTTCGTTCACCACGCCGCCCGTCTGGCCCGGCTGGGTCATGCCCGGCATCATGGCCTTCATCGCGCCGGTGTTCACGAGGGTGGTCTGTTCGACGGTGCCGCTGCCATCGGGCTTCACCTTGATGAGGGTGGAGCTGTTGATGCAGGCGGTGAGGGTGGCCGACGCCGCGATGAGCAGCAGGACACGAAGAGTGCGCATGGGACCTCCAGAGTCAGGGGCGCGTCGGCTCCATCATACCTATACTGATGTGATGCAGAAGGAAGGCGTGGGCCGGACGGCGCTCGTCACTGGCGCCTCGGCCGGCATCGGGCGCGCGTTTGCCGAAGTGCTGGCGGCGCGCGGCTATCGCCTGGTGCTGGTGGCCCGGCGCGTCGATCGGCTGGAGGCCGCCGCCGTCGAGCTCCGGCAGCGGCACGGCATTGAAACCTTGGCGATCACCGCCGACCTCGCGGAGCCGGAGGCCCCCGCCAGGCTGACCGCAGAACTGGAGCGGCGCGGGCTGGCCGTGGATGTGCTGGTGAACAACGCCGGTTACGGCGTGCCCGGGCGCTACGAACAGAGCCCGTGGGCGCGCCACGACGCCACCCTGCGCGTGATGGTCATCGCCGTCTGCGAGCTGACCCATCGACTGCTGCCGGGCATGATCGAGCGGCGGTGGGGCCGCATCATCAACGTCGCGTCGCTGGCCGGCCACCTGCCGGCGCCCGCCGGGCACACGCTCTATGCGGCGACCAAGGCGTTCCTGGTGCGCTTTTCCGAATCGCTGCACGCCGAGCACGTGGACGACGGCGTCCACACCTGCGCGGTCTGCCCCGGCTTCACCTACAGCGAGTTCCACGACGTCACCGGCACGCGCGACCAGGTGAGCCAGATGCCCGCGGCGCTGTGGATGGACGCGCCGACCGTGGCCGAGCAGGGCTACGACGCGGTCATGCGCGGCACGCCGGTCTACATCAACGGCCGCGTCAACCGCACCCTCGCCTGGCTGGCTCGGGTGATGCCCCAGGGCCTGGTGCGTCGCGCGGTCGCCGGATCGGGGAAGCGGTTCAGGAAGACGGAGTAGGAGCGGGAGGACGCGTCGACTCCACGCCGATGTCGTCCGCCCTCGCGCGATTGACGTAGCGCCGAGGTAGAATCCGCCTACCTCGCATGCCGTCCCCCGAACCCTCGAGCCTCGCGGCGGGCACGCGCCTCGCGCACTACGAGATCGTCGCCTTGTTGGGAGCGGGCGGCATGGGCGAGGTCTACCGCGCCCGTGACACCAAGCTCCAGCGCGACGTCGCGTTGAAGGTGCTGCCGCCAGACACGGCCACCGATCCGGAGCGGCGTCAGCGGTTCGAGCGTGAGGCCCGCGCCGTGGCCGCACTCAATCACCCCAGCATCGTCACGATCCATTCGGTGGACGAGGTGGACGGCCGGCTGTTCCTGACGATGGAGCTGGTGGACGGCCAGCCGCTGTCTGAACTGATTCGTCCCGGCGGTCTGCCGCTCGCGCAGTTGCTGGCAATCGCCACGCCGCTGGCCGATGCGGTGAGCGCGGCGCATGCGCGCGGCATCACGCATCGCGACCTGAAGCCCGCCAACGTGATGGTGACCCCCACGCGGCAGGTGAAGGTGCTCGACTTCGGGCTGGCCAAGCTGCTCGACACGGGTGTCGTCACCGACACGATGGCCACTGGAGCTCCCGACGTGATCACGGGCCAGGGCAAGATCCTGGGCACGATTGCCTACATGGCGCCGGAGCAGGCCGAAGGGAAGCCGGTGGACGCGCGGTCCGACATCTTCTCGCTGGGCGTGATGCTCTACGAGATGGCCACCGGCGAGCGCCCATTCAAGGGCGACACCAGCGTGTCCACGCTGGCGGCGATCATGCGCGACACGCCGAAGTCGGTGACCGAGGTGAATCCGGCGATTCCCAAGGAACTCGGTCGGGTGATTCGCCGCGCGCTCAGCAAGGACCCCGACCGCCGGCAGCAGACGGGCAAGGACCTGCGCAACGAGCTGGACGACCTGCGGAAGGAGCTGGAGTCTGGCGAGTTGACGGCGAGCATGTCGCAGACCGCCGCGGTCCGCGCGGCCGCACCGGCTCCGCGGCGCATGCCCGTGGGTGGCGGTGGCCGGAGGCCTCGCGCTGGTGGCGGCCGTGGGCGCTGGCGTCATGTGGTCGAGGCGCGAACCTGCGAGCGTGACGCCCGCCACGAGCGACGCACCGGTCAACGTCACCGTGACGTCGCTCACCTCCGAGGGCGGCGTGGAGATGTTTCCCAGCCTGTCGCCGGACGGGAAGTGGATCGTCTACACGCGCGACGAACTGGGCACGGGGCAGACCGACATCCTGCTGCGAGCCGTGGGCGGGCAGACGGCGATCAACCTGACGAAAGACTCGACCGCGGATGACTCGCAGGCGGTGTTCTCGCCGGATGGCGAGCGCATTGCTTTCCGATCGGAGCGCGACGGCGGCGGCCTGTTCGTTATGGGCCGTACCGGCGAGTCGGTGCGCCGGCTCACCACCGAAGGGTTCAACCCGTCGTGGTCACCAGACGGCGCGTCGATTGTCTACGCCAGTCAATCGGTCGTCGCCAGTCCGAACAACCGCGGGCTCGACAGCCAGCTCTGGGTGGCGTCCACGACGACCGGCGAACGCCGGCACCTCGCCACCGGGGATGCGGTGCAACCTGCGTGGTCGCCACACGGACAGCGCATCGCCTACTGGAGCTTACCGAACGACAGCCCGCAGCGCGACCTCTGGACAATCGCGGTCGGCGGCGGCGAGCCCGTGCGCGTCACGAGCGACCCGGCCATCGACTGGAGTCCGGCGTGGTCGCCCGACGGGCGGTACCTGTATTTCTCCAGCGACCGCTCGGGTGGATTCAACCTGTGGCGTGTGGCCCTCGACGAGGCCAGCGGGCGGGTGCTCGGGGAGCCGGTGGCCGTGCCGATTCCCCGGCAGCGCATCGGACACCTGAGCGTTTCTGCCGATGGCGCGTCGGTTGCCATGGCGTCGTTCACGACCGAGAGTGGCATCGAGGCCCTCACGTTCGATCCGGCCCGCGGAACCGTGGGGGCACGGCGACGGGTCACGAACAGCTCAGAGACGGCAGCGAGACCATCAGTGTCGCCGGATGGGCGGTGGATTGCATTCCACAGTGTGCAGCAGAACGGCCAGGAAGATCTCTGGGTAGTGAACAGGGATGGCACGGGCCTTCGCCAGGTGACCAACGACGCCGCGCGCGATCGCCGGCCCCTGTGGTCGGCCGACGGCACGCGGCTGCTGTTCTACTCTGACCGCAGCGGCCGGTATCAGGTGTGGACGATCGCGGCCGACGGCGGCGGCCTGTTGCAGGTGACCGACTATCCCGAACTGCTGATCCAGCCTGTCTGGTCGCCCGACGGCACTCGCGCCGTTGCCAGCGTCACGATTAGCGACAGCAAGCTGCTGATGTTCGATCCACGAATGCCGGCCGGCCAACAGCGCGTGGAGGAGTTGCCGCCCTTTCCAGGCGGCTTCACGGCCACGTCGTGGTCCCCCGACGGCACACGGGTCGCCGGATACGGCATTGGCCGGCCTGAATTCGGCGTCGTGGTCTACACCGTGGCGTCGCGGACCTATGAGGAGTTGACGCGGTCGGGCCTGTCGCCGGCCTGGCTGCCCGATGGACGGCGGCTGCTCTACACGGGCAAACTCGGTAGTACGTTTGTTGGAGGGCGTGAGTTGTTGCTCCTCGACACCGCCACCAGGATCAGCACGCCCGTGTACTCGTCGCCGGGGGAGACTTTGGGCGGCGCCGGGCTCTCGCCAGACGCGCGCGAGATCTACATCAACATCTTCAGGCGGCAGGCAGACATCGCGCTCGCCAAGCTGACCGCCGCGCCGTAGCGCCGGCGCGACGGCTGCCGTGAGTGCACTGGCGCCGCGCACCTCGGTCCGTGTGGCTTTATCCTGGCGTATCGGCTATGCCGCCGCGTGATGGCATGACGTATGGTATACGTAGGGCATGACGAAGACGACCGTCTACCTCCCGGCGGAGCTCAAGCGGGCGTTGCGGCGCGTCGCCGGTCAGCGGCGGTGCAGCGAGGCGGCGCTGCTGCGTGAAGCGGTGACGCGGCTCACCAGCGAAGCCGAGGCGCCGGTGCCCGCGCTGCCGCTGTTCCGAGCGACCGGTCCGTCGATTGCCGAGGACGTCGACAGCGCACTCGAAGGCTTCGGCGTCAGGTGATCGTGCTCGACACGGGCGGGCTCTACGCCGCGCTCGACGCCAACGAAGCGCTGCACGGCCGTGCGGTCGCGGCCCTGGTCGCATCGACGCCACCGCGCGTCGTGTCCCCCTTCGTACTGGCGGAACTGGACTACCTGATTGGGCGCCGAGTGGGCCACCAGGCGCAGATGGCCCTCATCGACGAGGTCACACGTGGCGCCTACCAGCTCGAGTCCTTCTCGCCCGAGGATCTCGGCCATGCCAGGCGCATCATGGAGCGCTACGCCGATCTGCGAGTCGGACTGGCGGACGCGTCGGTCGTGGTACTGGCGGATCGCTACCGGACGGTCGACCTCTTGTGCACCGACGAGCGCCACTTCCGCGCGCTCCGCGGCCAGCGCGGCAGGCCGTTCCGATTGCGACCGCTCGACCCGTAGCGCCGGTCCGGGACGAGCCTCGTTGACAGCAGTCTTACAGCGCCATCATACTAATGGCATGGTTCGCACTCAGATCCAACTGCCCGATGCGGTCTACGCGCGCGCCAGGCGAGTGGCCAAGGCGAAGGAGATCTCGCTTGCCGAACTGGCGCGGCGCGGGATCGAGACCATCCTCGATCAGTACCCGTCGCCGGAGTTGATCGGCGCCGAATGGACACCACCGCGGGTGCGGTCCGGTGGAGTCAAGGTCCCGCTCGAACGGCTCAAAGACTACGGCGAAGTCGAGGCCACGTCGCCTCAGCCGAAGGCACGGAGGCGACGGTGATCGCTTTCGACACGAATATCCTGTTCCCCTTCGTCGTGTCGGACCATCCCGACCACGCGGCGGTGGGCGATTTCATGCAGGGGCTCGACGGTCGGGACGATGTCGCCCTGTCGGAGCTCGCGCTGGTCGAGCTCTACGGTCTGCTGCGGCAGCCGGCGGTCATGCGACGAGTGCTGGACGCCCGCTCCGCGGCCGCCGTCTGCACCGCCCTCCGCACCCACCCGCGATGGCGCCTGCTCGGTTTTCCCGCCGACAGCGCGGCGATGCATCGGACGTTGTGGGAGCACGCGGCGAGACCCGGGTTCTCGAGACGTCGCATCTACGACGCGCGGTTGGCCCTCTGCCTGGTGGCCCAGGGGGTGCGCGAGTTCGCGACCGTGAACCTGAAGGACTTCGCCGGCCTGGGCTTCCGGCGGGTATTCAACCCGCTGGCGTGAAGGGCCAGGCGGCTGCCTGAACCTCGGCAAGGCGAGCCACGCAACGCGCCACGGCGCGTGTCTTCGGCGAGAGATGCTTCGCCCATATCGCCACGTCACCGCTTCGGATGGTGACGTGTGGTAGGTTGTACACAACATGGCACAGACGAGTACAACTCTTTCGGTGCGCATCGACGCCAGAACCAAGAAACAACTGGAGGCATTGGCCGGACGTGCCCGCCGCTCCAAATCGTTTCTCGCCGCTGAAGCCATCACCGCGTTTGTCGAGGCGGAGACCTGGCAGCTCGATGAGATGCAGGCGGGCGTCAAGGAACTGGACGAGCGCCGGGGCGTGCCCCACAAGGACGTCGCGACCTGGCTCCGTTCGTGGGGCAGGAAGCGCGAGCGCAAGGCGCCCCCGGCGTGACGGTTGTCTGGTCGCCGAGGGCGGTCCGACACCTGTCGGCGCTTCGCGCCTACATCGCGCGCGACAACCCTGAGGCCGCGGCAGGCGTCGGGCTAACGCTCCTGGCAGCCGTCGAACGGTTGGCTGAGTTGCCCAATCTCGGGCGGCCCGGACGCCTGGCGGGCACGCGCGAACTCGTCGTCCCTGGTACGCCCTACGTGATTCCCTACCGCGTGCGGTCTGAACGCCTGGAGATCATCGCGGTCTTCCATCAGCGCCAGCAGTGGCCGCCGCGCTCGTAGCCCAGGACGGCGGGTCCGTCGGAGCGAACCGGACTGTCCTACCGCCCGTCGCGCAGGAACCGCTCCGCGAGGTTGGCATGCAGCACCATCTCGAGCGCGCGGAAGTCGGTGAGCGCGGCTTCGACCATGCCACGACCGCGGGCCTGATCGGCGGTGTTCGCGGTAGCTGAGAGGAAGCGCCCGTACCAGGTACAGGACCGTGGGCTGCAGGATGCGAATCGGCAGGTCGTGCGCCTGTCGTCGTGCGGTTTCGAAGTGCTCCCGCGACTGGTCGATGAGGCCGGCGGCGTCGGCGGCCAGCGCGGCCACGAGCTGCGGGGAACTGGGACCGACTGTGACAGTCGTGTACACGCGACCGTTCTGAACGCTCGCCAGGGTGAGGGGATACAGCCCAGCCAGTCGTTCGCGATCCCCCATGACCGCGAGGCCCGTGACAAACGTCTCGAGCGCGAAGTACGCGCCCTCTACGTTTCGACGGTCGATCACCGGTAGCCACGGGAGCAGTGCGGGGATCAGTCCCTCCGCGTCAGCCCGTCCAACCAGCGCCGTGGCCGCAAAGCGGTTCCCCTCTGGCATCCCCGCGTACCAGTGCTCGGTCGGCTGTTCTGCGGCGACCGTGGCCACGTGCTCGAGGGCCTCCTCGACGGCGCCGAGATAGAGCGTGGCAGCGGCGACGTATGACCTGGCCACGTACCGAAGCTGCGGTCCCCTCAGCGCGACCTGTGAGTGCTCCAGGTAGGTCCTGATATTGCCAGTGCGCGCCAGCTCGATGGCGTGCTGCACCCGTTCGTGTAGCCACAGCGCCCCATGATGGCTGCCGCGTCTGGCGGCAGCCTCGAGCTCTGGCAGCAGCGCGTCGCATGCGGAGAAGTTGCCGCGATACTGCTCGATCAGCATGAGGTTGAACAGCAGATTGGCCACCCCCCAGGCGGAACCGGCGCGAACCGCCGGAAGGGCGCTGCGCGCGGACGCGGATGCGGCTTCGTATTCGCCGCAGAGTCGGTGGCTGAAGGCCAGTGAGGTCAGCACCCGTGCGTCAACGTGGGGATCGCCAACGCGCTCAGCAAGGGCCCGTGCCTCGTCGATGGACTGCCATGCTTCGTCCAAGTGGGCCGGAGTTAGGCGACTCCACGCGGACTGGGCCAGCAACAGCGCGCGTTCCCGAGCGGCGTCGTTCGCGAGGGCATCCAGCCCGCGTCTGAGCGGCACCAGACTCTCGATTGGCCTGGCCAGCCAAGCGTGGCAGTTCGACGCGCCCATCGCAGCTCGCTCGATGCCGGCGTCGTCGTGTCGCGCGATAGCGTTCGTCAAGGCACGCTCGAAGGCCGCGACGGCGTCGTCGTAGCGCTCCAGTCCGGCGAGGGCCTCGCCGCGGTGTTCGCATGCTTCGCCGAGCAGGGGGTCGTCCTCAGGCAGCTCGAGTCCCAGCATCTGGTCGAACGTTGCGAGCGTCTCTTCGAACGCGCTCGCAGCCAGGGCCCGCCGGCCGGCCAGCAGCAGGAACGTCGCCGTGCGGACACTGTCGGCAGCGGCGCCGGCCTGATACAGATGATGCGCCAGCACCGACGCGTGGCTCTCGAGCGACGCGGCCCGCAGTTGCTCCAGCGCGTCGGCGACCTTCAGATGCGCGGGTACTTCACGGGAACCGCGGGATCCGGAATCTTGTCCAGGGCGTCGCTCTGCGCGTGCAGGCCGTCCACGATGGGAAAGACCAGCGCGCGCTCGGCCGCCGTGAACTCGAGCCCCAGGCTCGCGATGAGGGCCTCGCGATCGACGGGCTTGGCGGCGAAGTCGGCCAGCGTGACGCCCGCGGGCGCCGGTGGCGCTGTGTCGGCGGGGCGGGTGCATCCGGCAGCCATTGCTGCGGGCGTTCCCACGATCAGCCCTTTGATGGCGTCGCGACGATTCATGCTGCCTCCGTGATCCGACCACGTACGACGCCGGGCCGGTCGCGCCCACCAAAGGACGCGACTCTACCACAGCCATTCGGCTTCAGTCGCTACGCCTCGTGCCCCGCGACGATCGCAATCCGATCGACGTCGCTGTCGGCGTGTTCGAGGCGCGCGCCGTGGTGATGAGCGCAGGCCAGAACTTCTGCCGCCCTCGTCCGTCTAAGGCGGGGGAGGACAGATGCTGCAGGACATCCGATACGCGTTCCGGTGGCTGCGGCGCAGCCCGGGGTTCGCCGCCGTCGCGGTGTTGTCCATCGGGCTCGGCGTCGGCGTCAACACCGCGATGTTCTCGCTGGTCGATTCGCTCCTCTTCAAACCGCTTCCGGTCTCCGACCCCTCCACCCTGGTCGACATCTTCACGGCCAGCAGCGACGGCGACGAGTACGCCACCTCGTCGTTCCCCGATTTCACCGACCTCAAGGCCCAGAACGATGTCTTTGCCGACATGACGGGCTACACCCCGATGTTCGCGCCGCTGGCGCTTGGCGAGCGGTCGCGGCTGGTCGTGGGCCAGGCCGTCACCGGCAATCACTTCACGATGCTTGGCGTCTCGCCGCACCTCGGGCGGACGCTGCTGCCCTCGGACGACGATCCCGCCGCAGCGCGCGTGGTGGTGATTTCCCACCGGATGTGGCGGACCGAGTTCGGCGGCGCCTCCTCGGCTCTCGGGCAGACGCTCACGCTCCGCGGTCAGCCCTACACCATCGTCGGCGTGACGCAGCCCGATTTCCGCGGCGTGGTGCCGCTCCTCGCGCCCGAGCTGTGGCTGCCGATGGCGCAGGTCGAAGAGGTGGAGCCGGTGGGCATCACCGACGTCGTGCCGGGGCCTGGCCGCACGCGCCTCGAACGGCGCGGCATGCGCTGGATGTTCGCGAAGGGGCGGCTCAAGCCGGGCGTGACGGCGGCGCAGGCGCATGCGAATGTCGCGCTCATCGGGCGGCAGCTCGCGGAGGCCCACCCCCAGACGAACAAGGACCGGCGCATGTCGGCGGTGCCGACCTCCGAGGTGCGGCTGCTGGTGCCGCAGGCCAGCGGCATCATGTCGATGGGCGCGGCGGGGTTGATGTCGGTGGTCGGGCTCGTCCTGCTGATCGCCTGCGCCAACGTCGCCGGCATGCTGCTGGCACGCGCCTCGGCCCGGCGCCGCGAGATCGGCGTGCGCCTGGCGATTGGCGCCAGCCGCGCTCGCCTGGTGCGGCAGCTGCTGGTCGAGGGCCTGGTGCTCGGCCTGCTCGGCGCGGTCGCGTCGCTCGCCTGCGCCTGGATCGTCATTCGCTCGCTGCTGGCCATCCAGCTGCCGCTGCCCGTGGAGATCTCGCTCGATCTCGGCATCGACTGGCGCGTGATGGCCTTTGCCGTGGCCGCCGCCGGGATCACCGGCGTCCTTGCCAGCCTGCTGCCCGCGCTCAAGGCCTCGTCGCCCAACCTGGTTGCCGACCTGCGCGGTGAAGCGCCGGCCGGTCGCGTCGGCGCCCGCCGCTTCGCGCTGCGCGACGTCGCTGGTCGTCACGCAGGTGGCGTTCACCGCCGTGCTGCTGGTCGTGGCGGGGCTCCTGCTGCGCAGCCTGGCGGAGTCGCAGCGAGCGGACGTGGGCTTCACCACCCAGGGGCTGGCGATGCTGTCGTTCGACACCGACATGGTGCGCTACACGCCCGAGCGCGGCGATCAGTTCTGGAGCGAGGCGCTGGCGCGCGTTCGATCGCTGCCGGGGGTCGTCTCCGCCGCCACGGCATCACCGACGGCGCCGTTCGAGTTCAACTTCAACCAGCAGGAGCTCCGCGTCGACAATCGCACCTACGCGGAAGGGCAGCGGGGCGAGACCATCGAGAACGTCGGCGTCTCGGCCGGCTACGTGCCGACGCTGGGCCTCCGCGTGATCGACGGCCGCGACTTCGACGAGACCGACCGCGCCGGCGCGCCGCTGGTGGCGCTGGTCAACGAGACGATGGCCCGCCGCTACTGGCCGGGGGAGAGCGCAGTGGGCCACACGTTCCGCGCGGTCACCTCCGGCAACCAGTACCGCATCGCCGGTGTCGTCTCGAACCACAAGATGCACGGTGTGCTCGAGCGCCCCGCGTCCCTCGTCTACTTCGCCACGGCCCAGCGTCCGACGCGCTACAACTACCTGCTCGCGCGCACCACCGGTGATGCCGGCGAGCTGCTCGCGGTGATGCGCCGCGAGCTGCTGGCGATGGAGCCGGGCCTGGTCTTCATGGGGAACTCCACGATGGACCAGAACCTGGCGCTCAGCCTGATGCCGGCGCGCGTCGGCGCGATGCTGGCGACGGCGTTCGGTGCGCTCGGCACCCTGCTCGCGGCCATCGGGCTCTACGGCGTCATCGCCTTCTCGGTAGCCCGCCGCACGAAGGAGATCGGCCTGCGCATGGCCCTTGGCGCCAACTCGGGGAGCGTGCTCGGGCATGGTGATGCGGCAGGGCTTTGGCCTCGCCGGCATCGGCGTGGCCGTCGGCGGACTGCTGGCGGCCGGCGCCGGCTTCGCGTTGCGCGGCCTGCTCTACGGCATCACGCCGCTGGATCCCGCCGCCTGGCTTGCTGCGATGCTCACGCTCCTGGCGGCCGCGGCCATCGCCAACCTCGTGCCCGCCCGCCGCGCCATGCGGGTGGACCCGATGACGGCGTTGCGGACGGAATAGCCCGGCGGTCCTGATCCGTGCGGGTGCGCGAGCTGTGAAATAGTGTCAGGAGGATGATTACCCGCGTCCTCACCCCGGACGACGATGCGCTGCTGGCCGACGAGCGCGCGTGCCTGAGCCGTCTGCAGCGCGCGCTGGCGCGCGCCGACGCCGATGCCGCCGACCAGGACGCGCTGGCCCAGTCGGTCCGCCGCCTCGACGAGCTCTTCCTGCTGGTGGTCGTCGGCGAGTTCAACTCCGGCAAGAGCACGTTCATCAACGCGCTGATCGGTCAGCGCGTGCTCGAAGAGGGCGCGACGCCGACGACCCGGCGCGTGCACGTGCTGGTGCACGGGCCCGCGGTGGCGCAGGTGTCGTCCACGGCCTCGGTGGACACGATCGCGGCGCCGGTCGAGATGCTCCGCGAGATCCACATCGTCGACACGCCCGGCACCAACGCCATCTTCCGCGAGCACGAGGCGATCACCACCGACTTCGTGCCCCGCGCCGACTTCGTCCTGTTC
The DNA here is from genome assembly GCA_963721715.1 of uncultured Acidobacteriota bacterium. Classification (GTDB taxonomy): domain Bacteria; phylum Acidobacteriota; class Vicinamibacteria; order Vicinamibacterales; family UBA2999; genus VFZN01. The sequence continues at coordinate 1,490,717 of CAVRKI010000004.1, read as the reverse complement.
GTCACCTCGGCCGATCGCCCGTTCACCGAAACCGAGCGCGGCTTCCTCGAGGTGATCCGCGAGTGGGGCAAGAAGATCGTCATCGTCATCAACAAGGTCGACATCCTCGAGACCGCCGCCGACCTGGACAGCGTGCTCAGCGTTCGTGCGGCAGAGCGCGTCGGCGCTGCTCGGGCGTCGAGCCCTCGGTCTTCCCGGTGTCGGCCCGCCTCGCGCTTCGCGCCAAGCTGTCGGGCCAGCCGGCGCCGGGTGCCGAGTCGTTCGGCGCGCTCGAGCAGTTCATCGCGACGACGCTCGACGAACGCGAGCGCCTGCGGCTGAAGCTGCTCAACCCGATCGGCGTGGGGCGCCGCCTTGCCGAGCGGCACCTGGCCGCCGCCCGACGCCGAGCTCGCCCTGCTGCAGGACGACCTGCTGGCGATCGACGACATCGAGCGGCAGCTCGGCGCTGTATCGCGAGGACATGGGCCGCGAGTTCCGCCACCGGCTGTCGTCGGTGGACAACGTCCTCCACGAGTTCGAACGGCGGGGCGTTGCCTTCTTCGACGACACGCTGCGTCTCGGGCGGGTGTTCGACCTGCTGAACAAGAGCCGGCTGAAGGCGGAGTTCGAACGCGACGTGCATTCAGGACATGCCGGCCCTCGATCGAGCGTCAGGTGCATGGACATCGTCGACTGGATGGTGGCGAGCGACCTGCGGCAGTGGCAGGGCGTGATGACGCGCATCGAGTCGCGGCGGATGGCGCACGCCGAGCGGCTGACCGGCGCCGTCGACAGCCGCTTCGAGTACGACCGGGCGCGACTGCTGGACACGGTGGGTCGCGCCGCCGAGCGGACCCTTGGCGACTACGACCACGCCCGTGAGTCGCGAGGCGATGGCCGAATCGGTGCGGATGGCGGTGGCGGGCACCGCGTTGGCCGAAGTCGGGGCGCTGGGACTGGGCGCCGCGGTGACGGCGCTGGCGACCACCACCTTCGCGGATGTCACCGGTATCCTGGCCGCGGGCGCGCTCGCGGTGATCGGACTCTTCGTGATCCCCGTGCGCCGAGCGCAGGCCAAGTCGGCAATGCGCGACGCGGATCGAGGCGATGCGGCGCCAGCTGGTCGAGTCACTCACCGCGCAGTTCGATCGCGAGGTGGATCGCAGCGTCTCGCGCATCCAGGACGCGGTGCTGCCCTACACGCGCTTCGTGCGCGCCGAGCGCCAGCGGCTGGACGAGGTGCGGTCTGAGCTGACCGCGATCGGAGATCAGCTCGGGGGGCTCCAGCGCCGCATCGATCAGCGGCCCGCTCGCTAGGCGCGCGACAGACGACGCGCGCTCCGGCGCCCGCCTGACGCGACTCCGGTCTACAATCTGCTCACCCCTATGCGTCTCCTCCTCAAAGTTGTTGGTGTCCTGCTCCTGCTCGGGCTCGGAATCGCGGGTGCGGGCCTGGTCTACTTCCTCAACCGCTTCCCCGACGTCCCGCCGGCCCAGGCGGTCACGCTGCCGACTTCTCCAGAGGCGCTGGCGCGCGGCAAGTACCTGGCCGAGCACGTCACGGTGTGCGTAGACTGCCACTCGGAACGAGACTGGACGAAGTTCGCCGGCCCGCTCAAGCCCGGCACCTTCGGACAGGGCGGTGAGAAGTTCGACGCGCCGAACTCCGGCGTGCCCGGCACCCTGTATGCGTCGAACATCACGCCTGCGGGGATCGGCGACTACAGCGACGGCGATCTGCTGCGCGCGGTCACCACCGGCGTCGCCAGGGACGGCCGCGCGATGTTCCCGCTGATGCCCTACCCGAACTACGGCCAGCTGGCCTCGGACGATGTCCAGGCCGTGCTCGCCTACGTGCGGACGCTGTCGCGGATCGAGCACCAGGTGCCGGCGCGGTCGCTGGACTTCCCGATGAACCTCATCGTCAACATCATCCCGAAGGCGGCGAGCCCGGGTGTCCGGCCCTCGCCGGAGGATCGCGTCGCCTACGGCAAGTACATGGTGACCGCCGCGAGCTGCGCCGAGTGCCATACGCAGATTGACGACCGCGGCCAGAAGCTCCCGGGCATGGACTTCGCGGGTGGCTTCCAATTCGCCCACCCCGAACTGGGCTACCGCGTGCGCAGCGCCAACATCACCCCGGATGCCGATTCCGGCATCGGGCAGTGGACGGAGGAGCAGTTCATCACCAAGTTCAAGGGCTTCGAGGCGCCGGACGACCACGTTCTGACCGACGCCGAACAGCGTCAGAACACCGCGATGCCGTGGAAGCAGTACGCCGGCATGACGCGCGAAGACCTGGGCGCCATCTACAGCTACCTGCGCACTCTGAAGCCGGTGTTGAACCGTGTGGACAAGTTCCCGGACTCACGCCCCGCACACTAGCGGCGGGCCCTTCACCGCGACCGGCGCGCCATCCGCGCCAGCCTCGGCTACTATGGCGGGCAGTGACTGAAGAGAGGTTCGACCTGGCCATCATCGGCGGCACGATCGTCGCCGCTGGGCGCGCACATCCGTCCATCGTCTGCGTCCGCGACGGGAAGATCGCCGCCATCCGCTCGGCGGCCGACACGGTGGTCGCCGAGCAGACCTACGTCGCCAGGGGTCTGCACGTCCTGCCCGGCGTGATCGATCCGCACGTCCACACGCGGCACCCGGGTGGCGAGGCGCGCGAGGACTTCGCCTCGGGCACGGCCGCCGCCGCGGCGGGCGGCATCACCACGCTGTTCGAGATGCCGATCTCGAAGGTCCCCACCAATTCCGCGACCAACCTGCGCACGCGCGTCGAGGCGATGGCTCCGCAGGCGCACATCGACTATGCGCTGTACGGGGGCGCCGGCAAGGACAACCTCGACTCGATCGTCGAGCAGGCCGAGGCCGGCGCGATTGCGTTCAAGACCTTCCTCCAGCCGCCGCCCGCCGGGCGTGAGGACGAGTTCCACGGCCTCTGGTGCCGTCACGACGACCTGCGGTCGGTGATGGACGCGGTGCGGCTGACCCGGCTGCGGCACTGCTTCCACTGCGAGGAGCCCGGGATGTACGGCCCGCTGCGGGCGCGCCTGGAAGAGCTGGGGCAGACCAAAGGCCGGGCCCACGCCGAGAGCCGGCCCGCGGCGTGCGAGGAAGTGTCCGTCGCCGTCGTGCTGGCGCGGGCGGCCGAGAAACCGCTGCCGATCGGCATCGTCCATTGCTCCAGCCCGATGTCGGCACGCCTGGCGGCCGACGCCCGACTGCGCGGGCTGAATGTCACCGTCGAGACCTGCACGCCGTATCTGTTCTTCACGATGGAGGCGCTCGACAAGCTGGGCCCGTATGCGAAATGCAATCCGCCGCTGCGCTCCGCAACGATGCGCGACGAGTTGTGGTGGGCGATCCAGGGGGGGCTGGTCGAGTACGTCGGCACCGATCACTCGCCCTTCCTGGCCGAGGACAAGGAGCGCTTCGGCGACGACATCTTCCAGGCGCCGCCCGGCATCGCCGGCCTGGACGTGTTCGTGCCGCTGATGCTGACGGCCGTCAGCCAGCGGCGCATCACGCTGCCGCAGGTCGTGGCGGTGTGCTCGGAGAATCCCGCGCACGTGTTCCGTCTGCCCAACAAGGGCCGCATGACCGTGGGCGCGGACGCCGACTTCACCATCGTCGACCTGAAGCGGGCGTGGCGCTTCAAGGCGGCGACGGCGCTGACCAAGTCGCGCGCCAACATGCGCCTCTGGGACGGCTTCAAGATGAAGGGCGCCGTGATCACCACGATGGTGCGCGGCGTGCCTGTCTACCAGGACGGCGAGATCGTCGGCGCCCCGGGCTACGGCCGCTTCCAGCGGCCGGACATGGAGGTCGATGCCGGGCGTCCCATCGCCGGCGCGCTGTGGGGCGCCGGTCCGTTCTAGGCGCCCGAACGCGCCAACTGCGATATCGTTGTCAGCTGCTGACATGACTGATTTCCTGACTGGCGTCTACAACATCACCCCCACGCCGTTCGCCGACGATGGTTCGCTCGACATCGAGAGCCTGAAGCGGCTCACCGTGTTCACGCGCGACAAGGGCGTGCACGGCATGACCATCCTCGGCGTGCTCGGTGAGGCCGACAAGCTGACCGAAGGCGAGCGCGACCGCGTGATCGCCACCACGGTGGAGGCGGCGGGCAGCGGCTTTCCGATCTGCGTCGGGACCACGCACGCCGGCACCGACGGGTGCATCGCCTACAGCCGGCGCGCCCAGGAGCTGGGCGCGCGAGCCGTGATGGTGGCGCCGCCGAAGCTGGCGCGGGCCAACGATGCCGCGCTCGAGCGCCACTACCTCGCGGTGGCCGACGCCATCGACATCCCGGTGGTGGTGCAGGACTTCCCGCCGTCGGTGGGGGGCATCCTGATGAGCGTCGAGGTGATCGCGCGCATCGGCGCGGCCTCGCCGCAGTGCCGCTACCTGAAGCTCGAGGACGAGCCCTCGCCGATGAAGGTGAGCCAGGTGCGCTCGGCCAACCCCGACATCCGCGTGCTCGGCGGCCTGGGCGGCATGATGTTCCTCGAGGAGCTGCGCCACGGCGCGCACGGCACCATGACCGGGTTCGGCTACCCCGAGATCCTGGTCGACATCTACACCCGCTACACCGCGGGCGACATCGACGGCGCGACCGGCGTGTTCTACAAGTACCTGCCGCTCATCCGCTTCGAGAACCAGCCGCGGATCAACCTCGCCATCCGCAAGCACATCTATCACCGCCGGGGCGCCATCGCGACGCCGCGGGCCCGGGCCCCGTTTGCGCCAGTCGATGCGGAGACGCTGGCCGACCTCGACGACATTCTCCGGAGACTGGAACTTCGCTCATGAACCTCGGATTGAAGGGGCGCCGCGCCCTCGTGCTCGCGGCCAGCCGTGGACTGGGATACGCCTGTGCGCGCGGGCTCGCGCAGGAAGGCTGCGACCTGGTGATCTGCAGCCGCGACGAGGCGCGCATCCAGGCGGCGGCCGAACAGATTCGCAAGGACACCGGGCGCGCGCGTCGAAGCGCTGACCGCCGACGTCAGCAACGCCGCGGAAGCCGAGCGCCTGGTCGGCGCCGCCGTGTCCGCGTACGGCGGGCTGGAGATTCTCGTGCACAACGCTGGCGGACCGCCGGCCGGCCCGTTCACGGCGATCACCGAGCCGCAGTGGGCGCAGGCGTTCGAGCAGAATCTCATGAGCTTCGTCCGCATCGTCCACGCGGCGGTGCCGGAGATGAAGAAGGCCGGCTACGGCCGCGTGCTGACGATTGCCTCGTCATCGATCAAGCAGCCGATTCCGAACCTCGTCCTGTCGAACGCCTTCCGTGCCGGCGTGTGGGGACTGGCGAAGACGATGTCGCAGGAACTGGCGCCGCACGGCATCCTGGTGAACGTGATCGCGCCGGGACGGATTTCCACTGAGCGCATCGCCGAGCTGGATCAGGCGAACGCGACGCGCAGCGGCAAGCCCATCGAGGACGTCCGTAAGGCCTCGGTGGCGTCGATTCCGCTGGGTCGCCTCGGCGATCCGGAGGAGTTCGCCAACCTGGTGGTGTTCCTGGCTTCGGAGAAGGCCAGCTACATCTCGGGGCAGGGGATGTTCGTGGACGGCGCGGCAGGAACGGCGCTGTAGAGAGTTCAGAGTTCAGGAGTTCAGGAGTTCAGAGTTCTGCCCATGGAGGCCGCCCAGTCGAGTGGGCGACCCCAGGTGGATGTGACCGCGACCGAGGCGCACGATGCCGGCGCGTTCCCAGTGCTCGAGGATGCGGCTGACGGCCTCGCGCGCGCAGGCGAGTTCGTGGGCCAACTGCTCGTGGGTGACGTGCACGTCGGGCATCCCGTGCGCGTGGCGGAGCAGGGTCGCCGCGAGTCGTGATTCGAGGCGCTCGAGCGCCACATCGCCAATCATTTCGAGCGCGGCTGCCAGGCGCGCCTCGAACATGCGGAACACCGCATCGCGCAGCCGCGGCTCGGCGTCGACCAGGGCCCGGAACACATCGCCGGGGATTGCGATCCCCGTCACGGGCGCTTCGGCGGCCGCCTCCGCGCGAAACGGCGCGCGAGTCAACACCGCCAGCACCTCGAGCACGCACAGCTGACCCGGTTCCACGGTGTAGAGCGTGATGGCCCGGCCCGAGGCCCGCCGCTTGGTCACCTGCACATGGCCGGTGTAGAGCAGCGTCACCGTTCCGCACGCATCGCCCTCCTGGAGCAGCAGGCCCGGCGAGGCGCGCAACGGACTCACTGCGTGCGCAAGCCGCTCCTGGCCCTCTTCCGACAGGCGTAACAGCCATTCGTATTTCGTAAGTTCGCCGAGCACGTCCGAGCCCTTCACGATGGTCCTCCACCTGTTCTGTGACGTGGATCACTGACCGGCATCTCCACCCGGCGGATGCTGGATACACCCCCCGTGGTTCGACACGCGCTGGTGTGCCGGCGCAACCCGCACAGTGGAGGTTTCGTCATGGTCCGTCGATTGTTCATTTCGGTGCTCGCCGTCCTTCCGCTGACGGCACTTGCCCCTTCATTCACGCACGCGCAATCGGCCGCGCCGACCTATGCCCTGCAATTCCTGGGCCCGGGTTCGCCTGTGGCCATCAGCAATACCGGCGTCGTCGTCGGGGCGCGGGTGGTCGGATCCACCTATCTGCCGCTGGTGAGCATTTCCGGCGGCACATGGACGGCTCTGCCGACACCCGCCGGCGCGGAGAGCGTGTTCCCGACCGACGTCAACGACTCCGGCGTCATCGTCGGCGTTTCCTACACGGCGTGGAATGCGGTGGCGGTCCGCTGGCAGCCCACCGGCACCGGCTACGCTGTCGAGATCCTGCCGCGCCTGCCTGGTGATGCATCGTCCTACGCCACGGCCATCAACAATCAGGGGCAGATCGTCGGCGCGCGCCGCGCCCTCGGCTACGTGCCGGCGGCGACCAGCGGCTGGCTCTATCACGACAGCGGCGTGATGGTGGATCTGCTGGCCACCTACGGGTGGGCGGTGTGGCCGTCCGACATCAATGATGCCGGGCAGTTGATCGGCGGCATCGAGCGACTCGACCTGAGCACCGGCGTACTCGACATCATCGGGAACGGCCCATCCAACTACAACCTGGTGGGTGGCGTCGCCATCAACCACGCCGGACAGGTGGCGGGGACGGCCGCGCTGCGCTCGACGTCCCTCAACATCGTGTCGGCGTTCCGCTACGACGGACCAGCGGGGTGGCGCTTCCTCGCCGGGTCGAGCCGCTACACGACGGTGTCCAGCATCAACGGGCGCGGCGACGTCGGCTACGGTGAACTGGGCGCCGGCGTGTATTTTGACGGCCTGGGCACCTACGCGCTCTGGAGCCTCCTCGAGAGCAGCGCCACCAGCGCAGGCTGGAGCATCACCGGCAGCGGCGTCGAGATCAACGACGACCGCGTCATCGCCACGGTGGCGCGCAACGCCGTCACCGGCGAAGCCGGTGGCGTTCTTCTGACGCCGGTTGGCACACTGCAGGCGCCGGCGCCTCCGGTGCTGGCCGGTGTGGCCCACCCGTCCACGCCCGACGCGCCGTGGAACGCCATCTCACTCACATGGACGGCATCGGCCGGCGCGAGCAGCTACGTGCTGGAGCGGCGGGGCGCGAGCGATGCGGGCTTCGTGGCCCTGACGCCCGGCAGCGGCACCATCCAGCTGAAATACGACGACACGACGGTGCAGCCGGAGGCGCGTTACACCTACCGCGTGTTCGCCCTCGGCCCCGGTGGCCGCAGCCTGTCGTCGAACGAGGTTTCGGTGGTCGCGCCCGGCGGTGACGCCGTGGCCCCGGTCGTGACCATAGTGACGCCGGCGCCCAATTCGCGGGTGTCGGGAGTGGTGAGGGTGCGGGCCACATCCACCGACGCTGTTGGCGTCGTGCGCATGGACATCCGGACCACGAGTGGGACCGTGCTCGGAACCGTCAACGGTGCCGAGCTGATCTATGACTGGAACACAAGAGGGCTGAGGAAGGGCTCAACCCAGTCGCTGGTCGTGCGCGCCTACGACGCCGCCGGCAACATCGGGTCGGCCACCGTAGTCGTACGCATTGCCCGGTAACACCCGGCGCCGCGTGCGACCCACTGCGCCGGTGGATCGCCGCGGGCGCCGGTCGAGCGCATCGTGGCGGGGAGACCCCGTTACAATGAACGTGTGCGCCCGCTGGACAGCTCGAGCGTGAAGCGCGGCGTATGGGCCGCCCTGATGATGGTGACGTGTGGCACCACGTTGCACGGCGGCCAGGAGCCGCCGCGGCCGGAGTTTGGTGTCTGGCTGCAGGGTGTGCGCCAGGAGGCCCTCGACCGGGGCATCGGGGCCACGACTGTCACGCAGGCCTTCGATGGCCTGGAACCGCTCGAGGTGGTCGTGCAGCGCGATCGCTCCCAGGCCGAGACGGTGCTGACAGTGGACGAGTATGTCCGTCGGCGCCTCACCCCGAAGTTCGTCAAGACCGCCAACGAGCACGCCGCCGCCGAACGCAAGACCCTGACGAAGGTCGGTGCGCGCTACGGCGTGCAGCCGCGGGTGCTGGTGGCGATCTGGGGGCTGGAGTCGAACTTCGGCCGCTTCAGCGGCGTGCGCCCGGTGGTGCAGGCCCTCGCGACGCTGGCGTGGGAAGGACGACGCGGCGCGTTCTTCAAGGAAGAGCTGATGAACGCCCTGCAGATCGTCGATCGCGGCGATATCGAGCTGGCCGTGATGAAGGGCTCGTGGGCCGGAGCCATGGGGCAGACGCAGTTCATGCCGTCCAGCTACTTGAAGCACGCCGAGGACTTCGACGGCGACGGCGACCGCGACATCTGGCGCTCCACGCCGGACGTGCTCGCCTCGATTGCCAACTATCTGAAGGCCTATGGCTGGCAGGCCGACCAGACGTGGGGGCGCGAGGTGAAGCTGCCTTCCGGGGGCGCCGACGCGTTGCTCGAGAAGGTGGCCCTGCGGTCCACCGGGTGCCGCGCCGAGCGCGAGATGAGCGAGCCGCGACCGCTGGCCGAGTGGCAGAAGCTGGGCGTGCGGACGATCGAGGGGCGCGCCCTGCCCAAAGTCGACCGCGCCGGCGTCGCTGCTGCCGGCCGGCAAGCGCGCGTTTCTCGTCTATGGCAACTACGAAACGCTCCTCGGCTACAACTGCGCCCACGCCTACGCGCTGGCCGTGGGCCAGTTGGCCGATCGTATTCGCCGCTAGTACAATCAGCGGCACATGGCCATCCGCTGAAAAGCCCTCCCTCGGTCTGGTCGTCGCGTGCGCCATTGGCGCCGGCGGTGTCGATGATCGTCGGGCGTGTATTTCGGTGGCCACGGCCAGTTGCCCCTCGCCATGAGCGGCACCGCGCTGTTCGTGCTGCTGGGCGGGCTCACCTTCGAGCTGGCGCGCCGCCGCTCGGCCTGATGACAAGGATTCATCGATGACCCCAGATCTGCTCCAGGGACTGAACGCGCACCTGACGCTCGAGTTCCGTGCCTCCCACGAATACCTGGCCATGTCGATCTGGCTCGCCGAGCACGACCTGCCGGGCTTCTCGAAGTGGATGCGCCAGCAGTCGTCCGACGAGCTGATGCACGCGCAGCGCATCATCGACCACCTGGTCGAGCGCGACCAGAAGGTGCAGCTGCCCGCCGTCGACGCGCCGCCGATGGAGTGGCCGAACGCCGAAGCGCTGTGCGCGCACGTGCTGAAGAACGAGCAGGACGGTCACCGCCTCGATCAACGACCTCTACGCGATGGCCGAAAAGGCCAAGGATCGTCCCGCCACGATCATGCTGCAGTGGTTCGTCACCGAGCAGATGGAAGAGGAAGCCGCCGCGCGCGCCGTCCTCGGCCGGATCCGCCTGGCCGGCAACACCGGCGTCGGGCTGCTGATGATCGACCAGGAACTGGCCGGCCGGCAACATGCCGGGCATGCCCGCCGAACCCGCGGGCGCGGGGGCGTAGGGACGGCAAAGTTCAAGAGTTCAAAGTTCAAAGCAGAGCCGAAAGAGCGGCCACCGGACACCGACACGAACCTTATGGCAGTCCGAAGATGGAATGCGGCTCTTGAAGGGCCGGTGTCTGAGAGCGCGTTGCGCGCGCGGCTCGAAGGCATGGGCTATCGCGTCGCGCGCTACACCTACGAGCCCGGCACGCTGTTTCCGGATCACACCCACGGCGTGCACAAGATCGACGCCGTGATCTCGGGCCGCTTCCGTCTCGTGGTGGGCGGCCACCTCGTGGTGCTGGGCCCAGGCGACTGGGTCGAAATCCCGCGCGGCGCCGTGCACAGCGCCACCGTCCTCGGCGACGAGCCGGTGGTCGCGCTGGATGCGATCCGGATGGAGGGCGTGAGCGTCTCAAGCCTTGGGGCTTGGGGCTTGAGGCTGTTTCCTGAGTACCCGACCCCAGATCCCTGTTCTCCGAACTTCCTAACTCCCAACTCCTGATTCCTGATCCCCGATCCCTGATCCCCTGATCAACCCCTATGCGTATCGCAGTATTCGGCACCGGCGCGGTTGGCGGCTATTTCGGCGGACGGCTCGCCGCGGCGGGCGAGGACGTCACGTTCATCGCGCGCGGCGCGCACCTGGCGGCGCTCCAGGAGCAGGGGCTGCGGATCACCAGCCCGAAGGGCAACCTCGCGATCGCGGTGAAGGCCACCAACGACCCCGCCTCGATCGGTCCGGTGGATGTGGTGCTGCTTCACCGTCAAGCTCTATGACGTCGATGCGGCGATCCCCTCGCTGGCGCCGCTCATCGGGCCAGACACCGTGATCATCACGCTGCAGAACGGCGTCGAGGCGGTGGACATGGTCGGCACGCACGTCGGCGCCGATCACGTCGCCGGTGGCGTCGCCTACATCGTCGCGGTGGTGGACGAGCCCGGGCACATCCGTCACACCGTCGCCGACCGCCTGGTGTTCGGGGAAGCGGATGGACGGCTGTCGCCGCGGCTGCAGGCGTTCCAGGAGGCCGGCCGCCGCGCCGGTTTCGTCGCCGACCTGACGCCGAGCATCGACACCGAGCTGTGGGTGAAGTTCGTGCGTCTGGGCACGTGGAGCGGCATGACCTCGGCGACGCGCTCGTCGATGGGGACGATCCGTGAGCATCCCGAGCTGCTGGCGATGATGGATGCGGCGCTCGACGAAGCGCATGGCCGTGGGCCGTGCGCGTGGCATCACGTTCCCCGAGGGACTGGTGGCCGGGCACGCAGGAGATGGTGCGCAACTTCCCGCCGGGGTCGAAGTCGTCCATGCTCGAGGACCTCGAGCGCGGCCGTCGCCTCGAGCTGCCGTGGCTGAGCGGCGCCATCGCCCGCATGGGCCGCGAATCGGGCGTGCCCACGCCGACGCACGGGTTCATCAACGCGATCCTGCTGCCGTTCGCCAGCGGACGGGGATAGGCGCGCCCTGCGGGCGCGTAGGGCGGCAGGCGCCTCGCGCAGGAATCGGGGTGCTCGGCGTGGGCGCGGCTTCGCCGCGTAGGACGATCCTCAAGGCTTGGCTCCGTGCTGGGTTACCCTGGATTTTCTCGGAGTCCTCGCGCCAGCCGAGCGGGGCGCCGCGTCTTGCCAGGCGCCCCCGTTCGTCCCCTACGCGCCGGAGGCGCGCCCACGCGAAGCGCCTGATTTGTCCCACGCGGCGACGCCGCGCCCTCGAGGCCCCCCTACGCCGGCGTGATGTCCGCGACCAGCTGCCAGCGGCTGCCTGCACCCAGTGTCCACACCCGCACGTAATAGCCCGGTGTGGCCTTGCCGTCAGGCCGGTGACCACGGCCTTGCCCCACGTGTAGCCCAGATCGCCGGATGCGCCGGTCTCGCTCTTCATCGGCTCGCTGGTCATCGCTCTTGACGTTCGAGGTCAGCCACGCCACGGCCGCGTCGCGCGAGGTGAGTGGCAGCGTTCCGTTGCGATGAAGACGAGCGCTGCTGTGCAGCACCGAGCGGAAGGCCTCGGCCGCACCCTTCGATGCCAGTGCCGCGCTGAAGGCCTGCTGTCGGCATCGAGCAGGGTGCGCTCGGCCTCCGTGCGGGTCGAGGCCGGCTTGCCCGACGCCTGAGCCGGGGAACGCACGAAGCCGGGCGCGAAGGGCACTTCTCCGGGCGGCCGGACACCGATGTCGAGGATCACCTTGAAGGTCCCATCGGCCTGCTTCTTCCACACCGAGAAGTAGCAGCCGTGCCGGATGCTGCCGTCGGGTTGCGGATAACGCACGGGCCCGGTGAGATAGCCCAGGTCGCCGCTGGCCGCGATGTCTCCGGTCCGCGGCTCCCACTGAAAAGCTGGAGTGCCGGGCGGCGGCGCCGGCTGCTTGCGCAGCCGCTCGCGAGCGCTCCCCGGCTCGGGCTGGAAGCTCACCGACTCGTCCGCGAAGAACTCGATGAACGCGTCTCGTGGCGTGGCGTCGCTCGCCCGCTTCGAGAACGCCCGCTCGGCCTCGGCCATCTTCAGCAGGGCTGGCGGCGCCGACGTCGCGCTGGTGGCGCCCACCTGGACGGACCACGAGGGGATCACTGCCGCGGCAAGTGCCATGACAACCGCGACGACCAGGCTGAACGTCTGATGGAGCAGGGTGAACATGACTGGGATTTGCCGGGACTGGCCTCGAAGTATCACCTTGCGCGCTGATACCATTCACCCGCTCCCGGCATATCCATGGCTGATGCGATGAACGCGTCCCCTGACGATCAGGCCCTGCGCGCCCTGATGGCGAGCTATCAGGCGGGCCGCTTCGAGGCGTTCGACGAGCTCTACGGGCTCGTGGCGCCGGCGGTGCGCCGATTTCTGGCTGGCCGGATCCGCGACGCGGCGCGCGCGGAGGATGTGCTGCAGGAGACGTTCCTGCAGATGCATCGGGCGCGGCGGAGCTACGACGCGGCCTACCCGGTGGTGCCGTGGGTGATGGCCATCGCCCGTCACTGCTGGCTGATGGAGTTGCGGCGCGCCCGCCGTCGGCCGGTGAGCGACATGGACGTTGCCGATCTGCAACCCGCGGTTCGGGCCGAAGCCGAGTCGTACGCGGCGGCCGCCGACCTCGATCGGGCCCTCGGCCAGGTTCCCGCGGGGCAGCGGCACGCAGTGGTGGCGCACCACGTGTGGGGCCTCAGCTTTCACGAGATTGGCGCGCAGCTCGGGATCGCGGGGGGCGCGGCGAAGCTGCGGTCCAGCCGCGGAGATGCGGCGGCTGCGCGAACTGCTTGCCCCGTCTCGGGGCGCGGGGGCCGGTCGTGGCGATAGTGAAGACCATGCCGGTCGTGAGGGCCGAGACGATGACCGCAGCCGTGGTGGACGTTCGCGTGACGGCCGCGCTCGGTGATCGACCGGAGGGGCGGGGCAGCGATGGACATGCCGATGACTGAAGGAACTGACGCCCACCTGCCCGCGGCGCTGCGCGCGCGGCTGGCGGCCGACTACGCCGCCGTTCGGCCGCTGCCGCGCCCGTTCGCGCGGGCGCTGATGCTGGCGCCGTTCGCGCTGCTCGCGCTCGTCGCGGCGCCGTCGTGGTTCGAGCTCGCGCGTCGACATCGAGCGCCTGGGATGGGCGCAGGCATGGGGATGGTCGGTGGTGCAGTCGATCGCCGGCATCGTCCTGGTGGCGGCCGCGCTACGCGAGGCCATTCCGGGGCGAGCCTGGACGCGCGTGCCACTCGGCGTTGTGGCTGGCGGCGCCAGTCGCGCTGGTCGGAGTCGTGACGTTCAGCACCTACGGCGTCAGCCCGATTGCGCATCCGCAATGGCTGGGCGCTGGTCGGCGCGATGTGTCTTGCTGGCTCGCTGGCCACGGCGCTACCGGGCGCGGTGATGGCGGCGGTGCTGGCCGCGCGCGCCTATCCGACGCGGCCGGCGCTGACGGGACTGCTCGGCGGGCTCGGTGCCGGCCTGATGGCCGACGCCGGATGGCGGCTGTTCTGTCACTTCTCCGAGCCCGCGCACGTGCTGAGTGCGCACCTTGGCGGCGTGCTCGCCGCGGGCCTCTGCGGCGCGCTGCTGTCGCAACGCCTGCACGCCCGAACCTTGAACTCTGAACTCTGAACTGTGGACTCTATTTCCCCAGTTCCTTGTAGATCGTCTCGACGTTCGCTTTCGCGCGCCCGAGATTGTAGGACTTGAACTTCTCGGCCGGGACGAACGCGGCCAGCGCCGCTTCGGCGGTCTTGCCTTCCCTGGCCGACGCGGTGACGGAGCCGACCAGGCTCTTCATGAACTCGCCGTAATCGAGGAACGCCTGCCAGTTGGTCACGGTGCTGTGTCCGGGAATCACCGTCTCGACACCCTTGATGCCGGCCGCGGCCCTGGCGAGCGTCTCGGGATAGGCGAGTCCGGAGCCACCGTTGTTGGCGTCCATGATCGGCGTGGTCGGACCGGAGAAGGCATCGCCAGCGTGCATCACGCGCAGGTTGCGGAACACCACGAAGGCGTCGCCGTTGGTGTGCGCGGCCCCGAAGTAGTAGAGGTCGATGGCGTCGTTGCCGCCGAGCACGGTCATCTTGTCGGTGAACGTCTTGTCGGCCAGACCGTGCTTCTTCGCCGGATCCTTGAAGACCTCCATCTTCAGCATGTTCGCGGCCGTGTTCTGCTGGGCCACGATCTCGACGCTGGCCGGGAAGAACTCGTTGCTGCCGACGTGGTCGCCGTGGGTGTGGGTGTTGATGATGTGCGTCACCGGCTTGTCGGTGACGGTCTTGACCTTGTCGAGAATCGCCTGTCCCCAGTTGGCGAGCTTGGTGTCCACCAGGACCACGCCACTGGCGCTCACGTAGGCGGCCGTGTTCCCGCCTCCCCCGGTGATCATGTAGAGGTTGTCCTTCACCTTTTCGATCTGCGCCACGTTGGGGCCGGCCGCCGGCTGCTGCGCGGCAAACGGCGCTGCGGCCATGGCGAGCGTGCCGGCGATGATGATGGTGCCGAGGGCGATGGTGCGTGTCATGCGGCGAATCCTAGCATGGCGGCGAGGCAGTGCTACGATGCGGCCCATGCGCCAAGCCCTCCCGGTCGGCTTCACCGTGTGCGTCATGCTGCTGGCCGCGGCCTGTGGCCCGCCGCCCGCCTCGCCGCCCGCGGCCGCCTCATCGGGGGCCGCGCCGTGGCCCACGAAAGACTGGACCATGGCCACTCCCGAGGCCGAGGGGCTCGACGCTGGCGTGCTCGCGAGGCTGGACGCAGAATTCGCGGCCGGCGGGCACGGCTACATCGACAGCATGCTGGTGATCCGCCATGGCCGGCTGGTCTTCGAGCGCAGCTACACGCACGACTACAAGGCGCTGTTCGCCGGGCAACCGGAGCAGACACGGGGGCCCTACAACTACTACGACCCTGACTGGCATCCCTATCGCGACGGCGACCTCCACACCATGCAGTCGGTGAGCAAGAGCGTGACCTCGGCCCTCGTCGGCATCGCCATCGGCCGTGGCGAGATTCCCGGCGTGCAGGCGAAGATGGCCCCGTACTTCTCGGACTT
Organism: uncultured Acidobacteriota bacterium; assembly: GCA_963721715.1. GTDB lineage: Bacteria > Acidobacteriota > Vicinamibacteria > Vicinamibacterales > UBA2999 > VFZN01. Next base: position 1,475,308 of record CAVRKI010000004.1, on the reverse strand, counting down.
CCGCTTCAAGAGCGATCGGGAGAAGTGGGACGCCATGACGCTGGAGCACGTGCTGACCATGACCACCGGCATCAAGTGGGACGAGTCCAGCATCACCTACACCGATCCCGCAAACAGCGCCGCCGGGATGGAGAAGAGCGACGACTGGATTCAGTTCGTGCTCGATCAGCCGTTCGCGGCCGACCCGGGCAAGACCTTCGTCTACAACAGTGGTGCGACCGAACTGCTGTCGTACCTGATCAAGAAGACCACTGGCCGCGAGGCGCACGACTACGCCCGCGAGCACCTGTTCGCGCCGATCGGCATCGACCGGTTCTACTGGAAGCAGACGCCGAAGGGCCTGGCCGACACCGAAGGCGGGCTCTATCTGACCCCCCGTGACCTCGCGAAGTTCGCGTATCTCTATTCGCGCGATGGCATGTGGGAAGGCAAGCGGATTCTGCCGGAAGGCTGGGCCGCGGCCTCCACCCGGCCGCTGGTGGCGACCGGAATCAACCCGCCGAAGAACCGCAAGTACGGTTACCAGTGGTGGCTGCTGCCGCACACCACCGAAGGCCGCTATGCGTATGCCGCGATCGGCTATGGCGGGCAGCTCGCCATCGTGGTGCCGGAGCTCGACCTGATCGCGGTCTTCACGGGCTGGAACATCTACGACAAACCGACGCTCTCACCGCAGCTCGCGCTCGAGCGGGTGTTGGAGAGTGTGAAGAAGTAGGTCTTGAGTCTTGAGTCTTGGGGCTTGGGGCGGCGCCAGGCTTCAGACATCAGCCTCCAGGCTCTCGCTGAATTCCGCCTTCGCCAAGTCTACGGCGGCCGAGCTCGACGCTCTTCACCTCGGGTTGAGGAACAGTCGCTCGACGAACCAGTAGGTGCCCGCGACGATCACCGCGACCGAGCCCCATCGCGCCATCGCGGTGGCCACCGCTGGGCGGTGGCGCCCGGCCAGCGCCAGGGCGCCCGGCCGCGGCCACCACGATCAGCAGCTGCCCGATCTCGACGCCGACGTTGAACGACACCAGCGACCACACCAGCGCGTCCTTCGGCAGGCCGAACTCGCGTCAGCACCGAGGCGAAGCCGAAGCCGTGCACCAGGCCGAAGAAGCCGGCGAAGAGCGGCCGCGCGTCGCGTGGCGGCGATGCCGAGGCGCTCTGGCCCCAGCGCTGCCGGTCGTGCAGCACGAACAGGTTGTCGGCGCCCACCACCACGATCGTCAGCGCAATCAGCGGCTCGATGAACCGTGCCGGCGGGTTGACGACGTCCAGCGCCGCGAGCGACAGCGTGATGCTGTGCCCGATGGTGAAGGCGGTGACGATCAGCGCCAGGTGCCGGACCCGCCCGCCGAGCAGCAGCAGGCCGACGAGGAACAGCACGTGGTCGGGGCCGATCAGGATGTGCTCGATGCCCGACGCGATGAAGGTGCGGACCAGCGCGACGCGTCCCTGCGTGCTGCCGGCGTAGAACGTCAGCGACGGCGCCTCCGCCGTGAGGATGCTCTGCTGCTTGAGCGCGCCATCCTCGTAGAGGTTCACGAACGTCTGGTGCACCGGGTCGTACGGAAACATCACCGCCCGCACGTCCACCCTGGCCGGCCGCGCACCAGCGTCGAACGACAGTCGCAGCGCGAAGCGGTCCACGTCCACGTCCAGTGCCGTCCATCGTAACGCCCTCGCCTCGCCATCCATCGTCAGGCGCAGGCGCTCGGCCATCAGCGCTTCGAGGCGGGCACGGTGGCTGGCGGCGAAGGCGGGATCGAGCAGACGGTCCGGCGGCTCGATTCCCAGGTCGTGCGCGACGTCGAAGTCGTGCAGGATGATGGAGCCGTGTGCGCCCTGCGCATCGAGTGAGAGATCCAGATAGGAAAACGGCGCCGGATGGGCAACGGCGACGCGTGCCAGGGCCAGCAGCACGCACACGAGAACGGCGCGCCCCAAGGTCGTGGCCAGTCGCGGGGGCCAAGGCGCGGGCGTGGCGCGGGTCGGCAGAGGCGTCACCCGCGTGGAGCCACCGCGCGAACCGTCGCCCACAGCCACGTCATGCAGACGAGCGTGGTCAGCACGACATCGCTCGGCCAGTGCGCGCCGAGCACGATGCGTGCCCCCCAGCCGAGGACGATGACCATCGCGGCGACGGATGCGATGACCGGCGCCGCGTTCTGCCGCGATCGCTGCGCCAGCAGCCACACGGTGCCGAAGGTGACAGCGATGAAGGTGGTGAACGTGGACGGGAAGCTGAAGCCGGAGGGTTTGCCGACGACGGCGATCAGATCAGGCGAAGGCCGTGGGCGTTTCGCAATCAGCTTGCTGGCCTCGCCGCCGGCCTGCTCGATCGCGATGGCGCCAATCGCGATGGCGGCGCCCTTCCAACCGCCGAGCCACCAGGCGAGGACCACGGCCGCACCCATCACGATGTATTTGGCCGGAGCGGTGGCGAGGTTGGTGATCGCCGAGGCCCACTCCGTGCCGGGCGACATCGCCTGGATGACCCGCGCCAGGTTGACGTCACCGGCGAAGTAGGGCTCGAGCGACGCGGCCGTGAAGACGAGCACCGAGACGGCCGAGAGCCAGGGCGAAGGGGCGTACCGTGGGCGGCACGCTACAGGGCCTCGACGACGACGAATTGCGCGGTGGCCGAGCCTTCGCGCAGCTTGCGCGCGGCGGTGTACTCCGGCGAATTGTAGAACTGCTGCGCGGCGTCGACGCTTGGGAATTCGATCACCACCACCCGGCTTCGCGCCGGCGGGCCTTCCAGTGTCAGCGTGCGCCCGGCGCGGGCCAGGTAGCGCCCGCCGTATTTCGTCACGATGTCCGGCGCCAGCCTGGCGTAGTCGGCGTACCGCTCCGGATTGCTGATGTCGGCCTGGACGACGAGGTAGGCGCGCTTGGGGGGCGCGGCGGCCTGCTGGGTCGCCGAGATCACGCCCGTTACGACAATGGCCACCACAACGAGGGCGGCATACGACGACATGCGGGACCAGGTCATGGGCTTCACTCTACTGGCCCTGGGCGCGTGGCTCAAGCGTGCCCAGCAGCAGGTCGCGCATTCCGGCCAGCCGACGGCTGCCCAGCTCGTGCAGCACGGCACGGCGGCCCGAGGCGTAGGCCAGCACCCGGGTCCGGCGCCGTTCGATGAACATCACGAACGCTTCGGGATCGGCGACCAGCGCCTCGCGGGAGAGCCGCTCGACCGCGTCGCTCGTTCGGATCTGGTTGTCCAGGTAGTCGCGCGCGATGTCGCCAATCAACTGCTCGATGGCCGTGAGATGGACTTCGACCCGCGCCAGGCGGTCGACGTCAGCCGCCGGCAGGCCCGCCGCCGGGGCCAGATGATCGCGGTAGACCTGCGACGCGCCGCTCGTAGGGCATGGCGAGATCGGCCCCGGCTTCCGCGGCGCCTTCGGCCAGCACCAGGTCCGGGCCGAAGCCCGGCACCAGCGCGTACTCCTGCCACCCGCGGGTCGAGACGAGTTCGTCGGCCGTCCAGATGTACTGGACGTGGTGCCCGGCGTAGCCTTCGTGGCAGGCGAGGCGCAGGGCGCGAGCGAGATCCAGGGGGCGGCTGGCGTTCACCTCGATGCGCGTCCGATGCCCGCCCAGATAGCGCGCATGCGCGTCCCAGGGCAGGCCGGCGACGAAGGCCAGGTCGATGGACTCGTCGCCGGGCAGTGGCATCGCGGCGGCGGTGGCGGCGCGGCACTGTTCGAGCGCGAGCCGCATCACCGCTTCGCGTCGGGCCTCCGGCACCACGAACCGGCGGCGGAAGGCCGACACGCGCTCGGCGAGCGCGCCCGTGCCCGGCAGTTCCTGCTCGAGCGCGTCGCGGGCGCGCACCACCTGCTCCAGATCGGCACGTGCGGCGTTCACGCCCAGCCCGAGCGTGGCCTCGGCGTCGAAGGGCATGGACTCGCCCAGCAGCCGACGTGCGGCCAGCGACAGCGCCCTTCAGTTGCGCCTGCAGGTGGGTCGCGCGGGCGCGCGGAGCGCCCGTGGTGGCAAGCACGGCACGTTCGCTCTCGGCGGCCAGGGCGTCGATGTCGCGGCCGATGTCGAACACCGGCCGGCGGGCACCCGCGGGCGAGTGGCGGCTCGGTCAACCAGTGATCGATCGAGCGACGGGTCATGACGCGCGAGATCCTGTGTCAGCGAGATGTAACGCGATGCAACGGCAACGATGCTGGCGGCAGAATCAACCGGCGGTGTCGGCTCGGCGCAACTCGTCAACAGCATCATCGCGGCGCATGTGACCCATTTTTCAGCTCGTCGCTTCACTCGGAGCATTAGAGCACTGTTGACCCAGGCGACTGAGAACCTGTAGAACCCGGTAGCCGGTATTCGTTTCCGGTACCCGGCATCCGGTGTCCGGTATCCGGGCTCCGGCCCGGTGCCCGCTCTTCGGTATCCGCGCGTTCGGTGCCGTCTCCGTTTGCGTCGGAGACCGGACACCGGATGCCGGACACCGTTTCTTTGTTGAAGGAGATGACGATGCGTCGACTGTGTACGTTCGGGATGGTGGTGGCCTTGTCGGCCGGGTGTTCGCAGCCGGCGCCGCCGGCGCCCGAGGCGGCCAAGCCCGCCACGGCGGCGAAGCTGGGCGTTCGGCCCCAGGGCGATACCGAGATTCAGCCCGACATGGGGCAGGTGCCGCCCGAGCTGCAGAAGGTGTTCGCGCACATCGACGAGAACATCGACGAGCACGTCGAGAACCTGCAGAAGTGGATCCGGCAGCCCAGCATCTCGAACTCGGGCGAGGGCATTCCCGAGTCGGCCGAGATGGTGAAGGGCTTCTTCGACGAGCTCGGCTGCCAGCAGACGCAGATCTTCGATCCCGGCATCACCGAATACGGCTCGCCCGCCAACCCCGTGGTCTACGCGAAGTGCGACGAGGGCGCCGAGAAGACCCTGATGATCTACTGGATGTACGACACCATGCCGGTGACGCAGCCCGACGCGTGGGTCGCGCCGCCCTTCGAGGGCCGGCTGGTGGAGCAGGCGCCGTACAAGAAGGTGCTGATCGGCCGCGGCGCCACCAACTCCAAGGGCCCGCAGATGTCGCAGCTGAACGCCTTCCGCGCCATCAAGGCCGTGCACGGCAAGCTCCCGGTCAACCTCATCTTCGTCGCCGAGGGCGACGAGGAGCGCATGGACATCGGTCTGCGCAAGTTCGTCAAGGATCATCCCGAACTGCTCGCCGGCGCCGACGCCATGCTGCTCTTCGGCAGCCAGTCGCCGAGCGGCGGCGGCGGCTTCGGCGGCGGCTCGGAAGGCTGCGTCTACGTCGAGCTCACCACCAGCGGCACCGCGTGGGGCCGCGGTCCCACGGTGTCGGACATCCACGGCAGCAACAAGCGCAGCGTCGACAGCCCGGCCTGGCGCCACATCAAGATGCTGGCCTCGCTGGTCTCCGATGATGGCAACACCCCGCTCATCGACGGCTTCTTCGAAGGCATGCTGCCGATCGACCAGTGGCAGGACGCCGAGCTGAAGACCGCGGCGCAGCGCACCGACCTGAAGGTGGCCGCCGAGAACGTCGGCGTCGCGCGCTACATCTCGGACGACCCGTACACGATGCTGAAGATGCAGCGCTTCGGCACCTCGTTCAACCTCGACGGCATCTGGGGCGGCAACATGTATGCGGGCGGCGCCGGCGCCATCCTGCCCAACAAGGTCACCTCGAAGCACAACTTCCGCTACGTCCCCAACATGAAGGGGCCGGACATCGTCAAGAAGCTGCGCGCGCAGCTCGACAAGAACGGCTACAAGGACGTCGAGGTGAAGATGATCGGCGACGTGCCGTGGGCGAAGATGAACAACGACCACGAGGCCGGCCGCGCGCTGAAGCGCGCCTACGAAGTGATGAACATCCCGCACGGCTCGCTGCGGACGGAGTGGGGCATCGGCGGCGGCGGCGGCGCGGCGGGCGGCTACTGGCCGGCCTACCTGTTCGGCAACGGCGAAGTGGGCGAGAAGGTGTCGTCGTTCGCGGGCGTGCCGATCGTCGGCGGCGGCGGCGGCAACGGCGGCCGCGCGCACGCGGCCAACGAGTACTACGTGATCGAGGGCGCGGGCAAGGTCTACGGCATGGCGGGCGCCGAGAAGGTGGTCGCGGCCATGGCCTACGCCTTCGCCGGGAAGATTCCCCCGGCGCCGGCGAAGTCGACCACCAACTGATGGCGCTGCTCGAGACGCGCAATCTCACCAAGGAGTACCGCGTGGGCGATCACCTCGTCCACGCGCTCCGCGGTGTCTCGCTCGGCATCGACGCCGGCGAGTTCGTCACCATCGTCGGGCCCTCGGGCTCGGGGAAGTCGACGTTCATGCACATCCTCGGCTGCCTCGATCGGCCGACGACCGGGCACTACCTGATGAACGATCGCGACGTGTCCACGCTGCCGCCGGACGAGCTGGCGCGCGTGCGGAACGAGATGCTGGGGTTCGTGTTCCAGGGCTTCAACCTGCTGGCGCGCACCTCGGCGGTGGAGAACGTCGAGCTGCCGCTGCTCTACACCCGTCAGGGCGTGGTGAAGGCGGCGGAGCGGCGGAAGAAGGCGATGGCGGCGCTCGATGCGGTCGGGCTGACCGATCGCGCCGAGCATCATCCCGAACCAGCTGTCCGGCGGGCAGCAGCAGCGCGTGGCGATTGCCCGCGCGCTGGTGGCCGACCCGTCGGTGCTGCTGGCGGACGAACCGACCGGCAACCTCGACACCACGACCAGTCACGAGGTGATGGAGATCTTCGCGCGGCTGCGGCGCGAGCGTGGGCTTACCATTGTGGTGATCACGCACGAGCGCGACATCGCCGCCTACGGCTCGCGCACCATCGACTTCCGCGACGGCAAAGTGACATCGGACCTGCACCATGATCAGACGCTGGCTCAGTCATCCCATCGTTGATCTCGCGCTGAAGGCGCTCAGCCGCAATCGTCTCCAGACCGGCCTCACCATGCTCGGCATGATGGTGGGCGTGGCCACGGTACTGGCGATGATGGCGGTCGGCGCGGGCGCGCAGCAGTCGATCGAGCAGCAGGTGCGGGCGGCCGGGCTGAATCAGCTGACGGTTCGTGCCGGCAACTGGCGCCCGAAGGTGGAGGACACCGGCGAAGCCATCGCCCACGGCGACGCGCGCGACACGTTGACGTTGCCGGCGCTGCCCGGGCTCGACGTCCCGGGCTCCGGGTTCCGGTCTCCGGCTTCCGGGTTTTCGGGTACCGGACCCCGCGTACCGGACACCGGCGACGTCCTCCCCGCCTCCTTCCACCCCGAAGACGATCCGATGGAGAAGCACGATCACCCGCTGGCGCGGCAGCGCCTGGGCGACCTCGAGGCCGGGCTCGGCTCCGCGGCCACGCTCTCGTTCGCGGACGCGGAAGCGATCAAGACGCTGCCCGGCGTCCAGTACGTGGCCGGCGGCGTGCACGAGAACGCGCGCGTCCACCTCGGCGACAAGCGCTGGTTCACCCGCATGCACGGCACCGACGTCGAGATGCCGTCGATCAAGCGCGGCTGGATGCTCTCTGACGGCCGCTTCTTCACGCGCCGCGAGCAGGACAGCGCGGCGCAGGTGATCGTCATCGGGCAGATCGTCGCCGACAAGCTGTTCGGCCCCGGCAAGAAGGCCGTCGGGCAGGAAGTGATGATGTGGAACCAGCCGTTCGAGGTGGTCGGCGTGGTGACGAGCTCCACCTGGGTGGTGCAGCCGGCGCCCGGCGACGACCAGTTCGACGCGGTCTACATGCCGTACACCACCACGCACCGGCTGCTGAACCTCTCGAAGCTGAACGACATCACCATCACCGCGGCGTCGTCCGGACAGGTGACGACGCTGGCGCGCGACATCACCGCGCTGCTGCGGCAGCGTCACGGCATCGGCGACAACCAGCCGGACGACTTCACGGTCCTGACGCAGGCCACCAAGGCCCTGACCACCGGCGGCCTGCCGCCGAGCGTGGCGCGTGCCGTGGCCGGGAACGTCGCCGAGCTCGAGAAGGTGACGCTCGAGCAGCTCGCCACCACGCTCGAACGCGCCAGCCGCACCATGACGTGGCTGCTGGCGGCGGTCGCCGCGGTGTCGCTGCGTGGTCGGCGGCATCGGCATCATGAACATCACGCTGCTGTCGGTCACCGAGCGCACGCGCGAGATCGGCCTGCGCCTGGCCGTCGGCGCCCGCAGCCGCGACGTGATGAAGCAGTTCCTGATCGAGGCCGTGACCATCAGCCTGGCCGGCGGCGTCGCCGGCATCATCCTCGGCATCATCGCCGCCGCGCTGATCGCGCGCACCCTGAACTGGGCCACCGTGGTCTCGCCGCATGTCGGTGCTGCTCGCGTTCGGCGTCGCCGGCGCGGTGGGCATCTTCTTCGGCTGGTACCCGGCCAAGCGGGCGTCGCTGCTCGATCCCATCGTCGCGCTTGCGGCGCGAGTAGCGCGCCTGGTCCAAGCGTTCGCGTCATCCATATGCTGCTCCGCCTCATCGTCTGCACCCAGATTGCGCTGAAGGCGCTCGGCCGCAACCGGCTCCGTACCGCCCTCACCATGCTCGGCGTGATCATCGGCGTGGCCGCGGTGATTGCCATGGTGGCGCTCGGCAGCGGCGCGCGCGCCTCGGTGGAGCGCTCGCTGAAGTCGGCCGGCACCAACATCATCCTGGTGAGCGCCGGCAACTACACCCGCGGCGGCGAGACGATGAACATCGCCAACGGCAACGGCGCCGCCAGCACGCTCACGCGGGAGGACGCCGAGGCGGTCCGCGCCCTCGACCGGTGTGCAGACCGCGGCGCCAGGCGTTCGCACCCGCGCCTGGGTCAAGGCGCCGCATCGGCAGTTCTTCGGCCAGGTCCGCGGCACCGACCCGTCCCTGGCCGATGTCCACGGCTGGACCTTCCTCGAAGGTGGGTTCCCGGCCAGGGACGATGTGGCGGTGCTGGGGAAGACAGCGGCGGCCGAGCTGTTTGGCGAGGGCTTCGACGCCGAGGGCGAGACCGTGACGATTGGCGATCGCACCTTCACGGTGGCCGGCGTCGCGCGGACCAACGATTCGGATCAGGACGAGACCGTCTTCATCTCGCTGGCCGCCGGGCAGACGCTGCTGAGCATCAGGCACCTGCACACCATCACGCTGGCGGTGGAGCAGGCGGGTGACGCCACCCGCGTGGCCATGGACATCACCGACCTGTTGCGGCAGCGCCATGCGAAGGGCCGTCAGGTGGCGACCGCGGTCGGGCTCGGCGGGCTGCAGGGGCCGGGCACGCTCGGCGCGGCGGACGACTTCACGGTGAAGACCCAGGCGGCGGCCAATGTGACCAAGGGCCTCTACACCTCGGTCGCGGCGTTCGCGCTGGCCAACATGCCCAAGCTGGACGAGGTCACGCTGCAGGAGATGTCGAGCACGCTGTCGCGCGCCGGCAGCACGATGACGGCGCTCCTCGGCAGCATCGCCGCGATCGCCCTCATCGTCGGCGGCATCGGCATCATGAACATCATGCTGGTGTCGGTGACCGAGCGGACCAAGGAGATTGGCCTGCGACTGGCGGTTGGCGCGCGGCGCCGCGACGTGCTGCTGCAGTTCCTGGTGGAGGCGGTCGTGATGAGCCTGATCGGCGGCACGCTGGGTGTGGTGGCAGGCGTCGCGACCGCGCGGGGACTGACGGCGGTGCTCGAGTGGCCGACGGACGTCACCTTCTCGACCATCGCCATGGCCTTTGGCATCGCCGCCTTCGTCGGCGTGGCTTTCGGCTACTATCCTGCTCGCCGCGCCTCGCAGCTCGATCCGATCAACTCGCTACGCTATGAGTAGGCGGGGGGCCGAGAAGCCCACCGTCGAGGAACTGCGCCGGCGATTCCGAACGCACCTGGCGCGGAACGCGGGCATCTCGGGCATCGCGATCACGATATCGCTCGTGGCTGGGCATGGTCGGTTATCACTGGCTGGCGCCGATGCCGTGGATCGACGCGTTCGTGAACGCCTCGATGCTGCTGGGCGGCATGGGCCCGGTGGCCCCGCTCACCAACGACAGCGTCAAGTTGTTCGCCGGCGCGTATGCCATCTACTGCGGCGTGGTGTTCATCGCGACCGTGGGACTGGTGCTGGCGCCGATCGCGACGCACGTGCTGCACCGGTTCCATCTGGACGACAAGGACTGAGAGGCCTCGTGGATCGACGATCGTTCCTGCGCGTGTCGAGCGGCGCCCTGGCTGGTGCGGCGATGCCCTCACGGGCCCGGCGCGCGGTGGCACAGACGCGCACCACGCTGTCGATGGTGCTGACCGGCGACGTCATCCTGACCCGGCGGGTGTCCGGCCTCACCGAGCCTGGCTTTGCCGCGGTTCGCAAGCTCCTGACCGAGGCCGACTGCACCATCGGTAATTGCGAACTGGTGATTGCCGCGCGCAGCGAAGGCGTGCCCTCCGCGGCCGGCCGCAGCCTCAGCTCGGTGGTCCGTCCGCACATGGCCGAGGAACTGCGCTGGCTCGGTTTCGACCTGATGGGCACGGCGAACAATCACACGCTGGACTACGGCACCGGCGGGGTGGCCGCCACCATTGCCCACCTCGAGCGCGTGGGCATCGTGTCCGCGGGCACGGGCATCAACCTGCAGCAGGCCGCGGAACCGCGCTATGTAGACACCCCGGGCGGACGAGTAGCGCTCGTCGGCTGCGCCTCCACCGTGGCCCCGCACGCGCCGGCGGTGTGGGCGCGCGGCGACTATCCCGGCGTTCCGGGCACCAACACCGTGCGGCTGGTCCGGAAGTATCAGCTGCCGAAGGCGATGCTCGACGCGGTAGCTGGCGCGAGCTCTGCACTGGCGCCGGTGCAATTCAGCGGCGCCGCGTTCCCGGTGCCGCCGGGCGTGACGTTCATGGGGAGCGCGTTTGTCGAAGGCCCGACGGCGGACCTGCTGAGCGACCCGCATCCGGCGGACGTGAAGCGAATCGCCGAGGCGATTGCCACGGCCCGCACCTCGGCGCGGACGGTGGTGGCCTCGATTCACGCCCACGAGATCTACAAGGACCTCACCACGCCCGACCCGTTCCTGCCGAGGCTGGCGCATGCCGCGATCGACGCCGGCGCGGACGTGTTCGCGATTCACGGCAGCCACTACATGGCCGGCATGGAGATCTACAAGGGCAAGCCGATCTTCTACGGGCTCGGGGATTTCTTCTTCCAGTACCACACCTTCGAGGCGCTCGGCGCCGACTCGTACGAAGCCTACGGGCTGGAGCCGCTCAACACGCCGCCGAGCGCGGTGGTGGACAAGATTCCGTTGAGAGGCGGGCGGCAGTTGTGGGAAACCATCATGCCGCGGCTGACCTATGACGGTGACCGGCTGACCGGCATCGCCATTCATCCCGTGACGCTGGGGATGGACCGCCCCGTCCACGACCGTGGTACGCCGGTCGTCCCGACCGCCGCGGATGCGGAGCGCATCCTGGCGGACTTCACGCGCCTCTCGAAAGTCTACGGCTGCGACATCCTCGCTCGGGGCGCCACCGCCACCGTCCGCCTGGCCTAGCGGCGTCCAACGACGCCGCGACGCAAGATCGCCAGATCAATCGATAGATCAGTCGATCGATCTCCAGATCTTCAGATCTCCACATCAGATCTCGAGATCACGACCTCTCGAGATCACCAGATGCGAGTGTCACCGTTTCTTTGGCACCAATAGCAGATCGTGAAAATCAAAGCTGAAGTCCGTGGCGGGTGAGACGGCCTCCATCCGCGCCCGTTCGATCGAGCCGTCCGGCTTCAGCGCGAACGTGACGAAGGCGTCCGCGCGCAACTCGCGATCGGCCCATCGCGCCACGAAGGTGTCGTGCTGCCAGTGCTCCAGCGTGCCCGTCAGCGCTGGCGTCTTCGTGAAACGGATCGACAGCTTGCCGCCGGACTCGTCGATCTGGATGTCGCCATACCACTGGTCGGAGTAGGTACCGGCGTAGCGGGCCAGTGGCAGTGATGGCGTGGATGCGCCAGCGCGGGCCTGCGAACTCTTCAGTTCGGCCTCGGCGACTCGGGCGAGATTCCGCGCGCGCACGGCGTTGTGCTGAGCCACCCAGTCGGTGGCCGGCGCGCCCAGATAGTGATCGACCACGAAGTAGGCGAGGGCGTTGAAGGCCTCGCCCGACTCCTGGTTCGTCAGGACCGACACCCCGAGGCCGATGTCCGGCACCAGCAGCACGCGCGAGACGAAGCCCGGCAGTCCGCCCGTGTGCGTCAGCACCAGGTGACCGCGATACTCGCGCACGTTCAGCCCCAGCGCGTAGCCGGAGACGAACGACGCCAGCCGCGCGAGCTCCGCCGGCGGATCGGGGTTCGGCATCGGCGTGACCAGTGTCGACAGGTTCGCGCCACGTGCGCTCGGAGAACAGCCGCGTCCCGTCGGCCAGCTGCCCCCGCCGCAGCAGCACGCGCATCCACGACGCCATGTCCGCGGCGTTCGACAGAATGCCGCCGGCAGGATTCGTGTTGTCGCTCGCGAAGGGCTGCACCACGCGGACGCGCTCGTCCACCCTGGCATGCGGCGTCGCGACGTTGCCGCCGTTGGCCGCCGTATCGAATCGGGGGCTGCTGGTGGTCATGCCGACGCGCGCCAGGATGCGAGTGCGGATGAAGTCCTCCCACGACAGCCCGCTCACCGCTTCGATCACCTGTCCGGCGACCAGATACAGGACGTTGTCGTAGGCGTAGGCGCTGCGGAAGCTGGTGGCGAGGGGCAGGAAGCGCAGGCGCTCCGCGACCTCGCGGCGCGAGTAGGTGGACGGCGGCCACCAGAGCAGATCGCCGGCGCCGAGGCCGAGCCCGCTGCGGTGCACGAGCAGATCGCGGACGGTCAGCTCGCGCGTGACGTAGGGGTCCGACAACTGGAACCAGGGCAGGTAGCGCACCACCGGTGCATCCCAGTCCACCTTGCCCTCTTCGACGAGCAGGCCCAGCGCGGTGGCGGTGAAGACCTTGGTATTGGACGCGATGCCGAACAGGGTGCCGGGGTCCACCGGCTCCGGTGCGCCCAGCTTCCGGACCCCGTAGCCGCGGGCCACCACCACCGCGTCGTCCTTGACGATGGCGAGGCTGATGCCGGGGACGTCGAACGTGGAGCGAACCCGCTCGGCGAAGGCGTCGAGCCCGGCCGGCGCGGCGGGCGCCTGCGCGCCGACGGTGGCGACGAGCAGAGCGAGGACGAGTGGCACGGCACAGCAGACACGGCGCATGGAACCTCCCCGGGTCATGACGGGCTACCGCTTCGCGGGCACGAACGGAATCTCCACTTCGTGCGGCTCGCCGCGCAGGTCGTAGTTGACCTTGACCATCACCGAATCGCCGGTGACGGGCTTGCCCGTGCCTACCCAGCTCTCGCCGGCTTCGTCGACGGCGAGTCGGAGCGATCTCGGGTTCGGCATTCGGGCGCGACACGGTGACGGTGACGTTCGAGGCGATCGACGCTGGCAGTTCCGTTCGTACCGCATCGCTCAGCCACAGCTCGTAGCGGCCCGCTGGATCGAGGACGACCTCGTAGTGCACCTCGCCGTTCATCAGCACCATCCCGCCGTGATGCGCGGAGTGGTCGCCGTGCGGCTCGGTGATGCCCTGGTGCTGCGCGTCCTGTGGGGCCGACTGCGCGGCGACGGGCGCCGGCGGCGCCGGCGGCGCGCAGCCGGCCAGCAGGCCGCAGGCGATCGCGATGGCTGGCATGCCAGCGACTGCAGATCCGTATCGCGGCAAGGCGCCGAACCTCACTTGAAGATCGCCTTCGGCATCTTGACGTGCACGCCCATCGTGCCGTCCACCAGCTGGGTGATGGCGACGTCGCCGGCGAGGCTGGTCAACTGGTAGGCCGTGTGCTGGTCCAGGTGCTTGACCTCGACCAGGAAGTCGATCATTTCCTGGATCGCGATCTTCGTCGCCGCCGTCAGGTCGATGTCGGTGCCCATGCTGATGAAGTGCGTCGGCGTCTCCCCGCGCGGCCACTTCAGGGTCATGCCCTTGCGCACGGTCAACTGCACCCGGCCGCGCAGCGAGGTTTCGATGGCGGTCTGGTCCACTTCGCCGTCACCCTGCGCGGCGTGACCGTCGCCGATCTCGAACAGCGCGCCGGGCACGTGGACCGGGATCCAGAGCGTGGTGCCGGCCACCAGTTCCTTGTTGTCCAGGTTGCCGGCGTGGATGCCAGGTGGGTTGCTGCTGACGCGGCCGGCGGCCGGCGGCGGGGCCACGCCCATGCTGCCGAAGAACGGCTTCAGCGGAATCTCGATGCCAGGCTTGAAAACTCCGATCATGCGCTGACGATCCAACGGGATGATGCTCATCGCCCGGCCCTGCTCGCAGTTCTCGCGGATGAAGCCGCTGCAGCCGTTGTAGCCGTAGGCAATCGGCAGATCGATCGACAGCACCTTCACCTCGAGCGCGTCACCGGGCAAGGCGCCTTCCACGAACACGGGCCCGGTCAGGATGTGCCCTCCCGGGCCTCGATCCGTCACCGCGCCGACAATGCCGCGCAGCGACGCCTGCACATCGTCGGGCTTCACACCGGCCTTCTCCAGGCGGTCGGGCGTGGACGTCAGCAGCGTGTCGACGTCGAGGATGTCGCCGGAAGCGATCCGCAGCACCGGTTTGGCCTCGGACCAGTAATAGCCGTAGGCCACCGTCGCCGGTGTGGCCTCGAGGCGGTGGGTGCGTGGCGCCTGCGCGCCGGCTGAGGTGGCGGCGAGGACGAGGAGCAGAGCGGAAACGGACGTGCGCATGTGGAACCTAGGCCGCGGGCGGCAACGTGGGTGAATCTGGCGTGGGATCTTCGAAGGGCGCGGGAACCGAGTCACGTTCGGGCGTGGCCATCACCGCGCCCCAGGTGGCGGCGATGCCGCCCACCCATTCGGACGTCGCAATCAGCGTCTGGACGAGGCTGACGCCGTCGAGCATCAGGCCGACGGTGCGTGACGTGGCCATCGCCACCAGGACACAGGCACTGGCGAACAGGCCGACGCGGACGAACTCGCGGCGCATGGCGCAGATCAGGAGGAACGCACCGACGCCGATCTCGAGACCGCCGTACATCGCGCGGAAGTCGTTGCGCGCGCCGTTCGACAGGAAGGTGATGCCCACCATGGCCGCCATTTCGCTCGGATTGAAGAGGAAGATGAATCCAAAAATCGCATAGGTGAGCGCAATAAACGCGAGCAGCAGGCGCCAGGGCGTCATGGCGGGATTCTACCCGAGTACACTGGGGCGCTCGTGCAATGAGGCAGGCGTGAACGCAGGGGGCGGACCCCCGCGGACAGGAGACGGCGCGGATGGCGGATCAGGCGGAAGTGCCATGGTATCGACAGGTGAGTGCCCAGCAGTGGAAGACGTTTCTGACGACCTTCACGGCGTGGACGCTCGATTCGTTCGACTTCACGATCCTCACCTTCGTCCTCATCGACATCCAGCAGAGCTTCTCGGTGAACCGCGCGCTGGCGGGACTGCTCGGCACGGTGACGTTGCTGTTCCGCGTCGTCGGCGGCATCGGCGCGGGCACGCTGGCCGATCGCTACGGCCGTAAGGGACCGATCCTGTTCTCGATCGCGTGGTACACGGTATTCGCGTTCCTGAGCGGCCTGTCCACGAGCTACGTCATGCTGTTCGCGTTCCGCGGGCTGTTCGGCATCGGGATGGGAGGGATGTGGGCGGCGGGGATGCCGCTGGCCCTGGAACACTGGCCGGCCAAGCTCCGCGGCGTCGCCTCCGGCATCCTGCAGGGCGGCTATTCAGCCGGCTTCCTGTTGTCGTCGCTGGTCTATCAGCTCGGGTATCCCTTGATCAGCGATCGGCCCGAGTGGGCGTGGCGGCTGATGTTGTGGGCGGGCGTAGGGCCGGGTCTGATGATCTTCGCGTTGATGCGGCGCGTGCCCGAGAGCCCGGTGTGGCTCGAGCGCCAACGCGAGTTGCGGGCACAAGGAGTGGCGCAGCGGTTGTCGCTCGGGCGCCTGTTCGACCGCGACCTGATCTGGGTGACGCTGCACACCTCGCTGCTGATGGGCGGTTTCGTGTCGATGTACCAGAGCACCACGTTCTGGTATCCGACGCTGCTCACCCAGTTGAAGCTGCAGCCGCTGGCGTTCCTGTTGCTGCTGAACGCCGGCGGGTTGCTGGGCTCGGTGGCGTTGGGCGCGCTGTCGGAACGATGGGGCGGAAGGCGAGGCGCGGCAACGCTGGGCGTGGTGCTGGGGTTGCTGGCGGCGCCGGTGTATCTGTTCTCGACCTCCAGCGGCGGCCTGCTGCTGGGCGCCTGGCTGATCGGCTTCTGCGCCTCCGGGGCGTGGGGCATCGTGCCCGGCTACCTGTCGGAGCGGTTTCCCACCGACGCGCGGGGGGTGGGCACGGGGTTCTCGTATCACGTCGGCGTCGGCATCGGGTCCTATGCGCCGTACCTGATCGGGGCGATGCAGGATGGCGGCACCGATCTCCGCATGGCGATGCTGCAGTGCATTGTCACCGCCGGTGTGGCGGTGCTGATCCTGCTGTGGCTCGGCCCGGAGACGCGGGGGCGGGAACTGGTCTAGCAGGCGCCTACCTGCCCGAGCAGGCGTTGGAAGGCGCGGCCGGTTCGAGCCATTTGGTTCGGGGCGAGTTGGCCAGACGCACATCGCGGCCGGAAGTCGGGTGTCCGGCTGGTCGACGGTGTCCGGCGCGACTAGCCGATCGCGCCGGTCCGGGCCGCGTGGATGAAGTCGATAGCCGGTGGCGCCACGCCCGCGGCGCGCAGATCCGCATTGACCTGGCCGCGGTGATGCTGCCCGTGCACCGGCAGGTGCGAGAGGATGTCGCCGAGTGGACTGCTGAACGGCTCGCCCTTCAGGTTCTTGTAGTGAATCACGCGTGCCACATCCGCTTCGCCCTGCGTGGCGAGGAACCGCGTCCAGCCTTCGTCGGCCCGCGCGAACTGCGCGCGCAACTCGGCCGGCCCGAACGTGGGGTTCACGCCGAACGGCGGCGGAGTGCCCGTGACCCGTGCCAGCCAGATGCACTTGGCCCCGAGGATGTGATTGAGCCACGCCATCGATGCCGGCGCCTTGTCGGCGATGGGCTCAACGGCATCGAGCGAGACGCTGTTGGCCCAGTGGTCGAACGCGAACATCCGCTTGTGGTACGCCAGCATGGTTTTGAACTTTGAACTTGGAACTTCGCGCGCGCTCTAGCTGAGCGCGCGAATCACGTCCCACCTCGTGATGATGTAGGTCTCGTCGCTCTTGAAGTCGCGCACCAGCACGGCGGGGCTGGCATCGGTGAGCATGCCCGCCAGCGCATCCACACCCGTGGAGATGTCGGCGAACGGGATGGCGTGCTCCATGATGGCCTCGACCGGTCCCTTCAGGAGTTCGGGGTTCTTCACGATCTGCTCGAACAGGTGGCTCTCGCTCACCGATCCCACCAGGCGGCCGCCGGCCATCACCGGCAGCTGCGAGTAGGCGTGCTCGGTCATCAGGTTGGCCGCGTGAGACACCGTCTCGTTGCGATCGATGGTGGTCAGCTTCGCCTTCATGCGATCGGCCACCAGGTCCTTGGCCGACAGGCCCTTCTTGTCGAGGAAGCCCTTGTCGCGCATCCACTCCGGGTTGTACATCTTCCCGAGGTAGCGCGTGCCGTGGTCGTGGAAGATCACCACCACGGTCTCGCCTTCCTTGAACTGGTCGGCCAGTTGCAGCAGGCCGGCCATGGCCGAACCGGCGGAGTTGCCGGCGAAGATGCCTTCCTCGCGCGCGATGCGGCTGGTCATGATCGCGGCGTCGCGGTCGGTCACCTTCTCGAAGTGATCGATCACCGAGAAGTCCACGTTCTTGGGGCAGGAAGTCCTCGCCGATGCCTTCGGTGATGTAGGGATAGATCTCGTTCTTGTCGAAGACGCCGGTCTCCTTGTACTTCTTGAAGACCGAGCCGTAGGTGTCGATGCCCCACACCTTCACCGAGGGCTTCTTCTCCTTCAGGAACTTGCCCGCCCCGCAGATGGTGCCGCCGGTGCCGACGCCGACCACCAGGTGATCGATCGCGCCGCCGGTCTGCTCCCAGATCTCCGGGCCGGTCTGCTCGTAGTGCGCCTGCGCGTTCGACGGGTTGTCGTACTGGTTGGCCTTCCAGCTGTTCGGCGTCTCGCGCTCGAGCCGTGACGACACCGAGTAGTACGAGCGCGGGTCCTCGGGGTCCACGTCGGTCGGGCAGACGATGACGTCGGCGCCGAAGGCGCGGAGGGCGTCCACCTTCTCCTTGGACTGCTTGTCGGTGGTGGTGAAGATGCACTTGTAGCCCTTCACGACGGCGGCGATCGCCAGGCCCATGCCGGTGTTGCCGGACGTGCCCTCGATGATGGTGCCGCCGGGCTTCAGGCGTCCGTCGCGCTCGGCGTCCTCGATCATCTTCAGGGCCATGCGGTCCTTGATCGAGTTGCCCGGGTTGAAGGTCTCGACCTTCGCCAGCACGTCGGCCTTGACGACGCCCTTGGTGAGGCGGTTGATGCGGACGAGCGGCGTGTCGCCGATGGTGTCGAGAATGGTGTCGCAGATGTGTTTGGTCATTGAACTCACGAATGATGCCGTTCGGGGATTGTACTCCCGCCGACGCGCCTGGGGCCCCAACTCAGCGACTCGGTCCGACCCATCGACGGCCGTATGCCGAGCGATGCGAACCACGCATCGCGAACCTCGCTCACGTTCATGGTCGGCGCGAGGGGAGCTAAGATGCGGCGGATGCTGGCCGGCTTCTTGCGGTTCGACTTCGGTGTCATCGAGGTCATGGTGGGGGCGTTGCTCGCGCTGTCGCTGGTGCTGACGGTTGTCGGCCTGAGGGTGGCGCGGCGGCGGCGTCGCGCGGCAGGCGAGGCGCGCCTCGCCGAGGCGAATGGTGGCTGGAGGTATCGAGCGCGGCTCGAGGCCGAGCCTGGAGACCCCTATGGCCGATTCGAGAGTCTGCGCTGGGCCACGCTGCGCAACGTGAGGAAGGGGCAGAGGGACGGATTCGAGGTCTCGCATTTCGATGTGGCGCAGCGCAGGAATCGCTGGCGTCCTTGCGCCGTGGTCCAGCTGCCGGTCGAGGGGCCGCGGGCGACGGCCCTCCTCGAGTATCGCCCCGAGGAACAGGAGGCCGAGACCGAAGCCGTGCTCCGGATGTTGCAGGGCATGGATGTGGAGGTGACGCCATTCGCAATCCTGGTGCGATCGACCGGCGCACCGGCCAACGCCGTGCACCGCGCGGCACTCTCGCTCGCGAAAGCCATCGTCGAGGACGCGCGCGCCCCCAAGCCGCGCCCAGCTCCAGGCGGAGCAGAAGACGCCTGACGCGCCCGTCCCCGCCTCGGGAGACCGCAGCCAGAATGCTTACGCGTTGACGTCCTCCGGGCACGGCGCGTTGCTATAGCCGGAGCGGAACGCCCGCACCGTGCCGGCCGCCGGGTCGAAACGGTGACGCCACACGCACGCCGTGTCGTTCGCCAACAGGTGAATCGAAATCGACGGCACACCGGACACGGTCTTCACGTAGTGAATGTCGTCCCGGGGCGGGATCAGCGAATAGAACTCGCCCGTCTCCATCGTCTGACGCCTCGAGACCTCGAGCTGCGCCACCGTGTCATCGGCGCCATCGTCGAGGCGCCGGTAGACGGTTTCGTCCTGCCGCCCGCGATAGACGCCGATCAGGCCCCAGGCCAGATGATCGTGGACCGGCGTCTCCGCTCCGGCCGGAATGACCAGTGAGAACAGGCTGAGCGAGCCGTCCTCGGCGCGGTAGAGCGCATACTGCCCGATGCCGCCGCCCATGCCGCTCGACAGGTCGGGCGAGGCGTACTCCTCCGGCAGCCACCCGGTCGCCGCCAGCAGCTTCGCGAAGGCCGGCTTCAGCGCATCCACGCGAGTGGCGGTGTCTGGCACCTCGGCCATCAAGCGCCGCGTCTCGGCGATCAGCTCGCGGATTTCCGGCACGTCGACGAGAAAGCCGAACGGCCGCGTTGCGGTGGAATCGGTGGCGTCATGGTGATGGGGCTGGCCGAAGTCGCACATGCGCGGATTGTAGACCAACGGGCGCGGACGGCCTGGTGATGCCCGCCCAGCCGGTGTGGACGAGGGGCGAGAACGAAAAAGGCCGGTCAGCTGCCCATTGGGCACCTGACCGGCCTTTTCGAGTGGAACGCCTTCGTGTCTTATGGGAGCGCGTAGGCGGCGTAGCCGCCGTTCATCGGCACGACGACGTACTGCTTGCCCTGGTGCAGGTAGGTCATCAGGCCATAGGTGCCGAGGCGTGGAGTGGTCACCGCGCCGACGCGCTTGCCGGTCTTCTTGTCGATGGCGAACAGGTGCGGCTGGTTGTCCGCGGTCTGTCCCGTTGCCAGGAGCAGCGTCGAGGTGGCCGCCATCGCGGCGTGACCGCGACGGCCCCAGTTGGTGTCGACGTTCATGCCCTTCAGCATCGGGTTGTTGCGGAACGCCTCCTGCTGCTTCATGTCCATGTCACCGTGCGGCACCATCCACAGGTGCTCGCCGGTGTTGAGGTCGATGGCGGTGATGCGGCCCACCGGGCCCTTGAAGAGATCCGGAATGCCCGCCAGCGGGTCGTTCGGCACCGGCTTCGGCGCCGGCGGGCTGCTGCCGCGCGCCGTGGCCCACTGCGCCACCGTCTTGCCCGTCATCTTGTCGTTGTCGCGTTCGATGGCCGGCGCCAGCAGCGTCGGCGAGCAGCCGCTCGTGGACGTGATGAAGATCACGCCCGTCGCCGGATCCGCCGCCGGCGGTCCGGTGATGTTGGCGCCGCCGCCGCCACCCGGGCAGACGTTGACATGACCCTTGCCCTCGGCGTTGCCGCGATGGCGCGGCGCGGCGAAGAGCGGCGCCAGCAGATCGCGCTCC
This sequence comes from uncultured Acidobacteriota bacterium, assembly GCA_963721715.1. Taxonomy (GTDB): domain Bacteria; phylum Acidobacteriota; class Vicinamibacteria; order Vicinamibacterales; family UBA2999; genus VFZN01. The sequence continues at coordinate 1,454,459 of CAVRKI010000004.1, read as the reverse complement.
TGCGCGCGCTGCAGGGCGATCTTCTTCATCTCCGGCGTGTAGTCGATCAGATGCGCCTCGGTGCGACCCTGCAGATCGAACGGCGCGGGTTTGGTGACGAACGCCTGCGTCTTCGGCAGCTTCTCGGTCGGCACCTGCGATTGCGGCGTCGGACGTTCCTCGAACGGCCAGATCGGCTGGCCGGTCTGACGGTTGTAGGAATAGACCCACGACTGCTTGGTGACGCTGAAGACGCCCGGGATGCGCTGGCCGTTGACGTTGACGTCCAGCAGCACCGGCGCGTTCGGCACGTCGTAGTTCCAGATGTCGTGCTTCACCTGCTGGTGGTGCCACACCCGTTTGCCGGTCTTCACATCGAGCGCCAGCAGCGTGGTGCTGAACAGGTTGTCTCCCGGCCGGAACCCGCCGAAGTAGTCCATCGTCGCGCCATTGGTCGGGATGTAGACGAGGCCGCGCGCGGGGTCGGCCGACATCGGCGCCCACGACGAGATGTCGCCGGTCCACTTCCACGCGTCGTTCTCCCAGGTCTCGTGGCCGAACTCGCCGGGCCGCGGAATCACGTGGAACTTCCACATGAACTTCCCGGACTTCATGTCGTAGGCGAGGATGTCGCCGGGCACGTTCTCGATGCGCGTCTGGTTGTAGCCCTGCTCGGCGGAGTTGCCGACGATGAGCACGTCGTTGACGACGATCGGAGGCGAGGAGGTGGTGATGTAGCCGAGCTCGAGCGGCAGGCCCTTGGCCGCGTCGTAGGTCTGCTTCGATGACGTCCACGGCTCCCAGTCCGCGATGAGGTCCTTCAGCAAGTCGATGGACCCGCCCTTCGGGAAGCCGGCCACCGGCACCGAGCCGCCCCAGCCCTCGATCGGCTGACCGGTCTTGATGTCCAGCGCGTGCAGGAAGAAGCCCGGCGTGGTCACGAGCACCGCGCCCTTGCCGTTGATTTTCGTGTAGGCCACGCCCTTGCCGTGATTCGAGCGCATCGAGTATTCGTGGCGTGGCGTCAGCGGCTCCTGGAATGCCCAGATGGTCTTGCCGGTCGCCGGGTCCATCCCCACGACCGTGCGGCGCGGTCCGGACACCGTGACCAGCATGCCATCCATGTAGATCGGAAGGCCGCGGCCGTTGATGTCGCCGATCTCAATATTCGGGCACTTCGCCCTTCCACTCCCAGGCCATCTTGAGGGAGTTGAAGTTCGAGGCGTTGATCTGGTCGAGCGCGGAATAGCGGGTGGATGTGTCGCCGCCGGTGATGCCGGGCCACTCGCCCTTCTGCTGGGCGCTTCCCGGCATGCCAGCGATGGCAAGACCGACGACAACGGCGAACATCCCGAACAGGGCGGGAGCCGCCCACTTTCTCGTGGGGCCAGTCTTCATGGACACCTCGGGCAACGAAGGTACGTGGCTAACCGCAGGAATTTCGGGCCAAGGATGCTGCGGGACGCCCGAATTGTCAACCCGGTGGTATAAAAAGAGCGCCGTTGATGGCTCACACCCCCCGGTCCCGTCAGCACGCCAGCCCCGTCGGTGGGCTGGGTGTGTTCGTGGTGCCCCTGGCGCTCACCGGGGGCTTGCTGGCCCTTGGCCTACTGCCGCGGGTGCGCGAGAGCGGGCCCGTCGCGTGGTCGTTCTGGGGAGCGGCGATTGGATTGCTCGCCTGGCAGGGCCTGCTCGCCGTGCGGGCGCTTGGTGAAGGGGCGCGTGAGCTGACGTTCGCCCCGCCGCGCCCGCAGCATTACATCCAGACCTGCTGCCAGCTGAGTATCTATGGCTACTGGGGCTGGTTCTGGCTGCCCGTCTACGATTTCGCGCCCCTCCTGATCGGGCAGCTCGTCTTCGCCTATGCGTTCGACCTGCTGCTGGCCTGGTCACGCCGAGACGACTATCAGCTGGGCTTCGGCCCGGTGCCCATCATCCTCAGCATCAACTTCTTCCTCTGGTTCAAGGACGAATGGTTCCGCGCTGCAGTTTGTCCTGGTGGCGCTGGCATTTCTCGGCAAGGCCTTCGTGCGCTGGGACCGCGACGGCCGTCGCGTGCACATCTTCAATCCTTCGTCGTTCGCGTTGGCGGTGTTCTCGGTGGTGCTGCTGGCGACCGGGACCACGAACATCACCTGGGGACAGGAGATCGCGACCACGTTCGGCATGGGGCCGCAGGCCTACCTGCTGATGTTCATCGTCGGGCTGGTGGTGATGTACTTCTTTGCCACCACACCGGTGACCGCGACCGCGGCCGCCACGCTGTTTGCGGGCAGCGCGATCTATACCGGGCATCACCGGCGTGCCGTACTTCGTGGACTCGGAGATTCCGGCGGCGGTGTTCCTCGGCCTCCACCTGCTGGTCACCGATCCGTCGACCTCACCGCGAACGCCGCTGGGCCGCGTGATCTTCGGCGTGCTCTACGGTGTGGGGGTGGGCATCCTGTACGGCCTGCTCGCCGCGATGGGGCAGGCCACGTTCTACGACAAGCTGCTGTGCGTGCCGATGCTCAACCTGATGGTGCCGGCCATCGATCGCGCGGTGCGGCAGCTCGGCCGCCGCCCCTGGCTCGAGGTCGTGGGGATGAACGGTCCTCCGGGCCGATTCAACTACGCGCACATGGCCGTGTGGGCCCTCTTCTTCGGGGCGATGACCCTGCGCGGCGGCACCGACGGCATGCATCGTGGTGACGCCCTCCCGTTCTGGCAGCAGGCGTGCGAGGAAGACCGCCCGCAGGCGTGTGACCGCCTGTTGAACATCGAGGCGTCCTATTGCGCCGACAATGCCGGCTGGGCGTGCAACGAACTCGGACGGCACTACCTCGAAGGCGGGCTCGTTGCCGCGAATCAGGACCGCGCGTTCGCATACTTCGCCCGCGCCTGTGAAGGGCGCTATCAGCCGGGCTGCCTGAACCTGCTGGATGCAGATGAACCGCTGGCCACCCAGCCGCGGCTGCTGGACCTGCGCCTCCTTTTGCGCGAAGGGGGGCCGAACCTGTTGGAGATGTCCGAGCCAGACGTGTACGCTCGCGCCTGCCGGCACGGCTGGGGCTTCGCGTGCGAGAAAGCCTCGGCGTCGCGTTGAAACAGTGGTGTCTCGCGGCGGTGCTCGCCGCGATGGCGAGCGGTATCTGGACGGTTCACGGTCAGGGCGCGCCGCGCGGGCCGGCCAACCTGCTGCCGGATTTCACCGAAGTGCCGGGCGGGCCATTCATCATGGGCGCCGGTCGTGCGCGCGATCCGCAGGCGTTCGACAACGAACGCTGGTCGCCATCGGAGGGCGAAGGCTCGGTGGACCTGCCGACCTTCTTCATCGCGCGGCACGAGACCACGGTGGCGCAGTTCACGGCCTTTGCGCGCGCGGGCGTCGGCGCGGTCCCGCCGCTGACGCTTGTCGGTTCACCAGACCATCCCGTGACCAACGTCGCCTGGCCCGAAGCGCTCGCTTACTGCCGCTGGCTGGAAACCACGCTGAAACAATCGCCCGCCACGCCGCCCGCCACGAGGCAGCGCCTGGTCGATGGCTGGCGCGTGCGGCTGCCGAGCGAGGCGCAATGGGAGAAGGCGGCGCGCGGCACCGATGGGCGGCGATTTCCGTGGGGCGCGGAGCCGCGTCGCGATCGCGCGAACTTCGCCGGATCGGGGACGACGCCGGTGGGGCAGTTCCCGTGTCCCGAGTGCCCTTACGGACTGGCCGACATGAGCGGTAACGTGTGGGAGTGGACGGCGAGTCCGAATCAGCCGTACCCCTACGATCCGGACGACGACCGCGCCACCCTGGAGGCCGACGCCCTCTGGGTGATTCGCGGCGGGCACTTCGGTGACGATGCACGGATGGTGAGGACGACGACGCGTGGTGCCGCGGAGCCGGGTGCGCGCCGTGCGTTCATCGGCTTCCGTGTCGCGCTGGTGCCGCCAGCGCGCTGATCGGGCCGCCAACCAGGCGCCGCACGGTCGTCACCCTCTTGTTGACATTCGACAAGACTGCTGCGAGGCTCCTGTCGATGACCTACAAGACAATCGTTCTCGCCCTGCTCCTGTCGGCCGGGAGCCTCCACGCCCAGACGCTCGCGGCGCGCGACCGCGTGCTGGTGCAGCCGGCCTGGCTGGCGGAACACCTCCAGGACCGCGACCTCGTGCTGCTGCACGTCGGACCGCGGCCCGAGTACGACGCCGGACACATCCCCGGCGCGCGATACCTCAACTATCAGGACCTCGCAGTCACCGACCGCTCGGCCGGCGGGCTCACGCTGCAGATGCTGCCCGCCGACGCCCTTCGGCAGAGGCTGGCCGCGGCCGGCATCTCGACGGACTCGCGCGTCGTCGTTTACTTCGGGCGCGAGAACCCGCTGGTTTCGCCTACGGCGCGCGTCATGTTCACGCTCGACTATGCCGGGCTGGGCGAGCAGGCGTCCCTGCTCGATGGCGGCCTCGAGGCCTGGGTGAAGGCCGGACAGCCGCTATCCACCGAGGTCCCCGCGGAGCGCCCGGGAACACTGGCGCCGCTGACCCTGCGGCCCATCGTCGTGGACGCGGAGTTCGTGAAGGCGAACCTCGCGACCAGGAACATCGCGATCGTCGATGGGCGGAACACGGGCTTCTACAGCGGCGCGCAGACCGGCGGCGGGCCGACCGCACCGCACAAGACGGGGCACATCCAGGGCGCGGGGAGCGTGCCGTTCGGCGACACCGTCGATCAGGGGAACCGCCTGAAGCCCGCGGCGGAGTTGCAGAAACTGTTCGCGGATGCGGGCGTCGAGCCGGGCGACACGGTGGTGGCCTACTGCCATATCGGCCAGCAGGCGACGCAGGTGATCCTGGCCGCGCGCACGCTCGGGTTCAAGGTGCTGCTCTACGACGGGTCGTTCGAGGAGTGGTCGCGGAAGGACTACCCGGTCGAGAACCCGGCGAAGAAGTAGCGTGCCCGCCCCAAGACTCAAGCCCCAGGCCCCGAGCCCCAAGCCGAGCGTCATGGGCGCTGACGCGCTACACTCGGCGCGCACGGGAGGACCGTCATGAGACAGCTTGTTCTCGGAGTCACACTGGCAGGCGCGCTGGGGTTGCTGCAGCTGATGGCCGGCGCACAGGCACAAGCGCCCGCGGCACAAACACCCGCGTCGCCTCCCGGGGCGGCCCCACCGGCTGCGCCACGCCAGCAGACACCGGCCCCGACCGCCGATCCCTACGCCGGCAACGCCGCGCCCGGCACGGCCAGCTTCCCGCTTGCGGCGCCAGCCGGCGCCGACAGCAAGGCGAAGGACACGGCGCCGCCGTTCGCGACCAACGCCGGGCCCTTCGACCCGGCGACGTGGAAGTACGGCACCGCGTTCAATCCGCCCGCGAATGCGCCGGTGTGGAATCCGGTGAAGCTGAAGATGCAGCAAGGCGGCAAGGTGACCGGCGGGACGCTGTTTGCCGCGACCGACCCCAGCACCTACTGCGCCATGGCCAACGCCGGCTACGACTTCATCTGGACCGAGATGCAGCACGACCAGCGCGACTGGCAGGCGGTGGCGCGGATGTGGCGGACGTGCCCAACCGCGAAAGCCGTGCCTGGCGTGCGCGTGGCCTACACCGATGAACGCGAGATTCAGCATGCGCTCGATGCCGGTGCGCTGGTACTGGTGGTGCCCACCGTGGACACCGTGCAGGAGGCACGAGACGTCGTGAACTGGGCCTACTTCCCGCCGCTCGGCCGCCGCAGCAACGGCGGCGGGCAGGCCTTCGACTCCACCATGTGGGGCACCGTCCCCGGCGGCTATCGCAACACGGTGAACGACAACCTCGTCGTCATCCTGATGATCGAGACGCTGGAAGGATTGAAGAACGCCGCGGAGATCGCAAAGGTGCCCGGCGTCACCGCCATCTTCGCCGCCAGCGGCGATCTCGCGAACTTCACCGGCTACCGCCAGGGACAGCCTGACTACGAGCGCGCGATCAACATCGTCCACGACGCCGCAATCAACGCCAAGGTCCGCCTGTGCGGCCCGCTCGCATGGCGCGATCGCCCCGACTTCACCTGCTTCCAGGCGGGCAGCGAGACCGCCGCAATCGCGCGCGGAGTGGCGGCGGAGTTGGGACCGCTGGCGAACACGCAGGGGAAGGTCGTGGTCGGCCCGCTGGCCACGCCGCCCAAGCCTTGATCCCTGATCCCTGGCCCCACAGAACCCCTCATGCCCCCTCCCGACCCTCAGCCGGCCATCCAGTGGCTGAAGAGCCACGGCACCAGGTCGCACCGCGACGGGCTGGCGCGCTTTGCCATCCCCACCGACCGCGCCCTGGGCGTGACGATGGGGAGTATTCAGAGGCTGGCGAAGCAACTGGGGCATGACCACGCGCTGGCGCAGGCGTTGTGGGACAGCGAGTGGCTGGAGGCGCGCATGCTGGCCGCCTACGTCGACGACCCGTCGGTGGTGACCGCCGCGCAGATGGATCGCTGGTGCCGCGGCTTCGACAACTGGGCCGTATGCGACACCGTGTGCTTCGCGCTGTTCGACCGCACTCCGTACGCGTGGCGTAAGGTAACGCAGTGGGCAGGCCGCAAGGACGAGTACCAGAAGCGCGCCGCCTTCGCGCTGCTATGGGGTCTTACCGTTCACGACAAGTCGGCCGGCGACCAGCCGTTCCTGGAGGGGCTGGCGCTGATCGAACGCGCCGCCACCGATGAACGCCTCTACGTGAAGAAGGCCGTGAACATGGCGCTTCGCGCCACCGGCAAGCGCAACGCCGCGCTCCACAAGGCCTCGCTCGCCGTGTCTCAACGCCTTGCGGCCTCCGAGGACGCGGCGGCTCGCTGGGTGGGGAAGGATGCGCTGCGCGAACTGAACAGCGCATCCGTGCTCCGCCGCATCTCCGTGAAGCGGAGACCCCAAGCCCCAAGCCCCAAGACTTCGCACCGATCCCTGATCCCTGCTGTCTGATCCCTACGCCGTGACGTAAGTGATCGATCCCGGCGTCGTCAGCAGTTCGCCGGTTTCGAGCCACGTCTTCAGTCCGGACAGGATCATCGGCCAGCCGCCGTAGAGCTGATCGTTCACGCCTTCGCGCAGCTGGTCGTGGGTGACCGTCAGCCGGCACGAATCGCCGACCGGCTGGATATCCCAGGTGATGCGCGACGTGCCCTCGCTCTTCACTTCGTCGCTCCACAGCGCCACCATCGTCTGCACCAGACGCCGCGGCGGCTCCACTTCGAGGAACGTGCCTTCGCCCAGCATCACCGTCCCATTGCGCGCGCTCATCGTGTACTTCGCGCCGGGCTTCAGCTCGCCCCGGACCCCGGCGCCGAAGTTGTACTTCTCGCGCTGCTCGGGCGTGACGATCGCCTCCCACAGCCGCTCCGGCGTGGTCTTGATGTAGATCTCGAATACCTTCTCCATCGTCTTCTCCAATTCGTGCTTGAGGTCGCTGAGGGCGGCGGCCCAGGGTTCCGCGTACTTGCTCACCCACCGGTCGTGGACGAGCCTGATCGGGACGGCATTCAGGAAGTGGAGCTTCTCGCGCCCGCGGCGTTTCGTGACGACCAGGCCCGCCTCTTCGAGGATGCGCAAGTGCTTCATCACACCGAAGCGGGTCATCGGAAGACGCTGCTCCAACGAGGTCAGCGTCTGCCCGTCTCGCTCGAACAACTCATCGAGCAGGCTGCGGCGGGTCGGGTCGGCCAGCGCCCTGAACACATCGTCCATGTCGATGGCGCTGAATTTAGGTGACCATATGGTCACATGTCAAGCTCGACCAGTGAAATGGACGCCATTTCTGCGCATCGTTAGACTGCGGGGCACCAAGGACATGACCAGCACAGAGCAGGAATTGCTGACCGCTATCGAGTTGCATTCGGTCGAGCAGTTACGCGGGCTGCTCGAGGGTGGTCTCGACCCGCACTCGCCCGTTCGGGGCAAGTTGCCCGTCACCTGGATGACGGAGATGTACACACGATCGGACCGGTTCGCGGCGTGCCTCCGCCTGCTGCTCGAGGCCGGCGCCAGCACGGATGCCGCTATCACCTGGGGTGAAGGGTTCGAGTGGGAGACGACCTGCTTCGACGTCACGCCGATCTCGTATGCGCAGCCCGGCCTTCTGCCGCAGATGCATCGCCGTGTCACGGAGGTCCCATGAGCCGTATCGTCATCGCCTGTTATCGCCCGAAGTCCGGTCAGCAGGAGGCGCTCCGGGTGCTGATCCGGGACCATGTCTCAACCCTTCGTGGCCTTGGTCTCGCCACCGATCGCGCGCCCATCACGATGGAGGCTGCCGACGGCACCATCCTCGAAGTGTTCGAGTGGGTGTCGGCCGATGCCATCCAGGCCGCGCACAGCCACCCGACGGTACTGAAGATGTGGGAGGCCTACGGCGCGGTGTGCGACTACGTCCCGGTGGCGCAGGTGCCCGAAGCGTCGGAGTTGTTCTCGAACTTCACGCCGATCGAGGTGCAGGCGTGACGTCGCGCCAATGGCGGGGCGTCGCCAGCCGCGAGCATGCGGCCGCCTACGTGCAGCACCTGCGCGCCGCCACGCTTCCGTCGTTGCGGCGCCTGCCTGGCTTCGTCGACGCATCTATTCTTCGCCGCGAGGTTCCGGAGGGCGTGGAGTTCCTGATCGTCACGCGCTGGGCGTCGCTCGATGCCATCCGGGCGTTCGCGGGTGCGAATGTCGAAGCTGCCGTCGTGCCCGAAGCGGTGGCGGCGATGATGGTGGACTACGATCGCATCGTCCGGCATTACGAGGTACTGGAGTGATGGCATCGACAACGGGTCTCAGGGCACTCGGTGTGTGTGCATGCCTGCTGGTGATTGCCGGGCAGGCCCGGGCGCAGGACACGTGTCGCACGGCGGCGCTCGGTGTCCAGGTGCTGGGCTCGGGTGGCCCGTTCGCGGGCACCGATCGCGCCTCGACGAGCTATCTGGTGTGGGTGGGCGGGCGCGCGGCGGTGATGATCGATGCCGGCGGCGGTGCCTTCCTGAGGTTCGGAGAGTCCGGTGCCGACCTGGAGTCGCTGTCACTGCTCGCCATCAGCCACCTCCACCCGGATCACGTCGCGGATCTTCCCGCGCTGCTGTGGCTCAGCGAACGCGCCCGCAAGCAGCCGCTGCCGATCGCCGGGCCGTCGGGCAACCCCGCCTTCCCCGGGCTTTCGGTATTCCTGCGCCGGTTGTTCGACGGTGCGAGCGGCGCCTTCCAGGTGCTCTCCGGGACGGTCGGTGGGCCCGGGGCCGGCGTGTCACTGGGGGTGACGGAGGTCGACGCGTCCGGCACGGCCCCGGTCAGTGTGCTCAGCGCTGGCGGTCTTCGCGTCACCGCCCTTCCGGTTGCGCACGGCAACGCGCCAGCGATCGCCTACCGCGTTGACGTCGGCGATCGGTCGATCGTCTTCAGCTCGGATCAGAACGGCAGGACCGCCGGCTTTGCCCACTTCGCCCGCGGCGCCGACGTGCTGGTGATGCACCTGGTGTTGTCGCCGCTGGCGGTGGCTACCCAGCAGGGTCTGCACGCCGCGCCGAGAACCGTGGGCGAAGTGGCGGCCACAGCCAATGCGAGGAAGCTGGTGCTCGGACACTTGACGAAGGCCTCGCGCTTCGAGGCAGCGCCTGACACGTTCAGTCTGTCGGACCTGCCAGGCAGCATTCGCGAAGTGTCGTCCGCCTACAAGGGGCCGGTGGTCGTCAGCAACGACCTCGAGTGCATCCCGGTTCCGTGACAGTCCGATCGTCGTCGCCTCTCGCGTGGAGAGAGGATGAGGAGGTGGGGCATGAAGTTCTCGACCTTGCTTGGAAAGCCGAGCGCGTTCCTGCCGCTGACGATGTCCGCGGTCGCGTTCGCGATTGTGGTTGGCTTCCTCGCGATCTACGGCATCGTTCGCGAACCCGATGAAGGAACCGCCGCGCATCTCTGGCAGCTCCTCATGGCAGGCCAGGTGCCGATCATCGGATTCTTCGCGATACGGTGGCTGCCGCGCGCGACCGGGCCGGCGCTGCTGGTGCTGACGATGCAGGTGGGTGCGGCGATCGTAGCGGCCGCACCGGTGTTCGTCCTCGAACTCTGACCGGCTCCCGGTCGGGGCTCGACAGAGTCTCGAGGTGAAGGCTGGTGTGGCAGAATCTGGCTCCATGCCACTGCTGTTCTCGTACGGCACCTTGCAGCAGGAAGACGTGCAGCTCGCGACGCTCGGGAGGCGGCTCGATGGCCACCAGGACGAGCTCGTCGGCTTCGAGCCCTCGCTGGTGAGGATCGAGGACCCGCGCATCGCAGCCAGGCTCGGCAAGACGCACCACAACAACGTGACGTCCGCTGGCAGCACGTCGAGCCGTGTGGCCGGGACGGTGTTCGACGTGACGGACGATGAGCTCGCCCGCATCGACGGCTACGAACGCGTGTTCTCGTATGTGCGGCTGAGGGCGCCACTGGCGTCAGGCAGGGAGTGCTGGGTGTACGCGCACGACCACGCCGGCCACAGTCGCCCGCAGGCAACCGAGGTGGAAGGTCGCGCCGCGGCCACACCGCACGTCACCTTTCGCCGCGCGGTCCGAGAGGACCTGCCAGCCATCGTCCGGCTGCTCGCCGACGATCCGCTGGGAGCCAGGCGCGAGCAGTTCACCACGCCGCTGCCGGAGCCCTATTACGCCGCCTTCGACGCCATCGACCGCGATCTCAACAACGAACTCGTCGTCGTGGAGACCGACACCCATGCGGTGGTCGGGGTGCTGCAGATGACCTTCATCCCCGGCATTACCTACCGCGGCGGATGGCGCGCGCTGATCGAAGGGGTGCGCGTCGCCGCCGAGGTGCGATCCGGAGGCGTGGGGCGTCAGTTGCTGGAATGGGCGATCGCGCGCGCCCGCCAGCGCGGGTGCCATGTGGTGCAGCTCACCTCGGACAAGTCGCGGGCCGACGCCATCCGCTTCTACCAGCGTCTTGGATTCGTCGCCTCGCATGAGGGGCTGAAGCTGTCCCTGCGACCAACGGGGCGCACCGATGCCTGACATCAGGCTGATCGCGAGATGGCGCACGTCGGCCGCGCGGGTGTTCGCGCTCACGGCCGTCGTCTGTACCGCGGGCTGTGGGGATGGCGTGGATACGCCCTCCAGTCCCAGCGGTGCCGGCGACTCGGCCACCCTGACCGTGGAGCCAGGCGCTTACGTGCTCGTCACTTCGGCGTCCGTCACCCCCGTCGTCAACGGCCAGACGGTGTCGTTCGAGGGCTGCACGGGCACGGGCACCTTCGTCGGCGTCTCGATCCTCTCGTTCGTGACGCTCGGTCGCGACGGCGGCTCGTGGGTGGCACGGTCGACAACCCCAGACGATGGGAACCTCGAACTCCGGCTGATCACCGCTCAGAGCTCTTTCGGACCCGTGCTGATGGCGGGCACGGCGCAAGGCACGGCGGTCGATCGCAGTGCCGCTGGCAGCTTCGGCGTGGCGTCCATGACGTTCAGCGGCGCCGCCGGACCGACAGCGAACTTATCCGGCTCGTTCACCGCGGCCTCGTCGGCGTTCACCGGCACGGGCGAGGGGTCGCTGGCCGTGAACAGTCCGATCGGCGCCGGGGTCTGCAGCCGAGGCGTGTGGACCATTCGCAAGCCGACGGCGTGCGAACTCGCGAACAGTTGCTGAAGCGACGGCTGGCGGCCGCGCGCCGCGTTAGAATCGGCGACGACATGACTCGCAGCAGATGGCCCGCGGCGGTCGCCGTTCTCGGCGCCTGCGGCTCGTTGGGACTGACGCTGTGGGTGGGACGGAACTCACCGCGCGCGCTGCTCGTCATGTTCCTCATGTGGGTGGTCTCGCCGTTCGCCGCGCTTCTGGCCGCCGGCAGGTCATCGCGTCCCTGGGCCACGTGCGCCGGTGCGACTGTGCGGGCGCTGGTGCTGCCGATCACGCTGGCGTCGCTGGCCGCGTACACCATCGCGACGATGCGCTGGACCAGGCCCACGCCCGCTTTTCTGATGGTTCCACTGGTGTCGTGGCTGCTGATCGCCGCCGCGATCGGGAGTGCCGCATGGACGGCGCGCAAGAGATGATGCATTTCAGTCACCACATCGAGATCGACGCGCCGCCGTCGCGCGTCTGGCCGATCATGAGCGACGTCGAGCGCTGGCACGAATGGACCGCCAGCATTCGCGGCATCAAACGCTGGGGCCAAGGCCCGCTGGCGGTGGGCCAACGAGCGCTGGTGCGCCAGCCGAAGTTTCCGCCGGCGGTGTGGACGGTGACCGCGGTCGAATCCGGGCGCAGCTTCACCTGGGAATCGACCGGGCCGGGCATTCACGTGACTGGCGTCACCGCATCGAACCGACGCCAGCCGGCAGCCGCGTCACGCTGTCCCTCACCTACGACGGCGTGCTCGGCAAGCTGCTGGGACGGTGGACGAGCGGGATCACCAACCGCTACATCGCGATGGAAGCCGCCGGGCTGAAGCGCCGGAGCGAAGCGACATCATGAGCGTGCGGGTCGTCCGTCTCGGCTCTCCCCGCGTGCCCGGCGAAGGCACCCGCATCGGCACCGTTCGCCGTCCGCCGCGCGGTGTGCCGAAGGAGAAGTTCTCCTCCGACAACTGGTACGACGTCTGGTTCCCGAACCTGGCCCCCTCCGTCGAGACGATGAAGCTGGGGCAGGGCGCGACGACGCCGGCGCAATGGGCGACGTTCACGAAGAAGTACAAGGCGGAGATGGCCGCGCCCGACGCGGCACACGCCCTGGCGCTGCTCGCCACGCTCTCGCATACCACGAACTTCTCCGTCGGCTGCTATTGCGAAGACGAACAGCATTGCCATCGCTCGATCCTGAAGCAGCTACTGATCGAGCAGGGCGCGAAGGTCGAGCTCGTGATCGCGGTGCGCCACGCCACGACCGCGGACGCGCCCGTGCTGATCGACCTGATGGCCGAGTTCTATGTGGAGTCGTCGTTTCCGCTGGACCGTGCCTGGGCCGCGCAGGCGTTTGCGCGAGCTGCTGAGGGACTCGTCGCGTGGGGCGGTGTGGCTGCTGGAGGTGGACGGCGCGCCCGCCGGTCATGTGGTGTTGTCAGTGCGATTCGCGATGGAGTTCGGCGGGTTGCTGGGCTACATCGACGATCTGTTCGTGAAGCAGGACCATCGACGTCGAGGCGTCGCGCGCGCGGGGCTGGCCGTGCTGCTGGATGAGTGCCGGCGCCGGGGCTGCCGCGCCATTCACGTGGAGGTGGCGCCGGACAACGTCGCGGCGAACGCGCTGTACCGCAGCTGCGGGCTGGCGCCCGGGTCGGACGAGCGACTGCAGTTGACGGCGGTCCTGCCGCGAGGCTGAGGATGCGACTGATCGACTGCACGCGCGAGCACGCCGTCGAGATCCTCGCCATCCTCAATGAGGCCATCGTGAACTCGACCGCGCTGTGGGACTACGAGCCTCGCGCGCCGGAGTCGATGGAGGCCTGGTTCGCCGCAAAGGAGGCGGGCCGGTTCCCGGTGATCGGCGCGGTGGACGAGGCCGGAACGCTGCTGGGCTTCGCCAGTTATGGCCCGTTCCGCGCCTGGCCCGCGTACCAGTACTCGGTCGAGCACTCGGTCTACGTGCACAAGGATCATCGCGGCCGTGGCCTCGGGCGGGCCCTGATCACCGCGGCCGTGGCGCGCGCCCGCGAGCAGGCGTACCACAACATCGTCGCCGGCATCGAGGCGGGCAACGAGGCCAGCCGCCGTCTGCATCTCGACATGGGTTTCCAGCTCTGCGGCACGATCCGGCACGCCGGCTACAAATTCGGGCGCTGGCTGGATCTCGAGTTCTACCAACTGCTGCTTGACACGCCGTCGCAGCCAGTGGAGGGGCCTCGCTTCGCTCGGTAGGGGGACAGGGCCTCACTGCGTTCGGTAGGCGCGCCTTCGGCGCGTGGGACACTGGGGGGCGGGAGTGCGGGACGTAACGCGCAATGACAGAGATCGAGCGTCAGGTGAGGGCCGCTGTCTATCGCTCGCTGCTCGAGCAGGGGCAGGCGCCGTCCGTCTCGGCGCTGGCATCGCAGCTGGGTTTCACGGAAGCAGGGGTGACCGCAGCGCTGCGGGCGCTGGCCCAGGCGCACGCGCTCGTGCTGCGCCCGGGCGCCGACGACCTGTGGATGGCCCACCCGTTCTCAGGGATTGAGACCGACGTCGTCGTGCGTTCGGGACATCGGTCGTGGTTCGCGAACTGTGTGTGGGACGGCCTATCGATCCTGGCGCTGGTCGGCGACGGCGCGCTCGACACCCACTCACCGGCGACCGGTGAGTCGATTCGCTTCGAGGTTCGCGATCGCATCGTCTCGGGCGAGGGCCTGGTGCACTTCCTGGTGCCGGCCGCGCGGTTCTGGGATGACATCGCTTTCACCTGAGCCAACATCCGCGCCTTCCGGTCGGAGGGTGAACTCGACGCCTGGCTGCGCGCGTCCGATCGGCAACGCGGCGCCGTCGGGACGCCGCAGCGGGTGTACGAGCTTGGAGCCGAGTGGTACGCGACCCGATGCGACCCCGATTGGCAGCGCGCCTCGACCGCCGAGGCTGCAGGGATCTTCGCGCGACACGGATTCGTGGGGGAGTTCTGGGCGCTTTCTTAGGCGAGCCTGCGGCGCGTAGGAGAGAGCTCGTACGTGACGACGCCGGGATTGAAGTCCCGGCGCCAGCGTGACGTCCCCTGCCGCGCGTGAGCGCGGCCTGTCTGTCCCACGGCGCGAAGCGCGGCCCTACCGAGCACAGCGAGGCCCTGTCTGTTCCGACCGAGCGCGGCGAGGCCCTGCTCTTCCCTACCGTGCCGAAGGCGCGGCCTACTTCGGCATCTTCGCGAACTCCGCCTGCAGCTTCGCCAGTTCCTGCTGCAGATCGGAGAAGCGGTCGTAAGCGTCCTTGCCCACCTTCTGGTCCGCCTGGCCGATCATGCGCTGCACGTTGTTCAGCTGATCGACCAGCATGCCCTGCGTGTAGATGCCAGGCGTGGTCGCCACCTGCGCCCACAACTGCTGCAGCGGGTGGTCGTACTTCGTCGACGCCGGCGTCGCGCCGGGGCCGGCGGGGGCCACAGGCTTGACGCCCGCCTTCTTCATGGCCTCCTCGATGCTCACCTGCAGCTTGCGGGCGTCGCTGACGGCGTCGCGCACGCCCAGCTGCAGCTTCACCTGTTCCGACAGATCGCCGTCGGTGACGCCGTCGGCCGCGACGCGCGGGTCCGACTTCACTTCCAGCGTGCGGGTGGTGGTCTGCCCGCCCGCGGTCAGCTTCACCGTGTACTTGCCCGGGGGCACCAGCGGCCCGCCGGGGCCGCCCTCGGGCGCGTTGGGTGCCCAGGGCCCCGGGAAGCGCAGGTCCCACGTCAGCCGCTGCATCCCGGCCTCGGGCTTGATGCCCGGCGAGCTGCCGCCGCCGCGACGGAACGGCCCGCGCATCTCCTGGCCGCCGCCCGAGGCGCCGCCCGCGGGCAGCACCATGAAGGCGCGCAGCACCTGGCCGCGCGCATCGGTGATCTCCACCTTGGTATCGGCCGCCGGCGCGGTCTGGAAGTAGACGTCGATCTGCGCGCTGGTGCCGGGATACTCCGGCGCATCGGGCGACGCTGGCTGGGCGCTGTTGCGCAGGCGAATGGCTTCGCGCGGCGCGAAGATCAGCGTCGCCGGCATCGCCCCGGCTGCTGCCGGAGGCGCGGCGGGAGCGGCTGCCTGCTCGAAGAGCGAGGCCATCGAGAAGCGCGGCTGCACCGTCGAGAGCGCGAGTCCCGAGGGCGCGGCGCTCGCGGCGACCTGCGCGCCCGGCGCGGTGGCCGCCGGACGCGTGCCGCTGGCGATTGCCGCCAGTTGCTGCAGCGGCGTCACGTTGTCCATGATCCACGCCGACCGGCCCATGGTCGAGATGACGAGGTCGTTGCGGTGGACCTTGATGTCGGTGATCGGCGTCACCGGCAGGTTCTGCTGCAGCGGCTGCCAGTTCTTGCCGGCGTTGAAGGAGACGAAGAACCCGAACTCGGTGCCGGCATAGAGCAGCCCGGGCTGCTTCGGATCCTCGCGCACGACGCGCGTGGGGTAGTCGCCGGGGATGCCATTCTTGCCGTCGGTCAGCAGCGTCCACGTGGCGCCGTAGTCGTCGGTGCGGTAGATGTACGGCTTCAGATCGTGCTCGCGCATGAAGCGGTAGGCGGCGATGTAGGCGCGGCCTTTCGCGTGCGGCGAGTCTTCGACCGTCTGGATGCGCGCGCCCACGAGACCCGGCGGCGTGACGTTCTTCCAGGTCTTGCCGTTGTCGCGCGTGACGCTGACCGGCCCGTCGTTGGCGCCGACCCAGATCACGCCGCGCTCGAGGCGCGACTCGATCATCGAGTAGATCGTCGAGTAGACTTCCTCGCCCGTCACGTCGCGCGTGATCGGGTTGCCCGAGACGATTTGATACTGCGGTTCCTTGGCCGTGAGATCCGGGCTGATGATGTCCCAGAGGATGCCCTCGTCGGTCGAGCGGTGCAGCACGTGCGACGCCTGGTAGATGACGCGCGAATCGTGCGGCGACACGTAGACCACCGTCTGGCGAGGGAAGCGGAACTTGATGTCGTCCGGATCGTGGCCGTAGCGGTTCTGCGGATACACCCAGTAGTGCTTCTCCTGCCCCGTCTCGGTGTTGTAGCGGCCCACTTCGCCCTTGCACGCGCCCCACACCACCTTGCCGTCCGGCTTCGGCCAGATCTGGCCGGTCTCGCAGCCCGAGGCCTGCTGCCAGGCCTGTGCCGGGTGCTCGAAGCCCCACGACACCGGCGGCACGCTCGGGAATGATCAGCGTGCTGTTGTCCTGCTGCGGCATGTAGAGGCGATAGGGGTACTGCTCGTCCACGGCCACCATGTAGTACTCGGCGGTCGGCTGGTTCAGGATCGACGACCAGCTCTTGCCGCTGTTCAGGCTGACGTTGGCGCCGCCGTCGTTCACCTGCAGGATGATGCTCGGGTTGTCCGGGTTGAACCACATGCCGTGGTTGTCGCCGTGCGGCGTCTCCACCGCGGTGAAGGTCTTGCCGCCGTCGACGCTGCGGTGCAGGCCGAGCTCGTTGACCCAGACTTCGTTCTCGTTCTTCGGGTTGACGGTGACGTAGTGGAAGTAGAACGGCCGCGCGCGCAGCCGCTGGCTGCTGTTCACCAGCGTCCACGATTCACCCGCGTCGTTGGAGCGATAGAGCCCGCCCTTGGCGCCGAGCGCCTCGACCATCGCGTAGAGCACCTTCGGGTTGCTGCGCGCGATGTCGATGTCGATCTTGCCGATCAGGTCGTCCGGGAGTCCGGCCGTGATCTTCTTCCACGTCTCGCCGCCGTCGGTCGACTTGTAGATGCCGCCCTCGGAGGCCGGCCCGCCGCTGATGATGTCCCAGCCCTTGCGGAAACCCTTGTACATCGCCGCGTAGAGGATGTCCGGATTCTCCCAGTCCACCTCGATGTCACGGCCGCCGGTCTCGTTGTTCACGAACAGCGTCTTCTTCCAGCTCCTGCCGCCGTCGGTGGTCTTGAAGATGCCGCGTTCGTCGTTGGGGCCGAAGGGCGAGCCGAGCGCCGCCAGCCACACCGTGTTGGTGTTGTAGGGGTGGATCTTGATGCCGCCGATCTGACCGGAGTCCTTCAGGCCCATGTCCTGCCAGGTCTTGCCGGCATCGAGCGACTTGTAGACGCCGCGCCCGATGATGACGTTGGAGCGGATGGCGGCGCTGCCCGTGCCCACCCACACGTGATTGGGGTTCGAGGGCGCCACGTCGATGGAGCCGATGGAGCCGGTGGCGATCTGGCCGTCGCTGACAGGCGCCCAGGAACCGCCGGCGTCTTCCGTCTTCCACACCCCGCCGCCGACGCCGCCGAAATAGAACGTGTGCGGCTGCTGTCGCACGCCCGAGTAGGCAGTGACGCGACCGCCGCGCGTGGCACCCACGCTTCGCCACTTGAGTTCCTTGAACGCGGCCGGCGGCACCACCGCGTTCGCGTCACCCTGGGCGCTGAGCAGGGCGGAAGATGACTGGCCTTGAACCGCCAGCGCGGCGACGAACGCAGCGAGGACGATCAGGCGTCGGAACAGTGACCGGGACGGCATAGACATGGACCTCATAATCGAAGCGCATCCGCCAGAACTTTCGCGGACACAGCCAAAAAGTATAGTCCGGACGCAGCAGGCCTCAGGCTTCAGGCTCTAGCCAGAGCCTGGAGCCTAGAGCCTGCTCTTCCGCAGCCGCTCCAGGGCCGCACACGCCCTGGCGCTCGCTGGCCCCTTCCGCTCACAGAGTGTGCGGGCCTCGCCCTCGGCCGCGGATGGGTCGCGCAGCCGCGCGGCGCCCACCACTGAATACCACTCCGCTTCGGCCATCACCTGTTCGGACGCGCTGCCAGGCATGCCGCGCAGGATCTCCAGCCCGTTCTGCGGCTCGTCCATGAACAAGCGCGAGATGCCAAGGTAGAGCGTGGCCGCGGGGTCGCCAGGGTAATCGAGCAGAAAACCATCCAGTGCGGTCGCGGCGGCGACGTAGTCGCCTTTCCGATACCGCTCCAGCGCCGTGTTCAGCGCCCGGGCGGCCGGGCTGTTGCCAACGATGGCCGGGGCCTCGAGTGGTTCGAGCGGGAATGCCGCCAGCCATCGCGCGGAATCGACGGGCGCGGGATCCGGCGCGTTCACCACGCTCTGGTTCGTGACCTCTGGCTTCGGGGTGGTGCCGCCCATCACGCGCAGCGCCACGGCTACACCGATGGCAATGGCCACGGCCGCGCCGATGCGCGGCCCCAGGCTGGAACGACGAGGCGCAGATGGTGATGCGGAGGTGGGGGTGGCCATGAGGGTGGAGCGGGTGGCGGCAGTATACTTCGCCACCATGACTCGATACGCCGCCGCACTGTTCCTGCCGCTCGCGCTCGTTGCCGCTGGCAGTACCGCGCCGTCGACCGCCGCAGAGGCGCAGACCGCGCCGCCGCCGTCGTCGGCCGCCGCGCCGGTGGTGCTCGTGCCCGATGCGGTGTTCGACGGTGAACGCATGCAGCGCGGCTGGGCCGTGGTGGTGGCCGGTGATCGGATTGTCGCCGCGGGACCGGCCGCGTCGATCAGCCGGCCCGCTGGCGCGCGCGAGACTCGGCTGGCCGGCCTCACCGTGATGCCCGGCCTCATCGAGGGGCACTCGCACCTGCTGCTCCATCCCTACAACGAGACCACCTGGAACGACCAGGTGCTGAAGGAGCCGATCGCCTATCGCGTGGCGCGGGCGGTGACGCATGCGGAACGGACGCTGATGGCCGGTATCACCACGGTCCGCGACCTCGGCACCGAAGGCGCCGCCTACGCGGATGTGGGACTGAAGCGCGCGATCGACGAGGGCCTGATTCCCGGGCCGCGCATGCTGGTGGCCGGCCCGGCGATGGTGGCGACGGGCAGCTACGGACCGAAGGGCTTTGCCTCGGAATTTCGCGTGCCGCAGGGGGCGGACGAAGCGGACGGCGTCGAAGGCGTTACCCGCGTGGCGCGCGATCAGATGGGCCACGGCGTCGACTTCATCAAGATCTACGCCGACTACCGCTGGGGGCCGAACGGCGAGACCCGCCCCACCTTTACCCAGGCCGAGATCGTCGCCATCGTCGAGGCGGCGAAGAGCAGCGGGCGGCCCGTCGTGGCTCACGCGTCAACGCCGGAGGGCATGCGTCGGGCCATCGTCGGCGGCGTGGAGACGATCGAGCACGGCGACGAGGGCACGCCCGAGATCTGGAAGCTGATGGTGGAGAAGGGCGTCGCGTTCTGCCCGGTCATCGGTGCGCCCGATGCGACGGCGCAGTACGCGGGATGGAAGAAGGGCGAGCAGCCGGAGCCCGAGCGCCTGGTGAAGAAGCGCGTCACCTTCAAGGCGGCGGTCACGGCTGGCGTGAAGATGTGTTTTGGCGGCGACGTCGGCGTCTATCCGCACGGCGACAACGTGCGCGAAGCCGAGCTGATGGTGAACTGGGGCATGACGCCGATGGCGGTCACCGTGGCGGCCACCTCCGGCAACGCCGCGTACTTCCACCTTGACAACCGTGTCGGCCGCGTCCGCGAGGGGCTGCTGGCCGATCTGATCGCCGTCGAAGGCGACCCCACCGCCGACATCGCCGCGCTGCGGAAGGTGAAGATGGTGATGAAGGGCGGACGGATCTACCGGCAGCCGTAGCCGGCTTACAATCATCCGATGCGCACAACGGCTGACGTCGTCATCGTCGGTGGCGGCTGCATGGGATGCAGCGTCGCCTGGCATCTTGCTCAACACGGCGTCACCAATGTCGTCCTCGTCGAGCGCGAGGCACAGCTCGCCACCGGGTCGACCGGCAAGAACGCCGGCGGCGTACGCCACCAGTTCTCGAACCCGGCGAACATCAGCCTGTCGATCGAATCGATTGCGATGATGGCCGACTTCGAAGCGCAGGTTGGCGCGCCGATCGACTTCCACCAGGATGGCTACCTCTTCCTCGTCTCGAAGGCCGTCAACGTCGCCGCCTTCGAGAAGAACATGGCTCTCCAGCGCAGCATGGGTGTGGACGTCCAGTGGCTGTCTCCCGAAGATGCGGCTCGCATCTCACCGGGCATCGACGTCGCGGGCATTCGCGGCGCCGCCTACTGCGCGGCCGACGGCGTGGCCGATCCCAACGGCGTCACCATGGGCTTCGCGAAGGGCGCGCAGGCACGGGGGGTGGAAATCGTGCGCGAGACCGAAGTCACCGGTGTCCGACTCGCGCATGGACGCGTGGCCGAGGTGCAGACCTCCAGGGGCAACATCAGTACGCCGGTGCTGGTGAACGCGGCCGGTCCGTGGGCCAAGAGCATCGGTCGTTATCTCGGCGTGGACGTGCCCAGTCGAGCCGGAGCGGCGCCACATCTTCATCGCCACTCCCGAGCGCGGTGGGTCATGGGACGCGCCTGAATGGGCCGGCCGCATGCCTCGCTCAAAGGTCCTCGTGATCGACTTCGAGACGACTTTCTACTTCCATCGCGAGGGACCAGGGTTGCTGTTCGGGATGGGCGATCCGGACGAGACGCCAGGTTTCGACACCACCGTGCGCTGGGACTTCCTGCCGCGGGTCACCGAAGTGGCGATTCGTCGGCTGCCCGCGATGGGAGACGCCGCGGTCTCACACGCGTGGGCCGGGCTCTACGAGATGACGCCGGACCACAACGCCATCATCGGCCCGTCAGCGGACGTCGCCGGCTTCTACACCATCGCGGGTTTCAGCGGTCACGGCTTCCAGCACGCGCCGGCGGCAGGCCGAATTCTCGCCGACGTATTGACGGGGCACGATCCGAAGTTCGACCTCACGCCGTTCGCGCTCGATCGGTTTGCCGGCGCCGTGAAGAGCGGCGAACTGAACGTAGTCTAAGGACCGGGAGCCGGTACCCGGTGTCCGGTACCCGGGGTGTTTCCGACGCGCCGCAGGCGCGCCTACCCGAGCGCAGCGAGGGCCACGAACCCTACGCGCTCGAAGGCGCGCCTTCTACGGCGTCAGCCCCCGATACACCTTCCCGCCCTTCATGACGAACGCCACCCGGCGAAGCGCGGAGACGTCGGTGAGTGGGTTGCCGGTCACGGCGACGAGATCCGCCGCGAACCCCGGTGCGATAGTGCCGATCTCCGTGCCCAGCCCCATCGACTCGGCGGAGACCGAGGTCAGGGACTTGATCGCGTCAGCAGCGGGCTGGCCCGACTTCACGCGCTCCAGCACCTCGCGCATGTTCTGGCCGTGGGCGCCGGCGACCGCATCGGTGCCCATGACGATCTTCAGCCCGGGCGTCTTCAGCGCCGCGGTGAACATCTGGTCCTTGCTGCCAAGCGCCTTCTCCATCGAGGCGAAGCCCTCGGCGTTGTAGTTGCCGATGCCATCGAACCGGGCGCGGTTCTCGAGATAGTTCTGCGTCACCAGGCCGATGTTCGGATCGAAGTAGACGCCGCGGTCGGCGAGCATCTTCAGCGCCTCGGGTGTGGCCAGGCCGCCGTGCTCGACCACCGTGCAGCCGGCGCGGGCCGCGCGCATCATCGATTCCGGGCTGTGGGCGTGGACCATCGACCGCAGCCCCTGTGCCTTCGCCTCGCCGCACGCCGCGTCGACCTGCTCCTGCGACAGCGTCGGCACACCGCCGTCGCGGATGCTGGCGGAGGCGAAGATCTTCACCAGGTCGGCGCCGTCCGCCTTGCGTTCGCGCACCTGTTCGCGGATCTGATCCGGCGTGAGCTTGGCGTTGCTGATCTGGCCGAGCGAGGTGAGCACGCGGGGGCCGGGCAGCACGCCGCGGGCGATGGCATCGCGCAGCGCCTTGTCGCGCGGCGAGCCGACGCTCTGCACCGTGGTGAAGCCGGCCATCAGCGTGACGTAGGCGTTCTCCGCGGCGTAGAGCGCGTTCTGCTCGGACGGCTCGGGGCCGGTGTGATACCGGCCCTTGGCATCGAAGTGCCAGTCGATGTGCACGTGGGTGTCGATGAACCCCGGCAGCAGGGTGGCCTCGCCCAGATCAATCGTGACTGGACCGGACGCCGGGCCCACGCTCACGATCTTCCCATCGCGGACCGTGACGACCGCATTGTCGAGCGTGCCGCCGATCCCGTTGATCACGCGGCGGGCCTTGATGGTGATGGCGGCGGGCGCGGTGGTGGCCGGCGCCTGGGCGACGACGATCGCCGCAGTGAGCGAGCCGATGAGGAGAGCGGCGACGCAGGAGAGGAAGAGGCGGTTCATGGAACCCGAAGATTACTACTTTCCCTTCATCACGGCCTCGGCACGGAACAACTCATCCGCCGACTGCAGCGTGATGTTCTTCAGTCGCTCGGGGTAGTTCGCGGGCAGCGACGCCAGGAACTGGCGCACCATCGCCGCCACCTCCGGCGAGCTGTGCCCGCCCAGGATCGAGTCCAGCCAGCGCTTCGGGAAGAAGATGTCGCCCGTCTTCTGGATTTCCCACAGCATCTCGAGGCTCGGCGTCACATAGCCGGTGGATGCCCTGGTCCGAAGCGGGTGGTGCAGGTAGTTGAGGCCTTCCAGCACCCAGGGTTCGCGGCGCCGGTTGTTGACGTCCGCGAGCGAGCGGAACCATTTGTCGCGCTCGGCCGGATCGGCGGACAGCGCGGGCATCACGAACTGGAAGCGCCCCTTGCGATCGGGATTCTCGATGCGGGTGAGTTGCTCGGCGAGAATGGCCTTCCAGCCGTCTACCTCGCGGACCGCCAGCTCGAGGGCCAGCGTCGTGTAGTCGGCTTCGGCCAACGGCAGGCCCGGCACCGTCTCGGTCTTGGCCCACACCTTGCGCAACCACTCCACCGTCGGCGCGGTGAGCGAGACGTTGCGCAGCGCGCCAAACCAGGCGGCCTTCTGACTTGCGGTCCCGGCGCGGTCCAGCCCCTCGCGCAGCACTCTCTCGAACGCCGCTGCGCGCTGGCTTCGCTCAGCCGCCGGGATGAAGCGCCACCACGCGTTGCCGGCATAGCCCAGCACTCGCGACGTCATCTGCTCGTCGGTTTCCTTTGGCAACGCCGCCGTGGCAAGGTCCATGAACGCGGAGGGGGCGACGCGGCCGTCGAGCACGCCATCCCAGAGCGTGACCCACGCGCTGCCCCGCGTGAGCGGGTCGGCGATGTCGGGCAGTGATCGCGTGAGGTAGGCCAGCGAGGTCGCGTCCGGCACGATGTCGCCGTAGGCCCAGCCCTCGCCGTTTGCCAGCACGAACGCCGGCGCCGGCTGGCCGACGGCCTCCCTCGCTTCCGCCGATGTCGCCGTCGAGCGCGACCCGCAGCGTCCGCGCGCCGCCCGCATCGCCGAGGATGACGCGCAGCTGCTGCGGCCAGATCAGACCGCGCTGCATCGGGTCGCTCTGCTCGAAGGCGAGCCTGGTGATCTTGCCGTCCGTCGACCTCCAGCTTCGTCGTAATGATCGGACGTCCCGGTTGTTCCACCCACACCTTGCTCCAGGCTCTCAGGTCCGCGGGCGTGCGCCGGTCCAGCACCTCGATCAGATCGTTCCAGGTGGCGTTGCCGAACTTGTGCGCGTTCAGGTACTCGCGCAGGCCGTCGCGGAACGACTCCTCGCCGAGCAGCGCCTCGAGGTGCCGCATGATGACCGGCGCCTTCTGATAGATGATCGCGCCGTACAGGCTGCCGGCCTCGTTCAGGTTGTCGAGTTGCTGCCGGATGGGGTTCGCCCCGGGCGTGCGATCCACCTCATAGGCGGCCGGGTAGTGCGACAGCAGGAAGCGCAGGTCGTGGTTCACGGTGGGGAAGGACGGATTCACGATCTTCGCCGCCATGAAGTTGGCGAAGACCTCCTTCATCCACACATCGTTGAACCACCGCATCGTCACCAGGTCGCCGAACCACATGTGGGCGGTCTCGTGCGAGATCACCGAGGCGCGGCCGAGCAGCTGGTTCTGCGTCGCGGACTCGTCCAGCAGCAGCCCTGAGGCGTTGTAGAGGATCTTGCCGGCGTGCTCCATGCCGCCGAACTGGAACGCCGGGATGAGGACGAAGTCGAACTTGCCGAACGCGTAGGGGATGCCCGTGTAGCGCTCCATGAAGGCGATGGCCGCGGCATGGAGGTCGAAGATCGCCTCTCGGTTGCGCGTCACCTTCGCGGCATCGGTCTCGCGGTGGAACATGCGGAACGTGCGGCCGTTGCGGGTGGCGGTCTCGACCTTGAAGTCGCCGACGACGAAGGAGAAGAGGTAGGTGGAGAGCGGCTCGGTTTCGGCAAAGGTGAGCGTCCTCCATGAGGCAGGGGGCGCGGCCGGCTTGATGACGCCGCCGACTCCCTGCACGCCTGCGGCGCCATTGCTCACGGCCTGCCAGCCCTCCGGATAGGTCAGATCCAGCGTCCAGCGCGCCTTCAGGTCCGGCTGATCGAACACCGGGATCGCCTGCCGCGCCCGCGCCGGCACGAACAGCGCATACATGAAGTCGGCGCTGCGATTGAGCGAGGCGTCCCCGGCGTTGAACGTAACGACGATCTCGTTGCGCCCAGTCTTGAGCGCGGTGCTGGGCACGATGATGTGGCCGTTCAGGTATTCGAACGCCGCGGCGGCGCCATTGGCCTGCACCGACTTCACGTGATCGCGGCTGGTCTCGAAATCGATGACCAGCGGCTGGGTGTTGCTGCGGAGATCGAACGTGATGCGATTGGTGCCGGTGATGGGCTCGGCCAGCGCCTTCGGCACGTTCAGTGTGAGGTGATACCGCAGGTCGAAGACCACCGCCGCGCGGCTGGTGGCGACATCGAGCGACACGCCGGCCGGTGGCGACGACGTCTGAGCCCAGGCGGACACCGCGCCCCCGCTCACCATGAAGACCATCAGCAGGCAAACCGTTCGCATGGGGAGAAAGTACTGCGCGGCGTTCAAAGTTCAAAGTTCAAACTTGAGGCCCCGCTCGGGCAGCTGGCTCCTTCCATCCTTGAATGTGTACGTGTGAACTTACGACGTCCTCAACGCCGTCACCGGTTCCACGTCCGCGGCGCGCCTCGCGGGCAGGTATCCGGCGGCGCCGCCCACCAGGGCCAGCGTGACCGCCGCCACCATCAGCGTGATCGGATCCGTGGCCGAGAGGCCGAACAACTGCGACGACACCAGCCGTGACAGTCCAAGCGCCGCCGGCACGCCGATGACGATGCCGAGGCCGGTGAGGATCGCCACTTCGCGCAGCACCAGCCAGACGACGGTGCCGCGTTCGGCGCCGAGGGCCATGCGGATGCCGATCTCCCTCGTCCGCCGCGCCACCGTGTAGGACATCAGCCCGTAGAGGCCGACCGCGGCCAACAGCGTCGCCAGCAGCCCGAATGCGGCCGAGAGCACCGCGAGCATGCGTTCGGTGAACATCGCCTCGTCGATCGTGTTCGCCATCGTCGTGACGTTGTAGACCGGCAGCGAGGCATCGAGGCGGCGGACGGTCTCGCGGACCCGGTCGATCAGCCCGTCGGCGCCCTGGGGCGTGGCGCGCACGTAGACGGTCATGCCGGTGAGCTCGGTGCCCTGCTGGAGCGGGGTGTAGACGAAGCGGCGGATCTCGTTGTCCGGCGTCGTCCCCTCGCGCATGCCGCCGTGGAGCGAATCCTTTACCACGCCGACGATCTCGATCGCCCCCGGGTTGTTCAGCACGCGCCAACCGAAGCGGCGGCCGATCGGATTCTCGGTGCCGAAGTAGTAGCGCGCGAACGTCTCGTTGACGATGCCCACGAGCGGCGCGCCTTCGGCGTCACGCTCGGTGAACTCGCGGCCGAGGACCAGCGGCATGCCCATCGTGCGGAAGTGGTCCGGGGCCACTTCGTTGGTCCAGGGATTCATGTTCTCGTCGGGTTTGGTCTCGTAGCCCTGCACCTGCACCGTGCGGCTCGAGACGCTGTCGGTGAGCACGGGCTCCGCGGCCAGGGTCGCGCCGCGCACGCCTGGAAGGCCCTGCAGCTCCTGCTGCAGGGTCTGGTAGAAGCGCTTGATGCGGGTCTGGTCGTAGCCGGCCAGTTCCGGACTCACCGCGAATGAGACCAGGGCCGTGGCGTCGAAGCCTGGGCTGAGGTGCTTCAAGTTGTAGAGACTGCGCGCGAACAACACCGCGCCCGCGACCAGTAGCATCGACACCGCCACCTGCGCCACCACCAGGCTCTTTCGCAGCCGCGCGTGCGACGCGCTGCCGGCCAGCGAGCCCGCCTCCTCGCGCAACGTCTGGTTCATGTCGGGCCGCGAGGACTGCAGCGCCGGCGCCAGTCCGAAGACGACGGCAGTGAGGACGGACACCGCAAGGGTAAAGAGTCCGACGCGGAGATCCGGTGTGGTCGACAGCGCCTGCGCCGAGCCTCCGGATGGCAACAGTCCCACCAGCAGCTCGCCGAGCCAGATCGACAGCACCAGGCCCACGAGGCCTCCCGCCAGCGACAGCAGCAGGCTTTCGAACAGCGTCTGGCGGATGATGCGCCCGCGGCTGGCGCCAAGCGCGAGCCGGACGCCCATCTCCTTCTGCCGGGCGGCGGCGCGCGCGATCAGCAGGTTGGCGACATTGGCGCAGGCGATCAGCAGCACGAGCCCGACCATGCCCATCAGCACCGCGATGGGAGTGCTGAAGCCGCCGCGCAGCCCCGACAGGCCCCGACCCGCGGCCTCCACCTTGATGCTCTTGGCGCGATACCGCTCCTTGAACGTCGCGCTCGCCGCGGCGAAGGCCGGCACCGACTCCAGTTCGCCGGCGTTGATCTGTTTGTAGAGCACGTCGAGGCGGGCCTGGGCGGCTTCGATCGTCAGACCCGGTTTCAGCCGGCCGACAAGGCTCACCCAGCGCGACTGGCGGTTGTCGAGATCGTCCCAGGTCGGCGTGATCTGGGCCTTCATCATCAGCGGCACGAACACGTCCGGTGTCTGCAGCGCGACCACGCCGGCAAAGGCGGGCGGCGCGACACCAATCACGGTCATCGTCGTGGTGTTGATGGTGAGCGGTTGATTGAGAATCTCGGAGCGGCCCGCAAAGCGCCGCGTCCAGTAAGCGTGGCTCAGCATCACCACCGGATGACCCGCGCGCACCTTGTCGTCGTCCGGCGTGATGGCGCGGCCAAGGACCGGCCGCACGCCCAGCACCTCGAAGGTGTTGCCGGAGATCATCTCCACGGTGACGCGCTCGGCCTGACTGCCCTCGACCAGGGTGGCCGAGGCCGGTGCCCGGGCGACGAGACCGGTGAACACGTCGTTGCCGTCGCGGAGATCCTCGTACATCGGATACGAGAACGTCCGATCGTTCATCGTCCGGCCGTTGAAGGGCCCGGGACCGTCGAGCTGGACCAGTTCCTCCGGGTGCGCCACCGGCAGCAGCCGGAGCAGCAGTTGGTCCATGAGGGAAAAGATGGCGGTGTTGGCGCCGATGCCGAGGCCGAGGGTGAGCACGACCACCAGCGAGAACGCCGGAGCAAGCAACAGCGTACGGAGTGCGTAGCGGAAGTCGGTGATCATGGCGCCTCAACCGGTATCTGACGGTGACGGCGCCGCCCTGGTTGGGCGCCTGGGTCAGATGGCTGGGACGGCCAGCACCAGGGTGTTGTGCGTCTTCAGCACCGCCGTGGCGATGCCGCCCGGCACGCCGCGTCCGCGCTCGCGCAGGCCCATCACGACCAGGCCAGCCGGCTCCATCGCGGCGGCGCGGCCGATTTCCTCGGCCACCTGCCCGGTCCGCACGATCACCTCGCGCACCACGCCCGGACCGAGCGCCTGGGCGCGCTCGAACAGCGCCTGCTCGGCGTCGGCTGAACTGGCGCCCGGATCCACCACCGTCAGCAGCACGAGCGGTTGATGCGCCAATTCCGCGACGTAGTGGGCAATCGCCAGCTGCGCCCGGTTGTGTTCGGCCAGGTCAACCGCCGCCATCACGGTGCCCACATGGAGGCTCGCCTCATGTGCCGTCAGCGTGACGATGTCGAGGTCGCCGGGCGGGATGAGCAGGGTGGCGGCCGTCGCGCGTTCGAGCAATGCCGAGCTGGTGGAACCCAGGAACCAGCGCGCGAGACCGGAGCGCGCATGCGTGCCCGCGACCAGCATGTCGTAATCGTCGCCCGCGAACTCGAGGATGGCGTCGGCCGGTTGGCCCTGCGTGACGCGAACCACCCGGACGGTCGGTTCACCCACGTACTTCGCGCCGGTCGGTAGCGTCTTTGCGAGGAGCGCGTCGATCGCGGCGTGCTGTTCGCGCGGGTTGCCGTCCGACACCGTCAGCACGGTGAGTTTGGCGCCCGACGCACCGGCGATACCCACCGCGTGCCGAAGCACACGCGGGGCGAGATCGGAATGGTCCAGCGCACACAGCACGGAGGTAAACGGAGGCATCGCCCCCATTCTACTGGTGCGGGCGCGATTGGGCTATTGCCCTGGTTGGAAGATACGAACCGGCAGGGTGTCCGCGTCGGTGACCGCCGATTCGGCCAGCGCGCGTTCGATGGCGCCAATCAGCTCCGGGCTTTCGGGGGTGACGAGGCTGCCAAAGAAGGCACGTGGCCGGCCATTGCGTCCGACCAGGAACTTGGCGAAGTTCCACAGCGGGGTCTCGCCCGTGGCGCTGAGGAACGCGTAGACCGGCGATTGCCCCGCCCCCCGAACGTGCGCCTTGGCGAAGACCGGGAAGGTGACGCCGCGTGTGTCGCACACCTTCTGGATGTCCGCATCGGCGTTCGGCTCCTGCCAGAAATCGTTGCTGGGGAACGCCAGGATGACGAAACCCCGATCGCGGTACCGGTTGTAAAGGGCGTCGAGACCGGGATACTGCACGGCCAGCCCGCACTCGCTGGCCACGTTGACCACCAGTGCCACCTGCCCTCGGTACACCGCCAGCGGCGCGTCGTGCCCGTCCAGATCGGGGACGGTGTAGTCATAGAGAGAGGCCGCGGACGAGATCGGACTGAGTGGCGCCACCACTGACAGCTGCCACGCGGCAGCGGCGGCCAGCACGGCGAGCGCGGCACTGAGAGCGACAATCCCTTTCAGGACAGGACGGCGGCGGGGCAGCATGGTCGAGCTTTCAAATAAGGTTGGACGCTCGGGGCGGGGCAAGGGTCCCGGGGGGACGGCAGGGCAGCAGGCAAGGGGCAGAAGGCACAGGGACGGCAACCGGCAGACGGCGCACTGCGCCCCTTTATCGCGCACAAGACACAAGGAGGCATTGTGACTCGACGAGAACTGGTGACGACGGTGGGGGCGTTGGGCGCGTTGTCGGCGACAGCGTCTGGTGACAAGACGGGGTTGGCGGCCGAGTCCGAGGCGACCGTGGCGCAATCGCCCGAGGCGATCAGCGCCGGGGCGCTGCGCGACATCGCGCAGCAACTGGATGAGATGAACCGGCTGCTGAGGGACGGCCTGGTCGGACCGTCATTGACTGCCGGGGTGCTCGTCGAAATCAGGAGGCAGTTCGGGCTGTTCCTGCGCGCCAATCAGAAGTATCCGGACTTCTGCGAGATCGGTCCCGGCGTCTTCACCGAACTCTACGACTGGCACGTCCGCCATCGCCAGCCGATCGAGATCACGCGCACCGACAATCGCCTGACCATCCGCTTCATGTTCACCGCGATGGTCCTGCGGCCGGAGCAGGATCCCAATTATGTCGGCATCCCGTTCGACCGGGGATAGGGCTACGTGAGGAACTCGCCGAGCCGCTTGATGCCTTCGGTGATCTTCGCCGTGTCGTGGACGAGCGGACCGAACGAGATGCGGACGCCGTTGGTGATGGACGGGCCGAAGCCGCGGCCGGGCACGACCAGCACGCCGGTGGCCTTGAGCGCCTCGGGCACGAAGGCCTCGGCGTCGCGGCCGACATCCACGACCGTGTAGAGCCCGCCGCGCGGAACGAGCCGCGGGCGATGAAGGTAGGTGTCAATGGCGTCGAGCGTCACCTTTGCCGCCTTCTTGTAGAGCGCGTTGGCGAAGTCCACGTAGCGCTGGAGGGATCCGCTCGGGATCGCCACCTTCAGATAGCGGGCCATCGCCATCTGCTCGAGCGTGTCTGGGCACAGGATGCTGCACTGCTGCACGCGCTCGATCGCGTCCACGACGCCCGGCGCCGCTTCAATCCAGCCGAGCCGCCGGCCCAGTCCACGCGCCCACTTCGAGTTCGAGTGGATGCCGATGACGTGCGGGTGATCCGCGGGCGACCAGCTGTAGTACGCCGGATACGGCGAGAAGTACTGGCACTTGTAGGCGAAGTCGATGGCCAGCCAGGCGCCGGCATCGCGCGTGCGCTCCAGCATCACCTCGGCCAGCGCCTGCGGCACGATCTGGCTGGTGGGGTTGTCGGGCGCGCCGAACAGCACGAGGCGCGGCTTGTGCTGGTCGAACAGCCGGCGGAACTCGCGCGCCACGCCCTCCGGATCCGTGTCCGGTAGATAGGCCCAGGTGGCCGCATCAATCACCGGCAGCCGGACGATGCGCACGCCGGGTGCGGCGAAGGCGAGTTGCCCCTCGTAGTTGGCGTAGGTCGGATCCAGCAGCAGCACCGTGTCGCCCGGATCGACGAGCGTGCGGAACAGGTCGTGCGTCAACTGCGTGCTGCCCATGCCGACGGCGATGTGCTCCGGCCCCAGTCGTGGCACGCCGAACAGCGCCGCCTCGAAGAGCGCGATCTGCTCGCGGCACTCGAGGTCGCCGAGCGTCGCGGTGTAGCCGCCGCTCTTGTGGAACAGCGCCGGGTCGTTGACGATGTCCTGATACGCCTTCCGGAACTCCTCCGGCGCCTCGTGATTCACCCAGCCGCCGCCGAACGAAATCACCTCATCGGGATTGAGGCCCATCGCCAGGATGTTCTGCCGCTCGGCCATCTTCATGATCTGGCGGATGGGCGAGGGCGACGACATCTGGGCGCGAACCAGGGAGGACAGGGGCGGGGCGGTGGCCGACGGCATGCCGCCGATGATAGCAACCTTCGGGGGGGCCGGTCCGTCCAACCAGCGCATGGACACCCTGCTGCAGGACCTCAGGACCGGCCTGCGCGGCTTGCGGCGGAGCCCCGGGTTCACCGTCGCCGCCCTCGTCACCCTGGCGCTGGGCATCGGTGCGACGTCGGCCATCTTCAGCGTGGTCCGCGCCGTGCTGCTGGCCCCGCTGCCGTATGCCGAACCGGACCGCCGCGTGCTGATCTGGAGCAGGTGGGTGGGCTTCGACAAGACCTGGCTGTCGAATCAGGAGGTCATCGACTACCGGACCCAGAGCCGGACGCTGTCTGCGGTGGCGGCCTGGGGAACCGGCCAGCAGAACCTCACCGGCGACGGCGACCCCGTCCGGATCGGGGTCGGCGAGATTACCGCGAATACGTTCGAGGTGCTCGGCGCGGCGCCCCTGCTCGGCCGGACCATCCGGCCCGAGGAAGACGTCCCGAGTGGCGCGCCAGTGGTCGTCCTCAGCCATCGCCTCTGGCAGGCGCGCTACGGCAGCGATGCCGGCATCATCGGACGCAAGGTGCTTCTCGACGATGTGCCGTTCGAAGTGGTGGGCGTGATGCCGGCCGGCTTCCGGCTGCCGACGGACTTCACCGAGGACGCGGCGGAACCCACGGAACTGTGGCGCGCGATCCGCTTCGACATGTCCGATCTGGAGCGCGGCAGTCACGGCTTCTACGGCGCCGCGGTCCTGGCGCCAGGGCAGACGGCGCAGTCCGCTACTGACGAGCTGCGGTCGCTGACGACCCGATGGACCGAGGAGGGACTGTACCCGGCGCCGATGCAATTCAGCGCCTTCGCGGTACCGCTCGACCAGGAGATCCGGGGCGGCGTCCGACCCGCGTTGTGGATTCTGAGCGGCGCGGTCGCGTTCCTGCTGCTGATCGCCTGCTCGAACGTGGCCAGCCTGTTGCTGGTGCGAGGCGATGCGCGCCTCCGCGAAATGGCGCTGCGCACGGCTGTTGGCGCCGGGCCGTCGCGCCTGGTGCGGCAACTCTTCACCGAGAGCCTGCTGCTGGCGATGGGCGGTGCGGTCATCGGCCTGGCCGTGGCCTTCGCCGGGCTGCGGACGTTGATGGCGCTCGACCCCACCAGCCTGCCGCCGCTGGCGCCGGTCGCCCTCGACGGCACCGTGGTGATCTTCGCGCTGACGCTCGGCGTCTTCACCACGCTGCTGTTCGGCCTGTTGCCGGCGCTACGCACGCTGAAGCTGAACCTGGTGGATGCCCTTCGCGAAGGCAGCCAGCAGGCCACCGTCGGGGGCGGACGTCAGCGCCTGCGCTCCGCGCTGGTGGTCGCCGAGGTCGCGCTCGCCGTCATCCTGATCGTCGGCGCGGGGCTGATGCTGCGCAGCCTCTCGGCGCTCGGCCGCATCGATCTCGGCTTCAATCCCGACCGGGTCCTGACGATGCGTCTCTCGGTGCCGGCCGCGCGCTACGACACGCCGGAGAAGGTAGTGAGCTTCTATCGCGAGCTGCTGTCGCGGGTGCGCGCGCTGCCGGGGGTGGAGTCGGCGGGTGTCGTGCGGGTGCTGCCGCTGGCGACGACGATTGGCGACTATGGCCTGGATATCGAAGGCTACGAAGAGCGGCCGGGCGCCAACGCCAAAGGCGACTGGCAGATCGTGTCGGACGGCGCCTTCGAGGCGATGGGCACACGGCTGGTGCGCGGCCGCTGGTTCACCGCCGCGGACACCAGCGAGTCGCAGCCAATCGCGGTGATCAACGAGACGCTGGCGCGGCAGTACTTCCGCGATGGCAACGCCGTCGGCGGGCGCCTGCGGGTCGGCGGCATGAAGAATCCCTGGGCCACCGTGGTCGGCATCGTCGCCGACGAGCGGCACAACGGCGTGACCGGGCTGGTGAAGGAGAAGTTCTACATCCCGCACAGCCAGTGGCATGTCGCCACCGCCGGCAATCTCGTCCGCAACGCCTTCATCGTCGTACGCAGCGCCAGTGATCCGACGCGGCTGGCCGCTCCCATCCGCGCGGAGATCCGAAACCTGGATCACAGCGTACCGGTCGCGAACGTGCGACTGATGCGCGACGTGGTGGCGGCATCGCTCGCCACCCCGCGGCTCACGGGGTTCCTGCTGGGCAGCTTCGCGGTCATGGCGCTGCTGCTGGCGGCGGTCGGCCTGTACGGCGTGCTCGCCTACGTCGTGGCGCGCCGCACGCACGAGATCGGCATCCGCCTGGCGATTGGCGCGGACCGCGGGCAGGTGGTCGGCATGGTGCTGCGGCAAGGACTGACGCTGGCCGTGATCGGCCTCGCGGTGGGCGTTGCCTGCGCCCTGGGCCTGACGCGCCTGATGGGCAGTGTCCTCTACGAGGTGACGCCTGGCGACCCATGGACCTATGCGGCCGTGGGCGCGGCCCTGCTGGCCGTCAGCGTCGCCGCCAGCGCCATCCCCGCCCTGCGCGCGGCGCGTGTGAACCCGCTGGAAGCGCTACGGGCGGAGTGAACGGCGAGGACTCAAAGTTGAACTCTAGAACGTCGCCGTCGGGTTCACCGGCGAACCCGAGCCGCCGGGCGCGGGCAGGGCGGTCACCGTCAACAGGAACGTCCATCGCTTGAGTCGGGCGGCCACCTGCGAGACCTCTTCGAGATCCGCGACGTCAATCATCGGCATGCCCAGCGAATTGATGGCCAGCATGTGAATGGGTCGCGGGAAGCCTTCGATGTTCGACGGCTGCACGTCCTGCACCGAGTCGCTGCTGATGAGCGCCACGTCGCGCTGCTTGAACCACGGCATCACCGACACGTGGAAGCCGGCCGACTGCTGCGCCGAGGGCCACGGGCCGAGTTCGGCACGGCGGGCGAAGCGGCCGGTGCGCAGGAACAGCGCGTCGCCGCTGCCGATACGGATGCCGCTGAACTTCTCCCAGGCTTCGAGGTCCGCGATCGTAACCGGCGTGCCCGGCTCGAGCCACTTGACGCCCTTCATCAGCGGCAGGTCGATCAGGACGCCGCGCGTCATCAGGCCGTTCTTGAAGCCCAGGATGCTGTTCTTCATGCAGCCCGGCCCCTCGCCGAAGCCCTGGCGCGTGGGCGTGGCCTGATGGTACTTCTCGATCTCCCAGCCGTTGTAGGTCCTGCCCTCGAAGATGTAGTGGCAGAGTGAGTCCATATGGGTGGTCGTGGTGGCGTGGTAGGTGGACGAGATGACGTCCATCGCCGCGCCAGACCGCATCTTGCCGTCCGGCCCCATGAAGAACTCCTGCTTGAAGGGAGTGGGATTGTCGGGCAGCACTTCCTTGTCGAGGGTGTGAGCCAGCGAGACGGCGATGCCTTCCTTCACGAGCGCGATGGCGGCCTTGCGCACGGCCGGCGTGATCAGGTTGAAGGTGCCGATCTCATCGTCCTTGCCCCAGCGGCCCCAGTTCGAGATGTCCTTCATCATCTGCACGACTTCGGCGCGCGTGGGATTGCGCGGGCCCGGCTGGGGCGCGGTGCCTTGCGACTGCGCCATCAGCGACGGTGCCGCCGCGATACTGCATGCCAGCGTGCCTGCCAGCGCCGCGCCGAACCAGATCGAGCTCTTCATGGGGCCTCCAGTCTGGGAGGACGGTATCACGACCGATCGTACAATTCGAAGGATGTCCGTCGCCGTCACGCCCGCCATCCGCGTGTTGCGCCAGCACGCAGTGCCCTTCACCGAGCATGCGTATCGCTACGAGGCGCGAGGGGGAACGCGCGTCTCATCACGAGAGCTGGGCGTGGACGAGCACGCGGTGATCAAGACGCTGGTGATGCAGGACGAGCGTCAGCAGCCGTTGATCGTGCTGATGCACGGTGACCGCGAGGTCTCGACCAAGAACCTGGCGCGACAGATCGGCGTGAAGGCCGTGGAGCCCTGTGACCCAGTCGTCGCCGAACGACACACGGGCTACCAGGTAGGTGGGACGTCGCCCTTCGGCACGCGGAAGGCCTTGTCCGTCTATATCGAACGCAGCATCCTCGAGTTGCCGCGCATCCACATCAACGGCGGCCGGCGCGGCTTCCTGGTGGCCATGGCTCCTGCGGATCTCGTCCGGGTGCTGTCGCCGATGCCAGTCGACGTGGCGTTCGCGCGCGCCGACGACTGACCGGCCGTTCCCGCACGTCGTAAATCCTGCGTTATCCCGAGCTGTGCCTGTACGCGGAACGTGCCACTGTTCGTGGTCCAGTCGCGGATTCAGGCCCGAATGTCGTTGGCCCGCCGCTCGCATCGTCTTTCGCGGCGGACGACGGTATCATGCGCAGATGCACGGGGAGGACCCCATGGAACCGATGGCGGCTGTGGATCGGCGGCTCACGTACGCCGACTTCCTGCTGTTTCCGGACGACGGGATGCGGCACGAGATCATCGACGGAGTGCACTACGTGACCGCCTCACCGAACCCTGGACACCAGGAACTGGTCGGCCGGCTGTACCTGGCGATCGGCAATCACCTGGCGACGCGGCGACACCAGGGCCGTGTGTTTCTCTCGCCTCTCGACGTGGTGATGTCCAGCTACGACGTGGTCGAGCCCGACCTGCTGTTCGTGGCGGGCGATCAGCAGGCCATCCTCACCGAGGTCAACGTGCAGGGGGCTCCCGCGCTGCTGGTGGAGGTGCTCTCTCCGAGCACTCGTCGTCGGGACGAGGGCATCAAGCGGCAACTATTCGATCGTGTCGGCGTGCGCGAGTACTGGATGGTCGATCCGACGGCACGCCGGGTCGTGGTGTTCCGGCGGTCCGAAGATGGCGCGCTGAAGGAAGCGGACGTCCTGCGCTGCGACACGGAGGCAATCCTCGCCACTCCACTACTCCCGGGCTTCACGCTGGCGGTCGACACGTTGTTCGAGGCCTGGTGAGGGCGGCTTCGCCGGTGTGCCTGGCGCCTGCCGCCGATTGGTGACGCGCTACAGGAACCAGTGCGTCGAATCAACTGCGCTTCAGCCAGCCGTTCGGCGCGCTGTCACAGGTCCAGGCGCATCATCGGTTCCAGGGTCGCGGCGTAGCCGAGGCTGGTATAGACGCGCTCACCCGCGGCCGTGGCGTTCAGCGCCAGCCGCTCGATTCCCTCGGATCGGCACCACGCGTGCATCGCCTCCATCAGGCGCCTGGCCAGTTCCCTGCCGCGATGGGCGGGGTGCACGTAGACGTTGTAGACGAACGCCATCCGCGGGTCGAAGCGCAGCGGCCCCGGCGACCACGGCATGACGATGAGCCCGCCGCCGCCGACCACGTGCGTCTCGACGCCTGCGCCGCCGGCGTGATCCTCGATCATCCAGCCGTGATAGGTGCCGGCCGGCACCGCGTCCAGGTACCACGCCGTGCAGGCCTCGGCCATCCGGACGTAGTCGCACTGGGTGCCCATCTCGCGAAACATCTGCTCGCGGTGGTGGACGATGTGGGGCACATCGTCGACGGTGGCCGGCCGAATCACATGAGTCATGACGATTCCTCGGACGGCCGTCCTCGCCTCAGGGCGAGGATCACCAGCGCGGCGACGGTCCACAGGCCACCGACGATCTGCGCCAGCTCGCCCGCTTCGGCGATCACCCACAGCGTGACCGCAGCGCCGAGCGCGGGCACGACGTAGTGTGCCGCGCGCACCACGCCACGCCGCTGTCGCACGAAGTATCCCACCACGGAGGCGTGGAGCAGCGTGAAGGCGGCGAGCGCCCCGACGTCGACGATCGACACCAGCACGTCCAGGCCGTCGGGCCGCCGCGCCGCCCACACCGAGACCGCCAGCGTCAGCAGCGCGGCCGTCATCAGCGAGGCCCGTGGAACGCCGTGCTTCGCATCGACTGACGCGAGCGCCCGCGGCAGACGGCCATCGCGCGCCATGCCGAACAGCAGGCGGGCCGCCGCGGCCTGTCCGGTCATCGCCGCGAACGCGGGACCGATCGCCTTGGTCGCGGCGATCACGGTGGCCAGCCACGGCGCCAGTGCCGCGCGGGTGATGTCGTAGAACACGGTGCCCTGCCGCTCCGGATGGGCGGCGAGATCCGCGGGAACCATCTGACTCAGCAAGCTGGCGAGATAGGTCTGCGTCACGAACAGGACGCCGGCCACGGCCAGGCAGAACAGGATGGCGCGCCCCACTTCGCGCCGATCACCGGTGTTCTCTTCGGCGAAGCCCGCGATCGCATCGAAGCCGAGATACGAGAGCACCGCGACCGAGATGGCGCCCACTACCACCGACGCATCGAAGGCCCCGAGCCCGACGAGCGGGGACAGCACGGGACGTGTTGCGCCGGTCGAGGCCAGGGCCGCGAGCGCCATGACGATGAAGACGACGAAGACCGCGATCTCGACGATCAGCACGAGCGTGCCAACGCGAGCCGCCACGCGCACGCCGACCAGGTTGAGCGCCGTCGTGGCGGCGAACGCGATCACGGTGAAGATCCAGGCCGGCACCGCGGGCATCAGGGCATGAAGCGCGATCCCGGAGAACAGATAGGCGACGGAAGGAATCAGCAGGTAGTCCAGCATCGCCATCCAGCCGGCGAGGAACCCCGCGGGTCGGCCGAGCCCCTCGGAGGCGTAGGCGAACACTGAACCGGCGTGAGGCACGACCCTCGACATCTCGGCGTACGACCAGGCGGTGAACGCCATGGCGATGGTCGCCAGCAGGTAGACCAACGCGACGGCGCCGTTGGTGCGGGCGTCCAGCACGCCGAACACGCCCACCGGCGCCAGCGGCCCGATGAAGAGCAGCCCGTAGACGATGAGGTCGCGTAGCGTGAGCGTGCGGCGGAGGGCGGGGCGCGGCAAGTCGGCGCATTATATCGGCACCACGTGGCCCACGGCCGCCCTCGGGACGAGGGGAGCGGCATGGTAGGCTCCCAGCGAAGGGAGCGGATCATCAACACCCATGACCACATCGAACATGGCGGCGCTGCGCCCGGTCACCGGTCTCGCCGC
Source organism: uncultured Acidobacteriota bacterium (assembly GCA_963721715.1). Classification (GTDB taxonomy): domain Bacteria; phylum Acidobacteriota; class Vicinamibacteria; order Vicinamibacterales; family UBA2999; genus VFZN01. The sequence continues at coordinate 1,416,210 of CAVRKI010000004.1, read as the reverse complement.
GTGATGCCGCGGCCTGGCCCGGGGCGGCGGCGGCGTTCGGGGCGATGGGGGTGGGCGCTGCTGGTTGGCGCCCTCGCCGTCGCATGCGGGGCGGACCCCATTCGCACACTGCGGCCCGGCGTCCTCGCCGTGGCCGTGACCACCGACGCTCCCAGCAACCCCTACGATTCGCAGCTCTGGATCCGGCGCTACGTCGAGCGCTTCGCCAGCGAGCACGGTCTGGCCATCGCCTGGGTCGTCGTTCCCTTCAACGAATCGTGGACCCGCGCCGGCCGCGATGAAGTGGACCTGGTGGCGACCAACGTCGCCAGCTTTCCCGATCGCGTCAGCCCGGGCGGCACCTTTTCGGCGCCGTTTCTCTACGAGCGGCGCGCCTTGCGCATCCACCCGACCGACGCGGGGCGGTACGCACACATCGACGACTTCATCGGCAAGCGCATCGGCGTGGTCGCGGGCATGGCGGCCGAGCGCGATGTGCGGCGACGCGCGCCGAGCGGCGTCAACATCGTGACCGCGACGACGTTTGCCGAGCTCTACGCGTTGTTCGATCGCGGCGAGGTGGACGCCATCGCCGAGGCCGAGTACTACGGGCTCGACGGCCGGATCATCTCCTCGCATGGACCGGAGGTGGTGCTGATCGACCTGCACGATCTGACGGAGGGTCAGCGTGAGGAGTCGGTGTTCGTGGTTCGGGATCGGAGCGGGCTGCTCGAGGCGGTGAATACCTTCATCGCCCGGACGCCGTTTCCCCTGCGCTAACGCTGCACGTACGGGACCTCGGTGAACATCGGCAGGCTGGCCATGCGGATAATCTCCAGCAGATCGAAGCGTTCGTGGAACTCGCGTCCATCGCGGTCGATGACCACGGCGTTGGGGTAGAGCGGCGCGAGGCGCCGGAACTCGTCGTCGATCAGCTGGAAGCGGCGGACCATGTGCGCCACGTCCTCGTGCGAGCGGCCGCGCATCAGGATCTGGCGCTCGATGGTCGCGCGGCTGGAGGTGAGGACGATGATTCGGTCCGGATTCCAGGTGTCGCCAATCGCGGCCACCTGCCGCAAGGCGTCGTGATACGAGGCCGGATACTCGGCGATATGGGCCTCGAGCGTGATGCGGGCGCCTTCGAAGAAGATGACGCGGCGAGCGGTGTCGTGAGCGGCGGCGTCGCGGTAGTTGGCGTCGTAGAGGCGGGCGAAGTATTCGGTGACGCCGATCGGGTTGCGGCCGGCGGCGATATCTTCGAGGACGCGGGGATGCCACACCCCCTTCTCGCCCTCGCCATACGATCCATTGTGGTAGAGGTCGGCGAGCTGGCGCACGAGGGTGCTCTTGCCCACCGCGGGGCCGCCGACAATCGCAACGCGCATGGGGAGACTGGGCCTCTGTGAGTATCGTCCCGCCGTTACGCGCTGTCGCGGGCCGTGGCCCGGGCCCAGGCGTCCTTCAGCGACGCGGTGCGGTTGAAGACCGGTGCGTCAGGCCGGGAGTCCAGGTCGGCGCAGAAGTAGCCGAGGCGCTCGAACTGGAAGCGTGTGCCCGGCGCGGCGGCGGCGAGCATCGGCTCCAGCCGGCAGTCGGTCAGCGCCTCGAACGAGGCGGGGTTGATCAGACTGGTGAAGTCGACTCCGGTCTTCGACGCGGTGCCGTCCGGATCCTCCACCGTGAACAGCCGATCGTAGAGCCGCACCGTGGCGGTGGCGGCGTGCGCCGCCGACACCCAGTGGAGCGTGGCCTTCACCTTGCGGCCGTCGGGGGCATCGCCGCCGCGGGTGGCCGGGTCGTAGGTGCCCCGCAGCTCGACGATCTCGCCGGCGGCGTTCTTCACGACCTCGGTGCAGGTGATCAGGTAGGCGTTGCGCAGCCGCACCTCGCGGCCCGGCGCCAGCCGGAAGAACTTCTTCGGCGGGTCTTCCATGAAGTCGTCGCGTTCGACGAAGATCTCGCGTGCGAAGGCCACCTGGCGGGTCCCGGCTCCCGGGTCGTCGGGGTGGTTGACGACGTCCATGTGCTCCACCTGCCCCTCGGGGTAGTTGGTGAGCACCAGCTTCAGCGGACGCAACACCGCCATCGCGCGCGGAGCCCGCCGGTTGAGATCCTCGCGCACGCAGTGCTCGAGCAGGCCCATGTCGATCACGTTCTCCTTCTTCGCCACGCCGACGCGGGCGCAGAAGTCGCGGATCGATTCCGGGGTGAAGCCGCGGCGGCGCAGCCCCGAGATGGTCGGCATGCGCGGATCGTCCCAGCCGCTGACGTGCTTCTGGGCCACCAGCTGCAGGAGCTTGCGCTTGCTCATCACCGTGTAGTTCAGGTTGAGCCGCGCGAACTCGTACTGTTTCGGCTGGTGCTCCGTCTCCGCCTGCTCGATGCACCAGTCGTAGAGCGGGCGGTGATCCACGTACTCGAGGGTGCAGAGCGAGTGGGTGACGCCTTCGATCGCATCCGAGAGCGGATGCGCGTAGTCGTACATCGGGTAGATGCACCACGCATCGCCGGTGCGGTGATGATGCGCATGGCGGATGCGGTAGAGCACCGGGTCGCGCATCGTGATGTTGGTCGCGGCCATGTCGGTCCTGGCCCGCAGCACGTGGGCGCCATCGGCGAACTCGCCCGCGCGCATCCGCCGGAACAGGTCCAGGTTCTCGTCCACGCCGCGGCTGCGATAGGGCGAGTCCGTGCCCGGTTCGGTCAGCGTGCCCCGGTGCTCGCGGATTTGGTCGGCGGTCAGCGAGTCGACGTAGGCGGCGCCCTTCTGGATCAGGCGCTCGGCGAATTGGTAGAGCTGCTCGTAGTAGTCGGACGCATAGAACTCGCGGTCCGCCCAGTCGAACCCCAGCCACCGCACGTCGTCCTTGATGGAATCGACGTACTCGACGTCTTCCTTCACCGGGTTGGTGTCGTCGAACCGCAGGTTGCAGACCCCGCCGAACTCGGCGGCGACGCCGAAGTCTACGCAGATGGCCTTGGCGTGACCGATGTGGAGATAGCCGTTCGGCTCGGGCGGGAAGCGGGTGACCACGCGGCCGCCGTTCTTTCCGGCGGCGACATCGGCGCTGACGATGTCTCTGATGAAGTCCTGCGGGGTGGCGTCCACCTTGATACTCGCGTCTGACATACTTGGGAGCTCTTCAGCGTATCGCAAAACGCGACCGCTGAGGTGCCGGCGTTCGAGCGGATGGGCCCTCAAGTCAAGCGAATCGCGGGGTCAGTTGCCCGCGCACGGCGCTCCCGCCAGGAACGCGAGGACGATGAGCGGGTTCCTGCCGCGCCGCGAGAACCCGTAGCTCGTGCCGCGCGGCACCACCGCGAAGCTGCCCGCGGCGAGGTTGATGTCGCGCCCGTCCATGCGGAGCGTGCCTTCACCGCCGATGACGTACATCATGGCATCCGCGGACGGGTGCTCACGGTCGGTCCACGGCTCGCGCACCTGCCACAGCACCGACTGCCCGACGCCGCTGCAGCCGACGAGATTTTCCTTGTGGGGCTCCTTGCTGGAGATGAAGTTCCGCTCGATGTAGTCGAGCAGCGCCATCGACTTGGGCGCCGAGGGCGGCGGCAGGCCGAACTCGGTCTTCGCCGGCTCTGCCGGCGGCGGAGGCGGTGGGGGCGGCGGTGGAGGCGCGGCGTTCAGCGTCACGACCATCGCCGGCGCGGTCATGCCGCTGCGCCAGATGACCTCCTTCTCGAAAGTGTAGAAGCCCTCGTGCTCGAAGCGGGCGCGGTAGGTGCCGGCGGGCACGTTCAGCAGCCGCAGGCGGCCCTCGGCCGTGGTCTGTCCCTGCCGATCGGCGGCGCCGACCAGGGTGACCGTGACGCCCTCGAGCACCGCGCCGACGGCGTCGGTGACGGTGAAGGTGATGGTCGTGCCGGCCGCTGGCGCCGGGGCCGGTGCCCGCGGACGCGCGGGCTGGGTGCGCGCTGGTGCCGGTGGCGGAGTGGACGGAGCAGGCTGCGCGGGGGCGACCTGCAGCCACGTCAGCAGGAGCAGAGTGACCATGGGCGCATGGTACTACGAGGCTTGACAGCGCCCGGGCGGTCGTGTCAAGTTAACACTGTTAACCAGAGCCATGGGCATCGCCGAGCGCAAGGCGCGGCACAAGAGTTCGCTGCGCACCGAAATCCTCGATCACGCCCGGCGGATCTTCGCCGAGGAGGGCTACGACCAGCTGAGCATGCGCCGGCTGGCCGAGCGCATCGAGTATTCGCCGACGACTATTTATCTCTACTTCAAGGACAAGGACGCGCTTTTCCAGGCGATCTGCGACGAGACGTTTGCGCGCCTCGTGCAGCGGCTCGAGAAGCAGAAGCAGCGGCATCCGGGCGACCCGCTGGGCGCCCTCAGGGCCGGCCTGCGTGAGTACATCGACTTCGGCCTCAAGCATCCCGAGCACTACATCGTCACGTTCATGAAACGGCCGGCGGCGGCCGCCGAGGTGCAGTTCGACGGCTCGGCCGGCGAGCGGGCGTTCGGCGTGCTGCGGCAGGCGGTGCAGGAATGTGCCGACGCGAACCTGCTGCGTCCCATTCACACCGACCTCGCGTCGCAGGTGTTGTGGGTGGGCATTCACGGGCTGGTGTCGCTGCTCGTCGCGAAGAAGGAGTTTCCGTTCGCGCCGCGAGCGGTGCTGATGGAGGAACTGCTGGAGACGTTGCTGCGCGGCGTGGCGAAGGCCTAGCGGCCGGACCCGCGCACACGGACGAGGCGGCCCCAGCCGCCTTTTTTCAGGAACCGAACTTAACAGTGTTACGTCTATTAGCTGTGTAAACGCCATGCCTTCTCTTGCCCGCCGCAACCTGCTGCACGACCGTGTCCGCCTCGTCGTCACCCTCACCGGCATCGTCTTCGCCGTGGTGCTGTCGGCGATACAACTGGGGCTCTTCGTCGGCTTTCAGCACGCCACCTCCGACGTCATCCGCCGCGCGGATGCGGACCTGTGGGTCACCTCCACCGGTGTCACGCATCTCGAGACGGGCGTGCCGTTCTCGGAGCGGAAGCTGTATGAAGTGCTGGCCACGCCTGGGATTGCGGCGGCCCAGAAGCACATCGTGCGGTTCGGTCAGTGGAAGAAGCCGGACGGTGGTCAGGAGTCGGTGATGGTGATCGGTGTTGATCCGGCCGGTGCCATGGGGCAGCCATGGAACCTGGTCGCCGGGTCAGCGGCCGTCCTCGCCGAACCCGACGCCGTCATCGTGGACGAACTCTATCTGTCGAAGCTCGGCATCAAGGGCATCGGCGACGTCGTCGAGATCGGCGGGCATCGCGCGCGCGTGGCCGGGCTCACCCGCGGCATCCGCACCTTCACCACCGCGCCGCCGGTGTTCGCGTCCTTCAAGCGGGCGCAGGACTACGCGCTCGTCGCCGAGGACCAGACGATGTTCCTGCTGGCGAGGACGCTGCCCGGCGAGTCTCCAGAGACGGTAGCGAGCCGGTTGCAGGCGCGGCTGACGGGCGTGGAAGTGGTGACGGCCGAGGCCTGGCGCCGGGGGCAGGAGGCGTACTGGATGTTCGGCACCGGCGCCGGGATCACGGTGTTGATTGCGGCGGGGCTTGGGCTGCTGGTCGGCGTGGTGGTCGTGGCGCAGACCATCTACGCCGCCACCGTCGACCACATCAAGGAGTACGGCACGCTGAAGGCGATGGGCGCGACCAACGCCTATCTGTATCGCGTGATCCTGCAACAGGCAGCGCTCAGCGCCGTTGCCGGCTACGGCGTGGGTATCTCCATCGCCCTCTTCGCCGCGCGCGCCAGCCTTGCCGGCACCACCGCCATCATCCTCGACGTGCCGTTGGCCGCCGCGCTCTTCGCGCTGACGCTGACGATGTGCCTGGGCGCATCGATGGTCTCGATCAACAAGGTCACCCGGATCGATCCGGCCATGGTGTTCAAGGGGTAACGATGACGACCACAGCCACCGACGTCGCGATCTCGGTCAAGGGCGTGAGCAAGACCTACGGCACGGGGGCCACCGCCGTTCGTGCGCTGCACGCGGTGGACCTCGCGGTGACGCGAGGTGAGGTGCTGCTGATGATGGGGCCCTCGGGCAGCGGCAAGACCACGCTGCTCTCGATCATGGGCGCCATCCTCACGGCGTCATCCGGCAGCGTCCGCCTGAACGGCGAGGAAGTGGTCGGCCGTCCCGAGCGGGAGCTGCCGCGCATTCGCCTGGCGCACATCGGCTTCGTGTTCCAGGGCTTCAACCTGTTCCCGGCGCTCAACGCGTCCGAAAACGTGGCGCTTGCGCTGGACGTACGCGGCATCAGCGGCCGGGAGGCCCGCACCCGCGCCATCGCGGCGCTGGAGTCCGTCGAGATGAGCCACAAGGCCGAGAGCTACCCGGCGGATCTCAGCGGCGGGCAGAAGCAGCGCGTTGCCATCGCCCGCGCCCTCGTCGGCGATCCGTCCATCGTGCTCGCCGATGAGCCCACCGCCGCGCTCGACTCGCAGTCCGGCGCCATCGTGCTGGACCTGCTGCGACACCTCGCCGAACGCCGCAATCGCGCCGTCGTGATGGTCACGCACGACCACCGCGCCGCGGCATACGCCGACCGCGTGGTGCACATTGCGGACGGACGACTGGAGCAAGCGTCTTGAGACGTGCGTCTTGGGTCCTGGGGCCTGGGTCTTGAGTCTTGGGCTGGAACTTTGAACTTTGAACTTCTCACGAAAGGGATCCCGAATGTCCCGCATACAGTGGACGATGACAGGTTTGGTGGCGATGGGGCTGGTCAGCGTCGTGGTCGTACGCGCGGCCGGTGGACTGGGTGTGTCGCCCCCCGGGCTCGGGGCTCCAGCGCCGCCCGCGAGTGCCGCGGCCGCGCTGATCGCGGGGCCTGGACGGGTGGAGCCGATCTCCGAGGAGATTGACGTCTCGCCGGAACTTTCCGGGAAGCTCGCCGCCGTGCTGGTCGACGATGGTGACGTCGTCTCTGAAGGGCAGGTCATGGCTCGGCTCGTGCGTGACGATTACGAGGCGCGGCTGCTCTCGGCCGAGGCGCGGCTCTCGATGGCGGAAGCCGAGCGCCTCCGCCTGACGAACGGCGCCCGCCCCGAGGAACGCCGCGAGGCCGGCGCCGTCGCAGCGCAGGCCGACGCCAGCCTCGAACACGCCCGCATCGAGATCGAGCGGCGGCGGCGCCTGTTCGAGTCCGGCGTCATCGCACGGGACGATCTGGACCGCGCCGAGCGCGACTGGCGCGTCGCACAGGCGCGGAAGAACGAGACCGCCGAACGCCTGGCGACCGTCGACAGCGTGGCCCGGGCCGACGAGCTCGCCCGAGCGGATGCCGCCGTGGCCATGGCGCGTGCCAGCGTGGCCGAAGCCCGGGCACTGGTGAACAAGACGGTCGTGCGATCACCGATCTCGGGCGTGGTGCTGAGGCGCCACAAACAGTCCGGCGAAAGCGTCTCGCTCGACGGCCCGGCGTCCGCGGTGGTCACGGTCGCGGACACGCGTACGCTCCGCGTGCGAGTGGATGTGGACGAGCGTGACGTGGCGGCGCTCAAGGTGGGACAGGCCGCCTGGGCCACCGCCGGGGCTTACGGCGACACACGTTTTCCGGGACGCGTGGTGCGCATCGGCGGGATGCTGGGCCGCAAGAACCTCCGGACCGACGAGCCCGCAGAGAAAATGGACACCAAGGTACTGGAGACGCTGGTGGAACTCGACCCAGGCACGACGCTTCCGGTCGGGTTGCGGGTGGATGTGTTCATCACGCGGTAGTTCGGCGCGGCGCGACCTACGCGGCCCAGCGCTCGGACACGAGGATGACCACGGCCACGAGGCGGACGAGATCGTCGATGTCCACCCACTCGTCTGGGCCGTAGAACCCGCCGGCGAGGGAGCCGATGCCGAACGCCGGCACCCCCGCCAGTCGAATGGGATAGCGGATGTCACCGGCATAGTGACCGGTGTACGACGCCGGCGCCGTGCCGGTGACGTCCATGATCGCCTCGCGCAGCGCCATCGAGGCCGGGCTGTTCCAGTCGACGGCCGCGTAGTTCGCGCCCAGGCCCTCGCGTTCCAGACGCACCGTGAACGAGCGGCCGCCGGCGGCCCGCGCGGCGGCCTCCGCTTCGCATTCGCGGCGCGCCCCGGCCACCAGTTCGCCAAAGGCGCGCTGGTCGTCGTACAGCACGCGGATGCGCGCCCGAGCCTGGTGTGCCACCGAGCCGACGCGATCGCCGGAAACGAGCTCACCAACGTTCACGTCGCAGCCCTTGAAGACCGTGGCGCGCAGCCGCTCGACCATGGCCAGCGTCGCCGCGAGCGCGTTGCCGCCGTCGGCGAATGGCGCGCTGTCCGGGCTGCCGATCTCTTTCGGTTGGCCGCGCCAGCCGGTGACGTCGAGCCGGAGGTCCACCACCCCGCGCACGATGTGCTTGATGTCGACGAGACCGCGCCCGGTCTCGGCGGGATGCACGTAGAGCACCTGCGAGAAATCGCGAAGCCGCTCGAAGGTGGGTAGGCTGCCGCGGCTGCCGCCGCCCTTGCCGTGCAGGCTCAGGACGACGGGGCTGGGGCGGCTCTCGGCCTGGAGGATTGTGGCGGCCACCAGCATGGCGGCCACGCCGCCCTTGTCGTCGGCGGCGCCGAGGCCGTAGAGACGTCCGTCGGTGACCCGCGCCTTCAGCGGATCGCCGGTCCATCCGGCGCCTGCCCGCTCGGTGTCGATGTGCGCGAACAGCCCGACGCGAGAGGGCAGCCGCGACGGGCGGCCAATCACGTTGGTGGCCAGCGCCGGATACGGCGTCGCCGGCGCCATGTAGTCGGGATGCGACACGTACTTCGCGGGATCGTCGACGACCAGCTCCGCGCCGTAGCCGCGCGGGCGCAAGTAGTCGGCGACGACCCGCTGACCGGACTCGGCCGACTCTCCGAGCGGGCTCGACACGGCTACCAGCCGCGACAGCAGATCGACGAGCTCGTCCCGGCGCGCCCTGGCCAGGGCCAGCGCGCGCATCGCGTCCAGACGCTGCCCCGGCGCGCGTGCCTGTCCACGGGCAGGGGCAGGCGCCGACAGCGACAGGCCGGCCACGACCCCCGCCGCGCCCGCGGCGCCATCACCCAGGAACTCGCGGCGGCTCGTCTTCCGCGTCGATCCGTCCGTGCGCTTCATGCGGCGAAGTGTAGCATTGCGAAAACAGGGATCAGGGAGGCGGAGAAGGATTCATGCGCGCGACGACCAGTCATTTGAATCTTGTGATCGTCGCCCTGTCTCTCGTGGGGGCGAGCGTGGTGGCCGCCGACCTGCCGAAGCCGGTCGGAACCGTGAACGACTTCGCCAATGTCCTGACCGCCGCGCAGGAGCAGACCCTGACGGATCTGCTCCAGGGCGTCGAGGACGCCACGACCGCCGAGATTGCCGTGGCCACCGTATCCGCGCTGGACGGCATGACGGTGGAGGAATACGCGAACCGGCTGTTCGCCGACTGGGGCATCGGCCAACGGGATCAGGACAACGGCGTCCTGATCCTCGTCGCACCCAATGAACGCGAGATGCGCATCGAGGTCGGCTACGGCCTCGAGGAGATCCTGCCCGACGGACTCGCCGGTCAGATCGTCCAGGAGACATTCCTGCCACCGTTTCGCACCGGCGACTACGGTCTCGGCATCGTCGAGGGCACCAATCGCGTGGCCGCCATCGTCCGGCGGAACCAGCCGGTCACGGCCGAGCAGCGGGCGGCGCTGGACCGGGCCGCGCCGGGATCGAACCCCGATCTCCCCATCGAGTGGGTGCTCGTGCCGTTCTTCGGGCTGTTCGTCGGCATCGGTTTCGGGATGGGGGGCTCGGGGCTCGGCGCGCGTGCGCTGGGCCCGATCTTCTTCGGGCTCGTGTTCGGCGGGGTGCCGTTGCTGACCTCGTTCCTGCTGATGCCGGGGACGGGCGCGCGCATCCTCTCGGCGGTCGCCCTGGTCGCGACGGTCATTGGCATCCTGATCGGACGACGGCCGTCTTCCCGGAAGAGCCTGCGCCAGTCCTCGGGCGGCGCCTCGACCAGCGGCTGGGTCTGGGGCAGCAGTGGCTCGAGCGGAGGATCGTCGGGGTCGAGCGGAGGGTCGGGGTCCTCCGGCTCCAGCTTCGGCGGCGGCAGCTCGGGTGGTGGCGGCGCGAGCGGTCGCTGGTGAGCGGCGCGGTCAGGACCCAGGCACCCCAAGCCCCAAGCCCCAAGCCCCGAAGGCTTCCCATGACGCTCGAACGGCTTCGTGAAATCTGCCTCTCGCTGCCCGGTGCCACTGAGCAGATCCAATGGGGGGCCGATCTCGTCTTCAAGGTGGGCGGCAAGATGTTCTGCGTGGCGTGCACCGAGACCCGGCCGGACGGGCCGGCGTTATCGTTCAAGTGCGACGCCGAGCGGTTTGCCGAGCTGGTTGAACGCGATGGCGTGCGGCCCGCGCCGTACCTGGCCCGCGCAAAGTGGGTGGCGCTCGACCGCTTCGACACGCTGCCGGTGGCCGAACTGACGCCGTTGATCGAGGACGCCTACACGCACGTGCTGGCCCGGCTCCCCAAGGCCACGCAGCGGGCGATCACGCCGGCGCGGTAATCCTGAAGTTGCGCATCATGCCCATGTCCTCGTGCTCGAGGATGTGGCAGTGATAGAGGTACAGCCCCGGGAAGCGTGAGTATGTCACCTGGATGCGCACGGTTTCGCCCGGGAGCACCAGCACCGTGTCGTCCGCGGCTGAATCGGCGATGCCGCCGAGCAGGGCGTTGGTTTCCGCGCCCGAACGCGAGAGCACGCGGAACTGTGGCCCGTGCAGGTGAAGGGGATGCGCCATGCTCATCCCCATGGGGTTCGGCTGGTTGTGGATCTCCCAGATCTGTGTGGAGCCGGGTGCGACCGTTTCGTCGGGTGCCACGGTCTCCGTCTCGAAGGTGCGTCCGCCGAGCAGCCAGTTCATCTGCATGAACGTCAGCGGCACGCGACGCACGGGAGCGTCGGCCTGCACGCGCCAGGTGTCGGGCGGAGCGCAGAGCCGCTCTGGCAGCCGGACGCGCGGTCCGGTGGCACTCGAGACCCGCAGTGTCATCAGCGGAATCGGTGCTCCCTGCGGCAGCGGGCCGCTTTCGCCCATCATGCCGACGCGACCCACGGCTTCCGCGGGGAACGCGATGCTGCGCAGCTGGAACTCGGTGCCGGCCGGCCGCTCCGACAGGTCGAGCAGCACGTCCGCACGCTGACCTGTCGCAAGCGTCAAGGCCGGCATCGTCCGCGCCCGTTCCAGCAACCCGCCCTGCCCGCCGATCACCGTGATCGGCGCGTTGTCGCTCCACGCGAGTTTGTAGATGCGCGCGTTCGAGCCGTTGATCAGCCGCAGGCGATAGCTGCGCCGATCCACGGTGACGGTCGGCTGCAACTGGCCGTTCACGAGCACGCGATCGCCCAGCCAGCCGTTCATGGTCTGCATCATCTCGGCCATGCCGCCGCCCATGCCCATGCCACGTCCCCGGCCGCCGCCCATCCCCATCCCGCCACCGACCCGGCTGGCGTAGACGAACTGGTTGCTCGCATCGAAGCGGCGATCCTGCAGCACGTAGGTCAGCTCGGCACCGCCCGAGGGCAGTCCCAGCGCGTCCTCTTCCTCGTCCGACACCACGAGCAGCCCGGCCAGTCCCTGATAGACCTGGGCGCCGGTTCGCATGTGGGGATGCGGGTGATACCAGTAGGTACCTGCGCGGTTCAGGACCTCGAACTCGTAGACGTAGTCGCGGCCATCGGCCACAGCCAGCCGGGGATGCCCGTCGGCCGACTCCGGCACATCGAGCCCGTGCCAGTGCACGATCGACGGTTCGCCGAGGTTGTTCTTGAAGCGAATCCGCACCTTCTGGCCGCGCCGCAGCCGGATGGTGGGACCGAGATACGAACCCGGTATCACCTGAAGCGACGTCTCGGGACCGCGCTGCACCTTGCCCGTGAAGCGCCACACGCGTGTGGGGGCGCCGGGCAGGAGGTTCATTTCACCGCGAGATGCGGTGAGCGCGAGTTCCACATCGGGCTCCCCAGTGAAGGCCCGCGCCGGCTGCCCGCCGCTGGCAGCTTCGGCGATGTCGCCGAGTGCGGCGAGTCCCGAGGCGAGGGGAGCCACCCCGAGGAGTTGCAGGACATCACGTCGGTTCATCATTTCGGGCCTCCAAGCAGCGCCACCAGCGCCCAACCTGTCGTCGATACGCGAAGCGCGGCGTTCGGCCTGGCCCCGGGCCGCACGGTCTCGGGCCAGCTGCCGTCGGGCGCCTGCTGGGCGGCGAGATAGGCGCGGCCCTTGGCGAGCGCGTCGCGCAGTTCCTCGACCCGGTAGGTGGAGCGCGCCAGCCGCGGGTCGCTTTCGAGCTGATGCAGCGCGATCATCACCAGCGCGGTGTCGAACACGGTGGCGGGCGAGTCCGCATCGGGCCCCCAGCCGCCGCCCTCCTGCTGCGCCCGGCGAATGGTGCCCAGGGATGCCGCCCGCTGCTTGTCCGCCATCACGTCCGAGGTGACGCCGAGTCCCAGCAGCACCCCGGCGGCGTCGAACACGTTGGTGATTTCGACGGTGCGCAGCCAGCGATCGGTCTGCGCCACCGCGAAGTCGTCGGGCTGACGTCCGGATGCGATCAGCGTCCAGCGAGCCACCCAGGTGGCGACAGTGGTGCCGTAGGTGAGCGGCGTGCCCAGGCCGGTGGCCTCGACCGGCGCCCACGATCCGTCCGGTTTCTGGTCCGCGATCAGCAGCGTCGCGGCCGCAATCAGCGCGGGGCTCGGGTTGAGGTCCTTCTCGCCGGCCGCCGCCAGGGCCGCCGCAAACTGCAGGCGGGCGAGGCCGAGGTCGGCCTCGCCGTGATGCGTCTTGTTTGCGTTCCAGCCAGCAGGGGTGTTGAGGAAGGTCAGCGTGCTCTTCAGTGCATCACCCGAGTCGTGGCCTCGAGCACCGGCCATGAACAGAGCGCGCGCGGCGTCGCCGTTGTGATGACATGAGGCACAGCCGTTGGCGATCTGCGTCGCCGACACTGCCTTGGCCAGGAATGCCACGGCCCTGGACTCCGGCGTGGCCGGCGCCTGCGCGTGCAGGGCCATCGTCAACGCCAGGCCGAGGCCGGCGGTGGTCAGCAGGTACGAGCTCATGACGACCATGGTAAGCGCGATTGCAGCCGGCGTGGAATCACCCGGGATGTACAATTTCGCCATGCGCGCGTATCGTGCCGGACAGGCAGTGGAAGATCATTGCCGGCAATGTCATGAAGACCGCATGCACACGGTGATCGTAGTCGACGGCCAGGCCCAGCCCATCCGGGCGCGCTGCGATTACTGCGGCAGTGAACACAACTATCGAGGGGGGCCGCGGAACACGGTCTCCGGTGTCCGGTCCCCGGTGTCCGGTCTTCGGGCGAGCGTCGGAGACGATCGGCCATCGTCGCCACGTTCCGAGCCGACCCGTTCGGAGGTCTGGCCCCTCGTCAGCGAGCGCGAAAGGCGCTATCCATCCATGAGTCACGACACCAGCACCGGCGATCTCGAGAGCCTGCTCCGGCGCGTCATCCGCGAGGAGACCGGCCTGACGCCCGCCGCCCCGGCCGAGAAGTGGAGAGGTGGCGAGCTGGTGCTGCGCCCCGGCAAACCCGGCCTGCAGGAGAAGAGCTGGCCGATCGAGACCTTCTTCCACAAGGTCGTGATGCTGCGCAACCGCCTGCGCACGCTGGAACAGCAGGTGAACGCGTCGGACCTGCCGGACGACCAGAAGGTGAAGATCCAGAGCTACATCACTGGCTGCTACGGATCGCTCACCAGCTTCAACGTGCTCTTCGCCGACGAAGACGATCGCTTCACCGGCGCCGCACAGGATTGATCCGCGGATTCTACTCGGGCAACTCAGCGCTTTGAGGCTCGGGCAGAAAGTACGAGCAGACCAACCCGGCGGCGTAAACGAAGGCGGCCACCCCGGCCGCCGAGTAGGCCAGCTTCATCTGGGGGGTGGCCCCGGGCATCACGTTCACCAGCTGTGTGGTGATGAAGGCGAAGCCGGTGCCGAGCATGCGGCCGCCGATGTTGGCGGCGAAGCCTTCGCCGGTGCCGCGGAGGTGCGTCGGATAGACCCGCGGCAGGTAGTTCCCCCAGAAGCTGAATTGCGCCACGGTGAAAAAGCCCGCCAGGAACATGCCCCATCGGGTGAGGTCCAGGCTGGTGTTGGCGGCGTAGGCGAACACCAGCGGCACGATCACCAGGCCCGGCACCTGGAACAGGCGAACCAGCTTCCGGCGCGAGACGATGCGCAGCGCCAGGTAGGCGAGCGCGAAACGTCCGACCAGCCCGCCGACTTCCTGATAGGCCTGCACACCCGCCGCCGTCTGCTGTTGCTGCGGCGGGGCCATCGTCCGCACCTCCGGGAGCCCGGGCACGATGCGGGGCATCTGCTGGATGGCGCCGAAGGCGGCGCCGTAGGCACACGCGAACATGATGGTGGTGACGATGGTCGTGCGCCGCAGTTCCGGCGTGAAGATCGCGGCCAGCGACGGCCGCTTGAGCGTGCCCGCAGCCTTCTTCGCCTGCCAGGCGGGCGACTCCGGCAGGAACGGACGGATGATGATCAGCGGCAGCGCGGGGATGACGCCCGAAATCAGCGTGTAGCGCCAGGGTGAGTGGCCGCCGGCAATTTCCGGGAAGCTCTGTGAGTAGGTGACCGCGATGGCGTAGGCACCGGTGACCATCAGGCCGCCGATCGACGAGAACGCCTGCGTGTAGCCGAGCGCGGCTTCACGCTGCCTGGGGTCGTCGAAGATTTCCGCCACCCAGGCGACCGCCGCCACGAACTCGACGAAGACGCCGATGTAGGTGGTGGAGCGCAGCACGAGCAGCATGGTGATGCTGGTCGAGTAGCCGGCCGCCATCGCCGAGAACGCGTAGAGCAGGATGCTCCAGACCAGCACGCGCCTGCGCCCGAAGCGGTCCGTCAGATAGCCGCCCAGCAGGCCGAAGGCACCGCCGACCAGGGCCGGCACCCAGAAGAACATGCCGACCCAGAAGTTGAAATCGGGCGTTCCCGGCTTGAAGCCGGTGAGCTCGCCGATGGCCGGGCCGACAACGAGCGGCGCCATCAGCACTTCGTAGATGTCGAACGCGAAGCCGAGCGCCGCGATGGCGCAGATGAGCCACTGCAAGGGAGTCAGGCGGGGCATGTCACCTCAGGGAAGGGCAGACGGTAACCGGCAGGCGGCAACCGGCAGACACGGTTGATGACAAATGGCAGAAACCTTGAGGGCAGGAGGCAACAACCCCCGCGAGTCGCGCGTAGTATACCGAGGACCCATCATGATGACGTCGCGAATCCGGTTCCTCCTTCTTACGCTCCTGATCGCCGCCCCGTTGACCGCGGCGGCCCAGACCACGGCCAATCTTTCCGGGAGGGTGCAGGACGCCAGCGGGGCCGTGCTGCCCGGCGTGGTGGTCACTGCCCGGCGGGTCGACACCGGGTTCGAGCGCCAGACCACGTCGGATACGGCGGGGCGCTACGCGCTGCCGTCGCTGCCGGCTGGCGATTACGAACTGCGCGCGGAGCTGTCCGGATTTCGCCCGCTCGTGCGCCGCGGCATCACGCTGACCATCGCCGAGAACGTGGCGGTGGACATCACGATGGAAGTGGGTGGCCTCAGCGAAGCGCTGACCGTCACCGCGGACACACCGACGGTGAACACGCGCGCCGGGGAGCTCAGCTACCTCGTGGACGCTCGGGCGATCGAGCAACTGCCGCTGAACGGCCGCAACTACACCGACCTGGCCTATCTCCAGCCCGGTGTGGTGCCGTTCCCGCATCGCGATGGCGGCTCGGTGGTGGCGCACGGGCTCGGGATGAGCGTCAATGGCCAGGACCCGCGCGCCAACGTCTACCTGCTGGACGGCACGCTGCTGAACGACATGACGAACGGGCCGGCGGGGAGCGCGGCCGGGACGGCGCTGGGGATGGATACCGTGCAGGAGTTCCGGGTCGAGACCAACGCCTACAGCGCGGAGTTCGGCCGCATGGCCGGCGGCCAGGTCAACGTGTTGACGAAAGCCGGGACCAACGCCGTCCGCGGCACCGCGTTCGAGTACCACCGCAATGACGCGCTCGATGCGAAGAACTACTTCGACGTCGGGGATCAGCCGCCGTTCACCCGCAACCAGTTCGGTGGCACGGTCGGCGGGCCGGTGCGGCAGGACAAACTGTTCTACTTCCTTGGCTACGAAGGCCTGCGCGAGAACCTGGGACGGACCATCACCTCCAGCGTGCCCGACGCCAACGCGCGTCAGGGGCTGCTGCCCAACCCCGCCGTGCCAGGGACGTTCCTCAACGTGGGTGTCAATCCCGCGGTCGCGCCATACCTGAACGAGTACCCGATGCCGAACGGCGCCAACCTCGGCGACGGCACCGCGCTCTACAGCTTCCAGGTGGACCAGACGCTCGATCAGGATTTCCTGCAGGGCCGCATCGACTACAACGTGGCGCCCGGCGCGCAGCTGTTCGCGCGCTACACCTTCGACGATGCGAGCCAGCGGCTGCCGCTGGACTACCCGCAGTTCCCGCGCGACTTCGTGTCGCGCAACCAGTTCTTCACCGGCGAGTACCGGCAGGCGCTGTCATCGAATCTGTTCAGCACGTTCCGCGTCGGCTACAGCCGGACGCGCGTGGGGCAGGCCGTCGAAGCCAACACCGCGCTGCCGCCGTTCGTGCCCGGCCGCGAGTACATCGGCAACATCGATGTCGGCGGCCTCCAGCGCTTCGGCACCCAGAGCTCCGCCGATGTGCGCTTCCTGCAGCAGGTGTTCAGCCTGCAGGCCGATTCCGCCTGGAACCGGGGGCGGCACCTCGTCAAGTTCGGCGGGCTGGCCGAGCACTACCAGCAGGACATGGTGAACCCGACGTTCAGTCTGGGCACCTACGCCTTCGCGAACCTGCGGGCGTTCATGGAGAACCGCGCCACCAGCTTCATCGGGCTGACGCCGGAGGCGACCTTCGTGCGCGACTGGCCGTTCTGGCTGGCGGGGATGTACGTGCAGGACGAGTTTCGCGTCCATCCACGGGTGACGCTGAATGCCGGCCTTCGGTGGGAGTTCATGACGATGCCCATCGATCAGGAGGGCCGTGATTCCGCGCTCGTCAACCTGACGGATCGCACCGCCACCACCGGTCGGTTGTACGAGGGTGCCGATTACAACAATTTTTCTCCGCGGGTAGGGGCGGCGTGGGATGTGCTGGGTGATGGCAGCACTTCGATCCGCGGCGGGTACGGTCTCTACTACGCCACCAACAGCTCGCAGAACCTGATCGTCACGGTGACCAACCCCCCGCAGACGCCTCGCGTGGTCTACCAGGCGCCGACGTTTCCGAACCCGCCGTTCGAACGTGCCTCGGGGCTGTCGATCCGGCCGGTGCAATGGGACGTGGAAACGCCGTCCGTGCACGTCTGGAACGTCAATCTGCAGCGGGAGTTCTGGGGCAGCACCGCGCTCACGCTCGGCTATGCCGGGTCGCGTGGGATGCACTTGATGCGCAGCAACGACGTCAATACCGCCATGCCGGTGACAGGCGCGGATGGCCTGCCGTTCTTCCCCGTAGGCACGCCGCGTCAGAACACGGCGTGGACGACGATCGAGTTGAAGAGCTCGGACGGCGACTCGTGGTACCGCGCGTTCATCGTCGATCTGCGCCGCCGCTGGTCGAACGGCGTGTCGTTCCAGTCGTCCTACACGTGGGCCGACTCCGAAGACACCACGCAGGCGTCCACGTTTTTTTCGGACGCGACCAACGGCACCACCTCGGCCTTTCCTGAATACATCCCCGACTACAACCGCGGGCCATCGGACTTCAACACCGAGCACAACTGGGTGCTGAACGGGACGTGGGACCTGCCGTGGGGACGCGACCTGACCGGTGTGAGCGGGGTGCTGCTCTCCGGCTGGCGCGTGGCCGGAATCGCGACGCTGCGGAGCGGCTACCCGCTGACGGTGTTCGTGCAGAACAACCGCTCGCGCTCACAGTGGCAACCGTCGCTGGGCCCCGGGATCGGCCGCGACCGCGCGAGCTACGCCCCCGGCTTCGGGCCAGACACTGCGGTGAACGGCGATCCGGCGCAATGGTTCAATCCGCAGGCGTTCGCGCTGCAGCCCGCAGGCACCTTCGGCAACACCGGGCGCGGCGACCTGACCGGGCCGGATCTGCGCACCGTGGACCTCGCGTTCTCGAAGGACAGCCGCCTGCCGATCGCCGGCTCGGACAGCCGACTCGAACTGCGCATCGAGGTGTTCAACCTGTTCAACCGCGCCAACTTCGGCATCCCGAACCTGATCGCGTTCGCGGGGGCGGCCGACGGCGAGCAGGTGGTGGGCAACTTCGGACGCATCCGCAACACCGTGACGTCGGCGAGGCAGATGCAGATTGGCGTGCGGCTCCGGTTTTGAGGGCGATGAGCGAGCCGTCGCACGGCTCAGCCGATGCGACGAGCGGAGGCGCCTGAACTTTCCGCAAGACGGCCACGCCGTCACCGTGGCAGTATTCCGCGTGGCGCTACTCGCGAGTCGCGGATGGCCCAGGCCTTCTGAAAGGATTGTTCATGTCGTGGATCATGCTCGCGTTCGGGGCGGCGTTGTCGTGGGGACTGTATGGTGCGTCGCTGCACAAGGGGCAGGTCGAGCTGGGTAATCCCCTGCGAGCCCTGCTCTGCGTCGGTGTCGCCTACTTCCTGATCGGCGTCGTCGTCCCCGTCATCGCCCTGTCGTCGCAGGGCGAACTCCGCAACTTCAATGCGACCGGCACCATGACCGCGACGATGGCGGGCGCGCTGGGCGCGATCGGCGCCGTCTGCATCATCTTTGCGTTCCGTGCCGGCGGGCTGCCCACTTACGTGATGCCGATCGTGTTCGGCGGCGCACCCGTGATCAACGTGCTGACGACCATGGCCCTGCATCCGCCGAAGGCCGCGGTCAACCCGCTGTTCTTCGCCGGCGTGCTGATGGCCGCGGCCGGCGCGGGGATGGTGCTCTACTTCCGGCCGCAAGCCTAGAGCCCGGAGCCTGAAGCCTTGCCCACCGCCCACAGCCAGCCGGCGGTGCGGAGGAAGAGTTGTCCGTCCTTGATGGCCACGGAGCTGAGCGTGTAGTCGTCCATCCTGTTCGCCGACAGCAGCTCGAACTTCGGCCCCGCGCGGAAGACGCTGAACACGCCGTCCTCGCTGGCGATGTAGATCTTGCCGTCGGCCAGCACCGGTGACGAGCTGTAGGTGCCGGGCTCGAGGCGCTGCGGGCCGTAGATGGTCTTGCCGGTCTTCAGATCCAGGCAGTAGACCACCCCGCGATCGGTGATCACGTACAGATGGGTGCCGTCGGTGACCGGTGTCGGCACGTCGGGCCCGTTCCCGAACTCCCACAGCTTGTGCGACGTGGTCACGTCGCCGCGCCCGCCCGCGCGGATCGCCAGGATCGGCCGCTCCCGGCTCGGCGCAATCACGATGTCGCCGTGCACCACCGGCGATGCGACGATGCGGTAGGCGGGATCGTTGTCCGGATTCAGCCCGTCGGCGCGCCACAGCTCCTTGCCCGTGGCCGGGTCGTGGCCGGTGACGACATCCGCGCCGGTGATGACGATCTCGGCGGCCTTGCCCACGCGCACCAGCGCCGGCGTGGTGTAGGCGTCGGGCGACTCGCGAATCGCGCGGTTCGGCCGCTCCACCTTCCACTTCGTCTGCCCGGTGGCGCCGTCGATGCGCAGCAGGTAGGACGGGTCGTCCGTCTTCATGCCGTGCAGCACCGGCACGATCAGGTCGCCCTCGAGCAGCAGCGGCGAGTTGGCGTAGCCCCAGTTCAGCCCGAAGCGCCCGTAGTCCTTCTGGATGTCGCGCACCCAGAGTTCCTTGCCGGCGAAGTCGAAGGCGCGGATGAAGCCGGTGCCGGTCGAGACCCAGACCCGTGTGCCGTCCGTCACCGGCGACGGCGACGACATGTTCTGCTTGCGCTCCTTGTGGTTGCCCTCGCTGAGGTGCCGCTTCCAGAGCACCTCGCCGCTCGTGCGCCGCACGGCCCACAGGGACAGGTTGTGGCCATCGGCTTCGGCGACGTTCAGGAAGATGGTGTCGCCCCAGATGATCGGCGTGGCGCCGCTCCACTGCGGCAGCGCCAGCTTCCAGGCGACGTTCTCGGTGGGGCTCCAGCGAACCGGCAGGTTGGTCTCGGGGCTCACGCCGTCGGCGGTGGGGCCGCGCCAGGCGGGCCAGTTCGCAGACAGCATGGCCGAGCCGGAGATCACGGCCGCGAGTGACAGCATCAGGAGACGTCGCACGTTGTCAGCCCTCCACCTTCCATACGATGACTCGCTCGGCGTCCTTTACGACAATCGTGCGGCCGGCGACCGCGGGATGCGCCCAGGTGGGGGAGTCGGCAACCGCGTAGCGCTTCACCTCCTCCAGCCGGGCGGGCAGCGCCCGCGCGATGATGAGCTCGCTGTTCGTGGTCGAGAGCAGCAGCCACTCGCCGGCGCGGATGATCGACGCATTGTCGCCTTCGCGGCCCCGCGTGCTCCACAGCATCTTGCCGGTCGCCGGATCGAGCGCCACGAACTGCCCGCGATTGCGATGCGAGAGCCCGATGATCGCCTGCCCGGTCGCAGCCGGCGAGCTCATGTACAGCGACACCTGCTCGTTCCGCCAGGCCTCCTGAGCCTGCCAGCCCGACGCCGGTCGCGCGACACCCGATAGGCCATGGTCGGCGTCTCCAGGCCGGACGAGATGACGAGGCCGTTCACCACCAGCGGCGTCACCGAGTTCTGGTCGAAGCTCGTGCGCAGCGGCACCTGCCACAGCAGCGCGCCGTCAGCGGCGCTGATCCCGACGAGACGGTTCTGCGACTGCGTGACGAACTGCCTGGTGCCGCCGAACTCGGCGACCACCGGCGAGGCGTAGCCGGGACCATCGCCGCTCCAGCGCCAGCGCACGGTGCCCGTCGCCGCCTCGAACGCCGTGAACGCGCCCTTGTCGTGTCCTCCCATGAACGCGATCACCCGATCACCGTCGACGATGGGCGAAGTGGCGGTGCCGTAGATCGGCTGCGGCTGCGCGGCCGGCGTGCGCCACAGCACCTTGCCGCTCTCGAGGTCGAAGGCCGAGAGCACCCCGCTGATGCCGAGCGTGAAGACGCGGCCGCCGGCGATGGCCGGCGTGGACTTCGGCCCGGGCCCATGGAGCTGAGCCGCGGGGTTGACCTGGTACGGCGCGTCGTAGGCCTCCTGCCACCGACGTTTACCGGTGACCAGGTCGAACGCCCGCACCATCTCGCGGGCGCCCTCGCGCGTGTGCACCACCACCGTGCCGCCGGCGATGACCGGCGAGGAATGGCCGACGCCGACCTGCGCCTCCCACACCTTCGTCAGCGCCGCCGGCCAGGTCCGCGGGGCATCGAACGTGGCCACGCCATCGCGCGCGGCCCCTCGCCACTGCGGCCACGATGGTGCCTGCGCCTGCGCCACAACGCTGGCTCCGAGCGCGACGCACACGATTGTAGTGATGACTGCTCGACGCATGCGATCGTGCCTCCCTCGTCCGCCCTCGCCACGGCGACGGCGGACCAGGCCTTTCCGTCTGCCGTCTGCCGGTTGCCGTTACTCGCTCTTGATCGCCTCCACCACCGTCACCCTCGTCGCCACCGCGAGCGCGAACAGCGACGAGGCGAGCCCGGCGATGATGACCGCCGCGAGTACGCCCGCCAACGCAAGGTAGGGGAGTGCCTGCCCGCGTTCGGCAATCGCCGGCGCCACCGCCAGCGCCGCCGAGATCGTGCCGATCAGCACGCCGCCCGCCGACCAGCGCCGCGCTCTCGGCCAGCACCATCGCCGTCAGGTGGCGGCGCTCGAAGCCGATCGCCCGCAGCAGGCCCCATTCGCGCTGCCGCTCCAGGACGTTGCGCGCCAGCACGGCGCCCACGCCGAGCGTGCCCAGCAGCAGCCCCAGCGCGCCCAGGGCCTGGAAGGTCGCGAGATAGGTGTTCTCCACGCGATGATAGGACGCCAGCCGCACGCGCGTGTCTACGGCGTCGACACCAGAGTCCGCGAGGCGGTCCTCGAGGAACGCGGCCACCTCCGCCGCATGCGGTTCCGGCGATTCGACCAACCACACGCGATAACCCTCCTGTCGCGGAAACAGCTGGACGAACGGCGACTCACCGATGATCAGCTCCGATTGCAGCACGCTGTCGGCCAGCGACGCGACGATGCGGAAGCGGATGGGCGTGACGCCATCGGGTGCGAACTCGAACACGTCCCCGACCGCGAGGTGGAAGACGTAGGTGAGCGTTGTCTGGTCGGCAATCGCCGGGATGGCGCCATCCTCCAGCGTCTGCTCGAGCAGCGTCCACGGTGATGTGCCGGCCGGTGCGGAGCCCTGATCAGCAGAACCGGAAGCGCCCGCTCAGGTCGGCCGGTTTCACGCCGACGATGCGCGGGTTCTGCGGCTGATAGAGGCTGAGGCAACTGGCTTCATCGCCGGGCCGCAGTCGCACCCGTGTCACGCGGGTGCCGTCCAGTGTGCCGCCGGCATCGAGGCCCATCGCCGCGCGGCCTGCGGGCGTGTTCGGGTCGTGCATCAACGGCACGGCCGCCTCGGCCATCAGGGCGAACCCGCCGGTGCCGCCCGTTCGCTCGAGCGACGTCCCGGCGCCGTCCCGCCGGAAGGCGACGACGCTGACGAGCACGAAGGTGGCGAACGCGATGAGCGAGAGGGTGAGGACCGTTCGGGTCGGACGCCACGCCGTGTGGCTCTGCCCCAGCGTCCACACGCGGGCGACGCGTCGCCGGACACTCGCCGGCATCCGCGCCGGCCAGCAACCTCGCGCGCGAGAGCAGCAGTCCCGAGACGAGCAGCGCCCCGCCTGCGCCGAAGAAGCCACCCGTGGCATCGAGCATGCCGCCTCGCGCCGCCGCTATCAGCGCCGCGGCGACGATGGCGAGGGCGATGCCGAGCCCGGCCGTGGTGCGCGTGTTGCGTGTGGGCGGGTCTGGCGTGGCTCCCAGCAGCAGCGAACGTGGCGAGCGCTTCGCCAGCGACTTCGTGCCCAGCCACAAGGCCAGCAAGGCTGCCGCGTTGGCGCCCATCGCTCCCGCGATCAGCGCCGCCGGATCCACGTGCAGGGTCAGGGCGGTCGTGCCCACGGCGTCCACCCACCACGTGCGCAGGCCGTGCATGATCAGCGCCGCGTATCCGACGGCGCCGGCCACGCCGACGACCACGCCGGCCGCGGTGATGATGACGGCCTCTCGCAGGAATACGCGGCGCACCTGACGTGTGGTGAAGCCGACCGCGGCCAGCAATCCGACCTCGCGAGCGCGTTGCTCGATGCTCAGCGCGAAGAAGAGATAGGCGATCAGTAGAGCCGAGGCGACGAGGAACGCGCTGAAGTAGAGGAAGTACTCGCCGAAATCGGTGGTTCCCTCGGCGGCGGCCACGGCCTCCTGCCGA
This sequence comes from uncultured Acidobacteriota bacterium, assembly GCA_963721715.1. Classification (GTDB taxonomy): domain Bacteria; phylum Acidobacteriota; class Vicinamibacteria; order Vicinamibacterales; family UBA2999; genus VFZN01. The sequence continues at coordinate 1,392,767 of CAVRKI010000004.1, read as the reverse complement.
ACCGGACGCACCACCACCTGGCTGTTCATCTGCGCCCGCACGGCCGCGGCCACCGCGTCGGCGTCGCGCAGCGCGAAACGAATCGACGAGATGTTCCCGAAGCGCGAGCCCCACAGGCGCTGTCCCGTGTCGAGCGGCACGAAGGCCTTGGGGGCCCCCCGCCACTGGTCCCAGTAGGCCTCGTCCTGGGGGCGCACCTTCGAGAGATCGACCGGGAAGGGCGGGTCCCACGCGCCGAGGTCGGGCGCATCGGTGATGCCGGGATAGTCGGGGGTGAGCGTGCGGTCGCCGCCGATGCGCATCATCGGCAGCACGCCCTGCATCGCGAACGACGCGCTGCGCGTCTCGCAGGCCGCCCTCGTCCGTCCACACGAAGTAATCCAGGTGCACGGTGTCGCCAATGCGCGCGTCCAGGTCCTGGGCGGTCCATTCGTTCAGCCAGATCGGACCGTCACGAGGCGGGTCGTCCGCATCCGGCGCCCTCGACTTGGTCGGCGCCTTTTCCGGCGCGCGCCCGCGGCGTTCGGCTTCCGTCACCTGCACGCGGCCGACCCGCACGCCGCCGCGTCCGACGCGGACCTCCAGCGAGCCACGGACCAGCGGGTCGCCGTCGCTCATCGCGTCGGCCCCCGGCGCCGGCGGCCCGGCCGGCACCGACAGGCGGCTGTAGCCGTCCACGTCGATGGCGGTGACCGTCGAATAGGGTGTCACGCGCTCGCCGATCCGGATGCCGTTGGCGACGTAGGTCAGCGCCGGCACGCCGGGGCGTTGCAGGCGAATCAGCGCCTCGAGCACGCGCTCGCCGATCTCGGGGCTGATGTAGCCGCCCAGCCCTTCGAGCGCCATCACGCGATCGCCCGGCACGCGGCGGATCCGCAGGCCGTGGTCCGGCAGCGTGGCACTGGCCAGCCACGCGCGCTGGATGGCATCGACCGGTGGGAGCGAGGCGTCTGGCGCGCCCTCACGTGAGGTCTGTTGCACGAGGATGGTGTTGACGCGACCGGTCAGCGTCAGCTCGCGCTGCAGCAGGCTGAGCGGCACGAACACCACCGGGACCGGCGCCTGTCCCGGCACCAGCGAGAACTCGCCCAGCCGAGCGGCGGCGAGCGTCCGGGTCAAGGTCACGCGGATGCGGGTGCCGCCGTCATCCCGGCGCCCCTGCAGCGTGCCGAGCGGGATGTCCGACGGCCCGCTGACGCGCAGCACCAGGCGCATCGCCGCCGGCGGCGCCAAGATCGGCGGCCAGGCTCTCGCTGAGCGCCGCCTCGCGTCCCGACAACGGCACGTTCGCCGCGCCGTGGAACGCCCAGAACGCATCGTCGACGCCGTAGATCTGCACGCGCGCGGCGACGCGGCCGGAAGGGGTGTGCGTGACCGTGCCCGGCACGGCGATCAGGCCCACGGTGGCGCGCACGGTGTCCGGCGCGGCCACGACCATGCCGCCTCCCAGCCGCTGGCTGAAGCTGGTGAGCGTGGACACCGCCAGGTCGGTGGCGCCAAGGCGCTGCAGGGCCAGATCGCGCAGGCTGGCGCGGACCGAGACGCCCACGAGCAGCGCGCCGGCGAGGACGGCCACCGCCACCGCGACGCCGGCCGCGACCAGCACGTGCAGCGCGCGGTAGTGCCACAGCGACGCGCGCGTCATGGACACGTCACGCCTCCTGGATGCGGCCTTCGGCCATCGCCAGCCGCCGATCGAAGCGGGCCGCCAGGGCCGTACTGTGGGTCACGACGAGAAGAGTGGTGTGCTGCTGCACCTGCAGGCGGAGCAGCACGTCGGCGACGGTCTCCGCCGTCTGCGCGTCGAGGTTGCCGGTGGGCTCGTCGCACAGCAGCAGCGCGAGGGCTGCGAACCAGCGCGCGGGCGATGGCGGCGCGTTGCTTCTCCCCGCCGGACAGCTGTGCCGGGCGATGATGCGCACGCGGCTCGAGGCCGACGGCCGTCAGCAGCACGCGCGCGCGATCGGGCGCGTCGCGATCGGGCTCGCCGACGAGCGTCGGCACCAGGACGTTGTCGAGGACCGTGAGCTGCGGCAGCAGGCAATGATCCTGGAAGACGAAGCCCACCTCATGATTGCGGAACTTCGCCAGCGCGTCGGGAGCCAGCGCATACGGATTGGTCCCGTCGAGATCCACGGTGCCGGAACTCGGCGGCTCGAGGCCGCCGGCGATGTAGAGCAGCGTGCTCTTGCCGGAGCCCGACGGCCCGGTAATCACGGCCGCCTCGCCGGTGCCAATCGTCAGGTCCACGCGGTCGAGCACGCGCAGCGGTCCCGCGGGCGTGGGGTAGGTCTTGACGATGGATGACAGGGTGAGCACGGGAGTCAGGGTCAGCTTATCGCTTCGCGATAAACCGCTTCCACCCGTTCGGCCATACGCGTGACGGTGAAGTCGCGGGTGACGCTGGCGCGGCCGCGACGCCCGAGGTCCGCGGCCTTCGGCGGGTCCAGCCACAACTCGAACAGCGCATCGGCGATGGCCGCCGGCTCGGCCGATGCGGCCAGCAGTCCGCCCCCAGTGGCGTGGACCACGTCCAGCAGTGCGCCGTGAGCGGGCGCGACGACGGGCAGGCCCGCCGCCATGGCCTCGAGCAGGTAGAGCCCCTTTGGTTCGCGATAGGGGCTGGGCACCGAGAACACATCCAGTTCGTGGAGAAACGCGAACTTGCCGTGCCGATCCGGCGACCCCGCGTAATCGAACTCGCCTTCAAGCCCTGCGGCGCGAAGGCCGCGCCGCACCCCGTCCAGGTAGGCCTGCTGATCCGGACCGCAGAAGCCCGCGGCGCGCAGACGCGACGGCGGCAGGCCGCGTTCGCGGCGCAGGATGCGATAGGCCTCGGCCAGCACGTGCAGGCCCTTCTCCGGCGCGACGCGGGCGAAATAGCCGATGGTGAATGGCGCGCGGGCGAGGGGCGCGGCCGGCCCATCCGGCGCCGAGATGCCCAGGGGCACCACGCGCAGTTTCGCCGCCGGGATGTCCAGGTAGCGCTGCATCAGATCCGGCGCAGTACTGGCTGACCGCCACGAACATGTCGACGTGCGGCACTTCGGCGCGAATCAGATCCAGCGCCTGCCGACGGAAGGGATCGGGCAGGCCATCGAGGAACAGGTCTTCACCCTGGAGCGTCACCACGACCGGCACCCCGTTCAGGGCGCGCTTCAGCGGCCGCGCGAGCGAAATCAGCAGGGTGTAGGGAATATTGACGAGGTCCGGGCGCGGCTCGTCGACCAGCCAGTCGCAGCAGCTTCTCGATCTCCTTGCGCTGGCGGCCGTCCTCGCCTTGGAGCGTGGAGACGGTGAGCGCGCCCAGCATCGACGGATCCACCGCGATGGAACCGCTCGAGAACGCCTTGATCACCCACGGCGCATCCCACAACCGATCGAGCATCGCCGGTGTGTGGCGGAACAGCGACAGGTGCTGTTCGAGGTAGACGCTGATGCCGCCGAAGAACACGCGCTCCTGGCGGCTGACGTTCTCTTCGTCCGAGTCAGGGTCGGCGTGTAGAACGGCAGCAGGGTGACGTCGTGTCCCCGCTTCATCAGCGCGGCCGCCAGCGCGTTGTCGCGCAGGCAGCTGCCGCAATACATCGAGGCGGCGCCGGCGGAGAGCAGGAGCAGACGCATCAGGGGGTCAGGGGCGAGAGTTCACAGTTCAAGAGTTCAAGGAGTCACGTCACGCGAGTCTTTGGATGGCGCGACGCGCGTAGAGATGCTCGAACAGGTTGCCTTCGTGAGGCTGGTCCCAGCCGATGCGGGTGGTGGGGATGGCGCCGAAGTTCAGGCGGTCCACGTGAGGCGAGGCCACCATGCGGGCGCGCAGCGCGGGATCGTCCGAGATGCAGGTGACCACGAGCGAGAAGCCGAGGGCGGCGGGCAGCGCCTCGGCCGGCACCTCGACGACGCTGGCGAAGGGGAAGAGGAACTCGCGATTCGCGAGCGCGTGGTCGGCGTCGCAGCGCACCACCGTGGGCAGCAGGTAGGTGCCGCCATGCGCGCTCACCACGCGGCTGGTTCCGCGTACCGCCGCGGAGACATCGCGCGCCGGGCGGCCGTCGGCGCCCTCGGCCGGCGTCAGGTCCTGGTCGATCATCGCCGAGATGCGATGCGCGGTCGCCGGATCCGCGAACGGCGCGAGCACCGCGTCCGGATCGTCCCACGCGCGTGGCGTCACCTCCGCCAGCCGCGCCGCCAGCGCCTCGGCGATCGCGTCGCGCGTGCCTGGTCACCCACACGCCCGAAGCGTTCACGCACGAGCGGCCGCCGTTGTTGGCGATCGACTCCGCGATGGTGTCGATGTAGTCCGGCCAGTGGTCGGCGGCATCCGGCCCGATCACGACCTTGCTGTAGCCGGGGCCGTGCACTTCGACGCGCGGATCGCGCGCCCACCGCTTCGTCGAGCCGACGTCGCCGAAGACCATGCCGCGCCCGCACGAGCGCAGGATCTCGTTGCCGCCCGCGTGGTCGGTCGGGTAGTAGCTGAACACCTCGGCGGGCACGCCGGCCTCGAATGTAGGCCTGGATGATCCGGAACGGCGTCCACGGTTCGGCGCTGCCCGGCTTGAGCACGAGCGGCATCTTCAGGACGATGGCCGGCGCCCACAGCGAGTGGACGCCGGGCGAGTTGCTGGGCAGCACGACGCCGAGCGCGTCGGTGCGCGGGAAGAAGCTGAGCAGGTGGCCCTCGTTCTCGCCCATGCCCGCGTCGAGCAGCGAGAGATCCAGCCCGCGCGTGAGGCCCGCCAGCACTTCCTCCACGCGGCTCAGCACGCCGTGCACCTTGGCCATGTTGCGGCGGACGCTGGCCCACGGCATGCCCGTGGTGGCGGTCACCTGCTCCACGTAGTCCTGTGGCGTCTGGCCGTGGCCGCTGGTCTCGTCGAGCGGCAGCGTGTCGTGCATGAACGACTCGGCGGCGCGATGCGACGCCGCCACGAGCTCGGCCACCGGTATCGCCGCCAGCCGCGCGCGCGCCTCCTGCTGCGTCAGCAGGTCACGCCGGATGAGCCCGACGTTGGCCTGGCTCATCGCCACGAACGGCTCGCGGGTGCGGAAGTGCGGCACCACCACGGCGTCGACGCTGCGGTACGCCCGCCCCCAGCGCAAGATCGGCAGATTGATCATCAGTAGACGCCTTCGACCACGGCCTTCTGGAACCGCGAGAACGGCCTGACGTTGCGGACGCCGTCCCAGGGATACTGCGCGCACGGGCGCTCGCGCTCGCACTCGTCACGTTCGAGGAAGCGCGGCATGAAGAACTCCTTCGTGAGCGTGGTCAGGCGGACGCGCCCGGTCGCCCCGTACTCGACCACCGTCGTCTCATCGTCGGGATCCACCACCTCGATCATCGCGCGCGGCGCGGGCGGGTAGTAGATGATCGCCCAGTTGTCCTCGGGGCTCGGGCGGCTTGTGCCCGGCCAGGCCCATCAGCGTGTTGCCGTAGGTGGGCGCGAAGTAGGCGCCTTCCATCAGTTCCTCCACCGCGAAGCGATGGAACTGGGGCGTCATCTCGGTGCCGCCGCAGAAGACGCCGGTGATGCCCGCCTTCTTCAGCGAGATGCGCTCGCACAGGGCCTCGAGCAGCTTGGGCGTGGTGAACAGGCACTTGATGGTGTCGTGCGCCTTCAGCAGCGTCAGCGCCTGGTCGATGACGTGGCGCTTGTACAGCTCCACCATCTCGATGTCGCCCAGCTTGATCAGCTTGATCACCCAGCGCGGATCGAGGTCCACCATGTAACAGATGCCGCCGCGATGCTGCGCCAGGTGCTCGATCGCCAGGCGCAGGCGGCGCGGGCCGCTCGGCCCGATCTCGAGCCAGTCGGCGCCCTTCGGGAAGAACTGCTCGGGCAGGCGTGTCGCTGAAGGTGGAGTAGTCGATGCGGAAGTCGTCGATGTTGATGCGCGACTTGGGCACGCCGGTGCTGCCGCCGGTCTCGAACACGTACACCGGGCGGCCGGCATAGCCCTTCGGCACCCAGCGCCTGGCATCGCCGCCGCGCAGCCATTCGTCCTGGAACGGGCCGAACTTGTCGAGGTCGTCGTAGCTCAGGACCTCGCGGCGCGGATCCCAGCCGGCCTTCGCCGCCCACTCGAGCCAGAACGGGGCGCCGGTCTCCGGGCTGAAATGCCACTGCATCAGGTCGCGGACCCACTGGTCCAGCGCCTCGCGTGCGCGGCTGAGTTCGGTAGAGGACGGGGGCGGCGGCGACCGGCATGGCAGGAATTCTAGTGCAAAGAATTAGCGGGAGCGGGGCTGTATACCAGCCCGGCTCCCGCCTGCCGGCGCGAGGGATGAAAGAGATGCGGATGAATGTCCCCCGCGTCCGGTCGCCCTTACTTCGGCATGAGGACGCTGTCGATCACGTGAATGACGCCATTCGAGGCCGCGATGTCGGTCTTCACGACGTTCGCGTTGTCGACCATGACCTTGCCGCCCATGGCCGATCACCTTGATCGAGCCGCCCTGCACGGTCTTGGCTTCCTTCACCTTGACGACGTCGGCGGCCATCACCTTGCCCGGGACCACGTGGTAGGTGAGGATGGCGGTCAGCTTGGCCTTGTTCTCGGGCTTCAGCAGGTCCTCGACGGTGCCCTTCGGCAGCTTGGCGAACGCCTCGTCAGTCGGCGCGAACACCGTGAACGGGCCAGCGCCCTTCAGCGTCTCGACCAGCCCGGCCGCCTGCAGCGCCGCCGCGAGGGTCTTGAACTGGCCGGCGGCCACGGCCGTGGCGACGATGTCGCTGCCCTGGGCGCGGGTCACCGTGCCGGCGGAAAGGGTGAGAGCCGCAACCGCCGCGCCGAACATGAGAGTCTTCAGTGCCTTCATTCAGTGTCTCCTTGGCCTCGGGAGGGACCGTGTGTGTCGGTGGGACCTCAAGGGACCCGCAATTCCCGAATCTATGGGTATGACGCGCGCTGGTCTTCGGGAGGTGCAGGCGGATCGGCGTGGCGCGAAGGTGGTTTGACGGTTCTGCCTGATCGGAGTAAATATTTTTCCTGGTACGAAAATGCTGTCACCAGTGCTCGCCCAGGGGTTGCAGTCGTTCGGGATCGGCCAGAAGCTTCGCGCGCTACGGCTGAAGCGCAAGCTCGGCCTTGTGGCGCTCGGCCGTCACACGGGGTTGTCGGCGGGGCTCCTGTCGAAGCTCGAGCGCAACAAGATGGTGCCGACGCTGCCGACCCTGATGCGCGTCGCGCTCGTCTACGGCGTGGGGCTCGACTATTTCTTCGCCACCGCCACGCCGCCACGCGCACTCGGCATCGTCCGCGCGGCGGAGCGCAGGCGATTCCCCGAGCGACTGGGCGGCCGGGACGTGGCCTGGGAATTCGAATGCCTCGACTTCACCGCTACCGAGCGCCTGATGAACGCCTATCGCGTGCGGTTTCGCCAGGCCGCGGCGCGCCCGCGCCTGCACGAGCATGCGGGCGCGGAGTTCCTCCACCTGCTGAGCGGCAGGTTGGCCATCATCGTTGCGGGCGTGGAGCACGTGCTGGCCACGGGCGACTCGATGTACTTCGACTCCTCACAGCCGCACGGCTATCGGCGGCTGAGCGCGCGCGCTCCCGAGGCCCTCGTGGTCACGGTGACCACCTGACCTACGGCCTGACGATGTCTTCGAATCGGCCGTGCACGCTGCTGAGGTCGGGGGCCCTGTCGTTCCTGGGCAGCGACAGGAAGTACTCGATCACCGGCTTGTCGTCGGTGAGGAGGGGCCCGTCGCCGGCGAACGCCCGGAGCGCGTCCGGGCCGGCGACGTAGAGGCGCCGCATCGTCGCGATGTCCCAGTCGAACAGATCGGTGAAGCCCGGCCGGCGCCGCCGCGCCTCGTAGGCGCTTTCGCTCAGCTCGAATGGCTTCAGGCTGCCGAGCATCAGGGTGCCATCGCCCCACAACGTCGTGTACGGGAACACGGACAGGAACGTCCGCAGCAGGAGCTTGTATTCGGTCTCGGTCTCGCCGCCATTCCACTGCAGTGCGAGTCCGCCCTCGGCCAGCGCGCTGCGTACCAGCTGGTAGTATTCGCGCGAGTAGAGCGCGCCGGCGCCGGCGTGGCGCGGCAGGATGATGTCCGCCGTGATGACGTCGTACTTCTTGCGCGTCATCATCAGGAAGTTGCGCCCATCGTCCACGCGGAGGTGCACGTTGGGCCGCTTGAGCAGATCGAAGTTGATGTTGGCGAAGTAGTCGGAGCCCTGGACCACGGCACCCGAGAGCTCGACGACGTCGACGTCGACGTCGAAGCGCGCGACCGCCCCGGGAGTGGCCCCGCCTCCCATGCCGACCACCAGCGCGGTGGTCGGGTCCTGGTGCAGCATCACTGGCAGCGCACCGATGCGGTGATGAACGAAGGCGGTGGCCTCCGAATCGTTGGCCTGGTGCATGCCGTCGAGGTACATCACGCGCATCGGCGAGCGCTGGCCCGATCGCTCGTGGACCGCGACGGTGGTCTGCACACCCTCCTGACGCCACAGCAGCCGTTCGCCGCCATGGAAGCGCTCGAACGCCACGTCGAACGGGTTGACGGTGTTGAGCGCGGCCATCGCGAAGACCACCGGTCCGACCAGCGCCATGAATCCCGCGAAGTTGGGCCGCGTCTTCCACTGGGTGACGGCCAGCATCACGCTCGACAGCATCGCGAGCGCCGAGGCGGCGACCAGGCTGCCCCGGCTGCCCAGCGCCGGCAGCATGAGGAAGCCGGCGGCGACCGAACCGGCGATGGCGCCGAGCACGTTGAGCGAGTAGAAGGCGCCGATGCGGCGGCTGGTGTCCTCGCTGGTGTCATCCCCGGCCCACAACGACAGCCCCATGGGGAATGCCAGGCCCAGGAGCAACGTCGCCGGCAGCATGGCCGCGGCGCTCGAAATGACGATCGGCGCGAGGTAGGCATCGATGCCGATTGCGGCCAGGATCGGGTACACACCGGCCGTCGATTGGAGCAGCCCCTGACTGCTAGCCAGGGCGTTGAACGACAGCACCGCGGCCACGCCGATGCCCAGCTGAATCACGGTCAGCACCGGCAGCCAGGCGCGGCGGCGCCGAAGCAGCGGCGTGGCGAGGGCGCTGCCGACGGCGATGCCCGCCAGCACCATCGCCAGCATGATGGTGAAGGCATACGCGGTGGGGCGGAGATAGACCACGAGCATCCGGAACCAGACGATCTCCAGCGCCAACGACAGCAGGCCGGAGAGGAAGAACGTCCACAGCACCGCGCGCCGCTGGCCGAGCGTCAGCACTTCGACGGTGGCCGACGGCGGCGTCGAAGTGCTGGCGGTGAGCGCCGGCCCGGCCTTCGGCAGTGTGAACGTCGCGGCCATCGCGACCACGCCGATGGCGACGTTGGTGGCCGCGGCCAGGATGAACGAGCGTTCGACGCCGATCTCCGAGATGAAATAGAACCCGGCGACCAGCGCGCCGACGATCGCGCCGGTCGTGTTGATGGCGTAGAGCACGCCGACGCGGGCGCCGATCCGTGCTTCCTGAGCCACCGCGGACTTGACGATCAGTGGCAGCGTCGCCCCCATCAGCGAGGTGGGCACGATCAGCACCGCGAACGCGCAGAGGAAGCGGATGATGGTGATGGCGGCGAGCGAATCGGGCAGCGACGGGTGCACCGTGATCCACAGACGGGTGAGCGCATCGAGCACCAGCGGTGATCCCAGCGCCGTCAGGCCAACCAGCACCTCGGCCGCGCCGAACGCGGCCAGCGGTCGGGTGACCTGCCGGGCCAGCCGCCCTGCCGCGAAGCTGCCGACGGCGAGTCCGCCCATGAATCCGGCGAGCACCGTGCTGGCGGCGTAGACGGTGACGCCGAAGACCAGCGCCAGCAGCCGCAGCCACATCACCTGGTAGATCAGGGCGCACGCGCCGGAGAAGAAGAACAGGGTTGCGAGGAGTGGCAGCAACCAGGCTGGGGAACGGCGATCCGGCGATGGCGACACGGGCTCCTTAGCCTAACAGACGAGCTCCGGCGCCTGGATCTCTTTTGAGAAAATTCACCGCTGGCCGATGGCCGGCCTGGTTCTCGGCGGCCACGGCACGAATGCCGAGGTGCGGGCAACGTAGTCCGCATAGCCTGGGCGGGTCTTCACCAGCCCACGCTCGAGCAGAGAGACGCCAGAGACGCGGAGCAACAGGAACGTCATCAAGGCCGGGCCGGCCAGGCCCAGCCAGCCACCTGGTGCACTGGCGCCGATCAGCCCAAGGCCCCACCAGAGCAGCGCCTCGCCGAAGTAGTTGGGATGACGGGAGTAGCGCCATAGCCCGCGGTCCATCACCTGGCCGCGGCTGCCCGGGTCGCGTTTGAACGCGGCGAGCTGCGCATCCGCCACGCTTTCGAACAGCAGTCCGACGATGAAGAGCAGGGCGCCAACGACGTCCAGCGCGGAGGGGAACGGCGCCTCGCCGCGGGCGGCGAAATAGAGCGGGCTCGATACCAGGCAGGCGATGACCGCCTGCAGGACGAAGACCTGGAAGTAGCTGCGCCACCACCACCGTGGTCCGTGCTGATCACGCCAGGCGCGATAGCGCCGGTCCTCGCCGTGGCCGACGTTCCGTTGCCCGATGTACCAGGCCAGCCGCAGCGCCCACAGCGTCGTGGCGCCGAGGACCAGCCACCCCCGCGGATGCGCCGGCAGATCGAACCGCAAGTAGACCGCCAGGGCGAGGACGAACGCCGGGCCCCACCACATATCCACGATGCTCGCGTTGGTCAGCCACAACGAGGCCAGCCACAGGAGCGTGAACATCACGAGAAGCGTCATGAGCGCGTCGATCATGCTGGTGCCGGCGACCGGGGGGCGCCCTCAGCGCACGGGAAAGCGGCTCGAGAGAAAGTCCACCAGCGCGGGCTTCTCCGCGTCGCTGACGACCGCGCCCCATCGCATCATCTTCTCGACCTCGCGCGTCCAGCCCGTCGGCGACAGCCGCTGCTGCTCGGTGAGGTCAGCGCCATGGCACATCAGGCACGCGCGCTTGAACACCGCTTCGCCTTCCGCCACCCGGTCGTGCGAGGCGACCGGGACCGGCGCGAAATGCGTGCTGAGATATCCGAGCAGGGTCGGCCGATCGGCCTCACTGACCGTGGCGCCCCAGCGCACCATCTTGTCGAGCTCGCGGCCCCAGCCGGCTTCGCTCAGCTTCTGCGACGCGATGAGATCGCTGCCGTGGCAGCTCAGGCAGCGCGCCCGCAGCACGTCCGCGCCAGGACCCTCCGGCAGTGCGGAGACGGTGCTGGCCGGCGCGGGTGACTGCGCGGAGATCGAGATGCCGAAAGTGGTGGCGAGGAGCAGGAGCAGCACGCTCGCACCCGCCTTCGCTGGCCCGGCCCCCGTGGGCGGGCCTCGGCGCGGCAAGCCTGGTCGCACCACTACTTCACCTCCACCCGCACGCTGTCGTACTGGTTCCACAGATAACCCGATGGATTCCAGTGCGACACCGCCGGCTGCACCGCGCCATTGGCATCGGTCGCGCGCGAGAGGATGAGATACGACTCCGGCCGCGTGGCTTCGAACGTGTACTCGAAGCGCCGCCAGGTGTAGCGCTGCTGCTCGCCAACCAGCCGGGCCGGCTTCCAGGTGGCGCCGCTGTCGGTGGAGATGTCCACCGACTTGATGTCGACCTCACCCGCCCATGCGAATCCGGCGACGGGAATCTTCCCAGGGACGAGGGCAGCTCCCTCGAGCGGCGTCGTGATGAGCGACTTCACGACCAGTCCCGTGAGCGGCGCCAGGTCTTTGGCGTCCACGGCGGCGCCCGGCGCCACGCGCCTGACGGGATAGCGGTAGCCGGTGGCGACCCAGAAGCTGTCGGACTCCTTCTCGGCGACGCGAAGCGTGGTCAGCCACTTCATCGCGTAGGCGCCTTCCCAGCCGGGTACGATCGCGCGCAGTGGGAAGCCGTGGACGGGCGGAATGGGCTGACCGTTCATCTCGTACGCAATCACGGTGTCCGGGTGCATGGCTTTCTCGATCGGCACCTGCCGCACGAACGCGGGCATCGTGCCAAGCGGCTTGTCCGCGCCCTGCATGTGGACGAAGCGCGCGGTGCTCTTCGCACCCGCCTTCTTGAGGATGTCGCCGAGCCGGGCGCCGGTCCAGCGTGCGGTGCCGACCGCGCCCTTCTTCCACTGGATGCCAGCCACCGCGGGCGTGAAGAACGCGCGGCCGTTGCCGGCACACTCCAGGGTCACCGTCACGGTCGTCGCCGGCAGCGCACGCAGGTCGGCCACGCTCAGCGACAGCGGCGTCGCGACCTCGCCCTCGACCGTCAGCGTCCATGCCGGCGCCTCCAGCGCGGTTGGTACCGGCAGGTGCGACCGCACGTAGAACTTGTCGATCGGGGTGATGAAGCTGTCGAGCAGCGCCACCGGTGTTTCGTAGTCCGGCGGGCGCATGGACAAACGGGTGAGCGCATTCTTGCCCCACGGGTCGGCACCCGGCGCTTGCGCGAAGAGGGACCTCGTGCGGGCGATCGGCGCTAAAGCCGCTGCGGCGCCCATCCGGCTGGCCAGCGCCATCAGCTCTCGTCGAGTCATCCGAGGATTGTAGTGGATCAGGGATCAGGGATCAGGGATCAGGACCCAAGCCTCAAGCTTGCTCGAGCCTCTCCATGAGGATCTTCCATCGGCGTCTGGCGACTGGCACCGTCTGGCCGTTGGCGAGCAGCACTTCGCCGGTGCCATCCGGAAACGGCCGCGCTTCGCGCACGCCATTGAGATGCACGATCACCGTTCGCGAGATCTGGCAGAAGTGTTCCTCGTCCAGCCGACGGGCCAGCGCCGCCAGTGTCGGCTGCATCGAGAGCTGTTCAGTCGCCGTCAGCAGCCGGGTGACCCCCTCGTCGAAGGTGAAGGCGACGACATCGGCGCGTGGCACCACGCGGAAGCGGGAGCCTCGCCGTGCGAGAAAGCGCGTGGGCGTCAGGCCCTCGCGTCGCGTCGAAGCATCGAGCCCGCGCTCCTGATCGCGCACCGACGGCTTCTGCCGCACGCGGTCGAGCGCCGCCGCCAGGCGGGCGCGGTTCACCGGCTTCAGCAGGTAGTCGGTCGCCGACAGCTCGAACGCGTCCACCGCGTACTGCTCGAAGGCGGTGCAGAAGATCACGAAGGGGCGCGGCCGCCCGAGCGAGGCGGCGACGTCGAGCCCCGAGGCGCCCGGCATCTGGATGTCGAGGAAGACGACGTCCGGCGCCACCTCGGCAATGCGCTCCGCCGCCTGCACGCCGTCCTCGGCCTCGCCGGCGATCTCCACGTCGGGGTGCGCCGACAGCAGCTGGCGCAATCGCTCTCGCGCCGGCTGCTCATCGTCCACGAGTAGCGCTCGAATCATGTGTCGGTCCCTTTGACAACGAGCACGGTGACATCGTCCTGGTGCTGGCGCGCGCCCCGATGGCGACGGACCTCGTCGAGGAGCGCCGCGCACAGCGTGGCGGCCGGTGCCTGCCGAAGGCCATCGACCAGCCTCGAGACCCGTTCGGCGCCGAACTCGAGGTCGCGGCCGTCGAGCGCCTCGATCACGCCGTCGGTGAATGCCACGAGGATACTGCCAGCCGGCACGCTGATGTCGGTGCAGGTGAAACGAGCCACGTCCATCAGGCCGAGCGCCGGACCGGTGGACGTCAGCTCCACCTGTTCGCGACTGGCGGGCGAGAACAGCAGGGCCCCGGGGTGCCCGGCGTTGACGACGCGCAGCCGCCGGCTCGTGGCATCGAGCGTGCCGTAAATCATCGTCGCGTAGCGCTGGCCCTGAGTCGAGGCGAAGAGGTCGGCGTTCAACACGCCGGCCAGCTCGATCGGCGCCAGCTTCGCATGCCGGGCGGCGGTCTGCACGCGCCCTTGGACCGCCGTGGCGACCAGTCCTGCGGCCACGCCCTTGCCCGAGACGTCGCCGATGAGCAGGCCCCAGGTGTCGTCCTGCACCGCGAAGGCATCGTAGAAGTCGCCGCCCACGCCCGCAGCTGGCAGCGATGCCGCCGCGCAGTCGAAGCCGGGAATCGGCGGCAGCGCGCCGGGCCACATGTCGGCCTGCAGCGCGGATGCCGTGGCGACGTCGCGCTCGGTGTCGCTGCGGTGGTCGAGGCGTGCGCGGATGCGCTCGAGCGTGGACGCCAGCCTGGCGCGGCTCACCGGCTTCAGCAGGTAGTCGGTGGCATCGCAGGCGAACGCCTCCATCGCGTAACGCTCGTAGGCGGTGGCAAACACGACGAACGGTCGCGGCTGCGGCAGTGATGCCGCCAGCGTGGTGCCGCGCACCTCGGGCATCTCGATGTCGAGGAACAGCACGTCCGGCCGTTGCTCACGGACCAGTTCCCTCGCCTCGTCGGCATTGCCGGCTTCGCCCACCACGGACACGCCTCCCGCCTCGTTCAGCAGGTGGCGCAGGCGCGCCCGTGCGGGCGGCTCGTCGTCGACGATGACTGCGCGGATCATGCGGCCACCCGCACCATGGGCATGGTGATGCGCGCGATCGTCACCCCGGCGGCCTCGTCGCGAACCAACTCGAGCCGGGCGCGGCTGCCGAAGTGCCCGGCCAGGCGTTCGCGGACGCTGCGCAGGCCGAAGCCCTCGCCGTCGCGCGGCAGCGCGTGCGTGGCGCCCGGCCCCGGCCCGTTGTCGCGCACCTCCACGGTCACCTGGTCGGCGACGGTCCGCACCCTGACGTCGATCCGTCCCGGCCCGCGGGTCTGCGAGACGCCGTGCTTCACCGCGTTCTCGATCAGCGTCTGCAGCAGCATCGAGGGCACCTGCGGTACCGGCGTCAGGTGGTCCGCATCGATGGCGCAGGTGAGGCGCGGGCCGAAGCGGGCGCGCTCGACGTCCAGGTAGGCCCGGGCAAACGCCAGCTCCTGATCGAGGGGCGCCCATTCCGAATCCGATCGTCGCAGTGTGTAGCGGAAGACCTCGGCCAGCTGTTCGACCGCCTCGTCGGCACGTCCCGGGTTGGTGTGGATGAGCGAGGCGATGGCGTTGAGCGCGTTGAACAGGAAGTGCGGGTTGATCTGGGCCCGCAGAGCCTTCAACTCGGATCGACTGGTCTGGAGCCGGAGATCCTGTGCGACGAGTTCCTGCTCCTGCCGCTTCTGCTGCAGCCGCGTCGTCTCGAGCATGAAGCCGAATACACCGGCCAGCGAGCGCAGCATCTGCAGGTCCTCGCTCAGCAGCCGCCGCCCCAGGGGATCGCCGCTCACCACGAATCGCACGTGCGCCCCGGACGGCGTGGAGGCGTCCGCGCTGATCACCCCGGAGGCGAGCGGGCCATCGTCGAGTCGGATGCTGATGACCGTGCTGAAGATCTCGGCGAGGCGGCGCTCGGCCTCGACGATGAGCGTCTCCTCGCTGGTCGCCGGCTGCATCGCTCCGAGCAGGTGCTTGACCGCTTCCACCGGCGTGAACTCGCGGCCGAACCAGAGGTGATCCAGGCTGTTCGACAGCGAACGGGCGAGCCAGGGCAGCGCCATCGCCGCCGGCACCAGCAGCATGGCGGCCAGCCAGGGCCGGACGGCGCCGGGCGGCAGCTGGTCCATCACCGGCTGGAGGACGGCGAAGACCAGGCCGAGCGCGGCGATGGTCGCGACGAGCATGACCCCGCGCTTGATCACGAGATCGTAGAACTCGAAGCGGTTCTCGAAATACACCGCCACGATCAGGAAGAAGATGGGCGTGGTTCGCGTGACGCGATCGAAGATCTCGACCAGGATGCTGCGCTCGTTCAGCAGCGCGACGCCGATGAAGATCACGGTGACGATGAAGAACAGCGCGAGCATGGCATTGCTCATGCGCCGCTGGGTCGGGGTCTTCCTCCTGGGCCGCCGCCGCACCATGACCAGGGTGCAGTAGACGCTGGAGATCGTGAACAGGACGCCGAGGGTGGATCCGATGAAGCGACCGAACGACACGGGACGCGGCCACCATCCGAAGACGCTGCCGAGCACGACGGTCCCGATCGCCGGGCTGGCGACGTACATCACGGCCAGCGGCCAGCGCCAGGCGCGCGTCGCCGCGGCGCCGTCGTCGGCGGTCCGCGTCTCGCGGTAGACGAGATGCATGATGAGCGGCGGGAACACGAAAGCGAGCGCGACGACCGCCACTTCGGGGAAGGTCATCCGCCGCCCATCGAAGACGATGAAGGTGAATTCCGCCCACGAGTTCAAGGCGAACCAGATGGTGCAGGCCACGAACATCGTCAGGCTGACGCCGTCGACCGACGTGTGGGGACAGGGGCGGCCGTCCGGCTCCACCGCCCAGACCGAGGTGGCTTGCCGCAGCGCCATCAGCGTCGCCGATCCATAGGCGAAGGCGCCGAAGATGCAGACGACGAGAAAGACCAGGCTCACGACGGTCATGTCTGCATCAGTTTACGGGTGAGGAGGTGCCGGAGGTCCGCTGGACCGGTCGACCGGCGGTCCCGGGGCGTCGAGCGGTTGGGGCCCGGGATCGAGCGGGGACGCGGCGGAGTGTCCCGGGCAGACCCATGGCGCCAGGTTCTCGCATGAGATCGCAGAAATCGCATCAAAAATCGGGGGATCGTGCCAGGCCCCGCGCTTGCCTCCGTGCGGGGTCGGGTAGCACCATGCAGCGTGCTCACCAGGTTCGCGCCGGCGCCCACCGGGCATCTTCATCTGGGCCACGTCGTCAACGCGCTCTATGTCTGGGGCCTGGCCGACGCCGACGGCGGTCAAGTGCGGCTGCGGCTCGAAGATCACGACCGGCAACGTAGCCGTCCGGAGTTCGAGGTCGCGATCCTGGAGGACCTGGCCTGGCTCGGGTTCGAGGCTGACGGTCCGGTGGTGAAACAGAGTGACCGCGACGCCGTGTACCGGGCCGCGCTCGATACGCTGGTGCGGCAGGGCCTGCTGTACGGCTGCGCGTGCACGCGCGCCGATTTGCTGCAGGTGCCAGCGGGGCCCGACGGCGAGCGGCGGTATCCAAACACCTGCCGGCATCGGGGTCTCGGGCTGGAACCCGGGCTGGGGTGGCGCATGCGGTTGGAGTCCAGGGTGGAACACTTCGATGATCGCCTGCTCGGACCGCAGTCCCAGGAGCCCGCGGCGCAATGCGGGGATCTGCTGATCCGCGACCGACTGGGGAACTGGACGTATCAGTTCGCCGTGGTGGTGGACGACATGGAGCAGGGCATCACCGATATCATCCGCGGCCGGGACCTGCTGGCGTCCACGGGACGGCAGATTCAGCTGGCGCGGTCGCTCGGCCGCGGCCAGCCGCCGCGTTTCGCACACCATCGGCTCGTCATGAAGTCGCCAGGCGAGAAGTTGAGCAAGTCCGATGGCGCGACCGGCGTCTGTCAGTTGCGGGCGGCGGGGTGGACGCCGGCGCAGGTGCTGGACCATGCTGCCAGGGCCGGCGAGGTCGGCCAGCATCTGCCTGCCTTCGCGTGGCTGGAATCGAGAACCCCGCGAATTCCGCGATCTCCTGGCTGACCACATCTATACTGCTGAGGCTCCGCGTGCGGGTTGGGCCGTTCTGCCTCACGCGATCGTTCCGGCGGCGTTCTCACCCCTCAGGAGGTTCCATGCCGAAGTATCTGCTCAAGGCCAGCTACAACGCGGAAGGCGTTCGCGGCGTCATGAAGGAAGGCGGCAGCAAGCGCGAGGCCGCGGCCCGCGCGCTCGTCAAGTCACTCGGTGGCAAGGTCGAAGCGTTCTACTTCGCGCACGGGGATGCCGATGCCATCGTCATCTGCGACTTCCCGGACGTCCCGAGCGCGCTCGCCGGGGTGATGGCCGTGAACGCATCGGGTCTGGTGACCGCGACGACGATACCGCTCCTTTCGGCGGCGGACGTCGATGCCGCGGCGAAGAAGACCGGCAAGTACCGCGCCCCCGGCGCTTGAGGGTGGGGCCTGGCACGATACCTCCCGAAATGACGGCGTTTCTGCCACCGTGGCAGAAACCGCCGCAAATTTCGGGCGATCGTGCCAGGCCCTAGCGGTGGCGCAGGACCTGGCCGGGGCGGGCGCCGGTCTGCGTCCCGTCGCGGACGACGAGGACGCCGTTCACCAGCACGTGGACGATGCCAGTCGGATACTGATGCGGCTCAGCATAGGTGGCGCGATCGCCCACCGTGCCCGCATCGAACACCACGACGTCGGCGGCCGTGCCCGCCGCCACCCTGCCACGATCCGCGAACGAGAACTGATCCGCCGGGAGTGACGTCATCTTCCGAATCGCCTCCTCCAGCGTGATTACCTTCTGCTCCCGCACATATCGTCCCAGCACGCGCACCGCGTTGCCATAGCCGCGCGGGTGGGGCACGCCCTCGCCGAAGGTGTTCAGCCCCGAGTCCGAGGCGATCGACACCATCGGGTGCTTGAGGATGCGCGTGAGGTCATCGTCCGACATGAAGTGATAGACCATCGACGCCCCGCCGGCGCGCAGCATCTTCCGCATCATCTCCTGCTGCGTCGCGAGATCGGCCGCGCCCAGCGCTTTCTGCGACGCCTGCGGAATCGTCAGCCCGTTCAGTGAGCGATCGGTGCGGTACTCGGCGATCCGTGCGAAGTTGTAGTCCTCGAGGCCGCGTTCGCGAATCAGTTCCCGCATCTCAGCCCGGATCTTCGCCCACGTCGCGTCGTCGTCCAGCCGCGCGTTGATCTGCTCCTGGCCGCCTTCCAGCACCCACGAGGGGAAGCGGATGCCGAGATTCGAGCTGGCGGCGTCGTAGAGATACTGGTCGGCGTTCACGCGCAGCCCGCGCGCCCGCGCCGCGTCGATCATCGCCAGCGCCTTCGCGCTCGCGCCCCATCGGCTCGGCGCGTCCACCTTCAGGTGTGAAATCTCCAGCGGGCACTGCGCCTGTTCCGCGATGTTGATGGCCTCGCCGACGGCTTCTTCGATCGTCGTCCCCTCGTTGCGCATGTGCGTGGCGTAGACGCCGCCCCGCTTTGCCGCGGCACGCGCCAGCGCCACGATCTCGCCGGTTTCGGCATACGTGCCTGGCACGTACTGCAGGCCGGTGGAGAAGCCGACCGCGCCGTCGCGCATGGCCTGATCCACCAATGCCTCCATCTTCGTCAGCTCCGCCGGCGTGGCCTGACGATTGGCGGTGCCCATCACCTCGCGGCGAACGGTGTTGTGGCCGACCAGCGTGGCGTAGTTGATCGCCGGCTTCGCGGCCCCCACCTCGGCCAACCCTTTCGCGACGTCAACCGCCGACCCGCCGCAGTTGCCGGCGATCACGGTGGTCACACCCATGCGGACGAAGTGGGGGATGGCGGGCTGGGTGGCAATCTCGTCCACGTGTGTGTGCACGTCGATGAAGCCGGGCGCGATCACCAGCCCCCTGGCGTCGATCGTCTCTCGCGCAGCCGCTCCGGCCAGCGCGCCAATCTCGGCGATCCGTCCGCCGCGGATGCCGACGCTGGTGACCACACCCGCCGCACCAGTGCCGTCCACCAGGAGCCCGTTTCGGATGAGGATGTCGAAAGCGGCGCCAGGCTGCGCCGCGGGGTGCGCGGCCACGGCCAGCGCAGCCATGAACGAGAGTGCAAAAAGGCGTCGTGACACCGGCGCATTCTAGCGGAACTTCGGCGTATGCTGGAGGACCGATGGCGCGCTTCCACCGGGGTCCCCGGCGCCCCCGCATTTCGCTCGACGACCCGCCCGTGTCGTCCCCGGTGCACGACGCGCCGCACGACACCGGGCCGGATATCGACGTCTCCGACCTGTCGGTGCTGATGCGGGCGTTCCACGGCCCGGATCAGCCGTCGCCGTCCGAGCCCGCCGCCACCAAGGATGCGCAGCTTACCGTCTCGCGGTACGAGGGGGACATCTTCGCCGACCGCCAGATCTACTTGTTCGTGGACGACGAGCCGTGGGGGAAGGTCCGCTACGGTGATTCGATCACCCGCGAGCTCAAGCCGGGCTTGCACAAAGTGCGGGCCTTCAACACGCTGTTCTCGCGGACCATCGAGCTCGACCTGCGACCCGCCGAGCATGCGCGCGTCCGCTGCGGCAATGGCTTCCCGCGCGCCGGGTGGCTTCTCATGATGTGGCTGCATGTGACCTATCTGCTGGTGCGCATGGAGCGGGAACCCGCCGATTCATGACCGCACGCCTGAGCATCAGCCGAGGTCAGCCTGACGATGTGCAGGATCGGACCATTCAGTTGTGGGTGGACGGCGAGCGGATCGCCAACCTGGCCTATGGGAAAACCTTCGCTCAGGATATCGCTCCGGGGCGGCATGTGATAAAAGCTCACAACACGCTGTTCGGCACGAGCCTCGAGTTCGAGGCGGCGCCGGGAGAAGAGGTCCGCCTGAGTTGCGCCAACGGCATGACGGGCGGCGGAAAACTGATGGTGCTGCTCATGGGCGTGGCCTACCTGCGGGTTCGGCTCGAGCAGCTCCCGTCCGGAGCAATCGGAGACGTATCGTGAGAACGCTGCTGGCCATCGGGCTCGTCGTCGCCACCGTTTCGGTGGCCTGGGCCGCGGATCGCATCTTCACCAATCCCAAACCGGACGCGCATCTGAAGAAGCTCTTTCCCCAGGCGGTGGCGTTCTCGCCGCTCGAGGGCACGCCGCTCCACTTCAAGGCCTACGCCGTCGATCCGAAGACGAAACCCGATGCGCAGCCGATCGGTTATGCGTTCTGGTCCACCGACCTCGTGCCCCAGGAGCGCGGCTATCACGGCGCCATCCACTTCCTGATCGGCCTGGACCTCACCGGCATCATCACCGGCGTCGTGCTCGACTACGACTCCGAGCCCTACGGCTACTTCTCGGTGCAACCGCCGGCGTTCGTGGCGCAGTTCAAGGGCAAGAGCGTGCGCGATCCGTTCCGTCTCGGGCAGGACATCGACATGGTCTCGCGGGCGAGCATCACGATGAACAGCGCGGTGCGCGCCATCCGCGACAGCTCGCGCGCCATGGCGCGTCAGTTCCTGAACCCGGCATCGGTGAAGCAGCAGTGATTCAGCCGGAGGTGGATCCCTGGGGCTTCGACGAGCCCCCGGTCGAGACCTTCGCCGACGTCCTGCGGCCGCAGCTCCCGGACCTGGTGGCGCTGGTCGTCTTCTTCACGTTCGCCTACATCAGCTTCCGCCGCAAGAGCATCCCCCTCAAGTACGCGACGCTGGTCGCTTCCGTGGCGTACATGGGGTTCTACAAGAGCAGCCTGATCTCGATCACGGACGTGTTTCGCCTGATGCAGGCGGACCTGCCACTGTTCCGCTCCACGCTGACGTGGTACCTGCTGGCCGGCGTCACCGTCGTGACGACGGTGCTGTTCGGGCGCTTCTACTGCGGGCGGGTGTGCGCCTTCGGCGCGCTGACCCAGTTGATGGACGCGGTGCTGCCGGCGCGCCTTCGCTTCGAGGTACCGCGGGCCATCGAACAGCGCGCGGCGTGGATCAAGTTCGGGCTGCTCGGCAGCGTGCTGGTGTACTTCCTCGTCACCAAGGACATCACGATCTATCGCTTCGTCGAGCCGTTCTGGATGTTCACGCTGGTGGGAACGACGCCGATGTGGATCGGCGTCGGCGTGCTGCTCGCGGCCAGCGTGTTCGTGCGGAATGCCTATTGCCGGTTCCTGTGCCCGGTCGGCGCCACGCTCGGCATCATTTCGAACCTCACCGTCTTCAAGATCAAGCGCTGGTCCGAGTGCAGCACCTGCCGGCTGTGCCAGAAGACCTGCGAGTGGGGCGCGATCCAGGGTGGGAAGATCCTGGTGACCGAGTGCGTGCGCTGCGACGACTGCGAGCGGCTGTATGCGGACGAGCAGAAGTGCCCGCACTGGCGCATCCTGGATTACCAGGCGAAGAAGCTCAAGGTCCTGCCGCTCAAGCCGATCTAGGCTCGGGCGCGGCTGGGGATCGTTGGGGCGCGCCTCGAGCCAGGCGCAGCCCTCCGTCCTCGGTCAGTGTGGCCGCACGGCCGCCGCGGCACCGACCACCGACTCGCAGCCGCTTCGGGGACCGCGCTCCATCTCGCAGCGGACAAACGCGATCCGGTCCCGGGTGAAGGCCGCCATCTCGCCGCGCGCGCCATCGAACTGGTTCTCGGAGTAGGGCCGCGCCGGGTCCTCGCGCATCGCCCGATCGATCAGCTCCAGTTGCCGCCGGATCTCGGTGTCCATCCACGTGCTCTCGCCCACGGGCTCGGCCGCGCTGTCCATGGCGCGCTGGAGCTCGGCGTCATACATCGTGCGGTACTCGGGCAGCCGCATCAGCTTGCTCATCAGGACGTTGGCGTCGTGCCCCTCGTTGGTGGGGAAGGTGGGCCCCCAGAAGGTGTTGTCGTCGTCCCACGCGATCAGCACGTGCTGGTCGCGGTTCTCCAGGCGATAGAGATAGAAGTTGTTGACGCCCCAGGCCCCGAGGAAGCCATCGGCTTCCGCCAGGAAGTTCTGGGCGGCGACGAAGCGGACGAAGGCGGAGAGGTCGAGCAGGCCGCCGATCGCTTCGGGCAGGCGATCCTCGCGCGTCTCGTTCACCAATCGCACGAGTTCCTCGATGGGCCGGTACTTCTGCTCGTCGCTCTTCGACTCGTTCGTCTTGGCGTCAAAGCGTTCCATGTAGGGCCGCAGCTCATCGCCGAGGTATTCGAGCCGCCACTCGTCCTCGTAGTTGAACTCGAAGAGGTAGCCGTCGTTCTGGGTGTCTTCGTCGATCACGCCGAAGACCCGGGCCAGCAGGTCCTTGTCGACCGATTCGACGATGACGTACAGGCCGACGTACTCGTTGTTCACGTAGAGCCGCGTGTGGGCCTCGCGGGGCGCGGGGATGCCGAGCCGCCCGAAGAGCGCCATCGTCACGGTCTCGTGAATGCCGGACGAATCCTGCGTGAGGTTGTCGAGGACCAGTGACTTGAGGCCAAGGAATTCCTGGTCGGTGGAGTAGCGATCGAAATCCACGCGCAGCCCGGGCTTGGTGCCGCTGCGTGACCCGAGGCCCCGGGACCGAACCCCGGTGTTGCGAACCGTCTGCCCATTCCAGGTGAGATCGGCGGGATAGTAGTCGTTGGTCTGGAAGTTTTCCTTCAGCTTGCTCCAGTCAGCAGAGTGCATGAGCAGGTCCACCCGCTGCAGCACCTGACCATTGAACAGGTCATCCGGCGTCTGTGCCGAACTCGCTGTCGGCACGACCGACAACGTCAGGAGCAGAACAATCGTTGCTCTGAGATGTCTCATGGCTTAAAATCCAATGTACACCAGCCTTCGGTCGATCGTCCCCGATCCACAGGGCACAGAGGTTCGAAATTTGTCACCCAGCTCCCCCCGGAAGCTCGGTCTGACCTTGTCGGTCGTGTGTGCGCTGGCATCGGCGTGGTGCGGGGGGTCACCGACCGCCCCCTCGGTCGCTTCGCAGCCGACAGCTGAGTTGGCTGTCGGTGGTACGTCCGCTGGCTCGCCCAGCGGTGACCCGACGACGCCTCCCAGCCCCCCATCCTCCCTCCACCCTCTCCATTACCCATTGGCCACGGTTCGGCGACGATCAACGCGATCGGCGATACCGGCTGGTGCGGCTCCACGGGCATGGCCAAGGTGGGCCAGTTGCTGGCCAACCTCCCTGGAGATGTCTTGATGCTGGGGGACCTCGCCTACATGAACGGTACCGCCGAGGAGTTCCGGAGGTGTTTCGATCCCGATTTCGGCCGGCTGGGCGCCCGAATCAAAGCGCTTCCGGGCAACCACGACTACGGTCATCCCAGCGCGGACGGCTATTTTTCCTACTTCGGTGACCGGGCCGGCCCGAGCCGCCGGGGGTTCTACGCGTTCAATGCCGCGTCCTGGAAGGTGCTGATGCTGAATTCCTCCGTGCCGCTCGGCCGGGGGTCGGAGCAGTACACCTGGGTCCAGAATCAACTCCGCAACGAACCGAGCCGCTGCACCCTGGCGGCCGTCCACCACCCCTTCGATAGCTCCGGGCAGAACGGTCCGAATCCCTGGCTGCGCGACATCTGGGAACTGCTCTACGACAACGGCGCGGACGTGATGCTCGCCGGCCACGATCACCTCTACGAGCGGTTCGCGCCAATGGACGCCAACCAGCGGCCCGACCCGAACCGGGGCATCCGGCAGTTCACCGCCGGTACGGGTGGCGCCCCGCTCTATTCGCGCGGCCGCGCGGCGGCCAGCTCTGAGCTCGTCATCCAATCGCACGGTGTCCTCCGTCTGAAGCTGGAGCCCTCCCTCTACGAGTGGGAGTTCCTGGACGTCGCCGGGAACGCGGTGGACCGCGGCATGACGCTCTGTCACTGAAGAACAGGGATCAGGGACCAGGGAACGCCGCAAGAGGGATTCGGGTATCTGGCGTTCCTGTCATCATGCGGATAGTGACGGACTCACGCGGTCCGTTTCGCGTGTGGCGGGAGCCAGGAGCTCAGGAACCAGGGGCCGGGAACTAGGAAGCAGCAGGGAAATCTGGGGATTGACCCAAACCCGCGCCCCAAGCCCCTGGGCGGGCTTCAGCCCGCCGGAAGCCCGCTAGGGTGTCGGCTGGCGCTCCTGCTGCAAGCGATCGCGCAGTCCGCTCGAGACCTGCACCTCATTCCCGGCCGTGACGATCACGGCCTCGACCCCAGGCAGGCGCTCCACGAGCGCCATCCCTTCGTCGGGTCCCATGATGAACACGCCCGTGGAGAGCCAGTCGGCCTGCAACGCGCTCGAGGCCACGATGGTGACGCTCCGGCACAGGCGGGCCGGCTGCCCTGTGCGCGGGTCGAGGATGTGGTGGTAACGCACGCCGTCCTTCAGGAAGAACCGCTCGTAGTCGCCGGAAGTCGAGAAGGTTTCGTTGCGGAGCTCGATGGTGGCGAAGCTGTCGCCGCCCGCGCCGCGCGGATCGTTCAGTCCCACACGCCAGGGCCGGTCGCCCCGCCGTCCGGACGCATACAGGTCGCCTCCCGCCTGCAGCGCGAAGTCGCTGAACCCGGCGGTGCGCAGGATCGCGGCCGCGCGGTCCACCGCATAGCCCTTGCCGATGCCGCCCAGATGTACCTTCACGCCCGGCCTGGTGATGCGCGCGGTGCCGGCGGCGCGATCGGTGATCACGGCCGCATGGTCGACCAGCGGCAGGCGCGCCGCGATCTCCTCGGGTGAGGGCACGCGGTTGTCCTGATCGTGGTCGAATCGCCAGATGTCGCTCAGTGCGCCAAAGGTGATGTCGAAGGCGCCGTTCGTCTCTCGGCTGGCATCCTGCGCGGCGTCGAGCACCGCCAGCAGGTCCGGCCCGACGGCCACGGCATCGCCCCCGGCCGCGGCATTCAGCCGCTGGACGTCGCTCTCCGCGCGCCACACGCTGAGCGCACTCTCGAGGCGATCGAACTCGGCGAACGCCGCGTCGATCGCCGTCTGCGCGGCCACCGGCTCAGCGGTCCAGACCGCGATGCGCAGCTCCGAGCCCATGGCCATCCGCGTCTCTTCGGCGAGCGCCGGCGCGGGCGGTACGGCGCGGCAGGCCACGAGCGCCGCCACGAGCATCACGGCGGCGGTGACGGCCAGCCGGGTGCGAATCCTTTTCCTCTGGCCCGGCTCTATGTCATGGAAGGGCAAGGGAGGATATTATGAGCCGCTTTCTGAGCGTGAACGAGCATCCGATCGAACGTGTGGTGCGGGTCGTCGCCGGTCTGGCGCTGATCGGTCTGGCCGTGGCGGGCAGCATCGGGCCGTGGGGCTATGTTGGTCTGGTGCCGGTGTTGACCGGTCTGGTGGGCAGCTGCCCGCTGTACACCGTCCTGGGGATCTCCACGTGTCCGATTCGCAAGACCGGGGCCTGACCGACGTCCAGCTCCTGCGCCGCTCGGCGGAGGGCGACCGGACGGCGTTCGACGCGATTGTGACGCGGCATCACGCCAGCGTCTTCCGCTTGGCGCGCCTGCTGATGGCGCGAACTGAAGAGGCGGAGGACGTCCTGCAGCACACGTTCCTGGCGGCCTGGAAGGGGGCCAGCCAGTTTCGGGGCGAGGCGAGCGCGCGCACCTGGCTGCTGACGATCACGCGGCACACGGCGCTCCGGATGCGCGAGCGCGCGTCGCGCGAGCCCCTGGACGACACGCCGATCGACGAGCTCGGGATGCAGGCGGGCTGGGGTGGCTCGAATCCGGAAGCCCTGGCCCTCGCCGCTGAACACCGTGAGTTGCTGACGTCGGCGTTTGCCGCACTGACCGCGGACGATCGCGAAATCCTCACCCTCCGCGATCTGGAAGGGCTGTCTGGTGAAGATGCGGCAGGCCTGCTCGGCCTCAGCCTGCCGGCGATGAAGAGCCGATTGCACCGCGCCCGGATGACCCTGGCAGCGCGGGTGAAGAGCGAGGTGTTCCGTGCGACCCGATGAACGTGAAGTCGCCGGCCTGACCTGCTCGGCGGTGATGGCCGCGCTCAGCGATTTCCTCGATGGCGATCTGGCGGACGATCGCCGGCGGCAGGTCGAGGCGCATCTGTGCCAATGCCGGTTGTGCGAGCAGTTCGGCGCCGACATCGCCCACCTGCTCTCGAGCCTGCGCCGGCAGTTGGGGGCGCCGGAACCGGTGCAGGACGAGGTCCTGGCCCGCCTGCGGGGGAGCCTCGACCGGGCCAGCTAGTCGGAACCTCGTTGGCGGCGACCTTCACCCTCTCCGTCGAGCCCGTGAGGCGCGGCGGCGGCATTTGCCGCTATTAGGTGGTGAGGTCCCCCTCCCATGATCTGGTTCTACGAACGCGGCTCGGAAACGTTGAGGATCGAAACCCGGTTCAACCCGGCCAGCCGGTTCTACGAACTGGTCTGGCACCGGGCCAACGGCACCCGTACCGTCGAGACCTTCTCGTCCGAGGCGCTGTTCCGCCAGCGTACCGAAGCCGTCGAGGACACCCTGGCCGGTCTCGAATGGGAGATGGCCGCCGCCCCCACCTTCGTGCCCGAGGGCTGGCTGCGAGCCTGAAGTCCACTAGAGTCATCGGGGCGTCAGATCGCCCCATCGCGACAAGGCAGGGCCGATGGTCGAACCGCACCTTGCATGGCCAAGTAAACGGTTCGGCCGGCGAACAGCCAGCCGAGCTGAGGCGTAGGCAGTCCGAAGACGTCACGACCATAGACGGAAGGAAGGCGCTTAACGCGCCGTTGAGGACAAGCTGCGCGGCGTGTGTGTTGCAGTGACGCCATCTGCCAGGCCCCGCAGCTGCCACTGTTCGCCCGCGGCCGCGGAGGGAGACATCTTGCGTCTCTGGAAGCGTCACCGCGGTCGCCGCCGGGAGGCGGGCCGACGGCTCGCTCCGGTCGCACGCCCGCGTGTGCGGGGCTCAGCGATGGGCCGTGGGCCAGAGGCTCGCGCTGACTGCGCAAACGCGCGATAGAGCGACTCGAACAGCGTGACTCCGCGCTCCAGCAGCAGGTCGTCCTCGGCCGTGGTCAGCTGGAGCCCCTCGATCAGCGTGCCCACCGTGCCTGCGTCGGGGGCGCCGAAGCGGCCGTCCTTCAGGTCGAGGTCGTGCACGATCTGGGCGATGCGAGCCACGGCCGGATCCGTGATGCCGAAGACGGTGCACAGGGTCTCGAACGTGCAGCCCTCACCCCGGTGGCTGAACTCGACACCGAACATGTCGAACGGAACCGCGTCCGCGGCCGGAAGGGACTCGCGGTCGATTGCGAACCCAAATCGCGCTTCAGCATCGATGAAGCGTCGAATCAGCCACGCCGAGCCCATGCGGTCGATGCCCGGACGAGGCCGAGTCACCCACAACCGACCGCCGTAGGCCGTGGTGTCCACAGGGCCGGTAGTCGCAGTGGCGTCTGCGCCAGGCGTGTCACGGATGCGGCCTTCGAGCTGTGCCAATAGCGTTACGACGCGATCGCGGCCGGCGCTGCCGAAGAAGTCGATGTGCTCCAGCGCTGCCAGGCGCTTGCGGAAGACCTCGAGCAGGCGGCCGGCGGCCGGCTTGCGTGTTCCTCGTGGACGGCGCGCGGCGTTGAGGCGCCCTAAGACCTGTTCGATGTCGCGCGCGAGCGCCAGGTAGGCGTCCTGCCGGGTCCGCCTGAACTCCTCGACGAGGGAATCACCAGACCAGGTATCAACGCTGTCGGCCGCGAAGACGGTTGCATCACCGCCGGCCCCCTTGATCTCAGTCTTCAGCCACTCGAAATCCTCGCGGGCGGTCGGAGAGTCGGGCAGTACGTAGACCGCCTGCTTCACCGGCACGGCTCCGAGCTGCTGCAGGCGGCGCCACGTGCGAACCCGCAGGTTCGACGGCGACGCTGGCAGCTGATGGATGAACAGGAGCCAGCGACGGGCACCGGGCTTCGCGGCAGGTGCACGCGGCCCCGGATCGGGTTGAGGCTGTGGTGGCATCGAGTTGACTCTGTAACAGTAGTTTCAGAGTATGGTCACGTTGTTACGAATAGATCAATGGCTGACGCGGGAGGGGGCGGAGTGATGGGACGCATGTCGACAGGCGTGGCGATCGCGGGAACCGTGTGTGTGTGGCTGATGAGCGGTGCCGCCGTTGCGGTGTCAGCGCAGGACGTGCCCGCTGATTACCAGGCCGTTCTGAAGACACTCGGCAAGGGCGGTGACTACAAAGAGGGGGTGCTCAAGGTCAACATTCCGCGCAACGACGTGCGCGTGACGATTGGCGGACGCCCCGCGCCCACCCCCTTCGGATTCGGTGGCTGGATTGCGCTGACCAAAGGCGACGGCGGGCACGACGTGATGATGGGCGACCTCGTGCTCACCGAGGACGAGGTGAACCCGGTGATGTCCGCCGTGCTGAACAGCGGTCTTGACGTGACCGCCCTGCACAATCACTTCTTCTGGGATTCTCCGCGCATGTATTTCATGCACGTGCATGGCACCGGAGCCGCGGCGGATCTCGCAGCGCGGATCGCGCCGGCGATCGCGCTGATCGACCAGGCGGCCAAGCGTGCGCCGGCCGGCGCGCCGACGCCGGCCACCGCGGCGGCTGGGCTCGACGGCGCGGCGTTGGCCGCGATCATCGGGCAGGCCGGCGAGCAGACCGGCCCGGTCTTCAAGATCACGATCGGAAGGCCCGACATCAACCTGCGCGAGCACGGCGCGCTGATCAACGCGCGGATGGGACTCAACACCTGGGCCGCGTTCGCGGGGTCCGACGCCGATGCCATGGTGGCGGGCGATGTGGCGATGCTCGACCATGAAGTGACCCCGGTCCTGAAGGCGCTGCGCGCCCATGGACTGAACGCCGTCGCGCTGCATCACCACATGACCGCCGTCTCGCCCACCGTGATCTTCGTGCACTACTACGGGACGGGACAGGCAGCCGCGTTGGCCAGAAGTGTCAAGGCGGCCATTGACTTGCTTGGCAAGCGATAGAGACGGACCATGACGGCGACTGCTCCTTGCCCGCAAGTGCTACACAGTCCGGGAAGGCGAGTTCGTGGGATGGCGTTCCAGACGACCAGGGCTACGGGCCGATGCGGGACGCCACCGTGCGCCATGTCCGGGCGCTGGTCGACACGCTGCGCTGAGGAATGGAGGTAGCCCGGGTTCTGCCGCTCGCCCTCGTGCTGCTCAGTCATGCGCTGACCGCTCGCGCACAGACGACGCAGCCTCCAGAACTTCGAGCCGGCGCCGTGGATCCCGCGCACAGCATTGACGGCCGACTTGACGAGCCGGACTGGACGACGGCTCAGGTCATCGATGTGTTCACGCAGGCTGATCCGCGCGAAGGCGCCCCGGCATCCGCACGCACGACCGTGCGGGTCCTGGCCGGGCCACGGGCCATCGTGGTGGGAATTGAATGCGACCAACCCCCGGGCGCGGGCGTCGTCAGTTTCAACGTGCGGCGAGACGCCACGTTGGCGCAAGAGGACCACGTGCGGTTCGTGCTCGGTCCCTTCATGGACGGGCGCTCCGGATACGTGTTCGCCGTCAATCCGAGCGGCGCGCGGTACGACGGCATCATCAATCCGGGTGGTGAGTCCGACAACCCGGAGTGGGACGGGATCTGGGACGCTGCGACCACCCGAGACGAGCACGGCTGGCGCGCCGAAATCTGGATTCCGTTTCTGACGTTGAGTTTCAATCCGGACCTACGCGCGTGGCACTTCAATGTGCAGCGCCGAATTCAAGGGTTGCTCGAAACCGATCGGTGGGCCTCCGCGGGCCGCCAATACCAGGTGACCCAGACCAGCCGTGCGGGACTGCTCACCAATCTGCCGGAGATCGATCTGGGGCGCGGTGTGAGTGTGCGTCCGGCCCTGACGACTGGCGGCGGAATCCCGGCGCCCGCGGCTGAGTTCGACGGAGAGTTCCAGCCGAGCCTGGACGTGACGAAGCGGCTGCGCGCCAACGTGCTGGCCTCCGCAACCGTCAACACGGATTTCGCCGAAACAGAGGTTGATACCCGACGCACCACGAGGGGGCACTCACGGTGAGTGCGGTCACCATTCCTGGCACCAGCCTGGCTGATTCGAATGCCCTGGGCAATGCGCTCGAGCGGCTGATGCTGAGCGTGCCGGAGGTGTCGTCGACCGCCAGACGCACCGGGCGAGCCGAGCTCGACGAGCACGTGCAGGGTGTTGAGTCTGCCGAAATCGACGTGCGCCTGACGCCATCGGAGCGTGCGCGCGAGGTGGTGCTCGACGAGATCCCGCAGAAGGTGTCGCTCCTTCCGGGCACGAACGTCACGGTCGGCCAGCCGATCTCGCACCGCATCGACCACATGTTGTCGGGCACCCGCGCCAACATCGCGGTGAAGATCTTCGGCGACGATCTCCTGCAACTGCGGGCGCTGGGTCAGCAAGTGCAGGCCCAGATGGCCCTCGTGCCAGGCGTTGTCGACCTGTCCGCGGAAGCGCAGGCCGACATTCCGACGCTACGCGTGAAGGTGGACGCCGCGGCCGCCCCCGGAACGGCATCATGCTGGTGTCGCACATCAAGCATCTGCAGACCGACGAAGGCGTGACAGACTTCCGCACCGCCGTGGTGCACGGTGCCACGGAACGCGTGGTGCCCATCCTGATGACGGCGCTCGCCGCCGGCCTTGCCCTGGTCCCGATCGCGCTGTCCGCGGGGGAGCCTGGCAGCGAGATTCAGGCACCGATGGCCATGGTCATCATGTTCGGGCTGCTGAGCTCGACGGCACTCAACATGATCGTGGTGCCGATCCTCTACGAGCGATTCGGCCGGCCATCGCTCGTCGATAAGGCTGTTGCACCTACCGGTTCGAGCTAGTCTTTACGAATGGATGCGAGGTGCCCATGAATAGCCGGTTTGCGATTGTCCTGACGGCGCGGGTCGCTGTGGTTGTGGCCCTCGTGTGTCTGGCGGCGCCCGTGACAGCCCGCGAACACCCGGGACACGGGTCAAAGGTTGTTCTGGGCACGCTCAAAGAGGTGACGCGGGACGCGATCGTGGTCGAGGTCCTGGACACGGGAACAGGCGGCCTCACCAGGGTCCGCGTGCAGCTGCAGCCTGATGCCCGGTTTCGAATCGACAAGGAGCCGCTGACCTCGCTCGACGGCAAGATCGGGCAGCGCGCCATCGTGTCCGTGGACTGGGAGGACGACGATCGAGGCGGACAGACGCTGAAGGCCACCGAGGTGAGGTTCACCCGAACGAAGAAGAAGTAGAGACCTGGCCGCACGATGAACCTGCCGTTCACGACGGACGCGTTCTTCGAGGTCTTCGCGCGCTACAACCTGGCAACGTGGCCTGTCGTGGTCGCACTGTGGGTGGCGGCAGCGGGCGCAGTGTCAGCCGTCGTGCGCGCGCCCGGTGAGAGGTCGAGCCGACTCGCCTCTGTGGTGCTCGCCGTGCTCTGGCTGTGGGGCGGAGTCGTCTATCACGCGATGTATTTCAGGAGCATCAATCCGGCGGCCTGGGGCTTCGCCGCGCTCTTCGTTGGCGAGGCTGGCCTGCTCGCCTGGCATGGTCTGGTTCAGCGTCGGTTGGCGTTCGGGACGGCGACCGGCTATGCGCGAGGGCTTGGTTTCGGGCTCGCGTTCTACGCCCTGGCCTATCCGGCGCTGAACGTCTTCGCCGGCCACGCGTACCCAGCCTCACCGACCTTTGGTGTGCCGTGTCCGACGGGGATCTTCACGGTGGGCCTCTTGCTCACGACGGCGAATCGCTCGCCTATCCCCGTGGTGGTTGCGCCCGTGCTGTGGGCGCTCATCGGGGGCTCGGCCGCAGTGGTCCTTGGTGTCGCCACCGACTACGTGCTCCTGGCGTGTGCGGCGCTGCTCGTCGTCGACACCGTCCGAAAAGCTCCTGCTCGCGCCTGGTGAGTCACGTCGTGCGCCAGTACTGCGGCGCGCTCGGCAAGATCGCCAATGGAGCAATCGGACGAATCCACCGTGGCGCGCCTCAGGGCTCGATGATCTTGAACGAGAAGATCCGCCAGGCATCGGTTTGGCGGATCCAGCCGAGTGCGAGCACTGCGCCGGGTTGGCCCGCGTTCTTGAAGCGAAACGCGGAAAGGTAGTACCGGCCGTAGCCTCGCTCGGCGCCTTCGTCGGTGGCCGCCGTGTCGCCACGTGCCAACCGCGCGTCGCACGCCAGGGTGGGCCCCATCCAGTCCGGCACGCCCAGCATGTGAAACGCCTTGATTTGCGGCTGGTCGACGATGCGCAGACGTGGATCGGTCGGCGCGACCGGCTCGATCACGTCTTCCAGCCTGGCCGAAGGTGCCCGCCAGCCGGCTCACGCGCTCCAGCCCGGCCCTCAGTCGAGCAGACTGCTCGGCGGCGCTCGTCCGTGGCGGCTCCCCTGGATCCAGGTAGAGGTTGACGCACGCGCCCGCATCGGGCGCGATGACCGTCGCTGCCTGGTCGTAGTCCTTACGAACCAGCCACGCGTCGAGGAAACGTTGATTGGCCTGCAGCAGCGAGGGTTCGGCGGTCACGCCGGGCTCGGCGACCATGGCGACCGGCTTGATCAGGTCGGGTAACGCCGCCGCCGGCGCATCATCCCAGATCGCCTGGTAGGACACGATCTTCCAGATCCCGTCACGACGCTGCCAGAGCAGGCCCAGCGCCGCCCCGGCACGACCCGGCCTGTCGATCGCAACCGTGGAGTAGAAGTTCTCGTACACCTCGCGACGGTCGCGATTGACCGGCGCCGGAGGCAGGACACCGAACGAGGTGCGGCTCGCGCACGACATCTGCTCGGCCAGTGCGCGAGGCACGCCGTAGATCGCGTACTGATCCTGGCGCTTGTGATCGACAACCCTCAACGCGGGGTCGGGCAGACGCCGGGGGCGGGTCGTGCCCGCGAGCGACGTCCGCGCACCGACGACGTCGTTGATCCGCTTCATCCGCGCGAACAATTGCAGCGAGGCCAGCCCGCGGTCGATGGCCTGGCCATCCTTCTCGAGCCGCTGGGCAAGGCAGTCGTAGGCGGCGGGATCGACGTAGGCCACCGCCAGATTGGGCCGGCCTTCGACCAGCCACGACGTCAGGAAATCGTCGACCGCCACATCGATGGTCTTCGACCCGGCACGCGGCATCGCCGGGAATGCCTGCGGCGCGTCCTCGGGGACTTCGACCTCGGCGGTGAACAGCGACCCGATCATCCCGTCCCACCAGTTGACCAGGCCAGACCACCGCCCGTTGTGTCGATCGAGGTTGCCGGCGCGGACATCCGAGTTCGACGCCGACAGATGTCCGTTGACGAGCGCGATTGGAAACCGCGATGAGCGGTAATCGATGTCGATGTCGGCCCTGGCGGCGTCACGCGACATCGAGATCTGGATGGACGGGTAGCCGTCCTGCCGGTACGAAATCGGGTAGCCCTGATGGAAGAAGGCGTTGTCTGCGGTTCGGCGGAATTCCTTCGCGTTGTCGACGATCTCCCTGGCACCGGGCTCGAGCGCCACGTAGACGCGGAACTGCTGATCGCCGGGGGCGCCGGTGACCTGACCGCGCACCCCCTCGACGTAGTCGATCAGGTCGAGCGTGCGGCCGAGCGGCAGGCCAGAACGGCGATCCGTGAGCGACGACCCGAGCAGCGCATGGGTGACGGCACCGAACGTACTTCGCGACGAGAGCGGCGCTGCATCGTAACGTTCACGCGGAGCCATCGGTACCCCGAGAATGGCCCCCGCGCGCTGAAAGAATCCGTCGAGGAGCACGCGCTGCGCGTCGCTCAATTCGTCGTAGGTGGCTCCGAACGTCTGGGGCTGTTCGACCTGGCGCTCCTGTGCGAAGCCTCCCGCCATCGATGCCGCCAGCAGGCATGCGGCGACCCCTGGCACGAGACGCGTACGGGAAGCACTGCTGCACATGGGGATCAACTCGTACCTGCCGTTGACGAAAGGGGCGTCAGGCCGCACCCGTGGACGCGGCCTGACACCCGGTATTCTATCGACTCTGTCGACGCGTCAAACGCCGACGAATGGTGAGCCCGGCGCCGGCAAACAGGGAGAGGCCGCCAAACAACCCCAACAGCGGTAGCGGGCTGGCGGTCTTCGGCAGCGTGCGACGGCCCGAGGCCGCGGCACCCGAGCTACCCGCCGACGCACTCGAGGCGCCCGCGGCGCCCGCCGACGAGCCCGCCGACGCACCAGCCGGTGCGCGCGCCGCCGCGGCACCCGCGCCCGCACCGGACCCGCTGGCCGCCAAGGTGGCGTTCACTTCCTGCTGGCTGACGACGCGCGGCGGCATCGACGTGACAATGACCGCGCTCAACTGATCGCCCGTGCGGAAGTCCGAGACGCCAGCCGGCCGGCCGGCTCGATAGATCTTGACGCCACGCTTGTCGACGTCGCTCTGGGTGAACATCTTGAACCCCTCATCGGTGCGAACGATGATGCTCGCACCTCCCGACTGGACGACCGTGCCGTTCTTCACCTCGGTAACGGTCACCGGAGTCGACTTGGTGGTGGTGGTGATGGTCGCGGTCCCGGCCATGCCGGGTTTCAGCTGCTGCACGGACAGCTGCTGGCCGTCCACGGTGAAGCGGAAGTCGTTCGCGACGGTGATTTCTCTGGTGCCTTCGGGCAGCCTGACGACCAGCGTGTTGCCTTCAACGGCGACGACCTCGAACTTCTTCGTTTGCGAGACGGTGGTGGTTTGCTGTGCGAACGAGGGTGCGACGAGGAAAGCGGTGAGAGCGCCCGCGATCACGACGGGGCGAAATGGCAACGACATGTGAGTCTCCTCTTCCTTCCGGGGCGACGAGCGTCACGCTCGGAGCCAGGTCTGGTACGTAGCCGGGAGTGGTGTGTGACGGCCCTCCTTACTGTTGTGCGCTGCGAACACTCACCGCTCGCACGATGAACCGCTGCGGCGCCGAGCCAACGAAGTAGAACGGATAGCAGGTGACCAGGGTCATCGAGCGCGCCGGTGTTGGATCGAGGACCGAGACGTCATCCGGGTCGACGATCCAGGTTCGCTCGACCCGATACATCTCTCGTCCTCCAAGGGTCTGGAGCTCGATGGTGTCCCCCTCCGTGATGTCTTTCAGCACCCGGAAGAACCCGTCGCGATGGCCGGCGATGCCGGCGTTGCCGTCGGTCCCTGGGGCCGCGGTGTCTTCGATGTGCCCCAGGCCGCGGTCCAGTGTCGCGTCGTCGCTGCCCGCGAGCAGGGGAGCCTCGAGGTGCAGGCGCGGGATGCGAAGCACGCCGAGAGGCGCCGGCGCCGGATCGTTCACGGCGTTGCGCCACGCCCTGACGCGAGCATCGGACCACAGGCTCTGATCGGGCGATGCGGCGTCGAGCTGGGCGGCAGCCTCGAGCACGGCGAAGCGGTTCAGCTCGTGCCGGGCGCTTGCAGCCCCGGCCAGCTGCATCGCCGTCCACGTGGGCAGCGCGAGCAGCGCCAGCGTCCAGCACAGTCCTTCCGCCAGCGACCACCATCGAACCGACGGCCGATGCGACATGCCGCTCTCCTCCCTGGACCTAGAAATCGAAACCCAGCCCGAAGATGAACCGATAGTCGTCCCTCTTCGGGACGAGACCGGATGATTCGGGTCGCGGGTCCTGGACCCGATCCCAGACGAACGAGACATCGAGATCGAGCGGGCCCACCGCATCGACCGAGAGGCCGGTAATCAGGTGGTGCGTATATCGTCCAGCTTCGGGCTTCACCAGGAGAAAACGGTAATCCAGCGAGTAGTCGATGTCGCCGGTCAGCTCGTTCGTGTACGTGGTGCCGGCCCACAAGGCCGCCGTACTCTCCGTGTCCGATTCTCCTTCGGCGACGCTGTCGAAGATCGTGCGCTGATAGGCGGGGCCGACGTTGAATTCCCAGCTGACGCGCGGGGTGTCCACCAGCTGATACCCGACCGCGGCGCCAAGCGTCCATCGGTGGGCGAAGTTCTGGAACGGATCGCGGTAGTACTCGGCGACCACCGGCCGCACGAACAGGCGCGCGGTGACGAACCAGTCGACGCCGGCGTTGACGCGCTGGTTGTTGGTCACGGTCAGATCGTCGGTGACGTTGTAGTTGGCGACGTAGTCGACGCCGACGCGGGTGCCGACGGTGCGCCGCCTGGCGCTCGTGATGGTGTTGGCCTCGACCTGCTCGGAGTTCCCGCGGCGGAGATTGAAGCCGAGGGTGGCGTTCCCGGACCAGTAGTTCGCCTCGCGCGGCTCTCCCGGCGCGATCGACATCAGCGCCGCCCGTGCGAACGGCTGATCGGTATCACCGCGCACACGGACGCTGTCGCCGTCGACGATTAACGTGCCGGTCACGGCTTCGTCGCGATCGCGGAAGCGCACCTGGACGATGCGTCCGGTCCTCACCTGCCGGATGTCCTCCCAGTCGAGGGTCAGCTTGTCCAGCTCGTCGCTGTCGAATTCCAGCGATCCGTCGTAGAGCGCGATGAGCTCGCCCTTGAGCCACTCGCCCGATGTGAGCTGAATCCAATCGAACGCATCGGGCGCCGGCGGAGGCGGCTGCCACGCCTCTGGCGTCTGAGCCGCGGCAACCCCGGCCGACAACCGCAGCGCAATCACGAACAGCAGCGCTCCCCTCAATGTCATCTCACACCAATGGCGCATCTGGCCGGTGACGAACGCCGCTACTTTGGCGTGATCGTCGCGATCTTGTTGCCCTGTATGCCGAGGCCCGCCATCAGTCCCTTCTGGCCGAAGACGAAGGCGTAGATGTCGCCCTTCAGCGTGGTGGTCGTCGTGGTCTTCGCCATGCCCTCGTCCACGACCACGACGCTCGGGCCAACGCCGACCTCGAAGCCGCTCGCGCTGACGAAGTCCTCGAGCGCCTTCGCGTTCATGAAGAACATCGCGTACCCGTACTGCTGGCCTCCGGCCTGTACCCCGAACGAGGCGCCGGTCGTCTTGTAGTAGGCGACGGCGGCCCCGTTCTTGAGCAGCGACCCTTCGCCGTACTGGCCGCCAATCCCGAGGCCGGCTTTCGTGACCTTCGGGAAGACCAGAATTGCCTGCGCCTTGGGACCGAGCACTTTCGCGAGCTCAGCGGTGCCGTATAGCGTCTGCAGGGCCGCCTTCGACGTGCTGGCCAGTGCGGCGGCCTCGGTCTGTCCCTTGTCCTGTGCAACGGCCACAACCCCCGACGATACGAAGGCGGCGACGATCAGCGTGCCTGCGATCGATGTGGTGCTCATGTGATTCTCCCGGTCAGGCCTTCGGTCGGCTGAGCCCGAGCTTCTTCATGCGGGTTTCGAGTGTCGATGGCCGGAGCCCGAGCCGTTCGGCAGAGCCACCGGCGCCGCGGATGCGCCAGCCGCAACGTTCAAGGGTGCTGAGGACGTGCTCTTTCTCGACGTCCGCGAGCTTGTCGCTGCGCCTGCAGCGCGCTCTGGCCTCTGCGGGTAGCCCGATCGTCAGGTGGTGCCCGCCCGCCGCGATCATGGCCCGCTCGACGACGTTCCTCAATTCGCGAATGTTCCCAGGCCACGGGTATTGCTGCAAGGCGTCCATGCTCGACCGTGAGATGGTCTCGATGCGCTTGCCGAACATCGTCGAGAACATGTCGACGAAGCGCCAGACCAGCAAGGGAATGTCTTCGCTCCGCTCTCGCAGCGGCGGGATCTGAATTGGAAAGACGTTGAGACGATAGTACAAGTCCTGCCGGAATTCATCGCGCGCGATGCGTTCCTCGAGATTGCGGTGCGTTGCCGCGATGATTCTCACATTGACCGAAACAGGCTTCGGGCTGCCGAGCCGCTCGAGCTGCCGCTCCTCGAGCACCCTCAGCAGCTTCACCTGAACGTCCGGTCTCAGGTCGCCGATCTCATCGAGGAACATCGTCGAGTTGTCCGCAGCTTCGAAACGACCAATCTGTTTCGCCAGGGCGCCGGTAAACGCCCCCTTTTCCCGGCCGAACAGCTCGCTCTCGATGAGCGCGCTGGGGATCGCCGCGCAGTTGACACGGACCATGCCGCGGCCGCGCCTCGCGCTTGCCTCGTGAATCCGGGTCGCGAAGAGCTCTTTTCCTGTCCCTGTCTCGCCGAGCAGCAGTACCGTCGAATCCGTCGCCGCAACCTGACAGACCTGGTCGAGCGCTCGCCGGATGGCCGCGCTCCGTCCGACGATCGTGCCGGCGTCGACGTGTTCGTGAGCCTCCGTTCCGAGGTATGGGTTCTCGATCAAGCGTGGGTCGCCGCCGCTCGGTGGCAACACCAAGTCGATGGCGGCGTACGGCCAAGCCCTCTGACGGGCGTCAGTATCGGGCGCGCTTGGCCGCGTCATCGCCGCCAGCCCGACTGGACGATCGGACGGACGGTCTATCTGACAGGCTCGAAAAGGCATCTTTTTTGTTCCTGCTGCTTCGAACGGTTGCGGTGGACTGGCGGCGCCGAAGCCGGAGCGTCTCGGACGGCATCTCTCCAAACGCCTCCCGGTAGAGGGCTGCGAAGCGTCCAAGCTCGTAGAATCCGTGGTCGGCGGCGGCGTCTGTGACCGTGGTTGGCGCGGCGGACTGGTTGCGAAGGACGGCGCGAACGCCTCGAAGGCGCGAGGCCACCATCCACCGCTTCGGGCCCATGCCCCGCACGCGGTAGAACGCCTCCCGCAGTCCTCGCTCGCTCAGCCCCACGAGTCGGGACAGCCTCGACACGGGAAGCGGAGCGTCGGGATGAGCGCTCAGGTAAGCCTCGGCCTGTTCGACCGCTTCTTGACTCGACATCAACGCCCGGTGCCGCTTCGCTGGGCTGCGGGCAAGCTGGTTCATAGGTGGAAGCCTAGGCCTGATCAGGGCGCCCGGGAACTGGCTCAACTAACAGGCTGCTCCCTGTCAAAAGTGACAGGGTGGGGGCGGGCGAGTTTACAGGTTGCCGGGCGTCATCTGTGGTATCCCAGTGGCTTGGAGCAGCCCGTAGCCAGCCCAACCGTAATTGATGCCCACGTTGCCGGCTCGTGGGAGCGGCGCTGACCATCATGACGCCGCGGCTCACCAGGTTCAGCACTGAGATCAAATCCGTGATGGGCAGACGCCAGCCGTTCTCGCGACCTTGGGGTGGGATCGTGATCCCGCTCGTGGTGTGCCTGCTGGCTCCGCCGATGGCGGCGTGGGCTCAGCCGCAGAAACAGGTGCTGGCCCTCTACTCGACGCGACGCGACGCGCAGATCGTGACCATCGGTGACCGCGAGCTGCCGCGAATCCTCGAGCAGGGGCTCGGAGGTGTGGACTA
This sequence comes from uncultured Acidobacteriota bacterium, assembly GCA_963721715.1. GTDB lineage: Bacteria > Acidobacteriota > Vicinamibacteria > Vicinamibacterales > UBA2999 > VFZN01. The sequence continues at coordinate 1,353,249 of CAVRKI010000004.1, read as the reverse complement.
CTACGCGGAGTACATCGACGAGGCGAGGTTTCTGGATCCCGCGTACCAGACAGCCCTCCGGGACTTCCTGCGCCTGAAGTACAGCGGCGTGCGAATCGACGCGGTCATTGCCCTGGACGCCCGCGCGATCACGATTGTGAGCCAGGCGCGGACCACGCTGTTTCCCGACTCGCCGATCGTGTTCTTCGCGTCGTCACCCGTGCCCCGCATGGCGAACGCCACCGGACTCGTCGCCACCCTCGACCTCGCGGATACGATGGCGTTCATCGGCGAGTTGCAGCCGGAGGTCCGTCACATCTTCGTCGTCGCCGGCGCGACGCCGGGCAGACAAGGACCTTGAGACCCTGGCGCGGAGCCAGTTCCGGCCATTCGAATCCCGGTTCACGGTCACGTATCTCAGCGCCCTGCCCACTCGCGAGCTCGAGTCCCGTCTCGCGAGCCTCCCCGACGACTCGGCGATCATCTACCTGATCGTCAGTCGCGATGGCGACGGTGACAACGTTCACCCGCTGGCGTACATCGATCGGCTGGCCGCGATCGCCAACGCGCCGATGTACTGCTGGGTCGATTCGGCGATGAACCACGGCATTGTCGGAGGCAGCCTCAAGGATCAGACGGCACAACTCGAAGCGGTCGGCCGACTGACCCTCCGCGTGCTGTCAGGCGAGTCAGCGGATAGCATTCCCGTCTCTTCGCTCAATCTGAACGTCAGGCAGGTCGACTGGCGCCAGCTGAGGCGCTGGGGCATCAGCGAGTCCGCCGTGCCCGAGGGGACGCGCCTGCTCTTCAAGGAGCCGACCGTCTGGGAGCGCTACAGGCTCTACGTCCTCGGCACTGTCGCGGTGCTGCTGGCTCAGACGGTCCTCATCGTTGGACTCCTCGTTCAGCGACGACGACGGCGGCTGGCGGAGGACCTGGCGCGAGGCAGCCAGGAGGCCCTGCAAGGCAGCTACGAGCGTATCCGGGATCTCGGATCGCGTCTGCTCAGAGCTCAGGACACCGAACGCTCGCGCATCGCTCGCGAGTTGCACGACGACATCAGCCAGCAGGTGGCGCTGCTCTCGTCCGATCTCGAGCTCCTCCTGGGTGGAGCGGTCACACAGGACCACGAGGCTTTGATGGGTGAAGCATGGAACCGTGCGCAGCATATTGCCACCAGCCTGCACGACCTGTCGCACCGCCTGCACCCCGCCAAGCTCAGGCTGATCGGCCTCGTCGCCGGATTGCAGGCGCTCCAGCGCGAGATGTCCCGTTCTGATCTGAAGGTGACGTTTACGCATGACAAGGTCCCGGCGAGCCTGCCGCTCGAACTGACAGTGTCTCTCTTCCGCATCGCCCAGGAAGCCTTGCAGAACGCGGTGAAGCACAGCAAGGCTCGGGACAATACGCGTTCATCTCCAGGGCGGGTTGGCAGATCTCGTCCTCACGGTGTCGGATGATGGCGAGGGTTTCGACGTCGACTCCGAGTGGGGCAAGGGGTTGGGCCTGATCAGCATCGGCGAACGGGCAGAGACGGTCGGGGGCACTCTCACCGTTCGATCGCAACCTGGGGCGGGCACTTCGCTCACGGTCCATGTGCCGGTGGGCGTCGAACAGGCCTCCGTCGCGGCGGCAGGGCAGGTCGTGTAGGCGGCGTCGTGCGCGTGCCGATTCTGCATAGGCGGCCGCACCGGTCGCGACTAAGGTAGATAGAGTGCCTCGCATGGGCCGACCTCGCGTGCTGCTGGCCGACGATCACACGCTGCTGCTGGGCGCGTTCGAGAAGCTGCTGTCGCCAGAGTGCGACATCGTCGGTCAAGTGTCCGACGGCAGGGCCCTCGTCGCCGCCGCGGAGACGCTCAAACCCGACATCATCGTGCTGGATATCTCGATGCCGCTCTTGAACGGCCTCGAGGCAGGACGTCAGATCAAGCAGAGGGCGAGGGACGTGAGGCTGGTGTTCCTGACAATGAACGAGGACACCGACCTCGCGGCGGAGGCGTTTCGTTCGGGAGCCTCTGCGTATCTGCTCAAACGCTCGGCGACGTCGGAGCTCCTGACGGCCATTCATGAGGTCATGCGAGGCCACTCGTACATCACCCCCCTGATCACCGAAGGCCTCGTGGGCGCGCTCATGCACGGCGAGGATCGCGCTCCGGGCCAGGAACTGACGCCGCGGCAGCGGGAAGTGCTGCAACTACTCGCTGAAGGCCGCTCGATGAAGGAAGTGGCCGACCTCCTCAACCTCTCGACGCGAACCGTGGCGTTCCACAAGTACCGAATAATGGAGCAGCTCAAGGTGAAGTCGAATGCGGAGCTGGTTCAGTATGCCGTCAAGCACCACATCGTCGGACCTGCGGCGGACTGAACGGACCCGGGTGCTCCTGGTCGATGACAACCAGGCCGTGCTGGGGCGGGTGGCCTCGGTGCTGGAGTCGGCTTGCGCGGTGGTCGGGCAGGTTCAGGACGGTGCCGCGGCCCTGGATGCCTCGGCGAGGCTCCAGCCGGACGTGATCGTGCTCGACATCTCGATGCCAGGAATGTCCGGCCTCGAGGTCGCCGCTCGTCTCCGCGAAGCCGGGTCGACGGCGGCGATAGTGTTCCTCACGGTCCACGACGACGCCGAGGTGGCGGGGGCCGCGCAGGCGGCTGGCGGGATCGGATACGTCGTCAAGCGGCGGCTCGGCACCGACCTGCTGCACGCCGTGAGCGAAGCCCGCTCGGGTCGCCCTTTCGTCTCGGTGCTCCATTGATCCCGCGCTCGCGACGTCACTGAGCGCGAGACGTCGCCGCTGAGCCATCGGCATCGGGATAGCGAGGACGCCCGGTTCGATATCGATAGATAGGTCGATCGACGACCGGGCGCCCCAGGGAGTGCTCTGCTACTTTTTCGGCTCGGTTCCATGCACCACGGTCTGTTCGGTAATCAACGTCGCCGGTTCCTCGACGACGTTGGTGCCCGTCAGGATCATGCCCGGACGAAGCTCCTCGATCCCCAGCTGCTTGCCCTCGACGGTGAACTTGAAGCCGGCCGGAACGGTGTACTGCCGGTTCTCGCCATTCTCCAGCGTCACGATAATGCTCGTGGGCGTTGACCAGATCAGCTTGCCTTTGGTGACCGTCGTGGTGCGCTTGGCGAGTGGCGTCTCCGTGGTCGTTACGGCGGCGACGAGCATCGTGCCAGGCTTCAGTTGGCTGAGCGACTTCGTCACGCCCCCAATCGTGGCCACCGCGCCAGGCCTGACGTCGAAGAGGCGATACTCGCCGCTCGGAACCATCTTGGCGATGAGCCAGTTCGGTCCCACCGCAATGAGTTCTCCCCTCAGCTGCGTGGTCGAGGCCATGGACGGACCCTTGGGCACGGTTTCCTTCTTCTGGGTCGACTGTGCCTCGGCGCCAGCGACGGTGAATGCTGCCATGCAGACCGCCGCGGTGATTCGTAGGGCAAACCGTGTCATATGTCCTCCTGGAACTGTCTTGACGCGCGTCTCATCCGGTCGCGGAACAAGGGCCTGGGCGGCTGCTCGAGCGCGAGCCCCCGGTGCGGAATAGCAGACGGCGTGCCGAACTCGGAAACGGGTGGACACAGCAAGAATCGTTGGGGATCTCACGACGTGCGGCCGGTTGTGTGTCCTCCGGCGGTGCGCCTCACCCCGACCTGGCGGGGGAAACGCACGGAATACCGGGGGGCCGCTCAACGAGCGGTGTCGGCTTGACGAGCTCAGGAAGAGACGGACCGCTACTGGAACGCGATCGTCGGCAATGGCGGCCAGCAAAGCCAGTGCGGCTGGTGCAAGGACCGCTGGGGGCTCTCCTGGCAGATCACCCCGCGCCCGCCAGGGGCGCCATCGACCTCAGGCCCAGCGGAATCCGTGTTTCGTCAACGGCAGCGACCGCACCCGCGTTCCGGTTATCGCGAACACCGCATTGCACACGGCCGGCAGCACCGGCGGCAGCGCCGGCTCGCCCAGGCCCGTCGGGCTGTGGTCGGTGATCACGAAGTGGACGTCCACGTCCGGCGGCGCGTTGCGCAGGCGGAGCAGCTGGAACTGATTGAAGTTGCCCTGCATCGCGCGGCCGTTCTCGATGGTGATCTCCTGGGCCATCAGCTCGGCCAGGCCGTCGAGCACCGCGCCCTGCACCTGGTTCTCCGCCATGCTCGGGTTGATGATCTGGCGGCCGACGTCGCCCACCACCCACACCTTGTGCACCTTCACGGCCTTCTCGGCATTCACGCTCACCTCGGCCACTTCCGCGAAGTAGCCGCGATGGCTGTAGTGGAACGCCACGCCGAGCGCGGTGCCCTTCGGTAGCGTGCGGCCCCAGCCGGAGCGCTTGACCACTTCGGTCAGCACCCCGCGCATCCGCGCGGCGCTGAATCCTTCGACCGGGGCGCCGGCCGGGCGGGGCTGCTCGGCGTCGAGGAGCGCCAGCCGGAACTGCACCGGATCCTTGCCGGCCGCGTGCGCGCACTCGTCGATGAACGACTGGTAGACCCACGCCACCGCGTTGCTGCGTGGCGCGCGCAGCGCGCCGGTGGGCACGCCCGTCGGGATCAGCGAGGCGTGAATGGCGAAGTGCGGCACGAACCCCGACGGGAATTCGGTGGCCGGGATGTTCGCCGATGGGGCAAAGGCATTCGGGTTGTCGGCGGGCGGCTCCATCGGACCGTAGCTGACGAAGTGCCCACGCCACGCCGTCAGCGCGCCGTTGGCATCGAGCCCGCCCTTCAGGTAGTGGAACCCGCCCGGGCGATAGAAGTCGTGCCGCATGTCGTCTTCGCGGGTCCACAGCAGCTTGACCGGGACGCCGACGACCTTCGCAATCCACGCGGCTTCGACCACGTAATCATTCGACAGCCGGCGGCCGAAGCCGCCTCCCGCCTGCATCAGGTGGAACGTGATGCGATCGGGCGTGAGGTTCAGCACCTTGGCCACCATGTCGCGCCCGCGCTGCAGGCGTCTGGCTCGGCGCCCAGATCTCGATCGCGCCGTCGCGATAGTGCGCGGCGCAGTTCTGCGGCTCGAGCGGCGCGTGGGAAATGAACGGGTAGGCGTAGGCCGCTTCGACGGTCTTGCTGGCCGATGACAGCGCCTGCTCCTCGTTCCCCTGCCGATGGATCGTGAACCCCGGCGGCTGCGCCGACAGCTCGGTCGCCCGCGCCGCGAATCCCGCGCTGCTCTGGCGCGCGGTCGCGCCTTCGTTCCAGGTGACCTGCAGCATGCGTCGGGCCGACTCGGCCTGCCACCAGCTGTCGGCGACGATCGCCACGCCGCCGAGCAGGCTGGTGAGGTCCGTCCCGCCCTCGACGACGAAGGCATGGCGGACGCCCGGCTGAGCCTTGATCACGTCGAGGTTTGCGGTGGCCACCGTGCCGCCGAAGACCGGGCACTTCTCGAACACGGCGTAGAGCATGCCGGGCAGCGTGAAGTCGATGCGAATAGATCGGCTTGCCGGTGACGATGGCGGCGTTGTCGACGCCGGGGGTGCGCTTGCCGAGGATGGTGTAGTCCTTCGGATCCTTCAGCGCCACGGTGCGCAGATCGGGCGCCGGCAGGGCGGCGGCCCTGGTCGCCAGCTCGCCGTAGCCGAGCGATCGGTTCGACGTGCGATGGTGCACGCGACCGGATGCGGCCGTGCACTCCGATGCCGGCACGCCCCACGTTGCGGCCGCGGCGGCAATCAGCATCTGGCGGCCGGCGGCGCCGGCACGGCGCAGCGGTTCCCAGTTCGTCGGCGTGCTGGTGCTGCCGCCCGCGCTCTGCGGCCCGTATTTCTGCGGTGTCCAGATCGGCCTGCACGAGCCGGACGTCCTTCCAGTCCACACTCAGCTCCTCGGCCACCAGCATCGGCATCGACGTCTTCACGCCCTGGCCGACCTCGGGGTTCTTGGCGACGATGGTGATCGAGCCCGTCGGGCGTGATGCGGATGAAGGCGTTCGGCGTGAAGGCCGTGCCCGCCGGCTGTGCCGCGAAGACGCCGGCGACATCACCGACTGCGGTGGCCAGCACGAGCCCGCCGCCGGCAAGCGCGCTGACGCGAAGGAACGAACGGCGATCCAGTGTGGGCGCCATGGTCTATTCCTCTCCGCCGGGCTGCGGCGGTGCCGCCGTGTTGGTGGTGGACGCGGCCAGTTCGGCGGCGCGGTGGATGGCCTTTCTGATGCGGAGATAGGTGGCGCAGCGGCAGAGATTGCCGTTCATCGCCTGATCGATGTCGCCGTCGGTCGGCTTGGGCTTCTGCGAGAGGAGCGCCGCGGCCGACATGATCTGGCCGGCCTGGCAGTAGCCGCACTGCGGCACGTCGATCTCCAGCCACGCCTTCTGCACCGGATGCGACCCTTCGGCCGAGAGCCCCTCGATGGTCGTGATTGGCGCCTTCACCGCCGACACCCGGGTCTGGCAGGAGCGGACGGGCTTGCCGTCCACGTGCACCGTGCAGGCGCCGCACGCGCCGATGCCGCATCCGTATTTGGTGCCCTTCAGGTTGACCACATCCCGCAGTACCCAGAGCAGCGGCATGTCGTCGGGCACCTCGACCGTGGTCGGTTTCCCGTTGATCGTCAGCGTGAAAGCCATGGCGGATTCTACCTTGAAGACATCGCGAACGAGTGTCACAGCGAGATGGCGCCTACGGCGCGCGAAGGACCTCTGCCGGATCGTGCCGCGCGGCGCGCCGTGCCGGTAGCCAGACCGCGACCATCGTCGTTACGAGCATGAGGACGGCGACCGACAGCAGCACGGCGGGATCGACTGCCCGGCTGCCGAACGTGCTGGCGGCGAGCAGCCGGTCGGCGACCAGCGCGCCACCGCAGCCGAAGACGGTGCCGCCCATCGCCAGACGAAGCCCGGTGCGTCCCATGTCGTGCATGATCGTGGCCGGTGAGGCACCCAGCACCATGCGCAAGGCGATCTCGCGGCGCCGGCTCGTCACCATGTGCATCACCAGCGCGAACACGCCGAAGCCAGCCAGCAGCGTGCCCGCGGCGGCGATCGGCAGCAGCAGGTTGGACAGCAGCCGTTCGACCGAGAGATGGCGTTGCAGGCGCTGGTCGAGCGACAGCACGTCGAACGCGGGGATTCGCGGGTCAGCGGCGTTCACCGCCAGTCGCAAGGTAGCAGGTGCCAGCACCACGCCAGGCGCTGAACGCGCCACCAGCAGGACCTGGCGTCCGATCCATTCGAAGACGCCGGGCGGCGTCTGTCCGATACTGATGTAGATTTCGGGCTCTGTCACTTCGCGCGGGCCGCGGTCCTTCGCGTCACCCACCAGACCCACCACCTGCCATGCGGCCGCGGCGTCGCTGAAATCCCGGACCGCGAACTTCACCGCCTGACCGACCGGCGATCGGCCAGGTGTCAGACGCGCCGCCAGGGTCTGGTTGACAAGGACGGCCGGCAGCGCGCCCGCCCCGTCGGCCGTGCCCAGGTCGCGGCCCTCGAGAATCGGGACACCAACCGTGCGGAAGTAGCCCGGTGAGACGATACGAATCCGGGCCTGGCGGTCCGTGCCGGGCGTGAACGCGTCCGACACCAGCGCCACGTCCGAGCCCGGCGCGCCGCCGGCCAGTGGCACGCGCGAGGCCACCGCGGCATCGGTGACACCCGGCAGGGCGGCAACCGCGGACACCACGCGCGTCAGCGCGGCGTCCAGCTCCGCGGGGCCGCGATAGTCACTGGCCGCCAGGCGCAGTGCCGCCGTCCACACGCCATCGGACGAGTATCCGCGCGGCGCCTGTATCAGCGCCTGCGTCGTCTGCCACATCAGGAGCCCGGCCGTGCCCAGGGTCATGGCCAGGGCGATCTGTGCCATCACGAACGCGCGACGGAAGCGATCGTCACCACGGACGACCCCTCGCGCGGTGCCGACGATCGAACCGGCGAGCGAGGCGCCGGTCTGCCCGATGGCCGGCGCAACGCCCACCAGCGCCGTGACGACGAGGACGAGGACGCCAACGAATGCGGCGGTTCGCCCGTCCACGGTGGCAGCGCCCATGCGCGGCAGGTCCGTGGGCAGCAGCGCCCTCAGCCCGGCGGTGAACCACTGCGCCAGCAGCAGCGCCAGGAGGCCCGCCACTGCCGTGACGAGGAGCGATTCGGTGAGCAACTGGCGAATCAGGCGGCCGCGGCCGGCGCCGAGCGCCGCCCGCACGGCCAGTTCCGAGCGGCGCGTGTGCTGCGCGGCGATCAACAGGTTGGCGGTATTCATCGCCGCGATCAGCAGCACGATGAGCGAAGTGATGAACAGCGGCTGCAGCAGACGCGCCGAGGTCTCGGCGAAGGCTTGCCCGAGCGGCCGTGCCTGGGCGCCGAGCAACGCGCCATCGCTGCCGACCGCGCCGATCGACTGCGCGATGTCCGTCAACTCACGGCTGGCGGAGGAGATCTCACTGGTCGCCACCATTCGGCCCACGACTTTCAGGTAGCGGGGCCCTCCGGCCGACAACGCGTCGGGCGACAACGGCAGCGGCGTGAACCAGTCGCCGCCGACAGGCAACTGGTCGGCGTTGGCCTCGAGGACGCCGACGATGCGGCGGCTACGCCCGTCGAGGTCCACCTGGCCTCCGATGACGGACGGGTCACCGCCAAACCGCGATTGCCAGAGCCGATGGGTGAGCACCAGCACCGGCTCCGCGCCGGCCCGTTCGTCGTCCGCGGTGAGCGGCCGGCCCAGCGCCGCGGTGACGCCAAGGGCGCGGAACAGTCCTGCGGTCGCCTGGGCGCCGTCCAGGCGCTCGGTTCCACGCGCGTCACGCAGTGTGGCCGCGACCGGTCTGAGCGCTCCCACGTCGCTCAGTGTCCGCACACGACCCGACCAGGCGGCAAAGACTCCCGGGGAGGTGTCGCCCGCGACGCCCCGGTCCACCGACTGCACCCAGATCACGCGGTCGGCGGCAGGCAGCGGAAGGCTCCGCCACAGGGCCGCATCGGCGACCGCAAAGATGCCGGCGGCCATGCCCATCCCGCTGGCGAGGAACAACACGGCCAGTGTCGGAACCCCGGGACGACGGCGCCACAGGCGCAGTGCGGTGCTGAGATCCTGAAGGATGGTCACGATGCCATCCGCATCACGGGAATGTAACGCACATGAAACATTGATGTAACGAACGTGTCATCTGTGCTTGCCACACTCACTGGTGTGCTGCGATCCATCACGCTCCGCTCCTTTTGCCTGGCAGCCTGCACGGCTGCGGGGCTGCTGCTGCCTGCCACCCCCGCGCACGCGTCCAACGAGACGATGCTGAGGCTGCTGCGTATCCTGCGCGATCGCGGCTCCATCACCGCCGAGGAATACGACGAGTTGCGCCTGTCGGCGGAGGCGCCCGACCCACCGGCCGCCCCGGCGGCCGCAGGAGGTCAGGTCGCTCCGGCACCCGCAACCGTGGCTGCTCTCCAGACGCAGGAAGCGCCCACGAAGGTTCTGTCCAGCACCGAACAGGCGCTCAGCAGCCGTGTGCAGGCACTCGAGACGCAGGTGGCCAGCCAGGACCCCGAGGTCGCGGTGAAGAGGGCGCTCAGCAACAAGTGGTACGAGCGCCTGGGCCTGCGCGGCTATACCCAGTTCCGGTTCACCGAGGTGGCGCAGGGTGAGGGGGCGACCCTCGAAGTGCCAGCGGATCGATCGGTGAACGAGAACGAATCGTTCCTGATCCGCCGCGGCCGCTTCGTGGTGAGCGGCGATGTCTCCCAGCATCTTGCGCTGTACGCGCAGGCCGACTTCAACGCCTCCACCGGCGCGGCCGACTACTCGCTGCAGATGCGCGACCTCTACGCCGACGTGAACCTCGATGCGAAGAAGGCGTTCCGGATCCGGCTCGGTCAGTCGAAGGTGCCGTACGGCTGGGTCAACCTGCAGTCGAGCCAGAATCGTGGCCCGACCGAACGTCCCGACGCGCTCAACTCCGCGGTTGAAGGGGAACGAGACTACGGGGTGTACCTGATGTGGGCACCGCCGGTGGTGCGGCAGCGATATCGCGATCTTGTCAGCCAGGGCCTGAAAGGCTCGGGCGATTATGGCTCGGCGACCATCGGCCTCTACTCCGGCCAGGGCCTGAACCGATCGGATCAGAACGGCGACCCACACGTGATCGCTCGCTGGGCCTATCCCTTCAAGCTCCCGAGCGGCCAGTTCTTCGAGGTTGGCGCACAGGGCTATTACGGGAAGTTCGTCACGACGACGCAGGCGATCTCGACTGGAGGGGCCACGTTCACGCCCTCGAGCCCCGCAGGTGGTGTGACCGACGAGCGCGTGGCCCTGACGGCGGTCTGGTACCCGCAACCGATCGGCATCGAGGCCGAGTGGACCGTCGGCCGCGGCCCTGAACTGAGCGACGACTACCGGAGCATCAGCAGCAAATCGTTGAACGGCGGGTATGTGCAGGTGAACTACCGGAGGGCGAAGGGGACCGCCTCGCTGTTCCCGTTCGTGCGCTGGCAGTATTACGACGGCGCCCGCAAGTTCGCCCGCAACGCCCCGCGCGATCACATCAACGAGGTGGACTTCGGCCTCGAGCTCGCGCGCTGGGCGGAGCTCGAGTTGACCATGATCTACACGCGGACGTTCGAGCGGACCCGTACGAGCCTGTTCCCGTACGAGTCCAGCCGCGACGCCAACCGCCTCGGTTTCCAGATCCAGTGGAACTATTGAGTCCTGCTGAAACCCCGCATTCACGGGGCAACGTAAAATGGGAGGGTGGTGATCCGGCAGCTCCTGAGCGCGATGGCGATGTGCGGGCTGCTGGCCTGTGCCGACGATTCCACCTCCTCGGTCCCGGTGCCCGTTCCGAACGAGCAGCCGCTCCTGCAGGTGTCGCCGGACGAGCGGGCTGTCGCGCTCCGCGCGGTACTGGAGCAGGACGATCTCGCGCTCGGCGTGCGGACGGCGGTGGAGCGACGGCAGCTGATGTCCCTGTACGGCGCTCCAGAGGCGTCGTTCCTGTGGAGTGATGCCACCGGACGTCCGACCACCGACGCGCGTGACGCGTTGACCAAGCTCGAAACCGCGGAATCCGAAGGGTTGGATCCAGAGGATTACCAGGGCGCCGCCCTTGCGCGCGGGGCCGCTGCGCTCGAGGGAGAGGGCGCGTCCGATGCCGAGGCGCTTGCCCGCTTCGACGTGGGCCTGAGCCTTCACCTGCTGCGCTACTGGCGCGAATTGCACATGGGACGCGTCGATCCGCGGTCGATCGGCTTCCGGATGAACGCGCCGGTCGACGACCACGATTTCCCGGCGATGCTCCGCGACGCGCTCGGCAGGCAGCGTCTCCGCGCCGCGACCGACGAGTTACGGCCGCCATTGCCATTGTATCGAGCGCTGGTGGCGGCGCTGGCGACGTACCGGGGCCTGGCCGACCAGGCAACGCCGTTGCAGCTGCCCGTTCCCAAGGCGTCGACAAAACCCGGCGCGCCCTTGGAGGACCTGGAGGCGCTCCACCGGCGGCTGGTGCTCCTGGGTGATCTGCCAGCCGATGCCCCGGTTTCAACAGCAGATGGCCTCTACGAAGGCGCCATCGTCGAGGGTGTGAAGCACTTTCAGCTGCGCCACGGGCTCGATGCGGATGGCGCGATGGGGCGGTCGACGGTGGCCGCCCTCAACGTGACGCTCGATGGCCGGGTTCGGCAACTGGAACTTGCCCTCGAGCGACTGCGCTGGCTCCCCCATCTGGATGAGCAGGGGTTTCTCGCCATCAATATCCCGATGTTCCGCTTGTGGGGGTGGGACACCGCGCCCGAACGGAGCGCGCCGGTGTTCGACCTGGGGGTGATCGTCGGGCGTGCGCTCAACACCCAGACGCCGGTGTTCATCGAGCAGATGCGCCACCTGATCTTCCGGCCGTACTGGAACGTGCCGCCGTCCATCCTCCGCGGCGAGATCCTGCCGGCGATTGCGCGCGACCCCACCTATCTGGATCGCAACGACATGGAAATCGTCTCGGGCCAGAGCGACGAGGCCACGCCCGTGGCGATGAGCGAGGAGAGCCTCTCCGGGCTCCGGCAGGGCCGCTACCGCGTGCGCCAGCGGCCCGGGCCGAAGAACTCGCTCGGCCTGGTGAAGTTCGTGTTCCCCAACGACGACAACATCTACATGCACGGCACCCCCGCGCCGCAGTTGTTCGGGCGCGCCCGTCGTGACTTCAGCCACGGCTGCGTGCGGGTGGCCGATCCCGTGATGCTGGCGGAGTGGGTGTTGCGCGATCGGCCCGAGTGGACGCGCGAGCGCATCGTCGCCGCGATGCAGGGCACCACCTCCGAGCGCGTCAACCTGACGCGGCCGATCCAGGTGGTGCTGTTCTACCTGACAGCGGTGGTGATGCCGGGGGACGGGTCGGTCCGGTTCGCGGACGACATCTACGGGCACGATCGGAAGCTGCAACAGGCGCTCACGCTGCCCTGACAAAGGCAGAAGGTTCCTACCAGTGCCTCACGCGCCCCGTGTCGACGTGCACGAAATCAGAAGCGGGGTAGTAGCCGACGCCGCCGCGGCCGGCGGCGAGGGCGGCCGCGCGCAGCTTGCCGAGCGGGACATCGGCGAGACGGATGTCGATCGCCTGGCCCTGCATGTGGAGGCTGCGGCCGGCCACGCCTTCGCTGGCGCGGCGGAGCATGGCGTTGGTGTTGGGCGAACGATAGCCGGAGATGACCTGGAACGGCCTGCGGCTCTCCGTCAGCCGGGTGAGGCCGTGGAGCAGATCGAGCAGGCCGCGATCGATGGCATGCACATCGCCGGTGCGGAAGTCGCGCAGGAAGTGGTTCACGGTCTCGAGGGCATCGGGCAGGTAGCGGTCGCCCGACGCGTATTCCACCGAGAGTTTCTCGCCGGTGTGGGTGTGGACGAAGTCCAGCGCTCGCACGTCACGGCTGTCCGCCATGAGCGGGCGGGAACACGCGAGGACGGGCACGGCGGCGGCCAGCGTGGCCACGAACTGACGTCGGCAAATCGGGCGCATGCACACTCCCCTGGACGAAGGAACGAAAGCTCGGCCGTGAGCCTTGGTGGAGGCTCGCCGTCACGGCGCGGATTGGGTCTGGGGACGCCCTAATATACCATCCGGGCCCGAACTCCTGATACTGTCATAGGTTCGTGACCGCAGGACAGACCTCAGAAGCCATTGCGCGCGAGGTGGCGAAACGCCGCACCTTCGCCATCATCTCCCACCCAGACGCCGGCAAGACGACGCTTACGGAGAAGACGCTGCTGTACGCCGGCGCGATCGAGCTCGCCGGCGCGGTCCGCGGCAAGAAGGCCCAGCGGCACGCGGTCTCCGACTGGATGGACATCGAGCGCGAGCGTGGCATCTCCATCACTTCGGCGGCTCTCGAGTTCGACCTGTTCGATCGCCGGGTCACGCTGCTCGACACGCCAGGGCACAAGGACTTCAGCGAGGACACCTATCGCACGCTGCTCGCGGTGGACAGCGTCGTGATGGTGATCGATGCCGCCAAGGGCATCGAGAGCCAGACCCGCAAGCTGTTCGAGGTGGCCCGCCAGCGCCAGCTGCCGATGCTCACCTTCATCAACAAGCTCGACCTGCCGTCGCGGGATCCGCTGGACCTGCTGGACGACATCGAGCGGGTGCTGGGTGTGGCCGCGGTGCCGATGAACTGGCCGATCGGCACCGGTGACCGCTTCCGCGGCGTCTACGATCTGCAGCAGCACACGGTCCTGTTCTACGAGCGGGGCGATCGCCGTGGTGACCGCCGCACGCCTGTGGCCGTCGCCAGCGCCAGCGATCCGAAGCTCGGCGAGCTGATCGGCGAGGAGCGCCGAACCGAACTGCTGGAGGGCGTGCACCTGCTCGAAGCGGCCGGGACGCGGTTCGATCCCGCGGCCTACCGCGCCGCGAAACAGACCCCGGTGTTCTTCGGCTCGGCGCTGTCGAATTTCGGCCTCGAGTCGTTCCTCGCCGCGCTGGTCGAACTGGCGCCGCCGCCGCAGCCGCGCGAGACCGACGTCGGCATCGTCGAGCCGGCGGCGGAGGACTTCAGCGGGTTCATCTTCAAGATCCAGGCGAACATGAACCCGCGGCACCGCGACCGCGTGGCGTTCCTGCGCGTCTGCTCGGGCGTGCTCACCAAGGACATGCTGGTGCGCAACGCGAGGCTCGATGAGCCGGTGCGGTTGTCGCGGCCCAGCCGCTTCTTCGGACGCGAGCGCGAGACGGTGGAAACGGCCTACCCCGGCGACGTCGTCGGGCTGGTCAACCCCGGCCGCTTCGCGATCGGCGACACGCTGTATGCGGGTACCAAGGTGCGCTACCCGCGGATCCCGCACTTCCCGGCCGAGTTCTTCGGCGCGCTCCGCCTGCGCGACGTCAAGTACAAGCAGTTCGACGAAGGCATCCGCCAGCTCGAGGAAGAAGGGCTGATGCAGGTGGTGTTCCCGATCTACGGCAAGCGTGAGCCGATTCTCGGGGTCGTCGGCGCGCTGCAGTTCGACATCGTCGAGGCGCGGATGCGCAACGAGTACGGCGTCGAGTGCCAGGTGGACAAGCTCCCGCACGTCGCCGCGCGCTGGGTCGAGCATCCGGCGGGCCAGCAGATGCGACTCCCGCAGGGCGTGCTCGACTGCGTCGATCGCGACGAGCGCCGCGTGCTGCTGTTCCAGTCGGATTGGGAAGTGCAATACACCGAGCGCGAGAACCCGAATGTGAAGCTGCTCGCGGTGGCTTAGCATCGGTATCCGGCTGACGACAATCGGTAGCCGTCGACCATCCCCTGATCGCTGGTTCCTGGCTCCTGGTTCCCAGGTCCTATCCCACCAAGAGCCACGTCGACACCCCCACGGCCACACCGAGCAGGGCATCCACCAGGTAGTGATAGCGGCCCAGCACCGTGGCGATGGTGATGCCGATTGCGACCGCGAGGAACACACCGCCCACCATCGGCAGTGCGTCCACCATCACCAGCGCCAGGGCGGTCGCGCCGGCGGCATGCGCGCTCGGCAGGGTGTTCACCTGGATGCTGCCACGCTGCAGCACTGCCAGGTTCAGTCGCCGCAAGGCGTCTCCTGCGCCGGTCGCAGCGGCGGGTTCGATCGCGCGGGGCGGGCGCGTCTGCAGCCAGGGCAGCAGGCCGTAACATGCCAGCTCGGCGGCGAAGACGGCGGCCCAATAACGCGGCAGCCAGTCGGCCCTTGCCGCGATGACCAGCACCGTCGCGCCCGCCGGCACCATCGCGTACACCAGCAGGTAGAGCAACTCGCAGGTCGAGCGCATCGCCTTCACCGCGCCGTAGGCGCGCAGCAGGCCGGTGCCCACCAGCACGTCGTGATCCACGCGCAGCAGCCAACGCTCGAGGGCGAGATTCGGGGTGATGAAGAACGTTCCGGACACCCGGTAGGTCGCCAGCACGAACAGTCCGGGCACGGCGATCCAGGCCGCCGCTGCGGATAGCTCCGATCCTGACACCAGCCGCGGCCACACGCTCGCGAGACCGAGACTGGCCGCGAGCGTGACCAACGCGGGGACGCGCGCCCGCGCGAAGCCCGGCGCCGACCATGCCACGGCGACCAGGTACACGGCATAGCCGACCACGAACTGGAGCCAGATGGGCACCGCCACACCTGGTACTGTGACACCTACCGAAGAATCAGCTCAACCTGCCCGTCTGCCGTCTGTTGTCTTTAGAACTGCCAGCTGGCGTTCATGAACAGGTTGCGTCCCGGCTCGGCCACCCGCACGCCAGAGCGGAATGGATCCCGTTGATAGGACAGGTGCTCGACATAGTAGTGATCGAGCAGATTGGCCACTCCGACGCTCACCGCGAAGGCGCCGGCACGCATGCCAGTGTGCAGGTTGAGGATGAAGTAGGAGGGGGTGGTCTGCTCGCCAAGCGAGCTGTCCACCTTCTCCTGCGCGGCGCTGGCAATGCCGCCCAGTTCCCCGAATGCGCGCCCGTTGTCGAAGCGGAACCGCGCCTGCGCCCGAAGGGGCGGCATCTCGGCCAGGTTGTTGCTCGTCGCGCCGGCGATGTCTGCCTGGTCGAACGTGCCCCGCGTGTAGGACACGTCGCCAGAAAACGTCAGGTGCGCGCGCAGCTGCGTCGAGCCGGTGACCTCGACACCGCGCAGCAGCGCGTCGACGTTGGTATAGGACCGCGCGGTCGTGTTCATCACGCCCGGCACCATCTCCACGCGGGGCGCCATGTAGACCGCCACGTAGTTGTCCATGCGGTTGGCAAAGGCATTCAGGGAGAGCGAGCGCCCCTGGCCTTCGACGGTGAGCGAGCCATCGATGCCGGTGTTGCGCGTCGGGGCCAGCTCGGGATTGCCCACCCAGTCGGTGCCCATGCGCCGCAGCGCGAAGAAGCGTTCGTTGCCCTCGGCGACGCGGGCGTTGTGCCCCACGCCGACGGCCAGCTGCAGGGCCTGGGTCGGGCGGTGGGTCACCTTGATGCGTCCCGCCGGGATCACGTCGGTCCGGGACGTCGAGGTGGTTGCGTGGTAGGCGGTGTAGAGCGCCAGGTTGGCCTTCTGCGGATCGGCGGTCGACTGGATGCGGTCCAGGCGCCCACCGAAGTCGATGGCCGTCTTCGGGCCGAGCGATCGGGCGTGTTCGGCGAAGAAGCCGATGGTGTCGAGGTCCACGTCCGGGATGGAGTACTGCGGCGCGTAGGCCATGCCGGCGAGCAGGGTGGTGGTGTCCCAGTTCCGCCGGAACGCCTCGCCGCCCACCGTGGTCCCGGTGCCGATCTGGGCCTCGGCCCGGCCACCCACGGTGTTGGTCGCCGCGTCGGTCGCCATCGAGTAGGCGCGCGGAGCCGTGGAGGACGAGACGCGCAGCTCGTCGGTCATCCAGTGATCCACGCGCGACCAGTAGACGTCGGCGCGGATGGCCGAGACGCGCGCGCCGGATCGCGGCTGCTCGAACCGGAGCGCCGCCCGGTCGGCGTTGTCGTAGTCGGCGTCCATCTGCAGGTAGGGGTAGAGCATGTGGTCGGCCATCTGCCGGGTGTAGCTCGCCTCGAGCTGGCCGCCGCCTTCGATCCGCCAGGCCGCCCGGCCCCATGCGGTGGAGGCGCGGAAGGCCTCGGAATCCACTTCGGTGGGCTTGTAGTTCGCCACCGCCGTGAACAGCTGCCCGCGTCCGTCGGTGTAGGGATCCGATCGCCGGAACGAGTAGCCGCCGAGCGCGGACACGCGCGGCCCGGCGTACGACGCCGTTCCCGAGGGGTTCACGAACCCGAACGAGCCGATCGACAGGGCCGGCGAGGCGTGCCAGCCGTCCGGCGGCCGGCGCGTGACGATGTTGACGAGGCCGCCCATGCTGCCCTGGTAACGCACGTCGAAGGGTCCCTTGCCCACCTCCACGCGTTCGACCTCCGAGAAGTCCACGTGAAACGCCGGCGGGTCCATCCGATTGGGACACGCGCCGTAGATGCGCTGGCCGTCGATCAGCACGTTCAGGTCGCGGCTCTGCAACCCGCGCAGCACGACGTCGCTGGCGATGGCGCCCTTGCGCAGCCGCCACACGCCCGCGGTCTCCGCCAGCGCCTCGCCGACGTCACGCGCCGCGCTCTCGCGCACCTCGGTCTTCTCCATGCTGTCGCGCGGCATGGCGGCCGAAACCGTGACGTGCTCGCTCAGCGCGGCGGGCGCCAGCGTGATTTCAATCCGATGCGTGGCCCCGGGTGGGACGACCAGCGACGGCACCGAGCGCCGTTCGAACCCGGCCGCGTCGATCGTCAGGTCGTAGGTGCCCGCCAGGAGGTACTCGAACAGGAAGCTGCCGCGGTCGTCACTCGCGACGCGCGTGGTCCTCCCCGAGGCCCGGTCGGTGAGCACGAGCGTGGCGAACGGAATGCGCGCGCCGTCGTGAGACGCGATCGACCCGGCGATCGAGGCAGTCTCGGTTTGCGCCTGGAGAAGGGCGGGCCATGCCAGGCACAGCACCAGCAGGGACGTGTATCGCCGCAACAAGAACATGAATGCCTCCAGGGGACCGCTACTCCACTGTAGGCGGCCCTCCGGGGGCTGTCACTGCGACACGATGTCGCAGCGGCCCGGTCACGTCAGCGCCTGGCGCTCCCGGGCAGCTGCGCCTGCGCAGCGCGCACCTCGTCTTCGCTGAAGGCGGCAACCAGATACGGTTCGCCCTCGAGCAGCGTCGTCACGTCCTTCAGCGAGAAGCCCAGCGTCCGCAGCCGCGCGGTGTCGATGTAGATCTGATTGTTCGCGGCGTCGCCGTAATAGGTGACGATCTTCTTCTCGGTCGGGTCGAAGCGCGCGTGAATGCGCTCGACGATGTCGTTGGTGTAGTGCCGCCGCCCCGGTGCGGGTTCCCCGGGCATGCCATGGTCCGCGGTGATGGCCAGCAGCCGCCCGTTCGGCCCGGCCTTCTGGTCGATGATCGCGAGCAGGCGCGCCGTCTGGCGATCCAGTTCGGCCATCTCTTCTCTCATCTCCAGCGCGTCGGGGCCGTAGGCGTGGCTGACGTAGTCGGGCCCCTTGATGTTGACCATCAGCAGGTCGGTGACCTCGTCTGCGCCGAACGCCTCGTTGGCGGCCACGGCCGCCAACGCCTCGCCTTCGAAGCGCTGGAACAGGCTCGACGCGCGGAAGGCGTTTCCGTTGGAAATGTCGTGGCCCATCCACGTGCCGCCGGCGTCCTTCCAGAAGCGCTCGCCGTTCACCGCTTTCAGGTAGTCGGGCATCGAATAGCACTGCGGATTGGTCTCCCAGCCCGCATCGCGCGTGTTGTAGCTGGCGGCGATCACGCGACGGCCGTTCACCAGGCACGCGCCGCGGCCCACCAGTCCCGCCGTGGCGCGGATGGCGCCGCCCTGGCCGACGATGATGGCGCGGCCATCGGTGGTCAGGTTCCAGACATCGGCGAGGGTCAGGGCCATCAGCTCGCCGGGATCGAGGGCGTTGTAGGCTGGCTGCGGCTTCTGCGTCACGCGGTTGAACAGGCTGTTCGCCGCCAGGCCGTGGAAGCGGGGATCGGTGCCGGTGCCAATCGTGGCATGCCCCACGCTGGTCAGGGTGGGCAGATAGTTGATGCGCGTGTTCGAGAACCAGGCGCCCTCACGCCGCAGGCGCGACAGCGTCGGCATGACGTCGGCGTATTTGTCGAAGTAGTCCGCGCGCATGGCGTCGAGCACCAGCAGCACCACCACGCGCGGACGGGTGGCGGTGGCGGCGATGCCCTCGCGAAGCACGCGCCCGATCATCGTCGGTGGCGCCGTCGCCCCGATGAGGGCAGCCAGTGTGGGAGCGACGTCCTGCTGGAGCGCAGGCTCGCCATACTCGCCGGACTTCACGAACGGCGCGCCGTGCAGCAGCAGGGGAATGTGGACGTCGTAGTCCCACGGCGAGCCGTGCATGAAACCGTAGAGGGGATCCCGATCCGTGATCACATCGCCCTCGCGGGGAATCACGAATAGTTGACCGCTGCGTCCGGGAAAGTAGCCGCGGGCGAACATCTCCAGCCATTGCTGGCGTCCCGGGCCGGCGGCGCGAGCCGGTGCGGTGGGGGTCGTGGCGGCCGGCGCGCTCGGCGCCGAAGAGGTGGCCGAGGCGCACGAGCTGGCGAGTGGCGCCAGGGCCAGCCACGCCAGGAGGGCCAGCCGAGGAGAGCGGAACGGGTTCGTCATAGGATGAAGGGGGAAAACGTGGCCTCGACGTTATCACGCGGCCATGAAGGCCATTGCCATGGACGCGCCCAGGTGAGCCTCGAATTCCGAGTAGAATTCCGGAACGGCTGAGCTTTAGGGCGCCAGCAGCTCACCGTCCGTCGGCCGTGCAGCGGGCTCGACGTCAGCGGGAGCCATGAACCAAACCCTACCGGACCCGGCGCATCGGATGGCCGCCCTCCAGCGCCTGTACGCCGGCGTGCTGGGGGCGGCCGACTGGGTTCACGCCCACCGTCTCCTCGTGTGCCTGGTGGGAGCCCCGCTTCTGACCCTGGCCCTGGTCGCCATCAACCAGATCGTCCTGTTGGACTTTCCCAACTCGGGTGACGAGTACGTCTACCTGTATCAGGCGCAAACCATGGCCGCCGGGCGGCTGTGGAATGCGGCGCCGCCCTCGCCCGACATCTTCGCGATGAACTACCTCGTTCAGGAACCGGGTCGTGCCTTCGGCAGCTTCCCCCCGGGCTGGCCGCTGGCGCTCGCGCTGGCGTTGGTGCTCCATGTCCCCGTGTGGCTGGTGAATCCCCTGTTGGGGACCCTCACGGTGGGGCTGATGTGGGCCCTGGGTGCACGGCTGTATGGCCCGCGTGCCGGGGTGCTGGCAGCCGGGCTGGTCATGGTCTCGCCGTTCTTCCTGTTCAATGCCGCCTCGTACTTCTCGCACCCGCTGTGCGGCGCGCTGCTGCTGGCCGCGGCCTGGCTCGCGTCGCGTGACGATCGCACGCCTGCGTGGGTGCCGCTCGCGGTTGGCGCGCTGATTGGCTGGGCGGTGCTGGCGCGCTACTTCACCGGCGTGGTGTGCGCGATTCCCATCGTGCTCTGGCTGCTCCGGCCCGGGGTGGCGCACGTCCGCACGCTCGTGCTGGTGGCGCTCGGCGGCCTGCCGTGGGTGGTGGCGCTGATGGCCTACAACAGCGCGTTGTCCGGCAACCCCTGGACGCTGACGACGACGCCGCTGACGGTCTCGCTCTGGTTCGCGGATGGTTTCGTCCTGCGCGGCGCCGACATCCTCTCGACCCACCTGTTGCGCCACTTGCTGTGGACCCCGCCGGTCCTGATCATCGCTTACCTGTACTACCTGTGGCGCGGCGACCGTGAGGCACGGCGGGGAGCGCTGGACTGGATGCCCGTGCTGATGGTGGCCACGCTTTACTTCTACGTCGAGCGCGGCGGCAATCAGTACGGACCGCGGTTCCACTATGAAGTCTTCCTGTTCCTGGCGGTGTTCGTCGCCGGCCATCTGTTCCGTCCGGGCTCGCCGACGCTGACGGCGTCACAACGGCGGCTGTTCGGGCTGACCGTCATCAGCGTGGCGCTGATGCCGGTCTCGTTCGCCGGGCACGCCGTGATCGAACAGCGGGTCATTCGCCAGCGGATGGATCCGTTCACCCAGGCGGCGGGCCTGCGGTCGGCGCTGGTGCTGATCGGCGGCCGGGTCGGCACGGCGCGATCGATGGCGGCGCTCGACCTCACACGCAACGGCATCGATTACAGCGGCGGCGTGCTGTTTGGCCTCGACCTCGGCGAGACCGAGCACTGCGAGCCTGCCGCCAGGCTGCCGGACCGCACGACCTACCTCTACGTCTGGGACCACGCGCGGTCGATCGGGCTGCTTCAGCGATTGGAGTGCCCGTGAGCCTGGTGTGAAGACTGCCAGCAGGGTGACTTATGTCTGGAGTTCCCCGGACTGTGCTCCTCCGGGAACACGCGAGCATCCGAAAACCACGCGCAATCCCGGCTCCTCGTCGTGTGGCGGCGATCTTGCACATCAACCGGCAATCAGGCGCACGACGACCGGCCCCACCAGAAGCAGGGCTGTTCACCTGCCGGCTCCCCCGGCGGGTCTGTGCGAGAAGGGCGACGGTCCGGGTATACCGGGCCGCCGCCTTTCGTTTTGTACGCCCCGCGCTATAATTCGCTGTTTATTCCGGCCCGAACATCGCGGTCCCTGCCAGCGCGCCCGCGCGCGGCCGGCAGGCGCGGCAGCTGACTGAAGGAGCACCACGAGTGGCGAAGATCAAGGTCAAGAACCCCGTCGTCGAGATGGACGGCGACGAGATGACGCGCATCATCTGGCAGAAGATCCGCGAGCAGCTCATCCTCCCGTATCTCGACATCGATCTGAAGTACTTCGATCTCGGCATCGAAGCGCGCGATCGCACCAACGACCAGATCACCATCGACTCGGCCAACGCGACGCGCGAGTACGGCGTCGCCGTGAAGTGCGCCACCATCACTCCCGACGAAGCCCGCGTCAAGGAGTTCGGCCTCAAGCAGATGTGGCGGTCGCCGAACGGCACCATCCGCAACATCCTGGACGGCACCATCTTCCGCGAGCCGATCATCTGCAAGAACGTGCCGCGCCTGGTGGCCCACTGGGACAAGCCGGTCGTCGTCGCCCGTCACGGGTTCGGTGATCAGTATCGCGCGCAGGACTTCCACTTCCCGGGTGCGGGCACCATCACCCTCAGCTGGACGCCCGAGGGCGGCGGCGAGGCCATCAGCCGTGAAGTGATCAAGACCAAGGGCAGTGGCGTCGCGCTCGGCATGTTCAACCTCGACGCCTCGATCGAGGGCTTCGCCCGCGCCTGCTTCACCTACGCGCTCGGCCGCAGCTACCCGGTCTACCTGTCGACCAAGAACACCATCCTCAAGGTCTACGACGGCACCTTCAAGAACACCTTCCAGCGAGTGTTCGATGCCGAGTTCAAGAGCGAGTTCGACGCCAAGGGCCTGACCTACGAGCACCGGCTGATCGACGACATGGTCGCCGCCAACATGAAGTGGAGCGGCGGCTATCTCTGGGCCTGCAAGAACTACGACGGCGACGTGCAGTCCGACACCGTGGCGCAGGGCTATGGCTCGCTCGGGCTGATGACGTCCGTGCTGATGTCGCCGGACGGCAAGTCGGTGGAAGCCGAGGCGGCGCACGGCACGGTGACGCGTCACTACCGGATGCACCAGCAGGGCAAGCCGACGTCGACCAATCCGATCGCCTCGATCTATGCGTGGACCCGCGGCCTGCAGTACCGCGGACGCTTCGACAACACGCCGGACGTGGTGCGGTTTGCCGAGACGCTCGAACAGGTGTGCGTGGACGTGGTCGAATCGGGCCGCATGACCAAGGACCTGGCGATCCTCATCCGCGAGGATCATCCCTATCTGTCCACCGACGAGTTCCTGAACGCGATTGACCAGGAACTGAAGACCCGCATGCAGTAGCCGGAGCGCGGGAGATCACGAGCGATCGAGGCTCTCCCGCGCCTTCGTCGCCAGCGGGCCGCCATCCTTCCGTCATGAACGTTTGCGGTCCGGCACCCGGATCGGGAAGGATGAAGGGAGATGGCGTTCGGCGCATTCCTGTTCGTGATTGGTGCGGCACTGCTGCAGCCGGGCGCACCCGCGAACGGCCAGCCCCTCCGTGCCCCCGATTGCACTGACTGGCGCGAGTGTCGCCAACTGGTGGAAACCGCCCTGGAGACCGGCGAAGTCGAGCACGCACAGGACCTGGCGTGGCGGGCCGTGCAACGTGGCCCGAAGGACGATCCGGACCTGATGTTCCTGCTGGCGCGCGCCCAGAGCCGCAGCGGCCGACCTCACGATGCGCTGGTCATGATCCGGCGGCTGGCCGAGCGTGGCGCCCACACCGCGGCCGACACCCATCCCGACCTCGAGCGGATGCGGGCGCTGGACGCGTGGCCAGAGACCGAGGCCATCGTCGCGCGGGTCAACGCTGGCCAACCCGCGATACCCGCCTCGCCCGCAGCCTCGACCGGAAAGCCGCCGCGTGCGCGAACGGCCGAGCCGGCAACGGCAGCCTCGGCGCTGACCGCGCGCGCAAACTCTGGCGACGGTGCTGGAACGCCCGGCGCTCCATATAGCCCCACGTCGCCGGCTGCGGGAAGCGCCACGACGCTGGGCGCGAACGAAGCCCTGCGGTTCAGTGCGGAGCGGTTCGTCGCGGCTGGGCTGGCCTACGACGCCGTGTCTCACCGGTACGTGTACGGCGATCGCGACGGCCGCAAACTGCGGGTGGTCGGCGTCGGGCTTGACCACGCCGTGGATCTGGTCCGGGCGGAGTCTGCTGGTTTCTTCAACGTGCGGGCCCTCGACATCGACACCCGGCGTGGCGACCTGTGGGTGGTCAGCGGCAGCGAGAATGGCAGCGCCGCGACGTTGCATCGGCTGCAACTGGTGTCGGGCCGCCCCCTCCAGGCGGTGCCGCTGGCGGGGGACCTGCTGCCGCTCTTGCCCGTGGACCTGACGGTCACCGAAGGCGGCGCCGTACTGGTGCTGGACCGTGGTGGCCGGCTGCTGCGCCTTCGGCCCGGCAGCACCACGCCCGAGGCGCTGATGCCGCTCAACCTGGAGGGCGCGACCAGCTTCGCGGCAATCGGCGAGCGCGTCGTGTTCGTGGCCGCGCGGGACGGCGTCTCGCGCGTGGACCTCGCCAGCAGGGCGGTCACCAGCCTCGGGGCCCCGAAAGACGTGTTGCTGGCAGGCTTCGAACGGCTGCGCCCGTATCGCGGCGGCCTGGTCGGCCTGCAGGTCGATGCCGACGGGTCACGTCGCGTGGTGCGCCTTGAACTGACCGCCAATGGCCGCCGGGTTCGCCAGGCGACCAGCTACGACACCCGCTTCGACGCGGCCGCTGGGCCCATCGCCCTGGCGGTGTCGGGCGACGACGTGTCTTTGATCACCGGCGGTCCGGACCCATCCGGTTCGTCCGCCGAACCATTCGCCGCCGGCACCCCCGCCGAGCTCACCGTGCACCGCCTTCGCCTTCGTTGAATTGGGGAGATGCCAATGGCCCGACTTGCCTTGCCGACACTGGACGACATGAAACCGGAACAGCGCGCCGTGTACGCGCAGACCGTGGCGGGGCGCCGCGGCTCGGTGCCTGCCAACGTGCTGGTCTGGTTGCACAGTCCGGATCTGGCGGCGAGGGCGCAGAAGCTGGGCGAGTTCGTGCGCTACGACACGAAACTTCCGCCCCATCACTCGGAACTGGCCATCCTGGTCGTGGCGCGGCACTGGAGCGCGCGATACGAATGGGCGGTCCATGCCGCCGAGGCCTCCCGCGCCGGCGTGACGGCCGCGGTCATCGAGGCGATTCGCGAGCGGCGGCCTCCGTCCTTCGACGATGCGGCCGCGCAGGCGATTTTCGACTTCACTGCCGCGCTCGTCAGCACCGGACGGGTGCCGGACGACCTCTACAAGGCGGCGGTGGCCGAACTCGGCGTGCGGCCGCTGGTGGAACTGGTGGCCCTCGTCGGTTACTACACCATGGTCGCGCTGACGCTGAACACCTTCGAGATCGCGGCGCCGGCCGGCTCATCCGCGCTCGACTGATCGCCAGGCGTCACCAGATGGCGAATTCCTGCATCTCATGCCTGTGGGGAGGGCCTGATGCTGCGCACCTGTCCGTCGTGTGGCCGGAAGAACCGCGTGCCCGTGGATCGCGTGGCGGATGAGGCTCGCTGCGGCGCCTGCAAGACCGCGCTGCCGCCTCCTTCATCTCCCATGGACGCCGACCCCGCACTGTTTGACGACATCGTCAAGCACGCGCAGGTGCCGGTGCTGGTGGATTTCTGGGCCGCGTGGTGCGGCCCGTGCCGGATGGCGGCGCCGGAAGTGGCGGGGGTGGCGGCCGACATGGCCGGCCGCGCCGTTGTGCTGAAGGTGGACACCGACCGCCATCCCGAGCTCGCCGCACGCTACGGCGTCCAGGGCATCCCGAACTTCGTCGTGCTGAAGAACGGCCGACTCGTCTTTCAGCAGGCCGGCGTGGCACGCCGCGCCGACATGCGCGCCTGGATCGAGCGCGCGGAGAAATAGGGCTTGGGGCTTGATCCCTGATCCCTATCCCTCGTTCCCCCCTGCTGTTCCGCCAGCCTGCCTCTGGTTCCTGTCGAGATCCCGGCGGCTGGGCCCACCATTCTGCAGAATCGCACGTATTCCCGGCCCATGTTCGACCCTCCGGTTGGAACCCTTTTTGCTTTTATTCACTAACGTCAGCTTCATTCACCCGCTTCCAAGGAGGCTCAGATGCTTCGACATGTGCTCGCTGCACTTCTAGCCGTTGCCGTTTCTGCCGGTGCGGCCGCCGCACAGACGAAGGTGGACCAGGCACCGATCAAACAGGTCCCGGCGTCAGATGCGCGCGCGATGTTCGACAACTACTGCGCGGTCTGCCACGGCAAGACCGGCGTCGGAAACGGCCCCGCGGCCTCGGCACTCGCCAAGGCGCCCGCGGATCTGACCAAGATCGCCGCCCGAAACGGCGGGACCTATCCGGAAACCAAGGTCAAACGCTACATCGAGGGCCTCGACGAAGTCTCTGCCCACGGATCCCGCGACATGCCGATGTGGGGTGACCTCTTCCGGTCGCTCAACCGGGATACCGCGCAGATCCGCATACAGGCCCTGTCCGACCTGCTGAAGGGGATGCAGGCGAAGTAGCACTTCCAAGCGTGTGCATGAAGTCCGGGGAGTGGTGGGCCATCTGCTGCTCCTCGCGTTCTCCCTGGGCCGCTGGTGTGCTAGGTTCGAACGATGACCCGGCGTGAACTTCTAGCCTCTGCGGCGGCGTGGGCCGCGACCGCCGCGGTGGCGCGCGGCCAGCATCAAGGCGCGCCTCATCCCCAGACTCCAGGAGGTCCGGAGGCGTTTTCCGGCGCCCCGGACGCGACGCTTCGCATTGGCCCGGTCAACCTCGAAATCGCGCCGGGGCGGATCGTCAAGACCATCGCCTACAACGGTCAGGCGCCGGGCCCCATGCTGCGCGCGCGTCAGGGCCGGCCCTTCAACGTCGAGGTGTGGAACGACACCGCGGACGAAGACATCGTGCACTGGCACGGCCTTCACATCCCGTCGGATGTGGACGGCGCCTATGAAGAGGGAACCCCTGGCGTGCCGCCGCGCGGGGGGCATCGCCGCTATACGTTCGTGCCCGATCCCGCCGGCACCCGGTGGTACCACAGCCACAATCACGCGGGGAACGACCTGAAGCGCAGCACCTACACCGGCCAGTTCGGCATGCTCGTGGTCGAAGGCGCTGGCGAGCCGGGCGCCTACGATCAGGAGGTGCCGCTGCTGCTCCATGAATGGGAGCCGCACTTCACCACCCGGGGCCCGCGCGACGTCGAGTTCAAGTACCACTCGATCAACGGGAAGATGCTGGGCGGCGGCGAGCCCATTCGCGTGCGCCAGGGGCAACGCGTCCTCTTCCGCATCGTCAACGCCAGCGCGACGCTGCAGCATCAGCTGGCGCTGCCGGGGCACCAGTTCCAGGTCGTGGCCCTGGACGGCAACCCGGTGCCGAATCCATCGGCGGTGCCGATCGTGGACCTTGCGCCCGGGGAACGCGTGGACGCGCTGGTGACGATGAACCAGCCGGGTGTGTGGGTGCTGGGCGGGGTGAAGACGGCCAGCCGGGAGGCCGGCCTCGGGATCGTGGTGGAGTACGCCGGCGCAAGCGGACCGCCCCAATGGCGGACGCCGTCGCCGTTCGTCTGGGACTACACGGCCTTTGGCGGAAGCGCGCCCGCCCGGGAGCCTGACGGGCGCCTGACACTGGCGTTCCGCGCGCGTGAAGACGGCCACCACTGGCTGATCAACGGCAAGTCCTACCCGAAGACGGATCATATCGTCGTGGAGCCCAACAAGCGCTATCGCTGGGTGCTCGACAACCAGAGCGCGGATCCGCATCCGGTCCATCTGCACCGCCATACCTTCGAACTCGTCCGAGTGGTCGATACGCCGACATCGGGTCTCTGGAAGGACGTCGTGGTCGTGCCCCCGTGGAAGCAGGTGGAAATAGACGTGCCGACCACGCAGCCTGGGCTCACTTTGTTCCACTGTCACCAGCAGTTCCACATGGACATGGGCTTCATGACGCTGCTGCGCTACGCCTGACGGCGGTGGCGGCTCGAGCCGCGATCACCGCGGCATCTTCGGCAGGAGATAGCGCACCATGCTGTCGAGCGTGCTCAGCTGGCCGTAGTCGGCCTCGGGAATGTCCACGCCCAGAGACTTGTGCAGTCCGATGAGGAACGTGAGGAAGTCGAACGAGTCGATGTCGAGCGTGGCGCGGATCGGTTGATCGCCGCGCAGGCGTTCCGGATCGGACTCCGGGGCGATCTGCGCAAGCCCGTCGACGATGACGCGGATGAGGTCGGCTTCGGTCATGATGCCCTCCGGGGCGCGCAGATGGCGGGTCAGCGCGTCGAGAAACTGCGCGCCGACATGTCCGTCGGTGGCGCGATGGTCGGCCGCGAGTGAGGCCGTGATCACCGGCCGCACGCCGAGCATGCCGTTCTCGGCCCACGGCTGCTCGACGATGCGAGCCGAAGCCGACGAGCGCCACCTGCGGCGGGTAGATGACGCCGAACACGCTCTCGACACCCCCGATCGCCGAGACTGGTGACGGTGATGGTGCTGTCGGTCATCTCGGAACTGCGCAGGCGGCCCGCCGCGCGCGCGGGATCAGGTCGCGCAGGGCGGCCATCAGCTCGTCGCAGGAGCGACGGTCGACGTCGTGGATGGCTGGCGCGACGAGTCCGCCGCCCTTCATCGCGATGGCGAAGCCGACATGGATCGCGTCGGACACGCGGTGCTCGCCGTCGATCCAGAAGCCGTTCAGCTCCGGCACGTCGCGCAGGGCGCGCGCCACCGCCTTCAGGAGCGGCACGACCGGCAGCAGGCGCTCCTCGATGGGGCGTTTCTCGTTCTCGGCCGCGCAGCCACGCCAGGGCCTGGCTCATGTCGATGCGGGTCTGCAGGTAGTAGTGCGGGAATCTCGCGCTTCGACCTGGCCATGGCGGCGGCGATGGCGCGGCGCATGGCGACTGCCGGCGCCGGCGTGGACGGAGATGTCGCGGAGCGGCACTGCACTGCGAGATGCCTTCCAGGTCCGCGACCTGGATCGCGCCGCCGGGTCCGGTGCCGCGAACGGTAGACAGATCGATGCCCAGCTCGCGGCGCGCGTTTCCGGGCCAGCGGCGAGACGCGCACGTGCCGCTCCGGCGCCTGTCGCCATGGTTCCGGCCGGTGCGGCGCGCGAGCGGCGCCGGAACTGGCAGCTGCAGGCGGCGGAGACCGCCGCCGAGTCCTTCGGCCGGATCTCGGCCAGGACGGTGCCGACCGGTACCTTCGCGCCGGCTTCGACCACGAGTCGCTCGACGACGCCGGACTCGAAGCACTCGATGTCGATGACGCCCTTGTCGGTGTCGACCTCGGCGATGATGTCGCCGCGCTTCACCGTGTCGCCGGGGCCACGTCGCCACTTCACGAGCGTCCCCGCCTCCATGTCGGCGCCGAGGCTGGGCATCAGGAACGTCAGCCATGGCTTCACCAGTGCCTGCACGGCGGCGATGATGCTGTCGACCTGGGGCAGTGCCGCCTCCTCGAGGTGGTGCGCGTAGGGGATCGGCACCTCGGCGGTGCACAGGCGCGCCACCGGGCGATCGAGTTCGTAGAACGCCTGCTCGTGGATGCGCGCGCTGATCTCCGCGGAGATGCCGCCGCTGCGCCAGCCTTCGTCCACGATCAGCACGCGGTGCGTCCTTGCCACCGCTCGCCATGATCGTCGCGTCGTCGAGCGGACGCAGCACGCGCAGGTCGACCACCTCGGCCTCGATGCCCTCCGTCGCGAGTGTCGGCGGCCGCCTGCGAGCGATTTGTGCAGGCTGGCGCCGTAGGTGAGGATGGACACGTCGCTGCCCTGGCGTCGGATGGCCGCGCGCCGGAGGTCGACCGGGCCGGCGTCGGCCGGCGAGTTCGCCCTCCATGTTGTAGAGCGTCTGGTTCTCGAAGATCAGCACGGGATCGGGATCTGGCCAGCGCCGTGGCCAGCATGCCGTAGCCGTCCTCGAGCGTGGCGGGCGTGACGATCTTGATGCCCGGGAATGTGCGCATACCAGCCTTCGAGGCTGTGCGAATGCTGCGCCGCGAGCTGCTTGCCGCCGCCGGTGGCCATGCGGATGACGAGCGGCACGTTGAACTGGCCGCCGGACATGTGCAGCAGCGTGGCCGCGGTGTTCATGATCTGATCGAGCGCCAGCAGGCTGAAGTTGCAGGTCATGATCTTCGACGATCGGCCGCATGCCGCCGAGCGCCGCGCCGATGCCGGCGCCGACGAAGCCGGACTCCGAGAGCGGCGTGTCGCGGATGCGCTCGGGGCCGAACTCCGCCAGCAGGCCGCGGCTCACCGCGAAGCAGCCGCCGTAGTGGCCCACGTCCTCGCCCATCAGGAACACGCGCGGATCGGCGCTGCAGCGCGTCGCGCAGGCCTTCGCGCACCGCGTCGCGGAAGGTCATCGTCGCGTCGGGCTGATCGGCGTCGGCGGCTCATGGCTGTGCCCCCTCCGAATAGACGAAGCGCGTCAGGTCGGTGACCGGCTCCCAGGTGCCGGCCTCGGCGAACGCGACGGCCTCGTCGACCTCGCGTCGCGACCTCGCGCTCGATCGTCGGCGTAGTCCGCGTCGGTCAGCACGCCGGCCGCCTTCATCTGCGCCGAAGAACGTCGTGATCGGGATCGCGCTTCTTCCACTCGCGCCACCTCGTCCTTGCGCCGATAGAGCTCGGCATCGAACATCGAGTGCGGCGCGGAAGCGGTAGGTGCGGCACTCCAGGAGGTAGGGCCGGCCTTCGCGCACGGCCGCGACGGCCTGGCGCGGCCGCCTCGCTCACCGCCAGCACGTCCATGCCGTCGACCACGGCGCTGGCCACGTCGTAGGCCGCGCCCTTGCTGGCGATGTCGGTGACGCGACTCGGTGATGGCGCAGCGCGCGTGCCCATCGCGTAGAGATTGTTCTCGCAGACGAACAGCACCGGCAGCTGCCACAGCGCGGCCAGGTTCATCGACTCGTGGAACTCGCCTTCGGCCACCGCGCCCTCGCCGAAGAAGCAGACGGTCGACGCCCGTCGCGGCTCTGCATCTTGTCCGCCAGCGCGAGCCCGACGGCCAGCGGCAGGCCGCCGCCGACGATGGCATTGCCGCCGTAGAAGCGCGTCGCCTTGCATCGAAGAGATGCATCGAGCCGCCGCGGCCGCGCGCGCAGCCCTCCACCTTGCCATACATCTCCGCCATGATCGCGCCCGGCGACACGCCGCGCGCCAGCGCCTGGCCGTGTTCGCGGTAGGTGGCGACCACCGCATCCTCGGGCGTCAGGTGCTCGATGACGCCGGTGGCCACGGCTTCCTCGCCGATGTAGAGATGCATGAAGCCGCGGATCTTCTGCGCGCTGTAGAGCTCGACGCACTTCTCCTCGAAGCGGCGGATGCGCACCATCTGCCAGAGCAGGCGGCGGGCGCGGTCGCGATCAGGGCAGTGCAGCGCTCATCAGTCGTTCTCCAGCGTGGAGAGTGTCGCCTTCGGGCAGGCCGAGTTCGCGGGCCTTCAGCAGGCGGCGCATGATCTTGCCGCTGCGCGTCTTCGGCAGGCTGTCGATGAAGGCGATCTCCTTCGGCGCCACGGCCGGGCCGAGGCGCGTGCGGGCAAAGCCGAGGAGTTCCAGGCGCAGTGCGTCGCTCGGCGGTCTGGCCGGCCTTGAGCGCGACGAAGGCCTTCACCAGTTCGCCGATCAGCGGGTCCGGCTTGCCGATGACGCCGGCCTCGGCGACCGCCGGATGCTCCATCAGCGCGCTCTCGACCTCGAACGGGCCGACCATGTGGCCGGAGGTCTTGATGATGTCGTCGGCGCGGCCGACGAACCAGAAGTAGCCGTCGGCATCGCGCGTCGCGAGATCGCCGCTCAGATACCAGCCGTCGACGAAGCACTTCGCGTAGCGCGCCTCGTCGTGCAGATAGCCGCGGAACATCGAGGGCCAGCCGGGCTTGCAGCGCGAGTTCGCCCTCGACGTCGGGCTCGGTGATGACCTCGACGCCGCCGTCGGTGCGGCGGACGATCGCCGCCTCGATGCCGGGCAGCGGCCGGCCCATCGAGCCGGGCCGGATGTCCATCGCGGCGAAGTTGGCGATCATGATGCCGCCGGTCTCGGTCTGCCACCAGTTGTCGTGGATCGGCAGGCCGAGCGCCTGCTGTCCCCAGACGACGGCCTCGGGATTGAGCGGCTCGCCGACGCTGTGCACCAGCCGCAGCGCGCTCAGGTCGTAGCGCGTGCGCGGTTCGCCGGGGATGCGCATCAGCCGGCGAATGGCCGTCGGCGCGGTGTACCAGACCGTGACCTTCTGATCGCGCAGCACGCCGTACCAGCGCTCGGCGTCGAAGTCGGCCTCGTCCACGAGGTTGGTCACGCCGTGCAGCAGCGGCGCGATGATGCCGTACGAAGTGCCCGTGACCCAGCCGGGATCGGCCGTGCACCAGAAGACGTCGTCGGGATGCAGATCGAGCACGTACCGGCCGGTGGCGTAGTGCATCAGCACGGCCTCGTGCACGTGGACCGCGCCCTTCGGCATCCCGGTGGTGCCGCTGGTGAAGTGGAGCAGCGCCATGTCCTCCGGGGCGGTCGGCGGGATCACGAAGCGATCGCTGGCGGCGGCCATCAGCCTGCGGCAGCGACCGGATCGCGTCGCTGATGTCGTCGTCGGCGTCGACGAGCAGAACGTGCTGCAGCGCGGGCAGCCGGTCGCGCAGCGCGGCGATTCGCTTCTCGTACAGCGCCGCGGTCGTCACGAGCACCCGGCGCATCGCCGCGGCGCAGCCGCTGCTCGACCGGCTCGGGGCCGAACTGCGAGAACAGCGGGCAGAAGACGCTCGTGTTCTTCAGCGTGCCGAGCGCCGCCAGATAGAGCTCCGGAACGCGCCCCAGGAGCGAGAACACCCGATCGCCCCGGCCCACGCCCAGCGCCCGCAGCACGTTCGCGAAGCGGGCCGACCCGCGTGCGAGGTCGCGGTAGGTCCAGTCGCGCACGGCACCCGTCCCGGCCGAGCCAGCGGAGCGCCACATGGTCGGCGCGCGGTCCTGCGGCGTGCCGGTCCACCGCCTCGTGGGCGATGTTCAAACCACCCTGCGGAAGACCCTGAAGCTGGCGCCGCAGCGCGTCCCACGAGAACTCGGCGCGCGTGCGCTGGTAGTCCAGCAGATGGGGCGGCACCGCGGATGCCCCGATGTCCTTGCGGATCACGGCGAAGGCCACACCGCTGACACAGCAATCAGTGTGCCGCGGATTCCGCCCTCGCCTGCACGCGGACTCGCCCTCTTGGCGGGAGAGGAGCGTCGGTTTTCCGCAGAATGTGCGGCGGGTGTCGGGATGTCGGCAGCGTCCGGCGGGCGGATGCGGGTCGCCGGAGCAGAAACGCCCATGGCCCCGAGGCGCGGGAGTTGCATGGTCAGACGTCGTGGAGGCCAGTCGTGCCACCAGCCACGGCGACGTCCGCGGTCTGGCTGTGCCTCAGGTGAGGTCACGATGAAAATCAAGGATGTGATGACGGCGGCGCCGGTGGTTTGCACACCCGGAACGACGCTGGCGCAGGCGGCGGCCATGATGATCGAGGCGGACTGCGGCCTCCTGCCGGTGGTGGCTTCGGATGCGCTGGTGGGTGTGGTGACTGACCGCGACATGTACATCGCCCTGGCCACCCGCAACCTGCGGGCGTCCGAGATGACTGTTGGGGAGGTCGTGCAGAGCCCGGTCTGGACTTGTGTGCCGGATGACGATGTCCACGCGGTGCTGGCCATGATGAAGGAGCATCGGATCCGGCGGGTGCCAGTGACCGGCTTCGGCGGCACCGTGCTTGGCGTGGTGTCGATCAACGATCTGTTGCTGGCTGCCGGGGCGAAGAAGGGCCCCGCGGGCGCCGAAGTGCTGGACACCCTGCAGGGCATCTGTGCCCACCACCACCCGGCCGCGCACGTCTCCGTCGCGTGACCAGGGTGGAGGTGACAGGTGACGGCGCACGTCTGGCCAAACGACCTCCGGTTCACCGATCGCCGCGAGGCGGGTGAGGCACTGGCACGGCGGCTGACAGCCTATGCCGGCCGCCGTGATGTGGTGGTGCTGGCGCTTCCACGGGGCGGCGTGCCCGTTGCGTTCGAGGTCGCCCGCGCGCTGTGCGCGCCTCTCGATGTGTTGGTCGTGCGCAAACTGGGATTCCCGGGTCAGGCCGAGTTTGCGATGGGCGCCATCGCCAGCGGCGGCGTCCGCGTGCTGAACGACGAGATACCGCCGGAGTACTTCCCCCCACCCGCAACCATCGACGCGATCGCCCACACCGAACAGCTCGAACTGGAGCGGCGCGAGCGCGCGTACCGCGGCCACCGCGCCCTGACGCCCGTGAAGGGACGGACGGTCCTCCTCGTTGACGACGGCCTCGCCACGGGCACCACGATGCAGGCGGCGGTGAAGGCGGTGCGGCTGATGGATCCAGCGCGGGTGGTCGTGGCCGTGCCCGTTGGCTCCGTTCAGGCCTCTGCCGTTCTTGGCGCGATCGTCGATGAGCTGGTCTGCCTTAGCACGCCCGAACCCTTTACCGCAGTCGGGCTCTGGTATCGCGAGTTTCCCCAGACGAGTGACGAAGAAGTGGCGGACCTGCTGGCCAGGGCCACCAGGCTCGAAGAACAGGGGGGCGGTTGATGAACGCACGAGGCAGCTTGGACGCCACCCCGGTGACGGCGGTGCGGATTCACGCGGGCGACGTCGTGATCGATGGAGATCTGGCGGTTCCGGCGGATGCGGCGGGTCTCGTGATTTTCGCGCACGGCAGCGGCAGCAGCCGCTTCAGCGGGCGCAATCGCGCCGTGGCCGCGGCGCTGCGGACCGCGGGCTTCGCCACCCTGCTGCTGGACCTGCTGACGGCGCCGGAAGAAGCAGCTGACGAACTCACCCGCGAGTACCGCTTCGACATCGAGCGGCTGGGCCGCCGCGTAGTCGCGGCGGTGGACTGGGCGGCGGCGGACCCGCGTGTGGAAGGGCTGCCCATCGCGTGCTTCGGCGCCAGCACCGGCGCGGCGGCGGCCTTGATCGCTGCCGCGGCGCGTCCGTCCGCGGTGCGCGCGGTCATCTCGCGAGGCGGGCGTCCGGACCTGGCGGGCGACGCTCTGCCAGCGGTCACCGCACCCACCCTACTCATCGTCGGTGGGGATGACGAGGATGTCATCGCGCTCAACCAGCAGGCCAGAGTCCTGATGCGCGCGCCGGTCACGCTGGCCATTGTTCCGGGGGCGACCCATCTGTTCGAGGAACTGGGTACGCTCGACGAAGTGACACGGCTGGCGCGGGAGTGGTGTGATTGGCATCTCGGTCAGACGCGATCGCGGGAGGATCGGGTATGAACAGGGACCTTCGCGTGGCCGTGCTGATCGTCCTGATGGCGGCACAGCCCGCCGACCAGGCTCAGATGCGCGCGCATTTCGATCAGGCGCTGGTGCTGCACGGCGCGGTCATCCGGGGCGATCTGGCGGCGGTGGGGCCCGCGGCACGCGCGCTGGCGGACGAGGTCGCCCGGTCCCAATCCGGCTCGCAGGCGCTCGCGTCGTCCAGGCCCCTGGCCGCGTTGGCCGAGGGCGCGCGACAGGTTGCCCAGGCCAGGACCATTCTCGAGGCGGCGGTCGACACCGCCGGGATGCTGTCGGCGTGCGGGCGGTGTCATCGCGCGGCTGGCGTCACGCCTGCCTTTCCCGCCCCCGCGCAGCCAGTCGGCGCGGGACTGACCGGGCATATGCTCGAGCACCAGGTGGCGGTGCAGCAACTCGTGGAAGGCCTGGTCGTGCCGTCGGATGCGACGTGGCGCAACGGCGCTCGCGCCTTGGCCTCCGCGCCGCTCAACGCGACGGAACTGCCGGTCGACGCGGCCGTGCGCACACGGTTGGCGTCGACCGAGGAACGCCTGCATCGCCTCGCGGCCGGCGCGGCAGAAGCCACCGACCTCTCCGCACGCGCCGCATTCTACGGACAACTCCTCGCGGCCTGCGCCGACTGCCACACACGATACGCAGCGCTGGCGCGGCCAAAGCCCTGAGCCCCGCCCGCGCTCCCCGGGTCCGTCGGAATGTCGGCAGGGCGGCAGGGCCGTCCGGCTGCGGCGGTCCGTATGGCGCGCGGTGACCGCGTCAGTGGCGCGATATTCCTGCGGCTGTGATGGCGGAATCATTCTTGCGGTTCGATTCCGTTGACTCACTTGAACAACGGAACTCCGTCAGACCCCCGGACGGTGTTACTGTGTCGAGCGTCGATGACTGATCAACCTGACCCCACGGCGCCTCCTGCCGCCGAACCGCGCGGTACGCTCGCCATTGTCGGGGCGTTCGGTGTGCTGGTGGTGCTCGGCTGGCTCCTGTTGTTCTTCGGGCTGTTCGTGCCGAGGGGGACCCATTGATGGCCGCGCGCGGACCAACCGGTGGCATGGAAGCGAACGGCCGCCATGCACGTTGACCGCTACGAGCGCTACTGGATGTGGGCGGCGACCGGCATGCTGGTGCTGTTCCTCGGCGCCATCGTGATCACGGCGGTGTCCGGGTCGGCGCACCCGCCGAGCCACGTGGAGACCATCAACCCTGAAACGCTGGACCTGAGTGGCGAATTCGCGACGCCCGGCGTGGTCACGGCGCCAGACGGCAGCCTCACGGTGGTGATGCGGGCGGAGTTCTACGTGTTCAAGCCTGCCGTGGTGCGCCTGCCGGCTGGGCGGTCCGTCCGCTTCCGTATCACCAGCCCCGATGTGCTGCACGGCTTTCAGATCGTCGGCACGAACGTCAACCTGACGGTCGCACCCGGATATGTGAGCGAGGCTACCGCCACCTTCACCGAGCCGGGGGAGTACCTCGTCGTCTGCAACGAGTACTGCGGGCTCGGGCACCACAACATGTACGGCACCATCATCGTGGAGGCGGCACGGTGACGCCCGCGCTCCGGCTGGTCCTGTCGCACTTCTGGGTGGCCGTCGCCGCCTTCGGCATCGGCTCGCAGATGGCGGTGATGCAGGCGCTGGCGCGGGCCGGCGTCGAGTTGCCCTTCGGCACCGCCAGCCTTTATTACCTGTCGGTCACGGCGCACGGCGTGCTGCTGGCGCTGGTCTTCACGACGTTCTTCATCATGGCCATCGGTTACCTGGTGGTCGAGACCACGCTCGGCCGCATCGCCGGGCAGGCCTGGGCGTGGGCGGGCTACTGGGTGGCGGTGGTGGGGACCGTCATCACGACGGTGGCCATTCTGTCGGGCACGAGCACCGTGCTCTACACCTTTTACCCGCCGCTGCTGGCCCATCCCGCGTTCTACATCGGCGCCACGCTGCTGGTCGTCGGATCGTGGATCTGGTGCGGCGTGATGATCGCCAGCTTCGTCGCGTGGCGCCGTGCCAACCGGTCCGCGCCCGTGCCTCTGCCCGCGCACGGCATGATGACGACGGTCATCATCTGGATTCTGGCGACCATCGGGCTGGCGATCGAGGTGGTGGTGCTCATCCTGCCCTGGTCGGTGGGCCTGGTCGACCGCATCGATCCGATCGTGGCGCGCACCTACTTCTGGTGGTTCGGGCACCCGCTCACGTATTTCTGGCTGGTGCCGGCCTACGTGCTCTGGTACACCATCATCCCGCGGGTGGCCGGCGGCAAACTGTTCAGCGACGCGCTCACGCGCGTGGTCTTCATCCAGTTCATCCTGTTCTCGACGCCGGTCGGCTTCCATCATCAGTTCACGGACCCGGGCATTGCCGGCGGCTGGAAGCTGCTCCACACGTTCACGACCTACGCCATCATGTTCCCGAGCCTCGTCACCGCGTTCACGGTGATCGCCTCGCTCGAGTTCGCCGGGCGGGCGCGTGGCGGCACGGGGACCTTCGGCTGGATCGGCAAGCTGCCGTGGGCCGACCCGTTCTTCGCCAGCGTGGCGCTATCGATGATCACCTTCGCGCTGGGCGGCTTCGGCGGCGCCATCAACGCCGCCTACGCGATGAACGCGATGATCCACAACACGGCCTGGGTGCAGGGGCACTTTCACCTGACCGTGGGCACGGCCGTGGCGCTCAGCTTCATGGGCTTCAGCTACTGGATGCTGCCCCGCGTCACCGGCCGGGCGCTGGTCTGGCCGCGGGTCGCCATGGTGCAGCCCTATCTGTGGTTCGTCGGCATGCAGTTCTTCAGCATCCCGAGCCACATCGCCGGCCTGATGGGCATGCCCCGGCGCGTCTACACCGGTGAGTTCCACGGCAACGAGGCCGCCGCGGCGTGGATCCCGCTCGTCAACCTCTCGGCCGTGGGCGGCGTGATCCTGTTCGTCTCGGCCATGTGCTACGTCTTCGTGCTCCTGGGCACGATGTTCGTGATGCCGCGTGGGGCGCTCGGAGAAATCGAGTACGCGGAGCCGATGGTGGCGCCGGTGGCAGGCTCCTCAGTCTGGGACCGGTTCGGGCTCTGGACCGCGGTCGCGGTCCTGCTGATCCTCGCGGCCTACGCGCAGCCGCTCTATCACCTGCATACCATGGCGCGGTTCCCCTCACGGGGATTCTCGCCGTTCTGACGAGTCGCACGATGGCCCACGATCACCAGAAGCCGGACGTTGAACCTGCCGCCGAACCTTCGCGGCGCGATGCCCTTGGGCTGTCGTCGACGGCGCTGATGGTGGCCGGGCTCGCCGGTGGCTATGGCCTGTTCGCCTGGGTGAGCGCGCGCTTCATGCTGCCGGCCCGCATCGGCGCGGTGCACCAGCTGTTCGTGGCGCGTGTCAGCGACCTGGCGGTGGGCGGCACGCTCTTGTATCAGACGCCGGATGGCCGCACGGTGAACATCACGAGGCGGGCGGCGACCGGCGCCGTGGACGACTTCATCGCGCTCTCGAGCACCTGTCCGCACCTCGGCTGTCAGGTCCAGTGGGAGCCGCAGAACAACCGCTACTTCTGCCCGTGCCACAACGGCACGTTCGACCCGGCCGGCAAGGCGACCGGCGGTCCGCCCGGCGACGCGGGGCTGTCCCTGCCGCAGTACGCGCTCCACGTGCAGCAGGGGTTGCTCTACATCGACGTGCCCGCCGAGCAGCTGTCCGTGCCCTCGCAGGCGGGAGTCGTGGACGTGGTGTCGCCGCAGGGGCCGGGGCACGATCCCTGCCTGACGTGCCTGAAGCACCGTTCGCCCGGCAGCGACGGAGAGGGCGCCGCATGAGCACCAGCCGCGACTGGATCGCCGAACGCGTGCCCGTCTCGATCGAGGGCGTGGCGGCGATGTCCAACGAGCCGGTGCCCTACCACCTGAAGCGATGGTGGTTCGCGCTCGGCGGCACGCCCGCCTACCTGTTCGTCGTGCAGATCGTCACCGGCGTGCTCCTCGCGTTCTACTACCAGCCCTCGCCGGCGACGGCTTACGAGTCGGTGCGCTACATCACGGAAGATGCGTCGTTCGGCTGGTATCTCCGCGGGCTCCACAAGTGGGGGGCCACGCTGATGATCGCCGCGGTGGTGATGCACCAGATCCGGGTGTTCTTCACCGGGTCGTACCGTCGACCGCGCGAGTTGAACTGGATGATCGGCATGACGCTGCTGACCTGCACCCTGCTGCTCGGCTTCACCGGATACAGCCTGGTGTTCGAGCAGCTCAGTTACTGGGGAGCCACGGTCGGAGCCAACATCAGCGACTCGGTGCCTGTCGTCGGGCCGCTGATGAAGCAGATGCTGCTCGGCGGCGAGGTCTACAACGACCGGACGCTGTCCCGGTTCTTCATCCTGCACGGCGCGGTGCTGCCGGTGGTGCTCATCCTGGTGTTGATGATGCACATCGGGCTGGTGCGCCTGCACGGGGTGACGGAACTCAAGTTCGAGGGCGAGGAAGAGAAGCCCGCGCGCTACTTCAACTTCTTCCCCGAGCACTTCTATACCGAGCTCATCATCGGCCTCACGCTGATGATCCTGCTGAGCGCGCTGGCGACACTGCTGCCGGTGGGCATGGGCCCACGTGCGGACCCGCTGGTGACGCCGGATGTGATCAAGCCGGAGTGGTTCTTCTACACCGCGTTCCGCTGGCTGAAGTTGTTCTCCGGCACGACGGCGGTCCTCACCCAGGGCCTGATCGTGTTCATCTTCTTCTTCTGGCCCTTCATCGACGACTGGCTCGTGCGCCGCTTCAAGTATGCGGACATCAGCGTCTGGATTGGCGTCGCCGGGGCGCTCACGATCATGGGCTTCACGATGTGGGAAGCGCTGGTCGCGCACTGACGCGCGGAACCGGTGGAAGCTCAAGGTTCAACGTTCAACGTTCAAGAGTTCAAGGCGGGGAGAGCGAAGTGGTGAATCTACGTGGGGGTCACGCATGACACTCGATCAGAAGCGCTGGGTCATCGGCGGGCTGGGGCTGCTGTTCCTGCTCTCGCTGGTCGCCGTGCAATGGCTCGAGGTCTCGCGGCGGGCGCACGAGACCGGCGACCGGCGGGCCTCGGCCGCCGCCACACCGGCGGCGTCGCGCCAGTGCGTGGACTGCCACACCCAGGTG
The DNA here is from genome assembly GCA_963721715.1 of uncultured Acidobacteriota bacterium. Taxonomy (GTDB): domain Bacteria; phylum Acidobacteriota; class Vicinamibacteria; order Vicinamibacterales; family UBA2999; genus VFZN01. The sequence goes on along the minus strand of CAVRKI010000004.1, from coordinate 1,313,261 downwards.
TCGCGCGGCATCGTCGATCATTGGACCGGGTCCACCCACGCCGAGAAGGGCGTGGGATGCGTGGACTGCCACAAGGCCGAGGCGAAGGACGCCGACGTGTTCACGCACTACGGCGCCCAGATCGCCACCATCGTGACGCCGCGCGACTGCGCGCGGTGCCACCCGGCGGAGTCGGCCCAGTTCGCGGCCAGCCATCACTCGAAGGCCGGCAACATCCTGGCGTCGCTCGACAACTTCCTGGCGGAAACCGTCGAGGGCTCGCGGGTCGCGTTCAGTCCCCATTCACCGACGCCCGGCAAGGCGGTGCAGGTGGTCAACGGCATGGCGCCCGCCAATTCGGGTTGCCAGCAGTGTCATGGATCGCTCGTGGCCTTCCAGGCCAACGACGGCGGAGTGGTGACCATGCGGGACCTGAAGCCGGACGAGAACGGCCAGCCCACCAACCTGGACGCGGTCGGTCGCATCGTCAAGAACGAGAGCGGCAAGCCGCTGCTCTCGAGCACCAGCTGGCCGAACACCGGCATCGGCCGCATGAACCTCGATGGCTCGCTGGGGTCGTGCGCCGCATGCCACAGCCGCCACGACTTCTCGGCGCGCCGCGCGCGTCAGCCCGAGAACTGCGGCAAGTGCCACCTCGGTCCCGACCATCCCCAGAAGGAGATCTACGAGGAGTCGAAGCACGGCGTCGCGTTCCGCGACCTGACCGCCGACATGAACCTCGACGCCCGCCCGTGGGTGCTCGGTCGCGACTACACCGCGGCGCCGACGTGCGCGACGTGCCACATGAGCGCGAACACGCGGAACGGCATGAAGGTCACCCACGACCCGGGCGAGCGCATCTCGTGGACCAACCGGCCGCCAGTGAGCCTGGTGATGGACACCGACGCCAATCATGCGGTGGTGACCGAAACCGACCCCGAGCAGCGACGCGCCGCGATCGCCGATACGTCCGAGGCGAAGCGCAATCGCATGAAACAGGTGTGCTCGCACTGCCACACCCCCGATTACATCAACCAGTTCTACCGGCAGTACGACGATCTGGTGATCCATTTCAACGAGAAGTTCGCCAAGCCCGGGCAAGCCATCATGAACGCCCTGGCGGCGGACGGCCTGATCACCAAGACCCAGTACGACGACCACATCGAGTGGACGTGGTACTACCTCTGGCATCACGAGGGGCGGCGGGCGCGGATGGGCGCCTCGATGATGGCGCCCGACTACACGCAGTGGCACGGGATGTTCGAGGTGGCCGAGCGCTTCTACATGGGGCTGATCCCGCAGGCCCGGGAGATCACGGCGGCGGCGGCGAAGACCGGCCGGGCCGATGCCGCGCGGCGCGTGGACGCGGTGATCGACGAGATCCTCGCCCGTCCCGAGCACCAGTGGCTGTCGAAGGGCGCCGAGGCGCAAGCCGACGCGATCAGCCGCGAGATGGCGCGCCGATACGGGACCCCGACCGAGCGACGATAGGGACGTGAATGACGCGGACATCGGGGCCACGAATGGCGCAGACGGACGCCGGCAGGGAAGGCGGGAGCGGGCAATGAAGGGGCAGTTGAAGCGGCGTGCATTCCTCAAGCTGGCCGCCGCCGTGGCGCCGGCGGTGGCGGCGTACTCGTGCGCGGATCGGGACGAGGCATCGCGGCTGGCGGCGGGCGGCGCGCCGGTCGATCGCGCCTCGATTGCCTGGGACAAGGCGCCGTGCCGGTTCTGCGGCACCGGCTGCGGCGTCATGGTCGGTGTCGAGCAGGGACGCGTCGTCGCCGTGCGCGGTGACGAGGCCAGCCCGGTCAACAAGGGCCTGCTGTGCGTGAAGGGCTATCACCTGCCGGGGATGCTCTACGGCGAGGACCGGCTGCTCTACCCGCAGAAGCGCAACGCCGACGGATCGTTCTCGCGCATCTCGTGGGACGAGGCGCTGGACCTGATCGCGACGAAGTTCAAGGAGACCCTGGACCAGCACGGCCCTGACGCGGTGGGGATGTACGGGTCGGGACAGTGGACCGTGTTCGACGGCTACGCGGCGCTGAAGTGGGTGAAGGGCGGGCTCAAGAGCAACAACCTCGAGCCGAACGCCCGGCTCTGCATGGCCAGCGCGGTGTCCGGGTTCATCACGCAGTTCCAGAGCGACGAGCCGATGGGCTGCTACCAGGACCTCGACGTCGGCGACGACTTCGTGCTGTGGGGCAACAACATGGCGGAGATGCACCCCGTGCTCTTCAGCCGCATCCTCGAGACCCGCCGCGTCAAGCCCGGCTCCCGCATCGTCGACATCGCCACGCGCCGCACGCCGACCTCGGACTACGCCGACCTGTTCGTGCTCTTCAAGCCGGGCACCGACCTGGCGCTCGCCAACGGCATCCTCCACCTGCTGGTCGCCGAGGGCCGCATTCACACGCCGTTCATCGACGAGAACGTGGTCTTCCGGCGCGGCATCGAGGACGTGAAGCAGATCGGCTACGGCTGCTTCGGCGACCAGGCCGAGCGCTACACGTTCGAGGATCAGCCCAGGCCCAGTTCGCTCGACGAGCTGCGGACGTTCCTCGCGCACTACACGCCTGCCCACGTCAGCGAGGTCACGGGCGTGCCCGTGGAGCAGATTCGCGCGCTGGCCAACATCTACGGCGACATGGCCCGAGGCACCGTGAGCCTCTGGTGCATGGGCGTCAACCAGCACGTGCGCGGCACGTGGATGAACAACCTCATCACCGACCTGCACCTGATTACGGGCAAGATCTGCCGGCCGGGCGCCAACCCGCTGAGCCTGACAGGGCAGCCGAGCGCCTGCGGCACCGCGCGCGAAGTCGGCACGTCGAACAACCGGCTGCCCGCCGACATGGTGGTGACCAACCCCGAGCACCGGGCGGAAGCCGAACGCATCTGGAAGCTGCCAGCCGGCACCATTCCTGCCGTCCCCGGCTACCACGCCGTGGACATGTTCCGCGCCTTGAAGCGGGGCGACCTGAAGGCGCTGTGGATTCAGACCACGAACCCGTGGGTGACGCTGCCGAACCGCTCGCGGTTCGATCGCACGCCGAACGACGGCCGCTTCGTCGTCGTCAGCGACATCTACCCGACGCCCACCACCGCCATGGCCGACCTGATCCTGCCGGCGGCGGGGTGGGTGGAGCGCGAGGGCGTCTTCGGCAACACCGAGCGCCGCACGCAGCAGTGGAACAAGATGGTCGAGCCGCCGGGCGAGGCGCGCGAAGACGCGTGGGCCGTCATCCAGGTCGCGAAGCGGATGGGCATGGGCCATCTCTTCCCGTGGCCCGACGACAACTGGCACGAGCCGATGTTCGAGGAGTACCGGGAGTTCGGCGTCGGGCACGGCAAGGACCTCGCCAGCTACGCGCAGCTGAAGCAGACGCGCGGCATGCTGTGGCCCGTGGTGAACGGCAAGGAGACGCCCTACCGCTACACCGCCGGCTACGATCCGTACGTCAAGAAGAAGACGGGCGCGCACTTCTACAAGGCCGTGGGCTATGGCGAGAAGGCGGCGTTCTGGCTGCGCCCGTACCATCCGCCGGCCGAGGCACCGGACGAAGCCTACCCGTTCTGGCTGTGCACCGGGCGCGTGCTGGAACACTGGCATTCGGGTTCGATGACGCGTCGCATCAAGCAACTGCACCAGGCCGTGCCAGCGGCCTATGTCGAGGTGAATCGGGCCGACGCCGAATCGATGGGCATCAAGAAGGGCGATCGCGTCAAGGTGGCCAGCCGACGTGGAAGCGTCGAGTTGACAGTGGAGGTAGGCGGACGCGGCGGCCCGCCGCGCGGGTCGCTCTTCGTCCCGTTCTTCGACGAGGACCGCCTCATCAACCTCGTCACGCTCGATGCGATGGACAACATCAGCAAGCAGCCCGACTACAAGAAGTGCGCGGTGCGCCTCGAGCGGGTGTGACGTGACCGAGACGACGACAGGACGACGAGGCGGAGTCCGCTGGCGGATGGCCCTGGCCATCGCGGCCCTGTCGATCGGGGTTGGCTGCAGCGCCGCGCCAGGCCCCGCCGTGGCGCGCACCACGGGCGAGCGCGCCACCACTCGCGCCTACGACGGCGCGCCTCCTCCTGTTCCTCACGACGCCACGCTCGGCACGTGCACCACCTGCCACACCGACGAGGGCGCTGCGATTGCGGGCGTGGGCGTTGCGCCGGCCTCCCCGCACGGCGGGGCCGCGGCGGCCGGATCGATGCAGCGCTGCCGCCAATGCCACGTCCCCGTTCAGACGGGTGCATTGTTCGTGGCGTCGTCGTTCACAGGCCTGGCGCAGGGACCATGGAAGGGCTCCCGTGCCACCCCCGGCGCGCCGCCGACCATCCCGCACCCACTCCAGCTCCGCGAGAACTGCCTGTCCTGCCACGGCGGCCCGGCCGCGCGCGAGGAGATTCGGACCACGCACCCGGAGCGTGTGCGGTGCCGTCAGTGTCACGTGCCGGAGTGACCTGGAAGCCGTCCATGCCGCCGCGAGGGTCGCCGCGCAGCGTCCACGCTCATGCACCTAAGGCCCGTCGCCCGCCGTCAGGCCGGCACCGATTGGCGCGCCCTCGTTTGCGGGACTCCACGACCAGCGGGCGTATGACGGCTGTCATGTCGACCGCCTTGTGACCCAGTTCACAATCGAGCCGATGCGAACCGTCCTCGATGCCGAGATGCACGTGTCCGGCCTGCTCGTGGCCGTGCAGCCGGGGTCCCTCGATGCGGTGGAGCGCCGCCTGGCGCACCAGGCCGGCGTGGACGTGCACGTCCGGGACGACGCCGGGGCGCGCCTGGTTGTGACGCTCGAAACGGCGACGCTCGACGGCCAGCAAGCGGGGTATGCCGCCCTGGCCAGCCTGCCCGGCGTGATGGCCGTAGACCTCGTCTGTCATTACGTGGACGAGCCCGGCGCGGAGCCGGCGGCATGACCGGGCACAGTCGCCGCGCGTTTCTTCGCGCCAGTGCGGCCGCGGTGACGGCGGCCGCGGCGGGATTGCCGCTGCCGGCCAGCCTGGCGGCGCTCGCGCGCGACGCCCAGGAGGGCTGGCGTTGGGACAAAGGCGTCTGCCGTTTCTGCGGCACCGGCTGCGGCATCCAGATCGCCTCGCGCGACAACCGCGTGGTGGCCGTCAAGGGCGACCCCGATTCACCGGTCAATCGCGGCCTGCTATGCGTGAAGGGGTATGCCAACGCCCAGATCCTCTACGGCCCGGACCGTCTCACCAAGCCGCTCCTGCGCATGAAGGATGGCAGGTTCGACAAGCAGGGTGAGTTCGCACCCGTCTCGTGGGCACGCGCACTCGACGAGATGGCGGCGCAGTTCAAGCGCGTGCACCAGGAACTGGGCCCGACCGGCGTCGCCGTGATGGGGTCGGGGCAGTACACCATCCAGGAAGGCTACGCGGCGGCGAAGCTGGTCAAAGCTGGCTGGCGCAGCAACAATCTCGAGCCGAACGCGCGTCATTGCATGGCCTCCGCCGTCGCCGGGTTCATGCAGACCTTCGGCATCGACGAGCCCGCCGGCTGCTACGACGACATCGAGCTCACCGACACGATTGTCAGCTGGGGCGCCAACATGGCCGAGATGCACCCCATGCTCTGGGCCCGCGTCACGGCGCGCAAGCTGGCCAGCCCGGACTACCGCATCGTCCACCTGACCACCTTCACGACGCCGACCTCGGCGATGGCCGACCTGGAAATCGTGTTCCGTCCGCAAACCGACCTGGCGATCTGGAACTACATCGCGCGCGAAATCATCGCCCGTGATGCGGTGGACCGCGCCTTCGTCGAACGTCACTGTGTGTTCGCGGCCGGTTACACCGACATCGGCTACGGCCTCCGAGACGACGACCGCGGCATGTATCCCGCGGAGAAGGACACGCGGGCCGAACAGCGCGCGCACACCCTGACGCGCGAGGAGGCGATCGGGCAGGGCCGCGCCGCCGAAGCGGGGACCTCGGCCCGGCAGACCCGGAGCGGACAGCCGAACGACCACTGGCTGATCACCTTCGACAGCTTCAAGAAGGCCGTCGATCCCTACACGCTCGATTTCGTGGCCGAACTGGCGCGTGGGCGCGCCGACGAGCCGCTGGACCAGTTCAAGGCGAAACTCCAGCAACTGGCGGATGTCTACGCCGACCGCGCGAAGAAGGTCGTCTCGTTCTGGACGATGGGGTTCAACCAGAGCACGCGGGGCACGTGGCTCAACGAGCAGGCCTATATGGCGCACCTGTTGACGGGCAAGTACGCCTCGCCTGGCAACAGCGCGTTCTCGCTGACGGGTCAGCCCTCGGCCTGCGGCACGGCCCGCGAGGTCGGCACGTTCTGCCATCGCCTGCCTGCCGACCTGACCGTGGACAACGCCGCGCACCGCGGCGAGGCCGAGAAGATCTGGGCCCTGCCGGCGGGGACCATCAACCCGAAGCCGGGCAGCCACATCACCGAGATGATGCGCGACCTCGAAGACGGCCGCATCAAGTGGCTGTGGGTGCAGGTGACCAACCCGTTCCAGTCCACGGCCAACGCCAATCACTGGATGGAAGCCGCCCGTCGGCTCGACGCCTTCATCGTGGTGTCCGACGTCTATCCAGGCATCTCCACCCGCGTGGCCGATCTGGTGCTGCCCTCCGCGATGATCTTCGAGAAGTGGGGCGGCTACGGGAACAGCGAGCGCCGCACCCAGTTGTGGCGGCAGCAGGTGCCCGCTCCAGGCGAGGCGCGCTCGGATGTGTGGCAGATGCTCGAGTTCTCGAAGCGCCTCACCATCGCGGACGTCTGGGGCGAACAGCGCGTGCCGGGCCTGGCAAGCGCCGGGTTCGTGGACGGCCGGCTCCCCGATGTGGTCGAGCAAGGCCAGAGCGCGCGGCCACCGTCCGGAGACCACGCTCTACGAAGTGCTGTTCGCGACGCCTGCCAACCGCAAGGTGGTGTGGCCAGATCCCATCGCGAACGGGGGGGCGAACGACACCGTTACGCATCTCGGCGAGGCCTGGTTTCCAGAAAAGGCGCTGTTCGAGGAGTACGCCTCGTTCGGCCGCGGACACGCGCACGACCTCGCGCCCTTCGATGCCTACCTGGCGGACGATGTGCGCGGGCTGCGGTGGCCGGTGGTGAACGGCAAGGAGACGCGCTGGCGGTTCAACGGCGAGCACGACCCGTACGTGCGTGCCGGTGCCGCCTTCGACTTCTACGGGCCGGCGATGAAGACCCTGCCGGCCGGCGACCAGCATGGGCCCGCTCCGGGGGCGCCCGTGTCGCTGGCGGGCAAGGCCAAGATCTTCTTCCGTCCCTATGCGGTGCCGCCCGAGGTGCCGGATCGGACCTACGACCTGTGGCTCAGCACCGGCCGCGTGCTCGAGCACTGGCATTCGGGCACCATGACCCGGCGCGTACCCGCGCTGCACCGCGCCGTGCCGTCGGCTCAGCTGTTCATGCATCCCGAGGATGCGAAAGCGCGCGGCCTGGCGCGGCACGACCTGGCGTGGATTGAATCGCGACGCGGCCGGGTCCGCTTGCGCGTGGAAACGGAGGGCCGCTATGGGATGCCGCGCGGCATGGTCTACGTGCCCTGGTTCGACGAGAGCGTGTTCATCAACCTGGTGACGCTCGATGCGACATGCCCGATTTCGAAGCAGACCGACTTCAAGAAATGCGCGGTCAAGGTGAGCCGGGGCGCCGCAGCCACTGTGGCCGGAGGATGATCATGCGGCGCATTCCAACATTCGTGCTCATGCTGGCGGCCGCGGTCGCGCCCGCCGCGGTTCGTGGCCAGGCGGCCGACCCACCGGTTTACGAGTACGGCGACCAACGCCCCGGTCAGAGTCAGCGGCTGCCGCGCGAGTTCGAGGGCGCACCGCCGCTCATTCCGCACGCCATTCGGGGACTGACACCAATCACCGCGAAGAACAATGCGTGCGTCCGGTGCCACGGCCGTGCGGGCGCCACCACCGGCCCGCCGCCGGCCTCGGCCAGCCACTTCGTCGACATGCGCGAGGCGCCTGGTGTCGCGCGTCCGCAAGTGGCCGGCGCGCGCTGGAACTGCACCGCGTGTCACGTCCCGCAGACCAACGCTCCGCTCGTCACCCCCGCCGGCTCACCGCGGTGAGCTCGCGATCGGCGGCTGCCACATCGTCCGCGTGGGCGTGCGCGTCCGGAAATCAGCCGGAGCGCGTGACGCGCCACGGCCTGAGCGTCGGCCGCAAGAATTGGGCCTCCGGCCTGCGGACGTATGACCGTGGTCATAGTGGCCGCGGTGCTCGGGGCGCATAGTGCCGACACTGCCGCTTGAGGCAGAAGGAGGGATGCCATGCTCGCGCACGCGCTCGTTACTCTCGCCCTTGTGGGCATTTCGGTCTCGGCAGCCCAGGCCCAGACCAAGGTGGAACAGGCTCCGATCAAGCAGACGCCCGCGTCGGACGCTGCGGGGATGTTCGCCAACTACTGTGCCCCCTGCCACGGGACGACCGGTATCGGCAACGGCCCGGCGGCCGCGGCGCTCGGCAAGGCGCCCGCCGACCTCACGAAGATCAGCGCGCGCAACGGCGGCGCCTTCCCCGACGTACGCGTCAAGCGGTACATCGAAGGGCTCGACGAGGTGGCCGCGCACGGATCGCGCGACATGCCGATGTGGGGTGACCTCTTCCGGTCGCTCAATCGCGACACGGCGCAGATCCGTATCCAGGCCCTCGCCGACTACCTGAAGAAGATGCAGAAATAGGGGACGACGCTGGTGTCGAAGTTCTGGGCGCTGGTGGGGCTGGCATTCGGGCTCCTGTCCGTGCTGGCCGGCACGCGGGTGCTGGCCGGTATCGACAGGCCCGACTACGTCGTGCTCCGGTGGCTGGTGGTCTACAACGTGATCGCTGGCCTGGCCGGTGTCGCGGCTGCCGCGGCGGTGTGGATCCGCCGAGCCTGGGGGCCGACGGCGGCACGCCTGCTGACTACCGCACACGCCGCCGTGCTCGTCGCGCTGGTGGGGATGCGGTTCGCCGGGGCAGATGTCGCGAGCGACAGCCTCGCCGCGATGACCCTCCGGACCGTTCTCTGGCTCGTCATCGCGGTCGTCGCCGCGCGAGCGGCTCGTGCGGTCACCGACTACCGAAGCTGAGCGCCGTCTCGATGTAGCCGAACCAGAGCCGGTCTCCCCGGAAGGTGCCGGTCACCACGCCGCCACCCCCGATGGTGCCGAGGAAGGCGTTGACCGCGACTTGCGGCGTGATGGCGTAGTCGGCCGAGGTCTCGATTGAGGTGCCCAGGCGGGTACTTCCATTCGACCGGCGTCCGGCGTAACCGAACGTGGTTCCCGCACCGAGCGTGGCGCCGCTGCCCGCGTACCAGAGGTCGGCGGCCGAAGCCAGCGTGAGCTGGTGCACGTCGAGGCGCAGGCCCAGTGCGGCGCGCGGGCGCGCCTGGAGGGAGACGAACAGGTCGTTCAGGTTCATCGTGCTGTAGACCGTGGTCTGGGAGAAACGACGCACGGTGGGGAGGATCGGGAAGAACGTTCCATGCGTGCTGTCCGAGGACGACCCGTCCCCGGACGCGTGAAAGAAGCCGCCCCGCAGCCAGGGACGCCAGGCGGCGCGCGAGAACTGATAGCCGGTCTCGGCCGCCAGCGCGAAGGCGCGGTGATCCTGGCCGTACCAGTCACCGGCCTGGTAGGTTGCCCAACCGAAGACGTCCACCTCGCCAGGCCCGGCGGGATACGCGCCGATGACGGCGCCGCCCACCGTCGTCAGGTCGATATCCGCCTCCGTCGCGGAGAGCCCGGTGTTGTCGGGGCGCTGCGTCACCGGCCGATGGTCGGCGTAGGCGAGCGCGAAGCCCTGCACTTGTGTGCGCCGCGGCGTGGCGCCACTCGATCGCGAGCTGACCGTGGCGCCGGCGACGATGAGGTCGGTGATGGTGGGGCCGGCCACGCGCGCGAACCCGCCCTGGGTGGGCATGAACGCGATGCCGGTGGCCCGCCATGCCGGGCGCGTCAGGTCGACACGCACGCCGTCGAAGCCGCGCTGGACAATGGACCACTCGAACTCACCGACCAGCCTGGCATCGAGGCGCTGTCGCTTCACGGCCTCGATCTTGGGCACGCCGCTGGGGGCCTCGGCGCCCGAGGTGTATGCCATGCGGCCCACCTGCAGATCGACGCCTCGCACCACGTCGGGGAAGCGAACGTGGGCGTACCGCAGGTAGAGCTCCTGCTGATTCTGGTGGCGGCCGCCCTGGTCGAAGTAGAGGGCGCCGGTGCCGAATGGGCCAGGGTTGGATGCGTTTTCCGGAAGGCTGATGAAGCCGACGTACTGGGCCGCCAGTGTCACCTGCGCACGCGACCATCGGCCGCGCAGTTCCATCCGGAGGCGGTTGCCCAGGAAGGTGTAGTCGGGCTCTCCCCCGGCTGGCTGCGGCTCGAAGTAGCGCCACGATTCCACCCGCGTGAGGTTCGAGACCGAGGCCTGCCACGCGGGTGACGGCGCCGGCGGTGTCTGCCCGGACGCACTCTGGGCGACTGCCGCGTGGGCCGGGAGGCCGATGGTCCACGCCAGCGTCGCACACGCCAGCCGGGCGAGCCCGAGTCCCACCCACGACGAATGGCGGGTCATGGCTTCTTGTGGTGCGTATGCCCGACCCCTGTGCCTGGCCCCACCATGACCGTGCCCATCAACCCGCCCTCGGCGTGATCGAGGATGTGGCAGTGAAACATCCACTCACCCGGCCGCTCGTCGAACAGGATGAGGAAGCGCGCGGTGGTCTTCATCGGGATGTTCACCGTGTCCTTCCACGCCAGCGGACGCAGCGGCTGATCCTTCTCGTCGAGCGCCATGAAGAAGTAGCCATGCAGGTGGAAGGGGTGATCCCAGTCGGTGTCGTTCTTGATCTCCCAGATCTGGGTCTCGCCGAGCGCCGCGGTAAACGGCGCCGCCTCCCAGTAGGGCACGCCGTTGACGCGGAACTCCGACTTGCCATCCTTGCCGGCAGGCGGCAAGGTCAGCACGACCGGCACGCGCGTCGCCCCAGTGGAGCTGACGGGCACGATGGTACGGCGTACGGTGACGGGTGTCTTCTTGACGGGCAGCGGCGGCTCGTCGGTGAATTGAATCGTCAGCAACTCCTCGACATCGCGATACTGCACGCTGCCGTAGCCGCGGTTGTAGAGCATCGCGCGGATCACCAGGGTGCTGCCCGGTTTGCCGGTGGGCGCGATGATCGCGTCCACGCGCTCGCCGGTCGTGATGAGCAGCGTGCCGCTGGTGACCGGCTCTTCCTGCAGGCCGCCGTCGACGCCGATGGTGGTGAACGGTTGCCCGTCCATGTCCAGCAGGAAGAATCGGCTCTTGGCGGCATTGACGATCCGCCATCGCTGCGGCGCGCCGGCGCGCATCCGGATGGTCGGCTTGCGCCTGCCGTTCACGAGCACGTACTGCCCCTCGCGGCCGAACACCTCGCCGGCGGGGCCGCCGCTGTCGGCGGGCTCGAGCGAGCCGAACTTGTCGAAGCCGATGTCGCTCAGTACCAGGGTCAGCTCGTCCTTCACGCCGACCCCGTCATCCGGGTCGTCCACCTGCAGCGCGCCGTAGAGCCCGAAGCCGACCTGCGCCGCGGACATCACGTGCGGGTGGTACCAGAACAGCCCGGCATCACGCACCACGAAGTCGTAGGTGAATGCGTCGCCGGTCTTCACCTCGGGCTGCGAGATGCCGGGAACGCCGTCCATCTCGATCGGCACCCGGACGCCGTGCCAGTGGATGGTGGTGGGCGCGGCGAGCTGGTTCTTGAAGTGCACGATCAGCCGATCGCCCACCTTGGTCCGGATCAGCGGACCCGGCAGGCCGCCATCGTAGGTCCATGCCTTCACCTTGAGACCGGCTTCCACTTCGACCTCGGCAAGGCGCGCTTCGAGGTCGATCTCGACGATGGCCGGATCGGGGTTGCGATCGACCGCCTCTCGCAGGGCCACCGCGGGCGATCCAGGCGGGCCAGCCAGGGTGGGCACGGACTGACCGGCCGCGGCGTCCGCGGCGAACGACAGCGCGAGCGCCACCACATACGGGACGGCATGAGTGCGAAGTATCGTCGACATGAATATCCCCGATCAGTTTACGAGACCAGCGCCCGGCGGAAGAGCACGTTGTTCTCGAGGTGGATGTGCTCCATCAACTCCTCCTCCAGCTGTTGCAGGCCCAGGTACAGCGCGCGCCATGTCGGACATGCGTCCAGCGGAGGCGTCAGGTCGTTGGACAACCGGCGAATGGCCCGCAGGTCTTCGCCGTGGTGCTCGTGCTCGAGCTCCATCACGTGGACCGGCGCCGACGTGCGCGAGCCCAAGCCGGCCACGATCATCGGAAAGAGGATCTGTTCTTCCTTGCGCAGGTGATCGAGCACCGAAGCGTGCATTCCTTCCAGGTGCGCGGCGAGGCCCGTGGGGCACTCCGGCCTGGCGGTGTGTCGGGCTTCCACCTTGCGCGCCATCGCGACCAGGTCGGGCAGGGCGAGGCGCAGCCGGTGGTGATAGGTCTCCACGATGTGCGTCACCAGCGCCTCGAGCGGAGCGGTCTCCCAGTGGGTGCGCTCGCCGACCATCGGGTTCTCGGCCTCGATCGCATCGAGGATGTCCTGCGGATCGAGGTCGCGGTCGCGGCAGGCGTCGGCCAGCGGGCGTCGCCCGCCACAGCAGAAATCCAGGCGATTGCGGTAGAAGACGCGGGCAGCGGCCGGGTGCGTGACGGCGAGTTCGGCCAGGGTGGTGGCGGCGGCGTTCATGATGGCTCCTGCCCCTGAAGCAGAGCAGTATCGATGCCGGGTTGTTGACCTCATCGAATCAATGACTTGCAGGCGATGTTATGATCCGTACAACGTTCTCGTGTTGCTGATACGACAACCATGTTACAGGAATCACAACAATCAAAGTCGCTCGAAGTCCTGTTGGACATCGCCCGTGATTTGACCGCGTCGCTCGCGGCGTCGGACCGATACGCGCGGTTGATTGCCGGGGTCCGTCGGCTCATTCCCTGTGATGCCGCGTGTCTGCTCCGACTCGAGGGCGGCGAACTGGTGCCGGTGGCGGGCTATGGGCTGACCGCCGAGGCGCTCGGCCGGCGGTATGCGCCACGCGAGCATCCTCGGCTCGACGTCATCCTGCGCTCGACCGAGCCCGTGCGGTTTCCAGACGACAGCGCCTTGCCCGATCCGTTCGACGGCGTGATCGAAGCGGCGCCGGGCCCGTTGCACAAGGTGCATGCGTGCCTTGGCTGCGCCCTCACCGATGGCGGCGAGGTCGTGGGCGCGCTGACGGCTGACGCGCTCGAGCCGCACCAGTTCGATCACGTCGACCCGCGGGTGCTGGCCACGCTCGGCGCCCTTGCCGGCGCGGCGCTGCGCACCGCGTCGCTGATCGAAGCGCTGGAACGCCGGGCCGCGCATCGTGGGCGGGTGGCGAAGGAGCTGCTCCGCACCGCCGCCGAGTCGAGTGGCGGCGCTCTCCTCGGCACCAGCGCCGCCGTGGTCAAGCTGCGCCGGGAGATCGCGCTGGTGGCGGCTTCCGACCTGTCCGTGCTCATCACCGGCGAGACCGGCGTCGGCAAGGAACTGGTGGCGCACCACGTCCACTCCGCCTCGGCTCGCGCCGACGAGGCGATGATTCACGTGAACTGCGCCGCGCTGCCGCTGTCGATTGCCGAGAGCGAGCTGTTCGGTCACGTGACGGGCGCGTTCACCGGCGCCACCCGCGACCGCGCCGGCAAGTTCGAGGTGGCCGACGGCGGGACCCTGTTCCTCGACGAAGTGGGCGAGTTGTCGCTGGAGATCCAGCCCAAGCTGCTGCGCGTGCTGCAGCACGGCGAGATTCAGCGCGTGGGTTCAGACCGGACGCACCGTGTGAACGTGCGGGTGATCGCGGCCACCAATCGCGATCTCGAACGCGAGGTCGCGGCCGGGCGTTTCCGCGCGGATCTGTATCACCGCCTCGCGGCGTTTCCGCTCCACGTCCCGGCCCTGCGCGATCGTCCGGAGGATACGCCGGTGCTGGCGGCACACTTCGCCGACGCCGCCGCGCGGCGGCTCGGACTGGTCGGCGTGCGGTTCACCGCCGCCGCGATGCGGCTGCTCGGCTCGAGCGACTGGCCGGGCAACGTGCGCGAGCTGGAGAACATCGTCGGCCGCGCGGTGCTGCGCGCGTCGTTCGGGCGGGACCGGGCGCAGCTGACAGAGGTGGATGCGCCGCACCTCGACGTGCGCCCCGTGCGAGGGGATGGCGCCCTCGGCGGGCGCGCGCGTCGGATGCGCCGGCGAACGGTGGCTCGCTCGGCGAACGGGTCGAGCGGTACGAGCGCGAGGCCATTCTCGACGCGGTCAGCCGCAACCGCGGGAACTGGGCCGCCGCGGCGCGCGAGCTGGGGCTGCATCGCAGCAACCTGCATCACCGCGCGCTTCGACTCGGGCTGAAAGAGCAGGGATCAGGAACTAGGAACTAGGAACTAGGAACTGGAGATTAGTGCTCGGATCAGGAACCGAGACAAGAACCCCAAGCCCCAAGCCCCACGACTCAAGCCCCAAGGCCGTGCCCGCCCGCCTAGCCCACCGTCGTCCCGAACAGCGCGCCGACGGCGGCGGTGACCGCCATCGCCAGGGCACCCCAGAAAGCCACGCGAGCCGCGCCCACCAGCGCCGAGGCGCCGCCCACACCCGCCGCGATCGCGCCGAGCGCCGCGAGCAGGACCAGCGATGAACCCGCCACCACCATGACCACGGACGCGGGTGGCACCAGCACCACCACCGCCATCGGCAGCGCCGCACCGACGGCGAAAGTGGCGGCCGAGGCCAGTGCCGCCTGCAGGGGCCGCGCCGCCAGCTCCGCCGTGATGCCGAGTTCGTCGCGCGCGTGCGCGCCCAGCGCGTCATGCGCCATCAACTGGCGCGCCACCTGGCGGGCCAGTTCTGCGTCGAGGCCGCGCGCCGCGTAGATGTTGGTGAGCTCGTCTTCCTCGGCCGGGCGGTCCGTCGCCAGTTCCGCGCGCTCCCGCGCCAGGTCGGCCCCCTCGGTATCCGCCTGCGAGCTGACCGACACGTATTCACCAGCGGCCATCGAGAGTGCGCCGGCGACCAGGCCCGCGGCGCCGGCCACGAGCACCTCGCCTTGCGCCGCGCCGGAGGCGGCGACCCCGACCACCAGACTGGCCGTGGACACGATCCCGTCGTTGGCGCCGAGCACGGCGGCGCGCAGCCACCCGATGCGGTCAGTGCGATGTCGTTCGCGATGGGGCATCCGCCGAGTTTATGGCAACATTCGCCCATGAAGAGACGACAACTGCTGTCGGCGGCCATCGCCGGCCTGATGGCGACGCTCGCGGCGAAGCGACTCCGCGCGGCATTCAACGGCCAGGCGTCCGACGCCGGAACCCTGGCAATGCTCGAGCAGTTCGCCGCGGCCTGGAACCGGCACGACGTGGACGGCCTGATGGCCTGCATGGCGCCCGAGTGCGCCTTCGAGGCGGCCGCGGGCAGGGATCTGAACGGGACGCGGCACGTCGGGCGCGACGCGGTGCGCCGGGCCTATGCCGCGGTCTTCGAGACCTACGCCGACGCGCGGTGGAACCACCCGACGCACTTCATCGCCGGCGATCGCGCGGTCTCGGAGTGGACCTTCACCGGCACGATGAAGGACGGCACGAAGGTCGAGGTGAACGGCTGCGACGTGTTCACGCTGCAGGGCGGGAAGATCGCCTTGAAGAACTCGTACCGCAAGCAGCGCGGCTAACGGCCGGCCGGCCGTGGGCCGGCGCGGCGATCCACGTCGCGCGCGTTCGGCGCCGCCCCGGGTTGCCGCTGTCCGCTGTGGAAGGTGACCGGCGTGCGGCTCGACTCGTCGACCAGCAGTTGGAAGATGTCGGGACGCGCATAGTGGCCGACCGCGTCGAAGTCCATCCGCGCGCGGGCGATGTCGTGCAGGTCGATCTCCGCGGTGAGGATGGTCTCGCCGCTGAAGTCGGGTCCCGCCAGCACCTCGCCCAGCGGTCCGATGATGCAGCTGCCGCCGCGCGAGATCACGGTCTGCGGATCGTCGCCGAACTCGGTCGGGTAGTCGGAGGGATAGTCCCGGCGGCGGGCGAACTGGTTGGCCGAGAGCACGAAGCAACGGCCTTCCTGCGCGATGTGCCGCATGCTCGGCAGCCAGGTGGCGCGCGCGTCGGCCGTCGGCGCGCAGTAGATCTCCACGCCCTTGGCATACATCGCCGCGCGCAGCAGCGGCATGTAGTTCTCCCAGCAGATCACCGCGCCGACGCGGCCGATGTCGGTGTCGGCCACGGTGAGTGTCGAGCCGTCGCCGAAGCCCCAGACCAGGCGCTCGGACGCCGTCGGCATCAGCTTGCGATGCTTGCCGAGATAGCGGCCATCCGAGCCGAGGAAGATCACGGTGCAGTACAGCGTGCCGCCGCTGCGCTCGACCACGCCGACCACCAGGTGCGCGCGATTGGCGCGGGCGAGACCGGCCATCCGATCGACGTGCGGGCCGGGGACGTCGATCGCGCTTTCCCAGTGACGGCGGAACTGCTCGCGGCCTTCGGCGGTGCGCGAGCCGACGACCGCGCCGAAATCGAGTCCGCGCGGATAGCCCGACACGAACGCTTCCGGGAACAGCGCGAGATGTGCGCCGCGCCGGCCGGCGTCGGCGGTCAGATCGCCAAGTTTCTGCAACGTGCGTTCGACATCGAACGCGACCGGTGCCGCCTGCACGACGGCGACAGAGTACGGACCTCGAACGGGAAGTGGTGCGCGCAAAGGGGGGAGGCGCCTCCTGGAGCAGAACTATACCGTGCTCGACAGCGTGCGCGAATAGGCTATCGTTGATTTCAGTGCTGATGACCCGTCGAAAACTGTGGTGTTACGTCTGGGTCGCGACTTTAGTCGCCCTCGGGGTTGACTGTCGTCGATCCACGTCACCTCCACGCGCGCCGATCGGCATTCCACAACAAGTGGGTGCGTGGGAAGGCAGCGGCGATCACACGATCGGATTCGTCAGCAACTCCGGCAAGTTCCGCATCCGCTGGGCGACGCGTCCCGAGCCGGGGAGGCCCGCGGGCATGTTCCATCTCACCGTGCACAGCGCGGTCAGCGGCCGCCCGCTGCAGGAAGTGGTGGACCAGCGTGGCGTCGGCGAAGGCACCTTCAACTTCGAGGACGATCCACGTCAGTACAACCTGATGGTGAACTCCTCCGGCCTGCTCTGGTCCATCGTCGTCGACGAGGTCGTGCTCGTCACACCCTCGTCCTAGGAGTTGCCGCGCGAACTCCGGACACCGGATCCTTCCCTTCGTGTAGTCTTGGCGGGTCAAACCGGAGACCTGCCCATGAATCACCGCGCCTTGTTCACGTTCCTCGGTGCCTGCCTGTTGACCACGATGACCGTGGCCGCGCAGCGCCCCGCCGATGCGCCCGCCACCGCGCCATCCGGCAAGCCACCCGACACCGTGATGCTCGAAGAGCTGACGTGGGCCGAGGCCCGCGACCTCGTCAAGGACGGGTGGACCACCGTCATCATCGGCACCGCCGGCACCGAACAGAAGGGCCCGCACATGGTCGACGGCGAGCACAAGTTCGTCATGGCCTACACCGCCGACAAGATTGCCCGCGGGATGGGCCGGACGCTGGTCGCGCCGGTCGTCACCTATGTGCCGGAAGGCAGCTGGGAGACGGTCGGCGGCCACATGGGCAAGCCCGGCACCATCACGCTGCCCGAGGAGCGCTTCGTCGACCTGCTGGTGAATGCCGGCCGCAGCCTCAAGGCCGGCGGGTTCACCAGGGTCGTGTTCCTGGGTGAGTCGGGCGGCAACCGCACCGGCATGCGCACCGCGGCCGAGCAGCTGAATGCCCTGTGGAAGGGAAGCGCCACCGCCTACTGGGTGGACGACTACTACACCAAGGCGCATCGCGACCAGGAGGTGTTCGCCGCCAAGTTCCTCGGCGTGCCCGAGGCGCAGGTGGGCAACCATGCCAACATTCTGGACACGTCTGAGCTGCTGTTCGTGGCGCCTCAGCACATCCGGCGCGATCGTCTCGTCGGCAACGACTACGAGAACAACGGCGTGAGCGGGATCAACCAGTCGAAGTCCTCGCCCGAGGTCGGCCGGCAGCTGCTGCAGATCAAGATCGACAACGCGCTGGCGCAGTACAAGCGCATGGCCAGCGGCGCCGAGCCGCCAGTGCCGCCCGCGCCCGCCGCAGGCGGCGGTGGTCGGGGCGGCGCGCGTCCGCCGGTGCCGTCGGGGCCGCGGCCGCCGACGATGGAGACGGCGCCAGCGGGGAAGACCCCGACCAACGCCCCCGACACCGTGTTCATCGACGAGCTGACGTGGGAAGAAACGCGCGACGCGCTGAAGGCTGGGAAGAGGACCGCGATCATCCCGACGGGCGGCACCGAGAAGAACGGGTACCACATGGTGCTCGGCAAGCACAATTACGTGGTCACGCACGCGGCCAACATCATGGCGCGCCGCCTTGGCAACACGCTCGTGGCGCCGGTCATCCAGTACGTGCCGGAAGGCGATCCCGACCGGCAGAATCCGGGCGCCATCTCGCTCCCGTCTCCGGCCTACGACATGCTGCTCGACGCCGCGGCGCGGAGCCTGAAGGCCCACGGCTTCACCGAGATCCTGTTCATCGGCGACAGCGGCGGCAACCAGGCCGGCATGACGGCCGTGGCGACGAAGCTCAATCAGGAATGGGCGGCTGACGGCGCGAAGGTCTATGCGCTGACGGACTACTACGAGGGGGGCCGCGATCACTATCGCGCCTGGATGCTGGCCGCCTTCGGCTACGACGACACCATCGTCGGCAGTCACGCCGGGATCAGCGACACGTCGCAGATGCTGCACGTCTATCCGGCTGGTGTGCGCAAGAGTCAGATCACCCCGTGGGGAGGCCCGAAGGATTCGGGCGTCACCGGGGATCCGGTGAAGGCCACCGCCGAAATCGGGCGCATGGGCATCGAGTTCAAGGTGAACGCCGGCATCAGCCAGTACCGGCTCCTGAAGAACCCGCCGCAGCCGCGCGGCGGACGCACCACCCCCGGCCCCGGCCGGTAGGCAGCCCACGATCCCCCGCGCGTCCCACCACTCGCCCCAGGGCGGTGGGCGCGCGGGACTGCCATCGGACGGCGTCTGCCCGGTGTCGCCGAGATCGCGATACTCTGTAGGGTACAGATGGCGACCAAAACCCTTCGCATCACGGCCCTGTGCCTGCTCGTGACCACGGGCGCCGCGTGTCGCACCGCCGGCCCCACGGCTGGCGCCAGCCCCGCAAGTGGCGGTTCCGCGGCTGGCGGCCCCGGCCTCATCCAGCCCGGCGCCCCCGGACAGGCCGGCCGCGCGGTGAGCGTGGCCGATGCCACCGACCTCTCCAAGGTCCAATTCACGCCCGCCGACGTGAAGTTCATGCAAGGCATGATCGGGCACCACCAGCAGGCCATCGAAATGGCCGCGCTGCTGCCGACCCGCACGAGCCGCGAGGACATGAAGCTGCTGGCCAAGCGCATCGAAGTGTCGCAGCTCGACGAAATCCAGATGATGCAGGAATGGCTGAAAGGGCGTGGCCAGACCCTGCCGGATCTCCACGCGCATCACCAGCACGACGCGGTGCTGATGCCCGGGATGCTGACGCAGGAGCAGATGACCCAGCTGGCCGCCGCCAAGGGTGTGGCGTTCGATCGGCTGTTCCTGGAAGGGATGATTCGGCACCACGGCGGCGCCCTGACGATGGTGCGGGAGCTGTTCGGCTCGCCGGGGGCGGGGCAGGACAGCGACATTTTCGCGTTCGCCTCGGACGTCGAGGCGGATCAGCAGATGGAGATCGATCGGATGGGCGCGTTGCTGAAGGAGCTGCAGAAATGAAGTCTGTGACGACACGGGTGTGGACGGTCGCCGCCTTGCTGGGCGGCGTCGTGCTGGTGGGAGCGGCTCAGCAGGCGCCGGCCGATCCGAAGGATCCGCGCGTGGGCCTCAAGCCCGGCCTGCGCGATGCCGGCGTGGCCGCGCGCAACATGGAGCTGACGGCGACGCTGCCGCGGCCTGAGGGGTTCTTCGATCCCAAGCAGCCGGCAGGCGAGCCGACCGGACCGGAACGGACCACTCCGCCGGCGGATGGCAAGCCGCTCGAGGGAGCGAGCGGGGCTGCGGCTCCGGCGGCTCCCGCGCCACCCGCGGCGTCCGGCGCGCCGGCTGCCGGCGCCAAGCCCGCACCGCCGCGTCCGGGCGGTGGTGGCCTCGACTTCGCGAACTCCGACATCGCGTTTGCCGGCACCAACATGTGGGTGGGCAACTTCCACGGCTTCAACACCTACGACGTCGAGAACCCGCGCAAGCCGCAGCTGCTCGCCTCGGTGGTCTGCCCGGGCGGCCAGGGTGACGTGTCGGTCCACGGCAACCTCCTGTTCATGTCGGTGGAGCAGACCCGCGGCCGCGTCGACTGCGGCGTGCAGGGCATCACCGACACGGTGAGCAAGGAGCGTTTCCGCGGCGTCCGGATCTTCGACATCAGCGATCTCCGCAAGCCGCGCCAGGTGGCGGCCGTGCAGACCTGCCGTGGCTCGCACACGCACACGCTGGTGCCGGACCAGAACGACAAGTCGCGCATCTACATCTACGGCTCGGGCACCGGCTCGGTGCGCTCGGGCGAGGAGCTCGACGGCTGCTCGGGCGAGGAGCCGGACAAGGACGGGAATACGGCGCTCTTCAGCATCGACGTGATCGAGGTGCCGCTCGCGGCGCCGCAGACCGCGAAGATCATCAACCGGCCGCGCATCTTCGCCGACGAGGCCGGGAACATCGCGGGCCTCTGGAAGGGCGGCGACCACGGCCCCGGCACGCAGAGCACCAGCCGGACCAACCAGTGCCACGACATCACGGTGTACCCGGAGGTCGGGCTGGCCGCCGGTGCGTGCTCGGGCAACGGCATCCTGATGGACATTTCGGATCCGGTGCACCCCAAGCGGCTCGATGCGGCGTTCGACAAGAACTTCGCCTACTGGCACTCGGCCACGTTCAACAACGATGGCACCAAGGTCATCTTCACCGACGAGTGGGGCGGCGGCACGCGGCCGCGCTGCCGCGCGACCGACCTGCCGAACTGGGGCGCCAACGCGATCTTCGACATCGTCGACAAGAAGCTGCAGTTCAAGGGCTACTACAAGATGCCGGCGGCGCAGACCGATCAGGAGAACTGCGTGGCCCACAACGGCTCGCTGATTCCGGTGCCCGGGCGCGACATCATGGTCCAGGGCTGGTATCAGGGCGGCGTGTCGGTGTTCGACTTCACCGATTCGGCCAAGCCCGTCGAAGTGGCGTTCTTCGATCGCGGTCCCCTCGACGCCAAGAACCTGATCACCGGCGGGTACTGGTCCACCTACTGGTACAACGGCAACATCTATGCGTCGGAGATCGCGCGCGGCATCGACATCTTCCGCCTGCTGCCGAGCGAGCACCTGTCGCAGAACGAGATCGACGCCGCGATGCTGGTGCGGCACGAGGAGTTCAACCCGCAGCAGCAGCCCAAGGTCACCTGGCCGGCGACGGCGGTGGTGGCCAAGGCGTATGTCGACCAGCTGAACCGCAGCAAGGGCCTTCAGCCCGAGCGCGCCAAGGCGGTCGTCACGGCGATGGATCGGGCCGAACAGATGCGCTCGCCGCGCGATCGCGGAGCGAGCGCCGCGGCCGATCAACTGAGCACCCTGGCGACGCAGCTGGACGCCGACGCCGCGTCGGCGTCGGGCCGCGACCAGATGCGGCTGAAGGCACTCGCCGACACGCTCAGGACCCGGGCTGCCCGCCTCCGGTAGTCGCCGACGCACAGTCGCCTCCCGTCGGCGCTCCACCTGGGCGCCGGCGGGGCGGAAATCTCGCCGCGAATCCCGCCGCTTGTTCGTTTTTGAACAGCGGCCGCCCGAAACTCTGCTATCGTCAGCCTCTTATGGAACTGAATCACAGAGACGTGCAGGGCGTAATTGTCATGGACCTGGTGGGCCGGCTCACGTCGACCGATGGCGGCATCCTCGCCGAGCGCGTGGCGCGGCTGCTGACGGAAGGCCACACCAACTTCGTGCTCAACCTTGGCCACATGAACTACATGGACAGCAGCGGCCTTGGCGACGTCGTGTCGTGCTACTCGAAGGTCCGCAAGGCTGGCGGCACGGTGAAGCTGGCGCAGACGACCGACCGCATCAAGGATTTGCTGGCCATCACCCGTCTGGTGACGGTGTTCGAGAGTTTCGACACGGAAGCCGAGGCCATCGCCAGCTTCGGCACGCCCGCCCAGGCCTGACGACCTTCACCGTTCGGCGCGCCGGCTTCCGGCGCGCCCGCCTCCTTCTCTTCGCTCGCCCCCCGCGCGAAGCAGGGTGTGCTGTACGCTCCCGCCAGGCGCTGCATCCTTCGCATCCCCATCACTGAGTTCGCGCGGCCCTGGCGGTCTCCCGACGAGCCGGTTCTGACCCGTCTCCGGGCTCGCCTCCAGGCCCGATCGGTCCGGATCATGCTGGGCGCGGCCGTTGACAACAATTCGTTACATGCGCCGTGTGCGGGTGTAGTATGTCCCGGTCAGATGGGTGTCACAGCCATCAGGGAGCCCCAGCGTATGTCACAGCACGAAGGCCTGAACCGGAGATCGTTTCTGAGGAACGCGGGATTGACGGCACTGGCCGCGGGTGCGGCTGGCGCGCCCCTCGCCGCCACGCCGTTCGCGGCGTCCACCGGCACACTCGCGCAGGGCGCGAGCGCGAAGTACGACTTCGATACCCCCTACAACCGGTTCGGCACCAACTCGGTGAAGTACGACCAGCAGATTCGTGTGTATGGCCCCGGCAGCGTGGAAGTCGGCATGGGCATCGCCGACATCGACTTCAAGGCGGCGCCGTCCATCACCAAGGCACTCCAGGACCGGCTGCAGCACGAGAACTGGGGCTACCTCGATATGCCGGCGTCGTTCATCGAGAACATCGTCGGCTGGAACAAGCGCCACTACGGCGTCACCATCGAGCCGTCGCAGATGGTGATCACGATGGGCGTCCACCCGGGGCTGATTGCCACGCTCAAGACGTTTTCGCCCAAGGGCACCAAGGTCCTCCTGCAGACGCCGACCTACAACGGCTTCTACGGCGACCTCACGGCCAGCCAGACCCTCGCCGAGGAAGTGCCGCTCAAGCTGGTCAACGGCACCTTCCAGATGGACTTCGAGGCGTTCGAGAAGCAGATCAGCGTCGACACCAATTCGTTCATCCTGTGCAACCCGCAGAACCCCACCGGCAACTGCTGGAGCGCCGAGGACCTGCTGCGCATCGGCGAGATCTGCCTGAAGCACCGCGTCGTCGTGCTGGCCGACGAGATCCACTGCGACTGGGTGACCAAGGGGCAGAAGTACACGCCGTTTGCGAGCCTGCCCAACAAGGACGTGGTGAACAACAGCATCACGTTCAAGGCGGCGAGCAAGTCGTTCGGCCTGGCCGCCCACAAGATCGCCTGGTTCTACACGACCAACCCGGACTACCTCGCCCGCATCAAGGTCAATCACCGCGCCGAGCTGAACACGCTGGGCATTGTCGCCAACCAGGGCGCGTATACGCCGTCAGGCGAGGACTGGCTGGTGCAGGCGGTCGAGTACGTGGACGGCAACCACGAGTTCGCGCTGGACTTCATCAAGAAGAACATCCCGATGGTGAAGACCTACGCCAAGGCCCAGGGCACCTACCTGATGTGGCTGAACATGACGGCCCTGGCCGAGAAGATCAACACCAAGGCGCTCGCCGAGGCGCACAACAAATCGAAACCGGTCAACGAGCCCATGCTGAAGCCCGAGCAGATGCTCGAGCGCTGGCTGGTGAAGTACGCCAAGGTGCACATGAACCAGGGCGCCGGCTACGGCAAGGGCGGCGAGAACCATGTGCGCATGAACATCGGCACCTCGCGCAAGACGCTCGAGAAGGCGCTCACCAACGTGGCGAACGCGCTGAAGCCGGCCACGCTGTCGACGGCGCTCTGATTCCGTCGACGCACATCTGGAACCACGTTCACCACCGGGCCGGGGGCACACGCTCCCGGCCCGTGTGCTGTACTGACCGCATGTCCCGCATCGTCATCACGACCTTCGGTTCGTTCGGCGACGTCAATCCCTACATCGGCCTGGGCCTGGAACTGCAGCGCCGGGGTCATCATCCGGTGCTCGCGATGCCCGGCATCTTCCGCGAATCCGTCGAGCGCGAAGGCCTGGCGTTTGCGCGCCATCCGCCCCGACCTCGACCCCGACGATGCCGCGCTCACCGCGCGGATCATGGATCCGGCGAGGGGGTCCGAGACGATCTTCGCGGAGTTGCTGATTCCGCAGTTGCAGGCCAGCTACGACGACCTCACCGCGGCCGTCGAAGGAGCGGACCTGCTCGTCACACACCCGGCCTCGATGGTCGGGCCCATCGTCGCGCAGAAGCGGCGGATGTCCTGGGCCTCGACGGTGCTGGCGCCAATGTCGTTCTTCTCGGTCTCGGACCCCGTGGTGCCGCCTCCCGCGCCGTGGCTGCACCCGCTGATGGTCCGCTCGCGAGCGGTCAGCCGCGCCTTCGTGTGGTTGTCGGACCGCGTGACGCGGCGATGGATAGGGCCGGTGCAGCGATTCCGGACGTCCCTCGGGCTTCCTGAAGGGAACAACCCCATTCTCGCGGGGCAGCACTCGCCGGCCCTCGTGCTCGCGCTGTTCTCGCGCGTGCTGGCCGAGCCCCAGCCGGACTGGCCGGCCAACACCGTGCTCGCGGGCCCCATCCTCTTCAATGGCGCCGCCACGCCCGAGGTCTCCGCGGAGCTCGAACGCTTCCTCGCCGCAGGGGCGCCGCCGATCGTGTTCACGCTCGGCACGTCGGCGGTGGAAGCCGCGGGCTCGTTCTACGAGGTGAGTGCAGCGGCGGCCCGGCGGCTGTCGCGCCGCGCGGTGTTGCTGGTGGGGCGTCACTCCCACAACCGGCCGCGCGTGGCACACGCGGACGTGCTGGCCGTGGACTATGCGCCGCATGCCGCGCTGTTTCCCCGGGCGGCGGCCATCGTCCATCAGGGCGGTGCCGGAACGCTGCATCAGGCGCTCGCCTCCGGACGGCCGACGCTGGTGGTGCCGCACGCGCACGATCAGCCGGACAACGCGCATCGCGTGGAGCGGTTGGGCATCTCGCGGACGGTCTATCCGCGGCGTTACACGGTGGCGGCAGTCGAGCGGGCCCTCGGCGAACTGCTCGCTGACGAGCGCGTCGCCGCGCGGGCCCGTGACGTGGCGGCAGTGGTGGCGGCCGAACGGGGCGCCTCGCGCGCCGCCGACGCCCTCGAAGGGCTGTTGCGCTAGCGGCCCGCCTGCAGCAGCCGGGTGATGACGGCATACGCGAGGATCGACGCGGCCAGGCTGGGCAGCGTCGCGCCGATGCTCCCCGCGGCGTAGAAGACGGCCGCACCCACGACCCATGCCGAGATGCCGGCGATGGACCACCCGCGATGTCGTGCGTAGGGGCCTGCCTTGTCGTACAAATCCGCCACCTGTACCGGGCGTCGCAGGACGAAGTAATGGGCGAGCAGGATGCCGCCAATCGGCACCAGCGACCCCGCCAGGACCAGGGTGAACGAAGCGAACTGCTCGAGCCAGGCCGTGGACATCAGGCCGAGCGCGGCCCCGATGCCGCCAATCAACCAGATCACCATGCTGTCGCCGAGCGCCGGCCGCAGGCTCTTCAGGGCCAGGGCGGACATGTAGATGTTGACGAAGTTGGTGGTGAGCGCTGCCAGCGCGAGCAGTGTGGCGCCCCACCAGCCGAGGCCCAGTGAGAGCACCATGTCGCCAGGGTCGGCCGAGCGCGCCAGCGTCGAGGCCACCAGGCCGAGCGGCATGAACCACAAGGCGGTGAGCGCCAGCCCCGAGAACACCGCGATGCCGGCCGCGCGGGCCGAGCGTACGTATCGGGGATAGTCGGCGAACATCAGCAGCCACGACACCTGATACCCGGTCACGATGTCGAGGCCGCGCACGACGTCGGCCGGTGGCACCGGGCCGTCCGGCCACGACGGTGCAGGCGCCCGCCAGCAGGCGAAGGTGAACACCGCGCCCGAGAGCAGCAGGATCGGCACGGCCACACGATCGACGAGCGCCGCGGCCCGCGGGCCGCCGAGCACGATCAGCGTGGCCGCGAGGCCGAGGCCCACAGCCCACGCCGCAGGCGTGCCGACGCTGGTCAGCCGGGCCGTGATCGAGGCCGCGATCACGTTGTTGAGCGCAATCCACGCGAAGTTCGTGACGAACAGCAGCAGCGCCAGTGTCTGCGCGCCTGACAACCCCAGCGCCGCCCTCGAGGCGACGATGGACGGCACGCGCAGGCGCGTGCCGATGGGCGCCAGTGCGGCCGTCAGCGCCGCACCGCCGACCGCGCCGACCGCAATCACCATCATCGCGACGGACAGGCTGAACGTCGGCGGCAGGCTCGCGCCCACCTGCAGCGTCGTGGCGACGATGTTCGCGCCGACGAAGATGAGGAACAGGTCGAAGGGCCGCTGGACCTGGTCGTCGGCACTGATGGGGCTGAGATCGACCGGTCGCATCGCGGAGGCTACAGCCTACTCCGATCCGCCTCCGGGCCGCGGCCGCGCCGGCTGGCCGCAGCTGCAATCGAGGCAGCCATGCTCGGCGCACGTGCCGCACGACGCCACCACCTGCTTGCGGAGCGCCTCACGCGCGCGGAACACACGCACGCCGGCATTGCTCGCCGAGATCCCCGCCGATGCGGCATAGGCCTTCACGGGCAGCCCATCCACGTCGATGCGCTGCAGGGCCTCCGCGTACTCCGGCTTCAACGTGCGTGCCAGCCTCGCGACGCAGGCGCAGATTTCCGCCTGTACATCGTCTGGCGGCACGGTCCCGTCCAGTTCGTGGGCGAAGCTCTCCAGCGCCCGCGCCGCTGTGGCATTCCGGCGGTAGTGATCCGTGACGGCGTTCCGCAGCACGCGGTAGAACCACGCCACGATCGACTCCTCCTCGCGCACCGTGTCGAGACGTTCCAGGGCGCGTCCGAACGCGTCCTGGAGGATGTCCTCGGCGATCTCGCGGCTGCCGACGCGGCGTTCCAGGAAACGGAGGAAGGCGCGGTGGTTCTCGACCAGCGCCTTCACCGCGTCGTCGTTCACCATCGTCCGGTGGCGCCGCCCGTCGACTCGGTCGTCTCGTAGCCGGCGTCGGTGATCGCGGCGGCGATGGCCGCCGGGTTCGTCTGCGTCGGATCGAACGACACGGTCGCGCGCCCGCCGGGCCGATCGACCTGCACGCTGGCCACGCCGGCCAGCTTCTCGGCCGCCTGACGCACGTGCCGCTCGCAGTTGCCACAGGTCATGCCCGTGACGGTGAAGGACTTGGTAACCGCTGACTCACTCATGGTTTGCTCCCTGCTCCCTGATCCCTGCTCCCTATCCCTGTCGCAACCTCAGACTGTTCGAGACCACGCTGACCGAACTGACGGCCATCGCCGCGCTGGCCAGGATGGGACTGAGCAGCAGCCCGAAGGCGGGGTAGAGCACCCCGGCCGCGATGGGGATGCCCAGCACGTTGTACGCAAACGCCCAGAACAGATTCTGCTTCATCGTCCGCATCGTGCGGCGCGACAGCTGAATGGCTGCCGCGACGCCCGCCAGGTCGCCGCGCATCAGCGTGATGTCGCTCGCCTGCATGGCGATGTCCGTCCCGGTGCCGATGGCCATTCCTACGTCCGCCTGCGCCAGCGCCGGGGCGTCGTTGATGCCGTCCCCGACCATGGCCACCACCTGGCCCATGGCCTGGAGGCGCCGCACCTCGGCCACCTTCCCCTCGGGGCGCACGTCGGCCACTACTCGTTCGATGCCGGCCGCCCGCGCAATGGCCTCGGCCGTGGCTTGATGATCGCCCGTCAGCATGACCACGTCCAGCTTCAAGGCCCGGAGCTGTCGAACGGCATCGCGGGCACCGGGCTTCACCGGGTCCGCGATGGCGACCACCGCGGCCAGCAGCCCGTCCACCGCGACGAAGACGGGGGTCTCCGCCTGCGCCGCCCAGGCGTCCGCGGTGTCGCGCAGCGGTGACACATCGACGCCAAGGCTGGTCATCAGCGACGCATTGCCGACTGCGACATCGTGACGGTCGACGCGGCCGGTTGCGCCCTGGCCGGTGATCGACCGGAACCCCGACACGGGAGAACGCGACAGTTGCCGCGCCTCTGCCGCGCGGACGAGCGCATCGGCCAGCGGGTGCTCGGAGGCGGCCTCGAGGCTGGCCACGAGTGACAGCGTGCCGGCTTCATCCGCCGCGCCGTGGGCCACGGCGATGCGCGTCACCGTGGGGCGACCCTCGGTGATGGTGCCGGTCTTGTCGAGCACCACGGTGGTGACATTGCCCGCGCGCTGCAGCGCCTCGCCGCCCTTGATGAGCACCCCTTGCTGTGCACCGCGGCCAGTCGACACCATTACAGCGGTGGGCACCGCCAGGCCCATGGCGCACGGGCAGGCGATGATGAGCACCGCCACTGCCGCGGCAAACGCGCGAACGAGCGGCGCCTCGTCCACGGCGACGAACCACACCACGAATGTGGCCACGGCCAGGGACAGGACGACGGGGACGAAGACGCCGCTGATGCGGTCGGCGAGCCGCTGGATGGGCGCGCGCGACCCTTGTGCGTCGCGCATCAGGCGGATGATCTGGCTGAGCACGCTGTCGGCTCCGAGGTTGCGGGCGCGGTAGCGCAGGGCGCCCGTGCGGTTGATGGTGCCGCCGATCACGGCATCGCCCTCCCGCTTGGACACCGGCACGCTTTCGCCCGTGACCATCGACTCGTCCACCGCAGTCGCTCCGCTCACCACCACGCCGTCCACCGGCAGTCGCTCCCCCGGCCGCACGACGACGATGTCGCCGGTCACCACCTCCGACAGGGGGACGTCCACGTCGCCGCCGCCGCGGGCGATGCGCGCTGTCAGAGGCTGCAGGTTGGCCAGCGCGCGGAGGGCGGTGGACGTCTCGCGCTTGGCGCGGGCCTCGAACATGTTGCCGACGAGGATGAGGGCGATGATGAAGAGGACCGCCTCGTAGTAGACGTCCGGGGCCAGGCCCCTCGATAGAAACGCCTCCGGCGCCAGCGTGGCGGCGAGCGAGTAGAGAAACGCTGCTCCCGTGCCGACCGCTACCAGCGTGTTCATGTCGGCGGCGTGGTGCCGGAAGGCCGACCACGCCCGTGTGTAGAAGTGGCGCCCGGCCCAGGCCATCACGCCCGTGGTGAGCGCCGCCAGGATGCCGATCAGCCAGCGCGTGTCGATGGCATAGAGCCAGGGAAACGCGCCCGCGATCCAGGGATCGAGCCACGTGTGGCTCCACTGCATCAGGGGATCGCCCGCGGCGCTCGCGTGATGCGCGGCGGTGGAGATGGCGCGCATCACGGGCATGGACAGCAGCATGCCGATAGCGGCGGCGGTCAGGCTGACGACGGCTTTCCGCCTCAGGTCACGATATTCGGCGAGCTGGGCAGCGTCCTGGGCCTCGGCGGCATTGGCTTCGGCATCGGCGCCAGGCCCCGCCGAGTTGTAGCCAGCCGCCCGAACAGCCGCGGCGAGCGCCTCGGGCTGCACCCGCGCCGGATCGAACGTCACCCGGGCGGTCTCCAGCAGGAGGTTGACGGAGGCTTCCTGCACCCCTGGCGTTTCCTCGAGCGCTCGCGTCACGTGCACGGTGCACGAGGCGCAGGTCATGCCGGAAACCGGGAGCGTGATGGTGGTCTGCGAGGCCGGGTTCGATGGCGTCATGGCGGCCTACCTCGCCTCCACGGGCGCGACGGTGATTCGGCCGCGCAGCATGCCCATGCCGCAGGTGAAATCGAAGGTGCCGGGTTGCGGCCGGCGGTGAACTCCACGGCCGTGGTCCGCCGGCCTGGCAGGATACCGCTTGATGCCGAAGTCCGGCAGCACCACCTCTTCCGAGCACGGCGAGGTCTCGCGCCGGTCGAAGAGCAGCCGCACGGGCATCCCCGCCGTGACGTGGATGTCGGCCGGCTGGTAGCCGCCCTCCACCACGACCTGCACCTCCTGAACGCCGCCCGCCGCTGTGGCGGCACGGACGGCCGTGGGCCGCGCCAGGAAGAAATACCAGTTGATCCACCCGATGACCGCCAGCCCCACGGCCACCACGATCCAGTCTGCCGTTGTCATAACCCCTCCTCACTGCTGCAGACGCAGAGGGGGATGGGGTATTACACCCACGTGAAAATCTCGTGATCGGGTGAGGTGGTGATCTGGTGATCTGGATCTGGCGATCTGGCCCCCAGGCCCCAAGCCTCACGCCTCGAGGTCAAGCCCCAAGCCCGCGCGCTACTTCGTCCCCGCTGGCTTGTAAGGCGTCGGCGGCGGCGGAGCCAGGCGCGGAGAGCCGGAGCGGACCCAGGAGTCGTACCGCATCCGAAGGGTCTTGACGGGGTTGCCGCTCTCGCCGGGCTTGATGTTGTCGTCGGTGACGCTGAGGTAGGCGTAGTACTTCCCGTCGTTGTGCGTCACCCCGGGCTCATCCGTCTTCTCGGCGATGGCGATGTAGGCGACGTGTGCGGTCTTGTTGTCGCAGGGCACGAACTCCATCGGGTTCGCCCCGCAGTTGCAGCGATGGTCGCCGCCGTTGGCGTCGGCGGCCTCCATCGCGGCCATCACGCGGTCGGCCAGCGTGCCGGTGGCGCGGGTGAACGCCAGCGCCGCCTGGTGCATCACCGCGTCGCCGAGCAGCGTGTTCCCCTGCACCTGGTAGAAGATGTCGGGCCCCACCTGACCGCCGAAGTAGAGCGACGACTGCGAGTTGCCGGTGCCATTGAAGCCGGCGCGGTTGTTGCGCGCGGTGATCGTGCCGCCGTTGGGCATGGCCAGGATGCCGAACTGGCGCCGTTCCATCTGGTCCTCTGGTTTGCGGGCCGCCTCCTGTGCCTTCAGCAGTTCGAGGATCTGCGCCGGCGGGGTGCCCTTCTTCAGCTCGCCGTAGACGAGCATCTGGTTGTCGCGCGTATTGTCCACGCCCGACTGGCAGGCGGCCACGCCCACCCCCGGCACGATGACGGCCTGGACGTCCATCAGGTCGCGCGCGCCGTTCGGCTTCCGCTCCGGGAAGCCGCTCTGACGGACGCAGGTGGCCGAGGCGATGATCACCTGGCCGGTGCGGGCGTCGAGGGCGATGACCGACCACGTGGCGAAGGCGGGAGCGTGCGAGGCAAGCAACAGGAGCAGAGCAAGGACGCCGGATTCTCATGCGCGGCAGTCTACCAGAGCCTCTGCGATGCTAAGCTTTGTCGGTGATCATTCGTGGATTCTCTGCGCGTTCGACGAAGTGCCGCGGCTTCTGGTGGGCCGCCATCCTCTGCGTGTCGATGGCCGTGGCCTGCGGCGCCTCACCGAACAGCGGCGCGGGAGCCGGCGGCGCGGAAGCGGCGCAGGCCAAACCGCAGGACATCGATCACCTGGAGCCCCGCCGCGACTCGGTCGGCCCGCGGCCGGTCCGTTTCACGTGGACCGCGGTCAAGAACGTCGAGACCTATACGCTGCACGTCTGGAACGAAGTGGACGTGAAGGTGTTCGAGCAGTCAGGCATCACGGCCACCACGCTGCCCTGGCCGGACGGGCTGGACCTGCCGTTCGGCACCTACTTCTGGGCGGTGATCGCCCAGCGCGATGGCAAGCCGATCGCCGAATCGGGACTCTCCGCCTTCGTCATCACCGAGTGACCATGGCCAACCCGGTTCGCACCCTCCTGCTCGAAGCCGACGATGTGCCCGGCGTGCTGTCGCGGGTCGCGGCGGTGTTCGCGGCGCACGGCGCGAACATCTCGGGCATCCAGACGCTGTCGACCGGGAGCGGCCACGCCACGATGACCATCGAGGTGGGCGACGGTGGGGATCTCGGCACGCTGGTCGGCGAGCTCACCGGGTTGCCGCTGGTGCACCGCGTCACGCTCGAGCCGTCGCTGCTCTCGATCTACGGCAAACGCGTGATCATCATTGGCGGCGGCGCGCAGGTGGGGCAGGTGGCAGTCGGCGCCATCAGCGAAGCCGATCGGCACAACATCCGGGGCGAGCGCATCTCGGTGGACACGATCCCGCTGGTCGGCGAGCAGGCGCTGGCCGCGGCCGTCCACGCGGTGGCCCGCCTCCCGCGGGCGAAGATTCTGGTGCTCGCCGGCGCGATCATGGGCGGAGAGATCGCCGAAGCGGTGCGCGAGATCCGGAGTCAGGGCCTCCTGGTCATCTCGCTGAACATGGTCGGCAGCGTGCGCGAGGCCGCCGATCTGGTGGTGACCGATCCGCTGCAGGCCGGGGTGATGGCGGTGATGGCGATCGCCGATACGGCGAAGTTCGACATCGCGCGGCAGCGGGGAAAAACGTACTGAACCGGTGTCCGGGTTCCGGAAGGCAAAAGGCAAGGCAAAGGCAGAAGCCGGCAGCCCCAGACCCCAAGCCCCAAGCCCCAAGCCCTGCATGTAGAATTCGGCTGGTTCGATTTCAGGAGACCGATCGATGAAGCTCAACCGTTTCACCATCTTTGCGATCAGTGTGGGAGTGGCCTCGGTCGTCGGACTGACCAGCGCCCAGCAGGCGCCGCCGAACCCCAAGGACCCGCGGATCGGCCTCAAGGCCGGGCTTCGCGACGCGGGCACGGCGGCCTTGAACATGGAACTGCTGTCGAACATGCCGAAGCCGGAAGGGTTCTTCGATCCCGAAGCCCCCGCGGGATCGCCGACGCCGCCGGAACGCGCGCCGGGGGCGCCACCCGAGCCCGCACCCGCACCGGGCACGCCGCCGCCACCGCCGCCCCGTGGATCCGGCTTCACGAACTCCGATCTCGCATTCTTCGGCACCCACGCCGTGGTCGGCAACTATCACGGCTTCAACATCTACGACGTCGAGAACGTGCGCAAGCCGCGGCTGATGACCTCGGTCGTCTGCCCCGGCGGGCAGGGGGACGTTTCGGTGTGGGGCAACCTGCTGTTCATGTCGGTCGAGCAGACCCGCGGGCGGCTCGACTGCGGCCTGCAGGGCGTGACCGAGACTGTCAGCAAGGAGCGCTTCCGCGGCGTCCGCATCTTCGACATCAGCGATCTCCGCAAGCCCCGGCAGGTGGCGGCCGTGCAGACGTGCCGTGGCTCGCACACGCACACGCTGGTGCCCGATCCGAAGAACCCGTCGCGCATCTTCGTCTACGGCTCCGGCACCAGCTCGGTGCGCCCCGGCGAGGAACTCGAGGGCTGCTCGGGGCTCGACCCGAAGGAAGACCCGAACACCGCGCTCTTCAGCATCGACGTGATCGAGGTGCCGCTCGGCGCGCCGCAGAACGCGAAGATCGTCAACCGTCCGCGCATCTTCATGGACGAGAAGACCGGCAACCTGGCGGGACTGTGGCAGGGCGGCAATCACGGTGAAGGCACGCAGACCTCGCGCATGACCAACCAGTGCCACGACATCACGGTGTTTCCGTCGATGGGGCTGGCGGCCGGCGCATGCTCGGGCAACGGCCTGCTGATGGACATCTCCGACCCGATCAACCCGAAGCGCCTCGACCACGTCGTCGACAAGGGCTTCTCCTACTGGCATTCGGCGACCTTCAACAACGACGGCACCAAGGTGGTGTTCACCGACGAATGGGGCGGCGGCTCGCGGCCGCGTTGCCGTGCCACCGACCCGATCACCTGGGGCGCCGACGCGATCTTCGACATCGTCGACAACAAGCTGCAGTTCAAGGGCTACTACAAGATGCCGGCGCCGCAGACCGACCAGGAGAACTGCGTCGCGCACAACGGCTCGCTGATCCCGGTGCCGGGGCGCGACATCATGGTGCAGTCGTGGTACCAGGGCGGCGTCTCGATCTTCGACTTCACCGACTCGGCCAACCCGGTCGAGATCGCGTTCTTCGATCGCGGCCCGGTGGACGCCACCAACCTGATGTCGGGCGGCTACTGGTCCACCTACTACTACAACGGCTTCCTCTACGGCGCCGAGATCGCCCGCGGCATCGACATCTTCCGCCTGCTGCCGAGTGAGTACCTCTCGCAGAACGAGCTCGACGCCGCGGCCCTGGTGCGCTGGGAAGAGTTCAACTCGCAGCAGCAGCCGAAGGTCACCTGGCCTTCGTCGGTCGTCGTGGCCCGGGCCTATCTCGATCAACTGAAGCGCAGCAAGGCCATCAGCGAGGCGCGCGCCGGAGCGATCTCGTCGACGCTCGACCGCGCCGAACGCGTCCGCAGCACCGACCGTGGCGCCGCCCCGGCCGCTGCCGAACTGGTGACGCTCGCGGCCGATCTCGAACGCGACGCGGCCGCCGCCGGCGGGCGCGACGCGGCGCGCCTGCGCGCCATGGCGGAGACCGTCAAGGGCCGCGCCGCACAGCTGCGCTGAAACCTGGAGCCGGCGGTGGTCAGACACCGCCGGCATCCCCCCGGCATCTGAAGAACAGTCGCGGCCGGATGGGCTGTCCGCGGTCGAGAAAGGGCCCCTCGTGTTCCGACCTCTTGTCATCGCCGCCGCGCTCGCGTGCTCCGCACTCTCCATCAGTACCAACGCGCAGCAGCAGCCCGCCCCGGTCGATACCTCCACGATTGGCCCCCAGGTGGGTACGGCCGTGCCGCCGTTCTCCGGCATCGACCAGTTCGGTGTCACCCACACCCTCCAGTCTTCGCTCGGCGCCAAGGGCGCCATGCTCGTCTTTTTCCGCTCCTCCGATTGGTGACCGTACTGCAAAACGCAGCTCGTGGAGCTGCAAAGCCGGTACGAGGACATCAAGCAGCAGGGGCTGACGCTCGTCGCCATCAGCTACGACGCGCCCGAAACGCTGAAAGCCTTCACCGCCTCGCGTGGGATCACGTTCCCGATGATTTCCGACCCGGGCTCCGCGATCATCAAGCGCTACGGGCTGCTCAACGAGACGATGGACCCGAAGTCGAGGTTCTACGGCGTGCCACATCCGGGCACGTTCATCCTCGATCGCAAGGGCGTGGTCGTCTCTCGCTTCTTCGAGCAGGCGTACCAGGAGCGGTTCACCACCGGCACGATCCTCGCCGCGCAGGGCGTGGATGCGCCGGCCGGCGCCATGACCGCCAGCACCTCGCACCTGTCGCTCACCGCATCCATCAGCGACACCGTGGCCGCTCCCGGCTCGCGGATGGCCATCGTGGTCAACGTGACGCCGCGCCGCACGATGCACCTGTATGCGCCGGGCAAGCACGGCTATCAGGTGGTGCAGCTGACCATCGATCCGCAGCCGTGGCTGCGCACCCAGCCGACGGCGTACCCTGCATCGGAGGTCTATCACTTCAAGCCGCTGGACGAGCGCGTCGAGGTCTACTCGAAGCCGTTCCGGCTGACCCGCGACGTCACGCTGCTGGCCACGCCGGAGGCACAGAAGCAGCTTGCCGCGATGTCATCGGTGACGATCACTGGCGCGCTGGAGTATCAGGCCTGTGACGATCGGGTCTGCTTCAACCCGGCGCGCGTGCCGGTCAGCTTCACGGTGGCGCTGAAGCCGTTGGACCGGCGTCCTCCGGGGCACTGAGCCTCCGAAGCGCAACCTCGGCCGCCCCGGCGCTCGCCCGTGGCGGCCGGTCTACTCCTCCAGACGCGTCACCTCAGCGGCACCCACATCGGCCGCGCGGACGCGGAGCCGGTCCCCCGAAGCGATGCCGTCGATGCTGCAAACCGCAATCGGGCACGGCAATCCGTACAGGAACTGCGCGACGATGGCGCCCACGGTCAGGATGGGATCGGGCGTGGCCAGGACGATCGCGATCGGGCCGGTGCCGAGTCGAATCCCCTCCGCCAGCACCGCCGAGGAAGACGAGGAACCTCGCCCCCCGGGCATCACCAGCACGCGGCCGGCGACGTTCAACCCCCTCTGCGGATGCGAGTGATCGATAATCGCGCCAGTCTCCACGTCGATGCCGCCCCAGAAGCTGAGTGGCTCCGTGAGCACGATGGCCGAGCCTTCGGCCTCGCCGCGAGCCAGCGACTGCGCCTCGCGCCTCACGTCGCCACCCGGGTGACGCGCCCTTCCGCGGCGGACCGGACGCAGTCTTCCAGCGAACCGAAGCCCACCTGCACGCCGATGTTGCCCGGCGCGTAGTGTGCCCACTTGCCGGAGTTGGTCATCACCGCGCCATCGAGCCGCTCGAGGATCGGCGTGAGGTAGGTGCAGGTGTCGACCACCGGGATCACGCCGAGCGCCCGCGCGCCGTCCATGCGTCCGTCCAGTTCCAGTTGCCGCAGGGTCGCCCGGCCGGTGTTGACGTAAATGGGGATGCCGCGCGCCGGCGCCTCGGCCTGCAGCAGCGGCAGCAGGCGATCCCATTCGTCGAGCGAAAAGTGCGGCGTGCCGAGGCAGACCGCCGTGATCGCGGTACCGGCGGTCACCGTCGACAGCGACTCCAGCGCCCGCGCCACATCGGCCGGGGTGATGGGCTGCGTCTCGTCGGGCGTGCCGCCCCCGAGCGCGTCATTGAGCGTCGGCGCTTCCGGCGTGATGCCGACCGCGTGAAACAGCGCGACCGACCCGGACGATGCGGCGGCCGCGCCCATCCCCTTCAGTTGATCTTCGTGCCGGGGCGTGGGCAGCCCTTCGATCACGGGAATGCGATCGCCGCTGCGCGAGCCGATGATCAGGCCGATGGCGACAAACAGCGCGTCGGTGGGCGCGGGCGAGTCGCCGAAGCCCCGCAACTGGAACAGCAGGCGCCCGCGGCGGGGCTCGTCGAGGTGCAGCCCCCAGGCCGGGGCGCGGCCCGTCAGCGCGCAGCACAAATCGATGAAGTCGCCGTAGCGGTTCGTGCGCGCGCCGATCACCGAGTTGGCGAAGACGATCGCGTTCGACTCGCCCCACGCGATCTGCTCGCCGAAGACCGGCCGGAAGCGCGTCTGATAGGGGGCGCAGGTGAACGAGGGCTCGCACCCGAGCGCCAGGTGCGCCTGCATCAGCCGCTTGCCAGGCGCCGCCTGCTCGGGCGACAGGCGAATCAGTTCCGGATGAATCAGGTCCATGGAACCGACGTTCAGGGTGGTGGGCACGCGCACGCGCCCGCCGCCCGCGGTCAGCCGCTCGGCGAAGTCGAGGCTGGCCTGGCCGTGATAGAGGCAGCCGTCGATGTGCGCGCGCGAAATGTCGAGGAGCCGCTCCGCGCCCACGGCTCGTGAGAACGCCGCGAGCACCTGCATGGCCGCGGCCGCGGTGGCGCCCTGCTCGCCGTGGAGCAGGCTCGAATCGGTGTCGGTGAGGGTGAGGGTCACCCGCCTATGGTAGCCGCACCTACAGTTCGACCTGAACGCCGAGTTCGACGACCCGTTCCGGCGGCAGCCGGAAGAAGCCGGCGGCGCGGCCGGCGTTGCGCGCCATCAGCACGAACAGTTGCTCGCGCCACCTGGCCATGCCGGGCGCCGCGGTCACGAGCAGCGTCTCCCGGCCGAGGAAGTAGGTGGTGTCGCTCTCGGGCACCAGCCCCGGCGGCGCGCACCGCTGCAGATCGTGCGGCACGTCCACATTCTCCATGAAGCCGTATCGCATGGTTACGGCGAACACGCCCAGGCCGAGCGGCTGCACCGACAGGCGGTCGGCTGAGTCGACGTAGGGAACCGGCATGGTCGTCACCAGCAGGGTGAGCACGCGCTCGTGCAGCACCTTGTTGTGTCGCAGGTTGTGAGCCAGCGCCGGCGGCGTGCCGCTCGGCTGCGCCGTCATGAAGACCGCGGTGCCCGAAACCCGGGCGGGCGCCTGTCGTTCGATGTCGGCGAGGAAGGTGGCGATCGGGATGGCCCGGGACGTGAGCCGTTCGGCGACGATCCGCCGTCCGGTCTTCCAGGTGGTCATCATCGTGAAGAGGGCCGCGCCAATCACCAGGGGCAGCCATCCTCCGTGGGTGATCTTCAGCGCGTTGGCGCCGAAGAAGGCGAGGTCGATGGTGAGGAAGACACCGGTGACGGCAAACACGAGCGGGCGAGGCCAGCCCCATCGCTCGGTGGCGACCACGTGCAGCAGGATGACCGTGATTAGCATCGTCAGGGTGACGGCGATGCCGTAGGCCGCGGCCAGCGCGGTCGACGAGCCGAAACCGATGACGATGGCCATGGTGCTGAGCATCAGCGCCCAGTTCGCCTGCGGCACATAGACCTGGCCGATTTCGTCAGAGGACGTGTGGTCGATGTCGAGGCGGGGACAATACCCCAGCTGGATTGCCTGGCGCGTGAGCGAGAACGCGCCGGAGATGAGGGCCTGCGAGGCGATGATCGCCGCGGCGGTGGCGAGCGCCACCATCGGCACGACCGCCCACTCCGGTGCCAGCAGGAAGAACGGGTTGGCGGCAGCCCCGGGCGTCGTCAACAGCAGGGCGCCCTGCCCGAAGTAGTTGATCAGCAGCGACGGCAGCACCAGCGAGAACCACGCCAGCCGAATCGGCTTCTTGCCGAAATGCCCCATGTCCGCATAGAGCGCCTCGCCGCCGGTAACCACCAGGAACACCGCGCCCATCACCGCCACGCCGTGCAGGCCGTGCTCGGCGAAGAACGCGACGGCGTGCCGGGGATCGAGGGCGCCCAGCACCTCGGGGGCGACCAGCAGTTCGCGAAGGCCGAGAACGGCAATGGTGATGAACCAGACGACCATGACCGGGCCGAAGAAACGTCCCACGTGAGCGGTACCGTGCCGCTGGATGCCGAAGACGCCGGCCAGGATGACGAGCGTGGCCGGCACGATGTAGGGTTCGAACAGCGGCGTGACCACCTTCATGCCCTCGACCGCCCCCAGCACCGTGATGGCGGGGGTAATCATGCCGTCGCCGTACAAGAGCGCCGCCCCGAAGAGACCGAGGAGGACCAGCGTCGGCGAAGGCGTGCCGGTGCCGGGGCGCTGGGGCAGCAGCGCCGCCAGCGCCAGGATGCCGCCCTCGCCGTGGTTGTCGGCGCGCATGACGAGCGCGATGTACTTGATCGAGATGACCAGCAGCAACGCGTAGACGATGAGGGAGAGGACCCCGAGCACGTTCTCGTGGGTCGGGGGGACGGAGTGCGAGCCGAAGAAGCACTCGCGCATCGCGTAGAGCGGACTGGTGCCGATGTCCCCGTAGACGATGCCGACGGCCGCGAGCGTGAGGGGAAACAGTGCGCGACGGGGGGCGGCGCTGGACAGACGGCCTCCAAACTGCCGACGAGGTTAGCTGACGGGCTCGAGGTTTGAAGTCCTCTACCAGGCGAATCCTGGACGCGCCCCAACGATGGGTCCCCCGTGGCGCGCGGAGCGCACCTTTGGCAAGTCACAGTGTGCGCCTATCCGGCGTCGGTTGTCCAGATCCCCTGGAGGGCCCGCACGAAGGCATCGGGCTCCTCCTCGTGCGGCCAGTGGCCCGCCGACGCGAAGGCCGTGGTGCGCGCATGCGGCAGGGCGCGCTGCCACCGCTCGAGGATGGAGGGTGGGAAGGCCGAATCACGCATGCCCCACAACAGATGGACGGGCACGGACGCCAGCCGGGCGCGCCGTTGCCACAGCCCATCGAAGAACGCGCTGGATCCCAGCATCGACTGCGCCAGCGCGAACAGCACGCGCTCGCGCGAGTCGGGATCGGGAAAGACCCGGAGGTACTGCTGGTGTATCGCAGGGGTGAGGCGACGGCGATCACCATAGGCAGAGGGCATGATCAGGCGCTGCGATGCGTTCAGCCGCCGATAGAGCCACCGGCCGACCGCGCCCCGAATCATCGCCGCCTTCCGCCGCATCGACAAATCGTTCTCGAACGACCACATCCACGAGTTGACGACGACCAGCCGGGTGAGGCGGTCCACGTGATCGAGCGCCCAGTCGAGGGCGATGGGGCCGCCGAAGTCGTGCACGACGAGCGAGAACTGGCCCGACGGTGCGACGTGCTCGATGACGGCGCGGAAGCGGCGCGCGTGGTCCTCCGGCGCGTAGCCGGCATCGGCGGGACGATCCGAGCGCCCGAAGCCCAGATGATCGAGCGCCACCACGCGGTGGCCGCCCCGCAATCCGGCGATGGCGTGTCGCCACTCGTAGCTCCACGTCGGGGTGCCGTGCACCAGCACCACGGTGTCGCCGGCGCCCTCGTCCACATAGTGCAACCGCCCCTCGGGGACGGCGATCCACCGGGCCTCGTAGGGCCACCCCACGCGGTCGAGCCAGTCGGGCGTGCTCATGCCGATAGTCAATCACTGTTGATGAAATCGGTCAATATTGATTGACCAAGTGGCCATCGCTCCGGCATCATGCCCGGGTGGCCCACTCCGCACCGCGTCCGTCGCCTCAGCCGCCGCCAGCCACCGGCCTCGGGCCGCTCCTGTTCGCCTGTGCCCGCCTGCTCGACGAGGTAGCGCAGGCCGAAGTGAACCGCGAAGCGGGCCGGCGGGTGCTGACGCCCGCGCTGGTGCGGCTGCTGCCGCACCTCTCGCGCGAGGGCATCAGGCCGACGGAGCTGGCGCGTCGCATCGACGTGTCCAAGCAGGCCGTGGGCCAGGCGCTGCGCGA
This sequence comes from uncultured Acidobacteriota bacterium, assembly GCA_963721715.1. Taxonomy (GTDB): domain Bacteria; phylum Acidobacteriota; class Vicinamibacteria; order Vicinamibacterales; family UBA2999; genus VFZN01. The sequence continues at coordinate 1,272,749 of CAVRKI010000004.1, read as the reverse complement.
GCTCGAGCGCCAGAAGTTCGTGGAGCTCGTCATCGATCCCGTCGATGCGCGTGCACGGCTCGTCAGGTTGACGCCAGCGGGAGCGGCAGCCTACGACCACGGGCACGACGTGCTCGCGTTCTACGAGGCGGCGCTCGCCACTCGGATCGGGGTACGCCAGATGGGCGCGGTCCGCGCTGCGTTGAGCCGGATGCTGCCGGTGCTTCAGGAGTGGACCGCGAATGGCGCGCCGGTGCGGGCCGGGCGCAGACGATCGCGCGGTGCCTGAGCGCGTGACGACGGCGCTCAGTGACCGGTCAGGACCGCCGCGTGTTCCTCTTCGGCCCGACCGTCGCGGATGTGGTACAGCCGCCTGAAGGTCGGGATGATCTTCTCGTCGTGGGTCACCACGATGATGGCCGCCTGGTACTGGCTGGCGAGCTGATGCAGCAGGCCCATGACGGCCAGCCCGCGTGCGCTGTCGAGGGGCGCGGTGGGCTCGTCGGCCAGAATCACCGGCGGGCGATTCGCCAGTGCCCGGGCGATCGATACGCGCTGTTGCTCGCCGCCCGACAGTTCCGACGGCAGGGCGCGCGCCCGGTGGGCCACGTCGAGCGCCTCCAGCAGCTCGCGCGCACGGGCACGGGCCTCGGCGTTTGGCCGTCCGGCCAGCATCGGCAGCAGCGCCACATTGTCGGTCGCGTCCAGAAACGGGATCAGGTACGGCGCCTGGAAGATGAAACCAATGCGGTCCCGGCGAAGCACCCGCAGGTCGCGAATCTTCCAGCCGTTGTCGTACAGCACCTCGCCGTTGAGGACGATGCGGCCTCGGGTGGGCTCGATGACCGCCCCCAGGCACTTCAGGAGCGTCGTCTTCCCCGAACCGCTCGGGCCCACCAGTCCGACGACCTCTCCCGGCGCCACCCACATGTTCACGTCCTTGAGCGCGTCGACGGCCGTGTCGCCCTCGCCGTAGCGCTTGCTCAGGCCCTCGATGTGGATGCCGGCGTCAATGGCCATGGACATGTCAGCCGCCAATCGCCGTTGCGGGATCAACCCTGAGCGCGACACGGATCGCCAGCGTGCTGGCCAGCACGCTCACCACCATCACGATCACGAAGCCGCGCAGCGCGTCGCCCGGCTCGAGCAGCACGTAGCGGGGGAAGAACGGCCCCCAGAGGGTCGCCGCGATCTTGCCAACGGCGAACCCGATCAGGCCCAGGCCGAGCGCCTGCTGCACGATCATCGCGGCGATGGTGCGGTTCTGGGTGCCAATCAGTTTCAGCACCGCGATCTCGCGGATCTTGCCCAGCGTCATGGTGTAGATGATGAAGGCGACGATGGCGGCGCTGACGAACGTGAGGATCACGAGGAACATGCCGATCTGTCTCGCCGCGGTCGCAATCAGTTTGGCGACCAGAATCTCCTCCATCTCCGGCCGCGTGAACGCCTGCACGTGCTTCCACCGGCGTGCCGTGTCAGCTACCGATGCCGGCTCGTGGCCCGGTGCCACCCGCACCAGGACGGCATTCACACTGCGGCTGCTGGCCTGGGAGGCCTCGAGGGCGTCGAGCAGTCCCGGCACCCCGGGCCGGTTCAACGCCGGGTTCGCCGCCGTGCGCGCGCGCTCGCTGACGATCGCGTCGTTGTCCTTGAGGAACTGCGCCTCCTGCGCGTCCTTCAGCGGCACGAACACCATCGGGTCGCCCCCCGACGACACCATCCGCCGCGTGAGGCCCACCACGGTGTAGTCGTGACGGCGGAGGCGGATGCGCTCACCGAGCGCGAATCCACCGCTGATGTCCGCCACCGCCTCGTAGTGGCTGCGCGTGATCCGCCGGCCGGCAATCAGGTACGCGGGCTCGCCGGGCTGGCCGGGCACAAAGCCCACCACCATGGCGCGCACGTCCTGTTCGCCGCGCCGCACCTGCATCGTCAGATAGGTCACGTTGGCCGCCTGGGTGACCCCCGGCATGCCGAGGAGGTCGCGGTAGACGTCATCGCGCAGGCTCGACGGCTCGGCATAGGGGCCGAGTGTGTCCTTCTGCACCACCCACAGGTCGGCACCGCTGTTGTTCAGCAGTACCTTGGCATCGTCCACCATGCCGCGATAGACGCCGGCCATGGTGAACGTGACGCCGATCAGCAGGCCCAGGCCGACGCCGGTCAGGACGAACCGGCTCCAGGCGTGGAGGATGTCGCGTCCCGCAAGGCTGATCACAACCCGCCTCCGACCAGCGCGCCGACGATGGCGATGCGGCTGGTGTCGGTGAGGTCCCGCTCGCTGTGGACGACCACGCGGTCGCCGGCCTCAACCCCCTCGAGAATCTGCATCGTGCCATCGAGTCCCTCCGCGCCCGTCTTCACAGGGGCGAAGCGCAGACGGCCCTCGGCGGGGAGCCAGACGCCGGGCTGCGTTCCGCGATGACGGATGGCGGCGTTCGGAACGACGAGCGCTCCCGTGACCTCGGGCAGGTGAACGGTGACCTCGGTCAACTCGCCGGTTGAGAGGTCCGGGGGCACCCTGTCAAAGGCCACTTTGGCGAGGCGCTCTTCGGTCACGCTGTCGCTCGTGGGCTCGACGCGCACGATGGTGCCGGTTATCGGCTGTCGGGGATTGGCCCGCCGCGTGATGGCGGCTGGGAGGCCAACCGCGAGGCCGGCCGAGCGCCCCTGGTCGAATCGGACGTGAATCCACAGGCTGGCCGGGTCCTGCAGTTTCAACACCGCCTGGCCCGCGATGACGGTCGAACCTGGTTCGGCCTCGCGCGCGGTCACGAGGCCGTCCACGGGGGCGAAGAGACGGATGTTCGCCCGTTGCTGCTGCGCGCCTCCGAGCTCGGCATCGAGTCGGGGCAGGTCCCGCCGGGCACTGGCGAGGGCGGCTTCCGCGGCCGCCAGGGCCGCCTCCGCCGACTGCTGCTCCTTGTGAGCCGTGTCGACCACGCTCTGGCTGACGACGCCCGCCTTGCCGAGGTCCGTGGTGCGGCGCGCCTCGGTCGTCGCGAGGTCCTGTCGGCTCCTGGCATCGCGCACCTGAGCCTCGGCCGCGGCGACGACGCTTCGGCCGCGATCCGCCGCCGCGAGGGTGGACGCCATCCGCGTGTCGAGGTCGACTGGCTCCATTTCGGCCAGCAGCTGACCCGCGGTGACGGTGTCGCCGACGTCGACCAGCACTCGACGGACCCGGCCCGCCGCGGTCGGTCCGATGAAATAGCTTCGTCGCGCTTCGACCGTCCCGATGCCGAACAGTGCTGGCGACACGGTGCCGGCGGCAACCTCGACGACGGTCACCTTGATCGGGGCGAGCGGGCCACTCTGCGTGGCCACCCACCCCAGAGCGCCGATGAGCGCGGTGCCGAACACCACCACCCACACCTGCCGCGGCAGGGAGCGACGAGCCGACATGAAGGCACCTTCCTGCCTTCATGGATGCAGAAGGAGCGTGATCCGTGACAACGGCGCCCGCGCAGGGCGCGTCGTCGATCGTGACGAACTATTTCGCGGTCTTCTTGAGCGCCCTGTAGTGTTCTTCGATCGGCTGGAACGGCCCGAAGCGGTGCTGTTCCAGCGGGAAGTCGTCGGCGAACGGCCCGTAGGGGTTGTCCACCGGCTTGGCGGCCTTGTCGGGATAGTCCTGCTCCAGGTTCGGCATCTCCGGCCTGGGCTTGAAGTTGATGAACGCCGAGACGTCGAACGCCTCGTCGTCGGTGAGGGTCGGCTGACCGAGCGGCATGCGCGCCTTGATGAAGCGCGCGGCGGTCAGCACGCGGTGCATGCCGGCGCCGTTGTTGAACGAGTCGGGGCCCCACAGCGGCGGGAACAGGTAGCCCTTGCCGCGGTCGGTCGTGGCCAGCAGTCCCAGCCCGTCGTTGCCGTGGCACTGCGCGCAGCGGGTGCTGTAGACGACCTGCCCCATGGCGACGTCCGCGGCACGCGGCGGGGTCTTGAACGGCGGCGGCTCCTCGGCCTTGCGGAGCGAGGCGCCCATCGCGTCGTACTGCGCCCCGAGCGAACGGAGGTAGGCAGCCATCGCCATCATCTCGGGGCTGTCCATCGGCAGCGGCGTGCCGTTCATGCTGCGCGTCATGCACTCGTTGATGCGATCTTCGATGTCGGTCTGCGTGCCGGCGCGACCCGAGAAACGCGGGTAGTGTTCGTCGGTCTGCAGCAGCGTGAGCGTGCCCGGCTCGGTGCCCGTGCCCAGGTGGCACGACGCGCAGTTCAGGCGGCTCTTGATGTAGCGGCGATCGGGATCGGGATGATCCTGGCCGAGCAGTTCCGCCGTGTTGGCGACGAGCCGGCGGCCGTACTCCTCCGTGGCATTCGCGGGGACCGGCCGCATGGCGGCGTCCCCGTCGGACAATTGGGCCGTCCCGGGCTGCAGGGATGGTGACCACGGCGCACCGTAGAGCGCGGCGCCGACGGCCAGCGCGCCCACCACGATCGAGACCGTGATGACGGCGCCGAAGCCACCGGACTCGGGGCGAGGTTCGAGGTCGGTCACGACGGGTGCTCCTGCTGGCGGGCGGCCTCGCGTTGCCGTGCCAGGTCGTAGTCCTGGGACAGATCGTGAAAGCGGTGCTTGGGCCGTTCGATCCATGCCCGCAGCTCTGGGGACACGACCCAGGCCACGAGGAACGCGGCCGTGAAGAACACGGCGGCCAGAACGACGAGGTCGGTGATCATCGGCCGGTGTCTCCCGGGGCGACGACGCCCGCATAGAAGCTCCGTACGTAGTGTGCCACCGCCACGAGTTCCGCGTCGGACAATCGGGCCGTCCACGGCGCCATGGATGTGCCTTCGATGCCGTTGCGCAGCACGCGCAGGCTTTCGGGCAGGGTTGGGCGCTGCCGCCTGAAGCCGGCAGGAGCGATCGGCAGCGAATCGGCGGCGGGGCCGCCACCATCGCCCCGTTCGCCATGGCACTGCTGGCAGTTGGCGGCGTAGACACGCCGGCCGATCTCGACCAGGTGGGCTGGCAGTTCCGGCTCGGCCACATCCGTCGCGCGCAGGGCGCGCACCGCCTGGGCGATGACGGCCCGATCCTCGGCCGGATGGTCACGCCACGCCGGCATGGCCGAACCGTGGACGCCATTCCACAGGACGTCCGACAGTCGAGCCAGAGAGTAGTCGTGCGCCGCCAGATTGGCCGGTCTGGGCAGCAGCCCGGTGGCCCCTGGCCCGTCGCCCTCGCCGCCGCTGCCGTGACAGGTGGCGCAGTGCCGGGCGAAGAGCTGTTGACCACGCGGCAGGTCGTTGACGAGCGGCAGGGCCGGCGCCTCATGCGTGCGCCGGGTTCGTGCGGGATGTTCGTTCAGCGGCGCGCCAAACGCCATCTGCGCCATCGCATCATCCGGGCAGTTGCACCCTTCGCGGGCGTGCGCCTCGCCCTCGGGCCCGGCCAGTTCCCGCGCGCGGCCCAGCGTCTCGAGGTAGCTGACCAGGTCGCGGGCTTCCTGCCGAGGGCGGTTGGGCGCGCCATCGAACAGCGCCCGGTACGCGGGCATCACTGAATCGGGCACCACCGCCCGCGGCGAGAACAGATGCGTGTAGTGCCAGTCGCTCGTGCGCGTGCCGCTCGTTCGCGTCAGGTCCGGCCCGATGCGGCGCGTGCCCCACAGGTGCGGGTAGTCGAGGCGCGTCTCCCACGCGAGCGTGGGCGAGCCGAAGCGCTGCATGTCGGAGTGCAGATAGCGGATCTGCTGGGTGTGACAGTAGGCGCAGCCCTCGCGGCTGTAGATGGCGCGGCCGCGTCGAGCGCTCTCGCTCAGTCCCAGGGGCTTGTCGGGCGACATCAGGCGCGTCTGCTCCTCGAGCACGCGCTTGGGCCACACCCCCAGCAACGTCACCGACATCACGAAGAACGCGATACCGGCGACGCTCGCCACCAGGTAGGCCATGCGCAGCGTGCGCTGCGGCGCCGCGCTCATGCGACCTCCACGGCGGCCGCCCGCCTGGGGGCGATCTCAGCGCACCGGCTCCGTGCCGAGCCCGGGCTCGATGTCACTCAGTCCCGCGCCCCGGGGGCCGGTGGTCAGCCCCATCAGCAGGGCGATGAAGCCGGCGGAGAGGGGAATGGCGGCAAGCGTGCGGACGATCCAGTACGGCCGCGACGCCTTCACCGATTCAATCCAGGGCGCGCCGGAGGTCCACAGCTGGCCCTGAACCAGACCGGCGATGGTGAGGTCCGACACCAGCAGCACGAGCCCCCCGACCAGCAGCCAGAACGACCATTCAATCGCGCGCGCGTTGTAGCGTGCCCAGGGGATGCGTTGCCATGCGTGCACCAGGCCGCCCGCCGCCGCGAAGGTGGCGAAGCCCATCATCGCCATGTGCGAGTGGCCCACCACCCAGTCGGTGAAGTGCACGGCCTGATTCACCGCCATCTGCGCCTGCGCCGCGCCCTGCATGGCGACGATGAAGTAGAAGAGCGTGCCGGCGGCGACGAACCGCAGGCCCGGATCGCGAGCGATGTAACCGGCGCCTCGCAGCGACAGGAACAGGTTGGTGACGACGATCAGCACGTTCACGCCGAGCAGCGCCGACGCCGCGATGGCGGTCAGCTGCGCCGCCATTGGAATCACCGAGAACACGTAGTGATGGGTGCCGTTCAGGGGATAGAGGAAGAACAGCAGCCAGAATCCCAGCATCGACAGGAAGTGGCTATAGACGGGGCGTCCCGTGGACGCGGGAATCACGAAGTAGATGATGGCCAGCGCGAGCGGCGTGACGAACAGGCCCACCGCATCGTGAATCCACAGCCCGCTGAACGCTGCGCCGCTGGCGCCCGGAACCAGTTCGGGCACGATGTTGCCCATCGGATAGGACAGCAGCGTGAACACCAGCCCGCCAATGATGTACCAGCTCGATACGTAGAGCGATTCGAGCCCGCGGGTGAAGAACGACGGCAGGAACTGCACCGCCGCCAGGACGAGCGCCAGCACCACGACGACGTCGACGACGAGCGGGAACTCTGCCCACTCGAGCGGCTGGCTGACGCCGGCCAGCACCAGAATCCATCCGGGCAGCATCACCGCAAAGTTCCACAGCCCGAAGAGCCAGAGGCCCAGGCGCTGGCTGGTGACGGGGCGGCCGGTGAGGATGGGGACGCCGTGGTAGAGGAACGCGAGAAACGCGTTCCCCAGCCACCCCAGCATGATGCCCTGGGTGTGGGCGTAGCGCAGCCGGCCCCAGCCGAGCCACGCCACGTCCTGCCCGAGATCGGGCATCAGCAACTGCAGCGAGACGATGATCCCGAAGGCGGCCGAGACGAGCAGCGTGACGAGAGACGCGACCCCGTGCGCGTGCACGAGGCGCGTCTCGACCAGTGGAACAGAAGCGCGTATCGCCAGACCGGACCGCCTACTTGTTGATCGGGATCATGATGTGCGCCCCGGCGTGCCCGGGCAGCATCAGCCACGGCGTCCCGCGCAGTTCCAGCGCGTCTTCACGCGCGCTCGCCGTCGTCACGCCGATCGTGTCCGGCGTGGCGCCTGGCACCGACAGCACCCACAGCAACTGGATGCGATCGCGCTTGCCATAGAGCCGGTACGACATCGTGCCGAACGGCGTCGGCTTGAGTGTCCCGGCCTTGGTGGCCTCCTCGATCGCGGCCTGAATCGCCTTGTCGTCCTTCCCTTCGGCCTTCAGCTTGGCCGACATGTCGCGCCGCGGGGCGCTGACCTTGTTGTAGCACCAGGTGAAGCCGTCGGCGCCGCGGGGCGTGCACTCCAGCGCGTTGGTGCCTGCGCGCAGCACGATGCGCGCGCCGGTCTTGGGATCGTACTTGTAGACGGTGGCGCCGGCCCGCATGTCCTCGGGCAGCGGCAGCGTCGCCTGCGCGATCTCATCGGCGGCCTCGTCGGTGATGGTCGAGACCTTCGGCGCCGGGTTGATCGGGATCATGATGTGCGAGCCGGGCGTGCCCGGGCAGCATCATCCACGGCAGGCCCCTGCCCTCGAGCGCGGCGTCGCGCTGGCTGATGGTCGAGACGCCAATCTGCTCCGGCGTCGCGTTGGGCTGTGACCACACCCACAGGTTCTGGATGCGATCGCGCTTGTCGTAGCCGCGGTAGGACATCATGCCCTGCGGCGCGGGCGCGCAGCGTGCCGGCCTTCACGGCGGCGGCGACGGCGTCGGCTGATCTGCTTCTCGGTCTTCTTCTCGGCGCTGTCAGCTTCGCCTCGAGATCGCGGCGCGGCCCGAACGACTTGTGGTAGCAGCGCTCGAAGCCGTCGGCCATCTTCGGCTGGCACTCGAGGAAGTTGGTGCCCTGCCGCAGCACCTTGCGCGCGCCGGTGGTCGGGTCGTAGGTGACCACGGTGGCGCCGGCGCGCAGGTCCTCGGGCAGGATCGTGCACGGCCTCGGCGATCTGCGCCTCGGCGGTGGGTGTTTGGGCGGCGGCCATCCACGGGCTGGCGAGCGCCAGGACCGCGATGATGCCGATCGACTTCTTCATGCTGCCTCCTTGACCATCGGATCCGAACGTACGAATGCGCCGTTATTGCCGGTTGTAGGTGATGCCTGCGCGCTGCGCCTGCTCGATGGCGATGCACCATGGCCGGCACGATCGTGACGCCGGGCAGCAGGTTCGCGCGCAGGTCCTTGCCGATGTCCGCCGCCGTGCCCTTGCCCCGCGCCTCGAGCTCCAGCGTCCACAGCCCGAGCGCGTTGTTGCACAGCAGGAACTTGGTGCCCATCTTCTGCAGGTTCGGGATGCCCGCGCCGGTGATGGCGTCGCCGAGCATCGCGATCGTCGGCGGGATCTGCGCGCGCTGCGCGAGCAGGTGGCCGTCGGCCTTGGTCGGGCTGAGCGAACACGTTGCGCGTGTACGGCTTGCCGCTGGCGTCCTTCAGGCCGAGGTATCTCGCCCAACCCGTACTTCGCCCACATCGCGTCGTTGAAGCCGAGCGCGATGCTCGACGCCGGGCCGACGCCGTAGAACGAACTGACCGCGCCCACCTGGCCGGCGGCGGCGCCGGTGGCGGCGTAGGTGGACAGGTAGTTGAGGACGTGCAGCAGCCCGAAGCCGTTCATGTGCTGCGGGCAATCGAAGAAGCACCGGTTCTTGCCCGGCACGTCCTTGATCCACGCGTCGCCGCCGCCGTCCTGAGCGGCCGCGACCGTGGGCAGACTGGCGGCCGCCGCCACGCCGAACAAACCGGCGAGGAAGCCACGACGCGGGTGCGTGCTGGTGTCATGCATGGGGAACTCCTCGACGAGAACGGGTTCACGTGTGGGCACGAATCACACGACGACTGGCGCACGGCGTCCGCATCCCGGAAGTCACCGCAATGTGGCGCCCTATCCGACGAACAACAGGCTGAAGCCGTACTCCTGCGCGTGGGTCACACCCACCACGCCCGCCGGCGACGAGGCGCGCGCTCGGAATGAGGTTGGCTTCCATCTCCTTCAGCACCGCATCGGCGTCGCCGGCCTGGCCGGCGATGCGGCGCGACAGCCCGCGGCTGGCGGTGCCGCAGACCATGAAGCGCACGCCCCGCTTGGCGAGATCCGACAGCTGCATGCGATCGCCGGTGTTGTAAGCTGTTGGTGGTCGGCGGCGGCGCGGCGGGGTCGCCGCTGGCCATCGACTTGCCGTACTTCGACCAGATGGCGTCGGTGTAGCCATAGGCCGTGGCGGAGTGGCGCAGGACCATGATGATGGCCACGTCCGCCTCGTCGACGCCGTAGCCGGTCTTGTTGCCGGTGAAGAGATTGCCGGTGAAGCGGATGCCGTCGGGGATCCCGCCGGGCGACGTGACGTCGATGACCACGCGGTGCTTGCCGGGCATCTTCCCCATCCACTCGTCGGGCTCGTGGCGGGCGGGCGCGAACGTGCCGGCCGGCGCCTGCGCTTCGATCGGATGCGGCGCCCAATGCCACGGCGGTGGCGGTCACGCCCAGGCCGGCCATCATCTGCCGGCGTCCCTTCACATGCTTCGTCATCACGGATCCTCCAGGACGCGCCGGGAAGGGCGAATGCCACCCCGGGCGTGCCCGGATTATACGTGTTCCGGATGGTCCCCGCCCGCGGGGCGCATCCATCCCGCGTCCGCGCGGTCCTTCGCGGCTCAGGACCGGGTGAGCTCAGTCGAACCCCGGTTGCAGCACCCCCTGGAACGGCACCACCTAGCCGGCCGCCACGTTGACGTCGAAGGCGAGCGGCTGATAGCCCGGCGCGCGCAGCTCGACGCGGTGCACGCCGGTCGCCAGCGTCAGCGGCCGGGCCTGCGGGCCGAAGTCATCCGCGCGGCCGGCGTATCCGCCATCGACCCAGACCTCGGCGTCATTGGGCGTCACCTCGATGCTGACGCCCCCATAGGTGGCCGGCCCCGGAGCCGGAGTCGCGGGAACGATGGTGATGCCGCCCGGCGGCGGCCCTGCCCCCCTGGTAACCCGTACGCGGGATAGCCGGAGATAGCCGGGTAGCCGGTTGACGGGTAGGGCGCGGGATACGGCACCGGATAGGGAACCGGGTAGGGCGCTGGATACGAATACGCGCCGTAGGGATAGACGCCGCCGTAGGCGAAGCTCGGGAACGGCACCGCGAACCCGGCATAGAAGCCGACGCCGAGGCTCGTGCGCGGCCGGAAGGTGTAGTACGGATGCGAGTAGCGGTACGGCGAGGCGTAAACGGGGCCGCGGTACGGTCCGTAGACCGGGCCGCGGAACGAGCCATAGACAGGGTTGCGATAGGTGCCGTAGACCGGACCGGGATAGCCGTTCGGACCGCGGCGATGATCCTGCGCGCCCACCCCGGGCGCCATCACGACGACGTCCCGACCGGCGCCGCCGGGGAGCGGGCCACCTCGACGGGGCGGGGCACCGCATGACGTCCGGCGTCCGGCTGCGGGAGCCGCTTGTGGCTGCGCGCCTCGACCCTCACGGCGTCCGCCGCGCTGCGCGGCATCCGCCGGAAGCGCGGAGAGCGCGACGGCGGCGACAAGGCCAAGTATGGGAACGATCCTGACGCGGAACATGGGCGTCCTCCGACCATCAGGCAGGCACGTCGATGATAGCGCAAACGCGGCCCGGTCAGCGCGGCTTGCGGTAGCGGAAATCGCAGTGGCCGGCGCCGCCCATGATCGTCTGCGTCCGGCTGAAGCGGACCTCGGGATTGAAGCCGTCAATCAGGGCCGCGTCGCGATTGCAGGACAGCACGGCCCCCAATTCCGGAATGCCGAGCGCGCGGTACATCTCGGCATAGCGGCAGCGGGTGACGTCGAAGGCCAGCTCCTCGTCCGTCTGCGCGTGCACGGCCATGGTCAGCGCGCCGTCGCGCGTCCACGGCTCCAGCGTGCCGGCAAAGCTCGTGAGCGACGTATCCTGCCGCGCCTCGGCCATTGCCCGGCCCTGCTCCCGCGCCAGCCCGACGATGACGTCGCGCACGATCTCGATCACCCGATCGCGGCCGAACTCGTGGCCGAGCGCGTCGACGACGGGCGCGAGGATGCGGGCTTCGATCTCGCGGCGGGTGAGCACCCCCACGGCGTTGAGGCGATCGACATCGGCGATGTTCTCGGCCATGGTCTGACTATAACGCCAGGCCTCGGTGCGAGCGCCAGTGCCGCGGTTTCTGCAAGCCAGAAGCGAAACCGCCTGGCACGCTCGTCGCAATGCTCCTGGGTGAGCGATTCGAGGGCCCGCGACGTGACGGCCTATCGCCGGGGCGGCTAGCGGCTGAACGTGACGATCGCCATCATCAGCGCGACGGCCGCCAGCGCCAGCGCGCCGCCCGCCATCCACAGCGCCAGGCGCAGCCGCGACTCGGCGACGCGCGCGGTTTCGTCGAGCGCCGTGATCGTGCGCTCGAGCTGCTCGGCGAGCTCCTTGGTATGCGCGGCATTACGGGACACCGCCGCGCGCAGCTCGGCGATCTCCGGATCGGCGGTTCGCGACGAGAACGCCGGCGACGCCGCCGACAGGATCGTGCCGAGGTGCGGCAGCACCGCCTTCAGCACCGGGATCAGAAGCGCCATTGCAGTCCCTCGATTCTTGCCGGGTGACGCCGGGTCAGACGCGTCGCAGCTGCACGCGTTCCACGCGGTGGTCGGCGCCCTTCTGCAGGATCAGGTGCGCGCGCATCCGCGTCGGCAGGATGTTCTCGCGCAGGTTCACGCCGTTGATGCGGGCCCAGATGTCGGCGGCGATGGCCCGCGCTTCGTCTTCGCTGACGTCGGCGTAGCGATGGAAGTACGACAGCGGATCCTGGAACACCGTATCGCGCAGCCGCAGGAAGCGCTCGACGTACCACGACTCGATGTCGCGCTCGCGCGCGTCGACGTAGAGCGAGTAGTCGAAGAAGTCCGACGCGAACAGCTGGTTCTCGGTGTAGCTGGCCGGCGGCGCCTGCAGCACGTTCAGGCCCTCGACGATCACCACGTCGGGGTGGCGCACCGTCTGCGCCGCGCCGGGGACGATGTCGTAGCGCTGGTGTGAGTAGACGGGCGCGTGCACCTCGGGGTAGCCGGCCTTGAGATCCGCCAGGAAGCGCACCAGGGCGGACCGGTCGTAGCTCTCGGGGAAGCCCTTGCGGTGCATCAGGCCGCGGGCCTCGAGCACCGCGTTGGGGAACAGGAAGCCGTCCGTCGTGACCAGCGCCACCGACGGGTGGTTGGGCCAGCGCGAGAGCAGCGCCTGCAGCACGCGCGCGGTGGTGCTCTTGCCCACGGCGACGCTGCCGGCCAGGCCGATGATGAACGGCACCTTCTCCGCCTGGTTGCCGAGGAAGGTCTGCGAGGCGCGATAGAGCGACTGCGCCGCGCGGACGTGCAGGTTGAGCAGCCGCGACAGCGGCAGGTAGATCTCCGCGACCTCCTGCAGCGACAGCTGCTCGTTGAGGCCCCGCAGCGCATCCAGGTCGTCCTCGGAGAGCGTCAGCGGCGTGCTGTCCCGGAGTTTGGCCCAGGCATCGCGGTCGAAGGTGAGGAAGCGTGACAGCGGGGCCGTGGCGGTGGGGGGCGGCATCAACGGAACCGATGCTCAGCATCCTCCGGAACCCAGTCGTGGTCAACCGCGGAAGGGGGCCTGGGCGCCCTGGGCAACCGCCGTGGGTCGCAGAAACTGCTGCAAATTGCCGGCGATCGTGCCAGGCCCCGCGGCGCCGTACAGACGAAGGGCGCGGCAACCTGTTGGTCACCGCGCCCCTGTCAGACTCGATCGAGTCGTCGATCCGGACTAGAACGAGAAGCGGAAGCCGATCTGGCCGACGCGCTGCTCGCCCTGCTGGAAGTCACCCGCGAAGGCGTTGGGCTGCATGAACGCCGAGCTCAACTGGTTGTTGACGATGGTGAAGGCGGGGTTCTTCGCGTTGAGCAGGTTGAACATCTCGCCGATCGCTTCGATGCGCGCGCTGCCGGGCAGCTGGAAGCCATGCGACACGCGCAGGTTCATCTGCGTGCGCCACGCGCCGCGGCTGCAGTTCCAGGTCTCGCAGGCGCCGATGTCTTCGGGCGCCTGGCCGACGTCCGTGAACTGGAAGGCACGTTCCGGGAGGTCGTTGTTCTCGCGGTTCAGGTTGGTGTCCACGCCGCGTGATGGTCGGCACCGGCAGCGGCGACCGGTAGAAGTAGGTGGGCGCGATGGTGAAGCCCTTGACCATGCCACACCATGGCGAGCGAGCCCTGGTGACGGGCGTCGGTGCGCGACGTCGGCCCGTAGACGCGCGGGTCGTCGTAGAGCAGCTCGGCGTCCTGCAGCAGGTTGGCGTTCAGCTCGTCCGACGCCGTGCCGATCTGGCTCTTGGCCTCGGCCAGCGTGTAGGTGGCGGTGAAGTCGAGGTTGTTCAGCATCCGGCGCTTGAAGCCCGGTGATGAGCGCGGTGTACTTGCTCTCGCCGGCGCTGATCGCCGGCCGGGTGCCGATGGCGTTCGGCGTTGAGGTTCAGGAACGACAGGCGGCGCGGGTAGGTGGCGCCGCCGCCGACGATGCCGGTGTTGATGCGGGGACGGACGTTCAGGTCACGGCCGTCGGCGCGCACGAAGTCCATCGTGACGACCGTGCTCGACGCCAGCTCGTGCGACCAGCCGAGCGAGGTCTGCAGCGTGTACGGCATCTGCAGGCGCGGATCCGTGAACTGGCCGAACAGCGGGAAGCGTTCGGGTCGGCCTGGTTCTGGCTCTGGATGTTCGAGAGCGGCTGGCCGACCTGGTAGAAGCTGCCATCCGGATTGCGGATGCCGGCCTGGTTGTCCACCGACAGCACCGCGCCGAAGCCCTTGCCCGTGGCGTCGCTCGCCGCGAACAGCGCGTTCGAGTTGGTGTAGGCCATGTCCATGTAGATGCCCCAGCCGCCGCGGATCACGTCGCGGCCGTTGCCGCGCACGTCGTAGGCGAAGCCCGAGTCGCGGCTGCCAGTTGTTGGTGTCGTCCTTCGGGTCCTGGCCGAAGTTCTCCAGCCCCTTGATGCCGGCCAGCTGGCCCGCCGCGCCGGCCGTTCTGCATGATCACGAAGTTCGGGTTCAGCGACTGGTCGAACTGGAAGCCCGTCGATCAGGTCGTAGCGCAGGCCGAGGTTCACCGTCAGCCGGTCGGTCACGCGCCCAGTCGTCCTGCATGTAGAACGCGTACTGCTTCAGCGGGATGTTGGCCGAGGCGTCGCCGTCGTTCAGCGTCACGTTCGAGATCGGGCCGTTCACGTCGTCGGTGAGGTGGGTGTGCTGGACCACGCCCTTGCCGGAGTTGAACGTGATGAACAGGCGCGGCTCGTTGATGAAGTTCACGCCCGCCTTCATGTCGTGGCCGACGCCGCCCTTGCCGGTGAGGTGCCACGAGAAGTCGTCGCGGAACTGCCACTTCTTCTGCTCGGTGGTCTGCGGCGTGTTCGGGCTCTGGCCGATCGCCACGCCGTTCGGGAACAGCTGATACGGGTCCTGGCTCGCGCGCCGTGATGTAGTTGGCGAAGTCGGCGTACTGGAAGATGAACTCGTTCAGCTTGGTGCCGCCGATCACCCAGTTGTGGTTCACGTTGATCGAGTTGAACTCGTTCGTCGCTGTCGCCCCAGGCGTTGGGCGGCGGTCTGGGCGGCGGCGCCGTAGGGCTGCGAGTTCTGGTTGCGGCCGTAGCGCACCGACAGGTAGTTGGACGAGTTGATGTTGGCCGTCGCCTTGACGTTCAGCAGCGTCTCGCGATACGGCGTGTCGTAACGTGCCGTCGAGCGCGGGGAACAGGCCCGAGGTCGAGACCACCTGCTTGGTGTCCTGCTGCGTCCGCTCCACCGCGCCGAAGTAGTGCAGCTTGTCCTTGATGATCGGGCCGCCGAAGCTGCCGCCGAACTGGTTGCGGCGGTAGTCCTGCTTGTCGACGTTGTTGTTCTTCTCGGTCGTGCGTCATGGCGTTCATCGAATCGTCGCGGAACAACTCGAAGAAGCTGCCGCGGAGGTTGTTGGTGCCGCTCTTGGTGACGATGTTCATCACGCCGCCGTTGCTGCGGCCGTTCTCGGCCTTGGAGCGCGAGGTGACGAAGTTGAACTCCTGGATCGCTTCGAGCGGGAAGAGCTGGAGCAGGCCGCCGACGGTGTCGTCGTTGTTGTCGCCGCCGTCGATCTGGTAGTTCACGTTGCGGCCGTTGCCGCCGTTGATCTGCGGCGAGTACTGCGTGCTCTTGGTCGGGTCGGAGTGGTTGCCGAGACCGACGCCCGGCAGCGTCGCCGCGAGGTTCGCGAACTGGCGGCCGTTCAGCGGGATGCTCTCGATGCGGCCGATGTCGACGACGCCGCCGACCGACGAGACCGTCGCCTCGATCAGCGGCGACTGCGCGGTGACGATGATCGTCTCGGCGACGCTCGCGACCTTCAGCGAGAAGTCGAGCGGTCATCGTCTGGCCGACGTTGACGATGACGCCCTTGCGATCGATCGTGGTGAAGCCGACGAGCTCGACGGTCATGTCGTAGCGGCCGACCGGCAGCGCGCTGAGGCGATAGACGCCTTCGGCGTCGCTGACCGCCGTCGCGGGTGAAGCCGGTGCTGGGACTGGTCGCCGACACGGTGGCGCCGGGAATGGCGGCGCCCTGATCGTCGAGGACGCGACCGACAATGGTGCCGGTCGTCTGCTGGGCCGATGCCGAGACGCTGGTGAGCACGAACAACGCTAAGAGCCACACGGCTCGCCGCATGGTTGTCATAGAGACTCTCCTTGGGAAAACAACAACCAACAACAAACAACAACATTGAAGCTGAGCACTGTCTCGGGACGAATGTCAAGGCTGGTCGCAGCCCGTAAGCCACTGATTCGCAAGATGTTGTGCAGGATTTGAACGGTTCTGCGCCGTTCGTCCCTGATGAATGGCCGGGGACCGGCCCGCAAGGCTATCTGAGGGCGTCGATCAGCCGGGTCACCTCGGCCCGTTGCGGGGCGCCCGGCGGCAACTGGCCGAGCAGCGTGGCGGCCTCGTTCGCGGCGCCCTGCGCGATCACCCGAGCGGGCCAGCGCGCGAGCCAGTGCGAACCGCGCCTCGAAGCAGGCTCGGCTCCGCGGTCAGGGCGGCCCGCAGCTCCCCGATGGCCGCGGCGACCCGTCCTTCCTCCAGCTCCAGAATCCCCAGATTGGCGGCGACCACCGGGTTGCCGGGCTCGGCCCGGCGGGCGGCCAGTAGCGCCTCGCGGGCGGCAGTCAGGTTACCGGCCTGTCCGAAGCAGGCCGCCAGCCCGAGGCCCGCGTCCGCGGAGGGCATGCCGGCGTCGAGTGCGGCCCGCAGGTGCGGTTCCGCCCGGGCGCAGCGCCCACGCTCGATCTCCGCAAAGCCCAGTCGGAGGTGTGCCTGCGGGTTGGGGGGGTCGTCGCGGAGCACGGCCTCGAGGGTGGCCACGAGCTCGTCGCCCTGCACCTCGCCCGAGGTGACCGTGGCCAGCCGCGACGCCACCGCAATCCGGTCCTTGGGATCCGGCCGGGCGCTCGCCGGCCCGCCGCGGGAGGCGCCGCTCAGGTACCCCAGACTCCGAAGCCGCGCGACGGCCTCGGGCGTCATCGCGGCCGGTGCACCCGGTTCCGCTGGGCTCCAGCGATTGGCGTCGCCATCGAGGCGCGCCGTGCGCTGCGGGTCGTCGCCGACGCGGTTGACGGCCTCCCCCGGGTCGCGCGAGGTGTCGTACAGCTCGGCCCTGGGTGCGGCGATGTACTTCCACGGCCCTTCACGGACCGCCCGGAGACCCGCCCAGCCGAAGTCGAACAGCGGGGCATACGACTCCGCGTAGATCTGCCGGGCGGGGAGGGCTTCGCCGGCGAGCGCCGGCACCAGTGAGCGCCCGTCGCCGGTCATCTCCGGAGTTCCTGTGAGCGCGGCGAGGGTTGGCGCCAGGTCCACCAGCGACACCTCGCCGGCCACCACGGTTCCCGCGCGGACGCCTGGGCCGCGCATCACCAGCGGCACGCGCAGCGTGGTGTCGTAGACGAAGATGCTGTGCCCGACCTCGCCGTGCTCGCCGAAGGCCTCGCCGTGATCGCTGGCGCCGACGACCAGCGTGGTGGCGGCCCGGCTGCCGAGTGCCGCCAGCAGTCTTCCCACTTCACGATCGGCCACGGCGATGTCATCGTCGTAGCGCGCCTGGACCGCCGCGCCCGAGCCTGGCGTGCCGTACGGGGCGTGCGGCTCGAAGAGGTGAACCCAGAGGAAGAAGCGTTCGTCCGCGTGTGCCTGGAGCCATGCGAGGGCCCTGGACACGGTGTCGACCGCCGGGCCGTTCGTTCAGTGAACGGCCGTCGGTCCCGCGCGGCAGCTGATCGTCGTAGTGGTCGAAGCCGCGGGTGAGACCGAAGCGCCGGTCGAGCGGGAAGGCCGAGACGAAGGCGGCGGTCGAGAAACCGGCCGTCTTGAATACGGTGGCCAACGTCGGGACGGCCTGCATCGCCATCCCGTTGTGCCGGGCGCCATGTCCCGGCGGGTAGCGGCCCGAGAGCAGGCTCGCGTGCGAGGGCAGGGTGATCGGCGCCGGCGCCCAGGCGCGATCGAACCGGGCGCCTTCGCGCGCCAGGGTGTCGAGGGCCGGGGTGCGGGCGCCGGTGGCGCCGTAGGCGCCGACATGATCGGCGCGCAAGGTGTCGATGGTGACGAGCAGCACGCTCTTGGCCGGCTCGGCGGGCCGGGCCGGCGCGCAGGCACAGAGACCCGCGAGCAATCCGAGCAGCCAAAGGCGCGACGTCATTTGCGCTCCACGTTGCCGAGCAGCGCGCGAGCCGCCTCGCGCTCGCGCGCATGGGGGCCTGTGGTCGCCAACACCTTTCGATATTGCGCCACCGCGCGTGGCAGGTTGCCAGATTCCTGCAACGCGATGCCCAGGTTCAGTTGGGCCTCGACGAAGGCCGGATCTTGCGCCGCGCGCTCGAGCCACGGCACGGCGTCGGCCGCGCGCTGCTGCTGGACGAGGATCACGCCGAGCCCGTTGGCGGCATCGCCGAGGTCGGGTGCGTGTTCGAGCGCGGTCTGGTACGCGGCGGCCGCTCCGTCGAGGTCACCACGGGCCCGGCGTGCGTTACCGAGGTTGGCGAAGTACACGCCATTGGTGGGGTCCTGCCGGGTCGCCTGTTCGAACGCGCGTGCGGCATCGTCGTGCCGGCCGGCATCGGTCAGCAGCAGACCGCGCCCGTTCAGTGCGGAGGGCTCGTCAGGCCGAAGCGCCAACGCGGCGTCCTCGGCGCGCCGGGCCTCTTCGGCCTCGCCGAGATCGCGGGCGATCACCGCCAGCTCGTGGTACAGCGACCAGTCGCCGGGCCACTGCTCGACGGCGGCGCGGAGCCGGGTCAACGATTCTCGCGTGCGTCCCGTCGACGCCAGCGCGCGGGCATACGTGGACGCGAAGATCGGCGAGTCGGGATAGCGCGCGCTCAGCTTCGACAGCGCCGGCAGCGCCCGGGACGCGTTGCCGGCGGTGACGTCGGCGAGCGCGCGCTCGAATGATGCCCACGCATCCATGGCGGTCGCCGCGTCGATGCCGCCGGTGTCGGCCACCGCCACCGCGCTCGGGGCGACGTAGCCGAGGGAGCGCAGGCGCGCCGCCGTCTCCGCGGACACCGTTGAAACGCCGGCCCCGCGGGTGTTGCTCGAAGGCCGTCTGATTTCCGCAAGGCGGGCGGTCATCGCCTTCACCATGGGAGCCTTCGCCGCCGCCAGGTCGACGACCTCGTCCGGGTCGGTCGAGAGATCGAACAACTTCGGTGTGGCGGCCACCACCAGCTTCCAGCGCTCGCGGACCAGCGCCCGCGCCGGTGTCCAGGCGGCGACCGTCGGATATTCGCTCTCTGCGTAGGTTTCGACGTCGGTTGCGGGCAGTTCGAGGAGGTTGCGCCCCGGCGCCGCTGCGGCGCGCAGGCCGGCGAGCGCCATCACGGTCGGCGCGATGTCCACGAGGCTCGCCGCATCGGCCCGCTCGGCCGGGGCCACGCCAGGAGCACGCACGATCAGTGGCACCCGCAGGGCCGGTTCGAACAGCAGCATGCCGTGCGTCGGCTCGCCGTGCGCGCCAAGGCTCTCACCGTGATCGCCGACGATGATGACCGCGGTCCGCGCCGCATCGGCGCGGCGATCAACCGAGGCCAGCAGCCGCTCCACTTGCGCGTCCACGTAAGCGACCTCGCCGTTGTAGGCATCCCCGCCCGCGCGCTGCCGCGCATCGGCCGGTGGCGCGTAGGGCGCGTGCGCATCGTAGAAGTGCACCCACAGCAGCCACGGCGTCTCGGCGCTGGTCCGCTCGAGCAGCGAGATCGCGCGGTCGGCGACCTGCGCGGCCGGCCGTTCCGCCTGCAGGATGTCGGTGGCCCGCGGATCGCGCGCGATGCGATCGTCGTAGTCGTCGAAGCCGGCTGCGAGGCCGAAGCGTCGATCCAGCACGAAGGCGCCGACCACCGCGCGCGTCTGATAGCCGGCCTGCTTCAGCAGCGTGGCCACCGTGGCGGCGCCGTCCAGTCGCGCCGTGCCGTTCAGGCGCAGGCCATGCGCCGGCGGCCACTGGCCAGTCATGATCGAGGCGTGCGCAGGCAAGGTCAGCGGCACCACGCTGCGGGCTTCGGTGAAGCGCAGGCCGTGCGCCGCCAGCCGATCGAGCGCCGGCGTGAAGCCGCGGCCGACGCGATCGGCGCGAACGGTATCGAGCGTGACCAGCAGGATGTTGGCGCGCGCCGGCGACGAAGCCGGGGCGGGCGCGGGCCGGCAACCGCCGGCCGCGATCGCGGCTGCCAGAGCGAGGAAGACGAAGCGGCGACGAATGAGGGTCACGGGCCAACAGCGATGATATGCCGGGTCGCGGCCTCGAACGTGCCTGTGCCATGATGAACCGCTGATGGCGCTGGACGCCCTGGAATCGGAGAGCATCGAGATCCTGCGCGAGGCCGTCGCGGCGGGGCAGCACCCCGTGCTGATGTACTCGATCGGCAAGGACTCGTCCGTGCTTCTGCACCTGGCGCGCAAGGCGTTCCACCCGGCGCCACTGCCGTTTCCGCTGCTCCATGTGGACACGACCTGGAAGTTCAAGGACATGTACGCGCATCGCGAGCGCATGGTCCGCGAAGCCGGCGCGCAGCTCATCGTCCACACCAACGCCGAGGGCCTGGCCGCCGGCGTCACGCCCTTCACGCACGGCTCCAGCTACTACACCGATGTGATGAAGACCGACGCGCTGCGGCAGGCGCTCGACGCGCACGGCTTCGACGTGATCTTCGGCGGGGCGCGCCGCGACGAGGAAGCCTCGCGGGCCAAGGAACGGGTCTGCTCGTTCCGGTCCGTCGGCCACCGCTGGGATCCGAAGGCGCAGCGGCCGGAGCTGTGGGCGATCTACAACCTGCGGATTCATCCCGGCGAGAGCATCCGCGTCTTCCCGCTCTCGAACTGGACCGAGCTGGACGTCTGGCGCTACATCGAGCGCGAGTCCATCCCCATCGTGCCGCTCTACTTCGCGGAGGAGCGGCCGGTCGTGGACCGCAACGGCACGTTGATCATGGTCGATGACGAGCGGTTCCCGCTGCTCGAGGGTGAGCAGCCGCAGCGTCGGCTGGTGCGCTTCCGCACGCTCGGCTGCTATCCCCTGAGCGGCGCCATCGAGAGCCCGGCCACGACCGTCGCCGCGATCGTCGCGGAGACGGCGGCCGCCGCGGCCTCCGAACGTCAGGGCCGGCTGATCGACAGCGATCAGCCCTCGTCGATGGAGAAGAAGAAGCGCGAGGGCTACTTCTGAGCGCGTCCCTGCTGCGCCTGATCACCTGCGGCAGCGTCGACGACGGCAAGTCGACGCTGATCGGACGGCTGCTGTACGAATCGCGGGCGGTGTTCGAGGATCACCTGCGCACGCTCGAAGCCGACTCGCGACGTTTCGGCACGCAGGGCACGCGCCTCGACTTCGCCCTGCTGGTCGATGGCCTGCAGGCCGAGCGCGAGCAGGGCATCACCATCGACGTCGCCTACCGCTTCTTCGCCACCGACGCGCGCCGCTTCATCGTCGCCGATGCGCCCGGGCACGAGCAGTACACGCGGAACATGGCGACCGGCGCCTCGACCGCGGACCTCGCCATCATCCTGATCGACGCCCGCAAGGGCGTACTGCCGCAGTCCAGGCGCCACACGCGGATCGTCGCGATGATGGGTATCCGTCATGTGCTGCTCGCGGTGAACAAGATGGATCTGGTGGGCTACAGCCAGCAGGTCTACGACGCCATCGTCGACGGCTACAGCGCGTTCGCGGCGCAATGCGGGGTGACAGCGCTGCGGCCGATCCCGATCTCCGCGCTGGAAGGCGATCACTTGACCGGTCCGAGCCCGCGGATGCCCTGGTACGACGGGCCGACCGTGATGAGCTACCTGGAGAACGTCGAGGTCTCGGGGCCACCCTCCGCCGGCGCGTTCCGCATGCCGATCCAGATGGTCAGCCGCCCGGGCCCGGACTTCCGCGGCTTCGCCGGTCGCGTCTGCATGGGCGCGGTTCACCCAGGCGATCGGGTGCGCGTGCTGCCGTCCGGCGTCGAAACCCAGGTGGGCTCCATCGTCACGTGGGAGGGGACCCGCAGCCGCGCCGAGGCTGGCGACTCGATCACGCTGACCCTGACACACGAAGTGGACGTCGGGCGCGGCGACGTCATCGCCGCGGCGGCGGAGCCACCGCAGGTGGCCGATCAGTTCGAGGCCCGGGTGTTGTGGATGGGGGCGCACGAGCTGATTCCCGGGCGTTCCTACCTGCTCAAGACCCACGCCAGGGAGGTGCGCGCCTCGGTGACCGCGATCAAGCACCGCGTCGACATCGAGAGCGAGGCGCACCTGGCAGCGAAGACGCTGGCCCTGAACGAAATCGGCGTCGTGAACCTGTCCACCGCGCAACCGCTCGCGTTCGAGCCCTACGCCGTCAACCGGACGCTCGGCGGCTTCATCCTGATCGACCCGCTCACCTTCGATACGGTGGGCGCCGGGCTCATCGACTTCGCGCTGCGCCGGGCGTCGAACGTGCACTGGCAGGCGCTGGAGGTCAACCGCTCCCTTCGCGCGTTGCAGAAGCAGCAGCAGCCGCGCTGCGTGTGGTTCACCGGGCTGTCGGGATCGGGCAAGTCGTCGATTGCGAACCGGCTCGAGCAGCGGCTGTTCGCCGCCGGCCGGCACACCTACCTGCTGGATGGCGACAACATCCGCCACGGATTGAACCGCGATCTCGGCTTCACCGAGGCCGATCGCGCGGAGAACATCCGCCGCGTCGCCGAAGTCGCGCGCCTGATGGTGGACGCCGGCCTGGTCGTGCTCGTGGCCTTCATCTCACCGTTTCGCGCCGAGCGCGAGCAGGCGCGTTCGCTGTTCGCGGAGGGCGAGTTCGTCGAGGTGTACGTGGACACGCCGCTCGACGAGTGCGAGCGCCGCGACCCCAAGGGGCTGTACGGGAAGGCGCGGCGTGGCGCGCTGCCGAACTTCACCGGCATCGACAGCCCCTACGAGCCGCCGGAACATCCCGAACTGCACGTCGCCACCACGGGCCGGACCGTGGACGACTGCGTCGAGCAGATCCTGGTCGTCCTGTCCTGAGCCATGGACTCGATGCGTGTGTCCGCCGGCGCGCTCACCGGCTTCGTCGTCGGCATGACGGGTGTGGGCGGTGGCGCGCTGATGACGCCCATCCTGCTGCTCGTGTTCGGCACCGCTCCGCTCACCGCCGTGGGCACCGACCTGTGGTTTGCCGCCATCACCAAGATCGCGGTGTCCGGCCTCCACGTCCGCCAGGGGTTGATCGATTGGCTCGTTGTCCGGCGTCTGTGGACGGGGAGCCTGCCGGCGTCGGTACTCACCGTGGCGTGGATGGCGCGTCATCCGATGGACGAGGCGAGCGTGACGTTGGTGAAGGTCGCGATTGCGATCGCGGTCTGCATCACCTCGCTCAGCCTGGTGCTGTCTCGATCGTTTTCGCTGCCGCCGACGAAGGCGCGATCGGCGTCGCATGCGGACGGGACGTGGGCATGGGAGGCGGCGTTGACCGTGGCGGCCGGCATCGCCCTGGGGGCGCTGGTCACGCTCACCTCGGTCGGCGCCGGAGCGCTGGGCGCCGTGTTCCTCTACCATCTCTATCCCACCCGGCTCACGCCCTCGCGGCTGGTCGCGACCGACATCGCCCACGCCATCCCGCTGGCCTTGTGCGCGGGGATTGGGCACCTGGCCATCAGCCAGGTGGACGGAGCCTTGCTGCGCGATCTGCTGGTGGGTTCGGTGCCCGCGGCCCTGGCCGGCGCGGCGATCGGATCGCGCGTGCCCCAGGCCCTGCTCCGCGTCAGCCTGGGTGTGGTCCTGCTGGCCGTCGGACTGCTGATGCTTCGACAGGCGATCTGACGGCGCGCGTCACTTGATGATGCGTCCGCTGGTGGTGAACTGGCGGAAGTTGGTGTACGTCGACTGCGTGAGGATGAACTCCTTCAACGTCGGCGAGTCGTAGCGTTCCGTCATGGTGCGAGGCACCCAGGCCGACAACGCCGCGTCAAGGCGGTAGGTCACAGTCAGCCTGGCCCGAGACGGGCTCCAGTCCCGGTCAACCGATTCCGCTGGAAGCAACAGTTCGGTCCTGACCACCGCTCCCCGGCGGCGTTCCACCCACACCCGCCCGCTGACCGGAGTCGGCTGGTCCGCCACGACGAAGAGATAGGGCTCGGCTCGCTCGCGAAACTCGATGACATCGCACGAGCTGCCGTCGAGCGTGTCGGTGCCGGCGCGCTTGAACTCGAATCGGGGGCTGATGGCGGGCGTCAGCAGCCACATCGCCAGGGTCGGGGTGTTGAGCGTGCGCGGGATGAGGCCGATGTTGAACCGCGACCCCTGCTGCGCGATCCGCTCGAACAGTCGCAGCGCTTCCGGGGTCGAGGCCGGATGCACTGACGGGAGCCGCACGCGATCGGCATCGGGCAGCGCTTTTCCGTCCACGCGCAGCACGTCGCGGGCGAGCAGCCACAGTTCACCGTCCACGACGTGGATGAGCGCGACTTCCGACTCGATGACGCGTGTCTCGACGGTGATCCCGGCCGACGAACCGGGAGAGAGGGAGGTCGCGGAGGGACGTCTCTTCACCTCCTGAACGTAGTGCTCGTCGGCCACCAGCGACGCACTCTGGGCGGCGAACGCGATCGCGTGCTGCATCGCCGTCTTCATGAAGGCCGGTGCGGGTCGGGCGGCCGCGGGTGCCTTGCCACCGGCCGACTGCGCGCGGCGGCTGTCTTCGAGCGCCACCAGCGCGGCCAGTCTGGCGCGTAACCTCGATCGATCGTCAGCGGTGGTGACGAAGCGCTCGGCGCGGACGGCATCCACCAGGCGCATGAGGCCCACCTGGCCTCGACCTTCACTGTTCACGTCGAGGACGAGCAACGTCCCCCGGGACTCGCGCAAGGCCTTGCGCACGGCGTCGAGCCCACCGAGCGGCGCGACGCGGAAGGGCAGGCCGCTGCTGACGAACACGACCGTCGTCCGGCCGGCGGCCGCGGACAGCCGGATCCCCTCCGCAAGTTGCCCGAGCGTCTGGCTCGCGAGTTGATCGTGGTAGTCCAGCACCTGCCGGGCGCGAACCGGCAAGTCAGCGCCACACGACGCAACGGTCGCACCCGCGCACTCGCGGTCCCGGGCCGCTTGCAGCGCCGACCGATTCCCCCGGTAGATCTCGAAGGCGTCCGCGAACGACAGGTTCAGCCCGGCGGGGCGGGGGCCGATTCCGGGCAAGGGGTGTATGGCCACGCCAGGGAACATGTCCCCGAGCACGCCGTCCATCCGCTGCTCGTGCTCTGGCGCGGCGTCGAGTGGTTCCCTGACGGCAACCGCGCCAGGCGCCGGCGGTCCCTGCGCGCCAAGGGGCAGGGTGACCAGCGTGGCGAGTGCCGCCGCCGCGCATCGTCGCCCCCAAACCGACGTTCGGTGTCGTGTCGCCATCGCGTTTCCGCTCATCATGCCCCGAAATGCGGTGCCCGAGGGCGACATCGCCCCACCCGGTTGATACGATAACGGGATGCGGAAGGCGATCGCCGCGACCCTGATGGTGGCGGCTCTTGCGGCGGTCTGGTACGCCGTGCAGCGTGGATGGGTGGGAGGACGCGCGTCCGGGCCCGAGGTCGGTCCTCCTCATCAGTATCGATACCCTGCGCGCCGATCGACTCGGCAGCTACGGCTACAAGGCGGCGGCGACGCCGGTGCTCGACGCGCTCGCGGCGCGAGGCCTGCGCTTCGATCAGGCGGCGACCGTGGTGCCGCTCACCCTGCCCGCGCACAGTTCGCTGATGACGGGCACGTTTCCTGCCTTCCACGGCGTCCGCGACAACGGCGCGTTCTACCTGGACGACTCGCTGACCACGCTGGCCGAAGTGCTGCAGCCGCGCGGCTACCGGACCGGCGGCTTCGTCGGCGCCTTCGTGCTGGACCGTCGGTGGGGCATCGCGCAGGGATTTGGCGACTACTTCGACGAGTTCGATCTCTCGAAGTTCGAGATGGCCGGCGGCCTCGATGTCGCGCAGCGGCCCGGCCGCGAAGTGGTCGATCACGCGCTGGCGTGGCTGGAGAAGGACACCACCCAGCCGTTCTTCGCGTGGGTGCACCTCTACGATCCCCACGCCCCCTATGCGCCTCCAGAACCATACCGCTCGCAGTTTCCCGGCCACCGCGCAGGGCGCCTACGACGGTGAGGTCGCGGCCACCGACGCGCAGGTCGGCCGCCTGCTGGCGTCGCTCGAGGCCAGCGGACGGCTGGCCTCGACCATCGTCGTCGTGGTCGGCGATCACGGCGAGATGCTGGGCGAGCACGGCGAGCAGCAGCACGGTTTCTTCGTCTACGACGCGGCGGTACGCATTCCGCTGATCGTCGCCGGCCCCGAGGTGCCGGCGCGCGAGGTCCGCGAGCAGGTGCGCATCGTGGACGTGATGCCGACGATTCTTGATCTGGTCGGTGCCGACGTGCCCGCGGCCGTGCAGGGCTCGAGCCTGGTGCCCCTGGGCCGCGGCGAGCCGCTGGACCTGCTGGCGCTCAGCGAGACCTGGTATCCGCGGTATCACTACGGGTGGAGCGAGCTCACCGCGGTGCGCGACGGCCGCTTCAAGTTCATCGCCGCGCCGCGCCGCGAGCTCTACGACATCGAGGCGGATCCGGGCGAGTTGAAGGATCTCTCCGCCGAGAACCCGCGCATGGCCGACGCGCTCGAACGCGGCTTGCGCGACATGGCCAGCAAGACCGCGGCGCAGGCGGTGACGCAGCAGCCACGCGCGGTGGATCCGGCCGTCGAGCAGCAGTTGCGCGCCCTCGGTTACGTCGCCTCCGGCGTCACGCGCGCCTCGATGGCCGACAAGCCGCGCGGCGATCCCAAGGACAAGATCGGCCTCTACAACCTGTTGAAGCGTGCGGCGCAGGACTCCGTCGATGGCAAGCTCGACGACGGCATCGCCAAGGTGCGCGAGGTGCTGGCCGCCGACCCCGAGGTGATCGAGGCGTTCACCATGCTCGGCAACATGCACACGAAGGCCGGCCGTCCGGCGGATGCGATTGCCGCCTATCAGCGGGCGCTCGCCGTCGATCCCGAGCACGAGGGCGCGGCCTGGAGCCTGGCACTTGCCTATCGCGCCGCCGGCAAGGACGATGAGGCGCGCGCCGGGTTCGAACGGGTGATGCAGCTGAACCCCCGAGGCGCCAAGCCGCTCTATCAGCTGGCGGAGCTGTCGATGGCGAAGGGGCAGTTCGCCGAGGCGGCGGGACTGCTGGAGAAGGGGCTGACGCTCGACGCCGATCGCGCCGCCTTTCTCGTGAAGCTGGGCGAGGCGCGTATCGAACTGAAGCAGTTCGACGCGGCGGAGAAGGCCCTGACGGAAGCCATTGCTGCGAAGAACGATCAGGCGATGGCCCACTACGATCTCGGCCTGGTGCACGAGGCCCGCGGCGACCTGCCCGCCGCGATGGCTGCCTACGAAGCCGAGATCGCCCGCAGTCCGAAGCTGTTCCAGCCGGAATTCAACCTGGCGAAGCTGCTGTCGAAGGCGGGACGCGCCGGAGAGGCGCTGACCCATTTCCGTGCCGCGGTCGAGAAGAAGCCGGACTTCGGCACCGGCTATCTGTACCTCGCCAAGGCGGCGCTCGATGCCGGTGACCTGAAGGAGGCCGAGCAGGCGGCGGTGCGAGGTCTCGCGTCCGCGCCCGATCCCGCGATGGCGCCTCTTGGACACTACGTGCTGGCCGACGTCTACTCGCGCCTGGGCCGTGACGCGGAGGCCCAGCGCCAGGTCGCCGCCGGTCAGCGCGCGGAACGGCAGGCGGGGAGGAGGCCGTGAAGACCGGCAACCGGCAGCCGGCAGGCCGGCAAGTCTCAAGCCCCAAGCCCCAAGACCCAAGCCGCACAAGGCCGAAGGCACAGGGCCGAAGGCAGGGCTCTGCGCGCGGCCGCGATGGTCGCAATCACTCTGAGCCTGGCCGCGTGCTCGTCGTCAGCGCCATCCGCACCACCCGCGGCGGCACGGGTGCCGAAGCACGTGGTGATCGTCACCATCGACACGCTGCGCGCCGATCGCATCGGTGTCTATGGCAGCACCACGGTGGCGACGCCGAACCTGGATCGTCTCGCCGCCGACGGTGCAATGGCCGAGCATGCCTCGGTCCACGTGCCGCTGACGCGGCCGTCCCACATCTCGCTCTTCACCGGGCTGTATCCGGCCGAGCACGGCATTCGCGACAATGTCTCGCCGCCTCTGGGCGGCAATGTCCCGGTGCTGGCGGAAATCCTCCAGCAGAACGGCTTCAAGACCGCGGCGTTCGTCTCGTCGATCGTGCTGTCGCGGCAATCCGGGCTGGCCCGCGGGTTCGCCGATTACTCCGACAGGTTCGACATCGGCGAGGACGATGCCCGGTTCCTCAACACGATTCAGAAGCGCGGCGACGCCACGGTGGCGGAGGTGACGGCGTGGCTGGCCGCTGCGGGAACGGATCGGCGCTTCGCGTGGGTGCACCTCTACGATCCGCACGATCCCTACGAGCCGCCGGAACCCTACGCGACGAAATACGCGGGGCGGCCCTACGACGGCGAGGTGGCGTGGTCCGACGAGCTCGTCGGCCGGCTCGATGCCGCGCTGGCGTCGGCAAAGCTCCGCGACGACACCCTGTTCATTGTCACGTCGGATCACGGCGAGGGGCTCGACGAGCACCAGGAAGCGGTGCACGGCTTCTTCGTCTACGAGTCCACGCTCGCCGTGCCGCTGCTGATGCGGGGGCCGGGCATTCCGCCCGGCACGCGTCTGAAGGCGGTCAGCCGCACTGTGGACCTCATGCCGACCGTGCTCGACCTGCTCGGGTTGGCGGCGAAGACGCCCACGGTGTCCGGTCGATCGCTGGCGGCGGCGTTGCACGGCACGCCGCAGGACGAGGAGCCGACCTTTGCCGAGTCGCTGGTGCCGCTGGTGCACTACGGCTGGAGCGATCTGCGCGCGGTGCGGGACGGTCAATGGAAGTACATCCTGGCGCCGCGCCCGGAGCTGTACGACCTCGGGCAGGATCCGCACGAGCTGCAGAACCTGATCGAGCGCGAGCCACAGCGCGCGCGCGCCTATCGATCGGGCATCGAGCAGCGCCTCCGTGAAGAGCAGGCGCTGCTGCGTGAGACCGGCCCGGCCGCCGCCTCGGTGCCCGCCGACCTGCTCGAGAAGCTGGGCGCGCTTGGCTATGTCAGCTCGTCAGGTCCAGTCAGCGCGCGAGCGTCGGGCGCCGACCCGAAGGACAAGATCGAGGAATACCAGGTCGTCAACACCCTGATGCGCGAAGGGCTGGTCGACCTGCGCGAGGGCCGATTCGCGGCCAGCTATGCCGGGTTCCAGAAGCTGTTCGCCCGTGGCGTGGATAGCTTCGAGGCGCACTACTACGCCGCGCGCGCGCTCGTCGGCCTCAAGCGCTGGCGCGAGGCGGCGACGCACTACGAAGGGGCGCTGGAGAAGCTGCCGGCCTACACCGCTGCCTACGTGGGCCTGGCAGAGGTGCAGCTCGCGGACGGCAAGCCGAGTCTCGCGCTCGAGACGGTCCGGCGCGGGCTGAAGATCGCGCCGGACGATCCGCGGCTGATCGAGCGCGAAGGCGACGTGGCGCGTCGGATGGGTGACCCGGTGGCGGCCGTGCGCGCCTACGAACGCGTGGCGCAGCTGGCCCCGAAGGACGCGCTGGTTCGGGTGAAGCTGGGCGAGCTGTTTCGCGATCTCGGCCGGTCCGCCGACGCGGCGCGGCTGCTGCGCGAGGCGGTGCAGCTCGATCCGGCCACCGCGTCGTACTGGAACTCGCTGGGGATGATTCTGGCGGGCAGCGGCGATCTGGCGGCGGGCGAGCAGGCATTCCGCGAAGCCGGCACGCGCGATCGACGCGAACGCGCAGTATGCCTTCAACCTTGGCCTGGCCCTGGCGCGGCAGAACAAGCGCGCCGAAGCCGAGACCGCCTTCCGCCGCGCGCTGGAGATCGACCCGCGCTTTGCCCCGGCACGGCAGCAGTTGGGGGCGTTGCGATAGGGGCTGGGTCTTGAGTCCTGGGGCCGGTCGCCGTCTCCCGCTCTCTGCCCCCTGATTCCTGATCCCTGCGTACAAGAAACCGCCCGGGGCCGCGTGTGTCGCAACCCCGGGCGTTCCTGTCTCAGGCTTCAGGCTCTAGGCTTTTGGCTTCAGGTCTGCCAGCTGCCGTCTGCCGGTTGCCGTTTCCTAGAATCGAATCTTCGCGCCGATCATCAGGCGCCGAGGCGCGATGAAGCGGGAAGGCACGAGGTAGTTCACGTTGCCAGGACGCCGGTCGAGCACGCTCTCGTTGGCGTTGCTGTTGAACAGGTTCAGGAAGTCGCCGAAAGCGGCCAGTTCCGTGGTCCCGCCCAGGGTGAACGTCTTCTCGACACGCCAATCCAGCGTCGTCCAGGTGTCGGTGCGGAGATCGCCGTCCACGAAATTAGCCACCGCACGGTTGGTGCCGGGGATGCCGGTGACGCCGCTGGAGAGGCGCGCCTCCTCGATGACCGGCTTGCCGCTCTGGCTCTGGAAGTTGAACGAGGTCATCACGTTCCAGGGCATCTGGTAGACGAACTGTGCTTTCAGGACGACCGGGCGATCGCTCTGCAGCCGGCCGTCGCTGTTGATGAAGTCGTTCGGGTTCTGCCCGAAGATACCGGCTGTGCTGGTCTGGGTTGAGACCGGCGTGGACCGCGCCGAGCTCGAGCCGAGGCGGCCCTCGGACTTCGACAGCGTGAGACCGACGTTGGCCTGCCAGCGGTTCGACATGCGCTTCTTCACCTCGAACGCGACGCCGTTGTAGCGCGAGAACATCCGGTCGTCGTTCCGCAGCTGGAAGAGACGCGAGTCGGCGCCGCTGGTCAGCTGGTAGACCTCGCTGATGTTCACGCCCGCGGGCGAAGTGAACGGCACCAGCCGGTAGGTGCCGCCGATATCGGGAAAGGCGGTCTGTCGTTCGCTGCGCTTGTAGACGTAGTTCACCGAGAAGCCGATGTCGGCGCCCGCCTGCTGTTCCCAGGCCAGGATGAACTGGTCGGTGTAGGGGTTCTTCAGGTCCGGATCCACGGTGAGCTGTGAGTTGTCGGAGACCATTTCCTGATCGAGGGGGACTCCCGCGGCGTCGTAGAGACCGGAGAAGATGTACCGCGGACTGATGGACGGCGTGGTGTTGTCGAACTCGCCGGTGACGATGCCGCGGTAGTAACGGCCGTAGTGGGCCTTCACCAGCGACGAGCCGCTGTCGGTCACCTTGAAGGTGACGCCCAGGCGGGGCGACAGCACGCGCCACCGGAAGATCTCGTCAACGGCGCGTGACTGCTGGCCGGTGGGGTTGCCGCTGGCGTCGAGGATGTCCTGCGCCGCGAAGTAGGCCTTGCTGTCGTCGTAGCGCAGCCCCAGGTTCAGGGTCGCCCGGCCGAGCTGATAGGTGTCGTCAGCGTAGATGCCGATGGCCTTCATGCGGCCGCCCTGCGTGTAGGGCAGCTGCGTGTAGCCGTAGGCAGGCGTCGATCCGTAGGTGTAGATGTAGTCGTTCGGCCCGTAGGTGTACTCGCCGAGGCCGCTGTTGTACTGCACCCCGACCTTGAAGTCGTGGCTGCCGCCCATGAACGAGTCGGCGTACTTGGTGACACGGCCGGAGAAGCTCGTCTTCTTGCTCTTGCCGTCGTACCACGAGTAGATGCCGCCGGTGATCTGGCCGGTGTCGAGGTCGTTGTAGCGGCGGGCCACACGCGGGCCGCCGTCGAGCGGGTCGCCATGGTCCACGCCGTAGAAGCCGGAGTAGCGGGCTTCGACGCACCGTCGTCGGGCTGAGGACCGACGACCACAGGAAGCCAGGCGAGGGGTTGTGCCCGGTCTCGATCGAGATCGATGCTGGGCGCAGTGTTGGCAGTGGCACGACCCGGAATGCGGTAGTAGTCGTCGTGCTGCTGGAACTGCAGCCGGTTGTCCTGGTTGATCTGGTAGTTCAACTTGAAGAAGTAGCGATTCGCGCTGAACTTCGCCGGCGCATTCGGGTCGGTGCCAGGCTGCGACGAGTAGTCACGTTGATACTGATACGATCCGAAGAACCAGAACTTGTCGCGCAGGATCGGTCCGCCCAGTTGCCAGGTGGTGTCCTTGTACTCGTCGCGGTTGTAGGGCAGGCCATCGTCCTGATCGTCGTCGGTGTTCCGGCCGGTGAGGTTCTGGTCCTGGAAGTAGAAGTTGCCATCGCCGTGGAACGAGTTGCTGCCCTGGCGGGTCACCACGTTGAACACCGCGCCACCCAGGTTGCCGTAATCGGCAGGCGCGCCCAGAGAGAGCACCTGGATTTCCTCGATCGCATCCGTGTTCGGCCACGGCCATGCGGCACCGGTCAGCGGCGCCGTGAAGTCGGTGCCGTCGATCAGGTAGAGGTTCTCGTTGGTGGCCGACCCGAACGACTGCGAGCGCGAGCTGGTCGAGGTCGCCGCGCTGACGCCGGGCGCGGCGTTGATCAGGTCGAAGAACGAGAAGCGGGGAACCGGGGCGTTCTCCACCCACTCCGCGACCGTAGTTCGTCGACACCTCGGTGGTGGTCGAGTCGACCACCGGCGACTCCGCCGTGACCGTGATGGTCTCCGACTGCGTGCTGAGCTTCAACTGGACGTTGACTTCGGCCGTGCCGCCAAGCGACACCGGGATGCCGGTCTGCTCGGTGGTCGAGAAGCCAGCCAGCTCGGCGGAGATGTCGTAGGTGCCGGGTGGGAGATTCGGGAAGCGGTAAACCCCGGTCTCGTTGCTGACCGTGGTTGGCGCGCCGGCGACGGTCGCGCCCCTTCAAGGTAACGGTGACGCCTGGCAATACGGCGCCCGATTCATCGGTGATGACGCCGCGGATGCTGCCAGTCGTCTGCTGGGCCGAGGTGGTCCAGGGTATGGCTCCGAGCGCGACGATCGTGCATAGAAAGACTAAGCAACGCCGCATTGGGTTTCCTCCAAGAAAAGACACAAGCGCCAGCCGCGGGCGCCAACGACACCGTCGACGGGCGGTCACGCCTGATACTCCAGTGTGACGAACCCGTTTCGGGATGCGCGGATTATCCGGCTGGGGTCCACAGGAGTCAATGTGCATTTCCGAACGCCTGATCGGCGAGTGGGATGAGTGATGGGGTGAATCCCCGGGACGAGTGGGTCGTTGACACTGGACCGTGGGAGGGCTACCGTCCCGAATCGCATGGCCCCCCATCCCATCCATCGAGTCCTTGCCCTGCTGTCGGCGGTCTCGCTGCCGGTCGCACTCCTGCTGGCCTCCAGCAGTTGGCTGGCAGCCAGGGACGGCAGCCAGGCGCCGCTGGCCGCCGGCGTCCGGCTCGAGAAGAACGTCCCGGCTCGCATGCGCGACGGCGTGCTCCTCCGCGCCGATGTCTACCGCCCGGCGGGGGCCGGGCCGTGGCCAGCGCTGCTGCAGCGGACGCCCTACTCGAAGAACGACCGCGAGGCGGGCCGCCGGTTCAGCGCGATCGCCGCGCGCGGCTATGTCGTGGTGGTTCAGGACACCCGTGGCCGCTACACCTCCGACGGCGTCGCCGTCCCGCACGACGAGGCCGATGATGGCTACGATTCCGTGCAGTGGGCCGCGGCCCTGCCAGGCGTCAACGGCCGGGTGGGCATGTTCGGTGGCAGCTATCTCGCCACCACCCAACTCCAGGCCGCCACCCGG
Organism: uncultured Acidobacteriota bacterium; assembly: GCA_963721715.1. Lineage (GTDB taxonomy): Bacteria > Acidobacteriota > Vicinamibacteria > Vicinamibacterales > UBA2999 > VFZN01. Next base: position 1,239,154 of record CAVRKI010000004.1, on the reverse strand, counting down.
CGGCCGCCCGCCTTGGTGGCCTTGTTCCCGGCATCGTCCTACAGCCGGCGCCACGATATGGTGTTCCAGGGCGGTGCGTTCTATCTGAGTGACGGGCTCGGCTGGAACCTCGGCCAGGCGATGGACGTCCGGCGCCGCGTGCTGACGCCGGACGTGGACCGCGACGGTCCGATCGGCCTCAGCCCCGAGCAGTCGGCACAGCTGCGCTCGACCTGGCTGTGGCACCTGCCCCTCAAGTCCTTCAACGAGTTCGACCTGGACCGCTTCGCACCCGGCTACCAGCAGATGCTGTCGCACCCCGACGCCGACGCGTTCTGGGCGCCGGGCGACATCGAGAGCCAGCACGGTCGCTTCGAAGTCCCGGCGTTTCATCTCACCGGCTGGTACGACACGCTGTTGACCGGCACCTTGCGCAACTTCACGGGATTGCGCGAGCACGCGGCCACCGAGACGGCGCGGCGCTATCAGCGCCTGGTGGTCGGGCCGTGGACCCACGCCCGCCCGACGCGCGCGTCCACGAAGATCGGGGAGGTGGACTTCGGGCCTGACGGCGGCTTCGAGTCGGACGAAGCCATGATCGGGTGGTTCGATCACTGGTTGAAGGGCGGCGACCGTGCCGCCGTCGAGACCCCTCCGATCCGCCTGTTCGTGATGGGCGAGAACCGCTGGCGCGACGAGCAGGCCTGGCCGTTGGCTCGTGCGCGTCTCATCCCCTATTACCTGCGAAGCGCCGGCCACGCCCCGACGCTGTCCGGGGATGGCCGGCTCGAACCGGCCCCGCCCGCCGGCGAGCCGGCCGATCAGTTCGTCTACGACCCGAAGGACCCGGTGCCGACCGGCGCCAGCGGCGGCTATTCGCGGACGCCCATGGACCGGCGACAGGTGGAGCAGCGCCCCGACGTGCTGGTCTACCAGACGCCGCCATTGACGGAAGACCTGGAGGTGACGGGGCCGCTGGCGCTGAGGTTGTGGATTCGATCCACCGCGCGCGACACGGACTTCACCGGGACGCTGGTCGATGTCTTCCCCGATGGCACGGCACGGGCACTGGCCGACGGCATCCTCCGCGCGCGTTATCGCACCGGCAAGACCACCCCGTTGCTGCTGACGCCGGGCGAGCCGACCGAGGTGACGATCGATCTGGGGGCGACGTCGAACCTGTTCCGCGCCGGTCACCGCATCCGGCTGGAGGTGTCGAGCAGCAACTTCCCGAGGTTCGATCGCAATCTCAATACCGGCGGCGTGTTCGGCGAGGACCCGGCCGGCGTGCCCGCCACCCAGACCATCCTGCACGACGCGGCCCATCCGTCACGGCTGCTGCTGCCGATCGTGCCGCGGATCGTACCCGCGGTTGCGGCCCGTCCGCCATTCGACCGATGATTCGACGAGGAGACTCACCGTTTTGACACACTCGATGCCCGTTGACCGCGCCCGTCCCGCACGGCGCCGCTGGGTCGCCTTCGCTCTCTGCGCGATGGCGCTGCTGCAGCCTGGAGGCGGCGCCCGCGCCCAGGAACGCGCCTCGTTCGTCATCACCAACGCGCAGGTCGTGGATGGCACCGGCACGCCGGCCCGCCGGGCCGCCGTCCGCGTCGTGGACGGCCGCATCGTCGAGGTTGGCGCCATCACGCCGTCGGCCACCGATCGGGTGGTGGACGCGCAGGGCCTGGTGCTGGCGCCGGGTTTCATTGACACGCACAATCACTCCACGGAGGGCCTGCTCACCGAGCCCATTGCGGCGACGCAGACCTCGCAGGGCATCACCACGCTCGTGGTCGGACAGGACGGCAGCTCGCCATGGCCCATCGCCGGCTATCTGGACAAGCTGCGCCGCGAGCCGCCCGCGGTGAACGTGATGACCGCCGTGGGGCACGCCACCATCCGCGAACTGGTGATGGGGAAGGACTACAAGCGCGTCGCGCGCCCCGATGAAGTGGCGCGGATGACGGAGTACGTCGGGCAAGGCATGCAGGAAGGCGCGGTGGCGTTGTCGTCCGGCCTCGAATACGAGGTCGGCAGCTACTCCGCGACGGACGAAGTGGTGGCCATGGCCCGCGCCGCCGCGCGCCAGGGCGGCTTCTACATCTCGCACGTGCGCGACGAGGCCGACAAGGCGTTCGACGCCATGCGCGAGGTGATCACCATCGCCGAGCAGGCGAAGCTGCCGGTGCAGAACACGCACCTGAAGCTGGGCACCGCCGGTGTGTGGGGCAAGGCCGCGGAGGCGCTGAAGCTGTTCGACGATGCGCGCGCCCGGGGGCTGGATGTGACCGCGGACGCCTATCCCTACGACGCCTGGTCGTCCACCATCACCGTGCTGATTCCCAGCAAACGCTACGACGATCCGGTGGACGTGGCCAGGGGCCTCGAGGACGTGGGAGGCGCGACGCACGTGCTGATCACCCGCCACGCCGCCCATCCGGAATACGAGTTCAAGACGCTGGCGGCGATCGCGGCGTCGCGTGGGGTGACGCCGGTCGAGCAGTTCATCCAGATCGTCAAGGACGGCGGCGCCGGGGTCGTGTGCACGGCGATGATCGAGGACGACATCCGCGCCTTCTACCAGTGGCCGTTCACCATGGTCGCCAGCGACGGCGGCATCGGCGTGCGGCATCCGCGCGGCGCCGGCACCTTTCCGCGCGTGCTCGGGCGCTTCGTGCGCGAGAAGAAGTGGCTGACGATCGAGGAAGCGGTCCGCAAGATGACGTCGATGCCGGCGAGCCGCCTCAAGCTCGCCGACCGCGGCACCATCAAGCCAGGCATGTGGGCCGACCTGGTCCTGCTCGATCCCGCCACCGTGATCGACAACAGCACCTTCGACGAGCCGTTCAAGCTGTCGACCGGCATTCGCGGCGTCTGGGTGAACGGCACGCGCGTGTGGGAAGAACCGAAGCCCACGGGCGCGCGGCCCGGAAAAGTCATCACGCCGATCAAGAGATAGCGAACGTGATGTGATCGTGAACTCTTGAACTCTGAACTTGGAACCGACTCAGGCGTGTCGCGCCCTCCAGTACAGCCAGAGCCCGACGCCGATCGGCACGCCGACACCCAGGGCCATCTTCATTTCGAAGATCCAGACGTTGCCGACGTCGCCTGACGGCAGGAACACGGCGACGATGCCGGCCGCGGTGACCAGGGCGCCGACGGCGCCGGCCACGACGCTCGAAAGCGCGGGCGGTGTCCAGCGTCATCAGCGCCAGGAACACATAGACGAACGGCACCAGGTTCAGCACCACCGCCGCCCGCAGCAGCACCTGATACGCCTCGGCCACCGTCGATCCCGCCAGGGACAGCGCGGTCAGCGCCGCCGAGATCACGGCCGCAGGTGATCAGCGCGACGTAGGGCGAACCCCACTTCGGATGCACGCGTCCCAGCGCGGCGGGAAGCGCGTGATCGAGCCCGGCCACGAACGGAATGCGCGACGGCCCGGCGAACCAGGCTGACGCCGACCCGCCGACCGACAACGCCATCACGATCGCGATCGGCGCCACCAGCCAGCTGGCGCCGGCGGCGTCCGCCCCCTGGTGCACGGCCTGCATCACACCTTGAATCGCGCCGAGCTCACCCGGAGGCACGAGCGCAATCAACGCGTCGGCCACCAGCAGGTAGGCGACCAGCGCGATCACGCCGGTGATCACGATCGATCGCGGCACGTCCCGCTCTGGATGCCGGATTTCGTCCGACATCGTCGAGGCGAGCTCGATGCCGATGAAGGCGAAGCACATCACGCCGAGCGCGCCGGCCATGTCGAAGCCGGTGCCCTGCACCAGCACCGGCGTGGTGGCGGTGCCGGTCCAGCGGGCGACCGCGGCGGCGATCGCAACGAGCACCACGGTGGCCATGCCGCCCACGCCGCCGATGTTGTTGATCCATTTGCCCACGCCCAGGCCGCGGATGTTGGCCGCGGTGATGAGCGCCAGCCAGCCGAAGGCGACGCCGCCGACGAACCACGGATTGTCGACGAGACCGGCCGTGCGGTCGCCGCCGGCGAAGGCCAGCACGCCGGCGAGGTAGACCAGCAGCACAGGGCACGTAGAACAGGCTGTTGGTCCAGTAGCACCAGCCGGAGATGAAGCCGTGCAGGCCGCCAAATCGCTCGCGCGCCCACAGGTAGACGCCGCCCTCGCCGGGGTAGCGCTTCGACAGCGCGAGCACCGCGATCGCCTCCGGGACGAAGAACGCCGTCCACGCGATCAGCCACAGCAGCAGCGTCGCGCGTCCGAAGCCGCCCACTGGCGGGACGACGTTGACGTTGACGATGGCGACCGTGCCCAGGAGGACGAGGTCGGTCAGCCCCAGCGTGCGGGGAATCCGGACGGGGGGTTCCACGAAGTGACTGCCCTTCTGACTTGCGCCTGTGCCTTGATCCCTACCCCTTCAACAGTTCTTCCACCGCCCGGTGGCCATGATCGATCGCCGCGTCCGTGTACCAGTACGCCGCGGCATCCGCATTCGCGATGGCGATGCGGCCGAACGGCTTGCGGGCGACGGCGCAGGGCTGCTCGCCGCCGTTCACCCAGAAGGCGTCTTCGAGCGAGTTGTACTGGTAGGCGTAGCCGTGCGGCCAGCGGTTGACGGTGATGCCGAGGATGTCGCGCCCGGGATCGAACCCGCCGCCGCCGAGCGCGCGGCCCAGCGAATCGCGAATGCTGCGCTCGATGGTCTCGAACGAGGTGGACAGCAACTCGGCGCGACCGGCACGGTGCTGCGCGCGGGTCGGCAGTCCTGGCTTGCACGCCGACTTGCTCAGGTGCAGGACGATGGGCTGCGCCGGGTCGGTCTGGTGCTTGTAGGTGCCGAGGCTGACCGGGAAGTCCAGATTCGCCGACGTGTGCCACATCCCGGGCATCGACACCCGCTGGATGCCCAGCTTCTGGAACGCCGTCCACTGACGGATGAAGACGTTGGTGTACACGAGCGGGACCTTGATGGCGTAGTCGAGCGCGGTCTTCTGCGCGGCCGGCAGCTCCGGGCACAGCGCCGGAATCACGGTGTGCCAGCAGGCCAGCACCGTCGAGCGTGCGGTCACGCTCTTCAGCACGCCGTTCTGCTGGTAGGCGATCTCCACGCGACGATCGCCGGTGGCCGGTCCGGTGTGGCGCACGCGGAGCACCGGCGCGCTCAGGCGGATGCGAACGGGCGAGCCGGCGAGGTCCAGCTTGCCGTAATCCGCCTTCGCCGTCACCACATCGTCCATGGTGGAACCGGGGATGGCTCCTGGGATCAGGCGGCGGACCAGCAGGCGCGCGACCGAGGCGTTGCCGTCGGGGAAGTGGAAGTAGTAGTTCTCCGCTTCCTCAGTGCCCATCGAGTCGAAGTTCTGGCCCGGACCTGCCTTGTCGTCCAGTCCCATGCCCTGGAAGCCAGGCAGGCCCAGTGCGAACGCATCCTGCGCCGGCACGCCGTCCACGCCGACGCCGAACAGGCCATGCGTCCGCGCCTGAAAGGGCCACAGCACACCGGGATCGAGCTTCCACAGCGTGGTGACGAAGGTGGTGTAGCTGATGCGCGCCAGGCGAGCTTTCTTCTCCGCCGACGACAGCCCGGGCATCGGGTCGAAGGCTTCGGTCTGCAGCCGCTTCAGGTCGCGCGCGACCGCCGCGGTGAGCGGCGCGGCCTTGATGAACGCGTCGTCGCGAACGTCGCCGACCACGAGTCGGTCGGCGCCGAAGGCTTCCTTGTTGAAGAACATCGAGGGCCGGAGGCCCAGTGACTTGTAGAGCCCCGAGTCCAGCACTTTGGCGTAGCGGCCGACGTCGATGCCGAGCTCGGTGATCAGGTCCTTGGCCACCTTGCTGTACGGCTGCGGGCTGTCGATGGACTGGGTGCCGCCGTAGCCGATGTAGGTGCGACCTTCGTGCGAGAACTCGTTGCGCTTGGCGTGGCCGCCGAAGTCGTCGTGGTTGTCGAGGATCAGGATGCGCGCGTCGGGGCGGGCCTTCTTGAAATAGTGCGCCGCGGCGAGGCCGCTGATGCCGGCGCCGACGACCACCAGGTCGTATTCCTCGCGCGCGTCCTGAGGCGGACCGGCCTTGGTCCAGAACGCGCTGTCACGCAGGGCGTGCAGAACCTCGAACGAGCCCTGATGCGACCCGCGGAGGCCGGTGAGCGCCGGCGGATAGGCGGCGCCCTGGGCGAGCAGGGCGTCGACATCTCCGGGCAGGAGGCCGGAGGCGAGCGCGCCGCCCACGCCGACGGCCACGCCGTTCAGGAAGTCGCGCCGCGTGATCGCGGCGCCCATGCCAAGCTGCCGGTCCGTGCTGCTCATGATGAGGCGCATTGTAGCGCCGACCGGGCGGCTGCCGCTGACCGGCCATTCAGCCGGTGCGGGCTGCCGTTATCGTCCGAGCAGCGGCCTGATGACGCGGTTCCGCATCACGTGCCAGAGCGCGGGACCGGCAGGGCCGTCCACGAACTCCCCCAGGAAGAACGTCACGTCGTCGTGGGTCAACGAGTCGGACTGCGCGTGCGCCAGCAGGGCAGACAACAGCGCGTCCCCCACGACCTCGCACGACCCCTCGTGCTGCTGCAGCACGCGGGCCACGCGCTCCGCACCGAACTCGTCGCCGTCGGGGGAGGGCGCTTCGAGCACGCCGTCCGTGACGAGCAGGATGCGGTCGCCGCGCCCGACCCGCAGCTTGCGGCGCGCGAACGTGGGCGAGAGGCCGGTCGCCAGCGGCAGGTCCACCAGCGGTCCGCTGCCAGGCGTCGGGTCACCCGCTTCGAGGCGCGACCACTCGTGCCGGTCGGCGCGGAACACCCAGCCACGCGGATGCCCGGCGTAGCTCACCGTCAGCCGTTTGGCGGGAGGATAGTAGGTGAGGACCGCGGCCGTGGCCATGGCCTGCGCGGGCCCCGACGACAGCCGCCGGTCCAATCCCTTCAGCACCCGGCGCTCGTCCAGCGTGTCCACGCTGCGCCGGAGATGCGCGTGCATCTCCGCACCCACGGCGGCCAGCGTGTCGCCATGGCCCTCGATGTCGGCCACGCACACGCGCCCGATCAAGCCGGAGCCGCACACCGACAGGTAGTGGACATCGCCGCCGCGCGCGCCCGTGCAGGGGTTCGAGTAGAGCATGCCGTGCAGGCCGGGGAGCTCGACCAGCTCACGCGTGGTGTGATTGCCGCCGCGGACTTCGTTGCAGGCCAGGCGCGATGACCCCGTGGCCGCGGTGGTGTGCAAGTGCAGGTCCGGAACCCGACACCGACGAGCTGGAGGGAGGGGGCGTTGCGGTCATGCCAACTCCATTGTAGACGCCGCGGGAGCGTGAACCGGTTCACCACGGGACTCCATATACTGTCGCCGGCGAAGCCCTCCCATCCCATGACCCACATCATTCATCGCCATCTCGCATGTCACCCCCCCGGTTGCCGTCAGCGGGGAGGGCGTCTTCATCACCGATGCGTCGGGAATGCAGTACCTCGACGCCTGCGGCGGGGCGGCGGTGTCGTGTCTGGGGCACGGGGACCCCGACGTCCGGGCGGCGATGCACGCACAGATCGATCGCCTCGCCTACGCGCACACGAGTTTCTTCACCTCGGAGCCGGCCGAGGCGCTGGCCGAACAACTGGCGCGGACCGCGCCGCCGGGCGTGAATCACGTCTACTTCGTGAGCGGCGGCTCGGAGGCCATCGAAGCGGCGCTGAAGCTGGCGCGTCAGTACTTCGTGGAGATCGGGGAGCCCGAGCGCAGCCTCTTCATCGCGCGCCGTCAGAGCTATCACGGCAACACCCTGGGGGCCCTCGCGGTGGGCGGCAACGAGCCCCGGCGCCGGCTCTATGCGCCGCTGCTGATCGACGTCCACGCACGTCTCACCCTGCTACGCCTATCGCGACCAGCACGCGGACGAGACACCCGAGGCCTACGGCGTGAGGCTGGCCGCCGAACTGGAGTCGGCGATCGAGGCCTGCGGACCGAAGCGCGTGATCGCGTTCGTGGCCGAAACCGTGGGCGGCGCCACGCAGGGCGCCACCACCGCGCCGCCGGGCTACTTCAAGGCCGTGCGCGAGATCTGCGACCGGCACGGCATGCTGCTGATCCTGGACGAGGTGATGTGCGGGATGGGGCGGACCGGCACCTTGCACGCCTGCGAGCAGGAGGACGTCACCCCGGACCTGATGACGATTGCCAAGGGTCTGGGCGGCGGCTTCCAGCCGATCGGCGCGGTGCTGGCGCACCAAGCCATCGTCTCCGCGATCGCGCGGGGCAGCGGGTTCTTCCAGCACGGCCACACGTATCTCGGGCACCCCGTGGCCTGCGCCGCCGCGCTGGCCGTGCAGCAGGTGATCGAGCGTGACGGGCTGTTGATGAACGTGCGCTTGAAGGGGCGCATGTTCGCGAGGCTGCTGAACGAGCGCTTCGGCAGCCACCCGCACGTTGGCGACATCCGCGGGCGCGGGCTGTTCTGGGCGATTGAACTGGTGCAGGACCGCGACAGCAAGACCCCCTTCGAGCCCGATGCCCGACTCCATGCCAGGGTGAAGCGCGAGTGCATGGCGCGCGGGCTGATGACCTACCCGATGGGCGGCACCATCGACGGCCGGCGTGGCGATCACGTCCTGCTGGCGCCGCCGTTCATCGTCGAGGAGTCGCACCTCGAGATCATCGTGGACCGCCTGCACGGCGCGATCGACGCGGCGGTGGGTTCGATAGGCTGACGCATATCGACGACGCGCAACTCCATCACACATCCAGTGCCGCGATGCGCGCCTGACGCCTTCTTCAGCGCGAGGCCTTCGTCAGCATTTAGCTGCCTGAGAGAGTCGGAGATGTCGGGAAGAACGCGGGGTGGCGACCGCTAGGACAGCCCGCCGACGCCGATCAGCTTCGTCTCGAGATATTCGTTCAATCCCTCGGCCCCGCTCTCGTGACCCACGCCGCTCTGCTTCCAGCCGCCAAACGGCGCCTCGGTCGCATGCGGCGCCCATTCGTTGACGCCGACGATCCCGAACTCCAGCCCTTCGCTGGCTTTCACCGACGCGGCCAGGTCGTTGGTCCACACGTAGGCCGCCAGGCCATACGGCGTGCGGTTGGCCAGCGCGATGGCTTCGTCCAGGTCGTCGAACGTGATGATGGGCATCACCGGCCCGAAGATCTCTTCCTGGAACACCGGCATCTCGGGCGTGACGCCGGAGAGCACCGTTGGCTCGAAGAAATAGCCGCGAGCCAGGCTGGCGGGAGCCTGGCCGCCGGCCATCACGTTCACGCCACCGCGCGCGGCGTCGCTGACGAGTGCGGCCACGCGATCGCGCTGGCGGGCGTTGATCAGCGGCCCGACCTGCACCTCGGGGTCGAGTCCGCTGCCGACGCGCAGCTGTGCCGCGCGCGCCGCCACCCGCTCGGCAAATGCCTCCGCGACGCGCCGCTGAACCAGGAATCGCTGTGGCGCCACGCACACCTGCCCGCCGTTGCGGAACTTGCTGGTCACCGCGCCGGTGGTCACCATGTCGAGATTCACATCCGGCATGACGATGACCGGCGCGTTGCCGCCGAGTTCGAGCGACAGCCGCGTCACCGTCCGCGACGCGCCGTCCATCAGCAGCTTGCCGACGCGCACGCTGCCGGTGAAGCTGATCTTCGCGGAGCGCCGGGTGATCGAGCATCTCCTGTCCCATCGCCTCGGGATCGCCGTTGACCAGGTTCAGCACGCCGGCCGGCATCCCCGCCTCGACCAGCAGCGCCGTCATGTCCATCGCCGTCAGCGGCGTGAACTCCGACGGCGCGCGCCACGACGGTGCAGCCGGCGGCCAGCGCCGCGGCCCACGCCCGCGCCGGGTTGTAGGCGGGGAAGTTCCAGGCGGTGATCACGCCGACGACGCCGAGCGGCTGGCGCAGCACGGTCAGCCGCTTCGATCGGCGACGCGCGACGGGAATCGTCCGTCCGTAGGCGCGCTTGCCCTCTTCGGCGAACCAGTCGAACAGATCCGCGCTCACCATCCACTCGCCGCGCGCCTGCGCGAACGGCTTGCCCGACTCCGAGCACCGTCGTGCGCGCCAGATCGTCGGCCAGCTCGCGCATCCGCGCCGCCGCACGCTGCAGGATGGCGCCGCGCTCGTAGGCCGTGCGTCGCGACCAGACGGGGAAGGCCCGCGCCGCCGCCTCGATGGCCGCGTGGCAGTCCTCGCGCGCCGCCGAACGGGACGGTGCGCGACGACCTCTTCGGTCGCGGGGTTGATCACGTCCCAGGTGCCGCCGGAGGCCGCACCCGTCCAGGCGCCGTCGATGTGCTGCTGATAGGTGAATGTCATGTGCGGTCGCCCACTCGCATGATAGCGCTCCGGGGGGCGGCCGATCGACCACCGTGTTGACGAACCAGCGCTGGCCATCGGCGGTGACGGCGCGCGGTCGTTCGCCGAGCACAGTCCTGCGCGTCGACCAGGCGCGGCCCTCGCCCCGCCCGCGGTCCACGCCCATGAGAGATGGTATAATAATGTCATGCGGACCACCATTGATGGTGCCGGTCGAATTGTCATTCCGAAGGCCACCCGCTCGCGGCTGGGGCTCGAGGCCGGCAGGACCGTCGAGATCCGTGAACGCGACGGGCTGCTGGAGATTGAGCCGGTGGCCACGGCGATGGCGCTCAAGCAACGAGGCGGTGGGCTGGTGGCCGTTCCGGAGGAGCCCCTGCCGCCACTGACCGATGCGATGGTCCGGGCCGCACTCGAGGGGACACGGCGGTGATCGCCGTGGACACGAGTGTGGTGGTGGCGGCCTTTGCCAGCTGGCACGAGGGGCACGCCTCGGCGGCGGCGGTGCTCACCCGCGCGCCGCGGATTCCCGCCCACGTCGTGATTGAAACCTTCTCGGTCCTGACCCGTTTACCGCCGCCTCATCGGGCTCCTGCCGATGTGGTTCAGGCGTTTCTGGCAGGACGGTTCAGCGATGCGCCACTGGTGCTGCCGCCACGGGGACACATGGGGCTCATCGAGATGGCGAGTCGTGAGGGGCTCACGGGCGGGGCCATCTACGACGCGCTGATCGCGGCCACAGTGCTGCATGCGGGCGCCACGCTGGTCACGCGGGATCAGCGGGCGCGGATCACCTACGACCGCGTGCGCGTGCCGTACGACTTCCTGGAATGAACCCGCGCCTGGCGGCCGCTCTTGCTGAGAGGCCTCGGCGGACCGTTCGGGGGTCACCACCGCGACACGCACGTGGCGCACTACGGCTTCGCGTCCGGGTTCCAGTTCTGGATGAGCGTGATCGGCGCAGCGTCGCCAGGCAGTTCCGTGTTGATGAGGAAGCGCCCGTCGGGGGCAACGTCGTAGTTCCGGCCTATCGATCCACCGCCCCCGCCGACGATGCGCGTGGGAAAGAGCGTCTTTGGTGCCTCCGGCCGAAGTGTGTCCCGCACCACAGTGATCGGCGCCGTCATCATTTCGCCTGCCGGATTGATGTAGTACAGCTCCTGGCCGTCAGGTCGCCACACGGGAAGGAAGCCACCCGCGGTGGAGACTTGCCACTGGCTCTCTGCTCCCCCTGCGGCTGTGTCCGCCGCGCCCGGCGGGACAAACGGCCGCACTCGCCGATCCCACCCGGCGCGCCATCCTCGCCCGTCTGGCAGGTGGCGAGTGTTCCGTAACGGCGCTCGCCGAGCCGTTCGACATGAGCCTGCCGGCCATCTCGAAGCACCTGCGCGTGCTCGAACGGGCGGGCCTGGTGTCGCGGCGGGCCGAGGCGCAGTGGCGGCACTGCAGCATCGAGGCCGGGCCGATCAAACACGTCGTGGACTGGGCCGCCCACTATCAGCACCTCTGGCAGGGACGCTTCACCCGTCTCGACGCCTACCTGCAGCGTCTGCAGGCCACCAAGGAGAAGAGCCATGCTCGCAAGCCCCGGCGCCAATAGCGCCACGTTCCAGGTCACGACCCCGTCCGACGAAGAGGTCCGCATGACGCGGCTCTTCGATGCGCCGCCGGCGCTTGTCTACGAAGTGATGACGCGTCCCGAGCACATCCGCGAGTGGTGGGGCCGCCTGGGCGAAGGGTATTCGGTGCCGGTCTGCGAAGTGGACCTGCGCGTCGGCGGCAAGTGGAAGTTCGTGAACCGCCACCCGAAGGGCGAGGCCACGTTCTACGGCGAATACCTGGATCTCGATCCGCCGCGGCGGGTCGTCTTCACCGAGATCTTCGCGGACTTCCCCGACAGCCCCTCCACCGTCACGAGCGAACTCGCGCCCGAGGGCGCGAAGACGCGGCTCATCGCGATCGTGCGGTATCCGTCGAAAGACGTGCGCGACATGGTGATCGCCACCGGCATGTCCAAGGGCGCCGGCATCAGCTACGACCGCCTCGACGATCTGGTGCGGCGGCTGCAGGCGTAGCGCGCCGTCCGTATCGCGGGCACGCGCCTACTTCTTCACCTCGGGATTCCAGTGCTGGACGATCGTGATCGGCGCCCCACCATCCTCCAGGGCCGTGTTGATCAGGAAGCGCCCGTCGGGGGCGACGTCGTACTGCGGTCCTTGCTGGACGTTCACGCCGCCGCCGACGATGTGCGTGGGAAAGAGCATCACCGGCGCGCCGGGTTCGAGCGTGCCCCCCACGACGGTGATCGATGCCGCCATCATCTCGCCCGCCGGGTTCAGGTAGTACAACTCCTTGCCGTCGGGCCGCCACACGGCATGGATGCCGCCCGCTGTGGAGATCTGCCACTGGCCCCCCGCGGCGGGCGCCGGAGTGCCCGGCGCGCCATTCGGGGTGACGGGCGGGACAAACGGCCGCACGTAGATTTCCATTCGCCCCGACTCGTTCGACTGGTAGGCCACCCACCGGCCGTCCGGCGAGAAGGCCCCGTACGCCTCGCGGAACGGCGTCTTCAGAAACACCGCCGGCGTGTGGTCGCCCACCATCGGTGCCACCCAGAGGTCGGTGTTCGTCTGCGGGTCGACGCTCAAGTACAGAAGAAAGCGTCCGTCCGGCGACCAACTGCTGGCGACCTTGGTCTGGTCGGAGGCCACGATCCGTTCCTCCACGCCCGCGCCGTTCGTGAGCGTCTGGTAGAGATCCAATGACCCTGAGCGGGTCGAGCTGAACGCGATCCGCGTGCCGTCCGGCGACCAGACGGGGCCTGACGTCGGCGGACCGGATCGAAGGTCAACCGACTCATGCGGGCGCCGTCCAGGAGCCAGAGGTCTGGGTTGCCCTGCACCACGCGGGTCACCACCACTCGGCGGCCGTCGGTGGACACGTGGGGATCTTCGAGAGTCACATCCGGGTCGCCGACGGTCCCGCGCGTGGTGCCTGATTGGTCCACCCATGTCAGTTGCCGCTGGCGGTCCGAGCCAGTTCGGTACGCCACCAGCCCCGACGCGGTCACCGACCACCCACCGGGAAGATTATTGGCGATGAGGCCCATCCCGTCGGCCAGCGTCACCGGGTCCCCCACGAGCGTCTGCCGGTCCAGATCAAGCCGCTGCGCCACGAGGGTGTTCGTGCGTGCCCAGAGCAGCCAGCCGTCGCCACCTGCGGCACTCTCCGGCCCGGCGGGCAGATACACGGCCTGGCTCGGGTCGGGCGTCAACCGGATCGGGGCGCTCCCGTCGAGCGCGCCCAGGTAGACCCCGGTCACGTCCGGCCCGCCGAAAGCCGTAGAACAGGAACCGGCGCCCGTCAGGCAGAAAGAACGGAGATTGGTGGCCGCCCTGCTGCGGGCCAGAGCGTCGTCGCGGTGCTCACCGTGCCCCCAGCGGCGGACACGCGCATCAAGGAAGTCGACGGGCTTGGCGCAAACACGATGACGCCGTCCGCGTTCCACGTGCCGCCGTACCCGCTGGATGCGGGTGCCAGTGTCTGCGGTGCGCCGCTGCCGAGGTCGAGCCGCTTGAGCGCGCCCTCGGCGAAGAAGCCGACGGACCGGCTGTCGGGCGACCAGAACGGAAAGGTCGCGCCCTCGGTGCCCGCCAGCGGCTGCGCCGTCGTCGTCGCCCAGCGAGCCGCACCCAAAGCCGGGACGCGCCGTCGCCCGACGCGACGAACACGATCTGCCGGCCGTCGGGCGAGAGCGCGAACTGGCCGGGCAGGTCGGTGGTGGGCGTGACTGATCTCGAGGCGCGTCTCGGGCGGCGCGGGCGGCGGCGCCTCGCGCAGATACCGCAGCGCGGGCACGGCCAGCGCGGCGGCGAACGCGGCTACCGCGGCGAGGGCCGCCAACAGCGGCCGTCGACCGCGCGCTGATACAGTCGCGGCCCGCGTGCTGGATGTCGCGCTGCCGCCGTCCTGCGGGTGCGCCGCTCGAGCGCGCTCGTCGAGCTGCAGCGCGCGCATCGCCGATGGCCTGCAGTCGCGTGCTTGGCGTCCTTCTTCAGGCAGCGCGTCAGCAGCTGGCGCAGTCGTCGCGGGCGTGGCAGCCGGCAGCGGCGCTCCAGTCCGGCTCCTTGCTGATGACCGACACGATCGTGTCCGTCACGTCCTCGCCGCGGAACGCGCGCGTGCCGGTGAGCATCTCGAACAGCACCGCGCCAAACGCCCAGATGTCCGCGCGCTTGTCCACGGTCTTGCCGCGCGCCTGCTCCGGCGCCATGTACGCCGCGGTGCCGAGAATCATCCCGGCCTGCGTCATCGCGGGAGACGTGATCGTCGGCGAGTCTGCATCCGCCGTCGGCGCTCGACGCCGTCGGCCGGGTCGAGCGCCTTCGCGAGTCCGAAGTCGAGCACCTTCACCGTGCCGTCCGGCCGCACCTTGATGTTCGCGGGCTTCAGATCGCGATGGATGATCCCCTGCTCGTGCGCGGCTTCGAGCGCCTCGGCGATCTGCTTCGCGATGGGCAGCGCCTCGTCGAGCGGGAATCGCGCCGCGCGCGATGCGCTGCGACAGGTCCTCGCCCTCGACCAGTTCCATCACCAGCGCGGTGACGCCCGCGCTCTCTTCGAGGCCGTAGATGGCGGCGATGTGCGGATGGTTCAGCGACGCCAGCGTCTGCGCTTCGCGCGTGAAACGCGCCAGCCGATCGGCGTCGTTCGCGAACGAATCGGGCAGCACCTTGAGCGCGACATCGCGATTCAGCTTGGTGTCGCGCGCGCGACAGACCTGCCCCATGCCGCCTTCGCCGATCGGCGGCGAGCACGTCGTAGACGCCGAGACGGGTGCCGGGAGTGAGGGCCACGGCGAGATTATACGGTCGGGCCGGTCAAGCGGCCGGTGTGTGGACCTCGGTGAGGCGGGTCCGTCGGGCGTTACGGCAGGTTGTCCAGGTCGGCCAGGTCTTTGTTCCTGCCCGCGGCGCGCTTGTTGGTCTTCAGATCGTCCAACGAGATCACCGGGACCGGCAGTCCTTCGACGTCGAACACCGACGGGCGACGACGGCAGGTGTCGTAGTCCACGCCGTCGATCGACGTCATGATTTCGATACGGAAGGGCGGCGTGCCGAACCGCACGATGCTCCGCGGATCGACGAACAGCCGCGGTTCGAGCGCGGGCAGATCGAAGCCGAACGAGCGCAGCGCCCGGACGATACGCTCGGCGTTGTCGGGGGTGGCGCGCACCCAGACGTCGAGATCGACCGTCGCTCGGGGGTAGCCGTGCAGGCCGACGGCATAGCCGCCGACCAGGAGATAGTCAACGCGGGTCGCGTTGAGCAATCTCAAGAATTCTTTGAAGTCGTCCGTGAGTAGCGGCGCGTCCATACACGACCCGGCGCATGGCTTCGATGGCCGCCAGGCGCTCCAGCGGCGTTCGCCGCCACCACCAACCGCGCTCGTCCGGCTCGTCGTGGAGGGCTCCGACACTCATGACCGACCGGTCGACCCGACCAGTAAGGGTGTCCATCGCGGCCAGTATACTCGCGGCCCGCCGGCGCACGTCTCGGCCTGCGCGTCGCGCGCGAGTTCGAGGCACCCGGATCCGACCACACGCGCCCTGCAAGATTTCCCAGGGCTTCCGTTCAATAGGACAGGAGGACCTATGCCCGTTTGCCTATCTGTTCGCTGCCGGCCTCGCCCTTGCCGCCGGTCCACGTGCCGTGATGTCCGCGTCGTCCGTTCACCCGGCTGGTGCGGATGTCGAGCTGCTGGTGATCAGCGGCTGGTCCGCATGGTCAGCCACCACTGCATGGTGTTCGTCACCAGCTCGGCGGCATCCTGCTGAACGAAGTGACCGGCGCCGGGAACGGTCACCAGGGTGAGGTCCTTGTCCAGCCACTTCCACGTGCCCGACAGGCCGTCGGCGTGCAGCGCCTGATCGTCGAGGCCATGGAACATCAGCACCGGCATCGTGATTCTGGGCAGCTCGGCAGACGGCGGCGCGTCGGGGCCGGCGGCGCGCGGGTAGTTGCGCTTGTAGTAGTTCAGCATCCCCTCGAAGTCGGACTGCGCAAACGCCTCGACATAGCGGCGGCGCGCGACGGGATCCTTGACCCACCCCGACAGCGTCTCTGGCGTCATCGGTCGGCCGAAGAATACGGTGGGGTCGGTCGGGGGCAGGCGCTGGAAGTTGCGCGCGTACTCGCTGTTCTTGATCTGCTCGGGGTTCGACCGCAGCTCGCGCGCCAGGCCGTTGGGGTGCGGCAGGTTGAGGATGACGAGATTGTCGACCATGTGCGGCAATCTCATGGCGACGTTCCACGCGACGATGCCGCCCCAATCGTGGCCGACAATCGTGGCCCGATCGCGCCCGAGGTGGCGGACGACCGCCGCCACATCGGCGACGAGCAGCGCCATGTCGTAGTTCTCGACCCCCTTCGGCTTGTCGCTGAGGTTGTAGCCGCGCTGATCGATCGCCACCACCTGGAAGCGCTGCGACAACGCCGCCATCTGGTGGCGCCACGAATACCAGAAATCCGGGAAGCCGTGAATCATCACGACCAGCGGCCCCTGACCGAGCGTCGCGTAGTGAATCTTGACGCCGCCCTCGGACACGGCAGAGCCGTGCGTGACCCGGTCGAAGACATCGCCCTGGCTGGCGAGCGCCTGTCCCCCGAATGCGATCAGAAAAACGAGTGCAGACGCGACGGCGGCAACCGAGGCGGACGTGGACATGAGGGTGCTCCCGGTGGCGGATGGTAGCAGAGGACTGCCGCAGCTCCCGGATGGAAATGGAGGGGCGTCCAGAGAGCTTTCCCTGAACGCCCGATCGCCGTGCTACTGCTTCTCGTAAACCGCGACGTTGTTCACGGCCTGGCCCTGGGCGTTGGTGCCCTTCGTGGTGATCGTCATCGACTTGCCGTCGGCCGACATCACGCGCGTGATGGTCTGCACCACCTTGCCGCCCTTCTTGTCCGTGCGTTCGACCGTCGTGGCGCTGATTCTCTTCAACGAGACGGTGTCGGCCAGGGCCGACCCGGTGAGGGGCACGTCCTTGCCGTCGAAGTTGGCGGTGTAGCTCTGCGCGATCTTGCTGCCGTCCGCTCCCACGCCGTCGACGGTGGACTTGATGCCCTGGCCTGCTGCCGCGAACGTAACGGCCTGGCTCTTGGGTGCGGGGCCCGGGCTGAACTTCGACTTCGCGACGTTCAGCTTCCAGGTGCCGATCTCGGGGCTTGCCTGAGCGGAGACCGAGACGACGAGGACCGATGCGACGACGACGCAGACGCCGAGGGCGAAGAGACGAGCGAGTGCGGTCATTGAGGGCCTCCTGGCCGTTGCCGAGTGATGGACGAGACGAGGGAATCCAGCGCCAGCGGCGCTGGGGGCGAGCGACTATACTCCATCGCACGGAGCACACGCATGCGCAATCGACCCGCCCTTCTGCTGTGGTTCACCGCCGTCGTCGCCGCCCTCGCGTGGCAGGCGCCAGCCTCGTCGCAGGCGCCCGCGTTCGATCTCGTGATCCGCGGCGGACGGGTGGTGGACGGCACCGGCAGCCCGTGGTTCGTCGCCGACGTCGGGATCAAGGGCGACACCATCACCGCAGTCGCGCCTCGGCTCGAAGCGGGCGGGGCGGCGGTCATCGAGGCGCAGGGGCTTGCGGTCTCGCCCGGCTTCGTCGACGTGCATTCACACGTGGAGCCCTACGACGGCGGACAGGACATCATCGGTAACCCCGCCGCCGAGAACAACGTCCGCCAGGGCGTGACGACGGTCATCGGCGCGCCCGATGGCGGCGGCTCGGTGCAGGTCGGTGAGTATTTCGCCAAGGTCCTGGCCGCGAAGCCCGCGATCAACGTCGGCGCGTTCATCGGCCACGGCTCGGTGCGGCACGCGGTGATGGGCGACGAGAATCGCGCCGCGACGCCGGAGGAACTCCAGCGCATGAAGGATCTGGTGCGCACCGGCATGCGCGATGGCGCCGTCGGTCTCAGCACGGGTCTGTTCTACGTGCCGGGCAACTACGCGCCGCTCGACGAGGTGGTGGAGCTCGCGCGCGTGGCCGGTGAGCTGGGCGGGATTCATCAGTCGCACATGCGCGACGAGGCCGCGCGCGTGCTGGACAGCGTCCGCGACACCATCGCCATCGGCGAGCGAGGCGGTCTGCCGACGCAGGTGACGCACCACAAGATCATCGGCAAGGTGAACTGGGGCAGGAGCGTCGACACGCTGCGCCTGGTGGACGAAGCCCGCGCCCGCGGCGTGGACGTCACCATCGACCAGTATCCCTACACCGCGTCGAGCACCTCGATCCAGGGCGGCCTGGTCCCGCAATGGGCCCAGGAGGGCGGGCGGGAACAGATCCTGAAGCAGCTCCGCGACGAGACCTTCCGCGGCAAGGTGCTGGCGGCCATCGCCACGTCGATCGAGACCGACCGCGGCGGCGGCGATCCCGCCAACGTCGTGCTCGCGGCGTGCGCGTGGGATCCCAGCCTGGCGGGGAAGAGCCTGGCGCAGGTGCTCCGCGATCGCGGCCGCCCCGTCACCATCCCGCGCGCGGCGGAGCTCGTGGTCGAGATTGTCGAGAAGGGTGGCTGCAGCGCCATCTACCACGCGATCAACGAGGAGGATCTCGTCCGCATCATGCAGCATCCCGCGACGATGATCGCGTCCGACGCGGCGCCTGGCATCCCGACATTCGGGAAAGCCGTGCCGCACCCGCGCGCCTACGGCACGTTCGCGAGAGTGCTCGGCTTGTACGTCCGGGAGAGGCACGTGCTGACGCTGGAGCAGGCGGTCCGCAAGATGTCATCGTTTCCAGCGCAGCGGGTCGGGCTGCGCGATCGCGGGCTGATCCGGCCAGGCATGAAGGCCGATGTCATGGTGTTCAATCCGGCGACCATCATCGACCGTGCCACGTTCGAGAAGCCGCACCAGTACGCGGAGGGCGTGTCGGCCGTGATCGTGAACGGGCAGGTTGCGCTGAAGGGCGGTCAGATGACGGGCGCCAGGGCAGGGCGCGTCGTCGGTCGCTAGAGGCCGACGGTCCTCGGAGAACCCAACCCATCAGCAGCAGCCGGTCCGCCCGGCTACGACGCCGTGTAGACCTGCTGACCGGCGACCCAGGTCCCGGTCACACGCAGCGTGGTGAGCGCCTCGGGTGGCGTCTGGCGGATGTCGCCGGACAGTACCGTCAGGTCGGCAAGCATGCCCGCTCTTAGGCATCCGCGTTCGCCATCGTCGCCAGACGCGATGGCGCCGCCGCGCGTGTAGGCGTCCAGGGCCTCGTCCAGCGTGATCGCCTCGGCCGGCGCGACTGGCTGTCCATTGGCGTCCAGGCGGAGCATCGCCGCCTGGATCCCCGCCAGCGGCGAATCGTTCTCCACCACCGGCGCATCCGACGACAGCGCCACGGTGACGCCGGCGTCGAGCATCGCGCGAATCGGGTAGCACGTGCGTCGAACAGCGCATCCGGGCAGATAGCGCCGGAAGTTGAGGCCGAGCTCGCGTACGAAGATCGTCTGTGGCGCCGCGATCACGCCGAGTCTGGCGGCGCGTGTCAGCTGATCCGGCGTCGGCAGCCCCAGATGCTCGATGCGATGGCGCATGGGGCCGGTGCCCAGCGCTTCGTACACGCCCAGCACCTGTTCGATGGCCCGATCACCAATCGCGTGCGTGGCGATGCGCCAGCCGTTGTCGTGAGCCTGGCGGGCCAGGGCGAGGAACTGCTCGTCCTCCAGGCGCAGCACGCCGCGCGTGTCCGCATGCCGGTAAGGGACGCTGAGCGCCGCCGTCGCACCGCTCAGCCCGCCATCGGCGAAGAACTTGATGGTGTCGATGCGCAAACGATCCGAGACATGACGCTGAGTGGGAAGCGGCAGCGGACCGCCGCCATCGATCATGCCCAGCGCCATCACGTTGATGCGTGCCGGCAGGCGCTGCTCCTCGTCCATCCGTCGGTAGACGTCGGCCAGTTCTGGAATCACGCCGGCATCGTTGGTGCTGGTGATGCCGAGCGACAGCTGATGCCGCATGGCGGCGGTGATCATGGCTGCGTATTCGTCGGCGGTGGGCTGCGGCACGTGACGCAGCACGAGACCGATGGCGGTCTCGCGCAACACGCCGGTCGGCTCGCCGCGCTCGCCGCGGTCGATCTCCGCCGCCCGCCGGCGGCGCCGTGTCCGCGCCGATGCCTGCCATCTCCAGCGCCCGGCTGTTGCAGGCGATGATGTGCGCGCAGGTCCGCATCAGCACGACCGGGCGGTCGCTGATCACGGCGTCGAGGTCGGCCCGCGTCGGGCCTCGCCCGTCCGCGAACTTCGCCTCGTTGTAGCCACGGCCGTAGAGCCATGCGCCAGGGGCCAGCACGCCGGCCCTGTCCCGCATCCGCGACGGCGAGATCGGCCAGGCTGCCGGCGCCGCGCAGGTCGAGCAGCGTGGTCAGCAGGTGGCCGATCTTCCAGATGTGGGCGTGCGCGTCGACGAATCCGGGCAGCAGCGTGTGCCCGCCCAGATCGATCACCCGGGTGTCGGGCCCTCGAAGATTCAGGACGTCGTCATCGGAGCCGACCGCGACAATGCGCCCGGCGGCGACGGCCAGCGCCGTCGCCTCCGCCGGGTCCGTCGCGACCCGTCCACAGCACGCCGTTCCGGAAGATCGTCTCGGCGCTCGTCGCACCCATGCGCGGTGATCGTGTCCGCGCTCACGCGGCTGCAGGCGGTTGGCGAGCCCGGCGTTGGCCTCCACCTCGGCCAGCGCCTGCTCGATGACGTCGAGCCCTTCGCAGAGCTGGTCGTCGGTGATCGTCAGCGGCGGCAGGAACCGGATGCCGTTGGTGAAGAGGCCCGCGCGCATCGCGATCACGCCCTTCTGGAACGCGCCCTTGATGATCGCCAGCGTCTCGTCCGGCGCCGGCTCCTTGGTCTCGCGATCCTTCACCAGCTCGATCAGCATCATCGAGCCGAGGCCGCGCACGTCGCCGATGATCGGATGACGCTGCCTTCCAGCCGTCGAGCGTCTCGCGCAGCATCGTGCCGATGCGCTCGGCCCGGGCCAGGAACGCCGGCTGCCGCATCATCTCGATCGCGGCGATCGCCGCGACGCAGGTGACCGGGTTGCCGCCGTAGGTGCCGCCCATGCCGCCGGTGTGCGTGGCGTCCATGATCTCGGCGCGGCCGGTGGTGGCGCTGATCGGCATGCCCGCCGCCCAGCGACTTGGCGGTGACGATGATGTCGGCGGCGATGCCGTAGTGCTCGAGCGCGAACAGCTTGCCGGTGCGGGCAAAGCCGCACTGCACTTCGTCGGCGATCATCACGATGCCGTGCTGGTCGCACAGCTCGCGGATGCGGCGGAGGAAGCGCGGCGGCACCGGCACGAAGCCGCCTTCGCCCTGCACCGGCTCGATGATGATCGCGGCCACCTCGCTGGCGTCCACCTGCGCGGTGAACGCGTGCTCGAGCTGCTGGATGCCGAAGTCGAGGCCCTGGTCGGCGGTGGTGCCGCGTGGGGTGCGATAGGCGTTCGGCATCGGCAGCCGCACGATGTCCGACGCGAACGGCCCCATCGTCTTCTTGAACAGGCTGTACTTGCTGGTGAGGCTCAGCGTCAGCAGCGTGCGCCCGTGGTAGCCGCCCTCGAAGCAGATGACGCCCGGCCGCCGCGTGTAGGCGCGCGCCGCCTTCACCGCGTTCTCCACCGCCTCGGCGCCGGTGTTGGCGAGCAGCGTCTTCTTCGGGAACGAGCCCGGCGTCACCTCGTTGAGCAGTTCGCACAGCCGCACGTACGACTCGTAGGTGCCGACCAGCGAGCCCATGTGGATGAGCGACGCCGCCTGCGCCTGCACCGCCTGCACCACCGACGGCGGGCAGTGGCCGACGGCCAGCGCGCCGATGCCGCCGACGAAATCGAGGAAGGTGTTGCCGTCCACGTCGTGGACGAGCGCACCCTCGGCGCGTTCCACCACGACCTCGGTCGCCTTGCCGAGGCCATTCGGGACCGCCGACGCCCGCCGGGCGAGGGTCGCGCGGCTGCGGGGGCCGGGAACTTCCGTCTTCAACTGGATCGAAGCCATTACCTTTGCTCCTTCACTGATGGGCCGGTCGTGACCGGTCGGACGGCGCCGGGCACGTCCTTCGCCGCGTCGAGCACGATGAGCACGCTGTAATTGTCGCAGACCGGGTCCTGCAGGTAGTCCTTCAGCAGCCCCCGGAACTCGAATCCCACCTTCTGCTGCATCGAGAGCGTCGGGATCGTTGATGCGCCCGGCGACGAGCCCGGCGTAGTAGTCCTCGGCGCTCATCCGGTCCTTCACGGCGCCGTAGCCGCTCATCATGCCGGCCGTCACCTGGCCCTCGAGCCCGAGCGCCCAGACCAGCTCCTGCCGCGCCGCATAGAGCGCCTGCGCGAGCCCTTTGCCGCGGTAGTCCGGGTGGACGCCGATGTCGGCGCCGTACAGCCAGGGGCCGTCCGGTTCGTGCGAGGTGAGCCAGCCGCCCTGGATCACGTCCGCGAACGTGTGGTTCAGGTGCTCGAAGTCGAAGTGCATGCGGATGGTGGCCGTGGCCGCCACGACGCGATCGCCATCGAGCCCCACGAACTGTCCTTCGGGGAACAACTCGCATGTGTTTCAGGTAGTGCGGCGCCTTGAAGCGCTCCTCGTCGGCCAGCGTGGGGAACACCACGCGCTGGAGGGCTTCGAGCTGGGGGGCGTGCACGGGTTCAGCCGAGGCGATCACCAGGCCGTTCGGCAGCACACGCCGATAGCCGCTCGTGGGCGGGCTCGTCGGCTCGGTCATGAGGGTATCGGCGCAGTATACTCCCGCCACCGGATTCAGGCCGCCAGATGCCCCGAGCGTTCACGTCACTCCTGGTCGCATGTGTAGTCCCGGCACTGCTGGTGGTGGGCGGGTGCGCGCCGACCGTGCCCGTCTCGGACTCCAGGCATGAGGTGGACGTCGCCGTGCCGATGCGGGACGGCGTCGTGCTGCGGGCCGAGATCCTGCGTCCCGCGGGCGATGGCCCATTTCCGACCCTGGTGTATCGCACACCCTACGGCGCGCACGCGACGCTCGAAGAGGAGACCACGTTCACCCGCGCCGTGGAGCGCGGCTATGCGGTGGTCGTGCAGGACGTGCGCGGTCGGTACCGCTCCGACGGCGAGTTCCGGCCCTACGAGAACGAAGGGCGCGACGGCTTCGACACCATCGAGTGGGCGGCCGCGCAGCCCTGGTCCGACGGCAACGTCGGCACCTTCGGACTGTCGTACCCGGGCGCGGTGCAGTGGCTGGCCGCCATGGAGTCGCCGCCGCACCTCAAGGCGATGGTGCCGGCGATGACGTTCTCGACGCCCCAGAACTTCTTCTTCACCTGGGGCGTCTGGGACATGTCCTGGATCTACTGGATCTGGCAGAACATCGCGCCCGACACGCGCGTGAAGCGGAATCTGCCGGGACCGAAGACCGGGGCGGAGGCACGCGCCGCGCTCGCCGCCGATCGAGGAAAAGATGCTCGGCACGCTGCCGCTCGATCAACTCGAAGAGCTGCGCGACGTGGCCCCGTATTACTACGACTGGCTGCACCATCCGCCTGAGGATCCCTTCTGGGACTTCGCCGAGCTCCGCGGCAAGTACGCGCGCACGAATGCCGCGGTGCTGAACCTGTCGGGCTGGCACGACGACAACTACGGCCCCGATGGGGCGACGACGAACTTCGAGGGGCTGGTGCGCGCGCGCGGCGGGAAGGCGGACAGGACGGCGCTGCTGATCGGGCCCTGGGTCCACGGCGTCGCCTCCACCGCCCGCACCGAAGTCCGGCGAGCGCGAGTTCGGCGCCGAGGCCGCGATCGATTACGACGACGTGGTCCTCGACTGGATGGATCGGCATCTGCGCGGGACAGAACGCGGAGGCGCCGGCCGGGCAGCCCGTGCGCTACTTCGTGATGGGCGACAACCAGTGGAAGACGGCGGACGCCTGGCCGCCGCCAGCGCGCCAGGTGTCGTACTTCCTGTCCCCGAGGCCGGGTGCGCCGTCGAATCGCGGCGGACTGGCCGACGCGCGACCGCCCCGGGGTGCTCCGGCCAGCCAGATCGTCTCCGATCCCGACAACCCGGTGGTCAACCCGCACCAGTCCGCTGGCGCGCACGACTATCGGGCGCTGGCGGATCGCCGCTGACGTGCTCACCTTCGATTCCGAGCCGCTCGAGCGCGACACCGAGATCACCGGGCCCGATCAGTGCCCGGCTGTTCGTCTCGTGCGACTGCCGCGACACCGACATCTGGGCCCGCCTGCTGGACGTCGCGCCCGATGGCACGGCCTACAACCTGATGAGCCCGGGGCTCGACGTGCTCCGTGCCAGTTATCGCGAACTGGAGAAGGGGCGGCAGCTCCTCTCACCGGGAACCATCTACGAGCTTCGGCTCGACCATCTGATCACCAGCAACCAGTTCAAGCGCGGGCATCGCGTGCGGCTGCAGATCTCGACCAGCTTCTTCCCGAACTTCTCGCGCAACCTCCACACCGGCGATCTCGAGACCACATCGTCGCGCCGCCAGCGCGCCACCATTCGCATCCATCACGACGGCGCGCACGCGTCGCAGGTGGTGCTGCCGGTGGTGGAACAATAGGACCGGCAACCGGCAACCGGCAGACGGTATCCAGTGTCCGGTGCGCGGAAATCCCAAGACTCAAGACCCAAGACCCAAGACTCAAGACTCAAGACCAGCGGGCAGAAGGCCAAGGGCAGAACGAAAATGAGCAGAACGGCTTCAATTGCTTTACGCGCGTGTCTGGGCGTGGCCCTGGCCGCGGGCATGTTGTCGGCGTGCCAGACGCAGGCGCCGGCCGGCACGTCGCCGGCGGCCTCGCCGCCGGTGGCCGATCTGATGATCGTCAATGGCCGCGTCTTCACCGCGGACGAGGCCGGCACCGTGGCGCAGGCGGTCGCCGTGAAGGGCAACACCATCCTCCGGGTCGGCACGGACGCGGAGCTGGCGGACCTTCGTGGCCCGGGGACGCGTGTCATCGACGCGCACGGCGCGACCGTGGCGCCGGGATTCAACGACGCGCACGTGCACTTCCTCTCCGGCGGCCTCTCGCTGGGCGACGTGGACCTCGCCGGGCTGACCACCCTCCGGCAGGTGCAGGCGGCGATCAGCACGTTCGCGGCCACCAGGCCTGCCGATGCGTGGGTGAAGGGCCGCGGCTGGCTCTACTCGCCGTTCCCCGGCGGCAGCCCGACGAAGGCGCAGCTCGACGAAATCGTGCCGGATCGGCCGGCAGTGATGACCTGCTACGACGGCCACAGCATCTGGGTGAACTCGAAGGTCCTGGCGATGGCCGGCATCACGAAGGACACCCCGAATCCGCCGAACGGCGTCATCGTCAAGGATCCGAAGACCGGAGAGCCAACGGGCCACCTGAAGGAAGCGGCTGCGGATCTCGTCGATCCCGTGCTGCCCAAGCTGACGGATGACGACCGGCGCGCCGCGCTGAAGGCGGCGGTGGCACACGCCCTTCAGTACGGCATCACCAGCGTCCAGAACGCAGGCGGCAGCCTCGAGGAGATGGACCTGTTCGAGCAGGCACGGAAGTCGGGCGACCTGCAGGTGCGCGCGTACCTGGCCACCTCCGCCACTTCCGCGACCACCGAAGCCGATGTCGACCGGATGGACGAGGCGTGGAAGCGGTACGGGGAGGATCCCACCGTCCGCACCGGCATCGTGAAGATGTACGCCGACGGCGTGATCGAAAGCCGCACCGCGGCGATGCTGGCGCCGTACGCCAGCAGCACCAGCGCGGGGGAGCCCAACCTCTCGGCCGAGGACCTGACCCGCGTGGTCACGATGTTCGACCAGCGCGGGTGGCAGGTGGAGATCCACGCCATTGGCGATCGCGCCATCCGCATGTCGCTCGACGCGTTCGAGCACGCTGCGAAGGTGAACCCCGCGCCGGCCCGCGGCCGCCGTCATCGCCTGGAGCACATCGAGGCCATTGCCGAGGCCGATATCCCGCGCTTTGCGGCGCTGGGCGTGATTGCGTCGCAGCAGCCCATGCACGTGGCGCTTGGCGACATGAACTCGGCGAGACCCTCCGGGCCGTGGCCCGACAACATCGGCCCCGAGCGTGCCTCGCGCGCCTGGGCCTGGCAGCGGATCAGGGCGGCGGGTGGCCGCATCACCTTCGGCAGCGACTGGCCGGTGGCGCCGCTCGAGGCCGGACAGGGCATCTGGCTCGCGTCAACGCGACTCAGCCAGCCGGGCGGGCCCGCACAAGCGATGTCGATCCAGGACGCGCTGAAGGGCTACACGATCTGGCCGGCCTACGCGTCGTTCGACGATCAGCGCAAGGGGACGATCGCGCCAGGCATGCTCGCCGATCTCGTGGTGCTGGCGTCCGACATCGTGTCGAAGCCGCCGGCCAAACCCGGCGACGTGGTCGTGCAGACGACGGTGTTCGATGGCAAGGTGGTTTACGAGCGTTCGCGGTAGGGGGGCGAACGCGCGAAGGAATCAGGGATCAGGGATCAGAGCGTTACGCCGAGGCGTTTCGCGAGTGCGAAGGCGCCGGCCATCGACACGACCATGAAGACGATCAGCCAGTGCACGCGGAAGCCGAGCGCGTCCAGGCCCGGCTCCGGGTAGGTCAGTGAAATGGCGGTCACCGGACCACTGGCGTCGAGTGGTGGCTCCGAGGGGTAGAGCAGCAGGTCGATTACGCCATGAGCGACGCGCAGCGGTGAGCGCCGCGCGACCGCGCCCGACACGTGCACGGTCTTGGTGGCGGCGTGGTCTCCAGTGCGCAGTGTCACCGTGAAGTCGCCCGCGGACAGCGGCACGATGCGCCACAACACCGCGCCGGAACCGGCGAGCTGCACAGCGCCGGTCTCGACACGGATTTCCGGCGGCGCCTCCAGCACGGGTACGGCCGTCGATGCCGCTGATGTCGCGGCGCCGGCCGGCCGTTCCATCTCCGCCTTGAGCAGGACCGGCTGCCCAGGCACGAGCCCCGCGTAGCCATAGAACGCCTGCAGCTGCGCGATCACGATGACCAGCGGCATCGCCATCCACAGCAGCGGCACCAGCGACAGCCGCAGATAGCGCGCGTTCTGCCACAACAGCCCGCCCACGGCCCGCAGCATCGCCACGGGGTCGTCGTTGAACAGGCGGATCTCGAACAGGCCGGCGTGCATCGCGCGCTTGGTTGCCGCCATGCGCGGCTGATCGGAGGTGCGCGCCACCACGAACAGCATCACCACGGCGGTGACGAGCGACACCAGCACCAGGCTGACGAGCGGTGGCGCCGCGGCCAGCAGCGCGAAGGCCGCGTCGAACGCCCACGTCGCCGCGGCGTTGACCGCCGCCAGCGCGCGCTCAGGAAATGTAGCCAAGCCCCTTCAGCTTCTTCTTGATGTCCTCTTCCGAGTCGGACCCTTCGAGCTTGGCCAGCTCCTTCTCGATGACGTGGGTCACGAACTCGTCGACCGACGAATAGCCGGCCAGGTCCGCATAGCGCTTCACCTTGGCCATCAACGCCTTGTCGAGCTTGATGCGTGGTCCGAACATGTCAGCGCTCCTCGCTGCCGCGATGGGGGAAGCCGTCGACGCCGAACTCGGCGAGGATCGAGGCCGCCAGATCCTGGATGGACGGCGCCGGCCGCTGCAACGGCCGATTGGAGAGCAGGATGCCGGGCACCGTCTCGTGATCCATGCAGTGATCGCCGCTCCAGGCGCTGGTGTTGTCGACGAACACCTCGCGCGGCAGCCCGCCGAGCGCCGATTCGTCCGACCCGCGCGTGCCCTTCGTGTAGCCGACCACCAGGTCGGGCGCGATGTCTTCGTTGCCGGCCACGTGGTAGACCTGCTCGCGGTGATACACCTTCGTGATGGCGGGCAGGCCAGTGCCCGGATCGATCGCCGCCAGCAGCTTCGTCGCGATCTCGTTGGCCAGCGCCTCGCGCTCGGCCGGATCGACGATGCCGTCCCGCTCGCGGCCCTTGACGTTCAGGTAGAGCCCGTTCAGCCCGAGCCCGTAGGCGCGCGTGCGCGACCAGTCGACGTTGCCGAACAGGCCCGGGTCGTCGGCGCGATTCGGATCCAGCAGCGTCAGATAGCCCTGATCGCGCAGCCAGCTGTTCAAGTGGAACGCTCGCCGCCACGACGTGAAGCCGTGATCCGACATCACCACCAGCAGGTCGTCCGGCCCGAGCCGCGCCAGCGTGTCGCTGACGACCACGTCGAGACCGCGGTAGAGCTCCTCGACGACGGCCTGGTTGGGACCGTCCTTGGCGGCGTTGTAGGCGGGATGCTGCGGATCTCGCGCCCGCCACATCATGTGCGAGACCTGATCGACGTTGCCGAAGTAGTAGAAGAGCAGGCCGTCGCTGAAGTGATCCAGCACGTAGCGGTACTGCCGCAGGTTCTCCTCGCCCGGCGATCCGCGCCTGGGTGAGGAACTCGGCATCGGTCAGCACGCCGGTCTTCAGCGCCCTTCGTGTCCTCCGGCATGCCCTGCGTGTAGAAGCGGCCGGTGGCCTCGGCCAGTTCGGCCGCGTACGAGCCCGGCGTGCGACACCGGCATCGCCGGCTCGAACGGATCGATGTTCACCGGGCTGGCGTACAGCTCGAAGAACGGGTCGAGGCCCTTGAGGAAGAAGCGGACCTCGCCCGCCAGCGACTGGGTCGGCGCCAGCGGGAAGCTGGACGGGCATCCAGTCGCTCCACTCGCCAACGGCCAGCAGCCGCTCCTCGGCGCCGACGACGATCTTCACGTGCTGGTTGGCCCGGTCGAGATGCGCGGTGAACTCGGCCTGCACCTTCTCCGGCGCGCGAAGGAACGGGTTGTCGGGGCCGTCGAGCGTGGCGCGCACCACGCCGTCGCGCGCCTTCACCTGGTGCACCACGCCGCCCGACAGCGTCTGGCCGGCAAAGGCGAACGGCTCGGAGGTGTAGAGCCCGAACGTGCCGTAGGTGCCGAGGAGGTCGGGCGTCCCCATGCCGCTCAGCTCGCGGGTGGCCGTGCCCGACGGCGGGAAGTTCGCCGGCATGCGGATGATCGTGGTCGGCACGCCCCGCGCCTCGAGCAGCTCCCAGAACGGCTGGCCCTTGCGCAGCAGCTCCACCGTGCCGCCCGACAGCGGCAGCTGCCAGCGTCCGAGCCCGACCGTGCGTGCCGCGCCCTCCGTCTTCGTCGTCGACAGGTACGGCGTCATCGTCTTCGGATCGCGATGGATGAAGTCGAAGATGCCGTGCGCCGCCGGGATCGAGCCCGGTGATGAAGCTCGACCAGGCGACGGGACTCTGCGGCGGGATGGTGGTGCCGAGCGGCGCGAACCCGCCCGAGGCGGCCAGCTTCGCCAGCCCGGGCATGCGGCCGCTCTCGATCATCTGGCGCGTCAGGTCGTAATCGAGGCCGTCGAAGCCGAGCACGATCACCTTGCGGCCGGCGGCGGGTCGCGACTGGCACGCGACCGTGGCCATCGCGGCGGCGAGCGCCGCGACGAGCGCCAGCGTCAGCGCGGCCGGTAGACGAATCGCGGTGATGGAGGCTCGCCAGCCGACGCGGGTGCGGGTCACGTCGCCACCGCCAGCGGCCGGCCGTCCATGTAGGGCGGCGGCTCGATGCCGAACAGCTTCAGCGCGGTCGGCGCGATGTCGACCAGCGCGGGCTCGGCGGTGTCCACCTTGCGATTGCAGAAGAACACGCCCGGCACCAGCCGCGGATCGATGCAGTGGTCGCCGCTCCACGGCTTCAGATTGTCCTCGAACACCGGGCCCGACACCATGCCCGTGGCGCAGTCCCACGAGATGCGGTAGCCGGCGTTGTAGCCGATGATGAAGTCGGGTGCGTTCTCGAGGTACGGGCCGTCGTAGATCTCCGCGGTGTCGAAGGCCTCGTTGACGCCGACGGTCGCCTTCTCGTCGTCGTTCAGCCCGCGCAGCTTCGCCGCGATCTCCGGCCTTCAGCGCGGCCGCCTCGGCGCCCGGCTTGACGATGCCCTGCGGCCTCGCGGCCCTTCGAGGTTCAGGAACATGCCGGTCAGCCCCAGCGCGTAGGCCCGCGTCGCGCGACCAGTCGACGTCGCGCAGCCACTCGGTGCTGCCGTCGGTGCCGGGCTTCAGCGCCAGATAGCCCTCGCGCAGCAGCCACTGGTTCAGGTTCACGCCGCGGCGGAACGAGCTGAAGCCGTGGTCCGAGATGACCATCAGCACGTCGCCGTCCTTCATCTGCGCCCGCACGCGGCCGACCAGCGCGTCGTTGTGCCGATACAGCTCGCGGATGGCGTCGCGGTGCGGCGCCTGCTCGCGGCCCGCGCCCGGCGGGGTGGCCGGGATCGATGTCGCGCCAGAACATGTGCTGGATGCGATCGGTGGCGTCGAACACGCAGACCAGCGCGCCCTGGCGCAGCCGATCGAGCGCGGCGAAGAACATCGACTCGCGCTCGCGGTCGATGTCGTAGGTCTGCTTCAGGAACGTCCCATCGTCGGTGACGCCTTCGTTGAGCGCCCACGTGTCTTCGGCGAGGCCGAGCGTGGCGAACGCGCCCACCTTCTTGGCGAGGTAGGTGGCGTAGTACGCCGGATGCGAGATGGGCATCGCCGGCGACTCGGGATCCAGGTTGATGGGCGCCACGTAGAGCGAGAAGTGCTCGCCCATCTCGGTCACGAGCAGGCGGGTGAGGCCCTTGACGCCGACGCCGGGCAGCGCCGAGAACGCGAGCGCGACCCACTCGCTCAGCTCGCCCGGCGTCAGCGTCAGACGCGGTGTCGCCGATCGTCACCTCGCACGCGTGCGGCGGCGCGATCGATGGCGGCGCGGAGCGGCAGCGTCAGCGGCGGCGAGCCCTCGAGGAACGTGTTCTCCGGCCCCTCGAGCGGTGGTGACCATCTGATCGCCGTCGAGCGAGACGTGGACGCGGACGCCGCCTTCCTTGAACGTCTCGGCCGGCGGGCGCGTGGTGTAGAGCAGGAACGTGCCCTGCGTGCCGAGCAGGTCGGGCACGCACATCGCGCTCAGCTCCGCGCCGTAGAAGTTGTCCGGCGGGAACGTGATGGGCACGCGCAGCACCGTGCTCCAGATGCGGTGCTCGCCGAGGATGGTCCAGAACGGCTTCGACCGCCGCAGCAGGCGCAGCTCCGGCTTCTGCAGCGGAATGCGGTAGCGGCCCAGCTTCAGGAAGCGCTCGACCTTGCCGATGCGGGTGGACGAGAGCATCGGCAGGTAGGTGCGCCGATCGCGATCGAGGAAGTCGAAGATGTTGTGGCGCGCCGGGATGTGCCCCGGTGCTGAACGACGACCACGCCACCGGTGACAGCGACGGGAACGTCGTCTTCAGGCGGCGGTAGCTGCCCTCGGTCGCCAGCGCGCTGAAGTTGGGCAGCAGGCCCTCGCGCATGAACTGGTCGGTGAGCTTCGGGTCCTGCCCGTCGAGGCCGACGACGACGAGTCGCGTGATCGACGCCTTGGGGCGGGCCGGCTGCGTCAGCAGCCGCCATGCCGCGCGGAACGGCCACGCCAGCAGCGTGAAGGCCACGACGAAAAACGTCGTGATCAGCACGAAGGCCGAGGACACCAGGGCGAAGCCGGCTCCGGGGCCGATGTATGCTGAGGCCGGTGCCGGCGCCGCAAGGAGCAGCATCCCCGCGAGCGTGAGCGAGAGCCAGAGAGGGCGGCAGCGCAAGGGGCGGAAACCTCGGATCACTCTAGCACCGAAGAAGAGGCTCAAGGCTCTAGGCTCTAGGCAGAACCCACGGATGGCCCAGTCGTTCCTCCGCCGCCTGCGTCGCGGCAAACCCATCATCGTCGTCTCGGGGCTGCCGCGATCGGGCACGTCAATGGCCATGCGCATGCTCGAAGCCGGCGGCCTGCCGCTCGTCACCGATGGCCTGCGTCCCGCCGACGACAGCAATCCCAACGGCTACTACGAGTTCGAGCTGGTCAAGGATCTGGACAAGCCCGGCGACCACCCCTGGCTGGCCGATGCCCGTGGCAAGGGCGTGAAGATCATCTCGCTGCTCCTGACGCACCTGCCCGAGACCTTCGACTACCAGGTGGTGTTCATGCAGAGGGATCTGAACGAGATCCTGGCGTCGCAGGACAAGATGCTCGAAGTGCGCGGCGAGGAGAAGGGCGCGGCCGACGAACGCATGCGCGCGCTCTATACCGAGCACCTCGGTCGCGTGGACCGGTTCCTGTCGCAACGGTCGTGCTTCTCGACCCTCCGGCTGCCCTATGCCAGCGTGCTGGCGAACCCGGCCGCGGAGGCGGCACGCCTCAACGACTTCCTCGGCGGGCACCTCGATGTGAAGCGGATGGCGGCGGTCGCGGAGCCGAGGCTGTATCGGAACCGAAGGGATGCCGGGAGGGAGGTCAAGACCTAAGCCTCAAGACCTCGTCCTGTCCCCCCTCGCCGCCCTGTCGAACCGCTCCCCGAACTCGGCAAAGGCTGGCGTCGGCCCCTTCCACCGCAGTTCGTCCACGTTTTCGAACAACGCCACATCGGTCCTCAGAGTGGCGAGGTCGCGAAACAGGAGTGCCTTCTCGCGTTCGCGCTGGAGGGTGGCGGCGAGCACCGCCGGCCGCGAGGCGTTCACGCCCCAGGTGGTCGAGTCCGCGGGGATCGTCTCGAGATGTCCGAACTTCGCGAGCACGGCCGCCGCGGACTTGGCGCCCCAGCCAGGCAGGCCTGGAAACCCATCGGCGCTGTCGCCGACGAGCGCCAGGTAATCGGGGATGGACGCCGGCGGCACGCCGAATTTGGCGATGACCCCGACTTCGTCCCGGGTGGTCCGCGCGCGACGATCCATCTGCACGATTCGGGTGCCGCGCACGCACTGCGCGAGGTCCTTGTCCGGTGTGCAGATCAGGACCCGCTCCACCCGCGGATCGGCCGCGGCGGCCGCCGCCGCCGAGGCCAGGGCATCGTCGGCCTCGTACTCCACCATCGGCCACACGGCCACGCCCAGCGCGTAGAGCGTGTCCTCCAGCAGAGGGAACTGCGCCAGCAGGTCCGGTTCGATGCCCTTGCCGGTCTTGTAGCCGGGCCACATCTGGTTGCGGAACGACTCGATGACGTGATCGGTCGCTACGCCGATGTGGGTGGTTCCGGCCGTCATCATGCCCAGCAGCGACGTGACCACTCCGCGCACCGCTCCCACCTCGCGACCGTCGCGATCGCGCGCGGAGGGCACCGCGAAGTAGTGCCGGAACAGTTCATAGGTGCCGTCGATCAGATAGATGTCCATATACGGTCGCCACACACAACGTCGTCACCAGCCAGATCATCGGCTCGACCTGGAAGCGGTAGCGCGATTCCTCCAGGAAGGTCAGCATGCTGCTGGCGGCAATCACATACAGGATCTGAAACAGACAGAACAGCAGCAGGGCGCCGCGCGCCCTCTCCTCGTCGCCACCGCGCCGCACCAGGCTGAAAGCCCGCCCCATCCCCCACAGCCACACCAGCGGCAGGAACACGTACAGCCCGAAAGGCGCGATGGGGAAGCGGTGGACGACGCCGTTGTACCAGCGTTCGTAGGCGCCGAGGATCTGGCGATGCTGCGCGTGGGGGGACCGATCGGTGCCGGTCCGGGGGTGCCACTCGGTGGAGGGCCGGAACAGGTCCCGAAGGCCGGCCATCACGTTCTGCAGGTATCCCCATGGCCGGAGGCGCAGATAGTGCAGCACGTCCTGACGGCGCGCCCGGTGCACCTCGAGCAGGAACCAGTGATTGAAGTTGGCCGCCTTCACCGACGGATGCTCGAGGCGGGTGAGCTGCGGCGGCCAATCGGCCCGCTCGCTCGTCGCGAAGAACCGGAGATAGTCGCGCGGCGGTGCATACGCGCTGATGGCGGCAAACGGCGACAGCGTGCCCTCGGCGATCCACCGGTCGCGCTCCGCAATCGGCAGGCGATCCACCGTCACCAGGTGAAAGCTGGCCGGCCCGAACGTCGAGGCCGCGAACTCGCCGAAGAGCGCCAGGTTCTTTCCATAGACGCCGACCAGCAGGAGCAGCGGCGGAATGGTCGCGAGCAGCAACTGCCGGCGGGTACCCGCCTTCGTGAACCACAAGGCGAGGCCGGCCAGGGCCACGAACCAGAGCAGGTGGAACGTGCTGCGCGTCACCCCGATCAGGGCGCAGACGGCGAAGAACCCCATCCAGGCCGAGGTGGATGACCGCCGCAGCGCCCGATGGAACATCACCGCCGACAGGCAGAGCAACGTGGTGACCGGCAGCTCGTAGAGATACAGGTGCTCGAAGTAGATCTCGGCGGGCAGCAAGGCGAACGCCGCCGCCACCGCGAAGGCCACCTTCTGCGACAGCCCCACGAGCCGGCCGATCGCGAAGATCAGGTTCACCAGCACCAGGCCCATGGCGGCGAACACGACGTGGGCCAGGCTTCCGGGGTCGGAGGGCGCGGCCTTCAGGAGCAGTCCCGTCAGCAGGTTCATGCCCGGCGGGAAGGCGTGGAAGTAGTACAGGGTCTCCGCCAGCCGATCGCGAAGGTCGAGCGGATCGGCCATCCACATCCAGTCGAGGCTGAACGAGAACTGCAGTCCGGCAGCGGCCAGCGCCACGCGGGAGAGGATGAAGATCAGGCTGAGGAAGAAGTGGGCCACGTTCGCGGGCCCATGATGGATCGTTTTGTGATACCAAACAGCATGCCGTTTTCGCCGCTCGCAATCCGCCGCTCCGCCACGACCGACTACGCCGACATCTTCACCCCCGCCGCGATCGCCGCTCTTCATGCCGTTGGCCCGCTCGACAACGACCGCCAGGCGGTGATGCGCGCGCGGGTGGCCCGTCGCGCCGCCCGTGCCGCCAGCCGCGAGCGGATCGGCTTCCTGGACCCGTCCGCGATGATTGCCCGCACCGCCATTCGCGTCGAGGACGCGCGCGCCGGCCGCTTCACCGGCAGCGCCATTCCCCACGACCTGCAGCGCCAGTGGATCCAGGGCACCGGCCCCGCCGCCCGGCCGCGCGCCACGGTGGAG
Organism: uncultured Acidobacteriota bacterium; assembly: GCA_963721715.1. Lineage (GTDB taxonomy): Bacteria > Acidobacteriota > Vicinamibacteria > Vicinamibacterales > UBA2999 > VFZN01. The sequence goes on along the minus strand of CAVRKI010000004.1, from coordinate 1,203,923 downwards.
CAGAGCATCCGCAACGTTGCCTACGCGCTGCTGTCGGGCGCCGACGGCTGGATGTTCGACGGCGAGGACGCGCTGGGGCAGCTCGACTCGATGTCGCTGGACAACCAGCGCAACCTGAAGCTGGCCATTCACCGCGATCCGGTGTTCCTGCGCGCGGCGGAGCGGGTGGCGGGTGAGATGAACGCGTGGGCCACCGGCTTCTTCGGGCGCGCCATCGTTCACGACTGGCAGGCACAGCTCGACGTCACCACGAAGATCTTCCGCGCGCGCGGACTGCACCTGGACGATCGCCATGTGCGCCGGGCCGACGGCCACGGCTTCTCGGCGTCCATCGTCGATGCGGTCCTTTACGTCGTGCACAATCACGAGCCCCTGCGTGCGCAGGGCGCGTCCCTCGTGCTCTATCTCCCGAAGATCCAGACCGCCGAGGAGGCGGCGCTGTGGCACGACATCCTGTGGGCGATCGAGGGGCACCTGGCGCTGCCGGTGGGCACCATCAAGGCCTATGTGCTGGTCGAGCAGGTGGAGGCGTGTTTCCAGCTGATGGAGATCCGCGCCGCGCTCGGCCCGCGCTTCGTCGGCTTCAACACCGGCCGCTGGGACTACATCAACAGCGTATCGGATGCGATGGCCTGGGACCCGTCGTTCGTGAACCCCAACATCGACGCCATCACCATGACCTATGGCTACATGCGGCACTACGAGGACCGCGTGCGCCGTGCCGTGAACGTGCCGGACGAGAAGGGGCAGTGCGCGTTGTGGCAGGGGGGGATGGAGCCGAACATCCCCGTCGGTTCTGAGGCCGGCGTGCAGGCCGGGATGGCCCGCGCGCTGTCCGGCGCGGAACGCGAGCAGCGCGAGGGCGCCAGCGGCAAGTGGGTGGCGCACTGGAAGATGGTCCACATCGTCCGGCCGGTGTGGGAGCGCGTGGGGCAGGACAACCAGTTGGGGCGCGCGTTCCCGCCACTTGGCTACACGGCGTCCGATGCGGAGGCGCTGACGATGCTCGAGCCGGCGCCGCGCACGGTTCGCGGCGCGCGCGACCTGCTGAGCGTCGGCCTCCAGTACGGCAACGCCTTCGGCCAGGGCATGCAGGCCGCCGCGCTGAAGCCCGCGGACTTCTTCGGCAACGACGATGTGCTGTACCTGATGGAAGACATGGCGACGGGCGAAATCCGCCTGAGCATCCTGTGGGAGTGGCTGCACAAGGGCGCGGCGCTGACCGCCGCCGACGATGTGGTGGGTGTGCGCGAGGGCGATCGGTTCTCGCCGGCGCTGTTCGCGCGGCTGCTCGACGAGGAGTATGCCAAGCTGCTCGCCGCCGGCAATCGCGACGTGCACGACGATTCGAAGGGCACCACGCTGCCGATTGCCCGCGCCATCGTGGCGCGCTACGTCACCGAACCGATCAAGCTGCCGTGGTACATCGACCTGCTGAACGTCACGCTGGGGGTGTCGGACCTCGATGAAGCGACGAGGCGCATCGATCGCCTGGCCAACATGTTCCTGCGTGATGGCACGCGGCTCACGGAGAACGTCGATTTCGAGGCTCGGGGGCCCGGGCTCTAGACGCTTCTGGCGGCCGGGGCAGCCCGAGTCATCGACGCTGCTGATGGGTGTCACGACGACCTCTTTCGCCGCCGCAGATGGTATAACCCGTTGTTATACCGAGTAGGCTTTCGATGCGTGAGGCACACATCGGCTCACGCATGGAGGCCTCGTGAAATTCGTCCGTTCCCTGTCCCTGCTCCTGATGGTGACCCTTTCGGTGTGCGGCGGCGTGGCTGGCGCGCAGGCGACGACCGGCACGATTACGGGGCGCGCGCTCGACAGCAGTGGTGGACTCCTCCCCGGTGTCGACGTCAGCGTCACCAGCCCGGCCATGATCGGCGGTGCGCGCCAGGCGGTCACCGACAGTCTCGGCACCTATCGCTTCGGCCAGCTCGCGCCCGGCACCTATGCGGTCACCTTCCAGCTGACGAGCTTCCGGACGCTGACCCTCGAAGGCGTGGTCGTCAACGCCGGTGGTTCGGTCACCATCAACGGTCCCATGCAACTGGAATCCCTGGAGGAATCGGTCACGGTCACGAGCTCTACGCCGACGATCGACCTGCAGGCGACCACCGTCGGCGTCAACTGGACCGAGCAGCAGATGGACAACCTGCCATTCGGCCGCGGCATCCGCGGGCTGGCGCGGCTGGTGCCGGGCCTGTCGCCGACGCAGTTCGATGTCGGCGGCAACACGGTGGGTGGCTCCACCACCACCGGCGCCCGGTCGTACGGCCGCCCCGGCGGCGAGCTGCTCAAGTTCGACGGCGTCGTGTGGGACCAGTTCTTCGGCGACTACAACACCTACGACCAGGTGCAGGTCTCGGCCGCCGCCAAGGGCGCGGAATCGCAGACCCCAGGGGCCATCCTGAGCTTCGTGATCAAGTCGGGCAGCAACCGCTTCAGCGGCAACTACCTGCTGGCATGGCAGGACGGCGCGTTCCAGGGCGACAACGTCACCGACGAACTGCGCGCGCAAGGCTTCGACCCCGGCAACAACCAGTTCACCCGCTACAACGACCTGAGCCTCGATCTGGGCGGCCCGATCATCCGTGACAAGCTGTGGTTCTATGGCGCCTACGGCTACAACTACTCGGGGCTGCTGATCCCCGGCTTCGTTTCCGAGGAGACCGGCGAGCAGGTGGAATTCTTCACGCGGCTGGACAACCCGACGCTGAAGATCACGTATCAGGTGTCGCAGAACAACAAGCTCGAAGTCTCGCAGCAGTTCAACCGCAAATGGCAGCCCTACCGCACGGCGAGCACCTTCGTGCCGCTCGAAGCGACGCAGAACCAGATCGCCTGGACCGCGATTGGCCCGGCCGTGAAGTGGACGCGGATTATGAGCCAGAGCATGACGTTCGACGCTGGCGTCAACCGCTCCGGCTACTGGTGGCCCGACAAGGCCTGGACCACCGACGTGCGCCGCACGGACCTGACGACGACGCAGACGCGTGGCGCGTTCCTCGAACTGAACCGCGAACCGGCGCGCTGGGGCTACAACGGCACCTGGTCCTGGTACCGCACCATCGGCAACATGAACCACGAGATCAAGTCCGGCTTCCTCGGCTACACGAGCCAGAACTACGTCGAGACCTACGGCTATCCGAACCAGCAGGTCTACCGCTATCGCAGCCTGACCGGCGACGCCGACTATTTCCAGCGGCCCGACTCGGTGCAGGTCTACGAGTATCCGAACAACACCAACGCCGGCATCAACTACAACTCGTGGTACGCCAACGACAGCGTCAACCTCACCCGGCGCCTCACGCTGAACGCCGGTCTGCGCTTCGATCGCTACTCGTCGTGGCTGCCCGAACAGGGGAACCCGGGCACCGGCCCGTATGCCGAGCCGCGCGTCTATCCGGAGAACCACGACTTCCCGACCTACAACGCCTGGTCACCGCGCTTCTCGGCGGTCTACGACCTGACCGGCACCGGGCGCTTTGCGCTGAAGGCCAGCTACGGCCGCTACGCGGCGAACGGCTCGGGCGTCAACGCCGCCGCCGGTCCGGTCGCCAGCTCAGTGAATCCCGCGGCGTCGCTCGTCTACACCTACAACCGCTGGGACGGCACCATCCCGTACACCCCGGTGCCGGCCAACCTCGTCTCCGTCACCGGCGCCACGCGTGACAGCCGTCTCGATGCGTCGCTGAAGGGCGAGTATCTGGACGAATACACCGCGGGCTTCGACGTCGGCCTCGGGGCCACCACCTCGCTCCGCTTCAATGTGGTGCGCAAGCGCGACTTCCGCGGCAGCAAGGAGCTGAACCTGGCGCAGCCCTACGAGGCGTTCACCGACCGGGCGCTCGGCATCGACCCGGGCCGCGACAACGTCGTCGGCACGGCGGACGATGACATCGTGCAGGTGTGGTCGGTGCCACGCTCGTATCCCACCTTCGGCCAGGTCAGCGCGCTCACCGTGAATGCGGCGCCTGGCGAGGGTGACGATCGCTACACCGCGTTCGAGGCGACGTTCAGCAAGGCCTACTCGCAGGGCTGGTCGTTGCTGGCCTCCTATACCGCCGATCGCCGCGAGGTGAAGAACATCGATCCCCGCAACCCGAACGAGGCACTCTACGGCATCTCCACCACGCCCGGCGCGGCCGGCGCCTGGGCGCTGCCGGAGATCTATCAGGGCGTGCGTCTCAGCGGCACCTACGAGCTGCCCTGGAAGATGCTGGTCGCCTCCACGTTCACCGCGCAGGCTGGCGAGTACGACAATCGCGTGGTCCAGGTGCGTGACGCCCTGAACACGCTGGTGAACGTGACGGTGGAAGGGCAGGCGGGCCGCTACGACTGGGTCAAGCTCGCCGACCTCCGGCTGTCGAAAACGTTCAGTGGCAAGGGCAGCCAGTCGTTCGAAGCCATGGTGGACTGCTTCAACCTGTTCAACTCCAGCGTGGTGCTGCGCCGCGTCACGACCAACGGCCCCAACTACTTCAAGCCCCTGTCCACGGGCGGCATCGACGCCGCTTCGGCCAACCCGATTCCTGCCGCGCGCGTGTTCCGCATCAGCGCGCGCTATCGCTTCTAAGAGGTCTCCGGTATGACGATGTTGCACATCCTGTTCGCCCTGGTCCTGTTGCTCGCCGCCGACGTGCCGGCCTTCGCCACGTGGTCGGTGATTGCCGCCGATGCCCGCACCGGCCAGGTGATCATCGCCTCCGCCACCTGCGTCCGTCAGCAGGGCTTCCCGCAGCGAAAACCCAACCCCTCGCGCGATCTGATGGACGTGCAGGCGGTGATCGTGCCTGGCGTCGGCGTCGCCGCCTGCCAGGCCGGCGCCGACAACACGCGCGAGAACCAGATGCTGGTTTACAACGAGCTGAAGAAAGGCACGCCGCCGACGCAGATCCTCGAACTGCTGAAGCAGCAGGAGGCGGCGCGGAAGCCGGAGAACCAGATCGAACGCCGGCAGTTCGGCATCATCGCGATCCCCAACGGCAAGGTGACACCGCAGAACAACCGTGCCGGGTTCAACGGCAGCGGCAACTCGAATTCGTCCCTGTACTTCGGCGGCCAGGTCGGCGCCAACATCGTCTATCAGGTGCAGGGCAACACGCTGCTCGGCGACGCCGTGATGCACCAGGCGGCGCTGGCGTTCACGCGCGCCACCGGCACCCTGGCGGATCGGGTGATGGCGGCGATGGAGGCGGCCGACGCCAACGGCGGCGACCACCGCTGCAACTGCGGCGTCAGCGTGCTGGACTTCGTGCCCTGCGACAACAAGACGGCGCACGTCGCCTACATCGCGATCGCGGAGAAGGACGACAAGCCCGGCGTGTCGCACAACGATGGTCAGTACTACGCCTATCTCAGCGTGACGGACGACAACACCAAGGCGGGGGAGAGTGGCAATCCGGTGAGGACGCTGCGCCGGCGCTATGACGGGTGGGTCAAATCGGGATCGCCGCGGTTGCCTCCGCCCCCGCCAAGCCCCTACCCGGGTACCGGGTCGCAGAAGTAGCGCGTCAGCGTGTGATTGGCAACTGGTCCAGGAAGCGCCGCATCGACAGCGGATCGACGGGCTTCACGAGATGTGCGTCGAACCCGGCCTCTGACGTGCGTTGGCGATCGCGTTCCTGGCCCCAGCCGGTCAGCGCGATCAACACCGTGGTCGCACCGCCTGGCAGGCTGCGGATCCGGCGCGCCGCTTCGAAGCCATCCATGCCGGGCATGCCGAGGTCGAGGAAGACCACCTCGGGCTGGAACGCCTCGGCGGTCCGCACCGCCGAGGGGCCGTCGTACGCGGTCCGCACCTCGCAGCCGAACGCCGTCATCACCAGCGCCAGGCTGTCCGCGCCATCGCGATTGTCGTCGGCAATCAGCACCCGGCGATTCATGGGGCGATCGGATCCCGGCTGGTTGTCGTTCAGCGAGGGATGGCCGGCCGGCCTGCCGGCCGGCAGCCGTACCTCGAAGGCGCTGCCTCGCCCGATGCCTTCGCTGCGCGCCGACACCCGCCCGCCGTGCAGCTCCACCAGACCCCGGACCAGCGACAGCCCGATGCCGATGCCGCCCTGCGCGCGTGTCGGCGTCGCCTGCGAGAACATCTCGAAGATCGACGTGAGCGCCTCAGGCTGAATCCCGATGCCATCGTCGGCCACCACGACGACGACCTCGCCGTCGCGGACCTCGGCGGTGATGCGGATGGTGGCGCCCTGGTGGGAGTACTTGGAGGCGTTGCTGATCAGGTTGGAGAAGACCTGCGCCAGACGCACCGGGTCCGCATAGAGGTGGATGGGCGCGCCCGGCATGGTGATGGAGATCGCCTGTCCGGCTGCCTCGACCACGGGCCGGCACGTCTCCTGCGCGGAGTCGAGCACGCTGCGCAGCGTCAGCGCCTCCTGGCGCAGGTCCAGCCTGTTGTGGGTGATGCGCGAGACGTCGAGAAGGTCGTCGAGCAGCCGCGCCATCTGCTTCACCTGACGCTCGATGATGTCGCCAGTGGCGCGGATCCGCTGATCATCCGGCAGCGCCAGCCGCAGCGCGGCGATGCCATTGCGGATCGGCGCCAGCGGATTGCGCAACTCGTGGGCCAGCACGGCCAGGAACTCGTCCTTTCGCCGACCGCTCTCGCGCAGCGACTCCTCGAGCGCCTTGCGGCCGCGGATGTCGCGGGCGATGGACGAGGCGCCGATGATGCGGCCGTTCGGATCGCGGATTGGCGAGAGTGTCAGCGAGACGTCCAGCACCTGGCCATCGCGGGCGACCCGCAGCGTCTCGACCGGCATCACCCGCTCCGCTCGGGCGACCGTCGCGAGGAACTCCTGCTCGAGCGGGCGCAGGTGCTCGGGCACAATCAGGTTGATGTGACGCCCGACCGCTTCCTCCGGGGAGTAGCCGAACATCGTCTGGGCGCCGGCGTTCCACGACAGGATGCGGCCGTCGAGGGCCTTGCTGATGACGGCGTCTTCGGTGCCCTCGACCACCGCCGCCAGCAGTCCACGGACTTCATCCACGCGGGTACGCTCGGTGATGTCGAGCACGAACCACCGGCTCTCGATCAGGACGCCGTCCTGCCAGCGGCCGCTGGCGGTGACCAGCGCGTGTGTCACCCCGCCGTCACGGGCACGCAGACGGACAGGGTGATGGTGCAGCACCCCACCGGCCCGCAGTCGCGCCAGCGCGTCCTCGATCGTGCATTCCTCGCCGCTCTCGTTCAGGACCGTGAACACCTCGGTCAGCGCGCGGCCATGCGCGTCTGCCGCCGTCCAGCCGCTCAGGCGCTCGGCGACCGGGTTCAGCATCGTGACCATCCCATCGGCTTCGGTGACGATCACGCCGTCACCGATCGAGTGCAATGTCGTCTGCAGGCGTGCGGTCTCCAGACGCTCGCGATCGCGGGCGCCGTGCAGCCGGCTGGACATCTCGCTGATGAGCCAGCCGCTGAGCCCGAACATTGCCAGCGCCACCAGGTTCGGGAAGTCCACGCCGGCACTCAGCCACGATGGTGTGACGAACAGCAGCACCGCCGCCACACCACTCAAGATCGTGGCGGCCAGGCCTTCGCGAAAGCCGCCGTACCACGCCGCGGTGATCACCGCGGCGAAGAACGTGAGGTACGGCACCTCGTCATGCAGGACTGGGGAGAGCGCGTAGCGCACACCCGCTGCCGTCACCGCTGCAATCAGCGCAACCAGATAGGGGAATCGTCGTGCGGCTGCCATTGTGGAGATCCGAAGGATGGTTCCAGGACAGCGGACTCCAAGGCTGAGCTGCTCAACGTCGAGCCAGACTGACACGGCCGTTGGCGCGCGCCAGATCCCGTGCACGGTGAATGGCCGGGAGGAACCTCCGCGTCCTCGCGGCCATCGTTCGTCTCCTCGACACTAGAATCCGCAACCGACCTGGTTGGCGGCGAACCACAACACAATCAACGAGAACGGCACTCCGAGCATCCATGCCACGCCGTACTTCATGGGGTCCTCCTGGGACGACGAACTGGTTGTTGATGCGACGGCCGGTGGCCTCGCCCTCTGCCTTTGATCACGTGCAGGGCCCATGCCACTGAGGGCCCGGCCCTGACACTTCGAACCCTTGACCGATCAGTGCTTGCGTCCGGGCAGCCCGGGTATTAGAGTTGCTGGTTCCAGAACCTACCGCCCAGTCAGCGGCCCTCCCCCCACGGGTGCCCTCGAATGGAGGTCGCATGTCCGATCCGCTCTGCGTCCGTGGCGACTTCGTGATCGAGCTCAGATCCCTGCTCGAGACTCCCGGCTCAATCCATTGCTCGTACTGGATTCGCGAAGTGGGTGGCACCTTCTGTGGCGGCCCCTTTGAGACCCTGCCGGATGCCTCAGCCGCGGCGCTCGATCTGGCGCGCCGTGCCGGCGCCAGCGTGTGGCGCGAAAGCACGATCTTCCTGGAGGGCGGCGCGCAGTCAGCGCTGCAGTTGGTCACGCCGCCTTGCGCAACCCGCCACGACGGCACGAGCGTCGTCCGCGACTGCGCCTGACTCAGATCGTCCCGTTCACCAGGCCCGGCGTCGCCACCACGTTGGAGTGGCGAACACCGGCGCCCTGCTTCGCGCGGGGCCGGCGGACGCGGACGGTGCCCGGAATGGGCGTGGCACCCGACACCGGCGTCGAGCCGATGACCGCCTCGCCCTGGAACCGGGGCCACGTGTGCAGACAACGCGGACAACGGAAGATTGCGCCACTGGCATCTCGATCGAACATGGGCTCCTCGTGCCGCAAACATTGCCCCCGCATAAACCACGACACCAGATTCACCATGGGTCCGTCTCCTTCGTGCCTGTGACCCAGCCACAGCAAGAATGTCGCCAGCCTCCGGGGGCTCCGGCTCTGGAATTTGCCCCCTGCCTTGGGCCAATGTGGGCAAGCCGGTTCGTACATGACGAATCCGGCCGGCAGAGGCGCCGTCGCGTCCGTGGCAGGACGACGAGGGCGCCTCTGCCTGAGCCGGATTCAGTCGACCGCGCCGGACGCTAGGGGTTGACCTGAAGCGTCGACTTCACGTCGGAGACGCCTGGCGTCTTGCGCGCGATGTCCATCGCCTTGTTCGCTTCGATCTGCGACTTGACGGCGCCCGAGAGCGTGACCACGCCCTTGAATGTGTCGACATCGATCTTCAGGCCCGCCACGTCCGGGTCGTTCAGCATCGCCGTCTTCACGCGACCGGTGATCGTGGCGTCGTCGATCGTGTTGCCGACGGACTTGCCGCAGGCGACGGTGCCGAGCGCGGCCGGACCGGCGAGGGCCACGGTGAGGCAGAGAGCAGGAAAGAGTCGTCGAGTCATGATGGCAGTCTCCACGTTGAGGGTTGCCGCTTAGAAGCGGAGGGTGACGCCAAAGGTGCCGCGCCAGAAATCAAACGCGCCGAAGTCGAGGTCGATGTCGCTACCGCCGTTGCTGTCCTGGACGCTGCGGAAGTAGCGCACGTCGCCGCGCAGGCCAACGTTGTCGCTGATGAAGCCCATCACCCCGGCGCCCACGTTCACGCCGAAGCTGTTGTCGTCGATATCGAAGAACTCGTCAGCGTCCGCGACGCGGGTGCGGATCAGCCCGACGCCACCAGACGCATACGGGCGGACGGGACCGAGCGGGGCACCGACGATCAGGTTGGCCATCAGCGTCGTGGCGTTGCTGTCCTGGATCGCCAGGTCCACGCCGTCGTCTTCATCGAACAGATCGGGCGCGAAGGCGCCGTCCACTTCGAAGCCGATGACGCCCCCACCCATCCACCCGAGTGACGCGCCATAGGTGAGGTTCTCCCCACTGGTGTCACCGCCGAAGGTGACGCCCAGATAAGGAGTCAACAACCAGTCGGCGCGCGCCGGCGCGGCCGTGACAATCAGGGCGACGAGCGCCGCCGCGGTGGTAAGGGCAATCCGTTTGACCATGTATGTGTGCCTCCAACGAAGTAAGCCGGACATATGCACCAATCAAGAGCAGAAGTCGTGCCGCCGTCGCGTTCACTGAAGAGGGAAGGACGCGCCGGGGAAATCGGTTCGCCGATTTCCCCGGGGTGGTGGTGGGCACTGACGAGGCTTGGTGGTGCGGAGTTCCTGGCCGGCGCTGTAACACCGGCACGCCATCCCTATAGCAAGGGGTTGGCCAACATCAATGGACAGACCCCGACCGATGATGGGCAGCCACGCGGGGATCGGGAACGGCGTCCTGGGATGACCGACAACGAGACCGACCGGAACGGGGGCCGTCCTATGCCTTCGACTCGCCCTCATCCTCGGCGTCGTCGTCCTCCTCCTCGTCGTCTTCATCCTCGGCGCCGGCACTGGCGGCGTCGTTGATTCCCGCTTCGGCGAGTGCGGTCAGTTTCTCGTCGGCCGCCTTTTCCTCGTCGAGGGTGTCGCGCAACAGCTCGGCCACCTCGCTGAGGCCCAGGCCTTCAGCCCATGCGGCGGCGGTGCCGTAGGCCGCCATCTCGTAGTGCTCGGCGCGCTGCGCCGAGGCGATGATCATGGCGTCGAGCACGGCCGGCTCGGCGTCCTCCTTCAGGGCGTCGGATCCTTCTTCGATGATCCCGGCCATACCGGCGCAGGTCTTCGCGCGCGGCTTCTCTTCGAGCAGCTCGAACACCTGTTCCAGACGGCTCACCTGGTTCTCGGTCTCGGACAGGTGCGACTCGAGCGCTTCGCGCAGCTCGTCACTGGTCGCGGCCTTCGCCATCTTCGGCAGCGCTTTCACCAACTGCTTCTCGGCGTGGTAGAGATCGCGAACTTCGTCCACGAGGGCATCCATCAACGTGTTCATCTCGGCCATGGGGTCTCCTTCTCGGTTCGGGTGCTGGCGCAGTTCGCGCCACAGGTCGTGGGCGCTGGCTGCACGACTTGTTCCACGCGTCGAGCGGGGCGAAGTGGTCGCCGGATGACAGGTCTGGGGAGCGGAGGGGAACGAGTGAGCACCGCGGGCTGATGTGAGCACCGCGGTGCCGATCATGAGGGCGTGGTTACCGCTGGTTCCTCGGGTCGATCGAGACGATGAACGCGGCCGACGTCGTTGCCGGCGACGCTGCGCTGCGACCCGTCGGGCAGCCGGAAGATGAAGCGGCGTTCCTGGCCCTCCTCACCAGCTGCTGATCCCGGACCGCCGGCAATGTCCACCAGCGTGCCGGTGACGCTGGCGCCGGAGGTGAGGATGGCGAGGTGCTCGCTGCGGCGGGCCTCGCGCAGCTCCGTGTCAGGAAGCCCGCTGGCGCCGCCGACCCGGTCGATCAGCGCCACTTCGCCGATTGGCAGTCGTCGCTGATCGTCCCGGGACACGCGCACGTACAGCGTGCCGCCCTCGAGATCCTCGAGCGCACCCCGCACCGTCTGACCGTTACGCAGCTGCACGGTGACGTTGTCGGCGCCCTGCGCCGGCAGCGTCGCGCCCGAGATGACCACGGCGGCGATCCACGCAAACGACGAAAGGCCGGGGAAATCGGTCTGCGTCGCCGGCGGTTGCGCGCGCGGCGAGGGCGGCTCGGTGATCACGGGTCTCTCCGACGGCGCCTCCATCGGCGGCACCGTGGGTGGCGGATCGATATTCGGTTCGCGATCCACATCGGGCCGGTTCGGATCGTCCGGGGGGACGACCGGCTGCTCCGGGGACTTCGGGTACTCCGGGCGCTGCGGCTGTGCTGGATCCATTGGGTTGGGCATGTCTGCTCCTTGCGTCCGAGCGAAGCAAGATGCTCGCCACCCGTTATCGGTATTCGCTCAAGACGTCGCGCGTGGTGCGGGTGGAGCGGGAGTCGGCCGCGCCCCGGCCTGGCACGCTTCCTGCTCCCCGATTGGGCCGTGGTCAATCACGACCATCCCTCGAGGGGAAACTGCCATGATTAACAAAGATGAAGCTGCCGGGAAGCTCGAGCAGGGCAAGGGCGCGGTCAAGGAAAAGGTCGGCGAGTGGACCGGCGACCCCGAGCTCGAGGCCGAAGGCGTGGCGGATCAGGTGTCCGGCAAGGTTCGCGAGAAGACGGGCACCGTCGAACGCAAGATCGACGAGACGGTGGACGCCGTCAAGAAGAGCCTGAATCGCTGATCCCGCACTCCTTCATTTTGTTGAGCAGGGTCTTGTAGCTCACGCTCAAGTACGCGGCGGCCTTGCGGCGGTTCCAGCGGAAGCGGGCCAGTGCCTGGTCGATGGCTTCCCGTTCTGCCCGCATGGCAGCCGCGCGGGCGAGGGCCTGCAGGTTCACGCCTTCGCTGCCGTCGCTCTCCATCGCCTGGTCGGCCCCCTCGAGATTGGGGTCGGACGGCGTCTCGTCCGCCGCGTCGCCCGGCGCCGCAACGACGAGCGGCGCCGCCGGGGCCGGTGCAGGCGCCGGGACTGGTTGTGCGTAAACCGGCGGGGGCGGTGCGACCACGGGAGCCGAGGGCGATCCCGGAAGCGGCGAGCCGCCCGCGATCCCGGCCTGCCGCAGGCGCTGCAACTCGGTCAGGATGAGGTGTTCCTCCTGGAGCACCACGTATCGCTTCATCATGTTCTCGAGCTCGCGGATGTTGCCGGGCCACGCGTATTCCACCAGCGCCTCGATCAGCGCGCGGCTCGGCCGCACCGGCGGCCGGCGATAGACACTGGCGTATTTCGCGAGGAAGAACTCCACCAGCGGCGGGATCTCCTCGCGGCGCTCGCGCAGCGGCGGCACCCGCAGCTCGATCACCTGCAGGCGATAGTAGAGATCCTCGCGGAAGGTGCCCGCGCGCATCATCGCCTCGAGATCGCGATTGGTCGCGGCCAGCACCCTGACATCCACCTCGATCGGCCGGTTGCTGCCGAGGCGCGTGAACTCGCGGTCCTGCAGCACATGCAGCAGCTTGGCCTGCAGCGCCGGCGGCATCTCGCCGATCTCGTCCAGCATGATGGTGCCGTGCTGCGCGAACTCGAACTTGCCGATGCGGGTGTTGCCGGCGCCGGTGAAGGCGCCCCGTTCGTGGCCGAACAGTTCGCTCTCGAGCAGGTCCGCCGGCAGCGCGGCGCAGTTCACCTTGACGAAGGTCTTGGTCCGGCGGCTGGAGCGGCGGTGCAATTCGCGCGCGATCACTTCCTTGCCGACGCCGCTTTCGCCGCGCAGCAGCACGCCGACGTCGCTGTCGGCGACCCGCTCGACCATCGCCATCACCGGCAGCATGGCCGAGCCCGAGCTCCAGCACGGCTGCGCGCCCTGGGGATCCTCGGCCATCTGCGCACCCAGCCGCGCCACCTCCGCGCTCAGCGACTCGCGTTCGAGCGCGTTGCGGATGGCAGACTCGAGCGCGGCCTCGCCGACACCGTCGGGATCGCCGGGCTTCAGCACGTAGTCGGCGGCGCCGAGGCGCACCGCTTCCACGATCGTCGCCGGCGCCTGGCGGCCGGACAGCATGATCACCTGCGCCGCCGGATGGGCGCTGCGAATGGCGCGCAGCGTCTCGATGCCGTCGAGATCGGGCATCAGGACGTCGAGCAGCACCACGTTGGGCGCGGCGCCGGCCCGCAGCCCATCGAGAAGCGCGGTGCCGCTGTGGTAGACGTCCACGGCGTAGCCCTGCGTGCGCAGCAGGGTGTGCAGGAAGTCGGTGAACGCCGGATCGTCGTCGACGATCGCCAGCCGTGCGGTCATTCGGGTGCCATCTCCACGGGAAACGCAATCGTCGGTGCGCCGGCCGTCTCGCCGGCGACGCGGCCGCCGACGCTCGCGATGAGGCGGCAGGCCAGCGGTACGGCCAGTCCGTGGCCGCGCCAGGGGTCGAACGCCGTGACACGCGGGTCCGCGGTGGTCACGAACCGCAGTTCCCGTTCGCTGGTCTCGACGCGGACCCCGTCCGGGGCGCTCCGGGCCATGGCGCGGAGGACGGTGCTGACGGCCTCGGCCAGCCGATCCACGCCCGCGCCCACGATCATCGTCGCGGCGCTGCCGTCGGCGGCAGCGGTGATGGACACCCCGTGCTCGCGCAGGTGTGCCGTCACCCGATCGACGAGCAGCGTGACGCCCGCCCGTCCCGGCGCCGTGCCAGCCGGCTCGGCCAGGAAGGCGCTGGCCTCTTCGCACAGTCGCGAAATCCGCGCGAGCGCCTGCTGTGTGCCGGCGAAGGCGCGTTCGCGGTCGTCCGCGGTGGTGAGTCGTTGCTCTCGAATCAAACGCAGGTAGCCATGCGCCACACCGAGTGGCGTCCGGAGGTCGTGTATCAGCAAGTCGAGTACCCGTTCGGCTTCCGTCATCGCATGTTCTTGGGTTGGCGCGTGCCTTGATTCGCCGTATGACGGGATCGCGTGCAAGAATCGAATCCACTATACCAATGGCTGTTACCTCTACTGTATTGATCGTTGACGACTATCCCGATGCCCTGGACGTCTGGGAGGTGTATCTCCGCGCCTCTGGTTTCGAGGTCCTGACCGCGGCCGACGGCAGCCAGGCGCTGGCGGCGGCCGCGACCAACCTCCCGGATATCGTGGTGATGGACCTCGAGATGCCAGGACTGTCCGGCTTCGACGTCGCTCGCCAGCTGCGCGCTGTCGACGCCACGCGTCACATCCCGTTGATCGCGTCGACCGGCCACTCCCATTCCGCCCAACTGGACGAGGCGCGCCGGTGCGGCTTCGACTCCATCATCATCAAGCCTTGCGAGCCGGATGCGCTCGTGCTCGAAATCCGCCGTCTGCTCGCCGCACGTCCCCGCCACGGCTCTGCTCCGACCGGGCAGTAGTGTTCCCATAACGTGTAAGCCTCTACCCTCCTACGACAGGTGGGCTGGCCTTCCCCTGACCCGTGGGCTGGCACGGAAGGTGCTGAAAGGACCGGCGAGGACGCGCAGGCGTCGGCATGGCCGTGTCGCTTCGACCGGCGCCGATCCGCGGCCGTGGTGAGTCGGGCGCGGCAACGCGCGATCTCGCGGGACTCGTGGCGCGCTGGCGGCGGCGTCGCTCGAACAATGTGACCTGAACAACCGTGGGCGCGCCGGCTCGCGCTCACTCTCAGCAGAAGGAGAGCGACATGTATCAACGAGAACGGGACGCAGGGGCGAGTTTCACGATCGGGCTGATGGCGGGCGCCGTGGTCGGGGCGGGCGTGGCGCTGCTGTTCGCGCCCAAGGCCGGCGTGAAACTGCGCGAGGACCTGGGCGAGTCGATGGGCTCGCTGCGCGAGGCGGTGGCCCGCCACGTGCGCGACCTCGCCGATCGGGCGGGCGTCGATCTCGACAACCTCCAGGCGAGCGTGGACCGCGCCACCGAGGCGGCGGAAACCACCGCCAGCCAGATGATCAACTCGGCGGCCGCGCAGGCGCGCGGCATGACGGGTCAGTCGAACATGTGAACGTGATCGGTCACCCATTGGTCCGGGGAGGACAACACCTGTGCTGAATACGATTCTCGTCGTACTGATCGTGCTCTGGCTGTTGGGGATGGTGAGCTCATACACCCTCGGCGGTTTCATCCACATCCTGTTGGTGCTCGCGGTCGCCGTCATCCTGATTCGCGTCATCCAGGGCCGCAACCCGATCTAATCCCACCATTCACCGGTGTTGCGTGTTCCATCAGCTCACACCCCCCCGGTGGATGGTGCCGGTTCCGAGCGGATCGGTGAGGTGTGGGGACGACCACTTTTGTGATCTGAGAGGGTTAGACGGGCCCGGGCCTCGGGCGAGCGTCGCGCCGCATGTGCGGGTCGCCGCCGGGGGCTCGGGCGTCACCGTTCGCTCACGAACAACTCACCGTCGCCCTCGCCGCGCCGGCCAGCCCGGCGACCGTGCGATCGTCACCCCGCCGATCGATGCGCCCCTCAGGAGCTTCCCCATGGATGTCGCGCGGCGCCCGCTCCAGCACGTATTCGAACGCGACGAGGCCAGACCCTGCGAGGGGGACGCCATCCGGGCGGTGATGTCGGGGCGGGACACTATCGTGGTGAGGCCCATCGGCGCCGGCAAGCTGCCGTGCCATCAGTTGCCGGCGCGGCAATTGCCCGGCGTGACGCTGGTGGTGTCGCCGCTGATTTCGTTGAGCAAGGATCGGGTCGAGACACTGCGCGGGTTCGGCCTCGATGCCTCGCCGCTGAATCGCACCCGGATCGCGCGCGAAGCGGCCGGCGCCCTCGGCGACGTCACCCGCGAACGTCTCCAGTGCGTGCTGACCACGCCGGAGCAGATCAACGCCACCGAGTGCCAGCGCACGCTGCAGGACGTCTCGATCGATCTGATTGTGATCGACGAGGCCCACTGCATCTCGCCGTGGGGTCACGATTTCAGGCCGGCCTATCTCGGGCTGCGCCGCGCCATCGAGGCGGTGGGCCGGCCGCCGGTGCTGGCACTGACGGCCACCGCGTCGCGCCGGGCGCTGGACGACATCAGCCAACGCCTCGGGTTGCGCCACCCTGCCATCTTCAACGACGGCATCTACCGGCCGAACCTGTTCCACGAAGTGCGTACGGCGTCGGGCGACGCCGACAAGCTGGATCACGTGGTGCCGTTGATCTCCGAGGAGCCTGGGCCGGGCATCGTCTACGCGTCGACGGTCCGCAGTGCCGAGACCGTCCATCGCCGGCTCACTGGCCTCGGCGCCCAGGCGGAGCTCGATCACGGCCGCCTGTCGGCTTCGGCACGCCGCCGCGCCCAGGAGCGATTCATCAACGGTGACAGCCGCATCATGGTCGCGACCAGCACTGTCGGCGTGGACCTCGACACGCCGGCCATCCGCCTCGTCATCCACTACAACATGCCGGGGTCGCTGGAGGCCTACTATCAGGAGGCTGGGCGCGGCGGGCAAGACGGCGAGCCAGCCCGCTCGGTCGTGCTGTGGGGGAAAGACGATGCCCGGACGCATCAATTCTTTCTGCACACGAAGTACCCGCGCAGCGCCGCGATCAGGGACGCGGTCACGGCGATCGGACGGGCCGGCGCGCGCGGCCTCACGCGGCGCGGGCTCGGCGAGCAGATCGGGGTCTCGGTCCGCAAGAGCCACGTCATCATCAACGCGTTGGTGGACCTGGGCCTGCTGCGGGTGGCGATCGATGGACTCCTGCATCCGACGGGTGAAACCGGCGTCGACCCCCACGGCCTCACCGCTACCTACGAAGCGCTGCGCGACGCCGCCGGCCAGAAGCTGCAGCAGATGACCACCTACTGCCAGACCGCTCTGTGCCGCTGGGGCAGGCTGCTCGAGCACTTCGCGGACGAGGACGCGGCGATGGATGCCTGCGGTCACTGCGACAACTGCGCGCGGAGTCTTCAGCGCGCGGCCGTGTCGCTGTAGTCCCGCGGCCGGGATGAGCATCGGCCTCCACAGGTTGTCCCGGCGATGCCACCGATGGAGCCCCGACCAACCGAAGCTGCCTGCCGCGGCTTGGCCTGCGAGTTGCACTGCGATTAAGGGATGGGGGCCGACGCCCGCCGACTCAGCATCACTAACGACCCGGAGGGTAGAGGACACCATGTCGACGAACAGCATCCCGCACGCGGCCGCATCTCGCGTCATTCGCGGACTCAGGCACAGCGTGTGCGGTCAGGTCGAGGAGCAGCAGGCGCGGGCCGCGGAAGGCATCGTCGGCCTGGCCGATGCCGTGCGACGGCTGGGCGAGGAGTTGCACGGCCACAACGAAGCGCTGGCCAACGTCGTCACGGCGGCCGGGTCACGGCTGCACGGCGTGGCCGATCGGGTGCGCGACGCCGACCCGGCGGTCCTGGCCGAGGGCGTGGCGCAGCTCGCCCGGCAACGCCCCGTGCTGTTCGTCGGCGCCGCGTTCGTCGTTGGGCTCGGCGTGTCGCAACTGCTGAAGACCGCGGCCACGGGCTCGGGCGCCGCGGCCATTCACACGGCCACTGACACCCCGCAGGATTTATCGGTGTCAAGCGCCGGCGCCTGAGCGGTCACGGGCGAGAGGAATACATCATGGCAAACGGCGAACGGGCAGAACGGTCCCTTGGCGAACTCTTCCAGGAGCTGTCGCAGGACACTTCCACGCTCATCCGGCACGAGATCGCACTGGCCCGCGTGGAGATGACCGACCGCGTCTCGGCCCTGGCACGGGACGCGGCGCTGATCGCCGCCGGGGGCGTGCTGGGCCACGCGGCCCTGCTGGCCGCGGCGGCGGCGTTGATCATGGGTCTCGTGCAACTCGGGCTGCAAGGGTGGCTCTCGGCCCTGATCGTAGCGGCGATTCTTGCCGTCGCCGGCGGGGTCATGGCCGCCAGCGGCCGCGCCGCCTTGAAGCGCCGGACGCTGACGCCGGTCGAGACCCTGGATTCGATAAAGGAGACGGCGCAATGGCTGAAGAACCAAACCAGGTAGAAGCCGATCAGATCAAGGCCAACATCGAGCGTACCCGCGACAGCATGAGCGCGACCATCGACGAAATTCAGGAACGGCTGAATCCAGGTCACCTCCTCCAGCAGGCGAAGGACTCGGTCCGCGCAGCGGCCGCCGGCAAGGTGAAGGAAGCAGTCAGCACGGCGAAAGACGCGGTCAACACCGCCAGCGCGGCCGGCAAGCGCGCGGTCGACACCGCGAGCCAGACGGCCAGGCGTGCCGCAGGTCAGGCGAAGGCGTCTGGATCGCGGGCGGCCTCGACCGCTCGGGACAACCCGGTGGGCGCGGTGCTCGCTGCCACAGGTGTCGCGTGGCTGATCGCTCGAGGTCTGAGGTCGCGCCGCCGTTCGGCCTTCGTGGCGGGGGTGATCGGGTGCTTCCTGATCAGCCAGCAAAAGGTTTCAACTCGGCGGGCGACGGGCTTGCTCGGGGACGGCGCGTCCGCCGATGCGTCGAGCAATGCGGACCGGCTCCGCCGCGGCCGCGACCTTGGTGAGCAGGTGGCGCGGTGGGTCGGCGAAAACCCGATGGCGGTGGGCGCCGCGGCCATCGCTCTCGGCACCGTGGTCGGTCTCTCGATGACCCATGACGATGTCGAGCCCGACACGTCCGGGCGCTCGAGACTCATGTAATCGGTCATGGGCGTGGCGGGTACCGCGAACAAGCTCGACATTGCTCGCGGTGCCGCAGAGGCGCCACGCGTGTGCACTACAATCGCGCCTGTGTCGGGTCCACTGACGCTTCTTGCTGGCCTGGCGACAGCGATTGCGGGACTGTTGGTGCTGCTCGGCTGGGCCCTCGGGTCCACGCAGGCGGCCAGCCTCGTGAGCGGCTGGCGGGTGATGGTGCCATCCACCGCCTTTGGTTTCCTCTCCGTCGGCATCGGCCTCTCGCTCTCGAGTGCGCTCGGCCCAGACCATCGCGGTGGCCGCATCGCGGTCCGGGTGCTGGCCGGCGTCGCGCTCATCCTTCCTGTTCTGACCCTCTACGAATACGCGTTCGGCGTGCGGCTCGGCGTCGAGTCGTGGCTCGGTCACGATTTCTCGCAGCCGCCGGATCCTTATGCCGGCCGCATGTCGGCCATGACCGCCGTGTGCTTCGTGGTGCTGGGCACGGGGCTCGGCGCGCTCACCTGGTCGGGCCGATGGGGGGCGAGCCTCGTCCGGCTCGCGGCCGGCGCGGCGCTGGCGATGAGTTGGCTGGCGCTGGTGGCGGTGTCATTCGACGTCAGCCGCCTGGCCGACGAGCCACGGTTCCCCGGCATGGCGGCGTTGACGATCCTGCTGTTGGCGGCCAGCAGCGCCGGCGTGCTGTGGTGTTCAGCGCAAGCCGTCGCGCGTCTGCGCGACGCGCACGCTGACGCCGTGCTGGCCCCGCGCCTGCTCGTGGCCGCGTTCGCCTTGCCAATGGTGCTGGGCCGGGTGCAGGTGTCGCTCGATGCCGTGATGGACCACGGTCTATCGTCCGCGATCGTGACGGTCGGCTTTGCGCTGGTCGTCACGGTGGCGCTGTGGCGAGGCGCCGCCCGCATGCAGGGCCTGCATCGACAGCGGCAGCATCTGCTCGAGGATCTCGAAGCGCGCGTGGGTGAGCGCACGCGCGAGCTGGCGGCGGCCAACGAGGAGCTGCAGCGCAGTCAGGAGCGGCTGCGCGATGCCGACCGGCGAAAGGACGAGTTCCTCGCCACCCTGGCGCACGAGCTGCGGAATCCGCTGGCGCCCATCCGCACCGGCATCGAGATCCTCAAGCAGGAGGCGGCGCCGGCGACCGCCAAGGCGCAGGCCCATGACATCATCGCGCGGCAGCTGCAGCACATGGTGCGGCTGATCGACGATCTGCTGGACGTGAGCCGCATCACGGCCGACAAGTTGACGCTGCGCCAGGAGCGGGTGGACGTCGTCAACGTCGTGCACCAGGCCGTGGAAACCGGGCGGGCCGCCGTCGATCGCGCGCGCCACACCCTGACGCTGCACCTGCCGAGCGGCCCGGTGCTCGTCGTCGGCGATCCGACGCGGCTGTCGCAGGTCGTGGCGAACCTGCTGCTGAACGCCTGCAAGTACACGCCGCCTGGAGGGCGCATCGACATCACGGTGGTGGTCGAGGGGACGCGCGCCGAACTCGAAGTGCGCGACACCGGCATCGGCATCCCCGCGCCGTTCCTTCCCCGCCTGTTCGAGAAGTTCTCGCAGGTGGCGCCACCGCTCGATCGCGCGGACGGCGGCCTCGGTCTCGGGCTCGCGCTGGTGCGCGGCATCGTCACCCTGCACGGCGGCTCGGTCGAAGTGCGGAGCGAGGGACGGGATCGCGGCAGCCGGTTCATCATTCGCCTGCCGCTTGCGCCCGCAGCCGCGGTGGTGCCGACGTCGCTCAACACCAGCGGCACGCTCGAGCTCCGCCAGACACCGCGCCGCATCCTGGTGGTGGATGACAACGAAGACAACGTCGGCGCGCTGGCTCAACTGCTGCGGCAGCAGGGGCACCTGGTGGAGACCGCGATTGATGGGGAGGCGGCGTATGCAGCGGCCGAGCGTTTCCGCCCCGAAGTGGTGCTGCTGGATATCGGCATGCCGAAGCTGAATGGCTACGAAGTCTGCCGCAAGATCCGGCAGCAGCCGTGGGGCCGCTCGATGCGCGTGATCGCGCAGACTGGGTGGGGGCAGGCCGAGGATCGCCGGAAGACCGAGGAAGCCGGCTTCGACGGCCACATGGTCAAGCCGATCGATCCAGCGACGCTCGAGACCGTCCTGCGGTCGTGAGCTCGCAGGCGACGGTCGAATGCTTCGCTCGTGCCGCCTGATCCGGTGCGCCAGCCTCACGACGCTCGGGCGTGCAAGCCGCTGACGTGTGCCGCGCGAGTGTCACCCATCTCGTTGTACAGCCCCAGGTAGGCGTCGGCAGCGCGATCCAGCGAGTACTGGCGCGCGCAAGCGACGGCGCGCGCCGACATCTCCTCGCGATAGGCATCGTCATCAGCCAGGCGGATCACCGCCGCGGCCAGGCTCCTGGCGTCATCGGGGGGCACGAACACTGCCGCACCGCCCCAGACCTCGCGCAGACTCTCGATGTCGCCAAGCACCAGCGCGCACCCCGAAAGCGCGGCCTCGAGCACCGACATGCCGAACGGTTCGTAACGCGCCGGCCGCGCGTAGATGGTCGCGTCCGCGTACCACTGCGCCAGCCTCGACGTGGAGAGCCGCCCCAACGGCGTGACAGACGCCGGCCACGCCGCCTCGCCCATGTCCCCAGCCACGTAGACCGGCCATGGCATCGACGGCGCGGCCTCGGCGACCAGGGCGACGTTGGCGCCCTCGTCGTCGAACCGGCCGGCGGCCAGGACAAACGGGCCTTTCGGTCCGGCAGCGGTGTAAAGCGAGGCGTCCCGGCCATTTGGGATGACCCGCACGGGGGTGGGTGGGGCATGGAAGCGTTCGACGCAGTCGGCCATCGCCCGCGACGGCGCGACCACCGCGTCGGCGTGAACCAAGCCATTCAGCACGGCGGCGCGGTAGCGATTCCAGGACGCGGGCGCATCTTCGCCTCTCACCGCCGACCACCACGACAGCATGCACGAGTGCGCGGTCACCAGCACGGGAGCGCTGAACGGCAGTGCGCCGTGCGCGTAGCCGTTGAGGTGCACGACATCCGGGCGCGCGCGCCGATCGAGTTCCAGCAGCCAGGTGCCGGCGTTCTGCACGTCGGTCCAGGGATCGGTGGTCGATTCGAGACGGTAGGAGCTCTCGGCGACGGTCAGCGTGCTGATCCCGCGCGCTTCGTGACGCTGCTCGGCCGTCGGGCTTTCCCCCATGGTCGCCAGGACCACGTCCACCTCCCGCTGACCGAGCGCCCGCGCAAGGTCGAGCGCGTAGGTCCACACACTGCCGGCAGTCCCGGCCGTCATCAGCACTGTCATGCCATCACCAGCACCTTCAGGAAGTCTTCGGGCCGTTCGCGGAGGGGGCGCGTGTGGCCGAGGTTGAAAGTTGCCCTGGCCACGTGCCAGCCGAATCGTCTGGCTGCAAAGCGATTGCCACACTCGGTGCCGGGAATTGCGAATGCGCTGACTCAGCGGGTCCGTCCCCGATGCACAGATTGCACCCTTGTTTACTCAGATGGTGGAGATCCCGCGTCGAACGCACCGCGACGGCAGCGTTGGCGGGAGCCTGTGTGCCCGCAGATTCGGATGGCGCGACTCCTGCAGTAGTCGGAGCCGCCGGCGAACGCAAAGACGCCTTCGCCAGGCAGAGGAGGCAGAGAGTTATGAACAAGACCATCTTCGCGGCCTGCGGTGCATTCGCCATCGCTGGGCTCACGGTTTCGGCTCAGAGCACGTCCACACCGCAGACGACGCCGGCGTCGCAGCCCGGCAGGACCATGACGGTCACCGGCTGTCTGGTGCCGTACAGCGCCTCCGGCGCGATGGGCTCGGGCGCCACGACGCCCGGCACCGCTGGCACGATCGGCACTGCTGGAGCGACAGGCGGCACCGGTGCCGCCGGCAGCATGGCGAGCGGTGCTCAGTTCATGCTGACGAAGATCGCGAGCGGTTCGGGTGGCTCGGCCACCGGCGCCACTGGCGCGGCCGGAACGACCGGTGCGACCGGGATCACCGGTTCAACCGCGAGCGCGGGTGCGCACAGCACGCTGATGCTGAAGGCCGGATCGTCGGTGACGCTCGGCGAGTACCTGAACCAGCAGGTCGAACTGACGGGCACGATGGACGCGAGCGCCGGCAGCATGACCAGCTCAGGGACGACTCCCTCGGGCAGCACGGCCGGCACGGCGGGCACGGGAACCGCGGGCGCGACCGGCACGACCGGGACGGCCACGACGGATTCGACCGCAACGGGTGTCGCGATGGGTTCGATGGGCGCCATGCCCTCGTTCAGCGTAACCAGCGTCAAGGTGGTGGCGAAGACCTGCTCGTAAACAGCAAGCCGACGCCAGTCGTCGCACGAGTGGCATCCCCCGCCGCTCACGCCACGGCTCTTCTTCTCTCGCCAGCTTCACCAGCGCCCCTGACACGTCCGCCACGCTCCACGCCCTGCGCCGCGCAAGCCCCGCGCGGTAAACGGCGCTTCGCCCATGTCGGCGCCGCGCTCGTTCGCGCCGCCACGTCTCGCGCCTCGCTAACGTCTATCACGTGCCGGCATTACGGATAAGATGGCGGCCATGTCACTTGGGACTGCCGCACGCGGCTCGACGCGACGGTCGTGAGCCAGCGGGTGAGCATGTGAAGTCGTTCGCGGCGCCATGGGGCCGGAGCCTGTGGATTTCGACGGGCATCGGCTGCTTCGTTGTCGGCGTGCCGACGCTGTTTCAACTGGCCAACGGTCGGCCGATTGGGTGGCTGCTGCTGGCCGTGCTGGCGGTGCCGCTCGCCGGTGCTGTACGGGGCTACACGATCACCGACACCGAACTCGAAGTCACACGCCTGGGGTGGACGAGCCGCTGGCCGCTCGCGGGCCTGCAGTCAGCGACGGTGGAGCGCGGCGTCATGGCGCGGTCGCTGCGGACGTTCGGCAACGGCGGCCTGTTCGCCATCACCGGGCGGTTCCGCAACCAGCGGCTGGGCGCCTACCGGGCGTACGTCACCGACACCGAACGCACGGTGGTGCTGCGGTTCGCCTCCGTCACTCTGGTCGTGTCGCCCGACGATCCAGAAGGGTTCACGAGGGCGATTGGAGCATACGTGGCGGCGGGATGACCGCCGCGCCGGTGTCCATCCCGCCCGGCGACCGCGCGTCGCGATCAGGGGCGTGGCGGTCACCCGGACCGGTCGGTGTGCCGCTCACCAGAACCTACTTGTCTCTCAACCCCGCCGGATCCACCTCCCCGCCGTAGTGGTGAACGACCTCCGCGGCGATGCGTCCCTTCGGCCACGCGCAGGTCCTCGCTCGAGCCGCGGTGATGGCCCGCGAACACCACGATCACGATCGGCTCGCCCTTCACCCACACGATGCCGGCGTCGTTGGCGACCCAGGGCTGGCCATCGCCGGTCTTGTGCGCGATGGTGACGCCGTCGCCGAGATAGCGGGGGAGGCGGTCGTTCACCTGCTGCTTCTTCAGGATGTCGATCATCAGCGCGCTCGCGTCCTTCGACACCAGCTCGCCCTTGCCCATCATCGCGAACAGGCGACCGATCTCGCGCGCGGTGCTCCGGCCGAAGTAGAGGCCGGTGTCCTCGATCACGTGCCGGAACGCCTCGCTGACCGGCGGCGGACGGGTACTTGTCGAACGGGAACTCGACGCTCTTGTCGCCCGACACGCTGGCCCACGTCCGGATCGAGCGTGGAGAGCCAGAGGCGATCCCAGTCCAGATCCGAGAAGCGGATGCGCGTGTCGGCCGAGGCCGAGGCTGGCCATGTGGCTGGTGACGGTGTCGCGGCCGACCAGATCCGCCAGCGCGTCGGTGGCCTGGTTGTCGCTGATGATGGTCATCAGCGTCAGCAGGTCCCTGCACCGTCGGCTGCAGGCCCGGGTCGAGCGCGTAGAGCACACCGGAGGGGATGCGGCGCTGATCGGCGCGCATCGGCACGCGTTGATCGAGCCGGAGCTTGCCCTGCCGCACCTGCTCCAGCACGGTCGCCATGATCGGGATCTTGATCACGCTGAAGGTCTCGTACTCGGCGTCGGCGTCGATCGCGACCTGCTCGCCGGTGCGGAGATGCTCCACGTAGACGGCCATGCGGCCGTCGACGCGATCGCGGATGCCGCGCAGGCGCGACTCCAGCGAGTCGGCTGCCGGCGCGGCCGCGGACAGGCGCTCGGCCGCCGCCGACGAGCAGCGCTGCGTTGCTGCGCGATGGCCGCTTCGACCAGCGTCGCCTGCTGGCGCGCGGCGGGCCAGTCGCCGCGTTCGGCCGCCTCGGTGA
The DNA here is from genome assembly GCA_963721715.1 of uncultured Acidobacteriota bacterium. Lineage (GTDB taxonomy): Bacteria > Acidobacteriota > Vicinamibacteria > Vicinamibacterales > UBA2999 > VFZN01. Next base: position 1,178,758 of record CAVRKI010000004.1, on the reverse strand, counting down.
TGCCCGGCAGCGTCATCGCGGCATAGGTGTAGCGCGGCGCGTAGAGCAGGTGCTTGAACCACGGTCGGCCCGGGATGCCGTCCGGATGCGCCCAGTTGCCCTCGAACGCCAGCAGGTCCTGGTTGAGACGATCGGCGCATCAGCCGCCGTCAGCGTCGCCGACTGCCAGCGCTGTCGCCACCCGGTGATCCAGGCGCCGGCCGCTGCGCGCAACGCGCGCGTGCGCGTCGCACCAGCGACGCGCGTATCCAGGTTGGCGCCCACGCCCTTGAATCGTGTCGAGCTCGCGCACGAACTCGCGCACGCTCGCCGGCATATGTCTCCATCGCGTAGGGCAGGACGTCGGCGTTGGCCAGCCGCAGCGCCAGCGTGCCCCAGAGCTGCGCCATCAGGGTGTGATAACGGAAGCCCGGATCGCCGATCTTCGAGACCCAGTAGTGGTTGTCGTAGGCGGAGTGGTAGACGCCGTACGGGCCGTCGAAGGTCATGTCGACGCACCGGGCGCGACGAGGAAGTTGAGGAACACCGTGTGGTCGGAGCCGCTGCCGATGCGCGTCGTGACCAGCGCCTGGTCCGGCAGCAGGCCTTCGCGCGGTCCCTCGGCGGCGTCCGCGGGCGTCCGCATGGCGTCGTAGAGCGAGACGCCCGACGGATCGCGCAGATCGCGCGCCACGTCCACCAGCAGCGGGCGCGAGCGAGCCGACCGCCGACGCCGACGAGGTGCGGGCCGGAGGCCGACGAGTCCACGTTCAGGTAGGCCACGAGCTTCTGCTTCAGCTCGTCGGCGAACTGCTCGCCCCACTCGGTGGAGCCGGTGAGCGTGACCTCTTCGCCGTCCCACGCGCAGAAGACGAGCGTCCGCCGCGGCCGCTGTCCGCGCTTCGCCATCTCGCCGAGCGACCGGGTCAGTCTCCATCATCGTGGCGGTGCCGCGAGCTCGGGTCGACGCCGCCGAACACCCACGCGTCGTGGTGGTTGCCGAGCGCGACCCACTCGTCGGGGCGCTCGCTGCCGCGGATCCGCGCCTCGACCACCCAGTTCGGCTGCACGTCGGTGCGCATGTCCACCTTCATGCGCACGCGCGCCTCGCCGCCGAGGCGATACTCGCAGCTTCAGCGCGCCCTGCCACTCCTTCGGTGCCGGCGGTCCGCCCAGGCTCTCGAGGATTGGCTGCACGTCGCGCCACGACATCGGCACGCCCATGATCGTCGGCACCGAGACGGCCTCCTCCTTCGGTGATGCGCTTCGCGCCTGGCGTCGACGCCCAGCCCGGGGTGAGCGGATCGCCGGGCACGATGTAGTCGTAGGCGATGCCGCCGCGCTGGAAGTGGCTCTCCGGCCCGTAGGGGCCCTTCGGGAACACCTCGCCCCTGGTGAAGCCGTCTTCCGCCGGGTCCGAGTAGACGATGATGCCGGCCGCGCCTTCGCGCTGCGCGGTCAGGGCCTTGAAGCCGCGATAGCTGTACGGGTTCGGAGTAGCGGACGATGACGATCTTGCCGCGTCGGATCGATGCCGCTCGCGCGCAGCCGGTCGTAGTCCTCGGGGTTGCCGCTGTTGGCGTAGACGACCGGCGCGGTGACGTCGCCCGAGGCCGAGAACGACAGCCAGGCCCGGCTGATGTCCTTGTGCTGCGTGTCGGGATCCTCCGGGTAGGCGTCCTCCTTCAGCGTCGGCACGTAGCGGCGCGGCGCCACCATCTCGACGCGAACCTCGCGCGGATTCGACGACAGCACGTCGTAGCGGTGGATGACGACGTCCTCGAGCCCCTGCTCGCGCCAGGCCTGGGCGATGCGCTCGGCGATCTCCTTCGTGCGCGGCGACGTGGCCGGATGCGGGACCGACGTGAAGTAGCGATGCCACTCGGTGATGCGCTCGGCCGACGGCATCGCCTGCATCGTCCGTTCGGTCTCGCGCTGGCTCGCGGCGCGCGCGGGTGTGAATCCGCGCATCGGTTCGGCGGCGCTGCCGGACGGGGCCGGCGCCTGGGAGAAGACGGTCGGACCGAGGGTCAGCAGGCCGAGACCGAGCGTCAGCAACGTGCGGAACGTGACCATGGGAAGGCTCTCCGTGCGCCTGGTGTGCTGGCATCCTACACGAGCCAGACGCGCGCATCACGCAGCCCCGGCCAGTCGAGAGGGGCGTGGCCCTCGCGGCGAGGGCCACGCCGGATCGCTACCTCCTGGCGGCGACGATCGGGGAGGACTGCTGCAGCACCTGCTGCCACTGCCCATTCTTCCGGGCGAGGACCTTCAGCGAGCGACTGTTGCCTGCGGTCCACGTCACGGCCGCGAGATCGCCCTTGACCATCAGCCGCACGTTCTGGTCCGCGGCCGGTGCAGGGGTGCCGGCTGCGGGTGGGGGTGCGGGCGCCTTGAGGGCCGCCACCCGCTCAGCGCGCGACGTGCGCGCGCCATCCGCGCCGATGATCGCGTGGTCGGCGGCCGACAGCCGCTCCCACGCCGCCAGGTCGCGATCGGCATTCGCCTTCTGGATGGCGCGGAAGGCGGCAAGCGCCTCCTTCTCGGCCGGCTGACGAAGCCGACCAGGCTGGCAGCGCCAGAGGCTCGGCGGCCGTCGGCGCTGGGGGAGGCTTGAAGGTCGGTGCTCTGCGCCAGCGCCATCTTCCACTGGCCGCCCTGCTTCTCCATGATCCGCGTGAGGTAGCCCACCGGGCCGGGCTTGCCGTCCGGCTCCCGTGGGCGTGTTGCGATAGGTGACCACGGCCCCATCGCCAAAGACGCGCACGCTCACCTGATCGTACTTGCCGGCCTGCCGCGCCGCTCCGGGCGCCGCCACGTTCTTCAGCCACTCGCTGCGGCCGAAGACGCGGCCGTTCGATCCCACGCGAACGAAGTCCGCGGTCGTCAGGGCCTCGTATTTCTTGACGTCCCGCTGCTGGAAGGCCGTGTTGACTTGATCGATGGCCTGCATCACGGCCTGTTCCGCCACCGAGGTCTGTGTCCAGCCGCTGCCGCCCGATTCGCCCCACATCACGCACACGCCGACGACCCACGCCAGATGACGATGTCGCATCGCGAGTTCTCCTGATTCACGGGGTTGACGCCGGTCGGAAACGACCGTGCGGCGGAGTATGCGCCTGCCGGAGGCAGCGGTCAACCGATCAGCCGGGTCACCGCCCACCGAGCGCAGCGAGGCCTGACGGCGCGAAGCGCCGCCCTTCCACCCTACGGCGCGCAGCGCCGCCTAGTGTCAGGGCTCGCCGAACGCGTAGAGCGCCGCCGTCGTGCGCACGTAGATGCGCCCGTCGGCAAACGCCGGCGTGGCGTAGGTGTCCTCGCCGAGGTCGTTGATCGCCTTCGGCGTGATGTCGCCGCCTGGCGCCACCACCACCACCGCCCCGGCCTCGCTGGTGAAGAAGATGTGCCCGTCAGCCGCGACCGGTGACGCGAAGTGCGGTCCCGGCGCGCCGGTCAGCCGCCCCTGCTTGATCATCGCGCCCGTCTCCGGGTTCAGCGTGGTGACGATGCCGTTGTCGTTGATCATGTAGAGCACGCCGCCGTAGAGGATCGGGGAGGGCAGCTGCGGCACCGTGCGCTGATACTTCCAGCGGATCGCCGTGTCGCTCATGTCGCCCGAGCCGCCGAGGCGAATCGCCAGCATGCCGTTCTCGGAGTCGAGCGCCGCGCGATAGTAGGCCCACTCGTCCTTCGACAACACGCCGTTGGTATCGAGGTCCGTCGCGTCGAACCAGAACGCCGCCGTGTACTTCGGGAACTCGGTCTTGGAGATCGTGCCGTTGCCGTCGGCATCCGCGGTCTTCCACACCTCGTCGGCCGGCGGGATCGATCACCTTGTTGCCCGGGTCGTTGACCGGCGCGCCGTAGCCGTTCACGTAGATGGTGTCGCCGCCAATCACCGGCGTCGACTTCATCTCGAACGACAGCCCGCCCACCCACCACAGCTTCTTGCCCGTCGCCGCATCGTAGGACGTCAGCAGGAACGAACCCGGCAGCAGGATCTGATCCTTGCCATCCGGCCCCTTCCACAGGATGGGCGTGGAGTGACCGCTCCGCGCCTCGGGGCGATCGACCTTCCAGCGCACCTTGCCGGTCCGCTTGTCGAGCGCCATGACGTAGGAGCCCAGGCTCTGGTCGCACGCCAGCACCAGCAGGTCGCCGACGATGATCGGCGACGCGCCCATGCCGTAGATGTTGTTGAAGGGGCCGAGCGGCATGGTCCAGAGCTGGGTGCCGGCGGCGTTGTAGGCGACCAGACCGTAGTCCGGGAAGAACACGTAGACGCCGTCGCCTTCGACGGCCGGGCTCGGCGACGCGGCGTTGTTGCGCTTGTCGATCAGGCGGGTCTTCACCTCGCGGCGCGGGACGCTCCCAGATGATCGTCCCCCGCTGCCGGTCGATGGCCATCGTCACCAGGACGTCGCCGCGGAAGGCGGTGAGGTAGACGCGATCGCCGTGCAGGATGGGCGACGAGTGCCCCGGCGGCAGCGCCAGCCGCCACAGCATGTTCTTGCCGGGACCGAACTCGGTCGGCACCTTGGTGGCCGACGACAGCCCGCTGCCGTTCGGCCCGCGGAAGCGCGACCAGTCCGGCGCGTCGGCCGCCGTCAGCGTCACCCCCGCGATCATCAGCGTGAGCGCACATTCCAGGGCGAGCCCGGCGAGGCGGACCGAGAGTCGGCGCATGGGTAACTCCATCAACTGATACGGGAAGGCCGTGTCATCAGCACGATTGTACGCCGCCGGCGGTGCTGAAGGTCGCGCTCGCGAAAATAGGTGGGACACAGCGGCATCATCGTGCGTGGGGCCAGGCTGGCACCTGTGTTAATTTCCGTCCCATGCTCAGTCGATTGTGCCTTGCCGCGCTGCTGATCCCGTTCGGCCTGCAGACGCCCACGGGGCCGGACGCCGCTGCCGAACAGGCGCGCATGGACGCGCAGAACGCCGCGCTCCGCACCTTGCTGGCGTCTTCGCCCCGGCTACCACTCACCGGAAGGGCGCTGCCGGTGAAGCCGCGGCACGAGGCTGGGCTCTCGGCATGGTGTCGTGGGTGGCCTCCGACGCGACGGGCCTCGTCTACCTGCTGCAGCGCGGCGACAAGGCCGACCCGGTGGTGGTCGTCGACGCCGAGGGCACGATCGTGCGGTCGTGGGGGAAGGGCATGTACACCATGCCGCACGCGATCCGGCTGGACCCGCAGGGCAACGTCTGGACGACCGATGCGGCGAGCTCGATGGTCTACAAGTTCTCGCCGAAGGGCCGGTTGCTGATGAAGATCGAGGTCGGGGGGCAGCCGACGCCGTGCGGGAATTTCTGCAGCACCACCGACGTGGCGTTCGCGCCCGACGGTCACGTGTTCATCGCCGACGGCTATCGCAACGCGCGCATCCTCGAGTACACCGCCGACGGCAAGAAGGTGAAGGAGTGGGGCACCGCCGGCAGCGGTCCCGGCCAGTTCCGGTTGCCTCACTCGATCCAGGTCGGCCCGGACAACATCGTCTACGTGGCGGATCGGGAGAACGGCCGCATCCAGCGCTTCGACCGCACCGGCGTCTTCCTGGGGGAGTGGACCCAGTTTGGCAAGACCTTCGGCCTGAAACTCGTCGGCGACGCGCTGTGGCTGTCCACCATCCCCCGCGGCCCGAACACGGCCCCCGGCTGGATGATCAAGATCGACAAGGTCAACGGCACCGTCCTCGGATACGTGGACTCGCAGGGCAATCACGGCATGGACGTGATGACCTCCGGCGATCTCATCCAGTCGCCCGGGCCCGATCAAGTGCCGCAGCGATACCGCACGTCACCCTGAGTTCCTGACTCAAGCCCCAAGCCCCAAGCCTCAAGCCCCCAAGACTGACGTGTCAGCTACTGTGAGGCGCCGAGCTTCCTGAGCATCGCTTCCGAGTTCGGCAAACCCGGCGTACCCGGCGACCGACCCTGCGGCGGACGGGGAAGGGTCAGCTCCAGCGGGGTCTGGCCGTTCTTGTTCCGCGCATGCAGCGAGGCGCCTCGTTCCACCAGCAACTGAATCGACCGAGGGCATGTCGTCGCCGGCGGCGCCGTGCAACGCCGTGTCGCCGGTGGCTAGGGAGACGTCGTTCACGTTGGCGCCCGCATCGAGCAGCAGCGTGACGGCGGTGAGCACATCCGCTTCGGCCCGCGGCACCACCGGCGTGTCCGAATCGACGATGTTCCAGCGCGCGAGATCCGAGGGGCGTGCTTCCTTCTCGACGGGCGCGCCCGCGGCGACCAGCAGTGCGCTCGTGCCCTCGGCCAGCGCCGCGTCCGCGCGGGCGCCGGCGCCCAGCAGCGCCCGCATGATCTCCGTCTCCACATATGCCGCCGCCACGACGAGCGGCGTGGCGCCCTGGAGCGTGGTGGGGAGCGCCCACTGCGAACCGAAGCGGCGCACGGGGCTGCCCCTGGTGATCGGCGCGTCGGGATTCGCCCCTTTGGCAAGCAGGGCCGTCACCGTCGCGAGGTCGCCGCGGAGCGCTGCGGCGTGGAGCGCCGTGTAGCCCGCGCCGGCGGCGTTGGGATCGGCACCGGCCTCGAGCAGCACGGCCGCCACCTCGCCATGGCCCGAGAACGCGGCCATCACCAGCGCCGAGTTGCCGTCGGCGGCGGCGTCGTTCGGGCTGGCGCCGGCGGCCAGCAGCAGCCGTGCGGACTCGACGCTGCCCGCCTGCGCTGCCATCAGCAGCGCCGTGCTGCCACCGCGCTCCAGGGTGCGCGCATCCTGCATCGCGGTCTTCACGGCACGGCGCGGGCCGCGGTCCAGCATCACGGTCAGCGGCCGGTCGCGGTGCGCGCGTGCACGTCGGCGCCGTGTTCCAGCAGCAACTGCACGATGGCCGGATGCCGCCGGGCGGCCGCCCACATCAGCGCCGTCTGCTGGCGCGCGCGCTCGCGAGCGTTGACCTCGGCGCCATGAGCCAGCAGCAGCCGCACCGTCTCGAGGCTGCCGCTGCGGGCGGCCTCCATCAGCGCGGTGACGCCGGACGGCGCGGCCGTGGTCGCCGTCGCGCCGTGATCCAGCAGCAGTGCCACGAGCGCGCCATTGCCGGCGGTGCTGGCCAGATAGAGCGGCGTGATGCCGAGGTCGTTGGCGACGTCCACCTTTGCGCCCGCGTCGACGAGCATCCGCGCCAGTTCGAGCTGATCGGCATCCACGGCCCAGTGCAGGGCAGTGGCGCCGTCGCCCTCGGGCGCGTTCACGTCCACGCGCGCCTTCAGCAACGCGCGCACGGCGGCGATGTCCTGCTGCCTGACGGCATCCACCAGCGGGCTGGCGGTCAGCAGCGCGGCGAGCAGCCACGTGGTCATGCCCGGCTCCCGATCAATCGCCGCATTGCGTGTCTCGAGATCAATCCAGGCTCACGCGGCCGGAGCTGTTGCCGATGTTCTCGACCGGGACGCCCAGCCGATCGAGCAGGCTCAGGTGGAAGTTCGCCAGCGGCGTTCCTTTGGCGTACTTGATGTGACGTCCGCCGGTCAGCTGTCCGCGCGCGCCGCCGACCAGCAGGATCGGCAGGTTCTCCGGAACGTGGCCGTTGCCCTCGCTCATGCCGGCGCCGTACATGATCGCCACGTGGTCCAGCAGCGTCCCGTCGCCGTCTGGCGTCTGCGCGCATCTTCTCCACGAACTCCGCGAACAGCGACACGTGGTAGTGGTTGATCTTCGCGCACTTCTCCATCCGCACCGGGTCGCGCTGGTGATGCGAGATCGGGTGATGGGCATCCGGCACGCCGATCTCCGGATAGGTCCGCCCGCTGAACTCGCGGCCCATCATGAAGGTGACGACCCGCGTCACGTCGCCCTGGTAGGCGAGCAGCTGCAGGTCGAACATCAGGCGCGCATGCTGCTCGAAGCGTCTCGGGCACGCCGGCCGGGCGATCGAACGACGGGCACTTCCGCATTGAACGCCAGCGCCTTCTGGATGCGCCGCTCGACGTCGCGCACGCTCTCCAGATAGCCCGCGATGCGCGTGCGGTCCGGTGCGGCGACCGAGGCCTGCAGGCTGGCGACCTCGGCGAGCAGCGAATCGAGGATGCTGCCCTTCTGCCGCGCCCTGGCGCGGCGCGTCGCCGCATCGCTGCTGGCGCTGTCGCCGAACAGCCGCACGAAGGCGGCGCTGGGGTCGTGCTCCATCGGCAGCGGCGCCGTCGGGCCGGCCCACGCGATGGTGCCGGTGTAGACGCAGCTGCGGCCGAAGTCGCACGACGACCCGGAGTCCACCGACTCCAGCGCCAGTTCCAGCGAGGGCAGGGCGGTGTCCTGTCCCAGCACCTTCGCCGCAATCTGATCGATCGAGACCCCGGCGCGGAGGTTCCGGCTGGGCGTGACGTCGGTGAGGAAGCGCGTGCTGGCGTCGGCGTGGTTGTTGTACTGGCGCTCGCCGGGCGGCGGCGGCGGAATGCTGTCGAGCCCGCTCACCACCAGCAACCGCTCGCGGAACCGCTCCAGCGGCTTCAGCGTCGGTGTGAACTCGAAGGCGGCTCCTTCGGCGGTGGGGAACCACTGCCCGGGGATCACGCCGTTCGGCACGTAGACGGCGCCAAAGCGCATCGCCGGCCGCGCCGCGGTCTGCTCGAGCGCCGTCAGCGCCGGCACCATCGCGTCCAGGAACGGCAGCGGGATCGCCGCGCCGATCGCCCGCAGCATCGTCCGGCGCGAGAGGGCCTTCCTGGTGATCATCATGAGGCGGCTTTCCCCATCTGGAACGGTGTGCTGTTGACGATGCCGAGAATGAGCGCGGACCAGCGATGGTCGGCCGCCGCGGCGTCGCGGATGATGCGGCGCAGGGCCGGCTGATCGCGATAGTCGACGTGGCGGCCGAGCGCGTAGGTGAGGAGCTTCGAGACCACCGTGTGCACGTAGTCGTCGCGGTGCTGCAGGATGAAGCGGCGCAGTCCCGGCAGTCCCTCGATCGGCGTGCCGTCCGCGAACACCGCCGCGGCATCGACGGCCACGCCGCCGCTGCGCGTGCGCCAGCGGCCGATGGCGTCGAGGTTCTCCATCGCGAATCCCAGCGGATCCATCCGCACGTGGCAGACCGCGCAGGCGGGGTTCCGGCGATGCGTCTCCATCTGCGCGCGCATCGACAACGGGCGGCCGTCCTCGGTGGTCGCCTGCAGGTCGGGCACGTTCGGGGGCGGCGGCGGTGGCGGCATGCCGAGCAGGTTCTCGAGCACCCAGAAGCCGCGCACCACCGGCGCCGTGCGATCGGGGTAGGACGTCACCATCAGCAGGCCGCCCTGGCCGAGCAGGCCGCCGCGCACGCCGTCGCTGAACGTCACCTGGCGCAGGCGCTGGCCGACGATGCCGGACAGGCCGTAGTGCTCCGCGAGCCGCTCGTTGACGAACGAGTAGTCGGCGCTGATCGAGGTCAACGATGCTGCGATCCTCGCGCACCTGGTGCTCGACGAACGCGGTCGTCTCCTGCATGAAGGCGCGGCGGAGGTTCTCGTCGAACTCCGGGAAGATGTTCGGGTCGGGCAGCCAGGTCTGCGCCTTGCGCACGCCCAGCCACTGGCTGGCGAAGCTGTCCACGAGCGAGCGCGAGCGCGGGTCGCGCAGCATGCGCGTCACCTGGCGCGACAGCTCGGCGGGCGCGCGCAGCTGTCCCTGCGCGGCGAGGTCGAGCAGCGTGTCGTCGGGGATGCTGTTCCACAGGAAGAACGACAGGCGTGACGCGAGTTCGAAGTCGCTCAGCCGGTAGACCGAGCCCGGCGCGACGCCGGCCGGCGTGCGCTCGATGCGGAACAGGAAATTGAAGCTGACCAGCATGCGCTCGAGCGCCGACTGGATGCCGCCTTCGAAGCCGCGCTCGGCGCGCCCCTGGTCGTAGAACCCGAGCAGCGTGTCGAGCTCCGCGGCCGTGACCGGGCGCCGATAGGCGCGGCGGGCCAGCGTCGAGAGAATCTGGCGCGCGCACGCACGGTCGTCGCCGCCGGCCGTGGGCCGGCACGTGAAGATGGTCGCGCCGGCTCGGCGTGTCGCCGGCGCCGGTGGCGCGGTACGGGCCGTGCACGGTGAGGGCGTCGACCGCGGCATAGCCGTCGTACTGCTCGTCGGAGCCGCGGCCGAAGTCCACCTGCAGCGGCTGCGCGATGCCCTCCGGCTCCCACGGGCTGGCGACGAACGACGCCGTCACCACGTGCGGGCCGGCCGCGACCGCGCGTTCGCACCTCGAGGTTCGCGTCGGCGGCGTGCATGTAGAGCTCCCACGGCGTCTCGCCGACGATCTCGCCGTTCCACGTCAGCGGTCCCGGCGTCCCGGTCGCCTCGCCGCCGACGGTGAACCGCTGTGACGCGGACGCCGTCGATCCTCAGGTCCAGCTCCTGCGCGTGTCCCATCCCGACGATGTAGTCGTAGACCTGGCGGCGCAGGCGAATCTTGAAGCCGTATTCGCCGTCGAGCGGGAAGTCGTGCCGCACCGCGAACCCGCCGCGCGAGCCGAACGGCATGTCGTCTCCGAGCCGCACGTCCTGTTCGAGCAGCTTCGGCACGCGGTAGGTGATCGAGGCGGGGACCTGGCCGAGGGTGAGGATCGCCAACGGCCTGCCGGCTGATCTCGCGCGCCGCGGCCAGGTAGCGTTCGAGATGCGACGGCGACAAGGCAAGGCTGGCGGCGACGTTGTCGAAGCCCTCGTCGGCTTCGTCGGGCAGCAGCAGCGTGGAGGCGTCGATCTGCAGGCTCAGCAGGTCGCGAATCGCGTTGCGATACTCGGTGCGGTTCAGGCGATGCACGCCGACGCGACCGGGGTCGGGATTGGCGGCGGCGGCGCGATCGAGCGAGTCGGCCACCGTGGTCAGGACGGCGGCGAGGGAAGCGGGGTCCGGGCGCGGGCGACCGGCCGGCGGCATCTGGCCGGTGCGGACCTTCTGGAGCACTTTCTCCCAGAGCTCGGGGTGGGCCGCCGGGTCGGCGAGCTCGGCCGGGTTGAACGACAGCCCGGCCGCGCGGACGCGATCGTTGTGACAGGTGGAGCAGTAGGTGTCGAGGAACGCGGCAGGGGCGGCGGAGGCGGCGGCCTGCGGAGGCGCCATCGGCCGCGGACGCCGCGGCGTCTGGCGCAGCACCGTTGACGGCACGCGACGCCACCCCCAGGCACGTCAGCCATGCCAGGCCGAGCGCAACCGCGGTGGCCGTTCTCTGCATTCCGGCCGAACTGTATCAAAAGCCCGCGCGCCCTAGAAGGTGATGCGCAGGAGCGCCCCCTTCCGGCCGCCCGTCACCAGCGGCACGAGGTCGACGACGGTGGCTCCGGCCGGCCGCTCGAAGATCACCTGCTGGCGTGTGATCAGCGCGTCGATGCCGACGCCGATGCCCGCCCCGATGCCGCCGTAGACCGCGATCGCCAGCGCGGCCCAGCCCGCGTCCTCCTCCTCAAAATCCTCGGAAGCCACTGCCGTGGCCACTGCCACCGTCGCGATACCGGCGCCCACGGCGAGCCCCCAGAGCGCGCCGTTGCCCAGCGAATCGCCCCGCCGCTGCATGATTCTGGCGATCTCGCCCTCCTTGAACTCGCGCGGCCGGCCGTCCACCTCGAGCGTCAGCGCTGACGGCGACAGCGACAGGATCTTCCCGCTGACGGCAGCGCCAGGCACGTCGGTCACCGACACGCTCTCACCCGCCCGGACGATGAGGCGCAACTCGTCCAGGTTCTTCGCGATGCCCTGCGCCTGGGCCATCGACGGCATCACCGCCAGGCACAACCCCACGATGATGGCGTTGCAGGTCCTCATGACGCACCTCGTTTCGCGTCCGCCGGCTGCCTCGGAGGGAGGCGCACCGCGCACCGCCCATCGCGGGCACGCCCAGTCACGCTGCAAGAGATCGGCCACGGCCACGGTCGCCAAAGGCTCGGGATTTCGACGGCGCCGGGCGTTCGGCAGGCCACTCGCGTCAGTGCCGCCGGGGCTCCGTCACCGGAGGGCCGCTTGCACTGGAAGGGCGGCACCGGGGCGTTCAGAACGGCTGGGTCACAGACTACAATCTCCTCGACCCGAGCTTCAGGAGGAAACCGACGATGATTCGCGCACGATTCGCAGTGATGGCCGGTGTGGCGCTGGTGCTGTCGACCGCCCCCGCGTTTGCCCAGACGCCCGACGCCAGGCTGGCGACCTACAAGACCGACGCCGCCAGGGGCGTGGACGAACTGGCGAAGATGGCGCAGGAGATGGTGGACTCGGTCTTCAGCTTCGGCGAACTGGGCTTCCAGGAAGTCGAGACCTCGAAGTACCTGACGGGCCTGCTCGAAGCCCAGGGCTTCAAGGTGCAGCGCGGCGTGTCCGGGCATTCCGACGGCGTGGGTGGCGACCTGGGGATCGGGCAAGCCGGTGATCGCGCTCGGCTCCGACATCGACGGCATCCCGCAGGCCTCGCAGAAGCCGGGCGTGGCCTATCCCGATCCCATCATCGCCGGCGCGCCCGGGCACGGCGAAGGGCACAACACCGGCATGCCGCTCAACATCGTCGCGGCGCTCGCGGTGAAGCGCATCATGGAGCGCGACAAGCTGCCGGGCACGCTGATGCTGTGGCCGGGCGTGGCCGAAGAGCAGCTGGCGTCGAAGGCCTGGTACGTCCGCGACGGCATGTTCAAGGACGTCGACGTCACGCTGTTCACGCACGTCGGCAACAACCTGAACGTGTCGTGGGGCGATGGCGGCGGCAACGGCATGATGTCGGTCGAGTACACCTTCGAGGGCGAGACCGCGCACAGCGCCGGCGCGCCGTGGCGCGGCCGCTCGGCGCTGGACGCCGTGGAGCTGATGAACGCCGGCTGGAACTACCGCCGCGAGCACCTGCGGCTGTCGCAGCGCTCGCACTACGTGATCACCAACGGCGGCGACCAGCCGAACGTGGTGCCCCGCAACGCCAGCGTCTGGTACTACTTCCGCGAGAACGATCAGCCGCACATCAAGGAGCTGTGGGACATCGGCAACAAGATGGCCGAGGGCGCGGCGCTGATGACCAACACCAAGTGGACCTCGCGCATCCTCGGCACCGCGTATCCGCAGCACATGAACAAGACGGTCGCCGAGGTGATGTACGAGAACATCAAGAAGGTCGGCCTGCCGACGTGGAGCGAGGCCGATCAGGCGCTGGCGAAGGGCGCTGCAGAAGGAGCTCGGCAACCCGCGGCAGGACGGCCTGGCGACCACCGTCGCCGAGCTCGGCGGCCCGGTCAAGCACGAGGACAACTACGGCGGCGGCTCGGACGACATCGGTGACGTGTCGTGGACGGTGCCGACCGTGACGCTGCGCTATCCGGCGAACATCCCCGGCCTGCCGGGCCACAACTGGTCGAGCGCCATCGCCAGCGCCACGCCGATCGCGCACAAGGGCGTGGTGGCGGGCGCCAAGGTCCAGGCGATGACCGTGCTCGACCTGCTGACGCGTCCCGAGCTGGTGAAGCAGGCGTGGGACTACTTCCGCAACGTGCAGACGAAGGACCGCAAGTACATCCCCTTCATCACCAAGGACACGCCGCCGGCGATTCACCTGAACGCCAACATCCTCGGCAAGTACCGCGAGGAGATGAAGAAGTACTACTACGACCCGACGAAGTTCGGGACCTACCTGGAGCAGCTCGGCATCCAGTATCCGACGTTGCGCCCGGCCGGGGGAGCGAAGCAGTGAGGACCATGAACATGATGCCCAACCGACACACGGCGTTCACCTGCGCCGCGCTCATCGCCGCGGCGGCCGCCACCATGATCGGGCAGACCCCGGCGGCCCCACGCGGTGCCTCCGGACCGCCCGAGCACGCCAAGGTCGCGCCCATCAACAACCTGCCGAATCCCTACGAGACCGTGCGGAACTGGGGCGCGCTGCCGGATGGGCGCAAGTGGGGATCGGTCAGCGCGGTGGGCGTCGACGTGGATGGCAAGCACATCTGGGCCGGCGACCGCTGCGGCGCCAATTCGTGCGCCGGCTCGAAGGTCGATCCCATCGTGAAGCTGGACCCGAGCGGCAAGGTGGTGAAGAGCTTCGGCGCTGGGCAGATTCTCTGGCCGCACGGCCTGGACGTCGACAAGCAGGGCAATGTCTGGGTCGTCGACGCGCGCTCGGCCACCGAGGCCGAGGTGAAGCAGTATCCCGACGCCGCCGGCAAGGGGCACACCGTCACCAAGTTCAGCCCCGACGGCAAGGTCCTGCTCGTGCTCGGCACGCCAGGCAAGGCCGGCAATCCGCCGGCGGCGTTCACCGAGCCGAATGACGTGATCGTCGCGCCCGACGGCAGCATCTTCGTAGCCGAGGCGCACAATGCGCAGTTCCTGGACGCCGACGGCCCGGGCGCCATCGGCCGCATCTCGAAGTTCTCGGCCGACGGGAAGTTCATCAAGAGCTTCGGCTCGTTCGGCTACGGTAACGGCCAGTTCCGCGGCCCGCACGCGCTGGCGTTCGATTCCAAGGGCCGCCTGTTCGTCGCTGATCGCGGTAACCGGCGCCTGCAGATCTTCGACCAGGAGGGCAAGCACCTGGACACCTGGTACCAGTTCAGCCGCATCAGCGGCCTCACCATCACCGCCGACGACACGATCTATGCGATCGACTCGGAGTCGGACGACAACTACAACCCCGGCTGGCGCAAGGGGCTTCGCGTCGGCAGCGCCCGCACCGGCGAGGTCTGGTACTTCGTGCCCGAGCACGTCTCGAAGCAGGCGTCGGGCATGGGCGGATACGGTTCGATGGGCGAGGGCGTAACAGTGGACAGCGCCGGGAATGTGTATGCGGGCGAAGTCGGTCCGATCCAGGGCCTGACGAAGTTCATTCCGCGATTGAAGCGCTGAATCGCCCGTTCTGACGTGCGAACGCCGGGGCTGATCGCCCCGGCGCCCTGAGTTCCGACAGATTCCGCGGACGGACGATTTTCCGCCTATGACTGCGGCACCGGCACGGGCGCCGCGCCGAGGTCGTCGCCGGTTTCCTCCTCCTCGCCGGCCGGCGCCACGGGGTGGCCGGCCGCATACGCTTCCATGTCGGTCTGCCCGAGCATTCGGCTGGCCACGGTGCCGGCGGTCATCGAGCCGCTGACGTTCACCGCGGTGCGGCCCATGTCGATCAGCGGCTCCACCGAGATCAGCAGGCCCGCCAGCGCCACCGGCAGGTTCAGGGTGGACAACACCACCAGCGCCGCGAACGTCGCGCCGCCGCCGACGCCGGCGATGCCGAACGATCCGAGCGTGGCCACCGTGACCACCGAGCCGATGAACGACAGCGACGTCGGATCCACGCCCGCGCTCGGCGCGATCATCACGGCGAGCATCGCCGGGTAGAGACCGGCGCAGGCATTCTGGCCGATCGTGGCGCCGAAGCTGGCCGCGAAGTTGGCGATCGCCGGCGACACGCCCGAGCCGGTCCACCTGCGTCTCCACGCTGAGCGGAATCGCCGCCGCGCTCGAGCGCGAGGTGAAGGCAAAGGTCAGCACCGGCCAGATCTTCTGGTAGAAGCGCACCGGGCTCAGCCCCGCCAGCGTGATGATCGTCGCGTGCATGAAGATGATGATCATCATCCCGACGTAGGAGGCGACCACGAAGCTGCCCAGGCTGATGACGTCGTTGACGTTGGAGGTGGCCACCACGCGTGCCATCAAGGCCAGCACGCCGTAAGGCGTCAGGCGGATGACGATGCGCACCAGGCGCATGATCAGGTGCTGGAAGGTGTCGATGCCCTTCAGCACGCGTTCGCCGATCTCGGGGTTCTCCTTGCGCAGGCTGAGCGCCGCCAGTCCGAGCAGCGCCGCGAAGATCACCACGCCGATCACCGACGTCGAGCGGGTGCCGGCCAGGTCCGCGAAGATGTTGCTGGGCACGAACGACTGCAGCAGCGCCGGGATGGTGAGCTTGGCGGCCTCGGCCACCTGCGCCTCCATCGCCGATCCGCGTTCCAGTTCGCGCGCGCCCTGCACCAGACCATCGGCCCGCAGGCCGAACAGCTGCGTCATGCCGATGCCGATCAGCGCGGAGATCGCGGTGGTCACCATCAGCAGGCCGAGCACGCTGCCGCTGATGGCGCCGAGCGAGCGGGCGTTACTGAGCTTGGTGACCGCGGCCAGGATGGAGACCAGCACCAGCGGCGCGATGACCATCTGCAGCAGCCGGACGTAGCCGGTGCCGACAATGCCCACCCACGGCAGGGTGCCGGCGATGGCCGGGCTGCCCGAGCCCGTAGACGGCCTGGGCCAGGGCGCCGAGGGCCACGCCCAGCAGGACCGCCAGGAGCACGTTGCTCGAGACCGAGCCGCCGTTCTGGCGCCGCCGCGCGAGGAAGGCAATCGTCAGGGCGAAGACGACGACGTTGGCGAAGACTGGGAGATTCATGCGCGCTCCGGAACGGTTCAGCCGAGGTTGAGGTGGTCAGCAGACCCTGCCACCTGTTGGATGCCGCAGAAAGCCGAACGGCCCGTACGGGAGGGACGTGGGCCGCAGCCGATGACGTGGATCAACAACAGCGTGCGCGGAAGCGGTGAGCCATGGAGATGGGCGAGTCTAGCGCTGCTGTCGAGGGCCGTCAATGGAGGGCGCGGCCGGGGCTGGCGTCACGAATGCAGGTGGCGCGGCTGACCGCCATGAGGCGGACGTCGCGCCACCTGGACCCGCGCTAGGGCAGGCGGAGAACCTGGCCCGGCTTGATCTTGTCGGGATCGGTCAGCTGATCCTTGTTCAGTTCGAAGATCTTCATGTAGGCACCGGCGCTGCCGAGGTGTTCCTTGGCGATCGCGCCCAACGTGTCGCCGGCCTTCACCGTGTAGGTCTTGGCCTCCGCGCCCGGGGCCGGCCCGGTCACCTTGATGTCGGCGACGATGTCATTCTGCCAGGTGGGAATGGTCTTGATGGCGTCCCACAGTTCGTTCTTCTCGGCTTCGGTCGCCACGGTCCCCTTGAAATGGAGCTTGCCGTCGCGCTCCTCGGCATTCCCCTGGAACTTGCCCTTGGCCGTCTGGATCGCGTACGCGTATGTGTCTCTCAATCCCATGTGTCACCTCCGCAACCTGGATGAATTCGATGAGCCAGAATAGCGCGTAACCCGCGACTCCGACTATCCATTCATCGCCACTGATCCGTGAAGGACCTCAGGCTCCGCCGTGCGGCCCGGCCGGCCCCACGCCGGCGCCCGATCCGGTCGGACACCCGATGCGGAAATCGTCGCCCCGATTGTGCCGCCCGCGGTCGCATGAGGTTACGCGTAAACTGCTGGAAGACCGATGCCACCGATGCTGCGTGCGCTGCTTCTCGCGACGTTGTTCATTCTCGTGCCGCGCCCGGCATCTCTGCAGGGGCTCAGCGTCCTGCACGTCAAGGTCATGCTGCTCGACGCCGAGCAGAAGCCGACGCCCGTGCCGCGCCACGTGCTGCTCGTCAGCGACAATCCAGCCTCGGCGCCGCCCCGCCGCATCCTGACGGCGCTCGACGGCACCGTCGACATCAAGCTCGTCCCTGGCACGTACACCGTTGAATCGGACCGCCCGGTCGTCTTCAACGGCCAGTCCTACCAATGGACGCAGATGGTGGAGGTCGGCGGCGGCCGCGACGCCACCATCGAACTGACCGTCGAGAACGCGGAGATCGAGCCCGCCACAGCCACCACGATCACCACAGCCCCCGGCGCCTCGCTGGAGAACGATCCCTCCTTCCTGCTGCCTCGCTGGCAGGACAGCGTCGTGGCGGTCTGGTCGCCGACTGCCCGCGCGTCCGCCTTCGTCATCGACCGCAAGGGGTTGCTGGCGACGAATCAGCGTGCCGTCGGTGATGCGACGTCGGTGGAGGTGCAGCTCTCGGCGTCGCTGAAAGTGACGGCGAGAGTCGCTGGCCTCCGACAAGGCCCGGGATGTCGCCATCCTCTGGGTCGACCCGGCGCTCACCGACTCGCTGCGGCCCGTGCCGGTCGATTGCACCAGGGCGAACGCTCGCGTGCTGGACGGGCAGGAGATTTTCGCCATCGGCGCGCCGTTCGGCAGGCTCAAAGGACAAACGCCCGGCATCGTCGGCGGCGTCGAGCCTCGCGCGATCGTGGCGGATTTCAGGCTCGAACCCGGCGGCAACGGCGGGCCGGTGTTCACGGCCGCGGGCGGCGTCGTCGGAATCTCGTCCACCGAGGACGTCCGCGAGGGCGCGAGCCGCGGGGACACCCGGGTCGTCCCGATCGATGAGGTGTGCCAGGTATTGACGTCCGCCGTAGCGGCAATGCGTGGCGCCGCGCCTCCGGCGAACACGCCTCTGCCCATCGAACCGCCGCGGTCGTCATCCTCCATCGCCCTCGAGGATCTGGTCCGGCGCCGCGCGGGCAGCCTGAGCCCGGCGCAGGTATCGTCGTCGGACTTCGACATCGCCTTCCTCACGCCCGTGCAGGTGTACGCCGCGCGGCACCGGCTCGAGCAGGATGGCACACGCGACCGCTACGTTGATGCCAGCCGGCTCGACGTGGCGGCGGAACGGGCGCGCCTGCTGATGGACTTCGGCGGCTGGTCCGAGTACGTGGCGGCATTCCCGCACCTGCTGCTGGTGCGCGTGACGCCGCGGCTGGTTGAGGGCTTCTGGACGATGGTGGCTCGCGGCGCCGCTCGCACCCAGGGGATGTCGTTGCCGCCGTTCAAGCGCTTCAAGCCGGGGTTCTCACGGATGCGGGTCTTCTGCGGTGCCGACGAGGTGACGCCGATCCATCCCTTCAAGCTGGAACAGCGCCTGTCCGAGAGCGACGCCATCGTCGAGGGCCTCTACGTCTTCGACCCCGCCACGCTTGGCCCACAATGCGGGACGGTCAAGCTCATGCTGTATTCGGAGAAGGAGCCGGAGAAGGCCGACACCCTGATGGTCGACCCGAAGGTGCTCAAGCAGATCTGGCAGGACCTGGCACCGTAGCTGTCGCCCAGGAGCGTCACGGGGAGGATCCCTCGTGACGTCCTGCGCGGCAGCTGGCGTGGCGGCGGCTAGCGGATGCGCCAGCCGTTGACCGGCCCGGCATGGAAGAACGCGCCGGTGTCATGACGCCGTCCTTCTTGAATACCATGCCGTCCTTCATCACGAAGGACACGCGCTTCAGCGTCTCGATGTCCTCGAGCGGATTGCCCGGCACGGCAATCAGGTCGGCGAGGAACCCTGCCTTCAACGGGCCGCGCGTCTGCTCGGTGCCGCTGATCTTGTAGCCGTTCATGGTCATCGCCCGCAGGATGTCGGCGTTCGGGATCCCGGCGTCCTTCCAGCTCCGGATGAACTCGAGCGCCAGTTCGCCGCGGGTCTTGCCCTCGACCCAGTAGTCCGCGTCAGTGGAAAAGGTGAGCGGCACCTTGTTCTCGTAGGCGTTCTTCAGGCCGTCCACCGTGCGCTTGTAAGCCTCGGGCGACACCGGATGGCCGGCAAGGCCCGGCGGCGTCTCGGTGCCCGCCCGCCAGATGCCCTTCTGCGCCATCAGCTTGTGCGTCTCGTCGTCGAGCGCGCCGGAGTGGGCGATCGACCAGATGCCGGCCTCGATCGCGTTTCGCGCGCCGGCCGGCGTCTGCACGTGGCCTTCGACCTTGAGGCCCGACGCGCGGCTTCCTTGATCACCAGGCGGATCTCGTCCGCGGTGTAGCCGTACGGCTTGCAGTCGACACAGATCTTGATCACCCTGGCGCCGAACAGCACGTTCTGCCGGATCGCCTTCACGATCTCGTCCGGCGTGTCGGCGTCCAGATACTCGGGATAGACGATGTTGTGGTCCTTCGCCATCTCGGGCGTCGGGAAGAACTGCCCGCCCATCCCGCCGATGATGATGCCGGAGTTGATGATCGTCGGCCCCGGGATCCAGCCCTGCTCGATCGCCTGCCGCAGCGCCGTGTCGGCATAGTTCCCGTTGTTGCCCATGTCGCGGACGATGGTGAAGCCGGACGCGAGCATCTGCATGCCGTTGGAGGCCGCCTGGATGGCGCGCAGCGCCGTCGACTCCTGCACGTAGGTGTAGTAGTAGACGTTGTTCTCGGGCACCGGCTTGTAGGTGAGCGCCAGGTGGTTGTGCGCCTCGACCAGGCCCGGCATCACGGTGGACTGCGACAGGTCGATGACCTGCGCCCCCGCCGGGATGGTCAGGCTGGGCCCGATCTCACGGATCCGGGTGCCCTCGATCAGGATGATCTGGTTCGCCAGCACCCGACCGGCGTCCGGGATCGAGCAGCCGTCCCGCGCGGATGGCGGTGACGGCGGGGGGCGCGGCAGCGGGCGCTTGCGGGGCGGCCTGCGCCGCGGCGCGGACGGGGGCGACTCCGGGAGCAGCGGCGACCACGCACCCGATCAGCACAACGATGGACAGATACAAACGACGCGCAGCACCCATGGCAATCTCCCTCCAGGAGACAGGTATTCTATGCGCCATGCGAGGTCAGGGGGGCGCTACGGCATGATGTCGTGCACGATGCGGCCGCCGACGATGGTCATCAGCACGGTCGCGTCGCGCAGGCGCGGCTCCGGGCAGGTGAGCGGATCGTCCGAGAGCACCACCAGGTCCGCGAGCTTGCCCTTCTCGATCGAGCCCTTCTCGGCCTCCTCCATCATCAGCCAGGCGTTGCCCATCGTGGCCATGCGCAGCGCCTCTGCGCGGGTGACGCGCTGGTCGGGCCCGAGCACGCCGCCCGAGATGGTGTCACGGGTCACGAAGTGATAAAGCGTCCACAGCGGCGGATAGGGCACCACCGGCGCGTCGGTGCCGGACGACACCGGCAACCCGGCGTCGAGGTACATCCGCACCGGCGTGGTGAGCGCCGCCCGCTCCGCTCCCCAGTAGCGCACCAGGCTGGGACCGGCCAGATACAGATGGTTCTGCACGGCGAGCGCCAGCCCCAGCGCCTTGATGCGCGGCAGATGATCCCGGCGGCCGATGAACGCGTGCTCGATGGACCAGCGCTTGCCGCTGATCGGCCTCTGGGCGTTGGCTCGCTCGTAGGCGTCCAGCACCATGTCAATCGCCGCGTCGCCCACCGCATGGGTGGCCACCCGCCAGTCGTGCTGATTGAGCACGCGCACGACGTCGGTGAACCGCTCACGATCCATCGTCTGCAGGCCGCGGAACGTGCCGCCCTCGCCCCATGGCTCTTCGTACGGCTGGCGCATCAGCCCGCCCTCGAAGCCGCCGTCCACCGCCAGCTTGATGCCGCCGATCGCGAAGCCACGCATCCCCCTCGCCCTGGTGGAGCCCGGACTCGTCCAGCGTGCGCGTCACCGCCGCGGCGTCGCCGCCGGGACGCAGCAACGCGTTCACCCGCATCGTCAGCAATCCGCGCTGCCGCAGATCCTGGAGCAGGCGATAGTCCTCGACCGAGATCCCGGGATGGCGCACGGTCGTGAGGCCGACGGCGTTGAGGGTCTGGTAGTCGGCCACGCGCGCGACAATTTGCTCCTCGCGTGTCCGTGACGCTGGCGGCGGCAGTGTGATCAACGAGCGCGCGGTGTCCACGAGCTCGCCGTTCAGCCGCCCGTCCGGGTACCGGGTCAGGCGGCCGCCAACGGGCTCGGTCGCCTTGTCGTCCACGCCCCAGCGGCGGAGAACGGCCGAGTTCACGATGTACTCGTGCCCACCGCGGATGAGGATCACGGGGTGATTCGGCGCGATGCGATCGAGGTCGTCGCGAAGGGGCAGGCGCTGTTCTTTCAGCTGCGCCTCGTGCCAGTCGCTGTTCGAGACGATGGCCTCGCCGGGGATGGTCGTCTGGGCCCGGTCACGGATGGCGGCATACACGTCCTCGAGAGACCGCGCACGCGACAGATCCACGCCTGGCCCGCCACCGGCGCCGTGCAGGTGGTTGTCCATCAACCCCGGAATGACCGAGCGGCCGCGCAGGTCGATCTGACGTGCCGATGCCGCCGCCGTGGCCCGCACCTCCGCCGTCGTTCCCACCGCGACGATCCGGTCGCCAGCGATGGCCACGGCCTCGGCGATTGAGAAGGCGCCATCAACGGTGATGACGCGACCGTTGTAGAGCACGAGGTCGGCACGCGGGGCCGGCTGCGCCGACGGCGCCACGGGGGCAGCCGCGTGCAGCATGGCAACCGCCTGCAGCGTTACGGCCATGATGGCCAGTCGAAGGGCACTCACCCGGGCATCGTAGCGGATACGAGACAGGACTCGCCGTGTGGTCGAGCTGGGCCGTCGATTACTGTCAACCGGCATCACGGCTCGGCTACTCTGTCGGACGTCATGCCGCGCCCGCCTTCCGCATCTCGGTGGACGCGTCAGCGCTGTGATCCGTCCGTGGTATGGATGTAGTTCAGCAATGACCCCAGTCGCGCCGCGCCGTCAGCTGGCGCTTCGCTCCTATCTGCTCCTGCTGATCGCGGGCTCGATGCTGCCGTTCCTGATCGTGAGCGGCGTGCTGCTGCTGCGCGTCCTTCGTGACAACCGCGAGGGTAACGAACGGATCTTGCTGGAGTCAGCCCGGCAGCAGGCCGCCGAGCTGGATGCCGAACTCGACGCCACCGTGCGGACGCTCCAGGCGCTGGGCTCGTCACCCAGTCTGGCGACGCCCGCACGGACCGGCTTCGACGCCCAGTTGCAGAACATGGTCAGCACGCAGCCGGGCTGGCTGTCGGCCCGGCTCATCGATCTCGAGGGCCGAATCATCCTCGACACGGCCAGGCCCGGGGTGTCTCCCTTCGGCACTGCCGTCGATCCGGCCAGCGTCTCGCAGACCGTCAGCAGGGGTAAGCCGGTCGTCGCCTCGCTCCGGCGGGGACCGAATGGCCGGCTCGCGTTCGCCGTTCGCGTTCCGGTGCGGAAGGACGGCGCCATTCACTATGTGCTCACCGCCGTCGTGACGCCGGAGACCATCGCCAGCGTGGTGGCGAGGCTCAGCCCCGGGCAGCACGAGTGGACGCGCGTGATTGTGGACTCGAATGGCACCGTGGTGGCCAGGACACGCAACCCGGAGCGCTTCGTCGGCGAGGCGGCCACCCAGTCGTTCGTCAACCGCACCAGCGCCGGCGGCGCTGGCTTCTATCGCGACACGTCGCTCGAGGGGGCGGACGTCTACGTCGCGTTCGCCCGCTCGTCGCTGTCCGGCTGGACCTCGTCGGTGGTCGTGCCGGTCGCGGTCATGGACGGGCCGCTTCGCCAGTCGATGACGACGCTCGTGCTGGCGGGGTTGATGGTGCTGGTGGCCAGCATCGGCGGCGCGAACTGGCTGGCCGGTCGCATCTCCACCGAGATCGGATCGGCCACCCAGGCCGCGGAGGCGCTGTCCCGCGGCCAGCCGGTGCCGGCGTCCGGTTCGATCGTCAGCGACGTCACCCGGTTGCGTCAGGCGCTGGAACAGTCGAGCACGCTGCTGATCGAGCGCGGCGAGGAGCGTGATCGCCACCTCGCCCACGCCGAAGCCGCCCGCGCCGAAGCCGAGAACGCCAACCTGGCGAAGGACCAGTTCCTCGCCATGCTGGGGCACGAACTGCGCAACCCCCTGGCGCCGATCGTCACGGCGCTCGGCCTGCTGAAGGTGCGCGGCACGCCATGGACGAAGGAACATGCCGTGATCGAGCGCCAGGTGGCGCACATGTCGCGCCTGGTCGACGACCTGCTCGACGTCTCGCGCATCGCCCGCGGCGCGCTGGAGATCCACCGCGACGTGGTGCTGGTGGACGATGTGGTCACCAGGGCGACCGAGATGGCGGCGCCGCTGTTCGAACGTCATCGCCACCAGCTCGAGGTCGACGTGCCCGGCGGCCTCCGGGTTCATGGTGACAGCGTGCGTCTGGCGCAGGTGTTCTGCAACCTGTTGACGAATGCGGCCGAGTACACGCCGAATGGTGGAACGGTGTCGGTGACAGCTCGGCGCACGGGCGGAGAAATCGTCGTCGACGTCACCGACAACGGGCGCGGCATCTCGCCGGAGCTCGCGCCCCGCATCTTCGACCTGTTCGTCCAGGGCCCGCGCACCATCGACCGCGGTGAAGGCGGCCTCGGGCTCGGTCTGGCGATTGCCAGCAGCCTGGTCAGCCTGCACGGCGGCCGCATCGTGGCCCGCAGCGAGGGTGAAGGCCGCGGCAGCACATTCACGGTGTGCCTGCCTGCCCATGACGCGGCGGAGGCGGCGGCCGTCGGCGCCGGTCCGCGACCCGCCGCGCTGGGGCCGTCACGCCGTGTGCTGGTGGTGGATGACAACAGCGATGCGACCGAGATGCTGTCCGGGCTGCTGACCATGTGCGGCCACACCGTGGTCACCGCCGCCGATGGTCAGGAGGCCCTCGATGCGCTGGAGACGTTCGATGCGGAGGTCGCCCTGCTGGACATCGGGTTGCCGGTGATGGACGGGCTGGAACTGGCGAGGCGCATCCGCGCGCGCAAGGGCGCCAAGGCGCCGCTGCTGGTGGCGGTCACCGGTTACGGACAGACAGAGGATGTCGCCCGGAGTCGCGCGGCGGGATTCGCGCACCACCTGGTGAAGCCGGTCGATCCGGGCGTCCTGCTTCCGCTGCTGGTCGCACCGCGCTGACTCGCACGGCTCGGCGGTGGCACCCTGTCGTTCCGGGAACGGGGACACCTACGTCCGTGGTCCGATTCGCAGATCCAGGTGCAGTGTGACGACACCGGGCTCGGCCTGCACCGTGGCCGATCTGATGAACGGCGCGACCAGTCGCAGGTCGAAGGCGGGATGCGGCGCCTGTGGCTCACCGGCATGCGCGAGAACGCCGGCAATCATCTCGTTGATGAGTGACTCCTTCACGGGAATGGAGCCCGTGAGCGACGCGCCGTCGAAGGCCACGAACCCGTTGGCGATCTGCGCTTTCAGCCATTCCTGCACGTGAGCCTCCATGCCCGGATCCACGGGCCAGTCTCTTCGTCACGCCACGCCGACTTCGAAGTCGATATGCACGTGACCAGGGGTGGTCCTCAGCCGCGCGCGTTGCAGATGAGACCAGTACGGGTGGGTGGCGTCGATGCCGTCAAGGGCGCCGACGTCGATCGTGACGCGCCGCCCTTCGATTCGGATGGCCGGCGTGCGCAGCGCCTGCTTGAGCGCCCACGCGACCATCGCGGACGCCAGCTCGAAGGTAATCTGCGGCGCGCCGGGGCCAAGGCGCACCTCTTCCTCGAGCACAGCTGTGGCGCGGACGATGCCGTAGCGCGCCACGAGCCGATTGGAGTCGAGGATCTCGACGGTGAGGCCAGGCGGCACCTGGGCCGAACGGCGGATCGCGTCGTTCAGCACGGCTTCCTTCAGCGGCAGGGTGCCTGTCAGTCGCGTCCCGACCAGGCGAGGGAAGCCCGACCTGGCTTCCCGTTGCAGCAGATCGGCGATGTGCTCCATGTCCAAGGGTAAACGTTCCAGCGTCGGCGCGTGCTACCGTTTCGAGTGATGAGCCGTCTCGTCCTGCTGATTGCAGCAGCGCTGCTCGGGCAGCAGCCCATCCGCACGCCCGACGTGATGTTCACGCCGACGCGTCACGCGATTGCGGATGCGATGCTGCAACTGGCAAACGTCGGCGCCGGCGACGTCGTCTACGATCTCGGCTCCGGTGACGGGCGCATCCCGATCATCGCGGCGCAGAAGTACGGGGCGCGAGGGATGGGCATCGAGATCGATCCCCGACTGGTCGCGCTGGCCAGGACCAATGCCAGCGAGGCCGAGGTGGCCGACCGCGTGACGTTCGCGGTGGGCGATCTATTCACGGCCGACCTTCGCGAGGCGACGGTCGTGACAATGTATCTCTCACCCAACATCCTCAAGCAGATCGAGCCGCGGCTCCGCGCGCTGAAACCAGGCACACGCATCGTCTCGCACCAGTTCCCGATGAGCGGGTGGGCACCCGACAAACGGATGGTGATCGACGAGGCGGAGCTTCTGCTGTGGGTCGTGCGGTGACGAGGAAGCGGGCAACCGGCAGACGGCAGACGCCGACTGGCCACTGCCGAAGCGCTAGTCAGCTGCCCGGAAGTGCTGCACCAGCGTGAACGAGCCGTCCTTCGTGTAACCGCCGCAGCCAACCGCCTCATACCGCGCGCTGCGCATGGTCTCGTAGTGACCCCCGCCCGGCCCTTCGGCCCAGAAGGCGGCGATGATGTCGGCAATGGCCTGCCGGATGGAGCCGCCCTTCAGCGGCCAGCGAACGCCCGAGTTCTCCGCCCACGCGGTTCGCTTGGGGCCGTTCAGCCCGCGGCTGTAGTCGTGCGCACGGTTGCGATCGTGATCGTTGGCCGCGGCCCGATCGGCGTACGCCTCGACGCTCTCGGACGTGGTGACCGGACCGGCCCCAGCCATGGCGCGGTAGCGGTTGGTCTCGCTGACGCAGAACTCGCGATCGGCAGCGCTCAGGACAGCGGACGAAGGAGATCTGGCGGGCAACGTGGCGCAGCCCGGCAGGGATGCCACCAGTAGCGCCACGACGGTCAACACTACGCGAGAGAGGCTCACGCGCCGATCGTAACCCGTCGGTTCCGGATCATCGAACAGCGAATGCCGGGCGTCGAGGTGGCGTCCCTTTCGGCAGGCTGGCGGGCGGCGCTCGTTTGTTCGTCGCCTGCTCGAACGCGAACGCTGCGCCCGTGGATGAGAGATCGCCGGCACCTCAGCAGTATCGTGATGGCCGCCGCATTGCATCCATTTGCCGAGGCACTGGCGCGTGTGCCGACCGCCCGAGTGGACGCGATGAAAGGACTGGCGCCATGACGTTCACCACCCAACTCCGGACCGCGGCCAGGCCGCTCCTTTCGCGTGCCCCGGCACTCCGCCGGCTTGCCCATGATGCGGAAGAGCGCCTCGACCTCACGCGGCACTCGATCGCCTCGCTCTGGCCGGCTCTCATCAGGCCCGATCCGCGTGAGATCTTCATCACCCTCACCGCCAACTGTAACCTCCGCTGTACCGGGTGCCGCTACGGACGCGACTTCATGCCCGGTGCCCAGCTGCCGCTGCCGATAGTGCTCGACCTGCTCGATGACGCTCGGGCGCTGGGCATTGGCAGCGTGCGGCTCTATGGCGGGGAGCCCCTGCTCTACAAGGATCTGCCGCGGGTCGTCGAACGCTCGGTCCAGCTCGGTCTGCGCACGTGGCTGACCACCAATGGCATCTTGTTGCGCAAGAAAGTGGACGATCTCTATGCCGCCGGCCTTCGCGAAATCACCGTCGGCTTCTATGGCACCAGCGAGGAGTACGACGGCTACGTCCACCGCCCCGACAGCTTCACCAGGATGGAGGAGGGCATCGCCTACACGCGCGAGCGCTACGGCTCGAACGTGCGGCTCGCGCTCGGCTGGCTGCTGATGCGTCCGACCTGCACGATCGAGGCCCTGCACGCGGCATGGGACTTCGCGGTGCGCTATCGCGCCCCCCTCACCGTGAACCTCATTCACTACTCGCTGCCGTACTTCACGGAAGGGCCGGAGCGCGAGCTGGCGTTCCGGCCGGAGGACCGTCCGCGGCTGGAGACCATGGTAGCCGAGCTGTTGCGGCTCAAGCGGGTGGACCCCGACCTGCTCGCCAACACCGAAATCGGCCTGCGGTCGATTCCAGACTGGCTGCTGCGGGGCCCCGCAATGCGCGTGCCCTGCGACCGTTACCGACTGTTGTGGATCGGGGCCAACGGGGTGGTTCAGCTCTGCTACGTCACGTTCGAGCTGGGGAACCTGCACGAACGCCGCCTGCGTGACCTGTTGTTCACCCAGGCGCACGCGGAGGCATCGCGCGACGCCTTCCAGCTGAACTGCCCGAACTGCCACTGCTCGTTCGACACGCGGACGCGGCTCCATGGCCCGAGCCGCCGAACCTACAGCCAGAGTGAGTGACGCTCCTGGGACGCGGGTGTGAACGAGCCCAACTTCTTCATCCTCGGCGCGCCGAAGTGCGGGACGACGTCGCTGGCGGCCTGGCTGGCCGCCCACCCTGCGGTCTTCATGTCGCCTCTGAAGGAGCCCGCCTACTTCGCGCGCGACCTGAAGGTCGTGAGACCCGACCTGCCGCAATACCGGGCGCTCTTCTCATCAGCCGGGGATCACCACGTCGCCGTCGGGGAGGCATCCACGTGTTATTTGTTCTCCGAGGTGGCGGTGTCCGACATCCTTCGGTACGCCCCTGAGCCCCGCTTCATCGTCTGCCTTCGTAACCCCGTGGACATGGTTCGGTCGCTCCACCAGCAGGAGGTGTTCGGGCTGAACGACGACATCCGCGATTTCGAGCAGGCCTGGCGCCTGCAGGAGACGCGGGGCGAGGGACGACACATACCGCGGACCTGCCGCGAACCATGGCTGCTCCGCTATCGGGACCGGTGCCTGCTGGGCGCGCAAGTGGAGCGGCTGCTGCGGCAATTTCCACGGCAGCGCATCCTGTTCGTGTTGCTCGACGACCTTCGGGCCGACGCCGGGGCGCAGTATCTCCGGGTGCTTCGTTTCCTCGATCTGCCAGATGACGGACGCGTGGACTTCCCCGTGCTCAACAGGAGCAAGGAACCTCGCTCCCGGCTCGTGAAAGAGGGGGTGAGATACCTCTCGGGGGCGATACGGTCCATGGGGATCACGCGGCGGTTCGGGGTGCGCACGGCCTTGGAGCGCTGGAACACGCGGGAGGTCCCCCGGAGGGAGACCACGCACGAGCTGATGCAGGAGATCAGGAGCGGCTTTGCGGACGACATCCAAAAGCTCGGCGGCCTGATCGACCGCGATCTCAGTCACTGGTCGGCGTGAACCCGCGGCACCAGGCAGTCCGAACCCCCTCGACAGCCGCCTACTCGCTCCGCAGCGCGGCGACGGGCGCCACCCGCGAGGCGCGCGCAGCCGGCACGAGGTAGCCGGCGCCGGCCGCAAGGGCCAGCGTTGCCGCGGCGGTGGCGAACACCAGAGGGTCGGTGGCGCTCGTCTCGAACAGCAGCGCGCGCAGCACGCCTGACGCGGTCCACGCCAGCACGGCGCCCGCGGCGATGCCCGTGACGCTCAGCCCCAGTCCCTCGCGCAGCACCAGCGCCAGCAGCGTGGCGCGGCTCGCGCCGACGGCGGCGCGGATCGCCAGTTCGCGCTCGCGCTGCGCCACCGTGTACGACATCACGCTATAGATGCCGAGGATGGCCAAGCTCGCCGCGAGGCCGCCGAACAGCACGCTCAGCCACGACAGCAGACCGGAGGTGCGCGTCGCCGTGGTCACCACGTCATCGAAGGTGCGCACCGCGGCCATGGCCACGTGCGGGGTCATCGCCGCCAGCTCCGCGCGGATCGCGCCGGTCAGCGCCGAGGGATCGCCCGCGCTGCGAACGACGTAGGACATCGTGGGCGAAGGAATCTGCCCGAACGACACGTAGAGTTCAGGGTCGGGAGGCGCATCCGGGCGACGGGACCGCACGCTGTCGACGATGCCCACGACCTCGCGGGCGCCCCCTGAGAAGTCGAAACCCGTGCGCACGCGGCGACCGACGATTTCCTGAGGGCCGAGCCCTGGCCATAGCCTGGCGGCGAGCGTCTGGTTGACGACTGCCACGCCGGGCGCGCCGTCGCGGTCGCGCTCCTCGATGCCGCGACCGGCCAGCAGGCGGACCCCCATCGTCTGGAAGTAGCCGCTCATCACGATCCGCATCTCGGTAACCGGCACGCCCTGGTCGTCGCCCTGGTCGTCGCGCCTGGCGTGGCCGTTGTTGCCGGTGGCGGCCACCGGCAGCATGTTGATGGCGGACACGTGCGAGGTGCCGGGCAGCGCGCGGAGGCGGTCGGCGAACTGCTGCTGGAAGCGAACAATGGCGGCGTCGCCGTCGGCGACGAATGGGGGCAGCCCCACCGAGAACGTCAGCACCGGCTCGCGCGTCAGCCCGAGGTCCTGCGACTGCAGCCGCAGCAGGCTCTTGGTCATGAGGCCGGCGGTGGTCACCAGTGCCAGGGCGAAGGCGACCTGGCTCACGACCAGCATCCGGCTGGCGCGCCGGGCCCGGTGTGCGGTGACGGCGCGGCCGGCACCCGCCTGCACCGCCGCGTTCAGTTCGGAGCGGAACAGATGCAGTGCCGGCGCCAGTCCCGCCGCCACGCCCGCCACCAGCGCCGCCCCGAGGCAGAAGACCAGCACCGGCAGGTCGAGGTCGATGGCCGCCAGGCGCGGGAAACTCGGCGGTGCCTGGATCACGAAGATGCGCAGCAGTCCCCAGGCCAGGGCCAGTCCCACCGCGCTGCCGGCCAGGCCGAGGACCACGGTTTCGCCCATCACCTGCGCGAACAGGCGAGTCCGGGAGGCGCCGAGGGAGGCGCGAATCGCGAGATCGCGCTCGCGCACGACCGAGCGTGCGAGCAGCAGGTTGGCAACGTTGGTGCACGCAATCAGCAGGAGCAGGCTGGTGGCGCCGAGCAGCACCCACAGGCCGCGCGACGCCCCTTCGGTGACCACGTCGTGCAGCGGGCGGGCGGTGAAGGAGGTACTCGTCCTCCGGGTGCTCTCGCGTCATGAGGGCCGCGAGCTCCGCCAGGCTGCTGCGGGCGGAGGCGAACGTGGCCCCGGGCCGCAGGCGGCCGAACACGATCAGGTAGTTGCTGCCGCGGTTCGCGGGATCGGCGGAGA
Source organism: uncultured Acidobacteriota bacterium (assembly GCA_963721715.1). Classification (GTDB taxonomy): domain Bacteria; phylum Acidobacteriota; class Vicinamibacteria; order Vicinamibacterales; family UBA2999; genus VFZN01. Next base: position 1,148,285 of record CAVRKI010000004.1, on the reverse strand, counting down.
GCCCCAGCGGCAGCCACACCTCGGGGCGCCATACTTCCGAGAACGCGGCCGGCGCGACGCCGATCACGGTGTAGGGCTCGCCGTCGACGAGGGCGGTGGCTCCGAGCGCCGACGGCGATGCCTGGAATCGCCGGCGCCACAGACCTTCACTGATCACCGCGACGCGCGGGCCTGCGCGCCTGTCTTCGTCCTCGGCGAACCAGCGGCCGATCACCGGCGTTGCTCCCATCACCTCGAAGAAGGATGCCGATGCCGTCGCCCCGGCGACGCGTTCGGGTCCCTCTCGGCCGGCGATGGTCATGCCGCGTGGCGCCCACGCGCCCAGCTCGGTGAAGGCGCGCTGCTCACGCCGCCAATCCAGGTACCGCGCGTAGGAGGCCGAACCATACGTGAGGCTGGGCAGCTCGCTGCGCCACACCTGGAGGACCTCTTGAGACCGCGGAAAGGGGAGCGGTTCGATGAGCACGGCGTGGACGACCGAAAACAGTGCGGTCGTGGCGCCGATGCCGAGCGCGAGGGTCAGGACCGCGGTGGCACAGAAGCCAGAGGCGCGGCGGAGCACACGGACACCGTGGCGCAGATCGCCCAGGAAGGCCAGCATGGCAGCTTGGACGAGAGGGGACGGCGCAACGTTGGTCCGGCGATCGGGGCCAGCTGGTCCATCATCGTCCCCGCGTGAACGCCGCGTTTGTCTCCGTGGTCATGGACGGTCGCCCGGTGACCCCCAGTGTCTGCGCCGTCCTGCGCCACTGAGGCCGAGTGCCGATAGAACTGCAATGTCACTTGGAGGTCGTTCACCGGAAGCTCGCGCGCAAGAATGAACGTGCCGGCGTCAAGATGCGGCTGCAGTCGGGCCACGTGACGCGGAAACTCGCTCGTGATCTCCGGCGAGGAGAGGTCGGCGCTGGCCGGCGCGATCAGCAGGACGCATGTTGCGGTGTCGATCAGGGCGACGTCAACGTCCTTGACGATGTCGAGCGGGAACGAGCTCTCGCCGGCTGGCGGCCCGAGCTGCCACTTGAAGAGCGCCGGTGACAGGGCATCGCTTCTGCCCAGAATCGCGACGCGATCTCCGGGCCCGATCTCGGCCCGGAGAGAGGCGAGCGCCTTGTCGAGGGCCGGGCTGTCCAGGTAGTTCTCGAAGGCGAGACGCCGGAACGGTTCGCCGGCGACGACCGCGTGCGCGGTGACCAGCGCGTAACCGATGACCACCGGTGCGGCGAGCGCGGCAAGCAGGTGGCTGCGTCGCCACACCGCCGTGCCAAGTTCGCTGGCGCTGACCAGCCAGACCAGGGCGACGGGAAGCGCCAGGAATCGCGAGAACCGCGTGTGGTGCCCGAGCACCATCGCGAACTGCATCAGCGCCGCCAGGATCAGCAGCTGCATCAGCGGCGGCTGCGCCCTGAAACGAAGGGCGGCCGCTGCGAATCCGACGACGGCGGCCGCCATCAGCCAGGCATCGGCGAAATAGTCCGTGCGAATGGCAGCGCCGTAGGAAACCAGCGCCGAAGACGCCGATGGCGCTCCGAGCGGCGCGTTGACCACCAGGTTGGCCACGTCCTTCATGTGATTCGGATAGGGGGAGGCGAGCCACACGGTGACGGGAACCACCAGCCACAGGAGCAGTGGCCGCACGCGAGGGTCGATGGCGAAGAGCCGCTGCCAATCGATGCGGCCCTGGCGTTGCAGGAACCACACCCGGCCCAGTAGCAGGTACAGCGCCACGTAGCCACTGTTGCCGATCGTGGTCACCGTTACCCGTCGCGCGAAGACGGAGAACGCAAAGCCGCCGGTCCAGATGACGACCAGGGCCCCGAGCAGATAGGCGGTCGCCAGGGCACCGATGGACGTCCCCAGCCACAGCCGTGCGGCCCGCCACGCCCCTGTGACTCGTGCCCCGAGGGTCCACCCGGCGGTGCGTCGCAGATACTCGTGCGCGAGCATGGGAATCGCCAGCAGGAAGAAATAGTTGTATTTCGTGAAGAACAGCACCGCGAGCGAGATGGCGAACAGCCGCGCCGTTGCTGCGCTGCGATGCTGCTCGTACCGCAGGTGGCCGACGAGGACGCACAGCTGGGTGAGCACGCCGAGCATCTCGGTCATGGTCACCGACGCGTAGGCCAGGTAGAACGGCGACGTCACCGCGAACAGCACGAACAAAGCCGCGGGAAGCCATGCGCCGCGAGCCCACTGTAGGCACAGGAGCGCCGCCCCGGCGACCACCGCGAGCACGTAGGCCACCAGGCTGCTCTTCAGCCCGGAGGTCATGTCGCTGCCAAGCGCCAGGTAGAAAGGCGCCTGGAAGAGTGAATGCACCGGTGGCCAGTAACCCTGCAGCCAGAGGTCCCACAGGAGCCGGGGCAGTTGGAGCGTTCTCAGGTAGAACGCATCAGTCCAGCCGGCGGCCAGGTGGGCGGCGAGATCCCATCTGGGCAGGAGTCGACGGAAGGCGACGACGGCAATCGTCTGCCCCGCCACCAGTGTTGCCACGTAGCACGCGACGAGCGCGACCGCGCTCAGCAGGACGGAAAGCCTAGCGCGGCTGCTCACAACAGGCGCCGAGCGGGGTCGCATCGGGTTCGCCCGGAAGATCCAGCCGGCTCGCGGCCTCGCGCTCACGCCGGCGGATGGCGCGGAATCGCTCGAAGGATTGCCGTTCGTCTTCCAGCCCCACCAGCGATCGCAGCGAGGTCCCGGCGAAGGTGTGCCGCAGCATCGACAGCCCGTGGCGCAGCACGAAGCGCGGGCTGTGGCGCAGGGCGGCCGGCAGATGCCGCACCTTCATCCAGCGTTCCGCTTGCCAGCGCACGAACTCCACGTCGTCGGCAGGGACATGTTCGGTGCGGACGACCGCGGTCGTGCCGTCGTAATGCGACACGTCTTCGTCGACGATGAGCCCGCGCCGGCGAAACTCCCCCGTCATTGGCGTGCGCGGGTACGGCGTCGGGTGCTGGATGTATGGCCAATCCACGTAGCGGCGGGCAAAGGCCAGGTTCGCCTCGACCGACTCACGGGTGTCGTCCGGGTTGCCGACGATCAGGCCGCCGACCACGTAGAGGCCGTGCCGATGCAGGTGCTCGATGGCGGTGACCGACGCGTTGCCGACCGTGCGCCCACGCTCGCGCCGTGCGTTCTTCGCCGAGGCGTTGAGGAAGGCCAGGTCGTCGGCGAGGACGTTCTCGATGCCGAGGAACACGTAGCGGAATCCAGCGCGGCGCATGAGCGGCGCGAGCGTGGCGCCGTGCTCGGCGAGCGGTGCCGTCATCGCCTGCACGACGTAGTCCATGTCGTCCAGCCCGCGGGCGATGATGGCCTCACACAAGCGCTCGACCCGCCGCACGTCGAGCGTGATGTTGTCGTCGACCAGGAAGATCGCCCCGGCGCCGTGGCGCCGGGCGTCGGCGATGTCGTCGAGCACGCGGTCGATGGGGTAGGGATGGAAGTTGCGGCCGCGCATTTCGATGATCGAGCAGAAGCTGCAATCGAACGTGCAGCCGCGCGAGGTCTCGACGACGTCCACCGGGCGGCCGAGCAGTGTGTAGCCGCTCAGCACCCGGGCCCCGCGCGCCGGCAGGGCCAGCGGTTCGGAGGCCAATCTCGCGACGGGGCGATTGGAGTTGTGGACCAGCGCACCGGAACGACGATACGAGAGGCCGGGGAGGTCCGCGAGGTCGTCGCCCTGCTCGAGAGCACGGAGCAGGGCGCGCAGCGTCGATTCGCCTTCCCCTCGTACCAGCGTGTCGATGGTCGAGGCCTCGTAGGCCTCCGGCGCCAGGCTCGGGTCGTACCCGCCGGCGACGATATGCGTGTGGCGGGGCGAGGCGTCGGACCAGCGCGGCCGTGGCCAGGGCCGTGGCGCGCTGGAAGGTCATGATCGACAGCCCGACGACGTCCGGCCGCAGATCGCGAATCAGGCGGTCGATGGTCGGCGCCACCCGGCCCTGCACCAGGACGAGGTCGGCAATGGCAACCTGGTGATGCGGATCGACGTTACCGGCCAGCGACGCGAGCGCGCCGTTCGGCATCCGGACGGCAATGGGCGCCATGTGCTCGAACGAGTCGGGCATCGACAAGAGCAGGACGCGCATCGTGCCTCCTTGTGATTCCTCCGGGGCGACGCCTCGAGACGCTGCGGGCCAGTATAGGGTCAAGACGGCGAGTCGATCAGCGTCATCTCTCTATCCGAACGGCTGAGGTGTCGAATGGAGACCACCTCGGCGATACCCAGCCCGCCAGGGATTGCAGAAACTGCTGCGTTTTCCGGCCGATCGTGCCAGGCCCCGATGCCTCATCGACCCTTGGACGCCCTGCGGGCAACGGCAAGAAACGCCTCGACCACCGGCCGCGGCGGTCCACTGGGCCGCACCATCGACAGGCGCACCGTCGCGCGCGGGATTGGCTTGTAAGCCACCCCCTTCCACGACATCCGCTGCACGGCCTCCGGCACGATCGTCACGCCCACTCCGGCGCCAACCAGTCCCACGGTGGTGTAGACCTCCCGGCTCTCCTGGACGACGTTCGGCGTGAATCCGGCCTCGCGACAGAGCCGCATCACCTGCTCGTACAACTGCGGCGCAATCGCCCTGGGGAACAGCACCCAGGGTTCATCGGCGAGCATCGAGAGCGGCACCCGCGCGGCGTCGGCGGCGGGATGATCGCGATGCACCGCAATCAGCAACGGCTCTTTCGCGAACAGCTCGGCGTGCAGGCGCGGGTCGGTTTCCGCACCGCGGACGAATCCGACGTCCAGATCGCCGCGGAGAAGCGCTTCCACCTGTTCCGCCGTCGCCAGCTCGCGGAGATCCATGCGGACGCCGGGGTATCGCGCGCGGTAGGCTCGCACCACCTGCGGCAGCGTGGAGAACATCAAAGTCGGACCGAACCCCACGCGCAGCACGCCGACTTCACCGGCCTCGGCCTGCCGGGTCGAGTGCAGGGCGGCCTCCACGTCGCGCAGGATGCGGCGCGTCGCCTCCTCGAAGACCCGGCCCGCGTCGGTGAGCGACACGTGACGGCTGTGCCGTTCGAGCAGCCGCGCCCCGACCATCTCCTCCAGCTGCTTGATCTGCACGCTGAGCGCCGGCTGCGACACCGCCAGGCGTGAGGCCGCGCGGCCGAAGTGCAGCTCGTCCGCCAGATGACAGAAGTAGCGCAGGTGCCTCAGCTCGATCCGGGTGGCTTCAGCCATAGCTGTAGATTATCAATCGTCAAGGCAGCAGGTATTGGACATATTGATTGCCAGGGCCTAAGGTGGGGACATGGAGAGCGCCAGCGCTCGCGCGCTGCTCGCGGTGGTCGTGGACTACGCCGGCCTGTTTCCCCCGGCGGCGCTGCCCATGGCCGAGGCGGTGGCGGAGTATGCCGCGGCCAGGAGTGGCCGCGAGGCCTGGATGCTCGGCCGCTTCGTGCTGACCGCCGCGCGCCTGACGGAACTTGCGGATGCGCTGGCGTCCATCACCGCACCTGCCGAGTTCTGGCGACTGAGCGCCATCGTTCGCGACGGGTCCGAGGCCGATCGCGCCGCCGTCGCCGCGTTCAACGCCGCCTCCGCTCGGCATCGTGCCTTCGTCGACACGATCGAATGCAAGCCGCAGACGCTGGAAGGCATCGACTGGCTGGCCGACGCGTTCGGCGCGTCGCTTGACGTCTACGTCGAGGCGGCCGCCGGCGACGAAGCCGGACGCTGGCTGGAGCGGGTGGGCGCGCGAGGCCTGAAAGGCAAGGTGCGGACCGGTGGCCTGACCCCCGACGCGTTCCCCAGCCCGGCCGCGCTGCTGACGTTCATCGAGGCCGCCGTGCGGCTGCGCGTGCCATTCAAGGCCACCGCCGGCCTCCACCACGCGGTGCGCGGAGCGTACCCGCTCACCTACGAGGACCAGGCCGCGCAGGCGTCGATGTACGGCTACCTCAACGTGATCCTCGCCACCGCGTCGATCCGGGCTGGCGCGCCGAGGGCGGTCGCCGAGCAGGTCCTCTGCCAGACGGACATGTCGTCACTGGTGTTCTCGGACGAGGCGATCCGCTGGGCCGACGTCGAATGGCCCACCGCGACGGTGGAAGGAACCCGCGCCGAGCAGCTGGTGAGCTTCGGTTCGTGCTCCTTCCGCGAGCCCGTTGACGAACTTCATTCCCTGATCTCCCGGAGAACCCCATGGGCCCTTATCCACACGACGCCGCACCGCCACTCATCAGTGACGCCAATCCAATGGGTACCGACGGATTCGAGTTCGTCGAGTTCTGCCATCCTGAGCCAGCCGAACTCGATCGGCTGTTCACCCAGATGGGTTTCGTCGCCGTGGCGAAGCACCGATCCAAGCAGGTGACGCTCTATCGCCAGGGCGGGATCAACCTGATCCTCAACGCGGAGCCGGGATCGTTCGCTGCCGACTTCGCCAAGAAGCACGGTCCCTCAGCGCCGGCCATGGCGTTCCGGGTGGTGGATGCGAACTACGCGTATGAGCGCGCGTTGTCGCTGGGCGCCAGGCCGATTGACCGGACGGCGGGGCCAGGCGAACTGGCGATTCCCACGATCGAAGGCATCGGCGGGCTCCATATCTATCTCGTGGACCGCTACGGCGACAAGGGTTCGATCTACGACGTGGACTTCGAGTGGCTGGGCGAGAAGGATCCGGCGCCGCCCGGGTCTGGGCCTCTGGTACATCGATCATCTGACGCACAACGTCTATCGCGGCCGCCTCAGCGAGTGGGCCGGGTTCTACGAACGGATCTTCAACTTCCGTCAGATCCGCTACTTCGACATCGCGGGCCGGATGACCGGTCTGCATTCGCGGGCGATGACCAGCCCCGACGGCAAGATCCGCATCCCGATCAACGAGGACGCCGGCGAACAGGGCCAGATCGAGGAATACCTGCAGCAGTACGGCGGCGAGGGCATCCAGCACATCGCGCTCGGCGCGCACGACCTCCATGCCTCGATCGAAAGCCTGATCGACCGTGGGGTGGACTTCATGCCGGCGCCGAACCCGATCTACTATTCCCGCGTGGATCACCGCCTGGCGGGTCACGGCGAGGACCTGGCGAGGCTCCAGAAGAACGGCATCCTCATCGACGGCGAAGGGGTCGTCGAAGGCGGCTACACCAAGGTGCTGCTGCAGCGCTTCGGCAAGACTGCGATCGGCCCGATCTTCTTCGAGTTCATCCAGCGCAAAGGCGACGACGGCTTCGGCGAGGGGAACTTCAAGGCACTGTTCGAGTCGATCGAAGAAGATCAAATCCGCCGCGGCGTGCTCAAGACCGGGACCGGCGTCTAGGCCGGCCTTTCAGAGAGCGCAGATACGCCGATGCCGTGGACTTACGCCGCGACCTCGTCGGAGTTCGCCGGGCGTGACGTGATCGGCGTCGAGTGCGCCGGGCGTCGGGTGGCCCTTTATCGGCTGGACGATGGCGTGTTCGCGACGAGTGACGTCTGCCCGCATCAGGGCGCCTCGCTGGCGCTCGGCTGCGTCGTCCAGGGCTTCATCGAGTGCCCGCTGCATTTCGCCCTCTTCGACATCCGGACCGGCGAAGCCGACGGCGGCATGACGACGAGGGCGGTCAGGACCTACCCGACCAAAGTCGAGCACGGCACGATCTACGTGGACCTGTCCGACGCCAAGGAGACCGCTTCATGAACGCAGGCTACATGTCCGGGTTCGGCAACGGCTTCGAGACCGAAGCGCTGCCCGGCGCCTTGCCGATCGGCCGCAACTCGCCCCAGAAGTGCGCCTACGGCCTGTATGCGGAGCAACTGAGCGGGTCGCCCTTCACCGCGCCGCGCACGACCAACGAGCGCTCCTGGCTCTATCGCATCCGGCCTACCGTGGCGCACTTCGGCCGGTTCGAGAAGGCCGACATCGGCCTGTGGCGGACGGCGCCGTGCCACGAGGTCGAGGTGCCCATCGCGCCGATGCGGTGGAGCGCGATCGCGATCCCGGCCGAGCCCTTGTCGTTCGTCGAGGGGGTGCGAACGATCACCACGGCAGGTGATGCCGGCACCCAGGCAGGCATGGGCGCGCACGTCTATGTGGCCACCCGGTCGATGGAGGACGAGTACTTCTACAACGCGGACGGCGAGCTGCTGCTGGTGCCGCAGACCGGCGAGCTGCGGCTGTGGACCGAGTTCGGCATCATCGACATCGAGCCCGGCGAGATCGCGGTGATCCCGCGCGGGGTCAAGATGCGCGTCGAGCTCAGGGACGGCCCGGCGCGCGGCTATCTGTGCGAGAACTACGGCGGCGCCTTCACGCTGCCCGAGCGGGGCCCGATTGGCGCGAACTGCCTCGCCAACCCGCGCGACTTCCTGACGCCGGTCGCCGCCTACGAGGAGAAGGAGGTCCCCTCGCGCATGTACGTCAAGTTCGGCGGAGCCCTCTGGGTGTCGGCGCTCGAACACTCGCCGCTGGACGTGGTGGCGTGGCACGGCAATTACGCCCCTTACAAGTACGACCTGCGACGCTACTCGCCGGTGGGCCCTGTGTTGTACGACCACGCGGACCCGTCCATCTTCACGGTGCTGACCTCGCCCTCGGAGACGCCTGGCACCGCCAACATCGACTTCGTGATCTTCCCGGACCGCTGGCTGGTGGCGGAGAACACCTTCCGTCCGCCCTGGTACCACATGAACGTGATGAGCGAGTTCATGGGGCTGGTGTACGGACAATACGATGCCAAGCCGCAGGGTTTCGTGCCCGGCGGATTCTCGCTGCACAACACGATGCTGCCGCACGGGCCTGATGCCGAGGCCTTCGAGACCGCCAGCAACGTCGAGCTGAAGCCGAAGAAGCTGGAAGGCACGATGGCGTTCATGTTCGAGACCCGGTTCCCGCAGCGCGTCACGGCCTATGCGGCCGGCGTCGACACGCGGCAGGAAGCCTACAAGGACTACGGCCGCCTGCTGAAGAAGCACTTCAACCCCCGGCAGCCCTAGACGGAGTCCGTGATGGTCCGGTTCGACGATACGCACGATCCGCGGCGCCGGAGCTGGGTAGCTTCCGCCAACGGGCATGCCGACTTCCCGCTGCAGAACCTCCCACTCGGCGTCATCTCGTCGCCCGGCGATGTCTCGCCGCGCGGCGGCGTCGCCATCGGCGACAGCGTGCTCGACCTGGCGGCGGCCCATCGGGCCGGCCTGTTCGTGGACGAGGCGGGGCGCGCCGCGGAACTGGCGAGCGGACCTCGGCTCAATCGCCTGATGGCGGCTGGCGCGGACGCGCGAAGGGCGCTGCGGCGCCGCCTGGTCGAGATGCTGACGGAGGGCGCACCCGAGCGTCGGGCGCTCGAGCCGATGCTGCTCCTGCAAAGCGACTGCACGATGCACCTGCCCGCCGAGATCGGCGACTACACCGACTTCTACGCCGGCATCCACCACGCGATGAACGTCGGGAGGCAGTTCCGTCCCGACAATCCATTGCTGCCGAACTACAAGTACGTGCCAATCGGCTACCACGGACGCAGCTCGTCGATCCGTCCGTCGGGCGCGGTGGTACGCCGCCCGAACGGACAGCGCAAGGCTGCCGGCGACGCCGCCGCGCCGCCCGACTTCGGCCCGTCCCGCCGGCTCGATTACGAACTCGAGCTCGGCATCTGGATCGGACCGGGCAACGACCTGGGCACGCCGATTCCGATCGCGCGAGGCCGCGGCGCACATCGCCGGGTTCTGCCTGCTCAACGACTGGTCGGCGCGCGACATCCAGGCCTGGGAGTACCAGCCGCTCGGCCCCTTCCTCGCCAAGAATTTTGCGACCAGCATTTCACCGTGGGTCGTCACGCCAGAGGCGCTGGCGCCGTTCCGGATGGCGCAGCCGCCGCGTCCCGAAGGCGACCCGGCACCGCTCGGCTACCTGTTCGACGAGCGCGATCAGAGTGAAGGCGCGTTGGAGATCGAACTCGAGGTGCTGCTGCTGACCGCATGCCTGAAGGCACAGGGACTGCCGCCACATCGACTGTCGATCGGCAGCACGCGGCACATGTACTGGACCGCCGCGCAGCTCGTCGCGCATCACAGCAGCAATGGCTGCAACCTGCGGCCCGGCGATCTGTTCGGCTCCGGCACCCTGTCGACGCCCACGCCCGATGGCTTCGGCAGCCTGATCGAGATCACGGATGGCGGCAAGCGGCCGGTGGAGCTCGCCTCGGGAAGCACCCGTACCTTCCTGGAGGACGGCGACGAAATCATCTTCCGCGCCCGCGCCAGGCGCGAAGGCTACGCGTCGATCGGCTTCGGCGAGGTCCGCGGCACCGTCGTCCCGGCCTGAGCCGACGCGCGAGGGGCGTGTGGCGGCGCACCCGCCCTCCGTACCGCGTGCGGTCACCGGTCCCTACCAGATCCGCGTGCGCTGATCCGGCGGCACCCACATCCGATCCGTGTCCTTGACGTCGAACGCGCGATAGAACTCCGGTGTGTTCACGAGCGGCCCAATCACGCGGAACCGGTCCGGCGAGTGGGGGTCGGTGAGCACCTGCTGGCGCCGCGTCTCGTCGCGCATCTTCGATCGCCAGATCTGCGCCCAGCCGACGAAGAAGCGCTGGTCACCGGTCAGGCCGTCCAGCACCGGCGCCTCGCGGCCCTCCAGCGAGCGGTGGTACGCGCGCAGCCCGATCGTCACGCCAGTGAGATCGCCGATGTTCTCGCCCAGCGTCAGCTTGCCGTTGACGAACAGGCCGGGTAGCGCCTCGTAGGCGGAGAACTGGCCGACGATCCGCGCCGCCCGGCGCTCGTATTCCGTCGCGTCTGCCGCCGTCCACCAATCGCGCAGGCGTCCGACCGCGTCCGAGCGGCGGCCCTGGTCGTCGAAGCCGTGGCCCATCTCGTGGCCGATCACCGCGCCAATCGCGCCGTAGTTGACCGCATCGTCGGCGGTGACGTCGAAGAACGGCGGCTGCAGGATGCCCGCGGGGAAGGTGATCGAGTTGCGCGCCGAGCTGTACTGGGCGTTGACCACCTGCGGCAGCATGGTCCACTCATCTGGATCCGACGGCTGCCCGACGCGCGCCAGCTGGTAGCGCCGCTCGAACTCGGCGGCCCCGATCATGGTGATGACGAGCTCGCCCGGCCGCACCTCGAGTCTCGTGTAGTCGCGCCACTTCACCGGGTAGCCGATGTTGGCGCGGAACGTCCGGAGCTTCTCCCGGGCTTCGCGCTTGGTCGGCGGGGACATCCAGTCCGACTGGTCGATGGCGTCGCCGAGCGCCGCCCGCAGGTTCTCGATCAGCCGCGCCATGCGCACCCGTGACTCGGGCGGGAAGTAGCCGTTCGACGTAGGCCTCGCCGACGACGTGCCCCATCGAGGCGTTGAGGGCATCGACGGCGCGTTCCCATCGCGGCGGAGTTGGCCTGGCGTCCATTGAGGGTGGTGCCGCGGAACGCGAACTCGGCGTCCACGAAGGCCTTCCCCAGATATGGCGCGTACTCATCGAGCAGCGCCGCTTTCAGGTACCGCCTCCATCGGGCCACCGGCACCGACGTCGTCAGCCTCGCCAGCGCCTCCATGTACGACACCTGATTGACGATGACGCGCGGCGACTCGACGCCGAGCCCGCGCTGCCACTGGCGCCAGTCGAACCCGGGAAACTTCGTGGCGAGGCTGTCGGACTCCATGGGGTTGTGCATGGCGACGCGATCGCGCGACTGCACCGCCGTCCACTGCGCGCGCGCCAGGTCGGCCTCCAGCCGCAGGACCTCGGAACCTGCCTGTGCCGCGCCCGGATCGTTGGCCAGCGTGAGCAGGTGGTGACATACCGTGCGTACTGTTCGCGAGTGGCGGCGTAGGTGGCGCCCTCTTCCAGGTAGTAGTCACGGCCAGGCAGGCCGAGTCCGCCCTGGCGGACCACCAGCGCCATCACCTCCGGCCGGTCGGCATCGGCGGAGACCATGGGTAGCACCGGTGTACGCACGCCCAGCATCGCCAGCCTGACGAAAGCGCCCGCCACCTGCGCGCTGGCTGCTGATGGCGTCGATGGCCGCAAGCTCGGCGGCCAGCGGCTGCAGGCCGATCCGCTCCACCGCCGCCTCGTCCATGAAGGTCTGATAGAAGGCGCCGATCTTCTGCAGCTTCGCCGGCGCGCCCGGGCGCGCGCCTTCCTCGGCGAGGGCGCGGAGTTGCAGCTTGATGCTGTCGGCCAGGGTGGAGAAGCTGCCGACGCGGGTCTTGTCCGCGGGGATCTCGGTGCGGGCCAGCCATCCGCCGTTGACGTGCGCGAAGAAGTCGTCCTGCGGCCGGACGCTGCGGTCGAATCCGGCGGCGTCGACGCCGGATCTGGCGGGCCCGGCCGCCGGGCTCTGGGCGCTGGGATGGGTCGCCACCGTGACGACCGCGAGCACGAGGGCGAGAACCGCGTGTAGGGATCGTGGGCGCATGGCCCGCGATTCTAGTTCAACGTTTGCGCGGTCGCCCCGGGATCACGATCGGCCCCGTCTTCTGCACCTCCGCCCACACCCTTCGTCCCACCTTGTCGGCCTCGGCGATGATCCGAGCCTCGTCCACCGTGAGGATCTTGCGGTCGCGCATCACGAACCGGCCGTCGATCATCACCGACTCGATGTCGGAAGGCTGGCCGTTGTGGATCCACGCGGAGACGATGCGCACCGCGGGCACGAGATGGATGCGCTGCGTGTCCAGCACCAGGATGTCCGCCTTCTTGCCAACCTCGAGCGACCCCAGCGTCGTCGGCTGCCGCACCGCTCGCGCGCTGCCGAGGGTCGCGTCCTCGAGCACGTCTTCGGGCTGGGGCAGCACGCCGGGGAACTCGTCGTCGCGGCGGACGCGCTCGGTGAGCATGGCCACCCGCATCACCTCGAACAGATCGTTGGTGTTGTTGTCGGTGCCCATCGCGATCGGCACGCCGGCCGCGCGCAGCGCGGGGATGGGCGGAATGACGCCGCGGTTCGCGGCCATCGCCGCCTGGTGCGACACGATCGTCCCCGACTTCGCCAGCAGCGCGATGTCGGCATCGTCGACGTAGCGGCAGTGCGCGGCGAACAGCCGCGGACCGAGGAAGTTGTGCCTGGCGAGGAAGCCCACCGGGCTGACGCCGTGGTGCTTACGCACGTAGTCCACTTCGGCGCGGCTCTGTGACAGGTGAATCGTGTAGCCGAGGTCGTGCTTCTCGGCGAAGGCGCGCACCGCCTGCAGCAGTTCCGGCGACGAGTTCTCGGCCAACGCCGCGGCGGGGAACACGCTGATGCGCCCCTGCTCCTTGCCGTGCCACGCGGTGTAGAGGTCGCTGATCCGCTGCAGGCCCTCTTCGCGCATCTTCGCCGAGAATCGCGGGGCCTCGCCCCTGGCGAGGATCTCGGGCGACATCGGCGATCCGCCTTCACGATCGGTGGCGGACTCGGCGAACACGCACCGGATGCCGGTGCCGGCCAGACCGGCAGCGCCGTTGGCGATTCCGCCGACGTTCTCGACAATCGTGGTGGTGCCGGTGCGGATGGCTTCGAGCGCACCCACCGTCACCATCAGCGAGGCCTCTTCACGCGACACCAGGCTGGTGGGTTGCACCGCCAGCCGATAGCTGTTGGGAAACCCGAAGTCCTCGTTGAACCCGCGCGACAGCACCTGTCCAAGATGCGCGTGACAGTTGATCAGGCCCGGAAACAGGGCCTTGCCCCGTCCCTCGTAGACCTCGGCCCGCGGATAGGTCTTGAGCACCTCCTCGGTCGGGCCGATCGCCACGATCCTGTCGCCCTCGACGGCCAGCGCCACGTCGTTCCGCACGGCATCGACGGTGACGACGGTGGTGTGGGCGAAGACGACGGTGCGCCGTGGTGGCGGGCTGCGCCTGAACGCCGCGCGGCTCGAGCAGGAGTGCGGCGGCGCCGACGCCGGCGCCCGCGAGCAAATCACGGCGGCTGATGTGGGATTCGCGCATCTCGTTGGTTTCCTTTACGGCATCCGGAAGCGTTTGTCGTCGATCGGCGGGTTGACTTCGACCGTTTCGACGACGATGCGGACGCGCTCGGGCCGGCCCCGTGCGCCGATGTCGATCGAATGCGGGATGACCACGCCCACCGACGGTGCGGTAATCACCGTACGCCGTCTCCACCTGCACGGTGCGGCCGCGAACCTGTCGCGTGGATTCGGTCCTGACCAGCAGGTAGGTCTCCGCATCCAGGTAATGCTCCTGTGACGGCCCCGTCTTCGGTGTCACCCGGATGTGCAGCGCCTCGCGCCCGGCGATCATCACCCGGCCGACCAAGGCGAGCGTGTAGCCCTTCCGCGTGCCGCCGGCGAGCGCGCCCTCGAGATCCGCCTGCTCCGCGGCGACCTGCGCGTTGTCCGGTTCCATTGACTGGGGGTCGAGGATGCCGGTCAGCGGCGACACCTGCCAGCCGCGCTTGCCGTCGTAGGCGTAAACCCCGGTGAGGCCCTGGAACGTGAACTCGGTTCGCACGCGACCAGGGCGCTTGATCTCACGGGTGAGGAGCGCTTCGCGACCCGGTCCCGCGAAGGCCCGGCCGGTCATTCGCAGCGAGCGGACCGCCTGCCAGCGCTCGACGCCGCCGCGGGCGGCCATATGCCGGGCGACGACCTCGTCAATCGTCTGTGCGCCAGCGGGCGACGCGAGCGCGCCGAGCAGGGCGGCGCAGGCCACGCCCAGTCCAACGAGTCGGCGCGAAGGCATGACGCGAATCATCGCGGCTCACCGGGCGATGGCTGGGGATCGGGCCTGGGCTGGGGACGATTCGGCGGCCGTGACGGCGGTCTCGCCGATGGCGGTGTCGGCCGCACGGGCGCGATCGGCTGCGCAGGCCAGACGGGCGGTCCGGGCCCCCAGCCGCCCCAGTACATCGGATACCCGGCGTTCCCTGGCGCGGCGGTTTCAGCCGCGCGGGCCCGCGCCTCGGCGTCGGCCGCACGGGCGTCGGCCTCTTGCGCGCGCCGCTCCGCGTCGAGTCTTGCCAGTTCCGCGGCCTCGGTGGCGGTGCGCTGCCCGAGAATGGCGTCCTGCTCCGCGGGCGTCATCCATTCGCCCTCGAACTGGACGTACCCGCGCGCGGCGTAGCTCTCGGCTTCGGTCACCCAGCGGCCGTCGAGCTGCACGCGGCCCAGGGCCCGATTGGCTTCCGCGTTGTCGGGGTCCACGGCGACCACGTGCTCGTAGGCGATCCGGGCCTGCGTCCCGAGGCCCTGGCTCGACGCCCATTTCGCCAGCTGCAACCAGCCCTGACGGTCGTCGGCCGCCAGTTGCTCTGCGCGCTCGTGGTAGTCGTCGAGGACCGAGCGCCGTTCGTCGATGCGGACGACGCTGCTCATGGCCACGGTGACCGTGCCGGCACCGACGTCCACTTCGATGGACGTGGCCGTACGCGACAGGATGCGCCCCGAGACCTTGCCGCCTCCCTTCAGGATGACGTCGTCGGCGCGGACGGCTGCAGGCAGGAAGGCGAGGACACAGGCCAGTGAGAGGCAGCGGCCCGTGTGAGGCGTCATGCGTTGCATGCTACGCCCGGCGTGACGTGACGGCAAGCTGCCATCGAGTATCCTTCGTCAGCACCTTCAGGAACTGACCAACCATGCCGAGCCTTCGACTGGTCCTGTGCCTTGCCTTCCTCCCCGGCCTTGCCCTGGCGCAGGCGCCCCCTCCGCTGCTGCCCCAGATGAGTCCCATCGTCACCTGGGACCCGGACCGCGGCATCAGCCGGCCGCCAACCGAACGCGCGTTGACAGCGGCCGAGATGAAGCTCGCCCGAGGCCGGGCAGACCGTGTCTACGACGTGGTGAAGGCGACGCCGGGCTTCAGCAACCCGACCAAGTACGTGACGCTCGTCACGGCCTGGCCGATCGTCTGGGACCGTGTCGTGCGTGAGCGCTTCTATGTGTATTGGTCCGCGCCGAAGGACACGCTCAAGCGTCCGGATGGTTCCCTGTGGCCGAAGATGGGCGGTGCTCACAATCTGGTGTACATCCAGACGAATACGCCGCCAGCCGCCTCGCACCTCGAAGACCGGGCCACGCGAGGGAACTTCTCACGGGGGTTCGACGAGAACGGAGCGTCATCGGGCGTGTTCGCGCAACCACGGTCGTTCGGGCAGGTGGGGGGCGGCACGCTGTACAACGAGATGCTGGTGTTCACCAGGGACGGCCGGCCGGTCCTGGAGCCCGCGCCCGTCGGCCCGCTGCTCGAGGGGGAGGTCGCGCGCTTCCGCAAGATCATCACCGACCTCGACCGCGGCATGAAGAGCTCGCTCGACCAGCTCGAGGCGTCGATGACGCCAGCGGCCAAGGCCGAACGGCGCGCGCGGCGTGCCGATCGGTGGAAGACGCAGTTCCGCAACCCCAGCACCCTGGAGAGCGAGCTCGCCGCCGCTGACAAGAGCGACGAATCGGACTACCAGACGCAGAAGGCGCGCCTGTCTCCACCAGCGACGCGCGACCCGAAGAGCGTGTACTGGGCACCCCGCCTGGCGCTCGAGGCCATCGAGCAGCGGCTGACGTCGCTCGACGACGCCGGCCGGAAGGGGGGCGCGTGCGGACGTGTCGACCAGGCCTTCAGCGCGGAGAACGGCGTACGGTTCGAACCAGTCGGCTCCGCGGGGGCGTCCTGCGTCCCGATGGTGCGGATCCGCGAGGACCTCGTGGACCCCAAGCGGCCGAGCGAGGTGCAGCTGCTGACGATCTGGATGTCCGAGTCACCCTGCGGGGAGCAGTGGGTGGGCAAGCCGTCGCTCCAGAGCAACCGCTGCGACGTGGCCGTGCCGCTGCTGCGCGAGATCGACTGGGCGGCGATGCGCGCAGCGATGGGGTGGTAGCGTAGTCGCCGCCGGTCTCACGACAATCACGCGACGGAGGAGTCCCTGATGACGCGTCTGCTGCTTGCCTGCCTGCTTGCCATCGCCGGGGTTGGTGTCACCGCCCAGGACTACCCGCACGCCTTTCCTCGGGCGGGCACGCGGCAGATCCTCGACAACGCGCGGGTCACGGTGTGGGAAGTGAACTGGCAGCACGGCGTCAAGCAGCCGTTCCACCGGCACAAGTACGACATGGCCGGCGTCTATCTGCGCTACGGCGTGATCACGGTGACGAGCCTGGACGGCAAGGACACCAGCGGACAGGTGTTCCCCGTGCCGCGGCCGTACTTCCAGGTGAAGGGCATCACCCACCGCGAGGAGGCCCGCGGCAAGCCCGGCGATCCCGAGCGGCTGGCCATCATGATCGACCTGAAGGACGTGCCGGCCTCCACCACCACCCTGCCCGGAGGCGCGGCAGTGGCCTTCCCGCGGGCCGGGGCGACCAACGTGCTGGAGAACGAGCGGATTCGGATGTGGGATGTCACCTGGGCCGCGGGGCAGCCCGCGCGGGCCCTGCAGTACCCGCAGGACGCGGTGGAGGTGGTGGTGACCGGCGGCACGTTCATGGTGCGCGGCACGGACGGCTACGAGACCGCGCGCGTCGTCGCGCCGAAGGATGCGCGGTTCATCCCGCGGGGCCACGTCGAATCGATGCGCGCCACCGACGGCGCCCCCAGGACGATCACCGTGGAGATCAAGTAGCCCCGGGCCGGCAGTCGTCCCGCCGGTGGCCGGTCGATCGACACGTGGAACCACGCGCCCATGAGTGCGATGATGGGAAGCCACGATGCCAGCCTCGCCTGGTCCCGCTTCCCGTGCCATCCCGGAGCCGCTCGAGCGACTGACGGCCCTTGCGCTCGATCTGCACTGGGCCTGGAACCACGCCGGAGACGCAGTCTGGAGGCGACTGGACGAGGCCCTGTGGGAGCGCTCACAGAATCCGTGGCTGCTGCTGCAGCACGTTCCCGCCGCGAGGCTCGAACAACTCGCCGGCGATCCGGACTTCATCCGCGATCTGGAGCGACTGGAAACGGCTCGCGCCGCGTATCGTGCCACGCCGCCCTGGCGACCCACGGATGGGGCGACCCTGCCGCGGGTCGCGTATTTCAGCATGGAGTTCGGCCTGCACGAGGCGCTGCCGCTCTACGCCGGCGGCCTCGGCATCCTCGCTGGTGACTACCTGAAGACCGCCAGCGATCTTGATGCGCCCGTCATCGGCATCGGCATCCTCTGGCAGCAGGGCTACTTCCGCCAGGTGCTCGATGCCGACGGGCCGCCAGACCGAGCTCTATCCGTTCAACGAACCGGCCAGTCTGCCCGTCCAGCCGGTGGTCGATGCCGCCGGCGATCGTCTGCATATTTCGCTGACCTTCCCCGGCCGGACCATCCTCCTCCGCGCGTGGCAGGTCACCGTCGGCCGGACGACGCTGTATCTGCTCGACAGCAACGATCCCTTCAACGCGCCGAGTGACCGCGGGCTGACGAGCGCGCTGTACGGCGGCAACTCCGAGGTCCGCCTGCTCCAGGAGATCATCCTTGGCATCGGCGGATGGCGGCTCGTCGAGGCGCTTGCTCTCGGCATCGAGGTCTGTCACCTGAACGAAGGGCACGCCGCGTTCGTGGTGATCGAGCGGGCCCGGCACTTCATGGCGCAGCATGGCGTGACCTTCCGCGAGGCATTGCGGGCCACCCGCGCCGGCAACGTCTTCACCACGCACACGGCGGTTCCGGCCGGGTTCGACACGTATCCCGCCGGACGAGATCCGCACGCTCGCTCCCTACTTCGAGGACTACGTCCGGGGCCTTGGGATGTCGTGGCCCGAACTGCTGGCGCTCGGGCGCCGTGACCCGGGCGACGAGGACGAACCGTTCAACATGGCGTGGCTCGCGATGCGCGGATGCTCGTGGGTCAACGGCGTCAGCCAGCTCCATGGCGTGATGAGCCGCCGGCTGTTCGCGGGATTGTTTCCGCGCTGGCCGGAGCCCGAGGTGCCGGTCGATCACGTCACCAACGGCGTGCACGTGCCGTCGTGGGATTCGCCCTGGACCGACGATCTCTGGACCCGCGCGGCCGGCAAGGAGCGGTGGCGCGGCGACGTGTCGGCTCTGACCGCGGGTATCCTCCGTCTGCCGGACGAGGAGCTGTGGCGCTTGCTCGAGCGCGAGCGCGAAGACCTCGTGCACTACGCGCGGACCCGGCTCTCGAGAAAGCTGGCGCGGCACGGCAGCCTGGCCGAGGCCGTCCGGACCGCCCGAGACGTGCTTCGCACCGGCACGCTGACGCTGGGCTTCGCCCGCCGCTTCGCCGCGTACAAGCGGCCGAACCTTCTGCTCACCGATCCGGCGCGCCTGCTCCGCCTGCTCACCGATCCACGGCGGCCCGTTCAGCTGATCGTCGCGGGCAAGGCGCATCCGCGTGACGACGAAGGCAAGGCGCTGATCCAGCACTGGGCGCGGTTCGCGGCCCGGCCCGACGCGCGGCCGCACGTCGTGTTCCTCGACGACTACGACATGCGGCTCGCCGCGGAGCTCGTTCAGGGCGTCGATGTCTGGATCAACACGCCACGGCGTCCGTGGGAGGCGAGCGGCACCAGCGGGATGAAAGTGCTGGTGAACGGAGGGCTCAACTTGTCGACGCTCGATGGCTGGTGGTCGGAGGCCTTCGAGCCCGACTACGGCTGGGCACTCGGCGACCGGATCGAGGAGTCGCAGGACGATGCCCTGGAGGCCGCGCAGCTCTACGCGCTGCTCGAGGACGAGATCGTGCCGGCGTTCTATGACCGCGATGGCGCGGGGCTGCCGCGGCGATGGATTGCGCGGATGCGGTCGAGCATGGCGTCGCTCGCGCCGCGCTTCAGCAGCGTGCGGATGCTGCAGGAATACATCGAGTGGGCATACCTGCCCGCCGCGGCGGCGTACAGGCGGCGCGCAGCGCAGGGGGCCGCCGGCGCGCGGGCACTCGAGCGCTGGGCCCGGCATCTCGAGCAGCACTGGGGCGGCATCCGTTTCGGCGAGGTCACGGAGGCCGGACGCGGCGGGCCGTCTGACCATCTCCGTGCCGGTGTGGCTTGGAGACATCGGCCCGGACGAGGTCCGCGTGGAGCTCTATGCGAACGCGGCGGACACCCACCCGTCAGTCGTGCAGCCGATGACGCCAGTGGAAGCCATCCCGGGGGCGGCCAACGCTTTCGTCTACCGCGTCAGGCTCGAGACCGACCGGCCCGCGTGGCACTTCACGCCTCGGGTCGTGCCATATCACCTCGACGCGCGGGTTCCCATGGAGGTGCCGCTCATCGCGTGGCAACGTTGAGCGGCCAGACTGTGGATCGCGCCTTGCATCCCCGACGCTGTTATGCGAGGCAGCCCGAGCGTTCGTGTGAATCGGGTCGGGGGGTGGGTAACCATTTCCTTCTTGTTGGTATCCGCGGCCTGCACCTCGTCCTCCAGCTCCGTCACCTCGCCGACGTCGGTCCGCTGTCCGGTCGAGCTCGCCGCCTCGCCGGCCAGCGTTGACGCCGCTGGCGCCAGCGGCCAGATCACCATCGCCGTCAATCGCGAGTGCACGTGGGACGCGCGATCGGAAAGCGCCTGGCTCACGCTCGCCGCGCCGTTGAGCGGTCAGGGCGAGGCGAACCTCGGCTACACGGCGGCGGCCAACACGCTGGTGTCCGGCCGCAGCGGTTCGGTGGTCGTCAACGACTCCCGCATCGAGATCGCCCAGTCGCCGGCGGCCTGCCGTTTCGACCTCAGCGCCCCAGGGGGCAGCGTGGCGCCCACCGGCGGCAGCCAGTCCGTCACGGTCTCGACCCAGGCCACGTGCGCGTGGACCGCCGTCAGCCAGGTGGACTGGGTGCGGATCGACGGTGGTCGCGAGGGCGACGGTCAGGGCGTGGTGGCGATGAGCGTCTCGCCCAACCCGGGCGCGGCGCGCCAAGGCACCGTGCTCATCGCGGGACAGATCTATACCGTCACGCAAGCCGCATCACCGCCGGCCGGGTGCCAGTTCACCGTGGCACCACTTGCGGAGTCGTTCGGGACCAGCGGCGGCGAGGGCACGCTTCGGATTGCGGCGTCGGCGGCGACGTGCGCCTGGGCCGGCGTCTCGAACGCGCCGTGGATCACCATCGCCTCCGGTAGCGGCAGCGGCAATGGCAACGTGCGTTACGCGGTGGCGCCCAACGGCGGCGCGGCACGCAGCGGCACCATCTCGGTCGCCGGCGCGACCGTCACGGTGACGCAGGCGGGTGCGCCCGCGTCAGGCTGCGAGTTCACGGTGTCGCCGGGCGCCGAATCGTTCTCGTCGAACGGCGGCGACAACACGGTGCGCGTCACCGCCTCGGCTTCGAGCTGCGCCTGGACCGCGGCGTCGAGCGTGCCCTGGATCGCCGTGGCTTCGAGTGGTGGCAGCGGCAGCGGCAACATCCGCTACACGGTCGCGGCCAATGCCGGCGCCGCGCGGACCGGCACGCTGACGGTGGCGGGAGCCACGGTCACGGTGACCCAGGCCGCCGCCGCTCCGACCGCGTGCGCGTTCAGCGTCTCACCGGACGCGGAATCCGTTGGGGCCAACGGCGGCGACAGCACGGTGCGCGTCACCGCCTCGGCTTCGAGCTGCGCCTGGACCGCGGCGTCGAGCGTGCCCTGGATCAGTGTGGCCTCGGGTGGCGGCAGCGGCAATGGCAACGCCCGCTACACGGTCGCCGCCAATCCCGGCGCCGCGCGCACCGGTACGCTGACGGTGGCGGGAGTCACGGTCACGGTGACGCAGGCCGCCGCGCCGCCGCCACCCGTCTGCGCCTTCACCGTCTCGCCGCGATCGGAGTCATTTGGCGCCGCCGGTGGCGACGACACCATCCGCGTCGAGGCCTCGGCGTCCGGTTGCGCCTGGACCGCCGTCTCGACTGTGCCGTGGATCACCGTCGCCACCGGCGGCGGCAGCGGCAATGGCAACGTGCGTCATACCGTGGCGCAGAACACCGGGGCCGCCCGCACGGGCACGCTGACGGTGGCCGGGGACACGGTCACCGTGACCCAGGCCGCCGCACCGACCTGCGAGTTCTCGGTGTCACCAATGTCGGAATCGTTTGCCACCGCCGGCGGGGAAGGCACCATTCGCATCAACGCCTCCGCGGGGAGTTGCGCCTGGACCGCGGTGTCCAGCGTGCCCTGGATCACCGTGACCTCGGGCGGAGGCAGTGGCAACGGCAACCTTCGCTATACGGTGGCGGCCAACACCGGCGCCGCGCGCACCGGCACGGTGATGGTGGCGGGCGCGACGGTCACCGTGACGCAGGCGGCCGCGCCGCCCCCGGGGCCGATCGAGCTGCGCGGGGAGGTCTCCAGAGTGAGCGGGCGATGCCCCAGCCTCACCTTCACGCTGCAGGACCGTGTGGTGCGCACCGACATCCTGACGGTGTTCGACGATCCCTGCGACCGGATCAGGAATCGTCGTGACTTCACGGTCTCCGGCCTGCTGGAGTCGGACGGAACGGTGCTGGCACTCCGCGTGCGGGAGGTTGACTGAATGCGCCAGGCCAGAAGTCGCGGATTCTCGGTGGTGGTGTGCGCGATGCTGCTGGGCCAGTGGCCCGTTCACGCGCAGGAATCGCTGGCGGACACGTTGTCGTTCCTGCTGACGACCCAGGCGGTGCCGACCGGCGACTTCGTCAAGGACCAGCAATCCGCCGAGATCACGCGCGACACGATCGGGCGCCTGCTGCTGACCGAGTTGACCACCACGCCCCTGAACTCGTCGTCCGGCGGCTTCTCCTATCGCTTCAATCCCGCGCTGGGCACGGTGGAGCGCGCGACTGGCAGCTTCGGCCCGTTCTTCACCGAACGTAGTCTCACCGTGGGCAGCAGGCAGGCATCGGTCGGCGCCCAGGCCCAGATCGCGCGCTACTCGCGCCTCGACGACTTCAACCTCCGCGACGGCACGTTCGTCACCACCGCGAACCAGTTTCGCGACGAGGCGCGGCCGTTCGACGTCGAGTCGCTGACGCTCGAGATGAACTCGACCACGGTGACGATGTTCGGCAACTTCGGCTTGCACGATCGCATCGACGTCGGCATGGCCGTGCCATTGGTGCGGCTGTCGCTGGCAGGGTCGCGGCTCAACGTCTATCGCGGCGCCAGCCTGCTCCAGGCGCGCGCGACCGCCGAGGCCACCGGGTTCGGCGACGTCGCCCTGCGCGGCAAGATCAACCTGCTCGATCGCGGCGCCAGCGGCCTGGCGGTGATCGAAGAGGTGCGCTTGCCGACCGGGCGCGAAGAAGACCTGCTGGGCGCGGGCGAGGCATCGTTCCGCACCGTCTTCATCGGCTCGTCCGAGCTCGGCCGCGTCGCCTTTCACGGCAACCTGGGCGCCACCGTCGGGGGGCTGTCGGATGTGGTCGACTACCGCGGCGCGGTGACGATGAGCCCGGTGCCGCAGTTGACGCTGGTTGGTGAACTGCTCGGCCGCCGCATTGCCGATCTCGGCAGCCTGGCGGAGGAGCGGGTGCGGCACCCGTCGATAGCCGGCGTCGATACCATCCGGCTGATCAGCACCGGCGAAAGCGTCAATACGGTGGCGTTCGTGGTCGGGACGAAATGGAATGTCAGCGACACCTGGCTGGCCAACGTCAACGCCTCGTTCCCAGTGACGAACCGCGGCCTGCGCTCCGACGTCATGGTGGTGTTCGGCGTCGACTACGCGTTCGACTGGTAAGCCTCAACGCGCCGCCGCGCTGGTGATCAGCCAGCGGTCGTCGCCCTTCTGCACGCGGAACTTCCATTGCCGCGACTCGGTCCGCCGATACTGGCTGCCGACGCGCGGCACGTAGGTGGTGACGCCGCGGCATTCCACCTCGCCCGCCGCGCCGGACACGTTCATCTGACAGCGATCGAACACCACGCTCTGCGACAGCAGCCCCTCGAAGGCGCGGGCCAGGGCACGCTCGTTGACCGTCGGCCACACGGCCTTGGCGAGGGTGGCATCGCGCCGCTCGTAGGCCACCTGCAGGTGCTTCAGCGCCTCGGCGATGCCGTCGCTCGAGCTCGCCTCCTTCGCGGTTGCAGCCCGATCGAGGCGCGACGAATCCGGCCGCGCCGAATCAGGGGCCGCCGTGTCCGCGCGCGCGGCCGTCTCGGTGCGCGGAGCCTCCGCCCCCGCAGACTCGGTGGGAGACGCCTCCACGCGCGGGGCCGGCGGCACGATCCGGCCCGTGGGCTCTCCGCTGGTGGCGGGCGCAGCAGACGCCGAATCGATCTGCGCCAACGGGCCAACGAGGGTTGGCGGTGGTGCGGTTGCCGCGCCGTTGGGCACCGCAGGGCGAGCGACTGGCGGTGGCACGACGGCGGCAGCCGCGGAACGGTTACGAGAAGCGCCGCTCGGGGCCACCGGGCTTTCGGGTCGAGCCCCGCCGGTGCTCGCCGGCGTGTTTCGAGGAACGCCGAGAGCCGCGGCGGCGCCAGGCCGGGTCGCCGGCGGCGACAGGGTTGGTGGCGGTTCGGCTCGCGGCTCGGGGCGGGTTGGCTGCGCGGCTGCGGGCGGGTTCGCCGGCGTCGCCGGCGTGTCAATCCCGCGCCCGCGATCGTTGCCAGGCTCATCCGGAGCCAGAGATCGGACGAAAGCCGACAACTCCGGTTCAGCCGCGCGATCGTGCGAGCCTGCCCTTGGCGCGTCAGTCATGTCGAGTGGGGGGCGCGACGATGGCGGACCTTCAGGCCGCTGACTCGCGGGCTCGCGCGTGGCCACGACCGCTGGGCGGGCGCGATCGGCGGGCAGCACCAGCAGCGCGCCAGCGATGCCGGCGGCCAGCACCAGTGAGGCAGCCACGATTGCGCCGAGCGAGGACCGTCGAGACGGTCCGACCGGCGCCGCGGCGACCGCGACGCGCCACTCGCTCGCTGGCGAGTTCGTTCGGGACCACGGATCCGCGATCGTCCCGTTCCAGACGGCGGGCATCGTGGCGCCCGGACGCGGCGGATCGTCGACCGCGCGGGACTCCGGTGCAGAAGGCGCCGGCGACGCCAGCGTCAGCTCATCCGGTTCCCGTCGCTCCACTGGCGCGTGTCGGGCGGCCGATTCCGAGGGGAACGCGTCCAGTGGCCGTTCCGCAAAGAGGGCATCGTCGACGACCGCGAGCGTGAGGTCGGGTGCGCTGCTGGCGCTGACGAAATCGAGGTTGAGCAGCAGTTCGCAGGCGCGGCTGTCCTCCGCTTCGAGGGACGCCTCGCTGGCGGTGGCGACGCCGTGGACCTCGGCCCGCGCACCGGCGTCGATTGCAGAGGCGCCCGTGTTCCCGGTCGCCACCACTTCGGTGACGAGGTCGGACGTGCCGACTGCCAGGCCGTCCGGGTCGACGTTCCGCACCTCATGGCCGCGCTCGTCGTCGTACTCGGCGAGACCACTCTGTTCGAGCACCGCGCTGACCTGTGCGGCGATCGAATCGTCGAGAGGCCGTCGGTGTGGCTCCACGCCTTCGGCAGGGGAGTTGCTCGTGCCGCGCCAACGATTGGCGCTGTTGACGTCGATGATGGCGGCGCCCGGCCTTCGGCGGCCGGGGATGTTGAAGAGCGTGACCTCGGGACGCTGCGGCAGTGGCGCAGGCGAGGCCTGCTCGTCGGCCGCCGGCAGGCGACGCTTCATGGCTGCCCCGCTGATTCCTGCCAGCGAACGCCACGCGACGTGGGGGCTGGCGGCGACGTCGAAGGGGGCGTGGCGGGGAACACACCTGCATCATGCGATGTTCGCCGCCCTCAATCAAACTGAGCCGGAAGAAGGCTACTCGAACAGCCGCTCCAGAATCCTGACCAGGGTGCGTTGCTCGGCGGCGGAGAGTCGCTGAAAGGGTTCGGGGGGGCAGCCATCCGCCGGTGCAGTTGCTCGCGCAGCCGCGCACCCGTGGGCGTGAGCGCCAGGACCTTGACCCGGCGATCGGCGGGCGAGGCCTGCCGCACGATCAGGCCGCGTGATTCCAGCCGATCGACCAGCCCGGTGACGTTGGACGCGTCGCACGCCAGCGTCTCGGCGAGGCGGCCCATCGGGATCGGCTGGTCCGGCTGCGATCAGGTGCAGCACGTGACACTGCACCGGCGACAGGTTCGAGCTCGCACGCCAGCGCCGGCAGCTGCCCGCGCTGCGCGAAGAACAGCCGCGTCAGCAGTTCCCAGGCCCGGCAGGCCTCCGGCTTGTCTCGTCCCACCCGCGCATCATACTGGACGTCCCAAATAGTTGACAATATCAATTATTGAGCCTATCCTTGTTTTCATCATGACCAGACTCAGAATCGTTCCCCTCGACGACGCGGTGGTGTTCCCCGGCATGCCGGTCACCCTGCCGGTTGACGTGGGCAGCGATACGCATGTGCTGCTGATTCCGCGGCAGCACGGCACCTACGCCAGGGTCGGCGTGGTGGCCGAGGTTGAGGGGCGTGTCCGCCTGCCCGGGCAGGGGAGCGCGGTGTCGCTCACCGCGCTGCATCGCGCCGTGCCCGGCGCCGCCGCCACCGACGCCGACGGCGTGCTTCGCGTCGAGGTCGAGGAGCGTCCCGATCAGACGCCGCCGCCAACCCTCACCCGCGAGCTCGAGCGCGACTACCGCGCCGTGGTCGAGGAGATCCTCGGCCTGCGCGGCGACGACGGCCGCATCAGCGCGTTCGTGCGCTCGATCACCCAGCCCGGCGCGCTGGCCGACACCGCCGGCTATTCGCCCGACCTCAACCTCGAGCAGAAGATCCAGCTCCTCGAAACGCTGGACGTGGTGCGAGCGTCTCACGCTGGCGCTGAAGTTCCAGCAGGACCGGCTCACCGAGCTGGTCGTCCGCAAGCGGATCCGCGAAGACGTCGAGGGCGGCGCCCAGAAGCAGCAGCGCGACTACTTCCTGCGCAAGCAGATGGACGCCATCCGCAAGGAGCTCGGCGAGGACGACGGGTCGGCCTCGGACGACTATCGCGAGAAGATCGCGAACGCCGGCATGCCCGAGGCCGTGCGGCAGCAGGCCGAGCGCGAGCTGGCCCGGCTGGAGCGCGTCGGCGACTCGAACGCCGAGTCCGCCACCATCCGCACCTACCTCGACTGGCTGCTGGCGGTGCCGTGGTCGAAGCGCTCCGAAGAACGGCTCGACCCGGTGCACGCCCGCGAGGTGCTCGACGCCGATCACGAAGGCCTCGACGAGGTGAAGAAGCGGATCACCGAGTACCTGGCGGTGCGCAAGCTGCGGAGCGAGCGCGGCCTGGCCGACACGCGACGGTCCGGCGTCATCCTCACCCTGGTCGGCCCTCCGGGAACCGGCAAGACCTCGATCGGCGAGTCGATCGCCAGGGCCACCGGCCGTCAGTTCGTCCGCATGTCGCTCGGCGGCGTGAGAGACGAAGCCGAGATCCGCGGCCATCGGCGCACCTACATCGGCGCGCTGCCAGGACGCCTGGTGCGGGCGCTGCGTGATGCGGGCACGATGAACCCGGTGATCATGCTCGACGAGGTCGACAAGCTCGGCGCCGACTGGCGCGGCGACCCGTCGGCGGCGCTGCTCGAAGTGCTCGACCCGGCGCAGAACCACGCGTTCCGCGACCACTACCTCGACGTCGAGCTCGATCTGTCGCACGTGCTGTTCATCGCGACCGCCAACGTCGCCGACTCGATTCCCGGCCCGTTGCTCGACCGCATGGAAGTGATTCGGTTCGACGGCTACACGACCGACGAGAAGGTCGCGATCGCGCGCGGCCACCTGTGGCCGCGGCAGATCGAGCGGAACGGCCTGCGTGCCGGAGGAGGTCGCGGTGACCGACGACGTGCTGCGGCTGATCGTCACCGACTACACGCGCGAGGCCGGCGTGCGCCAGCTGGAACGCGAGCTCGGCACGCTGCTCCGCAAGACGGCGACGCAGATTGCCTCCGGGCGCCCAGTCGCTGCCGATCGTCATCGACGCGGCGGCCGTGCGCGAGGCGCTCGGCCGGGCCAAGGTGTTCCACGAGGCGGCGGTTCGCACCGCGGTGCCGGGCGTGGCCACCGGGCTGGCGGTCACCGGCACGGGCGGAGACGTCCTCTTCGTCGAAGCGGCCTCGATGCCGGGCTCGGGCGGACTGGTGCTGACCGGTCAACTCGGCGACGTGATGAAGGAATCGGCGCGCATCGCGCTCACCTACGTGAAGAGCCACGCCGCGGAACTGGGCATCGATCCGCACGCGCTCGATGGCCGCGAGGTGCACGTGCACGTGCCGGCGGGCGCCATCCCCAAGGATGGTCCGAGCGCCGGCGTGACGATGGTCACGGCGATCGCGTCGCTGCTGACCAGCCGGCCGGTCAAGAGCACGATCGGCATGACGGGTGAAGTCACGCTGCAGGGGCGGGTGCTGCCGATCGGCGGGCTCAAGCAGAAGGTGCTGGCGGCGCACGCGGCCGGGCTCACCGAGGTGATCGTGCCGGAGCGCAACGCGGCCGACCTCGACGACGTCCCGCGCGACGTGCGCGAGCACATGACGTTCCACATCGTCAGCTCGGTGGCGGAGGTGCTGGCGCTGGCGCTCGAAGCCCCCTCGCTGGCGAAGGCGGCGTAGAGTCGAGCTGGCTTATAGTCATGCGGCAGGTGCCATGACCGACTCCCACCGCCGCGCGTTTCTCGGATACTGCGCGCTCGCCGGCATCTCGTCGGCGGCGTTCCCCCTTGCCCTTCTTGCCCAGATCAAGCCGGGCACGAAGACCATCGACGCTGGCACCATTCGTGAGGCTGCGAGGCTGGCCGGGCTCGACTGGTCCGAAGCCGAGTGTCAGGACGTCGCCGAGCAGTTGTCGAGTCTGGCGGCGAGCGTGGAGCGGATCGAGAAGGACTCGCTGACCAACGCGTCGCCCTTGCCGCTGCATTTCGATCCGCGTCCGCCCGGCATCGCGACGGTGCTGCCGGCTGGAGGCGTGCGACTCCCGGCCGCGCCGCGCGTGCGACGGCCAGCCCAGCTCGACGAGGTCGCCTTCTGGCCGGCTACCCATCTGGCTGAGCTCATCCGGTCAAAGCAGGTGACGTCAGTCGAGCTCACCCGGATGTATCTCGAGCGCCTGAAGCGCCACAACGGCACGCTCAACTGCGTGGTGACGCTGACGGAGGAGCGCGCCCTGGCCGAAGCCGCGGCGGCCGATGCGGACGTCAGTCGCGGGCGGATCCGCGGGCCTCTGCACGGCGTGCCCTACGGCGTGAAGGACATCATCGCCGCCAGGGGCGCACCGACGACGTGGGGCGCGCCGCCGCTGGCGGCGCAGAGGTTCGACGAGGATGCCACCGTGGTCGCGCGACTCCGCGACGGCGGCGCCGTGCTCGTCGCCAAGCTGTCCACGGGTGAGATGGCGTTCGGCGATCAGTGGGCCAATGGACGCACGAACAATCCGTGGAATCCGGCCGAGGGCTCGAGCGGGTCGTCGGCGGGATCGGGCGCGGCGACGGCGGCGGGGCTGGTCGGGTTCTCGATCGGCTCCGACACGGGAGGCTCGATCCTCTCTCCCGCGGTCCGCTGCGGCGTCGTCGGCCTGCGGCCGACGTTTGGACGTGTCAGCCGGCACGGCGTCATGGCGGCGGGCACGACGCTCGACAAGATTGGACCGTTGTGCCGCACCGTCGAGGACTGCGCGGTGGTGCTCAGCGTCATCGCCGGTCCAGATGGTCTGGACCTCGCCGTTCCGGAGCACGTGCCGCTGGCGTGGGATGCCAGACGCACGGACCATCCGATCCGCATCGGCTACGCGCCGGCGATGCTCGAGGCCGAGACCAACGCCGACGCCCGCGCCAACGGCGACCGCGCGCTGGCGACGCTGAAGCGGCTCGGGTGCACGATGCATCCGATCGAGCTGCCGAGCGGCGACTTGTCGTATTTCATCGAGTACGTGGAGCGCGCGGCGGCGTTCGACGCGTTCACCCGCAGCGGCCAGCACGCCGGCCTGCGGCCACGGACCAGCCGCTTTCTGCGCGCCTGCTCGCTGACGACGGCCGTCGACTATCTGCAGGCCAACCGGCGACGCACGGTCATCATGGCGGATGTGGCCCGCGCGATGCGAGAGGTGGACGCCGTGATGTTCACCTCGCTCACGCTCGACTCGGCCACCAGCCTCAATCCGGTGATGAGCCTCACCGGCCATCCGTCGATTGCAGTTCCGAACGGCTTCCTGGCAACCGGGTCGCCGGCCGGCGTGATGTTCTCGGGGCAGCTCTATCAGGAAGGTCCGCTCCTGGCCCTGGCCGCGGCGTTCGAGCGTGCCGTGGGCCCGCGCCGCGACCCGCCGCTCTTCGCCCCCGGCGCGTAGCTGGGTTGCGGACGAGCTCGTTGAGGTGGTGGCAGGGTGGAGGCGCTGCGCGCCAATGTAATATCGCTGCCCGTGGTTCGTGGATTCCTCTGGGTCGTGCTGGTGGTCGCCGTCTCGATGCTCGCGGTCCACGCCGTGGGCCTGGGCACGGCGCGGGGCGATGGTACGGCCTCTGTGCTGGAGCTCTATCGGTCGGCCAGGCCGGCGTTGCCAGAGAGTGGATACGTGGCATTCGTGCCAACGGAGACCGACCCGGTCGCGGGTGGTGCCACGCGCTTCCTGGCGCAATACGCGCTCGCGCCACTCGTTCTCGTGGACGACACGGCGAGCGCGCCGGTGGCCATCACCGGGCCGGCTGCCGCGGAGGGTCTTGATCGGACACTCGCGGAGCGCGGGCTCTCCCTGCGTGCCGTCGTCTCGGGTGGAATCCGGGTGTATCGACGGTGACAATCGGGGGACTGTTCCTGTCGTTTCTACCCCAGGCAGCCCTGTGGTATTGGCTGCGACGACTGAGGATAGGCGGGGGAGCCGAGCGCGTCGCGCTCGCTATCGGGTTTGGGCTCGCGCTGACGTCCGGCACGTACTTCCTCGCTCGCTGGATGGGGCTGACGCCCTTCTGGTACGCGCTCACTGAATGCGCGGTCGCAGCAATGGCTCTGGGCGCCGGCATCGTGTATCCACCGTCGCAGGTCCCCGAGGGCTCCCGGCCAGGCGCGACATGCGAACCCTTGGTCCCGGCGTGGGTTGTAGGCGCCGTCGTTTTCCTGATTGCCGGTTTGTCCGTCGCGGTCGTCTCCTATCACCTGGTGTCGCACCCCGAAGGCACCTGGGACGCATGGGCGATCTGGAACGCGCGTGCCGCGTTTCTCGCGCAGCCCTCGGGTGCGTGGCGGCTGGCGTTCGATCCCGCGCTGGCCGCGTCGCACCCGGATTACCCGTTGTTGCTGCCAGGCGCCGTGGCGCGGGCCTGGGTCTTCGCTGGCTCGCAGCCGGCCTGGATTCCAGCGCTCATCGCCGTGGCCTTCACCATCGCCACTGCCTTGATGGTCGCCGGCGGGTTGTGGCGGCGGCGCGGTCCGGAGATGGGACTCGTCGCTCTTGCCCTGTTGATGACGCCGGAGTTTCTGTTCCTGGGATCGGCCCAGATCGCCGACGTCCCACTGGCGTTCTTCGCAGTGGCTGCTGTCATCCTGGCGGCTGGTGCGTCGCCACTCGACCCCAGCCGATTGATGCTGGCCGGGTTCGCTTGTGGCTGCGCGGCGTGGACGAAGAATGAGGGGCTGGTGCTGGCCCTCGCATGGCCGATGGTTGTGGTCGCCAGCGTCGGCTGGCGTTCTGGACGTGGTGCCGCGGCGAGCGCCGCCGCGGACCTGATCATCGGTGCGGGGCCCTTTCTCGTGCTTCTTGCCGTGTTCAAGCTCGTGCTCGCACCTCCGAACGACGTGGTGAGCGGCTTGCTGGCGCCGGGAGCGCTTGGCTACTGGGCGGACACAACAAGGGTGACGTTCGTCGCCAGGGAGATGGCGCTTGGCCTGTTCTCGTGGGGAGGATGGCCGGGACCGCTCTCTGCCGTCGCAGTGCTGGGCGCGGTGGCACTTGTATCCTCCAGGCGTGGCCCGGGACCCCCCGTTGGCCTGCTGCTGGTTGCGCAGCTGCTCGCGTTCTTTGCCATCTACGTGATGACGCCGCACAGCGTCGCGTGGCACATTCAAACATCATGGCCCCGGCTGGTTGCCCAGATGTGGCCGACGATGGTGTGGTGGATCCTTGCGAGGGGGACGCCGGGACCGCCCTACCGCCTTCGCGATCGCCTGGTTGTAACCCTCGGAAGAGTCGAGAGTGAAGACCTGGACGACGCTGCCGGCCATCAGAGCGCTTCGGCAATGACTCTGAGAATGGGTCCTGGCAGGTTCGTCACCTCAACGGTGAAACGGACATTGCCAGACGGTTCGACAGCTGTTGCCCCGGCGCCGACGACCTGATTGAACGGCAACGCCATCAGGTAGGCGGGGCGCTGACCGGCGCCGGGTATGTCAACGATCCGCCGGATCAGGAGATAGGGGCTGCCGGGAACGCCGCGGTTCCAATCCGTCGGCGCGCAGTACTCGAGGTAGTAGTCCCACGCTGGTGTGGCGCGGACATTCTTCAGGCGGATCCCAAGGTTCGCCCGCGCGCCGGGTCGCGTGATGGGCGCCAACGGGATCGTCGCACCGACACTCATCCACGCGCCATCGTCGGTGTAGAGCCGGCCTGCCGGAAACCATCCCTTCTGCACCAGGTGGGGCAGGCAGAGGGCCGGGCCGAACCCGACGTTCCACGGCGGCTGGAGAAAGGAGCCGTTCTGACTCATGATGCACGCGGGATCCGAGTAATCGGACGCCGTCATGAGCGATGGGCCCACGTCGTGGCCCATGCCGAAACCGTGGCCCATTTCATGCGCCGTGATGTTGCCGTTGAAGGGCGGCGTCAGGCAAACCTTGCCCCTGGCATCGGCACTTCCGTCAATCCAGAACGGACCCCAGACCGGGTCGCTCCAGTCCGCGCCAGGAGGGGCCCCGTCCTTCGCCCAGTTGTGCGGATAGACGGCAATCTGACTGTGGAAGCCCGAGAGCGGGTCATCACCGCGGCCTTGCGCCGCCCGGATGGCCGCGTCAATCAACGCCGTCCTGCCAATCCCGCCGGCGTTGATCCGCGCGATGTCGATCTCGACCCAGTCGAAGACGCGGCTCCCGGTGACGTCCACCGCCCCCATCGACACTTCTCGCCAGTACTCCACGAGCCCTCCCGAGCCCGGCGTAAAGGCCTCTCGGAAGAACTTCGCCACCGGAGCTTCGAGACCCGCGTTCGCGGCCTCGCCCTTGAATCGACAGAGCATGACGGCCCACGGCCGGTCCTCTTCGTGCTGCGCCCAGTAGGTGGACCAGATGTGGTTGTCGAAGCCGATGACGAAGAGATCCAGCTTGTCGTGGGTGCGGGACACGGCGGCGACGTGCTGCTTGTCGCGGTCGAACACGGCCTGGCCGGGCAGTGGGAACCAGTCGCGATTCCACCCTCCGGCGGCGGTCCAGAACGTGGACCAGATGTGGTTGTCGAACCCGATCACGAACAGATCGAGGTTGCCGTCGGCTCGCGAGACGGCGGCGACATGTTGCTTGTCACGATCGAACACGGCCTGGCCCGGCAGCGGGAACCAGTCCCGGTTCCACCCTCCCGTCGCATTCCAGAAGGTGGACCAGACATGGTTGTCGAAGCCGATGACGAAGAGATCGAGGTTGCCCTCGGCGCGCGAGACAACGGCGACGTGCTGCTTGTCGCGATCGAACACGGCCTGGCCCGGCAGCGGGAACCAATCGCGATTCCAGCCTCCAGTTGCGGTCCAGAAGGTGGACCAGACGTGATTGTCGAAGCCAATGACGAACAGGTCGAGGTTGCCTTCGGCTCGCGAGACGGCGGCGACGTGTTGTTTATCACGGTCGAACACGGCCTGGCCCGGCAGCGGGAACCAATCGCGGTTCCAGCCTCCGGTCGCGGTCCAGAACGTGGACCAGACGTGGTTGTCGAACCCGATCACGAACAGATCGAGATTGCCGTCGGCTCGCGACACGGCGGCGACGTGTTGCTTGTCGCGGTCGAACACGGCCTGGCCGGGCAACGGGAACCAGTCGTGATTCCACCCTCCGGCGGCGGTCCAGAACGTGGACCAGACGTGGTTGTCGAACCCGATCACGAACAGATCGAGATTGCCGTCGGCTCGCGACACGGCGGCGACGTGTTGCTTGTCGCGGTCGAACACCGCCTGGCCGGGCAGTGGGAACCAGTCACGGTTCCAGCCGCCTGCTGCCGTCCAGAAGGTGGACCAGACGTGATTGTCGAAGCCGATGACGAAGAGGTCGAGGTGTCCTGCGGCGCGTGAGACCACGGCGACCTTCTGCTTGTCGCGGTCGAACACGGCCTGGCCCGGCAACGGGAACCAGTCGCCATTCCAACGCAGAGCCATGGCTACCTCCACTGTGATGTCGAATGGCCGTCGCGGGACGCGGGACGCGGAGAGCGCGGAGCGGAGAGCGGAGAGCGGGGAGCGGAGAGGGAGGATGATGACCGGAGAACACGGGCATGTCAACGACGACGCGGGCATCGACGCCTCGAGCAGAGGCGTCGATACTCGCTGCGCCCACGGCCGCCGCTTCACTGCCTGGACGGGAAGATGCCCTCCGTGCAGACGGAATAGGTGAGGCCGTTCGGCGCCGCGGCCCTGAGATTTGGCAGAGCGAAGGTCGTGACGCCATCCCCGCCGAAGCTCGTCCCGAGCAGGGCGAACAGTGCCTGGTTCACATTGATGGCAAGAATCTGTCCGTTCGCGGGCGTGCCGTTCGCGACGCTCGCCGCGGTCAGCAGGATCTCGCCCATCGTGCATTCGGCACCCCTTCCGATGGCGGCGGTGTTGGTGTTGGTGCCGAAGAGCGTCTGCGTGCCCGCAGGACCGACCGGGCCTTGCGGGCCCTGTGGCCCAGTCAGACCAGTCGCCCCGGTCGCACCCGCCGGGCCCGTGGCGCCGGTGGGCCCAACCGGTCCAACGGCGCCTGTGGGCCCGATCGGGCCAATCGGGCCAATCGGACCGATCGGGCCAATTGGACCGATTGACCCTGCGGGCCCGCTCGGCCCGATTGGACCGCTCGCCCCGGTCGCTCCGACTGGTCCTGCCGGTCCCGTTGCTCCAATGGGTCCCTGCGCTCCCGCCGGCCCCATGGGGCCGACCGCACCCACGGGGCCGATCGGACCAGCCGGGCCAGTGAGGCCCGGAAGGCCAGGCTCGCCCGTTGGCCCCGTGGGGCCTGGTGGCCCCGTCGGTCCGGCTGGGCCAGCAGGGCCGGAGAGTCCGACCACCAGATCGGCGTTCCGCAGGATCTGTCCCGGCGAGAGCGCTGCCGGCACGAAGTTGTTGGAGGGGGACGTGACCGCCTGGAGGTAGTAGCGGTCCAGCGTGGTGAACAGGAACGGCGGCACGCCGCTGACCAGCGCATGGCCAGTGCCGTCGAGTTGCCCCGAGGCGACCACCGCGTACTCGGTGCCAACGGCGAGATTCTGCCCGGCAAACGTGAGCCCCGCACCAACGGTGCTGCCGAGCACCACGAAGTAGTGCCCCGGTGGCCCGACGACGGTGGCCGATACCGCAGCGCCGGGGGTGACCACGGGCTGGGACAGGTTCAGTTCCGTGCCCTGCGCGAGCGCGACCCCGGCCATCACCTGAAACATCACGCCGACGATCAGCACACGACGCACGACTTCCACGAACGAGATCTTCACAGGGAACCTCCAGCTGGCATTGGGGAGCTCAACGTGGGATTATCGGCGCCAGGTAGCCGTCGCGATACTGCGATGGACCGAGCGGCCGCGCTGGCGCGGGACGGCGAGGGCAGGGAGGCCTACGGGTTCAGACGAGCCGGTCGCCCGCCGGGGGCAGGGCATCCAGCAGTCTGGCGTCCGGCGCCCGTTCGTAGTAACGCTTGAACGCCTCGACCGACAGCGGCCTCGACAGCAGGTGTCCCTGACCCCATTGGACGCCCGCGTTCTTCAGGACCTCGGCCTGCACTGGCAATTCGATGCCTTCCGCGACGATCTGCAACGACGTCCTGCCGAGGACGGCGGCGAGGCCGTCGAGCCACGCCGGGCGCCGTTGCCCCGTGCCCTCCCCAATCTGATGGACCAGCGTCTGGTCGACTTTGACGAAATCGAAATGACAGCGCATCAGCAGGGCCAGGTTCGTGCCCGACAGGGTCGTGTCATCCAGGGCGACGCGCGCCCCTGTTTCGGGGACGCCGTTGAGCGCGTCGAGGCCTTGTTGGTCAGGAACCCCGCGCTCGGTGACTTCGAGGATCAGCTGCCTGGCGCGGGTGTGCAGCCCCGACTTCTTCGCCGCATAGTCGAGGCCGCCGCGGCCGAGGATCTCCGGAGGGATGTTGATGGCGATATTCGCCTCAGGGTGCGCGTCGAGCCACTCGTTCAATTCCTCGGCAACGGTGTCGATCACCCAGTAGGTGATCATCCCGGACAGGGGCGTGCGGTCAGTGGCCGCCATGAAGGCACCGGCGTCCAACGTGGAGCCGTCGGGCCGCTTCCAGCGAATGAGCGCCTCGGCTCCCAGGCACCGGCTATCCTGGAGGGAGACGATCGGCTGATACTCGAGGAAGAATTCGCGTCGATCGAAAGCAGCTTCAATCGCATGCACGTCGAGGCTGTCGCCGTCTGACATGGCAGGAGTATAAGGGACTGGCCCGGCCGCGTGCGCCCACCGTCGCAATCATTGTCACGAGGATTGAGGGGGGCATGGGTCACTTCTTTCTCTCTTCGAGCGTCGGCTCGAACGTCGGTGGCACCAGCAGCTCACCCTCCTCGAAGTAGAACTGGGTGCCGGTCTCGAGCTGCACGGCAGATGTCGCGGACCCCGCCGGGCCGATCCGGAGCGTCGCCTGCACGCGCTCGCGTTCACGCAGGCGTTCCGACGCCACGTTCTTGCGACCTGGGACCGTCACATGCAGCTCCGTGGCCATCTGTGAGTCCGTGAGTGCAACCCCGCTGACGTTGACCGCGAGCACCTGGTCGAAGTCCGGCGCCGCGAAGATGGCGTGCGCCAGGTAACGCTCCGATCCTGAACCGAACAGGATGTACTCGAGTGCGGCGGGTTTGGCCGCCTTCGGGTCGAACAGTCGGCCGTGGACGACGCGCTTCACCTGGACCGACGTCTTCTCGAGTCCGGGAACGGGCTCGCTGTCCTGCGCCTCCAGATGACCGCGGACCACCGCCGCGCTGAATGCCGTCAGGCGCGGCTTGTCGCGAGGCATGAACAACCGCGTGATCACGAATGTCTCCGGGCCCAGCGTGTAGATGCGGGTGTCGCGATGCGCCTGCCGATCCTTGACGTAGAGGTCCGTCACGTCCTTGCCCATGCTGGTGAACGCCGCCTCCACGATCACCTGGTAGCGGTGCGGCGATACGAAGGCGGCCTTGGTCTTGTCGAGGCGGTCGAACATCGGCAAGTGCGAGAGAAAGACGCTCCGCTCGCCGACGACCAGCATGTTGTGCGTGTTGGGCGGGTCCTCGGCTTGAGCGGTCGCTTCACCCGTGGACGGAAAGCGCGCGGCGACCAATGCGCCGAGCGTAAGCTCGGTGACGAACTGGCGTCGGCCGATGTTCATGCGCGTCATTGAATCCGTCCCACGGCTTCCGCGCCGGTCGCGAGGCATGCCGTTAGGACCATCCAGTAGAGAAAACGCGCGAGAGTTCGGGACATGGCGCCCTCCTGCCTTCACTGACGTGACTACAGGCGAGCCTGGTCGCAGCCTGGCGGCGCGGGCTCGCGGAGGAGATGGTGAATGCGACGACCGTGCGGACCGAACGGAGTCTACGCTTTAGTCTGACGCGTGGCCATTGGTATCTACACGATGCGCGCCAGCTCACCAATTCAGATCTGGCCGCGTCACCGCATGGTGTCATGGCCCGTCGTGACGCCTTCGCCCGGGGGAGCGGGCTCACCGAAGAGCGCGGGCCCTGCTCTTGCCGGATGGCCCTGGCCTGAACCGCAATCGCCGCCGGCGGCGTCATTGTCGAGTGGAGCGACAGCCGCGAAGCGCCGATGAAAAAGAGTCACCTCCCCGCGAAGCCGTGCGCCACCTGCGGCCGACCCTTCTCGTGGCGAAAGAAGTGGGCGCGGCACTGGGCTGAAGTCCGATACTGCAGTGCGGCGTGCCGGACGCGCCGCCGAGTCTCAAAGACCGCATCGAGGAAGCCATGACTCATCCATCTGTCGTCGCGCCTCCCGCCGCCGATCTACCGAGAGCCTGCACCACGTGCTCGCGGGGGATGTCGCTGCCGATGGGATGGAACGTAGCGAATCCCAGTTCCGCGCGATCTTCGACGCCTCGGGCTTCCGCCTGACGGGGATCACACCCACGGCGTCGCCCGTGTCGGTCATCGAGGCGCGGCCGGTGTAGCACCATCTCGGCCGGAAGCCCGACCTGCGGCGAGTTCAGGCGCCGGGCCAACACGAGCTACCACTGCCGGCATCGCGCATCGGGCACGGAAGGAACGCGGACCCATGCGAACCCCTCGACCTCGCCGTCGGGTGCCGCGATGCGGGTCGGACGCCGTTCGAGGCACGGGCCGAAGCTGCCCGCCGGCGGGACCACCGTCTCACCGCGCACGATGATCGCGTCGAAGTCGGTGCGCGCTGACGGTCCGTACTCCTTCGCGAGCGCGAGTACCAGCATCTCCCGGTCGAACGGCTTTCCATGTCGGCGCGCATCGAACAGCGGCAGCATCACGTCGTCGAGTGAGCGCCGGCCGGCGGACGCCTGGCGGATCTTCTGGTCCACCATCGCGAAGTAGAGGCTCCCCCGGGTGTAGGGGACGTTCTGCGCGCCGCCGGCGCCGATGCCGGCCGAGAAGCCAAGGCGGTCGAGCGACGCGGCCGACTCGGTGCGGTACCTGTTGGAATAGTAGCCACGCGCCGTGTTGTTGACCGAGGCTTCGTAGGCGCTCACGGGCCAGAGCCCTGCGCGGAGCAGCACGAGGCGCGTGTAGTGCACGGTGAGGCCCTCGGTGAACCAGGGCGATCCGCTCGAGGGGCCGCCCGCGAGGTCACCCACGAACATGTGCGTCATCTCGTGCGCGATCGACTCGCGCGGTGCCTCCTCTGCCGGGTCGGCAGATCCGACCGGCAGCGCCGCCATGAAGGAGTTCTGCAGCGCGGTACCGCCGAGCCGGCCGGTGGCGCCCGGCAGCGCCCGGAGGAACACGCGATACGGCCGTGGCGCCGTCTCGCCGAAGAACGCCTGCTGGCGCGCGTAGACGCGCTGCGCCCACGTCATCTCTTTCACCGGGTCGAACGGCGGCGTCCCGAGCCAGTAGGCCACGAACGTGCCCTTCGTGTCCGGCGGCGCACGGCGTCCCATTGGGCCGGCCATGTAGTAAGCCTGAAGCAATTCCGCCGGTTCGCCCGTCAGCTCCACGTCGCCCTCGCCGAAGGTGCTGGCCGCGGTGGCGCCCGGGGTCAGGTCGGAGAGATCCCAACGGACGCGCAGGCGCGAGGGGTCGGTCTTCTCCGGGAGGGCCAGGAAACCCGAACCAGCGGCGCTGATGCCGCCGTGGTGCGCGCGGAGGCTGAAGACGGGGCCCGGTGTCGGCGGCGTCGACTGCGGCCGCGACCGATAGGTGAGCGTCGCCGGGAACATGACCGCTCGCGCCGCCTGCCAGTGCCGGTAGTGGGGGAAGCCGCCGGGATCCACCGGGTCGTCCTGGATGGTGACCGGGACGACGCCGTCAGGATCCGCCAGTTGAAGCGCCTCGATACGATCGGCAATGCCCGTGACGCTGGCGTAGGTGATCGGCGCCCGAATGCTGAACGGGCCGCTCGAGGCGAGGTGCTCGCCGCTCAACTCCACCCTCACCGCCACGGCGGTCACTTCGGGCCGGCCATCGCGTACGGGACGGATGAGCACGTCGATGATGGCTGACGCCGGCCCCTGCATGGACGCGCCGGCCCACGCCGCCAGGGCGCCGGTGAGGGCGAGTGTGACGGCAAGTGCGGTCAGGGTCGTGCCGTAGCGGGAGTTGGGCATGGGGCAGGCGCGACCCACGGACGTTCATCCCAGGCGCAGCTCTTCCCCGTCGGCTGGAATCAGCACCGGCGTCCTGACGGCCGCCTTGTCGAGCCCGGCCCGCAGCGCACTTCGGGTCAACACGCAGTGATTGATTGCCTCCATGTGGACCGCAATCACGCGTGCCCTGGGCGCCGCGCGGCACACCTCGACGACATCGTCGACGTCCATCGTGATCACCCCGCCCTCCAGGAACTGTGCGGCACCGGCGTTGACGATGATGATGTCCGGCGTGTGAGATTCGATGGCGGCGGCCACTTCCGGACACCAGACCGTGTCGCCGGCGACATAGAGCGTCGGCTGGCCGCTTCCGCTCAGGACGAAGCCGGACACCGGCGCGAGACGCTCGCCAACCGCACCGCGGCCGTGTTGGCCGCCCGTGCGCGAAATCGTGAGACCCTTCCATGCCACCGCGTCGGTCACGGACTGCGCGGCCGAGAATCCCCAGTTGGCGAACTTCTCGGCATCGGGCGGTTGGATCAGGAGCGCCGCATCCTTGGGTACGAGCGTCGTCGCCGCCGCGTCCCAATGATCGGAGTGGGTGTGGGTGACCAGGAATGCCTCGACGCCGTTCAGCACGCCTGCGGCAGGCATCGGGAGTGGGACCAGCGGGTTCGGCCGCGGATTCGGCGAGCGGGCGATCGGCGGGTTCACCCCCTGGTCGCCGAGCATCGGATCGACGAGCAGCGTCCTCGCGCCATAGTGGATGACACAGGTCGCGTGTCGAATCAGGCGCACGCGCACGGTGGTGTTGGACTGCGCGGCACCGAGCGCGCCGGTTCCGCACGTGACCGCCAGGCCGATTCCGGCACCGGCGCTCGATTGAAGGAACGATCGTCGATCCATCCTCATCAGACTCTCATCATATCCAGCCAGGGACAAGGGCTTCGGGGTTGGGGATGAACGCCTCGCGCCAGACGAAGTCCACCGTCACGTCGCCGAACTGACCTGCCTCACGATTGGGCTACGCCTCGTCGAAGCAAGCCCGGTGAGCTCCGTCAGGATGTCGATGCGGCCGGGCCGCGCGCCCACCTGGAAGACGACGCCGGGCCCGGCGAAGCGCTCTCCGTGATGTCGGCCATCGTGCGCCAGATCCGGCGAGCGCCCGGAGCATCCGGGGGGCGTTGACAGGCGTGGGATCCACCCAGAGGTCGAGGTCGCCCGTCGCGCGAGGCCGGCCGTGATGCGCAAAGCACGTAGGCGCCGGCGACGACGAAGCGGACGTCAGCGGCGATGAACGTGCGCCACAGATCGACAAAGTCCGGGTTCATCGGGAGGAGTTCGCGGTATTCCTCGCGGCCGGCTATTGCTCGTCCCAATTTCGGATGTCGGCGGAGGACGTGGCGCCGAGTCAGCGTGAGGCCTTCGCCCGAGCCGTTCGCGTGGTCGCGTCCTTGGGAGGGCGTCCGCCCAGCCGGCCGTTGGCGCGCGACGCACGCGCCTTCGCGTCGCTGCGCTTCGCACCCACCAGAGCGGCTACGCCGACGACGCTGATTCGCGTCTTCCCTTGGTCGGAGACGCGTGCGACGCGGACTCGTGCCTCTGGCCGACTGGCCGGGTGCGCGTTCAGGTAATCGGTCAGGATCGCGCGGATGGCGCGTTCAGCCTTGGCGTGTGAATCGGCTGCGGCATAGACGGGCAGCCCAGGCACGTAGGCGCTTACGGCCCCGGTCTGTTCGGTTTCGAGGACGATCGGGTAGAGCATTGTCATTCGACACCTGCCTCGCGCAGAATCCGATTGCCGAGCCGCCCGGCATCCTTCTTCGTGTGAACCGCCACCCACACTTCCTTGCCGGTAGTGGGGTGCTTCAACAACAGGTGGCTGCCTTTTCCAGACCGGACCTCGATGAATCCTGCAGCCTTCAGCTTGCGGATCACCTCGACCCAAGTCACCTCGTCATCATAAACCTACCGCTAGGTTTAGTCAATGTGCGGAATTGGGGCCAGAAGAGATGGTTCGATTCCTATCTGCGATGGCGGTTGCGACGGCCCATAAGTGCTTGATGGATGTTGACTGAGTGAGGTGGTGAGCCCGGTAGGAATCGACCTGGTTCAGCCGAGCGCGAAGCGCGAAGGCGCTAGGCTGATGACTAGCGGGCGAGGCAATTCGAGTTGTGGCGAGAAGTGGTGAGCCCGGTAGGAATCGAACCTACAACCAACAGATTAAGAGTCTGCTGCTCTGCCAGTTGAGCTACGGGCCCACTCGGGTGGGTGCTCGGCTTCCGCCGAACCGGTCTTCCCCCGGCCGGAGGCCGGGAAGACGACACAGGTCGCATAGGGCAAGCGCCACCACGCGACTGGCAAACCAAGACTATAGCATCGGACCACGCGACTCGGCAACGCTGCCGTGTTCCGCCTCGTTTCCGCAACCACCGTCCACCGCCCGAACCGCACCGGTGCGCACGTGGTGGCGCCGCACTCTCACGCCACCCGAGAGTCGCGCCGACCGCCCGCCTGCGAGGCGGTCGGCCGCTGCAGCGGAGTCGCGCAGACCGCGCACGGCTGGCGCGCCGACGGCGTCGGCGCGCACAGCCGATAGCAGCCGCTCTCGTCGACCGCCGGCGACGTGTCGCGCGCTGCAGTCCAGGGCACGTGGCACACGGTGCTGCAGTTCAGTACCTGGCGCGCGACGAGATCCACCAGTCGCGTCGTGTCGTTCAGGCACGGCAGGTGCCGCGACGCCACCGACGGCACGCCCGCGAGTGCGACGCGCCCCTCGAGTTCGCTTTCCGCGTTGTCCGCGAGGAACCCGTAGGGGTAGTAGACGACGCGCGAGTAGCCGGCCCCCTGCACGTCCGCCAGCGCCTCCTCGATCGGCGGCTCGGTCCACTTCCCGCCGCGCGTGTGGTTCAACCAGCCGTTCACCACCATCCCGAAGTGCGGCGCCAACCGGTCTGCAATCGCCTGGCGCAGCGCCTCGGTGGCGTCCAGCCCCGTGTCGATCGGCGTCGCCGGGTTCAGCACCGTGCCGTGAGCCGCCAGCACCAGCGCCACGTCGGCCCCTCGCCACCCGGGCTCGTCGGTCTGCTCCAGCACGTGAGCAGCCGAGGCCTCGGCCAGCAGCTCCGGCGCCAGCGCGCCGAGCACGTGGACGCCCTCCTGGCGGACGCTG
The DNA here is from genome assembly GCA_963721715.1 of uncultured Acidobacteriota bacterium. Taxonomy (GTDB): domain Bacteria; phylum Acidobacteriota; class Vicinamibacteria; order Vicinamibacterales; family UBA2999; genus VFZN01. Next base: position 1,105,460 of record CAVRKI010000004.1, on the reverse strand, counting down.
GCTCGCCTCGCGTGACAGCGCGTGCGTGAACGCCGATTCCGCCGCGTACATCGGCACCACCCAGACAGGCTCGTTCGAGGGCAGCGACCGGATGAGATCGCCAAGCAGCGGTTGCCGATACTCGTAAGCCACGTGCACGCGCCACGACGCGTCCACTCGGGCCGCCGCCAGCACGTCGCCCAACCGCTGCGCCTGCCGCACGGTGATCGGCTCGAGCGGAGAGCGGTAGTCGTGCTCGCGCCACAACTGCCGGCGCCCCTTCGCCCTCGCCGCTGCAATCACCGGCAGCAGCGGCTTCGGGATGGCTGCCACCTTCCGCGTCAGCCCCAGCAGAATGCGCCACGAATAGGCCAGCTGCTCGACGAACGACGGCGTCGTCGGTTCCCCGTACGTCACCAGCACCACGTGCCGTGTCATGCCATCGCTCCTGCTGCAACTTCCGGATTCCGTGACTGGGCCGGCGGTCAGCGCCGTCCCACAGCCGCATCGCCAGCGCGTGCGCGGCGGCGCGTCCGCTCTTCACCGCGTGGTTGAACGACACGCCGTCATAGGAGGTGCCGCACACCGACAGCCGCGGGTGCCGCTCGAGCCGCGCCCGGATGTGCGTCGCGGCGCTGGTTGTGACCGAGCGTGTACTGCGCGATGGCCCTCGGCCACGCGAACACCGAGGTGTGCCGCGGGTCGGCGCGGATGCCCATCACCGCCGCCAGCTCGCGCCGCGCCGTCTCGATCAGCACCGACTGCGGCGCCCCGACGATGTCGCGGCGGCGGGCGCCGCCGAGGAAGACGCGGAGGAGGGCGGTGCCGTCGGCGGCCCGGCCCGGGAAGAGCGACGACTCCCACACCACGCCCAGCGTGGCCAGTCCTTCGGGCCGCGTGACGAGATAGCCGTAGCCATCGAGCGAGTGCGGGATGTCGACCGCGTTGTAGCCCAGCGCGACCACCGCAATACCCTCGTAGGTCATCGAGGACAGCATGCCGGCCAGCTGGTGATCGAGCAGCTTCATCATCGGGGCCGCGGCCTGCGCGGGCACCGCCAGGACGATGTGATCCGCCTCGAGCGTCTCGCTGTCGTCGAGCCGCACGCGCCAGCCTTCGCCCGCGCGGGTGATGTCGCGCACCCCGGCGCGGCTTCTCAGTGCCGAGCCGAGCCGTGCCGCCAGCGTGCCGGTGAGCGTCCCCATGCCGCGATCGAATCCCAGCAACACCGACGGGCCCTTGCCGGCCTTGCGACGGGCAAACATCGCGCGGACCAGCCCGCCGTGGTGCCAAGCCTGGCGAGGTCGGCCGCTTCCGCCGCCGCCAGGTCAGGCGAGAGCCGCGCGTGCCCCGGCATCGACGGAATCGGCTCGCGCACGCCGCGTCCCTTGCAAACGAACAGCGGCGCCACTAGCTGATCGACGGAAGGCTGGGTCTCGCGCGCCATCGCCCGCCAGTCGATCTCCGTGCGGTTGCAGGTGGCCAGCACGAACGACTCGATGCCGGTGGCGGTGAGCGACGAGTGCAATTGCATCGCGCGCTCGCAGTCGAGCGCGGTGGTGGTCAGGGTGCCGATGCCGACGTTGCGGACGTTGACGGTGAGGACACGCAGCGCCGCCAGGCCGCTGAACTCCGCGACGACGTGGAAGTGCGCCTCTGCCGGGACCGTGGAACAGAGACGTTGATGCGGGCAGCCGTGGGACTCGGACATGTGTGCTGCAAGAGCAGAGTACGTGGCCGGCCGGCGCTCGACAATTCGCATCACTACCGATGCGCGATACGTAGAACTACGGAATCGACGGCGGTTCGATCATCCCCTCGCGAATGGCGACCTGAATCAGGACCGCCACCGACTTCACGCCCAGCTTGTGCATGAGGTTGGCGCGGTGCGTCTCGACCGTGCGGACGCTGATGTTCAGCGTCTGCGCCACCTCCTTGCTCGACAGACCGCGCGCCAGCCACTGCAGCACCTCGCGTTCCCGATCGGTCAGCGGCTGCACGCGCGACGCCGGCGTCGCCTCGTCGCCGCGGAGCAAGCCCGGCCATGGTCTGCTGGATGGTGGGGCTGAAGTAGGTCTGGCCGGCAACCACGGCGTGCACGGCGGCCACCAGGTCCTGGACGGCGGAGTCCTTCAGCAGGTAGGCGTCGGCGCCGCCCTTCATCGCCCGCGCCACGTACTCTCGCCCGGCGTGCATCGTCAGGACGATGACCTTCAGGCTGCGGGTGGGCGGCCTTCACGCCGCGGAGCACGTCGATGCCGTCCATGCCGGGCATGTTGAGATCGAGCACCAGCACGTCGGCGTCGGTGCGTGCGGACCATCTCGAGGGCGTGGGCGCCGTCGGCGGCTTCGGCCACCACCTCGATGCCGGGCTCGCCCTCGAGGATGCGCCGGATGCCGCTGCGCACCAGCGTGTGATCGTCGGCGAGCAGCACCCGGACTCGATTGAGCGGTCACGCCGGTTCTCCGATGGGAATATCGCGCGTCGATGCGCACGCCGCGGGACTGGCCGGCTGCCGATCGACAGCCGTCCGCCGAGCGCGGTGATGCGTTCGCGCATCCCGAGCCAGCCCATGTGAGGACTGGCGTCGGCCGCCGCGCCTCGTCCGTTGTCCTCGATCAGCAGGGTGACGTGCCGATCGTCGCCGCTCACCTGCACGTGCGCTTCGGAGGCGCGCGCGTGGCGGGCGACGTTGGTCAGGGCCTCCTGCACGACGCGGTAGATCACCACTTCGACATCGGGCGACGAGCTGGCGATTGGCGCCCTCCAGGTCGAGGGTGACGGCGATGCGGGTGCGGGTGGAGAAGTCGTCGGCCAGGGCTCGCAGCGCCGCGGCCAGGCCGAGGTCGTCGAGCGCCGAAGGTCGCAGCAGGTTGCTCAGGTCGCGCACCTGGGCGAGCGCGCGGCCCACCATCGCGCCGGCCTCGTGACGGCCGTCCAGCTCCAGCTCGATCTTCACCGCGGTCAGCACCTGGCCGGCTTCGTCGTGCAGTTCACGCGCGATGCGGCGCCGCTCGTCCTCCTGGACCCGCAGCATCAGGCGGGTCAGCTGCTCCAGCTCGGACGAACGCGCCGCCAGCCGCTCGCGTTCGGTGCTGAGCACGACGAACAGCAGTCCCAGGCCGATGGCGAAGAGGAAGAGCACGTCGGCGAAGACGCCGTAGAGCACGGCCGCGCCAAAACCCGCGCAGCAGGGGATAGTCCAGGTGATGCAGCCCCCACAGGACGAAGGCGCCCGCCAGCACCGGCGCGGCGTCGCTCGACACCCGCTCGCGGGCGCGCCAGAACACGATGCCGGTCCAGATGGTGACGCCGGAGAGCAGCAGCGTGGCGGTGACGCCGGCCACCAGCATGCTGCCCATGCCGTAGATGGTGATCCACGCCCAGGCCACCGCCGCCGGGATGGCGAGCAGGTGGACGCGCCGGAGAACGAAGCCGCGCGAGATCTGCATCGCCGCGGCCAGCAAGCAGCATCGCGCTGATGCCGGTGGCGGCCTGGTGCAGGAACAGCCAGATCATGTCGCGCCGCACGAGGAACGCGGACATGCAGGCGAGGCGAATGACATAGACCGCCCAGGCCAGCGACCAGGTCAGGAAGTGCTCGCCCGCGTTGACGCCGCCACAACAGGTAGCAGGCGATGGCGAGGATGGAGGTGACGACCGACTGGAAGCCGAGCGCGCTGCATTCGACGAAGGTGCGGTCGAGCGAGTCGATCATGGCCGGGCCTCGGCCGCGCGATAGGCGGCCAGCGTGCGAGGCGACCTCGCCGAAGTCGGTGTGTCCGGCGACGAGGGACGGCACTCCATGCCGGGTCAGGGCCTCGGCCGTCGTGCGGCCGATGGCCACTACGGCATGGAGCCTCGCCAGTGCCGGCGCGCCAATGGCCGCCACCAGCGCCTCTGCGGCGGACGGGCTGGCAATAACTGCGGCGTTTGGGGCGGTATCGTGCCAGGCCCCAACGATCGCCTCGGAGGAGGGCTCGTCTCGTGTCGTGCAGACGCGCCATGGCGCGGAGGCGTTCAGGCTGGCCACGTCACCTGAGTCTACCGGCAAAATCACGGGGCAGCTCTCGTCGGCGCCGATCCGCGTCCACGGAGGCGTTGGCATGGCATAATCTGCACGGAAGATTTTCCGATCACCCGCCCCCCAGACGACCGTGCCGAGCCGTTGTCCTAACTGCGCCGCCAGCATTTCTGCGACCGACGCGTTTTGCGCCGCTTGCGGCACGCGCCTACGCCCGGCGGCCCCGCCGGACGCACCGGCCATGGCTGGCGTCTCCACGGCCCCGCTCGCGGACGAACCGTCGACGGTCGAAACGGTGTTCCTTCCTCCTCCGGCGCTTCCGACCGACGACGCCACCTTCATGGGTGGCATTCCGGCTGAGGACGCCACGTTCGTAGGCCAGCCATCGGACGCCGCCACGTTCGTCGGGCGCGCCCATTCTGACGATGTCACGTCCATTGGCCAGCCGTCGGACGCGGCCACCTTCGTGGGGCGACCCGCGGCGGACGCGCCCACGTTCGCCGGCGCCAGGTCAGCGGACATGGCGACGATGGCGCCGCGCACGACCCGCCCGCCGACAGCTGGCCGGGTGTCCGGAAGCCCATCCGATCACCTGAAGCCGGGCGAAGAGTTCGGCACGCGCTACCAGATCATCAAGCTGCTCGGCGTCGGCGGGATGGGCGCGGTCTACCAGGCCTGGGACGCCGAGCTCGGCGTCGCCGTTGCGATCAAGACGATTCGTCCGGGCGTGGGTACCGACGCCTCCGCGGCGCTCGACGCGGAACGCCGGTTCAAGCGCGAACTGCTGCTGGCGCGGCAGGTGACGCACCCGAACGTGGTGCGCATCTACGACCTCGGCGAGATCGACGGCACCAAGTACATCACGATGTCGTACGTGGAGGGCCAGGACCTGGCGACCCTCCTCGCGGTCGACGGCAAGCTGCCGGTGGATCGCGCGCTCGACATCATGCGGCAGGTCGTCTCCGGCATGCGCGCCGCGCACACCGCCGGCATCGTCCATCGCGACTTGAAGCCGGCGAACATCATGATCGACGGCAGCCAGGCGCTGATCATGGACTTCGGGATCGCGCGATCGGTCTCGGGCCCGGCCGACCACGGGCCGGCGCTGAGCGCGCCCGCTCCGGGGCCGTCCGGCAGTTCCCCTGGCACCACCGGTCTGCACCAGGCGACGAGCGCGCTGACCGTCGCCGGCAGCGTGATGGGCACGCTCGACTATATGGCGCCGGAGCAGGCCACCGGGCAGCCGGTCGATCAGCGCGCGGACATCTACGCGCTCGGGCTGATCTTTTACGACATCATCCTCGGCCGCGCCGCGCGACCGAAGACCGGCAATCCGTTCGCCGACTTCAAGCAGCGGCTGGCCGAGCCGCTGAAGTCACCGAAGATGATCGACCCGGCAGTACCCGAGGCCGTGGACGCGATCATCACGCGTTGCCTGCAACCCCTCCCCGAGGCGCGCTACCAGACCTCGGACGAACTGGACGAGGCCCTGGACGCGCTCGATGAGCACGGCAATCCGAAGCCGATTCCAGTCCCGGTGAAGCCGCGCTCGAAGTGGATGCTGGCCGTGGCCGGCCTGCTGATCGCGATCGCCGCATCGGGATCCTGGTTCCTCGGCCGTCAGGGCGCGATCCCGGCGGAGCAGCGGCCACCGCTGCCGGTGCTGATCGCCAACTTCGACAACCGCACCGGCGACCCCGTGTTCGACGGCGCGCTCGAACAGGTGCTGAAGCTCGGGGTCGAGGGTGCGAGCTTCGTGACGGCGTATCCGCGCGAAGCCGCGGCGCGCATCGCCCGCGAGCTGGCGCCGGGGCAGTCGCTCGACGAAGAGCGGGCGCGGCTGGTGGCCGTGCGCGAGGGATTGCAGGTGGTGCTGGTCGGCAGGATCGAGCCGGAAGGGTCGGGGTACCGCATCACGGTGCGGGCCCTCGATGGCACGACCGGCGCCGAAACGGCGTCGGCGTCCGCGGATGCCGACGACAAGACGCAGGTCCTCGAAGCGGTGGACGAGGTCGCCACCGATCTGCGCCGCGCCCTTGGTGACACGGCGGCGGCGCCCGTCGCCGGTCTCGTCGAGACGTTCACCGCCGGGACGCTGGAGGCGGCGAGCTCGTATGCGCACGCCGAGGAACTGATGGCGGGCGGCAAGGTCGATGACGCCATCGCCTCGTATCAGCAGGCGCTGCAGCACGATCCGAATTTTGGGCGCGCCTATTCGGGCTGGGCGGTCGCCACGCTGCGCGCCGGGCGTCCGGACGAGGCGGGGGACCTGTGGAAGAAGGCGCTGGCCCTGACCGATCGCATGACCGAGCGCGAGAAGTACCGTACGCTCGGCAGCTACTATCTCGGCGCCGGCGCCAACGACGAGCAGGCGATTGACAACTACCGCACCCTGCTGGCGCGCTATCCCGCCGACGGCGCCGCGCTCAACAACCTCGCGGTCGCCTATTTCAATACGCTCGACTTCCAGCAGGCGATGGACCAGGGCGCGAAGGCGGTCGAGGTCTATCCTGGCAATCTGAACCGGCGCACGAACCTGGCGCTGTACGCGATGTATGCCGGCGACTTCGAGCGAGCCGTCGCCGAGGCCAGGCGCGTGCTGGGGAACGCGCCGTTCGACAAGGCCTACCTGCCGATCGCCGTCGCCGCGATCGCGGGCGGCAGGTTCGACGAGGCGGCGCAGGCCTACGCCGACATGGCGAAGGTGAGCGCCCGCGGCGCGTCGCTCTCGAGCATGGGCCTGGCCGATCTCGCCATCTATCGCGGTCGCACCGACGAGGCGCGCGACGAGCTGACGCGCGGCGCCGCGGCGGACGAAGCCGGGAACCAGCGCGCGCCCCGGGCACTGAAGCTGGTGACGTTGGCTGAAGTCGAGTTGGCGGGCGGTGCGCGGGCCACGGCGCTGGCGCTGACGGACGAGGCGCTGGCGCTGTCGACCGCCGAGAACGTGGTGGTGCCGGCGGCCCGCATCTTGATCGCCACTGGTCATGCGGATCGCGCCGGTGTCCTTGCCGACAGCCTCGAGAAGCAGGTCCAGAAGCGTCGTCGGGCCCTGGCCGGGGTCATCCGCGCCGAAATCGCGCTGGCGCAGAAGAAGCCGGTGCAGGCCATTGACGCGCTGTCGGCCGCCCGCGCGCTCGCAGACTCGTGGCTCGTGCGCTATTCGCTCGGACGCGTCTACGTGGAAGCCGGGCGCTTCGTCGAGGCCACCGCCGAACTGGAGGCCGCGCAGAAGCGCGTCGGCGAAGGCGCCGCGATGTTCATGGACGACTGGCCGACGTTCCGCGAGACGGCTGCGGTTCCCTACTGGCTGGCGCGGGCGCAGGAAGGTCTCGGCCTGGCGCCCGCCGCCACCCGGAACTATCAGGCCTATCTGGATCTGCGAGGCCAGAGCAAGAACGACGCCCTGGCCGCTGATGCGCGCAAGCGCATGGCGCGAAGTGAAGAGGTCTTAGGTCTTGAGTCCTGGGTCTTGAGTCCTGCAAGCGCACCGTAACGACCCGCCTCAAGCCCCAGGCCCCAAGCCCCGCCGGCGCCCTACTGGCTGTGCGGCACCATGATGACCACCTGCGCCGTGCCGGTCCGATTTGCCGCATCCGTCGCGTCACTGATTCTGACCTCCGGCATCACCTCCGACGGATCGAGCACCGAAATCTGCGGCGGAATCGGATCGTAATGTCCCGCGGCGGACCGTTGTCGACGATGCAGGTGCTGGGGCCACCGACGGAATCGCCCAGGCCGTTGTCGCCGACCACGCAGTTGGCGCCTTGCGCCACCACGCCCAGCGCCACCGAACCTTCGATCGACGCCATCACGTCGCGGTGCAGTCGGCGACTGCCCTCGCGGCAGTAGCGCGCAGCGTGATCAGCCCGCGCTCGCCCTCTGCCGAGCGAGAAGGTGACGTTGTTGCGGCTCGGATCGTTGAACGAGCGATCGAACGGGTTGGTCTGCACGTTCGGGTTTACACGTTCACGAGCGACACGCTGTGGGCTGACGACGGCGCCTCGGTCGAGCCGGGCACCGCGCACACCGCGGCGGGGTTCTCGTAGATTTTGCGGATTACCAACTGGTAGCTGACGCCCTCCGGCGGGTCGTTCACGAAGATGTTCGTTCTGCCGCTGCAGGAACGGATCGCCGATCAAGGTCGAGGGGCGGCGTGAACGATGCCACCCCGCCCGACATGTTGACGTTGGTGCCCACGGCCACCGTCGTCACCGACGTGGTGCCCTGCGCGTGCAGGGCTAGTGGGGAGGAGCGCTGCGGTCAGGACTGCGGCAGCGGCTAATGACGACCACCTGAGCCGAGCCGCCAGCCGAACCGAGGGAAGCACCACCGGCGAAAAGCTGTGAGCCAAGCAGTGACCTCGTCGCAGCCGGGGGGCTGGGGTCAGGATGCGTTTACGAGAGGCTCATTCTAGCGCGGTTTGCACGGACAGTTCAGCGCTGAATTCACGAGCCCGGGCGCAGAATGCTGCCATCCGCCTATTGCATCGGCTCCACATGCCGCGCCCGGCGGCCCTTGCCTCGCGCTCGGCCTCCTGGAACCGGGGCTTCAGGCGATACGTGAATTTCCGGTAGGTCTCCGCCCAACCGGCGCGAATGATGGCGTCGTTGGCGATGGTGCCGTCCTCGAGCACGACGTAGGCCAGCGTGCGGTTGTACTGGTCCTTGCGCTCGCCGTCGTACTCCAGGCGAACCAGCTTGCCGTCCACCAGCGCGCGCATGAAGCGCGTGGCCTCGTCGCCGAAGCGTTCGGCCTCTCGATAACCGCCGGTCTTCTCGGGAGCGTCCACTCCGAGCAGGCGGACGGTGCCGATACCGGACACCGTGATCGTGTCGCCGTCGATCACCTTGCGCACGCGGAGCGCCTCGTTCGCGGTCGGGGACGCCGGGTTGTCCGTCGTCGGTCGCGCCGACTCCTTCGCACCTGACGCGGCGGGCCGTGCGGATGGTGAGGCAACCGGTGTCGGCGCGCGCGGTGCGAGCTCGGGCGTGGCGGGCGCCGGTTGCACCTGTGCCTGTGGTGCGGGCGGCGGGCTCGCTTCGAAGCCGCAGGCGGCGCCGCCCAGCGCGGCCAGAAGCGCGCCGAAACAAGAGCGTTGAAGGCGTCTCATCTATTTGGAGGGTATACCGTATAGCCCTGGAGTCCCCAATGTCGACGACCAGCCCGACCGAGCAACCGACGCCCACTGGCATCCCGTTCTCCGTGCTGCCGCGCCTCATCAACGAGGGGCACAACGCCGGCGCGTGGCACGGCTCCGACTTCCTCACCGCGATCGCCAGCGTGGACGCGGCCACCGCCGCCCGCCGCCCCGCGCCCGAACGACACACCATCGGCGAGATCACGCTGCATCATGCTTTCTGGATTCGCGTGGTGCGCGGACGGCTGACTGGCGTTGCGCTCGAGCCCTTTGCGCTGGAAGGCGAGGACTGGTTCGAGTGGTCGGACGAATCGCGGCTGTCCTGGGTTGAAGTGCGCCAGGCATTGCTGACCGAGCTGGATCGCTTGCGCGACACGGTGCAGGCGATCAGCACCGGCCTGGTCAAGTCGCCGCTCAGTCCGGAAAAACGGTTCGATCAGGTGCTCGGCATCGCGATGCACGCCGGATATCACGCCGGGCAGGTGGAACTGGTCAAGAAGCTGCTGTGATGGAGCCGCCGATCAGCGGACGATGAACTCGGTTTCGTCGAGCACGCGACCATCCGGCGCCAGGAGGGCAACCTGCCACGTACCGGCCTCGAGGAGCGGCCCCGACTGTCGCGAGAACGTGCGATACCCCTCGTCGGAGTTGGTGAGGATGCGGAGGATCACCATCTGGACCAATTGGCCGTCACGCGTCCAGCGATGGCGAATCAGCTCGTCGCGGGGCGACGCCACGCGCGTGTAGTAGTAGACCGAGCCGCCACGGACCGTGTCGCGCGTGGGCTCGCAGCTCCATGGCTCTGAGCCGGTCGAGAGCACGGCGCAAAGCCCGGCTTCAGCGACCCGCAGCGTTGGCGACGACGGCGCCACGTCCGGCGTCGAAGGCCAGGCGGTGTGCGTTTCGTCGGCTGTCGCCGGAGCCGTGACCGGCTCCGAGCCGTCTTCGGTCACCGCCGCTTCCGCGGCTTCGCCCTCCGCGATCGGCCCCTCCTCCGGCGTGTTCCCCGACGTGCCGATTCCACGGGCTACGACAGCGGCCTCCGGCTGCGACCCGACAGGCGAGGACCCTCGGAGCCACCACGCTGGCACACCCGCGAGCACCAGGCCCAGGGCGAGGACGAGCATGCCGCCCGCCGTCCTGCGCCACGGCCACGTGGGCGCTTCCTGAGGGACGAACAACGGCCGCATGGCTTGTGCCGGGAGCGGCGCGGGTGGACGGCGTGCCGCGAAGATCGGCAGGCGCACTTCCGGTTCGCTCGCGATGGCGACAACGGCTTCGGGATTGCGCCACGGCCGCGTGGCCGGCAGGCGGGTTGGTGGCAGCGCGGCGGGCAGCGGTGCCGGTTGGCGCGTGAGCAGTTCCTCCGCCAGTGGTTCGGGGTCCGCGGTCATGGCGGGCGCGGGAGCCGCGGATGCATCGGGCGCGTGCAAAGGCGCCGTGGGTGCGAAATCGTCCAATCCGCCGGGGCTCACATTCGGGTCGTGGTTGTCGTCGGCGCCAAACTCCCGATAGAACGCGGCGAGGTTCGCCTGGCTCACCCTCACGCTCGGCGCGTCGCGACCATGGGCCAGGGTCGCCACGGCCAGCGCGCGGCGGTAGCAGCGGCCGGCCTCGGCGGTGTCGCCGGACCGTTCCAGCATCAGCCCGAGATTGTTGAGCGTGGGCGCGAGATCGGCGTGATCCGGCCCGAGCATCGTGGTCTGCAACTCCAGCACCTGCCGCAACAGCGCGGCGGCGGCGGGGAAGTTGCGGCTACTCGCGGCGTCGGACGCGGCAGCGTTGAGGGAGTGGAGTGGCAGCACAGCCGGCACCAGAGATTTCGGCTGGATTGTAGCCTGCCGGGGAGCAGAATTGCAGGGTTTTGCACGGCTCGTGCTCGAGCTTCAGACCGCCGACGCGTACGTCGCGAACGGGGAGGGGGATCGAGTTGAGACTGAGCGAGCCGTCGGTGTTGGTGACAACTCGCCGCACTGGCGGACAGCATCCAGGCTGGGCGACTTACCGGATGACGAACGTTTCTTCCTGGAGCACGGCTCCGGTGGGGTCCAGAAGGGCCACCTGCCACTCGCCGGCCTCGAGCGCGCGCCCCGTCTGCCGGGAATAGGTCCGGAAACCGTCCTTTGGGTTGGCCTGGATCCGCAGATCCACGACGCGCACCACACTGCCGTTCAGGGTCCAGCGGTGGCGAACGATCGTATCGGTCGAGGACGCCACGCGCGTGTAGAAGTACACCGCGGCGCCGCGCTGGTCCTGGTCCAGGGGCTGACAGCGCCATACCCCGCCGTCCCGCGACAGCGCCCCGCACACGCGCGCTTCCACGACACGCGTGGCGGCGACTCCGGGCGAAGCGCTGTGCGGAGCCTTGGTCGCGGGCGCAGGTCGAGAGGGTGTGTCGACACGCGCCGCTTCCTTCTCGGGCACGACCGTTGGCGCTGCTGCCTTGACCGGTGTGTTCTCCGCCAAGGGGACCGTAGGGGCGGCAGTCGAGGCGCTGCTGGATGGAGCGGACTCGCCCGCGGGACGCGAGGGGGCGGCGTCACTGGATCCTACCGGTCGAGGCGCGAGTTGCCCCGGTGGCAGCAGCGTCCACCACCCGGCTGCAACCAACAGGACCACCGCGATGGCAATGGCCGCCGCTCGCGGGAAACGCCGCGACGGTGCGGCCGGGTTCTCTGGTCGAGGGCCGGGCGGTGGTGGCGGGAGCACCTGGAAACCAGCCAGCGTCGACCCCGCTACTTCGTCGCCGCTCGAGCCGTGGGCGCGGTCGAACGCGGCGAGATTCGCGTGACTCACGACGACGGCGGGGTCGTCGGGCCCCAGCGCCGCCAGCGCGATGGCGTAGGCGCGCCGGTAGCAGCGTCCGGCCTCGGCCGTGTCGCCGATCTGCTCCAGCATCAGCGCAAGATTGTTGAGCGTCGTCGCCAGATCGGGGTGATCCGGCCCGAGTGTGGACGTCTGCCATTCGAGGGCTTGACGCAGCAACGCCGCGGCGCCGGCGAAGTCGCCGGCCGTGGCGGCAGTGCCGGCGGCGGCCGCGAGTGAGTTCAGTTCCGGTTCAGCCGACATGGCACTCCCCAGCCCGAGAGCGTGGGGGCGCACTCACCGGGCCGGGACGAGTGTAACCGGCAACCGGCAACCGGCGGCCGGCAACCGGTAAGTCGGCTGCCGGCAGATGGCTAGCGCCTCGCGGCCTCGAGGGCGGCGGACCACCGCCGGGCCGCGGCGGCGTCGCCGGCCTGCTGGCTGAAGGCCACCAGCGCGCCCAGGATGTCGGCGTTGCCTGGATGACGACCCGCAGCTCGTTCGAGGACGCGCCGGCCCTCGGCCGTCTGGCCGGTGTCGTGCAGAGCGACGCCGTAGACGAACGCGTAGCGCGCGTTCGTCGGCGTCGCCGTCGGCCGCCAGTTGCAGCCACACCATCGCATCCGCGTACCGCTTCGCTCGCACCAGCTGCAGGCCGAGCGCGTGCTGCAAGGCCGGTTGGCCCAGTGGCGGCACCACGCCGAGTCCGTCGCGCAAGACCTGCTCGCCCTCGGCGTCGCGGCCGGTCGCGCGGAGCAGGTCCGCGAGATTCACGTAGGCGGGCGCAAACTGGGGCTGCAGCGCGATGGCCGTGCGATAGGCCGTTGCGGCGGCGTCGGAGCGGCCCAGCCGGGCCTCGAACGCGCCAAGGGTGACCTGGGCCTCCGGCCGCTCGGCATTGGCGGCCTGTGACTGGCGGAACTCGTCCGCGGCGCGATCGAAGACGGCGCGAACCTGCGGATCGGCGGGCGGTCCCGCAGTCGTCACGAACTGGCCAACGGCCTCGAGTCGAACGGTGCGGATCGGATCCGCCAGCAGCGAGACGAGCAACGGCGCGCCGGCCTGCGGCGGGATCGCGTCGGTGGCCGCGGCTGAAGCCCGGCGCACCAGTGGGTCGGGGTCGCGCGCGGCGCGCGCCACGCGCTCGGCCTGCGCCGGGTCGGCCGACGGCGACAACAGTGACAGCGCCGTGGCCCGGACAATGGCTGGCTGTGCCGCATCATCGATGACTGCCGCGAGCCTGGCGTTGGCGCCGGGCCCGCCCGCGCGACCGGCGGCCAGCGCGGCGGTGAACGACGGCCGCTCGGCCGCCTTCGGCCCGTACCACCGGGTGACGGCCGCCGCGGCCCACGAGGCCGGCCGGTCGGCGTGGCACGAGGCGCAGGCGTTGGGCGTGCCGAACTTGACGCTCTCGTCGGGACGCGGCACCTTGAACCCATGGTCGCGCCGCGCGTCCACCACCATGTAGGTGCGCGCGGGCATGTGACACGCCCGGCAGTCGGCGGCCGGCGTGCCGGCGCGGTGGTGCGTGTGGGACGGCGCATCGTAGGCGGCCGGCACGTGGCACTGCGTGCACAGGGCGTTGCCCTGGAACTTCCGCGCACCGCTGTGCGGGCTGTGGCAGTCGCTGCAGGTCACGCCCGCGGCGTACATCTTGCTCTGCAGGAACGAGCCGTACTCGTAGACCTCGTCGCGCTGCTGGCCGTCGGCCTCGTACAACCCTTCGTCGAGCAGCGCCACGCGATGCGTGCTGGCCAGGGGCTGGCCGTACTGGTAGTCGAGCCAGCTCTGGCCGCGGCGGGCGTGGCACCTGGCGCACGTCTCGACCTCCGCGCGGGACGACAAGGGCGCGGTCCGCTTGGCGATCAACTCACCGGCCGGCACCGTCCAGGTGCCACCCGAGGTGTCGCGCATCGAGAACACGAGCCCCTTCGACGGGTCGGCGGCGCGGGCCGCGGTATCGCGAGCCCCCCAGGCGACGTGAGCGGATCCAGGGCCGTGGCATGCCTCACACGAGACGTTGATCTCCGACCACGTCGTGGCGTAGGTCTTCGTCTCCGCGCGGTAGTTCTTCTGGAGGTTGGTGGAGTGGCACTCCGCGCACGTGTAGTTCCAGTTCTGCGACAGCGCGGTCCAGTGCAGGACGTCACGATGATCGACCTGCTCGGCCTGGTAGGAGTGGAACCACCGCTGACCGCCCTGCGCCTGTGCGCGCGAGTCCCACGACACGCTGAGCGCCTGGTAGCGTCCGCCCGGCAGCTCGAGCAGGTACTGCTGCAGCGGGCGGAACCCGAAGACGTACTTCACGTCGAAGTCGGCGAGCCGGCCGTCGGGGCCGTCAGTGCGGACGCGGTAGCGTCCGCCCTGGGAAGAGAAGGACGACTCGACGCCACCGTACGTGAACCGCGTCCCCGAGAAGTCGCCCTTCACGGTGCTGCTGTTGGCCACCTGCATGGCCTCGTGATGATCGGAGATGGCCCACTGGGCGAGGGCGTCGGCGTGGCACGAGGCGCAGGCCTGCGCGCCGACGAACGCCGGCGCGGCCGGGGCTGGCGGCGAGGGCGCGTCGCCCCTTCCGCCACATGCCACCAGCAGGCCCGTGAGGGCCAGGGCTGCCGCCACCTTGAGGATCACACCACCAACTTTACCTGACGCTGCCGGGATGCCAGCAGGCTCGCAGGTTCCCGCGTCAGAAGATTCTCTTCACCCGAATATCGATGATGTTCTCGGTGGTCGAGAACCCTTCATCGAGGGTGTCACGGGACCGGGTCCAGATGTAGAGCAGCTCGTAGCGCCAGTTGAAGCTGCGGCGGTAGCCAGGCGCTCGTTCTTCACCCAGTCGAGGGTGAGGTTCCCCCACAACTGCGTCGTGGTCTGGGCGTAGGCCGCAGACGCGCACGTCAGCAGCAGCGCGGCCAGCGTCGTGGCCTGGGTCAAGCGCGCCGCGGTCGCCACGCCTGGCATCAGCCCGGTTCCTCTTCGAACTCGGCCTCCAGCTTCCCGTCCTGGACCGCCTGGTCCAGCGCGGCGTGATCCTTCTCGTTCTGGTCGGCGTAGGCCACGGCGAAGCCGGCAATGGCCTTGTCGAAGGCTTCGCTTTTGCCCATGTAGCCGCTCAGCATGGCTGAAGATCCCGAGCGTGCGTGCGACAACGCCAGCGCCCTGCCGCACCACGTGGCGTAGAGACCCATCTCCGTGGACCCGAACGTCTCCACCCGGACGCTGATCTTGATGTCGCGCAACTGGCGCACGAAGAAGTCGCGCTTCGGCCCCCGGGACCAGCCGAGGAACATGTCGCTCGCCGGCTCCATCATCCGGTAACCGTGCACCACGCGCTGCCCGTGGTTGGCGAAGACGCTCTTGCCCGCGTACGCTTCCAGAACGGACGCGCGCGCCTCCTTGACCTGCAGGAACAGCGGGTCGCCTTCGCCGGCCATGAAGAGTAGGACGAAGCAGTAGGTCCCGACGCTGCCGATTCCCACCACCTGACGGCGGCGTCACGCAGCTCGTATCGATCCAGCAGCGACGGATATGCAGAGGTCGCGATAGGTGCGGACACAGGTCCTTACGATATCCTTCGCGACGGAGTCCTTCAACCGGTTGTCGTCCGCGCCGCCGCCCCCCAGGTTCTACAGCGACGATCCGATCGCGCGGGAGCCCGAGACGGCTTCACCAACCGCATCGGCACGCGGCCCGTGCCGGTGGACGAACTGCTGCGCGGCCCGGTCGAGGGCCCGGCGCCGGATCCATCGAAGTGGACGATCATCCGCGAGAAAACGTCGGGCGACGCTCCTGGCTTCACCACGAGGGACGCCCGGGGCCAGACGTACTTCGTCTCGTTCGACGCGCCGCCGAACCCCGATGGCGCCACCGGTGCCGTGGTGATCGCCACCAAGATCTTCTGGGCCCTCGGCTACAACCAGGTGGAGTACTTCCTGACGAACCTGCGGCCGGAGACGATCACCATCGCCGACACCGCCGCGTACATCGAGCTGACGTTCGGGAACGCGGCGGTGGACCATCGCCGCGCCGATGCACCGGCGTCGTACAGGGCCACGTGGTCCACGTTCGGCAACGCCACCGGACAGACGCGGCCGCTGGGCGAGACGACGAGCGGGCGGTCGCCGATGCAGGCGCCCGCCGGTCTCCCGACGGCAACCGGCACGTCCATAGGTGGAGATCGCCGCCGACCACGCCGGCTGCGCAAGCTGGAAGCAGCCCGTGCGCGCGTTCTTCCTGCGGCAGGCAGAGGGCTGGAAGCTGGTGGGTCTGGAGCGGATGCCGGAGACGCGCTGAACTGCGGCGGGCGCCCTCGGGCGCCGGAAACGGTGCGTGTGTCCCTGTCGTCATATCATTGTGATGACATACCGGCGGCTCGCCGCACTGGTCTTTGCCGCTCCTTTTCGATCAGCAGCTCATGATTAGCGGAACCACGGCCGGGCTTGCGGCCATTCTGTTGTCTTCCTCTCTCGCGCCAACCGTTCAGGCGGCGGTTGGGCCTCCGGCCGCTCCGGCCTTTCAGGAGTCGGCGCCGGTGGGCGGCGCGGCCTCATCCTCACCCCAGGCGGTGGACCTGACCGACCTGATCCGCAGGATTCGCCACGCCGAACCACCGTCCGGGCCGCAGGCGCCGCCCCAGGGCCGCATGCAGACCATCGCGCCGGTGATCGGCGCCAAGCCCACGTTCGGCGTCATCGCCGGCGTGGCGGGCAACGTGGCCTTCTACCGAGGCGACCCGGCCACCACCAGCATCTCGTCCAGCGTCGTGAGCATGACGGTCTCGACCGAGAAGCAGGCGGGGCTCAGTGCGCACTCCACCATGTTCGGCCGTGACGACCGGTGGCGGCTGGAGACCGACTACCGCTTTCAGTGGACCTCGCAGCCCACCTACGGCCTGGGAATGGCAACGGCCGCGCCGGCCGACGAGCGCATCCGGTTCGACTTCTATCGCCTGCACCAGGCGGCGGCCTACCGCCTGCGCCCGGGCCTGTTCGTCGGGGGAGGGCTGCACTTCGACAACCACACGGACGTCAAGCCCGAGGAGGGCAGGGAGGACGCGTGGCCGGCCTCGCCGTACGTCCAGTACAGCGAGGCCAACGGGCTGCGAATCGAGACGCAGCGGTCCGCGGGCCCGAGCGTGGAGATCACCTGGGACAGCCGCGACAACTTCATCAACCCGCGCGGCGGGTCGCTGGCCCGCGCGAGCTATCGGACGATGTTCGAGGGATTCCTCGGCGGCGATTCGCGCTGGGACAAGGTGAATCTGGACCTGCGGACGTTTCGACGCCTGTCGGCGACCGGGCGCCACACGATCGCGGCCTGGGGATACGCGGATCTCGTGACGAGCGGTGTCGCGCCGTACTTCGACCTGCCGTCCACCGGCAACGACACGTACGGGCGCTCGGGCCGCGGGTACGCCGAAGGGCACTTTCGCGGGGAGAAGCTGGCGTTCCTGGAGGTCGAGTACCGCGGCGCGTTGACGCGGAACGGCCTGCTCGGGTGGGTGGCGTTCCTTAATACCACGACCGTCTCCAACGAGCAGGCGGGCGAGCGGATCTTCGACCACCTTGCCCCGGGCGGCGGCGCGGGCCTGCGGCTGCTGCTCAACAAGCGCTCGAGGACCAACCTCGCGTTCGACGTGGGCTTCGGCGAGAAGGGCAACCGCGGCATCTACCTCGGCGTGCAGGAAGCGTTCTGACCGGCCCGACAGGCCCCCTATGCTCCGGCTGACATGAGCCGATCACCCATCGAGGCCTGGCGAACCGCGGAGAGTTTCGTTCCGCTGTCGGTGATGCTGGTGCTCGGTCAGCTGAGCATCCCTTTCAGCCAGCACTCGCCGGTGGCCTCGCTGGTCCTGACGGGTGGGTTACTGCTGGCCTGCATCCCGGCCGTCCGGCCGTCATCCCGCATGCGGTTCGGGGTGACCGCCGGGCTCGTGCTGGTCATGGGCCTCCGGATCGCCGCGGAGCAGCGTGGCCTCGGGTCCGTGACGCTCACCTTGGCGGGCCTGCTCGCGACCGGAGACCGACACCTCCCACGGCGCCGTCTCGTGGTACTTCCCGAACGCCGCCGTGCTGAAGCCGTTCAGGCGCAGGATCTCCGCGAGCGGGGCCACGCGGGAGCGCCCGCCGGGGCCTTCACCTCGAGCCGCACCGGCGCGACGGCCTTGCGCGGATCGATCTCGGTGATGGTGGGAAGTGCCGGCTCCGGAACCGGCAGCACCGTGCGATTCGACCGCGCCCCAGGCGTCACAGGAGCTCTTCGAGGTCGGCGAGGTCCTTCGTTCGTCCGCTGGCCCTCTTGTTCCGGATGAACGCGTCCTTCCCGAGGTAGTCGACGTCCACTGCGCCGAACGGCGCGCGGAGGCGACTCGGCCACGCCTCGGCGATTAGGAACCGCACGTCATGGGCGATGAACGCGCGTAACAGATCGACAAAGTCCTGGTTCATCCGGGAACTCGCCTCGCAGGCGCCACTGTTCCTCGCTCAAGGTCCACACCTCGAGCACGCGGGTTGCGACAGGGAGCGCGGCCCAGTACGCACGGTCGGCCTTGTCCTGAGCGGCGAGGGACGGATACACCTGCACGTGCATGCGTTCGCGGCGATCCTGAGCGGCGCTCACCGTGGCATCGTACCACGACCGGCGAGGCCGACGTCCGTCACTCCTCCTCTTCGAACACCGCCTCGAGCTCGCCCTTCTTGATCGCGCGGGCCATGGCGGCGTGGTCCTTCTCGTTCTGGTCGGCGTAGGCCATGGAGAAGGCGGTGATGGCCTTGTCGAACACCTCGCTCTTACCCATGTAGCCGCTCAGCATGGCGGACGATCCCGACCGCGCATGCGACAACGCCAGCGCCCTGCCGCACCAGGTGGCGTAGAGATCCATCTCCGTGGGCCCGAACGTCTCCACCCGGACGCTAATCTTGATGTCCCGCAACTGGCGCACGAAGAAGTCGCGCTTCGGCCCCCGGGACCAGCCGAGGAACATGTCGCTCGCCGGCTGCATCATCCGGTAACCGTGCACCACGCGCTGCCCCTGGTTGGCGAAGACGCTCTTGCCCGCGTACGGTTCCAGAACGGACGCGCGCGCTTCCTTGACCTGCAGGAACAGCGGGTCCCCTTCGCCAGCCATGAAGAGCAGGACGAAGCAGTAGGTCCCGACGCTGCCGACCCCCACCACTTTGACGGCGGCGTCGCGCAGCTCGTACCGTTCCAGCAACGACTGGTAGGCGGTCGGCAACGACGACCGGTACACGGCCAGCGCGTCCCGCATCGCCTGCTGGACCTCCCCGGGAGGCACGTTCTTCGCGTGGAAGATGGTCGGCAGCTGATCCTTGATGACGGGCAACTCGCCGTTGTGCTCCACGAGCTTCGGGAAGATGTCCTCGGCGATGCTCTTGCCGCGCTCCTTCTGCATGCGCTTCAACCCGCGCTCCCGCAGGGCCGGGTCCTTGATGCTCGCCACGAGATCGTCGCCCCACAGGCCCTCGTACCACAGCTCCAGCGTCTTCATCTGGCTGAACTCGGCCATCGACTCGCGATAGGTGCGGACACAGGTCCCCGCGACATCCTTCGCGACGGAGTCCTTCAACCGGTTGTCACGAGACGCCACCACGAAGCTCGCGGCCAGCCGTTTGACGTCCCATTCCCACGGCGCGGGCAGCGTCTCGTCCAGGTCGTTGATCGAGAACAGTATCTTGCGCTCGGGTGTCGCGAATCCGCCGAAGTTCGACAGGTGCGCGTCTCCGCAGCCCTGGACGCGGATGCCGCTCGCGGGCGTTGACGCGAGATCCCCCGCCATCGCCAGCGCCGAGCCGCGATAGAAGGTGAACGGCGAGCGCGCCATGCGCCCGTGACGCAGCGGCAGCAGGTCGGGGAAGCGCCTCTTCTCCGCGGCCAGCACCGTGTCGACCGCGCCTCGGCGATCCTTCGGCGCCTTCCACGCGGCGTGCGAGTCGCGCGGACACTTGTCGCGGAGCGCCTTGCCCGCCGCATATTGCTCGGCCTTGGACCGGAGGTGGTCGGGAGTCGCGCCGGTGGCGGTCTTCGTCCTGAAAGCCATATCGATCCTTCCTTCGCTACTTCACTTCGACGGTCACCTTGGGAATGCGCCCGGTGAACCCATCAGGTCCGGACGACCGACTGCCGCCGGGTCCAGGCGTTCGAAGACCCGGTCGTCCAGCGGCAGCGCACCGGCCTTTCCGGCTTCCTGGAGGAACAGCGCCTGCAACTCCGCCAGCCTGGCGGGCTCCTTCGCGGCGAGGTCGTCGGCCAGGCTGAACATCCGCCCGGACGTTGTACAGCTGCCAGGCCGAGTTGTCCTGCAACGTCCGGCGCGGCTTCTGTTCCCACGGGGCCTTGTGGATGGTGCGCGCAAACCAGCCAACGTGGTAGATCGCGCGATTGCCGGCGATCTCGAAGTACTGCGTGGTGTGGCGTTCCGCGGCCTTCGCGTCGTCGAACGTGTACGCCAGGCTGGCGCCCTGCATCGGGATCTGGGGCACGCCATCAACGCTCTTCGGCTCGGGCAGGCCACTCGCCTCGAGGATCGTCGGCGCGACGTCGATGACGTGGCCGAAACCGGGTGCGAATCTCATGCTTCGCGGTGATGCGCTTCGGCCACGACACCACCATGCCGTTGCGGGTCCCGCCGAAGTCCGAAGGCACCTGCTTCATCCACCCGAAGACGTCGGAGGCCGACACGTCGACATCAACGCTCCTGCCGCGTACGGTCGTCGTCCCGCTCATCGCCGCGCCCATCAGGTAGGGCGCCACGTACACCTGCCACTCATCGCTTGCCGGCTGCGCGTGCGCCGGCGTCACAGACGCGTCCAGAACCACAGCCAGGACTGCCCACAGAGAGAGATATCGCCTCACTGCCAACCTCCAACTTGCCTCGCATTGTCGAATCCGGCAATCGGGGTCGTCTATCGGATTTCCGCAGACGATCGCAGCGCGGGTGGAATTCAGTCCGCAGGCGCACCTGCAACGACAAGTAACGACAAGTTCGGTGAAGACGGCGGAGAAAAGGAGAAAAAGGGGGGACAGGGCCCGGGCGAGTGTCAGCGCGAGCCCTCTGGCGCACGCCGCAGCGTGTCCGACGGCAACTCGCCGAAGCAGTCCTTGTAGGCGCGCGAGAACTCGCCGAAGTGCCAGAAGCCCCAGTTGGTCGCCTCGGCGGTCACCGTCGTCGTGCCGTGCGTCCCCGCCAGCAGACCCTGCCGCACCCGGTGCAGGCGGAGCCGGATCAGATAGGCCACCGGTGTCAGCCCCATGACGTTCCTGAACGAGTACTCCAGGGTGCGCTCGCTGACGCCGGCGGCCCGGCACAGATCGGTCACGGAGAGATGCTCGCCCAACTCGCGACAAGGCATGCTGCTCGGCGATGGCCACGATGTCGCTGTGCCCCTGCCGTGTCCGGTCGCTGCGCGTGGGCTCGAGCGGTTCTGCGACACCGAGCACCGGCAGCAGCGTCTCGAACAATTCGACATACGCGGCGCGCCGCTCGTTCTTCCCGTCGTTGAAGATGACCGGTTGCCGGGCGGCCGTCGTCGTCAGACGCTTGCCCCAGTCGAACAACCTGCGGGCCCCGTCCGGATCGACCTGCAGCACCTCGATGCCCCGCGGCAGCTGGAACTCGTGCTCGCGCTGACGGGCGGCCAGGTGGGCGCGGACGTCCTGTGGCGAGAGCAGGATCGTGATGCTTTCCCACCCCGGGTTGACGACGAACCTGGCTTCTGCTCCCGGCTCGGCGGCCAGCATGAACCCCGGCCTGACCAGCAGCCCGTTGACGGTGCCGTCCGCGTGCGGGCCGAACGTGACGTAAGCGAGCAGCCCGTCGTGGACGCGGGTGGAGGTTCGCAGGCGCCGGTTGCTCGCGTGAAGCACAACGGTCGCGTCTTCGAGCCGAACGATCACCCGTCGACCGCGAAGCGGCTGCGGCTCCAGTTGCACCGCGTCCTGGTCGATCAGCTCGATGCCCTCGTTCACGGTCGTGGGCTCGGTGATCTCGATCACGGTGACCGCAGGCGGGTCGATGGTGGCGTGAGAATCGCTCTGCATCTTGCGGAAATCCGATAGACGGTCCTGATGCCGGAGTCAAAGATAGGCGAAAGCCCTTCAGGGCAGGCCGGCCCCCAAGGCAGGCCAGATTGTATCAGCCCCGCGCGACGCACGCCGGGAAGGGGAGTGGGAACATGTGGACCGCCCGGAGCATCCTTTGCCTGTTCGCGGCGCTCGTGGCGCCGGCCATCGCCTTTGCGCAGGACGCCCCCCGCCGGCCGAACATCGTCGTCATCCTCGGCGACGACCTGGGATTTGCCGACATGGGCATGTTCGGCAGCGAAATCAAGACGCCGAACCTCGACGCGCTGGCCCGCGAGGGCGTGCGCTTCACGAACTTCTACACCCACGCCAGCTGCTCGCCCACGCGATCCCTCCTGCTGAGCGGCGTCGACACGCACTTGAACGGCCTCGGGAACATGGACGAGTGGACCGCACCCAACCAGCGGGGGCTTGCCGGATACGAAGGTCACCTCAACACTCGCGTGGCGACGTTGCCGCAGCTCCTCAAGGGGGCCGGGTATCACACCTACATGGTCGGCAAGTGGCACCTGGGCAAGGAGCCCGACCTGATCCCTGCCGCCCGGGGATTCGAGCGCGATTTCTCGCTGCTCGACGGGGCGGGCAGCTACTGGGACATGACGAACTTCACCGCGGCTTCGCCGCGGTCGGTCTTCACCGAGGACGGGAAGTACCTGACGGAGCTTCCCAAGGACTACTACGCGACGAAGACCTACACCGACAAGCTGATCGGATTCATCGACGCCAACCGCGGCGACGGCAAGCCGTTCTTCGCCTACGTCGCGCACCAGGCGCCGCACGATCCCTACCACTTGCCCAGGGACTGGCGGAACCGCCACGTCGGCGAGTACGACAGGGGGTGGGACGCGGTGCGGCAGGAGCGGCTGAAGCGGCAGGTCGAGCTCGGCATCGTGCCCCGCGGGACGTCGCTCGCCGAGCGGATGTGGTTCGTGCCCGATCCCGTGCTGCTCGCGCCGGCGTCGAGGGCCATCCTCGGCAAGAAGATGGAGCTCTACGCCGGTATGGTGGAGAACTTCGACCATCACGTGGGCCGGCTGATCGATCACCTGAAGCAGATCGGCGAGTACGAGAACACGGTGTTCGTCGTATTCGGCGACAACGGCGCCGAGGGCACCGACCTGTTCGCGATGATCGCCGGCACGCCCGGCTCGCGTGACTACCTGTTCGCGGCGAGCAAGTGGTCGCAGAACAATCCCAACGCGTGGGGCGATCCGGGCTCGTGACGTCGCCTACGGGCCGATGTGGGCCCAGGTCTCGATGACGCCGTTCAGTCAGTACAAAGGCTGGCTCGGCGAAGGTGGCATCCGGAACGCGCTCGTCGTCAGCGGTCCGGGCGTCAAGCGGCCCAAAGGCAGCGTCAACGGGGGCCTCATGCACGTGGCCGACATGATGCCGACGCTGCTCGACATCGCCGGCGCCAGTTATCCGAAGACCCTCGAGGGGCGCGACCTGCCGGCGCTGATGGGTAAGTCCTGGGGGCCGGTGCTGGCCGGTCAGGCGGAATCGCCGCGGACCGAGCAGGACGTCCTCGCGTGGGAGCTGTTCGGCAATCGTGCGGTGCGGCAGGGCGACTGGAAGCTGCGCTGGGAGTTCAAACCGATCGGCAAGGGCGACTGGGAGCTGTTCAACCTCGCGGCGGATCCGTCGGAGCGAAAAGACCTCGCCGCTGAGCAACCCGACAAGGTGCGGGCGATGGTCGCGCTCTGGGACAGCTACGTCCGCGCCAACAACGTGGTGCTGCCGAGCCGTTCCGTGTTCGAGACGCTCGAAGACCAGCTGCCGCCGCGCACCCGGACGATCCGGGCTACCCGCCTCTCACCAACAAGAGGCAGTTCGTGCCGCCGCCGAACATGACGGCCAAACCAAAGCCGTGAGCGCTGGTTGACACGGGAGTCGGTCCAGGAGGTCGCATGTCGTCGGTTTGCAGGTTACGGTGGGTCGTCGCGGCGGCAATGCTCGCGGCCGGTGCGCTCTGTCCC
Source organism: uncultured Acidobacteriota bacterium (assembly GCA_963721715.1). GTDB lineage: Bacteria > Acidobacteriota > Vicinamibacteria > Vicinamibacterales > UBA2999 > VFZN01. The sequence goes on along the minus strand of CAVRKI010000004.1, from coordinate 1,081,431 downwards.
GAGCGCGCGCTGGCTCAGACTCCTGCGCGCTTCTACTGGAAGACGCTGTCGGACGCCAACGCGGTGCCCGTCATCGTCAACTCAATCAGCGGGAACACGAACCCGTTCGACCCCGCGCATGTCGTCGTCTCGACGGACGCGGAAGTGGAGGCGACGATGGCCCTGGCGGGCTACGCGCGCACCTTCACGCTCTTCGGCCGCTCGGCGATCGGCGCGCTCATCGTGCCCATGGGCCGCCTCTCGGGCACGGCCACGGTCGCGGGCAGGACGGTCACCAAGTCGTCCAACGGGTTCGGCGACCCGATGGCCGAGTTCGTCCTCAACGTGATCGGCCCGAAGGCGCAGAGGATCATCCCCGATACGCTGCGATACGAGCCGGGATTCTCGATCGACGTGCTCGCCGATCTCGCAGTCCCGATCGGCAAGTACAACAACACCCAGCCGCTCAATCTCGGCCAGAACCGCTGGTATGGCCGCCTGGGTGCGCCTGTCGTCTGGCAGCTCGGTCCGTGGGTGCCGGGCCGCCGCACGACGCTGGAGTTCCTGCCGGCGGTGTGGCTGTTCGGCGCCCAACGACGACTACGTCGGGCAGACGGCTCGAGACCGATCCGATGTTCCAGCTCGACGCGCACCTGACGCGCGACTTCACGGAGCACTTCTGGGGATCGTTCGACACCGCCTGGTACACCGGCGGCCAGGCGACCGTCAGTGGCGTCACGGGCGAGAAGCTGAACAACTTCGGCCTCGGGTTCAGCCTCGGCTACACGATCAACGAGAACCTGGGCCTCACCGTCGGCTACAAGTCCACCATCAAGGACCTCGATCCCCAGGACCTGCGCATGGACAACTTCACGGTCTCGCTCGTCTACGGGTGGCACTCGCTCATCGAGGGCGCGAATCGGCTGAGAGGCGGCAAGCTGAAGAGGTAAGGCCGGGAGGTCGCCTGCGCCACGGGAGGGATCATGAAACTCATACGGTTCGCACTCGGCGACGCGGCTCCGCGTTTCGGCCTCGTGGTGGGCGACCACGCCGTGGCGCTCGAAGTCCTTCAGGGCCGGAGCGGGACGACGAGTCCCAGCCTGAGCGACAGCAGAGCCTACCTCACGGGCCTGCCGGAAAGCGAAGCGGCGGCGCGGCAGTGCCTGGCCTGGGCCGAGGCGCATCTCGGCGAGCTGACCGGAGGGCGAGCGGCCGAGGCTCGATGCGGTGCGCCTGCACGAACCGGTCGAGGTCGCGGCCCTGTTCGATTTCGGCCTCACCCCGCGGCACCTCGAGAACTCGGCCGAGACGATGATGAAGTTCGAGAAGGACGACCCTCGGACCGCGCCGCTGCTGCAGGCGTTTGCCAAGGCGGTCCTGGCCCCGAAGCCGAAGCCCGCCGGTGGTGGGCCCGAGCCGCTGTCCTATTACAAGAGCAACCTGAACACCGTCGTCGGTGACGAGGTGCTGGTGCCCTGGCCGGCCTACACGTCCCGGCTGGACATCGAGCCGGAACTGGCCGTCGTCTACGGGAACGAGAGGCAGCCCGTGGCCGGCTATTGCATCTTCAACGACATCTCGGCTCGCGACGTTCAGGCGCCGGAGTTCATCGGCGGATTCTGCCTGACGAAGGACATGGCGAAGGGCAACCAACTCGGGCCGTACCTGGTCACGGCCGACGAGGCCGGCGATCCCTACAACCTGAAGGTGACGGTTCTGGTGAATGGGCACGTCAAGTACCAGGGATCGACATCCGAGATCAGCCACAAGGCCGAAGACGTGTTCGCGTGGCTGGGGTTCATCGCACCCCTGAAGCCCGGCTCGGTGATGGGCTTCGGCACCATCCCGGACTGTACCGGCTGCGACCACGACGACTTCATCGATCCGGGGGCCGAGATTCAGATCACGTTCGAACGGCTCGGGACACTTCGCTGCCGCTTCGGCGAGCCGACCGGCACGCTGCTTCCGAGCCGCTGGCCGGTGCGCGATCCGTTGCGGAAGTACCACCGGTAGCGTTTCCGCCTTCTTGCACCGGGGGGTGCCATCATGGAGATGAAACAAGTCAGCGACCACTGCTTTGCGGCCCTGAACGAAAAGAACCGCGTCTGCGACGCGAACTCCGGCCTCATCAATCTGGCCGGAGGCGTGGTGATCGACACGCAGTCCGACCTGGCGCACGCGCGGCGCATGATCGAGCTGTTCGGCAAGGTCTGGACGGCGATGCCCCAGCGCGTCATCAACACGCACGAGGACGCGGACCACGTCTGGGGCAATCAGCTGTTCAAGGGCGCGGAGATCATCGCGCACCGGTCGGTGCCCGACCGGATGCGGCAGGTCGCCGAGCCGAAGGAGAGCCAGAAGCTTCTGCACGGCGTCGGCGGACTGCTCACGCGTCTGGTGCTCAAGACGCTCCACCCCGGCCTCGTGGCGGCCGGCCAGCAGTTGCTGGAGGACTACGACTTCGACGGGATCGAGCTCGCCCTGCCCACCACCCTGTTCGACGTGCGCTACGAGCTCGACCTCGACGGGACCGAGGTGCATTTGATCTACGTCGGGCCCTGCCACCAGGTGGGCGACACCATCATCCATGTGCCGAAGGAACGCGTGGTATTCGCCGGCGACGTGCTGTTCCGGCAATGCACGCCGATGGGGTGGACGGGCAGTTACGACAAGTGGTTCAAGTGCCTCGATCTGATGCTCGAACTCGGTCCCGAAGTCGTCGTCCCGGGCCATGGCCCGTTGTGCGGTATCGAAGGGGTCAGCGAGATGCGAGCCTATCTCGAGTACGTGCGCGACGAGTCGAGGAAGCACTTCGATGCGGGGCAGACCTCGCTCGAGGCGGCCAAGCGGATCGAGTTCGGTCCGTACGGCGAATGGCGCGCGCCGGCGCGGCTCTTCATGAACGTCGAACGGGCCTACCGCGAGTTCCGCAACGAGCCGCCTGACGCGCCCTGGGACACCGCCGCGACCTTCGACGCGATCTACAAGGTGGCGGCCGCGAAGGGTATCCCGGTCGAGTTCTAAGGGTGTCCTAATCCGCGCGGGGGAGGATGCGGGCGGGCGCTCGCTGTTCGCCCCTTCGAGGAGTGCTCGGTCGATCAGATCGTCCGGCTGTTCCGACCCGGCACCGGTTGAGAAAGCCGCCACGGCCCGGTGGACCGATCGACTAACATCGCGATCATCAGGAGGCCCCCGATGACACCGATGCGTACTGCTGCGGCTCTGGCTGCCGCGCTGCTGCTGACGCCCACCCTCACCCCCGCCCAGCCGCTTGGCCAGTTTCAGTGGCAACTGCAGCCGTTCTGCAACGTGGTCACGCTCACCGTGACCCAGATCGGTAGCATCTACACGCTGGACGGATTCGACAACCAGTGCGCCGGCACCAGCCCTCGCGCACCGCTGGTCGGTGTGGCCGCTCCGAATCCGGACGGGTCGATCGGATTCGGCCTGAACATCGTCACGACGCCGAGTGGTGCGGCGGTGCACGTGCGCGCGACCATTCAGCTGCCGTTACTGCATGGGAGCTGGAGCGATAGTGCCGGCAACAACGGCACGATGGTCTTCAACGGCTCCGCGGCCGGCATCGGGCCGCGACCAGCCGCCGCTGGACAGACGCTCCCCTCGCTGTCGGTGACCGGTTCGGGCAGCTTCGGCGGGCCGCTGTCCGCGCCGTCGCTCTCGGTGTCCGGCAGCGGCGCGTTCGGGGGCACGGTCTCGGCCGGACAGGTCACGGCGGCCACGGGCACGTTGGGGGCGCTTTCGGCCGGCTCGGTCGTCTCGACCGGAGCCGGAATCCTTCGCCGGCGCGCTCTCGGCGGCGTCCATCTCGACGACCGGCAACGGTACATTCGGAGGGTCGCTGTCCGGAGGGTCTCTCGCCGTGACCAACGGCGCAACGTTCGGGGGAACCGTGGCCGCTAACCTTGTCGAGCTCAGCGGCGTGGCGGGGGTCCTGCGCGCCGATGCCTCGTCGAATTCCGGCCAGGCGCAGATCGTCCTGGGGCGGGCCCGAGGCACGCCTGAGGCCCGGCAACCAGTGACGGACGGGACCAATCTCGGTGCCATGTTCTGGGCTGGATTCGACGGCTCCCAGTTCTCCAATTCCGCGATCGTCTCTGCCTTCGCGAGTGAGACCTTCACTCCGACCGCGCGCGGCTCTCGGCTGGTGTTCAGTACCGCTGCCATCGGAACGACCGCCATTCAGCCGCGCATGCGGATTCTCGACAATGGTCGGGTCGGCATCAACACCACCGCGCCCGATCAGCTCCTGACGGTCAACGGTGACGCGTCCAAGGTCGGAGGCGGCAACTGGCTGGTATTCTCGGACGAACGCCTGAAAACCATTCACGGGGCGTTCACTCGCGGCCTGTCCGATCTCGTCGGCCTGCAGCCAATTCGTTACGAGTATCGATCCGACAATCCGCTCGGATTGCAGGGGGCGGGCGAATACGTCGGGTTCAGCGCGCAGGCTGTGCGAGCCACGATTCCGGAGGCCGTGAGCGAGGCCGCCGGCGGGTACTTGCAGGTCAACGCCGACCCCATCATCTGGACGATGCTGAACGCGATCAAGGAGCTGAAGGCGGCAAACGATGACCTGTCGTCGCGCAATGCGGACCTGGAGCGGCGGCTCGCGGCGCTCGAAGCGCGAACGAAGACGCCGTAGCCGCCCGGCGGCCATGGCGCCGCGAGAGCGCGGACGATAGTCGGGACAAACGGGGTGGGCGGTGAACCGAACGCCCGCTCGGATCCCGCTGCGACGTTCGACGCGATCTACAAGGTGGCGACCGCCATGGACATCCCGCCGTCGAGTTCTGCACCCGCCGCGGGCGTGGGCCAATCCATCGACCAGTGCCGGCTTCGCCAGAAGTCGCCGGCGCAGGGCGACTGGTTCGCACTCGCCAGGGCGCGCCTGACCCTCGGCGGCCTCGAAATACGCTGTCCGACTCAGGAGAGATCGAATGACTGAACGCGAGTGGCATCCCGCCGGCTGGATCCTTGCTGTCGCCGCTGTGTGTAGCATCGGTGGCGTCCTGGCTCTGGTTCCGCTGCCTCGTGTGGAGGCGCAGGTGCGAACCACGCCGAAAGGCCAGTCGCCGCCGGCGTCGGAGTGGCCTCAGGGCTGGAAGCTGTACGAGCCCTACCCCGAGGAGATGACCTTCGTGCTCCCGCAGGCGACGACGAAGGTGGCCACCGGGGTCCGCACGCTCGAGTCGGACATCACCGACGAGCACAAGTTCAAGGGCGCCGTGATAGGGGAACGGATCCTGATCGACAACCCCTACCTGGACCCAGACGATCCGTTTTTCGGCGTCCCGCGCCAGATCGCCTGCCTGCCCGATGGCAGCGTGGCCGTCGCCTCCACTGCGAAGCTGCACAAGGAGGGGCGTTTCCAGGGCAACCCGTACGCATCGGGCTTCTGGCGCATCGCGCCGGACGGGGCGATCACGTCGATCGCGGCCAAGCACGCCATCGTCGAGGGCTCCCCTTACTACCCGGTGTGTGGCATTCCGTTCCAGAAAAGCCGCATCGAAGCGGACATCAAGCCAATGACGGTGGCTCCGGATGGCAGCCTCGTGTTCCCGTATGAATCGCGGCTGCTCCGCCTGACGATGGCCGGCCGTGTCGAGGGGATTCCCAACCGTCCGGAGTCCTGCGCGGCCGCCCCGTCTCCGGCCGCGGCGAGCTCCTTCAAGGAGCCCGAAGCCGTGGTGGAGGATCCGCGCGGCAACCTGTGGGTGTCTGACGGATGCACGCTGTCGCGGATGGCGCTCGATGGAACCGTCACGCAGGTGCTCGGGGCGGCTCAGATGTGCCCGGCCGGTGAGCCCGAGAAATTCATCCGCGGTGAGTTCCTCGCCTGGGACACTGCGCACGACGAGCTGGTCATGAGCGGCGGCACGCTGTGGATGAAGGCGCCGAAGGCCAACTACTACTCGATGATTCATCGTGTCACGCCCGACGGCACGGTGCGCCAGATGTTCCTCGGCTTCAAGGTGGGGCAGCGCCGCCCGAGGGTCGACGGCATCAGCGGACTGGCGGTCGACAGCCAGGGCACCATCTTCTTCGGGGCCGGGGTGGCGGACCCCGGCAACGGCTACCAGGTGATGCGCCTCGACGAAACCAAGGGCACGCCGGTGCTCGTGGCGGGCGCGCCGCTCCCGAGCAACGTGAACCATGCTGATGGTCCCGCCCGCCAGGCGCACTTCGACGGAATCCGGAGCCTGTGCATCTCGCCGGACGGCACGGTCTTCATGAACGACAAGAACAACGTGATCCGCAAGCTCACGCCGGCCGGTCAGGTGACGACGTGGGCGTTCTGAGATGAGTGTCAGGACCAACGGGGGAGGTCGTCGACGGCAGGCCCAGACGGTGCGGCGACGTCCTGTGTCGGCCCCGCCGGCGTTTCGTCGCGCGATGGCGCAGCGCGACTGACTATCGGTGGACGCGGTCGATGGCGATGGTCCTGGCTTCGCTCGTGCTCAGCGCCACGTCGACGGCAGGACCCACGGGATGCGCGCGCCACCAGGCGTCCACATGGGTGCGGTCCCACGGCTCGATCCCGCAGGCTTCGATGCGGCGCCGGAGTTCGTCCACCGTCTGTGGGCGGTCCTTGGGATTCTTCTCGAGGCACGAGAGCACGACGGCATCCAGCCTGTCCGGAATCGAGATCCCCCTCCTGGCCGTGAGCGGCTCGGGCTTCTGCGACAGCTGCTGGCTCAGCACCTCGACCACCGACTTGCCGTTGAAGACGTCGGTGCCGGCCAACAGGTAGTACGCGACGGCCCCCAGCGCATAGATGTCCGTGCGGGCATCGGCCGAGCCCGGGTCCAGAATGGCCTCGGGCGCCATGTATTGGGGCGTGCCGATGGCGACGCACTCGCCGGTCAGCGTGACGTCGCGACCCACCTGGAACTCCTTCACCAGGCCGAAGTCGAGCAGCTTCACGACGTCGCGTTCACCGCCCTGCGTGCACAGCATGACGTTGGCCGGCTTGATGTCGCGATGGATCAGGCCGATGCCATGCGCTTCGGCCAGCGCGCCACACAACATCGACAGGATCCGCACCACTCGCGCCGGTGGCTGCGCGCCGTCGATCGACACCACCCGTTGCAGCGTCGCGCCGTCGAGCAGTTCCATGGCGTAGTAGAAGACGCCGTCGTGGGTGCGCCCGTAGTCGAAGATGGTGATGGTGTTGGGATGCGTCAGGCGCGCCGTCAGCTGGACCTCGCGCTCGAAGCGGGCCAGGTTCACCTCGCCGGCCTGGTCCGCGCGCAGCAGCTTGATCGCCGAGGGGCGCCGCATCATGCCGTGGTGCGCCAGGTAGACCTCGCCCATGCCGCCCGAGCCAATCTTCTTCTCGATCACGTACTGCCCGAGCCGGCGCGCTTCGAGCATCTCGGCGCGCAGGCCGTAGATCACCCGGGAGATCACGACGCAGGTGATGATGCCGAATCCCCAGATGATCAGCATCGTGCTCGGGAGCCACGGGAAGATCCCGGAGTCGAGCGCGCGCCACACCAGCCCGTCGCCGGTGAAGGGTTCGAACGCCACGGTCACCAGCATCATCGGGGCGCCGGTCAAGGCCGTGACCAGCGCCGTGCGTCGTGGCGAAGACGGAATGAGCGCCGCGCGAATGGCCATCATCATCGCCATGCCGCTCAATTGCAGCATCGTCACGTAGCCGTCGCCGACGTTGATGGCCTGGACGGTCGCGAGCCCCTGGTCGGTGGCGAATCCAGTCAACAGGTACCGGCCCATGAACGCACTGATCATCGCGTTGAGCAGCAGGCCGCCGGCCTCCATCCGCCGCGAAGTCTGGATGGAACGCTGGCCGCGGCTGCTCAGCCACCAGAACAGGCCGGCATTGGCGGTCGAGATCATCGTGAGCACGAGATCGCCGCCTGGTCGGGCGACCGCACTCAGGAGACCCAGGCCGCTGCCGACCAGGATGATGAAGAAGATGACTTTCCAGAACAGCGCGACCCGCGCCTGGAAGAAGGCGCGCCCCTCCTCGCTGTGATCCGTCAAGGGTGAGGGACGGTGGTTGGACAGACTTCAGAGCCTATCATCGCCGCGGCGATCGCGAGCGCGGCCTCTCGATCATCGCCCTCAGCTCCTTGACCTCCATCGCGAGTGCCTCGCGCTCGCGCTCCAGCCGCTGCAGCTCGGCGAGCAGCAGCGTCGGCAGCACGTGGTACTTCACCGTTTCCGGCGTGCCGTCCGCGCCGTAGGCGACCAGTGCCGGCATCACCTGCTCGACCTCCTCGGCAATGAGGCCGTACTGAATCGGTGTCGAGCCATCGGCGAACGGCTGCTGGTAGGTGAACTGCACCGGCCGCAGATTGAAGATGCGGCGGCTGACCGCGCCGAGATCCTCGATGTGGTCCTTGGTCCGCCGGCTGGACGACACGCTGCCATGTGAAACTGCCCAGCGACTGGGCCTCTGCCGAGCCGCTCGTGGCCAGCAACACGCCCAGCGCGGCCCCCGCCCTCATCGCCATTCCGCCCGCCCGTCGTTCGCTCGTCAGCGCCGCACGCATACCTGCCTCCCGGCTCCTGGGGGAGCCCTGTTCTCCTAAGCGGAGAATCGGCAGGGGGAGGGTCACGGGCAGGCGGCCCTCGGGCCGTAGCCGGCGGCCTGGGCGGCAATCGGCTCGATCACCGCCGCTGGAGGCGGCGCCTGGGCGGCAGCCGGGGTGGGGACGATCACGCCCGAACCGGGCCGATCACCACCAGTAACATCCACAATGCGCGCTGCAGCATGGTCCGTCACTCATTGGCGCCCTGGGGAGAGGGCGCTGGTGAGGAGAGGCGCACGCTGTGTTGGAACTGGGTCAGTGCTTCGCGCGATCCAGCAGCGCCGTGAGGGCGGTCTCGAGCACGCGGACGCGGGCCTCCAGTGCCTCACGCGTGGCCTCAGCCGCCGCGCGCGCCTGCTCCAGGCGCTGCACTTCGGCGAGCAGGAGAGGCGTGAGCAGGTGATAGCGCACGGTCTGTGGCCGGCCGTCGGCGTCGCGCACGAGCAGCTCGGGGAACGTCTCGGCCACTTCCTCGGCGATCAACCCGTACTGGATCTGCCGCGAGCCGTCGTCGAACTCTGGCTTGTAGTAGAAGCTGACCGGCGTGAGCGCCCGAAGCCGCGTGCCGAGGGACGGGTCGAGCGGGGTGACCTGTTCCTTGAAGCGGGCCGATGAGGTGATGGTGCCCAACTGCCCATTCGCGTTGACGAAGACGGCGGCGCCGCCCGACGACGTGCGCCCGCTGATGCCACCGATGAACGTCGCTGAGGTCGTGCCATCCCCGATACGGATCGTGTTGCTCTCGGCGGGCGAGTTGGCGTTCAGGTTCGCGCCGATCAGGATGTTGTTGGACCCGGTGAACAGGCCCAGCCCCGAATCGTAGCCGATCGCGATGTTGCCGCCGCCGGTGGTGACATCGGCCAACGCTCCGAGGCCGACCGCCGTATTGCGCTGCCCGGTCGAGTTGTTGGACAGCGCGCTGACGCCCACGGCGACATTGAACGTACCGGTCGTCGTATTCCACATGGCGCGGTTGCCGACGGCCGTGTTGTAGCTGCCAGTGCTGGCGAAGAGCGCCTTCTCGCCGAGCGCCGTGCTCCATTCGCCCGTTGTGATCGTGGAAAGCGCCTCCGCGCCGAGCGCCGTATTGCCGCCGCCTGTCGTATTTGCGCCGAGCGCCAGGCCCCCCACTGCCGTGTTGTACCCGCCGACGGTCGTGGCCACGAGCGCTCCGTAACCCACCGCCGTGTTGACGACCCCGGTCGTATTACTGGCGGCCGCACGATACCCCAATCCGCTGTTGAACCCACCGGTCGTGTTGACCGCCAGGGCCTCGTAGCCCACGGCCACGTTGCCGACACCCGTGGTGTTCGCCCGTGCGGCGAAGTAGCCCACGGCGGTGATGCCGGAGCTGGCATTGCTCCGGAGCGCGCCGACACCTACAGCGGTGTTCCGATCGCCGGTCTGCCCGACCGACAGGGCCGACTCGCCCACGGCGGTGTTGTCGCTGCCGACCAGGCTCCCGCCCCCGGCGCCGACACCGACGCCCGTGTTCCGGGCACCGGAGGTGAAGCTGCTGAGGGCGTTGACGCCGACGGCGGTATTCTGGCTGCCGGTCACGTTCGCGTACAGGGCGCTGCCCCCGACCGCGGTGTTCTGGATGCCCACCGTGTTGGTGTACAGCGCGGCGGACCCCAGCGCCGAATTGTTGCCTCCGGTTGTATTCGTGGCGAGCGACCAGAACCCGACCGCCGTGTTGTTGGTGCTGTTGTTCACGCCGAGCGCGTCCGCGCCGACGGCGGTATTGCCGCTGACGTTCCCGTTGAAGCGCAGGGCTCCACGGCCCACAGCGACGTTGTTGTTGCCGCTGGCGGTTTCGAAGGCCAGCGGTCCGATGGCCGTATTCGTGACGGCGACCGCGTGGGTGTGGTCGCTTCGCGCGGCCACGTTCGCGGCACCCGAGTTTCCGAAGGCTACTGCGAGGCCCACATCTCCCGTGGTGCCGCCACCAGTCAGTCCGATGCCGGCCGTCACCGCGGTGATGTCGCCACCGCCCGCGCCGGTGACACTCTGACAGATCACGCTGCCGTTCTGGTTGACGCCCGTCATCAGCTGGCCGGCGGGACAGGTCGCCGTCACGCGCCGCTGCGCGACACCGAAATCGACGTCCAGCTGCACCTGGCCCGTGCCGCCCCCGCCGATCAACCCGGCTCCCGCGACGATGTCGTAGACGCCGGTCCCGATGGGCGGAAGTGGCGAGCCGCCCGTGCCGGCCCCGGGCGTGAAGACAAACGTGCCCGAGAAGGCACCGCCGGCGGCTTGCCACGTGCCGCTGAGCGTCGCCAGCGAGATCGTCGCGCCGATGGTCACGGCGCGGCCGTCGGGCGGCACAGTGGTGAGGCCGAAGCCAATGCTGCCGTCGGGATTGAGAAAGGCCAGCCCGCGCACGCTCGAGCGCGTGGTGGCACCACAGCGATCCTCCGTGCCGTCGAGCTGATACTGCCCACCCTGCTGGACCACCGTCACCACGACGACGTTGCAGTAGGGCTGCAGCTGCCAGCGGAACGTGCCGAGCGGTTGGGCCGCGGCGGTCGAGGGCGGGAGCAGACACGCCGCGAGCGCGGCAACGAGCACGGGGAGCGACAGCGGACCGCGGATCATGGGCCTCCTCCAGTAGCGCCCGGGGAGGGGCGCTGCCGGAAGAGGCGCAGGCGCTGCGGGAATCGGCTCAGCGCTGGCGGTCGCGGTCGAGGAACGTGGCGAGTGCGGTCTCGAGCGCGCGGACCCGGTTCTCCAGGGCGTCACGCTCGCGCTCCAGCCGCTGCACTTCGGCCAGGAGCAGCGGCGTCAGCAGGTGATAGCGGACGGTCTGCGCCCGCCCCTCGGCGTCACGTACCAGCAGCTCGGGGAAGGTCTCCGCCACCTCCTCCGCAATCAGCCCGTACTGAACCTGCTTCGACCCATCGTCGAACTCCGGCTTATAGACAAAGCTCACCGGACGGAGCGCCTGTACGCGGGTGTGCTGCGAGTCCTCGAGCGCCACGATCTGTTCCTTGAATCGGGCGGAGGACGTGGCCGTGCCGAGCTGGCCGTTGGCGTTGACGAACACGCCGATTCCACCCGAGGACGTGGCGTTGTGGATGCCGCGAATGAACGTGGCCGCGGCGCTGCTGTTGCCGATGCGGATGGTGTTCGATTGCGCGCCCACACCGGCGACGTCGGCGCCCAGATAGATGTTGTTGGAGCCGGTCCCCCCCGCGCCGGCGTTCGCGCCCACGGCCACGTTGCTCTGCCCGTCGATGATGTCGGGCAGCGCTCCGCGGCCGACGGCCGTGTTCGACGCGCCGATGATGTTGCTGACCAGCGCGCCGTGGCCGACCGCCGTATTCGAGTCGCCCGTCGTGTTCTCGAACAACGCTTCGCGGCCGAGGGCGGCGTTGAAGCTGGCGGAGGTGTTGTTCTGCAGCGCAAGCGCGCCGACCGCCACGTTGTCGGCTCCGGTCGTGTTCGACGCGAGACTGGCGCGTCCGAACGCGGTGTTCCAGGACCCGCTGGTGTTGAGGTTGAGCGCCTGTTCCCCGGCCGCCGTGTTCGACGAGCCGGCCATGTTGGACATCAGCGCGAACGAGCCGAGGGCCGTGTTGTTGTGGCCGTCGAGGTTGGCCTGCAGCGCCTCGGCGCCCAGCGCGGTGTTGTGGGTGCCGACCGTGTTGGCGCCGAGGGCGTGCGAGCCCACGGCCGTGTTGACGCTGGCCGTCGTGTTTGCGGCCAGCGCCCGGTAGCCCAACGCGACGTTGTCGGCACCAACCGTGTTGGCCCTGCCGGCCAGATACCCGACGACGGTGTTGCGCGAGCCCGTCGTGCTCTCGAGCGCCGCCTGGCCGATCGCGATGTTGCTCGTCGTCGTGGTGCCGAAGCGGAGCGAGAACGAGCCGATGGCGATGTTGCCGCCGCCGGTCGTGTTGGCCTGCATCGCGTTGGCCCCGATGGCGAGGTTATCGATGCCGGCGTTGACCGGCAGGGCAGTGGTCCCGATGGCGATGTTCCGCGTGTTGTTCGGCTCGTGCGTGTGGTCGGCGCGCGCGACGGCACCCGCGGTGCCCGATCCGGCGAAGTTCACCGCCAGGTTGACGTCACCGGTCACGGCGCCGCCGGTGAGTCCCGCGCCGGCGTTCACGGCGGTGATGTCGCCGCCGTTCGCGCCCGTCACGCTCTGGCAGGTCACCTGGCCGTTCTGCTGCACGCCCGTCATGAGCTGGCCGGAAGGGCAGACACCCGTGACGCGTTGCTGCGTGGCGGCGTAGTTGACGGCCAGCGATACCAGGCCGGAATTGCCGCCCCCGGTCAGGCCAGTCCCGGCCTGGATGCTGGTGATGGCGGTCTGGGGTAGCAGGGGCAGGGGCGTGCCCCCCGTGCCGGTGCCTGGCGTGAAGACGAAATGGCCGAAGAGGCCGCCGCCGTCCGCCCGCCAGACTCCGCCGAGGGTCGTGAGGGAGATGTTCGCAGCCACGGCGACGTGGTGGCCGGTCGGCTGCACGATGGTGAGGCCGAATCCGATCGAGCCGTCGGGATTGAGGAACGCGAGGCCACGGACACTCGACCGTTCGCTGCCGCCACACCGATCCTCGGTGCCATCGAGCTGATACTGTCCACCCTGCTGCACCACGGTCACCGAGACGATGTTGCAGTGGGGTTGCAGTTGCCAGCGGAACGTGCCGAGGGTCTGCGCGGCGGCGGGAGCGGACAGTGCCGCGCAGGCCAGGAGCAGCGCGGGAACGGCAAGGCGTCGAGCCATGAACCTCCTCCAGTAAGCGACCGGGAAAGGGCCGCCACCGTGAGAGGCGCAGGCCTCTGACGAATCAGCTCATCGCGCGGCGCAGGCGGAGAGGACAGGAGGGAAGGTCGTCGTCAGGAATTCCCAGAAGGGCCCGACACCCCGCGCGTCGAGCTCCATGATGGCCGCCTCGGCCCGTCGGGCCGCGGTGCAGGAGGCGCCGCTCGGCGCTGCCGGGTCGGACATCGACAGGGCCAGTGCGGCATGGGCGGCCGCATAGTCCCGAAGCGTCACGACGTCACGTGACCCCTCCAGGATCCGGCTCATGGTGGTCACGGCGCGTTCGGCCCAGCGCTGTGCGTCCGCGCGGTTGCCCGCGACCAGCGCGTTCTGCGCGAGCCGCCATTCCACCGAGCCGACCTTGCCCGGCGCCAGCACGTCCTTCGGATCGCTGGCGACCGCCTGTTGCCGCACCTGCAGCGCCTGCTCGAGCATGCCCGCCGCCGCCACGGTGTCACCGGCCGTGGTCCGGAAGCCAGCCAGCGAGACCAGGTCGTTACTGACATCGAGCTCCACCTGCCGCACCTTGGGATTCACCGCCAGGCGGCGCTGGTCGAGTTCCAGCGCGCGCGCGGCCTGGGCCTCGGCCTTGTCGAGCTGGTGCATCGTCTCGTACTCGCCCCCGAGGTATTTCGCGACGAGCGCGACGTTGCGCAGGCGATCCGGATCATCCGGCTGCGCGGCCAGCAGGGCCTCGAAGACGGTGCCCGCCTTCTCCCACTCCTCCACGGCCGACGGTGTGCCCTGCAGGGCCAGCGCGAGCGAGAAGTACGCACTTCCGAGCCGCCGTCGCACGTCCTCGTTCTCCGGAAGCTCGCGAGCCACCTCTTCCATCGCCGCGACGCTTCGCCGTGCGGCGGAGGTCGCCTCGTCCTTGCGGCCCAGGAACGAGTAGATGCTCTGCAGCGCCGTGTCGGCCGACGCGGTCGAGGCGAGCGCCGAGCTGCGGATGCGGACGTCCGCGTGGGTCACCAGAGGTTGCACGAGCGCGGCCGCCCGGTGGATGCTCGCAATGGCGCCATCGCGATCGCCCAGGTTCGGTTGCTGCGGATCCCCCTGCACGCGGCCGATGCGCGTGTAGGCCGCGGCGAGCTCCAGCCGCAGCGTCGGATCGTCGCCCGGCTCCTGGGACAGGCGCTCGAGGTATCCGAGCGCTTCCTGCACGATCATCTGCCGGACGGGCGTCGACCCGTTGAGCGGGGTCACGGCATCGTGGACCTTGAAGACCAGCGTGTTGGCAAGCTGTCGCACGTCCGCGAGCCGCGCCTCGGCGCGCTGGCGCTCGCGATCGGCCAGGCGGGCCTGCCACAGCGACACGCCCAGGCCCCCGAGCACGGCCACGATGGCGACAACAGCCGCCGCCGAGGCCAGCGCATGACGCCGCACCGTGCGGCTGGCGACGTACCAGAACGACGGCTCGCGCGCGACCACGGGGCGTCCATCGAGGTATCGGCCGACGTCGGTGGCCAGCGCCGCGGCGGAATCGTAGCGTCGCGCGGGCTCCTTCTCGAGCGCCTTCAGGATGATGGCATCCAGGTCGTGCGGGCGCGGCCAACCGCGTCCGGCGATCGTGCCGGCGGGCCCTGGCGCGGTGCTCGGCCGGCCCGGCACGCGCTCGGTGACGAGGGCCAGGGCTTCGTCGAGCGGCTTGCCCGTCGTGTCGTACGGCTTGGTGCCCGTCACCATTTCGTAGAGGATCACCCCCAGTGAGTAGACATCCACCGCCGTCGTCACCGGGAGTCCGCGCCACTGCTCCGGGCTCGCGCTGTTCGGCGTGAGTGGCGCGGGCGCCGCGCCCGTCGCCGTGGTGTCGCCGGA
The DNA here is from genome assembly GCA_963721715.1 of uncultured Acidobacteriota bacterium. GTDB lineage: Bacteria > Acidobacteriota > Vicinamibacteria > Vicinamibacterales > UBA2999 > VFZN01. The sequence goes on along the minus strand of CAVRKI010000004.1, from coordinate 1,066,281 downwards.
CGGAGGCGCTTCGAGCAGCTTGGCGAGGCCGAAATCCACGACCTTGGCCACGCCGTCTCGGGTGACGAGCACGTTGTGCGGCTTGAGGTCACGATGCACGATGCCGTGTTGATGGGCATGGTGCACCGCCGCGCAGATATCGCGGAACAGGCGCAGCCGCGCTTCGAGCGGCAGCGCCTGCTCGGCAACGAGGCGCGTGACCGCCAGGCCATCCACGTACTCCATGGCCAGCCAGGCCTCGCCGCTGTCGAGCGTGCCGCCATCGAGCAGGCTGACGATGTGCGGGTGCTGGAGGCCGGCGAGGATCGCGCGTTCGGCGCGGAACCGCCGTGCGGCCTCGCGGTTGAACAGCGACACGCGCGTCACCTTCACCGCCGCCTGCTGAGCGAAGCCGCCATCCGCACGCTCGGCCCGATAGACCAGACCCATCCCGCCCTCACCGACGAGCGAGATCAGCCGCCAGGCTCCCACCACGGCCCCGGGCCCGAGGCCTGGTGCCGTGCGGACGCCTGGACCGGCAGGCGCCGCCTCGGCCGGGATCTCGAGGAAGTGGCCGGAGGCCTCGTGCGAGTCGAGCAGCGCCAGCACCTCGCGGCGCAGGTCGGTACGCCCGGCCGTGCGCCGCTCCACGAACGCCGCCTGCGCCGGCGCCGGCTCGTCGAGCGTCGCGGAGAAGATCGCGTACGCCTCCGCCCAGAAGTCGGGGCTCATGGCGACGCCCGATTCCCGGGGCGCGGATCGAGCGCGCGGAAGAGCCACGCCCGCGCGAAGGCCCAGTGGCGTTTGACGGTGGCGGGGGAGAGGCCCATCACGTCCGCCGTTTCCTCTATGGATAGGCCCGCGAAGTATCGCAGGTCCACGACCTTGGCCTGTTCGGGCGCGACAGCGGCGAGCGCGACAAGGGCTTCGTCGAGCGCTTCGAAGTCGAGCCCGGAGGCGCTGGCGAGATCGTCGAGCGACTCCACCGCGACCCGTTGCGCGTCAGGCCCGCCGCGCTTGTGCGCCCGTCGCTGGCGCGCGTGGTCTACAAGGATGCGCCGCATCGTGCCGGCGGCAGCGCCGAAGAAGTGCCGCCGATCGTCGATGCTGATCTGGTTCAGCCCGATCAGCCGCATATAGGCCTCGTGGACGAGCGCCGTCGGTTGCAGGGTGTGCCCATCGCGCTCGCCGCGCAGCAGTCCCTGTGCGAGATGGCGCAGCTCGTCGTACAGCAGGGCCAGCAGGTCCTGATACGCGGCCTGATCGCCGCGATTCCACCGTTCGAGGAGCGTGGTGACGTCACTCATGACAAGAGGCGCAGGCCGGTGCGGTCGCGGCTCATGCCGCGTCGACGCGCTCATCTTCGCCGAAGTACGGCCATTTTGGGGGTGAAAGGCAGAAGGCCGAGGTCAGGAGGTTCCTGCTCTTTCTCCCTCCGCCACTGGATTTGGCAGGGCCGGCTGGTCTACACTGATCGTTCGTCAGAGCGCGTGTCGGCCGCTCAGAGCGTGCGTCGCACGCGAGATCTGATCGTGGCACCCTCTTCTCCCACGCGCGCCCGTAGCTCAGTTGGATAGAGCGTTGGCCTCCGAAGCCAAAGGTCGCAGATTCGAGTTCTGCCGGGCGCACCACCCTTCGCTCACTCACTCCACCCCGGCCTACGGCGCGAAGCGCCGCCCACGCGGCGAAGCCGCGCCTTCGGGCCGCGAAGCGGCCGGGCTTTCCCTACGGCGCGTAGCGCCGCCTTTCGTTCCTACCGGCGCAGCCGGCCCTCTCTGGCCAGGTTGATCAGCTGATTCGTCGACCCATCGTGGGCGCTGGCGGCGGTCTCCGCCGCCAGGTCGGTGTCCACGCGCCTGGCGAGCTGCTTGCCGAGCTCCACCCCCCACTGGTCGAACGAGTTCACGTTCCAGATCGCGCCCATCGTGAACACCTTGTGCTCGTACATCGCCAGCAGCAGGCCCAGCGTGCGCGCATCGAGTTTGCGATAGACGATCGTCGTCGACGGGCGGTTGCCAGGGAACACCTTGTGCGGTACCAGCTGCTCCAGCGCCTCGCCGGTCAGGCCCTGCGCCGCGAGCTCCGCGCGCACCTCGCCTTCGCTCTTGCCGCGCATCAGCGCCTCGGTCTGGGCGAAGCAGTTGGCCAGCAGCAACCGGTGGTGATCGCCCACCGGATAGGGCGACTCCAGTCCCACCAGGAAGTCACACGGCACCACGCGCGTGCCCTGGTGCAGCAGCTGATAGAACGCGTGCTGTCCATTCGTGCCGGGCTCGCCCCAGACGATCGGACCCGTGGGCACGGAGACGGGCGCGCCGTTGCGGTCGACGCGCTTGCCGTTGCTCTCCATGTCCAGCTGCTGCAGGTAGGCGGGGAAGCGGTGCAGCAGTTGCTCGTAAGGCAACACGGCCTGGGTGTCGTACTCCAGCGCGCTCGCGTACCAGACGCCGATCATCCCGAGGACCATCGGAATGTTCTGGGCGATCGGCGCCGTGCGGAAGTGCTCGTCCATCGCGAACGCGCCGTCGAGCATCTCCTCGAAGCGCTCGTAACCGGCCGCCAGCGCCACCGGCAGGCCGATCGAGCTCCACAGCGAATAGCGCCCGCCGACCCAGTCCCAGAACACGAACATGTTCTCGGGCGCGATGCCGAAGCGGCGCACTTCCGCGTCGTTGGTCGAGACGGCGACGAAGTGCCGCGCGACGTGCGCCTCGTCCTTGGCCTGCTCGAGGAACCACGCCCGCGCCGTCTGCGCGTTGGTCATCGTCTCCTGCGTGGTGAAGGTCTTCGACGCCACCACGAACAGCGACGTGCGCGGATCGAGCCGTTCCAGCGTCTGCGCGATGTGGGCGCCGTCCACGTTCGACACGAAGTGGAGGCGCGGTCCGTTGGCGGCGTACGGCGCCAGCGCGGCGGTGGCCATCGCCGGCCCGAGGTCCGAGCCGCCGATGCCGATGTTGACGACGTCGGTGATGCGTGCGCCGGTATGACCCGTCCACGTGCCGGAACGGACTGCGGTGCTGAAGTCCCGCAGGTGGCCGAGTGCCGCCAGCACGTCGGGCATCACGTCGCGGCCGTCGATGCGGATCGCCCGCGGTGAGCGGTTGCGCAGCGCGATGTGCAGCACCGCGCGCCCCTCGGTGCCGTTGATCGCCTCGCCCGCAAACATCCGATCGCGCAGGGCCTCGACGCCGGTGGCCCGCACCAGCTCCGTCAGGCGGGTCATCGTCTCGGTGGTGATCAGGTTCTTCGAGTAGTCGACGACGAGATCGTCGAGCCGCAGCGTGAACGTGGCGGCGCGGTCGGAGGCGTCGAACAGCGACCGGAGCGATGGCGCGGTCGTCGGCTGGCGCCACTGCGCGGCGTGCGCCAGCACCGGCGACCACGGCGGCCGGCACCTGCGGCTCGTCAGCCCACAGCCGGAAGCCGCCCTCGAACGCGTGATCGTTGCTGCCTCGGCGGATACGTGGCGGCAGGTCGCCGAACAGGCGGACGTTGCCGCCGCCCAGCATCACGTATTCGGCCGCCACGGCGGCCCGCAGGTGCTCGGCCGCGTCGAGCACGGCGGCGCGCCATCCGTCCTCGCCCAGCTGACGCAGGCCGCGCTGGCCGCAGATGTCCTCGAAGGTCGACTCGCGGTAGGGCAGATGCGCCAGTTCGAGCGCGACGATCCGCCCGTCGTCCACGAGCGTCGTGCCCAGACCGGAGCCCAGTCCCAGGAACAGCATGCGGCCGCCCTGGTAGCTGCCGAGGGCCTGCATCGCCGCGTCGTTGATGATGCGGACCGGCACGCCCAGGGCGGCGGCGAAGTCGAAGCCCACCCAGCCGCGGCCGAGGTTCCAGGGCTCTTCCATCACCGCGCCGCGGAGCACGGGAGTGGGAAGGCCGAGCGAGACCGCATCGTACTGCCATCCCTCCGCGGTCTCGCGGATGCCGGCGACCAGCTGTTCCGGTGTCAATCCATCGCCCGAATTGAACTTCCGCGGTTCCGTGGCGCCGGAGGCCAGCAGCTTGACGTGCGTGCCACCCACGTCGATGACGAGAACGTTCATGGAAGGATTATGCTTGAACCGCATGTCTCTGCTCGAATCGCTCAAGCGCTACACCGTGGTCGTTGCCGACACCGGCGACATCGATGCCATCCGTCAACACCAGCCACAGGACGCGACGACGAATCCGTCGCTGCTGTTGAAGGCGGCGCAGCAGCCGCAGTATCGCGGGCTGGTAGACGCGGCCCGCGCCGGCGCGGGGGCGCTGGGGCTGAACACCAGCGCCGAAACCGCCGCGTTCATGGACCGGCTGGCGGTGGGCTTTGGACAGGAGATCCTGCGGATCATTCCGGGTCGCGTGTCGACCGAGGTGGATGCCCGGCTCAGTTTCGACACCGACGCCACGATTGCCAAGGCGCGCGAACTGGTCGGCCTCTATGAAGCCGCCGGCGTGGATCGCGCCCGTGTGCTGATCAAGATTGGCAGCACCTGGGAGGGCATCAAGGCCGCCGAGGTCCTGGAGCGCGAAGGCATCCACTGCAACCTCACGCTGCTCTTCAGCTTCGCGCAGGCCGTGGCATGTGCCGAGGCCAAGGTCACGCTGATCTCGCCGTTCGTGGGCCGCATCTACGACTGGTACCGCAAGGAACGCGGCGCCGAGATTCCCGAGGACGCCGATCCCGGCGTGCAGTCGGTGGCGCGCATCTACCACTACTTCAAGAAGTACGGCTACAAGACCGAAGTGATGGGGGCCAGCTTCCGGCGGATGTCGCAGATCACGCGGCTCGCGGGCTGCGATCTGCTGACCATCAGTCCCGAACTGCTCCAGGAACTGGCGAACACGCCGGGCGACCTGTCGCCGGCCTTGACCCCGGCCGCCGCCCAGGCCAGCAGCGAGCCGCGCCTCTCGCTCGACGAGAAGTCCTACCGCTGGCTGCACAACCAGGATCCGATGGCGGTGGAGAAGTTGTCGGACGGCATCCGCAAGTTCGACGCCGACGCGCGCAAGCTGGAGAAGTGGGTGGAAACACTGAAGTGATGGTGTCCACTCCCGTCACTTACCCCCCTTCGTCTCCCCTCGCCCGCATCGCGGAGGCCGGCCCGACCCTGGTCGTGTTCCTGCGATCGTTTGGTTGAACCTTCTGTCGCGAGGCGCTGGCCGATGTCGCAAAGGCGCGGCCGGCCATCGAGGCGACCGGAACGCAGTTGGCGTTCGTGCACGCGGCCCCTCCGGACGAGGCCGACCCCTGGTTCGAGCGCGCGGGTCTCGGCGATGTGCCTCGGGTGAGTGACAGCGGGCTGGCGCACTACCGGGCATTCGGATTGGGGAGGACCGGCATCGGCGACCTGCTGGACCCTCAGGTGTGGGTGCGCGGAACGGCATGCGCACTTTCGCACGGATTCGGTCCCCAGCCGGCGCAGCTCCTCCGGCAACTGCCTGGCGTCTTCGTGGTCCGGGGCCGGGACATCCTCGCGGAGTATCGTCACCGGTCGCCGGCCGATCGCCCCAACTATCTCGGCCTGATCGCCGCAAGTTCCGGCATTACAATGCGTTGACCGTTCGGGGTCCCCCACGATCAAACGCCCCGGACCTGGTGGAGGCCCCATGAAGGCGCGTCGACGTGCGGTTCTTGCGTTGTCCGTGATGCTGTGGCCCGGGCTGATCGAGGCTCAGGGCACAGGTGGCACTCAGCAGCCCGCGGCGGGTCAGCAACCCGCCCCCGGGCAACAGCCGGCAGAACCTCCCCCCGAACAGGAACCAGCGCCCATCTACACCGAAGCCGTGGTGGTGACGGCGTCAAAAGTCGAGCAGCAGATCGTCAATGCCCCGGCGACGGTGACGGTCATCTCCTCGGACACGATTCAGAGCTCGCCCATCAACAACTACGCCGAGCTGCTGCGTGAGGTGCCGGGGATGAACATCACCCAGACCTCGGCGCGCGACTACAACATCACCATGCGCGGCGCGACCTCGACGCTCGCCACCTCGCAGCTGGCGCTGCTCGACGGCCGCAGCCTCTACCTGGATTTCTTCGGCTTCATCGCGTGGGACCTCGTGCCCGTCAACGCCTTCGAGCTCAAGCAGGTGGAAGTCATCCGCGGCCCGGCCTCGGCCATCTGGGGCGCCAACGCGCTGTCGGGCGTGATCAACTTCATCTCGAAGACCCCGCGCGAGCTGGACAGCAACAACCTGACGATGAGTGTCGGTGGGTTCGATCGCAGCCCCGAGAACGGCGAGGACCTTGGCACGGGCGGCCTCTACTCGGTGAACGTCACGCATGCGCGCCCGGTGAACGATCGCTGGGCCTACAAGGTGTCGGCCGGCTACTACACGTCCGATGCCTTCTCGCGCCCGACCGGCGCCATCCCGAACGGCACCGGCACCCAGTACCCCGCGTTCTCGAACCAGGGCACCTCGCAGCCCAAGTTCACCGGCCGCGTCGATTACGACGACCCGGACGGCAAGTACAAGGTGGTCGCCGAAGCCGGTTTCTCGGGCACCGACGGCATCATCCATACGGGCATCGGACCGTTCGACATCACCGGTCTCGGCCTCGGCTACGGGACGATGCGCTACACGCGCGGCACGTTCAAGTTCAACTTTTTCACGAACATCCTGTCGGGTGATGCCAACGGCCTGCTCGCCGTCGGCACCGACGGCAAGCCCGTGCCGTTCTCGTTCGACACCCAGACCTACGACTTCGAACTGGGTGACGTGAAGACGGTCGGCACGCGACAAGTCATCACCTACGGCGGCAATCTGCGCCGCAACAACTTCGATCTGTCGATCGCGCCGCTCGGCAACAGCCGCACGGAAGTGGGCGGCTACGTGCAGGACGAGATCTTCATCACCGACAAGTTCCGCTGGAACATCGGCGTGCGGGTGGACAAGTTCGCCAACATCGAGGACGCGGTGGTCTCCCCGCGGACGGCGTTCATCTTCAAGCCGCTGCCCGATCACGCCATCCGCGCGTCCTACAACCGCGCGTTCCGGGCGCCATCGCTGATCAACAACTACCTCGACACGACGATCATCAACCAGGTGAACCTCGGGCTGATCAACCCCGCCTTCGCCGGCCGCGTCTACAACTTCCCGGTGAATGCCATCGGCAACCAGAATCTGGTGCAGGAGAGCACCAACGCCGTGGAGCTGGCCTACACCGGCGTCATCAAGAACCGCGCGACGATTTCGGCGGCGGTCTACTACACCAAGAACACCGACGAGATCTTCTTCACGCAGACGGCCCGCTACCGCGCCACCAATCCTCCGCCCGGATGGACGGCGGCGCTGGCGCCGCTGCCGCCGGCGACCGCGCTGGGGGTGCTCGAAGTGCTGCCGCCGCCGTGCGCGTCGCTGACGGCGCCGTGCACGACGGGCGGACTGCCGTCGGAGTTCAGCTACCTGAACCTCGGTGAGGTGATCAACAAGGGGATCGAGCTCGGCATCGACGGCGCGGTCAACGCTGCGCTCAACGTATTCGCCAACTACTCCTACCAGGCGACGCCGGACCCGGACTTCGACATCTCGGAAGTGAACCTGCCGCCGAACAACCGCTTCAACATCGGGTTCAACGTCAGCCAGGGCCGCTACCTGGGCAACATGTCCTACACCTGGGTGGACGAGGCCTACTGGCAGGATGTCCTGGACGCCCGCTACCACGGCCCGACGGATGCGTATTCGCAGGTCAACGGCGCGTTTGGCGTGAAGTGGGCCGGCGACAAGTTCGTGACCACGGTGAAGGTGATCAACCTGTTCAACGAGGATATCCAGTCGCACGTCTTCGGCGACATCCTGAAGCGGCAGGTGATCGGGGAGCTGCGGGTGACGTTCTAGAAGGCGCGGCTTCGCCGCGTAGGGGGAATGGCCGGCTTCGCCGGTGGGCGGGCCTGCGGCCCGTAGGACGGATTGGGGCCGGCCTGCGGCCGGTAGGGAATGCAGGCGCGGCTTGCCGCGTGGGGGGAGATGGCCGGCGGCCCCTACCGAATCGCGTGAGCGACGAGGCCTGCCGCGCGTCAGCGCGGCCCATCTGTCCTACCGAGCGGAGCGAGGCCTCCGTGTCCCTACCGAGTCGCGATAGCGACGAGGCCTTACCGAGCGATGCGAGGCCCCGTTGTCCTACCGAGCAAAGCGAGGCCCTCTTCGTGTTAACGTCTCGGGACCATGACTTTGCTGAGCCGACGGGCCTGGATACAGTTGTCCGCGGGGGCCTTGACCGCCGCCGCCCTGCCGCTGCGGGCGCAGAACCGGCCCCTGAAGATGCTGCTCAACTCCGGATACTCCGGCGCCAACTCGTTCTTCACCCTGGCGCAGGACAAGGGGTATCTGCAGGAGGCTGGCATCGATGTCACCTTCACGCCGGGGGTGGGCGCCTATACCGCTGCGGAGCGGATGATGGCCGAAGGCTTCGACGTCGGCTACGGTGACGTCAACGCGTTGATCGAGCTCGTCTCGCGCGAGCCCGAGAAGTCGCCGGTGGCCGTCTACATGGTCTTCAACAGCACGCCGTCGACGCTGGTGGTCAAAGCCGACGGCCCGGTGCAGCTGCCGTACGACCTGCTCGGCAAGCGAATGGTCGGTCACAAGACCGACGTCGCCCTCAACACCTTCGGTGTTTACGCCGCCCACGCACGCATCAACCCCGACGATCTGACCATCGACACATCCGAAGGCGGCATGGGGGCGTTGCTGAAGGAGCTGATGGCTGGCAAATCCGACGGCGTGTTCGGCTACGTCACGACGATTCGCGCGGCCGCGGCGGCGGAGAAGATTGACCCCGACAAGCAGCTCCGGTTCTTCAAGTACGAAGACCTGATGACGGATTTCTACGGCAGCACGGTGATGGTCAGCCGACGCCTGGCGGCGGAGTCGCCGCAGGTGGTCCGTGGGCTGCTGCGCGCGTTCACCCGCGGACTGAAGGACGCCATCCTGCAGCCGGAGGCCGCCATCGACTCGGTGGCCAAGCGCGATCCGAAGATCGACCGGGCGATCGAGCGCGCCCGCCTGCAGAACACGCTGGACGGCGAGATGGCGCACCCGGAAGGGCAGCGCCTCGGTATCGGCGAAGTGGACCCCGGTCGCCTGGCCGCCGACATCGTGCAGATGGTCGAAGTCCGCCGCCTGACGCGCGTGCCGGGCATCCTGGAAGTGTTCAACAGCGAGTTCCTGCCGCCGATCAATGAGCGGATCACGTCGCTCGGACGATAGGCGCTTTGGGGCCGCGCTTCGCGCGGTAGGGACGGACGGGCCGCGCTAACGCGCGGTAGGCCTCGTCGCTCGCGCGACTCGGTAGGAGCGGTCGATCGTTTCTCTTCCTACGCGCCGCAGGCGCGCCTTACCGGCGAAGCCGGCCCTGCCTCTACCTACCGGCCGAAGGCCGGCCCTACGTGAGCTTGTCGATCGCCGCCAGCAGATTCGCGCCCTTGCCGGCGCGGAGCCCGGCCCACAGATCGCCGACGGCGTCGACGCGCGCGGCGATCGTGTCGATCGTGAAGTCCTGCGGCGTCGGGCCCTCATCCAGTTCCTTCCACGTCAACGGCGTCGAGACCCCGGCAAACGCGCTCGCCCGCGCGCTGTAGGCGCACGCCAGCGTCTTGCCCTGGATGTTCTGCAGGTAGTCGACGTAGATGGTGCCATCCTTCCGGCGGTTGACCATGCGCTGCACCGTCGCCACCTTCGGGTGCTCGGTCGCCACCATCGTCGCGACGATCTGGCAGAACAGCATGCCCGCCTCGTACGGCGTGCCGGGCGGCAGCGGAATGAAGATGTGCAGCCCCTCGGAACCGGAGGTCTTCGGATAGCCTCGGACGTCGACCCGCAGCAGGATCTCGTGGACCCAGCGCGCGACGTCGAGAATCTGCGCGAAGGTGGCGCCGGGCTGCGGGTCGAGATCGATGGCCACCTGGTCGGCGTGGTCCAGCGCCGGCATCGTGGAGAAGAACGGGTCCATCGAGATGGACGCAATCTGCGCCATGTACAACAGCGTCTTCAACGAGCCCCCGACCAGCCTTGCCGGCACGTCATCGTCCGGCAGCGTCTCCGCGCGGACGCCAGGAGGCACCGGCTCCGGGGCGCGGTGCTGATAAAACGCCTTGCCCGTCACGCCGTTCGGCAGGCGCTTCATCACCAGCGGCCGGTCCTCGATCACGGGAAGGATGAGCGGAGCGACGCGCGCGTAGTGGCGCAGCAGATCGCCCTTGGTCTTTCCGATCTCGGGCCAGAAGACCTTGTGCAGGTTCGTCACCTCGAGCGTGTCGCCGTCGGGCAGGATCAGCCGTCCATCCTTTCGCGATTGCTCCAGCGCATCGAGCTGGTCGAGCAGCGCCATGGTTTCGGCGGAGTCGAGCGTGACCGCCGCCGGCCGGGAGATCGACACGCGCCTGGGGCGGTCCGAGGTGGCTCGGGAGGGAGCCGCCTTGGCGCTCGAGCGCGCCGCGTTGGCGGCATCGGTGGCGCTCACCGGGACGCCGGGCCTCGGCGGAGGCGCGAGCGCGTCGCGGCTGGACGGCCTGCCCGCAGAGCCCGAACGGAGCGCCGCGGGCGCCGCCACCTCCGCCGCCGTCTTGTCGTCGCGGAGCCCCAGGTATGCCGGGTGCCGCAGTCGGCCCTCGTCCGTGATCTCCGTGTACCGCACCTGTGCCACCAGCGTTGGCGTCACCCAGGTTGCGCGCCGGGCCAGAGTCGGGGGCGTGTCGGCAAATGGGCTGGTCCGCGTCTGTAGCCGCTGGAGCATGCCCCACAGGCGTTCGATTTCGTCGCCAGTGAAGCCGGTGCCCACGTCACCGACATAGCGGAGCGTGCCGCTCTTCGCGTTCGCCCCGGCGCGGGCGCCGAGGATCAGGGCGCCAAACCGGGCGCGGGCCCCTTGCGGTTCGGTGTAGCCGCAGACGATGAACTCGTCCACGTTCTGCAGCTTCAGCTTCCGCCACTCCGGGCTGCGCCGTCCCGTGCGATAGGGGGATCGCGCCTGCTTGACCAGCAGCCCCTCCCACCCCTGCTGCTTTCGCGCGCGCGTGCAGGGCGCGGCCATCGCCGGCCACCTGCTCGCTGATCCGAAGCGTGGAGGAGGGAAACGGGTGAGCCTCGAGCACGTGCTCGAGCGCCGCGCGCCGCTCGGTGAGCGGCCGCTCGCGCAGGTCGTGCTCGCTGACGATGAGCAGGTCGAACACCACGAGGGCCGCGGGCTGCTCGGTGGGAGGGAGAATGGCCTTCTTGGAACGATAGCCGGGCACGCTGACGTGGATCCGATGCTGCAGGCGCTGGAAGCCCTGCGGCGTCCCCGCTTGGTCGAGCGCCACCACCTCGCCATCGAAGACCAGGGTTCCGCTCAGGTCGCGTCCCCACGCTTCGAGCGCGGCCACGATGTCCGGAAACTGCGCGGTCTTCTCGTTGCCATTCCGGGACCACAGCCGGGCCAGAGCCGACGGACCGCACACGAGCTCGACGATCGCACGAATCCCGTCGTACTTCGGCTCGTAGAGCAGGCCGGCGCCCTCGAGCGGCGGCGCCGGATCGCCGCCGACGGCGAGCATCGGCCGCAGGTCACGCGTGTTGATCATGGCCGCGGGTCAGGCGTAGCGGTCCTCGAACCAGGGCTCGGCGGTGTTCGAGTAGCCGCGGGTCTCCCAGAACCCGAGTTGCTCCTGGTCGAGAAAGTCGATCCGGCGGATCCACTTCGCGCCCTTCCACGCATACAGCTTCGGGCGTGATCATGCGGCAGGGGCCGCCGTGCTCGACTGGGAGCGGCTGACCTTCCCAGGTGTGGACGAGGAGCACGTCCTCCTCCACGGCGCGGGCGAGCGGCAGGTTCACGGTGTAGGGGATGCGCGTGCCCGGCATGTGGTCGTAGCCGGTGCACAGCACGTGCTGCGCTTCGCCGCTGGGCACCGCCAGTTCAGCCAGCGTCCGGAAGCGCACGCCGGCCCACCGGTTGTCCATCCGGCTCCAGGTGGTCACGCAGTGGAAGTCGCTGACGTCCTCCACCTGGGGCAGGGCCATGAACCCGTCCCAGTCCAGCGAGAGCGGATTCTCGCAGAGACCGCCGACCTCCAGCCGCCACTCGGCGCGCGGGACCTCCGGCACGTCGCCCAGGTCGAGCACCGGCCAGTTCGGCACCTGGCGCTGGCCCACGGGCAGCTTGGGCATCCCGTGCCGGTTCGTGGCGCCGGTTCCGGCGGGGCGGGTATGGGCAAAGGCCTCGGGCGTCTGCGCGCGGAGGGCCCGCTGCCGCTCGATGTAGCGCAGGCGTTTCTCGACGAGGGAGTCGGACATGGGGGTAGTTTAATGGGCTTGGGGCTTGGTCTTGGGTCTTGGGGCTTGAGGTCTTGGGCTTGGGCTTGGAGCTGCGGACTGGCTCGTCTGCCGACTCCTGACCCGACTCCTGACCCCTGACTCCGATAAGATAGAGAGATGTCCCGTTCAGCCGCCGCCCTCACTTCCGTGATGGCGGTCGTGGCGCTCCTCAGCGCCTGTTCGCAGTCTCCCACGGCGCCGACGCCGGCCACGGGCAGCGTGGTGGTCGGCAGCGTGTCCCAGGAACCGACGTCCACCCCCGCGGCGATCATTCCCAACGTGCCCCCGGTGCTCGGCGCCACGCGATTCGTCGCGTTCGGTGACAGCATGACCTGCGGTTCGCCGTCGGCTTTTGACTCGCTGGTGCAGATCACCTGCGTCCCCGTGGCCGGCGGTGGTTATCCGGAGCGACTGCGCGCGATGCTGAGGATGTACAGCAACCAGCAGACGTTCGGGGTCACGAATCGAGGTCTTCCCGGCGAACCGGCATCTGCAGGCGAACGCCGGCTGCAGTCGGAGCTCTCCGAGCTCATGGGCGGCACGGTGCCGCTGTCACTACGGCCTCAAGCGCTCCTGCTGCTCGAGGGCATCAATGACATGAATGCCGGGGTCAGCCCCACGCGTGCGGCGTCGTCCGTCGTCGCCATGGTGCAGACCGCGCGCCTGTTCAACCTGACCGTGCTGGTAGCGACCATTCCTCAGACCTACCGGAGCGTCGACTCGATGGGCGTCGTCCGCGAGAACTCGGCGGAGCAGGTCCCGGTCTTCAACACCGAACTGCGCCGCCAGGTCAGCGGCCTCCAGAACGTGCGGGTGGTGGATCTCTACGCCGCGTTCGGGACCAACTCCTACGGAACCTACGTCGGTCTTGACGGCTTGCATCTCACGCCCGCCGGGTACGACCGAATGGCCCAGTGGTTCCACGCGGCGATTGTTGACCAGTTCCCCGTGCGCGGCAGCCTGCAGTAGCCGCCCCTACACCCACAAACTCCTGACGTTCGCCTGCGTGGACGTCAGCCCGGCGGCTTCGCCCAGCCGCCGCACCAGCGGCGGCGGCGACAACGTCAGCTTCCACTCGTCGGCGCGGCCGCCCATCGGCGCGAAGGTCTTCACCCACTCCGGCCACCACGGCGCCGCGCTCTTCGACAGCGGCTCGATCACCAGCACGCGCGATCCGTGGCGGACGGCGTCGGCCAGCGCGTCCCGCAGCAGATGCCGTTCCGCATCCGGCATCTCGTTGGCGACATAGCCGGCGACAATCAGCGACGGGCTGCGGGGACGCCGCATGCGCGAGGCGCTGCCGCGCGTCAGCGAGGAGGAGAGGCCGAACGCGGCATAGGTATCGCGCGCCTCGTCCAGCGCCCATGGGTGCGTGTCCATGCCGAGCACGACCCGTGCGCCGATGACGGCCGCGGCTGCCGCGCCCACCGAACCGGTGCCGCAGCCGAGGTCGATGACGGGTCGTCCGTTGATGGCATGCTTCTGATCGCCGACGACCTCGGACAGCACGTGTTCGGCGGAGAGAAAATGCAGCGGGCCATAGTAGAGCGCGAACGCCGCCCGCTTGCCGGCGCCGTCCAGCACGCGACCGGCGGCAATCGCGGTGTGGCGGCGTTCGACGTAGGCGGACGAGAGCGCGCGCAGGGCGCGCGACACCTCGGGGAACTGCAGATTGGCGAGGTGACGCGCTTCGAGGCGCGTCATCCATGGACCTAGCTCGAGCGGCATATGGGCATCCGAAACGTACAATAATGCCGTAGTGAACACGAAGCGCTGGCTCCTGCTTCTCAGCGGTGTCATCGTCGTCTTCGCCTTGGCGCTGGCGTTGATTGCCGCCCGGCTCGAGCCTCGGCTGCGCGCCGACGTGGAGCGGGCCCTGGCGGCACGGCTCGACAGCGTCGTGACACTGGAGTCGTTCGACGTCGAGTTGTTCCCGCGGCCCGCGATCTCCGGGCGCGGGCTGGTCATCCGGCATCGGGGCCGGACCGACCTGCCGCCCCTCATCATCGTCACGTCGTTCACCGGGCGCGCGGGGTGGGACGGCATCTTCTCCAGACGCATCCACGAGGTGGCGCTCGACGGGCTCGAGATCACCATTCCGCCCAATCGTCGCGCCGACATGCCGTCCGGTGTCGGGGGCTCTGGCTCGGCGGACAACGGCCCGCCATTTTCGATCGCGACGGTCACCGCGACCAACGCCCGGCTCAGCATCATGCCCAGGCGGGCGGACAAGGACCCGCGCGTCTTCGACATCCACTCGCTGCAGATCCGGGATCTCACGTTCGTGTCGCCCTCCACCTACGTGGCGTCACTCACCAATCCGATCCCCGAGGGCCGCATCGAGACCGAAGGCGCCTTTGGTCCGTGGGATCGCGAGGAGCCCAGCAATACGCCGCTCGACGGGCGATTCACCTTCGATGCCGATCTCGGCACCATCAAGGGTATTGCCGGGATGCTGACGTCGAATGGGGCATTCGGCGGCCCCTTGAACCACATCATCGCGACCGGTTCGACCAGGACGCCGGACTTCCGCATCCCGAAGCTGAAGGCGGCGGCGCTTCCGCTCGAGACCACCTTTCGTGCCGTCGTCGATGGCACCAACGGCGACGTGCAGCTCGAGCGCGTGGAGGCGCGGTTGGCGGGCACGACGTTCATCGCGCAGGGCTTTGTCGTGGGCACGAAGGGCATCCGGGGAAAGCGGGTGCTCCTGGACGTGACGTCGGCGAACGCACGGATGGCGGACATCCTGAGCCTGACGGTGCGCTCGTCTCCTCCGGCGATGACCGGCCTCGCCACCCTCACCACATCGTTCGATCTGCCCCAGGGGCCGGCCGACGTGCTGGACAAGCTGAGATTGGCGGGCAAGGTGTCCGTCTCCGGCGCTCGATTCACCAGCGACGCCGTGCAGGACAAGGTGGACGAGCTCAGCCAACGGGGGCAGGGACGTCCGAAGGACACCGCGATCGCCGACGTGGTCTCGACGATGACGCGCGAGCTTTTCGTTGAAGGAGGGCCTGCTGAGCGTCACGAACCTGGCCTACCGCGTACCCGGCGCGGCCATCACCATGCACGGGCACTATCAGCTCGAGTCCGGCGCGCTGGATTTCACCGGCACAGCCCGGCTGCGGGCGTCGGTGTCGCAGACACAGACTGGCTATCGACACTTCCTGTTGAAGCCATTCGATCCGCTGTTCCGCAAGGCCGGTGCCGGTACGCGGCTGGCGTTGAAGGTATCCGGGACCGTGGACGACCCGAAGTACGGCATTGATCTCGGCCGTACTTTGAAGGGCCGCTGAAGGTGTGGAATACGGAAACTGGGGTGAGTGACGGGGATCGAACCCGCGACAGCCGGATCCACAATCCGGAGCTCTACCACTGAGCTACACTCACCGTCCGGGTAGGCGAAGACCGATTTTAGCATGATCCCTTTTCTCCGCCCCGGATCTCCGTTCCCGCCGGCCAATCGGGCGCTCAAACGGCCCAACGGTCTACTGGCCGCGGGCGGTGATTTGTCGGTGCCGATGCTGGTCGACGCCTACTCCCACGGCATTTTTCCCTGGTATAGCGAAGGAGACCCCATCCTGTGGTGGACGCCGGACCCGCGGATGGTGCTGCCGTCCGCCGAACTCCACGTCTCGCGTTCGCTCCGGCGCCGATTGCTGCGCCGGGATGTGCGGGTGAGCTTCGACGAGGCCTTCATGGAGGTGCTGGACGCATGTGCGGCCCCTCGTGGTGAAGAAGCCGGGACCTGGCTGCTGCCTGACATGCAGGCCGCGTATCTGGCGCTCCACCGCGAAGGGCTGGCGCATTCGGTCGAGGTGTGGATGGGCTCGGAACTGATCGGCGGCCTGTACGGGGTGGCTGTCGGCCGCATGTTCTTCGGCGAATCGATGTTCTCGCGCCGCACCGACGGCTCCAAGCTGGCGCTGGCCCACCTCGCGGCGCAGTTCACGATCTGGGGGCTGCCGCTGATCGACTGCCAGATGGAGACCGAGCACCTCCAGTCGATGGGCGCCCGGCTGATCCCGCGGCGGCTGTTCGTGCCCTGGGTGGCCGACCTCTGCCGGCAGGAGGGGCCCGCCACCTGGCGATTCGATGCCGACCTCGATCCGGTAGAGGTGCTGGCGCGTTCCCATTACACTACCGAGGCATGAGCCTCTCAACCATCGGGCAGATCGCGATGAACGCCCGGGACATCGCCCGCGCCACCACGTTCTACCGCGACGTGCTGGGCCTGCCGTTCCTCTTCTCGGCCGGCACCATGTCGTTCTTCGCCTGCCAGGGCACACGCCTGATGCTGGGGGTGGCGAGCGGCCCTGAATACGATCACCCCGGCTCGATTCTCTACTTCACCGTTGACGACATCGGCGCGACACACCAGCTGCTGGCCTCCCGAGGGGTGGTGTTCCGCACCGCCCCGCACCTGGTGGCGCGCATGCCGGATCACGAACTATGGATGGCCTTCTTCGACGACACCGAAGGCAACACGCTGGCCCTGATGGCCGAGGTGAGAGAGCAGGCGCCAGAGGCAGCCTCCAGGCTTTAGGCTCAAGCCCCAAGCCGCAAGCCCCAAGTCCGACCAGCGATACAATCGATCCGTGGCTGATGCGAAGTTCCGCGAAGACCTGCTGAGCGACGCCCGCGCCGACGAACGTGTGGACACGCCGCGCCTGTGGCGGGTGCTGCTGCACAACGACGACTTCACCACGCAGGATTTCGTGGTGTGGGTGCTCGAGTCCGTGTTCCAGAAGAGCGCCGCCGACGCGCGCGCGATCATGCTGCACGTGCACAACGCAGGCGTTGGCGTGGCCGGTCTCTACACGCGGGACGTGGCGGAAACCAAGCAAAAAGCCACGGAACGTCTGGCCGAGCAGGAGGAGTTCCCCTTGCTCGTCACTTTGGAGCCAGAACCTGAGGGGTCTACGCCGTGAGCCGTCAACCGGTGCCATTCGCTCCCGAAACGCTCGAGAGCATCCGACGGGCGTTCCGCCTGGCCACTGATCGCCGCCACGATCTGGTCAGCCTCGAGCATTTGCTGTCGGCGTTGCTGGAGGATCCAGAGGCGCTGCGCGTGCTGCAGGCCTCGCGCGTGGATGTCGCGGTGCTCCGCGCCGATCTCGAGGAGGTCCTGCAGCGCGCCTTCTCACCAGTGCCCGGGCGCAAGGCCGTCAAGCCCGAGTCGACCATCGGCTTCGATCGGGTCGTCGAGCGCGCGGTGGTGCACGCCGCCTCGTCCAGCGCGCAGCAGGTGGAGAGTGGCGCCCTCCTCGTGTTCCTGCTCCAGGAGGAGGACAGCCACGCCGCGTACTTCCTCCGCAAGCAGGGGCTGGACCGCCTGACGCTGCTGCGGGCGATCACGCATCCGCCGGCCGAATCGCGCGACGCCGGCCGGCGCCGAGCCGGAAACCAGCGGCCCTCGCGAGCCGCTCGAAGCCTACGCCACCGACCTCGTCGCCCGCGCCGCGCGCGGCCTGATCGATCCGTTGATCGGCCGCGAGTTGGAACTCGAGCGCATGGTCCAGGTGCTGTGCCGACGCCGCAAGAACAACCCGTTGCTGGTGGGGGAGCCGGGCGTCGGCAAGACCGCGCTGGCCGAAGGGCTGGCCCTGCGCATCCACCAGGGCGCGGTGCCCGCGCCGCTCAAGGAGGCACGGGTCTTCGCGCTGGACCTCGGCGCGCTGGTCGCCGGCACCCGCTACCGCGGCGATTTCGAGGAGCGTATCAAGCAGGTGCTCGACGCGCTCTCCCGGCAGACCGCACGCGATCCTGTTCATCGACGAGATCCACACGCTGGTCGGCGCCGGCTCCGCCTCCGGCGGCACGATGGACGCCGGCAACCTGCTCAAGCCCGCGCTCGCCTCGGGCGTGCTGCGCTGCATCGGCTCCACCACGTTCGCCGACGTGAAGCAGTCGTTCGACAAGGATCGCGCGCTGGCGCGCCGCTTCCAGAAGATCGAGGTGCTGGAGCCGTCGGAGTCGGAGACGCTCGCGATCCTGAAGGGGCTGCGCGAGGCCTACGAGCAGCATCACGGGGTCTCCTACGCGGACGAGGCGCTGGAGGCCGCGGTCACGCTGTCCGCCCGCCACCTCCGCGATCTGCACCTGCCCGACAAGGCCATCGACGTCCTGGACGAAGCGGGCGCCTACGCCAAGCTGGCGCCCGTGCCGGACGGCGCCACCGGCCCGCTCACGGTGACCGCCGCCGACATCGAACGGGTCGTCGCGAAGATGGCGCGCGTGCCCGTGCAGGCGGTCTCGAGCGACGACAAGGTCTCGCTGCGGCGCCTCGACGCCGAGCTGAAGGCGGTGATCTTCGGCCAGGACCAGGCCATCGACGATGTGACCTCGGCGATCAAGCTGTCGCGGTCGGGACTGCGCGCCGCCGACAAACCGATCGGCAGCTTCCTGTTCGCCGGTCCCACCGGCGTCGGCAAGACCGAACTGGCGCGGCAGCTGGCGCGCGTGCTCAAGGTGGAGTTCCTGCGCTTCGACATGTCCGAGTACATGGAGAAGCACGCCGTGGCGCGGCTGATCGGCGCGCCGCCCGGCTATGTCGGCTACGAGGACGGCGGACTGCTGATCGATGCCGTGCGCAAGACGCCGCACGCGGTGCTGCTGCTGGACGAGATCGAGAAGGCGCACCCCGACCTGTTCTCGATCCTGCTGCAGGTGATGGACCACGCCACGCTCACCGACACGCACGGGCGCCAGGCCGACTTCCGGCACGTCATCCTGATCATGACCACCAACGCCGGGGCGCGCGATCTGACGGGCCGTAAGATGGGGTTCGGCGAAGGCAGCGACGGCAGCCGCGCCACCGGCGCGCTCGAGCGCATGTTCTCCCCCGAGTTCCGCAACCGCCTCGACGCCACGGTGCACTTCAACGCCCTCGGCGCGGGGGAGATCGAGAAGGTGGTCGACAAGCACGTCGCCGAGCTCGCAGCGCATGGTGGCGGGGCGGCGCATCACCATCGAGCTGACGCCCGCGGCGCGTGCCTGGCTCGCAACCAAGGGCTTCGACCGGGCCTTCGGCGCGCGGCCGATGGCGCGCCTGGTCGAGAAGAGCATCAAGAAGCCGCTGTCCGAACTGCTGCTGTTCGAGAACGTCGCCGACGGCGACCGTATCCTCGTCGATGTGGCGGCCGACGCGCTCACCGTACAAGCGAAGAGCCGCGAATCGTAAGACTCGCGGCTCTTTCTGGTCTTGGGTCTTGGGTCTTGGGTCCTGGGTCTTAGGCTCAAGACTCAAGACCCAGATCCCCCCGGAAGGCCCCTACTTCACCGTCACCTTGACGTGAGCATTGGTCCAGCAGCACTGGAACCCGCCGCCGCCTTCACCCGACGAGTCGTTCGCCTGCGCGCGCAGGACGTACTCGCCAGGAGCGCTGAACGTCGCCGTGGTGCTGGCCTTGCCGGCGGCCGCGAAGTCGGCCTTGGGGCGGGGCTCGGCGAACTTCACGTCGCCGGGGCCGCGGTGCTTGTGCCACTGCAGCGTGGCCGGGGGCGCGCCCTTCGGCCGCAGCGAACCGGGCTCTTCGTGCGCGTCGTCCTTCACCCACATATCGAGGCCCAGTGCCGTGCCGACCGAGGCCGTCAGCTCCTTGGCGATGCTGATGGGCGGCCCCTGGAAGGTCTTGCCGCCGGTCTCGAACGACAGGATGGGCGGCGTGTTGCCCATGCCCGCGTCCTTGAAGGGCTCGACTTCGTAGTCGATGTGGAGGCCCATCGGGATCGATGAGGTCTTCCCGTTGGCGACGATGGTCCAGGTGTACTTGTCCTTGAAGTCGGCGGGGACGATGATCGTGAACACACCCCAGCCGCGGCGCTGGTCGAAGTGGGTGGGCTGGCCCAGATCCGGACCGTTGGGCTCGACGCGGTTGTTCGGGCCGATCGGGACGTCGAGGATCTGCTTGGTGTTGCGGTTGAAGTAGCCGATCAGCAGTGCGCGGCGGCCGTCGGCGAGGCGGTACCAGCCTTCGTAGGCTGGCGTGACGGCTTCACCCGACTCGCGAATGGTGGCGAGGGGCAGTTGCGCCGAGACGCCGGTGCCGACGAGCGCAGCTCCAGCGATCACGAGCGCCGCGCAGGTGCGCGTGACAATCGTTCGATACGCGTGCATCCGATGTACTCCGAGGATAGAGGAAGGGGACCTGACTCTGCGGCTGAAACAACAAAGGGGTGCCGTTGAGGGCACCCCTTTGCTGAGCAACCGATGTTACTGCTGCTGCCGGTCGGCAGCGGTGGTCGTGGTCTTGGCCTTGCGCTTGTCGACCTCGACCTGGAAGTCGGCGTCGTCCATGTAGGTGATGTTCACCCAGGCGTGCGCCATCTCGTCGACCGTGCGGTCGCCCCAGCCCACCCACTGGTTCGGGTCTGGATTGTCCTTGTTGTTGGCGGTGTTGTCGTGCCACGAGGTGATGCGCAGGATGGTGCCCTTCGGCAGCAGCGGCGCGGCGTCGTCGGCGTAGACGTAGTTGGTGTGCCAGTTGAAGCTGTACTCGCTCACCATGCTCAGCATCTGCGTGGTGCCGTTGGGCAGGATGGCTTCCATCGACATCGCCTTGCCGCGCAGGTGCATGTGGGGCTGGAAGTTCTCGACGCGGCCGGCCTTGCGCATCACGTGGAAGTTCTGCGTGACGGCCAGGGTGTTGGGCGGGATGTCGAGGTTGCGGTTGCCGCCGGTGATGCCGCTGTAGAGCGACAGCGACTGACGGAACTTCGGCTCCTGGCCCTTCGGGTAGAAGTAGATGGCCATTTCCACGGTGTCGGTGATTTCCTCACCCACGGCGTGGTAGTGGATGTCCCACACGATGTTCGAGCCCGGCAGCATCAGCTTGCCGCTGTTCTCGCGCATGATTTCGCCCTGCTTGCCGACGGCCCATTCCATGAAGAGGCCAGGACCCGGGTCGTCGCCAGGCGCCGCCGCGGCGGCCGTGGCGGACTCCTCCGTCTGCTGGAGACGGGCGAGCGCGTGGTGCGTGATCTTGCGGCCGGCGATGGTGCCGGGACGCATCTCGATCGCGCGGACGTAGCGGGGTTCGGTGATGCCCGTGGGGACGACCGGCTTGTACCAGGCATCCTGCGCCTGCGCGGGCATCTTGTAGGGCGGCGACTTGATGATGAGGTCGGGCTCGCCGTAGATGCTGGCGAAGTTCCAGATCTGCTCGTTCGGCCACTTCACCGGGGCCGGCATGTCCTTCATCTCGCCCTTCGGCGCGCCGGCGTCCACCCACTTGACGATGGTGGAAATCTGGGCTTCGCTGAGGGAGCGGTCATTCTGGAAGTGCTGAATGCCGACGTTCTTGTCGATATGCCAGGGCGGCATCTGCCGCGCTGCCACGCGTGCCTTGATCGAGCGCGCCCAGGGGCGGGCCTCTTCGTAGGTCACGAGCGACATCGGGCCGATCGAATCCTTGCGATGACAGGATTCACAGGCCTTCTGGAAGATCGGAGCGATATCCTTGGTGAACGTGACTGGAGCCGCAGGCTGCTGGGCAGCGGCGGGAGCGGCCACAAGTGCCAATCCCATCGCGCCCAGCCACGCGCCCCAACGGAAACGAGCATCTGCCATAGCTCAACTCCCCCGTTAACGAATCTGCCTAACCTCACCCGGTCTCGTCGTGACCTGAGCGTCACAACGGCGGGTAGGGGATTCTACCCCGCCCGGTCGCCATTTGTCACCCCATTCTCACCCCCGCAGCGAGGCAAGCTCCAGCCCTTGTCCCGCTTATCCAAACGAGAAGCAGAGCTTATGGGCTGACGGGCTTACACTGGACGGGATTATGGAAATCGCACGAGAGCGTTTTCTGGACGCCAGCCGGGACTATCACCTGACGATGGGGTTGCGCAGCCGGACCACGCCGATGCACAGCGTGCTCACGGCACTGACGCCGGACGAGCGCGCGCAGGTGGCGCTGGCCATGGCGCACGCGCTGGATGAGATCGAGCGCATCGTCCGCCCGCACCTCGAGCAGCCCAGCCGATAGGTCTCCGCGCACACGGCGCGCACTCTGTTAAGATTTCCTCAGGCGAGGACTTCAAAATGACGTTCAGATCAGCAGTGATGGCAGTGGGGACGGTGTGGCTGGCGGGTGTGGTCCTGCAGCCGTCCGTGACGGCGCAGCAGAAGACCGTGTGGGACGGCGTCTACACGGAAGAACAGGCCAAGCGCGGCCAGACGGCCTACGAGCAGGAATGCGCGAGCTGCCACCAGGCCGATTTCGCGGGTGATGGTTTTGCGCCCGGGCTCGCCGGGCCCGAGTTCGCTGCCGCATGGGACGGCCTGCCGGTCAGCGACCTGCTCGAGCGCATCCGCCAGTCGATGCCGCCGAGCAATCCCGGCGCGGTGACGCCGGCCGCCAAGGTCGACATCATCGCCTACCTGCTGAAGGGGAACCGCATTCCCGCCGGGACGACCGAGCTGCCGAAGGAGCCGGATGGTCTGAAGCAGATTCAGTACAAGGCCTCCAAGCCCTGACCGCCGTGCGCTCGTAGCTCAGCTGGATAGAGCACCAGGCTTCGAACCTGGGGGTCGCAGGTTCGAACCCTGCCGAGCGCACCAAGTAAGCCCCACCATGTCCACCGATGTGCGGGTCGAGCACGATGCCCTGGGTGACGTGGCGGTCCCGGCCGATCGCCTGTGGGGGGCGCAGACCGAGCGCTCGCTCCGCTTCTTCGCCATCGGCGTCGATCGCTTCCGCTGGACGCGGCCGGTGATCCGGGCCCTCGGCCTCGTGAAGCAGAGCGCCGCGCTCGCCAACCACGACCTCGGCGCGCTCGACCAGGACCGCACCCGCCTGATCGCCGCCGCCGCCGGCGAGGTCGCCTCCGGCGTGCACGACGCCGAGTTCCCGCTGGTCGTGTTCCAGACCGGCTCGGGCACGCAGACCAACATGAACGCCAACGAGGTGATCGCCAACCGGGCCAACCGTCCTGGCCGGCTCGCCGCTCGGCGCCAAGCGCCCCGTCCACCCGAACGATCACGTCAACATGGGGCAGTCGTCGAACGACGTCGTTCCCGGCGGTGATGCACATCGCCGCGGCCGAGGCGATCACGCACCGTCTGCTCCCCGCGGTCGACGCGGCTGCGCGACACGCTGGTGTCGAAGGCGCGGGCCTACGACGACGTGGTGATGATCGGGCGCACGCACCTGCAGGACGCCACCCCGATCACGCTGGGCCAGGTGATCGACGGCTGGGTCGCGCAGATCGACGGCGGCTGCGCGGCGGTGCTGCACGCGCGTGAGGGCCTGTACGAGATCCCCCTCGGTGGCACCGCGGTCGGCACCGGCCTGAACGCGCATCCGCAGTTCGGTACGCGCGCCACCGCCCGCGTCGCGGAGTTCACCGGCCTGCCGTTCCGGCCGGCGGCCAACGCGGTGGCCGCGCTGTCGTCGCACGACGCGATGGCCGCCGCCAGCGCCGCGCTCCGCCTGCTGGCCGGCGCGCTGATGAAGATGGCGAACGACGTGCGGCTCTATGCCTCCGGCCCGCGCGCGGGCATCGGCGAGCTGCGGCTGCCGGAGAACGAGCCGGGCTCGTCGATCATGCCCGGCAAGGTGAACCCGACCCAGGCCGAGGCCCTGACGATGGTGGCCGTGCAGGTGCATGGCAACGACGCGGCGGTGGCGTTCGCCAACTCGCAGGGGCACTTTCAGCTGAACGTCTACAAGCCGGTCATCCTGCACAACGTGCTCGAGTCGGCGGTGCTGCTGGCCGACGCCTGCCAGTCGTTCGACGATCACTGCGCCAAGGGCCTGGAGCCGGATCGCGCGCGCATCGAGGCGCACGTGCAGCAGTCGCTGATGCTGGTCACCGCGCTGACGCCGCACATCGGCTACGAACGCGCCGCGGCCATCGCCCGCGCCGCCCACGAGCAGGGCACGACGCTGCGCGCGGCGGCGATCGCCTCGGGCGCCGTGACGGAAGCGCAGTTCGACGCGTGGGTGGACCCGCGCGCGATGGCCCGGCCGCACGGGCTGTCGACCGAGCCGGACCGCTAGCGGGGAAGCCGCAACTCGGCGCGCAGGCCGCCGCGCGAGCCACGGCCGAGCGACACGCTTCCTCCGTAGAGCGCGGCCAGATCCCTGACGATGGCGAGGCCGAGTCCCGAACCGGGCGCCGCTTCGTCCGCGCGCACGCCGCGACTGAGCACCGACTCCCACAACGCCTCGGCCACTCCGTCACCATCGTCCTCGATGGCGATGACGACCTGACCGCCATCCGCCACCGCCGTGAGGTCGACGTGACCGCGTGACCACTTGCACGCGTTGTCGAGCAGGTTGCCAATCAGCTCGTCGAGATCCTGCCGCTCGACGGCGACGGTGAGATCGGCTGGCACCGACAGATGGATGGCGACGCCCTTCTCGGCGTAGAGCCGGGTCGAGCGTGCGGGCCAGCGGCGCGGCGGACTGGTCCACCGCGCAGCGCGCGCCCGGGCGCCGCCGCCGACGCCGCCGCCCGCGCCTGCGCGAGGTGATAGTCGATCTGGCGTCGCATGCGATCCACTTCGCGCGGATGCCGGCGGCCACGTCGGCGTGGCCGGCCGCCTCGGCCTGATCGGCCTCGCGCGCCAGCACCGCCAGCGGCGTCTTCAACCCGTGCGCGAGGTCGCCGGCCTTGGCCTGCGCCCGCCGCACCGCGGTCTCGCGATGGTCGAGCAGCGCGTTCAGATCGTCGACGAGCGGCTGCACTTCGCCCGGGTAGTCGCCCGCGATGCGCGGCGACTGGCCCGCGCGCACCGCGCCCAGGCGCCCGCGCAGCTGGTTGATCGACGTCAGCCCGAGCCGCACCTGCGAGAGCCCGCCGAGCATGAAGACCAGCGCCAGCAGGCCCAGCACCGCCCAGTGCTGGATGCGCAGCACGCCGCGGCACGTACTGCGTGACCAGCACGAACGCGAGATGCGACAGGCCCAGCAGCCCCAGCGTCCACAGCGCCGTGCCGATCAGGAACTGCGCCTTGAGCGACCGCGCGCGCATCAGCGCGCCCTCGCCGATGCGGTAGCCGAGGCCGCGGATCGTGGTGATCGGCGCCGGCGCCGAGCTTGCGCCGCAGCCGCGCGATGAAGACCTCCACGGTGTTCGAGTCGCGCTCCGCGTCCTGCGCGTAGATGTGCTCGACCAGCTCGCCCTGCGGCACGACGCGGCCGGCGTGGTGCATCAGGTACGACAGCACCCGGAACTCGTGACTGGTCAGCTTCACCGGCACGGCGTCGAGCGTGACCGCGGCGGTGCGCGTGTCGAGCGCGATGCGGCCGCAGCGCAGGCGCGGCGCGGCCTGCCCGTGCGCGCGCCGGATCAGCGCCCGCAGGCGGGCGAGCACCTCCTCCATCCGGAACGGCTTGGACATGTAGTCGTCGGCGCCGCCGTCGATGCCCTGCACCTTCTCGTGCCAGCTGCCGCGCGCCGTCAGCACCAGCACCGGCATCGTCAACTGGCGCTCGCGCCACTGCCGCAGCAGCGTGAGCCCGTCCACCTCGGGCAGGCCCAGGTCGAGGACGACCGCGTCGTACTGCTCGGTCTGGGCGAGGAAGTCGGCGCGCTCGCCGTCGGCGGCGGCGTCCACGGCATAGCCAGCCTCGCTCAGGCTGGCCGACAGCTGAGCCGACAACCGCGCTTCGTCTTCGACGACGAGAACCCGCACCCGGGCAGTTATAGCGCAACGGCCGCCTGAACGGCACCTGAACGCGGCGTTCAGCCGCCGTTCACCCACCGCGCGCTATCCTGCCCATCCGATGTTCCGACAACTCCTCGACGATGTGCGGCACGCGGGCCGGGCGGTGCTGGGCATGCCGCTGCTCGCGAGCGTGGTGATTCTCTCGCTCGCGGTGGGCATCGGCGTCAACGCCATCGTCTTCTCGTGGGTGCAGGCGCTGGTGTGGCAGCCGCTGCCCGGCGTGCGCGCGGCCTCCGACGTCGTGCTGATCGAGCCGCGGACCGAGACGGGCGCGACGGCCCGGCGCCTCGTGGCCGGAGTATCGAGGATCTCCGCCAGCGTCTCGACGGCGTGACCGAGCTCGTCGCCTTCCGCATGGCGCCGCTCACCGTGGGCGTGGCGCCCGCGCAACGAGCGCGCCTACGGGCTGCTGGTGTCGGACAACTACTTCGACGTCCTCGGCCTTCGCCCGGCGGCGGGCCGGTTTCCCTCGCGCGACGAGCTCGTCACGGGGCGCGGCGGCGGACGTGGTCGTCGTCTCGTACGACTTCTGGCAGACCCGGCTGGGCGGCGGCGCGTCAGCCGTAGGGCAGCCGCTGCGGGTGAACGACCGGGAGCTGACCGTGGTCGGCGTGACGCCCGGACGGATTTCAGGGCACCGTGCTGGGGCTGCAGTTCGATGTGTGGGTGCCGGCGGCGCGGGCTCCGCTCGTGATCGCCGGATCGACCGGAGCTCGACAGCCGCGCCAGTCGCGGCTACTACCTCCTCGCGCGACTCGGCTCCGGCGCGCGTCGCGCGGAGGCCGCGGCGGCCGTCGATCAGACCATGCGCGATCTCGCCACGCGCTATCCCGAGTCGAACACCGCGCTGACGGCGCAGGTGCTGCCGTTCTGGCGCGCGTCGCGCGGCCCGCAGGGCCTGCTGCTGCAGGGCGTGGCGGTGCTGCAGGGCGTGATGCTGCTCCTGCTGCTGGCGGTCTGCGCCAACACCGCCAACCTCATGCTGGCCCGCGCCAGCTGCGCGGCAGCGCGAGATGGGAGTCCGGCTCGCGATCGGCGCCGGACCGTGGCGCGTGGTGCGCCTGCTGCTGGTCGAGAACCTGCTGCTGGCGCTGGCGGCCGCGATGCTGGGGACGGTGCTGGCCTTCTGGGGCACCAGCGCGATGCGAGCCGTGCCGGTGATGTCCACCGCGTTTCCGGTGCGCTTTCAGACCGATGTCGATCTCGGCACCCTGCTCTTCACGGTGCTCCTGGCGTGCGCGCTGTGCCGCGCTCTGCGCGCTGGCGCCGGCCTGGCACCTGGCGCGGCTGGATCCGCTGCGCGCCATCCACGGCACCGGCGCGTTCAACAGCCGCGGTCGCTTCGGCCGGGCGTTGATGGCCGGCGAAGTGGCGCTGGCGGTCGTGGTGCTGCTCGTGGCCGGCCTCTTCTATCGCAGCTTCTCCGAGACCCGTGAACTGGACCCCGGCTTCCATCGCGACGGCGTGCTGCTGGCGGCGTACGATCTCGGCGGCCAGGCGCGCCAGCGCCGACGAAGGCCGCCTGTTCGCCGACCGGCTGCTGGCCGCGACGCGGGCCCTGCCGGACGTGCAGGCCGCCGCGATCGCGACCTCGGTGCCGCTCGACATCCACGGCCTGCCGCAACGCTCGTTCGTGCTGGAGGGCCGCGCGCGGGTGGACGGCGGCCGCGATCGCGCGCTCACCAACATCGTCACGCCGGGCTACTTCGAGACGATGGGCATTCCGCTCAGTCGCCGGCGAGGACTTCGCGCCACTGGGCGACGCGAACGCCGCGCCGCAGGTCGTGGTGAACGAGGCCTTCGTGCACCGCTACGTGCCAGAGGGCGCGGTGCTGGGCCGTCGCCTCGAGTCCGGCGGCCGGACCTACACGGTGGTCGGTGTCGTGAAGAACTCGATCTACGACGCGTTCGGTGAGCCGGAGTCGCCGGCCATTCATTTCAGCTATCGCGACCGGCCGGCGCTGCAGGGCGAGCTGCACATGCGGACGCGCGCCGGCGCCGAGAGCGGCCTGGCGATCGCCGCGCGCCGCGCCGTGCGCGAGCTCGATGCGCTCGCTGCCGCTCTACAACGTGCGCACGCTGGGCGACCACGTCGAGACGAACCTGTTCCTCCGCCGCATTCCGGCGCGATTGTTCGTGGTGCTCGGGCCGCTGCTGCTGGTGCTGGCGGCCATCGGCATCTACGCCGTGGTGGCGTGCGCGGTCGCGCAGCGCACCACGGAGATCGGCGTGCGGCTGGCGCTGGGCGCGACGGCGCGCCGCGTGACCGGCCAGATTGTGGGGGAGAGCCTGCGGACGATCGGTGGCGGCGCGCTGGCCGGGTGGGTGGCGGTCTATGCCGTCTACATCCACCTGGCGCAGGGCGCCCCGGTGACGCTGTCGGTGTTCGCGGGGATTCCGCTCGCGCTCGTCGCGGTGGCGGCCCTGTCGTCGTGGCTGCCGGCCCGGCGGGCGAGCCGCGTCGATCCCGTCGTGGCGTTACGCCGCGAGTAGGGCCCACGCCGCCCAACCCAGGTGCAACGCGCCTCTGCCAGCGTTACACTGGCAGTCATGCAGCTGCGAATGGCCAGACTGTGCCTCGACTGCGAAGAAGTGCACGACGACTACCAGTGCCCGGTCTGCGCGTCCGATCATTTCACGTATCTCACCCGCTGGGTGCCGGCTCCCGAGCGGCGTGAGCGGCCGCGTCCCTCGGTCAAGCCCTCGCCCGATCTGGACACCTACCGTCAGCTGGTGGATAACCCCGCGCCGGCCCCTGGTCGCACGTTCAAGCGGGCGCTGCTGGGATTGGGCGCCGCCGGCGTCCTCGGCTTGTTCCTCGGCGGCCGCCGGGCTCGCTCCACCGGATCGGACGACGGGTCCGACGACGGGACAGGGCGGGAGGAGTAGGGAAGGCAAGAAGCAAGCCCCAAGCCCCAAGCCCCAAGACAGTCATCATGGCCGATCGCCCCGGAGCCCGTCTCGTCTATTCCTCGAACGTCGGGCGTGTCTGCCCCGGCTGCGGATGGCCGGCCAGCGACTGCAAGTGCAGCAGCACTTTTGCCAACGACCCGGTTCCCACGCGCATCGTCGCCAAGCTGCGGCTCGAGAAGAAGGGGCGCGGAGGTAAGAGCGTCACCGTGGTCGATGGCCTGCCCAGAAACGCCGAGTTCCTGAGCGCGCTCGGCGCGGAGTTGAAGCGGGCCTGCGGGACCGGCGGCACCGTGTTCGAGACCGGCGTCGAGCTGCAGGGCGACCTGCGTGAGCGGGTGCGTGAGGTGCTCCTCAAGAAAGGCTTCGTGGTCAAGGGCGCCTGATGGGTGCCTTCACGTGGTTCGCGGCTGCGCACCCCGTCCTGCAGGCGCTGATCGCCGGGTTGTTCACCTGGTCGGTCACTGCGCTCGGCGCCGCAGTGGTCTTCCTGGCAAAGGACGTCAGCCAGAAGGTGCTCGATACCGCGCTCGGCTTCACCGCCGGCGTGATGATGGCGGCCAGCTTCTGGTCGCTGCTCGCGCCCTCCATCACCCTGGCGGAAGAGATGGGGATGGTGCCGTGGGTGCCGGCGCTCGTCGGCTTCCTGGCGGGCGGTGTGTTCCTGCGTCTCGCCGACTGGCTGCTGCCGCACCTGCACCTGTTCAAGCCGCTGTCGGAGGCCGAAGGCATCTCCACGCGCTGGCGCAAGAGCCTGCTGCTGGTGCTGGCCATTACGCTTCACAACATTCCGGAAGGTCTCGCGGTGGGCGTCGCGTTCGGCGCGGTCGCTGCCGGCTACGACGGCGCGACGCTGGCCGGCGCCATCGCGCTGGCGATTGGCATCGGCCTGCAGAACTGCCCGGAGGGGACGGCAGTGGCCGTTCCGTTGCGCCGCGAGGGCCTGTCGAGGTTCCGGAGCTGGTGGTACGGCCAGGCCTCGGCGGCGGTGGAGCCGGTGGCCGCGGTGATCGGCGCGGCGGCGGTGACGCTGATGCGCCCGCTGCTGCCGTACGCGCTGGCGTTCGCGGCCGGCGCCATGATCTTCGTCGTGGTCGAAGAGGTGGTGCCCGAGTCGCAGAGCGGCGGCAACACCGACGCCGCCACCCTTGGCGCGATGGTCGGCTTCGCCGTGATGATGACGCTCGACGTCGCCCTCGGCTAGCGCGCGGTTGCCCGACGTCTAGCGCGTGCGCATGTAGGCGATGACCGCGGCGGCATCTTCGGGCGTCATCTGGAAGCGCGGCATCGGCGGCCGCAACCGCACGCCCTCCCTGCCGATCGCACCCGCGGTCAGCAGGCGCATCGCCTGTTCATCGTCATAGCCCAGCAGTCCCGCGTTGCGCGGCGCCACAGACGCCCAGTCGTTCGGCCACGGCGGCCTGAACGGGATGTTGCCTCCCATGTATTCGCGCCCGGGGATGATGTGGCCCGCGTCATCGCGCGTGGAGTGGCACTCGATGCACATCGCGACGTGCTCGACGAGATAGCGGCCTCGCACGAGATCACCCGCGCCGCGTTCGGTGGAAGGCGGGCGCGCACCAGGCGCTGCTGGTTGTGCCGAGAGCGTGAGGGTGAGGCAGAGGAGCGTGGCAAGAGACACGAGCGCGTGGCGTGTCGACATGGTGAGCCTCCGTCTCGCGATTATGACAAAAGCCCATGGCTGAGCCGCCGCCTGCTCACTACTACTTCTTCTTGTTTCTGGTGGCGAGGTCGTAGATCAACCCGCCGGCACCCGCGCTGCCGCCGATGATACGACCACGCTATCGGAGAGGTGGCCTGGCCGGCTGTACCAAAGGCGACAGACCACGGCCAGGCTCACGGCGAAGGCGATCGTGTTCGAATGCGAGTGGCGCAACAAAAAAACGGCGGCGTGTTGAACGCCGCCGTTGGTGTGACCCGCTCCAGGCTCAGTTCAGGTCGAAGCGGTCGAGGTTCATCACCTTGGCCCACGCCTTCGCGAAGTCCCGCACGAACTTCTCCTGTCCGTCGGTCGCCGCATAGACCTCGGCCACGGCGCGCAGCTCGGAGTTCGACCCGAACACCAGGTCGACAGGAGTCGCCGTCCACTTGACCTTGCCGGTCGCGCGATCGAGTCCCTCGTAGAGGCCCTCGGACGTGGCGGACTTGCTCCACTTGGTGGACATGTCGAGCAGGTTCACGAAGAAGTCGTTGCTCAAGGTCCCGGGCCGGTCGGTGAACACCCCGTGCGCCGCCTGTCCGGCATTGGCATTCAGGGCCCGCATGCCGCCGACCAGCACGGTCATCTCGGGAACGGTCAGCGTCAGCAGGTTCGCCCGTCGACCAGCATCTCCGCCGGCGACAGGCGCTGACCGGTGCGGAAGTAGTTGCGGAAGCCGTCCGCGGTCGGTTCGAGCACGGCGAAGGACGCGGCGTCGGTCTGCGCCTGCGACGCGTCCGCGCGCCCGGGCGTGAAGGGCACCTGCACGTTGTGCCCCGCCTTCTTCGCGGCCTGCTCGATGGCGGCGCTGCCGCCGAGCACGATCAGGTCGGCGAGCGAGACCTTCTTCCCGCCGGACTGCGCGCGGTTGAAGTCCTTCTGGATGCCCTCCAGGCGCTGCAGCACCTTGGCCAGTTCGGCGGGATTGTTGACCGCCCAGTCCTTCTGCGGCGCGAGGCGAATGCGCGCGCCGTTGGCGCCGCCGCGCATGTCGGTGCCGCGGAACGTGGCGGCCGACGCCCAGGCCGTCCTGACCAGTTCGGGGACGGTCAGGCCCGAGGCGAGGATCTTGGCCTTCAGCGCCGCGATGTCCTTCGCGTCGATCAGCGCATGGTCGACGCGGGGGAGCGGGTCCTGCCAGATCAGCTCTTCGCGCGGAACCTCCGGGCCGAGATAGCGGGAGCGCGGGCCCAGGTCGCGATGGGTCAGCTTGAACCACGCCTTGGCGAACGCGAGCCGGAACTCCTCCGGGTTCTCCCGGAAGCGCTTCGCGATCTTCTCGTAGCTCGGGTCGAACCTCAGCGCGAGGTCCGTCGTGAACATGATCGGCGCATGCCGCTTCGACGGGTCGTGCGCGTCCGGCACGAGGTTCGCGCCCTGGCCATTCGCGGGAATCCACTGGGTCGCGCCGGCGGGACTCTTGGTCTGCACCCAGTCGAAGGCGAACAGGTTGTTGAGGTACTCGGTGGTCCACGCCGTCGGGTTGGAGGTCCAGGCGCCTTCCAGGCCGCTGGTGACCGTGTCGCCCGCGTTGCCCTTGCCGCACTTGTTCTCCCAGCCGAGTCCCTGCTGCTCGACGCCGGCGGCGGCCGGCTCGGGTCCCACGCACTTGGCCGGAGTGTGGGCGCCGTGCGCCTTGCCGAAGGTGTGGCCACCGGCGATGAGCGCCACCGTCTCCTCGTCGTTCATCGCCATGCGGCCAAAGGTCTCGCGGATGTCCTTGGCGGCCGCCAGCGGATCCGGCTTGCCGTTCGGGCCCTCGGGATTCACGTAGATCAGGCCCATCTGCACGGCCGCCAGCGGGTTCTCCAGCTTCCGGTCGCCGCTGTAGCGCTCATCGGCCAGCCACTTCTTCTCGGGCCCCCAGTAGACCAGGTCCGGCTCCCAGTCGTCCCTGCGCCCGCCGGCAAAGCCGAAGGTCTTGAAGCCCATGGACTCCAGCGAGACATTGCCGGTCAGGACCATCAGGTCGGCCCAGGAGAGCTTCTGACCGTACTTCTGCTTGACCGGCCAGAGCAGTCGCCGCGCCTTGTCGAGGTTGGCGTTGTCCGGCCAGCTGTTGAGCGGCTCGAATCGCTGCTGACCGCCGCCGGCGCCGCCGCGCCCGTCAGCCACGCGGTAGGTGCCGGCGCTGTGCCAGGCCATGCGGATGAAGAACGGTCCGTAGTTGCCGTAGTCGGCCGGCCACCAGTCCTGCGACGTCGTCAGGACCTTCTTGATGTCCTGCTTGACGGCGTTGAGGTCGAGGCTGGCAAACGCCTTGGCGTAGTCGAACTCCTTGCCCAGCGGGTTGGACTCGGCGGCGTGCTGCCGAAGCGGCGAGAGGTCGAGTTGGTCAGGCCACCAGAACTGAGTTGGCGTCGGCTGACCTTGAGCTGTCACGGCATCCGTTGACAGCAACGAGAGTGTCACCACCGCGATCGCGGCGAGCGACGTTTTGAGATGTTTGTGCATAGATTTCTCCCCGTTCGAAGGAACGGTTTCACCTTCCAGCATAGGGCCAGAAGCCGCATAGGCCTGATATGAAGTTCCAATTGCAGAGATAGGCGCAGCCTATCGCGATGGGGGCAAGCGCCCCTCAGCGGCATTCTGCTCGTGGACCGGACGGCCTGCCGGGATTCCGGAGCGTCCGGCGGCGGCCCGCCGATGTGGGTGGGCGCGTCGCCTCTTCGTCCCCGGCGCGTGGCGTTTCGTCCCGGCGGACGGGGACGGAGCGTGGCACCCGCTTTGCTCGACCAATCCGCATCCAGTCCGCCGAAAAGGAGCACAACGTATGCGGTGGCGGCTTTCGATCAGTCTCGGGTTCGTCGTCGCGCTCGTGATTGAGGCGGCCGGGCAGACGGTGTCGCTGCCGCCCGCCACACCGCTTGCCGCGCGATCGGATTGGAGCGCCACCGCCGGCTATGCCACCTTCGCGTTCCGCGACATCGCGCTCACCAGCCGGCCGATGGATGGCTCTCCGACGACCCTCGAAGGCGG
This sequence comes from uncultured Acidobacteriota bacterium, assembly GCA_963721715.1. GTDB lineage: Bacteria > Acidobacteriota > Vicinamibacteria > Vicinamibacterales > UBA2999 > VFZN01. Next base: position 1,032,739 of record CAVRKI010000004.1, on the reverse strand, counting down.
CGGGCCTGCGGTGGGCGGCCGCTACGAGCGATCGAGCCGCGGCCGGCGGCATCGCTTCGAGGTGACCTTCGCGCGCGCCTCCGGCCTGGAGTACGTCACGACGGTCGATCGCACCCCGGTGCCAGCCGGCGATCGTGCCGTCCGGGTCGACGGCACCTACGACTATCGGGCCTACCCCGCGAGGGACGTGGCCGTCAGCGGGCTCGACCTTGGCGTCGGCGTGCAGACCGGACTGGCCTGGCGCGGCACCTCGCGGCGGTATGCGCCCGCGATCGACCACTCACGATCGGAGCGCGAAGCCGGTGTGGCTGGTGTGGTCGGCGCCCGTCTCGGTCGATGGCCGAGGGCGGAGCTGGAGGTGGCGTGGACCACCGGGCTCGTGATTGCGCGATCGAGCCAGACGCACACCGGCGACTCGGGCGTGGACGTGGACTACTGGGGCGGAGGCTGGCGGTCCGATCTCGCGTTCGAAGGACGGCTTCCGATCGCGCGGCACGCGCACCTGTGCGGCCGCTATGTGCTCGGTCGGATGTGGAGAGCCAGCAGCCATCACACCTACTCGTCGGGGCACGGCCAGCTGACGTTCGGAGTGCTGTATGTCCGCTGAACCACGCCGATGGCTGGCGATCGCGCTCCTGCCGCTCTTCTGCGCGTGCCAGTCGGTCCTGGGCCCGACGGAGATCGAGGGAGAGTGGCGGGCTTACACCAGCGCACACTTCTCGCTTCACGTGCGGCCCGGGACGTTCGCCGAGCAGTCGATGCCGACGATCACCGAGTGGCTCGAGGATCAGCACACCGTCTCGAACGCCCGGCTCGAGCTGGGTTACTCGGGACGCGTGACCGGCTTGCTCTACCCGTCGGCCGAGGACGCCGGGCGCATGTTCGAACGCAGCGGCACCGGCTATCCCGAGACCGAGTCGTTCAAGGCGGTGTGCACGGCGCCGCTCGACGGCAACCTGCTGCACCTGCTCGCCCACGAGGCCAATCACGTGATCCTCTGGGTCGGTCTCGGGCGGGCGGGGACGAGGCTGATGCGCGAAGGCCTGCCATCGGCGGTGGTGTCGGAGCGGTTCTACCCCGTGGGACCCTCGATGCTCTACGGCTGGACGGCCCGAAACGCGAGCCGGCTGCCGCCGTTGGCCCGGCTGGCGGACGATGACGCGTGGGAGGGCTATCCGCAGGAGGTGGCCTACAACACCAGCGCGTCGTTCCTGGCGTACCTGATCGAGACCTATGGAGCGGTCCCCTTGAAGCGGCTGCACGGCGCGACGTCGGAAGCGTTCGAGCGGCGCTTCAATGAGGTCTACGGCCGTACGCTGGCGCAGGCCGAGACGGAGTGGAAGGCGTTCTGCGGGATCTGAGCGCCGCGCCGCCGCCTCCTGCAGCGCGGGCGAAGTGGCGCGCCCGGAAGGATTCGAACCTTCGACCCCCGGCTTAGAAGGCCGGTGCTCTATCCACCTGAGCTACGGGCGCGAGCCTCTCATCGTAACAGGCCAGCGACCTGGGGTGCGCCGCAGCTTTGTTCCCAGCACCCGACGTCATGCACCGTACCCCCGTGGGACGCAGTGCAAGGGTGATCAGTAGCGAAGGACCAGGCTGACACTGCCGCGCCAGAGATGCACGCGCGGACCCTCGCCAGCAATCAGGTCGTCGCCTTCTCCCAGGCTGCTGCAGGTAGCGCAGGTCGAAGCGCACCCCGACCGTGTTCGAGAGAAAACCGATCGCGCCGCCGCCGAACGTGATCGCCGGCATCGTGCTGCGGATGGGGAAGACCGAGGTGATGTCGCGCGCCTCGGCGCGGAGCCCGCCCGCGCCCGCGACGACGTACGGGCGCAGCGATTCGCGTGTCACGCTGAGCGGCAGGGTCAGCATCACGCTGCCGGTCAGGCTGGTGACGTAGCTGCCGGGCACCACGATCTCGCGTTCGCCGCGCTCGAAGAAGCCGGGCACGTAGCCGATGTCGCCTTCCACGCCGAAAATGCCGCCGCCGAGCAGCGCCACCGACGCCCCGAGCAGGCTGGCGGTTTCGCCGGAGCCCTTCTCGAGATCGGCGAACAGCGAACTGCCGCTGGCGAAGGTGAAGCCCAGGTACGGCATCAGCAGCAGATCCTGTGCGTCTGCCACCCGCGGCAACGCCAGGAGCAGGCAGACCGGCAGCAGAATCAGGGACGCGCGACGCATGGTCAGGCGGACGGGGACGCCGTCGCGAGCGGGCTGCCTGGCATCGGCCGGTCGGGAATGCTCAAGCGCCTAGCCGAACAGGCGGAGGAAGATCTTCACGAACGGAGACTGGGTGATGTCTCCCGCCTCGAGATTCGCACCCGTGCTGAGGCCGTCGCTGTTCGCGAGCATGATCAACGTCAGCTTGCGGGCCGGCATCTTGAGGATGATGGCCGAGTAGGCGTCCGGGACATGGGCGAACTGCCAGATCAGCTTCTCGTTCTGGTAGTTCTGGACGAACCAGCCGATGCCGGTCGGCAGCGGCGTGCCGGTGTAGTTCGCCTGGCTCCAGGCCACGCTCAGCGTCTCGGGCTTCAGCAGCACGCCGTCGTCGAGGGCGGCGTCGAAGCGCGCCAGGTCGCGCGCTGTCGAGACCAGGCCGTCGGCGGCGGTCAGGCCACCGACGGCGTTATCGCTGCGCGTCGCGCGGCCGCTGCGGTCGACGCGATAGGGCAGCGCCATGCGATTGAGGATGCCGGCGTAGCGCTCGAGCTGGGGCGAATCGAAGGACAGGCGCGCCGGGTTGGTCGGCGTGCCCAGGTCCTGCCCGGGCACCGAGCTCGCCATGCCGAGCCGCTCGAGTATCGAGTCGGAGAAATTCTCGCGGAACGACTTCGGATTGCAGGCCTGCGCCACGGCCGTGAGCGCGGCGAAGCGGCCGGGGTCGTAGCGGAACTCACCTCCGGCGCCGTCGGACGCGTGAGACAGCACCTGACGGACGGTGGCCGACGGCGAGGGGAAATCCGGCGCCCACAACGAGATCGGGGCATCGATGTTGAGGACGCCCCCTTCGACGCAGGCGCCCAGCAGCACGGCCGACATGGTCTCAGTGAGCCCGCCCACGAGGTACGGGGTGTCGGGCGTGGCGAGGACGTTACGCTCGAGATCCTGGGCCCCGAACCCGCGCTCCCAGCCGACCTGGCCGTCCTTGACGATGACGGCGGACATCCCGGGGATGCTGGTCTGCTGCCTCAACGATTCGACGTAGCGTTCGAACAGCGAATAGAGCAGCGGCTGCCCGGACCCTGGGGACGCCAGGGTCAAGGTGAGGCAGGCGGCGATGGCGACCACGCGTGGACGATAGGTCATGGTCCCGACGCCGAAATCATAGCACTCCCGCTAGGTCGCCGCCCCGATCCAGCCTCTAGTCCTCGAGATAATCCCCGGGGTCCCGCGGCGTGCCTGGTGTGGTAAAGTTCCGCCGAGTGCGCCTGTTGACTCTCCATCGCCTATGCGTGTGTGCCGCGGCCGTCGGGCTGTTGGCGCTTGCTGCTCCGGCCTCGGCCGAGCCGCTCCGCGTCCGTCCGCTGGTTCGTGATGGCCAGGTGCTCGTCTCCTTCCAGCTCGAACAGGGTTTCACCGACCAGGTCCGCGAGTTCGTCCAGAGCGGCCTGCGCACCACGTTCACCTATACCGTCGAGCTCAAGTTGAGGGTGCCGGCGTGGGTCGACCGCACGGTGGGAGTCGCCGTCGTCTCGACGACGGTGGAATACGACAACCTGACGCGGCGCCACACCATTTCCCGCACCCTCGACGGACGCATGGAAGAGTCGCGGGTGGTCGAAGACGAGGCCATCGTTCGTCAGATGATGACGAACTTCGAGCGCCTGCCCCTGTTCGACACCAACCTGCTCGAACAGAACCGCGAATACTACGTCATCGTCCGCGCCGAAGCGCGTCCCCGCAGCGGGGCGGCGCTCTGGCCGTGGGGCGGCGCCACGTCGGGCATGGCGAAGTTCACCTTCATTCCTTAAGAGGCCCTCATGACGCGCAAGGGGCTGGTCTCGCGTGCGCTGATTCGCGCGGGCGCGGCAGCGGTGTGTACCGCGGCGGTGGCGCTGGCGTGGTCGTCCGCCACCGGCGCGCAGGCGGCGATCGAGACACTGCAGACGCCCGCCGGCGCCGGCAGCAATGCCTACGCGCTGGCGGCCGGGCACGACGGCAAGGCCTACCTCGTGTGGATCGAGCCGGTCGGCGACGGCGCCCAGGCGCTGAAGTTCTCGCGCTTCGACGGCCGCGGCTGGAACGCGCCGCGCGACATCGCCCGCGGCAGCAACTGGTTCGTCAACTGGGCGGATCACCCGTCGATCGCGGCGATGCCGGACGGATCGCTGCTCGCGCACTGGCTCGTGAACACCGGCCGCAAGGAGGGCGCCTACGGCTACGGCATCCGCGTCGCCCGTTCCACCGACGATGGCGCCACCTGGTCCACCATCTTCGAAGACGGCATGAAGAACGTCGCCGACTATGCCGGGTTCCTCACGTTCTCGCCCACGGCGCAGGGCGCCGACGCCATCTACCTGACGCCGCTGGCGCCGGACGACGGCACCTCGCACGGCCACGACGACGCGGAACACATCAAGACGCTGGCCGCGGTGTCCTTCGCGCCGGACGGCTCGGTACAGGGGCAGAAGGTCGTCGACGCCGACGTGTGCTCGTGCTGCATGACCGACATCGCGCAGACCAGCCAGGGGCCGGTCGCGGTCTATCGCGATCACCTGCCGGGCGACATTCGCGACATCTCGATCGTCCGCCGGGTGAAGGGCGAGTGGACCGCGCCGGCCCAGGTGTTCAGCGACGGCTGGCACATTCCGGGTTGCCCGACCAACGGGCCGGCCGTCGCCGCTCGCGGCGCACGCGTGGCGGTCGCCTGGTTCACCGCCGCGAAGGACACGCCGCGGCTGAAGATGGCGTTCTCCGACCGACGCCGGCGCCACGTTCGGGGCTCCCGTCGTGGTCGACGATGGGCGCCCGGTGGGCTGGCCGGACGTGACGCTGATGGAAGACGGCAGCGCCATCGTCAGCTGGCTGGAGCGTCGAGGTGAAGGCCAGGGCGAAGTGCTCGTCCGTCGGGTGTCGCCCGGCCGCGCCCCCGGCGTGCCGGTCGTGATTGCCAAGGCCGTGAGCGGGCGGGCCACCGGGGTCCCGCACATGGTCCGCATCGGCGATCGCCTCTGCTGGCGTGGCGCACCGAGCGCGTGCTCACCGCCGCCGTGCCCGTCGCGTCCATCCTCCCCTGACGCATGCCAGCGCGAGAGGCGATCCCCGCCAACTGGGCCGAGCTGCCGGACGAACAGCTGCTCGACCTTCGCCTGTCGGACCTGCCGCTGTCGCTGGCGGGAACGGTGATGGAGACGCGCCTGGCGCAGCTGCGGAGCGAGCTGCTGGCGCGCGGCCTCGACTTCCCGATTCACTTCTACCTGGCGAGCGAGTGGTTCACGGCGGACGGCCATGCCTCGATGGCGGTGCCGTTCTACCTGGCGCACCCGCGTCTCGAGAAACTCGAGCAGGCGCAGATGCTGGCGGTCGAGGGCGGCGAGCACGAGTGGTGCATGCGCATCCTGCGCCACGAAGCCGGCCACGTGATCGACAACGCCTACAAGCTGCGTCTGCCGCCGGCAGCGCCGCGCGCTGTTCGGCAAGTCGTCGGAAGCCTATCCGGAGTTCTACACGCCGAAGCCGTACAGCAAGAGCTTCGTCCTGCACCTCGATCCCTGGTACGCGCAGAGCCATCCCGACGAGGACTTCGCCGAGACCTTCGCGCTGTGGCTGACGCCGCAGTCGAACTGGCAGCAGCGCTACGCCGGGCTGGCCGGCGATCAAGAAGCTCGAGTACATGGACGAGCTGATGCACTCGCTGGCGGGCCAGCCGCCGAAGGTGGCGACGGGCGACGAGGTCGAGCCGCTCCGCAGCCACCGCGAAACGCTGCGCGCCTACTACCGGCGCAAGCGCCGGCACTACGGCGTCGATCACCCGGCGTTCTACGATCGCGACCTGCGGCGGCTGTTCTCCGATGCGCCGGAGCACCACGACCGGCCGACCGCGGCGCACTTCATCCAGCGCCACCGGCGCGCCGTGCGCCGGCTGGTCGCCGAGTGGACCGGCATCTACCAATACACCATCGACAAGGTCATCGAAGACATGATTGCCCGTAGCCGCGAGTTGAAACTGCGCATGGCGATCCCCGAGGATCAGGCGCGCCAGGAGTTCACGGTGCTGCTGACCGTGCAGGTGATGAACTACCTGCACAGCGGCCGCCACAGGATCGCGCTATGACGATTCGACGCGTGCTGGTGCTGGTGCACAAGGACCTGGTGCCGCCCGAGGCCCCCGATCCCGTCGATCATCGACGACGCGCCGTGGAAGATGGAGTGGGACGTCGTCTCGACGCTCCGCGCGGGCGGCTACGAGCTGCGGGTGATCGGCGTCCACGACGACCTGACGCCGATCCGCCAGAACGTCGAGGAGTTCAAGCCCGACATCGTCTTCAACCTGATGGAGGCGTTTGCCGACATCGGCGTCTTCGACCAGAACGTCGTCAGCTACCTCGAGCTGCTGCGGCTGCCCTACACCGGCTGCAACCCGCGCGGCCTGACCCTGGCGCGCGACAAGTCGCTGGCGAAGAAGCTGTTCGCCTACCACCGCGTGCCGGTGCCGGACTTCACGGTGGTGCCGCTCAACCGCAAGCCGTCGGTGCCGAAGAAGCTGAAGTTCCCGCTGATCGTGAAGTCGCCGACCTACGAGTCGTCGATCGGCATCTCGCAGGCGTCGGTGGTGGCCAACGAGGAGCAGCTCGCGCGGCGGGTGCAGTTCATCCACCAGTCGATCGGCACCGCCGCCATCGTCGAGCAGTACATCGACGGCCGCGAGCTGTACGTCGGCGTGATGGGCAACCAGCGGCTGCAGGTGTTCCCGGTGTGGGAGATGTCGTTCGCGCAGATGGGCGAGAACAGCTGGCACATCGCCACCGAGCGGGTGAAGTGGAGCGTGGCGTACCAGAAGAAGCACGGCATTGCCACGGCGCAGGCCGCGCTGACGCCCGGAGGTCGGCGCTGCAGGTGCAGCACCTCGCCAAGCGCGCCTATCGCGCGCTCGACCTGACCGGCTACGCGCGCCTCGACCTGCGGATGCGCGACGATGGCAAGCTGTTCGTGATCGAGGCGAACCCCAACCCGCAGCTGGCGCAAGGCGAGGACTTCGCGGAATCGGCGCTGCACGCCGGTCTCGACCTACGGCCAGCTGCTGGATCGATTGATGAGCCTGGGCCTGCAGTGGCAGCCGGCTCGGATGGGATGACGAGGCATGCGACCGTACCTGCACTACGACGTCTTCACCAACCGCCCGTTCGAGGGCAATCAGCTGGCGGTGTTCACCGACGCCAGGGGCCTGTCGGCGGAACAGATGCAGGCGATGACGCGCGAGATGAACTTCTCGGAGTCGACGTTCCTGCTGCCGGCCGAGACGCCGGGCACGGATATCCGGATGCGCATCTTCACGCCGGGCGCGGAGCTGCCGATGGCCGGACACCCGACCATCGGCAGCACGTTCGCGCTGGCGGACTCCGGCGTGATCGCCGCCGGCGCGGAGCGCTTCGTGTTCGGCCTCGGCGTCGGGCCGACGATCGTCGAGCTGACCTGGAGCGGGTCGCGCCTCGAGTTCGCGTGGATGGACCAGAAGACGCCGGAGGTGCGCCCGCCCGCCTCCCCGGCCGCCGACATCCTGCAGTCGATCGGCGTGGCGCCGTCGATGCTGGATCCGCGGGGCCTGCCCGTGGAGGAAGTGTCGTGCGGCGTGCCGTTCATCTATGTCCCGCTGGCCTCGCGCGCGGCGGTTGATGCGGCCGAGCCCGACCTGCGCGCGATGCGGGCGCTCCGCAGCGCGTTTCCCGGCGGGCACAACGCGGTGTTCCTGTTCGCGGTGGAGCCGGCCGGGGGCGAGGTCACCGTCTACTCGCGGATGTTCGCGCCCGACCTGGGCGTGCCCGAAGACGCCGCGACGGGCGGCGCCAGCGGGCCGCTCGGCTGCTACCTCGTGGCGCATGGCCTGGTTCGCGAGTCCGGTTGGAAGGACATGATCAGCCTTCAGGGCGTGAAGATGGGCCGCCCGAGCCGCATCCACATGCGCATCACCGCGGACAGCCCGACCGCGATCACGCGCGTGCAGGTGGGGGGGCAGGCCGTGAAGGTGGGGAGCGGGGGCGATCGAGATTGAAGGCTGAACTCCTCAGGGCGCGAGTCGCTCCCGTTTCCACCCTGTCGCCGTGCTCGTGTAGAGCAGCCGGTCGTGCAGGCGGCTGGGGCGGCCCTGCCAGAATTCCATCCGCTCGGGCGTGACGCGGTAGCCGCCCCAGAACGGCGGCACCGGCACGTCGCCGCCGTCGTACTGGGCGGTCAGCGACTCGAAGTTCTCTTCCAGCACGCCCCGATTGGGAATGATGCGGCTCTGGGGCGACACCCACGCGCCGATCTGGCTCTCGCGCGGGCGCGAGCGGAAGTAGGCCGACGACTCCTCGCGCGAGAGGCGCGAGACCGCGCCGGTGATCCGCACCTGGCGTTCGAGCTCACCCCAGAAGAAGAGCAGGCACGCGCGCGGGTTGGCGGTCGAGGTCCTGGGCCTTGGCGCTCTCGTAGTTCGTGAAGAACACGAAACCCAGATCGTCCACACCCTTGAGCAGCACGATGCGCGCCGAGGGCTCGCCGCTGGCCGACACCGTGGCCAGCGTCATCGCGTTGGCCTCCAGTGACTCGGCCCGCTGCGCCTCCTCGAACCAGTGAGTGAACTGGATCAGCGGGTTGGCGTTGGCGTCGGTCTCGATGAGGACATGATTGCGATACTCGCGGCGGAGATCGGCGATCGACATACCGTCAGTCTACTGCGACGGCGCCTCGACCCAGACCCCCAGGAACCGGCGGTCGCGAACGGCGGGGTCCCGGTCCATCGGCATGAACCCGCTGCTCGCCAGCAGCGTCAGCTCGACGACCCCGTGGTGGGCCGCCGGCAACTCGACGTCCTGCGGCCGGTCTGCCGCCAGCGTGACCGTGCGTTCCCAGCCGCGGGTGCGGAGCGTGACCTGATTGTTGTCGACGCCGCTGCGCAGCCGCAGGACGACCGGGCTGGTGGCGCCGGGCGCCGACGACACGCTGAGGACCGTCGGCCGCTGGCCGAGCACCCAGAAGCCGGTGGGCTCCAGGTTCACCTTGTCGTCGTGCAGCAGCACCATCACCTGGCCGTACTGCGCCGCGCCCAGCACCGTGGGGGTGCGGACGCGCTCGCCCTCGTTGACGATGGCGAGCGGCGTGACCGTGAGGGACTGCAGGCCCTGCTCGAGCGCCCGCGAGCCGCGAAAGCCGACGAAGCTGGCATCCACCGGCAGGTGAAAGGTCTCGCGCAGGGCGGGAGTCGCGGCGGCCACCGGCCACGCCAGGAGCGGGGCGCCGACGCGTCCCACCTGGAGGGAGAGCGTGTCGGCCGAGGGCAGCCCCGATGGACCGAAGTCGGCGTCGACGCGGTAGTCTCCCGCGGGCAGCGAGAAGCGTCCGTTGTGCAACACGCGGACCGGCTGTGGATCCGGCCGCAGCCCCGGCCGCACCGCCAGCGTCAGCGCGGGGAGGATCTCGGCGGCGCTGGTCTTGCGCAGCGGATCGAAGATCAGCGCCGCGGGCAGCGCCCGCGTGTCGAAGGCGTCCAGCGCGGCCAGCCGCGGGCGGGCCTCGAGGTTGACGCGCGGCATCGGCGGGTCGTGAGGAAGCAGCGGCAGCACCAGCGAGGCGGCCAGCAGCGCCGCGCCGAACACGCCGCACGCCGCCAGCGCCGCGGTCGCGGGCCGGGCCGCGCGGGTGCGCGACAGCGCGACCGCCGCGCTCGCCGCGATGACCAGCCAGGCCCCCGAGTGCAGCAACGCGGTGGGCGCCTCGTGAAAGATGAAGCTCGGCGCCAGCGTCCACAGTTCCCAGCGCGGCGACCACCACTCCAGCAGGCTCGACGTGCCGTCACGCCCGTTCGCGATCAGCAGACCTTCCTGCGCGAACGTCAGGGTGATCGCGATGCCGACGCCCACCCACAGCAGCAGGTGCTGCGCCGCGCGCCGCGCCGAGCCTTGCGCCGCGGCGGCGAAGGCGGCGGCGATCGGCAGCGCCAGGACCAGCAGACCCGAGGCCAGCGGCCGGGCCGGCGCCGCCGAGCCGCCCCACCAGATGCGGAAGGCGCCGACCGTGCCGAGCAGCGCGCCGAACACCAGCACCACGCGGAGGGCCAGCAGCCGCCGCTCGCCGCCGGCGCGCCACAGCGCGACGAGGCCGGTCGCCGCCAGGATGTAGGCCGGCGCGTATGGCAGCAGGCCGTACTCCTGGTCGAACAGCAGACCCGGCGCGCCGAACACCAGGTTCCACGGCGTGGTCTGCACCATCGCGCCATACGGAGCCTGTGGCAGCGGCGAACCCCAGATGACGTAGAAGAACGTGAACCACGCCAGCAACAGGAGCGCCGTACGGCGCCAGGCGCTTCGCCAGCGCCGGCAGGGACGGCACGCCCCACTTCAGGAGTTCGGGAGCGGTGACCAGCAGCACCGCCGACATCGGCGCGTACTTGGTGCTCAGCCACGGCAGCACGCCGCAGACGATGCCGGCGACGATCGGGTTTCGCGTCGTCAGCGCGATCATCACCGCCAGCGCGGCGGCGATCTCGGGATAGACGGTGAAGGTGTTGAACAGGTACGGCGCCGAACAGGCCACCACCCCCCACGCGAAGGTTGCGGCGCCGGGCGCATTCAGCACCTCCACCACCCACCGCCACATCAGGGCGGCGGCCAGCGACGGCCATCGCGACGAGCGCCAGCAGCACGCCGGTGTAGCCGCCGAGGCCATAGATCGGCGCCAGCAGAATCGGCAGGCCCACCGGATGGATGGAGTAGATCTCGCCGTCGGCGCCGCGCGTCAGGTAGTGCGGGTCCAGATCGCGGCTGAAGTACTCGCGATAGTCGCCGCGCTGATGGTTGTTCTCGATCTTGAAGTCGCCGTCGCGCCACAGGCTCTGCGCGATGACCAGGTAGTGCGGTTCGTCGCCGGCGGGGAACAGCACGGTGCCCGTCAATCGCAGCGCCGCGCTGCCGCTGACCAGCGCGGTCGCGAGCCCGATCATCACCGTCAACTGCGTGACGCTGCGGCGCGCGAACCAGGCCATCGACACCAGCCGGTGCTGCCACCACACCCACACCAGCAGGCCGAGCACGACCAGCCACACGAGGTCGCCCATCGGGCCGGCCAGCGTCTGCAGCACGGGCCAGTGATCGGGAAGGACGGGGGTGAACGGCACCAGCAGCACGGCCAGCGCCGCCAGCGGGCATCACCAGGGCCGCCAGCGGCGCCCGCGCCGCGGTGGAGCCGCGCGGGTTGATTGAGCCGGTCGATCAGGACCAGGCCGACGCCCGCCCAGCAGGAGGAAGCCGACGAGCGACTCCCACGGCGGCAGGAACGCGACCCGCACCGCCCCGACCGTTGACCAGGGCCGCGTCGAGGACGCCCCGGCTGACATAGAGCGCGGCGCCGGTGATCAGGCAGGCCAGGACCGGCCAGAGGCGCGCAGCACGAGGCATGAAGCTCCGGATTGTAGCAGATCACCGCCGTGAGAAGAGCGCTGTGTCGTTGCCTCCGTCTTCGCGGCTGCCTGCACCGCGACCCCGCCACAGCCTTCCGCGCCGGCGCGGACGAGCGAGTTCGATGTGGTCATCACCGGCGGTCGCCTGATCGACGGCACCGGCGCCCCCTGGTTCGAAGGCGACGTCGGCATCGTCGGCGACCAGATCGCGGCCATCGGGAAGCTTGGCGGCCGCACGGCGGCGACGCGGCTCGATGCCGCGGGCGCCTACGTCGCGCCCGGCTTCATCGACATGCTCGGGCAGTCCGAGTTCAACGTCCTGGCCGACAGCCGGGCGGCCTCGAAGATCACGCAGGGCGTGACGACCGAGATCACCGGAGAGGGCAGCTCCATCGCCCCGATCAACGATCGCCTCGCCGCCGAGGCGAAGGCGCAGTTCGACTCGTTCAAGGTCACGCTCGACTTCCGCACCCTCGGCGAGTACTTCACCCGGCTCGAGACGCGCTCGAAGCCGGCGCTGAACCTCGGCACGTTCGTCGGCGCGGGCGGGCTGCGTTCGTATGTGATCGGCGACTCGCAGCGCGCCGCCACCGCCGAGGAGCTCGAGCAGATGAAGACGCTCGTGCGCCAGGCCATGGAGCAGGGCGCACTGGGGCTCAGCACCTCGCTCCAGTACGTGCCGGACCGGTTCGCCAGCACCGACGAGATCGTCGAGCTCGCCAAGGTCGCCGCCGAGCAGGGCGGCCGCTACCTCACCCACCAGCGCTCGGAGTCGAACCAGATCATCGCCTCGCTCGACGAGGCGTTCGCGGTGGCCGAGCGGGCGCACATCCCGACCGAGGTGTGGCACCTCAAGACCGCCTATCGCGCCAACTGGGGCCGCATGCCGGAGATTCTCCGGCACATCGAAGGCGGCGCGGGCGCGCGGGCTGGACGTCTCGGCCAACATCTATCCCTACGATCGCGCCTCGAACGGCCTCGACGCCTGCCTGCCGCTGTGGGTGCGCGAAGGCGGCACCGAGCCGATGCTCGCAGCGCCTGAAGGACCCGGCCCAGCGCGAGAAGATCAAGCGCGACATGGACGATCCCGAATCCCGAGGACTGGGAGAACCAGTGGTACGGGTCGGGCGGCGCGGGCGGCGTGCTGCTGTCGTCGGTGCTCGAGCCGTCGCTGCGCAAGTGGGAAGGCAAGACGCTGGCGGAGATCGGCAAGGAGATGGGCAAGGACCCGCGCGACGCGGTGATGGACCTGGTCATCGCCGATCGCGCCGAGTCGTCCGTCATCATCTCGATCATGCGCGAGGACGATGTGCGGACGGCGCTGGCGCATCCGCTGATCGCGATCGGGACCGACTCCGGCGCGCGCGCCGAGGACGGGCCGCTGTCGGTGTCGAAGTCGCACCCGCGCGCCTGGGGATCGTTCACGAAGATCCTGGGCACCTACGTGCGCGACGAGAAGCTGATCACGCTCGAGGACGCGATCCGGCGATTCACGTCGCGCCCCGCGTCGCGCATGGGCATCCCCGATCGCGGCCTCCTGCGGCCCGGGCTTCAAGGCCGACATCACCATCTTCGACCTGGCCCGGGTGCGCGATCGTTCCACCTACACCGAGCCGAATCACTACTCCGAGGGCATCCTCCACGTGCTGGTGAACGGCCAGGCGGTGGTGTCGAACGGCGCGATCACCGACGCAAGGCCGGGGCAGGTGATTCGAGGAGCGGGGTATAGGAAGTAAAGGCCGCGATCTGCCGGATCCCGGAGACCGGGTGACCGGACCCCGGATATGATCCCCCCGGTGCTGGCAACGCTCGTCATCTTCTGGCTGGGGCTGCTGATTTCGTTGCCGCCGCGGCCTTCCGCCTGGCTGGTATTCGCATCGGGCCTGCCGGTCGCGGCGTGGCTGTCGTGGCGCGCGTCCCGCCGGCGGCACGTCGCCTGGGTCGTGGCCGTGCGCGACACGGCGGATGTCCACGCGCTCGGCCTGGTCCTGCTCTACGCCCTTGGCGTGCAGCTCGCCGACACGCACGGCGTCACCACCGACGGCGTCACCTACTTCACCCAGCTGCGCAGCCTGATCTTCGATCGTGACCTCGACGTCGCCGCCGAGTTCGCGTTCCTGAACCAGCCGCCACGGCCCAATCACGTCGTGCCCGTGGGACCGCTGCTGCTGTGGTTTCCGCTCTACGCCGCGCGTCGCCATCGCGGACCTGGCTGGGCCGCACCGCCGGATGGTGGAGCGCGCCGGCGGAGGCGGTGGGCGTGGGACTCGGCCTGCCCTACGTGCGCGCGGCGCTGCTGTCGTCGTTCGCGATCGGCGCGGCGGGGCTGGTGGCGCTGCAGCTGCACCTGCGCCGCGAGTTCTCGCGCGACCGTGGCGCTGCTCACCACGGTGCTGATCTTCGCCGCCACGCCGCTCTACTGGTACATGGTCTACGAGCCGTCGATGACGCACGCCGCGTCGTTCGGCTTCGTCGCCCTGTTCGTCGTCTGTGCCGCGCGCTGGGTGCCGCAGGGCGCCACCGTCCGGCAGAGCCTGATGCTCGGCGCGCTGATCGGGCTGGCGTTTCTCGCGCGCTCGCAGGAGTCGCTCTTCGCGCTGTATCCGGCGGTGCTGGTGCTGAGCGCCGCGCGCACTCCCCCGGGCGAGCGCGTGCGCCGGGCGCTGACGCTGGCGGGGTGGGCGCTTCTGGGCGCGCTGCCGCTGGATCCTGCTGCAGCTCGGGCACAGCTACGTGCTGTTCACTCGCTACGAGTACGACCTGGTGGGGCAGGGCGGGTACTTCAACCCGTGGCACTCGCGCTGGATCGACACGCTGTTCTCGTCGTGGCACGGATTCCTGTCGTGGACGCCGGTGGCCTACGTCGCCCTCGTCGGGACGGTTGCCTACGTGCGGCGCTCATGGCGATGGGGCGCGTCGGCGCTGGTCATCCTGTTCCTGACGGCGTGGGTGAACGGCGCGACGCTCGACTGGGCCGGCGGCTGGTCGTTCGGCGGCCGGCGATTCTCCAGCGCGCTCGTGATGCTGGCGCCCGGCCTCGCCCTGGTCATCGAGTTCGTGCTGCGACGGCCGCTGGTGGCGCTGGCGCCGCTGGTGGCTGCCGCGCTCTGGTGGAACCACCTGCTGATGGTGCAGTACACCGCGGGGATGCTGCCCAAGGACGAGCCCGTCAGCTTCGGGCGCATCGTCCGCCAGCAGGCGGAGCTGCAGACGCGGTCGCCATACTGGTATCCGTTCGCCTTTCCGGCCAACGTGTGGTTCGCGTGGCGAGAGGGCGTCCCCGTGGACAAGTACGACGTGCTCTCGCCGGAGACGCCGCGCGCCACGTTCGCGCTCGTATTCGATCGCACCGCGGAGAAGTACCTGCTCTCGCGGGTGGGACGTGCCGGGTGGCGACGACTGGGGCCCGGCGTGGTGGATCGGCGGCAGTCCGGCGCTGCTGGCCGTGCCGCTGGACCTGGCTGGCGGCGACGTGACGATCACGATCCGGTCGCGGACGCGATTCGAGGAGCCGCCGGTGATGGCCGCGCTCGCGCTCGAGGTCAACGGCGTGGAAGTGGGCCGGTTCACTGCCGGCGTGCCGGATGCGTCCACCGCGGTGATCACCATCCCCGCATCAGCGGCCGCCGTGGCTGTTCCGTCGCGGCTTCAACCAGATTGGGCTGCGCAGCCTGGGCGTGACGCCGGTCGACCCGTCGGATTCGCGGCCCCCCGGGCCGCTGGCCAGCCGCAAGGGCCGGCAGGTGTGGCCGGTGGCGGTCTACAACCTCGAAATCCGCTGACCAGCGCGCGCACCGCGGCTCATGCGGCCATTCGTGAATCACGGTTGATGATTCGTGAATGGCGAACGACCGACGGCGCCGGGACGTTACAGCCGCGCCGCGCCTCGGACGCCGCTCGAATCCCCATGCCGCGCTTTCACCAGCCGCGTGTGGACCTCGTCCGAGAACACATACGCGGCCAACCGCGCGGGGACATCACGGTAGAGCGCGTCGATGTTCGAGAGGCCACCGCCCAGCACAATCACATCCGGATCGATGACGTTGATGACGCTGGCGAGCGCGCGGGCCATGCGATCCACGTAGCGCGCCATGGCCTCGACCGCGGCCGATTCACCCGCCGTGGCGGCCGCGGCCACGGCGTGCGCATCCAGCGTGCCGCCGGCGTGTGCGGCGTAGTCGCTGGCGAGACCCGGGCCGGAGAGGAACGTCTCGATGCAGCCGCGACGGCCGCAATAACAGGCTGGGCCCGGCCGCTCTTCGTCACGCGGCCAGGGCAACGGGTTGTGGCCCCATTCGCCGGCGATGTGATGCGCGCCCTCCAGCAGCCGGCCGTTCACCACGATGCCGCCGCCGACACCGGTGCCGGCAATCACTCCGAAGACGATGGCCGCGCCGACAGCGGCGCCGTCGGCGGCCTCGGACAGCGCGAAGCAGTTGGCGTCGTTGGCGATCCGCACCGGGCGGTCGAGTGCCCGCGCCAGGTCCTGATCGAAGGCTCTGCCGTTGAGCCAGGTCGAGTTCGCGTTCTTCACCAGCCCGGTCGCGGGAGAGATGATGCCGGGCATGCCGATACCGACCGACGCCGGGCCGTGGCGCTGTTCCAGTTGACGCACCAACTCAACAATGGCCGCGATCGTGCCGTGGTAGTCGTGGCGCGGCGTGGCCACCCGCACGCGACCGCACTCGCGGCCGGCCGGGTCCAAGGCCAGAGCCTCGATCTTGGTGCCACCCAGGTCCACCCCAATCCGCATCGTCATCGGCTGGTGTCCGGCGCGGCGGTCTTGTGGTGGCGTTCCGTCCATCGCCGGAACTCGGCGACGCTCCTGAAAAAGCGAGCGGTCGGGATGCTCACGGAAGGGGTCCCGGGATGGCGTGCAATGACTTCAACGTATTGATTCCAGTTGATTTATGTCATCCAGCGAAATGACAAATTCTGACAATCCCATTTCGGAATCGGCCGTATACTCGCAATCGGAATGATGCGCCCAAGGACCAGCTCCACGCTCGCCGTGTTGGGGGCCGTTTGTGCGGGGCTGACCCTGCTTGCGGCCGACGCTCCATTGTCGCAGTCTTCCGCGAAGGCGCAAGCGCCCGCCGCGGCGACGGCTCAGGCGCCGGCCAGCCCGGCTGGTGCGCCGGTCATGGCGGCGGCACACACCCCTGGAAGCGCTTCGGTCGCCGAGCAGAACGCGCTGATGAAGCAGGTACTGCGTGGGCTGCCACAACGATCGGGCCAAGGCTGGCGGCCTCACGCTGGCCTCCTACGACGCGGGCGCGGCCACCGAGCACGCCGACGTCTCCGAGAAGGTCATTCGCAAGCTGCGCGCCGGCATGATGCCGCCGGCGGGCGCGAAGCGTCCGGAAGCCAAGGTCCTGACGGACCTGGCCACGGCGCTTGAAACGCGCATCGATCGCGCGGCGGCGCTCAACCCGAATCCGGGCCGCCGGCCGTTTCAGCGGTTGAATCGCGCCGAGTACACCTTCGCCGTGCGCGACCTGCTGGATCTCGACGTCGACGTCGAGGCCTACCTGCCGCCCGACACCATCAGCGACGGCTTCGACAACGTCGCCGACGCCCAGGGCTTCTCGCCGACGGTGCTCGAAGGCTACATGCGCGCGGCCAGCGCCATCAGCACGCTCGCGGTGGGCGACGCCAACGCCTCGCCGACCGAATCCACCTACAAGGTGCCGCGCACCGCGAACCAGATGCGTCAGGTCGAAGGCGCGCCGTTCGGCACGCGCGGCGGCATCTCGGTCACGCACATCTTCCCGGCGGACGGCGAGTACACGTTCCGCATGATGCTGCACTCGATCCCGACGGGGCAGCTGTTCGGCAGCAGCGTGCCCGGCGAGCAGATTGAAGTGTCGGTAAACGGCGGGCGCGTGGCGCTCATCGACATCAACACGCGGATGAGCGAAGCCGACCCGAACGGCATGAACCTCGTCACGCCGAAGATCTACGTCCGCGCCGGCCCGCAGCGCATCTCGGCCGCGTTCGTGTCGCGCTTCGACGCGCCGGTCGACGACCTCATCGCTCCCATCGAACAGACGATGGCCGACAGCCAGATCGGCAGCGGCTTCGGCATCACCGCGCTGCCGCACCTCCGCGAGTTCGCCATCACCGGCCCGATCAAGGTGACGGGCGTCTCCGATTCGCCGAGCCGCCGCCGCATCTTCACCTGCCGTCCGACGCAGCCCTCCGAGGAGGCGACCTGCGCCGCCAGCATCATCAAGCGTCTCGCCGGCCTGGCCTACCGCGGCCCGGTGTCCGCCGATGACGTGAAGAAGCTGATGGTGTTCTACGAACAGGGCCGGCAGCAGGGCGACTTCGAAGAAGGCGTCCGCATGTCGCTGCAGGCGCTGATGGCCAGCCCCAAGTTCCTGTTCCGTCTCGAAGAGGTGCCGGCGACGGTGCGTCCCGGGCAGAACTACCGCATCACCGACTACGACCTGGCGTCGCGTCTGTCGTTCTTCATCTGGGGCTCGGGGCCGGATCAGGAACTGCTGAAGGTGGCGGGGCAGGGCACGCTGCGGCAGCCGCTGGTGCTCGAGAAGCAGGTGAAGCGGATGCTGGCCGACCGCCGCTCCGAAGCGCTCGCGACCCGGTTCGCGTCGCAGTGGCTGCGCCTGCAGGACCTGGTCAAGCTCGCTCCGGACTATCTGCAGTATCCGCAGTACGACCGCACCCTGGCCGATGCGCTGAAGCGCGAAACCGAACTGCTGTTCGACGCCATCGTCCGCGGCGACCGTCCGCTGCAGGAGCTCCTGACCGCCGACTACACGTTCGTGAACGAGCGTGTGGCGCGGCACTACGGCCTGCCGAACGTGACCGGCCCGGATTTCCGCCGCGTGCCGCTGACCGATCCCGAACCGCCGCGGCCTGCTCGGCCAGGGCAGCATCCTGGCGCTGACCTCGGTGGCCGATCGCACCTCGCCGGTGCAGCGTGGCAAGTGGATCATGGAAGTGCTGCTCGGCTCGCCGCCGCCGGCGCCGCCGCCGAACGTGCCGTCGCTGGACGATTCGGTGGCCGCGGCGCAGGGCGCCAAGGTGCTGTCGGTGCGCCAGCGCATGGAAGAGCATCGCAAGAACCCGGCGTGCAACTCGTGCCACCGGGTCATCGACCCGCTGGGCCTGGCGCTCGAGAACTTCGACGTCACCGGCGCCTGGCGCTATCGCGACGGCGATTCGACCATCGACTCGAACGGCGATCTCTACGACGGCACCAAGATGCAGGGGCCGCAGGGCCTGCGTGAGGCGCTGCTGAAGCACTCGGACGTCTTCACGCTCAGCTTCACCGAGAGCCTGATGACCTACGGGCTGGGCCGGCGCGTGGAGCACTACGACATGCCGGCCATCCGCACCATCGTGCGCGATGCGGCCAAGGCCGATTACCGGATGTCGCAGTTCGTTCTTGGCGTCGTGAAGAGCTCGGCGTTCCAGATGGGACGCGCCGAGGCGGCGGAAACCACGGAAGTTGCACAGCGGTAGGACACGGCGGCGCCTGGAGCGGAGAGCCCAGAGCCTGAAGCCTAGAGCCTGAATCGATAGAGGAGCAGAGGCGATGTACATCACCAAGAAGCACGTGTCCCGTCGTACGGTCCTTCGCGGCATGGGAGTGACCGTCGCGCTGCCGTTCCTGGAGGCGATGGTGCCTGCCGGAACCGCGCACGCGAAGGCGGCGACGGGGAAGGTGCGCCTGGCGGCGATCGAGATGGTGCACGGCTCGGCCGGCGCCACGGCGATCGGCGCCAAGAAGTTCCTCTGGTCCCCGGAAGCCACCGGCTCGGCCTTCGATCTCAGCCCGAGCAGCCTGGCCGTGCTCGAGCCGTACCGCGACTACCTCACGATCATCAGCAACACCGACGTCCGCAACGCCGAGGCGTTCACCCCGCCCGAAATCGGCGGCGACCACTTCCGCTCGAGCGCGGTGTTCCTGACCCAGGCGCATCCGAAGCAGACGCAGGGGTCCGACGTGCACGTCGCCACCTCGCTCGACCAGATGTACGCGCAGAAGTACGGGCAGGACACGCCGATTCCGTCGATGCAGCTGTGCATCGAGAACGTCGATCAGGCCGGTGGCTGCGCCTACGGCTACGCCTGCGTCTACACCGACACGGTCAGCTGGGCCGGTCCCGATGAACCGCTGCCGATGGTGCGCGACCCGCGCGCCGCCTTCGACATGCTGTTCGGCGTCGGCGCCACGCCCGAGCAGCGGGCCGCCCGCCGCAAGGCCGACAAGAGCATCCTCGACTGGATCACCGCGGAAGTGGCGCAGCTCAAGACCAACCTCGGTCCCGTGGACCGCGCCCGGCTGAGCGACTACCTGGACGACGTGCGCGAGATCGAGCGCCGCATCCAGCGCATCGAAGCCTCGCAACGCCAGCGGCGAGCCGCGCGAGCTGCCGATGGCGCCGATGGGCGTGCCGGACGCGTTCGACGAGCACGTCAAGCTGATGTTCGACCTGCAGGCGGTGGCCTTTGCCTCCGACATCACGCGGGTGTTCTCGTTCAAGATGGGCCGCGACGGCTCGAGCCGCGTCTATCCCGACAGCGGCGTGAAGACCGGCTTCCACCCGGCATCGCACCACCAGGACCGCGAGGATCGCATCCTCGACTTCGCCAAGATCAACAAGTATCACCTCAGCCTGCTGCCCTACTTCCTGGACAAGCTGAAGAACACGCCTGACGGCGACCGCAACCTGCTCGAGAACACGATGGTGATCTACGGATCGCCGATGGGCAACTCGAACGTCCACAACCACAAGCGCTGCCCGCTGTTCGTCGCGGGCCATGCCGGCGGCAAGCTGAAGGGCAACCTGCACATCAAGGCCGCCGACGGCACGCCGATGGCCAACGCGATGCTGTCGATGATCCACACGCTGGGTCTCGAGGACGTGAAGACCTTCGGCGACAGCACCGAAGCGATGAACCTCAACCACGCGCCCGAGACCACGGTCGCGGCGCAGGAGTAGGAGCCGAAGTGATGCGTCGAGGGCGGCTGTTCGCAGGCGGAGTACTGGGTACGGCGGCGGGGCTGTGCCTGAGCGTTCTTCTCTCGGCGCAGGCGCCGACCGTCATCGAGGCCGCCCGCCGGGGCGACACCGAGGCGATCCGGGCCCTGCTCAAGCAGGGCGCGGACGTCAACGCCGCCGAGGGCGACGGCACCACCGCGCTGCACTGGGCGGCGCGCGCCGGCAACACCGAGCTCGTGCAGATGCTGGTCTACGCCGGCGCCAACGTCAAGGCGACGACGCGCCTCGGCGCCTACACGCCGCTGATGATGGCGGCGCAGGCTGGTCACAGCGGCGCGGTCGCGGCGCTGATCGCCGGCGGCTCCGATCTCAAGGCCGCTTCGTCGACCGGCACCACGCCGCTGATGTTCGCGGCCCAGTCCGGCGACACCAGGACGGCGACGATGCTGATCGAAGGCGGCGCGGACGTGAACGCGCGCGAGACGGCGATGGGCCAGACGCCGCTGATGTTCGCCTCGGCGTTCAACCGCGTCGACGTGGTCAAGCTGCTGCTGGCGCGTGGCGCCGACGTCAAGGCCACGTCGAAGGTCGTCGACCTCACCAAGCTCACGAGCCCCGAAGAGGAGTTCTTCCGGCAGCAGGCGGCCGGTGGCGCCGCTCCGGCCGGCAACACGCCGACCGCACCCGGTGGTCGTAACGCGGGTGGGCGCGGCGGTGCGCCCGCGGCTCCCGCCAACGGAGCCCCGCGACCGCCCGACGTGGCCGGCCTCACGCGTCAGTACCGCTACAACGAACTGGTCGGCACCTCTGGCGGCTTCTCGCCGCTGCTGTTCGCCGTGCGGCAGGGCCATGCCGATGTCGTCAAGGCGCTCGTCGACGGCGGCGCGGACGTCAACCAGGTGAACCCCGGCGACAAGTCGACACCGCTCACGGTGGCGGTGATCAACGGCCACTTCGACATCGGGCAGTACCTCCTCGACAAGGGCGCCGACCCAAACATCGCGACCGAGAACGGCGTCACGCCGCTCTACGCCACGCTGAACGTGCAGTGGGCCCCCAAAGCGCTCTATCCGCAGCCGCGCGCGTATCTGCAGCAGAAGCTCACCTACCTGGACTTCATGAAGGCGCTGCTCGAGAAGGGGGCCAACCCGAACGAGCGCCTGCGCCGCAAGGTGTGGTACTCGGGCTACAACTTCGACCTGGCCGGTGTCGACGAAATCGGCGCCACCGCGTTCTGGCGCGCCGCCTACGGCGCGGACGTCGAGGCGATGAAGCTGCTCATCGCCTACGGCGCCGACCCGACCGTTCCCACCATCAAGCCGGCGGGCCGTCCGCGCACGGGCGATGGCGATCGCTTCAACATCCAGGACGTCTCCGGCCTGCCCGTGCTTCCCGTGGGTGGCCCCGCGGTGACGCCGCTGCAGGCGGCCTCGGGCGTCGGCTACGCCGAGGGCTTCGCCGCCAACTCGCATCGCTACGCGCCGGCCGGGCTGCTGGCGGCGGTGAAGTTCCTGGTGGAGGAGACCGGCGCCGACGTCAACGCCGCCGATCACGAAGGCAACACCGCGCTGCACCATGCGGCGTCGCGCGGCGATGTCGAGATGATCAAGTATCTCGTCTCGAAGGGCGCCGACGTGACGCGCGTCAATCGCGAGGGGCAGACCACCGCCGACATGGCGAACGGTCCGGTCCAGCGCACCCAGCCGTATCCCGAGGCGATCAAGCTGCTCGAGAGCCTCGGCGCCAAGAACAATCACAAGTGCGTGTCCTGTTAGGCGCCTGACCGTCGGCGCGCTCACACCGATGCGGCGAATGTCCACCGAGCGAGGAACCACGATGCGTCGGACGGCCGGACTCCTGTGCGGGCTGGTAGTGATGGGAGTCGGGCTGGCCGGGCAGGGACAACCGGCGCGGCCATCGGCTCCGGCGTCGACCCCGCCCGCACCGTCCGTGGCCGCACCCCCGTCGGCCGCTGCCTCACCGTCCGCTCGCCAGGCCCCGCGCCCGGCGGCCTCGCACGCCGCCGCCACCGGCCTCGGCGTTGCCGCGCAAACGCAGATGGTGAAGGAGTACTGCGCCACCTGCCACAGTGAACGGGGCAAGGCGGGCGGGTTGTCGCTCGCCGGCTTCGATGCGGCGGCGGTGGTGGAACAGGCGCCGGTCGTCGAGAAGATGATTCGGAAGCTGCGCGCCGGCATGATGCCGCCCGCCAGCGCCCGTCGTCCCGAGCCCGCGGCGATCGCCGCGCTGGCCTCCGCGTTCGAGACCCGGATCGACCAGCACGCCGCCCTCAACCCCAACCCCGGCTCGCGGCCGTCGCAGCGTCTGAACCGCGCGGAGTATCAGCGCGCGGTGCGCGACCTGCTGGGCATCGAGGTGGACATCACCGCCTTCCTGCCGGCCGACACCATCAGCGACGGCTTCGACAACGTCGCCGACTCGCAGGTGATCTCGACCGCGCTGATGGAGGGCTACCTGCGCGCGGCGAGCCAGATCAGCCGCCTGGCAGTGGGCGATCCCAATGCCTCGGCGAGCACCACCACCTGGAAGGTGCCGCGCACGCAGTCGCAGATGCGCTACGTCGAAGGCGCCCCGCTTGGCACCCGTGGCGGGCTGTCGGTGACGCACGTCTTCCCGGCGGACGGCGACTACGTGTTCAAGGTGCTGCTGCACTCCGGCCCGACCGGCGATCTGTTCGGCGGTCCCTACGCTGGCGAGCAGATCGACATCTCGGTCAACGGCGAGCGCGTGGCGGTGCTCGACATCAACCCGCGGATGAACGAGCAGGATCCGAACGGGCTCAACATGATGACCCCGCCGATTCACGTCACGGCGGGCCCGCAGCGCGTGTCGGCGGCCTTCATCGCGCGGTTCGACGGCCCGGTCGACGACCTGATGATGCCGGTGGAGCACACGCTGGCCGACACCAACATCGGCGAAGTGTTCGGCACCACCGCGCTGCCGCACGTGCGCGATTTCGCGATCACCGGCCCGATGAAAGTGACCGGCGTGTCCGACACGCTCAGCCGCCGCCGGGTGTTCTCGTGCCGCCCGACCAGTTCGGCGGAGGAACGCGGCTGCGCCGAGCAGATCGTGCGCCGCCTTGCCACCCAGGCCTACCGGGCGACGGTCGGCGCGGAGGACTTCGCGGCGCTGATGGCCTTCTACGATCAAGGCCAGCAGAAGGGTGATTTCGAGTCGGGCGTGCGCCTGGCGGTGCAGGCCATCCTCGCCAGCCCGCGGTTCCTGTTCCGCATGGAGCAGGTGCCGGCGACGGTGCGCGCGGGGCAGACCTATCGCATCGCCGACCTCGACCTCGCGTCGCGGCTGTCGTTCTTCCTGTGGGGCGCGATGCCCGACGAGGAGCTGACGCGCGCGGCCTCGCAGGGGCAGCTGCGCAACCCGGCGGCGTTCGAGAAGCAGGTGCGCCGGATGCTGGCCGACCAGCGTGCCGAGGCGCTGTCGACGCGGTTCGCGAGCCAGTGGCTGCGGCTGCAGGACGTGCGCCAGGTGCGCCCGGATCATCACTTCTACTCCTACTGGGACACCACGCTGTCAGAGGCGATGGTCCGCGAAACCGAGCTCTTCTTCGACAGCCTGGTGCGCGGCGATCGCAGCCTCATGGAACTGCTGACGGCCGACTACACGTTCGTCAACGAGCGGCTCGCGAAGCACTACGGCATCCCCAACGTGCTCGGCAGCGACTTCCGCCGCGTCACCCTCCCCGACCCCAACCGCCGCGGCGTGCTGGGGCAGGGCAGCGTGCTGCTCCTCACCTCGATCGCCGACCGCACCTCGCCGGTGCTGCGCGGCAAGTGGGTGATGGAAGTGCTGCTGGCGTCACCACCGCCGCCGCCGCCGCCCAACGTGCCGGCGCTGGACGACTCGGTGAAGTCCACGGTCGGCGGCAGGATGCTGTCGACGCGCGGCCGCATGGAAGAGCACCGCAAGAACCCGGCGTGCAACTCGTGCCATCGCGTGATCGATCCGCTGGGCCTGGCGCTCGAGAACTTCGACGCCACCGGCGCGTGGCGCATCAAGGACAACGGCGTGCCGATCGACGCCGCGGGCGATCTCTACGACGGCACCAAGATGGACGGGCCCATCGGCCTGCGCCAGGCGCTGCTGAAGCACGCGGATCTCGTGAAGCTCAGCTTCACCGAGAGCCTGATGACCTATGCGCTCGGCCGCCGCGTCGAGCCCTTCGACATGCCGACGGTGCGGGCCATCGTGGCCGACGCCGGCAGGAATGACGACCGGATTTCGTCCTTCATCCTCGGCGTGGTGAAGAGCCCCGCGTTCCAGCGGAGCAGGGCGGAAGCGATCGAGACGACGGCGGAACGGCAGTAGCCGGCAGACGGCAACCGGCAGACGGGCACACAGGAGTCACGATGTTCATCACCAGGAAGCACATTTCCCGGCGCACGATGTTGCAGGGAATGGGTGTCACGATGGCGCTGCCCTTGCTCGAGGCCATGGTGCCGGCGCGCACGGCGCTGGCGCAGACGGCCCTCGGCAAGGTTCGGCTGTCGGCCATCGAGATGGTGCACGGGTCGGCGGGCGCCACGGTGCCGGGCCTGGCGAAGAACCTGTGGTCGCCCGCGGCCACCGGCAAGGCGTTCGATCTGTCGCCGAGCAGCCTGGCGCCGCTCGAGCCGTTCCGCGAGCACCTCACCATCATCAGCAACACCGACGTGCGGAACGCCGAGGCCTTCGAGCTGCCCGAGATCGGCGGCGACCACTTCCGTTCGAGCGCGGTGTTCCTCACCCAGAGCCACCCGCGGCAGACGCAGGGGTCGGACGTGCGCGCCGGGCTCTCGCTCGACCAGTACTACGCCCAGCGACACGGACAGGACACGCCGATCCCGTCGATGCAGCTGTGCATCGAGCCGGTCGACCAGGCGGGCGGCTGTTCCTACGGCTATTCGTGCGTCTACACCGACAGCATCAGCTGGTCGGCTCCGAACACGCCGATGCCGATGATTCGCGACCCGCGGGTGGCCTTCGATCAGCTGTTCGGCGTCGGCGCCACGCCCGGCGAGCGGCGCGAGCGGCGAGCCGAGGACAAGAGCATCCTCGACCTGATGACCAGCCAGCTCGGTCGTCTGCGCCGCGAACTGGGCGCCGCCGATCGCGTCCGGCTGACCCAGTACCTGGACGATGTGCGCGAGATCGAGCGCCGCATCCAGAAGGTCGAGGCCTACAACGCCAGCGGCGAGTCGCGCGAGCTGCCGGGGGCGCCGATCGGCGTGCCCGACTCGTTCGACGAGCACGTCCGGCTGATGTTCGATCTGCAGGTGCTGGCCTTCGCCTCGGACACCACGCGCGTGTTCTCGTTCAAGATGGGGCGCGACGCCTCGAGCCGGGTCTATCCGGAGAGCGGCGTCAGCACCGGCTTCCACCCCGCCTCGCATCACCAGGATCGCGAGGACCGCATCCTCGAGTTCGAGAAGATCAATCGCTACCACATCGGCCTGCTGCCCGTACTTCTTCAAGAAGTTGAAGGAGACGCCGGACGGCGACAAGAACCTGCTCGAGAACACGCTGGTGCTCTACGGCTCGCCGATGGGCAACTCGAACATCCACAACCACAAGAAGTGCCCGCTGTTCCTGATGGGCCACGCCGGCGGCGCGCTGAAGGGCGGCCTGCACCTGAAGGCGCCGGATGCCACGCCGATGGCCAACCCGATGCTGAGCGTGCTGCACACGCTCGGCCTGGACGACATCAAGACCTTCGGCGACAGCACGAGCCCGATGGACCTGAACAGCGCGGCGGAACCGACGGTCGCAGGCGTCTGACGGACACCGGGTACCGGATACCGGGACCAAGTTCTCTACTGGAGATTCGTGCATGGTGAGAGTGACGCCGTCGAGGAAGACCGTGCGGGGACTGCTGGTGATGCTCGCCCTGGTGGCGGTGCCGGCCGCAACCCTCGCGCAGGAGAGCCGCTCGCCGGTCCTTCGGCAGGCTCAGGACCGCACTGAGCGCAGTCGAAGCGCGGTGGCCGACGCCGCCCAGGCCGGCGACCGCGACGCTCTGCGCGCGCTGCTGAAGCAGGGCGCCGACGTCAACGGGTCGCAGGGAGACGGCACCACGGCGCTGCACTGGGCCGCGATGAAGGGCGATGCCGAGATGGTGCAGATGCTGGTGACCGCGGGCGCCAACCTGCGCGCCACCACCCGGCTCGGCGCCTACGCGCCGCTCTACCTGGCCGCGAAGGGCGGCCACTCCGCCGCCGTGGCCAGCCTGCTGGCGGCCGGCGCCGACGTGGACGCCACCTCGGCCACCGGCGCCACGCCGCTTGATGATTGCCGCGGCCTCGGGCGACACCCGCACGGTGACGATGCTGGTGGAAGGCGGATCGAAGATCGATGCGCGGGACAGCGCCAGGGGCGAGACCGCCGCTGATGTACGCCGCCGGCTACAACCGCGCCGACGTCGTGCGCCTGCTGCTGCAGCGCGGCGCCGACGCGCGCATCACCACCAGGGTGGTCGACCTCGCCGCCCTGTCGGCGCCCGAGGAGGACACGATGGCCCGCCAGGTGGGCGGCCCGCCGCGCCGACCCGCCGAGGTGCCGGGCGTCACCCGGCCGCTGCGCTACAACGAGCTGATCGGCACCCAGGGCGGGCTCACCGCGATGCACTTCGCCGCGCGCCAGGGCTTCGTCGACAGCGTCACCGCGATGATGGACGCCGGCGTGGACATCAACCAGCCGAACCCGGGCGATCACATGACGCCCCTCCTCATCGCCATCGTCAACGGTCACTTCGACCTGGCGACGGTGATGATCGAGAAGGGCGCCAACCCGTCGCAGCCGAGCGCCAACGGTGTCACGCCGCTGTTCGCGGTGCTGAACGTCTACTGGGCGCCGAAGTCGCAGTATCCCGGGCCGAAGACCTACCAGCAGCAGCGCACCGGGTATCTCGAGCTGATGAAGGCGCTGCTCGACAAGGGCGCCGACGTCAACGCGCGGGTGAAGTACAAGGTCTGGTACCAGGCCTACAACTCGGACTTCGCCGGCGTCGACGAGAGCGGCGCCACGCCGTTCTGGCGCGCGGCCTACGCCAACGACGTCGACGCGATGAAGCTGCTGGTCTCGTACGGCGCCGACCCGAACATCTCGACGATCAAGCCCGCGGGCCGGCCGTTCACCGGCGACGGTGTGCGGCAGGTGCAGGACACGTCGGGCCTCCCGCCGGTGCCGTACGGCGGTCCGGCGGTGTCGCCGCTCCACGCCGCGTCTGGCGTGGGCTACGGCGAGGGCTTCGCGGCCAACGCGCACCGCTACGCGCCGACCGGCTTCCTGCCCGCGATCAAGTACCTGGTCGAGGAGCTCGGCGCCGACGTCAACGCCGTGGACCACGAAGGCAACTCGCCGGTCCACCTGGCGGCGTCGCGGGGCGACACCGAGTCGATCCTCTACCTCGTGTCGAAGGGCGCCGACGTGACCAAGGTGAATCGCGAGGGCAACACCACGGCCGACATGGCCAACGGCCCGGTGCAGCGCGTGCAGCCCTTCCCCGAAGCGCTGGCGCTGCTCGAGAAGCTCGGCGCCACGAACAACCACAAGTGCGTCACGTGCAACTGAGAGCCAGGTAACCAGACCCCATGATTCGAATCAACCGCGTGCTGCGGACGCTCGCCCTGCTGGCGGCCGTCTCCTTCGTCATCCCCACCGTTTCCGCCCGCGCGCAGTCGTCGCGCCACGCCGTGCTGGACCTCTGGACGGCGGGCAAGCCGGTGTTCGGCGTGTTCGTGCCCAACGAGAACCCGCAGCGGTTCGAGCGCGGGCAGCCGCCGCCGAAGGCCATCTACACGCGCGAGGGCGGCCGAGAAGCTGGCCGCCAATCCGCTGCTCGACTTCGTGTTCCTGAACCTCGAAGGCAGCTACGACGTCGCGGCGGTGAAGACGCTGGCCGAGGGGCTGCGCAGCAAGGCCGCCGTGGGCCCGCGCAAGTCGCTGCTGGTGCGCATCCCGACCATCGAGCGCGATGGCGTGGAGGCGACCCGCGCGCGCGTCAAGGAAGTGCTGGCGGCCGGCGCCGACGGCGTGACGCTGCCGCACATCCGCTCGGTGGAGGAGGCGAAGACCGCGATCGGTTTCTTCCAGGAGGCGAAGGCCAACGTCTGGTCGCCCGCCAACACCAAGGGCGACGTCATCGCGATGCTGATGGTCGAGGATCCCGGCGCCGTGGCCGTGGCCGGCCAGATTGCCGACCTCAAGGGCTTCAGCGTGCTGGCGTGCGGCATCGGCAGCCTGACCCAGGCGCTCGGCGGCGATCGCGCCGCCGGTGAGGCGGGCACGCAGAAGGTGCTGGTCGAGTCGAAGCGCGCCAAGCTGCCGAACATGCTGACGGCCAGCCCGCCGGACGTGCAGCAGCGCGTGAAGGAAGGCTTCCTCGGACTGCTCGGGCAGGGTGCAGCCGGCGGACGAGATGATCAAGACCGGCCGACAGGCTGGCGGCCGCTAGAGTCCCTCGTGTTCCGCTCCATCGCCTGCTCTCACCGCGCTACTCGTGTGCGCGACGGCCGCGGCTGCCCAGCCCTCGCCTGGCGCCGCCAGCGAGGTCCCCGCGGGCCAGGCGACGGCGACCGCGCCGGTGCGCGTGCCCGGCGCGACTGGCGGCATCGACGGATCGCCGGCGCCCCTGGCGCCCGCCACCATCACCCGGGACGCCGCGCGGCGTCCCACGGTCCGGGCGATCAAGCTGATCGAGCCGTTCGTGCACGACGGCCGGCTCGACGAGCGCGTCTATGCCGACAACGAGCCGTTCGGCGACTTCATCCAGGTGGTGCCGCAGAACGGCGAGCTGGCCTCGGAGCGCACCGACGTCTGGATCACCTACGACGAGCGCAACATCTACGTCTCGGCGCGGGTCTTCGACTCGGCCCCGCCCGAGCAGTGGGTGGCCAACGAACTGCGTCGCGACACCAACCAGATGCGGAACAACGACCACATCGGCGTCGGCGTTCGACACCTTCTACGACCGGCGCAGCGGCTTCATGTTCTACGCCAACCCGCTCGGCGGCTTCTCCGACTACTCGGTGGTCGACGAGGGCTCGCCCAACACCGACTGGAACCCGGTCTGGACGACCCGCACCGGCCGCTTCGAGGGCGGCTGGACGGTGGAGATGGCGATTCCGTTCAAGTCGATTCGCTACACCTCGGGCACGAACATGGTGTGGGGCTTCCAGATGCGCCGCTCGATCCGCCGCAAGAACGAGTGGGACTACCTGAGCCCGGTGCCGCAGAACCTGGCCGGCCCGATGGCGCTCAACCGCGTGTCGTCGTACGGCACGCTGGTGGGCCTGGACCTGCCGCCGGCGTCGCGCAACATGGAGGTCAAGCCCTATGCGCTCGGGCCGGGCGACCACCGACAACCTCCGGGTGCCGGCCGGTGAGCCGCGATCTCGACGCGGAGTTCGGCGGCGACTTCAAGTACGGGGTCACCGCCAACGTCACCGCCGACCTCACGGTCAACACCGACTTCGCGCAGGTCGAGGTCGACGAGCAGCAGGTGAACCTGACCCGGTTCAGCCTGTTCCTGCCCGAGAAGCGCGACTTCTTCCTGGAGGGCCGCGGCAACTTCGACTTCGCCCGCGGCGGCGCGGGCGGCGGGTTCAGCCAGACCGGCTCCGACACGCCGACGCTGTTCTACAGCCGGCGCATCGGGCTCAATCGCGGCCGGGTGATTCCGATCGACGTCGGCGGGCGCCTGACCGGCAAGGTCGGCAGCTGGGGGCTCGGCGCCGTGAACATCCAGTCGGGTGAGGAGGAGTTCTCGCGCACCGACTCGACCAACTTCACCGTGCTGCGGGTGAAGCGCGACATCCTGCGCCGCAGCACCATCGGCGCGATCTTCACCAACCGCTCGATCGGCGCCAGCGCCGCCCTGCCGGGGCGCAACCAGGCCTACGGCGTCGACGGCGCGTTCTGCGTTCTACCAGAACGTCGCCGCCGGCGCCTACTACGCGCGCACCGACACCGAAGGCCTGGACGGCGACAACGAGAGCTACCAGGCCCGCGGCGAGTGGGTGCCGGATCGCTACGGCGTCCGCGGCGAGTTCCTGAAGGTGGGCGCGGCCTTCAATCCCGAGATCGGCTTCCTGCGCCGGACCAACTTCGAGAAGAGCTCGCTGTCCCTGCGCTTCAGCCCGCGGCCGAAGAGCATCGAGGCGGTGCGCAAGTTCACCACTCGAGGCGACGCTCGACTACTTCGTGAACGGCAACGGCTCGGTGGAGACCCGGACGCAGACCGGCGCGCTTCAACACCGAGTTCGAATCGAGCGACCAGGTGACGGTGGAGGCCTCGGACAACTACGAGGCGCTGTTCGTGCCGTTCAACGTCGGCGGCGGCGTGTTCATTCCGGCGGGCGGCTACAACTTCCGCGACGGCACCGTGTCCTACACGCTCGGACAGCAGCGCCGCTTCACGGGCACGATCGCGCTGCAGGCCGGCGAGTTCTACGACGGCACGTTGACGGCGCTGACCGTGAGCAGCGCCCGCTACTCGATCCTGAAGCAGTTCTCGGTGGAGCCGAGCATCTCGCTCAACCGGATCGACCTGCCGTACGGCGAGTTCACCACGCGCGCTGTTCCGCGCCCGCACCGACTACGCCTTCTCGCCGCGCATGTTCCTGAGCGCGCTGCTCCAGTACGGCTCGGCCGACAACACCTTCAGCAGCAACGTCCGCTACCGCTGGGAGTACATCCCCGGCAGCGAGTTCTTCCTGGTGTGGACCGACGAGCACGACACCCGGCCGAACGGCACCGGCCTCCGCAACCGGGCCTTCGTGATGAAGGTGACGCGGCTGCTGAGGTTCTGAGGTTGCCCCCCAGAACCCCAGAGCCATGGAACCTGGAACCCGCTACTTGAACGCGATCGGCGTCAGCGCGGCCGGCTTCAATCCGCTCGCGCCCAGCTTGTCGTACAGCTGCGGCACGGCGGCGATGAGATCGTTGACCTCCTGCACCACCTTGATCAGGTCCTCGCGCGCCTCGGTGGCGGTCCGCGTCTGCATCGCCGTGGGCAGTGACGTGGAGTTCATGACCTGACCCTTGAGCTGCGTGACCTGCTGCGCGCACGTTCGGCGGCTGACCGACCGCCGCCCCCGCCGCCGCCGGTCTGGCCCACGCCCAGCCGGCGCCGCAGGTCCGCAATGCCGCTTCGCGGCGTCCTCGACCGCGCCCTTCGCCGCCGCCGGCGCGCTGGCCGCCGTCTTCAGCAGCGCCTCCGCCTGCTGCACCTGCGTCTCGAGCGTGGTCACCGCATCGGCCGCTGTCGTTCACCGCTCGCTGCATGTCGTGCAGCGACATCGAGGTGTCGTGCCACGCCTTGCGATCGGCATCCGTCATCGGCACCGCGGTGTCGCCGGTGACGCGCACCGGCTTGGTCGCCACCTCCTTGCCGCCGACCACCAGCGTCACCCGGTACTCGCCCGGCAGCACGTTGGGGCCGTTCAGCGCCGCCGCCGCCGAATCCGCCTCCGCCGCCGCCCCGCCCTGGCCCTGCGGGTCGCGCGGCGCCGGCAGCGGCTGGTGCCGCAGGTCCCAGTAGACGCGGTTGACGCCCACCTTGCCGGCGTCCTTCGTCGCGTCGCCGGACAGCTCGCGCACCACCGCGCCCTGCGCGTCGCGGATGCGCAGCACCACGTCGGTGGCTGGCGGTGGCCAGGTAGTAGCTGATCGGCGCCCCGTAGGTGGGGTTCTTCCCCCAGAAGCCCTTGTCGGCCAGGAAGCCGCGATCGTTGCGCCTGGTTGAACTGCATCGCCGGCCGGATGTCGAACAGGTGCACCGGCGACTTCATCGCCTCCGACAGCTGCCGCACCGGCGTGGCATCGTCCAGAATCCAGATGCTGCGGCCGTGGGTGGCCACGATCATGTCGTTGTCGCGCGGGTGGAACACGATCTCGTGGATCGGCACGGTGGGCAGGCCGCTCCGGAAGCGCTGCCACTGGCCGCCGCGATCGCGGCTGACGAACAGCCCGAACTCGCTGCCCGGCGTACACCACGCTGCGGGTTCTGCGGATCCTCGACGAACGAGGTGATGGTGTGGCCCTTCGGGATGCCCTCGCCGATCGAGCGGAAGTTGTTGCCGCCGTCGGCGCTGGCATAGACGTAGGTGCCGTAGTCGTCGTTGCGGTGGTTGTCGAACGTGGCGTACACCGTGTTCGGGTCGTGCGTGGACGGCGTCAGCCTCGAGACGTACGAGTTCTTCGGCACGCCGGGGAACTTGGCGGTGATGTTCGTCCAGTTCTTCCCGTCGTCCCTGGTCATGTAGACCGAGCCGTCATCGGCGCCGGCGTAGAGCACGCCCGCCTGGCGGGGCGACTCCGACAGCTGCACCAGGTTGCCGTAGGACTGCACGCCGTCGTGCTTGGCGATGGTGAACTCCTTGGCGGTCACGCCCATCAGCGACAAGCCTTCGCGGTCCGTGTTCTCGGTGAGGTCGGGGCTGATCACGGTCCACGTCTGGCCGCGGTCGGACGACTTGAACACCTTGTTCGCGCCCACGTACAGCGTGTCCGGGTTGTGCACCGACAGCACGATCGGCGTGTTCCAGTTCCAGCGCAGCGGCGGCTCGCCCTTCGCCGCCACCGGACGGATCGACTTGCGCTCGTTCGGTCAGCCGATCGATGCGGACGATGTTGCCGTCCTGCGATTCGGCGTAGACGGTGCGTCCGTCGCGCGGGTCCATCTGCGCCTCGAAGCCGTCGCCGCCCTGGATCGAGCGCCAGTCGTCGATGCCGATGCCGGTGCGGCTGCGGACCTGGCTCGGGCCGCACCACGTGTAGTTGTCCTGCAGGCCGCCGCAGACGTGATACGGCGTCTGCATGTCGTAGCCGACGTGGTAGAACTGCCCGAGGTCCATGTTGGTGAAGGCCTCCCAGGTCGCGCCCTTGTCCCAGCTGATGCCGACGCCGCCGTCGTTGCCGTCGATGATGTGATTCGGGTTGGCCGGGTTGATCCACATCGCGTGGTGGTCCGAGTGCATCACCCCGTTCTCGATGAAGGTCTTGCCGCCGTCGTCCGAGATGTGGAGCTGGACGCCGAGCACGTAGATGCGCAGGTCGTTGGTCGGGTCGATGCGGATCTGGCTGAAGTACATCGGCCGCGGGTTGACGTTCGACATCTTCCGCCACGACTGGCCGGCGTTGTCGGAGCGGTAGACGCCGCTCTCCTTCTCGTGCTCCACCCGCGCGTAGACGATGTTCGGATTGGCGCGGTAGACGTCCAGGCCGATGCGTCCGAGTGGGCCCGGCGGGATGCCGTTGGTCAGCTTGGTCCAGGTGCGGCCCGCATCCGACGACTTGTGGATGGCGCTGCCCGGCCCGCCGCCGTTGAAGCCCCAGGTGGCGCGGCGCCGCTGATAGGTGGCGGCGTAGAGCACCTTGTTGTTCGAGGGGTCCATCACCAGCTCGGTGGCGCCGGTGTCGTCGTTCACGAACAGGACGTTGGTCCAGGTGAGGCCGCCGTCGGTGGTCTTGAAGACGCCGCGCTCGCGGCCGGGGCCCGAACACGCTGCCGAGCGCCGCGACGTAGACCACGTCGTGGTCGACCGGGTCGACGATGACGCGGGCGATGGCGCGGCTGTCGGCGAGCCCCATGTGCTTCCAGGTCTGGCCGGCGTCGGTGGACTTGTAGACGCCGTTGCCCCAGGAGCCGCTCTGGCGGTTGTTGTTCTCGCCGCTGCCCACCCACACCGTGTTGGCGTCGTTCGGCGCGATCGCGATGTCGCCGATCGACACCACGTCGTCGAGATCGTCGAAGAGCACGTCCCAGGTGGTGCCGTTGTTCGTGGTCCGCCACAGCCCGCCGGTGGCGGCGCCGACGTAGAACACCGCCGGGTTCGACTCGAGGACGGCGAGGTCGTCGATGCGGCCGCCCATGGTCGACGGGGCCGATGTTGCGGAAGGTGAGGCCGGCGAGCGGGTCGGGCGCCGTGGCCGGGGCCGGGCTGGCGGGCGGGCGCGGGGCGGGGCCTGGCCGCCGGCCGTCACGCCGAATCCCAGAACGGTGGCTACCAGAACCGGCGCAAACGCCAGCGAGCCAGGAAATCGAAGCTGCATCAGGTCTCCCTCCTCAACGAATCGACACGGGGTCCGCGGACTGTACTACGAAGCCGTGCGGCCCGGCTCGACGCGCCGGATAGGATGAGCTACACATGGCACCTGATCCGCGTTCATCAAGGAGACCGCACATGAATATCGACTGGAATCAGCTGTCCCAGACCCTGGCCAACACCGCTCTTGCCGTCGGCCTGCGCCTGCTGGGCGCGCTGGTGGTGTTCATGGTCGGCCGCTACCTGATCAGCCTGGCGGTGCGGCTGGTGTCGAGGGCGCTCGAACGGCAGCACGTGGATCCGACCCTGCTGCGCTACATCGGCTCGGTCGTCTCGGTCTCCCTCAACGTCCTGCTGGTGGTGGCCATCCTTGGTTACTTCGGCGTGGAAACGACGTCGTTTGCCGCCCTGGTGGCGGCGATGGGCATCGCGATTGGCGCGGCCTGGGCGGGGCTGCTGTCGAACTTCGCCGCCGGCGTGTTCGTCGTCGTCCTGCGGCCCTTCAAGGTGGGCGACTTCATCTCGGCAGGGGGCGTGACCGGCACCGTGGAACAGATTGGCCTGTTCGCCACGCAGTTCCTCACCCCCGACAACGTTCACACCACCGTCGGCAACGGCAAGATCTTCGGTGACACCATTCAGAACTTCAGCTCCACCCAGTACCGCCGCGTGGACCGCACCGCGCAACTGGCCCACGGCGTGGACATCAAGGATGCGATTCAGCGCCTGAAGACGCGCCTGGCACTGGTGGCGCATGTGGAGAAGACGCCGGCGCCGGACGTGGAACTGCTGGACTTCAACGCCATGGGCCCCGTGCTGGCCGTGCGTCCGTACACCAATAACGCCCACTACTGGCAGGTCTATTTCGACACCAACACCGTGATCGCCGAGGAGTTCGGCGCCGCTGGCTATCCGGTCCCGTCCACGCAGACGGTGATGCGGCAGGCCTAGACGGCTACAATCAGGGTTCGTGCGCGCTTTTCGTCCCCTCGTCGTCCGGCGGGCTCGGCACCTTGCCTGCGTGCTGGCGCTGGCGAGCGCCGGCATCGCCTGTGGCGCCGGGCCGCCATCGGCGACCGATCGGCTGAGGCCCTGCACCAGTGACGAGGGGCCGACCGACGCCTATTGCGGCCGCCTCGACGTGTTCGAGGATCGGCAGGCGGGGCAGGGGCGCACGATCGCACTGAAGATCGTCGTGCTCCCGGCCCTGAGCAACGCTCCGCAACCGGACCCGCTGTTCTTCCTGGCCGGTGGGCCTGGCCAGGGGGCGGCGCGGATGGCCGGTGACGTCCGCGAGGCGTTCCGGCGCGTCCAGGCCAGTCGCGACGTCGTGCTCGTCGATCAGCGGGGCACGGGCGACTCGAACGGCCTGGAATGCACGCCGGATGGCGACGCGCTGGCTTCGCTGAACGAGTCCGATGCCGTCGCGCTGACGCGGCTGAAGACCTGCCTGGCCGGCTACGACGCCGACCCGCGCTTCTACACCACGCCCATCGCGATGGACGATCTCGACGACGTCCGCCGCTTCCTCGGCTACGACCGGATCAACATCTACGGCGGGTCCTACGGCACGCGCGCGGGCCTGGTCTACCTGCGCCAGCACGGGGATCACGTGCGGGCGATCGTGCTGGACGGCGTCGCGCCGCCCGACATGCGGCTGCCGCTCTACTTCGCGCGCGACGCGCAGCGTGCGCTCGATCGCCTGTTGGCGGACTGCGCGGCCAGCGCCTCGTGCGCCGCCAGGTATCCACGGCTGGACGATCGCGTCCGCGCGCTGTTCGCCCGGCTGGAGGCCGAGCCCGTCGAGGTCAGCCTGACGCACCCTCGCACCGGCGCCACCGAGACCGTCCGCGTGAGCGCGGAGCTGCTCGCGGGCCTCGTCACCGGGGCCCTGTACTCGCCGCTCACCGTCGTCGATGGTGCCGGAACTGCTGGTCCGCGGCGAGGCCAACGACTTCCAGGGCATGCTCGCGCTCGCCACGATCGGCGAATCCGCCAGCGAGAACATGAGCACCGGGATGCAGCTCTCGGTGATCTGCGCGGAAGACGCGCCGCGGATCGCTCCGGGCGACGCCGAGCGCGAGACCGCCGGCACCCTGTTCGCCCGGCACTTGCTGACGTCGCGGCTGAAGCCGTGCGAGTTCTGGCCCGCCGGCACGATCCCGGCCTCGTACTACGAACCAGTGATTTCCGAGGTGCCCGCGCTGGTGCTCTCGGGCGACGTCGATCCGGTCACGCCTCCGACGTGGGGCGCCGAGGTGTCCGCGCACCTGAGCCGGGCGCCTGCACGTGACGGCGCCGGCCACCGGTCATGGCGTGCTCGGCACCGGCTGCGGCCAGCGCCTGGTGGCGGCCTTCATCGAGCGGGGCAGCGTCGATGGCCTCGATACCTCGTGCGTGACATCGCTCAAGCGGCCGCCGTTCTTCCTGACCCCCGCGGGTCCGGACCCCGCCGCCGCCCGGGAGGGCGCGAAGTGATTCGCGTCGAGGGGCTGCGCAAACAGTTCGGCTCCGTCACGGCGGTTGACGATGTGAGCTTCGTGGCGCCCGATGGCGCCGTCACCGGACTGCTTGGACCGAACGGCGCCGGGAAGACCACCACGCTGCGCATGCTCTACGCGCTGATGCGGCCGGATGCCGGCCGCATTCACGTCGACGACGTGGACGCGGTGGCCGATCCGCAGGGGGCGCAGGCGCGCCTCGGGGTCCTGCCGGACGTGTCCGGCCTGTATCCGCGGCTGACCGCACGCGAGCACATCCACTACTACGGCGAACTGCAAGGGGTGTCCGGAGCGGCGCTCCGATCGCGCACCGAGGAACTGCTGAACCTGCTGGACATGGCGGGCATTGCCGATCGGCGCACCGCCGGCTTCTCGCACGGCGAGCGGACCAAGGTCGCGCTGGCGCGGGCCCTGGTGCACAATCCGCGCAACGTCCTGCTCGACGAGCCGACCAACGGCCTGGATGTGATGAGCACCCGCGCGGTCCGCGAGATCATCCGCCGGCTGCGAGGGGAAGGGCGGACGGTGGTGTTCTCGAGCCACGTCATGCAGGAGGTCTCGGCCCTCTGCGACACCATCATCGTCATCGCCCATGGGCGTATCGTTGCCTCGGGCAGCCCGGATGCGCTGCGCGCGCAGACCGGGCACGCGAACCTCGAAGACGCCTTCGTGGCCCTGGCGGGTCTCGAGCGTGCGGTGGAACCGTGAACCGCACGCTGACCCAGACCTGGGTGGTGATGCGGAAGGAACTGCGCGATGCCTTCCGCGATCGGCGCGCGATTTACTCGGTGCTGTTCGGCTCGCTGTTCGGTCCCGTGCTGGTGGGCGTGATGATCAACGCGCATTGCCGATCGGCAGCGCGAGATCGAAGATGTGCGGATTCCGGTGGTCGGCCTCGAGCACGCGCCGACGCTGATGGAGTGGCTGCGGCAGCAGGCGGGCGTGACGGTCGTGGCCGGTCCGGCGGATGCCGAGCAGGCGGTGCGCGATCGCCTCGAGGATGTGGTCGTGGTGATCCCCGACGACTACGTCTCGTTGTTCCGCGCCTCCAAGCCGGTCGAGGTGCGAGTGGTGTCCGACGGGTCCCGCAGTGCCTCGCGCCCGAAGGTGCAGCGCGTGCGGCGATTGCTCGAGCGCTACAGCAGCGAAGTGGCGGCGATGCGGCTGATCGCCCGTGGGGTGAGCCCGGCCGTGGTCACGCCGCTGCGCCTGGAGGAGATCGAGGTGTCGAGCGCCCAGCAGCGCGCCGCCGTCATCCTCAACTTCATTCCGCTGTTCATCGTGCTGGCGGCGTTCACCGGCGGGATGCAGATTGCCACCGACTCCACCGCGGGCGAGCGCGAGCGCGGCTCGCTGGAGCCGCTGCTGGTCAATCCCGCGCCCCGCGCGGCGATTGCCTCGGGCAAGTGGCTGGCCGCCACCGTGTCCGCGATGCTGAGCGTGGGCATCACGACCACGCTGTGCCTGATCCTGATGCGGATGATCCCGCTGCAGGATCTGGGCATCCGCTTCCGGCTCGGGCCGCAGCA
This sequence comes from uncultured Acidobacteriota bacterium, assembly GCA_963721715.1. Classification (GTDB taxonomy): domain Bacteria; phylum Acidobacteriota; class Vicinamibacteria; order Vicinamibacterales; family UBA2999; genus VFZN01. The sequence goes on along the minus strand of CAVRKI010000004.1, from coordinate 994,075 downwards.
CGTGGTGGGCCTGCTGAGCGCGGTGCTGCCGCTGTGCCTGCTGTCCACCGCGATTCAGACCTACCTCGCCACCTTCGCGCGCTCGTTCAAGGAGGCGCAGAGCTACATGGGCTTCCTGATGATGGTGCCGATGCTGCCCGGCGTGCTGAGCTCGGTCTATCCCATCGCCAGCCAGCCGTGGATGTATCCGGTGCCCATCCTCGGCCAGCACCTGCTGCTGACGGAGGTGCTCGGCGGCAAGGCGCCGGACCTCCGGATGTTCGCGGTGGCCGCGGCGGCGGCGCTGATCGCGGCCGTGGTGATGGTGCGCCTCGGCACCGCGCTGCTCAGGCGCGAGCGCATCATCTTCGGGCGCTGAGCGCGCAGGCGTCTAGTATCCTGCGGACATGACGTCCGCACGCCCGTTCACCATCCGTCCCGCCAGGCCGGAGGATCTGCCGGCCCTGGGCCGCCTTGGCGGCCTGCTGATGCGGGACCATTACGCCTACGATGCCGATCGCTTCCTGCCGCCAGGCAGCGATCCGGAGGGCGGCTATGCCTGGTTCCTCGGCACGCAGCTGGCGCACGACGAGGTTGCGGTGCTGGTGGCGGAGCAGGAGCATCGCATCCTCGGCTATGCGTATGCCGGCATCGAGCCGCTGTCGTGGAAGGACCTCCGGGACGAATGCGGCTTTCTGCACGACCTGGTGGTGGCGCCGGGCGACCGCAGGCAGGGGGTGGGCGAGGCGCTGCTGAACGAAGTGGTGTCGTGGCTGCGCGCGCGGGGACAGCACCGGATGGTGCTGTGCGCCGCGGAGCGGAATGCGGCGGCCCAGCGACTGTTCGCCAGGCGCGGCTTCCGCCGGACGATGGTCGAGATGACGCTGGAACTGGGCAGCCACTGATCGTGGCTGCGAGATGATGAGAATGACTGGTCGGGGCGACTGGATTCGAACCAGCGACATCCCGCTCCCAAAGCGGGCGCTCTACCAGGCTGAGCCACGCCCCGACCCTGAACCTGTATTGTACCCGACCGGAGCTCAGCGTCCGCCCAGGAGTCCCTGTTTGCGCATTTCCTTCACGGTGTCCTTCACCAGGTCCTTGACGTAGGCCTGCGCCTCCTTCGGGTTCTTGGTCCGGGTGACGGCCGCCCATAGCAGCTTGCCGGTGGACACCTGGTAGATCAGGGTCTCGGTGACCAGGACGGTGTCGATGCGGGGCGGCCCGAACTCGTAGACCGCACCCCAGCCATAGCCCCAATAGTCGTACAGCCCGCCGTAGTAGCCGCTGTTCCACATCACCGGCATCGTCGGCGCGCGCTCGCTGGTGAGGCTGACGGGCCTGATGACCACCACGGCCTGCGCTTCCGACTTCTCGAGGAACTCGCGCACTTTCTCGACGTTCCTGGTTTCCGGCACCGGCACGATGCGGAAGGCGGCGACGCCCCGCAGCCCGCGTCCGGTCAGCTCGGTCGCCAGCTGGGTCTCCGCTGACTCGCGCAGCGCCATGTCGTTGCTGACAACGAGCGCGGCCACCTTCTGGCCGAAGAAGGTGATATTCGCCGCTTCGGGGGCCTTGAAGGTGTCGACGAACTTGGTGTCGGCGGCCAATGGCACGGCGAGCGCGAGAAGGAGGACGAGGAACCCGACGGGGTGTGACCGCATGAGGTAGATGGTAGCTGATTCGCGGCGGTATAAGCTGAAACCGACATGGCCCGCTACTTCGTGACCGGCGCGACGGGATTTCTCGGCGGCGAGCTCACGAAGCAGCTGATCAGCCGGGGCCATCAGGCGGTGGCGCTGGTCCGCAACCCGGGCAAGGCGTCGCTGCTGCGCACGCTGGGTGTGCAGCTCCATCAGGGCGACATCACCGACCGCGAAAGCCTGCGCGCGCCGATGACCGGCGTCGACGGTGTGTTCCACTGCGCCGCCTGGTACAAGGTGGGCGTCGACCCCGCCGAAGCCGAGCGCACCAACGTCGACGGCACGCGCCACGTGCTCGAGACCATGCGCGAGATGGGCATCCCACGTGGCGTCTACACCAGCACGTGTCGCGGTGTTCTCGGACACCCGCGGCGCGATGCCCGACGAGTCGTACCGCTACGACGGCCCGCACCTCAGTCACTACGATCGCACCAAGTGGCGCGCGCACTACGAGGTGGCGCTGCCGATGATGGCGGCGGGCCTGCCGCTGACGATCGTGATGCCCGGCGCTCATCTACGGCCCTGGCGACACCAGCGGCATGCACACCGCGCTGGTCGACCTGCTCCGCAAGCGCCTGCCGTTCACGCCCGCGGCGGACGGCCTTCTGCTGGGCCCACGTGGAGGACACCGCGCGCGGGCACCTGCTGGCGATGGAGCGGGGCAAGGCCGGCGAAACCTACATCATCACCGGCCCGCGTCACACCTTCGAGGAGGCGTTCGATCTGGTGGCGCGGCTGGCCAAGGTGCCGCGGCCGCTGCTGCATCCCGGCCCGCGGACGATGCGGGCCATCGCCGCCCTGATGGCCGGGGTCCAGAAGGCGATCGACCTGCCGCCGGCGCTGACGCCGGAGGCGCTGCGCGTGATCGCCGGCACCACCTACCTCGGGTCGAACGCAGAAGGCCGTGCGGGAGCTGGGGTTCACGGCCAGGCCGCTGGCCGGAGGGCATGGATCAGACGCTCGAGCACGAACTGCGCGCGCTGCAGCGGCTGCGGCCGTCCTGACCCCTCAGCCCACTCGGCCCTACCGCCGCGCGATGCCGCCGGAGAGGACGTCGGCGATGATCCGCGTCGCGTCCTCGCGGCTCATGCCGAAGTGATTCGGCACGCCGAACAGCAGCTCCACCACGAAGTAGTAGATGAAGATGCGCGTGGTCAGCATCATCGCCGCCGCGGGCGGAATGCCGTCGCGCACGCGGGCCGGGATGTCGAGGTCCTGCCGGCGGATCAGGAACTGCTCGAACAGTGTCGCCATGTCCGAGTAGAAGCGGTGGATGTGCGCGCCTTCGAACTCGACGACGTCGACGTAGATCAGCGCGATGTACGGCCGCCAGCGGGCGACCGTCTCCTGCGCCGCGGCGCCGACCGCCGCCAGGTTGTCGGGAAACGCGCCGTCCTCGAACACCCGCAGCAAGCGGGAAGTCCGGCTGCCCGGTGGCGGCGCGGAAGTGATCGAGCAGCGTCTGGAAGATGGCTTCCTTGTCGCGGAAGTGGTGATACACGCTGCCGGTCGAGACGCCGGCGCGCTCGGCGATGTCGCGCACGCTGGTGGCCGCGGTAGCCCTGGCTCGAGAACAGCGCGAGCGCGGCCTCCAGCAAAGCGGTGCGGCTGCGATCGGAGCGCTCTTCCTGCTGCATGTCCGGACCGCCAGTATAGCGAATGGACGGCGGCGCGTGGCTCGACCGTTCAGCGCGACAGCAGCGCCCGCCGCAGATCGCGGAAGGCCCGCGCGCGGTGCGACACCGCCGCCTTCTGGTCGAGCGTCAGCTCGCCGGTGGTCCTGCCGAACGGCGGGTAGAAGAAGATCGGGTCGTAGCCGAAGCCGTGCGCGCCGGCCGGCGCCGGGCGCCAGCACGCCGTCGATGCACGTCTCGGTCTCGAAGATCAGCGAGTCGCCGTCCGCCACCGCCAGCGCGGTGACGAAGCGCGCCGCATGCGGTGCCCCGGGCACGTCGCGCAGGCGTCGGAAGATCTCGGCGAATCGATCGGGATAGCGAGGCGTCGGCTCCGAGGAATCGCGCCGACCGCACGCCCGGTTCGCCGCCAGCGCGTCGATCGCCAGGCCCGAGTCCTCGGCGACGGTCGGCAGCCCGGAGGCGCGGGCGTAGGCGAGCGCCTTCAGCCGCGCGTTCTCCCAGAAGGTGGCGCCGGATCTCCTCGGGCTCCGGGATTGGCGGCAGATCCGCCAGCGTCACGATTCGCGCCGGCGTGCCCGCGAGCAGCGGCACGGATCTCGCGCAGCTTGCCCGGATTGGTGGTCGCGACGAGCAGCGTCATCGACCCAGGATGGGACCGACGATCGCGCGCTGCTTCTCGATCAGCTGCGCGATGCCGGCGTCGGCCAGGTCCAGCAGGCCGCCGAGCGCGTCGCGGCTGAAGGGCTCGGACTCGGCCGTGCCCTGCACCTCGATGAAGCGGCCGTCCCCGGTCTTGACGATGTTCATGTCGACGTCGGCCTTCGAGTCCTCTTCGTAGGCGAGGTCGAGCAGCGGCATGCCGCCGACGATGCCCACGCTGGTGGCGGCGACGTAGTCGCTGATCGGGATGGTGCGGAGCACGTCGGTCTTCTTCAGCCGATCGAGCGCCAGCACCAGCGCGACGAAGGCGCCGGTGATGGACGCCGTGCGCGTGCCGCCGTCGGCCTGGATGACGTCGCAGTCGAGCCACACCGTGCGCTCGCCGAGCTCGTTCAGGCGCACGATGGTCCGCATCGAGCGGCCGATCAGCCGCTGGATCTCCATGGTGCGGCCGCCCACCTTGCCGCTCGACGCCTCGCGCGTGGAGCGCGTGTTGGTGGCGCGCGGCAGCATGCCGTACTCGGCGGTCACCCACCCCTTGCCGGTGCCGCGCAGGAACGGCGGCACTCGATCTTCGACGCTGGCGGTGCAGATGACCTTGCGTCTGGCCGACCTCGATCAGCACCGAGCCTTCGGCGTGGAGCAGGTAGTTGGGCGTGATCTGGGTGGGGCGGAGGTCGCCAGGGGCGCGGTCGTACTGTCGAATCATGGGAGGATCAGCCTTTCATTCTTCCGCAACGGCCGACGCAAGTCCACATGACCCGCGAGCGAGTCGGCTTCCTGGCCGTCGATCAGGATCTGCACTTCGGTCATCGTCGGCAGGTTGACCAGGAGCGTGTTCACCACGCTGTAGACCGTCAGCAGTTCCTGCATCGAGCCGCCGGGGTGTTTGGTCCGGACCGTGGCGTCGAGATCGACGAAGACCTCGAAGCGATCCGACACGTAGAGGCCGCGGAGCGTGGTGCCCTGCGGCACGGTGGAGGCGTAGCGGGGCCGGCGCGGGGACCGAGAGCAGCGCTTCAATCAGTGCCCGCGCCTGCGCCACGGTGCCTTCGGCGAGCGGCACGTCCTGCTCCACGCCAACCAGCCGCTGACCGTCCTCGGAGGCGAAGAACAGCGTGGCCTTGATCTTCGGCCCCTCGGTCGACGGTGCCCTGGCGGCGGCGCCACGGCCGGGCACTTCGGCCACCGGCTCGGCCGGCGGTGCGGCCGGTGCGCGCAGCAGGCGTCCGAGCCCGGTCATCACCAGCCAGCCGAACCCCGCGGCGGCGACGAGGGCGGCCACTCCCATGAGCACACGACGGATGGTCACGGGGCGGTGCGGTCCAGCAGGGTGCGGAACTTGACGAGCGCGTCGAGCAGCGATTCCGCAATCCGGTCCTGATACGCCGCCGACGCCAGCTGCTGTTCCTGCTCGGGGTTCGAGAGGTAGCCGATCTCCACCAGCGCCGCCGGCATGTTGGCGCCGACCAGCACGCGGAAGGGCGCCTGCTGCACCGCGCGCGGGCTCATCTCGACGCGGGCCCGCAGCCCTTCTTCGACCAGCCCGGCCAGCTGCGACGACTGTTCGAGGAAGCGGGCCTGCGCCGTCTCCCACAGGATCAGGTCGATGGTCCGCGTGCCGCCGCCCAGCGCCGGCAGCGTGATCGCCGCATCATCCGCGCGCTTCCGCGCCTCGGCGTCGGCGCGCTCCACGCTCAGGTAGTAGACCTCGGCGCCCTTGATGAACGGCCGCACCGCGGCGTTGGCGTGGATGCTGAGGAAGACGTCGGCCTGGTGGTTGTTGGCGAACGCGGAGCGATCGTCGTGCGGGACGGTGCGATCGTCCTCGCGCGTCAGGAACACCCGCAGGCCGAGGCGGCTCTCGATCAGCGTACGCAATCGGCGCGACACGGCCAGGGTGATCTCCTTCTCGAGCGTGCCGCGCGGCCCCTGCGCGCCCAGTTCGTCGCCGCCGTGACCCGGGTCGATGACCACGGTGCGGAGGCCGGTGGACGGGCGTCGGCGTCACCGACGGCCGGATGTCGACGGGCGGCGTGGGCGGCGGCACCGCGCCGGCCAGGTCGCTCGTGCTGGGCATGAGGTCGACGGTCAGGCGCGACGAACTGGCGTCGGCCTGCGACGATGACGACCGATAGGCGCCGTAGCGCGGTCCGGTCGCGATCACCACGGTGTTGCCCTCACCCGTGGCGATGGAGGCGATGAACGGCTGCTGCGGCACCGTGGGTGTCAGCACGTCCAGGGCGTCGGCGTCGAACTGCACGACCAGCCGTCCGGCTTCGGCGCTCACCTTGGCGGGAGTCACCGGCGTGATCTCGAACGTCACCGTCGCGTTCGCGCTGCCGGCGTCAATGCGCGTGACGATGCGCGGGACGCGGAGGTCACCCATCACCAGCAGTCGAGTGGGCCGGCGAAGATCGAGGCGCAGGTCGAGGACCGGACCGAGCGCCCGTGGCAGGAAATCCAGCGGCACGAACCAGCGGTTGTCGCGCTTCACGGCCGGTGCCGGCAGGGACACCAGGCGGCCAGCCGCCGAGACCAGGTTCTGATCGGCGGTGAGGATCAGGGTCCGGCCCCTGGCCGTGATCGTCAGCCCGCCGGCGGCCTCGCGCGCCGCCGTGCCGAATGGTCCCGCCAGATCGTCGACGGCCAGGTAGTCCTGGTTGTTGATGACGGTGACGGGAATGGCCCGCCGGCCCTCGCGCGACAACAGGGTGAGGGACGGGGCCGGCCCAGCCCCCTGGCCCCAGCCGTTGGTGGCGCTGGCCAGCGCCAACAGCAGAATTGCCAGGGCTCTCGTGATGCGGCGCATGAGCAGAACCAATTGTACAGGACGTGTGCCGTCGGCTCAGGCCCCCGGGCCCAGGGGCTTGGCCATGAACCGGGTGCCGGCGACCGGGGTGTCGTAGTACGGCGCGATGTCGCGGAAGCCCAGCGTCTCGTACATGCGCTGTGCGGCCCCCATCATCGGCAAGGTGTCGAGGTAGATCCGACGGTAGCCCTGCGCGGCGGCCGCCGCGACCAGAGTGGTGACCAGGGCGCGTGCCAGACCGCTGCCTCGTCCGCTCGGCCGGACATACAGACGCTTCATCTCGCAGGTGTCGGCCGAGAAGGGGCGGCAGGCCACCAGCCCCTCCAGTCGATCGTCGACGAAGCCCACCAGCAGGAGACCCCAGGGAGGCGCGTAGTCGCCAGGCAGGCCGTCGAGCTCCGCGTCGATTTCCTGGAACGCGAGGTCGAGGTCAATCCAGCGGCAGTACTCCTCGATCAGCGCACGGACCGCGGCGATATCGGCCGCACCAGCTGGACGCACGGATGGCATCGCCGGATCCTAGCTGAAAGGCGACCCGGTTCGACGACATCAGGGGCGGTCGGTCGGGCGCCGCGCAAACTGCTCGTGCACCGTGAGGAACGCATCCACCACATCCGGGTCGAAGTGCTGGCCCCGTCCGCTGGTGATGGCCTCGACCGCGACCTCATGCGACACCGCGTCGTGATAGGCGCGCTGGGCCACGAGCGCATCGTAGGCATCGACCAGCGCGACCAGGCGGCCGGACACCGGAATCTCGTCCCCGCGCAGTCCCTGGGGATAGCCCGCGCCGTCCCAGCGCTCGTGATGCGTGTGCACGATCTCCTTGGCCACGCCGATCACCTCGTCATCGTGCACGCCGGCGAGTGACTCGGCCCGCAACAGGCTGTCGTGGCCGAGATCGGGGTGCCGCCGCATCTCGTTGTGCTCCTCGGCGGTCAGCGCGCCCGGCTTGCGCAGCACCGCGTCCGGTACGCCGACCTTGCCGATGTCGTGCAGGGGCGCGAGAGTGGCGATCAGCTCGATGCGCTCCCTGGTGAGCTGCGCCTTGAAGCGCGGGTGACGCGCCAGGGCAGTGGCGAGAATGCGGGTGTACTCCTGTGTGCGGCGGGCGTGGCGGCCGGTGTCGGGGTCCCGGGTCTCGGTGAGCGTGGTGAGGGCCTGCACGATCAGGCGCTGCGCATCGCCGCGCTTCCGCCGCTCGCGATCGGCGCGGCGCCGTTCGTGGATCAGGGCAAACAGCCCCTCCGAGGCGAGGGTGATCGCCAGACCCGCCAGCGGGTAGAACGGCGAGAACCACAGGCCGTGCGCGGAGAGCAGCCAGCCGCTCGTCCACCACGCGACCACGCCGGCCATGGCGCTGCCGATGGCTGCGGCCAGCAGCCCGGCGCGGGCGACGAGGACGGCGGTCAGCAGGGCGAGGCACGCGGTGGCGGCGATCTCCGCCACGGCCGCGAACTCGGGGCGTTCGTAGGCGGCGCCACCCAGGAGGGTCTCCGCCACTGCCTGATGGACGACGACGCCGGGCAGGGCTCGATCGACGGTCGAGGCCACGACATCGCGAAGCCCCAGGGCGGTGGCGCCGACGAAGACGACGCGGCCGCGAATCCGATCGCGCGGGATGCGTCCGTCCAGCACGTCCGCCGCCGACATCGGCGCCGGCCGTTTCGCCGCCGGTGGGACGCGAAGCAGCAGCCGGCCCGCGGCGTCCAGCGACACCGAGCGCGACGCCACGGTCATCATCATCGAGCCGTCACTGCGCGCGTCGAGCACGACCGGCCCGCCGCCCAGGGCACGTCGGGCCGTGGCCAGGGCCAGCGACGGGTAGACCCGGTCACCAAACCGCAGCAGCAGCGGCGCGCGCCGCAGCAGGCCGTCCGGATCGGGGCCGGCATTGATGAATCCCGACCCGGCCGCGGCGCGGGACAGCTCGATCACGGTGCAGACCCCGCTGGTGGCCGTCAACAATCCAGCGCTGGGAGGCGCATCGCCACGCTGGCGCTCGACGAGCTCCAGCGGATGCTGCGTGCAGGCGTCGGCCGGGCCGGGTTGATCGAACAGGAACGCATAACCGGTGACGGCGGTCCCCTGGCGCAGCGCACCCGCGAGCGCACGGTCCGTGGCCGCGACGCCGCGCTCGGGCTCCGGCAGCAGCACGTCCAGCGCGACGACCGAGGCGCCAAGCGCATGGAGCTGTTCGACCAGCGTGGCCAGCACCGCGCGCGGCCACGGCCATTGGCCGACGCGGGCCAGGCTGGTTTCGTCGATCGCCACGACCACCGCGCGCGCCCCGGTGTCGGTGACGGCGGTGTCGGCGCGCACCAGCGCGTCGTAGACCCGGAGGTCAGCCTCGCCCACGATCGGCGGGCGCCAGATGGCCAGCGCGAGCGCCAGGCCGGGTCCCAGCAGGCCGATGAACGAACGTGACAGCGACATCGTCCTGACGGTCAGCGGATCGTCACTTCGACGCGCCGGTTCCTCGCTTCGGCGGTGTTGTCGGGGGTGCGCACCAGCGGGTCCGACTCGCCGTGCGATCGCACGTCCACGACCGTGCCGTCGAGGCCGGCCTGGATGAGCAGATCGCGAATCAGCGTCGCGCGGCGCAGCCCCAGCGCCGCATTCGAGGCGGTGTCGCCCGTGGTGTCGGTATGGCCGATCACCGTGACGTCGATGGCGGTCCGGCCGCGGACCTGGGCCGTCACGTCCGCCACCATCGCCCGCGAGGCGGGCGTGAGCTGATCGCCGCCGAGATCGAAATACAGATTGAAGTGCTGTGCCGCCGGCGGCTGCACCGCCAGGGCCGCGCCAAACACCCGTTGGATCTCGTCCTCCGAGAGCACGACCACCGCACCCGGCGCACTGCCGGCGGGCACCAGGGTGCTCTCGCGGGCGCCTGTCAGTTCCACCGAACGGCCGGACGCGGTCACCACCAGCCGTCCCACGTCGGCGGAATCGGGATCCGGCGCCAGCACGACGAGATCGCGCGGCGTGGGTTCCGGTTGCTGCGGTGTCGGCGTGGGACCGCACCCGATCGCGATCAGCATGGGCAGCAGGACCAGCGTGCGGACGGCGGCGCTCATGGCGCTTCCACCCTGATCAGCGCGTGCGTGCCGCGGACACCGATCACCGACGTCGGCGTCTCGAGTCGCACGGCTTCCGGCATCAGCCTGGCGATGCGCCCGGAGACATAGGACAGCGCGCCACGGGCGATGCGCAGGACCATCGACAGTTGTCCCTCGGCCGGGGCGAACGTGAACCCGGCAAGGGTGATCTCCGAGCCGGGCCCCATCGACAACCGCGTCTCGTCCCGGAGCATCACCGCCAGCTGGCCGTCGGTCCCGGTGCGGAGTGTGTCGGACTCGTAGACCAGCGCCCCCACCCGAGCCGGGTGGAGATTCCCGACCTGACGATGAACGCGGTTCCGGCCACCGTCTTGATGCGGCCCGCGCCCTCGTCGGGTTGCGCGGACACAGGTCCAGAACCAGCACGCAAGCATGAGGCAGAGAAAGACCATCGATCTGCTCAGCGCCTTGAGCGGCATGGGACTCACTTTCCGGAGGGGTGCGGAGAGCTTACAGGAAAATCCGCAGACGGCAGGCGGGACCCGGTGTCCGGTACCCGGTCTCCGGACACCGGGTACCGGTCCACCGCTACTTCCTCAGATTCGTGTTGAAGAACTCGATCGTCCGCTGCCAGGCGAGCTTGGCGGCGGCCTCGTCGTAGCGAGGGGTGGTGTCGTTGTTGAACCCGTGCTGTGTGCCCGGATACATGTGCATCGTGTACTTCACGTTGGCGGCCTTCAGCGCGGTCTCGTAGGCCGGCCACATCGCGTTGATGCGCTCGTCGGTGCCGGCGTAGTGGATGAGGACCGGCGACTTGATGCGGGCGGCATCTTCGGCCGTCGGTGCGCTGCCGTAGAACGGCACCGCGCCACCGAGGTCGGGAATGCGGGTCGCCAGCATGTTGGCGATGCCGCCGCCGTAGCAGAAGCCGACCGCACCGATGCGGCCCGTGCACTCGGGGCGCGCCTTGAGGAAGCCGGCCGCGGCCACCATGTCTTCGCGCGTCTTGGCCTGATCGAGCTTGCCGAACAGCGTACGGGCTTCGTCCTCCCCAGCGGCCGGGTAGCCGCCGAGCGGCGTGAGCGCGTCGGGCGCGAACGCCACGAAGTTGTCGAGCGCCAGCCGGCGGGCGATGTCTTCGATGTGCGGGTTCAGCCCGCGGTTCTCGTGCACCACGACCACGCCCGGCAGCTTGCCGGCGGCGTTGGCGGGGCGCACCAGGTAGCCTTTCATCTTGCCGTAGCCCTGCGGCGAGTCGTACTCCAGGTACTCGGCCTTGATGCGGGCATCGTCCTTCTTCACCTGCTGGGCTTCGGCGAACTTGGGGTTCAGCGCGTCGAGGAGCATGGCGGCGGTGACGCCGCCGACGGCAAACTTCCGGGCGCGATCCAGGAAGCCGCGGCGGTCCACCGCGCCGTGGACGTAGGCATCGAACAGGATCAGCAATTCGGGGTCGAAATCGGCGGCGGTCTTGCGTTCCATGTATCGGTCCTCCTGAAGAATCGGTTCTAGAACTTGAACTCGGTGGCGAGATAGACGAACGTCGCGCGCCCGTTGGGAGAGGGCTTCAGAGCCCGGACGAACGCCCCCTCGTTGAACAGCGTCAGCCCCCCGTCGAATTCGAAGTGCCGCCCGACCCGGTAGCGTAGCCTGAAGTCGGTCTGTGTGCCCGCGTGGGTGCCGGAGCGGCCGGTCGGGTCGAACAGGTTCGCCGGCCGCCAGCGGTCCCGAGCCTCGGCCAGCCAGACGCCGCGGAGTTGCACCGAAAAGTCGGCCACCGCCGCGGGCCGCACGAACAGGTGCACGGCCGGGGAGTTGAGGTTGGTGCGCGAGACGATGCCGTAGATGCCGATCGGGCCGAGCTCGGCGCGGCGATCCCCGAACAGCGCGTCGAACGCGCCGCTCTTTCCGTCGGTGGGGTCGCGGTCGCCGGAGGCGTAGTCCCACATCGCCAGGAGGCGCGGCCGAAACCGTGCGTCGGGCCAGGTGTAGCCCAGCTGAGAGTGATTGAACCAGGCGCGATGCGTCAGCGGTCCCAGCGTGCCGAACTGTGCCGCGGTCTCGACCTCGTACTCCACGCGGCGCCCGGGGCCGAACTGACCGAATAGGCGGAAGCCCGGCGTGTCGAAGCGCCGACGCATGGGCAGGGGCACCGAGCCGCCGTCACTGAGCACCAGCACGTAGGCATCTCCGCTCACGGGGCGGCGTGCGGTGGTGGTGAAATACAGGCCGCCGAACAGCTCGCTGTCGAAGCGGTGGTCCCGCTCCATCTCCGGATACGTGTAGTAGACGGGCCGCGAGACCAGCGCTTGCAGCGACCACGTCTTGCCGCCGACGCGCGCGAGCACGCCGTCGAAGGGCGTCGTGGTGTTGCGGTAGATGTTGCGCGCGAACAGCCGCCGCGCGCCCCAGTCCCGGGTGAGGCGTCCGCCCTCGATCTGGAACGACAGCTTCCGGCTGCCCGAGATCCTTCCAGCTCACCCCGCCGTACAACTGCAGCTCCTTGGTGCCCAGCTCGTGGTTCGTGTTGACCGTAGAGGCGCTGTCGTCGAGCGCGATGCGCGAGTCCTGGGTTTCGGAATAGAGCCAGAAATTGCGGGCCGTCAGCCTGAGTTGGAAACGGGTGCGGAAGTCCAGCTGCTGATCGCCACCTACTTCGGTCGGCCGATAGCGCTCGTCGAGCGTCTCGTAGCGGATGCGTTCCTCGGCGTGGAGCTCCATCCAGCTCGGCAGGGTCGAGGCGGCCTTGGCGCCGCCCTCCGCCGGGGGCCGTTCCTGGGCGCCAGCAAACGTGGCGGACCCCAGGCTGGCCGCCAGCGCCATCACGAATACGCACGCCGGTCGCACGCTCCATGCCGGAAATCGATTCGTCAGGCGTCTGCTGAACACGAGTGGTCGCGGACGTGATGATAACGCACGGCTGCGGGTCCCCCGGCTGAACCGGTATAATTCCAGTCAAGCCGGCGCGTTCGCGGGCCGTTCACGTCATCAGATGCCTGGTCCCCTCCACGTCGCATTCCTCGGATGCGGCTTCATCACAGACGTACATAGCCGCCAGCTCCGGGCGCTGGGGCCCCAGATCGTCGCCACCCGCTATGCCAGCCGCGATCTGGCGCGGGCCGAGGACTACCGGAAGCGTTTTGGCGGGGCCGCCGCCTATGGCGACTACCTGGCCGCCATTGCCGACCCGGCCGTGCATGCGGTGGTGATCGCGGTGCCGCCGGCCTATCACCTCGACCTCACGCTACGGGCCCTGGACGCCGGTAAGCACGTGCTGGTGGAAAAGCCGGCCTACCTGACGATGGCCGACTATCGGTCGGTGGTGGAGGCCCGGAACCGCGCCGGGCGGGTGGTGCTGGTCGGCGAGAACGATCATTACAAGCCGCTCGCCGTCAGCCTGCGCTCGCTGGTCGCCAGGGGCACCATCGGCGAGATGGTGTTCGCGCACTTCACGACCATCGCCCACCGCCTGAAGGCGGCCGACGACTGGCGCAACGACGAAGCCATGGCCGGCGGCGATGCCTTCTTCGAGGAGGGCATCCACTGGCTCCACCTCGCCGGCAGCCTGGGCCCGGCGATCGTGTCGGCGCGCGGCTTTCGTCCGTCGGTTTCCCGCGAGGGCCCCGACCGCCGCGCCAAGAGCATGATGGTGGCGTTCCAGTACGACAACCGGGCGGTGGGCTCGCTCTACTACTCGCGCGAGATCCCCTCGCTGCTGAAGGGCCTGCGCGTCTCGAAGCTGTATGGACGCGAAGGCATCATCACCTTCGAATCGAATGGCGGCTTCGTGTTGGTCCGCGGCCGGCATGGCACGCGCCTGCTGTTCCCGGGATTCCGCGACATCAGGGGCTACCAGGCGATGTACCGCGACTTCGTCCGCGCCATCCGCGAAGGCGTGGCGCCGGAGATGAGCCTCGAGCGCGCCATCGAGGATCAGGGTCTGATGGATCAGATCTACGCCAGTCTCGTCGAGCCATGACGACCGACTCCCGCTACGACATCGTCATTGTCGGGACCGGCGCCGGCGGCGGCACGATGATGCACGCCCTGGCGAAGACCGGCGCGCGGATCCTCGTGCTGGAGCGCGGCGAGGCGGTGCCGAGCGAAGACGAAAACTGGAGCCCGGCGGCCGTCTGGAAGGATCTTCGCTACCGCACCACCGAGCAGTGGACCGATCAGCACGGCGAGTCGTTCCGGCCCTACACCCACTACGGCGTGGGCGGGAACACGAAGTTCTGGGGCAGCGTGCTCTACCGCCTGCGCCGCGAGGATTTCGGCGCGCTCGAACACCTCGACGGGGTGTCGCCGGCCTGGCCCATCGACTACGAGACGCTGGCGCCCTATTACGACCGGGCGGAGCGGCTCTACGGCGTGCGTGGCGAAGCCGGCATCGATCCGACCGAGCCGCCGCGAGGTCCCTACCCACACCCCGCGGTGCCGCACGCCGCCGGCATGCAGGCGATCGTCGACGACCTGCGCCGGCAGGGCCTGACCCCGTCGCCGCTGCCGCTTGGCCTGCTCAAGCCGGACGAGGACGGTGGCTGCGTGCTGTGCAACACCTGCAACTCGTTCCCGTGCAAGCTGGGGGCGAAGAGCGACGCCGACGTGTGCTGCGTCCGCCCCGCGCTGCAGCATCCCAACGTCACGCTCTGGACCGGCGCCTGGGCCCGCCGCCTGATCACCGACCGGACCGGCCGGCAGGTGGCGGTCGTGGAAGTGGAGCGCGGCGGCGAAGTGCTGCGCGTTGCCGCACGGTGGTTCGTCGTGTCGTGCGGCGCGGCGAACTCGGCCGCGCTGCTGCTGCGCTCTGCGACGGACGCGCAGCCAGAAGGCCTCGCCAATTCCTCCGGGCTCGTCGGGCGGCGCTACATGGCGCACCTCGCCACGATGCTGCAGGGGTTCCACCCCTTCCGCCGGAACGACACCGTGTTCCAGAAAACGGTCGCCATCAACGACTACTACTTCCGCGGGCCGGACTCGCGTTTCCCGCTGGGACACATCCAGTCGCAGGGGCGTACGCACGGCGTGATGGCCAAGGTGGTCGGCGATACCATCATCCCGGGCATCCCGCTCGGCGCCTACGATGCGTGGGTCTCGCGCGGCGTCGACTGGCTGGCGATGTCGGAGGACCTGCCGACGCCCGAGAACCGCGTGACCATCGACGCGCAGGGCCGCATCCGCCTGCACTACGAGCCGAACAACCTCACCGCGCATCAGCAGCTGGTGGACGAGACCAGGCGCATGCTGCGGCGGCTCGGCTTCTGGAAGGTGATGACGCACTCGCACCAGGCGCGGAACACCACGCATCAGTGCGGCACGCTGTGCTTCGGCACCGACCCCGCGACCTCGGTGCTCGATCCGTTCTGCCGCGCCCACGACGTGGACAACCTCTTCGTCGTGGATGCCTCGTTCTTCCCCTCGTCCGCGGCGGTGAATCCCTCGCTGACCATCGTCGCGCAGGCGCTGCGCGTGGCCGATCACCTCATCGACACCGAACTCGGCGCATGACCGGCGACCAGCGGCAGCCCACCGCCCTGTCGCCGCAGGCGCGGGCCGGCCTGATCGCCGGGCTCAAGGCTGCGGCGCCGATGTCGGTGGCCACGTTTCCGTTCGGCCTTGCCTACGGCGTCGGCGTCACCGCGGCCGGCATCGATTCGTGGGTCGGCGCCTCGGCCTCGTGGACCGTGCTCGCCGGGGCGGCGCAGCTGACGATGCTGTCCCTGATCGAAAGCCACGCGTCGTGGGCAGTGGTGGTGCTGGCGGGGCTGGTCGTCAACGTGCGCTTCGCGTTGTACTCGATCGCGCTGGCGCCGGCGTTCAGGGATTTTCCATCGCGCTGGCGATTTGGCCTGCCGTACCTGATGACCGATCAGACCGCGGCGCTGTCGCTGCACTACTTCACCACCCATCCACACCCCGACGATCGCCGCTGGTACTACTTCGCCGTGGGACTGGGGGTGGCCGCGGTGTGGTGGCTGGGCACCATGGTCGGCATCACGCTGGGCGGATCGATTCCCGCGAGCATCGACATCGCCTTCACCGTGCCGCTGGTCTTCGTGGTGTTGCTGGTACCGTCCCTGATCGATCGGCCGGGTATCGTCGCGGCAGTGGTTGGCGGGGCGGTGACGGTGGCCATGGCATGGCTGCCGCACGGGCTCAACGCGGTGATCGGCGCCGGCGCCGGGGTGCTGGTCGCCGCCGTCGTGGATCGTCGAGGCCGGCGATGAGCGTCGGCTGGCAGTTCGTCCTCGCCGGCATCGGCACCTACCTGATTCGCGTCTCGGCCATCGCGATGGTCGGGCAGGGGATGGCGATTCCGCCCGGCGTGGAGCGGACGCTGCGCCTGATCGCGCCGGCGGTGCTCGCGGCGATCATCGCCAATGGCCTGATCCTCGATCACGGCCAGATCAACCAGCGTGTCAGCTGGTATGCGGGCACCCTCGTCGCCGGCTTCGTCGTCTGGCGTTTCCGCTCGGCGGCGTGGGCGATGGCGGTGGCGATGGTCGTCGTGTGGGCCCTGCAGCAGGCGGGGGTGCGGTAGCAGGTCGGACAGTGCCCGTTCGAGCTGCTTGCTGATATCTTCTGGGATCAGCAGGAGATGGCCATGACCCAGAACCCGACAGCGCCCAGCCAGGACCCGAAGCAGCCGATCCAGGAGAAGTCCAAGACCACCCCGCCGGATGCCCCGCGACCGAACGAGC
Organism: uncultured Acidobacteriota bacterium; assembly: GCA_963721715.1. Classification (GTDB taxonomy): domain Bacteria; phylum Acidobacteriota; class Vicinamibacteria; order Vicinamibacterales; family UBA2999; genus VFZN01. The sequence goes on along the minus strand of CAVRKI010000004.1, from coordinate 977,524 downwards.
TCAGCGACGACGATCTCGACAAGGTGTCGGGCGGCGCCAGGCGTCGGACTGGCGACGAGGACCTCGACGACCTCGAGGTCGAGCGCTAGGCCAGGGGACGCGGGTCACCGCGCCCCTGCTACTATCGAGGGATGCGCGCCCGCTCCTTCAGCCACGTCGGGATCACCGTTCGGGACTTCAACACCTTCGTGAAGTTCTACTGGGACGTCTTCGGCTGTCCGCTGGTTGGCGTGGCCGATACGCCGCCCGAGCGTGTGCGCGCGTTCTTTGGCGTCGACGCGCCCGCACCGAAGTGCAAGATTGGCTGGATCCGCGTCCCGGGCGGAGCGGTGCTGGAAATCTTTCATTTCGAGCCGCAGCAGCCAACGGTGAACATTCCCTGGAACCGGGTGGGGCAGACGCACTTCTCGCTGAACGTGCGCAACACGCAGAAGTGGCACGACCACCTGGTGACCAAGGGCGTCGACATCGTCAGCAAGCCGGAGAAGTCGCCGCGTGGGCACACGTTCTTCTTCGCGCGAGACTGCGATGGCAACCTGATCGAACTGATGGACCTGGGCTACATGCACCACGTCCTCAACTGGCTCGGCCCCCTCGGCGGCTGGCTGTTCCGGCGCGGGATGTACAAGCAGTATTACAAGTAGGTGGGCTTGGGCCTCGGGCCCAAGCCTCAAGCGCTCAAGCCCCAAGTCTGCCCCTGTAATTCTTACTCCCACCCTGTAATAACTGCACGATTCTGCCTTGGGCTTGGGCGGTTGTTCCGTCGGCCCTTCTGCGGACGAGCTGCCTCGCACGCCTTGGATTAGTGGCACACATCCTGCCTATGGCTGGGCAGGAACTGGGTCCCCCAGGCCGCTAACGACAGGGACAGCCACATGACCGCATCGAGTTTCCGCGGGAATACCCGCAGAAGCGGCGCTGAAGCGCCAGCAAGTGCCAGACGCCCCGGGCCGCCCGCCCTTGCACTTCTGACTGGCGCTGTGTCTTGCTTTGGAACACTCCAACCCACGCGCGCCAGGGCACCACGCGGCAGGCCGCCGCGCACTTCCTCGAACAGGCCACGTTCGGGCCGACGGCGGCCGACGTCGATCTGGTGATCAGCTCCGGCTACGACCAGTGGCTGAACAACCAGTTCGCGCATGCCCGAGAGCCCGATGCCCGATCGACCCGGACGTCAACGACGTCCGCAACCAGCTGTTCCTGAACATGGCCAACGGCCAGGACCAGCTTCGGCAGCGCATGATCTTCGCACTCAGCCAGATCATCGTCGTCTCGGCCAACAAGAACAACAGCGGCAACGAACTGGCGCCGTGGGTGCGGCTGCTGTCGCGCCACGCGTTCGGGAACTTCCGCACGCTGCTCCGCGAGGTGACCACTCAGCCCGACGATGGGCAAGTATCTCGACAACTGGCTCAATCGGTGCACGCGCAACACGACGACGTGCCCGAACGGGTCCACGACCTCGGTGCCCAACGAGAACTACGCCCGCGAGCTGCTGCAGCTCTTCACGCTTGGACTCTGGGAGCTCAACCAGAACGGCACCGTGCGGCTGAACGCCACCGGGCAGCCCATCCCGACCTACAACCAGGCCACGCTCGTCGAGTATGCCCGGGCGCTCACCGGCTGGACCTACGCGCGCACCAACGGCGCAGACAACTACCTGCTCGACGATGGTGCCGGCCATGACGACGGGCACCACGCCCGCGCCGCGCTATCACGACCTCGGGCCAGAAGACCCTGCTGAGCGGCGTCGTGCTGCCGGCCACGGCCAACACCACCGCCGCGCTCTACGCGACGTCGATGGCGGTCATCGACAGCATCATGGCGCACCCCAACGTGGCGCCCTTCGTCTCGACGCGCCTGATTCGCTCGCTCGTCACGAGCAACCCGACTCCCAACTACATCCAGCGAGTGGCGGCGGTCTTCTCCGCGACCGGCGGCGACCTGCGCGCGACGCTGACCGCGATCCTCACCGATCCCGAAGCGCGCAGCTTCACCATCACCGACGGCCGGCTCAAGGACCCGATCCTGCACATCCTGGGCCTCAGCCGCGCGCTGGGCATGCCGGTCACCAACCCCGGCAACGTGCAGTGGAACTTCTTCAACCTGCTGCAGACTCGTGCTGACGCCGAACACGGTGTTCAACTTCTACAACCTGCTGACGCCGCTGCCGAGCAACACCGCGCTGTTCGGTCCCGAGTTCGGCATCTACCCGCCGGCGCTGGCCATCCAGCGGGCGAACTTCATCTACGGCATCCTCAACGAGTGGTACAGCAGCACGTTCCCGATGGCGACCGTGCTGCCGTCCTACCAGGCGCTGGCGGCCAACCCGGCGGCGCTCGTCGAGGCCGTGAACCAGAACCTGATGTTCGGCCGGATGTCGCACCGAGCTGCGCGACCTGATTGTCGCGGCGACGACGGCCATCACCGACACGCTCGGCCGGCGGGTTGCGCGAGCGGGCGCGCGGCGCGCTCTACCTGGCGGCGATCTCCAGCGAGTACTCGGTCTACTCCGACACCTCGGTGGCCGGCGCCGCCGCGGTGCAGCCGCCGACCGGGCTCGCGGTTTCGCAGGTCTGGCGGCAACACCATCTCGGTCAGCTGGCGCGCGCCGCTGATCGGGCCGGCGCCGACCGGCTACGTGCTCGAAGGCGGCGTGCGGCCGGGCGAGGTGCTGGCGACGATCCCGATCAACAGCACCACGCCGACGTTCACGTTCGAGGCGCCGCCGGGCGCGTACTACATCCGCCTGCGGACGGTGGCGGGCGCGGGCGTCAGCCGGCCGTCGGGTGAGGTCCGGCTCTACGTCGGGGCGTTCTCCGGCCCGACGGCGCCCCGATCGCTGACGGGCTACGGCCGGAGACTCGTCGGTGGTCCTCAACTGGCGCAACACCTTCGGCGGCGGAGAGCCGATCGGCATCACGGTGGATGTCAGCCAGAACGGCGCCCGCGTGGCCAGCATTCCGATGCCGGTCACCGACACGTGGAGCTTCGATAGCCGTGCCCGCCGGGCACCTACGCCTTCACCGTGCGCGCGACCAACGGCGCCGGCACCAGCGGATCGTCGAACAGCGTGACGCTGACCTTCCCGCTGAGCGGCTGCTCGTCGCCAGGCACGCCGACGTCGTTCTCGTTCCGCGCCACCGGACGGACGGTCGCCGCCTACTGGCTGGCGCCATCCTCGGGCACCGCCCCGACCCGCTACTCGGTGGAGGCCCGGCTGCGCAATCCGAACAACAGCACCACCGCGCTCGGCACGTTCCCGGTCGGCGCGACGACCATTTCCAGCCCCGTCGGGCCGGGCCGCTACGAGGTCCGTGTCCGATCAGAGAACATCTGCGGCAACAGCGGGTACACCGGCTGGCAGTCCGTCACGGTGCAATAGGAGCAGCAGCATCATGGGTCACTCTCACAACGTTCCCGCTCGCCGCCACTTCCTGAAGATGAGCGCCCGCCTGGCGGCGCTGGGGCTCACCAGCCTCGGCGTCCAGCCGGCGCGCCAGCTTCTTCGTCCGCGACGTCGAGGCGCAGAGCCGCGTCACCGACTACAAGGCGCTCGTGTGCGTCTACATGTTCGGCGGCAACGACGCCAACAACCTGATCGTGCCGGCGGACAACTACACCGCGTACTCCACCGCGCGCGGCGGCACGGCGGCGGCGTCGCGCTGGCCGCCAACACGCTGCTGCCGATCCCGGGGCCGGGCGGCGCCACCTACGGGCTGCACCCGTCGCTGACCGAGCTCGTGCCCATCTACAACGCCGGCTACCTGGCGTTCGTGCTGAACATGGGCGCGCTCAACCGCCCGCTGACCAAGGCCGCAGTACCGGGCCGGCGGCCAGGCGCCGCCCAACCTGTTCTCGCACTCCGACCAGACCACGCAGGCCCAGACCGGCTCCGCCACGCAGTACACCGGGTGGGGCGGGCGACTGCTCGACCTGTTCGGCGCCACCGACTCGCTGTCGGCGGTCTCCGTCTCGTCGCCGGCCATCTTCCTGGACGGCGCCGACGTGCGGAGCAACGTCATTCCTCCGGGCGCCAACCTCGGACTGAACGGCATGAGCTTCTGGCCGCCAGCCGCGGCCGATGCCCGCCGCCAGGCGGTCAACGCGATGGTGCTCATGGATGGCGGCAACCCCATTCGCGAGGCCGCCAACCAGATGTTCGCCGACGGTCTGCAGCTGGCCGACACGCTCTCAGGCCAGCGGCGGCCTGCCGCCGACCACCTCGCCCTTCCCGACCACCTCGCTCGGCAACCAGATGCGCGAGGTGGCGCGGCTGATTCGGGTCCGCTCGCAGATGGGGCCCGGCCGTCAGGTGTTCTTCTGCTCGATCGGCGGCTTCGACACCCACAGCGCCCAGATGGGCACGCACGCCAACCTGCTGCGCGACCTGTCGCAGTCGCTGTCGGCGTTTGCCTACGCGACGCTGGACCTCGGTCTCGCGGGCAACGTCACCACCTTCACGCAGTCGGAGTTCAACCGCACCACCCAGACCAACGGCACGGGCACCGACCACGCGTGGGGGAGCCACCAGATCGTGCTCGGCGGCGCGGTGCAGGGCGGGCATCTACGGCGCGATGCCGGACTTCGAGCTCGGCGGCGACCACGGATGCCAGCAACCGCGGCGTCTGGATTCCGACCATCGGGTCGGTGCAGTTCGGCGCCACGCTCGGCCGCTGGTTCGGCGCGACGCCCAGGCGAACTGGCGTGGGCGTTCCCGAACCTGACCAACTTCGCCACGCCGGGACGTCGGCTTCATGCGGTCGTAGCGATTGACGGATAATCTAGGCATGCGTATCCAGACTCTCGCCGTTGCCGCACTCTGCGCGCTCCTGATGTCGTTTCCCGTGGTGGCCCAGGAACAGGTCACCGTGGTCAAGCGCGACAGTACCCGGTTCTCCGGCCGTTTCGAGGCGTGGAGCCGCCAGAACAACCAGATCTATGTCCGCGTCACCCAGAACGACCAGCGCAAGGTCCAGCTGGGCGACGTCCTGCTGTTCGAGGTGGGTGGTTCGGCGGAGAATCTGCCGGCGGCGGAGACCGAGGCGGCTCGCGGCGGCGAGCACGTGCTGGTGCTGACGAGCGGCGAGATCATCCGCGGGCGCCTGGTCAACATCGAGGGCGGTGAAGGCTCGGACACGCCGAGCGAGCCCCGCGTGGTGTCGTTCAAGCCCTCGTCCGGTGACGAGCGCCGCGCCCGCATGAGCGAAGTCCGGCGGATGTACTTCGGCAACTATCCGCAGGCGGCGGCCGCGGCGGGTGCCGCCACCCCCGCCACGCCGTCGGGCGCCATCCGCGTCGCCGCCAACCAGCGCTGGGTGTCCACGGGTCTGGTCCTGTCGCGCGGCGATCAGGTGCAGTTCGAGTCGAGCGGTGAAGTGGTGCTCTCCGGCGACGCCGAGGACAAGGCCGGCACCGCGGGCTCCATGCGCGGACGCTTCGCCCCGGGTGCGCCGATGCCGCAGGCGCTGGCCGGCGCCTTGATCGGCCGCGTCGGGAACTCGGCGCCGTTTGCGATCGGTAACATGACCGGACCGCTGTCGCCCCCGGGGCAGGGCGGCGAGCTGGTGCTCGGCGTCAACGACGACGAGGTGAGCGACAACCAGGGCGCGTTCATGGTGACGGTGCGCGTGTTGCGGCGCCGGTGACCCTGCGTTCGTTTCAGTAGTCGCGCAGCACCGTCGGCGTGAACGCGGCGCGCAGTGCGTTCAGCACCGCGAGCACGTCGATGATCTCCTGGGCAACGGCGCCGGCCACCGGCGGCAGATAGCCCCCCGCCGCCGCCAGCATGCCGATCACGCTCAGTGCCATGCCGCCAATCGCGCTCTGCAGCGCGATTCGCCGCATCCGCCGGCCGATGTGAAACAGTTCGTCCACGCGTTCCAGCGCGCTGTCCAGCACCACCGCACCGGCTGCCTCCGTGGTCACGTCGCTGGCCTGACCGAAGGCCACGCCCACGGTGGCCGCGGTGAGGGCCGGCGCGTCGTTGATGCCGTCGCCGACGAAGACGGTGTTGGCCCTGGCGGTCTCGGCGCGGACCAGCGCCAGCTTCTGTTCGGGGCTCTGCGACGCGTGCACTTCGTCGATGCCCACCTCCCTGGCGAGGTAGCGGACCTCGCTCTCGCGATCGCCCGAGACCAGCAGCACGCGCGAGAATCCGTGCCGCGTGTTCAGGTGCCGCACGAACGAGCGGCCCTCGGCGCGAGGCTCGTCGCGGAACTGGAAGGTGGCGGCATGACGGCCGTCGAACAGCACCACGCACTCCAGGCCCCCGGCCGTGGCCGGCGGGGCCGTCGCGTCGCTCCGGCGAGCCGGGCCAGTTCCGCGCGGCTGGTGACCTGCACCCTCACGCCGTCGATGACGCCGGCGAGCCCCTGACCCGGGCCGTTCGCTCACCTCGGTGGCTTCCTTCAGGCGCAGGCCGGCCGCCCGCGCCGCGTTCATCACCGCGGCGGCCAGTGGATGCCGCGAATACTGTTCGAGGCTGGCCACCACCGCCAGCACGCCGTCACGAGTGTGTCCTTCGGCCGGGACCACCTCGGACAGGCGTGGCTTGCCGTAGGTGAGCGTGCCCGTCTTGTCGAAGATCGCGGTGCGGCAGGTGTCCATCTTCTCGAGGACCGCCGGATCCTTGATGACGATGCCGCGCCGTGCCGCGAGCGAGACGGAGCCGATGATGGCGACCGGAATGCCGATCAGCAGCGGGCACGGCGTGGCCACCACCAGCACCGCGAGGAAGCGCAGCGGTTCGCCGCTGATCACCCAGGCCGCCACCGCGATCAGCGACCGCGATCGGCGTGTAGATCGCGCCGAGCTGATCGCCCAGACGCCGCAGCTGCGGCCGTCGCTGCTCGGAGTCGCGCATCACCTGCATGATCTTGGCGTAGCGCGAATCGACCGGCCGACGCTCGGCACGGATGGTCAGGGCGCCCTCGCCGTTGATGGCGCCCGAGAGCACGCCCGCGCCGACGGCCTTCGACAGCACGTACGGCTCGCCGGTCAGGTACGACTCGTCCATCGTGCTGCGGCCTTCGACGACGATGCCGTCGACGGGGCAGGTCTCGTGCGGGAACACCACCAGCAGGTCGCCCGGGGCGACGTCGTCGAGGGCCACGTCCGTGGTCGCGCCGTCCACGCGCCGGTGGGCCCGCGTCGGCATGCGTTTCACCAGCGCCTCCAGCGCCGACGAGGCGCTGCCGCACCGCGTAGCTCTCCAGCGCCTGTCCGCCGGAGAGCATCAGCACGACGAGCGTGCCGGCGAGGTACTCGCCGAGGATCACCGCCGTGACGATGGAGATGCCGGCGAGCAGATCGGAGCTGAAATCCCGGCGGACGAGACGGACGGCGAGACCGGAGACCAGGGGGATCCCGCCGATGGCGAGGGCAATGAGCAGTGGAACCTGGTCGGCGCCAAGGCCGCCGGGCCACGCGTCGTATGGCCCCGTCCAGCGCAACGCGAGGTGGACGGCGATGGCCAGCAGGGCGATCGCCGCGATCGTCGCCTCTCTGGAGGGGAGTCGCCGGTTGCCGGCCGCGGTCACAGGACGCCTCACGGTCTGGTCGGCTCGCCGGTGGCCGCCAGGGCGGCGAACGTCGCGAGGGTGGCGGCGTCGGCGGGGGAGACACCGCTCCCCGGACGCCGCGGCACGCCGACGTCCACCCCGCGGGCGCCCACGCCCGCCTTGATGGTGCCGGTCGGGTTGCTGTTCTGGAACATCAGGTCCACCAGCGGCAGGATGCGGCGGTAGTAGATCTGGCGCGCGCGCACCAGGTCGCGGTCCACGAGCACGGCGTCCATCAGCTGGCGGGCCGATCGCGGAACCACGTTCATGATGCCGGTGATCCAGGCCCGGCACCCGAGCGCCAGCGACTCGAGGGCGGCGTTCGGGTTGCCGCAGATCACCTCGATGCGGCCCTCGCACCGCCGGTGAATGGCGTGGACGCGGCGGCTGTCGCCGGTGCTTTCCTTGACGTAGCGGATGTGCTCGATGCGGGCGAGGTCCGACAGGAAGTCCGCCGTCAGGTCCACGCCGGTGAGCGACGGGTAGTTGAACAGGATCAGTGGCAGGGGCGTGGCGCCGGCCACCGCTTCGAAGAAGCCGGTGACGTCCCGGCGCGAGCGGCCCGCATAGAGCTCCGGCACCACCGGCGCCACCAGGATGGCGGTCGCCCCCAGCGCGTGAGCCGTCACCGCCAGGCGCACGGCCTCCCGGGTGGTGGTCGAGATGATGGCGGGGATCACTGGCACGGCGCCGTTGGTGGCGGCGAAGGTGGCCTCCCACACCGCGATCGTTTCGTCAGGAGTCAGGAGCGGGCCTTCGCCGGTGAGCGCGGTGGGCATCAAGGCGTCGGCGCCTTCGCGCAGGATGAACGCCACGAGCCGGTTGAAGGCCTCGGGCGCGAAGCGCTCGTCGGCATCGAAAGGGGTGACGAGCGGCACGATCGTGCCTGTCAACGGGTGCGAATCGCGAACGGAAGCCGTCACGCCCGTAGTCTACCGGACGCAGGCGTGATCCGATGCGGGCCATGCAGTACACTCAGCCGGCCATCGTATTGGACGATCCCGACGTCGTGCCGGAGCCGAGGCCTGCCACCGAGTCACCGGAGGCGCGCGCGAGCCCCCACTGCGTGGAGACCCTGGCGCGGCCGGATAGGGTCGGTTCCGGGCCCTCCAGGCGCGTCGCCTGAAGAGGAGAGGACGCGGATGGAACGGCTGTTCTGGATTTGTCTGGCGGGTGCGGCGGGGACCGGCACGCGCTATCTGGTGGCGGGCTGGGCCGCGCAACGCTTCGGGACGGCGTTTCCGTTCGGCACCCTCATCGTGAACCTGGCCGGCTGCTTCCTGATCGCCCTGATCATGCACACGGCCTTCGCCTTGTCCTGGTCGCCCACCATGCGCAGCGCGCTCACGGTCGGGTTCGTGGGTGGGCTGACCACCTACTCCAGCTTCAACTATGAAACCTCGAGCCTGCTTCAGGCCGGGACGACCGGTCCGGCGCTGTTGAACGCGGGAGCCACCATCGCCGGTGGGTTCGTCGCCGGTTGGCTGGGCCTCATCGTGTCGCGACAAATCTTCGGACACTGACGCCGCCGCTGCCCGTGGCGAACGGATCGGCGCGCCGTGCGTATGATCATTGCAGTGGGCTCGGGCGGTTGGACGCCTGATGGAGGAGACCATGGCCGACGCGACTGTCTACCGGGAACCAGACCCGTCACTGATCACCGTGACCCACGTCACCTATGCGCTGCACGCCCTCGGCCTGGCGATTGGCGCCTTCGGCGCGTCGACGATCATCGGCTCGTTCGTGTTCGGCTGGCCGTCGATCATCGCCGTGATCATCAACTACGTGAAGCGCGGCGACGCCCGCGGCACCTGGCTGGAGTCCCACTTCACGTGGCAGATCCGCACCTTCTGGTTCGCGATGCTGTGGGCCTGCATCATCGGCGTCGCCGGCTTCCTGCTCGCCATCGTGCTGGTCGGTTTCGCGATCTGGATCGTCGGGCTGTTCGTCCTCGGCATCTGGGCCATCTACCGGATCGTCAGCGGCTGGCTGCGACTGCAGAACCGCCAGCCGATGTTCTGACGCGAATCCCCCGGTCGCCGCCTGCGTTAAGCTGAGTTGAGTGCATTCAGCGTTTCTGTCGCTACCCCGCCGCTGGCTCGGCGGCGTGATCGTCGGGGTGGCGATACTGATGGCGGCTGCCGGCCTCATCACGCAGTGGATCGCCATCGCCACCGGCAGGGACTTTCTCTTCGGCCTCATTCCCGCGTTCGATCCGGAGGGCAGCCGTAATCTACAGGCCTGGTTCGTCTCCGCCGCGCTGGCCACCTGCGCCGGCCTCGCCGCGCTGGCCGCCGCGAGTGCGCGGCCGGACAGCGCGATCCAGCCGCGAGGCTGGCTGGCGGTCGTGACGGTCTGCCTGGTGTGGTCGGCCCAGCGGTTGACGGCGGTCGCCGGGTTGTGGCGATGGGCCGACCACCCGTTCATCCGGCCTGAACTGCTGATGGTCGCCGCCGGCGTGCTGACCTGCGCCGCGGTGGTCTTCAGCGCCAACGCTGCCACGCGTGCGCGCCTGCTCGGCGTGATGGTCGCGATGCTGCTGTTCATCGTTGGCGAAGCCATGGTCGCGGCTGCGGACGCCGGCAACTTCGTCAGCCCGCTGGCCCGTGCGGGTGCGCTGCAATTCAGCCGGTTGATCGAAGGCGTCGCGGCGGGCATCTTCGTGCTGACCGTGCTGCGCTACCTCCGGGCCGAACACGCGGCGGTGTCCGTGATCTTCTTCGACTCTCCGCGGCGCGGTCGTCGGCGTGCTCCAGCCTCGGCGCGCGGGGAAGAGATGACGCCCGCCGCGGTGGTCCGCGGCCTGACGATGGCGGTCCTGCTGGTGCTGGCCACCAGCCTGACCGTCGCCCTCGCCTCCCATCCTGACGAAGGCGGCTGGTGGCACCGTCTCCTGTTCGTCGACTTCGAGGGCAACCTGCCGACGTGGTTCTCGGTCCTGCTGCTGCTGACGTGCAGTGTGCCGGCGGCGACGATCGCGGCGTTGGCGCGTCAATCGGGCGATCCAGGGTGGCGGATGTGGGCGCTGCTGGCGGTCCTGTTCGTCCTCTTGTCCGCGGACGAGGGAGCGTCGCTGCACGAGTTGCTGGTGACCCCCCTCCGCCGCATGGTGGGTGACTCGCCCCTGCTGCGCTATCCGCTGATCATCCCGGGCCTGGCCGCGGTTCTGTCCGGCGCGCTCGTCTTTGGCCGCTTCCTCCAGGCGTGGCCTCTCGCGATCCGTCGTCTGTTCCTGGCTGGCGGCGGACTGTTCCTGGTCGGTGCTCTGGGAGTGGAGACCGTTGGCGGATGGTTCGACCCGGTCCTGCACGGCCCGAGCGTCACCTACTTGCTGCTCGCGACTTTGGAGGAGGGCTGCGAGATGATTGGCGCGACCCTGATGCTGCGAGCGCTGCTCGGGCATCTCGCGCGCGAGACCGGCGTGCTCCGGGTTGGGGACGCCGCCGCGAGCGGCGACGAGGCAGCCGCCGCTGCTGCGCGGACTTGATCGCAGTCGTCTGGGAGCATCATCCGTGTGGCCGTCCAGTTCATCCTTGATTTGCGCCACGGAATCAGGTGTCCACGCCCCGCGGAGGCCGGCGACGCAATAGCACTTTGGGCCAATGGACGCGGCGCCTCCGTTCGGTCACCATGGACATGGAGGAACAGCCACCATGTTCAAGACCCTGATGATCGCCCTCGGACTCACCTCGATGATCGGCGCCGGCGCGGCCGCCGTGTCGCAGCCCGCCATGCCGGACCTGTCGAAGACGGCGAACCCGGAACTCGTCGGCGAGCTCGCCAACGAGCTTCAGATCACCCCGCAGCAGGCCGAAGGCGCGGCCGGGTCACTCTTCGACGTGGCGAAGAAGGGCATGCCGGCCGGTGACTGGGCACAGGTGAATCAGGCAGTGCCGGGGATGGATGGCCTGCTGAAGGCGGCGCCGGCGGCCACCGGTGGAGCGGCGGGCATGATGGGCAAGGCCGGTGGGCTCGCCGGGGCGATGGCCGCCTTCTCGAAGCTTGGCCTCAAGCCGGAGATGGTGTCGAAGGCGGTCCCGGTACTGACGAAGTACGTCTCGAAGACCGGCGGCGCCAACGTGGGTTCCCTGCTCGCCGGCGCGCTGAAGTAAAAGAGGGTCGAGACCCGATTGAGCGTGGTGCCTGTTGAGGACCACGCCGCTACCTCTCCACGAGGAACGGCAACGCGAGCAGCACCCCGCCAATCACCATCGTCCACGCGAAGTTGTCGATGAAGTAGGGGAACACACACAACAGCACACCCGAGAAGAGCGCCACCGCGTTGTGCGCCCGTCGCCCGTACATCACGTATCCCGCGCCGGCGATGCCGAGAAAAACGGAGGCGATGAAGGCGTTCACGGTTCGACGCCCGGGTCGTGGCCGGCGAGCGCCGCCAGGGTGAGCAGGCCGTCTTCGGTCAGTACGAAGCCGTGGCGGGTTGGGCGTCCGGGCTCGCGGCGGGTGCGCCGTTCGATCAGCCCGATGCGCTCGAGCCCGCGAAGCGCGCGGGCCAGCGCCCGGACGCCGTCGTCCCAGGTGTCGAAGCGGCCCTCCCAACTCCACGAGAGGAACAGCCATTCGAGGCGGTCCTCCGGAAACTCGAAACGCTGGACGTTGCAGTCGTCGTGGTCCTGGATCATGGAAACCTCGGGAGAAGGCACCAGAGGCCGGGGGCTACCCGGCGGGACCTCGGTTGCCGCACCTCGAGAAGTGAGGGGCGACCACATCCGCGCGGGGTTCGCGCGAGAGCACCTTGCCGGTCCGGGCAGGTTGCCGGGCCCGCCGCGATGGGCGAGCCGCTCTGGATGTCTGTTGGATGTGACGACGCGCCGCGCGAAAAAGTTCATCCGCAACGCCGCCGCGATCCGCGCGGTGCCCCCCTGACACAGCCGCGCTACTCGGCGTCGCAGGCCTCGCGCTCGAACGGATTGTCGAAGTAGGCGTGGCCACCGCGGAGCGCCGCCCACAGCCCGGCGGCCAGGTAAGCCGGGACGAACAGCACGCCCCAGCGCTCGTATTGCCTCACGTGCACGCGTTCGTGCGCCCGGGTCCAGTCGAGCGATACCTGATCGCGCGCGAGGACGACGTGGCCGAGCGTGATCGCCGCGGCGCCGCCGCGCAGGGGAACGAGATGGCACAGCACCCACCGCAGGCACGGGCTGTGCACTTCGATCACGCCGTCCACCAGCGCGCACTGCATGCGACGACCGGTCGCGATGGCGATGGCGACGCCGATGACGGTGATCGGCGCTGCCCACAGATAGCCGAAGCCGCGAATGAGCCCGCGACCCAATGCCAGTCTCAGCGCGGTTACGTCGCGCGATGCGGCGCCTTGTCCTGCTTCCGCTGCTCCTCCTCCTTGTGCTTCTTGTCGTGCTGCTGTTTGTTCTTTTCCTTGTCCTTCTTGCCGCCCTTGTCGCCCATGGTGTGTGCCCCCTGAGCGGAGACTATCACCTTCACTCCCTTGATCTTGACGGCCGGGCTGGCAGGCCCGGAGCCGCCTCGCCGTCGGTCGGAAGTCGCTGCCGGATCTCGCAGACCATGATTTGTGTGTATGGCGCAAATCGGGCGGGATCGCGCCCGACTGGCTCACGGCTGTTGCCCCACGCCCACCCACCGCCACAGGAGCAGCGCGGCGATCAGCGCGCAACCGCCGGAGAACGCAAACGCGGCGAGCGGAGTGGCGGCGTCGTAGAGCCAACCGAAGACCACCGACGCGGGCAGCAGCGCCGCGCCGGTCGTCAAGTTGAACCAGCCAAAGGCCGTGCCCCGGCGCGACGCGGGCGCGAGATCGGCGACCAGTGCCTTCTCCACTCCCTCGGTGGCCGCCATGAACACGCCGTAGAACCCGAACAGTACGAATAGCCACGGTCCACCGTGGGCGATCGTCCCCAGTGCCAGGTAGAAAAGGCCATAGGCCACATAGCCCCCCACCAGCAACTGCACGCGGCCGACGCGGTCCGAGAGCGCGGACAGTGGCGTCGAGAACAGCATGGCCACCGCGGACACCGCCGCCCACAACAAGGGAATCTGCGCATCGGGTACGCCGAGCGCGCGGGCCCTGAGCAGCAGGAACATGTTCGACGAGTTCCCCAGCGTGAACAGCGCCACGACCAGCAGATAGCGCTGGAAGGTGAGTGGAAGATCTCGCAGCCGCCAGTCGAACGGCTGGTGGGGGGTCGGAGCGACAGGCGCGTCCTGGATCAGGAACGCCAGCGCCAGGCACAACGCCCCGGGAATGGCCGACCACAAGAAGATGTCCCGGAGAGGCAGGTGCCACGCGAGCAGCAGCGAAGCTGCGATTGGGCCAATCACCGCACCGGCATTGTCCATGGCGCGATGGAGTCCGAAGGCGAGGCCGCGGTGTTCCGCGTCCACGCTGGCGGCCAGCAGCGCATCGCGAGGGGAGCTGCGGAGGCCCTTGCCCACGCGATCCGCGAACCGGATGGCCAGCAGCCACGGCCAGCTGCTGGCAAGTGCCATCAGCGGGCGGCCCACGCCGGCCAGGCCGTAGCCAAAGATGACCCATGGCCGGGCGCGCCGCGTGCGATCGACGATGACACCCGAGAACAGCTTGAGCAGGCTGGCGGTGGCTTCGGCCAGCCCTTCGATGAGGCCCAGCGCGCGGGGACCGGCCATGAGCACGGACGCCAGGTAGAGCGGGATCAACGGGTAGAGCATCTCGCTGGCGCTGTCGTTGACCAGGCTGAGGAGGCCGATCAGCCAGACGGTGCGGGGCAGGGCACGAAGAGCCGCCAGCATGCCTCGATGGTATCCTCCATCCATGCGGTATCTCACGTCTCTAACGGTGGTGGGTGTATTGGCGATGGCGACCGTGGCTGCGGCGCAGCCACCCGCAGGGCAGCGCCCGCCGCTGACGCCCGAACAGGCGGCCGCCGCCGCGGCTCGGCGCCAGGCGGAGATGAGCGCGCCGCGGCCCATTCCGGCGATGGACAGCGTCTGGATGGAAGAGCTCACCTGGATGGAGGTGCGCGACGCCATCAAGGGCGGCAAGACCACGGCGCTCATCCTCACCGGTGGCGTGGAGTCGAACGGCCCGCACCTGGCGACCGGCAAGCACAACTACGTGCTGAAGGTGATGGGCGAGGCGATTGCCCGCAGGCTCGGCAACGCGCTGGTCGCGCCCATCGTCACGCTCGAGCCGGGGCGGCCCGACTCGGATCGCGTGGCGCCCGGCAGCGTCTTCCTGTCGCCCGAGACTTACGAAGCCGTGCTCACCGACATGGCGCTCAGCCTCAAGTCGATGGGATTCACGAACATCATCTTGATGGGTGACAGCGGCGGCAACCAGACCGGCATGAAGAACGTGGCGACCAAGCTCACCGCGCGCTTCCAGGGCGCCCCGGCGCGCTTCTTCTTCATCCCCGAGTACTACGACTATCCGTCGGTCAGGAAGTTCGTGCAGAGCAACGGCGTGCCAGAGAAGATGGAGTTCGAGGCCAGCTCTGGCTCCGACAACATCCACGAGGAGTTCAGCATCGACGCGATCATGATGCTGCACGACCCGAAGACGGTGCGTCTCGAGGAGCGGAAGAAGGCAGGGAAGACCACCATCAACGGCGCCGACCTGATGCCCCTCGACAAGACCCTCGCGATGGCGAAGCGCATTGTCGACCTCCGCACGCAGCTGACGGTGGACGCGATCACCAAGGCGATGGCCGCGGCCAAGACCAGCCAGCGCTAGCGGCGAACGGGTCGCCATGCGCCCAATCCGCGGTCGAATCGACTGGCGCGCGGCGACGCGAACGGTGTTCGCGTGGCTCGCCCTGTCGTCGGCGCTCCCCGTCAATGCCTTCGCCCAGCGGGAGCTGCATTGGAGCAGCCTCGAAGTGACGGCGCACCTCGATGCCGACGGCACGTTGAACGTCACCGAAGCGCAGACCCTGGTCTTCACCGGCGACTGGAACGGAGGCGAGCGCACCTTCAACATCCGCCCGCGGCAAAGTCTCACGCTGACCGGGTTGTCACGCGGCGGCGCGGGCGGACCTCGGGACCTCGTCCAGGACGCCAGTCTGGACGAGGTCGACGAGTATGGCTGGGCCGATGGGACGACCCTGCGGTGGCGCAGCCGGCTGCCTTCGGATCCGCCGTTCGACAACACCCCCATCCGCTACCAACTCCAATACTCGCTGTCGGGCATCGTCCTGAAGGAGGGCGACGAGTACCGCATCGACCACGACTTCGCGTTCCCCGATCGCGCCGGACCGATCGAGCGCTTCGACCTGCACCTCACGCTCGATCCCGTGTGGCAACCGTTGTCGGAGGTGCGCCCGCTCTACACCGCTGGGCCGCTGGCGGCCGGAACCAGCTTCGTGCTGACCGTCCCGCTGCGTTACACCGGCAGCAGTGTGCCCGTGGTGCTCGATCTGACGCGGCCGCCCGAAGTGGTTCGTGGGGTGCAGATCATCCTCGTTGCGACCGTGCTGGCGGTGCTGTGGTTCTTCGTGCGCGAGCAGCGCCTCGGCCGCTTCGCGCCGCTGGCGCGGCCGATCGACGAGGCGTGGCTGCGCGAACACGTCCTGAAGTATCCGGCCGAGGCCGTTGCCGCGGCCTGGGACGAAAATGTCGGCTCGGCCGAAGTCGTCTCGCTGATCGCGCGGATGGTCAACGACGGCAAGCTGGGAAGCACCGTCGGCAAGGGCAAGAGCCCGTCGCTGAAGCTGCGATTGAAGGTCGATCGATCCGCGCTCGAAGGACACGAGCGGACCCTGGTGGAGAAGCTGTTCTTCAACGGCCGCACCGAGACCAGCACGGATCTGGTGAGAGATCACTATCGCGCCAAGGGCTTCAACCCCGCGCAGGAGATCGAGCGGGAGCTGAAGACCACCGTGGACGGGATGCTGCCCGCCGGGCGCTCGCCGCGCCGGCTCTGGATGGTCCGTGCCATCGTCCTGGCGCTCGGGCTTGGCCTGATTCTCGTGAAGTGGCAGCAGGGTTATCCCGGGGCCTTCGCCCTGATCGCGGCGATGGTGGTGATGAACGGCATCGGAGGGGTCGCGGGCTCCCGGTTCCGCATGTACCTCGACTGGGGCCGGCGCCGGGCGCTGCTGTGCCTGATGCCGGCGCTGGCGATTGCCGTCGGTGCGGCGCTCTATCTCTGGTTCCGAGCCGTGGCCGTCGAGCTCCAACCCCTGACTGTGGTCGGCGTCGTTGCGGTGGCGCTGGCGTGCATCAGCTCGTCGATCGACGCCTTGAAGTCGCGGCGGCATCGCCAGGCCCTGGCGTTCCGCAAGACGTTGACCGCGGGCCGCGCCTTCTTCATCGAGGAACTCCGCAAGGAACGGCCGGCGCTGCGCGACGAGTGGTATCCGTGGCTGCTGGCGTTCGAACTCGGCAAGCAGGTGGACGAGTGGTCCACGCATCGGGCGCCGAGCGAGACGGGGTCGCGGGGCGGTGTCATCGGTTCGTCGCCCTCGTCATCGTCATCGTCTGAGGCGCAGTGGACTGGCTTCAGTGGCGGGCGCTCGGGCGGGGCTGGCGGCGGCGCCTCGTGGCAGGCGGCCGCCAGCGGCATGGCCGCCAGCGTGTCACCCCCGTCTTCGAGCGGATCGGGCGGCGGCTCGAGCAGCGGTGGTTCGAGCAGCGGCGGGTCCTCGGGCGGCGGCGGCGGGGGCGGCTGGTAGCGAGGCCTTGCCCGCTGTCGTCGCGCTGTACCGTACCACCAACAGTCCCAGCATAAATCGAGGGTCCGCTCGTCGGGCCGGCAGACGCTGTTACGCTCCGGGATATGAGGCTCATACCCGCGGTGCTCTCACTGGCCCTGGCGCAAGGGGTGCCGAGCCATCCGGCTGCGCCTGCCGCGCGCGAGATCGCGAAGGACACCTACCTGCTGGCCGGCGCGATGCTGCCGGAGCGCGGGCCCGATGGAAACACCGTCTTGATGGTCGGACCGTCCGGCCTGATCGTGGTGGACACCGGGCGTCATCCGTGGCACAGCGACGGCATCATTGCCTTCGCGCAGAGCAAGCGCCTGCCGGTCGTGGCCATCGTCAATACGCATTGGCACCTGGATCACTCGAGCGGCAACCGCCGGGTCAAGGCGGCCTACCCCGAGGCCCGCGTGTATACCACTCGCGCCGTGGAGCGGACGCTCGCTCCCGGAGGGTTCCTGGTTCGCAACCTCGCCGCTGCGAAGGAACGGGCGCCCGATCCGAAAGCGTCCGCCGTCCGTCAGGAAGAGACGGCACTCTTCCTGGCGACGATGGAGAAGTCCGATGGCCTTCGCCCTGACGTGCCGGTCGAGAATTCCGGCCCGCTGGCCCTGGCTGGCCGGCCTCTCTCCGCCCGCGTCGTGGCTGATGCCGTGACCGACGCCGACTTGTGGCTGTACGACGAGGCGACGCGCGTGGCGGTGATCGGCGACCTGGTGACGTTGCCGGCGCCGTTCTTCGAGACCGCCTGTCCGGCTCGCTGGCAGGCGGCGCTCGACGAGGTGTGGGCCACGCCGTTCACGATGGCCGTGCCCGGTCATGGCGGCTTGATGTCCCGCGCCGACTTCGACGTCTATCGCCGTGCCTTCGGCGCGTTCCGTAGCTGTGCCGGCGGCGACCGCACTGCCGCCGTGTGCGCGGCGGCCTGGAGCCAGCAGGTGGGCTCGCTGTTGGCGACCGACGACGATCGGCGGCAGGCGGGCGACTACGCCGCGTACTACGTGGACTTCCTGCGGCAGGGTGGGGGTGCCAGCCCCGACTGCCGCGCGAAGGGATGACGCGCGCGCGTGACTGGCACCGCGTGCCGGCTACCTGGCGCTCAGCCCTTCCTTCAGGAACGCCACCAGCGGCGGCATCACCTTGTCGGGCGCCTCGAGGTGCGGCACATGGCCGAGCCCAGGCAGCAGCAGCACGCGGCCGTTGCCGTTGGGGACGCTCTTGGCGAGGAACGCCATCCGGTCCTGGAAGTTCTTGGCTGGGCCGAGCAGCATGTCCTCGGCGCCGCCGAACGCCAGCGTCGGCACCTGGATGTGCGCCCAGTCGTAGACGACCGGGTCGGCGTAGAGCATCTGGCCGATCAGGGCCTGCACCATCGCCAGGCGCGGCCAGTCGGCGCTGAGCGTCCACGAATAGCGGATGCGCGTGTAGGTCTCGAACTCCTGGTTCCACGCCTTCGGATCGTGGGCCACGTAGCGGCTCAGGCCGGTGCGCGTGCTCTGGTAGTCGGTCTTGAGGTTCTGCTGAGTAGGCCTCGTCGATCGGCGTCATCGGCCGCTCGAAGCGCCCGTCGGTGAGCCCGATCGGGTTGTAGATCACGACGCGCTCGACCGACTTCGGGAACTGCGTCGCGAAGCGCGCGGCCAGCATGCCGCCCATCGAGTGGCCGATGATCATCACCTTCTCGATCTTCTCGTGCTGCAGGATGCGCCACGTGTTCCGCGCCTGCGAGTTGAAGTTGAACGGGCGCAATCGGCTTCGACGAACGGCCGTAGCCGATCTGGTCGGGGGTGATCACCCGGAAGCCCTCCTTCGTGAGGCCGTCGATGATCGCCTTGAAGTAGAAGCCGCCGAAATTGTTGCCGTGCAGCAGCAGCACGGTATGGCCGTTCGGCGTGCCCTGCGGCGCCGACGTCCATGTACGAGATGCGCACGTCCTGGCTCGTAGACGCTGATGTCGAGATACTTGCTCGGATACGGGTACGGGCACTCGTCACAGGTGATGCTGCCCGGCTTGACATCGGTCGGCGTCGGCACGGGGGGCAGCACCGCGCGGCCCTGCGCCGCTGCGGCGGTGGCGGTCGCGGACAGCATGAACGAGAGCGTGAGCAAGCGCAGGTGTGTGAGCATGACGCCGGAATCTAACACGGAGGGGGGGCTAGGCACTAGCGCCGTCGTGGGACGCGATGCGGTTGCGCCCGCCGGACTTCGCCCGGTAGAGCGCGTCATCCGCGGCCTTCATGAAGTCGGCCTCCGACATGCCGCGGCTCACCAGGGCGGTCGCCACGCCGATGCTGACGGTGAGGTGCCTGCTGGTGGGTGACGTGCGGTGAGGAATCTCCAGGCCGCGCACCCTCTCCATGGCGTGTTCGGCAATCTTCACGGCGCCCGCCGCGTCGGTGCCTCCCAGGACGATGGCGAACTCCTCGCCGCCGAATCGCGCCAGGAGGTCGGTGGGACGATGAATCGTGTCTGTCAGGGCCGTGGCGACTTGTCGCAGGCACTCGTCGCCGGCCAGGTGTCCATAGGTGTCGTTGAAGGGCTTGAAGTGGTCGATATCGATCAGGACCAGGGACACCGGGATCCTGAATCGAATCGCGCGCCGCCACTCGTCCTCCAGGAACGCCTCGAACCGGCGGCGGTTGGCGACCGCGGTCAGGGCATCGGAATTGGCGAGGTGGTGCAGTTCCTCGTTGGCCCGTCGCAGGGCTTCGGTCTTGTCGTGGACCAGCTTCGCCAGCTGCCGTTCGCGCCCCTCGAGTTCGTGCACGCTGACTTTCCAGATGCCGAGCAGCAGCAGCGCCGCGCCCAGCGCCGTCAACATGTGGAACAGCCGCGTCTGGTAGAAGTACGGCCGCAACTCGAGAGCCAGCGTGGCGCCGGTGTCATTCCAGATGTCGTCGCTGTTGGCGGCGATGACGCGGAAGCGGTAGCTGCCTGGCGGGAGGGATGAATAGTAGGCCGTGCGTCGGGCTCCGGCGTCCACCCAGTCGGCGTCGTGCCCCTCGAGCTGGTAACGGAATTTGACCTGCTCCGACTTGATCAGGCTGACGCCCGCGAAATTGATCTCGATGTTCTTGAGTCCCGGCTCGATGGTGACGCCGTTGCGAATGTCCACGGCGGCGCGTTCGACCGTCGCCGATTCGATGACCACCGACGGGGCGAGCGTGTTGCGGGCTTCGTCGCCGGCATTGACGACTACGACGCCGTCCTGGGTCGGGAACCAGAACCGCCCGTCCCCGTCGGTGATGCTGGCGGGCTGCCGGCCGCCGTTGCATTCGGTCGAGAGCATGCCGTCCTGGGTGCCGTAGCCGACGCTGTTGATCCGGCTGATCGTCCGGTCGGCGAACGCGTTCAGATCCCCGCGCCTGACCCGGTAGATGCCGCGATTCGAGCTGATCCAGAAATTACCGCGGGCATCCTCTTCGATCGCGAACACCCCGTTGTTGAACAGCCCGTGCTCGGCCTTGTAGTTGACGAAGCGGCCGTCCTTGAAGCGGCTCAACCCCTCGTCATAGGTGCCAATCCAGAGCGTGCCCTCCACGTCTTCGTGGATCGAGCGAACGTAGTTGCCGCCGAGGCCCTCCCGGGTCGTGTAGTTGGTCACCCGGCCGTCGCCGTAGCGCGACAACCCGCCGGAACCGCCAAACCAGAGCATGCCCTTCGAGTCCTCGAAGATCGTCGTCATGAACTCGTTCGGCAGGCCATCCTTGACCGTCAGCGTGGCGACCAGGGCGCGATCCCGGAACTTGAGCAGGCCCTTGTTGGTCGCCCCCCACACATTGCCCTGGCGGTCGCCTCGGATGGCGAACACATGGTGGCCCTTCGTGGCGCCGATCATGCGGGCTGTCCCCTGCTCGATGAGGTAGATCCCGCCATTCAGGCCCACCCACATGCGGCCGTCCGGATCTTCCCAGAGCGATTGCACCGACATCTCCTGGCTGCGCCAGGTCTCGTCGCGCGGGGCGTTGCGGTCCGCGGGCGCCACCTCGAGTGCCGTGAACCGGCCGTGCTCATAGATGCTCAGGCCCTTGGTGGTTCCAATCCAGATGCGGCCGCTCCGGTCTCGGTAGATGGGATAGACCTCGGAGTGGGTGAGGCCGTCCTTGACGCTGTAGGCGCTGAGGACGGTCCGGCGCAGCCGGCTGAGGCCCTTGTTCGTCGCCACCCACGTTGTGCCTTCGCGGTCGTGGAACACGCTGAAGATCGAGGTGTTGAGCAGCCCGCTTTCCGTACCCCACGCCTGCAGGCGTCCCTCGTGGTGCCGCACCAGCCCGACCCCTTCGGTCGAGCCGCCGCCACTGGCGAACCAGACGCTGCCGTCCGGTTCTTCCCAGAACGAGTGATGGATGGAGGGCGGCAGGCCGTCAGCGTCGCTGAAGGTGCGGACCGTGCCCCCGCCCAGCCGGTGCACGGCGTACTCGCCCAGCCACAGGTGGCCCGCGCTGTCCTCGAACGTGTTCAGGCGAAACGTAATCGGCTTGATCGCGAGGGGATAGACGGTGGTCGTGTCCCCGCGCCGCTCGATCGCCTCCCTGGTGGTGATGCTCCACACCGCGCCGGACCGCCCGACGACGGTCTGCACCCTGGGGACGACCTCCTTCTCACTGAAGACGAACTGGCCGTTCCGCAGGTAGTAGAAGCTCTTCGAGGTGCGCTCCTCATCCTCGACCAGGAAGCGCAGTTCTCCGCGCTCATCCGGCTCGATCCGCTGGATGTAATGGCCGGGCACCTGGTGGGAGGGATAAGACGTGAACACCCCGTTGCGATAGACCGTCAACACCCCGTCCTCCATCGTCGTCGCGTACAAGGTGCCGTCTTTGTCGCCGTAGAGACCGGTGAAGCGGTTGTTGATGATGCCCTTCGTGTTGCCGGTGCTGAAGGTGGTGAAACGGAGGCCGTCGAATCGGACCAGACCATCGAACGTGGTGAACCACAGATAGCCGTCCGGCGTTTGCGTCATCTGACGCACGCCGTTCTGCGGCAGGCCGTTATCGGTGGTCCAGGTGTCGTAGCGGTACTGCGCGGAGGCGTCGGTGCAGACTGCGAGACAGCAGAGAAGCAGAATGATGACGCAGGGCCTGAAGGGACGCATCTGTTGTTGGTGAGGAGTTCGGGGAGCCACTCGCGCAGCGTGCTCGGTGTGTGGGGAGAATAGCCCAAGGGCCGGACCACGGTCCAATCGATGCCATCACGCTAGACGCCGGGCACCTGGAACACCGTCGTCTCGCTGTCGCTCCAGCGTTCTCGCATCACGATGCGCAGGTGCTCATCGCGAATGGCGGCGTCGATGGCGGCGTCGTAGGCTGTCGGGTCGGCATCCCGCCGCATCAACACGTACCGGACCCGGTGGCGGCGGAGATAGGTGATTGCCCGCTCCTCGGGAAAGGCCGCAACGGCGTGAAGGAACTCGATGTAGCTGTCCGGATAGCGCCCGCTGTAACCGTTCACCAGCGTCTGCCAGTGGCGGGTTGAGAAGAACATGTAATCGGGTTCGCGAGTGATGCCGAGGGAGTCGGGCGGGGCCCGCGCGGCAGTTGAGTGAGCGGCAGGGGGACCGCCAGGCCCTCGACGATCACCGCGGCGGACAGGGTTGCCGCCAGGGCGAGCTGGCCTCTGCGTCGCGTGCGCAGGAGCGCACCGACGCCGTGGGCCGCGAGCACCGCCAGGCACGCCGACACCATCACGAACATCCGCCCGGGCGCGCGAAGCCCCTGATAGGGGCTGAGTAGAGCGCTCACCGGTGAATGCAGGAAGCCGTTGGCGCCAAGCGACAGGTCGGCGCACACGATCATGAGCACCACATACGCGACGGATGAAGAGCAGGGGCAGCGCGGTCATCAGGTAGACCGCGTAGTAGAGGCACGTGCCAAACTGCCCGACGATAGCGGCGGCAAGGCCCAGACCCGCCCGCGGCGAGCAGGTGCGCATCACACGGTGCAGCGCCAGGAACGCCAGCGGAATCCAGCAGGTCCAGAGCAGCTCAATCTGCGCGAAGTGAGCAATCCGGTACGGATGAAACGCGAAGAACACTCCAGCAACCAGGGCCGCGAGCCGAGAGCCGGTGAGGTCTCGCGCCAGCAGGTACATCGCGAGACCGCTCGCGGGAAAGGAGAGCAGGACCAGGACGTTATAGGCGACGACCGGTGGCACGCCCAGCCAGATCGCCGGAGCGGCGGCGATGCCGAGGAGAGGAATCGCATCCGAGAACGCGAGGGTGTGTGTCTCGGGATGGAAGATGTTGGCGTCGAAGAGATGAGCGGGGTCTCGCGGCAGCTGGTGAGCGAGCCAGGCCAGCCGCCAGATCCCGAACAGGGCGTCGTAGTGTGCGCCGACCTGCGACCCCAGGTGGACGATCTGCGGGGCCGTGAACAAGCAGGTCAGGCCGGAGAAGAGCACGAGGACCGCGGCCAGTTCCAGCCACGACGTGCCCGCCTGTCCCTCTCGCTCCCTGCCATCCGCGGCGGCCCTCCGGAAGCCCAGGCGCCAGGCGATCAGCGCCAGCCTTGTTCGCCGCCCGCCGCGACGGCGGCCGTGTATGCGCCGAGCACCGGTTGGCCGACCCAGTCCGCTGGTTCGGCCACCGCGAGCAGCCACAGCACCGTCGCGGCCGTGTCCATGGTGCGGATGGTGCTCTCCAGGAGGGCTCCCGGCTTCACGCCTTTACCCCAGGCAATCCATGGGATCGTGACATCGCGCGGATCGTCACTGCCGTGGTTCGTGCCATGGCCGCCGTGATCCGCGGTGACGATGACGGAAAAGTTGCCCGGTCCGTAGGCGCGCTCCGCCAGCGCCATCAACTGGTCCACGGCGCGATCCGCCGCGAGGACGGCGCGTCCATACTCGGGGGTCATCCACCCGGAGCGGTGGCCCGCGGCGTCGGGATCGGTGAGATGGACGAACAGCACGTTGGGATGCGCCTGTTCCAGGTACCGTGAAACATCGGAGAGGGTGCGCTCGCTGGACCATCGGCCGTACAGACCGCCTGGCGCTTGTGAATAGTCCAGCGTGCCCTCCAGCTGGAGCGGCTGGAACTTCGCCTTGCTGAAGAAGGCGGCCGTGCTGTAGCCGTGCGACCGCGCCACGCTGAAGATGTTCGGCAGGTCGACCGAGTCCTTCTTCGCCGTCGCCACGTTGTTCCACAACACACCGTGTCGCTCGGGAGGCTGTCCCGTCAGCATCGAGGTGTGGGACGGAAGGGTCTTGCTCGGGTGGATGGTGCTTGCCGACAGCGTGTAGCTGCCCTCGCGCATCAGGCGCTGGAGCGTGGACGCACCGTACTCGGCGATCGCGTCAGGTCTCAGGCCGTCAATCGACACCACCACGACGTTCCGAGTGAGGCTGTCCACCGGGAGCAGATCCACGGATGGTACGGATGCGGTCCGGATATACCGCGCGCTGCATCCGCTGGCGGCGACGGCCGCGACAACCAGCACCAGCAGAGCGCCGCCGCGAAACAGTTGGCGCGGGCCTCGACGCGGGTGTACCGGGGTCACTGGGATCGGGGGAAGCATGGGGCTCCTGGAGTAGGCCGGCGGCATTCAGTGGTTTTGACGCTCGGCGCCGCTCATCAGTTCGGGCGCGTTCGTGTCAGATATTGTGACATTTTTGTGACCGGCGGCCCGACGATGGTCAGATCTCCGGACCTTGAAGGCACGCTGTCGACCGCCAGGACTTCACGGGCGGCGTGCGGGCCGCAGCGCGCCATGAAGCTTCTTCAGTGCCTCGCTGGTGCCGCGGTTGTGGCAGGGCAGGCTGGCATCGCCGGTCATCGCCCACAGGAACCACACGTGATCCGTGACCGATGCCCATTGCCGAGGTGACGGCCTCGCCCGTCTCGCCCGGGCGTACCTTGCCTCGAGTTCGGCGAGCGCATCGTCTGTCAGCGCGGCGTGGACCACGAGCTTGTGGAGCAGCGTGTCCGGCTCCTCGACCGCGTCCCAGAAGTCCTGGTCGCCAATCGCCGCGTGTGTCTGGAGCGCCTCCCACTGCTGATCGATGAACGCCGTCAGATTCCGCCGCACCGCGCGAGGCGCTCGCACGAACGTGAGCGCGAGCGCATTCAACGACTGATAGGCGCCGGTTTGCGGACCAACGGCGTCAAGGCCGTAGGCTGTCTCTGCCAGTCGCAGGTACTGCTTTCGCTTCGCGGGCAGGCAGATCGCCATCCGCTTGTAGAGCGAGCCGCGCAACGATGTGCGCTCTTTGGTCGTCCCCAGCTTCCCGAGCCAATCGAGCCAGGCTTCGGCCTCTTCGAACGACTTCCCGACTGAGGCGTCGGCGCCCTTCTCGAACGAGCGTGAAGCCGCCGACCGGGCCAGGAGATTCGAGAGTTGCTCGACCGCCAGTACCGACGCCGTCGCCGGGTAGGCCTTGACCGCCTCCCGGTAGAAGTCGATCGCCCGATCGAACTGCTCGAGCTCGCCGGCAACCTCGCCACAGAGCGTCAGCAAATCGCCGTCGACCTTCCAGGCCTCCGGGATCACCTTGAGCCGCGCCTCGAACTGCGTGGTCAGCCACGGGACGTCTTCCAGGCTCATGCTCCGGGCTGTCGACGCGAGCGTCCGCAGTGCCTGAAGCGCCTCGGAACGACTCACGAACCTGATTGGCGGAGCTTTCCCGGCTGATTGCTGCTGCTGGCTGAAGCGATAGTCCGGATTGCCGTAGCACTGGTACGCGCCCCAGGTATTCGTGTCGGGGTACTCCCCGGCGGTTTCCGCCCGCGCCGCCTTGACGGCGTCCCCGAACGTCACTCCGCCCAGGAACTGTTGGTAGAACGTCTTGGCGAACGCGCGACCGGCGTCGTCGGCGACGGCCCAGCCGGCGGCAACGACGGCACGGACCCCGGCCTGTATGAACCCCTCGGCGAGGCTCGAGGCGAGCCGCGGATCGGGAGATGCCGGCCTCGATTCCTCGATCTTTCCGAGATAGCAGCAGTTGAGGAACACCAGTTCCGGCACCAGGGGGAGCTTGGCCACCTCCGCCGGCGTGATGAACAAGCGATCGCTGACGATGATGCCGCTCTTCATCGGATCGGGATCGTACTGGCCGTGGGCGGCGAAATGCAGGATCCGATACTCGCCGGTCATCAACATCGACAGCATCCGCTCGGCGTCGTCGCGAGGCGGCGAGACGGAGACCATGCCATGCTGCCCGGCGATCCGCTTCACTTCTTCGGCCTCGGCCTGGGCGCCAGGGAGGTCCGGCCACAGCAGCGTCTTCGGATTGCCGATGACGAAGATCTGGTTCGAGCGCGCCATCTCCGGGCGGGTCCGGTACTGTTCGGTCTCGAACTGACGCAGGATGCCGTGGCGCTCGATGAGCGGCCGAATTTCGCCGTCGGCGCTCCTGGCGGCCATCAATTCGAAGGGATAGCCGGCCCCCGCACGATCCACCATGAGGAGCAGGTCGCCGCCCTGGCTGATCCGGTCCTTCACGGGCTCTGGCACGAGGAGTTGATACAGCGTGGCCGAGAGTTCCTTATCGAACGCCGGTCGGGATGTTGCCGAGGTCATCAACTGCTGGACCAGCGCCCGCTGCCCGGTCGACACGTCCTGCTCGAGCCTGGCGCGGTCGCTGAGAACGGTGAACTTGAGTTGTGACGCGGTGTCGGCCGACGGCCGACCGCGGTCGGCATCCGTCGTCTTCTTCTGAACGGCGATTCGCTGCCACCACCCGCTTTCGTAGGGGCTGACGGGCCGCAGGAACTGACCGCCTGGCCGGATGAAGACTTCGGGCAGCCCACGCAGCGCCTCCCCGGGCTTGAGCTCGCGGCTCAACGGGCCGGGGAGGTCGTCGATGACGTGCCCGGCGCGGCTGGCCACGTCCTCGTAGAGCTCGACGAACTCGATCCTGTCGATCCGGACCGCGTCGAACAGCTTGGCGTCGTCGAGGCTCCGGTTCACGTCGAGGGCGGCACGCAGGATGGCGTAGATCGAATCCGTCAGCGTCCCGGCGCCATTGCCGTCGGTTCCCACCAGCAGGGTGCTGAACGCCGCGGACCGATATCCACCGTTGGTGACCGGAACCGCCGGATCCTCGGCCACCTTCAGCGCGTATTGCCGGAGCGCGATCGCAAAGGTGAGACGGAGCTGCTCGGCGGTCAGATCGCCGACGTCGCCAAGACCGACGACAATCGCGCCCTTCGGGCGAATCGTGTGTCGGATGATCGCCGACGTGCCGATCGGCCCCGGGTACACGCCGAGATCGAACCGGCGCCTGAGCATCCCGTCGAGGGCGTCATTGAGCGCGGCTTCGGCGTGGACGATGACGTCGCGACGGTAGTGCCCGACCGCCAGCGGGTGCTCGGCGTGCCGCAGATCGCAATGCGCCAGGCTGACGAGGATCTCGGACGTTCGCTTCACCGCAAGACCAGCCGGCCCCCGCCGAGCACCATGGGGCTGATGGGGGTGCCCGGCGCGGCGACGGCGAAGGCCAGCGCGGCCGACGGCTTGGCGCTGAAGACCTCCCATCTCCCATTCACGAACGCGATGCCGAAACACTTGAACCCGAAGGTCAGGAGCTCCGCTCCCGAGTAGGTGATCACGGAGTTGGCGCCGGTCTTCGAGGTGACGCCGACCTTCACGCCAACTGCCTGCTGAATGGCGGGAACATCGACGCCCACTTCCACGCCCTGGTCATTGGTGGCCGTCACCGTGATCGATTTCGACCTCAGGACCTCGGTGATGATGAAGGCCGACGAGTCCTCCTCCTCGAAGTAGTGTCGGACGAAGGGGTTGTTGCTCGACAGATCGCCGGCTGACAGGTACTGTCCCACGGCCAGCGGATCAACCCCGAAGCTCTTCACGTCGGTGAACGTGAAGTTCACCTTGCTGGCTTTGGAATATGCGACGTTGAGCTCGGGAACCGCCGCTCCCATCGCTCCCAGTGCGCTCGCGAGAATCTTCAGGCCAATGGAGAGCTTGAGGTCGCTGGTCTTCTGGCCGGTGACTGACGACGCATCGAGCGGGCCGTTGACGGCAGGCAACGCCTGCGATGACGTCCACAGCTGGTCCACGCTTCCGAGGCGCTCGATCGTCTCGTCCTTGCCCAGAATATCCATGGGGTCGATTCCCATGCGCGGGAGTCGGACGACGTTGTAACCCGCAGCGTTCAGGAAGGTCAAAGACGGATCTTTACAGATAGCCATAGCCAAGTCCTCCCAACAATCAGACCAGGTCGTTGACGCGGAGCCGCACGGCCGGATCGCCGATCACCACGAAGCCACCTGCGTCATTGCGAGCCGTCCACGTCGTCACGAGATCGACGTCGTCAACCGGCAGGTTGCGGGTGACGCGCCCGAGCAGATTAGCCAGGACCTCCGACATGGTGGCGGAGAGGTCGTTGAACTCCTGCACGGCGACCCCCACCGGCTTGCCCACGAGCAGCTGCGCCAGCGCGCGCTGGAACGTCCGGATCTGCGGGCTCGAGGCCACTCCGGTGATCGACGCTCCCCAGGCGCGCTCGATGTGCGCGATGCAGGCCAGCGCGCCTCCCTGGGGGTGCGCGAGCAACCGTTGAGGCAAGGCGGCAATGAAGGGATCGGGCGCAATGACCGGGGGAGCGCCGCCGAGCTCGAAATGGTACAAGTCCTCGTGGGGCGTTCCTCCGCCGTAGCAGGCGAAGTGGAACCCGATCAGTCCGTGCACCTTTGCGGTATCCGGGACGTCGGCGGCGGCGACGAAATGCGCAGGCGCCACCGAGCCGAATCCGGGGAAGTCCTGGCACAGCAGGGCGCCCTGCGCGGCGAGCTGGTGAGGGTCGCCACTCGGCCAGACCATCCCGTGAGTGGCTGTGAAGATCAGCGATGGCCGCGGTCCCGTCCCCTCGAGTTCCCGGAGCAGCGCCTGTCGAGTGGCCTCAGGACCACTCAGCTTCCTCTGCCGAAAACCGAGCTGCGGGGCCACCGCGGGATCCAACGCGGTGCCGTCCGCCAGCGGTCCAACCAGCCAGTCGGCGCTCAGAATGGTGGCATCGTCGAACGGATGCCGCGTGCCGAAGAA
This sequence comes from uncultured Acidobacteriota bacterium, assembly GCA_963721715.1. Taxonomy (GTDB): domain Bacteria; phylum Acidobacteriota; class Vicinamibacteria; order Vicinamibacterales; family UBA2999; genus VFZN01. The sequence goes on along the minus strand of CAVRKI010000004.1, from coordinate 948,292 downwards.
GAGAATCTCTTTCGTGCTCCCGACGCCGTTCGCGGTTTCGTAGTCGACCACGCTTTCGGCGTATCGCGCATAGTGGTCGGGACTGTCGAAGTGCAGCAACCCGACGGAGTAGTCAGAGTCGATTTCGTGTGTCACCTCGAACGGCAACTTCGCGGGCGAGCCGGCAAACAGCAGGTAATACGGAATCTTCTCCGGCGTGACGTTGTGCCAGCTGACGTCGTGCCGGGCGAGCCAGGCGCTCGCGGTCTCGCCGGTGTGGTAGACCAGCTCCTTGACGCGAAGGTCGTTCCCGATCTGTCGCCGGCGGTGCTCGATCAGCGGCTTGAGCGCATTGCGCACCGCCGCGTCTTCCTCATGGTGGAAGACCACGGCCCAGCCGGCTCGCGAGACGTCGTGTGGCTCCACGCCCCAGGGAAGGGCGCGGGAAAACGAGGGTTGCTTGAGCTTCCGGCCACGTTCGACGACGTGGGCCGGATCGGCCTGGTCCAGCTCTCCCTTGACCGCACGCGCGAAGTCAGCCACCTCCAGCGGTGGAACGTCGTATTGGCCGGTTACGCCATTGATGCCATTGGCCACCAACGGCGCACGCTTCGACGCGTTCGGCATAATCCCTCTCGCTGCTACACGGCCTTGACGGCTTCCCACATCGCATGGGCGACTTCAGGCTTCGCGATATCGCTGTGCGCTCCAGACGCGCCACCGCCATCCTTGATGACGCCGGTGCATTCGAGGTTGTAGATGTGACCCGCCTCAAAGTGGTAGGGGTGCGTCGCGTCAGCGATCACCAGATCGTGGATCGCGAGGCCGGGGCCCTGTATGCCAAAGGCGCCAAGGCCCCCATACTTGGGAAGTTCGATCGGAAACGCGACCTGCAGCGCCACACCCGCCGCCACGGGGTAGAACACGCCAACCGCGGTGTCACGCTTGGACTGGGTCGTGACCACCGGTCCGGCGACCTTGCGATCGTCGATCACCTTGCGGAAATAGCCCGGGCCGCTCGCCTTCGGGATGGCGTTGCAGAAGCCCCAGAGCGAGGTCGCACCCTGGACCAGCATCAGGGAATCGACCGGCCTGGGCAGGACGCCGGTGCCATCCGGCCCGTTGAGCATGCTCGAGACGACAATGCAGCCAAAGCTGTGACCCATCAGATGGAAGTGGACAGTGCGTCCCGGCGGCACGGCCTTCATCAGCGCCGTCAACAGGTTGAAGCCGGCGGTCTCGCCAATCTTCCTGCCGCGATCCTTCATCTTCCAGAAGGAGAGCTGCCGGAGCGGTGACAGGATGCCGGACAGCCCTGGCGACGCGAAGGAGAGTCCGGCGCCCGGGGTGCCTGGCTTCAGTGCCGCTGTGGAGAGGCGCGCGTTGCGGTAGGCGCGGTTGGCATCGAAGGCCTCGCGGTCGCTGCCGGGATCGCCGCCAGCGCCGGTCGCGCCCAGTTCCGCCTCGTCGTTCAGAGTGGCGTACGCCGCCGCCACTTCAGGGGGAAGCGAATCGCCAACGGGACCGCCGTTCATCGCGCGTTCGACGATGGTGCGCAGTGCCGCTCGCGCTTTCGGCGTGTCAGCCAGCCGGTCGGCATACTGGTCCACGAAGCGGTCGACGGCAGCCTCGATCGGTTCGGCGGCGGGTGCGGACGCGGCCCCGGCGGCAGCGCCGGCGCTGAAGGAACCGCCGCCCATCCCGAACTCCTCGTCGCCCCAGGGCTGGCTTGGCCAGTGGAAACCCACGATCAACGACTTGAAGCCTGGCCGGTGCTGTGCGATGGCGCTTCGGTCGTCCGCGCACTTCGCCATCGCGCCAATCCATGCATCGTATTGCTGGATGGCGGCGGGCACGTCGCCCTTCCAGCCGTGGCTGGCGATGAAGACGTCCGTGATCGGCTGGTCTCGCAGCGCCTTGATCGCCGCCTGGCTCATGACGCCGGACGGATCGTCTTGACGCTCCTGCCCGTTCTTGTCGTAGGCAATCAGATAGTAGGAGAGGTCGACACCAGGAACCTGTTGGATCGGCATGCGCTCGAGACCTCCGGCGGAGTACTTATCACGAATCAAGGATGGGTAACTGACGCCGGGACGAAATATTCGGCCGCCGCCGCTGGGGATGCCAGCTCAGCCTTCCTGTGACATTGCGGCTGGCGTATACTGGCCCGCCGCGGTGGTGCTCGCTCGGGCCCGCGCCTCGCCTTGTGGGTTACGCCTCGCCGAGGAGATCGACATGCCTGTCAGTGTCACCGTCATCAGCGTGGTCGCCGTGCTCGTGACGCTGGCCACCGACAGCGCTGCCCAGAACTGCGACCCGCCCACGGTCAGCAGCGCCGCCACGGTCGAGTCCATTCGCACCTACTTCCAGAAACGCGGCATGACGGTCGTCACGTTCATGGGCTACTCGGCCGCCGACTACCAGGACAAGGCCGCCATGCTGGCCAGGGCCGCGGCCGTGCTCGACAGGCTCGACCCACGCAAGACCATCGTCAACATCGGCGCGACCGTCGACGGCATCGGGGCCGTGTATCCGCTGGCGAAACAGAAAGGGTTCGAGACCGCGGGCATCGTGTCCAGTCAGGCGCGGGCGAGTCATGCGACGCTGGCGCCGTGCGCCGGAACCGTGTTCTTCGTCGAAGACGAGTCGTGGGGCGGCCTGCTCGCCGGGACCACGACCTTGTCCCCGACCTCGACGGCCATCGTCGGCGTCAGCGACCAGGTCGTCGCCATCGGCGGCGGCGACGTCGCCCGCGATGAGTTCAGCGCCGCGAGGCGGCTTGGCAAGAAGACCGAGTTCTTCCCAGCGGACATGAATCACGAGATTGCCCGGGCCCGCGCCGCGAAGAACGGGCAGCCGCCGCCGACCGACTTCCGGGGCGCGCTCGGCGCCGCGCTGGCTGTCCCCGGCAAGTAATCGCCGATGCTGACCGGCCAGCAGCTCCGCGCCATCATGCCGGTGCTCCCCGCGGCGAAAGGGGAGGCGTTCCTGCCCTTCCTGCAGCGGGCTCTGGGCGAGTTCGCGATCGACTCGCCCGCGCGCCAGGCCGCCTTCCTGGCGCAGTTGGCGCACGAATCAGGGCAGCTGCGTTTCATGGAGGAGCTGTGGGGGCCGACCTCGGCGCAAGAGCGGTACGAGCCGCCGGGCACGCTGGCGACCACGCTCGGTAACACCGAGCCGGGTGATGGCAAGCGCTTCAAGGGACGCGGTCCCATTCAGATCACCGGCCGCTCGAACTACCGACGGTACGGCGGACTGCTGAACGTGGACCTGGAGTCACAGCCGCAGCTGGCGGCCCGTCCCGAACTCGCGTTCAGAATCGCCGGCCTCTTCTGGAACAAGAACGGGTTGAACGAGCTGGCGGACGAGGCGAGTCCCGCGGCCTTCAAGAAGATCACCAGGCGCATCAACGGCGGCTTCAACGGCCTCCCCGACCGCGAGCGGTTCTACGCGGTGGCATGCGCGACACTGGGAGTCACACCATCGCAGGAGCGCGGCCTGACCCGTGGCCGTCCGCGATCGTCGGCCCGCGCCCCTGTCGCAGGACGGTTCGGCCGCGGCGCCGAGGCCATCCGTCGAGCGGCGCGGCCGGCGTCCGTCAACCCCGTCCGAGGCCGCACCCGTCAGCCGCGGCCGTAACGGCCAGACGGCTGGTCACACCAGCCGGTAGCCCAGGTCGAAACCCGGCGTCTGCCCATCCTGCATCACGAGCAGTTCATGGATGTCGTGCGGATGCGTTCCACCGGTGATCTTGTGCTTGAACAGGTCGGCTGCATGTCCCAGCAGCGTCCCGTTCTCGTCGATGTCGACGTCGAGGAGCACTTCGTCCGGCCCGGAGAGGTGCGTCAGGGTGAGCTGGAAGTTGCCTTTGTCGTGCGACGACTTGATGCTGACCATGCGCGTGATGCGGCCCTGCAGGTCGGCCGGCACGTTGCCACGATGGTTCCCCGACGGCGTCGGCTCGTAGTCGGCGCGGAACTCGTCGATGTTGTCGTGAATCTGGCGAACGAGCGTTTCCATCTCCGGTTCGACGAAGGCCAGGAACCGCTCGCGGCCAATCGCGACGATGCGCGAGACGAACGAGAACCAGGTCCGCGCCGACGATACCGGCTCCGTCGTCCGATTCAGGCGGTGGTGTGTGTTGAGGAGCGCGGTCTTGGCCAATGTGACCGCCTCACCCGACATGCCGTCGTAGGCGCCGTCCACCAGCAGATCGGCGATCGGCGTCGTACCCTTGAACAGCGTCACGTGCGGCGACTTCGCGAGCACGGCCCTCAAGTCACGAAAACCGGCGCCGAGCTCCTTCCAGGCGGTGAACCTGGGCGTCCACTCAGTCGGCTCGCGCAGCAGCTGGGTCCGCCTGGTCACCGGCCGACCCGGCGTGCGGTCGAACACGGGCGAGTGGGCGAAGCGGAACCGCTTCGGATCCACTTCGCAGACGACGATCTCGCCGGTCGCCGCCGGCAGTTCGAACACGGCCGGCGTCCCGGTCAACTCCAGCGCGAACTGATCGCCGAGCTGCCGGCGGTCGTTCACGCGCCGGAACGTGAAGAAGGTCTCGGGATCCCTGATCAGCCGGTCCGAGACATCACGCAGTTCGAGAGTGACCTCGAGCGTTTCGGGCGCCGCGATGGCCCGGACCCCACGCGTAGTCGCCGCTCGCGCCTGTTTACGGCTCCGCGCCCGGCTGCCTGAAAGTCTCCGGGTCGTGATCCGTGGCGCCGGATTCACCCGCTTACGTGCCGTCTGTTTGCGCGCGGTTCGTGTCTTCTTTGCCGTCTTTGCCATAGCCGCCTCTGGGTCGGGGAGCGATCATCTGCCCGCGACCGCTCAATGCTCGCGTGGCGTCACGGGCGCTGGCGCCGGAACTCACTGAGCGCCGGATAGATTGCCCGGCGCGCCCGGTTCATGCCGCCGAGCGGACGATGCTCCACCAGGCTGTGCCAGGGATTGAACGCGACATCCTCGCACGATCCGGTGTCGGGCGCCGCGATCTGCTGCCGCGGGATGCGGATGGTCGCCACCGCGACGTACGGAGAATCCTCTTCTTTCCACTCCACCGTCGCGTCCTCGATCGGCATGCGCTCCGCATCCAGCTGGAACTGCACGAGGAAGTCGAAGGTCGCATCGTCGGCTTCGAGGTGCCGCCTGAGCGCGTCGTTGAGATAACTGTCGGTGAGGGGCGAGGGTAACTGGCTGGTGCGGTGCGAACGCGGTCGCACGATGTACTTCACGGCGCGACCCGGGCCGAACAGATAAGGAGTCGTGCTCCAGTAGGGGATGTCGAGGTGGCACGAGTGGTGCTGCTGCGCGGCCAACCCGATTCGCGCCAGCTCCGGATGACGCGCGAAATACAGGACCCGCCGCAGCCCCCCGGCTTCGTTGGCCTCGAGGAACGCCATGAACTCCTTCGCGTCCGGCGCGACCATCACCGGGTGGCTGTTGAGCACGAAATCCTGCGAGGTGGAACCCGGTGTGAGGTTCTCGCCGGGGACGTCGGCCACCGAGATCGACATCCCGCGGACGTCCTTCTCGCGATCGGTGGCGGACGAGGCATTGGCGAACCTGATGAACGCACGATAGGAGCCCGGCGCCGCGAACAGGCCCACCCGCAGCGCGGCGGGCAGGCCGGCCGGAACGATGAATTCGGCCTCCACGCAGCCGGCGGCGCGCCCCTGGTTGAACCGTCGAATGGGGCCCGACGGATGGCGGCGTCTGCTGGCTTCCTCGAGGAACTCGATGAAGGCGCTGGTCACAGCCCCCTCATCGGGGCCGATGGTTTCCTCGGCGAGACCCTGGGTGTCTGGTGGCATCGGCTCTCCTGCAGGTGCGGTCACTTGGTCTTGAGATACTCGAGCAGCGCGTCCCGGGCAGCGGCATCGAGCGTGGTGCCATACAAGTGGCCCACGTTGCTGTTGCCGCGCTCGCGGGTGGAGAACAGCACACCTTCGCGAGCGGCCTCGGGGCCGCTGGCGATGAAACCGACGTTGGCCCAGTCGTAGACGTCGTAGGCCCGGTAGAATTCGGCCGGGCGTGTCTCCGGGAACAACAGGGCCCGCAGCGTTGGCACCGAGCCGTTGTGCAGGTACGGCGCCCGCAGCCAGATGCCGTCGAGCGGCAGGTTCGCGTAGCCGTCGGTCTTCCGGAAGTGCGAGAACTTCCACGGCTTGCCTTCGCCAATCGTGTTCATCCCCGCGGCGAGCACGGCGGTGAACGAATCCACCCGCTCGCGATCCGTCCCGACCTCGGCCAGCGATGTGACCTGGCCGGTCCTGGCGGCGCCGACGTCGTGGCAGCTGGCGCACTCGCGTTGATAGGTGACGGCGCCCTGTGCCGCCTTGGCGGCATCGATGCGTTCGGCGGGATACGCCGGCGCCTTCAGCTCGAGGATCCATTGTCTCGATCCGCGCCATGGCCGCAAGGTTCAGCGAATCGGGCGTCGCGCCGGCGCCGATGGCGGCGCTCTTGTTGCGTTCCTCGACCGAATTGTTGTTGCCATCCCAGTGCAGCCAGAGGTCACGCCGGCTCCGCTGATTCCACAACGAGGGCAGATCGACGGTGCCCACCGTGCGGTCGTCCTGCATGTCGAGCTTCAGCAGCACCTTGTAGGGGTTGAAGGTGTCGACCCGACCGGGCCCCTGCGGCGGACGCACGTCGAACCAGGCATTCTCGGTCGCCCGATCGAGAATGCCGCGTGCGCGTGCGCGGGATCGCGACAAAGCGATAGATCAGGCTCTCGAACCAGCCGAAGTCAGGGTTCTCCTTCGTCGATGGCCTCGATCAGCGTCGACGGCCGTGAAGCGGGGATCGTTGGCACAGGCGGTCAGGAAGCGGGCGTAGCCCTGGAGATCCATCTGGTTCGCGGGCATCCCGAGCACGACGCGCCGGGGGTCGCCGGGCGCGGTCCGGATCGTGCCGGCATGACAGGTCGCGCAGTTGAGCCCGACCAGCCCGACGCGGCCCGGCCAGGAACGACGTGCCGATCGGCCGGCCGTGCGCCGCGCCGCCGTTGATGAATCCCAGCCGCTCGTAGCCGGTGCCGGGGCGGTTCGGCAGCTTGTCGGCGAACACGATCGGCAGCACGCGCCAGATCCAGTACGGAAGGCCGGCGCGTTCCTCGGTGCCGACCGAGCCATAGCTGAAGTGATCGGAGATGTCGGCGAACGTCTCGGGTTGGGGCTGCCCGCCCGCCGCGATCCGCACGGCGAGCAGGCAGACCAGTGCCGCCATGGCCATCACGAGCGATCGATGAGGCATGACGTGCCGCGCCTCCTGTTCAGGTGGTTGCGGGATCGGCCGGCGGTCCGGTCAGCTTCTTCCACGGGGCGAAGGCGTTCGTCACGCCTTCGAGCGCCGGCGCGAGCTGCGGGTAATGACGCCGCAGCACGTGCAGCATCGTGTTCTTCCGGATGTACTCGATGCCGAACTCGGTGTAGATCTCGGGCCGGAAGTCGTCGGTGAAGAACCGGTCGCTCTTCAGCCGCCGCGAGGCCATCAGGATGAAGACGCGGAACGCCGTCTCGCTGAAGCCGAAGTTCTCCGGCAGCGGCTCGGCGTAGAGCCCGGTCATCAGGTCGACGCTCTCGAGGTCGCCGTTGTAGACGGTCTTGAGCTGCTTGCGCCACTCCGCGTTGTCGGTCAGCTCGTCGAACGACTTGACCGGCGTCCTTGTGCAGCAGCCGGCGGAACTGGTTGTAGCGGGGCACGCCGCGCTCGCGGTCGCGGAGGATGTCCACCGCCGCCAGGTCCAGATGCTCGCCGTCGTCGCGCGTGAGGTTCTGCAGGTGCCGCGGGATAGTTGTGCAGCGTGACCGCGCCGGGGTGGCACGTGCCGAACGAGTAGAACAGGTCCGGCATCGTCAGCCGCTCGGCGATGGCGGGCGTGCTGCGGCCGGCGATCTCGTTGAGCTGGCGCTTCTCGAGCAGCCGGCCGGTCACGGCGGAGTGGAACGCGTAGTCGTCCGGCATCAGCGGGTGCATGCGATAGACCGAGACGAACTCCTCGGTCAGCGAGTACGGCGCGCTGTGATGGTCCGCCTTCGAGCCGACGATGCCGCCGAGCAGCTCGTGGTCGTCGAGGAGCTCGGCCAGCTCGCGGCGGTCCTCGCCGACGAGGCCGGACCAGTTCACGTTCATCGCCAGCTTGATGATCGGGTGCGGGAGGATCGCCGGCGTCCACTCCACCGTGTGGATCTTGGCCATCACCGCGGAGTTGATCAGCTTGGCCTTGCGAAAGAGCTGGTCGTCGTTCCAGTCCGGGTGATCGTGGGCGAGCAGATCGCAGATGTAGTTGTGCTCCAGCGTGAAGAGCGTGTGGAGCATCGCCAGGCCGATCCACCAGTTGTCGCTGAAGCCGGTGAAGTGGACGCCGGTGTCGGGATCGACCGGCAGCAGGCCCGTCGGCTCGATGCGGAGCTTGCCGGCGCTGTGGGTGCGGAGCTTCGCGGCCATGTCGCTGCGTCGCAGCCGTAGATCTGCGACGCGTCCCACCAGTGGCTGTTCAGGTTGGCGTAGGCCGGCGGTCGCGTCGAGCCGGCGGGCGCCGGGTCGGGCACGGAGCGCGGGACCGGCATGGTCGGCGCGCCCCAGTCGTCGCCGGCGCCAGTCGGGATGTCGATGCGCTCGGTCTTCGAGCGATCGTGCACGAACCAGTCGTGCACCATGAACTGGATCCACGAGGCCGCCAGCAGGTTGAGGATCGTCGCCGGCTGGAACTGATCGCGCGTCATCAGCTCGCGGCTGACGTCCCGCGGGTTGGGGATCAGCAGATTGGGCGTGTCGGGGAACGTGTGCTGAAGCGGCACGTTCCGCCCGAAGCGGCAGCCGGCGGCCCCCATCTTCGGGACGTGCAGGTCGTTGAACGATGCCGTCGGTGGTCCGCGCCTCGCGCAGCGCCGGATCGAGATCCGCCGGAATCTCGGCTTCTGCTCGAGCGGCGGCTCCTCGGTGTCGTGCAGGTTCTTCTCCCGCAGTTCGTCGCGGATCTCGACCAGCTTCAGCATCGCCAGCAGGCGCGGCAGCTTGTACCACGGCCGGCTCTTGAACAGCTGCCCGAGTCGTTCGCTCAATTGATCAGACATGAAGCCTCCAGGCGACGATGAAGACGGCGTCAGGGGAACGCCGGGGGATCGAACACGCTCATGATCTCGGCGAGCATCGCCTCGCGCGACGGATAGCGCGCCTCTTCGTAGCACCCGAGCGGGTTCTTGACGACATTGGCGAGGCACCGGTTGCAGTAGGTGCACGGCCGATCCGCGCGATCCTGGCCGCGGCGGAAGATCTCGACCAGGTCGTTGTTCGCGATCAGCGGCCTGGCGATACTGACGGCATCGCAGTCCTCGCGTTCGAGGGCGGCGGCGATGACCGAGGCGGTCTGAAATCCGCCGGTGCAGATGACCGGAACCGGGACTGCCGCCTTCACCACCCGGGCGTCCGGGAGGTTCTGCCCTTCGATCTCACCGGGCAGCCGGGGCCGCATCGTTCCACTGCCGGCGCGCCAGTTCGGGGAGGTTCCTGAACAGGAGGTAGGTGCGGAAGGCCGACTCGCCGCCGGAGATCAGGGCGTCATAGGTCTTCGCGAGGTCCTCGACCGGGAGATCGACACCGGCCGGATTCCTCGGATGCGGAAAGAAGCTGCCGACCGAGACGTGGATGGCGTCGACGCCGGCATCGACCAGCCAGCGGCAGACCTGGACGGCGTCCGAGAGGGTGTTCCCGGACGGGCCCTTGCCGAAGAAGGCCACCGCATCGTTGAAATCGCGCGAGCTGATCTTCATCTGAAGATGGAAGTCGTCGCCGACGCGGGCCCTGATGGCGTGGACGATGTCGAGCACGAACCGGGCGCGATTCTCGAGCGAGCCGCCGTATTCGTCCTGGCGGTCGTTGATCGCGGAGCTGAGGAACTGCGTGATCAGGTAGCCGTTCGCCCCGTGCAGTTCGACACCGTCGAGCCCCGCTTCGCGAGCGCGGCGCGCGCCCTCGGCAAACGCCTGCACCGTCTCCTGGATCTGCGCCACGGTCATCCGCTCGCAGCGGAAGCCGTGAGTCGGGATCGTCCTTGTCGGTGGAGCTGAGGCCGGTGGGGAACTCGATCCCGGCGATATCGCGCTGACGGCCGCCGTGGCTGAGCTGCAGGATGAACTTGCAGTCGAACGCGTGGACGGCCTCGCCGACCGCACGCCAGAACGGGATGTGCCGATCGTGATCGATCATCGCGTAATTCGGCACGATGCGGCCGCGCAGATGCACCGGGACGAACGACGAGATGATCGCGCCGACGCCGCCGCGCGCGAACTTCGTCTCCCAGTTGATGCGGGCCTGCGTGCCGGAGCCGTCGTACTGGTCGAATCGACCCGAGACGTTCGACCTGAGGATCCGGTTCTTGATCGTGAGGTTGCGGAACGTGAGCGGCTTGAAGATCGCGTCGAATGCCATGGCGCTCCTTCTCCTGCGGGCCGGCGGGCCGGCAGCGGCGCGTCTCGCGTCGACAGCGGCTCCGCGTGCTCGTGAGCGACCGAAGGTATACCACTAATCCGGTCACCTTCGTCCAGCTCAGCCGTGCGATTCCGATTGTCGCCCGCGCGAGTTCAACCTCGCCCCGTGCGGGTGAGTGTAGACTGGCGCCCTTCGGCCCTGGTTACGAGCGAGGCCAATATGGCGCCAGTCGACTTCACCAAGACCTGTTTCGTCATCATGCCCTTCGGCACCAAGCTGGTGGGAAAGCAGCGGATCAACTTCGACCGGATCTACGATGAGATCTTCAAGCCCGCCATCGCTGCCGTCCCCCTGCCGGAAGGCGGCAAGCTCCGCCCTGCCCGCACCGACAAGGACTTCTTCGCCGGCGACATCGGCCAGGAGATGTTCCAGTACTTGAACGACTCACGCTTCGCCCTGGCCGATATCACCGGTCTCAATGCCAACGTCATGTACGAAATCGGCGTCCGCCACTCGGTCCGGCAGTCCGGGACGGCAATCTTCCGCCAGGGGGACGCGGCAATCCCGTTCGACATCAATCACATCAAGGCGTTCCCGTACAGCTATCGGCCCGAGAAGAACGCCGCCGAGGCGCGGGCGCTGATCCGGCGCGTGCTGCGTGAGTCCCTCGAGCAGAATGCGCTCGACAGCCCGGTTCAGATTGCGTTGAAGGCGCAGAAGGACGAGCCCCGCCGCGACGCGGTCCAGCCCCTGCTGCTCGACGCGGAGAATGCCCTGCGACGTTTCGACCGACCGGCGGCGATCGCAAAGCTGCGCGAGGCGTTGACGGTCGGCGAGGGCAATGCGCTGATCCACGTGCGGCTCGGGATCCTGCTGAGGGACCAGGGCGATCTGCCGGCGGCGGTGAGCGAGTTCACCGCGGCGACGACGCTGCAACCGAAGTACTCGGATGCCTGGCGCGAGAAGGGGATCCAGGAGGCCCGGCTGACGAAGAACGCGAAGGGGGAGGACGCGCTGCGCCAGGCGATCGCGTTGAACCCGAACGACTTCGACGCGCTGGCATCCCTCGGGGGCCTGCTGCGCAAGACGAACCGGCTGGACGAAGCGGCCGTGATGTACCAGCGCGCGGTGGACGTCTCTGGCGGGCACCCCTACCCGCTGCTGATGGCGCTCAAGCTGGGCGCGAAGACCAAGCGTTCGCTGGCAATCGACGACACGTTGCGGCGACAGCTGTTTCTCGCCGGCAAGATGCGGCAGGCGCAGGCGGAATCGAACCCACCCTTCGACCTGCCGTGGTGCATGTTCGACCTGGCTGAAATCGCGCTGTATTCGGACGACCCCGCTGGCTTCCTCGACTGGACCCGGAAAGGGCTGGCGACGTGCGAGCATCGCTGGGAGCCGGACACCTTTCGGTCGGCGCTCCAACTCCTTGTCGACGGCGGCGTGGAGCCGGCCGGACTGCGAGAGGGCCTCACGCTGATCGAGGCAGCGATCGCGCGGTTGCCGTAGGGCCTGTCGAGGTCGGCGGCAGAACCCCTGTATACTCCCGCATCTGATGCCGGGGCCGCTGCGCGTCTTCATCAGCCACAGTTCACTGGATCATGTGTTGACCGACGCGGTCGCCGCCGGCTTGCGTCCCGGCGGCAGTGATCCATGGGGCTACGAGGTGCTGCTCGACCAGACCGAGTTGAAGCCCGGCGTCGAGTGGCCTCGCTATCTCCATGAATGGATGGCACGGTGCCACGCCGCGGTGATCCTGCTGACGCAGAACGCCGTGAGGTCGCCGTGGGTGCTGAAGGAAACCACGATCCTCACCTGGCGGCTCTCGCTCGACCCGAACTTTCGCCTGTTCATCGTCCGCTTCCCTGACGTGGACGATGCCCTGCTGGACCGTGAACGCTACAGCCCCCTGTTCCTGCCGCGGATTCAGCGCGTCGCCGCGACGGCGGCTCCCGATATCGTCACGGCCGTGCGCCGGGAGTTGGGGCAGCCCACCTTGCAGGCGACGCTCTTCGAGACGCTGGTCGGCCGGCTGGCCGACGTGCTCGAGCGGGTCGGCCTCAATACGTTGAAAGAGGTCGCCGCTAAACTGGACGTCGTGCCCGTCACCTTCGCCGTCGCCGACGGGGAGCGCGCCCGCTACGTCGACGCCGTCGCCAGACACCTCGTGTGCGGAGTGCTTGGCCGCTTCGGCGGCGTTCATGAGATTGTCGACGCGCTCAGCACCGCGGGCGCGTCCGTGGTCAGTAACGTCCTGCGCATGCTGGCACCCTACTGGGTGGACGCCGCGGCGGCCGCGCGCCTCCCGCCGCTCCTCCATTGCGCCGCGCCGCGGCGCGCGGCGGGTATCAACGGCGCGCTGCCGGACTTCACCGCGGAGATGCTGGTCCGCAAGGCGCACCAGCCCAGTCTGGTCGAGGGCGTCATCCCGATCGCAGGCGGTTGGGACGGCCGGATCGTCGCGCACGTGACCGCCGAGATCTGCGCGTTCATGAGAAAGCAGCCGGTCTACAGCCGGCTGGCCGACCCCCAGATCGTCGACCGGATGACCAGGGCCGTGGCGCGGTATTACGCGTGTCTGCCCGCCGTGCCGGACCCCAAGTCGCTGGGGGTGCTGATCGACACGTTTCCAACCGTCGCGTTTCTCCTCTGGACCGGCGAGGTCCTGACCCGCGATCCCACCCAGACGAGGGTCGAATGGCTCGAGCCCATCGATCTCGACCGAGAGGAAAGAGAGTCTGATCACTACGCGTCCGCGCAGGAGATCATCAGCCGGCTCATGTGAGGCAGTCGATGAAATTTACCCGTCGTTACTTCGATCCGGTGTCATTGTCGGGCGCAAGCGAGGATCAGGACGGCACGATCACCAGCGGGGTCGGCGCCGAACCCGGCGACGTGTATGTCTACACGCCGAAGGTCGTGCTCGCCATCAACATCGCGCTCGCCACCCAGCGGCCATTGTTGATCAGCGGCGAACCAGGCTCGGGCAAGACGACCCTGGCGCGCAACGTCGCCAACGTGCTCGGCTGGTGGTTCTTCAAGGAGACGGTCACCTCGCGGACCAGAGCGTCGGACCTGCTCTGGACCTTCGACACGCTGCGCCGGCTCAATGATGCGCAGTCCCCCGGCGGGCTTCAGGACCGCCGTCACTACGTGGAGCCAGGCACGCTGTGGTGGGCTTTCGATCCGGTGTCGGCGCCCAATCGCGGCAACGGCACACCGTTGCCGACCCAGTCGCAGGCTGTCAATCCGGGACGGCTGCCTCGAAGTGCGCAACCCAACGCGGCGGCGCGGGCGGTGGTGCTTCTCGACGAGATCGACAAGGCAGATCCGGACGTGCCGAACGATCTGCTGGAGCCGTTCGACGTTGGCGAGTTCACGGTCAAGGACACCGCCGCTCAGATTCGGCGCACCCGCGAAGGACTGCTCCTCGTCCTGACCACCAACGGCGAGCGCGAGCTGCCGCCGGCATTCGTCCGCCGGTGCGTGACCCTGGCGCTCGTCGACGAACCCACCGAAGAGTGGTTTCTCAAGATCGCGAGGCGGCGATACGCCGCCGACGACGCCGTCATGACCGATGTCGCGCGGGAAGTGCTGCAGTGGCGGAAGACGGCTCGTGCCGCCGGCGTACGCCGCCCCGGCACGGCGGAGTTCCTCGACGCCTATGTCGCCTGCCGCGAGCTGGGCATCGACCGTGACAGCGACGCCTGGCAGCAGGTGGCCCGCAGCGTGCTGTGGAAGCAGGAGAAGGAGCCGCCGTCGCAGGACGCCTGATCATCATGAGACCCCCAATCTCGCTGGCCGAGGCGATCCGCGCCGCGCACGCGCTCGCTCCCGATGACGCCGAAACCCGGGACGCCCTTCTCGGGATGCTCGGATTGGGCGCGACGGGCGAGACGGTCAGGACCACGGTCACGCTCGGTGTCTGGAAGCCATCGTCAACCGAAGCGGTCGGCCGGACGCCCAGGCCGCCGGTGTCGCCCATCGTCCTTCCCGCCGGCCTCAGGCGCGTGACGCCGACGCCGTCGTCGCGCCCGGAGCCAGGCGCGCGCACCCGCGTCACGCAGACGGCGACCGCCGGCCCGCCTCCGGCTCCGCTGTGGAGCTCGAGCGCGGGGCCGACCCTCGAGGACCTGCAGGTGGAGATGACGCCGGTGCCTGCGGTGCCACTGTTCTCGGCGCGAACCGAGCGCGCGATCCTGTCGGCTGCGCTCGCGACGAGCGTGGAGGAAGGGGACCTGGACATGGATCGCATCGTGGAACGCGTCGCGGAGAGGCGCCCGCTCGAGGACGTGCCACGGCTGCGTTCGGTGACGCTTCGGCGCGGGGCGCAGGTGCTGGTCGACCTGGGCGCCGGCATGGATCCTTATCGCCCTGACGTGGAACGCCTGGTGGCGCAGCTGGACACCATCCTTGCCGATGATCGGCTGACGGTCGCCGGATTCGTCGGCACCCCCCTGCGAGGTATTGCCACGGCCGCTGGCGATCGTGTGGCATGGTCGCCACCCCCGGCCGGCAGACCCGTCGTGCTCGTCACCGATCTCGGGATTGGTGGGCCGATGGTCAGCGAAGATCGGGCCCATCCAGCCGAATGGCTGCCATTCGCCTTCGAGGTTCGCAGGGCCGGGCATCCGCTGATCGCATTCGTCCCGTACGAGGTCCGGCGCTGGCCGCCACCGCTGGCGCGTGCGATCACCATTCTTCACTGGTCGGAACGCACCACGGTTGGCGCGATTCGACACGCCGTTCGTGAATCCATCCGCGGGTCGGCCCCGGCCCTGCGTCCACAGCCGGAGAAGGCAGAGCCGATCGCGGCGGTGCGCGCCGTGGACCGATGACCTCGCCCCTGGAACGCGCCGCCGTCCGTCTGAACGCACTGCAGGTCCGGATGCCGGACGTGGTGCGGCTGGCGCGGGTGGCCAGCCTCGCGGTCAGGATCGAGCCGCAGTTGCTGCGCCGTCTGCGTCTCGAACTGCTGCCGGAAGCCGACGTCGGCTCGGAATCGGACTTGTGGTTCAGCCCGTTGATGGAGTCTCGCGGCGCGACTGCCGTCGTGCTGCAGCAGCACGCGGCGACGCTGCTGCGCGACAGTCTGGCAGGAGACCGTCGTCTGCTCGCACGCGCCGCGACCATCACCTCGGAAGCGCACGCGCACCTGTCCCCCGTGCTGCGGCTCGAAGAGTCGGTCACCGCACTCGCGCTCCTCGAGGGCGACGCGGCCGTGCCACGCATCGACGCCGAATTCAGGCCGGTGCTGCGGGCGTTGAAGGAGGACGACGAACGGGCACAAGAGATGGCGCGCTGGATGCTGCGCGCGGGGCCACGCTTTCCGTCCGTGGTCTGGCAGTCGTCGAACGCGTATTCGCTGTTGCACGCATCATCGGTCCTGTTGGGCGGCCGGCGAATCCTCGAGGACGCCCCGCGGACCGAGAGCGGCGACCTCGACACGATCGCGTGGGCCCTTCCGGCGTCGATCAGGGAGGCCCGCGTCGCCGTTGGTGTCGAGCGGCTGTCCGAAGCGTTGCAGTTCACTGACCCGCAAGGGGCGAGTGCAACGATCGATGTTCCCCCGACGACGCCACCGGTGGTCGAGGTGCGGTGGGCGCGTGGCGGCAGCAGCATCCACGCCCTGGTTGACGCCGTTCCAGGGCGGGTCGTTGACATCGGCCCGGAAGTCGGCTCGCTCACCCTCCGCACGCTGGCCGGTGACGTCTACGCGGTCGAACGGGAAACCGTTCGCGCGGCGTCGTTCACGCACGATGTGTACATCAGTTACGCGCGTCAGGACGCGGAACGCGCGACGCAACTGGCGGCGGCGTTGGACCGCGCGAAGATGTCGGTGTTCCTGGACAGGGAACAGCTGCGGGCAGGGCAGAGCTGGGCCCAGGAGCTCGATCGGGGGGTACGCGGAGCTCGCGTGGTCGTGGTGCTCTGGTCCGAGGCGGCGGCTGCGTCGGAGTGGGTCCACCGGGAAGCCGCACTCGGCCTGGCAGGCGTGGACAACGGCGACCGGAAGAGCGGGGCGCTGGTGCCGGTGCTGCTCGACCGGGTGCCGCTCACCCCGGAATTGAGTCGGCTTGACGCCGCCGATCTAACCGGTTGGAGCGGGAGCGCCACCGACCCGCGGGTCCAGCGGCTGCTCCAGGACATTCGTCGGCTCCTGGATGATGAGCCCGCTACGGCCGCGCCCGGGTGGCGTCCGGAGCGGGCGCGAATCCTCGAGCCGACCTGGATGGAACAGGCCTGCGTCCGGATTCGCAACGACCGAGGCGAATACGCCTCCGGTTTTCATGTCGCGCCACAGGTCGTCGCGACCGTCGCCGCTCCCTTTGCGGGCACCCTGGTCGACGGCGCCGTCGTCGTGATTCAGCACGGCGAATACGAGGAAGACGGGCGGGTGCTCGGCCCGGTGGGTGAGGTGCCGGTGCTGCTGCTGCAGACGGGGCTGACGAATGACGAGCCGCTGCGGCTGGTGACCGAGGTGACCGGACGACCCAGCGTCAACGAAATGACCGTCCCCTCGACGGCGCGCGTCATTGTGGCGTTTCGGGACGGCGTGCGTTCAATTGAAGCGCAGGCGCACGTGCTCCGCGACAACAGCGAGAGCTTCGAGGTCAGCCTGCCGGAGCGCGATCTGCCGCCGGAGTTCCTCGGCGCGCCGGTCATCATCGGCGACGGCGCCGCCGGGATGGTGACCGGGATGCAGACCGGCGTGTTCGCGCAGTCGACGCTGCGCGTCACCGGAGCCATCGTGCTGGAGTCCCTGATGAGGGGAGGTGGTGGTGACACGAACACCGAGTCAAAAGCGCAGACGACACCCGAGTCACAAGACTCGTGGGAGCAAGCGACAGGCGAGGTCCCGCCTGTCGCCGCGCCGCCTGTCGCCCAGCCTGGTCTCGGCCGGCGCATCAGGGATACCCTCGGTGGACTCTTTGGAGGTCGTCGACAGCCCGAGTCGGTACCGCCAAAAGCGGCGAAGAAGTCGCCGTCCCGCCGCGAGTTGAAGTGAGGGTGCGAGATCGCACCCTCGCAGAGACCCTGCGCTATAATCCGCGCCACTCGAAGCCGACCGTCATTCGCTGAAACTCACGGACCGCTTCGCCAGGGAGGCTCCATGGCCAAACGTGCGTTGCTCATCGGCATCAACAAGTACCTGATCCCGGGAGCGGACCTCAGGGGCTGCGTCAACGACGTCCTCGACCTTGGTGCCGCCCTCACCGAATTCGGCGGGTTCAAGAAGAGCGACATCACCGTGCTCACCGACCTCGCCGCCACCAAGAAGGCGATGCTGGACGGGATCAAGGCGCTCGTGAAGGCGTCGAAGAAGGGCGACGTGGCGCTCCTCCACTACTCAGGGCACGGCTCGCACGTGCCGGACGACGTGGAGAACCGCGACGAAGCAGACGGCCGCGACGAGATTCTGTGCCCGACCGATCTCAACTGGGACGACCCCCTCCGCGACGACTGGCTGCGCACGACCTTCGACGGTCTCCGGGCCGGCGTGCGGTTCACCGTCATCATGGACTGCTGCCACTCGGGCACCAATACCCGCGCCATTCAGCCGCCCGATGCGCCGGTGAAGGAGCGCTTTCTGCCCAGCCCATGGGACATCGCCGCCGAGGAATCCGGCCGCAGCGTCCGCAAGAAGGTGAGCAGCGGGCTGCGTGGCTCGAGTCGGGCTGCCCGCAAGGCGAGCGACATCGTCAACGCCGATATCCCCGAGGTGCTGATCACGGGCTGCCGCGACACACAGACCTCCGCCGACGCCTTCATCAACGGCCGCTACAACGGCGCGCTGACCTTCGGCCTGGTCGAGGCCATCCGGGCGAGCCGAGGGCTCCTCACGTATCGCGAGCTGCACGAGCGCGCGGCCGCCGCGATCAAGACGCGGAGGTTCGAACAGGTGCCCCAGCTCGAAGGCCGCAAGACACAATTCGACGCGCCGCTCTTTGAGGCCTAGCGATCGGCCCGCCGCGCGCGGCGGCAGCGGCGCCCCTTGTGTCTCCGACTGCTCAGACGACGCCACCGCCGAAGATTACGTCCTTGTGCCGGATCGCGCGGATGGGCGTCGCCAGCTGCTGGCGGGTGAGATCGAACGCCTTGAACACAGGCCGGCCCTGGGCGATCAGCCGGTAGAAGCAGTCGCCCCAGGCCGCCGCGTCCGCACCGGAGATCTCCTGGTCGCTGGCCGCCATGTTGGCCACGGTCGCGATTTCGACCGCGAGCAGCAGCGCCTTGCAGGTGGCGAGCACGACGAGCCGGGTCTGTGACTCCTGGAGCAACGCGGCAAGGGCCGCCGGCGGCATCGTCGCCACGCTGCTGTCAACGGCCTCGTGGCTTCGAACCGGGTCGAAGATCAGCTGCCCCGTATCTTCCGCCACGGCGAGGACCAGGTGGACGATGTCGAATCGGTGGGCCGTCAGCAGGTCCCGCAGCCGTGCCGGGGTGAGGGCCCGCTCGACGAGTACGCGGCCGGGGAAGTACTGCTCGATCACCTTGACGTCGAGATCGAATCCGTATTCCGGGCGCGCATACTCGGCGCTCGCGGCGCAGAGGACGCGCGGGCTCGCGATGACCTCGATGTCCAGGGGCCGGCGGCCGGCCTTCAGTTCGATCTCGCGCACTTCAGCCGCCATGGCGTTGAAATCCACCGCCGGCGTTCGCAGCCCGAGCGATCCGGCGACCGCGTCGAACAGCTTCGCCAGCCCCTCGGCGCTGGAGAGCACGATCGCTTCGAGCATGTTGAGGGGGATCGGCAGCCCTTCAGGATCGAGGCCCGAGTGGCACGCCGGCACGACCGGGATGTCGCGCAGCCAGACCGCCCCGGCTTCGAAGTTCACCCACGGCCGCCCGACCGAGGCGCGGCTGCAGAGCACGATCTGGAGGTCTGTCGTCTTCAGCGCCTTGTGCACCTCGTCGAGCCAGCGCCGGCCCGCTTCGATCGTCGAGCGGTCGGACGACACGAAGATATCGAGGCCACCGAGGAAGTCGCGATCCAGCCGCGCCTTGAGCCACTGGGCGAGCTCGGTCTCGTCGGAGATGTGACTGATGAAGACGGTCTGCTTCGCGGGTTGCTTTGGCACGCTTCCCCCTGTGTCACCGATTCAAGCCAACTCAGCGTTCAGCCCCGAGGAAATCCTTGCGCTCCTGAGGCGTGAGCTCCCGTGGCGGGTGCGTGGCCGCAAGCTGTAAAAGCTGTTCCATCGGCACGCACACTTCGCAATCGAACAGCGCCAGGAACCCACCCCGCCCGCCGACCGCGATTCGCCGGCCGTCGGCGCTCATCGACACCGCATACAGGTTGCCGTGGTTGGCGATGATCTGCATCCTCGCGCCGGTGTTGGCCTCCCAGACCGAGAGATCGTCACCTGCCGTGACCAGGAACCGGCCATCGCGCGAGAACGCGGTGGTGTTGATCGGCGTGCCGGCGCGCTCGATCTGCGTGCCGTAGTTCCTGATCTCGCGCCGCTGGTCGTAGGTGCGGGGGTCCCAGACCTTCGCCACTCCGCCGAAGTCGACGCTGGCCAGCGACACGTCCCCTCCGGTCCCGCCGTAGGCGAGGGCCAGGACCGGCTTGTCGTGCCTGAGGGTCTTCAGCCGATCACCGGTATCGGGGTTCCAGATCACGATGCTGCCGTCGAGACCGGCCGAAGCCAACTGGCGGCCATCCGGGCTGTAGTCCAGCGACTGGATGCCAACCGACACCGCGTCCTTCGAACCCTGTCTGCCGATGAGCCGCTGCACCCCGGTCGAGAGCGTCCACGCCAGCAGTTGCCCATCGGAGCCGCCCGCGGCCACCTGCGTGCCGTCCGCGTTGAAGGCCGCACCCACCACCAGGTTCGGCGGACCGGCCAGGCGGCGCGGCGGGGAATTTGAGCTGGTCTCCCACACCCGCAAGTCGGTGTCGTTGGAGTCGGCATACGTGGCGTGCGTGATGCACGGATGGCCACCCGCCGTCACGATCATCCGGCCGTCACGGCTGAAGGCGCCGACAGCGAGCGGGGCGTGATGGTCCCTGAGCACGCGGAGCTCCGCCCCGGCGGCTACGTCCCACAGGCGTGCGGTCTGATCGCAGCTCACGCTCAACAGCCGCGTCCCGTCCGGGCTGAAGGCGACGCTCATCACGTCATCCGAGTGACCCACCAGCTCCCGCCGCCCGGCGGCGGAAGCCGGGTCTGCCGACCGGGCCGGCCAGCGGAACAGCGCCTGCCGCAGGGCCGATTCGGCCTGCGCGGTGGTTTCCACGCCGGCCGCGTGAAGCGCGAGGCGAACGGCGAGCTCGGGATCGAGGTCGAGCCGCGTGATGGCGGCAAGGGCCAGCTCGCGCGACTCCGCCACCCGCGTCAGCGCCTCCGCCTCTTTCCGTTTTTCCTCCGCGAACGTCGCTCGTTCTCGGGCAAACACATACATGGCGCCGACGACGACCGCCACCAGGATGGCCACCATCGCCACCTTCTTGTTCACGCGTTGGCGCTGCGTGGCTCGTCGACTCTCTTCCTGCTGCCGCAGCTCTTCTTCGAGCCGGCGCTCCTGATCGGCACGGCGTCGAACATCGCGCCGCGCGACGACGGTGGGCGCGAGCAGATCGTGAATCAATTCGACACGCGTCACCCCCAGCGAGGGCTCGATGCGGAGCAGGCGCCGGTCCACCAGGACCCTCAGCGAATCGAGCGCCACGCCGTAGGGTTCTCGCAGGGCATCGTCCTGCGCGCACGGTTTGCGGAACCCGCGTTCGGTCACGAGCTCGCTCTCGACGAAGCGGTGAACGCGTTCCGGCTGGTCGCCCATGCACGCGTCGTAATGCCGGTCGACGACCCCCGGGGCGGTGGAGGCGAGCAGGTCGCGATCGATCCGGTTCGGCCCGCCTGCGTCCCGGCGCCGGTGGCGGGCGTCGTTCAAGCCGCGGCAGACGAGGCTGAGCAACGCCGGTTCGACGGTGAGCTCCCGCAGCGGGTGGACGCCGGTGTCGTCGGTCGGGCCGGTGTGCTTCTCGGAGGCCACGAACCGGGCGATGCGCTCGGCGGTGTCTTCGTCCATCAGGTGCGCCGCGGGCGTGTACACGGCCTCGAGCGCCTGCGTCCCCGTCATCGGCAGCAGCTGGAGTCGGTTGCGCATCAGCGATGGCAGTTCATGCCAGCGTTCGAACGCCGTGGCGAAATCCTCGCGGAAGGACAAGAGGAACCGGTAGGGCTGCGCCCGAAGCGACAACCCCGCGGCGACGGCCTCCGACTCGAGCCGTTGTTCGGTGGCGACCGGGATGCGGTTCTCGGCGAGATCCGCCAGGTCCTCCCGTAACCGCGCGACCGCCGCCGGATGTGCCTCTCCCAGCGTGCACACCTCCTCGAACTGATCGAGGACGAACACCGGCACCAGCGGCATCTGCTGCGGACTCCACACCTTGAGACCGGAGCGGTGCAGGTACTCCCACAGCGACTCGGCGGGAGCACGTGGCGGTGCCTCGGCCCCGACCTCGGCGCAGGCGCGGGTGAATGCCGAGAACAGCTGCTCGATCAGCGGGGGAGTGTCCGCGGCCGTCTGCGTGAAGTCGATTCGCAGATACACGGGCAGGAACCGGCTCTGGCGCAGGACCGGGAACAGCCCGGCCTTGAGCAAGGAGGTCTTGCCGAGTCCCGATCTCCCGAAGAGGACCGTGAGCGGCTCGTCGGCGACGAGCCGCCTGAGTTCGGCGACCTCGCGCCGGCGGCCGTTGAAGAACTCCGCTGCGCTCTCGCCGAACCACGCCAGGCCCGGCCAGGGGTTCTCGGCGTCGATGAGATAGGGCGTCGTCAGGGTGTCCGCCATGGCCGTCACCCTCGGAACGCGCGCAGTTCGCGCACGATCGCCGCCTCGAGCTGCGGCGTCAGCCGGCCGCCCGGTGCGAAGCCGAAGTCGACCTCGTCGAACATGCGCTGCGCGCGGTGGTACCGAGCCAGGTCGGCCTCGGCGTCGGGATCGATGAAGACCGGCACGATGAATTTGCGGCCGTCGATCCCCCGCGCGCGTTCGAGTGCCCGCTTCCATTCCTCGATGAAGACGCCCTCGGTCCGTGCCTCAGCCGACAGCGAGACGACCGGCAGGAACAGCTTGCAGCCCTCCACCCCTTCGGTGATCCGGGCGCGCCACTCATCGCCCGGCGAAATGATCGACTTGTCGAACCATGCCACATCGTCGCCGGCGACGCGCCGGATCTCGTCGTAGAGCGTTCGAACCGCCGCGATGTCGGTGCGTGAGTAGCTGATGAAGACGGCCGGCTTCAGCCCACGGGGGGCGAGCGGTAGCGAAGCGCCCGGTGCCGGCGCCGGCGCGGGGCGCTGCGCCTGCCATCGCTGGTGCAACTCCGCCACGAACGCGGCAGGCGGCATCGACAGGATGCGCGTGTTGCGCGCGAAGGTCGTCAGGAAGACCACGAAGCCCGGCTCTTCGCCGGAGGGGTCGACGATGAAATCCCGGCGCCCGCGCTGCTCGCTCAGCCGCTTGGGCGCGGCGACGCGAACCAGGAAACGGCTCAGCCAGTCGGGAAAGTGGGAGCCGATGACCAGCAGGTTGGCGCTGCGGATGGCGGAGAAGAACCGCTTCGGCATCTGGCCAAGGCCCGCCTGGATGCCATAGAGGAACTCGAGCACGTCTTCGTCATGGGCTGCGAAGACCGGTGTGACGGCCGCCTTGCCGAACAGGTACAGCACCGCGCTGCGATCCGGCGGGCCGAGTTCGGTCAGGTCGGTCAGGCGATCGGTGGGCAAGCCCGCGGGCGCATATTCGACCTGTTCGGTTCGGCGGCTACCGCCGTAGCGAACCTGATCGAGGGCGTGCGCCAGCACGTCGTCGCTGGTCGTCGTCACGAACAGCCGGAAATCCTCGATCGCGGCCAGCTGCCGGAAGGGTGCTTCGACTTCGGCGCGGCACGCCGCAAGCATGGTCCGGACGGCCTCGTGGACGGGCAGGTAGCTGTCGGCGCTGGCACGCTTGCCGAGGCGATCCAGCACGCAGATGGCGTCGTTCAGTTCGTGATGCGGACGGAGCGTCGTGTCGGTCGCCGGGCGGTCGATGTCATAGCGATCGAGCAGGCTCTCGGCCACTCGCCGGTAGAAGGGGACGCGGGCACCGTCGACCGTCGTGGACAGCAGATCCGAGCCGACAATCGGCACGACCTGACCAGCGGCCACGAGAGGCATGAGGTCGGACCAGAATTCTTCCGGATCGTTGGTTGGCGGACTCACGGCTGTGGCATCGAGATTGCGGCCATCTTAGTCCGATGAGACGGAAAGTGTGCACGGCAAGCGTCAGACCGGTGATGGTTCGAACGGCTCATCGCCCATGTAGGCGCTCCACTCATCGCGATCCAGCGACAACGGCATCCGGATTTGGGACTTCAAGGCATCCAGGCTGACCGGCCACAGCCGCAGGGCCGCATCCACGCTCGCCACGGCCAGAAACGCGGCATCAGGGCTGAACCGCAGCCGCGAGATTGGCTCGGCGTGCTTGAACCGTGCGATGACACCGCCGCTCGTGCGACACACGACCACGTTGCCACGCTCGTCGCCCACCGCCATCACGTCGCCGCTGGTGCTGAACGCCGCCGCCTGCGGTTCGGCAGGCGTCGAGAGGTCCAGCGTCTCCCTCGTTCTCGCGAGATCCCAGACGCCGACCCTCTGGCGAAGGTGGAACAGGCAGAGCCAGCGGCCATCGGGACTGACCACCGCGCGCTGCAGTCCGCGACGGGTGGCGGCATCCGCAATGGCTGGACGCGTCAGCGGTTCATCGGCCGATGGCTGGGCAGGCTCGGGCACCTGCTGCTCCGGAGCCGGTCGCGGCGGCCCCGAGGCGGCGTCGAGCGTGAGGAGTTGCCCATCCTTCTCGATGATGATCGAAGGCCCCGCGCCTTCGAAGGACCGCACCCGCATCTCCGCCAGCTCGTCGAGATGCGCGATGACTGCGCCCGAACTCGCATCGATGACGTCGATCGCGGTGCGACGGGTCTCGACCCGTCCATCAGCGGCGACCATGCTGCCATCGCGCGCGAGAAACCGGCCATCCGGGCTGAACATCAGGCTCGTGACCAGGAACGATCCAATCGCCCATCGGGCCTCCTCGCCGGAAGGCACCTCCACGACTTCGGTCACGTTCCCGGCGGCCGCGATCGCCAGCCGCACCGGCAACCCGAACATGGCGCCGGCAGCCGTGTCGCTGGCCAGCACGCCGAGCCTGGTTCGCGACGGTCCGTGCCACAGTGTGGTCGTCCTGGCTTCCGCGGAGTGAATTGCCACCAGCGAGCCGGTGTCGTCGAAGCTGGCCCGCAAGCCGAGCAGTCCCTCGTAGGGTACGGACAACTCCAGGCCGCCCGGGCCCAGAACGCTCAACGTGAGGTCTGCCCCGAAGATCGCGATGCGAGTGCCGTCAGGACTGAATGTCGCCCGTTCGATCGCCAGCGCGGCTTCCTTGATCGGGCCTCCCTGGAACTGGTCCCCTTCGATGACGAGCTGCCAGATCCGTCCGCTCAGCGTCGTCGCCAGGAATCCGCGTCGTGTCGGGTGCGCGGCCAGCGCAGTTACTTGCTCGTCCAGTTCCCCGTGGCCCGCGACGGTGCCGGCCTGGGTGTTGACCAGGACGAAGGATTTGCCGATCGCGACCACGGTAATGGCCCCGCCGGCAAGAAGTGCCGCATCCCTGACGTCGGCCTTACGCCAGCGTGGCCCCCAATCCGAGCAGTCCCATACCGCAGCAACGCCCGGAGATCCGGGCAACGCGTGCCCTCCGACGGCGGCGAGCGAGCAGAGCCCGGCAGTGGCGGCGATGTCGATCCGAACGACCGGCGCCCCGAGGCTGAGTGTCTGAAGGCGCGTTCCGCTCTCAGCATCCCAGACGTTGATGGTGCCGTCCTCGCCACCACTGACGAACCAGCTTCCGTCGGGAGCAAGGCCAACGGCGGTCACGGCTGCGCCGTGCTCGACGGCGGTCGTCGGCTTCATCAGGGCGTCAGTATCCCAGCGGAAGACACCGCCGTCGGCCGCCGCCGTCAGCAGGCGGCTCCCGTCGCCACTGGCCACGATGGCGGTGACGCGATCGGCGTGCTGCAACCGCCCGATCGGGTGGGGCAGAGTCGCCGCGGCCTTCCGGAGCACGGCATGCGCGTCCGCGTTGTCGCGGTGTTCCAGCGCCAGCGCCGCCAGCCGTGCCGCCAGCGGCAGCCGATCTTGAGCCAGCGCACCCGCATGAGCCGCAAGCAGTTCACCGCGCCGGTCCAACTCGCGCCGCCGGCTCTGTTCGAGAAACACGGAGACGAGGTCCGTCATTTCGGTCTGGCGCGCCGCCGCCAGCATCTCGGCCTCGCGCAATTCCGCGCCGGTGTAGAGAATGCTCTCGTCGCGCCTCGGGTTCGTGTCCCAGCGGATGGCGTCGAAGCGCAATCGCGCGGGCGTCAACTCGGGCCGGCCCTCGGGAAAAGGTTGTTGACCACGGGCTGCCGACGCGAGGGCCCGAAGCGCCAGGCGATCGAGCACCCCGCCGCTGAAGTCGACCAGATGGGTGGCCCTGAACAGTTCGGGCAACTCCGACTTCGCGGCTTCGGCGGCGCCTGGCAGCAGCGCCGGGATGACGCGGAACTCCGGCTCGCTGTGCCGTCGAGCGATCGCGGGGCGCGCCTCGTAGTCCCGCTGGTAGGGTCCCCAGCCGTTCTCGCCCAGCAGGACGATGCAGGCCGCTGATCCGGCGAGCGCAGCGTCGATCACCGCCGCCCACTCCTCACCGCCGACGATCGTCGATTCGTCGAGGAAGGTCTGGAGGCCGAATTCCTGGCGGAGAACCTCGTTGATGGCACGGACAGCGGGCTTGTCCTTGCTGTTGTGACAGAGGAAGACGTCGTATGTCATACATGCACCGAAGACCTTTCCGCCTGGTCGCCCGAACTCGGGCGCACGCGAGCGAGTTTCGCCAAGGGGTCGTCGAGCAGGCCCGTCCGTGTTGTCGCTAGTGACCCTCACTGGGTCTCGGTCGCACGTCGAATGAGGCCGAGAGGAAGTCCTCGTCGATGTCGCGGGTCCCGCACCGGCGGCCGATCTCGAGGAGATTCTCCAACTGGCTCTCCGCGTCCACCCGGATCAGGGAATCCAGCTGGCTTGCGAGATCGGGAAGCCCGATGGCCGTCAGCGCCGCGGCGCTGAGCTCCACATCGAGCCGGCGGTAGGTGAGTATCGGCGACGAGGATCTCGCGACGGCCGCGTTCGGGAGGGCCGCGGTGGGAGCACTGGTGTCCTCGTGCGTGAGCGCGGCAAGCACGAGTTCGCTCTGTTCCTTCAGGCCGGCCACGAGAGACGACACCGTCGACGTCACCGACGAAATGGAGCCTCCACCGACATCCCGCTTGACGATCGGGGGATTGCCGGTCCCGATGGAGGTCAGGAAGATGCGGCGCTGACCCGTGCGCCACCGGAATGGAAAGGATGGGCCGGTGGCGACCAGAAATAGGTGCAGGGCCGGATCGGGCCCGACGCTGAGCTCGCCGGAGGTGAACGAGCCGATGTCGCCACCGAGACGCAGCTCAACGGGTGGCAGCACAAATGGTGTGGCCAGGCTTGACAGCAGCACGGCCGACAGCGGCAGGTGACCGCGATCGGGCGACGCAAGGGCCGGATGATTGGTGAGCGAGTAGATCTCGCCGGTATCCAGGCGGGTCAGGATGACGCAGAGACCGGTCTCGATCTGTGGCGAGGCGAGCGCCATGTCCCCAAACGACTCTCCCAGTACCGCCAGGGTCTTGTTCGGCCGATACCGGGCGCCGCTGGCGAGCGCGAGCAGCGACCTCGACGACAGCATCGCTCTCACGGCATTTACGAAGGTGTGACGCGCTTCGGCCACGCTGCGGCCACGCGCGAGCTCTGCGGCGATGATCGCCGACGCGCCGCCCGCCCCAATCAGATCGAAATAGCTGCTCAAGCGGAAATCGGGGTCGCCATAGCGCGCACCCAGCGCCTGCTCCAGGCGTTCCAGATAGCCCAGGGTGATGGCCGCGCGCACCCCTGCCGAGCCGAGCGCGAGAATGCGCTTCGGCAGCTGTGTCGACAGTCGCTCTTCAAGTGACGGTGGATGAGCGGGATCGAAGTAGGACGGGACCACGATGTCGGCGTCGGTCGCCTGGCCGGGGAGCGTGGACTCATGCTTCGGTACCCCTCGTGAGCGCTCAATCCGATCCGCTGCCTTGTTCAAGGCCAGCACGATCGGAGCCTCGAGGCTCCTGGGCGTGTCGAAGAATCCGGCTAGCGATCGCCTCAACTCGGCCTTGAAGCGGAGGAGCCGGCCCTGCGCGACCGGATCGTTCAGCCCTTCCATCTGCCCGACGTTCCACTGGGTGTTGTCCTCGACCAGGAACGGAATCACTTCCAGTCCAGCTGCGCGTGCCCGCTCGACCTCCATGCGGGTGATGCTGGTTTCTCCATCCCCACGTTCGTCACGGCTCGGGACCCACCCGTAGCGAAACGCGACGAGCACGATCAGGATCTGGCACCGTTCCACCTGCTCCATGCACTCCTGCACGGATGGCCGGCCGGTCGGCGACCAGAACTTGTGATCGATGGCAATCCAGCTCCGCTCGCTGTCCGAATTGAGTCTCCGGATCATGTCGGACACGATGTCGGCATGGGCCTCGAGGTCCTCGCCCGTGTAGGAGACGAAGACCCTGTACCAGCGGTCGGTACTCATGACGTGGCCGCAATGTCTCACGGATCATCGGCGCTGACAATGGCGCCTGTTCTCTCCGGCCACCACGAGTGTCCGGTCGGCACAGACGAACCGCACCGCCGACACTCGAAACGGGAACGAGAGGCGCCCCACCTCGCTACGTCCCGACCACCGGCGCCCGTTGACGCAATCGCGAGCCGAGGAACTCGACCACTTCGGCGAACAGCAGACGTGTCGGCTCGGTCGGCTGATCCGGCGCGCGTTCGTAGTCGCCGGTCAGCGTCGCATGCGGCGGCCGCAGGAACCACCCGCCCTTCAGCTCGCGTCGCACGAGCTGGCTGCCGAACACCGCCTGCAGGCGGTCGAGCCGTTCGGCAGGGCAGACGCGATCCTTGGCGAAGCGAACCGCCAGCAGGGAGACGCCGTCGGTCGTGGCCCGAACGGCAGCCGCATGCAGATCGGCATCCGAGATGTTCATCTGCGACATCCACGGGCCGCGGCCGATGCCAAAGGCCGAGAACGAGAACGAGAACGGCGATCCGGGCTGGGCGGCGACCGGTGCCACGACGCACGGCTCGAGGATCAGTGGAATGACGAACGCCCCGGTCAGGCACATGCCGATGGCTCCTACCGGGGCCTTGCCATGGCGGGCGCTGAGGTCGGTCGCGAGTGCGCGCAGCCAGTTGACGATCGGTGCCGACACTCCAGCGGCGAGATTGGCGAACTCGCGTGAGATGCACAATTGGCGATGGCTGCCCAGCGCATCATCCTGCGCCGGCTCGCCGAACAGCAGCGGCAGATACACGCGGAATCCCTCGGCCGCCAGACGGCGGCCGAAGCGCAGGGCGGCGGGCGAGAGTCCGGGCAACTCGTGGGTGATGAGCACGGGCGGGCCGTCGCCGACGAAGAAGACGCGGTGCGTCGTTCCGTCGTGCGTAAAGGCAAACTCCTCGAAACCGGCGAGATGGTCATCAGCCACGAGCGCCTCCTCTGACTCAACGTCCAGTCCAGCTCAGGCATCTGGCGACTTCGTCCTCGGCCGCGAAGGCAAGAGATCCCGGCTGGTGTTCGGCGGCCGTCTGTGTGAGGATACGCCTCTCCCAAGAGAGTTGGCTGGTCTGGGCGATGTCACGAACGATCCTCCTCGCCATCGCAGGCACGGTTGCGGCTGGGATACTGGTGGTGGCCGTGACGGTGATGCGGCTCACACCGGGTGAGTCCGCGGTCCGCGCCGGCAGCCCCGCGTCAGCGCCAGAGGATCAGCTCGCCGGTCCCGTGGCGGCCACAAACCAGGAGGGTCCCATGAGTCCGACCAGGCCTGTCCTCGTGCTGCTGCCAGAGGAGTCTGCCGCTCGGAACGCGGCTCGTCTGCAGGGCGCTTACCGCGTCCTCGCCATGCTTCGTCCCCGCATCCTCGTCCTCCAGATCGAGGAGGAGGCACTGACCGCGCTTCGCCAGGACCCGAGCCTGGCAGGCGTCTACGACGACACCGTACCCCCCGAGGTGCTGGCGGGCCTTCGCCCGGACGAGCGACTCTTCGTCGATGGCTGGATCCAGCAGCAGGCCAGCAAGGACAAGCAGCGTCGCGGCGACGGCTTGTCGTGGGATGCGCCTGGATTCCAGCCTCCCGGACCTCCGAGCAAGAAGCAACCCTGAACCACCTGCCCAGGTGAAACGCTCACCCCCCTGAGCGCACTAACCCATCGGATCGCTTGCGTGGAGGGACCATCGGTTGGCCGTTTCGACCGGACGGGCGCGAACGATGGGAGTCCGGACGGTCGGAATGCTCAACTCGAGTGGGCTGTGGGTTATTCGGTCGCGACGCCGGTCTCATGTCGGAAGCATCGCGGAAGACGCGTGACTCGGAACGGAGGTTTCTATGGCACAAGACCTGGGGTTCGACGAGATTCTCGTGATCCACGAAGCGGTGGGTGCGCTCCCCGCGCCGGGCACGGTGGTCGCCGAGAGGGCCGCACCGCCGGCGGAGCCGGAGGGGGAGCAGACACGCGTGCTGCTGCGCTTCGGCGACCGCGTGGAGATCAGGGCGAGCGCTCCGGGCGTGCGCGCGCGGGGAGGTCCCGTGGCGCCCAACGTCTCCGAGGCCGTGCTCCAGGAGCTGACCGAGACGGAGCGGTTCGGCGTCGAGGCAATGCAGCTGCGCAGTCAGCCCGGCTACAAGACCACGAGGCCGCGTGACGGCGAGCTGTGGGACATGCCCGGCTGCGCCGGCGCGCCCGAGCCAGCGCCGCGCGATGCCGGCGCCGCGCGTGCCATCGGCACGAGCGATTACCTGATGGGCAGCGTCGCGCTCGGTGTCGTGATCGTGAACGGGCCGACGGCGGCCACCCGGTTCACCGCCGCCGAGCAGACCAAGGTCGTGGCCGAAGTGCAGGCCGGCGCCGCGTTTCTGGCGAACTTCAACCCGTGGGCCGGCGTCAGCTTCTCGTTCAACGTGCGGGTGGTGAACATCGCCACCCAGCCGAATGCGGCCGCCGCGAACAACGAGGCCCGCTTCCGGGATCCGGCCGTGGCTGCCCTGGGATTCCAGGCGAACTGGAATGGCGTCTCCGACTACATCAACTCGCTCCGCGCGAACCTCCACACCAACTGGACCTATTGCGTGTTCTTCGTGAAGGGTTACCCGGTGGACCACTTCGCGTATGCCTCGATCGGCGGGCCGCGCATCATCATGGACTACGCCAACGACGGGTGGGGCCCCGACAACATCGATCGGGTCTTCGCCCACGAGACCGGCCACATCTTCATGGCGCCGGACGAGTACGCGTCGAGCGGCTGCAACTGCGGCGGCGCCTGGGGGCGCTTCGGTGAACCGAATGCGAACTGCGAGAACTGCGCCGGCGCGGCGGGCATCGCGTGCCTGATGCGGGCCAACACCTGGGCGATGTGCGGCTCGACCAAGCGCCATTTCGGCTGGGGGCTGACGTCGATGCGCACCACCCAGCCGTCGATGTGCAACGTCGTCAGTCGCAGCACCGATCACCTGGACGTGTTCGTGTGCGACGGCGCGGGCAGCACGCTCACGGCGGCGTGGGAGCCGGCGATGGTCAGCTGGTGGGAAGGCTGGTGGGGTCTGCTCGGCGGCAGGGCCGCGGCGGGCGCTGCGGTCACCGCGGTGTCGCGCCGCAAGGACTTCCTCGACGTCTTCGTGGTCGGCACCGATGGCGGCGCCTACACCTGTGCGTGGGCGCCTGGGCAGGGGTGGCGCGGCTGGTGGCGCATCGGCAACGCCGTCTTCCCGCCGGGCGCGATGATCAACGCGGTGGTGCGCAGTCAGGACCACCTCGACATCTTCGCAACCGACCGCACCGGGCGTGTGCTGAGCGCGGCCTGGGAGCCGGGCTTCGCTGATGGGTGGCACGGCTGGTGGCACATCCGCGGCGGCATGGCGCGACCGGGTGCGCCGGTGACGGCGGTGTCGCGCAGTGCGAACAAGCTCGACATCTTCGTGGTCGGGACCGATGGCGGCTGTTACACGGCGGCCTGGGAGCCGGCCTTCGCGGATGGCTGGCACGGATGGTGGCGCATCAAGTCGGCGGTGTTCCCGCAGGGTTCGTACGTCGGCGCGGTGTGCCGCAGCACCGATCATCTCGACATTTTCGCGACCGATACCGGCGGCAAGGTGCTCTCCGCGGCGTGGGAGCCTTCGTTTGCCGACGGGTGGCATGGCTGGTGGCACATCCAGGGCGGCATGGGACGGCCGGGCGCGCCAGTCAGCGCCGTGTCACGCAGCGCGAACAAGCTGGATATCTTCGTCGTGGGTACCGACAACACCATCTACACGGCGGCCTGGGAACCAGCCTTCGCCGACGGCTGGCATGGCTGGTGGAATCTCAACGGGGGCAAGGCCGCTCACGGTTCGCTGGTGACGGCGGTGTCGCGGCGGCCTGATTTCATGGACGTCTTCACGATCGGCCTCGATGGCCGGGCGTGGAGCGCGGCGTGGAGTCCGGGGCGCCCGTGGGCCGGCTGGTGGCCGATGGGCAAGTAGGCAGCAGGATCTGGCCACGCCGTCAGGCGTGGCCGGATCCTTTCGTTCGGATCCTCAACCGGCCCTTGGCATCTTAGCCGTCCACGCCGGCACGCTCCTTCGGCGCGGACTCTGCTCCCGGTGGTTCGCGGAATGGCTCCACGGGAATGCGCTCGTAGCGCACCTCCAGGATGAGCAGTTCCTCTGTTCCTCCCGGCGCGTGAAGCGCCACGGTGTCACCGGGGCTGGACTTCACCAGGGCGCGCCCCAGCGGCGACACCCAGCTGATGTGATTGCGGTCGAGGTCGACCTCGTCGGCGCCGACAATGCTGACCTCGCGCTCCGTGCCTGCGGCATTGGCGAAACGCACGGTCGCTCCGAAGAAGACCCGCGTCGCTGCCCGCCCGGATCTCGGGGTTTCCGGGTCGACCACTTCCGCCGCATCGATTCGCTTCGTGAGGTAGTGAATCCGCTTGTCGATCTGGCGCAGCCGTCGCTTGCCGTACTGATAGTCGGCGTTCTCGCTGCGATCGCCGTTGCTCGCGGCCCAGGCCACGACCTTCGTGACGGCCGGGCGCTCCCTGGTCAGCAGAAACTGGTGCTCATCCTTCAGTCGCTGCAAGCCGTGTGGCGTGATGTAGTTCTTCACCGGCGCGAGCTGCGCCTGGTCGGGTTTCCTCTTGAACGCCCTGCTCATGTGGTTCCAGTGATTCTATCGATCTGGGCCGCCAGCTCACACTCGACCCCGAAGCGATGTTCACCAGGCTCGTGGACGATCGGCGCGGGGGCTGGTGCGACGAGATCCAACTGGGCGCGGCCCGATTCTCCTTGCGTCGCCTCGGCGACAAGCGCATAGTCCCGCCAAGGCGGTTCGTCAGGGTCGCCGACGCC
The DNA here is from genome assembly GCA_963721715.1 of uncultured Acidobacteriota bacterium. Lineage (GTDB taxonomy): Bacteria > Acidobacteriota > Vicinamibacteria > Vicinamibacterales > UBA2999 > VFZN01. The sequence goes on along the minus strand of CAVRKI010000004.1, from coordinate 915,330 downwards.
ACAGCGGCCGCTCCCTCCCCTCCCTCAGTCCTCACCCGCGATCGGTCGCTCCGTTGGAATGGAGAGATGTCTCAATGTCAATGATCCGAGGCGTGCTGCTGGCCGGCAACTTTCGCACCCACGCAGAACTGAACAGGATGTCCCGAGAGGATCGGCGCAATACCCTCATCGTCGTCCTCGCCAGTCTCAGCAACCAGACCAACTATCAGTCATTCGACGATGCCACCTTGGAAGGGGCGGGGGCGGTCCTGGTGTTCCTGCGAAAGGGCAAGATCCGCACCGACGAAGAACTGAAGAAGATGAGCGCAGACGACCAGCGCAACGTGATGATCGTTGAGATGGGCTCCCAGACCGGGCTGGGACGAGAGCTTCAAGGGCTGTCGAACCTGCAGCTGGTCAAGGTGGGTCTGGGCAGCGACCTCGCGACCCAAGGTGGTCACCCCGGCGTCGTCAGCTCGTTCCTCCGTGGTGTCCTCCTCGCCGGTCAGGTCCGCACCCAACGTGAGCTGAACCGGATGACGCCGGAGGATCATCGCAACACACTGATTGTCGTGCTGACGAGTCTCAGCAATCAGAAGAACTACCAGTCGTTCAACAACCGTGAGCTCGAGGAGATGGGCGCGGTGCTGATGTTCCTGCGCGAGGCCAGGATCCGCGACGACAGTGCGCTCAAGGCGATGAGCGCTGAGGATCAGCGCAACACGCTGATCGTGGCCATTGCGGCACAGACCCGGCTGGGTGCTGAAGTCCAGCGCCTGAGCCGTGGGGAACTCGTGCTCGTCGGCTGCGGTGACAACGAGGGCGTGGTCGGCGAAAGTGACGGCATGCACGCGGTCTTTGGCACCGCGCATTCGCGGTTTGCTGGGGTGTGTGGAGTGAGCGACGCCGGAGGTGTCGGCGTCCATGGCAAGGGGGGGCGCCTGGCGGGACTGTTCGAAGGCGATGTCGAGGTGTCCGGCGACATCCGCCTGACCAATGCCGATTGCGCTGAAGACTTCACGGTGTCGAGCGCCTGCGACGCCGACCCGGGCACGGTCATGGTATTCGACAACGAGGGCACGCTGTGTCCAAGCCACCGTGCGTACGACAGCCGGGTCGCGGGCGTGGTGTCCGGCGCTGGCGACTACAAGCCGGCGATCGTGCTGGATCGTCAGCCGCTGCTGGCCAATCGCAGGCCGATAGCGTTGATCGGCAAGGTGGCGTGCAAGGTGGACGCAGGCTTCGGTGCGATCGAAGTCGGCGACCTGTTGACCACATCACCCACGCCAGGGCACGCCATGAAGACTACGGACCCGACCCGGGCGTTCGGTGCGGTGATTGGCAAGGCGTTGCGACCCCTGACAGGTGGCCGAGGCATCATTCCGATCCTCGTCGCGCTGCAATAGCAGAAGCCGACATGAGAAGCCTTCGTCAAGCAATTCGCAAGTCGTGGATCCCGGAGATGCAGGTCATCCGGGCTGACCTGGCGACGTCAATCGGCCTGCACCAGCCGTTGTCGCTCACCGAACTGGTCCGGCATTTCGATCAGCCCGAAATCCGCACCGTGCAAGCCGATCTGGACGCTGACGCGCTGCACGGCGCCACCGAATTCGTCATGCGTAGCGACGGCACCTACACCTTTCGCGGTCATCTGCGCGCGACCGGGTTCCCGTCCTTTGCCTACAAGGTGCAAGCCTCCGTGCGATGCGCCGCTGGAGTCGTCATTGTCGTCGAGGCGAAGGGGCGGGTCTTCGGCACGGATACTCCCGGCGACCGACAGAGAGACTGGAGCGAGGACGGCACCAGCCCCGTGATTCAATCGTATTGGGCCGCGCTGCGTACGCAGCCTCGGCTTGAAACGGATCTCCAGAAGAACCTGAGCGGTGTCGGTGGCGCGCTGGTGGACGTCGCGAAGACCGTGGTCGAGACTTACGTCGCTGCCCAGTTCTCCGGGGTCGTCGGAGCCGTGATCGTCCTCGGCGGCGAGCTCGGCGCCGCGACTGGCGTCGCCATTGAAAACCCGAAGATTCTGGCCGGTGTCACCGTCGGCAGCGCGATGCTGATGGTGTTTGGACCGAGCGCCATCATTCCAGCGGTAATCGCCGGCTCGGCGGTGGCTCTCCTGACCGATATCAAGTTTCGACCCATGCTGCGCGAGGAGGTCGAGCTCGCGGTCACCGTCTTCGGGAACAGCCTGCCGATCGAGAGAATCGTGTTGACGAACTTGTGCAATCCGACCAACACCGCAAAGGGGTTTCTGGCTCGCGAGTTCACCATGCCCGGCATCGCAGACGGGAAGATCCTCGTCAACCTGGGCAAGAACTTCGCTCAGCCATTGGGCGCGGATCATCCCGACAATGCCAAAGTGCGCGGGGCCTCGTATGCGCGACCGGGGCAGCTCTTGATTCACGAGTTGATGCACGCCTGGCAGATCCATCACCTGTCATTCGTGTCGTTGCTGTGCAAGGCGCTGGTGAGCGAGGACTACCGCTATGACGAGGTCAAGGTCCGTGAGCACGCGGACTGGTCTGATGCGTTCGACCTCGAGGCGCAGGCAGCAATCATTGACCGATGGTATGGAACGCATCCCGACCTGGGCGGCTTTGACGCGCTCAACGACGACCGGTTCTTCTATGTTTCCCGACACGTGCGGGTCGGGTGAGCCGGAGCCCCCCGGTTCTTGGGCCGTTCCTTCAGCGCGTTGAGGTCCAGCGATGGCGGCGGGCCGGGGTGTACGAAACAGGACAGACGCCTGAGGGACGCCTTGCGAGAATTGGGGCAAGGAGCTCCGCGACGCGGGGAAGAGCGTGGACGACACCGTCTCATTCGTGAAGCCCTGGGTGAGATTCGCCGGCGGGGTGTTGATGATCGCGGTCTTGTACTGGGCACAGGCCGTGCTGGTGCCGTTTGCGCTCGCCATCCTGCTGGCGTTCGTCCTGACGCCCCCCGTCACCTGGCTGCAGCGATGGGTCGGCCGAGTCCCAGCGGTGCTGTTGGTCGTCACCCTGGTGTTTGGCGCCCTCTGCCTCGCTGCCTGGGCCTTGACCTGGCAGATGGGCCAGTTGGTGGAAGACCTGCCCGGCTATCGCGACAATATACGCTCGAAGATTGCGGACGTACGCCTTGCGGGCGAGGGAGGCGCGGTCCAGAAGCTGCAGGAAATGCTGGAGGGCATCAAGGCCGATCTGGAAACGCCGGAAGCACTGAAAGGCACGGTGGTGCAGCCACTCATCGTGGCCAGCAACCAGGTGACGGGGTTGCTGGGCTTCGCCTGGCTCGGGCCGGTCCTCGGGCCGCTGAGCACAGCAGGGCTCGTGGCGGCGATGGTCATCTTCATGCTGCTCGAACACCGTGACCTGCGGGATCGGCTGATCGGGCTGATCGGGGCTGGACAACTCGCCACGACCACCAAGGCGTTCGACGAGGCCGCCAGTCGCGTCAGCCGGCAACTCCTGATGCAGTCGCTCGTCAGCCTGCTGTACGGCATCGCGGTGTTCGCCGGGCTGTATGCCCTCGGCGTCCCGTATCCCCTCGTCTGGGCGACGCTCGGTGCGGCATTGCGGTTCGTCCCGTACCTCGGTCCGGTCCTCGCTGCCGGCGCGCCGATCGTCGTCAGCCTGGCGGCCCTGGAGGGGTGGACGGGCCCACTGATCGTACTCGTCGGGTTCGCGGTCCTCGAACTGTTCACCAACCTCGTGCTCGAGACGGTGCTGTATGCGGGAGCGGTCGGCGTGTCGCAAGTGATGCTGCTGGCGTCGGTCGCGTTCTGGACCTGGCTGTGGGGACCGCTCGGGCTGCTGATGGCCTCGCCGCTGACGGTGGGCCTCGTCGTGCTCGGCAAGCACGTGCCGGGCCTCGGGCTCCTCGGGCTGCTGATGAACGAGTCGTCGGCGCTCGCACCAGAGTTCGGCTACTACCAGCGTCTGGTGGCGCGCGACCAGAGCGAAGCCGCCGAACTGATCGACCGCCACATCAAGGCCGGGACGCCGGCCTCCGTCTACGACGCGCTGCTGCTGCCGGCTCTCACCTATGCCGAGCGTGATCGCCTGGCGCACCGGCTGTCGCCGGAGGAAGAGGCGGCGGTCATCGAGGCGACCAGGGATTTGATTGCGGACGCGGCCGAGTTGATCCGTCGCCAGGCGGCGGCCGAGCCCACCGCCGCCGCTGCGGTTCCCGCGGTCGAGGAGGCGGGCGAGCCGCTGCGGGTGCTCGGGTACGCGGTCAACGGTGTCGCCGATGAGATGGCGCTGGCGATGCTGGCACGTCTGGTGGACGACCTGCCCATCACGATGGAGATCACCGGCACGCGCATGCAGGCGGCGGAGCTGGTGTCGCTGGTCAGGGACCGACACGTCTCCGTCGTGTGCTTCGCCGATCTCCCGCCCAGTTCGTCGTCGAAGACGCGGTATCTCGTGCGGCGACTCCGCTCGGCGCTGCCCGAGGTGAGGATCGCGGTGGGACGATGGGGACCGGCGGCGCTGGCGGACGACAGCCCGCAATCGTTGCTGGACGCGGGCGCCGATCACGTGGCCATGCTGCTGGTCGACAGTCGACGCTACCTCGACGACCTCCTCGAGACCAGACGCGTTCCCGCCCCCGCCCCCGCGGACGCCATTGTCGGTGGATGATTACTCGGATCAGCGAGCAGGTCCCAGATCGCCTCGCGCGAGGACACGCCGACGCGAGGGGGTCACGCGCCGCCGCTCGTGCTCTCGTGTGCGGCTGCGAAGTCTGGGCCTGAATGGACGAGGAAGATGCGGGGGGCTCCGCCGCCGCGAGGAACCTGCGGCGGCGGAACCCTCACTGCAGCCGATCAGGGCACGACAACCGTCTGCGCAGGCGTGGGCGCGCTCGACCCGCACGGCCGGTCACCGTGTTGCCCTGGTTCCAGACCCCGTAGAATTGCAGGCCGTCGGGGCGGGTCACGATCTGCGACTCGTACGCATACTCCTCGTCCTGGAACACCGTCCCGGCGGCCGTCGAATAACGCACCGGCGTCGCGAAAGGGCCGACCGTGTACTTGCGCAGCCACAAGTTGTAGTTGTCGAGCTGCGCCCAGAGCCTCACCAGGTCGGCGGTGCAGTTCCAGCCCACCCACCGATCGCCACCGCGCAGCACGCCGCGGTGCGCGAGTGCGTTCTCGGTGTAGTTGAGCTCCGTGTCGTCCGTCAGGTTGGCGCTCGTGGCGGTCGGCGTGTTGCTGCTCAAGTTCTCCGCGTGCGCGTTGCCCAGCGTGGTCGCTGTCAGGTAGTCGGAGGTGGCGCAGGCCGGATCGACCGCCGGCACCATTGCGGCCGGCTGCAGACCGCCCATGCCACGACGCAGCATGATGTCGGAAGGCCCTCCCTCCATGTTGACCGAATGCTTTACGGCAACGGATGAGTCAACGTACCACGCCACTGTGTGGCCCGGCGCTGGGTGCGACAACTCACCGCGGGGATCCGCGGCCGGTGCGACAAGAACACCACAGCTGAAGGGCATGACCTGGAGCACAATCTGTGACATCGATGGGTGACCGAATGATGGCGGCCTGCATTGTGTCGGTCGGCACCGACACCGACGCCGTCTCTCGATCGATCGCCAGCTCCCTGGCCGCCGCCGGCTTCTCGGTCACGTGGCTGGTGGTGGGCGACGCTGCCGGCCCCGAGAGCCTGCTGCCGGTCGCCGTCGAGAGACTGGACGTCGCCCAGGCGCCGGAGTCCATCCGCCCCGCCGTTCGACGCGCCTACTCGGTGTGGCAGTGGTGCCGGGCCCGCGCCTTCGACCTGATCTGCTACCCCGATTGCGGCGGAGCGGGCCACTTCCTGGCCGTTGCTCGCCGGCTCGGCCTGGACCCCTCGCGTACGGTGCTGCTGGCCCACTCGACGGGCCCGACGCTGTGGCGTCTTGACGGCAGCGGGCGGCTTCCCGGCGTGGACGAACTCGAACTGGATCACATGGAGCGCGTCAGTGTCGCCGACGCCGACATGATGGTCGTGCCCGCCCGGAGCATCGTGCGCTGGATGGAGGCCCAGGCCTGGCAGCTGCCGGAGTCCGTTCACGTGGCGGGTCCGCCGCGCGCGCCTCTGGGCGCCCGCGTTTCGCCGGCCTCTCGGGCCGTGCGTGCGCTCGTGTTTCACGGCAGCCTCGAGCGTCGAAGCGGCCTGATCACCTTCGTCCAGGCCTTGCGACGGGTGCCCCCGCACCTCCTGTCGTCGGTGCGGGTTTCGCTCCGCGGCGTCGGTACCCGGGGACGCGACCGCGTGGCAGCCGCACGCCTGGCTGCGAGGGGCGATGCCGGCCGCGGCGTCGTGGGAGGTGTGTCCGCCGGAGCCGCACGACCCCCCGCGCGTGGCGGACGGGCCCGATTCGCTCATCGTCCTGCCAGCCGAAACGGAGTCGGTGGCGTCGACGGTTTACGGGTGCCTGGAGTCCGGCACGCCGTTCCTGGCTTGCGAAACCGAGGAGACCCGTGCGCTGGTACATCCCGATGATCATGCGAGCCTGCTGGCGGATCCCACCCCTCCGCTGCTGGCCGACGCACTGACACGGGCGCTGGTTCAGGGCGTGCGGGCAGTTCGCCCCGTCACTCCGCCTGGGCCGTCGTCAGGCTGGTCGCAGGTCGTCCGGGATACCGTGACGCGTCGCCAGGTCGCCCCCACCCGTCAGGCGCCCGTCACGTCGGCCGCCATGGTCTCCGTGGTGCTGGTCCACCGCAACCGGCCGAACCTGCTGGCGCAGGCGCTCGACGGACTGCGTCGCCAGACAGCGCACGGCTTCGAGGTCGTGCTCGTCGACGATGGCAGCGACCTGGCTGAAGCACACACGATGTTGGATCGGCTCGAGCCGGAGTTTGCCCGGCGTGGGTGGCGCATCGTGCGCCAGGCCAATCGGTATCTCGGCGCGGCCCGCAATGCCGGCTGGCGTGCGGCCCGCGGGCGCTACGTCCTGTTCCACGACGACGATAACGTCACGATGCCGGACTCCGTCGACGCCTTGATCAGTGCCGCGGCCCACAGCGGCGCGGCAGTCGTCACCTCCGCGTTCCACGTATTCGAGGGCGATGGGCCGCCTCCGGCCCTGGCCGACCGGCCTCCCGTGCTGTTCGTTGGCGGTGCCCTCGCCGCCGGGCTCTACGCCAACGTGTTCGGTGATGCCCAGGCGCTGGTTCGTCGCGACGTGCTCGAGCACCTGGGAGGTTTCACGGAGGACTTCGGTACCGGGCATGAGGATTGGGAGCTGTTCGCGAGAGCCGCGCTGAAGGGCTTCGAAGTGATCTCCCTGCCGGTTCCGCTTTTCTGGTATCGGGTCAAGGCCGACTCGATGGTGAGGGCACGGCCTGACCTGCAGCCGGACCTCTGCCGGCACAGCCGCGCCTATATCGAGCTTCTGCCGCCCGCGGTGGCCCCACTGACGCGAGCGGCGCTCGCCGGGGTGGTCGGCGCCGGCGCTGCGCACGCTGCACTGCGGGCCGCTGAAGCGGGCCAGCGCTCGGCCATCGAGAGGGAGGCCCGAGCGTGCGAGGCGCAGGCGGCGGTCGAGCGCGAGGCCCGGCGATTGCGCGAGGCTCTCGAAGCGGCCGAGGGCGAGGCCGGCCGAGCGCGCGAGGCGCAGGCGGCGGTCGAGTGCGAGGCCCGCCGATTGCGCGAGGACCTGACGGTCGCCGACCAACGAGTCGGCGTGCTGGCCGGACAGCTGACGGCTGCGCAGGTCCGGGAGACCGCGGCCGCGACCTTGACGCGGGACATCCGTCAGCAGTTGCAGCGAGCCGAGGTGGTACTGGGGGGAGAGGAGCGTCCGCAGGGGCCGGGCGGGTCGCAGCTGGAGGTCGAATTGGTGGACGTCCGAGAGCACTCAGCCCGATTGACACGAGCCATCGAGGAACTGGACTGGGAGATCCGCGGCGCCGCCGACGCCGTTGCGCGATCGCGATCGATGCGCCTGACCCATGATCTTCGCAACGCGGTGAATCGCTGGCGACGACGCCCGGCGGAGGTCGAGCCGACAGTGGGGGGAGCGACCATCGATCGGTTCAGGGCGCTGGTCCTGATGCTCACGTCGCTGTCCTGGACCCTCGCGGCTCCCCTGCGATGGGTCGGCCGCCTGCGCACCCGGTCGCCTCCGGTCACGAAGGGTTGACGAGGCGAAGCCCCCAGCCCACGGCGCGGCGCACCACCCTTAGCGGTGCCCCGGCCACGGGATGCGCCAGCAGTCGGCCGTACGCCTGTATCAGCCGCCATCCCCGCGACGCCTCGATCTGACGCAACCGACCGACGTCGTGCGCCATGGCCGCCACCTGCGCTTCACGCTCTGCCCGCAGCCGCACGAGCGCCGATCGCTCGGCCTCCAGTGCGGTCGTCGTGGCTCGCTCTGCGGCTCCGGCGTCGGCCAACCGCGCCTGGGCCGCCGCCAGGTCCCGTGTGGTGGCCTGCTCGCGTGCGGTCACCCGCTCGAGTTCGCCGCTGAGGTTCCTCACCCTGGCGAGCACCTCTTCCAGCCGCTCGCGATCGAGCAGCATGGCCCGTCGCAGGTCCGCCACGGTTTCCGCGAGCGCGCGGCCGCGGGGGCCTGACGGGCTCGCGGTGAGCGCGGGCGGGTCGGCTCCTTCCCGCAGGAGCCGTGCATTCTCGCGCCGGAACCACTCCAGTGTGACCCATGGCGAGAGGATGCCGCTCGGCGAGGCCGGGCTGGCCGCCATGACCGTCGCGGCCTCCGCGCCCCACACGCCGACGTAGAAGGCGCAGTTCGACGGCCTCACCGCGAGCTCTCGCTGCGCGGGCAGCATCCAGCTGAGCCCCTCGGCCGTGGCGCCCATCATGAGCGACAAATCGGTGCGGTCGTTGTCGAGCGCCGACGATGCCGCGTCGCAGATGACCATGCCCTGCATCGGGGTGCCGAGATGCCATGAACGCGCGGGGCCCAGATGACGGCACGTGACCTCCTGGAACTCCTCGAAGGTCATGGTCCGCGCATGAAAGGGGTTGGCACTGGCCTGCCCGGGCGGGCCAGCCTCCTGCGGCGCGCTGATGATCACAATGCCGCCGGGAGGCCGCGCGGCGGCGATTTCGGCCAGGAAGCGATCGGCATCCGCCACGTGCTCGAGGGCCTCGAAGCTGACGATGACGTCGAATGGGGCCTCGTCTTTCAACACGGACGAGAGCGACATGGCATCGCCCACGACGTAGCGGATGGCGGGCTCGGTAAATCGGGCGCTGGCGGCGGCGATGGCATCCGAGGAGATGTCCACGCCGAGCACACTGGCCGCGCCGGCGCGACGCAGCAGCAGGCTGCCGTACCCTTCGCCGCAGGCCACGTCCAGCACGCGACGGCCTTTGCAGAACTGGGCTGCGAAGGCGTAGCGCGCGACGTGCTCGCAGGCCAGCTGCCAGTGGTAGGTCATCCGGCCCGGTTCGAAGTGCAAGCGTTCAACGCTCATGGTCCCCACCAAAAATGTCGGCCACCCGTCGGGTGTGCGCCTCCGGGCTGTGTGCCGCGACCAGCTGCTCGAGGGCGGCCTCCGCCAGCCGGCGACGGAGTTGCGGATCGGCGAGGAGACGAGCCGTGGCCTTCGCATAGGCCTCGGCGGCGGCGCCGGCCTCGGCGATGGGCGGCAGCAGCACGCCGGTCTGGTCATCGACGACCATCTCGCGAATGCCTCCCACATCTGGTGCGATCACCGGCAGGCCCGCCGCGATGGCTTCGAGCACCACGTTCGGCAGACCGTCGAACCAACTGGTGTAGAGGAACACGTCGTACTCGTCGTAGGGGAGTTGTTCGAAGCCCTCGAAGGGGCCCTGATACGTCAGATTCGGCAGCCCACGCAGCGTCTCGATCTCGAAGGCGCCCAGCACCGCCACCCCGTACGCGTCGATGCGGGTGCCCGGCGCCGCCGTCGATAGCGCCCGCGCGATGGCCGGCAGCAGGTCTGGGCGCTTCTCCGGGTCGAGGCGCGATGCCCACAGAACCCGGCGCATCGTGCGCGCCGTGCGTGTGGCGACGGTGGCGTCCGAGACCAGCCGCGGACGGCGGCTCTTCAGGCAGACGAAGCGCTCCGGCCACAGCCCGAATCGCAGGCGGTCACGCTCGGCCAGCGTCTCGGTATCGGTGACGACGCGCCAGAGACGGGCCAGGTGATTGGACACGAAGGTGAACCCGGTCGCGCGGTGCAGCAGGTCGTCGCCCTCGCTCGTGCTGGCGTCGCTGAACCGGTAGAACACCGCCCGGTGATGGCCGAGGACCGGCCAGTATGCGTTGAAGAAGCCGGTGGCAAACGACGAGTCGCGGAGGTGCAGGCGCGCGGCCGGCGCGAGCGATTCGATGAGGCGGAGCGCGATCACCTCGCGGCTGGCCAGGTCGAGCCAGGGCCAGCCACGACCGAGATTGACGACCGTCGCGCCTTCCGGCTCCCAAGGGTCGGCCCCCTCGGCCTGGACGGCGTTCTCGCCCAGGATGGCGAGGAGGCGCGCGTGCGGCCGCACGTCCCGCAGTGCGGTCATGACGTGTCGCAGGTAGGTCTCGGCGCCGCCGATGCCGTCGAACGGCAGCAGGAACACCTCATCGAAAGGTCCGGCATCGGCCACCGATTCGCAGACCTCGTAGTAGGCGCGCCCCACGGAGATGTGGTGCTGGTCCACGTTCGAGAAGAACGTGCCCGCCCGCACCAAGCCGGGGTCAATGCCTGGGTCAATCGCGTTGGCGGCCTTCACCAGGGCCCGGATCACCGGCCTCTCCAGCACGTCGGCGGTGGGTGCGTGGAGCGCCTGCGTGAAGGCTTCGGGGGTGCGTCCGGTCCGGTGGTAGGCCTCGCGTGCGACCCGCCGGAAGGTGGCGGGTTCGAACAGCGGGCAGGGCGGGATCTGCCGAACCGACATGGCGTTGGCCGCGCTCAGCAACCCGCCATCGCGCTGGCGGTAGAACAGGATGGTGTCGGGGGCGGTCAGGATGTCGTGCCCACGTGCGACCGCACTCGCGTTGAAGTGCCAGTCCTCGTAGGCATACCCCTGCGTCAGCCGCACGTCCCGGTACGGGATCGACCGGAAGACCTCGGTCTGCGCCAGGACCCGTGACACGTACGGGTGCGCCCGGAAGAAGCCGAGCGGCGTGGACCGCGACAGCGGCCAGTAGCGCACGAGATGATGGCGGACGCCGAAGGCAATCAGGTACTCCGGAAACACCAGGGCGCCGGCCGGACCCGCTTCAGCGGTGCGAACCATCTCCGCGACCGCATTGAAGGAGAGCAGGTCGTCGCCGTCGCACATCAGGGCGTAACGTCCCCGGGCCGCCTCGACGCCGCTGTTTCGCGATGGCCCCAGCGAACCATGGTCGACCTGCAGGACGGTCACGCGGTCGAACGCATCGGCGGTCACCGTCTCGAGTCCCGTTGAGGTCGCCGCGTCGGGCCGATCCAGCACCGCCACCAGCTCGGTGGCCATGCCGAGCCGCCGCGCGTAGACGGACGCTTCCTCGAGTGACTGCAGGGTGCGCGCGAGCAGCGAGCCCTCACGGTGCAGCGTGAGGACGACGGAGACGTCGGGCGCGAAGTCAGTGGGAGCGGGCATGGCCTCAGTGATCGCGGCACACCGGGTGGGATGCCGGGCCGTCGTGGAAGAGTGACCGGCGATGACCTCACTATAGTAACGTCATGCCAGGGAGCCGACTGAAATGCCGGACGATGTCCAGATTATCGACGTGTGTGGCGCCCGTTTCAACGTGGCGAACGGCGCCACCGATCTCGGATTCTGGGCGAGGGTCGCTTCAGGAGCTTGGGAGCCTGAAACCTTCAGGTTGATTGAGCGGCTCGCAAGCCCCGGTGCGCCGTTCGTCGACATCGGCGCGTGGATCGGCCCGACCACGCTCTTCGCCGCCGCCAGAGGCTCGATCGTGCACGCCCACGAGTGCGATCCGGTGGCGCTGAAACGCTTGCGTCGCAACATCGCGGTCAACCCGGATCTCGGTCCCAGGATCACGGTGTCCGAAGCGGCAGTCGGCGAGGCCAATGGCCGGATGCAGCTATGGTCCGCTGCGCTCGGCAATTCCGAGACCTCGCTCTTCGCGCGACACGAGCGGGATGGGGCGATCGTGGACCTTGCGGCGTCCATCGAGGTGGAGGTGGTGGACGCGGCGGAGTTGTTTGCCCGCCACGGCTATGCCGCAGATCCCACAGCGTTCATCAAGATCGACATCGAAGGCGCGGAGTTCCGAGTCGTGCCACGGCTCGCGCCGTTGATCGCCGGGTCCGCGGCCGTCTGGTATGTTTCCTTCCATGAACTCAACATCAACCCCACGGACGTGCCCGCCAGGGCGCAGCGGATTGCCGAGATGCTGCGAACGCTGATCACGTTCGCCCCGCTCCGTTGGTACGACGCGTCGCTGAAGGAACTGGACAGGGCGGCGGTACTGGACGCGGTCATCCGCGGCGACTGGCCCGCGCATCGCAGCCTCGTGTTTGCGGCCAGGGGCCTCACACCCTGAACATGGGCCGGGGAATCGCAAGGGCCAGGCAGGCATGGAGCGCGCTAGGTTCGCTGCTCCGCGCGGGGGACCGTCGCCCTTCGCCCGCCATCTCCATCGTCGTTCCGGTCTTCGCGACGGAAGGCTACCTGCCGGGGTGTCTCGCATCACTGCTCGGCCAGTCGTTCGGGGACCTTGAGATCCTCGTCGTCGATGACGGCTCGCCGGAGGATGTGCCGGCGATCGTCGCCCGGACTGCGGGGCGGGACCCGCGCGTCAGAGTGATTCGCCATGAGCGCAACCAGGGGACGTTCGCGGCACGGCTGACGGGCGCCGCGTCGGCGACAGGAACCTATCTCGGTTTCGTCGATGCAGACGACGTGGTCGAGGCCACCTTCGTCGCGGTGCTCCTCGATGCTGCGCGGCTGCATGATGCCGACCTCGTCCAGTGCGCGATCTCGTGGTGCCAACCGGATGGAACGTGCCGGCCGTTCAATCGGGGGGGGGATCACCATGCACTGCAGGGCGGCTCGGTCTTGACCGAGTTGCTGGCCGGCGGGATGTCGAACAGCGTCTCGAACAAGATCGTGCGGCGGCAGGTGTGGAAGGTCGCGACGCAAGGGCTGTCGCCCATGCGCCTCCTGTTTGGCGAGGACCTGCTCTGCCTGTTCCTGGTGGCCTGCGCGAGCCAGCGCTACGCGCATATCAGCGATGCGCTCTACCGCTATATGATCCGCCCTGGCAGCACGACCACCGCGACTGGACCGGAGGCGTGCCTCGCCCGCCTGACAGACCTTGGCCTGGTTTACCGCACGATTCTGCCCGAGTTGCGCGTGCGTCCGGAGGCGGAGGCGCTGAAGGTGGAATTCTACCGGCGGGAGTTCCTGGCTGTAGCGGGCCAGCTCGCCGCGGGCGCGGGCAGGCATCTTGCGCCAGGCCCGCATGCCTGGGCCGACGGCTTCCCAACGCTGGCCACAGACTCCACCCCGCCGCCATCCGAGGTGGCGGGTGAGGCACCAAGCGGCGGCGCGGTTCGCCTCAACTGAGGCCAGTGGCTGCGCGGCGCGCTCGATCATCGGCGCGCGGTATCATCGACAGTCTGTGTCCGCGTCTCCTGACCGCCTCGCCGACGCGCTCCGCCTGGTCGTCCGCCGCTACGCCGCGCAGGTGGCGCAGCGCCCTGGCATGGCGATTTCGGCGCTGCTGCTGCCAGGCATCGGCAACGCCTTCATCTTCTACGCGCCGCCCCTCGTGGTGGCCCGGCTGCTCGGGGAGTTCTCGCAGCCTGCGCCGCCCTCGGCAGCCGCGCTGGCGCCGTACGTGGTGACGCTCGCGGGCCTGTGGATCACAGGCGAAGTCATCTGGCGGTTGTCGGCGTTCCTGCTGGCGCGCACCGAGGTGCGCGCCATGGAGGCCTTGTACATCGAAGCCGTCGAGGAACTGCTGGCCAAGGACTTGTCGTTCTTCCACGACAACTTCGCCGGGTCCCTCACCAAGCGCGCGCTCGGCTACGCGCGCCGCTTCGAGGACGTCTTCGACGTGCTGTGCTACTCGGTCGCGTCCAATCTGATCGCGCTGCTGTTTGTGGGCGTGGTGCTCTGGCGCTACTCACCGCTCCTGGTGGCGGTGCTGTTTGGCATGCTCGCCATCACGGTGGCGATGGTGCTGCCCCTCATCCGTCGTCGCCAGCGGCTGGTGGAGGCGCGCGAAGCCGCCTCGAACGTGCTGGCCGGCCACGTCGCCGACTCGCTCGGCAACGCCGACGCCGTGCGAGCGTTCGCGATGGAGGCGCACGAGGCCCGGATCCACGCTGGCAACGTGCGCGACTTCGGCGCCAAGACCCAGCGGTCGTGGGACTACCAGAACCTGCGGGTCGACATGGTCACCGCCCCGATGTACGTGCTGACCAATGTCGTCGGCCTCAGCGTGGCGCTTGCGATCCACGGCTCGACCGGCGCCGGTCTGGCGCCCGTGTTCCTGACGTTCAGCTACTACATGACCGTCACCCGCGTGATGTGGGAGTTCAACCGCATCTACCGCACCTTCGAGGGCGCGTTGACCGACGCCGCCCAGTTCACCGTCCTGCTGCTCGACCCGCCAGTGGTGCGTGACGCCGAGCCGGGGCAGCGGTTTGCGCCACGCGACTACGGCGTGGAACTGCGCGCCGTCACCTTTGCGTACTCGCCGTCGCAGCCGCGCCTCTTCGACCAGTTGTCGCTGGCGATCGCGCCAGGCACGAAGGTGGGGCTGGTCGGCCGATCCGGCGGCGGCAAGACGACGTTGACCCGCCTGTTGTTGCGATTCTCTGACCTCGACGCCGGCCAGATCCTGATTGGCGGCCAGCCCATCGACCAGGTGCCTCAATCGGCGTTGCGGCGCGCCGTGGCCTACGTGCCGCAGGACCCGGCGATGTTCCATCGCACCATTGCCGACAACATTCGCTTCGGGCGTCCAGAGGCCAGCGACGACGACCTCCGCCGCGCTGCGCGCCAGGCCTGCGCCGCCGAGTTCATCGAGGCGCTGCCCGACGGGTACCAGACGCTCGTGGGCGAGCGCGGCGTGAAGCTGTCGGGCGGGCAGCGTCAGCGCGTGGCCATCGCGCGCGCGCTGCTCAAGGACGCGCCCATCCTGGTCCTGGACGAGGCGACCAGCGCCCTCGATTCCGAGAGTGAAGCGCACATTCAAGAGGCGCTGTGGACGCTGATGAAGGGCCGCACGGCGATCGTCATCGCCCACCGCCTGTCGACCGTGCGCCGCATGGACGAGCTGATCGTGCTCGACCGCGGCCGGGTCGTCGAACGAGGCCCGCACGACGTGCTGCTTGGCCAGGGTGGGGACTACGCGAGGTTGTGGGCGCGCCAGTCTGGCGGGTTCCTCGGCGTGGACGACACCGCGGCCGCACCGCTTGCGGCAACGGCGTCGGCGTGAGCCGGCGGTCGCTGGCTTTTCAGAATCGGACGACCACGCCGGCGGCCAGGTAGTGCACGAGCGCGAACGTGTAGACCTCGTCGTTGTCCGCGCCGCCCTCGAGGAAGCGGTAGCCGGCCTTGATCGACCACTGCTTGCCGGCGTGCACGAGGATGCCGGCGAAGATGTCCTCCGCGCGGCCTTGCGGCGCGGCCAGCGCGTCCCCCTCGAGCTGAAACGTCGCTCGCGCTCCCAGGCGGCGCTCGAACTTGAAGTTCACGAGCGGCACCGCTCCCACGTTGGTCTTCGCCGCCGACGTTCCGCCGGCGTCCAGCCGGGTTTCGGCATCACGGACTTTCACGGTGACGCCGACGCCGAACATCCAGTTCTCCCTTCGGACCGGCTCGTAGCGGTAGGTCACGCGATACGAATTGAAGACGTAGAGGCCCGTGGTCGGGACGCCCGGGGCGAAGGTGGTGCCCGCAAACGACACCGGCTGGTCGAACGTACCTGACGCGTTGATCGTCAGCGGCGCGACCAGCGCCGACAGCACGTGCTTCGGAGCCAGGCGGACATCGGCACGCACGCGCCAGAAGTAGGCGGTGTCGGAGGCGAGATCGTCGGTCAACGAGAACAACGTGCCGGTGTCGCCCGGGATCCGCACATCGTTGTAGCCGGCGATCGCCGCGCCGTTCTCGAAATCGACGCGCCAGCGATCCTGGGCCGGCGCCGAGG
This sequence comes from uncultured Acidobacteriota bacterium, assembly GCA_963721715.1. GTDB lineage: Bacteria > Acidobacteriota > Vicinamibacteria > Vicinamibacterales > UBA2999 > VFZN01. The sequence goes on along the minus strand of CAVRKI010000004.1, from coordinate 899,280 downwards.
CGGGCAGGCATACCGACAGCGCGGCGCTCAACAGCACGACTTTCAATTCGGAACGCATGGCATCGGGTCCAGGGGCACGGGCTGTGCTGGATCATACTGCGGCCGCGCGGCAACTCCAACCGAACGGCCCAAGACGCTGCCGCGCGGCGTGGGGGGGCGGAGGTCCCGACACGTCTGGACGTCCGCGAGCGCTGCTCTCGACCGCTAGGGACTGACCGCGACCAGGGTCCAGACCAGGGCGACATACTGGATGAGATAGGCCGCGATCGTCAGCGCGTGGAAGATCTCGTGAAAGCCGAACCAGATCGGTGAGGGGTCGGGCCGGCGAAACGCGTAGACCGCCGCGCCAACGGTGTAGAGCAGGCCCCCGGCGACGATCAAGGTGACGACGACGGGTCCTCCTGCTCGCCACAATGCCGGCAGGTAGGCGACCGCGACCCACCCGAGCGCGATGTAGGTCGAGACGTAGAGCCATCGGGGTGCGTTGAACCAGAAGACTCGAAAGCCCACGCCGAGGATCGCCACGGTCCACACGATCCCCAGCAGGACGCGTGCCTGGCCGGGCTCGAGCAACAAGACGACGAAAGGTGTGTAGCTGCCTGCGATGAAGAGGTAGATGTTCGAGTGGTCGAACCGGCTGAGGACTCCCTCCCACGGATCACCCCCGACCCGCCGGTGATACGCCGCGCTCACGGTGAACAGCAGCACTGTGGTGGCGGTGTAGATCGCGAATGCCCAACGGCCCGCGACCGTTGGGGCGATTGCCATTGCGAGCAAGCCAAGGATGGTGGCTAGCGGCGCGGCCCCTAGGTGGAGCCAACCTCGCAGCCGAGGCGGGGCCTCCTGGGGGACCCGTTCGACGGTGTGTTCGCCCACAGTGCTTACAGACGATCGCGGCATCCTGGATGTCTTCGGCGCATGACGGACATTTCTTGGCGGCGGCTCCCCTGAGTGTTGCTACCTTACCGCTGCGACTACGGAATCACAAGGAGAGGTCATTCCTCGGGTCGCGTTATTGCAGACGCTGCACTCACTGTGGGCGTCGCCAGGCGGCGACTCTTCAGCCGCGCCAGTTCGCCGCTGATCAGCGCCTCTTTCTTTGTCCGCGTCCACCCTTTCAGTTGCCGTTCACGCGCCCGTGCCGCAGTCATCGATGCGCACGCTTCCTGGTACGCCAGTACCACCGGCCGACGCGCGGCGGTGAACACCGAGGCGGACCCTCCTGGTGGCGAGTCAGACGCGCATCGACGTCTTCAGTGGAGCCGACGTAGTAGGCGCCATCGGCGCAGCGCAGGATGTAGCAGAAGGGCACGGGGACGACGATGCCATCGTCCACGTGGCGTGGGCAAGTCGGTGATGGGGAAGGGGAGTTCGCCCCGTGCATAGCCGAGGGGCTCCGGGCATTCTCCCTGACTGGGCCAGCCATGAGCGAACCTGACGGTTCGCCGGAGGCGAAGCAGCGCTAGCGGTGTCGAAGACGGAGCAGCAGCGGTGGCCCTTCGACTCGGTCGCTGCGCTCCCTCGCTCAGGGCATTCTCCCTGACTGGGCCAGCCATGAGCGAACCTGACGGTTCGCCGGAGGCGAAGCAGCGCTAGCGGTGTCGAAGACGGAGCAGCAGCGGTGGCCCTTCGACTCGGTCGCTGCGCTCCCTCGCTCAGGGCATTCTCCCTGACTGGGCCAGCCATGAGCGAACCTGACGGTTCGCCGGAGGCGAAGCGCCAGGTGAGTCGAATGGTGGAGGCGGCGGGAGTTGAACCCGCGTCCGAGAGAACGTCGTCGCAGACCACTACGTGCGTGTCTCCATTTTCGTGTCGCGACCGGTTCGAAACGGAGCCAAAAGCCCCGGCCGCCATCCCCGATGTTTCTCATCCCTCACGCGTCAGAGCGGCACGTAGGCAGCCAGCCCGCTTAAATGACAGTCATCCCAGAGCCACGGGCCTTCTCTGGGCGACCGCTCACTGGTTATTAAGCAGCGAGAGCGTAGTCTGCGTTCGCAGTTACGTTAGTTTTCCACCACGGATTTACGAGGGAGAGATGGAGTCCTCGGCACGCGCTCCACGATCCCGCACCCCCGTCGAAGCCAGATCGCCCCCAACGGTCGCGCTGTCGCAACGCTTCTTCATTCTACCACCTTGTCGCATCCCATCACCGTGCCGGGACGCCTCGCGTAAGATGCATCCGTCCCCGCCCCTACGCGCGTCGAACAGGCGAACGATGCGGCACGGGCGACAACGTTCGCTGATGCCCGAACTTTCCCGGAGAATGCCATGAATATCCTCGAAACCATCCTCGCCACGCAGAACGGCGGCGCCGTCAAACAGATGGGCCAGCAGCTCGGCCTGGGCGACGACCAGGCCGCCAACGTTCTCTCCGTCCTGGTACCCGCGCTGGCCGGCGGCTTCCAGCGCAACATGCAGAGCAGCGGCGGCCTCGAGGCCCTGATGGGGGCCCTGGCGGGGGGGCAGCACTCGCAGTACCTCGAGAACCCCGCCGCGCTCGGGCAGGCCACCGCCGAGGGCGACGGCATCCTGGGGCACATCCTCGGCAGCAAGGACGTCAGCCGCGCCGTCGCGACGCGCGCGGCGCAGCAGACAGGGCTCGACGCCAGCATCCTGAAGAAGGCCCTGCCGCTGGTGGCCGCGCTGATGATGGGCGCGATGGCCCGCCAGAGCAGCGGCTCCGCGATGACCGCCGGCTCGTCCACACCCGGCGGCGGGCTGATGTCGATGCTGACGCCCATGCTCGACTCGAACCGCGACGGTTCGATCGTGGACGACGTGCTGGGGATGCTGGGAAAGTTCGGCAGGTAGGAGAAGACGGCCGGCAGACGGCAGACGGCAGAACGGCAGACGGCGAACAGCCGTCTACTTCTGCCGTTTGCCCGTTCGCGGCGTCGTGCCCACCTCGCCCGTCAGTTCCGCCAGCGCCTGGCGCAGGCGCGTCAGCACCTTGCGTCCCTCGGCCGTCAGCCGGTAGCGCCGCGCCGCCGTGCTGCGCGCGGGCGCCGACGACTTCAGCCAGCCGTGGCGCTCCATGCGCGCCAGCAGGGGATAGAGCGTCCCCGGGCTCAGGCGATAGCCGTGGTGCGCCAGTTCCTCGAGCATCCACTGCCCGTACACACCATCGTCCTCGCCCGCGTGATGCAGGATGTGGATCTTCCAGAAGGTGAGCAGGAACTCGCGGGCCAGTGGATCCGCCATGCGCGCCATGATACGCGGATCGTCATCGTTTATCGACTACGAAAATCATTAACGGATAACCGTGCTATGATTCGCCGCGCATGCGTCCCACGAGCGCGGTTTGGCTGTTGTGCGTGGCCGTGGTGCTGACGCCCGCCGCCCTGAACGGGCAGGGCGGTCCCCTGACCCTCGCTGAGGCCGTGCGCCAGGCCCTGGCCCGCGACCAGGGTCGTGGCCGCCTCCACCTTCGAGCAGGACGCCGCCACCGCCGGCATCGACATCGCTCGGCAGAGCTACCTGCCGCGGGTGGACGCGCTGCTGCAGGTGAACCGCGCCACCCACAACAACATCTCAGGGCTGCTGTTTCCGCAGAGCATCGTCTCGCCCATCTCGGGCCCGCCCGTCGCCGAGAACTCGTCGTCCTCGGTGTGGGGCACCGCGGTCGGCACCCTGGTCACGTGGCAACCCTTCGACTTCGGCGCCCGCGGCGCCAGCGTCCACGCGGCGGAACAGGCCGAAGCGCGCGGCCGTGCGGTGGTTGCCCGTTCTCAACTGGACCTCGCCGCCACCGTTGCCGACGCCTATCTCTCGGTGCTGGCCGCCGAGGAAACGCTGCGGGCCGCCGAAGCCGCCGTGGCTCGCACCACCACGCTGCGGACAGTGGTGGAGGCGCTGGTGAAGAGCGAGATTCGCCCCGGCGTCGACGCCGCCACGGCCACCGCCGAGCACGCCGCGGCGACGATGCAGGTGGTGCTGGCGCGGCGGGCACGCGATGCGGCGCAGGCGCTGCTGGCGCAGTACGTCGGTGCGCGGCACGGGCCAGACGCTGGTGATGCCCGCACCGCCGTCGGCCTCCGGCGCCGCGCCAGCCGACGCGCCGGCCACCCACCCCGTGCTGGTCGAGCGTCAGGCCGCCGCGGACGAAGCCGCCGCGCGGCTGGTCGGTGGCGCGGCGCTCCGCCGATCCCGTCATCGCCGTGCAGGGCACCGTCTACGGCCGCGGCACGGGTGTGCTGGACGACAACTCGTCGGGCACCGGCGCCGACGGGCTCGGCCTCGATGCCTACAACTGGGCGGTCGGCCTGTCGGTGACCGTGCCGTTGATGGAGTGGCACAACAAGGGCGCGCGCGAAGCGGTGGAGCAGTTGCGCGTGCAGGCCGCGCAGGCGCGCCGGCGCAGATGCCGCCCGCGAACTGACCCGGCGGCTGCAGGTGGCCACGCAGGACGAGCAGGCCTCGCGCGACGTCGCGGCGCAGGCTGTCGTCATCGCCGATGCCGCCCGATCGGTCGCCGCGCAGGTATCCGCGCGCTATCAGGCGGGGCTCTCGTCGATCACCGACGTCGCCGATGCCGAACGCCGGCTGGCGCAGGCCGAGATCGACCGCGCCCTTGCCGGTCTCGCCATCTGGCGCGCCCACCTGGCCGTGGTCCACGCCACCGCGAGCGGCGTCGAACCGTTCCTGAACGCGCTGCCGTAGCCAGTCCCACGCCCATGCGCCTTGTCCTTGCCGCCCTCTCGCGTCCCGTCACCATCATCGTCATGGTCGCCACGCTCGCCCTCTCGAGCGCGGTGGCCGTGAGCCGCATGCCGGCCGACATCTTCCCGGCGCTCGGCGATCCGGCCATCTACGTGGCGCAGCCCTACGGCGGCATGGACCCGTCGCAGATGGACGGGTTCCTCACCTACTACTACGAGTACCACTTCCTCTACATCACCGGCATCGAGCACATCGAGTCGAAGAGCATCCAGGGCGTGGCCCTGATGAAGCTGGTGTTCCACCCCGGCACCGACATGAACCAGGCGATGGCGCAGGTGGTGGGCTACGTGAACCGCGCCCGCGCCTTCATGCCGCCCGGCGCGGTGCCGCCGTTCATCACGCGCTTCGACGCCGGCAGCGTGCCGATCGGTCAGCTGGTGTTCTCCAGCGAGAACCGCCCGCCGGGCGAGATGCAGGACATCGCGCTCAACCGCGTGCGCCCGCTGTTCGCGACGCTGCCCGGCGTGTCGGCGCCGCCGCCCTTCGGCGGCAATCAGCGCACCATCGTCGTGCGGCTGGATCCGGATCGGCTGCGCTCCTATCGGGTCTCGCCGGAAGAAGCGATCGCGGCGGTGTCGAAGGCCTCCACCGTGGTGCCCTCGGGCAACGTGCGCGTCGGGCGATCTGAACCGCATCGCCGCCACCAACGCCGTGCTCGGCGCGCAACCTGCAGGAGTTGATGGACGCGCCGGTCCGGCCTGGCAGCGGCGCCAGCGTCTACCTGCGCGATCTCGGCACCGTCGAGAACGGCACCGACATCGTCACCGCCTACGCGCACGTCAACGGCAAGCGCACCGTCTACATCCCGGTCACCAAGCGATCGGACGCCAGCACGCTGGCCGTGATCGAAGCGGTGCGCGCGGCGCTGCCGAGCATGAAGGCGGTGGTGCCGGAGGACGTCGACATCCGCGTCGAGTTCGATCAGTCGGGCTTCGTCGCGAGCCGCCCTCCGCAACCTCGTCACCGAAGGCGTGCTGGGCGCGGTGCTCACCGGCCTGATGGTGCTGCTGTTCCTGCGCGACTGGCGCAGCGCGCTGATCGTCGATCGCCAGCATCCCGACCGCGCTGATGGCCGCGGCGGTCGTGCCTGTGGCTGTCGGGGCAGACCCTCAACCTGATGACGCTGGGCGGCCTGGCGCTCGCCGTCGGCGTGCTGGTGGACGAGGCGACCGTCGCCATCGAGAAGATCCACGCGCAGATGGCGCGCGGGCTTGTCCCGCGGCCGCGCGATCGTGGAGGCCAGCCGCCTCACGTCGGTGCCGCGCCTGCTCGCCATGCTCTCCGTCCTCGCGGTGTTCGTGCCGTCGTTCTTCATGCAGGGCGTGGCGCGCCAGCTGTTCGTGCCGCTGTCGCTGGCGGTGGCCTTCGCGATGGTCGCGTCCTACCTGCTGTCCAGCACGCTGGTTCCGGTGCTGGCCGCCTGGTTCATGCATCCGCAGGTTCACACGCGAACCACATGGCTGGACACCCTGAAGGCGCGTTACCACCAGGTCCTCGGACCGCTCCTGCAGCGGCGCGCCCTGCTGGTGGTGGCGTACCTGCTGGTGACCGGTGCTCCTGGTCGCGCTGCTGGGGCCGCGGCTCGGCACCGAGATCTTTCCCGCCGGTGACGCCCAGCAGTTCCAGATGCGCCTGCGCGCGCCAACCGGCACGCGCATCGAGCGCACGGAGGTCATGGCCCTGGCGGCGCTGGAGGTGATCAAGGCCGAAGTGGGCGCCGAGCACGTCGCCATCACCACCAGCTTCATCGGCGTGCAGCCGGCCAGCTATCCCATCAACACCATCTACCTGTGGACCAGCGGCCCGCACGAGGCCGTCGCTGCTGGTGGCGCTCAAGCCCGATGCGCCGGTGCAGGGGAGAGGTGCTGCAGGAGCGCCTGCGCGCGCGCCTCGCCAAGGACGTGCCCGAGGTGTCGGTCTCGTTCGAAGCCGGCGACATCGTCACCCAGGTGATGAGCTTTGGCGCGGCCGACGCCGATCGAGATTGCGGTGCAGGGCGCGAGCCTGCAGGTGAACCGCGAGCACGCGGACAAGATCCGCGACGGAACTGGCGAGGCTGCCGTACCTGCGCGACCTGCAGTTCGCGCAGCCGCTCGACTATCCGACGCTGAACATCAACATCGACCGCGAGCGCGCCGGGCAGTTCGGCCTGACGATGTCGAGCGTGGCCCGGTCGTTGTTGATGGTGACCTCGTCCAGCCGATTCGTGGAGCCCAACTACTGGCGCGACCCGGTCAGCGGCAACGCCTTCCAGATTCAGGTGGAGATTCCGCAATCGCTGGTCGCCTCGGCGGCTGACGTGGCGGCCGTCCCGCTGATGGTCAACGGGATGTCGTCACCGCAGGTGGGTGACGTCGCGACGATCGAGCCCGGGCTGGCCGCGGGCATGGTCGAGCGCTACAACGGTCAGCGCGTGGTCAGCCTCACCGCGAACCTGCACGAGATGACCATCGGCAAGGCCATTCCCGATCTGCGGGCGGCCATCGCCCGCGCCGGGGATCCGCCGCGCGGCGTGACCGTGGCGCTGCGCGGGCAGGTGCCGCCCGTTCGAGACCACCCAGCGCGGATTGCAGACCGGGCTGCTGATGTCGGTCGTCGCCATCTTCCTGCTGCTGGCCGGCTACTTCCAGTCCGTCCGGCTGGCGCTGGTGGTGCTGGGCACGATCCCCGCCGTGCTGAGCGGCGTGGTGCTGATGCTGCTGGCCACCGGCACGACCTTGAACGTGCAGTCGTTCATGGGCGCGATCATGGCCATCGGCATCGCCGTGGCCAACGCCATCCTCATCGTCGCCTTCGCCGAGGAACGGAGGCGGGCGGGCGACCAGCCGATCGAGGCCGCGCGCACCGCCGGCGCCGAACGACTGCGCGCGGTGTTGATGACGGCCGCGGCGATGACGGCGGGCATGATTCCCATGGCGCTGGGACTGGGCGAAGGTGGCGCGCAAGCGTCGCCGCTCGGCCGTGCGGTGGTCGGCGGCCTGGCCGTCGCCACCGTGGCCACGCTGATCATCGTGCCCGCGCTCTACGCGCTGCTGCAAGGCCGCGCCTCGCGGCAATCCTCTTCGTTGAACCCGATGGATACCGGGAGTGTTCTGTATGAACCGCACTGATCGACGCCGGCGCCGGATGAACGTGCCGGCCTCGCTGGCGATGAGGCTCGCAACGACGCTCGCCTGCGCGAGCGTGGTCGTCCTCGCCGGCGCGACGCTGCATTCGCAGGGAGCACAGGTGCCGAACGCGCTCGAGACGGCAAAGGTCGCGCCGGCCACGGCGGAGCGGACGGTGTCGCTGCCGGGTGAGCTGCAGTCGTTCGAAGCGGTCGGGGTGGTGGCGCGGGTGGCCGGCTATCTCGAGACCATCACCGTCGATCGCGGCTCCGAAGTGCGGCGCGGGCAGGTGCTGGCGACGCTCGTGGCGCCCGAAGTGGCGGCACAGGTGGCCGAGGCTGAAGCGCGGGTCGAAGCGGCCGTGGCGCGCAAGGTGGAGGCGGACGCGGATGTCGCCTCGGCGCGGACCAACTTCGAACGCCTGACCGCCGCCAATCAGACTGCCGGGGCCGTCGCGGGCCTCGAATTGCGGCGGGCCGAGGAGAGCACGAAGGCGGGCGTGGCGCGGGTGGATTCGGCCGAGCGCGCCATCGAAGCCGCGCGTGCGTCGCGGGACGCGGTGAAGGCGCTCGAGGGGTTCCTCCGTGTAACGGCGCCGTTCGCCGGCCGCGTCACCGAACGGCTGGTGCATCCCGGTGCGCTCGTCGGCCCGTCCGTGGGGCCGCTGCTGCGCCTGGAGCAGGTGTCCCGGCTTCGGCTGACGGTGGCGGTGCCGGAGCAGTTTGCCGCCGGGATCTCGCGCGGGCGTCAGCTCCAGTTCCGGGTGCCGGCCCATGGCAGCCGCGTGTTCACCGGGGCGGTGGCGCGGGTGGCCGGATCGCTCGATGCCCGCACCCGCACCATGCCCGTGGAACTGGACGTGGACAACACGGACGGCGCCCTGGCTCCTGGCATGTTCCCGGACGTCACCTGGCCCGTGATCTCGCAGGCGGGGGCCGTCCTGGTCCCGGCGACGGCGATTGTCACGACCACCGAGCGTACGTTCGTGATTCGTGTGCGATCGGGCAAGGCCGAGTGGGTCACCGTGCGCAAGGTGGCCCCGCGTGGCGAGTCCACCGAGGTGACCGGGGCGCTGGCGCCTGGCGAGACCGTGATCAAGCGCGGAACCGACGAGATTCGCGACGGCAGCCCGATCCCCTGACCGGCGCCGGCCGCGAACGTTGTGCTGGCTTGACTTGACCGATCCCGCTCTCCATAATGGCCAGACAAGCACGGACGAGCGCGCTCCCAGCCGCTGCCCCGGTCCTCTGCAGACAGTGACGGCTTTCCAGAGAGAGACGATGGCGCTCGAAGACCGCATTCGCACGTCGGTAGACCAGGCCATACAGGGGCTGGTCTCGGAGCTGGTTTCGACCAGCGAAACCGCGCTCGCCGAGGAACTCGGCGCTGCCGAAGCCCGTCTCCAGGGCGAGTTCAACAACCATGTCGCCCAGCTCGAAGAGAGCCAGCGCCAGCAGACCGCCGAGGAAGTGCGTCTCGCGGTCGAGGCCGAGCGGGCGCGTGTGGAAGCCGAGGCGCAGGCGCGATTCGACGCGCAATTGCAGGCGGCGGTCGAGGCTGAAACGGCGCGGCAGCTTGCCGAGGCCCAGCGCCAGTTCGACGAGCAGGCCCGCCAGTTCGACGAGACGCTGCGGGTGTCCATCGCCGACGCCGAAACCCGCGCGATCGCCGAAACCCATTCCTCGATCGCTGCCGCGCGCGTCAGCGAGCGCGAGTTCGAGATCGCCGGCATGACCCGGCTGGTCGAAAGCATTCGCGGCCTCGACGGCGCGATGTCGCTCAGCGAGGTGCTGGATGCGCTGGCCCTGGCCGCGGCCCGCGAGACCGCGCGTGCCGCCGTCGTCGTCATCAAGGCCGACCGCATCGTCGGCTGGCGCCTCTCAGGATTCGGGATGCGCGATTCGCAGCCGAAGTCGATCGACATGTCGATCGCGGAAGCCGGCGTGATCGGGCAGGCAGCGTCCTCGTCTCGCGCCGCCACCACCCGTGACGGCCACAACGATGGTCCCGGCTTCGAGCAGATTCCGAGTGATCGCATGGGACTGGCGATACCCGTGGTCGTCGGCGGGCGTGTGGTGGCCGTGCTGTATGGCGACGCGGTGACCGAGGATGGGCGCGAGCAGGTGGTGCCCAGCCCGTGGCCCGAAGCCTTGGAGATACTGTCGCGCCACGCCGCGAAGTGCCTCGAGGCGCTGACCGTCCAGAAGTCGGGATCGTCCTCCTCGATCCCGGTGGCCAGGAAGGCCGGAGCGACGGGATGAGACGACCACCCGCACTCGCCGCCGCGGCGATCCTGCTGGCGACGATCGGGTGGGGTGTTGCCCTGCCGGCCCAGCAGGCGACCTCGGGCCCAAGCGGCGATGGCGCGGCCCCAGTGCGGCTCACGCCGACCACGCATCCTCCGGTTCCCGGAAACCTCAACGCCTTGTGGTACGCGCCCGCCAACGGGGACGACGGTGGCGCCGCCGCTCACCGACTTCGTCAAGGGCGTGCGCCTGCTCGAAGAGGATGGCAATGCCGCCGCCGCGCTGCCGCTGCTCAGCCAGGGTGCGCTGGCGTCCACGCCGCTCGCCGACTACGCCCGGTTCTACACGGGGAAGGCGCTGCTCGAGTTGCGGCGCTATCCGGAGGCCGAGGCCGCCTTCGCCGCCGTGGCGTCACGCCACATCGAAGGACACCTGCCGGAGGACGCCGCCATCGGGCGCGCCCAGGCGCGCGAGGCGCGCGTGGACTTTGTCGGCGCCGTGGCGATCTACGAGGAGCTGCTCGAGCGGAAGCTCGCGGCTCCGCACGCCGTGCTCTCGAGGCTGGCGGCCGCGGCGGAGGCCGCCGGGAACGTGCCCAGGGCGATCGACGCCTTCCGGCGCGTCTACTTCGAGTATCCGCTGTCCACCGAGTCGTCGATCGCCGAAGCCGCGCTGACCCGCCTGAACGCGTGGGGCGAGGACGACCCGCAGACGGCGCTCGAGTTGAAGCGCGCGGACGTGCTGTTCCAGGCACGCCGCTGGGAGGCGGCCCGCGCGTCGTACGAGCGCGCCCGTGACGGCGCCACCGGGGCCGAGCGCGATCGCGTCACGCTGCGCATGGCCGCGGCGGACGTGCAGCTGAAGCGCTATCGGCAGGCGCGCGACCCCTTGCGAGGGCAGACCGGCGGGCCCTACGCCGACGAAGCGAACTTCTACTACATCAGCGCGCTGCGCGGGCCTCGGGGAACGGGACGAGTACGAGCGGCTGGGACGCAGCTTTGCCGACAGCCGTCCCGAAAGCCCGTTCGCGCAGGAGATACTGAACAACCTGGCCTCCCACTTCATCGTCGCCGATGACGACGACCGGGCCGACGAGCTGTTCAGAGTCATGATCGAGCGCTATCCCGCCGGGCGCTACACCGAGCGCGCCTACTGGCGCTCGGGCTGGTGGGCCTATCGCGCGGGCCGGTATGCCGAGGCTGCCAGCCTGTTCGATCGCGGCGCCGCGCAGTTCCCGCGCTCCGACTACCGTCCCTCCTGGACCTACTGGAGCGGGCGCGCGTGGGAGGAAACCGGCAACGCCGTGCTGGCCAGCGACCGCTTCACGCTCACGGCCACCGACTACTTCAACAGCTACTACGGCCGGCTGGCGCGGAAGCAACTGGCGGGCGGCAAGAAGAGCACGGTGGTTCCACAGTTCGTCCGGAAGGACCCGCCTCCGCCGTCCGCGACGTTCCCCACCGCGGGGCGGGTCGGGCAGTTGATTGCCGTAGGCCTCAACCGCGAAGCGCTGAACGAGCTGCAGTACGCCCAGCGCATGTGGGGCGATTCGCCGCCCGCTCGATCGCCACCATCGCCCTCGTCCACAACCGGATCGGCAACCTGCGGCTCGGCATCAACGCGATGAAGCGTGCCTACCCGCAGTGGCTGGCGGCTGGCGGCGAGTCGCTGCCGGTGGAGATCCAGAAGGTGGTGTTCCCGCTGGACTACTGGCCGCTGCTGCAGAAGCACGCGGCCGCGCGCGGGCTCGATCCATTCCTCGTCGCCGCGCTCACCGCGCAGGAGTCCACGTTCGATCCGGTGATCCGCTCCTCGGCCAACGCCGTTGGCCTGATGCAGGTGCTGCCCTCGACCGGCCGGCAGTTCGCCCGCAAGCTGAAGATCCCGCGCTACTCGGCCGCGAAGCTGACCGATCCGGAAACCAACGTCCGGCTCGGGACGGCCATCTTCGCCGAGAGCATCCGGAAGTTCGGCGGCGTGCACTTCGCGCTGGCGGCCTACAACGCCGGCGATCACCGCGTCGCGGCCTGGCAGCGCGAGCGGCCCGGGATGCCGCAGGACGTGTTCATCGACGACATCCCGTTCCCCGAGACGCAGAACTACGTGAAGCGCATCCTCGGCACCGCGGAAGACTACCGCCGGCTCTACGGCAAGTAGCGCCGCTCGCGCGCCGTTCATCGCATCAGCGTCGTACAACCGTCGCTCCCCATCGTCCGTGATCGAGCGCAGCGCGAGCCGCTGACGGCCGCCGCATCCACCTGCGCCGGATTCAAGTCGCGCGCGTGCACCATCACGTGGGTCACGCCGAGTGTCTGCATCTCGTCGAGGACCGTCGCGTCGGGGAAGGCCCGCCAGCGGGTCGCCCGCTGCCGGAATGCCTCGGTCTCGAAGCCGCTGTAGCCATTCACCATCGGCCGGAAGTGGCGCGTGCTGGCAACGAGATAGCGCGCGTTCTCGCTGACGCGCGGCCCCGCATAGAGCGGAAGCTCGACGAGGACGGCGCGCGGCTCGTCACGAAGGCGTGCATAGATGTCCGGCACGGGTACGACCGGCGTCGAAGCCCATCGGCGCGCGCAGCGCTTCCAGCGTGATCACGCCGCAGATCGGTCAGCGCCGCCGCCGGCCAGTAGGCGGACGTGCCGCGGGTGCGCTGCCAGGCCGGCGACCGTGAACCCGGCGAGCATGGCCACCGCCGTCAGCATCAGGAAGCCCCAGCGGGCGGCCGCGCGAATGCCCTGCAGCAGCGGGACGTGCGCATGCAGCCACGGGTAGCCGGGGAGTGCCGGCCCGAACGAGAGGGCGACGCCGACGATGGCAATGGCCACCATCATGCGGACGCGAGGGTCCTGACGGACCTCGCGGAGTCCGAGCCCGGCCACCGCCAGGACGAAGCGCAAGCACGCCCGGGAAGAGCGGCGTTCGCCCGTCGAAGAAGGGGGCGCTCCAGGCCGCGTAGTGCAGGCGCCCGCCGGTGGTCAGGTAGTCCAGCCATCCCGCGGAGTAGAGCCGCACTTCGTCCACGGCCCGCGTCAGCCCCTGGTCCCGGCTCACGAGGTAGTAGGGCCACAGGAACGGCGCGATCGACCGCGACGGCCAGCGCGCCTGCCGCAACCAGGGCCAGCGCCCGCGAGACGATGGCGGGTGGGCGTCCACTCCGGCAGCCGGACGATCGCGGCGACGATGAGCGCGGCGCTGAGGAACACCAGCGTGTAGTTCGAGCACAGCGCCTGCAGGACGAAGGCGGCGGCGAGAGCGAGGGCGGCCGAGGGCAGGCGGCGCGACCGCACCAGGACCTGATCGAAAGCGTAGAGCGCGAGCGGCAGGAACTCCACGTGCAGGGCCTGCAGGTGCGGAAGCCGCGTCAGCAGATGCGCGTTGAAGGCGAACAGCATCCCCGACACGATGCCCGCCGTCATGCTGCCGGTCCACGCGCTCATGACCAGGCTCATCGTCCAGCCGGAAAGGGCGAAGCCGGCGAGCACCAGCAGGTTGTAGACCACCACCGGATCGACGCCGGCCCACAGCAGCGGCGCGCCCATCAGCGACGGCACGAGCATGTGCTCGGAGTAGGCGAGGGTGCGCGGCTCGGGGAAGAAGATCGGCGCGTTGAACAGATTCAGCGGATCGGTGGGCAGGACGTGCGCGACCCACGACACCACGAAGACGTTGAGGCCGGTGTCGTCGTTGTCGAGGCGCGACAGACCGCCAAGGTCGCTGGCCAGCGGCCACGTGTGCAGCAGCGCTGAGCGCCACGAACAGGGCCAGCAGCGCCGCGCCCCGCCGCATCACCGCGCCCCGGCGCCGAGGCTGTACAGCACCTGATCGCCTTCGTCCGCCACCAGCGTCAGCCCGGGAGCCGCGGCTGCCTGCTCGAGCAGCGCCGCCGGCACACGGCGCTTGTGGACGATGACGTGCGTCACGCCCAGCGCGCGGAGCGAGTTGATGCTGTCCGGCGTGGGGAACGACTGCATCACCTGGAAGTGCGTGGAGTAGCTGGCCGGGGTGAAGCCGCTGTAGCCGTTCAGCAGCGGCTTCAGGTGCCAGGCCGAGTAGAGGACGCTGGGCCCGTTGTCCTGGATCGCCTCGCGCGGCGGAAACGGCACCTCGGCCAGCACCACATCGTCCAGCATGGCGACGCGGTCGTAGATGCGCGGGATGCCGTCGTAGTGCGTGAAGCCCATCGGCGCGCGCAGCGCCTCGACCGTCACCAGCAGCTCCGGCGATCGCGGCCAGCGCTGAGCCCGCGGCGCTGGGACCGGCGCGCGCGGAGCGCGGCCAGCGTGAATCCCATCAGGATGGGCAACGCGAACAGCGTCATCCAGCCGAACCGCGACACCACGCGGATGCCCTTGAGGATCGGCACCACGTCGAACAGCAGGTGGTAGCCGGGCAGGTTCGCGCCGAACGACAATGCCAGCCCGACGATGCCGATGGCCAGGGCCATGCGGGCGCGGGGATCGCGCCAGGCGACGCCGCTGACGATCGCCACGGCGGACATCAGCGTGACGGTGATGCCGGGGAAGAGCGCCGACGGCGCGCCGAACCAGGCGTGGCTCCAGGCGCGATAGTGCAGGATGCCGCCCGTCGCGAGCCAGTCGCGCCAGGTGGCCGAGTACATCACCACGTCATCGAACGTGCGGCTGAGCCCCTGCTGGGTGTGCGCCAGCCAGTAGGGATAGAGGAACGGCGCGAGCAGCACGCCGGCGAGCGCGCCAGCCACGGCCAGCGTGCGGAACTGGCGGTCGCCCGCCAGATCTCCGGGCGCACGGCGACGGCCGCGGCCATCGCGATGGCCGTCATCACCAGCAGGTAGTTCGAAGTCAGCGCCTGCAGCACGCACATCGCGGCGAGCAGCAGGCCCCAGCGCCAGCGCGGCTCGCGCAGCAGCAGGTCCAGAGCGAACAGGGCGACGGGCAGGTACTGGACGTGCAGCGCCTGCAGGTGGCCGAATCGCACCAGCGTGTGCGCGTTGAACGCATACGCGAGGCCGGCCACCACGCCGGCGGCGCGATCGCCGGTCCATCGCGAAACCACCCACGCCATCGCCAAGCCGCTCAGCGCGAAGCCAGCGATCACCAGCAGGTTGTAGACCAGCACCGGATCGAAGCCGGTCCAGGTGAGCGGCGCCCCCATCAGCGACTGCGGCAGCATCACCTCCGAGAACGCCAGCGTTCGCGGTTCGGGATAGAAGATGTTGGCGTCGAACAGGCGCAGCGGGGCGGCGGGGAACGTCATGCCGACCCACGCCACGATCCACGCGTTCAGCGCCGTGTCGGCATTGTCGACGCGGCCCATGGTGCCCGGCGCGCTCGCCAACGGCCAGGTGTGGAGCACGGCGGCCAGCGGTGAAGACCGCTAGTTCGGGAAGCCGACGATTTCGAAGAGCCATACGTCGCCTTCCTGCACGAGCGGGCGGAGATACGCGCCGTAGGTGCCGATGCGCTCGATCAGTCGCTCGCGCGATCGGGCGTCGTACATGTCGAGGTGAAAGACCACGTAGCGGGTGCCGACCTTGCCCAGGATCTGGAACGACTCGCGGGTCGGGAACGAGCTGAGCGGCACGACCTGATCGCGGAACTCCTGCGGGATGTGATCGCTGTAGCCGTTGACGAGCGGCATCCAGTGCGTGGTCGAGTTCAGCATGTAGATCGCGTGGCGCGGGAAGTCGCCGCGCCGGTAGAAGTAGGGAAACTCGGCGACCACGCCCGGCGGCTGCACCGCCAGCGTGCGATAGGCGGCGGGGAACGGCTGCGCCTCCCGCATCGCGGTGAGCGGCGCCTGCATCAGCTCGGCGGCGGCCACGAGCGCGATCACCGCCGCCCACATGCCGGCCTTCGGACGTCGGCTCAGCAGCGCGCGAACCGCGACGCCGGCGAACACGGCCAGGCACATGACGACGACGATGCCGATGCGGCCCGGCGCGCGGAGGAACGAGAACACCGGGATCGTCTTGTAGAAGACCGTGTAGAGCCCGGCGTCCGGCCCGAACGACAGCCAGAACGCGAGCACCGCGGTCAACCCGTAGAACAGCGCGAGCTCGCGTTCAGGACGGCTGCGCAGCGCCGAGCACGAAGCCGGCCGCGCCCAGCACCAGCGAGACCACGCCGGGAAAGAGCACCTCGTTGAACGGCTCGATCCACGACAGCCACCAGCGATGCGCCCACGCGGACGACGCCAGCCATGCTCCCGCATCCGCCGAGTACATCCGCGCATCATCCAGCGTGCGGGCGAAGCCGGTGTCCTGCTGCACGCTCCAGGTAGGGGAGGAAGAAGGGGACGGTGAGGGCGACGCTGACGAACGCGGCCAGGCCGATCGCCACCCAGTATTCGCGGTGGCGCCACAGGCCGCGCGTGCCGGCCACGACCAGCGTCCCGAGCCCGACCATCAGTCCGGCGAAGATGCCGTAGTAGGCGCAGGCGAGCGCCTGCAGCCACAGCGCCAGGCCCAGCACCACCGCGCGTGAGACCGAGACGCGATCCACCAGGCGATGGAAGGCGAGCAGGCAGAACGGGATGCCGCCCGTGAACAGCAACTGGATGTGCGCCGTGCGCGCGAAGGCGAACGGGCAGAAGGCGTAGAGCACGCCGGCGACCGCCGCCGCGCCGCGATGGCCGGTGAGGTAGCGCACGAGATAGTACGCGCCGACGGCGGAGAGGACGAACGAGAGCAGCGCGACGACGTTGTGCGTGGTGTAGGGATTGTGGGTGAGGGCCCAGACCGGGGCGCCGAGCGCGCCTTCGACGAGGTTGGCCTCGCGAGAAGGCGAGCGCGTTGCGCTGCGGGTAGAAGATGTTGGCCTGATAGACGCCGGCGGGATCGGTCGTCAGCGCGTGCGCGACCCACGACACCACCCAGATGCTCCACCGTCCATCGTCGGTATTGAGCCGTCCGACGCGGTCGATGTGGAAGGCGAGCGGATAGGTGAGAACCGAGGTGAGCGCAACCGCGGCGAGGACCACGGCCGTAGCCTCGGCGAGTCCCCGAAAGCGCATGTCCGCCGTATGGTAGCATGCTCGGTCGGCTCGCCTGCCTGCATGGATCGTCTACTTGAACTGACCGCGCTCGCCGAGCGTTCCCACTTCTGGTTCCGTGGCTTTCGATGGTTTGCTCGCCCGTTCCTGGACCGGGCCGCCGCCGGACGCCCGCCCGGCCGCATTCTCGACTGCGGCTGCGGCACCGGTTCGAACCTCGGCGATGCTCGAGCCCTACGGGCAGGTGTTCGGGTTCGATCTGACGTGGCGCGGACTGCAGTTCGCGCACGACCATGGCCGGCCGTCGCATCGCGCAAGCGAGCATCGGCGCCATCCCATTCGCCACCGGATCGTTCGACATGGTCACGTCGTTCGACGTGTTCCAGTGCCTGCCCGGGCAGGTGGAGACCGATGCCGCGACGGAGATGGCCCGCGTCCTCAAGCCGGGTGGCGCCGCGGTCTTCAACTTCGCCGCGCTCGAAGTGCTGCGCGGAGCGCACTCGGTGCTCGCCGAGGAAGTCCGGCGCTACACGCCCGGACAGGTGCGGCGATTGCTCGAGGGGGCGGGGCTCAAGGTCGAGCGCCTGACGTTTGCCTACGCCAGCCTGTTCCCGCTGATGCTGGCGGCGCGGGTGGGCCATCGCTGGAGACGGCCACGGCGGCGAGGCCGAGTCGGGCGAGTGGGAAATCACGGTGCCGTCGGCGCCGGTGAACACCCTGCTGACGGCGGCCGTCGGCGCGGAGGCCCTGGCCCTCCGCGCGCTCAACATGCCAATCGGATCGTCGCTGATGTGCCTGGCGCGGAAGCCGGGCTGATCGCTCGAGGCCAGCCCCTCCGCCGACGTGCGCTGAGGTTCAGAAACGCACCACGCCGACGAGGTACAGGCCCGTGAACTTCAGGGCGCCGGTGTCCCGGTCGGCCTTGTAGAACACGTCCACCGATCGGTATCCGGTGGTGACGCCCACGTTCTCGGTGAAGTTCACCGTGCCGTAGAGGTCGTAGTCCGTGTACTCGCCGTCGTAGTCCTCGCTGAGGTTGTCGGGGACGCGGAAGAACGAGATCTCGCCGCCGACGGCGAAGTTCTTCGCCAGGTAGCCGCGCGCCACGAACCCGATGGTGGGAATGGGCGCGACCGCGGTGGTGAACTCCGGATTGGCAATCGGGCTGGTGAGCTCCACGCGCACGTCGGTGTACTTCACGTCCAGCAGCACGCCGGCAAAGCCGCGGCTGCGGTGGATGAAGTCGTACTCGTAGCCGAAGCGGTAGGTCTTGAACGTGGCCTCGGTGTTGATCGGCAGGCCGATGCGATAGAGCTGACCGTTGAAGACGAACTCCCGCTGCAGCGTGGTCTCGGCTTCGTACTTGATCGGCAGGTACTCGAAGCGGAACTTGTGCTTCACCGCCGGGCGCAGCACCACGTTCAGCTTGCCGAGCTTCTTCTGCTCGATGCCGAGGTCGTCGACCAGGTCGACGTCGGTGCCGGGGATGCCCAGCGATTCGGAGTTGATGACGCAGCGACGGGTCGGCGTTCCACCAGCCGTACGACGCCTCGACGTGATAGTTCTCGCCGAGCGCTGGCTCCGACGGCGGGCTGTACTGGGCCAGCGCCGGCAGGGCGCCTCCCGTCACGCACATCACGGTCAGCGCCAGCAGGCGGATTCTGTCGAGCACACGCACCATTCCCCTCTGCGACATGAGCAGGTCACCAGACCCCGGTTGTGTTGCCGAAAAACATTCGTGACCGCGGAAGCGCAGCGGCCTCCGGCGCAAGGGGGTGCGCCGGTGTGTCCGAGTGGGCGTCGGACGCCATGAAGAATATCAGAGTTGAGGGGAAACCCGGAGCGGGGACGGTCGGCCCGTCCCTGCTCCGGTCTCGGCAGGCTAGGGCTCGACGGGGACGGCGCGCGGGTTGCTGAGCACCTGCACCCACTTGGCGATCGCCTGGGTGAGGATCACGACCGCGCAGACCATCATCAGGACCGTGCAGATGCTCAGCACATACCCCTGGACGTGGGTGGCGGGGTTCGGGACCGACGGCCAGCGGCCAGAAGTTGTCGCGCACGTTCAGGAAGCCGCCGTAGAGCGTGTTGGTGGCCAGGAACGCGAGCGGAACACCCGTCACCCACGTGTAGCGCACCTTGCCGGTGTTGATGAGGATCGTGGTGGCCACGGCCAGCGCCACCGACGCCAGCAACTGGTTCGCCACGCCGAACATCGGCCAGATGGTGTTGATCTCGCCGGTGTAGATGAAATACCCCCAGCCGGACGACCAGCAGGCCCGTCGCAAACAGTGCGCCCGGCAGCCATTCCTTGTTGCGGAAGGGCGGGAAGGCCTTGCCGAGGAACTCCTGCAGCAGGAAGCGGCCGACGCGCGTGCCCGAGTCGATCGTGGTGAGGATGAAGAGCGCCTCGAACATGATCGCGAAGTGGTACCAGTAGGCCAGCAGGCTCTGCATCCCCGGCATCGCCGTGAAGATCTGGGCCATGCCCACCGCCAGCGAGACCGCGCCGCCGGTGCGGCCCGTGACGGTTTCGCCGACCGCGGCTTCGATGCCGGCCAGGTGCACCGGCGCCATCTTCACGCCCTCGAACACCATGTTCGCGTATTGAGCGGGCTGGACGTTGATGGCGAAGTAGTCGCCGGGCTCCATCGCGCTCGCCGCGACCAGGGCCATGATGCCGACCACGCACTCGATCAGCATCGCGCCGTAGCCAATCGGCCGGATGTCCGCTTCCTTGTCGATCATCTTCGAGGTGGTGCCCGAACTGATGAGCGCGTGGAAGCCGGAGATGGCGCCGCAGGCGATGGTGATGAAGCAGAAGGGGAAGAGCGGGCCGGGGATGATCGGGCCGCCGCCGTTCACGTACTCGGACACCGCCGGCATCTTGAACTCGGGGTTCACGTAGATGACGCCGACGCGCGAGGAAGAAGATGGTGCCGATCTTCGTGAACGAGCTGAGGTAGCCGCGGGGCGAGAGCAGCAGCCACACCGGCAGCACCGAGGCGGCGAAGCCGTAGACGCACAGGGCGATGACGATCTGGGTGCGCGACAGATGGAACAGGCTGGCGAACCAGCCGGTCGGAGTGGTTCAGCGGCTCCCCGCCGACCACCGCCAGCAGCAGGCCGATGACGCCGATGACCGTCGCCTCGGCGATGCGGCCCTTGCGCCACACATACATCCAGAAGCCCATGAAGATGCCCAGGGGAATCGTCATGGCGATGGTGAACGTGCCCCAGATGCTGTCGGCCAGGGCGTTCACCACGTTGATGCCCAGCCCGGCGATGGCGACGATCAGGATGAACAGGATGGCGATGGAGGCGACGATGCCCGCCGACGGGCTGATCTCCTCCGTGACGATCTCCGCGAGCGACTTCCCGCCGCGGCGGGTGGAGGCCCACAGAATCATCGAGTCGTGGACCGCGCCGGCGAGCACGACCCCCGCCACCAGCCAGATCAGGCCCGGGGCGTAGCCGAACTGCGACCGCCAGCATCGGTCCGACCAGGGGGCCGGCGCCGGTGATGGCCGCGAAGTGGTGCCCGAAGAGCACCCAGCGGCTCGTGGGGTAGAAGTTCGCGCCGTCATAGTTGGTGTGGGCAGGCGTGACTCGCGAATCGTCCAGCATCCAGATGCGGGTGGAGATGAACGCGCTGTAGTACCGGTACGCGATCGCCAGTATGCACAGTGCAGGGACAACGACATAAAGCGCATGCATAAGCGGCGATAATACCAGCGTTGACGCCGGCGCAGGCGGTCAACCTGACGTCGGGATCGATGACTATTTGTTCGGCGAACCATCTGTGGAAGGCACAGATGGGGGTGGGGCATCGGCTTCGCGCTGCCGGAACACCCGATCGACCAGGCCCGGCGCGCTCATCTGGGGGTTCCATCCCGAGTCGCAGCACCGTCAGGCGCACCGGACGCCGGCCGAAGGCCAGCGCCTCCTTGCAACTCCACAGATACAGATCGATCAGGCGGCCCTGCACGGCGGGACCGGTGTCCATGATCGTCCAGATGCCGCTGTAGCGGCGAGTTGGGCATGTCCACCCGCACCACCGTGCCGACCGGCAGCAGCGCCTGGATCGGCGGCGGCCACCCCGGTGCGGACGATCACGCCCGACGCGGTCGTCTCGCCCTTGCAGTAGGCGGTGGCGGTGAACGCGAGCTGGGCGCCCGCCTGCGGGAGGCTGGTGGCCTCGGCAATCGTCGCCTGGCGGGCGGCGTAGCGCGAGTCGCGGATGGTCGTCTCGTACAGAAACACGTAGACCACGGCGACGACGAGCGTCACGAGCGAGCGCCAGATGAACGACTGCGAGATCTGCATCCGTGATCGGGCCTATGCCCGGAAGTGCTCGAACCCCTCGGGCCAGGGGACGCGGCCCCCGTCGCGCTCCAGCCACAGGGCCGGATCGCGCGTGAGCACGCCGATCTTCGTCAGCACCGGTTCGGCGACGTGCCGCCGGACGTTGCGCAACCGTCCGCCGCCGCGCTGGGGCACCGCGAACAGCAGCTCGTAGTCGTCGCCCCCGGCCACCGCGGCCGCCGACGGCGTCTTCGCGCCGCTCCGTCCACCAGGCCTGGGCCTCGGGATGGATCGGGCAGAAGCGCCCCGTCCACGCGAGCACCGCATCCGCTGGCCCTGGCCAGCTGGCGGACCGCGTCGGCCAACCCGTCGCTGATGTCCATCGCCGCCCGCGCCGCGCCGGCCCTTGCCATCGTCACGCCCAGCCGGACCCGCGGTTCGGGTCGCCGGTACCGCGCGACGCACCCGTCTTCCGGTTCGGCGGCTGCCGGCTGCCGGCTGCCGGACTTCAGTATCTCGAGCCCCGCCCGGCCCGCGCCGAGCGAGCCGCTGACCCACAACTCGTCGCCCGCTCTGGCCCCCGCTCCGGGTGAGCCACTTACGGGGCTTGACGTCGCCGCCGGCCGTGACGTCGATGACCAGGCCCGCCGGGGCTGCGGGTGATGTTACCGCCAGCGACCGAGACGCCGGATGCATCGCGCCAGCGCGGCCAAGCCCGTCGACGATCCCGTCCACGTCGGCGGCCTCGAGGGCATCGGGCAGCGCCAGCGACATCAGCGCCCATCGCGGCGTGGCGCCCATGGCGGCCAGATCGCTCAGGTTGACGGCCAGTGCCTTGTAGCCGATGTCGAAGGGCCGTGACCAGGCGCGCGAGAAATGGACGTGCTCGACCAACGCGTCGGTGGTGACGACGAGGCGGTGGTTCCGCCCCGGTTCGATCACCGCGGCATCGTCGCCCGGCCCAACCAGGATCTGGGCTCCAGGCCGGGGGAGACGCGCGAGGATGCGCGCCAACAGGGCATGTTCGCCCAACTCCGATACCGTCACAAGAAAGTGTCCCGCCTTGCCGTGTGGGGAGGATTGCTGAACCTGCATCAGCAGGTGGAGCCGCTGTAGAAACCGCGCTTCAGGCTTCCTCTCCACGGAGGCATGCACACCACGCGGCTGTCGCAACTCGCTTGGTTTTAACGTTGGCTCAGACAAGCCTCCAAAAACCATCACGAACAACGCAGGACTGACGCGATCTTAGGTCTAGAGGCGAGCCTGGTCAAGGCTTCTGGCGGGTTGGAGGCAAAGATTCGACGAAACGGTGGGCCGAATTCAGAGGCCGCCGACCGACGAGGCGGCTTTCCTCAGTATCTCGAGCTCGCGAGGGCTGGTGCCCGGCAACCGAGGGTCGCGGGCAGGTGCCCTGTCACCTGCGGATAGACGACGAGCGCGGCGCCCAATCTGGGTGGTGGGGGTCAGTCTGCGAGTGCCAGCGCCTGATCGACCATCCGCTCGAGGGCTGCCGCCCGTTCGGCCAGGTTGCCCGACTGCGCGGTCCGTTCGTCTCGGGCGCGGAAGAACTCGTCGGTGATGTTCAGCGCGGTGAGGATGGCGAGTCCGACGGTGTCGGCGGACGGCGCGCTGAGCGCGGCTTTCTGGAGCCGCGCCTCAACGTGTGCGGCCAGCCGGTGCACGTAGCTGGCATCGAGGCTGGTCTTGATGGGGTACTGCTGTCCCTGAATCTCGACGGTGACGACCCGAAGCTCCGCCATGGTGCGCCCTCAGTCCCGGACAGGCTGCTGATCGTGCGTGGGAAAGGCGCCGGCGACCTTAGAGATTGAGGCCATCCAGCTGCTGGAGCATTTCGGTGACGCGGGCGCGGATCAAATCCCGCTCCTCGCGGAGGGTGGTCGCCTCGGCGGAGGTGCCCTCGGCGTCGGCCAGCCGGGCCTTCAGCGAGTCGAGGTCGCGCTGCAGCCGCGTGTTGTCTTCCATCACGCGTGCCTGTTCGTTCTTCAGCCGGCCGATGAGGCTGACCAGTGTCTTGATCTTCTCTTCGAGCCGATCGATTGGCTCGAGTCCGGCTGCGTTCTTCGTCGCCACGTGCACCTCTATTTCGCCTGACGAGCGGGGATGGTCGATCCCCGCGGTGTTGTTTCAAAACGTGTGCAATCTACCGTCGGGACGCGCCGAGTTCGGAGGCGAGCAGTTCGACGACGGCCGTGGTGGCAGCTTCGACCTCCGCGTCGGTGAGCGTGCGCTCGAGCGACTGGAACGTGAGGCGTAGCGCCAGGCTGACCTTGCCCTCCGGTATGCCCTTGCCCTGGTAGCGATCGAACTCGACGACGCTGACCAGCGTTGCGGGCGCTTGCGATCGAATGGTGCCACGAACCGTCGCCGCAGACAAGGATTCGTCCACGAGCATCGCGATGTCGCGCACGGCCGAGGGGAAACGCGGCAGCGGCGTCGCCAATCGCGTGGCCTCCGCGGCCGCGCCGGAGAGGCGATCGAGGTCGAACTCACCGACCCACACCACGTCCTGCGACGGCACGTCGTGGGCGTCGCCGATCGCCGGCTGCAACTGGCCCAGCCAGCCGACCACGTTCTCGCCCGCGCGCATCGTGGCGGCGCGCCCGGGCACGAGGACCTGCGCCGCGGTCGTGCCCTCATCGGGCGGCGCGGCATCCAGGGTGACGTCGAACAGCGAGCCGAGTTGTTCGACCACGCCCTTCAGGTCGAAGAAATCGGCGTCGCGCCGGTTGCCGCTCCAATGGTCGGGCGTCGCGAGGCCGGTCCAGGCCAGCGCCAGCGCCCGCGCTTCGCCGCGCGGCGAGAAGCGGGTGCCGATCTCGAAGAGCTGAATGTCGCGACGGCCATGGCGGCGGTTGTGGCTGACGGCATCCACCAGGCCCGGGACGAGGCTCGGCCGCATCACGGCGAACTTCTCCGACAGCGGATTGGCGAGCGCCACGGGGCGATCGCCGCCCAGGAACGGCTCGGCGTGCCGGGCTTCGATGAACGCGAAGCTGATGGCCTCGGAGAATCCGCTGGCGAGCGCCAGGCGGCGCGCGCGCGCGTCGCGGGCGATGCGCGGATCGGACGGCGCCGGCGCCTGCTGCACCCCCGGGAAGGTGGCAGGCAGATGCTCGAAGCCGTGGTGGCGTCCGAGTTCCTCGATGAGATCGACGTCGCGGTGGATGTCCACGCGCCATCCCGGAGCTGTCACGGTCCAGCCGCCCTTCGCGGGCGCCACGAGGAAGCCCAGCGCGGTCAGGATCCGCATCACCTCGTCGTCCGGCACGCTCATGCCGAGCAGGCCGGCGATGCGCGGCTGCGCCAGGAACAGCGTGGTCGGCTGATGGACGCCGGGATAGGCGTCGACGAACGGCGCGGTGACGCTGCCGGCGCCGAGCTGCTGCAGCAACTCCGCCGCGCGGGCCATGGCCACGGCGGGCGCCGTGAGGTCGGCGCCGCGTTCGAAGCGCATCGACGCCTCGGTGCGCAGACCCAGCTTGCGGCTCGTGGCGCGCACCGACTGCGGCTTGAACCACGCTGCCTCGAACACGATGCGGGTCGTCGTGGACGACACCTCGGACTCGCCGCCGCCCATCACGCCGCCAATGGCCTGGGCGCGTTCGGCGTCGGCAATCACCAGCATGTCGTCGGCGAGGGTGCGCGTCTGGTCGTCCAGGGTGCGTATCCGCTCTCCGGCCCGCGCCCGTCGCACCACGATGGCGGGACCCGCCAGGCGGGCGTGGTCGAACGCGTGCATCGGGTGGCCGAGCTCGAGCAGCACGTAGTTGGTGATGTCGACGATGTTGCTGATCGGGCGCACGCCGCAGGCAGTGAGCCGCTCCGCCATCCAGGCCGGGGAGGGCGCGACCGCGACGTTCGCCACCGCACCGACGTATCGCCGGCACAGGTCCGGCGCGTCGATGGAGATGGGTATGGCCGGCGCGCCAGACGAGGCGGTGCTCGTCTCGACGGCATTCCGCAGGCGCACGCCCGGCTCGATGAACGGACGGCCAAAGACGACGGCAATCTCGCGCGCGATGCCGGCCATCGACAGGCAGTCGGGCCGGTTGGCGGTGACGTCGAAGTCCATCAGGGTATCGGTGCCCGCCGGTTCGAGGCCTTCGAGCGCCAGCCCTCGGAGCGACAGCTTGCGTCCGATCGCCTCGGCCGATTCGTCGATGTCGACGAACTCACGGATCCACGACAGCAGGACTTTCATCGGCCGAATTGCTCCAGGAAGCGCAGATCGTTTTCGTAGAACAGGCGGATGTCCTCGACACCCCACTTGAGCAGGGCGACGCGCTCGATGCCCATGCCGAAGGCAAACCCCGTCACCTCGTCCGGGTCATAGCCCACGTACTCGAAGACCGCGGGGTGGACCATGCCGCTGCCGAGGATCTCGAGCCAGCCGGTGCGCTTGCACATCGCGCAGCCCTCGCCGTTGCAGCGGATGCAGCGGATGTCGACCTCCGCGCTGGGCTCGGTGTAGGGGAAGAAGCTGGGACGGAACCGCACCAGCGAGTCGGCGTCGTGCGCCGCCGCGGCGCCGCCGGTGGCCGCACCGAAGAGCGCCGCCGCCATCGAGGTGAGCGTGCCCTTGAGGTCGGCGAGCGTGACGCCGCGGCCGACCACCAGTCCCTCGACCTGGTGGAACATCGGCGTGTGGGTCAGGTCCAGGTTGTCGCGGCGATAGACCGGGCCGATGGCGACGAGCCGCACCGGCGGATGGTGGCGCTCCATCTGGCGGATCTGCATCGCCGAGGTGTGTGTGCGGAGCAGCGTCAGCGGCTGTGGCCCCTTCGGCGCGAGCCCGCGAGTGGGCGGGTCGTAGGTCGCCGGCATCAGCGGCTCGGCCAGGTAGAGCGTGTCCTGCATGTCGCGCGCGGGGTGCTCGGCCGGCATGTTGAGCGCTTCGAAGTTGTGATAGTCGTCTTCGATCTCGGTGCCTTCGAGCACCTGATACCCGAGGCGCGAGAAGATGCCGCTCACTTCCTCGCGGATCAGGCTGAGCGGGTGCCGTGCCCCCAGGCGCGGCGCGCGGCCGGGCAGCGTGATGTCGACGGCGCCCGCCGGGCGGCGCGTGGCGGCCAGGGCCGCCTCGCGCTCGGCGAGGGCGGACTCGACGTGCTTCTTGAGCTCGTTGGCGCCGCGGCCGATGGCCTTCTTCTGATCGGGCGGGGCGCTGGCCAGCAGCTCCATGAAGGCGGCCACCCAGCTGCCGCTGCGCCCTACCCAGCGGTGACGCAGTTCCTGCAGCGCGGCAACGGTGGCCGCGGTCTGCAGTTCGGCGTCGAAACGCTCGCGAGCCCGATCGGGGCCGATGGAGGAGTCGATGGTCATTGTCGAGATGATACAGAAAGGGCCTCGAGCGAGTGGCTCGAGGCCCGGAACGTTCAGTGCGAGACGCGGCGGTCGGGTCTCAGGCGGCCGAGACCTTGGCCTTGACGGTGTTCACGATCTCGGCGAAGGCCGCCGGTTCGCGCGCCGCCAGTTCGGCCAGGCTCTTGCGATCGAGCTCGATGCCGGCGGTCTTGAGGCCGCTCATGAAGGTGCTGTAGGTGAGGCCGTGTTCGCGGGCGGCGGCATTGATGCGCATCACCCACAGGCTGCGGAAATCGCGCTTCTTGCGCTTGCGGCCCACATACGCGTAGACGCCCGCCTTTTCGGCGGCCTCGCGCATGAACTTGTACAGCTTGCTCTTGTTCTGGAAATAGCCCTTCGTGAGTTGCGACAGCTTCTTGCGCTTCTGACGACGGACCGTTCCACGCTTGACGCGCGGCATGATGAACTCCAATCGCAAATGGGGGCCCGCGTCAGCGGAACTTCGGTCAGCGACCACCTGTCGCGACCTGGTGCAATGCCACGGCGAAAGAGCCCCATTCGCGAGAGGCCGCGGCGCACCTTCAAAGCTCTAAAGCCTAGAGCCTAGAGCCAGTTACTTGTACGGCAGCATCCGATGCAGCTTCGGGGCATCGGCGTCGGAGACGACCTCGGTGCCGCGCATCTGGCGCTTCCGCTTCTTGGCCTTGCTGGTGAGGATGTGGCGCTTGAACGCGGAGGCGCGCACGATCTTGCCGGTTCCGGTCTTCTTGAACCGCTTCGCGGCTCCGCGGTGTGTCTTCAGCTTCATGATCCGTCTTTCGGTCCGTTAACTGTTCGCTTCGTCCCCGTCGGCCTTCGTGGCTGCCTTCTTGGGCGAGCCACCCTTCTTGCCGGTGAGGATGGTGTGCATCTGATTGCCTTCCTGGCGCGGCATCGTTTCCGGCTGCGCCACGTCGGCCAGGTCCTCGAGCAGGCGCATCAGGATGCGATGGCCGATCTCCGGGTGCGCCATTTCGCGCCCGCGGAAGAAGACCGTCGCCTTCACCTTGTCGCCTTCGCTCAGGAACCGTTCGATGTGGTTCTTCTTGAACTGGTAATCGTGCTCGTCCACCTTGGGACGGAACTTGATTTCCTTGACCAGGATCACCTTCTGGTGCTTCTTCGCTTCCCGGGTCCGCTTCTGCTCCTGGTACTGGTACTTGCCGTAATCCATGATTCGGCAGACCGGAGGAACAGCGGTGGGCGAGATCTCCACGAGATCCAGCGCCTTCCCGCGCGCAATCGCCAGCGCTTGCGGGGGCGGCATGATGCCCAACTGCTGTCCGTCGTCGTCGATGACACGGATCTCGCGCACGCGAATGCGCTCATTGATGCGGAGCCGGTCATCCCGGCGGCCCGTTCGGTTACGATCGAAGGCGATAGCTGTCCTCCATCATCGGCAAAGACTCCTAGGATACCTGCTTAGAGGCAATCTCGGCAAGGGCATCGGTCAGGAACTGGTCCAGTGGCCGGCCGCCGAGGTCGCCCCTGGACCGGCTGCGCACCGAAACCGCCCCCTCGGACGCCTCGCGATCGCCGACCACCAGCATGTAGGGCACCTTCTGCAGCTGGGCGTCGCGAATCTTCAGATTCACCTTTTCCTGACGGTCGTCAACCACCACCCGCATGCCGGTCGCGGCCAGGCGGGCCTGAACCTGCCGAGCATAGTCCAGATGACGGTCGGCAATGGGCAGCACCGTGGCCTGCACGGGCGCCAGCCACAACGGGAAGGCGCCGGCGAAGTGCTCGATCAGGATCGCGATGAACCGTTCGAAACTGCCGAAAATGGCACGGTGGATGACCACCGGCCGATGTTCGGCGTTGTCCGCCCCGACATACGTGAGGTCGAACCGCTCGGGCGCGACGTAGTCGAGCTGAATCGTGCCGCACTGCCACTTCCGTCCGATGGCGTCGGTGATGTCGAAGTCGATCTTCGGCCCATAGAAGGCCCCGTCGCCGTGGTTGATGGTGTAGGCCTGCCCGGCCTTCTCCAGCGCCTGCTTCAACGAACCTTCGGCATGGTCCCAGGTGGCGATCTCACCGATGAACTTCTCGGGACGCGTCGACAGCTTGGCCGTGTAGCTCAGGCCGAAGTCGCCGTAGATGCCTTGAATCAGCCGCAGCAAGCGCCTCGACTTCGCTCGCAATCTGCGACTCCATCACGAAGCAATGCGCGTCGTCCTGTGAGAACTGCCGCACGCGCGTGAGGCCGCCGAGCACGCCCGACGCCTCGTTGCGGTGCAACGGCGTCTGTTCGTGGAAGCGGATGGGCATTTCCTTGTAGCTGTGCTTCTCGCTCGAGTACAGCAGGTAGTGCCCCGGGCAGTTCATCGCCTTGAGGCCCATGTCCTCGCCGTCGGCCGACTTCACGAGGAACATGTTCTCGCGGTAGTGCGACCAGTGCCCGGACTGCTCCCACAGCGCCTTGTTGTAGACGATCGGCGTCTTCACCTCGTCGTAGCCGGCGGGGAAGAGCCGGCCGCGCATGTAGTCGGCCAGCGTGTTGTAGAGCGTCGTGCCCTTGCCCAGCCAGAAGCCCGCGCCCGGCGCGAACGGATGGAAGGTGAAGAGCCCGAGCTCCTTGCCGACCCGGCGGTGATCGCGCTTCTTGGCCTCCTCGAGCCGCGTGACGTGCTCGTCGAGCTCCTTCTGCGAGAAGAACGCCGTGCCGTAGACGCGCTGCATCGGCTGACCCTTGGCGTCGCCCTTCCAGTAGGCGTTCGAGGTCGTTGTCAGCTTGAAGGCCTTGAGCTTGCCGGTGCGCGGCACGTGCGGGCCGACGCAGAAGTCCACGAAGGTGTCGCGGTCCTTGATGGTGTAGCAGGAGACGTGCGACTGCCCGGCCGTCTTCTCCTCGATCAGCTGCACCTTGAGCGGCTCGCCGCGTTCCTTGAAGAAGGCAATCGCCTCGTCACGCGGCCAGCTCTGGCGCTCGAAGATGTAGTCGCTCGCCGCGAGCTCCTTCATCTTGGCTTCGATGGCGGCCAGATCTTCCGGCACGAACGGGCGCTCGACGACGAAGTCGTAGAAGAACCCTTCGTCGGTGGGCGGGCCGATGCCGCACTGCGTCTTCGGGAACAGTGCCGTCACCGCCGCGGCCAGCAGGTGGGCGGTGGAGTGGCGGTAGAGCTCGAGCGCTTCGGGACTCTTGTTGGTCACGATCCGCACGCGCGCGTCGGCCGTGAGCGGGAAGGTGAGATCCACCATCTTGTCGTCCACCCACGCGGCAAGTGCGGCGTCGGCGAGACGTGGGGAGATAGCGGCGGCGATGGCGGCAACGGGCGTGTCCGGCTCCACCTGCCGCTGGGAGCCATCTGGAAGCGTGATCGTGACGGACATGTGGGTCGGGATTGGGCCGGGGGTTCCGGTATGTGGTAGGCACGGGCAGACTCGAACTGCCGACCTCCTGCGTGTCAAGCAGGCGCTCTAACCAACTGAGCTACGCGCCTATAGCGTCATCGTGCGACGTCTCGGACCCCAAGTATAGCAGACGAAATCTCAGGCCGCCTTCTTCTCGGGCACGCCTTCGATGGCCTTTTCGAGAATCGGGTCGTTGGTCGGCGGCGTCTGTCCGAACTCCACTGTCGGCTGTTCCACGGCCAGATCGGGCACCAGCCCCTTCTCGTGAATGGCGCCGCCACCGGGGGCGAGATAGAGCATGTGGGTGAGCAGCAGGCCGCTGCCATCGGGCAGCTTCACCAGTTTCTGGTGCGCGGCACGTCCGCGGGTCCGCTCGCCGACGATTTCCGCGCGGTGGTTGCCCTGCAGGGCGCCGGCGAAGAGCTCGGCCGCGCCGGAGGTGCCGTTGTCGGTGAGGACCAGCACCGGCAGGGTGATGGCGCCATCACCCTTGACGGCGGCGATGGTCTCCTTCTCCTTGCCGCGGTCCTGGCGGATCGCAAGCGTGCCATTGGCCACGAACAGGCGGGCGGCCGCAAGGCCCTGCTCGACATCGCCGAACGCGTTGCCGCGCACGTCGATCAGCAGGCGGGTGGCGCCGGCCTTCTGCAGGGTGGCGGCTTCGGCCTTGATCTGGTCCGCCGTGGCGCGGCCGAACTCGGCGACGCGGATGTAGCCGGCACCAGGCGCGGCAATGCGGCCCTTGGCCGGAAGCGCCGGCAGTTCCTCGCGGGTCAGTTCCAGGTCGTGGGGATCGGCGGCGTTGCCGCGCAGCACCGTGAGACGCACCTTGGTGCCCGGCTTGCCAAGGAGCTGGCGCGTGCCTTCGAACACCGAGGTGTCGCGAGTGGACTGGCCATCGATCGCGCGAATGTAGTCCCCTGGCAGCAGCCCCGCACGTGCCGCCGGCGAACCATCGCGCGCCGCGATCACGCGCAGATAGTACTGGCGCGTCAGCTCGATGCCGGTCTGCCCCGAGCTCGCGGGTTCGTTCTTCTCGTACTGTGCGACCTGGGTGGTGTCGAGGTAGGCGGTGTCGGGATCGAGGCCGTCGGCCAGGCCGTGCATCGCGCCGTGCATCACCTTGTTCACGTCCACGTCTTCGACGTAGTTGTTCGTGATCAGGGTGACGACGTCTTCGAAGATGCGGAGGTGCTGGTAGCTGTTCTCCCCGCGCGCCGCCATGGCGCGGCTCATGAACCCCCCGACCGCCGCGAAGACGACGATGGGAATCGAGATGGCGAGCACGATCGAGCGGCCGCGACGGTTCATGGTGAACTCCTGAGCCATTGTAGGGGATCGACGGGGCGGCCGTCGACGCGCACCTCGAAATAGAGAGACGACTCACCGGCCGGAGCCAGCCCGACCGTCCCGATGATTCCGCCGCGCGTCACCCGGTCCCCGCGCGCGACCCGCACCTCGCCCAGGTGGCCATACATCGTGAAGGCGCCGCCGCCGTGGTCCACGATGACGAGCGTGCCGTATCCGGCGAATGGCTCCGCGAATGCCACCGTCCCGCCGTGCACGGTCCGGGCCGGCGTCCCTTCGGCCGCCTTGATCTCGATACCGTTTCGGACGATGGCCGTGCCGAAGCGGCCTTGCCGGCTGGGGCCGAAGCGCGACAGGAGGGGACCTTTCGTCGGCCAGTCCAGGGTGCCCCGGAAGGGCTGGAAGGGCAGCTCGGGCAGCGTGCTGCTGAACTCCCCGACCCGCCGCTGCAGCGCCGCCTGGGCCTGCTGCAGCTCCGCCACATATTTCGCGGCCAGATCCCGTCGGGCATCGATGGCGTCGATGGCGGTGTTGCGTGCGCGCACGGTCTTCTCGAGGTCCTGATGGGCCTTGGCCGCGGCCGTTTGAGACGACGCCACCTGGGTGCGCCGGTTCTCGAGATCGGCGAGCGCCGCGCGCTCGGCGGCCAGCGTCCGGCGATGCGCTTCCACGCGCACCCGATCCAGGGTGGCGATGGCTGCGACGCCGCGCGTGAGGCGGCCGAAGGCGCGCGGGTCGTCACTTGACAGCAGCAGTTGCGCGTAGCCGCCCCGGCCGCGTTTGTAGATCGAGACCAGGCGCTCGGCCACGCCCGGGGTGTTCGCCACGCGTTCGGCCTCGATGAGGGCGACCCGCTTCGCCGCCGTGTCGCGTTCGGCAGTGACCGCCGCGAGCGCCGCCTCGGCCTCGGTCACGCGCTGCTGCGCGATCGCGCGCTCGAGTTCGAGCTTGCGCAGATCGTTGAAAATCGTCCGGGCAGAGGCGGCGAGGTCGTCGGCCTCTCGCTGCAGCGCGCGAATGCGCTCCGCGGCGCGCGCGGCCATGGCCCTCGCCTCGTCGGGCGGCCCGCTCTGGGCGTGCGACATCGCCGGGGCCGTCGCCAGCCACATCGCCGTGCCACACACCAGGACCCAGTGGCGCATCGTCCGCAATTGTAAGATCGGATCATGCCGGCGCCACCAGATCCCGCCCCTGTCACGATCTCGCGAGCGGAATTGCTGTGGGTCACCTTCGGCACCTGGCTGGGCGGGGTGTTCATCCTGGCGTTGCTGCCGGTCATCCTGATCCCGCGGCTCGGCATCCCCATGGGCATGGCGGCGTCCTACCTGGTCTTCTTCCTGGCATGGCAGCCGGTGCAGACGATCACGCAGCGCGCGCTCGGAACGCGGACGGCGCTGATCCGCATGATCGTGCTGGTCGGGGGCGGCGCGATGATCGCGTTCTACCTGCGCGAGCTGCTGCTGGCGCTCACGCGCGGCTAGGTCGCCGCGGCAAAGTCGGTCACCGCCGATCTGTGCCGCGTTAAGCCTGGGTACGCAAGAACTGCATCGAAATCGGCTCGATCGTGCCAGGCCCCGACTAAGGAGCCAGGCGCGACACACCGTCGGCGTCGGGCGGCACCGGCCGGCGGAAGTACTGGAGGATGGTGGGCGCCACGTCCATCACCGACATGCTGTCAGAGGTGAGTCGGATCGTCGACAGCCACACCCCCGGCACCGTCCCTTCATCCGCCGACGCATGCTCGGCGCTCCAGCGCTCGGTGTTGGGCGCCAGCACGGTGTCGGCCATGCCGCCCAGCATGCTGTCCCACGACGCGCGGTAGCCAGGAGAGAACGTCACGACCAGATCGGGCGCCTGATCGGTGAGGGGGCCCGCATACGCCTCGCGCGCGGAGCGCACGCGGGCGACCACTCGCCGGCCCGATATCGGATCGGTGAGCGCTTCGAGCCGCTCCCGCAGGCGCGCGATCAACGCGTCGTACTGCGGGCCGGGCTCGACGATGCCGTGAGGGTCACGGCCCCGCACATTGAGGTGGATGCGCCCCGCGCCCATCGCCCGCGCGGACGTCCGCGACCAGTCGATCGCGTCGGCCCACAGACTGGCGTCGGCGAGTGAAGCCAGAGTCACGGGGGCGGGCCGGGTCGTCGTCCAGCCCAGCAGGCCCTCCTCGGCCAGCCAGCGGTTCAAATCGACCAGATGGCGGGCCGTGTACGCGCCGTAGGCCGAGACCACGACGATATCCGCATCGCCGGGCAGCCGTTCGCGAAGTTGCCCGACCAGTTCGTCCACTTTCAAGTAGACCTGATCGATGGCGTCGCCGAACCGCCCCGCGATCGCGGGATCGTAGGCGGCGTGACCGGGGTCGATCGTCCGCCACATCATCCGGGTGGTGGTATCCAGGCACTCCACGCCGGCGATGATCAGGTCCCAGTCGCCGGACTCGACGCGGTTCATCAGCGCTTCGGCCCGATCGGTGAAGGTCTCGTCCTGCGCGGCGAGGAACGCTTCATCCGAAAGATAGCCGTCGGCCAGCGCCCAGGCGGACTCGGGCCAGGCCAGCGTGCGGTATTCACCGAGTCGATCGAACAGCGTGGCCGCCGCCTGGGCCGGATAGGACATCGCCGACGGCGGCTGTTCGGGGTGCCACTGGATCGGCGAGACATACAGCTGAACGACGTTGCCGGCCTTCACGAGATGGAGCCGCACCAGGCCGCGCACGCTGGTGAGCACGTTCAGCCGCACCGAGACTTCGAGCCAGCGGCTCTGTTGCCCCTCGGCCAGATAGGCTGACGCACCGCCGACGTCGATGTTGGCGCTGCGCGCCTCCGGATTCCAGGTGATCGTCAACGGCAGGTCGACGCGCTCCGGCTCGCGGATGCCGACCAGGGTGGCGTAGGCGACGTTGCGCGAGAACGCGAGGCGCTCGACGCGGCCGCCGTAGCGGGTGGGGCCGACCTGATCGGGCGGCACATCCGAGGCGAGCCAGGTGTAGCCGGAACCGGGGCCTCCGGCCCAGTCGGGCAGGGGTGTGCCGGCGATCGACGTCCCCAGCCGGATCGGCTCCGGAGGGAACGTGCCCGGAGCAAAGAGCACGGCGGTGCGGATATCGGCTCGGCCCAGCCGGGTCCAGAACGGATCGCCGACACGGACCGACTGGTAGGCCGCGCCCTCGGACCACCAGCCGCCCGGCCATTCCGCCGAGGGCTTGCGGGTGAGCGGCCGCGCGGACGGACGGCCGGTCTGTGGATCGGGCATCACGAAATCGAAAATGCCGTGCTTGCCGGGATTGGTGCCGGTGGCAAACGACGCCCACGCAGACGAGGACTCCGCGCCCGGTGTCGAGGTCACGCGCACCACGCCACCGCCGGTCGCCAGCTCGGCCAGGTGCGGCACGCGGCCCGCCTGAATCAATCGCTCGGTGATCTCGGGATCGAGGCCGTCCACGGCCAGCACGATCAGCTTGCGCGTGGTCGCGGAGGGCGGCGATCCGCACGCGAGCGCTGCCAGCGCGAGGACGGCCAGGCACAGGCGTCGCACGAGGCGCATCTTATACTGACGCTGTGAGGGTGCTGGGAATCGACTACGGCGCGCGGCGCATCGGGCTGGCGCTCAGTGACGCCACCGCGACCCTCGCGTCGCCCTGGCGCCTGGTCGAACGTCCCCCGTCCGAAGCCCAGACCCTGGGTCTCATCAGCGAGATCGTCGAGCAGCTGAAGCAGGGGGACGATGGGCTGGGTGCTGTCGTGGTCGGGTGGCCCCGGCGGCTCGACGGCTCGCCGACCCACCAGACGGCGGCGGCCGAGGCGTTCGCCCGCGCCCTGGAAGCCCGCGCGGGCCTGCGGGTCATCCTGCAGGACGAGCGCCTGTCCAGTCACGAAGCCGACCAGCGACTCGCGGCGGGTGGCGAGCGCGACTGGCGCGCGCGAAAGAAGAAGGTCGATGCGATGGCGGCGGCCATCATCCTGCAGGACTATCTGGACTACGTGCCCCGATGAAACGAACCGTCACGCGCCTCCTCTTCGTGGTCGCCCTCCTCCTCGTCGTGGCCGGTGCGGCGGCGGGGGTCGTCTACTCACGGGTGCACGAGGCGTACCGCGGATTCGAGGAGTCCGAGCAGTTCGTCGACATCCCTCAGGGGACCGGCGCCGTCACGATCGGCACGCGACTGGCGCAGGCCGGCGTGGTCCGTGACCCACTGACCTTCCGGGCGGCGCTCTGGCTGTCGGGACGGGCGCGTGATCTGAAGGCCGGCGAGTATCGCTTCGACCGCCCGATCACGCCGCTCGACGTGATCGATCGACTGGCCCGTGGCGATGTCTACAAGCGGCTGATTACCTTCAGGGAGGGCCTGACGATTCCGGAGATGGCACTGGTGTTCGAGGAGCGCGGCTTCGGCGCCGCCGCCGACTTCGAGCGGGCGGCCAGGGACGGCGGCTCGCTGATGACCGATCTCGATCCCGCGGCGAAGACCCTCGAGGGCTATCTGTTCCCGGAAACCTACGCGCTGCCGCGAGGCACGAGCGCCGAGGAACTGGTGTCGCAGATGGTCGGACTGTTCAGGCGTCTCTACACCGACCAGATGAAGACCGAGGCCGACGCCGCAGGGCTCACGACGCGGCAGGTGGTGACGCTGGCGTCGCTCGTCGAGAAGGAAACCGCCCGCCGCGAAGAGCGGCCACTCGTGGCCGCGGTCTACCGCAACCGCCTGAAGATCGGCATGGGGATGCAGGCCGACCCGACCGTCATCTACGCCTTGCAGCAGGCCGGGAAATACGACGGCAACCTCTCGCGCGACGACCTGCAGTTCGATTCCCCCTACAACACCTACCGCTACTCCGGGCTGCCGCCGGGACCCATCGCCGCGCCGGGGCTGGCGTCCATCGAGGCGGTGCTACGGCCGGCGCCGGTGCCGCATCTCTACTTCGTCAGCCGGAACGACGGCTCGCACGTCTTCGCCGACACCCTGGACCAGCACAATCGCAACGTCCAGGAGTGGCAGGTCCGCTACTTCCGCGAGCGCCGGAACCGCTAGCGGCGCGGCGCCGGCGCTCGCGACACCCTCACGCGCCAGGCGTGGCAGATGGTTTGCACTCGTGAGCCACGGGACGCGGCCGCCGCGTCGAAGGAGGCTGTGATGAAGGTCTTTGAAATCATGAGCGACCGGGTTGCGGCGATCGAGCCGACGGCCAGCGCTGCCACCGCGCGACAGATGATGAGGACCAAAGGCATTCACCATCTGGTGGTCCTGCGCGACGGCACGCTGGAAGGCATCATCTCGTCCCGCGACATCCCCGACGCCGCCACCCGCGGGCGCCGCGGCGGGCAGGCGGTCGAAGAGTTGATGCAGCGCGATGTCGTGACGGTGGGCCCGAACTCGACCGTGGCCAAGGCCGCCAATGTCATGACCGGACACTCGATTGGATC
The DNA here is from genome assembly GCA_963721715.1 of uncultured Acidobacteriota bacterium. Classification (GTDB taxonomy): domain Bacteria; phylum Acidobacteriota; class Vicinamibacteria; order Vicinamibacterales; family UBA2999; genus VFZN01. The sequence goes on along the minus strand of CAVRKI010000004.1, from coordinate 862,475 downwards.
GCTGGTCGTCACCACGCGAGGCCAGATGGCCGGCATCGTCACGGTGAGCGATCTGCTGACGCTGGTGGCGCACGGCGCGGGCCGGCAGCCCAAGCGGGCGGCGCGTCCCCTGTTGAAGCATACTGTGCCGCATCGCAAGCAGCGGGGCGCGGGAAAGGCCTGGTAGTCCTGCGTCCGGCTGCCTGATTCCCGGCAGTGCCGGTTTGGCGCGACGGGTTGCCGCCATCGTCGGCCCGGCGGCGCCCGGAGCGAAGGCGTTTCGCGACGGCGGATCTGGCATTGCCCTTGCCCTTGGAGCATCATCATGATCGTCCTCAAGAACATCCTCGTGCCCACGGATTTCGGACCGCCGTCGGATCAGGCGCTCGAGTACGGCCGCCACTTCGCGCGGCAGTTCGGTGCCCGCCTTCACGTGCTGCACACGGTGGAGAGCGTGATGGTGGCCGGCGGTGCCGAAGTGCCCGTCGCCGCTATTGAACAGGTGGAGAAGAGCCTCGATGCCGCGGCCCGCCGCCAGATCGACGCGGTGGTCACGGCCGACGACCGCTCGTCGCTCTCCGTCGTTCCGGTCGTGCGCATGGCCGGGGCGGCGGCCACGGACATCGTCGAATACGCGAACAGCGAGAGCATCGACCTGATCGTCATGGGCACGCATGGCCGTGGCGCCTTGAAGCACCTGCTGATGGGCAGCGTGGCCGAACGCGTCGTACGGTGGGCGCCGTGCCCGGTGCTGACGGTCCGTGCCCACGAACGTGACTTCGTGCAGCCCGATGCCCTGACCCCGCGCCCGCCAGCCTGACGAGAGGAGCGGGTCGTGAAGCTGTCGGCGTTCGCGCTCGACTTCGACGGCACTCTCAGCACCGACGGCCGGCTGCCGGCGAGCGTCAGCGACGCGATCGCCGAGGCCCGGCTGCACGGGATCACGGTGTTCCTGGTCACGGGCCGCCGCCTGGACGATCTGCACGCCGTGGCCGGCGAACTGCGGTGCTTCGACGCGATCGTCGGCGAGAACGGCGCCGTGCTGGAATTTCCCTCCCGCGAGCGTCGGTCGGTCCTCGGGCATCCGCCGCCAGACGCGTTGCTGACCGAACTGCGCCGCCGTCGAGTGCCGTTCGCGGTGGGCTCATCCGTGGTCGAACTGGATGGCGCCGCGGCGCCCGTGGTCCTCGACATCGTTCGCGGCCTGCAGCTGCCTCACGTCATGGCCTTCAACCGCGGGCGGTTGATGGTGCTGCCTCCCGCCGTGGCGAAGTCCACCGGGTTGCGCGAGGCGGCGCGCGCGGTGCGCGTGTCGTTGCACAACACCATCGCGATCGGCGACGCCGAGAACGATCACGACATGCTCGACGCCTGCGAGGTGGGTGTGGCCGTGCGGTGGGGCAGTCCGGCGCTGTCGGCGGTGGCCGACGAGGTGATCGAAGGCACCGGTCCCGACGCCGTGGCGGCCTACCTGCGGGCCGCCGTGCGGCAGCTCCGTCTCGCACCCGCGCAGATGGGGCGCCGCTCGATCCTGCTGGGCCACGAGCGGACCGGCATCGCCGTCCGGCTGGCCCTGCGAGGACGCACGATCCTGGTCGGGGGCGAACCCGGCTCTGGCAAGTCGTCGCTCGGCGGGCTGTTGTGCGAACAGCTGATCCTGCAGGGCTACTGCTGCTGCGTGATCGATCCCGAAGGCGACTACGTGGCGCTGCGGTCGCTGCCTGGCGTGGTGGTGCTGGGCGGCGACGATGCCCTGCCGACCACCCGGGAACTGACGCGCACGCTGCGGTATCCCGACGTCAGTGTGGTCATCGATCTCAGCAAGGTGACGCATCGCGAGAAGGTGCGCTACGTGCGCGGCGTGCTACCGCTCCTGAACGCCCTCCGAAGGCGCACCGGCCTGCCGCACAAGATCCTGCTCGACGAGGCGCACTACTTCCTGTGGGCCGAGGACGGGCCGCCGCTGATCGACCCCGAGCTCGCCGGCTACATCATCGTCACCTATCGGATCTCGACGCTGTCGCCGGAGGTCCGTCGCGTGGGGGACACGGTGGCGTTGACCTGCCGCGAATCCGATCCGCATGAAGCCGACGCCCTGATGCGGATGTGTCAATCAGCCACCGGGGCCACGGTGCCGGTGCCGATGCTCGCGGAGCTGGTGCCGGACGAGGCCGCCTTGCTGCCTGGGGTGGCTGAGGCGCAGGGGCAGGTCAGACGCTTCACCGTGGCGCCACGACTCACCGAGCACGTCCGTCACCGCTCGAAGTATCTCGACGTGCCAATCTCGGATGCGCACGCGTTCGTCTTCGGCGACGGTAGCCGGCTCCGTCCCCGCGCGCGCAGCCTGAAGGAGTTCGTCTCCCTCCTCGATCTGCAGGACGACCTGGCGATCCGCGGCCACCTCGAGCGCCACGACTTCTCACGATGGATCGATCACGTGTTCCGTGACGGCCCGCTGGCCGCGCGGCTGAGGGCGATTGAGGCGGAGGCCGAGAATCCGGAGGACGCCGCCGGGGCCATCGCGCAGGCCATCCGGGCGCGATACGAGACGCCGGCGGAGCCGTTCACGCGGCCGGTCGAGAGCGAGCTCACGTCGGACTGAGCCGGGCGGCGGTGAGCGCGGCCGCCTGGCGAGGGGCAGCCACCCGCCGCGAGACCAGGGCGTTCAGCTCAGCGTTCGTTCCACTTCAGCTTCCGCCGCAGCACCTCGAAGTAGCTGCGCGCGGGCGCTCGCACCAGGCGCAGCGGACGGGGCGCGCGCGAGATGGTCACCGACTGATCCGGGCTCGAGGGGAAATCCCGACTGACCGTCGAAGGTGACATAGATGTCGTCGCCGGCGTTGGTGCCCGCTGGCACGACCCGCGACTTCCCGTTCGGCGGGAATCACAATCGGGCGATTGCTCAGCATGTGCGGCGCGATCGGCGTGATGATCAGCGCATCGAGGGCCGGATGCACGATCGGCCCGCCCGCGGACAGGTTGTAGGCGGTGGAGCCCGTGGGGCTGGCGATGATCAGGCCGTCCGCCTTCACGGTGGTGACGAACTGCTCGCCGACCCACACCGACACCTCGACCATGCGCGACAGAGCACGGCGCGTGAACACCACGTCGTTGAGGGCGATGAACCCGCGCGCGTCGATCTGCGGCGGGGGATCGGCGGAATCCGAGATGCTGCCGCCGGCGACCACCGCGCGCAACATCATGCGTTCGTCATGCGTGGATCGGCCGGCCACCACCGCCTCGAGTGAGTCGAACAGTTCGGGCCGCGTGATCTCGGTGAGGAAGCCCAGCGATCCGAAGTTGACGCCGAGGATCGGGATGTCGCGCTCGGCCGCCGCGATGCGATCTGCCATCGCCAGCAGCGTGCCGTCGCCGCCGAGCACCAGCACGAAATCGACCGCCCCCGGCATCAGGTCGCGAGCCATCACCTGGCGGGACCCCGAGGGCGGCAGCAGATCCGCGGATTCGGGCGACCACACCGCGTCGATGTGCCGCTCCTGCAGCCAGGCCTCGATCGCGGCCATGGTGTCGGCGGCCTCCGCCAGCTGCGGTTTGGCGACGATGCCGATTCTCACGCGCGGGCCTCGAGCAGCATCAGGAATTCCTTGTTGCCTTGCGCGCCGGTGATCGGGGAGTCCACCAGCCCGCGACGGTCCAATCCGATGTCAGCCGCCAGCGATGTCACCGCCGCCACCACCCGGGTGTGCACCTCGGGATCCGAGACCACGCCCTTCTTGCCGACGTCCTTGCGGCCGGCCTCGAACTGCGGCTTGACCAGCGCGATGATCTTCGCGCCCGGCGCGAGCAGTGGCAGCAGCACCGGGAAGATCAGCCCGAGCGAGATGAACGACACGTCGATGGTGACGAGGTCCGCACCCGTCGCCGAGACCGGGCAGGTCGGCTCGAATCAGGTGGCGGGCGTTGGCGCCCTCGATCACGGTGACGCGCGGGATCGCTGCGGATCTTCCAGTGCAGCTGTGAGTGCCCGACGTCCAGGGCAATCACATGGCGGGCGCCGCGCTGCAGCAGCACGTCGGTGAAGCCGCCGGTGGAGGCGCCGATGTCGAGCGCCAGCGCGCCGGTCACGTCGATGCCGAACGCGTCGAGCGCGTGCGCCAGCTTCAGTCCCGCCGCGGCTGACCCAGGGATGATCGGGGCCGATCACCCGGACCTCGGTGTCCACGCTGACCATGGTGCCCGCCTTCTGGGCGCCATGCCCGCCGACGTCGACCTGACCGGCGAGGATCAGCGCGCGGGCCTTCTCGCGGGACTCGACCAGCCCCTTGTGCACCAGCAGGGCGTCGAGGCGCATGCGGGTGGTCATGTCCGCCGCTCGACGATCCAGCGCGCGATGCCGGCGAGATGTGAGTCCCGCACGCCCGCCGTCGCCAGCGCCGCCTCGGCGCGCCTGAGGCACTGCGCGGCCAGCGACTTCGATTCGTCGAGCCCGTAGAGCGCCACGTAGGTGGGCTTGCCGGAGGCGGCGTCCTTGCCCGTGGTCTTGCCGAGCTCGGCGGAGGCGCCCTCGACGTCCAGGATGTCGTCGACGATCTGGAAGGCCAGCCCGATCTCGCGCGCATAGCGGTCGAGCGCCGCCAGTGTGTCCGCGTCGGCGCCGCCCATGATGGCGCCAGCCAGCACCGAGGCGCGAATCAGCGCGCCGGTCTTGCGGCGCGTGCATGTCGGTCAGGGCCGCCGCATCCATCGGCGACGTTGTCACCTCACCCCGGCCGGGGCGCGCGTGCGAGGGATCCGCGGCGAGATCCAGGGCCTGGCCGCCCACCATCCCGACCGCGCCGGCGGCCTCGGCCACCACCAGCAGCGTGCGCAGCTTGCGCGCCTGCACCGCCGCGTCGTCCGTCTCTGGCAATCGGGCGAGCAGCGCAAACGCTTCGGACTGCAGGCCGTCGCCAGCCAGGATGGCCATGCCCTCGCCGTGCACGACGTGCGACGTCGGCCGGCCGCGGCGCAGGTCGTCGTCGTCCATCGCCGGCAGGTCGTCGTGGATCAGCGAGTAGGTGTGGATCATCTCCACGGCGCACGCCGCGGGCATCGCGTCGGCGGGGGAGGGGGCGCCGTCGCGCCCCTGCACCGCCTCGCAGGCGGCGAGCACCAGCAGTGGTCGCAGCCGCTTCCCTCCGCCCAGCAGCGAGTAGCGCATCGCGTCGAAGATGACCGGAGGGCAGGCGGGTGGAGCGGGAAGCGCCGTCGCCAACGCGGCTTCGACGGCCGCGCGGCGCGAATCGAGGTAGTCGGCCAGGGTCACGTCGCCCTACGCCTCGTCGTCGCGATCGAGGCCCAGCGCGGAAGACGCCGGCTTGGGCTCGCCTCGCTCGTTCAGCACTTCGATGCGGCGTTCGGCGGCTTCCAGGCGGCCGTGGCAGTAGCGCGACAGCGTCACGCCACGCTCGTACAGCTCGAGCGATGTCTCGAGCGGCAGGTCGCCTTCTTCCAGCTTCTTGACGATGCCCTCGAGTTCGGCGATGGCGGCTTCGAAGTCCTTGATCGTGGGGTCCATGGGCGAGGTGTCCGATTGTATCCCGCACCGCCCTCCCCGGATGACTCGAGTGGATGATGCCGTGGCGAGCCGAGGGGCTAGGTGTCGGACACGCGGGCCCGCAGTTCGCCGCGCTCGAGCGTCACGCGGATGGCGTCGCCGGGCGACAGGGTCGAGGCGTCGCGCACGATCCGCGTGCGGTCGCCGTCCCAGCACACCGCGTAGCCGCGGCCCAGCACCGCCAGCGGGCTGAGGCCGCCGAGACGTCCGGCGGCGCCGCGGAAGCGGCTTTGCGCGGCATGCAGGCGGCGCGCGGCCACGGCATCGAGCCGTCCTCGTTGCGTGAGCAGGTTCGCCCGGATGCGGCCGAGCCGGTGACGCGGATCGAATTGCTCCAGGGTGCGCCGCAGGCCCTCGAGGCGCCGCCCGCGGGCAGCCAGTCCCTGCCTCGCGCGCGCGGCGAGATCCGACGAGAGCTCGGCGACGTGCCTCGCCCGCCACGACAAGCGGCCCGGGAAGCCGGCATATCCCGGCCTCGCGAGCAGGCCGTTCAGCCTGGACTCGTAGCGGCGCAGCCGGCCGTGCACCGCGCCGCCGAGGCGCTGCTCGAGACGATCGATGTGGGCGACGAACTCGTCCTTCTTGCGGACCACCAGTTCCGCGGCCGCCGACGGCGTCGGCGCGCGCAGGTCGGCCGCGAAGTCGGCGATGGTGAAGTCCGTCTCGTGGCCGACGGCGGAGATCACGGGTAGCGGACATGCGGCGATGGCGCGGGCCACCGCTTCGTCGTTGAACGCCCACAGATCCTCCATCGAGCCGCCGCCGCGGCCGACGATCACCACGTCCACGTCGTCCACGCGCGCGACGAGACGAATGGCGCGCGCGATCTCCGCCGCGGCGCCCTCGCCCTGCACGCGGGTCGGGGCGATCACGAGGTGGGCGTTGGGGTAGCGCCGGCGCAGGACCCGGACGATGTCGCGCAGCGCCGCGCCGTCGATCGAGGTGACGATGCCGATCCGGCGGGGCAGCGCCGGCAGCGGCCGCTTGCGGGCCTCGTCGAACAGCCCCTCGGCGGCCAGCTTCTTCTTCAGCTGTTCGAAGGCGAGTTGCAGCGGGCCGAAGCCCACCGGCTCCATGTGCTCGCAGACCAGCTGATACTCGCCCTTGGGTTCGTAGAGGCTGATTCGGCCGCGCGCGACCACGTGGAGCCCGTCCTCGGGCTTGAACTTCAGATAGCGCAGCGTCGAGCGGAACATCACGCCCTTCATCTGCGCGCCGGCGTCCTTCAGCGTGAAGTAGAAGTGCCCCGAGTTCCAGGCGCGCCCATTCGAGATTTCGCCCTCGACCCACACTTCCGCGAAGGCTTCCTCGATCACGCCGCGCAGCCGTGCCGAAAGCTCGGACACCGACAGCACGGCTCGTCTGCCACCGGCGACCGGGACCACAGGCGGCGCGGATGAGGCGGACTGGGTGCCGCGATGACGGCGGTGTGGTTGCCGCGGGCGCCATCACTGGCCCGGAGGCGGACGTCATCGCCGGCGCCGACGAGGAGCCCGCGGCGCCAACGGGGGCGCTGGGCTTCGGCGGCACGCGCGGGGGCGCGACCTGGCGCGCTGGTGGCGCCGGGACCACGTCGTCATCGTCGAAGGGCAGCTGGCTCATGGCGTCGTCGCGCCCTGCTGCTCGGCGAGCTGTTCCAGTTCGGCGCCGCTGATGCTGAGGCGTTCGATGGCGGTGGCGCGACCGGTCGCCGGATCGGCGGTGACGAACACGCCGTTCAGGCGCGGGTCGCCGCCCGCCGGCTCGAAGCGGGCGGGCATGCCGGTGCGGAAGCGCGCGATCACGCCTTGCCGATCCATCCCGATCACGCCGTCGTGCGGCCCGGTCATTCCCGCGTCGGTGAGGCACGCCGTGCCCTGGGGCAGGATGCGCTCGTCCGCGGTCTGCACGTGGGTGTGCGTGCCGACGACGGCCGTCACGCGGCCGTCGAGGAACCACGACAAGGCGATCTTCTCGGACGTGGTCTCGGCGTGGAAATCCACGAACACGATCTGCGGCGCCCTGCTCGCGCGAGCGCCGCGACTTCGCGCTCGGCCGCGGTGAACGGATCGTCCAGTGTGGACAGGAACACCCGGCCCATCAGGTTGAGCACGCCGACCCGCGTGCCGTCGGGCAGCGTCACCAACGTCGCGCCGCGGCCCGGCGTGCCGGCCGGATAGTTCGCCGGCCGCACCAGGCGCGGCTCGTGATCGATGAACTCGAGCACCTCGCGCTTGTCCCAGATGTGATTGCCGCCGGTGATGACCTGCACGCCGGCCTTGAAGATCTCGTTGGCATTGTCGCGGGTCAGCCCGGCGCCGCCGGCCGCGTTCTCGCCGTTGGCGATGACCAGGTCCACCTGGTGCGCGCGGATCAGCGGCCGAACGCCGCGCTTGATGAGATCGCGGCCCGGGCGACCGACGATGTCGCCGATGAAGAGCAGTTTCACTTACGCGCCTGCTTCAATCGCGCACGAGGATCTCGCGCCCGCGGCGCTCCGTGATCTTGGGGAGCACCACCCGCAGCTCGCCGTGCGCCAGGATGGCCCGCGTCTGCGTGGCGTCGACCGCCGCATGGATCCGGACGGCGCGCGCGAAGCGGCCGAAGTCCCGTTCCACCAGGTGATAGCTCATCGTCGTTCGTGACGGCTCGGAGCGCTCCTTCTCGCCGACGATGATCACGACGCCGTTCTTGACCATGATCCGGAGCCCGTCGGCGTTGATGCCGGGGACGTCGACGACGATTTCCAGCGTGTGCTCGGTCTCGAGCACGTCCAGCGTCGGCGAGCACTCGCCCGAGACGAACGGCCGACGCTCGGGCCGCTGGCGGGCGAGGTCCTCGAACAGGCGCCGGACTTCGTGCGCCAGGTCGGGCGGGTCGTGAGCGGACACCAGGTAGGACATCTCCCCCGATTCTACCGCGCAGCCCGTGTGCCGCGGCGGTGGCCGGGCTTATGCAACGAAAGGCTGCGGACGCACGTCAACGGACGGATTTCCGTCAGGCACGTGCGCGATTCCGGAGGGATGTCACATGTTCGCTCGCACAGTGGGTTCCGTGATTGTGGCCCTGGCCGTCGGATTCGCGTTACCCGCAGGCTCACTTGGCGGCGCCGCAGGGTGCCGGTACCTCGACGGCCAAGGGGCCGGCGGTTCGTGGTCCGGTTGAAGAAGGGCGCCGACATGTTCCGCGGCTACTGCGGCGCTTGCCACGGCAGGAACGGGAAGGGCGATGGTCCGGCGGCGGTGTCGCTGAATGCCAAGCCGACCGACCTGACCAGGCTCGCCGCCAGCAACAAGGGCCAGTTCCCGTCGCAGCGGGTGGCAATGGTCCTGGAATTCGGGGTGTCCGTGCCGGCTCATGGCTCGACGGACATGCCGACGTGGGGTTCGACGTTCCGGGTGATGGGCGATGAAGCGACCGTCAAGCAGCGGGTCACCGCACTGACCCGTTACCTCGAGACCATTCAGGTCAAGTAACCCCAGCAATAGAAATGGCCGGGCCGGTGGAACCGCAAACCACCGGCTCGCTGCCTGATGTACGATTTCGGACTAGTAGTGAGTGTAACAAACTCATATTTCATGCTTGACATACACTCACTATGTCCGTATCCTTGTCTACGTTGACTGGAGACGCGAGGAATCACATGGCCAAGAACAAAGTCATCGGCATCGATCTGGGAACGACGAACTCGGTTGTGGCGGTCATCGAAAATGGCCAGCCCACGGTGGTCGTGAACCAGGAAGGTGGGCGCACCACGCCCTCCGTGGTCGGGCATCACCAAGGACGGCGAGCGACTGGTTGGCCAGGTGGCCAAGCGTCAGGCCGTCACCAACCCCGAGAACACGGTCTTCTCCGTGAAGCGCTTCATGGGGCGCAAGTTCACCGAGATTACCGAGGAAGCGCGCCGCGTGCCCTACAAGGTCGGTGCGGCCGCCAACGGCGACGCGTGGATCGACGTGCGCGGCAAGCAGTACTCGCCGCCGGAAATCTCCTCGATGGTGCTGCAGAAACTGAAGCAGGCGGCGGAGGACTACCTGGGCGAGAAGGTCACCGACGCGGTGATCACCGTGCCGGCCTACTTCAACGACGCGCAGCGTCAGGCCACGAAGGACGCCGGCAAGATTGCCGGGCTCAACGTGCAGCGCATCGTCAACGAACCGACCGCCGCGGCGCTGGCCTACGGGCTGGACAAGAAGGCGGATGAAACCATCGCGGTCTACGACCTCGGCGGCGGCACGTTCGACATCTCAATCCTCGAGGTGGGCGGCGGGGTCGTCGAAGTGAAGTCGACCAATGGCGACACGCACCTTGGTGGCGACGACTTCGATCACGCGGTGATGGAGTTCCTCATCGCCGAGTTCAAGAAGGCCGAAGGCATCGACCTCGGCAAGGACCGCATGGCGCTCCAGCGGCTGCGGGAAGCGGCGGAGAAGGCCAAGATCGAGCTCTCCTCCGCGATGGAGACCGAGGTCAACCTGCCGTTCATCACGGCGGACGCGACCGGACCCAAGCACCTGACGATGAAGCTGGGGCGCGCGACGCTGGAGAAGCTGGTCGAGCCGCTGGTGCAGCGGACGCTCGGCCCGGTGAAGCAGGCGCTGGCCGACGCCGGCGTGCAGGCGAAGGACATCGACGAGGTCGTGCTCGTCGGCGGGTCCACGCGCATGCCGCGGGTGCAGCAGGTGGTCAAGGAATTGTTCGGCAAGGAGCCGCACAAGGGCGTCAATCCTGATGAAGTGGTCGCCGTCGGCGCGGCACTCCAGGGCGGCGTCCTCGCGGGCGAGGTCAAGGACCTCCTCCTGCTGGACGTCACGCCGCTCTCGCTCGGTATCGAGACGCTTGGCGGCGTGATGACGGTGCTCATCCCGCGCAACACCACCATCCCGACGAAGAAGAGCGAGATCTTCTCGACGGCGGCGGACAACCAGACCTCGGTCGAAGTCCACGTGTTGCAGGGCGAGCGGCAGTTCTCGCGCGACAACCGGACGCTGGGACGGTTCCACCTGGTGGGGCTGCCGTCGGCGCCGCGCGGGGTGCCGCAGGTGGAAGTGACCTTCGACATCGACGCCAACGGCATCGTCAACGTCGCGGCGAAGGACAAGGCCACCGGCAAGGAGCAGACCATCACGATCAGCGGTTCGAGCGGCCTGAACAAGGACGAAGTGGACCGGATGGTGAAGGACGCCGAATCGCACGCCGCCGACGACAAGGCGCGGCGCGAGACGATCGACGCCCGCAACCAGGTGGACGCGCTCATCTACTCGGTGGAGAAGACGCTGACCGAGAGCAAGGCGTCGCTCGATGCCGGGATCGTGTCGCAGGACCGAGTCCGCGCTCGAGGCGGCGCGCACCGCGGTGAAGGGCGACGACAAGGACGCGATTGTCCGCGCCGGCGACGAACTGCAGAAGGCGTCGCACGCGATGGCCGACGTGCTCTACAAGGCGCAGACCCCGCCGTCGGGTTCGCCGCAGGGCGGACCGGACGTGAAGGACGCCGAAGTGGTCGACGCCGAGTTCGCGGAAACCAAGTAACGCTCATCCACAAGGAGAATTTGACATGGCTCTGACTCGACAGGATCCGTTCCGTGACCTCGCGGTGTTGCAGGACCGCATGAGCCGCCTGTTCGGCGACTCCTATGGCGCGCGGGAAGAGGGCGTGCTCAGCACCTGGGTGCCGGCCGTGGACATCTTCGAGAACGAAAAGAAGGAACTGGTGCTCAAGGCCGAACTGCCCGACCTCGCCCGCGAGGACGTGGCGGTGACCGTGGAGAACAACACCCTGACGATTCGTGGCGAGCGCAAATTCGACGCGGAAGTGAAGAAGGAGCAGTATCACCGCATCGAGCGGGCGTATGGCAACTTCAGCCGCTCGTTCTCGCTGCCGACCACGGTGGAAACCGGGAAGATTGCGGCGGAGTTCAAGCACGGCGTGCTCACCATCCGCCTGCCGTTCCGCGAGGAGGCAAAGCCTCGCTCCATCAACATCGAAGTGTCGGCGTAAGCGCCGCGCCTCCGCGTTGACAGCTGGACGCTGGCGGGCCATCCCCTGGCCCGCCAGCGGTTCTAGCCGGCGTCGGCGCGCACGTAGGTGGCGTGCGACGTGCGGACGAGAAAGCCCGAATCGACCAGGTAGCGCCAGCAACTGGTCGCAGGTATCGGCGTCGAGCGCCCACAGGCAGCGCGCCTGCTCGCGGGTCAGGTTCAACCCGGGCATTTCCAGATACTCGGCGCGCACACGCTGCGCGATCGTCTCGAACGGTGGGCGCGATGCGCCCGGTGGCCTTGAGTGCGCGCGCCTTCGGCACGCGTGCGAACAGATCAACGGGCGGGCTCGGTCTTCGACGTATTCCAGTTGACGGCCATGGAGGGCCTCCACGACGTGTGACGAGATGGCTACGGCCAGTAGAAGGGCGTGCGGGCGGGGGACAGGAGCCAGCCCTCATCATCGTGCGCCCCTTGCCGCCGCTTGTCCAGCACGAAGATACGATCGGCGTACTGGGATACATTCGGAGCAAGGAATCGCCGTAGGCCATCGTCCATGTCCGGTCTGTCGAGCGTTCACGCCGCAGCGTTGCTGCAATCCCTGGGACCCAATGCGCTGCCCGAGCAGCCGCCGGATCCGGCCTGGCGGCGATTCCTCCGCCAGTTCCAGAGCCCCCTCATCTACATCCTCATCTTCGCGCTGACCTTCGACCTCGGGCTGTGGGTGTACGAAGGCCTGCGGGGCTGGCCGGTGGATGCGCTGGCGATTGGCGGCATCCTCCTGCTGAACGCGGCGCTGGGCCTCTATCAGGAACAGCGCTCGGAGGCGGCGCTGGCGCGGCTGAAGGCGATGTCCGCGGCGCACGCCTGGGTGCTGCGCGACGGGCAACTCGTCCATCTGCCGAGCAGCGAGCTGGTGCCGGGCGACTGGGTACGGCTCGAAGCCGGAGACCGCGTGCCGGCCGACGGCACGCTGCGCGACGAGCACGGCGCGATGCTCGACGAGTCGGTCCTGACCGGCGAGTCGGTGCCGGTGGAGAAGCCGTCGGGAGCCGAGGCGTTCAGCGGCACGCTGCTGGTGCGCGGCCGCGCCTACCTCGAGGTGACCCGCACCGGCGCCTCGAGTGCGATGGGGCGGCTGGCCCACATCCTGGGCGGGATCGCCACCACCCGCACGCCGCTCGAGCGGCGCGTGGACGCCTTGGGCCGGCAGGTCGCGCGGTGGGTCGTCGGCCTGGCCCTCGTGCTTGGGCGGCTCGGCCTGCTGGCGGAAGGGCCGAGCCACGCCGCCGACATGCTCATCTTCGCGGTCGCGCTCGCCGTGGCTGCGGTGCCGGAGGGCCTGCCTGCCGTCCTCACCGTCGCGCTGGCGCTCGGCGTGGAACGCATGGTCAAGCGCCGCGCCGTGGTGCGCCGGCTGTCCGCGGTCGAGGCGCTCGGCTCGGTGACGGTCATCGCCACCGACAAGACCGGCACCCTGACGCAGAACCGCATGGACGTGCGCTCGATCGACACGTCCGACGTGCCGCGGGCGCTGAAGGCGGTGTCTCTCGCCAACGACGCGGAGCCGGGCATCGGCGCCGGCGACCCGCTCGACATCGGACTGCTGCGGTATGCCGCCGAGCACGGCGTCGATGTCGGCGGCGGTGCGTGCCGCGCACCCGGTCGAATCGGATCGGCCGTTCGACAGCGCCTGGAAGTTCACGCGGGTCACCGTGCGGGAGGCGTCCGGGCCGGTGAGCTACCTGAAGGGCGCGCCCGAAGTGCTGCTCGACCGGTGTGCGCTCTCCGCCGGGGATCGCGACTCGTGGCGCGAGAAGGCGGAGGCCTACGCCCGAGAGGGGGTCCGCGTCCTGGCCATCGCCTGGGGCGAGGGGGAGGTGGAGCAGCAACTCACGCTGCTGGGCCTCGTCCTGTTCTGGGATCCGCCGCGGGCCGAGGTCCCGGACGCGATCGCCCAGGCCCGCTCCGCCGGCATCCGCATCGTGATGATCACGGGAGACCACCCCGCGACCGCGCTGGCCATCGCGCGGCAGATCGGCATCCCCGGCGTGCGGGTGCTGACGGGCGAGGACCTGCGGACGTTCTCGCACGCCAGACCTGGCCGCGGCGCTGGGCGACGTGAACGTCTTCGCGCGCGTGCAGCCGGAGCAGAAGCTGCAACTCGTCGAGACTGCTGCAGCAGCAGGGCGAGATCGTCGCGATGACCGGCGACGGCGTCAACGACGCGCCGGCGCTGAAGCGGTCCGATGTCGGGGTGGCGATGGGGGAGCGTGGCTCGGATGTCAGCCGCGAGGTGTCGGATGTCGTCCTGCTCGACGACAACTTCGCCACCATCGTCGGCGCCATCGAAGAGGGCCGCAGCATCTACGAGAACATCCAGAAGTTCCTGCGCTTCCTCTTCTCCACGAACCTGTCGGAAGTCCTGCTCGTGTCGGGCGGCGTCGTGCTCGCCTACGCGCTCGGTCTCAGGGACAGCGGCGGTGAGCTGCTGCTGCCGCTGACCGCCGCGCAGATCCTGTGGATCAACCTGGTGACGGACGGACTGCCGGCGCTGGCCCTGGCGCTCGATCGCACCCCGGGCGTGATGCAGCAGCGGCCGCGGCCCACGGACGCGCCCCTCCTGGACCGGCCGTCGCTGCGATTCATCGTCGGCGCGGGCGTGATGAAAGCGCTCCTTGCCCTGGGCGTGCTCGGGCTCGTGCCGGCGCTCGGCTACGGCGCGGCGGAAGCGCGGATGGTGGCGTTCCATTTCATGGCGATCGGTCAGCTCCTGTTGACCTACCCCGCTCGTCACACCTGGACGAATCCGCTGCCGAACCCGTACCTTCACGCCGCCGTCATCGGCGGTATCGCCATCCAGCTGCTGGCCGGGCTCTATCCGGTGACCGTCGCCCTGGTCGGAGGCGTGCACATTCCGCCCGACCTGTGGCTGCTGGTCGCCATCGGCGCCGGGCTGGCCTGGGCCCTGGCCGAGATCTGGTCCCGTTTCGTCTGGCGGACACACCGACGACAGGTCGAGGTGCTAGGCTCGGTGTGAGGAAACAGGAGGACACATGGTGGTTTTTCTCATTCACTGGCTGGTCGTCGCCCTCGGTCTGGCCGCGGCCGCGTATCTGGTGCCCGGCGTCAGCGTCGCGTCGGGTGGCGCCCTGGCCGTGGGGGCGCTGGTGCTCGGATTCGTGAACGCAGTGGTCAAGCCGGTGCTGACCCTGCTGACCCTGCCGCTGACGGTCGTCACGCTCGGGCTCTTCTATTTCGTCGTCAATGCCGCCGCGTTCGGCCTGGCCGCCGCCCTGGTCCCAGGGTTCTCCGTGGCCTCGTTCTGGGCGGCCCTGTTCGGCGCCCTGGTCGTCAGCCTGGTGTCCTGGTTGGTCGGGGCCTTCCTGGTGTCCTAGGCAGGTGTCCCAGGTGAAGGGCCGGCGCCTCCTTCTGCCGTGGTAAACTGACAGGCTATGTCCGAAACGGAAATCCAGAACGATCAGCCCGAGAACGCGCCCGAGACCGTGACCTATCCGGAGGCCCCGCCGATCGAAAGCCGTTTCTTGTTCGTCGACGTGGCAGCTCTGCGTGCCAAGCAGCTGCGCCGGGGCGCCAAATCCCGCCTGGCCGCTGGCGAGCCGGAAGTGGCGACTCCCGTCTCGGCCGGGGTGCCCCCTGCTCCCGGTACGCCCGGCGCCCGCAAGGTGAAGGCCGAACGCGTGGCCATGCAGGAAGTGCGGCAGCACCTCGTCGAGTGGAACCTGCCCGACTTCAAGGCCGTCTTCGACATCCGCTAACGCGTCCGTGGAACCCGGGCCCACCGGGGTTCGTCTTCTCAGATTGAGATGGTCGAACTTCTGGTCTTCGGTGGGCTCGCCACCGCCGCCCTGGCGGTGGTCGCCATTCTCGGCTTCGTCTTCCTGCTCCTGAAGGTCGTCCTCTGGGTCGTGCTGCTGCCGTTCCGGCTGCTGCTCAAGCTCATCATGGTCCCGGTGTGGCTCACCTTGGGCGCCGTGGGGTTGGCTCTGGGCGCGGCCGCGCTCCCGGTCATCCTCATCGTCCTCGCCGCCGTGGCCGTGATTGGCGTGGTCACGACCATCCTTGCACTGCTCCTGCCGGCGATTCCGTTCGTGCTGCTCGGCCTGATGCTGTACGCCATCTTTCGGAAGACCCCAGCGGTCGCCTGATCGCGACCGCGGCGGCCAGAGCCCGCCCGCGGGCGCGGGCGTCTGGACCTACGACTCGAGCGCGTGGGCGGCGGCCAGGAGCGTCGCCTCGTCGAACATCCGGCCGGTCAGCTGCACACCGATGGGAAGTCCCCCGGCGGTCTGTCCCGCGGGGATGCTGACGGCTGGGAGGCCGGTCAGGTTCGCGCTGACGGTGAACACGTCGCTCAGGTACATCTGAAGCGGATCGGCGGTCTTCTCACCGAGCTTGAACGCGGGCGTGGGCGTGGTCGGCATCGCCACCACGTCGCACCCGGCAAAGGCGTGCTCGTAGTCCTGGCGGAGCAGGGTGCGCACCTGCTGCGCCTTCAGGTAGTACGCGTCGTAGTAGCCGGCGCTAAGAACGTAAGTGCCGAGCATGATGCGTCGCTTCACCTCGGGTCCGAAGCCTTCATCCCGGGTGCGGTCGTACATCGTCTGCAAGCCATCGCCCTTCTCGAGCGTCGCCCGATGCCCATAACGGACGCCGTCGTAGCGCGCCAGATTGGACGAGGCCTCGGCCGTGGCAATCAGGTAGTAGACCGGAATGGCGTGCCTGGCATGCGGCAGCTCGATGTCCACGATCCGCGCGCCGGCGGCCCGCCAGCGATCCAGCGAGGCGGCAAACGCCTGCTGCACGTCCGCATCCACACCTTCGCCGACGAACGCGCGCGGCACGCCGATGCGCAGTCCCGACACGCCGCGGGCGACCGCCGCCACGTAATCGGGGACGGGCTCGGCGGACGAGGTGGCGTCGTGCGCATCGTGGCCCGCGATCACCTGCAGCACCTGCGCGGCGTCTTCGGCGGTGCGGGCGAACGGGCCGATCTGATCGAGCGACGAGGCGAACGCGAGGAGGCCGTAGCGCGACACGCGTCCGTAGGTCGGCTTCACGCCCGACCAGTCCGCAGAAGGCCGCCGGCTGGCGAATCGACCCGCCGGTGTCCGACCCGAGCGAGACGGGCACCATCTTCGCGGCCACCGCGGCGGCGGATCCGCCGCTGCTGCCGCCCGGCGTGCGGGTGATGTCCCACGGATTGCGGGTCGGGCCGATCGACGAGTTCTCGGTCGACGATCCCATCGCGAACTCGTCGAGGTTGGTCTTGCCGACGACGATGGCGCCGGCGGCTTCGAGGCGGGAGACGACGGTCGCCGAATAGGGCGGCACGAACCCGCGCAGCACGCGCGACGAGGCGGTCGTCGGCACGCCGGCCGTGCACATGTTGTCCTTGATCGCGACCGGCACGCCGAGCAGCGGCAGGGCGGCGGCATCGCCGGCCTCGCCGGCGAGGCGTCGATGGCCCGCGCCTGCGCCAGGGCGCGCTCGTGGATCACCGTGTTGAAGGCGCCGATGCGCGGCTCCTCCTCGCGGATCCGGGTGAGAAACGCCTCGCACACGTGCGGTCGCCGTGCACGCGGCCGGCGGCGATGTCCCGCGCGATGGCGCGTGCTGACTGCTCGATCGGAGTGGACATCAGAGAACTCGTGGCACTTTGAAGAGGCCGGCCTCGGTGGCCGCGTCCGGCGCGTTGGCCAGCGCCGCGGCCCGCGGCAGCGGTTCGACGATGACGTCGTCGCGCTCGACGGGCAGGTTGAGGACGTGCGAGGTCGGGGTGACACCGGAGGTGTCGAGGTCGCGAATCTGCTCGACGTAGCCGAGGATGTCGCCCAGCTGACGGGTGAACAGGTCCAGTTCCTCGGTCGTGAGCTCGAGACGGGCGAGTTCCGCGATGCGCGTCACGTCCTCGCGCGTCAGAGTGGTGGACATAGACCCTTCATTTTAGTTGCAGCTTGATCGCAGCGCGCCTTCGTCCAGCAGCCATGCGTGTCCCGCATAGCCCGAGGCCATCACCTGCTTGTGCAGCGCGCCGATCGCCGCCGGCCGCTCGTAACGGATCGAGAGATGCTGCAGCACCAGCGTGCGGACCCCGGCGCGGCGGGCCACGTCCAGCGCTTCTTCGGTGGAGGCGTGAATCGGCTCGCGTCGATCGGCGGGCACCAGGAAGGTGGCGTCGTGCACCAGCAGGTCGGCGCCGCGCACGTCATCGGCGGCCACGGCCATCGCGTCGCCGCTGTGGGCGAAGACGATGTGGCGAGTCTCTTCCATCATCGTGTGGCGCAGCCCCTGAAGGGCGCGCGCCTCGATCTCGCGCTGCGGCAGCCCCGCGAACTCCGGCTTCAAGCGCCGTCGCGTCTCGACCACGCGGTAGCCGAGCGCGGGCTCGCCCGGCGTGTGCACCGCCGCGAACGCTTCGAGCGTCCGGCCCTTGCCCATCGGCACCGAGGCGCCGGGCGCGATGGGGCACCAGGTGAGGGGAAAGTGGACCCCTCCGTACGCCGTGGCGAGCAGATCGCGCGCGGCCTGGACGCCGCGCGAGCCGATCGGATGGACGATCGGTCAGCGGCTTGTCCTGCGCGCCCTTGCCGAAGCGGCGCGCGGCGACGAAGCCGGGCAGTCCGAGCACGTGATCGGAGTGGCCATGGGTGATCGCCAGCCACGACGGCGCGAACACGCTGCTGCCGAGCGCCAGCTGCAGTCCCTCGCCGGCGTCCACGACCAACTGCAGCGGCTTGTGCCACAGCCAGTTGCTGTACATGCCCCTGGAGAAGCCGACGAGATCGGCGTGCACGTTCATGACGGGGTGCGGACCCGTCGCAGGCTGGGACGACGGCGGGGCTTGACGGCGGCGTTCTTCTTCGCGGCCGAGAACACGCCGCGGGGCGTGTGGCCGGCGCGGGGCGAGTCCGGCACCCGGTACGGGCCGGAGCAACGTCTCGATGTCGGCCTTCACCCATTGGTCCGGGGTGGTGTGCTGGCCGAGCGCGCTCCAGGTGAGCAGCGAGCCGCGCATCATGGCGATGACGGCCCGCGCCAGGCCCTTCGTGCAGCAGTCGACGACCTCGCCTTTCTCGCGAGCGTCCTCGAGCAGCCGCGCCATCTCCTGTTCGAGGGTGGCGTCGTGGCGCTGGGCCACCACGCGGAACTCCGGATCCTCGAGGCTGAGCTGAAGGAAGGCGAGCAGGTTGGCCAGCTGCTGCGGTTCCTCGGCCATTTCGCGCACGCAGTCGCAGACTTCGGTGATGGCGTGCAGCGCCGATGTGCTGTTGAGGCGGCGGTCGCGGAAGTGCTCGGCCATGCCGACTGATGCCCTGCTCGGCGACGGCCAGCAGCAGTTTCTTCTTGGACTTGAATCGCAGCAGCAGCGTGGCCGGCGAGAGACCGACCTCGCGCGCGACGTCTTCGAGACGCATGTGAGCCGGCCCCGATGCGGGCGAGCAGGCGGGCCGCGGCATCGAGGATGGCGGCATCGGAGGCGGTCTTGGGCCGCGGTGACATGGTCGTTACTTTACAATAACTGAAGCTTCATTTATCATCCCCTCTTCACGCGCGCCCGTCCCGGACGACCGTCCGGCTTCGCGGCGGCGTCCAAATCATCATGCCTGCCACGTCCCCGCGTCTTGCTGTCTTCATTCTTTCGTCGTCACTCCTGGTGGCCGCCTGCGGCGCGAACGGCGCCGGGGCACCCGGCGCGGGTGGCCCCGGCGGTCCCGGCGGCCCCGGCGGCGGGCCGCCGCCGATGCCCGTCGAGACGCTCACCCTCGCGGAGAAGCCGGTCGAGCTGATCAGCGAGTACATCGGCGTCGTTGAAGAGCCGGCGCGACCACGGCCATTCAGCCGCAGGTCGAGGGCTTCATCACGCGCATCGCCGTGCGGTCTGGTGATCAGGTGCGGCAGGGCGCCGTGCTGTTCGAGGTCGACTCGGCGTCCCAGCAGGCCGGTCTGGCGTCGCTCGAGAGCACGCGCGCCGTCCGTGCCGCCGAGCTGTCGTATGCCACGCAGGAGCTCGAGCGCAACAAGACGCTCTACGCCGCCGGTGCGGTGAGCCAGCGCGAGCTGGCGCAGGCGGAGACCGCCGCAGCGGACCGCCGAGGCCGCGCTCAAGGCGCTCGACGAGCAGCTGCGCCAGCAGAAGACCGAGCTGTCGGTACTACCGCGTCACCTCGCCGACGAGCGGCACCGTGGGCGACATCCCCGTGACCCTCGGTGAACGGGTGACCAAGACCACGGTGCTCACCACCGTCGACGAGAACGACGTGCTCGAGCTCTACGTCAGCGTTCCCGTGCAGCAGGCGGCCGACCTCAAGGTCGGGCTGCCGGTTCGCATCGTCGACGACCGCAAGCAGGTGCTCGCCACCAACCCGATCACGTTCGTCTCGCCGAGTGTCGACGCCGACGCAGACCGTGCTGGCGAAGGTCGCGCTCGTCGACGGCCGTGGCAAGTTCCGCTCGGATCAGCAGGTGCGGGCCCAGGTGATTTGGCGCTCGGAGCCGGGCCTCACCGTGCCGCTGACGGCGGTCACGCGCATCAACGGTCAGTACTTCGCCTACGTGGTCGAGAAGCAGGGCGACATGACGATCGCGCGCCAGAAGGCCGTCACGCTCGGCGATCTGGTGGGCAACGACTACATCCTGCGCGGCGGGCTCGAGTCCGGTGAGCAGCTCATCACCGCGGGCATCCAGAAGATCGGTGACGGCGCGCCGGTGATGGCCGGTGGGCCGTCCCCGGGCGCTCCCGCCGCGGCTGCCCCAGCTGAAAAGAAGGCGTCCTAACCATGTTCGCGGACGTATTCATCAAGCGGCCCGTCCTGTCGACGGTCTGCTCGCTGCTGATCATCCTCGCCGGCGCGATCGCGATTCCGACGCTGCCGATCGCCCGCTACCCGGACCTGGCGCCGCCCGCCGTGTCGGTCACCGCGTTCTACACCGGCGCCAACGCGCAGACCGTGGAGAGCGCGGTCACCACGCCGCTCGAGCAGGCCATCAACGGCGTCGAGGGCATGACCTACATGACCTCGTCGTCCACGAACTCGGGGGTGTCGACCATCACGGTCACGTTCGACATCTCGCGCGATCAGGACCTGGCGGCGGTGGACGTGCAGAACCGCGTCAACTCCGCGCTCGGACGCATGCCGGTCGACGTGCGCACCAACGGCATCATCGTGTCGAAGGTCACGGCCGGCTTCATGGGCGGCCTGGGCTTCTTCAGCCAGGACAACCGCTACACCAACCAGTTCATCAGCAACTACCTCGACCTCTACGTCCGCGACGCGATCAAGCGCGTGCCAGGCGTCGGCGACGTCATCATCTTCGGCGAGCGTCGCTACGCGATGCGGCTGTGGCTGGACCCCGGCCGCCTGGCGGCGCGGCGCCTCACCGCCGGCGACGTGGTGAACGCGCTGCGCGAGCAGAACGTGCAGGTGGCCGCCGGCGCGCTCGGCGAGCAGCCCGCCGTGGCCGGGCAGCAGTTCACCATGAGCGTCCGCGCCGTGGGCCGCCTCACCGAGGTCTCGGAGTTCGAGGACGTCGTGGTGCAGGCTGGCGCCGACGGCGCGCTGGTGCGGGTGAAGGACATCGGACGGGTGGAGCTCGGGGCCGAGCAGTACCGGCTCGAATCTGCGGTTCCTGGAGCTCGAGGCGTCGGGGATGGGCATCACCCTGCTGCCCTCCGCCAACGCGCTCGACGTCTACCAGGGCGTGATGGAGACGATCGGCGCGGCTCGAGCCGAGCTTCCCGCCGGGCCTCGAGTGGCGCCTGGCCTTCGACAACGTCAGCGTCGTCCGCGAATCGATCGTCGAGGTGCTGAAAACCCTCGGCGAAGCCATCGGCCTCGTGATCATCGTGATGTTCCTGTTCCTCCAGAACTGGCGCAGCACGATCATCCCGGCGATCACCATTCCGGTGTCGCTGATCGGAACGTTTGCGTTCATCAAGCTGTTCGACTTCTCGATCAACACCCTGACGCTGTTCGGCATCGTGCTCGCCACCGGCATCGTCGTCGACGATGCGATCGTGGTGATCGAGAACATCGAACGGCACATGACCGAGTACAAGAAATCGGCGAGGCAGGCGGCGATCGACGCCATGCGCGAGGTGTTCGGCGCGGTCGTGGTGATTGGCATCGTGCTGGTCGCCGTGTTCGTGCCGGTGGCCTTCTTCCCAGGCGTCACAGGCCGGCTCTATCAGCAGTTCTCGCTGACGATCGCGTTCGCGGTGGTGCTGTCGGTGTTCAACGCCGTCACCCTGACGCCGGCGCTGGCCGCCCTGCTGCTGGATCGCGAGAGCCACACCCATGGCCGCTTCTTCACCGGCGTGAACCGCGTCATCGACGCCGGCACGTCGTATCTACGTCCGTGCGGTGCGCGGCGCCCTGCGGTTCCGCTACGCGATGCTGCTGCTGTTCGCCGGCGGCCTCTATGCCACCTACGTGCTGCTGCAGGTGGTGCCGACGGCGTTCGTGCCCGAAGAGGACGAGGGCTTCCTCATCTGCGTCGTCCAGGCGCCAGCGGGTGCGTCGCTCGAGTACACGACGGAGATCGCGAAGCAGGCCGAGAAGATTCTCTACGGGGATCCGGACATCGCGGCGGCATTCTCGGTGATGGGCTTCAGCTTCGCCGGTGCGGCCCCGAACAACGGGCTGATCTTCACCCGGCTGAAGGATTACGGCGAGCGCCAGGGGGCGGAACACTCGCTGCGGGCGGTGTTGGATCGCGTGAGCGGGCCGTTGTTCATGATTCCGGGTGCCATCGTCGTGGCGTTCCCGCCGCCGGCGATCCAGGGCCTGTCGACGTTTGGCGGCTTCCAGTTCGAGATTCTGGACCAGACCAACAGCACGGACATCAACGGGCTGGCGCAGGCCACGTTCGGGCTGATGGGCGCGGGCAACCAGAGCGGGCGTGTCCAGGGGCTGTTCAGCAGCTTCCGCGCCGACGACCCGCAGATGATCGTGGAGCTCGATCGCGACAAGGCGCGGAGTCTTGGCTTGCCGTTGCGCGAGGTCACCGACGCGCTGCAGGTCTTCCTGGGCTCGTCCTACGTCAACGACTTCGACTTCAACAACCGCGCCTATCGCGTCTATGCCCAGGCGGATCAGCGCTTTCGCGCCAACCCGTCGGACCTGAAGCAGCTGTACGCGCGGGCCAACAACGGGCAGATGGTGCCGCTCGACACCGTGGTGCGGCTGCGCGAGACGACCGCGCCGCAGGTGATCAGCCACTTCAACCTGTTCCGCTCGGCCGAGATCACCGGCAATCCGGCGCCCGGCCAGAGCTCGGGCCAGGCCCTGCAGGCGATGCAGGAGCTGGCGCGCCAGAACCTGCCGCCCGGATTCGACTTCGCGTGGGCGGGGCAGTCGCTCGAAGAGATCAAGGCCGGCTCGCAGGCCGGCCTCATCTTCGGCCTGTCGGTGATCCTCGTCTACCTGGTGCTGGCGGCGCAGTACGAGAGCTGGGTGCTGCCGTTCATCATCCTGCTGGGCGTGCCGCTGGCGGTGCTCGGCGCGCTGTCGGCGCAGCTGATTCGCGGCCTGGCCAACGACGTGTTCTGCCAGGTCGGCCTGGTGCTGCTGATCGGTCTGGCGGCGAAGAACTCGATCCTGATCGTGGAGTTCGCGGAGCAGATGCGCGAGCAGGGGCTGTCGATTCTGGACGCGGCCGTCGAGTCGTCGCGCATCAGGCTGCGGCCCATCCTGATGACGTCACTGGCGTTCATCCTGGGCGTGATGCCGCTGGCCTTGGCCACGGGTGCGGGCGCGGCGGCCCGCAACTCGGTGGGCACCGCGGTCGCGGGCGGCATGGTGGCCTCCACCTTCCTGTCGGTCATCTTCATCCCGGTGCTCTACGTGATCATCCGGACGCTGGTGCCGGGCAAGGTGCGCGGCGAGGACGACGAGGAGGGCCCCGCGCCCTCGGGGCCGTCCGTTCCAGTCACCGTCGGCGTCGTGCTGGCACTGGGCCTGGCGCTGGCCGCGCCCGGCTTCGCCCAGTCGACTGACGCGGCGCGTGGCAGGGCAGTGGAAGCGGGACGGACATCCGTGCTGCAACGCGCGGTATCGAACGCGGCGACGATACAGGCCGCCACGCCACAGCCGCCACCCGTGATGCCGGCGGCTCCCGGGCAGTCGCCGCCAGCCATGCCTCCGGCGCCGGACCAGCCGGCGATGCCGGCGCTGTCGTTCGATCAGGCCGTGACGCGCGGCGGTGGAGAAGAACACCACCATCCAGATCGCGGCCAACAACGTGCTGCGGGCCGAGGCCATCCTCCAGCAGGTGCGTGCCTCGACGCTGCCGTTCGTCAACGTCTCGGTCGTCAACAGCACGCTCGACGCCGCGCGCGGATTCGACGGCAACGTCGTCCAGCCGCGGAATCAGACGACGGTGGCGCCGACCGTCGGCGATGCCGGTGCTGGCCGCGGCGCAGTGGGCGGCGCGCGTGCAGCAGATGGATCGGATCGAGGTCGCGCGCCTGAACACCGCCGACGTGCGTCGGCAGATTGGCGTGTCGGCGGCGATTGCCTACCTGGCGGTCATCACCCAGGAACGCCTGGTCGAGGTGCAGCAGCGCTCGTTGGAGACCTCGCGGGCGCAGCTCGACTACAACCAGCGGCGTCTCGAGGGCGGCGTCGGCAGCCGGCTGAACGCGCTGCGCTCGTCGCAGATCGTGTCTTCGGACCAGGCGCTGCTCGAGACCTACCGGCTCAACGTGCGCCGCGCCCAGGAGGCGCTCGGCGTGCTGCTCGAAGCCGACGGTCCGGTCGATGTCGCCGGCGAGCCGGCGTTCGAGGTGCCCGCCGTCGGGGAGCCCGGAGTCGTGGCTGGGGGCGCGCACCGACTACCGGTTGTTCAGCGCCCAGCGCGACTTGTCGTCGCGCATCGTCCAGGACAGCTCGAAGGACTGGTGGCCGACCGCGTCGGTGTCGTTCGACCCGCAGTACGTGGGGCCCGCCGGTCTGTTCCAGCCGTCCGGGACCTGGCGGCTGACCCTGTCGCTGATCCAGCCGATTTACGACGGTGGCCGGCGGCGCGGCCTCCGGCGTCAGCGTGAAGCGGATCTGCAGGAGGATGAGTTGACGCTCGAGCGGCTGGCGCTGCACGGCGCGGGCCGAGGTGCGGACCGCGCTGGCGGCAGTGGCGTTTCAGGAGCGGGCCCTCGCCAGTGCCCGTGAATCGGCGCAGTTCGCCAACGAGGTGCTCAAGATCACCATCGTTGCGTTCGAGGCCGGTGCCTCCACGAACATCGAGGTGATCGACGCGCAGCGCTCGGCGCGCGACCTCGAGACCGCGGTCACGCAGGTCGAGGACCGCGTCCGTCAGGCGCGCCTGGACCTGCTGGTGGCGCTCGGCCGGTTCCCGCAGTAACCCCACCGCTCTTTCAAAATGGTCATGGACACGCCCTTCGTGCTCGGAGTGGACCTCGACGGCACCTGCGCCGACTTCTACGGCGGCCTGCGTCCGATCGCCGCCGAATGGCTGGGTGTGCCGTCGAACTCCCTGGGCCCGGAGGTGACGTGGGATCTGCCCGAGTGGGGCGTGGCCCAGGCCCCGGGCGGCTATCCCAAGCTGCACCAGTTCGCCGTCACCCAGCGGGATCTCTTCCGCGTGCTGAAGCCCATGCCCGGAGCGCCGCAGGTGCTGCGGCGGCTGTCGGACATGGGCGTTCGCATCCGCATCATCACGCACCGCCTGCTGATCAAGAACTTCCACCGCGTGGCGGTGCAGCAGACGGTGGACTGGCTGGATGGCCACGACATTCCGTACTGGGATCTGTGCTTTCTCGCGGACAAGTCGGCGGTCGGCGCCGACCTCTACATCGAGGACTCGCCCCGCAACGTCGAACAGCTGCGGCGCGAAGGGCACCCGACCATCGTGTTCACCAGTTCCACCAATCGCCACCTCCCGGGCCCGCGCGCGGACACCTGGGATCAGGTCTACGCGATGGTGGTGGCGGCGATGGCGCAGCCGAGGCCGCCGGCCGCTACGTAGCGCCCCGGCCGGCTCGCCGTTCCACCCGCTCCACCCGGCCGCGCAACTGGCAGGACATCGCCTTCAGCAGCTGGATGTCTTCCTCCTGTTTGACACGAATCTCCGTGAACCGCTGATCCGCCCTCCGCTCCATGGCTTCCATCCTGCTGATGCAGCGCCTCGAAGCGCTCACCCAGCCGCTGCTCCAGCCGATCCATCTCGGTCATCCCCTCGTCCTCCTCCCGCGCCCGCCACCTCACGCCGCCTGTCCATTGCACGAGTGGTGCCGGACAGGAATCGGCCGTTCGCGCCCGGGCCCGGGTTCACCGTGGCAGGGAGTGCCATCCCCCCGTCGGCCGTTGCGCGCACCTTCTGCCTCGTCCTGTACAATCCGCCGCATGCGAACTCCTCACGTGCCTGCCCTGTGCTGCGGCCTGGCCATGATGCTCGTGGCAGCCGCGGCGTCACTGCAGGCCGACGCTCCTTCGCGCCTCGCCTCGGCGCGGCAGATGGTGCTGGTGATCACGCCCGGCTGGAACGACGTCCGCGGCGAGTTGCGCCGCTTCGAGCGCAGTGCGGCGGGGCAGCCGTGGCGGCCGGTTGGCGCGGCCGGTTCGATTGTCGTCGGCAAGAACGGCACGGCCTGGGATCCGCTGACGTCGCCGGCCGTGCCCGGGCCACAGAAGGCCGAGGGCGACGGCCGTTCTCCGGCCGGCGTGTTCCCGCTCGGCCGCGCCTTCGGCTTCGCACCCGCGGCGGAGGCGTCATGGCTGAAGATGCCCTACCTCCCGGTGGTAGAGGGCATCGAGTGCGTGGACGATTCCGCGTCCACGGTCTACAACCAGATCGTGGACCGCAGGCAGGTGCGCACGCCGGACTGGAACAGCTCGGAGAAGATGCGCGACGTCGGCGAGGCCTATCGCTGGGGCGTGGTCGTGGACTACAACACCCCGGCGGTGGCGAAGCGCGGTTCGTGCATCTTCCTGCACATCGGCGGCGACGGCGGCCAGGGCACGGCGGGCTGCACCGCGATGTCGCCCGACGAACTGCGTGCGGTCATGGCCTGGCTCGATCCAGACGCCGCCCCGGTGCTGGTGCAGCTGCCGCGCGCGGCCTACGACACGCTGCGCGCCGATTGGTCCCTCCCGTAATTGTTGCCCAACCCCTCAACCTGACGAAGGAAGGACTCCCGTGACTCGACTGACCTGCATTGCCGCGTTGTTCCTCTGCCTCTGCTCGGCGTCGCTATCGCATGCGCAGAGCGCCATCACCTATAGGGTCCTCGCCACCAGCAAGACCTCGACGATGCAGAAGGAACTGCAGGAGGCCGGGGCCGCGGGCTACCGCTTCGTCGCAGTCATGGGAGGCGAGACCGCCGTCGGCGGCAATGAAGTAGTGGTGCTGATGGAGAAGCGCGGCAACGACAAGACCACCTATGAATATCGTCTGCTGGCGACCAGCAAGACCAGCACGCTGCAGAAGGAACTGCAGGAGGCGGCCGATGCCGGCTGGGCCGCGGTCGGGCAGACCGTGTTCGAGAGCCTGTTCGGCGGCAAGGAGACGGCCGGCATCCTGGAGCGCAACCCCGAGTCGCCGCGCGGCCAGCGTTACGAGTACAAGCTGCTCGCCACCAGCAAGACCTCCACGCTGCAGAAGGAACTGGCGCAGGTGGCCGAGCAGGGCTACGAGGCGGTGGGCATGACGGTCGGCAGCACCGCGATGGGCGGATCCGAACTCGTCGTCATCACCCGCAGGCTGGCGAAGTGATTCGACGCCTCGCGATCGCGGCTGCTCTGGCGACGCTGCCTGTGATGCTGTTCGCGCAGGGCGCAGATGAAGCGTGGCTATCGTGGGCGATGGAGCGGGCGCAGGCGGTGGGGAAGGCGGCGTACGTGCAGGGGCGCGTCGGCGGGTGGTTCGACACCCGCATTCTCAAGACCGAGAGCGCCTACAACTACAAGCTCGCGGCGACGTGGCTACACCCGTCCGCGATTCGTGCGACGGCGCGCGTCCGGCAGCTCTCGACTGGCATGTCCGACACTGAAGCGCGCGCGGCGGTGGCCGAGGCCGAGGAGATCAGCAAGGGGCAGGCGGTGGTGATGGTCGAGGTCGATCCCCGCGAAGGCTCGGGCGTCATTCCGCTGGAGTGGTCGGCGTTCCTGCAGCCGATAGGTCCGGGCGAGACGCGCGGTACGCCAAGTCGCGGGGTCCTGGCCAGCGAGCTGCGCGACGTGCCGGCATTCCAGGGCGTGCTGCGCCGGAACTACGACTACGATCGATTCTGGCTGACGTTTCCATTGCAGCACGCCACCGGTGAACCGGTGTTGCCGAGGACCGCGACCCACGCCGAGCTCGTCGTGCGCATCTCTGGCAAGGAGGGCCGGGTGAAGTGGCCGATGCCCGCACTGCCGGCCGACTGACGATTACCCGCGGCGCTTCTTCATCTGCACTTCGCGCCCGCCGTCGGTGAAGCCGACCTCGTCCATCAGCTGGTTGATGAGGAACACGCCGCGGCCGCTCGGCTTCAACACATTCTCGCCGGCCAGCGGGTCCGGCACCTTCGCGGCATCGAATCCGGGGCCGGGATCGCGCACGACGATGACCACTTCGCCCTTGGCGTCGGTGGTCACGACACATTGCACCTGCTTGGTCGGATCGTTCTTGCAGCCGTGGCGGATGGCGTTGGCCAGCGCTTCGTCGATCGCCAGCTCCACCGGCATCAGCTCGTCCTCGGTCCAGCCCTTGCTCTCGAGCAGCTGCCGGACGCCTTCGCTCACGGTGGGAATGGACGAGGCCACCGCCGGGAGCACGAGGTTCATCTCACAGGTGGAGGTGAAGGGCATCAGCGCGCTCAGCTTGTCCACCTTCTCCAGTGACGCGCGAAGCTGCGCGACGAGCGCCGTCTGCTCGGCCTCTGCCCGGTCGCGAGCCGCCAGTGCCGCCTCCAACTCGATCAGATTGTGCCGCAGTTCCAGCTGCGCACTGCGCCTGCCGCCGCAGCGCTTCGAGCGCCCGCGCCTGTTCGCCGGTGAGCCGTCGCGGCCTGGTATCCACCACGCACAGCGTGCCCAGCGCGTAACCGTCCGGCGTGATCAAGCGGCGCCCCGGCATAGAAACGGATGTGCGGTTCACCGATGACCATCGGGTTGTGGCGGAAACGGTCGTCTTCGCGCGCGTCCGGCACTTCCATGATGCCGGGTTGCTTGATGGCATGCGTGCAGAACGCGATGCTGCGCTCGGTCTCGCGGATGCCGACGCCGACCTCGGACTTGAACCACTGCCGGTCTTCGTCGATCAGCGTGATGAGGGCCATCGGCGTCCCGCAGATGTGCGACGCCAGCATCGTCAGGTCGTCGAAGGCCGGTTCGGGATCGGTGTCGAGGATCCGATAGCGCCGCAGGGCGGCCAGACGGGCCTGTTCGTCGACTGGGGGCATGTTGTGGTCCTCCGGCGGTTACAGAAGGATACGCCGGACCAGGGCCCGTGGTTCGGCGGGGGCGTGGGCCGGGTCACCGGCAGAGGAACATGCCGGACGGCAGAGCTGCGCCGTCTTCGCACGGTTGCTCGGCCAGCGTCGGCGCCTGAGCCAGTGCGGCCTCGTCGAAGTACGACCGGATTCGGGCGAAATCGTTGGCCGAGACCCGGACGCGCTCCTGCGCCAGGAAGGTGATGTGGTACGCGTTCCTGAAGCGTGACCACGAGATCGACACGCCGCGACGTTCGAGGTCGTCGGCCACGGCCTGCCGTTGATCGGGCGGCGGGTGGGTGCGATACTCCCGTGCCAGCGCGATGATGTCTCCGGTGTTCAGGGCACACCACAGCGCCACCGCCGCGCCCAGTCCCGCTCGCACCGCGGGCAGGGTCCACGTCTGCAGCGCCATCACCAGGGCACCGACGGGGATCAACACCCCCAGCAGGTTGTAGCGCATCGTCTCGACCTTGATGTCGCTGCAGGTGGCGAAGCCGTAGACGACCGTCGAGATGAGACCGACCAGCACCAGATAGCCGCCGATATGCGTCATCTCGGCTGGCGCCGTATTCGCCGTGCCGGTGATGGGGACGCCAGCCGTCATGGAGGCCCCGCGTCGACGCACGGTGAACCAGTGCCAGGCTCCCGAGGCCAGACCGATCAGCGTGAGCGCGCCCACCCACGGTCCCAGACCGTCCACGCCCGAGAACACCCCGGTGAGGACGCCGTAGTCGCGGAGGGGCGCCGGCACGCCGCCGATCAGCCGCGGCAGGTGATCGGTGAACAACAGCTCTGCCCGCATCGGCCACGCCGCGGGCTCGAAGCACACCCGTCCGCCGATGGTCTCCACCACGGTGCCGAACAGGACGGGGTCGTCACCGGTGGTGCCGGGTCCAAGACCGTTGGCGAACGGCTGCAGCACACCAGCCGCGCCGCGCACGGCGACGAACGCGATGCCGGCCACGGCCCATCGTCTGGCGACCAGGCCCGCCCGAGTCATGACGGCGCCGGACGTGAGGGCCGCGAGGAGGTCCATGGCCAGCAGTGCGAGCGCGCCGTAGACCACGAACTCGCGGTGCAGCATGCCGAAGCCCAGGATGCCGCCAAGCCACCACGGTCGATCGCGCACCATCCAGAGGAGCAGCACGTACAGCCAGGGCTCGACGTTTCCGCCGTTGGCTTCGGTGACGCGGGCGGCGATGCCCGCGGCGGGCAGGGCGATCGGCAGCACCGCAACCGCAGCCACGAGCGGATGCAGGCGCGCCTCGCGCACGAGGATTCTCAGCAGCAGGATCACGATCGCGAGGTTGATCACGACCAGTGGCGCCTTCAGCGCGGTGACCGTTGGCCCGACCACGATCATCACGGGCGCGGCGAGGTAGGCCTCGACCGCCAGCATGTAGTTCTGCCCGTAGTAGAACAACGGGAAGGCGCGCGCTTCGCTGATGTGCTTGGCCATCAAGCCGACGATGGCCTGATCGGAGTCGAAGTGGGTGCCGGGCCACCAGACGAAGGGCAAGGCGCGCAGCAGGACCAGGCCTGCCAGCAGCAGCGCGGTGAGCCAGAAGTTGGTGCGAGATGACATCGCGCGGGTTCGCGCGCTCGCGGCAACGCGGAAGCGTAGAATACGCCAAACCATGGCGCATCCGCAGTCTCTTCGCCCGTTCGCGCTGGCGGCGACGGTGGCCGTGGTGGTGGTCGCCGTGTGGGCGCTCCTGGCGCCGCGTGCCTTGATGCCGCCGGTCTCGCCGCTCGGCGAGCAACCGATCTATTCGGTGGCGGACGACCCCGCCCTCACCCTGCTCGAACCCGTGCTGCATGCGCCTTGGCTGGGCACCGTGACGACGCCGACGCGCTGGGTGGTGGCGCTCATCGTGATGCTCGGTGCGAGCGGCGTGGCGATCTTCGCCGGCGCCGGCCTGCTCGCCACCGCCTTCGTCACGCTGGCGCTGGCGCTGGACGCGTCGTTCGGCGCGGCCCTCATGCACGCCGGCGGGCTCGTGGTGGCGATCGGCCTGGTCTGGCTGGCCTCGGGGGCGGCGTTCGACGAGCATCAACGCGTGTCGGCCGACCGCCCCTGGTTCAACCCGCTCTCCGCGATTCTGCTGTGGAGTCTGGCGGTGTGGTGGGACTGGATTGCCATTGTCACCTGGCCGATCGTGCTGGCGGCACTGCGGCGGACGCCGCAGCGGCCCGCGCGCGGGGCGTGGACCGTGGCCTCGTTGCTGCTCGGCGCTGGCGCCTTTGTCGCGCACTTCGAGTGGGTGGCCAGCGAGGCGCGCGCGCTGTCGCTGGCGGCGGAGGTCCCGATCACGTGGCGCGACGCGCTGGTGGTGGCGTTCGATTCCCGGCCTCGCATGTCCATCGGCAGCTACGTATCGGCCGACCTCACCATGCGCCTGGCCTATCTGGTGATGGCCCTGGCGATCGTCGGGTTGCTGTTCGGTGATCTGGCGCGCTGGTGGCGCCGCGCGATCGCGCTGTCCGGGGCGCTGGTCCTGGCGGTGGGGCTTGGCTGGTCGGAATGGCAAGCCGAGGTGTTCCGGTTCGCGATCTGGGCGGTGGCGCCGCTGGCGGCGGTGGGGCTGACCTGGGTGTCGCAGCAGAGCGCCCGGCGGAGGTGGGCACCGGTCATCACCTGCGTGCTCGGCGCCGTGCTGCTGGCCGACACCGTGGTGATGGGGGCACGGCCGCTGGCGGGGCGGGAAGCGCGTCTCTTCAGGGACGCCCTCGAGCCCGCGCTGGAGGCTCGTGCCGTCGGCCGGCGCCTGGTGCTGGTCGCCGAGGACACGCGCGTGGACTCGGCCCTGGTGTCGTGGGCATCCACGGAACCCGGCGTGATGCGGGTGGCGCAGGACGGCGAGGCGGTGGCCGCTGCCGTGAAGGCCGGATCCCTCGTGCTGGCGGGACCGGTGGCGCGTCAGCATATGGAACTGGTCGGTCTCCTCTTCGGCGACGCGTTCTCGATCGTGGAGCCGGCGGCCTTCACCGTGTCGGAGGCGACCGCGACGCTGCAATGTGCGACGGTGCGCGCGGATCGGTGGAGCCAGTTGCCGGGGCTCGAGTACACCGGTCGGCTCGGGCTGCAACTGCCGCCGCGGATTGGCGGCGAGATGCAGCTGATCGTGGGCGATGCGCTGCCGCTGCAACTGGAGATCGCCACGCCTGACGGCCGCGAGATACCCGTCTCGACCGACGCGCTGATGGCCGGGCCCGGCAGCGAGACACCGCCGGCAGACTACTGGCTGGACGGCGGCCTGCCAGAGAACGGGCCGCCCATCATCAAGCGCCTGCACGTGACAGCCTCTCCCGCACGCACGGAGTTGGTTTCGGTTCGACTCGGCCGCCGTGCGCCGCGCGTGCTGGCGAGGCTGATTGGCTACGACAACGCCGCGCGCGGACGGGTGTGTGCCGCACCAGGCGGGCGGACGGTGCTGTTCGCGAACGACCGCCACGACGAACCGCTGTCGCTGGAGAACGACGAGGTCTTCGGCACCGGCTGGTACGGCGACGAGGGCCGCGGCGCACAGCTGTTTCGGTGGACCAGCACGGATGCGGTGGTTCTGCTGTCGTCGGCGCTGCGGACTGACGTGACGGTGACGATGGAGGCCGAAGCCGCGGTGGGCGTGGGCCGCGGCCACGGCGAGGCGCCGCGGCTCACGCTACGCGTGAACGGCGTGGACGTCGGGTCGCAGCCGATGGGGCAGGGCAGGCGCCCGTACAAATGGAACGTGCCCGCCGGCGTGTGGCTGGCGGGCACGAATGAGTTGTGGTGGCACACGTCACGAGCGGTGCGTCCCGCCGACATGGGCGGCACCGACACCCGAACGCTGGCGCTGCGGGTGTCGGCGATCGCGGTGGGACGATGACACAGACGCGAGCAAGCCTCCGGCCCCTACGGCACCGAAACCAGCGTCACTTCGAACAGCAGCGTCGCATTGCGCGGGATCCTGCTGATATCCGGGGTCGTGGTGCCGTAGGCGAGTTCGGGCGGGATCACCAGACGACGGGTGCCACCCACGCGCATCCCGGGAATACCCTGACTCCAACCGGCGATGACCCCGGCGCCAAGCTGAAAGCGGACTGGCGTTGTGCTGGCGTCGAACTGTGTGCCTTTGTTCTCGGCGGCGGTGTCGCTGTAGAGCCATCCCGTGTAGGTCACGGTGACGGCCTGGCCGGCGCTCGCTGCCGCGCCCGTACCCACAACGAGGTCGGTGATGCTGAAGGGAGCCGTGCCCGTGGGGCTCGGGCCGGTAATCGAATTGGTGGCATCGTCACCACCGCACGCGGCGGTGGTGGTGGCCACGAACGCGGCAAACGCGAAAATCAGGGATCGTCTGGTCATGGTCCTTCTGGAAGATGAGGCGCTCTCCCGATCATAAACGAAGCCCGCCTCCGCAACCCCTTCGGGCTGCGGAGGCGGGCTTCGGGCGGGTTTCCGGTATCCGGTTCTCCGTTACTTGACGAACAACATCTCGCGGTAGGTCGGCAGCGGGTAGATCGCGTGCGGGATGACCACCTCGAGCTGGTCGCCAATCTCACGCAGCGCCACCATGGCCGGGACGATGGTGTCGCGCATGTACTTGGCGTGCTTCTCGGCCGACGAGTCCGCCGTGATCGAGCGGCCTTCGCCAGCGCTTCGGTCTTCTGGCGGAAGCGGTCCACCAGTCCGACGACCTTGGCCAGGTGCTTGACGCCTTCCTTGCTCGGCACGCCGCCGGCCTTCGCCGCCGCCACGCTCTGCCCGACGTTCATCTGGTACTCGAGCCCGGCCGGCAGGATGTAGCGGTTGGCCATCAGCACCATCAGCTGGCCTTCGACGTTGATGGTCTTGCTGTAGTTCTCGAGGTTGATCTCGTAGCGCGCGTGCAGTTCACGGCCGTTGAGGATCTTGAACTTCTCGAACGTCTTGACCACCTCGGGCTTCACGATCTCCGGCAGGGCGTCGACGGTGTTCTTCAGGTTCAGCAGGCCGCGTTTGCCGGCTTCCTTCTGCCACTCGTCCGAATAGCCGTTGCCGTTGAAGATGATTCGCTTGTGCTGCTTGACGGTCTTCTTCAGCAGCGCGGCGAGGGCTTCGGTGAACACTTCCTGCTTGTCGCCCTTGCCGGCGGCCACCATCTTCTCGAGCTCGGTCGCCAGCGCGTCCAGCGATTCGGCCACCGCCACATTCAGGCAGGTGGCGGGGAAGGCCACGTTCTGGCTGGAGCCGACGGCGCGGAACTCGAACTTGTTGCCCGTGAACGCGAACGGCGAGGTGCGGTTGCGATCGCCCGCGTCGCGCGGCAGCTGCGGCAGCACCGAGACGCCGATGTCGAGCAGGCCGCCGTGCTTGGTGCTCTTGGCGCCGCCCTTTTCGATCTGCTCGAAGATGTCGGTGAGCATGTCGCCGAGGAACACCGACAGGATGGCCGGCGGCGCTTCGTTGGCGCCGAGCCGATGGTCGTTGCCGGCGTGCGCAATCGCCATGCGGAGCAGGCCCTGGAACTTGTCCACCGCGCGAATCACCGCGGTGCAGAAGAACAGGAACTGCATGTTGTCGTGCGGCGTGTCGCCCGGGTTCAGCAGGTTGTTGCCGAGGTTGTCGCCGATGCTCCAGTTCAGGTGCTTGCCCGAGCCGTTGACGCCGGCAAACGGCTTCTCGTGCGTCAGGCAGGCCAGCCCGAAGCGCGGCGCCACGCGCTTCAGCGTCTCCATCGTCATCATCTGATGGTCGGTGGCGACGTTCGCGCTCTCGAAGATCGGCGCGACTTCGTACTGCGACGGCGCCACTTCGTTGTGACGCGTCTTGATCGGCACGCCGACGCGGTAGAGCTCCGCCTCGACTTCAGCCATGCAGGCCAGCACGCGCTCGGGGATGGAA
The DNA here is from genome assembly GCA_963721715.1 of uncultured Acidobacteriota bacterium. Lineage (GTDB taxonomy): Bacteria > Acidobacteriota > Vicinamibacteria > Vicinamibacterales > UBA2999 > VFZN01. The sequence goes on along the minus strand of CAVRKI010000004.1, from coordinate 827,660 downwards.
CCGAAGTACTGATCTTCCATCTCCTGGCCCTTGGGCGGCTTGGCGCCGAACAGGGTGCGGCCGGCGTTGATCAGGTCGGGACGCGCGAAGTAGAAGTTGCGATCGATCAGGAAGTATTCCTGCTCGGGACCGCAGGTCGCGGTGACCCGGGTCGCGGTCGAGCCGAACAGGTTCAGCACGCGCACGGCCTGCGCCGACAGCACTTCCATCGAGCGCAGCAGCGGCGTCTTCTTGTCGAGGGCTTCGCCGGTCCAGCTGACGAACGCGGTCGGGATGACCAGCGTGGCGCTGTTGCCGTTCATCAGCAGCCAGGGCGGGCTGGTGGGATCCCAGGCGGTGTAGCCGCGGGCTTCGAAGGTGGAGCGCATGCCCCCGGACGGGAAGCTCGACGCATCCGGCTCGCCGCGGACCAGCTCCTTGCCGCTGAACTCCGCCAGGGCGCGGCCGTCGCCCGTGGGGTTGTAGAAGCTGTCGTGCTTCTCGGCGGTGATGCCGGTCATCGGCTGGAACCAGTGCGTGTAGTGCGAGGCCCCATGCTCGACCGCCCAATCCTTCAACGCAATCGCCACCGCGTCCGCGGTGGAGATGTCGAGCGGCTTGCCGTGGGAGATGGTGTCGCGCAGGGACTTGTAGACGGGCTTGGGCAGCCGGGCCTGCTGGACCTTGTCATTGAACGCCAGCGAACCGAAAACCTCACCGACGTGGACGGGCTTGTTCAACTGGCGCATGCCCTCCGTGGCCCACGCGTTGATGCCCTTGACGGCCTCCCCAAGTGCTGCGGATCCCATGATGTGTATGTCCCCATGCTGCGCCGGCCGGTATAAGAACGCTCGATCCCAGGGCCGGTGCGACCAGGTCGAGCGCGGTGTTCATTGAATGGTGCCAAGTATGCACGAATCAGATATCAGTTTGCAATATGAAGCGCATGTCGTTCTTGATTCTGGGCCATAAAATGCGAAATGAGACTTCGATATTGCGCACTTGGCATTTTTTGGCGCGCGCTCAGGTTCTGGCAAATGCCCTGAGGGCCGCCTACCGCACGAAGTGCGGCCTGCTCTTGCCTACGGTGCGAAGCACCGCCTGCGTCGAGCTTAAGACCCAAGACCTACGACCTCTAGAACACCGGCACGAGCGTGCGCGTGGCGCAGGACCCCGACGGAGTGCTGGCAGCGCCGTTCGCCAAGGCGGGGTAGCCGAGCTCCGCCATCAACGCGTAGCCGGCGTCGCCCGGATGAAAGCCGTCGCCCGAGAAGCTGCCAGGCTGCAGGATGCGCGGGTCGCACATCAAATCCACGACCAGCACGTTGCGGCTGGTGAGCGCGTTGACCTGATCCGTCAGCCCGGTCGCGATGCGCTGCATGATGCTCTTCTCCTGCGTCGTCCGCGAGGCCAGGTAAGGCGCGGCCGCGAGGTTGGGCAGGTTGTAGGCGACGATGCGGGCGTTGGGGGCGCGGGCGCGGACCCGCGAGACGAGCTCGACAAGGTCGTTACCCCACTGACGGACCTGCGCATCCACGAAGCCGCGAATGTCGCCGCCGCCGGCCCCCGCGGACACCGCGGAGCCGATGATATTGGCGTCGTTGCCGCCCACGAAGATGGTCAAGTGCGTGGTGGCGGGAGGTACGAACGGCGGGTAGCGCTCGACGAAGTTTCCCGGGTCCGAGCGCCCGAGTTGAATGGCGAGATCCACGATCGTGCGCGACAGCACCGCGCCGGGCACCGAGAGATTCAGGTAGGTGACGGTGCGGCCGTCGGACTGAAAGCGGCGCCGCAGCGTCTGCGCGTAGCCGGTGCCGTTCTCGCAGCCGAGATCGAACGGCGCACACACGATGCTGCCGCCGAAGCCGATGCCGTCGCTGGCGCCGAGCACGGTGTAGGCGACGGTGGTGCTGGACGAACCACCGCCCGTCGGTGAGGTGGGCGAATCGGCGCCGCCGCTGCAGAAGGATGAAGCCGCCGCCAGGATCGCGACGAGGCCAAGGGGGAAGCGGGTCACGCGCATCTCTGCCTTATTGTGCAAGAATCAGGCCCGCGATTCGAGCGCCGCGCGGTCATTTTTGCGGCGCAACTGACCGCGGTCGCGCTTTTTGCTTCCTACTTTTTACGCTCCGCCTGTAATTTGGGGCCGTGCCTCCCTTGCGTCCGTGGACTCAGTTCTACCATCCCCAGACCGCGCCGGACCTGCCGCCCCTGCAGCACCCGCACATGCCCGCGATCATCCGCGCGGCGGCGCAGGAGTTCGCCTCGAAGGCCGCATTCACGCTGGGGCTGCCCAACGGGTCGCAGGGCGGGCTGACGTTTGCGGACGTGGACCGGCATTCCGACGCCTTTGCGGTGTATCTGCGCGAGGTCGCCGGCTTTGCCCCGGGCGATCGCATCTCCATCCAGATGCCCAACTGCCTCGCCTACCCGGTGGTGGTGTTCGGCACCCTGAAGGCCGGCCTGGTGATGGTGAACACCAACCCGCTCTACACCCCGCCGGAGATGGCGCACCAGTTCACGGACAGCGGTTCGGTGGGCCTGGTCACGATCGATCTGTTCGCGGCCAAGGTCGCCGAGGTGCTGCCGAAGACATCCATCCGCACCGTCGTCGTGGTGTCGATCTCCGATCTGCTGCCGACCCTCAAGCGCCTGCTCGTGTGGTCGGTGCAGAAGTACGTGAAGAAGATGATCCCGGCGATTCCCTTCACCCACACCACCTTCCGCCGTGCCCTTCGCGACGGTGCCACGCGCCTCTCGGCCGGCGCCGATCCGCGCGTCTACGACAGGGTCCTCACGCACGACTCGCTGGCGGCGCTGCAGTACACGGGCGGCACCACCGGCGTGGCCAAGGGCGCGATGCTGACGCACGGCAACCTGCTGGCGAACATCGAGCAGTGCCTGCAGGCGTGGCGTCCATGGCTTCGCACGGGCGAGGAGGTGATGCTGACGGCGCTGCCGCTGTACCACATCTTCGCGTTCACGGCGAACCTGATGCTGTTCTTCGTCACCGGCGGTCGCGACATCCTCATCCCCAGCCCGCGGCCGCTGACGAACCTGCGGAAGGTGATGGAGACCGAACCCGTCACCTGGTTCACCGGCGTGAACACCCTGTTCGCCGGCCTGATGCACGAGAGCTGGTTCGTCGCAGCGGGCCGTCGTATCACGTTTCGTGGATCGGTGGCCGGCGGCATGGCGCTGGTGCCGGCGGTGGGCGAACGCTGGGAGCAGGTGACGCGCACGCCGATCTACCAGGGTTACGGCCTCACCGAGACCTCGCCGGTCGTCACGCTCAACCCGTTCCACCGCGTGAAGCGCGCCTCGATCGGGGTGCCGCTGCCAGGCACCGACGTCCGCATCGTGGACGATGACGGCCATGACGTGCCGGGGGGCGAGGCCGGAGAGCTGATCGTCAAGGGGCCGCAGGTGATGGCCGGCTACTGGCAGCGCCCGGACGAAACCGCGCGGACCATCCGCGACGGCTGGCTCTACACCGGCGACGTCGCGCACATGGACGACGAGGGCTACATCTTCATCGTCGATCGGAAGAAGGACATGATCCTGGTGAGCGGGTTCAACGTCTATCCGAACGAGGTGGAGGCGGTCATCGCCACGCACCCGGGTGTTCAGGATTGCGCCGTGGTCGGGGTTCCGGACGAGGACACGGGCGAATGGGTGGTGGCCTACGTCATCCGCAAGGACCGTGGCGTCACGGTCGAGATGATTCGCGACCACTGCCGCGAGTCGCTCACCGCCTACAAGGTGCCGAAACTGGTCATCTTCCGCGACGAACTCCCGAAATCGCCGGTCGGTAAGGTGCTGCGAAAGGATCTGCGCCAAGAGGCGCTGGCGGAGAAACCCTCTTAGGCTTCAGGCTCTAGGCTTCAGGCTTCAGGCTTCAGGTTAGGCCGACTGCCGGCTCCCTGATCCCTGATCCCTGACTTGACCCACCCATGGATAACCTCTGTCACACCCTGGCCGGCGCGGCGCTCGGCAAAGCCGGCCTGGCGTCGCGCACGCGATATGGGATGGCGACGCTGATGGTGTCGGCCAACCTGCCGGACATCGACGTCGCCGTCTTCCTCACCGACACCCTGCCCATGTCGTTCCGCCGCGGCTGGACGCACGGCATTCTCGCGCAGCTGACATTGCCCATCGCCCTCGCCGGCGTCGTGTGGCTGATTGGGAAACGGCGGGGAAATCCGGTAGACGGCAACCGGCAACCGGCAGCCGGGGCGGCGGAGGTATCGTTCGGTCAGCTGCTGCTGCTGTCGTTCATCGGGCTGTATTCGCACATCTTCCTTGACCTCATGAACAGCTATGGCGTGCGGCTGCTGATGCCGTTCTCGAATCGATGGTTCTACGGCGACGCGCTCTACATCGTCGATCCATGGCTCTATCTGCTGTTCGGGGGCGGCGTGTGGCTGGCGTCGCGTGCCGCGAAGCGGGGCGCGCCGCGGCCCCGACGTCCGGCGCTGGTGGCGCTGGCGTTGGCGACGGTCTACATTCTGGGGATGATTGGCGCGAATCTCTGGGCGCGGTCCGTGGTCCGTGATGGGCTGACGCGGGCAGGGCAGCCGGAGACGCGGTTCATGGTCACGCCGGTCTTCGTCAATCCGCTGCGCCGGGAGGTGTTGATCGACACCGGCACGCGCTACGAGAAGGGCCAGGTCTGGTTCGAGCCGGGGCCGCACTTCCGGCCGTCGGGTTACGGTGTGGACCAAGGGCTTCGATCGACCGGAGGTGGCAGCGGCCCTGGCCACCCCCCGCGCCCGGGCGTACCTCGGCTGGTCGCGCTTTCCGTTCGTGGTCGTCGATCGCACGACCGCACCCCCACGCCTCCTGCTGAACGACTACCGCTATTCCGACCAGTCGGCGCGGGTGGGCTGGGCCGGCCTCGGTATCCAGATCGGCGAGTAACCCGGCGCCGACGCCGGAAGTACAATTGCGGCATGCGTGCTGCCCTGGCTCTCGTGCTGTGCCTGGCCGTGCCCGTGCCGGCGCTGGCGTGGGGCTTCGAGGCCCACAAACTGATCGCGGATCGGATGATCGCGCTGCTGCCGGAGGCGCTGAAGCCGCTGTTCGAGAAGCGGCGCGCCACTGTCATCGAGCGCTCGGTGGACCCCGACATGTGGCGCAACGCCGGCTTCGAGAGCGAGCCGCCGAATCACTTCCTCGACATCGACCATCAGGCGTTCGGGCCCTATCCGTTCGAGGCCCTGCCGCGCGACTACGACGCCGCGGTGCAGAAGTTTGGCCGCGCCTTCATCAACGACCAGGGGCTGCTGCCATGGCGGACGGCGGAGTTCTACGGTGAGCTGCAGCGGGCCCTGGCTTCGCTGAAGCGACCGAACCCGCCGGCCTATGCCCTCGACAACGTCGTCTACTACTCGGCCATTCTCGCGCACTACGTCTCGGACGGCCACGTGCCGCTCCACTCGGTGGTGAACTACGACGGGCAGCTGACGAACCAGCAGGGCCTGCACGGCCGCTGGGAGAGCGAACTGTTCGAGCGCAACCGGACCACCCTGCGCATCGCGCCGGTCGCCGTCGCGCCCGTGTCGAACCCGCGTGACGTCATGTTCGACGTGCTGCTCGCCTCCAACCGGATGTCGGCCGGAGTGCTGGCCGCCGATCAGCAGGCAGCGGCCGGCCGTGAGTTCTACGACGACCAGTACTTCGCCGCGTTCGCGACCGCCGCGCTGCCCGGGTTGGAGCAGCGCGTGAACGATTCGATCAGCGCCGTGGCCGCGATGATCACCGGCGCGTGGGAGCAGGCCGGTCGTCCCGACGTGCCGGTCGAGCTGCCGCGAACTCCGCGCCGCATTCGTCGTCCTTAACATAGTGAACGTGTTCTACATCCCGCTGGGCGCCGGGACGTTCGAGCCCTATTTCGAGCACGAGGATGACGACCAGGACGCCGGTCGACAGCGGCGCGCCCCGCGGGCTTCATCGCGCGGATGCGCGCCCGTTTCAGCGAGATGATCAAGGAGGCCGAGGCGGCGCGGCACTCGCAGCGGCATGAAGCCCCGACCACCGTCGTGGGCCGGCTCCAGCGCCAGATGATGGGATGGGTGGCGGAGCGGGTCGCCGAGCAGCGCCTGCTTTGGCAACTTCGCCGGGTAGACGAGGCGGTGCTGCACGTGCCCGACGACCAGGGGCCGGACGCGGCCCTTGCCCGGTTCAGGGACGGACTGCAGAAGGACGGGGACCGTCACCGGCGGTTGCTCGCGCTGCACTCGCTCGGGCTGCTGGCCTCGGCCCCGTTCGTGGTGGTGCCCGGCCCCAATGTCTTCGGCTACTTCTTCACGTTCACCGTGGTCGGGCACTTCCTGGCCTACCGGGGCGCCCGGCGAGGCGTGTCGGAGGTGCGCTGGTCGGTGCGACCCGACGCCGCCCTGACCGCCATCGGGCGTGCGGTCTCCACGCCAGCGCCCGATCGCTATCGCCGGATTCACGAGGCCGCGGCGCCGCTGCGCCTGGCGCATCTGGCCCGCTTCGTCGAGCGGATGGCCCCTCCACCCGCGTGATATTCTCGACCGCGTGACGCTAGCCGACCTGGCCGCCGCGCTCGGCTGCCCGTTCGAAGGCGACGGCAGCCTGAACATCGTGCGCGTCGCCAAGATCGAGCAGGCCGGCCCCGGCGATCTCACGTTCCTCGCCAACATGAAATACGCCCATGCGCTGGCGTCCACCGGAGCGACGGCGGTGATTGCGCCTCCTGGTGTGACGGCGCCGTGCGCCGTGATCCGCAGCGCCGAGCCCTATGTGGCGCTGGCGCGCGCCGCGGCCGCCCTGGCGCCCGACGATCGCCCGCCAGCCGGCATCCATCCGCGCGCCGACGTGGACCAGACCGCCGAGGTGGACGCCTCGGCGTCCGTCGGCGCCTACGCCGTCGTCGGTCCCGGCGCCCGCATTGGCGCACGATCGGTCCTGCATCCGCATGTGGTCGTCGGCGCCGGCGCCATCGTGGGACCCGACTGTCTGGTCCACGCGCACGTCTCAATCCGCGAGCGCTGCACGCTCGGCGCCCGGGTCATCGTGCAGAACGGCGCCGTGATTGGCAGCGATGGCTACGGGTTCGCCACCTCCGCCGACGGTACGCACATCAAGATTCCGCAAGTCGGCCCCGTCATCCTCGAGGACGACGTCGAGGTGGGGGCCAACACCACCATCGATCGGCCCGCGGTGGGGGAGACCCGAATCAAGGCGGGCACCAAGATCGACAACCTGGTGCAGATCGGGCACGGCGTGGTGCTCGGGCGCAACGTGCTGCTGGCGGCGCAGGTGGGCATCGCGGGCAGCACCAAGGTCGGGGACTCCGTGATCTTCGGCGGCCAGGTGGGCGTGGGCGGCCACCTGACCATCGGCGATGGCGTCAAAGCCGTAGGACAGTCGGGCATCACCAACTCGGTGGACGCCGGCGCCTTCATCTCGGGCTATCCCGCGATCGACAATATGGAGTGGCGAAAGGCCTCGGCGGTGTTCCGCCGATTGCCGGACATGCGCAAGCGGCTGCGGGAGCTCGAGCGGCGGCTCGAGGCGCTGGACAAGGCATAGGGGTTCACACATGCGGCGATTGAAGAGGTGGGGCGTCGCGGCCGTGATGGCCGCGCTGGCGTGCGGAGTGGCGGTGCACGCCGCCTCGCGCCCGCCCAAGTTCGTCTATCAGCGCCTGCAGCTGCCCAATGGCCTGACCGTCATCCTCAACCAGGACCGCTCGACGCCGATCGTCAACGTTCAGCTCTGGTATCACGTCGGCTCCAAGGACGAGAAGCCCGGGCGCACCGGCTTCGCGCATTTCTTCGAGCACCTGATGTTCAAGGGCTCGCGTAACGTGGAGCCCGAGCAGCACACCTCCATCGTCGCCTCGGTCGGCGGCCAGGCCAACGCCTACACCAACGAAGACACCACGGTGTTCTGGCAGACCGTGCCCTCGCAGTTCCTGCCGCTGGTGCTGTGGATGGAAGGCGATCGGATGGCGACGCTGCGCATCGAGCAGGACACCTTCGTGCGCGAGCGCGAGGTGGTGAAGGAAGAGCGCCGGATGCGCATCGAGAACCAGCCCTACGGCCGGTTGAACGAGATCATCTACGAGCAGGCGTTCACCACGCACCCCTACCGCCACCCCGTGATCGGCAGCATGGAAGATCTGAACGCCGCGACGCTGGCCGACGTGCGCGACTTCTACGCCACCTACTACGTGCCGTCGAACGTCACCGTGGTGATCTCGGGTGACTTCGACGTCGAGCAGACCATCGGCCTGGTCAACCAGTACCTCGGACGCGTGCCGAAGGCGCTGAAGCCCGTGCCTCGTGACATCCCGCGCGAGCCGCCGCAGAAGGCCGAGAAGCGCGTCGTCGTGGAGGAATCCGTGCCGCTGCCGGCGGTCGTGGTGGGGCACCACATCACCTACGACGGGCACCCGGATGCGTATCCGCTGCACATCGTGGCCAAGGTGCTGTCCGACGGTCAGAGCTCGCGCATCTACCGGAAGCTGGTGTACGACTCCGGGCTGGCGCTCACCGCGTTCGGCCAGGCGAACCTGATCGAGCATCCGAACCTGCTCTACACGGTCGCGATCGTCAATCCGGGACAGTCGCCGGCCGCCGTGGAGAAGGCGCTGATCGCCGAGCTCGATCGGATGAAGACCGAGGGCATCACGGCCGCGGGAACTGCAGCGCTCGAAGAACCAGTTCGCCCGTGACTACATCCTCGGGCGCGAGACCGTGCAGCAGAAGGCGACGCAACCTGGCGCATGCCGAAGTGCTGCACGCCGACATCGGCACCGCCGACGGCGAGTTCGACATCTTCCAGAACATCACCCAGGCCGACGTCCAGCGCGTGGCCAGGACCTACTTCACGCCGGAGAGCCGTGTCGTGATTCACATCATGCCGAAGGGGCCGGGCGCCGGCACGCGTCCCGGGGTGAAGCGATGAGGACGTTCGTCACCGCCGCCTTCACGCTTACCGTGCTGACGACGCTGGCCGTGGCCCAGACCAGCGGCCAGTGGCCGCGCGAGTTTCCGCCGCGGCCGCTCGAGCCGCGGCCGGTCTCGTTCCCGCCGTTCGAGGTGAAGAAGCTGGCCAACGGGCTCACCGTGGTGCTGGTCAGCCAGAACGAGCAGCCGTCGGTCAGCGTGCGGATGATCGTGCGCGCCGGCGCGGCCCACGATCCGAAGACCAAGATGGGACTGGCGATGCTCACCGCGACGCTGCTCGACCAGGGCGCGGGCGCACGAAATGCCGAGCAGATTGCCGACGACATCGACTACCTCGGCGGCATCCTCAGCACCGGTGCCGGCACCGACCTCAGCTACATCAACACCGTCGTCATGAAGGACGACTACGCCGCCGGCCTGGCGATGATGGCCGACGTGGTGCGCCGCCCGACCTTCCTGCAGGCGGAGATCGAGCGTCAGCGGCAGCAGGCGCTGTCGGGCCTGAAGGTGGCCGCCGAGGATCCGGAGTCGGTGGCCGGCATGGTCATCGAGCGCCTGATCTACGGCTTCCATCCCTACGGCCTGCCCGGCTCGGGGACCGCGGCGTCGCTGCAGTCGCTGACGCGCGAGGACTTCGTCGACTTCCACCGGCGCTTCTTCGTCCCCAACAATGCGCTGGTCGCCGTGGTCGGCGACATCAGCCCGGCGGATGCGATGGCCGGGCTCGAGAAGTCTTTCGGCGACTGGACGCCGGGCGAGCTGCCGCCGTTCACGCCGATTGCGCCGCCCGAGCCGACGCGGCGCGTGATCGTGATCGACCGGCCGGACTCGGTGCAGACCGAGATCCGGGTCGGCCACCTCGGGATTCCGCGCAAGCACGACGACTACGAGACGCTCGACCAGGCGGTGAAGATTCTGGGTGGCGAAGGCGCCAATCGGCTGCAGCAGGTGCTGCGCAGCCAGCGGCAGCTCACCTACGGCGCCTCGGCGGACCTGGACTCCCTGAAGTTCACCGGCGCCATCGTCGCCGACACCGACACGCAGACGGCGTCCACCGCGGAGGCGCTGAAGGTGATTGTCGAGGAGTTCGCGCGCCTGCAGCGCGAACGGGTGAACGAAGCCGAGCTCGAAGCGGCGCAGGACTACGCGGTCGGACACTTCCCGCTGACGATCGAAACGCCGGACCAGCTCGCGACGCAGGTGCTCAACCAGCTGTTCTACGACCTGCCGGTCGAGGATCTGCCGAAGTTCCGCGAGCGGGTGCTGAAGGTGTCGCCCGAGGACATCCAGCGCGTGGCGCGCTGGTTCGTGCGTCCGGATCAGCTGTCCGTGGTGCTGGTCGGGAACGCCGATCAGTTCGTGGGCAGCCTCAAGGGCGCCGGTTTCGGCGCCTACGAACGCATTCCCATCGACCAGCTGGACATCCTCTCCGCCGACCTGAAGAAGCAGTGAAGGTCATGATTTCGTGCGGCGAGCCGTCAGGCGATCTGTACGCCGGCGCGCTCGTCAACGCGCTGCGCGCGCGCGATCCCGCGGCTCGAGGCCTTCGGTCTCGGCGGCGAGCAACTCGCGCGCGCGGGGGCGCGGCTGGTGGCCGACTTCCGGGGCCTCTCCGTCACCGGCCTCACCGAGGCCCTGAAGGTGCTGCCGCGTTCGTGGGCCACCTACAAACAGCTGGTGGCCGCCGCGCGTCAGCAGCGGCCCGACGTGCTGGTGCTCATCGACTACCCGGACTTCAACTTCCGCCTGATGGGCGCGATCAAGGCGCTCGGCGTCCCGATCGTCTACTACATCAGCCCGCAGCTCTGGGCCTGGCGGCCGGGCCGGATGAAGACGATGAAGGCGCTGGTCGATCGCGTGCTGGTGATCTTCCCGTTCGAAGAGGCGCTGTACCGGGCCGAGGGCGTGGACGTGCGCTTCGTCGGACACCCGCTGCTCGAGCTGGCGACCCCGACGGCCGACAAGGCGACGCTGGCGAGCCAGTTCGGGCTCGACGCGGGCCGCCCGATCGTGGCGCTGCTGCCGGGGAGCCGTCCCAACGAGCTGACGCGTCTGGCATCGGTGCTGAGCGCGGCGGCGGTCGAGATCGCCGGGCGCGTGCCGGGCGTGCAGTTCATCGTCGCCCGCGCGCCGCACCTCGACTCGTCGCTCTTCGGCACGTTCGCGTCGACGCCCATCGTCGAAGGCCGCACCGACGACGTGCTGAGCGTCAGCGACCTCGTGCTGACCGCATCGGGCACGGCGACCGTGCAGACCGCGATGCACGGCAAGCCGATGGTCGTGCTCTACAAGCTGTCGCCGATGACCTACCGGCTGGGCAAGCCGCTCGCCAAGGTGGACATGTACGCGATGGTCAACCTGATCGCCGGGCGCCGGATCGTGCGCGAGCTGATCCAGGACGAGTGCACGCCGCAGGCGGTGGCGGACGAGGCGGTGGCACTGCTCGACCGACGTCGAACCGCCGTGACCAGATGGTTGCGCGACCTCGCGGCGGTCAGGGCCGCGCTCGGCGGTCCCGGCGCCAGCCAGCGTGCCGCCGACGCGGTGATCGAGCTGGTCCAGCGCCTCCGCCCGTGAGCGGTTGAGCGTCGGCGGGTCACCTTCGAAGGGGAGGGGACGCGTCTCCCGTTACACTCTGAAGATGCGCGGACTCATTCTCATCTGTGTCGTGGCGGTTGGCGCGCCGCTCTCGGCCATCACCGTCAAGCCGCTCTCGTTCGCCGAACTGGTCGACGGCTCAGCCGCCGTGGTTCACGGCCGGTGTCTCGGCGGTGCGGGGGCAATGGACGGCCGATCGGCACGGCATCGACAGCCTCGTCTCCATCGAGGTCATCGACTACCTGAAGGGCGGGCTGGGCGAACAGGTCACGGTTCGGGTGCCCGGTGGCCAGGTCGGCGGCATGGTCAACGTCATCCCGGGGGCGCCGACGTTCGCCGAGGGCGATCAGGTGGTGCTCTTCCTCAAGGTGGACGGCCCCTCGATCCCCATCGTGACCGGGACCACGCAGGGCGTGTATCGCGTCACGACGGATCCTCGTAGTGGTGGCCTGGTAGTCGTGCCGCCGCTGGTGGACGCGGCCGGCGCGGGCCGGATCGTGCGCGGCGATCTCAACCGGCGCCCGCTGGCGATGGACGTGTTCAGCGCGGCGGTGAAGAGCGCGCAGGTGGCCCGATGAGGCGTGGCCTGATGTCGATGCTCGCCCTCGTGCTGGCGCTGGCTGCAGCCGGCGCCAGCCGCCGCGTACCTGAAGTTCGGTTTCAGGATCGACGAGCGCACCGTGGACGTGAAGTGGCCAGCGGGGCCGGTGCGCTACTTCGTGAACGATCGCGACGTGCCCGGCGTCACCGCGGCGGACTTCCGTGCGGCGGTGGGCCGCGCGGCCGCGACCTGGCAGGCGGTTCCGGACACGTCGCTGTCGTTCGAGTTCCAGGGGATGACGGCGGCGACGCCGAACCAGCTCGACGGCCGCAACACGCTCGGGCTTCCTCGATCGCCCCGATCTCGATCGCGTGCTCGGCGCCACCAGCCTGCTGCTCGACGCGGCGACCGGGCAGATTGTCGAAGCCGACATCTTCTTCAACACCCGGTTTCCCTGGTCCGTCTCGGCCAGCGGAGAAGCGGGGCGCGTGGACGTGGAGTCGGTCGTTCTTCACGAGCTCGGGCATCTCGTCGGTCTGGGGCATTCCGCGATCGGCGAGACCGAGCGGACGGCCACCGGCGGACGCCGCGTCCTGGGCAGTGGCGCGGTGATGTTTCCGATCGCGCTCACGCCCGGCGCCACCGCCGACCGCGTGCTGCAGGCGGACGACATGGCCGGCGTCTCGGACCTCTACGGCCAGGACCCCCAGCGCGGTGATACCGGCAGCATCCGCGGTCGCGTGGTCAAGAACGGCCGCGGCGTCTTCGGCGCGCACGTGGTGGCGTTCAATCCCGCCACCGGCACGCTGGTCGGCGGCTTCACGCTGAACGACAACGGCGACTTCGTGATCGCCGGCCTCACCGCGGGGCCGCACATCGTCCGCGCCGAGCCGCTCGACGATGCGGACATCGACAGTTTCCTGTCGGGGAGCGTGGACGTGGACTTCCGCGTTGCCTATGCGCCGCGGATGGCGGTGGCCCCCAGGGGCGGGTCGTCTGGTGAAGTGGAAATCACGGTGGAACCGAAGTGACGGCGCGGCTGGCAGCCGCGCTGAGCGCGGTGGTGTGCCTGACGGTCGCTGCCGTCCCGATGGCGGCACAGGAGCGTGACGAGGCGCCGTCGTTGCGGCGAAATCACGTGACGCTCGCGGGTGGGCTGAACCTGGTCGGGGAGTTATCCGATAGGCGATGCGACGGCCGCACTGCGGGGCAATGGCCTGGGCTCCAGCCCGCCGCCGTTCACGTTGTTCCGAGCCGAATCGTCCGTCGAGTCCACGGTCGGCGCCGAGTTCCGCGTCGGGTTCGGGCTTTCGCGCGATCTGTCCCTTGAACTCGGCGTCGGCTACAGCACGCCGGGGATTCGCACCGAGTTGTCGCAGGACGCCGAGGCCGAGGCCGTGACGCTCGATGCCGAGCAGCTGGCCCAGTACGTGGTTGACGTCGGCGCGACGTGGCAGCTGCCGCGTCCGGTGATTGCCGGCCGTGTCAGGCCGTTCGTGACCGGTGGGGTCGGCTATCTTCGTCAGTTGTACGACGAGCGGACCCTCGTCGAGACCGGACGCATCTACTATGCGGGCGGTGGCGTGCGCGTGTGGCTGCGCGGCGGTGACGGGCAGCGGCGCTCGCTGGGCATCCGGAGCGACGTCCGGGCCACGTGGCGGCAGGACGGCGTCGAGTTCGAGGACCAGACCCGGCTCTGGCCTTCGGTGACGGCGATGATCTTCTGGGAGCCATGATCGAATTCCGCGACGTCTCGTTCCATCGCGGCCGCGAACGCCCATCCTGCGTCAGGTGTCGCTGACGGTCGGCGCGGGTGAGGTGGTGGCGCTGGTGGGACGGAGCGGCAGCGGCAAGACGACGCTGCTGCGGCTGGTCAATCGGATGCTCACGCCCGACGAGCGGTGAGGTGCGGGTTGGCGGCCGCGCGGTGGGCGAGTGGCAGGCGGAGGAGCTTCGACGGCAGACCGGCTACGTGGTGCAGGACGTCGGTTTGTTTCCGCATCGCACGATTGCGGGCAACATCGCCACCGTGCCGAGCGCTGCTCGGCTGGACGGAGCAACGGATGGCCGCCCGGGTGGACGAGTTGCTGACGCTGGTGGATCTGCCGCCGGCGTCGTTTCGCGACCGCTGGCCGGATGAACTCTCCGGCGGGCAGCGGCAGCGCGTTGGTCTCGCCCGGGCGCTCGCGGCGGATCCGCCGGTGGTGCTGATGGACGAGCCCTTTGGCGCGGTCGATCCCATGACCCGCGCCGAGCTGCACCGCGAGTTCCTGCGGCTGCAGGAGGTATCGCCGCGGACCGTGCTGCTGGTGACGCACGACCTGCTGGAAGCGGCGACCCTGGCCACCGCGTGGCCGTTCTGGACGAGGGCCGGCTGATCGCCTGCGACACGCCGCAGGCCCTCGAGCAGTCCACCGACCCCATCGTCCGCGGCCTGCTCGACACCCGGCCTGGCGTCCATGCTCGGCGAGCTCGCGCGGTTCCTCGTCGAGCACCGCGCCGAGTTCCTCGCCCGGCTGGGCGAGCACGTGCAGCTCGTGGCGTGGTCCAGCCTGCTGGCCGCCGCGATTGCGCATTCCGCTTGGGCTGGTGGCCGCGCATCGCCCTCGGCTGGCGCGACCGGTGGTCGCCTTCGCCAACCTCGCGCAGACCATTCCGAGCCTGGCGCTCTTCGGCTTCCTCATCCCACTGCCGTTCATCGGCGGCATCGGCACCGGCACCGCGCTCGTGGCCCTCACCGTGTATGCGGTCCTGCCGATCCTGCGCGGCACCATCACCGGCATCCAGGGCATCGACCGGGCGGTGGTGGAGTGCGCGGTGGCCATGGGCATGACGCGCCGGCAGGTGCTGTGGCAGGTCGAGTGGCCGCTGGCGCTGCCCGCGATCTTTTCCGGACTGCGCGTGGCCGTGGTCATCGGCGTCGGCACGGCGACCATCGCCTCGGCCATCGGCGCCGGCGGGCTGGGGGACTACATCTTCCGCGGGCTGGCGATGGTCAATTCCACCGTCATCCTCGCGGGCGCGCTGCCCGCGGCCGCGCTGGCGCTGCTGGCCGACGCCGGCCTGGCGTGGCTCGGTCGATGGTCCAGCCCGCGGCGTCGTGGCGGGCGCGGCGGTGCGCGCGGCTGCTGGTCGCGGCCGCCTGCCTGGCGCTGCTGGTGAGCGTGTGGTCGGTGTGGCCGGCGTCCGGCGTCCCTCGGGTCGTCGTCGGATCGAAGAACTTCACCGAGCAGATCGTGCTGTCCGAAGTGGTGGCGCAGCAACTGGAGCGGGCGGGCATGCAGGTGGACCGCCGCTTCAATCTGGGCGGCACCACCATCGCGCACGAGGCGATGGTGGCGGGGGACATCGATGTCTATGTCGAGTATTCGGGGACGGCGCTCACCGCCATCTTCAACGAACCGCCATCGTCCGACAGCGCCGCTGTCCTCGAGCGACTGCGGACGCGATACGCGCCGCTCGGCATCACCGTGCTGCCGCGCCTGGGATTCAACAACACCTTCGCGATCCTCACCCGCGCGGATCTCGCGCGCGAACAGGGCCTCGGCCGGCGTGAGCGACCTGGCCCGGCTGGCGCCCACCCTGACGGCCGGCTTCGGCTACGAGTTCCTGGAACGGCCGGATGGCTTCCCGGGCCTGGCGGCGGCCTACGGCCTGCGGTTCAAGGCGGCGCCGCGGGTCATGGATCTGAACCTGATCTATCGCGCGGTGGCGGCCGGCGAGATCGACGTGACGGCCGGTGACGCCACGAGCGGCCTCATCGAAGCCCTGCAACTGGCGGTGCTGGACGACGATCGCCACTACTTCCCGGTCTACGACGCCGTCCCAGTGGCTCGCACGGCCGCGCTCCGAGCCGCACCGGCGATGGAGTCGGCGCTGCGGGGCCTGGAGGGCCGACTGACGGCCGACCGGATGCGCCGGATGAACGCGGCCGTGGATCGCGATCGCCAGGCGCCCGCCGACGTGGCCCGGTCGTTCCTCCAGACGCTGCCGCCCGCTGCCACCACGACTCCCTGAGCACGCGCCATCCCGGCGCTTCCTTGATATGATCCGAGGGATCATCATGTCCAGCCTCGACTCCTTCACGACACGCACCCCCCTGACCGTTGGCGGGGAGACCATCCACTTCTACAGCCTGCCCGCCCTGGCGAAGGCCGGGTTCCCCGATGTGGAGCGGCTGCCGTACTCGCTGAAGATCCTGCTCGAGAACCTGCTGCGCCGCGAGGACAACGCGTTCGTCAAGACCGACGACATCCGCGCGCTGGCCGGCTGGGATCCGAAGACGATCGGCGAGAAGGAAATGTCCTTCATGCCGGCGCGCGTCCTGCTGCAGGACTTCACCGGCGTGCCGTGCGTGGTGGACCTGGCCGCGATGCGCGACGGCATCGTCGCCCTCGGCGGCGACCCCGACAAGGTGAACCCGCTGCAGCCGGTGGAACTGGTCATCGACCACTCCGTGCAGGTGGACCACTTCGGCACCGCCAACGCGATGGAGCTGAACGCCGACCTCGAGTACCACCGCAACCGCGAGCGCTACGTGTTCCTGCGCTGGGGCCAGACCGCCTTCCGCAACTTCCGCGTGGTGCCGCCCGAGACCGGCATCGTGCACCAGGTGAACATCGAGTACCTGGCGCGCGTGGTCTGCCGCGACGAGCAGGACGGCGTGACCATCGCCTATCCGGACACCGTGTTCGGCACCGACTCGCACACGACGATGGTGAACGGGCTGGGCGTGGTGGGCTGGGGCGTGGGCGGCATCGAAGCCGAGGCCGCGATGCTCGGGCAGCCGAGCTCGATGCTGATCCCGCCGGTGCTGGGCTACCGGCTCACCGGCCGCCTGCCCGAGGGCGCCACCGCCACCGACCTCGTGCTGACGATCACCGAGAACCTGCGCAAGAAGGGCGTCGTCGGCAAGTTCGTGGAGTTCTACGGCCCCGGCCTGGCGCACCTGACCATCGCCGACCGCGTGACGCTCGGCAACATGTGCCCCGAGTACGGCGCCACGGTGGCGATCTTCCCGATCGACGAGATGACGCTCGACTATCTCCGGCTCACCGGCCGCGACGAGAAGCAGATCGCGCTGGTCGAGGCCTACGCCCGCGCGCAGGGGATGTTCCGCACCGACGACACGCCGGACGCGGTCTACACCGAAACGCATGGAGATGGACCTCGCGACCGTCGAGCCCAGCCTGGCCGGACCGCGTCGTCCGCAGGATCGCGTGTCGCTGTCCGGCGCCAAGCGTGCGTTCGCCGGCGCGCTGGACGAACTGAAGAAGGGCGTCAAGGTGGTCCCGCGCCGCCGGCGGCGGCGCCGCGGTGGCGGTCGAGACCGCAGCTGGAACACGGCTCGGTCGTGATCGCGGCGATCACGAGCTGCACCAACACCTCGAATCCCAGCGTGATGATTGGCGCCGGTCTGCGTGGCGAAGAAGGCCATCGAGAAGGGCCTGCAGGTGAAGCCCTGGGTGAAGACGTCGCTGGCGCCAGGCTCGAAGGTGGTCACCGACTACCTGAATCGCGCGGGGCTGCAGTCCTATCTCGATCAGCTCGGCTTCAACCTGGTGGGCTACGGCTGCACCACCTGCATCGGCAACAGCGGTCCGCTGCCCGACGAGGTCTCCGCCGAGATCCGCGAGCGCGGGCTGGTGGTGGCCTCGGTGCTGAGCGGCAACCGCAACTTCGAGGGCCGCATCCAGCAGGACGTGCGCGCCAACTACCTGGCCTCGCCGCCGCTGGTGGTGGCCTACGCCCTTGCCGGCTCGATGAACGTGGACCTCTCCACCGAGCCGCTGGGGACGGGCCGCGACGGCCAGCCGGTGTTCCTGAAGGACGTCTGGCCGACGCGAGCAGGAGATTCAGCAGACGATGCTGACCAGCGTCACGGCGGATGCGTTCCGCCAGCAGTACGCCAGCGTGTTCGATGGCGACGAGCGGTGGCAGAAGCTGCCGGTGCCGACCGGCGATCGCTTCGCCTGGGAAGACGACTCCACCTACATCCGCCGGCCGCCATTCCTCGAGAACCTGTCGATGACGCCGGCGCCGCTCACCGATCTGGCCGGGGCGCGGGCGCTGGCGGTGCTGGGCGACAGCATCACCACCGATCACATCTCGCCGGCCGGCAACATCAAGGCCGACGGCCCGGCCGGGCACTACCTGGTGGAGCACCAGGTGACGGCGAAGGAGTTCAACTCCTACGGCGCGCGCCGCGGCAACCACGAGGTGATGATGCGCGGCACGTTCGCGAACACGCGCATCAAGAACCAGATGGTGCCGGGCATCGAAGGCGGCGTCACCACGTACCTGCCCGGCGACGAGGTGATGCCGATCTACGACGCGGCGATGCGGTATCAGCAGGCCGGCGTGCCGCTGATCATCCTGGCCGGCAAGGAGTACGGCTCCGGCTCGTCGCGCGACTGGGCGGCCAAGGGCACGATGCTGCTGGGCGTGAAGGCGGTCATCGCCGAGAGCTTCGAGCGCATTCACCGCAGCAACCTGGTGAACATGGGCGTGCTGCCGCTGCAGTTCGTCAACGGCGAGACGGCGGCGGGCCTCGGCCTCACCGGGCGCGAGGTCTTCGCGATCGAAGGCGCCGGCCCCGGCCTGAAGCCGCGCTCGACCGTCACCGTCAAGGCCACCGCGGAAGACGGCACCGACGAAGAGCGTTCACCGCGATGGTCCGCATCGACACGCCCGAAGAGCTGACGGCGTTCTCGCACGGCGGCATCCTGCCGTACGTGCTGCGGCAGCTGGTCAAGAAGGGGTAGGAACGGGTTCTGGGTTCCAAGGTTCTGAACGCCAGAACCTGGAACTCCAGCCCCCGCCATGGTCCACTCGTCTGCCGTCAAGACCCGGGCGAAGGAACTGGGGTTCGACCTGTGCGGGGTGGCGCCGGCGGCGGCGTTCCCCGAGCTCGGCTACCTGAACGAGTGGCTCGCCCGCGGCTATGCCGGCGAGATGATCTACCTGCACAAGAGCGCCGGCGACGCGCGCCGACGTGCGCCAGTTCCTGCCCTCGGCCCGCTCGGTGATTGTCACCGGCACCCTCTACAACACCGACGGCCCCGGCGCGGCGCGCGCGCACGTGGCGACAGCGCGCGGAGCGCGCCGCGGACGCGGTTCGCGTCGCGCGCTACGCGCGGGGCGAGGACTATCACCTCGTGCTTGCCGAGCGGCTCGAGGCGCTCGTCGCCTGGATGCGCGACGCAGCAGGACGCCCCGTTCGACGCCAGCATCTTCGTCGACAAGCACCACGTGCAGGAGCGTGTCTACGCGGCGCACGCCGGCATCGGGTGGATCGGGAAGAACGCCTGCGTCATCAACCCCGAGATCGGGTCGTGGATCCTGCTGGCGGGCGTGGCCACCAGCCTCGACCTCGCGCCCGACGCGCCCTCGCTCGATCAGTGCGGCGCCTGCACGCTGTGCCTCGACGCGTGCCCGACCGGCGCGCTCGTCGACGCGCACGTGCTCGACGCCACGAAGTGCATCGCCTACCTGACGATCGAGCTCGACGGGCCCGCTGCCGCTCGAGCAGCGGCCGCACGTGGACGATCACCTGTTCGGCTGCGACATCTGCCAGGAGGTCTGTCCGTGGAATCTCGCCCCGCCGACGACCAGCCGATCCCGCCTGGCAGCCGCGACCGCGTGATGGCGCGCGCGCGGCCGACCTGTGGCAGCGGACCGATCAGGAACTGCACGGCCTGGTGCAAGGGCAGCGCGATGATGCACACCTCGCTGGCCCGCCTGCGCCGCAACCTGGCCCTGATCATCGGCAACGCCGGCGAGCCCTCGCTGGCCTCCGTGCTCGAACGACCTGGCCACGGCGTGAAGAACGCGGCGCACAGCGCCGACGCGCCAGTCGTGCGGGACGCCGTGGCGTGGGCGAAGGACCGCCTGGCGCGCGAAGGCCGACCCTGGCGCCTGACCCGCCGAATCGGAGTTACGATGGGGCATGAGCGACGAAGCCCCGACGCTGGCGCCCGTGCTCCTGGTCTCCATGCCCCAGATGGTGGACCCGAACTTCAGCCGGTCGGTGATTCTCCTGGCCGAATACGGCCCCCATGGAGCCTTCGGCCTCGTCATGAACCGCCAGATGGCCGAGCCGGCCATCGAAGTCGTCCGCGCCGAGCCGCCGATGCCCATCCGCCCCGACGTGCACCTGTTCGTGGGCGGCCCGGTCGAGCCGACGCGGGCGTGGGTGCTCCTGAACGACAAGAACCTGGACGGCGACGCGCTGGAGGTCACCGACGGCGTGTACCTGTCGGCCTCGCCTGAACTGATTCGCCGCACGCTCAGCGAGCCGCCGGATCCCTCGGTGCGGATTGTCGTCGGCTATGCCGGCTGGGGGGCAGGTCAGCTCGATGTCGAACTGGCCGAGTCGGCGTGGCTGATGGCGCCAGTGCAGGCCGACCTCCTGTTCGCGACGCCGATGGCGTCGATGTGGGAGACCGCCATTCGCCGCCTGGGAGCCGAGCCGTCTGCGCTGCAAGGCAGCTCAGGGGTACATTAGGCAGATGCGCATCATGAGGAGTGCCGTGACGTCGTCGCTCGTGACCATTCTGGCGGGGTGCAGCGGCCCGCCCACCGCCCTGGCCCCCGCTCCGCCGGCGGCGAGCGAACCAGCGCCCGCGGCCGGTGGCGAACTGGCCACGCTGCAGCGATCGATCGCGCGGTTCGCGCCGACGGATCTGACCGCCGACCTGTCGGCGCTGTCGCCCGGCGACCGCACGGCGCTGAAGCACCTGGTGCAGGCGGCGCAGGTGATGGATGCACTGTTCCTGGAGCAGGTCTGGGCCGGCAACGAGACGCGGCTGTACGAACTGCTGCGCGACGAGTCGGACCTCGGTCGCGCGCGGCTGCATGCCTTCGTGCTCAACAAGGGGCCGTGGTCGCGGCTGGACCACAACGAGGCGTTCCTGCCCGGCGTTCCGGCGAAGCCGCCCTCCGCGAACTTCTATCCGGCGGGCGCGACGCAAGGACGAAGTGGAGCAGTGGATTGCCGGGCTCCCGGCCGCCGAGCGTGCCCGCGCGACCGGCTTCTTCACGACCATTCGCCGCGGCCCCGACGGCCGGCTCACCGCCGTGCCCTACAGCGTCGAATACCAGGGCGAGCTGGCGATGGCCGCCATGCATCTGCGCGAGGCCGCCAGGGCCACCGCCGATCCGACGCTCAAGGCCTTCCTCGAGGCCCGGGCCGACGCGTTCGTCTCGAACGACTACTACGCCAGCGACGTGAAGTGGATGGAGCTGACCTCCGCGATTGAACCGACGATCGGGCCCGTACGAGGTGTACGAGGACGAGTGGTTCAATTACAAGGCGGCGTTCGAGGCCTTCATCACGGTCAAGGACGAGGCCGAATCCGCCCAGTTGCAGAAGTTCTCGGCCGCATTGCAGGACATCGAGAACAACCTGCCCATCGACCCGGCGCTCCGGAACCCGAAGCTGGGCGCCATGGCGCCGATTGCGGTGGTCAACACCGTGTTCTCGTCCGGCGACGCCAATCGCGGCGTCCAGACCGCGGCCTACAACCTGCCCAACGACGAGCGCGTGATCCGGGAGAAGGGCAGCAAGCGCGTGATGCTGAAGAACAACCAGCAGGCCAAGTTCGACAAGGTGCTGGTGCCGACCTCGCGGATCGTCCTGTCGAAGGCCGACCAGGAGCGGGTGGCCTTCGACGCGTTCTTCACCCACATCCTGATGCACGAGCTGATGCACGGCCTGGGGCCCCACGACGTCTCCGTGGGCGGCCGCGCCAGCACCGTGCGCCAGGAACTGAAGGAGACCTACAGCGCCATCGAGGAAGCGAAAGCCGACATTTCCGGCCTGTTCGCCCTCCAGTTCCTGGTGGACAAGGGCCAGCTGCCGAAGCAGTTCGAGCAGACCATGTACACGACCTTCCTGGCCTCGGCGTTCCGCTCGATCCGCTTCGGCATCAACGAGGCTCATGGGCGGGGGCAGGCCATCCAGCTGAACTACCTCCTGGACCAGGGCGGCTTCCGGCAGGAATCGGATGGCACCTTCTCCGTCGACGCGGCCAGGATTAGGGAAGGCGTGACCGCCCTGACTCGTGAGATTATGAGCCTGCAGGCCGAAGGCAGCTACCAGAAGGCCAAGGCGATGATCGATACCCTCGGTGTGGTGCGGCCGCCGGTCAAGGCTCTCATCGACAAGCTGACCGACGTGCCCGTGGACATCGAGCCCCGCTTCGTGACCGCGCAGACGCTGTTGCAGGAAAACTGAGTGCCATGGTCAGCAGAGATCAAGTAGAAGTCGTCGTCGCGCGGATTCGGCCGTTCATCCAGAACGACGGGGGCGACATCGAGCTGGTCGACGTGTCCGGCAACAAGGCCACGGTGCGCATGAGCGGCAACTGCGTGGGCTGCCCGAGCGCGTCGATGACGCTTTTCATGGGGTTGGAGCAGGCGCTTCGCGACGAAGTGCCTGGCTTCGAGGAACTCGTGGTCGTCTGACGTGGGACCTGCCCTTCCGTTCTCGATCGATCAAGTCGTGGTCGGGCGAAGCCCGCGGATGCGGGCGGTGTTCGACTACGTGCGCGTGGTCGCCGACTCGGACAGCAGCATCCTGATCACCGGCGAGACCGGCACCGGCAAGGAACTGATCGCCAACCTGATTCACCAGGCCAGCCATCGCCGCGGCCGCGCCTTCGTGCCGGTCAGCTGCGCCATCTTCGCCGAGACGCTCATCGAGTCCGAGCTGTTCGGCCACGAGCGCGGCGCCTTCACCGGCGCGATCAAGGATCGCCCCGGCCGCTTCGAGGCGGCCGAAGGCGGCACCATCTTCCTCGACGACGTGGACGACGTGCCGATGTCGGTGCAGGTGAAGCTGCTCCGCGTGCTCCAGAACCGGGTGGTCGAGCGGGTGGGCGGCGCGCGGGCGATTCCCATCGACGTTCGCACCATCACCGGCACCAAGCGCGATCTCCGGCACATGGTGGCGGAAGGGAAGTTCCGCGAGGACCTCTATTACCGCCTCAACGTCATCCCGATCACGCTGCCGCCGCTGCGCGAACGCCGCGAGGACATCCCGCTGCTGGCGGACCATTTCCTGAAGCGGTTCTATCAGCGCCGCGAGCAGCCGGCCCGCCCGCTGTCGCCGGGCGTGCTGCAGGCGTTCATGCGCTATCCGTGGCCCGGCAACGTGCGCGAGCTGGAGAACGCGTGCGAGCGAATTGCCCAGACCTGCACCTGCGACACCGTGAAGATCGGCTGCGTCCCGATCAGCGTGCTGTTCCATCGCAGCAGCGAGGTCGCGGAGCCCATTGTCGAAACGCACCTGCACCCGTCGTCGGTATCGCTCGAGGAGCGGCTCCGGGACGTGGAGCAGGGGCTGATCACGTGGGCGCTGAAGGTGGCCGGCGGCAACAAGTCGAAGGCCGCCGAGCTGCTGCAGATCAAGCGCTCGACGCTTGGCGATCGCATCAAGAAGCTGGGACTGCCGGACCAGGGCGGTGACGACGGCGTTCGGAGCGCAGTCGACTGACGACCTCCCGTCAGCACGCCGGGGTTCCGTGACGGATATCAGTGCATTCCTGCGGGCCTCGCACCACTCTTTTCATCGCAATCATCAAGAACAGGCCTGAAACGTACGATTGGCGGCACGCGCCCGTGCTGGCACCGCGATTGCTTTCTTCCTTGCCGAAGTAGGACGCGTCGCTCGTATCCAGTGCCGGCTGTGGGGACCGTCGGTACGGGATCGGGCGACGTAGTCCTGTTCGCGGGTTCCATCGTCCCTCCAAGCCAAGCGTCATGGTCGATCGAGAGAAGGTCCTGGCCGTTCTAAGGCGCCGCTTTCCGGGTGCCACCGACGCGCAGACGGCCGCTGCGGCGAATGCCATCGTCGGACTCGAAGACGAGTGGCGCGAAGTCGAGTGCACCGACCTGTCGCAGCTGCTCGAGCGGCTGCGTGGCGGACACGAGTTCCGGCTGCTCGAGCGAGTGCCCGGCGCGAAGTAGCAGTGCTCCCCCAATCGATTCCCTTCCATCCTTTGGTGCTGGTGACTGGCGGACTCCGTACAAGTACGGAGACGACGGCACTGCCTTTGCATTTTGAGACGCGAAACGACCGCTCGTGCCGGACTTCCGGCAGCGGCGTTCGGCAGGGAGTGGACTTATGAAACGTTTTGGCGATTGGGCGGTGTTTTTTGCCACCCTCATGGCAGCGGCCAGTGTCGGAATCTCGGCGCTGGCGGATCCTGTCGCCAGTGCAGCGTCAGCTGCACCGGCACCCGCGATTGCCGTCGCGGCCCCGGCTCCGGCGGCGATGGCGGCACCTGCCTCCAATGCGGCGCAGCAGGCGCCGCAATCCGGCTACCTCGGCAGCGAGGCTTGTGTCGTCTGCCACGAGAACTACGACAGGACCATCGAGGCCACCAAGCATGGCTTCAAGGCCAACGCCCGCACGCCCGCGGCGCAGCAGGGCTGCGAGTCGTGCCATGGTCCGGGCGAGGCGCACGCGAGCGACCCCGAGAACGTGAAGCCGATCCAGCTGGCCAAGGTGTCGGCCAGCGAGGCCAACGCGCAGTGCTCAGACCTGCCACAACCGCGGCGAGCACGCGCTCTGGGACGGCAGCCAGCACGAGAACCGCAACGTCAAGTGCAGCGACTGCCACAGCGTCCACTCGAGCGAGGGCCCGGTCGCTGATGCGCGCCAAGACCCAGCAGCTCACCTGCGCGCGCTGCCACCAGACGATCACCAACAAGCAGCAGCGCTTCAATCACATGCCGGTGCGCGAGGGCAAGATGACCTGCGCGTCCTGCCACAACGTGCACGGCTCGGTGAACGTCAAGCTGCTGCGGACGGGCACCACGGTCGACCAGAGCTGCACCAGCTGCCACACCGAGAAGCGCGGCCCGTTCCTGTGGGAGCACGCGCCGGTGGTCGACAGCTGCACCACCTGCCACGACTCGCACGGCAGCAACAACGACCGCATGCTCGTCGCCAAGCAGCCGTTCCTCTGCCAGCGCTGTCACGTGACCTCGCGGCATCCTCCAACCGTCTACGAGGGATTCACCCTGAACAACTCGGGGAACGCCAACAAGATGTATGGCAAGTCCTGCGCGAACTGCCACCAGCAGGTGCACGGGTCGAATCACCCGAACGGCAAGTTCTTCTTGCGGTGATTGGAGGCATGCGATGCGCAACAGACTCGTAGTGACACTTGCGGCGCTGCTGCTGGCCTCTGCCAACCTGGCGCAGGCCCAGACGCCGCCCACCAAGCCGGCCCCGCCGGATGTGCCCTCGCAGGGTCTCGCCGACGTCGGCTTCCGGTTCGGCAGCGACGACGGCGACGAAGCCCGCTTCGAGCGCTACCGCGACCTGCGCCCGGGAGTCGTCGACGCTGCTCGAATGGACCAAGAACACCGAGAGCTACCGGTTCAACGCCGGTGCCTCGAACATCGGCTACCGCGACTCGCGCTACTCCGGCGACTACCGACCGGCAAGCTGTCGGTGAGCGGGTTGTTCGACTCGATCCCGCATGAACTACCTCTACGACGCGCCACTCGTTCTGGAGGAGCGACGGCAACGGCCGGTTCACCCTGCCGCTCGACGTGCGCCAGGGCATCCAGGGCCCGACCAACGCGACGACCGACGGCACCGCGGTCGGCGTGCCGTGTGCGCCCGGCGCTCCGCCGGCCGCCTGCAACGCCACGACGGCGGCGGCGGCCATGGCGAACCGATCGATCTACGCCGACACCAACCTGTTCCCGCAGACGCAGGACATCCAGGTGCGGCGCGAACATCCCGGCGTGGCACGGTCGAGCTACATCGCCACGCCGTCGTTCGGCGATCGACCTCGACGTCTCGTCCACCGGCCGCACCGGGCAACATGCCGTGGGCGGCGTCGTACGCGTTCAACAACGTCAACGAGCTGGCCGATCCCGATCGACCAGCGCAACAACGAGCTCAAGGCCGGCACCGAGTGGGTCAACGCCAAGGGCATGGTCCGGTTCGACTACTGGGGCAGCTTCTTCAGCAACGACATCCAGACGCTGACGTGGGACAACCCGATTCGCGCCACCGACTTCAACAACGGGCTGGCGCCGCCGAGCGGCCCCTACGATCCGAGCGGCTACAGCAACGGCAACGGCCCGGCGGTCGGGCAGGCCGCGCTGTGGCCGAGCAACGACCTCAACTCGGTGGGCGCCACCGGGATGTACAAGATGATCCCGGCGGACCACCGTCAACGGCAACCTGCACTACACCTTCATGCGGCAGAACGAGGCGCTGCTGCCGTGGACGCTCAACACTCCATCAACAACCCGACCGTCCTGGCCGCGTTCCCCGGGCTGCGGGCCCTGCCGCGATCGTCGGCGGAGGCGGCGGTCAACAGCCACCAACTTCGCTGGTCAACCTCAACAGCCGGCGAGCTGCGGTTCGTGACGATCCAGGCGCGCTACCGCTACAACGACCACGAGAACAACACGCCGCACTTCGACGGCCGTGAGTACGTGCGCTTCGACTCCGTCCCCGAGGAGTTCGTCGGACGATCCGATCACACCGAACACGTCGAGGGCTTCTCGGAGTACTTCCAGATCACGCGGAAGAACTTCGACCTGAACGGCACGTTCGGCTTGCGCGACTTCGGCTCGCTGCGGGTCGGCTACGCCAACGAGCAGTTCGACCGCGAGGGCCGCGGCTTCAGCGACGTCAGCGAAAACATCGTTCCGGCTGGCGTACGACGCCCGTCTCTTCAACTACATCGGCGTCCGGGCCTCGCTCGACACCGGCCAGCGCCGTGGCGACGGCTTCATCCTGCACCGAGCATCGACTACGAGGAGCGGGCCCGGCCGGCACGCAGCCCGGCCTGCGCTACTACGACGAGGCAGACCGCGATCGCACCGCGGGCGATGCTGGTCCTCAGCGCCAACCCGCTCGACCAGGTCGGCGTGTTCTTCCAGTTCACGACCACCCGAGACAGTTCCTGGCGGACGAGTCGATCCCGGCCGGCCGCGAGCAGTTCGGCCTGCTGAGCCAGGACGTCAACGCCGTGGGCGATCGGTGTCGACTATGCGCCGAACGACATGGTGCACTTCGGGCTCACCTACGGATGGGACGAGTTCGACGCGCTGCAGAAGTCGCGCAACGCGAACCCGCCGCCCGACCCGACGTGGACCGACCCGAGCCGCAACTGGTTCATGGACAACAACGAGAGGGTCAACACCGTCATGGGCTACCTCGACCTGCTCGGGCTGATGCAGTGCCAAGGCCGACTCTGCGTGTCGGCTACGAGATGAACGACTCGAAGAACGACTTCACCTACGGCGGTCCGCGCATCGACTCGCTGACCGCGGCCGGCCAGTTCATTCCGCTGCCGAACGTGGTCAACGACTGGCGCCGCTTCACGGTGGACTTCAAGTACTTCGTGACGCAAGGCCGTCGGCGTCGGCGTGGGCTACTGGTACGAGAACTTCGACGTCACCGACTGGAACACGCTCGACTTCGACCAGTCAAACTTCACGAGTGGCGGTCCGGTCGGGTTCGCTCCTTCGACCGGGGTTCCCCGCATCGACTGGCTGGGTGGCCTCATGACGGGCTACGGCAACCGACCCTACAGCGGTGGCCGGGTCTTCGCTCGCATGCTCTATCGCTTCTGACGCCAACGGTCTCGCCTCTTGTTACGCGGACGGTCCCAAAGCCGTCCGCGTTTTTTGTACGCCTGCCGGGAAACACGACTGCGCATGCCGGGAAGCTGGCAACGCGCGCCGGTTCCCGGCGTGGCGGCACCGGCACTGCGCCATCGCGGAGCAAATCGCGGCTGTTCCGCAGGCGCAGCCGTGGCTTGCGTTTTGCTGACGTACAAAGCGGGCGACGCCGCCCGGCAGGTGCTGTCGATCGTGGGGACCGATTGGCGGTGCTTCGGGCGGTGCCCCCATATCAGAGGCCCATCATGCTCGACCGCGAAAAAGTGCTGACCGTGCTTCGCAGGCGGTTCCCGACAGCAGAGATCGGCGAGTTGGCTGCGGCCACCAATGCGATCGTCGGGCTCGAGGACGAGTGGGACGAGGTCGATTCCCGGAACCTCGCCGACCTGATTGATCGTCTGCGACGCGGCTCCGAGTTCCGTCTGCTCGAGCGCCGCGATCATGATCCCGCCTACTGAGGCGGCTGCTGGCGCTCGCCGTCGCCACGCTCGGAGGCGCGGCGGTGGGCGTCGAGCGCCAATGGTCCGGCCACGCCTCAGGCCCGGCCGCGCGCTTTGCCGGCGTCCGTACCTTTGCCCTCCTTGGCGCACTGTCCGGCCTGTCCGGCCAGCTCTGGGTAGGGGGCGCTCCGCTCCTCAGCGTGGTGCTGCTGTCCGCCGCCAGCCTGCTCGTGGCTATCGGCTATTTCCGGGCCAGTCGCCGGGACGTGGACGCGACCACCGAAGTGGCGGCGCTCGTCGTCATTGCCGCCGGTGCCGCGGCCGGAGTGGGCCAGATCCAGATCGCCAGCGGCGTCGTCGCAGTGACCGCGATGCTCCTCCTCGAGAAGTCGCGGCTTCACGATCTGGTGGCGCGCGCCGATCTGGTGGAACTGCGTGCCGCCTTCCGCTTCGCGGTGATGGCCGTGGTCATCCTGCCGCTGCTGCCGCCGGGGCCCTATGGGCCGTTCGGCGGCGTCTACCCGCGCCAGCTGTGGGTGCTGGTACTGTTCTTCTCGGGACTCACCTTCGCCGGCCATGTCGCACGGCGGGCGATCGGCGCGTCGCGTGGCTACCCGGTCGCCGGTCTCCTCGGCGGCCTCGTGTCCTCGACCAGCGTGACGCTGTCCTTCGCCCGGCTCAGTCGCGAGCACCACCTGCTCGGCATGCCGCTCTCGCAGGGCGTGGTGGCCGCGAACACCGTGATCTACCTCCGCGTGGTACTGGCCGCCAGCGTGTTGAGCCCGCCGCTGGCGCTGGCGCTGATCCCGTACGTGGCGGCGCCGTTCGCCGCGGGACTGGCGGCCGCGGCCTCAGGCCTCCGGCACGCACGACCTGGCGTGAGCGCACCAGGTGGCCCGACCAGCCCGCTGCAATTGCGTGGCGCGCTGCAGATGGCTGTGCTGTTCCAGGTCGTCCTGTTCATCGTCTATGTCGTCGATCAGCAGTTCGGCTCCAGCGGTCTGATGGCCACGGCCGCGGTGCTGGGACTGAACGACACCGACGCGCTGACGTTGTCGATGGCCAGGGGCGTGGGCGACCAGCGGGTCATGGTGGAGGTCGCGGCGAAAGCGATCGCGGTGGGGCTGCTGTCGAACACCTGCGTCAAGGCGGGGCTGGCCGGGGCCATCGGCGTCGGAACATTCCGGCGCTTCACGCTGGCGGTGCTGACTGGGATGGCGGCGCTGCTGGCGCTCGCCGTCTGGTGGCTGTAGGGCCTAGCGACGCGACGGCGGCGGCACGACCAGCACGGGAACCGTGGTCTTGGCGAGCACGTGCTCGCTGGTGGAACCCAGCAGCAGCCGCTGCGCGCTGCCGATTCCGCGCATGCCCATCACGATGATGTCCGCGTTGCACTCCTCGGCCTGCCGCAGGATTTCGTCTGCAGGATGGCCCACGCGAACCGCCACGGCCGCGGTGCTGGGGGCGGGAAGGCCAGGCGCGGCCCGCTCGAGCAGACTGCGCAGTTCCTGCTGCGTCTGATCGTCCAACGCCGCGCCGGCGCCAGCGGCGGCGGCACCGGCGCTCAGCAGCGGATCGACCACGGTGACGATGGTGACGTGCCCCGTGGTGGAACGGGCCAGCGCCAGGGCGACGGCGAGCGCGCGCTCCGAATCTTCGGAGAAATCAACCGGGCAGAGGATGTTCGTGAACACAGCAAGCCCATCCTAACGCAGGTGTGGCTTCAGCGGAGGTGCCGGTAGACGAGTTCGAGCAGCTCGTCGTAGGTGCGATGCGCGTGTTCCGGTCCTTTGCGGATGGCGTCGGTCGCGCAGTGCGACAGGTGATGGCGGAGCAGTTGCCGGCCCACCCCGCGCAGCGCCTCCTGGACGGCCGCGACCTGCGCGATGATGTCGGGGCAGTAGCGATCGTCCTCCACCATGCGCTGCAGGCCGCGAATCTGGCCCTCGATGCGCTTCAGCCGTCTGACGTTGCTGGCGCGTGCCGCGGGATCGGCGTGGCCTGCCTGCGGTGTCGCGGGAGGCGTGCGAGAAGGTCGTTTGCCGGCCTGGCGCTTCGCGGTCATGCGCGCCTCAGGCGCAGGCTGTTCGAGACCACACTGACGGAACTGAAGGCCATGGCCGCACTCGCGATGATGGGGCTCAACAGGATGCCGAAGGCGGGATACAGCGCGCCGGCCGCGACGGGAATGCCGACGACGTTGTAGACCAGCGCCCAGAACAGGTTCTGCTTCATCGTCCGCATCGTGGCGCGGGCGAGGACAATGGCGTCCGGCACGCTGGCCAGATCGCTTCGCATCAGGGTGACATCCGCCGCTTCCGACGCGATGTCGGTGCCCGATGCCATGGCGATGCCGACATTGGCCTGGGCCAGCGCCGGCGCGTCGTTGATGCCGTCGCCAACCATCGCGACCTGACGGCCATCGGCCTGCAGCCTCTTCACCGCCTCCACCTTGCCGGCGGGCAGCACCTCGGCAATCACCTCGGAGATGCCGGCGTCGCGTCCCACCGCCGCGGCGGTGGCGGTGCGATCGCCGCTCAGCATCACGACGCGGAGGCCAAGCTGGCCGAGACGTCGCACCACGGCGGCGGCGTTGGGGCGCAGTGTGTCGGCCAGCGCGATGACTCCGGCGGGTTGCCGATCGATCGCGACCAGCACCGGCGTGAGGCCGCGCCGGGCGGCGTCCTCGGCCAGCGCCGAGAGGCGGGACACGTCGATGCCCTCGTCCTGCAGGAACGCCGCGCTGCCCACGGTCACATGACGCAGTCCGACGGTGGCCCGCGCGCCGCGGCCCGGGACCGTCGAGAACATCGAGGCCGTGACCGGGGCGAGGCCCTGACTGTCGGCGTGACGCGCGATCGCCGCCGCCAGCGGATGCTCGGATCGGCGCTCGACCGCCGCCGCGAGCTTCAGCAGCCTGGCCTCGTCCGCGTCCGGCATCGGCAGCACCTCGATCACCCGCGGTTCACCCACGGTCAGCGTGCCGGTCTTGTCGAAGACCACCGTATCCACGGTGGCCAGACGCTCGAGCGGTTCGCCGCCCTTGATCAACACGCCGGCGGCGGCGCCGCGTCCGGTGGCCACCATCACCGCCGTCGGCACCGCCAGGCCCATGGCGCACGGGCACGCGATGATCAGCACCGCCACTGCTGGCAGCAGCGCCCGCACCACCGACGGCGTCTCGAGCGACACCCACCACACGCCGAACGTCACCACCGCAATGCCGATGACGATGGGCACGAACACGGCGGAGATGCGGTCGGCCAGGCGCTGAATCGGCGCCTGCGAGGCCTGGGCGTCGCGCATCAGCCGCATCACCTGGGCCAGCACGCTCTGGGCGCCGACCGTCGTGGCCTGCACCTCGAAGGCGCCGGACTTGTTGATCGTGGCGCCGACGACCCGATCGCCGGCTGTCTTGTCCACGGGGACCGACTCGCCGGTCAGCATCGATTCGTCCACCGCGCCGGCGCCGCTCACGACCCGCCCGTCCACCGGGAACCGTTCGCCGGGGCGCACGATCACGATTTCGCCCGAGTGCACGTCCTGGATGGGCACGTCCACTTCGGCCTCGCCGCGCCTGACCCTGGCGGTGGATGGCTGCAAGCGCGCCAGCTGCCGCAGGGCCGACATGGTGTGGGTCTTGGCCCGGGCCTCGAGGGCGTTGCCGAGCAGCAGCAGCGACAGGATGAAGATGATGGCTTCGTAGTAGACGTCCGCGGCGGCGCCGCTGTCGGTGAAGACCCGCGGCGCCACGGTGGCGGTGACGGAATAGAGGAAGGCCGCGCCGGTGCCGACCGCGACCAGCACGTTCATGTCCGCGGTGCGATGGGCCAGCGCCTTCCAGGCGCGGACGTAGAAGTGGCGGCCCGCCCAGGACATGACGATGACGGTCATGGCGAGCAGCAGCCACGCCAGCAGTCGCGCGTCGATGCGGTAGAGCGCCGGCCAGACCGCCCGCAGTGCCGGGTCCAGTGTGTCCATGACCCAGCGCTGGAGTGGATCGGACGATCCGTGTGCCCCGTGCAGGCCGCCGGCCATCAGCGGCATCGACAGCACCATCGCCGCCATCCCGGCGCCCAAGCTGATCAGCGACTTGCGGAGCAGCCCGCGGTACTCGGCCCGTTGCGACCGCTCACGGGCTTCGTCCTCGGCCAGCGCATCCGCCTCCGGCTCCGGCAGGCGCGATTCGTAGCCGGTCTGGTTGATCGCGTCCACCAGCGTCTGCGGCGAAAGGACGCGCGGATCGAACGAGATGGTGGCCGAGTGCATCATCAGATTGACGGTGGCCTCGTTCACCCCCGGGGTGGAGCGAAGCGCGCGCTGGACGTGCGACTGGCAGGCGGCGCACGTCATGCCCTCGACCGGCAGGGTGACCTGGACGCCAGGCGCCGGGGTGTCGTGAACAGTGTCGGCGGCCATGTGTCTGGAGGGGCCCGCGGGAACGGGCCGCATGCTTCGAGTATATACCCCCTCCCCCTATCCGTGATCCCGCGTTTCCTAACCTCCTCACTCCAACCGTCCGCTCAGAAGAAGCGGCGGACGCGAACCGCGAATGTTCGGGGCTGGACGAGGCGGGTGCCCACGAACACCGACTGGAAGTTGTAGAGAGCGATGCGGTTCGTCAGGTTGGTGACCTGCAGCTGCAGCGTCCACACGCGACGTCCCTGACGGCGGATGTCGACGCCGCTCACCAGGTCGAGAATCGTTCGCGGCCGGACGCGGGGGACGGCGGCGTTCAGATCGACATAGGGCAGCAGGTCGGCGAAGTCCGGATCGCGCGCCACCTCGGCGGGATCGGAAGGGTTGGCGACGAGGCCGCTGTCGTAGCGCAGCGACGTGCCCACCCACCAGCCCGAGTCGTCGCGCCACTGCGCCGTGCCGTGCAGGCTCAGCCGCTGATCGTGATCGATGGCGAACGGGCCGGCGCTGAGCAGATCGACGGCGTCCTGGCCGAGGAACAGGCCGCCGGTGAACGGCGGGGTCGAGATCGCGCGGCTGGTGGTCACCGACAGTGCGCCTGAGACGCCGCGACGCTCGGGCACCACCAGGCGTGCTTCGGCGCCGCGCACGTCGATGGAGGCGAGCGTGGTCGGGAAGATGATGCCGGTGTCGAAGAAGTTGTTGTTGTCCTGCTGATCGCGCGACCCCTTCCAGTAGGCCGAGACGTCGAGGCTGGCGACGCGGCCCAGCCCACGCTGGTAGCCCACCTCGACGACGTTCTGCCGTTCGGAGCGAATGGGCTGGAAGGTGTCGCCGAGCGCGTCGCGCACACTCTCGGGCGCCAGCGCCGCGGCCTCCGGCGAACTCGAGAGCAGCAGGTTCTCGAGCGGTGGTGTCTGGAAGTTGCGGTTGTACGAGGCCCGAGCCACGCCCCGGTTGCCCGGGAGTGCCCAGGCCATCCCGACCCGCGGCTGAACCTGGTGCTCCCGCACCAGCAGGCTGTAGCGATCGTACCTGGCGCCGATGGTCATCGCCAGCGGACCGTGCTGCAGCTGCGCCTGCGCGAAGGCGCCGAGGTGCCGGCCGTCCCGACGGTCATCGAAGACAAAAGGTGACCCGCCGCGGGTGAGATCGTAAGGCGCGAGCGCGGCGTTGTAGTTCGGATCGCCAGGCGCATTGAAGTCCGGTCGGGTGAGGCCCATCGCGAAGCGTTCGCTGACGTCGAAGCGGAGCGCGTCGCACGCCCACCCTGACGTTGTGCCGTCCGAACAACCGCGTGTAGCGCGCGGTGACGGTCGTCGTCGCCAACGTGCGATCCTGGGTGGCGGTGACCGGCGTGTCCCCGGTGCTCGGCGTGAGGGCCGAGGTCGTGCCGCGGTGGCCCCCGACCAATTCGATGGTGGCCGTGCGCCCGATCGTGGCGGTGTACCCGGCCCACCCGGCCAGATCGGCGAGCCGCTGCTCCTGGTCCTGGCCGTTCTGCTGCTGCGAGCGGAGATTGGCGACGTCGAATCGCGAGCCGCCGCCCATCAGGTGCGCGCGCAGCGTCTGCGAGCCGGAGAGGCGGACGTCGGCGCGAAGAAATCCGCGGCCGAACCCGCCCGCGTTGTGCAGGTTGTCGAGCGAGACCTGATCCAGGAAGCGATCGGTGCGCATCGAGGTCGCGGAACCGAAGTATCCGAGGCGTCCGCGTTGCCCGCCGCCCTGCGCGGAGCCGTGCCAGGTGTTGAACCCCGCTGCCGCGACCGAGGCCTCGCCGGTCAGCCACTGGGTGCTGCCGGTGCCGCTGCGGCTGGTGATCACGACGACCCCCGACACCTTGGCGCCGAACTCCGCCGGGATGTTGCCGGTCCACAGTTCGGCCGCCTGGACCAGGCCGCCGTCGAGCGCATTGGCAAAGGCGCCTGTCAGCTGATCGCTGATCGGGAGGCCATCGACCACGTAGGTCATCTGGTTGTGCGCGCCACGCGGGTGGATGGCGCCATTGGCGTTCTGCGCGAACCCGGGCAGCGTGACGAGCACCGACTCGAGGCCGCGGCTGCCGACCGGCGCCGGCAGCTGCTCGATGCCGACGAAGCTCACCTGGGTACGCGTCCCGGTGATGGTCGGGTCAACGAGTTGCGGTTCCGGCGTCACGCGTACGGTGGTGGACTGGGCGGCCACTCGCAGCACGATGGTGAGGGTCATCGGCACGCTGGTGCGGACCACCACTGGCGCGAGATGCGGTTCGAAACCGGAGATCTCCGCGCGCAGCTCGTAGCGATCGGGCGGCAGGTTGGCCCACTCGAACGAGCCGTCGGGGCCGGTGACCGCGCGGCGGGTGAGGGCGGTCAGGGTGCGGATGAGCTGGATGTCAACGCCCGGCATGATGCCGCCGAGCTCGTCGGTGACGATGCCGCGAACCGTGGCGGTGCCCTGGGCCGCGATGGGGAGAGGCACCGCCAACGCGGCGGTCAGGCAGAGAAGCTGGGACAGGCGATGCATTTTGAGTAATCAAAACACATATCGCCTTCAGTCTGTTAAATATTTTGAATATTCAAATTCAATGTTTCTGTGAGGTGTCGACCTCACCACCCTGAGCCTGCACCAGAGACACCCGCGCATCGGCAGCCGCGGTCGCGGCGCCCACCGGACCCGCGAACAGCGGATTGATGTCCAGCTCCGCGATCTCGGGACAGGCGGCCATCAGGGCGTCGAGCCGGAGGATGACGGTCTCCAGCGCCGCGAGGTCCGCCTTCGGCCGTCCGCGCGCGCCGTCGAGCAACGGGAAGCTCTTGACCGAACGGATCATGTCGTGGGCATCGCGATCCGACAGCGGGTGAATCCGGAACACCACGTCCTTCATCACCTCGACGAAGATGCCGCCGAGGCCGAACATCAGCAGCGGCCCGAACTTGCCGTCGTGGGTGGCGCCCAGGATGACCTCGGTGCCCTCCGTCGCCTGCTGCTGTACCACCAGCGTCGCCCGTGGATCGTGCGCGCGCGCCTTCGTCATCATCTGGTCGAAGGCCTGCGGCCGCGGCGTCGGCGGACTCGATCCCCACGCGCACGCCGCCGACATCGGACTTGTGCACGATCACCGACGAGCTGACCTTGGCGACGACGGGGAACCCGATTGCCGTCGCGGCGGCCCGTGCTTCGTCGCGTCGTGCGCGCCTCGCGCCAGGGCAGCACCGGCAGTCCGGCGAGCGCGAACAGGTTCTGCGCCTCCACCAGCGTCAGTTGCGTGCGGCCGTCGGCGCGCACCGCTGCCACCAGCGCCGCGATGCCGACGCGATCCAGGTCGGCGAACTGGGCCGCGCACACCGGCGGGCCGCTCCAGCCAGTGGCGGTAGCGGACCATCGCCGCCAGCGCGCGCGCGGCGTCCTCCGGGAACGTATACACCGCCAGGCCTGCGTCACGCATCAGATCGATCGCCTCCCGCGATCGCACGTTGCCCATGAAGCAGACCAGGATCGGCTTGTCGCAGCCGGCCGCGCCGCGGACGATGCCCTGGGCGACGGAGGGACCGTCGATCATCTCCAGCGACGTGAAGATGCTGATGATGGCGTCGATGGCGGGATCCTCGGTGGCCGCACGCATCGCGGCTTCGTACTGCGGCGCCGTGGCGGTGGCGATCATGTCCACCGGGTTGGTGACGCTGGCCTCGGGCGCGACCACGGCGCGAATGCGCTGCTGGGTCGCCGCCGACAGCGTCGGGATCTGCAGGCCCAGTTCGATGCAGGCGTCGGTGGCGAGGATCGCTGGCCCGCCCGAGTTGGTGACGATCGCCACGTCGGTGCCGCGTGGAATCGGCTGGCTGGCGAACGCCGAGGCGTAGACGAACAGCTCCTCGATGCTGGTCGCGCGAATCACGCCGCTCTGCGCGAACAGCGACTCGACGGCGTTGTCGGCGCCGGCCAGCGAACCGGTGTGCGAGGCGGCGGCGCGCGCGCCGGCGGCGGTGCGCCCGGACTTGACCGCGATGATCGGCTTCTTCTTCGAGACCCGCTGGCAGATCTCGAGGAATCGCTGCGGGTTGCCGAAGCTCTCGAGGTACATCAGGATGACGTGCGTCCGCGGATCCGCTTCCCAGTACTCCAGCAGATCGTTGCCCGAGACGTCGGCCTTGTTGCCGAGCGACACGAACATCGACAGGCCGAGCCCGCGCTCGCGCAGCAGCGCGAGGATGGCCTCGCCGAGGGCGCCGGACTGCGACGAGAACGCCACCGGGCCCGGCCACGCGGTTCGTTCGCCGAGAACGACGCCTGCAGCCGAACCGCCGGATCCATGTTGATGATGCCCATGCAGTTCGGCCCGACCAGCCGGATGCCGTAGCTGCTTGACGATGCGGACGACCTCGCGCTCGAGCGCCTGGCCGGCCTCGCCGGTCTCCTTGAAGCCCGCGGTGATGATCACCACGGCGCCCACGCCCTTGCGGCCGCAGGATTCGAGCGCGGCGAGCACGTGCGGCTTCGGCACGGCGATGACCGCCAGGTCCACCGGGTCGGGAATGTCCTCGACGGTGGGGTAGCACTTCATGCTGTGCACGACCGACGCCCTCGGGTTCACCGGGAACACCTGTCCCTGGAACTCGAACGTCAGCAGGTTGTGCAGGATGGCTGCCGCCGACGCTGCGGCGGTCGCGCGAGGCGCCGATGACGGCGACCGCGCGGGGATGGAAGAGCAGGTCCAGTGACGACATCACTGGACGCTGCAGGAGCCCGGGCCGTCGGGATGGCCGCACGAGCCGCAGGGCCCCATCGCGCGGACCGGCCGCGCGCTGCCCGGGGCGCTCACGGCGAACACCGAGAGCTGCTTCTCGAGCTCGGTGCCGTGGCACGACGGGCAGGCGAGCTCGGTGGACTCGCGCACCAGCAACTCGAAGTGGTGATGGCAGGAGCGGCACTCGTATTCGAACAGCGGCATGGACACAGGATAGCGCAGCCCCTGCGTTACCATGTCGTGCATGCCCGTCGTTGCCGCCGTCATGCCCGCGCCGTTTGCGCCGATCGAGCTGCGGGAGTTTCCCGAGCCCGAACTCGAGCCGGGGGGCATGCTGCTCGAGACCATGTTCTCGGAGGTGTGCGGCACCGACGTCCACCTGTGGCACGGGCGGCTGAGCGGCGTGCCGTATCCGATCATTCCCGGCCACGTCTCGGTCGGGCGCCTGGCCAAGGCGCGCGGCCCCATCACGCTGGCGGACGGACGACAGGCGCGGGAAGGCGATCGCATCGTGTTCTTCGACGTGCATCGCACGTGCGGCCGCTGCTATGCGTGCGCCGTCAGCGGCACCCCGACCAAGTGCGTCCAGCGCAAGGTC
This sequence comes from uncultured Acidobacteriota bacterium, assembly GCA_963721715.1. Lineage (GTDB taxonomy): Bacteria > Acidobacteriota > Vicinamibacteria > Vicinamibacterales > UBA2999 > VFZN01. Next base: position 789,757 of record CAVRKI010000004.1, on the reverse strand, counting down.
TACGGCATCACCGACGCGGCCGCCGATGGGCTGTTCGGCGGCTGGAGCGAGGCCATCTACCTCGAGCCCGGGGTGGTGGCCGCGGTGTTGCCGGACAGCGTCACGCCCGAGGACTACATCGGCGGGGGCTGCGGGCTCATCACGGCCGTGCACGCCATCGATCGCGCGGCGATTCGACTGGCCGATCGCGTGCATGGTGCAGGGCACCGGCGCCGTGGGACTGAGCATCATCGCGCTGGCGCGCCTGTCGGGCGCGTCCGCCGTCATCGCCACCGGGGCGCCGGCCGACCGCCTCGACCTGGCCCGGCAGATGGGCGCCGACCTGACGCTCGACGTCTGCCAAGACCACCGCCGAGGAGCGTCACGCGCTGATCAAGGGCGTGACCGGCGGACGCGGGCCGGACATCGTGATCGAGGCGTCGGGGTCGCCGCGCGCGGTGGAAGAGGGGCTGACGGTGGTGCGCGACGGCGGGCGCTACGTCATTGCCGGCCACTACACCGACGCCGGGCCGAGCACCGTCAACGCGCACCACCACATCAACCGCAAGCACCTCGAGATCCGCGGGTGCTGGGGCAGCGAGGCCGGGCACTTCATCCGCGCACTGTCGGTCCTCGAGCAGCACGCCCGGCGGGTGCCGTGGCGCCAGATCGGCGCGCGCGTCTACCCGCTGAACCGCCTCAACGAGGCGCTGGCCGACGCCGAGGCGATGCGTCTGCCGAAGGCGCTCGTCGATCCGCGGCTGCGCGCCTGATCGCGCGACGAGGAGCGGACCGGCCGGGCCTGGCCTGGCCTGGCGCAACGTGGGATGAACAGGGGGGATGGGATAACATACCCTGGTGCCGCCGGTGCCCCCCACCGCCATGGTGGCCGGGACCCGAACGCTGCCCATCGAAGCGCGCCTGATGATCGGCGCGGTCATGTTGCGACTGGTCACGGCCCTGATCGCGTTCCTGGCCAACGTGACGATCCCCGCGCACACCGATCAGGGCTTCTCGGTCCTCGGTCACCCCCACGCCTTCTGGGACACGTTCGCGCGCTACGACTCGGGCTGGTACTACGGCATCGCCTCCAACGGCTATGCCTTCGTCGAGGGCGGCCGCAGCAACCTCGCGTTCTTTCCGCTGTATCCCATGCTGATGCGCGCCGGCGGGCTGCTGCTCGGCGGCCACCAGCCGGACTTCTACTTCGCCGGCATCGTCGTCTCGTGGGTGTCGTTCGGCGTGGCGATGGTCCTGCTGTACCGGCTGGCGCTCCTCGACATGTCCAGGGAGCACGCCGCTCGTGCCGTGCTCTACGCCGCGCTCTTTCCCGCGGCCTACTTCTTCGGCGTGGTGTACTCCGAGAGCCTGTTCCTGATGTCCCTGCTGGGCGCGGCGCTGGCGATTCGTCAGGGGCGCTGGGGGTGGGCGGCGCTGGCGGGGGCGGCGATGACGGCGACGCGGGTGAACGGGGTGATGCTGGTCCCGGCGCTCATCTGGATGGCGTGGCAATCCGCGCCGGCGGGGCCGCAACGCCGCAGGCTGCTGGCGGCGGCCGCCGCCAGCACGATGGGCATCGCCCTGTACTGTGTCTACAACTACGCGCTCAGCGGCAATCCGCTCGAGTGGTACGACAGCATCCAGCGGTGGGGCTACCACCCGGGCGGAAATCCGGCGTCCGGATTCCTGGCGATCGGCGAGGCCCTGGTGACGCGGCCGTACTCGTTCCTCACCACCGAACGGATGGCGCCGTACGACACCCTCAATGTGCTCTCCGCCTTCGGCGCCGTGGCCGCCGTGCCCTTCATCTGGCGCCGGCTGGGCGGTCCCTACGCCGCCATTGTCGTGCTGGGGCTGATCCTGCCTCTGTCCTCCGGCCAATACGAGGGCCTGGGCCGCTACTGTGCGGTGCTGTTTCCCCTGCCGATCTACCTCGGGTCCCTCGAAGGCGAGATGCGGCACGTGGTGCTGGTCGGCGTGGCGGCCATGCTCTACACCCTTGGGCTGATCCTGTTCGTCAACGTCCACCCGATGTTCTGAGCGGGGCCGGGGCGGTATACTGGGAGGATGTCTACTCGCACGACGGCGCCGCCATCGGTCGCCAATCCTCTCCGCCGGAACGTCGCCATCATCGCCCACGTCGACCACGGAAAGACCACGCTGGTCGACGCCATGTTCCGTCAGGCCGGCGTCTACCGCACCAACGAGCGCCAGGCCGACCGGGCCATGGACAGCAACGAGCTCGAGCGCGAGCGCGGCATCACGATTCTCGCCAAGAACACCGCCGTGCACTACGGCGACATCCTGATCAACATCGTCGACACCCCGGGCCACGCCGATTTCGGCGGGGAAGTGGAGCGCGTGCTGTCGATGGTGGACGGGGTCGTCCTGCTGGTGGACGCGGCCGAAGGGCCCCTGCCGCAGACCCGCTTCGTGCTGCGCAAGGCGTTCGAGCGCGGGCTGCCGCCCGCTCGTCGTCATCAACAAGATCGACCGCGCCGACGCGCGGGCCAAGGAAGTGCTGAACGAGGTCTACGACCTCTTCATCGACCTCGACGCGACCGAGGAGCAGATCGAGTTCTCGGTCCTCTACACCAACGGCCGCGCCGGCACCGCGACCACGGACCTCGATGTCCCGGGCGAGGATCTCCGCCCGCTGTTCGACGCCATCGTCGCCAAGGTGCCGCCCCCGGCGGGCGACGCCAAGGCGCCGCTGCAGATGCTGGTGGCCAATCTCGACTCGAGCGACTACCTGGGCCGCATCGCGATCGGCCGCATCTTCAACGGCACGGTCAAGCTGAACGATCCGATCGTGGTGTTGAAGCTCGACGGCTCGGCGCAGGAGACGAAGGTCACGAAGCTGTTCGCCTTCGACGGCCTGAAGCGCGTCGAAGTCCAGTCCGCGACCGCGGGCGACATCGTCTGCCTGGCCGGCATCGAGGACATCAACATCGGCGAGACGATTGCCGATCCCGAGCACCGCATGGCGATGCCGCCGATCGCGGTGGACGAGCCGACGGTGTCGATGATCTTCGGCATCAACACCTCGCCGATGGCCGGGCGGGAAGGCCAGTACGTCACCTCGCGGCACCTGCGCGAGCGCCTCGACAAGGAGCTGCTGGGCAACGTCTCGCTGAAGGTGGAGCCCACCGCCACGCCGGAGCAGTTCAAGGTGCTCGGCCGCGGCGAGCTGCAGCTGGCGATCCTGATCGAGATGATGCGCCGCGAGGGCTTCGAGCTCCAGGTGTCGAGGCCCGAGATCATCACCAAGGAGATCGACGGCAAGCGGATGGAGCCGGTCGAGGATCTCGTCATCGACGTCGCCGAGGAGTTCCAGGGCGTGGTCATCTCGATGTGCGGCACGCGCCGCGGCACGATGACCCGCATGGTCAACCACGGCAGCGGCCGCGTCCGCCTCGAGTTCCGGATTCCCGGCGCGCGGCCTGATCGGCTTCCGCTCGCAGTTCCTGACCGACACCAAGGGCACGGGCATCATGAACCACATCTTCGCCGGCTGGGAGCCGTGGGCCGGCCCGATCCCGGCGCGCGCCACCGGCGTGCTGGTGTCCGACCGCGCCGGCGTGGCGACCGCCTATGCCATGGCCAGCCTGCAGGAGCGCGGCGTCCATGCTGATCGCGCCGCAGACGACGGTCTACGAGGGGATGATCATCGCCGAGCACTCGCGCACCAACGACCTCGACGTGAACATCTGCAAGGAGAAGAAGCAGACCAACATGCGGGCGTCCTCGGCCGACGAGGCCATCCGCATCGTGCCGCCCCGCCTGCTCGGGCTGGAACAGGCGATCGAGTTCATCAACGACGACGAGCTCGTCGAAGTGACGCCCGAATCGATCCGCCTGCGCAAGCGCGTGCTCGCCGCGAACATGCGTCCGCGGAAGGAAGAATAGCGCCCACCCGCGGCGCCCTCCCATGATGCCGCGATCGGCACGACATGGAGACAAAAGCCACCTGTGACGCAGACTCGATCCCTGTAACTCGTTGAAAAACGGGCTATTCAGGAAGTCGCGTTTCTTGCAGCGTATGTCGCGCATGCGGCTCTCGCGGCTGGTGCTCCTGCTCTTTCCTCGTCGCGCAGGTCTGGGATGGCATCTTCACGTGGGTGGCCGTCGACGCCCACGGCGTCTCGGCGGAGGGCAACCTGGTGCTCGCCACCTGGATGGTCCTGGTCGGCCCCGCTCCGACACTGGTGGTCGCGAAGCTGCTCGCCGCCGCCGGCGGCGTGCTGCTCTATGTCCAGGGGATTCACGGCGTGCTCGCCGGGCTCACCGCCCTCTACGCGATTGGCGCGATCGGGCCCTGGCTGGCGCATTTCAGCACCCTCTAACCTTCCGTCCCCGCCCTCGCGCCGGCTACCGCCTGTTCACAGTGTCGCAAAGGGACACAATATGTAGTGACGCGGCCCCCGGAAGGCGCTAGTATCTGTAACCACCCAAACGGGGACAACGACGCCCGGACCGATTCCGCGTCGAAGGAGAACAGATGGCCAAGAAAGCCAAGAAGGCGGCAAAGACCGCCAAGAAGACCGCTGCGAAGAAGACCGCCGTGAAGAAGGCGACCGTGAAGAAGGCTGCCAAGAAGCCGGCCGCCCGCAAGCCCAATGCCGCGTTCATGCGTCCGGTGACCCCGAGCGCGACGCTGGCGGCGGTGATCGGCGACAAGCCGATGCCGCGGACCGAGGTCACCAAGAAGCTCTGGGTCTACATCAAGAAGAACGGGCTGCAGGACGCGAAGAACCGGCGCATGATCAACGCCGACGACAAGCTCAAGCCGGTCTTCGGCGGCAAGGGCCAGGTCAGCATGTTCGACATGACCAAGCTGGTCGGCAAGCACCTCAAGTAGTCTCTGGCGCTCTCGCCGCGTACAAGCCACGGAATCGTGGAACGCCGGCAGCCTTCATGTGCTGCCGCCGCTCCACGTTTCCGTGGCTTGTGCGTTTTTCAGCATCCGCCGCGTCCTCGGCGAGGCCCGCCGTGCCGGCGGCGCCGCGAAGGCGGCTACGGGAAGATGCCCAGTTCCATGTAGCTGCGCGCGACCTTGTGGATGGCGTTGACGAAGGCGGCGATGCGCAGGTCGGGTACGCCCGCGTGCGAGCGCTTGGTCTCCAGCAGGTCCTGGAACGCGCTGATCATCGTCTCCTCGAGGCCCGAGTTCACCAGATCCGCTTCGTCCGGCCCCTTGGCGATTCGCGCCGCGCTCGGCGTCCGAGAACGGCTTGCCGGTGGCGGTCTCGATCGCCCGCAGCATCTGCAGCTCGTTGGCCTGCTCGTGCCGCTTCGACATGCGGCCGAACCGCACGTGCGACAGGTTCTTCAACCACTCGAAGTACGACACGGTGACGCCGCCGGCGTTGCAGTAGATGTCGGGGATCACCAGGATGCCCTTCTGGCGGAACACCGGATCGGCTTCCGGCGTGGTCGGGCCGTTGGCGCCCTCGAGGATGATCTTCGCCTTGATGCGCGGCGCGTTCTCGGCGGTGAACACGCCTTCGAGCGCGGCGGGCATCAGCACGTCGCAGTCGAGCTCGAGCGCCGCGGCCGAGGACGGCAGGTTGGTGGCGCCGGGGAAGTCCAGGATCGACCCGGTCTGCTTGCGGTGCTGGAACACCTCGTCCTCGTTCAGGCCCGTCGGCGTTCGTGATCGCGCCCTCGCGCTCGGCGATGGCCACCAGCACCGCGCCGCCCTCGCGGCAGAACTTCGCCGCGTGGTAGCCGACGTTGCCCAGCCCCTGCACGACGACGCGCTTGCCGTCGAGGCCGGTCGACAGCCCGAGCCTGCGTCATCTCGTCCGTCTGCGCGCAGGCCTCGCGCAGCGCGAAGTACAGCCCGCGGCCGGTGGCCTCGCGCCGCCCGTTGACGCCGCCCTGCGTCACCGGCTTGCCGGTGACGCAGCCCATCGCATCGAGCTGCCCGGGATTGAGCGCCGCATAGGTGTCGGCAATCCACGCCATCTCGCGCTCGCCGGTGCCGTAGTCGGGCGCCGGCACGTCGATGCCGGGGCCGATGAAGCCCTTCTTCACCAGCTCGTGGGTGTAGCGGCGCGTGATGCGCTCGAGCTCCTCGACGCGAGTAGTCCTTCGGCTCGATCTTGATGCCGCCCTTGGCGCCGCCGAACGGCACGTCGACGATCGCGCACTTGTAGGTCATGAGGGCGGCGAGCGCCATCACTTCCTCTTCGTAGACCTCGGGGCTGTAGCGGATGCCGCCCTTGACCGGCATCTTGTGATGGCTGTGTTCGGCGCGCCAGGCGTGGATCACCTCGATGGTGCCGTCCTGGCGGCGCAGCGGAAAGTCGAACCGGTAGACGCTGTTGCAGCAGCGAATCTGATCGAGCAATCCCTTGGGATACTCGGTGAACCTGGCCGCTTCGTCGAACGTAGTGTTGACTTCGTCGAAGAAATTGGGCTGTCCGGACATGGGCCTACGATAGCACGGCGGTTCCGCCGCAATCGGGCCGGTCCGACCGCGCGACCTCCGCAGCGTCGGCCGGTCAGCTGCGCGCTTCGTCGAAGTCGAAGCAGCGAGACGATTTCGCCGTGCTGCGAGAGGTCCAGTCCGAGCTGCTCGTGATGCTCGTCGACGCGCAGCGGCGTGATCAGGTCGACCAGCTTGTAGAGCAGCCACGAGCCACCGAAGGTGAAGGCGCTGACCAGGCAGAGCGCCGCCAGGTGCTTCATGAACAGCACCGGCGAACCGGTGATGAGGCCGCCGTCGCGCGCGAACACCGCGGTCAGCACCATGCCCGACATGCCGCCGACGCCGTGGCAGGGGAAGACGTCCAGCGTGTCGTCGATCGACGACCTCGACTTCCAGTAGAGCGCCATGTTGCTGGCGCCCGCGGCCAGCACGCCGATGACGATGCTGGCGGCGATCGACACGAAGCCGGCGGCCGGCGTGATCGCGACCAGGCCGACGACCGCGCCGATGCAGGCGCCCATCGCCGACGGCTTCATCCCGCGCACCCAGTCGATGAACACCCACGCCATCATCGCCGCGGCGGAGGCGGTGTTGGTGGTGGCGAAGGCCAGGACGGCGGTCGGCGAGGCGGCCAGGGCGGAGCCGGCGTTGAAGCCGAACCATCCGAACCACAGCATGCCGGTGCCGAGAATCACGAAGGGGATGTGGGCGGGCACGTGCGTCTCGCCGTAGAGATGGCTCTGCCGCCGGCCCAGCACCCAGGCGCCGGCCAGGGCGGCCAGCCCCGCGGACATGTGGACGACGGTGCCGCCGGCGAAGTCGAGCACGCCCCACTGCCGGAGGAAGCCCTCCGGATGCCAGGTCCAGTGCGCCAGCGGCGCGTAGATGAGGAGCGTGAACAGCGACACGAAGATCAGGTAGGCGCTGAACCGCACGCGCTCGGCAAAGGCGCCGGTGATCAGCGCCGGCGTGATGATCGCGAACTTCAACTGGAAGAGCGCGAACAGCAGCATCGGAATCGTCGGCGACAGGCGTGGATCCGGCGCGTCGCCGACGCCGCGGAACATCAGGTAGGTGAGCGGATTGCCGACGATGCCCGTTGAAGCTGTCGCCGAAGGCGAGGCTGAACCCCACCGCGATCCACAGCACGCTGACCACCCCGAGTGCGATGAAGCACTGGAGCATCGTCGAGATGACGTTCTTCGGCGACACCATGCCGCCGTAGAAGAACGCCAGTCCCGGCGTCATGAACAGCACCATGCCGGACGCCGTCAGCATCCAGGCGATGTCGCCGGCGACCAGCCCCTCGACCGGCGCCGACGGCGCCGGCGCCTGCAGCGACAGCATCAGCACCGGCAGGAACGCGACGACGGCCAGCGCCATGAGCACGGTACGTTTCGACACGAGCGGGATCGCCTTTCGGAAGAACACGGGAGCTCGGCGCGTGCGGCCACCAGTCATGGGCATTTATGGCCCAGGCCGAGCCAGAAGCAAAATAGAACATCTAAATGCGACTCATGCGTATTAGGCGATGCATGCTGGATATCGCCCGTTCAGCGCGAGTGCATGCGTGGAGCGCATGCAGAGAAGCAGCAGATTGTCTGGTACACTGAGCGCCCTATGTCGCATTCGGTAGAAGACATGCGTCCGGCGCGCCTCTGGCGCCTGATGCCGTTGGATCAGCGGGTCTCGGCCGCCTCGGCCTTCTGGCGGGACGAACAGGCCGCGCTCGAGCACGCAGAAGCGGTCGCGCTCATTTCGCGCCACATCAAGTTCCGCCCCAAGAGCGTGCTGTCGCTCCCGGTGGAGAAGAAGGCGAAGCACCTGGCTGGCCTGGTGCAGGTCTCCGACCTGCTGGCGGCGCGGCTGCTGGTGGCCTATCACCTCGAGCACCAGCGGCCGATGATGGGTGCGTTCCTCGACGCCCTCGGCATCGCCCACGAAGACGGGTTGATCAAGGACGAGTCGCCGAAGGCGCCCGACGCCGAGACCCTGGACAAGGGCGTGGCCGCGCTGGTGGCGGCCTATCCGAAGGGCGACGTCGCGCGTTACTTCTGGACCCTGCTGTGGCAGGATCCGGAGACGTGGGGCGGCCTGCAGGGACGTCCCGAACTCAGCCTGGCCTAGCGGCCTCGAGCGAGGGACGCGTGGCGCCGTTCGAGCAGCACCTCTTCATCTGCACCAATCAGCGGCCGGCCGATCATCCGCGGGGATCGTGCGCGCCCGACGGCAGACGAGGGCCTGCAGAAGGCCTTCAAGAAGGCGCTGGCCGAACACGGCCTGAACCGCCGCATCCGCGCCAACAAGTCGGGCTGTCTCGACCAGTGCGAGCACGGCCCGACGGTGGTGGTCTATCCGGGCGGCGTCTGGTACGGCGGGGTCACCGCCGCCGACGTCGACGAGATTGTCGATCGCCATCTGGTGCACGGCGAGCCGGTGGCCCGGCTGCGACTGTCGCCGGAGTGCGTCAACACGGCGACCTGCCCCCACAAGCCCCGGAGCTGACCGATGGAAGGGATCTTCACCGCCGATGCCATCATCGCGCTGATTACGCTCACGGTCCTCGAGATCGTGCTCGGCGTCGACAACGTGATCTTCATCTCCATCCTCGCGGGCAAGCTGCCCGAGGATCAGCAGGATCGCGCCCGCAAGGTCGGGCTGCTGGCGGCGATGGGCATGCGCATCCTGCTGCTGTTCTCGCTCGCCTGGATCGTGCGGCTCACCGAGCCGCTCGTTCACCATACTCGAGCGGGGCATCTCGGGCCGCGACCTCATCCTGATGGGCGGCGGCCTGTTCCTGCTCGCCAAGGCCACGCGGGAAATCCACGAGAAGCTCGAAGGTGAGGAGGGCGAGGTCACGGCCAGGGTCGCGCCGACGTTTGGCGCCGTGATCGGGCAGATCATGCTGCTCGACATCGTGTTCTCGCTCGATTCGGTGATCACCGCCGTCGGCATGGCGGATCAGCTCTGGGTGATGGTGCTGGCGGTGATGATCGCCGTCGGCATCATGATGGTGTCGGCGGCGTCGATCAGCCGCTTCGTCGAACGAGCATCCCACCGTCAAGATGCTGGCGCTCAGCTTCCTGCTGCTGATCGGCGTGTCGCTGATCGCCGAAGGGCTCGGCACGCACATCCCGAAGGGCTACATCTACTTCGCCATGGCGTTCTCGGTGTTCGTCGAGATGATCAATCTCCGGGCGGCGAAGAAGCGCAGGGCCACGCCGGTGAAGCTGCACGAGCGCTACTGACCGGCGCTCAGCGCGGCGGCGCCTCGAGCATCGCGGCAATGGCCGCGGCCTGCGCCTCCGGCAGGGTGCCGCGCTCGACGGCCAGAGGGACGGTGCGGAGCGCCAGCGTCCGATAGAGCGCGCCCTGCTCGGGGCCGAGCGCGTCCATGGCGGCCAGATGCGCGCGGACCGTTCCGAGATCCCCTCTCGCCACACAGCCACCCATCCCGCCCGCCAGGCCGCGATCGATCGCCGCCGCCATCGTCCCTCGCAGCAGGGGCGTGAGCGCCGCCACCGCCGCGGCCTCGTCCGCGCCGAAGGACTGCCAGATGGCCGACGCTTCGCGCAGCAGCGCGATGACGAACGGGCCGACGTAGTTGGCTGACGCATGGTAGCCAGCCCGCACGCCGGGCGGCAGGCGCAGCGGACGGAGGCCGATCAGCCGGCCGAGGCTGTCGAGTTCGTCGGCCAGGTCCGGCTCGGCCTCGATGCCGACGGTACATCCGGCGAGCCCTTCCAGGGCGACGGCGGGATTCGCGAACATCTGCAGCGGATGAAAGCCGCCGACCGCGGCACCGGCCTGGGCCGCCGCCGCGAGGGCGGTGAGCTCCGTCGCGCCGCTGCAGTGCACGACCGACGTCCCAGACCGCCACCGGACGCGGGCGCAGACGGTCGCGATGTGATCGTCTGGGACCGTGAGGAACGTGATGTCGGCGCGTTCCGCGATCGCATCCAGTGACTCGGCCCAGGTGAACGCCTGGTCCACATCGTCAGCGGCCTGCGGCCGCGCGTGGGCGAGCAGCGCGGTTCGTCCGGCGCGTCCGAATGCCGTGGCCAGCGTGCGGCCGACCGGGCCCGCGCCGACGAAGCCGAGGACCGCTGCCCCGCCGCGGCTCATCGCGCACCTGCCGGCTTCGTGACGCAGAGGTCGACGGTTCGTGAATGATGAATCATGATTCGCGGCCGGGTCCCGGGGGAGCCGTCAGTGTGAGCGCACCCAGTTGGCGATGGTGTCCTGAACCTCGGCGTGGACGGTGTCGGGGTCCCGCCCGCTCGACTTCAGCACCGCGAACGAGTGATCGCCCCCGGCGACCGTTACGACCTCGACCGGCGGCGTCGCCCCGTCCGCGGCAATCGCGCTCGTCACTTCGTCGGGGCCGCCAAACGCATCGCGCGTGCCCTGGACGATGAGCGTCGGCACCGTCAGCCGTTTCAGGTGCGACACCCGATCGCCGGTCCGCCGTCCGCCGGGCGGAGCGAGCGGATAGCCGAGGACGATGACGCCGTTCAGCGCCGGCAGGCTCGCCGGCCAGTGCTCGGGTTGGGCTGCCAGGTGGGTCGCGATTCGGCCTCCCATCGACTTGCCGCCGATGAAGAGCTTTGAGACGCGCCCGTGCCGGTGGGCGAGCGCCCCGGCAATCGCCCTGCGGAACGTCTCTTCCAGCACCGGCGCGCGGTCCGGCATCTTACGCCCGCGCTCCATGTAGCCGAAGTTGAAGGTGACGACGTCGAGACCGCGGGCGGCGAGGGCCGTCGCGTAGGACACCATGAAGGGGCTGAAGTGTCCGGCGCCGGCCCCGTGCGCCAGCACCAGCAGCGCCTCCATCCGCGACGGTCCTTCCGCCGCGTAGAGCGCCGCGCCGATCGCCGCGGGGTCGTCGTCGAGGGAAATGTGAAAGGCGAGCGGGCTCATCGCAGTCGCACCCTTGCCGTGTAGTACCATCACCGGTTGTTTCACCGGCACCTGGTTGTCTTTGTTTGTCTCGCGTGTGGAGAGGTGACGTGGGTCGTTCCATCTATTCTGCCTGTCTTGCGGTTCTTTTGACACTCGCCCCGCTGGCTACCTCGACACTGGCGCAATCCCTGCAGATGGCCCCAGCAACCGGCAGCGGCGGCGCGCCGTCGGCCAACGCCGTTCGGGTGGCCGAGGCGCCGACCCTGGACGGCGACGTGCTCGGCGATCCGATCTGGCAACAGGCGCCGGTGATTGCGGACTTCAAGCAGTACCAGCCGGACGAGGGCCGACCGGTTTCGGAACGGACCGAGGTGCGCATCGTCTTCACGAAGGACACGCTCTTCGTCGGCGTGGTCTGCTACGACAGCGATCCGGCCGGGATCATCGTCACCGACTCGAGGCGCGACACGTCGCTCGACAACACCGACAGCTTCCGGATGATCTTCGACACGTTCCGCGATCGGCAGAACGGCTTCGTCTTTGGCACCAATCCCGCCGGGCTCGAGTACGACGGACAGGTGACCAACGAAGGGCAGGGCGGCGGTGGTCTTGCCGGCGCGCAGCAGTCGGGTTCCGGCGGCGGCTTCAACCTGAACTGGGACGGCGCCTGGGTCGTGCGCACCACGACCACCGAGATCGGCTGGACCGCCGAGTTCGCCATCCCGTTCAAGACCCTGCGGTTTCCCGCGGGCGCCGATCAGGAGTGGGGCGCCAACTTCCAGCGCAACATCCGCCGCAAGAACGAGCAGGCGTATCTGGGCGCCGATCCCGCGCCAGTTCAACCTGTATCGCGTGTCCATCGCCGGCGCAATCGCGGGGCTGCAGCCGCCGGTGTTTCGCAACTTCAAGCTCATCCCCTATGCGCTCGGCCAGTACGTCGAGAGCGGCGAGAACCCGGTAGACGGCGTGAATCTCGGTGAGGTGGGCATCGACGCCAAGTACAACATCACGCCCAGCCTGACGCTCGACGGCACCTACAACACCGACTTCGCGCAGGTGGAAGTCGACGACCAGCAGGTGAACCTCGATCGCTTCAACCTGTTCTTTCCCGAGAAGCGGCCGTTCTTCCTGGAGAACGCCGGGTTCTTCTCGGTGGGCAACCCGGGTGAAGTCGACCTCTTCTTCAGCCGCCGCATCGGTATCGACGACAACGGCCAGGAGATCCCGATCTTTGGCGGTGGCCGCGTATCGGGGAAGGTGGGCCTGCTGGAACGTGGGGCTGCTGAACATGCAGACCGAAGAGCTGAACGCCACCCCCAGCAACAACTTCGGCGTGGTGCGCGTGAGCCGAGAGCTGCCGAATCGGTCGGCGGTCGGCGGGATCTTCGTCAACCGGGTCGGCGTCGGCGATGTCGCGCCGGACAACGACCACAACCGGACCTATGCCTTCGACGGCAAGTGGGGCATTGGCCGCAACTCGCTGATTTCAGGGTTCATCGCCAAGACCGAGACGCCTGGCATCGACAGCGACGATCACTCGTTCAACCTGCGTGGCCGCGTCCTCTATCCCCGATGGGACCTCGACGCCGGCTACCAGGAGGTGGGCGAGCAGTTCAATCCGGAGGTCGGGTTCCTGACCCGCCGCGGTTACCGCAAGCCCGACGTTCGCGTGATGACGCGTTTCCGGCCGAAGGAGTTCCTGAAGCTGCAGGAAGTGCGTCCGCACGCCACCTACCGTGGGTTCTGGGGCTTCGACGGTTTCCAGGAAACCGGTTACACGCACCTCGACAACCACTGGCAGTTCAAGAACAGCTGGGAAGTGCACACCGGCGCGAACATCACGCGCGAGGGCGTGCGGACGCCGTTCCAGATCTACCCCGGCATTTTCGTCCCGCCAGGCACCTACGACAACGCGGAGGCGCAGCTGGTCCTGATGACCAACCAGGGCGCGCCGCTCAGCTTGAACCTGCAGACGTTCTTTGGCGGGTTCTTCTCCGGTGAACGCGCGACGATCAACCCGACCCTGCGCGTGCGTGCGAGCGAGACGTTCTCGTTGGAGGTGGCGTACCAGCGCAACGACGTGAAACTGCCCGAAGGCGATTTCATCACGAACCTGGTGCGGACGCGCATCAACTACTCCTTCAACCCTCGCGTGTTCATCCAGTCCCTGACGCAGTACAACGACCGCGCCGACATCTGGTCCATGAACCTCCGCTTCGGATGGCTGCAGGCGGCCAACACCGGGCTGTTCATCGTCTACAACGACAGCCGCGGACTCTACGACCTCTTCCCGGACCGCGCCGAGCGCACCGATCGCTCGCTGACGATCAAGTTCTCGCGCATGTTCGACGTGCTGCAGTAGCCGCCGACGCGCGGAGCCAGGCTCAGGGCCGGCTCTGAAGGTCGGCGAGGAACTCCCGGATGCGGCGGGCGTTGGTGCCGATGTCGCTGCGGCCGACGCGCGACACCGAGCGCACGTCCACGCGGCTGCCGCCGTTCGGGATTGCCGACACGCGGATGGCGACATCGTCCTTGAAGCCGAACCAACGGGTGGTGTCGGTCGCTTCGATGCGGTGCCCGGCTTGATCGCTCGCGAGCACCTCCCAGCGGCGCGCCGTCACCAGTGCCATCGCCCGGCGGTAGGCTTCGTCCTGGGACACCGCGAGGAACAGGGGCTGGAGGTCGGGATAACCGGCGCGCTGCTGTTCGGCGACATCATCGGTATAGTCCAGGCTGTTGGGGACCCCCAGTGACTGCCGCAGCGTGGCCGCCTCGACGAACCGCGGCGGCGTGACGGTATCGGTGGTGATGTCGTGGATGGGCGGCACGATCTGAGCGGCCTGCTGCAGGCGCCACGGCACCGTCACCGCGCCCGCCCCCAGCAGCAGCGCGATTGCCGCCACTGCCCGGGCACGCCCACGGCTGACCATCAGGGCCAGCAGGCCGAGGACCGCGGCGGTGATGCCGGCGTAGGCGCCCCAGGTCAACATGCGCTGGAGCGCCGTGCCCAGGCCGAACCATCCGGCGCGGTAGCCCGGCCCCGCAAGCGTCAGCAGACTCACCGCGATCACGGCAATGAGGAGCGCGACCGACGAGATCCAGCCGAACCGCGATTTCTGCATGGGGTGGTTATACCGCATCCGTTAAGCTCTGAGGCACCACGCCCCATGGATACGCACACCATCGCGACGACGACACACGGCCGCTATCTCACGTCACATGCGCCGGGCGGAGACGCCGTGGGCATGCTCGTGGGGTTCCATGGTCAGGGAGAAACCGCGGCCATCCAGATGGCTCATCTCGAGGAGATCCGCGGGTCGCGGCCCTGGGTCCTGGTCAGCGTGCAGGCGCTCCATCGCTATTACTCACGCCGCGGTGACGTGGTCGCCGCCTGGATGACGCGCGAGGACCGGGAGCTGATGATCGCCGACAACATCGCGTATGTGCGCAGCGTCGTCGCCGACGTGAGATCGCGGCTGGGCACCGCGCCGGCGCGGCTGGTCTACGCCGGGTTCTCGCAGGGCACGGCGATGGCGTATCGATCCGCCGCCTTTGCCGGCTATCCATGTGACGGCCTGATCATCCTCGCCGGCGACCTGTCACCGGACGTGTTGCCCCACGCGGCGACCCTGCCACGCGTGCTGCTGGGTCGCGGCTCGGAGGAGGCGTGGTACACCGAGGAGGTGGCACTGGCTGACCTTGGACACCTGAACGCGGCCGGCGTGCACACCGTCGAGCACGTGTTCGCCGACGGCCACGTGCGGCACCCGTCGTTCACCGCACGCGCAGGTGAATTCCTCGACGAGATCGAGAGGAAGTCTTAGGTCTTGGGTTTTGGGCCTTGAGGCTTGGGCCTGATCCCTGATTCCTACTTCCTACTTCCTACCTCCTATCTCCTGCTTCTGGTCCGCGATCTCCTCCGCCAACCGCCTCGCCAGGCCCATCACGGTGAGTGGCGACGACCCTTCAGCCTTGTTGTTCACCAGGATGAACACCCGCCGTCCGCGCGACAGCGCCCGCTTCGTCACCGACACTACATCGGCGCGCATGCCCTCGTCAGGCTCCACGAGACGGTCGAACGGCTTGAACCGATCGCGCTGATCCTCGTACCAGGTGCCGGGGCGGAGGAGCAGGCGAACCACGGTGAAGGGGCCGTCTTCCGGAGGCACCACGGCCGCCTGCGCTGCCGGCGCGGGCATCGCGCTCCAGTAGTTGTAGGTATGAGCCACGCCGTGGCGCGCGATCAGGTCGCGATACACCGGAGTGAGCAGGCGCGAATCGCGGAGCTCGACGGCGTACTCGAACTCGCGAGGCAGCCGTCCGAGAAAGTCGTCGAGACGGGAATGGAAGTCGGCAGGTTCGAGCCGGCGCTGGCGCGGGAACGGTGGGAACTCGAGCACGATGGGCCCGACGTGATCGCGCAAGGCCACCGCGCATGGTTCCAGCAGATCCGCGACCAGCCGATCGACGGAGAGGAAGTCCGGGTTGCCGGACTGCTGGCCCGGGGCGCCGAGCGCCACGGCGGTGACCGTGGCAGGCGCCTTGAAGCAGCATCTGAAACCCTCGGGCAGTTGCGTGGCGTACTCGCGCAGGTCGGCGATGGGGATGGGCGCGTAGTAGCTGCGATCCACCCCCACGGTGGTGAGCAGCGGATGCTGGGCGTACTCGCGCAACCCCTCGCGCGCGAGCGAGGCCGGCGGCCGGCTCGACGAGTAGACCAGCCCTTTCCAACCAGGGAAGCTCCACGAGCTGGTGCCGAAATGGACGTCCCTGGGCAGCCGGCCAGCCAGCACACGGGCCTCGTCGTGTGTGCGCTGCAGCTGGGCCGCGGCGGGGTCTGGCGGGACCGGGGGCGAGGTCTCGAAGAGCGTCAGCTGGCTCATGGCCTTATCCTAGTGTCACGTGTCAGATGACCTCCAGGAACTCGGATGGGACGCCCGGTGGGCGGCGGCGTTCGCGCCGCACGCCGCCGAAGGCCTGACGCCGGCTCGGGTGGCGATCGAGTACAACCACATCTTCCGCGGCTTCACGGCGTCGGGCGAACTGCAACTGCAGCACGCCGGCCGCTTCAAGCATCGCGCCGTCGCCCGCAGCGAACTGGCCGCGGTGGGCGATTGGGTGGCCGTGCGGATCTCGCCCGGCGAGGCGTCCGGCACCATCGAGGCCGTCCTGCCGCGCCGCAGCCGATTCTCACGCAAGGTGGCGGGCGAACTGACGGAAGAACAGGTGGTCGCCTCCAACATCGACACGGTCTTCCTGGTGATGGGGCTGGACGGCGACTACAACCCACGCCGCCTCGAACGCTATCTGCTGCTGGCGCACGAGAGCGGCGCCGCCCCGGTCGTCCTGCTGAGCAAGGCCGACCTGGCCCCTGCCCTGCCCGAGGCGATGGCCGAGATCACCGCGCTGGCCTCCAGCGTTCCGGTCCACGCCATCAGCGTCGTCTCGGGGGCGGGATTGGGCGACGTGCTGTCGCACATGGGGGTGGGCCGGACCGGCGCGCTCCTGGGGTCGTCCGGCGCGGGAAAGTCCACGCTGATCAACGCCCTGGTCGGCAACACCCGGCTGGCGACGCAGGAGGTCCGGGCGTCCGACTCGCGCGGCCGTCACACCACACGCCATCGGCAGCTGATCGTGCTGCCCGGGCAGGGGCTGCTGATCGACACGCCCGGCATGCGCGAGCTGCAGCTGTGGGATGCGTCCAACACCACCCGTGACAGTTTCGAGGATATCGCGGCCCTGGCCAACGACTGCCACTTCTCGAACTGCCGCCACCGCGACGAACCGCGCTGCGCCGTCAAGCAGGCGGTCCTGGACGGCCAGCTGCCCGAGATCCGGCTCACCAGCTACCTGAAGCTGCAGGACGAACTCGACACGCTGGGCGCCCGCAAGGACGCGCGTGCGCTGATCGACGAGAAACGCCGGTCGAAGGTGACGGGCAAGGCGTTGAAGGCGTTCTACAAACAGCGCGCCGAATAGACGGCCGCTGCCCGCATGGAGTCCCACCCCCGATGCCGCACACCGTTCCGCTGTCGTTCGAGGCGGTCCCCGATGGCGAGGCCCGCGCCCGCGCGTTCTGCGAGCGCATGTCACGGCGCCGCACCGTCCGCGAGTTCTCGCCCCGCTCCGTGCCGCGGGCGATCATCGAGGCGGCAATCCGGGCCGCCGGGTCGGCGCCGAGCGGCGCCAACCAGCAGCCGTGGCACTTCGTCGCGGTGAGCACCGCCGACGCCGCGCTTCGCCACACCTTGCGCGAAAAGGCGGAAGAGGAAGAGCGCGAGTTCTACTCGCGGCGCGCGCCCACCGCCTGGCTCGACGCGCTGGCGCCCCTCGGCACCGACGCGACGAAGCCGTTCCTGGAGGTGGCGCCGTGGCTGATCGCCATCTTCGTGCAGCCCCACGGCATCACCGCCTCAGGGCAGATCGTCAAGCACTACTACGCCACCGAGTCGGTGGGCATCGCCACCGGCCTGCTGATCGCGGCGCTGCACCTCGCCGGCATCGCCACGCTGACGCACACACCGAGCCCGATGGGATTCCTGAACACGCTGCTCGGGCGTCCCCCGCACGAGCGGCCGTTCCTGCTGCTGGTCGCGGGATACCCGGCCGACGATGCCCGCGTGCCGGACATTCAGCGCAAGCCGCTCTCGGACATCGCCGACTTCCGTTAACGGACCGCGCCCTTGCGCTCGGCCTCGCGGCGCGCCACGGTGTTGGCCCGGCCCAGGAACAGCTCCCGCCGCACGTCGTCGCCCACCTGCTGCGCGGCTTCGGTTTCCCAGCCCGAGCCCGGCATCGCGCGGTTCTCGCGGCCGATCCGCTTGTAGAGTTCGCGCAGGTCGTTTTCAGTGCGCACGCCCGGGTTGGCGATGACTTCCAGCGCGTGATGCAGTTCGTGGCCGATCGACGCGATGATCTGCTCCGACGGCAGGTCCGGGTTGATCAGCGCGCGCAGGTAGCGGTAGTGCCCGGCGCTGCCGGCGAACGTGAGGCGGCCGGCCAGCCCCTTCTTCTTCATCATCGGGTCGAGACCGAGGTAGACGACGGTGTTGCCGGCGTCGATCTGGTCCACAATCTCGCGCAGCAGGTTCGATCGCTCGAGCCCGCTCTTGAGGAGGGCGGCAGATCCGGGAGTCCAGCGTCCGGACCCTGGGACCGCCGTTCTTCCACCACTCCGCGACGGGCGGCGCCGCGTCAGGCGCGATGATGGGAGATTCGGTGGTGGGGACCCGCGACGGCAGAGGCGTCTGCGCGGCGACGGGGGCGATGAGCAGACCGGCAAGTCCACTCGCACACAGCACGGCAGGCAGTCGCATCATCTGGGTCCTCCCGCCTCGCACCATCCGCGCACTCGCAAGTCACATCCAGGACAAGTCGTGCAGACTGGTGATGTAGACGGGGCGCGGGCGCGGGCAGTTCGTCGCGCCGCGCAGAAGACGGAGACGAACGATGGGACGAACTTCCGTGGATAATGCCGCCATGCGCACACGGCTCCTGGCGTTCTGTCTCGCGTTGGCCGTTCCCGTCGCGGCCGGCGCCCAGCCGGTTCAGCAGGCGGTGATCGACACCTCGGCCGGCACCCTCGTGTGGGATCTCCTCGCCGACAAGGCGCCCAACCACGTCGCGCTCTTCATCAAGACGGCACAGGACGGGGGATTCGACGGCACCACCTTCCATCGCATGGTGCGCTACGGCATCGTCCAGGGCGGCGATCCGGTGACCAGGGATGCGGCGGCGCGCGACAAGTACGGGTCGGGCGGCCTCAACCAGCTGAAGACGGAGATCAGCGACGAACTGCTGACGAAGGGCGCGGTCGCCGCCGTGCAGGTGCCGGGCAAGCCCGACAGCGCCGGCACGCAGTTCTTCATGTGCATCAATGCCCAGCCGTCACTCGACGGCAAGTACACCGTGTTCGCGCGCGTCGTCGAAGGGCTGCTGGTGGCGCAGAAGATCTCGGAGACGCCGGTGGACGACAAGGGGCTGGCCACCGAACGGGTGGTCATCACCAGGGTGACGATTCGGGAGAAGCCGGCAGCGACCCCGGAGCCGTTCTCAACCGAATCGGTCGAGGAACTCGCGAAGTATCAGGCGGTGCTCGAGACCTCGGCCGGCAACCTCACCGTGGCGTTCACCCCGGATCGGGCCCCCGCGCACGTGCGCAACTTCCTGCGGCTGGCGCAGGCCGGGGTCTACGACGGCATGAGCTTCCACCGCGTGGTGAAGGGATTCGTCGTGCAGTCGGGCCACCTGCCGACGCGCCAGGAGCCGCTGTCGGAACGGCAGCAGTCGTTCATCCGGCCGCTCAAGGCGGAGTTCAACGACCAGGCGCACGACCTCGGCACGCTGTCGATGGCCCGCACCGACGATCCCGACAGCGCCACGTCGTCGTTCTTCATCGTCACCGCGCGGGCGCCGGCGCTGGACGGCAAGTACACCGCCTTCGGCCGCGTCGTCAGCGGCATCGAGGTGGCGCAGAAGATCGAGGCGGTGGCGGTGAACGGCGAGACACCCGTGGATCGCGTGGAGCTGATCCGCGTGACGGTGCAGAAGCCGTAGCCGGTTACTTCCTGGCGCCGGCGAGCGCGATGACGACGTCGTACTGGAACCGGACGAAGCGGTGGAGCTCGGCCTCGAGGATGCGCTCCTGGTCGCTGTGCGCGCCGAAGCCCTTGGGGCCATCCTCGGTGTCGATCGCGGGCCCGATGCCGTAGCAGTTGATGCCCTTCGAGCGCACCTGCGCCATGTCGCTGGCGCCGGTGCTCATCGTCGGCAGCACGTCGACGCCGTAGTGCGACTTCACCTGCGCCTCCAGCACGGTGAACGCCTCGGTGGTCAGCGACGAGGTGCCGGCCGGGCGATAGCGATCGCGCGCCCAGCGGACCTCGACGTTCGGATCGTTGATGACGCCGCGCAGCGTGTCCAGGAACTTCGACTGGTCCTCGTCGGGGTGCAGCCGCACGTCGATGGTGGCCTTGGCTTCCGAAGGGATGACGTTGTAGCGATAGCCGGAGTTCATGATCGTCGGCACCAGCGAGGTGTGCAGCATCGACCAGTGCTGCGGCTCGTTCTCCAGCAGCCATTCGGCGGCCGGACCGTTCACCTTCACGTCGGGGTTCAGCACGTCGCGATACCTCGACGCGACCTCTGGCGGCGACATCGCGGCGAGCTTGCGGAAGTAGGTGCCGGTGGTTTCGTTCACGCGCAGCGGCGGCACCCATGCGGCCACCTTGCCGATCGCGCCAGACAGCCGGATGACGGCGTTGTTCTTCGATGGCACCGAGCCGTGGCCGGCGGGGCCGCGGGCGATGATCTCCACCGAACGCGGTTCCTTCTCGGTGGTGCCGACGTTGGCGCGCAGCGCCTTGCCACCAGTGCGGACGATGCCGCCGCCCTCGGCGAGGCAGAACTCGGCGTTGATCGCGTCCAGGTGATTGTCGACCATGAACTGCGCGCCGACCTCGGGCGCGCCCTCTTCGCCGGACTCGGCCAGGAAGATGACGTCGCGATCGAGCGCCGTGCGCTTCGCGCTTCAGCGTCAGCACCAGCATCAGGCTGGCCACCAGGTTGTCCTTGTCGTCGACGGTGCCGCGGCCGTAGACGTAGCCGCCGTCACGTTCGGCGGCGAAGGGCGGGTGCGTCCACTTGGCGGGGTCCACGGTCACGACGTCGGTGTGCCCCATGACGAGGAGCGGCCGCTTCTTGCCGTTGCCCTTGATCCGCGCCACGAGATTGGGCCGCTGTGGATCCTTGGCGAAGACCTGAACCGGGATGCCCTCCTTCTCGAGCACCTGCTTCAGGTACTCCACGGCCCGCACTTCGTTGCCCGGAGGGCTGCTGGTATCGAGGCGGAGCAGCGCCTGGAAGTGCTGCATCGTTTCCGCTTCGAGCGCCGGGTTCGGCTTCATCTGCGCGGACACAGCGGGGGCGAGAGCGGCCAGGGCCGCGACGACAACCAGGGCGCGGACACGAATCATGGGGCAACGGTATCAAACCTGCGGGGCCCCGTGGAAGCGTGGACGCGCCGCCTACTCGGGATCGCCGAAGGGCAACCGGCCCTCCTCGTCGAAGGCCGACTGCGTGGCGGTGGGCGAGTCGGCCAGGTTGTGCACGCTGACGCCGAGCAGGCGGACCGGGCGTCTGCCGGCCTCCGTGCGATCGATCAGCGCCAGGGCGCGCGCCGCCAGCTGGTCGGCGTCCCGGGTGGCGATCGCCGTGCTGTGGCTTCGAGTGACGGTCGTGAAGTCGCTGTAGCGCACCTTCAGCACCACCGTGCGCGCGAACAGCTCGCGGCGCTCGAGCCAGGCGGCGCCGTCGCGCGCCATCTCGTCCACTTCGCGGCGGACGTCGGTCAGCGAGGTCAGGTCCTGCGTGTAGGTGCACTCCGAGCCGGAGGACTTCGACGGCCGGTTCGGTTCCACCGCCCGCTCATCACGGCCGTGTGCGAGTGCCACCAGCCACCCCGCCAGGCTGCCAACCACCCCGGCCAGATCGTCCACCGGCCGGGCGCGAACATCCGCCAGGGTCTGAATCCCGTGCTGGCGCAGGCGCGTGGCGGTCTTGGGGCCCACTCCCCACAGCGCGTCCACGGGCAGGTCGCGGATGAACGCCTCCACTCGCTCCGGCGCGACGACGGTGAGGCCGTCCGGCTTCTTCCAGCCGGACGCGATCTTCGCGAGAAACTTGTTCGGCGCCACGCCAGCCGAGGCGGTCAGGCCGGTTGTTTCGCGGATCTGAATCTTGATCCGTCGCGCGACGTTCACCGCCAGCGCCTCGCCCCAGGCGTTCTCCGTCACATCCAGGTAGGCCTCGTCCAGCGACAGCGGCTCGACCAGCGGCGTGACCGCGCGATACAGGGCGAAGACCTGCTGCGAGACGGTCTTGTACTTGGTGAAGTCCGGGCGGACGACGATCAGGCCGGGGCAGAGGCGGACGGCACGGGACATCGGGATGGCGGAGCGGACGCCGAATGTGCGGGCTTCGTAGCTGGCCGCCGCGACCACGCCGCGACCGGCCGGATCGCCGCCGACGGCGACGGGCTGTCCCCGCAGCGCGGGGTTGTCCCGTTGCTCCACCGACGCGTAGAACGCGTCCATGTCGATGTGCAGGATCTTGCGCATCCGTTGCCGCGACCAGGCTGCCGCCGCGTGCCGGGCGGTCAGGCCCCCGTGCTGCCGAACCCGCCCCGAGTCGGCGTGACCATCTCCGGGACCTCTTGCCACTGCACCTTCGGCGCCGGCAGCACGATGCCCTGCGCCAGCCGGTCGCCGCGCGTCACGGTCACCATCTCGTCCGTGATGTTCAGCACCTGCACTTTGATTTCATCCCTGGGACCGCAGTAGTCGGCGTCCACCACCCCGACGCCGTTGGCCACCATCAAGCCTCGCTTCAAGGGGGTGCTGCTGCGGGCAAAGATCCCCAGGAAGTGGCCATCGGGCACCGCGATCACGAGGCCCGTCCCGACCAGGCGGATCTGGTGCGGCGGGATGGCGACGTCCTCGGCCGCGGCGAGATCGAAGCCGGCGGCGCCGCCGGTGGCGGGCGTGGGAAGCGGAATCGTGGGATCCAGGCGCTTGATACGGAGGAGCATGGAGGAAGATGGTACAGGGTTCGAGTTACTGATGAGGAGATTGCCGATGCGGATGTTCCGAGCGGGTGTGCTGGCGGCGGTGGTGACGAGCGCGTCGGTGTCGATGTGGGCGCAGGCGGCGGCGCCGGCCCCGGCCCCGGCACCCCAGCCCTCCGCGGCCGCGCCGGCCGACTTGGCGCTCGATCGGGTGCTCCCGGTGGATTCGGCGGTGCGCACCGGTCAGTTGGCCAACGGCCTCACGTTCTTCATCCGCAACAACGGCCGTCCCGCCAAGCGGGTTTCACTGCGTCTGGCCGTGAACGCCGGCGCCCTTCAGGAGGAAACCGACCAGCGCGGCCTCGCGCACTTCATCGAGCACATGGCGTTCAACGGCACGCAGAACTTCAAGCCCGGTGAGCTGGTCACGTTTCTCGAGTCGATTGGCGCCCGCTTCGGCCCCCACGTGAACGCCTCCACCAGTTTCGACGAGACCATCTACATGCTCGACGTGCCCACCGATCGGGACGGGTATGTGGACAAGGGATTGCTGGCGCTGCACGACTTCGCCTCCGGGGTGCTCCTGTTGCCGGAAGAGGTGGAGAAGGAACGCGGCGTGGTGCTGGAGGAATGGCGCGGCCGTCTGGGCGCGAGCTCGCGCACGACCGACAAGCAGCTGCCCATCCTGTTGCAGGGCTCCCGCTATGCCGAGCGGCTGCCGATTGGCACGCCCGAGGTGATCAAGGGCGCGCCGCGCGAGCGCCTCGTGGCGTTCTACCAGAAATGGTACCGGCCGGATCAGATGGCGGTCGTGGTGGTCGGCGATCTCGACCCTGCCGAGGCCGAGAAGCTGGTGCGCGCGCGCTTCGACAGCATCCCGCGTCCGTCGACGCCGGTGGAGACCGTGGACCGCACCGTGCCCTCACACGCCGAGACGCTCTTCAGCGTGGCCACCGATCCGGAATCGCAGGGCTGGACGGTGACGCTCAGCTTCAAGAGCGCGCAGCAGGAGCAGCGGACGGTCGCCGACTATCGCGCGGCCCTGGTGCGGCAGCTCGTGAGCGAGATGATCAACCCGCGCCTGCGCGAGATTGCCCGCCGGCCCGACGCGCCGTTCGTGGCCGCCGAAGCAGGCGCCGACAGCTTCGGACGCACGCTCGAGCTGTTCGAGATTGGCGCCGCCGTGCCGGAGAACGGATTGGCGGCCGGGCTCGAAGCGATCGTGCTCGAGGCCCGGCGCGTGCAGCAGTTCGGCTTCAGCGCCGCGGAGCTCGATCGGGCGCGGCGCGCGCTGGTCGCCGCCTACGAGCGCGCCTACAACGAACGCGCGACCAGCGAGAGCCCGAACTACGCCGGCGAGTACGTCCGCCACTTCCTGGGTGGGGAAGCGATTCCCGGCATCGAGTTCGAATACCGCATCGCCTCCACCTATCTGCCCGCCGTCACGCTGGACGAAGTGTCGAAGGTCGCTCGCGCGTTCATCACCGACGAGAACCGGGTGGTGCTGGCGGTCGCGCCGGAGAAGAAGGACGCCCCGGCGCCGACAGTGGACAGCCTCAAGGCCGCGATCGCGCGCGCCAGCGCGGCCAAGGTGGAGCCGTGGGTGGACGCCACGGCCGGCCTCACGCTGGTGAAGAATCCGCCGGCGGGCGGCAAGGTCACGGGCACGCCGCACGATCGCCGAGCTGGGCGTCACGGTCCTGACGCTGTCGAACGGCGTGGAGGTGTGGCTCAAGCCCACCGACTTCAAGAACGACCAGGTGCTGATCAGCGCCTACGCGCTCGGCGGCACCTCGCTGGCGCCCGAAGCCGAGTTCCAGGGCGCCGAGCTCGTGTCGTCGCTGGTCGGCGTCGGCGGGGTGGGCGGGTTCAGCCCGGTCGACCTCAGCAAGATGCTCGCCGGCAAGATTGCCTCGGCCTCGCCCAGCATCAGCACCTACACCCAGGAGATCAGCGGCAACGCCACGCCTCGCGACATCGAGACGGCGCTGCAGCTGAACTATCTCGCGTTCACGGCGCCGAACTTCACGCCCGAAACGCTGGACCTGCTGAAGCGCCGCCTGGTCGCCGCGCTGGAGAACCAGGCGCAGAGCCCGCGCGCCGTCTTCGGCGAGAAGGTGGGTCTGGTGAACGCCTCGAACCACTACAGCGCGCGCATGATGACGACGGCCGACGTGCCGAACCTGAAGCTCGACGCGATGCAGCAGTTCTATCGCGCCCGGTTCGCCAACGCCGCCGACTTCACGTACTTCTTCGTCGGCGCGTTCCAGGTGCCCGAGCTGACGCCGCTCATCGAGCGCTGGCTCGGCGGCCTGCCGTCCACCGGCAAGAAGTCGTCGGTCTTCCGCGACATGGGCGTGCGGTTCCCGTCCGCCGTGGTGCGTGAAGAGGTGAAGAAGGGCAAGGATCCGGCCAGCCAGACGGTGATCTCGTTCTTCGGCGACGCCGGCAAGGACGAGTACGAGATGCACCGCGTGCGCGCGGCCGCCAACGTGCTGAGCATCCGCCTCCGCGAGATCCTGCGCGAGGAGCTGAGCGGCACCTACGGCGTGTCGGTCGGCTACGATTCCAGCCTGCCGCTCCCCGGATACGGGGCGGTGGTCATCCAGTTCGGGAGCGCCCCCGAGAACGTCGAGACCCTGACCAGGGCGGTGTTCACCGAGGTCGAGCGACTGAAGGCGCAGGGCCCGACTGCCGACGACGTGAACAAGGTGAAGGAGATGGAGAAGCGGGACCTCGAGACCAACGCCCGCCAGAACCAGTACTGGCTCGGCTCGCTGCAGACCGTTCACCTGTACGGCTGGGATCCGGTGGGCATCGCCCGCCGCCCGCAGCGGACCGACAGCCTGACCCCGGAGATCATCCACGGGATCTTCAAGAAGTACTTCCCGGCCGATCGCCACACCGTGGTCACGCTGAAGCCAGAGGCCTGAGAGCGCCCGCGGTTCTTTCTTGTTATGATCAGGAGCTCTCATGGCGCCGCAATACACCTATGTGATGAAGGGGCTCGGGAAGACCTATCCTCCCGACCACACGGTTCTCCGCGACATCTGGCTGTCGTTCCTCCCGGGCGCCAAGATCGGCGTGCTCGGCCTGAACGGCGCCGGCAAGTCGACGCTGCTGAAGATCATGGCCGGGGTCGAGACCAACTTCGTCGGCGAGGCCTTTGCCGGTGAAGGCGTGTCGGTCGGCTACCTGTCGCAGGAGCCGCACGCTCAATCCCGCGAAGGACGTGAAGGGCAACGTCGAGGAAGGCGTGGCCGCGCTGAAGGCGGTGCTCGACCGCTACGACGCCGTCAACGGCGCGCTCGGCGACGAGATGACGCCCGAGGCGATGGAGAAGCTGCTCGACGAGCAGGCGAAGCTGCAGGACAAGATCGACGCCGCCAACGCCTGGGACCTCGACTCGCGGCTCGAGCTGGCGATGGACGCGCTGCGCTGCCCGCCGGGCGACGCCGACGTCACGTCACTGTCCGGCGGCGAGCGCCGTCGCGTGGCGCTGTGCCGGCTGCTGCTGCAGTCGCCCGACCTGCTGCTGCTGGACGAACCCACCAACCACCTCGACGCCGAGTCGGTGGCCTGGCTCGAGCGGTTCCTGAAGGACTACCAGGGCACGGTCGTCGCCGTCACCCACGATCGCTACTTCCTGGACAACGTCGCCGGCTGGATCCTCGAGCTGGATCGCGGCAGCGGCATCCCCTACGAGGGCAACTACACCGGCTGGCTCGAGCAGAAGCAGGCGCGGCTGGCGCACGAAGAGAAGGCCGAGAGCCGCCGTCAGCGGACGCTGCAGCGCGAGCTGGACTGGATCCGCATGTCGCCGCGCGCCCGCCAGGCCAAGGGCAAGGCCCGCCTCAATGCCTACGAGGAACTGCTGAACGAGGATCAGGCGCAGAAGCTCGAGACGGTGGAGATCTACATTCCGCCCGGCCCGCGGCTCGGCGACATGGTGATCGAGGCGCGCAACCTGCGCAAGGCCTACGGCGACACGGTGCTGTTCGACAACCTGTCGTTCACGCTGCCGCGCGCCGGCATCGTCGGCGTCATCGGTCCGAACGGCGCCGGCAAGACCACGATGTTCCGCCTGATCACCGGTCAGGAGCAGCCCGACGCCGGCACCCTGCGGCTGGGCGAGACCGTGCAGATCGGCTACGTCGACCAGAGCCGCGACGCGCTGGATCCGAACAAGAGCGTGTTCGACGAGATCACCGACGGCCTCGACGAACTGACGATGGGCCGCAAGACGGTGGCGTCGCGCGCCTACGTCTCGTGGTTCAACTTCAAGGGCGGCCAGCAGCAGCGCAAGGTCGGGACGCTCTCGGGCGGCGAACGCAACCGCGTCCATCTGGCCAAGCTGCTGCGCCAGGGCAGCAACCTGCTGCTCCTCGACGAACCGACCAACGACCTCGACGTCGACACGCTGCGGGCGCTCGAAGAAGCGCTGCTGAACTTCGCCGGCTGCGTCGTGGTCATCAGCCACGACCGCTGGTTCCTGGACCGCATCGCCACGCACATGATTGCCTTCGAGGGCGACAGCGAGGTCGTCTGGTTCGAAGGGAACTACCAGGACTACGAGGCAGATCGCAAGCGGCGTCTCGGGGCCGCCGCCGACCAGCCGCATCGCATCAAGTACCGCAAGCTGACGCGAGGGTAATCGACGTTCACCTGGAAGGAGAGCGACCATGACCGCAGATCAAGGCAAGGCTGTTGCCGAGGCACTCGGGCAGCAGATTCAGCAGGAGTGGATGACCACCGTCAAGGTGATTGAAGCCATTCCGGAAGACAAGAAGACCTGGGCCCCCGCTCCCGACAGCCGCACGGCCTGGGATCTCGCCGTGCACATCTGCCGCTCCGACGTCTGGTTCCTGAACGGGGTGCTGACCCAGGACTTCTCGCCCGGCCCGCAGGAGCCGCCCGCGCCCACGATCAAGGGACTGATCGAGTGGTACAAGCACGAGATGCCGAAGGCTCTCGAGCGGGTGCTGGCGATGGAGCCGAACAAGCTGGCGGCGGTCGTCGACTTCTATGGCATGAAGATGCCGAACGCGCAGTTCATGGTCTGGCAGGCGGTCCACAACGCGCATCACCGTGGTCAACTGTCGGCCTACCTGCGCCCGATGGGGGCGAAGGTGCCGAGCATCTACGGCGGCAGCGCCGACGAGCCCTGGAAGGGGTGAGTCGCGCGGGTTGGGCGCGCCTCTGCGTCCTGTGTCTGGTGACGCTCGGCGGTGCTTGTGCGCCGCCGGCGCCCGACACCGTGCTGCTGAACGGCCACGTCTTCACCGGCGATCCGGCGAACCCGTGGGCCGAGGCGCTGGCCATTCGCGGTGATCGCGTGATTGCGGTCGGCACCACGGCGGAGGTCGCCGCCCTGGCGTCGTCGGTGTCGGCCCGGCGCGATCTCGGAGGACGCGCCGTCGTTCCCGGATTCAACGACGCGCACCTGGACGATCCCGGTGGCGATGCCGCGGCCCTCGCCGGCGTCGCCCGCGCGGCCGTGGCCGATGGACTCACCTCGATGCAGTGGTTCGTCGACGGTCGTCCCGTGGCGGCAGTGGCCCAGGCGCTGCTCGCCGCCGACACGCCGCTGCGCATCCGCCTCTTCCGCATGCCCCGCACCGGCGCCGACGGCGAGCCGATCGACAGCCGTCCACATCTGCCGCCCCAACCCAGCTTCCTGCTCGACGTGCGCGGCATGGGCTTCGCCCTCGGCGCGGGTGACGATGCGCGCATCCGACAGGTCGTGGGGTGGGGCTATGGCACCGAGGATCTGCTGGCGCTCGAGCCGCGGGACGAGCACGCGCTGGCGACCTACGTCGACGCGGTGACGCAGACCGGCACGATCGACGTGTGGATGAAGAAGCGGCCCCGCGTCGAACATCCGGGCATGGCGGTGGTCGCGATGGCGCCGCGGCTGGCGTCAACCGGCATGGTGGTCGTGCAGCGGCCTGACGGGACCGTTCCGCTGAGCTCGCTCGTCAAAGCAGGAGTGACCTTGGCGCTGGGCTCCGGAGGTGGCGCTCGTCCGCTCGACGTGCTGGCCTGGGCCACCGCGCCCGAACGCGGCGACGAGGCGCTGACCATGGAGCAGGCCGTCACCGCGTTCACGCGCGGCTCGGCGGCGGCGCAGCTCGCCGATCGGGAGAAGGGGCACCTCACGGTCGGGGCGCTCGCCGATCTGGCCGTGCTCTCCGTCGATCCCTTTCGCGCGTCGCCTGACGATCTGATTCGCGCCCGCAGCGTCCTCACCATCATCGGAGGCCGCGTCGTTCACGATGTTCCCTGACCTTCGCACGTTCATCGCTCAGCTGCGGCGCGATCGCGATCTCGTGGAGATTTCGGCGCCAGTCGATGCCGATCCTCGAGGCGGCGGAGATTCACCGCCGCGTCATCGCCGCGGGCGGGCCCGCGCTGCTGTTCACCAACGTGCGCGGCAAGTCGTTTCCGCTCGCCACCAACCTGTTCGGCACCGCGCGCCGCGCCGAGCTCGCCTTCGGTGAGCGGCCGCTGCGCCTGATCCGCGACATCGTCCACCTGGCCGAGACCATTCTGCCACCGACGCCGGCCAAGCTGTGGGGCGCGCGCGGCCTGGCGGCGGAGCTGTTGAAGGTCGGCACCAGCCGGCAGCGATCGGGTCCGGTGACCGAGGTGGTCACTCGCACGCTCGGGCTCGACGCGCTTGCCGGTGCTGACGTGCTGGCCCGAGGACGGTGGCCCCTTCGTCACGCTGCCGCTCGTCTACACCATGCATCCCGACGGCCGAGGGTCGAACCTCGCCATGTACCGACTGCACGTGCACGACGCCCGCACCACCGGCATGCACTGGCAGATCGGCAAGGGCGGGGGCTTTCACTATCAGCTGGCCGAAGCGCGCGGGCAGGCGTTGCCGGTGACGGTGTTGGTCGGCGGGCCGCCGGCCTTGATCCTCGCGGCGATCGCGCCCCTTCCGGAGAACGTGCCCGAGCTGATGCTGGCCTCGCTGATTGCCGGGCGGCGATTACCGCAGGTGGCGGGCCCCAATGGCCACCCGCATCCTCTTGTTGCTACAGCCGAGTTCGCGCTGATGGGGGAGGTGCCGCCGCTGGTGCGGCGCCCCGAAGGCCCGTTCGGCGACCACTACGGCTACTACTCGCTCCGCCACGACTATCCGGAGTTCCGCGTCTCCCAGATTGCCCATCGCCACGACGCCATCTATCCGGCGACCGTGGTGGGGAAGCCCCGGCAGGAAGACTTCTTCATCGGCGATCTGCTGCAGGAGCTGCTGTCCCCGCTCTTCCCGCTGGTCATGCCCGCGGTGGAGCAGCTCTGGTCCTACGGCGAGACCGGTTACCACTCACTGGCGGCGGCGGTGGTGAAGCAGCGCTACCGGCGCGAGGCGATGGCCAGCGCGTTCCGCATTCTGGGGGAGGGCCAGCTGTCGCTGACGAAATTCCTGTTCCTGACCGATCGGCCAGTGAACCTGAAGGACTTCCGTGCCACGCTGGAGCACATCCTCGCCCGCACCGATCCGCGATCGGACCTTTACGTGCTGTCGAACCTGTCGATGGACACCCTCGATTACACCGGGCCGACCGTCAACGAAGGTTCGAAAGGGGTGTGGCTGGGGCTGGGCGATCCGATCCGCGATCTGCCGCGGCAGTTCAGCCCGGCGGCGCCGCCGCCCTCGGACGTCTCGGACGTGCGGGTCTACTGCGGCGGCTGCCTGGTCGTGGAGGGGCCGTCCTTCGCGGACGACCAGGATGCCGCGGCGCGGCTGGCGTCGCACCCGGCCTTCGCCGGCTGGCCGCTCGTGATCCTGACCGACGATGCGGCCCGGGCGGTGCGGAGCGACATGAACTTCCTGTGGACGACCTTCACCCGGTTCGAGCCGGCGGCCGACATTCACGCCGCCGCGGCCCGGGTGGTGCGCCACCACGTGAGCTACGAGGGGCCGATCCTGATCGATGCGCGGATGAAGCCGTGGTATCCGGCCGAGCTCTCCTGCCGCGACGACATCGCCGCGACCGTGACGGCGCGCTGGCGCGAATACTTTCCGCACGACCGGGTCGAGATGGGCGACTCGGAGCGCGGGCACCTGGACGTCTGAGATAATGAAGCTGTGAGCGACACAACGACCAACGGTATTCGCGTGCAGGTGTCCAGCCAGTTCCTGCCCGATCGCAGCTCGCCCAAAGAGGAACAGTACGTCTTCGCGTATCACATCACGATCACCAACGTGGGTACGGACACCGCTCAGCTCATCAGCCGGCACTGGATCATCACCAACGCGGACGGTGAGACCGAGGAAGTGCAGGGCCCCGGGGTCGTCGGCGAGCAGCCGGTGCTGAAGCCCGGTGAGCACTTCGCATACACCAGCTTCTGCCCGCTGAAGACCAATGTCGGGACCATGCACGGCAGCTACACGATGGTGACGCCAGACGGCGAAGCGTTCCAGGCGAAGATCGCGCCGTTCACGCTGGCCGTCCCCTACGCGCTCAACTAAAGCACAACCCATATGGCACTCATGAGATCCGGTGCGCCTCGCATGACCCGGGCCGAACGGTCGGGCGTCGGCCGAGGCATGCCGGTCTCATCCGAGCCCGGCAAGAAGAAGAAGTTCAACGCCAGCGCAGCGTGGCGCGAAGCGCGCGAGCTGCTGTACCAGCACCGCCGCCGGCTGGCGGTGGGCCTGGCGCTGATGCTGGTGTCGCGCCTGGCGGGTGTCGTGCTGCCGGCGCTGTCGAAAGTGGTGATCGACGAGGTCATCGGCAAGTCGCGTCACGATCTGCTGATGCCGATCGCACTCGCCGCGGGCGCCGCGACGGTGGTGCAGGCCATCACCAGCTTCGCCATCTCGCAGACGCTCGGCGTGGCCGCGCAGCGCGCCATCACCGACATGCGCAAGCGCGTCCAGGCCAAGATCATGCGCCTGCCGGTGCGCTACTTCGACTCGACGCAGACGGGCGTGCTGCTGTCGCGGATCATGAGCGACGCCGAAGGCATCCGCAACCTGGTCGGCACCGGGCTGGTGTCGCTGGTGGGCGGCCTGGTCACCGCGGCGATCAGCCTGGTGGTGCTGCTCTACATCAACTGGCGGCTGACGCTGGTCACCGCCATCGTGCTGGCGATGTTCGGCGGTGGCATGGCCTACGCCTTCCAGCGGCTGCGGCCGCTGTTCCGCGAGCGCGGCAAGATCCAGGCGGAGGTCAGCGGGCGGCTCACCGAAGCGCTCGGCGGCATCCGCATCGTCAAGAGCTACACCGCCGAGAAGCGCGAAGAAATCGTCTTCACCAAGGGCGCGCACAAGCTGTTCCGCAACATCGCGCAGTCGATGACCGGGGTGTCGGCCACCACCTCGGGCAGCACCGTGATCGTCGGCGTGGTCGGGGTCGTGATGATCTGGATGGGCGGCAACGACATCCTGGCCGGGCGCATGACGCTCGGCGACTTCATCATGTACGTGTTCTTCATCGGCCTGCTGGCGGCGCCGCTGATTTCCATTGCCAGCATCGGCACGCAGATCACCGAGGCGTTCGCCGGGCTGGATCGCATCCGCGAGATCCTCGACATGGAAACCGAGGACGAGTCGGACGCCGACAAGGCGTCGCTCGGCGAGATCAGCGGCGACATTCGCTTCGACGATGTGTGGTTCGAGTACAACCCGGGTAGCCCGGTGCTGAAGGGCGTGACCTTCCACGCCGCGCCGGGGACCACGACCGCCCTGGTCGGCTCGAGCGGCTCCGGCAAGAGCACGCTCATCAGCCTGGTGATGGCGTTCAATCGCCCGCTCAAGGGGCGCATCCTGATCGACGGCCGCGACCTCGGCGAGATTCCGCTGCGCGACTATCGCGAGCAGCTGGCGTCGGTGCTGCAGGAGAACTTCCTGTTCGACGGCACCGTGGCCGAGAACATCGGGTACGCCAAACCCGGCTCCACGCTGGAGGAGATCAAGCACGCCGCGCGGGTGGCCCACTGCGAGGAGTTCATCCTCAAGTTCCCCGAAGGCTATGACACGGTGGTGGGGGAGCGCGGCATCAAGCTGTCGGGCGGCCAGCGCCAGCGGGTGTCGATTGCGCGCGCGATCCTGGCGCAGCCGAAGGTGCTGATTCTCGACGAAGCGACCTCGAGCCTCGACAGCGAGAGCGAAGAGATGATTCAGGATGGCCTGAACACCCTGCGTTCGGGCCGGACGACGTTCGTCATCGCCCACCGTCTGTCGACCATCCGCAGCGCCAGTCAGATCCTGGTGATCGAGGCCGGCGAGATCGTCGAGCGCGGGACGCACGACGAGTTGCTGGCCGCGAACGGGCGCTACCGTCAGCTCTACGACAAGCAGTACAAGCTCGAGACCAACCGCTTCGTGAACCCGGGCGAGGACTGGACGCCCGAGGCGCCCAAAGTCACGGTCCCCAAGCCCGCCGCCTCGACGCGGCTGTAGGGGCACCCGGGCGAGGGGCCGCGCCGCCGGCCCGCGCCTCGAGTCCGCCTCCCCATCCGCCAGCGCCCATCGCCCGGTTACTCCCCTTGGCCATGGCCCGCTCCCGCTCTCACCGTCGCGGATGGCACGCCGGGCGCCGCGGCCGTCTCCTCGACGGTCACCCGCGCCGCTGACCGTGACCGGCCGTAGCAGCAGCTGAACGGCGCCGATGGCGGTGGGCCCTGACGTCCACCGCCACTGTGCTCGTCCCGGGCCAGCGGCGGGGCCAGTGGTGGGACGGGCTGAACCTTGCGGGCGGCTCCGTCGTATCCTGTGTTCGGAGACCACACTCGTTGAACGATCCCAGCCAGATTCTCTCCCTCTTCCTCGAAGGCGCGCTCGGCCGCTCCGGGCGCAAGCGGGCGCGCAAAGCCGCGCGGTTCGTTTCCGGCCACAAAGGGCTCATCTCCGCCAGCAGCCTGCTGGCGGTGGCCGGCGTGGCGTGGGGCATCTACGACAGCATGAAGTCGGCAGCGGCCACGCCGTCCAGCGCCACGGCGCACGGGTGGTCGCCGCAGCCGGCGGCGGCGCAGGGCGTGATCGGGAGCGCCGACGCCACCTCGCCCGCCCTCCCGCCAATTCCGACCACGTCCGCGACGTTGCCGGTGCCGCCGGAAGTGCTGCGTGTGGTGCGGCTGA
Organism: uncultured Acidobacteriota bacterium; assembly: GCA_963721715.1. GTDB lineage: Bacteria > Acidobacteriota > Vicinamibacteria > Vicinamibacterales > UBA2999 > VFZN01. The sequence goes on along the minus strand of CAVRKI010000004.1, from coordinate 755,782 downwards.
CGATCTCCGCGGCTCGCGCCGACGGGGACATGTCCGCCGCCGAGCGCACGCTGATCCTCGAGCACGCGCGCAAGGCGGGTGTTGAAGGCGAGGCCGAGCGCGAACTGGACCAGCCGCGTTCGCTGTCGGAGATCGTGCGCGGGGTATCCGACGAACAGGCACGGCGCGATCTCTACACGCTGGCCTTCTCGATCGTGCGCGCCGACGAGTCGGTGAGCGGCGCCGAGCGGATCTACCTGGCCCAGCTTGCCCACCAGCTCGGGCTCGACGCGCCGGCCGCCGCGGCCCTCGAATCGACCGCGGCCGCACGCATCGATGCGGGGGAGTAGGGGGAGGGCTTGCGGCTCTGGGCTTGAGTCTCGGGGCCTGAGTCTCGATCTCCCCTGCCTCCTAGCTCCCGGCTCCTGATCCCTGATCCCTGTTCCCTGATTCCTGATTCCTGAGGAGAACTCCGAAGATGTCCATTCAGCAGTGGTACATGGCCATCGGTGGCCACCAGGTCGGTCCCGTCACCCAGGACGAGATCATCGCGAATCTCCGCAACGGCAGCATCGACGCCGAGACGCTGGTGTTCACCGCGGGCATGACGACGTGGCAGAAGGTGAAGGACATACCTTCGTTCGCGCCGTTCGTGTCGAGCGGGGCCTCGGCGGGCCCGGTGGCGCCGCCGCCCATGCCGGGCCGGCGCGCGCACGACATCGACTTCGTGATCCACGGCAACGAGATGCAGTTCGTCGAAGTCGAGCTCGATCCCGGCGAGGCGGCGGTGGCGGAAGCCGGCGTGTTCATGTACATGACGCCCGGCATCCAGATGGAGACCGTGTTCGGCGACGGCAGCAAGGCGCCGTCGGGCGTGATGGACGCGCTGATGGGCGCCGGCAAGCGTCTGCTGACCGGTGAGAGCCTGTTCATGACCGTGTTCCAGAACCAGGGGCAGGGCAAGCACCGCGTCGCGTTCGCGGCGCCGTATCCGGGAAAGATCCTGGCGATGGATCTGAAGGCGCTCGGCGGTCAGCTTGATCTGCCAGAAGGACTCGTTCCTCTGCGCCGCGCGCGGCGTGTCGGTCGGCATCGCCTTCCAGAAGAAGATCGGCACCGGCCTGTTCGGCGGTGAAGGCTTCATCATGCAGAAGCTCGAGGGCGACGGGCTGTGCTTCGTCCACGCCGGCGGCACCATTCAGCCGTTCGATCTGGCGCCGGGCGAGACCCTGCGCGTGGACACCGGATGCCTGGTGGCGCTGCAGCCCACGGTCAGCTACGACATCCAGTTCGTCGGCAAGGTGAAGACCGCGCTGTTCGGCGGCGAAGGCATCTTCTTCGCCACGCTGACCGGTCCCGGCCGGGTGTGGCTGCAGTCGCTGCCCCTGAGCCGCATGGCCGACCGCATCTACGCCGCCGCACCGCAATCCGGCGGCCGCCGCAAGGAAGAAGGCTCGGTCCTGGACCGCGCCTTCGGCCTGGGCGACCTGATCGACGGCCGGTGACGTTGAACTTGAACTGTGAACGCTGAAACTTGGCACTCCGAACTTTGAACTTTGAACTCTGAACTTTGAACTGGTACGCTACTTCGATGCGTCACCCCCTGACTGTGGGCGCCGTGCTGGCCGTGTGCCTGGGCGTCTCCGCCCTCGCCCAGGTTCGCACGGCCTATCCGGAGAAGCGGGGGGTGGCCCTCTCGCAGTTCCCGCGCACCATCAAGCTGGCCGAGAACGTCTACGGCTACGAAGAGATCCGTCAGCCGGGCTTCACCACGGTCAGCCTGTTCGTGGTCGGGAACGATGGCGTCCTCATCGCCGACGGGCAGGGGAGCGTGGCCGCCACCCAGACGATGGTGGACCACATCCGAAAGGTCACGCCCAAGCCCCTCAAGTGGTACGTCATGGGGTCCGATCACGGCGACCACACCGCCGGCAACTCGGTCCTGCCCAGGGACATCACCTACATCGTTCAGGCGAACTCGCTGGCGACGCTGAAGCGGTCCGCGGCGAATCCGAACCAGCCGCCGAATGCGCCTGCCGTGATCGTGCCGCCGGCGGCGATGACCGGGGATACGCAGGTCATCGACGTCGGCGGCATCGAAGTCCGCGCGATGTTCCTCGGCCGCGCCCACACCGGCGGCGACCTGATGGTCCACCTGCCGAAGCAGAAGATCCTGTTCATGAGCGAGGCCTACCTGAACCGTGTGTTCCCGGCCATGCGCTCGGCCTATCCCACCGAGTGGGTACGCGTCATCGACAAGGCGCTGGCCATGGACGTGGACCGCTACATCCCCGGTCACGGTTTCATCGAAGAACCCAAGGCCTCGCGCGAAGAACTGGTGGAGTTCCAGAAGTCGCTGAAGGCGGTCATCGCCGAAGGGACGCGCCTCCACAAGCAGGGCCTCTCCGCGGACGATGCGATCAAGCAGGCCAACTGGGGCCCCTACACGGACTGGTTCCTGCGCGAGCAACAGGCGCCAATCGCGGTGCGGAAGATTTACGAAGAGCTCGACGGGAAGCTGAAGTAGATGCCACAGTCCTTTGAATCGCACGCGCACCAGCCGGTCCCGACGCTCGTCGCCTCGGCCCTGTGGCTGCTGGCGGTGCTGTTGTTCGTGGCCGCCGTCGGGTTCGGGTGGAACACTCGCGACATCGCGTTCTTCTTCGTCCTCGCGGCGATGTTCGTGGCCCTGTCGATCGACCGGCTGTACACGACCAGGCTGCAGGACCGCATCATCATGCTCGAGATGAAGGTGCGCTGCGCCGAGTTGCTGGCGGCGGGCGAGGATGCGAAGCTGGCGCAGCTCGGCCCGAAGCAGATCACGGCCCTGCGCTTTGCGTCGGACCAGGAATTGGGCGCGCTGCTCGACCGGGCGGTGCGCGAGCAGCTGGCTCCGCGGGACATCAAGAAGGCCATCAAGAGCTGGCGCCCGGACAACCATCGCACCTGATCCCTCAGTTCACGTGCGTGGAGGGTCCATCGTTCGACCGGACGAGCGCAAACGATGGGGAGTCCGGGCTGACGGAATGCTCAACTGTGTGACCTGAGGGGTTAGTGGCGCCGTGACTGCCGACGAGAAAGCCGAAATCCTCAAGCTCATCGAGGCGCACGAGCGGACGCTGGCCGTGTGCCGCGCCTGCGCCGAAACCACGCGCGATCTCGCGTGGGAGGTGAAGCGCGGCAGCACGCCGCCGCCCGAGGCGCTGACCGCAACCCTGGAGGAAGCGACGCGGGTGCTCGACGACCTCGGCAGGGTGGAAATCGCGATCGCCGAAATGAAAGCCGCCCTGTGGTGAGCGACCCGCTGTTCCTGGCCTTCCTGGCGCAGCACGATGATCAGGCGTGGCACCGGGCGGTGGACCGGCTGCAGGGCGCGATTCACCCGGTGGACCGTGCCGCCACGCGGATCTGGTTCCATTTCTATCCGATGCGGCTGCAGCGCGCCGTGGAGCGAGCCGCCGACCCGGCCGCGCTCGAACAGCATCTGCGCCTCGAAGGCCGCTGGCGGCTGGCCGGTCAGCGCGACACGTCTCATCATTTCCTCTTCGGCCATCGCTACTGGCCGGAGGTCTGCGGGGCGCTGCGGCAGTTCGCCGGCCGCCCGGTGGCGCCCGGCAGCCTGGACCTGGCGGCGCAGGTGCAGGAAGTGGCCCGGGCCGCGGCGAGCGGCCTTGGTGTGGACGTGTCGTGGGTGGTCGGGATCACCGCGATTGCGCTGCGCACGTTGCAGCAGGTGGGGTTGTCCGAAGGCGACGGCCACGCCTGCGCCACTCGCCGAGCTGCGCGCCGAGAATGACCCTGACCGTGTCGTCGCGCGACGCGAGAAGGACGGCGCTCCCGGGCTGCTCGGGTTCTTGCGCGGGCGCCGGCGCGAGTGGACGGTGACGTTCGACGAACGGCAGCCGGCCCGCTCGTTTCGCCTGGTCGATTCGCAGCACCTGACCACCGCGGCCGCGCTCGACACGCGGGACTATCGGCGCGGCGACCGGCGATGCACGGAGGGGCCGATTCCGGTGCAATGCCGATCCTGTTCCTGCGGCACGTGCTGGGTGGGCGTGGTGGCGGGCCATGACCGGCTGTCGGCCGTGGACGCGCGCGAGCGCACCACCATCGGCGCGCTGGGCTACATCGACACCGACGAACCGCGGCCGGTGGTGCGGCTGGCCTGCATGGCACAGGCCTCGGGACCGGTGACGATCGTCATTCCTCCCTGGAATGGGCAGATCGGCGCGAGGCTCGCTCGCGCCGAGCGCGGCGCATAGAATTGGCTGGCCACCGATGATGCCCGACGTCGCGCGCCTGGCGGCGCTCACCACCCTGAGCAGCGACGGTCTCCTCCTGCTGGATCGGGACGGCCGCGTCGAGTGGTCGAGTCCCGCTGTCTCCGAGGTGCTGGGCTATGCCTCCGGCGAACTGGACGGTCACGCCGCGGACCGTCTCGTCTGCCCGGATGATGTCGAGCGCTGGCAGGCGTTCGTCGGTGACCTGCTCGCGCGCCCCGGCGTCTCGCTCTTCACCCGGCTGCACTGTCGGCACCAGGATGGCGGCGTCCGGTGGCTGGACCTGAGCGGGCAGAACCTCCTGGCCGAGCCCGCGGTCCGGGCCATCGTCGTGCGCCTGCGCGAATCGACCACCCGCATGGGCACCACCGAGAACACGCCGCAGCGGGCCGACGAGCTGAGGTTCCGGACGCTGGTCGAAGACTCGATGGTCTCGATCTTCATCCTCCAGAACGGTCGCCTGGCCTATGCCAACCCCACGGGCGCGGCGCTGCTCGGCTACGCCGTGCCGGAGCTGCTGGCGCTCGAGAGCGCGTTCTCGATCGTCGACGATCAGGATCGAGGCTTCGTCATCGATCAGCTGGCCGAGCTCGGTCAGTCTGGCGTGCGGACACTGCACCTGACCATCCGCGGCCGTCGCAAGGACGACAGCATCGTGCAGGTGGAAGCCATCTTCGCGGCGTGCGAGTACATGGGCCAGGCGGCGACGCTGGTGACGGTGCTCGACATCGGCGATCGCCTGCGGCTCGAGGACCAGCTGCGGCAGGCGCAGAAGCTCGAAGCGGTGAGCCGGCTCGCCGGTGGCATCGCCCACGACTTCAACAACCTGCTGGCGAGCATCCGGGGCAATGCCGAGCTCATCGGTCATCAGCTGGCGTCCGACGCCCTTCCGCAGGCCGAGGTGCGCGAGATTCTGCAGGCGACCGACCGGGCCGCGGGCCTCACGCGGCAGCTGTTGACCTTCAGCCGCAAACAGCTGTTCCAGCCGACCGTGCTCGATCTGAACGGCGTCGTGCTCAGCGTGTCGCGCATGGTGCGCCGCCTGATGGGCTCGCAGATTCGAGTCGACGAACAGCTCGGCGCCGAGCTGCCCCAGGTGCAGGCCGACCCGGCGACCCTCGAGCAGGTGTTGCTGAACCTGGTGGTGAATGCACGGGATGCCATGCCCGGCGGCGGCCTCATCCGCATCACCACCGACGCGTGCGAACTGGAACCGGGATCGCGGGCCCTCGCCGAGACCGGGCTCCGCCCGGGGCCCTACGTCCGGATGTCGGTGCAGGACGAGGGCGTGGGCATGGACGGCGCCACGCAGGCGCGGATTTTCGAACCCTTCTTCAGCACGAGGGAGCCCGGGCGCGGCACCGGGCTCGGCCTCTCCACTGTCTACGGCATCCTCCGGCAGACCGGCGGCGCCATCACCGTCACCAGCGCGCCGCAGCAGGGGGCCACGTTCGTGGTCTACCTGCCCGCCGTGACCGGAGCCTCCGCATGATTCGCAAACCTGTTGTCCTCATCACCGGCGCCGGCGGGGAGATCGGCCACGGCCTCATCGAGCGCCTGACGGCCGGCGGCGAGCGTGCCGTCATCACGCTGGACGTCAACCCGCTGGAACCGGCGCTGGCGCGCCTGGTGCAGCGCGAGTTCACTGGCTCGATCCTCGATCACGCGCTGCTCGAGCGCATCATGTCGGAGTTCGAGATCGACGCGGTCTACCACCTCGCGGCGCTGCTGTCCACGCGCTCGGAGTTCACGCCGGTGACCGCGCACCAGGTGAACGTCGAAGGCACGCTGGGCCTGCTCGAGTTCTCGCAGCGCGAAGCCGAGTCGCACGGCCGCCCGGTGATGTTCCTCTACCCCTCGTCGATCGCCGCCTATGGGCTGCCGAGCGTGGCGGAGAAGCATCGCGCCGGTCGCATCCCCGAGGACGCCTACAACACGCCGACGACGATGTACGGCTGCAACAAGCTCTACTGCGAGCAGCTGGGCCGGTACTACGCGCGCTTCTACAAGCAGCTGTCGGCGGCCTCGCAGGCGGGCCGCGTGGATTTCCGCTGCGTCCGGTTTCCCGGGCTGATCTCGGCGATGACGCTGCCCTCGGGCGGCACCTCCGACTACGCGCCGGAGATGATTCATGCGGCCGCGAAGGGCGAGCCCTATGCCTGCTTCGTGCGGCCCGACACCCGCATTCCGTTCATGGCGATGCCGGACGGCGTCGACGCGCTCCTGGCCCTGGCCGCCGCACCGCGCGATCAGCTGACCCGGACGGCCTACAACCTGTCGGCCTTCAGCCCGTCGGCCGAGGCCATTCGCGACGTGGTGATGGCCGCCTTCCCGAACGCGTCGCTCACCTGGTCCACGGACGTCAAGCGCCAGGGCATCGTCGATTCGTGGCCGGAGGACGTGGACGACTCGGCGGCGAGGCGTGACTGGGGCTTCGCCCCGGCCTTCGACTTCGATCGGGCGTTCCAGCAGTACTTGATCCCGACGATTCGGGCGAGATATGGCAAGTGATGCCAGCGCGGGCGCAGGCGGGAGGCACAGGATGGCTCGACGACGAACGGCCTGGATGCTGGCGGTGCTGGTGCTCGCGGCGGGAGCGGTGATGACGCGCGCGCAGGCGCCGGCGAACGATCCGCTGCGGGCGATCGCCGAGCGCTACGTGCGGCTGGTGCTGGCCGTGGGGCAGCACGACGCCGACTACGTGGACGCCTACTACGGCCCGCCGGAATGGCGGAAGGAGGCCGAGACCTCGAAGGTGCCGCTGCCCGCGCTCGACCAGCAGGCGGCCGCGATCGAGACGGACCTCGCGGCGCTTCCGGCCACCGCCTCGACGGCGAAGGATGCGGAGCTGTGGACGCTGCGCCGGCAGTACCTTGCCAGGCAACTGTCGGCGATTCGCGCCAAGGTGGCGATGCTGCAGGGGAAGCAGTTCACCTTCGACGAGGAGTCGCGAGCGCTCTACGACGCGGTGGCGCCGACGCACACCGAGGCCGAGTTCCAGGCGGTGCTGGCCCAGCTCGAGGCGAAGCTGCCCGGCGACGGGCTCGCTGATCGAGCGCTACGATCGCTACAAGCAGGACTTCGTCATTCCGGCGCGCCGGCTCGATCGCGTGTTCCAGGAAGCCATTCGCGCCTGTCGCGAGCGCACCTTGAAGCACGTCGAACTGCCGCCGGGCGAGCGGTTCACGGTGGAGTACGTCACGGGGAAGTCGTGGAGCGGCTACAACTGGTATCAGGGGAACTACAGGAGCCTGATCCAGGTGAACACCGACTTGCCGGTGTTCGTCGACCGCGCCGTGGACCTGGCGTGCCACGAGGGCTACCCGGGTCATCACGTCTACAACGTGCTGCTCGAGAAGAACCTGATGCGCGATCGCGGCTGGGTGGAGTACAGCGTGTATCCGCTGTTCTCGCCGCAGTCGCTGATTGCCGAGGGCACCGCCAACTACGGCATCGAGGTCGCGTTCTCGGCAGAGGAGCGACTCGCCTTCGAGCGTGACGTGCTGTTCCCGCTGGCCGGCATCCAGGGTGACCGGGCCAAGGAGTACTACGAGGTGCTGGCGCTGGTCGATCGCCTGTCCTACGCGGGCAACGAGGCGGCGCGCCGCTATCTGAACGGCACGATCGATCGCGCGGCCGCCGCGGACTGGCTCGAGCGCTACGCGATGTACCCGAAGCCGCGGGCCGAGCAGCGCGTGCGGTTCATCGATCAGTACCGGAGCTACGTCATCAACTACAACCTCGGGAAGGACCTGGTCCGGGCCCATGTCGAGAAGCAGGCCGGGCGCCAGCCGACGCCGGCGCGGCGCTGGAGCGCGTTTGCGGCGCTGCTGTCCTCGCCCCGCCTGCCCTCCGGATTGAACTAGCTCGAGGCTTCACCGATGCGCTGTATCGACGTCCCGCAGTTTGGCCCTCCCGAGGTGATGCGTGTGGCCGAGAGGCCGGCCCCGACGCCCGCGCCAGGCGAGGTGCTGATCGAGGTCCACGCCGCCGGCGTGAATCGTCCGGACATCGTTCAGCGGTACGGCAAGTACCCGCCGCCGCCTGGCGCCTCCGACATCCTCGGGCTCGAGGTGGCCGGCACGGTGGCCGCGGTGGGCGAGGGCGTCGTCCGCTGGCGGGCCGGTGATGCGGTCTGCGCCCTGGTGGCTGGCGGCGGCTATGCGGAACAGTGCGTCGCGCCACAGGAGCAATGTCTGCCGGTGCCCGCCAGCCTGTCGATGATCGAAGCGGCGGCGGTGCCGGAAACGTTCTTCACGGTGTGGACCAATCTCTTCGATCGCGGCCGGCTGGTGGCGGGCGAGTGGGTGCTCATCCACGGCGGCACCAGCGGCATCGGCACCACGGCCATTCAACTCGCGGCGGCGCGGGGCGCGCGGGTCGCGGCGACTGCCGGCACCGATGCCAAGTGCGAGGCGTGCATCCGGCTGGGCGCCGCGCAGGCGTGGAACTATCGCACCACCGACTGGGTCGAGGCGATGCGTCAGGCCACCGGTGGCCGCGGCGCCGACGTGGTGCTCGACATGGTGGGCGGCGACTACACCGCCAGGAACCTGCAGGCGCTGGCGGTCGAAGGCCGGCTGGTGCAGATCGCCTTCCTCAAGGGCTCCACCGTGGAACTCGACATCGCGCTGCTGATGCGGAAGCGCCTGTGGCTGACCGGCTCGACGCTGCGCCCGCGGACGGCGGCGGAGAAGGGCGTGATCGCGCGTCAGCTCGAGGCCGAGGTGTGGCCGCTGCTCGCCGCTCGCGCCGTGGCGCCGGTCATCGACACAGTGTTCCCGCTCGCCGACGCGCCGCTCGCGCACCAGCGCATGGAATCCAGCGCGCACGTGGGAAAGATCGTGCTCGATGTCCGCGCCTGAGCGCCTGTTCACCCCGCGCTTCGCGCTGATGTTCGGGTTCAGCTTCACGGTGTTCCTGTCCGCCTTCCAGCTGTTCCCGACCGCGCCGTTCCACATCCTCGCGCTCGGCGGCTCGCACACCGAGGCCGGCCTGTTCCTCGGCTTTCTCACCTATGCGTCGGCGCTCTCGGCGCCGCTGACGGGCGCCATCGCCGATCGTCTCGGCAAGCGGCGCGTGCTGCTGGTCTGCTCCTCGGTGATCGCGGTGTTCTCGGCGCTCTACGCCGTGGCGCCGTCATACCAGGTGATGCTGGGGCTGGTCGTCGTGCACGGCATGTTCTGGTCGGGATTGCTGTCCGCTTCGGGCGCCTACGTCACCGACCTGGTGCCGCCGTCGCGGCGCGCGGAGGGCCTCAGCTACTGGGGCTTTGCCAGCATCATTGCCGTCGCCATGGCGCCGTCGATCGGCCTGTGGGTGTTCGACCACGGCGGCTGGACCGCGCTCTGCATCGAGGCCACCGTCCTGAACATCGTCATGGCGCTGATCGCGTGGCGGCTGCCGGCGGACGTGGCGAAGGGCCATGCGATGCCGAAGCGGGTGCAGGACCTCGTCGAGTGGCGTGTGCTGGTGCTGGGCGTCACCCTGTTCCTGTACTCGTTCAGCTACGGCGGCATCACCAGCTTCGCGGCCATGCACGCGGAGCAGCAGGGCGTCGAGCCGCGGGCCATCTACTTCACGGCCTTTGCCGTCGCCATCATCTTCACGCGGCCGTTCATCGCCCGCTACGCGGACGATGTCGGCCACCAGAAGGTCATCATCCCGTGCCTGATGGCCGTGGTCGCCGGCGTGGCGCTGCTGTCGGTGGCGACGACGCGCACGGGATTCCTGGTGTCGGCGTTCGTGTTCGGCACCGGGTTCGGATCGGCGTACCCGATCTTCGTCGCCCACCTGATGAAGAAGGTGGACCAGCAGCGGCGGGGCGCCACGTTCGGCGCGCTGATCGGCGCCTTCGACACCGGCATCGGCACCGGCTCGATCACGCTCGGCTGGATCGGCGAGCACTATGGGCTCAGCCGGGCCTTCGCCGTGGCCGCCTCGCTGGCGGCGCTGTCGATTCCTTATTACATGTGGGCACGGCGCACCCGTGCGGAACTGAAGGGCTGACCATGGACTACGTCCGACTCGGATCAACCGGCTTGAAGGTGTCCCGGCTCTGCCTCGGCACCATGACCTACGGCACTCCGGCCTGGCGTCCGTGGGTGCTGGACGAGGCCGAGAGCCGCCCGTTCATCAAGCGCGCGCTCGAGCACGGCATCAATTTCTTCGACACCGCCGACATGTACTCGCGAGGCATGAGCGAGGAAGTGGTGGGGCGGGCGTTGAAGGACATGGCCTCTCGGCATGAGGTCGTGCTCGCCACCAAGGTGTTCTACCCGGTCACCGAACACGTGAACGGGCAGGGACTGTCGCGCAAGCACATCTTCGAAGCGATCGACGGGTCGCTGCGGCGCCTCGGCACCGACTTCGTCGACCTGTATCAGATCCATCGCTTCGATGCCGAGACGCCGATCGAGGAGACGCTCGAGGCGCTCCACGACGTGGTGAAGGCGGGCAAGGTGCGCTACATCGGCGCCTCCAGCATGTACGCCTGGCAGTTCGCCACCATGGTCCACACCCAGGCGCGGCACGGCTGGACGCGGTTCGTGTCGATGCAGAACCACTACAACCTGGTCTACCGCGAGGAAGAGCGCGAGATGATCCCGTTCTGCCGCGCCAACGGGATCGGGCTGGTGCCGTGGAGCCCACTGGCGCGCGGGTTCCTGGCGGGAAACCGGACGCGAGGGCGCAAGGATGCGACCCGTCGCGAACAGCACGATGACTACGGTCACGGCCTCTACTACGCCGAAGCCGACTACGAGGTCGCCGAGCGGGTCGTCGAAGTGGCGGCCGCCAAGGGCGTGCTGCCCATCCAGGTGGCGCTGGCCTGGGTGCTGCGGCAGCCTGGGATCACGGCGCCGATCATCGGCACCTCGAAGCTGGAGCAGCTCGACCAGCTGGTCGCCGGCCTGTCGATCTCGCTGACGGATGCCGAGGCCGCTTCGCTCGCCGAGCCGTACCGGCCGCACCCGGTGCTCGGGCACTAGCCGACCACGTCACCCCGGTCGTCATTCACACCGCACGCTGATCCGTGCGACACGGGCACTAGGCCGTGAGCTTCGAGCGGCTCCACCCCGAGACTCAGCGCTGGTCTTCGGCTGCGCCGAGCCGTCCGCGACCGCTGCGCAGCTCGTTCCGGACCTCGGCGCCGATCCTCACGGCATCAGTGGTCTCGAACACGTCCGCGTGCCCAGACACCGCCCTGCCGATGTCCTGGTACAACGCCCGCACCGCGCCGGACGACGAGGCCTCGGACCGTGCCACCTCGCAGGCGTGCTGCAGTTCGTGGGCGAGGATGACCACCTGCAGGTCGAATGACAGCGTCGAGGCCAGGTCGACCCGGAGGTAGCGCGCGCCGCCGAGCCGCGCCACGAAGCGGGTCGTGCCGGCCACGCCCGCGGTCAAGCCCTGGGTGGTGACCACGTGGACGATCACGTCGGACCTGTTCAGTTCCCGGACCAGCTCGCGAAGCCGTCGCGATCGCTGCTGCCCGCGCTCGAGGGCGCCGGCCGCGACCGGATCGAGCGCCCGGACGTGCGGTTCCTGGGAGTGGGCGGGGTTGACGTCCGGGAACGAGATGGCCAGAGACGCGACGAGATAGACGACGAGCAGGGACAACGACGGCATGCTGGCCTCCAGCGGGCACAGGTCCAACGCGAACGCGCACCCGGGGGCGCGACACGAACCGCGAACTGAGAATCGGGGAGACTACTGCTGCGACTGCTGCTGTGAGCAGGCCTGCTGGGAGCAGGAGCAGAGGGCGGGCTGGATGCGAGGCGGGGCGTGCGGGCGGGACGGTCAGCGAGGCGGAGGCGAAGGGCGAAGGATGTCGTCTGTGATCGGTCGGATGGTCAAACATTGAATGCTTCTCCCGGCGCAGCGTATGCCGCCGTGACGCCATCCTAGGCCGCCCCGGGAGAAGATTCAACGCATGCCGCAAATGCATCAGCGTGGCGCTCAGCGCGGGGGCACCGGCGACGGATCGTAGCCGAGCACCGGCCGCAGCCACCTCTCGGTCTCGTCGACACCGAGGCCGATGCGGCGCGCGTAGTCCTGCACCTGGTCGGCCTTCACCCGCTGGATGCTGAAGTACTTCGCCTGCGGGTGCCAGAAGTAGAGGCCGCTGACGCTGGCCGGCGGCGTCATCGCGCACGACTCGGTGAGATCCATGCCGATGGCGCGCGCGCGCAGCAGGTCGAACAGCCGCGTCTTCAGGCTGTGGTCGGGGCAGGCCGGGTAGCCGAACGCCGGCCGGATGCCCTGGAAGCGCTCTTCGATCAGGTCGTCGGCGATTCAGCGCCTCGCGCAGACCCCAGTCGGCGCGGGCGCGGGCGTGCAGGTACTCCGCGAAGGCCTCGGCCAGGCGATCGGCCAGCGCCTTCACGATGAATCGCCGAGTAGTCGTCGTGCTCGGCCTCGAACTTCTTCACGAGGACGTCGGCGCCGAGCCCGGCGGTCACGGCAAACGCGCCGACGTAGTCCTGCGCGCCCGCGTCGCCACACGGCGCGACGAAGTCGGCCAGTGAGCGGTTCGGCTTGCTGTCGGCGATGACTTCCTGCTGCCGGAGCATCGGGAAGCGGTACAGCTCCGGCGGTTCGCGGCGTCCGGCTGCCTGTTCCCGTCTCCCGACTTCCCGCTCCCGACTCCCGTCTCCCGACTCCCGTCCGGTTCGTACAGCACGATGTCGTCGCCGTCGGCGCTCGCCGGCCAGAAGCCGTAGACGCCACGGGCGCGAATCAGCTTGCCGTCGACGATGCGCTTCAGCAGCTGCTGCGCGTGGTCGTAGACCTCGCGCGCCGCGGCGCCGTGCGTCGGGTCGTCGAGGATGGCCGGGAAGCGGCCCTTCAGCTCCCAGGCGGTGAAGAAGAACGTCCAGTCGATGTAGGGCACGAGCTCGGCGAGATCGACGTCGACCTGGCGCGCGCCCGGTGAACGCCGGCGTCGGCGCCTCCGAGAAGTCCAGCTGCAGCCGGTTGGCCCGGGCCTTCTCGTACGACAGCGTGGGCCGCTCGCTGCGCGTGGCGTACTGCTCGCGCAGCTTCGCCTGGTCGGCGCGGTTGGCGTCGGTGAACCCCTGGTTCTGGCCGGCGCTCAGCAGGCTCGAGACCACGTCGGTGACGCGCGAGGCGTCGGGCACGTGCACGGTCGCGCTGGCTGTAGTTCGGCGCGATCTTCACGGCCGTGTGCTGCCGGCTGGTGGTCGCGCCGCCGATCAGCAGCGGCAGCGTCATGCCGCGGCGCTCCATCTCGGTGGCGACGAACACCATCTCGTCGAGCGACGGCGTGATCAGGCCGCTCAGCCCGACGATGTCCACCTTGCGCTCGACGGCCGTCGTTCAGGATCCGGTCGGCGGACACCATCACGCCGAGGTCGATCACCTCGTAGCTGTTGCAGCCGAGCACCACGCCGACGATGTTCTTGCCGATGTCGTGGACGTCGCCCTTGACGGTGGCCAGCAGCACCCGGCCCTGCGCGCCGGCGCCGGTGGCGGCCTTCTCGGCGTCCATGAACGGCTCGAGGTAGGCGACCGCCCGCTTCATCGCGCGCGCGCTCTTGACCACCTGCGGCAGGAACATCTTGCCGGCGCCGAACAGGTCGCCGACGATCTTCATGCCGTCCATCAGCGGCCCCTCGATGACCAGCAGCGGGCGGCCGTACTTGACGCGCGCCTCCTCGGCGTCGACCTCGATGAAGTCCACCACGCCGTGGACCAGCGCGTGGGCGAGGCGCGTCTCGACGGTGCCCTCGCGCCACGTGAGGTCGGTCTCGCGCTTCGAGCCGGCGCCCTTCACCGACTCGGCGAACGTCACCAGCCGCTCGGTGGCGTCGGGCCGGCGGTTGAAGATCACGTCCTCGACGTGCTCGAGCAGGTCCTTCGGGATGTCCTCGTAGACGATCAGCTGGCCGGCGTTGACGATGCCCATGTCGAGGCCGGCCTTGATGGCGTGGAACAGGAACGCCGAGTGGATCGCCTCGCGGACCACGTCGTTGCCGCGGAACGAGAACGACAGGTTGCTGATGCCGCCGCTGATCTTGACGCCGGGACAGGTCGCCTTGATCTGCCGCGTCGCCTCGATGAAGTGCCTGGCGTAGTCGTTGTGCTCCTCGAGCCCGGTGGCGATCGCCAGCACGTTCGGGTCGAAGATGATGTCGGTCGGCGTCGACGCCGGCCTGCTCGATCAGCAGCCGGTAGGCGCGCTGGCAGATCGCGACCTTGCGCTCGACGGTGTCGGCCTGGCCCTGCTCGTCGAACGCCATCACGACCATCGCCGCGCCGTAGCGGCGGACGGTGCGCGCCTTGGCGAGGAAGTCGGCCTCGCCCTCCTTCAGGCTGATCGAGTTGACGATGCCCTTGCCCTGCACGCACTTGAGCCCGGCCTCGATCACCGACCACTTCGAGCTGTCGATCATGATCGGCAGCCGCGCGATCTCGGGCTCGGTGGCGATGTAGTTCAGGAACTCGGTCATGCACGCTTCGGAGTCGAGCATGCCCTCGTCCATGTTGACGTCGAGGATGTTGGCGCCGCCGCGCACCTGCTCGAGCGCCACCTCCGCCGCCGCCGTCCAGTTGCCCGACTTGACCAGGCGCGCGAACTTCTTCGAGCCGGTGACGTTGGTGCGCTCGCCGATCATCTGGAAGTTGGCTGTCGGGCCGGAGCGCCAGCGTCTCGAGGCCGGCGTAGCGCGTGACGAGACGTGGACGAGCGGCGACGGGACCGCCGGCGCACGCGGCCGCGGCGGCAGGCCTGCGACCGCGCTGGCGATGGCGCGGATGTGATCCGGCGTCGTGCCGCAGCAGCCGCCGACGATGTTGACGAAGCCGCTCTCGGCGAAGTCGCGGATCAGCGCCGCGGTCTCGTCGGGCAGCTCGTCGTACTCGCCGAACGCGTTCGGCAGGCCGGCGTTCGGGTAGCAGGTGACGTAGCTGGTCGGCGATGCGCGCCAGCTCCGCCAGGTAGGGTCGCATGTCGCGGGCGCCGAGCGCGCAGTTGAGGCCGACGCGAGAACGGGCGGGCGTGCTCGATCGAGACGTAGAACGCGTCGAGCGTCTGGCCCGACAGCGTGCGCCCGCTGCGGTCGGTGATCGTCACCGAGATCATCACCGGCAGGCGCACGCCGAGCTCGGCGAACACCTCGTCGATGGCGACGAGCGCGGCCTTGGCGTTCAGCGTGTCGAAGATGGTCTCGACCAGCAGCAGGTCGGCAGCCGCCGTCGACCAGGCCGCGCACCTGCTCGCGGTAGGCGTCGCGCATGCTCGTCGAAGGTGATCGACGCGGAGCGCCGGGTTGTTGACGTCCGGCGAGATCGACAGGACCTTGGTGGTCGGGCCCATCGAGCCGGCGACGAAGCGCGGGCGATCCGGCGTCTTCGCGGTCCACTCGTCGGCGACGCGCGCGCGCGAGCCGCGCCGCGACCAGGTTCAGCTCGTAGGACAGCGCCTCCAGCCCGTAGTCGGCCTGCGAGACGGCGTTCGAGCTGAAGGTGTTGGTCTCGATGATGTCGGCGCCGGCCTCGAGATACTGGGCGTGGATGCCGGCGATCGCGTCGGGCTGCGTCAGCACCAGCAGGTCGTTGTTGCCCTTGAGGTCGCTGCGGGTGGGCGGCGAAGCGCTCGCCGCGGAAGTCGGCCTCGGTGAGCTGCAGGCGCTGGACCATGGTGCCCATGGCGCCGTCGAGCACGAGGATGCGGGTGGCCAGCGCGGCGTCGATGGTCGCGGTGTCGGCGGGACGAATGTCGGTAGCCATCAGGGTCGTGTTCTCCGGCGACGCGGCTTCGTGCCCGCGGCGAGCAGCACGACGAACGGGTCGCCTTGATTGCGCGCGCCGACGCGCACGCGGACATCGGTGAGTCCGGCGCTGGCCAGCAGCGCCTGAAGATGATCGTCGGTGAAGCCCTGCCAGCGGTCGCCGAGCGCGTCGCGCACCCAGCCCTCGTCGTGCGATCGCAGATCGAGCACCAGCACGCGTCCGCCCGCGCGCAGCACGCGGACGGCCTCGGCCACGGCCAGCGCCGGATCCGCGGCGTGATGCAGCGCCTGCGACAGCAGCACCACGTCGACGCTGGCATCGTCGAGCGGCACGCGTTCGAGCTCGCCGCGCTTCCAGGTGATGTTCTTGACGTGACGGCGCAGGGCCAGGGCCCGGGCGCGGCCGAGCACGTCGGCCGAGCGATCGACGGCGATCACCTTGCGCGCCCACTGCGCGGCCTCGATCGACAGGTAGCCCTCGCCGCAGCCGAGATCGGCGACGTCGAGCTCGGGCAGCAGCAGACCGAGGGCGCGGGACCAGGCGGCCCAGCTGCGGCCGGGCACCAGCTGGCGCCCGTCGCGGGTGTCGGGGCTGCCGTGCCGGTCGAAGTTCTCCCGGCGGACGCGCACCACCTCCTGCAGCCGGGCTTCGTCGGCCTTCAGCAACGCCGAGCCGGCGGCCTCGTCGAACTGGGCCTGCAGCAGCGGCCAGAGCGGCCCGGCGTCGGTGCGCAGGGTGGGGGAGAGGCGGTAGTAGGTGAAGGCGCCCTCGCGCTCCTCGGTCACCAGCCCGGCGTCCTTCAGCAGCCCGAGATGGCGCGAGACGCCGCTCTGCGCCAGACCGAGGATGCCGGTGAGCTCCTTGACGTTGAAATGGTCCCGGGCCAGGACCCGCAGCAGGCGGAGGCGGGCTTCGTCGCCGAGCAGCCGGTAGAGGGCCGAGGCCTCCTTCATATCCATTAATGTAGATGAATGGATTGAATTGCGCAAGGTTGATTGCGCCGGGGGAGCGCGACAGTGGATAATCGACGGTCGCACCTGAAACCCCGTGCCCGAGGCCGGGTCCCCTGTCCAAGGGACCGGTTCCGGGTTTCGGAGCCTGAAGACTCTTTCCGGAGAGGCATCGCCGACTCCCCCTCAGATGGTGGGGGCCGTCCTTGTCTGAAACACCACATGGGCATCCTCGACAAGCTTCGTCCGCAGTCCAAGCACACGCACGCCGACCCGAACATCCGGATCGAGGCCGTGCACGAGACCGACCCCGCCGATCAATCCGCCCTCGCGTCCTTCGCCAAGGACGATGCCGACGCCCGCGTGCGGCGCGCGGCGATTGCGCGCCTCACCGACACCGAGGCGCTGGCCGACATCGCGCGGAACGAGTCCGACGGTGGCGTCCGCGATCAGGCGCTGGCGCAACTGGTGGAGCGTGCCAGCAAGCACGACGCGGCGCAGGCGGCGCCGGCGGTGGCGGCGCTGATTGCGCTGGGCCGCGAGCGCGAGCTCGGGCAGCTGGCGAAGGCAGCGGGCCCGGAATCGATTCGTCGTCAGGCGGTCGAGGCGCTGCGGGATCAGAAGGTGCTGGGGAGCGTGGCCCGTCACGCCGCCGAAGCGGCGGCGCGCCTGCTGGCGGTCAGCCGTCTCACCGACGCGGCTGAACTGGAAGGCGTGGCGATTCGCGGCGATCACGCCGACGCCGCGGTGGCCGCGGTCGACGCCCTGAGCTCGCCCTCGGCCGAGCGCTGGCCGGGCATCAGCCAGAAGGCGCGCACCAAGGCCGCGCAGAAGCGCGCCCGCTTGCTGGCCAAGGCGTTCGAGACGCCGGCGCCGGTCGAGACCACGCCTGCGGTGACCTATCCCGAGGCGGAACAGGAACGGGCACGCGAGCTCGTCGCGCAGATGACCGCACTCGGCGCCGCCGACGATCTGGCCGCGGTGCGCGAAGGCTACGGCGCCAGCCGCGTCGCCTGGGTCGAGTTGCTCGCCGACGCCGACATCCAGCCCGATCTCGTCGAGACGTTCGAAACGGCGTCCGGCACCGTGCGCGACCGCATCGCCGCGGACGATCGCGCCCGGATGGAGGCCGAGCAGCAGCGCCAGGCGCGGGCCCGCGAGCAGGCCGAGCGCGCCGAGGTGTGCGCGCGGGTCGAGGCGATCCAGGGTGAGAACATCCCGGACCAGGTGGCCAGCGCGCGGGCCGAGTGGGAGGGCCTGCCGGCGATGCCCGAGAGCTGGGCGGCCGAACTGAACCACCGCTTCGAAGAAGCCTGCCGCGCGGCGGAGAAGCGCCACGAGCGCCGGTTGACGGCGAAGGAGATGGCCGAGCGCCTGCCAGCGCTCCTGCCGGAGATGGAGGCGCTGGCCGCGGCGGAGAACCACACCGAGGTGCGCAGCCAGTGGTTCGCGCTGCGCAAGCAGTGGCAGGCGATCGCCCGCGAGTTGGACATCGATCCCGAGCTGACCTCGCGCTACGACCTCGCGGCCCAGGCCATCGAAGCCAAGGAGCAGGTGCTCCGCGACGCCAAGGCCGGCGATCAGCTGAAGAACCTGCAGCGCCTGCAGGCGGTGGTGCTCGAGCTCGAGACCCGCGCCGCGGCCGAGTCGCTGACGCTGAAGGGCGCCGACACCCTGATGAAGGACATCAAGCTGGCGATCGGCACGATGGGGCCGCTGCCGACCAAGCAGGATCGCGACGATCTCACGGTGCGGCTGCAGGCCGTGCGCACCAGCCTCGCGCCGCGCATCCAGGAGATGCGCGAGGGCGAGGAGTGGAAGCGCTGGGCCAACGTGCAGGTCCAGGAGGAGCTGTGCGCGAAGATGGAAGCCCTGGTGGCGATCGCCGAGGCCGAGCCGGAGAAGGCCGCCACCGAGATGAAGGAGCTGCAGGAGCGGTGGAAGTCGGTGGCCGCCGCGCCGCGCTCGCAGGCGACGGTGCTGTGGACCCGCTTCAAGGCGGCGCAGGACCAGGTCTACGAGAAGTGCAAGGACTTCTTCGCGCAGCAGAACGTCGAGCGCGCCGAGAACCTGAAGAAGAAGACGGAACTGGCCGAGCGCGCCGAGGCGCTGCAGCACTCGAACGACTGGGTGAAGACGGCCGACGCGATCAAGCAGCTGCAGGCCGACTGGAAGACCATCGGCCCGGTGACGCGCGGCAACGAGCGCGCGATCTGGGAGCGCTTCCGCGCCGCCTGCGACGCGTTCTTCACGCGCCGCCAGGACGACCTCAAGCAGCGCAAGCACGACTGGACCGAGAACCTCCGCAAGAAGGAGGCGCTCGTCACCGAAGCCGAGCAGCTGGCGCAGTCGTCCGAGTGGGAGAAG
Organism: uncultured Acidobacteriota bacterium; assembly: GCA_963721715.1. Taxonomy (GTDB): domain Bacteria; phylum Acidobacteriota; class Vicinamibacteria; order Vicinamibacterales; family UBA2999; genus VFZN01. Next base: position 736,452 of record CAVRKI010000004.1, on the reverse strand, counting down.
GCCGCGGCGCGCATCAAGCAGATGCAGCTCGACTGGAAGAACATCGGGCCGGTGAAGCGCAGCAAGTCGGAAGCGATCTGGCAGCGCTTCCGCGCCGCCTGCGACCTCTTCTTCGAGCGCTTCAAGAACCGCGATCAGGCGGCGCTGCAGGGCAAGGTCGCGGATCGCGAGACGCGCGGTGGCCGAGCTCGAGGCGCTGGTACCGGCCGACGATGCCGGAGACGTGCCGATGCCGGCCGATCTCTACGCGCACGTGCAGGCGGCGCGCGCCCGCTGGGTGCAGGGTCCGGACCTGCCGCGGCACACGCTGCAGCCGCTGGCCGATCGCGTCAACGAGGCGATGCTGAAGCTGGTCACGCGCTGGCCGCAGGCGTTTGCCGGCACCGACGTGGACCCGGCGGCGACGCGCGATCGGATGGCCAAGCTGATCACCAAGGTGGAGAAGCTGCTGCCGGCCGAGAGCGCCGAGCCGGTCAAGAACCTCTCGCCGGCCGAACTGCTGGCGCGCCAGTGGCGCGAAGCGCTCGCCGCCAACACCATGGGCGCCGGCTCCGCGCGCCAGGCCGAGGACGCGCGCCAGCGCGCCGCCGAGCAGGAAGTGCGGAGCGCCCAGTCGGCGTGGGCCCGCCTGGGACCGCTGGCCTCCGAGGAGCGGGCGCCGCTGCAGGAGCGCTTCGATCGCGCGGTGCGGAAGTTCTTCGAGATGAAGCGACGATCCACCGCGCGGACCTAAGGGCCCGGCGGGCACTTCCAGGTTCCAAGTTCAAGAGTTCAGATAACGGACAAAGAGGGCGCCGCGGTGTCACCGTGGCGCCCTCTTTGCGGTCTGAGCCCAACTCTGAACTCTTGAACTCTGAACTTCGACCTAACCCCTAATCCGCATTCGGGTCTTCCAGGTACGTGTAGCCCTGCAGCGCCTCTTCGTAGAACTTGAGGAGGCGGCCGGCCTGCTGGTCTTCCATGCGGCCGGCGTTGACGGCGGCTTCGACGTCGCGGCGGAGCTTGCCCATCAGCGCCTCCGGATCGAACTCCACGTACTTCGAGCACCTCGCGGACGGTGTCGCCCTTGATGATGTGCTCGAGCCGAACGCCGTCGGCGCCTTCGTCACCGTTGTCCGCCAGGCTGACGTGGACGGCGTGGGTGTCGCCGAACAGGTTGTGGAGGTCGCCCAGGATCTCCTGGTAGGCGCCGACCAGGAACACGCCGAGGTAGTACGGCTCGCCCTTGAAGGGGTGGAGCAGGAGTGGTCTTCTTGACGTCGCGGCGATCGATGAACTGATCGAGCTTGCCGTCGGAGTCGCAGGTGATGTCGCTGAGGACGGCGTGATTGACCGGCGCCTCGTTGAGCCGGTGGATCGGCATCACCGGGAACAGCTGCTTGATCGCCCAGCTGTCCGGAATCGACTGGAACAGCGAGAAGTTGCAGAAGTAGGTGTCCGAGAGCAGCTCTTCGAGCGCCTGCAGATCCTCGGGCATCTCGTCCATGCCCTTGCACAGCTTGTTGATCTTCTCGCAGATCGCCCAGTAGACGTTCTCGGCATGGGCCCGCTGTTCGAGCGGCAGGTAGCCGCCGCTGAACAGGTTCATCGCCATGTCGAGCGCCTGCTGCGCGTCGTGGTACGACTCGACGGCGTTGCGCTGGGTCACCGAGTGATAGGTCTCGAGCAGGTCGACCAGCGGCTGCTCGAAGTCCTCGCGCACCGTCTCGGGAATCTTCTCCTCGCCGAAGCCGCTCGTGCCCAGCACGTTGAAGATCAGCATGCTGTGGTACGCCGAGATCGCGCGGCCGCTCTCCGAGACGATGGTCGGGTGCTTGACGCCCTCTTCGTCGCACACCGTCTGGATGTGGTAGACGACGTCGTTGGCGTATTCCTGCAGCGTGTAGTTCATCGACGACTCGAAGTTCGTCTGCGAACCGTCGTAGTCCACGCCCAGGCCGCCGCCGACGTCCATGAACTCCAGGCCGGCGCCGTCCTTCACCAGGTCGCAGTAGACGCGGGCCGCCTCGTTCAGCGCGTTCTTGATGATGCGGATGTTGCGTGATCTGGCTGCCGAGATGGAAGTGCAGCAGCTTGAGGCAGTCCTCCATGCCGCGCTTCTTCAGCTCCTCGTGGCCGCGCAGGATCTCGGTGACCGTCAGGCCGAACTTCGAGCGGTAGCCGCCTGACGACTGCCAGCGGCCCGAGCCGCGCGCGGCCAGCTTGACGCGCATGCCGATGTTCGGCCGCACGCCGACCTTCTCGGCGTACTCGAGGATCAGCTCGAGCTCGGTGTACTTCTCGACCACCGGAATGATCTGGCGGCCCATCTTCTGGGCCAGCATCGCCATCTCGATGAACTCGAAGTCCTTGAAGCCGTTGCAGATGATCGGCGTGTCGTTGGTGGCGAGCGCCGCCACCGCCAGCAGCTCCGGCTTGCTGCCGGCCTCGAGGCCGAAGCCGTACTCGGCGCCGAAGTTCAGCACTTCCTCGACCACCTGCCGCTGCTGGTTCACCTTGATCGGGAAGACGCAGCAGTACTTGCCCTGGTACTGGTGCTGCGTGATCGCGGTCTGGAAGGCGCCGTGGATCTCGCCCAGGCGATGCTTCAGGATGTCGGTGAAGCGGAGCAGGATCGGCACGGCGAGGCCGCGGAGCTGCAGCCGATCGATCAGACGCTTCAGATCGACGCCGCGGCTGGTGTCCTTGTTCGGGTGGACCTGCAGGTGGCCCTGGTCGGTGATTGAGAAGTAGCCCTGGCCCCAGCGCGGGACGTCGTAGAGTTCGCTGGCTTCGGTCGTGGTCCACGGGGCTGACCCGGGCGCGGATCCGGATTGCAGGCGGCCGCCTGTGATTGTGCTCATCGTCGGATTCACAGAATAGCGGTCAATGCCGAAAACCTAAAGCGCAAACTTCCCCGGCGAGGCCGGCGGTGTCAGGCGCTCTTGACCGGGATCGGATTGCCCTCGGCGTCGATGGCGACGAGCACCACTTCCGCCGCCGTCACCGTGACGCGCTCGCCCTGGTGGCCGGCGCTCCATCGCTCGACTTCCACCTCGACGCCCACCGTCACCGACGTGCGCCCCACGCGGCGGGTCTCGGTGTAGAAGCTGACGAGGTCGCCGACGAACACCGGCGCGTGGAACACCACCTCGCGCATCGCGACGGTGACGTAACGGTGCGGCGACACCTTCCGGGCCTCCACCGCGGACGCGAGGTCGATGTGCGAGAGGATGACGCCGCCGAAGATGGTGCCGACGCCGTTGGTGTCCTTCGGCAGCAGGAGCACCTTGATGGCGGGGATGCGTTCGGTCATGTCCGTACTCTACACTGTCGAGTCCCGATGATTGCTGCCTACGCCCCCGCGACGGTCTCCAACGTGGCCTGTGGTTTCGATGTGCTGGGCTTCGCGCTCGACGAGCCGGGCGACGTCGTGATGGCGGCGCCGTCCGACACCCCGGGCGTCACGATCCTCGACGTGGTCGGCGACGGCGGCCGCCTGACCCGCGACCCTCGGCGGAACACCGCCGGCGCGGCGGTGGCGGCGCTGCTCGATCACCTCCAGACCACCCGCGGTGTGGCGCTGACCATTCACAAGGGGCTGCCGCTCGAGAGTGGAATCGGCTCCAGCGGCGCCAGCGCGGTGGCGGCGGTGGTGGCCGCCAACGAACTGCTGGGGCGCCCGGTCGGCGCCGACGTGCTGCTGGCGTGCGCGATGGCGGGGGAGCAGGCCGGCTGCGGCGCCGCGCATCCCGACAACGTCGCACCGTCGTTACTCGGCGGCTTCGTGCTGGCCCGCAACGTGCACCCGCCGGATGTCGTCCAGCTGCCGGTGCCCGGAGGGGCTCGCCTGCGCGCTGCTCCATCCCCACATGTCGGTCCACACCGGCACCGCGCGCGCGCTGATGGGCGACACCGTGCCGCTCAAGGACGCGGTGCGCCAATGGGCCAATCTGGGCGCGCTCGTCGCCGCGCTGTTCACGGGCGACCGCGCGCTTCTCTCACGATCGCTGGTCGACGTCGTCGCCGAACCGAAGCGGGCGGGGCTGGTGCCCGGGTTCTACGACATCAAGGCCGCGGCCCTCGACGCCGGGGCGCTGGGGTGCTCGCTGTCGGGCTCCGGGCCGTCCCTCTTCGCGCTCGCCAGCTCGATGGCGGTGGCGCAGCGAGGCCGGCGCCGCGATGCAGCGGGCGTTCGCCAGGCACAGCGACGTCGGCAGCGATCTCTTCGTCTCCCTGGTCGGGCGTGCCGGCGCCCGCGTGGTGACCGCATCGTGATCTGCATCAGCACGCGCGGTGTCGCGCCCGCAGTGTCGTTTCGAGAGGCGCTGTTCTCCGGCCTGGCGCCCGACGGCGGCCTCTATGTCCCACAGGTGCTGCCAGTGCTCGACCCCGCGGTCTGGACCGCCGCGCGTGGGGCGACGATGGCCGACATCGGTACCGCGATGCTGGGGCCGCTCGTCGGCGACGAGATCCCGGAGGGCGACCTGAAGGGCCTGCTGACCGATGCCCTCGATTTTCCGGTGCCGATCGTCCGCCTGGATGAGCGGCTGTCGGTGGTCGAGCTGTTCCACGGGCCGACCTTTGCCTTCAAGGACGTCGGCGCGCGCGTGCTCGCGCGCCTGATGTCGTACTTCCATGAGCGACGGCCAGCCGCCGCTGACGGTGCTGGTGGCCACGTCCGGGCGACACCGGCGGAGCGGTGGCCCAGGCGTTCCACGGCGTGCCGCGGACGCGCGTGGTCGTGCTGTATCCGCACGGTCAGGTGAGCGCGGTGCAGGAAGCGCAGTTCACGACCCTCGGCGGCAACGTCACCGCGGTCGCGGTCGCCGGCACGTTCGACGACTGCCAGCGCCTGGCCAAGCAGGCCTTCGGCGACGCGGCACTGCGGGCGCGCGCCCATCTCACGTCGGCCAACTCCATCAGCCTCGGCCGGCTGCTGCCGCAGATGGTCTATTACGGCCTCGCCGCGACGCATGCGGATCCCGGCGCGTCGCTCGTCATCACCGTGCCGAGCGGCAACTTCGGCAACCTGGCCGCGGGCATCATGGCGATGCGGATGGGCGCGCCAATCGACCAGTTTCACGCTGCCACCAACATCAACGACACGGTGCCGCGCTATCTGCACTCCGGCCTGGTCGAGCCGCGGCCCTCGGTGCCGACGCTGGCCAACGCCATGGACGTGGGCGACCCGAGCAACCTCGAACGCATCCGCTGGATGTTCGGCGGGGACGTGGAGGCGATCCGTCCGGTGGTCTCCGCCAGCGTTCACACCGACGATGATGTGCGACGCGCCCTCCGTGAACTGGATGAACGCTACGGCTACGTCGCGGATCCGCACACCGCCATCGCGTATCTGGGCGCGACCGGAGTGCTCACGCGCAACCCCGAGGTGCACGCGCAGTGCCTGGCCACGGCGCATCCCGCGAAGTTCGGCGATGTGGTGGAGCCGGTCATCGGCCGTCAGGTCCCGGTGCCTGCGCCGCTCGCCGACGCCATGCGCAAGCCTCGCCTCATCCAGCACATCGCGCCAGACCTTGCCCAGCTGGCGCCGCTCCTCTGACGGGTGCTTCGCGAGCGAGCAGCCGATCGTTCACCGCAGCCAGGCTCGGACGAGCGAGATGTCGCCATCGTTCGGAGCCGGGGTGAGGCGCAGAATCTCGCACATCAGGTCGTAGACGTGAACGTTCTCGAAGGCCGGGACCCGCGCGCCGCTCCGCAGCCGCGGCCCCGCCGCCACGAACAGGCCGTGCATCGACCTGAACGCCGGGTCGAACCCATGCGCTCCGCCCCAGGGCGCGTTGCGGATTGCGCCCGGCCAGGCGCTCGCGCGTCATCACCGTCCAGCCTTCGTCCGCCAGCCCGACGATGGCCGGCACCCGCGGGTGTCCGGCCAGCCCGTAGCGCGCTGGCAGATCGCCCGATCGGAACACCCGAAGATGGGGATGTCGTCCGTGAAGCGACGCATAGACCGGCGCCGGTGTCGCCGCCCTTCGGGTTGAGCGTGAGCATCGATCCGATCTCGACGACCTCCACGGCGGACAGGTCGACGCAGGTCGTCGAGCACGATGACGCGCTCACCCGAGAGCTGGGCCATGCCGTGATCGCTCACCACGATCCAGTGCACGCGCGCCTGCAGTCCCAGCGTCTCGACGCCGCTCGACGAGCCGTCCCAGCTCGCGGTCGACGCGCGCGGCCGCGACACGCACCTCCGGTGAGCCCGGGCCGGAATCATGGCCGGCGGTATCGAGGTCGCTGTAGTAGACGGTGAGTACGCTCGGCCGCTCGGCCTCCGGCAGGCGCAGCCACTCCAGGACCTGGTCCGTGCGCCGCGCCGGCGGCAGCGCGTCTTCGAACTGGCGCCAGTAGGTGGGGAAGTGCCCGCCGATCGCCACGTCCGAGCCCGGCCAGAACATCGTCGCGCTCTTCAACCCCTGTCGGGTGGCCGTGTGCCAGATGGGCTCGCCGCTCCACCAGGCGGGATTGCTGGTGACTGCGGTATTCGACAGCGTGAACCGGCCTGGCAGCGCCGGATCGACCATCGTGTTCGACACGATGCCGTGGCGCGCCGGCCGGAGGCCCGTGACGAGGGTGTAGTGATTCGGGAAGGTCAGGCTCGGATAGCACCGGGATCGAGGCCGTCGGCCCGCACGCCGCGCGCCGCCAGGGCGCCCAGCGCCGGCGCCGTCCACGGTGTCCAGGTAATCCCAGCGCCACCCGTCGAAGGCCACGAGGATGACGATCGGCCCGCCGGCGGACCGAGGCGCACAGCCCTGACACGCCGCCACGCGTCAGGCTCATGACGAGCAGACAGCTGGGCAACATCCGCATCGGGCGACTGTAACAAAACGTTATGATTTTGAAATGTCGTCCTCAACGGCCCCGCCCATCCGTCGTGCGCGAGCGTGTGGACATCGCCAGTTCCTACACCTGGGATTTGTCATCCATCTTTGCTTCCTGGGAAGCCTGGGAAGAGGCGTATTCGCGACCTCGAACAGGCGATCGAACGCTATCGGTCGCACGAAGGCAGGCTCGCCGAGGGCGGAGAGCGGTTGCTGCAGGCCTACCAGGACGCGGACGCGCTGGGGCAGCTCGCGTATCGCGTGTGGTATTTCGCGGCGCTTCATTACGACGAAGATCAGCGCGACAACGCCGTCGCCGCCCGCCGGCAGCGCGTGCAGATTCTGATCGCGCGGTGGCGTCAGGCCACCTCGTGGTTCAGCCCCGAGCTGCTGCAGATTCCCGCTCGCCACCGTGCGTGTCTGGATGGCCGCGTCCGCGGAGCTGGCGGTCTATCGCTTTGCCATCGAGGACCTGTTCCGCCAGCAGGCGCACGTGCTCGACGCCGCCGGCGAGCAGTTGCTGTCGCTGTCGGGGCGGCTGGCGTCCACGCCTGCCGACGCCTACTCGGCGCTGTCCACGGCCGATGCCCGGTTCCCGACCATCACGCTATCGACCGGCGAGTCGGTGCAGGTGAGCTACGGTCAGTATCGCCGCCTGCTGGCCACCTGCCGTCAGCAGGCCGACCGTCGCGCGGCCTACGAGGCGCTGTACGACACCTATGGCGCATCGCTCAACACCTACGCCACGCTCTACAACGGCGTGATGCAGCGCGAGTGGTTCGAGGCGCGGGCGCGCGGCTACGCCACCACGCTCGACGCCGCGCTTGTTCGGCAACGACATCCCGACCAGCGTGGTGGAGAACCTGATCAGCGAGGCCAAGGCCGGAGTCGCGCCGTTCCGCCGGTATCACGCGCTGCGGAAGCGCGTGCTCGGCCTCGCCGACTACCACGTCTTCGACGCCTTCGTCCCGCTCAGCGATCACGACGAACACTACAGCTACGACGACGTGCAGGACTGGATCGTCGAGGCGATGGCGCCGCTCGGCGCGGCGTACCAGGCACGCGTGCGCGAGGCGTTTGCCGGCCGCTGGATCGATGTCTACGAGAACCAGGGCAAGCGCAGCGGCGCCTACTCGGCGCCGGTGTACGGGGCTCATCCGTACATGCTGATGAACTACAACGACACGCTCGACGCGGTGTTCACCCTCGCGCACGAGCTCGGACACTCGATGCACACGCTGCTGTCGCACGAAACCCAGCCGTTCGTGTACGCCGGCTACACCATCTTCGTGGCCGAGGTGCCGTCGACGCTCGCCGAGGCCCTGCTGCTCGACTACATGCTCGAGCGGGCGAAGACGCGCGACGAGCGCGTCGTGCTGCTCCAGCACGCCATCGACGGCATCGTCGGGACGTTCTACAACCAGGTGCTGTTCGCCGACTTCGAGCTGCAGGCGCACCGGCTGGTGGAGGGCGATCAGCCCGTCACCGCCGACGCGCTGAACGCGCTGTATGCGACGCTGCTCGAGGACTACTGGGGCGACGTGCTGACCAAGGACGCGCGGGCGAAGACCACCTGGGCGCGCATTCCGCACATCTTCCAGTCACCCTACTACGTTTACCAGTACGCCACCTGCTTCGCGTCCACGGCGGAGCTGATGGAAGGCATCCGCAGCGGCAACCAGGACGAACGCCGCGCGACGGTGGACCGCTATCTCGAGATGCTCAAGGCGGGCGGCAGCGATCACCCGATGCGTCTGCTGAAGGGCGCGGGGGTGGATCTCAGCAAACCTTCCACGGTGCGCGCGGTCGTCCAGCAACTGGATGGGCTCGTCAGCCGGCTGGAAGCAGAGCTGGCGAGCTGACGCACGCGATCAGGGCCGGCATTCCTCGCCGGTCCATCGTGCCTCGCTGCTGACGATGCGGTCAGCGGTCCGGTCGCGCACGACCGGATTCCACTGCTGGCGCTCCCACACCCGCCGCGAGAACGTCGCGGGCTCGGCGCGGACCTCCACCTCGTAGTCATGGCCGGCCTCGAGCGTGAAGGTGACCGTGGCCACTCCGGGCGAGGCGGCCGATTCAGCGGCTACTCCCGGACGTGGCTCGTTTCGCATCGTGAAGGCCATCGTGTGCTCGCCCGCGGCCATCGACCAGGCCCGCTTGTTGCCGGTCGAGTGGCCATCGAGGCAGGTGGGCGCCAGGTGCGATTGGGTGACCTTGACCCTGGCGGTGGGCGGCTGCTGCGCGGACGCCGGGGACCTGCCGCTCGCAACCAGCATGGCCAGCACCGCGACGCTCAGTCTGTTCATCCGTCCTGCCTCCCAGGTGATCGAGGTGTATCTTCTAGTCGCAGCGAAGGGCATTGAGCGGATCGACGCGCATCGCGCGGCGGGCCGGGACCAGTGCCGCGAGCGTCGCAATCGCGACGAGCAGCGCCGACACGCCGGCGAAGGTGATCGGGTCCAGCGCCTGCACGCCGAACAACTGACTCGCCATCAGCGGTGTCAGTGCCGTGGCGATGGCGACGCCCACCGTGACGCCGATCGCGGCGAGCGTGGCCGCGTGCCGGACGATCATGCCGAGCACGGTTGACGGCTGCGCGCCGAGCGCCAGCCGTACCCCCAGTTCCTGGGTGCGCTCCGACACGACCAGGGCCATAACGCCGTAGACGCCCACCGCGGCGAGGACCAGCGCCAGGATCCCGAACGCGCCGATCAGCATCAGCAGGAAGCGGCGTTCGGCCACCGATTCCGCTCGAATCTGCTCCATGGTCCTGATGTCGTAGATGGCGAGCGTGGCGTCGAAGTCCTTGGCCTCCGCGCGCAGCCGTTCGGCCACCGCGGCCGGGTCGCCGTCGGTCCGCAGCGCGATGAACGGCGCAACCGGTGGATTCTGGAGGTAGTTCACGTACATCTCCGGACTGGGAGGCGCTTCGAGGCCGGAGTGCCGGATGTCGCCGATGACGCCGATCACCGTGCTCCACGGGCCCGTGGGATTGGGACCGGTGCGAATGTGCTGGCCGATTGGATCGTCGGTGCCGAACACGCGACGCGCCATCGCCTCGCTGACGATGACCGTGGGCGCGCTGTTCGGGCCGTCCTCGGCAGTGAAGCCGCGGCCCCGGCGGATGGGAATGCCCATGGCCGTGAAGTAGTCGTGCATGGCGCGCCGGAACTCCACTTCGGGCAGGTCCGAGATCGGCACGTCTTTCCCCTGGACCTGTACGCTGGTAGTGACGCTGGTGCTGCCGAGCGGGATGCGCGTGGTGCCGCCGACGGCCGTCACGCCGGGAATCCGCTCCAGCCGTTCGAACCACTCGGCGTAGTAGGCGCGCCGGGCGTCAGGCGTCGTGAGCCTGTACGGGATGCTCATCTGCAGCGTGAGCAGGTGATCGGGACGGAATCCCGGGTCGAGGGTCATCACCGTCGCGAAGCTGCGCAGCAGCAGGCCGGCACCCACGCTCAGGACCACGGCGAGCGCCAGCTCGGTGACGACCAGCGCGGCGCGCATCCGGTGCCGCGTGCGGGAACCGACCGAACCGCGACTGGATTCCTGCAACGCGGGCCGGAGATCGGCGCGCGTGGCGAACAGCGCGGGCACGATACCGACCAGGGTGCCGGTGACGAGCGCCACCCCGAGGGTCACGAGCAGCACGGTCGTGTCTGGCGCCACTTCCTGCACGCGAGGCAGGTTCGCCGGCGCCAGCGCGATCAGCGCCTGCACGCCCCAGCGCACCACGACCAGCCCCAACAGGCCTCCGGTCAATGCCAGCAGCAGACTCTCCGTCAGCGCCTGCTGCATCAAGCGCGCCCGAGTGGCGCCGAGCGTCGCCCGCACCGCCAGTTCCTTCTGCCGGCTCACGCCGCGCGCGAGGACGAGATTGGCGACGTTGACGCAAGCCATCAGCAGGATCATCGCGACACCGCCGGTCAGGACCAACAGCGCCGGGCGGATGTTACCCACCACCTGTTCGTGCAGCGCGTTGACCGTGGTCGTCCACCCCTTGTTGCTGTCGGGATACGCCTGTTCCAGGCGCGATGCGGCCGCGGCCAGTCCCGCGCGCGCCTGCTCCACGCTGACCCCCGGCTGCAGCCGGCCAACCGCGCCGAGATAGTGCACGTTGCGGATGAAGCGGCCCGACTGATCGACCATCCGCGGCCCCGTCATCACCATCGTCGTCCACGCGTCCACGTCCATCGTCCGGGTGAAGCCGGTGGGCCCGACCATGCCCTTGTACGGGAACACGAACTCGGGTGGCATGACGCCGACGATCGTCGCGGGTTGGCCGTCCACGGTCACCTGACGGCCGACGACCGACGGGTCGCCGCCAAAGCGCCGTTGCCAGTAGCCATGACTGATCACCGCGATGCCCGCGCCATCGCCTGGTTGAATGGCCCGGCCGATCATTGCCGTTCGCCCGAGCAACTGGAACAGCCCAGGGCTCACGAACGACGTCACCGCGATCTCTGGCGGGCCGTCGAGCACGATCTGGGTGTTGGTGACGAACGAGAAATAGCCTTCGAGTGTCGCGAACGATCGCCCTTCATCCCGCAGGTCCACGAAGTTGGCCGGAGAGAGCGGGTTCTCCGGCTTGTTCTCCGCGGTGTTGTGGCTCCAGACGGTGACCAGCCGGCCGGGGTCCTGATAGGGAAGCGGCTTGAGGAGCACGCCCTGGACGACGGTGAAGATGGCGCTGTTGGCGCCGATGCCGAGCGCGAGCGCGCTGACCGCGAGGAACGTGTAGAGCGGGGCCTGCACGGCCTGGCGAATCGTATAGCGGAGGTCGGAGCGGATGCTGTCCCAGATCATCGCGTGCCTCCCGGACGGTTCGTAGAGATGTGGTCGGTGAGTCGGCCAGAACGACCAGCGGGCAACGGCGGCGCCCCGCTCGGTCAGCCCGTCCTTGAGCAGCGCGCCGATGGTGGCGGCAAGGCGTCCGCCGGTGCCGGCGCGGCGGCGGAAGTCGTCGCGCATCTCGTCGCCGAAGCGCCGGCGGAAGGCGCGCGGATAGGCGAGGAGCGCGAGTCCGAAAAGACGCTCGGCGAGCCAGCGGCTGGCGTTCATGCCGCACCTTCTTGCAGCAACCGGCGCGACCGCGCGGACACCAACTGGCTCTCGAGCCTGGCGATTTCGGCCCGCGCGACCGCGACGCCGCGTGCCGTGATGCCGTAGTAACGTCGGCGTTCGTCCTCGTGGCCGGGACCGGCCGGGGCATCGAGCTCGTCGATCAGCGCCTGCTCGAGCAGCCGGGCCAGTGCCCGGTAGAGCGTGCCCGCATGGAGCGTGACGGCACCGCCGGACCGTGCCTCCACCTCCTGGAGGATGCTGTAGCCGTGCCGGCTTTGATCGGCCAGGGCCAGCAGAACCTCGAAGGCCAGCGGGGTGAGAGGGAGAAAGGATTCGGCGCGGAAGCGGTCCATAGGTGCTCTGTGAATATACGCTCAAAGCACATAGATGTTCACAGTTGAAGAAAGGTTGGAAGGGTCGTATACTCTCTTTCATCCGGATATACGGATGAATGTGCCCACCCCAATTCTCGACCACATGGCCGCGCTGGCCGACCCCATCCGGGTACGGATGCTGCTGCCCCTCGAACGGCACGAGCTGACCGTGTCCGAGTTGTGCTCGGTGCTGCAGTTGCCGCAGTCCACGGTGAGTCGCCACCTGAAGACCCTGGCCGATGATGGCTGGGTGGTCTCGCGGCGCGATGGCACGAGCCGGTTCTACGGGATGGCCCTGGGGGGGCTCGACCCCGGCGCCCGGCAGCTCTGGCCGGTGATTCGCGAGCAACTCGGGACCAGCAACGGCACCGACCAGGACGAACGCCGGCTGCAGAGCGTGCTGCGGCGGCGCCGGGCGAAGTCCGAGGCGTTCTTCTCCTCGGCCTCGGGGCAGTGGGATCGCCTGCGCGTGGAGCTGTTCGGTGAGGGCGTTCACCTGACGGCCCTGCTGTCGCTGCTCGACGAGCGGCTGGTGGTCGGCGACCTCGGGTGCGGCACCGGGCAGATGAGCGAGTCGCTGGCCCCGCACGTGGCGCGCGTGATTGCCGTGGATGGCTCGGCCGACATGCTGCAGGCCGCGCGCACGCGACTGCAGGCCCAGGGCAACGTGGACCTGCGGCAAGGGGCCCTCGAGGCATTGCCGCTGGACGAGGCGGAGCTCGACGCGGCAATTGTCTCGCTCGTGCTCCATCACCAGCCGGAGCCCGGCCTGGTCGTGAACGAGGCGGCGCGCGTGCTCCGGCCCGGCGGGCGCCTGCTGATCGTCGACATGCTGCCGCACGATCGCACCGAGTACCAGCAGCAGATGGGCCACGTGTGGCTGGGGTTTTCAGAAGAGACGGTTCGCCGCTATCTGGCCACCGCCGGTTTCACGGCCGTGCGGTTCCAGGTGCTGCCGGCGGATCCCGATGCGCAAGGCCCGGCGCTGTTCGTAGCGACGGGACGGAAGGCCAGCAGTTAGTTCAAAGTTCAAAGTTCAAGAATTCACAGTTCGTTCACAAGGAGAGAAGACGATGGCCACTGCCGTAACCGAGACCCACGCATTCGATGCGGCCCGCAACGCGGGACGCGAACCCTTCAAGGTGAAGGACCTCACGCTGGCCGAGTTCGGCCGCAACGAGATCCGCCTGGCCGAGCACGAGATGCCGGGCCTGATGGCGCTGCGCCAGCAGTACGGCGCGCAGAAGCCGCTGGCGGGCGCGCGCATCATGGGCTCGCTGCACATGACCGTGCAGACCGCGGTGCTGATCGAGACGCTGACCGAACTCGGCGCCGACGTGCGCTGGGTGAGCTGCAACATCTTCTCGACCCAGGACAGCGCCGCGGCGGCGGTCGCCGTCGGCCGTCCCGAATCGGGCGGCACCGTGGCCAACCCGCGTGGCACGCCGGTGTTCGCGTGGAAGGGCGAGACGCTCGCCGAATACTGGTGGTGCACGGTCGAGGCCCTGATGTGGCCCGATGGCAGTGGCCCGACGATGATCCTCGATGACGGCGGCGACGCGACGCTGTTCGTGCACAAGGCGCTCGAGTACGAGAAGGCCGGCAAGGTCCCCGCCTTCAATCCCGATAAGGATCCCGAAGAGTGGGGCGTCATTCTCGAGACGCTCGGCAAGGAACTGAAGGCGCGTCCCGGCGTGTGGTCGAAGATCGCCCGGGGCATCAAGGGCGTCAGCGAAGAGACGACCACCGGCGTGCACCGCCTCTACGAGATGACCGCGGCCAACACCCTGCTGTTCCCCGCGATCAACGTCAACGACTCGGCCACGAAGAGCAAGTTCGACAACCTCTACGGCTGCCGCCACTCGCTGATTGACGGCCTCAACCGCGCCAGCGACGTGATGCTGTCGGCCAAGGTGGCCGTGGTGTTCGGCTACGGCGACGTCGGCAAGGGCTGCGCCCAGGCGCTCAAGGGCCAGGGCTGCCGCGTGATCGTCACCGAGATCGACCCGATCTGCGCGCTGCAGGCGGCGATGGAAGGCTACCAGGTGACGGTGATCGAGGACGTGATCGAAACCGCCGACATCTTCATCACCGCGACCGGCAACAAGAACATCCTCACGGTCGACCTGATGAAGCGGATGAAGGACAAGGCCATCGTCGGCAACATCGGCCACTTCGACAATGAGATCGACATGGCTGGCCTCGCCAAGGGCGGCGCCAGGCGCGTGCAGATCAAGCCGCAGTACGACGAGTGGGTGTTCCCGGCGGAAGGCAAGCGCCCCGAGCACAGCATCCTGGTGCTGGCGGAAGGCCGCCTGCTGAACCTCGGCTGCGCCACCGGCCACCCGTCGTTCGTGATGTCGTCGTCGTTCACCAACCAGGTGCTGGCGCAGATCGACCTGCACCAGAGCGCGAACGGCCAGCCGACGCTGTCGGGCACCAACTACGACACCAACCGCGTCTTCATCCTGCCGAAGAAGCTGGATGAAGAAGTGGCGCGCCTGCACCTCGACAAGCTGGGCGTGAAGCTGACGACGCTGAGCAAGGACCAGGCCGACTACATCGGCGTGGCGGTCGAAGGGCCCTACAAGCCGGCGCACTATCGGTACTAGGCTCGAGGCTCGAGGCTTGGGGCTTACTCAGTTCACGGCCAGGGGCGCCGCGGGGAAACCCCGTCGCCCCTGGCCGTTCCTTTGAAGTGTTGAACTCTTGAACCATGAACTGCGAACTAACGAGTTACAGTTATCCCGTGGTTTTCCGTCTCTCCTGGTTCATTGCGACGGCAGCCCTCCTGGCGGGCAGCTGGGTGTCGGTGGTCGCCCAGCGGACCGACGCGTTCGTCGGGTCCAGGAACCATCCGGCCATCGCGTATGGCAGTGCGCCCACGCACACCGCGGTGGCGGAACTGAACGAGCGCCTGGCCCATGGATCGGTGACGCTGCGATTCGACCCCCAGGCCGGTTACCTGCCGGCGGTGCTCGAGGCGCTGGACGTGCCGGTGTCATCGCAGGTGCTGGTGTATTCCCAGACCAGCTTTCAGGCCAGCAAGATCAACCAGAAGAACCCGCGCGCCCTCTACTTCAACGACACGGTGGCTGTCGGCTGGATTCGCGGCGCCGATCTGCTGGAAATCACCGCCCAGGATCCGCGGCAAGGGACCATTTTCTATTCGATTCCTCAGCAGCCTTCGGAGCAACCGCGGTTCGGGCGGCAGGAGCACTGCGTGTCGTGTCACCTCACCTGGGACACGCTCGGCGTACCCGGTCCGACGGTGAGGACCACGCTGCCGCGCAAGAGCGCTGACGGATTCTCGAACGGCGGCCCGATCGATCACCGGTCGCCGATTGCCGAGCGATGGAGCGGCTGGTTCGTCACCGGAACAGCCGTGCCCGAGCAGCACCGCGGCAACGTCGAGTTGATCCAGCCGGTGCCACGCACGGGGCCGGCCCCCCGGCTGACCAGCGTGACGGGGGAGTTCGACACCACCGGCTACCTCGCCGCCACCAGCGACATCGTCGCGCTGATGGTGCTCGAGCATCAAGCCCACGCCACCAACCTGATGACACGGCTCAATTGGGAAGCGCGATTGGGAGATGACTCGCGCGTAAGCGAAGCGGCATCGGCGCTGGCCGACTACCTGCTGTTCGTGGACGAGGCGCCGCTCACGTCCCGCATCGAGGGCAATTCCGGCTTCGCCGCGGCCTTTGCGGCGCGCGGGCCCCGCGACACGAAAGGCCGATCGCTGCGCGACCTCGCGCTCGATGGTCGGCTGATGCGGTATCCGCTCAGCTACACCGTCTACACGCCGATGTTCGATGCGCTCCCCACCGCCGCGCGCGACCTCGTCGTCGCGCGGCTGGTGGCCGTGTTGACCGGACGCGACACCGCACCCAGGTACGCGCATCTCGGCGCCGAAGCACGGCGGGCCGTGGTGGAGATCCTTCGCGACACCAAGCCGGCGCTCGCCGGCGCCCTGCACTGAGCCCCTCGTCCGCCGGTCAGGGCAAGTCCGTGCCGTCCAATTTACTGCGGCCGCGGCGGCACGTCGTGGTTCTTCATCATCTCGGGTTGCCCGTTCTTGATGAACAGGCTCACCACCTCGGCGTGCGCCTTGATCAACTGGGCGACGTACGGGTCGGCGGACGTCTCCGTCACCTTGATCCCCTTGGGCGTCATCTCGTGCGTCATCACGATCTTGCCGGCGTTCTCGAACACCGCGCGGAACAGCGGGTCGCGGATGTGAATGGGCCGGGCCTCCTTCACGCGGCCGTACATCGCGTTGACGTGGGTCTGGATCAGCGTCACCACCGCCGGGTCGTCCGACTCGGTCAGCGTGTCCACGCCGTCGGCGCGTACTGTCACGGTTCGCTGGATCTGTTCGCGGTGGTCCATCAGGGCATGGAACACCTCCATGTCGGCCATGTGGCTGGGGTCGGACTTCATCCCGCCCATCCCGCCGCCCTGCATCCCCCGGTCTGGCGGGGGGCCGCCCTGGGCTCCCAGCCCGATGGTCATGACCATCATCATCATTCCAACCCCCAGACCCGCTCGCGACAGGCGCGACCTCAACGAATGCACCACTCTGGCCATGTCAGACCTCCGTCTTCACAGATGCAGGGCCGGGACAAGAGGTGACAAACGCCCCCGCGCCGGAGGCGCTACAGTAGGAGAACGATGCGCATCGCGGCTGCGTTTCTGGTCGTCGTGGGTCTCTTCGCCTCCAGCCTGGCCACGGCGGTGGCGCAGCGCCCCGGGGCGTTCGGCGGCGCGCGGGATCACCCGGCGATCAGCTACACCGCCGGTCCCGTCAGCGACGCCGTGTCGCGGCTGAACCAGTCCTTGGCGTCGGGCGCCGCCACCCTGGCGTTCGACGACAGCAGGGGAGGCTACCTCGGCGCGGTGCTCGAGGCCTTGCAGGTGCCGGTGTCGTCCCAGATGCTGGCGTTCGCGGAGACCAGCCTGCAGGCCAGTCTGATTCGCCGCCACAACCCTCGTGCCGTGTACTACAACGATGTCGTGTCGGTGGCCTGGATCCGGGGCAGCGATTTGCTCGAGCTCGCCGCGCAGGACCCCGCGCAGGGGGTCGTGCTCTACACTCTGACCCAGGCGCCGGCCGGGGCTCCGCGGTTCGCGCGCAACGACACCTGCCTGGCGTGCCATCTGTCATGGGACACGCTGGCGGTGCCGGGTTACGTTCTGCAGACCGTGTTTCCCCGCACCAACGATCGCGAGTACGCCGATGGCGGCTTCGTCGATCACCGCCTGCCGATTGAGGAGCGGTGGGGCGGGTGGTTCGTGACTGGCAGGCAGGTGCCGGCGCGGCACATGGGCAACCAGCCGACGATGCAGCCGAAGCGCCGGACCGGGCCTCCGCAGAAGCTCACCACGGTGCAGGGCGAGATCGACGCGACGGGATATCTCACACCGCACAGCGACGTCGCCGCGCTGCTCGTATTCGACCACCAGGTGCATGCCGCGAACCTGCTGACGCGCCTCAATTGGGAAGCGCGTGCCGGCACGCCCGCGCGTGTCGACGAGGCCGCGACCGAACTGGCCGACTACCTGCTGTTCGTGGACGAGGCGCCGATCCCCGGCAAGGTGGAAGGCTCGTCGGGGTTTGCCGAGGCGTTTGCCGCGCGCGGCCCGCGCGATGCCAAGGGCCGGTCGCTCCGCGACCTCAAGCTCGAAGGTAGGCTGATGCAGTACCCGCTCAGCTACATGATCTACACCCCGATGTTCGACGCCTTGCCCGCGACGGCGCGAACCGCGGTGGTGAAACGGCTGTCGGCGGTGTTGCACGGCCGCGATCCGCGTCCGAAATATGCGCACCTGACGCCGGCGCTGCGGAGCGCGGTTCTCGACATCCTCACGGAGACGCGGCCGGGGCTGATTCCACCATCCTGAGGCGACGCCACAGCAGGCGGGCAGATAGTGCTACGGTAGGAACTGATAGCCAAGGTCCCCGGTCCCCGGGAGTGTTCGTCATGGCGATGTCAACGCCAGTTCGCGCGCTGGTCTTCTGCTTCTTGTTTTCCTCAGTCCCGGGTCTCAGGCCGGCGCAGGCGCAATACGCCGAGACCCCTCATGTTCTCGCGACCGTCGACGGTGGCGCATTTGCGGCGACGCAGATCGGCCGCCGGCTGTTCGTGTCGGGCTATTTCGGCCAAGTGAGCCCGCCCACCGGCGGCGCAGTCATCGTCGATACCGACGGTGCGCCGATGCTCAGCGCTTTTCCGTTCATCGACGGGACGGTGGACGAGATCGTCGCGGACGGCCTGGGTGGGTGGGTCGTGGTCGGGGGCTTCCGCCAGGTGGCCGGCCAGCCGTTCTCGAGCTTCGCACGCATCCGGCCCGATCGGACCGTCGATCCACGCTACCGCATCACGACCGATGGTCCGATCCGCCACGTGAGGATCGCTCACGGGCGCGTGTACCTGGTGGGCGACTTCAGCGAGATCAACGGGTACCGCCGACTGGGCCTCGCGGCCCTGGACGTGGCGACCGGCCGTCTCTCGCCGTGGGGAAGTGAATTCGAGCCCGGTGTGGACTCCTTCACCGGAACGCGCCGAGCCCTGCGGAATCTGTCGATCTCCTCCATCGCCGTGTACGTGTCTGGAGGAGGCGACGGGAATCGCTATCCCCAGTCGGCGCCGGCCGGGCGGCTCTGGGGATTCGATGCGGGCAGTGGTGCCCAGCTCTTCGAGAAGGCCGCGTTCGTGACCGCCATCGCCGCCACGTCCACTCGCGTGTACGTGGGCGGCTACCGCGAGCCGGTGGTGTGGGCGGTCGACCCGCGGACGGGCGCCGATGTCGCCTGGACGATCGGCCTGACGTTTCGGCCGAGCGGGTCGCAGGAGATGCGCGTCACCTCGCTGCTGCTCGACGGTGCGCGGCTGTATCTCGGAGGGTATTTCCTGACCAGCGATGGTCAGCGCCTCCTCGCCGCCGTGGAGGCTGCGACAGGACTGCCCTCGACCTGGCGGCCGAGCGAGCCCCCCGAATTCTACGGAGAAATCGGCGCACTGACGCGGCTGGGCCCGGGCCTCGTAGCGCACAGTGGACTGTTCATCGCCTACGACGTGACGACAGGCGCGCGGCTCCCCTGGAATCCGCAGGTCCATGGCTCGATCATGACGGTGGCGGCAGCGCCGGAGGGCGCCGTGCTGGGTGGGAGGAACTTCAACGAATTCGCAGGGCAGGCGAGGCGGAACCTGGCCTCGTTCGATCTCGACACTGGACAGCTCGAGCCCTGGGCCTCCGCGCTCCCCGAGAACGTGGTGCTGGAACGGCTGGATACGGATGGGACCTACCTCTTCGGCGCCACCAACGGGGCGCAGTTCTTCAAGATCGATCCGGTCAGCGGGGCCGTGCTCGGCACCCTCGATTTCGGCAGCACCTATCTGGTGACCGAGCGCGTGGCCGGTGACCGAATCGTGGTGCTGGCGGGCCATTCGCTTCTCGGTGAGATCACGATTGCCGACTGGTCCCAGCGATCGATTCCGTTGTCGTTCGAGGGCATTGGGTTCGAGTCCCGCCTCGTGCACGACCTCGAGGTGACGGGGCGCACAGCGTACCTCGCGGGGCGGTTCGGCACCCTTAACGGCGCGGATCGGCCCTTCCTCGCGGCTCTGGATCTCGACACGGGCGCGGTGCTCCCGTTCAATGCGTCACCCGACGCGGAGGTCGAGTCCGTCAGGTTTGCGAGCGGGCGCTTGCTGGTCGCCGGGCAGTTCCGCCGGATCGGCGGAGCTCGTCGGCGAGGCCTCGCCGAACTGGACCCGGTCACGGGCCGGGCGCTGGCCTGGAACCCCGACGCGCCCGGCAGCGCGAGCCTGGATGTCGGCAGCGACGGCACCATCTTCGTGGCGCCCTCGAGCACCATCAGCGGCCGTAGCCGGGGCCGGCTGGCCGCGTTCTCGGCGCCCGCCGGCACCTGGCTGCCGTGGCGCCCTGCCATGGGCGATGACGCCTTGTTCGCCGAGGGCTCTCCGATCCGACGCAAACCCGCCTTCCTGCCCGACTGCCTCATCACGCTGAGGGGCGACCGGACGGTCGCGTGCTACCCAGCGGCGTTGCCGTCCCCGACCGCTCCCTCCGTGCGGCAGTCTGGCAGCCAGGTGACGTTGTCGTGGACGCTGCCGGTCGGGCCGCCGGTGTGGACGGGTCTCCTTGTGGAAGTCGGCGGACGCGAGGGCGCGAGCGACGTGGCCAGCTTCAGCCTGCCTCCCGATGCCACGACGCTCTCCAGCCCGGTCCCTCCGGGATCGTATTTTGCGCGCGTGCGCACGACCGGCCCGACCAGCACCAGCGTGCCGACCGCTGACGTGTCGTTTGCGATGGGCCCGCCGGATGTCCCCGCGCCGCCGCTCGATCCCACGGCGGTGACCGAGGGCACCCTGATGACGTTTCAGTGGAAGGCGCCGTCGACGGGGTCCCCACCGGCGTACGTGCTCGAAGCCGAAACCGCCGGCGGGCAGGGTGACGTGGTGTCGCCGCCTGTGAGTGGCGGAACCACCAGCTTCACCATCGACGCGCCGCCAGGACGCTACTGGGGTCGCGTGAAGGCGGTCAACGGCGCAGGCGCACAGTGCACCGTCCAGCGAGTGGGTCCTCGACGTGGACGCCACCGCCTCACCCTGCTACGAGATGCCGCCGCTGGCGCCGCAGAGCCTCATCGCCTCAGTGATCGGGAGAACGGTGACGCTGTACTGGGCTCAGCCCGACTGCGGGGCCGGTGGCCAACACCCAGCGTGTGGTCGCCGGTGCCGCGCCTGGTCGCGATGACCTCGCCATCATCGAGGTGCCCGGGCCCGCGACCAGCTTCACGACCGCGGCGCCGCCGGGGATCTACTACGTGAGAGTTATCGCCCTCAACTCATGCGGAGCGAGCCCCTACAGCAACGAAGTGCGGGTGGTGGTGCGATAGGACCCGGCAACCGGCAACCGGCAGAAAGCAACCGGCATCCCGTAGAGGGCAGACGCGAACCGGAGCCGGCAGGGGGAGAGGGGCGACGCCAGGGCCTGGCGACGCCGCCAGAAAAGGAAAACGCCGGGACCGAAGCCCCGGCGTTCGTGATTGCGCCGGCAGTGCCGGTGACGTCTGGTTCTGCCGTCTGCCGGTTACCGTCTGGTGTGCGCTCTGTTACTGTCCCGGCCGGCGGCGCGGAGCGGCCGGCAGCGTGCCCTTGTTGGCGATGGCCTTGTTGATGGCCGCGATCGTGTGATCCGTGCGGAAGGCGACGATCTCCTTCGCCCACTCGGTGTTCTTCGCCTTGTTGGAGACGTCCACGCCGTTGATCGTGGCCTTGCCGGCCTTCACGCGCTCGTCGAAGCGGACCGACTTCGGGTCGTCGATGAACATGTTCAGCGTGATGATCACGTCGTCGTGCATGTTGTCCGACTTGCCTTCCTTCAGCCCCTTCGTCGCCATGTGCGCGCTCACGGCGGCGTAGTCGTAGTACTCCTGGATGTGCGCGACCAGCGCCTTCCCGGCGTGCTTGGTGTTCAGCGCTTCGGCCACCGCGCGCTGTCCGCCCTGGTTGCCGCCGCTGTCGCCGATGAAGAAGACCTGCTTGAAGCCGTGGGCCAGCAGCGACTCGGCCGTGTCGGTGAGCAACGCGCGGAAGGTGTCTTCACGCAGCGTGATGGTGCCGGGCGAGGTCATGTGGCCGGTCGGCGGGTTGATGTCGCCTTCGGGCACGTGCTTGATCACCGGCGCGCACAGGGCGTTGCCCATCTTGCGCGCAATCGCGTCGCAGTTGGCGGTGCAGCACGTAGTTGTGCTTGCCGAGCGCCAGCCACGGACCGTTCGGCTCGTGGCCGCCGGTCGGGATGATCACCGTGGTCTTGCCCGCCGCCATCGCGTCGCGCACGTCCATCCAGGTCATCTCTTCCAGCCACACCGTGTCGGCCTTGGGCAGCGGATTCGGCGCGTCCTTGCAGTTGTAGGGGTTCTGCGCGCAGTCGCCGCCACCCATCGAACGCGGATCCGGCGCCGGCCGGCCCTGCTGCGCCGCCGCGAATGCACCGGCCGCGATCACCATCGCTCCAACGCCAAGCAAAGTCTTCTTCATGTCGTCGCCCTCGGATTGACCCAACGCTAACTTTGAACTCTTGAACTCTTGAACTGTGAACTCTTGAACTGACGGGTCAGTTCAAGCCCTTCGTGGGCGCCGGCGCCGGTCCCAGCTTCGCGCGGAACGAGCCGTCGTCGTAGCGCTCGCGGTAGGCGGTGTGGCAGGTCTGGCACATCTTGCCGAGGTTCGCCGGTCGTGGCCTTCACCTCGTCCCACTTGCCGGCCGCCACCGACAGCTCGATCGCTTCGGCGGCCTTGCGCGCGTCCTGCGCCCAGCCGATCGCGTCGGCCTTGGCGTGCGGCTTGAAGAACATCTCGGTGGAGATGAAGGCGGCCTTCAGCGCGGCGGCCTGTTCCTTGGCGCCAGCCACGTCGGACTTCTCGATGATGGTGCGGAACGCGCCGTTGGCGGCGCCGACCTTCTGCATCACCTTCTGGAAGGCTTCCTCTTCGGTCGTCATCTTCGGCGGCAGGCGACGGGCGACGTCGTTCATCGCCGCGTTGATGACCGAGGTCGCGATGATCACCGGCTTGCCGTTGAACTTCGCGATCGCGTCAGGCGCGAACCCGGTGAGGCGATCCTTCACCTTGGCGTTGGCGGGGTCGAACTTCACGACCTCGCCGATCACCGTGACGTAGGTGTTCAGCTCGAGCGGCTCGTTGAGGCGCGGCGCCAGGACCAGCACGTCCTTGCCGGTGCTCTTGGTCTTGTCCTGGTCCACCGAGAACGCGGTGGGGGAGAGCGTCTGGTCGACGATGGCCATCATCGTGACGTTCTCGCCGTAGAAGGCGTCGGGCTTGGCCGCCAGCGTGCTCGCGACGATCGGTACGAGCGGCTTCTGCGGCGCGGCGGCCGGCGCGGCGCCGGGTGCGGCCGGAGCCGCAGGGGCACCCGGAGCCGCGGGGGCGGCTGGCTTGGCCCCCTGCGCGGGGGCGGGTGCCGGCTGCTGGGCGCTGGGCACGGCGATGGCGATGATGAGACCCAAGGCAGCCGCGGTCAGCACCATGGTTCCGGCGCGGCGACTGTCGATATTCGGGCGTGACATGACGAAGGCTCCTCCTTGACCAACCGGTGGGCGCGCATCGGACGGCGTACCTGCTCCGGCTGTCGATCTGACGCATTGTAGGCGAAAGCCCGGCCACGTGGCGCGGCCGTCGTTGTATTCGTTTGTCACGTCGGGGCTGCGGTTCCGCGTGGGGGCGGCGTGGGTCGGGCGGGGGGCGTTCTCAGGCACGGGAGCGCCAGCAGGCGCGGCTGCGCGCAATTCTGGTCCCGCTGGCGGCGTGCGAAACACGGAAGGCGTGTTCGTGCCTTCCGTGCTGTCGAGAGAGGCTCAGTCCTCGAGAACGAACGTCACCTTCATGTTGACGCGGTATTCCGCGATCTTCCCCTTGTCGACCTTGACCTTCAGGTCCTGCACCCAGGCGCCCTGGACGTTCTTGAGGGTCTTGTTGGCGCGGGCGATACCCTTCTCGACGGCATCGTCGAAGCTCTTCTTGGAACTGGCGGTGATCTCGGTGACACGTGCAATGGCCATGCGGTCCTCCTCTGGCACTTTGGCCCGGACGCCCCGTGCGTGTAAAGGGGGTTACAATGCCCGCCATTCGGCCGTTACTCCGAGGGAAGCCCATGATGTCTCGTGTGTCGATCGCGACCGTCCTCACCGTCTGCACCGCCTCCGCCGCACTCGCCCAGACGCCGCCCGCCGGCGGTCAGCCGCCCCGCCCCACCGCGTCGGTCAATACGGCGCCCAGGGTCGAAGTGGCCGATATGCCGCGGCCGATCGACATGCACGACAGCGTCTGGATCGAAGACCTGACGATGCTCGAAGTGCGTGACCTGCTGAAGGCGGGGAAGACCACGGCCCTGGTGCTGACCGGCGGCATCGAGGAGAACGGTCCGTACCTGACGACCGGCAAGCACAACAACGTGCTGAAGGCCCAGGGCGAGTCGATTGCGCGCGCGCTCGGCAACGCGCTGGTCGCCCCGATTGTCACGCTCGAGCCCGGCAACCCGGCGCGGCCGAACCTGTCGCCAGGGACCGTGGTGCTGTCGCAAGCCACCTTTCGCGCCGTGCTCACCGACATCGCCACCAGCCTGCGCTCGCAGGGCTTCACCGACGTGGTGATGATGGGCGACAGCGGCGGCAACCTGAAGGGCATGCAGGAGGTGGCGGCCACGCTCAACGCCGAGTGGAAGGGCCAGGGCTACGTGCACTTCATCCCCGAGTACTACAACTACGCCGACGTCGAGAAGTTCGAGGAGGAGCAGCTCGGCATCCACGAGAAGCTCGAGGGCTATCACGACGACTACTACATCAGCTCGATCATCGCGACCGTGACCACCGACGGCATCCGCATGCCAGAACGGAAGAAGGCCGGGAAGTTCGTCATCAACGGCGTGCCGCTCGATCCGATCGAGAAGACCATCGAGAACGGCCGGAAGATCGTCAAGTTCCGCACCGACGTCACCGTGGCCGCAATCAAGAAGTCGATGGCGGCCAAGCCCGCCCGGCCGTGAGCGCGTCGCGATGAAGCGCTCATTCGCGTGTGTCCTGGCGATGGCCGGTGCACTGGCGGCCGTCGCCCCGGGTGTCGCCGCGCAATCGGTCGTGTGTGACGTGGCCTCGATTCAGGCCAAGGCGCCAACGGGCACGACGATCACCGCCGCGGCGATGGTCGAGGGCTCGGCGACACGTCCGCGATTCTGCCAGGTGGATGGGCATGCGGCGTCCGCCGGCAACACGCGTGAATTTCAGACTGGGTCTGCCGGAGGGCTGGAACGGGAAGTTCCTGTTCCTCGGCGTCGGCGGACTCGGCGGTACTCTCGCCGCGCTCGATCCCGGACTGACGCGTGGCTATGCCACCGCGACCACCGACACCGGCCACCGCGCGAGCGAGGCCGATTGGGCCAGCAATCGCGCGAAGGAAATTGACTACGGCTATCGCGGCACGCACGTCAGCACGGTGGCGGCCAAGGCGCTGACCGCGTCGTTCTACGGCGCGCCGCCGAAGTATGCCTACTTCGAGGGATGCTCGAACGGCGGCCGCCAGGCGCTGATGGAAGTGCAGCGCTACCCGGACGACTTCGACGGCGTGATTGGCGGCCACCCCGCCACCGGCACGCCGATGCAGGTGGGCCGGGCCGTCGTGTATCAGCAGATGCTGTCGTCGCCGGACGCGTTCCTGTCGCCAGCGGCGATCGAACTGGTGTCGAAGGCCAGCCTCGCGGCGTGCGACAAGGCGGACGGCCTGGAGGACGGCCTGGTGAGCGACCCGCGTCCCTGCCGGTTCGACCCGTCGACGCTGGCGTGCCGGGGCGCCGCGACCGAGGGCTGCCTGACGCCCGGTCAGGTCGCGACCGTGGCGCAGATCTATCGTGGCGTGAAGACGCCGGATGGTCAGATCTACGCGCACGGGTTTCCTCCCGGCCACGAAGGCGGGGCTACGGGCTGGACGCAGTGGATCGCGGGTCAGGCGCCGCCGGCGGCGCAGGAGAACGGGTCGCTGGCCTACGCCGGACCGCGCTTGCCATCGGGCTACGGGTTGATGGACTTCAATTTCCAGTTCCTGGCGCTCGAGCAGGACGACCCGGGCTACGGCTGGCGGCAGTTCGACGTCGCGCGCGACCTGCCGCGCATGCGCACGATGACCGAGATCCTCAGCCCGCTCGATGCCGACCTGCGCCCGTTCGCGAAGAGCGGCGGCAAGCTGCTGATGTACCACGGCTGGTCCGATCCAGGGATCAGTGCGCTCGGCACCCTCGACTATTACGAGCGCGTGGTGCGTACCGTGGGCGGTCAGTCTGCCGCGGATCGTTTCGTGCGGACCTACTTCGTACCGGGCATGCACCACTGCGGCGGTGGCCCCGGGCCGACCGCCTTTGCGATGCTGCCGGTGCTCGAGTCGTGGGTGGAGAAGGACGTCGCCCCCACGTCGGTGCTGGCCTCGCGCGTGGTCGAGGGCAAGACCGTGCGCACCCGCCCGCTCTGCCCGCACCCGCAGGTTGCCCGCTATCGGGGCACGGGCAGCATCGACGAGGCGGCGAGCTTCGTCTGCGCCGCGCCGTAAACGCCGATGCGCGCACCACGGGGGTGTCTGCGGCCGTTCGCCTGGCCGTTCCAGCGCCGTCGGCGCGTACAATAATCGGCATGGCGCTGCTGCCGTCAGACGCGCGGATCGGGGAGGTCAGCCTCGCGATCTCCAGCCTGGATCGCTCGCTGGCGTTCTACACCGAGGTGCTGGGCTTCCGCGTGCACGGCCAGTCCGGGGCGGTGGCCGTGCTCGGCGCGAATGCCAGTGACGTTCTGCTGCGGCTCGAACAGATTCCCGGCGCCACACCCCGACCGCGGCGTTCGAGCGGGCTCTATCACGTCGCCATCCTGGTCCCGGACCGAGCCGCGCTCGGCCGCTCGTTGCGTCGCCTGGCGGCGCGGGAGTGGCCGCTCACCGGCGCGTCCGATCACCTCGTCAGCGAGGCGTTGTACCTGGACGATCCCGACGGCCTGGGGATTGAAATCTATCGCGACCGTCCCCGCGACAGCTGGCGTTTCGAGGGAGGTGAGGTGGCGATGGCCACCGATCCGCTGGACCTGAACGATGTGGCGCGCGAAGCGGGCGCCGAGCGGCCGTGGACGGCGCTCGACGCCGGCACCCGCATCGGCCACCTGCATCTCCACGTCCCCGATCTGCCACAGGCCGAGGCGCTGTACTGCAACGACATCGGCTTCACGCCGATGCTGCGGCGTTACCCGGGCGCCCTGTTCGTGGCGGCGGGCGGCTATCACCATCATCTCGGCCTGAACGTGTGGGCCGGGGCCGGCGCGCCGCCGCCGCCCGAGCAGGCCGTGGGATTGCGCGGGTTCACCATCGAAGCGCGGGGGCTGACGCCGGGCGTCGTCCTCGACCCTGCCACGCGCGTCGCGGTCACGCGAGTGCCGGTGGATTTTTAGTCGTGCCTGACGCCACCGCGGACGTCGACATTCAACTGCGCGACCGGCGCCTGCGCGGCCGCTGGCTGGGCGCGCAGGCCGGTGCCGGTGGCGACCCCTTCGCTCCGGTGCTCGTGTTCCTGCACGAGGGCCTGGGCTGCGTGGAACTGTGGCGAGGCTTTCCGGAGGCGCTCTGCGCGCGCGTCGGCCTGCGAGGCTTCGCCTATGACCGCACCGGTTACGGCAAGTCCGACGGGTGGCCGCGGCCACCCGGCACGCGCTACATGGAGATCGAAGGCGATCAGATTCTCCCCGAGGTGCTCGACGCGGTCGGGGTGGGTGCCTGCCTGCTGATCGGCCACAGCGACGGCGGCACGGTCGCGCTCAACTATGCCTCGCTGCAGCCGCCGATGCTGCGCGGCGTCGTGACGATCGGCGCGCACGCCGTCAACGAGGACCGCACGATCGCCAGCATGCGCGAGGCGCGTGAGGCATTCGTGTCCGGCGATCTCCGCGAACGCCTGGCGAAGTATCACGGCGACAACGTCGACGAAGCCTTCTGGCTGTGCAACAACGCCTGGCTGGCGCCGGGCTTCGAGCCGATGGATGCCGCCGCCCGCCTGCCGCGCGTGCGGGTGCCGGTCCTGGCGTTGCAAGGCGAACACGACGAGTACGGCACGTTGCTGCAGTTGCGCCGGGTGTCGGGCGGCGTGTCGGGCCGCTGCGAGACACGCCTGCTGACCGACTGCGGACATGGCCCGCACCTGCAGGACGAAGCCACCACCGTCGAAGTGATCGCGCGCTTCGTCTCGACGCTCTGGCGTGGCCCGGCCGCCGCCGGCCGCATCGTGTCCGCGGTGGTGCTCGGCTGCCTGCTCGCCAGCGCCGGTGAGGTCCAGGGCCAGACGGTGTCGTGCGAGCCCGCCGCTGTCCGCACGGTCCTGCAGCGGGCGGCCGACGAACTGCAGCGGATGGACGAGGCCGCGGCCGGGGCGGCGCTCTTCGGCGCGACCGGCGCGGAGACGACCTGCCGCGAACTGGCGATCGCGTCCGTCGCCCTGGAAGGGTGGCTCGAAGCGCGGCGGCTGGCCACCGTGTCCGGGGCGCCCGATCAACTCGGACGCATCAACCAGGTGTTGAGGCGGCTCGAGGCGCTTCGTATTTCCGGCACCCCCACGTCGCTCACCGTGCAGCTGGCGTCGTATGCCGAAGCGGTGCTGCGGGCGGCGGTGGCTGCCGCGCAGGACGAGCGGGACGAGATGCAACTCTACCTCGCGCTCGGTCGTGATCTCGCGGCGTCGCTGACGCTCGGCGCGCAGGCGAGGCTCTGGCCGCTGCCCATCGACGAGGTGGAAGGCGAGTTGTGGCTCGAGGTGGACCGCTTCGCGGACGCGCGCGCCGCCTTCGAGCGCGCGGCCGCTGCAGCCCGCGGGGCGCGCGGGACGATCGGTCTGGCCCTGACCGCGGATCGGCTGAAGGATGCGCCGGCGGCGTGTGCCGCCTATCTCCATGCCGACACCATGTCGGTCGCCGACGGCCCGCGGCAGACGATTCGCGCCGCCGCGGCACGGCTGGCGTGCGTGAGGCGCTGACGCGCATGCCACGCTATCGGCCCGAGGTCCTGGACGAGCTGGGCCGGCACGGACTGGCGCCGGCCTCCGATACCCAGCCGCCGCGCCTTCGAGAGCAGATCAACGATCTCTACCGGATCGAAATCCGGAAGCTGCGCGATCGCTGCCGGGCGGGAGAGATCCCGGTCCGCGAGCTCCCCGCGCACGTGGTGGAGTTGCGGAAGCGCTACATGCTGCTCTCCATTCCAATGGACATGTGGGTCGAGCCCGACCCGTAGCCCTCCGCTGGAGCCGTGCTACATTGCCCTCATGAAGCGGATCACGCAGCCCGTACGTCCGTGACACGCAGGGGCGCCGCGCTCCGTCCGGCGACGTGGGACGAAGCGCTGCAGAAGGCGGCCGCCGGCCTGCGGGCCGCGCGCGACACCCACGGCGGCCAGGCGTTCGGCCTGTTCAGTTGTTCGAAGAGCACGAACGAGATGAACTTCGCCGCGCAGAAATTCGCCCGCGTCGTGATGCGATCGAACAACATCGACAGCTGTAACCGCACCTGACACGCGCCAAGCGTCGCCGGTCTGGCGACGGTGTTCGGGATGGGCGGGGGCACGAGCTCGTACCAGGAGATCGAGGAGACCGACTGCATCCTCCTGTGGGGCTCGAATGCGCGCGAGACGCACCCGATCTTCTTCCATCATCTGCTGAAGGGCCTGAAGCACGGCGCCCGTCTGTTCACCATCGATCCGCGGCGGACCACCTCGGCGGAGTGGGCCGATGTCTGGGTCGGACTCGACGTCGGCACCGACATCGCCCTGGCGAACGCGGTGGGCCGCGAGATCATCGCGGCGGGGCTCGCGAACGAGGCGTTCATCAACCACGCGACCGACGGGTTCGAGGCTTATCGCGATTCCGTCGAACGACTGGACGCTCGATCGCGCCGAGCAGGTCACAGGCGTGCCGGCGCGGGTGATCCGCGAGATGGCCCACGCCTACGCCACGGCGCCGCGCGCGATGCTGTGCTGGACGCTCGGCATCACCGAGCATCACTACGCCGTGGACAACGTCCTGGCGCTCATCAACCTCGCGCTCCTCACCGGGCACGTCGGCCGGTGGGGCAGCGGCATCAACCCGCTGCGCGGGCAGAACAACGTGCAGGGCGGCGGCGACATGGGCGCGCTGCCCGATCGCCTGCCGGGCTTCCAGCACGTCGAGGACGAGCGGGTGCGGCCGAAGTTCGAGCGCGCCTGGGGCGTGGCGGTGCCGCCGAAGCGCGGCTGGCACCTGTCGGCGATGTTCGACGCGATGGAGCGCGGCGACCTGAAGGCGGTCTACGTCATCGGCGAGAACCCGATCCAGTCCGAAGCCGACCAGCATCGCGCCACGCAGGCTGCTCGGCATGCTCGACACGCTGATCGTCCAGGATCTGTTCCTCACCGACACCGCGGCCATGGCCGACGTGGTGTTCCCCGCGGCGGCCGGCGCCTTCGAGTCGGAGGGCACGGTCACCTCGAGCGAGCGTCGCGTGCAGCGCTGCCGGCGCACGCTGGATCCTCCCGGCGAGGCGCGCGAGGACCTCGCCATCATCTTCGACCTGGCGCGGGCGATGGGGCACGACTGGGGCCCGCCGGACGCCGAGAGGGTGTGGAACGAACTGCGGTCGCTCTCGCCGATGCACGCCGGCATGAGCTACGCCCGTCTCGAGGAACACCGCGGCCTGCGCTGGCCGTGCTACGACGAGACCCATCCGGGTGAAGCGTTCCTGCACGGGCGCCTGTGGGAGCGGCCGTTGAAGGGACCGCGCGCGCCGTTCCACGCCATTGCGCATCAGGAGCCCGCGGATGCGCTGACCGCCGAGTTCCCGATGCGGCTCACGACCGGCCGACGGCTGGCCGAGTACAACACCGGCGTCCAGACCGGCGCCTACGCGTCGCCGACTCGACGAGGCGAGACGCTCGACCTCTCTCCGGAAGACGCGGCCAGCTACGGGCTCGACGCGCACGATCTGGTTCGCATCGTTTCGCGGCGCGGCGCCGTGGTCGCGCCGGTGTACATCGACCCGGCGCTGCGTCCAGGCCTGGCCTTCATGACCTTCCATTTTCCCGAGGACGTGCAGACCAATCAGCTGACCATCGACGCGCAGGATCCCAAGGCCGGCACCGCCGAGTTCAAGGCCACCGCGATCCGCCTCGAGAAGCTCGCCGCAGCGCCGTGATGCACCGCCTTGCCCGTGCTAGATTGGGCGAGCGTGGACCTGCACATCACTGGCGGTGAGCCGACCGAGATCGAACGGGCAGCGGTGGACGCGCGGCTCGGTCCTCCGGTGTCGGGCTGGGACGGGGCGGCGCGCGACATCGCGCGTGATGGCCGCACCGCGGCCGGCGGCCGCAGTCTCGCGGGCGACGCGGCACCTGCTGCTGCCTGCCTTCCACGCCGTGCAGGACCGCGTCGGCTGGATCTCGCGCGGCGCGATGAACTACATCTGCCGGCGCCTGTCGGTCCCGCCCGCCGAGGCCTGGGGCGTGCTCACGTTCTATCACCTGCTGGCCGCGGAGCCCCGTCCCGCCGCGGTGGCGCACGTCTGCGACGACATCGCCTGCCGGCTGCGCGGCGCCGAGCGCCTGTGCCGCGATCTCGAATCGCGGTTGGGGCCGCCGCTGCATGGCGGCAGCCCCGCCTCCACCCATGCCCGCGTGGTCGGACGGAGACGCCGCGCAGCCCCAGCCGGCCGCGGCGGCTTGGCAGCGATCGCCGTGCCTGGGGCAGTGCGACGCCGGGTCCGCCGCGCTGGTGTTGCGCGCCGGTCCCTCGGCCGAGCGCTTCGTGGTCGCGCCCGTGAGCGATGCCGATGCTCTGCTCGGCGCTCTCCATGGTGACGCATCGGACCCTGTCCTCCGCATCGTCGGCGGCACCGGTCCTGCCCGGCTGCTGGCGCGAGTGGGGAAGACCGATCCCGCCAGCCTCGACAGCTATCGCGCGGCGGGAGGCTACCAGGCGCTGGCGCGAGCCATCGAGCTCGGCCCCGAAGGCGTGATCGCCGAAGTGGCCGCGTCCCGGCTGCTGGGCCGTGGCGGCGCCGCGTTCCCGACGGCCCGCAAGTGGGACGCGGTCCGGCGGCAGGCGGCGATGCCGCACTACGTGGTGTGCAACGCGGACGAAAGCGAGCCCGGGACTTTCAAGGATCGCGTGCTGCTCGAGAGCGATCCGTTCGCGGTGGTCGAGGCGATGACCATCTGCGGCCTCGCGACCTCGGGCCGTTACGGCTTCGTCTACATCCGTGGCGAGTATCCGTTGGCCGAGGCGCGGATGCGCGACGCCATCGTGGCGGCGCGGGCCGCCGGGCTGCTCGGCGACGACGTGATGGGATCGGGTGAAGGCTTCGACATCGAGATCCGGCGCGGTGGCGGCGCCTACATCTGCGGTGAGGAGACCGCGCTCTTCAACTCAATCGAAGGGAAGCGCGGCGAGCCGCGGTCGAAGCCGCCATTTCCCGCGGAGATCGGCGTATTCGGCAAGCCAACCGTCGCCAACAACGTCGAGACGCTGGTCAACGTCCTCGACATCCTGCGCGACGGGGGAGCGGCCTGGGCCCGCACCGGCACGGCCGACTCCACCGGGCCCCGGCTGTTCTGCCTGTCAGGGCACGTCGAGCGCCCGGGCCTCTACGAAGTGCCGTTCGGCGCGACCCTGCAGCAGCTGATCGATCTGGCGGGCGGCGTGTCCGGCGGCCGGCGGCTGCAGGCGGTGCTGCTGGGCGGCGCCGCTGGCATCGTTCGTGGGGCCCGAACAGCTGTCGCTGCCGCTGACCTTCGAGGCGGCGCGCGCCGCCGGCACCACGCTGGGGTCTGGCGTGGTGATGGTGTTCGACGAGACCGCCGACATCGGCGACGCGCTGACGCGCATGGCCGCATTCTTCCGCCACGAGTCGTGCGGCCAGTGCGTGCCGTGCCGCGTCGGCACGGTGCGGCAGGGTGAGTTGCTCGACGGTGATGCTGGCGCCCGGCGGCAACGGTCAGGCACCAGCCGCGGCCGCCGTGCACGCCGAGCTCGCCATCGCGATGAAGGATGCGTCGATCTGCGGCCTCGGCCAGACGGCCTCGACCGCGATCGAATCGGCGCTCAAGCTGGGACTCGTTCGTGTGGAGCGCCGCTGATGAATGCCGATCCCATCTGGTTCCGCATGCCGCCGCCGGCCACCGATCATCCCGCTGCGCCCGGTCGCGGCGCCGGTGCCGATGGTCGCGGTGACGATTGACGGCGCTCCCGTCGAAGCGCCCGCCGGCGCCACCATCCTCGATGCCTGCCGTGCCGCCGGCGTCGACATTCCGACGCTGTGCTTTCTCGAGACCCTGACGCCGGTCAACGCCTGCCGGGTGTGCGTGGTGGAGGTGGAGGGCGCCCGCGTCCTGGCCCCGGCCTGCTCGCGCCGGATCGAGCCCGGCATGTCGATCCGCACGCGGTCGCCGCGCGTGGACCTTTCACGCAAGCTCGTGCTCGAGCTGCTCGCCTCGTCCGTCGACCTGTCGACGGCGCCCTCGCTCGAGCCGATGATGCGCGAGTACGGCGCCGACCCGTCGCGCTTCGGTCCGGCGCCGGCGACGGTCGCCCAGCCCACCCGCATCGACAACGAACTCTACGTCCGCGACTACTCGAAGTGCGTGCTCTGCTACAAGTGCGTCGAGGCCTGCGGCACCGACGCGCAGCACACCTTCGCCATTGCGGTGGCCGGCCGCGGCTTCGACGCCCACATCTCCACGGAGTTCGACGTCGTGCTGCCCGACTCCGCCTGCGTCTACTGCGGCAACTGCATCGCGGTGTGCCCGACCGGCGCGCTGATGGCGACCCACGAATACGACCTGCGGCAGGCGGGGGAGTGGAAGCCGGAGGAGCAGTCGGTCACCGACACCACGTGCCCCTATTGTGGGGTGGGTTGCACGCTGACCGTGCACGTCCAGGATCAGCAAGATCGTGAAGGTCACCTCACCGCTCGAGAGCGAGGTGACCCACGGCAACCTGTGCGTCAAGGGGCGCTTCGGCTTCGAGTACGTGAACAAGTAGGTGCGCCCGGCCGGCATGCGGCGGCGCCACTGCTTCCATTTGCCGTCTGCCGCCTGGCGGTTACCGTCTGGTCGGTGACCGATGTCGCAACCGACGGCTGCCCGGCAGCGTCCGAAGTGCAGTGATGACGACCACGTCGCCGGCCGACGGGCTGCTTCTCGTGCATGCCGCGACCACGCTGTTCATGGCGGGCCTCATCTGGTTCGTGCAGGTGGTGCACTACCCGTTGTTCGCTCATGTCGGCGCCGCCGGCTTCGCCGCCTACGAACGCCTGCACTCGCGGAACACTACCTGGGTGGTGGGACCGCCGATGCTCGTCGAGCTCGGCACGGCCATCCTCGTCGCCCTGTCGGTGGGCAACCCGCTGTCGTGGGCCGGCCTGGCTCTCCTCGCCGTCATCTGGGGCAGCACCTGGGCGCTGCAGGTGCCGGCGCATGTCAGGCTCGAGCGCGGATTCGATGCGGCTACGCATCGCCGGCTCGTGAACAGCAACTGGGTGCGCACCCTGGCCTGGTCGGCCAGAAGTGTCATCGCCATCGTGCTGCTCATGCAAGGCCACTGAAGGTGCAAATCCTTACTTCCCCGCCGCTCCGCCATCTGGCGCGCGGCGGTCCACGCCGCCTTCGAGCATGTTGTCCTTGGCGTTGAACACGATGACCTCGGCCACGCCCTGGCCGCCGCCTTCGGCGACGGTGTGCCCCATGGCCTGCAGTGTCTTGATGGTGTCGGCGGAGAAGCCGTAGCGTTCCATCGAGAGGCGATCGGGCAGCCACTGATGGTGCATGCGGCCGGCGTCCACCGCCTCCTGTGCGTTCATGCCGAAGTCCACCACGTTGAGGATGGTCATCAGCACGGTGTTGATGATGGTGCGGCCGCCAGGCGACCCGGTCACCATGACGAGCTGGCCGTCCCTGGCGACGATGGTCGGCGACATGCTCGACAGCATCCGCTTGCCGACCTGCGCCAGGTTGGGCGGCGTGCCGACCAGCCCCTGCTCGGTGGTCAATCCGGGGCCGGCGTTGAAGTCGCCCATCTCG
The DNA here is from genome assembly GCA_963721715.1 of uncultured Acidobacteriota bacterium. Classification (GTDB taxonomy): domain Bacteria; phylum Acidobacteriota; class Vicinamibacteria; order Vicinamibacterales; family UBA2999; genus VFZN01. The sequence continues at coordinate 701,526 of CAVRKI010000004.1, read as the reverse complement.
TTGTTCAGCAGGAAGCCGGCGCCGGGCACGACGATGCGCGAGCCATAGCCGTACTCGAGCGTGTAGGTCATCGACACCGCATTGCGGTTGGCGTCCACCACCGACAGGTGGGTGGTCTCCTGCGATTCCGTCGGCCAGGTGAACGACGTCGGCGACGACTTCGACGCCTTGTCCGGATTGATCGTCTTGCGCAGCGTCTCGGCGTATTCCTTCGAGATCAGGCGTGCCACCGGCATGCCCGAGACGAAGTCGGGGTCGCCCAGGAACTGCGCGCGGTCGGCGAACGCGCGGCGCATCGATTCGGCGATCAGGTGAAGGTTCTTCGCCGAGCCATAGCCGTTCGCCTTGAGGTCGTAGCCCTCCAGCACGTTCAGCATCTGGGTCACGGCAATGCCGCCGGAACTGGGCGGCGCCATGCCGATGATCTCGTAGCCGCGGTAGGTGCCGCGGGTGGTCTCGCGCTGCTTGGGCTGGTACTTCTTGAGATCGTCGCGGGTGATGAGGCCGTTGTTCGCCTTCATCTCCTTCTCGATGAGGGCCGCGGTCTCGCCTTCGTAGAACCCGGCCGGCCCCTGATCGGCAATGCGTTCGAGGGTCTTCGCCAGGTCGGTCTGCTTCAGGATGTCGCCGGCCTCGTAGGGGGTGCCGTTCTTGGAGAACTGCGCCAGCGAGGCGGGGTACTTCTTGAACTCGTCAAGGGTGCCGGCCAGCGAACGGGCCAGGCCGTGGCTGACGACGAAGCCGTCCCGCGCCAGCTTCACCGCCGGAGCGACCAGGTCCTTCCACGGCCTGGAGCCAAGCGCCTTCCAGGCCATGTGCAACCCGGCCACGGTGCCGGGTACGCCGACCGAACGGTGGCTGTTGTGATGGAGGTCGAAGTCGTACTTGCCGTCCTTCAACCACATCTCGGCGTTGGCGCCGGCGGGCGCCGCCTCCCGGAAGTCGAATGAGGTCGGCTCGCCCTTGGCCGGCCGGAACACGATGAACCCGCCGCCGCCGATGTTGCCGGCGGTGGGATGGGTCACGGCCAGCGCAAACGCGGTGGCCACCGCCGCGTCGATGGCGTTGCCCCCGCTCTTGATGACCTGGAAGCCCACCTCGGAGGCGATGTCGCTCTGCGACACGACCATGCCCGTGCGAGCGCGCACCGGCGCCGAGCCGGCTTGCAGGGACAGCGACGAAACGACGAGCGCGGCAAGGAGCAGCACGAACGCGCGGCGGGTCATAGGGTCAGGCCTCCGAAAGAGAGTTACGAGTTCAAAGTTCGAAGTTCAAAGGTGACAGTCGCGCTCACGGTTTCGTCTTGATCGGCGTGTCATCGCGATTGCCCCATTCCTCCCACGCACCGTAGTAGTTGCGGAGCTTCGACAGGTCGTGTCCGATCAGGGCCAGCGTGAACAGGTCGTGCGAGGCGCGCATGCCGACCTGGCAGTAGGTGATGACGTTGTCGGTCGGCTGGATGCCGCGGTCGCGGTACAGCTTCGTGATCTCCGCGGCCGGCTTGAACGCCTGGGTGGTCTTGTCGAGCGTATCCTCCCAGTAGACCGGGACGGAGGACTCGATGTAGCCGGCGCGCTTGATGCCGCGCAGATCCTTGCCGTCGATCTCGCCCTGGGTGCGCGCGTCCACCAGCTTCACGCCCGGCTTGTTCATCGCCGCGACCACGTCCTTGGCGGTGGCATGCCCGGTAATCGACGCCTTCACCTTGAAGGCCGCCGCGGCGGTCGGCGTCGGGACGTCCTTCACCGCCGCCCGCTGCTCGATCGTCCACTTGGTCCAGCCGCCGTTCAGCAGGGCGACATTGGCGTGGCCGTAGTAGTTGAGGATCCACCAGAGCCTCGCCGCGTAAATGCCGCCGCGCTCGTCGTAGGCGACCACGCGCGTGGTGGGGCCGATGCCCAGCCTGGTCATCAGCGCCTCGAACTCCGCCGGGGTGGGCAGGAAGTCGGGCGGCGCGCCGGCCTTGCGAATCCAGTTGTTGTCGAGCCAGACCGCGTTGGGGATATGGCCATCCTCGTAGCCGCGCGGGCGAAGGTCGACCACCCGGAGGTTGGCGTCGGAGGTGTGGTCGGCCAGCCAGGCCGTCTCCACCAGCAGCTCCGGCCGGGCATAGCCGCCGGACGGGGCCTGGGCAGCCAGCAGCAGGGACAGGATGAAAATCATGCGCCGATTGTATGACGGGGGAGTGTCAGAATGACATGCGATGTCTTCCCCGGTTCTCGTCGCCTCGAAGCTGCCCGACGTGGGCACCAGCATCTTTTCCGTGATGACCCGGCTCGCCAACGAGCACGGCGCCATCAACCTGTCCCAGGGGTTCCCGGACTTCGACTGCGACCCCGCGCTGGTGGACGCGGTGACCGCCGCCATGCGCGCCGGCCACAATCAGTACGCGCCGATGCCGGGCGTGCTGGCGCTGCGCGAGACCATTGCCGCCAAGGTCGCGCATTGCTACGGCGCCATCTGCGATCCGGTCACCGAGGTGGTGGTCACCTCGGGCGCCACCGCCGGCCTCTATGCGACGCTGACGGCGCTGGTGCAGCCGGGCGACGAGGTCGTGCTGTTCGAGCCCTGCTACGACTCCTACGTGCCGGTGATCCGGCTGAGCGGCGGCACGCCCGTCTTCGTCAGCCTGCGCTATCCCGATTACACCGTGAACTGGGACGAAGTGCGGCGCGCGATCACGCCGCGGACGAAGCTGATCCTGGTCAACACGCCGCACAACCCCACCGGGATGATGTGGACCGCGGACGACATGCGCCAGCTCGCCGCCATCGTCGACGGCACCGGCATCGTCATCATCTCGGACGAAGTCTACGAGCACATCATCTTCGACGGCCGCCGTCACGAGAGCGTGCTCCGCTATCCCGAGCTGCGCTCGCGCGCGGTCGTCATCAGCTCGTTCGGCAAGACCTTCCACACCACGGGCTGGAAGGTGGGCTACTGCGTGGCGCCGCAGCCGCTGATGGCGGAGGTGACGCGCGTGCACCAGTTCGTCACGTTCACCGTCCACACCCCGTCGCAGATCGCCTTTGCCGAGTTCGTCGCGCGCGACCCCGACGCCCGCGCGCTGCCGGCGTTCTACCAGGAGAAGCGCGACCGCTTCCTGGCGCTCACCGCCGGCTCCCGCTTCACGCCGCTCGCCTGCGAGGGCACCTACTTCCAGTTGATGGACTACTCGGCGATCTCAAAGGACGGCGATCGGGCGATGGCCGAGTGGCTGCTGCGCACGCACGGCGTGGCGGCGATCCCCGTCTCCGCGTTCCTCTACAAGGACACCGGCGGCCCGGTGCTGCGCTTCTGCTTCGCGAAGAAGGCCACGACGCTGGAGGCCGCGGCGGAGAGGCTGAAGAGGGTGTGAACTTACAGAATTCTCCGCAAGTAGTGCCTCAGCCCCTTGCCCTGGTTCCACTGCTTCGGATAGCCCAGCGACACCTCGTCGAACCGCACCTCGTCGATCGTCCGTGACGAGCGCATGTGCAGGTGACCATAGATCACAGCTTCCACGTTGAACTGCTGATGCCAGTCCTCGGTGTGGCGCGTCCCGCACCAGATCGTGAACCGCGGGATGCGCGGGAGCACCGCGAGGTCGCGGCGCAACGGGAAGTGATTCACCAGCACCAGCCGCACGTCCGGCGGCAGTGAGGCCAGGCGCGCCCGCGCCTCGGCCACGCGCTGGTGGCACCATGACGGCCGGCTGTCGTGTGGGTCGGGCGCCAGCAGATCCTCGTCGGCCGAGCGTACCCCCGATGCCGCGGCCCAGGCGACGGCGTGATCCGGTGTGACGCCGTCGGGCGCGAACGAATAGTCGTACAGGAGGAAGAGCGGGACGATGGCGCGCGGCGGGCCCTCGCCGGGCCAGCGGGCATAGGCGTCTTCAGGGGTGAGGACGCCGAAGCGCCGGCACTGCGCAACCAGCCGCTCGTAGTGCGCGACGCCGCGCTGATCGGAGGCGAGGGAGCGCGGCGTCCACAGGTCGTGGTTTCCTGGCACCCACACCAGCTGCTGGAATCGAGGCGTGAGTGTGCGCAGGACCCATTCGAGCTGCGCCGGGGTGTCACCGGCGTCGCCAGCGACGATCAGCCAGTCGTCGGGGTGAGCCTCGAGCGCCTCCACTGCCGCCCGGTTCTCCTTGTAGCCGACATGCAGATCGCTCGTCGCCCAGAGCTTCACCCGTGGACCTCGGGCACGATGTTCTCGATGCGCACCTCCACGTCGCACCCAGGCGCGCGGCGGACGGCCAGAGCGAGGCGATGCGCCGGCGTCGGCCAGCTCTGCGCGAACTGCCAGGTCTCGGGCTGATCGTGAATCTCGCCCGAGAAGGCGATGGTCGGCGCCTGCGGCGGCGCCAGCGTGAAGGCGAAGTCGGCGAGCGGCAGCGCCAGGCCCATGCCGCGCGCCTTGATGTACGCCTCCTTCAGGGTCCAGTAGTCGAAGAACACGCGCTTCTGATCGGCGGCAGGCAACGCTCGCAGATCCGCCACTTCGCGAGGCGCGAAGAAGCGATCGGCGATGTCGTGGGTGAGCGTGCGGTCCACCCACTCCACGTCCACGCCCACGTCCCAGGTGGAGGTGACCGCGCAGGCGATCAGGCCGTGGGTGTGCGACACGTTGAACCCCACGATCCGCGGGCCCGGTGGCTCCAGCAGCTCGGGCCGTCCGTGTTCGTTGGTGACGAACCGCCACTGCCGGGGATCGCCGCCCAGGAAGCGCGACAGCTGCAGCCGCGCCAGCGTGCGGCCGATGACGAACCGCTCCTTGTCGGCGTCGAAGTGGAACCGTGCCTCGCGCGTCACTTCCTCGGCGTTCAGCAGCCGGCGATAGCCGTCCAGCCGTGCCCGCACCGCCGGATCATCCTGGCGGACGGTGAGCACGTGCACGATACGCTCCGGGTAGGGATCGACCATGGGATGCTGAGTACGCCATCATTATCGTATGGCGTCGGCACGCTGGCTGTCCGTGACCCTGGTGGGTGTGATGGTGGCGACGGGCCTTGGCGCCCAGCCATCGGCGCCGCTGCCCGATCAGGCCCGCTTCTTCGCCGAGGTGCAGAAGCGGCTTGCCAGCAACGACCTCATTCAAAGCCGCTACTCGTATCGCGAGCGGTCCACCGAAGTGCGCCTCAACCCGTTTGGCGCGATGGGGACCGGGGCGGAGCTGGTCTACGAGGTCTACCCGCACCCGAATGACGAGCTCACCTACCGGCGTGCTGGTCGAACGCGAGGGCCGGCAGCTCACGACCGGGGAGATTCGCGAGCAGGACCGCGACTATCGCCAGCGGCTCGACGCCTGGGAACGGCGGATGGCACGCGAGGGGACGTCCGATCGCTTGCTGCGCCTCCGGAAGGCGCAGGACGAGCGCCTCAAGGACGAAGCCCGCGCCCGCGAGGCGCTCGACATGTTCCACTTCGCCATCGCCGGACGCGAGACGCGGGAAGGGCAGCCGGCGATCATCATCACCTTCACCCCGAAATCGGGCGTGGAGTCGCGCTCCCGCGAGGGCCGTATCGCCAGCGCGTTCGCCGGCCGCGTCTGGGTACACGAGCACGAATACGAGGTGATGCACGTGGAAGCCAAGGCGATCACCGACGTCTCGTTCGGCTTCGGCCTGATCGGCAGGCTCCACAAGGGAACGACGGCGGTGTTCACCCGGCGGCGCATCAACGGCGCCTGGCTGCCGGTGCAGACCGACTTCGAGGGGACCGCGCGCGCCTTGCTGTTCCGCAAGGTCGTGTTCGACTACTCGCGCACCTACTACGCGTATCAGCCGTTCGAGCCCGGCGACCTGTCGGAGCGGCTGGGCTGGGAGCCCTGACGCTTGATCAGGGAGTAGACCAGGCCAATCGCCAGCGCGAGCACGGCCAGGCCGATGCCCACCTCGGTGCCGTGGGCTTTCACCATCTCGGCGGCCCGCTCGCCGTAGCGCACCGCCAGATAGCCCTGGCCGAAGTACCGGATGCCGCGCCCGATGACGATCGCCAGGCCGAAGCGCCAGGGCGCCACCGCGGCGGCGCCCGCCATCAGCACGAAAATCTTGAACGGCGTGGGCGGGGGCAGCAGCGACGGCACGACCACGGCCAGCAGGCCGAAGCGCTGGTAGAGCGCCATGCCCCGATCGACCCGTGCCGCACTGAACCGCTTGCGCAGGAAGACCTCGCCGCCCTTCCGCGCCACCGCATACAGCATGAAGCACCCGACCAGCGAACCGGCCGTGGTCATGCTGGCGTAGTAAGGCATGCGCTCCGGGTACTTCGTGCTGAGGTAGATGATCAGCAGGTCGTTGACTTGCGGGAACGACAGGAACGACGAGTCGAGCGCGGCGATCACGAACAGGCCGATGCCGCCCAGTTCGGCGGCCCAGGTTTGAATGGCGTCGAGCATCAGCGCTGGTTCTCGGGAAGCAGGCGCTCGACAATGACGACGTCACGCCAGACGCCGTCGAGCTGGGCGTGCTTTTCGTAGGTGCCGACCTCGCGGAATCCGACCGCCGCCATCAGCCGGCGGCTGGGCGTGTTCTCGATGAAGACGCGGGACAGCAATTTCCAGAAACCGGCGCGGCCGGCCTCGGCGATCAGGGCATCCATCGCCACGCGGCCGGCGCCCCGTCCGCGGTGGGCGCGCGCGACATAGACCGAGAACTCGGCGATTCCGTCGTAGCACTCGCGCGAACGGTAGGATGATGTGGACGCGAACGCCAGGACCTCGCCGCCGGGCTCCTCGACGACGACGGTGGGATGACGACCGTCGAACCAGCGGGCCACGTCCTCGGGGGTACGGAAGCGCGTCTCGAAGGTGCCGAGGCGATCCTCGAGGCCTTCGTTGTAGATCCGGGCGAGGTCTGGAGCGTCTGCGCGGGACGCCACGCGGGCAATCAGCGTCATTACGGTCGGGAGTGCGATCATATGCGAAGAATCGCGGGCCTGTTGGTCCTGCTGGTCCTGGTCCTGGCGGTCGTGCTCTCTGCTCAGCAGCGGCATCCGGTCAGCGGTCGGGTCATTGCGCCGGTGATGGGGGTGGGGGGCGCGGCGTGGCTCGAGCGCCCCGAGCGGGAGTCCGAGGAGGCGACCTCGCGCGCGGTGGAAGCGCTGGATCTGAAGCCCGGCATGGTCGTCGCCGACGTCGGCGCCGGCTCGGGCTACTACACGGTGCGCATGGCGCGCAAAGTGGGGCCGGCCGGCAAGGTGTTCGCCACCGACATCCAGGTCGGGATGCTCGACATCCTGAAGCGCCGGATGAGCCGCGAAGGCGTCGAGAACGTGGTGCCCGTGCTGGGCGCGCCAGACGACCCGCGCCTGCCCGCGGGTGCCATCGACCTGGCGCTGATGGTGGACGTGTACCACGAGCTGGCCGCCCCGCAGGTGTTCGTGCGGCGGCTGCGAGATGCCCTCAAGCCCGACGGCCGGCTGGTGCTGATCGAGTTCCGCAAGGAAGACCCGCGCGTGCCGATCCAGGAAGTGCACAAGATGAGCGTGGACCAGGTGCGCCAGGAACTCGGCGCCGAAGGCTACGCGATCGACAAGGTGATCGACGTGCTGCCCTGGCAGCACATCATCGTCCTGAAGGCGAAGTGAACCAGCGCCCGCCTGATCCATAATCCGCCCCATGCTCAGAGAGGCTGCGGCGGAATTCCTTGGCACGTTCATGATCCTGGTGTTCGGCGCCGGCGTGGTGGCGCAATCGGTTCTCAGTCAGAATGCCGCCGGGTCGTACCTGGCCATCAACCTCGGGTGGGGGCTGGGCGTGATGCTCGGCATCTACACCGCGGCCGGCGTGTCGGGCGCGCACCTCAACCCGGCGGTCACCATCGCGCTGGCGGTCCGTCGTGGGTTTCCCTGGAAGAAAGTGCCGGTCTACGCGCTCGCCCAGACGGCCGGCGCCTTCGTCGCCTCGGCCGTGGTGTTCTTCACCTACCGCGAAGCCTTCACCGCGTTCGACAGCGGCGTGCGGCAGGTGCAGGGCACGGTTGGCACCGCCGGCATCTTTGCCACCTACCCGCAGCCGTTCCTGTCGCTGGGCGGCGGTCTCGTCGACCAGATCGTCGGCACGGCGCTGCTGATGGCCGGCGTGCTGGCGATGGCGGACCAACGGAACAGCGCTCCGCCGACCTGGCTCCTGCCGCCGCTGATTGGCGCGCTGGTGGTGGCGATCGGCGTCGCCTTCGGCTTCAATGCCGGCTACGCGATCAACCCGGCGCGCGATTTCGGCCCGCGTCTCTTCACGGCGGTAGCCGGATGGGGCAGTGGTGTCTTCACGGCCGGCAACGGCTGGTGGTGGGTGCCGATTGTCGGGCCGTGCATCGGCGCGGTGCTGGGCGCGGTGACCTACGACGTGTGCATCGGCCGCTCGCTGCCGGCGGAGGTGCGCGCATGAGCCGCTTCATCCTCGCCCTCGATCAGGGCACGACCTCGAGCCGCAGCATCGTCTTCGATCGCGGCGGAAGGGTGGTCGCACAGGCCCAGCAGGAGTTCCCGCAGATCTTCCCCGGCCCCGGGCATGTCGAGCACGATCCGGAGGCGATCTGGTCCACCCAGTTGCAGACGGCACGGGACGTGCTCGTCAAGGCCGGCATCACCGCCGCCGACCTTGCGGCCGTCGGTGTGACGAATCAGCGCGAGACCACCATCCTGTGGGAGAAGGCCACCGGCAAGCCGGTGGCCAACGCCATCGTCTGGCAGAGCCGCGTGACCGCGCCGATCTGCGACCGCTTGAAGGCCGAGGGGCACGAGCCGACATTCCGCAAGAAGACGGGTCTGGTGGTAGACGCGTATTTCTCCGGCACCAAGATCAAGCACCTGCTGGACTCGTTCGATGGCCTGCGCGCCCGCGCCGCCCGCGGCGAGATCCTGTTCGGCACCGTGGACAGCTTCCTGATCTGGCGGCTGACCGGCGGCAAGCAGCACGTCACCGACGTCAGCAACGCCAGCCGCACGCTGCTGTTCAACATCCACACCCAGGAGTGGGACGACGAGCTGCTGGCGCTGCTGGATGTGCCACGGGCGATGCTTCCCGAAGTGCGGTCGTCGAGCGAGGTCTACGGCGAGACGCTCCCGGAGCTGCTCGGCAGCAGCGTTCCCATCGCCGGCAACGCCGGCGACCAGCAGGCGGCGCTGTTCGGGCAGGCCTGCTTCGAACCGGGCACGGCGAAGAACACTTATGGAACGGGCTGCTTCATGCTGTTGAACACCGGCGACAAGCCGGTGCCGTCGGAGAAGGGCCTGGTCACCACCATCGCCTGGCGCGTCGGCGGCGTCACTACGTATGCGCTCGAGGGCTCGGTGTTCGTCGCCGGCGCCGCGGTGCAGTGGCTGCGTGATGGCCTGCGCGCGATCCAGGCGTCCTCCGACGTCGAAGTGTTGATGGCCGAAGTGCCAGACACCGATGGTGTCTACCTGGTGCCCGCCTTCGTCGGCCTTGGCGCGCCCTACTGGGACCCGCGCGCACGTGGAGTCATCGTCGGCCTCACGCGCAACACCAAGATGGCGCACATCGCCAGGGCCGCGGTGGACGCGATGGCCTACCAGACGCGCGACGTGCTGGAAGTGATGCAGCTTGAATCCGGGCTGCCACTGACCACGCTCAAGGTGGACGGCGGCGCGGCGGCCAACGCCACGCTGCTGCAGTTCCAGTCCGATCTGCTGAACGTGCCGGTGCGCCGGCCGGTGGTGGGCGAGACGACCGCCCTTGGCGCCGCCTACCTCGCGGGGCTGGCCGTGGGTTACTGGGACGGATTGGACGATGTGCGGCGGAACTGGGCGCTCGATCGCGAGTTCCGCCCGTCGATGCCGGCGGCGACACGCGAGCGACTCTATGCCGGGTGGAAGAAGGCCGTCAGCCGATCGCTCGACTGGGAAACATAGCCGATCTTCATTGGGGGAAGAGTAATTCCCTGGCCCATTCGTTGCGCCCCGCGGCGTGGTACACCAGCGCGCGGCTCAACTCCGGCGCGTAGGCGGCGGACGGGATGAACTGGGTGTAGCCGAGTCCGCGCTCGTCGTCCACGCACCACGCGCCCAACTGGTGGGCGTCGGGGTGGACGGTCTCGTTGGCGTTCAAACGTTGGGCGATGGCGGCGTCGGCCTCGACCGGAATCAGCAGTCGGACCTGCAGACCGGAGCCGAGCGCCGGATGCACGACACTGGCGTCCAGTTCGAGGCGCGCCGGCTGGCCGGCGGCGAACGCCAGGTCCGCGAGCAGGCGCTCGGGCTCGTTGGCAGCCATCAGCCACGGGCGCGGTTCCACGTGTACCAGCTGCGCCAGTTCTTCGGTCGAGAACGGCGAGGGCTCCTGCCCGCGCTGCTGATAGACCTCCACCACGCCCAGCATTTCGTCCGGCTGCTCGCGCCGGCCGCGTGACGGATGTTCGGTGGCGTTGACCGCGGCGCCGAACGCCTTGGCCAGTTCGGCCGCCTCGGCGTGCGCGTCGGCCACCTGCAGGGCGGCGGCGTGGAGGGCAAGCGCACGCGCCATCGGCCAGTTGTCCGCCGTCAGCGCGACCGAGGCGTGCAGCCGCACCGTCCGCGTCTCGGTGTCGGCGACATAGGCACTGAGCGTCGCAAAGCGGTTGAGCGAGGCGAGCCGCTGCCAGGTGGCGTTGGTCGGCGTGACGTCCGACAGCAGGTCGGTCTGGATGTGCAGCGTGGTGACGCGGACGCCGTGCAGGTCGCGCGGCGCACTCAGGTCGAGGCGCTGCGCGAGCGCGCCGGCCCACCACGTGAAGCCGCGACCGCGCCCTTCGAACCAGTCGTTCTCGATCTGGAGGCGGTCGATGATGAAGTTCAGCAGCGCGGCTTCGTGCTCGGGATTCACGGGTCAACTCAAGCTTACATGGTACAGAGCGATGGCGAGCGCGGTGCCGACGTTCAACGAATCCACGCGGCCCGACATCGGAATCGTCACGCACTCGTCCGCGGTGGCAAGCGCGCTGTCCGACAGCCCGGTGCCCTCCGCGCCGGCCAGCAGGGCAACGCGTGCGTGACCAGCGGTCGAGGTGCGGCAGCGGTGTTGCGGTCGCGGCCGTGGTGAGCGCCACCACCCGGAAGCCCGCGCGCTTCAGCTGGTCGAGCGCCTGCGGCCATGGCTCAGCCTGCGCGTACGGTACGTCGAGGGTCGCGCCGATCGACGTGCGGATGGACTTGCGATAGAGCGGGTCGGCACACGCCGGCCCCAGCGCCACGAGATCCGCGCTGAAGGCAGCGGCGCTCCTGAAGATGCCGCCGATGTTGTCGGGGTTGTTCACGCCTTCGAGCACGACGACACGCGTTGCCGTCTCGAGGTTCATCTCAGCCAGCGACGGCATCACGGGCCGTCGTCCGAGCGCCAGGCATCCGCGATGGATGTTGAAGCCGACGAGCTCGTTCATCACCGGCTGCGGCACGACGAAGACCGGCACCTGTGGATACGGCTCCAGCTGCGAGTGCATGTGCTCGAGCGCGGACGGCGAGAGCAGGACCGAGTGAGCGGCGCCGCACCAGCGACCGGGCCGCGACGAGGCGGCGAGCAGTCGCGGAACGACGAGCCGGCCCTCGGCCACGAACAGCCCTTCGGCTTCCAGCCGTCGCGGGTCCGCCACCAACCGGTATGGTGCCACCCGCTCGTCGTCCAAGCAGGGGATCGCGATCATGCGCAGGCGCAGCGCCCGCGGCTCCGCGCGAGACAGGCACTGCGCGGGGCCGTTCGAGCAGGTGGCATCATCGAGTCAGTGTGATGAGGGGTTAATGGTCCTGCCACTCGGTCTTCTGCACGACCGGCATCTGCAGCGCGCGCTCGCGATCGAGATCGAGCGAACCGACGTGCAGCGAGAGCGGCGACTGCACCCACTTGTAGATCGACTGCGTGAACAGCCGCGTGAAGCGCAGGGCCCAGGCCCTGAGGCGATCGGCGTCGTGCCCGGGGAACAGGCTGCCGAGCGCCACCGCCATCTCGTCCGGGGACATCTTCTCGCCGGCGTAGAGCTGGAGGCAGGCATCGAGGACCGGGAACGGCATCAGCTCGCGTTCGGCCTCCTGCGCGTCCGCCAGTTCGGGACCCGGCTCGGTGGCCAGCGTGGCCGCGATGCCGCCGAACCGGAAGCGGGTCTGCAGGCGTTCCAGCAGGGCGACGACCACCGTCTTCGGCACGTTGGCAATCACCGACAGCGCGCCTTCGAGGTCGCCGCCCATGGTGGTGTAGCCGACCGCCTTCTCGCTCATGTCGCCGGTCTGCAGGAACAGCGCGCCGGAGCTGTTGGCCCAGTTCCACATCCGCTGCCCGCGCAGGCGTGCCTGGATGTTCTGGCGGGTCAGCTCGGTGGGCGGCTGCCCCTCGAGCATCCGGGTGACCACGTCCACCTCGCGATCGGTGGCTTCGTCGATCGGCACCACCTGCAGCGTCACCGACAACTCGCGGGCCAGCTGCTCCGCGGCCTCGCGGGTGGCGTCCTGCGAGTGACGGCTGGGCATGTAGAACGCGTCGATGCGCGCCGGGCCCGCGGTAATCAGCTGGGCGGCACGCCAGGCGACGAGCAGCGTGAGCATCGAATCACGGCCGCCGGAGAGCGCGATGCCGAGCGAGCGGAAGGCGCCGGTCTTCTCGTAGTAGCTCTTGATGCCGAGCGCCAGCGCCTCGAACAGATCGTCGAGGGCGCGATCGCGCGGATCCATCTCCGGGGTGCTGTTGGCCGGCAGGAAGAAGCTGCCGCCTTCTGGCGCGGGGTAGCCCAGCTTGGTGCGGTCGCCGGTCGAGGCGGTGCTGGAGAGCACCGGCACGCGGCCGTTGGCCAGCAGGAACTCGTCGCCATCGACCCGCCACGTGGTGTTCTCGACGCGGAGACGACGCGTGCGATCGAGGTCGACCACCGTGGACCACCAGCCTTCGGCAAACCGCGGCGCATCCATCGCCAGGCGGCCATTCTGGAACGCGAACCCGCCGCCGTCGTAGACCAGGCCGTCCTGACCCCCGACCGCGTTGGCATAGAGGAGCACCGACTGCGAGTCGCCGGACCGCGTCGCCAGCATCTCGCGCCGCGTGGAGTCGATCCCCATCCGATAGGGCGAGGCGGAGACGTTGACGACCACCTCGGCGCCGGAGAACGAGCGCCGCCGCATCGGGCCATCGGGCGACCACGCGTCCTCGCACACCTCCGCGGCAACAATGCCGAAGTCGAAGCCGAAGACGAAATCGCCGAGCGGGAGACCGTCGGCGTCGAGCGCCAGGCCCGGACCGCCGCGGGAGAAGGTCCGGCCTTCGTAGAAGACGTTGTAGGTGGGGAGCTTTTCCTTCGGCACCAGGCCGAGCACCCGGCCGCGGTGGACGACCGCGGCGCAGTTGAACAACCGGCTGCCGACCGCGACGGCCACGCCCAGGATGAAGACCGTGGCGAGATCCGCCGTCTCGGCGGCGAACGCCTCGAGCGAGCGTCGCTGCCCGTCGAGGAAGCCGCGCCACTGCACGAGATCCTCCGGGGGATAGCCGCCGATGACCTGTTCGGGGAAGGCGGCGAGCGTGACCTGCTCCCCGGCCATGGCCCGCGCCAGCTCGACGACACGTGTGCGGTTGGCGTGGACGGCGCCGACGGTGGGGCTGACGCACGCGACCGCGAACTTGGCAAGCCGCATCAGCTCAAGGGTACATCACGCCGCTTGCACAATCGTGCAGCGGCGAGGCGCGGCAGCCGTGCACCGGCCGGGCCGCCAGCCGCGTCCAATGGCCCATGGACTTCTTCAGGCAGTGGGCGGTGGGTCTTGTCGCCTTCGTCGCGATCGATTTTCTCTGGATCGGCGTCCTGGCCAACGGCTTCTACCGGAGGGAGCTGGGTCAGCTGCTGCGGATGAGCGGCGACAAGCTCGACCCGCGGTTGTTGCCCGCCTTGCTGCTCTATACCCTGGTGGTGGCGGGGATCATCCTGTTCGCGCTGCCGCGGGCCCGTGCCGGCTCGCTGCTGGACGCCGTGCTGTGGTCGGCCGCCTTCGGGGTGATTGCCTACAGCGTCTACGACCTCACCAACTACGCCACCATGCAGGGCTTCCCGCTGCGGGTGGCGGCGGTGGACATGGCCTGGGGCGGCGTGGTCTGTGCCCTTACGGGCGCGGCGGTGTGGATGGTGCGGCCGGCATAGCGCTGCCGCGGCCTTCGCCGAGCAGGACGGACGGCCTGGGCCGCCGGCCACGCGTGAGCCCGAACTTCACCACGGCGCGTTGCTCGATGTGATGCAGGGCCTCGTCCACCGAGTCGGTGACCAGCATCAGGTCCAGGTCGTGCGCCGAGATCGTCCCGCCTTCGATCATTCGCTCGCACATCGCCAGGAACGGCTCCCAGTAATCGCGGCCCATCAACACGATCGGGAATTGCTCGATCTTTCCGGTCTGGATCAGCGTGAGCGCTTCGGTCATTTCGTCCAGCGTGCCGAACCCGCCAGGCAGCACCACGAACGCGTACAGGTACTTCAGCAGCAGCACCTTGCGGACGAAGAAGTAGTGGCACACCACCCATGCGTCCAGATACGGGTTGGGGAACTGCTCGAAGGGAAGGGCGATGTTGCAGCCCACCGAGCCGCCGCCGGCCTCGCGGGCGCCGCGATTCGCCCCTTCCATCACGCCAGGGCCGCCGCCGGTCATCACCGTGAAGCCCAGCTTCACCAGGCCGGCGCCGACGCGGCGGGCGAGGTCGTAGTACCGATGACCCTCGCCGAAGCGCGCCGACCCGAACACCGTGACGCACGGACCGACGAAGTGCAGCGTGCGGAAGCCGCGCAGGAAGTCGCGGCCCGCGCGCAGCAGCATGAACAGCTCGCGGGTACGAGACTGGGGGCCCTCGAGAAAGACGACGTCCTCCTGGCCGGCTGGGGCGGGCGAGGGCGTCGGGCCTGATGTCTGATCGGGTGGGTGTTTGGTGCTCAAGGGACCAGTGTGTGCGGGTTCACGTCTCGGCGCCGCACGAGCGTGACGCTCGGGCCATTGGTGTAGAGTTTACTTCCATGTTCCGTTGCTCGTCTCCCATGTTGTTCGTCATGCTGGTCATTCTGCTGGGGGCGGGGCCGGCGTGGGCGCAGTCCGCCGACGCCGTCAGCGGCACCGTGGTCGACGTCTCCGGGCTGGCGGTCGCCGGCGCCGAAGTGATCGCGCGCACGGCGGACGGCCGCACCACCACCCTCGCCGCGGGCGCCGACGGCACGTTCTCGATCGCCAGCGGCGTGGTCAGCCTGCGCGTCACCGCGCCCGGCTTCGCGCCGACCGAGGTCGCGTCGATCGAGCCCGGCATCAAGGTGGTGCTGCGTCCCGCCTCCTTCTCCGATTCGGTAGTGGTCACGGCCACGCGCGGCGCCGAGCGCCTGCCGAGCGCCGCGAGCTCGACCGTCATCACCTCCGCGGAGCTCGCCAATTCGGCGGCCGGCGCGCTCGACGACGTGCTGCGCTCCACGCCCGGGTTCAATCTGTTCCGCCGCAGCTCGTCGCGCGTCGCCAACCCGACCACCCAGGGCGTCACGCTGCGCGGTGTCTCGGGCTCGGGCGCCAGCCGCACGCTGGTGCTGTCCGACGGCGTTCCGCTGAACGATCCGTTCGGCAGCTGGGTCTACTGGAACCGCGTGCCGCAGGCGGCCGTCGATCGCATCGAGGTCGTGCGCGGCGCGACCGGTGACCTCTACGGCGCCGACGCGCTGGGCGGCGTCATCCAGGTGCTGACGTTCTCGCCCGACCGCACCCGCGCCCGCGCCGCCATCGAAGGCGGCTCGTTCGACACCTTCCGCGGCTCGCTGTTCGGTGGCGTGGAGAAGCAGGGCTGGGCCGCGTCGGGTGCGTTCGAGGGCACGACCACCGATGGCGCCTACACCGTGGCGCCCGAAGCGCGCGGCCCGATCGACACCCGCGCCGACAGCGATTACCAGACCGGCTTCGTCACCGCCGGCAGGCAGGCCGGCACGTGGCACGCCTGGCTGAAGGGCGCGCTCTACAACGAGGAGCGCGGCAATGGCACGCCGCAGCAGGTCAACACCACCGACTGGCAGCAGATTTCCGGCACCACCGGCGGCAATCTCGCGGGCGGTGTCTGGCAGGCGCAGGTCGCCGGCAGCAGCCAGGACTACTACCAGACGTTCAGCGCCGTCAGTGCCGACCGCACCACCGAGCGCCTGACCACCGAGCAGACGACCGACACCAGCTTCGCCACCGTCGGCGGCCAGTGGACGCGCCCCCTCGGCCGCGCCACGCTGATTGCCGGCGGCGATTTCCAGCGCACCGAATCCACCGTCGAGGAGCTTCGCTACTCGATCACCAACGTCCAGACCGGCCCCTTCTTCGCTGGCGGCACCGAGCGCACCACCGGGCTGTTCTCGCGCGCCAGCATTCCCGTCGCCGATACCGTGACCGTTGACCTCGGCGGACGCGTCGATTGGTGGACCTCCGAGCCCACCGACCCCACGCAGCCCGATCAGTCGGTCACGTTCTTCAGTCCGCGCGCCGCGGTGGCGTGGAAGCTGGGCGCCTACGCGCTGCAGGGCGCGGTGTATCACGCCAACCGCCCGCCGACGCTGAACGAACTGCACCGCGGCTTCCGCGTCGGCAACGTCGTCACCAACCCCAACCCGCTGCTCGAACCGGAAACGCTGACCGGTGTCGAGGGCGGCGTGCTGGCGTCGTGGACCAACGTCTCCGCGCGCGTGACCACGTTCTTCAACACGCTCGACGGCGCCATCGCCAACATCACGCTGTCGAGCACGCCAACGCAGATCACGCGTGAGCGGCGCAACTCGGATGAAATCCGCGCCGCGGGTGTCGAGCTGGAGATGGACGCGCGCCTCACGCCCACGCTCAGCCTCAACGGTCAGCTGGTCTATACGTCGAGCCACTTCCGTGGTTCGGTGGCGACGCCGGCGATCGAAGGCAATCAGGTGCCGCAGGTGCCCGAGTGGCAGGGCGGCTTCGGCCTGACGTGGACCGAGCCCCGCATCGCCACCTTCGCCACGCAGGTCCGCTTCAGCGGCGAGCAGTACGACGACGACCTGAACCTGTTCGTGCTGGGCGCCTACGGGGTGATGGACGTGCAGGTGAGCCGGGCGATCACGCGCGGCGTGGTCGGCTTCATCTCCGGCGAGAACATCTTCGACCAGGTCTACGACGCCGGCCGCACGCCGATCCGGCTGGTCGGGTGGCCGCGCACGTTCCGCGTCGGACTGCGCGTGGCATTCCGCTGACCGCGACGCCTCGCACCGCGGCGGAAGGCGGCCCCATGATCGACGACAGCCACGGCGTCGTGCTCTTCGACGGCACCTGCGGGTTCTGCGAGGGCTCGGTCCGGTTCATCGCGCGGCGGGATCGTGACGCCTACTTCCGCTTCGCGCCGTCGCAGTGGCCGCAGGCGCAGGAGGCGCTGGCGAAGCGGGGGCTGACGCGCGAGGCGGCGCGGAGCCTGGTCCTGATCGAGGGCGATCAGGTCTATCTCCGCTCCACCGCGTCGCTGAAGATCGCCGCGCGTCTGCCATGGCCGTGGAAGGCGGCGCGGCTGCTGCTCTGGGTGCCCCTTCCGATTCGCGACTTCGGGTATCGCATCGTCGCCGCCCTGCGGCACCGGTTGGCGGGGCGGTCAAACGCCTGCGAGTTGCCGCCGCCCGAGATCCGCGACCGGCTGTTGCGCTAGGGGCGCTCGTCCCCTTTGAGCAGCGGCGCGAACGCCTCGCGCAGCTTGGCCATCTTGGGCACGGTGCTGAACAGGATGTAGGGCTGGCTGGGATTGCGGGCGGCGTAGTTCTGGTGATACCCCTCGGCCTCGTAGAACGCCTCGAGCGGCTCCAGCGTCGTGACGATCGGCGAGTCGAACGCGTGTGCGCGGTTGAGCTGTGCGATGTAGGCCTCGGCCACACGGCGCTCCTCCGGTGTCCGGAAGAAGATCGCCGACCGATACTGCCGGCCCATGTCGTGACCCTGCCGGTTCAGCTGGGTCGGGTCGTGCGCGACCGCGAAGAACACCTGCAGGATGCGCCCCAATGAAATCCGCGCCGGGTCGTAGTGCACCTCGATCACCTCGGCATGGTCGGTCGAACCGCTGCACACCGCCTGGTAGTTGGCGGTGGCGGCGGTGCCGCCGGCATAGCCCGAGCGCACGCCGAGGACGCCGTCGAGCGGCAGGAACACGGCTTCGGTGCACCAGAAGCAGCCGCCCCCCAGGACGATGGAAGCAGGGGAGGAGTCGGTGGGGGACGCAAGGTCGGTGTCGGGGAACGGAAGAGAGGCCATGCTTCATTAGAGCGCGATTGGCGACGACTGGTTCCGCGTATCATGAGCGGCGGAGGGTTCGACCGATGCGGAATGCTGGTTGGTTGCTGATGACGATGGTGAGCGTGGCTCCGGTGGCTGCGCAGGACGTGCCGAAAGACTCGCAGATTGCACAGGCGGTGATGGCGGCTCCCGAGGATCGGCGGGCCGGCGCGGCGGTGCTGGGCTTTGTCGGCGGCAGCATCGTGCCCCTCCGACCCGGGACCAACGACCTCGTCTGCCTGGCCGACAACCCCGCGGTCGAGGGCTTCAGCGTGGCCTGCTATCACAAGGACCTGGACCCGTTCATGGCGCGCGGCCGCGAGATGACGGCGAAGGGGATCGCCGACGACAAGGTCCGTGACCAGACCCGCTACGACGAGATCAAGGCCGGCAAGCTGTCGATGCCGAAGGAACCGCGGACGCTCTACGTGATGACCGGCAAGTCGGTCGACGCCGCCGGCAAGGTCGAGGGCGCCTACACCCGCTGGGTGCTGTATGTCCCGTTCGCGACGGGGGAGACCACCGGCCTGCCGACCAAGCCCGCCGGCCCCGGCGCCCCGTGGCTGATGGACCCTGGCACGGGTGGCGCTCACATCATGATCAGCCCGCCTCGTCCGTAGCGCGTCTGGCCGGCCCGTCCGTAGGGGCGGGCTGCGCCTTGCTCCATTGCCCCCCGGCTGACGGGCCGCAGCCGCGGTTCCCAGCCGGGGGCAAGTCGCCCAAGTGCCGCTCTGGCAATGACATCGGGTGACAAATCAGTACAACAATCTATCGACACCCTGCCCGGATCGGTCCCATAATGTCGACATGAGAAATGTCCTGTTGGCGGGTCTGGCGACTGCAGTCTGCGGTGCCGCTCTCGTCGCCCAAGGCACGCCGGTTCGTCCAGCGGCCGCGTCGGCTCCGTCGGTCACTCCGGCGCGCGCGCAGACCGCTCCGGTGGCGGCCACTCGCCCCGCGACGCCGAAGCCGGCGACGTCACACCCGGTCACGGCGACCACCGGCCTGACCACCGCCGAGCAGACCGCCCTCATCGGGCAGTACTGCGCGACGTGCCATAGCGAACGCGGCAAGGCGGGCGGCATATCGCTGGCCGGGTATGACGCCGCGAAGCCCGAGTCGAACATCGACGTCTCCGAGAAGATGATCCGCAAGCTGCGCGCCGGCATGATGCCGCCCGCCGGCGCGAAGCGGCCCGACGCCGCCGTGCTCGACAAGCTGGCGACCTCGCTCGAGACGCGCATCGATACGCTGGCCGCGCTCAACCCGAACCCCGGCCGTCGTCCGTTCCAGCGCCTGAACCGTGCGGAGTACGCCGCCGCGGTGAAGGACCTGCTGGACCTCGACGTCGACATCGCCGCCTACCTGCCGCCCGACACCATCAGCGCCGGCTTCGACAACGTCGCCGATGTGCAGACGTTCTCGCCGACCTTG
Organism: uncultured Acidobacteriota bacterium; assembly: GCA_963721715.1. GTDB lineage: Bacteria > Acidobacteriota > Vicinamibacteria > Vicinamibacterales > UBA2999 > VFZN01. The sequence continues at coordinate 681,871 of CAVRKI010000004.1, read as the reverse complement.
ATGGACGGCTACCTGCGCGCGGCCAGCCAGATCAGCCGCCTCGCCGCCGGCGACCGCAACGCCAGCGCCACCTCCGTCACCTACAAGATCGGCCGCACCGCCTCGCAGATGCGCCAGGTGGAAGGCGCGCCCATCGGCACGCGCGGTGGCATCTCGGTGGTGCACACGTTCCCGGCCGACGGCGACTACTCGTTCAAGATGATGCTGCACAACGAGCCGCTCGGCGGGCTCGTCGGCCGCACCTCGATGACGGTGCTGAACCTCACCGAGCAGGTGGAGGTGTCGATCAACGGCGAGCGCGTGGCGCTGCTGCCGCTCAACACGCGGATGAGCGAGACCGACACCAGCAACCCGCTGGAGATCACCACGCCGGCGATTCATGTGAAGGCGGGCCCGCAGCGGGTGTCGGCGGCCTTCATCCAGAACATCGAAGGCCCGATCGACGACCTGCTCACGCCGCTCGAGAACACGCTGGCCGACGTCAGCATCAGCTTCGGCGTCACCATGCTGCCGCACCTGCGCGACTTCCGCGTGGTGGGGCCGACCAAGGTCACGGGCGTGTCCGACACGCCGAGCCGCGCCCGGATCTTCACCTGCCGGCCGACGTCGGCGGCCGAGGAGGAAACCTGCGCGCTGTCGATCGTCAAGCGCCTCACCGGGCAGGCCTACCGCGGCGAGCCCACGGCCGAGGACCTGCAGGACGCGATGAAGTTCTACGAGCAGGGGCGTGAGAAGGGCGGCTTCGAAGGCGGCGTCCGCATGGCGCTGCAGTCCATCCTGATGAGCCCGCGTTTCCTGTTCCGCGTCGAAGCGATGCCGTCGGCGACGACGGCGCGCGCCTACCGCGTGTCGGATACCGACGTCGCCTCGCGGCTGTCGTTCTTCCTGTGGGGCACGGCGCCCGACGCCGAGCTGTTGCGCGCGGCGAGCACCGGCGGCCTCCGCACGCAGCTCGGATTCGAGAAGCAGGTCAAGCGGATGCTGACGGACCCGCGCTCGCGCGCGCTGGCCGACCGCTTCGCGTCCCAGTGGCTGCGGCTGCAGGACCTCGACAAGATCATCCCCGACTACCTCATCTTCCCGCAGTACGACGAGACGCTCGGGGCGGCGATGGGCGAAGAGACCAAGCTGCTCTTCGACAGCATCGTGCGCGAGGATCGCAGCGTGCTCGACCTGCTGACGGCGGACTACTCGTTCGTCAACGAGCGGCTGGCCAAGCATTACGGCCTCCCGAACGTGTCGGGCAGCACCTTCCAGCGCGTGCCGGTGCCGGACTACCGCCGTGGCCTGCTCGGCCAGGGCAGCATCCTGACGCTCACGTCGGTGGCCGATCGCACCTCGCCGGTGCAGCGCGGCAAGTGGGTGATGGAGGTGCTGCTGGGCTCGCCGCCCCCGGCGCCGCCGCCCAACGTGCCGTCACTCGACGATTCGGTGAAGGCGAATGCCGGCGGCAAGATGCTGTCCACGCGCGAGCGCATGGAAGAGCACCGCAAGAACCCGTCGTGCAACTCGTGCCACCGCGTGATCGATCCGCTGGGCCTGGCGCTCGACAACTTCGACGCCACCGGCGCGTGGCGCATCAAGGACAACGAGGTCCCGGTCGATTCGGTCGGCGAGCTCTACGACGGCACCAAGATGGACGGTCCCGGAGGGCTGCGGAACGCGATCATCAAGCACCAGGACGTGTTCCTCCTCAGCTTCACCGAGAAGATGCTGACCTACGCGCTCGGCCGCCGGGTGGAGCACTCGGACATGCCGATGGTGCGTGCCATCGTCCGCGACGCGACGAAGAAGAATCTGAAGATGTCGGCCTTCGTGCTGAGCATCGCCAACAGCCAGGCATTCCGCATGGCGGCGCCCGACGCGCCCGCCCCGAAGAATGCCAATGACATGGACAAGGCCGTCCGCTAGCCCGTTTCCAGGAGACGCGATGATCATCACGAAGAAGCACCTTTCACGACGGACGATGCTGCGGGGGATGGGTGTCACGATGGCACTGCCGTTCCTCGAGGCGATGGTGCCCGCGCGAACGACGCTGGCCCAGGCCCTCCCCAAGCGCGTGCGCTTCGCCGCCGTTGAAATCGTGCACGGCGCGGCCGGCAGCACCGGGTTCGGCGCCAAGAAGTTCATGTGGGCGCCCGAGAAGACGGGCCGCGACTTCGACCTGTCGACCAGCAGCCTCAGCCCGATGGAGCCGTTCCGCGACTACCTGACAATCGTCAGCAACACCGACGTCCGCAACGCCGAGGCCTTCACCGCGCCGGAAATCGGCGGCGACCACTTCCGCTCGAGCGCCGTGTTCCTCACGCAGTGCCATCCGAAGCAGACGCAGGGCTCGGACGTCTTCGTCGGCACCTCGCTCGACCAGATGTTCGCGAAGCGCTACGGGCAGGAGACGCCCATCCCCTCGATGCAGTTGTGCATCGAGAACGTCGACCAGGCCGGCGGCTGCTCCTACGGTTACTCGTGCGTCTACACCGACTCGATCAGCTGGGCCTCGCCGACCGATCCGCTGCCGATGATGCGCGACCCGCGCGTGGTCTTCGACCAGCTGTTCGGCGTCGGCGCCACGCCCGGCGAGCGCCGCGAGCGCCGCGCCGAGGACAAGAGCATCCTCGACTGGCTGGGGACCGCCGTCGCCCGCCTGAACAAGGACCTCGGCGCCGCCGACCGCGCCCGCCTGGCCGACTACCTCGACGACGTGCGTGAGATCGAGCGCCGCATCGAACGCGTCGAAGCCTCGAACCGCGCGGGTGAACCGCGCGAGCTGCCGGGGGCGCCGATTGGCGTGCCGGACTCGTTCGAGGAGCACGTCAAGCTGATGTTCGACCTGCAGGCGATTGCCTTCGCCTCGGACACCACCCGCGTCTTCTCATTCAAGCTGGGTCGCGACGCCTCCAACCGCGTCTACCCGGAGAGCGGCTACAAGGCCGCGTTCCACTCGGCGTCGCACCACCAGGATCGGGACGATCGCATCACCGAGTACGCGAAGATCAACAAGTACCACGTGAGCATGATTCCCTACTTCCTGGAGAAGCTGAAGAACACCCAGGACGGCGAGACCAACCTGCTCGAGAACACGGTGCTCCTCTATGGCTCGCCGATGGGCAACTCGAACGTGCACAACCACAAGCGCTGCCCGCTGATCCTCGCGGGTCACGGCGGCGGCGCCCTCAAGGGCGGCCTGCACGTGAAGGCCGCCGACGGCACGCCGATGGCCAACGCCATGCTCACGGTCGCCCACGCGCTGGGGCTGGACGATGTCAAGACGCTCGGCGACAGCACCGCGGCCATGGATCTGAACACCGCCACTGAAACCACGGTGGCGGCACAGGCGTGAGGAGACAGCACATGGTGCGCACACGGCTGGTGACGGGCACGCTCGCGAGCTTCGCGGGCGCGCTGTGCCTCTCCGGAATCATGCAGGCAGCCGGCCCGGCGCCGGACGCCGGGCAGACCCAGACGCGGGCCGAGGCGGCGCGCGGCACGGTGGCGGACGCCGCACAGCGCGGCGATCGCGAAGCCGTGAAGGCGATGCTGAAGGATGCGGTCGACGTCAACGCGGCCCAGGGCGACGGCATGACCGCCCTGCATTGGGCAGCGATGAACGGCGACGCCGAGATGGCGCAGATGCTGGTGTACGCGGGCGCCAACGTCAAGGCGACCACCCGCATCGGCGCCTACACGCCGCTGTTCCTGGCGGCGCGCCAGGGCAAGGCGGCGGCGATTCCCGTGCTGGTCAAGGCCGGCGCGGATCCGAAGCAGACCACCGCCACCGGCACCACCCCGCTGATGGTGGCGGCGGCGTCTGGTAACACGGAGACCGTGGCCGCGTTGCTCGACGCGGGCGTGGACGTCAACGGCGTCGAGTCGGTTCGCGGCCTCAACGCCATGATGTTCGCGGCCTCGGCCAACCGGGCCGACGTGATCAAGCTGCTGGCCAGCCGCGGCGGCGACGTGAAGGCGGCCACCAAGGTCGTCGACCTCACCGCGCTGACGCGCGGCGGCGGCCTGGGCTTCAACGGCGGCAACCCGCCGGTGCCTGGCCAGCCTCCGCGTGAAGGGCAGCAGGCCGCTGCCGGCGCCCCGGCCGGCGCGCCCGCTGGTGCGCGGCCTCCTGGTGCGCCCGGCGCACCTGCCGCTGCTCCTGGCGGTCCAGGGGCTCCCGGGGGTGCCAATGCCGCGGCTCGTCGTCCGCCCCAGGTGCCCGGCGTGGATCGGCAGTTCCAGCTGAACGAGCTGGTGGCCGGGCAGGGCGGCTTCACGCCGCTGCTGTTCGCCGTCCGTGACGGCTTCGTGGAATCCGCCACCGCGCTGCTGGATGCCGGCGCCGACGTGAACCAGGTGGCGGAGAGCGACAAGAACAGTCCGCTCCTCACCGCGTTGGTCAACGGCCACTTCGATCTCGCCAGGCTCCTCATCGAGCGTGGCGCGAACGTGAACTGGTCCGCCGACAACGGCGTCACCCCGCTCTATGCCGCCCTGAACGTGCAGTGGGCGCCCAAGGCGCTCTACCCGCAGCCGCAGGCCTACCGTCAGCAGAAGCTGACGTATCTCGACGTGATGAAGGTCCTGCTCGACAAGGGCGCCGACGTCAACGCCCGCCTGCGCAAGAAGGTGTGGTACTCGGGGTACAGCTTCGACCTGTCTGGTGTGGACGAGATCGGCGCCACCTCGTTCTGGCGTGCCGCCTACGCCAGCGACGTCGAGGCGATGAAGCTGCTGGCCTCCCACGGCGCCGATCCGAACATCCCGACCATGAAGCCGGCCGGCCGGCCGCGCCTGGGCGATGGCGAACAGCGCGAGTCGAAGGAAGTGTCGCCGCTGCCGCCCGTGCCGCTCGGCGGTCCGTCGGTGACGCCGCTGCAGGCAGCCGCCGGTGTCGGTTACGGCGAGGGCTTCGCGGCCAACGCGCATCGCTTTGCGCCCACCGGCATGCTCGCGGCGGTGCAGTACCTGGTCGAGGTGCACGGCGCCGACGTCAACGCCGTGGACCACGAAGGCATGACCGCCCTGCACCACGCCGCATCCCGCGGCGACAACGAGATGATCCAGTACCTCGTCTCGAAGGGCGCGAACGTCAAGGCCGTGGATCGCGAAGGGCGCACGACCGTGGACATGGCCAATGGCCCGGTCCAGCGCACCCAGCCCTATCCCGAGACGATCAAGCTGCTCGAATCGCTGGGCGCCGTGAACAATCACAAGTGCGTGTCCTGTTAGTAACAGACAAGCACCGCCGGTAATACCCCGATCGAAAAGGCGCCCCGGTCAACACCGGGGCGCTTTTCATTTGTGCGGGGCCAACGCCGGGACGGTCGTGAGCGCACACCGCCGGCGAGGGTGTGCGGGCCCGCGCGCACATCCGCCCGTCATCGATTACGTGACTGCAAACAACTGACTCCATTGGGTTTGGATGCTGGCGCCGCCCTGGCATCAGTGTCGCAGGGGTGGCCCTCGATGCTCCCGCCCGACGATGCCAGGCGACGTCGCCCCAGCCGGCGAAGCCAGCCGCTGGTCGACGCCGCGGATGCCGTGCGTGGAGTCCACCGGCTGGTCACGGATCTGCTGGAGCACTCGCTGACGCTGAGGTGCGAGACACCGGGGGAACCGCTGCTCGTGGACATCGACCGGCGCCCGCTCGAACAGGTGCTGCTCAACCTGATCTTCCACGCCCAGGATCGATGCGGCGTTGCCTCGAGCACCATCTGGCTGGATGCGGCCCGGGTAGAAGTGCGGGCAACGCCAGGCGCGAATCCGAACGAGCCGCCGCCCGGCGGCTACGCGCGGCTGCGCGTCACCGACAATGGCCCGACTCTGTCCGAGCGTGACCGCGCGAGCCTGTTCGAACCTGGCGTCAGCGGGGAAGTCCGCGGTCTGGCCGTGGCCTACACCATCGTGCGGGATGCGGGAGGCCTGGTGGCCGTTGAACAGCGGCAGCGCGGGACGTCGATCAGCGTGTTCCTGCCGATTGTGCAGACGCGTGCGCCCGCCCCGGGAACCCGCCAGGCCTGATTCGTCGATTCGGCGGATTTCCGGCACCCCCCTGCAGATCGGCCAGATTCGGGCCATTGAACACCCGTTCAGCCGTGGTACGCGGTATGCAATGTAGGCACGCGAACTGGAGGATTCCATGGCCCAACCCCTCACCATCTGGGAGCATGCGAGGTTACAGGGACACTCGCGCCGCGACTTCCTGAAGTTCTGCGCCTGGCTCACCGCCGCCGCCGGCATCGACTCGTCGGCGATGGGTGATGTGGTCCATGCCCTCGAGACCAAGCCCAGGATTCCGGTGGTGTGGTTTCACTTCCAGGAATGCACCTGCTGCAGCGAGTCGTTCATCCGCTCCTCTCATCCCATCGTCTCCGACATCATCCTCGACAAGCTCTCGCTCGACTACACGCAGACGCTGCAGGCCGCGGCTGGCGAGCAGGCCGAGAAAGCCCTCCACGACACGATGGCCAAGTATCCCGGCGAGTACCTGATGCTGGTCGAAGGCTCGATCCCGACCGGCGCCGACGGCGCCTACTGCACCATCGCCGGCCGCACCGCCCTCGAAATCGTGAAGGAAGCGGCCGCCGGCGCCAAGGCCATCGTGGCCTGGGGCAGCTGCGCCTCCAACGGCTGCATCCAGGCCGCGAGCCCGAACCCGACCGGCGCCACGCCGGTCCACAAGATCATCACCGACAAGACCATCATCAAGGTGCCGGGTTGCCCGCCGATCGGCGAGGTCATGGCCGGGACCATCGTCCACCTGCTGGCGTTCGGGACGATTCCCGAGCTGGACAAGGTCGGCCGCCCGAAGGCGTTCTACTCGCGCCGGGTGCACGACACCTGCTATCGCCGCCCGAACTACGACGCCGGCTTGTTCGTGGAATCGTGGGACGACGAGAACGCGAAGAAGGGCTACTGCCTCTACAAGATGGGCTGCCGCGGGCCGTCCACCTACAACGCCTGCGCCGTGACCAAGTGGAACAACGGCGTCAGCTTCCCGATTCAGTCCGGCCATGGCTGCATCGGCTGCAGCGAAGAGAACTTCTGGGACAACGGGCCGTTCTACCAGCGGCTCAGCAACCTGCCCGGGTTTCCGCATCGAAGCCACGGCCGACAAGATTGGTGTCGCCGCCGGCGCCGCCACGGCGGTGGGTCTGGGCGCCCATGCCGTGCTCACCTTCGTGCGCAAGCGTGACGTGGTCGCGCAGCACGAGTCCCCCGACCCGAAGGCACAGGAGTAGGCCGCCATGGCGAACCGCATTGTCGTCGACCCCGTCACCCGCATCGAAGGCCACCTGCGCATCGAAGTCGAGGTGAAGGACGGGAAGGTCGTGGACGCGTATTCCTCGGGCACCATGGTTCGCGGCTTCGAGTTGATCCTCAAGGGCCGCGATCCGCGTGACGCCTGGGCCTTCGTCGAACGCGCCTGCGGCGTCTGCACCACGGTCCACGCGCTGGCGTCGGTCCGCTCGGTGGAGGACGCGCTCGGCATCACCGTGCCGCCGAACGCCGAGTTGATCCGCAACCTGATGTTCTGCGCCCAGTACCTCCAGGACCACGCGGTCCACTTCTATCACCTGCACGCGCTCGACTGGGTGGATGTGGTCAGCGCCCTCAAGGCCGATCCGAAGAAGACCTCGGAACTGGCGCAGTCGCTGTCGAACTGGCCGAAGAGCTCGCCCGGCTACTTCTCGGACCTGCAGAAGCGGCTGACGACGTTCGTCGAGAGCGGCCAGCTGGGCATCTTCGCCAACGGCTACTGGGGCCACTCGGCCTACAAGCTGCCGCCCGAAGTGAACCTGATTGGCGTGGCGCACTACCTCGAGGCGCTGGAGTGGCAGAAGGAGATCGTCAAGGTCCACACCATCTTCGGCGGCAAGAATCCGCACCCGAACTACCTGGTCGGCGGCGTGCCCTGCTCGATCAACGTCAACGAGGTCAACGCCATCAACGCCGAGCGGCTGGCGATGGTGGGCAAGCTGTTCGACGACGCGCAGACGTTCATCGAACAGGTCTACATCCCCGACCTGCTGGCGATTGCCGGGTTCTACAAGGACTGGGGCGCCATCGGCGGCGGCCTCGAGAACTACATGTGCTACGGCGATCTGCCGACCAAGGGCTACAACGACCCGCTCAGCTTCAAGTTCCCGCGCGGCATCATCCTCAACCGCAATCTGAACGAGGTGCTGCCCGTCAATCCGCAAGGATCCGCAGGAAGTGCAGGAGTTCATCCCGCACTCCTGGTACGAGTACTCGGGCGGCGACGGCGAGGGCCGGCACCCCTGGGACGGCGAGACCAAGTTCAACTACACCGGCCCCAAGCCGCCGTACACGCAGCTCGAAGTCGAGCAGAAGTACTCGTGGCTGAAGACGCCGCGCTGGAAGGGCCACGCCATGGAAGTGGGGCCGCTCGCCCGCTTGCTCGTGGCCTTTGCCTCCGGCAACGCGGAAGTGAAGGACGCCGTTGGCGGCGTGCTGAAGCAGCTCGACGTGCCGGTGGCGGCGCTCTATCTCCACGCTCGGCCGCACCGCGGCGCGCGGCATCGAGACGATGCTGGTGGCGCGCTGGGCCAAGGAGTTCTACGGGCAGCTCCTCGACAACATCAAGCGCGGCGAGACCCGGACCGCCGAGACCGCGATGTGGGAGCCTTCGTCCTGGCCGTCGAACGCCAAGGGCGTGGGCATGAGCGAAGCCCCGCGGGGCGCGCTGGCCCACTGGATCGTGATCAAGGACCAGAAGATCGACAACTACCAGCTGGTCGTGCCGAGCACCTGGAACGCGTCGCCGCGCGACGCGCAGGGGCAGCTGTCGGCCTACGAGTCGTCGCTGGTCGGGCACGCCGGTGGCGAACACCGAGCAGCCCCTCGAGATTCTTCGCACGATTCACTCGTTCGACCCCTGCATCGCCTGCGCGGTCCACATCCACGACCCGCACGGACGGCACGTGCATCACCTGGACACCTTCTGAGGCGAGGCGATCATGGCCATCACGACAACCGCGCCATCGGTCTTCGAGCGGGTCTACATCTGGGAGCGGCCGGTTCGGCTCTATCACTGGGTGACGGTGGTCAGCATGCTGACGCTCATCGCCACCGGGCTGATCGTCGGCCGGCCGCCGGCCTTCATGACCACCGGCGACGCCTCGGCCAGCCAGTGGTTCGGCACCGTGCGCTTCGTGCACTTCGCCGCCGGTTACGTGTTCATGTTCGCGCTGCTCATCCGGATCTACTGGATGTTCGTCGGCAACCAGTACGCGCGGTGGTCCAACTTCTTCCCGCTGACGCCGAGCCTGGCGCGGCGCAAGGCCCGCGATGTGATGCAGGTGATGAAGGTCGACATCCTGCAGATTCAAGAAGGAGCCGATCCAGGTCAAGGGCCACAATGCGATGGCGGGGCTGACCTACGGCGTCGTCTTCCTGGTGTCGATCTTCCAGATCGTCACCGGCTTCGGCCTCTACGCGGCGATGAGCGACGCCTGGCTGCCGCAGCTCTTCGCCTGGGTCGTGCCGATGATGGGCGGTGACGCCCACGTCCGCATCTGGCATCATCTCGCCACCTGGTTCTTCGTGGTCTTCACCGGCATTCACATCTACCTCGTCGGTCTTCCACGACGTGGTGGAAGCGGAAGGCGAGATCTCCTCGATGGTCAGCGGCACGAAGTACTTCCACCACCACTAGGCGGTAGGCTGAAGGGTTGACATGACACCGACGCTTGTCCTCGGCATCGGCAATCTGCTCATGGGCGACGAGGGCGTGGGCGTCCACGCCCTTCGCGCCTTCGAAGACGGCACGTGGCCCGACCACGTGACGCTGGTCGACGGCGGCACCGGCGGCTTCACGCTGCTCGAGTACCTGCAGCGACTACCCGCGCATCGTGATGATCGACGCCACGATGGACGGCGCGCCGGCGGGCACGGTCTCGGTGCTGCGTCCCAGGTACGCCACCGATTTCCCGCGGTCGCTGACCGCCCACGACATCGGCTTGCGCGATCTGATCGAGTCGGCGGCGCTGCTCGGTCCGCTCCCGGACATCACCCTCGTCACCGTGTCGATCGAGGAAATCCTCTCGATGGTCACGGATCTCTCCGCCCCGGTGGCGGGCGCCATTCCGGAGGTGCGGCGCCAGGTGGAGGCGGCGCTGACCAGCAGCCCGTCCGTGCTCCATGCATGAGATGGGCATCGCGTCGAGCGTGGTGGACATCGTCCGCCAGTACGTGACCGACGCCCAGGCGCCCCTCGTCCGCCGGGTCTGCGTCCGGGTGGGCGAGATGGCCGGCGTGCAGACCGAATCCCTTGCCTTCTGCTTCGAGTGCGATCATCGCCGGCACGCCCCTCGAGGGCGCCGCCCTGGTTGTCGAGCTGGTTCCGGCCGTACGCGCCTGCCGCGGCTGTGGCGAGCGGTTCGGGGACAGCTCGTTCCTGGCGACATGTCCCGCGTGCGGAAGCGCCGAGGTGCCATTCGTGTCAGGATCCGAGTTGACGGTGTCGGAGCTCGAACTGGACGACGAGGTCCAGGGGGACCGGCGCGACGATGGGCAGGCAGCAGGAGCAGGGCGATGAGCGTGGTCACCATCGAACGGAAGGTGCTCGAGAAGAACGACGCGCTGGCGTCGCAGAACCGCGCGCGGTTCCGCGACCGCGGGCTGTTCGTCTTCAATCTCGTCAGCTCGCCAGGCGCGGGCAAGACCAGCCTGCTCGAGCAGACCATCGTCGAACTGCGCGACCGCGCTGCGGATTGGCGGTGATCGAAGGCGACGTGCAGACCGACCTCGACGCCCAGCGGGTCGCCCGCTACGGCGTGCCGGTGGTGCAGATCGTGACCAACGGCGGCTGCCACCTCGAGGCGCAACTGGTGCAGGACGCCGCTCGACCAGCATCGATCTGGGCGCGCTCGACGTGCTGGTGATCGAGAACGTCGGCAACCTGGTGTGTCCGGCCAACTTCGATCTCGGCGAAGCCATGAAGGTGGTGGTGCTCAGCACCACCGAAGGCGACGACAAGCCGCTGAAGTATCCGGCGATGTTCCGCAGCGCGTCGGTGCTGGTCATCAACAAGATCGACCTGCTGCCGTACGTGCCGTGCGACGTCGAGGCGATGAAGCGGAACGCCCGGCAGATCAATCCCGACCTGCTGATCTTCGAGACCTCGTGCACCAGCCGGCGTCGGCATTGCCGAGTGGGCCGACTGGATCTGCCGGCAGGCCGCGGCGGTCCATGCGTGAACGGCTGCGGGTCGTGGTGCGCGGCGCGGTGCAGGGGGTCGGGTTCCGGCCCTTCGTCTACCGCCTGGCCCCGATCTGGCCCTCGACGGCTGGGTGCACCAACTCCACGCAGGGCGTGTTCATCGAGGTCGAAGGCGACGCGAGCGGTCCTCGAGGCGTTCCTCCTGCGCGCTCGATCGCGATCGCCCGCCGCGCGCCGTCATCCACAGCCTCGAACCGATCGTGGCTCGACGCGGTCCGCCTATGTGGGCTTCGCCATTCGCGACAGCGACGACGAGGGGCGGGCCCGAACGCTGGTGATGCCCGACATCGCCACCTGCGACGACTGCCTGGCCGAGATTCTCGACCCCGCCAATCGCCGCTATCGGTATCCCTTCACCAACTGCACCAACTGCGGTCCGCGCTTCAGCATCATCGACGCGTGCCCTACGATCGGGCGCACACGTCGATGCGCGGCTTCGTCATGTGCCCGGCCTGCCAGGCCGAGTATCACGATCCGCTCGACCGCCGCTTCCACGCGCAAGCCGAACGCCTGCCCGGTGTGCGGGCCGCAGCTGGCGCTCTGGGACGCATGACGGCCGCGTGATTGCCACCGCGGACGAGGCGCTGAGGCGGGCGGTCACGGCGCATCCGTCGCCGGACGGATCGTGGCGGTGAAGGGGCTGGGCGGCTTCCAGCTGATCGTGAATGCCCGGCGACGCGGGCGCCGTGGCCAGGCTCCGCGACCGCAAGCACCGCGAAGAGAAGCCGTTTGCCATCATGTGCGCCGATCTCGCGCGCGCGCGGCATCCGCCTGTGCTCATCACGCCGCAGGAGACGCGCCTGCTCACCGCGCCCGAAGCGCCGATCGTGCTGCTCGAGAAGCGTCATGGTGACGGCGCCCGCGCCGGTCGCCCCCAACGTGGCGCCGGGAAGCGCGCTGCTCGGCGTGATGCTGCCCGTACACGCCGCTGCATCACCTGCTGATGCGCGACGTCGCGTCGTCCGTCTGGTCGCACCAGCGGCAACCTGTCGGACGAGCCGATCTGCACCGACGAGGCGCGAGGTCGTCGCGCGGCTCGGTGGCATCGCCGACCTGTTCCTCGTGCACGATCGGCCGATCGTCCGGCACGTGGATGACTCGATTGTGCGGGTGATGCTGGGACGCGAGCTGGTGCTGCGCCGGGCCCGCGGCTATGCGCCGTTGCCGGTCGACGTCGGGTGGCAGATGCCGCCGACGCTGGCCGTGGGCGGCACCTGAAGAACACCGTGGCGATGGCGTCCGGCTCGCAGGTGTTCATCAGCCAGCACATCGGCGACCTCGATCACCAGCGGTCGCAGGACGCGTTTCGCGAGGCGGTCGCCAGCCTGGAAGCACCTGCTGCAGATCGACCCCGAGGTGGTGGTGGCCGACGGCCACCCCGACTATGCCTCCACCGCGCTTCGCCCACGCCACGGGATTGCCGGTGCGGCAGGTGCAGCACCACTGCGCCCACGTCGCGTCCTGCATGGCCGAGAACGAGCTGAGCGGCCCGGTGCTGGGCGTCGCGTGGGACGGCACCGGCGACGGCCAGGACGGCACCGTGTGGGGCGGCGAGTTCCTGCGCGTCGGCGGATGGTGCCTTCGCGCGGGTCGCCTGCCTCCGCCCGTTCCGGCTGCCGGGCGGGGAGCGCGCGGTGCGCGAGCCGCGGCGTTCGGCGCTCGGACTGCTGTTCGCGATGACGGGGCCGGCGGCCGCCACGTCGACCGCGCATGCCGGAGGCGTTCACGGCCGGGCGAGCGGGCGGTGATGGTGCAGGCGCTGACGGCGCGGGCTGAATGCGCCGGTGACGACGCAGCGCGGGACGCCTGTTCGACGCCGTCGCGGCGCTCGTGGGCCTGCGACACCGTAACGCGCTTCGAGGGGCAGGCGGCGATGGCAGCTCGAAGCCGCGGTCGATCCGGCGCGAGCGCGGACGCTATCCCGTTCGACGCTGGACGACGACCGCGGCACGATTCTGCTCTCGTGCCGACGTGGCAGGTGCCGTCGCTGCGTCGTCGACTGGGAGCCGATGATCGACGCGCTGCTCGCGGACGTCGCCGCCGGCGTGGACCGTCGGCGTGATGGCGGCGCGCGTCCACAACACGCTGGCCGACGATGATCGTCGCCGTGGCTCGTCGGCGCGCGGCGAGCCGCGGGTGGTGCTGAGCGGCGGCTGCTTCCAGAACCGCGTGCTGACGGAACGGACCGTCGCCGCGCTCCGCGACGCCGGCTTCCGCGCCTACTGGCACCAGCGGGTGCCGCCGAACGACGGCGGCATCGCCCTCGGGCAGATCGCGGCGCTGGCCGCGGCCGAGCGCCGGGTGGCCAGCGTCAGCACCCGTTGCGGCTTCGTCCCTCGTGCAGGTGGCGCGCGCTCGCGCCGTAGGAGTTCCCATGTGTCTCGCGGTCCCCGGCAGGATTCTGACGCATCGAAGGTGACGATCCGATGCTGCGCGCGGGCAAGGTCGACTTCGCCGGCATCGTCAGAAGCGCGTCAACCTCAGCTACGTGCCCGAGGCCAAGGTGGGCGACTACGTGCTCGTCCACGTCGGCTTTGCCATCTCCACGGTGGACGAGGCGGAGGCGCGCGCTGGTGTTCAGCTACCTGAAGGAGATGGGCGAGCTCAACGAGCTCGAGGACGGCGGTGAGCAATGAAGTTCATCGACGAATATCGCGATGGCGAAGCCGCCGCCAGGTTCGCGCGGGCACTGGCGCGCATCACCACGCGGCCGTGGACGCTGATGGAGGTGTGCGGCGGTCAGACGCACGCCATCGTCAAGTTCGGCGTCGACGAGCTGCTGCCGCCGGAGGTCACGCTGGTGCACGGCCCGGGCTGCCCGGTGTGCGTCACGCCGCTCGAGCTGATCGAGAAGGCGATCGAGATCGCCTCGCGACCGGGGGTCATCTTCTGTTCCTTCGGCGACATGCTGCGCGTGCCCGGCACGCCAGACCGACCTGCTGTCGGTGAAGGCCGCGCGGCGGCGACGTGCGCATCGTCTATTCGCCGCTCGACGCCGTGGAGATCGCGCGCGCAGAACCCGGATCGCGAAGTCGTGTTCTTCGCCGTCGGCTTCGAGACCACCGCGCCGGCCAACGCCATGGCGGTGTTCCAGGCGGCGCAGTCGGACGTGCCGAACTTCTCGATGCTGGTGTCGCACGTGCTGGTGCCGCCGGCGATGGAGGCGATCCTGTCGTCGCCGAGGGCAGCCGCGTGCAGGGCTTCCTGGCCGCGGGACACGTCTGCACCGTCATGGGCTTCACCGAGTACGAGCCGCTGGCGAAGAAATACCACGTGCCGATCGTGGTCACCGGCTTCGAGCCGCTCGACATCCTGCAGGGCGTCTACATGTGCGTGAAGCAGCTCGAGGAGGGCCGCGCCGAGGTCGAGAACCAGTACGCGCGCGCGGTGCGGCGCGACGGCAACCTGCCGGCGCAGCGGCTGGTGCGCGAGGTGTTCGAGGTGGTGCCGCGCAAGTGGCGCGGCGTGGGCGAGATTCCGCCGAGCGGCCTCGGCCTGCCGTCCGCACTACCGCGCGCTTCGACGCCGAGCAGCGCTTCGGCGTGGCCGATCAGCGGACCGACGAGCCGTCCGAGTGCATGAGCGGGCTGATCATGCAGGGGCGCATGAAGCCGCACGAGTGCCCGGCCTTCGGCACCGATCTGCACGCCCGAGCATCCGCTCGGCGCGACGATGGTGTCGAACGAAGGCGCCTGCGCCGCCTATTACCGCTATCGCCGCGTGCGAATCGAGTCGCCGGTGGGAAGGGATTGAGATCATGGCAACCGTGATTCCCGGGCGCCTCGTGCCCGCTTCCCATCAACCAGCATGCCCGCGTGCTGATGGCGCATGGTGGCGGCGGCCAGCTGACCAATCAGCTGATCGAGCAGATCGTTCATGCCGGCCTTCCAGAACCCGGCGCTCGGCGAGCGCCACGACGGCGCGCGGCTGCGGATGGGGTCCGCGCAGGTGGCGTTCTCCACCGACTCCTACGTCGTGCGGCCGCTGTTCTTTCCCGGCGGCGACATCGGCACGCTGGCCGTGAACGGCACCGTCAACGACCTCGCGATGTGCGGCGCGCGTCCGCAGTTCCTCAGCGCCGGCTTCATCATCGAAGAGGGCCTGCCGATGGAGATGCTGCAGCGCGTCGTGCAGTCGATGCAGTCCGCGGCCGCGGCGGCCGGCGTGATGCTGGTGACCGGCGACACCAAGGTGGTCGACCGGGGCAAGGGCGACGGGCTCTACATCAACACCGCCGGCATCGGACTGATCGAGCAGGACGCCGTGGTGGCGCCCTCGAGCGTGCGGGTGGGCGACGTCATCCTGCTGTCGGGCGACGTCGGCCGGCACGGCATGGCGGTGATGGCGGCGCGCGAAGGCCTGGAGTTCGAATCGCTGATCGAGAGCGATTGCGCGCCGGTGGCGGCGCCGGTCCTGGACCTGCATCGCCCGCGGCATTCCCGTTCACTGCCTGCGCGACCTCACCCGCGGCGGGCTGGCGAGCGCGCTGGTGGAGATCGCCGAGGCCTCGCGGTTGCACCTGGGGATCGAGGACGCGGCCGTCGCCGTCCGCCAGGACGTTCAGGGCGCCTGCGAGATTCTCGGCTTCGATCCGCTCTACGTCGCCAACGAGGGACGCTTCATCGCCTTCATCCCGGAAGACGCCGTGGAGGCGGCACTCGCAGTTCTGGGCGGGCACGAGGTGTCCCGTGACAGCGTGCGCATCGGGCGGGTGACCGAGTCGCCGGCCGGGCTGGTCACGCTCCGCAGCCGCATCGGGGCGACCCGCATCGTCGATCGACTCTCCGGCGAGCAGCTGCCGAGGATCTGCTAATCGCGCAGGTGGCAGAGTTCGTCACCAGGCCCTGTCAGAAAATGTCACATTTCGCCGCTGTCGCGGCCTTCTACTGCGCGTAACTGCACACAGAGGCATACTCATCCATTGGCCTCGTTCTTGATATAGCCCTGTGCGACTGGGACGGGGCAGGGAGGCCCCGCGCACATGGCGCGTCGCAACGATTCTGGCTTTACGCTCATCGAGCTGCTCATCGTCGTGGCGATCATCGGGATCATCGCGGCAGTCGCCGTGCCTGGCCTGCTGTCGGCACGGCGGTCGGGGAACCAGGCGTCGGCCATCGCCTCCCTGCGCGCCATTGCCAGCAGCCAACAGGTCTACTCGACCACCTGCGCCTCGGGCGCCTATGCCTCGTCCCTGCCGGACCTGGCGCAACCACCGGCCGCCGGGGGCCTGCCGTTCATCAGCCCCGACCTCGGCGCGGCCGCCTCGGTCACGAAGAGCGGATACGTCGTGACGATGGCCGCCGGCACGGACGGCGTGCCGTGGCCGAGCGATGCCTGCAACGGCGTCGCCGCGGCAGACCTGTCGAGCACCTACTACGGCACGGCGGAGCCGACGGCCGTGGGGTCGACCGGTACGATTTTCTACTGGGTGGGCGTGTCGGGGACGATCTTCGGTGACGTCGCGGCGATCGGAGAGACCGACGGGCTATCGCAGACACCGGGCGGCTCGCCGATTCAGTAGGGTCAGCGCAGGCGTTCGAGCCGGATCGCGTCGATGCCGACCATGAACGAGGGGACGGCGTCGGGGTGCGTGCCGACGATGGTGAAGCGGAGCCGGTGCGGGCCCGCCGCGAGTTGGTGCTCGCCCATGCCCAGGGGATCCGCCGCCAGCACCACCGGCGCGTAGAGGCTCACCCGGTCGAGCGCCCCGTCGCGATCGTCGAGCCGCACCGAGACGATGCCGTAATCCGGGGCGCGTGTGAACCGGATGGACAGGCGATACGTCCCGTCCGACGGCACGGTGAAGGGGAGGGTGAGTGACGCCCCCGGCCGTGCCTCGCGCCACCAGAGTTGCCGGCCGTTGCGCCAGGCGCCGGTCGTGAAGCCGTCCATGGCCTGAGGCTCGACCACGCCGGCGGTCACGTCGGTCGTCAGGTCTTCCGCTTCCATCCACACGTCACGGGCCGCGTCGTTGGTCGCGGCCGCGGGCGCGTCCGACGCCAGCGCGGCATCCAGCCGCTCCCACAGGCCAGCCGTCACCAGTTCGTCCATCGTGAACGTGCCCTTGAACATCGCGAACACCGCGCTCTGCTCGGGCGCGATGCCCTGCTGCCGATCCAGCGCGTGCGCGCGCCGGACGATCGCCGGCAGCCGCTGCACGCCAATCGTCAGGGCCTGGCGGCCGATGTTGCGCCCGGGGTCGGTGGCGAGGGGCCCGAGCCAGCGGGCGTAGGTGGTGGTGTCGATCAGCAGATCGGCGGGATCGGCGCCTTCCACCATTTGTGAGTACGGATCGTCGCCGTGCGAGAGGGCCAGGTCCTCGCTGAGGAACAGCATGGTCGCGTGCGTGAAGGTGTCGTTGCTGACCGAGCGCGGGCGAGCCGGGATGTTGGCCGCACGCAGCACGCTCAGCAGCAGACCGACGGTGCCATGGCACCCTGCCGTGTAGTGACGCACGAGGTCGAATCCAGGCACCGATCGGAACGCGGTGCCCGAGTAGCGCGTTCCCGCCAGCGCGCGCGCCACCGGCATGTCGCCTTCGTACCCCCAGTGCTCCGCGAAGTTCTCGCGCGAAACCGGGCCGGCGAAGTGGGTGAGACCGCGCGCCCACGCCACCACCGCGGTCACGGTCTCGAGGCGGGTCGGTTTCAGCAGGCGCTGCTCCTGGAGGAACCGCCACGCCGTGAGCGGCGAGGCGGGCACCGCCCATCCGTGATCGAACTCCGAGATCTCGTAGGCCTGCTGATCCTGGTTCCACCAGAACATCGACGCGCTCGACAGCAGCGCGTCGAGCTCGTCGCCATTGAGGTCGTCCAGCGTCCACGGCACGCGCCGCTCCACCTCGACGAGGAGCGAGTGGGCCATGGCCGTCAGGTAGATCTCGCGGGCGACGTCGGCGCGAAAGGCGGTGTGGATGGCGCTCGGATCGTCGCCGGCGCGGACCTGCCAGGCGTTGGGGGGCGGATCCGGCACCGGTCCGGGCCGGCCCGCGCGCAGGTCGTCGTAGATGGCCCACAGCCGCTGCGCCATACCCTTCGGCCACGCCGAATACGGCGCTGGCTGGCCGGCTTCGTTCCAGGTCATGTGGAAGGCCAGCGCCGGCCGCCGCCGCAGCCAGGTATCGAGGGGGTGGGCGCCGGCGTCCGGGCGTTCCGGAAAGGTGACGCGGATGCGGCCGCTGGCGGTGCTCTCCCGCACGGTCGACGTCAGGGTGACGGCCCATTCCTGGCCGCTGGTCAGCAACTCGCGCGTGACCGGCACACGGAACTCGATGCGGCCCTGACCCTGCGCCGCGTGGACCGGCGTGGCGCCCGCATACAGCGTGACGTTGAGCACTTCGCCGGCCGCTTCGCTCTCCACCTGCACGTCGATCGTGCCGGGACCGCCGACCGCGAAGCAGAGTTCCTGCCGCGCGGTGTGATTGCCGCCGAGGTGGAACGTGCCCGTCGCGGATTGAGCTTCCGCGGCCGGACTGGCCCACATCGCCCCGATCAGCATGCACGTGGCGACCCGCACGGCGTGGCGGGTGGAGAACAGCGTAGACGTCACCAGGGGGCTCCTGTACTGTTTACGGCTTGGCAGGAGAAGCATACCGGATGAGCTACCACCCGCAACCGTGGCGTTCGCGCCCTTCCGTTCAGTCCCAGGGGTTCACGCTCGTCGAGTTGCTGGTCGTGGTCGGAATCATCGGCATCATCGCTGCGATTGCCATCCCCCAGCTGATGAGCGCCCGCCGCTCCGGCAATCACGCCTCGGCGATTGCGTCGTTGCGCACCATCAGCAGCGCCCAGGGCGCATTCGCCTCGTCGTGCGCGGGCGGCGCCTATGCCACCGCGCTGACCCAGCTGGCCGACGAGCCGCTCGATGGCGGCGCGCCGTTCATCAGCCCCGACCTCTCGTCGGGTGTGGTCGTCACCAAGAGCGGCTACGACATCACCGTCGCCCGCGGCACCGACGGCGTCGTGCCCGTGACCGCCGCCTGCAATGGCGTGGCAGCGGCCGACCTCTCCACCAGTTTCTACGCCACCGCCACGCCGCGGGTGCCCGGCTCCTCGGGGAATTGGTATTTCTGGCTCGGCGCCTCGGGGACGGTCTTCCAGAGCACCGATCCCATCGTTGAAGATCGCGGACACTCCGGCGCGCCAGGCGGCCGGCCGATTCAGTAACGCGACGATTCGCAATACCGTTTCGTCACGCGATGGCGATGCGCGAACATCCGGCCCAGGCCCACCTCCACGGCAAACGGCGCGACGGCGTTGACCAGCGCGCCCCCGGGCAGCTCGTACGAGATCCGGTCGGTCAATCGGGTGCGCGCACCCAGGGCCTCGAACTCGTGGCGATGGACCCAGCGGCGGAAGGGCCCGCTGATCTGTTCGTCGACGAACAACCGTTGCGGCTCGTAGTCGGTGTGGCGCGCCAGCCAGCGGATGATGCCGGCGATTCGGAGTTCCACTTCGGCGCCGCGCTGGATGCCACCGGTTCTTCGCACCACGCGCACCGGGGGAAACGCCGGGCTCAGCAGGGCGAGCGCATCGTCCCGCTCGTGAAAACCGAAGACGACCGATACCGGCGCGTCGATCTCGACCTGCCTGATGAAGGTGGGCACACGTCATGATACCTACGCTCCGCACGCTGCGCCGGGTGGCCATCGCCCGCAGCCTGTTCGACCCGGTCCCGCTTGGTGAGGCGGTGCGCCGCCTTGGATTCGTGCAGGCCGATCCGATTCGGTCGCCGGCGCGAGCCCAGGACCTCACGCTGCGCCACCGGGTCCCTGGCTATCGGGCGGGCGACCTCGAGCGGCACTACGCCTCGCTCGACATCGAGGAAGATTTTTTCGTCAACTACGGGTTCCTGTCCCGCGACGTCTACGCGCTGATGCATCCGCGCGGCGGCTTCGGGCGCTGGCCATCGCCGGGGCCCAGGAAGGCGGCGGCGGTGCTGGACTTCGTCCGCGAGCGTGGGCGCGTCCATCCGCGCGAGGTGGACGCCTACTTCTCGCACGGGTCGGTCACCAACTACTGGGGCGGCTCGTCGAGCGCCACCACGCACCTGCTCGATCATCTTCACTACCGCGGGCTGCTGCGCGTGGTGTCGCGCGAGGGCGGCATCCGCGTCTATGCGCCGCAGCATCACGAACCGCTTGCGCTGGCGCCGACGGAGCGCCGCGCGCGCCTCGACGCGCTGCTCGACGTGCTGCTGCGCAAGTACGCGCCAATCCCGTCCGCCACCCTGTCCTGGCTGACCAATCGACTGCGGCTGGCCGTGCCGCAGTGGGAGTCCGGCCTGAAGACCGCGCTGGCACGCGCCAAGGCGCGGCTGCCGCACGCCCGCGTGGACGGCGTCGAGTACTACTGGCCCGAAGACCTTTCGCTCACCGGCCCGGACCTGGACGACGAGGTGAGGCTGCTGGCGCCCTTCGACCCCGTGGTGTGGGATCGCCGGCGGTTCGAGGCGTTCTGGGGCTGGGCTTATCGATTCGAAGCCTACACCCCCGCGAAGAAGCGCAAACTCGGCTACTACGCGCTGCCGTTGCTGTGGCGCGACGCGGTGATTGGTTGGGCCAATGTCTCCGCCAAAGATGGGCTGTTGGACATCTCGGGTGGATACGTTGCGGGCTCGCCTCCGAAAGGGCGGGCGTTCGCCCAGGCGATGGAGCGAGAGCGCGTGCGGCTGGCGCGCTTCCTGAACGGCTAGGGGGAGAGAATGGCCGGAGGCGGGGCCTCCAGTTCCAGCACGCCGCCATCGGGATGTGCGCACCGCACGCGATGCGCGTGGAGCAGATAGCCGCCATCACCGGGCAGCCCAGGCGCGTCCACAAGAGGCTGCCCACCCACTCCATAGAGCGGATCGCCCACCAGCGGATGCCCGGCCCAGGCCAGGTGGATCCGGATCTGATGCGGGCGGCCGGTCGCGATCCGCACGTCGCACAACGTGGCGGTGTCGCGCCGCGCAATCACCGTGACCGTGCTTCGCGCCGGCTTGCCATCGTCACGGGCCGCGAAGACAGTGCCCAGCCTCGGATGCGGCACCGGCCCGATCCCGGTCGTGATCTCCAGCGTGTCCCAGGGTGGCTGGCCGCTGATCAACGCGCGGTAGTCCTTGATCACCTCGTGGCTGCGCCACGCCGTGCCGAGCGCGGCCGCCGCCGCGGGTGTGCGCGCGAACAGCACGAGCCCCGAGGTGAAGCGCCCGAGCCGATGCAGCGGATGCGCCTCCGGATAGCCGGCGTGGACCAGCGCCAGGAGCGTGTGCTCCAGAAACCCACCGGCTGGCATCGTCGGCAGGCCACTCGGCTTGGACACGGCGAGCACCGCGGAGTCTTCGTAGAGGACGTCGAAGTGCATCGGGACATCGGGCTCGTCCCAAGGTGGCCGCTGCCAGGTGAGATGCTGCCCGGGCTGAAGCACTTCGCCGCCGTGCGCCGCGGCGCCGTCGAGATCCACCTGACCCGCGGCCAGGCGCGCGTCCCAGTCGGATGCGGACGAGTGCGGGTAGCGGGACACCAGGTGATCGCGCACCGAGCGTCCCGCCTGCGCGGGTCCGATTTGTTCGCGGTAGGTGCAGCCGCGATTCAGCGCCACGCGCGTGGCCGCCGCATCAGCGGCTCTTGGCTTCCTCGGCCAGGCGCTTGTCGAGGAGGGCCGTGCCGTTCGCCGCATACGTCACGCACGTCTTGCCGACCGAGGCGCTGGGGTGCGGCGCCTTCAGGATGTCGCAGGGCAGGGCCGCGACCTTGGCGAGACTGCGGCGGAACGAGTCCACCCGCGAGGGGTACTTGGCATCACCGCTGAAGCGGAAGCCGTCTGCCGAAACCGGCGTGACGCTGTCCACGTACGCCACCGCCTTGCAGGAGGCGCCCTCGCAACTCTGCCACGTGTAGGCGGTGCTGCCGGGCGCGTGCCCGGGGATGTGGTGGACGGTGATGGCGGTGTCGCCGACGCGCACCACTTCGCCGTCCTTCAGTTCCTGGACCGTGGCCACCTTGGGGAAGCTGTTCTCCTTCGGGCCGAAGGCGACCTGGGGGTCGTCCGGGGTGTTGACGCCGGCCCGCAGCGCCGCGGCGGTGGAGGGGCTGGCGCCGACGCGCGCGCCGCTGAAGCGCTGCAGCGCGGCGACGCCGCCGGCGTGATCGTAGTGCCCGTGCGACACGAGGATCAGCTTGATGTCTTCGGTCTTGAAGCCCAGCGCGCGGATGTGCTGATCGATCAACGCCGCCGATTGCGGCAGCGCCGCGTCCAGCAGCACGTGCCCCGCGGGCGAGGTCACCAGCAGCGCGGACAGCCCGTCCGTGCCGACGCTGTAGGTGTTGCCAAAGACTTTCGCTGGCGCGAGGTCCTTGTTCCACTCAGCGCACATCGAGCAGCTGATTGAGGGATCGGGGCGCAGCGATGGCGACTGCGCCGCCACGAGCAGGGAGCACAGGACAAGCAGGGCGACGGACAGGGCGGCTGGTTTCATGGGCGTGGCGCGAGGGTCTCGAAGAACGGGTTGGTGGATAGGGTAAGGCTGAACTTCCATTCGCGCACGGCATTTTCCGTGGCTCGGCTCACCGCGCGCTATTCCGAACCGTCGGCGCGGCTCACGTCAACATACCGATCGTCGCCGTCCACCGTCACTCGCAGCTGCCAGGGGTTGCAGCAGACTTCGCAGTCCTGGACCAGCGTGCCGCGCGTCTCCGGCTCGAGGTAGATCTCGACCTCTTCGCCGCAATAGGGACAGGTGATGAGGATGGGTTCGTCCACACGGCATCTTGCCACACCGAGTACGCTAACCTCACCTGGGCGGGCCGACCATCGGTCGCTCGTTCGGATTGACGCCTACATGGACCATCGCGATTCCGTTCTGAGCGGGCAAACGTTGAGCATCGGGTTCAATGGCCGCCCGGTTCTCGAGGACCTGTCATTTGACGTTCACCGCGGAGAGATCCTGGGCATCGTGGGGCCGAACGGCTCCGGCAAGACCACCTTGCTGCGCACGATCCTCGGTCTGCTGAGGCCGCTGCAGGGGCGCGTGGAGCGGCAGGCCGGGCTGACCATCAGCTACGTTCCGCAGCGCGACCGCATCGACACCATCCTTCCGGTCACCGCGCTCGAAGTGGTGCTGATGGGACGCGCGGCCCAGGGCCGGGCCGTTTCAGCGCGTGCGCCGCGCCGATCATCGACGCGGCTCTCCGCGCGCTGGACCTGCTCGGGGCCGAGCCTCTTAGCCAGCAACTGTTCAGGAACCTGTCGGGAGGCCAGCAACAGCGCGTCCTGCTGGCCCGGGCGCTCGCGGCCGACCCGGACCTGCTCGTGCTCGACGAGCCGACGGCGGGGATGGACGCGGCCAGCGAGGCGGCCATCCTCGAGTTCCTTCGGGATCTGAACCGGACGCAGGGCGTGACGATTCTGATCGTCACCCACATGCTGCCGATCGTGCTCAATCTCGCCACCTCGATCATGCTGCTGGGGACGCGGACGATCCTGCACGGCACCGTGGACGAGGTGCTCCAGGAGGAGCGGCTGTCCGAGCTGTACGGCGTGCCCGTGCACCTGGGCATCGTCGCCGGACAGCGGACGCTGGTCGTGGGCGGGCGGGACGCGCACCGATGTTTGAACCCGTCTTCATGCGCCTGGCCTTGATCGCGTCGATCGCGACCGGGGCCTCGCTCGGGCTCCTGGGGGTCTACCTCGTCATCAGGCGGATCGTCTTTCTGGGGCTCGTGCTGGCGAACGCCGCCACGGTGGGAGCCGCGGCGGCCGAAGTCTTCAACTGGCCCCCCGAGATCGCTTCGGTCGCCGCCGCCGTCGCCGCCGGGCTGGGGCTGGGACTGCTCCAGAGGCCGCGCCGGGTCTCCGCAGAATCGGTGATGGGGTGGGCCTATGCGGCGGCCTCGTCGGCGCCGGTCATCATCCTGGCGCTGGCGGCGGCGCCCGATGCGGACACGCTGCACATGTTGTTTGGCAACCTGCTGGCGGTCAGCGTCAGCCATGCCGCGGGCCTCGTCGTTCTCGCGCTGGTCATCGGGCTGACGCACGTGCTGTTCTCGCGGCGCTTCCTGCTCGTGACCTTCGATGCCGAAGCGGCGCAGGTCGCTGGCGTCAACCCGCGCCGGTGGTCGATGGGCCTGAATCGTCCTGATCGCGATCGCGGCTGCGGCCGCGGTTCAGGAGATCGGCGCGCTGCTGATGTTCGCGCTCCTGACGCTTCCGGCGATGGCGGCGCTGCTGGTCACGACGAACATGCGGGCCACGGTGATCACGGCTCGCTGCATCGGCGCGACCGTGCCCTGCCTGGGGCTCGCGGTGTCGTTCTACCTCGACCTGCCGGCCGGTCCGGCGTCGGTCGCGCTCCTGTCGATCAGCGTGCCGGTCGCAGCCGCCGTGAGCTTCTTCTCGACAGCGCAGTAAGGCTGGCCCGATTGATCAGTCGTGAAGGCACTCGGCGCTACGGGCGCCCGGGCTCGACATTCCAGACCTTCGAGCAGTACTCGCGAATTGAGCGGTCAGACGAGAACTCGCCCATTCGCGCGACCGTGACGATGGCGTCAGCGGTCCAGGCGTCGGGCATCAGCCAGCTGGTATCCACCGCGTCCTGGGCGGCGGCGTACGACGCAAAGTCCGCCAGCAGCATGTAGGGATCGTCGGTGAGCAGCTGGTCGACAATCGGGCGGAAGAGATCGCGATCACCTGCCGCCAGTGCGCCGGAGTCGATGAGGTCGATCGCCTGCGCCAGCTCGGTGTTGGCCTCGTAGAAAGCACGCGGCCGATAGCCAGCCGCCCTGGCCGTCCGCACCTCGGCCGCCGTCAAGCCGAACAGGAAGAAGCGTTCGGCGCCAACCGCCGCCCGGATCTCGATATTGGCTCCGTCGAGCGTTCCGATGGTGAGCGCGCCGTTCATCGCCATCTTCATGTTGCCGGTGCCGCTGGCTTCCTTTCCCGCGAGGGAGATCTGCTCGGACAAATCGACCGCGGGATAAATCACCTGCGCGTGCTTGACGTTGAAGTCCGGGAAGAACACGACCCGCAGTCGGCCGCGGACATCGGCGTCGCCGTTCACCAGCGCGGCGGTCGCCGTCACCAGCCTCACCATGAGCTTGGCCATGCGATAGCCCGGCGCCGCCTTGCCCCCGAAGATCCACACGCGAGGCACGACATCGGCGTCCGGATCTGCCTTCAGGCGCAGGAAGCGGCTGAGGATGTGCAGCACGTTCAGATGCTGTCGCTTGTATTCATGAAACCGCTTGACCTGGACGTCGAACAGGGCCGATGGATCGACGTCGATGCCCGTCCGCTCCTTCACCAGGTGGGCCAGGCAGACTTTGTTCAGGTGCTTGTTCCGTTGCCAGTCGTGACGGAACGCGGCGTCACCGGCCAGTGGTTCGAGGCCGCGCAGCTCCTCGAGGTGCCACAGCCAGCGCTCGCCCAGGCGAGCCGTGATCAGCCCGGCCAGCCCGGGATTGCTCAGCGCGAGGAAGCGCCGCGGCGTCACGCCGTTGGTGATGTTGCAGAAGCGCTCGGGATAGAGGCTCACCCAGTCTGGCAGCACCTCGCGGGTCAGCAGGTCCGTGTGCAGCGCGGCCACGCCGTTGATCATGTGCGCCCCGGCGCAGGCGAGGTTCGCCATGCGCACCCGCCGCCCGTCGCCTTCGTCGATGATCGACATCCGTGCAATCCTGGCGTCGTCGTCGGGGAAGCGGTCCCGGATCTCGTTCACCAGCCGCCGATTGATTTCGTAGATGATTTCGAGGTGCCGTGGCAGCAGGCGTTCGAAGAGCGCCACGCTCCACGTCTCGAGCGCTTCAGGGAGCAGGGTGTGGTTGGTGTAGCCGACGGCCGCGACGGTGGTCTGCCACGCCTCCTCCCACCCGACCTGGTGCTCGTCGACGAGCAGACGCATCAGTTCGGCGACCGCGATGGCCGGATGCGTGTCGTTCAATTGCACCGCCCAACGCGCGGCGAACGTGGCGGGCGTGCCGTGGAGGCGAACGTGGGCACGCAGCATGTCCTGCAGCGCGCTCGAGACGAAGAACGCCTGCTGCCGCAGGCGCAGGGCCTTGCCCTGCATCGTGTCGTCGTTGGGGTAGAGGACCTTGCTGATCGACTCACTGCGGATGCGGTGCTCAACGGCGCCGACGTAGTCACCCTGGTTGAAGGCGGTGACGTCGAACTCCTCGGTCGCTTCGGCCCGCCACAGCCGCAGCACGTTGCAGTGCCCGGTACGATATCCGGCCACCGGCATGTCGTGGGGAACGCCGCGAACGGTGTCGGCGGGCACCCAGCGCACGCGCAGGTGGCCCTGCGCGTCCACCCAGCGTTCGGTGTGGCCGCCGAAGCCGACGTGCACCGCCAGGTCCGGCCGCGCAATCTCCCACGGGTTGCCCCACCGCAACCAGCGGTCGGCCACTTCCACCTGCCAGCCGTGCCGGATCTCCTGATCGAAGATGCCGAACTCGTAACGAATGCCATGTCCGACAGCCGGCACCTCGAGCGTCGCCAGCGAGTCGAGATAACACGCCGAGAGCCGGCCCAGGCCGCCGTTACCCAGCCCTGGCTCCTCTTCCTGACCGAGGACCGCGTACAGGTCGAGCCCCAGTTCCGACAGCGCCTCGCGCATCGCCGCCACGATGTCGAGATTCATCAGATTGGCCCCCAGCTGCGGCCCCATCAGGAACTCGGCCGACAGATAGGCGACGGTGCGAACGCCCGGGTCCGACGACTGCTCGTCGAGCGTCGCCACCGCGCGGTGGAACAGGCGGTCGCGCACGGCGGCCGCCACCGCCAGATAGACGTCGTTCAGCGACGCGGTGTCTGGCCGCCTGCCGGCCTGGTAGAACAAATGCTCGCTGACCGCCCGGGCGAGGGTCTTGGCGTCGAGTCCGGTGCGGATGTCGGCAACGCTGGCCATGGGGTGCCTCTCCATTCTACGGCGAGGCCACGGTCCGGGGCGGCAGGAACGACACGGCGGCCGTGGCGATGTCGTACATGGCTCCGACGATGGCGATGGTGCCCTTCACCTCGAGGTCACGCAGCACCGCGCTCTCCTGGCGGATGGTGTCGATCGAGCGCGTCACGTTCGTGCGGGCGACGGCATCGACGAAGGCGGGATTGGCGGCGGTGCGGTCGCCCGTGAACGCGGTTGCCGCGATCGACGGCTGGATGCGCCCAAGGAGCCCCGTGAGATTGCCCAGGGTGACCCCGGCGATAGCGCCGGCGACGGCGCCGCAGGCGGTGTGCCCGAGCACCAGGACCACCTTGGCACCGGCAACCTGACAGGCGAACTCCAGGCCGCCGATGACGTCGGGATTGACCACGTTGCCCGCCATGCGTGAGTTGAAGACGTCGCCGATGCCGAGGTCCATGACGATCTCGGCCGGCGCGCGCGAGTCGATGCAGCTCAGGATGACGGCGGCGGGAAACTGGCCGGTCGCCCGATCGCGCTGCTCACGCAGGAAGTCGCGATTGACCCGGACTCCGGAGCGGAAGCGCTCGTTGCCGGTCTGCATCAGCTCGATGACCTGCTGCGGTGTCAGGCGATCGCGTTCCGCTTTCGGAAACGAGAACGCCGGCGACACCGTCCCCGCAAGTCCCAGGCCTGTCAGGCTCGCCGTCGAACGTATCAGGAACTGCCGTCTGCTGCTGCTCATTCAGTGAACCTCTCCCATGGGGCTCGCCCTGCCGGCCTGCTTTCGTGCGGCCCGCCCTCGACGTCCCTCATACGGCACGATACCGGCCCGCGGCCCAACGACGGCAATCGTTTGATTCGATGTGCGCCATAGGCTGCGGTCGGCCACCATCGACCCGCCGCTGCGAGTTGCGTGCTACGCTTTTCGCCATGGCCTTTCTCAACTACCACCATCTCCGCTACTTCTGGGCAACCGTGAAGGAAGGTGGAGTGACCAAGGCCTCGCGGAAGCTGCACGTCACCCAGCCGACCGTCAGCGGTCAGATCCGCGAGCTGGAGAACGTCTTCGAGCAGCCGCTGCTCGACCGTGACTCCCAGAAGCTGGTGCTGACGGAGGCCGGCCAGATTTGTTTCCGCTACGCCGACAAGATCTTCGAACTCGGTCGTGATCTGGTCGATGAGCTCAAGGGGCATCCATCCGACAAGCCCTTCGATCTGACCGTCGGGCTCGCCAACAGCGTGCCCAAGCTGCTCGCCCATCGGCTACTGCAGCCGGCGCTCGGGCTACCCGCGATGACCCGCGTGAAATGTTTCGAGGATCGGCTGGAGGGACTGATCGACGAACTCGTCAGCCATCATCTCGACCTCGTCATCGCCGACGCGCCCCAACCACCGACCCACAAACAGAAGGTCTACAACCACCTGCTCGGCGAATCCACCGTACTGCTCTTCGCGTCCGAACGGCTGTCGATGACCTACCGTCGAGGGTTTCCCAAGTCGATCGACGGCGCGCCGATGCTGCTGCCGACCCAGAACACCTCGATGCGCCGATCCGTTGACGCCTGGTTCGCCGATCTCGGGGTGTCGCCGAACATCGTCGGCGAGTTCGAAGATCCGGCCCTGATGAAGGTGTTCGGCGAAGCAGGGGCCGGTATTTTCCCGGCGCTGGCGGCCGTCGAAGCCGACGTCCGCCGCCTGTGCGACGTTCGGGTGCTCGGGCCGATGGAAGGCGTGGTCGAGCGCTTCTATGCCATTTCCGCAGAGCGTCGCGTCAAGCACCCGGGCGTCGCGGCGCTCGCCGAGGGTGCACGATATCGGCTGTTGACCTGAGCGGGCCGGCTGGGCCCCATGGGCCGCTGATACATAGAACATCTCGATGGGATTGGTGGGGATAAACCTGTTTGCCTCCATCCTTCGATGTCGCTATCGTCGATTGATGACCACGCGATGCCCGCTCAGTTGCCGTCCACGTCCTCGCTGACCTCTGCCCGGGCCTTGCTGGCCGATCTATTGCACCTACGCGCCGAGGTCGCCGCTGAGGGCGCCGCCACGGTCGCGTTGTGGGCGCGCTCGCTGCGCCGGCCGGCCTTCGAGCCGGCTGCCTTGAACCTCGCGCACTATCTGGCACTGCGCCGTCGGGACGTGCGCGAGCTGCAACGCCGCTTGTCGCAGTGTGGCTTGTCGTCCCTGGGGCAGAGCGAGTCGTGCGTCCTGACCGCGCTCGACGCCGTTCTTGCCACGCTTGGGGTCGTGGCCGGCCAGCATGCGCTGCCGGTCCGCGCCAGGCGGGTGCCGCGCCTGCGCCACTCGGGTCAGGCCACGATTCTCCGCGAGCAGAGGCGGCTGTTCGGCACCGACCCGCAAGGGCCGGCGACACGCATCATGGTGACGATGCCGGCCGCGGCAGCCACGGACCCGGCGCTCGTCGCGCGGATGCTCGCGGCAGGCGCCGACTGCGCCCGCATCAACTGCGCCCACGACGACCCCGCAGTCTGGCGGGCCATCATCCGGCATGTGCGGGCCGCCGCCAGAGCGGCTGGCCGCCGGTGCCCAATCCTCATGGACCTGGCGGGCCCCAAGGTGCGGATCACCTCGGTCACGCCGTCCGGGAAGGTGCGCCTCAGGCGCGGTGACCGCTTCGAACTCGTCACCGTGCCAGGGCGCGCGCGCGACGCGCGGGTGCAGGCCACGGTCTCGCACTCCGAGATCATCAGGGCCCTGACCCCGGGCGCCGTGGTGTGGCTGGACGATGGCAAAATCGGCGGGCGGGTCGTCACCATCGCTCCTGGCCGCGCTGTCGTGGAGGTGGTCCACGCCCGCGACAAGGGCGAGCGGCTGCGCGCCGAGAAGGGGATCAATCTCCCTGGCGCGGACCTGGACATCGCCCCCCTCACGGCGAAAGACCTGGCAGACCTCGACTTCGTGGCGGCCCATGCCGACAGCGTCGGCTATTCGTTCGTCCAGCGCCCCAACGACGTCGTGCGGCTGCAGCGGGAGCTGGCGCGGCGGCGGCCCGGCCGGCCCCTGCTGCCGGTGGTGTTGAAGATCGAGACCTCGCTGGCCGTCCGCAACCTGCCGCGGCTGATCGTCGCCGCGGGCGGCCGCCAGCCGGTCGCGGTGATGATCGCCCGTGGCGACCTGGCGGTGGAGATTGGCCTCGGACGCCTGTCGGAAGTCCAGGAGCAGATTCTCTGGATCTGCGAAGCCGCTCACGTCCCGGTCGTCTGGGCGACGCAGGTGCTCGAGCGCCTGGTGAAGGACGGCGCCGCCAGCCGCGGCGAAGCCACCGACGCCGCGATGGGGCAGCGCGCCGAGTGCGTGATGTTGAACAAAGGGCCGCATCAGGTCGAAGCCATTGCGTTTCTGGATGACGTGCTGCGGCGGATGGACCGGCACCAGCACAAGAAGGCGGCGCGGCTGGCCCCGCTTCGCTCGTGGACCGAGCCGCAGACCTTGTAGGCCAGGATGATCCCCGACCCCTACGCGTCACGCGCGGCGATGAGGAGAAATCGCATGCTGAGCCGACTGGTGGTGGTGGCCGCGTGGTGCGCAGTGGCCTTGACGGCCAGTGCGGCCGGCGCGCAACCCCTGAGAGAGGTGTTCCGTCGAGCGAATCCGTCGGTGGTGCTGATTCGCACCATTGCCAATGGCCCCGAGTCCGGCACCCGTGCCGGCGAGGCGTCGGCTCCGGCCGAGGGGCTGGGCTCGGGGGTGCTGGTCTCGGCCGATGGGAAGGTGGTGACGGCGGCGCACGTCGTCAAGAGCGACTCGACCATCGAGGTCAGCTTCCTGGACGGCGCGCCGATCCCGGCCACCGTGATTACGATGGCACCGTTCGCCGACATCGCCCTGCTGCAACTGGCGCACGTGCCGCCGGGCGCCGTGGTGGCCACGTTCGGCAACTCCAATCTGCTCGAAACCGGCGACCAGGTCTTCACGATCGGCGCCCCCTATGGCGCGAACCATTCGCTGGCCGTGGGCTGGGTCAGCGCCCGACGCCGTCCGTCCCAGGTCTACGAAGACGCCACCCCTCTCGAGGTGTTGCAGACCGACCTCGACATCTTCGAAGGAAACTCCGGCGGCCCCCTTTTCAACCTCGATGGCCATGTCGTCGGCATCGTCACGCATGTCCTCAGCCAGGAGGGCGCCACCGGCGGTCCGAGCTTCTCGGTCGCCGGCAACGTCGTCAAGCGGCTGATGCTGGACGAGCGACGGACGTGGTTCGGCGTGGAGTCGTTCATGCTCGAGGGTCCGGTCGCCGAGGCCCTGAATCTGCCGCAGCCGGCGGGCCTGCTGGTGCAAACCGTGGCTCCCGGATCGCTGGCCGCCCGGCTCGGTCTGCGAGGAGGCTCACTGCCGGCGACCCTCACGGACGTGCCGCTGCTGCTTGGCGGTGACATCCTGCTCGAGGTTCAGGGAGCCTCGGTCACGGCGTCCGCGACGTTCATGAGCGGGTTGCTGACCACCCTCGACAAGGTCAAGGCGGGCGACACGTTGTCGGTGCAGATCTGGCGTGGCGGCAGGGTCGTGCCGCTGACGACGACAGTCACGACACCGTGAACTCGCGTTGCCAGTTACCGACCTCACCGAGCGGGCAGTGTTGTCTGGCATCACAACGCTGCCACGACCCGGCGTGGATAGGCACCGCGATCGATGGACCTACCTCGCGGGGGCGCGCGAGCAGGTGGGAGCAGGTGGTACGGGTAGGGTCACCACCCTCCGGACGCACCCTCGCGACCCAGACGACCTACATCACGTGCCGATTCGGCAAGGGTCCGGGGCTGCGGGGGTAACCGCCAGCAGGTGGTGGACCTGGGGGCCGTACCCTCGCGACCTTGGGGCAGCACCCGCGCGACCTGGGTTCAGCACCCGCGCGACCAGGTGCACGCAGGGTCCGGACCTACATGCAGCAACCCGCGGACCTACCCTCAGCACCCGCGCGACTTACGCCAGCAGTAGTGCGGACCTGCAAGTGATTGACGTCATGGCACTTAGAGCACGCCAAAAATGTAATGCCGCGGACCGCTGAAGTGACTCCGGGGTACCGCGTGCGTGACTCCGCGTTTCCGTGACGCTGGTCCGCCTCCCGCTCGGGTGACTCCGCGGGGTGCTGGCGCAGGTCACGGCATCGCTGCGGTCGATCCGGGACACGCTCAGGGAGTACCGCATCACCGCTCCACCAAGTCCGCCGGCAGTGGC
This sequence comes from uncultured Acidobacteriota bacterium, assembly GCA_963721715.1. Classification (GTDB taxonomy): domain Bacteria; phylum Acidobacteriota; class Vicinamibacteria; order Vicinamibacterales; family UBA2999; genus VFZN01. Next base: position 649,555 of record CAVRKI010000004.1, on the reverse strand, counting down.
GGTAAGTCTGGCGGTTGGTGGCGGAGGTGGCCGGAGGTGCTCGGTGATGCCGCGATCGTGGTGCCGCAGATCCGCGAGCCGCTGGCGCGATGCCGGCCGACTGCTGCAGCAGGTCCGGGGACCGCTGGCGTGAGTCGGCGTCATGGTGCCGTAACCCCGCGGGATGCGATACCTGATCCTGACGGTTCGCTGCCGCAACCCGAAGGTGTCGGTCGTGTTGCCGCTAGTGAGGCCACAGCGAACGCACGAAGGTGCGCAGGCCTCGAAGCGCTGCCCTGGCGAAGAGCCAGGCCGCCAGCAGGAACGCGATTACGGCAAGGGCGACGAAGGTGGCTGTCATACGGACCGAGGCGTCCGTCCGATTATGCCGTCTTCGACCCGCCTGCAGCGCCACGGTGAAGGCGCGCTAGGGCCCCATCCAATCGACGACCGTTCGCCGCCGGATTCCCGGCGAGCACGGGCCAGACCGGCAGGTGCCGCCTGCCGCCCCCTGGGGCTGACCATTTGTGACACCTTGCGACTGGAACGTCACTTGCACATGGTTCAGCTGATTCAAGGAGGCGTTATGAGCATTCATGCACGTATGGTGCTGGCCTTGGTATGTGGACTTGCGCTGGTGGCCGCTCCTGGCTTCGCCCAGACGACCGGCCAGAACGATTCGGGCGTTGGCATCGGCGCCCTGGGCGGGTACACGAATACGTCTGTTCAGCTGGAGTCCAACCCCTTCGACATCAACACGGACGGGGGCAGTGGTTGGATGGCGGGCATCTGGTTCGGCGGCAACCGCAACGGGCGTGTGGGTTTCATGGGTGAAGTGAACTGGGTGGTCAAGAAGTTCACCGTCGAGGACTCGGAGCAGGAACTCCGCTACGTCGAGATCCCGGCTCTGGTCCGCGTCAACGCCGGCTCCCTGGATCGTGAGAAGCCGAGCCTGTACTTCCTCGGTGGTCCCGTGTTCGACATCCAGGTGAAGGCGCTCGAAGATGGCGAAAGCCTGGACGAGGACGTCTACGAGGGCCTGGACATCGGTGTGATGGCCGGCATCGGCTTCGAAGTGGCGCGCATCGGCATCGAGGGACGGTACTCGTGGGGGCTCAAGTCGGTGCTGGCGACCGATCTGGCCCTGGCTTCGGGCTTTGGAGACACGAAGCTGAACACGCTGCAGATCGTCGCCAAGATCCGCTTCAACTGAACCGGCTGGCGGGCGTCCGTGTCATCGCGGGCGCCCGATCCGCCGCGCACCCGTTGGTCGGAAGTGATACTGGCGCGTCAGCCGCCTCGCTGCTGTATTGCCAGGGCGATAGTGGTAGCCCTGTGGTAGCCAGCCATGTCAGCTAGACGTCGGCATACGGGTTATGTGCCGTAGGATTTGCTTTAGTTGAGTTCTTGGAGCCGGCGAAAGGACTTGAACCTTCGACCTGCTGATTACGAATCAGCTGCTCTACCAACTGAGCTACGCCGGCCTGGCGGTGGGACGCCTCCCGCGGAGGCGCAACCCAAGAATCCTATCACAGCGGGTAGGCCCGCCGCCGGGCCGCCCGCGCCGGCCTCGGCCACCACGAGGGTGCCCTGGCGCGCTGACTGCGCCTTCCGCGGGAGCTCGCCTGGCAGCGGCGCACGCCCAACCACGGACGCTACCGCCGCACCGTGGCGACCAGGTCCTTCCCGTCCTCCGGCGTGATGAACCGCGCCTTCACCAGCGCCTCCACGCTCGCCTCGAACGCCCGCGCATAGCTGCCGGGATTCGGGTACAGCTCGCGCATCCGCGCCGCGTCGAACGGCAGCTCGTGCCCCGCAATCCCGCAGAACGACTCGCCCGTGGAGTTGCCCATCCACGTGCTCGTCGGCACGTCCACGAACGGCGACCGCACGCCCCCGACCACGTTCCCGAACCGGTCGAGGACCGGCTTGCCGTCCACCACCTGGATAGGCTCCGCGCGCGGCGGCGCCACGCCCGTCCGCACCCACGCATCCAGGTTCCGCAGAATGGCGTTGAACGCCACGCCGCTCGGGAACCGGCTGCGCGGACCCTCGTTGCAGGCCATCGGCGGCACCGCGCGGCCGGCCTTCTCGATGTCCTCCGGTTTCGCCGCGAAGGTCAGTTCATCCGGCGTCGCGTGCCCGGAGCCCGCAATCTCGTAGTTCCGCATCTGGTTCGGCGCCGCATCCCCGTCCGGCAGCCGCGCCGCCATCGTCCGCAGGTAGTCCGACTGGCTCATCACGCGCACCACCGGCACCCCGGGGTCGGTGATGCGCCGCCGCGCGTCCTCCGGCGCCAGCGGCGCCGCGCACTGGTTGATGGGGGAGGGCCCGCTCGCCACGGCGATGAAGTAGGCGTCGAACAGCGGCTTGCCGAACGCGCGCACGTCCAGCGGATGGATGGCGTTGACGTAGGTGTAGAGGAAACCGCCGGTCTGCGAGTAGCCCCAGGCATAGAGACGCTGCACCGGATGGGCGCCGCTGCCAGATCCATAGGCCAGCGGGTTGTTCGCCCGCCCGCGCAGCCACTGCGCCACCTGGCGATGCATGTCCCACACGAGGCCGTTCTCGGTGGTGCGCTGGGTGTCCCGCGCGACGGTGGTGCAGTTGCGCGGGTCGTCCAGCGGCAGGGGATTGGCCCACGCCAGCGTCGCGTAGCGCGTCGGGTTGAAGGTCTTCAGCGAGTCAATCGCCACCGGCTTGGCCGTGATGCCCACCCACGCGTGACCTTGCCGCACGAACTCCTTGTGCGACAGCGCCCAGCCGATGTTGAGGTCGAACAGGTTCGACGGGTTCAGCATCTCGACCACCACCGTGCCGCTGAACCGGGCGCGATCCGCGGGCCGGCGCACCAGCACGCGCGTGGTGTACGGCGCGTTGGCCGTGCGGACCACGGCCGGACCGGCCTGCGGCCAGTCATAGACATTGGCGGTCCCCGAGACCAGGAACTCTTCCTCGACGTAGCCGTCACGGGCCAGGTCCGTCGGCACCCGTGTTTGACTGGCGCCGCCGAAGGGATAGGACGCGGCTGTGACCGGCAGAGGACCGTTGGCCACCAGGGGCGGTGCGGGCTGGGCGGCGGGCGACGCAGGCTGGGCGGTGGCAGGCGCGCTCCAGAACGCGACTGACAGCAGGAAGAGGATGGCGAGATTGGAGTTGCCCGCGCGGCAGGCAGGGAAGCCGGGGAAGCCGGGGATGCGCATCGCGGGGCAGTCTACCAGCCCGGCCGCGGTCCCGACAGCGGCGCCGTCTCGGGGCCGGAGGCCCGCCGCCACAGGGGCGACCTTGAATGCCGGTCGCTGGCGAGGTAGCATCGATTATTTGGGGCACTCGCCACGAGCCCGAACCTAGCACCAGACCTCCAGTCATGCCGTCCGCCCCTTTCGACCGCTCGGCCATCGTCGTACGCGGCGCGCGTACGCACAACCTGAAGAACGTCAACGTCTCGCTGCCCGTCGGCCAGCTCATCGTCATCACCGGCGTGAGCGGTTCGGGCAAGTCGTCGCTGGCATTCGACACCATCTACGCCGAAGGTCAGCGCCGCTACGTGGAGTCGCTCTCCGCCTACGCCCGGCAGTTCCTGGAGCGGATGGAGAAGCCCGACGTGGACGGCATCGACGGCATCTGCCCGTCCATCGCCATCCGCCAGAAGAATTCGGTCCGCAACCCGCGCTCGACCGTGGCCACGGTCACCGAGATCCACGACTACATGCGCCTGCTGTTCGCGCGCGTGGGCAAGACCATCTGCCGCAACTGCGGCCAGGAAGTGATCCGCGAAACCGCCGAGGTGGTGGCAGACCGTCTTGGCAAGCTCCCGGAAGGCACCCGCCTGCTGATTGGCTACGACCTGCCGCTGGTGGACCTGGGGAAGCCTCCCGTGGACGATGCGGCAGAGCCGGGGGACGAGGAAGTGGCGCCGAGCGCGGAGGCCGGCGCGGCCGCCGCGCCGGTGTCGGTCATCGAGCAGCTCCGCCGCAAGGGCTTCGGCCGCCTGCTGGTGGACGGCCAGGCGGTCTCGTTCGACGATCTGCCGGCCGACGTGCTGAAAGGCCGGACGTCCATCGGCGTGGTGGTGGACCGCCTGCGCGTCGAAGGCGACATGCGCTCGCGCACCACCGACTCGATCGAGACTTCCTATCAGGAGGGCGGTGGCGCCGCGTGGGCCATCCAGCTGTCCGCCGACGGCGGCGCGCCGGTGCGGCACGAGTTCTCCGAGCGCTTCGAGTGCCGCGCCTGCCACATCACCTACGAGGATCCGCAGCCGCGCCTGTTCTCGTTCAACAACCCGTTCGGGGCCTGCCCGACCTGCCACGGCTTCGGCAACGTCGTCGAGCTGGACCTGAACCTGGTGGTGCCGGATCCGGCGAAGTCGATCAACCAGGGCGCGATCGAGCCGTGGACCAAGCCGCACTACCGCTCGCACCTGGCGGCGCTGAAGCGCATCGCCAAGTCGAACAGCGTGCGCCTGGACGTGCCGTGGTCCGATCTGTCCGAGGCCGAGCGGCGGCTGATTGTCGAAGGCGATGGCGACGACTACGACGGCATCCGCGGCTTCTTCCAGTGGCTGGAGAAGAAGAAATACAAGGTCCACGTCCGCGTGTTCCTCAGCCGCTACCGCGGCTACCTGACGTGCCCGGACTGCGGCGGCACGCGCCTGCGGCGCGAAGCGCGCGACGTGCGCGTCGGCAACCTGACGATCGATCGCGTGTCGGCGCAGACCGTGCGCGAAGCGGCGCGCTTCTTTGCCGACCTGCACCTGTCCGAGAAGGACATGGCGATCGTCGACAAGGTGCTGAACGAGATCCGGCGGCGCCTCGGCTTCCTGCGCGATGTCGGCCTGGACTACCTGACGCTGGACCGCTTGTCGGCGACGTTGTCCGGCGGCGAAGCGCAGCGCATCAACCTGGCGACGTCGCTGGGCTCCGCGCTGGTCGGCACGCTCTACGTGCTGGACGAACCGTCCATCGGCCTGCACCCGCGCGACAACCAGAAGCTGATTGCCATCCTGCGGATGCTGCGCGATCAGGGCAATACCGTGCTCGTCGTGGAGCACGACGCCGACATGATCGCGGTGGCCGACTACCTGATCGACATGGGCCTCGGCGCCGGCGAACACGGCGGCCGCGTGGTGTATGCGGGCACCATCGAGGGGCTGGCGAAGGAGCAGCGATCGCTGACCGCCAAGTACTGGCGCGGCGAGCTGTCGATTCCCGTGCCCGCCACCCGTCGCCGCGGCGTGCCGCAGCGCATCAAGCTGATTGGCGCGCGCGAGCACAACCTGAAGGGCGCGAACATCGAGATCCCGCTCAACACGCTGACGGTGATCACCGGCGTGAGCGGCTCGGGCAAGTCGACGCTGATTCACGACGTGCTCTATGCCGCGCTCAAGCGCGCCAAGGGCGACTGGGACAAGAAGGTCGGCGCCCACGATCGCCTCGAGGGACACGAGCTCGTCACCGACGTCGTGCTCGTGGATCAGACGCCGATCGGCCGCACGCCGCGCTCGAACCCGGTGACCTACCTGAAGGCCTTCGATCCGATCCGCGAGCTGTTCGCCTCCACCAAGGAGGCCAAGGCGCGCGGCATGACCGCCAGCCACTTCTCGTTCAACGTCCCGGGCGGACGCTGCGAAGCCTGCCAGGGCGAGGGTGAGGTGAAGGTCGAGATGCAGTTCCTGGCCGACGTGGCCGTCCCGTGCGAGCAGTGCGAAGGCCGCCGCTTCAAGTCGTCGGTCCTCGAGGTGCGCTATCGCGGGCGCAACGTCACCGAAGTGCTCGACCTCACGGTTCGAGAGGCGCTGGCGTTCTTCTCGACGGTGCCGAAAGTGCTGCGGCGGCTGCAGGTGCTGGACGAGATCGGCCTCGGCTATCTGCGGCTCGGCCAGCCGGCCACCACGCTCTCGGGCGGCGAGGCGCAGCGCATCAAGATCGCGGCGCACCTGGCGTCGCACGCCGGCGAGCGGCTGCTCTATATCCTCGACGAGCCGACGACGGGGCTGCACTTCGACGACATCGCGAAGCTGCTGGCCGCGTTCAGGAAGCTGCTGGAGGCGGGGCATACCCTGGCCGTGATCGAGCACAACCTCGACGTGATCAAGACCGCCGACTGGATCATCGACCTCGGGCCCGAAGGCGGCGAGGAGGGCGGCGAGGTGCTGGCGATGGGTACGCCCGAGCACGTGGCGGAAGTGGCCGCCTCGCACACCGGCCGCTACCTGCAGCAGATTCTCGCCTCCAACAAGTTGTTGCAAACTGTGGACTGATGAGGAGCTCGCTCTGCGCCTTCGCGGCCGTTCTGCTGGCGGGCGGCGCCTTGCTGGCGCAGGCGCCCAACGGACGCGCGATATTGCTCGGCGCCGGCGTCGAGGTGCCGCGCGGCGGGCCCGAAGCCGCCTTCGACGCCTGGCTCACCGGCCCGGCGCCAATCCCTCCAGGCGCCATCTCCCAACTGATCATCGGCATGGGCCCGGTGGGCAGCGTGCCGCGCGTCCGCAACGCCTATGCGTTCGGGGTGCTGGCCGGCCGCTCGGCCCGCGGCGTGGCGCCGGGGGAGCTGGCTGGCGCGGGCGTCGCGCTGATCCAGATGGTGGTGTCCGACGATCGCTCCACGCGCATCGCCGGCAGCCGGGTCGCCGGGCGCGTGTTCGCGGCTCCCATCGACGGCGGGCCGATGCCGGTCCGGCCGACGGGGCTGCTCGAGGCCCTGGTCCTCCTGCTGAACGCCACCGACGATCGGGAGCAGGCCGCCGCGGTGGAAGCGATTGGAATGCTGCGCGAGACCGCTGCCATCCCGTCGCTGACGGATATCTACACGCGGCAGCGCGCGAAGAACAACCGGCAGATGGCGGGCACCGCGCTCGAGGCGCTGGTGCGCATCGGGGATCCGCAAAGCGCGGCCCTGGTGAAGGACCTGGCCACCGACTCCTGGGGCGATCGCAAGGACGCCACCGGCCTGATCGTCGCCTACGCGCGGGAGCGCTACCTGAAGGATGGCTCGGCGAAGCGTCTGCAGGAGGCCGCCGCGGACAAGAAGCTCGGCCCGCAGGCGCGCGCCTATCTGGCCGAGCTCGGCCTGCCGACGCCGTGATTCTTCCGCAGGACTTCTACCGGCGCCCCACCCTCGAGGTGGCGCGCGATCTCCTTGGCAAGGTCCTCGTTCACCGCGCCACCGACGGGGTGACCGCGGGCACCATCGTCGAAGTCGAGGCATACGTGGGCGAGGAGGACCCGGCGTGTCATGCGGCGGCCGGACCGACCACCCGCAATGCGCCGCTCTACGGCCCGCCCGGCCACGCCTACGTCTATCTGAACTACGGACTGCACGAGATGGTGAACGCCGTGACGGAGCCGGAGGGATGTCCCGCCGCCGTGCTGGTGCGCGCGCTCGAACCGCTCGAGGGGCTGTTGCTGATGCACCAGCGCCGCGACCGTGCGCGATGGCGGAAGGGGAAGCCGCCCGTCAAGGACGCGCATCTTTGTCGCGGGCCCGGGAACCTGACCCTGGCCATGGGCATCGACCGGTCGCTGGACACCAGGCCACTCTTCGCGCCGCCACTGACGATCGAGGATCGCGGCGTCGCCATCGGCGCGGTGTCGTGGGGGCCGCGGATCGGCATCACCAAGGGCGTGGAGCAGGCGTGGCGCGGGTTCGTGACCGGACACGCGTCGGTGTCCAGGCCGTGACCAGACGAAAGGCTGTTGACGGGAAGGCCAGGGCGCTGCTGAGCGACCCGGACTGGGCGAGGCTGAAGTCGATCGAGGCGGCGGCCGAAGCCGCGACGTCGGCAGACGAGCGCCGCGTTCACCTCGACGCCTTGCGCGACAGGATCCGTGCGCTGGAGGCGCGTCACGGCCGGCGTGCCGCGCTGGCCGCGATGCGCGCCGCCCTGGAACCCACACCCGCGGGTACGCGGGAACTGTTCGAGGGGGCGTACGCGCTGGCGGTGGAGCAGTCGGATGACGCCTGCGCGCTGACCTGCGCGCTGGCGCTGACCCGGCACTTCCTCGAGACCGCGCCCGATCACGCCTCCGCGCGGCAGTGGCTGGAACGCGCCAACCGCTGCTCTCGCGGCGCGGCCCCCGAGGACCTGGCGGAACTTGAAGCGCTATCCACGGCGCTGCCGGCGCCGCCGCCCCAGCTCGACTGGCTGGAGTTCGATCGGTAACGCGGTGCGTTCCTCAGGCGCTGGTCAGCAGGGCGTGCAGCCACAGCCCGAAGGTGCCGACCATGAACCCCACCAGGCCGGCGCGCACGATGGCGGCCAGCGTGACGGGCGGCTCCGTTCGGGTCCCGTGCGCCTCAACGGACATACGGCGCCACGGCGGTGCTGGCCATCCACAGCAGGGCGTACATTGCCCCGGTCATTCCCAACGCGAAACCGATTGCCCGGCGTGTAACACGGGGATCAGCGGTATACATCATCAACCTCGACAGGAACCGGCGCGCGGGCAGGCGGCACGCGCGTTCGGTCACTGGTGATATCAGACGGCAGAAACGTTTCAAGGGTTTGTCAGAGGTGTGACAGTTCCGTGGCAGGTGTCAGGTGGAGGTAAAGTCTTCTCTCCCGAACGCCCGCCCGCGCGACCTGATCGGCATCGATGAACGCCCCCGACTGCACGGGCCAGGTGCGCAGCGCCGCGAGGTCCGCGCCCACACCCTGGTAAGCGGGAGGTTATTTCCGCATCGTGACCTCGACCTGCTGGACGGGAATGCGGATGCCGGCGCGATCGAACGCCTTCTTCACCCGGCGACGCAGTTCGCGGCCCACCATCCATTGGCTGAGGGGAACCGTCTTGATCCGGAAGCGCAGCGACACGGATGAGGCAGCGAAGTCGTCCACGCCGAGGACCTCGAGTGGCTCGAGGATGTGCGGCATGAACGCGGGGTCTTTCTGTAACTCGGCCGCCGTCGCTTGCACCACCTCGATCGCGAGATCCACGTCGTCGTCGTAGTCGATGCCAAGGTCCAGCACGTAGAACGCGAAGTCCTTGCTGCGGTTCGCGAGCGTGGTGACCTGGCCGTTCGGGATCACATGGACGGTGCCTTCCATGTCGCGCAGCACGATGGTCCGCAGGTTGATCTGTTCGACCGCGCCCCCCGTGCCATTGACGATGGCGACGTCGCCCACCCGCACCTGATCCTCCAGGATCATGAAGAAGCCGGAGATGACGTCCTTGACCAGCGTCTGCGCGCCGAAGCCGACGGCGAGGCCGATGATGCCGGCGCCGGTGAGCAGCGGCGTGATGTCCACGTCCAGCGCCCGCAGCACCATCAGCAGCGCGGCGATGGTGATGAGCGTCGTGAGGAAGCGGCTGAGCGTGCTGCCGATGGTCTCTGCGCGCTTGCGCCGCTCGACATCCGCCGGCCCGCCGCCTCCGGCCAGTTCCTGCACGGCGCGCGAGACGATGGTGGTGACCACGCGGTTCCCGGTGATGGCCAGCAGCACGATCACGCCGATGCGCAGGGCGGTGGTGGCGGCCCACTGGCCCAGACGTTCGCCTTCCAGTTCGACGGGCAGGTCCACGCCCACGATCGCGAGGGCGGGGAACACCAGCCCGATCATCGAGATGACGAACGTCAGCACGCGCACCAGCGTGACCGGCGCCTTCTGCATCGATGCCGACAACTGCGTGCGCCCCGCGACCGAGGCCAGCAGCCGCCGGACCAGCCCGCCGGCGATGAGGGCAAGGGCGAGGGCGAGAATGGCGGCGAACGTGAGCGCCGCCAGCACCTCGATGGTGTTGTCCGGCAGCGTGGAGGCTTCGGGTGCGGGTGGCATGGGGCGTGGGCTGCGGCCTAACGGCGGCGGCGCGGCGCGGCTCGCGGTTGCTGGCGCTCGACAGCCACGCGCACCGTGGTCGGCTTGCCCTCGCGCATCACCTCGATACTGACCGTGCTGCCGATCGCGCTGTCGGCGATGAGGCGCACGAACTGCGACGGATTGCTGATGGCCTGTCCGTTCACCTTGCGGACGATGTCGCCCGGGCGCAGGCCGGATTCATACGCGGCCGAGGCCCGGTACATCTGCGTGATGACCACGCCGTCGGTGTCGGGCGCGCGCAGCTCCTCGGCCAGTCGCGTGGTGACGGGGGAGACATCGACGTAGCCGATCGAGCCGCGCCGCACTTCACCGTACTGCTTCAGGTCGTCGACGATGCGCCGCACCAGGTTGCTCGGCACGGCGAAGCCGATCCCCTGATAGCCGCCGCTCTGCGAGAAGATCGCGGTGTTGATGCCGACCAGCTCGCCGCGGCTGTTGATCAGGGCGCCGCCGGAGTTTCCCGGGTTGATCGCGGCATCGGTCTGGATGAAGTCCTCGTACTGGGAGATGCCGACGCCGGCGCGGCCGAGCGCGCTGACCACGCCCAGCGTCACCGTCTGGTTCAGCGAGAACGGGTTGCCGACCGCCATCACCCACTCCGCGACTTTGAGCTTCGAGGAGTCGCCCCAGGGGATGACCGGGAGGTTGGCGCCTTCCACCTTCAGCAGCGCGAGGTCGGTCCACGAGTCGGTGCCGATGATCTTGGCCCGCAGCTCGCGGCGATCGCCGACCGAGACGGTGACCTCGGCATTGTTCTCGCCCACCACGTGATTGTTGGTGACGACGTAGCCGTCGGCAGAAATCAGGACGCCGGATCCGAGGCTCGATTCGTAGCGGTTGGCGTAGCCGAACATCTCGCCCGAATCGCCGCCGAAGAACTGCTGGAAGAACGGGTCGTTGGCGAACGGTGAGTTCGAGCGGCGCACCACCTGGACGGCGGAGATGTTGGTGACGGCGCGGACGGTCTGCGCGGCGACGGCGGTGAAGTCGGGCCCGGTGGCGGCCACCATCGGGGCGGCCGATGGTGCAGTCTGGTCCGGCTCCGTCCCCGGTGCCGGTGCCGGTGCTGTGGTGGCGGTGGCGGCGGCGACGATCGGCGCGGCCGCGTCCGGTGGCGCCGCGTCGGGAGCGGGCGAAAGCGAGGCAACGGTATCGCCCGCGCGGTTGCTGATGGCGAGGCCCGACACCAGACCCGTGGCGACCAGCAGGATGGACAGTGAAAGTTGCTTCAGCATCACGCAGCCGCCGATCGCCTAGGACACGTCGACGCGGCGTGGACCCGGTTCGGGCACCTTGGGCACGGTGACGGTGAGGAGGCCGTCGGACATCTCGGCGACGATGTGGTCCGCATCCACGGCCGGCGGCAGGTTGAAACTGCGCGAGAACTCGCCATGCCCGCGCTCGACCTGATGGTAGTGCTCGCAGGCCACGCGGGCGTCGCGCCGGCCCTGCAGGGTCAGGCGGCCGTCGCGCACGCTGATGGTGATCTGGTCGCGAGTGATGCCTGGCAGTTCGGCCGTGAGGATGAAGGCCGTCGCGGTCTCACACAGATCCACGGCAGGAACCCAGCCGTGCGAACCGGCGGCTGACAGCCGCTCGATCCGGTGCTGGATGGCGATCAAATCCCGGAACGGGTCCCAGCGTGCAAACGCCACAACTCCGAATCGTAGCACGGGGATTGGCCTGGATCGCTGTGCTAAAATTCGGGGGTTCTACCAACCGCAACCAAAGGTGCCATGGCTGATACGCTCCTCGCTACGCAACTCCGGAAGGGCATGATCATCAAGCTCGACAACGAGCTTTATCGGATCTTCGATCGCCAGCACGTGACCCCAGGCAATCTCCGGGGCTTCGTGCGCCTGAAGATGCGGAACCTGCGCAGTCAGACGATGGCCGAGCACAAGGCGCGATCGGAAGACGTCATCGAGCGGGCCACGCTGGACGAGAAGGAAATGCAGTACCTCTACGCGGACCACGAGGGCTACCACTTCATGGACACCGAGAGCTACGATCAGGTGCACCTCTCCGCGGAGGCGCTGGGTGACAGCACCGGGTTCCTGAAGGCCGAGATGCTGATCAAGGTGGAGTTCTACGGCGAGGAGCCGGTTGGCATCGAGCTGCCGCCGACGGTGGACCTGAAGGTCATCGAGACCGTGCCGGCAATCAAGGGCGCCACCGCCACCAACCAGTTGAAGCCGGCGACGCTCGAAACCGGCGTGGTCGTGCAGGTGCCGCCGTTCGTGGGCGAAGGCGACACCATCCGCATCAGCACCGAGACCGGCGAGTATCAGTCCAGGGCGTAGGCCCGGGACCCTGCCTTGTGAAACCGGATACGGGTCCTCCGTGTCCGGTATAAAGTGGCGATATGGACGTCGTCCGAACCCCATCCGCGGGGTGGATTGAAGTGATCGTCGGGAGCATGTTCAGCGGCAAGAGCGAAGAGCTGATCCGCCGGCTCCGGCGCGCGCAGATCGCCCGCCAGCGGGTCCAGATCTTCAAACCCGCCGTCGACACCCGCTTCGCCGAGGACCACATCGTCTCGCATAGCGAGCTGCGGATTCCCTCGGAAAGCGCCGCCACCGCCGCGGAACTGGTCTCGAAGGTGTCTGCCGACACCGAAGTGGTCGGCATCGACGAAGGGCAGTTCTTCGACGCCGAACTGCCCTCCGCCACCATCATCCTCGCCAGGCGCGGCGTCCGCGTGATCGTGGCTGGGCTCGACCAGGACTACCTCGGGAAGCCCTTCGAGCCGATGCCGCAACTGCTGGCCATCGCGGAGTTCATCACCAAGACGCGCGCCATCTGCATGGTGTGCGGCAACCCTGCCAATCACACCCAGCGCCTGGTCGGGAATCGCGCGCGCGTGCTGCTGGGCGCGCAGGGGACCTACGAGGCGCGCTGCCGCCGCTGCTTCGACCCCACCCTGGCCGAGACGGAAGAGCCGCAGGACGCCACCGAGCCCGTGGCGGAAGGCGCGAGCGCGGAGCGGCGATGAACGTCGAGCAACTCGCCCCCGCGCTCGAGGTCAGCCTCGTCGCGCTGGGCGTGTTGTTCCTGGCGGTGAACCTGCGCGCCGGACTGGAGATCTGGCTATGGTGGCGCCGCCGCGGTGGCGCGCTGCTGGTGTGGATGCCGCCCAAGCCCCCCTACTACGCCCTCAACCTGGCGATCGGGGTGATGATGGGCATCCTGCTCTTCACCACCGTATTCCTGATTCCGCGTCCCGCCGGGTCCATCTTCGGCGAGGCGATGATGTTCCTGTATTACGGCTACCTGCTGCCGCTGTCGTCGCGGATCACGCGCGGGATCTACACCGACGGCGTGTGGACCGATTCCGGCTTCATGTCGTACGGCGACATCGGCGGCCTCAGCTGGAAGGAAGGGACGACAGGGACGCTGGTCCTGGCCTCGCGCTTGCGGGCGTTCGCGCGCACACTGACCGTGCCGGGCACCAGGCTGGGCGAGGTGCGGCGGTTGTTACGTGAGAAAATTGGCGAGCACGCTATCGAATTCGACGGCGGGCCCGGGTTGCACCTGGGAACCCGCGATACGCGGGAAAGCGTCTAGAGAGATAGTCCGACTGCTATCTTGATCATCCGGCACTGACACGGCGGCCACCCGGCTCATCCATCCGAGCTTCGTGGCGCACCCGACATCCCCGTCGGGGTGGCAGGGCCGACGACCGGCGTCACCGTTCAGACGTCCTCTGCAGTTCCGGCGCGGCCGGGCCGATACGAGGTGTCGATGGCAGCACGTCCCACGTGGAAAGGCTACCTGAAGGTCAGCCTGGTGACGATTCCGGTCCGGGTCTATCCGGCCACCGAATCGAGCGCCACGGTGTCGTTCAACCAGCTGCACGCCGAGTGCCAGACCAAGATCCAGCAGAAGAAGTGGTGCCCGCACTGCGAGCGTGAGATCACCTCGGCCGAGGTGGTGAAGGGCTACGAGTTCGAGAAGGGCCGCTGGGTGGTGATCGGCGATGAAGACATCGCCAAGGTGAAGACCGAGTCCACCAGGATCATCAACCTGATGCAGTTCACCGACGAGGACGCCATCGACCCGATGTACGTCGACAAGGCCTACTACCTGGCGCCCGAGGGCCCGATGGCCGCCGACGCCTACGCGGTGATGCGGGACGGCATGAAGGGCAAGGCGGGCATCGGCAAGGTCGCCATCCACGGCCGCGAATATCTGGTCGCCATCCGGCCGCACAAGCAGGGCCTGGTGATGTACACGCTGCACCACGCGGCCGAGATTCGCACCATCGATCAGATCGACGAATTGCGCGAGGTGCGGGGCACGGTCAACCCGGCCGAGATGAAGCTGGCGCGGCAGGTGATCGAGAGCATCGAGGGCGAGCTGAACCTGGCCGACTACACCGACGAGTACCAGCAGGGCCTGCGGGCGCTGATCGACGCCAAGGTCGCCGGCGAGGAAGTGGCGATGCCGGCTGAATCGGCCCCGCCCAAGGTGGTGGACCTGATGGAGGCGCTCCGCAAGAGCCTCGAGCAGGTGAGTGGGGGCAAGAAGAAGTCCGCCAGGGTGGCGGACGGCCGGACCACGGTCAGGAAACGGAAGGCCTCGTGATGAAGCCGACGACGCGCCAGAAGGCGGTCTGGGGCAGCTATCGCCCCAGCAGCATGCCGACAATCCCCAGGCCACTGGCCGTGGGATCCCCCAACCAGTCGGGCGGCACCAGCCAGACGAACGCCAGGATGGCGACCACCCAGATGTCGTAGGGCAGCGTCGCGCGCTCGTCCCGCCAGAAGAAGAAGCGCCAGAACCAGCCCGCCGGGCCGTCGGTCTTCGGCATCGGCTTCCGTTCCAGCTCCAGATACGTGTAGTAAATCCGGTTCGCGACGGTGATCACCGAGAGCGCGAGAATCACCCACAGCACACCGGCCATCCGATTGGTGAAGGCACCGATCATGAAGAGCACGATGCGTTCGGGTCGCTCCATGAACCCGACCTTGCACTTGGCCACCAGCGACTCGGCGCGGGCGCGGGCGTAGCTGGTCATGATCGAGAAGATGAGCGCGAGTGTCGCGATCAGGACGTAGTCCTTCCGCCCCAGGTCCGCATACAGCCAGATCAAGCCGGTGAACAGCGCGAGGTCCGAGAAGCGGTCCAGCGTCGAGTCCCAGAACGCGCCGAACTCCGATTGCTTGCCGGTGATGTGCGCGACCTTGCCATCGATGAAGTCGAAGATGTTGGCGACGATCATGATCACGCCGGCGGCGATGAACCGGTCGGTGGCCAGCGCCCAGGCGGCGACGACGTTGATCAGCACCCCGATGAGCGTGAGCACGTTGGGGTGGATGCCAAGCGCCACCGAGGTGTTGATGATGACGCGCAACGGAAACATGCAGATGGCGCCGATGGCGCCCGTGACTGTCATTGGGTCCGCCTTAGGGTAGTCGAGCCTCGGGCTAATCTCAACCGGCACAGCCTGTCCAAAGGGGAGTAGCGCGCGCCTCGGGGAAGACGTACGATCGGATCTGCGGTCCCCGTTCGCCTCCATGCCCATCTACGACCTGAAGGATCAGATCGCGCGGTTACCAGAGCAGCCAGGGGTGTATCTCTACGCCAACCAGGCGGGGGAGACCATCTACGTCGGCAAGGCGCGCAGCCTGCGCGACCGGGTGCGGAGCTACCTTGGCGCCTACGGCTCCAGCCCCAAGACCAATGCCCTGCTGGACGAGATCGCCAGCCTCGCCGTGATCGTCACCGACTCGGTGGTCGAGGCCCTGGCCCTCGAGAACAACCTGATCAAGCAGCGGTCCCCGCGCTACAACATCCTGCTGCGCGACGACAAGAACTACCCCTATCTGCAACTGACGACGGGCGAGGCGTTCCCGCGGGTGCTGGTGGCGCGCGCGGTGGAGCGCGACGGCCACTTCTACGCCGGCCCGTTCCTGCCCGCCAAGCTGGCCCGGCGGACGATGGGGCTCACGCACAAGCTGTTCGGCATCCGCTCCTGCAACGAGGTCATCACCGGCGAGCGCGGGCGGCCCTGCCTGGAGTACGACATCAAGCGCTGCCTGGCGCCGTGCGTGCTGGCCCTCTGCACGCCGGAACGCTACGGACAGGCGGTGGAGGACACCCGCCTGTTCCTCGAAGGCCGGAACGACGAACTGTCGGACCACCTCGAAGCGCGGATGGTGGATGCCGCTCGGCACGAGCGGTTCGAGGAGGCCGCGGCGCTCCGCGACGCGATGCGGACGGTGCACGCCATCAGCGAGCGGCAGCAGAAGATGGCGAGCTCCGAGCTCGGCGACCGCGACGTGTTCGGCGTCAAGGTCGGCCCGAGTGGCGCCGTGGTGCAGGTGTTCCTGGTGCGCAGCGGCCGCGTCGTCGAGCGGGTGGAATTCGCGGCGGAAGCAGGCTCCGACACCAGCAGCGAGTCCACGGTGGTCGAAGCCGCGGTGCAGCAGTTCTACGTCGATCAGGAGCCGCCCCCCGATGTGCACGTGCCGACGCTGCCGGAGGAGGCCGAGGCGATCGAGAGCTGGCTGTCGGCGCGCGCCGGTCGCCGGGTGCGGATCGGCGTGCCGCAGCGCGGCGACAAGCGCGGACTGCTGGACCTGGTGCGGCGCAACGCGGAGCTCGCCTATCGATCGCGGTTCGACTCGGAGGGCACGACGCAGTACGAGGCGCTGGAGAACATCCAGGCGGCCTTGCGGCTGCCCGAGATTCCGCGGCGGATCGAGTGCTTCGACATCTCGACCAACCAGGGCAGCGAGACCGTGGCGTCGATGGTCGTGTGCGAGGACGGCCGGATGAAGCGCGGCGAGTATCGCAAGTTCCGCGTGCGGCACGAGGGGCCGACGACCGGCGATCGCTTCCTCGACGATTTCGCGGCCATGGAGCAGGTCGTCCGCCGTCGCTACACGAAGGTGCTGGCCAGCGGCGGGCCGTTCCCGGACGTCATCCTGATCGATGGCGGCAAGGGTCAGCTGAATGCGGGCTATGCCGCGCTCGAGAGCATCGGCCTGTCGAACCTGGTGGCGATTGGCCTGGCGAAGAAGGAAGAGCTGGTGTTCACGCGCGACAGCGACCAGCCGCTGGCCCTGGACCCGCATGGCGCGGCGCTGCGCCTGCTGCAGCGCATTCGGGACGAAGCCCACCGCTTCGCGGTCACGTTCCATCGCCAGGCGCGCACCATGCGCGACCTGCGGTCGGAGCTGGACGAGGTGCCGGGTGTGGGACCCCGCCGCCGCAAGACCCTGCTGACCCGCTTCGGCAGCCTGGCAGGGGTCCGGCGGGCCACGCGCGAAGAGCTCACGGCGGTCGTCGGCGCCAAGGCCGCCGACGCCATCGTGGAGCATTTCTCGCGGGTATAGGCCGAATCCCCTATGGATCCGGCCGTGCCTCGGCCGTGTCCCGGATGGTATATTTCACAGTTCTTGGCTGGCTTCAATTTCACAGAGGTTTTCATCCTGCTGGCCGTCCTCGTCGCATCCCTGTCGGTGCACGAGGCGGCGCACGCATGGGCGGCCAACCAACTGGGCGATCCCACCGCGCGGCTGCTCGGGCGGCTGTCGCTGAATCCGGCGGTTCACGTCGATCTGGTGGGGACGCTGTTGTTTCCCCTGGTGGCGATTACCACCGGGCTGCCGCTCATCGGGTGGGCCAAGCCGGTCCCGGTGGACGTCCGGCATCTGCGTTCGCCGCGCAAGGATT
The DNA here is from genome assembly GCA_963721715.1 of uncultured Acidobacteriota bacterium. Classification (GTDB taxonomy): domain Bacteria; phylum Acidobacteriota; class Vicinamibacteria; order Vicinamibacterales; family UBA2999; genus VFZN01. Next base: position 632,073 of record CAVRKI010000004.1, on the reverse strand, counting down.
TCGCGCTGATTGCCGCGGCCGGGCCGGTCAGCAACGTCCTGATGGCGGCGCTCGGCGCGGCGGTGTTCGTGGTGATCAATGGTCAGGAGACGATGATGGAGGGGAGCCTGCTCGCCGAGGGTGTGCTCCGGTTCGTGCTCCTCAATGTGCTGCTCGCGGTCTTCAACATGGTGCCCGTGCCGCCGCTCGATGGCGGCAACGTGCTGATGGGGGTGCTGCCCGCCTCCGGCGCCATCCTGGTCGATCGCCTGCGGCCCTACGGGTTCATCCTGCTGTATGCGCTGATGCTGACGGGCGTGCTCTCCGCCATCATGCGTCCGGTGCAGCGCTTCGTCCTGGGTTGGTTACTGTGACTGAACGGCAACGTGTGGTGTCGGGCATGCGCCCGACGGGTAAGCTTCACCTGGGACACCTGGTCGGCGCGCTCCACAACTGGGAGCGCCTCCAGGCGACCTACGACTGCTTCTACTTCGTCGCCGACTGGCACGCGCTCACCAGCAACTACGCCGACACCAGCGACATCGTCGAGAACGCGCTCGACAACGTCGCCGACTGGATTGGCGCCGGCCTCGACCCGGAGAAGAGCGTCTTCTTCGTGCAGTCGATGGTCCCCGAGCACGCCGAGCTCTATCTGCTGCTGCAGATGATCACGCCAATCCCGTGGCTGGAACGCGTGCCGACCTACAAGGAGCAGATCGATCAGCTCACCGACAAGGATCTCGGCAGCATCGGCTTCCTGGGCTATCCGCTGCTGCAGGCCGCCGACGTCGTGATCTATGGCGCGCACATCGTCCCGGTGGGCGAGGACCAGGTGCCGCACCTCGAGCTGTCGCGCGAGGTCGTGCGCCGCTTCAACAACTTCTACTTCCCGTCTCCCGAGGGCACGCCCTCGTCCGGGCTGGTCGAACCACAGTCGCTGCTGACGCCGACGCCGCGGCTGCCGGGCCTCGACAACCGGAAGATGAGCAAGAGCTACAACAACACCATCGACCTGTCGGACGATGCCAAGGCGGTGCAGGCCAAGGTGCGGCAGATGTACACCGATCCGAAGCGGGTGCGGGCCGACATCCCCGGCACCGTCGAGGGCAATCCGGTGTTCGTTTACCACGACGTGTTCAATCCCAACGTCGCCGAAGTGGACGATCTGAAGGAGCGCTACCGCGCCGGCAAGGTCGGCGACGTCGAGGTCAAGACCAAGCTGGCCGCGGCCATCAACACCCTGCTCGAACCGATTCGCGAGCGCCGCCAGGCCGCGCTCGCGCGCCCCGGCTACCTGCGCGAGGTCCTGTTCGAAGGTTCCGCCCACGCCCGCCGCATCGCCCAGGAGACGATGGAGCGGGTGCGCGGCGCGGTGAAGCTGCGCTACTGATGTCCGCGGACGGCACGGGTTCCATGAGCGACGAGAAGACCGCCACCGGCGCAGACGAGACGTTCGAGTCACAGCTCGACGTCATCCGGATCAGGCTGCAGTCCTTCGAGGGACCGCTCGATCTGCTCGTCCATCTGATCCGCAAGAACAAGGTGGATGTCTACGACATCCCGATTGCGTTGATCACGAGGCAGTATCTCGACTATCTCGACGTCATGCAGGAGCTGAACCTGGATGTCGCCAGCGACTTCCTGGTGATGGCGGCCACGCTCATCCACATCAAGAGCCGCATGCTGCTGCCGCGTCCCGAGACGGCGGCGGGCGATCCGATGGACGAAGAGGATCCCCGCGACGCCCTCGTCCGGCGCTTGCTCGAGCACGATCGCTTCAAGGCGGCGGCCGAGCTGCTGCACGAGCGCGAGACGTTGCGCAGCGCGCAGTGGACCCGGCCGGACGCACGCGTCGAGGCGATTGCCGGCGACGAGTACGAGCCCGAGCTCGAGGTCGACCTGTTCACGCTGCTGTCGGCGTTCAAGGGCGTGCTCGAACGGGCCCGCGAGCGGCCGCCGGTGCCGCTGCCGCCGGAAGAGATCTCAATCGAGGCGCGCATCGAACAGCTGCTCGATCGCCTCTCGGAGACCGACGCACTGGGCTTCGAGGATCTCTTCGACGATGCCGGCAGCCGGGCGCAGCTGATCGTCACGTTCCTCGCCATGCTCGAGATGATTCGGCTGAAGCTGGTGCGCGTGTTCCAGAGCGCCCAGCTCGGCGCCATTCGCGTCTACAAGCGGGCCCGCCCGCAGGATGCGCCGCACCCGATTCACGATCCCGAAGACGAGTACAAGGCACATCATCGCGCGGCCGCCCTTGACGAGCCGACGACAGACGAAGGCGAAACGGAATGAGCGCACCCGAACAACCAGAGACCGACGTCGAGATCGAGGCGGCCGGCGAGACGGTCAAGGCCGCCGACGAGAGCGGCGATGTGGCCGGTGAGGCCGTGGTCGAGACCGACGAAGCGGTGGTGGAGACGGAGAGCGCCGTGGTCGCGCCGGCTGATGCCGTGCCCGACACCGGCGGCGCCACCGAGGCGGCGGATGAAGAGGGACTGCAGGAAGGGCTGGACGAGAAGCCGCGCATGGACCTCTCGCAGCTGAAGGCCATCGTCGAGGCGCTGGTGTTCGCGTCGCCGGAGCCGCTGACGCCGAAGATGCTGCTGAAGCTGCTGAACGACGAGCCGAAAGAGGACGTGCTGGCGGTGGTCGAGGCCCTGAAGCAGGACTACGAATCGCGGCCCGGGCTGCACGTCGCGGAGGTGGCCGGCGGTTACCAGATCACCACGCGGCCCGAACTGCACGACTGGGTCCGGCGCCTGTTCCACGAGCGGACGACGCAGAAGCTGTCGGTCGCCTCGCTCGAGACGCTGTCGGTGATCGCCTACAAGCAGCCGATCACGCAGGCCGAGATCGGCGAGATCCGCGGCGTCAACACCTCCGGCGTGCTGAGCACGCTGCTCGAACGTCACCTCATCAAGATCGTCGGTCGCAAGAACGTCATCGGCCGTCCGTTCCTCTATGGCACGACGCGCGAGTTCCTGATCCGGTTCGGGTTGAAGGACGTCAACGACCTTCCCAGGATCGAGGACATGGCGCAGCAACTCGGGTTCGAGCCGCCGGCGGTGCTGATGGAGCAGAACGTTCCGGAAGACATGCTGCCGCTCGAAGAGGAGCCGGGGCAGTACGACGGGGTGGGGGAGATCAGTGCGGCCGGTGCGGACGAACCGGCGCGGGAGGCGGCCCCGGCTGGCGCCGAGGACGCACCGAAAGACGAGGAGCCCAGCCAGTAAGGCTGAGCTCCTCTCGAGTCGTCAGCGGCCCTTGGGCTTGTTGGGCCGCCACGGGGGGCCGCTGCGGCGATCGGGATTGGCGCCGCCACGCGGCTTGAACCCGCCACCGCCGCCCGGCGAGTTGGAACCACTGCCGCTACCGCCGCCTTCACCGCGTGGCTTGAACCCGCCGCCGCCCTCGCCGCGAGGTGGGTAACCGCCACCGCCTTCGCCGCGTGGACGGAAGCCGCCGCCGCCCTCGCCACGAGGCTTGAAGCCACCGCCACCTTCGCCGCGCGGACGGAAGCCGCCGCCGCCTTCACCGCGCGGCTGACGGAAGCCGCCGCCGCCTTCGCCGCGCGGCGGATAGCCACCGCCGCCTTCGCCGCGCGGCCGGAAGCCGCCGCCACCCTCACCACGAGGCGGGAAGCCGCCGCCACCCTCGCCACGAGGCGGGTAGCCGCCGCCGCCTTCGCCGCGCGGACGGAAGCCGCCGCCACCCTCGCCGCGGGGACGGAAGCCGCCGCCACCTTCACCGCGAGGCGGGTAGCCGCCGCCGCCTTCGCCACGCGGCCGGAAGCCGCCACCACCTTCGCCCTCGGGCCGCGGACGGAAGCCGCCGCCACCTTCACCGCGCGGCGGGTAACCACCGCCGCCTTCGCCACGCGGCCGGAAGCCGCCGCCACCCTCGCCGCGAGGCGGGTAGCCGCCGCCGCCTTCACCACGGGGCCGGAAGCCGCCGCCACCTTCGCCTCGCGCGGCCGGAAGCCGCCGCCGCCCTCACCGCGAGGCTGGAAGCCACCGCCGCCTTCGCCACGCGGACGGAAGCCGCCGCCACCCTCGCCGCGAGGCGGGAAGCCACCGCCGCCTTCGCCGCGGGGACGGAAGCCGCCGCCACCTTCACCGCGCGGCGGATAACCACCGCCGCCTTCACCGCGCGGCCGGAAGCCGCCGCCACCTTCACCACGCGGACGGAACCCGCCGCCACCTTCGCCGCGAGGCGGGTAGCCGCCGCCGCCTTCACCACGCGGACGGAACCCGCCGCCACCTTCGCCGCGAGGCGGGTAGCCACCGCCGCCTTCACCGCGGGGCCGGAAGCCGCCGCCACCTTCGCCGCGAGGCGGATAACCACCGCCGCCTTCACCGCGGGGACGGAAGCCGCCGCCACCTTCGCCGCGAGGCGGATAACCACCACCGCCTTCACCGCGTGGCCGGAAGCCGCCACCACCTTCACCGCGAGGCGGGAACCCGCCACCGCCTTCACCACGAGGACGGAAGCCGCCGCCACCCTCACCGCGTGGCTTGAATCCGCCGCCCTGCGGCTTGAATCCACCGCCTCGCGCCGAGGCGCCCTTCGGCGCATACGGTTTCCGCGCGCCGGGCTTCTTTCTCGCGTCACCCGCGCCGCCCTCGTGCGGCGGTCTGGCTCGCGGCGGCCGTGGCGCTTCGTCCTCGTTCTTGGCGTCCGCGTCGGGCAGGCCGTCGAGACCCCAGTCGGTCTTCGGACCAGGCTTGTCCTCCACGATGACGCTGGCCTCGTCGGCCTCGTCCAGGAACAGCTCGTCGTGGTCCTCTTCAAACGCTTCGCCGGCTTCGAGTCCGTCGGCCTCGTCGTCTTCGTCGCCGTCCACCTCGTCGTCCTCGGCCACGTCCTGGTCGTCGGACTCCGGTTCCGCGTCTTCGTCTTCGTCTTCGGCGTCGTCCTCGTCGCCTTCAGCCTCGTCGTCGGCAGAGGCGTCGAGATCGTCCGCCGCCGCTTCCTCGTCAGCCCTCACGGTCTCGTCCACGCCGGCTTCATCGGTCGCCGTCACCGCCTCGTCCACGGCCGGGTCCTGGTCCGCGATCAATTCGTCGTCTTCGAGCAACTCGTCTTCCGGCTTCACCTTGTCTGACAATCTGGACTCCGTCTTCGCGGGGGACTCGCCGCGCGTACGCGTCGAGGGTTGGGAGGAGGCGGGCCTGGCCGCGCGCGATTCCTTGTCGCGTCGTGGGCGTGCGGGCTCGGTCGCCGCGGCGTCCTGCAGGGACGCCAGTTCAATCGGGGTGAGTTCGCGCCACTCGCCGGGCTTCAATCGGCCGAGCGTCAGGGGGCCCATGCTGATGCGCGTGAGCGAGCGCACCGGGTGACCCACCGACAGGCACATCTTGCGGATCTGACGGTTTCGCCCCTCGCGGAGGGTGATGGTCAGTTTCGTCGTCGGCGAGCCGGACTTCACGGTCTGCCCACGGAAGATCTCGGCCGCACTGGTCCGGCGGCCGTCGATGTAGACGCCGCGCCGGAGCTTGTCGATGGCGGACTCGTCGGGGTTGCCGGCGACGATCGCTTCGTAGACGCGCTCCACTTCGTGGCGCGGGTGGGTGAGCCGCTCGGCGAGCTCGCCGTCGGTGGTCATCAGCAGCAGCCCCTCGCTGTCGTAGTCGAGGCGGCCCACAGGGTAGATGTAGCCGGCATTCCGTCCGAGCAGATCGATGACGGTGGGACGGCCTTCCGGATCGTGCCGCGTGGTCACGTAGCCGCGCGGCTTGTACAGCAGGATGTAGCGCTGCCGGAGGTCGGTGCGGATGCGTCGTCCGTCGACGCGGATGTCGTCGCGCGACGGGTCGGCCTTGGTGCCCAACTCGCGCACGGTCTGGCCGTTGACCGAGACGCGGCCCTCGGCCAGCAGTTGTTCGGAAGCGCGGCGAGAGGCCACGCCCGCGGCCGACAGGATCTTCTGCAAACGAATCACGCGTCAGTTCTCCAATACCTGGCGCCAGAAGGACGCCAGCCGCCACGCTTCGGTGGCGGTGGGTGCACGATTGACCTCGGCATGAGTGATCAGTCCACTCAGCAGGCCGTGCACGGGTGACTTGCCCTCCAGGTATTCGCCCAGGAGGACCGTCTCGACCGACGGGATGACGTTGTCATCCGCGCCGTGCAACAGGAACACCGGCGCCGCCGGCGTGGCCGGCGCGCGCTCGGGCGACAAGTAGGGCATGGCGGCATCGTTCGCCATCCGGTCGACGACGGGCAGCAGACGTCCGCCCAATTCCTTCACGGCCCGATCGTTCACGTGGCGCATCAGCGTACGCGCCGGTTCGGGCAGGGTCTCGGCGTAGTCGCGCATCCGCGCGAACTCCGCCAGCGCTCGAGGCTTGTCCACGCCGTCCAGCGACGAGGCGAGGAGGAAGCCGTCGATACCTTCCGACAGCCGCGCCACCTGGTCGGGCGGCACCAGGTGCTCGGCCAACGACAGCAGCACGACGGCGACGCCGTAATCGTGCGGCGCATGCACCTGCACCTGATCGGCGCCCATCACGACCCGGCTGCCGCGGGCGCGCTCGAGATCGGCGACGACCTCACCCGAGCAGAGATAGTGCATCACGCGACTCAGGTCTCCGTGGCCACCGAACGACAGCACGAACGCCACCCGATCGCGGATGCTCTGGCGACCGGCCGCGACCACCGAGAGTCCGCCCGAAAAACTGACGCCGAGAACGCCGACGCGGCCGTCTGGCGCCAGGTCCCTGCGACTGACCGCCCATCCAACGGCGTCCTCGATGACGTCGGTGACGGCCGCTGAAATGCGGAAGCGCTGCAGGTCGGGCGCCGCCACCGTGAGCACCGCGAATCCCGTGGCGGCGAGGTCCTGCGCCAGGCCGACCAGCCGCGCTTCGTCAATACCGTCGCGATGCACGCCGGGGATCAACACGATGGTCCTCGTGAATCCCGACGACGGGCGGTAGATGCGTCCTGGTATTGCCCCTTGCCGGGTAGTGACCGAGACGTCGGTGGTGCCGTCGACACGGCTGGCCCGCCATGCCGCCAGGGTTGCGGGAGGGCCGGTCAGGTCGGCGGCGCGGGCGATGAAGGCGGCCGCGTCGAGGTACGGAGTCGCGGTGACGGTGAAGGCCGCCGCCAGTACCGCGCCTCCAAGCAGCCAGCGCAGGGACCGGGGCACATCTGGAATGTTACACTGGCCGGCTGTTGACTCCCCTCATCATCGCCATCGACGGACCCTCTGGCGCCGGGAAAGGCACGCTCGCACGACGGCTGGCGGAGGCCCTCGGCTATCGTCACATCGACACCGGCGCGATGTATCGCGCGGTGGCCTGGAAGGCCCATCAGACCGGCCTGGCCCTGGACGACGAGGCGGCCCTGGCAGCGCTGGCCGAGCTGGCCGACCTGCGCCAGGAGTCCGGCCTCATCACCATCGACGGCGCTGACGTGACCCGGGCGATTCGGACCCCGGAAATGGACCATTCCGCCGCCCGGGTGGCGCGACTGCCGGCGGTACGGGCCGTGCTCGTGGCTCGCCAGCGTGCCCTGGGCGACGGCGGCGGCGTGGTGATGGAGGGCCGGGACATCGGCACGGTCGTGTTTCCGACCGCGGACGTGAAGTTCTACCTCGATGCCTCGGCCGAGGAACGCGCCCGGCGCCGCGCCCACGACGAGTCGCACTCCGGCGGCCAGCAGGGCAGCGTGGACCGTCTCCGCACCGACATGGCGGCGCGTGATCAGAGCGATACCACACGCGCGGTGGCGCCGCTGCAGATGGCGTCGGATGCGATCTACGTGGACACCACCGCGCTCGACGCCGAGCAGGTCTTTGAGGCGGTGCTGGGCAAGGTGACGGAGGCCGGGAAGGCCAGTCGGGAGGCAGGGGAGTGACGAGCTGAAGACGCCGCCGGGCTCGGCCCGATGCGATCGTCCTCAGCTCATCCGAGGGTGAGAGGTCAGCGCTCGTCGAAGTCGTCCGACGACTCCGGGTCGAGCTCCCAGCGATGACGATCCCGGGCCGCGATCTCGTCGCCGCCCTGGAGTTCCTCGTCGTCGTCATATTCCACGCCCAGGGCGCGGCCGATTTCCTCCACCACATCCTGATCCGGCGTCGGGTTGTCGCCGCCGGGGGCTTCGTCGCCCACCGCGCTGGCGCCGCCCCAGTCGGCGTCCACGTCACCTGCGGTCAGTGCCGGGCTGGTGTTGGTCTGCTCGTGGATCTGGTGCTCCAGTTCCAAGCGGCCGCTGCGCACCGATGAGGCGGTGCGATCCATGTCGAGGCTGGACGGCACGCCATGGACGTCAGCGACGGTACGGCGGGGACGGTCCAGGTTCGCAATTCGGCGCAGCGATGCCGAGGGCGCCGAGGCCGTGGCCTTCTTCGCGGCGGTCGGCTTTGCGACTGGCGCCCTCACCGGCGCCTTCTTCGCGGGCGCGGCCTTGCGTGCTGCCGTGGCCGGCTTGCTCGCCTTGACCCTGCGGATGGGTTTGGCTGCCGGCTTGGAAAGCGTCTTCCTGGCTGCCGCTTTGTTCGCGACGACCTTCTTCGCGACGACTTTCTTGGCGGCCTTCTTTCTCGCGGGGACGTTCTTCCTGGCTGGGGTGGGGGTGGACTTCCGGGCGTTGGCGGCGGGCCTGGCTGCCTTTCGTGCGGGAGCCTTTTTCGCCTTGGTCGCCTTCCGTGCCGCGGGACGCGAGGCGGACTTGCCTGCCTTGCGAGCGGTTTTCTTCGCTGGCTTCGTCGCCTTCTTGGCGGTCGGCCGGGCTGCCTTCTTCTTGGCCATTGGCGGTTCCTTTCGGCTCCTTGACAGTTCGGCGCTAAGTAACGTAACGTCTGTTGGTTACGCGGGGCGCCGGCCCCCGCCTAACGTACCCCGATCACGATCCAAGGGGACGACCGGCAAATCTGCAAGTAGGAGGACGCGCACCGCAATGGCACTTTCGCAAGACGAGCACAACCCGGCCACCGAGCCGAAGGGCGCCATCCCCCCGACGGCTCCGGCCGCCGGGAGGCAGGCTCCGAAGACCACCCCCCTATGGGCCAAAGACGATGAGTCTGTCAGCCCCGAGGAGTTTGCCCGCCTGCTCGACCTTTACGATAACAGCTTCCGCAACATCGCGGAAGGAGAAGTCGTCAAGGGAACAGTACTCAAGGTCACCGCAAACGAAGTCGTGATTGACGTCGGCTACAAGTCCGAAGGCGTCATCTCGGTTGATGAGTTTCTCGACGAAACCGGCAGCGTGATCGTCCGCGAGGGCGACCTGGTCGACGTGCTGCTCGAGCGCACGGAAGACCGTGACGGCCACATCGTGCTCTCGCGCGAAAAGGCCGAGAAGATGAAGATCTGGGACGAGGTCGAGCGCGCCTTTGCCGAACGCAAAGTCGTCATCGGCCGCGTCGTCGAGCGCATCAAGGGCGGCCTCGCCGTGGACATCGGCGTCCGCGCGTTCCTGCCCGGCAGCCAGATCGACGTCCGCCCGGTTCGCAACCTCGACGCGTTGAAGGGGCAGGAGCTCCGCATGCGCGTCATCAAGGTGAACAAGAAGCGCGGCAACATCGTCCTCTCGCGCAAGGTGCTCCTCGAAGAGGAGAACGCCGAGAAGAAGAAGTCGACGCTCGAGACGCTGGCCGAAGGCAAGGTGCTTCGCGGTGTGGTGAAGAACATCACCGACTACGGCGCCTTCATCGACCTCGGCGGCATCGACGGCCTGCTGCACATCACCGACATGTCGTGGGGCCGGGTGGGGCATCCCTCCGAGCTCTTCAAGGTCAACGACGAGATCGACGTGGTGGTCCTCAAGTACGATGCGGCGACCGAGCGCGTCTCGCTCGGCCACAAGCAGCTGGTCATCGACCCGTGGACGACCGTGATGGACCGCTTCCCGGCGGGCGTCCGCGTCAGCGGCAAGGTGGTCAGCCTCACCGACTACGGCGCGTTCATCGAACTCGAGCCCGGTGTCGAGGGCCTCATCCACGTCAGCGAGATGTCGTGGAGCAAGCGGGTCAAGCACCCGTCGAAGATCCTCAACGTCGGCGACACTGTCGAAGCGATGGTGCTCGGCGTCGACCCGGCGGCACGGCGCATTTCGCTCGGCCTCAAGCAGGTCGAGAGCAACCCCTGGAACGAGCTCACGGAGAAGTATCCCGTCGGCACCCGGATCAAGGGCAAGGTGCGCAACCTCACCGAGTTCGGCGCGTTCGTCGAGGTGGAAGAGGACATCGACGGCCTCATCCATATCTCGGACATGTCGTGGAGCAAGCGCGTCAAGCACCCGAGCGAAGTGCTCAAGAAGGGTGATGTGGTCGAGGCGATGGTGCTCAGCATCGACGCCGAGAACCAGCGCCTGTCGCTCGGGCTGAAGCAGCTCGCCACCGACATCTGGGAAGACTTCTTCTCGCGTCACAAGGTCGGCGACACGATCGAAGGCAAGGTCGTGCGCATGACCAACTTCGGCGCGTTCGTGGAGTTGGACGAGGGCATCGAAGGCCTCATCCACGTCAGCGAATTCGACGACACCCAGGGCGGCGAGAAGATCTCGCTCGACGTCGGCCAGACCACGCCGATGAAGATCATCAAGCTGAGCCCGTCCGAGCGGAAGATCGGCCTGAGCATTCGCGCGCTCAAGAGCGACGAGATCCGCACGGATTGGAACGACTACTCCTCCACGCAGGGGGATGGCAGCGCCACCCTCGGCGAGCGCCTGCGCATCAAGTAGGCGACAGGCTATCGGCTTCAGGCTCTGGGCTGCAGGTAGAACCTTCAGCCCGGAGCCCGAGGCTCGAACCTGAAACCCAAAGCCTAGAGCCTGGAGTCTAAACCCCAGAGCCTGCCCCGTATGACCAAAGCGGAACTCGTTGAAGAAGTCTCGCGCGTCTCGGATCTCACCAAGAAGCACTCCGAGGTGATCGTCGATACGGTGTTCCAGAGCATCATCGAAGCCCTGCACCGCGGCGAGAAGATCGAGCTGCGCGGCTTTGGCAGTTTCCGGCTCCGCAAGCGCGAGCCCCGCAAGGGCCGTAACCCCAAGACCGGCGACAAGGTGGACGTGCCGCCCAAGAGCGTCCCCTACTTCAAGCCCGGCAAGGAACTGAAAGACCTCATCAACCAGGATCCCGACGGCCCCGTGGACGGCGACCTGCCGTTGCCGCCGGATTCCGAGCTCTAGGTCGGTGGAGCGCCTCTACGCCTCGTGGCGTCATGCCTACGTGACGCGGCAGTGGCGACCACCACGGCTGCGTCTTCTGTGACGCCCAGGCCAGCGCCGACGCCGCGCTGTTGATCGTGCATCAGGGCGACTCCGCCTTCGTCATCCTCAACCTCTTCCCCTACAACTCCGGGCACCTGCTGGTCGTGCCGCGCCGTCATCTCGCCACGACGACGGCGCTGACGCGTGAGGAACTGGTGGAGATGGCCGTCCTCACGCAGGCCGCCGAGCGGGTGTTGACCGAGGTCTACCAGCCACAGGGCATCAACATCGGCATGAACCTCGGCCGGCCGGCCGGGGCGGGCGTGGCCGATCACATCCATACCCACCTGGTGCCGCGCTGGACCGGCGACACCAACTTCATGACGGTCGTGGGCGAGGTGCGCGTGCTGCCGGAAGAAGTCGCCAGGACGGCCGAGCGGATCCGGCCGGTGTTCGCGCGGGTGATGACGACGGGCTGAGCCGGGTCGGTGAGACGGAAGCTGAGAGGGACGTTATAATCAGTTCTTATCCCAGCAGCCGCATCGCCTTATACCCATGACCTTTGACCTCACCCCTGAACAGGACGCCCGCGTTGCGGCCGTCCGCGCCTTTGCCGCCAGCTCCGTCGCGCCGGCCGCCGCCTCGATCGACCGTTCCGGTCGCATTCCCGACGATCTCGCCGGTGCCCTCGAGGCCATGGGCGTCTGGAGTCACACGCCGCTCGATGCGGTGCTCGCCATCGAGGAGCTCGGCGCGATCAGCGCGTCGGTCGCGGCGCGCGCCGTGCTGGGTACGGGAGGCGACGGCAACCTCGCCGGCCTGCGCGGCGTCGGCCCCGTGACCACGCCGAGCGATCGGCAGCAGCTTGGAATGGCCGCGGTGTGCCTGGGGATCGGGCGGGCCGCGCTCCATGAGGCGCTGACCGTGTCGCGGAGCCGCGGCGATCGCGCCACTGGCGACCCGGCCGATGTCCCTCACTGGGCGCTCGCTGACGCCGCCACCGACATGGACGCGGCCCGGCTGCTGGTGCGATCGGCGGCACTGGGCCCAGGTCTCGGCGGCGCGGCCGCCTTCGTCTACGCGGCCGGCGCGGCCTCGCGCGCGGTCGACGCGGCGCTTCGCATCATCGGCGCCGCCGGGTATCAGGCCGACTCGGTGCTCGAGCGCTGCAGCCGCGACATTCGCGCGGCCTTGCTGATCCTGGGCACCGAGGACGTGGCCCGGCGCACGGCCGCCGACCGCCTGCTTGGTTGAGCGGTCCGGGTTACCATCCGCCGTGATGGTGTCCGATCCCCGCCGCGCCGCCCAGCAGAGGGCCGATCGGATCCGCTCGTTTCGCGAGGAGCTGTCGGCGCTCGGCGACGAAGGCGCCAACCCGCTGTCGGCGGAGCAGTCCGCGGCGATCGCCGCCCATCACGATCGCCTGCTCGAGCGACTGGCCCTCGACTTCGATGTCGATCGGTCGGCGCGATCGGGACAGCTCTCGAAGGGGCTCCGCCTCGCCTCCGGCTTCGGCGCCGCCACGCTGGTCGCGGCCATCACCGCGCTCATCCAGCGATTCTGGGGTGGCTTCACGCTGCCCACCCAGGTGACCTTGCTGGCCATGTTCCCGCTGGTGTCGCTGGCGGCCGTGCAGATCGCGGCGGAGCGAGAGCGCACGCGCTATGTGGCATCGCTGATGGCGCTCGTCGCGTTGGGCACCGCCTGGGTGGCCATCGTCATGACGGCGCGCCTGCTCGACATTCCGTTCACCGCGCTGCTGCTGTGGCCGGGGACCGTGTTCGGCCTGGCGCTCGCCATGAGTTACGGCTTCCGCTGGGTGCTCGCCCTCAGCCTGGCGTCGCTCGTCGTCGCCATTGCCAGCGTGTTCTTCGCTGCCGGCGGCGTGCCGTGGACCGTGCTGTTCGAGCGTCTCGAGCCGCTCGGCGGCTCGGCGCTGGTGGTCACCGCCATGGCCCGGCACTTCGCCCCCGCGGGCGAGGGCTTCGAGCGCACCGCGCGCGCCACCGCGCTGACGCTGCTGCTCGGGACGTTGCTCGCGCTCGCCAGCATCAGCGGCACCAGCCTGCTGGCCTTCGCGCCGTCGACGGCGTTGATCGTCTATCAGGCGGTGATGCTGATTGCCTGCCCGATCGTGCTGTGGCGTCGCCTCGAGGCGGGTGATCAGGCAGGCGTCAGCCTCGCCGCCGGCTTCCTGGCGGTGTTCCTGTTCATCCGCTACGTGGACTGGTTCTGGGAGGCGCTGCCGGCCTGGGCGTTCTTCCTCGTGCTGGCGGCGGGCGCCTTTGCCAGCATTGCGGTGTTGCGCCGTCTGCGCGCCCGCCTGGAGGCGGCATGAGCCGCCTGGTCGTCGCCGCGCTGGTGCTGCTGACGGGCATTGGCTCGCTCCTCGCCGCGGCGTCGTGGAATCGCGGCGGCCAGCCGCAGTTCATCGTGCTGACCGAGCGTGAGCTCGAGTTGCCGTGGACCTGGGAGAACGGCCGCGCCGACGATGACGCCGAGCTGCGACTGGCGTTCCGGTGGCAGCTGCGCGCAGAGCCGCAGGACGCCCGCGTGTGGCTGTCCGACGTGACGCTGCGTGGGCTGGGCTTCGGCACCGGCGTGCCAGCGGGAGCGCCAGAAGCGGCGCAGGTGTACGGCCGCAGCCTGCCTCGCGTCGCGTGGGTCGCGTTCGAGTACGACGGGCCGGCGTGGCAGCTGATCGAGCAGCGGCGGGCGCTGGCGAGCCCCGATCGGCGCCTCGCGGAGCCTGGCGCGACGAGTCACCTCGTCCCCGTCGACGCGGGGCTCGACCCGGAGGTGCTGCGCCGCCGGCATGCGGACCGGGCGGCCGTGGTGATGCCGGCCATCGTGCACATGCGATATGCGATGGACCCGGCCCAGGGACCGTCGGTGTGGGGATGGGTGCCGCAGCTGGTGTCGAACGACGTGTCGGTGCCGTATCACCTGCGCGAGCGGCTGCGGGGATTGAGGCGGCCGGAGCGTGCCATGCCCGGCGCTGACGGCACCGCGCCCGAGGCCTCGATGGCACCGCGCTACGACGTGAAACTGGGAGTCGGCCGGCTGGGCGCCGTGTGGGTGGCAGACGTGCGGGTGAGGGACTGAAACCGGGTGCGGCCAGGCGCCGTCGGGTGCGAGCAGGCGCGCGACGGCGCGCGGCCCTGACGCACCCGCGCACCTCACATCATCCCAGCAGGTTCTTGGCGATCGTCTGCAGCTGCATGTTGGACGTGCCCTCGTAGATCTGTCCGATCTTCGCGTCGCGATAGAGCTTCTCGACGGGGTAGTCCTTCACGAAGCCGTAGCCGCCGTAGAGGTTGATCGCCATCGAGGTGACGCTCTCGGCCACTTCCGACGAGACGATCTTGCACATCGCCGCTTCCTGCAGGAAGGGCAGGCCGGCGTCGCGCAGCCGCGCCGCGTTGTAGACGAGCAGCCGGGCGGTCTCGACCTCGATCGCCATGCGCGCAATCTGGAACTGCACGCCCTGGAAGTCGCCGATCGCCTTGCCGAACTGCTTGCGCTCCTTGATGTACTTCACGGTGTGGTCCAGCGCGCCTTGCGCCAGCCCCACCATCTGCGCGCCGATCCCGATGCGGCCCTCGTTCAGGGTCTCGATCGCCACCTTGTAGCCCTTGCCGACCTCGCCGAGGATCGCGGACTTCGGCACGACGCAGTCCTCGAATAACAGCTCGCAGGTGCTGCTGGCGCGGATGCCGAGCTTGTCTTCCTTCTTGCCGACGGTGAAGCCGGGCGTGCCGCGATCGACGAGGAACGCGGTGATGCCGCGATAGCCCGCCTCGGGGTTGATGGTCGCGAAGACGATGAAGACGTCGGCTTCGTTGCCGTTGGTGATCCAGAGCTTGCGCCCGGTGATCGCGTAGCTGTCGCCGCGCTCGACGGCGCGGGTCGTCAGCGCGAAGGCGTCACTGCCGGAGCCGGCCTCCGACAGGCAGTAGGCGCCGACCACGGACGAGGCGAGCCTGGGCAGGTACTTGTGCTTCACCTGCTCGGAGCCCCACCGCATGACGGCGTTGATGACGAGCGTGTTCTGGACGTCGACCAGCACGGCCACCGACGGGTCCACCCGGGAGAGCGACTCGACGGCGAGCACGGAATGGAAGAACGAGGCCCCGGCGCCGGCGTGGCTCTCGGGGATTTCGATGCCCATGATGCCCAGCTCGAAGAGCTTATCGATGAGCTCGCGAGGCATTTTGGCGTGTTCGTCCATCTCGCGCGAGAGGGGACGGATTTCCTTGTCCGCGAATTCGTAGACGCTGTCGCGGAACAGCACTTCGTCCTCGGCCAGTCGCGTCAGCGCTGCCGGGCTTGTGACTGTCTGACTCATGGGTTTCCTCAATGGTATCATCGTACTTCGGCGACGGAGGGTGTCCAACCATGCGGCGCATCACGGCTTTGCTCGGTCTCGTCGTCCTGCTCGTCATCGGGACGAGCGCGCAGGAACCCGCGCGTCCTGCCCAGTCGCCGCCGCCAGAGGCGCAGGCGGGTGAGCCTCCCGCCGGCACCGATGCCGCCGGCCAGCCGGTGTTCCGCGCCGGCATCAACTTCGTCCGCGTCGACGTCATCGCCACCGACAAGCAGGGCGTACCCGTCACCGACCTCAGCCTCAACGATTTCGAAGTCTTCGAGGACGGCAAGCCGCAGGCGGTCGAGACCTTCCGCCTGATCAAGGTGGACGCCGTGGCCCCCGAATACACCACGCGCGCGATTCGCACCCGTGAAGATGAGGAAACGGCCGCGGCTGACGAGAACGCCCGCATCTTCGTGTTCTTCCTGGACGACTACAACGTGCGGCTGGGCAGCGCCATGGCGGTGCGCAAGCCGGTCAGCGACTTCATCCGCAACCAGCTGGCCCCGAATGATCTCGTCGCCGTGATGTATCCGCTGACGCCCCTCGATGGCGTGGTGCTGACGCGCAATCACGAAGGCGTGATCCGCGCGGTCGAGCGCTTCGAGGGCCGCAAGTTCCGCTACGAGCCGCGCAACGAGATCGAGATGAAGTACTCGGATCAGCCCACCGAGATCGTCGAGCGCATCCGCCGGCAGGTATCGCTGTCCGCGCTCAAGGGGCTGTCGGTGAAGCTCGGCGCGCTGCGCGAAGGCCGCAAGGCCATCATCCTGCTGAGCGAAGGCTACACGGCGATGCTGCCGCCGCAGATGCGCGACGCCATTGCCGGGATGCCCGGGTTCGGTAACGCCGCGCGGGGCAACCCGCTGGCGGGCGAGAACAACCTGCAGGAGGACCGGGCGCGCAACATGGCCGAGTTCGACCTGCAGACGGAACTGCAGCTCGTGTTCGATGCCGCCAACCGGTCGAACACCGCCATCTACGCGGTCGATCCCCGCGGCCTGTCCACGGGCGAGTTCGACATCGCCGACAACGTCGGCAACCGCCAGAGTCAGGAGTCGCTGCGCTCGACGATCTCGTCGCTGCAGACGCTGGCCGAGAACACCGACGGCCGCGCCATCGTCAACCGCAACGACCTGGCGAAGGGGATGGAGCAGATTGTCCGCGATTCGAGCGCCTACTACCTGCTGGGCTACAACTCGACGCAGGCGCCGCAGGACGGCAAGTTCCACCCGATTCGGGTGCGGGTGAAGCGGTCGGGAATCCAGGTCCGTGCCCGCAAGGGGTACTGGGCGCTCTCGGCAGCGGAAACGGCCCGGGCCACTGCGCCGCCCAAGGCCGGTCCACCACCCGCGGTCACCAAGGCGATGTCGTCGATCGCCTCGGCCGGCGCGAATCGCCGCTTCGTTCGAACGTGGCTTGGCACCGCGCCTGGTGACGAGGGGCTGACGAAGGTGACGTTCGTGTGGGAGCCGATCGCGGCCGCACCCGGCGTCAAACGCGAAGAGCCACGACAGGTGTCGCTGGTCGCCACCTCTGCCAGCGGCGAGGAGTTCTTCAGCGGCACGGTGGGCGCGAGCGTCGCCGACAGCCCGAAGGGCGCCGCGGTGTCGTTCAACGTCAAGCCCGGGAAGCTCCGCCTGAGGGTGGCCGTCGAGGGTGACAGCCCGGTGGCGCTCGACAACGAGGATCGCGAGGTTACGGTACCGGACCTGACCGCGCCAGATCTTCGCCTGGCCACGCCACGGGTGTTCGTCGCCAGGAACGGCCGCGAGTACCAGGTGCTCAAGGCCGAGAACGCGCCCGTGCCGACCGCGCTGCGCGAGTTCCGCCGCACGGATCGGCTGCTGGTCCGCTTCAACGCGTTCGGCAAGCCGACGGGGCCGCTGGCGCTTTCGGCACGCCTGCTGAACCGGCAGGGACAGAAGATGTCGGATCTGCCCGTCGCCCCGCCGCCGTCGGACGCGGAGACCAACCAGGTGGACCTGCCGCTCTCGAGTCTCGCGGCGGGCGAGTACCTGCTCGAGGTGTCGGCCGCGGCCCAGGGACAGGACGCCGCCACGGAACTGGTGGCGTTCCGGGTGACTGGGTAGGACCACCTCGAAGTTCAAGAGTCCAAGAGTTCAAAGGGTGAAGCCGGCTGCGGCGCTGCAGGAGTCCCGAGAGCGTCGCGCCGACGATGCCGCGCTGCCGTACAAGAGAACGCCGGGGCGGCGAGCCCCGGCGCACTTTGATTTCTCGAACTCTTGAACTTTGAACTCCGTCAGGCGTACATTCCGCGCAGCTTCGTGACCGTCGCGACACGGTTGATGGCGACGATGTAGGCGGCGGTGCGCATGTCCACCTTGTAGCGCTCGGCGGTCTGCAGCACGACGTCGAACGCCTGCATCATCTTCACTTCCAGCTTCTCGTTCACTTCCTTCTCCGGCCAGAAGTAGCCGTGGCGATCCTGCACCCACTCGAAGTAGGAGACGGTCACACCGCCGCCGTTCGCGAGGATGTCGGGGACCACGAAGACGCCGCGGTCGTACAGCAGCTTGTTCGCGCCAGGG
Organism: uncultured Acidobacteriota bacterium; assembly: GCA_963721715.1. Lineage (GTDB taxonomy): Bacteria > Acidobacteriota > Vicinamibacteria > Vicinamibacterales > UBA2999 > VFZN01. The sequence continues at coordinate 614,010 of CAVRKI010000004.1, read as the reverse complement.
GTGGTCGGCCCATTGGCGCCCTCGACCACGAGCTTCGCCTTGATCTGGCCGGCGTTGTCCTCGGTGATCTGGTTCTCGAGCGCGGCGGGGATGAGGATGTCGACCGGCAGGCCGAAGAGGTCCTTGCTGGCGAGCGGCTCGCCGCCGGTGAATCCGTGCACGGTCTTGTGCTGGGCGACGTGCGCGAGCAGCGCTTTCACGTCCAGGCCCGCGGCGTTGTAGACGCCGCCTTTCCAGTCCGTGACGCCGACGATGATGGCGCCCTGTTCGGCAAGCAGTTCCGCGGCGATGCCGCCGACGTTGCCAAACCCCTGCACCGCGACCGTCGCGCCCTTCAGCGAGAAGCCGAGGTGCTTGGCCGATTCACGGGCGACGATCATCACGCCGCGCCCGGTGGCTTCGCGCCGGCCGAGCGAACCGCCCATCTCGACGGGCTTGCCGGTCACCACCGCGGTGGAGGTGTGGCCGACGTGCATCGAGTAGGTATCCGAGAACCACGCCATGATCTGTTCGTTGGTGTTGACATCGGGCGCCGGGACGTCCTTGTCGGGACCGATGGCGTCGATGATCTCCGCGGTGTAGCGACGGGTGAGGGCTTCGAGCTCGCGGCGCGACATCTTGGAGGGGTCGCAGATCACGCCGCCCTTGCCGCCGCCGAACGGCAGCTGGGCGACCGCGCACTTCCAGGTCATCCAGGCGGCGAGCGCGGTCACTTCATCGAGCGAGACGTCCGGATGGTAGCGGATGCCGCCCTTCGCGGGTCCGAGCGTGATGTTGTACTGGACGCGATAGCCCGTGAACACCTCGATCTCGCCGTTGTCCATCTGGACCGGGCACGAAACGATGATCTGCCGCTTCGGGTGCGTGAGCATCCGCCACAGGCCCTTGTCCAGATTCAGAATCTTCGCGGCGCCCTCGAACTCCTGAAGCATCGCGCCAAATACACTGCCGTGTCCCGCCATGAGTCCTCTCCTGTCCTAGAGCAAACAATCCAAAGTAGCCCTCCCGTCGCTACAATGTCAATTCAGTATTGAAGCGATGCTTGCGGCTTATCGGTCTGGGCGGGCTCATGCGCCGGCCACGTCGCAACTTGCGACCGACAAGACACTTGCAGACACCAGGCCCCGCTGGCGCGCCCGTATAATGAGGGGCTTATGAAGGGCGTCACTCATCCTCCCGATACCGCGAAATCCCGATGGGAGCGCGAGGTGCTCGAGCCGACGCTGGCGAAGGCGCCGGAACGCAAGGGCCCATTCACCACCATCTCCGGGCGCGAGATCGATCGCCTCTACACCGCCGACGACCTGGCGGGGATCGACCCCGCGCGGGACATCGGGAACCCCGGGGAATACCCGTACGTCCGTGGCATCCACCCCTCGGGATACCGCGGCAAGCTGTGGACGATGCGCCAGTTTGCCGGGTTCGGCACTCCTGAAGAAACCAATCAGCGGTACAAGGACCTGATCGCGGCGGGTGGCACCGGCCTCAGCGTCGCGTTCGATCTCCCGACGCTGATGGGCCGCGATCCCGACCATCCGCTGTGCCTGGGCGAAGTGGGGAAGTGCGGCGTGAACATCACGTCGCTGGCCGACATGGAACGGCTGTTCGAGGGCATCTCGCTCGCCGACATCACCACCTCGATGACCATCAACTCGCCGGCGCCGATGATCTTCGCGATGTATCTGGTGGTCGCCGAGAAGCAGGGCGCGGACTGGTCGAAGATCTCGGGCACGATTCAGAACGACATCCTGAAGGAGTTCATCGCCCAGAAGGAGTACATCTTCCCGCCGCGGCCGTCGATGCGGCTGATCACCGACATCTTCTCGTTCTGCGCGAAGGAAGTGCCCAAGTGGAACACCATCTCGGTGAGCGGGTACCACATCCGTGAAGCCGGGTCGACCGCGCTGCAGGAACTGGCCTTCACCCTGCGCGACGGGCTCGAATACGTGCAGTACGGCGTCGACGCCGGCCTGGACGTCGACGACTTCGTGCCGCGCATCTCGTTCTTCTTCAACTCGCACAGCGACTTCTTCGAGGAGATCGCGAAGTACCGCGCCGCGCGCAAGCTGTGGGCCGACGCGATGAAGAACCGCTTCGGCGCCAAGAACCCGCGTTCGTGGCAGCTGCGCTTCCACACCCAGACCGCGGGCGTGTCGCTCACCGCCCAGCAGCCCTACAACAACGTCGTCCGCACCGCCCTGCAGGCGCTGGCCGCCGTGCTCGGCGGCACCAACTCGCTGCACACCAACTCCCTGGACGAAGCGCTGGCGCTGCCGACCAGGGAGACCGCCACCATCGCCCTTCGCACGCAGCAGATCATCGCCCACGAGAGCGGCGTCACCAACGTGGTGGATCCGCTCGGCGGCTCGTACTTCATCGAGAAGCTGACCCGCGACATGGAGCTCGGCACGCTGAAGTACTGGGAGACCATCGACGCGATGGGCGGCATGGTCGAAGCGGTGGAGCTCGGGTATCCGCAGAAGGAGATCGCCGAGTCGTCGTACCAGTTCCAGCAGGCGGTCGAACGGCGCGAGAAGGTGATCGTCGGGGTGAACGACTTCGTGCAGGTCGACGAGAAGCCGATCGAAATCCTCTACATCGACGATTCGACCGCCGACACGCAGCTGGCGCGGCTGGCGGAGCTGAAGCGGACCCGCGATTACGACCGGGTCCGGCGGTCGCTCGAGGCGCTGCAGGCCGCCGCCCGGGGCCGCGACAACACGATGCCGCCGCTGCTCGAGTGCGTGCGCGCCTACGCCACGGTGGGCGAGATGTGCGACGCGCTGCGCGAGGTGTGGGGCGAATACGAGGAAGTGCCGGTCATATGAGCCAGAAGATTCGAGTCGTCATCGCCAAGCCCGGCCTGGACGGGCACGATCGGGGCGCCAAGGTGATTGCCCGCGCCCTGCGCGACGCCGGGATGGAGGTCATCTACACCGGCCTGCGCCAGACCCCGGAGCAGATTGTGAACGCCGCGCTGCAGGAGGACGCCGATGTCATCGGGCTGTCCATCCTGTCCGGGGCGCACATGCACATCTGCCCCCGGGTGGTCGAACTGCTGAAAGAAAAGGGCCTGGATGACGTTCAGGTCGTGGTTGGGGGTATCATCCCCACGCAGGACGTCCCGAAACTGAATGCCCTTGGAATCACGGGCATCTTCATTCCCGGGACGCCGATGCAGAACATCGTGGATTTCATTACCGGTCACGCCCGAGCGCGGGTGTAGCCGCCGTGTCGATCCCCCCGACGCTGCTGCTCGCCGACGACAGTCTCACGATCCAGCGCGTGATCGCGCTGACGTTTGCCGACCAGCCGGTACGGCTGGTGGTGGCGAAGGACGGCCAGGATGCCATCAACCGCATGGCCACCGACCGGCCGGACCTGGTGCTGGCAGACACCAACATGCCGTGCGTGGACGGCTACGAAGTGGCGAGATGGGTGCGGCAGCAACCGCACCTGAACGCGGTGCCCGTCCTGCTGCTGGCGGGGATCACCGATCCGGTGGATGAGCAGCGTCTTCACGATTCGGGGGCGAACGGCGTCCTTGAAAAACCATTCGAGCCCAGCCACGTGATCAGTCGAGTCAAAGAGCTCCTTGGAATTCGAAGCGCGTCGACGGCGCAGCCCACGCGCTTCATCACCTCGCCGGACCAGAAGCCGATCAAGCGGGTGCTGCCCAAGGCCGCGCCCGAGGCGACTCCGCCTGCCGTCAGGGCCGAGGGCACACCCGTGCCCGCGGCGGACCCGGAGGAACTGCAAGGCCTGGCCTCCTCGGTATCGTTCGAGTCGATGGACTCGCCCTTCGCGGACCAGCAGTCCGACTCGCCGTTCACCGAGGTCGCGGCCGGCCGCGACGGTGCGCAGGACGGCGACGGGCAGGAGCTGGAATCCGAATCGCCCCGTGGCACCCCGGATGATTGGTTCCCGGACGAGCCGATCCCGGCGTCAGCCAAGAGCGACACCGGCATGCCGGAGATGTCGTTCTACGGCCATCCCGAGACGGCGCCCCGGGCGAGTCACACCGACGTCGGTGTCGAGGTCTCGACGCGCGACGGCGCCGCCGATGGGGCATCCCATCAGGTCGCAGGCCATGCCAGCGGTGGCCCGTCGGGCACGGCCGACGTGTTCCAGTCCCTCCTCGCGGCGGAGCAGTCGGGAGCAGGGGGCGGGGATGCCTCGGCGCCGACCGCAATCAGCGACCACGCGCTCGAGATGCTGGCGGCTCGGGTGGTCGAAAAACTGGGTCCCCACGCCATGCGCGACGAGCTGCAGCGGGCGCTCGGCAGCGGGCTCAGCGAAGCCGTGCATCACAGCGTGGCGACCGAGACCCGCGCCGCGGTGGCGGAGGCGGTGCAGGCGGCGGTTGACGGCAGCATCCTCGGCACCGTGCGCGGCGCGGTGAACGAGGCGGTCAGCGCGGCCGTACCCCGTGCCGTCACGCAGTCGATGGAAGAGCACGTCGGCGCGCGCGTCGACCAGGCCGTGCGCGACGGCATCGCCGGCGCGGTGCCGGCCGCGGTGGAGCGGTCGTTCCAGGAATTCGTGGCGTCACGGCTCACCGTGCTGGTCCGCGACACGGTCGAGCGCGAACTGCGCGAGACGGTGGCGCCGGCGCTGAACGTGATGGTGCGGGAGATGCTCGCGGCCACACTGCAGCAGGCCGTGGCCGACGCGGTGACCGCCGCCGTGCCGACCGCCGTGTTCGAGGCCGTGCGGCAGGAAGCGGCCGGCCAGGTGCACCAGGTGGTCGTGGACACCTCCGAGCGCCTGGTGAGCGACGAGATCGCGCGCATCCGCGAGCGGCGCGGCTAGGCGCGCCGACGTCATCGCCCTTGGTCCGGTGACGCCGCCTAACCTGACGCGCCTCACGGCCACGATCGCGGCGCTCGGCCTGGCCGTGGCCTGGGCGGCAACGTGCCGGCTTGGGCCGTGGGGTGACGAGGCGCATTTCCTCCTCACGGTCCGCTTGTTCGCTAGCGGCTTTTCCCTCGACGTGCTCCGTACCTACCCTGAGATGAGCGGGCCCTTGCCGTTCATGATCTATGGTGCGTGGGGACATCTCGTCGGTCTTGGGACCCCTGCCCTCCGCGCGCTCTCACCGGTCGTCGCGCTGGCGACGGTTCTCGCCTTCGATGCCTCGCTGGCGCGGTGGCCCGTCGACGGCTGGCGGCGCCCCGCGGCGCTGCTCGTGGTGGTCGGCAATCCCTACTTTGCCGGCCTCTCGATCTTCGTGTTCACGGACATGCTGGCGCTGCTGGGACTGGCCATCGTGCTGCTCGCGGTGGCTACGCGCCGCCCGTGGGCGGCAGCCGTGGGGCTTGGCATCGCCGTGCTATCCCGCCAGGTACCTGGCCTTCCTCGCTCCCGCGCTGATCGTCAGCGCGCTGCTGGCCGGGTCGCAGCTGTCCCGCGAACGCGTGGCCTGGATCGTCGCCACGCTGATTGGGATGGCCCCGCTCGGCGGCCTGGTCATGCTGTGGGGCGGGCTGAGCCCGGACAACGAGATCCGTCGCCTCTATCTGGCCGAGGGCATGCGGTTCGATCCGCACGCGCTCTCCCTGTATCTGGCGATTACCGCCGTGTACCTCGCGCCACTCGTGGCCGTGGCCTTGCGTTTGCGACGGGTGTGGGGATGGGCGTGGGTTGGCGGCCTGGCGGCGGCGTGTGTCTGGTTGTGGCCGGTGGCGCCGTCGATCGCCCAGACCAGTCAGGGGATTGGCACCGTTGGCTTCCTCGACCGCACGCTGCACGCGCTGTTGCCGCCACCCGGGGTTCTCTTCGCATACGCGCTGAGCGCGTTCGTCGGGACCTGGGCGCTGGGGCAGGCGCTGTCGCAGTCCGGAGCGCGCGCTCAGCGCGGATTCGCGCCGGCGTTCCTCGCCGCCGCGGTCATCAGCTTCCTGGCTGTCATGCCCTTCAGTTATATGCCGTGGGAGAAGTACGCGCTGCCGTTGTTCATGATTGGCGCCGTGGCGTTGACGAGCGCCCACGGCAGGGACCATGGCTCGGAGAGCCTCGAACCCGTGCGTGCGAATCCGCACAGTGGCAATGTGTCACCGTTGCCCCCGCAACCGGTGAGGTGAGCGCGCGGCTCTCCGTCACCCAGGCAGTCGATTCGAGCCTTCGTGCCGGCCCGACGACGCAACACGGCCGCGGCCAGTCGGGGTACCATTACGGGATATGTCTGTCCCGGAGAAGCCCGTTCTCGAAGGCCTGGAAGCGAAATGGACTGAACGGTGGGAGTCCGACGGAACCTACCGGTTCGATCGTTCGCGCCCTCGTGCCGAGGTCTACGCCATCGACACCCCGCCGCCCACCGTGAGCGGCTCGCTGCACGTCGGGCACGTCTTCTCCTACACGCACACCGACATCATCGCCCGCTTCCAGCGGATGCGCGGCAAGGAGGTCTTCTACCCGATGGGGTGGGACGACAACGGCCTGCCGACCGAGCGCCGCGTGCAGAACTACTTCGGCGTGCGCTGCGATCCCTCGCTGCCGTACGATCCCTCCTTCGTGCCGCCCGACAAGCCGGAGAAGCACGCCATCTCGGTGTCGCGGCCCAACTTCATCGAGCTGTGCGCGAAACTGACGGTCGAGGACGAGAAGGCCTTCGAGCACCTGTGGCGCTACCTGGGCCTGTCGGTGGACTGGTCGATGACCTACGCCACCATCGGCAAGCGCGAGCAGCGCGTCTCGCAGCTGATGTTCCTGCGGCTGCAGCAGCGCGGCCTGGCGTATCAGCTCGAGGCGCCCACGTTGTGGGACGTCGACTTCAAGACCGCGGTCGCCCAGGCCGAGCTCGAGGATCGCGAGCAGCCCGGCGCCTATCACCGCATCCACTTCAAGAAGGCGTCGGGGGCTCGGGCTTCATCGCCATCGAGACGACCAGGCCCGAGTTGATTCCGGCGTGCGTGGCGCTGGTCGCGCACCCGGATGACGAACGCTACCAGCCGCTGTTCGGCACCGAGGTGGTGACGCCGCTCTTCGGCGTGCGCGTGCCGGTCCTGGCGCATCCGCTGGCGTCCCCGGAGAAGGGCAGCGGCATCGCGATGATCTGCACGTTCGGTGACACCACCGACGTCACCTGGTGGCGGGAGCTGAAGCTGCCGGTGCGAGGCATCATGCAGCAGAACGGCACGCTTGGCGAGGTGACGTTCGGCGAGCCGGGATGGGAATCCGAGGACCCTGCGCGCGCGCAGGAAGCGTACTCGCACCTGCAGGGTCTCTCGGCGAAGAAGGCGCAGATCAAGATCGCCGAGCTGCTGAAGGCGAGTGGCGATCTGCAGGGCGACCCGCGGCCGATTACGCACCCGGTGAAGTTCTACGAGAAGGGCGATCGACCGCTCGAGATCATCACCAGCCGGCAGTGGTTCATCAAGACCATCGAGTTCCGCGAGCAGTTGCTCGAGCGTGGCCGCCAACTGCAATGGCACCCGGAGTACATGCGCTCGCGCTACGAGAACTGGGTGAACGGCCTCAACGGCGACTGGTGCATCAGCCGGCAGCGCTTCTTCGGCGTGCCGTTCCCGGTCTGGTACCCCGTGCTCGAGGACGGCTCGGTGGACTTCGCCGCGCCGATGGTGGCAGACGAGGCGTCGCTGCCGGTCGATCCGTCCACCGACGTGCCGCCGGGCTACACGGCGGACCAGCGCGGCGTGCCTGGCGGCTTCGCCGGCGACCTCGACGTCATGGACACCTGGGCCACGTCCTCGGTGTCGCCGCAAATCGTGACGATGTGGGAGAGCGACCCCGATATTTTCGAGCGGACGTTCCCGATGGACCTGCGGCCGCAGGCGCACGACATCATCCGCACCTGGCTGTTCTCGTCGGTGCTGCGCGCGCACCTCGAGAACGATTCCCTGCCGTGGACCAACGCCGCGATCTCCGGCTGGGTGCTCGACCCGGATCGGAAGAAGATGTCGAAGTCGAAGGGCAACGTCGTGACGCCAATGGCGATGCTGGAGGAGTACGGCTCCGACGGCGTGCGCTACTGGGCGGCGCGCGGCGGCCCGGGCGTGGACACCGCGTTCGACGTCGGGCAGATGAAGATCGGGCGCAAGCTGGCGATGAAACTGCTCAACGTCTCGAAGTTTGTGCTGTCGGGTGAGCAGCCGGAGGGCCCGGTCACCGAGGCGCTGGACCGTGGCATGCTGATGAGCCTCGCCGCCCTGGTGGCCGACGCCACCGCCGAGCTCGAGCGCTACGAGTACGCCAAGGCGCTGGCCAAGGTCGAGAGCTTCTTCTGGGATTTCTGCGACAACTACATCGAGTCGGCCAAGTCTCGAAGGTATGGCGACTTCGGCCCCGAGGCCGCCGCCTCGGCCTCGACGGCGATGCGGATGGCACTGTCGGTGATGCTGCGAATGCTCGCGCCCTACCTGGCGTTCACCTGCGAGGACGTGTGGTCGTGGTCGCACACCGGGTCCATTCACCGCGCCGCCTGGCCGACGCCCGCCGAAGTGCTGGCGGTATCGGGTGAGGACGCCGCGGCGCAGCAGGCGCACGCCATGCTCGCCAACGCCCTCGGCGCGATCCGCAAGGGCAAGACCGACCAGAAGGTCTCGGTCGGCACCGAAGTGTTGTCCGTCGCCTACGCCGGGCCCGATGACGAGATCCGCGCGCTGCGCCTGGTCGAGCGCGACCTGAAGGCCGCCGTGCGCACCGCAACGCTGACGTTGTCCGTCGGCGAGCCCGCCGTGACGGTGGGGCTGAAGCCGGCGGAGGCGTAGATGACGCTCTACCCGCTGGCAGCCGGGTCCTATGTCGACCTGATTCGCGCCGCGCTGGCCGAAGACATCGGCGGCGGCGACGTCACCACGGTGGCCACGGTGCCAGCGGGCCGCCGCGCGCGAGGCACGTTGCTGGCGAAGTCCGCGCTGGTGGTTGCCGGTCTGGACGTGGCCGTTGAGGCGTTCCGGCAGCTCGATTCGAAGGTGAACGTGGAAGTGCGCTGGGGAGACGGCGCGCACGTCCAGCCGCACGACGTGATCGCCCTCATCACCGGCGATGCCCGCGCGCTGCTGACCGCGGAGCGCACCGCCCTTAACGTGCTGCAGCGGTTGAGCGGCATCGCGACGCTCACCAGCCGCTTCGTCACGGCGGCGGGCGATCGCATCACCGTGCTCGACACGCGGAAGACCACGCCCGGCTGGCGCGCGATCGAGAAGTACGCGGTCCGCTGCGGCGGCGGCACCAACCATCGCCAGCGCCTGGATGACGGCGTGCTGATCAAGGACAACCACAAGCGCCTCGCAGGCGGTGTGACGGCGGCGATCGCCGCGGCGCAGAAGGGTAGTCATGGCCTGCCGATCGAAGTGGAGGTCGAGACGCTCGACGAGCTCGATGAAGCGCTGGCCGCCGGGGCGCCGCGCATCCTGCTCGACAACTTCACCACCTACGACATCCGCCTCGCGATGGAACGGGTCGCCGGTCGCGCCACCGTCGAGATCTCCGGTGGCGTGACGCTGGAGCGGCTGCCGGAGCTCGGCACCACCGGCGCGCAGTTCGTTTCGGTGGGCGCGCTGACACACTCCGCGCCAGCTGCCGACATCAGCTTCGAACTCGAAGCGGAGTGACGGTGACGGCAGACGATCAAGGTTCGGCAGACGGCAACCGGCGGTCGGCAAACGCCGCCCAGCCGGCCGACCTGGCGCGAGCGCTCGACGAGCTGCGCGGGCGCCGGCCGGAACTGGCGTTCGACGTGCGATGGCATGCCTCGCTGCCGTCGACGATGGACACGGTCGCCGCGGCAGGCGAGGCCGGGGCGGCGGTGGGATTCGCGGTGGTCGCCGACGAGCAGACCGCGGGGCGCGGCCGGCGCGGACGCTTCTGGATCTCTCCTCCAGGAGCCGGACTCTACCTCTCGTACCTCCATCGTCCACACGGTGCTGTGGACCTGGTGACGCTGGCGGCCGGGGTCGCCGTCCGCGAGGCGGTCCGGCAATCCTGCGGGCTGTCCGCGCAATTGAAGTGGCCCAACGATCTGCTGGTGGGCTCACGGAAGCTGGCGGGCCTGCTCGCGGAAGGCGCCGGCATCGGCACCGCCGACGCCGCGATTACGATTGGCGTGGGGCTCAACCTGCACCCGGCCGCGTATCCGCCCGAGGTGGACGCCCGCGCGACGTGCCTGGCTCGAGAGGTCTCGCGTCCCGTCGACCGCGGCGTGGTGCTGGCCGCCATCCTCGAGCAGCTGCACGACACGCTGGCCCGTCTCGAGGGCGGCGGAGGCGGTGATATCCTGCAGGCATGGCGGGCCGCGTCGCCACTCTCGATCGGCACTCCCGTCGAGTGGAGCGACGCCACATCCACGCATCGCGGCCTGACGGCTGGCGTGGACGAGTCGGGTGCGCTCCTCGTCGAAACCGCCAATGGTCTCGAGCGTGTCATCGCCGGCGAGTTGCGGTGGACGCTTCCCTGATCCTCGATCCCTGATCCCCCCGTGATTGATCGCGACGCCTACTGCCGGGAAATCGAAGCGCATCTCTGCCGCAAGAACGACGGCCACCTGATTCGCATCACGGGGCCGGCCTTCGAGCGCGTGATGTCGTGGGCCGATCAGGGGGTGCCCTTGACGGTGGCGCAAACCGGCATCGATCGTTACTTCGAGCGCTACTATCGCAAGGGGCCTCGACGCCGGCCGGTGCGCGTCGAGTTCTGCGACGCCGACGTGCTCGATGCGTTCGACGAATGGCGTCGCGCGGTCGGTGTCAGCATCGTCGTGCCGGACTCCCACGGTGGGCCCGACGTCGAAGAGCCGGCGCCGGCGCCAGGCAAGGCGCGCCGGTCTCTCCGCGCGCATCTCGATGGGGTGATGGCGCGGCTCACCGTCCTTCGCGGCAGCGACCAGCTGCGCGGCGTCGCGGACGAGGCGCTCGATGCCGCCATCCGGGCGCTGGAGCCCTTGCGGCACAAGGCCGAGCATGCCCGCGGCGACGAGCGTCAGGCGCTGCTCGATGCGGTGGCCGCTGTCGGCGCCGACCTGCTGACGGCCATGAGCGCGGCACTGCCGGATGGCGAACGGACCGCGTTTGCCGCCGACGCCAGACGGGAGCTCGAACCGTTCAGGGAACGTATGCCGGACCAGGCCTACCGACATGCCACCGAGGCCGCAGTCGCCCGCCTCGTGCGGCATCACTTCGGATTACCGGATTTCGCGTACTGAACCATGACCGAAGCCGATCTGATTACGCTCACTGTCGAGAAGCCCGTGTCCGGAGGCCGCATGCTCGCGCGTCACGAAGGCGCGGTCGTGTTGGTAGGCGGCGCGTTACCTGGCGAGGTGGTGGAGGCCCGGGTCGAGCGCGTGCAGCGTGGCACGGCGTGGGCACAGACGATGCGCGTGCTGACGCCGTCGGCCGGTCGAGTGGGGGAGCCGAACCCGTGCGGCGGCTGCGTACTGGCCCACGCGAGTTATTCGCTGCAGCTGGAGCTGAAGCAGCAGATCGTCGTGGACGCGTTCCGCCGGGTCGCGCGCATCCCGCTCGAGTCCGACGTGCCGGTCGTGGGGTCACCCACGGAAGGCTATCGGATGCGCGCCCGGCTGCATGTGTCGCGAGGGCGCATCGGCTTCTACCGGGAAGGCACGCACGAGCTCTGCGACGCGGCCTCCACGCACCAGTTGCTGCCGGCGACAGTCGAGGTGCTGAAGGCCGTGGGCGCCGTGCTGGAACATGCGCCGGACGTGGTGCAAGGCATCGAAATCGCGGAGAACCGTGACGCCTCCGAGCGCGCCCTGCACCTGGAGCTCGTTCGTGAGGCTGATCCCACCGGCCTGGCGCCGCTGACGAGCCTGGCTGGCGTCACCGGCATCTCCATCTCCCATGCGGGCTCGCTTCGCGTCCGGACGCTCGCCGGCAATCCTCGCGTCACCGACCACTTCAGCCGCGGCGGTGTTACGTGGTCGCTGTCGCGCGCGGCGCGGGCGTTCTTCCAGGGCAACCGGTTCCTCGTCGACGCGCTCGTCGAGCACGTGGTCGGCGCGCTGCACGCAGGTGCGATGACCGATCTCTATGCCGGCGTCGGTCTGTTCAGCGTCGCCGCCGCCGCGCGCGGTCATATCCCGGTGGTGGCGGTCGAAGGCGACGACGTCTCGGCACAGGACCTGCGGGAGAACACCGCGTCGTGGAAGGGGCTGCTGCAGATCCGGCACCTGCCGGTGGAGGAGTATCTGCGAAAGCGCCGGGCGATCCACGCCCAGACGCTGGTGCTGGACCCGCCCCGCACCGGATTGTCGAGGCAGGCGCTCGCTGGCATCATCGCCACCCGCGCCCCGCGCCTGGTGTACGTGTCGTGCGACGTGCCGACGCTGGCGCGCGACACGCGGGCGTTGGTCGATGCCGGCTATGCGATCAGTGAGGTGCGGGCGTTCGATCTGTTCCCGAACACCGCGCACGTGGAGACGGTGGCGGTGCTGGACCTGAAGGGCTGACCTCACCCCTCAATTCACTTGGGTTGCGTGTTCCATCAGCTCAATCTCCCGTGAATTGTGCCGGTGCCAAGCGGGTCGGTGAGCTGTGGGGACGACCACTCAAGTGAGCCGAGGCGTCAGGACGACGAGCCGGCGGCGGCGACGAACTGCTCGAACAGCGGGCGGAATTCGCCGGTCCGATAGAAGTTCTCGGGGTGCCACTGCACGGCGACGCAGAAGCGGCTGGCGGGCCGCTCCATCCCTTCCACCACGCCGTCCGGCGCCGTGGCATTGATCTCGAAGCCCGGGGCCAGCTGCTTGACCGCCTGATGGTGCCGGCTGTTCACCTGCAGGCTCTCACCATCCAGCTTGTCGAGCATGATGGTCCAGAGCCTCGAGTCCTTGGTCACCCACACCTCGTGCGCGATCGCGAACCGCGGCTCGGGAATGGAGTGGGTGAGGGCCCCGACGATCTCGGTGGGGATGTCCTGAACCAGTGTCCCGCCCATCGCCACGTTCAGCACCTGCATTCCGCGGCAGATGGCGAGGATCGGGACGTTCGCCTCGACGGCGGCCCTGGCCAGCGCAATCTCGAACCCGTCGCGGCCCTCCTCGGCCCTGGCGAAGGTCGCGTGCGGCGCCTCGCCGTACAGGGCCGGGTCCACATCGCCTCCGCCGACGAGCATGACGCCGCCCACGCGCCCGACGATGTCGGCGGCCGACTCGCCGTCGGCGCCAACCTCGATGGGCTCCCCGCCGGCCCGGCGAATCGACTCGAGGTAATCGGCGCCATGGGCGTTCCGTGATACTGCAATCAATGCCATCTGTGTCTCCGAGTCTACATCCGGGGCGGCACGGTGACGCCCATGAGATCGAGCACGCGCGTCAGCTGCTGCCGGAAATAAACCACGGCCGCGGCCCGCCACCGGCGCACATCGGGGCGCTCTTCGTTGAGGATCGTCGCCTTGTGGTAGAACGCGTTGAACATCTGCGCCAGCCCGAACCCGTACTTCGCCAGCACGGCGAACTCGAGCGATCGCACGACCTGCTCGACGATGTCGTCGAGGCGCGAGGCCTCGAGCACCAGCGCCCAGAGATCGTGATCGCCGTCCGCGCCGTTGAGCGCGTCGGGCGCCGTGGTCGTCAACTCCGCGAGCAGTGCCGCTTCGCTGACGCCTTCGCGGTCCTGGAGCCGCTGGAAGATGTTGTTGGCGCGCACCACCGCGTACTGCAGGTAGGGGCCGCTCTCGCCCTCGAAGCTGAGCGCCTCGTCGATGTCGAAGGCGATGACCTTGGTGCGAGAGTACTTGATCAGGAAGTAGCGCACCGCGGCGATGCCGAGCGACTCGGCAATCTTCCGCCGGTCGGCGTCGGGCAGCTCCGGCTGGCGGCGCTCGACTTCGACGAGCGCCTTCTCGATCACGCGATCGATCAGGTCGTCGGCCTTCACCCCCAGGCCCTTGCGTCCCGAGACCTCGACGAACGGCTTCTTCGCTTCTTCCGAATCGGGTGGCGGCGCGAAGCCCAGCTCGCGCGCGGTGCTGTGCGACAGCGCCACCATCTCGTAGGAGAAATGCGTCAGGCGTTCGGCTTCGGCCGGATGGCCGACGGCCACCAGCGCCTGCTTCAGCAGCTTCTGGAGATACGACTGCCGCACGTCGATGACGTTATAGGTCGCGATCGCGCCCCCGAACGACGGGTGCGTGGCCTCCGCCAGTTCGGGCGTGCTGGTCGTGGCCCACAGGTCGCCGCCATCGATGCGGGTGGCGAACTTGCGGTAGTGGAAGTCGCGGCCGAGGATGCCGGACTTCCAGAACTGGTAGGCCATGTCCTTGCCGACATAGGTCACGGTGCCGTTCGAACGGACGATGACCTTTTCGCGCTGCTCGGGATCGTCATCGGGATCGGCATCGGCGGGAATCGACGGGTCCTCGTCGATGGCCATGACCCAGCAGCCGGCGAGCCGGCCGTCGCTCTGGAGGAACACGGCGCCCTTCTCCTTCAACACCTCGAAGGCGCGGGCCCAGAACTGCAGGCGCAGGATGTCACCCTCCCACGTGAGCAGCTCGTAGTCGATGTGCAGCCGCGCCATGGTCTTCAGATGGCAGCGGACCACGCGCTCCGCGATGAACGCCGCCAGGTCGGCGGTGGGTGAGGCGCCGTGCTCGATGGCGTGCAACGCCGCCGCACGGATCTTCAGCCGCTCCTGGTCGCCGGCGTACCACTCGGTGACGCGGGCGTACAGATCCCAGCAGTAGTAATCGAACCGCGTCGAGGCGGCGATGGCCTTGACGGCGGCCAGATCCTTCCGCTCGAGCTCCTGAAAGCCGACGACGACGTCGGCGACCTGGACGCCGGTATCGTCGATGTAGTTCTGCACTTCGACGGTGTTGCCGCGGAAGCGCAGCACGCGCACCAGGGTGTCGCCAAGCGCCGAGTTGCGCAGGTGGCCGATGTGCGCCGCCTTGTTCGGGTTGATCGCCGTGTGCTCGACAATGGTCTTGCCGGGCTGCGGTGCCGGCGCGGGCAGGGCGCCGGACAGGCCCAGCCGGGCGCACAGAAAGGCCGGCCGATCGAGAAAGACGTTCAGGTAGCCGTTGGGCGCGGCCTCGACGCGGTCGACCCCGGGCACGGCGCCGATCTGCGCGGCCAGTTCCTGCGCGATGACGCGCGGCGCCTTGCGCAGGCGGCGGGCGAGGTCGAACGCCACGGGCGTACCGAGGTCGCCCATCGTGCGGTTGGGGGGTGTTTCGATGGCAATCGTGACGCCCGCATCCTCGCCAAGGCCATGGGCCTCAGCCAGAATCGCGCGCACACGGTCCTTGAGAGCTTCGTGAAGCGGCAGTATCATGCGTGTCGGTTCGTTGACTCGACCCAGTCTGTGCGGTACGCTCTACGCGCGACGTCGGTCGATGCGGGCCATGTCCGCGGGCACTTGGCATTCTACAGTGAACTGATGGACATGGTTGACGCCGGGATCGGTCGTCTGCTCATCGCCAGTCTCCACCAGGGGATCGCGGACGTGTCCCCCACCCGCCTGGATTTCTACGAAAACTGGCTCAGTCCCACCGGCTTGCGGGATGGCCGCATGGGGCTGGCGCCCCTCGGCGCCGTGCTCAGCTTCCTGAACCGGGAAGCACCGCCGGCCAATCGGGTCATCCCCGCCCATGCCGGGGCCTGCGCCGCCGAGTGGACCTATGCCGATACCTCGGCGTTCCGTAAGCGGGTGACGAAGCGGCTGCCCTTGTCCATGCGCACGCGCGTGGCGCTCGGTCTCGGCCGCACGCTGGTGACCGAGACCATCAGCCAGTCGAAGGTGAAGACCCGGGTGCGGAACGGCATGGGCGTCGTCGAGATCCGGTCGCCGCTGTTCGAGTACCTGCGTGAGCCGTCCTCGGCGCCGATGCGCCGCTTCTATGCCGCTGCCTATGCCGAGTTCTTCCGGTTCTGCGATGTCGAGGTGGCCATTGACGTGGACGCGGCCGCGCCGTGCTGCCGCTTGACGATCGCCGTTCAGGGCAGCCGCGTCGCCGGGGCGGCGTTGCTGGATGTGACGTGACGACCGCGCGGCGGAACGGCGCGGGCCATCCTGCTGGCGCTGCAGCTGATGCTGCTGCCGTCGGCGGCCGCGGCTCAGGTCTCATCCGGCGCCGTGTTCGTGGTGCTGCCGTTCGAGAATCCGCGCGCCGACTCACGACTCGACTGGCTTCGTGAGGGGGTGGCGCTGTTGATCGCCGACGTCCTCGACGCCGGAGACATCCAGGTGGTGCCGCGCGACGAACGCGTGATCGCCTACGACCGCCTGCAACTCCCGATCGCCGCGACCCTGAGCCGGGCCTCGACGATCAAGGTCGGCCAGACCGTTGGCGCGACGGCGGTGGTCGTCGGTCGGGTCGAACTGAACGGCGATGAACTGCAGGTGACGGCGCGGGTGGTGCAACTCGACGCGGGCCGCTTGCGCCCGGAGACCATCGTCCGCGGGCCGCTGACCGATCTCTTCGGCACCGTGGCGCGCGTGGCGGCGGCCCTGACCGAGAAGCCCGCCCCGCCCGCACGCTGGCAGCCGCCCCCGACGCTCGGCGCGTTCGAGCTCTACGCGAAGGGCCTCAGCGCGGAGTCCGCATCGAGTCAGCGGACGCTCCTCGAACAGTCGCTCAAGGCCGCGCCCGGTTACGACGCTGCGCGACTGGCTCTCTGGGAGCTACACACCGAACAAGGGGAGCATCAGCGTGCGCTCGACGCGGTGTCGGGTATCAAACCGCAGGGGCCTCTGGGCCGGGAAGGGCGGTTCGCGAGCGCGATGTCGCTGCTGCAGCTCAAACGGGATGACGAGGCGTTCGCCACGCTGCGGACGATGCAGAGCGACACGCCGCTGGCGGCGGTGGCGAATGCGGTCGGTGTCGTGCAGCTGCGTCGCGGGTCCACCGTCCAGACCGGCCGCGCCACCTACTACTTCAACCAGGCCACCGAGCTCGATCCGACCGACGGCGACTATTTCTTCAATCTGGGTTACGCCTACTGGCTGGAGAAGGACGCCAACGGCGCCGCCTACTGGCTGCGCGAAGCCGTGCGCCGCGATCCGGCCGACGGCGACGCGCACTTCGTGTTGAGCGCGGCGCTGCAGCAGACGGGCGCCAGGACCGAGGCCGCACGCGAACGCGAGTTGGCGAGCCGGCTGTCGTCGCGCTACGCCGCGTGGGAGACGCGCGCGGCATCCGGCGGCGAGTTGATTCCCCGAGGGTTGGAGCGGCTGCACGAGCGGCTCGATCGGCCGGCCGCCCGGATGGACATGGTGGTGACCTCCGCTGGGCAGCGCGACCAGACCGCGCTGGCGGTGTTTCACCTCGAGGCAGCGCGACGAGCGTTCGAGCGGGAGGCTGATCGCGAAGCCACCCAGGAACTGCGGCGCGCGCTCTACCTGTCACCCTACCTCGCCGACGCGCACCTCCTGCTGGGCCGCATCCTGCTTCGGGGCGGCAAGGCGGAGGACGCCGTGCAGGCCCTGAAGATCGCCATCTGGAGCGAGGAGACCGCCGCCGCGCACGTGGCGCTGGGCGAGGCGTATCTCGAGATGGAGAACCTGCCGCTGGCCCGCGCCGCGGCCGACCGCGCGCTGGCGCTCGACCCGAAGTCGCCCGCCGCCGCAGCCCTGAAGGCCCGGATTGCCGCCCCGCGGTAGTGCTAAAATCAGAGCTATCAACTGCTTATGGCCAGCACGACACACGACGACGGGTTCCACGAAATTCAGCTGAACGGCAAGCAGCTCGTATTCCTGTTCATGGCCGTCACCGTCGTCTCGGTGGTGATCTTCCTGAGCGGGGTGCTGGTCGGACGCGGTGTGCGGACGGACCGCGGCGCCCGTGGCCGAGGCGGTGGACGCATCCATCGCTGGGGAGCATGTGCCCCCGCCTCCGGTGGAGTCGGGAAACACGCCCATCACCGGGGAGCAGAATCTCGGGGCGTCCGAGATGCTGGGAGGCAAGCCCCCGGTGGAGGGCCAGCTGAAGGAAGGGGACGAGCCGTCCGCCAAATCGGAATCGGTGCCAGATTCACCGCCCCCCGCATCGAGCGCGGCTCCAGAGACCCCGGCTCCCGCGGAGGCGAAGCCAGCTCAGGCCCCGCCCGCAGCCGCGGCCGCCACCATCTCCGCGCCCCCCGCGGCGCCATCCGCGCCGGCGGGCAAGGGGCTGGAGATTCAGCTGTCCGCGTTCCGCGATCGCAAGGGCGCCGACGCGCTGGCCAACCGCCTGATCTCGCTGGGATTCCCGGCCTACGTCGTGCCGCCCAGCCCTGGGGCGCCGGCGTTGTTCCGGGTGCGCGTGGGCAAGTTCAAGGAACGGCGTGAAGCCGACGCCGCGGCCGCGCGCCTGAAGAAAGAGAAGTTCGAGCCCTGGATTCTGCCCTAGCGCTGTTTGCGGGAGCGCTGCTCGCGCTCTCGTTTCCTCGATACGGTCACGGCGCCGTCGCCTTCATCGCGCTCGTCCCCTGGTTCGTCGCGCTGACGGGCTGGAGCGGCCGGCGCGGCGTGCTGCCTGGCCGGACCTTCCGTCGCGGCTTCCTGCTGGGCTTGATGACCGGAGGCGTGCACTACGCCGGTACGGTCTACTGGACCGGAGCCACCGTGCAGACCTTTGGCGGTCTGCCCGGACCGATTGCCGTGGTCGTCGCCCTGCTGCTGGTGTTCTACATGTCCCTGTACGTCGCCCTCGCCTCGGGGATTACGGCGTTGCTGGTGCGTCGACTCGGCTGGGTGGGCGTGCCGCTCGGCGCCGCCGCGTGGGTCAGCTTCGAGTATCTGCGCGGCACCGTGTTCATCGGCGGGTTTCCCTGGATTCCCCTCGGCAACACGATGGTCACGCTGTTGCCGATTGCGCAGCTGGCGAGTGTCGGTGGGGTGTATGCGCTGTCGCTGTTCGTCGCGTTGGTGAACGCCGGGTTCGCACTGGTGATCGTGTCCGCGCCGCGGGCCCAGCGCACCGCTCTCGCGGCCACGGTGACGCTGGTCGCCGTCGTCGCCGTGTGGGGCGGCATGCGGCTGTCGGCGAACACCCTGGTCGAGTCCGGCACGCCCGTGCGCGTGGGACTGGTGCAGCCGAGCATCGCGCAGGCTGACAAGTGGAACGACGCCAAGGCCGGCCAGATTGTCGAGCGCTATCTGCAGATGACCCGGCAGGCGGTGGCCGAGGGCGCCGAACTGGTGCTGTGGCCCGAGTCGGCCACCCCGTTCGTGTTCGACGAGGAGCCGGCGGGCGAGGCCCTGGTGCGCGGCGTGGTGCAGTCCACCGGCGTGCCGCTGCTGTTCGGCTCCGACGAGATCGAGCGCGGCGACAAGAACCGCTACTACAACTCCGCGTTCATGCTCGACAACGCCGGCGCGACCGCGGCCGTGTACCGAAAGATGCACCTGGTGCCGTTCGGCGAGTACGTGCCGTTCAAGAACCTGCTGTTCTTCGTGCAGCCGCTGGTCGAATCGGTTTCGGACTTCACGCCGGGGACGTTCGTCACCATGCTGCCGGTCAACGGTCACATGATGAGCACCGCGATCTGCTACGAGGTCACCTATCCGTCGCTGATGCGCGAGGCCGTGCGCCAGGGCAGCGAGCTGCTGACGACCATCACCAACGACGCGTGGTACGGCGAGTCGTCCGCGCCCTTCCAGCATTTCGAGATGGCCGCGATGCGGTCGATCGAACAGGGCCGCTATCTGATCCGCGCCGCGAACACCGGGATCACCGGCATGGTCGACCCCTACGGCCGGGTGCTGGCGCGGACGACGCTGGGAGAGGCCACGGTGGTGGTGGGGGAGGTGCGCTTCGTGCAGGCCAGGACGCTCTATGCCACAATGGGAGACCGTGTCGCGCACGCGGCCCTCGCCCTCACGGCGCTGGCCCTCATCGCGTCCTCCAGGAGACCATGGCGCTCGTCATCGATGATCTGATCCGTCGCTCCACCGACCTGCTGAAGCGGGCCGCCGATCTGCGGAGTTATCTTTGACGCCGCTCGTCTCGACGAAGAGCTGAGCCGTCTCGAGTCGCGCGTCGCCGCGCCGGACTTCTGGAACAACCAGGCCGACGCCCAGGTGGCGCTGCGTCGCCGTCAGCGCCTGAGCGAGGACGTCGAGCTGCGCAATTCCCTCAAACAGCGGATCGACGACACCGGCGTGCTGATCGAATGGGCCCAGGCCGGCGAGGACGTCGCCGCCGATCTGGCCAAGGCGCTCGACGCGCTCGAAGCCGAGGTCGACGCCGGCGAAATCAAGAAGATGCTGAGCGGCGAACACGACGCCGCCAACGCCATCGTCGCGATTCATCCGGGTGCGGGCGGGGTCGAGTCGCAGGACTGGGCCGAGATGCTGCTGCGGATGTACATGAAGTGGGCCGAGCGGCGAGGCCTGAAGCGCAACATCCTCGACTATCAGCCCGGCGAAGAGGCAGGCCTGAAGAGCGTGACGTTCACGCTCACTGGTGAATACGCGTTCGGCCTGATGTCGGCCGAGGCCGGCGTGCACCGGCTGGTGCGGATCTCGCCGTTCGATTCGGCGGCCCGCCGCCACACCTCGTTCGCCTCGGTGATCGTCTGGCCGGAACTGGACGACGACATCGAGATCGAGATTCCCGACAAGGAATTGCGGATCGACACCTACCGCTCGAGCGGCGCCGGCGGACAGCACGTCAACGTCACCGACTCCGCGGTGCGCATCACGCACCTGCCGACGGGCATCGTCGTGTCGTGCCAGAACGAGCGCTCACAGCACAAGAACCGCGACGTCGCGATGAAGGTGCTGAAGGCGCGGCTCTACGACATGAAGCTCAAGGAGCAGCAGAGCAAGCTGGACAACATCGGCGGGGTGAAGAAGGAGATCGCCTTCGGCTCGCAGATTCGGAGCTATGTGCTGCAGCCCTATCAGCTGATCAAGGATCACCGCACCAAGCACGAGGAAGGGCAGGTGCACAAGGTGCTGGACGGCGACGTCGACCCGTTCATCAAGACCTACCTGATGCAGAAGGCCTCGGGCACGCTCGGGACCCCTTCGGACACGAACAACGACGATTGACCGCCGCGCGGCGGCGGCCGGGGTGGAGCGCGTCAGTCGCGCAGGTCGCGAATCGGCTGCGTGCCCGACAGGAACGCCTCGGTCACGGCGTTCGCTGCGCCATCCAACGCTGGTTCGCCGGTGGCCCGGTCCACGGCCATGAAGACGATGTTTCCCGGCGGCTCGAAGGCGGGCGGGTGCTCGCGATCGGCGCGCAGATCCAGGTAGGCCTGCATGAAATCGATCCAGATCGGGAGCGCCGCGGTGGTGCCCGTCTCGCCAGGGCCGATCGGCTTCTTCTCGTCGTGGCCCACCCACACCCCGACCGTCACGTTGGGATCGAAGCCCACGAACCAGGCGTCGGTGTAGTCGTCCACGGTGCCGGTCTTGCCGGCAACCGGCCAGTTGAGCACGTTCGCCGCCGCGCCGGTGCCGCGCTGTACCACGCCCCGCAGCAGGCTGGTCATCACGTACGCGGTGTCGGCCCTGATGGCGTCGCGCGGCGTCGGGCGGCTCTCCTCGAGCAGCGTGCCGCCGCGATCGGTGATCGACATCACCGAGAACGGCGCCATGCGGATGCCGTGGTTCGGAAATGCCGAGTAGGCGCTCGTCAGCTCGATCAGGCTGACCTCCTGCGCGCCGAGCGCCATCGACAGGAAGGGCCGGAACGGCTGGCTGAACCCGAATCGCTGGGCGTAGGCCGCCACCTGGGCGGGCCCGAGCATGTCGATGACCTTCACCGCCGGGACATTGCGCGACTGTTCGAGCGCACGGCGCAACGTCATGATGCCCTGGAACTTGCGATCGTAATTGCCCGGCGTGTACGCGGGCTGGCCGGCGCCGGCATCGAACGAGGTGGGTGAGTCGTCGAGGAGGGTGGTGGGCGTCAGCCCGCGATCGATGGCCGCGGTATAGAGGAACGGCTTCACGGTCGAGCCCATCTGCCGGAACGCCTGCGTCGCGCGGTTGAACTTGCTGCGCGCAAAGCTGTAGCCGCCGACCATGGCGCGGACCTCGCCCGTGCGGTTGTCGAGGGCGACGAGCGCGCCCTCGAGAATCGGCACCTGCTCCAGCTTCATCGCCGCGCTGCCGGCGTCGGCGTCGAGTGTGGTCAGCTCGACCTCGATCAGGTCGCCGGTCTTGAGGATGGCGGACGGCGCGGTCTTGCGGGTCCACTGGATGGCGGCCTTGTTCAGCTCGCCCGTGAAGCGTCCGGCACGCACGGTCGCGGTGGTGTCGTTCACCGCCATCACCACCGCCGGCACGATGTCGCCTGCGGCGATCGGGCGGCTCCAGCGATCGTGCCGGAAACCGTCGAGCGTGTGCTTCTCGGCGAGCACGTTGCGCGCCGGCTTGCGGAACACGCCGCGATGCTTGTCGATGCGGCGCAGGCCACGGTCCAGCGCCCGGTTCGCGGCCTGCTGCACCTGCAGGTCGAGCGGCGTGCTGACGGTGAGGCCGCTCTCGTAGAGCGCCTTGGCCCCGTACTTCGCTTCCAGGTACTTGCGGACTTCCTCCAGGAAGTACGGCGCCTGGCTGCCATCACCCGACGGATCGCCGGCCACCACAATCGGCTTGGCCTTTGCGGCGGCGGCTTCGTCGGCGGTGATGAATCCCTCCGTCGCCATGCGATCGAGCGCGTAGTTCCTGCGCCGCAGGGCGGCGTCAGGATTCACGTACGGGCTCTGCCGCACGTTGGCCTGGATGATGCCCGCGATCATCGCCGCCTCTTCGAGGGCCAGGTCCTTCACGTGCTTGCGGAAATAGAGCTGCGACGCGGCTTCGACGCCGTAGGCGCCGTGACCGAAATAGATCTGGTTGCAGTAGAGCGTGAAGATCTCCGGCTTGCTGTAGCGCTTCTCGATCTGGATGGAGACCAGCGCCTCCTTGATCTTCCGCTCCCAGGTGCGATCGAAGCCGATGGTCTTCGGGAACAGGTTGCGGGCGAGCTGCTGCGTGAGCGTGCTGCCGCCCGGCACGTTGCCGCGCGAGAAGATGTCGCGCGCCAGGGCCAGCATCATGCGCGAGATGCTGAGGCCGGCGTGCTGGAAGAACCCGCCATCTTCCGCGGCGAGGATGGCCTGGCGCAGGTTGACGGGGATGTCGTCGTAGTGAACCACCACCCGCCGCTCGACCGCGAACTCACCTACGACCTGACCGTCCTTGCCCAGCACCCGGGTGATGGTGTTCGGCTTGTAGTTGTCGAGCGCGGAGACCTCCGGCAGGTCGTCCGAGTAGGCAAACAGCACGCCACTCAAGGTGCCGGCCAGGGCGGCCGTCACGAACAGGGCCACCAGCCCGGCCTGACGAGCGAAACGCACGACGACGGTCATCGAGGACTGGGCCTTTCAGGAACGCGGATGCCGCCGCCGGTGCCGCGGCCGGCCGGACTTGGCGTTGGGGCCGGAGCGGGGGGCGGTGACGTGGACGGAGGCGTGGGACGTGGCCGCCCTTCCGGACGATTCGGTCTCGCCGTCGGTGGTGTCTCCGGGTTGCCGCTGCCGGGCCTGTGTCCCTGGGGGCGCCCGGTGGAGGGGCCGTGCGGAGAGCCCGGAGAAGTGCCGGGCGGAGGCACGTTGTAGTTCGGGGTGTAGTTCCCCTGGTAGGTGGGCGGCGGCCCCGGTCGATGGGGCGGCCCACCCGGCAGCGTCGACGGATTGGGCGGGAGCAGCCAGCACGGATTGTCGAGGCTCAGCCAGCTGCTGCACGTCGGACTGGCCGGATAGGTGTTCAGCACCACGCCGCTCTCCGCGAGCGCCTCGTACGACGCGCTGCCGGACTGCCAGACGGCCTGAGCCAGGCGGGAATCCGACCAGAGCTCGAAGCGGTCCCACCCGGCGGGTTGAAACGGCGTGGCCCACGGCGCCGTCGTCGCGCTGGTCATCAACACCATGTGGCCGCCGTCGATTGGCGTGGACTGCCCATAGCGGCTCTGGAGGTCGATGCGGCCGACGATGACGCTGACGAGCAGTCGTCCATGGGCGGCGTCCGCGAGCACGTTGTAGACGCCCGATGGAGCCAGCCGCAGCCGCGCGTAGGGCACCTCGAGATCGGATGGCGCCCCATTGCCGGTGCGCAGCAGCAATCGGCCGTCGATCAGGCTGAGTGTGCCCGATCGGTCGAAGCGCACGGTGCTGGCGCCATCCACGTGGACCAGCGTCCCGTTCGCGAGCACGAGCTCGGCACGGCCGCCCTGGGTGCGGACGCCGTCTGGCGACAGCGACACGCTGCCTTCAACGTAGGTGATTCGGGGCTCGGGCCCCTGGGCGAGCGCCAGGGACAGGGCGAGGACGATGGGCGTCGTGATCCATGGCATCGTGACCTCCGCTTGAGCGGCAAGTTCCAGTATAGCAACAGGATGGGGGAAGGCCGGCTGGGCCGGGACAGAGGCTGTGATTGACAGTGCCTTACTCAGATTTCATACTAAGAACATGAGCAAAATCATTGGCATCGATCTGGGCACCACCAACTCCGTCGTTGCGGTGATGGAGGGCGATCAGCCCACTGTCATCCAGAACGCCGAAGGCAGCCGATTGACGCCCTCGATCGTCGCCTTCAGCAAGACCGGGCGAACGACTGGTGGGCCAGGTCGCCAAGCGGCAGGCGGTCACCAATCCCGAGAACACCATCTTCTCGATCAAGCGCTTCATGGGGCGCCGCTTCAACGAAGTGAACGAGGAGATGAAGATGGTGCCCTACACCGTCGCCGGCGTCGCGCAACGGTGACGTGCGCATCAGCGCGGCGGGCCAGGACCTGGCGCCGCCGCAGATTTCGGCGATGGTGCTGCAGAAGCTGAAGCAGGCGGCGGAGGACTATCTCGGCCAGCCGGTCACCAAGGCCGTGATCACGGTGCCCGCGTACTTCAACGACGCGCAGCGCCAGGCGACCAAGGAAGCCGGCCAGATCGCCGGCCTCGAGGTGATGCGCATCGTCAACGAGCCGACGGCGGCCGCCCTGGCCTACGGCCTCGACAAGAAGAAGAACGAGACGATCGCGGTCTACGACTTCGGTGGCGGCACCTTCGACATCTCGATCCTCGAGGTGGGTGAGGGCGTGGTCGAGGTGAAGTCCACCAACGGCGACACGCACCTCGGCGGCGACAACCTCGATCAGCGGATCATCGAGTGGATCATCGACGAGTTCAAGAAGGAAGAGGGCATCGATCTCGGCAAGGACCGCATGGCGCTCCAGCGCCTCCGCGAGGCCGCCGAGAAGGCGAAGATGGAGCTCTCCTCGGTGATGGAGACCGACATCAACCTGCCGTTCATCACCGCGGACGCCACCGGCCCCAAGCACCTCACCCGCAAGCTGACGCGCGCGAAGTTCGAGTCGCTGGTCGATTCGCTGCTGCAGAAGACCGTCGGCCCGACCAAGCAGGCGCTGACCGACGCCGGCGTCACGCCCCAGCAGATCGACGAAGTGGTGCTGGTCGGCGGTTCGACCCGCATCCCGCGCGTGCAGGCGATGGTCAAGGAGATCTTCGGCAAGGAGCCGCACAAGGGCGTCAACCCCGACGAGGTCGTGGCGATCGGCGCGGCGATTCAGGCGGGCGTGCTGGCCGGCGAGGTGAAGGACCTGCTGCTGCTGGACGTGACGCCGCTGTCGCTCGGCATCGAGACGCTCGGCGGCGTGATGACCCCGCTCATCAACCGCAACACGACGATTCCGACGCGCAAGAGCGAAGTGTTCTCGACCGCCGCGGACAGCCAGACGAGCGTGGAAGTGCACGTGGTGCAGGGCGAGCGTCCGCTGGCGCGCGACAACCGCACGCTGGGCCGGTTCCACCTGGTGGGCATTCCCTCGGCGCCGCGCGGCGTGCCGCAGATCGAGGTGACCTTCGACATCGACGCCAACGGCATCGTCAACGTGTCGGCCAAGGACCTCGGCACGCAGAAGGAACAGAAGATCACCATCACCGCCTCGTCCGGCCTGAGCAAGGAAGAGGTCGACCGGATGATGAAGGAAGCCGAGGCGCACTCGGACGACGACAAGAAGCGGCGCGAGGAGATCGAGACCCGCAACCGCGCCGACCAGGCGGTCTATGGCAGCGAGCGGATGCTGAAGGACGCCGGCGACAAGCTGAGTGCGGCGGACAAGGCCGAGGTCGAAGCGGCGATGGAAGAGCTGAAGAAGGCGATCGAGGCCAACGACACCGCCGCCATGAACGCCGGCATGGAGAAGCTGATGGCGGCGCAGCACAAGGCCGCCGAAGCGCTCTATCGCGCCCAGGCCGCGGCCGGTGGCGCGCCCACGGGTGAGCCGGCGGCGGGCCCCGACGGCTCGGCCGGCGCCGCGCCGGGCGGCAATCAGGGCGGCAACGACGACGTGATCGACGCGGAAGTCGTGGACGACAAGAAGTAGCGGCATGGACTTCTACGTGGTGCTCGGCGTGCAGCGCGAGGCATCGGAGGGCGACATCAAGCGCGCCTACCGGCGGCTCGCGCGCCGCTGGCATCCGGACATCAACCCGGGTGACCGTGAAGCGGCGGTGCGCTTCCGGCAGGTGCTCGATGCCTACGAGACGCTGATCGATCCCGATCGGCGTCGCCGCTACGACTCGGGCCACGGGCCGGCCGCGCCCGCCGGCGAGGCCGCGTCGTTCGGGTTCACCGGGTTCGACTTCTCGACGCAGGTGCACGCCGAGCGCACGACCACGTTCGGCGAGCTCTTCGAAGAGGTGTTCGTGCGGCGCGTCGATCCGCGGGTGGCGCCCGAGTCGGGCTCCGACATCCACGCGCAGACGAGCGTGACGTTCGAGGAGGCGTGGCACGGCGTCGACCGGCTGGTGACGGTGACGCGACATCACCCGTGCCATCGCTGCGCCGGCAGCGGTTTCCATCGCATCGCCGAGACGCGGTGCGTGTCGTGCGAGGGCGCGGGCACCGTGCGATCGGTGCGGGGGCACATGGTGTTCGCGAAGAACTGCCCGCGCTGTGCCGGCACCGGCATGCTGCGGCAGGAGCGCTGCGAGGGCTGCCAGGGGCAGGGCGTCGCGCCGCGCACCGAGGTCGTGACGGTGCGCGTGCCGGCCGGCGTGCCCGACGGCGCGCGGGTGCGCGTGGCGGGGAAGGGCCACGCCGGGGTGCGGGGCGGAGTGCCCGGCGACCTCTATCTCGACGTGCACGTCGAGGAGCACCCGAGGTTCCGCCGGGACGGAGACGACGTGCACCTGATCCTGCCGATTGCGGTGCACGAGGCGGGTCTCGGCACGAAGATCGACGTCGCCACGCCGGACGGCGTGGCCCGGGTGCGCGTGCCGCCAGGGACGCAGTCGGGCCAGCGTTTCCGGCTGCGGGAGCGGGGGGTCCCGACGCGAAACGGCGGGAAAGGCGATCTCGTGGTGGAGGTGCGGCTGGCGCTGCCGAAGGTGCTGGACGAGCGATCGAAGGAACTGTTGCGGGAGTTTGGCCGCATCAATGGGGAAAGCGTGCGCAACTGATGGCGAAGAACACCGGCAAGGCGTACTTCATGATCAGCGTCGTGGCTGAGCGCTACGACATCCATCCGCAGACGTTGCGGCTGTACGAGCGCGAAGGGTTGCTGAAGCCGTCACGGACCGAAGGGCAACACGCGCCTCTACTCGGAAGACGACCTGGTCCAGCTCGAGACGATCCTGTCGCTGACGCGCGATCTCGGCGTCAACCTCGCCGGCGTCGAGATCATCCTCAACATGCGCCGCAAGATGGAGCAGATGCAGAGCGAAGTGAACGAGTTCATGGAATACGTCAAGCACGAACTCGCCCGCGGACTGGAAGACTGGGAGCAGCGGCTCGGCACCGCCATGGTCAAGGCGTCACCAACCGATCTGGTGAAAGCCGTGCCGCGCCCGCCGGATGCCAGCGCGTCGGCGGTGGCAGGGGAGCCGGCGCCGCGTCGCAAGGCACGTGAATAGGTCGATCGGCCTTCGTTCGAGATCCGTTACAATCCCTGATGTGCGCAGGCTCGAATCTCTCGCTGCGGATTCCGCAACGCTCGACGCCTACCTCCAGGAAATTGCGCGCTTCCCTGCCCTGACGGTCGCGGAGGAGCGCGCGCTCGCCGCACTGGTGCAGCAGCGGGACCAGGATGCGCTCGGCCGTCTGGTCGGATCGCATCTCAGCCTGGTGGTGCGCTACGCGCGCCGCTACCGTCACCTGGGTGTCTCCCTGCTCGAACTCGTGCACGACGGCAATCTCGCGCTGTTCGACGCCGCGCGCCGCTTCGATCCCGATCGGCACGGGCCCTTCGCCGCCTACGCCATGTGGTGGGTGCGGCAGGGCCTGCTGCACCGGGTCTCGATCGTGGCGGCGCCCGACGGTGGACCGAGCGATGCCGACACCCGTGCCGGTCACGTGGTGGCGGCGCTGCGCGCGGCCGTGGAGTACGCGTGCGCCTCGGCCGATCAGTCGCGCGACGAATTGACGGCCCACGACATCCGCATGCTCGACGAGCACTGGCGCCGCATGCCGGAGCCGGCCCGGCTGCTCGACGAAGAAGAACTGGACCTCGAGGAACTGGGCCCCGCCATCGCCGACGAGCCGCAGGATCCGGTGCGCCTGGCGCTGGTGTCGGACCTCGAGGCGTCGCTCCTCGAGCTGGAACCGAAGGAGCGTCGTGTGCTCGAGCTGCGGCTCGGGTTGATCGACGGCGAACCGCGCAGCCTGGATCAGGTGGGCGACCGGCTGCGGGTGTCGCCGGCGCGGGCCGAGCGCCTCTCCGCGCAGGCGGTCCGCAAGCTCCGCCGACAGCGCTCCGTGCGCAGCTCCTTGAACTAGGTCGACCTCCACGATGGCCTGCCCGATCTGCAACGACACCCGCTGGAAGAGCGTGATCACCAACGGCCACGAGGCCGTGGTGCGCTGCGACTGCTGGCGGGCGGCGATGGCCGAGCGCCTGATGGGCGAGGCCCGCATCCCGCATCGCTACGGCCGCTGCGAGCTCTCGACCTTCGAGCACGACATGGACTCGCAGCGCGAGGCCTATCGCCGCGCCACGGCGTTCGTCGACGCCTTCCCGGTGGTCGACAAGGGGCTGCTGCTCTACGGTCCGCACGGCGTCGGCAAGACCCACCTGGCGGTCGGCATCCTGAAGGCGGCCATCCGCAACAAGGGCGCGCGCGGCTACTTCTTCGAAACCCGCGAGCTGCTCAAGCTCGTGCGCGACACCTACAACCGCTCGGTCGAAGAGACCGAGATGGACGTGCTGGCCCCGGTGCTCAAGGCCGACCTGCTCGTGCTCGACGACCTCGGCGCCGAACGCACCTCGGAGTGGGTGCAGGAGACGCTGGGCCTGGTCGTGAACACGCGCTACAACGAGCGGCGCCCGACGATCTTCACGAGCAACCTCGTCGACTCGCCGGACAGCACCGACCCGCGCTCGTTCATCTTCCAGCTCGGGGCGCGCACGCGCTCGCGCCTGGCGGAGATGTGCGACTGGGTGGAGATGCAGGGCGTGGACGTCCGCGAGGTCGGCCCCACGCCTCGCCGGACTCCATTCAGCGCTGGCAGAAGCAGTCGCCCGCCTCGCCCGACAACCTGCGTCGGACCTCGGGTCTGCCGCCGAAGAGCAAGAGCATGGCCCGTGCGCGCCTGCGCGAAGGCGCCGCCGAGCTGTCCTGGCCTGGCGGCCGGGCCGGTACCAAGGGCTAGCCGCCGCGCGCCTGCGCCCGGCACCCTCTGCGCACAGGCCTCGAAGTGTCAAACGGTCTCTACATCCACATCCCGTTCTGCGCGGCGATCTGCAACTACTGCAACTTCAATCGAGGTCTGCTCGACGAGGCGCTGAAGCGACAGTACGTGGAGGCGCTCGTCAGCGAGATCCGTCGCGCGCCTGAGGCCGGCGCCGCGATCGACACCATCTTCTTCGGCGGCGGCACGCCGTCGCTCCTCTCCGCCACCGAGCTGTCCGCGATTCTGGGCGCCTGCACGGAGACCTTCGAGGTGGATCCGCGTTCGGAGATCACCCTCGAGGCCAATCCCGAGACGGTGAAGGCCGCCACGCTCGCCGGATACCGGGCGGCCGGCATCAATCGGATCAGCTACGGAGTGCAATCGTTCCGCGATGCGGAACTCGCGCGCCTCGGGCGTCTCCATTCGGCCGACACCGCTCGGCAGGCCGTCCGCCTGGCGCGGAGCGCCGGCTTCGACAATCTCAGTCTCGACTTGATGCTGTGGCTGCCCGGCCAGCGGCTCGCGGAATGGCTGGAGTCCGTCGAGGCGCTGATCGACGTGGGGCCTGAGCACGCCTCGCTGTATCTGCTGGAGATCTATCCGAACGCGCCGCTTCGGGACGAGATGGCGCGCGGGGGATTCTCGGTCGCGCCCGACGATGACGCCGCCGAAATGTACCTGCAGGGCCTGGCACGGTTGGATGCGGCAGGATATGCGCAGTACGAGATTTCCAACGTCGCCAGGCCCGGATTCCAGTCCCGCCACAATCTGAAGTATTGGGAGGGCGGAAGCTGGCTGGGCGTCGGTTGCGGTGCCCACGCGACGTGGAACGGTATACGATGGCGGAATCTGTCGTCGACCACCGAATACGTCGGGCGGTTGGCGGCGGGGGAGACCGTGCGAATCGACGAGCGTGCGCTCTCACCCGGCGAGCGGGTGGAGGAGGCGCTCTTCATGGGGCTGCGGCTGACCCAGGGGGTCGATCTCAGCGCCATCCGCGCGGTTCATGGTGTCGATGTCTTGCGCCGCTACAGCGACGAGCTGTCTCGGTTTGTCGATGCCGGGTTACTCGTGGTGGATGGCCCAGGTGAACGCCTGTGCCTGACCCGGCAAGGTATGCTGCTCGCCAATGAGATCATGATGGTTTTCATCGGCGGCGCAGTACGGTAAAGTAACCGCCTTTTTGAAGGAGGCTGCTCAATGCGTCGAGGTGTTCAGGTTGTCGTGTCGGGAATGGCGCTGGCCGTGATGGTGCTGGCGGGAGCAGGTGTCGCTCAGGCACAGGAACCGGCGGCGGCGCCGCAGGAACCGGCGAAGCCTGTTCTGCCGCTCGAGGGCGACGCGGTCGTCATCACGATGCTCATCAAGCCCGACAAGACCGCGGACTTCGAGTCCGTGCTCGCAAAGTACAAGGAAGCGCTGGCGAAGAGCGACAAGCCTGCCCGCAAGCAGCAGCTGGACGGCATCAAGGTCTTCAAGTCCACCCAGGCGGCTCAGGGCAACGCGGTCTACATCATGTATGTCGATCCCGTCGTCAAGGGCGAGGAATACGACATCTCGCGCGTCATCGCCGAGGTGTTCCCGTCTGAAGTGCAGGAGATCTTCCTCAAGTACAAGGACTCCTTCGCCGGGCGCGCCATCACGCCGCTCAACAAGGTCCCGTAACGCCCGGCGCGCGGGTCCGGAGCCCTTCGGGTTCCGGACCCCGCTCCACTCGCGGTACACTCGTCTCGTGTTCGCCTGGCCTGTCCTTCTCTGCCTCGCCCTTCAGGCTCAGGTTCCCGCCGCTCCTTCCCCCGCAGCACCCGCCACTCCAGCCCCGGTTCCAGCGGTCGATCCGGCCGTCGCGACGTTCTCGACCGGCGCCGGCCTGCTGCTGGTGGCCGTCAAGGCCGACAAGACCGCGGACTACGAAGCCGTCATCACCGCGCTGCAGGGGGCGCTGTCGGCCTCCACCGATCCGGCGCGGCGCAGCCTGGCCCAGGGCTGGCGTGTCTTCAAGGCGGCGGAAGCCGATGCCAAGGGCAACGCCGTCTACGTCCACGCGCTGTTCCCGGCCATCGCGGCGGCGGACTACCGGCCGTCACTGCTGCTGGATCAACTGCTGACGGAGCCGCCGGTCGAACTGCTGGCGAAATACAAGGAGGCGCTGGCGGGGCCGCCGACGCGCCTGTCGCTCACCGAACTGGCGCACATGGCGGTGGCGCCGGTGAAGAAGTAGCGCCGTCGAGGCCGGCGACTCGAGGACACGCGCTGGCCGCTGTCGTCAGAACGACAGGTTGGCGCCGGCGTAGAAGCGGTGGTAGGTCTCGTAGAGCGGCGACCCCTGCAGCTTGAACACCCGATAGTCCAGGCGCACCCGCAGCGGGCCGACCAGTTTGATCTTGGCGCCGCCGCCGAAGTTGGACGGCGACGTTGGTCTCCGAGACGTTGCGGAGTTCCTCGCGATACCCGCCGAAGCCGGCGGTCGCATAGAGCTGGACGCCGCCCAGCAGATCGCCCTGGCGTGTTCAGCAGCACGTTGCCCGAGAATGTCCGCAGCCCCGGCAGCGGGTCCACGTCGTCCTCGCTCGTGTTGGCGTACTCGAACTCGAAGCCGACGATCAGGAAGCCGGCGCCGCCGGCGAACCCGCGCACCGGTGCGGTTTTCAGGAGTCGGTGTGACGCCGAAGAAGGCGGTGAGGTCTGCCGATGCGGGCCGCACCGAGGCAAGAAGGGCGACCAGCGTCAGGGCGCCGATCAGGCTGGCACGTGAGATGCAATGCAAGGCTCGCACAAGGCTATGATCGCACGGGTGACACCGGGAGATCACGCGATCTGCCCCCCTTGGAGGACGTCGTCATGATTTCGAACCCTCGCTGGATTGCGACTGCCGCGCTGGTCCTGAGCCTGCCGCTGACGCTGGTCGCCGACACGCTGTATCTGCGGAACGGCACGCGGGTCCAGGGCGATCTCGTCGCCGTGCGTGGCAGCACCATCGAGTTCGAGGAGCGGCGCGGCGGCTTCGGCGGCACCCGCACCATTCGCGTCGACCGCGACGACGTCGACTCGCATCGAGTTCGATCGCGGCGGCAGCGGCGGCAATAGCTGGAGCGGCAACGGCGGCGGCTACAACCCGGGCAGTGGCGACTACACCTGCGGCGGCGGTGGCCGCCCGAGCGGCATGCGCGAGCGCCAGGTCGGCGTGTCCGCCACCACCGACTGGAACGACACCGGCATCGAGGTCCGCGCCGGCCAGACGATTGCGTTCGAGGCGTCGGGGCAGGTGCGGTGGGGCAAGGATCGGCGCGACGGGCCGGCGGGCGAGAAGAACTCGCCGTTCAACCAGGCGCGCCCGTTGCCGAATCGTCCCGGCGGCGGCCCTGATCGGTCGCATCGGCGGGGACGTGTTCTTCATCGGCGACGAGCGCGGCCCGATCCGCGTCCGGAACAGCGGCCGCCTGCAACTGGGCGTCAACGACGAGTATCTCGCCGACAACTCGGGGAGCTTCCGCGTGACGGTCTTCTACTGATACGCTCATAGGGTTATGCAATTCGAGTTGTCCGAGGAACAGGCACTGCTGCGCCGGAGCGTCCGGGAGTTCGCCGAGACCGAGATTCGCCCGCACGTGATGGAGTGGGACAACGCCCAGCATTTCCCGCAGCGAGCTGCTGCCCAAGCTGGCGGAGCTGGGGCTGATGGGCATTCAGTTCCCGGAGAGCGTATGGCGGCGCGGCCATGAGCGCCGTGGACTACTGCATCTGCATCGAAGAGCTGGCCCGCGTGGACCCCAGCGTGTCGCTGTCGGTGGCGGCGCACAACGGGCTCGGCGCTGCGCACCTCGCGATGTTCGCCAGCGAGGAGCAGAAGCAGCGCTATCTCGTGCCGCTCGCCCGCGGCGAGCGCCTGGCCGCCTGGGGCCTCACCGAGCCGGGCTCGGGCAGCGACGCCGCCGCGATGCGCACGACGGCGGTGCGCGACGGCGACAGCTGGGTGCTGAACGGCTCCAAGGCCTTCATCACGCACGGCAGGTCGGCGGACACGATGGTGGTGATGGCCGTCACCGACAGGAGCAAGGGCAGCAAGGGCATCTCGGCGTTCGTCGCTCGAGCGCGGCACCCCGGGCCTGCTGGCCGGCAAGAAGGAAGACAAGCTCGGCATGCGCGCCAGCGAGACCTGCGAGGTCATCCTGCAGAACTGCCGCGTGCCGGCCGACCAGATGATCGGCGACGAGGGGCAGGGCTTCCTGCAGACGCTGCAGGTGCTGGACGCCGGGCGCATCGGCATCGCCGCGCTGGCCGTGGGCCTGGCGCAGGGCGCCTACGAAGCCGCGCGCGACTACGCCGCCGAGCGGCGCCAGTTCGGGCGCCCCATCAACACGTTCCAGTCGATTCGCTGGAAGCTGGTCGACAACGCCTCGCGCGTCGAGGCGGCACGGCTGCTGACCTACCGCGCGGCCTGGCTGAAGGATCAGGGTCGCCGGATGACGCTGGAGTCGTCGATGGCCAAGCTGTTCGCCAGCGAGATTGCGGTGCGCGCGTCGGAAGACGGCGTCCAGATCTTCGGCGGCTACGGCTTCGTCAAGGACTACCCGGCGGAGAAGTTCTTCCGCGACGTCAAGCTCACGACCATCGGCGAAGGCACCAGCGAGGTTCAGCGGCTGGTGATTGCCCGTCAACTGCTGGCCGCCTGAGGTGTCTGGTCCACTCCCCCTGGCGGATCGCGTTCGCGCCGGCGACATCCGGGCCATCGCGCGCGCCATCTCCATCATCGAAGACGAGTCGCCGCAGGCGGCGGCGCTCGTGCGCGATCTCTTCGCCTATACCGGGCGCAGCTATCTCGTGGGCGTCACCGGCCCTCCCGGCGCCGGCAAGAGCACGCTGGTCGATCGCCTGACGAGCGAGACGCGCAAGGCCGGCGAGACCGTCGGCGTGGTGGCGGTGGATCCCGACCAGCCCGTTCACCGGCGGCGCCATCCTCGGCGATCGCGTGCGCATGCAGGCGCATCACGACGACCCGGACGTCTTCATCCGCTCGATGGCCACGCGTGGGCACATGGGCGGGCTGGCCCGCGCCAGCAGCGACGTCGCGCTGGTGCTCGACGCCTCGGGCAAGAGCCTGGTGATCATCGAGACGGTCGGCGTCGGCCAGGACGAGGTGGACATCGTCCGCACGGCCGACATCTCGATCGTGGTCCTCGTCCCCGGCACCGGCGACGACGTGCAGGCGCTGAAGGCCGGCATCATGGAGATCGCCGACATCTACGTCGTCAACAAGGCCGACCGCGACGGCGCCGAGCGGATGGTGACGTCGATCGAGTCGAACCTGTCGCTGCAGTCGTTCGCCGAAGGGGAGTGGCGGCCGCCGATCGTGAAGACCGAGGCGACGACCGGACGCGGCGTGCCCGAACTGTGGCAGACGATTCAGGCGTTCCGCGCGCATTCCGAGGGCTCGCGCGTCCGCCGGCTGAAGGCGCGGAACCAGTTCCGGCTCCGCGACCTGCTGACGCACCGGTATCTCGAGTTCGTCGAGAAGACGCTGCTGACGCCAGGCGAGTTCGACGCGCTGATCGACCGCATCGCCGCGCGCGAAGTGGACCCCTACTCGGCCGCCGAGGACATCCTCACCCGGAGCCTGCGCCGACGATGAAGGTCTGGATCGATCACCTCGGCATCGCGGTGCAGGACGTGGAGCAGACGCTCACCTTCTTCCGCGATGTGCTCGGCCTGCACGTGGACGCCCCGGAAGAGGTGGCCAGCCAGCGCGTGCGCGCCCACTTCCTGCACCTGGGGCCCTCGTCGCTGGAACTGCTGGAGGCGACGGCGCCCGACTCGCCGATTGCGAAGTTCGTCGAGAAGCGCGGGCCCGGCATGCATCACGTCGCCCTGCGCGTGGAAGACATCGATGCGGCGCTCGCGTATCTCGCCGGCCGCGGCGTCCGCCTGATCGACGCCGTGGCCCGGCCCGGGCGCGGAGGGCGCCCGCGTCGCCTTCATCCACCCGTCGGCGACCCACGGCGTGCTGGTGGAACTGAAGCAGCCCGCCGCGCGGGTGCCGCTGTTCCGCACGCCCACGCGCCACGCGCTGGGCGACCTCGAGTTGATCACGGTGTCCGACGGGTTCTTCCAGCTCGATGGCGGCGCGATGTTCGGAGTGGTGCCGCGCACCTTGTGGGAGTCGCGCCTGCCGCCGGACGATCGCAACCGCATTCCGCTCGGCCTGCGGCCGCTGATCGTCCGCGGCGCCGAGACGATGATCATCGACGCCGGCTGCGGCGACAAGATGGACGCCGAAGCTGGCGGACATCTACGGGCTGGACCGCTCCTACCACCTCGATCACGCCCTGGCCGAGGCCGGGCTCACCGCCGACGACATCGACATCGTCCTCGCCAGCCACCTGCACTTCGATCACGTCGGCGGCTTCACCCGTCGCACCGACGAGGGCCGGCTGGTGCCGCGCTTTCCGCGGGCGCGCTACGTCGCCCACCGCCAGGAGTGGGACGACGCGACGCATCCGCACGAGCGCAACCGTGCCAGCTACCTCCAGGAGAACTTCGTGCCGCTCCAGGACGCCGGCGTGCTGACGTTGGTGGACGATGGTGCGGAGATCATGCCCGGGGTGAGGTATCGCCGGAGCGGCGGCCACACTGCGCATCACCAGGTGGTGATGATCGAGTCGGCGGGCGCCACCGCGGTGTTCGCCGCCGACATGTACCCGACGTCGGCGCACATCGCCGGACCCGTGGGTGATGGGCTACGACCTCTACCCGATGGACACGCTGGGCTTCAAGCGGGCGTTCGCGCGGGAAGCCGTCGAACGCGAGTATCTGATCTTCTTCGAGCACGATCCATCGCTGGCGGCCGGCATCCTGCGCGAGCAGGGCGGCAGGCGTCGGCTGGAACGCATCATCTAGGGGCATTTCATGTCTGTGCAAATCGGCATCATCGGCGGGTCGGGTCTCTATGACATGGCGGAGTTGACCGACCGCGACGAGCGGCTGCTGTCGACGCCGTTCGGCGACCCTTCTGGCCCGTACATCGTCGGCACGCTGCGCGGCAAGCGCGTGGCCTTCCTCGCGCGGCACGGCAGCGGGCACCGGCTGTCGCCGTCCGAGCTGAACTACCGCGCCAACATCTACGGCTTCAAGCTGCTGGGCGTCGAGTGGATTCTCTCGGCCAGCGCGGTGGGCTCGCTGCAGGAGCGGTATCGGCCGCTCGACATCGTCTTCCCGGATCAGTTCATCGATCGGACGATGGGGCGCATCAGCACGTTCTTCGGCCGCGGCGTCGTGGCGCACGTCGGCTTCGCGCACCCGCTGTGCCAGCCGCTGTCGGCGCTGGCCGCCGAAGTCGCCTCCGGCCTGGGCGCGCGGGTCCACGCGGGCGGCACCTACGTGTGCATGGAGGGGCCGCAGTTCTCGACGGTGGCGGAGTCGAACCTGTACCGGTCGTGGGGCGGCGACATCATCGGCATGACCAACCTGCAGGAGGCCAAGCTGGCGATGGAGGCCGAGATCGCCTACTCGACGATGGCGCTGGTCACCGACTACGACTGCTGGCACCCCGATCACGACGCGGTGACGGTGGAGATGATCATCGACAACCTGACGCACAACGCGAAGACCGCGCAGCAGGTGATTGCCGGCACCGTCGAGCGCCTCGACGTCACCATGCGGGTGCCCGCGCACTCGGCGCTCAAGACGGCGATCATCACGCGGCCCGACGCCATTCCAGACTCGACCAAGCGCGACCTCGCGCCCCTCATCGGCAAGTACATCAAGTAAGCGGAGACTTCATGCAGCTCATCGTGACCGGTTCGATTGCGTTCGACTATCTGATGTCCTTTCCGGGGAAGTTCACCGAGCACTTCCTGCCGGAGCACATGAACCGGGTGTCGCTGAGCTTCCTGGTGGACTCGATGGACAAGCGCCGCGGCGGCTGCGCCCCGAACATCGCCTACACGCTGGCGCTGCTCGGCGAGCGGCCGCGCCTGATGGCGACGGCGGGGCAGGACTTCAGCGACTACAGGCACTGGATGGACGGCGCCGGCATCGACACCTCGCTGGTGAAGACCGATCGACGGCAAGTTCTGCGCCTCGTTCTTCTGCAGCACCGACCAGCACAACAACCAGATCGCGTCGTTCTACACCGGCGCGATGGCCAACGCCGCCGAGCTGTCGTTCCGCGGGCTGCCCGGCGTCGCGCCCGACGCGCTGGTGATCATCGCGCCGAACGACCCGGACGCGATGGTGCAGTACGCCGAGGAGTGCAGCACGACCGGCATCAGGTACATCTGGGATCCGGGCCAGCAGTGCGCGCGCATGGACGGCGACCCAGCTGAAGGACGGCATCCTCGGCGCCTTCATGGTGATCTGCAACGACTACGAGTTCGAGCTGATGCGGCAGAAGACCGGCATGAGCGAGCAGGACGTGCTGACGCAGGTGCCGCTGCTGGTCGTCACCAAGGGCGAGCACGGCTGCACGGTGATGACGCCGGGGCAGCGCAGTCGACGTGCCGGCGGTGACGCCCGACCGCATCGAGGATCCGACGGGCGTGGGCGACGCGTTCCGCGGCGGCTTCATGAAGGGCCTGGCGATCGGCGCGGACTACACCGTCTGCGCGCGCTTCGGCAGCGTGGCCGCCACCTACGCGCTCGAGCACCTGGGCGGCACCTACCACGCCTACACGTGGGACGAGTTCACGGCCCGGTACGCGAAGCACTTCGGGAGGCTCTAGGCTCAGGCAGGCTCAGGCTCGCAGCGAAGAGCTGAGTTCCTAGCCTAGCCTGAGCCTGGCCTACTCCACCCCCGCCGCCACCTTCGCCCGCGCGGCGGCGACGATCTTCGCGAACTTCGCCTGCAGCAGGTTCCACTCGGTCTCGAGCATCCGCACCTGCGCGTCGTTCAGCTCGGCCGACGTGATGACGCCGTTCTCGTACGACACCTGGGCGATCTGGACGCTCTCGCGCGCCAGTTCCAGGGCCAGCTGCTGGGTCGACACGACCTCGGCCGCGGCCTGCAGCGTGGTCCACGCCGTCTCCAGTTCCAGTCGCGCCTGGTCGGTCGAGGCGTTCAGCCCGTACTCGGCCTGGCGTTTCTGCGCCTGCGCCACCGAGCGCCGCGCCGACGACCCTGGCGACGCCATCAGCGGCACCTGCACCGCCAGCCCGAACGTGTAGTTCTGGTTGTCCGAGCTCAGCACGTTCGAGAACGCGTCTTCCTGGTACTGGATGTTGCCCCGGAAGGCGAGGCTGGGCTTCCACTCGCCGTTGGCCAGTCGCGTGGCGAACTCCGCCTGGTCGCGCCGGGCGTTGAAGGCCCGCAGGTCGGGACGGCTGGGCAGGGCCAGCTCCAGCGCCTCGCGACCGGGAATCTCGCGTCCCTCGTCCAGGTTGCCGACCAGGTTCAGCACCTGACTCTGCGGCAGCGACAGCACGGTGCGCACGGCCTGGATCGCCGCGTCGACCTCGGCCCGCAGCTGAATGCGCCGCGCCTTGGCATTGGCGAGCTGCACCTGCGCCTGCAGCACGTCGAGCCGGGCCACCGTGCCGGCCTCGTAGCGGGCGTTCGCCAGCTGCAGCTGCGTTTCGGACAGCCGAATCTGCTCCTCGGCCACGCCCACGCCCTGCTGCCGCAGCAGCGCGTTGTAGAACACCTCGACCACGCGGTACTGCAGGTCCTGGCGTGAGCGATCGAGCGTCAGGCGCGTGGCATCGAGGCCACTCTCCTGGATCGCCTGCGCGTTGTTCAGCCGGCCACCGGTGTAGAGCGGCTGCGTGATGTCGAGGCCGAGCACGTTCTGGCGCGTGAAGTTCGCCTGGAACGTCGTCTCGTCCGGGCCGAAGATGCCGGGAGGAATCCGGATGACCGGAAACTTCTGCGACGGCGTGTACAGGTAGTTGAAGTTCACCTGCGGCAGGTACGCGCGTCCTCGCCTCGCTGACGCGGGCCTGGCTCTCGCGGACCTGCTCCTGCACCACCTTCAGTCCCTGGTTGGCGGTCAGCGCCCGCTCGCAGCGCCTGATCGAACGTCAGGCTGAGCGGGCCGGACGGCGGCTGCGACAGCGCCGCCCGTCTGCGCGAACGCGCTGGTCGTCGACAGGAACCAGCCGACCAGCGCGAGCACCAGCACGACGCCGGCGATGCGCGCGGCGGGGTGGAGCCCGGCCGCCGGCTGCGTGCGCCACGCCTTCACGCCGCGCCAGCAGCGCGCGCCAGCAGCAGATAGGCGACCGGCACCACGACCAGCGTCAGCGCGGTCGAGGTGATCAGGCCGCCGATGGTGGCGATCGAGATCGGCGCGCGGAACTCGCCGCCCTCGCCGCGGCCCATGGCCGAGGGCAGCATGCCCAGGATCATCGCCATGGTCGTCATCAGGATGGGCCGCAGCCGGATCGGTCCCGCCTTGAGGATGGCGTCCTCGACCGACAGCCCCTCGCGGACGTACTGGTTCGTGAGGTCGATCAGCAGGATCGCGTTCTTGGTGACCAGGCCCATCAGCATCACCATGCCGATCATCGCCGGCATGCCGAGGTTGTTGCCGGTCATCAGGATCGCCAGCAGCGCGCCGACGATGGCCAGCGGCAGCGACAGCATGATCAGGAACGGCTCGAGGAACGACTCGAACTGCGACGCCAGCACGATGTAGATGAACGCCACCGCCAGCAGCAGCGCCAGCCCCATGGCCGCGGCCGACTCCTGCATCAGCTCGACGTCGCCGGCAAAGCCCCACTCGAAGTTCGGCGGCATCGGAATGCCCGCCATCACCGCGCGCGACGTCGGCGGTGACGTCGCCCAGCGGCCGGGCGTCGAGCTCGATGCCGATCTTGGCCTGGCGGCGCCGGGCCTCGCGCTGGATGTTGGTCGGGCCGACGCCGGACTCCATCCGCACGATGTCGCCGGTGCGGACCAGCGCGCCCTGCGGCGAGTAGAGCGGCGTGCGGGCAATGGTCTGGAAGTCGTTCCGGAACTCCGGGGCCAGCCGCACGCGGATGTCGTACTCCTTGTCGTCCTGCGCGCAGACGGGTCGGCACCACGCCCTCCACCATCGCGCGCAGCTGGGTGGCGACGGAGGCGACGTCGAAGCCCATGTCGGCGGCGAAGGCGCGATTGACCTCGGCCACCATCTCGGGCTGGCCGCTTTCGAGCGAGCTGTCCACGTCCACCGCGCCGGGCACGGCCTTGATGCGCGCGACGATCTCGTCGTTCAGCCGCTGCAGCGCCTCCATGTCGTCGCCGCGCACGAACACGTTCAGCGGCGCCTCCGACGGCGCGCCCTGCATGAACTCGGGATCGGCCACGGTCATCTTGAGCAGCGGGACCGCCGTCAGCCGCTCGCGCATCTCGGTCTTGATGGCCTGCAGGCCGCGCTCGCGCTCGAACTTCTTGGTGGTCCGGATGCGCAGGTTGGAGCGCAGCGGATCGCCTTCGAGGCCGACGGTGGAGAACACCTGGCGGACGTCGGGCTCCTCGCGCACCACCGCTTCCACCTGCGCCACGTACTCGACCGACTGCTCGAACGACGTGCCGGGCGGCGCCTCGATGTTGACCACGAACTCGCCGCGATCTTCGACCGGCACGAACTCGGTGCCGATCACGCCGAGCGTCGACAGGCTGCCGAAGAACACCAGCACGGCCAGCGCCACCACCGCCCACGGCCGCCGGATGCTGGCGGCCAGCACCGCGTGGTACTTCTGGTCGATGCGGTCGTAGAAGCGGCCCCACGCCTCGAGCATGCGGCCCATCCGGGTGCGCGTGCGCTCCTCGGGCGGCACGAACTTCACGAAGCGCGACGACAGCATCGGGTCCAGCGTGAACGCCACCAGCAGCGACATCGTCACCGCGAAGGCGATCGTCAGGGCGAACGACTTGAAGAACTGGCCGACGATGCCGGTCATGAAGCCGACCGGCAGGAACACCGCCAGGATCGTGAACGTCGTGGCCATCACGGCCAGGCCGATCTCGGAGGTGCCCTTGCGCGCGGCGGTGACCGGATCCTCGCCGTGTTCCATGTGGCGGTAGATGTTCTCGCGCACCACCACCGCATCGTCGATGAGGATGCCGATGACCAGCGACAGCGCCATCAGCGTCATCATGTTGATGGTGAAGCCCACCACATACATGAAGAAGAAGGTGGCGATCACCGAGGTCGGCAGCGCCAGCGCCGAGATCAGCGTCGAACGCCAGTCGCGCATGAAGACGAAGATGATCAGCACGGCCATCAGGCCGCCGAAGAAGATGTGGCCGCGCACGTCCCTGACGTTCTCGCGGATGCCGTCGGCGTCGCTGTGGACCTGGCTGATCTGCAGCTGGGGGAAGCTCGGGCCGAGGCGGGCGAGTGCCGCCTCGATCTTGGTGGCGATGTCCACGGTGTTGGCGCCGGACTGCTTGCGGACCGCGAAGGACACCGCGTCGGCGCCGTTCAAGCGGGTGGTCGAGGTGCGCTCTTCGTAACCGTCCACGACCACGCCGACGTCCTTGACGCGGACGGTCGAGCCGCCCTCGGAGCGCAGGATGACCTGCTCGACCTCGGCGGCGGCCTGGAACTCGCCCTTGGTGCGCAGCGAGACCGACTGGCCGTCGCGCTTCACCTGGCCGCCGGGCACGTCGAGGTTCTCGGCCGACAGCTTGCTCGCCACCGCCGACAGCGGCAGGCTCAGCGCCTCGAGGCGCCGCGGGATCCAGGTTGACCTGGATCTCGCGCACCTCGCCGCCGTTCACCTGCACCGCGGCGACGCCGTCGATCTGTTCGAGCAGCGGCTTGAGGTCGTCCTCGACCTGACGGCGCGTCACGTCGCTCGGCTGCGACGAGCCGACCGCGAACACCATGATCGGCAGGGCCGCGACGTCGAAGCGCTCGATGGTCGGATCCTCGATCTGCTGGGGCAGCCGATAGCGGACGGCGGCGACCTTCTCGCGGACCTCGGCGGCGGCGGCCTGCGGGTCCACCTCGAGGCGCAGCTCGACGCCGACGCGCGAGAAGCCCTCGGTCGAGGTGGAGATCACCCGCTTGACGCCGTTGATGCCAGCCACCGCGTCCTCGATCGGCTTGGTGACCAGCGTCTCCACTTCCTCCGGCGCCGCGCCGGGATAGATCACCGAGACGTTCACGAAGGGGAAGTTCACCTCGGGAAACAGATCGATGCCGAGCCGGGTCATCGAGACCAGGCCCAGCACCACGAAGCTCAGGATGAACATCGTGGCGAACACGGGACGCTTGATGGATGTGTCGGATATCCACATGGCTTTCGCTCTGCTGAGTGGGGACGCTACGTGCGAATCAGCGCGCGGCGACCGCGCGAACCCGGGCGCCGGCGGTCACCTGGCGCCGCGCGTCGGCGACCACGGTGTCGCCGGCCGCGAGGCCGCTCAGAATCTGGACGTTGACGCCGTCGTTGACGCCTTCGGTCACCGCCACCGGGGTGACGACGCCGTCCGTGACCTTCAGCACCATGCGCTTGCCGTCGCGGTTGGCCACCGCGCTCCTGGGCAGCAGCACCGCGTCGGCCTTGCGTCGACTCGACGACCCGCGCCGTGGCATACATGCCCGAGAGCAGCTGCCTGCCGTCGTTCGGCACGCGCACCTCGATGCGGAAGTGGCGGTTGCGTTCGTCGACCTCCGGCGCGATGGCGGCGAGCTCGCCCTCGAAGGTCTCGCCCGGCTTGGCCTGGGCCTCGACGCGGGCCTTCATCCCCACGCGCAGCCGACCGGCCTCGAGTTCCGAGACGCCGGCCTCGAGCTTCATCTGCCGGAGATCGGCGACCACCACGACCGGCTTGTCGCCGGGGATGGCGCCGGGGTCGTAGTTGCGCTCGACGATGAAGCCGGTGACCGGCGCGGTGATGGTGGTGTCGCGCTGCACC
Organism: uncultured Acidobacteriota bacterium; assembly: GCA_963721715.1. Lineage (GTDB taxonomy): Bacteria > Acidobacteriota > Vicinamibacteria > Vicinamibacterales > UBA2999 > VFZN01. The sequence goes on along the minus strand of CAVRKI010000004.1, from coordinate 570,579 downwards.
TCGCGCGAGCGGCGCAGCGACGCCTCGGCCTGGGCGAGGTTGGCCGTCGCGAGGTCGCGCTGCGCGGTGCCGGCGCGGCGCGCGGTCTGCGCGCCATCGAGCCGCTGGCGGGGCAGCGCGCCCTTGTCGAACAGCACCTGCGCGCGGTCGTACTCGAGCACGGCGTTGGCCAGGCCCGCCTCGGCGTTCTCGAGCGACGCCTTCGCCACCGAGACCGCGGCGATGGCCGCATCGACCTGGGCATCGATCTCGCGCCGATCCATGGTGGCCACGGTCTGGCCCGCGGTCACCGCATCGCCGATGTCGACCAGCACGCGCTCGAGGGTGCCGGGCAGGCGCGGCTTCACCGGCACGCGGCTGCGCGGCGCCAGCGTGCCCGAGATCTCGAGCGACGCTTCGATGCTGCCCGTCGTGGCGGTGACGACCGGCACGTCCACGGGCGGGGGCGTGGCCTCGCCGGGCGTCGCCTGCGCGGTGGCCTCCGGTGACTTGCAGCCTGCCGCGGTGAGCGCCAGACCGAGGACGAGCACGAGGACGTTACGATTCATTGACGGGGACTCCGATGCATTCGCGAGGATTGAACGTCGTGGGGCATCCGGCTTTCAGTCCGGCGATGACCGACTCGAGGACATCGCGGGCCAGCAGGTCGCGGTCTTCGCCAGGGGCGAGCCGCTGGCACAGGCCGACGACGGACGGCCCGACGAGGGCGCCCCAGATGACGTGCATCGCGACGAAGGGGTTGAGCGACGGCGGGCAGCTCGCCCGCGTCGATGGCGTCCTGCAGTCGCGTCGCGGCCTCGGCCATCAAGGCCTGCAGGATCTCGAAGCCTTCCCAGCCTTCGGTGATCTTCGGGACCGATCGATCCACGAACATCAACTCGAAGTAGGCCGGCTGCTCCTTGGAGAACTCGTAGAAGGCCCACCATCCGGAGCGCACCCGGTCCAGCGCGGTGCCGTCCTGCGGCGCCGTGCGCAGCCTGGCGTCGAGACGGCGGAAGCCGTCCTCGGCGAGCGCGAGGTAGATGTCGTCCTTGCTGGCGAAGTAGCTGTAGATGGCGGCGGGGCTGTACTCGATGCGCTCCGCAATCTTGCGGATCGACACGTTACGATAGCCCTCGATGGAGAAGAGGTCGCGCGCGGCGTCGAGAATCGACTGCCGGACGGCCTGGCGTTCGCGGTCCTGACGTTCTTTGCTACCCATGGTGGACTGAACAGTGTTCAGGGATCTAACGGTATTGGACGTGCACGCCGAGGCGCAAGTTCCGGGTTTCACAAGCCGTCCCGCCCGCACGGTCGAAGACATGATGCAAGTAACTGAAAGCAAGAGGCTTATGGGCTGGACGGTGGCTGCGGCCGCCGTGTTGTGGGCGGCTGCGGTCGTGGCCGCGCCTGGGCTCGCCCGACTCTCGGGCGGTGCCGCCGCGGTCCTCTACGCGGTCGGCAGCCTGATCTGCCACCAGCTGCCGGAACGCTCATTTCATCTGGCCGGCGCGCAGCTGCCGGTCTGCGCCCGGTGCCTGGGGTTGTACGTCGGCGGCGCGGTGGGCGCGTCGCTGTGGATGGTGGCGTCGGGCCGGCGCGCCAGGCCGTGGCGGCGCGACCAGGCGCTGACGCTTCTGGCCGTCGCGGCGGCTGCCGACCGCCGTGACCGTCGGCGCGGCGCATCGCCGGCGCTGGGCGATCCCTCGAACGCGTGGCGCGCCGCGCTGGCCGTGCCGCTCGGCTTCGCCGGCGGCGGCATCGTCGCGGCCGTGGCCACGAATCACCTGAAGTAAACTGCTCATCCGTGCATCCCGTTGTTCGTCTGGCTGGTCTCGTGGCTCGTTCCCGGGGCCGGACATCTCCTGCAGGGCCGCGTGCAGAAGGGTGTCATCTTCCTCATGGCGATCCCGGCGATGTTCGCCGTCGGCCTGGCGCTCGACGGCCGGCTGTTCCCGTTCGACTTCACGCAGCCGCTCGTGGGACTGGCCGCGCTCGCCAATCTCGCGGTCGGCGTGCCGTACTTCGTCGCGTCGGCGATGCAGACTGGGACAGGGCGTGGTGACGGCGGCGGCCTTCGAGTACGGCAACGCCTTCCTGATCGTCTCCGGCCTGCTCAACATGCTCGTGGCGCTCGATGCCTACGACGTCCGCCTCGGCCGGAAGTGAATCGCGCATGACCAGTCATTTCGGCCTGCTCGTGCTGTTCGCGTTCTTCGTCTCGCTGGTCTTCGCGGTGATCGGCCGCGATCGCCCCGGCGATCAGCTGATGCTCGGTCTCCGGTTCCTGGGCGCCTTCGTCGGCGCCGGACTGGTGCTGGGGTGGCTGATGTATCCCCTTCCGTTCTGAACGGGCCGGTGACGGCGCTGCTCGCGCTCTGGCTCCCGGTGGCCGGCTACATGGCCGGCATCTTCTGGCTGTCGTCGCAGTCGGCGCTGCCGGGGCCTCGGTCATCCCCGACTGGCTCGATTACGACTGGCTGCATCACGGCGCGGCGTACGCCGGCCTGGCGGTGGTGGCGTGCGCGCGCCTGCCGGCGGGCGACTGCCGGCGGTGGGGCCGGCGCAGTCTCGCTGGGCGCCTGGACGATCGCCACGGTCTACGGCGTGACCGACGAATGGCATCAGTCGTTCGTGCCGGGGCGGATGGCCGATCCGCGCGACCTGCTGGCCGACGGCGTGGGCGCGGCGCTCGGGCTGGGGCTCGTCTGGGCGTGGAGTATCATCAGACGGTCATCATGACCTTTGACAACCTGCTGCTCGAGCGCGATGGTGCCGTCGCCATCCTCACGATCAACCGGCCCGAAGGCTGAACGCGCTGAACGGCGCAACCCTCGCCGAACTGCAGACCGCGTTCGAGGCCCTCCGGGCCGACGACACCGTCCGCGCGATCGTCCTCACCGGCGGTGGCGACAAGGCGTTCGTGGCCGGCGCCGACATCAACGAGCTGGCCGTGCTCACGCCCGCGCAGGGCAAGGAACACGCGCGCCACGGGCAGCGCATCTTCGACCTCATCGAGAACCTCGGCAAGCCGGTGATCGCGGCCATCAACGGCTTCGCGCTGGGCGGCGGCTGCGAGCTGGCCATGGCCTGCACGCTGCGCATTGCCGCCGACACCGCGATTCTCGGTCAGCCGGAGATCAACCTCGGCATCATCCCCGGCTACGCCGGCAGCCAGCGGCTGCCGCGCCTGGTCGGGAAGGGCCGTGCGCTCGAGATGCTGCTGACGGGCGACACGATCCCGGCGGCGCGCGCCTACGAGATCGGCCTCGTCAACAAGGTCGTGCCCGCCGCCGAGCTGATGGCCGCGGCCACGAGCATGGCGCAGACGCTGGCCGCGCAAGGCGCCCGATCGCCGTCCGCTACATCATCGAGGCGGTCAACCAGGGGCTCGACATGCCGCTGGCACAGGGCCAGTTCCTCGAGACCTCGCTCTTCGGCGCCATCGCCTCCACCGACGACACCAGGGAAGGCACCTCGGCGTTCCTCGAGAAGCGCAAGGCGGCCTGGAAGGGACGGTAGCGTGCGCATCGGCATCGTCGTCGCGCGCTTCAACGACTTCGTCACCGAGCGGTTGCTCACCGGCGCGCCGGCAGGGCTGGCCGAGGCCGGCCTGGCGGACGGCCGACGTCGAGGTGCACTGGGTGCCCGGCGCGTTCGAGATCCCGCTGGCCGCCGAAGCCTTGGCGGCCACGGGTCGCGTCGCCGGCGTCGTCTGCCTGGGCTGCCTGATCAAGGGCGCCACGCCGCACTTCGAGTACATCTCGTCGGCGTGTGCCCACGGCATCATGGCCGCGCAGTCGAAGACGCGCGTGCCGATGGCGTTTGGCGTGCTGACGACGAACTCGGCCGAAGAGGCGCTGGAGCGGGCGGTGACGGGCCCGGGAACAAGGGTCGCGAAGCGGCGGAGGCCGTGCTCGAGATGGCGCGGCTGCTGGCCGGCCCGATCGGGGTCGCGCGGTGAGCGACGCGGCCGCCGAGTCGCGGTGGGGCGGCCGGCATCGGGCGCGGGCCGCGGCCCTGCAGGCGATCTATCAGTGCGAGGTCGGCGGCCTGACGCTGTCCGAGGCGCTCGCGCGTGCTCGACAGCGTCGGCGAGCCGGATACCGCGGAACTGACCGAGTCGGATCGCGCGCTTTGCCGAGTCGCTGGCGCGTGGCGCCGTCGGCCGACGCCGGGGCGCTCGACGAGCGCATCGGCCAGGCGGCCCGGCACTGGCGGGTCGAGCGCATGGCCACGCTCGATCGGCTGGTGCTGCGGATGGCCGTGCACGAGTGGCTGGCGCTGCCCGAGACGCCGCCGCGCGTGGTGATCAACGAGGCCATCGAGCTGGCGCGGGCGTTCAGCGGCGAGGATGCGGCGAAGTTCGTGAACGGCGTGCTCGACGGCGTCTTCCGGACGCTGAAGGACGAAGGCAAGGTAGTCGAGTAGCACCTCTGGTGCAGCGAGGAGAGCGGTCGAGTGTCGAGCAACGAAGAAGCCCAGGTCGCACAGCGTCGCGCCAATCTCGAGGCCATTGTCGCCCTGGGATTCCGCGCCTATCCCAACAAGTTCACCACCACGCACACGGTGAGCGCGCTGGTGACGGCGCACGGCGAGTCGGAGGCGGCGACGCTCGAGGGCTCGCGCGTCGAAACCATCGCCGCCGGCCGCATCGTCAGCATCCGCAACTTCGGCAAGGCGTCGTTCCTGGTGCTGTCCGACGGACGCTCGCGGATCCAGGTCTACGTGCGGCAGGACTCGCTCTCCGAGCGCGACTATCAGCTGTCGCGGCTGCTCGACTTCGGCGATCAGATCGGCGTCGCCGGACACCTGTTCCGCACCAAGACCAACGAGCTGTCGATCTGGGCCACCAGCCTCGAGTTCCTGGCCAAGTGCTTCCTGCCGCTGCCCGAGAAGTGGCACGGCCTCCAGGACGTGGAGACCCGCTATCGTCAGCGCTATCTCGATCTGATCGTCAATCCCGATGTGCGCCGCGTGTTCGAGGTCCGCAGCCGCACGGTGACCGCGGTCCGCGACTTCCTGACCAGCCAGGGGTTCCTCGAGGTCGAGACGCCGATGATGCAGCCGATCGCCGGCGGCGCGCTGGCGCGGCCGTTCGTGACGCACCACAACGCGCTCGACATGAAGCTGTTCCTGCGCATCGCGCCGGAGCTCTACCTGAAGCGGCTGACGGTGGGCGGCATCGAGCGGGTGTTCGAGATCAACCGCAACTTCCGCAACGAGGGCATCTCGACGCAGCACAACCCCGAGTTCACGATGCTCGAGTTCTACTGGGCCTACGTGGACTACCAGGTGCTGATGCGCTTCACCGAGGAGCTGCTGTCGTTCGTGGCCCGCGCCGCGGTCGGCACCGAACAGGTGACGTTCGGCGAGCACGAGATCAACCTGCAGGCGCCGTTCCGCCGCCTGTCGCTGCGGCACGCCGCGGCCGAGGAAGCGTCGCGACGCCTGGGCGTCACCGTGCTGGTCGAGGAGCTGCGGAGCGTGGATTCGGCACGGGCGATTGCCGGGCGGCTCGGCATCGAGGTGTCGCCGAGCGCCGGCGCCGGCAAGGTGGCCACCGAGATCTTCGAGCAACTCTGGGAGGAGCAGCTCATCCAGCCGACCTTCATCTACGACTTCCCGACGGAAGTGTCGCCGCTGTCGAAGCAGCGCGAGGACGATCCCGACACGGTCGAGCGCTTCGAGCTCTACATCGGCGGCTTCGAAGTGGCCAACGCCTTCAGCGAGCTCAACGACCCGGCCGAGCAGCGCCGCCGCTTCGAGGCCCAGCTCGCACGACCGGGCCCAGGGCGACGCCGAGGCCCACGCCATGGACGATGACTACGTCCGGGCGCTCGAGTACGGCATGCCGCCGGCCGGCGGCGAGGGCATCGGCATCGACCGGCTGGTGATGATCCTGTCGAACTCGCCGTCGATTCGCGACGTCATCCTGTTCCCCCTGATGCGGCCGCGCGATTAGCCATGCCGTTCGAGCTGCAGATCGCGCTGCGCTACCTGCTGGCCAAGCGCCGGCAGGTGTTCATTTCCGTGATCTCGCTGGTGTCGACGATCGGCGTGACGGTCGGGGTGATGGCGCTGATCATCGCGCTGGCGCTGATGACCGGCCTGCAGAACGAGCTGCGCGATCGCATCCTCGGCTCGTCGGCCCACGTCTACGTCTGGAAGCCCAGCGGCCTGGTCGACTACCGCGCCGAGGTGGCGAAGATGAAGGAGATCCCGGGCGTCGCCGGCGCCGCGCCCGCGATCCTCGGCAAGGCGCTGGTGACCAGCGACCGCGGGGAAGGCTTCATCACGGTGAAGGGCATCGACCCGGAGCTCGAGAGCGCGGTGACCGACATCGGCAAGTCGATGACCGCGGGCGCCGTCGACCGATCTGAAGCCGGCCACCGACGATGACTTCGCCGGCATTCTCATCGGCAAGGCGCTCAGCGGATCGCTGTCGTCGTTTCCCGGCGACGTCATCACCCTGGTGACGCCGCAGGGCTCGCTGTCGCCGATGGGCCTGATGCCGCGGCAGCGCCGGGTGCGCATTGCCGGCACCTTCAGCCTCGGGCTGTTCGAGTTCGATCAATCCTACGGCTTCGTCGATCTCGCAGACGGCCTACCGGCTCACCGGGCAGGACCGGCCGGACCATCTCGAGATTCGCGTCACCGACATCTACAACGCGCCGGTGGTGGCGGACGAGATCCAGGAGCGGCTCGGCGCCGACTACATCACGCAGGACTGGTCCGACATGAACCAGTCGCTCTATTCGGCGCTGTGGCTCGAGAAGATCGCGATGGGCATCGGCATCGGCCTGATCGTGATGGTGGCCGCCCTCAACATCGTGGCCTCGCTGGTGCTGCTGGTGATGGAGAAGACGCGTGACATCGCCATCCTGAAGACGATGGGCGCCTCGTCACGCAGCATCATGCTGATCTTCCTGGCGCAGGGCATGATCATCGGCCTGGTCGGGACCGTGCTGGGGGCGACGCTCGGCGCGGTCATCTCCTATCTGCTCGATCGCTACCGCGTGATCAGCATTCCGAGCGACGTCTACCAGGTGACCTACCTGCCGTTCAAGCTGCTGCCCTGGGATCTGGCCGTGGTGGTGATGGGGGCGGTCGTGGTCTGCTTCGTGGCAACGCTCTATCCCTCACGGCAGGCGGCGCGGCTCGATCCCGCGCAGGCCCTGCGCTACGAGTAGCCGATGCCGTTTGTCACTGCCACCGGCATCTCCAAGACCTATCCCGTCGCCGATCGCCGGCTGCAGGTGCTGCGCGATCTCTCGCTGACGGTGGAGCGCGGCGAGATGGTGGCGATCATGGGCGCCTCGGGCGTCGGCAAGAGCACGCTGCTGCACCTGCTGGGCGGCCTCGATCGGCCCGACACCGGCACCATCCACGTCGGCGATCACTGCGTCACCGAGATGGCCGATGCCGATCTCGTCGCCTTCCGCAACCGCGACGTCGGCTTCGTGTTCCAGTTCCACCACCTGCTGCCGGAGTTCTCCGCGGTGGAGAACGCCGAGATGCCGCTGCGAATCGCGCGGATGCGCGTCGCCGAGTCGCGGCCGCGGGCCACGGCGCTGCTGACGCGGGTCGGACTGGAGGGCCGGCTGGATCACCGCCCGGGGATGCTCTCTGGCGGCGAGCAGCAGCGAGTGGCGGTGGCGCGGGCGTTGATCACGCAGCCGTCCCTGCTGCTGGCGGACGAGCCGACCGGCGATCTCGACGAAGGCACGGCCGACGCGCTGCACGCGCTGCTGCGCGACATGCATCGCGAGTTCGGCCTCACCGCCATCCTCGCCACCCACAACCCGCGCCTCGCCGAGCAGTGCGATCGCGTGCTGCGGGTGGAGGGCGGACAGTTGAAGGAAGTGTCGCGCTAGAGATCCCGTCAGGTCGACCGTCACGGCGCGGCCGGGCGCCGCGCCGTCAGTTCCCGTCCAGGCCCGCCAGTTCGAAGATCACCTCGGCAATCGCGGAGTAGTCGTCTTCGCCGTGCCCCTGCGCCACCTGTGCCTGCACCAGCTGCGCGACGACGGCCGACGCGACAGCCGGGCACGCCGGCTTCGGCGAGGGCCGCCATGGCGATGCCGAGGTCCTTCTTGAACAGCTTGCCCTTGAAGCCCGGCTTGTAGTTGGCGTTGATCATCCGCTCGCCGTGCACCTCGAGCACGCGGCTCTGGGCGAACCCGCCCATCAGCGCCGCGCGCACCTTCATCGGATCGACGCCGCTCTTGCGCGCCAGCGCGATCGCCTCGGCCACCACCGTCATCGTGCCGCCGAGGACGATCTGGTTGCAGGCCTTGCAGATCTGGCCGGCGCCCGAGTCGCCGACGTGGACGATGCGCTCGGGTTTGCCCATGGCCGAGAGGACGGGCAGCACCTGGCCGAGGGCGGTGGAGTCGCCGCCCACCATGAAGGTGAGGGTGCCGTCGATGGCGCCGATCTCGCCGCCGCTGACCGGGGCGTCCAGATACGACGCGTCGCGGGCGAGCGTCTCCGCCGCCAGGCGGCGGGCGGTGGCCGGCGCGATCGTCGACGAGTCGACGATCACCGTGCCGGGCTGGAGCGCCGAGAACACCCCGTGTTCACCTTCGAGCACCTGCGACACGTCGGGGCCATCCGGCAGCATCGTCACGATGACCCGCGCGTGGAGCGCGACCGCCGCGGGCGTATCGGCGGCGCGCGCGCCGGCCGCCACCAGTTCGTCGACCGGGCTGGCGGCTGCGGCTGTGCACGACGACGTCGAAGCCGTGCTTGCGGAGGTTGAGTGCCATGGGCTTGCCCATGAGACCAAGGCCGATGAAGCCAATCGGAGTAGACATGGGGGGTAAGTTACAGGGGGCAGTGCAAAGTTCAAAGTTGCAAAGTTCCAGAGCGTCTAGAATGCGGCTCATGACAGCTCGACTCGTGACGGCGGCGCTGCTGGCCGCGGCCGTGATGCTGATGACCGGCTCGGATGCGGGGGCACAGATGGCACGCGTGGCTCCAGCGGCGGCGAACCTGGATGCAGAGGCGCTGAACCAGGCCACGGCGCTGTTGCAGCAGCTGGTCGACGGAGCGGACGATCGCCGGCGCCGTGGCGGCGGTGGCGCGCAACGGGAAGCTGGCGTACCTCGAGGCCGTGGGCGTGCAGGACCTGGCCACGCGCGCGCCGATGACCGAGCGGACGCTGTTCCGCATCTACTCGATGACCAAGCCGGTCACGGCGGTGGCGGTCATGATGCTGCACGAGGAGGGGAAGTTCCGGCTGGACGACCCCGTGCAGAAGTACCTGCCGGAGTTCGGCGAGGTGAAGGTGGGCGCCGCGGATGCCGCGCGGCCGCCGTCCCGGCCGATCACAGTCGAGGACCTGCTGCTGCACACCTCGGGCCTCAGCCATCGCACCTCCGAGCTGTATCGGGAGCAGAAGGTGCGGTCGCGGGCCGACACCCTGCCGCAGTTCGTCACGAAGATCACGCGCGCGCCGCTGATGGAGGACCCCGGCACCCGCTTCCGCTACAGCGAAGCGACGACGGTGCTCGGCCGCCTCGTCGAGATCTGGTCCGGGCAGCCGTTCGATCGGTTCCTCGAGACGCGCGTGCTGGCCCCGCTGAAGATGACCGACACGCGCTTCTGGGTGCCACCGGACGCCCGGGCCCGGCTGGCGACGGTCTACGGTCCGCCGGACCCGGGCGGGCTTCGCCCCGTGGACATCGAGGAGGTGCCGTTCACCGAGCGGCCGCAGCTCATCGAGGGGGCGGTGGGGCTCGTGTCCACCGTCCCGGACTTCCTTCGTTTCAGCCAGATGCTGTTGAACGAGGGCGAGCTCGACGGCGTGCGGCTGCTCGAAGCCGAGACCGTTCGGCGGCATGGTCCGGCAACGGGCTGGCGCCCGCGGTGCTGCAGGCGCGCGGCGGCAAGATGGGATGGGGGCTCGGCAACGTGAACGTCGTGATCGACCCGTCGGGCGTGAACTATCCGGCGCCGGTAGGGGAGTACGGGTGGGACGGCACCGCGGGCACCATCTTCTGGGTGGATCCGTCGCGCCAACTGGTCACGGTCCTGATGACGCAGAGCGCGCCGGCCAACCCCGGCGGGATCCGGCAGCGGTTCAAGACACTGGTCGAGCAAGCGGTCCGCTAGGCGGGTGCGAGCCGGCCGGGCTCGTCCGTGGGACGATCCAATTCTCCGAAGTCTCAGACATACAGGCACTTAGCCGGACATCTACGCGCGGAGCCTGCGCCGTTCTGCCGTATAATGGACTGCACAAGGGGGCTTCGGCGTCGGATGTTCGAACGCTATACCGAACGAGCACGACGGGTGCTCTTTTTCGCCCGTTACGAAGCGAGCCAGCTCGGTAGCATCTCCATTGAGACCGAGCACCTGCTCCTGGGACTGATTCGCGAAGGCAAGGGCCTCACGAGCCGCATCTTCGCGCGCTCGCACCTGTCGCTCGAGAGCATCCGCAAGGACATCGAGGGCCGGACGGTGTTCCGCGAGAAGGTCTCCACCTCGGTCGAGATTCCGTTCAGCGCCGAGACCAAGCGCGTGCTGCAGTACGCCGCCGAAGAGGCGGATCGCCTGCTGCACAACTACATCGGCACCGAGCACCTCCTGCTCGGCATCCTGCGCGAAGAGCGCTCGGTGGCGGCGACCATCCTCATGGAAAAGGGGATGCGCCTGCACCAGGTGCGCGAAGACATCGTGCAGCTGCTCAACGAGAAGACGACGCTGACCCGCGTGAAGGAAACGCCGCTGCTCGCCGAGTTCAGCCGCGACCTCACCGAGTCGGCCATGAAGAACCAGCTCGATCCGCTGGTCGGGCGCGACTACGAGCTCGAGCGCGTGCAGCAGGTGCTGTGCCGCCGCACCAAGAACAACGCCGTGCTCATCGGCGAACCCGGCGTCGGCAAGACCGCGATCGTCGAGGGGCTGGCCCAGAAGATCGTCTACGGCGACGTGCCGCACTTCCTGGCCGACAAGCGCATCCTGGCGCTCGACATCTCGCTGATCGTCGCCGGCACCAAGTATCGCGGGCAGTTCGAAGAGCGCCTCAAGGCGATCATGAAGGAGCTGACCGAGAACCCGAACATCATCGTGTTCATCGACGAGCTGCACACGCTGGTGGGCGCGGGCTCGGCCGAAGGCTCGCTCGACGCCGCCAACATCCTGAAGCCGGCGCTGTCGCGCGGCGAGATCCGCTGCATCGGCGCGACCACGCCCGCCGAGTACCGCAAGTACATCGAGAAGGACCGCTCGCTCGAGCGGCGCTTCCAGGCGATCAAGGTGGATCCGCCGTCCGAGGGCGAGACCATCGAGATCCTGATGGGCATCAAGGATCGCTACGAGACGTTCCACCACGTCGAGTACACGCGCGAGGCCATCGAGGCCGCGGTCTACCAGTCGAGCCGCTACATCACCGATCGCTTCCTGCCCGACAAGGCCATCGACCTGGTCGACGAGGCCGGCGCCCGGGCCAAGCTGCGCGAGGCCGGCTACAGCGAGGAGTTCGGCGAGATCAACAAGAGCATCCGCGTCGCCGTCGAGCAGATGGAGAGCGCGGTGTCGCAGAAGGACTTCGACAAGGCGCAGTTCTATCGCGAGCAGGAGCAGGTGGCGCGCGAGAACCTGCAGTTCGTGCGCGAGAAGTTCGACGTCCGCTCCAGCGCCCGCCGGGTGGTGGTGTCGCGCGCCGAGATCGACGAGGTGGTCTCGAAGTGGACCGGCGTGCCGCTGTCGTCGATCAACCAGGACGAAGGCGACAAGCTGCTGCGGATGGAGCTCGAGCTGCACCGCCGCGTGATCAGCCAGGAGCGCGCCATCTCGGCCGTCTCGCGCGCCATCCGCCGCTCGCGGGCCGGCCTCAAGAACCCGAACCGTCCGGTCGGCAGCTTCATGTTCCTCGGGCCCGACCGGCGTCGGCAAGACCGAGCTGGCGCGCGCGCTCGCCCAGTTCCTGTTCGGCAGCGAGCACGCGCTGATCCGCTTCGACATGTCCGAGTACATGGAGAAGCACTCGGTCTCGAAGCTGATCGGCTCGCCGCCCGGATACGTCGGCCACGAAGAGGGCGGGCAGCTCACCGAGAAGGTGAAGCGCAACCCCTACTCGGTGGTCCTGCTCGACGAAATCGAGAAGGCGCACCCGGACATCTTCAACATCCTGCTGCAGGTGTTCGAGGACGGCCACCTGACCGACGGGCTGGGGAACCGCGTCAACTTCAAGAACGCGATCCTGATCATGACCTCGAACATCGGCGCGCGCTTCATCCAGAAGAAGGCGTCGATGGGGTTCCAGACCGACACCGTGGACCAGCAGAAGGGCGTCCAGGAGATGGTGCTCGGCGAGGTCAAGCGCACCTTCAATCCCGAGTTCATCAACCGCGTCGACGAGCTCATCGTCTTCGAGGCGCTGACCGACGACGACCTGCGGCAAGATCCTGGCGCTGCTGGTCGACCAGCTGAACGCCAACCTGCTCGACCGCAAGATGAAGGTCGACCTGTCGCAGGACGTCAGCGACTGGATCATCGACGTCACCTGCAAGGACCGGTCGTACGGCGCCCGTCCGCTGCGCCGGGCCATCCAGCGCTATGTCGAGGACCCGCTGGCCGAGGAGCTCATCCGTGGCCACCTCCAGGGCGGCGAGATCGAGGTCTACCTCGAAGCGGGCCAACTGGCCTACCGTCCGGCCGGTGCGCCGGTCGCGGAAGGCCGCCGGCTGACGGCGAACGTCTGATAGTTGCAGTAGACTTAGTGGTTTAGAGCCAGCGCCCGATAGGTGTGTACTTGCGGTTTAGAGTGATTCTGGCCCTTTGGGCCCTCAGCGTCGCGTCGGCATCCGCCGACCAGGCCTTCGGGCCACTGACGTCGGCAACCGGTCGCGCCTTCGAGGCGTCGGCCGCGTCGGCGGTGGCAGCGCCTCAGGCGCCGGCCCCCCCTCAGACGCCGGCCGCACCAGCCCCTGTTCCAGCACCAGCCGCCGCCCCGCCGCCCTCGGCCGCCCAGCTCCTCAGACGCCGGCCGCGGCGGCGCAGGCCGTCCGCACGCCGCCCGGCCGGATCGGCGCCGGTGGTGCGTTCGATCGAGCTCCGGTTCCATCCGGTCAACGAGTCGCTGATCGAACCGCAGACCTACCTCTATTACATCCAGACCCAGGCCAGCCGCCCGACCGATGGCGTGTGGGTGCCCTACACCGACGACACCGAGAAGCTGATCCTCGACGACTTCAAGCGGCTGTGGGGCACGAACTTCCTCGACAACCTGTGGATCGAGGTCAACGACGATGCCTACCCGAACGACGTGGTCGGCAAGCGCGTGATCTACCACATGGAAGAGCGGCCCCGCGTGAAGATCGTGGACTACACCGGGTCCAGCAAGGTCGAGCGCACGAAGGTCGACGAGAAGATGAAGGAGGCCGGCATCTCGCTGCGCCTCGACTCGTTCCTCGACGAAGGCGTCGTCCGCCGCGTCAAGGGCATCGTCCGCGACCTGATGGCGGAGAAGGGCTACGAGTTCGCCGAGGTCAACTCGTCGGTCGAGGCGCTGCCGGGCGGCCCGAAGCTGGTGAAGGTGGTCTTCGACGTGCAGGAGGGCCCGCAGGTCAAGGTCCGCACCATCAACTTCGAGGGCAACGACGCGGTCAGCGACGGCGCCCTCAAGCGGCAGATGAAGTAGACCAAGGAGCACTGGTTCCTGTCGTGGATTACCGGCCGCGGCAAGTACCAGGAAGCGAAGTTCGAGGAAGACGCCGACAAGATCGTCGAGTACTACCGCAACCGCGGCTACGTCCAGGCGCGGGTCGGCCAGCCGGAGCTGAAGGTGCTCGAGGACAGCAAGGACAAGGAAGTCCGCTGGGTGCAGCTCGACGTGCCGGTGGACGAGGGCCCGCGCTTCAAGGTCGGCCAGTTCAGTTTCGACGGCAACAACGTCATCAAGTCCGACTTCCTGCGGCCGCTCTTCAAGCTGCAGCCGGGCGATTTCTACAGCGAGAAGCGCATCCGCGACGGCCTGATCAAGTCGCGCGAGCTCTACGGCGGCGGCGGCTACTTCGAGTTCACCGGCTTCCCGGACCTGGAGTTCCAGAACGCGGCGGAGGGCCCGATCGCCGGCCCGGCCGAGCCCACCGTCAACGTCACGATGCGGATGACCGAAGGCGAGCAGTACTTCGTCAACCGCATCACCTTCACGGGCAACACCACGACGCGCGACAACGTCATCCGGCGCGAGATGCGGCTGGTCGAAGGCGGCGTCTTCAACACCGAGGCGCTCAAGTTCAGCGTCCGCCGCCTCAATCAGCTCGGCTACTTCAAGAACATCGAAGAGCAGGGCGGCCAGGGCATCGACGTCCAGAAGACGCCCAACTCGAAGAACGAAGTGGACGTCACGCTGAAGCTGGAAGAGCAGAACCGCAACCAGCTGACGTTCGGCGCCGGCGTCTCGCAGTTCGAGGGCTTCTTCGGGCAGCTGTCGTTCCAGACCGCCAACTTCCTGGGCCGCGGCGAGTCGCTCACCGCTGTCGGTGCAGATTGGCTCGCGGGCCGAGAACTACCAGCTCGCGTTCACCGAGCCGTTCCTGTTCGATCGCTCGATCACCGGCGGCTTCGACGTCTACAAGCGCACGCTGCGCTACATCGACCAGTTCACGCAGGAATCGACCGGCGGCAACCTGTCGATGGGCTTCCCGGTCGCGAACTTCTCGCGGATGTTCTTCACCTACAGCTACGAGCAGGTGCGGGTCACCGAGCTCAACCCGTTCTACTACACCCAGGGCATCGCCGCGCAGAACCCGTTCCTGGCGGACTCGCTGCTGCTCGGCGCCGGTGGCAAGCGCACGATCAGCAAGGTGACGCCCAGCTTCGTCCACAACACGGTGGACAACCCGATCTTCCCGACCCGGGGGCGGCGCATCACCACCAGCATCGACCTGGCCGGCGCCGGCGGCAACACCAACTTCATCAAGCCGCGCTTCGAGGCGGTGCAGCTGATTCCGCTGACGCGGCGGACCACGTTCGGCTTCCGCGGGCAGGTCGAATACGTCCGGCCGTACGGCAGCACCAACGTGCTGCCGATCTACGAGACGCTCTACCTCGGTGGCGAGTACAGCGTCCGCGGCTTCGACATCCGGTCGATTGGCCCCCGCGATCCGCGGACCGGGCTGGTGCTCGGCGGCAACAAGAGCCTGCTCTTCAACGCCGAGTACATGATTTCGATTGCCGGTCCGGTGCGCCTGATCCTGTTCTACGACGCCGGCCAGGTGCGCGTCCGCGACCAACCGTTCTCGCTGATGGAGGACATCGTCGTGGTCACGCCGCCGCCGGGCCCGAACATCAGCGACCCGTTCACATCCGGGATTCTCGTCGACCCGAATGCGCCGCTGGCGACGACCACCGTGATCGGGGAGCGGAGCGCGTTCAAGACCTCCACCGGCGCGGAAATCCGCTTCTTCATGCCGGTGCTGAACGTGCCGTTCCGGCTGATCTTCGCGATGAACCCGCAGCGCGGGGGGGTCTTCACCAACAGCCTGCAGCCGGCGAAGCAGTTCCAGTTCCGCTTCGCCGTGGGCTCGACCTTCTAGGTCCGGGCTGGTCTCATGGG
This sequence comes from uncultured Acidobacteriota bacterium, assembly GCA_963721715.1. Classification (GTDB taxonomy): domain Bacteria; phylum Acidobacteriota; class Vicinamibacteria; order Vicinamibacterales; family UBA2999; genus VFZN01. The sequence continues at coordinate 555,032 of CAVRKI010000004.1, read as the reverse complement.
TGACTGACCGTCACTTCGTACGACGTCGGCTCGACGAACCGGCCGACGTCGCGCACGCGGATGCAGAGTTGGCCGGCCTGCGTGGCACTGCCGATGATCACCGTGGTCTGCACCGCGGAGTCGTTGGCGATGCGCTCGGTGCAGGCGGTGCCGTTCCACTCGCCGAGCGCAAGGCCGGAGATCATGGCCGGGTCGGGCGCGATGGTCGTGAGCGTGACCTGCACGGGGCCGCCGGAGGCCGCGGTGAAGGTATGGGTCGCGGCGCTGTTCTGATTGAGGGTGCCGCTGAAGACTTCGGTGACGAGCGTCGGCGTCGGGAGGGTGGGAGTCGTCACCGGGTCGTCGCCACACGCCGTGCATGGCGGCGAGGACGAAGGCGAGCGGCACCGAGCGGAATATCAAGCGGGACATTGATTTAGTATAAGATGCCGGGTTGGTCATTGCATATGAAAGGATTCACTGGAATGAAGGGTTTCGCCGTTCTCGGCACAATCACGATGCTGGCAGTCGCGCCTGTGTTCGCGCAGACGCCGGCTGCTCCCGCGGGCGCCAAGCCCGCACCGCAGGCGCCGCCGCCGGCGGCTCCCGCGACGCAGCCCGCGCCGGCTCCCGTGCCGCCGCGCCCGTTCCCCGAGGGCGCCAAGATTGCCTTCGTGGTGCTGCAGCGCATCGCGAACGAGTCGGCCGACGGCAAGACCGCGACGACCCGCATCCAGGCGTTGCAGCAGAAGAAGGCCGCCGAGCTGACCGACAAGAACAAGCAGCTGCAGACCGCGCAGCAGCGGCTCGAGAAGGAAGCGAGCGTGCTCAGCGCGAACGCCGCCGGCGAGTTGCAGAAGCAGGTCGAGAAGCTGACGGTCGAGATCCAGCGCTTCACGCAGGACGCGCAGGCCGAAGTGCAGGAGCTGCAGCAGCAGCTGCAGCAGGAATTCCAGGTGCGCCTCGAACCGGTGCTCCAGGAGATCGGCCGCGAGAAGGGCCTGCACTTCATCTTCAATGGCCCCGATGCCGGCCTGGTGTGGGCGGACAACGCGCTCGACATCTCGGCTGACGTCATCAAGAAGCTGGACGCCGCGAAACCGGCCGGCAACAAGCCTCCGGTGCAGTGAACGCCGGCATCCCCCGCGTTCTCGACCGCCTCCGCGATCGCTATCCGTCTCTGCTCGTCGATCGGATCGAGGAGCACGAGGCGGGCAAGCGGCTCGTCGCCGTCAAGAACGTCACCGTCAACGAAGAGTATCTTCCAGGGCCACTATCCCGGGTGCGCCGCTGCTGCCGGCTGTCCTCACCATCGAGGCGCTGGCACAGGTGGCGACGCTGCTGATCGTCGAGCAGCGCGCCGGGCATCCCCACGGGCACGTCGCGCTGCGGGGCGTGAACCGCGCCAAGTTCCGGCGCCAGGTCGTGCCGGGCGATCGCCTGCGGCTCGAGGTCACGCTCGGCGCGCGCAACGGTCCGCTGGTCCGCGTCCAGGGCCTGGCGTCGGTCGAAGGCCAGATGGTCGCCGAAGCCGAGCTCCTGCTGGTCGTCTGGCCGGCGGCGCGGAGATCGATCCGTCGGCGCACGTGCATCCGAGCGCGCGGATCGGCGACGGCACCGTGGTCGGCCCCTTCGCCGTGATCGGCCCGCAAGTGGTGCATCGGCCGCGACTGCAAGGTCGGCGCCTCGGCGGTCATCGACGGCAACACGACGATCGGTGATGGCACCGAGATCTTCCCGTTCGCCTCGATCGGCCTGCCGCCGCAGGACCTGAAGTACCGGGGCGAGGACACCCGGCTGGTCATCGGCCAGCGCAACATCTTCCGCGAGTTCGTCACCATCCACCGCGGCACCGCCGGCGGCGGCGGCGCAGACGACGATCGGCGACGAGAACCTGTTCATGGCCTACGCGCACGTCGCGCACGACTGCCGCATCGGCAACCACACCATCTTCGGCAACGCCGCCACGCTCGGCGGCCACGTGCGCGTCGAGGACTGCGCCACCATCAGCGCCTACTCGGGCGTGCACCAGTTCTGCCGCGTCGGCCGCCATGCCTTCATCGGCGGCTACTCGGTCGTCACCAAGGATGCGCTGCCGTTCGCGAAATCCGTGGGCAACCGCGCGCGGGTCTACGGCCTGAACAAGATCGGCCTCATCCGCCGCGGCTTCACCGAGGAGCGCGTCGGGCAGTTGAAGCGCGCCTATCGCTACCTGCTGCAGTCGAAGCTGAACACCACGCAGGCGCTGCTCGCAGATCGAGCAGGACCCGACGCTGGCCTGCGAGGAGGTGGCGTACCTGGTCGAGTTCATCCGCACCGCGACGCGCGGCGTGATCCTGCGGCGCGGCGGCCGTCGTTCGGACGACGCCCTGGATGACTGAGCGCATGAAGCTCGGCTTGATCGCCGGCAACGGCCGGTTTCCGTTCCTGGTGCTCGACGCGGCCCGTTCGCATGGGCTACGAAGTCACCATCGTCGCCATCAAGGAAGAGGCGTCGAAGGATCTGGACGCCGAGGCCGGCGGGTCGCCGGCGGCGACCGTGCACTGGATCTCGCTCGGACAGCTGGGCGGCTGGCTCAAGATCCTGAAGAACGCCGGCGTCACCCGCGCGGTGATGGCGGGACAGGTCAAGCACACCAAGATCTTCGGCGGCATCGTGCCGGACATGACGGCGCTGTCGATGCTGACTCGCCTGAAGGCGCGCAACACCGACGCGCATCATCGCCGCGGTCGCCGACGTGATGCGCGACCACGGCGTCGAGCTCATCGACTCCACCGCAGCTGCTGCAGCCGATGCTCGCGTCGCGAGGGCGTGATGACCGGTCGTGGCCCGACCGAGGACGAGCAGAAGGACCTGGCCTTCGGCTATCGCATGGCGGACGCCATCGCCGGCCTCGACATCGGCCAGACGATCGCGGTCAAGCATCAGGCCGTCGTGGCGGTCGAGGCGATGGAAGGCACCGACGAGACCATCGCGCGGGCCGGGCAGCTGGCCGGTCCCGGCGTCGCCATCGTCAAGGTGGCCAAGCCGGGGCAGGACATGCGCTTCGACGTGCCGGTCGTGGGTCTGGCCACGATTCAGGCGATGCGGGTCGCCGGCGCGACGCTGCTGTCGCTCGATGCCGGGCAGGACGCTGATGTTCGATCGCGCGGCGATGCTGAAGTCCGCCGACGAGGCCGGCATCGCGATCGTCGGGCGGCCGCCGTCCGACAAGGGGCCGTCGTGAGCGCCGCGCCGCTGCGGGTGGCGGTGGTCGGCGTCGGCCACCTCGGGCGGCATCATGCCCGTGTGCTCGCCAATCTCGAAGGCGTGTCGCTGGTGGGCGTCGTCGACGCCGATGCGCGCGCGCGCCGCGGAAGTGGCGGCCGCGAACGACACCCGGGTGATTGCCAGTGTCGCGCGATCTGATCGGCCACGTCGATGCCGTCAGCATCGCGGTGCCGACCGAGGCGCACGCGTCGGTGGCCCTGCCGCTGATGGCGGCGGGCATTCACGTCCTGGTCGAGAAGCCGATGACCCGATCGGTGGCCGAAGCCGATCAGCTGCTCGCGGCCGCCAGGGCCGCCGGAGTGGTGCTGGCCGTCGGTCACATCGAGCACTTCAATCCGGCCGTGCTGGCCGCGCGCCCGCACATCCACGCGCCGCGCTTCATCGAAGTGCACCGCCTGGGGACGTTTCCCGAGCGCAGCCTCGACATCGACGTGGTCTTCGACCTGATGATTCACGACCTCGGCCTGGTGCTCGAGCTGGTGGGCAGCGAGGTCGTCGGCATCGAGGCCGTGGGCGTTCCGGTGCTGACGCCGCGGGTCGACATCGCCAACGCCCGCCTGAAGTTCGCCAACGGCTGTATCGCGAACCTCACCGCCAGCCGGATCTCGCGTGAGCAGGTCCGCAAGATCCGCTTCTTCCAGCCCAATACGTATCTCTCCATCGACTACAAGGCACAGGAAGTGGAAGCGTGGCGGCTGGTGCCCCAGGACGGGGCGATGCCGCGAATCGATGGCGGCAAGCTGGACGTCCTACGGGATGAGCCGCTCAAGCGCGAGCTCGAGGATTTCGTCGCGGCCGTCCGCGACCAGCGGCCGCCGGGTGTGACGGGCGAGCAGGGGCGTGCGGCCCTGCTGCTCGCCAACGACATCGTGTCCCGCATGGGAAACCCACATGATTGACATCGACATCAACTCCGCAATCGCCAGCCGCGCCATGGCGGGCGAGGCGCTCACCGAAGCCGAGCTCGACGAGCTGGATGGCGCAGACGTGCTGTCCCTGGGCATGCTGGCCGACGACGTTCGCCGGTCGCGTGTGGGCGGCACGGTCAGCTACACCCGCGTCATCGAGGTGGGGGCGACGGGGCTCCCGGCGGCCGAGGAGCTGGCGATGTTGCTGCCGCTGTGCGGTGAGGTGCGGATGGTGTCCCTTGGAGACTCGTTGGACTCGACCGCCAGCGCCATTCGGGCCGTGCGCGCCGCGATTGGTCCGACGATGCATCTCACAGGCTTTTCGCTGGCCGAGCTGATCGCCCGGGCGTGGGCGCCCATCGAGGACGTGCTTGCCGGTCTCAGGGCGGCCGGTCTGGACGCGATTGCCGATGCCCCGATCGACAGGGTGACCCCGGCCGACGTGGCGGCGGTTCGCGCGGCTGGCCTGGGTGTGCGCGCGCTGACGGTGCAGCAGCCGAGTGACGAGGGGCGTGTCTCCCTCGTCCTGCAGGTGCGCAGGTTCCTGCCCGGCGGCAGCGAGGCGACGGCGTTTGCGCCGCTGCCGCGCGAGCAGTCGGTGACCGCGCCCACGACCGGCTATCACGACGTCCGCGTGGTGGCGCTGGCGCGCATCGGGTTGCCGAAGGTCGCCACGATCGAAGTGGACTGGCAGCAGTACGGCCCGAAGCTGGCGCAGGTGGCGCTGACCTTCGGCGCCAATCACCTGGATCGCGTGTCGCTCGTCGACGATCCCGCGCTGGGCCGCCGCCGCTCCAGCCTCGAGGACGTGCGGCGCAACATCACGGCGGCAGGCTTCACGCCGGTGGAGCAGGGATCGGCCGTATGAAACCCGCCCGGCTGGGCGCGGTGTCGTACCTGAACACCAGGCCCCTCGTCCGCGGCCTCGAGGCCCGGCCGGAGCTCTTCACCGTGCGCTTCGATGTGCCGGCCGTCTGCGCCTCGCTGCTGCACGAGGGCCGCGTCGACCTCGGCCTGATCCCGGCCATCGAGTACCTGCGTGGCGACTACGCGATGGTGCCGGACCTGGCGATCGGATCCGACGGCCCGGTGCTGTCGGTCGCCATCTTCTCCACGGTGCCGATCGAGACGGTGCGGACGCTGGCGCTCGACCTCAGCTCGCGCACCTCGGTGGCGCTGACGCGCATTCTGTGCGCCCGCCTGTGGAATATCCAGCCGGTGTTCACGCCGGCCGAACCCGATCTCCGGATGATGCTGGCCAAGGCCGACGCGGCGCTGGTGATTGGCGATCCGGCCCTGGCGATCGACGCCGCCAGCCTCGGGCGTCATCAAGACCGATCTCGGTGAGGCCTGGAAGAGCCTGACGGGCCTGCCCTTCGTCTACGCCACGTGGAGCGGGCGCGATGGCGCCGTCGATCACGAGCAGGTGGCCGCGCTGCAGGAGGCGCGGCGCAAGGGCGTGCAGGAGGCGCCGCTGATCGCGCGTGAGGTGGCCGACGGCGACGCCGTGGCCGAGGCCCGGGCCCTTGGCTACCTGCGTGATACTCTCAAATACGGGTTGGGCGACCGCGAGATCGCCGGTCTCGAGCGCTTCCACGCGCTGGCCGTCGACCTCGGCCTTGCCTCCGCCCGCCGTCCGCTGCGGTTCTTCTCATGAGCCACTCTCTCGACGTCCTGCAGGCGCGTATCGAAGACGGCGGCCGCGTCTCGGCTGACGAGGCGCTGTTTCTCTATCGCTCGGCGCCGACCTGGTGGCTGGGGCGCATGGCCGACCTCATCCGCCGGCGCAAGCACCCGGACGGCATCGTCACCTACATCATCGACCGCAACGTCAACTACACGAACGTCTGCGTGGCGCGATGCAACTTCTGCGCGTTCTACCGCCCGGTGGGGCACCACCAGGGCTACGTGCTGTCGTTCGACGAGATCTTCAAGAAGATCGACGAGACCATCGCGCTCGGCGGCGTGCAGCTGCTGATGCAGGGCGGACACAACCCGGACCTGCCGCTGCAGTGGTACGAGGATCTGTTCCGGGCGGTGAAGACGCGCTACCCGTCGTTCAAGCTTCACGCGCTGTCGCCGCCGGAAGTCGTGCACCTCACGCGCATGTCGAAGCTCTCGGCGCCCGAGGTGATTGCGCGGCTGGTGGACGCCGGGCTCGACAGCATCCCTGGCGGCGGCGCCGAGATTCTCGTCGACCGGGTGCGGAAGCTGCTGAACTGCTACGGCAAGGCCACCGCGGACGAATGGCTGGACGTGATGCGTCACGCGCACCGTGCCGGGCTCCGCACGACCGCGACGATGATGTACGGGACCGTGGAGACCGACGAGGAGCGGCTCGAGCACATGCTGCGCCTGCGGGCGGTGCAGGACGAGACCGGCGGCTTCACCGCGTTCATCGCCTGGAGCTATCAGCCCGAGCACACCGAGCGCGGCGGGGCCGAGGCCACCGGTATCGAGTACCTGCGCACGCTGGCGCGTGGCGCGCATCGTCCTCGACAACTTCGACAACCTCCAGGCGTCGTGGGTGACGCAGGGCGGGCAGGTCGGGCAGCTCAGCCTGGCGTTCGGCGCCAACGACATGGGCAGCGTGATGATCGAGGAGAACGTGGTCCGCGCCGCCGGCGCCGCCTACTGCATGGACGAAGTGGAGATCGTCCGCAACGTCGAGGACGCCGGGTTCGTGGCCAAGCGCCGCAGCATGCACTACGAGATCCTCGGCGATCCGATGTTCCGTCAGCGCGATCTGCCGCGACAGCTCGAGCTCGCCACCGCGCGCGCCGAGGGCGACACCTCGGTGCCCGCCGAGCTCGTCAACTATCCCGCGCGCAGCGCCGCCGCGAAGCGGCAGCGCACCCAGCCGCCGTCACCGGTGGCATGATTCGGCTGGGCGCGGCGTGGGTCGTTCCGGTCGATCAGCGTCCCATCCGCGACGGCTGGGTCGCCGTGGACGAGGGGCGCATCGTGGCAGTGGGGCAGGGCCATTCCGCGGAGGCGATGGCTTTCGGTCCGGTCCGCGACCTGGGCCGCGTGGCGCTGATGCCGGGACTGGTCAACGCGCACGTGCACCTCGAGCTCTCGTGGCTCCGCGACCGCGTGCCACCCGCGGCCGACTTCACCACCTGGATCACCGGGCTGTTCGCGGCCCGCGGCGGCGCGGTCGAGCGCCCCGGCGATCCCGGACGTTCAGTCCGCGGCGCTGACGGCCGCGCGAGAAGCGCGTCGAGTCGGGGACGGTCGCGGTTGGCGACATCAGCAACTCCCTGGCCGCGGTCGATGCCATCGCCGCGAGCGGCATGCACGGTCTCGTGTTTCACGAACTGCTCGGATTCAAGGAGACCACCGGCGCGCTGGTCGAGCGCTCCCGGCGCGCGCGTGAGGAAGCCGCGGGCGCGCAGCCCGCAGGTCCGCGTCATCGGTGGCGCCGCATGCGCCGTACTCGGTGTCGCGCGAGCTGTTCCAGGCCATCCGGGACGAGGTCGCCGGCAGCGCCGAGCCCATCACGAGCATCCACGTCGGTGAATCGCCGCGAGGAGATCGAGCTGCTGGCCTCCGGCAGTGGCCCGTGGGCGCACCTGCTGCGGCGGATCGGCGCCTGGCGTGACGACTGGGTGGCGCCCGGTCTGGGCCCGGTCGAGTATCTGGATCGACCTGGGCGTGATCGACGCGCGGACGCTGGTCGTGCACGGCGTGCAGCTCGGCGAGGACAGCCTGGCGCGGCTGCACGAGCGCGGGGCGACCCTGGTGACGTGCCCGCGCAGCAACCAGTGGGTGGGCGTGGGCGCGCCGCCGATCGAGCGGTTCTACCTGTCGGGCGTGCCGGTCGCGATCGGCACCGACAGCCTGGCCTGCGGTGGGCGATCTGAACCTGTTCTCCGAGCTGAAGGAGATGCGGTGGCTGGCGCCTGGCGTGCCGGCGCGCCGGCTCATCGAGAGCGCCACGCTCGTCGGCGCCCGCGCGCTGGGCCTGGATCACCGTCTCGGCACGCTCTCGCCGGGCAAGCACGCCGAGATCCTGGCGGTGTCGCTCCCGGACGAGGTCGGACGACGTGGAAGAGTACCTGGTGTCCGGCATCTCCGCCGCCGACGCTGTCGTGGGCGCAGAGCCACTGAGGTCACGAGATCGCCATGACCCGCCTGTCCACCTATCTGTCGTTCGTCCGCTTCAGCCACTCGGTCTTCGCGCTGCCGTTCGCGCTGACCGGGGCGCTGCTGGCGACGCGCGAGCACGCGATCACCTGGGTGCAGGTGGCGTGGATCGTCGCCGCCATGGTCGCGGCCCGCAGCGCGGCGATGGGTTTCAATCGCCTCGTCGACGCCCGCTTGGACGCGCATGAATCCGCGCACCTCGATGCGCGAGCTGCCGCGCGGCGCGATGTCGACGGCCGAGGCCACCGCCTTCGTCATCGTCTCGTCGGTGGTGTTCGTCGCGGTGTCGTTCCAGATCAGCCCGCTCTGCGGCTGGCTGTCGCCGGTCGCGCTGGCGATCGTGTTCTGGTACTCGCTGGCGAAGCGCTACACCGCCTACACGCAGGCCTTCCTCGGTCTCGCCATGGCGGTGGCGCCGGTCGGCGGGTGGCTGGCCGCGGGTGGACGCGGCGGCGCGGAGCCGTGGCTGCTGGGGCTGGCGATCGGCCTGTGGGTGGGCGGCTTCGACGTGCTGTATGCCTGCCAGGATCTGGAGTTCGATCGCGCGCAGGGGCTGCGATCGATTCCGGTGCGCTTCGGCGTGGAGCGCTCGCTCCTCATCTCGCGCCTGATGCACGTCGGCACCATCCTGTGCATGGCCGGCCTGGCGTGGCTGGTGCCGCTCGGCGCCATCTACCTCGCCGGCGTGGCGCTGGTCGCGGCGCTGCTGGTCTACGAGCAGTCGCTGGTCAGCGCGACGGACCTGTCGCAGGTGAAGCGCGCCTTCGACCTGAATGGATATGTGGGGATCGTGTATTTCTTCGTCACGGCGCTGGCGCTCTATGTCGGTTGACAAGAACCCCGCGAAGATCGCGGGCATGTTCGACGCGATCGCCGGACGCTACGACCTGCTGAACACGGTGCTGTCGGGCGGGCTCGATCGCTACTGGCGGCGGCGGGCGATTCGGTCGCTGGAGCTGACCGGCCGCGAGCGGCTGCTGGACGTGTGCACCGGCACCGCGGACGTGGCGATGGCGGGCGCGCGGCCGCGCGCCGGCGCGGCGCGGGTGGTCGGCGTCGACTTCGCCGGCGCGATGCTGGCGCACGGCGTGACGAAGGTGCGCGCCGCAGGGGCTCGATGCCCGCGTGCAGCTGGTGCGAGGCGATGCGATGCGGCTGCCGGTGGCCGATGCCTCCGTGGATGCGGTCACCATCGCCTTCGGCATTCGCAACGTGCAGCAGCCGGAGGTGGCCTGCGCCGAGCTGTTGCGGGTGCTCAGGCCCGGCGGGCGGCTCGCCATTCTCGAGTTCGGCCTGCCGGTCGTGCCGGCGGTGCGGCCGCTCTACCTCTGGTACTTCAACCACGTCCTGCCGCGGATCGGCCGGGCCGTGTCGCGGCACAACGCCGCCTACGACTACCTGCCGCAGTCGGTCGGCAGCTTTCCCGTGGGGCGACGCCTTCGGCCGCATCCTCACTGCCACCGGATTTTCACAGGTGAAAGCCCGGCCGCTGTCGCTGGGGATCGTCTATCTATACAGTGCCAGGAAGCCCGGGGCCGGCGTTGGCCTGTGATACTCTCGTAACTTACTGATGTACTTCGACTTCGACGATCGTTACTCCGACGTCGAGCCCGTCGGGCGCGCCATCAATCTGCGCGATGGCATCGTCGTGTCCGTGATCGTGCACGTCGCGATCTTCCTGCTGCTGGTGTTCGCCCCCGAGTACCTGCCGAACTTCCTGCCCGAGCCCGATCCGGAGACCGCGCAGGTGGAGCAGCAGCAGCCGAAGACGGAAGCGCCGCGCTTCGTCTTCGTGCAGCCCAAGCTCGACATGCCGGCGCCGAAGCCGCCCGAGCGTGCGGAGATGTCGGATCTCGATCGTCGGGCGCGCGCCGTGGAGCGTGCTCCGGCCATGGAGAACCCGTTGCCGTACGCGCGCGGCAATTCGTCCGAGCGCACCGAGTCGACGCCCGAAGAGCGGTCGCGCGGCAAGGGCCCGGCGGAACAGCCGGCGCCCGAGACGCCGCAGTCGGTGGAGACCCCCGAACGCGCGCTCGATCCCAATGCCGAGAGCCGCTACGCGATGCAGCAGCCGCAGCGCGCGCAGCCGCCGCCGGGCGGCAAGCTGGGCGATGCGCTGCGCAACCTGCAGAAGTACGTCGACTCCGAATCGTTCGACAACCAGAAGGGCAACAGCCAGGAGTTCGGCCCGGCGATTCAGTTCGACACCAAGGGCGTCGAGTTCGGCCCGTGGATCCGGCGCTTCGTCGCGCAGGTGAAGCGCAACTGGTTCGTGCCCTACGCGGCGATGTCGCTGCGCGGCAAGGTGGTCATCACCTTCTTCGTGCACCGCAACGGCGCCATCTCGGACGTCACCGTGATCGGTCCGGCGAACGTGGACTCGTTCAACCTGGCCGCCAGGAACGCGCTGCTCGCCTCGAACCCCACCGAGCCGCTGCCGCCGGAGTATCCGGACGACAAGGCGTTCTTCACGGTCACCTTCTATCTACAACGAATCGCCGGACGGCCGTCCGCCGCAAGGGCAGTAGGCCGGGCATGAAGCCCGTCCTCGCGGTGCTGGGGCCGACGGCCACCGGCAAGAGTTCGCTGGCCCTGATGCTGGCCGAACGCCTCGGCGGCGAGATCATCAACTGCGATTCGACCGCGGTCTACCGCGGCTTCGACATCGGCACCGACAAGGTGCCGGTCGCGGAACGCCGCGGCATTCCGCACCATCTGATCGACATCGTCCCGCCCGACCGCCGAGTACAACGCCGCCGACTTCGCGCGCGACGCCGCGCGGGCGATTGCCGACATCCACGCGCGGGGCCGCGTGCCGATTCTCGTCGGCGGCACCGGCTTCTACTACCGGGCGCTGACCCGGGGGCTGTTTCCCGGGCCCGGGCAAGGACGAAGCGCTGCGAGCGCGGCTGGATGCGCATGGCTGCACGCTTTGGCGTGGAACGGCTCCATCGGCTGCTGCGGCGCGTGGACCCGGAGTCGGCCGAGCGCATCCAGCCGCGGGACCAGCAAGCGCATCGTCCGCGCGCTCGAGGTGTTCTTCCAGACGGGGAAGTCCGCTGACCGCGCACTTCGCGGCAACGGTGTCGCCGCTGCCTGACGATGTCGAGGTGACGGCCCTGGCGCTGCGGCTGCCGAACGACCTGCTGGCCGAGCGCCTGCGGCGGCGGGTGGACCAGCAGTTCGAGGCCGGGCTGCTGGACGAGGTCCGGGCCAATCTCGCGGCCGGGGTGCCCGGAGTCGGCGCGGCCGTTTGGCGGGCTGGTCTACCGCCAGGTCCTGGAGCACCTCCACGGCGTGCGTGACGAGGCGGCCACACGCGCACTTGATTGCGCAGGAGAATCGCCGCTACGCCCGTCGCCAGTTGATCTGGTTCCGCAAAGAGCCTACCCTTACATGGTTTGATGGCCCCGGAGAGTCTCCGGATGTGCAGGGCCGTGTTCTCGAGTGGCTCGCCGGGTCGGGGTCTGTTGTACGGTTGAAGGAGCTACGCCGCGATGGCTGAAACGAAGACCGGCGCCCCGAACATCCAGGACGTCTTTCTCAATTACGCTCGCCGGGAAAAACTCGCCGTCGTTCTCCACCTGCTCGATGGGCGCGAGTTCGAGGCGCGGATCAAGAACTTCGATCGTTTCGCGCTGATCGTCGAGCACAACGGCATGGACCACCTGGTGTTCAAGCACGCCATCGCGACGATTCGCACGCCGCGCAGCGTTCCGAACTACTTCTCATCGCATCATCCCTGACGCCGCGGTGTTCCGTCGCGCTGTCGTCATCGTGCTGGACAGTGTCGGCGCCGGCGAATTGCCGGACGCGGCGCTGTACGGCGACCAGGGCAGCCACACGCTGGGCCACATCGCCGACGCCGGCGCCCTGAACATTCCGACCCTCACCGCGCTCGGTCTCGGCTGCGCGGTGCCGCTCCGCGGCATCCCGTGCCCGGCCGGTCGCCGCGAGCGGCGTACGGGCTGCTGGCCGAACGCTCGGCGGGCAAGGATTCGGTGACCGGGCACTGGGAGCTGATGGGCGTCGTGCTCGACCGTCCGTTTCCCGACGTTCCCGTCAGGCTTTCCGCCGGAGATGATTGCCGCCTTCGAGCAGCGCATCGGCCGCGCCTCCATCGGCAACGTCGTCGCGTCGGGCACGGCAATCATCGACGCAGCTCGGGCCGGCAGCACATGGCGACGGGCGCGCCCATCGTCTACACCTCGGCCGACAGCGTCTTCCAGATTGCGGCGCACGAGGACGTGGTGCCGGTGCCGACGCTGTACGAGTGGTGCCGCGTCGCCTACGAGATCGCCGTCGAGGGCGCGGGGCTGGGCCGCGTCATCGCGCGGCCGTTCGTCGGGCGGCCGGGCGCGTTCACCCGCACGGCCAACCGGCACGACTACGCGATGCCGCCAGTCAGCGAGACGCTGCTCGACGTGCTGACGGCGCACGGCCACCAGGTGACGGCGATCGGCAAGATCAACGATCTGTTCGCGGGCCGCGGCATCGGCCAGGCGTTTCCGACGACCAGCGACGACCATGGCATGGACGTGCTGACCGCGCGCCTGGCCGATGCAGGACTCGGGGCTGCTGTTCGTGAACCTCGTGGACTTCGACACGCTGTACGGACATCGCAACGACGTGGCCGGCTACGCCCGCAACCTCGAGCGATTCGACGCGCGGCTGGCGGCGCTGCTGCCGCGCGCTGCGGCGAGGACGACCTGCTGGTCATCACCGCGGATCACGGCAACGACCCGGCGACGCCGAGCACCGATCACTCACGCGAGCACGTGCCGCTGCTGGTGAGCGGCGCGCGCGTGCGGGCCGGCGTGCCGCTCGGGACGCGAACCACGTTCGCGGATCTCGGGCAGACCCTGGCCGACGTGTTCGGGGTGCCGCCGCTGACGCACGGCACCAGTTTTCTGAAGGAGATCGTGTGACGATTCGCGAACAGCTGGAGCAGCGCGAGCGGGAGATCCTCGCGCCGCAGGCCGCCAAGAGCGGTGCGAGTCGTGGGCGCCTGCGGCCGGAGGCCGAGGATGCCGGTGCGGCCGGCCTTCCAGCGTGACCGCGATCGCATCATCCACACCAAGGCGTTCCGCCGGCTGAAGCACAAGACGCAGGTGTTCTTCTCGCCGCGCGGCGACCACTACCGCACGCGGCTGACGCACACGCTCGAGGTGTCGCAGATCGCCCGCACCATCGCGAAGGTGCTGCGCCTGCACGAGGAGCTGACCGAGGCGATCGCGCTCGGCCACGACCTGGGCCACACGCCGTTCGGCCACGCCGGCGAGCGGGTGCTGAGCGCCCTCGTGCCCGGCGGCTTCAACCACTACGAGCAGAGCCTGCGCATCGTCGACGTGCTGGAGCGCGACCGCGCGCGGGCTGAACCTGACCTGGGAGGTGCGGGACGGCATCGCCCGTCACTCGAAGGGGAAGAACGGCATGCCGGTCGGCGCGCCTCCTGAGCACCGCGCCAGCACCATCGAAGGCCAGATTGCCCGCGTCGCCGACATCGTCGCCTACGTGAACCACGACATCGACGATGCGATCAGGGCGGGGATCATCAGCGAGGCCTCGCTGCCGGCAGACGCGGTGGCGCGTGCTCGGCGGCAGCCCGTCGGAGCGGATCGGGCGGCTCGTGACCAACGTCGTCGAGCAGACGCTGGCCGGGGGGGTGACGGAGATCCGGATGAGCGACGAGGTGCTGGACGCGATGCTGGCGCTCCGCAGCTTCATGTTCGAGGCGGTCTACGAGAACCAGGTGGCCACGGCCGAGTTCGCGCAAGGCCCACGGCATCCTCAGCGGGCTGTGGGAGAAGGTCCGGGAGCGGCCGGAGATGTTCCTGGACCTCCGGACGGTCGAGCTCGAGGGCCTGGACCGGGCGGCCCAGGATTTCGTCGCCGGAATGACCGACCGGTACGCCGTTAACTTGTTCGAGCAGTTGTACATCCCGAAACCCTGGGTGACGGTGACCGACGGCCCGCGCATGCTATAATCGTCGTTTTGATGCGGCTCGATCTTTCGCACATTCGGCAGCCGGAGACGGCGTTCCTTCGGCAGTACGAGCCGTCGGCCTTTGCGGAGGGTGACGAGGACTACCGGGTGAGTGCGCCCGTGACGCTGGCGTTCACCATCCACAAGGACCAGGATCGGTTCCGGCTGGTGGGGACGGTGGTCACGACGCTCGAGCTTCGGTGCAGCCGCTGTCTGGAGCCGTTCTCGCTGCCGGTGACATTCCGCGTTCGACCTCCGCTACCTGCCACAGGGCGCGGGGCAGGACGAGAAGAAGAAGCCGGCGTCGGACGATCCGGACGAGGACGTGGAACTCGAAGACGACGATGTCTCGATGACGTTCTACCGGGACGACGAGATCGATCTCTCGGAGCTGTTGCGGGAGCAGTTCTACCTCGTGCTGCCGATGAAGCCGCTCTGCAGGCCGGACTGCAAGGGGCTCTGTTCGCAGTGTGGCGTGAACCTGAATATCGAGACCTGCCAGTGCCAGCGTACAGTGGGAAGACCCGCGGCTTGCTGGCCTGAAAGCCCTGATCACCGACCGAAAGCACGACGATGCCTAATCCGAAACGTCGCCATTCCAAGACCCGCGGCCGCAAGCGCCGCACCCACGATGCCCTCACCGCCGTCACGGCCGGCAAGTGCCCGCAGTGCGGCGAGCCGAAGGCCGCCCACCGCGTGTGCGCCTACTGCGGCCACTACCGTGCCCGCCAGGTGCGGCCCGTCAACGACGAGTAGTCATCCACTGACGCCATGCGCATAGCGGTCGACGCCATGGGCGGCGATCATGCGCCCCGGCGCCCCGTGGATGGGGCTCTCGCCGCGGCCCGGTATCTGGGCATCGGCGTCGACCTCGTCGGGCGTTCCGAACAGATTCGCGCCGAGCTGATCCGGCATCCCGACGCTGGAGGCGTTGGACGTCCGGGTGTGCGATGCCCCCGACGTGGTCGGGATGGACGAGTCGGCCGCGCAGGCGCTCCGGCGCAAGCCGCGCTCGTCCGTCATGGTGGCGGCTGGGCGGGTGCACGACGGGCAGTGCGCGGCGCTGGTCACGGCCGGGCACACCGGGGCGGCGGTCGTCGCGGCCCATGCGGTGTTCGGGATGCTCGAAGGCGTGGACCGTCCGGCGCTGGCCGCGGTCGTGCCGACCAAGCACGGGTCGGCCGTGCTGCTCGACGCCGGTGCCACCGTGGAATGCCGTCCGCATCATCTGCTGCAGTTCGGGATGATGGGGGCGGCCTACGCGCGCGTGGCCCTCGGGATCGAGCGCCCGCGCGTCGGACTGCTGTCGATCGGCGAGGAAGAGTCGAAGGGGACCGAGCTCACGCGCGAGGCGCACCGGCTGCTGAAGCAGGCGCCGTTGCATTTCGTCGGCAACGTCGAGGCCCGGGGCATCTTCGCCGGTGAGGCCGACGTGGTGGTGGCCGACGGGTTCACCGGGAACGTCGCGCTGAAGTTGAGCGAAGGCGTGGTCGAGATGGTGGAAGACCTGCTGCGCGAAGAGCTGCAGAGCACCTTCTCGAGCCAGATGGGTTACTTGCTGTCGCAGCGTGCCTTCCGGCGGTTCCGGAAGCGCGTGGACTACTCCGAATACGGCGGCGCGCCGCTGCTGGGCACCGCCGGAGTGGTCGTCGTGGGGCATGGCCGATCGTCGGTCAAGGCCATCCGGAACGCGGTGGCGCAGGCCGCGCGGTTTGCGGGTGACGGGGGCTGGTCGCGGATGCAGAGGGACATGTTGGCCGTAGGACGGACGGACCCGTCGTGATCGCGTTCATCTTCCCGGGACAGGGCGCGCAGGCCGTCGGCATGGGCCGGGCGCTGGCCGATCAGTTTCCTGTCTGTCGGGCGGCGTTCGACGGAGGCCGATCGGGCGCTCGGCGAATCGCTCAGCACGCTGATCTTCGATGGCCCTGCCGAGACGCTGACCCTCACCGAGCACGCCCAGCCGGCGATCCTCACCGCCAGCGTCGCCGCCTGGCGCCTGCTCGACGAGCGAGGACTGCGGCCCGCGTTCGTGGCCGGCCACAGCCTTGGCGAGTACTCGGCGCACGTGGCGGCCGGCACCCTGGCGTTCGACGACGCCGTGCGCCTGGTCCGGAATCGTGGGCGCTACATGCAGGAAGCGGTGCCGGTGGGCGAGGGCGCCATGGCGGCGATCCTCGGCCTCGACGAAGGCGGCGTGGCCCAGGCGTGCCTCGAGGCCGCGCAGGGCGACGTGGTGAGCCCCGCGAACCTCAACGCCCCGGGGCAGATCGTGATTGCCGGCAGCAGCCGCGGCCGTGGCGCGGGCCGGAGAGTGCGCCAGGGCCCTCGGCGCCAAGCGGGTCATTCCGCTGAAGGTCAGCGCACCGTTCCACTGCGCGCTGATGACGCCGGCCCAGGATCGCCTGGCGCCGGAGCTGCGGGCCGTCGCGGCGCGCGACCCGCGCGTCCCGGTGATCGCCAACGTCGACGCCGCGCCGCGCACGACGGTGGCCGGCAGCATCGAGGCGCTCATCGCGCAGGTGTCGAGCCCGGTGCGCTGGGAAGACTGCGTCAAGCGGCTTGCGTCCGAGGGCGTCACCACATATGTTGAGGTGGGACCCGGCACGGTGCTGTCCGGACTGGTGAGGAAGATCGCCAGGGACGCCGACCGTGTTCAACCTGCAGACGCCCGAGGATCTCGTCACGCTCGAGGCCGCGGTTTCCTCACACTCATGACACAGCTGGCCGGCAAAATCGCGATCGTCACGGGCGCGTCGCGCGGCATCGGCCGCGCCATCGCCGAGCAGCTCGGCGCCGCCGGAGCCACCGTGGTGTGCGTGGCGCGCGGCGAGAATGCCGTCGCGACCGCGGACGCGATTGTCCAGGCGGGCGGGGCGGCCGAGGCGAAGGGCGTGGACGTCACGGACGCGGCGGGCGTCGAGGCGCTGGTCGCCGACGTCATCGCGCGGCACGGACGCATCGACATCCTGGTGAGCAACGCCGGCATCGCCCGCGACCAGCTCATGCTGCGGATGAAGCGCGCCGACTGGGACGAGGTGATCGCCACCAACCTGACCGCGTCGTTCACCTGGTGCCAGGCGGTGCTGAAGCCGATGATTCGGCAGCGCGCCGGCCGGATCGTCGCCATCAGCTCGGTGGTCGGGCAGATGGGCAACGCCGGGCAGGCCAACTACGCGGCGTCGAAAGCCGGGCTGATCGGCTTCTGCAAGGCGCTGGCGCGCGAGGTCGCGTCGCGCAACGTCACCGTCAATGTCGTGGCGCCGGGGCTCATCGGCACCGACATGACCAGGGCGATCACCGACAGCGCCAAGGGCGACTGGGCGTCGCAGATTCCGATGGGCCGCATGGGCACGCCGGAGGACATCGCGGCGGCGGTTCGTTTCCTCGCATCCGACGAGGCGTCGTATATTACAGGGCAGGTTCTCGCCGTCAACGGCGGGATGTACATGTGAGCTGGGCGTCCGTACCGGGCGCCGTCAAGGGAGGATTGCTGTGGCCGTTGCCGACAAGGTAAAGAGCATCATCGTGGAGCAGCTGGGCGTCGACGAGGAAGAAGTCACGCCAGATGCCTCGTTCGTCGAGGACCTGGGCGCCGACTCGCTCGACACCGTCGAGCTCGTGATGGCGTTCGAGGAGCAGTTCGGCATCGAGATCCCTGACGAGGAGGCGGAGAAGATCACGCGCGTCAAGGAAGCGATTCAGTACATCGAGTCGCACACCAAGAAGAAGTAGACGCGCGCGCCGGGCATCGGCGACGGAGGCACAGTGAGCAGGCGAGTTGTGGTTACCGGCATCGGCCTGGTGTCGTCCTTGGGCATCGGGACCGAGGCCACCTGGCGCGGTCTGCTGGCGGGTCAGAGCGGAGCGGGGCCGATCACCAAGTTCGACGCGACCGCGTTCAGCACGCGGTTCGCCGCGGAAGTGAAGGGATTCGATCCGCTGGCGTTCGTGGACAAGAAGGACGTCAAGAAGATGGACGTCTTCATCCAGTACGCGATTGCCGCCGCGCAGTTCGCCGTCGACGATGCGAAGCTGACCATCACGCCGGCGATCGCGCCGCGCGTCGGGGTGTTCATCGCCTCGGGCATCGGCGGGTTCACCACGATCGAGCGCGAGCACCGGGCGTTCCTCGAGGGCGGGCCGCGTCGCATCTCGCCGTTCTTCATCCCGGCGGCCATCATCAACCTGGCCTCGGGGCAGGTGTCGATCCGTTTCGGCGCCAAGGGGCCGAATTCGGCGACCTGCACCGCCTGCACGGCGTCGGCGCACGCCATCGGCGACGCCTACGAGATCATCAGGCGCGGCGCCGCCGACGCGATGATCGCGGGCGGCTCCGAGGCCGCGGTCTGCGCCATGGGCGTGGGCGGGTTCGCCGCGATGCGCGCCCTGTCCCAGCGCAACGACGAGCCGCAGCGCGCCAGCCGGCCGTTCGACAAGGATCGCGACGGCTTCGTGCTCGGCGAGGGCAGCGGCGTCGTCATCCTCGAGGAGCTCGAGTTCGCGAAGGCGCGGGGCGTGCCGATCTACGCCGAGATGGTCGGCTACGGCATGTCCGCGGACGCCTTTCACATGACCGGTCAGCCGGAGGACGGCGACGGCGCCTACCGCGTGATGCGGGCGGCGCTCGAGTCGGCCGGGGTCGAGCCAGAGGTCGTCGACTACATCAACGCCCACGGCACCTCGACGCCCGATCAACGACCCGACCGAGACGCTGGCGGTCAAGCGGGTCTTCGGCGAGCACGCCAACGCCCTGGCGATGTCGTCCACCAAGTCGATGACCGGGCACCTGCTCGGCGCGGCCGGCGGCCTCGAGGCCGGCATCACCGTGCTGGCGGTCCGCAACCAGATGCTGCCGCCGACCATCAACCTCGACACCCCCGGTGACGGCTGCGACCTCGACTACGTGCCGCACCTGCCGCGGCCAGCCGCGGTGCGCTACGCCCTGTCCAACTCGTTTGGATTCGGCGGCACGAACGGCTTCACTGCTGTTCAAGAAATACCGAAGAGTCATGAAGATTGCGATCTGCATCAAACAGGTGCCTACCCGCGAGTGGCAGCCCCGTCTGAACGACACCAGGACGTGGATTCGCGAGCAGGACGCCAGCTACGAGATGAACGAGCCCGACGCCTACGCCCTCGAGGAGGGGCTGCGCCTGCGCGAGAAGCACGGCGGCGAGGTGGTGGTCTGCTCGGCCGGGCCCGACCCGCGTGCAGCAGGTGATCCGCGAAGCGCTCGCGCGCGGCGCCGACCGCGCCTTGCACGTGGAAGACGAGGCGCTGGGCGCCGCTGACGCGTTCACGGCGGCCGCGGCGCTGGTGCCGGCGATGCAGGAGGAGCGGTTCGACCTGATCCTCACCGGCCTGCAGTCCGACGATCAGGGCCACGCGCAGTTCGGCCCGGTGCTGGCCGAGAAGCTGGGCGTGCCGCACTCGACGATCATCATGGAAGTGCTGGTGGACGCACCCGCCGATGGCGGCGCCGCGACCGGCATCAAGGTGAAACGCGAGCTCGAAGGCGGCTGGTTCCAGCACATCGCCATGCCGTTGCCGGCGCTGCTCACGATCCAGAGCGGCATCAATCAGCTCCGCTACGCCACGCTGAAGGGCATCATGGCGGCGAAGAAGAAGGAGATCAAGAAGGTGGCGCCGCCGGCCGGGCTGTCGTCGCGCCTGAAGGTGGTGGCGCTCTATGCGCCGCAGAAGTCGAAGCAGACGGTCATGATTGGCGGCTCGCCCGCCGAAGCGGCCGCCGAGCTCGTGCGTCGGTTGCGTGAGGAGGCGCGGGTCCTGTGATTCTAGTCATTGCGGAACAGAAGGACGGCAAGCTCAATCGCGCCAGCTGGGAGGCCGTGGCGGCCGCGCAGCAGCTGTCCGGCGGCAGCCTGCCGGTGAAGATTGCGGTGTTCGGCCAGTCGGTCGCCGGCGTCGCCGGCGAGCTGGCAGCGGCCGCGGTGGCCGAAGTCATCACGGTCGAGCACGCGCTGCTCGGCCTCTACACGCCGGATGCGTTCGTGCACGCGGCCGCGGCGCTGGTGGCGCAGCAGTCGCCGACGTTCGTGGTGCTGGCGCACACCTACCAGACCCGCGACTTCGCGCCGACGCTGGCGGCGCGTCTCGATCGCGCGCTCGTCACCGACGTCATCGCGGTGCGCGAGGCGAACGGACAGCCGGCGTTCGCGCGCCCGATGTTCCAGGGCAAGCTGGTCGCCGACGTGGTCCTCGATGGGCCGGCGCCGCACCTCGTCTCGGTGCAGATCGGCGCCTTCCGCGCCGACGCCGTGCAGAAGGGGCAGCGCCGCCGCGCCGATCGCCGCGGCCGCCATCGGCATCGAGGCGAGTGTCGTCCGCCAGAAGGCCGAGGCGCCGTTCCAGGAAGCCAAGCAGGCCGTCGACCTGTCGCAGGCCGAGCGGATCGTCGCGGTCGGCCGCGGCATCAAGTCGCAGGAGAACATCGCGGTGGCCGAGCAGCTGGCGCAGGCGTTCGGCGCCGAGCTGGCGGCGTCGCGGCCCATCTGCGACAACGGCTGGCTGCCGATGGAGCGTCAGATCGGCAGCTCCGGGCAGACCGTGGCGCCGAAGCTGTACGTCGCGGTGGGGATCTCCGGCGCGATTCAGCACCTGGTCGGCATGAAGGGCGCGCGCACCATCGTCGCCATCAACAAGGACGCGGAAGCGCCGATCTTCGAGATCGCGGACTACGGCATCACCGCCGACCTGTTCGAGGTGGCGCCGGCGCTGATTGCGGAGCTGAAGAAGTAGTCGGCCTGGGCTTGAGCGTCGAGTCCTGAGCCTCAGGACCAGACCCATGCAGACGAGAGACCCTCGAAGTCGACATCCTGATCGTGGGCGGCGGGCCTGCGGGCCTGTCCGCGGCGTTGCGCCTTGCGCAGTTGCAGAAGCAGAAGGGCGGTGAGCCGCTCTCCATCGCGGTCATCGAGAAGGCCCGCGAGGCCGGAGCGCACCAGCTGTCGGGCGCGCTCCTCGATCCCGTCACGCTGCGGGAGTTGATCCCGGACTTCCAGGCCAAGGGCGCGCCGCTGGCCTGCGAGGTGCAGCAGGACAACATCTACTACCTCACCCCGAAGAAGAAGCTGCGGCTGCCGATCACGCCGCCGCCGTTCCAGAACCACGGCAACTACATCATCTCGCTGAACCAGTTCGCGAAGTGGCTGGCGGCGCAGGTCGAGGCCGAAGGCATCGACCTGTTCTGGGGCTTTGCCGGGCAGTCGGTGCTGTTCGACGGCCACCGCGTGACCGGCGTCCGCACCGGCGACCGCGGCGTCGGCCGCGACGGACAGCCGCGCGGCATGTTCGAGCCGGGCGCCGACATCCAGGCCAAGGTCACGATCTTCGCCGACGGCGTACGCGGCCACCTCACCAAGGAGCTGATCCGCGTCCTGCCAGCTCGGTGAGCACAGCCAGCCGGCGCAGTTCGCGATCGGCGTCAAGGAGCTGTGGGAGATCCCGAAGGATCGCCTGGCGCCCGGGCACCGTGATCCACACGCTGGGCTACCCGCTGCGGCAGGAGGAGTTCGGCGGCAGCTGGCTCTACGCGATGCCCGACGGACAGGTGTCGATCGGCTTCGTCGTCGGCCTGGACTACAAGGACCCGCTGCTGGATCCCTATTCGGCGTTCCAGCGCTTCAAGCTGCACCCGTTCATCTCGAGCATGCTCGAGGGCGGGCAGGTGATGAAGTACGGCGCGAAGGCGCTGCCCGAGGGCGGCTGGAACACCCAGCCACGGCTCTTCATGGACGGCGGCCTGATCGTCGGCGACGCGGCGAACTTCGTGAACTCGATGCGGCTGAAGGGCATCCACCTGGCGATGCGCAGCGGCATGCTGGCGGCCGAGGCGGCCTTCGACGCCGTGCGCGCGGACGACACCTCGGCGGCGCGCCTGCAGCGCTACAAGACGATGGTCGACGACGAGCGCGATCCGGACCGAGCTCTACCCGGTGCGCAACGTCCACCAGGCGTTCAGCGGCGGCCTGTATGCGGGCAGCGTGTTCGCCGGCCTCGCGATGATGACCAACGGCCGGTTGAGCGGGGATCTCGAAGGCCACGCCGGTCACACCCGGATGAAGACGCTGGACCACTACTACGGGATGGCCAAGCGCGACATCATCAGCGGCTCGAATGCGGTGGCGCCCGATCGCAAGATCACCTTCGACAAGCTGACCAGCGTCCACTACTCGGGCACGCACCACGAGGAAGATCAGCCGGTGCACCTGCTGGTGCACACCGAGGTCTGCCACACCGTCTGCGGCGACGAGTACGGGCACCCGTGCGTGCGCTTCTGCCCGGCCAACGTCTACGAGATGGTGGACAACGGGCAGGGCGGCCGCCGGCTGCAGATCAACGCCTCGAACTGCGTGCACTGCAAGACGTGCGACATCATGGACCCCTACGGCGTGATCACCTGGGTCGCGCCCGAGGGCGGCGAAGGCCCGCAGTACGACGGGATGTAGCGGTCAGCGGTGCCCGGCGGGTGGCCGCGGCGGCCGCGTCTTCGGCGATCATCTGCAGCAGGTACTGTCCGTACTGGCTGGACTTCATGCTGCTGGCGTTGCGGATGACGTCGTCGGCCGTGATGTAGCCCATGCGGTAGGCCACTTCCTCGGGACACGCCACCTTCAGCCCCTGCCGCTCCTCGATCGCCTGGATGAACGTGGAGGCCTGCAGCAGCGCGTCGTGCGCGCCGGTGTCGAGCCAGGCGATGCCGCGGCCGAGCGTCTCGACGTGCAGCTGCCGGCGGTGCAGGTATTCGCGGTTGACGTCGGTGATCTCGAGCTCGCCGCGCGGTGACGGCTTCAGCTCGGCGGCGATGTCGAGCACGGCGTTGTCGTAGAAGTAGAGGCCGGTGACGGCGTACGACGACTTCGGGTGGGCGGGCTTCTCCTCGAGCGACAGGGCGCGGCCTTCGGCGTCGAACTCGACCACGCCGTAGCGCTCCGGATCCTTGACGCGATAGGCGAACACCGTGGCGCCCTGCTCGCGCGCGGCGGCCTGGCGCACGTAGTCGGGCAGGCCGTGCCCGTAGAAGATGTTGTCGCCGAGCGCCAGCGCCACCGCAGTCCTGGCCGACGAACTCGCGGCCGATGATGAACGCCTGCGCGAGGCCGCCCGGATTGGGCTGCGCGGCGTACGACAGCGACAGGCCGAACTGGCTGCCGTCACCCAGCACGCGCTGGAAGCTGGCCTGATCGTGCGGCGTCGTGATGATCAGGATGTCCCGGAGCCCCGCCAGCATCAGGGTCGTCAACGGGTAGTAGATCATCGGCTTGTCGTAGACCGGCATCAGCTGCTTGCTGACGGCCAGGGTCAACGGGTGCAGGCGCGTCCCCGCGCCGCCTGCCAGGATGATGCCTTTCAGGGTCGCCATGTGTGCCGCCGATCTTAACCGAATCTTGCGGTCGGGGGGACGGCGGGCTGTGTTGTAATTCCATGCAGTGGAGAGGCATGCGCAGCCCGCGACGCACCCGGTCACCGGAGCCGTCTGGGAACAGTCGTGGACGAAGCGTGTGCAGGTGGCTGCCATCGGCGCGCTCGCCACGCCGCTGTTGCGGCTGCTGGCTTTCACCTGGCGGTGGCGTGTGGAGGGTGAGGATCGTCGTCGCACGGCCGAGCACGGGGGACGGCATGCGCATTCATGCGTGTCTGGCACGGTCGAATCGTGCACGGGGTCTTCCATCTCCGCGGCCGCGGCCTGGTCGTCATCGTCAGCGAGAACTTCGATGGCGAGTGGATCGCGCGGATCATCCATCGCCTGGGCTACCGCACCGTCCGCGGATCGTCCTCGCGGGGGGCACGGAAGGCGCTGCGGCAGATGGTGAGGGAGTCGAAGGCGCATCCCACCGCGTTCACCGTGGACGGGCCCGCGAGGCCCGGCACGAATCGCTCAGCCGGGCGCGGTGTGGTTGTCGAAGGCCACTGGCAATCCGGTGGTGCCGTTCCACGCCGAAGCCGCGAGGCAATGGACGCTGCGGCAGCTGGGACGGCACCCAGATCCCGAAGCCGTTCACGACCGTCGCCCTGGTGATGGGCGAACCGTTCGTCGTCCCGCCGGACGCCGACGAGCCCGAGCTCGAGCGCGGCCGCCTGCGCCTGGAACACGAACTGGCCGACTGCGAGGCCCGCTGCCACGATCTGCCTGCGCGACCCGATCACCAGATACAGATCTCAAGATACACCACCTCACAAGATCACCAGATGCTGACCCTCATCACCTCCCCTCGCTTCGCCGATCACCTGACCCCTCCCGGTCATCCGGAACGCCCTGAGCGGGCCGAAGCCATGGCCGCGGTCGTGGAGCGATTCCGGCAGGGGGGCGGCCGCGTGATCGAACCGCGGCCCGCCACCGATGACGATCTGCTGCGCGTGCACACCCCGCGGCATCTGCAGGCGATGATCGCGACGCGGGGCCAGGCGGTGATGCTGGACCCCGACACCTTCACCTCGCCCGATTCCGAGGACGTCGCGCGCCTGGCGGCCGGCGCCGTGCTGACCGGCGTCGACACCGTGCTCGACGGGCCTCCGGGCTCGCGCGCGCTGGCGGTGGTCCGCCCTCCCGGGCATCACGCCGAACCGGACCGGGCGATGGGCTTCTGCCTCTACAGCAGCATCGCGGTCGGGGCGGCCTACGCCCGCTCGCGCGGGCTGTCGCGCGTGGCGATCGTGGACTATGACGTGCATCACGGCAACGGCACGCAGTCGGCCTTCTACGAGGACCCCTCGGTGCTGTTCATCTCGTCGCACCAGTTCCCGTACTACCCGGGCACCGGGGCCGCGAGTGAGACCGGCCGCGGCGCCGGCCTCGGGTTCACGCTGAACCTGCCGCTGGACCTCGGGGCGCTCGACCGCGACGTGCTGCCGCGCTACGAACGCGAGGCGCTGCCGAAGCTGGAGGCGTTCAAGCCCGAGCTGCTGATGGTCTCGGCCGGCTTCGACGCCCACGAACGCGACCCGCTGGCGGGCTGCCGGATGTCCACCGCGGGGTTCCGCGCCCTGACGACGATGCTGGTGGGCGCGGCCAATCGTCTGTGCGAGGGGCGCGTGGTGGTCGTGACCGAGGGCGGCTACGACCTGACCGCCCTCGGCGAGTGCCTGCAGGCCGTCATCGACGTGGCTGGCATGGACTATCCTTAAGGGATCATTTTCCCCGAGAGAGCACACGTGTCCGACTACCATCCGCAAGAGCTCGATCGCAAGTGGCAGGCCCACTGGGCCGAGACCCAGGCGTTCGAGGTCACCGAAGATCGCAGCAAGCCGAAGTACTACTGCCTCGAGATGTTCGCGTACCCGTCCGGGCACGCGCACGTCGGCCACGTCCGCAACTACATCATCGGCGACGTGGTCGCGCGCCTGAAGCGGCTGCAGGGCTTCAACGTGCTGCACCCGTTCGGGTGGGACGCCTTCGGCCTGCCGGCGGAGAACGCGGCGATCAAGAGCGGCATCCATCCGGAGGAATCGACGCTCGGCAACATCGCCCACATGAAGGGGCAGCTGCAGCGGCTGGGCATCAGCTACGCGTGGGGGCGCGAGCTGGCCACCTGCATGCCGGACTACTACCGCTGGAACCAGTGGCTGTTCACGCGGATGTTCGAGCGCGGCCTGGCCTATCGCCGCCGCTCCACCGTGAACTGGTGCCCGGTCGACAACACCGTCCTCGCCAACGAGCAGGTGGTCGACGGCGCGTGCTGGCGGTGCGGCACCATCGTCGAGCAGAAGGACCTGGAGCAGTGGTTCTTCCGCATCACCGCCTACGCCGACGACCTGCTCGGCAGCGCCGAGGGCCTGTCGCAGTGGCCCGAAAAGGTGCTGACGATGCAGCGCAACTGGATCGGGCGGTCGGAAGGCGCGCGGGTGTCGTATGCGCTGGCGGACCTGCCCGGCAGCATCGACGTCTTCACGACGCGCATCGACACGATCTACGGCGCCACGTTCGTGATGCTGGGGCCCGAGCATCCGCTGGTCCAGCAGTTCGCGGACCTGTCGGCCGACCCGACCCGTTTCCGCGAGCAGGTGGCGAAGTTCCGCGGCCAGGATCGGTCTGCCCGGATCAGCGGGGAAGCGGAGAAGGAAGGCTTCTTCACCGGGCAGTTCGCGATCAACCCGTTCACCAACGAGCGCGTGCCGGTGTGGGTCGCCAACTTCGTGCTGGGTGAATACGGCACCGGCGCGGTGATGGCCGTGCCCTTCGGCGACCAGCGCGACTTCGAGTTCGCCCGCAAGTACAACCTGCCGATCCGCGCCGTCATCCGCCCGGCCGACGGCCAGACGCCGGACGTCGAGGCGATGACCGAGGCGCTGCCCGAAGAGGGAGTGCTGGTCAACTCCGGTCCGTATAACGGCCTGACGTCGGCGGAGGCACGGCGCCGGCTGACGGCGGAAGCCGAAGCGCGCGGCATCGGCGAGGGCACGGTGCAGTTCCGGCTGAAGGACTGGGGCATCTCGCGTCAGCGCTACTGGGGCACGCCGATTCCGATGATCCACTGCCCGCAGTGCGGCGTGGTGCCGGTGCCGGACGATCAGCTGCCGGTGGTGCTGCCGAAGGTGGCGCAGTTCACCGGCCGCGGCGACTCGCCGCTGGCCAGCATTCCCGAGTTCGTCAACGTCACCTGTCCGACGTGCGGCGGCGCGGCGCGTCGCGAAACCGACACGATGGACACGTTCGTCGACTCGTCGTGGTACTTCTACCGCTTCGCCGACGCCCACAACGATCGCCTGCCGTTCGACCCGCGCAAGGTGGAGTACTGGTGCCCGGTCGACTTCTACAGCGGCGGCGTCGAGCACGCGATTCTCCACCTGATCTACTCGCGCTTCTTCGCGCGGGTGTTCCGCGACCTGGGCATGGTCACCCACAGCGAGCCCTTCACGCACCTGCTGACGCAGGGCATGGTGCTGAAGGACGGCGCGGTGATGTCGAAGTCCAAGGGCAACGTCGTCGATCCGGACACGATGCTGGAGAAGGTCGGCGCCGATGCGCTGCGCCTCTATGTGATGTTCGTGGCCCCGCCGGAGAAGGAAGTGGAGTGGTCGGACTCCGGTCTGGACGGCAGCTTCCGCTGGCTGGCGCGCGTGTGGCGCCTGGCGGAGCAGTGGCGGACGGAGATTGAACCGGCAGACGGCAACCGGCAGACGGCAGCCGGCCGGCCGATCGATCACGGGGCGCTGTCCGCCGACGAGCGGGCGATCCGGCGCAAGACGCACGAGACCATCCGTCGCGTCACCCAGGACATCGACGTCCGCAAGCAGATGAACACCGCGGTGTCGGCGATGATGGAGCTGGTCAACGAGCTCTACGCCTACACCGACAAGGGCCAGCGCACGGCTCAGGCGGGCCTGGTGGCGCGTGAAGCGATCGAGGCGCTGGTGCTGATGGTATCGCCCTTTGCCCCGCACACGGCCGAGGAGCTGTGGTCCCGGTACGGGCACGAGGGCGGTCTGGCGCTGGCGTCGTGGCCCGTGTACGATCCAGAGGTCGCCCGCGCCGAGGAGGTCGTCATCCCGGTGCAGGTGAACGGCAAGCTGCGCGGCCGCATCACGGCGTCGCCAGATGCCGACGATGCGGAACTCGAGGCCGCCGCGCTGGCCGACCCTGGCGTGCAGGCCCACGTGCTGGGTAAGATCGTGAAGAAGGTGGTCGTCGCCAAGGGGCGGCTGGTATCGATTGTGGTGGCGTGAGGGGTTGATGGCTACACTCACCCGGCGGCAGATGCTGGCGCTGCTGCCCGCGGTTGGCGCCGCGGGCTGCGGCTATACCCTGGCGGGACGAGGCTCGTTCCTGCCGGACTACATCCGCATCATCGGCATCCCCGCGTTCGGCAACACCACGCCGTACCAGACGGTGGAGCAGATCTTCACCGACAAGGTGCGCGTGGAGTTCCAGAGCCGCGGTCAGTACACGGCCGTGCCCACCGAGGCAGGCGCCGACGGCATCGTGCGCGGCACGATCTCCGGCATCTCGGCGGTGCCCGTGGCCTTCACCGACGCGCAGCTCGCGCGCCGCTACCGTTTCACCGTGGTCGTCGGCGTCTCGTTCGAGGATGTCCGGCAGAAGAAGAAGCTGTGGGAGAATCCGGCGCTGAATTTCTCCGACGAATACGAGCTGGCCAGCGCGACCAGCGCCGGCCTCGACGCCTCGGCGTTTCTCGGCCAGGAGCGGGCCGCCGTGGATCGCATGTCCTCGGACTTCGCCCGCACCGTCGTCAGCGCCATCCTGGAGGCCTTCTAACCCCTCTGATCACTTGAGTGGTCATGCCCACAGCTCGCAGATTCGGTTGCCACCGGCACAACTCACGGGAGTTCGGGCAGATGGAACACTCATTACAAGTGAGCTGAGGGGTAAGGTATTCGATGAAGCCCGCTGAAGTCCGCGCCCAGATCAACGCCGGCAAGACCGGTCCGCTCTACCTGCTGGAAGGCGACGACCTGCAGTCGCGCCACGACCTCGCGCTCGAGTTCGCGTCGATGGTGGACGAAGGGCTCCAGGCCTTCAACGTCGAGAGCTTCTACGCCAACGAAGCCACCACCGCCGGCGCGCGCGACGCGATGATTGGCGCCATCCTGTCCACCTCCCGCACCCTGCCGATGATGGTGCCGCGCCGCGTCGTCGTCCTCCACGAGGCCGAGCGGCTGATCTCGCCCAGGCGATCGAAGGAAGACGAGGAGGCCGCCCAGCCCGCGCTCGACACCGGCAGCGGCAGGAAGAAGCGCGCGCCCGCACCGATTTCGCCGGTCGAGGAGCTCGAGGCCTACATCGAGAAGCCGGAGCCGATGACCACGCTGGTGTTCGTGGCCGGTCCACTCGACGCCAATCGCCGCCTGGTCAAGCTGCTGCGGAAGCACGCCACGCTGGTCGATTGCGGATCGCTCGAGAGCCCGCAGGAAGCGGGCAGCTGGATCAAGAAGCGCCTGGAGAAGGACGAGCTGACGATCGACGCCAGGGCGATCGCGTTGCTGCTCGAAGCCACCGGCCTCAGCCTGGGGCGGATTCGTGCCGAGGTGGAGAAGGTCGTGCTCTACGCGGCGGGGGAGTCGGCGGTCACCGAGCGCCACATCCGCGATCTGGTGATGCCGCAGTCGGAGCCCGGCCTGGACTTCGCGCTGGGCAAGGCCATCTGGAACAACAACGCCGCGGCGGCGCTCGCCGAAGTCGCGGCGCAGTTCGACGCCGGCGCGCCGCCGGTGATGGTGCTGGGGCAGATACGCGCCGCCGCGGGCCGGTTACGGCCCGACCGCGTGCGAAGAATGGATTGGATCTGGTCCTCCGCACCGACCTCGCGCTGAAGTCGTCGGGCGGACATCCCAAGTTCCTGCTCGAGCGACTGGTCGTCGAGCTGTGCGGGCGCTAGCGGCCGACGGGTAGCCCGCCGGCCAGGGAACGCGCTTACGCTGACTTGGCGACGCGGGCGACGAGGCGGGACTTGTAGCGGGCCGCGGTGTTGCGGTGGATGATGCCCTTGGCGGCCATCTTGTCCACGAGCGACTGCACACCCTTCAACTGGGCCTTCGCGCCTTCGAGATCCTCGGCATCGAGCGCCTTGCGGATGGCCTTCAGGCCGGTGCGGAGCGTGGAGCGCTGGGCCCGGTTGTGCTCGTTCCGCTTGATGTTCTGCCGGTTGGCCTTGACGGCCGACTTCGTTCGCTTTGCCACGTGTCTAGAACCTCGGATTTAGTGGGTGAAAAACACTCTAGGGTAACACGAGGCCAGCGGGACGACCAAATCCCGGGCGAAGACCACTTTCCGCTTTCACCGAGCCCGACAAGCAGGCCCTCTGGGGCCTGGCTAGCGGCGGCCGACTGGTTCGGCCGCCACGCCCTTGGGCGGCTTGTTCGAATAGCGGACGATGGCGCGCCCGTCAACGGTCTCGATCCACTTGTAGATGGTGTGGTCGGGCGGCGGCGCGGAAACCGGCCCTGAGGCGCCGGTGACCTTCTTCACGTAGGCCTGCGTCTCGCGATAGGGCGGCACGGCGCCGTACTTGGCGACGC
This sequence comes from uncultured Acidobacteriota bacterium, assembly GCA_963721715.1. GTDB lineage: Bacteria > Acidobacteriota > Vicinamibacteria > Vicinamibacterales > UBA2999 > VFZN01. The sequence goes on along the minus strand of CAVRKI010000004.1, from coordinate 524,743 downwards.
TCCCCGGGCCGGCGTTGTAGGCCGCCAGGGCCAGCTCGACATTGCTGTCGTAGCGATCCAGCAGCTGGCGCAGGTAGGCCACCCCGCCGCGGATGTTCTCGCCGGGGTGGAACGGGTTGATCACGCCCAGCTCGCGAGCCGTGGCTGGCATCAGCTGCATCAGGCCCATCGCCCCCTTGGGCGACACCGCCTTCGAGTTGAAACCAGACTCCACCTGGATGACGGCGCGGACCAGTTCGGGCGAGACGCCCTGGGCGCTGGCGTGCTCCTCGATGTCGTCGTCGAACTCGGCGCCCCGAAGCGGCGTTTGGAGCGGCTGCGTGGCGCGGACCGCCGTCGCCTTGGGCACGCTGTAGGTGGTCATCTCACCGGAATCTTCGCGCGGACGGTCTGAAACGACCAGCGAACCCTGGGCATCGCGCCACGAGTAGATCTGGGCGGACGCCGGGGCCACGCTGGCGGCCAGCAGCACGAAGAGCGCGAAGACGTATCTCACGGCAGAAGGGTCGGCCTATTCTATCGGCTCGTCGTCAGACCCCCAGCAGTCGTTGCACGACTTCTGGCGCCGCGGCGAGCATCGCATCGACCTGTGCAGGATCTTTGCCACCGGCTTCCGCGAAATCCGGCCGTCCGCCGCCCCCTCCGCCGACCATCGGCGCGAGTTCCTTTACGAGCTGTCCCGCTTTGAGACGTCCGCTTACATTTCCGGTCACGCTCACCACCATCGCCACCTTGCCGTCGGCGGTGGGGCCGGCCAGGAACACGACGCCGGAGGTGAGAGTGGACTTGATCTGATCGGCGATGGAGCGGAGCAGGTCCTTGCTGGCATCGTCCACGCGACGGCAGACCAACGTGACGTCGCCGATGGTGAGGCGCTGCGCCTCGCCGCCGGAGTCGCCGGCCGCGGCCTTGGCCAGCTTCCGGTCGCGTTCCTTGACCGCCTTCTCCAGCGTCTGCAGCCGCGCCTCGAGCCTCGCGACCACGTCGTCGGTGCCCGCGTTCAGGAACGAGCGGACGCGTTCGAACTCGTGCAGACGCGGCCGTGCGTAGTCCAGCGCGCCCAGGCCGGTGACCGCCTCGATGCGTCGCACACCCGCCGCGACGCCGGACTTCCTCGGTGATCAGCAACTGCCCGATGTCGCCGGTCGCGCGCACGTGCGTGCCGCCGCACAGTTCCGTGCTGAAGCGCCCGTCGCCGACCGAGACGACCCGCACCTTGTCGCCGTACTTCTCGCCGAACAGGGCCATGGCGCCGGCCGCGATGGCCTCCTGCGTGTCGCGCACCGCGGTGGTGACCGCCTCGTTCCTCAGGATCGCCTGGTTGACGATGTCCTCGATGCGGCGGAGGTCGTCGGCGGAGACGGCGCTGAAGTGGACGAAGTCGAAGCGCAGGCGATCCGGCGCCACCAGCGAGCCCGCCTGCTTCACGTGCGGGCCGAGCACCTGGCGGAGCGCGGCGTGGAGCAGGTGCGTGCCGGTGTGGTTGCGGCGCGTCGCGTCGCGCAGACGCTCGTCGACCTCGGCTGTCGACCACGCCGGTCGACAGCGAACCTTGCGGTGCACCTTGATGCGATGAAACGCTAGGGCCGCCGGCCGACGCGAGCCTCAACGCCGATGACCTCGGCACGCCCGTCACTGGTCGAGATGGTCCCGTGGTCCGATACCTGACCACCTGACTCGCAGGTAGAAGGGCGTCTCGTCGAGAATCGCGTAACCCTCGTCACCGCGCGACAGTGTGCCGACGCGGCTCGCGCCCTGCCTCGTCTCGTTCAGCCGCAACAGGCGCTCAATCCGCACTGCACCGCCAGTGCGGTCGTAGCCGACGAACGGCGTCGGACCGAGTTGACGGATCTCCGATTCGAGCGTCACCGTCGCCAGCCGCAGACGAAGGCCACTGTCCTTCGCTGAGAACGCGCTCTTCGCCCGTGCCTTCTCGCGCTGGCCTTCCATCTCGCGCGCGAAACCCTCGGCGTCGAACTGCAGGCCCTGGTTGGAGGCCAGGTCCTCGATGAAGTCGCGGGGCAGCCCGTAGGTGTCGTACAGCTTGAACGCCTCGTCGCCCGGCAGCACCCGCGAGCCCGCTGGCTGCGCGCTCGAGCGCCTCCTCGAGGCGGGGCAGGCCGCCGGTGAGCACGGCGTCGAACCGCTCCTCCTCGGACTTCACCACCTGCACCACGGCGTCGCGCCCGGCCTTCAGCTCCGGATAGGCGGCGCCCATCTCGCGGACCAGCACGTCGACCAGCGAGAACAGGAACGGCTCGTGCAACCCGAGCTTCCGCCCGTGCCGCATCGCCCGGCGCATGATCTTGCGCAGCACGTAGCCGCGCCACTCGTTCGAGGGCACCACGCCGTCGGCGATCAGGAACGTCATCGCGCGCAGGTGGTCGGCGACCACGCGCATCGAGACGTCGGCCGGTTCCATCGTCCCGCCGTAGGGGCGGCCGGCCAGGCGCGGCGGTCGCGTTCAGGATCGGCGTGAACAGCGGCGTGTCGTAGTTCGACAGCGCGCCCTGCATGCACGGCGGAGATGCGCTCCAGCCCCATGCCGGTGTCGATGGACGGCGCCGGCAGGGGCTTGAGCGTGCCCTGCTGCGTCGCGCTCGAACTCCATGAACACGTTGTTCCAGATCTCGACGAAGCGCTCGCTGCCGCCCTCGACGTCGGCGATGAACTCGACCGGTGCCGGGGACCTCGGGGCCGCGGTCGTAGTAGATCTCCGAGCAGCGGCCGCACGGCCCGGTGTCGCCCATGGCCCAGAAGTTGTCGGCCATGCCCAGCTCGCCGACGTGATCGGCGGGCAGGAACTCGCGCCAACGCGCGTAGGCCTCGTCATCGCGCGGGATGCCGGCTTCGCCCTTGAACACCGTGGCGTAGAGGCGGCGACGGATCCAGCCCCCACTCCCTGGTCAGCAGCGTTCCAGGCCAGCTCGATCGCGTCCTGCTTGAAGTAGTCGCCGAACGAGAAGTTGCCGAGCATCTCGAAGAACGTGTGGTGACGGAGCGAGGGCCCGACGTTGTCGAGGTCGTTGTGCTTGCCGCTGACGCGCATGCACTTCTGCGACGTCGTCGCGCGCGTGTAGTCGCGCTTCTCCCGGCCCAGGAACACGTCCTTGAACTGGTTCATCCCGGCGTTGGTGAACAGCAGCGTCGGATCGTCGCCGGGCACGAGCGGCGAGCTCGCGACGATGCGGTGACCGTGACGTTCGAAATATCTGAGGAAGGAGGCGCGGATGTCGTTCGGATGCACCCGTGTATTTTAGTCGGAGGCGGGGCTACTTCCTGACCTTCCGCAGCACGGCGCCGAACGAGAAGCCCTGGCCGACCAGTCCGCGAACCAGGCGGGCCGGGCCTTGTCGTCGAGATCGGGCAGCTCCCGGCCCCGCAGCCGTCGCTCGAAGGCGGCGTCGAGGAGGGCGCTCTCGTCGACCTCCTCGAAGGCCTCGGTCACGGCCTTCTGCACGAGGTCGTCGGCCAGTCCCATGGCCTGGAGGCGCTGGCGGACCCTGGCCGGCCCACGATGCCGGATGCCGGCCTCCAGGCGGGCCGCGGCGCGCGCCACCCGGCCATCGTCGAGGGTGCGATCGCGCTTCAGGCGTTCCAGGGCGTGGGTCGATGGCGTCCGGCATCGCAGCCGCGGCGGGCGAGCCGGGTGCGGACCTGGGCCTCCGAGAGCTCCCGCTGGCCGAGCATGACGAGCGCGGCCGTGTAGGCGTCGGGGGCTCGCTACTTTCCGAAGCGCGTGATCTCGGGCGTCGCACTGGGAGCCGCCGCCGGCTTGGAGAACAGCGACCCGGCCATCTGGTCCCGGGCCTGGTCCGAGGTGGTGGAGATGCCCTGGACCCGCAGCTTGAACTCGTCCACGTTCGAGGCCCAGCGGAGCGCCTCGTCGTAGGTGATGATCTCCTGCGAGAACAGGTTGAAGATCGACTGGTCGAACGTCTGCATCCCGTACTGCGAGGTGCCCTGCGCGATGGCCCCCTGGATGAGGTGCGTCTTCTCCTTGTCGATGATGCAGTCCTTGATGAACGGCGTGGCGACCAGCACTTCCAGCGCCGGCGCGCGGCCGTTGCCGTCGGCGCGCGGCACCAGGCGCATCGCCACCGCGGCCTTCAGCACCACCGCCAGCTGCAGGCGGACCTGCTTCTGCTGGTGCGGCGGGAACACCGAGATGATGCGGTTGATGGTTTCCGTGGCGTCGAGGGTGTGCAGGGTCGAGAACACCAGGTGGCCGGTTTCGGCGGCGTGCAGCGCCGTCTCGATGGTCTCCATGTCGCGCATTTCGCCGACCAGCACCACGTCCGGGTCCTGGCGCAGCGCGCTGCGGAGCGCGTAGGCGAACGACCGCGTGTCGACGCCGATCTCGCGCTGCGTGATGATCGCCTCGTTGTCCTTGTGCAGGTACTCGATCGGGTCTTCGATGGTGATGACGTGCGACGACCGCGTGTTGTTGATGTGGTCGATCATGCCGGCCAGCGTGGTGCTCTTGCCCGAGCCGGTGGTCCCGGTGACCAGCACCAGGCCGCGCTCTTCCTCGGCGATGCGCTTGAGGACCGGCGGCAGCCCCAGTTCGTCGATGCTCTTGACCTTGAACGGGATGACGCGGAGCACCATGCCGATCGTGCCGCGCTGCTGGAACACGTTGCAGCGGAAGCGGCCCAGGCCCGGGCACGCTGTAGGCGAGGTCGATTTCCTGCGCGTCCTTGAAGCGCTGGCGCTGGGTGGCCGACATGATCGACGCGGCCATCTCCACGAGGTCCTCGTGGTCCAGCTTCTTCTCGTCGGTGACGCGCGTCAGCCGCCCGTGCACGCGCACCATGGGGTAGCTGCCGACCTTCAGGTGCAGGTCCGAGGCGCCCTTATCGACGGCAACTTTCAGCAGGTCGTTGACATGCATGGTTGGGGCCCATCATGCAGGAGAAGCCGGGCGCGCGCAAGGGAGCCGGATGCTGGCCGCCAGCCGGCTCCCGCGGGTCGTTACCGGGCCGCGAGGGCGGTGACCGGCGTCAGCCACCGGTGCGTGTCGGGCAGGTCGCCGCTGATGATGCCGAAGAACTGCTGCTGCAGCGCCGCCGTCACCGGCCCGCGCTCGCCGGTCGCCGACCGGGATGCGATCGATCGACCTGATCGGCGTGATCTCGACCGCCGTGCCGCAGAAGAACGCCTCGTCGGCCATGTAGAGGAACTCGCGCGGCATCGCCGCCTCGCGAATCTCGTACCCCAGATCGCGCGCCATCACCAGCACGCTGTCGCGGGTGATGCCCTGGAGGATGGACGAGGCTGACCGACGGCGTGTAGATCACCTGGTCGCGGACCAGGAACAGGTTCTGCCCGCTGCCTTCGCTCACCAGGCCGTTCTCGTCGAGCGCGATCGCGTCGCCGTAGCCGTCGATCATCGCCTGCATCTTGATCAGTGCCGGAGTTGGCGTAGTTGCCGGTGGCCTTGGCCATCGCCGGCAGGGTGTTCGGGGCCAGCCGCGTCCACGAGCTGACCGCGACGTCGATGCCCTTGCTGAGGCCCTCGGCGCCGTACATCGCCGCCCACTCCCAGACGATGATCGACACGTCCACCGGGCAGGGGCGCGGATCGAGCCCGAGCGTCTCGAGGCCGCGATAGACCAGCGGCCGGATGTAGCACGACTCGTAGCCGTTGACGCGGACGGTCTCGACCACCGCCGCCGACAGGTCGTCGACCGACCACTGCGGTTCCATCCGGTAGACGCGGCAGGAGTCGTAGAGCCGGCGCATGTGCTCGGGCAGGCGATAGACGGCGCTGCCGCCCTTCGTCTTGTAGGCGCGAATGCCTTCGAAAATGCCGGTGCCGTAATGAAGGGCGTGCGTGGCGACGTGCACCGTGGCGTCCTTCCATGCCACGAGCGCTCCGTTCATCCACACCTGATCGTTGCCGGTGAATGCCATGGAGGAATTCTACTGGCGTTCCTGGCAGAACGGACAGGCCTCGGCGCGGGCGGGCAGCGGCTTGCTGCAGTTCCAGCAGAACCGGGCCTGCGGCGCCTCGCGGGCCTTGAGACGCGCGTGGATGTCCTGCATCTCGCTGGTGGTGCCCGCCGGGGCGGCGCCGGCGGGACGCCACGGCCGCCGCGCCAGGGTCGCGGCCCGGGCCGACAGCACCGCATCGAGCAGGTCGGCGGCGCGCGGATACCGGTCGGTGAGGTCCGGCGCCATCGCCTTCATCACGATGTCGGAGATCACCTTGGGCAGCTTCGGGTTCTTCAGCTTTGGCGGCGTCGTCAGCTCACCCCGCATCAGGCGCTCGAGATCCGACGGTGCCGGCGTGTGGTACGGAAGGTCGCCGGTCAGCATCTGATACATCGTGACGCCGAGCGAGTAGATGTCAGAGGCGAACACCGCCTTGCCCTGGAACTGCTCGGGGGCCATGTACGGCGGGCTGCCAATCACGGTGGTGCCGTGCGCCGCGATCTCGAGGAACCGTGACGTGCCGAAGTCGGCGACCTTCAGCATGCCCTGTTCGGTGACCAGCACGTTGCCGGGCCGCAGGTCGCGATGGATGATGCCCTGCTTCTGGGCGTGGTCCACCGCGTTGCAGATCTGGCAGGTGTAGTCGAGGGCGCGCGTCAGATCCAGCGCGCCTTCGCGCTCGATGATCGCCTCGAGCGTCTCGCCCGGCACGTACTCCATCACGATGAAGAACACATCGTCCTGCTTCTCGGCGGTCAGGACGGTGACGATGTTCGGATGGTTGAGCGAGGCGAGCAGGCGAGGTTCGCGGAGCAGCTCGCCGAAGTCGATGTTCTGGCGATGCGGAACCTTGATCGCGACTTTCTTGTCGATCCACGTGTCTTCCGCCAGATAGACAGCGCCGAACCCGCCGCTCCCGAGTGTCGAGATGATGCGGTACTTGCCGATCGTCTGGCCGCGGAAGAACATTGACGGCAGTATACCGGCAGTCAGCGGGACCGGTGCGGGCCATCACCGCGTTGAGCACTACAATGCTGCGGTGCGGCCACGATTTCATCTCGCCGAGCTCGATCGGGAGGCCGGGCGCGGAGCCCTGGCCGACGACGAAGCGAGCCACCTGATCCGCGTGCTGCGACTGGGCGTGGGCGCGGAGATCGATGTCTTCGACGGGCGTGGCGGCGATGTATCGCGCCGCGGTCGCGGCGCTCACGCGCGACGCGGTCAGCGGTGACGATTCTCGAGGCCGTCGCGCCGGCGCCGGAACCCGCGGTCCGGGTGACCGTCGCCATGAGCGTGCTCAAGGGCGACAAGATGGACAGCGTCGTGCGCGACGTCACGATGATGGGCGCCGCTGTCGTGCAGCCGATTGTCAGCACCCGCTCGGAGACCTCGCTGGCGACGCTCGCGAAGGCGCACCGGGCCGAGCGCTGGCAGCGCATCGCGGTGTCGTCGGTGAAGCAGTGCGGGCGCGCGGTGGTGCCCGACATCCCGTTGCCGCTCGATCTGTCCGACTGGCTCGGCCGCGCGGCCGCCGGGGCCGCGCTGGCCCTGGTCGAGCCCTCGGCGGGCGGTGGCACGCTGCTGTCGGACGTGCCGCGCCGGGAGGCGGTGAACCTGCTGGTCGGCCCTGAAGGCGGCTGGACGCCCGAGGAACTGTCGATGATGGCGAACGCTGGTGTCACCTGCGTGTCGCTGGGAGCGCGCACCTTGCGCGCCGAGACCGCGCCGATGGTGGCGCTCGCCGCGCTGTTCGAGGCGTGGCGCGCCTGGTAACGAGGAGGCATGACGATGCGACGACTGATGATGGCGGGTGTGGCGATCCTGGGGCTGTTGACGACGCCCGTACTGCGGGCCCAGGATCCGCCGACGGTGGCGACGTTCTCGATTCTCGGCTACGACCCGGCCACCGGCGAGGTGGGCGGCGCCGTGCAGTCACGCGTGTTCAGCGTCGGCAACGGCGTGCTGTGGGCCGAAGCCGGGGTTGGCGCGGCGGCGTCGCAGGCCATCGTCGACGTCAGCTACGGGCCGAAGGCGATCGCGCTGCTGCGCGCCGGCTTGAAGCCGGAGGCGATCATCAAGGCGATCTGGGAGAGCGATCCCGATCCGCAACCCGAGCGCTGGACCAAGGAAGGCCGGCAGTTCGCAGTCATCGATCAGCAGGGCAATACCGCCGTCTACACCGGGCCGAAGGCCACGGAATGGGCGGGCCACAAGCAGGGCAAGTTCTGCACCGCCCAGGGCAACATCCTCGCCGGGCAGGCGGTGGTCGACGGCATGGTCAAGGCCTTCGAGTCGACCACGGGCCACCTCTCGAAGCGCCTGACCGCAGCCCTCGAAGCGGGCCAGATGGCCGGCGGCGACAAGCGCGGCATGCAGTCGGCGGCGATCCTGATCGTGGGCAAGGGGCAGGGCGTGTGGCTGAACAACGACGTGGTCCTGCGCCTGCAGGTGGACGACAGCCCCGAGCCGATCAAGGAACTGCGCCGGCTGGTGGATTCGTGGGGGGATCGCCGCGAGAAGGGGCAGCAGCGCCCGGTGAAGTAGGGTCGCGAAGCCGGATCGGCGTGCTGCGCCTCAGGACAGGCGCAGCGCCATCCACGACGCTTCTTCGAGCCGCTCGATTTCCATCAGCTCCGCGAACGCGGCGCGGACGGCCTCCACTTCCGAGTGATCGAAGCCGCTGATGATCAGCGTGCCGCCAGGCGTCTTCAGGCTCACCAGCAGGGGGGCCGCCATGCGCAGCATGCCGCCGGTGAGGTTCGCGATCACCAGGTCCGCCGGCGCGGGCGGGGCGGTGCGGAAGTCGCTGACCTCGAAGCCGCACGACCGGCGGCAGCGGGTTCATGGCGGCGCTCGTGCAGCGCCGAGTTGATGGCGTCCTGATCGATGTCGATGCCGACGACCTCGCGGGCGCCACTCAAGCGCCGCGGCCATCGCCAGCACGCCCGAGCCCGTGCCGATATCGAGCACGCGCGCGCCCCGCGACGTCGAGGCCCGAGAGCAGCCGCAGGCACAGCCGCGTCGTCGGGTGATGTCCGGTGCCGAAGCCCATCGAAGGCTCGATCACGATCAGCACCCGTCCCGCGGGGTCGGCAGCGTCTTCTGGAATGTCCCAGGGGGGCGCGACGACGTAGCGCCCCGCGGTGATCGCGGTCAGCGATTGCTGCGATCGGGCGGCCCAGTCCTCGTCAGGCACGTCGACGACCGACAGCTGCAGCTGCGGCAACGCCGCGCGGATGCCGTCCATCGCCCGCGTGCGGGCAGCGGCGTCATTGAAGAAGACGCGCCAGCGGAGCGGCGTCGGTGGCGGTTCCGGAATCGGCGGGAACGTCGGGTCCCACAGCCCGCCAGGCGGCAGCGGGCGATCCGCGAGATCCTCGATGGCGAGCGGCGCGTAGTCGTCCAGCACCGCCGCCAGCAGTTCGTCAGCCTCCGCCGGGTCGTCGAGCGAGCTCGCCTCGATGACGACCGCCGGCCAGACGCGCCCCGGCGGCTCGACGCCCGACTCCGGCGCGGTCATCCGAAGATGTCCTTCACCTTGTCGAACAGGCCCTTGTCCTCGCCCTCGTCATCGCGGCGGCGCGGCTCGAACTTCTGGGCGGGCAGGGTGGCGGCCAGCTGTTCGAGGAGCCGCTTCTGTTCCTTGCTCAGCTTCTTCGGGGTGACGGCCTGCACGGTGACCATCAGGTCGCCCTTGCCGCGGCCGCTGACGTCAGGCATGCCCCGGCCCTTGAGGCGGAAGGTCGAGCCCGTCTGCGTGCTCTCGGGAATCTTCACCGTCTCGTCGCCGTCGATGCCCGGCACGACGATCTCGCCGCCGAGCGCGAGCGTGGTGATGGAGAGCGGCACTTCGCAGTGCAGGTCGTTGCCGTCGCGCTGAAAGAACTCGTGGTCGCGGACGTGGATGACCACGTAGAGGTCGCCGGCCTGACCGCCCTGCGTGCCGCCTTCGCCTTCGCCGGAGAGGCGCAGGCGCTGGCCGGTCGCAATGCCCGCCGGAACCTTGACCGTGATCTTCCGCTGCTGTTCCCTGGTGCCCTGGCCGTGGCAGGTGGCGCAGGGTTTCGTGATCACGCGGCCGCTGCCGCGGCACTGGCCGCAGGTCCGCGCCACGGTGAAGAACCCCTGCTGATAGCGGAGCTGGCCGGCGCCCCGGCACTGCGGGCACGCCGTCGGCGTGGTTCCCGCCGCCGCGCCGGAGCCCTGACAGGTGTCGCAGGTCTCCTGGCGGGGAATCTGAATGGTCGTCTCCGCGCCCTTGGCGGACTGCTCGAAGGCGATCTCCATGTCGTAGCGGAGATCGGCGCCGCGCTGCGGACCGCCGCGCCGGCGGCCGCCGCCGCCGAACATGTCGCCGAAGCCGAAGATGTCGCCCAGGCCGCCGAAGATGTCCTGGAAGTCCGCGAAGATCGTCGGATCCACGCCCGCGCCGCCGGAGGCCCCGGCGACGCCGGCATGACCGAAGCGATCGTAGCGGGCGCGCTTGTCTCCGTCCGCGAGCACCGCGTACGCCTCGGCCGCTTCCTTGAAGCTCTCCTCAGCGGCCTTGTCGCCCGGGTTGCGATCGGGGTGGAACTTGAGCGCCATCTTGCGATAGGCGCTCTTGATGTCCTGGTCCGTGGCCGTACGTGCGACGCCCGAGGACCTCGTAGAAGTCGCGCTTGCTCACGACGCCTTGGCAACCTTGACAAGCGCGGGCCGGAGCAGCCGGTCACCCAGCATGTAGCCCTTGCGGAGTTCCTCGACCACCTCGCCCTCGCGGGCGCCGTCGACCGTGTCGTAGGCGACCGCCTGGTGGAGGTGCGGATCGAATGTCTTCGCCCACCGCCTCGATCGGCGCGACGCCGCGCTTGCGCACGAGGTCCGCGAGCGCGCGGTGAATCAGTTCGACGCCGGTCTTGTAGACCTGCGCCGAGGCGGGTGCGTCGGCGGCGAGCGCGCGGTCGAAGTCGTCCATCACCGCGAGCAGGTCGTTCAGCACTTCGGCTGCCGCCCACTCGGTGAAATCCTTGCGCTCGCGCTCGATCCGCTTGCGGAAGTTGTCGAACTCCGCCGTCTTGCGCAGCAGCCGGTCGTAGAGCTCGTCGCGCTCCCGCTGCAGCTGGCTGGCCGGGTCCCCGCTCGGGTTGCCGTCGGCAGCCGGCGGGGATGCCTGTTCGTCGGTCTGGGTTGGTTCCTGGGGATCACTCATGATGACAAAGGCTGAGAGAGTCTTAGTTGACGTCCTTCAAGACGCGAGCGACCGCCAGGGCGGCCACGTCCACGGCGGTAATCGCCCGCGAATACTTCATGCGGGTGGGGCCGATGACCCCCACGGTGCCGGTGCCGCGCCCATCGAAGTAGGTGGACGCGATCAGGCTGAAGGGGCGGAGTTCGGGGTCGCTGTGCTCGGCGCCGATGACCACGGTGAGACCGGGGCCGTCGATGTATTCGTTCAGCAGCCGCACCAGCCGCTGCTTCTCTTCCACCATCCGCAGCAGCGCGCCGAGCGTGGTCGCGGAGATGCCGCTGGCCTGCACGACCTGCTCGAGCAGGGTCGACGCCCCTTCGATGTAGACGGCCGTCGGCCCCTGCAGGTTCTCGAGCGTCTGGCTGGCCAGCCGCAGGGCCAGGCCCAGCAACTGGTCGTACAGCGTCCGTTCCTCGCGCAGCCGCGCCCGCACGCCGTCGCGCACCTCGTCGAGGCGGCGCCCGGCGAACTCGGAGTTCAGGAAGTTGGCGGCCTGCACCAGTTCCGACGGCTTGACGCCCTCGCCGATGTCCACGGTCTTCTGCGACACCTGATTGCCGCGCGACACCATGACGATGAGAATGCGGCTGCCGCTGAGCGGCACGAACTCGATGCGATGGAACACCGCGTGCTCGTTCGCCGGCGCGATCGCGAAGCCGATGTGGCGCGACGTCTCCGACAGCACGTGCGAGGTGGAGGAGAGCAGGTCGTCCATCAGCGGCGCGTCGCCGACCTCCTGCCGCAGCCGGGCCTCGACGCCGGTGGTGTCCCTGGCCGCGCGGCGCCCTTCGAGCAGCATGTCGACGTAGAAGCGGTAGCCCATGTCGGTGGGCACGCGGCCGGCTGAGGTGTGCGGCTGCCAGACGTAACCCATGTCCTCGAGCTGGGCGAGCACGTTGCGGATCGTCGCCGACGACACGTTCAGGCCGGCGCGATGCATCAGCGTGGCCGAGGCCACGGGCTCGCCGGTCTCGATGTACTCGCGGACCAGGGCAGCCAGAACTCGGCGGGTGCGGTCGGACAGGGCGGCGCTCATTAGCAGTCTGGAAAGTAGACTGCTAACAGTATAGCAGGCGTCGCACGGCCGCGGCGCCAGGCCGCCCGCGCGTTCACAGACCGGCCCGGGCCGCGAGGGCGGCGGCTTCCCGGCGGGCCGTCAGCAGAATCTCGCCCATCTCGCCGCGGATGAGGCGCCCGTCGCGCACCAGGATCTCGCCATCGACCAGCACGGTCCGCACATCCGTCGAGCGTGCGGCGTAGACCAGCGTGCTGTAGGGATTCACATCCGGCGCGAGGTGCGCGCCCTGCCGCGCCGCACCAGGATCAGGTCGGCCCGCTTGCCGGGCTCGATGCTGCCAATCTCGTCCTGAAGGCCAAGGGCGGCCGCACCCTCGCGAGTGGCCATGGCGAGGACCTCGCGGGCCGGGAGCGCACCGGGCCCGGAACGCGCCGCCTGCAGCGTCGCGGCCAGCCGCATCTCGTCGAACATGTCCAGGTGGTTGTTGCACGCGGCGCCGTCGGCGCCGAGCGAGACCGAGATGCCGCAGCGCCCGCATCGCCGTGACCGGCGCGATGCCGGAGCCGAGCTTCAGATTCGAGCCGGGGCAGTGGAGCACCTTCACCCGCCGCTCGGCCAGCACGGCCTGCTCGTGGTCGTCCACCCAGACGCAGTGCGCCAGGCACAGGTGCGGCGCGATCAGCCCTACCTGTGACAGATAGTCGATGTTGCCAAGGCCGGTGCGCTCGCGGACCAGCGCGATCTCGTCGCGGTTCTCCGATGCGTGGCTGTGGACGAGCAGCGCGTGCTGCCGCGACAGGTGCGCGACGGCCTCGAGCAGTTCGCGCGAGCACGACACGGCGAATCGCGGCGCGAAGGCCGCTCGCAGCCGCCCGTTGGCCCGGCCGTGCCAGCGCGGACGCCAGCGCCAGGCTCTCGTCCACGGACGCCTGCGTGCGCTCGAGCAACCGCGCGCGGCACCGTGGGGTCGGCGTCCATCATGCACTTGCCGACCACGGCACGCAGGCCCGTCGGCTCGAGGGCCTCGAACACCGCGTCGGTGTCGTGCACCGTCTCCATCGTCAGCACGGAGGTGGTGCCGCCCAGCAGCAGTTCGGCAGCGGCGAGCGAGGCGGCGGCGGCCAGCGACCGTGGCGTGTGTGCCGCCTCCATCGGCCAGATGCGCGTCCGCAGCCAGTCGAGCAGCGCGAGATCGTCGGCATAGCCGCGGAAGAGCGTCTGGCACAGATGGATGTGCGTCTGCACGAAGCCGGGCAGCAGGTAATCGCCGCCGGCGTCGATGGTGGGCGTGAGCGCGGGCGCCTCGGTGGCGCCGACCGAGATGATGCGGCCGGAGTCGATGAGCACGTCGCCTTCGATCACGTCGAAGGCGTCGTTCATCGTGAGGATGGTGGCGTTGCGAACGAGGAGCGGGGCAGCCACGGCGGCTAGGGCGCGCCGGGAACCCTGGCCTTTGGCATCCAGCGCAGCGAGGCGTCGGCGATGTCCCTGGCCTTGCCGCGGCGGATGGCGACGAGCTCGGCCGCGATGCTCACCGCGATCTCCTGCGGCGTCACCGCGCCGATGTCCAGCCCGATCGGGGCGTGCACGTGCGACAGCTGCTCGAGCGTGGCGCGGCCGTCCATCAGCAGCTGGTCGTAGAGGCGGGCGACCTTGGCGCGGCTGCCGATGAGACCGAGGTAGCGCAGCTCGCGCGGGGCCAGCGCCTGCAGCGCATCGAGGTCGTGCCGATGTCCGCGCGTGACGATCACCGCGTAGGCCGACGGCGAGAACGTGGCCTGCGCCAGCCACGTCGGAATGTCCTCGACGACGACCGAGGCGGCGAACGGGAAGCGCTCGCGATTGGCGAACGCCGCGCGATCGTCGACCACGTGCACTTCGAAGCCGGCGTCCGAGGCGACGCGCGCCAGGTAGTAGCCGACGTGGCCGGCGCCGAAGATGTAGAGCGCCGGCGGCGCCTCGAGCGGCTCGATGAACACTTCCATCTGCCCGCCGCACACCAGACCGTTCTCCTCGGCGAAGTCGTCGTTGAGATCGTACTTCGCGGTGATCGCCTTGCGGGTGCGGAGCGCCTCGCGGGCCTTGCCCAGCGCATCGTGCTCGTAGCAGCCGCCGCCGATGGTGCCGACGGTGCGGCCGTCCGCGAAGACCAGCATCTTGGCGCCGACGCGCTGCGGCGTGGAGCCGTTCGACGAGACGATGGTGACGAGCGCCACCTCTTCGCCCTTGGTCAGCGCCTCGCCAATGGCCGCGAAGATTTCGTGGTTCACCTGGCGATTATAGCGGCCCCGCCTACCAGCGGTGCAGCTCGCAGATCTCGAGCGGCTCGGTGCCGGCGAGGAAGGTTTCGCTGGTGACGCGGGGGCAGTTGGGGGTGGCCAGCTTGCCGGTGTCGCGGTCGATCTCCACGGTGCTGACGCCCTCGGGCGCCTCGAAGGGGATGTTGGCGTGTCCCGCCAGCGCCTTGAGCATGAACGCGGTCCAGATCGGGACCGCGGCCTGGGTGCCGCTCAAGCCCAGGGGGTGTGTTGTCGTCGAAGCCGACCCAGACCACCGCCAGCAGCTCAGGCGTGAAGCCGACGAACCAGGCGTCGCGCAGGTCGTTGGTCGTGCCGGACTTGCCGGCGGCGTCGAGCGCGAAGCCGGCGGCGCGGGCGCCCGGCGCCGGTGCCCTCGTTGAGGACGCTCCGCATCATGCTGGTGACGAGGTAGGTGGTGGTCGGCCGGGCCACGGTGGGCCCCGGCTCGACCGGAACGGTGAGCGTCTGCTCGCCGCTCGCCACGCGCGCGATGGCGCGCGGCGTGGCAATCACGCCGCTGTTGGCGAACAGGGTGTAGGCGGTCGCCACCTCGATCGGCGACAGCTCGAAGACGCCGAGCGCGATGGACGGGATAGCCCTTCAGCTGCTGCTGACCGACCTTGGTCCGGCCCCACAGCGAGGCGACGCGATCGAAGCCGGTCTGCTCGGCGATCTTGATGGTGGCGATGTTGCGCGACAGGGCCAGCGCCCGCCGCAGCGTGATGTTGCCGTCGTAGCTGTCCTCGTAGTTGC
Source organism: uncultured Acidobacteriota bacterium (assembly GCA_963721715.1). Lineage (GTDB taxonomy): Bacteria > Acidobacteriota > Vicinamibacteria > Vicinamibacterales > UBA2999 > VFZN01. The sequence continues at coordinate 509,505 of CAVRKI010000004.1, read as the reverse complement.
GCGGCGCCCACTCCTGCTCGTCGTAGGTCCACGTCGTCGGCTCGTCCCACACCATCGTGGCGGGCGTGATGTCGGCGCGGCCATCCGTCGGCCGCCTGCTCGAACGCGGCGAGGTAGACGAACGGCTTGAACGTCGAGCCCGGCTGCCGGCGCGCGAGCACGGCGCGATTGAACTGCGACTGGTTGTAGGAGCGGCCGCCGACCATCGCCAGGATCTCGCCGCTGCGCGGATCGAGCGCCACGAGCGCGGCCTGCGCGCGGCGGGTCTCGCCCTTCCGGCGGCGCGCCAGGGTCTCGTCCACGCGCGCCAGCCCCTCGCGGACCGCATCCTGCGCGGCCCGCTGCAGGTTCAGATCGAGCGTCGTGTAGATCTCGAGCGGCGTCGGCCGCGCGGTCACGCCTGGAAACGCGTCGTCGAGCGCCTGGCTCATGTAGTCGACGAAGTAGGGCGCTTCGTTGTCGAGCGCGCGGGCGACCACGGTGATGGGCTCGTCCGCGGCGCGGGTCGCGGCATCGGCGGTGATGTAGTCGGCGTCGGCCATCGCGCGCAGCACCACGTTGCGGCGCTCGCGGGCGCGCTCGACGCTGGTGAACGGCGAGTGATTGTAGGGCGACTGGATGACGCCGGCGAGCAGCGCGGCTTCGGCCAGCGTCAGGTTGGTGACGTCCTTGCCGAAGAACATGCGCGACGCCTCGGCCACGCCGTGGAGCGCGAACGAGCCGCGGTTCCCCAGATAGACGTCGTTCAGATACAGCTCGAGGATCTCGTCCTTGGTGGCCTTGGTCTCGAGGATGACGGCCATGAACTGTTCGAGCAGCTTCCGCCGGATCGAGCGCTGCCGCGTCTGCTGCTCCTCGGCCATCTCCTCGGTGAGGAAGAAGTTGCGGGCCAGCTGCTGGGTGATGGTGCTGGCGCCCACCAGATAGGCGCGATTGCCACGCAGATTGGTGACGAGCGCGCCGAGCATGCGGATGGGGTCGACGCCCGGGTGATAGTAGAACCGCCGATCCTCGATGGCGAGCACGGCCTGCTGCATCCGCTCGGGAATGGCCTCGAGCGCCACGCGCCGGCGCTTCTCGCGCGAGCCGGTGACGAGGCCGCTCAGCACCGGCGGATCGAGCGAGACCTCGGTGGCCGCCTTGTCGGCGATGACGATCTTCGCCACCCGTTCGGGAACGGGTGGCGCCTTCGAGGCGGCCTTGCGCACCGGCGGCTCGGCGAAGGAGACCTGCACCGCCCGCCCCGCGAACTCGCCGCCGCGCGGCACGAAGGCGACGGTGCGGCCGTCGATGGCGAACTCGCCGGGATTCGAGACGCGGCTCCGCTCGGCATAGCCCACGTCGTTCAGCCGCGTGACCAGTTCGGCGGCGCTGATGGCCTGGCCGGTGTTGAACGTCAGCGGCCGGCCGAAGACGCGCGGGATGACGCGGTCACGCTCACCGTGCAGGCGGGCCTCGATGATCCTGGAGAACTGGACGTAGTAGTAGCCGAGGAAGGCCGAGGTCGAGGATCGCGGCGATGGCGGCGCTCACCCCGAGCGGCATCAGCAGACGGTGCCGGCGCAGGAACTTGATCGCGCCGCGCATGCGGCGGCGGATCCCGGCGAACCTGGCGCGACGGGCGGCCACGATGGTCGAACTCCTAGATGCTGAGCACGAAGTGCTGGCCCATGCCGAGCGGCACCTCCTCGACGAGCCGCGTGACCAGCGCCGGGCCGTAGCGGTTCAGGAACCAGACGAAGCCGACTTCGCGCTCCTGCGGGTGCCCGAGGGGGAAGCGTGAGCGTCTGTGCGCGCTGGAACTGACGGCGCACCGTCTCGTCCTTGCGCTTCGCGGCGTGGATCACCTTGTTGTGCAGCGTCTGCATCTCGTGCTGCATCTTGCCCTGCGTCGTGCGGACGGTGCCTTCGAGCGTCGGGTCGATCAGCGGGCACGACCTGCGCCAGTTCCTCCATCCGCTCGCTGATCAGCGTCGAGACCGCGGTCAGCGCCTGCTCGACGGTCGGCGGCAGCTGGCTCTCGAGCAGTTCGTTCAGCGCCTTCTCGTCCTGCGGCTGCAGCGCCATCAGCGGCAAGCCGTACTTCGACGAGGAAGCGCAGCGTGGCCGAATCGACCAGCGTGGCGGTGGCGCGCTGGTACATCAGCGGCATCGCGATCCCGAAGTGCGCGTAGACGTCGCGCAGCTGGCCCGAGATAGGCGAGCTCGTTGGGCCCCGCCACGTAACAGATGGTGGGGAAGATGGCGTCCTGCACGATCGGCCGGAGCAGCACGTTGGGGCTGAAGTGCGCCGGCGTCTGTTCGGCTTCGACGGCCAGTCGCTGCGGCGTGGTGGGTTCGCCGCCAATCGTGGCGTGGCCGTCCACGGCCTTGATGGCTTCGCGGCTCGACGCCAGGTGGAACAGCGAGATGGCGCCTTCGTGCGGCGTCACCTGCGAGTGATAGCCCCGCTCGACCAGGCGATGGCCGGCCACGGCTCGCCAGCTCGGCGGTCTTGCCCGGCTCCGCGATTTCCTTGACGAAGATGTGGCGGGCGAGCGGCTTGGCCGCCGGATCCGATGAGTCGTACACCACCAGCCCGTGCGGCCCGAGCACGGTCTCCATCCAGTGGCCGAAAGCCTCGGCCATGCCCCGGCCAGGCTGGTAGGCGCGGCGCAGTCCCTCGATCACCTCGGCGCGGAACTCGGTGTCGGGCAGCGCGGCCGCGAGGTCGTCGATGGCTGCGGTGATCTCGTCCGTGAGGGCGAGCCGGGCAATGGGCCGTTCCCCGGCGCCCGGCAGATCTGGCAGGCGCACGACGTGCGGGGCGAGCTCGGCGTCGAGCACCGTACACCCGGACACTTCCGCCCAGTCGTGGTCCTCCGCGTCAATCCAGAACACCGGCACGACCGGCACGCCGTGGTCGCGCTCGACCTCGGCCGCGAGTTTCATCGAGGTGAGGGCTTTGAGCAGCGTGAAGAGCGGGCCGCCGAACAGGCCGGCCTGCTGGCCGGTGATCACCACGCGCGTGGCGGGATCGGCCAGACGGGCCGCGGCGGCACGCGCTTCGGCCGGGGCGCCGCGCCGGGCCTGCTGATTCGCCAGCACGGCCGCCAGTTCCGCAGGGCGGCGGGGCGTGGACTGCGAGCGGCGGATGGTATCGGCCCAGGCGGCCGGCGTGGCCGGATCTCCTGCGAAGAACGGCTCGACGCGCGCGTAGTCGTACGCGTAATCGGAGGCCAGGCGGCGAATCCAGGGGAATTGTCGTATGTCAACAGCCAACACACTGGCGGTCGAGGTTGTCGTCGTGTCGGCAGGCACCGCCGCGTACTGTCGCAGAGCGTTGCCAAGCGTGTCAACTCCGCGTGATAACATCGCCAGTCAACACGTGACCGGGGAAGGCTCGCTGTTCGACGTCCCACCCGCGGCCATCGGCCGCTTCCGTGTCCTCCATCAAGTCGGAGCGGGCACGTGTGGTCCCGTTTTTCGTGCTGTCGATCCGGACGCCGACGCGCCGGTGGCGATCAAGCTCTTCACCATAAACCTGCCGCCCGAACGGCTGGCCGGCTTCGCCGACGCCCTCGCCGGGCTGGTGGCCTCGACGCCGCCGTTGACCTCGGCCGTCATGCCGCTGGCGGCCGGCTTGCACGAGCACACGCCGTATTTCGCCACGTCGTTCGCCGAAGGCGACTCGCTGGACGTGGCGCTCAAGCAGTTCGGGCCCGCGGCCCTGCCGGACCTTGTGCCGCGCGTGCGAGCCCTGGCCGGGGTCCTCGACGCCGCGGCCAGTCGAGGGATTCTGCACGGCGCCCTGCACCCGCGCGATGTCACCGTGTCGGAGGCCGAGACCACCCTGACAGGGTTGGGCGTATGGCCAGTTCTGACCGCTCACGGCGAGCGCCTGCCCATCCGCCGGCCCTATCGCGCGCCCGAACTTGGCAGAAGGCGCGATCACCGCCGCCGGCGACCAGTTTTCGCTGGCCGCGCTCGCCTACGAGTGGATGACCGGCCGCCGGGCCCCCTCCGCGTTCGTCGCCGGCGACATGGCCCCGGTGCCTGGCGCCGACCGCGAAGCGCTGGCCGCCATTTTCGCCAGGGCGCTGCATCCCGATCCGGACCGGCGGTTCTCCTCCTGCGGCGAGTTCGTCACCGCGCTTGCTGAAGTCGCGGCGCTGATGGCCGACGACCCCGAGGTCCCCGCGACGGAGGCTCGGCCTCGGAAGCGGGGCCGGACGCCGGCCGTGGCCTCCCTTCCGCTCGAAAGCACGTCCAACGGTGCACCGCTCGTCGTACCGATCGACGCCGGTGCCACGGACCCGCCGCTCGAGAGCTTTCCGGCCGAGGCCGGTGAGACCGCCTCCGTGCTGGGCGACTGGTCCGACGCGCCGGTCGCCGCTGACCGCATGGTGGCCGCGGCGCCGTACTCGACAATCGACGAACCACCGGCGCCGGCCAGAGTGGACGTGGCACCGCCGGCAGCGGCGCGGCTTCCGATGACGCCGGCACCACCCATCTCGACGATGCGCGAGCCGGTGCCGTTCCGAACTGACGATCGCAGCGGGCCGTTGCTGGGAAGCGCGGTGCAGCCCACGCCGTCGGGCTTCGGCGTCCCCTCACTGATTGCCGGCATCGTCCTGGGCGTGGCCATCGGCGTTGGCGTGGCGACGTTCCTGTGGGGCAGGACGGCACCGTCCGCACCCGTCGCGAACACCGCCTCGACCTCGGCGCCGGTCGCGGCAGCGCCGCCCACGGCAACGGAGCAGCCGGCGTCACCGCCGGTCAAGGCCGACCCACCTCAAGCCACGCCGGTGACGCCAGACCGCGGCACCGCGCCCGCGCCGGCGCCACCCGCGCCGGCATCGGCACCACGCCAGGCGGCTCCGACGCCCGCGCCGGCCCCAGCGCCCGCGACGGCCGTCGGGAACCTGCTGGTGCGCACGTCGCCGGATGGGGCGACGGTCTTCATCGACGGCGACCGACGCGGCGTCACGCCGCTGACCGTTCAGAAGTTGCCGCTTGGCACCCGGCGGGTGCGCGTGCAGCGCGATGGCTTCACGACCGAGGAGCGCCAGGTGGCGCTGACACGCAGCCGGCCCTCGCGGTCGTTGGACCTGCGCTTGACGCGTACCGAACCCGCTGCGACGACCGCAGGCGCTGCAACGACCGCGAAAACTGGTACCCTTGTTGTCGAGTCCCGCCCCACCGGCGCCACAGTGCTGCTCAATGGGCGGCCTGCCGGCACGCACGCCGGTCACGATTGGGGACCTGGCGCCCGGGTCATACACCGTGCAATTGCAGTTGGCCGATTTCCGGCCCATCTCGACCACCGTACGCGTGGTCGCGGGCGAGCGTGCGCGCGTGGCCGCCTCGCTGACGAGCGTACAGGAGCCGTAATGATCGCTGTTCTCGCGTTGGAAGATGGCACGTGGCTACCGGGGCGTGTCGGCCGGGGCCCCCGGCGAAACCACGGGTGAGGTGGTGTTCAACACCAGCATGACCGGCTATCAGGAGGTGCTTGACCGATCCCTCCTACGCCGGCCAGATCGTCACGATGACCGCGCCGCAGATCGGCAACTACGGCGTGTCCGTCTCGGACCAGGAGTCCCGCGGCGCTGCAGGTCGCCGGCTTCATCATGCGCGACCCGTCGCCGATCGCCAGCAACTGGCGCTCGCAGGGCACGCTCCGCGACTATCTAATCCAGAACGGCGTCGTCGCCATTGGCGACATCGACACCCGCGCCCTCACGAAGAAGCTGCGGTCGGGCGGCGTGCATGCGCGGCATCATCGCCACCGGCTCGCGTGGATCCGCAGGCGCTGGTCGAGAAGGCGCGCGCGGTGCCGCACATGGAAGGCGCCGACCTCGTGAAGACCGTCACCTGCGCCGAGCCCTACGACTTCACGACCACGCTGGCCGACGCGGTCAACGACGCGGCGTTCGGCGTGCCGCCGCTCCACCGGGCCTCGCGGCCGCTGAAGGTGGCGGCCTACGACTACGGCATCAAGTTCAACATCCTCCATCGCCTGGCGGCGCATGGCTGCGAGGTCCGGGTGTTCCCGGCGCACACCCCGGCCACCGAAGTGCTGGCCTGGGAGCCGGACGGCGTGTTCCTCAGCAACGGCCCCGGCGACCCGGCGGCGGTGACCTACGCCGTCGACAACATCAAGACGCTCGTCGATGTCGGCATTCCGATGTTCGGCATCTGCCTGGGCCACCAGCTGATGGGACTGGCGCTCGGCGCCAGGACCTACAAGCTGAAGTTCGGCCATCGCGGCGGCAACCATCCGGTCAAGCAGCTCGACACCGGCGCGATCGAGATCACCGCGCAGAACCACGGCTTCGCCGTCGACCCGGCGTCGCTGCCGGACACCGCGCGCGTGACGCACCTCAACCTCTACGACGGCACCATCGAAGGCCTGCGTCACCTGCACAAGCCGATCTACTCGGTGCAGTACCATCCGGAGGCGTCGCCCGGACCGCACGACGCGGATTACCTGTTCACGCAGTTCATTCAGGAGATGGAGCGCCGGTAAGCGATGCCAAGACGTACTGACATTCATCGGGTGCTGGTGATCGGGTCGGGCCCGATCGTCATCGGGCAGGCCTGCGAGTTCGACTACTCCGGAACGCAGGCGCTGAAGGCGCTGCGCGCGCGAAGGGCTCGAGGTGGTGCTGGTCAACAGCAATCCCGCCACGATCATGACCGACCCCGAGCTGGCCGATCGCACCTACGTCGAGCCGCTGACGCCGGAGATGCTCGAGCGCATCATCGACAAGGAGCGGCCGGACGCGCGTGCTGCCGACAGTGGGCGGGCAGACCGCGCTCAACCTCGCGGTGCAGCTCGACGAGCTGGGCATCCTCAAGAAGTACGACGTCGAGCTGATCGGCGCGCAGATTCCCGCCATCAAGGTGGCGGAGGATCGCCTGCTGTTCAAGAACGCGATGCGCGAGATCGGCATCGACATGCCGCGGAGCGCGGTGGTCAAGTCGCTGGACGAGGCGCTGGCCGCGGTCGAGGAGACCGGCTTCCCGTCGATCATCCGCCCCTCGTTCACGATGGGCGGCGTCGGCGGCGGCATCGCCTACAACCTCGAGGAGTTCAAGGAGATCTGCGCGCGCGGCCTGAACCTGAGCCCGGTCCACGAAGTGCTGGTGGAGGAGTCGGTCATCGGCTGGAAGGAATACGAGCTCGAGGTGATGCGCGACTGCGCCGACAACTTCGTCGTCATCTGCTCGATCGAGAACATCGACCCGATGGGCGTGCACACCGGCGACAGCATCACGGTGGCGCCGGCGCAGACGCTGACCGACAAGGAGTACCAGCGGATGCGCGACGCCGCGCGCCGCATCATCCGCCGCGTCGGGCGTCGAGACCGGCGGCTCGAACATCCAGTTCGCCGTCAACCCCGCCGATGGCCGCATGACGGTCATCGAGATGAACCCGCGCGTGTCGCGCTCCTCGGCGCTGGCGTCGAAGGCGACCGGCTTCCCGATCGCGAAGATCGCCGCCAAGCTCGCGCTCGGCTACACGCCTCGACGAGATCCCGAACGACATCACCCGCGTCACCCCGGCCTCGTTCGAGCCGACCATCGACTACGTGGTGGTGAAGATCCCGCGCTGGAACTTCGAGAAGTTCCCGCAGGCCGACCGCACGCTCACCACGCAGATGAAGTCGGTGGGCGAGGCGATGTCGATCGGCCGCACCTTCAAGGAAGCGTTCCTGAAGGGCATCCGCTCGCTCGAGCTCGGCAAGGAAGGCCTGCTGTTCCGCCGCCCCGAGGCCGCACGACGAACGCGACGCAGACCGAGGACGAGCAGGAGGAAGAGGACGCGCTGCTGCGGCGCCGACTGGTGGTGCCGACCGATCGCCGGATGTGGGCGCTGTTCCGCGCGCTCGACAAGGGCTGGACCGTCGAGCGGCTGCACGAGCTGACGAAGATCGATCCCTGGTTCCTCGATCAGTTCGCCGCGCATCGTCGAACTGCGCCGCACCGCCGAGATGATCGGCCTGCGCGCGATGTCGCCGGACCTGCTGCGCACGCTGAAGCGCGCCGGCTTCGGTGACGAGGAGCTGGGCGACATCCTCGGCGCCAACGCCTCGGCGATTCGCGAGAAGCGCCTGGAGCTCGGGCTGGTGCCCGCCTTCAAGCGCATCGACACCTGCGCGGCGGAGTTCGAGTCGTTCACGCCGTACATGTACAGCAGCTACGAGGAGTCGTGCGAGTCCGAGCCGACGGCCCAGCCCAAGATCATCATCCTCGGCAGCGGGCCGAACCGGATCGGGCAGGGCATCGAGTTCGACTACTGCTGCTGTCACGCGGTGTTCGGCTTCCGCAAGGAGTCGTTCGAGACCATCATGGTCAACTGCAACCCGGAGACCGTGTCCACCGACTACGACACGGCCGACCGGCTGTACTTCGAGCCGCTGACGTTCGAGGACGTGATGGCGATCGTCGATCGCGAGCGCGCAGGGCAATCCCGACGTGGCGTGCGTGGTGCAGTTCGGCGGCCAGACGCCGCTGAAGCTGGCGCTGTCGCTGCAGGAGGCGGGCGTCACCATCCTCGGCACCTCGCCGGACTCCATCGATCTCGCCGAGGACCGGCAGCGCTTCGCGCAGCTGCTGTGGGACCTCGGCATCCCGCAGCCGGCCAGCGGCACCGCCACCTCGCGGGCCGAGGCGCGTGAGGTCGCGGCCCGGGTCGGCTTCCCGGTGGTGGTCCGTCCGTCGTACGTGCTCGGCGGCCGCAACATGGCCATCGTCTACGACGTGACCACGCTGGATCACTACATGGCCACCGCCGTGGACGTGTCGCACGACCGGCCGATCCTGATCGACCGCTTCCTCGAGCACGCCAAGGAGATCGACGTCGATTGCGTGGCCGACGCCACCGGCGCCGTCGTCATCGGCGGCGTCATGGAGCACATCGAGGAGGCCGGCATCCACTCGGGCGACAGCTCGTGCGTGGTGCCGCCGCACGGTCGTCGCCGAGAAGCACCTGGCGACGATGCGCGACTACACGCGTCGCATCGCCCGCGCCCTGAAGGTGAACGGGCTGATGAACGTCCAGTACGCCATCAAGGACGACGCGGTCTACGTGCTCGAGGTGAATCCCCGGGCGTCGCGCACCGTGCCGTACCTGGCGAAGGCGACCGGCGTTCCGCTGGCGCAGGTGGCCGCGCGCGTGATGGCGGGCCGGACCCTGGCCTCGCTCGGGCTGGTCGAGGACCTGGTGCCCGACCGGCGTGTTCGTGAAGAGCCCGGTGTTCCCGTTCGTCCGGTTCCCCGGCGTGGACACGATCCTCGGGCCCGAGATGAAGTCCACGGGCGAGGTGATGGGCGGCGCCAACAGCTTCGGCATGGCCTTCGTGAAGGCGATGATGGGCGTAGGGCAGCGGCTGCCGGAATCGGGCACCGTGTGCCTGAGCGTGAACAACGACGACAAGGCCGACGTGCTGCCGATTGCGCGCGAACTGGCGGCGCTCGGGTTCAGCATCGCCGGCACGCGCGGCACCGCGGCGTATCTCCGCGCGCACGGCATCGATGCCAGCGTGGTCTACAAGGTGAACGAGGGCCGGCCCAGCCTGGCCGACGAGATCGTGAACCAGAAGATCGCGATGGTCATCAACACGCCGCTCGGGCGCGAGTCGTTCTTCGACGACAAGGCGGTCCGGCGCGCGGCGATGATGAACAGCGTGCCCTGCGTGACCACCATGACCGGCGCCGCCGCCGCGGTGCAGGCGATTCGCGCCCTGCGGACCGAGGGGCTGGACGTGCGCGCGCTGCAGGACTACCACGCCGACGGTCAGCGCAGAATCTGCCTGACGCGGCACCGCTCCGCGTAGCCAGTTTCTGCCACTGTTCGCCTGCCGGTGCGCTGAACCGGCCTGATTCCGGGTGTGCCGCGGTTTGCATAGACCGCGGCATGCCTGTCTCCCTCCTCTTCGCGCTCCTGCTGGCGGTGGGTCTCACCGCCGGCATCCACGCCGACATCGCGCTCGCCTCGCTCGTCACGAAGCTCGCTGGCGGCGTGCCTGGCCGGTGCCTGGTTCGCCCGGCACCTCGAGCTGAAGGCGCTGTCGCTGGGGTTGCTGGTCGTGCGCGCTGGTGTGCGGTGCGGCGCTGCACGGCATGCACGCGGTCGACCGGGCGGAGCATTCCTCGCTCCGGCGATGGTTCGACGCAGCGCATCGGCGGCTGGAGCGCGGACCGCGCGTCCACGCGCGACGAACCCGTGCCGCGTGCGCGGCTCGGCTGACGCGCGATGCGCGCGCTGACCGCGATTGGGCGCGACGCTGCAGGTCGCGGTCTCGCATGTGTCCATCGGCGGTGCCTGGGAGCCGGTGGAAGGCGGGCGTGTCCGTGAGTGTCGGGGGCATCCTGGCCGGCGAGGCCGCGGGAGAGTGGCGGGCGGGACGGCTGGTGGAGTTCCCGGCCGCGCTCCGCACCGCGGCCCGCTACCTGAACGCCGGCGTGCCGGACGCCGAGCGGGCGCTGGCCCGTCGCGGCACCGCGCTGGTGGGCTCGGTGAAGAGCGGGGCGCTCGTCGAGGTTCGCGCGCAGGGGCGCTGGTGGGACGAACGCGCGGCGGACGTGCGCGCGGCGGTGCGCAGCGCCATGACGCGGCACGTCGGGCTCGCACGACGCCGAGTCGGCGGCCATCGGCACCGCCATCCTCATCGGCGATCGCGCGCAGATGACGCAGGGAGATCGAACTGCGGCTGCAGGAGGCCGGCACCTACCACGTGGTGGCCATCTCCGGCGGCAACATCGCGCTGCTGGCGGCCGCCGTGCTCGCGATGTTGTGGGCGATCCGGCTGCGGTTCGCGGCCGGTGCCGCGGTCGCCCTCGTCGTGCTGGTCGCGCACGGCTGGGTGATCGGCGGCGGCCCGTCGGTGATGCGGGCCACGCTGACGGCGGTCGTCTATCTCGCCCTGCGAGTCATCGATCAGCGCACCGCCCCGGTCAACGCCATCGGCGTTGGCGCGTCGCTCATGCTGCTCGCCAATCCCCTCGACATCGTCAACGCCGGGCTTCTGGCTGACCTTCGGCGCGACCGGCGCGCTGCTGGCGGCGGGCGCGCGGTGGGAGCCCGCGCGGCCCGCGGCGTGGTGGCACGCCGCCGCGGCGATCTGCCTGGGCAGCCTGGCCGTCGAACTGGTGCTGATGCCGGTGTCGGCCCTGGTCTTCGAACGCGTGACGATGGCCGGGCTGGTGCTGAACCTGGCCGCGGTGCCGGCGATGGGTGTGGTGCAGGCGGCGGCGTCCGCGTGTGTGATGGCCGATGCCCTGGAGCCTGTCGATCCTCGCGGACGTGGCCGGCTGGCTGACCACGTGGCCGCGGCGCGGGTGCTGGTCGACAGCAGTCGACTGGTGGACCTGGCGCCGTGGGCCACCTGGCGAGTGCCCGGCGCCGTCGCTCTGGCTGATGGCCGCGTACTACGCCTCCCTCGTCGGATGGTGGTGGTTGGGCAGCGCCGCCCGCGCTTCACGGGTCGCCGCCGCCCGGACGCGCTGGGCCTTGTCGCTGCCAGCCTGTGGCTGTGGATCGCGGTGGCGCCGCACGACCTACGCCCGCGCCGTGTTCGACTCGCGCCTGCGCGTGACGGCCATGGACGTGGGGCAGGGAGACGCGTTTCTCGTGACCTGCCCGGACGGGCAGACCCTGCTCGTTGACGCCGGCGGCGTGTCGACGCGCGGCGACTTCGACATCGGCGACCGTGTCCTCGGGCCGGCGCTGCGCGCGCGGGGCCTGGGCCGGCGTGGACTACGTGGCCGTGACGCACGGCGACCCGGATCATATCGGCGGCGCCGCGGCGGTTGTGCGCGACTTCGCGCCCCGCGAGGTGTGGGTGGGCGTGCCGGTCGCGGGCCACGAGCCGCGGAGGCCGTGCTGCAGGCCGCGGCCCGTGACCGTCGCAGCGGCTGGCGCTGGCTGCAGCGCGGCGATCGGATGCAGATTGGCGAGGTCGAACTGCGCGTCCACCATCCACCGCCGCCGGACTGGGAACGGCAGCGTGTGAGGAACGACGACTCGCTGGTGCTCGAGGTCCGGTACGGCCAGGTGTCGCGTGCTGCTGACGGGCGACATCTCGCGCGCCGTGGAGTCCGGTCTCGCCGACGCGATGGACCTGCTGCCGACCGTCGTGCTGAAGTCGCCGCATCACGGCAGCAGCACGTCCAGTTCGATGCCGTTCCTGCTGCGCCTGCGGCCCGCCGCCGTGCTCGTCAGCGCCGGCCGCGGCAATCTGTACGGCCATCCCGCTCCGCGACGTGCTGGCCCGATACGCCGCCGTGGGGGCGAAGGTCTTCCGCACCGATCGCGACGGGCAGATCGAGCTCGTCACCGACGGCGAGTCGTTGGACGTGAGGACGTTCACGGGGTTGAGATGGCGATCGCGCCGCTCACCGCGGCCCGGCCCGCCCGGCAGCCGTGGTGACGATCAGGACTGATCGGCGGTGGCCTTCTTCGCGGCGTTCCAGCGCTGGTCCAGATCGTCGAACGACAGGTCCTTCAGCGCATGCCCGTCGGCCGCGGCGGTGGCCTCCATCGACTCGAAGCGGCGCTGGAACTTGTCGTTGGCCTTGCGCAGCGCGGTCTCCGGCGCGATGCCCATCTTGCGGGCGAGGTTGGTCAGCGCGAACAGCAGATCGCCAAATTCCTCCTCGGCGTGGGCCGAGGCCATGCCCTGCAGCGCGACCGCCTCGCGGAACTCGCGCACCTCTTCTTCGATCTTGTGCAGCACGTCGCTCGGCTGCTCCCAGTCGAACCCGACGCTGGCCGCCTTGCGGCCCAGCTTCTCGGCGCGCAGCAGGGCAGGCAGCGAACGCGGGATGCCGCCGATCGTGGTCGGCTGCGGCTTGCCGGCGACGGATCGCTCGCCGGCCTTGATGTCGTCCCACTGCTCCTTCACGCCCGACGAGGTGATGGTGGTGTTCGGCGGCAGCGAGGTCGCCCTTCTCGGCGTGAACACGTGCGGATGGCGACGCACGAGCTTGTCGGTGACGGCCTGTATCGAGTCGGCGATGGTGAAGTGCCCGGCCTCGGCGCACAGTTCGGCCAGGAACACCGCCTCGAAGAGGAAATCGCCGAGCTCTTCCTTGAGCGCCGGCATGTCGCCCTCGTCGAGGGCGTCGAGCAGCTCGCACGTTTCTTCGAGCACGAAGGGCCGGAGCGATGTGCAGCGTCTGCTCGCGGTCCCACGGACAGCCGTCCGGTCCCCGCAGCGTGTGCATGATCCAGACGAGCCGATCGAAGCGCGCGCCAGCCGGGTGCGACATGGCCTGAATGCTATCATTCGGTGTTTTGCAGGCGCTGGTGACCTTTCTCGGGAGCGGCACGTCGCACGGGGTGCCGATGATCGGCTGCACGTGTGAGGTGTGCCAGTCGCCGGATCCGCACGATCGGCGGCTGCGGCCCTCCATCTACCTCGAAGTGGACGGCGGCCCGTCCGTGCTGGTCGATACCTCCACCGACCTGCGCCAGCAGGCGCTCGCCTTCGGGGTGGTCAAGCGTGGACGCCATCCTCATGACCCACAGTCATGCCGATCACGTGATGGGCATGGACGAGGTCCGCCGCTTCAACGTCCTCAACCACGGCGCCATTCCCGTGCACGCCTCGGCGGCCACCGGGCGCGAGCTGCGCCGCATCTTCCAGTACGTGTTCGAGCCGCCGTCGCAGAAGGGCGGCGGCATTCCGCAGATCGTCCTGCACGAGATCGACGGGCCGTTCACGGTCGGCGCCCTCACGGTGCAGCCGGTCCCGCTTCTGCACGGGACGCTGCCGATCCTCGGCTACCGGTTCGGCTCGTTCGCCTATCTCACCGATGCCAGCACCATCCCCGACGAGGCGTGGCCGATGCTCGAGGGGCTGGACGTGCTGGTGCTGAACGCCTTGCGCCACCGCTCGCATCCGACGCACTTCTCGCTGTCCGAGGCGGCGGCGGTCGCCGAGCGACTGCAGCCCCGGCGCGCCTTCTTCACGCACGTGTGCCACGACCTGCCGCACGCGATCACCAACCGGTCCCTGCCCGACGGGATGGCCCTGGCCTTCGACGGCCTGCGCTTCGCGGTGGAGGTGGGCTGAGGTGGAGGTCATTCATTTCCCTGATGACCCGCGGCCCCAGCGCTGGGTCTACCCGGTCCTGGCGCTGGGCAACTTCGACGGCCTGCACCGCGGTCACATCAAGATCATCGAGCGCATCCGCCGCGGCGCCACCGAGCGCGGCGGCACGGCGCTGGTCCTGACCTTCGATCCGCATCCACCGCGCGTGCTGCGGCCCGACAAGGCCCCGCGCGCTGCTGATGACCAAGCCACAGAAGCTGGCGGCGCTCGAGCGGGCCGGCGTGCAGGGCGTGGCGGTGGTCCGCTTCACCCTCGAGTTGTCGCAGTGGGAGCCCGAGACCTTCGTGCGCCGGGTGCTGGTGGACTGGCTGCGCGTGGCGGAGGTCTGGGTGGGCGCGGACTTCCTGTTCGGCCGCGAGCGTTCCGGCAACTTCTCGCTGCTGCGCACCCTGGGCCAGCAGTCCGGGTTTCGGGTCGAGAAGATCGATCCGATCCGCTACAAGGACTTCGTGGTGTCGAGCACGCGGATCCGCCGGCTGGTGGCCGAGGGCCGGGTGGAGGAGGCGGGGGCCCTGCTCGGCCGCCACTACGCCATCAGCGGCGAGGTGGTGGAGGGTGCGACGGCGTGGACGGGAGCTGGGGTTCCCGACGGCCAACCTGGCCACCCGGAACGAGTTGATCCCGCCGAACGGTGTCTACGCCACCTTCATCACGCTGGACGGGGTCATTCGCCCCGGTGTGACCAACATCGGCGTCCGGCCCACCTTCGGCGACACCCCGCAGGTGAGTATCGAAACGCATGTCCTCGGCTTTTCCGGCGATCTCTACGGCCGCCAGGCGGAAGTCTCCTTCGTGCAGCGGCTGCGGGACGAGCGCCGTTTTCCCGACGTGGACGCCCTTCGCGAGCAGATCGCCGCCGACGTGAGGCGGGCCGAGCGATTATTCGATAGACTTTCGGTGTGACGCCCCCCGGTTCTGGTGTGTGATGGAGGTCAGGTGAGTCCCGAGTCGTTCAACTTCACGGTGACCGTACCCGGCGATCGCCCGGCTGGTCGGGGTCGTCCGGGACCTCTGCGCCCACGCGGTGGGTTACGCCAGGCTGCCGGAGGCCGCGGGAGCGGCGCTGTGCGAGCGGGTGGTGGCTGCCGCCGCCGACGCCGTGGCGACGAGCCCGCACGCGGCGTGCCCGTTGGAGTTCACCTGCGCCGACGGCGAGCTGCGCGTCAGCGTGGCGGGCCAGATCATCACCCAGCCTCTCAACGCCTGACGATGCGCCTTTACAACACGCTGACGCGGCAGCAGGAGACCTTCGAGCCCCTGCGCGACAACACCGTCCGGATGTACACCTGCGGCCTCACCGTCTACGCCCGCGGGCACATCGGCAACTTCCGCACCTTCGTCTGCGTCGACGTGCTCCGTCGCGCCCTGAAGTACGTCGGCGGCTGGCAGATGCGCCACGTCATGAACTTCACCGACGTGGACGACAAGACCATTGCCGGCGCCGAACGCGAAGGCCTCGGCCTGCGCGAGTACACCGATCGCTACATCGCAGGCCTTCCGCGAGGACGCCGCCAGGCTCGGCATCGAGCCGGTCGAGGAGACCCCGCGCGCCACCGACGAGGCGAACCTCGAGGCGATGGCCGGCATGATCACGCAGCTCGAGGCGCACGGCCACACCTACCGCAGCGACGGCTCGATCTATTTCAAGATCGCGACGCTGCCCGACTACGGCAAGCTGGCGCGGCTGGATCACTCCGGGCATCCAGGCCGGCGCCCGCGTCGACGCCGACGAATACAACAAGGAAGACGCGCGCGACTTCGTGCTGTGGAAGGCCACCAAGCCCGGCGAGCCGACGTGGGACTGCGGCGTCGGGCCCGGGCCGGCCGGGCTGGCACATCGAGTGCTCGGCGATGGCGCTGCGCCTGCTGGGTGAGTCGCCCATCGACATTCACACCGGCGGCATCGACCTGGTGTTCCCGCACCACGAGAACGAGATCGCGCAGAGCGAAGGCGCCACCGGCAAGCCGTTCTCGCGCTTCTGGGTCCACACCGAGCACCTGATGGTGGACGACCAGAAGATGTCGAAGTCGCTCGGCAACTTCTACACGCTCAGCGACATCACCGAGCGTGGCTTCCGGGCCTCGGCGCTGCGCTACCTGCTGCTCTCGGCGCACTACCGCAAGCAGCTCAACTTCACGTGGGTGGGAATGCAGCAGGCGGAAGAGGCGCTGCGGCGCCTCACCGACTTCCTGGACCGGCTGGATCGCGTGAAGGGCGGCGATGCGCACCCCGAGATCCTGCGGGCGGTCACCACGGCGCGGGCCGCCTTCGACGAGGCGCTATCCGACGATCTGAACACCGCCGCGGGGCTGGCCTGCATGTTCGACCTGGTGCGGACCATCAACACGGCCATCGACCAGAAGCAGATCGGCGAGGCCGACGTGGCCACGGTGCGCAAGGCCTTCGACCACTTCGACGACGTGCTGGGCGTGCTGTCGCTGCGCCGCGGCGAGGATCGCGAGCCGCCCGTCCCGGAGGCCGAGATCCAGGCGGCGATCGAGGCCCGTCACGCGGCCCGCCGGGCGCGCAACTTCGCCGAGGCCGACCGCATCCGCGACGACATGGCCGCCAGGGGCGTGATCTTCGAGGACGGGCCGCAGGGGACGCGCTGGAAGCGGAAGTAGCCGACTCGGGCGCATAATGGGGCCATGGATGCCCCAGTGCTGAAGACGCCCCTTCCCGGTCCCAAGGCGAAGGCCCTCATCGAACGCGACGCGCACGTCGTTTCCACGTCGTACACCCGCGACTATCCCTTCGTCATGGCCCGCGGCGAAGGCGCCGTCGTCGAGGACGTGGACGGCAACCGGTTCCTCGATTGCGCCGCCGGGATTGCCGTCAACTCCACCGGGCATTCCCATCCCCAGGTGGTCGCCGCGATCGTCGATCAGGCGCAACAAGTTCCTGCACATGTCGGGGACGGACTTCTACTACGAGCCGCAGGTGCGGCTGGCGGAAATCTTCAACGAGATCGCGCCGTTCGACGGGCAGAAGCGATCGTTCTTCGCCAACTCCGGAACCGAGGCCAACGAGGCGGCGATCAAGCTGGCGCGCTACACGACGAAGCGGTACGGGATCATCGCGTTCCTCGGGCAGCTTCCACGGCCGGACGATGGGCTCGCTGTCGCTGACCTCGAGCCGGGCGATCCAGCGCAAGGGGTTCGGGCCGCCGCTGTCGGGCGCGTACCACGCGCCGTACGCGAACTGCTACCGGTGCCCGGTGGGCCGGCGCCCCGAGAGCTGTCAGGCCGAGTGCCTGGACTTCGTCGAGGACCAGCTGCTGGTGCACCTGGTGTCGCCGGACGAAGTGGCGGCGGTGATGGTGGAGTCCATCCAGGGCGAGGGCGGCTACGTCGTTCCCGCGCCGCAGTTCCATCACCGGCTGCGCGAGCTGACGTCGAAGCACGGCATCCTGCTGATCTGCGACGAAGTGCAGTCGGGCATGGGCCGCACCGGGAAGATGTTCGGCATCGAGCACTTCGGCGTCCAGCCGGACATCGTGACCGCGGCCAAGGGCGTGGCGTCGGGGCTGCCGCTGGGCGTGACCACCGCGCGCGCCGAGGTGATGTCGTGGCCGCCGGGCACGCACGCCAGCACGTTCGGCGGCAACCCGGTCTCGTGCGCCGCGGCGCTGGCGACGATCGACCTGCTGCGAAGCTCGCTGATGCAGAACGCCGCCGACGTCGGCGCCTACATGATGGACCTGCTGAAGGAGCTGCAGGAGAAGCACGCGATCATCGGCGACGTGCGCGGGCGCGGGCTGATGATCGGCATCGAACTGGTGCGCGATCGGACGACGAAGGAGCGCGCCACCACGGAGCGGAATCAGGTGGTGGACGCCTGCTTCCAGCGCGGCCTGCTGGTGCTCGGCGCCGGCCGCAACGCGGTCCGGCTGTCGCCGCCGCTGGTGCTGACGAAGGCGCAGGCGAAGACGGCGGTGGAAATTATCGATCAGGTCCTCGCTTCGCTCGGGTAGAGGCCTCGCCGCTGTCGCGGCTCGGCAGGGGTATCGAACAGCATCGCGAATCTCCACCAACGCGGGCAAGGGCCTTGCACTGCTATGGGCATGACGATGGCCCGGCAGCAGCTTGGGATGCGGGGTGAAGACCTCGCCAGCGCCGCGCTCGAGGATCGCGGCTACGCCATCCTTCACAGGCGTTATCGCACCCGCTACGGCGAACTCGACATCGTGGCGCAGGACGGTGGGGTGCTGGTGTTCGTGGAGGTGCGGGCGCGGGGGAGTGGCAGATTCGGCAATCCCGCGGAGTCGGTCACGGCGCAGAAACAGCGACGTGTTGCGGCCATGGCTGAAAGCTATCTGGGGCTCGAGGCCGCCGGCGATCGGGTCTGCCGCTTCGACGTGGTGGCCGTGGAGTCCGAGACCGAGCCGCCGCGGGTGACGGTCTACCCGGACGCCTTCCGCCCCGGCTGGTGAGGGACGGGGGGCGGTCACCGGTGTCCGGGTTCCGGTGTCCGACGCCGGATACGCGGTATCTGTTTCCGGGGCCTGGAACGAGGATCCGGCCTCAAGTGCCGCAGATAGTTGCCGGATCCCGCTGCCTTTGTTACACTAGGGTTTCGTTCGTGGGCGGGAATAACTCAGTGGTAGAGTGCGACCTTGCCAAGGTCGAAGTCGCGGGTTCGAATCCCGTTTCCCGCTCCACTTTCCTTCGCCGGGGAGCCCGCATCTCGTAGGGCCTCACGCGGGTGCGTGGGTCGCCCGGCATCCCGCCAAGAACCGATCGGCGCCGTCGCCAAGTGGTAAGGCAGAGGTCTGCAAAACCTCCATCCCCGGTTCAAATCCGGGCGGCGCCTCCAACCTTTCCGAATCGGCCCCAGGTGTCAGCGTACGACGACCGTGATCTCGTTGGAGATCGCCTCGACGCCGGCGGCCGTCCGGGTTCGCACGCGCACGAAGTAGGTTCCGGGCGGCACGTTTGGAACCACGAGCACGGCCTCGCCTGGCGCGACGGCGAGTGATGCCAGGTTCGTCAGGCCTGGTCCCGAACCTGCGTCCACGCTCGTCACGCCCGGCGCCCCAGGCGCCTCCGACCACCGCAGCGTAACGTCACGGCCCGTGACGATCCCGGCGAGTTCGGACGGCACGGGTGGCCGCGGCGCGATCGCCACGCCCGCCACGACGGACACCGACGGCAACTCCGCGCTCAGCAACCAGGTCAGCGTCTCCGTATCGATGACGCCGACGAAGGTGCGGAAGTGGGTGGGCACGCTGCCGGGAATGCGCTCACTCCACGCCGCGTAGGCGAGCGCCTGGTCACGGTCGAACACGAGTTGGAGCGGACCGCGCTCGGTGAGGTTGGGATAGGCATAGCGGCCCAGCGTGAACCGCGCCAGGGGCTGGAGCGTCGCGGCGTCGAGCACCTGGATGGCCGCGTCCAGCGTCCGGCTCAGCACCGAGGCCCAGAGGCGACCGGTTCGAGGATCTGTGGCCAGGGTCATCGGGAAATCATCCGACAGGCCCACGACCCGCTCGACGAGCAGTGAATTCGAGACTACATCCCAGCGCCGGTATGTGGGACCTGCCAGCGCCATTCGCGCGGAGTAGAGCTCAGAGCCATCGAACGCGGTGCTCTGCGGGACGGCGGTCTCTGATGCCATGGCCAGCATGGCCCCCGTGGCGCCATCGAGGACTGCGGTGCCGATCACCTGGGTCGAGTTCGGCGTGATCACCGCACAGCGCGTGAACAGGCGCGAGGCGTCGCCGCTGACCGCCAACTGCCAGGTGCTGTCGCACCCGGGTACCGCGATCGGCGCAAGAACTCCCGGTGCCGCGACGCCAATCACAGGTGGGTGGGCGAGGTAGGCCTTGAATTGGGTCGGGTGGACGAACACCTGGAAGGGGAAGCCGTTTCTTGGACCGAGCGATGCTGCCACGGACTGTGAACGGGTCGCCGCATCGAACAGGCTCAGCTCGCCGTAGCCGAAGATCGATTCGGCGCCGGACCACACCAGGTAGCGCCCATCCGCGGTCACCCCGAGCGCGGACGGATCGTAGCGCGCGGACCGGATCAGGGTATCGCGCACGATCGCCCCCCGCTCGACGTCGATCTCCAGCAGGTGACCCGGCTCGCAGTCCGTCGGGACACAAGCCTCGAATGCCGCGCCGCTGAAGAGCACGTAGAGGCGCGTCTGCGCCAAGCCGGTGGCGGACGTCATGACCAGGGCCGCCGCGACGAGCGCCGCCGAGGCCGGGCCGCGCAGAGCCTTCACGCCTTGTCTATACCTCGTCTTCTGCCAGCGCACTGCAATTCACTATTGGCCCCGCGCGTCCAAGCGCTCCGTCCACCGAACAGAAATCGAGGCTCCAGAACGCTATGGCCGACGGTGCTCGTTCGGCTGAGTGCTCCTCGCGGCCACTGCGACCGCTCCGCCTCGACGCTAGTCTTCACCCGCCACCTCGTCTGGATCCCATCGGGTACAATCCAAGATAATGAGGACGCGTGAACGATGCGATGTCGTTCACCGCTCATCGAGCTGACCGCGCCCGGAAACCCACGAGGAGTGCGTTATGAATCTACTGGTTGTGCTGATCATCCTGTTGCTGGTGTTCGGCGGTGGCGGTTTCTACATGGGTGGCCCCAGAATCGGCGGTAGCCTGGGCGGGATCATTCTGCTCATTCTCATCGTCATGCTCTTGACGGGCAGACTGTAGGCAGGGAAGCGGGGCGGTCGATCGTCATCGCCGCTCCGCAGACCTCCGCCCGCTCAGACCCGCGCGTCGCTCCCCGCTTGATGCGTCACTGGCAAGCCGCCGAAGATCCCGCCGCCTACCATCCTACCGAGCCGCGTGAGCGGCGAGGCCCCCGCGAAGCGGCCCTCATCTGTGGCATACTGCGGCTGCTTCTCCCCCGAGCTAGCGCTCGACTTTTCCATCGCGTTCCCTCCCCCGAGCGGCGACGGCCTGTCCACCATCCGTTGGGGGTGTCTGTGACCTACTGGACCGAATTCAAGAACACCATCCTGCCCTGGGTGCTCGCCGCCGGCGTGGTCACCTTCCTCATCACCGAACATCGACGCACCACCGACGCCCTGCTGGGCGCCAACTCTCGGCTGGCCGAAGCCGTGGAGGAGCAGGGCAAGGCCCTCGAGGGCGTGCGGCAGCTGCTGGCGTCGCAGGGCTACACGCTCCCCCCTATCAACGCTCAGCAGTAGTCCGCGGACTGCGTGAGCAGGTGCGACTGACATCGCGCGACGCCCTGCGCATGTTCGACGTGGCCGACATCTGGGCGAGGCGCACGGGTCACACCGTACGTCTCGTCTCGGCCAACGATCATGTGCACGCGCGGCGGTCGATGCACTATGCGGGATTGGCGATCGACGTGCACAGCTCCGCCCCGGACGCGCTGGCAGACATGATGCGGCGTGCGGGCTACCGGGTGCTGTGGAAGGTGGCCGGGCACTTCGGTCACTTGCACGTCGAAGTGCCCGACGGCACGGCGGTGGAGCGCGAACGCCCTGCCCATTGAGCAGCCGATCGCGATCGGCTGCTCAATGGCTGTTGACAGCGCTCTGTCCTGCCGACGACCGGCTGCCGCCCGCCCGGCTGCCGTCTGTCGGCAGTGCTGGGTCTTTGCCTTTTGCCCCTTACACGCTCTTCGGCTGTCGGCTGAACCAGCCGAGCGCCAGCCCGAACAGCAGGCCGGTGGCGAAGGTCACGGCGACGGCGGCCAGCGGCGCCTTTCGCACTCGGATGGCGGCATCGTCCTTCAGATCTTCCAGTTCATTCAGCCGCTGTTTCGCGGTGCGCTTGACGGCCCGCATGCTGTCGTCTACCGCCTCAGCGGCACGAGCCTTCAGCAGGCCGGCGTCCTTGGCCAGACGATCGGTATCGACGACCTTGTCAACGAGCGAGCGAACATTGGGTAGGTCGAGAGTGGCGCTTGCCATGACGATTCTCTCCTGGTGGATTACACATTGACCGCTGCAAGAAATTCGCCATTGCGGAAGTGCCGTTTGGCAGGGATTTTCGTCGCGTGGGACCAGGGTGACGGCCCTCCGGCGTCGGCCGTCCGGCACAGCCAGCGCGGACGGGTGGGTTAGACTGGCTTTGCCCGCACCCGGGACGCGCGGTGCCGGAGCGGTGCCATCCGCCCAGTACGCAGATACTGCGCGAAATTCGGGGGGATCGTGCCAGGCCCCAACCAAAACCAAGTACGATGGCGGGGATGCTCGCGAGCCCCTCGTGCCGGCTCGTCGGCGGCGCGCTCCTGTTGGCCGTGCTGTCGCTGACCTCCGCCGCTCTCCCTGCCGCAGGCCAAGGTGACAGTCAGGCAGCGGAACCCTTCATTCGCGCCACGCTCCGCCTGACCCAACGCGAGGCCGGCAATCTCGAGCAGGGCCACGCCATTGCCAAGACGTTCCCGGCCAGTCTCAAGCGCGAGGTCAATACCGCGGGCGCGATTCGCATCACGGGATCCCCGACCCGATTCGTCGCGCAGTACCGGACGCTCGAAGGCTTCCGGCGCAGCAGCTTCGTCCTGCAGATTGCGAAATTCAGCGAGACGCCCCAGCTCTCCGACCTCGACTCGTTGACGGTCGAGCCCGACGACATCAAGGCGCTGCGTGCGTGCCGCGTGGGCGCCTGCGACGTGCGACTGTCGGGCGACGACATCCGACGCGTGAACACCGAGGTGAACTGGCGCGCCGCGGATGCCGACGCGAAGGCGGCAGCGCTGTTCAAGCGAATCCTGCTGGACTACCTGAACGTGTACCGCACCGCCGGCATCGAACGCCTGGTCACGTATGAGGACGACCCGCGGGCGATGAAGCTGTCCGACGAGGTCAAGGCGTTGCTGGCCCAGGAACCCTCGCCGCTGGACGCCGCGCCGTCTCTCCGCAGCCACCTGCTGACGTTCCCGGCGGGCGCGCTGCCGAACACTGAACATTTCTTCTACTGGTCCAAGGAGGCGTTCGGCTTCCGTCCGGTCGTTGGCTTGAACCACGTGACCGTGCACACCACCGACACCGGCCGCGTCCTGATCGTGACCACGCAGATCTATGCCAGTCACTACATGGACGGCCAGACGGCCGTCACCGCGATCCTGCCGGAGCCAGGCGACGCCAACCGCTTCTACTGGCTCTACTTCAATCGCGCCCGCATCGACCGGCTGGAAGGCATGCTCGGATCGATCTCACGGCCGATCGTGCAGCGCCGTGCGCGCTCGGGCCTGGCGCGCACGCTCACCGACACCAAGATGCGTCTCGAAGCACAGCAGTGATCCTGGGCTGACGAGGTCGTCGTAGACTAGGCGCATGCCGCGCGCCGACAGGCATCTGCGATCGGTCGTTGTCGCGGCGGCGCTCGTCTGCGCCGCGGGCCTGCAGGCAGCGGTGCTCGGCGCACCCGCGCTCTCCGTCGAGTTGCGGGCGCGGACCATGCGGCCGGGCGAGGTGATTCTGGCATCGGTAACCGTTCCGGGTGACGTGTCGTCAGTGGATGTCCGTGCCTTCGGTCGGACCGCCCCGGCCTATCGGCTGGCCAGCGGCGCGTGGCATGCGCTGGTCGGAATCGATCTGGACCAGGCAGCTGGCGACTACCGACTATCTGTCGCGACCAACACGGGCGCGACCGTCGAGAAGTCCTTCACCGTGACGCCGCGGACGTTCCCGACGCGCACACTGAAGGTGAACCCCGACTTCGTGAACCCGCCTCCCGCGCTGATGGCCCGTATCGAGGATGAAACCCGCTTCACACAGGCCCTGCTGGCCACCGTCACACCGCAGCGCCTCTGGACGACGCCGTTCCGGGTGCCGGTGCCGCACCAGGCCAACAGCCGCTTCGGCACCCGCAGCGTGTTCAACGGCGAGCCTCGGAATCCGCACGCGGGCACGGATTTCCTCAGTCCAGCCGGCACGCCAATCCGGGCGCCGAGCGCCGGCCGCGTGGTCGCCGCGCGGGACCTGTTCTTCAGCGGCCGGACCGTGATTCTCGACCACGGCCTCGGCGTGTTCTCGCAGCTGGCGCACATGTCGCGCCTCGATGTCGCCGAGGGCGACATGGTGGAAGCCGGCCAGGTCGTGGGCCGCGTCGGCGCCACCGGCCGCGTGACGGGCGCGCACCTGCACTGGGGGCTGCGCGTCGGCGAGGCGCGGGTGGACCCGCTGTCGCTGGTGGCGGTGATGGCGGGGGATGCGACGCCATGACAGGGGTCCCGGACTTCGAATACACCGCGACCGAGATGCGCGCGATGGCCGATGCCGTCGTCGCGCGCTGCGTCGCGCACGTGGCGGCTCTGCCTTCGCAGCCGATCTGTGGCGACGTGGACGCCGCGGCGCTGTGCCGGAGGATGCGCGAAGGCCCGCCGGAGCAGGGAAGTGCGCTCGACGGCCTGCTGGCTCAGCTCTTCGACGAATACATCCCGCGCTCCTTCAATTCGGCGGGGCCAGGCTACCTTGCGTACATCCCCGGCGGCGGCGTCTACCCGGCCGCGCTCGCGGATTTCATCGCCGATTCCGTCAACCGCTACACCGGTGTCTGGCAGGCGGCGCCAGCCCTGGTGCAGCTCGAGGCCAACGCGCTGGACTGGCTGCGCGAGTGGATGGGATTCCCGGAACAGGGGCGCGGCCTGTTCACCACCGGCGGCTCGATGGCCACGTGCAATGCCATTCTGTGCGCGCGCGAGCGGCACCTCGGTGCAGAGATTCGCCCCGGCGTCATCTACACCTCGGACCAGGCGCACCACTGCGTGCTGAAGGCGGCGAAGATTGCCGGCATCATGCCGGACCGTGTCCGCGCAATTCCGTGTGACCCGTCGTTCCGCCTGCCGCTGTCCGCCCTGCGTGACGCCATCGCGGCGGATCGCGCTGCCGGACTGATCCCGTTCGCCGTGGTCTCGAACGCGGGCACCACCAACACCGGCGCGGTCGACCCGCTCGATGCCGTCGCCGACCTGTGTGAAGCCGAAGGTCTCTGGCACCACGTCGACGGCGCCTACGGTGCGTTCTTCTATCTGTGCGACGACGGCCGGAGGGTGCTGCACGGCCTGTCGCGGGCCGATTCGCTGACGCTGGACCCGCACAAGGGGATGTTCCTGCCGTATGGAACCGGCGCGCTGCTGGTGCGCGATGGCGCGGCCTTGCGCGCGGCACACGAGGCGACGGCTGATTATCTGCCGGTGATGCCACACCCCGACGACTTCTACGATCCCAGTCAGCACGGGCCGGATCTGTCGCGGGGCTTCCCGGGACTGCGGGTCTGGCTGACGATCAAGCTCTACGGGTCCGCCGCCTATCGTGCGGCCATTGCCGAGAAGCGCGCGCTCGCACTCGACGCCTTTCACCGCATCGCGGCGTTGCCCGGTATCGTCATCGACGCGCCGCCGGAGTTGTCGCTGTTCGCGTTCCACGTGACCTGGCCGGGCGCCACGCTGGCGCAGGAGGACGCCGCCACCCGCGAGCTGATGGCCCGGACGACGGCGAGAGGCCGGGTGATGGTCACCGGCGCGGTGGCGCGGGGACGCTACCTGGGTCGCGTGTGCGTGCTCAGCTTCCGCACGCACGCAGGGGAGATTGACGCGCTCGTCGAGGACCTTCGGGAGGCACTGACTGGGATATCGAGATCTGGTGACGCTCGAGATCCAGTGACCTAGAGATCCGATCGTGGGATCTGGTGACGGGAAGATCTGGAGACCTGGAGATGGGCGATCTGGAGATTTAGAGGTCGGAAACGAAGAGGGAGCCGGGCTCCGGGTCTGAACCCGACTCCCGACTCCCGTCTCCCGACTCGATCTACCGATGCTTCGCGTAGATCGTCTTCTTGCCGTCCTTCGTAAAGGCGACCGTGTCGTACGGTTCCTTGACGCCGCCCTGCTCCATACCCGGAGAGCCCTGTGGCATGCCGGGAACCGCGATTCCGGCGATGGCGGGTTTCTCCTTGAGCATCCGCTGGATGTCGGCGGCGGGCACGTGACCCTCCACCGTATAGCCACCCACCTTGGCCGTGTGGCAGGACGACAAGTCGTCGGTGACGCCCCCCTGGATGGCGACGGCGTGCAACTGCGCGTCTGAAACGTTCTGGGCTTCCACCTGGAAGCCATTCGCCCGGAGATGTTCAATCCAGGCGCTACAGCACCCTCAAGTCGGTGACTTGTAGACCGTGACGGTGTTGCTGGCGGCGGGCTTCGGCTGCGCGGCGACCGCATAGCCCAGGCCCGTCACCAGCACCACCGCAGTGGCGGCAAATGCGTGTCGTGGGTTCATGTTCTCCTCTATGCCGATCAGCCCTGGGGCTGCGGGACGACCCGCAGGTACGGCTTGATCGCCTTCCATCCCTCAGGATACGTCTCCTTGGCCTCGGCATCGGTCACCGAGGTGAGGATGATGACATCCTGTCCCTCCTTCCAGTTCGCCGGTGTCGCCACCTTGTGCTTCGCCGTCAACTGCAGCGAATCGAGCACGCGAATGACCTCGTCGAAGTTGCGGCCCGTGCTCATCGGGTAGGAGAGCACCAGCTTGATCTTCTTGTCCGGGCCAATGACGTAGACGTTGCGCACCGTGGCGTTGTCGGCCGCAGTGCGGCCTTCGCCCGATTCGCCGGCATCGGCCGGCAGCATGCCATAGAGCTTGGCCACCTTCAGATCGAAGTCCGCGATCATCGGGAAGTTCGGCGCAGTGCCCTGTGTCTCGGCGATGTCCTTCGCCCAGGCCGCATGCCTGTCGACCGGGTCGATGCTGAGGCCAATCACCTTGACCCCGCGTTTGTCGAAGTCGGGCTTGATGCGGGCCATGTACCCCAGTTCGGTGGTGCAGACCGGCGTGAAGTCCTTGGGGTGCGAGAAGAGGACTCCCCAGGAGTCACCCAGCCACTCGTGGAACTTGATCGGGCCGTCGGTGGTAACCGCTTCGAAATCCGGAGCGCTGGCTCCGATTGGCAATGGACCTGTCATGTATCTGCTCCGCTGAGGGAAGAAAGCCTGCTGCCTCGTCTACTGATTGCCGCCCGGGGGACGGGGGACCGCCGTGCGCGTGCCGCCCGAACTCCCACTGCTGCTGCCGCCCGAGGCCCCGCCGCTCGAGTAGCCGCCGGTGCTGACTCCGCCGCCTGAATTCGAGCCGCCGGACCCGGAACCGCTCGAGGCCCCACCGCCAGAGCGATCCACGAGGCCGCCGCCATCGGCGTTCACCCGCGTCGGCTCGGCCTCGCGTGGCCGCACCCGCGTGTAGCCGGCGCCGTTGATCACGCGCCCGTTCGACTCGGGCTCCGCGCTGCCGCCGCCGATCGGCGGCGCCACCGGCACCCAGCCATAGCCAGGACCGTAACGGGGGTCATAGTAGCCGTAGTACTGATACCCGAACGGCGCGTAGACCGACAGCCAGCCGTACTCGCTGGCCATCGACCACGGGTCGAACCCGCCACCGCCGCCCCCTCCGCCGTAGCTGGCGGTGTAGGTCGGCCGCTCGATGACGAACTTCTCCGGGAAGGTGAGCGCCACCATCACGTCGATCACCGTGTCGGGCACGCCGGCCTTCTTCAACTGCACGAGCGTCCGGCCGCTCAGCGGAAACTTGGTCCCTGCCTCGACCAGGGCCGCCTGCAGTACTTCAGGCGCGGTCTTGCGGCTGGCGTCCTTCACTTCATCAAGCGTCCAGCGGCTCAGGGGTGCCAGGCTCTGCGGGTTCAGCGCCCGCGCGCCGCCGCTCCGGATCTGTTCGCGCGACAACCCATAGCGCCGCACGCGCACGCTGCGTTGGCCGCGCACCTCGGACATCTGGACGTCCACCCAGGTGGGGCCGGCCAGGATCATCGAGAGTCCGGTGATCTGCCGCTCGGGCTGACCTTCGCAGGCGATCGTGCCGCGGGAGAACAGCTGACGGCCCGACGCCGACCACTCCGCGCGTCGTGTGCTCTTGCAGCTGGCTTCTTCGGCCGACCGCGCCACGCCGTCGGTGGAGACCAGTTCGTCCAGTACGCTCTCGCCGTCGAGCACGGTCTGCTGCATCACCGCCAACGGCTGCTCCGAGGGCGTGATGCAGATCATCACGTCGCCGGCTTTCTGGTTCGGAGGCGCCTGCCGCATGGCGGCCGCCACGAGATCGGCAATGCCGTCGTTGGTGTTCTCCATGCGCAGCTGCCAGCAGCCGACATAGGGAGCCCAGCGAGGGTCCACCGACGGGGTCTGCGCGAGCGCAAGCTGAGGAAAGGTTGCGAGCGCGGCCACGATGACAAGTGATCGCAGTGCCATGGAAGTCTCCTCGCCCTAGAACACGACGTTGAAACCCGCCGAGAAGCGGAACCCCGACAGATCAATCGGTTCGAACCCGACGTAATCCTCATCCAGTGTACCCGAGGCCCAGACGTAGCGGCCCTCCACACTCAATGAGAGACGCTTGTAGAGCTGGACGTCCCCTCCGCCGAAGAGGTGCCCGGTGGGGGCGAGGCCGTCCGAGCGGAACGTGTCGGAGAAGACCCCGAAGTCCTGGAAGTCCACGAAATCGCCGATCTGCTGGAATCGCCACCACATCATTCCGCCGCCGGCGCCGACGTAGGGCGTGAACCGTGCCGGCACCCAGGCGTACGATCCGGCGCGGGTGCCGCGGGGCGTCAGCGCGAATCGCAGGCTTCCGGTCAGCAGGTTCTGGTCGAGCTGCGTCTCCTGCTCGATCGGGCGGAGATCGTTGTCCACGAAGTCGCGATACTCCGACTGCACCGTCTTGCGGGTGAACTCGAAGCCGGCCACGACATCGAGCCGCTCGGTGAGCGCCCAGCCGAGATCGGCCGAGAACCCGGGTCCGCTGAAGTCGCCCTTCTCGATCGTCAGCTGTTCCTGGACGAAGTCGAAGATGTCGCTGCCTTCCCTGGGCATCACATAGTTGCCGCGGATCCCGAGCGAGATGCGAGGGCGTCCGAACAGGAAGTCGTCGGACGGCACGGCACCGATGGGCTGCGAGGGCGTGGTTTGTGACCCTGTCTGCGCCCGGACCGGCCCAGCGAGTACGGCCAGCAGCACTACGGTGGCAGTCAGCGTGAACCCCACCCGACCGTCTCGACGAGCTCGCATCAGTATCCTTCCCGGCAGGCCTCTTGATTATGCGCCCGAACCGGCCGGTGGCCAATCGAGACCTTGCGCCCGCGCCCCGCCAGGAGCAGACTCATAAGATGACCCTCCGCACCCCGCTTCTCGTGGCCGGTCTGCTGGCAGCAGCCGGACTCGGCGTCTGCGCAGCAGCACCAGCCACCGCCCGGTGGTCATCAGATGCCGGACCACATGGAGCACAAGTTCGACAACCCCGAGCAGTGGGCCAAGGAGTTCGACGACCCCGCGCGTGATGCCTGGCAGCTGCCGGCGAAGGTCATCGAGGCGCTGAAGCTCCAGCCGGGGCAGGCCGTGGCGGACATCGGCGCCGGCACTGGCTATTTCTCGTCGAAGCTGGCGAAGTCGCCTGCCGCGCCAACGGTCTATGCCGTGGACATCGAGCCCGCGATGGTCGCGCACCTCACGTCCCGCGCGGACAAGGAGGGGCTGAAGAACCTGCACGCGGTGCAGGCCGGTCCGGACGGCCCGAACCTGCCCGCGCCGGTGGACACGGTGCTGATCGTCGACACCTTCCACCACATCCCGGACCGCGTGGCGTACTTCACCAGGCTGCGCCGCTCGATCAAACCCGGCGGTCAGCTGGTGATCGTGGACTTCCGCAAGGACGCGCCGTCGGGACCGCCCGTGGAGTTCCGGTTCACGCCCGACCAGATCACGTCGGAGCTGGGCAAGGCCGGGTTCACGCTGGCGGCGCAGCACGACGTCCTGCCGCGTCAGTATCTGCTCATCTACCGCGAAACAATCCGCTGATTGCTCCCGTCCAACAGGACGATGGAACAACTCCGGCAGGATATTCGAGTCGCGGCGCGCGGCCTCCTGAAGGACCGCGCCTTCAGCGTCACGACGGTCACGACCCTGGCGCTCTGTCTTGCGGCGAACATCGCCATCTTCGCGGTGGTCGATGGCGTCCTGCTCAAGCCGCTGCCGTTTCGCGGAGCCCGACCGGCTGGTCAGCATCAACAACTCGTATCCGGGCGCTGGCGTCGCCGTCGCCGACAACGGCGTCCCCGACTATTTCGACCGCCTCCAGGCCCTGACCGCGCTGGACAGCCTGGCGATGTATCGTCAGGCCGGTCTGACGATTGGCGGCGACACGCACCGATCCGGAGCGCGTGCAGGGTCTTCAGGTCACGCCCTCGTTCTTCGAGGTGTTGCGGGTCCAGGCGTACCGCGGGCGGGTCTTCACGGGCGAGGAGGACGAGCCGGGGCGCGACCAGAAGGTGGTGCTGACACATGGCTACTGGCAGCGCGCCTTCGCGGCGGGACGCCGCGGCCATCGGGCAGTCGCTCCGCGTCAACGGCGTGCCGATGTCCATCGTCGGCGTGCTGCCACCGGACTTCCGCTTCATCGATCCCGAGATCCAGCTGCTGCGCGCGGTGGCCTTCACGGCGGAGGAGCGCGCCGATTCGACGCGCCACAGCAACAACTGGCAGCAGCTGGGCCGGCTGAAGACGGGCGCCACCATCGACCAGGTCCGCGCGCAACTGGCCGCGCTGAACGCCGCGAACGACGAACGCTTTCCGGCACTTGCGCGAGGTGCTGAGGAACGCCGGCTTCGCCACGCGGGCCGTCGCGTTCCACGACCATCGTGGTGGGGGACATCGGCCGGACGCTGACGTTGTTGTGGGGCGGCGTCTTCGTGGTGCTCATCATCGGATGCGTGAACGTCACCAACCTGGTGCTGGTGCGCTCGACGCACGAGGATGCGCGAGCTCGCGACGCGTCACGCGCTGGGCGCCAGTTTCGGGCGACTCGCCCGACAGAGCTTCACGGAGAGCGCGCTGGTGGCGGCGATGGGCGGCGCGGCAGGCCTGGCGCTGGGGTGGTGGGCCCTGGCACTCGGCGACGCTACTGGGGCTGGATCAGCTGCCGCAGGCAACCGGCCTCGGCATCGACCTTCGGGTCCTCGGCTTCACGCTGGCGCTGGTCGGCGCGGTGGGCGCCGTGATGGCGGCCCTGCCGGTCGGCGTCCTTCGACGCACGAATCTGGCGCAGATCGTGCGCGAAGAGGGACGCTCGGGGACCGCGAGCCGCGGTTCGCGCCTCGCGCGCCGCATGCTCGGTCACCAGCCAGGTCGCCTTTGCGCTGATGCTGCTGATCGGCGCCGGCGTGATGGTGGCCAGCCTGCAGCGGGTGCTGGCCGTGGACCCGGGCTTCCGCGGCGATCGCGTGATCACCGGCCTGCTGAACCCGCCAGCCGTGCGCTATCCCGACGGGCCGGAGATTCGGGCGGTCGACGCTCGCGCATTCTCGAGCCGGTGCGGGCGCTGCCCGGCGTGGAAGCGGCCGGCCTGTCGTCCTCGATTCCGTTCAGCGGCAGCACCAGCGACAGCGTGATCGTGGCCGAGGGCTACCAGATGGCGCCGGGCGAGTCGGTGCTGTCGCCGTATTCGGTGTCGGTGACGCGACGGCTACTTCGAGGCGATGGGCGCGCGCCTGGTGGCCGGGCGGCTGTTCACGGAGGGCGACAGCGAAGGCCGGCAGCGGGTGATCGTGATCGACGAGCGTCTGGCGCGGAAGTTCTGGCCCAACGGCGATGCGGTCGGCAAGCGGATGTTTCAGCCGTCGAGCCCGGAGCGCATGTTCGAGCCGCCGCCGGACGACCAGATGCTCCACATCGTCGGCGTGATCGCCGAGATGCGAATCGCCGGCCTCGTCGATGCGTCCGGTCAGCCAGCGCCCGGGCGCCTACTACTTCCCGTACCAGCAGCGATCCGTGCGTGGCATGGGTCTGGCGGTGCGGACCGCCGGCAGATCCCAAGGCGCTCGGTCGACCAGTTGCGTCGCGCGGTGGCGCAGGTGGATCGCGAACTGCCGCTCTACAACATCCGCACGATGGACGAACGCACCTCCGAAACGCTGGTCGATCGCCGCACGCCCACGCTGCTCGCCGGCGGCTTCGCGGTGGTGGCGCTGTTCCTGGCGGCGATCGGCATCTACGGCGTGCTGGCGTACCAGGTGTCGCAGCGGCGACGCGAGATCGGCATCCGCATGGCGCTCGGCGCGGGCGCGCCGCGCATCTTCGGCCTGGTGCTCTCCGAGGGCGCGACCATTGTCGGCATTGGCGCGTCGCTCGGCCTGGTCGGCGCGTTCTTCCTGCGGCGGACGCTGGAGTCGCGTGCTGTACGGCGTCAGCGCGATGGACGCGGCGGTCGTGACGGCGGTCGCGGCCGTGCTCGCCGTGGTGGCGCTGCTGGCGTGTGTCATCCCGGCGCGACGAGCCGCCCGGACCGATCCGACGGTCGCACTCACCGAGTAGCGGCGCAGCGCTTCTCGCCGCACGCGGCCGTCCCTCGGCGGGCACTCAATGAGCTAGATCTCGATGACCCCCGCCTTCAATCCCTTCTGCACCGCCTCGGTGCGCGTGGACGCGCCGAGCTTGCCGAAGATCGCGCCGAGGTGGAACTTCACCGTGTGCTCGCTGACGCCCGAGGCGCGCCGCGATGTCGCGGTTGGGCAGTCCGTCGGCGAGCAGCGTGAGCACCTCGTGCTCGCGGGGCGTCAGTCCTTCGAGCGGCTGCTCGAGCGGCCGCGCCCGTGGCGCCGGGCGAACCGACGCCGGGCGCGACAGCCGTGCCCACTCCTCGGGACTGATCACCACCATGTCGGCGCGTGCCGGGTCTCCGACGATCACCCAGCGGGCGTCGCTCGCCACCTGCGCGGCGAGCTCGGCCCGTTCCTCGGCATCGACGCTGGCGATGAAGACGCGAATCGGATCGGCCACGTCGATCCCAGCTTACCCGCGTCTCGTCATGACCGGCGTTCGCCGACCGTCACCGACACGTCGTGCGCGGCGCCGGCGCGGAGCAGGGTCAGCGTGGCCGGCTTGCCGACGCGCTCGCCCCGCAGGCGCATCACCAGCTGTTCCGGCTCCTGCACGACCGTCGCCTTCGAAGCCGACGATGACGTCGCCGACCAGGAGGCCGGCCTCGTCGGCGGGACTGCCCTCGACGAGGCCCGTCACCAGCAGACCGTATTCCTGGCTGCGGCCGGCCCGCTGACGCGCGGGAAGATTCACTGCGGTCGAGCTGATGCCGATGAACCCCTGACGCGCGCCGCCCTGGGCGATGCACGTCCGCCGCGGCGGCCATGGCCAGGTCGATTGGAATCACGACCGTCGTGCCGCGGATGGCGGCGGAGGTGATGATGCCGAGCGCCTGGCCGTCGCCGTCCACCAGCGCGCCGCCGGTGGTCGCGCCGTGCGGGGCCGATCCGGTGCGGATGACGCGGGCGATCTCCGACGTGCGTCCCGTGCGCAGCGGCCCGCCGACGACCACCACCGAGGTGAGGTTCGCGAACAGCCCGCCGCTCCAGGTGCGGCCCACCGCCACGCGCCAGATGACCGACGCGCGGCTCAGCGGCCTGCCGCGCGGGCGGGACGCCGAGGCCGGGCACGCGAATCACCGCCAGGCCGGTGCCAGGGCTGCGGCCCAGCACCGTGCCTTCCGTCGTGTGCCCATCCCCACGCCGCACCACCACCACGTCGTCGTCGATGTGCTGAGCGGGTGTGAGGACGAGATCCTCGGCCACGGCGACGCCGGCCACCGGGCGACGGCGCGCGTAGACCTGGACGACCGACGCGGCGGCCTGTTCGGCGGCGTGCGCCAGCTGGGATGAGAGGGAGGAAAGAATGTCGTTCATGCGTCCCAGAATAGGGAGGGCGCGCGCGCCGCTGGATCAGCCGTTCGGCTAGTCCCGGGCCCGGCCCCTCATTTCCGTCCGCGGCCTCCTGTAAGATCGTCTTCGTGCCTCACGCCGACGCCGCCGCTCAGACCGAACCGATGACCCTGGCCGAGGCCGCGCGCCTGGTCGGCGGCGCTGCAGCGCGAGCTGCGCAAGGTGATCGTCGGGCAGGACGCGGTCGTCGAGGAGATCCTGATCGCGTTCCTCGCCGGCGGCCACTGCCTGCTGCGCGGGGTGCCGGGGCTGGCGAAGACGCTGCTGATCAAGACGCTGGCCGACGCCGTCCACCTCAAGTTCAGCCGCATCCAGTTCACGCCGGACCTGATGCCGTCCGACATCCTCGGCACCGAGGTGATCGAGGAGGACCGCGCCACCGGCACGCGCGCCATTCGCTTCATTCCCGGGCCGATCTTCGCCAACATCATCCTCGCCGACGAGATCAACCGGACGCCGCCCAAGACCCAGTCGGCGCTGCTCGAGGCGATGCAGGAGTACCAGGTGACGGTCGGCGGCAAGCGCTATCCGCTGGAGCGGCCGCTCTTCGTGCTGGCGACGCAGAACCCGATCGAGCAGGAGGGCACCTATCCGCTGCCCGAGGCGCAGCTCGATCGCTTCATGCTGAACGTGGTCATCGGCTATCCCGTCGGCGGCGGACGAGCGCGCGATCATCGCGCAGACCACCACCGGCGCGGAGCGCGTGGCCTCGGCCGTGACCGACGGCGGAATCGATCGAGCGCGCGCGCGGGCTGGTCCGCGAGGTGGTGGCGGCGGACAACGTCATCGACTACGCCACGCGGCTGGTGCGCGCCACGCGCCCGGGCGCCGGCGACGAGGCGCCCGAGTTCGTGCGCCAGTGGATTCGCTGGGGCGCCGGCCCGCGGGCGGGGCAGTCGCTGCTGCTGGCCGGCAAGGCGCGCGCCGTGCTGCACGGCCGTCCGGCCGTGTCGCTGGACGACATTCGCGCGGTGGCCCTGCCGGTGCTGCGCCATCGCGTGCTCGTGAACTTCCAGGCCGAGGCCGACGGGGTGGACGCCGAGACCGTGGTGGCCCGCCTGCTCGACGAGATGTCCCGCGCGCGCGTAGTCCACGAGCGTCGAGCCCACTCGAGCATGTCCCGCCCGCACGTTGCCACGCCGTCGGAGCTCTCGTCGCTCCGCGATCTCGAACTCGTGGCGAAGGCCACGGTCGAGGGACTGCGGCAGGGCCTGCACCGCAGTCCGTTCCACGGCTACAGCGCGGAGTTCAGCCAGTACCGGCACTACCGGCCCGGCGACGATCTCAAGTACGTGGACTGGAAGGCGTTCGGCCGCACCGACCGCCTCTACACGCGCCAGTTCCGCGAGACCACCAACATGTCCGCGCTGTTCGTGGTGGACGTGTCGCGCTCGATGGACTTCGAGCGCAAGTTCGCGCTCGCCCAGTCGCGTGGTCGCGGTGCTCGGCACGCTGGTGCTCGATCAGGGCGATGCCGCGGGGCTGGTCGCCGTGGAGGCGAGGACGCACTACCTGCCGGCGCGGAGCGGCCATCACCACCTGACGATGTTCCTGTCGGAAGTCGCGCGGCTGACGCCGTCCGGCACCGACGTCCGTCGCCGCCGGGCTGGCGCGCGCAGGCGCGCTGCTCAAGCGGCGCGGCCTGGTGGTCGCGGTCTCGGACTTCTACGACGATGCCGAGGCGCTGGTCGAGATGCGGCCGGCTGTCGCGCATGGGGCACGAAGTCGTCGTGGTGCAGACGCTCGTCGGCCGAGGAGCTGACGCTGCCGTCGCACGGCGCGGTGGAGTTCGTCGACGCCGAGACCGACCGGACCCTGGTGGTGCAGCCCGAGCTGGCGCAGGCGGCGTATCGCGAGCGGGTGCGCGCGTGGCTGGCCGGCTTCGAGGCCGCGGTGCGGCGCGAGGGTTTGGACTATCTGCGGCTGTCGACCGCCGACGCGCTCGAGCGCGAGCTGCGGCGGTTCCTCTCGGTGCGAGCCGGAGCGGCCCGCTGATGGGCATCACGTTCCTGCAGCCGTGGGCGTGGTTGCTGGCCGCGACCGTGGCGCTGCCGATTGCCGTCCACCTGCTGGCTCGCGATCGCAGCCGGCGCCTGCCGTTCCCGACGCTGCGCTTTCTCGAGGTGACCAAGCTGTCGGCCGTCAGCCGGCAGACGCTGCAGGACTGGCCGCTGCTGGCGGTGCGGATCGCGCTGGTGCTCGCGGCCGTGGCGGCGCTGGCCGGACCGGTCTTCGTCACGCCGGCCCGCGAAGCCGCGTGGGCCGGACGCGTGGCACGCGCGGTCGTGCTGGACGATCGCACCGCGCCGCCGGAGGACGAACTGCGATCGGCCGCGGTTGGCGCCACGTTCGCGCGGACGCACCTGCGCGACGCGGTCGGTGATGCCGTGCGATGGCTCGGCGTGCAGCGACCCGCGGCTCGGGAGATCGTCGTCTTCTCGGCCTTCAGGCGCGGCGCGGTCAGCGCCGGTGATTTCGTGGACGTGCCGGACGACGTCAGCGTCCGGTTGATTCGAAGCTCGGGCGCCACGTCGGTGCGCGAGCGAGAGATCTCCAGGCTCCAGCTGCGCGACGAGGGGCTGGTCCGGGTCACCGAGCGACTGACCCTTGGCCCAACGACGACCGAAGTGCGCGAGATCAGGGCGGAGCGCCTCGAGCGAGTCGCCGATCACCGTCCAGCGCCAGCCCCGGACGAGCAACTGCGCGCCGACGGCGCCCTGCGTGCCGTGCTGCGACGCGGCCTGCGACTGCCGCCCGCGGGATTGCTCGAGCCGATTGCGGTCGAGTGGCCGGGCGACGTCACCCGTCTGGCCGCGCAACTCGAATCGCGGCTGTCGGCGCCGCTGCATGGCTGGGAACCGGAGTTGATGTCCGACGCGGAGCTGGCTGGCCTGGCGCGCCAGGCGCCGGTGCCGCAGCGAGCCCCGGCCCGAAGACATGGGCGACCGGCGCACGGTCTGGCTGCTCGTCCTCGTGCTGCTCGTGCGTCGAGTGGTGGGTGAGGGGCACGCGGTGAGCGCCCTCGCCGTCGTTCACCGTCTGCAGACGCGCTTCCGCATCGGCGACCTGCTGGGAGCGTCCGTGGCGGGGCTGGCGATGCTTGCCGGCGCCACCGCGGTCGGTGCGCTGCTCACCGGCGGCGCTGGTCGTGGGGGCACTGATTGGGCGTCGCGGCGTGCCTTGCGATCGTCGAGCGTCAGCGCCATCCGTGCGTGGTCGGCGTGGACCCCGCTCCGCACGGCCGGGATCATCGAGGCGCGGGTGCCCGGCCTCGACAACCTGCTGGTCACGGCTGTCGAACTGGCGCAGATGCCGGACCGCGCCTCGGCCCGCATGCGCGACGAGGTGGAGCGGCAGGCGGCAGAGCGCGCGGCGGGCATCTCGCCGCCGGTCGTGGCGCCGTTGACCCAGCCCGCGGTCACCTTGCTGCTGGTCGCGCTGGCGACCGGCGCGCTGCTGTGGTCGCTGATGTCGCCGTCCGATCGCATCGGTCAACCCGCAGCCGGACACCATCGGTGCCGGCTCCGCCTTGACCCGGCTCATGGCTGTCGTGACACCGCCCGCCTACCTGGGACGGCCGCCGGAGTCGTTCGAGAACCCCGAGCAGGTGACGATGATCGCGGGGAGCACGCTGCGTCTCGAGGCTCACGACATCGTCACCACTGGCCTGGATGGAGGATCCTGCAACCGGCGCCCGGCCACTCAATCGCGTCGGCGACGGACCGTATTCGATCGAGTGGACACCCGCCGCGTCGGGCGCCGTGGCGCTCGCGGCCGGCGCCAGCGCCGGCGTGGCCGAGCACTCGCGCGTGGTGCTCATCACCGTGGTGCCGGACGCCGCGCCTCGCGTCCGGATCCAGAAGCCCGGCCGGGATCTCGCCTTCACCACCCCGAACCAGATCGTGGACGTGGCGATTGAGGCGGACGATCCTGAAGGACTGCGAGACCTGGAGCTGCGCTACACGCGCATGTCCGGCTCGGGCGAGTCGTTCGAGTTCGCGGAGGGCCAGGTGCCGGTTCGAGATCACCCGGTCCAGCGCGACCCAGTGGACGGCGACGACGAGTTGGTCGCTGGCCGGCATCGGCCTCGAGGACGGCGACTCGCTGGTCTATCGCGCGATGGTGCGGGACAGCAACCCGTCGGCGGACTGGGTGCCGTCGGAGTCCTTCACCATCGACGTCGGCAAGCGCCTGGAGTTCGCGGGCGCCGGCTTCGCGGTGCCGGACGAGGACCGCCGCTACGCGGTCAGCCAGCAGATGGTGATCATGAAGACCGAGCGGCTGCAGGCCGAGCGCGGCGCGCACACCGCCGACGACTGGGCCGAGCAGACGCGCTTCCTCGCGATCGAGCAGCGCATGGTGCGGTCCGAGGTGGTGTTCCTCAGCGGCGGCGAGGTCGAGGACGAGGTCGAGGAGGCCGCGCATTCCGACGAACTGCAGGAAGGGCGCCTCGAGAACGCCGGCCGGGCCGAGATGCTGCGCGCCATCAACGAGATGTCGCGCGCCGAGGCCCGCCTGAACGCCGGCGACACGGTCGAAGCGCTGGTCTTCGAGCGCGCGGCGCTGAAGGCCCTGCAGCGCGCGTTCGACCGGCGGCGCTACTTCCTGCGCACGATGCCCGAGCGCGCCCGCATCGACGCCTCCCGCCGGCTGAGCGGCGATCGGAAAGAGGCGCAGTCCTTCACGCGTCCGTCCGTCCCGGACGCGCCAGACGCCGTGGCGACCGAGCGCGCGCTGATGGGCGACCTCGTGTCGCTTGCCGGTAACGGCCAGGCCGCGCCGCCGGCGCTGCTGGCGCGGCTGGCCCTGTTCGACAGCGCCGACCCCGCGTGGCGGACGGCGGTCGCGAGGCTGGCAGGTGCGGACTCGACGGAAGAACGGCGCGCGGCCGCGGCGGCGGCCATGAACCTGCTGGCGGCCAGCGCGCGCACGAAGCTGGCGCCGTCCGCTGGCAGCGGAGCCGGGCCCGGCGAGCGAGCTGCAGGGATGGTGGGCCGACGAAGTCCGCGCCGCGGAGGCCGCGATGAGGCTGGCGGGGCTGCTGCGGCTGACGGCGATTGCGATCGCGCTGATGTGCTGGCTCGATCCGCCGGTGGTGATCGCGCCGTTACCGCCCATCGCCGCCGACGTCGTGCTGGTGCGTTCAGGCCTCGACGGCATGCCATCGGCCAACGGCTCATCCGTCACGATCGGGCAGCGGGTGACCGAGGTGGGGTCGGCGATCGTTCAGCAACTCGGCGCCGATGGCGACGTCCGCGTCCACGAGATGAACGACCCGCTGCGCGTGCCCTGCGACGCCGTCCGGCCCTGCGTCTTCGTCAGCGGGCCGGAGTCCGCGGTGCGGGCGCCGTCCGATCGCCGCGGGCCGACGTCACTGGTCACGGTCGGCGACACGCTCTCGCCGAACGTCGCCGTCCACGCGATGAGCGCTGTCGGCCACGCACTCGGCCGCGGAAGGCATCGCGCGGGTCCAGTTGCGCGGTGATGGACTTCAGGGCCGGGAGACGCGCGTGCGTCTGCTCGATGCCGGGGCCGTCGTCGGCGAGGCGACGCACACCTGGACCGAAGGAGCTGAGGCCGAAGTCCGTGATTCCCTGGTGGCCATTCGCATCCGGCACGCGGACGCTGCGGGCCGAAGCGAGCATCGACCAGGACGACGAGCAGACCACGCTCGACAACCGTCGGACAGGCGGTGGTCGAGGTCGGCGAAGCACGCTGGCCCGTCGTCGTGCACGAGCGGCGGCCGTCGTGGGGCGCGACGTTCGTGCGGCGGGCGCTGGTCGACGATCCGCGCATGACCGTGACGGCGCGGACGGACGTGGCGCCGCAGGTGAGCGCCCTTGCCGCGCCTGCCGCGGACAGCCTGGACGACGCCCAGCTCGACCGCGCCCGGGTCGTCATCGTCGGCGCGCCGGATGCGTTGACAGCGGCGGACGTGCAGCGCCTCGAGCACTTCGTCAGGCGGCGCGGCGGTTCGCTGGTGCTGGTGCCGGACCGGCCGTTCTCCGGCGCGGTGACCCGCCTGCTGGCGCAGCGCTGGCGAGAGCGGCTGACCGAAGGCCCCGAGGTCGCGGGCCCCCTGAGGGCCAGCGAATGGCTGCTGGCCGAGGAGGTGTCACCGTTCGACGACGTGATTGCCGCGTCCGCCGCGGGGCCGGCGATCGTCGTGACAGCCGGTCGGTGCAGGTCGCGTGATGGTGGTCGGCGCCATGGACGCCTGGCGCCAGCGCGGGGCCGGCGACGCGTTCGATCGTTTCTGGCGCGCGACCATCGCGCGGCTGGCCGAGGAGGCCGGTCCGCCGGTTCGTGTCTCGGTTGAGCCACGGTGGGTGCGGCCGGGCGAGGACGTTGTGGTCCGCATCAGTGCCCGCAGCGTGCGCGAGGTGAGCGACTGGGTGGGAACCGCCGCACTCGTCATGCGGCGGCGGGGCGCCCGTGCCCATCCGGATGTGGCCGACGGGCGCGGCGGGAGCGTTCGAAGCGCGCGCTCGCCCTGACGTCAGCGTCTCCGGTTGCGTGGTGACCGTCAGGGTGGCCGATGTT
The DNA here is from genome assembly GCA_963721715.1 of uncultured Acidobacteriota bacterium. Classification (GTDB taxonomy): domain Bacteria; phylum Acidobacteriota; class Vicinamibacteria; order Vicinamibacterales; family UBA2999; genus VFZN01. The sequence goes on along the minus strand of CAVRKI010000004.1, from coordinate 469,127 downwards.
GGCGAGGGACGGGCCGACATCCGCGTGACGCCAGATGCGCCCGCCGGTGGGCCGGACCGGCGACGCGTTGCCGGACGTCGTCGCACGGACCGGTGGTGTGGTGGTCCCGGAGCGCGACGTGGTCCGGGTGATCGAGGGGCTTCGCGCCGGCCGCGCCACGGATCGCGTGCCCGAGATGCGGCATCCGATGCGATCGTCCTGGTGGATGTTCCCGTTCGTGGCATGCCTTGCGGGCGAGTGGTGGCTGCGCCGCCGCGGCGGTCTGCGGTGATACATTACTGAGCCATGCCTGGTCGAGACGCTTCTTCCCAGTGGTCGCGCCGCGCGTTCACCAAGACGGTCGGGCTGGGTGCGATGGGCGTCGGCCTCGCACCGGGGCTGGTCTTCGCTCGTCAATCCACGTCGCCCGTCCCGCAGGTCAAGGATCCGAAGTATCGCAACTGGTCCGAGAGCGCGCTGAAGGAAGCCCGTCGCCTCGGCTGCACCTACGCCGACATCCGCTTCACCTTCAACCGCTCGAACGGCGTCGCGGTCAGGAACGGCCTCATCGCCAACTCCGGCAACATCGGCTTCGGGCAGTTCGGCGACGAGGAGACCTTCGGCTTCGGCGTCCGCGTGATCCACAGCGGCGTGTGGGGCTTTGCCAGCAGCCCGATCGTCGCGCCCGAGGAGATCGCCACGGTCGTGGGGCTGGCCACCGAGGTGGCCCGCGCCAGCGCCATGGCCAAGCGTTTCGACGTGAAGCTGGCGCCGGTGAAGGCCTACGACACCTTCTGGCAGACGCCGATCAAGGTGGACCCCTGGGACATCCCGCTCGAGGACAAGGTCAACGAGCTGGTGCTCATCACCCAGACCATGCAGAAGACGCCCGGCGTCTTCATGGCGACGGCGGCCGTGAACTTCAACTACGAGTGGAAGTTCCTGGCGACCACCGAAGGCTCGTTCATCGAGCAGGTGTCCTACTTCACCGCGGCCAGCATGACGGCAACGGCGATGCGCGATGGCCAGGTGAAGTCGCGCACCTACAACCCGGGCACCGAGACCCGCGGCTGGGAGTTCTTCACCGAGAAGAACATGCGCGGCAATGCCGAGCGGGTGGCGGCCGAAGCAGCGGAGCACGCGGCGGCCAAGCCGGTAGGCACCGGGCTGAAGGATCTCATCCTCATGCCGTCGCACTCCGCGCTCACCATTCACGAGATCGTCGCCCATCCCACCGAGGTCGATCGCATTGTCGGCTACGAGGCCAACTACGCGGGCACCAGCTTCGTGAAGATCGAGGACCTCGGCAAGCTCCGCTACGGGTCGAAGCTGATGAACATCTATGCCGATCGCACGCACCCGGGCGGCGCGTCGACGGTGGGCTACGACGATGACGGGGTGGAGGCGCAGCGCTGGCCGCTGGTGCGCGAAGGCGTGCTGGTCGGGCTGCAGACCAATCGCGAGACCGCGCACTACATCGGCGAGAGCGCCTCGCGCGGCTGCACGTTTGCGAATCACTGGCGGAACTACCCGTTCCTGCGGATGCCGAACGTGCAGATGGAGCCGGGGCCCGCGGGCTCGCCGACCGTCGAGCAGATGATCGCGGACGTCAAGGACGGCGTGCTGGTCGACGGGCAGGGCAGCTTCAGCATCGACCAGCAGCGCTACAACGGCCAGTTCGCCGGCGACGCGTTCTGGGAGATCAAGAACGGCAAGAAGACGCGGATGGTGACCGACTTCACCTACAACGCGATCACCACGGACTTCTTCGCCAACCTCGATGCGATCGGGCCGCCCGCGACCTGGGAGCACCACGGCATGGGCGGCGACGCCAAGGGGCAGCCGGTGCAGTCGAACCGGCCGTCACACGGTTCGTCGCCGATGCTGCTGCGGCGGATCATGGTCGGAACGGCGTACTCGTAACTGGAGGAGTTCACAGTTCACAGTTCAAGAGTTCAAAACCGGCACTGTGAACGTCGACGCTGAACTCCAACTCTGAACTCTTGAACTCTTGAACCTGGAACTGACAAGGATCTTGTCCCTATGGCTTACTCCCGAGATGAAGTGAAGGCGATCACCGACAAGGTGCTCAACATGTGCAAGGCCGACGGAGTCAAGGTCGACTTCCAGGGCGGCGAGCGGTCGGCGACGCGGTTTGCCAACTCGAGCATCACGGCCAACCTCATCGAGCACGATCAGGAAGTGCAGATCACGGTCTACTACGGCAAGAAGACCGCGACCGCGACGACGCACCAGTTCGACGACGCCTCGCTGAAGCGCACGATCGAGGCGGTGCAGGCGCTGGCGCAGCGCAAGCCGGAGAACCCGGAAGTGATGCCGCTGGTCAAGCCGCCGCAGCAGTACGTCGAGATCGACGCCGCGCTGCCGTCGGCCGTGGGCTTCGGCCCCGCCGAGCGCGCGCAGATGGTCAAGGCGAGCACCGACATCTGCGAGAAGAAGGGCGTGCTGGGCGCCGGCTACATCCCGAAGTTCGACTGGGTCGAGGCGAGCGCCAACTCGGAGGGGCTGTTCACCTACTTCCACTACGCCGACGCCAGCTTCATCCTCACCTGCCGCACCAAGGACCAGACCGGATCGGGCTGGGCCGGCACGACCGGCGTGAAGGACATCAAGAACATCGACGCCGCGATGCTGACGGAGGTGGCGGCGGAGAAGGCGATCAAGTCGGCCAAGCCGCGCGCCATCGAGCCGGGCAACTACACGGTGATTCTGGAGCCGCGGCCGGCCGCCCGCTACCTGTCGCTGATGCTCAATGCCCTGAACGCGCGCAACGCCGAGGAAGGCCGCAGCTTCATGAGCGGCAAGGAGCGCGGGACGACCCGCCTCGGCGAGAAGGTGTTCGGCGACAACTTCACGCTGCGCAGCGAGATCGGCAACCCGGTGCTGCGGCAGTCGCCGATCGGCCAGGACGGCCTGCCGGCGAAGAGCGTCACCTGGGTGGAGAAGGGCGTCGTCAAGAACCTGTTCTACGACCGGTTCTGGGCGCAGAAGCAGAAGAAGGAGCCGACCGGCACCACGCCCGGCATGAGCCTGGTGATGGAGGGCGGCACCGCCACCGTGGAGGAGATGATCAAGTCGACGAAGCGGGGGCTGCTGGTGTCGTTCTTCTGGTACATCCGGCCCGTCGACCAGATGACGCTGCTCAACACCGGCATGACGCGCGACGGACTGTTCCTCATCGAGAACGGCGAGATCGTCGGCCCGGTGCAGAACTTCCGCTGGAACGAGTCGCCGGCCGTGAGCTTCAACAACATCTCGATGCTGGGCCGTCCGGTGCCGATGCACACCGGCGAGGCCTACGACAACCCGGGCACGGCGCTCGTTCCGCCGATGAAGCTCGAAGACTTCACCATGACGTCCATTTCGCCGGCGGTGTAGACCATGAAGAGACGCGATTTCGTCAAGACGCTGGGCGCCACGGGCGATCGCCCTCTATGCCAGCGACCTCGTTGGCGACCTGCTGGCCCAGTCGCCCAGGGGCCAGGTGCTGCAGTCACGCTTCAAGGGCCTGTCGGACATCGCCCTCGGCGAGGCCAAGCGGCTCGGCTGCTCGTACGCCGACATCCGGTTCACCCGCAACATCAACGACAGCGTCGCGGTGCGCGACCGCATCGTCACCGACGGCTTCGGCTTCGGATCGGGCGGCCACGAAGAGAGCGCCGGCTTCGGCGTCCGCGTCATCCACAGCGGCGTGTGGGGCTTTGCCAGCAGCCCGTTCGTCACCGAGGACGAGATCAAGAAGCTGACCGCGCAGGCGACCGACGTGGCCAAGGCCAGCGCCATCAGCAAGCGGTTCGAGGTGAAGCTGGCGCCGGTGCCGGCCTACACCGACTACTGGTCGGTGCCGGTGAAGGTGAAGCCGGAAGACGTCTCGCTCGACGACAAGATCGCCTTCCTGATGCAGATCAACGAGGCGGCGCTGAAGACGCCGGGCGTGATGCGCGTGCAGTCGTCGATGGCGTTCGACTTCGAGTGGAAGTACCTCGCCACCTCCGAGGGCTCGTACCTCGAGCAGGAGATCTGGCGCACGGCGCCGAACTTCACCGTCTCGGCCAACAAGGGCGGCAAGTTCAAGTCGCGAACCTTCACGGTGGCGCCGCGGACGGCCGGCTACGAAGTGGTCACCGAAGGCCGCATGCTCGAGAACGTCGAGCGGATCTGCGCCGAGGCGATCGAGCACTGCACGGCGCCGCCGGTGGGCATGGGGCTGAAGGACATCGTCATGACCCCGAACCACGCGATGCTGACGATTCACGAGATCGTCGCGCACCCGACGGAGCTCGACCGCGTGGTCGGCTACGAGGCGAACTACGCCGGCACCAGCTTCGTCAAGATGGACGACATCGGCAAGCGCGTCATGGGCTCGAAGCTGTTCAACGTCACCGCCGACCGCACCATGGCCGGCGGCATGTGCACCGTGGGCTACGACGATGACGGCGTGAAGTCGCAGTCGTGGCCGCTGGTGCGCGAAGGCAAGCTGGTGGGCCTGCAGACCAACCGCGAGACCGCGCACTACATCGGCGAGAAGGAATCGCGCGGCTGCACCTTCGCCACGTCGTGGCGCAACTATCCGTTCCTGCGGATGCCGAACGTCCACGTCGATCCGGGCCCGCCGGGATCGCCGACGCCGGACGAGATCATCGCCGACACCAAGGACGGCGTGCTGATCGACGGCCGCGGCAGCTATTCGATCGACCAGCAGCGCTTCAACGGCCAGTTCGGCGGCGACGCGTTCTGGGAGATCAAGAACGGCAAGAAGACGCGGATGGTGAGCGACGTCACCTACAACGCCATCACCACGGACTTCTGGCAGAACCTCGACGCCATCACCGGCAAGGAACACTGGGAGATGTACGGCACGACCGGCGACGCCAAGGGCCAGCCGGTGCAGATCAATCACCCCTCGCACGGCTCGCCGTGGTGCCGCATCCGGCGGATCATGGTCGGCGCGGCGTATTCGTAGGCGGAGCGGCGTCTGCCGCTCCGTAGGCCTCGCCGCTTCGCGGCTCGGTGGGCGGCGCTTCGCGCCATAGGGCCTCGCCGCCTCCGCGGCCCGGCAGGCGCGCTTCGCTCGCGTAGGAATCTGCTGATCGTCGAAGATCGGCAGATCTGCCAGCGCGTAGCGCGGGTTGCGGCCGAAGGGCTGCCCAGGCGAAACCTCGGCCCCTACGCGGGCGTAGCGAGCGCCCACGCCGCGAAAGCGGCGCCTACCGCGCGCCAGCGCGGCCTTCAGGCGGTCAACGCGTAGGTGACCACGTTGACCGCGAACTTCGTGTTGTCGTCGCGCTGGAAGCGCTTGTTCTTCCAGTCGTAGTCCCACTCGCAGCCGTAATCCTTGTTCGAGTAGATCACGCCGAGCCGCCCGCGGTGCTCGACGCCGCGCAGGTAGTCGTGCACCAGGTCGTCACCCCAGCCGTTCAGCTCGTGCGCGGTCTGTGGTGGGCCTTCCGGGAAGGTGAAGTAGGCGCGGTAGAGCGCGTGGTTGTTCGGAATCTTCTCCAGCGTCCGCGGTCCCGGGAAGATGCGGCGCATCTCCTCCTCGAACGAGGTGGCGTAGAGGCCGGCGACGTCGTGATTGCAGTCGTCCGAGAACAGCAGCCCGCCGCGCTCGATGTACTCGCGCAGCCGGTCGCGTTCCTTCTCGCTGAAGCGGACCAGCTTGTGCCCGGTCATGAACAGGAACGGGAAGCCGCCGAGGTCCTCCGAGTCCGCGGTGATCACGACCTCCTCGCCGTATACCGGGATGTTCGTGTACTCGACGATCGAGTTGAGGACGTTGGCCGCCACCTTGGGGTTGTAGTCCCAGTCGCCGGAGTCGTAGCGCAGCCGCGCGAAGACGAACTCGTGCGCGCGAGGGCGGGCCGGCAATGATCGCGCCGGTTGCCCGGTCGAGACGGCGGGCAAGGCGAGCCCGGCGAGGGCGAACGTGGCCGAGGCGACGAATTGCCGCCGGCTGGGGACCATACCGTTAGATTACACGCATCGTCTCGGCTGCCGTCGCTCCGTGGCAGCAGAGAGGCGCATGGCGAACGACCGTGGCCGCGTCGGCGTGCTAGAAGACCAGCGACGCCGCCGCGCCCTTTCTCTCGCGCCCGAAGAAGGGCGCCACACCGACCGAGACGCGCGGCTTCACGGGGCGATCGAAGATGATCTGCCGCTTCACGATCGCGGCGTCGAGGCTCAGCCCGGCACCGAATCCGATGGCGGTAAACATGGCAAAGTAGGCCCGGCTTACGTCCTTGCACAAGGTCGTTGGCGCAGCCGATGACGCCGATCGCTCCGACTACGGCGCCGGCAGCGGCACCGATGAGGGCGCCGTTCACCAGCGAGTCCTGTCGGCGCTGGCTGATCTGGGCCACGGCCCCTTCAGCGAAGGTTCGGCGTTCCGAACCGGCGAGGATGGCCAGTGACGAAGGTGATAAATCCGCGATGGTCCCCGTCACCTGGCCGCCGTCGCTGGCGGAAACGGTGACAGTGTCGCCGGCCTTCACGAGGGTCTGCAGGTCGGCGAAGGTGCTGACCGCCCGCTGCGCGTGTGCGAATGAGGCGCTGGTCAGCAGAAGGCAGGTCACGAACGCGACGGATGCGGGCGAGGCCATGACATCACCTCTCTCCGGTCGGGGGGAACTGCCTGGGGTTCCACGCGCCGTGCAGGTACCCGGCCCTGTTACGTGGGGCTGATTTCAATATACGCCTCGGACGAGCGCACGCTCGAGGAGGATGCCGGCGCGGGCCCGCGCACCGTCAGCGCCTCGGACCGCCCGGTTCGGCCTGGAGATACCGCGAGGGCAGTGGGTGGGTGATGGCCGCGGAAAGGGTGCGCGAGGCGGCGACCACGCCGGGCAGCGACACGCCAGTCGCGATGCCCATGCCGTCGAGCATGTAGAGCAGGTCTTCGGTGGCCAGGTTCCCCGACGCGCCCGGCGCATACGGGCAGCCACCGAGGCCGCCGGCGGCGCTGTCGAAGGTGGTGACGCCGTACTGAAGGCCGGCCAGCACGTTGGCCAGGGCCGTGCCGCGCGTGTCGTGCAGGTGCAAGGCAACCTGCGCCAGCGGCACGCGTGCGGTCACCGCGGTCCAGCACCTGCGCAATCTGCCCCGGGTGCGCGACGCCGATGGTGTCGCTGATGGCCACCTCGAACACGCCCAGGTCGAGCAGGCGTCCCGCCACATCCGCGACGCGCGCGGGAGACACCGGGCCCTCGAACGGGCATCCGAAACAGGTGGAGAGATACCCGCGCACGCGCATCCCCTTGCCGAGCGCGGCATCGCAGACCGACCTTGTAGGTGGCCAGCGACTCGTCGATGGTCTGGTTGATGTTCTTCTTGCTGAAGCGTCTCCGACGCAGCAGCGAAGATGGCGACCTCGGTGACGCCGGCCGCTTCGGCGCGGGCGAGGCCGGCCAGGTTCGGCACCAGCGCCGTGTAACGCACGCCGTCACGGCGGGTGATGCCGGCGAAGACCTCGCTGGCGTCGGCCATCTGCGGCACCCACTTCGGCGACGACGAACGCCGAGACCTCGATCACCGCGTGCCCGGCGGCGGACAGCTGATCGACGAAGGCGATCTTGGTCGCGGTCGGCACGACACCGGCCTCGTTCTGCAGGCCGTCTCGCGGCCCCACCTCGACGATGGTGACGCGGGAGGGCAGCGCCATCGGCTACTCCAGATCGACGAGTGCCATGCCAGGCTGCACCAGCTCGCCCTGCGCGCAGTGCACCGCTTTCACCACGCCGGCGCGCGGGGAACGCACCGGCAGTTCCATCTTCATGGCTTCGAGCACCAGCACGGTGTCGCCTTCGGCGACGGCCTGGCCGGGCGCGACCAGCAGCTTGACCACTGTCGCGGGCATCGGCGCCATCATCGCGTCGGCCCGCGCCGTCTTCTTGCGCGCGCCTCGCGACCGGCCGCTTTCGACGTCGAACATCGCGACGTGACCGTTGACCGACACCCAGCGCGTGTCGCCGGCGTCGGCCACCGCCACCTGCCAGCGGTGGGTACCGTTGCTGACGAGATAGAGGCCGGGCGCCGCCTCGGTCGACGGTGAACGACTCGTCGTCGACCCGTACCTGACCGGCGGCGTCGACCTGGACCGGGACGGTGCGATCGCCGATGGCGAAGCGTGACCGTGGCCATCAGCCGCGCCACCCGGTGAGCGTCGTGAACGGATCCGGCGCCGCGTGCGTTGCGGCGCCTGGCCGCGACACGAGGCGAGAGGGGCGGTGCGCGGCGGCCGCGGCAAGCCCCGCGAGCGGCACGTCCAGCACCATGCGCTGTCTCACCTCGTCGCCCTCGCGATCGAGGAAGCCGGTGTCGACCGCGCTGTCCACGAACCGCGGATGCTCGAGCAGCGTGATCAGGAAGGGGATGTTGGTCCGCACCCCGAGCACGTGATAGCGGCGCAAGGCGTCCAGGGCGCGGCGCCGCGCCACCTCGCGCGTCTCGCCGGAGACGATGAGCTTGGCGACCATCGGGTCGTAGTGCACGGGAATCTCGCCGCCTTCCACCACGCCGCTGTCGACGCGGATGCCGGGCCCCTGCGGCTCGCGATAGAGCAGCAGCCGGCCCGCCTGCGGCAGGAACCCCTGCGCCGGGTCTTCCGCATAGATGCGGCACTCGATGGCGTGCCCGCGCTGCGACAGCGACTCCTGCGACCACGGCAGCGGCTCGCCCGAGGCGACGCGCAGTTGCGCGTGCACGAGATCCATGCCGGTCACCATCTCGGTCACGGGATGTTCCACCTGCAGCCGCGTGTTCATCTCCAGGAAGTAGAACCGCGCCTCGTCGCCCGAGCCTTCGAGCAGGAACTCGACGGTGCCGGCGTTGCGATAGCCGGCCGCCTGTGCCGCGGCCACGGCCGCGGCGCCCATGCGGCGCGCGAACCGCGGGAGAGAGTGCGGGCGACGGGCTCTCTTCGATGATCTTCTGATGCCGCCGCTGCATCGAGCACTCGCGCTCGAACAGGTGGACGGCGTGACCGTGCGCGTCGGCAAAGACCTGAATCTCGATGTGGCGGGGCCGATCGACGAGGCGCTCGACGTACACGCGTGCCGTCGCCGAACGAGGCCTGCGCCTCGCGGCGCGCGGCCGCGACGGCTTCCGCCATGGCCGACGGCTCGCGCACGATCTTCATCCCGATGCCGCCGCCGCCGGCGGACGGCTTGATCAGCACGGGGTAGCCGACGCGCTCGGCGGCCGCCACCAGCGCGGCATCCGATTCGTCTGGCGGCGTCTCGCCCGGCACGACCGGCACGCCGGCCGCCTGCATCAGGCGCCGCGCGCCGACCTTCGAGCCCATGCGCTCGATCGCCGTCGGATGGCGGCCCGACGAAGATGATCCCCTGCTCCTCGCACGCCCGCGCGAAGAACGCGCGCTCCGAGAGGAAGCCGTAGCCCGGATGCACGGCGTCCGCGCCGGAGCGCGCGGACCGCTTCGAAGATGGCCTCGGTGTTCAGATAGCTCTCGCGCGGAGCCGCGGGTCCGATGCGGACGGCCTGGTCCGCGGCCAGGACGTGCGGCGCCCGCGCGTCCGCGTCGGAGTAGACGGCCACGGTCTCGATGCCCAGCTCGCGGCAGGCGCGCATGATGCGCACGGCGATCTCGCCGCGATTGGCGATCAGCAGGCGCTTCAGCATCTCTCCACCATCACCGGATCGAACCTCGCATCTCAGGCCCACTCCGGCTTGCGCTTCTCGAGGAACGCGCGCAGGCCTTCCTGGCCTTCAGGCGACACGCGCTGTTCGGCAATGGCGTTGCGCGGTGAGCTCGGCCACGTCCTCCGGCTTCTGCCCCCACACCTGGGGAATCAGCCGCTTGGCCGCGGCGACAGCGGTGGGCGCAGCCGAGAGGAGCTCGGCCACGTAGCGCTCGACCGTCGGGTCGAGTTCGGACTCGGACACCACCGCGTGGACCAGGCCGATCGCCTTGGCCTGATGCGCGGTGAACCGCATGCCGGTGAGGAACAGCTCGCGCGCGGCCGAGACACCAATCTTGGGCAGCACGAACGGCGAGATCATCGCCGGCAGGATGCCCAGCTTGGTCTCGGTGAACCCGAAGATCGTGGACTCGGCGGCCACGACAATGTCGCAGACGGCGGCGAGGCCCGAGCCGCCGCCGAGCGCCGCGCCGTGGATGCGCCCGATCACGGCGCACGGGCAGCGCATTGATCGCCCGGAACATGGCCGCGGCCGTCTGGGCGTCGCGGACGTTGTCCTCGTGCCCGTAGCCCGCCATCTTCGCCATCCAGGCCGCATCGGCACCGGCGCTGAAGACCTTGCCAGCGCCCGAGAGCACCACGACCCGCAAGCCTGGATCGTCGGCGGCGCCTGCGGCCCAGGCGGCGAGCTCGCTGATGACGTGCTCGTTGAATGCGTTGCGCACGTCGGGCCGGTTGAGCGTGACGTGCTCCACAGGACCGTCGCGGCGGATGGTGAGGAATTGATAGCTCATCTTGTAGGTCCTGGGGCCTTCGCGGTCACATCCGGAAGATGCCGAACTTCGCCGGCGGAATGGGCGCGTTGCAGGCGGCCGACAGCCCCAGCGCCAGGGCGGACCTGGTCTCCGCCGGGTCGAGAATGCCATCGTCCCACAGTCGGGCGGTCGAGTAGTAGGGCGAGCCTTCTTCGTCGTACTTGCGCAGGATCGGCTCGCGAATCGCCGCTTCGTCTTCGGCCGAGAAGGGCTGGCCCTCGCGCGTCAGCTGATCCCGCTTCACCGTGGTCAGCACGCCGGCCGCCTGCTCGCCGCCCATGACCGAGATGCGCGCGTTGGGCCACATCCACAGCAGCCGCGGCTCGTAGGCGCGGCCGCACATGCCGTAGTTGCCGGCGCCGAACGATCCGCCGATCACGACCGTGAACTTCGGCACCACCGAGTTCGCCACGGCGTGCACCATCTTGGCGCCGTCCTTGGCGATGCCGCCCCGCTCGTACTGCTTGCCGACCATGAAGCCGGTGATGTTCTGCAGGAACACCAGCGGGACCCCGCGCAGGTTGCAGAGCTCGATGAAGTGGGTCGCCTTCAGCGCCGACTCCGAGAACAGCACGCCGTTGTTGGCGACGATGCCGACCAGGAACCCGTGCAGGCGCGCAAATCCGCAGACCAGCGTGGTCGCGTAGCGCTCCTTGAACTCGTCGAACCGCGAGCCATCGACGATGCGGGCGATCACTTCGCGGACGTCGAAGGTCTTGCGCAGGTCGAGATTGACGATGCCGTACAGCTCGGCCGGATCGTAGGCTGGTTCCTCCGGAGCGGCCATGTCGGGCGGGAGATGCTTGGTGGTGTTCAGCGTCGAGACGATGATGCGCGCCTGGTGCAGCGCGTGGTCGTCGTCTTCGGCGAAGTAGTCGGCGACGCCCGACAGCCGGGTGTGGACATCGGCGCCGCCCAGGTCCTCGGCCGTCACTTCCTCGCCGGTCGCCGCCTTCACCAGCGGCGGACCGCCGAGGAAGATGGTGCCCGTGCCCTTGACGATGATGGTTTCGTCCGACATCGCCGGCACGTAGGCGCCGCCCGCGGTGCACGAGCCCATCACCACCGCAATCTGCGGGATGCGCTCGGCCGACATTCGTGCCTGGTTGAAGAAGATCCGACCGAAGTGATCGCGGTCGGGGAAGACCTCGGCCTGCAGCGGCAGAAACGCGCCGCCCGAGTCGACCAGGTAGACGCAGGGCAGGCGGTTCTGCATCGCCACTTCCTGCGCCCGCAGGTGCTTCTTGACGGTAAGGGGATAGTAGGTGCCGCCCTTCACGGTGGCGTCGTTGGCGACAATCATCACGTCGCGACCCGACACGCGGCCAATGCCGGTGACCACGCCCGCCGCCGGCGCGCCGTCCTCGTACAACCCGTAGGCCGCCAGCGGAGACAGTTCCAGGAACGCGGTGCCGGGATCGATGAGCTTCTCGATGCGTTCGCGCACGGGGAGCTTGCCCTGCTGGCGATGCCGCTCGAGGTATCTCGGCCCGCCGCCGAGGGCGATGCGAGCCAATCGCTCACGGTGCTCGCCAACGAGTTGGCGCATGCGCTCGGCGTTGGCCGTGAACGCCTCCGACCGGGGATCGACGTGAGATGTGAGCTGGTCCATGTAGGCGCGTGCCGTGTGGTCGAGGTGGGCGGCTTACCAGCCGCAGCAGTCGGTCTTGAAGCGGCACTGCGGGCAGCGCCACACCGCATGCATCCGATACATGTCGGCACCGCAGCGCTCGCAGACGGTCCGTTCCTCCGCCGGGCTAGCCGGTGTGGCGCGGAGCGCTGAAATCACCGGCGTGATGATGAGCTGGGGCTTGGGAGTGGGAGATTCTGCCACGTTTCTGATTATATGGGGCCAGGCCCCGGGAATCGACGGCGGCGAAATCGGTGCGGATGGAAATGCTACAGTTGTATGGTCTTAAGACATTGGTCATGTCTGCAGAACGTGCCGCTGAACCGCGCGCCAGTATGGAATCGACCGTCCTCATCGTGGACGACGACCCGGCGGCGGTGGAGTTCCTCAAGACGGTCATCAGCCATTCCACCCGCGTCCCGCGGTACCGGGTGAACACCGCGAATTCCGGGTTCCGGGCGGAGCAGGCCTGCCGGACCCATCAACCCGCCGTGGTCCTGCTCGACCTGATGCTGCCCGATGCCGACGGCATCGACGTGCTGCGTGCGCTCAAGGCCATCGACCAGGGGCTCGAGGTCATCGTGATCAGCGGGCAGGGCACGATCAAGCGCGCGCTGGAGGCGGGGCAGGCGGGCGCCTTCTTCTTCATCGAGAAGTCGGATCTCGACCCGAAGGGCCTGCTCGGCCTGCTCGACCGCGCCGCAGACCTGGTTGAGGAGCGCCGTCAGCACCAGTGGCTGCAGGAACGGATGCGGGAGCAGTACTCGTTCGAGAACATCCTCGGCAAGAGCAAGCCCATGCTGTCGCTGTTCGAGCTGGTGGACGCCGTGGCGGCGAGCGACGCCAACGTGCTGATTCAGGGCGAGAACGGCACTGGCAAGGAGCTGTTCGCCAACGCCATTCATCACCGCAGCCATCGCGCCCAGGGCCCGTTCATCAAGATCAACTGCGCGGCGCTGCCGAAGGACCTGATCGAGTCCGAGCTCTTCGGCTACAAGAAGGGCGCGTTCACCGGCGCCACCACCGACAAGGTCGGCCTGCTCGAGCTGGCCCGGGGCGGCTCGCTGATGCTGGACGAGATCGGCGAGATGCCGGCGTTGCTGCAGACCAAACTGCTGCGCGTGCTGCAGGAGCGTGAGTTCCGGCCGATCGGCAGCGATCGCTGGGTGCAGGTGGATTTCCGGCTGATCTGCGCCACCAACGTCGATCTCGAGGCGGCGCTGGCCGACGGGCGCCTGCGCGAGGATCTCTACTTCCGCATCAACACGATCACGATGCGGGTGCCGCCGCTGCGCGAGCGCGCCGAGGACATTCCGCTGCTGTGCTCGTCGTTCTTCCAGAAGTTCAGCACGCGGTATCACAAGGCGCTCAAGGGCATTTCGCCGGCGGCATATCAGCTGCTGATCCGCTTCCGCTGGCCGGGGAACGTCCGCGAGCTGGAGAACGCCATCGAACGTTCGGTGCTGGTGGCCAAGGGCACCGAGATCCAGCCGCAGGACCTGCCGGAGTCGATTCGCGAGGAGGCGGCCGCGACCAGCTTCTCGGTGCCGCCGCACCACACCCTGGCCGAGATCGAGCGGCTGACCATCCTCCAGACCCTGCAGCGCACCAACTGGAACAAGCAGGAGGCCGCGAGCATCCTGGGCCTGTATCGTCCGACCCTCTACAGCAAGATGCGCCGGCACGACATCAGCGACCCACGCGCGCCTGCCGCCGTGGTCGACGAAGAGTGACGGGCCGTCATCGTCTGCGGCTCGTGGCGCTGTCGGCCTGGCGAGGGGTGGGGGAGCTGTACAACAGCGACGGACTGACGCACGCCGCCTCCATCGCCTACTACGCGCTGCTCTCGCTGTTCCCATTCCTGCTGCTGATGCTCTCGCTGCTCGGGTCGGTGACGGCGGACCCGAGCGACCGTGACGCCGTCGTAGGGTTCGTCTTCCACTACTTCCCCCGGCAGTTCGAGTTCATCACCCGCCAGCTGGACGCGTTCCGCGCCTCGACCCTCAAGATCGGCGTCGGCGGCATCGTCGCGCTGATCTGGGCCTCCCTGGGGTTCTTCAACGCGGTGACCTCGGCGGTCAATCACGCCTGGGGGGTGGAGAAGCGCCGGAGCTTCCTGAAGCACCGCCTCGTCGGCTTCCTCATGCTCCTCTCGGCCGGCGGCATCCTGCTGGCCGCGATCGTCATCGTCAGCGCGGCCAAGGTGGCGCAGACCGGCTGGTTCGGCGCGCTGGAAGTGCGGTCGCCGATTGTCGGGTGGCTGTCGAGCGTTTCGGCGAACCAGCTGGCGACGCTGCTGCTGGTGGGCTGCGTGGCGCTGGTGTTCTATTTCATTCCGAACACCAAGGTTCGCTTTCGCGATGTGTGGCCCGGTGCGGTGCTGGTCGGGTTGCTCTGGAGGGGCGCGCTGTCGGCGTTCTCCTGGTATGCGCGCGACCTGGCGGCATGGAACGTCATCCACGGCTCGGTGACGGCGGTGGTGATCTTCCTGCTGTGGATCTACGTGAGTGCGGTGATCCTGCTCTACGGCGTGGAGATGACGGCCGCGTACGCGCGCTTGCAGGACGCCGCCGAGCGGCACCCGCACATGGCGGCGCCGGCCGAAGACTGAACCCACAGGTCACTTGGGTTGAGCGTGCCGTCAGCCCTGACGCCCCATCGTTCGCGCCCATCCGGTCGAAACGGCGGGCGGATGGACCCTCAACGCAAGTGAGCTGAGGGGGTGATCAGGGACGCGCTTCGAGCTGACGGATGAGGGCGTCGTTGAACGCCTGCAGGTCATCCGCCTTGCGCGAGGTGATGAGGTTGCCGTCTTCCACCACCGGGCGATCGACGTAGCGGCCGCCGGCGTTCTTCACGTCCACCGCGATCGACGGCCAGCAGGTGAGCGTCTTGCCGGTCAGCACCCTGGCATTGATGAGCACCGACGGGCCGTGGCAGATGGCCGCAACGGGCTTGCCCGCGGCCATGCTGTCGCGCACCAGGTCCACCATCGCGTGACGCAACCGCATCTTGTCCGGCGCGTAACCGCCGGGAATCACCACCGCGTCGAAGTCCTCGACCCGCGCCGCGCCGGCGGCGAGGTCGGCGGTGACGACACCGCCGTGCTTGCCGGTGTAGACCTTGCCGGCCATCGGTCCGACCAGCACCACCCTGGCGCCCGCGGCGGTCAACGCGTCGCGAGGAGACGTGAGTTCGATCTCCTCGAACAGGTCTTCGACGAGGATGGCCACGCGCGCGCTGGAGAGCAGCATCTCGTCATAGTAACCCCTCGGCTCGTCTGGGTGCAGGGTCGTTCTCTTCGCTGAATGCGACGGATGGAGGCGCATGATGGGGTTGATGCAATCGCCGTTATGATCGTTCGATGGCGAATCGATTGGCCTCCGAGCAGAGCCCCTACCTCCTGCAGCACGCCGGCAATCCGGTCGACTGGTGGGCATGGGGAGAGCCGGCGTTCGAGGAAGCGCGCCGCAGCGGCCGGCCAATCTTCCTGTCGATTGGCTACGCCACCTGCCATTGGTGTCACGTCATGGAGCACGAGTCGTTCGAGGATCCCGCCACCGCGGAGGTGCTGAACCGCGAGTTCGTGCCGGTGAAGGTCGATCGCGAAGAGCGTCCGGACGTGGACCGCGTCTACATGACGTTCGTGCAGGCGACGACCGGCAGCGGTGGCTGGCCGATGAGCGTGTGGCTGACCCCCGATCTGCGCCCGTTCTACGGCGGCACCTACTTTCCACCGACCTCGCAGCATGGACGTCCGGCCTTCAAGGACGTGCTTCACGAGATCGGGCGGGCGTGGCGCGAGGAGCGGACGAGCATCGAAGACTCGGCTGGTGAGATCGTGGCGCGGCTCGCTGCGATCAGCGGCGGGCACGACGCCGCCGGGCCGGTCGAGGCCGGGCTGCTCGACGAGATCCGCCGTCAGTTCGAGCAGAGTTTCGACAAGCAGCGCGGCGGGTTCGGCGATCAGCCGAAGTTTCCGCGGCCGTCCGAGCTGCTGTTCCTGCTTCGGGAGCACGCGCGCACCGGCGACAACGGGCCGGCGGCGATGGTGCTGCAGACGCTGAGGGCGATGGCGATGGGTGGCATGCGCGACCACGTCGGCGGCGGCTTCCATCGCTATTCCGTGGACGGCAGCTGGCGGGTGCCGCACTTCGAGAAGATGCTCTACGACCAGGCGCAGCTGGTGCTGGCTTATCTCGAAGGATCGCAGGCGGCCGGCGATCCGTTCTTCGCGCAGATTGCCGAGGACACGCTGCAATACATCGCGCGTGAGATGACCGACCAGGCGGGGGGCTTCTACTCGGCCGAGGACGCCGACAGCGTGCCGCTGGAGGCAGTGGACGTGCCGGGCGCGCGCAAGATGGAAGGCGCCTTCTATCTGTGGACGACCGACGAGGTGCGGCGCCTGCTGGGCGCGGCGAGTGACGCCTTCGAGCGCCGCTTTGGCCTGGTTCCCGGCGGCAACGCGCCCTTCGATCCCCACGACGAGTTCACCGGCAAGAACATCCTCTACACCGCCAGGTCGATCGCGGATATCGCGCGCGAATTGGCGATGGAGCCGGGCGCGGTCGCCATGCAGTTGATCCAGTCGCGGGTGGTGCTGTTCAAGGCGCGCGGCGGGCGTCCGCGGCCGGAGCGCGACGACAAGGTGCTGACCGCGTGGAATGGGCTGATGATCGCCGCGACGGCGCGGGCAGGGCGTGTGCTGTCCGGGGGCGAGGCGCTCGATCAGCCGATGTTCGACGACCCCGGAGCCCGGCACCTGCGTGCGGCGACGCGCGCGGCCGAGTTCGTCCGGCGCGAGCTGTGGGATGCGGAACGGCGCGTCCTTCGCCGCCGCTATCGCCACGGCCACGTCGCCGTGGATGGGTTCGCGGAGGACTATGCCTACCTGGTCTGGGGGCTCCTCGAATTGTTCCAGTCGTCGGGCGACGCCCGATGGCTGCAGTGGGCCCTGGAGCTGCAGGATCGGCAGGACGAGCAGTTTCTCGATCGCGAGAACGGCGGCTGGTATTCGACCACCGGCCGCGACCCGTCGGTACTGGTGCGGGCCAAGGAGGAGTACGACGGCGCCGAGCCGTCGGCCACGTCCGTGTCGGCGCTGAACGCGCTGACGCTGGCGCACCTCACCGGCGACGCCCGCTGGCGCGAACGGGCGGACCAGGCGATCGCCAGCCTGGGTGGCCGCCTCCGCGCGCAGGGTCGCGGCGTGCCGCTGATGGCGGCGGCGCTGGCCACCGCCATCACCCCATCGTCGCAGATCGTCGTCGTCGGTCCGCGCGATCGCGAGGACACGCAGCGGCTGTGGAGACGGGCGCAGCGGCGCTTCCGGCCGTTCACGGTGATGATGCCGGTCGAACCGGGTGAGGCGCAGGCGGCGCTGGGACGCCTCCTGCCGTGGGTGGGACAGATGTCGATGACAGACGGCAAGGCCACGGCCTACGTCTGCGAGAACTTCGTCTGCGCCGCGCCGGTGGTGGCTCCGGAGGCGCTGTCGTGAGCGGGCTGGTGCGCCGAATCGACGAACGAGACGGGCGGTGGGTGCGATTGGTGCTGAACGCGCCGCGCGGCAACCTGCTGTCGCTGGCGATGATCGCCGACCTCGACCTCGCGCTCGACGCGCTGGCCGGCATCAAGGGCCTGCGGTGGGTGACCCTCGAGGGCGCCGGAGGCGAGTTCTCGTTCGGGGCGAAGATCCAGGAGCACCTGCCCGAGCCGATGCGCGAGGTGCTGCCGGCGACGATGCAGCTGGTGCGCCGATGGCTCGCGCTGCCGGTGCCCACCGCGGCGCTGGTCGAAGGACGATGCCTGGGTGGAGGCTTCGAGCTGGCGTTGTGCTGTGACGACATCCTGGCCGCACCCGACGCCACGTTCGGATTGCCAGAGGTCAAGGTCGGGGCGTTCCCGCCGGTCGGGGCGGTGCTGTTGCCGCTTCGCGTCGGCGCCTCGCGCGCCTCGCGCGCCGTGATCACCGGGCAGATGCAGACAGCGGAGTACTGGCACGCCGCGGGCCTGGTGTCGATGGTGGCGCCGGAGCGCACGTTGCTGGAGTCGGCCGGCCACTGGTTCAGCACCCAGCTGGCGGAGCAGTCGGCGGTGTCTCTGTCGCACGCCTGCCTGGCCGCCCGGAGCGGAATGCGCGCGCAGGCGGAACCAGCGCTGCTCCAGCTGGAGCGCCAGTACCTTGAGGAGTTGCTGGCCACGCATGATGCCACCGAGGGCGTGCTGGCGTGGATGGAAAAGCGCGCGCCCCTGTGGCAAGACCGATAAACTGGGAAGTGCGATGACCAAGCCGATCGATGTCGATGTGTGGGTGCGGGGGGAGAACGACGCGCGGACCGTGCCGGCAACCGGGGTGCCCGCCGACCCGTCGTCGTGGACCGATGCCGACGTGAAGGCGCTGCTCACCGAGATGCTGCAGGCGCTTGACCGCGCCGGCAACCCGCGGAGCGAGCCGTCGCCGGTCGTCCTGCGCGGCTTCAGCTGGATCGTCAGCCCTGGCCCGGACGGCGTGCTCCTGCATCTCGAGGTGAAGATGGGCACGGTCAGTGCCGGTCCCTTCGCGATCGACGAGGCGCGTCTGACGGCGATGGTGTCGCGCGTGATGTCGGCGAGCGCGACGTCGCCGCACGTGACGGTGCACTAGGCTTGAGGCTCAGGTCTTGAGTCTCAAGTCTTGAGTTCAGAGGCAGTCCCAAAGACTCAAGCCCGGACCCAAGACTCAAGACCCAAGACCCAAGACTCCTAGAGAGCCAGGACGCAAGCCCGCCTACAGATGCAGCCCGGTGTAGGCGAGCGCCGTGAGCAGCAGGGCGGTCAGGGCGGTCAGCGCCACCAGCCCGGTGTAGACGCGCTCCAGCGCTCGGTATTTGTCCATGTTGATCGACGCCAGCGACTGCGCGGCGAAGGCCACTTCCCGGCAGAGTTGACCAATCTGCGCGTCCTTCCAGAACTCGCAATACTCCTCCGGTGATTGCCTGGCGACGTGGGCCACGGCTCGCAGGCGGCGGCTGGTGGCGGAGGTTGGCACCACCGCCGCTTCGTCGCGGAAGAACCGCGCGCTGCGCGGCCGCAGCGCGGCGATCGCCTGGCTGAAGAAGTACAGCGAGAGGAAGGCGTAGAGCGCCACGTAGATGGCGAGCCCGGTGCCGATGCTGGCGGTGGCCACGCCGAAGACGTCAGGCCGCGCCACCAGCAGGAAGTTGACCGCGTTCAGCAGCCCCATGATCATCAGGGCAAACCGCGTCTTGCGGTCGGCCTGGTCCAGCAGTTCGCTGTAGGTGTCGAGGACGTCGGTCAACGCGCGATAGCGTTCCCAGGGATCGAGGGTGCGGGTCTCGAGTGTGCGCTCGAGTTTCCGCACGCGCTTGGCAGTCTGTTCGGCGCTCTCGGGGACGAGCGTGGCGGTCGAAGGATCGCTCATGCGGCGACAGGATAACGCGGAAACGCCGAGGCGGCAGCACGGGTATGATCGTGCCGGGCCGGGGTGGCGAAACTGGCAGACGCACGGGACTTAAAATCCCGAGACCCGCAAGGGTCGTGTGGGTTCGATTCCCACCCCCGGCACACTCCTGAACCTGACGAAACCGGGGGATGGGGTCGCGCCCATCCCCCGGTCCGGCCGAGCGAGCGGTTCTGATCTCGCGGCTCGGCTATCTCCGCACCACCACTTCATTCGACGCCTCGCCGGCGACACCGTTCGACGCCACCGCGCGGACGCGGACGTAGTAGGTTCCGCTCGGCGCCGTCGTCGTGAAGCTGGTGGCGCTGCCGGCGCGAAGCACCGCCAGGTCGGCCAGGCCCGGTGCGCTGCCGGCTTCGATGACGTAGCTTCCCGGCAGCTCGCCCGTGGTCGGCGCTTGCCATGACAGGCGCACGATGGGCCCGCCACCCGTTTCCGTGAGGGCGGCCGGCGCGCCAGGACCGGCCCCATACTGCAGGACGACTTCGGCGGAGGGGTCGCCGACGCCCAGTTCGTTGATGGCCCGCACCCGCACGTAGTAAGTGCCGGGAGGCACCGCCGCCTGATACGACGACTGGTTGCCGATGGCCATCACCGCCACGTCGGAGAGGCCGCTCGCGCTGCCCGCTTCAATCACGTATCCGGTGGGTGTGTCGGGGCCGTCACCAGCCGGCGCCGACCACGACAGCACCGCCACCGAATTCTGCAGCGACGCGGTGAAGGCCAGCGGGCGATTCGGACGTTTCTTCGCGCCGACGGTGAAGCTGACCGGCGGGGATGGCGCCGACTCGCCGATGGTATTGAAGGCGGCGATGCGCGTGGAGTAGGTGCCAGAAGGCAGGTTGCCGCTGACGCTCAGGACGTTCCCTACCGCCATGCCGTTGACGATCTGCCATCCGTTGCTCGTGGCGACCCAGATGCGATATCCGGTGGGGGCGCCGCCGGAGGCAGGCACCTGCCAGCCAAGGGTGATCGTGCTGCCCGAGGTGCTGGCCGCCAAACTGGTCGGCGAACCAGGCGCCGCCGGCGTCTGGTTCGTGCAGGTCTGCGCGGCCGTCCGCTGTTCCTCGAGCACGCCGCACGCGGCGCCACCTCCGGTGGGCGACGTGATGATCGAGCGGGCCCACGTCTCGGTGCGGGTCTGCTGGCCGCCGCTGCACACACCCCATGGCGACGTCGTCTGCAGTGACCACGCGCTCAGCACGCAGTCGACGGGGGCCAGGGTTACCGTGCCGGCCGCCGATGCGGCGCCGCCCGGTCCGGTGACCACGAGCGTGTAGGTGGTCGTCGCCGAGATGGCGAACTGCGCGGTGCCCGAGGTGGCCACCGCCACACCATTCAGCGTGGCCGCCGTGGCATTCGTGCTCTGCCAGGTGACGTTGGCGGTGCCGGCCGTGGCTCCCGCCGTCGCGGTCAGTTGCGCCGTGGGCGCCACCGCGCACGGTTCCGACGCGACCCGCACCTCCTGTGTCACACCGCAGGCTGCCCCGCCACCGGAGGCCTGCGTGGTGATGGTTCGGTTCCAGGTCTCATTGCGAGTGCGCTGTCCCGAGCTGCATGCGCCCCATGGCGTCGCCGACGTGAAGGTCCATCCACTCATCTGGCAATCGACGCGAGGCACGACCACCGTGGCGGATGCCGTTGTGGTCCCTCCGGCGCCGGTGGCCACCACCGAGTAGGTCGTGGTCTGCGTGATCGGGTAGGTCGCAGTGCCGCTGAGCGCCACTGGCGCACCGTTCAACGTCACCGTCGAGGCGTTGGTTGTCTGCCAGGTCACCGACGCAGTTCCCGCCGTGGAGCCGGCGACTGCGGTCACCGTGGCGGTGGGCGCAGCGACACTGCACGGTTCAGAGACGGCCCGCACTTCCTGCAGCGCGCCACAGGCGGTGCCGCCGCCTGAGGGCTGCGTGACGATGGTGCGATTCCAGGTCTCGTTGCGCGTGCGTTGACCGGAAGTGCACGCGCTCCACGCCGTCGCCGAGGTGAAGCTCCACGCGCTCAGCTGGCAGTTGACGCGCGGCACGATGACGGTGGTGGCGGCGGTGGCCGACCCGCCGGGGCCGGTCGCGACCACGGTGTAGGTCGTGGTCTGCGTGATCGCGTAGCTGGCCGTCGCATTGAGCGCCACGGGCACGCCGTTCACGGTCACCGTCGTCGCGTTGGTGGTGCGCCAGGTCACCGATGCGGTGCCCGACGAGCCAAGGGTTCCGGTGATCGTCGCCGTCGGCGGCGTTGGCAGCGCCGGGATGGACACGGAGGCCTCGTTCGAGGCGGGACCGGATTCCCTGAGCGAGTTATATCCGCGAACCACCATGTAGTAGGTGTTGCCTGGCGTCAACGCGACCGGGTAGCTCACCACATTGCCGACGTCGACGGTCGTGCCGTAGGTGCCCGGCTGCGTGCCGTAGGACAACAGGTATCCCACGGTGAACGCATCGCTGTTCCGATCCCAGCTGACGGTGGAGGTTTGGGCGAAGGCAGACGGCGCCGAGGCGAAGAGAAGGGCGATGGCGAGGCCGATGGTGACGCGCGCGCGGAGTACCAGGCTGAAGCAGTTCATGACAAAAGGCGCCTTCCACGGCCCCATCGTTCCGGGCCGCTTCGCGAGCTCAGCTCACGACGAAGCTGTTTGCTTTGGGGAGCAACATCTCGGCTCCGTCTTGAGCGAGATCCTTGCCACGCGTGCCAGCGTGGAATCGGACGTTCGTGTCATGTCGAGTTCACTAGAGGAACAGCTGTCGGCGCCCGATCGGCGTGCGCATGCACGTGGCGCACAGTGCGCGGGCGTGCAGCCGCACGCGGCGGCAGGCACCCCCGGGGAGGGCGCGCCGGTGGGGCGCAGCTACGCCCCGGCGCGCCGCCAGACTGGCGGCCTCAGCGGCGTGAGTGGTGAGAAGGAGGGTTGACGGAGGTGGGCGTGAGGTTGGGGAGAACGCCCCGACGCACGTCTGGACGACGAGCGCCGGGGTCGGTTGATTGAGGTCGGGCTAGAACGCGGCCGACGTCGTGGTCAGCTTGAGGGCGCGTTCGATGGCCTTCATGGCGCCTCGCTCTTCAGGAGCGACCAGCGTCACCGCCGTGCCCGTGGCATCGGCGCGTCCAGTCCGGCCGACGCGGTGCACGTAGGCATCCACCGTGGCCGGCGGTTCGAAGTTGATGACGTGCCCGATGCCGTCCACATCCAGCCCGCGGGCGGCGATGTCGGTGGCCACCAGCACGCGCACGCGACCGGACTTGAAGTCCTGCACGGCGGTCTGACGCTGCCCCTGGGTGCGATTGGCGTGGAGCGGCGCACACTGGTGGCCGCGAGCCGCCAGCGTCTGCACCAGGCGATCGGCACGGTGCTTCGTGCGCACGAACACCAGCGCGTGCTGCGGCATCTTCGTCAGGAAGCTGTCCAGCCAGCCGGCCTTGGCGTCGGTCGGGAGGTGATGGCTCAGGTGGGTGATCGAGGTGGCGAGCCCGCCGCTCTTGCCCACCTGCATCATCTTCGGGTCGCGCATGATGTCTTTGGCGGCCTTCATCACGTCGCGTGAGGTCGTCGCCGAGAACAGCAGCGTCTGGCGATTCGTCGGCAGTGCCTCGACGATGCGCCGGACGTCGGGCCAGAAGCCCATGTCCACCATGCGGTCGGCCTCGTCGAGGACCAGCACATTGAGGCCGTCGAACTTCGCGACCCCGTGGTTCATGTGATCGAGCAGGCGGCCTGGCGTGGCAACCACGATGTCGACGCCGGCGCGCAGGGCCCGGGCCTGACCGCCCATGCTCATGCCGCCGCACACGGTCACGCCGGAGATGCGAGTGTGGCGCACCAGTGACCGCACATCGTCCTCGATCTGCACCGCGAGCTCGCGCGTCGGCGCCAGGATCATCACGCTGGTGCCGCGGCGCGGCGCGTTCGTCTGCCCGGTGAGCAGACGCTGCAGCAGCGGCAGCAGGAAGGCCACGGTCTTGCCCGTGCCCGTCTGGGCACAGGCGATTAGATCTTCGCCGGCGGCGACGGTAGGGAACACCGCGCTCTGCACGGGCGTGGTCTGGACGAAACCGAGATCGGCGATCGCACGCGCCAGGCGCGGGTCGAGATTCAACGTCGAGAAGTCAACCGGCGTGGGGTCGAAGGGCGCGGATTCGAAAACCGGCGGGGGAGGCGCCTGGGGTTGCGAGAAATTCTTCTTCGGATAGGACGGACGACCACCGCGGCGCGGAGCCTCTGGGCGCCGCACACTGCGGAACTGGGGTGTAGCTGAGTTCAAATCGAATGGCTGGAGCGTGAAGGACGCTCTTACTGAGGGAAATTCAACGGCCGGGAAATCGGCAACGGCAAATCTCTATTCCTGCGCTCAAGTCTCCTGCGGAAGACTGATTATCCCACGGCGCGGCCGAATCGCCTAATCGACGGCTCCTGGCGTGGGCACTGTTTGCCCGCCCACCAGGAGCCGGTGACAGGGATCCGATCTAGCGCGTGGCCTGCAGGATGAAGTCGAACGTGCCGCCAGCGACCGAGCCGATGGCGTAGACGAAGTAGCGGGTGCCCGACGCGAAGGTGAGCGCCGAAACAGGGGTGATTGCCGTCCCGGCAAACGGGACCTGGAGCTGCAGCGGAATGGTCGTCGCCGGCACCTCGAGGTCACCGAAGTACGGGTTGGTCAGCGCGAGCTTCGGCACGCCGCCGGCCGCCAGCTGCACCGCCGGGGCATCGGCGGCATGGCGGACGCTGACGCGGGCCCAGCCCTGCTGCACGGGCGAGTTGTCGTTCTGGTAGACAGTCGCGGTGGGGGCGCCGTTCGCACCGAGATGGGCGAGGATGCTCAGCTCGACGTTGTTCGGAATCACGGCGCCGAGGACCTGAATCACCGGTGTTGCCGTCTGGGGATTCGCGCCAGCCGCGAAGATCCGGATGTCGAAGCTGCCGGGACCGGCCTGCACGTCGACGATCTGCTTCGGCTGGAAGGACGGGATGGTCGGGGTCGAGGGAACCGGCTGTCCTGCGACGCTCGCGTACACGTCGACGGGGACACCGGGAATGCCGTGAATGACGAAGATGCGCGATGCCGCTTCGGCCGAACCAACCGACATCAGAGCGAACGCGAAGAGCAGGGTCAGGGAGCGAAGAACACGCATTGCAAAAACCTCCAGGACTACATGTATGGATGCGGTCGAGACGCCGGAAGGCCGGAGCCTCGCGATACGTATCTAGTGACGCCGCACGAGCGCGGCGCGTTGCATCCCGGGCAGGAGGGCGAGGCCAAAGAGGTAGAGGGCGAGCGTGACGAACGCCAGGTAGCCGGATGAAGCCGGCTCGACCGGCTGCGAGAAGGCGCCGAGCGTGAGGCCCTCCACCAGCACCTGGAGGGCGCGAGCCAGAGGGCGATCCGCTGGCCCCGTCAGCGCCGTCAGCAGGATGAACTTGATGGTGAAGCTCGAGAGCAGCGTGACCGCCCAGACGCGCAGGAAGCGAATCCGGTCGACACCGGCCGCCAGCAACTGGAGGATGGCGATCAGGAAGAACAGGCTGAGCGCCAGCGCCGGCAGCCCGGAGGCCGGCGTCATCATCGACAGCACTTGCGCGGTGGCGAGGAAGACCGTGACCAGCACCACCAGCCCATTGACGTTGGCCAGCGGCGTGCGGCCGCTCTGCATCAAACGGGTGGGGTCCAGCGTGCCCGGTCTGCACCAGCACGCCGAGCAGCAGGCTGGCGAGCACGAGCGAGAACAGCGTGGGCGGTTCGATCGCCACTGGTGAGGTGAGATGGATGCCGCCGCACAGCACCACGGTGAGGAACGTCAGCGGCAGCACGAGTGCTTCACGGACCGGCGTCACTTGCGGCTCCGGAACACCCGCAGCGGGTTGAGATCCGACCAGTCGCTGGTCTGGCCGGCCACCAGTTCGGCTCGCAGTTCGTCGGCGGTGTGCATCTGGAGCTGGGGATCGTCGACGACGATGCGGCCATCGGCCGCCACGGCGATCGCGCGGTCGAGCGCCTTCAGTCCTTCGGCGTACGACGCGTCGTCGTGGCTGATGCGGCCCCACCCCTCACGGTAATGGCTGTAGGCGATGTAGAACTGCGTGCGCGCATCCCGGGAGGCGCTGTCGGCGCGGTTGAAGGCGGCGCGCGCTTCGACGAAGCGGTCCTGGTGGAAGAAGCGGAGCCCATCCTCGAACGCCACGGGATCGACGCGGTACACGCCCACCGTCGCCGAGAGCCCGCCCGTGACTTCCGCCAGCGACTGCGGCTGAGACACCGCCAGCCACACGATCAACGCCGCGTACAACACCGACACCGCGGCGCCGAAGGCGCGCACGACGGGCTCCTGCATCTCCGGATCTTAATGCAGGCGGCCCGCCGCGACGGTGCCGCTACTTGAGCGAGGCTTCGTACTCTTCGTAAGCGCCCTTGAAGTCCTGGATGCGGCCGTGATCGAAGTGCCACACCCGAGTGCCCACTTCCTCCATCAGGTCCTGGTCGTGCGTGACCAGCAGCACCGTGCCCTCGAACTTCTGCAGCGCGATGTTCAGCGCGTTGATCGATTCGAGATCCAGATGGTTGGTGGGCTCGTCGAAGATCAGCACGTTCGGCTTCTGCAGCATGATCCGGCAGAACAGCAGGCGCGCGGTTTCGCCGCCCGACAGCGCGTCGGTGGGCTTCAGGCCTTCCTCGCCCTTGAACAGCATCTGACCGAGCAGGCCGTGAATGTCCTGACGCGAGGCCTGCGGATCGAAGCTGTGCAGCCACTCCACCGCGGTGGTGCCCTTCTGGATATGACCGGTCGCGTCCTGCGGGAAATAGCCGACGGACACTTCGTGGCCCCACTTCACCGAGCCGCGGTCGATGTCGCCGGGCGAGGCCGGCAGGCCGGGCGCGTCGGACAACAGGATCTTCAGCAGCGTCGTCTTGCCCTGGCCGTTCCTGCCGGCCAGCACGATCTTCTCGCCGCGGCTGATGCCCGCACTGAAGCCGTCGATCACGACGTGGGAGCCGTAGGCCTTGTGCACGTCCTTGAACTCCAGGACGTGGCGCCCCGAGGGACGCGCCGGGCACGAAGCGGATGTACGGGCGTTGAATGTTCGAGCGCGCCAGCTCCGAGGTCTCGAGCCGCTCCACTTCCTTGCGCCGCGACTGCACCTGGCTGGAGCGCGTGCCGGCGGAGAAGCGCTGGATGAAGTCGTTGAGCTGCGCGATCTTCTTGGCGCGCTGCGCGTTGTCGGCTTCGACCCGCGAGCGGATCTGCGTCTTCGCCATCACCATGTCGTCGTAGCCGCCGGTGTAGGTGATGATCGTCTGGTAGTCGATGTCGGCCGTGTGCGTGCACACCGCGTTCAGGAAGTGGCGGTCGTGCGAGATGACGATCAGCGTGCCGTCGTAGCGCGCCAGCGTGTCGATCAGCCAGTGGATCGAGTCGAGGTCGAGGTGGTTCGTCGGTTCGTCCAGCAGCAGCGCCTGCGGATGCCCGAACAGCGCCTGCGCCAGCAGCACGCGGACCTTCTGACCGCCCTGCAACTCCGCCATCCTGCGCTCGTGCAGTTCGTCAGGGATGTCGAGGCCCTGGAGCAGAATCGCGGCGTCGGTCTCGGCGGTATAGCCGTCCTCCTCGCCGACGATGCCTTCCAGTTCACCCAGCCGCATGCCATCGTCGTGGCTCATGTCGGCCTTGGCGTAGAGGAACTCGCGCTCTTCGAGCGCGCTCCACAGCCGCGGGTTGCCCATGATCACCGTGTCGATCACGCGGTAGGTGTCGAACGCGAACTGGTCCTGCTTCAGCACGCCCAGCTTGGGCGGGCGCACGACACTGCCTTTCTGCGGCGGCAGTTCGCCGGTCAGCAGCTTCATGAACGTGGACTTGCCCGCGCCGTTCGGTCCGGTCAGGCCGTAGCGGCGGCCGGGCAGGAACGCGGTGGTCACTTCGTCGAAAAGGATCTTCGACCCGTAGCGCATCGAGACGTCGTTGACGGCAATCATTCTGCGTGCTTCCAGAGTAGGTGGAACAAACGTTCGATGTTATCACACAGCGGTGTAAGCTACCGACATGCGGATTGAAAACCAACGGCAGAGCACGAACATCGAAGACCGGCGCGGGATGCGCATGGGTGGCCCGGTCGGGCTGGGCGGCGGTGGGATCGGCACCATCCTGATCGTGCTCCTGGTGTCGTGGCTCACCGGCGTGAATCCCCTGTCACTGCTGCAGATGACCGGCGGCGGGCCTGCTCAGGCGCCAGCCGAATCGAGCGTCCCCACCGGTTCGGTCGGCGACGACCCGCAGGCGAAGTTCATCGGCGCCGTGCTCGGCGACATGGAAGAGACCTGGAGCGAGATCTTCGCGAAGTCCGGCGAGCGGTATCAGCCACCCGTGCTGGTGCTGTTCAACGATGCGGTCCAGTCCGCGTGCGGTTCTGCGTCGGCGGCAACGGGACCGTTCTACTGTCCCGGCCGACAGCAAGGTCTACCTCGACCTTTCGTTCTTCCGCGAATTGGACCAGAACTTCGGCGCGCCGGGTGACTTCGCGCAGGCGTACGTCGTCGCGCACGAAGTCGGGTCACCACATCCAGAACGTGCTCGGGCGTCAATCAGCAGGTCGCGCGCCTGCAGCAGCAGGCGTCGAAGGCCCAGGCCAACAGCCTGTCGGTGCGTCTCGAACTGCAGGCGGATTGTTACGCCGGCGTGTGGGGACACTTCGCCGCAGCGACAGGACATGCTCGAGCCGGGCGACGTGGACGAAGGCCTGAGGGCCGCCGCCGCGATTGGCGACGATCGGCTGCAGCGTCAGGCGCAGGGCCGGGTGGTGCCGGAGAGCTTCACGCATGGCTCATCGGAACAGCGGGCGTACTGGCTGCGCCAGGGGCTCTCGTCCGGTTCGGTCGAGCAGTGCGACACGTTCAAGGCCGACTCGCGCTAGCCCGGAATCGGGTGCCGAAAGGCCGCGCGCCATTCCGCACCCTTGATTCCTACCAGATCTTCGCGCGCTGCTCCGGCGCCAGGTACAGCTTGTCACCTTCCTTGACGCCGAACGTCGCATAGAACTCCGGCACGTTTCTCACCGTGCCGTTCGCCCGATACAGGTCCGGCGCATGCGGGTCGGTCATCACCTGCTGGCGGAGCGCGTCATCGCGCTTCTTGGCCGCCCAGGCCTGCGCCCAGCCCATGAAGTAGCGCTGGTCGCCCGACAGGTTGTCGATCGATGGCGCGGGCTTGCCGTTCAGCGACAGCAGGTAGGCGCGATGGGCGATCACCAGGCCGGTGAGGTCGGCGATGTTCTCGCCGAGCGTGAGCTCGCCGTTCACCTTGAGGCCGGGGAGCGGCTCGAACTGGTTGTACTGGTCGACGATCACCTGCGCGCGCTTCTTGTACTCGTCCGCATCCTGCTTCGTCCACCAGTCGCGCAGCGTCCCGACGGCGTCGTAGTTGCGGCCCTGGTCGTCGAAGCCGTGGCCCATCTCGTGGCCGATCACCGCGCCGATGCTGCCGTAGTTCGCCGCATCGTCTGCGGCCATGTTGAAGAAGGGCGGCTGCAGGATGGCGGCGGGGAAGACGATCTCGTTGCGCACGGGGTTGTAGTAGGCGTTCACCGTCTGCGGCGTCATGCCCCATTCCTCGGCGTCGATCGGCTTGCCGACCTTCGACAGCTGGTATTCGTTCTCGACGGCAATGGCGCGCACGACGTTGCCGACCAGGTCGCCCTTCCTGACCTCCAGCTTCGAGTAGTCACGCCACTTGTTGGGATAGCCGACCTTCGGACGGAAGCGGGCCAGCTTCTCCTGCGCCTGCTTCCTGGTCTCGGGGCTCATCCACTCCAGCCGGTCGATGCTGTCCTTGTAGGCGCGCCGCAGGTTCTCGACCAGTTGTTCCATCCGGGCCTTGGCTTCCGGCTTGAAGTGCTTCTCGACGTAGAGCTTGCCGAGCATCTCGCCCATGTTCGCGTTGATCGTATTGACGGCGCGCTTCCACCGAGGCTGGAGCTCCTTCACGCCGCGCAAGGTCCTGCCGTAGAACTCGAACTCGGCGTCCACGAAGGCCTTGCTCAGATAGGGGCCGAAGCCGTTGATCAGCGAGGCCTTGAGGTATGGCTTCCAGCCGTCGACGGGCATCTCGCTGGCCATCGCCGCGAAGGCCTTGAAATAGCTTGGCTGGCTGACGACCACCGCCGGCGCGCCGGAGATGCCCAGCTCGGTGGTGTAGGCGGCCCAGTCGAACCCCGGGAACTGCTTCGGGAGATCGCCGATGGCGACCTTGTTGTAGGTCTTCACCGCGTCGCGGTTCTCGACGTTCGTCCAGTGAGCCTGGGCGATGCGGCGCTCGAGGGCGAAGATGTCGCTGGCGGCGCCTTCGGGGGCGGTCTGACCGGCCATCTTGAGGACCGTCGTCAGGAACGCCAGATACTGGACCCGATACTGCGTCAGGCGCGCTTCGTCCTTCAGGTAGTAGTCGCGATCGGGCATCCCCAGCCCGCCCTGGAACAGGTAGAGGATCTCCCGGGTGGGATCGCCGGCATCCCCGTCGACGAAGCCGACGACAGGGTTGGTGAGGTTCATCTTGAACGCGCGCGCGAAGTAGCGCGCCAGATCGGTCTTGGTCTTGAGCGCGTCGATCTCGGCGAGCTGGGAGGTGAGCGGCGTCAAGCCGAGCTGCTCGGCTCGGGCTTCGTCGAGGAAGCTCTGATAGAAATCGCCGATCTTCTGCGCGTCACTGCCCTCGGGGCGCGCCGTCGACTTCGACAACTCCTCCGCCAGCGCCCGCAGATCCGTCTGCGACTTCTCGAACAGCATGTCGAACGCGCCCCACGAGGCCTTGTCCGCCGGGATCTCGGTGCGCGCCAGCCACCCGCCGTTGACGTGGTGGAACAGGTCGTCCTGGGGCCTCACGTTCCGATCGGCGGCGGACAAGTCGATTCCCGACACCAGCGGCGCTGGAGCCGAGGGTGAGGGTGCGGATGAACCGGAGCATGCTGCAATCAGGCACGCACTCGTAACGGCCAACAGAGGACTGGCAATGCGCATCGGTCAAATATATCGCGGCGTTGTCGCCCCGGCCCACGACGCGATACGCTAGCCGCCATGGTGCCCAGCTGCCCGGAACTCGTTTCCCGTCTCGATCGGTCCATGGCCGCGGGGTCGATTGATGCCATCACGCGGTCGGTCAAGGCCGACCTCGAAGACCTGCTGGGCCGTGGCGCCGTCGCTTTGCCCGACACGTTCCGCCAGCCGCGCGCCGATTCGTATGCGCGGCGCCTGCTGCACCGGGATCCGCTCGGCCGCTACACCGCCATCGTCATGACGTGGGGGCCGGGGCAGGGCACGCCCGTTCACGACCACGGCGGCCTCTGGTGCGTGGAAGGAGTCATCGAAGGGCAGATCGCGGTCACCCAGTACGACGTCACACCCGCCGGCGGCGACGAGTTCGCGATTGCCGCCCGCGACACGATGACGGCCGGGATTGGCACGGCGGGCCGGCTGATTCCTCCGACCGATTACCACGTCATCTCGAACGCGCTGCCGGACACGCCCTCGCTGACGCTGCACGTCTACGGCGGCGAGCTGTGCGAGTGCCAGGTCTTCATCCCCACCACCGACGGCCGCTACGCCTCGCAGCTGCGGACCCTCGCGTTCCACGAATGAGCGCCGTCATCGACCTCAATTTTCGCGGGCAGCCGCGCGTAATCGCGTCGGCCGTCCTGGGCGCCGCCGACGGCCTGGTGATCGTCGACCCCGGTCCCACGTCGTGCCTGCCGGCGCTCGAGAAGGGGCTCACCGGCCTCGGCGGAAGCCTCGGCGATGTGCGGCACATCCTGCTGACGCACATCCATCTCGATCACGCCGGCGCCACCGGCACCATCCTGGCCCGGGTGCCGCAGGCCCGCGTCTACGTCCACGAGCGGGGCGCGCCGCACATGATCAACCCGGTGAAGCTCCTGGCGAGCGCCACGCGGTTGTACGGCGATCAGATGGACGTGCTCTGGGGCCGCTTCGAGCGTGTGCCCGAGAGCCAGGTGACGGTGCTCTCGGGAGGGGAGCGCCTCGACATCCCTGGCCGGGCGATGGCGGTGCGCTATACGCCCGGGCACGCGGTGCACCACGTCAGCTACCTGGACGAGGCCGAAGGCACCGCCTACGTGGGCGACACCTGCGGAATCCGCGTGGTGGCCGACTACACCATCGCCGCCACCCCTCCGCCCGACATCGATGTCGAAACGTGGCAAGCGAGCCTGAACCTGATTGCGGACTGGAAACCAGAGACGCTGTTCCTGACGCACTTCGGGCCGGTGACGGATGCCGCCTCGCATCTCCAGCACTATCGTCGGGTGCTGGCCGATGCCGCGGACCTGGTGGCCCGGTCCCTCGCCGCGGGGGATGCGGACGAGGCTCGTATCGCTGATTACGTCACTCGCATGCGGGCCGAGGCGCGAACGAAACTGTCGGAACGCGACGCGGTGGCACTCGAACTGGCGGCGCCCTTCGACCAGATCTGGGCTGGCCTGGCGCGGTACTGGCGGAAACGATCCGCCTGACCGTCTAGGACGCCCGGCGCGTCGTCGTGGCTTCGCTGCGGGCGACCGCGGTACCGGTCATGAAGCGCAGCGCGTAGCCTGTCGGGGCGCCAGTGGAGGGGTGGCACGGCGCCACCTGCCAGACCGCGGACAGCACGCGGCCGTTCTTCAGCTGCTGCGGCAGTCCCGTGGCTTCGCGAGCGCCCTTCTCCACCTGCAGGTGCACCAGACGGTAGAGCGGAAGGGAGACCGAGGCATCGCACTCGACGACCACGCCTGTTTCGGTCACCTCACGGGTGCGAACCGAAGTGAACCGCACCGCGCCGCTGGCGTCTTTCCAGGTGAGACGGGCAGGCACGGTCAGGCCAGCGCGGGGTCCGGGACGGGTGCTCCAGGCGAGGGTTTGGTTGGTCACAGGCAACTCCAGGGTATTGAGGTCACGCAAAAAACAGGGAACGGCGACCCCATCTGTTCCAAGTTCCACGCCGTTTTTGCGTGCAACCTGTTTCCGTGACCTATATGGCGTCACCTGGCGCCTGTGTGATGCTCGAAACGACTCTGTGGACCGCCCTCAGACTGATACGTACGGATACTTGGTATCCGCCTCATATCAAAACTGAATACTAACTAACCATTTTCCGTGGGTCCCTCCAGACCAAGGCGGCGGAGTTTCAGGTAGAGCCCGCGTCGGGTCAGACCGAGGGCGCGGGCCGACTCCGAAATGTTTCCGCGCTGCTTCGACAGCGTGTCCCGAATCAATTCCCGTTCGAGATCATCGACGACCGACGCCAGTGTCTGTCCCCCGCGCAACGTGATTCGCGGCGTGCTCGTCGCATCGGCCCGGGAAGCGGGAGCGGCGGTGAGATCGGCCGACAGGTGTTCGGGGCCGACCACGCCGCCGGGGGGCGCCATGGCCACGGCGCGCTGCACCTCGTTCCGCAGCTGGCGCACGTTACCCGGCCACCAGTACTGCGCGAACAGGTCGAGCACGTCCGAGCTCAACTGCACGTCAGGCTTCCCGAGCCGTTCGACCGCGTCGCGCAGGAAGTAGGTGCTGAGGTGGGGAATCTCCTCGCGGCGCTGGCGCAGGGGCGGGACGTGAATGCGGATGACGCTCAGCCGGTAGTAGAGGTCCTCGCGGAACTTGCCTTCGGCCACGCGCTGTTCGAGATCGGCGTTGGTCGCCGCGATCACACGCACGTCAACCTGCAGGGGGCGGACCTCTCCAACTGGCATGATTTCGCCCTGCTCCAGGAACCGCAGCAGCTTGGGCTGGACGTCGATCGGCAGGTCGCCGACTTCGTCGAGGAACAGCGTGCCGCCCGTGGCGGTCCGCACCAGGCCTGGCTGATCGGTCATCGCGCCGGTGAACGAGCCGCGGCGGTGGCCGAAGAGCTGACTGTCGGCGAGCTCGCGCGTGGTGGTCGTGCAGTTGTAGGGGAGGAACGTGGCGGCGCTCCGTGGTGACCCGACGTGAATCGCGCGGGCAACGAGTTCCTTGCCGGTGCCGCTCTCGCCGGTGATCAGCACCGTGAGGTCGTTGCCCTGCAGCCGCTGAATCTGATCCACGACACGGTGCATGGCCGTACTGGCACAGACGAAACCGGGCAGCAGCGGCTCGAGGGGGCGCTCGACGTTCGAGTCCGGCACCGTGGAGCCGCGCTCGCGCGCGCCGCACAGCTCGAAGCCCTGGCGGGCGACGGCGGCCATCATCTTGACGCGCCGCATCACCGGGTGTCCCGCGGGGCGTGACGAGGCGACGGCGACGGTGCGCGGGCCGTCGGAGTCGCGGCCGACCTGTTCGGTGATCAGCACCCCGGGACCGTAGGCGGCGCCCTGCACGGCCAGGCGCGCGATGCTCTTGGCGCCGTCGACATCGGTGCCGGCACAGGCCACCACCCGGATGTCGCCACCCGGCAACTGCACGAAGACCGTCGCCATATCGGCGCCGACCGCTTCGAGCATCGCCGTGGCGAGCTCACGCGCCAGCAGGTCGGGCAGCACGGCCGCATCCACCAGCCGCTTGACGAGCGCATCGTCGGCATCAGCCGGCGAGCCGACGTACTCGCCGGTGCCCGGCGTCGGCGCGGCGGCCATGGCCGCCCGCACCGCTTCCAGATCACGCGTGGCGCCGAGGGCCTGGAACACCTGGGCGGCGTAGTGGTAGTGACGGTCGGACGTGGACCGGGCGCCGGCCTTGGCCGCCAGCCGCGCCAGAGCCAGTTGGCTGACCGCGGCCTGATAGCGCTCGCCGACGAGCTCGAACACGCTCGAACTCTGCGCGATGTCGTGGTAGGCCTCGGTGGCGCGGGATTGCCTGGCGCGGAGATCGCCCCGAAGCCGCAGGAACTCGCCCCACGCGCCGGGTGTGGTGCGCGGATCGAGTCGGCTCTCCACCTGCGTGAGCCGATGCTCCGCCTCGTCGATACGATCGGCCGACAGCAACGCTTCGGCCGCGATCAGCTCGGCCTCGATCATCTCCGCCGGTGGAGCGGCCGGCGAACGCGAAATCTCGTCGGCGATGGCCAGCGCGTCATCCGGCGCCCCGCGTCTGGTTGCCAGCCGGGCGGTGATGACGCGCAGCGACCACTCGTACCAGCGACTGGTGTTGCGGCCATAGGCGCCGAAGGCCTCGGCGGCGCGGCGGAGGTATTCCGACGCGTTCTCATAGTCGCCCCGCATCAGCGACATCTGCGCCAGGGTGTCGTAGACGGCGCCGGTCGTCTCGTGGAACTGCACCGCGCACCGCACATCGAGCGCGCGGTGCAGCACCGCGTCGGCGCGCTCGAGATTGCCGAGGCGCACGCAGATCTGACCGAGCGTCGCCAGCGAGCGCGACAATCCGGGGCCCTGCCCGATGCCTTCGTGCAGCGCCACGGCCCGTTCGGCCAGCGCCAGGGCCTGATCGTGACGATGGCGGATGAGCGCGACGTTGGCCTGGTTGCCGTACACGGTCGCGAGCACATCGTCGGCCTGGATGGAGGTGGCAAGACGTTCGGCTTGTCGCAGGGCGGCCGCGGCTTCGTCATAGCGCCCGGTCTGCGCCAGCATCGTGGCGGAGAGCGAATGTACCTGCGCGAGGTATCGGCGATCACCCGCCGCGTGCAGCGCGGCCGCGGCCTCGGCGATGTGCTCGCGCACGATCGACATGTCGCCGACCTTGCGATAGCAGAGGCCGAGGCAGAAGTGGGCGAGACCGATGGCCCGTGAGTCGTGGGCGCCCTCCGCCTGCTTGAGCGCCCGGCTGTGCAGGGCGATGGCGCGGGACTGCTCGCCGCGGGCAAACGCCACGCGTCCGTGCGCACGCCAGAGATTTGAGAGAATGACGGGCGGAATCGGTTCCCGGATCGTATCCGGCGACCGGCCCACGGCGCTCGAGGCTTGCGTCAGGTCGCCCTGAAGCAGATATGCTTCAGCCAGCGCCGACCGAATCACCAGTTCGTCGGCGCGGCTCAGCGACCCGGTGTTCCGGAGCAGGGGGGCAAGCTGATCGATTGCGGTCGCCGCTTGACCGCGCTCGACGGCCGCCGCGGCACGAGCCATGACAGGTTGCAGGGCCGCGCTCAGCACCGGTTGAGTATACCAAGTATCCACTTTCGTATAATTTACACACTGACAATGACTTTGACCGCTGGCGGCCGGACGGACACGGGGCCTCGGGCCATGAATCAGGACTGGCTCGAATGGGACCTCGCCCTGGGGCTCTTCGTGGTCGCGGACGGCATGGGTGGCCACAACGCGGGGGAGGTGGCCGCTCATCTGGCGGTCACGGCCATCCGCGAGTTCGTGGTCGAGTCGGCGTCCGGCGACCTGACCTGGCCGTTCTCCTACGAGCCGGCCTACTCGCCGGAGAGCAATCGGCTGATGACCGCGGTCAGGCTGGCCAACCGCCGGATTTACCAGCAGGGCTGCGCCCATTCGGCCATGGAGGGAATGGGCACCACGGTGGTGGCGATTCTGGCCGCCGGAGACCAGGTGGCCCTGGTGTCGGTCGGGGACAGCCGGATCTACCGGTGGCGCGACGGCACACTCGAGCAGCTGACGAGCGACGACACCTGGCTGGCCACCGTCATGGGGGTGCCCGACGACAACCGGACCGAGTCGAACCACCCGCTCAAGCACGTCCTGACCAGCGTCGTCGGCACCCGGGAGGACCTGAAACCATCGTCCCGCGAGGAGGCCCTCCGGGCTGGGGACCGCTTCGTGTTGTGCAGCGACGGCATTCATGGTCGCCTCGACGCTGCCGCCATTGCCGAGGTGTTGAGGGCGGGAGGCACGCCGGACCAATCGGCTTCGGCACTGGTGGACGCGGCGCTGGCCCGCAAGACCAGTGACAACGCCACGGCGCTCGTCATCGCCGTGGACTGACGGTCGCGTCCTGGTCCGACCGAGGTCCGTATAATCAGAGAAGCGGGTCACGTGCGAAGGTCGTTCCTCTTCTTGTGCTTGTTCGTGGTGTGCGCGATGGGGCTGGCCTGCGCAGCGCCGGCGCCGTCCGCGCCGCCTGCCCAACCCTCGCTGGAGCCTGGCCCGTCGTCTACGGCGCCGGCCGCCGAGGCGCGGCCCGAGATCGTATTCCTTGGCGACAGCTTGACCGCCGGGCTTGGCCTCGCCGCGCCTCTCAGCTTCCCGTCGCTGATCCAGCAACGGCTGGATCAGCGCGGCCTCCCATTCACCGTGGTAAACGCGGGCGTCTCCGGCGACACCTCGGCCGGTGGCCTGCGCCGTCTGGAGTGGTCGTTACAGGGGAACCCGCGGGTGCTGATCGTCGCGCTTGGCGGGAACGACGGCCTGCGCGGCTTGCCCCCCGAAGAGCTGAAGAAGAACCTGGCCGCGATCATCGAAGCCGGGCAACGTGCGGGCCTCGACGTGATCCTGGCCGGGATGGAAGCGCCACCGAACAACGGTCCGGACTACACGGCGCGCTTCCGCCGCGTCTATCCGGAACTGGCGAAGACCTACGAGATCCCCTTGATTCCGTTTCTCCTGCAGGGGGTGGCCGGCGATCCGGCGCTCAACCAGGCCGACGGGATTCATCCGAACCCGGAGGGTGCGCGCCGCGTCGCCGACACAGTGTGGAGCGCGCTCGAGCCCGTCCTGACATCTCCGTCTGGAGTCCGATGATTGCGCTGCGCGGCGTCAGCAAGACCGTTCAGAGTGGCAGCGCGCCGCTCACCATCCTTCATCCCCTCACGCTCGACGTCCCCGATGGCCAGTGTCTGGCGATCATCGGGCCGTCGGGCAGCGGCAAGTCCACGCTGCTCGGCCTGATTGCCGGCCTGGACTCACCGAGCTCCGGTGAGATCCTGATCGACGGCGTCGACATCACCAGGCTGGACGAAGACGCGCTGGCGCGGCTGCGCGGCGAGAAGATCGGCTTCGTGTTCCAGTTCTTTCATCTGGTGCCATCGCTCACCGCCATCGAGAACATCCAGGTGCCGATGGAGATCGCGGGCCGCAAGGATGCGGCGGCCCGCGCCCAGTCCCTGCTCGACGAGGTGGGCCTGCACGATCGGGGGCATCACTATCCGTCGCAGCTGTCGGGCGGTGAGCAGCAGCGCGTGGCCATCGCGCGGGCGCTGGCGAACAACCCCCCGCTGATCCTCGCCGACGAACCGACGGGCAATCTCGACAGCACCAACGGCAGGCACATCCTCGATCTGCTGCTCCAGGTCCGCCACACCCGCAACGTCACCCTCGTGCTCGTGACCCACGATCTCAACGTCGCGGCAGTGGCCGATGCGCGGCTGGTCCTGCGGGATGGACGGTCGGTGGGTGAAGACCGCGTGCCCGCGCCGGTGGCGGCACGATGATGTTCGTCACCCGGATGATCGCGCGCGAGCTGCGCTCGTCCTGGCGGCGGCTGCTGTTCTTCTTCATCTGCATCGCCATCGGCGTCGGGGCGATCGTGGCGCTCCGGTCCGTGATCCAGAGCGTGCGGCAGACGTTCGCCGGCGAAGCGCGCTCGCTGATCACGGCCGACGCGATCATCACCAGCAACCAGGTCATCAAACCGGAGCTCGTCGCCACCATCGACCAGCGGCTGGCCGCGGCTGGCGCGACCAGCATGCGGTCGGTGGAGATCGCGACCATGGTGCGCGCGGCCAATGTGGCGGAGGCCCGCACGCGGATGGTGGAGCTGAGGGCCGTCGAGCCGGGCTTTCCGTACTACGGACGCATGACGCTCGCGGGCGGACAGCCCTATTCGTACGACCTGCTGAAGGGCGGCGGGGTGCTGGTCCGCCCCGAACTGCAGGCGCAGCTCGGCGTGAACGTCGGAGAAACGCTGACGATTGGCGAGGGCCGCTTCGAGATCCGCGGCGTCATCGAGAGCGAGCCGGGGCGCCGGCTGGGCGCGTTCAGCCTGGGGCCGCGGGTGTTCGTGGCGCTCGAGGACTTCGAGAAGACCGGCCTGCTGACCTTCGGCAGCCGGGCCTCACACCAGCGCCTGGTCAAGGCGCCTGAGGCGACGCTCGACACGCTCGTCGCCTCACTGCGCGGCGACTTCTCGAACGAGTTCGCGCGGATCCGTTCCTACAAGGCGACGGAAGACGACATCGGCGAGAACTTCGCGCGCGCCGAGGACTATCTCAGCCTCGTCGGACTGGTCATCGTCATTCTCGGCGGGATCGGCGTGTCGAGCGTGACCCGGGTGTTCGTCCAGCAGAAGATCCGCAGCATCGCTGTCCTGAAATGCGTCGGTGCGCGGTCTTCGCAGTTGCTCGTCATTTATCTCGCGCAGGTGATCATTCTCGGTCTGGCGGGCAGCGCCCTCGGCGTCCTGCTCGCGGCGCTGGCCATTGCCGCGATTCCAGCCACGCTGGCCGCCGCGGCCACGCCGGGCGTGACCATCCACTACGGTGTGACGGGGCCGGCAGTCCTGCAGGGATTGGGCATCGGCCTGCTGGTGTCCGTGCTGTTCGCGCTGGTGCCGCTGCTCGACGTGCGCCACGTGAAGCCGTCGCGGCTGCTGCGCGACGAGTCGACGTCGGGTCGCCCGGATCTGGTCCAGATTGTCGCGCTGGGCTTCGTGGCCGCCGCACTGGTGCTGCTCACGGTGTGGCAGGCCGGGTCGTGGCGCATCGGCCTGGTCGTCACGGTAGGGCTCGCCACCACCGCCGTCGTCCTCAATCTCGCCGGGGTGCTGCTGATCAAGCTGATTCGGCCGCTGGCCAAATCGCGATGGTTCGCCCTTCGCCATGCCGTGCTGCAGCTCAGCCGCCCTGGCAGTCAGGTCCGCATTGTCCTGCTGGCGGTAGGGCTGGGCAGCTTCTTCATCATCGGCGTGCGATCGTTGCAGGAGAACCTGATTGCGCAGTTCGCGGTGGACCTGTCGCCAGACGCGCCCGACATGTTCCTGCTGGATATCCAGTCGGACCAGGTGGCAGCCGTGCGCGCCGCCGTCACCGCGCGGCAGGATGCGGGCGCGCCACCGCCGCGGCTGATCCCGGTGCTGAGGGCGCGCGTGGTCGCTGTTCAGGGGGGAGAGCTGCAGCTCGAGAACTACGAAGACGTGCGTGGGCGCGGCTCGCTGGCGCGGGAATACACCATCACCTATCGACCCGGCCTCGAGAACAACGAGCGCATCGTCGAGGGGGCGTTCTGGGGGGAGACGGCCGCCCAGCCGGCACCGAACGCCCCCGGGGCCGGCGCATCGGGCGCGATGCCCGTCACCGAGGTGTCGATCGAGGAGAGCATTCGCGACCGCTTCAGGATCAAAGTGGGGGACACCATGCGCTTCGACGTGCTGGGACGGACCCTCGACGCCCGCGTCACCAGCGTCCGGCACGTCGAATGGGGCGACAGCCGCTCCGGCGGCTTCATGTTCGTCTTCCGCCCCGGGGTCCTCGACCAGGCGCCGCATGGGTCGATCGCGTTCTTCCGCGGTCCAGCCGACCCGGTTACGCGCGGACGGCTGCAGGCGGAACTCGTCACGGTCGCACCCAACGTGTCGGTGATCGACGGGCGCGAGATCCTGCAGACCATCAAGGGTGTCGTCGACAACGTCACGCTGGCGGTGACGGTGGTCGGCTCCCTCGTGGTGCTGAGCGGCCTGCTGATCCTGATTGGCGCCGTGGCCATGACCAAGTTCCGCCGCATCTACGAGGCGGCCATCTTCAAGACGCTGGGCGCGACCCGCCGGGTCATCGCCTCCGTGCTCCTCGTCGAGTATGGACTGCTCGGCGCGCTGGCGGGGGCCATCGGGTCGCTGGGCGCGCTTGGCCTCACCTGGGGTATCAGCCGCTTCGCCCTGGACATTCCGTTCACGCCGCTGCCGTTGCTCACCCTGGGCGGGGTGGCGGTGACCGCGGTGCTGGTGGCGGTCGTGGGCATCACGTCCAGCTGGGACGTGCTGACGCGCAAGCCGCTCGGGACCCTGCGCGGGGAGTAAGCCAGGGCATCAGCCCCGGGGCCGGGCCGTCCACCTCACGGGGCGCGACGTGGTAAAATCCACTGTTATTGCCCCATCGGCTGGGTGGCGCAGGGAGTAGGCACTCGATGAACGTTTCGGTCTTCAAGGATGCTCTGCAGAGGAAGAAGGCAGAGCTGACGCAGGTCGCCGGTCTTCGTCCGCTGCAGCATCAGATGGAACACAACAACGGCCGGCAGGGCGACATGGCCGACCAGGCTACCGGTAACAACGAGGTGCATATCCAGTTGCGTCTCAAGCAGACCGATGCCAAGATTCTCCAGGCCATCGACGAAGCGCTGGCCCGGATCGAGAAGGGCACGTTCGGCGTCTGCCGCGACTGCGGCGAGCCGATTGCCGAAGCCCGGTTGAACGCGATTCCCTGGACGCGGGTGTGCATCGCCTGCAAGGAAAAACAGAAGTCGTGAGCACCGACCTCCAGCACCTCGTCCGCGACTTCTACCTGGCCCGGCTCGCGCTGCTGATGCGGCACGAGGAAGTGGCGAAGCACGTCAGCGACTACGACGTGAACAACGCCTACCAGTACATCATCAACCGCGAAGAGACCCACGTCTCGTGGCTCCAGCACGCGCTGCTGGACCTGCTGGGCACCATCCCCGCCGACCCGGCCCGCACCGCGGTGGCCGCGCCCGGGAAGGGCGATGCCTGGAAGCCGCTGGCGGCCGAGGACGCGCGCGCCAACAGGCAGTTCGTCGACACCTGGCGCCCGAAGGTGGAGGCCGTGACCCACGCCCGCCACAAGGGCATGCTGAAGGTGATCCTCGGCGAGATGCTCGAGCACACGCGCCTGTTCGACCAGGCCGCCGCCGGCAACACCGACCTCATTGGCACGCACCTGCCGATCAACGAGCGCCGCGGCGTCGTCGCCAACACCCGCTGGATGGAATAGCGGCGGGCGACGTGGCCGCCTCACGCGTGCCCGTTGCCATCGCCCTTGGCTCGAACCTCGGCGACCGGCAGGCCCACCTCGACTTCGCGGTCGCCAGGCTCAGCCGGCTGATCCATCCGCTGCGCGCCTCGACCTTCATCGAAACCGATCCGGTTGACGTCCCAGACGTTCAGTCGCCCTTTTTGAACGGGGTGGTGGTGGGCGAGACGTCCCTCGAGCCCGCCGGACTGCTGGCCGCGCTGCTGGCGATCGAGCGCGAGCGGGGCCGGCAACGCCCACACCGGCATGCGGCGAGGACGCTCGACCTCGACTTGATTCTGTATGGGGATTGGGTCGTGCACGAGCCGGGACTGGCGGTGCCGCATCCACGATTCCGCGAACGGCGCTTCGTGCTGGCGCCGCTCGCGGAGGTGGCGGGTGAGTGGGTCGACCCGGTGACCGGGAAGACCGTTAGTGCGCTGCTTCGCTCGCTGGCTTACCCTTCTTGAAAAGCCCGCTCAGGCCTTCCTCGAACAGCGTATACATCGCCGGCACGAACACCAGGGTGATCATCGTCGACGTGATGAGACCGCCGATGACGACCCGCGCCAGCGGCGCCTGGAGTTCGGCGCCTTCACCGATCCCGAGCGCCATCGGCACGAGGCCGAGCGCGGTGCAGGCCGAGGTCATCAGAATCGGGCGCAGCCGGTGCTTGCCGGCTGTTTCGATGGCGTCCCGGAGCGACATCTTGTCACGTTCCCGCAGCGTGTTGGTGTAGTCCACCAGCAGGATGGCGTTGCTCACCACGATGCCGGCGAGCATGATGACCCCGATATAGGCCTGCATGCTGAACGCGGTGTTGGTCAGCAGCAGCATCCCGACCACGCCGATGGCGGCGAGCGGGATGGAGAAGATGATGATGAACGGATCGCGCAGTGATTCGTACTGCGACGCCATCACGGTGTAGACCAGCACGATCGCCAGGATCAGCACCAGCTGCAGCTCGCGGAACGACTTGTCCTGTTCCTCGACCTCGCTGCCGAAGCCGACGGCGAAGTCCTTGGAGACGTTCACTTCGTCGAGGCGGGCCTGCACGTTGGCCACGGCCTGGCTGAGCGTGACTTCCGTTTCGGCGCTCACGCGCTGAATCCGCTCCTGGTTCTTGCGCTCGATCGACACCGGGCCGGTGTCGCGGTCGATGACCATCACGTTCTTCGCCGGCAGCACCTGACCGGCGGGCGTGCTGAGCAGCACGTCGCCCACCGACGCCACCTCGCCGCGGTCCTCTTCACGGAGGCGGACGATGATGGGGTACTCGTTGCCCGCCTCGCGATACATCGCGGCCTGCGTGCCGGCGACGTTGGTGCGGATGGTGTTGGCCACGCCGGTCACCGTCATGCCGAGCAGGGCGGCCTTGTCACGATCCACCCGGACGGTGAGCTCGGGGCGGCCCTCCTCGCGCTGGAGGCGAGAGTCGGCCACGCCGGGTGTGGAGTCGAGCAGGGTCTTCACGTCCTGCGCGATGCGCTTGGACTCGAGGAGGTCGTGGCCGGTGATTTCCACCGCCAGGCGACCGCCGCCCTGGTTGCCCATCCCGCGCATCATGTTCTGGCCGCCCGAGGCACGGGCGCGGACGATGACGCCGGGCAGGCCCGACAGCTGGCGCCGGAGATCCATCGAGATCTGCTCGTTGCTCCTGGTGCGCTCGGTCTTGGGCACCAGACGCACCTGGACGCTGCCGCGGTGAGTGGACGCGTTGCCGAAGCCGCCGCCACCACCCGCCTGGGTGATG
This sequence comes from uncultured Acidobacteriota bacterium, assembly GCA_963721715.1. Lineage (GTDB taxonomy): Bacteria > Acidobacteriota > Vicinamibacteria > Vicinamibacterales > UBA2999 > VFZN01. The sequence goes on along the minus strand of CAVRKI010000004.1, from coordinate 425,992 downwards.
AGCATGGTCGCCTCAGGGACGGACTCGCGAATGCGGTTCTCGAGCTGGATCAGCACCGCTTCCGTGTTCTCGATACGGGTGCCGACGGCGAGTTCGGCATCGACCGTCACTTCGCCCTCGTCGGTGGTCGGCTGGAACTCGAAGCCGATGCGCGGCAGCAGGAACAGCGCCACCAGGAACAGGCCGAAGCCGGTCGCGAACACCGTCGGCCGGTGGTGCAGCGCCAGGTGCAGCGTGCGAGCGTAGAACGCGTCGATGCCTTCGAGCCCGCGATCCACGGCCCGGCTGATCATCCCGAACACGCCCTTGGCGTCCTTGCCGTGGGAGGGGGCGTCCAGCAGCCGCGAGCAGAGCACGGGGACGATGGTCACCGCCACCAGCAGCGACATCGCCAGCGAGAACGAGACGACCGCGGCGAGCTGGCCGAACATGATGCTCGAGACACCGGTCAGGAACAGCATCGGCACGAACACCGCGATGTGCGTCAGCGTCGAGGCGAGAATCGCCGACCACACCTCTTCGGAACCGTCGATCGCGGCGGTGATGCGATCCTTGCCCATCTCGAGGTGGCGGTAGGTGTTCTCGAGCACGACGATCGCCGCGTCGACGATCATGCCGATGCCCAAGGCCAGCCCGCCGAACGTCAGCGTGTTCAGCGTGTAGCCGCCGAAGTAGAGCAGGGCGAAGGTGCCGATCACCGAAATTGGAATCGAGGTGCAGATGATGAGCGTCGACTTCAGGTCGCGCAGGAACAGGAAGATGATGGCGATGACCAGAAGGCCGCCGAGCATCGCGTGCTCCTGCACGCTGTGGATGGCGCGGTCGATGTAGACCGACTGGTCGTCCAGCACCTGCAGCCGCAGGCCGGTGACGTCACGGTTGATGCGCTCGATCTCGGCGCGCACGCCCGCGGCCACCTGGATGGTGTTGGTGCCCGACTGCTTGGTCACGCGCATGCGGATGCCGGGGTTGCCATTGATGCGGGTGATCGCGCGGCGGTCCTCGGTGCCGTCGCGCACGTCGGCGATGTCCTTGAGGTACACCGGCACGCCGTCCCGGGTCAGCACGATCAGGTCGCGGATCTCGGTGAGGTTGGCGAACTGGCCGGGGCTGCGCAGCAGCAGCGTGCGGCTGGCGTCGTTGACCTCGCCGAGCGGGATGTTCTGGTTCTCGGTGCGCAGAATCTGCACCACCCGTTCAGGAGTGAGATTGAGGGCCGTGATCTTCTCGCGTGACAGGTCGACGCGAATCTGGCGGCGCAGGCCGCCGTCAATCGTCACGGCGGCCACGCCCGGGGCGCGCTCGAGGCGGGGCGACAGGTCGTTCTGCGCCAGTTCACGCAGCGTCACCGCATCGTAGTCGCCTTCGACGCCGATGCCCATGATCGGCATGGCATTCGAGTCGAACTTGAAGATGGTGGGCGGGTCGGCGTCTTCGGGGAGGCGGCCACGGACGCGGTCGATACGGGTGCGCACGTCATCCGCGGCCTCGCTGAGGTCGGTGCCCCAGACGAAGTTGAGGCGGACGTTGGCGTTACCCTCGGACGAGGTCGACTCGACGCGCTCCAGGCCGGCCACGGCGCTCACGGCCTGTTCGATGGGGCGCGTGACGAGCTCCTCCATTTCGAGCGGCCCGACGCCGGCGTAGCCGACACGGACCGTGATGCTGGGGAACTCGGTGTCGGGCATCAGGTCCACTGGCAGCTTGGTCAGCGAAATCGCGCCGAGCAGCACGATGACGAAGCTGATCATGAACATCGTCACCGGACGATGGATGGCGAGTCGAGGAATGCTCATACGTGTCCTTCGCTACGAATTAGGATCTGACGCTCGAACGGCTACTGTCGCGGTGGACGCTGGCCACCAGGGGCCGGCGCAGGGGCGCCACCCGCAGGCTGCTGGCCGGGCTGTCCGCCAGCCGCACCCCTGCGGCCGCCGCCCTGACCTCCACTGGGGCCGCCGCCACCGGGACCGCCGGGCGCCTGGCCCGGCAGCACGAGGGTGTCGTTGGCTCGCACCGAGGCGGCGCCCTCGGTGACCACGCGGTCACCGACCTTAAGACCCTCGAGAATCTCCCAGCGGTCCGGAGCCTCGATACCCAGCGTGACGGCGTGGAATTGCGCCTTGTTGTCGCCGTCCGGCATCCAGACGCCGCGCTTGCCTTCGAAGTCGACGACCGCCATCTTCGGCACCAGCGTGGTGTCCTTGCGCTCCTCGATGGTGAGGAGCACGCGCGCGTACATGCCAGGCTTCAGGCGGTTGTCGCGGTTGGGGATTTCCACTTCCATCGTTGCCGTGCGGGTCGCGGGATCCAGCACGGGGGAGACGCGGGCGATCTGGCCCTTGAAGAGGTCGCCAGGGTAGGCGTCCACCTCCACGGTGGCAGGATCGCCGGTATTGACGAGCCTGAGGTCCTTCTCGACGACGTTGGCCACCAGTCTGAGGCTCGAGATTTCCACCACCGACACGATGGGCGCATTCTGGGAAACCCAGGCGCCGGGATCGACGTTGCGGCGTCCCACGAAGCCATCGACCGGCGAAGTGATCCTGGTGTTGCCGAGATTGATCTGCAGTTCCTCGAGCCTGGCGCTGGTCTGTTGCGCTTGCGCCTTGGAGAGGTCGATCTGGGCCTCTGCGGCCATGTAGCGCGACTCGGCGTCATCGAGCGCCTGCTTGGCAAGGAGTTGCCGCTGGAACAGGTTCTTCGAACGGTCGAAGTTCAGTTCGGCCACCTTGAGGTCGGCTTCACGCTGGCGAATCGTGGCCCGGGCGACCTCGAGCGACGCCTCGGCCTGCTTGACCTGTTCGACGATCTCGAAGTCTTCGAGCTTGGCCAGGAGCTGACCGCGCCGCACGGCATCACCGAGCTGCACGTTGACGGTGACCAGACGGCCTCCGGTGCGGGGCACCACGTCGACGGTCTGCTGACCGATCAGGTTGCCGACGACGGTCATCGTCGCGCCGATGTCGCCCTTGGTCGCGGCCGCCATCTGCACCGTGATCGGCGGACGGAACCCGCCGCCGAATCCACCGCCGCCCATCGGGCCGCCGCCCCCGCCGCCGCCGGGCCGCTGTCCACCACCCGCCTGGCCGCCACCGGGCTGTCCCTGGCCACCGGCGGCCGCCGCGGTCTGCTCGCGCGAGAAGAGGCCGAAATAGAAGGCGGCGCCTCCTGCCAGCGCTGCGACCAGCGCGAATATCACCACTTTACGCATAAAGAATCCGTTCACTCCGTCTTGCAAAATTGATCACGCGCTACGAGCCACTGCCACCGGTGGTCGCCGCCGAACCGGCGTTGCCGCCGCCACCAGCCGGCGCCTGTTGCGCACGCTCGAAGTTCACCAGCGACTTGCGGTAGTCCGCCAGCGCTCGCAGTTCGGTGTTCTCGGCATCACGAAGGTCGCGCTGAGCCTGGACGACGAAGAAGTTCGTGGTCAAGCCGACCTCGAAGCGGCTCTGTTCGGCTTCGAGCCGCTTCTGCGCCAGCTCGCGGGCGGCGGTCGAGGCCTCGACCCGGCGCAGGTTGGCCTGCACCGTGAACGCCGCGTTGGCGACCTCCGCGGCAATCTGCACTTCGAGGGCGCGGAGACGCGTCTGCGCCTGCTGACGCTGCACGCGCGAGCGCGCGTATTGCGCGTCCGCCTGATTCCCCATGAGCGGATAGCTCATCGTGACCGACAGGTTCCAGGTCGGGAAGGAGCGGTCGCGGATCAGCGCCAGCGCGTCGGAGTAGCCGCCGGGAATCGTCCCGATGACGGTGCTGCCGAGGCCGCTGCCCTGGCGGATGTAGGAGGTGCCGCCCAGTCCCTGCGCGCCGTAGCTCGCGTTGAGGTCGAGCGCCGGCAGTGACTGGTTCTTGAAGAACCGCATGTTGACGTCATTGGTCTCGAGGTTCTTGCGCGAAGTCGTGATGTCGGTCCGTTCGGTGATGGCGCGGCGCACCGCGGATTCGACGTCGGTGGGCGGCGGCTGAATCGACGGCACGTCGACCGGCACCAGTTCCTGCCGCCACAGCGGATCCTCGGTGCCATTCACCAGAAACCGCTTCAGCGCCAGATCCGCGGTCGACGCGGTCGCCTCCGCGGCCGCGAGCGTCTGGCGGCGGGTGGCGGCTTCCGCCTGCGCCTGCACGATGTCGAGCGGCGCCAGGGTACCGACCTCGACCCGCGCCTGGTTGTCTTCGACCAGGCGGTCCGCCAGAGCCAGGGCGCGACGGGCGACATCCACGGCGCTGCGCGCGAACACCAGATCCCAGTAGGCGTTCCGCACGTTGGCGACCGTCTGGACCACCGTGGCCTTGACCGACTCCTCGGAAATATCGCGGTTGATCAACGACACCTCGAGCTGCTGCCGGGTGTTGTCAATCCGGAAGCCACGGATGATCGGCTGCGTGTATGCGGCGGTCAGGGTGGCGTTGTAGCTGGGATTGAAGTTGGCGAACAAATTGTTGGTGGCGAGGCGGTTGTTCGTGAACCCCAGAAGATAGCTGCCGCCGCCCCAGGGCACCGTCTGGTTGACACCGAAGTTGTAGGTCGTCGTCCCGTTGGTGACGCTGGCGCCGCCGTTCAACTGGCTGCTCGGCGGTTGGACCTGGTCGCGCTGTCCGAAGGTGGATGACAGCACCGGAAGGAACGTGTTGCGAATCCCCGCCGTCGTCAGGTCGACGGACTGCGGCTCGAGGCGTGAGACCTGGATGTCCAGGTTCTTTTCGAGCCCGAGGTTGACGGCATCCTCGAGGGTCAGCTCACGGGTTCCACCGGGAGTCTGACGTCCGGTCAGCGATTGCGGATCGTCGCCGGTGGGCGGCTGGCCGGCGCTCCTCAACGAGTCGTTGTACGAACGCATGGCGTCGCGGACGACGCTCTCGGTGCGGGCGGCATCCTGCGCAGCAGAGGTCTGGGCGGTAAGAGTGGCGGCGGTGGACACACCAAGCACAGCCACGAAGCAAACAATCTTCCTCATATTCCTTTCCGTACGAACGGCCGCGTCAGCGCCCCGGACTTTCCCGATGCGGTGGGGTGGAACCTTTGCGCCGGTCACGGACCCACTGCTCGTGAAGCGCCCTGAGTTTGACGTTCTGATCGCTGGTCAGGATGCGACCCATCCGGAAGGTGAGCAGCGTCCGCGACTTGGTCAACTCGGCGCGTGCCCCCTCGGTCTTCTCGACCGCCTGAAGCACCAGCGCCTCGTCGGCTCGCGGATCGCTCACGACCCTCGAGAGCTTGCTCTCGAACTTGTCGAGGGTGTCCTTTTGCGCCTTCAGGGTCGGCTGCAGGGCCTGAAAGATCTCCTCGAGGCGGGTGACCTGCTCGGCAGTGAGCCCCAGCTCCTGCTGGAAGCGATCGGTCTGCCACCACTTGAAGCCCTGGGCGGAGACACCAACAGGCGAGCCCAGCAGAACCAGAGACAACACGAGACAAATAAAGGGTTTACCTGGCATGGACATGGCGCTCTACCCAGCTTACGACCGGGCTAGGGGCGCTGTTTACGCGCCGGGCGGCTCAGGATGGATTCCGGGGACCAGTGGCGAACCGGTCCAGCGCCAGAATGGTCTGTTCGACCAGGTTATCGGGGGTCGAGGCGCCGGAGGTGATGCCGACCGTGAGAGTGCCTTCCAGCGGCAGCCAGCCGGTGGTGATGACCTCCTGCCTCGTCGTCACATCCCGATGACGGACCTGGTCGGCCGACATCAGGCCGTCCGGCTCCGCGATGTGGAAGGTCGGGACCCGTTCGGCGCAGATTCGGGCGAGGTTGCAGGTATTGCTGCTGTTATAGCCGCCGATCACCACCATCAAGTCCAGGCGCTGTTCGGCGAGGAGCCGGATGACCGCGTCCTGACGGTCCTGCGTGGCGCTGCAGATGGTGTCGAACGACCGGAAGCGGCTGGCGAAGTCGGTGTCGCCGTAGCGCGCCTGCATGGTCTGCCGGAAGAGCTCGGCGATTTCCAGCGATTCCGAACTGAGCATGGTGGTCTGATTGGCGCAGCCGACGCGCTGCAGGTGCAGATCCGGATCGAAACCCGGCGAAGCTGCCTGGCCGAAGCGGGCGAGGAAATCGTCGCGGTCGCCGCCGCCGGTGATGTAGCGGCAGACGTAATCGGCCTGGGTGCGATCCAGGAGCACCAGATAGTGGCCGCCGTTCAACGCGACGGCTTGCGATGCCGTCGCCTGGGTCTCCTCGTGCCAGTACTTGCCGTGGATGATGGAGGTGAGGCCCTCGAGGGCATAGCGCTTGACGTTCTTCCAGACGTTCAGCACCGAGCCGCAGGTGGTGTCCACCAGCGTGCACCCCGTGCCGTCCAGGCGCTGCAGTTCCTCGATGGTGACGCCGAATGCCGGCAGGATGACGACGTCTTCTGGGCCGAGGGCGACGCCCTGCTCCGTCGGGTCGCTCAGAAACTGGATGCCCAGGCTACGGAGCTGGTCGTTCACGTGAGGGTTGTGGATGATCTCGCCGGTCAGGTAGACGCGCTGACTCGGGAAGCGCTTGCGCGCCTGATAGGCGTAGTCGACGGCCCGATCGACGCCGTAGCAGAAGCCGAACTCGCGAGCGAGGTGGACGGTGAGGCGCCCCGACTCGTAGCGGTAATCCTGTTCCTTGATCTGGTTGACCAGCGCGCTGTGGTAGCTCTGTGCCAGCGCGCCCGCGACCTCGTGCTTCAGGTCCAGGCCCTTGCGGAAGATGAGTGCGGGCACTAGCGGGGCTCGTACACGAACGTCAGGTCGTCGAGGGCGCGCAGTTCCGAGGCGCCACGGCTGGTCACGGCCACGTCGATCGCATCGAGCAACGCGTCGTCCGCGTCGGCGGAGGTCAGCGCCACGGCGGGTACGATCGCCAGACGGCCCGCGGGCGCAGAGGCCGTGGGACGCGAGGTCGTGTCGCGGTTCACCCAGTTGTCACCGGGCATCACGTGCAGCAGTTGCCCGGTGCCGAGCCCGATGAGCAAGCCCGCCACGGCGGCGGCGCTGATCCAGCGGCGGCTGACGCCGGCGACCGAGGGCCGGGCGATGGCAGTGGTGGTGGGGAAGTTGAGCACCCGGGCACGGTGTCCGGCCTGCTCGATCCGACTGCAGAATCCGCTGCCGCTGCGCCTCGAGCGCCCGCTCGTCGAAGTGGGCGTCGGCTTCAGCGTGGGCGGCGGCACGATAGGCGTCGAGCGCGGCGGCGAGTGTCGGGTCCGGTTCCCTCGCGTCCTGTCATGCGTGTTCCCCCAGAATACCGCGCAATTTGCGCAGCGCCCGAAACAAATGGACCCGAACCGTGGCGGCGGACATGCCGGTTGCCGACGCAATCTCGGCCGGCGTCTGCTCGTCCACCTGGCTGAGCGTGAACACCAGCCGCTGACGGTCGGGCAGGCCGGCCACCGCCTGAGACACCTGCTCCCACCGCTCCCTGGCCAGCATCCGGCGCTCGGTGGACGCGTCCTGCGCCGGCAGCTGTTCAATCATCCGTTCGTCGTCGTCCTCACCCGGTGCGGCAATGAATCGCTGCTGCCGTGATCGGGCCTTGAGCCGGTCGAGTGAGGCGTTGACGAGAATCCGCGTGAACCACGTGTCGAAGGCCAGGTCCTCGCGATACCGGTCGAGGTTCACGAACACCTTGATGAACGCGTCCTGGACGGCTTCATCGGCGTCGGCGGGGTTCCGGAGGTACTGGAACGCGACCCTGAGAGCCCGGCGCTGAAGCAGGGCGACCAGGGCGCCAAAGCGTTCGCGCGCCTGATCCCGCTCGCCCCGAGCGAGCAACCCCTTGATCTCCGCCGCGATGACGGAGGCCTGGGAAGGGTGCGCCTCGCGCCCCCTTCCGGGGACCGATGCGCCGACGTCGACGACCGATCGTCTTGCCATGGATTACGGGTATGGGTCCAGGGTTGTTTACACGAATTGTAGCAGGTGGCCCCCGAATCCCTGTAAGTTGTTGACTTCCCGAGATTGCCATCTGTACGATCGATAGTTCATATGCTGCCCACGGGTCGAGGGCGGCCATGGAGTCATCACGTATGAGTAGGTTACAGGCCGGGACTGGGCTCGAAAGCGTTGGCATCCACACCAGCAAGCCGCTGCACGTCAATCTGCCGGCGTCGATTCTTTACGAGCACGCGATTCGTCGGAATGAAGGGCTGGTTGCCGCGGACGGTCCGCTGGTCTGCCGCACGGGTGCCCACACGGGCCGCTCGCCCAACGACAAGTTCGTCGTGCAGGAACCCTCGAGCGACGCCAACGTCTGGTGGGGCAAGGTCAACCGGCCGATGCAGCCGGCCCACTACGAGGCGCTCCGGGCGGATGTGGTGGCGCACCTCGGCCAGCAGGAGCTCTACGTCCAGGACCTCTACGCCGGGGCCGATCCGGCCTACCGGCTCTCGGTGCGGTTCGTCCAGGAACTGGCGTGGCAGAACCTGTTCGTGCGGAACCTGTTCATCGTCCCGCCCGCGTCCGACCTGGCGGGATTTCAGCCTCAGTTCACGGTTCTGACCGCGCCTTCCTTCAAGGCCGATCCCGCGCGTCACGGTTCGCGCTCCGATGTCGTGATCGCGCTGAACCTGGCGGCGCGCGAGGTGATCATCGCCGGCACCAGCTACGCCGGCGAGAACAAGAAGTCGATCTTCACGGTCCTCAACTACGTGCTGCCGCTGCAGGGCGTGCTCTCGATGCACTGCTCGGCGAACATCGGCCAGGGCGGCGACACGGCGCTCTTCTTCGGCCTGTCGGGCACCGGCAAGACCACGCTGTCGAGCGATCCGGACCGCCGCCTGATCGGCGACGACGAGCACGGCTGGAGCGATCGCGGCGTCTTCAACTTCGAGGGCGGCTGCTACGCCAAGATGATCAAGCTCTCGGCCGAGGCCGAGCCGCAGATCTTCAGCACCACCCGCCGCTTCGGCACCGTGCTCGAGAACGTGGTGATGGATCCCGTCACGCGGGCGCTGAACTTCGACGATGGCTCGCTCACCGAGAACACGCGCGGCGCGTATCCCATCGAGTTCATCGACAACGCCGTGCTCGAAGGCGTGGGCGGTCATCCCGAGAACATCATCATGCTCACGGCGGATGCCTACGGCGTGCTGCCGCCGATCGCGCGCCTGTCGCCTGAAGGCGCGATGTATCACTACCTGTCCGGCTACACCGCGAAGGTCGCCGGCACCGAGAAGGGCGTCACCGAGCCGAGCGCCACCTTCAGCACCTGCTTCGGCGCGCCGTTCCTGCCGCTCAACCCGAATGTCTACGCCAAGCAGCTGGGTGAGCGCATCGCCAAGTACCAGTCGAAGGTGTGGCTCGTCAACACCGGTTGGACGGGCGGCCCGTACGGCATCGGCCAGCGCATGAAGATCGGCTACACCCGCGCGATGATTCGCGCCGCCCTCTCCGGCGGGCTCGATCACGTCGGTTACCAGCGGCACCCGGTGTTCAACGTCGACATGCCCACCAGCTGCCTCGACGTGCCGGGGGCGGTGCTCGATCCGCGCGGCACCTGGAGCGACAAGACCGCCTACGACCAGCAGGCGGCCAAGCTCGCGGCGATGTTCGTCGAGAACTTCAAGACCTTCGAGGCGCACGTCGCGCCCGGGGTCAAGGACGCGGGCCCCCGCGTCTGACAGACACGGCATGAAAGATTGCGGGATTCGGGGTACGATTCAAGGTCGTTCCCGGATCCCGTTGTCTCATCTGAATTCGTCATGCCTGTATACGAGCCCGTCATCGGTCTGGAAATCCACGCGCAGCTGCTGACCCAGACCAAGATCTTCTGCGGTTGTCCCACCTCGTTCGGCGCGCCGCCGAACACCCACGTCTGTCCCGTCTGCATCGGGCTGCCCGGCGCGCTGCCGGTCCTCAATCACCGCGCGGTCGACTTCGCCATCACCGCGGCGCTCGCGCTCGGTTGCGAGGTGCAGCCGCGCTCGGTGTTCGCGCGGAAGAACTACTTCTATCCCGACCTGCCGAAGGGCTACCAGATCTCGCAGTACGAATCGCCGCTGGCGCTGGGCGGCGGCCTCGAGATCGAGGTCGGCGGACGGGCGGAAGTTCGTGCACCTGACGCGCATCCACATGGAGGAAGACGCGGGCAAGTCGCTGCACGAGGGGTTCGCCGACTCCGACCGCAAGACCTATCTCGATTTCAACCGCAGCGGCGTGCCGCTGATCGAGATCGTCTCCGAGCCCGACATGCGATCGGCCGAGGAGGCCGCCACGTTCTTCGAGCGCCTGCGGCAGATGCTGGTGTGGCTCGGCGTGAACGACGGCAACATGGACGAGGGCAGCCTGCGATGCGACGCCAACGTCTCGGTCCGCCCCGTCGGCACCACCACGCTGGGGACCAAGACCGAGGTGAAGAACGTCAACTCGTTCCGCTACCTGCAGAAGGCCATCGAGTTCGAGATTGGCCGCCACATCGACGTGCTCGAGCACGGTGGACGCATCGTCCAGGAGACGCGGCTGTTCGACGCCGCGCAGGGCAAGACCTATTCGATGCGCAGCAAGGAGGAGGCGCACGACTACCGGTACTTCCCCGAACCCGACCTGCCGCCGCTCACCATTGACGACGACCGTCGCGAGGCGCTGCGTGCCGCGCTGCCCGAGCTGCCGGAAGCCCGCAGCGCGCGATTCCAGAGTCAGTACGGACTGCCGGCCTACGACGCCGAGCTCCTGACGCAGACCCGCGAGCTGGCCGAGTACTTCGAGGCGACCGCCACCGCCGCCGCCAACGCCAAGGCGGCCAGCAACTGGGTCATGGGCGAGGTGCTGCGGACGATGAAGGAACGCGCCATTCCGGTCGAACGGGTGCCCGTCTCGCCGGCCGCCCTGGCCGGGTTGATCCGGATCGTCGAGCAGGGCACGATCAGCAGCACCGTCGCCAAGGACGTGTTCGCCAGGATGTACGACTCGGGCCGGTCCGCCGACGACATCGTCGCCGCCGATGGCCTGGCGCAGATCTCCGACACCTCGGCGATCGAGCCCCATGTGCAGAAGGTCGTGGACGGACACCCCGACGTGATCGCGGAGATTCGCGCCGGCAAGGATCGGAAGTTCCAGTTCCTGGTCGGGCAGGTGATGAAGGAGAGCCGCGGCAAGGCCGATCCGAAGGTCGTGACCGAACTGCTGAAGAAGGCGATCGGGTAGCGATGCGGCGGGCCGCGGTCGTGGCGGGCGTCTATGTCGCGGCCGCGATTCTGCTGACATGGCCGCTCGCCGCCGAGATCCGCGTCAAGCTCGGCGCTCTCGAGGGCCCGGGCGATCCCTACCTGAACCTGTGGACGCTCGGCTGGGGGATGCAGTCGTGGTGGCGCGATCCGCTGGGGACCCTCGCCGGCCGCGCCTTTGACGCGCCCATCTTCTTCCCCTCGTCGCTGACGCTGACGTATTCCGATCATCAGCTCCTGCAGTCGCTCGTGGCGGCGCCGCTGTACGCCGCCACCGGCCAGCTGACGCTGACCTACAACTTGGTCCTGCTCGGTTCGATCGCCGCGAAGCGGCATCGCCATGCACCTGCTGGCGCGATCGGTGACCGGTTCCACGGGAGCCGCGTTCCTCGCCGGCCTGGCGTGGGCGTGCTGGCCGTATCGCACGGCTCACCTCCTGCACCTGCAGTTGCAGGCGCTCTACTTCATGCCGCTGGCGATGTGGGCGCTGACCCGTGTCGCCGCTGGGCGCCGGTGGCGCGACGCGGCGTGGCTCGGTGTGTTCGCGGGGCTTCAGGCCATCGCGTCCGTGTACTACGGCGTGATGACCGCGGTGGCGCTGGTGGTGGCCGCCCCCGTGCTGGCGTGGGCAACGGGGCAGTGGCGCGGACAGCGTTACTGGTCGCGAGTCGCTGGCGCGGGCGTGCTGGCGGCGGTCTTCGTCCTGCCCGTTGCGGTGCCTTATCTCCGGTCGCAGGCGGCCGAAGGGTTTGGCCGCAACCTCTACGAGGCGGCAAATCACGCCGCGGCCTGGCAGAGTTACACGCAGGTGCCGCCGGACAATGCCCTCTACGGGCGATCTGGTGTGCTGGCGCCGCGGCCTCCCACGCCGGGTGAGCGTGATCGCCAGCACGTCGAGCACCAGATGTTTCCGGGAGTGGTGCTGCTGGCATTCGCGCTTTGGGGGCTGTGGACAGGCTGGCGCTCGGATCAGCGCGCGCTGATGGTGACCGCCGCCTCGCTGGTCATTGCCGGCGGGTGGCTGTCGCTCGGGCCTGACGGTCCGTTCGGGCTGTACCGCTACGTCGCGACGCATGCGTTCGGGTTCGAGGCGATCCGCGCCCCGGCCCGCTTCGCCGTTGTCGCGATGCTCGGGCTCGCGCTGCTCGCCGCCGTCGGCCTGAAGCATGCGTTGGGCAGCGTCGCGACTGGGTGCCGTGACTCGACAGGGTGCCTTCGCGGTGGTGGTCGTCGGCGCGCTGCTGCTCGAGTACGCCAATGCGCCGCTGGCCTTTGTCGACGCGCCGGTCACCGACACCGCCGTCGGCCGCTGGCTGCGTGATGCGCCGGAGCCCGGCGCCGTGGCGTACCTGCCGGTCGGCATGGATCGCGAGAACACCCCGGCGATGGTCGAGGCCTTGCAGCACGGGCGTCCGATCGTCAATGGCTACAGCGGACAGCGGCCCGCGTCGTACACCGGCATCGTGGAATCGCTGGCCACGCTGCCAGGCGCGGAAGGCCGCGCCATGCTGCGCGACCTGGGCGTCCGCTTCGTGGTGTCGCCGGCGAAGTGGGAGGTCGGCGACCCGAGCTCGCCATTCGTGGAAAGAGCGGTGTTCGGCGACCGCACCATCTACGAGGTGAGGTGGACCCCGGAAAGCGAGACAGCGCTGGAGGACGCCCCCACGGCCCTTCCTCCGCCCCCAGGGCCGGTGCCGTTTCCACCGAACGAAGAAGCGACGTTCGCGGTGCGATGGATTGGCGACGTCCCGGCCGGCACGATCACGCTACGGGCCCAGCCTCCGTCGTCGGACGATCGGGAGCGGTGGGCCGGAGTCGCCTGGCGCCTCGAAGCCTCGGCCAGTACGGCCGACTGGGTATCCCGCTTCTTCGAGGCCCGCGACGTCTTCACGACGCTGGCCGCCGTCGATCTCTCGCCGCTGCTGCACCTGAGGCAGATCGACGAAGGTTCACGGGCGCTGACGCGCGCCTACGTCTACGACACCACGCGTCGACAGGTCAGGGTGGCGCCGAGCCCGGCCGAGGCCATGTCCACGGCTGCGGCTGCGACCCCGCTGGCGGCCGGCGCGCGCGACGCGGTCAGCGCCTTGTTCTACCTGCGGACCCTGCCACTCGGCGCAGGCAGCGAGGTGGTCATTCCGGTCAACGATGCCGGCCGCAATCTCACGGTCCGGGTGCGCGCCGAGGGGGCGGAAACGGTGACCACGCCGATCGGCCCGGTGGAGGCCCTGCGGCTCCGCGTGATGATCGAGCGGCGCCTGGAACGACGAAGTGGCCTGACCGCCACGATGTGGCTGTCCACCGACGCCCGGCGGGTGCCGGTGCGGCTGGATCTCTCCGCGGGATTCGGCCAGGTGCGTCTGGAATTAGTAGACTACCGGCCGTGATCGAAGCACAGAATCTCGGCAAGGTGTACGGCGACGGTTTCTACGCCCTGCGAAACCTGACGGTGACGATCGACAAGGGCGAGTTCGTCTTCCTGACCGGCGCCAGCGGCGCGGGGAAATCGACGCTGCTGAAGCTCCTGTTGCTGCAGGAACGCCCGACCGAGGGCGACGTGGTCGTCGCCGGCCGCAACCTCGCGCGCTTGTCGCCGCGTGATGTCCAGGCGTATCGCCGGTCGGTGGGGTTCGTCTTCCAGGACTTCAAGCTGATTGCGACCAAGACCGTCTTCGAGAACGTCGCCTTCGCCCTCCGCGTGCTCGGCATTCCCATCGACCAGCAGCGTCGCCGCACCTACCAGGCCCTGAAGTGGGTGGGGTTGCAGCATCGCCTCCAGGCGTTCCCGCCCGAGCTCTCGGGCGGCGAGCAGCAGCGCGTGGCGATCGCCCGTGCGCTGGTCAACGACCCGCAGCTGGTGCTGGCGGACGAGCCAACCGGCAATCTCGATCCGGATCTCTCAATCGAGATCATGAAGTTGTTCCGGGAGATCAACACGCGAGGCACCACCGTACTGGTCGCGACCCACAACCCTGAGCTCATCAGGTTCGTCGGACGCAGGAGCATCCACCTCGAGCACGGCCGCGTGGATACGGGCGAGGGCCTGCCGTGAGCATGCTGGCGTACGGTTTCCAGGAGGCGCTCGCCAGCCTGGTTCGCGGCGGACGCGGGGCCCTGATGTCGATGGGCACCATCGCGATCGCGTTCCTGGCGCTTGGCGGGTTCCTGCTGATCACGTCGAACCTGCAGCAGGTGGCTCAGCTGTGGATGGACTCGGCCGAAGTGTCGGTGTTCCTGCGCGACGACATCTCCGACGCCGCGCTGGCGGCCATCGAATCGCACCTCCAGCAGGACACGGCGGCCCTCCGGCTGGACCACGTGACCAAGGACGAGGCGGTGGAACGGTTCCGTAGCGACTTCCCGGAGCTCGCCGACGTCGCCACGACGCTTGGCACCAACCCGTTCCCGGCGTCGTTCGAGGTCCGCCTGCGGCCGGGCCCGCGCGTCGCCGACGATGCCGCGCGGCTGTCGACGAGTGTCGTGGCCCTGGACGGTGTGGCTGACGTCCAGTTCGATCGGCGCTGGCTCGAGCGGGTGCTGTCGCTGATCGCGGGCGTGCGCGTGGCGGGCCTTGCCGTGACGGTCGTGCTGCTGCTGGGCGCGGCGTTCACCGTGACGGCGGTGGTCCGGCTGTCACTGCACGCGCGTCGGGACGAGCTCGACATCATGCAACTGGTCGGCGCACCGATTTCCTTCATCCGCGGCCCCTTCGTCATCGAGGGCCTTTTGCTTGGGGGCATCGGGGCGCTGTTGGCCATTCTTGGGCTGGCAGCCGCCTTCGGCTCCGTCCAGGGCTGGCTCGGTAACGACTGGGCGGGACTGCTCGGTGGTCAGCCGGTGAGTTTCCTGTCATGGCGCGAGATGGCACTGCTCACCGGGGCCGGGCTGGCAGTGGGATCCTTGGCCGGGCTGGTGGCTTCGCGCGCCGCCCGTTGACAAGGGTCAATCGACCTCTTTACACTTGGAGACGTCGGACATGCCGAGGTTACGGAATCGCCTCCCGAGTTTCCTCACCGACCGCCACGCGTCGATGCCGGTATCGGCGTCGATTGAGTTCTACCGCGAAGAATTCCTGAAGCATCACCAATGCCTCCAGGAGCAGCGAGAGTATTTCTCGGAGCAGGCGATCTGTGGCGTCGAACGCGCCCTCCAGCGCGTGATGGCCGATCTCGAAGATCTTTCTGGCAAAGCCGACGCCGACGAAGTGATGGCCCGATTGCTCCGCGAGTTCGACATCGTGACCGGCCTCTCCGCCTGGTCCGATCCCCTGAAGGTCCACTGAAACACTCCCTCAAGAACGATGTGCTCCACGTGATCCAGGCCGCCCTGGATGGCGTGTCCGCGGTCCGTGTGATCGCGCGGGCCTGCGAGCTGCCGGCCACTCGCGATCGCCTGTTCGAACGGCCCATTCATCTGGTCGCGGTTGGCAAGGCCGCTCCGGCGATGGCCGTGGCCCTCATGGCGCAGCCCGGTCTGAAAGTGTCGTCGGCGCTCGCGATCGGGACCCATCCCGCATCGCACATGCCGGCGTCCC
This sequence comes from uncultured Acidobacteriota bacterium, assembly GCA_963721715.1. Classification (GTDB taxonomy): domain Bacteria; phylum Acidobacteriota; class Vicinamibacteria; order Vicinamibacterales; family UBA2999; genus VFZN01. Next base: position 410,325 of record CAVRKI010000004.1, on the reverse strand, counting down.
TGGACTTCATGCCGGCGGGGCATCCCTATCCCGACGCGCGCAGCCGCGCCGCCGCCGTGGCGGCGCTCGATCGCGCATCACGGACCGGTCCGGACGAGCACCTCGTGCTGCTCATCTCCGGTGGCGCCTCGGCCCTGATGTGCGAGGCGGCTGGTGGGCTGACCTTCGAGGACAAGCTGGCCGCCACGCGCGCGTTCATGCTGGCCGGGGCCGACATCCATCAACTGAACGCCCTGCGCAAGCACCTCTCACGCGTGAAGGGTGGCTGGCTGGCGGCGGCCTGCCGCGGCGTCACCACCACGCTGGCGCTGTCGGACGTCGTCGGCGACGACCTGTCGGTCATCGGCTCGGGACCGGGCCTCCCCGATCCGTCGACGTGGCACGACGTGGCCACCGCGCTGACGACGCGCGGCGCCCGAGAGGTGATGCCAGGAAGTGTCCGGGCTCGCCTCGAGTCGGGCCTGGCGGGACAGGTGCCCGATACACCCAAACCCGGTGACCCACGATTGGCGCGGGCCGAGGGCTTTGTGGTGGGCCGGGCCGCCGACGCCGTGGCCGCGGCTCGCTCGCGAGCCGAGGCCCTCGGCTACGCAGCCCTGGTGATCGACGACCGCGTGACCGGTGAAGCCAGGCAGGTCGCGCCCGCGTGGTTGTCGCGAGCGCTGGCGATGGCACGAGCGGCTGGCGGCCCGGTGTGCGTCATCTCCTCGGGCGAGACCACCGTTCGCGTGACCGGGAACGGCCTCGGCGGCCGGAACCTCGAGTTCGCCCTCGCGCTCGCCGAACCGATGCGCGACATCCCCAACGCCGTGGCGGCGAGCGTCGGCACCGACGGCATCGACGGCACGAGCGGCGTGGCCGGAGGGTGGGTGGACGCCGACACCGTGCTCCGGGCCGCCGAACGTGGCCTGCCGCCGATTGCCGACGTGCTCGACCGCAACGATTCCTATAACTACTTCGCCCCCCTGGGGGATGCGATCCGGATGGGTCGCACCGACACCAACGTCGGCGACATTCAGATCCTGCTTGTGAACCCGTGAGCAAGACCCAGTTCCTTTCCCGCCTCCGGGAGCGCTTGACGCACCCGGCCAGCGCGGACGAAATCATCCGCATCCTGCGCATCCCGCGCCTCGAACGGCCAGCCGCCAAGCGGCACCTGCGCGCCCTTCTCGACGAAGGCGTCCTGGCCCTGGTGCGCGGGCACCTCTACGCATTTCCGCGCGGTGACCAGAGGCGAGCGCCCCGAGAAACCGCGGCCGCTGCTGCCGCACGCCGTGGGCCGCTTCGAGCGGGACCGCACCGGTCAGGCCTACATCGTGCCCTTCGATCGGCGCGCCATCGACGACATTTTCATCCCGCGCACGGACACGGCGGACGCCGAACCGGGCCAGATGGTGCTGGTCGAAATCACCCGCCATGGCGCGGCCGGCCACGCGCCGCGCGGCGTCGTCACCGAGGTGCTCGGCGCGATCGACGACCCCGGCGTCGACACCGAGATCATCCTCCGCAAGCACGGTATCCCCGACGAGCATCCGCCCGAGGTGATCGCCGAGGCCGAACGGATCGGCGCCCAGGTGCGGCAGCAGGACATCGAGGGCCGCACCGACTTCCGCGACCGCATCGTTGTCACCATCGACGGCGAGCACGCCCGCGATTTCGACGATGCGATCTCGATCGAGCGGTTGTCGAACGGCCACTACTGGCTGGGCGTCCACATCGCGGACGTCGCGCACTACGTGAAGCCGGGTACGGCGCTCGACCGCGAGGCCTTCGAGCGCGGGCACGTCAGTCTACTTCCCGGAGCGTGCGGTACACATGTTCCCCGAGGCACTGGCCACCGGGGTCTGTTCGCTCAATCCGCACGTCGACCGTCTGGTGCAGTCGTGCCTGATGGAGGTGACGGCGAAAGGCGACGTGGTGCGTCACGAGATGCACGACGGCATCATCCGCAGCACCGCGCGCCTGACCTACACCGCGGTCAACGCCATCCTGACGGAGCGCGACCCGGAGGTAATGGCGAGCCATCGCCAACTGCTGCCGACGTTCGAGTTGATGCACCAGTTGTTCAGGATCCTGAACGGCCGGCGTCGGCGCCGGGGCTCGGTGGATTTCGACCTGCCGGAGCCGGAGGTGATCCTCGACACCGAGGGGCTGATCGCCGACATCGTCGCGTCGGAGCGCAACGTCGCGCACCGGCTGATCGAGGAGTTCATGCTGCTGGCGAACGAGACGGTGGCGGCGCACCTCGAAGACGCGGGGATGCCGTCGCTCTACCGCATCCACGAGGCGCCCGACCAGCTGAAGGTGGAGGAGTTCGAGGCGTTCATCGGCTCGCTCGGGTTCTCGCTGAACGCGCCGCCCGACGGCGTGCGGCCGTCGCATTTCCAGTCGCTCGTCGAACGGATCCACGGCACGCCGGTCGAACGGCCGATCGCCTTCCTCATGCTGCGCACCATGCAGAAGGCGCGCTACGACTCGGTGAACATGGGCCACTTCGGCCTGGCGGCGGCGAGCTACACCCACTTCACGTCGCCCATCCGCCGCTATCCCGATCTGGTCGTCCACCGGCTGCTGCGCGAACTCCGCCAGACCAAGGTGATCGCCGAGCGCCGCGAGGAACTCGAGGTCGCGCTGCCCGAAGTCGGCCGCCACGCCTCCGAGCGCGAGCGTCGCGCCGACGATGCCGAGCGCGAGCTGATTCAGTGGAAGAAGGTCCGCTTCATGGCGGACAAGGTCGGCGACGTCTTCGACGGCTACATCACCGGGGTCACGCACTTCGGCCTGTTCGTCGAGCTGGTGGATCACTACGTCGAAGGGCTGGTTCACGTGTCTGGTCTGACCGACGACTTCTACCGCTTCGTCGAGGGGGCGCACACGCTGGTGGGTGAGCGGACCGAGCGGGCCTTCCGGCTCGGCGACCACGTGCGCGTGCAGATTGCCCGCGTGGACATGGAACGCCGGATGATCGATCTGGCCCTGGAGCAGACCGCGGAGCCGCCGCGCGACGACGGCCCGGGATCGTTCCGGAGCCGGACGCGCCCGAGGAAGGAGCCGCGGAAGGCGACGCCCGACCAGCGACGCTCCCGGCGCAAGCAGCGGCCTGGCCGGCAGGAGCGCGCGCAGAAGAAGAAGCGATGACCCGCCTCGTCGTCGGCACGGCCGGTCACATCGATCACGGCAAGAGCGCGCTGGTGCATGGCGCTCACCGGGATCGATCCGGACCGGTTGAAGGAAGAGAAGGTCCGAGGCATCACCATCGAGCTCGGCTTCGCGCACGCCACGATTGGTGAGGCGCGGATCGCGTTCGTGGACGTCCCCGGCCACGAACGCTTCGTGCGCACCATGCTGGCCGGCGTCGGGGGCGTGGACTTCGTGATGCTGATCGTCGCCGCCGACGAGAGCGTCATGCCGCAGACGCGGGAGCACTTCGACATCTGCCGGCTGCTCGGACTGCACGACGGGTGCGTGGTGATCACGAAGATCGACGCCGCCGACGCCGACACCCGCGCGCTGGTCGCGATGGAGGTCGCCGAACTCGTGCGCGGGTCGTTCCTCGAGGGCAAGCCCGTGGTCGAAGTGTCAGCGAGAACCGGGCAGGGCCTCGACCGGCTGCGGGCGGTGCTGGCCGCGGCCGCCAACCGGCCGCGCCCGCGTCCCGAGTCCGGCGCCGTGCGCCTGCCGATCGATCGCGTGTTCACCATGCGAGGGTTCGGCACGGTCGTGACGGGCACGCTGGTGTCGGGCACCGTGCACCTGGGCGACGAGTTGACGCTGGTGCCGGGCTACGGCCACGCCGAAGGTGCGCGGCCTCCAGGTTCATGGGCGGCCCGAGGAGACGGCCGTCGGCCGGGCCAGCGCACGGCGATCAACCTTGGCGGCGTCGAACTGGCGGACGTGTCGCGAGGGCAGACGCTGGCCTCGCCGCGCTCCCTGTCGGTGACGCGGCGCGCCGACGTGTCGCTGGATCTCCTGGCGTCGGTGCGGGCCCTGAAGCACGGCGCCCGGGTGCGCGTGCACCACGGGACCGCGGAGGTCTTCGGCCGGGTCTCTCTGGCCGGCGCGGACGTGGCCGATGTCCGCCGGCGGGGGGTCGGCGCTGGCCCGGCTGCGGCTCGGAATCGCCCGCGGTCCTGACGCGCGGCGATCGGGTGATCCTGCGCGCCTACTCGCCGCCGCTGACGATCGGCGCCGCGACGGTGATCGATCCGGCCCCGACCACCCCCGGTGTCCGCAGCGCGGCGGGACTTCGACGTCTGCAGGAACTCGCCGGCGCGGACGGTCCGCAGACGCTCGCCGCCATGGTGCGCGACCGCGGACTGCGCGGCATCCCGCTCAGCGATGCCGTGGCGCGCGTCGGCCTGGCGCCGGCGGAGGTCGCGCCGTGGTGCAGGCGCTCGAGAGAGCGGGCACGCGTCCGCCGGGCGGGCGATCCGCTGGTGTCCACGGCGGCCATCGAGGCCGTCGTCGGCGAAGCTGGTGTCGCTGGTCAAGGAGTTCCACGCCCAGCAGCCGCTCAGCGAAGGGCTGCCCCGGGAGGAGGCGCGCGCCCGGCTGTTCGCCGGCGTGGATGGCGCCGTCTTCGAGGCGGTGATGCGGGGCCTGACCGCGGCACGGGCCATCGTGGACCGCGAGCGGCTGGCGCTGCCCGGCTACAAGATGGCGCTACCGGGTGGGGAAGCCACCGTCGCCGCCGTGGAAGCGGCCTACCGGCAGGGCGGGCTGACGCCGCCGGATCTGGCCGGCATTGCCGCCGCGCGCCGGCCTGGCGCCCGGGGTGGTCGAGACGGCCACGACCTACCTGTTACGGCAGAAGGTGCTGGTGAAGCTGGACACGCTGATGCTGCATCGCGAGGCGCTCGAGGGCCTGAAGCGCGACATGGCCGCGCTGAAGGTGAGCGGTGGAGGTGGGGTGGTGCGGCTGGACGTGGCGACGTTCAAGGAGCAATACGGAATCACGAGGAAATTCGCCATTCCACTGCTGGAGTACCTGGATCGGGAACGGGTCACGCGCCGCATGGGCGACGCACGCGTGCTCCTGTGACGCTAGTCGTTCTTGTCGTCCGAACTCTTGACCGAGGTCTTGAAGTTCTTGATGCCGGCACCGATGCCGCGGCCCAGCTCGGGGAGGCGGTTGGCGCCGAAGATGAGGATGACAATCGCCAGAATGATGAGCATTTCCGGCAGACCGAGTGGTCCAAACAAGGCGATAACCTCCATGGTGAGAAAACTCCTTAAGGTCGCCCGCAGGCAACCTCGAGCACAAATTGTAGCACTGAAGCCGGACGTCCCCTCGAGTGCGTCAAAGGAGTATGGCGCTGGCTTTGCACTTGTCAGCACCAAACCCGTCGGTCACAATGGCCGATAAGCTCCGCTTTCCGGATGAGTGAACAGATTCCCGCTCCCGCGCCGCACGAGACCGATGGGCCCCTTCATGTGCGGGCCGATCGTCCGATCGACGTGCATTTCTCGTTCGAGCAGCGCCGCTCGGGCGTCGGCGTCGGTGCGTCGGTTGGCGCGCACATCGTGGTCGGGCTGCTCGCGGCTCTCGTCATGCGCTACCAGCCGGAGCGGCGTCCCGCCGACATCACGCCGGAAGTGATGCCGCTCGATCGCATCGTCTGGATTGCGGAGCCCGGGCCTGGCGGCGGTGGCGGTGGTGGCGGCAACAAGTCCCCTGACCCTCCGCGCAAGGCCGAGTTGCCCGGCAAGGACAAGATCACCATCCCGGTCGAGAAGAAGCCGGCGCCGACGCCTCCCAAGGTCGAGGAGCCCGAGCCTCCGCCGCTGGAGGCGCTGAACATTCCCGCCATGAACATGGCCGCCGGCCAGCAGATGCTGCCGGGCACCCTCCAGAGCGGCAATGTCGCGTCGGAATCGCAGGGCAGCGGCAGTGGCGGAGGAGCTGGCACCGGCACCGGCACCGGAATCGGTTCGGGGCAGGGCTCCGGCCTCGGCCCAGGCCGGGGCGGTGGCACCGGCGGCGGCGCGTATCGGCCAGGGGCTGGCATCACGCTGCCGCGTGTGCTTCGCGAAGCCAAGCCGCAATACACCGCGGATGCGATGCGCGCGAAGGTTCAAGGCTCGGTGTGGCTCGAGTGCATCGTGATGCCCGACGGCTCCGTGGGCGACGTGCGCGTGACGAAGTCGCTGGATCCCATCTTCGGTCTCGATCAGGAAGCCATCAAGGCCGCCAAACTGTGGCGCTTCTCGCCCGGGATGCGGCAGGGCGAGCCGGTGCCCGGTCATCATCACGATCGAGCTGACGTTCACCCTCCGGTAATCACTCGCCGCGGATCCGCGTCCCGATGCGCGCCGACCTCAGCCGCTACGCGGCCCTTCTCTTCGTCGCTGTCTCCGCCGCTGTGCGCGCGGACGATGCCTGCTCAGGCGCCAGCCGGCGGGTCGGCGCCGCTCGCGCTCAAGGCGAGCGTGGTGCGCACCTACCCGCACGATCGAACCGCCTTCACCCAGGGGCTGATCTGGCGGGACGGCGCGCTCTACGAGAGCACGGGGCTCGTCGGCCGCTCGTCGCTCCGGAAGGTGGAGCTCGCGACGGGGACGGTGACGAAGCAGGTGGACGTGCCCGCGCCGTACTTCGCCGAAGGGCTGGCCGACGTCGGCAACCGGCTGCTCCAGCTCACGTGGCAGCACGGGCGGGTGTTCGTCTACGACAAGAGCACGTTCGGTCGGGTCGGAGAGCTCCAGTACCAGGGCGAGGGCTGGGGGCTGTGTCACGACGGCCGCTCGATGGTGATGAGCAGCGGCAGCGATGCGCTGACGGTTCGTAATCCGGCCACGTTCGCGGTGACCCGCACGGTGAAGGTCACCATGGACGGGCAGCCCCTCGACCGGCTCAACGAGCTGGAGTGCGTCGGCGGTGAGGTCTACGCCAACGTCTGGACGACCGAGACGATCGTCAGGATCGACATGGAGACCGGGCGGGTGAACGCGCGCATCGATGCCTCGGGACTGCTCGCGCCCACGGACCGGGTCGGGGTGGACGTCCTGAACGGCATCGCGCACGACCCGGCAGACGGTACGTTCCTGATCACCGGGAAGCTGTGGCCCAAACTGTTCAGGGTGAGATTCGTCCGGTGAAGAGCTGCCTTGCGGCGTGCCTCTGCCTCCTGTCGCTGGCCACCGCCGCCTCGGCGCAGCCCGTATCCCGCTCCGGTCGAGACGATTTCGTCGCGCGGACGTCCGTTCGAGAGCGGGAGCGGGCTCGAGATCCGCCTGCACTACCGCACCATCGGGCAGCCGCGCAAGGATGCCGACGGCGTCGTCCGCAACGCGGTGCTCATCCTGCACGGCACCGGCGGCAGCGGCGGGGTTCGTCTCGGAGACTACGCCGGCCGCTGTTCGGCCGGGCCAGCTGCTCGACGCGCAGCGCTACTTCATCATCCTGCCGGACAACATCGGCCACGGCAGTCGAGCAAGCCCAGCGACGGCTGCGCATGCGGTTCCCGCAGTATCGCTACACCGACATGGTCCGGCTCCAGCATCGCCTCGTGACCGAGGGCCTGGGCCTGTCGCAGCTGCACCTGATCATGGGCACCTCGATGGGAGCCATGCACGCGTGGATGTGGGGACATGTACCCGACGTTCGCGCGGGCTGGTGCCGCTGGCGAGTAACCCGGTGGCCATCGCCGGCCGCAACCGGGTCTGGCGAAAGCTGCTGGTGGACGCCATCGTCACCGATCCGACGTGGAAGGGTGGCGAGTACACCGAGCCGCCGCGGGGCATGGCCAGCGCGCTGGGGTTCCTGCTGCTGGCGACGAGCGTGCCGCTGCAATGGCAGCAAGCAGTTTCCGACGCAGGCCGCCGCCGACGCCTGGCTCGACGACCAGATCCGCACGCGGATGAAGACCACGGACGCCAACGACACCATCTACCACTTCCGCGCCTCCGAGGACTACGACCCGTCCGCTCACCTCGGGGAGATCACCGCACCGCTGCTGGCCATCAACTCGGCGGACGACTTCGTCAATCCGCCGGAGCTGCCGATGATGCAGGCGATGATCGGGCAGGTGAAGCGCGGGCGATTCGTGCTGGTGCCCATCTCGGACGAGACCCGTGGGCACGGCACGCACTCGCTGCCGCAGGTGTTCGGCCCCTACCTGGCGGAGTTTCTCGAGACGCTCGTTCGTTAGATCGGGGCCGGGCCCATGGCAGCGGTGAGGGGGCCGAGGGCCCTGAGCGGCTGGCGCGAAAAAGAACAGGCCCGGCGGAACCGTAGTCCCGCCGGGCCTGCAATCAGATCGGCACGTCACCAAATCACGAGACCATCAGATCTCGCTCTTTAGTACATGCCTCCCATGCCGCCGCCGCCCGGCATCGCCGGCGATTCCTTCTTCTCTTCAGGAATCTCGGCGACGATCGCCTCGGTGGTCAGCAGCAGGCTCGCGATCGACGACGCGTTCTGCAGCGCGTTGCGAACGACCTTGGCCGGGTCGATGACGCCAGCCTTCACGAGGTCCTCGTAGACGTCCGTGGCCGCGTTGAAGCCCTCGTCGCCCTTGCCTTCCTTCACCTTCGCCACGACGATGGAGCCTTCGTGGCCGGCGTTGGTGGCAATCCAGCGGCAGGGTTCTTCGATGGCGCGCCGGATGATGGCCACGCCGACGCCCTGGTCGCCTTCGAGCTTGAGCGAGTCGAGCGCCTTGCTCGCGCGGAGCAGGGCCACGCCGCCGCCGGGCACGATGCCCTCTTCGACGGCCGCCTTGGTCGCGTGCATCGCGTCCTCGACGCGGGCCTTCTTCTCCTTCATCTCGGTTTCGGTGGCCGCACCGACCTTGATGACGGCGACGCCGCCGACGAGCTTCGCGAGGCGCTCCTGCAGCTTCTCGCGGTCGTAATCGGACGTGGTCTCCTCGACCTGCACGCGGATCTGCTTGACGCGGCCCTCGATCTTGGCCTGCCGTGCCGGCGCCCTCGACGATGGTCGTGTTGTCCTTGTCGATCGTGACCTTCTTGGCCTTGCCGAGATCCTCGAGCTTGATGTTCTCGAGCTTGACGCCGAGGTCCTCGGTGATGGCGTTGCCGCCGGTGAGGATCGCGATGTCTTCGAGCATCGCCTTGCGGCGGTCACCGAAGCCCGGCGCCTTGACGGCCGCGGCCTGCAGCGTGCCACGCAGCTTGTTGACGACCAGGGTCGCCAGCGCCTCGCCTTCGATGTCCTCGGCGATGATCAGCAGCGGACGGCCGAGACGGGCCACCTGCTCCAGCACGGGCAGCAGGTCCTTCATCGAGCTGATCTTCTTTTCGTGGATCAGGATGACGGGGTTCTCGAGCACCACTTCCATGCGCTCGGGATCGGTCACGAAGTAGGGCGAGAGGTAGCCGCGGTCGAACTGCATGCCCTCGACCACGTCCAGCGTGGTCTCCAGCGTCTTGGCCTCTTCGACCGTGATGACGCCGTCCTTGCCGACCTTCTCCATGGCCTCGGCGATGATCTTGCCGATGGTCTCGTCGGAGTTGGCCGAGATGGTGCCGACCTGGGCGATCATGTTGCCCTTGACCGGCTTGGCCATCTTGCGGATTTCGGCGGTCATGGCCTCGACGGCCTTCTCGATGCCGCGCTTCAGCTCCATCGGGTTGGCGCCGGCGACCACGTTGCGGGCGCCCTCGCGGTAGATGGCCTGGGCCAGCACCGTGGCCGTCGTCGTGCCGTCACCGGCCGTGTCCGACGTCTTGCTCGCCACTTCGCGCACCATCTGCGCGCCCATGTTCTCGAGCGGATCCGTGAGGTCGATCTCCTTCGCCACCGTCACGCCGTCCTTGGTGATGGTGGGGGAGCCGAACTTCTTGTCGAGGACGACGTTGCGGCCCTTGGGGCCGAGGGTGACCTTCACCGCGTCCGCGAGCTGGTTGACGCCGCGCAGGATGGCCTGCCGCGACTGCTCGCCGTAAATGATCTGCTTTGCCATAGTCGTGAGTCTCCGTCCCTACTGCTTCTTGCCGCCTTCGATCACGGCGAGCACTTCGTCCTCGCGCATGATCAGGTAATCCTCGCCGTCAACTTTCACTTCCTGTCCGGAGTACTTGCCGAACAGGATCGTGTCGCCTTCCTTGACGTCCAGCGCGATGCGCTTGCCGTCCTTGTCGGCCTTGCCGGCTCCGACTGCGACCACCTTCCCCTGCTGCGGCTTTTCCTTGGCCGAGTCGGGGATGATGATGCCGCCGAACTTCTGTTCTTCTTCCTCGATGCGCTGCACGAGGATGCGGTCGTGAAGCGGTCTCAACGCCATGCTCGTAACTCCGTCTTCCTAGAGGGTTCGGATCTCGGGTGCCTGGGGCGCGCTGCCATCGGCGACGCGCTCAGGACCGAGCGTCAAAGGGCTATCAGGGGTCTCTCGCGTCTGCTAGCAGTCGACCCCATGTCAAGCTAGCAGTCAGTAATGACGACTGCTAATTGTAGGGGGTCGCGCGCGACGCTGTCAAGGCGGGGGACGGGCGTCCCCGGCGCCATCGGCATGGCCGAGATGGCCGCGGCCGCGCCTAGCGGGCGCGGATCTTCAGTTCCTTGATCTTGCGGGTGAGGGTATTGCGGTGCACGCCCAGCGTGTCAGCGGCGCGACTGAGGTTGCCGTCGCTCTGCTGCACCACGCAGGCGATGAACCGCTTCTCGAACTCGCGCTGGGCATCGTCGTAGCGGATGCCCTTGTCGACCATCTCGGTGACGAGCTTCTCGAGGATCTCACGCACGGCCGCGCACCGGGGGGTGGGAGGGTGTCATCACGAGGCCAGGACCAGGTCGGCGCCGGTCAGCCGGCGGTAGGCGTCCATGTACTTGTCGCGGGTCCGGGCGACGACGTCCGGCGGGAGCGACGGCACCGGCGGCTGCTTGTTCCACTTGATCGACTCGAGATAGTCGCGGACGTACTGCTTGTCGAAGCTCGGTTGCGGCCCGCCCGGGGCGTACAGGTCCGCCGGCCAGTAGCGCGATGAATCCGGCGTCATCATCTCGTCGATCAGCAGCAGCTCGCCCTCGTCCGTCAACCCGAACTCGAACTTCGTGTCGGCGAGGATGATGCCGCACGACGCGGCGTGCTCGACCCCGAACCTGTAGAGTGCCAGCGTGAGGCCCTTCAGGCGGGCGAGCAGTTCGGCGCCGACCACCGCGGCGGCCTGGGCCTCGCTGATGTTCTCGTCGTGGCCGGACTCCGCCTTGGTCGCGGGCGTGAACAGCGGCTCGGGCAGCCGATCCGATTCGCGCAGCCCGGTGGGCAGTGTCACGCCACAGAGCTGTCCGGTGGCCTTGTAGTCTTTCCAGCCCGACCCGGAGAGGTAGCCGCGCGCCACGCACTCGATCTGCAGCGGCGTGGTGCGGCGGACCAGCATCGATCGTCCTTCGAGCACCTCGGCATACGCGCGGGCCGCTGCGGGGTAGGTGGCCACGTCGGTGCTGATCAGGTGATTCGGGACCAGGTGGCGGGTGCGGTTGAACCAGAACGCCGACAACTGCGTGAGAACGCGGCCCTTGTCCGGAATGCCCGACCCGAGGACGTAGTCGAACGCCGAGATGCGATCCGTGGCGATCATCACCAGCGCATCGTCAACGGCGTAGACGTCGCGGACCTTGCCGCGGCGCACCAGGGACAGACCATCGAGGGACGTATCGAGAACAGGGGTGGATGGGCTCACGAAGGAGACGATCCTAACGAGCCGGTGTCCGAGACGCAAGGCGGGAGATGGAGGGATTCAACCTTTGGTCCTCTGCCCAATCCGGCCGGCTCCTGATGGCGTCTGCGTATAACATGTCAGTGTTTTGCGAGCAACATTTCGCACGGTCATTGCCGTCCTCCTGGCCATTGGCCTGGTGGCGGTGTTCTTGAGGAATGCCGATCTGTCGCGCGTCTGGCAGGCGATGCGCACGGCGCGCCCCGAGCTGCTGGCGGCGGCGGTCGGCTTGACGCTCATCACCTACGTCATCCGGACCGAGCGCTGGCAGTACCTGCTGGAACCGCTGGGCAAGACCCGCTTCAAGGTCGCGTTCCGCGCCACCGTCATCGGCTTCGCGGCCTCGTCCGTCTTGCCGGCACGGGCCGGGGAGGTGCTGCGGCCCTATCTGCTGGCCCGTCGCGAGGGCTTGAGTGCCACGGCCACGTTTGCGACGATCATCGTCGAGCGGATTCTCGACCTGGTCGCCGTCCTCATCCTGCTCGCGACCTATCTGATCGCGTTCGACACGGGCATGGCGGCGCGCGATTCCGCGCTGTTTTCGGCCATTCGCCTGGGCGGACTGGTGATGGCGCCGGTCGCCGTGATCGCGCTGGTCGTGATGTTCGTGCTGGCCGGACATCCCGACTGGGTGCACGCCGGGCTGGCCTCGGCCGACCGAATCCTGCCGGCGCGGCTGTCGTCGCTGCTGGGGCGGGTCACGCGGATGTTCTCCGAAGGCTTCGGCGTGCTGCGCCGGCCGGAACGGCTGCTGGCCAGCATGGGCTGGACGCTGGTGCTGTGGGTGGTGATCTGCATGGAGACCTGGGTGGTCGCCCTGGCGTTCGGCATCGACATGCCGTTTGCCGGGTCGTGGCTGATGCTGGCGCTCCTCGTGGTCGGGATTGCGGTGCCGACGCCCGGTGGCGTGGGCGGGTTTCACGAGGCCTTTCGGCTGGGCGCCACCGCGTTCTTCGGGGCGGACAACAATGCGGCGGTCGGGGCGGCCATCCTGCTGCACGCCTCGTCGTTCGTGCCGGTGACGGTGCTTGGGCTCTGGTATGCGACGCAGGAGGGGCTGAACATGAAGGGGATCACGGACATGACCCGGGACGCCGAACCCGCCGAGGTGAACGCTTGAAGTGCCCGTTCTGCGGACAGATCGGCGACAAGGTGGTCGACTCGCGCGAAAGCCGCGAGGGCGACTCGATCCGCCGCCGGCGGCAGTGCCTGAATCCCGAGTGCCACCGGCGGTTCACGAGCTACGAGCGGATCGACGAGATCCCCTACATGGTCGTGAAGAAGGACGGCACGCGCGAACGCTTCGAGCGGCAGAAGCTGATGGCCGGGCTGCTCCGGGCGTGTGAGAAACGCCAGGTCAGCGTCAACGCCATCTCGGACATCGTCGACCGGGTCGAATCGATCCTGCAGGAGCGCCCGGACAAGGAGATTTCGACCCAGGAAGTCGGCGCCTTCGTCATGGAGGAGCTGAAGAAGCTCGACAAGATCGCCTACGTCCGTTTCGCTTCCGTGTATCGGGACTTCCGCGACATCGACGACTTCGAGAAGGAGGCGCGGGCCCTTCGCAGCACGAAGGGCTAGCGCGTCACCCGTGCCAGCCACCCGATCGTCCCCGGCGGTTCGTCCGGCGCCGCCCGTGCCGGCGGGGGAGTCGGCTGCGCGGCGCCCGTTCCGTGACAACCCGCGCCTGATCCTGGCGGGGATCATCATGCTGCTCGCCGCCCTGGCGGGCTTGCTGGTCGTCGAGGACCGCACGTCGCGCCTGGCGCCCGACTTCCTGGCCGAAGTGGTGCTGTATGCGCTGTCGGCCACCAATCTCACGATGCTCCTGGCGCTGGTGTTCCTGCTGGCGCGCAACGTCATCAAGTCCATTGTCGAGGGGCGGCGCGGCCTGCCGTTCGCGCGCTTCCGCGCCAAGCTCGTGCTGACGATGCTGGGCATGACGATCATTCCCGCGGTGCTGGTGCTGCTGGTCGGCAGTCGCGTCGTGCTGACGGCCGTCGACCGCTGGTTCAACACGCCGGTCGACGAGATCCTCTCGTCCGCCAACAGCATCGCCGCTGACTATTACCAGGAGCGTCAGCGCGTGGTCAGTGAGCAGGCGGCGCGGATTGCGCGGCGGCTGGAGACCGAGAACCTCGGGGCGGCCGACCTGACGCGCGTACGGAGCGTGGTCTCGCCCGAGGTGAGCGGCGCCCGGCCGGCCCTGGTGCAGGTCTACCGGGTGGTGCCGGGGCCCGACGGCGGCGCCATGGTGGTGCCGGTCGTGGACGTGGCCGCGCCGACGATTCCGCAGGGCTGGGCGCGCGCCTCCGCCGATCGCCTGGCCAGCCAGGCGGCCGCCGGCGCCGAGCCGGCGCCGTGGATGCTCGAGCCCATCACCGATGGCGGCGAACTGCTGCGCGTCGCTCATCGCGTCAGCAGCGATGGCGTGACGGTGGGCGTCGTGGTCGCCTCGGAGTATCTGGCCGGCAACCTCGCCGAACGATCGCGGCGGATGACGCAGGCCTATGAGGACTACAGCCAGCTCCGCGTGCTACGTCAGCCGCTCGCCGGTGTCTACGTGTCGTTCTTCGTGATGGTGACGCTGTTCATCCTGGTGGGCGCGACCTGGCTGGGGCTGTATCTCGCGAAGCGGATCACGCGCCCGGTCCAGGCGCTGTCCATCGCCGCGCGCGAGATTGGCGCCGGCCACTACGACCATCGCATTCAGCTCGAGGCCGCGGACGAGTTCGGCGCGATGGTGGACGCGTTCAACACCATGGCGGCGGAAGTGGCGTCGAGCCGCCGCCGGCTGGAGCGAGCGAGTGTGGACCTGCAGCGGAAGCACGAAGAGGGCGAGAGCCGCCGTCGCTACATCGAGGCCGTGGTCGAGCGGATTGCCACCGGGGTGGTGTCGATTGATCGCGCCGGGCGTATCGGCACCATCAACTCGGCGGCGATCCGGCTGCTCGAGCTCGAGGTGAACGTCACCGGGCTGCCCGCCGTCGACGTGTTCTCACGCGCGGACCTCGCGCCGGTCAACGAGCTGCTCGAGCAGTCGGCGCGGGCGCGCACCGACGCCCTGGCGCAGGAGATCGCGCTGGTGCGCGACGGCCGTGAGCGCCACCTCGCGGCCGCCGCCACCCGCATCCTGGATGCGGCCGGCGGCTACGACGGCACGGTGCTGGTGGTCGACGACGTCACGCCACTGATCCGCGCGCAGAAGGTGGCGGCCTGGCGCGAGGTGGCGCGGCGCCTGGCGCACGAGATCAAGAACCCGCTGACCCCGATCCAGCTCTCCGCCGAGCGCATGCGGCGGAAGCTGAACGATCTGGAGCCGCCGCTCCAGGCGCTGGTGCAGGAGTGCACCTCGACGATCATCGGCGAGGTCGAGTCGCTCAAGGGGCTGGTCGATGAGTTCTCGCAGTTCGCGCGCATGCCGGCGCCTCGGGCGGTGCCGACCGACCTGACTGGGCTGATCAACGAGACGCTCGCGCTCTATGACGGCCTGTTCACCGAGGTCTCGTTCGAGCGGCGGTTCGACCCCTCGGTGGTCGACGTCCGGGTCGACCCGGAGCAGTTGAAGCGCGTGCTGATCAATCTGATCGACAACGCCATCGAGGCGATGGGGAGGCAGGGCGCGATCGTGCTCGAGACGGCGCGCGATCGCCCGAACGGGTTCGTCCGCATCATCGTCGCCGATGACGGCCCCGGGATCTCGGAAGGCGAGCGGGAGAAGCTGTTCCTGCCCTACTACTCCACGAAGGGGCGGGGCAGCGGCCTGGGGCTGGCCATCGTTCGCCGCATCGTGGCCGAGCATGGCGGTTCGGTGGACGTGGCTGATAACGTGCCGCGCGGCACACGGTTTACCATAGAACTGCCAGGCTGACCTGCGCGGCGAAGATCCTGATGCCCTCCATTCTTGTCGTCGATGATGAACCCGGCGTCCGCTCCTCCGTCGCCGGCGTGTTGCGTGATGAGGGCTTCGAGGTGGAGGCCGTCGGCACGGGCGAGGAGTGCCTCGAGCGCGTCGCCCAGCGCTCCTACGACGTGGTGGTCCTCGACATCTGGCTGCCGGGCATCGACGGCCTGACGACGCTGCAGCGGCTGGGCGAGCGGCAGGTGGACGCCCAGGTGGTGATCATCTCCGGCCACGGCAACATCGAATCCGCCGTGCGCGCGATCAAGATGGGCGCCTTCGACTTCATCGAGAAGCCGCTGTCGCTCGAGAAGACGATGCTCGTGGTGCGCAACGCGCTCCGCCAGCGCGACCTCGAGACCGAGAATCGGGCGCTGCGGGCGCGCGTCGATCGCCAGTTCACCATGGTCGGCGACAGCGCGCCGATGCGCCATCTCCGCGAGCAGGTGGCGATGGCGGCGCCGACCAACGGCCGGGTGCTGATCCTCGGGGAGAACGGCACCGGCAAGGAACTGGTCGCCCGCACGATTCATCAGCTGAGCCGCCGCCGCCAGGGGCCCTTCGTCGAGGTGAACTGCGCCGCGATTCCTGAGGAGTTGATCGAAACGGAGCTGTTCGGCCACGTCAAGGGCGCGTTCACCGGCTCGGTGGCCGACAAGCCGGGCCGCTTCGAGCAGGCCAACGGCGGCACCATCTTCCTCGACGAGATCGGCGACATGAGCCTGAAGACCCAGGCCAAGGTGCTGCGCGTGCTCCAGGAACAGGTGATGGAGCGGGTCGGCGGCACGCAGCGCATCAAGGTCGATGTCCGCGTCCTCGCCGCCACCAACAAGGACCTCGTATCGGAGATTCGCGAGAACCGTTTTCGCGAGGACCTCTACTTCCGGCTGAACGTGATTCCGATTCACGTGCCGCCGCTGCGCGATCGGCCGGGAGACATCGCGCTGCTGGCCGAGCACTTCATGGCGCTGCTGGCGGTGGAGTACGGGCGGCGGCCGAAGCGGCTGGCGCCGGAGGCGGTGAGCCGGCTGCAGCAGTATCACTGGCCGGGCAATGTGCGCGAGCTCCGCAACACCATCGAGCGCCTGGTGATCATGGTCGCCGACGACACCATCACCGCGCAGGACCTGGCCTTCCTCGGCCGCAGCGGCGAGACGACATTCGAGCCGGCTGCGGTGGTCACCGGCCGACTGGCCGAAGCGCGCGACGAGTTCGAGAAGGACTACATCCTGCGCGCCCTGGCGGCGTCGCAGGGCAACATGTCCAGGACCGCCGAGATGCTGGGCGTGGAGCGCTCGAATCTCTACAAGAAGATGAAGGCGTTCGGCATCGCGCCGCGGCGCGACGACCTCTAGCGCTGCCCCTCGGCCCCGCTACTCCTCGCGCAGGCGGCTCTCCAGCACCTGGCTGCTCGTGAAGCCTTCGAGCTGCAGGTAGTACTCCGCGGCCTGCACCAGCGCGGCCTGCGGTATCAAGCCCACCACCTCACTCTCGAGCACGGTCACTCCGTAGCGGGCCGCCTCACGCTTCACCAGTTCGAACACCCTGAAGATCGGCGTCTTCTCGAAGTTGGTGAGGTTCATCGAGACTTGCACGATGCGCCGGTCATCGAGGGCGATGCCCATCGCCTTGACGAAGCGGAACCCACCGCTGCTCATTCTGATCGCGGTGGCGATCTTCTTGGCCACGTCGAGGCGGTCGGTGGCGAGATTGATGTTGTAGGCGATGAGCGGCATGCGGGCGCCGATCACGCTGGCGCCGGCGCTGGCATGGGGGATCGCGGGGCCGAAGTCCGGCGCCCACCCGGGCTGGGCCATCTTCGCCGCAAGGCCCTCGAACTCGCCGCGGCGGATGTCTTCGAGGTTCCTCCGCGCCGGGTTGGTGCTGGCCTCCTCGTAGAGGAAGACCGGGACCTTCACCTGCGCGGCGACGTCTTCGGCAATTTCGCGCGCCAGGGCCACGCACTCCGTCATGCTGACGCCAGCGATCGGGATGAACGGAACCACATCCACGGCGCCGATGCGCGGGTGCTCACCGCGGTGCGTGCGCAAGTCGATCACCCTGACCGCCTCCGTGAAGAGCAGGGGAATGCCCACCCGCATCGCGTCGGCATCGCCGGCCAGGGTCAGCACACTGCGGTTGTGCGTCGCATCCGACTGGACGTCGAGGACGCGTAACCCGGGGACGGCGCGCAAGGTGTTGGCGATGCTGGCGACCACCTCCGGCCGGGTTCCTTCGCTGATGTTGGGCACGCATTCGATGATCGGCATGTGCGTACGCTTCTACCACAAAGCCGGGCGCCGCCGGGCGCACTGCTAAGTGCTATACTGTGCAGCACTTTAGCCATGACCGAGCCGCTGTCGTCCGTCCCGTCCCCGGCTGAGGCGCCCGGCGCCGCCGGCGAGGACGCGCGCATCGAGCACCTGCTCGTCACGGGCCTCGATCACTACTTCGCCGGCGAGTTCGACGCCGCCATCAATCTCTGGACGCGCGTGCTGTTCCTCGATCGCCATCACGATCGCGCGCGCGCCTACATCGACCGGGCGCGCAGCGCGCAGGCCGAGCGGCAGCGCCAGACCGAGGCCCTCGTGCACCAGGGCCTCGATGCCTTCGATCGCGGCGAGGTGGAGCAGGCCCGCGCGCTGCTGAGCGATGCGCTGGCGCGGGGCGCGTCACACGATCTTGCCCTGGGTGTCCTGGGCCGCATCGATCGCCTCGATGTGGGCGTGACCCGCACGATTCCAGCGGCGCGGCCGGGCCGGCTGCTGCGAGCGGCCGTGGCACCGGCGCGCACGCGCGCGAGGACGACGGACACGCCTGCCAGGTTCTGGACCGTGAACCTGGTCGTGATCGCGGTCCTGGGCGTGGCCAGCTGGTGGTTGTGGACCTCGAACAACTGGCAGAACCTGTGGCCGTCGCCCGCCGCCAGCGTGCACATCGCCGCCATTCCGGAAGTCACCGGCCCGCTGCCAGTGCCCTCCGTGGCGGAAGCGTACCTGGTGCGCGGCCGGGCGCTCTTCGACGGCGGCCGTCTTCGGGACGCCCTGACCGAGTTCGACCGGGTGCCGGCGGGCGATCCCCTCCGAGCCGACGCGGATGCCATGCGGGCCCGCATTCAGAACGAACTGCTGGCCCTGGCCCTGGCCGAGACCGCGACGGGTGCGCCGCGCCCGTCCCCAGCTCCACGGGGACAGCAACCGGAATGAAGTGCCCGAAGTGCGGCTACCTCGGATTCGAAACGACCGACCGCTGCCGCAACTGCGGCTACGACTTCTCGTTCGCGGCGCCCGCGCTTTCGTCGGAGCTGCCGCTGCGGATGCCGTCGGCCGACGCCCCACTCGAGGATCTCGTGCTCGGCGAGCCGGACCCCGATGCTCCGCTGGCGAGTGACTTTCACGATCGCGACGCGGCCGGATTCGGCCGTCCCGGGCCGCGCCCGCCGGCCGACTACCCGACGCCGCCAACGACGGCGCCTCCGGTCGAGCCCGACGACCTGTCCGTGAACGAGCCCGCGAGCGACAGCGGGGAAGACCTGCCGCTGTTCGCGCCGCGTCCGGCCGGGACGCCGCTCGTGGTCCGCCGGGCCAGCAGCGATGTGCCGCGCGCGCGCCGCAATACCACGCGACCCGTCCGCATGGAGACGCCGGCGCTGCCGCTGGTGATGGAGGTGCCTGAGGCGCCTGCCGTCGACGTGCCCCCGGCCCGGTCCGATCGCCTCAAGGGCGCCGAGAGCGCCGGCATCGGCTCGCGCGTCGCCGCGGCGGTGATCGATGGCATCCTGCTGCTGGCGATCGACGCCGGCGTGCTGTGGCTCACGCTGCGCATCGCCGGATTGCAGCCGACGCCGGAGGACCTCGCCGTCATCCGCCCCGTGCCGATGTCGGCGTTCTTTCTGGTGATGGCGTTCCTGTATCTGGTGGGCTTCACCCTCGGTGGCGGGCAGACGATTGGCAAGATGGTCACCGGCATCCGGGTCACCGGCGACGATGGGCGTGGGGTGGACATCACGGGCGCGGTCGTGCGCGCCCTCGGCAGCCTGCTCGCCATGTGCACGCTGGGCGTGCTGTTCATCCCCGTGGTCTTCAGCGCTGAGCGCAGGGCCGTTCACGATCGCCTCGCCGGCACACGGGTGGTGATCGGGTGAACCGGCTGGCTCTGCTGATCTCCACGTTCGGTTATGTCGGCTTTTTTCCGGTCGCGCCGGGAACGGCCGGGTCGTTCGCCGCGCTGGCGGTGTACGCGCTCGTGCGGTGGATCGACCTGTCGGTTGTCGAACTGGCCGTCATCGTCGCCGTGTTCGCGGTCGGCGTGTGGGCGTCGACGAAGGGCGAGACGTTGCTGGGCAGTACCGACCCGGGGCCGATCGTCATCGACGAAGTGCTGGGAATGCTGATCACTCTGGCGTGGCTGCCGCTGTCGCTGACCGGTGTGCTCGTGGGGTTCGTGCTGTTCCGCCTCTACGACGTCGTCAAGCCCTATCCCGCCCGCCGATTCGAGGATGCCCCCGGCGGCTGGGGCATCATGCTCGACGATGCGATGGCGGGTGTCTACGGGCAGGTGACGATGCGGCTGCTCGTCTGGGCGCTGCCGGCGTGGATGGTGGCATGAGCATCGCGCTGAAGGCGGCGATCCTGGCCGTTGGCAGCGAGATGCTCGCTCCCACCAAGACCGACACCAACTCCCTGTTCGTCACCGACGTGCTCAACCGCCTCGGTATCGAGGTCGCCTACAAGGCGGTCGTCGGAGACGACCGTCAGGAACTGGGCGCCCAGGTCGACCTCGCCCTCGCGCGTCACCCGATCCTGATTCTGACGGGTGGCCTCGGGCCGACCGATGACGACGTCACGCGCGAGGTCGTCGCGAATCGTCTGGGCCTGCGGATGGACGAAGACCCGGTGCTGGTCGAGGCCATTCGCGCGCGCTTCGCGGTCCGCGGCCTGAGCATGCCGGAGGTGAACCGGCGCCAGGCGATGGTGCCCGAGGGGGCCACGGTGCTGGAGAACCCGCGCGGCAGCGCGCCGGGCCTGTTGATTGAACACAAGGCGCGATCGTCGCGTTGCTGCCCGGCCCCCCGCGCGAGATGCGGGTGATGATGAGCGGGCCGGTGCAGGCGCGCCTGCTGGCCCTCGCCGGCCCCCGCCGTCTGCTGCGGCGGCTGGTCCGCGTGGCCGGACGCTCGGAGTCGCGCGTCGACGAACTGGCGCAACCGGTCTACGGTCCGTGGCAGCGGCAGTCCCCTCCGATCGAGACCACGATCCTCGCCTCGCCCGGATCGATCGAGCTGCACCTCTCCATGCAGGTCACCGACGAGGTTCAGGGCGCCGCGGCCATGAGCGTCGCGGTGGAGGCCCTGCGCGAACGGCTCGGGCCGGACGTGGTTGGGGTGGAGGGCGAGAGCCTGGAGCAGGCGGTGGGCGACCTGCTGCGGGCGCGGGGCTGGCGGATCGCGTTCGCCGAGTCCTGCACCGGCGGGTTGGCTACCTCGCGCATGACCGACGTGGCGGGCAGCTCCGATTACGTCGATCGCAGCGTGGTCGTCTACAGCAACGAGGCGAAGACCGATCAGCTCGGCGTGCCGGCGGCGCTCGTGGCCGAGCACGGGGCGGTGAGCGAGCCGGTGGTGCGGGCGATGGCCGAAGGCATGCTCGCCCGTTCGCGGGCGCAGGTCGCGGCGGCGATTACCGGGATCGCGGGGCCGGGCGGCGGCAGCGAGGAGAAGCCGGTCGGGACGGTCTGGATCGGCGTTGCGCTCGCGGAGCCGCGCGAGACGCGCGCGGTCGTCTGCCGTTTCCTCGGCGGCCGCGAGATGGTCAAGACCTTCGCCGCGCTCACCGCCATCGATCTCGTGCGGCGCCGGCTGATCGACGCCCCCTGGGACATCGACTGGATCCGTCGATAGGCATGCGGCTGTTTGTCGGCGTTGGCGTCGGCGATGAGATGCGGACCGCGGCGGCAGCCGTGCGCCGGGCGGTCGACATGCAGTTGGGGCGCCTGACTGGCGAGCCACCGCGGGTCGTCTGGGTAGTCCCCGCGGCCCTGCACATCACCCTTCGATTCCTTGGAGAGCAGCCGGACGAGCTGGTGCCGTCGCTCGTCGAGGCGGTCCAGGAACCCTTCAGCGTGGCGCCCTTCACCCTTCGCTGGCATGGATTGAGCGCGTTTCCGTCGGTGCGCCGACCGCGCGCCATCTGGGTGGGTGTCGGTGACGGGGCGGGGCCGCTCGGACAGATCGAAGCGGAACTGGCTCGGCGATTCGGCACGCTGCTGCCGGGTGAGCGTCCGGATCAGGCGGCGCCGTTCCATCCCCACCTGACGCTGGGCAGGGTCAAGACCGACCACCCTCGGGCCGACTGGCCGGCGATCCTCGAGGCGGCCGCCTTTGGCGAGGTGCACTCCGCTGTCGCGCACGTGTCGCTCTACCGCAGTCGCGGGTCGCCGGGCGGCGCTGGATACGAGGAGATCGGACGGGGTTGGCTCGAAGGAAGACAGTAAGATCGGGGGGAGCCATGACCGTCGCGTTGTTCGGCTATCTCCTCGGCTCCTTGCCCCTGGGCTTCCTGATCGCCCGGGCGCAAAGCGGCGTGGACCTGCGGCGGGTGGGCAGCGGCAACGTCGGCGCCACCAACGTCTACCGCAGCGCCGGCCGGTCGCTTGGTGTGCTGGTCATGCTGGTTGATGTCTTGAAGGGCGCTTGCAGCGTGTGGCTGGCCCGACTGCTGTTCGGTGGCGCCACCGAGCACGCGGCCACCATCGCCGGCCTGGGGGCGGTCGTCGGCCACATCTATCCCGTCTGGCTCCGTTTCGTCGGCGGCAAGGGGGTCGCCGTGGCGTGCGGCGTCTTCGCCGTGCTGGCGCCCGTGGCCACGGCCGCTGCGGCCCTCGTCTTCCTGGCGACCACCGCCGCCACGCGCTATGTGTCACTGGGATCGGTGCTGGCAACGGTGACCTTGCCGGCTGTGGAATGGTCGTGGCGGGGACTCGAACCCGTGACCGCGGTCGCCGTCGCCGCGGCCGGACTCATCCTGTTCAGGCATCGCGGCAACCTGGTGCGCCTCGCCCGCGGGACGGAGCGTCGTCTGGACCAACGCGCTACGGTTGGTTCGTAGAGGCTCGGCGGCATTCATGGAACAGGTGGCGGTGATTGGGTCGGGTAGCTGGGGCAGCGCGCTGGCGGTGCATCTGGCGCTCGTCGGGCACGAGGTCAAGCTCTGGGGCCGCGATGGCTCGCTGGTCGAAGAGATGGCGGCGCGCCGGGCGAACCCGGTCTATCTGCCGGACGTGACGTTCCCGCCGGGGCTGTCGGCCACCGCGCAATTGAAGGACGCGCTCGCGACGGCGTCGATTGTGGTGGTCACGGTGCCCTCGCACGGCGTCCGCGCGGTCGCGCGGCAGGTTGCGCCGTTGCTGACGCCGGGCGCCCTCGTCGTGAGCGCGGTGAAGGGCATCGAGGCGGGGTCGCTGCTGCGGATGTCCGAAGTGCTCGCGTCCGAATTGCCCTCGGCAGGTGGGGTGGCCGTGGTCTCGGGCCCCAGCTTCGCGCTCGAACTGGCGAGACGGTTGCCCACGGCGGTGGTCGTCGCCTCGCATTCGCCGCGCACGGTCGAGCATGTGCAGGCGGAGTTCCGATCGCCATGGCTGCGTCTCTATGGCACGCCGGATGTAACGGGCGTGGAGATCGGCGGCGCCCTGAAGAACACGATTGCGATCGCCGCGGGCGTGGTCGAAGGCCTGGGGCAGGGGCACAACGCGCTCGCCGCACTCATCACGCGCGGATTGGCCGAGGTCACGAGGCTGGCGGTGGCGATGGGCGGGCAGCGCGAGACGCTGGCCGGCCTGGCCGGGCTCGGCGATCTGGTGCTGACCTGCACGGGTGGCCTGAGCCGCAACCGACACGTCGGCGCGGAACTGGCGCGCGGCCGTTCGCTCGATGAGGTCGTCGCCAGCACGAAAATGGTCGCCGAAGGCGTGCGTACCACGGAGGCCGCGTTGGCCCTGGGCCTGCGTCACGGCATCGAATTGCCCATCACGGAGCAGATGGCGGATGTGCTGGCGGGGCGCAAGGCTCCGTCCGACGCCGTCCGCGACCTGATGGGACGCCGGCAGAAGGCCGAGCACAGTTAGCGAGACGCATTCATGGGTTTGTTCGACAGGCTGAAGCAGGGGCTGACCCGTACGGCGCAGCAGATCGCCGAGCGGTTCGATGATCTCGTCAAGGGCAGCGATGCGCCGGAGCAGCGCATGCGGACGATCGATCCCGACACGCTCGAAGGGCTCGAAGAGGTGCTGCTGATGGCGGACGTTGGGGTGTCCGCGTCGCGCCGGATTGTCGATGCCGTGGCCGAACGGCAGCGCCGCGGCGAGTCGTTGCGGCAGCTGGTCCGCGAGGAGATCCTGCGCGTGCTCGATACCGCGGACGGCGGCCAGGGCGCCACGCAGGTGCAGGGCACGCCCCGGGTCATCCTCATCGTCGGCGTCAACGGCACCGGCAAGACCACGACCGTTGGCAAGCTCGCGAATCAGATGAAGGGCGAGGGCCTCAAACCGCTGATCTGCGCGGCGGATACGTTTCGCGCGGCGGCGGTCGATCAGCTGCAGGTGTGGGCGGATCGCGCCGGCGTCGACATCGTGCGCGCGCGCGAAGGATCCGATCCGGCTGCCGTCGTGTTCGATGCGCTGACCGCTGGTCGCGCGCGTGGCCGTGACGTGATTCTCGTGGATACCGCCGGACGTCTGCACACCCGCGCGAACCTGATGCAGGAACTCGACAAGATTCGTCGCATCGCCTCGCGCGAGGTGCCCGGCGCGCCGCACGAGACCCTGCTGGTGCTGGATGCGACGGTCGGGCAGAACGCACTGGTGCAGGCCCGCGAATTCATGAGCGTGGCCGGCGTCACCGGCATCGTCCTCACCAAGCTCGATGGCACGGCCAAGGGCGGCATGGCGGTGGCAATCGCCAACGACCTGCACCTGCCCATTCGCTACGTCGGCGTGGGCGAGGCGATCGACGATCTGCTCCCCTTCAATCCGGAGGAGTACGTCGACGCGCTGTTCCAGGAGAAGTGGTGACCGACGCCGACCTGATGCAGCGGGCGCTGTTTCACGCGGCCCGTGCCGCCGGCGCGACGACCCCGAACCCGATGGTGGGGGCGGTGGTGGTGTCAACCGAAGGCGTCATCGTCGGGCAGGGCCGGCATCCCAGGGCTGGCGAGCCGCATGCCGAAGTGCTGGCGCTCGACGATGCGGGCGAACGGGCGCGCGGCGGCACCCTGTATGTGACACTCGAGCCGTGCTGCCACTTCGGTCGGACGGCGCCCTGCACGCGGCGGGTGATCGCCAGCGGCGTCGCACGGGTGGTGATCGCGATGGAAGACCCCAATCCCCTGGTGAACGGCCAGGGGATCGCCGAGTTGCGTGCCGCCGGCATCACCGTGGAAGTGGGGCTGCTCGAGGTCGAGGCGCGGCGGCTGAACCAGCCGTTCATCACGGTGCAGACGCGCGCGCGGCCGGCGGTCATCCTGAAAGTGGCCGTCAGCGCCGACGGCCGGATTGCGGCGCGACCCGGCGTGAAGACCGCGATCAGTTCGGCGGCGGCGAATCGGCGCGTGCAGCGCCTGCGCGCCGTGGTTGACGCCATCGGCGTCGGATCCGAGACCGTCCTCGTCGACGATCCGCTGCTCACCGTGAGGGACTCGGTGCGCCCGCGCCCGCTGGTGCGTGTGGTGTTCGATCGGCGGCTGCGGACGCCGCCCCAGGCGCGACTGCTGAAGACCCTCGCCGAAGGGCCGGTGATCATTCTCACGAGCGCGGCGACCATGGCGAGGGAACCCGATCGCGTTCACGCGCTCACCGCGGCGGGCGCGACGGTCGTGCCCGGCGGCGAGCGCATCGAGACGGCGATCCGCTCGCTGCTGGCCTACGAGGTGTCGTCGGTGCTGGTCGAGGGGGGCGCGACGCTGCATCGAGCGCTGCTCGACGCGGACGTGGTCGACACCGCGCATGTCATCGTGGCGCCCCTCACGCTGGGCGCCACCGGGGTGCCGGTCTTCGGCACCGGGATCATCGGATTACCCGGCATCGAGCCCCGGTCGGTAGAGCGTGTGGGGCCGGACAACTGGATGGAGTTCGATGTTCACGGGAATCGTTGAGGCGACCGGCACCATCGCGGATGTGAAGACCGGTGAGGGCGGCATCCGCATCCGCCTCGAGACCGCGCTGACGCCGCACCTCGCGCCTGGCGCGAGCCTGGCCGTGAACGGCGTCTGCCTGACGGTGGTGCTCCTCGACGGCGGCCATGTGATGGCGGACATCGGTCCGGAGACCGCGCGCATCACCACGCTGGGCGGCCTGCAGCGGGGGCAGACCGTGAATCTCGAGCGCCCGATGCGGATGGACGGCCGGCTCGATGGCCACTTTGTCCTCGGTCACGTCGACGGCGTCGGGATCGTCACGGAGCTGCGGCCGGAGGCCGATTCGCACTGGCTGACGGTGGAGTTTCCCGCCGCCCTGGGCCCGTACTTCATCCGCAAGGGGTCGGTGGCGGTCGACGGCATCAGCCTGACGGTTGCGGGCCTCGGCGAACGGCACTTCGACGTGCAGGTCATTCCCTACACCTGGTCGCATACCGCACTCCGGCACCTGCGGCCGGGCGACAAAGTGAACCTCGAGTGCGACATGATAGGGAAGTACGTGGTGCGAGCGCTCGAGGCGCGGAACTCATGAAGCGGAAAACAACGGCGGCTCCGAAAATCAGGTTGGCGCGCGGCGCGGGCAGGAAGGGGCCGTTCGCCCCGGTGGAGGTTGCCATCGCGGCCTTCCGTCGGGGGGAGATCCTGATCGTCGTCGATGACGAGGATCGCGAGAACGAAGGCGACCTGACCATCGCCGCCGAGAAGGTGACGCCCGAGGCCATCAACTTCATGATGACCTACGGCCGTGGCCTCATCTGCATGCCGATGACGGGCGCCCGGCTCGACGAACTGCAGATTCCGCTGCAGGTTCCCGCCCAGCAGAACTCGACCCAGTTCGAGACCGCCTTCTGCATCGGCATCGAGGCCAAGAAGGGCACCACCACCGGCATCTCGGCCGCCGATCGCGCGCGCACGATCGTGGTTGCCATCAACAACCGGACGAAAGCCGTGGACCTGGCCAGACCGGGGCACGTGTTCCCGCTGCGCGCCCGCGACGGCGGCGTGCTGGTGCGCGCGGGGCAGACCGAGGCGGCGGTCGACCTGGCTCGCATCGCGGGCCTCTACCCGGCGGGCGTCATCTGCGAGATTGCGAGCCGGGACGGCAGCATGGCGCGCGTGCCGGAACTGGCGAAGTTCGCGAAGCGGCACAAGCTGCTGATGATCACGGTGGCCGATCTGATCCGCTACCGGATGCAGACCGAAGGCCTGGTCAGCAAGGCCGCTGAAGCCGATCTGCCAACCGAGCACGGGCCGTTCCGGATTCACGGCTACGAGAGCGTGATCGACGGCCAGACCCACGTCGCGCTCGTCTGCGGCGAGCTCGGCAACGGCGAGAACGTGCTGGTGCGCGTGCACTCCAAGTGCCTCACCGGCGACGTGTTCCACTCGGCCCGGTGCGACTGCGGCCCACAGCTGGACGCCGCCATGCAGCGCATCGCCGCCGAAGGTCGCGGGGTGCTGCTGTATCTGAATCAGGAAGGACGCGGGATCGGGCTCGCCAACAAGCTGCGGGCGTATGCCTTGCAGGATCAGGGGCTCGACACGGTTGAAGCCAACGAACGCCTGGGGTTCAAGGCGGACCAGCGCGATTACGGCATCGGCGCCCAGATCCTCCGCGATCTCGGGCGTCCGCACGATGCGCCTGCTGACGAATAACCCTCGTAAATTCGTGGGGTTGCAGGGGTACGGCCTGTCGGTCGCGGCCACCGTGCCGCTCGAGATTCCGGCCTCGGAATCGACCCGCCGCTACCTGAAGGTCAAGAAGGACAAGCTGGGTCACCGCCTCAAATCGGTTTGACGATTGCCCTGAAACTCAACTAGGATAAGGGTTTGCGCTGCGACCAGTCCCGCTTGCGTGGTGGGGTGGTGGCGGCGGTCGTACTCGTGGAAATCCTGTGTTCGATCAACTGAGTCAGCGGCTTCAGGACGTCTTCCAGTCCATTCGCGGCGAATCCCGCCTGAGTGAAGGGACCGTCGAGAACGCTCTCCGGGAAATCCGGATGGCGCTGCTCGAGGCCGACGTCAACTTCAAGGTCGTCAAGGCCTTCGTCGATCGCGTGCGCGATCGGGCGATGGACCAGGCCGTCCTCAAGAGCCTGACGCCCAGCCAGCAGGTCGTCAAGATCGTCCGCGACGAACTGCTCGCCCTCTTCGGCGATGCCAAGGGCGGGCTGGTCGAGACCAACGCGCGCCCGCGCGTGATCCTCATGCTCGGCCTGCAGGGCTCGGGCAAGACGACGACGACGGGCAAGCTCGCGAAGTGGCTGGGCAAGCAGGGACGGCACCCGCTGGTGGTGTCCACCGACGTGCGCCGTCCGGCGGCCATTCAGCAGCTGGCGGTCGTCGCCGAGAAGGCCGGCGTGCGCGTGCACGATCCGGCCGGCGTGATGGATCCGGTGGTGCGCGCCGCCGGCGCGATCGCCGAGGCCCGCGCGGTCGGCAACGACGTCGTCATCGTCGACACCGCGGGCCGGCTGCACATCGACGACGAGCTGATGCACGAGCTGGTCGCGATCAAGCAGGCGGTCGGGCCGCACGACCTGCTTTACGTCGCCGACGCGATGACCGGGCAGGACGCGATCAAGAGCGCCGGCGAGTTCAACCGGCAGATCGGCGTCACCGGCATCGTCCTCAGCAAGGCTGATGGCGACGCCCGCGGCGGCGCGGCGCTGTCGGTGGTGTCGGTGGTCGGCGTGCCGATCGCGTTTGTCGGCAGCGGCGAGCGGCTGGAGGATCTCGAGCCGTTCCACGCCGACCGGTTCGTGTCCCGCATGCTCGGCATGGGCGACGTGCTGTCGCTCATCGAGAAGGCGGAGGAAGCGGTTGACGCGGGCGAGGCCGAGCGCCTCGAACAGAAGATCCGGAAGGGCGGCTTCACCCTCGAGGACTTCCGCGATCAGCTGCGCACGCTGAAGAAGATGGGGCCGCTCGAGAACATCCTCGGGATGCTTCCCGGGATGGGAAATCTGAAGCAGCTCGCCGAGCACAAGCCCGACGAGCGCCAGTTGCGGCGGGTCGAGGCCATCATCGGCTCGATGACGCCCGACGAACGCCGGCACGCCGACATCATCGACGGCAACCGGCGCAAGCGAATCGCGCGGGGCAGCGGCACGGCGGTGGAAGACGTCAATCGCCTGCTGAAACAGTTCGGCGAGATGCAGCGGATGCTGAAGATGGTGGGCCAGATGACCGGCGAACCCATCCCGGCGCCGCCGAAGAAGAAGAAGAAGAGCCCGTTCAGTTTGATGAGATAGCGAAGAGGACCAAACATGTTGAGTATTCGGATGCGTCGGACGGGATCGAAGAAGCGCCCTTTCTACCGCGTGGTGGTGACCGAGGCGCGCACGCCGCGTGAAGGCAGCTTTCTCGAGGTGCTCGGGTTCTACAACCCCCGCACCAAGCCCGCGGTCGTGGAGATCGACAAGGCGCGCGTCGAGTACTGGGTGTCGAAGGGCGCCCGGCCGTCGGATTCGGTCCGCACGCTGCTGGCGCGCCACCTGACCCGGGATCGCGGCCTGGTGGTCGAGCCCGTGACGGCGGCGCCCGTGGCGCCGGCCGTTTAAGGTCACCGCCGTGGCGGCCGATCTGAAGGGCCTGGTCGAGTCGGTGGCGAAAGCCCTGGCCGACCAACCCGATGCCGTGCAGGTGCGCGAGAGCGAGCGCCGGGGCATGACGGTGTACGAACTGAACGTGGCGCCGGGCGATCTGGGCCGGGTCATCGGCCGTCAGGGCCGCACCGCGGCGGCCCTGCGCACGCTGTTGTCGAGCGCGGCGGAAGCCGACGGCAAGCGCGTGACGCTCGACATTCGGGACTGAGGGTAGTCACGTGCCGGATGCCGGGGGCGGGGAGTCGAAACGGCCCGCCGAGGCCTCGGCGACGGTGGGCAGCGGCGCTGACTGGGACGACTTGATTCTGGTCGGCGTCGTGGCCCGGACGCACGGGACGATCGGGCAGGTGATCGTGAACCCGCACACCGACTTCGTCGACGAGCGGTTCCACGACGGGGCCAGGCTCGAGACGCGGCTCGCCGACGGGACGCGCCTGATGGTGGAGGTGTCGTCGTTCCGGATGCACCAGGGGCGGCCCATCATCGGGATTGCCGGTGTCGGTTCGATCGACGAAGCCGATCGCCTCGCAGGAGCGGAGTTCAGGATCGAGCCGGCGGAGCAGCACGAACTGCCGGCGGGCCAGTACTACCATCAGCAGCTGATTGGCTGCGACGTGGTGACCGACGATGGCCGCCCGGTCGGCCGCGTGGTCGCGGTGACCGGCGAGGGCCAGAGCCGGCTGGTGGTGGATGGCCCGCATCGGCGATTCGAGATTCCGCTGGCGGACGAGATTTGCTCGGTGCACGTGCCGGAACGGCGGATCGTGGTGCGGCCGCCGGAAGGGCTGCTGGATTTGTGAAGTTCGACATCGTCACGATCTTCCCGAGGATGATCGAAGCGGGACTCGAGGAAGGCGTGGTCGGACGGGCGCGGGAGCGCGGGCTGCTGGACATCGCGGTTCACAACCTGCGGGACTTCACCACCGATCGTCACCATGTGGTCGACGACGTGCCGTTCGGTGGCGGGCCCGGGATGGTGATGAAGCCGGAGCCGCTGTTCGCCGCGATGGACAGCGATCGTGGCGCGGCGCGGACAACCCGGCGCCGTGGTGCTGCTGACGCCGGCCGGGCGGCCGTTCTCGCAGGGCGAGGCGAAGCGGTTCGCGGCCCTCGGGCACGTCGCCGTGCTGTGCGGCCGCTACGAGGGCATCGACGAGCGCGTGCGAGAGCGGTGGGCCACCGACGAAGTGTCCATCGGCGACTACGTGCTGTCGGGCGGCGAGATCCCGGCGCTGGTCATCATCGACGCGGTGGCCCGGCTGGTGCCGGGCGTCGTCGGTGACGAGCAGTCGGTGGAAGGGGATTCGTTCGAACGCGGGTTGCTCGATTACCCGCACTACACGCGCCCCGCGGAGTTCGCGGGGCTGCGCGTGCCCGAGGTGCTGACCTCGGGGCATCACGGCGAGATTCGCCGATGGCGCCGGCAGCAGGCGCTGAAGCGGACCTTCGAGCGGCGGCCCGATCTCCTGGAGACGGCCGTGCTCGACGACGAGGAACGGGGTTGGCTGCGCGAGTGGAAGGCCACGCGCGCGCGCACGGAGTAGACGAAGGGAGTCAGTTGTCATGACCGCGATGGAGATGGTGGAGAAGGCGCAGCTCGTCGAGCGGCCGCGGATGCAGCCGGGCGATACGGTGCGCGTGCACGTGCGCGTGAAGGAAGGCGACAAGGAACGCATTCAGGTCTTCGAGGGCGTGGTGATCAACCTGCGCCGCGGCGGCATTCGTGCCACCTTCACGGTGCGCAAGGTGTCGTTTGGCCAGGGCGTGGAGCGCATCTTCCCGGTGCACTCGCCGACCATCCAGAAGGTGGACGTCCTGCGTTCGGCCAAGGTCCGTCGCGCGAAGCTGTACTTCCTGCGCGATCTGAAGGGCAAGGCCGCGCGCATGAAGGAAGTCAAGAAGAAGGTCAACTAGTCTCGTTCCCGGGCGCGCCCCAATCGCGCCCGGGCGGCGGACCTCTTGCGCAAAGTCACCGCGCGACGGAACATCGAGAACGCCCTGCGGCGTTTCGGGTTCGTGCACGTCGCCGGCGTGGACGAGGTGGGACGCGGCTGCCTGGCCGGTCCCGTCGCCGCCGGTGCGGTCATCCTGCATCCCGACCGCCATATTGCCGGGCTGGCCGACTCCAAAGCCCTCACCCTCGCGGCCCGCCAGCGCTTGTTCGATGCAATAGCGCGCAATGCCGTGGCGTGGAGCGTCATCTGCGTCGAACCCGACGAAATCGATCGTATTAACATCCATCAGGCCTCGCTGCGAGCCATGCAGCGTGCCGTGATGGCGCTGGCCCCCCTGCCAGATGCCGTCCTCGTGGACGCGTTCCGGATTCCGGACCTGCCCATGGCCCAGAAGGGGATAGTGGGCGGCGACCGGAAGTCCGCCGCCATCGCGGCGGCGTCCATCATGGCCAAGGTCACCCGCGACCGGTTGATGGAATCGCTGCACACCACTGACCCTCGGTACGGGTTCGACCGACATAAGGGATATGCCACCGCCGACCACCTGGCGGCCGTGGCAAAGTTCGGCTATTCCGTGCAGCATCGACGGTCGTTCAGGCCGCCGACGCTGTTTGATACGATTGCCTGAGGGCTACCGCCGTGCCGCCGTTCGACCGAGAAGGGGCGCTCAAGAGCGCCGAAAAAGCGCTGAAGCAGGGCCGCATCGACGCGGCCATTGCCGAGTACGTGAAGATCGTCGAGGCCCAGCCTCGCGACTGGAACAGCGCCAACGCGCTTGGCGACCTCTACGTC
Organism: uncultured Acidobacteriota bacterium; assembly: GCA_963721715.1. Taxonomy (GTDB): domain Bacteria; phylum Acidobacteriota; class Vicinamibacteria; order Vicinamibacterales; family UBA2999; genus VFZN01. The sequence continues at coordinate 378,203 of CAVRKI010000004.1, read as the reverse complement.
AGGGCCGGCCAGATCGAGAAGGGCATCGGCCACTACGTCCGCATCGCCGACCACCTGGCGACCGAAGGCTTCTACCCGAAGGCGGCGGCGCTCTACAAGAAGATCATCAAGTTCAAGCCCGGCGAAGAGTCGGCGCTGCTGCAACTCGGCGAGATTGCCGCCCGTCAGGGCCTGCTGGCCGACGCCAAGCAGTACTTCAACCAGCTGGCCGATCGCCGCAAGTCGCGCGGTGATCACAAGGGCGCGGCGGAGCTGAGCGTTCGGGTCGGCACGCTCGACCCCGACGATCTCGAGGCCCGGCTGATGGCGGCGCGCGCGGCGGCGGGGATGGGCGATTGCGACCACCGCGCTGCGCGAGTTCCGCGACGTCGCGCAGCGCCTCGTCGGACGCCGGCAAGGACGACGCCCAGCATCGACGTGCTGGCCGAAGTGGCGGCGCTCGATCCCGCCGACCTCGCGACCGTCCGCCACGCTGGCCACGTGCGTTCGTCGCCCGCGGCGACCTGGCGCGGGCCCGGCCGTTCCTGTCGCCGCTGACCGCGGGCAACGAGTCGTCGCTGTGGCTGGCGCTCGCCGAGCTGCGCGCTCGTCGACGGCAAGCTCGACGAAGGCCGCGCGGCCGCGATCAAGGCGATTCGCCTCGAGCCCGCGCGGCGCGAAGCCGCGGTGGTGCTGGGATGCCGGCTCGCCGAGAGCAATCCGGAGGCTGGCTACCAGGTGATCGACGCGGTCGCGGATGCCGCGGTGGACGCGGAGGACTTCGCGGCCGCGGCCGCGGCGCTGCACGAGTTCGTGACCCGCGTGCGATTCCACCTCGTCGCGCTGATGCGCCTCGTCGAAATCTGCGTCGACGGGCAGCTCGAAGCGACGATGGCCGAAGCGCAGGCGCAGCTCGCCGATGCCTACCTCGAAGTCGGCCGCGGCCTCGAAGCGCGCATCATCAGTGAAGATCTCGTCGCCCGCGAGCCGTGGAACCGCGCCAACATCGAGCGCTTCCGCAAGTCGCTCGTCATGCTCGGCGAGGCGGACCCGGATGCGATCATCGCCGATCGCCTGAGCGGCGACAGCCCGTTCATGGCGGCCGACTTCCTCGACCTCAACGAAGGCGTCGACTTCTCCAGCCCGGTTGACGAACCGGCTGCGGCGAGACGACCCGAGCCGGCCGCCAGGGGCGACCGCAAGAAGCGTGGCAAGTCGTCCGACGGGAACGGCGTCGTCGCCAGCGAGCGCCGAGACCGTGGTCAACGCGGTGGCCACGACCGCCGATGCCGCAGCCACGACCGAGCGCGCCCGCGCGCCGGCCAGGCCATCAAGCGGTCCGCGACGACGCGGATCGGCCGTCCACCGACGAGGAAGCGGCCGAGCAGTACCGCCTGGCGCTGACCTACCAGGACATGGGCATGATCGAGGACGCGATCAGCGCCCTCGAAGTGGCGGCGCGATCGCCGCGGCAGCGCTTCGACGCCGCCTCGATGCTCGGCCGGCTCCACCTCGAGCAGCAGCAGACCGGCAAGGCGGTCGAGTGGTTCGAACGTGCCGCCGAAGCGCCGGCGCCGACGCCCGACGCCGGCCGCGCGCTGCTCTACGACCTGGCCTCGCACGCTCGAGTCGTCGGGCGAGGGCTCGCGGGCACTGGCGGTGTTCGTCGAACTCGAGGCGGAATCGCGCGGCTACCGTGACGTGGCGGCCCGCATCGATCAACTGTCGAAGGTCCAGGCGACGAGGTTAGTCTCTGTTCCGACGGCTCCTGCTGATTGCCCTGCTGCTCGAAACCGGGCTGCTGCTGGTCCTCATCCCGTGGTCCACGTTCTGGGAGCGGAACTACTTCGGTGATCTGCTGCCGCTCGTGCAGGTCGTGATCACCAACAACTACGTGCGCGGCGCCATCTCCGGGCTCGGGCTCGTCAACATCGCGTTCGCGCTGACCGAGGTCGCCGCGGTGGTGGCGGGGCGGGCGGGGGAGCGCACGACGTCCACGGAGCCCGATGCCTGAGGCGCGCTGGCCACGCGTGATGCTGGTGACGGACCGTCGCCGGCTGGTGGCCGACACCGGCGCGCCCGCCGGCGACTGGGCGGCGCTGCTGACGGCGCAGATTCGGGGCGCCGTCGCGGGCGGCGTCGACCTGATTCAGGTCCGCGAGCCGGATCTCGATGCCGCGACCCTGACGCGGTTCCTCCAGTCCCTCTTCGCCAGCGTGCCCGGGAGCCAGTCCCGGGTGGTCGTCAACGACCAGCTGGACGTCGCCCGAGCCACCGGGCTCGGGGCGTCCACCTGCCGGAGCGCTCCCCGCTGCCGAGGGATGTTCGCGAGCTGGCTCCGGCCGATAAGCAGTGGGTGACAGGTCGATCGGTGCATGGCGTCCGGTCGGTAGCCGACAGCAGTGGGGTCGTCTTACCTGCTGGCGGGAACGGTCCTGCCGTCGAGGTCGAAGCCCGACACTTGGGCGACCCTGGGCTGGGAGGGACTGCGGGGCCTCGTCGCTGCGGCTCACGGCATTCCGGTGGTGGCGATTGGCGGCCTGACCGCGGCTCATATCCCGGCGCTCGTCGAGGCTGGCGCCACCGGAATCGCGGGTATCGGCTGCTTCGTGCCCGGTGGCCGCGGTGAGTTGACCGAGTTCGTGTGCGATCGCGTTCGTGCGATGCGTTTGGCGTTTGACACTCCGGAGGTGGTTTCTTACACTGAGGAGTCTGACCGTTGATTCGTCAGCGGTTCTGGCACTCCCCCCAACAGCCGGACTTCATGTGGCCACGATAGGGCAGCGCCCGCTTCGTGTGTCCGAGCGCCTCAAAGAGGCGCGCGAGACGCGAAACTTGTCGCACCGGCAGATTGCCGATACGACCAAGTTGTCGGTGCACGTGATTCGTGCCCTCGAGGAGGAGCGCGTCTCGGCCCTGCCCCCCGGCATCTATCGGCGCGTCGCTCGTACGCGCCTTCGCCGAAGAAGTCGGTCTGGATCCCGAAGCCACTCTCAAGGCCTACCTGCTCGAGTCCCCCGACGACCTGCCGGCGCCTGGCCAGGTGCGCCCAGGTGGTCGAGCCCGCGGCGCGCGCGGCGGCTCGCTGGCGGCGGCTGCTGGCCGATGCTGGGCGCGGTGGTGCCGCTCGTCGCGGGCGTCGCGTATTTCGGCGGCGCCTCAGCGGCGATCCGCCCGAGGCACGCGCCGGACGCCGCCCGCGCTGAGGTCTCGCGACCGCGCGTCCCGAAGTCGTGCCGGCCGGCGGCTTCACCGACGCGCCGCGCTCGAGACGTGCTCCCCGTCACCATCCTGATTACCGTCTCCTCCCGCTGCGATCTGCGGCTGGTCGTCGACGGCGAACTGTTCGCCGGCGCGGACGCTCGAGGCGGGGGAGTCGATGCAGGTGGCGTTCGGCGACGAGTTGGAGCTGACCGGCAGCAATGCCGGCGCCGTGCAGTACAGCATCAACGGCCGGGCCGGACGCCTGCTGGGCGCCCCGGGCGAGCCGTTGTCGGCGCGGATTGGCCGCGACGACTACCAGTTCTTCCTGTCGGGGCGCTGATGGAAGTCGGACTGCGGACGCCGCTGCTGGATTTCTTCCGGCGCGGCGAAGTGCCACGCGATGTGCGGCTGCTGGCCGCGGAGGGCGCCGTGGCGCCCCGTCCCCTCGAGCAGCTCGGCCTGCTGATGCTGCTCTCCGCCGATCACGGACACCGAAGTGCAGGCCACCGCTGAACGCACGCTGAGCGAAGCTGCCGGAGGCGCAGGTGGCCGGCCTCATCGCGCGCGCCGACACGCCCACCGAGCTGCGCGAGTTCTTCGTCGCCCGCGGCATCGTGCCCGGCGGCGACGCCGTCCACCGACGGCGACGACCCGCTCGTCGACACCGATGCGACCGACTACGGCCCCGACGCGGCCGACACTCCGGACACGGCGAGCGCGACCGCCAAGCGCCTGGGCGACATGACGGTGCCCGAGAAGGTGAAGTGCGCGATGAAGGGCACGCGCGAGATGCGCGCCGTGCTGATCCGCGATCCCAACCGGATGGTGGCGTCGGCGGTGCTCAGCTGTCCGAAGGTGACCGAGCAGGAAGTCGAGACCTTCGCCCGGATGGCCAACGTCTCGGACGACATCCTGCGGACGATCGGCGCCACCCGGGGCTGGATGAAGAACTACAACATCATGCTGGGGCTGACCAAGAACCCGAAGACGCCGCTCGCGATGTCGCTCACTTTGCTCCACCGCCTGAACGACCGCGACCTGCGCGCGGTGTCGATCGACCGGAACGTGCCGGAGCCGCTGCGGATCGCGGCCCGGAAGAAGGTCGTGATCGCGCAGAAGTAGTCCGCGGCTTCGCGGTCACGGGCCGTGCCTTGGCGCCGCCCGCCACCTTCCACTCCGATCGCATCTGCGACAGGCCGTCCATGTAGACCGCCGCGCGCTCGCGCTCCTCGTCGGTCGGCAACGACTTCATCAGTTCGATGGCCCGCGCCAGGTCGGTCTTGATGGTGGCCTTGGTGGCGGCGTAATAGAGGCGCTTGATCTCGGCGACTGGATCCACGGGAAGAGTATACCGGCAGCTCGAGCGGTCAGTGACCGGACCGCCGGCCACGCTTGAGCCCCCGCCGGAACGCCTCGAGCGGCTGCGCATTCAGCACATCATCGGTCGTCGCCCAGGCGCGGCGCGCCACCAGCACGCCCCAGCGCGGGAAGTCGAGCTCCGCGATCGCGTGCGCGTCCGACGAGATCACCAGCTTGACGCCGCGGTCCCGCGCCAGCCGCGCGTGACTGTCGGAGAGGTCGAGCCGATGGCCATTCGAATTGATCTCGAGCGCCACGCCGTTGGCGGCCGCCGCGTCGATCACCTTCTCGATGTGCACGCGTGACGCCGGCCGGCGCAGCAGCAGGCGGTTGGTGGGGTGGCCGATGATGTCGACGGCAGGGTGCTCGATCGCGCGCACCAGGCGCGCCGTCATCTCGTCCTCCGTCTGCGCCAGCTGCGAGTGCACCGAGCCGATCACCAGGTCGAGCGCGGACAGGCAATCGTCGGCCAGATCCATGCTGCCGTCGGCCGAGGATGTCGCACTCGATGCCGGCGAGCAGCGTGAGCCCCGGATAGCGCCCGTTCAGCGCGCGGACGCGCGCGGCATGCGCCAGCGCGCGGCTCTCGTCGAGGCCGTTGGCCATCGCCAGCGCCTGGCTGTGATCGGTGATGGCGATGTACTCGAGTCCTCGCGCCGCCGCGGCCTCGCGCCATCTCCTCGAGCGTGTCGCGGCCGTCGGTCTCGGTGGTGTGCATGTGCACGTCGCCGCGGAGGTCGCCGGCCGTCACCAGCCGCGGCAGCGCGCCAGCTCGCGGCGGCCTCGATCTCGCCGCGGTTCTCGCGCAGCTCCGGGGGCACCCACGCCAGCCCGAGCGCCTGGTAGATCGCCTCCTCGGTCTCGCCGGCAATTCGCGCCTCGTCGGCTGGCGCTGAACAGCCCGTACTCGTTCAGCCGCCAGCCGCGTTCGAGCGCCCGATCGCGCAGGACGATGTTGTGGGCCTTCGAGCCGGTGAAGTACTGCAGCGCGGCACCGCGCTCGTGGGCGGCGACGGCCCGCAGATCGGCCTGCAGGCCGCCGCGCAGCAGCACGCGAGGCCTTGGTCTCGCCGCGGCCGAGCACGCGCTCGACCAGCGGATAGGTGGTGAACAGCGTCGAGCACCGAGGCGTCGGCGCCGACGGCGAGGAGGTCGACGTCGCCGCAGGTCTCGGCGCCGCGCCGCAGGCTGCCGACCGGCGCGATGTCGAGGTCCGGCCGCTGCGCCAGCAGCCACTCGATCACCGCCTGCACGGCGCGCGATGGCGTCCGGCAGCAGGTGGCGTCCCGAATGCTGCTGCCGCTCGTCGAGCGCCTGCAGGATGAGCGCTTCCTTCTTGGCGCCCATGCCCTTGAGCCCGCGGATGCGGCCGGCGCGGGCCGCCGCCTCGAGCTCCGGCAGGCTGGTCGACTCCCAGCTCCTGATACAGCCGCCCGCCGTCTTGGGACCGACGCCCTGCAGCGCCAGCACGTCGAGCAGCGTGACGGGATAGGCCTGGAGCAGCTCCTGACGCACGGCGCAGTCGCCGGTGGTCGGCGAGCTCCAGGATGCGGACGGCGAGATCCTTGCCGATGCCGGCCCACGCGCGCAGGGCCGCCACGTCCATCCCGCGCGACGGCCTCGGCCGCGTGGCCGACGACGTCGGCGGCGTTGCGGTAGGCGCGAATCTTGAACGGGTTCTCGCCCTTGATCTCCAGCAGATCGGCGATCTGGCCGAGCATCCGCGCGACGGCGGTGTTATCCCAGGCGGAGGCCATCGGATTCAATCCTGAAGTCGAGCAGTCGGGCGCCGCCAGCGGCCAGGGCCTGGCGCACGTCGGCGGTGCGAGCTGGGCGGCGCCATCGCGACCAGGCAGCCGCCGCCGCCCGCGCCGCACACCTTGGCGGCCTGTGCGCCGGCGGCCTGCGCCCGCGCGATCAGCGCGTCGATTGCCGGCGTGCTGACGCCGGGTGCCAGACGCTTGCGATTGTCCCACTCGGTGGCGAGGTGCGCGGCGACGTCGTCCCACTCGCCCGGCGACGAGGGCCTCGCCGCATCGCGGCCGCCGTGTCGCGGATCCGTTCGAAGCAGTCGAAGACGTGCCGGTCGCCGTCGATGTGGCGCTTCGTGATCTCCCAGTTGTTGGTGCCCGAGTTCCGCGGCTCGCCGGTGTAGCAGAGCACCAGCCGCCTCTCGAGCTCCGACGCGTCCACGTCGAGACCCACGCGCTTGACGACGCCAGCGGCCAGCTCGACGGCCGCGATGCCGCCGTACAGCGCCGGCCGGTAGTCCTGCAGGCCGGTCGGCACGTTGATGACCTGTGCCTCGATGTCCTTCGCAATCTCGAGCAGGGTCTCCGGGCCATACGAGGTGCCGGCCCATTCGTTGAGCGCGCCGCAGACCGCGATGTTCAACGCCGACGAGCCGGCGATGCCGGCGCCGGCCGGCGACTCCCCGCGCGTCGTCATCGTCAGGCCCCGGACGCCGAAGTGGTGGGCGAGGCGCCCGAGGAGGGGCAGCGTCGGATCGGTCCGCAGCTCGTCGCCAGGCGACAGCAGCACCTGGCGCGCCGTGTCTTCGGACACGAGGGCCACGCGGTCGTCCGTCGCGGCGCTCGAGCCGGACGTGGGCGCGAAGGCTGATGGCGGCGTTCAGCGTCTGTGCGCCGGGGTGGAACAGGTAGAGCGGCCAGATGTCGATGGTGCCGCCGGCGAGATCAATCCGTGTCGGCGCAGACGCCGTGATGTGCACGGCGCAATTATAATTCTCCAGAACCACATGCCACTGACCACGCGGCGCGACATCGGCCAACTTCTGATCGGCAGCTTCCCCGGTGTCACGATTCCCGTCGAACTGCGCTCGATGGCGCGCGAGTTCGACCTGGGCGGGGTGATCCTGTTCAAGCGCAACGTCGAGGGGCCCGAGCAGGTCAGCGAGCTGGCGGCCGAGGCCGAGGCGCTCGGGCGCGAGCACGCCGGGGTGGGTGAGCGTGGATCAGGAGGGCGGCCGGGTGGCGCGCCTGACGGCGCCGTTCACGACGTGGCCGCCGATGGCCACGCTCGGGCGATCGGGCTCGGAGGCGCTGGCGGAGCGCTTCGCGCGCGGCGCTCGCGGCCGAGCTCGAGGCCGTCGGCGTCACGCTGGTCTACGCGCCGGTGCTCGACATCCACACCAACCCGAGCAACCCGGTGATCGGCGACCGCGCCCTGGCCGAGACCGCCGCCGAGGTCGTCGCGGCTCGGTCGCGTGCTGGTGCGCGCGCTGCAGGCGTCGGGCATCGCGGCCTGCGGCAAGCACTTTCCCGGGCACGGCGACACCAGCACCGACTCGCACGTCGAGCTGCCGCTCGTCGAGCATCCGCCCGATCGGCTGCGCGCGGTGGAGTTCGAGCCGTTCCGGGCCGCGATCGCGGAGCAGGTGGCGTTCATCATGACCGCCCACGTGCTCGTGCCCGCGTTCGACGCCGAGCGGCCGGCGACGCTGACGCCGGCCGATCGTGCAGACCCTGCTCCGCCAGGAGCTCGGCTTCGACGGCGTCATCCTCAGCGACGATCTCGAGATGAAGGCCGTCAGCGCACGCTATCCGGTGCCCGAGGCGGCCGTGGCCGCGATCCAGGCGGGCTGCGACGGCCTGTTGATCTGCAGCGGCGACGTCGACCTGCAGGGGCGGACGCTCGAGGCGCTGATCCACGCGGTGGAGAGCGGCGCGATCAGCGCGACGCGCCTGGACGATGCGATGCGGCGGCTGGCGCGGACCAAGGAACGCTTCCTCTCCCGAACCCGGCCGTCCCTCCGCGACCGGCAGCGCGTGCTGCGCGGGGTCGTGGGCTGCGAAGAGCATCGGCTCGTGGCCGACGAAATGGCAGCCTTTCTGTGATTCGCCCCCGACGGCTGCAGCCCGGTGACCGCATCGCGCTCGTCGCCCCGGCCAGCGCCTTCAAGCCGTCGGACCTGGACGCTGGCGTGGCGGAGCTGCGCCGGCTGGGGTTCGAGCCGGTGTACGACGCCGGCGATCCTCGAGCGCGGCGCGCTTCGAAGCCGGCACGCCCGAACGTTCGCGCCAGCGTCCTCCACCAGGCCTGGCGCGACCCGTCGGTGGCGGCCCTGCTCGCGGTGCGAGGCGGCTACGGCAGCCAGCAACTGCTGCCGCTGCTCGATCCCGAGGTGATGCGAGCCGGGGCGCAAGCTGCTGATTGGCTACAGCGACATCACGACGCTGCTGTGCTGGTCCTTCGCGCACGGCGTGGTCTCGCGTGCACGGGCCGATGATCGAGGGCCGGCTCTCGGTGGGGCCGGCGGCCTACGACGAGGCCTCGTTCCTGCGGGCGGTCTCGTCGCCCGAGCCGATGGGGACGCTCGCGCCCGACGGCGCTCGAGGTGTTGTCGCCGGGTGAGGCCGCGGGGCCGATCGTCGGCGGGACGCTGACGCAGCTGGTCTCGCTGCTGGGCACGCCCTGGGCCTTCGACGTCCCACGCGGCGCGGTGCTGCTGCTCGAGGACATCGGCGAGCGCCCCTACCGCGTGCATCGCATGCTGACGCAGCTGGCGCAGAGCGGCACGCTCGGCGCCGCGGGCGCGCTGGTCTTCGGCGAGTTCCCGGGCTGCGACGAGCCAGGGGGCGGGCCTGCCATCAAGGACGTGATCCGGGACTTCGTGCAGGGGTTTCCAGGTCCGGTGCTGTTCGGATTCCCGTTCGGCCATACCAAGGGGCCATCGTGGACCCTGCCGATTGGTGTGCGTGGCGCGCGTGACGAGCGCGCCCCCAGCGATCGTCGTCGAAGAGCCGGCGGTGAGATAGGCGATGCGGATTCACCTGATTGGGGCCTGCGGCACGGCGATGGGCACGCTGGCGGCGCTGCTCAAGCAGCAGGGGCACGATGTGAGCGGGTCGGACGAACACGTCTACCCGCCGATGAGCGACTTCCTGCGCGGGCGAAGGCATCACGCTGCTCGAGGGCTATCGCGACGAGCACGTCGCGGGTCCGTTGGACCTGGTGATCGTGGGCAACGCCATCTCGCGCGGCAATGCAGAGCTCGAGGCCGTTCTCGATCGGAAGCGCCGCTACTGCTCGTTGCCCGAAGCGGTGCGCGACTTCTTCCTCTGGGGCACGCGGTCCATCGTCGTCGCCGGCACCCACGGCAAGACCACGACGACGTCGCTGGCGGGCTGGCTGCTGACGCATGGCGGCGTGGATCCGACGGTGCTGGTCGGCGGCATCGCCCGCAACTTCGGCACCGGGCGGCGCCAGCTATCGCGTCGGGCAGGGCAAGGCGTTCGTCATCGAGGGCGACGAATACGACAGCGCCTACTTCGACAAGACCGCGAAGTTCCTCAAGTACCTGCCGGACATCGCGGTCGTGAACAACATCGAGTTCGATCACGCGGACATCTACGCGGACCTCGACGCCGTGCGCCTCGCGTTTCGCCGGTTCGTGAACCTGGTGCCCCGCTCCGGGCTCACGCTGATCGGTGTCGACAGCCCGGATGCGGCGGCGCTGGTGCCGCTGGCGCGGAGCCGCGTTCAGACGTTCGGCCTGTCGGCGGTGGCGGAGTGGCGGCGCGCGACATCGCGTTCGAGTCGCAGGGCGCCGCGGCGTGACGCCGTCGCCAGCCAGCGTCAGCACGTTCCGGGTGATTCGCGGCGGCGACGATCTCGGGACGTTCATGCTGCCGATGGTGGGCGAGCACAACGTGCGCAATGCGCTGGCGGCGCTGGCGATCGGCGTCGAAATGGGCGTGCCCGTGGACCGGCTGCGCGAAGGGCTGGCGGCGTTTCTCGGCGTCAAGCGCCGGCTCGAGCGTGGTCGGCGAACGCGCGGGCGTGACGGTCTTCGACGATTTCGCCCATCATCCGACCGCGGTCGCCGAAACGCTTCGCGCGGTCCGCGCGCTCGTCGCCCGACCGCCGGCTGTGGGCCATCTTCGAGCCCCGATCGGCATCGTCGTGCCGGCGCGTGTTCCAGGCGGATTTCGCACGGGCGTTCGGCGCGGCAGACGAGGTCGTGCTGGCGTCGGTGTTCCGCTCCACGCTGCCGGAGGCCGAGCGGCTCTCGGAGTCGCAGCTGGTCTCCGACCTGCGCGCTGGCCGGTGTGGCGGCCCGTCATCTGCCCGACGTCGACACCATCGTGCGGGAGGTGGCGGCCGAGGCCCGCGCCGGCGACCTGATCGTCGTGATGTCGAACGGCGGGTTCGGCGGCATCCACGGCAAGCTCCTGCAGGCGCTGGCGTGAAGGTCCGGCTCGCGGGCGACGCGATGGTGATCGTGGAGTTCGAGCAGGTGATCGATCCCGTGATCAATCAGCGGGCGATCGACCTGAGCGACCGCCTGCGGGCGCGGGCGCTGCCCGGCGTGCGCGACGTGGTGCCGGGTACTGTTCCGTCGGCGTCCACTTCGATCCGCTGCGGACCGATCTCCCGCGGCTCGAAGCCGCGATCGACGAGGACGCGCGCGTCGCCGAGGCGGTGACCGAGACCGCGCTGACCGACGTCCACGAGATTCCCGTGTCGTACGGCGGCGCGGACGGCCCCGACCTCGAGGCCGTCGCCGAGGTTTGCCGGGTGCAGCGCCGCGGACGTCATCGAGCGGCACGCGGCCGACGATCTATCGGGTCTACATGCTCGGCTTCGTGCCGGGGTTTGCCTACCTCGGACGCGTGGATCCCCGCATCGCCGTGCCGCGGCACCGCGTCCCGCGAGAGCGGGTGCCGGCGGGTTCGGTCGGCATCGCGGGTGAGCAGACCGGCGTCTATCCGATCGAAACGCCGGGCGGATGGCAGCTGATCGGCCGCACCGCGACCGTGATGTTCGATCCCGATCGTCAACCGGCCAGCCTGCTCGCGGCAGGCGAGGGCGTGCGGTTCGTGCCCCGATGACGGCCCGCTGGCGTCGCTTCGCGTCGTCAAGCCGGGGCTGCTCACGCACGGTGCAGGATCTCGGGCGATGGGGACATCAGGCTTCGGGTGTGCCGGTGGCCGGCCCGATGGACCTGTGCTCGCATCGGCTGGCCAACTACCTGGTCGGCAACGCCGCCGGACGCCGCCACGCTCGAGATCACGCTGATCGGCCCCGAGCTCATCGTCGACGCCGACACCGTGCTGTCGGTGTGCGGGGCCGATTTCGACCTCACGTGCGACGGCGAGATGGTCGCCACTGGCGTGTCGTTTCCGGTCAGGCGCGGGCAGACCGTGCGGTTCGGACGCCGGCGAAGCGGCGCGCGAGCGTATCTCGGCGTGGCCGGCGGCGGTGTGCTGATGCCGCCGGTGCTCGGCAGCCGCGCCACCCACCTGGTGAGCCAGATGGGTGGACTGGATGGACGGGCGCTGATCGCCGGTGACGCGCTTGCCGGTGGCCGCGCGGGCGTCGTCGCGTCCCGGCCCGCGCCCGTGGCCTCACGCTTGCCGACTGCGGGACGGGCGCGCGCTCCGCGTCGCGCCGGGCCCTCAGGCCGAGTGGTTCGGGGACGAGGCGTGGCGGGCACTGACCAGCGTCAGCTTCCGGGTATCGCCGCGATCGAACCGGATGGGATATCGTCTCGAAGGACCGCCCTTGCCTCGAGCGCAGGAGCGGAGAGGCCATCTCGGAACCGGTGTGCATGGGCGCGATTCAGGTGCCATCAGCGGGCGAGCCGATTCTGCTGATGGCCGATCGTCAGACGGCCGGCGGCTATCCGAAGATCGGCCAGGTGATTTCGGCGGACCTCTGCCTGGCCGCGCAGCTGGCGCCGGGTGACTTCATCGAGTTCGCCCGCTGCACCGAGCGGGAAGCCGTGGCGGCGCTGATCGCGCGCGAGCGCGAACTGATGGCGCAGATGGCGCCGGTGCGCGAGGGGAGAGGGACGGCGTGAGCGCGGATCCTGGACTGGTGGCCGCGCTGGCGGCGCGTTTCGGTGACGAGCGCGTGCGGGCCGATGTGCCGCTCGCGCCCTTGACGACGTTCCGCGTCGGCGGTCCCGCCGATGTGCTGCTCGAAACCCGTAGCGCGCAGGAGTTGATCGATGCCGTGCGGATCGCGCGGGCGCGGCAGGCGCCGGTGCGGGTGATCGGCGGCGGCTCGAACGTCCTGGTGAACGACGAGGGCGTGCGCGGTCTGGTGATCCGCCCCCGCGGCGGCGAGGTGAACCTCGTCGGCGCCGACCTCGTGCGCGTCGATGCCGCGGTCACCATCAACGGCCTGGTGCGATGGACCATCAACCGCGGGCTGGCCGGGCTCGAAGCCTGGGCCGGCACCCCGGGCACGGTGGGAGGCGCCATCTACGGCAACGCCCACTGGAAGAAGGTGAACATCGGCGACCTGGTGGAGAGCGTCCGTCTGGTCAGGCCGGACGGCACGCTGTTGCAGGTGCCGGCCGATCGCATGGAGTTCGCCTACGACGACAGCCGCCTCAAGCGCACGGGCGAGGTCGTGGTCTGGGCGGCGTTTCGGGTGCAGCCCGGCGCCGAGCCCGAGCGAGCTCCGCGCCACGGCACGGGACTCGCTCGCGTTCCGCAAGCGCACGCAGCCGCTCGAGTCGCCCAGCGCCGGCTGCATCTTCATGAACCCCGATCCGTCGCGCGACAAGGTCCCGGACGGGCATTCCGCCATCGGCGGGGGCGCTCGTCGATCGCGCCGGACTGAAGGGCGCCGTCGAGGGCGGCGCGCAGGTCTCGACGACCCACGCGAACTTCATCATCAATACCGGCAACGCCACCGCGGCCGACATCGCGCGTCTTGTCGATCGGCTGCACGGATGCCGTGGCGGAGCAGTTCGGTGTCACACTGCGCGAAGAAATTGTTCGTCTCGGCTTCTGAGTCTGATCCCTGATCCCGATCCCTGATCCCTGGTTCCTGACCATGTCCACACTCGTCATTCACGGCGGCCGCCGGCTCAGCGGCCGCGTCGATATCGAAGGCAACAAGAACGCGGCGCTGCCGCTGATGGCCGCCTGCCTGCTGACCGATCAGCCGTGCGTGCTGACCAACGTGCCCGCGCATCGCGGACGTCGAGGTGATGGCGCGGCTGCTGCTCGACCTCGGCGCCGAGGTCGAGGGCATCGGCAGCACCACGCTGCGCATCCAGTGCCGCGACGTGATCGAAGCACGAACCCGACAGCGCACTGGTCGGGCGTCTTCGGGGGTCGGTGCTGCTGCTCGGGCCGCTGCTGGCCAGGCGCGGGCAAGGCGCACGTCGCCCCGCCGGGCGGAGACTTCCCGGCGCGCCGCACCATCCGGACGCACATCGAGGCGCTCACCGCGATGGGCGCGCGGGTGGTCGAGGGCATCGGGCACCGGCTCGAGGTGCCCGAGGGACTGCGCGCCTGCCTCGATCTACCTGGACGAGGCGTCGGTCACCGGCACCGAGACGGCGCTGCTGGCGGCGGCCGCCGCGCCCGGGCATGTCCGAGATCCGTCACGCCGCCTGCGAGCCGCACGTGGTGGAGCTCTGCGAGTTCCTCCGCGGCATGGGCGTGGGCATCACCGGCGAGGGCTCGCACACGATTCGTGTCGAGGGCGGCATGCGTCTCAGCGGCGCGCAGAAGCGGCTCGAGGGCGACTACATCGAGGCCGGCAGCTGGGCGGTGGTCGGCGCCATCACCGGTGGAGAAGTCGAGATCGGCGGCACGCGGCCGGTGGACATGGAAGTGGTCGCCAGCGTCCTGCGCAAGATGCACGTCGAGTGCTCGCAGAACGACGATGTGTTCAGCGTGCGGCCGAGCACGCTGGTCGGAGCCGGACGCATCACGACGGGCTTGTGGCCGGGTTTCCCGAGCGACCTCGTCAGCCTCGTGACCGTGCTGGCGACGCGCGCGGACGGCGCCACGCTGGTGCACGACTGGCTCTACGAACTTCGACTGTTCGCGCTGGAGCAGATGAGCGGCATGGGCGCGGACCTGTTCCTCTGCGATCCGCATCGGATCATCGTCACCGGGCCGTGCCGGCTGCGCGGCAAGCCGCTCGACAGCCGGGACATCCGCTCGGGAATGGCGCTGATTGCCGCGGCGCTGGCTGCCGACGGGCAGAGCCGAGTCGAGCCGCTCGAAACGGTCGAACGCGGCTACAGCCGGCTGGTCGAGCGGCTGCAGGCGCTCGGCGCCGACGTCAGCAAGGTGTGAGCGTTAGCGCCGGGCGGAGCGCCGAGCGGCGGGCGGCGGAGGCTTCACCGGCGTCGCGGTGCCCGGCGCAGGCACGGTGGGCGCCAGCACGGGCCCGGGCGGCGGAGCCGCGGTATCGCCGCCGCTCGGCGGTGGCGGGGGCTGCGCCGCCGGTGGCCGCTGCTGCGGCTGCGGCACGGGAATCGGCAGCGGCGGCAGGTCGACGCCACCGGTCGCGCCATCGCGGCCCACGCGGAACGCCGCCAGGTCGGTCTCGGTCAGTTCCAGCACCCGGACGATCCGCGGCGTCAGCGTCAGGATGATGTCGGTCTGCTGCGTCTCCTTCTGGTTGTACGCGAACAGCCGCCCGATCAGCGGGATGTCGCTCGAGGCCGGGGATGCCGGCGAGCGAGCGGCGCTCATCGTCGCGGATCAGCCCGGCGAGCATGTTCGTCTCGCCGTCCTTCAGACGGATGGTCGTGTTGATCGAGCGGTTGCCGAACGTCGGCAGGCCGCCGAAACCGGTCCCCGAAATGCTGCTCAGTTCGATCTTCACCGCCAGCGACACCGCATCGTCGTGGTGCGTGCGCGGCGTGATGTCGATGTTGACGCCGATGTTCTCGTAGTTGAACGACGTGATCGGCTGCGTCTGCACGCCGCCCTGGGCGATCGGCGCGAAGGTGGTCACCGGCACCGGCACGCGCTCGCCGAAGCGGGCCTGCGCCGCCACGCCCTCGGTGGTGCGCAACTGCGGATTGGCGAGCACGCGCGTGGCGCTGTCGGTCTTCAGCAGGCGGTAGTAGAGCGCCGGCAGGTTGGTCAGGTAGACGTCGGCGCTGGTCAGCGTTCTGGAGGTCGCGCAGCGTGAAGCCGTCGCGATTGATGTCGACCGGCCGTTGATGCCGGTCGGCGGGTTTCCGGGCGATGCGATCTGGAGGCCGAACTCGTTCAGGTGGGTGCGATCGACTTCGAGCAACTCGACATCGATGATGACCTCCGGGCGCGCCTTGTCGATGGCGGTGATGATGCGGCCGGCCGCGCGTGACGCGCTCGGGCGTGTCCTTGATCGTGATGGCGTTGGTGGCGCGTCATCGCCGCCAGGCGCCGGGCGTCGACGACGATGCGGAGGATGTCGATGGTCTCCTTGAGATCGGCGTTGCTCAGGTAGAACGTGCGGACGACTTCTTCTTCGTACTCGCGGCGCTTGGCCTGCGTGTCCGGGATGATCGTCACCGTCTGCGGCGTCGTCACCTTCCAGAAACTGCGCGTCGCCGCCGGTCAGCGACGTCAGCGCCTGATCGAGCGGCGCGTGCCGGAGATCGATGGAGATCGACCTGATCGCGAAACGTGGGATCGAAGACGACGCTGATGTTGGCGAACTTGCCGATGCGCGGAGAAGATGTCGCGGGCGCTGGCTTCGCGGAACACGAGGGAGTCTGGCAGGTCCACGCCCTCGGGCAGGTCCGCGCCGGGCAGGGGCGCCACCAGGCTGCGATCGACCAAGGCCTCGAGCCGGGTCTTGCCGTCGTCTCGAACCGCGACCTGAGTGCGAAGCTGGCTGCGAACGCCGCGCAGCTCGGTCTGGATGTCGCCGTTGGCCGGGCTGAGCTCGGCGGCGATCTGATACTCGATCAGCGCCTCTTCGAGCTTGCCCGTGGCCGCCAGGCGGCGCCCGCGCGCGAAGTGGTCCTGCGAGGCGCGGATCTTGGCGCGTTCCAGGCCGAGCCTGGCGTCCTTGTTGTTCGGGTCCTCGCGGAGGACCTTCGGTGTACTCGGCGACGGCGCTGTCGTAGTCCTGCCGCGTCTCGGCCTCGCGGGCGATAGACATCGAGGACCCTGATGTCGCGCAGGCCGACACGCGCGAGCGCGATGGCCACGACGGATGGCCAGTAGGAGCGAACGAGCGGCTGCTGGGGACGGGTGCCATTGTTGACGACATCGACTCCGCGAGGTATACGGAACCGAAACGTGTTATCGGTCAGATTGCGGTTTTCCTTCAGGTTGGCGAAGGAAAAGGCCGAGCGTCCGCCCTGGCGGTCCACGGCCACCAGGTGCAGGATCTGGAGGGAGGTCGGGTCGACGCCGATGCCGAACCACTCGTATTCGGGGTCGGTCTTCTTCGGGGTGAGCTTCAGCGTGACCAGGCCCTGGGCAGCCCCGGGCAGCGGCGTGAACGACGCGGTGAAGTCGCGAGCCATGTCGGCACGCCCGGCCAGGAACAGCGCCGGGGTGGTCGACTCACCTGGACCAGGCGCCGGGCTGACGATGACCTGCTTGTCGGCGACCAGGTAGGTGTAGATCTTCGTGCCGTCGGAAACGAATTCCTTCCGTTCCGGTTTGGTGTAGACGAAGCGGAACAGGCCCGGCTGCTTGATGGCCAGCGTGCCGCTCTCGGTGGTCCGCGTTCGCAGCACGCCGCCTTCGTAGGTCTGGACGAAGTCACCCTCGAAGTCCTTGATGCCGGCGTAGCGGGCCTGGACGCGTGCCGCCAGCGCGGCCGGGTCGCTGGTCTGGGCACCAAGCAGCACCGGGAGGGCAAGGGCGGCGAGGACAGCCATGTGAGAGGGGACGCACGGTCTCCCCACCATAGCAGGTTAGCGACAGCCGGGACAGTCGCCACGGTGCGGCGGGCGCACGGTGGGTGCGGCCGGTTGGGAGTGGTTGAGTTAGGGGGTTGTTGCAGCGGAACGTGAGTTGGTGGACCGTGGGAGGATCGAACTCCCGACCTCCTGATTGCGAACCAGGCGCTCTCCCAGCTGAGCTAACGGCCCACAGCTACAACCTACACATCCTACACCAGATAGGCCTCTACGCGAAGCCACCGGCCGCGCTGGCGTCAGTCCCGATGCGGAATATTCCGGCCCTCGCTCACGAAGTACATCGGCCGCTCCTTGGCTTCGCGCGCCGCTCGGCCGAGGTAGGCGCCAACGATGCCGAGATTGAGCAGCACCAGGCCGCCGATGCCCGCCATCGCGGCGACGGCCACCGCCATCTCGGAGATCGGCCGCCCGCCGAGCGACCGGCCCAGCAGCACGCCGCCCCACAGGAGCGAACCGAGCAGCAGCAGCGCGCCAAAGGCGCCCGACACCAGCGAGCGGGATGTCCGAGTAGCCGATGATCACCGACGCGGCCATTCGCGCCGATCGACCGAGCGTATAGGTGCTCTTGCCGTGGCGACGGGCGCGATGCGTGACGTCGACATAGGCGGTGCGCAGTCCCATCAGCGCCATGATCGCGTTGACGTTGCGCATGCGTTCGCGATGCTGGCGGAAGTACTCCACCGCGCGGCGGGTCAGCAACCGGAAGTTGCCGACCCGGTAGTCGTAGTCGATGTGGAACAGCAGCGAGATCAGCGCGTAGAAGACCCGGGCGAGCGCGCGCTTCAGCCAGGCGTCGCGGCGCTTCAGGCGGCGCACCAGCACGAGGTCGGCGCCCTGGCCGGTGGCCGCCAGCATCGCGCCAATCGCCGCGGGATCGTCCTGCAGGTCGCAGGCCATGATGACGACGTGGTCGGCATCCACGCGGTCGAGACCGGCCGTGATCGCCACGTGCTCGCCGAAGTTCCGAATCAGCCGGATGGCGCGCAGCCGCGGGTCTGCGGCGGTCAGCCGCTCGATCTCCGCCCAGCTCCCATCGGTGCTGCCGTCGTCCACGAACCACACCTCGAAGTCCGCCGCGATCGTCGCCAGCGCGGGCGTCAATTCGGCGACCAGCGCGGCGAGCGTGGCCTCGGCCTGGTAGACGGGTATGACGACCCCGAGGCGAGCCATCAGGCGACGCGCCAGAAACGCATTTCGAGGGAGACCCTGGTGCGATCCGTCTGCTGATTGAAGGCGCCGCCGTGAATCAGGTAGGGCGAGAACACCAGCACCTCGTTGGCCCTGGGATCGGGCCGCTCCAGCGTGAGCGGGTGGGCGGCGCCGACCACCGACGGCACCGTGTAGACCATCCCGTTCACACGCGCGCCTTCGAGCGTGCGCTCGATCTCGGACTCTGGCCAGCGATGCGATCCGCGCACGAGCGGCAGCGACGACTGCGGCGAACTCCCGGCCAGCGGCACGTAGATGTTGATCGCGTTCCGCAGGCGATCGAGCCACACGTCGCGGTGCGGGGGATTGTTGTCGCGGCTGCGGGGCCGCACGACGCGGAAGCAGAAGTGCTCTGGGAACTCGGTGTGCGGCGGCGTGGTGGACACGCGCTTCCCCAGGATCTCGCTCACCCTGGCACTGACGGTCTCCACCGGCACCGGCAGGTCGTTCAGCCCGTGGCACCACGGGCCCTGGGCCGACACGGCGGCGTGGGCCTCGTCGCGTGGTCACGACCTCGTGATACCGCTCGAGCGAGAAGGGCTCCGGCACCGCCAGCCCGGCGTTGGTCATGCGACGGGCGAGAATGGCCGCCACGCCAGCCACCAGCCGCGCGTAGTCCTCGGGCATGAGGAAGGGGGCGACGGTGAAGCCATCGGCTTCCCACGGGCGGCCGGCGATGAGATTGTCGTCGCCGTCGAGGAGCACCGACGGGGCGCCCCAGCCCGTCTCGCCCTCGACCGTGAACGTGACGCGCTCGCCGTCGTAGTCGAGCGTCAGCATGCGTGTCGGCATTGGCGGTCGATTCTATCAAACGGGGATATGATCGTCCCCGGTGACCGTGCGACCTCTGCGCGCCGATGACGATCGCCTGATCGACCGGCTGATCCACCTTTACCAGTTCAAACCATACCGGGACTATCGCGTCTGGTCCAAGACCCTGCAGCGCGCGATTCTGAAGGCGGAGGTGGACCGCGCCGCTGTCGGCGCCGGACCATGCGGCGGTCGTCTCGGGCGACGGGGACGGGAGCTGTGCTCGGCGTGTGCCGGCCGCTGGCATGGGACACCGGCTTCTTCGGCGTGCCGATGGGCCGTCTCGATCTGCTCCTCCGAGGACCGGCCTGCGGCCACGACACGGTGAGCGCCGCAGTCGATACGCCTGCTGCGAGCAGGCACGCGCGCGTGGGATCAGGCATCTGACGGCGAAGGTCGACATCGCCGACATGCAGGCCGTGGCCGTCCTCGAGAACGCCGGCTTCCGCTTGATGGACGGCCTCGTGACCTACTTCACGCATCCCCATCGCCAGCCGCCGACACCGGTTCGCGAAGTCGGTCGAGTCCGGCCGCTGACCGCCGCGGACGTGGACGCCGTGCTCGCCATCACCCGCGAGGCGTACCACGGATTCCGCGGCCGCTTCCACCTCGATCCGCATCTGCCCGCCGCGCGCAGCGACGAGTTCTACCTGGAGTGGGCGCGCCAGTGCTGCGCGGGCCGAATGGCCGACCGCGTGGTGGTGGCCGACGATGGGGCCGGCGGCATTCACGGGTGGGCCAGCACACGACGCGTTGAGCCGGCGTCAACGGTGGGCGGCGTCAGGTTGTGGGCGGGGAGCCTGGGCGCGTGCCGGCGCGATCGGCCTGGCGCCTATGCGGGACTGATTCGTTCGCTGGCGATGGAGAACTTCGAGGCGGGCGAGGTCACCGAGACCCAGACCCAGAACCACAACATCGCCACCGTGCGCATCTACGACGCGGTCGGCGCCCGCTACGTCCGCGGCGACTACACGTTTCACGCCTGGCTGGGTTGACGATCGGCGGCGACCACGCTCAGCGGCCCGATGGGCGCGGCGGCGTCAGGCTGTAGACAATGGAGGCGAACAGCATCTCGTCGCCGGTCATCGTGCCCCAGCGCACCACGGCATCGGGATCGGGATTGCTCTTGTTGTTCGCGGAGTTGTCGAACACGCCCACCGCGTGCAGGCGGCTTCCGGCGCGCACCGCGATCGGTTCGGCCATCCGGTAGACCAGTTGCCAGTTGAAATCGAACGTCGGCACGGACAGCAGCGGCTGCACCTTGCCGTCGGGGTCGATCAACTCGAAGCGCCAGCTCTTGCTGCGCAGGTGCGCGTGGGGGCCGATGCTCCAGATGGTGGCGTCCTTCTTGAACTCGAGATACTCCTCGACCACGTGATCGGCGGCGCGCGGCGGGATGGTGAAGCCCTGCTTCGAGAACGGCACCATCTTCAGCTGTACCGCCGGCGGCTCCTTCGCGAACACCAGGCCCACGCCGATCTGGTCGGTCGTGACCTCGCCGTACGGCGTGTAGTGGATCTGCAGCGTGATGATCGAACCGGCGCGGAGCAGCTTGGCCGTGCCCGGCGGATACATCTCGGGGTTCGTGCCGACCGCCGACGCCGCCAGGATCGGCCCCATCCGCGCGTCGTGCATCTCGATGTCGCCGCAGAAATCGTCGTTGCAGCTGGTGCCGTCACCGCGGCCCGCGGGCGGCGGCGTGGCGAGCCCGGGCGACTTCACGAACGCCAGCGCGTGGTGCACCGCCTTGCGATTGGTCGGGCGGATCTCCACCGCCTGGATCCAGTGGTCCTCGGTGAGACCGGTCGGGATCTCGACGTATTGGTAGTCGACGAGACCCGTGGCGGGAATCGGGAACGGCTTGGGAATCGAGAGCACCAGATCGGGCGTGCCGATCTGCCAGGCATCGGTGAATGACGGCGGCTCGGGTGCTGGCGTCGTGCCCTTGGGAGCTCCGGCGTCCACCCAGCGCGTGATGGTCGCGATCTCGTCAGTGCTGAGGCTGGGGTCGTTGGCCCAGGTGCCGATACTCGGATCCGCGCCCCATGGAGGCATCGTGCGGGCGGTGACCTGCCGCTGAATGGAGCGCGCCCAGGGTCTGGCACTCTCGTAGGTCAGCAGCGACATCGGCGCCATCTGACCGGGGCGATGGCAGGCGACGCAGTGCTGGTTGAAGATCGGCGCGATGTCGCGGTTGAACGTGACCGCGTCGGGCGGCGCCGGCGCGGGATCGGGCGCAGGTACTGATTGCTGGGCCAGCGCTCCGGCGGCGAGCGTCACCCAGAGGAGGAACGCGACGGTGATCCTCATAACCCGGTGTCCACTACGGTATCACCACCGTGATCTCGTTGGAGTATGCGCTGATCCCGCAGTTGTTCTGCCCCTGCACCCGCACGTAGTAGGTGCCAGGGCCTGCCGCGGCCACGAATGAGGTGCGCGTTGTTGCCGGTGTTCTGAACCAGCAGATTGGCCAGTCCCGGCGCGTTGCCCGCCGAGATGATGAACCGTGACGGCTGGTTGCCTGACGAGGGATTCAGCCAGCGCAGCGTGACGACGTTTCCGGCCCTGGTATACGACAGCGCTTCGGGAGGGTTGGGGAGCGCGGTGCAGGCGCGGACGCTGACCAGCAGATCCGGGCTCTGCGGGCCGATGGCGCACGAGTTCCGGCCGGCGATCCGCACGTAGTAATCGCCGATGGCGGCGCGCCCGGCAAAGGTGGGAGTCGGTCCGAGCGAGGTGACGAGCGCGTTCGATTGCCCTGGCCCATAACCCGCGTACAACCAGTAGCCCTGTGTCACCCCGGTGGCCGGCGGTGTCCACGTGATCGTCACGAGGTCGTCCGCCGTGGAGTAGGCGAGGTTGGTCGGCACCGTTGGCGCCGAACACGGACCGACCGACACGACGGTATCCGGTGAGGGCGCGCTCGTCCCCAGCGAGTTGCGAGCGCGGACGCGGACGTAATAGAGGCCGGCGGGAACGGCACCGACCACCGTGGACGTGTTGGTGCTGTTCAGGACGATGGTGGTGATGTTCGCGAGTCCGGGAGCCGGACCCGGCCTCGAGTATGTAGCTCTGCGCCGGTCCGCCAGTGGTCGCGGGCGTCCACGACAGCGTGACGGTATCCAGAGCCACGCTGTTGGTGATCGCGGTCGGCGGCTGCGGCGGGTTGCCGCCGCTGGCGGTCGACGGATAGATGGCGCGCAGGCCATTGATGTCGTCCGCGGCCAGGCTCGACGCCGATGCGCACCCTGGGCGCAGCGTCGGATACATCAGGGCGCTGCTATCCGTCGAGTGGCCAAGGCCGACCGCATGACCGAGGACGTGCGTCACGGCATCCTGAAGGCAGGTGGCAGCCGACAGGTGAGGGCCGACGTTGTTCAGGATGGCGATACCCTGCAGGAACTCGTTGAACACCACGCCGTTGATGGTCTTCTGCAGGCCAGGGGTGAAGTAGCCGCCGCCGATGCCGAACGTGGTCGCGTCACTGTCGCTCACTTCGCCACAAGGGTCGTTCCAGTAGAGGCCGATGCGGCCGCTGCCCGTGAACGTCTGAGCTGGACATGTGGCCGCACCCGTGGCGCCAAGCTCGACCCGCAGTCGTGAGCCCACCGCATTCCACGCCCCGATGGCCGAGGTCAGCTGCGCACTGCCTCCACCCGGGAGCCCGGGAGGAATCGTCTGGTAGTCAATCGGGATACTGAACCCATCGTCCACCTGATGCCAGCGCGCGGGACCACCTTCGCTGGCTGGGATGAAGGTGAAGTCGGCCGCGGCCGACTGCATCTCAGGAGGCGAGACGAGGAACGCGTCCGACTGCGCGCGGGAGCCGCTGACGACAGAGCGGAGCGAGTCGTCGAGGTCGATGCGAAGCGCGCCGGACACCGCCGAGCGGCCGCCGGTCTGCAGATCGGGAAGGATGGCCCACTTGCCGCGGGACGAGGCCCACCGTATAGAGCGTGCCGTCGCGCGGCCGTGCCGCCAGAAAGAGCAGCACGTCTTCGTCGACGCGGAACGGCGGCCTGGTCGGCGATATACAGCCCCAGCGTCGGCAAGGTGCCGCCAAGCTGCTTCACCACAAGGGTTGAGTCCGCGAGCTGCCCCTTCAGGACCTCGTCAACGGCGACGGTGGCATAGGTATAGATGGCGCCGCCGTCCGACTGGACCGTCAGCGACGACGACACGTCCGGTGACGACGACCGCGGACGAGTCGGCAATCGCACCAACCTCTGGCAGCAGTGCCTGTGCCTCGGGGCGTCCAGCGAGCGCGAGCAGGATAAGCGGAAGCAGAAGAAGGAGGCGCGGCATGTGCTTGGTGTGGGCCCTTGGGATGGGCGGGCAAGTCTCTCATTCTAACAAAACGGGGCCGGCCCATCTGGACCGGCCCCGGTTGGAGCGTCTGGCGGACCTGCCGCTATTGCCCGCAGGCGCCGTGGTAGCGCCTACTGCTGCGGCTCATCCGAGACGATCGGGTAGCCGGCCGCCAGATACGGCTGCAGCGTCCAGATGCCGATGGTGCCCGCCGCGCGGGTGGCCCCGGTCTGGTCCTGCCAGAAGGCGGCCTGGGTTCGGCCCGCAGTGTCCGCCGATGATGTCGATGATGTACACGTTCCTGCGTGCCCTCATCCGACTCGTCGCCGAAGTTGTAGTTCACGATGTCCTGCGACAGGTCGCCCACGCCGCCACGCTTCCAGTTCAGACCGAAACGATTGTCGCGAGCGCGCAGGCGACGAACGGCCTCGAACATGAAACGGTTGTTGCCACCCGTCTCCCGTGCAGGACTGCGCCAGCAGATCCGGACGTTCAGCCGCCAGCTGCTCGATGACCGCTGCACCCCAGTTCGGGAAGGGAAGGCGAGTCCCGGGCGCCGGGTTCGGCGCGCGCGGCCCCGGTGGCGGCGCGCCGTCGATGGTCAGCGCGAC
This sequence comes from uncultured Acidobacteriota bacterium, assembly GCA_963721715.1. Classification (GTDB taxonomy): domain Bacteria; phylum Acidobacteriota; class Vicinamibacteria; order Vicinamibacterales; family UBA2999; genus VFZN01. The sequence goes on along the minus strand of CAVRKI010000004.1, from coordinate 354,074 downwards.
CTCGGGGCCCTCGGTCTGCCGGCCGCACGAGAACGAGGTGACCAGGCGGCCGTAGAACACGCCGAGGGGCGCACCGGTGACGGCATAGCCCGTGGAACCCGCGCCGAACGGCAGCGACAACGTCGCCGGGCGCACCGGGAGACGTGGTGAAGTCGAGGCGATAGCCGTTGGCGCCGGGCACGCCCTGCCAGCCGAACTGCACGTAGCGGCCGAACACCGCGCTCGTGAAGGTGCGGGCCGGTGGCGCCGAGCAGCCGCCGCCCACGGGCATGTCGAATTCGACCTCGTTCGACGCGGGGCTCAACCCGCCGGCGCCCACCGCCGCCAGGCGGAGATAGTACTTGCCGGCATTGACATTGGCGACCGAGAGCTGCGTGCCCAGGCCGATCGGGAAGACTGCCGACATCAGAAGCGCCGGGGGTGGTGCCGGCATACAGCACGAGGCTGCTGGCCGCGCCGCCACCCAGGGCTCCAGGTCAGCAACGCCGACGTGCCGTTGACATACGCCGCCAGCCCGGTCGGAGCGGTGGGCGGAACCGAGAGTGACGTCACACGAACATCGATCTCGTTCGAGGGGATGCTCTCGCCGGAACTGTCCACCGCGTGAACACGCACGTGGAAGAGGCCGAGCGGCGCGCTGACGCCGACGCTGGTGACGTTGCCCACGTTCTGAGTGAACACCACGCCACCCCGGGTGACGCCGGCGGCAAGCCGATATGACGTGGCGCCCGGCACCGACGTCCACGACAGTGTGACGTTGGGGCCCAGCACCACGGCGGGGTTCATCGTCGGAGCCGCAGGCACGGCGCCAAGGCGCGCGTTACCCGCGACGAGAGCCGCGACCAGCAGCAGTGCAATGCCGCCTCCGCGGGCGGGGGATACTCTCACGTTCGTCATCAGCCGTCCTTTCACTCGATGGGCCTTTCGCCCGGGTTCACTGACAGTCAAGGGTCGTTCGCGGCTAGGGCCGGCCGCCCGCGCGCGATGTAGGGTTGCAGCGTCCAGCGCCCGATGGTGCCGCCTCGGCGCGTCGCCTCGGTGTTGTCGATCCACGCCGGCGTCGGATTGCCGCCGCAATGCCCGCCGATCACATCGATGATGTAGACATTGGTGGTGCCTTCGTCCGGGCCCGCCGCGAAGTTGTAGTTCACGACGTCCTGGGACATGTCGCCGACGTTGCCGCGCTTCCAGTTCAAGCCCCATCGCGTGTCGTAGCGCCGCAGCGCCTCCACCACCCGGTACAACCACACGTTGTTGCCGCCCGTGTCACGGCACGAGTTGCGCAAATCGCCCGGGTACGCTCTGCGCGACCGCGTCGACGACCGCGCTCATGTTCGGCAGCGGCAACCGCTGCCCGGGCGGAGGATCCGGCGTGCGGGGACCGCTTCCTGGCGGCGCACCGGCGACGGAGAAGGCGGTGACGGCTGACGCGGTCAGTGCGCCGCACGACGATCCGGCGATGACCCGCGCGTAGAACGTGCCCTGCCGGCGCGCCTGGATACGAAATCGCTGTGGTGCCGGCGCCGAAGGTCTGCGAGACCAGCACGGGCCCACTTGGTCCCGACGCCACTTCGAGGCGGTAGCCCGCCGCGCCGGCGACTGGCGCCCACGCGAACGACACCGTGCTTCCACTCGACCGACACCGAGAGCGACGAAGCGGCCGGCGCCGTGCAGCCGCCGCCACTGGGCATGTCGATCCGCACCTCGTTCGATGCGCCACTGCGGCCGCTGGCGTTCGCGGCGTAGACGCGGACGAAGTAGGTGCCAGGGGCGACGCCGGGAATCGAAACCTGCGTCGACAGCGAACGGGGAATTGCGCCGAGGTTCGCCCCGCCGGGGAACGTCCCGGCCTCGAGGATGACGGCTTGAGGCGCGCCGCCGCCGGGGCCCGGCCCCCATGACAGATTCACCGTCTGGCCGCTCAACGAGGCCTGCAGCCCCACTGGCGCCGCGGGGACCGGCGTCAGCGTCGTGACCGTGAGCGGCACCTCATTCGACACCGGCCCGAGTCCGGTGGCGTCGAAGGCCTGCACGCGCACGTAGCCGGTGCCGACGAATGGCGAGTTGAAGCGTGACCGAGGTCACGGCGCCGACGGCGTAGGCGTAACCCTCGGTTCCAGGCGCGGTGCCAACAGAGAGCCGATACCCGGTGGCGCCCGGAACCGGCGACCAGGTGAGAGTCACGAGCGGCCCGGCGACGGTGGGCAGATTGAGGGCCGGCGCCGAGGCCGGCGCCGCTTGCGCAACCTGGGTCAGCATCAGGAGCAGCAAGGCTCCCCAGATCCCGGAAGTTCGTGCCCTGTTCATTTGTGTCCACACCGACATCGCAAACGTCCTTTCCAGCGATTGGGGGAGGGTGAGGGCTTAACCGTCCGGGAGGGCTGGGAGGCCCCACGGGTGCAAAACCGCGATCCAGTCTAACACGACCACCCGCAAACGGCTGGATCACTTAGCCGGACCGAAAAACCCGAATGCTATAGTCCCAACTGCATGTCATCTGTACGCAAGATCGGCGTTCTCACCGGCGGTGGCGATGCCCCGGGACTGAACGCAGTCATCCGGGCCGTCGTCAAGGCTGCGGCCAACGCCAACATCGAAGTCATCGGGCTGGAAGACAGCTTTGATGGGCTGCTGGACCCCTCCCGGACGCGAGTCCTCACCCCCAGGGATGTCACCGGCATCCTCCGCCTCGGCGGCACCATCCTGGGCACGACCAACCACGGCGACCCGTTCGAGTATCCGGCCGATACCCCGACCGGCAAGGTGGACTACTCCGACCGCGTCGTCGAGACCTTTCACAAGATGGGCCTCGACGGCCTGGTTGCCATCGGCGGCGACGGCACCCTGGCGATCGCCCACCGCTTCTTCCTCAAGGGCATCCCGATCGTCGGCGTTCCCAAGACCATCGACAACGACATCGTCGGCACGACGACGTGCTTCGGGTTCGACACCGCGGTCTCGTTCGCGGCCGACGCCATCGATCGCCTGCACACGACCGCCGAGGCGCACAAGCGCATCATGGTGGTCGAGGTGATGGGCCGGTACGCCGGCTGGATCGCGCTGCACGCGGGCGTGGCCGGCGGCGCCGACATCATCCTGATGCCGGAGATTGCCTACGACCTCGAGCGGGTCGCGGAGCACATCCGGCGGCGCGATGCGCTCGGCGCGAAGTTCAGCATCGTGGTGGTCGCGGAGGGCGCGGCGCCTCGCGGCGGGTCGGCGACGCTGATCGAGTCGGCGCGGGCGGGACACGTGGAGCGGCTGGGCGGTGTCGGCGCGCAGGTCGCGGCGTCGCTCGAGCGGATGACGGGCAAGGACGCGCGCTATGTCGTGCTGGGGCACCTGCAGCGTGGCGGCGCGCCAACGGCCTTCGATCGCGTCCTGGCGACGCGCCTGGGTGGCAAGGCCGTGGAGCTGCTGAGTCGAGGCGTCTACGGCAAGATGGTCGCCAACCATCCACCCGACATGGTGCCGGTGCCGCTCGCCGATGTGGTGGGACGCACGCGCACCGTGCCGCTGGACTACGACCTGCTGTCCACGGCGCGGGCGATCGGTATCTCGTTCGGGGAGTAAGGCCTGCCCCCTCGACCACTCAAGTGAGCTGAGGGGTTAGACGCCTTTGAGGACGTCGAGATACTTCAGCGCCCCGCCCGTATTGAAGAGCACCACCGTTTCGTGCGGCTTGATCTGCCCCTCGGCAGCAAGCCGCCGGACGGCGGCCAGCGCGGCGCCGCCCTCGGGCGCGGCGCTGACGCCTTCGCACTTGCCGATCATCAGCATGTCGTTCACCATCTGCTCGTCGGTGACGGCGAGGGCGGTGCCACCGCTCTCGCGCACGGCCTGGAGAATGAGGAAGTCGCCAATCGCGCGCGGCACCCGAAGGCCATCGGCGCTGGTGTGGGCGTCGTCCCAGTGCGCGGCTTTCGTGTCGCCCTGCTCGAACGCCCGGACGATCGGGGCGCAACCCGAGGCTTGCACCGACACCATTCTCGGCCGGCGGCCCGCGGGGATCCAGCCGATCGCTTCCATCTCGGCGAACGCTTTCCACATGCCGATGAGACCGGTGCCGCCGCCGGTGGGATAGATGATCCAGTCGGGGAGGCGCCAGTCGAGCTGTTCGGCCAGCTCGTAGCCCATCGTCTTCTTGCCTTCGACGCGATACGGCTCTTTCAGCGTCGAGACGTCGTACCAGCCGAGGGGCTTACCCTGTTCGGCGGCCATCCTGCCGGCGTCGGTGATCAGCCCATCCACCAGCGTCACCGTCGCGCCGTACAGCCGGCACTCGTCGATGAACGGCTGCTTGGCGTCCCTGGGAATGAACACCTGGCAGGCGAGTCCGGCCGCGGCGGCGTATGCTGCCGCGGCGTTGCCGGCGTTGCCCGCCGTCGGCAGCGCGATGGTGCTGGCGCCGAGCGCCCTGGCGCGCGTGATCGCCACCGACTGGCCGCGGGCCTTGAACGAATTGGTGGGGTTGAGCTGACTCGTCCTTGATCAACAGCCGATCGAGGCCGATCGTCGCGCCCAGCCGGCTGGCGTGGATCAGGGGCGTGAAGCCTTCACCGAGGGTGACCGGTTCGTCGCCAGGCAGCAGTGGCATCAGCTCGCGATACCGCCACATGCTCGGCTCGCGGCCTCGCGAGTGAGTCGCGTGACCAGGCGCGCGCGGCGTCGAGGTCGTAACGGGCGAGGAGAGGGAGACCGCAGGACGGGCAGAGGAAGTGGCGCTGGCGCGGATCGAATGGACCCGCGCCGCAGCCGCTGGAGCAATCGAGGTGGGTGAAGTAGCTAGCGGCCAAGCAGCTCGGCGTCCTTCCGCTGCTGCATGTCGTCGATCGCCTTGATGTGTTCGTCGGTGGCCTTCTGCACGTCGGCGAGCGCCCGCTTCTCGTCGTCCTCCGAGATCAGGCTCTCCTTGAGCATCTTCTTCAGCTTGTCATTGGCATCGCGACGCACCGTGCGGACGTGATTGCGCGCCTCTTCGGTCATGCGATGCACGTGGCGCGACAGTTCCTTGCGGCGCTCGTCGTTGAGCGGCGGAATCGGAATCCGGACCACCTTGCCGTCGTTGGCCGGGTTCAGCCCGAGGTCGGACGAGCGGATCGCCCGCTCGATGGCGCCCATCAGCGAGGCGTCGAACGGCTGCGCGATGATCATCGACGGCTCGGGAATCGAGAGGCCCGCCACCTGGTTGAGTCGGCATCCGGGAGCCGTAGGCCTCGACCTGGATGCTGTCCAGCAGCCCGGTCGTGGCGCGGCCGGTGCGCACCTGCGCCAGCTCCTTGCGCACGAACTCGATGTGGCCGTCCATCCGCTTCCTGACCTCGCCGAAGAGTCCCTTCACATCACTGACGTCCATCGATCCATCCTCGTGTGGTTATGCCGTGACCGTGGTGCCGACCGCTTCGCCCATGACGACGCGGCGGATGTTGCCTGGCTCGTTCATGTTGAACACGACGATCGGCAGCTTGTTGTCCATGCAGAGCGAGATCGCGGTGGCGTCCATCACCTGCAGCCGTTGCTGGAGCACCTGCAGGTACGAGATCCGCTCGTAGCGCTCGGCGTCGACGTGCTTGACGGGGTCGGCGCTGTAGATGCCGTCCACCTTGGTGGCCTTCAGGATCACCTCGGCGCGGATCTCCATCGCGCGCAGGGCGGCGGCCGTGTCGGTGGTGAAGTACGGATTGCCGGTGCCGGCCGCGAAGACCACCACCCGGCCTTTCTCGAGATGCCGGACCGCGCGGCGCCGGATGAAGGGTTCGGCGACCGCCCGCATCTCGATCGCGGTGAGGACGCGGGTGGGGATGCCGTGCTGTTCGAGGGCGTCCTGCAGGGCGAGGCCGTTGATCACGGTCGCGAGCATGCCCATGTAGTCGGCGGTGGAGCGGTCCATGCCGCGCGCGCTGGCGGCGAGCCCCCGGAAGATGTTGCCGCCACCGATCACGATCGCGGTCTGCACGCCGAGGGCCTGGATACCGGCGACATCCTCGGCGATGCGGGTGGTCACGGCAGGATCCACGCCGTAGGCGTGGTCGCCCATCAGCGCTTCGCCGGAGAGCTTGAGAAGAATGCGTTTGTAGGAAGGCTCGGAAGGGTCGGGCACAAGTCGGGATTATAGCCGACGAGGAGAGGGTGTGCGGCCTCCAGCGACGGGCTGGAGGCCGGATTCGGGCTTACGCCTCGGCGGTCTCGCCGAGCTTGAAGCGGGCGAAGCGCGCGACGGCGACGTTCTCGCCGGTCTTGGCGGTGGCGGCCGCGACCATCTGCGAGATGGTGACGTTGGGATCGCGCACCGACGGCTGATCCAGCAGGCACGCCTGCGCGTAGTAGCTCTCGAGCTTGCCGTCGATGATCTTCTCGATCACGTTGGCCGGCTTGCCCGAACCCGCGAACTGGGCGCGGTAAATCTCGCGTTCCTTCTCGAGCGTCTCGGCCGGGATGTCCTCGCGGCGCACGAACTTCGGATCGGCGGCGGCGATGTGCATCGCGATCTCCTTGGCGAGCGTCTGGAAGTCGTCGGTGCGGGCGACGAAGTCGGTCTCGCAGTTCACTTCGACCAGCACGCCGACCTTGCCACCCATGTGGATGTAGTGGCCGATGACGCCGTTGTTGGTGGCGCGTCCCGCGCGCTTGGCGGCGGAGGCGAGGCCCTTCTTGCGCAGGATCTCAATCGCCTTGTCCATGTCGCCGTTCGCCTCGGTCAGCGCGGCCTTGCAGTCCATCATGCCTGCGCCGGTCTTGTCGCGCAGCTGCTTCACCATTTCTGCCGTAATCGCCATTCACCTGACTCCTGAAGAGAAAATCGTCCATGCGGGCACGCCTGACAGGCCCGAGCCGCGGGGCGGTGAGAGTGGTCGGGCCACCCTCGTCAACCAGTCCCCGTACAAGCATTGCGCCGGCCCGTGTGATCCCGCAGCCGGCGCAACGCGATGCTGGGAGCCGACTACGCCTGTGGCACAGGCGATTCGGCGGGGCGCTGCGGCTTGCGCAGGTTCGCCGGCCGCACGGTGCGGCTGGCTTCGTCGGCCGCGGCGGCCTCGGCGTCGACCTGGGCCTGTTCGGCCATCTGCGATTCGCGCTCCGAGCGGCCGTCGATGCACGGCATCGGCCACGCGCGACGCGAACAGGCGAATCGAACGCAGCGCGTCGTCGTTGCCCGGAATCACGAAGTCCACCTGATCGGGGTCGCAGTTGGTGTCGACCACGCCGATGACGGGGATCTTCAGCTTGCGCGCCTCGTCCACGGCGATCTGTTCCTTGCGGGTGTCGACGACGAAGAGCGCGTCCGGCAGGCGACCCATGTTGCGGATGCCGTCGAGGTTCTTCTGAAGCTTGCGCTTCTCCTTCTCGGCCTTCGCGATTTCCTTCTTCGGCATGAAGTCGTAGCGGCCGTCGGTGGCCATCGCTTCGAGATCGCGGAGACGCGCGATGCTGCGCTGGATGGTGGAGAAGTTGGTCAGCAGACCGCCAAGCCAGCGCTCGTTGACGTAGAACATGTTGCAGCGCGTGGCTTCTTCGGCGACGACGTCCTGCGCCTGGCGCTTGGTGCCCACGAAGAGGATGGTCTTGCCTTCGGCCGCCAGTTGCCGGACGTAGCCCTCAGCCTCGTTGTACAACTTGACCGTCTTGCCGAGGTCGAGGATGTAGATGCCGCTGCGCTCACCGAAGATGAACGGCTTCATCTTGGGATTCCAGCGCTTCGTCTGGTGGCCGAAATGTGCGCCTGCTTCGAGCAGGTCCTTCATCGCGAGCGGGGTCAAGCTTCCTCCACGGTTCCGGCCCCCAGGTTGGTTGGGTGGGGGCCCTTATCCTACGTTTCAGCCCCTTACCGATGGGGCCACACAAATTGACGAATCGAACGTTAGCGCTTGCTGAACTGGAATCGCTTGCGCGCGCCAGCCATGCCGTACTTCTTGCGTTCCTTGGCGCGGGCATCGCGCGTCAGGAGTCCGTCCTTCTTCAGCTTCGGCCGCAGTTCGGAGTTGAACGCGCACAGCGCGCGCGCGATCCCGAGGCGGATGGCGCCGGCCTGGCCGGTCATGCCGCCGCCGCTGACCGTGGCCAGCACGTCGAACTGCCCGTTGGTCTCGGTGAGCATCAGCGGCACCGTGACCTGGACGCGCGGCGGCTTCGGTGGGGAAGAAGTTGTCGAAGGTGCGGTGGTTGACCGTGATGGTGCCGGTGCCGGGACGGAGGAACACGCGGGCCGTTGCTTCCTTGCGGCGCCCGGTGGCGTAGAACTGAGTAGCAGCCACGATTTATGCGACCTCGAACTGAGTGGGTTGCTGAGCCTGATGCGGGTGCGTATCGCCCGCGTACACCTTCACCTTGCGGAACATCGCGTCGCCCATCTTCGACTTCGGCAGCATGCCGCGCACGGCCTGCTCGACGAGACGAATCGGCTGGCGCTGGCGCACGACCTTGGCGCGCTCTTCGCGAAGACCGCCGGCGTAGCCGCTGTGGTGCCGGTAGATCTTCTGCTCTTCCTTCCGGCCGGTGAGCTTCACCTTGGCGACGTTGATGATGACGACATGGTCGCCGGTGTCGATGAACGGCGTGTAGGTCGCCTTGTGCTTGCCCTGGAGCAGGCGGGCCGCGTGAGTGGCAATGCGGCCAAGCACCTGGCCTTCGGCATCGATGAGGTGCCAGCGGCTGGTCACACTCTTCGGGGTCGCAACGTAAGTAGGCATTGAATCGATTCCTGGGTACAGATCCCTGTCGCACCCGTCCTGGGCACGGCAAACCGAAATAATACGACGACTCGCCGGCAATTGCAAGGGTGAGAACCTCTGGATCTCGCAGCGCGGTCTGGGGTTTGTGCGCCGGAGCTGGGCCGCGCCTCGACGTGGGCCAGCTCCGCGGCCGGCCCCGGCCACCTCGCAGCGGATGAGGCAGCTCGACGCTGGCAGCGTCCCTACCTGCCTTCCGGACGTTTCCGACGCCAGCCCGGCTTCAGCCAATGCAGACCGCTGCCATGCACGAGCTGGCCTCGATAAACGTCGCTGCGGCGCCGTTGCACAGCTTTGAGCCGGTCGATGAGCATCTCCCCCTCCAGCTCTGCTCCTGCGCGTCTCCGAACCGATAACCCCCTTCGGAACCGTAGGGTTGCGCGGATTCGAGCGACAGCCCGGCTGCAGACAGTTTTCGTCGGACGCTTGCAGTTTTGTTATTGCTGCGGTTAGCCTAAGGCGCTCGCCGACTCGACGAAGCGGCTCTTTAGGCCAAATTTGTAGCTCCAGCGGCAAAAGGCCAAGCTGGTACCGCCTTTGCCCTTGGGGCAGGTGAACGAGAACCGGAGAGAAATCAATTGTTCTTCCGCCGAACCAAAAGCTTGATGGGGCTCGACATCGGGTCGAGCGCCGTGAAAGCCATCGAACTGAAGCCTTCCGGCAAGGGGTATAAGGTCACGGCCATCGGGGTCGAGCCGATCCCCCCTGACAGCATTGTCGATGGCGCCATCATCGACGGCGGCGCCGTCGCCGACGCCGTGCGGCGCCTGTTCGAGAACAAGCAGTTCAGCGCCAAGGAAGTCGTCGCCTCGCTGTCCGGCAACTCGGTCATCGTCAAGAAGATCACGCTGCCGACCATGACCGAGCAGGAACTGGGCGAGTCGATCTACTGGGAAGCCGAGCAATACATCCCGTTCGACATCCAGGACGTCAACCTCGACTACGAGATCCTGTCGCCCGGCCGGCGCGCAGGGCACCATGGACGTGCTGCTGGTGGCGGCCAAGAAGGACAAGATCGCCGACTACACCAGCGTCATCACCCAGGCCGGCCGCACCGCGGTGGTCGTGGACGTGGACGCCTTCGCGCTCCAGAACGCCTACGAGGTCAACTACGGCTTCGAGCCCGGGGCGGTGGTCGCCCTGCTCAACGCCGGCGCCAGCGCCACCAACATCAACATCCTGAACGGGTCGCAGTCGGTCTTCACCCGCGACATCTCGATGGGCGGCAACGCCTTCACCGAGGCCGTGCAGCGCGAGCTCGGGCTGCCGTACGAGCTGGCCGAGCAGCTGAAGAAGGGCGAGGACGTCGAGGGCGCCACCTACGACGATGCCCGCCCCGTCCTGAAGGCGATGACCGACAACATCCTGCTCGAAGTGGAGAAGACCTTCGACTTCTTCAAGGCGACCGCGTCGAACGACCGGATCGACCGCATCGTGCTGAGCGGCGGCGCCTCGCGGGTCGACGGCTTCGCCGAGGCGCTGGCGTCCCGCTTCAACACCGAAGTCATCTCGTTCGATCCCTTCCGCCAGGTGTCGATCGACGCCGCCAGGCTGGGCGCGCTCTCGGCCGACGACCTCGCGCCGGTCGCGGCGGTGGCCGTCGGCCTCGCGCTGCGCAAGGCGGGCGACCGATGATTCGCATCAATCTCGTCGCCACCGAGCGGAAGACCAAGGCCGCCTCGAAGGGCTTCAACGCTCGGCCAGAAGATGACCGTCATCGGCAGCCTGATGCTGATCCTCGCGACGCTCGGCATCGGCTGGCGGTACTGGGCGCTGGAGCAGTCCGCCGCCAACGTCGAGCGGCAGCTGACCGAGGCCCGGCGCGAAGAGCAGCGCCTGGCCGCGATCCTCAAGCAGGTGCGCGGAGTTCGAAGCCCGGCGCGAAGTGCTGCAGCAGCGCGCGACGCTGATCGACGAGCTGCGCCGGGGCCAGACGGCGCCGGTTCACATCATCGACCAGATGAGCCGCGCCCTTCCCGAGATGACCTGGCTGACGCGAGTGCGGCAGCAGGGCTTCGACGTCACCATCGAGGGCCGCTGCCTGTCGCTCACCTCACTCTCCGACTTCATCGGCAACCTCGAGGCCTCGCGCTACTTCAAGCGGCCGGTCGAGATCCTGTCGAGCGAAGTGGTGTCCGGCGAGAACGGCAGCCCCGACACGATTCGGTTCACGATCAAGGGGTCGTTCCAGATGGCAGGCATCGAGCAGATTGCCGTCGAGCCGCCGCCGACCAGGGGCCGGGCCAAGAAGGCGCCAGCCAAGGGAGGCCCCCGTGGCTAGTCTCGGTCTGAGCAAGCAGCCCTGGTACGTGCAGCTCGGCGCGTTCGTCGCTGCTCGCCGGCGCCGGCGCCGGGCTGTTCTACTACCTCTACGACATGCCGAAGCAGGCCGAGCTGGCGGCCCGCAACGTCGAGCTGCAGGCGATCCGCGACCGCAACACCAAGGGCGCGGAGACCGCGCGGCAGCTGCCGGCGTTCCGCTCGCAGATCTCGGAGCTCGAAGCGCGGCTCGAGGCGCTGAAGCCGATTCTGCCGGAAGAGAAGGACGTGGGCGATCTGCTGCGGCGCATCCAGACGCTGGCGACGCAGTCGAACCTCACGATCCGTGGCTTCCGGCCGCAGCCGATCGCGGCGCGCGAGATTCACGCCGAGTGGCCGATCGGCCTGGAGCTCGAAGGCAACTATCACAACCTCGGCGACCTTCCTCGATCGGGTGAGCCGGTTCCCGCGCATCATCAACGTCGGGAACATGGTCATCACGCCGAAGGAAGACCCGACGGCCGACGCCAGCATCCTGGTGTCGTGCACGGCCACCACGTTCGTGCTGGTGGAGCAGCCGCCTCCGGCGCCGGCGGTGCCGGACAGAAGAAGAAGGGCGCGGCGGCCAAGAAGGCTCCGGCGGAGAAGACCGAATGAGCCGCCTGCATGATTCGATTCGCGGCCCTGGCCGTCGTGCTGGTCACGAGCACCGTGCTCGTGACGGCGCAGCAGCCGGCCGCCAAGACCGCGGCAGCGGCGGATCCCGCCGCGGCGCCGCAGACTCCGCCGGCGCCGGCCGCCGCCGACGCCGCCGGCGAACTTCGCCTACGCGGCGGAGGGCCGTCGCGATCCGTTCGTCGCGCTGATCGGCAAGGCGGGCCAGCAGCGCGGCGTCCAGCGGACCGAGGTCCGGGCCGAGGGCGTGCCCGGCATCGGCACCGACGAACTCGTCGGTGCGCGGGCATCATCCAGAGCCAGGGCGCCTGGGTGGCGATGATCTCCGGGCCCGAGCGGCAAGGTCTACACCGTGCGGCCCGGCGATCGCCTGGCGGACGGCACGATTCGGTCGATCACGGCACAGGCCGTGATCATCCAGCAGCAAGTCAACGATCCGTTGTCACTCGAGAAGCAGCGCGAAGTGCGGAAGTTCCTTCGTGGTGGAGAGAACAAGTGATGGGCAGTCGCTACCCTCGACTGATGTGGGCCGTGCCAGTGGCGGCGGCTCTTGCCGTGACGCTCGCGGCCAGTGGGCCGCCGCCGCGGACGGTCCGGCCGTGCGGTCCATTTCGGGCCGGCTCGACGGCGGCGTCAGCACCGTCCTGATCGAATCGAGCGAGCCGGTCGCCTACCTGACCAGCCAGCCCGATCCGCTCACGGTGTTCGTCGATCTGCGGAACGCGCGCGCCGAGGGCCTGGCCAGCCAGCCGCTCGGCGACATGCAGCCGCCGGTGTCGGGCGTGCAGGTGATGCGGGCCACGGCGCCGGACGGCGCCCCGGTGGCGCGCATCCGCGTCGCCCTCGCGCGGCCGTCGCAGCATCGCGTTCGCGCCTCGCGCAACCTGATCTATCGTCGAGGTCGATCGCCACGGCGAGCCGGCGCTCCCGCGCGTGGCGCCCGTGCTGTTGAAGGCCCCGGCCGCGGCCCCGGTCGCCCACACGCAGGAGGTGGCGGCCTCGGCGCCGAAGACGGCGAACGCGCGCGGCGACGCGGCTGACCGCGGTGCGCTCGCTGTCGCTGCCGGGTGGCACGGCCATCGCGCTCACCGGCAACGGCCGCCTGGTCGCGTCGAAGGTCGAAGTCGGTGTCCGACATGCCGGCCCGCGTGCTGCTCGATTTCGAAGGCGTGGCCATGGGCTCGGTGCCCTCGACCACGGCCATCAACCAGGGCGACGTGCAGCGCGTGCGCGTCGGCGTCAACAGCCAGCGAGCCGCTTGATCACCCGCGTGGTCATCGACCTGGCGCGCAAGATTCCCTACACCGTGGAAGCGGTGGGCGAGGAACTGCGCGTGATGTTCGCGCGTGCCGCCGATGCCGCTGCCACGCTGGTGGCGGCCCGCGGCGCCCGCCCCGCCACGCCGGCACCGGCTCGCCGGCTCCGCCGGCCCGGTTCGTGAAGAGACCCCGGTCGTCGATTCCTGCGGCCGCGCGCCCCGGTGGTGACGCCTGCGCCCGCGCCGGTGATGGCCGCTCCCGCGCCAGCCGCGCCGGTCCCGCGCCGACCGCGGCCGCGACGATGGCGGCGATGGCGCAGACCTCCGGCGCGCAGCCGCAGACGGCGGCGCAGCCGCCCGTGCCCGCCGAACCGGCGGCGCCGCGCTTCACCGGTCACCCGGTCACCTTCGACTTCCAGGGCGCCGACCTGCGCGCGGTGCTGCGCACCTTCGCCGAGATCAGCGGCCTCAACCTGGTCATCGATCCCGCCATCCAGGGCACCGTCGACGTCTCGCTGCAAGGACGTGCCGTGGGATCAGGCGCTCGACATCATCCTCAAGGCCAACAAGCTGGGCTACACGGTGGACGGCACCATCGTCCGCATCGCGCCGCTCGCGGTGCTCGCGGACGAGGAAGCGCAGCGCCGGAAGCTGACCGAGGCGCAGGCCCTGGCCGGCGAGCTGCGCGTGATGACGCGTCCGCTGAGCTACGCGAAGGCCGCCGACCTGGTGCCCATCATCACCAAGAGCGCGCTGTCGCAGCGCGGCGACGTCCAGGTGGATGCCCGCACCAACACGCTCATCATCCGCGACCTCGCCGAACGGCTCGCCGCCGCGAGCGACCTGATCACGACGCTCGACTCGCCGCAGCCGCAGGTCGAGATCGAAGCGCGCATCGTGCAGACCACCCGCGACTTCGCGCGGGCGCTGGGCGTGCAGTGGGGCTTCAACGGCCGCATGGACTCCGTCGCTCGGCAACAGCCCGAACCTGGCGTTCCCGAACTCGATCGCCGTCGGCGGCCGGCAGGGCGGCGTGCAGGGCCCGGACGCCACCCCCACCGGGCGTGAACCTGCCGGCGCCGAGCGCCAACAGCGCCATCGGCATCGCGCTGGGCTCGATCAACGGCGCCATCAACCTCGACGTGGCGCTGTCGGCGCTCGAGAGCACCGGCAAGGGCCGGCTGCTCTCGACGCCGCGGGTGTCGACGCAGAACAACGTCGAGGCCGAGATCACGCAGGGCGTCCAGATTCCGATTCAGACGCAGGCGAACAACACCATCACCGTGACCTTCAAGGACGCGGCGCTGCACGCTGCGGGTGCTCGCCGCAGATCACCGCCGTCGGGCACGGTGATCATGCGGATCACCATCGAGAACGCCGCGCCCGACTACAGCCGGCAGGTCAACGGCATTCCGCCCATCGACACCCAGCGCGCCGTCACCAGCGTGCTGGTCGCGGACGGCGAGACGACGGTGATCGGCGGCATCTACATCAGCCGCGAGCAGGCCGTCGAGGGCCGGACGCCGGTCCTGCACCAGATTCCGCTGCTGGGCTGGCTGTTCAAGCGCGACATCGACCCGAGCAGAATCGCGAGCTGCTGATCTTCATCACGCCGCGCATCACAAGGTGTAGGACAGACGCCATGCACAGCATCTTCAGCGCTCGAATCGCTCGCCGGCCTCGCGGTCGTCGTCGTCGAGCTCGCTCGCGCTCGGCTCGTGCGCCAGCGAGTTGACGCGGACCGGCTCGTCGCCGGCCTTCGTCATCATCGATTCGCTGCTCGGCGCCTCGGGCGCCGACCCGAGCAGCTTCGGCGCGCCGCTGCTCTCCGACGTCGTGACGCTCGTGGAGACCAGGTCAACGGACCGCGGTGAGGCGCCACCTTCTACAACGACCTCGGCGCAGGTGCAGATGCGCGCTGGCGCTGAAGAACCCGGGCACGGCGCTGAACCCGACGACGCCGATCGTCGATCAACGCGATCACCTTCAACCGCTACCGCGTCGACTTCCGGCGCACCGACGGCCGCAACACCCAGGGCGTGGACGTGCCGTTCAGCTTCGACGGCGCCGCCACCATGACCATTCCGGCCGACGGGCAGGTGCCGTTCGCGATTCGAAGTCGTCCGCAACCAGGCCAAGCTCGAGTCGCCGCTGCGTCAACCTGCGCGGCAGGGCGGCGGCGCCATCCTCATCAGCACGATTGCCGAGATCACCTTCTACGGACGGGATCAGGTCGGCAACGAAGTCGTCGGCCACGGGCACGATGTCCGTGAACTTCGGCGACTTCGCCGACCCATCGTAGGCGGGGAGTAGTGGAGCGCATCATGCGGACCAGGGCATCACAGTTCATCGGCTTGCTGGCGCTGGCGTTGGTCGCCGCGTCGTGCACCGTCAACGGAATCGGAGGCAGCCGGCACTGGCCGGCCCGTCGGAGCTGGCGCTGTCGCTGAGCGTGCAGGCCGTCGCCCGACAGCGTCCAGCAGGACGGGGTCGTCGCAGTCGACGATCACCGTCGAGGCACGGGGCCCGAACAGCCAGCCCGCGCGCGGCATCACCCTTCGGGTGGACATGCTGCTCGACGGCGACGCCGGCCGACTTCGGCACGCTGTCGGCGCGCACCGTGGTGACCGGCGACGACGGTCGTGCGCGCGTCACCTACACCGCGCCGCCGGACGTCCGCGCCCGCGGACGCCGGCTCGGTCGTGACGCTGCTGTTCACGCCGATCGGCGGCGACTATCGCGGCGCGGTGGACCGGCAGGTCGACATCCGGGTCATTCCGACCGACCGTGATCCTGCCGCCGAACAGGGTGACCGCGCAGGTTCGTGTTCTCGCCGACCTCGATCACGGCGTTCCAGACGGTCCTCGTTCGACGCCTCGGGCACCACCGACAACGGGGTGCCGTGCGGCAGCGAACTGCACGCTACACCTGGACGTTCGGCGACGGCGGGTCGGGCAGCGGCATGACCACGACCCACGAGTTCCGCGCGGCCGGCAGCTACATCGTGACGCTGCGCGTCACCAACGACCAGCGGCCAGTTCGTCACCAGGCCTCGCAGACGGTGACGGTCGCGGCTGGCACGCCGCCGACGGCGTCCTTCGTCTTCTCGCCGACGAAGCCGCGGACCAGCCAGGACATCTTCTTCACGGCCGAGGCGTCGCGCGCCGCCAACGGTCGCCGCATCATCGCCTATGACTGGAACTTCGGCAGCGGCCGGACCGGCAACCGGCGTCACCGTCGCCAAGCGCTACGACACGGCGGGCAGCTACGTCGTGACGCTCACCGTCACCGACGACGCGTTCCAGCAGACGACGGTGTCGCAGACGGTGACGGTGATGCCCTAAGGACAGGCCTCGACCGTGGCATTCGACAGTCCCCGCATTCTCGAGCTGCAGCGACGGGTCCAGGCGGACCCGTCGTCGATTGCCTTCGCCCAGCTGGGGGAGGAACTGCGCCGGGCGGGCGCGAACGAGGAGGCGATCGACGTCTGCCGGACCGGGCCTGGCAGCGCCATCCCGGGCTACCTGTCGGCGCGCGTCACGCTCGGCCGGGCCCTCGTCGAACTGGACCGGCTCGACGAGGCCCACGTCGGAGCTCTCCGTCGTCGTGTCGAATGCGCCGGACAATCTGGCGGCGATTCGCGGCCTCGCCGAAATTCACCAGCGGCGCGGCGAAATGGCCGAGGCCCTGGACTTCTACCGGCGGGCGCTCGAGCTGGCGCGACACGATCCCGAGCTCGAAGAGACCGTCGAGCGGATGGAGAAGCAGGTGGCGCCGCCCGCGGCCGCCCGAGCCGGAGGTCTCGGTCGAGGCGCTGTTCGACTTCGATCGGCTGGTGGAGCAGCTGGGCGCGGAGACGCCGCCGTGCGATTCAGGCGTTGGATACCCTGGCGGCCTCCTTCGACGCCGACACGGCCCAGCCCGGAGCCACCCGCGAGCGCCGCACGACGCGTTCAGCCAACTCGAGCAGGGGCTGAGGGACGCGCGAGGCGCAACCGCTGCCTGACGCAGCCGCGCCACTCGCCGCCAGCCACGACGCCGAGGCGCTCGCCGAACTCGAGGATTGGCTTCACGCGCTCCGTTCGCTCGTCGTGATGACGTCGGCGCCAGCCGAGTACCTCGACGTCCGTCGGCGAGCGCTCGTCCGCCTGGCTTCAGCAGGAGAGCCTCGACGCCCTGCTCGTCACGCAACCGCCAGAACATCGCCTACCTGACCGGCTTCTTCGGCAGCGCGGGCGTCCTCGTCGTGACGCCGGAGCGTCTCATCCTGGTCAGCGACTCCCGGTATGCCAGGTGTCCTGTCGAACTTGGCTGGATCGGTCCCGGCGCTGACGGCCGTAGTGGCGCGCCTCGGGCTGGGAGTCAGGACGAGAGCCTCGTGGCGGAGGTGGCGCGGCTGGCCCCGTCACGGCTGGGCATCGAGTCCGGCGCGATGACCGTGCGCCAGCACCTGGACCTGACGCGCCGGCTGGAGGCCGCCGGAGCACAGGCGGAGCTGGTGCCGATCGACGGCGCGGTGGAGCGGCTGCGCCAGGTCAAGGACGCCTGGGAGGTCGGCCACCCTGCGGGAGGCTGGCCGACGACTTTCGGACGTCGCTAAGTGTATAATCCCGAAAGCCTTAGCGGGATTGGCCGAGCGCGATCTCGCCGCCATCATCGAGTGGGAGCTTCGTCAGAAGGGCTTCGACAAGCCGGCCTTTGATACCATCGTCGCCTCGGGACCGAACGCGGCCATACCGCACCATCGGGCCGGAGATCGGCAACTGGCGGACGGCGACCTGGTCGTGATCGATTTCGGGGGCATGTTCCGCGGGTATGCCGTGGACATGACCCGGACGGTGATCCTCGGCCCCGCGTCGCCACGGCAGCGGACCTGCTGGGACGCGGTCGCGACGGCGCAGCGGGCGGCGTTCGAGGCGGCGACGGTCGGCACCGAGGCCGAGGACGTCGACGCCGCGGCGCGGCGAGTGCTGGAGCAGGAGGGTTTGGGGGAGGCGTTCGGTCACGGTCTGGGCCATGGGCTCGGACTGGATGTGCACGAGCGGCCCCGGCTGTCGCGTCGGCGAGCGGGCGTCTCGCAGGGGCCGCTGGCGGCCGGCATGGTGTTCACGCTCGAGCCCGGTGTCTACTTTCCGGGCTGGGGCGGTGTGCGAATCGAGGACGACGTGTTGTCGACCGCGGCGGGGCCCGAGTGGCTGACCGAGCCGGTCGACGTGGTGCGAGCGACCTGATGACACTGGACGAGATCAAGCAACTCATCGACTTCATCCGCGACCGCGAACTGAGCGAGTTCGAGCTCGAACGCGCCGACTTCAAGTTGCGCATCAAGAGCGGGACGGCGGTCCAGCGCCGTGGCGCGCGCCCGTGTTCGCGGCGCCCGCGCGCCGTCGCCCCGATTGCCGCCCCGCGCCGCGGTCGGCCGCTGGCGGCGGAACCGGCGGGCGAGGACCTGGCCATCGTCACGTCGCCGATCGTCGGCACGTTCTATCGCTCCGCGGAGCCGGGCGCCAAGGCGTTCGTCGAGGTCGGCGACTCGGTGCGCAAGGGCCAGGTGCTCTGCATCATCGAGGCGATGAAGCTGATGAACGAGATCGACTCGGAGCACGACGGCGAGGTCGTGAGCATCTACGTGCAGAACGGGCAGGCGGTGCAGTACGGCGAGCGTCTGTTCGCCATCCGCCTCAAATCCTGACGCCCATGTTCAAGAAAATCCTGGTCGCCAACCGCGGGGAGATCGCCCTGCGCGATCATCTTCGCGTGCCGCGAGCTCGGCATCAAGACCGTCGCGGTCTACTCCGAGGCCGACGAGAACTCGCTGCACGTGCGCTTCGCGGACGAGGACATCTGCATCGGCCCGGCGCGCAGCGCCGACAGCTACCTGAACGTCCCGGCCATCATCAGCGCCGCCGAGATCACCGGCGCCGACGCCATTCACCCCGGCTACGGGTTCCTGTCCGAGAGCGCGTACCTCGCGGAGGTCTGCGAGGCGTGCCACATCCGCTTCATCGGCCCCGACCCCAGCGTCATCCGCCTGCTCGGCGACAAGGCCAAGGCCCGGCGCGCGATGAAGAAGGCGGGCGTGCCGATGCTGCCCGGCAGCGACGGCCCGGTCGAGAGCGAGGAGGCCGCGACAAGGTCGCCCGCGGAGATCGGCTATCCCGGTGATCATCAAGGCGGTGGCCGGCGGCGGCGGCCGCGGCATGCGCATCGTGAAGGAGCCGAAGGAACTGGCGCATGCCTTCCGCACGGCGCAG
This sequence comes from uncultured Acidobacteriota bacterium, assembly GCA_963721715.1. Classification (GTDB taxonomy): domain Bacteria; phylum Acidobacteriota; class Vicinamibacteria; order Vicinamibacterales; family UBA2999; genus VFZN01. The sequence continues at coordinate 334,902 of CAVRKI010000004.1, read as the reverse complement.
CGCGAGGCCGAGGCGGCGTTCGGCGTCGGCGATGTCTACATCGAGAAGTATCTCGAGTCGCCGCGGCACATCGAGTACCAGATCCTCGGCGATCATCACGGCAACGTCGTGCACCTGGGCGAGCGCGAGTGCTCGATCCAGCGCCGCCACCAGAAGCTGATCGAGGAGTCGCCGTCGATCGCGGTCTCCGACAAGGTGCGGCGCAAGATGGGCGCGACGGTCGTCGACGCCGCGCGCGCCGTGCAGTACACCAACGCCGGCACGTTCGAGTTCCTGATGGATGCGAAGGGCAACTTCTACTTCATGGAAGTGAACACCCGCATCCAGGTCGAGCACCCGGTCACCGAGTGGGTGACCGGCATCGACATCGTCAAGGAGCAGATCCGCATCGCGGCCGGCGAGCGCCTGTCGTTCAAGCAGAGCGAGGTCACCTTCACCGGGCACGCCATCGAGTGCCGCGTCAACGCCGAAGATCCGGTCACGTTCGTGCCGTCGCCCGGCACCATCCACGCGTTCAGCATCCCCGGCGGCCCCGGCGTGCGCGTCGACACCGCCGCGCACGCCGAGTGCACGATTCCGCCGAACTACGACTCGATGATCGCCAAGATCATCGTGCACGGCCGCGATCGCCAGGAAGCGATCGCGCGGATGAAGCGGACGCTCGAGATGTCGGTGGTCGAAGGCATCAAGACCTCGATTCCGCTGCACCTGCAAGGTCCTGAACGACCCCGACTTCGTGGCGGGTCGGCTCAGCACGCACTTCATGGAGCGCTTCCTGCCCGTGAAGAAGCCGTCGACGCTGGCCGAGAGCGCGTAGGTTTCCGATCTGGTGATTCTTCCGCCGCTCTACGCGGTCCTCGACGTCGACGCCTGCGATCGCGCGGGCCGCGAGGTCATGGACGTCGCCGAGGCCTTTCTCGAGGCCGGCGTGTCGCTGCTGCAGGTGCGCGCCAAACACGACAGCCGCCGCCGGCCTGCTCGACCTCGTCGCCCGCGGTGGTGGCGCGCGCCGGCAGCCGCGCGTCGATCATCGTCAACGACCGGCCCGAGATCGCGATGCTCGCCGAGCGCCGCCGGCGTCCACGTCGGGCAGGACGACATGCCGGTGGCCGAGGCGCGCGCGCTGGTGGGGAAGCGGGCCATCGGTCGGCGTGTCCACGCACTCGGTGGAGCAGGCGCTGGCGGCCCTCGACCAACCCGTCAGCTACATCGCGATCGGGCCGGTCTTCGGCGACCGCGCACCAAGGACACCGGCTACGACGCGGTCGGGCTGGCGTTGGTGCGGACGGTGGCCGAGCTGGCGCGCGAGCGCGGTATCCCGGTCGTGGCGATCGGCGGCATCACGCTCGAGCGGGCGCCGTCGGTGCTCGAGCCGCCGGGGCCGCGTCGGTGTGCGTCATCTCCGACCTGCTGCAGGGCGATCCGCTGGTGAGAGCCCGCCAGTATCTGGCAGCGTTGGGCTCCCGATCCAGCGGGCGGTGACGCAACCCGTTGCCGATGTGCCCTCGAATGCGGGGCGATGACAACTCATCTGCGTTACAATCCGGCCCGGAGGTCGAATGGACTCGAATCTGTTCAGAACGAAGTCGATCGAGCAGCTCGTCGGCGACGTCGAGCATGGCAGCAAGTCGCTCAAGCGGAGCCTGACGGCCTGGGATCTCACGCTGCTCGGGCATCGGCGCCATCATCGGAACCGGCATCTTCGTCCTGACAGGCACGGCGGCGGCGAATCAGGCGGGTCCCGCGATCACGCTGTCCGTACCTGGCCGCGGGCCTGGCCTGCGCGTTCGCGGCGCTGTGCTACGCGGAGTTCGCCTCGATGATCCCCATCGCCGGCAGCGCCTACACCTATGCCTATGCGACGCTCGGCGAACTGGTCGCCTGGATGATCGGCTGGGACCTCATCCTCGAGTACGCCGTCGGCTCGATGACCGTGGCCATCGGCTGGAGCGGCTACATGCAGCGGCTGCTCGCCGGGTTCGGCATCACCCTGCCGCGTCGCTCTGGGCGCCGCGCCGCCGGTCGGCATCATCAACCTGCCCGCGGTGCTGATCGTCCTCGCCATCATGGTGCTGCTGATCATCGGCATCCGCGAGTCGGCCCGCTTCAACGCGGTCGATGGTGGCGATCAAGCTGGCGGCGGTCCTGTTCTTCCTCGCCGCCGGCGTCACCTACGTCGAGCCGGCGAACTGGGAGCCGTACGCGCCCTACGGCTGGCCCGGCATCATGGCCGCGGCCGCCGTCGTGTTCTTCGCCTACATCGGCTTCGACGCCGTCTCGACCACCGCCGAAGAAGCGAAGAACCCGCAGCGCGACCTGCCGATCGGCATCATCGCCTCGCTGGTGGTCTGCACGATCCTCTACCTGCTGGTCGGCGCCGTGCTGACCGGCATGGTGCCGGTCGTGCAGTATCGCGCGCTGGCCGACGCGCTCCCGGGCGTGCCGATGGTGGCCCAGGCCGACTCGGTGAAGTTCCTGAACGCGCCGGTCGCCTTCGCGCTCGAGGTGATCGGCCAGGACTGGGCGGCCGGTCTCGTCAGCGCCGGCGCCGTCGCCGGCATCACCTCCGTGCTGCTCGTCATGCTCATGAGCCAGCCGCGCATCTTCTTCGCGATGAGCCGCGACAACCTGCTGCCCCAGGGCGTCAGCAAGGTGCACCCCAAGTTCGGCACCCCCTACATCACCACCACCATCACCTGCGTCCTCGTCGCGCTGGTGGCGGGCGTCACGCAGATCCAGGTCGTCGGCGAGATGACCAGCATCGGCACGCTGTTCGCCTTCGTCGTGGTCTGCGCGGCCGTGCTGATGCTGCGCGCGAAGCGGCCCGAAGCGAAGCGGCCGTTCCGCGTCCCGTTCGGCCCGATCTTCCCGGTGCTGGGCATCCTCTCGTGCGCGTACCTGATGCTGAGCCTGCCGGTCCTCACCTGGGTCCGCTTCCTGGTGTGGCTGGACATCGGCATGGTGATCTACTGGTTCTACGGCCGCACGCACAGCCCGCTCGTGAACAAGCAGGAGGCGGCGAGCCGCACGCCGCTGCAGTCGCTGGCCAACTTCATCACGACGCTCGGCCTGCTGCTCATCTTCAACGCGCGTCTGCATCGCCATCCTCGGCTACATGACGGAGTTCGGCATCACCAACGAAACCACCGCCAAGTGGAGCGAGATCGGCGTCACGCGCCGAACAGGCCGACGCGTTCGGCCTGCAGTTCCTGGCCGTGTCGGTCGCGGTCTGGGCGGTGGGCTTCGGCCTGACGAAGGCGTCCGGCGAGAAGTAGGTCCGGTCTTCGACGACATGACGGCACGGCGACTCGACGGAACAGCGTGGGCGGCGCGCCTGCGCGCGGAGGTCCGGCCGCGCGTGGACGCATTCTTGCGGCGGCGCGGCCGGCCGCCCGGCCTCGCCGTGGTGCTGGCGGGCGAGGACCCGGCCGTCGGAGATCTACGTCCGGAACAAGATCGCCACGGTCGCGCAGCACGGCTGCCGCGGCGAGTTGTTCCGGCTGCCGGCCACCGCCTCGCTCGACGAGGCGCTGGCGCTGGTCGACGCGCCTGAACCGGGACGATGCCGTCGACGGCATCCTGGTGCAGTCGCCGCTGCCCGCCGGCATGGGCCACGACGCCGAGCAGCGCGTGTTCGACGCGGTCGATCCGGCCAAGGACGTCGACGGCTTTCACCCGGTCAACGTCGGCCTGCTGGTGCAGAAGCGGCAGACGCTGGTGGCGTGCACGCCGCTCGGGTGCGCCGAGCTGCTCGACCGCGAGGGCATTCCGCTCAGGGGACGGCACGCCGTCGTCATTGGCCGCAGCGACATCGTCGGCAAGCCGATGGCGCTGCTGCTGCTGCACCGGGATGCGACGGTGACCATCTGCCACTCGCGCACGCGTCGATCTGCCGGCGGTGTGCCGCACGGCGGACGTCCTGGTCGCCGCCATCGGCCGGCCGGGCTTCGTCACGCCCGACTTCGTCAAGCCCGGCGCCACGGTCATCGACGTCGGCATCAACCGGCTCACGGATGGCGCCGAGGTCGCGCGGTTCTTCGCGGAGGGCAGCCGCAAGCGGCAGCAGTTCGAGGCGAAGGGCAGCCTGCTGATCGGTGACGTGCATCCCGACGTCGAGCAGGTGGCCGGCGCGATCACGCCGGTGCCCGGCGGCGTCGGCCCGCTGACGATTGCGATGGTCCTCGCGCAACACGGTGACGGCGGCGGAGCACCGGGCCGGGCTCGGACGCTGATGCTGCGCGTGGCGCTCACCGGCGGCATCGCCACCGGGAAGAGCTACGTCGCGCAGCGCTTCCGCCAGCCGGCGTCCCGGTCGTGGACGCCGATGTGCTGGCCCGCGCAGGTGGTGGAACCGGGGACGCCGGCGCTTCGCGCGATTGTCGGCCGGTTCGGCGCGGACGTCCTCGACAGGACCGGCGCGCTCAATCGACCGACAGGCTCGCGTCCATCGTCTTCGCGGACAGCGGCGCGCGGCGCGATCTCGAGGCCATCGTCCATCCGGCCGTTCGCGCGGGCATCGATCGGTTCCTGGCTGACGTGCCGCCGTCGACGCCCGTTCGCCGTGGCCGACATCCCGCTGCTGTTCGAAACCGGCGCGAGCGGGGGAGTTCGATGTGGTCGTGGTCGCGGCCTGTCCGCCGGCGATGCAGATCGAACGCGTGATGGCGCGGGACAAGTGCGACCGCGGGCGCAGGCGGAGCAGCGGATGGCGGCGCAGTGGCCGATCGACGACAAGGTGCGGCGCGCCGACTACGTCATCGACACGGCGAGCGTCGTTCGACGCCACCGACGCCGCGGTGGACGGCGGTGATCGCCGCCCTGCGCTCACGCGCGGCCGGCCCGCGCCTCGAGCGCTTCACATTTCGACCGAGGCCTGCCGGGCGGCGGCCATCCGCTCTTCGACGAACGAGTTCCACTCGTGGCAATGCGGGCACTGCCACAGCAGCTCGGTGCTGCGGTAGTGGCACTTGAGACAGACGTGCGGATCGAGGAAGAACACGGCGTCGCGCGCCGACTCGATGTAGCGCTGCACCAGCGTGCGATCGAGATCGAGCTGCAGCAGGACGCGTCCAGACGGCCTGGTGCACCGTCAGGCCGTGCGGGTTCTGTTCGAGGGCCTCGATCAGCAGGTCGAAGGCGGTGTGCGGATCGCCGCGCTGTGACAGGTGCATGCCGAGCGCCAGGCGTCCGCGCCAGTCCTGCGGCCGCGAGGCGATGAACCGGCGGCACCGCTCCTCGAACTTCTGTGGCGCGCCCTCGCGGTCGTAGCAGCCGCTCGAGCCGCTGCAGCGCCAGATGCGCGCGCTCGGGGGCCACGTCGATCAGCTGGTTCCAGGCGGCCATGGCCCCGGCGGTGTCGCCGGCCAGCAGCCGGACGTCACCGAGGTTCAGGTACGCCGGGGTGGTGGACGGAGTCGAGGGCGATCGCCGACTCGAAGTGCCGGGCGGCCGCGGTCGCGTCGCCGGCCTTCAGCGCGTCCGAGCCCGAGCGCGTTCTCGAGGAACGCCGAGGATCGCCTGGTTGCGTGGCTGGGTGTCCGGCCCGCTCAGCTCCACCAGCTGACGGCGGATCCGATACGCCTCGCCCCACTGGTGCTGTTCCTCGTGCAGCTTCTCCAGGTAGAGCAGGGCGTACTGGTTGTCGGGCGACAGGCGCAGCACTTCCTTGAACGCGTCGAGCGCCCGGTCGACGAAGCCGCCGCGCTTGTAGTCGAGGCCGAGGCAGAGCAGCACGTAGCTGTGCTCGAGGCGCGTCAGCTTGGGGCGCTGCAGCAGCGCCTGGTGGACCTGGATCGCGCGCGAGACCTGGCCGCGTTCGCGGTAGACGTTGCCCAGGATCATGTGGATCTCGAGGGCATCGGCATCCACCCGCGCCGCGCGGCTCAGCTCCTCGATGGCCAGATCGATCTGGTTCGAGACCAGGAAGTTGAGGCCGAGCACGTAGTGCTGCGAATCGCGCGCCTTGCGGCGATCGATCCACCGGCCGTCGCGCAGCTTGTAGCGCTCCCAGGCCTTGCCGATGGCCAGGCCGAGCAGCAGCGCCACGAGCGCGGTGATGAGCGGCAGAGACGAGTCGAGTTCCACGGTGATGGGGTCCTGCGCCGTCCTACACCATTTCGGTGCGCCAGAGGTCGTGCAGGTGCAGCACGCCCTCCACCCGGCGGTCGGCGTCGATGACGACGACGGAGGTGATCTTGCGCCGTTCGAGCAGGGCCAGGGCCTCGACCGCCAGCGTCTCGGGGCCGATGGTGATGGGGTTGGACGGTCATCACGTCCCGGGCGGTGAGGGCCTGGATGTCCGGCGTGGCGGCCATCTTCCGGCGCAGGTCGCCGTCCGTGACGATGCCGGCGAGCCGGCCGCTCGGCGTCGATCACCGAGGTCATGCCCAGTCCCTTGCTGGACATCGTGTAGATGATGTCGCGCATCACGGTGTCGAGCCGGACGACCGGCACGTTGTCGCCGGCGTGCATCAATTGTCGGGCGCGCATCAGCCGCTTGCCGAGCTTGCCGCCGGGGTGCAGGCTGGCGAAATCCTCGGGCTGGAAGCCCTTCTCGACCAGCACCGACATGGCCAGGGCGTCGCCGAGGGCCAGGGCGGCGGTGGTGGACGCGGTCGGCACCAGGTTCATCGGGCAGGCCTCTTCCGACACATGACAGTCGAGCGCCACGTCCGCGCTCTGCGCGAGCGTCGAGCTCATGCCGCCGGTGATCGCGATCAGTCGCGCGCCGAGGCGCTTGATGGTCTCCAGCACCCGCGTCAGTTCGTCGGTCTCGCCGCTGTACGACACGGCGATCACCACGTCGTCCGAACGGATGACGCCAAGGTCGCCGTGCACCGCCTCCGCCGGGTGCAGGAAGAAGGCCGAGGTCCCGGTGCTCGACAGCGTCGCGGCGATCTTGCGGCAGATGATGCCGCTCTTGCCCATGCCCGTCAGGATGACGCGGCCCCGGCAGTCGCGCACCATGTCGACGGCCTGCGAGAACGAGCCGTCGAGCCGGTCTGACGCAGATCGAGGATGGCCGCGGCTTCGGTCTGCAGGACCTTGCGGGCCAGCGTCAGGTCAGCCACGGCGCACGATCCTGTCAATCGCCACGAGCCGATGCAGCAGGGGCTCGACGCGATCGAGCCTGAGCGCGTTCGCCGCATCGCTCTTCGCCTGGGGCGGGTTCTCGTGGACTTCCATGAACACGCCGTCCACGCCGGCGGCGACACCGGCCTGGGACAGCGGCTCGATGTACTCGGCCAGGCCGGCGGTGACGCCGTCGCCGGCGCCCGGCAGCTGCAGGCTGTGCGTGACGTCGAAGATGACGGGGAAGCCGAACTCGCGCAGCATCGGCAGCCCGCGCATGTCGACGACCAGGTTGTTGTAGCCGAACGAGGTGCCGCGCTCGGTCAGGAGAATCCGCGAGTTGCCGCTCTCGGTCAGCTTGGCCACCACGTGCCGCATGTCCTTCGGCGCCAGGAACTGTCCCTTCTTGACGTTGACGGTGCGACCGGTCCGCGCCGCCGCCACCAGCAGGTCGGTCTGCCGGCAGAGGAATGCGGGAATCTGCAGGACGTCGACCACCTCCGCGGCCCGTGCCGCCTGGGACGGCTCGTGGATGTCGGTGAGGATCGGGAAGGCCGGTCCGCGACTTCACCTCGGCCAGGATGCGCAGGCCCTCGTCGAGCCCGGGCCCGCGGTACGAGGCGATCGAGGTGCGGTTGGCCTTGTCGAACGACGCCTTGAACACCACCGGATAGCCGGTGCGCTGCGCGATGGCGGCGATCTCGAGTCCGATGTTCGACGGCATGGTCGCGGCTCTCGATGACGCAGGGCCCGAGCATGAAGCCCAGGGGCTGTCCCGGCCCGAACCGCACCGCGCCGGCCGAGACACACGACCATCGGGGCCGGATCAGCCATGCGAGGCCATCGACTGGGTGCCCGCAGGGATGCCGTTCTTCTGCCGCAGCGCCGCCTCGACGAAGCTGGTGAACAGCGGGTGCGGCTTGAGCGGCCGCGACTGGAACTCGGGGTGGAACTGCACGGCGATGAACCAGGGATGTGACGGCAGCTCCGCGATCTCGACGAACTTGCCGTCCGGCGAGCGGCCGGAGATGCGCATGCCCTTCTCGTTCAGGGCCGACTCGTAGAGGCAGTTGAACTCGAAGCGATGGCGATGGCGCTCGTGGATCAGCGGCGCGCCGTAGATGCGGCGCGCCAGCGAGCCCTCGGTCAGCTCGCAGGCATAGCGTCCCAGCCGCATCGTCCCGCCGAGCTCGTCGACGCCCAGCAGGTCGCGCAGCTTGTAGATCACGCGGTGCGTGGCCGACTCGTCCACCTCGGTCGAGTCGGCGCCCTCGAGGCCGCAGACGTTGCGCGCGAACTCCACCGTGGCCCACTGGAAGCCGTAGCAGATCCCGAAGTAGGGGATGCCGTGCGTGCGGGCGTACTCCGCCGCCTTCATCATGCCCGCGCGTGCCGCGGGAGCCGAAGCCGCCCGGCACGAGCACGGCGTGGGCGCCGTCGAGCAGGCGCGTGCCGCCTTCCTGTTCCAGCGCCTCCGATTCCACCCACTGGATGTTGATCCGCGTCCGGTTCGCGAAGCCGCCGTGATAGAGCGCCTCGTTGAGCGACTTGTAGGAGTCCTCGTAGCCGGTGTACTTGCCGACGACGTGAATCGTGATCTCGTCGGCGGGGTGCTTGATGCCGTCGACCAGGTCTTCCCACGCCTGCATGTGGGATTCGCCCTGCGGCAGCCCCAGCAGCTTCAGCAATACCTTGTCGAGTCCCTCTTCACGGAACGCCAGCGGCACCTCGTAAATCGTCGACACATCCCTGGCGGTGATCACGGCCTCTTCGGGCACGTCGCAGAACAGGCCGATCTTCTGCTTCAGGTCGCGGGGGAGCGGGCGGTCGGTGCGGCAGAGCAGCATGTCCGGCTGGATGCCGATCGAGCGCAGGTCGCGCACGCTGTGCTGCGTGGGCTTGGTCTTCAGCTCGCCCGCGGTGCCGATATAGGGCACCAGCGTGAGGTGCACGTAGACCGTGTTCTCGCGGCCCACGTCCTGGCGGAACTGGCGGATGGCCTCGAGGAACGGCAGGCTTTCGATGTCGCCAACGGTGCCGCCGATCTCGACCAGCACCACGTCGACGTCCCGGCCCACCGCCCGGATGCAGTCCTTGATCTCGTTGGTGATGTGCGGAATGACCTGCACGGTGCGGCCGAGGTAGTCGCCGCGACGTTCCTTCTGAAGCACCGACATGTAGATCTTGCCGGTCGTCCAGTTGCTGTTGCGCGTCGTGGTCATGCTCGTGAAGCGCTCGTAGTGCCCCAGGTCCAGGTCGGTTTCGGCCCCGTCGTCGGTGACGTAGACCTCGCCGTGCTGGTACGGGCTCATCGTGCCGGGGTCGACGTTGATGTAGGGGTCGAACTTCTGCATCGTGACGCGGTAGCCGTGCCCCTCGAGCAGCGCGCCGATGGAGGCGGCGGCCAGTCCCTTGCCGAGTGACGACACCACGCCGCCGGTCACGAAAATGTACTTGGTGGGTCGAGCGGTCTGTTCCATGTTGGGTCTCAGGTCCTCGAAGCAGTCAAGAGCCACTGACGGACGCGCGCCAGATCGTCTGGTGTGTCCACCCCGATGGAGTGGTGGTCGGTCTCCACGACCTGAATGCCGATGCCGTGGGCCAGGGCGCGCAACTGCTCGAGCGCTTCCACGCCTTCGATGTCCACCGGGGGCAGCGCGGCCAGCCGCAGCAGCACGTCGCGGCGGTAGGCATACAGGCCGACGTGCGCGCGGGCCACGGCCGGCGCGGTCCCGACCGTTCCACGCGGGAATGGGATGGGCGCGCGGGAGAAATACAGGGCCCGGCCGGTCAGATCGCACACCACCTTGACGACATTCGGATTCGCGAACTCCTCGTCGGATCGCAAGGGGCGGCACGCCGTCGAGAGTTCCAGCGAAGGCGAGTTCATCGAGCGGGCGGGTCGACGGCGTCGATCACCGCAGGGTCGAGCAGCGGCTCGTCACCCTGAACATTGACCACGATCCCGCACGTCAGCGCCGCGGCTACCTCAGCCAGGCGGTCGGTGCCCGTCGGGTGGTCTGGCCGGGTCATCACCGCAATGCCACCAAACCCTTCGACCACCCGGGCAATCCGCTCGTCGTCGGTGGCGACCACGACGGCCGTCACGGTCTGCGCCTCGGATGCGCGGCGGTAGACGTGCTCGATCATCGGATGACCGGCGATGTCGGCGAGGGCTTTTGCGGGGAGTCGGGTGGACTGGTATCGCGCGGGAATGATCGCGACCACCGACGATTCAGTCAGTTTGAACGGCAGACTGACCGGCACACAGAAGTCTACCATGAACGCTCGGGGCGGACCGCCCCTGCCGATAGCGTGGCCTCGTCCCGATACCCGGGTAGAATGGGCGGCATGCAGTGGCGGACCGTCGCGCTGGTCGGGGCCCTCAGCCTGGCTCTGGGCTGGGCGCTGGGCGGCGGTCTGGTGTCCCAGCCCGCTGGCGATCGGCCTGGTTCAACCGGGCGCGGCCCACGTCCGCTCGGGGTGGAGCAGACCCGGGACGCCGCGCCGCTGACCCGTCAGTTGCAGCGCAAACTGGACCGGCAGCCAGCCCGCCCTCAATCTTCGCGTAATCCGTTCGTCTTTGGCTCTCGCGGGACGTCCGCGCCGACGGGCCGGCCGTCTCCAACCACGCCCGACGCCGTCGCGATGGCGCCCATGGACGACGCGCCCGTGCGTCCGGCGGCCGCATTCACGCTGTCGGGGATGGCGACGAACGCCGGGCCGGACGGGCCGGCGTTCACCGCGATCATCAGCGAGCGGCCAGGGACTGCTCTTCGTCAAGCGCGGTGACGAACTGCCCGGCGGCTATGTCGTGGTCGACGTACAGGAGACCATGGTGACCCTCAAGGACGCCTCCGGCGGCGAGCGCACGCTGCGTCTCCGCTGAGCCGTCCTCGCGTGGCAGACATCCTTCCCGGTTAGACCTGCACCAACCAGACGTGCTTGACGGCGGCGACGGATCGCAACTGATCCAGCAAGCCCTCGACCACCCCCGCCGGCGCATCCACATTCACCACACCCACCGCGCCACCGGTGTCGCGGCCCAGCGCGAAGTTCGCGATGTTGACGCCCTCGCGGCCAAGAATCGTGCCGACCTCGCCGATCACGCCCGGCTGATCGTTATTGCTGATCAGCAGCAGCGTTCCCGAGAGCGGCGCCTCGACGGGCACGCCGTTCAGCAGCACCAGGCGGGGATTGCGATCCGCGACCGTCGCCTCCACCCAGCGCTCCCCGGCGTCGGTGACCAGCTTCACCGACAGCAGGCTGCGGAAGTTGCGGGTCCGCGAGCTCGACGACTCGACGATGTCGATACCGCGTGCCGCCGCGGTCGCCTTGGCGTTGACCGCGGTCACCGGCTCCGACAGGGTCGCCTTGAACAATCCCACCAGCACGGCATTGACGATGAGGGGATGCTGGCCGGCCAGCTCGCCGTAGTAGCGCACGCCGACACTTTCGATACGCGCTTCGCCCATCTGGCCAACCAGGGCGCCCAGCTGTTCGCCAACGGTCATATACGGCTGCAGGCGCTGGAACTCGTCGGGCGCGACGGCGGGGAAGTTCACGGCGTTGCGAATGACGCCGGTCTTGAGGAAATCGCGCAGCGCGGAGGCGGTTTCGACGCCCACCAGTTCCTGGCCTTCGCGCGTGGAGGCCGCGATGTGCGGGCTCGCCACCACCTTGGCCAGCTTCTGCAGAGTGTGATCCTTCGTCGGTTCGCTCTCGTAGACGTCGAGCGCCGCGCCACCGATGTGGCCGGACTCGATCGCGGCCACGAGCGCGGCCTCGTCGATCAAGTCGCCCCGCGCGGTGTTCACCAGGCGAAGTCCCTTCTTGCACTTCGCCAGCCGCTCGGCGTTGAACGTGCGTTTGGTCTGCGGCGTGGACGGCATGTGGAGCGACAGGTAGTCCGCGCGTGCGCACAGGTCGTCCATCGACACCAGTTCGATGCCCATGCCGGCGGCCGCCTGCTGCGCGATGAACGGATCGTGCGCAATGACGGTCATCTCGAACGCCTGCGCGCGGCGTGCCACTTCCTGACCGATGCGGCCCAGGCCGGCAAGGCCAAGCACCTTGCCGCGTACCTCTTCACCGAGGAAGCTCTTCTTGTCCCAGACGCCCTGCTTCATCGACGCGTCCGCCGCAGGCAGCTTCCGTGCCAGCGACAGGATCTGTGCCATCGCCAGTTCCGCAACGGAAATGCTGTTGGCGCCTGGTGCGTTCATCACGACGATGCCGCGCGCGCTGGCGGTCTCGACATGCACGTTGTCGACGCCGGTTCCGGCGCGGGCAATTGCCCGCAGCTTTGGTGCGGCGGCAATGATGTCGGGCGTGACCTTCGTCGCACTGCGCACGACGAGCGCATCCGCGTCCGCGAGATCGATCTTCAGTTGGTCCGGCGTGCGGCCGGATTGGGCGTCAATCGTCCAACCTTCGGCGCGCAACAGGTCGAGCGCGGAAGCGGGGAGGTCGTCGGCAACAACTATGCGCACTGATGCATCTCCGGGGAATGTGTGAGCCAGATATAATGACAGGTTCAGACGCGTTGGAAAAGGTCGGACCGACGATCGGTGGTGCATCATCCGTGGTGCAATCCGCAGAATTCTTCGAGATTGCGCGCCGTTACGTGGTGTTCACACGGTGTTTTCCACAAGGTTTTCCACAGAACTTGTGGATGCAGCTCGCGAGCGGCGAGGCAAACTGACCTAAAGTCAATTTCGTTCAGGAGACTGGCATGAATCGTAAGGTCACGGTGGTCGGCGGAGCAGGCAACGTGGGCGCGACGGTGGCACGCGTCGTCGCACAGAAGGAACTGGCGGACGTCGTCGTCGTCGACATCGCCGAGTCGAAGGCCGCGGGCGTTGCGCTCGACATCTATCAGTCGTGTGCCGTTGACGGCTCCGCGGCGCGCGTGCTCGGTGTCGGCACGAACGACTTCGCGGCGAGCGCGAACTCGGACGTCGTGGTCATCACCTCGGGCATGCCGCGCAAGCCCGGCATGAGCCGCGACGATCTGCTGAACGTGAACTACAAGATCATGCAGGACGTGACGGCGGAAATCGTCAAGTACTCGCCCAACTGCATCATCGTGCCGGTGGCCAACCCGCTCGACGCCATGTCGCAGGCGGTCTACCGGCTGAGCGGCTTTCCGCGTGAGCGCGTCATCGGCATGGCCGGCGTGCTCGACTCCGCCCGCATGCGAACGTTCGTCGCGACCGAGCTGAATGTCTCGGTTTCGGACGTGACGTGCTTCGTGCTCGGCGGCCACGGCGACACCATGGTGCCGCTGCCGCGTCTGTCCACGGTGGCCGGCATCCCGCTCACTGAACTGGTGACGATGGGCATGCTGTCGCAGGCCAAGCTGGACGAAATCTGTACCCGCACCGCGAACGGTGGCGCGGAGATTACCAAGCTGGTGGGGACGAGCGCCTGGTACGCGCCGGGGGCGTCGGCCGCCGACATGGTGGAAGCGATCCTGAAGGATCAGAAGCGCATCATGCCGTGTTCGGTCTACCTGCAGGGTGAGTACGGCATCAACGACCTGTTCGTGGGCGTGCCAGTGAAGCTCGGGGCCAAGGGCATGGAGCAGATTGTGGAAGTGCCGCTGACGGCCGACGAGAAGGCCGCGCTGCACAAGTCCGCCGGCGCCGTGAAGGAGCTCGTGGACGTCATCAAGGTGTGAGAACCGATCGGCGGTTCTGACGTGACCGGGAGGCTGGGGCTCGCGAAGAGCGAACCCCAGCCTCCCGAGCTAGATCTTCCCGGCGACTGCCTTCACGTAGTCGCGATTCATGCGGGCGATGCTCGCAATCGAAATCCCCTTCGGGCACACCGCCTCGCACTCGCCTTCGTTCGAGCAGCTGCCGAAGCCTTCGGCATCCATCTGTGCCACCATGCGGATCGCCCGGCGTCCTCGTTCGGGCTCGCCCTGGGGCAGCAGGCCGAGGTGGGCAATCTTCGCGGACGTGAACAGATGCGCCGCCGCGTTCTTGCAGGCGGCCGCGCAGGCGCCGCACCCGATGCACTGCGCGTTGTCCATGGCCAGGTCGGCCACGTCCTTGGGCACCGGGATGCTGTTGCCGTCCGGCGCACCGCCGGCGTTGATCGAGACGTAGCCGCCGGCCGCGATGATGCGATCGAAGGCGCTGCGGTCGACCACGAGGTCCTTGACCACCGGGAACGCCTTGGCCCGGAACGGCTCGACCGTGATCGTGTCGCCGCTCTTGAAGCGGCGCATGTGCACCTGGCAGGTGGTGGCGCCACGGTCCGGGCCGTGGGCCAGCCCGTCGATGACCAGCCCGCAGCTGCCGCAGATGCCTTCGCGGCAGTCGGAGTCGAACGCGATCGGATCCTTGCCGGCACTTGATGATTTCTTCGTTCACCACGTCCAGCATCTCGAGAAACGACATGTCGGGATGCGCGTGGTTCGTGGTGTAGGTCTCGAAGCGGCCCGTGGCGGTGGGGCCCGCCTGCCGCCAGACCTTCAAAGTGACAGTCATCGCCATATGAATGCGTCCTACTTGTAGCTGCGCTGCGAGGGATGCACTTCGTCGAACACCAGCTCTTCCTTGTGGAGAGCGGGTCGCGCGCCGACTCCCTGGAACTCCCAGGCGGCCACGTACGAGATACTCGTCGTCCTTGCGGAGGGCCTCGCCGTCCGGCGTCTGGAACTCCTCGCGGAAGTGCCCGCCGCACGACTCGCGCCGTTCCAGCGCGTCGAGCGCCAGCAGCTCGGCGAACTCCATGTAGTCGGCCACGCGCCCGGCGTAGTCGAGCGCTGGGTTCAGGTTGTTCTTGTCGCCCGTGACCAGCACGTTCTGCCAGAACTCGTCGCGGAGCTGGCGAATCTGCGGTGATGGCGCCCTGCAGCCCCTGCTCGGTGCGCGCCATGCCGACGTGGTCCCAGCAGATCGCCCCGACCGCGCGGTGGAAGTCGCGGATCGTGCGGTTGCCCTTGACCGACAGCACCTTGTCGATGCGGGCCTGTGCCGCGGCCTTCGCCTCCTTGAAGGCGTCGTGTTCGGAGGCGACCGCCGGCATGGCCGAGCCGGCCAGGTAGTTGGCCACGGTGTAGGGCGCGACGAAGTAGCCGTCCGCCAGCCCCTGCATCAGGGCGCTGGCGCCGAGCCGGTTGGCGCCGTGGTCCGAGAAGTTCGCCTCGCCGAGCACGAAGAGGCCGGGGATGGTGGACATCAGGTCGTAGTCCACCCACAGCCCGCCCATCGTGTAGTGCACGGCGGGGTAGATGCGCATCGGAACCTTGTAGGGATCCTCGTCGGTGATGCGCTTGTACATGTCGAACAGGTTGCCGTAGCGGCCCTTGATGGTGTCGGCGCCCAGCCGCTTGATGGCGTCGGCGAAGTCCAGGTACACCGACAGGCCGGTGTCGCCCACGCCCCGGCCCTCGTCGCACACCGACTTGGCGGCACGCGACGCCACGTCACGCGGCACCAGGTTGCCGAAGCTCGGGTAGCGGCGCTCGAGGTAGTAGTCGCGCTCCGACTCCGGAATCTGGTCGGCGGGGCGCCGGTCGCCCGGGTTCTTCGGCACCCACACGCGGCCGTCGTTGCGGAGGCTCTCGGACATCAGCGTCAGCTTCGACTGGTGGTCGCCGCTGACGGGGATGCAGGTCGGGTGAATCTGCGTGAAGCAGGGGTTGGCGAAGTAGGCGCCCCGCTTGTGGGCGCGCCAGGCGGCCGTGACGTTCGAGTTGACGGCGTTGGTCGACAGGTAGAACACCGTGCCGTAGCCGCCCGTGCACAGCAGCACCGCGTTGGCGCCGTGCGACTCGAGCTCGCCGGTGATCAGGTTGCGGCAGACGATGCCGCGAGCCTGGCCGTTGACCACCACGAGGTCCAGCATCTCGCGGCGCGGGTACATCGTCACCGTGCCGGCGTCCACCTGGCGCATCAGCGACTGGTAGGCGCCGAGCAGCAGCTGCTGGCCGGTCTGGCCGCGCGCGTAGAACGTGCGCGACACCTGGGCGCCGCCGAACGAGCGGTTGTCGAGCAGCCCGCCGTACTCGCGCGCGAACGGCACCCCCTGGGCGACGCACTGGTCGATGATGTCGCACCGACATCTGTGCCAGGCGGAACACGTTGGCCTCGCGGGCGCGATAGTCGCCGCCCTTGACCGTGTCGTAGAACAGCCGGTAGATGCTGTCGCCGTCGTTCCGGTAGTTCTTGGCGGCGTTGATGCCGCCCTGCGCGGCGATGCTGTGCGCGCGGCGCGGGCTGTCGTGGATGCCGAACAGCTTGACCTTGTAGCCGAGCTCACCGAGCGAGGCCGCGGCCGAGGCGCCGGCCAGGCCGGTCCCCACCACGATGATCTCGTGCTTGCGCCGGTTGGCCGGGTTGACGAGCTTGTTCTCGAACTTGCGACGGTCCCACTTCTCGGCGATCGGACCGCTGGGAATTCTGGAATCGAGCGTCATAGCACGCCCTTCGAGAGGAGGAAGGTGTAGATCGGAATGATGAAGAACCCGCCCGCGATGACGATCGCCAGCACGCGGCCGAGGACGAGAAGGCCGGGCGACCCGGCCGCACGTGATCGATGCCGAGCGACTGCGCCGCGCTCGAGATGCCGTGCCAGAGATGGAAGAAGATGATGGCCATCGCGAACAGGTAGAAGACGACGTAGCCCGGCGAGCTGAAGATCTCGAGCTGCAGGCGATAGAGGTCGCGCGATGCCATCGGCGGCTTCGTAGAAGGTGCCGAACTTGAAGGTGGCGAGGTGGGTGACCACGAACAGCAGGACGATGGTCCCGGTCACGATCATCGTCGACGAGGCCAGGCGTCTTGCGGCTCCTCGGGTTCTTGGTCTTGGCCCAGCGCCGGCTCGCGTAACCCGTTGGACGGGCGGCGCGATTGGCGAGCACGCCGGCCACGGTCTTGGCCACGTGCAGGAAGAACACGCCCACCAGTCCGGCCTCAACGAGATAGATGAGGGGGTTGCTGGTGAGCGTATGCGAGTAGTGGTTGAACGCGTCTGGACCGACGAGGAAGAGCAGGTTCCCGGCCAGGTGTCCGATGAGGAACACGAACAGGCCGAGCCCGGTCAGAGCGATGAGGATCTTCGAGCCGACGGATGATGCGGATGCCTGAAAAAGTTGCATGAGGATTGCCCAACCGTGAATTCTATGACATTCAACCCTTCTCTTGTTCAGGACGCTGAACTTTGCGGCCGCGGTTCCACGGAGTTGAACGATCGCCACGCGACTGGTGGCGATGCGGAAAGGGCGTGTCGCCCCGCGGGGGAGCGCGGGGCGACACGGGCGTCGGAGGTGATTAGCGCGAGCGAGCGAGGCGGATGTTCGGTCCCGCAGCGCCGGTGCGGCGGGTCGCGGCCTTTCGCTCGCCTGCTTGTCCGTCATACATCCGGCGGTCCGCCGCTTCCAGCAGCGCTTCGAAGGTGTGGCCATCTTCGCCGCTCATGGCCACCCCCACGCTGATGCTCATGGCCAGCTGCGCGCCGTTCGGCGCGGTGACGACCTGGCGCGCCACGGCCCGCTGCAGGTCCTCGGCGCGTCGCTCGGCCTCGGACCGATCCTGGCAGGACAACGCGACGACGAACTCGTCGCCGCCGTAGCGCGCGCAGAAGTCCGAGGCCCGCACCTGACGCCGCAGCGTGCTCGCCAGCGTCTGCAGCGCGAGGTCGCCGGTCTGGTGGCCGTGCGCGTCGTTGATGGTCTTGAAGTCGTCGAGGTCGATCATGATGATGCGCGCTCGGCACGGCGCCGTCCGTATTTGACGCCAGGCGCTGGTCGACGATGCCCGATGAGGGCGCGTGAGTTCGGCAGGTCGGTCAGCGAGTCGGTCAGCGACGCGGCGCGCAGGCCCTCGAACTGGATGGAGTTGGCCAGCACCGATGCCGACCTGGCCGCCGAGCCGCTCGAGCAGCCGCAGGTGCGCCTCGGTGTACGGCTGGTTGTCCACGTGGTAGGCGGTGAGAATCGCCAATCAGCTGGTCGTCGTCGATCAGCGGGAACGCCAGGGCGGACTGGAACAGGTTGCCCGACCTGAGGGGCGCCGGCGGCGTCGAAGTCGCTCACCGCACGGGCATTGATGGCGCCGACAGGTGGCGCGCCGTCCAGCCCGTCACGCCCTCGCCGAACGGGAATGCGCAGCCCTTCGAGCCCGTCGGACGAGAGGCCGGCCGCATACCGGCACCGCAACACGTCCCGGCGTCCGTCGGGCAGATAGAGAGCCCAGCAGGACGCCGGCACGAGGCGATTGACCTTCGAGGTGAGCAGGCCCATCGTGTCGTCCACGCTGAGGCGGGTGCCGAGCGTCTGCGCGATGTCGTAGAGCGCACGCACTTCCTGTGTGGCCTGCGAGATGCTCTGATACACCGTCGCCGCGGCCGCGAATCGGGCTCTCGCTCGACGTCGAGAAGCCGGTCGCCGGCGCGCCCGTGCGCGGCGCCGACGACGACTCGGGCAGCACCGGCTCGCGCGCGCCCTCGTACTCGTGGTCCTCCGTGAGCAGAAGGACCTCCATGAACAGCTCGATCAGCCGCGGGTCCAGCGCCTTGCCGGCCTCGAGCCGCAGCGTCTCGATGGCCTCTTCCTGCCCCATCGCCCGGTGATAGGGCCGATTCGCGGTCAGCGCGTCGTAGTAGTCGACCACCGCCAGCACGCGTGCGCCGAGCGGGATCGCCTCGCCCTTCAGTCCATCGGGATAGCCCGGTGCCATCCCACCGCTCGTGGTGGCTCTGGATGTAGGGCGCCACCGGGTAGGGGAACGGCACCGCCTTGAGGATGTTGGCGCCGACCGTCGGGTGCAGGCGGACGTAGTCGAACTCCGCGGGCGTCAGCCGGCCGGGCTTGGTCAGGATGTGCTCGGGCACGGCCAGCTTGCCGATGTCGTGCAGCAGGGCCGCGATCTTCAGGCCTTCGATCTCGTCGCGCGTCATGCCGGCGGCTTCGCCAAGGGCGGCCGCGCGCGCCTCGACCCGGCGGATGTGATTCTCGGCGGCGCCCGACTCGGGGTCGATGGTCTGGTCCCGGGCGTCGATGGCCCGCGCCAGCGCCTCGACGGTCGCCAGGTGCAGGTTCGACACGATGCGAAGGTGCTCCTGGTGCTCCGACACGCGGCCGAGATAGACACGGTAGCTGTGGAAGGTGAGACCCAGCAGGGCCGCCGCGAACAGGACCAGCCACACTTCCTGCGTGCTCATGGCAGAGGCGGCAAACGTCGCGGCGCCCGCGGCGACGAAACACGCCGGCCCCGCCCACAGGAAGTCCTCGCGCCAGGTGGTGCTGATGGAGCGGCCGCGAGACAGCGCCACGACCGTGGCGACCAGCCAGCTGTTGCAGAGGAAGAACGTGGCGGCGCCGCCCGCTGCCGGCTTGCTGATGGCGGCGAAGCTGGCCGTGAGGTCGAAACCGCCGAGCCGCGATGGCCACGAGCCCGGCCGCCTGAACGGTGATGATCAGCGTCGCGCTGCTGAACAGCGTCTGTCGCACCGAGATGCCCGAGCGCCGCATCGTCATCGACTGCGTCGCCGCGCTGGCACCGGCCACCAGCATCGCCTCGTGCGGCCCCAGCAGGACGAGGCTGAGGAAGTCGGTGAAGTAGGACATCGAGAGGGTGGCCTGCCCGCTCGAGAGCGGCAGATGGATCTTCATCACCGCGGTCGTCATCGACCCCAGCAGCAGCGCGACGAACAGCAGCGGCTGACGGAACTCGGCCTTCGGGAATCCCCATCACCAGCAAGAGCGGCGCCAGTCAGTACCACCGCGGCGATGTATGTGGTGAGGAGCCGCGACCGCGTTTTGGACGCGGGGCGGGGGCCGGACGACGAGGCGGACATAGTCGCCGCCTTCGTCTAGCATTCTGCATGCCAGGAACTTGCGGTAGCTTAAGTCGTTGATAGGATGTGACTTAGCTACAAGTTCCGCTTCCGGGATTTGCCGATCCCTGTGTCGCTATGTGCCACGGAGTAATGCCACGAGTGCTAACTATGTGACTTGATGGACTTGGACGACATGTTCCATAATAGGTACGCGTGACCTGGAATAGAACAACATGCGCCAGGGTCTGGCCACATGCTATTATTCCGACCCGTTCCGCACTATTCGGCTTAATCCCAATCATGAAGATTCACGAATATCAGGCCAAGGCCATCCTCGCGCGTCACGGTGTGCCGGTTCCCCGAGGCGAAGTGGCGTTTTCCGCCCAGGACGTCTCCGACATTGCCCGCCGCCTCGGCACGGGCGTGGTCGTCGTCAAGGCACAGATTCACGCTGGCGGCCGCGGCAAGGCTGGCGGCGTCAAGGTCGTCAAGTCGGCGGATGACGCCGAAGCGGTGGCCAAGGACCTGCTGGGCCGCACGCTCGTCACCTACCAGACCGGTCCCGACGGCCAGAAGGTCTCGCGCCTGCTGGTCGAAGAGGGCCTCGCCATCGACCGTGAGCTCTATCTCGGGCTGGTCGTCGATCGCTCGACGCAGCGCATCGTGCTGATGGTGAGCAAGGAGGGCGGCGTCGAAATCGAAGAGGTCGCCGCCAAGACTCCCGAGAAGATCCACAAGGTCTTCATCAATCCCGCCGTCGGCTTGCAGCCGTTCCAGGCGCAGCAGATGGCATTCGCCGTCGGGTCTGACGGGCGACTCGGTGAAGAAGGGCGTCAAGATGATGCTCGCGCTCTACCAGGCGTTCGTGGCGACCGACGCGTCGATCCTCGAGATCAACCCGCTGATCGTCACCAAGACGCGGCGACCTGCTGGCGCTCGACGCCAAGATCAACTTCGACGACAACGCGCTGTTTCGTCACGCCGACATTCGCGACCTGCGCGACCTGAGCGAGGAAGACCCGCTCGAAGTCGAGGCCTCGAAGTTCTCGCTCAACTACATCCGGCTCGACGGCAACATCGGCTGCATGGTCAACGGCGCCGGCCTGGCGATGGCGACCATGGACATCATCAAGCTGTCGGGCGGCATGCCGGCGAACTTCCTCGACGTGGGCGGTGGCGCCAACGCCGAGCAGATCCGCAACGCCTTCAAGATCCTGATGTCCGACAAGAACGTGAAGGCCGTGTTCATCAACATCTTCGGCGGCATCCTGCGCTGCGACGTGCTGGCGGCCGGCGTGATCGCGGCGGTGAAGGAACTGGGCGTTCCGGTGCCCATCGTCATCCGCATGAAGGGCACGAACGTCGAGGAAGGAAAGCGGATGCTGGCTGAGAGCGGTCTGAACTTCACCACCGCCGACACGATGGGCGAAGGCGCGACGAGCGTCGTGGCGCTCGCGGGAGGTGCCCGCTAATGGCGATCCTGCTCGACTCGAACACCCGCCTCATCGTTCAGGGCCTGACCGGCCGCGAAGGCACGTTCCACGCCAAGGCAGCGGCCGCGTATCACACGAAGGTGGTCGGCGGGGTGACGCCCGGCAAGGGCGGCACGACCCACGAAGGCTGGCCGGTGTTCAACACCGTCGCTGACGCCGTCAAGGAAACCGGCGCCAACGCCTCGGTCATCTTCGTGCCCCCGCCATTCGCGGCCGACGCGATCATGGAAGCCGCCGACTCGGACGTCGCGCTGGTGGTGTGCATCACCGAGGGCATCCCGGTGGTCGACATGCTCAAGGCGATGACCTTCCTGAAGGACCATCCGAAGACGCGGCTGATTGGCCCCAACTGCCCCGGGCTGATTTCACCGGGCAAGGGGAAGGCCGGCATCATTCCGGCGAACATCTGCAAGGAAGGCCGCATCGGCATCGTCTCGAAGAGCGGGACGCTCACCTACGAGGCGATCGACCAGCTGACTCGGCGCGGCCTGGGCCAGTCGACCTGCATCGGCATCGGCGGCGATCCGCTGATCGGCACCACGCACATCGACGCGCTCCAGCTGTTCCAGGACGATCCCGACACCGACGCCGTGATCATGATTGGCGAGATCGGCGGCTCGGCCGAGGAAGAGGCGGCGGCCTGGATCAAGGATCACTTCACGAAGCCGGTCGTCGCCTTCATCGCCGGACAGACGGCGCCGGAAGGCCGGCGCATGGGCCATGCCGGCGCCATCATCGCCGGCGGCAAGGGCACGGCGGCCGAAAAGATGGCCGCGCTCACCGCCGCGGGCGTGCGCGTGGTCAAGAGCCCCGCCGACATGGGCGAGTCGCTGGTCGAGGCGCTCCAGAAATGATCTCCGTTCGGCGCGCCACCGTACCCATCACAGCCGGTTGCTTTTTTACCGGGAGGGTGTCGGTGTAGCTCCGAGGCGCTGAACAGCACCACGGGCCACACACCGCCGCCCCAGCACACCGCTGGGGCGGCGGTTTTCTTTTGGGGAGGATCAGTCCGATGAACACACGAAACATGGGCGACCTGCGGCAGTCCCTGGACGATCTCGACCGCGTCATCCTGAGTGCCCTGGGTGAGCGCGCGCGGTTGTCGCGGGACATCGTGGCCGCCAAGAGCGAGGCGGCGAGTCCCGTCCGTGACGAGGTGCGCGAGGCCGCGCTCCTCGATCACCGATCGGCCTACGGTGAACGCCTGGGGCTGGACCCGACCTTCGTCCGCCGGCTGTATCGCGAGATCCTGGACGATTCGGTACGGCGGCAGCAGGCCTGGCTCCAGACGCCAGCGGACGCCCAGGACTTGATGGTGGGCTTCCAGGGAACCGAGGGTGCCTACGGACACCAGGCCGCCCGCCAGCATTTCGGGACCAGCCCCCGGCCGGTGACGTTCAAGGCCTACCGGTCATTCCGCGAGACGCTCGAAGCCGTCCAGGAAGGGCTGGTCGAACGGGCGGTCCTGCCCATCGAAAACAGCACGGCCGGGTCGGTGCACGACGTCTATGACCTGCTGTTCCGGCTCAATCTCGCGGTGGTGGGCGAGGAAGTCCTCGAGATCGAGCACTGCCTCCTGGGGGTGCCCGGGGCCGCAGTCGAGGACCTCCAGGTGGTGCACTCCCACCCGCAGGCGTTGGCCCAGTGCAGTGAGTACCTTGGAGAACTGCCGCACGTCCAGACCGAAGCCGCGGTGAATACAGCCCTGGCGGCCGCCCGTGTCAGGGAGCTCGGTGATCGGCAGCATGCGGCCATTGCCAGCGAGGAGGCGGGCGTCCGCTTCGGGCTGGCCGTGCTCAAGCGGGGAATCGCGAACCAGGCCGTGAACCTGACGCGGTTCGTCATCGTGGCCGGCACCCCGGTCGACTGCGACCCCCTGGTCGAGGCGAAGGTCTCGCTCGTGTTCGGCACCCGTCACGAGCGCGGGGCCCTGGTGCGCTGCCTCAACGTGCTGGCCGAGGAGGGAATCAATCTCACCAAGCTGGAGTCCCGGCCCCGTCCAGGGGCGGCCTGGGAGTACGTGTTCTACGTGGATGTGCACGGTCACCTGGCCGAGCCCCGGATGCAGTCGGCGCTGGCCGGGCTGGCCGTGGCAACCCAGTTCGTCCGGGTTCTGGGCTGCTATCCCGTCTGTCCGCGCAAACCTCCGCTATAATCAGACGTTTATGCAGCGTACATTCGCCATCATCAAGCCAGACGCCGTCCGCACGCAGGTGACGGGGCGCATCCTCTCCCGCATCGAAGCCGAAGGGTTCACCGTGCGCGGGCATGCGCATGATTCACATGTCCAAGGCCGAGGCCGAGGGCTTCTACCATGTCCACCGCGAGCGGCCGTTCTTCGGCGGCCTGACCGACTTCATGTCGTCGGGGCCCTGCGTGGTGCTCTGCCTCGAGGCGGAGGACGCCATCAAGAAGTGGCGCGACCTGATGGGCGCCACCGACCCGGCCAAGGCCGTCGACGGCACGCTCCGCAAGGAGTTCGGCGCGTCGATCGACAACAACGCCACGCACGGGTCCGATGCGCCGGAAACGGCGGCGTTCGAACTCGGTTACTTCTTCCGCGGCATGGAGCTGCGCTAGCCAGACAGCACGGCAGGTCAGCGCCCGGCGTCAGCCACACGCCCCGCCCTGGGGAAGAAGGCTGTGGTCCGGGCGTGCCTCTGCGACGTGCGGATGACGACACACCTATGGCGATCAAGGCGGATCGGTGGATTCGGCAGATGGCACTCGAGCACGGCATGATCGAGCCGTTCGAGGATCGCCAGGTGCGCCAGGGCGTGGTGTCGTACGGGCTGTCGTCCTACGGCTACGACATCCGCGTCGCGGACGAGTACAAGGTGTTCACCAACCTGTTCAACACGGTGGTGGACCCCAAGAACTTCGACCCCAAGTCGTTCGTGGACATGAAGGGCGACACCTGCATCGTGCCGCCCAACTCGTTCGCCCTCGCCCGCACGATCGAGTACTTCCGCATTCCGCGCGACGTCCTGACGGTGTGCCTCGGCAAGTCCACCTACGCGCGCTGCGGCATCATCGTCAACGTGACGCCGTTCGAGCCCGAATGGGAAGGGCACGTCACCATTGAGATCTCGAACACGACGCCGCTGCCCGCCAAGATCTACTCGAACGAGGGCATCGCGCAGGTGCTGTTCTTCCAGAGCGACGAGGTCTGCGAGGTCTCGTATCGCGACAAACAGGGCAAGTACCAGGCGCAACGCGGCGTGACGCTGCCCAAGATCTAAGTGTGATCCGCCCCTTCAAGACCGCATAGCCCGGTGGTCGATCCCTCGGCCTACGTGGACACCAGCGCGCAGGTCATCGGCGACGTCGAGATCGGCGCCGAATCCTCGGTGTGGATGAACGTCGTCATCCGCGGCGACGTCAACCGCATCCGCATCGGCCGCCGCATCGAACATCCAGGACCTGACGATGGTGCACGTGATGCGGGACACGCACCCGACCACCATCGGCGACGAGGTGACGATCGGCCATTCCGCGGTGATCCACGGCGCCACCATCGAGGATCGCGTGCTGGTGGGTATGGCGGCGGTGCTGCTGAACGGCGTGCACATCGGCCACGACTCGGTGGTCGCCGCCGGGACGCTGCTGACCGAGGGCACCCGCATCCCGCCGCGGTCGCTGGTCATGGGCCGCCCGGGCAAGGTCAAGCGCGAGCTGACGGACGAGGAAGTCGCGGAGATTCGCTGGTATGCCGACAACTACGTGGGCTACCGCCTGGACTACCAGCCATGAACACCGGCCCGGCGCGCGGCATGCGCGATTTTCTGCCGGAGGACGTGCGGCGCCGCCAGTACGTGATCGGCGTGATCGCCGACGTCTATCAGCAGTACGGCTTCGAGCCGCTCGAGACCCCGTCGGTCGAGAACATCGAGACCCTGCTCGGCAAGTACGGCGAAGAAGGCGACAAGCTGATCTTCAAGATCCTGAAGCGCGGGGAAGGCGCCGAGACGGGGCAGGCCGACCTCGCGCTGCGCTACGACCTCACCGTGCCGCTGGCGCGGGTGGTCGCCGAGTACCGCGCGAGAGCTGCCGAAGTTCTTCAAGCGCTACCAGGTGCAGCCGGTGTGGCGCGCGGACCGTCCGCAGAAGGGGCGCTTCCGCGAGTTCTACCAGTGCGACGTCGACGCGATCGGATCGACGTCGATGGTGGTGGAAGCCGAACTGCTTGGGCGCCGCGTGCGAAGTCCTGTCGCGTCTGGGCTTTGCGGACTTACACGGTTCGAATCAACCATCGCGGTCGTGCTGCCGGCGTTGCTCGACGGCTCGCGAGGTTCCGACTGCCGCCGAGTCCGACGATCTTGTCGCCGCGGACAAGCTCGACAAGGTGGGTCGTGGAAGGCGTCACGAACGAACTGCTGGAGAGATTATCCTGCCGGCGATGTTCACTCCTGGGTGAACTGGCTCGTCCAGTTCGGCGCCACACCGGTGGGAGGCCAGGACGACTCCGCCGCGAAGCTGGAGAAGTTTGCCGCTGTGTTTCAAGGGCCCGCCGACGACGCGGCGCCCGCCGAGTGGCGGCGGGCGGGGATTCAGGCGATCGATGAGCTGAAGCAAGTCTTCTCGCTGGGCAAAGCAGCGGGCTTTGACGATCGCTTGCAGTTCGACTTCGGTTTGGTCCGCGGGCTCTCCTACTACACCGGCGCCATCTTCGAGATTGCGGTGCCCGACCTCGCTGGCAGCCTCGGGGGCGGCGGACGGTACGACAATCTGATCGGCATGTTCCTGGGCGACGAGGTGCCGGCCTGCGGCATTTCGCTGGGGCTCGAGCGGATCCTCGTGGTGATGGGGGAGCGCGACATGTTCCCGCCCGGGACTCGGCACCGCGCCCGCCGACGTGATGGTCACCATCTGGAATCTCAATGGCGTTCCCGATGCGCTGGGGCTCGCGGCCGAGTTACGATCAGCAGGGCTTCGCGTCGAGGTGTATCCCGACGCCGACAAGATCGGCAAGCAGCTCAAGTACGCGTCGAGCCGCGCCATCCCGTTCGTCACCGTGGTCGGCGACGACGAACTCGCGAAGGGCGTGGTCACGCTCAAGACCCTGGCAACCGGCGAGCAGCAGGTCGTTCCACGAGCTGATGTCGCGGATGTGGTGAAGCGGAATTCCTGAACATGGCTGAACAACTCGGTTCTCTGGCACGCACTCATACCTGCGGCGCGCTGCGCGCCGCCGACGTCGGCTCGCAGGCCGTCCTGCTCGGATGGGTGCACCGCGTCCGCGACCTCGGCGCGCTGCTGTTCGTCGACGTCCGCGATCGCCACGGCATCACCCAGGTGATCGTCGAAGGCGACGAGGCGCTGCTCGAGCGCGCCAAGCGGCTGCGTTCCGAGTTCGTCGTCGCCTTCATCGGCGAGGTCGAGCGCCGGTCGCCGGAGACGGTGAACCTGAACGTGCCGACCGGTGAGGTCGAGGTGCGCGCGCGTGAGACTTCGCGTGCTCAACGAGGCGAAGACGCCGCCGTTCTCGATCGCCGAGGACCAGAACGTCTCGGAGGAGACGCGGCTGCGCTACCGCTACCTGGACCTGCGCCGGCCCACCCTGCAGCGCAACATCGGCCTGCGCCACCGGATCACGATGGCGATCCGGAGGTATTTCGACGAGCAGGGCTTCTACGAGATCGAGACGCCCATCCTCACGAAGTCCACGCCCGAGGGCGCGCGCGACTTCCTGGTGCCGAGCCGCGTGCACCCGGGCGAGTTCTACGCGCTGCCGCAGTCGCCGCAGATCTTCAAGCAGATCCTGATGATTGCGGGCTTCGATCGCTACGTGCAGATTGCCCGCTGCTTCCGCGACGAGGCGCTGCGCGCCGACCGTCAGCTCGAGTTCACGCAGGTCGACCTCGAGATGGCGTTTGCCACGCCGCCGCTCGTGTTCGAGATCGTCGAGGGCGCGCTGGCCGCCTGCTTCCGTGAGATCGGCGTCGAGATTCCGCGGCCGTTCCGCCGCATGCCGTACGCCGAGGCCATGGCCAGGTACGGCACCGACAAGCCCGACCTGCGGTTCGGGCTCGAGATTCAGGACTTCCGCGCCGCGTTCGCGGAGTCGCCGTTCGGCATCTTCCGCGAGGCGGTCGCTCACGGCGGCACGGTTCGCGGCTTCGTGATTCCGGGCGCCGCCGGCTACTCCCGCCGCGAGGTCGATCAGCTGGTGGAGCAGGCCAAGCAACTGGGAGCCGCCGGGCTGGTGTGGGCGCGCTTCACCGCCGAGGGCGTGCAGTCGTCGGTCAAGGCGATGGGCGAGGACGGCACGCGCCGCGTGCTGACGGAAGCGGGCGCCACGCCGGCCGACCTGGTGGTGCTCGCCTCCGGCGCTCCCGACGCGGTGTCGAAGGTGCTGGGGCAGCTGCGGCTGCAGGTGGCGAGGCAGGCCGGGCTGGTGCCGGACGGCAAGTGGGAGCTGCTCTGGGTCACCGACTTCCCGCTGTTCGACTGGAACACCGACGAGAAGCGCTGGGACTCGGTGAATCATCCGTTCACCGCCCCGCGCGAGGAAGACCTGCACCTGCTCGAGTCCGATCCGGGCGCCGTGCTCGCCAAGGCCTACGACGTCATCCTCAACGGGTGGGAGCTGGGCGGCGGCAGCATCCGTATCCACGATCGCGAAACGCAGGCCACCGTGTTCCGCCTGCTCGGCATGAGCGACGAGGACGCCAAGCACCGCTTCGGGTTCTTCCTCGAATCGCTCGAATACGGCACGCCGCCGCACGGCGGCCTGGCGCTCGGCCTCGATCGCATCTGCGCGCTGCTGTCGGGCGAGACGTCGATTCGCGAAGTCATCCCGTTCCCGAAGACCACCCAGGCCGTGGACATCATGTGCGACGCGCCATCGACGGTGGATCCGCGGCAGCTGCGCGAGCTGCACATCAAGATCAGCACCTAGTGGCACGCCCCCGGCTGGCTTGACCCGCCAGGCCGGGGGTGTTACCCTCGACTGGTCGGTTAACTCTTTGTAACACAGGGAGATATCGCGATCGGAACCGCTGCCACTCGCCGCATTGCCGTCCGTGAGGACGGCGCTCTCCACGCTCTTCGGGGCCTACGACGACAATCTCCGGCACCTCGAAGGCCTCCTGAACGTCCGCATTCGAACGCAGGGTCACGATCTGTTCGTCGAGGGCGAGCCCGAGGACACGGGCAAGGTCGCCCGATTCGTCGAGCAGATCGGCGCGCTCATCACCGAAGGCCACGCCCTGTCGGAGCGCGACGTGAAGGACGCGGCGCAGCTCGTCGCGACCGATCCCACCGTCGACCTGCGCGACCACTTCCTGAAGGGCGGCCAGCTGCGGCAGGCCGGGCGCCGCCGCATCATGGCGAAGTCGGCGAACCAGCGCCGCTACCTCGACGCGATCGACCAGCTCGACATCGTCTTCGGCGTCGGCCCGGCCGGCACCGGCAAGACCTATCTCGCCATGGCTCAGGCGGTGAACTACCTGCTCGCCAAGAAGGTGAGCCGCATCGTCCTGGCGCGCCCGGCGGTGGAAGCGGGCGAGAAGCTCGGGTTCCTGCCCGGCGACCTGCAGGAGAAGGTGAATCCCTATCTGCGGCCGCTCTACGACGCGCTGTACGACATGCTCGAAGTGGAGAAGGCCGAGCGCATGCTCGAGCGCGGCGTCATCGAAGTGGCGCCGATCGCCTTCATGCGCGGGCGCACGCTGAACGACGCCTTCGTGATTCTGGACGAAGCGCAGAACACGACCACGGAACAGATGAAGATGTTCCTGACCCGCCTGGGCTTCGGCTCCAAGGCGGTGGTCACCGGCGACATCACGCAGATCGACCTGCCGCCGGGCCGCACTTCCGGGCTCGTCGAAGCGATCAGCGTCGTGGGGAAGGTGGACGGGATCGCCTTCGTTCACTTCGATGAACGTGACGTCGTCCGTCACAAGCTCGTGCAGGCCATCGTCAAGGCCTATGAGGCCTATGGGAACTCGAACTCCGCTTCACGTTAACCTCTCCGTCGCCGGACGGCGCGGTGCCGGCATCGCGCGGGCCTGGGCCCCTGGCTGTCGCGCACGGCTCCGGCCGCGGCCCGCGGGCAGGTCACCGTCGCCATCGTCAGCGATCGACGCATGCGCGCGCTCAATCGCATGTTCCGCGGCAAGGACTGTCGCGACCGACGTCCTCTCGTTTCCCGGCGGAGGGCGGTGATCCCGCCGCCGACAGTCTGCAGGCCGCTCGTGGCGAGGCGCCGTCCCTCGGCGACATCGTGATTGCCTCCGGGGTGGCGGCGCGGCAGGCGCGCGAGCACGGTCACGCGCTCGGCACCGAGTTGCGGGTGCTGGCGCTGCACGGGCTGCTGCACCTGCTTGGCTACGATCACGAAACCGACGAGGGCCGGATGGCTCGGGCCGAACTGCGGCTCAGGAAGAAGGGCGGCCTGCCCTCGGGCCTGATCGCCCGCGCGGGTGCCCGCCCGGGAGCCACCCGACCACGCGCATGACCCCGCTGCTGCTGTTTCTGCTCGGCTGTGCAGCCACGTACCTCGGCACGGTGACGGCAGCGTTCAGCGCGCTGATGGAGCTCTCGCTTCGCATCATGGCGGAGGGCAGCGGCCGGCACGATCGGCTCGGTCGCTACCTCGACGACCCGCGCCGGCTGTTCATCCCGGCGCGACTGCTGCTGGGGATCATTCCGGTCCTCGCGACCGCGCTGCTGGCGCGGGTCACCGGCGTGGACCAGGCCGGCTTTCCGCTGCTGGTGCTGTCGATCGTCGCGTTCGTGCTCTTCTGCGAGCACGTCATCCCGCTCATCATCGTCAGGCGCGATCCCGAACGCGTGCTCGACGTGCTGCTGCCGTCGTTCGACGCGGTGGCCCGCCTGCTGTCGCCGCTCACCGGGGCGCTGCTGACGGTCGGGACCAGCTCGCGGCGTCAGAGCCAGACCTCCGACGGCACCGCGCCGGACGCAGGCTCGCGACGAGGCGCCGTCGAACGGGGCCGCGCAACGGCGAGCCCGAACCGCTGCAGGAGGGGCAGGCGCGCGAGATGCTCCGCACCCTGGTCGACTTCCGCGAGACGATGGTGCGCGAGGTGATGACGCCCCGGCCCGACATCGTCGCGGTCAACGCCAACGCCACGCTGGAGCAGCTGCAGAACCTGTTCCGCGAGCAGCAGTATTCCCGCGTGCCCGTCTACCAGGACACGCTCGAGAACGTGCGTCGGGTTCGCGTTCGTGAAGGACCTGATTCACCAGGCGGCCAACGCCGATCCGCAGGCGCCGATCACGCCGCTGGTGCGCCCGGCGAACTTCGTCCCCGAGACCAAGCGCGTCGTCGAGCTGCTGCGCGAGTTCCAGCACAACCGGCTGCAGATGGCCATCGTGGTCGACGAGTACGGCGGCACCGCCGGGCTGGTCACGCTCGAGGACCTGATCGAGGAGATCGTCGGCGAGATCCGCGACGAATACGACGTCGAAGTCGAGCCGGTCGTCGACGAGGGCGGCGGGCGCTTCGTCTTCAGCGGCAAGGCCCACGTGCAGGAGCTGAGCGAGCACCTGCGGTTCACACCCGAAGGCGAAGGGTTCGAGACCGTCGGCGGCTACCTGCTGTCGCGTCTCGGGCGCGTGCCGTCGCGCGGGTGAGCGCTTCGAGATCGACGGGTCTGGCGGTCGAGGTGCTGGAAGCCGAGCGCCGCCGCATCACCCGGGTGCGGATGTTCCCGGCGGTGGAATCGGCCGTGCCGTTGACCAGCGCCGCAGTAGATCGAAGCCATCCATGAAACGCGGATTCGTCGCCCTCGTGGGCCGGCCCAACGCCGGCAAGTCCACGCTGCTCAACCGGCTCGTCGGTGAGAAGCTGGCCATCGTCTCGGACAAGCCGCAGACGACGCGGAACCGCATCGTCGGCGTGCACCGCTCGGCCGGCGGGCGAGATCGTGTTCATCGACACGCCTGGCATTCACCGCCCGCTGTATCGCCTGAACGTGCGCATGGTGGACGCGGCCCTCGACGCACTGCGCGACGCCGACGTCGTGGTCGCGGTGGTGGACGGCAGCGAGCCGTCGGGCGCCGGCGACCGCTACCTGATGGACATCATCCGCAAGCTCCACGTGCCGCGCGTCCTGGCGCTCAACAAGGTGGACCGCGCCAGCAAGCAGGACCTGCTGCCGCGCATGGCCGCCTACGACACCGAGGTCGGGCTTCGCCGACATCGTGCCGATCTCGGCGCTGACCGGCGAGAACGTCGAGCGGCTCGCGCGAGGTGCTGCTGACGCACCTGCCCGAGGGCGAGCCGCTGTATCCCGAGGACTACCTGACCGATCAGCCCGAGCGATTCTTCGTGGCCGAGCTGGTGCGCGAGCAGGTGCTGCGCCAGACGCACGACGAGCTGCCGTTCTCGACCGCGGTGATGGTGGACAAGTTCGAGGAGAGCCCGACGATGCTGACGCTCTATTGCTCCATCCTCGTCGAGAAGGCGTCGCAGAAGCCCATCATCATCGGCAAGGGCGGCGCCGCGATCAAGGCCATCGGCACCGCCGCGCGCGAGGAGCTGGAGCGGTTCTTCCAGACCAAGGTCTTCCTCGATCTCCACGTGAAGGTGAAGGAGCACTGGCGCGAGGACGAGCGCACGCTGGACGAATTAGGGGTCGAAGGCCGGAGAAAGCGGCGTCGAACCTAATTCGCGTGTGCTACATTTGCTCGGATTGTCATGGTCGCGCCGCGCCGCAGTGATGTCGTTCTCGATTCAGTCAAACGGCTGCTGCGCATCGGCGCGACGGCCAACCTGCTGAATCTGCTGCAGAAGCAGCACCCCGCGGATCTCGCCCAGATTTTCGGCGCGCTCCTCGATACCGAGCGGTCGGCCGTCTTCTCGCTGCTCGTCGAACGCCAGCCCAAGCTGGCGATGGAAACCATCAGCGAGATGGGGCCGGAACCGGGCGCCCAGCTCCTGACCGGGCGCTCCGCCGACGACATCGCCAAGCTCCTCCACGAACTCCCCTCCGACGACGCGGCCGCGCTGATCGACTACCTGCCCGGAGGAGTTGTCGCGCGAAGTGCTCGAGCTGATGCGCCGCAAGGAGTCGGGGCAGGTCGAGAGCCTGCTCGAATACGGCGAGCAGACGGCGGGCCGCATCATGAACCCGTCGGTCTTCGCCCTGAACGAAGACCTCACGGTGGGCGAGGCGATCACCGCGCTCCAGGGCGCTCGCGACGTCGAGATGGTGTTCTACCTCTACGTCGTCGATGTCCGCCGCCATCTGGTGGGCGTCACCTCGCTGCGGCGGCTGCTGCTGGTCTCGCCCGAGACGCCGCTGAAGCGCATCATGACGGCCGACGTCACCAGCGTGCGCGTGGACACCGACCAGGAAGAAGTGGCCCGCCAGGTCGCCTCCTACAACCTGCTGGCCGTGCCGGTCGTCGACGAGGAGAACAAGCTGGTGGGCGTCGTCACCGTGGACGACGTGATCGACGTCATCAAGGACGAGGCCACCGAAGACCTGCTGCGCCTGGCCGGCGTGTCGGGCGACGAGCGCATCGCCACCCCGGCCGGAGAGGCCATCCGGAAGCGCCTGCCGTGGCTGGGCGTCAACCTGGTCACCGCGTTCGTGGCCGCCTCGGTGGTGGCGCTGTTCGAGGGCACCATTCAGCAGGTGACGGCCCTGGCCGTGTTCATGCCGATCGTGGCCGGCATGGGCGGCAATGCCGCCACGCAGACGCTGACCGTCATCGTCCGCGGGCTGGCGCTCGGCGAGCTGTCGTATGGCAATGCGCGGAAGGCCCTGGCCAAGGAATCGCTGATCGGCATCGGCAACGGTCTGGCCCTCGGCGTCGTCGCCGCCGGGGTGGCCTGGGCGACGAAGAACGATCCCGATGCTGGGCCTGCTGCTCGGGCATGGCCATGGTCTGCAACATGTTCGTGGCCGCCACCATGGGCACGCTGGTGCCCCTCGGCCTCAAGGCCCTGAAGGTGGATCCGGCCCTGGCCTCGGCGGTCTTCATCACCACCTTCACCGACGTCGTGGGATTTGCCTCGTTTCTGGGGCTCGCCACGGTGTTCCTGAAGTACCTGGCGCGATAGAATAGTCGCCACGGCATGCCGCTCCATACGGCCGACGCCCTGGTGCTCCGGACCTACAAGCTGGGCGAAGCGGATCGGATTGTGGTGTTCCTCACCGCCGACCGCGGCAAGAAGCGCGGTGTGGCGGAACACGCCCGGCGCCCCCGCTCGCGTTTTCGCGGTGCGCTCGAGCCGTTCACCCATGTGCGGGTGGCGTATTACGAGAACGAGCGTCGCGAGCTGGTCGGCGTGAACTACGCCGAGACCGTCACCTCGCCGCTCGTGTCGCCGAGCCCGGAGGCGCTCGGTTACAGTCACTATTTCGCCGAGCTCATCGACGAGTGGGCCGCCGAGGCCGACCCCGACGAGCGGCTGTTCCGGCTGGGCATCGCGACGCTCGAGGCCATGGTGGAAGGGGTCGCCGTCGAGCCGCTGGCGCGCTACTTCGAGTGCTGGCTGTTGAAGCTGCAGGGGGTCTACCCGGACGACCCGTCGATCTCCCCGGAGGCGGCGGCGTTCGTCAACGGGGTCCGGCGGGTCGCGCCGCGCGGGGTGGAGGCGCTGGGCGCGTCAACCGCGACCCTGCGGGAACTGGAACGCGTGCACCGCACGCTCATACGCTCGCTGCTCGATCGCGAGCTCCGATCGATTCGGGTGATTCACGAGTTGCGCCGTGTGCCGGCGCCCTGAAGTGGACCTTGCCTAGTGACCTTTCAAGATCTGATTCTGAAACTCTCCGCGTTCTGGGCCTCGAAGGGCTGCCTCATTCAGCAGGGCCTCGACCTCGAGGTCGGGGCCGGCACCTCGCATCCCGAAACGCTGCTGCGGGTGCTCGGCTCCACGCCCTGGAGCGTCGCCTACGTTCAGCCCTCGCGCCGTCCCGACGACGGGCGTTTCGGCCAGAACCCGAATCGCCTCTTCAAGCATCACCAGATGCAGGTGATCCTCAAGCCGTCGCCCGACGACGTGCAGCAGACCTACCTCGAGAGCCTCGAAGCGTGCGGCATCAATCCCCGGCTGCACGACATCCGCTTCGAGGAGGACAACTGGGAATCGCCGACCCTCGGCGCCTGGGGCATCGGCTGGCAGGTGCTGCTCGACGGCCTGGAGATCAGCCAGTTCACCTACTTCCAGCAGGTCGGCGGCGTGGACCTGTCACCGGTCTCCTGCGAAATCACCTACGGGCTCGAACGCATCGCGATGTTCCTGCAGCGGGTGGACAACGTGTTCGACCTGCAATGGGCGCACGGCGTCAGCTACGGCGCGGTCCGGATGCGCGAGGAAGTGGAGCAGTCGAAGTACGCGTTCAACCAGGACACCGGCATCGACCTGGAGGTCTACTCGTCGCTACCATCGCCGTCAGTTCGACGAGGTCTATGCCTTCGGCGAACGGCTGCTGGCCGCCGGCCTGCTGCTGCCCGCGCTCGAGCACTGCCTGAAGTGCTCGCACCTGTTCAACCTGCTGGACTCGAGCGGCAGTGTGGGCGTCACCGAGCGCACCGCCTACATCCTGCGCGTGCGGCAGCTGTCCGTCGCCATCTGCAAGCGCTACGCCGAAGAGTGCGTGGTTGCCGAAGCGTCAGCGGAGGCGAGGTAACCGTGGACCGCGAACTGTTGATTGAGATCGGGACCGAAGAGCTGCCGGCCAGCTGGCTGCCGGCGCTGACCACCGGCTTCGGTGCGGCGCTCGAGGCCAGCCTGAAGGCCGCCCGCCTGAGCGCCGACGCGCCGGTCGAGACGTTCTCGACGCCGCGGCGGCTGACCGCCCGTTTCGCCAGGGTGTCGGAGCGCCAGACCGATCTCGAGGACGTGATCACCGGGCCTCCGGTGAGCGCCGCGTTCGACGCCGCGGGCGCGCCGACGCCCGCGGCCGTTGGCTTTGCCCGCAAGAACGGCGTCGAGGTCTCCGCGCTCGAGCGTCTCGAGGTGCCCGAGAAGAAGGGCGTCTACCTCGCCGTCCGCAGGCAGCAGCGCGGCAAGGCAGCCGTAGACGTGCTGCCCGACGTGCTGACCGCGGCGCTGCGGGCCCTGCCGTTTCCGAAGATGATGCGGTGGGACGCGACGCTCGAGGACGGCAAGGGTGAACTGCCGTTCGGACGTCCGATCCGCTGGCTGGTGTTTCTGTATGGCGGACGTGTCGTGCCGTTCACCATCACGCGCGCCGCCAACGCGCAGGGCGGGCTGGTGCAGGACGTGCGATCGGGCGCCGTCACCTACGGGCATCGGTTCCTCGCCACCAGCGGGCGCGCCGGCCGTGCGGTGAAGGTGAAGGGCTTCGACGACTACCGCAAGCGGCTCGTCGGAGAACTTCGTCGTGCTGGAGCGCAGCGAGCGTCAGAGCCGCATCGGACGCGAGCTGGACGTCGAGTCGCGCCGGCGTGGCGGCCGCGTGGCCACGGCCATGGTGGGGCAGTCGCTCCTGCACGAGGTGCCCGACCTGGTCGAGTACCCGTTCGTGCTCTCGGGCCACTTCGCCGACGAGTTCCTGACGCTGCCCGAGGAAGTGCTGACCACCACGATGATTCACCATCAGCACTTCTTCCCGGTGCTGAGCGACGACGGCAAGCCTGCTGCCGGTGTTCCTGGCGGTGCTCAACACCGAGCCCGAGCGGCCGGAAGTCGTGTCGCGCAACCTCGAGCGGGTGCTGACCGCGCGGCTGCGCGACGCGCGGTTCTTCTGGGACGCGGACCGCAGGCGGAGCCTCGGCGGCTTCGTCGAGCGGCTCGACACCGTGCTGTTCCACAAGCGCCTGGGCAGCTATCGCGCCAAGGCCGATCGCGTCAGCCGCCTGGCCGAGTGGGTGTGCAGCGAAGTGCTGGGCCATCCGGAAGCGGCGCCGCTCGCGGCGGAAGCCGGCGCGTTGTGCAAGGCCGACCTCGCCACCGACATGGTGCGCGAACTCACCGAGCTGCAGGGCGCGATGGGCGGCATCTACGCTCGCGAGGACGGCCGGCCCGAGGCCGTGTGGAAGGCCATCTACCACCACTACCTGCCGCTGGGCGTGGAAGCCGAGGCGCCGCCGACGCGCGCGCAACTGGGCGACGCCGCCGTCACCTGGGCTGCCGTGTCGCTGGCCGACAAGCTGGACACGCTTGACCGGCATGTTCGTGGCCGGCGAGCGCCCCACCGGCTCGCGCGACCCGTACGGGCTGCGGCGCGCGGCCCAGGGTCTGGTGCGCATCCTCATGGATCTGCCCGAGCTGACCGGGGTCGATCGCGGCCCGCGCCTCGGGATGCTGCTCGACCAGGCCGCCTGCTGCGTTCGAGGCAGATGCCACCGAGTGGCGCCCGGCCCTCGACGCCTTCCTGCTGGACCGCGTCCGCTACGTCCTCGAGCAGCGCGGCACCGACGTCCGCAACGTGCGGGCCGTCACCCACGGCGCGCTCGGCGAGCTGGCGCCGCTCCACGCGCGGCGGCTGCTGGCCGTGCTGCCCGAGTTCACCGAGAGCGCGGAGTTCCGCGCGCTCGCCGCCGTCTTCAAGCGCGTGCGCAACATCGCGCGCACGATGCCGGACGAGGAGTTCGATCGCCTGTTCCCCGACGCCGGCGCCATCGTGCAGGGATTGACCGAGCCCGCGGAGCGCGCGCTGGCCCAGGAACTCCTCGCCCGCCGGGGGACCATCCTGTTCGCCGCCGATACCGGCAGCGCATACCGCGAGGCGCTCGCCGAGGCCGCGAAGTACGGCCCCAGCGTCGCCACGTTCTTCGACGATGTCCTGGTCATGGCCGACGATCCGAAGGTCCGCCAGGCACGCTTGTTTCTGATGAAGGCGCTGGAACGTCAAATCCTGCGTCTGGCCGATGTTTCCGAGATTGTTCTGCAGGAGTCATAAGCACACATGGCGAAAAAGGTTACAGGGAAGAAGACGGCCGGGAAGAAGACAGCGGCGAAGAAGGCCGCCGGTTCGCGCGCCAAGAAGTTCGTCTACTTCTTCGGCAACGGCAAGGCCGAAGGCAATCGCCACATGAAGGACACGCTCGGCGGCAAGGGCTCCGGCCTCGCCGAGATGACCAACGCCGGACTGCCGGTGCCCCCGGGGTTCACCATCTCCACCGATGCGTGCAACCTCTATTACGAGCGCGGCGCCAAGCTCCCGCCCGAGATCGACGCCGAGATCGCGGCGCACCTGAAGCGGCTCGAGAAGGCGGCCGGGGCCACCCTCGGCTCGACCCAGAACCCGCTGCTGGTCTCGGTCCGTTCGGGCGCGAAGTTCTCGATGCCCGGGATGATGGACACCATCCTCAACCTTGGCCTCAACGATGCCGCGGTCGAGGGACTGAAGGCCCGCACCGGCAACGGCCGCTTCGCGTTCGACAGCTACCGCCGCTTCATGCAGATGTTCGGCTCCGTGGTCCTCGAGATTCCGAAGGCCGCGTTCGAGCACGAGTTCGAGGCGGTGAAGACGGCCAGGGGCGCCGCGCTCGACACCGACCTGGACGAGGCCGCGCTGCGTGAGGTGGTCGAGGCCTACAAGGGCGTGGTCAGGAAGAAGAGCGGCAAGCCCTTCCCGCAGGACCCGAACGACCAGCTGGCGATGGCGCGCAACGCCGTGTTCCGTTCGTGGAACAACCCGCGCGCCAAAGAATACCGCCGCATCTACGACATTCCGGACTCGATCGGCACCGCCGTCAACGTGCAGATGATGGTGTTCGGCAACACCGGCGACCGCTCCGGCACCGGTGTGGGCTTCACCCGCAACCCGGCGACCGGCGCCAAGGAATTCTTCGGCGAGTTCCTGATCAACGCCCAGGGCGAGGACGTGGTCGCCGGCATTCGCACGCCGCAGCCGATCAGCGAGCTGGCCAAGGTGATGCCGCATGCCTATGCCCAGCTGCGCCAGATCACGACGCGCCTCGAGCGGCACTACAAGGACATCCAGGATTTCGAGTTCACGATCCAGGAAGACCGCCTGTACATGCTGCAGACGCGCAGCGGCAAGCGCACCGGCTACGCCGCGGTGATCATCGCGACCGACTTCGTCAAGGAGCGGCTGATCACGCCAAAGGAGGCGTTGCTGCTGGTCGATCCCGAAGCGCTGTCGCAGCTGCTGGCGCCGGGCTTCGACGCCAAGGAGTGGAAGTCCATTCCCGCGGCGACGCGCGGCTTGCCGGCCTCACCGGGCGCCGCCTGCGGCCAGGTCGTGTTCTCGGCCGACCATGCCGTCGAGTGGGCCAACCAGGGCAAGGCCGTCATCCTGGTGCGGCGCGAGACCGTGCCGGACGACATCCACGGCATGTGGGTGTCGCAGGGCATTCTCACCGCCACCGGCGGCATGACCTCGCACGCGGCGGTGGTCGGCCGCCAGATGGGCAAGCCGTCGATCGTCGGCGCCGGCGAGCTGACGATTGACGAGCACGGCAAGCAGTTCACGCTGAAGGGGCAGACGGTGCGCGAGGGCGACTACATCGCCTTCGACGGGCTCACCGGCGAAGTGAAGCTGGCCAGGGTGTCGTCGCAGCCGAGCGAGATCCTCCAGGTGGTGGCGGGGAAGATCAAGCCGGCGAAGTCGGACATCTACGGCCGCTTCAACCAGCTGCTCACCTGGGCCGACAAGTACCGCCGGCTCGGCGTGCGCGCGAACGCCGACCAGCCCGACCAGGCGGAGATCGCCTACATGTTCGGCGCCCGCGGCATCGGCCTGTGCCGCACCGAGCACATGTTCTTCGGCGAGGGCCGCATTCCGATCGTGCAGCGCATGATCCTGGCGGACAACGAGGCCGATCGCCGGGCGGCGCTGGCCGAGCTGCTGCCGATGCAGCGCCAGGACTTCTACGGCGTGTTCAAGGCGATGCACGGCACGCCGGTCACCATCCGCACCATCGATCCGCCGCTGCACGAGTTCCTCCCGCGCCGTGAAGACCTGATGGTCGAGATCGCGAAGATGGAAGCCACGGGCAAGGGCGGCAAGGACCTGGCCGAGAAGAAGGCGCTGCTGGCGCGGGTCGAACAGCTCCACGAGTTCAACCCGATGCTGGGCCATCGCGGCGTGCGGCTGGGCATCACCTATC
Organism: uncultured Acidobacteriota bacterium; assembly: GCA_963721715.1. Lineage (GTDB taxonomy): Bacteria > Acidobacteriota > Vicinamibacteria > Vicinamibacterales > UBA2999 > VFZN01. The sequence goes on along the minus strand of CAVRKI010000004.1, from coordinate 295,516 downwards.
CCGAGATCACCGAGATGCAGGCGCGCGCCATCATGGAAGCCGCCTGTCAGCTGAACAAGGAAGGGCTGAAGGTCGTTCCCGAGATCATGATCCCGCTCGTCGGGCTGGTCAAGGAACTGAAGGACCAGAAGGCGATCGTCGACCGCGTCGCGGCCGAGGTGATGAAGGAACAGAAGATCAAGATCAAGTACCTCGTCGGTACGATGATCGAAGTGCCGCGCGGCGCCCTGACCGCCGATGCGGTGGCGGCCGAGGCGCAGTTCTTCTCCTTCGGCACCAACGACCTGACCCAGATGGCGTTCGGGTTCTCGCGTGACGACGTCGGCAAGTTCCTGCGGATCTATCAGGACAAGAAGATCCTCGAGAAGGACCCGTTCGCGACGTTCGACGCCGAGGGCGTCGGCCAGCTCGTGGCGATGGGGGTCCAGAAGGGACGCGCGACCAAGCCGGACCTGAAGGTGGGCATCTGTGGTGAGCATGGTGGCGACCCGGCGTCGATCCACTTCTTCCATCAGGTCGGCCTCGACTACGTCAGCTGCTCGCCGTATCGCGTGCCGGTGGCGCGTCTCGCGGCGGCGCAGGCGGCGTTGTCGGTGAAGGTGGGCGACTAGTTCGCCATCGGCCGAGGGCCCGGAGGGGCGCTGTCTCCTCCGGGCCCGTCCAGCCATGAGTGCTTCCTCCTCCTCGGCGCCTCTGGTCTTCGGGCTGGTCGTTCTCGACCTCCAGAAGCGCCAGCTCACCCGCAAGGGCCGGGCACGTCCGCTCCGCGCCACGTCGTTCGACGTCCTCGCCTACCTCGCGTCGAATGGCGGCCGCACCATCTCCAACGGCGAACTGGCAGAAGCCGTCTGGCCGGGTCGATCGGTCAGCGCCGAAACCCTTTCCCAATGCCTGGCCGAAGTCCGTCAGGCGCTGCGCACCGATGCCAGCGTCATCCGCACCATCGCCGGGGAGGGTTACCGCTTCGAGGCCGAGGTGCGGCGCGCGGATCCGGGCACGGACCCGTTTGGCGAATTCGTGGAAGATCCGGATACGCCCGTCAAGCACGTGACGGCCACCGCGCCGCTGCCCGCGCCACCGAAAGCCAGGGCCATGTGGTGGCTGGCCGCCGCTGCCGTCGCCGTGGCAGGTGGCGTGTGGCTGGCCAGCACGCGATCGCTGCCGCCGGCCGAGGCGCGACGCTCGGGACCCGACGCCGATGCGGTCGTGGCGCCGCAGGTCACTCTCAACACACAGGTGGTGCAGCTGATGGTGACCGGCAACGATGCCGCCGCGAAGCAGACGCCGGTGGAGCTGCGGCGGGCGCGCGCCGCCTACGAACAGGCGGTCAAGACCGATCCCCGCTATGCACCGGCATACGGCGCCCTGGCGAACACGCTGGCCGCGCTCGCCGCCCTGGCCGTGGATCAACCCAAAGAACTGCTGCCGGTCGCGGATGCCTATGCGCGCCGGGCGATCGAGCTGGACCCGAACCATCCGCTCGGCTGGAGCGCGCTGGCGCAGGCGCACGTGCAATGGACGCGAAACTGGGTGGGCGCCGAAGCCGGCTTTCGCCGGGCCCTGGCGCTGGACGCCAACACGCCCTCCGCCGCGGCCAACCTGGCGCTGTTGCTCGCGGCGCTCAACCGCCCATCCGAGGCGCTCGAGCAGAGCCGGAAGGCGCTGCAACTTGATGTCGAGTCGCCAGCACTCCAGGCATCGACGGGCATCGCCCACGTAGCTGACTGGCCGAGGCGCGGAAGCGCTGCCGTACTTCGACGCCGCCCTCAGGCTCCAGCCCGCGTACCCGACCGCAGCCATCTGGCAATCATCCACGCTGGCGCAGCTTGGCCGCCACGACGAAGCCCTGGCGTCTGCGCAGCGCGCCCGCACCGCGATGGGGAACGCACCGGTGTGGGTCGAGGGATACGCCCATGCCAGGGCCGGCCGGCCCGAGCAGGCGCGAGCGGTGCTGCGAGGCGCTGCAGGCTCACGCCCAGCGGCACTACGTGCCGGCCACCGAGTTCGCGTTCCTTCACCTTGCGCTGGGCGATCAGGACACGGCGCTGGCATGGCTCGAACGAGGAGTCGAGGAGCGCAGCCGCGGCATGGACCTGCTGGGCGTGGACCCGAAGGTCGATGCGCTGCGGGGGCTGCCGAGGTTCAGGGCCGTGATCGCCTCGCTGAAGCTGCCGGAGGCACGGTGACGCGCTTCTTCAAGCACAGCGACGGGATGACGATGGAAGTGCCCGGTATCGATCCGGCGTGGCTCAGTCCTGGCAGTGGCGTCACGCTCTGGGCGGATTTCGCGGAACCCACCGACGAGGAAGGCGCGCTGCTCGCGTCCGTGTTCAAGTTCCACGACCTGGCGGTGGAATCGGCGTTGCGCCGCGAGACTCACCCGAAGGTCGAGTCCTACGGCACCTACCTCTATCTGGTCCTTCACGGCATCAATTTCGAGGGCGAGCAGCATCTGTTCGACACGCACGAAACGGATTTCTTCCTCGGCTCCAACTACCTGGTCACGGTCCACGACGGACAGGCGGCGCAGCATCGCCCACGTGACCGAGCTCTGCGAACGGACCAATCACATCCTGGCCGAGGGCCCGGTCGCGCTGCTCCATCGCATCGTCGACACGATGGTGGACCACTACCGTCCCGAAGCCGACGAACTCGAAGACCGGCTGGAAGAGATCGAGAAGGCCGTCATCGAGTCGAGTCACGAAGGCCTGATGAGCGATATCCTCACCGTCAAGCGCGACATCTCGATGCTGCGGCGCATCGTCGTGCCGCAGCGGGACGCGGTGGGCCGGCTGGCGCGCCGCGAGTTCGAGATCATCAACCAGGAGATGGCCTATCGCTTCCGCGACGTCTACGATCAGTTCGCCCGCATCGCGGACGACGCGATCGTCTTCCAGGACCGGGTGACAGGCATCCTGGATGCGCACCTGGCGAGCGTGTCGAACCGGCTGGCCGACGTGTCGCGACTGCTGGCGGTCATCGCCACGCTGTTCGGCCCGCTGACCGTGATCACCGGACTCTTCGGCATGAACGTGCCGCTGCCGAGCCTGGTCGGCGACACCTCGATGCACTTCTGGGAGATCCTCGGCGTGATGTTCTTCTCCTGCCTGGGGATGTACTGGTGGTTCAAGAAGTCGGGATGGCTGTGAACAGGACGGACACGTAGCGCCATGGGACGAATCACACGCCTGCCCGACGACCTGGCGAATCAGATCGCCGCCGGAGAAGTGGTCGAGCGTCCAGCGTCCGTCATCAAGGAACTGGTCGAGAACGCCATCGACGCCGAGGCGACGCGGCTGACGATCACCACCGAGTACGGCGGCAAGAAGCTGATTCGCGTCGAGGACGATGGCATCGGCATGGATCCGGATGATGCGCGGCTGAGTCTCGAGCGGCATGCGACCAGCAAGATCAGGCGGGCGGACGACCTCGGCGCGATCGTGACGCTGGGCTTCCGCGGCGAGGCGCTGCCGTCGATGGCGTCGGTCTCGCACTTCCGGATGCGGACGCGGTCGCGCGGCACCCCGAGCGGGACCGAGATCCGGGTCAACGCCGGGGTGATGGAATCGGTGGTCGAGGCGGGCGGCCCCGAGGGCACGCTGGTCGAAGTGGCGGACCTCTTCTACAACCTGCCGGCGCGGCGGAAGTTCCTGAAGTCCGACGCCGCCGAGAGCGCGCAGATCTCGAAGACGGTGACCCAGCTCGCGCTCTGCTACCCACGGGTCGGCTTCGTGCTGATGAACGCGGGACGCAAGGTGCTGTCGTGCCCGCCGGTGACGTCGGTGGCGGACCGGTTGTATCAGCTGTACGGCGATCGGCCGGACCTCGTGGCGGTGGAGCGCGAGGCGGTCGGGCTCCGCATGCATGGCTTCGTCGCGGCGCTGGCGGAACATGGACCCACCCGCGGACCGCAGCACGTCTTCGTCAACCGCCGCATCGTCAAGGACAAGACGATCGCGCATGCGATCTTCGACGCCTACAGCGTCGCGTCGAACAAGGAGCGCAGCCCCGAGGTGCACCTGTTCCTCGAGGTTCCGCCGGATCGCATCGACGTCAACGTGCACCCGACGAAGGCGGAAGTGCGCTTCAAGGAGCAGTCGCTGGTCCACGAGATCGTGCGGCGCGCGGTCGCCGACGCCCTGGGGCGCGGGCCCGCGCCCGAGCTGACGCTGCGGCCCTCGGACCTGATTCCGGGACGTCCGATTGCCCAGAGCATCCCGGGCGTGCTCGGTGGCGGCAGCTATCCGAATCGATGGGCCCAGGTGCCAACGGCCTCGTACGCGCCACCCCAGGGGAGCTGGCAGGTGGGTACCGCGCCGGCCGTGAGCGCCACCGAGGCCGCCGCCATCGAGTTGGCCGGATCGATGGGCGGTCAGGCCTCGGTCGAGACCCGCCCTCAGTTCCCGGGTCCGGACGCGATGCGCCCGCTGATCCCGCTGGGGCAGTTCCGCGACACGTTCATCATCGCCATGGACGATGACGGCATCGCGATCATCGATCAGCACGTGGCTCACGAGCGCGTGCTGTTCGAACGCATCATGCAGCGGCTGACCGAGCGTCCGTTGGAGAGCCAGCGGCTGCTGGTCCCCATCATCCTCGACATGGCGCCGGCGGAGCGGCAGACGCTGGTCTCGCGATCGGCGGAACTGGAGCGGTTCGGCTTCGAGGTTGAGGAGTTTGGCGGCGACACCGTGAAGGTGTCGTCGATTCCCGCGATTCTGCCCAGGGACGAGTGCGAAGGCGCGCTGCGGTCGCTGGCCAACGATCTCGAGGGCCTGGACCGCGGCCTCGGCATCGAGGAAGGGCTCAAGCGGATTGCCGCGCTCACCGCCTGCCACGCAGCGGTGAAGGCGAACTACCCGCTGACGTTCGAGAAGATGGCGCACATCCTGGAGGAGCTGCGGGCCACCGCCTACTCCAGCATCTGCCCGCACGGCCGGCCGGTGATGCTGCGGATCACGCGGCGGGAAGTGGAAAAGAACTTCGAACGGATCTGACGCGGTCTCCACTCACTCGAGTCGGGGGTCAGCTGGTCTCCCGGCGACGCTTCTTCATCTCCTGCCAGCCGTCCAGACGCCGCTTGATTTCCTTCTCGAAGCCGCGCTCGGTGGGCTGGTAGAAGCGGCGCCCGCGCAGCCGCTCCGGCAGGCAGTCCATGTCGGCCACGCCCTCGGCCTGGTCGTGCGCGTACTGATAGCCCTTGCCGTAATCCAGCTGCTTCATCAGGCGCGTCGGTGCGTTCCGCAGGTGCAGCGGGACCGGTTCGGCGACGTCGCGCGTGGCGGACTCGGCCGCCTGGTTGTAGGCGGCGTAGACGGCATTGCTCTTCGGCGCGGTGGCGAGATAGAGCGCCGCCTGGGCGAGGGCGGTGTTGGCTTCGGGGAAGCCGAGGAAGTGGGCCGCGTCGCGCGCGGCCATGGCGATCACCAGGGCCTGCGGGTCGGCGTTGCCGATGTCCTCGGACGCGAAGCGCACGAGCCGGCGGGCGATGTAGATCGGATCCTCGCCGGCCTCGACCATGCGCGCGAGCCAGTAGACGGCGGCATCGGGGTCGCTGTTGCGCATCGACTTGTGGAGCGCCGAGATGAGGTTGTAGTGCTCCTCGCCGCCCTTGTCGTAGAGCAGCGCCTTGTGCTGCAGCGTGCGGTCGAGCAGCGCATCGTCCAGCTGTCGGGCTGCCGGCCGGCTGAGGCGCCGATGCCACCAGCAACTGCAGCAGGTTCAGCGCCGAGCGGGCGTCGCCGTTGGCGAAGCGGGCCACGCGCAGCGAGCACCTCGTCGGTGGCCTCGGCGTGCTCGCGCCCGAGACCGCGCTCCTCGTCCTCGAGGGCGCGGCGAAGGATCGTGACGGTGGCCGTCTCGTCGAGCGGCTTGCAGGACGAACACCTTCGATCGCGACAGCAGCGCGGCGTTGACCTCGAACGACGGGTTCTCGGTGGTGGCGCCGATCAGCACGATGTCGCCGGCCTCGACGCGCGGCAGGAAGGCGTCCTGCTGGGCCTTGTTGAAGCGGTGAATCTCGTCCACGAAGACGATGGTGCGCGTGCCCAGGCGGCGGCGGCGCTCCTCGGCGGCGGCCATCACCTCCTTGACCTCCTTGATGCCGGCCAGCACGGCGCTGAAGGACACGAAGTTGGCGCGGGTGAGATCGGCCACCAGGCGCGCGAGCGTGGTCTTGCCGGTGCCCGGCGGGCCCCACAGGATGATCGACTGCAGCAGATCGCGCTCGATCATCTCGCGGAGCGGACGGCCGGGGCCGATCACGTCGTCCTGTCCGACGACCTCGTCGAGCGTGCGCGGACGCATGCGCTCGGCGAGCGGGACGGTGCGGGGATCGACGGGCTGCGGCGCGGAGTCGAACAGGCTCATCAGCAGCTGACCGCGCTGGCGCGCGGCCTCGTAGACCAGTAAGGCCGCGGCGACGGCGACGTTCAGCGACTCGACCCGGGCGCGCATGGGAATGCGGACCCGAAGATCGGCGGCCTCGAGGATGTCGGCCGCAAGGCCCGTCCCTTCGCCTCCCATCACGAACACGATCGGCCCGGTCGAGATCGAGCGTGTGCAGATCGACGCCGTCGCCTGGGGTCGGTGGCGACGATGGCCAGCCCCTCGGTCCTGCCAGTCGCCCAGGCTGGCGCGGGCGTCGTCGTCGCGGAGCACCGGGAGCCGGAAGGCGCTTCCCATCGGCGGCGCGCAGCGCCTTCCAGCCCCACGGATCGGCCGAGTCGGCGTCGAGCAGCACGCCGGTGGCGCCGCCGGCGTCGGCGGAACGGATCGAGCGCCCCGACGTTGCCGGGATCCTGGACCCCCATGGCGGCCACCACCATGGCGGGGGAGGGCGCGAGCAGCGCGCGCGGATCGATGATCGGACGCGAGGCGATGGCGACCACACCCGAGGGCGTGCGTACCGGCGACAGCGCGTCCATCACGCTGTCGGAGACGTGGACGATCGGTGTGCCTTCCGCGGCCATCGCCTCGAGCGTCGTGGCGTGGGTGGTGGCCATGTCGCCCCGCACGGCCACGAGCTCGACCGGAAGGCCCACCGCGTAGGCGTCGGCCAGCAGATGCCAGCCGTCGAGCAGCATCTGGCGCGCGTCGCCGCGGGCAACGGCGCGGCACTGCCTGACGATAGCGTGCTGTCGGCTGGTGATCAGGGTCATGTGGGCCCGAGCAATTATGCTAAAGTCTGAGGTCTGAAAGCGATGAAGGGAAAGATTCTCAAGCGCTTCGAAGAAGAGGTAGCTGTCCTCGAGCGCGAGCTGAAGATGGAACTCCCCAAGGAGATCCAGCGAGCCCGCGAACTGGGAGACCTGCGCGAGAACGCCGAGTATCAGGCGGCGAAAGAGCGCCAGACGCTCGTCCAGGCGCGCATTGGCATGCTGCGCCGGCGCATGAACGAGATTGCCATGATGAACATGGAGAAGATTCCCGCACGGCAAGGCGGGGTTCGGCTCCACGGTCACGCTGCGCGAGTCCACCGGGCAGGAAATCGTCTACCAGCTCGTCATGCCGGAAGACGCCGACGGTGAGAAGGGACTGATCTCCACGTCATCGCCAATCGGGCGCGCGATTCTCAACCACGAGGAAGGCGACGAGATCGCCGTCACCACGCCCGCGGGTGCGCGCTCGTTCGAGATCATGAAGCTGGTGACCATTCACGACGAATAGTGGCAGACCACTATTCCCCCGAACGACGCACGGCGCTGGTGCTGAGTGGAAGCGGCGCCGACGGGGCCTATCACGCGGGCGTCCTCCGCGCCCTCCACGAAACCGGTATCAAGGTCGACCTCGTGTGCGGCCGCGGCATCGGCGCGCTCGGCGCCGTGCTGTACGCGGTTGACGGCGCGGCGCGGCTCTGGGAACCAGGCGGGCCGTGGCGCGGTCTCGGCGCCAGCCACGTTCTACCGCTGGCGCTGGCCCTTCCGGTGGCTGCGCGTGCTGCTCCTCGCACTGCTCGCGGTGCTTGCGGTCCCGCTGATCGCGCTCCTGCTGGTCGCCTCCGTCTATCCCATCGCGCTCGGCCTCGGCATGGCGGGCCTGGACTCCGGCGCGGCCTTGGCGCGGGCCACGCTCGAAGCGCTCGGCACGGCCTTCGGTCCCGGCGCGCTTCCCACCTGGGTGCCCCGCGTGGTGCTGGTGCTCTCGATGGCCGGCCTGCTCGTGCTGGTGGTGGGACTGATGGCCGAACGGTGGCGCCTGCCCACGCGCAGGCGCTCGGCCGCGCACGCGCTATGGTCGCTGCTCGGCGCTCCGGTGGACGCGTCCGGCGCCATCAGCGCGGGGGTGACCGCGCTGTGGGGCATCCTGCGTGGCGGCGCCGCGCTGCGGCCCCGATGCGCGCGATCTCAGCCGGCGCTACGCCGACCTGCTGACTCGAGAACCTCGGCCACCCGGGCTTCCGCGAGCTGCTGCTGGTGGTGCACGACCTCGACGCGCGCCGCGACATGGTCTTCGGCCTGCTGAAGGAGCCGTACCGCAAGGCGCTGTTCGCCGCCGCCACCGCCGCCTCGGCGCGACGCGCCGAGGCGCACGACCTCGCGGGCGTGTCGCGCGATCCTGTTGAGAACACCCGATGCGAGGGATCTCAGCCGGCGCTACGCCGATCTGCTGCTGGAGAACCTCGGGCACCCGGGCTTCCGTGAGCTGCTGCTGGTGGTGCACGACATCGATGCGCGCCGCGATATGGTCTTCGGCCTGCTGAAGGAGCCGTACCGGAAGGCGCTGTTCGCCGCCGCCACGGCCGCCTCATCGCGACGGGCCGAGGCCCACGATCTCGCCGGCGTGTCGCGCGATCACGTCACCGAAGTGCTGGCGGCCGCGCTGACGCTGCCCGGCGTGTGCAGCCCGCGGCTGCTGACGTTTGCACACGATGCCTTCTGGCGGGGCGAATCGCACCGACTGGCCGATCGCCCTTCGTCCATCGCCCGCGTACTGGAAGAGGCTGCCGCCGCCGGCGCCGAGCAGATCATCTTCGTCTCCGCCGCTCCCGAACCACTTGGTCCGCACGAGCTTCGCCTGACGCGGCCGGATGGCCTGGGCGTAGTGGGCGAGCAGCTGGCCGCAACCGAGTCGGCGGCGATGGCCGACGCGCTGCGGCACCTGCAGCATCGCTTCCAGGGCTCGTATGTGATTCGACCCGCGCACAATCCGGTGCGCCCGATGGATCTGGACGGCGCCTATGACGAGCTCTCGGACCGCACCGAGTCACTCGACGAGCTGATGGAGCACGGCTACGAGGATGCCTACCACCAGTTCATCGAGCCGATGCTCGGGGCCAGCGGCGACAGGCTATAGCACGCGAAGGAGCGGGTAGATGCGCAAGAGCACCGAACTGATTCACACCGGCGAGCGCGTGACCGCGGGGATCACGCCTTCGCTCACGACCCCGATCTACGAGACCAGCACGTTCATCTTCGAGTCGGCGGCGGAGCTCCAGGCCTATCAGGAGGGCCGCTCCACCGGCTACCTCTACTCGCGCTACGACAACCCCACCGTCGTCGCCACCGAGCAGAAGCTGGCGGTGGTGGACGGCGCCGAGTGCTCGCTGCTCTTCAGTTCGGGCCAGGCGGCAACCACGCACGCGCTGCTGACGCTGCTGCAGCAGGGGGACGAAGTGGTCTGCAGTGCGGCCATCTACGGCGGCACCCATCACCTGATTGCCAACCTGCTGCCGCGGTTCGGCATCGGCGGCCGCTTCGTGTCGCTGGAGGCGCTCGCCGATCCCGCCAGCATCATCGGGCCGCGCACCAAGCTGGTGTGGTTCGAATCGCCGATCAATCCGACGCTGCGCTGCGTCGACGTCCGCGCGGTGGCGGCCGCCTGCAAGGCGGCGGGCGTGACATCGATCGTCGACAACACCTTCGCGTGCCCCATCAATCAGCCGGTGCTGTCGATGGGCATCGACATCTCGATGCAGAGCGCGACGAAGTATCTCAACGGCCACAGCGACGTTACCGCGGGGGTGCTCTCGGGCACGCGGGCGATGCTCGAGCCGATCATGAAGGCGCGCCGCCTGATGGGCGCGACGCTGGACCCACAGCCCGCGTACGCGCTCGGCCGCGGGCTGAAGACGCTGACGCTGCGGGTGGCGCAGCAGAACGCGAACGCGATGGCCGTGGCGACCGCGCTCGAAGGCCACGCCGGCGTGACGCGCGTCTACTATCCAGGGCTGCCGTCACACCCTGATCATGCAATCGCGGCGCGGCAGATGTCCGGATTCGGCGGCATGGTCACCATCGACGTGAGGGGTGGGCAGCAAGCCGCGTTCCGGGTGTTCGATCGTTTCCGCGTGATTCAACGCGCGACCAGCCTGGGGGGCGTCGAGAGCATCTGCAGCCTCCCGATTCTGACCTCGCACACCGGCCTGAGCGACGAAGAGCTCGCCGCGGCCGGCGTGTCTCGCGGCATGATGCGGTTGTCGATCGGACTCGAGGATGCGCAGGATCTGATCGAGGATCTGCAGCAGGCGCTCTCTTAGGCCGCGCGTCGCGCGGTAGGGGAAGACGGGGCGGCGCTTCGCGCCGTAGGATCCTGCGAGCTGAGAGTTCGGCTCTCCCTCCTACGCAAGCGAAGCGAGCGCCCTTACGCGGCCGCAGGCCGCGCCCGTCCTTCCTACGCGCCGAAGACGCCGCCGGCGTCTGAGGCGCGCCTATCTCTGCGCCTGCTTCACTTCGTGCAGGAACTCCAGCACCAGTTCCAGCATGCGCTGGTTGATGCGGGAACCCTCGGAGGTGCCGAACTTGCGCTGGAAGGCTTCGAGCGGCACCACCGCCTTGGCCATGGTCCGGTGCCCGCCGGCGCTGCCGATATCGTTGAACCAGCGGCGCACGAAGTCGCCGGCGTTGCGCGAGTAGCCGAGGTTGCGCACCGAAACGACGAAGGTGTCGTTCACCACGCCGGAGACGATCGTCCACTGCACGTTCTCGAGCTGCAGGTAGAAGTCGGCGACGTAGGGGACGAAGTCCTCGCGCGGCGGCTCGCCGAGGAACGCGCAGAACACATGCTCCACCATGCGGCCGGTCTGCCACGCCTTGATCACATAGTCCAGGCGCTCGCCGGTGATTTCCGATCCCTCCATCTTCCGCACCATCGTCGCGTCCGAGAGCGGATAGAGGTAGGAGAAGGCATCGAGATCGGCGCTGTTGGCCTGGCGGTTGAAGAACAGCGTGTCGGACTTGATCGCGTAGAGCATCGCCGTGGCGGTGCGCTCCGAGATGTCGATGTCCACCGCGCGCAGGTGCTCGGTGAGGATCGTCGACGTCGAGCCGTAGTCGGGACGGATGTCGCGGTAGACGGCGGAGTAGCCGGGCTGTTCCGGATGGTGGTCGATCACCAGGTCGGTGTGGGGCAGCAGGCCCGGGAAGTAGTGCGGCTGCACGTCGACCAGCGCGATCTTGTCGAAGCTCTTGAACTGGTCGGCCGTGACCACCTCGTAGTTCAAATCCAGCAGCTTCACCATGCGCTGGTTCTCGGGGCGGGTGACGCCCTGCATACAGCCGATGATGGCGGTCTGCCGGGTGCGGCGCAGCAGGCTGCGCAAGGCGAGGCCGCTGGCGAGCGCGTCGGGATCGGGGTCGTTGTGCGTGAGGATCAGCACGCGATCCGCGTCCCGGAAGTAGTGCTGGTACTGCTGGACCTTCTGCCGGGTCACCGAACGCCCCAGCTCGGTGAGCAACGGGCGCCCGACCAGTTCCGCCAGCGTCAGGGTGCTGATGTCCGGAAACTCGGAGCGAAGCGCCTCGGCCTTCTTCATGTCGCCGGGACGGGTGCCGAGGACGTAGACGAGGTTGCCACCCGCGCTCATCACCGCGTCGAGCACCTTGCGCAGGCCCTTGCGGCCGTTGTCCTCGATGAGGACGACCGTGCCCGGCGTCAGGTCGGCCTTGACGAAGCTGTCCAGGCGCTGGGGGTCGGCGACGGTGATGGGCAGGCCGAAATCGTCGACGCGCCGGGCAAACGCCGCGCTCTCGACCATCAACTCGACATCGGCGTGGGGGGCAAGGACCGCCTCGACGAGCCGGGCAACCAGCTCGGTATGGCAGACCGCAAGACAACGCACGATCGCTGATTATAGGCCTCCAGGCCCAAGCCGTCACGAATCCTCGGAGAAATTGCGTCCCCAAGCCGTTGTAGGATGCCGGCATGCGGGGGATTGCTGCCTGCGTGTGTGCGGTCGCCGCCGTTGCGGCGCTGGATGCCGGACAGGTCATCTTCCGGGCCGGCGTGGACCTGGTCACCCTCGGCGTGACGATTACCGACAAGTCCGGCGGACTGGTCACCGACCTGACGCGTGATGATTTCCAGGTCGTCGAGGACGGCGCCTCCCAGCGCCTGGAGTACTTTGCCAGTGGGGCTGGCGAAGAGGCGATCGCGGCCCTGCACCCGGGGCTGATGCTCGATACCAGCGCCAGCATGGAGCGCGACCTGCGGCTCGCCCGCAGCGCCGCCATCAAGTTCCTCAACCTGCTGCCGCGGTCCGAGGACATCACGCTCGTGGACTTCGACACCGAAGTGCGGGTGACCCGCTACCCGCAGCGCGATTTCCCACGCGTGGTGGAACGGATTCGCAACCGGAAGCCGGAGGGGTGGACCGCCCTTTACGACGCCCTCGGGGTCTATCTGGACGGCGCCGCCGGGCAGCAGGGCCGGCCGGTGCTGGTGATGTACACCGACGGCGCCGACTCGCGCTCGTCGCTGTCGCTGAGGGAGACGGTCGAGCTGCTCAAGGCCTCCCACGCCACCGTCTACGCCGTGGGGCTGGTGGAGAACGCCGGCAGCGCGCGCATGGAGTCGCAACAGCGATTGCGGCTATTGGCGGAGACCACCGGCGGTCAGGCCTTCTTTCCGACGCAGCCTGAAGGACCTGGACCGTACCTACGAGCAGGTGCTGAACGAGATTCGGGCGCAGTATCAGCTCGGCTACCTCTCGACCAACCTCACCGCCGACGGCCGCTGGCGCAAGGTCGAGGTGAAGGTGAAGCGACCGGGCCTGAAGGTGCGGGCCCGCAAGGGTTATTTCGCCCCGTACCAACCGTCCCGCTGACGTCTCCGCTCACCCGGAAGGCCCGGGGCCTTGTGGTACCATGGGGTTTTCCTCCTGCCACTCGCATGCCGTCTGTACACGACAGGTTCACCCTCACCTCAGACTTCGAGCTCCGCGGCGATCAGGTGCATGCCGTGCCCGAGCTGGTGGACGGGCTGAATCGCGGCGACAAGCATCAGGTCCTGCTGGGCGTCACCGGGTCGGGCAAGACCTACTCGATGGCCCAGGTCATCGCCCGGGTGAACCGGCCGACGCTGGTGATGGCGCACAACAAGACGCTGGCGGCCCAGCTGTTCCAGGAGTTCCGGCGCTTCTTCACCGGTAACGCCGTCGAGTACTTCGTCAGCTACTACGACTACTACCAGCCGGAAGCCTACGTGCCGTCCAGCGACACGTACATCGAGAAGGAATCGACGATCAACGACGAGATCGATCGCATGCGGCTCTCGGCCACGCGCTCGCTGTTCGAGCGGCGCGACGTGATCATCGTCGCCAGCGTCTCCTGCATCTACGGCCTGGGCTCGCCCGAGGCCTACTACGGCATGCTGTTGCCGCTCGAGACGCGGCCAGCGCATCGGCCGTGACCAGATCCTGCGGAAGCTGGTGGAGATCCAGTACGAGCGCAACGACGTGGAGTTCGGGCGCGGCACCTTCCGCGTGCGCGGCGACATCGTCGAGGTCTATCCGTCGTACGAAGAGTCGGCGCTGCGGATCGGGCTGTTCGGCGACGAGATCGACGAGCTGACGTCGTTCGATCCGCTGACCGGCAAGGCCTTCAAGCGCCACGATCGCATCGCGGTCTATCCGAAGTCGCACTTCGTCACCAGCCGCGATCGGCTGCGCGATGCCGTCGAGACCATCAGGGCCGAACTGACCGAGCGCCGCGGCGACCTCGAGCGCGAGGGCCGGCTGCTCGAAGCGCAGCGCCTGCACCAGCGGACGATGTTCGATCTCGAGATGATCAAGGAGATCGGCTACTGCCACGGCATCGAGAACTACTCGCGGCACCTCACCGGCCGCCGGCCGGGCCAGCCGCCGCCGACGCTGCTCGACTACCTGCCGTCCGATGCGCTGGTCGTCATCGACGAGAGTCATCAGACCGTGCCGCAGATCCGCGGCATGTATCACGGCGACCGGTCCCGCAAGGAAGTCCTGGTCGAATACGGCTTCCGGCTGCCCTCGGCGCTCGACAACCGCCCGCTGAACTTCGACGAGTGGGAAGCAGCGGGTGCACCAGCTGATCTACGTCTCGGCGACGCCCGGTCCCTACGAACTGCAGAAGGCCGGCGGCGTGGTGGTGGAGCAGGTGATTCGCCCGACCGGCCTGATGGATCCGCCGATCGAGGTGCGCCCGGTGAAGGGGCAGGTGGACGACCTGCTCGCCGAGATCCGCGACCGCGCCGCGCGCGGCGAACGCGTCCTGGTGACGACGCTCACCAAGCGGATGGCCGAGGACCTGACGCAGTACTATCAGGAGCTTGGGGTCAAGGTCCGGTATCTCCACTCGGATATCGACACGCTGGAGCGGGTCGAGATTCTGCGCGATCTGCGCCGGGGCGTCTTCGACGTGCTGGTCGGCATCAACCTGCTGCGCGAGGGGCTCGATCTGCCCGAAGTCTCGCTCGTCGCCATTCTCGACGCCGACAAGGAGGGCTTCCTGCGCTCGGGCGGGGCGCTCATCCAGACGTCCGGTCGCGCCGCCCGCAACGTGCGGGGGCAGGTCATCATGTACGCCGACACCGTGACCGCTTCGATGAAGACCGCGATCAGCGAGACCGCCCGCCGCCGGGCGCTGCAGGCGGCCTACAACGCCGAGCACGGCATCACCCCGACCTCCATCATCAAGTCGATCGACGACGTGCTGAAGAGCGTGTACGAGCGGGACTACCTGGGCGTGCCCGAAGCGAGGAACGGCAAGCAGGCGTTCCGGTCGCAGGCCGAGCTGGACGCGCACCTGGCGGCGCTGGAGAAGGACATGCGATCGGCGGCCGCCAACCTCGACTTCGAGAAGGCCGCCACGCTGCGTGACGAGATTCGCACCCTCAAGACACGCGACCTGGGGCTCGGGGCGCCCTCGTTCTCGTGAGCGACTCGTTGCAGTCGCGGGTGGTCGACGGACTGAAGAGCGCCCTGCTCGAGACGCAGGAGTACGTCCGCCTGTGCCTGGCGGCGATCCGCGGATCGGTGTCGCGACCGTTCTACGCCCACGACCTCGTCGAGCAGCTCGAGCGTGATCGGCCTCGGATCCCTCACGGTGGTGCTGCTCACCGGCTTCTTCACCGGCGCGGTGCTGGCGCTGCAGTCGGGCATGACGCTGGACCAGTTCGGCGCCCGGCCCTTCGTCGGCCGCCTGATCAGCGCGTCGATGATCAAGGAGCTGGGTCCGGTGCTGACGGCGCTGATGCTCGCCGGCCGCGTCGGCTCGGGCATTGCGGCCGAGCTGGGCTCGATGGTGGTGACCGATCAGGTGAGCGCGCTGCGGGCGCTCGGCACCGATCCGGTTCGCAAGCTGGTCGTGCCGCGCGTGCTGGCGACCTTCATCATGTGCCCGATCCTCACGGTGGTCGCCAACGGCGTCGGCCTGCTCGGCGGATGGATCATCGCCGTCACGCAGCTGCGGGTGGCGTCCTCGGTCTACTGGCAGTCGGTGATCGACGGGCTCTATCTCGAAGACGTCTGGATGGGCCTGATCAAGCCGTTCTGTCCTCGGTTTCATCATCGTCAGCATCGGCTGCCACGTGGGTCTGCGGACCCAGCGGCGGCACCCAGGGTGTGGGCCGCGCCACGACCAGCGCCGTGGTGGCCGCGTCGGTCGCCGTGCTGGTGGTAGATTTCTTCGTGACGCGGCTGTTGATTTCGATTCTATTCTGATGAGACGCGAGTCCCTTGCCGACGCCGGCCTGCCCGTTGAGCTGGTCGAGCCGCACGCGCCCGTCGTGCTGTTCGACAAGGTGTGCCTGGCCTTCGACGACAAAGTGATCCTCACGCAACGTCACCTTCGACGTGCGGGCGGGACACACCAAGATTTTCCTGGGCGCCAGCGGTGCCGGGAAGTCGACCATCCTCAAGCTGATGCTCGGGCCTGCTGAAGCCGGACTCGGGCACGATCTGGGTGCTCGGGCCACCGCGTCGACCTGATGAACGAAGATCCAGCTGATGGGCGTCCGCCACCACATGGGCATGGTGTTCCAGGAAGGCGCCCTCTTCGATTCGTTCTCGGTGGGCGAGAACGTGGGCTACAAGCTCTACGAGGAGACCCGGCAGCCGCTCGACGCAGGTGCGGGAGCGCGTGGAGGAAGTGCTGGGCTTCGTCGGCCTCGGCGAGCACATCGACAAGATGCCGTCGGACCTCTCCGGCGGCCAGCGCCGGCGCGTGGCCATCGCCCGCGCGATGGCGGCCAAGCCCACGCTGCTGCTGTACGACGAGCCGACCACGGGCCTGGACCCGATGACGTCGCTGACCGTGGACGCCGAGATCATCAAGCTCCGCGACCTCGAGAACGTCACCTCGGTGCTCGTCACGCACCAGTTGCGCGATGCCTTCTACATCGCCACGCACGAAGCCACGCGTCAGGGCGGCGCCGACATCACCATTTCACCCGCGGCCGGACAGAAGCTGGAGCAGGCCGACTTCGTCATGATCCGCGACGGCGAGATCTCGTTCGAAGGATCGGCGGACGAGCTCCGCGCCTCCACCGATTCGTATCTGCAAGCGTTCCTCTCGTAAGGGGTTGGATTTCACATGCCTCGCACTCGATCACTCGCCTTCGCCGAACTCAAGCTCGGCATCCTCGCCGTGGGCGCCGCGTTCCTGGCGGCCGTGCTGATCTTCGCGGTCGGCGGGGGAGGCTTCTTCTGGCAGCAGTACCCGCTCAAGACGACCTTCCCCAACGTCGCCGGCATCAAGAGCGGCTCGCCGGTCCGCATCGCCGGCATCGAGAAGGGCACGGTCAGCAAGGTCGACTTCGCCGGCACCGGGGTCGAGGTCTGGCTCGACGTCGAGAACGAGGTGCGGCCGCTGGTGACCACCGCGTCGCTCGCGACCATCGGTTCGATCTCGCTGCTCGGGGAAGGCGCCGTGGACATCACGCCGGCGCCGGAGGGGACGCCGCTGCCGAACTGGGGCTACGTCAAGTCGGGCACCGCTGCCGGCAGCATCGCCGAGCTCACCGAAAGCGCCACCGGTGGCCTCGACGAAGCCAAGCGCCTGCTCCAGGACCTGCGGGCGGGAAAGGGCACCGTCGGCAAGCTGTTCACCGACGACACCGTCTACCGCGAGGTGGAGAGTTTCGTTCGCGCCGCCGAGCGGGTGACGAGCGCCGTGGCCGAGGGCAAGGGCACGCTGGGCCGGCTGACGCGCGATCCCAAGCTGTACGACGAACTGGAACGCTCGATCGCCAACCTCAATGCCATCACGCTCAAGCTGCGGAACGGGGAAGGCACGCTGGGGCAGTTGATGAACGACCCGGCGCTGGCCTCGCAGCCTCACCGCCACCACCAGGAACCTCGAGTCCCTGAGCGATCGTCTGAACAAGGGCGAGGGCACGATGGGCAAGCTCCTGAACGACGACGCGCTCTATCAGCGGCTGGACGCGATGACGGGGCGGCTCGACACGCTGGTCGATCGCCTCAGCGCTGGCGAGGGCACCGCCGGCCAGTTGCTGCAGGACAAACAGTTATATGAGAACATGAATCAGGCAGCATCGGAGCTGCGCGGGCTCATCGGCGATATCCGCAAGGACCCGAAGAAATACCTCAACGTCAAGGTCAGCCTTTTCTAGGCGGAGGCAATATGTCCAGGGACAACCAGTCGGGTTCGGGCAGCGTGATGCTGGCCTTCATGGTTGGCGCGATCACGGGCGCGGCGGTGGCGCTGCTGTTCGCGCCGGCTTCGGGCGACGAAACCCGCGAATACCTCGGTCAGAAGGCCCGCGAAGGCCGCGACAGGGCGCGCGAGGCGGCTGAGCAGAGCCGCGAGTTCTACGAGCGGAACCGCGAATCGGTGACCACGGCGATCGACCGCGGCCGCGAGGCCTTCCAGCAGGCGCGCGAGCGAGGCGAGCAGGCGTGACCACGGCCGCCGAACTGTTCCTCGGGGTCATCGCCCTGTCCGTCCTGGTGATGGCGGCGCATCCAGGTGGGCGCCGTCGTGGCCGGACTGCGACTGGCCCGGCGCGTGGAACAGGTGTCGCGTCAGATCGACGAGGAGATCAAGCCACTCCTGTCGAACCTGACGCAGGTGGCCGCGGAAGCGGCGCGGACGGCGTCGCTGGCGTCACGTCAGGTCGAGCGGGTCGACGCGCTGTTCAGCGATGTCGCCGCGCGGGTCGACGAGACGCTCGCCAGCGCGCGGCAGCTGGTCGGCGGTCCCGCCAAAGAGCGGGATGGCGGTGCTCGCGCGGCGTCCAGGCGGCGTTCTCGGCCTTCAAGGGCATTCGCGAGGCGTCACGCCGGCGCCGCAATCTGCGGCCGGGCGCTCGACGACGAAGACTCGCTGTTCATTGGCTGAACACGCTTCTCATTGACGCCGGCTCTCGGCCGGTGATAGATGGAGGGGATGAAACGTCTCCTCTTCGGTCTGCTGTCGTTCGCCGGCCTGGTCCTGGGCCTCACGCTCCCGGCCTTCGCCCAGGATCCCCAGTCGTCGGCCCCCGCGCGCGAACTGGCGCAACTGCTGGCAGACAAGAAACTCGACAGCATCGCGGCGCGCGTGCCTGGCTCGCCCGACGAGTTCGCCGCCGCCCTCATCTTCCCGGGACAGATGATCGTCGTCTGGGCGAAGTTCAGCGCCCCGGCCATGCTCAACGAGAAGATCATCAAGGGTGAGTACCGCGAGGCCTACCTCGACCTGAACAGCGCGTCCACTCCCGCGAGCCGTCACTTCATCACCGACCTCGGCGCCGACGGCATCCGCCGCGGCGGCAAGAACCAGCCCGCCGACTCCCACGACGTCGGCACCAAGAACATGCGGTTCGATGGCAGCTGGAAGGAAGACAAGATGTCCGAGGCGGACTACGTCAAGGCCCTGACCGAGGCCGACGCCGCCTACGCGAAGGTGCTGGCGATCCTCATCGAACAGATGAAGAAACCAAGCTGAGCGTCATGGCACGCGGGGGCCCTGATTCGCCGTCTCGTCCATTCCTGTTACTGGTCGATGACGATCCGCAGATCCGGACGCTGCTGCGCGAGATCGGCAACCGCAGCGGCTTCGAGGTGGCCGAGGCCGCCAACGGGCGCGAGGCCATCGACGCCCTGCAGCGCCGGCACGTCGATCTCATGCTGCTGGACCTGCACATGCCAGAGGCCAGCGGGTTCGAGGTGCTGCGCGCCTCCCGGTCCAACCGCACCAGCACGCAAATCGTGTTGATGACCGGACATTCCTCCATCGACAACGCCGTCGAAGCCATCAAGCTGGGGGCGGGGGAGTTCCTGCCGAAGCCCCTGGACCTGCCGCGCCTGCGGCGCCTGATGGAGGGCGTCCGTCAGGATTTCGAGAACCGCCAGGCGCTGCTCGACAACGACGCGGCCATCGCCCAGCGCCTCGAGTGCAACGGCATGATCGGCCGTTCGCCGGTGATGCTCGAGATGTTCTCGATGATCCGGCGGCTGGCCCCGCACGTGCGCACGGTCCTGATTTCGGGCGAGACCGGCACCGGCAAGGAGCTGGTGTCGAGGGCGTTCCACGATCTCGGTCCGCGGCGCGACAAGCGGTTCGTCACCGTCAACTGTTCCGCGGTGGTCGAGTCGCTGTTCGAGAGCGAGCTGTTCGGCCACCTGCGCGGGTCGTTCACCGGCGCCACCCAGGACAAGCCCGGCCTGTTCGAGGCCGCTCACGGCGGCACGCTGTTCCTCGACGAGGTGGGCGAGTTGCCGCTCAGCGTCCAGGCCAAGCTGCTGCGGACGCTGGAGAACGGCGAGGTCCAGCGCGTCGGCGCGGTGGAGCCGAAACGGGTGGACGTGCGCGTCGTCGCCGCCACCAATCGCGCCCTCGAAGAGGACGTCGC
Source organism: uncultured Acidobacteriota bacterium (assembly GCA_963721715.1). GTDB lineage: Bacteria > Acidobacteriota > Vicinamibacteria > Vicinamibacterales > UBA2999 > VFZN01. Next base: position 275,470 of record CAVRKI010000004.1, on the reverse strand, counting down.
CGAGGGGCGGTTCCGCAGCGATCTGTACTACCGCCTCAACGTCGTGGAAGTGATGATTCCGTCGCTGCGCGAGCGGGTCGAGGACATCCCATACCTGACCGCGTCGTTCGTGCGGCGGTGCGCGCGTGAGTTCGGCAAGGGGATCTCGGGCATCACCCCCGAAGCCGAGGAACTGCTGCAGCAGTGGCAGTGGCCCGGTAACGTCCGCGAGTTGAAGAACGTCATCGAGCGGGCGTGCCTGTTGTGCGAGGGCCACCTGCTCACCGAGCGTGACGTGCATCGCGCCTTGCAGGAGCGACCGCGGCCGTCGGCCCGGCGGGCGCCGCGGGCGACCGCGATGCTGGCCGATGAGATGTCGGGGCCGCCGCCCACCGAACGAGCGGTGCGGGACGCGCTCGACGAGACCAGCGGCAACAAGTCCCTGGCGGCGCGCAAGCTGGGCGTGAGCCGGCGGGCGCTGTACAGGCTGATCGAGAAGTTCGACGAGTCGGGCGCCTCGACGGAGCCCTAGCCGACCCGCGCCATGCGGGGCGTGGCCCGCCGCCGACGATTGGGGCCTCGTTTACCCAAGGAGATAGTGATGTTGGCACCCCTGTCGCGCCGCGTCGTACCGGTCCTGCTCGGCCTCCTGCTCGCGGCGCCCGCCGTGGCGCAGGAGAACAAGCCGCTGTGGTCCGGGCGCTTCGATGTCGAACCGAACAAGGCGCTGCTGGCCTGGGGCGCGTCGTTCTCGTTCGACAAGCGCCTGTTCGAGGACGATGTGCTGGGGAGCCTGGCGTGGGCGGAGGCGATCGCGCGGGCGGGGGTGCTGAACGCCGAGGAGGCGACGGCCATCCGTCGCGGCCTCAACTCCATCCTCGAATCCGGACGCGCCAATCCCGCGTTCCTGAGCGGGCCGGACGAGGACATCCACTCGTTCGTCGAGCGCGTGCTGATCGAGCGCATCGGCGAGCCCGGGCGCCGGCTGCACACCGGCCGATCGCGCAACGACCAGGTGGCGGTGGACATGCGCCTCTACGTGCGCCGCCGGGTGCCGGACATCCAGAAGTCGCTGCTCGTCGGTGATCGACGCGCTCGTGGCGCAGGCGGCGTCCGCCGGTGATGCGGTGATGCCCTCGTACACCCACGTGCGCCGCGCCCAGCCGGTGCTGGTCGCGCACTACCTGCTGGCGCACGCCCACGCGCTGCGGCGCGATGTCGATCGCTTCGAGGCCGTGCGCGCCGAGGCCGACGCGATGCCGCTTGGCGCCGGCGCCATCGCCGGCACCAACTACGCCGTGGACACGAAGTTCCTGGCGCAGCAGCTGGGCTTCACCAAGGTGGTGGCGAACAGCATCGACGCGACGTCGGATCGCGACTACGTCAGCAGCTTCCTGCACGCCTCGTCGCTGGCGATGGTGCATCTGAGCCGGCTGGCCGAGGACGTGGTGCTCTTCACCGGCGAGGAGTTCGGCTTCTTCGTGCTCTCCGACGCGGTGGCCACGGGCAGCAGCCTGATGCCGCAGAAGAAGAACCCCGATCCGATGGAGCTGGTGCGCGGCAAGTCCGGCCGGACCATCGGCCATCTCACCGGCATGCTGACGACGATGAAGGGGCTGCCCAGCGGGTACAACAAGGACCTGCAGGAGGACAAGGAAGCGGTGTTCGACACCGAGGACACGCTGATGGGCTCGGCCGGGGCGGCGGCCACCGTGGTGCGGACGCTGACGCTGGATCGCGCGCGGACCACGCGTGGGGCGTCGGGCTTCCTGCTGTCCACCGACGTGGCCGACTACCTCGTCTCGAAGGGCGTCGCCTTCCGCACCGCGCACGAAGTGGTGGGCGGCATGGTGCGCGAGCTGCTGAAGCAGGGGCAAGGAGTTCGAGACGCTGACGCCGGCGGAGTGGCGCGCGTTCAACCCGGCCTTCGGCGAGGACGTGATGAAGGTGGTCACCGCGCAGGCCTCGGTGCGGGCGAAGAAGACGCCGCAGTCCACGAATCCAGACGCGGTGCAGGCGCAGCTTGCCGAGATCACGGCGTGGCTGAAGGCGGCGCAGTCGCGGTGACGGACAAGGCTCAGCCGACGGCTGGGCACCGTGGCGTTACTTCTTGCCGCTCGAGACCAGCAGCGCCGGGAGCGTCTCGCACGCCTGACGCCATGCAGCCTGGGCTGGCGCCTCGAGGTAGCCGTGGCAGTGCTTCGTCAGCCACTGCGCCGCCTCTTCCGGCGTGCCATGGACGTGGGCGGTGTGCGAGTCGCCGTCGCCGCTGATCGAGACGATGCTGGTGAGGATGGCGCCGGATTTCAGCAGGCAGACCTCGACGTCGGTGATGTGCCCTTCGCCCTCGCTGTCGTCGACCTGGCTCTCGCCCAGCGTCCAGCCGTCCTGATGCACCTGCGGCTGGCCATCGACCAGCAAGTGAGGAGTGGGTTGTCCGACGGCAGACGTGAGATGCGCCACGATCGCGGCGGGGAGGGGCCCGAGCGACTGACGGCTCGGCTGAGGTTTGGCGGTCATGCCCGGAGTATACGCGGCAGTCGCGGCGAACCATGGCGCGGTCGCGAGGTGTCCTCTGACATGTCTGGTGTGAAAGCCTGAGGTGGTGCGCGCTCCAGGATTCGAACCTGGGACCCCCGCCGTGTGAAGGCGGTGCTCTACCGCTGAGCCAAGCGCGCGGAAGGTGAGACTGAAAATTCTACCACGACTGACGGGTTAGGCGGTTCCATAGAGGCGGTCGCCGAAGTCTCCGAGCCCCGGCACGATGAACTTCCGCGCATTCAGCTCGCGATCCACCACCGGCGCGAACACCGGCACCTGCGGGTAGGCGCGTTCCACGGCGGCCACGCCCTCCGGCGCCGCGACGATGCACACCATCGACAGATGCCGGGCGCCCGCGCGCGTCAGCAGGTCCAGCGCCGCCACCGCGCTGCCGCCCGTCGCCAGCATCGGGTCCACCAGCACCACGTGGCTGTCTTCCAGTTGCTCCGGCAGCCGCTCGAAATACTGCGAAGCCACCGCCGTCTGCTCGTCACGCCGCAATCCGATGAAGCCCGACCCGCGCCTGCGGCACCAGTTGCAGCAACCCGGGGAGCATCGCCAGTCCGGCCCGCATCACCGGCACGATCACCACGTCCACGCCAATCCGGTAGCCCGTCGGCCGGGCCCATCGGCGTGGTCACCTGCACCGCCCGCTGCGGCAGGCCGGCAAGCGCCTCGGCCCCCAGCAGCACGCTGATGCGCTCGGTGAGCGGGCGAAACAGCTCCGGAGGAGTGGACGCGTCGCGGAGTTGAACCAGACAGTCGTGGACCACCGGATGGCGAACGAGATGCAGCACGGCAGAAGCATAGCGCATGGGCGCACGGGGTAAAATCGCAGGCGCATGCTCAGGACGCGCGCCGGTCTGCCGGCTCTCTCTCTTCTCCTCGTCATCGCCCTGGCGGCATGCTCGGTGCCGCCGGCACCGGCGGGCGCCCCGCCGCAGGCGGGGGGCACCGAGGTCGCCCTCATCCTCGCCAACGCCACCGTCGTGACCATGGACGGCTCGAGCCGGGTCATCTCGCCTGGCAGCGTGGCCATCGACAAGAACCAGATCGTGGCGGTGGACACCGCCGACGCGATCGCCGCGAAGTACCGAGGGCGCGAGCGCATCGACCTGACCGGCCACATCGTGCTGCCGGGGCTGGTCAACACTCACACCCACGCCGCCATGGTGCTCTATCGCGGCCTGGCCGACGACCTGGCGCTGATGGACTGGCTGCAGAAGTACATCTTCCCGGCGGAGGCGAAGACGGTGTCGCCCGAGTTCGTGCGCGTGGGCTCGAGGCTTGCCGCACTCGAGATGATCCGCTCCGGCACCACGCTGTTCGCCGACATGTACTACTTCGAGGAGGAAGTCGCCGCCGCGGTGAAGGAGTCCGGCATGCGGGGCGTGCTGGGGCAGACGATCATCGAGTTCCCTGTCGCCGACGCGAAGACTCCGGCCGACGGGCTGACCCGCGCCGAGGCCTTCATCCAGCGATTCAAGAACGACGAACTCGTGGTGCCGTCGGTGGCCCCGCACTCCATGTACACGCTGGACATCGCCACGCTTCTCGCCACCCGCGACCTCGCCATCAAGTACGGCGTGCCGCTGCAGATCCACCTCGCCGAGACGCAGGACGAGGTGCGCACGGCGCAGGAGCGCTACAAGATGCGCCCGGCCGGGTTCCTCGACAGCATCAAGTTCTGGGCGCCGATCACCCTGGCCGCCCATGGCGTGTGGATTTCACCGGACGAGGTGACGATGCTCACCGCGCGGGGAGTGGGAGTGTCGCACAACCCCGAGAGCAACATGAAGCTGGCCAGCGGAGCCGCCCCGGTTCCTGGCTACCTGGCCGCGGGCACGAAGCTCGGGCTCGGCACCGATGGCGCGGCGAGCAACAACGACCTCGACATGTTCGAGGCGATGCGGCAGGCCGCGTTCCTGCACAAGCTGGTGACCGGCGATCCGCGTGTGGTGTCGGCGCAGCAGGCGCTGAGCATGGCGACCATCGGCGGCGCCCGCGCGCTTGGCATGCAGGACCGCCTGGGCTCGCTGGAAGCGGGGAAGCTGGCCGACGTCATCGCCATCCGCACCGACCGGCCCCGGCAGGTGCCCGATGTACGACCCGGTGTCGCACCTCGTCTACACCACCCACGGCGACGACGTGGTGCTGACGATCGTCAACGGTCAGGTGTTGATGCGCGACGGGGTCGTGAAGACGCTGAACGAGGCGCAGGTGATCAAGGACGCGCGAGCGGCCGCGCAACTGGTGCGAGAAGGCCGTGCAGTGAGCGCGGCGCTAGCTGTCGAGCACGCCGATGTAGCGGCAGGTTGCGGTATCTCTCGTCGAAGTCGAGCCCGTAGCCGACGACGAAGTGATCCTCGATGGTGAACCCGATGAAGTCCACCAGCACGTCGACCTTGCGGCGCGAGGGCTTGCTCAGCAGGCAGGCCGTCCGCAGCGACAGCGGCCCGCGCCGGCGCAGGATGTCCTGCAGGTAGTGCAGCGTCAGCCCGGTGTCGACGATGTCCTCGACGATGATGACGTGGCGGCCCTCGAGGCTGGCGTCGACGTCCTTGACCAGCCGGACCTCGCCCGACGACTGCTTGCCGGCCCCGTAGCTCGACACGGCGATGAAGTCGATGGTCACCCGATCGTCCAGCGCACGGACCAGATCGGCCAGGAACAGAAACGCGCCCTTCAGCACGCAGACGAAATGGATATCATCGTCGGGAAGCGTGGCGCGGATTTCCCCGGCCATCGCCGCAATGCGGCTGGCCAGCTGCTGAGGATCGATGAGCACGACGGGCGACGACATGGCGTGTGGAGCGTAGCATAGGGCATGAAGACGTTCAGCATCATCACCGAGGCCGATGCGCGGGTCCTCGAGCGCGGCGCCACCGTCGCCCTGGCGCCTGGCGGGCACGTCACCCCGCTGGCGCAGGACACGCTGCGTGAGCGGCGCGTCACCGTGATTGGCGCCGTGGCCGACAGCCAGACGGCGTCGCTGGCGCCGGTGGCGGACATCCGGCGCGTGGTGATCGGCGGCGATCACACCTCGGTCGCGCTGAAGAATCACCTGCGCGACGTGCTGCGGCGCCGCGGCCTGGCGGTCACCGACATCGGCACCGACGGCCCCGACGCGGTGGACTACCCGGACATCGCCGCCCAGGTGGCGCGTCAGGTGGCGCGCGGCGAAGCCGATGCCGGCATCGTCATCGACGGCGCCGGGCTGGGCTCGGCCATCGCCGCGAACAAGATTCACGGCGTGCGCGCGGCGATGTGCACCACGAAGACGCTGGCGCGCTACGCCCGCGAACACAACGGCGCCAACGTGCTGGCGCTCGGCGCCACGTTGATGTCTGCCGACGAGGCGCTCGAGATCGTGGACACGTTCCTGGCGACCGCCACGACCGAGCCGCGCTACCTGCGCCGGCTGGCCAAGATTCATCAACTGGAGCGCACGCAGTGAGCGCCGCGGCGGGGACCACACGGTGACCGACTACCGACGGGTGATTGAACTGATTCTCGAGGAGCTGGTGGCGGCCGGCGCGGTGGCGCCGTCGCGGTGCCAGTGCCATGGCTTCACCTTCGAGTGCTGTCCCGACCGCGTGCGCGGCGTGCTGGATGCGGGCGCGACCCGGCTGGGCCTGCACGCGCGCGATGGCGGCGAGAACGCCGTCGCCTCGGCGATCGATCACACCCTGCTGAAGCCCGACGCCACGGCCGACGACATCGACACGCTGTGCCGGGAAGCGGCGGAGTGGAAGTTCGCCACCGTCTGCGTCAACCCGACCTGGGTGGCCCGCGCGGCGGCACGGCTCCGGGGCACGCGGCGTGGGGGTCTGCTCGGTGGTCGGCTTCCCGCTCGGCGCGACCACCCCGGACGTGAAGCAGTACGAAGCCCGGCGGGCGATGTTCGACGGCGCCACCGAGATCGACATGGTGCTGAACGTCGGCGCGCTGAAGTCCGGCGATGTGCGGCTGGTCACCGACGACATCCGTGCCGTGGTCGGCGCCTGCATGGAGCGCGGCGTGGTGAGCAAGGTGATTCTCGAGACGGCGCTGCTGACCGACGAAGAGAAGGTGACGGCCTGCACGCTGGCAAAGGCGGCGGGCGCGGACTTCGTGAAGACCTCCACCGGCTTCGGGCCCGGCGGGCGCCACGGCCTGCCGACGTCGCCCTGATGCGCCGCGTGGTCGGCAGCGAGATGGGCGTCAAGGCCTCGGGCGGCGTGCGCGACCTGCAGCAGGTCAAGGCCATGGTCGCGGCCGGCGCCACCCGCATCGGCGCCAGCGCCGGCGTGCGGATCGTCAAGGAATCGCGCGGCGAGACCGCTCCGACGACGAAGGCGAGCGGCTACTGATGCGCCGCGCCTGGCCTCTCGCTGCTGTTGCTCCTGGTGTGCGTGCCGTTCGGCGTCGGCGCAGACCTCCGAGCCGGTCGGGCCGTTCGTGGTGGACGTCCGCGGGCTGATGTCCGGCCTGCCGACCACGGAAGGCTGGACGCCAGTGCTGCCGGCTGGAACCGACGTGCCGTCGCGAGGCTTCGGCCTCGAAGGCGGCGCACACTTCTATTTCGCCAAGTGGGGTCCGGCGACCCTTGGCGCCGGCGCGTCGTTCTCGATGGCGCGCGGCACGGCCACGGCGGTGACGGTGGACACGCCGGACGTCGAGACCCGCGCGACCACGCTGGCGCCCCAGTTGTCGTTCAACTTCGGCCACCGCCTGGGCTGGAGCTATCTGAGCGCCGGTTACGGCGGCGGCGAAGGTCACGAGCGAAGTCCAGGCCCTCGGCGTCACCCCGGCGGTGATGGCCGAGTCCGGCTGGGTGGGGGCGATCAACATCGGCGGCGGCGCCCGGTGGTTCATCACCGAGCACCTCGGGCGTGGGGTTCGAGGCACGCTGGCACCGGCTGTCGAGCCGCGAGGCCACGGCCACCTCGCTCGCTGCGCCGCGGACGACCCTGTTCCATCTGGCGGTGGGCTTCTCGCTGCAGTGACGCACGGGGCGCGCCACGCCGGCGGCTAGGCCGGCGCCTTCATCGAGTTGAACAGCTCGATGTGTCCCTCGACAATCCGCTTCCGCTCCGGCTCGTTGACGTCGAACGTCCAGATGTCGCGCTCCGAGGTGCCGCCCAGGATGATGCCATCCGACCGCGGCATCATGTGGATGCCGAGCCCGGGCTCCGACGAGCGGACCGTCGAGCCGCCGCTGGTCGAGTACTGAATCTCGGGCTGCGGCACCAGCACGGTGAGCTGTCCCTTGAGGGGAATCAGGTCGGGATCGCCGAACAGCGCCTTGGCGCCGAGGCCGGTGCAGTTGACGATCAGGCCCTCGGAAAGCGCCGCGATCTGGCGCGACGTTCTCGAACTTCCGCACGATGATGGTGCCGCCGAAGATCCGGAAGTCGGCGAGCAGCGCCTCGAGGTAGATCGAGGGCTCGATCCGCATCTCGGGCCGCTCGATGGCGTACTTCGGTCGGGAAGGGATGCTCGCCCGGCCCCAGCAGCAGCTTCGCGCCCTGGATGTGCTCCGGCAGCAGGGAATTGCTGCCGGTGATCATCCGCTCGTCATCGGTGGGCGAGTAGTTGGTGATCCAGCTGATGCCGTAGCGCGGGCCAATCAGCAACTGCAGCCGGCGGTAGGCGATGTCCACGGCCTGCGTGAACTGGGCCGTCCACTCGGGCGTGCGGGCGGCGGCGGTGGACAGGCCCGAGGTCGGCGTGAATCCGGCCAGCGACCAGTTCGAGGTGACGTCCGGCGGCAGGGTCGCCGCGTAGATGGTGACGTCGAAGCCGCGGCGCTGCAGCTCGCGCGCGGTGGTCATGCCGACGACGCCGCCGCCGATCACGGCGGCGCTTGCGGTCCTGGTGCTGGCACCGCCAGGTCGGCCGCCATGCTGGCCGTGCCCCACGACAGCGACATGCCCGCGCCGCCGTGCCCGTAGTTGTGAATCAGGGTCTTCGCGTCGAGCTTGTCGGCCTTCAGCACGAAGCCGCCGGGGCGATGCGGGCGCAGGCCGATGGTCGTGCGGATCACGCGGTCCCACGAAATCTTCACCCGCGGCAAGCACCACCGGCGGGCGCCTCGCCGCCCGCGTGACGACGGCAGCCGACTTCGGCGCGCACGCACTCGCGGCGAGACCGAGCGCAGCCAGACTTCCATTGCGAAGCAAGGTTCGACGATTCACGCGTGCACCCTCCGAAAAACTGGGGCGATCATATTCGAGATTGTGGAGCTGGCGAGAGTGTTGTCGGGGAGCGCGAGGACGATGTGGAGCGGGAGACGGGGATCGAACCCGCGACCAACAGCTTGGGAAGCTGTGACTCTACCACTGAGTTACTCCCGCCCGGTGGTGACGTCTGATCTTAGCAGAAGGCGGGCGAGGATGCCCGGGCCGAGGCTCAGGACTCGGCGCCGGGCTGGCAGATTCGGGCGATGGCACTCAGGGCTTGGGCTTTGCGGCGCAGCAAGCGCCGCTGGCCATGTCGTCCGGGGTGCCGGCAGCCTTGCCAGCGGCCTTGGCCGCGCCGTGCTCACAGGGTTTGGCGTCCGTGCCGACCTTCGTTCCCATGCCCGCGCAGCAGTCCATCTTCGCCATCGGCTTGTCGGCAGCCTTCTCGCCGCCGCAGCAACCGGCGGCAACCTTCTCGGCCGACATGCCGGGCAACGCAGGCGTGGGGGTCTCCGTGGCCTGGTGCGCAGAGTGATCGACCGGGGCGGTCGCCGCGGTGGCGGGCATCTGGTGCTTGGCGGCGCAGCAGGTGTCAACTGGGGCCGTGGTCGCCGTCGTCTGGGCTGCGGCCGCGAGGGGGAGCACGAGGGCGCAAGTGAAAGGAAGGATGAACCGGATGATGGCCATGATGCGGTCACCAAAGCACAAATCACGCCAGCCGCAGGGGTCGAGGGTGCGGCAGAAAGTCGCACCAGGCGCTTTCGACCTGGCGGATCTTCGACGACGACCACCGGCCACCGACGGACCGTCGGCAATCGCTGACGTTATGATGGCGGCTCGGCCAATGCCGAACAGGAGAATCATCCATGCTCGAAGCTCGCGTTCGCTGGTGCCCCGCCATCGTCCTTCCGATCCTGGCGGCGGCCGTGGTCGTCGCCACGCCCTGGATGTCGGCCTTCCCGGCGGCGCAGCCGCAAGCGTCGGATCCGAGGGCCAACAGCGCGCAGACCTACGAGTGGCCGTCGTGGGGCGGAGACGAGCGGAGCAGCCGTTACGCGGGACTCGACCAGATCAACGCTGGCAACTTTGGCAAGGCCGAGGTGCTGTGGCGCTGGAGCGCGGCCAACTTCGGGCCATCACCGGACTTCATCTATCGGGCTACTCCGATCTACGTGAACGGGAAGCTGTACACCGTGGCTGGCACCCGGCGCACAGTCGCCTGTCTCGACCCGCTGACCGGCGAGACGCTCTGGATCTTCCGCGAGAAGGACAACCCACGTTGGGCCCGGTCGACGCGGCAGAACTACGGCAAGGGCGTATCGTTCGCCCGGGTTGACGGTCGTCCCGTCATCTACCTGATGACGCCGGGCTTCTATCTCTGGGCGCTCGATGCCGACACCGGACAGCCGCTGCCGTTCTTCGGCAACAACGGCGTCGTCGATCTCGCGCTGGGGCTGGGGCCCTACTCGGTGGACCCGGATCACGGCGTCGCCGATTGGGGCGACATCACGAGCTCCTCGGCGCCGCTGGTCGTCAACGGGGTGGTGGTGGTGGGCAACTCCCACGATCGCGGCTACTATCCGGAGAACCGCGAGAACATCCCGGGGATCATTCGCGGCTACGACGCAAAAACCGGCCGGATGCTGTGGCGCTTCAACCCGGTGCCGCGCAAGGGCGAGCCGAACAACGACACGTGGGAGGAGAACTCCTGGGAGTACACGGGCAACGTCTCGCCGTGGGCGCCACTCAGCGCGGACTCCAAGCTGGGCCTGGTCTACGTGCCCACCGACACCCCGACGAACGATTACTACGGCGGCAGCCGGCCTGGAAAGAACGTCTACGGCACCAGCCTCCTCGCGCTGGACGTGCAGACCGGCAAGCTGCGCTGGTACTACCAGTTCGTGCACCACGACGTGTGGAACATGGACATCCCTGACGCGCCACACCTGATGGACGTCACGGTCAAGGGACAGCGCGTGCCCGTGGTCGCGCAGGCGACCAAACAGGGCTGGGTGTACGTCCTCAACCGCGAAACCGGGCAGCCGGTGTGGCCAATCGAGGAGCGGCCCGTGCCCGCATCCGACGTGCCGCGCGAGAAGCTGTGGCCCACCCAGCCGTTCGTGACGCGGCCGGAGCCCTTCGAGCAGCAGGGCATGAGCGAAGACGACCTGATTGATTTCACACCCGCGCTCAGGGCAGAGGCACTGAAGATCGCGAAGCGCTTCCGCATGGGCCCCATTTTCACGCCGCCGTCGCTCGAGAAGAACGCCGATGGCACTGAAGGATCGTGGATGGTGCCCAGTTCCAACGGCGGCGCCAACATTCCGGGGGGCGCGGCCGTGGACCCCGAGACCGGCTGGTTCTACGTGGCCTCGCAGCACAGCTACGAGGTGATCGCGCTGGTGCCGGCGCAGGAGAAGTACCCGAATGGCAAGCCGTGGCCAGGGTGGGGGAGCCCGGATGGCAAGATCACGTCGCTCTACGTGTCCACCTCGGTCAGTGCGCGGGGGCCGTCCGGCGGCCCCGACAACCGGCCGCTGCCGCTCGTGAAGCCCCCGTACGGCCGCATCGTGGCCTACGACCTCAACACCGGCGACAAGAGGTGGACGATCCCGAACGGCGAGACGCCGGAATGGATTCGCACGCATCCGGCGCTCAAGGGAGTGAACATCGGCAACACGGGGCAGAACGCGCACGCCAACCTGCTGGTGACGAAGTCGCTGTTGATGTACGGAGAGGGCCGCGGGGCCGATCGCTACTTCCGGGCGGTGGACAAGCAGACCGGGCAGGAGGTCGGGAAGATCGAGATCCCGGCGCCGACCAACACTGCGCCGATGACCTTCATGCACGAGGGGCACCAGGTCGTGGTGATGGCCATCGCCAGCGCGACGGTGCCCGCGGAGCTCGTCGCGGTGGCGCTGCCCTCGGCGAGGCCCCGCCGCGTGACTCCCGGCGGCGAGTAGGGACGAGAGCGGCAAGCCCCTGACGCTGACACGCCCGGACCTCGGGCGTGTCGCGATCGCGCCAGCGAACTCAGCCGCGGATGATGGCCAGCACCTCGTCGCGGCGCTTCTCCATCAGCTCCGGCGTCGTGCCTTCGAGGTTCAGGCGGAGCAGGGGCTCGGTGTTCGAGGCACGCACGTTGAAGTGCCAGTCGTCGAACTCCACCGAGATGCCGTCGAGCTCGTAGACGTGACCGTGGCTGTAGGCCTTGGCCAGTGCCTGCGATCTTCTTCGGCACCACGTCCATGCTCGGCACCTTGGTGTTGATCTCGCCGGAGATGAAGTAGCGCTCGCGGAGCGGCTTCAGCAGGTCGCGCAGCGACAGGCCCTTCTTCGACATCAGCTCGAGGATCAGCAGGGCCGGGATGAAGCCGTTGTCGGCGTAGAAGTTGTCGCGGAAGTAGTAGTGCCCCGTGACCTCGCCGCCGAAGATGGCGTCTTCCTCGCGCATCCGGCGCTTGATGAAGGCGTGGCCGACCCGGTTCATCAGCGCCTTGCCGCCGTACTGCGCGACGATATCCTTGACCGCGTAGCTGGCGCGGACGTCGTAGATGATGGTCGAGCCGGGGTGCTTCATCAGGAACGACTCGGCGAGCAGCGCGGTGATGAAGTCGCCGGCGATGAACTCGCCGGTGCCGTCGAGGAAGAAGCAGCGGTCGGCATCGCCGTCCCAGGCGATGCCGGCGTCGGCGGACTCCTCGATCACCTTGGCGGTGATGTCGAGCCGGTTCTCCTCGATGAGCGGATTGGCCTCGTGGTTCGGGAACGTGCCGTCCACCTCGAAGCACAGCCGCGTGGTCCTGCAGGGCAGGCGATCGAACAGCATCGGCGCGACCAGGCCGGCGATGCCGCTGCCGGCGTCGAGCACCACGTTGAACGGCTTGATCACCGAGGCGTCGATGAATCCCATGACGTGCTCGGTGTAGCGGTCCATCACGTTCCGCTGCTCGATCGTGCCGGGCGTCGGCGGCCGGCGCCGGGATGGCGCCCGCCAGGATCATCTCCTTCATCTCCTTGATGCCGGCTTCGCCGCTCAGGGGGAAGGCCTCCTCGCGGCACCATCTTGCAGCCGTTGTACTCGCCCGGGTTGTGCGACGCGGTGATCTGCGCGCCGCCGTCGAGGCCGTCGGCGGCGACGGCGTAGTACATCAGGTCGGTGCCCATCAGCCCGTAGTCGACGATGTGGCCGCCCTGCAGGCGCGCGCCGGCGATGAACGCCTCGGCGAGCTCCGGCGACGAGAGTCCGCATGTCGCGCGAGACGGCGTAGCGGCCAGGGCCGAGGTAGGCGACGAACGCCCGGCCCGAGCTGATGGAACAGATCGGCGGTGACTTCCGTCGGGTAGATGCCGCGGACGTCGTACGCCTTGAACACAGCCGGATTGACGATCGCCATACGGTTCTATGCGTGGGTGTAGTCGGTGAGGGTGGTCTTGTCGCCGAGCACGGCGCTGCACTTGATCGACACGTTGCGGCCGATGTGGCAGTTGCGGCCGATGATCGGGCCGTCGAGCACGGCGTTCTGGCCGATCCGGGTGTTGGGCCAGAGGATGGCGTTGCGCAGTTGCGCGCCCTCGTCCACCACGACCCCGCGCCCGACCACGGCGTAGGGCCCGACCACGGCGCCCGGCTTGATGTGCGCGCCGGCATCGACGAAGCAGGGCGCCACCAGCGTGGCGCCGTCATCGACGCGCGCCTCGGGCGAGACCAGTGGCGTCTGGCGATCGACGCCGCGGTAGATGCCCGCGTCGAAGCGGCCATCGAACATGTCGCGGTGCACCTGCGACGTACTTCTCCGGCGTGCCGATGTCGATCCAGTAGCCGCGATCGACATAGGCGACGAACGTCTCGCCGCGCTCGGTGAGCGACGGGAAGTAGCCGCGCTCGATCGAGTAGGCCACGTCCTTGGGGATGCGATCGAAGGTCTCCGGCTCGAGCACGTAGATGCCGGCGTTGATCGTGTCGCAGGTGATCTCGTCGGCCTTGGGCTTCTCGATGAAGCGCGTGACGCGCCCGTCGGCGTCGGTCTCGACCAGGCCGTAGGCCGTGGGATTCGTCCACCGGGCGTCAGCACGATGGTGGCCCTCGCCTTCGCCGAGCGGTGCCGCTCGACCACGGCATTGACGTCCACCGAGGTCATCACGTCGCCGTTGAACACGACGATGGTGTCGGTGATGCCCTGGGCGGCGTAGCGGATGGCGCCGCCGGTGCCGAGCGGGGCCGGTTCGACCACGTAGCGCAGCTTGCACGCCGGTGCCTTCGCCGTCGCCGAACACCTCTTCGATGCGGCGCGGCTGATAGTTGAGGCTGAGAATCACCTCGTCGATCTCGGGCACCTGCTTCAGCAGGTCGATCTGGTAGTGGAGGAACGCCCGGTCGAAGATCGGGACGACGGGCTTGGGCGTGTGGAGGGTGAGTGGGCGGAGCCGTGTGCCCTTGCCCCCGGCGAGAAGAATGGCCTTCATGACAAACTTCCATCTTACACGAGGCAACGATAGAATGGCGGCGGCCACGATGAACCTGCCGAACAGTCTGACTGTCGCGCGCATCTTCCTCGTGCCGCTCCTCGTGTCGGTCATGCTGACGAAGTTCGAGGGACGGCTCGTCGCTGGGCCTGCCGGTCGAGGTTGTCGCGGCGGCGATCTTCGCCCTCGCCTCCCTCACCGACTGGCTGGACGGCTACCTGGCCCGCCGCCGCGGGCAGATCACCTGGATGGGTCAGATCCTCGACCCCCTCGCCGACAAGCTCCTCATCTCGGCCACGCTCATCTCGATCGTGCAGCTCGGCCTGGCACCGGCGTGGATGGTCACCGTCATCATCGGCCGCGAGTTCGCCGTCACCGGGCTCCGCAGCATCGCCTACGCCCGCGGGCTGGCGATGCCGGCCTCGAATCTGGGCAAGCTGAAGATGGTGTCGCAGGTGGTGGCGATTCTGCTGCTGATTCTCGGCTGGGAGCGCATGCCGCTGCTGCTGCTGGCTGGGGCAGGCGGCGCTGTGGGTGGTGATGGGGACGGCGCTGTTCTCGGCCATCGACTACTACCGCCGCTTCCACCACGCGTTCGTCGCGCTCGCCGAAGGTCACCGACATCAACGAAGCGCGGAGGGCGCGGCGTAACGAGTACGCCGCGCATGACGACCGCAAGGTGATGTAGCTAGGGCTGCGCCGGGACCGCGCATCACGGCGACATCGCCGGACGACACGAAGTCGCGCACCCGAACGAGCACCGCGCGCGACGTGCCTTCAGTGACATCGATCACGACGGCTTCGCCCAGCTCGCTCGAGCGGGAGGCCGTTCGTGGCCATCGCGGTAGAGCGCGAAGCGGGTGCCGCGCGTCACGCCCTGCGCCGAGCCGCGGTTGATCGTCAGCACGTCGCCATCGCCGAAGACCTGGCGGAGGTCGGTCCCGAACAGCACGCTCGCGCGGTCCGCGAAGTTGGGCGCGCCAGCGGCGGACGCCGCCTGGATCGTCGGCATGGTCGATCGGCTCGAGGTAGTCGCCGACCATCACGCCGTCGCAGGCGCGCTCGATCCGCGCCAGCGCGAAGCGGTCGTCCACCGACGTGACCGTGAGCAGCGCCGCCGTGCGGATGCCGGCGTAACCGTCGACACCACGGCCGAACGCGCGGGGACCGCCGTCGAGCCGGCGAGCCGCGAACTGCTGGCCGACCGCCACGCCCTGGGCGGTGCCGGCCTCGATCACCACCGTCTCGCCAGTGGCCATCATCTGGCGGCCATCCACGCGCTGCCGACCCGGCGACCGTGAACTTGCCGGCCGTGGGCGGTGTCGTGACGGGAATGTCCGCGCACGCGACGTGCATCGGCAGCAGGGTGCGCGGCCCGACGGCCTGAGCCGCGGCGAGAGAGGGAAACGCCATCCCGAGGACCGCGACGACGAGCACCTGACGCATGACGACCTACTTTCCGGCGGGGGTCCCGCCCTTGAGCTCCGCGACGCGCTTCTGCGCCTCGAGGAGGAATTCGCTCTGTTCGAACTCGCGGAGGAGCCGTTCGTAGTAGGGGAGCGCTTCTGCCTGCTTTTCCGTACGGTACAGCGATTCACCCAGATGGTAGTAGACCGCGTCCCGGCGGGTGAACTCCGGGTCGTTGGCGAGAATCTCACGGAAGCGATCGATGGCGCCGGGGTACCAGCTTCGAGCGGAAGTAGAAGAACCCGACGCGATACGCCGCCTGGCTGAGGCGATCCTTGGCATCACGCTCGAGCTCGCGCGCCTGCGGCATCAGCGCGCTGTTCGGATAGCGCTGGATGAAGATGTCCACTTCCTTCACCGTGTCGCGGGTCGCCGACTGGTCGCGCTCCGGCGCCAGCATCTGGCCGGCGTACGACCGCGCCAGCTGGAGCTGCGCGTAATCGGCGCGCGGGTGCGTCGGATAGAACGTCTGGAACTCGCGGAACTCGTTGGCCGCCAGCAGGTAGTTCTCGGTGCCCTTCTGGGACAGATAGGTGTCGCCGAGCGCCAGCTTGGCGTCGGGCCGGAACGGGCTCTGCGGATAGTTGTCGACGATGTTGCGGAAGTACTCCCGCGCGTCGGCCCACTTCTCGTCGCCCACCGCCGCCTGGCCCCGCTCGTACAGGAACTTGTCGGCCTCGGCTGTCCCGGGCGGCACGTTGGCCACCTGACCGCTGGCGCAACCCGCCGCGCTCACGAGCAGCACGGTGAGAATCAGTCCCGTCCATCGATCCCTCATGCTCTGGTCGCTTCCATCCACCGGTACATGGCCCGCAGGCCTTCCTCGAGATTGACAGAGGGCTGGAACCCGAGGTCGGTCCGTGCCAGCGTCGTATCCGCGTAGGTGTCGCGCATGTCGCCCTTCTGCGAGGGCTGCTGCTCGATCCGCAACGCGCGGCCGGTGATCCTGCCGAAGAGGTCGAAGACCTCCCTCAGCGACACCCGCGACCCACCCCCGATATTGTAGACGCGGCCGGGGACGCCGCGGACGGCGGCGGTGTGCGTCGCCCACGCGGCGTCGGCCACGTACGTGAAATCCCGCGTCTGCAGGCCGTCGCCGTACTGGGTGAGCGGCCGATCGTCGAGAATCGCCGTGAAAAAGCGGTTGAAGCCCATGTCGGGGCGCTGCCGGGGGCCGTAGACCGTGAAGTAGCGCAGTGCAACGGTGGGCACTTTGTGATTCACGAAATACAGGTGGCAGAGCTGTTCGGCCGCCAGCTTGGTCACGCCGTAGGGCGAGACCGGGTGCAGCGGCACCTCTTCCTGCATCGGCAGCGTCACTTCGTCGCCGTACACCGACGAGCTCGAGGCGTAGACCACGCGCTCGATCGGCAGGCCGACACAGGCCTCCAGCAGGATCTGCGTCGCATCGACATTGAGCGTGGTGTAGATCTGGAACTCGCGGCCCCAGCTCTTGCGCACACCGGCCTGCGCGGCCAGGTGGAACACGTGGGTCACGCCGTCGAGCAGGGCCGGCAGGTCGGCGTCGGCAATCGTGCTCTCCACCAGCTGATAGCCCGGCCGCCCGCGAAGCGCGGCGACGTTGGCTTCCTTCAGCGGGCGAGGGTAGTAGTCGGTGAAGCAGTCGAGGGCAATCACCTCGGCGCCGTGATCGAGCAGCCGCTCGCTCAAGTGCGAGCCGATGAAGCCCGCTCCGCCAGTCACCAAAGCCTTCACGCCAGCAACTCCTTCACGCGAGCGGGCAGCCGCACCGGCCGACCCGACCGGTCGAGCGTGGCGTGCACCGTGTGCCCCGTCGCCACCACCGCGGCATCCGCTCGCCGCACGATTTCGTAGTCGAATGCCAGGCGCACGCCAGACACGCGCCGCCCTGTCGTCCGGATCTCCAGTTCATCGTCGTACGCGGCGCTCAGCTTGTACACGCAGTGCGCCTCGATCACCGGCAGGCTCAGCCCTTCGGCTTCCATCGAACGATAGCTCCAGCCGGTCTCCCGCAGCCACTCGGTGCGGCCGACCTCGAACCAGACCAGGTAATTCGCGTAGTAGACCACTCCCATCCGATCCGTCTCGGCGTAGCGCACGCGGACCACCGGCGCGGCGCGCCGGCTGGATGCGGGAGCAGGGCTGGATCTCACTGAGCCGCCGCCCGTCGCAGCGCGGCCAGGTTGGCGGCGGGGTCGCCGGTGCCGAAGACCGCGTTGCCAGCCACGAGAATCTGGCGCCGGCGGCCACCACGTCCTTGATGGTGTCGAGATCCACGCCGCCGTCCACTTCGATCGGCGCGTGACTGCCAGCGCGATCGAGCAGCGCGCGCATGCGGCGAATCTTGTCCAGCGACGCGGGAATGAAGCGCTGACCGCCAAAGCCGGGGTTGACCGACATCAACAGCACGAAGTCCACGTCGCGCGCGACCTCGTCGATGGCGCCGATCGGCGTCGACGGGTTCAGCACCACGCCCGCCTGCACGCCAAGCGCCTTGATGGCGGCGATGGTGCGGTGCAGGTGCGGCAACACCTCCACGTGCACCGACATCATCGAGGCGCCCGCCTGTGCGAAGGCCTCGATGTAGCGGTCGGGGTCGCTGATCATCAGATGCACATCGAGCGGGCGCTGAGCCACGCGCTTGATCGCGCGAACCACCGGGGGCCCGATGGTGATGTTCGGGACGAAGTGCCCGTCCATCACGTCCACATGAATCAGGTCCGCGCCTCCCGCCTCGACGGCGGCGATGTCGCGCGCGAGATTCGCGAAGTCGGCGGACAGAATCGAAGGAGCGAGGCGCACGCTCATCGACTGACCTCGATGGTGATCGCGTCGCCGGGATGAACCTGGTAGCCGCCAGCGGGCGACTGCCGGGTGACCAGCCCCGGCGGCAAGCCGCTGGCGACGCTCTGCGCCGTGGTCGACACCCGGAATCCGTGTCCGCGCAGGATGTCCGCCGCGCGCGCGCCCTCCACGCCGATCAGGTCGGGCATGACGTACGAGGTGCGGTCCTCGCCACGGTTCACCAGCAGGCGCACCGTGGTGGTCTGCACGCCCCCGGACGGATCCTGTGCGACGACCACGTCGGGCGGGTAGAGCGCCGACCGGATCTCCGCGACCGGGCCGGCCTGCAAGCCGTCCTGGACGATTCGAATCTCCGCCGCCCGCTGCGACTCGCCGACCAGGGCCGGCGCCCGCGCGATGCGGGGGCCGCTGCTGAGCCACACGCGCACGCTGCGTTGACGGCGTGAGGATGAACCGGCGGGCGGTTCCTGACCAATGCACGTGACCGGCGGGCATCTGGGCATCCGGGCGCCGTGTGTCGTCCACGGTCAGCTGGAGTTCCAGTCCGGAGGTGACAGAAGTGGCGTCGTTGATCGACCGTCCAACCAGGTCGGGCACCGACACGTCACGGGCGCGGACCGCCACCCGGGCTGCCATGACGGCAAACACGACGAAGGTGGCCGCAAGCGCGCCAACGAGCAGCAGGAGCTTGCCTGCGGTCCACACTCTTGCCTTGATGGCCATCGGATAACACCCTATGCTACTACAGGTTGCGGGCGATCACGCGCTCCGTAGAACGCTTCCAGCCCATCGTCGGGCGGCAAGGTCCGATGTTCGTACACCAGGCGAAATTCTGGGGCTTCCGCGAGGAAGGCGGTGACGACGGCCTCGTTCTCGTCAGGTTCGCTCGAGCAGGTTGAATAGATCAGCTCGCCGCCCGGCTTGACCAGGACCGCCGCGCGATGCACCAGCGCCAACTGCGCGGCCGCGAGCCGCGGCAAATCCTCGGGCCGGCGGCCCCAGCGGATGTCGGGATCGCGCCGGAGGGTGCCAAGTCCAGAGCACGGGGCGTCCACCAGCACGGCGTCGAAGGCCCCGGCGGAGAAGGGCAGATCGCCTGCCGCGGCCACCTGCACCACCGGCACGTCGGCACGGCCCGTCCGCTGGAGCGTGGCACGCAGCAGGCGCACACGGCGCGGCCGCACGTCGCACGCCACGACCTGGCCTCGAGGCGCGCACCGGGTTGCCAGCGCCACGGTCTTGCCGCCTGGCGCGGCGCACAGGTCCAGGACCCGCTGCCCAGGCGCGATCGAACCCAGTTCGGTGATGAGCTGCGACGCTTCGTCCTGCACCACGAACCGGCCGTCGCGAAACGCCTCGGTGCCAAGCGCCGGGCCGCCAGTGACCAGCAGTCCGTGCTGCGCGCGCCGGGTCGGCTCTGTCGTAACCCCTTCGGCGAGCAATCGCAGCGCGAGTTCTTCACGTGTCCCGTAGAGCCGGTTCGTGGCCAGGCACAGGTGGGGCGCCTCGTTGTTGAAGGCCAGCCACCGATGGGTTCGCTCGCTCCCGTAGCGCGCCAGCCAGCGCTTGACCAGCCACTCGGGATGGGAATAGCGAACGGCGAGCGCCACCGGTTCGGGCGCGTCCGGCCAAACCAGCCGCTCGCGATCGCGCGACAGCGCCCGAAGCACCGCGTTCACCATGCCGCCCGCACTCGTCTTGCCGCCGCGTCGCGTCAGTGCCACCGCATCGTTCACCGCGGCTGAGGCCGGCACGCGGTCCAGATACATCAACTGAAAGGCCCCGAGCCGCAACGAGGTGAGCACCGCGGCATCCAGGGCGTCGAGCGGCCGCGTGCACCGCAAGGCCAATTGATGATCGATGCGCCTTGCGCATGCGAACCGTGCCGCTGACCAGTTCGGTGAGCAGCGTCTGGTCGCGCGGTTCGGTGAGCCCGCGGCGAACCGCACTCACCGCGGCCGCCAGGTCCGTGCCATTCACGGCATGGGCCAGCAGCGCGTCGTAGGCCGCGCGCCGCGCGGGGGCGATCATGCCGCCCCCAGACGATCGCCAGGCGTCAGCGGATGGCCGGCGAGAAACGCGCGGGCGGGGAGCACCTTGCCGCCTTCGGCCTGCAGTTCGAGGAGATCGAGCACACCGTCACCGGTGGCGACACTCACGCCTCCGGGCTGAGTCGCCGGGACCACGGTGCCGGGAGCGACGGTGGCAGCCGCGCCGGGCGCGACGGCCGACCGGTGCAGGATCAGGCGCCCGCCCGGACCGAACGTGAAGGCGTGCGGCCAGGGATGGAGGCCGCGGATCTGGTTGTGGATCGCGCGCGCCGGCCGCGACCAGTCCACCAGTCCTTCTTCCTTCCGCAGGCGCGGTGCGTAGGTCGCATCCGCATCGCGTTGCGGGACCTCGTCGACCGGGCCGGCCGCCATGCGATCAACGGTCTCCACGAGCAGCGCGCCGCCGATGCCAGCCAGTTCCCGCTCCACCGTGTCGGTCCGGTCGTCGAGGCCGATCGGAACCGTTCCGGTGGCCAGCATCGCGCCCGCGTCGAGCGCCTTCACCACCCGCATGATCGTCACACCGGCTTCGGTATCGCCGTTCATCACGGCGCGATGAATGGGCGAGGCGCCTCGATACCGTGGCAGCAGTGATGCATGCACGTTGATGAGGCCCAGGCGCGGCAGGGCGAGGAGCCAGTCCGGCAGGATCTTGCCGTAGGCGGCGACGACCCCGAGATCGATGCCGAAGGGTGCGAACTCGGCCTCCCACGGATCGCGCGTCAGCTTGTCGGGCTGTCGCACGGGAATCCCCCTGCGCGTCGGCCAGTTGCTTGACCGGTCCGGCGGACACCCGCTGGCCACGTCCGCGTGGACGGTCGGGCTGCGTCACGACCAGCACCACCTCGTGCGTGGAGCGCAGGAGAGCCTCGAGCGTGGGGACCGCGAACTCTGGGGTGCCGAAGAATGCGATCCGCACGTGATCCTTGCTTACCACTTGACCAGCGCGCGCCAGTTTCTTGATCTTGCGGACGATCAGGTCCCGCTTGATGCCGCGGAGGCGATCCACGAACAGGCGGCCGTCGAGGTGATCCATCTCGTGCTGCAGCGCGCGGGCCAGGAGTCCGGTGCCCTCGACCGTGTGCACCTCGCCCTGGCGATCCAGACCACGGACGACGGCGCGCGCGGGGCGGGGCACCGTCGCGGTGAATCCAGGAAGGCTCAGGCAGCCTTCTTCCTCGAGTTGCATCCCCTCGCGCTCCTGCCACTCGGGGTTGACCATGACGATCAGCCCGTTGCGATCCCGGCCGACGGACAGATCGATCACGAAGATGCGCAGCGACACGCCAACCTGCGGGCGCCGCCAGGCCGATGCCGGGCACGGCGTACATGGTCTCGACCATGTCGTCGATCAGTCGCTCGATCTCCGGGGTGACAGCGGCGACCGGCTGCGGCCGGCGCCTGCAGCAACGGGTCGCCGAGACGGAGAATCGGTCGAATCATGCGGGCGACTGGCCGACGCCGGCCGCGGGCCGACGAACGCGTCCTCCAATGTGTGCGGCGGCTGCCGTCACCTGTGACGTGAGCTGACGGAGCGAATCGCCGCCGAAGCGTTCGGTGAGCGCCTCCGCGAGCACGAGCGCGACCATGGCTTCGCCGACCACCGCCGCCGCCGGCACGGCACAGACGTCGCTGCGCTCGATGGCCGCCGGCGCTTCCTCGAGGCTCGTCAGATCGACGGAACGGAGCGGCTTCATCAGCGTCGAGATCGGCTTCATGTAGCCCGGTCACGCGCAGATCCTCGCCGTTGGTCACGCCGCCCTCGAGCCCGCCGGCGCGGTTGGTGGGACGAGCGATGTGGCGTCCGCCGTCGGCCGACGCCGCCATCACGATCTCGTCGTGGACCTGCGAGCCCGGTCGCCGCGCGCCTTCCACGCCGTCGCCGATCGCGACCGCCTTGATGGCATGAATCGACATCATCGCCTGCGCCAGACGGCCATCGAGCTTGCGGTCCCAGTGCACGTAACTGCCAAGACCGACCGGCACGCCGCGGGCCACGACCTCGAAGGCGCCGCCCACCGTGTCACCGGCATCGCGCGCGGCGTCGATCGCCTGCGATCATCGCGGCCTCGGCCTCGGGATCCACGCAGCGCAGCTGCGACTCCGCCGGGATCGCCTGCACCTTCTCGAACGGCACGAGGCGTGCCCGGCGGGAAGACCCGCGCCGGCGATGCTGACCACGTGGCTCGCGATCTCCACGCCGACCGCACGCAGCAACTGGCGGGCGATGGCACCCGCGGCCACCCGCGCCGCGGTCTCGCGCGCGCTGGCGCGCTCGAGCACGTCGCGAATGTCCTCGTGGTCGTACTTCAGGGCGCCGGCCAGATCGGCATGCCCCGGCCGCGGCCGCACCACGCGAGCCCGCCTGGCCCCGGGCGCCCCCTCGGGCATCTCGGCCTCCACGTGCATCGTTGCCTGCCAGTTGGTCCAGTCGCGGTTGCGGATGAGCAGCGCGACCGGTGCGCCGGTGGTCCGGCCGCGCCGGACGCCCGACAGCACCTCGGCGCGATCGGATTCGATCGCCATTCGCCGACCGCGCCCGTAGCCGGCCTGCCGCTGCCGCAGATCGTGGTTCATGGCGTCGAAGTCGATGGCGAGACCCGAAGGCAGACCTTCGAGAATCACGACGAGGCCTTGGCCGTGGGATTCGCCAGCGGTCAGAAAACGAAGCATGGAGAACGGATCTTATCCGAACTTTCTGCGACACCCGGAGGCCTGACCCGGTGTAAGTGACTGAGCCGTCACGGCTCACATGTCGGCGTCTGCCTTGCACCAGGGAACGGCATGCTGCTCCTGGACCGATTCCTCCACTCCACGTCGTCCTCGCTCGACCTCGCCACGGGACAGACCGTACGAATGCGTCTGATCGGGACGCCGACCCGGGTCGGGCTGTTCGCCGCGCGCGGCGCCTGGCGCCTGGTCGATGCCGGGCCGCGCTCGTCGCGCGCGTTTGTCGAAGTGTGGGAGCGATGGGGCGACGCGCCGGTGGACGACGCCGTGGAAATCGACGCCGTCCGCGCGGCGTTGCTCGATGCGCGCGATGGGTGCCCGCGGGCCGTCGACATTCTGGCCGGGCGACGCCTCGCAGTGGCGGCGCACGGCCCACGACATCGCGCGCGAGGCCCGCGCCGCAGGGTTCGTGCCGGTACTGGCCGATGTGCTGGGCGAGCTGCTGCGGTCGTCGGAGTGGCAGTGGCCGCGATGGCTCGCCGACCGCTCGCTGGTGGTGCTGACCTGCGATGGCCAGCTCACCGCGGCCGCCTCGCTGGCCCTCCTGCGGCTGGCGTCACGTGACGCCCGGCCGCACGTGGTCATCCGCGGCGCGACCAGCGCCCTCGGCCGGCCGACCCGGCTCATTCGACTCCCTGGCGCGGTCCACGAAGACGTGGCGTCCTCGACACGGGGTCCGGGCGGCCCAACCCCCGAGGCCCTCGCCACTCGTGCCTGGCAACGCGCGCAGGCTGGGCAGGCCGACGACGAGACGGCCGCCTGTGCCCGCTGGGCAATCATGCTGGCGCCAACCCAGGACGTCGAGGCCGCCGCCAGGGCGGCGCTCGCCAGTACGTTGACGGCGCAGGCTCGAACGCTCGAAGCGCGCGCGGCGCTCGCGCCGTTGACCGACGGCGTCACCCACTTCAGCCGGGCGACAGCGGATCGGGTGATGGAAGCGCAGCGGCGGCTCGAAGCGGCGGAGCGGCCCGCTCGCCACGACCGCGGCATGGTGGACGACCTCCTCCGCGTGCTCGACGCCTGCCAGACCACCGAGGACGAACACACCACGCTCGGCCGCCTGCTCGTGTTGCTTCGCGACCGCCTCGCGGCCAGCGCCGTCGCCTGCCTGTGCGCGGAGCACGAGCAGCTGCGGGTCATCTCGCATCTGGGCACGCTCAGCGGCGAGTTCCGGGCGGCGCGGCAGGTGCTGGTCAGCGGCGTGACCTCGGTGCCAGCCCCATCCACCTCGACGTGCGATGGCGCCTGGGCTGTCCGCTATGCAGGCACCATCGTCGGGGCGCTGTGGGTGCGGTGGTCCGGCGCCGCCCCCGTCATGCCGGCCGACGCGGACGCGTTGATGGGCGTGGCCGCGGCCGCCATCGCTCCGGCGGTGCAGGCCTGCGTCGAGCGTGGACGCGTCACGGCCGAATCCCCCGACATCCCGGACCTCGTCGGCGACAGCGACGTCATGCGCTCGCTGCGCGCCCGCTTGGTGCGGGTCGCGCAGTCGCCGTTCCCGGTGCTGGTCGAAGGGGAGAGCGGCAGCGGCAAGGAGCTGGTCGCCCGCGCCATTCACCGGGCCAGCCCGCGACGGGACCGGCAGTTCTCGGCGCTCAACTGCGCGGCGCTCTCCGAGGAGCTGGCCGAAGCCGAGCTCTTCGGCCACACGAAAGGCGCGTTCACGGGCGCCGTGGCCGAACGCTCCGGCCTGTTCGAAGAGGCGAATGGCGGCACGCTGTTCCTCGACGAGGTGTCCGAGCTGTCGGCTCGCATTCAAGCCAAGCTGCTGCGTGTGCTTCAGGAGAGCGAAGTTCGCCGTCTCGGCGAGGCTCACGTCCGCCGCATCGATGCCCGCATCGTCGCGGCAACCAACCGGCCGCTGTCGCTCGAAGCCGAGGCCGGGCGGTTCCGGCGCGATCTCCGCTACCGGCTCGACGTCGTCCGGCTGTCGATCCCTCCGCTGCGCGAGCGCCTCGAGGACGTGCCGGCCCTGGTGCGCCACGTCTGGGCCGGCCTCTGCGAGAAGACGGGCAGCCGCGCCGTGTTGTCGCCGGCCGCGATGGCCGCGCTCGGCCGCTACGACTGGCCGGGGAATGTGCGCGAACTGCAGAACGTACTGGCCTCGGTGATGGTCACGAGTCCGGCGCGGGGCAGCATTCCCGCCTCGCAGGTCCCCGCGCACATTGCTCGAACGGCGGCGCTGTCGAACGCGCCGTCGCTGGCCGACGCCCGGCGCGAATTCGAGGCCCGCTATGTGAAGGCCGCGCTGGCCCGGGCGCATGGCCGGCAGGCCCTGGCCGCGCGCGAGCTGGGCGTCTCGAGGCAAGGGCTGGCCAAGGTGATGGCACGTCTGGGGCTGCTCGAGCCATCGGTCCGCGTCCAGGCTGGGGTGTAGAACGACCGCGGTGTTCAGGTTCCCGGGAGACGCCCGGTGGGGTTCACTGGATCCGAAGCGACGCGACGCCTGAGGGCCAGCAGTCCGGCGTCCTCCGGCGCCAGTTGCAGTCCATCGGCCACCGCCGTTCGCGCCCGGGCGGCGTCGCCGCCCTTCCACGCGGCATCGGCCAGGCGAGCCAGGAGAGTCGGCGAAGGCCCCGCCTCGTCGATCGCGCGCTCGTACCAGCGCACGGCCAGCAGCGGTTCGCCGATGCGAACCGAGAGATCGGCAATCCGCGTGGCCACCGTGGCGAGCGGCTCGCGATCGCCGACGAGAGCGGCGTATTGCAGCAGGGCATCGCGCGCCTCGAGCGCTCGCCCCTGCCGCTCGGTGACCAGCGCCAGCCGCAGGAAGGCGTCGGGCGACACCGGCAGCCGCGTGACCGCGCGGCGCAGGGCGCGTTCGGCCGCGGGCAGGTCACCGGCCAGCATCCACGCCCGCCCCAGATCGCTCAACGCCGCGCTGCTGCTCGTGGAGTGGGTGGCCGCCTCGTTGAGCGCCTCGATCGCCTTCATCAGGGCCACGCGATCGGTGCGTCGCTCGGCGATGCTGAGCCACACGTGCCCCAGCGCGGCGTGCGTCTGCGGCGCGTCGGGAAAGCGCTCCACCGCGCGGCTCAGGGCGACAACGGCCTGGTTGTCGCGGCCGCTCCTGGCCTGCGCCAGGCCGACGGCGACGAGCCGCTCCGGGCGCGTCGGGTCCAAGGCGCTCAGCGCTTCGAGTTGATCGATGGCGCGCACGTGCTCGCCCAGGGAGGCGTACACCTCGGCCAGCGCCTCGCGAGGCCCCTGCGCGGCCGGCGTTTCCTGCACCACGCCCTCGAGCGTTTGGCGGGCCGCCCGCAGTTGACCCAGATCGCGCTGGCAGAGGCCCAGCAGAAAGCGGGCGTCGGTCAGTGAACCGTCGAGCCGGAGGGCCGAGTCGAGCGAGGTCTGCGACTCGGCGGGGAAGCCGCCGCGGTACTGCGAGACGGCGAGCTTGTAGAGCACCCGCGCGTTGCCTTCGTCCACGGCGATGTAGCGGTGGTAATACTCCGACGCCCGGTCCAGCCGGCCGAGTTCGAGGCTGATGTCCCCCAGCCATTCGAGCGGGCGAGTAGCGGACGGATCCAGCTCGGCGGCACGTCGCAGATCCCGCAGCGCCGCCTCCAGTCTCGCCCTGCTCCTGGTAGACGCGTCCACGCTTCAGGTAAGAGACGACGGCGTCCGGCACCAGCGCCAGGGCGCCGCTGTAGGCCTCGAGCGCCTGGAACGGGCGGCCGGTCGCCGCCGCCTCGTCGCCCTCGGCGACCAGGCGGACGAACTCCCGCTCGGTGGTGTACGACGCGTAGGCCAGCGCGCCCGCCACCGCCACCGTCGCGACCAGCGCGAATGCCCACGAGCGTCCGACGCATGAGGCCGATGGTAGCAAACCCTGGCGCCGTGGGAACTTTTGGCGCGAGCGCGGGTTCTAACTGCGCTACACTGGCCATGAGTCCACGATTCGCAACCGAGGAACTGGTGAAAGACGCAGGCGCACTCGGATGGTCTGACCTCGCCGGCGGAGAGGCCGCGCTGATACAGCGCTGCGTCGCCGGAGAAGAAGGTGGCCTGCGCGGAGCTGGTGGCCGGCCACGAGCGCATGGTCTACACGCTCGCCCTGCACCTGCTGGGCGACCGCGACGAGGCGCTCGACCTGTCGCAGGAAGTCTTCCTGCGGGTCTTCCGCACCATCGGCGGGTTCCGCGGCCAATCCGCCCTCAAGACCTGGATCTACCGCATCGTCATCAATCAGGCGCGGAACCGTCAGCGGTTCTGGCGCCGGCGTCGGCGCTCCGACCAGGTGTCCCTCGATCAGCACGTCGCCGAGCACGGCGATCTCTCGCAGCCCGGCGACGGCACGTCGCCTCACCGCGCCCTCGCCCGCAAGGAACTGGCGTCGCGCCTGTGGTCCGCGCTGAACGATCTGCCGTTCGATCAACGGACGGTGATCGTGCTGCGGGAGATCGACGGCCTGAGCTACGAGGAGATCGCCTTCTCGCTCGGCGTGGCGGTCGGCACGGTGAAGTCGCGGCTGACGCGGGCGCGGCAGGCGCTGCGGCGTCCAGCTGCGGGAGACCCGGTCATGATGCACGCCATCCGCTGCGAGGACGTGCAGGACCGCCTCGAGGAGTTCCACGACGACGAGCTCACGCTCGAGCAGCGCGTGGCCATTCAGGGCCACCTGCACGACTGCGTCACCTGCGCGCTGGTCGCCTCGGAGTTCGAAGAGGTGCGGGTGGGCTTGCGCGAGGCCGCTCAGCGGCTGCCCGACCGCGGCGCCCCCGAAGCCGAGCGGCTGCCGCGCGAGGTGATTGAGCGGCTGCGCGTCGAAGACCAGTTGTCGTGGACGTCCGAAATGCGGAGCCTGTTCCAGGACATGCACCTGGTGTGGGCCGCGATTGGCGCCACGGCCGCGATGCTCATCTGCGTCATGGCGTCGCTCGGCGTGCTGCACGCGGCGAACCAGGAGCGGCCGGACTCGCTGGCCGGGCTCATCTCGTTCCTCGCCAACCCCGGGCTCCAACGAGAACCCGGTGCGGCTCGACACCCGCATGCTGGCGCCGCGCTCGCGCACCGACACCGACTCGCTGCTGCCGCTGCCACCGATGCCCGCGGACGATGCGGTGCTGGCGCTCTCGGCCGTCGTCACGCGCGAAGGACGCGTGCAGAACCTCGAGTTGCTCGCCGTCGAGCGCGCGCTGGGCGTGAAGGTGCGGCCGGACGTCCTGCTGGCGATGCTGCAGGCCGCCTCTCAGGTTGAATTCGAGCCCGCCAAGGGCGCGACCGGCGCCCCCGTGGCCGTCAGCATGGTGTGGCTGCTGGCCAGCACCACCGTCAAGGGGCGGCGATTGACGACATCGTCCTGGTGCGTCGTCCGGTGGCGTCGTCGCTCGACCCTGGCCCGGTCCAGCCGCAAGCCCGGTGCCGGCGCTGCCCGTCAATCGCCCCGCGACCGACGAGATGTCGTCGCTCTAGCCGGCACTTCTGCTAGCGCGGGGCCGCCGCCGGCAGCTGAACCTGACCGGCGCTGACGTTGTTCAGGCGCATCGGTCGCCCGCACGACCAGCATCCGGCCCGCCGTGTTCGCATCCAGACGAATCTCGAATCTCTCGCGACGCGAGTCGAGGATGCCGTCGCGCGGGAACGCGCTCTGCCACTTCTGCGCATCCAGCGAGTACTCCACCTTCTTCAGCGCCGAGTCGGCATCGCGCACCTCGACCGGGACGACGAAGCGCGCGCCGTCGCGGCCGACATTGCCGATCGTCACGCGTCGGCGGCGTGTTGTCGATGTCGAAGCTGGCGCTTTCGAGCTCGCCGCTGAGCGCGAGCTCGACGGGGTTCGAGCCGGCGTCGGACGCGACCACCTTCAGCACGTAGGTGCCGTTCGGCGTGGACGAGGTGTCCCACACCGTCAGGGTGTCGGTGAGGCCGGTCTTGAGCGTACGCCACGCGGTCTCGCCTTCGCGCCGGTACGAGCACGCTGTAGGTCAGGTCGTCCTGGTTCTCGTCCTCGGCCTTCCACGCAATCGTCTGCATGCCGCGCTGATAGATGCGGCGGCCGAGAGAGGGGCCGCCGGCCTGCGAGGCGCCAGCCCCCTGGTTGGCGAGGCGGCGTTCGATCGGCTCTTCGTCGAGGCCGGCAATCTCCGCTTCGCCGGTCGAGAACGGCTTCTGGAACGCGACGCCCGGCGGATGGACGGTGATCGACTCCACGCGCGGCCGGACGTTGCGCTGCAGGTAGGCCGCCGAGACCGAGGTGAGGAGCGGCGTGGCGGGGCCGCCGGTCAGCACGGCGCGCCACTGCAGGTATCGCGCCTTCGGGCTGGTGATCGGCGAGCCCTCGGCTGCGGTGTACGGCGCGGACCAGTCGCTCCACGCCTCGTCCGGCGTCCGCGTGTTGCCCGAGCGCGTGGAGACCTCGACCTTGGTGCCCGCCGGCGTCGTGGCGCGCCAGGAGACCGCGCCCCAGGACGCCACCATCTTCGCGTCCTTCACATCCGAGTCGTAGGTGCCGCGCGTGGCGCGGGTATTCGACAGCGACACCAGCAGCCCGGGATTGGCGGTGGCGAGCAGCGTGCGATCGCCGACGCGCGCCAGGACGGTGGCGTGCTGCGCCGGCACGCGCGAGACGAGCACCGGCTGCACGGGTTCACCCGACGAGGCGGAACACCTTGCCCTTGTCGCCGGTGGCGACCAGCACCGCGCCGTCGGACTCGAGCGCTCAGGTCGTACGGCGAATCGTCCTTCGACTCCCACAGCACGTCCGACAGACCATCCGGCTGGATGCGATACACGGCGCCGGCGCTGTTGGCCCGCGCTTCGCGCGGCGTGCTGGCCCCGCTGGTCTGCGGCGTGACGGGCACGTCGATGATCGCGAACGACAGCACCTCGGTGGACACGCTCGGCGTCGGGCGGGGGAGTGGGGGCGGCCGGCGTATCGGTGGTGTCGTTGCCGCCCTCGGATGGCTGGCCGTTCAACGCCGCCGCGTAGATGAGCCCCTTGGCGTCGAGGCGAATGGCGCGGACTTCCTGGTAGGGCGTGTCGAGCGCGAGGAAGCCCTTGCCCGCGTATCCACGCGGAACACGCGGCCCGGCGCGCCGGTGCCGACGAGCATGGTGCCGGACGGCTCCATGCGCAGCGTCATCGCATGAACGGCCTTGGTCTGGAAGAAGACCTCGCCCTTGCCGTCGGGGGTGATGCGATAGACGGTGCCCTTGTCGCCGGTCGCGGCGAACAGCACCCCCTTGGCGTCGGTGGCGAGCGACCAGATGTACTTGTCGTCGGGGTCGAAGAACGGGGTGGCGTTGCCGCTGGCGTCGACGCGGTAGATGCGCCCGTCCGGCGAGGTGCCGACGTAGAGCCCGCCGTTCGGCGCCGCCGCCAGCGCGTGCACCTCGAGCTCCGGGCTGTCGTAGAAGAGCGCACCGTTGCCATCCGGCGCCGACCTTGAACACCTTGCCGTCGTTGCCGGTGCCCAGGAACGTCGTTCCGTCGGGCCGCGTCTCCATCGTCCAGACGACCGAGACGGCGCCGTCGAACACCCGTCGCACCTCGGGCCCGAGCGTCAGGCGGCCGTGCTCGTCGATCGACAGCTGGTCGACGTCACCGCGCAGGAAGTCGGCCTGCGTCGCCACCTGCCAGAAGCCGGGGCCGGCGGCCAGCGCGAGCGTACAGAAAGAGACAGCGAGGCCGGCGGCAAGGCCGCGGCGAACGAGGGTGCGTGTCATCAGGGTTGATTGAGGGAGAGCGTCAGCTGCCGCGAGCCAGAGACGGCCAGGTCGAGGGGGACTTCCCACTCACCGCGGAGCGCCGAACGCAAGGTGGAGACACTGCCGGTGCTGCGATCCGACTCGAGCACGCCGAGCACCGATGGCGGCAGTCCGCCCATCGGCTCGCCGCTGACGACGGCACCGGCATCGCTGGTGGAGAGCCGGACGTAGAGGCGGTTGCTGCGACGGGCGCGATTGAAGGTCCGGATGATCTGCGAGGGCCGCTGCGTCTCGGCGCCGCGCGACTCCCGTCGGTCGTCGGCCGCCGGCGCGAGCGCTGTCGGCGACGAGCAACTGCACCGAGCCGGTGAGGTTCGCCGGAATCGTGATCGGCACCTGCTTCAGAATCTCTTCGCCCTTCGGCCCACGAAGCGCCACCGACACCACCGCGGACGTGCCCGCGCGCGGACGGGTGGTGTCCAGCCACACGCGCTCGATGCGCGCCGATCCGCGCCTCCTCGGAGGCCTCGATGGTGAGGGCGATCCGCTCCACGTCCACCGGCTCGGACGTGTTCTTGAACAACTGCGTCAGCGGGCCGGCGATGTAGGCCGCCGCCGTGCCGACCGGCTGATCGCCGGTGAAGACGTCCTCGAACTCCAGCGCGTCGTGGGCGCGGATGCTGGCGGTGCCGCGGATGGTGAACGAGGCCGGGCCCGGTGGCGCGTTCGTAAGCGGTGAGCACGTTGGCGACCGCGAGATAGGCCAGCAGTGGGGTGAACGTGGTGTCGCGCACCACGCCGAAGTTGAACGTCCGCGAGCCGAGCCGGTCGGAGTTGAGCGACACGGTCATCGGGATCAGCTGCGGACCGGGGCCGAGCCGGCCGGCGATCGCCGTCGCCCGATCCTGCTGCAGGGTGCCGACCACCGGCCCGAGGCTGGCGAGCTTGCTCGACTGCATCAGGCTGGGCAGGACCACGAGCACGTCGGCCGTGGTCATCGGGAACTCGGTCGGGCCCGAGGTTGTAGAGGGGATGGCCGAACGCGAACACGCGGTTGCCATCGACGTGCGTGACGGTGCCGGTGGCGCCCAGTTCGAAGTCGCCGGACAGCAGCGCCACGCCGACGGCGTCACCAGGCGCCAGCGTGCGCGGCTTGGCGGTGGAGACCGCGGTGGCGTCGGCGACTGACCGGTCACCGGCAGGAAGCCGCTGGCGCTGAAGGCGCCGGCGAGCGGGTCCAGCACGCCGGCCTCGAAGCCGCTGGCCATCAGGGGCACGGCGATGGGGCGCAGCGTCGCGCCGGCGGAGACCGCCAGCCCGGAGATGGCATTGCCCGGCAAGGCGACGCGGGTTGCGACGTGCCGAGGTCGCTGCGACCAGACGGCAAACAGTTCCGCGGGCTTGAACGGCAGCGACAGCGCCACCGGGCGCGCGGCCGGCGCCGGCGCGCCCATCGTCGTGGCGTCGGTCATCTCGGCGATCGGCGTGATGCCGGCAATGGGCTCGGTGGCGAACTGGCCGAGGGCGTACGACACCGCGCCAATCAGCCGGCCGTCCACGTAGACCGGGCTGCCGCTCATGCCGGCGATGACACCGGTCTTCGCCAGCGGCCCGCCCTCGAGACGCGCCAGGATCAGGTCGCGGTTGGGGGCGATGACGTTCCGCAGCACGCCGAGGATGTGGACCTTGAACTCCTCGAGCTGGGTGCCGGCGAAGACCGTCCGGCCGACGCCCACCATCCCCGGCTTCAGCTTCGTCGATCGACATCAGGCGCGTCTGCGCGCCGGGAGCGGCCACGAGCAGCAGGCCGACAACAAGGGTGACGAGAGCCGACAGGCGGGTAGTGGTCATGGTGTGAATCGGGGAGCGCCGTGTCCTTGTCCCATACTACGCGATGTGTTACTGTTTCGACGTTCCCATGCGCTCTCGAGTCTTTGCCTCCGTGTCACACCTGTTCCGTGGCCACGTTGGTCAGCCGGGCGGCGTCGTGTTCGCGGGGTGGTGGTATTGGCGCTCCAACAGAAGAGGCAGCCTAGGTACTCGTCGCACGACACCGATACCCAACGCTCGATGAAGCGCCTCTTCAGCCCCGGTTGAAGAGGCGCTTTTTGCATTTATGGACCACACCACTCTGCATCACCGTCGCGGCCCCGACGATGGCCACCCTCCGGCAACGCCGAGATCAGCACTCGGACAGCCTGGTGGAACTGCGCCTCGATACGGTGGACCGGCCCGACGTGGCCGGAGCGCTCGCCGGGCGACGAGGGCCGGTGATCGTGACGTGCCGGCCGACCTGGGAGGGCGGTCACTTCCAGGGCAGCGAGGAAGAACGACTCGGCATGCTGGAAGCCGCGCTGGAGGCGGGCGCCGACTACGTCGACGTGGAGTTCAAGGCGCTCACGCCGGCCTTTGCCGGCGGGCGCCACCGGGACCGCCTGCGTGGTGTCGATGCACGACTTCGACGGCGTGCCGGGCGACCTCGACGCCCGCGTCGCCGCCATGAGCCGCACCGGCGCCGGCACCGTCAAGGTCGCCGTCATGGCCCATCGGCTCGCCGACTGCCTGCCGCTGATCGGCCTGGCCGCCCGGCGCGGCGGCCCCACGTCGGTGCTGGCCATGGGCGAGGCCGGCGTTGTCCACGCGCGTCCTGGCCGCCCGCTTCGGTTCGTGCTGGACCTACGCCGCCGACGACGCCATCGTCGCGCCCGGGCCAGCTGAGCGCGGCCCGCATGCGCGGCGAGTTCGGATTCGACCGGCTCGGCCCCGAGACCGCGCTCTACGGCATCATCGGCCGGCCGGTGAGTCACTCGGTCTCGCCGGCCATGCACAACGCCGCGTTCCGGGCAGACCGGGCATCGACGCGGTCTACCTGCCGCTGCCGGCCGCCAGCGTCGACGACTTCGTCACCTTCGCCGACGCGATGCACCTGCGCGGCGCCAGCGTCACCGCGCCCTTCAAGCTGGACGCGTTCGCGCTGGCGGGGGCGACGGACGAAGAGGGCCGGCGAACCGCAGGCGGTCAACACCCTGCGCCGCACGGGCGACGGCCTGGGAGGGCTGAACACCGATCTCGCCGGCTTCATGGCGCCGCTGGCCGGACGCCTGCCGCTGGCGAAGGCGCGGGCCACCGTCCTCGGCGCCGGGGGCGCGGCGCGGTCCGTGGCGGTGGGGCTGGTCGGCGCCGGCGCGACCGTCACCGTCGCGGCCCGGCGTCTCGATCAGGCCGAAGCCGTGGCGCGCCTGACCGGCGCGCGAGTGGGCGAGTGGCCGCCGGCGCCGGGCTCGTGGGACCTGCTCGTCAACGCCACGCCGATCGGCACCCACCCGCATCACGACCAGTCGCCGATTCCGCGCGTCGGCCCTGGACGGACGGCTCGTCTACGACCTCGTCTACAACCCACCCCGGACCCGGCTGCTCGCGGACGCCGCGGCGACGGGGTGCGACACCATCGGCGGACTCGACATGCTGGTTGCCCAGGCGCAGGCGCAGTTCGCCTGGTGGACCGGCGTGCGCCCTCCGGAACGTTCCATGCGCGAGGCCGCCCTCGCCCGACTTCACGAGACCAGCACCGTATGAAACTGACTTCCTTCGAAGAGTTCGTCGATCTCGCCCAGCGGGGCACGTTCGTCCCCGTCTGCAAGGAGATCGTGGCCGACCTGCTGACGCCGGTCTCGGCCTTCCTGAAGGTGGCCGAGCACTCGGACTACGCCTTCCTGCTCGAGAGCGTCGAGGGCGGCGAGCACGTCGGGCGCTACTCGTTCCTCGGCAAGGACCCGTTCCTCATCCTGCGCGGACGCGACGCCGACACCACCATCGAGCAGGCGGGCACCACGACCACCTCGGAGAAGCCCTTCATCGACACGCTGCGCTCGCTGATGAACGGCTTCCGTTCGCCGTTCGTGCCCGGGCTGCCGCGCTTCACCGGCGGTGCGGTGGGCTACTTCGCCTACGACGCGGCGACGTGGTTCGAGCCCTCCGTCGCCGACCCGGAAGCCGGCCCGGCCGAGGACGACCAGGCGGGCTTCATGCTGTTCGACACGGTGCTGGCGTTCGATCACGTGCAGCACCGCATCCTGCTCATCGCCAACGCGCGGATCACCGGCGACGAAGATCTGCGGGCGCTCTACCAGTTCGCGTGCACCAAGATCGAGTTCCTCGAGCGCGAGCTGGAACGGGCGCTCTCGCTGACGCGGCCGGCCAGCGCGCCGCCACTGGCCTTCACGTCGAACGTCACGCAGCAGGTGTTCGAGGGCATGGTCAAGTCCGCCAAGGAGCACATCGCCGCCGGCGACATCTACCAGGTGGTGCTGTCGCAGCGCTTCGAGGCCGAGATCAACGCCGACGCGTTCACGGTGTACCGCGCGCTGCGCCACGTCAATCCCTCGCCCTACATGTTCTTCATCCGCATGGGCGGGCGCTCGATCGTCGGGTCGTCGCCCGAGATGCTGGTCCGGGTGGAAGGGCGGCACGCCGTCACCCATCCGATCGCCGGCACCCGGCCGCGCGGCAAGTCGGAGGAGGAGGATCGCCGGCTGGCCGAGGAGCTGAAGCGCAACGAGAAGGAGAAGGCCGAGCACGTGATGCTGGTGGATCTCGGGCGCAACGACATCGGCCGGGTCTGTGACTACGGCTCGGTGCGCGTCCCCTCGTTCATGACGCTGGAGCGCTACTCGCACGTGATGCACCTGGTGTCGGTGGTCGAGGGCACGCTTGCCGAGGATCGCGATCGGCTCGATGCGCTGGTCTCCTGCTTCCCCGCCGGCACGGTCTCGGGTGCGCCGAAGGTGCGGGCCATGCAGATCATCAACGCCCTGGAGCCGTCGAACCGCGGCATCTACGCCGGCGCGGTGGGCTACCTCGACTTCGCGGGCAACCTGGACTTCTGCATCGCGATCCGCACGGTGGTCCTCGAAGGCGGCCGCGCCAAGGTGCAGGCCGGCGCCGGCATCGTCGCCGATTCGAATCCGACGGCGGAGTACGAAGAGACGCGTGACAAGGCGAAGGCGATGATTCGCGCGCTCGAGCTGGCACAGGCGGGGCTCTGAGGTCACGCATGGTGCTCGTCATCGACAACTACGATTCGTTCACCTACAACCTCGTCCAGTATCTGGGCGAGCTCGGCGCGCGCCTCGAGGTGCGCCGCAACGACGAGACCTCGGTGGCGGCGATCCGCGCGCTCGCGCCCGAGCGCATCGTCATCTCGCCTGGTCCCGGGCGTCCCGAGGAGGCCGGCGTCTCGCTCGACGTCATCCGCGCCTTCGGACCGGAGCTGCCGATTCTGGGCGTGTGCCTCGGCCACCAGGCCATCGGGCTGGCGTTCGGCGGCCGCGTGGTGCGCGCGCCGCTGCCGATTCACGGCAAGACCTCCGAGGTCGACCACGACAATCGGGGTGTGTTCGCCGGAATGGGCCCGGGCTTCCAGGCTGGCCGCTATCACTCGCTGATCGTCGGCGACGACGGTTTGCCGGACGATCTGATCGTCAGCGCGCGCACCCGCGGCGACGGCATCATCATGGGCCTGCGCCACCGCGACGTGGCCGGTGCACGGGGTCCAGTTCCATCCCGAGTCGGTCCTCACTCCCGAGGGGCGTCAGCTCCTCAGGAACTTCCTCGAGCTGGAGTGATGTTCGCCGAGCTCATCGAACGGCTCCGTCGTCACGAAGACCTCACCGAGGCGCAGGCCTCGGCGGCCATGGCCGCGATCATGCGCGGGGAAGCCGCGCCGGCCCAGATTGCCGGCCTGCTCGTCGGCCTCGCCATGAAGGGCGAGCGCCCCGACGAACTGGTCGGCCTCGCCACGACGATGCGCGAGCATGCGGTGAAGCTGGCGCGGGCGGCCGGGCCCGGTGTTCGACACCTGCGGCACCGGTGGCGACCGCTCGGGCAGCTTCAACATCTCGACGGCCGCCGCCCTGGTGGTCGCCTCGTGCGGCGTGCGCGTCGCCAAGCACGGCAACCGATCGGTCTCGAGCCGGTGCGGCAGCGCGGACGTGCTGCAGGCGCTCGGCGTCGAAGTGCAGATGTCGCCGGAGCACGCCGCGCGGTGCCTGGTCGATGCCGGCATCGCCTTCCTGTTCGCGCCGACGTTTCACCCGGCGATGCGGCATGCGGCGCAGGCGCGCAAGGACCTCGGGCGTCCGCACCGCATTCAACCTGCTCGGCCCGCTCACGAATCCGGCGCGGCCGACGCGGCAGGTGGTCGGCGTGCCGCGGCCCGAACTGACGGAGCTCATCGCCCGCACGCTGCTGCGCCTCGGCGCGGAGCGGGCGTGGGTGGTGCACGGCGCCGACGGCCTGGACGAGCTGTCGACCACCGGCCACACGAAGGTGTCCGAGGTCCGGAACGGCGCGGTCCACACCTTCTACGTGCACCCGGCGGACTACGGACTGCCGAAGGCCACGGCGGGAGCACTCGCCGGTGGCGACGCGTCGCGACCAATGCCGCCATCATCGACGACGTCCTCGCGGGCAAGCCCGGGCCGGCCCGTGACGTCGTGCTGCTGAACGCCGGCGCCGCACTGCTGGTCGCGGGTGTCGAGGATACGGTGCGCGGCGGCATTGCGCGCGCGGCCCAGGCGATCGACAGCGGTGCGACTCGCGAGACGCTGAGCCGCCTGGTGCTGGCCTCGCGGCCGCAGCGGAGCGCCCGTGAGCGGCGCGGCTCCCGACCTCCTGCAGACGATTGTGGCCGCGACACGGGTGCGCGTGGCCAACGCGCAGGCGCTGGAGCCGACCGGCGCGCTCGAAGCGCGGGCGCGGGCGATGACTCCGCGCGGCGATGCCTTCCACGCCGCGCTGACGCGGCCGGGACCGCCGAACGTGATCGCCGAGTGCAAGCGCCGCTCGCCGTCGCGAGGGGTCCTGCGCGCGGCCTACGACCCCGTGGCGATCGCCACCGGCTATGCCGCGGCCGGCGCCGCGGCGCTGTCGGTGCTGACCGAGCCGATGTTCTTCGACGGATCGCTCGCCGCATCTGGCGGACATCCGCGCCGCGGTGTCGATCCCGCTCCTGCGCAAGGACTTCATCGTCGATCGCTATCAGATTGTCGAGGCAGTGGCGGCGGGCGCCGACGCCGTGCTGCTGATCGTGGCGGCGCTCGACGACCACGATCTGCGCCGCCTGGCTGACGAGGCTCGCGCCTGGGGCCTCGCCACGCTGGTCGAGGTCCACTCCGACGAGGAGCTCGACCGCGCGCTTGCGGCCGGCGCGACAATTGTCGGCGTGAACAATCGCAACCTGCGCACGCTCGAGGTCGACGTCGAGCTGTCGCAGCGCATCGCCTCGCGCCTACCCAGATCGGTGGTGGCGGTCAGCGAAAGCGGCCTGAAGACGCCAGCCGACCTGGCGCGTCTCGGCGGGCTCGGGTATCGGGCGTTCCTGATGGGCGAGCGCTTCATGACCGCCCCGGATCCCGGTGCTGCCCTGGCGCAGCTGCTGGCGGAGGTGGGCAAGTGACGGCGCCCGTCGGCATCAAGATCTGCGGCATCACGAGATCTCGACGATGCCATGGCTGCCGCGGCGCTCGGCGTGCAGGCGCTGGGGTTCGTGCTGTGGGCCAGGAGCCCGCGGGCGACGACGACCGCTGCCGTTCGCCCGATCGTGGCGGCGCTGCCGCCGTTCATCACCCCGGTCGGCGTGTTCGTCGATCCGTCCGCCGAAGAAGTGGCGCAGGCACGCGACGCCGGCATCCAGGTGGCGCAGGTGCACGGCGTCGTCCCGGCGCTGCCATCGGGGATGCGCCTGCTGCCCGCCGTCGCCCTTGGCGAGACGGCAGGCACGCTGATCCCGGACGTGTCCGGGACGGGCGCGGTGCTGGTGGACGCCTACGACCCGGTGCGGCGCGGCGGCACGGGGCAGACCGTGGATTGGTCGCGCGTGCGGCTGATCGCCGCGGTTCGCCCGGTGATTCTGGCCGGCGGGCTGACGCCGGACAACGTCGCCGCGGCCATTCACGAGGCGCGCCCGTACGCGGTGGACGTGTCGTCGGGCGTGGAGCGCGCGCCCGGCCTGAAGGATCACGACAGACTGGCGGCCTTCGTGGCCGCCGTGAGAGCAGACGCATGAGCATGAACTGGTTCGGCCGCCGCGACCCCGACGCGCGCGGCTACTTCGGTGCCTTCGGCGGGCGCTTCGTGCCCGAAACGCTGGTCGCCCCGATCGAGGATCTCGAGCGCGAGTACCTGGCGGCGCGGCAGGATCCGGCCTTCGAGGCGGAGCTGTTCCGGCTGCTGCGCGACTATGTCGGCCGACCGACGCCGCTCTGGGACGCGCGTCGGCTGCAGCAGTCGTGCGGCGGTGCGCGCGTGCTGCTGAAGCGCGAGGACCTGACGCACACCGGCGCGCACAAGATCAACAACGCGCTGGGGCAGGCGCTGCTCGCGGTGCGGATGGGGAAGACCCGCGTGGTGGCCGAGACCGGCGCCGGCCAGCACGGCGTGGCCAGCGCCACCGCCTGCGCGCTGCTGGGCCTCGAGTGCGTGGTCTACATGGGCACCGAGGACATGCGCCGGCAGGCGCTCAACGTCTTCCGCATGCGGCTGCTGGGGGCGCGCGTCGAAGGCGTCGACTCGGGCAGCCGGACGCTGAAGGACGCCATCAACGAGGCGATGCGCGACTGGGTGGCGCGGCCTGCCGACACGCACTACCTGCTGGGCTCCGCGCTCGGGCCGCATCCGTATCCGCTGATGGTCCGCGAGTTCCAGTCGGTGATCGGCCGCGAGGCGCGGCAGCAGTGCCTCGAGCAGATCGGCCGCCTGCCCGATGCGGTGATTGCCTGCGTCGGCGGCGGCAGCAACGCCATCGGCATCTTCGACGCGTTCGTCGCCGACCCCGGCGTCGCGCCTGATCGGTGTCGAGGCGGGCGGTGAGTCGATCACCGCCGGGCCGCCATGCCGCGCGCTTCGCCGGTGGCGCCGCCGGCGTCCTGCAGGGCACCCGCACCTGGGTGCTGCAGGACGAGCACGGCAACATCGAGGCGACGCATTCCGTGTCGGCGGGCCTCGACTACGCCGCCGTCGGCCCCGAGCACGCCCACCTGCAGGCGACCGGACGCGCCGAGTATCACTACGCCTCGGACGCCGACGCGCTGACGGCGTTCCAGGATCTCGCGCGCCTCGAGGGCATCATCCCGGCGCTCGAATCGGCGCACGCGATTGCCTATGTCCGCCAGGCCGCCGCGCGGTTCGGGCCGGACGCCGTGCTCCTGGTGAACCTGTCGGGCCGGGGCGACAAGGACGTCCAGACCGTCGAGGGCATGCTGAAGGGAGCCGGCGATGTCGCGAATTGATGACGCGTTCGCGCGGCATGCGCGCGGAGAAGCGCACCGGACTGGTGACCTACGTCACCGCCGGCGATCCCAGCCTGGCCGTCACCGGCGGCGATCCTCGAGCGCCTGGATGCCGCGGGCGCCGACGTGCTCGAGGTCGGCGTGCCCTTCTCGGATCCCCTGGCCGACGGGCCGGTCATCCAGCGCGCCACCGAACGGGCGCTGGCGGGAGGAGCCCACCTCGACGGCGTGCTCGACATGCTCGCGACTGTCCGGCCGCGAATTCAGGCCCCGATCGTCATCTTCAGCTACGCCAATCCGATACTCCGGATGGGGCTGGATGCGTTTGCCCGCCGGGCCCGCGCAGGTGGGCGTGGATGGGGTGCTGACGCTGGACGTGCCGCCCGAGGAAGCCGGTGAACTTCATGGCAGTCTCACCGCGGTGGGGATTGATACAATTTTCCTGCTGAGCCCGACCACCAGCGCCGAGCGGATTCGCCGGGCGGCCGCCCTGGGCAGCGGCTTCCTGTACGGCATCTCGCGCCTCGGGCGTGACCGGCGCGAGGGCTGAGGTGGCCGATTCGGCCGAGTCGCTGGCCGACCGGGTCCGGCGGGAGACCGCGATGCCGCTGGCCTCGGGCTTCGGCGTCTCGCGCCCCGAGCACGTGACCGCGATTGGCCGGTGGGCCGATGCGGCGGTGGTGGGAAGCGCGCTGGTCAACGTGATCGCCGAGCACGCCGGACAGCCCGGACTGCTGGACGAAGTGGAACGGTATGTCCGATGGCTGAAGAGCTGAGTCTCGAGGCGCTCCGGGACGAGATCGACCAGCTGGACGAAGTGATCGTCCGGCTGCTCGATCGACGCGCGCGCTGTGCCTTCGCCGTCGGCCGGCTGAAGCAGGCGCAGGGCCTGAACATCTACGAGCCGAGCC
This sequence comes from uncultured Acidobacteriota bacterium, assembly GCA_963721715.1. Lineage (GTDB taxonomy): Bacteria > Acidobacteriota > Vicinamibacteria > Vicinamibacterales > UBA2999 > VFZN01. The sequence continues at coordinate 234,437 of CAVRKI010000004.1, read as the reverse complement.
GGGAGAAGGTCGTGATGGCGCACGTCAAGGCGGTCAATGCGAACCTCGAAGGCCCGCTGACCGACGATGCCATCGAGCGGCTGTACGAACGAGTGATGGACGAAGCCCGACGAATCCAGCGGCTGGAGTCCGAGCGTCATAACGCACAGGCACGAGAGACTGAGAGCTGAACATGGTTGTCGTGATGAAGGAACGCGTGTCGGGCGAGCAGGTCGAGCACGTCATCGCCCACCTGGTGGAGCTCGGGATGGACGTCCACCGCTCGACCGGCGCCTCGCGCGTGGTGCTGGGCGTGGTCGGCAGCGGCAAGGTGGATCCGCGGCTCATCGAGTTGATGGACGGCGTCCACGAGGTGCTGCGCATCAGCGAGCCCTACAAGCTGGCCAGCCGCACGTTCAAGCAGGAGGACACCGTCTTCAACGTCGGCGATCTCCGCATCGGCGGCGACGAGGTCATCGTCATGGCCGGTCCGTGCTCCGCCGAGAACGAGGCGCAGGTGAACGCCACGGCGGCCGCCGTCAAGCGCGCCGGCGCGAAGGCGCTGCGCGGCGGCGCGTTCAAGCCGCGCTCCTCGCCGTACAGCTTCCAGGGCCTCGGCGAAGAGGGCCTGCGGCTGCTGCGCGGCGCCGCCAACACCCACGACCTGAAGCTCGTCACCGAGGTGATGGACATCAGCCAGATCGAGGTGATCGACCGCTACGCCGACATCTTCCAGGTCGGCGCGCGCAACATGCAGAACTTCACGCTGCTGCGCGAGCTCGGCCGGACCCGCAAGACCGTGCTGCTGAAGCGCGGCATCTCGGCGACGATCGAGGAATGGCTGCTCTCGGCCGAGTACGTCCTCGCCGGCGGCAACACCGAGGTGATTCTGTGCGAGCGCGGCATCCGCACCTTCGAGACCTCGACGCGCAACACGCTCGACATCTCGGCGATTCCGATCGTGAAGCAGTTGAGCCACCTGCCGGTATTCGTGGATCCCGAGCCACGGCACGGGACGTCGCGACAAGGTGGCGCCGATGGCGCGCGCCGCGGTGGCCGCCGGCGCCGACGGCCTGCTGATCGAGGTCCACTGCGATCCGGACAAGGCGATGAGCGACGGCGCGCAGTCGCTGTTCCCCGGGCAGTTCGATCGGCTGATGGCCGAGCTGCGCATCATCGCGCCCGGCCATCGGACGCAGCATCTGCCTCGAGCCGGTCGCGCGCAGGGGCTGGGCGAGATAGGGTGAGCGAACGCGTTGCCATCGTCGGCGATGGCCTGATCGGCCGCTCCATCAGGCTGGCCTGCCTCCGGCAGGACCCCGCCGCCACGATCGTCAGCCTCGATCGGGGCGACAGCCTCGACGCGCTCGCCGCCGCCACCATCGTCGTGCTGGCGGCGCCGGTGGACGCCATCCTGGCGATGCTGCCGGCGCTGCCCGCGCTCGCACCCGCGGCACGGCTGGTGACCGACACCGGCAGCACCAAGCGCCGGATCGTGGACGCGGCGCGGTGGCCGGCCTCGCGAATTTCGTCCCCGGGCATCCCATGGCCGGGGGAACCTCCACCGGACCAGCGCGGCGCGCGCGAGTCGCTGTTCGACGGCCGGCCCTGGTTCCTCCTCACCGCGCAGGCATCCCCTGACGCGGTGACCCTGGCGACCGGCTTCGTCGCGTGGCCTGGGCGCGCGTGCCGGTGCCGCTCGACGACAACGGCGACGAGCACGACCGGCTGGTCGGCGCGATCAGCCATCTGCCGCAGGTCGTCGCGAGCGCGCTGCTGGCGCGTGTGGGCGAGATCGGTGGGGCCCGGCGGGCGTGAAGTTCGCCGGCGCCGGGCTCCGCGACACGACGCGGCTGGCCGCGAGTCAGGCCTCGGTGTGGGCGCCGATCCTGGCCACCAACGCCACGGCCGTCGCCCCTCTCCTGAGGGCGCTGGCGCGCGATCTCGACGCCATTGCCGACAGCCTCACCGATACGGCGCGCCGTCGAGCGGCTGTTCGAGCGGGCCCACCGCGTCTCCTTCGATCCATAATCACGGCATGCAGAAGGTGATCGACTCCGCCGAGGCGGCGGTCGCGCTGATTCCCGATGGCGCCACGATCATGATGGGCGGCTTCGGACTGTCGGGCATTCCCGAGAATCTGGTCGCCGCGCTCCATCGCCGCGGCACGCGCGACCTCACCATCATCAGCAACAACGCCGGCATCGACGATTTCGGCATCGGGCTGCTGCTCAAGTCGCGCCAGGTCCGGAAGATGATTTCCACCTACGTCGGCGAGAACAAGGAGTTCGAGCGCCAGTTCCTGCAGAAGGAAATCGAGGTCGAACTGGTGCCGCAGGGCACGTTCTCCGAGCGCATCCGCGCGGCGGGCGCGGGCATCGGCGGCTTCTTCACGCCGACGGGCGTCGGCACGCTGGTGGCCGAGGGCAAGGAAACGCGCGAGATCAACGGGCGGCAGTATGTGCTCGAGATGCCGCTCCCGGCCGACTTCGCCTTCGTGCGGGCGTGGAACGGCGACCACGTCGGCAACCTCGTCTACCGGAAGACCGCGCGCAACTTCAACCCGATGATGGCCACCGCGGCTCGCGTCACCATCGCCGAGGTCGAGCACCTGGTCGCCCCGGGTGCCATCGAACCCGACCTGGTGCACACGCCCGGCATCTTCGTGCAGCACATCCTGCTCGGCCAGACCTACGAGCGGCGCATCGAGAAACGGACCACCAGCCATGGATAAGCGCGAGCGCATCGTCTCCCGAATCGCGCGGTCGCTGCGGGATGGCGACTACGTCAACCTCGGCATCGGCATGCCGACGCTGGTGGCGAACCACGTGCCCGCGGGCGTGCAGATCACGCTGCACTCCGAGAACGGGATGCTGGGCGTCGGACCGTATCCAGCCGAGGACCAGGTGGACGCCGACCTCATCAACGCCGGCAAGGAGACCGTCACCGAGCTGCCCGGCGCCTCCTACTTCAGCAGCGCGGACTCCTTCGCGATGGTGCGCGGCGGGCACGTCGACGTCACCGTGCTGGGCGCGCTCGAGGTGGACGAGGAGGGCAACCTCGCCAACTGGATGATCCCCGGCAAGATGGTGAAGGGCATGGGCGGCGCCATGGATCTGGTGGCGGGCGCCCGGCGCGTCGTCATCGCGATGGAGCACACCACGCGCGACGGCGGCCACAAGATCCTGAAGCGCTGCACCCTGCCGCTGACCGGGCAGCGGGTCGTCCACCAGATCGTCACCGAGCTGGCGGTCATCGACGTCACGGCCGCCGGGCTGGTGCTGCGCGAGATCGCCGCGGACACCACCGAAGAGGCCGTCCGCGCCGCCACCGGCGCCACGCTCCACGTCGAAGGGACCGATCGGCCGCTTCTGACCCTCGGCGCACGTCAGCGGCCGGCCGGGCAGCAGGCAAGGAACTTCGACGGCGATCGGCACGTCTGTCCAGATAGCGTGCGACACATCCTCCTGCTGACGCTGGCCCTCCTCGTCACTCCGCACATCCTGGGCGCGCAGCCGCCAGCCCCGGACGGCGACAGCGGTGTGAAGCGGGAACCGACCTACAGACTCACCGGGACGCGGGTCGCGTTCGCGCAGAACGTGCGCATCGCGGCCGACGAGGAGATCACCGACGGCGTCGCGGTGTTCGGCGGGTCGCTGCGCGTCGATGGACGGGTCAGCGACGGCATCCTCGTCGTCCGCGGCGACGTCCAGCTCGGGCCGACCGCAGAGGTCCGCGGCGATGTCGTGATCGTCGGCGGCTCGCTCATCCGCGATCCCGAGTCGCGCCTGGCGGGCGCCGTCAGCTACGTCTCGCTGGGCGACTGGTCGCGCAGCACCGGGCTGCTGGACTGGCGGCCCAGCCTCGCGCTGGGTGAAACCGGGCGATGGCTCAGTCTGGGGGCCACCGTGTTCCGGGTCGTCGGCGATCGCCGCATTCATGATCCTGATCCTGCTGGTGGCGCGGGCGCCGGTCGCGCGCGTCGGCCGCGCCGCCGCCGCCGAGCCGGTGCGCGCCGCCATCATCGGACTGGCCGCGGAGGTGCTGTTCCTGCCGATCGTGCTGGTCTGTTCGATCGCGCTCGGGATCACCATCATCGGCCTGCCGTTCGTCTTCCTGCTGGTGCCGATGGCCTTTGCCGCTGGCGTTCGTCGCGTTCCTGCTCGGGCTACACCGCGCTGGCGTGCCGGCTGGGTGAGTGGCTCGAGGATCGCCTCGGGTGGCGGCCGCGCAGCGCCTTCATCGCCACGGCGATGGGCATGCTGCTGATCATCGCGCCGACGATCCTGGCGCGGGTGCTCGGCGTCGCGCCAGAACCGCGCGCGAGTGGCCGCGTTCGGCGTGCTGGTCGTCGGCGTCGGCCTCGAGTTCCTCATCTGGACGATCGGGCTGGGCGCGACGCTGATGACCGGCTTCGGGCGGTGGAACACCTCGCCGCCGCCGCTCGATGCCCCACTCTGACCGGCGCTCGCTGGCCAATCGCGGCGTGGCCGTGTAGCCTCTACCGGCATGCTGTCCCGTCTGGCCGTCAGGCTCAGCGAGATCACCGAGCACTTCGTCCCCAGCGCCTTTGCGATTGCGCTGGTGCTCACGTTCTTCACCTTCGGCCTGGCGCTGACCATGGCCGGCGCCTCGCCGTCGCGCGTGGTCATCGAATGGGGCAACGGGTTCTGGACGCTGGTGCCGTTTGCCATGCAGATGGCGCTGGTGGTGCTCTCCGGCTACCTCGTGTCCACGGCGCCGGTGGTGGACCGCCTGTTCGCCCGCCTCGCGACGCGCGCGCGCAGTCCGCGCGGCGCCGTCATTCTGATGGCGCTGGTGTCGATGGGGCTGGCGTGGGTGCACTGGGGACTCAGCCTGGTCGGCTGCGCGATGTTCGTGCGTCACGTGGTCCGCGCCGAGCCGCGCGTCGACTACCGGTTGCTGGTCTGCGCCGCGTACTTCGGCATGGGCGCGACGTGGCACGCGGGGCTCTCCGCCTCGGCGCCGCTGCTGGTCGCCACGCCGGGCCACTTCCTCGAATCCACGATCGGCATCATCCCGGTGACCGCCACCATCTTCAGTCCCTTCAACCTGGGGCTCACCGTGGTCGTCGTCACGCTTGCTCGTCGCGCTCGCCGGCATCCTGCACCCGCCGCCAGGCCAGGCCCGCCCGATCGATCCGCGCGTTGCTCGACCGGCTCGAGCGCTTCGAACCGCCGCGGCCTCCGGCGACGCCGACCTTCGCCAGCCGCGTCGATCACTCCCGCCTGCTGACGCTCGCTGGTGGCCGCGTGCGGCGGCGGCCTGGCTGACGTGGTACTTCGCGACCAGGGGCTTCGCGCTCACCCTCGACGTCCTGAACTTCGCCTTCCTGATGCTGGCGATCCTGCTGCACCCGTCCGCCGCCTCGGTGCTGGCGGCGGCCGAACGCGGTGCGGGACTGCTGTCGGGCGTCGTGCTGCAGTTCCCGTTCTACGCCGGCATGTACGGCGTCATTCAGGGAACCGGGCTGGCGCAGATCTTCGGCGAGGGCATCGCCCGGCTGGCCACCGCGGAGACGCTGCCGGTGTGGCTCTACTGGTATTCCGGGCTGGTGAACTACTTCGTGCCCGTCCGGCGGCTCGAAGTGGGCCATCGAGGCGCCGTACCTGGTGGACGCGGCGACCCGGCTGGGCGTGCCGACGCCGCAGGTGGTCCTGGCCTATGCCTGGGGCGACATGGCGACCGACATCATCCAGCCGTTCTGGGCGCTGCCGCTGCTGGCCGCGGCCCGCATCGATTTCCGCGACATCATGGGCTACGCGCTCCTGGTGTTCCTGTTCTACAACGTGGTGGTGTCGTTCGCGTTCTGGCTGCTTCCTCGCCTCTGAGCCCGGCTGGTTTTTGCGTGCAGTCCGTCGGGCAGGGCGCCTGCCGGATGGTAGACTGTGTCCTTCATCGTCCCTTCGTGCACGTCAGCGAAGACGTGCGCATGCCTTGATTCCGCTCCTGAGACGCGTCGCCCATGCCTGTCGCCTACGAAGTTCCCCGCATTCACGTCCTGAGCATTCCCGCCCAGTCGGTCGACGCCGACGTGGTGGTGGTGCCGGTGGCCGAGGACCACGCCGCCGCCGCGGTCGCCGAGTTCGATGCCGCCGTCGGCAACAGCCTGAGCGTGGCGCTCGCGCGCGGCGAGTTCACGCCGCGGGCGCTGGAGTCGTTCACGGCGCCAATCGTCGCCAGCGGTTGGACCGCCACCCGCATGGTGTTCATGGGCGGCGGGGCCGCGCGCCGAACTCGGCGCCGAGCGGCTGCGACGGATGGCGGGCGCCGCCGTGGGCGCTCGCCCGTCAGCAGCGGCGCGGCCGGGTGGCCTGGCTCGACGTCGAGCCTGGGCGCGATGGACGCCGGCGCTCCGGGTCGACGTCCTCGAGCGAAGGGCTGACGATCGCCAACTTCGACGGCGGCATCCACAAGAGCCGTCCCGAGCCGCGCTTCTTCCTCTCCGACGTCACCGTGGTCACCGCGGAGAACGGCGCCGCGCAGGCGGCCGCGGCCGGCCGCATCATCGGCGACGCCATCAACTCGGCGCGCGTGCTGATCAACGAGCCCGGCAACTTCCTGGTGCCGGCCATGCTGGCCGAGAAGGCGGCATCGCTGGCCTCGGTCGACGGGCGTCTCCGTCGAGGTCTTCGACGAGCGCAAGCTCGAGACGATGGGCATGGGCCTGCTGCTGGGCGTGGGCCGCGGCAGCGCCGAGCCGCCGCGGATGCTGATGGCGCGCTACGAGCCGGTCGAGGCGCCGACCGACCTCGTCATCGGCCTGGTGGGGAAGGGCGTGACGTTCGACACCGGCGGCATCTCGATCAAGCCGGCCGACGGCATGGAGCGCATGAAGGACGACATGGCGGGCGCCGCCACCGTGGTGGCCGCGCTGCGGGCGATGGCGCTGCTGAGGGTGCCCGTCCGCATCATCGCCGTGGTGCCGGCCGCCGAGAACATGCCCGGCGGCCGCGCGCTCAAGCCCGGCGACGTGCTGCGGAGCGGCTCGGGTCTGACCGTGGAAGTGAACAACACCGACGCCGAAGGCCGGCTGATCCTCGGCGACGCCCTCTGGTACGCGCGCCAGCTCGGTGCCACGCACCTGGTGGACGTGGCGACGCTCACCGGCGCCTGCATCGTCGCGCTCGGCAAGATCACGACCGGACTGTTCGGCACGCCGCAGCCGTGGGTGGACGCCATCCGTGCGGCGGCGCACCGTGGCGGCGAGAAGGTGTGGCAGATGCCGCTGTTCGACGAGTACAAGGAGTCGCTGAAGAGCGACATCGCCGACATGCTCAACAGCCCGGGCCGGCCGGCGGGCGCGGTGACGGCGGCGATGTTCCTGAAGGAGTTCGCGGGCACCGGCCCGTGGGCGCACCTCGACATCGCCGGCACGGCGTGGGCGGACGAATCGAAAGCCTGGATGGGGAAGGGCGCCACCGGCGCGATGATTCGCACGCTCGTGGAGCTGGGGCGCGGCGCCCATCCCTCGCTGACGCGCGGTGCTACACTGGATTCGTGCTGCTGCAACAGGTGCCGGAGAAGGTCCCGGACATCGTCGCGCCCACCGTTCGCATCGTCGAGGTCGTCAGCCCTCCGGCGCCAAGCCTGAGCACCATCGATGTCGCGATCACCGCCTTTGGGCTGAGCGGCGTCATCATGGGCGCTGCGGCGATCACCGGCATCCTGGCCGGCGTGCTGTTCATCTGGTACCGCTCGCGCCGGCCGATCACGGAGATCGAGGCGCGCGGCGGCCAGCACGATCTCTTCAAGGTCTAGCGCGCTAGGGTCGGTCCGCGATCGTCGACTGGCGCTTGAGTGCGCGCCGGTAGTTCATCACCGCCTCGTGCAGCGACTCGGCGATCCGCTGCTTGTAGCCGCTGGTCTTCAGCAGCTGCGCCTCCGGGCGGTTGGTCAGGAACGAGATCTCCGCCAGCACGCTCGGCATACCGGCGCCGATCAGCACCACGAACGGTGCCTTCTTGACGCCCAGGTTCCGCAGATCCTTCTTCGACCCGCGCATGCGGCGTGACCATCGCCTCCTGAACCATCGCCGCCAGATCGCGCGACTCGTCCAGCTTGTTGTTGAGCGCGATCGACTTGATGATGTCCGGCAGGTTGTGCATCGTCGCGCGTCGGACGCCGAGTTCTCGCGCGCGGCCACGGCTTCGGCGTCGGATGACGACGCAAAGCTCAGGTAGTAGGTCTCCACCCCGTGCGCCGCGGTGTTGCGGGCGGCGTTGGCGTGAATCGACAGGAACAGATCGGCGCTCTCGCGGTTGGCGATGGCGGTGCGCTCCTCCAGTTCGACGTAGACGTTGGTCCGCCTGGTGAGGATCACCTCGATGCCGGCTTCCTTCGGCCAGCAGCTTCTCGAGCCGCAGGGCGATGTCGAGCGTCAGGTCCGCCTCCTTGACGCCATTTCCACTGGCGCCCGGGTCGTGCCCCCCGTGCCCCGGATCGATCACGATGCGCGAGACGCTCAGCCCGAGCTGCCGCGACAGTGAGAATCCACCGGCGCCGTTCGACATCGGCACCGCGGGCGCGGGCGGCGGCTCCGCCACCGCCGAAGGCGCCAGCGTGACCGGGCCGGCCGCCGACGGACGGCTGACCGTGTTCGTGCTTGCGGTCGCCGCCGGCAGCGCCGTGCTCGGCGCCGCGGTTGACATCGTGGCCGAGGTGGCATCGCTGGATGCCTCCACCGTGACGCGAGCCGGAGGCGTGACGGTGGCCTGCCGGACCGGAATGGCGGTCGCCCGCTCGCAGTCGATCACCAGGCGGAACGGGTTGTAGAGCGTGAACACGCTGTAGCGGGACACGCCGTTCAGGTCGAGGACCACCCGCACCGTGCCATTCGGGTGCCGGCCGGTTCGAATCTGCCGGACGATGTCGTCCGAGTAGGACAGCACCTTGTCGGTGAGTGGCGCCGCCAGCTGCGCGCCCTTCAGGTCGAAGAACACCCGATCCGGCCCCGTGATGCGTTCCTCGTGGTAGGCCACTTCACGATCGAGTTCCAGGGTCACGCGCACGGTGCCTGGAAGCACGGCCCGCTGAATGTCACTGAGTATTGCCCGTGAGGCCGAGCCGATCGCGGTGCTCGATTCGTCACTGGCGGGACCGATGCTGGGCACCGATACGCTCACCGTGGTGGGCGCCACCTCCGCAGCGGTCGCGGGCGCCGCCGGGGGAATCGCCGACCTCTGGGCGGCCGGCTTGCCCGGCGCGGCCGTGACGGCCGCCTTCCCTGGCGCCGACGCCGACGAACTGGTCGCCGGAACACTCGCTTCCACCGACTGCGCGTTCTGCAGTCCGGTGACCTGGGTCCTGGCCCGCCGGATCAGCGGACTGCTGGGGTACTCGTTGATCAGCCATCGATACAGACGCAGCGCCGTGCCGCGATCGTCGGCGCGGCCGAAGCGGCGGTAGGCGGCTTCGGCGAGCGCGGCGCCCTGCCACAGCGCGTTGTCGGCGTAGCCGTTGGTCGGGTAGCGGCGCACCACGCCCTCGTAAGACGTGACGACCCGCGCCACCTGCCGCAGCACGTCGCTGCGTTCGGCGGCGGTCGGTTCTCCCGATCGGTCCAGCAGCGTGCGGACGGTGGTCTCCCGTTCGAAGGCGCCCTCGTAGCGGACCTTGCGCCGTCTGCGCCCACGCCGGGGCCGTGCCCAGCAGGATCGCGAGCAGCAGAGCGGCAGCGACGATTCGTGGTGTGGGTGTCATCGGTTGCTCGGTTACCGCAACTGCGCGTCGACTTCGGCGAAGTAGTCCTTGGCCACCAGGACCTCGCGGGCCTTGCCGCCCGCGGCCTGTGACACCAGCCCTTCCGCCTCCATCATGTCGACCAGCCGCGCCGCCCGGCTGAAGCCGATGCGCATCTTGCGCTGCAGGTAGGAAATCGACGCCTGGCCGCTCTGCACGACAATCCGTGCGGCCTCGTCGTAGAGCTCGTCGCGCTCGTACTCGGTCTCGTCGCCGCCGCCGCTCTTCTTGTCGTCGGCGGTGATCATCTCGTTGAACGAGGGCTTGCCCTGCTTGCGGAGGAAGCTCGCCAGCCGCGCCGACTCCTGTTCCGAGATGTAGGGGCCGTGCAGACGGATGTGCCGCGACGAGGCCGGCGGCAGGAACAGCATGTCGCCGCGGCCCAGCAGCTGCTCGGCGCCATTGCTGTCGAGAATCGTGCGCGAGTCGATCTTCGACGACACCCGGAACGAGATGCGCGACGGCAGGTTGGCCTTGATCAAGCCGGTGATGACGTCGACCGACGGCCGCTGGGTCGCGAGGATCAGGTGGATGCCCACCGCGCGGGCCATCTGCGCCAGGCGGCAGATCGATTCTTCGACCTCGTTGCCGGCCACCATCATCAGGTCGGCGAGTTCGTCGACGACGACCACGATGAAGGGCAGGGGCCGGGGCGGATCGCCCTCCGGCAGGTCCTTGCGACTCCAGCATCGCGCGGACGTTGCGGTTGTACTGCTCGATGTTGCGGACGCCGAACGCGGCGAGCGTCTTGTAGCGCTCTTCCATCTCGCGCACCGCCCAGCGCAGCGCGTTGGCCGCCTTCTTCGGCTCGACCACCACCGGTGTCAGCAGATGCGGGATGTCCTCGTACATGCCCAGCTCGAGGCGCTTGGGGTCGATCATGATCAGCCGCACATCGTCCGGCGTGGCGCGATAGAGCAGGCTGGTCAGCATCGAGTTCAGGCCCACCGACTTGCCGGTGCCGGTCGAACCGGCAATCAGCAGGTGCGGCATGGTCGGCCAGGTCGGCCATGAACGGCTCGCCGTGGATTGTCTTGCCCAGGGCCAGCGTCAGCTTCGACGCGGTGCGGGTGTAGACGTCCGACTCCAGCAGCTCGCGCAGCGAAATCGCTTCGCGGTTGGCGTTGGGAATCTGGATACCGACGGTGGACTTGCCCGGGATGCGATCGATCAGCACCGACTCGGCCTGCATCGCCAGGCAGAGGTCGTCGGACAGGCCGGTGACCTTCGAGTACTTCACGCCGGCGTCGGGCTTGAACTCGAACGTCGTCACGACCGGACCGGGGTGGATCTGGACGACCGAGCCTTCGACGGCGAACTCGCGGCACTTCTCGCCGAGCAGGCGCGCCGACTCCATCAGCTCGCGCTCGTCGATCTTCTGCTCGGGCTTCGGCGGGTCGAGCAGCGTCGGCGGCGGCAGCATGAAGCCACCCATGCGGCGCTCGGCAGGCGAGCGATCGGGCTCGGGCAGCGGTAGCGGCTGCGTCGACGGCAGCCGTGGCGGCGCCTTCTTCTGGAGAACCGGCGGCGTGGCGCGCGCGCGCGGCTCGTCATCGTCTTCGTCGTCGTCGTTCAAGCGCGACGGCGGCGGCTTCGGCGTGATCGGCGCGGGCCGCTCGGCGCGGGCGGCCTTGGCCGCCTTCGCGGGCTCTGCCGCCTCGGTCTTGCCGTGCTTGGCCAGCACCTCGCGGCGCTGCCTGGCCTTGCGGCGCTCCTCGCGCCAGGCGCGGACGTCGTCGCCGGCCCGCCCGGCGGCGCGGCCAATGCCGGAGAACAGCATCGCGAACAGGGCGCCGAACGAGAACTGCGTGGCCAGAATCACGGCCCCGGCAATCACCGCCAGCAGCACGATCACCGAGCCGGTGCGGCTCAGGTATTCGGCCATCAGGCCGCCGATCCACTCGCCGACGTAGCCGCCGGCGCGGTAGGCGCGCGGGCCGAAGTCCACGCGGCCGAGCGTGATCGACAGGAACGCGCTGGAACAGGAGAACAGCAGGAACGCGCCGGTCAGCTTGGTGTAGGCCGCGGTCAGCGGACGGCACCAGAAGTAGCGCCAGCCGACGACCGCGATCAACGCCGGGATCAGGAACGAGGCGTAGCCCAGCAGCTGGAACGACAGTTCGGCGAGGAACGCGCCGACGCGGCCGGCGAAGTTGGCCGGGGTGTCGTGGATGCCGGTGCTGAAGAACCACGCGGGGTCGTTGGCGTCGTAGCTGGCGAGCGAGACCAGCCAGATCAGGGCGACGGCGAACAGGCCGACGCCCACCACTTCACTGACGCGTCGCGACAGAGCCGAACCCGAGGCGGCAACTGAGGGCACGTTCAAATCTCCATGACGACCGGCAGCACCAACGGGCGCCGGCCGGTCCGTTTGCGCAGGTAGCGCCGCACTTCGGTGCGAATCCGCTCCTGCATCAGTCCAGGGTCCGTGCGCTCCTCGAGGCCGCACGCGTCGATCACGTCAATCAGCATCAGCCCGGCTTCCTTGAAGATCGCGGTGGTGTCGTCGTCGGTGACGAAGCCGCGCACCATCAATTCCGGGACGCCTTCGATCGCCCCGGTCTGGCGATTGATGGCCACCACCGGCACCACCACGCCGTCAGCGGCGATGTGCCGGCGATCCCGCAGCACTTCCTCGTCCACCTCGCCGACCCGCGTGCTGTCGATCAGCACGCGGCCCGTGGGCGCCTTGTCGAACAGCCGCCCGCCTTCGGCATCGAAGCGGACGATGTCGCCATCCTCGGCCATCAGCACCTTGACCGGCGCCGGCAGTCCGCTGGTCACGAGCTCGCGCAACGCGCGCATGCCGGGCCTGCTGCCGGTATTCGCCGTGCACCGGAATGAGGTAGCGCGGCCGCACCAGCGACAGCATCAGCTTCAGCTCCTCGCCCGACCCATGGCCCGACACGTGCACGTGCTTGTCCGACTCGGTCACCACGTCCACGCCACGGCGGGCCAGGTGGTTCAGCACCCGGCCGATCGCCTTCTCGTTGCCGGGGATGGCGCGCGCCGACAGCACCACGCGATCGCGCTCGTCGAGCCGGACGTAGCGATGATCGTTGATCGCGATGCGCGACAGCGCCGCGTTCGGCTCGCCCTGCGACCCGGTCGCCACGCACAGCACGTCCTGGGCCGGGAAATTCGGGATGTCGCTGTCCTTGATCGCCACGCCGGTCGGGATGTGCAGGTGTCCGAGCCGCTGCGCGATCTGCGAGTTCGCGATCATGCCGCGGCCGACGAACGCCACCTTGCGGTCGAACTGCACGGCCAGGTCGACGAGGATCTGCAGGCGATACAGGCTCGACGAGAACGTCGCCACCACCAGCTTGCCTTCGGTGCCGGTGAAGAGCTCCTCGAAGGCGTCCTCGACCTCGCGCTCCGAACCGGTGAAGCCGGGCCGGTCCACGTTCGTGCTGTCGCACATCAGCGCCAGCACGCCCTCGGCGCCCAGCTGCGCGAAGCGGGGCAGGTCGAAGGCTTCGCCGTCGAGCGGCGTCTGGTCGATCTTGAAGTCGCCGGTGTGGATGATCACGCCCTGCGGCGTGTGGATCGCCACCGCCACGCAGTCCGGCATGCTGTGGGTGACGCGGATGAACTCGATCGTGAACGGGCCGATGGTCACGACGTCGCGCGGCTTCACCGCGCACCAGGCCCGGCCCATGCGACACCTTGTGCTCGTCGAGCTTGGGCTGGACGAACGCCAGCGCCAGCGGGGTGCCGTAGAGCGGGCCATCGACCAGCGGCAGCACGTAGGGCACCGCGCCGATGTGGTCTTCGTGGCCGTGCGTCAGGACGAGCGCCTTCACCTGGCCGCGTCGCGACGCCAGATAGGTGAGGTCGGGCACGATGAGGTCGACGCCCGGCAGATCGGCGTCGGGGAACATCGAACCGGCGTCGATGACGATGGTGGTATCTCCACACGAGATCGCCATCATGTTGAGGCCGAACTCGCCAAGGCCGCCAAGCGGCACCACGTCGACCGACAATGCACCCGCGGGGGTGTCCGCAGGAGCCAGACCATTCATGAACAGAATCCCAGCCAGCGCGGGACCCTGGGCGGGCACCACACGACGGCAGATTTCAGGCGCTGGGAGGCCTGAAGAAGCAGGCGGGTTTTCGGTCGAAACTATAGCACGTGCTCGCTGAGCCGCCGAAGCGAAAACGTCCGCAAGTCTTGCCAGTTCAACAAGCTGCAGGGTCTCCGGCCGACGCTGGCCGTCGATGCCAGCCTCCGCCAGCGCGGTCACGGGATCGACGCCCAGCGCGGTGCCGAACGGCTTCAGGGCGTTGCTCAGCGTCTTGCGGCGCTGGGTGAACATCGTCCGGACCATCCGCGTGAAGAGCGCCTCGTCCGTCAGCGTGACCGGCGGCGGCCGGAACGCCAGCCGGACCACGGCGGACGAGACCTGTGGGCGGCGGACGGAAGGCGCCTGGCGGCAGGGCCAGGATCCGCGTGACGTCGGCGTGCAGGCCGGTGAGGATCGACAGCACCCCGTACTCCTTGGTGCCGGGCTTGGCGGTCAGCCGGTCGGCCACCTCGCGCTGCAGCATCAGCGTGGCGTCGGTCAGGCCGCCGGTCGTGGCCGCCAGCTTCAGCAGCATGAACATGATCGGCGACGAGATGTTGTAGGGGAGGTTGCCGACGACGCGGACCCGATGCTCCGCGTCCAGCGGGTGCCCCTGCCAGGCCCTGACCGCCTCGCCCAGTTCGGTCTCGAGCACGTCGCCCTGGACCACCGTCAGGGTCGGCAGCTGCTCGGCCACCAGTTCGGCCGCCAGATCGCGGTCCACCTCGATCGCCAGCAGGCGCGCCACCTGCGCCGCCAGCGGACGGGTGATGGCGCCCCGGCCCGGGCCAATCTCGACGAACGCGTCCTCGGGCTGCGCGTTCAGGGCCTTCACCAGCTTGGTGACCCAGGCCGACTCGAGGAAGTGCTGTCCGAACCGCTTACGCGCCTTCACCACGCCAGTATCGCTCCTCGATCTCCATGATCTCGTCTTCGGTCATGCCGAAGTAGTGGCCCAGCTCGTGGATCAGCGTGTCGCCGATTTCCCCGACGATGCAGTCCTCGTCGCCCTCGCATTCGTCCTCGATCACCGCCTGGTAGAGCGTGATGCGGTCCGGCAGGGTATTGCCATAGTCCCAGTGCCGCTCGGGCAGCGGCGTGCCCTGATACAGCCCGAACAGCACATCGTCCGGGTCCATCTCCATCTCGGCGAGCAGCTCCGCCGAGGGCTCGTCCTCGACGACGATGGCGAGGTTCTTCACTTCCTGGGCGAAGCGGCGGCGGGATGGTGTCGATGGCTTCGGCGACGAGCTCGCGAAAGCGTTCGCGCGTCATCGGCTGCGCGTAGTCGCAGTCGGGCCGGGCGTTGCAGACCTTGCAGAGCGGCGTCGGCTTGCAGATGCGCCGGCCGTGCAGGATGAACGTGTCGGAGGCCTGCGTCCACTTCTTCTTCGGGAACAGCTCGCCGAGCGCGGCCTCGACCTTGATCGGATCGTCGGAGTGCACCAGGCCGAGGCGATTGGTGACGCGCAGCACGTGCCGATCCACGGGCAGGCCCGGCACGCCCAGCGCGTGGCCGAGGACGACGTTCGCCGTCTTGCGGCCCACGCCGGGCAGCGCGACCAGCGCGTCCATCGACGCCGGCACTTCGCCGCCGTACTGGCTGACCAGGATGTCGGCCATGCCGAGGAGCGCGCGCGCCTTCTGACGGAAGAAGCCGGTGGAGTGGATCTGCTCCTCGAGCTCGGCCGAGTCGGCCTCGAGCAGCGCCGTCGCGTTCGGGATACCGCGCGAACAGCGCCGGCGTGACTTCGTTCACGCGCTTGTCGGTGGACTGCGCGGACAGCATCGTCGCCACCAGCAACTCGAACGCGTTGCGGTAGGCGAGCTCGGTGTCGGCGTTCGGATGATGCTTCTCGAGCGCCGCGAGGATGCGGCGGGCCTCGGCGGGGGTCTTCATCGGCGGCCCTAGTGAATCGGTCCCTTTTCAGGCGGTGGTGGCGGCGCCTGCGGCGGCTGATGCGACTCCGAGAAGATGCGCAGGTTCTCCTGCAGCGCCGCGATGAGCGTGGGCACGAACTGCACCGGGATCACGATCTTGGCGCGCACCGGCGCCTTCACCACGTGCTCGGCTTCGGCCTCGCGGATTTCCTTCTCGGACAACGGCTGCACCTCGCAGAAGGTGAGCGTGAAGTCGAAGGGCGTGTGGTTCACCCCACAGAAGTTGGCGTAGGTCCGCGCCTGACGGCTGTCGTCGTCCGGCACGATGGTGAAGTTGATCTGCTTGCGGTCTGACATGTGCGCTCAAGCCTACCGGATTCCTCCGACAGGCCCCAAGCCCAAAGCCAGCGCCGAGCAGCCTAGTACTTCCGCATGACCCCGACGACGACGCCCTGAATCTGCACGCCGTCCGGATCGACATAAATCGGCTGCATGGCGGCGTTGGCCGGCTGCAGGCGGATGCGGCCCGACTCGCGATAGAACTTCTTGAGCGTGACGTCCTGCCCCTCGACCAGGGCGATGACCATCTCGCCGTTGTCGGCCGACTTGCGATCCTCGACGACCACCCAGTCGCCGTCGCGAATCTGCTCGTCGATCATCGATTCGCCGCGCACCCGCAGCACGTAGGTGTCGCGCCGTGCCGCTGACCAGTGATTCGGGGACCGAGATCGACTCCCCGGAGGCGACCGCTTCGATGGGCACGCCGGCGGCGACGTAGCCCAGCATCGGGAGATCGACGGCCCGGCCGCCTGAGCGGCTGGGCAGCAGCTCGACCGAGCGGCTGCGATTCCAGGAGCGGCGGATGAAGCCCTTCTCCTGCAGGTTGGTGAGGTGCTTGTGCACCGTCGCGAGCGACGAGAGGTTGAATCGGTGCCCGATTTCCTCGAGGCTCGGCGCGTAGCCGTGCTGCTGGATGAACTCGTTGAGGTAGTCCAGAATCTCGCGCTGACGCTTGGTGAGCGGTTGCAACAGTGCCTCCCGGCCGGGCGAAGGGATGGAGAAAACCCGGCGACAGAGGGAGGGTAAACAAAGGAAAGGCGAAAGTCAACTGGATCGGTCCAGCTAAAGTTGTGCGCTACACTGAATTTCATGCGGCCCCTGATCATCTTTCGCCGCCTCTTTCGCCGCGACCGTCGCGCTGGGCGCGGCCGCGCTGAACCCCCAGAAAGCGGACGCCTTCGAGCAGAAGTGGACCGCCGTCATGGCTCGCGGCGAAAAGCCGCCCTCCGGCCAGCGCACCGACTTCGCCGACGACGAACTGAACTCGTATCTGCAGTTGCGGATGGCGCCGAAGTTTCCCACCGGCGTCGCCGACCCGTCGGTCACGCTGGTCGGGCAGGGCCGCGTGAGTGGCAAGGCGATCGTCGATCTGGACAACATCCGCAAGAAGAGCAGCGGCGGCTGGTTCGATCCCGCGGCCTATCTGACTGGCCGCCTGCCGGTCACCGCCACCGGCACCCTGACGACCGACAAGGGCACCGGCCGCTTCCAGTTCGAGAGCGCTGAGGTGAGCGGCATTCCGTACCGAAGACGCTGCTGCAGGAACTCGTGAGCTACTACACGAAGTCGCCCGACATGCCGAACGGTGTCAACCTCGATCAGCCGTTCGACCTGCCGTCGAACATCCAGCGCATCGACGTTCAGCCGGGACGAGCCACCGTCGTCCAGTAGCCGGCGACGGACGCGACTGCCACCCCGTCACCGACGGGGTTACTCTAGTGCCACACATGCCGGATGACGTCCTGCAGACGCCACTGCAGTTCCTGAAGGGCGTCGGTCCGCGCAAGGCCGCCGACCTGAAGAAGGCCGGCCTGCACCACGGTTGACGATCTCCTGTTCCGTTTTCCGATGCGGTACGAGGATCGCAGCCGGATGCAGCCGATCATCGGGCTGCGGCCCGGACAGATGGCGGCCGTGGCCGGCGAGGTCCTGCACTGCCACCTGCAGCAGACGCGGCGCGCGAACTTCCGCCTCTTCACCGCGCTCGTCCAGGATGCGAGCGGCCAGATCCAGGTGGTGTGGCCGAACCAGGCCTTCCTCAAGGACGTCATCCGCCCGCACCAGCACATCGTCCTCTTCGGCAAGGTGGAGCTGTGGGGCACGAGGGGCCTGCAGATCACCGACCCCGAGTTCGAGATCGTGGACGTCGCCCCGGAGCCCGTCGCCGGTTCGCCGGAGTCGGAAGCGCCCGCCGCGCCCGGGCAAGGCCCGCTGCACACCGGACGCATCGTGCCGGTCTACGAGCGCACCGGCAGCGTCACCACCAACATGCAGCGCCGCTTCGTGTCGCAGGCGCTGGAGCAGCTGCCCGAGGTGACTGTTCGACCCGGTGCCCGACGATCTGCTGACCGCGCACGCCTGGCCGCTCGCGCCGCGCCGCGCTGCTGCAGGCGCACTTTCCCAGCAGCGACACGCCGATTGACGCGCTGAACCGCTTCGAGACCGCGGCGCAGCGGCGATTGATCTTCGAGGACTTCTTCGTCTTCCAGGCCGGTCTCGCGCTGCGCCGCCACGAGAACGCGCAGGTGCGGAAGGCGCGGGTCTGCACGGTCACCGACGAGGTCCGCGCGGCGGCGCGCGCCGTGCTGCCGTTCAAGCTCACGCCCGGGCAGCGCGATGCGGTGGCCGAGATCGTCGCCGACATGCAGCGCGGCTGGCCGATGCAGCGCCTGCTGCAGGGCGACGTCGGCGCCGGCAAGACGATCGTCGCGGTGCTGGCCGCCATCGTGGCGATGGAGAACGGCTACCAGGTGGCCTTCATGGCGCCGACCGAGATCCTGGCCGAGCAGCATTTCCGCACGGTGATGCGCTGGCTCGACGGCACGAAGTACCGCGTGCGCCTGCTCACCGGGCGCGTCACCGCGGCGCAGCGCCGCGAGCTGCTGCCGGCGATCGAGCGCGGCGACATCCCGTTCGTGATCGGCACGCATGCGCTGGTGCAGGAGCACGTCGCGTTCCGCAACCTGGCGCTCGTCATCATCGACGAGCAGCATCGCTTCGGCGTGGTCCAGCGCGGCATGCTGGCCGCCAAGGGCGGCAATCCGGACGTGCTGGTGATGACGGCCACGCCGATTCCGCGCACGCTGGCGCTCACCGAGTGCGGCGACATGGACGTGTCGGTGATCCGCGGCCTGCCGCCGGGCCGCAAGCCGGTGACGACGGTGGTCAAGCCGGACTCGCGCCGCGACGAGGTCTACGCGCTGATCCGCGCCGAGGTGGCGCGCGGCCGTCAGGCCTTCGTCGTCTATCCGCTGGTCGAGGAGTCGGAGAAGATCGATCTCCGCGCGGCCACGGCGATGGCCGACGGAGCTGCAAGGAAGTGTTCCCGGAGTTCGAGGTCGCGCTGCTCCACGGCCGCATGAAGGGCGACGAGAAGGACGCGGTGATGCGGGCCTTCGCGGCCGGCGCGCTGCACGTGCTCGTCGCCACCTCGGTCGTGGAAGTCGGCGTCGACGTGCCGAACGCCACCGTGATGGTGATCGAGCACGCCGAGCGCTTCGGGCTGTCGCAGCTGCACCAGCTGCGCGGACGCATCGGCCGCGGCGCGCACGAATCGACCTGCGTGCTGGTCTACCAGGCGCCGTGGTCGGACGATGCGCGGGAGCGGCTGAAGGCGATGGCGGCGACGAGCGACGGCTTCGTGATCGCGGAGAAGGACCTGCAGATCCGCGGCCCGGGCGACTTCTTCGGCACCCGGCAGTCGGGCCTGCCGCAGCTGCGCGCCGGAGACCTGGCCCGTGACGCCGACCTGCTCGAGCTCGCCTTCAACGAGGCGCGCGCGCGGGTGGAGCAGGGGCGCCTGACGCCGGAGCAGCAGGCCTACGTGCGGGCGGTGTGGCAGCGGCAGTTCGGCCTGATCGCCGTCGGTTGACGCGGATCCATGCGCATCATTGCCGGCGCCCATAAGGGACGCACCTTGAACACCCCGAAGTGGGACGGCCTGCGGCCCACCTCGGATCGCCTGCGCGAGACGCTGTTCAACATCCTCGCGCCCCGCATCCAGGGCGCGCGGGTGCTCGACGTGTACGCGGGGACCGGCGCCGTGGCGCTCGAGGCGCTCAGCCGCGGCGCGGCGCAGGCCGTGTGCATCGAGAACGACCGTCGCGCGCAGGCGCTGATCGCCGAGAATCGCGGGCGGCTCGGCGAAGACGCCCGGTGTATGATCGTGCGCGATGACGCGCGGCGCGCGCTGCGGAGCCCGGTGCCCGGCGGGCCCTTCGACATCGTGTTCCTCGATCCGCCGTACGACCTCGAGCCGCTGTCGGCGGTGCTGGCGTCGGCCGCCGGTCAGCGGGCCGACGGCGGCGTGCTGATCCTCGAACACGCGTCGCGACGCCCATCACCCCTGCTCGCGGGAGCGGCTCCACAGCGGACCGTCCGGGCGGGGGACAGCACGCTGGCTTTCTACCTATGAGCACCGCCACCCGCATCGCCGTCTGCCCCGGTTCGTTCGACCCGCTGACGATGGGCCACGTCGACATCATCGAGCGGGCGGCGCGCCTGTTCGATCGCGTGATCGTGGCCGTGCTGATCAACCAGGAGAAGAAGCCGCTGTTCAGCCTCGACGAGCGCGTCGAGATCATCCGCGAGGTGTTCGCCGGGCAGCCCGAACGTCGAGGTCGACACCTTCGAGGGCCTGCTGGTCGACTACGCGCAGCAGAAGCACGCGCTCGGTGATCATCCGCGGCCTGCGGGCGGTGTCGGACTTCGAATACGAGTTCCAGATGGCGCTGATGAACCGTCACCTCTCGCCGCAGATCGAAACGGCCTTCATGATGCCGGCCGAGCAGTACACCTACATCAGCTCGCGGCTGATCAAGGAGGTGTTCGGGCTCGGCGGGCACGATCGAAGGCCTGGTGCCGCCGCTCGTCGAACAACGTCTGCGCGCCCGGCGCCAGGCCGCACCCCTTCCACACGCGAGACTGACATGAGCTTTGCCGCACGCATGGGACAGATTGCGCCGTCACCGACGCTGAAGGTGACCGCCGAAGCCGATCGACTCCGCCGCCAGGGCGTGGATGTCGTGGATCTGGGCGCGGGCGAGCCCGACTTCCCGACGCCGG
The DNA here is from genome assembly GCA_963721715.1 of uncultured Acidobacteriota bacterium. Taxonomy (GTDB): domain Bacteria; phylum Acidobacteriota; class Vicinamibacteria; order Vicinamibacterales; family UBA2999; genus VFZN01. Next base: position 213,624 of record CAVRKI010000004.1, on the reverse strand, counting down.
AGCACGTCAAGAACGCCGCGCACGCGGCGCTCGATCAGAACTTCACGAAGTACACGCCGTCGGCCGGCATCCTCGAGCTGCGGCAGGCGATCTGCCAGCGCTACGACACCGACTACGGCGTCGCCTTCAAGCCCGAGGAAGTGATCGTCACGGCCGGCGGCAAGCAGGCGCTCTACAACACCGCGATGGTGCTGTTCGATCACGGCGACGAGGTGATCACGCACGCGCCGTACTGGCCGACCATTCCCGAGCAGGTGAAGCTGGCCGGCGCGACGCCGGTGATCGTGCAGACCTCGCCCGAGGACGCGTTCGCGATTCACGCCGACGCGATCCTCGCGGCCGTGACGCCGCGCACCAAGGCGATCATCATCAACTCGCCCAGCAACCCCGCCGGCGCGCTGATCTCCGAGGAGGGCCTGGCGACCATCGCCGACGAGGCGGCCCGCCGCGGCCTGTGGGTGATCGCCGATCTCACCTACGAGAAGCTGATCTACGACCCGGTGGCGCACAACCTGCCGCGCGTCCTCACCGAGACGGCTGCGCGATCGCGCGGTCATCTGCAGCGCCGCGTCGAAGGCCTACGCGATGACCGGCTGGCGCTGCGGCTGGGCGATCGGGCCCGGCGAAGTTCATCGCGCAGTGCAACGCCCTGCAGGGGCACTCCACGTCGAACATCAACTCGATCACGCAGAAGGCGGCGATCGCCGCCCTCACCGGACCGCAGGACGGCGTCACGATGATGCTGGACGAGTACCGCCGCCGCCGCGACGCGGTGTCCGAGTGGCTGACCGCCGATCCGCGCATCACCTGCGTCAAGCCGCGCGGCGCCTTCTACCTGTTCCCCTATGTCGCCGGCGTGCTCGAGGCCGACCGGCTTCCGCAACACCAACGACTTCGCCGAAGCGCTCCTGGCCGAGGCGCACGTCGCCGTCACGGCGGGCGAGGGGTTCGACGCACCGGGCTTCTTCCGGCTGTCGTACGCCACGTCGATCGATCGGCTGAAGGAGGGCACCGACCGCCTGCACGCCTTCATCGCGCGCCGCTCGGCGCAGGCCCAGGGCGCGGCGACGGCGCGGAGCTAGCGCGCCGTGCCGATCGACCCGGCGCTCGCCGCGGCACTCGTCGCGATCGTCGGCGCCGACTGGGCGCGAGACGACGAGGCCTCGCGCTGGCAGTACGGGACCGACGCGCTGCTGCGCGGTGCGCCCGCCGATCTCGTGCTGCTGCCGGCCGACGTCGAGCAGATCGCCGCCATCGCGCGTCTCTGCCACACGCACCGCGTGCCGCTCGTGGTGCGCGGCGCCGGCACCGGCTACACCGGCGGCGCGGTGCCCGTCCGGGGCGGCGTCGTCCTCGTCGATGGAGCGGCTCGATCGCATCCTCGAGATCGACGAGGACAACCAGCTCGCCGTCGTCCAGCCGAACGTGCTCACGTATCAGCTGCAGGACGCCGTCGAGGCGCGCGGGCTGTTCTACCCGCCCGATCCGGCCAGCCTGAAGATCTCGGCGCTCGGCGGCAACGTCGCCGAGTGCGCCGGCGGGCCGCGGGCCGTGAAGTACGGCACCACGCGCCGCTATGTGCTGGCGCTGCAGGCGGTGCTGCCGACCGGCGAGATCATCCGCACCGGCTCGAAGGCCGTGAAGAACGTCGTCGGCTACGACCTGACGCAGCTGCTGGTCGGCTCGGAGGGCACGCTGGCGATCCTCACCGAGATCACGCTGCGCCTGATCCCGAAGCCGCGCGCCGCCGGCCACGCTGCAGGCCACCTTCGCCGACATCGCCACCGCGGTCGCCGGCGTCAGCGCGCTGCTGGCGGCCCGGGTGGTGCCCGTCGACCATCGAGATCGTGGACTCCGGTTCGCTGGCGGCCGTCGAGCGCTATCTGGGCCGCGCCGTGGCGCCCGCCGGAACCGGCGCGATGCTGGTGGTGGAAGTGGACGGCGTGCCCGGCGGCGTCGAGGAAGAGGCGGCGCTGGTGGAGGAGGCCTGCCGCGTCGCCGGCGCCCTGTCGGTCCACCGCGCGGCGACGGAGGAGGAGCGTCGAGCGGCTGTGGGAGGCGCGTCGTCAGCTGTCGTACGCGCTGCGCGCCTCGGCGCCGCGCAAGATCAATCACGACGTCTCGGTGCCCGCGCGGGCGCGTGCCGCAGCTGTTCGCGCTGCTGGCGCGGCTGCGAGCGCGACTACCGGCTCTGGATTCCCAGCTTCGGCCACGCCGGCGACGGCAACATCCACGTCAACCTCATGGTCGACCCCGACGATGCCGACGAGATGGCGCCGCGCCGAGCGACGCGGCTCAGGCGCTGTTCGAGGGCGTGGTGCGCGCTCGAGGGCTCGATCAGCGGCGAGCACGGCATCGGGTTCGCCAAGGCGCCCTACCTGTCGCTCGAGCTGGCGCCCGACGTCATCGCGCTGATGCAGCGCGTCAAGGCCGCGTTCGACCCGCACGGCATCCTGAATCCGGGGAAGATCTGGGAGACGGGGGAGACTTGGGTCTTGAGGTCTTGAGGCTTGGGTCTTGGGGCTTGACTTGGGCGTTCGAGGTTCTGAGGTTCCAAGAGTTCTAAGATTCTGGAGTTCTGAAGGTCAAAAGATCATAAGGTTCTGCGAGTTCACGAGCTCATCAGCTCAACAGATTGAGGAGGCTTTTCGTGAAGTCTTCACGCATCTCCCGTCGTCGCGCGCTCGCTCGCCGGCTCCGCCGGCATCGTCGGCGCCGCGCTTCCGCTCGGCGCCTCGCAGACCCAGGACACGACCAAGGTGCAGGGGCCCACCGGCCGCGACGTGGGTGGCCGCTCGCCGTTCGAGAAGCCGGCGCGCATGGCGTTCAGCCCCGCGCGCACCGCCACCTTCACGCCGCTGCAGGATCTCGACGGCATCATCACGCCGGCGGACCTCCACTTCGAGCGGCATCACGCCGGCGTGCCGGCGATCGATCCGCAGCGGTACTCGCTGCTGATCCACGGGATGGTCGATCGCCCGACGATCTTCACGCTGGCCGACCTCAAGCGCTTTCCGGGGAAGTCGATGATCCGGTTCATCGAGTGTTCGGGCAACGGCGGCCGCGCCTATCGCCTGACCACGCCCACCGCCGACCTCACGCCGCAGCAGACCGATGGCCTCACCAGCACCAGCGAGTGGACCGGCGTCCTGCTGTCCACGCTGCTCCGCGAGGTGGGCGCGTCGCCGAAGGCCCGCTGGGTGCTCGCCGAAGGCATGGACGCCGCCGTCATGACGCGCAGCGTCCCGATCGACATCGCCAACGACGATGCGCTGATTGCCTACGGGCAGAACGGCGAGGCGCTGCGGCCCGAGCAGGGCTATCCCGTGCGGCTGATGCTGCCGGGCGTCGAGGGCAATGCCAGCGTGAAGTGGCTGCGGCGCATCGAGGTGGCGGACCAGCCGTTCATGACGCGGGAGGAGACGTCGAAGTACACCGATCCGCTGCCGGACGGCGTCGCCCGCATGTTCAGCCTGGTGATGGACGCCAAGTCGATCATCACCGAGCCGGCATTCCCGGACAAGCTCGACGGACACGGCTGGCGCGAGATTCGGGGGCTGGCGTGGAGCTGGCCGCGGCCGCATCACGCGCGTCGAGGTGAGCGTCGATGGCGGCAAGACGTGGCAGAACGCCACGCTCGACGAGCCCGTGCTGCCCAAGTGTCACACGCGCTTCCGCCTGCCCTGGGAGTGGACCGGCGGGGAAGCGGTGATGATGAGCCGCGCGACCGACGAGACCGGTTACGTTCAGCCGACCACCGCGCAGCTGCTGAAGGCGCGTGGACCGAACACGCAGTATCACTTCAACAACATCCGCGCCTGGCACGTCGGCGCCGACGGCGCGGTGCGCCTGGTGGGCGGTGCGGCATGAGCGTCATCACCCGAGTTGCCGTCGCGAGCGGTGTGGCGGCCACATTGCTCGTCACCGCCGCGGCCGCGCAGAAGCCGCCGGCGCGGCTCGGCCTGGGGCGAGCGGCCACGCCCGAGGAGATTCGCGCGCTCGACATCGACGTGATGCCGGACGGCCGCGGCCTGCCGCCCGGACGGGGCACGGTGGCGGAGGGCGCCACGGTCTACGCCGCCAAGTGCGCGGGGTGCCACGGCGCCAACGGCGAGGGCGGCATCGGCCGATCGGCTGGTGGGCCGCAACGAAGGCGACAGCTTCGCCCACGCCACCAATCCCGAGGCTGATTCGCACCGTCGGCAGCTACTGGCCGTATGCCACCACGCTCTACGACTACACGGCGCGCGCCATGCCGTTCCAACGGCCGGGCACGCTGACCGCGAACGAAACCTACGGCCTCGTCGCCTACCTGCTGTTCCAGAACGGCATCGTGAAGGACGACGCCGTGATGGACCAGGCGACGCTGCCCAAGGTGGTCATGCCCGCCCGCGACAAGTTCGTGCCGGACAACCGCACCGGCGGGAAGGTGATCAAGTAGGCGAAGGAGGCGATGGAGCCCGAGCCGCAGGCCTTAGCGGTTCGAGACCACGACCACACGCGAGATGTCGCGCGCGGGATCGGGCCACGAGCAGCGTGCGCAGGCGGATGCCGGCCTCGTTGAAGTAGGGCAACACGGCCAGCTGCCGGAGGCGGCGGCCTTCGGCCTGTTCCAGCCGGGCGATGGCCTCCGCGGACGCCACCACGAACACGCGATCATCCTGGCGCAGGAACGTGGACAGCTGCTCGTCGGTAATCAGGTCCACGGTCGGTGTCTGCGCGTAGTAGACGAGATTGCGGACGAACACGTGGTGGGTGCCCACGGCTTCGTTCCCGGTGCCGTTCTGCGCGATCACGCGGGCGACCTGTTCGACGGTGCTGTCTCCGGTGCCTGACAGCGCGCCGAACTGCAGGGCCGGGAAGGTGAGCGCCGCCGCCAGGGCGAGGGCCACCGGCGTCTGCCGCCAGGCAGCCGACGCAGCCACACCGATGACACCCGCGCCTGCCAGGCCAATCACCACGGCCGCGAGCCACGTGAAGGTGGGGGCGACGTTGATGAGGAGCGGCGAGGCGCGCCACAGCAAGGCCGCGAGCGCCACGAGGAGCGCCCCCGACAACACGCCACCCGTTGCCACGCTCAGCTGACGTCGAACCCGGACCCGGGCGCCGTCCAGGCTGCGCCAGTCACGCGTGCGCTCGAGCACCGACGTGGCCAGCAGCATCGCCAGCGGCGGCAGCACGGGCAGGACGTAGCGGGGCTGCTTGCCGATCGACAGCGAGTAGAACAGCAGCGGCAGCAGCCGCCCACAGGATGCAGCCGCAGCTCGAGCGTCTCGATGTCCTTGCGGCGGGTCAGGAAACGCCCCAGCGGCTGCAGCCACACGAGCGCCAGCGGCGTCCACGGCAGCAGGCCGCCGGCCACGACCGGCAGATAGAACCACCACGGCCGAGGATCGTTGAACCGCTCCGTGGCGAAGCGTTCGAGGTTGTCGCCGAGGAAGAAGCCCTCGAGGTAGGCATTGCCGTGGCGCGACCACATCAGCGCCGTACCAGGGCAGCGCGATCGCGGCGAAGACGAGGCCGCCCAGGACGAAGTCCGAGCCGCGGAGGTTCAGCCGCCGGCGCTCCAGCAGCACGACGGGCACGACCACCAGCCCCGGGATGATCACGCCCACCGGGCCCTTGGTCAGGAAGCCCAGGCCGAGCGCCGCGGCGGCAAGCAGCACCCACCGTGTGCGATGGCGATCGTCCTCGAGCATCGCGACCCATCCGGCCCAGATGGCCAGCGTGATGAAGAACGTGAGCGGCAGGTCGGGCAGCGCCATGCGCCCGATCGAGTAATAGCCGAAGCTGGTCGCGACGATGGCGCCCGACAGCAGCGCCACCCCGTCGTCGAACCAGCGCCGGGCACAGGCGGCCGTGACCAGGACCAGGCCGATGCCCGACAGCGCCGCCCACAGCCGCGCCCCGGCTTCGCCCGGCCCGCCGGTGGCGGCGAAGGTGCCGGCCGTCAGCCAGTAGTAGAGGATGGGCTTCTGGAAGCGGGGCTCGTAGTTGTAGAAGGGCGTGACGAAATCGCCCGACTCAACCATCTCGCGAGCGGCCTCGGCGTAGAAAGCCTCGTCGGCGTCGGTGATCGCACCCCGGCCCAGCCCCACCAGGAAGGTGAGGGCGGCCAGCAGTATCAATGGCAGGGTCAGCCCACGCACGAGCCCCCATTCTAGCCTTGGGGAGTTCTGCTATACTCATGGCGGTCTACCGATTTGCCTTCCTCGTTCATCCGCGGGGTTCGTCCAGAACCTGCACCCCGGCCAGTCCTCCAGAACCCGCAATCCACGAACGAAGAAGACGCAAGCGGCGACCTCACCAACCTCCGAGTCCGACATCTATGCCCAGCCATAAGCGCCCAGGTTCCCACCGCGGACAGAACGCCCCGCCCCAGCCCGACGTCGCCAACGAAGTCGCCGAACTGCAGTCGGCCGACGGCAAGAAGGGGCTGAACATCACCGAGCTGAAGGAGATGAGCATCCAGAAGCTCACCCAGATCGCCAAGGACCTGGCGGTTGCGGGCGCGACCGGCATGCGCAAGCAGGAGCTGATCTTCCAGATCCTCAAGGCGCAGACCGAGCAGAGCGGCTTCATCTTCTCGGAGGGCGTGCTCGAAGTGCTGCCGGACGGCTTCGGTTTCCTGCGCGCGCCGGACTACAACTACCTGCCCGGCCCCGACGACATCTACGTCTCGCCCTCGCAGATCCGCAAGTTCGACCTGCAGACCGGCGACACCGTGTCGGGCCAGATTCGGGCGCCGAAGGAAGGGGAGCGCTACTTCGCGCTGATCAAGGTCGAAGCGGTCAACTTCGAAGCGCCCGACCAGGCCCGCGAGAAGCTCTTCTTCGAGAACCTCACCCCGCTCTACCCCCAGGAACGCCTCAAGCTCGAAACCGACGCCGAGAACCTGTCGGCCCGCGTCATGGACCTGATGACGCCGATCGGCAAGGGCCAGCGCGGCCTGATCGTCGCGCCGCCGCGCACCGGCAAGACCATGCTGCTGCAGAACATCGCGCAGTCGGTCGTCAAGAACCACCCGGAGATCTACCTGATCGTGCTGCTGATCGACGAGCGGCCCGAAGAAGTGACCGACATGCAGCGGTCGGTGGACGGCGAAGTGATCTCGTCCACGTTCGACGAGCCGGCGCAGCGCCACGTCCAGGTCGCCGAGATGGTGATCGAAAAGGCCAAGCGCCTGGTCGAGCACAAGAAGGACGTGGTGATCCTGCTCGACTCGATCACCCGCCTGGCGCGCGCCTACAACACCGTCATCCCGCCCTCGGGCAAGGTGCTCTCCGGCGGTCTCGACAGCAACGCCCTGCAGAAGCCGAAGCGCTTCTTCGGCGCCGCCCGCAACATCGAGGAAGGCGGCTCGCTGACGATCATCGCCACCGCGCTGATCGACACCGGCTCGCGCATGGACGACGTGATCTTCGAGGAGTTCAAGGGCACCGGCAACATGGAGATCAACCTCGACCGGAAGCTCGCCGACAAGCGCGTCTTCCCGGCGATCGACATCCTGAAGAGCGGCACCCGCAAGGAAGAACTGCTGATCCCGAAGGAAGACCTGCAGCGCGTCTACGTGCTGCGCCGCGTGCTGAACCCGCTGTCGCCGGTCGAGGCCATGGAGCTGCTGCTCGACAAGATGGCCAAGACCAAGGGCAACGCCGAGTTCCTCGGCGCGATGCAGAAGTAGGAGAGCGGCGTGATCACGATCAAGGTCCGTCAGAACGGCTCGCTGCTGGTCGAGGGCGAGGACGTGAAGCTGGTCGACTGGAACGGCCAGGAGTACGTCCTCAACAAGAAGCCGTTCGCCCTGTGCCGGTGCGGCGCAGTCCAAGCGGAAGCCCTTCTGCGACAGCTCGCACAAGCTGTGCAACTTCCAGGCGGACGAAGCCGCGCCGGGGCCGAACGCTGCGCCCCACCGAGAAGTATCTGACACTCGAGTTCGAGATCTCGTTGAGATCCTACAGGTCGATCTCGCTACGGCGGTCCTGAGCGCCACCGTCGGGATCCAGGTTCGCGGCCTCGCGTGCGGGGAGGAACCCGGCGACCAGCGCGGTGACGCCGAGCGACAACCACCATCGCCGCGATCGGCATCACCTCGAGCGACACCAGACCGAAGAGCGCCGACGCCATCACGCGGCCCAGCACGATGGCGATGGCGGTGCCCATGGCCAGCCCCAATCCGGTGATGACGAGCGCCTGCCGGACATTGAGGCGGATCACCTGCCAGCGCGTGGCGCCAAGCGCCATGCGCACGCCGAACTCCTGAGTGCGGCGTGCCGCCAGATAGGCGATCAGGCTGTAGACGCCCATCAGGGCCAGCACCAGCGCAATCCCTCCCATGACGGCCAGCGGCGCGTGCCAGATAGACGATGCCGCCCACCTTGTCGGCCACCACCTGTTCCATCGATCGCAGCTCGAGAATCGGCTGATCCGGATCGGCCGCGGTGACCGCGCGCCTCAGCTCGCCCGCCATGTCGAGCGGGTTGCCGGTCGTGCGCACGACGATCGCGAGGCTCAGACCCGCGTCCTGAGCCACCGGCCGATAGAACGTCGGGCGCCGCTGGTTCATGAACCAGTCGTGCATGATGTCGCCGGACACGCCCACCACCTCGAGCCACGGCGCATCCTCGGCGGTCCGGAATCGCCGCCCGATCGGCGACAGGCCGGGCCAGTAGCGGTCGGCAAAGCTGCGGCTGACCACCGCGACCGCGCGGCCATCGTCCCGATCGGCGTCGGTGAGGCCGCGGCCGTCGAGCAGCGGGAATGCGCATGGTCTCGAAGTAGCCGGGCGTGGCTCGCTGAAAGTCGGCCTGGCGGACCTCGGCGGGCGTCAACTGCACGCCCTCGGGGTAGATCGGACGGCTCGAACTCGAGCCCCGCGTACGGCAGGAAGCTGACCGAGCCGAGCGATTCCACCGCCGGGATGCCGTGCAGCCGGTCGAGCACGCGGGCGACGAACTGGCGGCGGCGCTCCTGCTCGGCGTAGGGACGATCCGGCAGCGTCAGGCGGGCCGTCATCACGTGCTGCTTGTCGAAGCCCAGCACGCCGTTGACGGCGCCGTCCACGGCGCCGAGGATCAGGGCCGACGCGACGATGAGCGCCAGTGTCAGGGCCACCTGCCCGGCCGCCAGTCGCCGTCCCAAGCCAGCGACGGCCGCGCCCGACTGTCGGCCGTGCGTCCGCCCTGCCGCAGCGTATCGGAGACCGCCGCGCCGCGAAGCCTGCAGGGCCGGCAGCAGCGAGAAGAACAGGGTGGCACACGCGCCGAGCAGCGCCGTCATCAGCAACACCGTGAGGTCGAGCCGCAGGAACTCGTAGCCCGGCCACCCATCGCAGCACGCTCGGCGGCAGTCCGCGACGGAGACCCTCGACGCCGAGCGCGGCCAGAGGCAGGGCCAGCGCGATGGAGAACGCCGCCAGCCACGCGCCCTCGATCAGCACCTGCATGGCCAGCCGCCAGCGCCGCGCGCCGAGCGCCAGCCGCACGGCGAACTCGTGCTGCCGCTCGGTTCCGCGTGCCATCAGCAGGTTGGCGATGTTCGCGCACGCGATCAGCAGCAGCAACGCGGCCGCGGCCTGCCAGATCGCGAGGAACGGGCCGGCGCCGGCGTCCGACAGCCCGCGCGTGAAGCTGACGACCGATACCTCGCGCGTCGCGTGCGTGTCGGGGAACTGCTGGCGCTGGCGGGCGACGATGGCGTTCATCTCCGCTCGTGCGGTGTCGATCGACTGCTCGTCGGCCAGCCGGGCGAGAACCAGCAACCAGCCCGCGCCGGCGCTCGAGCCACTCGGCCTCGGTGTAGGCCGAGCGGCGCCCAGACCTCGGCGCCATAAGGGACGGATGGCCCGGGCCGCATCACGCCCACCACCTCGTGCGGCTCGCCGTTCAGGCGGATCGTGCGGCCCACGAGGTTCGGGTCGGCGCCGAACCGCCGCGTCCAGAGGCGCGTGCGACAGCACCACCCGTCGATCGCGGCCGGGCTGGCTTCTTCGTCCAGGAAGGTGCGGCCGAGGAGCGGCTCGGTCTTCAGCGCGCGGAAGAATCCCGGGCGTGACGCGGAAGCCCGCGAGCTGCTCCGGCTGATCGACCTCCGAGAGATTCGGGTCCCAGAAGTCCGCGGCGGCGAAGTCGGTGAGCGTCGTGCTCTCGCGCACCCAGTCGCGGTAGTCCGCCGGCGCGACCGACGAGCGATCCGCGAGCGGGTCGCTCTCCGGCGCGGAGGCGACGACGACGAGCCGCTCGACGCCGGCGAAGCGGAACGGCCGCAGGTAGAGCGCGTCGGCCAGCGTGAAGATGGTGGCGTTGGCGGCCAGCGCCAGCGCGAGCGTGACGACGATGGCGCCGGAGAGGGCCGGGCGGTGCCTCAGCGGCCCGCAGCGCGTATCGGCCGTCGCTCAGCCATGCCCAGCGGCTGCGGCCCTCGTGACCGACGTCGGCGACGGCCCACGGCCGGCGCGGCCGCGCCGACGGCACGAGTCGACTGGTCGCGAAGCGCAGACGCCAGCCCGATTGCCTGGCGCCAGTACCAGCGGCGCGCGCGACGCCGGCCCGCTCCGGCGCGCGTGTTCGGCGAACTCTTCCCGGAGATCGCCGGTCACGGCGTCGCGCCACTCCGCGTCGGCGATCGAGCGGCGCAGCAACGATTCGGCGAGCTGCGGCGGCTGGGGCGGTGGCGTCATGACTGCTCCAGGAGGGTCTCGAGCCCCTCGGAGAGCCGGGCGAACGAGGCGTGCGTGCTGCGGAGCGCGCGCAGTCCCAGGGCGGAGACAGCGAAGTAGCGGCGCGCCCGGCCGCCCCGTTCGGCGTGGGATCGCCCATTCGGGAGGTGAGGCATCCCTTGCCTTCGAGCCGCTCCAGCGCGGTGTAGAGCGCGCCGCGCGCCACGGCCCGTGCCGGTGCGTTCCTCGATGAACGTCGCGCATCGGCACGGCGTAGGCGTCGTCACCGAGATGAGCGACGGCGAGCAGGACGGCGTACTCGAACTCTCCGAGGTAGGGCGGGGTCGGAGGCATGGAGGCTCCGGCGGCGGCTGATCGCGTTAATGCCTGCAATGCAGGCTATATCAACAGGACGGCGGTCCGGGGACAGGAAGTTCCGGCTGCCCGACGTTGGCTGGGACGAATGAGAGGGTGCTACGGAGCGGCGCGGAAGGTGATCTGCAGCACCACCGGGCGACGCCAGCGGCGCCCCGTTCACGCGCGGCGGATCGGCGCGCCAGGCCGAGACGGCGTCGACCGCGGCGCGCGACAGATCCGGGGCCCCGCCGAGCGCGGTGGCCTCGCGGAAGCGTCCCGCGTGATCGACGATGGCCTGCACGGCGATCCACTTGCCGATCGCCGCGTCACCCGCCGGGCGGGTCGGCATCGGCGACTCGAGCAGCCGGGCGCCGGTGGTCTCGATGGCGAGGCTGCGCTCCTCGGTCGCGCCGGAGCAGGCGTCCGGATAGGTGGCCTTCACGGTGAACCCGCCGCGCGGGCCGTCGATGCCGAACACGGCGGCCACGCTGCCAGCCGGCACGTCCACGCCTGGAAGCAGGCGCGCGATGGCGTCGGCACGGGTCTGCAGGGCGTCGGCCGCGGCCTGGCGGCCGCGCGGATCTTCGAGCTTCAGATCGGCGGCGCTCACCGTGCGCGACTCGCACGTCTGCGGAAACGCCACCACGACCGAATGGGGCTTGGTGATCTCCGTCGGCACGCTGCCGGACACGAGCGGAGTGCCGGCCAGACGCGCGGCACGGGCGGCGCGGGCAATCAGGCGGTAGTGATCGAAGGCCACGCCGCCGCTGGCCGGACCGCTGCCACCGAGCTCGATCGGGGCGACCGCCGCCTGCGCGTCACCGGCATCGGCGATGGCCAGACGCTCGAGCTGCTCGGCCGCCATGAACGGATCCGGCGGAGGTATCCCGAGATTGAAGGCCTGACCGCAGGTGAAGCCCTGGGGCGCCAGCAGTTCCGTGTAGTGATACCAGTCGAGGTGCAGGATCGCCGGTGTCTCGAGGCCGGCGTAGCGGACCTCGTAGCGATCGATCAGCGTTTCGCCGTCGGGGGAGTCCACCGCCGGGAGCCGGGTGAAGGTGACCGGCTTCTCCGGCCGGGCCCGCGCAGCGTCTCGAGATAGCGGCGCTGACGAGCGGCGCCGAACAACGGGCTTCCGCCGACCCGCGCCGGATTGGCCGGCGACCGCGCGTAGTCGCCTTCCGCGGACACCGTGCACAGGGGCGCAGCGCCTGCAGCCGCCTGCGCGCGAGCCTCGGCCGTGGAGAGCGAGAGCAGCAGCAGGGCAGCGACGGGGGCGAGCGACGCGCATGGACCTAGGACGCCTGCGGGGTGGGCTCGGCGGCGATCATCCGGCGCAGTTCGTCGCCTTCCATCACTTCCTTCTCGAGCAGGCGCCGGGTGACGCGCTCGAGGATGTCGCGCTGCTCGCGCAGGATGCGTCGCGCCTCCTGGTGCGAGAAGGTGACCAGCTGCTTGACCTCGGAGTCGATGAGCTGCGCGGTGTCCTCGCTGTAGGGGCCGCGCTCGGCCGGCATCGGGATGTCGAGGAAGCGGCTGCGGCGGCCCTGGTCGAAGTGCACCACGCCGACGCGATCGCTCATGCCCCATTCGGTGACCATCGCCCGCGCCAGGTCGGTGGCGCGCTGCAGGTCGTTCTGCGCGCCGGTGGAGATCTCGCCGAGCGCCACCTCCTCGGCGGAGCGGCCGCCGAGCAGCACGGTCATCTGGTTGACCAGGTCCTGACGCTGCATCAGGTAGCGGTCCTCGGTCGGCAGCTGCATCGTGTAGCCGAGGGCGCCGAAGCCGCGTGCGACGATGGAGATCTTGTGCACGGGGTCCATGCCGACGAGGGCGCTGGCCACGATCGCGTGGCCCGACTCGTGATAGGCGATGATCTCGCGCTCCTTCTCGTTGATGACGCGCTTCTTCTCGAGTCCGGCGATCAGGCGATCGATGGCCTCGTCGAAGTCCGCCATCTCCACCGACTGCTTGTCGTGCCGCGCCGCCAGCAGCGCCGCTTCGTTGACGAGGTTGGCGAGGTCCGCGCCGGCAAATCCCGCCGTGCGCGCCGCCACCTTGGTCAGGTCCACTTCGGGCGCCAGCTTCACGTTCCTGACGTGAATGCGCAGCACCGCCTCGCGGCCGCGGATGTCGGGCTTGTCCACCAGCACCTGGCGGTCGAAGCGGCCGGGGCGCATCAGCGCCGGGTCGAGCACCTCGGGGCGGTTGGTCGCGGCCATGATGATGATGGCCTTGCGCGGATCGAAGCCGTCCATCTCGGCCAGCAGCTGGTTGAGCGTCTGCTCGCGCTCTTCGTGGCTGCCCATCGGGCTCTGCACGCGCATCTTGCCCAGCGCGTCCAGCTCGTCGATGAAGACGATGCAGGGCGCCTTGGCCTCGGCCTGGGAGAACAGATCGCGCACGCGGGCCGCGCCGACGCCGACGAACATCTCCACGAACTCCGAGCCCGACAGGCTGAAGAAGGGCACCTTGGCCTCGCCGGCCACGGCGCGCGCCAGCAGCGTCTTGCCGGTGCCCGGAGGGCCGACCAGCAGCACGCCCTTCGGGAATCTTGCCGCCGAGGTTGGTGTACTTCTTCGGGGTCTTCAGGAACTCGACGATCTCGCGCAGCTCCTGCGCCGCTTCGTCCACGCCGGCCACGTCCTGGAAGCTGACCTTGACATCGTCTTCCGAGAAGATCTTCGCCTTGCTGCGGGCGAACGACATCACGCCGCCCTCGGCGCCGCCGATGCGGCGGAAGAAGAAGGTCCACAGGCCGACCAGCAGGAGGATGGGCACGACCCAGCCGAGGATCTCGGGCAGCCAGCGGCTGACCAGTTCGCCGCTGTACTTCACGCCCGACTGTTCGAGGTCCTCGACCAGCTTCGGATCGTCGATGCGCGTGGTGGAGAAGTTGCCGGCGCCGTCCTCGTTCTTCTTCAGCACGCCGCGGATGTGCGTGTCGCCGACGGCCACTTCCGCCACCTGGCCGCCGCGAACCAGCGACTTGAACTCGCTGTACGGAATCTGGCGGCCGCCAGGCGTGAGGAAGAACGCCTGCCCGATGGCCAGGACGAGCAGGGCGCCGAGCACCCACCACAGGGCGGTCGGCCGGGGACCGGCCTGACGCTTGTCCTTCGACGAACCGGGCTGCATAGGGGAACTGGCCAACGAACGCTCCTTGAGGGCGAGGCACCCGCCGCGCCCTCGTCACGAGTGGGCGGGCTTACGAGCCCGCCTCGATTGTTTGACGCTTCGAGAACCCGAGACGGTCGGCCTCGGCGTCCACGACGATGTGGTCGCCTTCGCCGAACTCTCCGTCCAGCACGCGCAACGCGAGCGGGTCGAGCACCATGCGCTGCAGCGCCCGCTTGAGCGGACGGGCTCCGTAGACCGGATCATACCCTTCCTGCACCACCAGATCCTTGGCCGCCGGGGTCAGCGTCCACGGTGATCTTGCGTTCCGCCAGCCGGCGGAGCAGACCGCCCAGCTGGATGTCGACGATCGTGGCCGTCTGCTCCTTCGAGAGCGTGTGGAAGAAGACGATCTCGTCGATGCGGTTGATGAACTCCGGCCGGAAGTGCCCCCGCAGCGCCTCGAGGCTGCGGCGAGGTTGGAGGTCATGATCACCACCGTGTTCTTGAAGTCCACCCGCCGGCCCTTGCCGTCGGTGAGGTGCCCCTCGTCCAGCAGCTGCAGCAGCACGTTCAGCACGTCGGGGTGGGCCTTCTCGACCTCGTCGAACAGCACCACCGCGTAGGGACGCCGCCGGACCGCTTCGGTGAGCTGGCCGGCCTCGTCGTAGCCGATGTATCCGGGAGGCGCGCCGACCAGCCGCGAGACGGTGTGCTTCTCCTGGTACTCCGACATGTCGATGCGGATCATCGAGTGCTCGTCGTCGAACAGGAACTCGGCCAGCGCCCGCGCCAGCTCGGTCTTGCCGACGCCGGTCGGGCCCAGGAAGATGAAGCTGCCGAGCGGGCGGTTCGGGTCCTGCAGGCCGGCCCGCGCGCGGCGGATGGCGTTGGCCACCGCGTTGATCGCCTCGTCCTGGCCGACGACCCGCTGGTGCAGCCGCTCTTCCATCTTCAGCAGCTTCTGGATCTCGCCTTCCATCAGCCGGCTGACCGGGATGCCGGTCCACTTGCCGACGACCTCGGCGATGTCTTCCTCGTCCACCTGTTCCTTGAGCAGGCGGGGCTGGTCGTCGCCCTCGTGGGCTTCCTGCTCGCTGATGCGCTTCTCCAGTGCCGGGATGCTCGCGTACTTCAGCTCCGACGCCTTGGCGTAGTCGCCCACGCGCTCGGCGTCCTCGAGGGCGCGCCGGGCGTCCTCGAGCTGCTGCTTCAGCTCGCTGGTGCCCTTGATGGCGTCCTTCTCACGCTGCCAGCGCGCCTGGAGGGCGGTCTGTTCCTCCTTCAGGTTGGCGATTTCCTGATCGAGCTTCGCCAGCCGCTCGATGCGAGGCCTTGTCGGTCTCCTTGCGCAGCGCCTCGCGCTCGATCTCGAGCTGCATCAGGCGACGGCGCACCTCGTCCAGCTCCACCGGCATCGAGTCGATCTCCATGCGCAGGCGCGACGCGGCCTCGTCCACCAGGTCGATGGCCTTGTCGGGCAGGAAGCGGTCGGTGATGTAGCGGTGCGAGAGCACCGCCGCGGCCACCAGCGCCGCGTCCTTGAACTTCACCTTGTGGTGAATCTCGTACCGCTCGCGCAGGCCGCGCAGGATCGAGATGGTGTCCTCGACGGTCGGCTCGCCGACCATGACCGGCTGGAAGCGCCGCTCGAGCGCCGCGTCCTTCTCGATGTGCTTGCGGTACTCGTCGAGCGTGGTCGCGCCGATGGTGTGCAGCTCGCCGCGCGCCAGCATCGGCTTCAGCATGTTCGAGGCGTCGAGCGAGCCTTCGGCCGCGCCGGCGCCGACCACCGTGTGCAGCTCGTCGATGAAGAGGATGAACTTGCCCTCGGCATCCACGATCTCCTTCAGCACCGCCTTGAGGCGCTCCTCGAACTCGCCGCGATACTTCGCGCCGGCGACCAGCGCGCCCATGTCGAGCGCCATGATCCGCTTGTCCTTCAGCCCCTCCGGGCACGTCGCCGCGGACGATCCGCTGGGCCAGCCCCTCGACGATGGCGGTCTTGCCGACGCCGGGCTCGCCGATCAGCACCGGGTTGTTCTTGGTGCGGCGCGACAGCACCTGGATGACGCGGCGCACCTCCTCGTCGCGGCCGATCACCGGATCGAGCTTGCCGCGGCGCGCCAGTTCGGTGAGATCGCGGCCGTACTTCTCGAGCGCCTGGTACTTGTTCTCCGGGTTCGGATCGGTCACGCGCTGGCTGCCGCGGACGCTGGTCAGCGCCTCGAGCACCCGCTCCCGCGTGATCCCGAGCTGCTTCAACGACGCCGCGGACGCGGAGCGGCCGGTCTCCGAGACCAGCCCGAGCAGCAGGTGCTCGGTGCTGACGTAGTCGTCCTGCATCGACTTGGCGTCGGCCGTGGCGGCATCGACGACCACGCGCAGGCGGGGCGAGAGGTGCGGCTCGGCGCCGCCCGACACCTTCGGCTGCGCGGCCGAGGCGCGTCGCGCAGGTCGCGCGCGAGGGCGACCGGGTCGACCGACAGCTTGCGCAGGACCGACGGCACCACGCCATCGGCCTGTTCCACCAGCGCGACGAGCAGGTGCTCGGGCTCGACCGACGCATGCCCGAGCTCGCGCGCGAGGTCGGGGGTGGCCAGGATGGCCTGCTGGGCCTTCTCGGTGAACTTCTGCAGATTCATGACGCTTCTCCTTCTGCCTCAACCCTTCGCGTCGACCTTGCGCGAGCTCCTCGTACAGGCGTCGCGTGTCGTCGTTCAGAGAGCGGGGGAGCGCCACGTCGACCACGACGTAGAGATCGCCCGCCGTGCCTTTGTCGCCGAGTGCCGGCAGGCCCATGCCGCGCAAGCGGAGCTTGAGCCCCGGCTGGCTGGTCTCCGGCACCTTCATGCGCACCGTCTTGCCGCCGAGCGTGACCACGCCGACCTCGCCGCCGAGCACGGCGGTGGACACCGGGACGGTGACCCGCGTCGTCAGGTCGCGGCCGTTCACCTGATACGCCGGGATGCGGCTTCAGCCTGATGCGGAGGAACAGGTCGCCGCTCGCCGCGCCGCCGATGCCGTGACCGCCTTCGCCGGCCACGCGGACCAGCGAGCCGTCGACCACCCCGGCGCGGAATCCGCACCTCGACGCTGCGCGCCTCGCCGTCGTGCCGCAGCGCCAGGCGCTGCACGCTGCCGCGCGCGGCCGATTCGAGGTCCAGCTCGAACTCGTGCTCGACGTCGCGGCCCTTCTGCTGGCGCGTCCGGCCGCGGCCGCCGCGACGCTCGGCGCCACTGGCGCCGCCGCCACCGCCGAAGAAGGTCTGGAAGAAGTCCGAGAAGGGACTGTCGCCCCCGCCGAACATCTCCGACATCTCCTCTTCGGTCATCGTGCGGAAGCCGCCGCCGCCCGGGCTCCAGTGCCGCGCCCGGGCCGGCGCCGCCGCCGAACGGCCCGCCCGGGCCCGGCCGACTCGTACTGCCGCCAGTTGGCGCCCAGCTCGTCGTACTTCCGGCGCTTGTCCGGATCGCTCAGCACCTCGTTCGCTTCGTTGATCTCCTTGAAGCGCGCCTCGGCCGACTTGTCGCCCGGGTTCACGTCGGGATGGTACTTCCGCGCCAGCTTCCGGAACGCCTGCTTGATCTCCTTCTCGGTGGCGGTCTTCGCCACGCCGAGGGTGGAGTAGTAGTCCTTGAAGTCCATCGCTACGCCTCGTCCAGCCCGCAGCAGATCGTTGAGCTGCGGCCAGCTCGCGCAGCAGCCGGCGCCGCCGCAGACCGTCCCGCTGGATGACGCTCCTCGTCGAGCAGCGGCCGGATCCGCTGCATCACCTCCGCGATCGCCAGCAGGTGCTGCACGCCGGCCAGGTTCACGCCCTCGTCTTCGACCAGGCGCTTGATGAAGCGCAGGCGCTCGATCTGCTCGGCTGGAGTAGAGCCGCATGCTGCCGAGCGTGCGCGCCGGGCGCACCAGCCCCAGCCGCTCGTACTTGCGCAGCGTCTGCGGGTGCATGTCCAGCAGCCGCGCGGCCACCGAGATGAAGATGAGCTCTGAACTTGACACACATCGAGTGTAGGCCTTGATACGATTCGTGTCAAGATTGAGCGCACGTTCGCGCCGCGCCAGTCGGCACCTTCCGACTAAACTAGAAGAATCTTGACGCGTCGACACCGCCGGTGCCGCGCCGGCACCGGCGTCCCCGCTGCTCCTCTTCCTGTGCGCGCTCGGCCTGCTGACCGCCGTCACCGCCGGCGTGTGGGTGGCCCGCCCGAACCTGGGCGGCCGCGTGAAGAACATCACCCGCGCCGAACGGCCCTCCGACGACTACTACCTGGCGCACGACCACGGCGGCCACGTCGACCATCACGTGCTGTACTTCGGCACCGACCCGGTCGCGCTCGACCACCTGAAGCGCGCCGACGTGCATCCTGCTCGGCAACTCGCGCCTGATGTTCGCCGCGCGCCCGCGCGTCCTCGACGCGTTCTTCGAGGCGCGGGGCCTGCGCTACTACGTGCTCGGGTTCGGCTTCCGCGAAGCCGACCGGTTCCCGCTCGCGATCATCGAGAAGTTCGACCTGAGGCCGCGGATGGTCATCGTCAACGCCGACGGGTTCTTCCTGAACAGCCTGTCCGACTTCGCGCGCGAGGTGATGAAGGACAACGCCGTTCGGCGCCTGGCAGTTCCGGCAGGAGGCCGAGACGGCGCACGAGTTCCGCAAGGCGCTGCACCAGCTGGTGCCGAACTGGGTGGACCTGTTCGGGCGGCCCGGGTTCCCGTGGCGGCGCGAGCTCGTCATCTACCGCTCGCGCACCAACGGCACCTGGCAGCTCTCGCCCTGGGAGGTCGGGACCGGCGCCGTGTCGGGCCGCGACCTGCGCACAGCCGCCCCTCGCGGCCCGAGGAGATCGACGGCCGCGCGCGCTTCAAGGCGGCGATGGATCGGCGGGGCACGTCGCATGGTCCTGACCTACGTGCCCACGCCGCGGCCCCTCGGCGGCGGGCCCGCGCTGTTCGCGGAGCTGCTGGACGTGCCGCTGGTGACCGACGCACCCGGCCGGGCCTGCTGACCGAAGACGACGACCATCTGGACGAGTCGTCGGCGATCGCCTGGTCCGAGGCGTTCGTGCGGGAACTGGGGCGCGTCGTTCCGTGAACTTCGTTTCGTGGTCGTTCGTCGCCCTCTTCGCCTGTCGTCTTCCTCGCCCGCCTCACCATCGGGCGCCGCAAGATCGAGCCCGCGTACGTCGCGGTGCTGCATCGTCGCCAGCGCGGTGTTCTACGCCTGGCACATCCCGGTCTACCTCGGCATCCTGCTGTTCAGCTCGGCCGTCGACTACTGGGCCGCGCTCTGGCTGGCGCGGCATGCCCGCCGACGGCGCGGCGCCAGCGGCGCGCTGGTGCTCGCGCTGTCGCTCGGCACGAACCTCGGCCTGCTGGCGTTCTTCAAGTACGCCGAACTTCCTCGATCGCAGGCGGCGCGCGACGTGCTGGGCCCGTCCGCGCTCGAGGCGCTGCCGCCCGAGTTCCTGGTGGCGCTGCCGATGGGCATCAGCTTCTACACCTTCCAGTCGATGTCCTACACGATCGACGTCTACCGCGGCGTGCTGGCGCCGATCCGGCACTTCGGCCCGTTCTTCCTGTTCATCAGCTTCTTTCCGCAGCTGGTGGCCGGCCCCATCGTGCGCGCGGTCGGAGTTCCTGCCGCAGATGCCGCGGCCGCGCCGGCTGCGCGCTCCGCGTGTTCTACGAGGGCGCGTGGCTGATCATCTCCGGGCTTCTTCCTGAAGATGGTCTGCGCCGACAACCTGGCGGTCTACGTGGACGAGCACTGGGCGCGCGGCATCGGAGGCCGACGACGACGAGCGGCGTTCGCGCTCTGGCTGGCGCTGATGTTCTCGGGACAGATCTTCGCGGACTTCGCCGGCTACTCGAACATCGCCCGCGGCACGGCCTACCTGCTCGGCTACCGGCTGCCGATCAACTTCAACGCGCCCTATCTGGCCGCGTCGTTCAAGAACTTCTGGGAACGCTGGCACATCACGCTGTCGCGATGGCTGCGCGACTACCTGTACGTGCCGCTCGGCGGCAACCGCGAGGGCGCCGTGCGCACCTACGTCAACCTGCTGCTGGTGATGGTGCTGGGCGGGCTGTGGCACGGTGCGGCGTATACCTACATCGTGTGGGGGGCGCTGCACGGAGGCGCGCTGGCGGTCGAGCGCCTGCTCGGCCTGCACCGGACCGCGGGTGGAGCGGCCATCTCGGCCGTGCGCGCCGCCTGGTTCGTCGTCGTGCAGGGCGTCGTGCTCACCGCCTGGGTGTTCTTTCGCAGCCGGAGCGTCGGCGAGGCCGGGCAGTTCGCCGCCAACATCCTGGCGATGGACGACTGGTCGCTCGGGGCCATGGAGCTGATCGGACTGCTGTTCCTGCTGCCGATCGTCGGGCTGCACCTGGCGGCGTGGCTGCGCGAACGCGGCGTGGTGCGGCGAGCCGCGGCCCCGCGGTCAAGGCCGTGCTGGCGGCGGGCATGGTCTACGGCATCGCCACGCTCTACGCCGGCACCGCGGACTTCATCTACTTCCAGTTCTGAGGGCCGCGCCCGGGCAGGAGTGCCGCCGAACCCGGCGGGCTATACTTGCTGAACCGCGTGCCTGAAATTCATCCGTCCGATCTCGTCACCATCGCCCTCCTCGTCGCCCTGGAGGGCATTCTGAGCGCCGACAACGCCATGGTCCTGGCGGTGCGCGTGCTGAGCCTGCCGCGTCATCAGCAGCAGAAGGCGCTGCGCTACGGCATGGCGAGCGCGTTCACGTTCCGCTCGCTGGCCACGGCGGCGGCGGCCTACCTGATTCACCTCGGATGGGTGAAGCTGGTCGGCGGGCTCTATCTGCTGTATCTCCCGTACCAGCACTTCTTCTCGCACGCCAGCGGCGAGGATCGCGCAGAAGATCAAGCCGGCCGAGCCCTGGCTGGGCCTGTCGCCGTTCTGGGCGACCGTGGTCAAGGTCGAGTTGACCGACATCGTCTTCGCCATCGACTCGATCCTGGTGGCGGTGGCGATGTCGAACAAGCTGTGGGTGATCATCACCGGCGGCATTCTCGGCATCGTGATGATGCGACTGCTGATCGGGCGATTGCTGTCGGTGATTCGCCGCTATCCGCTGCTGGTGGATGGCGCGTTCATCATCATCACGTGGGTGGGGCTGAAGCTGCTGATCGAGTACGCGCACGCCGAGGGCTGGGTGCACTTCGAGATCCCGAAGTGGTTCTCGCTGGGGCTGATCGTGGTGATCTTCACCGTCGTCTACGTGATGGCCCGGCGCCAGGGGCCGGTCGAGGACGAGGAGCCGGCCGACCCCTGCAGTGACCGCTCGAGCCGACGCAGCTGACCGTCCGCGTCAGTCCGTCTTCTGCGCGTCGAGGATGGCGCGCACCAGTTCCTCGGGGAACGCCGCCGGCCGCCGCGTCGTTCTCGCGCTCGCAGGCCCGCTGGCCGGCCTTGACGACCACCGCATACTGTTCCAGGTAGGCCCGGCAGTTCCGGCAGCGATCGAGGTGCGTCTCGAACGAGGCGCGAACATCGGCGTCCAGCTCGCCGTTCAGGTAGTCGGCGATGAAGTCCGCGCACGCCTGACAAGTGAGCTTCGTCATCGTTCCAATCTCCCCAGGCGTGGCGCCACCAGCGTGCGCAGGGCCTGCCGGGCTCTGTGCAACCGCAGCTTTACGGCGTTGGGCGTGATCCCCAGCTGCTCGGCCACGTCGTTGGTCGCTATTCCTTCGATGTCGCGAAGCAGCAGGATGGTTCGGTAATGTTCCGGCAGCTGGTCGATGGCGGCACGGACCACGGCCTGCTCCTCCTCGCGGGCGACCTGCTGATCGACCGGCTCCGACCGGCTCTCGAACCGTTCCGCGAAATGGCCGTCGTCCTTGAAGGCGGGCAGCAGGTGGTCGAGCGATTCCTCGGGCTTTCGCTTGCGCGTCCGCAGCTTCATCAACGCGACGTTGACGGTGATGCGGTGCAGCCAGGTGGACAGCAGGGAGCCGCCCTCGAAGCGATCGATGCCCTTGAAGGCGTTCAGGAACGCCTCCTGGACCACGTCCCGGGCGTCCTCCTCGTTCCCCATGAGGCGACGAGCGACGGCCAGCAGGCGGCCGCCGTGGGTGCGCACGAGCTGGTCGAAGGCCCCGGGCTCGCCCGCGCGGAGGGCTTCGAGCAGCGCCGCGTCCGGGGACGCCGGCTGGGGGTCGGGACTGATTCGTGTGGGAGGACGCCACCGCCGGATAGCATAACGAACATCGCCGGAGGCCCGCTCGTTAAAGAACGGTCATCAGCAGGTTCTGCGAGTTGGCGGCAGGAGGGAAGTGCGATGGGCCCGCCAGTTTCGTGACGGTGCTGCGGAACCCACCTGGCCAAACATGAGGTAATCTGCGCCGGTTGCATGATTCAGAACCGAATCGTCGCCCGTTTCGCCGACGGCCGAACGCTGAAGGGCACCACGCAGGACTTCGCCCCCGCCAAGGAGGCGTTTCATGTCATCACCTCCGAAGGCGGCGCGCGGCCGATCAAGGTGACGGTGGCGGATCTGAAGGCGGTGTTCTTCGTCAAGGATCTGATCGGCAATGCGCAGCACAGCGAGTCGAAGGAGTTCCTCCGGGCGCTGCCGGGCAAGCGCCTGCAGGTGACGTTCACGGACGGCGAAGAAATCGTCGGCGCCACGCAGGCCTATGAGCCCGGTCGCCCCGGATTCTTCCTCGTGCCGGCCGACCCCCGGTCCAATAACGATCGCATCTTCATCGTGACGAAGGCAGTCCGCTCGGTGAGCGTGATCGAGTGAGCCGTGCCTGTCGTCAGCGCCGGCATCCTGCTGTTCCGCACCACTGATCGCGGGCTCGAGGTCCTGCTGGTCCACCCCGGCGGGCCGTTCTGGCAGCGCAGGGACCTGGGCGCCTGGACGATTCCGAAGGGGGAAGTGCAATCCGGGGAAGACCTGCTCGATGCCGCGCGGCGCGAGTTTCACGAGGAAACCGGCTGGCCGGCCGATGGAGAGGCAGTGTCGCTCGGGCAGGTGCGTCAGGCGAGCCGCAAGATCGTGCACGCGTGGGCGATCGAGGGCCAGTTCGATCCCGCCACTCTCAACAGCAACAGGTTCGAAATGGAATGGCCGCCCCGATCGGGCAGGGCTTCATCGTTCCCGGAGGCCGACAAGGCCGCCTGGTTCGGCATCGACGAAGCGCGGCGACGCATCCTTTCGGCGCAAGCGCCACTCCTCGATGCGCTGCTCCTGCACCTCCAGCGATAGACTGTGGCGATGTGGGCCCGCGCCCTGGCCGTTGTCTTCGGCATCGCCTGTGTGGAGACCCTGCACGGCATCGCGCGGACCCTGTGGCTGACGCCTCGCCTTGGTGATCTGCGCGCGCGCCAGGTGGGCGTCCTGACCGGATCGCTGTTGATCCTGGCGATCGCCACGCTCGCCATCCGGTGGCTCGGGCCGCGTACGGGTCGGCAGAAACTGGCGATCGGCGCGCTGTGGCTGGTCTGCATGCTGGCGTTCGAGATCGGTGTTGGCCGGGCACTGGGCGCATCGTGGTCACGAGTGGCCGCGGATTACGACCCGGCGCAGGGGGGCTTCATGCTGTTCGGGATGGCCGTGCTGCTGTTCGCTCCGATGCTCGCCTGCCGGATTCGCAATTCATTTCCGCCGCATTGCTGATGAACCTCCAGGACGAATTCGGCAACATCGACATCTACCTCTTCGACCAACTGCTGCGGGAGCGGCTGCGGCCGGGCATGCGCGTACTGGACGCCGGCTGTGGCGGGGGACGCAACCTGGTCTGCCTGCTGCGGCAGGGCTTCGACGTCTGGGCCACGGACGAGAGCCCCGACGCCGTGGCCCAGGTGCGGGGTCTCTTCGCCGCGCTCGCGCCGGCGCTGCCCGCGACACGCGTCAGGCTGGAGCCGGTTGAGCGCAGTTCCTTCGACGATCGCGCGTTCGACGTCGTCATCAGCAGCGCCGTGCTGCACTTCGCGCGCGACGATGCGCAGTTCGAGGCGATGGTGGGGGAGATGTGGCGCGTGCTCGCTCCGGGCGGCGTGCTCTTCTGCCGGCTCGCGTCCTCGATCGGGCTCGACGGCGCGCGCCAGCTAGGCCAGAACCGATACCTGCTGCCGGATGGGAGTGAACGCTACCTCGTGACCGCCGAGGGTCTCTTGACGCTGACGGCACGCCTGGGCGGCACGCTGCTCGATCCCCTGAAGACTACGGTCGTCCATGGGCAGCGCTCGATGACGACCTGGGTGGTGGAGAAGGGGGCGTGATGGCGCCTGGACGTGCGACCGCGGCGACGGCCTTCCTCGTCACCTTCCTGCTCGGGCAGGCCACCGGCGGCTCCGCGGACGTGGCGAGCGCCGCGCAAGGCGGCGCGTCGAGTTGTTTCCTGCTGCATGAGGTGGGGGTCGGACAGGTGCGGCGCGAACCGGCGGAGGCGTGCGCCACCCGCGTCTCCCCCGCGTCCACGTTCAAGATTCCGCATGCCCTGGCCGCACTCGACGCCGGCGTGCTGGACGGGCCCGACGCCCGCATCGCCTATGACGGCGCGAATCAGCCGTTCGAGGCCTGGCGACGCGATCATACGCTTCGGACCGCGATCCGCGACTCGGTGGTGTGGTATTTCCAGCGGGTGGCCGAGCGGCTGGGGGCGGAGCGCGAGCGTGCCTATCTGGAGAAGTTCCGCTACGGCAATGCCGATGCGACGAGCGGCCTCACCACCTTCTGGCTGGGCGGATCCCTGCTGATCTCGCCGGACGAGCAGCAACGGTTTCTGCTCGCCCTGTTCGCCGACAGACTGCCCGTCGAGCGCCGGCACATGGATGCCGTTCGGCAGCTACTGGTGCAGCCCGCCGGGACAATCGTGAATGCCGCGGGAAGCCAGCCGTTCGGACCGGCAAGCGGGGTCGTCGTCGCCGCCAAGACGGGAGCCGCGCGCGATCGCAGCGGTCAGGACGTGCGTTGGCTGGTCGGACAGGTCGCGCGCGGCAGCCGATCCTGGATCTTCGTGTCGATGGTCAAGGCGGCGCCCGGCGCGCCACCGGCAGCTGCGGTGGAACTCGCCGCGCGCGGGCTGACTGAGGCGAAGGTATTCTGAACCGCTACCGGTCGGTACAGAGCCTGCGCGGCCGCCAATCGAGTGACGAGCCGCTCGACCAGCGACGCGGGTTGCCGCACCCGCGCGGCGGGACCAAAACCGAGGATCCACGCCTCGAGACCCCAGTCGACCACCACGTCCAGCGTCAGACGAAGACTGCCGCCCGGCCCTTCCTCCAGTTGCTGGCTGGTGTGCCATACCCGTTCGCGAATGTAGGGCGCCTCGGCTGACGAGAACTCCACCACCACGCGTTCGGGCGCGCCGGAGAACACCGACAGCGAATCCGGAAACACCCCGGCACTGGCCTCCTTCGGATCGAATGTCTGCTCGAGCACGATGACGTCCTCCACCCGCTGGACGGCGAACGTGCGCATCTCGCCGTAGGCGGGCACGAACGCAAACAGGTACAGAGTGCCCTGCGCGTAGGCGACGCGATACGGCTCGACGACGTAGTCCTTCACCTGCTGGCTGGCGAACGAGTGATACCGCATGCGGACGCGGCGGTGGGCGAGGATGGCGCTGAGGAGCGCGTCCACCATGCGCGGGGCCGCGGTCGTCGCGCGCAGTGTCGGCGCCTTGGCGGCCAGGGCCAGCGGCAACTGATCGATGAAGCGCCACAACGCCGGCGGCAGCGCGTCGGTGAGCTTGTCGAAGGCCGAGGTGAGGCTGTCGTGAAAGGGACCGCCGGCCAGCGCGGACAGCATCGTTCGACTGAGATAGAGCGCGCACAGCTCCGACAGGGAGAATCCCGCCGACGCGAGCCCGCCAAACACCTCGCGATTCAAGGTGTAATGCGTCTTGCCCGCCACCTTCGTGGGCTCGATGGGGAAGCCGGCCTGCGCCAGCGCGTTCAGATCGCGACGAATGGTCCGCTCCGAGACGCCTTCACCGGCCGCCTGCTGCAGGTCCTGCAAGGTGAGGGCGCGCGCCCGGCCCTCGAGTGCAAGCAGGATGCGCCATTGGCGCACGATTTCCGCGTGACGTTCCATCGTGACCTCACCTGTCAAACCCCGCCGGTAAGCTGCGGCCCATGACGTTCCAATTTCTGTTCCGGACCCGACCTGTCGCGGTGACGCACGTGTGCCACGACTGCGAGGCGCAGCGGGCGCTTCTGCGTTCACGAGGGACGCGGACCTGGGATCGCTATCAGGCGCTCTGCTTCCGTTGTTACGGCCGGCACGCGGCGCGATTGCGAGGCGACCTGCCGGTTGCCGGAATCCCGGCACCACTCGACGTACCCGAGATGAAACGGACGAAACACACGGCAGTTGCCTAGAGCGCACTGGCACCTCGCTTGTATACTCTGCGGGTATGCGCTACCTCCATCGTAGTCTCGGAATTCTCGCCCTGGTCCTGCTCGCCGGACTGGCGGCGCATGCTCAGGCCCAGACGAGCCGATGTGCCGACTGTCACATCGCCAACCAGCAGGCCGCAGGTCCGAACTGGAGCGGCTTCTCGCTTCGTCACCTGCAGGACTGGGACTTTTCGCCTCACTCGCGGAACAACGTCGGCTGCGAGAAGTGTCACGGCGGCAACGCCGCGACCTTCGAGAAGTTCCAGGCTCACCAGAACATGCTGCCCGCGACCAGTCCCGCGAGCCCCATCAACCGAGTGAACCTGCCCAAGACCTGCGGCAGCTGCCACACCGGACCGTTCGTATCGTTCCAGAAGAGTCAACACTACAAGCTGCTCACGGGCGGCGACGACCGTGGGCCGACCTGCTCCACATGTCATGGTGAAGTGGGCGCCTATCTGCTCTCGCCGGCGTCGCTCTCGAACCAGTGCTCGAAGTGCCACGGACCGGGCCAGCCCCAGGAGCGAACCGGCCGCGCGGCCGAAGCCCAGATGCTGATGACAGACGTGCGGGTGGTGCGGGCGCAGCTGAACGAGGCGCAGAGCATCATCCGCCGCATGAAGGACAAGGCCGTGCGGGCCAAGTTCGAGGAGATGTACCGCCAGGCCGAGGTGCCGGTCATCGAAGCCCGGAATGCCGGCCACGAGTTCGTCTTCGACAACCTGAAGGAGCGGCTGGACCGCGCCAAGCAGCGCGCCAACGCCCTCATCGACGCCCTGGCGAACCAGTAGGCACCGGAAACGCGGGGACGAGCGGCAGCCGCCGGTCGTCCCCGGGATAGAACACCCGTTCCAGGAACAATCCGGACGCCGGCGCGGTCAATCGCGCCGGCAACCCGGAATCCTCCGTCAGCAGCCGGCTGACCACGTCCGGCGCCAGCCGCCCGCATCCCACTTCCACCAGCACGCCCACCATGCGGCGCACCATCTTCCAGATGAAGTGCGAGCCGCCGATGCGCACCAGGATCAAGTCGCCGTCCTCGCCGATCGACACGTCCTCGACCAGCACCTCGGTGGACTTCTCATCGGGGTCGTCGTCGCTGAACGAGCGGAAATCGTGCATGCCGGCGAAGCGATTGGCCGCGTCCCGCATCCGGGCGACGTCGATGGCATCCTTCACCCACCAGACATAAGGCTTGCCGAAGGCCGAGCGCCGACGGCTGATCTGGTAGAGATAGCTGCGGGCCACGGCGCCATGACGGGCATGAAACCGTGCCGGCGCCGGCTCGATCCGCAGCAGGTTGATGTCGGCGGGCAGCAGTTCGTTCACCTGCCGGCGCAGCGTCTCGGCGGGAATGCGGGCGTGAATCTCGAGGTGGGCGACCTGGTGGATGGCGTGCACGCCGCCGTCGGTGCGTCCGGACGCCTGGAACTCGAACATGTCCTGGCCGGTCACCTCGGCGATGGCGCGCTCGATCTCGCCCTGCACGGTGCGTGCGTTCTTCTGTTTCTGCCAGCCGCTGTAGCGTGTGCCGGCGTATTCGAGCGTGATCTTGAAGCGGGCCACGGATCGATCATATCGGGAACCGGCAACCGGCAGACGGCAGACGGCAGACGGCAGACCGATTAGAATCGGCCGCATGCATCGACCTATCCACGCCAACAACCTCCCGAAGCCCGTCGGTCCCTACTCGCCGGGCATGAACTTCGAGCGCCTCATCTTCGTATCGGGCCAGGGCGCCACCGACCCGGCCACCAATCAGCTCGCGGGGCCCGACGTGGAGACCCAGACCGAGCAGTGCCTGCGGAACCTGCGCGCCATCCTGCAGGCCGGCGGATCGGACCTGCAGTACGTGCTGCGCTGCGGCGTGTTCCTGCTCGACATGCAGGAGTTCCAGCAGATGAACGGCGTCTATGCCCGCGTCTTCGGCGAACATCGTCCGGCGCGGACGACGATCCAGGCCGCGGGACTGCCGGGCGAGGGACTGCGGGTCGAGATCGACTGCATCGCCTACGTGCCGTAGGCCACGCCGCGCCCAACGCTCGTAGGGCGACCTATTTTCTGTTCTGGTTGACCACATTCATCGCCGTCGTGATCACCGAGGCGATGTCGGCGAGGTTCGACGGCAGGATGATGGTGTCGGCGTTGTTGATCACCTTGCCGAACTCGTTGATGTACTGCTCGGCGACGCGCAGCTGGATGGCTTCGGAGCCGCCGGCCGACTGTGATGCCTGCGCCACCATGCGGATGCCTTCGGCGGTGGCGGACGCCACCGCCAGGATGGCCTGGGCCTCGCCCTCGGCCTCGTTGATCTGCTGCGTCTTGCGGGCTTCCGACGCCTTGATCGTCTGCTGCTTCTCGCCCTCGGCGGTGTTGACGGCGGCGTCGCGCTGGCCTTCGGAGGTGAGAATCACGGCGCGCTTCTCGCGCTCGGCGCGCATCTGCTTCTCCATCGCCGCCAGGATGTCGGCGGGCGGGGTGATGTTCTTGATCTCGTAGCGCAGCACCTTCACGCCCCACGGCTCGGTGGCCTTGTCGAGTTCGGCCACCACCGCGGTGTTGATATTGGTGCGCTCCTCGAAGGTCCGGTCGAGGTCGATCTTGCCGACCTCGCTGCGCAGCGTGGTCTGCGCCAGCTGGCTGATGGCGAACAGGTAGTCGGAGATGCCGTAGGACGCGCGCTCGGGGTTGAGCACCTTCAGGTAGAGCACGCCGTCGACGCCGACCTGCACGTTGTCGCGCGTGATGCAGACCTGCGCGGGAATGTCGACCGCCGATTCCTTGAGCGAATGACGGTAGCGGATCACGTCCATGAAGGGGATCAGGATGTGGAAGCCGGCGTCGAGCGTGCCGGAGAAGCGCCCCAGGCGCTCCACGACGAACGCGCTTTGCTGAGGCACCACGATCGCGGTTTTCGCCAGCAGGATGAGAACGAAGATCGAGACCAGGACAATGACGAACAAGCCGCCTTCGAACATGAGTCGGGCTCCTTGGGGAGAGGGTTACTCGGGACGGACGGCGAGCAGCAGGCCTTCGATCCGCACGACCACGCAGCGTTGACCGATGGTGATGGCGTCGGCGCCCACGTTGCGCGCGCTCCACGACGAACCACGGACTTCGACGCGGCCGACCTCGCCGGGCTGCGATCGGGCCCTGCGGGACGGCGAGGACGCCGACGAGCGAATCCACGTCGGGTGGCGGCGGCGCCTGGAAGCGTTCCTGCACCTTGCCGCGGAACAGCAGCAGGTAGCCGAGCGAGCACACCGTGAAGAGCAGCCACTGCGCCCAGCCCGCGGCGATGACGCCCGCGCCGGTGAGGGCGCCGATGGTCATGGCGCCGAGGCCGAAGAACATGATGAAGAAGCCGCTGGGCGTGGCCAGTTCCAGCACCATCAACGCGAGGCCGCCAGCGATCCACATCCACCAGGTCATGCGCGCATTATAGGAGCGGGCGCTTCGCATATGATCGAAGGTTCTTATGCCTGTCATCCTCGTGACCAATGACGATGGGGTGTCGTCGGCCGGTATCCACGCCCTGGCCGCGGCGTTGAAGCCGCTCGGCAGCGTGACCGTCGTCGCCCCCACCCAGGAAGCGTCGGCCATCGGCCACGCCCTGACCCTGCGCCGGCCGCTGCGCATCGAAGATCACGGCCCCGGTCTCTTTGCCGTGGACGGCACGCCCACCGACTGCGTCAACCTCGGCGTCGACATCATCCTGAAGCAGAAGCCGGACCTCGTGGTCTCGGGCATCAACAAGGGCTGGAACCTGGGCGACGACGTCACCTATTCGGGGACGGTGGCGGGCGCCATGGAAGGCGCGCTGCTGGGGATTCCGTCGATCGCGGTCTCGCTTGAAGCGCACCGGCAGCTTCGATTTCTCCTTCTCGGCGGAGGCGGCGGCCACCGTGGCCCGCGCCGTCCTGGCCGCGGCAGTGGCCGTCGCGGACGTTCCTGAACCTGAATCTGAACTCGGGCCCCTTCAAGGGCTTCCGCGTGACGACCCAGGCGCGTCGCAATCACGTCACCAAGATCGCGACCCGGACCGACCCGAGGGGGCAGGCCTACTACTGGATCGAGGAGGCGCTCGACGAGTGGCACGCCGACGGCGGACGATCGGACTACGAGGCGGTGATGGAGGGGTACGTGTCGGTCACGCCGCTGCAGGCCGACCTGACCGACTACAACGCCATCGAGGCCCTTCAGAAACTGATCGGCTGAACTGCCACGTCCCGGCAGCCGCTTCGCTCGAGCAGAAAGGCGTGCATCCCGGCCGGGGTGCACGCCTTTCGTTGAGATCGGCCCGTGGGCTCCGCTACTGGACCGTCAGCGTGGTGAACCCGACCGCGGTGAGTGTGCGGTTGGACACGTTTGCGGTGCCGCTCGTGACACGGCATGAGTAGGTGATCGTGGTCGTCCCGGTGAGGGTCACCACCCCATCCGCCGTGATGACCTCGCCGGTCGTGGTTCCCTGGTTCACCGAGAGGTCGAGCACCGTGGCTCCGTTGAGGAGTGAGCACTCACTCGACCCGTTGCCGCCCGTGCGGACAAGGTTCGCCTTGGCGTGGAGCAGGTAGCTGCCAGCGGGTAAGGACAGCGACGCCACGACGCCATTTGTCGTGGTGACGGACACGGTAGCGGCCGTACGATTGACCCAGCCCAGAGTGGGACCCGCCGGCCCCTGCACGCCCATGGCGCCGGGCACTCCGGTCAGGCCCTGCGGACCCGCAGGCCCCACCGGACCATTCGCACCGACAGGGCCAACTGGACCCACTGGGCCTGCCGGGCCAATCGCACCGTCGGCACCATTGGCGCCAGCGGGACCTGCCGGCCCCTGTGGGCCCATGGGACCGGCCGCACCGTCGTTACCATTCGCGCCGTTGGCGCCGACCGGGCCTTGCGGACCCACCGGGCCCATGGCGCCATCCGCCCCGGCGGGCCCCAGCGGACCCACAGCGCCGTCGACACCGTTCGTTCCGGCCGGGCCCTGAGGACCCACGGGGCCAGCTGGACCAGCCGCGCCGTCAGCACCATTGGCTCCAGCCGGACCCTGCGGACCCACGGCACCGTCGGCACCGGCAGGCCCCTGCGGGCCAACGCTACCGTCCGCACCATTCGCTCCGGTCGGACCGGCCGGGCCCATGGCGCCATCCGCACCGGCGGGCCCTTGGGGACCCATCGCACCATCGGCACCATTCGTTCCGGCCGGGCCCTGAGGACCCACGGGGCCGGCAGGACCCTGGGGGCCAACCGGGCCCTGCGGACCCGCCGCGCCATCATCACCGTTCGCACCGGCTGGACCCTGGGGACCCACTGCACCGTCGGCACCGGCCGGTCCGGCTGGGCCCTGTGGACCCACGGGGCCGGCAGGACCGGCCGCGCCGTCAGCACCATCGACACCAGCCGGACCCTGGGGGCCAACCGGACCCTGCGGACCCGCCGCGCCATCCTGACCGTTCGCGCCCGCCGCGCCGTCAGCGCCATTGGCACCAGCCGGGCCCTGCGGCCCCGCCGCACCATCGGCGCCGTTCACGCCCGCCGGCCCCTGCGGGCCGACGCTGCCATCCGCACCGGTCGGACCGACCGGGCCCTGAAGGCCGACCGGGCCCTGGGGCCCCGCCGCGCCGTCGACACCGTTCGTTCCGGCCGGGCCCTGCGGCCCCACGGGGCCGACAGGACCGGCCGCGCCGTCAGCACCATCGACACCAGCCGGACCCTGGGGGCCAACCGGACCCTGCGGACCCGCCGCGCCATCGGCACCGTTCACGCCCGCCGGCCCCTGGGGACCCACCGCACCATCGGCACCGTTCACGCCCGCTGGGCCCTGGAGGCCATCAACTCCGTTCGCGCCAGCTGGCCCCTGGGGGCCCACGGCGCCGTCGACACCGTTCGTTCCGGCCGGGCCCTGCGGACCCACGGGGCCGGCAGGACCGGCCGCGCCGTCAGCACCGGCGGGCCCCTGCGGGCCAACGCTACCGTCCGCACCATTCGCTCCGGTCGGTCCGGCCGGGCCCATGGCGCCATCGGCACCGGCTGGTCCTTGGGGACCCATCGCACCATCGGCACCATTCGTTCCGGCTGGGCCCTGAGGGCCGACGGGACCGACAGGACCGGTCGCGCCGTCCGCACCGGCAGGCCCCTGCGGGCCAACCGGACCCGCCGCACCATCGGCACCGTTCACGCCCGCCGCACCGTCAGCTCCATTGGCACCAGCCGGGCCCTGGGGGCCAACCGGGCCCTGCGGACCCACGGGGCCGGCCGGACCGGCCGCGCCGTCAGCACCATCGGCACCAGCCTGGCCCTGCGGGCCGACCGGACCCTGGGGACCCACCGCACCATCGGCACCGTTCACGCCCGCTGGGCCCTGCGGACCCACGGCACCGTCGGCACCGGCTGGACCCTGGGGACCCACGGCGCCGTCGGCACCGGCTGGTCCTTGGACCTCGCCGCTGGGCCTAGGGCCGACTGCGGCGCCGCACCGGCAGGCCCCTGCGGGCCCGGACCGGACCTTGGCGCCGCCCGCCGCACCGTCAGCTCCATTGGCACCAGCCGGGCCCTGGGGGCCAACCGGGCCCTGCGGACCCGCCGCGCCATCGGCACCGTTCACACCCGCCGGCCCCTGGGGACCCACGGGGCCGCCGGACCGGCCGCGCCGTCAGCACCGGCGCCTGCGACCCCTGCGGACCCGCCGCGCCATCGGACCCGCCGCACCGTCAGCTCCATTGGCACCAGCCGGGCCCTGGGGGCCAACCGGGCCCTGCGGACCCGCCGCGCCATCGGCACCGTTCACGCCCGCCGGCCCCTGGGGACCCGCGGCACCGTCGGCACCGTTCGTTCCGGCTGGGCCCTGCGGACCCACGGGGCCGGCCGGACCGGCCGCGCCGTCAGCACCATCGGCACCAGCCTGGCCCTGCGGGCCAACCGGACCCTGCGGACCCGCCGCGCCATCGGCACCGTTCGCGCCCGCCGCGCCGTCAGCCCCATCGGCACCAGCCGGACCCTGAAGGCCAGCCGGGCCCTGCGGCCCCACCGCACCATCGGCACCGTTCACGCCCGCGGCCCCTGCGGGCCGACTGCGCCATCGGCACCGACCGGACCGACCGGACCGGTCGCGCCGTCCGCACCGGCAGGCCCCTGCGGACCCACGGGGCCGGCAGGACCCGCCGCACCGTCAGCGCCATTGGCACCAGCCGGGCCCTGAAGGCCGACCGGGCCCTGGGGACCCACCGCACCATCGGCACCAGCGGGGCCCTGGGGACCCACGGCGCCGGCAGGACCGGCCACACCGTCGGCACCGGCAGGCCCCTGCGGACCCACTACACCGTCGACACCGTTCGGTCCGGCAGGCCCCTGAGGCCCCACGGGGCCGACAGGACCGGCCGCGCCGTCAGCACCATCGACACCAGCCGGACCCTGGGGGCCAACCGGACCCTGCGGACCCGCCGCGCCATCGGCACCGTTCACGCCCGCCGGCCCCTGGGGACCCACCGCACCATCGGCACCGTTCACGCCCGCTGGGCCCTGGAGGCCATCAACACCGTTCGCGCCAGCTGGCCCCTGGGGGCCCACGGCGCCGTCGACACCGTTCGTTCCGGCTGGGCCCTGAGGGCCGGTGGGACCGGCCGCGCCATCCGCACCGGCGGGCCCTTGGGGACCCATCGCACCATCGGCACCGACTGGGCCCTGAGGACCTGCGGGGCCAGCTGGACCAGCCGCGCCGTCAGCGCCATTGGCTCCAGCCGGACCCTGGGCGCCGACCGGTCCCTGCGGGCCAGCCGCGCCGTCCTGACCGTTCGCACCGACCGGCCCCTGCGGGCCAACGCTGCCGTCCGCACCATTCGCGCCAGTCGGACCCGCCGGGCCCATCGCGCCGTCCGCACCAGCCGGGCCCTGCGGACCTGCTGCGCCATTCGCACCGACCGGGCCCTGAGGGCCGGCCGCGCCGTCGACACCGTTCGCGCCCGCAGGCCCCTGCGGACCGACGGGCCCCTGGGCCCCCGGTGCCCCGTCGAAGCCAGCCGGGCCGGTCGGACCCGTCGGCCCCGGCGGACCTTGGGGCCCTTCCGCGGCGAGGATGCCGCCGAGGAGGTCGCCATTCCGAAGGACGAGACCGGACGAACTCGTTGGCGGGAGGAACGAGGTGTTCGTGGACCAAACCGCGATCAGGTAGTAGCGATCAAGCGTGGTCCCGCGAAATGGCGGCGTGACCGTGACCACCGCTCGTCCTGTGGCGTCGAGGACGCCACTCGCCACGACGACGGCGTCGGTTCCGAGTGCCAGCGGCACCCCTCCGTAGGTGAGACCCGCACCAGTGGTACTGCCCGCGACCGCAAAGGGCATTCCCGGCGGGCCGATCACCGTGACGGGAACCGAGGCGCCGGCGTTGACCACGTCTGCCGGAGCGCTTATTTGAATGGTCTGGCTCTGTGCGGCGGGGGCCGCCGAGAGGATAAGGGCCATGCTCGCCGCGACCATCAGCCCGAATTCTCTCAAGCCGCTCACTGTCAACTTCATAAACCCCTCTCCATCACCACCGCGACGACGCTCTCGAGTGATGCGCCAGATCCGAACAACTTGGTCTGTCCGGCGTCACGACCTGTGACGGCGAACGACCCGCACGTCGCAAGGACCGTTCCACCAATGAAGAGGTAACGACGTGCGCATTTGCTTGGAGTTTGTGCAGGAAGACCCTTTCCGCGCCCTCTCGCTGACAAAAATTGTCAGTCCAGTGCGGTTTTCTGACGGTCGGGCTGCGCAGTCTTGTGCGGTGGCGCATGCGCGCCTGAGTCCTCTTGGTTTCTCTCCGCCCGAGCCTCTTCGTGGAGTCGCCGGAATCGAGGGAACCCGGGGCTATCGTCTGGATGGCGGCAACGCTGACGGCGCCCCTGTGCTACACTGGCATTTCGCCATCGGGGCGTGGCTCAGCTTGGTAGAGCGCTCGGTTCGGGACCGAGAGGTCGCTGGTTCGAATCCAGTCGCCCCGACCACTTCGCATCGTTCAAGGCCCGCGTCAACCGCGGGCCTTTCGTTTTTCCGGCTATCCTGATTCCCTCCCCGTGACCGCTCCCGGCCCCTCGTCCCACTCCCGTGTCTCCGCGACCCGTCTGGTGGTGGCCGCGCTCGGCGTGGCCCTACTGATCGTCAGCATCCGACAGGCCGGATGGGAGCCGATCCTCGCCAGCATTCGCGGGGTGGGCGCCTGGATGATTGTGGTCGTCGCCCTGGGGGCGGCGCGCATGGCAGTGAGGGCACGGGCGTGGACCATTTGTTCGCGAGCCGACCACAGCGCGGGCATCCCCTTTGGAGCCGCTTTCGCCGCCACCCTGGCGGCGGACGCGCTCGGCAACCTCACTCCGCTCGGGTTGCTGGCCAGTGAGCCGGCGAAGGTCATGATGGGGCGGCGGCACGTCCCGACCAGCACCAGTTTGTCGTCCGTGACGGTCGAGAACGGCTTCTACACGGCATCGGTCCTCGCCATGCTGCTCGGCGGCGTGTGGGTGCTGCTGCAGCGCGCGAACGTGCCGGCCATCATGGAACGGGCAGGAGAGGCGGTGGTGGTCGCCTCGCTCGTCGGCGGTGCCATCGTCCTGTGGATGTTCCGGGCGCGGCCCGCGCTATTGTCCCGCGCCGGCGTTCTCCTGGCGCGCGTGCGGCGAAGGCCCACCTCCACGGACGCGTTGCTGGCGCTCGAGCACAGCGTCTACGACGTGGCCCGCTGGCCCGTTGGCCGCCTCGTCCACGTCGCCGCATGGGAGGTGTTGTTCCACGTCGCCGCGATCGCGGAGGTCTGGCTCATCTTGCGGACCATGCCCGCCGGCGCGCAGCATCTCGCTGACCGACGCCTTCCTCATGGAAACCGCGGGCCGCTTCATTACCGTTGCCTTCAAGTTCATCCCATACCGCCTTGGGGTGGACGAGATGGGCTCTGGCTCCGTGTCCCAACTGCTCGGCCTCGGCGCTCCCACCGGCATCGCGCTCGCGCTGGTACGTCGCGTGCGCATCCTCCTCCTGAACGCCGCCGGCATCGTCCTGCTCGCGCGAACGCCGTCACACGACTCGCTCCCGTCCTGAGGCGCGCAGGCGTCAGTCCCGGAATCCGTCACCGCCTGGTCAAGGCGGTATCCTCCCTGCGCTACACTCGACGATTGGAAGCCGCGCGTACTGCCCCACGGCCGCGCATGGCACAACTTGACGGAGCGGACGATGAAGAACCTCAAGACCCTGACCACGCTGGCGAGCACTGCGGCCATCGCGTGGACCGCCTGGACGTACTCGGCCCCGGTGGCTGCACAAACGGCGACGGCGACACCTCAAGCCGTTTCGGCCGCGGCCGCTGTCGACCCGGCGCTGTACAGCGGCATGCAGTGGCGCAGCCTTGGGCCCGCGCGCGGCGGTCGTTCGATTGCGGTGGGGGGCAGCGATGCCCGGCCCAACGAGTACTGGTTCGGCGCCACCGGCGGCGGCGCCTGGAAGACCACCGACGGCGGCAGCAACTGGGCGCCGATGACCGACGGCAAGATCACCGCGTCGTCGATCGGTTCCGCTGGCGGTCTGCCAGTCCAACCCGGACGTCGTCTACATCGGCGGCGGTGAGACGCAGTTCCGCGGCAACATCATCCAGGGTGATGGCATCTACAAGACGACCGACGGCGGGAAGTCGTGGACGCATCTGCCGCAGTTGCGCGATTCGCAGGCCATCGCCCGCATCCGCCTGCACCCCACCAACTGCGACATCGTCTACGCCGCGGTGTTCGGACAGGTCTACAACGACCATCCGGAACGCGGCGTGTTCAAGTCCACGGATGGCGGCCAGACCTTCAAGAAGACGTTGTATCGGGACGAGAAGACGCCCGCCGTGGATCTCTCG
Source organism: uncultured Acidobacteriota bacterium (assembly GCA_963721715.1). GTDB lineage: Bacteria > Acidobacteriota > Vicinamibacteria > Vicinamibacterales > UBA2999 > VFZN01. The sequence goes on along the minus strand of CAVRKI010000004.1, from coordinate 176,248 downwards.
ATCGACCCGAAGAACCCGGGCGTGATGTTCGCCGGGCTGTGGGAGGCCAACCGCAGCCCGTGGGGCATGTCGAGCGGTGGACCGGGCAGCGGACTGTTCAAGTCCACCGACGCTGGCGACAACTGGACCGAGATCACCAAGGCGCCGGGGCTGCCCGCCGGTCTCTGGGGCAAGGTCGGCGTGTCGGTCTCGCCGGTGGACGGCAACCGCGTCTACGCCATCATCGAGAACGAAAAGGGCGGACTGTACGTCTCGGACGATGCCGGCGCGAGCTGGAAGTTGATCAACGAGAACCGCAACCTGCGGCAGCGCGCGTTCTACTACACGCGCGTGCTGGCGGACACGAAGGACAAGGACACCGTTTACGTCCTGAACGTGCAGTTCCACAAGTCCACCGACGGCGGCAAGACCACGACGACCATCCGCGTGCCACACGGCGACAATCACGACCTGTGGATCTCGGCCACGGACAACCAGCGGATGGTGCAGTCGAACGACGGCGGCGGCAACGTGACCGTGAACGGCGGCCAGACCTGGACCTCGCAGGACTTTCCGACCGGGCAGTTCTACAACGTGTTCACCACCAGGCACGTGCCGTATCACGTGTGCGGCGCGCAGCAGGACAACTCCACGGCCTGCGTCGGCAGCCAGGCCAACCCGGGAGCCGGGGAGGGCAGTCTCCCGCCGATCTTCTACGCGGTGGGTGGCGGTGAGAGCGGCTACATCGCTCCGGACCCCAGCGACCTGAACGTCTTCTTCGCCGGCAGCTACGGCGGTTTCCTCAGCCGCCTGGATCGCGAGACCGGACAGCAGCGTGCGGTGAACATCTATCCGAACAACCCGATGGGTTACTCGGCCATCGACATCAAGGAACGCTTCCAGTGGACGTTTCCCATCGTCTTCTCGCCGGTGGACGGGAAGACGTTGTACGCGTCGTCGCAATACCTGTGGCGCACCACGAATGGCGGGCAGAGCTGGGAGAAGATCAGCCCGAACCTGACGCGCTCCGATCCGAAGACCCTGCAGGCCTCGGGCGGCCCGATCACCAAGGACCAGACGGGCGTCGAGACGTATGCGGTCATCTTCACGATCGCGCCGTCGCGACAGGAGGCCAACACCATCTGGACCGGGTCGGATGACGGCTGGGTGCACGTCACGCGCGACGGCGGCAAGAACTGGGAGAAGGTGACGCCGCCGGATCTGCCGGACTTCACGCGTATCAGCCTGATCGAAGCCTCGCCGCACCAGAACGGCGCGGCCTACCTGGTGGGCAATCGGTACCAGATGGGTGACCGCAAGCCGTACATCTACAAGACGACCGACTTCGGCAAGAGCTGGTCGAAGATCGTCACGGGCATTCCCGACACCGACTTCCCGCGCACGATTCGCGAGGATCCGAAGCGGAAGGGGCTGCTCTTCGTCGGGACCGAGCTCGGGATCTATGTCTCGTTCAACGACGGCGCCGCCTGGCAACCGCTGAAGCTGAACCTGCCGACGACTCCGGTTCACGGCATCGTCGTCGAAGAGCGCGACCTCGTGATCGGCACGCACGGCCGCGGCTTCTACGTGCTCGACAACATCGGCGTGCTGCGTCAGGCGACGCCGGAGCTGACGACCAACAACCTGTTCGTCTTCGAGACCTTCAACCCGCTGCGCGGACGCGATCGCAACGTGACGTTCGACTACTACCTGGGCAAGGACGCCGACGAGGTGAAGATCGAGTTCCTGGATGCGCAGGGGAGTGTGCTGCGGTCGTTCACCGGCACGCCGAAGCCCACCGGGACCGGGTTGCCCGAAGGCGTCGATCCCGAGATGGCGGCGTTCTTCGGCATGGCGCCGGCGCGCGTCGGCGTCGCCAAGGGCATGAACCGATTCACGTGGGACATGCGCTACGAGGGCGCCACTGTGTTCCCCGGGATGATCATGTGGGCCGCCCAGCCGCAGCGCGGGCCGGCCGCACCTCCAGGGAAGTACGCCGTGCGCATCACCGCGAACGGCGAGAGCAAGACGCGGGACTTCACGCTGGGCGTGGATCCGCGGCTGGTCGCGGACGGCATCACCGAGGCCTATCTGCTCGAGCAGTTCAAGCTGTCGCAGCAGGTGCGCGATCAGGTGACCGCCGCGAACATGGCGGTGATTCAGATCCGCGGCATCCGCGAGCAGATCAATCAGCGGCTCGAGAAGGTGGGGCCGCGGCGCAAGGCCGAGATCCAGAAGCTGGCGGACGGCGTGCTCAACTCGCTGGCCTCGGTCGAGCAGGAGGTCTATCAGGTGAAGAACCAGAGCGGACAGGATCCGCTCAACTACCCGATCAAGTTGAACAACAAGATCGCGGCGCTGATGGGCGTCATCGAAAGCGCCGATCACCGGCCGACGCAGCAGACCTACGAGGTGTTCGACGAACTGTCGAAGGCGCTCGAACGCGGAGCTGCAGAAGAAGGACGCGACCATCAAGACCGACCTGCCGCGCCTGAACGCCGCGTTCCAGCGCGAGAAGCTCGAGCCGGTGAATCCCGACGTGAAGGCCCCGCCGCAGACGCCGCCGCAGCGTCGTCAGTAGGCCTCGCCGGGCTACGCTTCGGACACGGGCCACGTGGCAGCCCTGCGGTAGAATTGCAGGGATGCGCGTGGCCCGTCGTTTCTTGCTGAGCGGACGCGTCCAGGGTGTGGGATTCCGATTCTTTGCCGCGGACGCGGCCAGGCGTGAGGGCCTGTCGGGGTCGGTGCGGAACCTGGACGACGGCCGGGTCGAAGTGGCGGCCGAGGGCGAAGCCGAATCGGTGACCCGCTTCGAGCGGGCGCTGCGGCAGGGCCCTTCGCGCTCCCGCGTGGAACACGTACTCGTGGAAGACACCGAGCCGCTCGCCCGGTCCGGATTCCTCATCGAAGACTAAGCCCCTCAGTCGACAGCCCAGAACCCTTATGGATCACCTGAAGTCCAAGATTCGTCACGTCCCCGATTTCCCGAAGCCGGGCATCCTGTTCTACGACATCACCACGCTGCTGAGCGACGCGCGCGGCTTCCGCGACACCGTGGACGCCATGGCCGCGCCGTACATGGGCGAGGACATCGACGCGGTGGTCGGCATCGAGAGCCGCGGCTTCATTCTCGGCGCGGCCGTGGCCAACGCGCTCGGCTGCGGCTTCGTGCCGATCCGGAAGCCGGGCAAGCTGCCGTCGAAGACCGTGAAGGAAACCTACCACCTCGAATACGGCACCGACACGCTCGAGATTCACGACGACGCCGTGGTCAAGGGCAGCCGCGTGCTGATCGTGGACGATGTGCTGGCGACGGGCGGCACGGCGGAAGCCGCGGCCAAGCTGGTGAAGGCGATCGGCGGCGACCTGCGGGCGCTGGCGTTCCTGATCGAGCTGAGTTTCCTGGACGGCCGCGGCCGGCTGCCGGGCGAAACGGTCTACTCGGTGCTGCAGGTACTGACAGAAGGCGGCCTCTGGCCTTTTGCCTTAAGATCGTTCAATTCGCGCCCGTAGCTCAGGGGATAGAGCACCCGCCTCCTAAGCGGGGGGTCGGCAGTTCAATTCTGCCCGGGCGCACCAGCCTTTCGGCCACCCTGCAATCCAGGAGCGCCGGCTATTGCTGGCGCTCGTCCGACACCGCGCGCAGAGCGATGCGCAGGGTGCCGTCGGCGGCTTCCGCGTCTTTCCCCACGACACGCTCTTCACTTCGATAACCCGGCTTCGTCACGCGGACGCGCTTGGCGCCAGGCGGCAGGTGCCCGATGGTGAGCGGCGTCACGCCCCAGCCCACACCATTGATCGTCACCCGCGCGCCTTCCGGCTGCGTGATCACCACCAGACGGGATGGGGCGGCGGCTGGTCGTGCGGCGACGCTGTTCCTGCGACTGTTCTCGCGGCTGTCTTCGCGACGGCTGGCGGCAACTGCGGCGCGATCGCGATCGCGGGCGAGCGACGCGACCGGGGCGGGCCGGGGGGGCGCTGACCCGCTGGTGCCCACCGGCATCCGCGCATCCATGAGGACTGGCCGATCCTGTGTCAGCGCCGCATCCTGGGGTTCCGCATATTCCTGCGCCAGCAGCCGCGGCAGCGATCTAGGCGGGGGAGTCTGCACCGCTGGCGTAGGAGGGGGGTCCGCCGGCGGCCGCGGCGCAATGGGCGTCGCCGCGCGCCAGAATGGCACCGGCCGCCCGTCAGCCGGCAGGGCGTTCGGAGCTGACATCCCTGTACGATCGACCGGCGTCGACACCTCGGTCAGCGGAGGTTCGACGGCGGGCGGCTGCCACTCGTTGCCGATCCACAAGGTGAATTGCGAGACTGCGGCGGATGTCAATGCCGCCGTGGCAACGACCGCCAGCCGGTCGTTGCTGGCCCACGCGGGCCTGCGGATGGGGCGCAGCCGCCGCATGACGATCCGCCCAGGCAGAGTCGACAGGAAGCTCGCCACTGAAGCGATGGTGTCCGCGACCCGGTCAATCGCACCGATCAGCCTCCGCCGCAACCGGTTGATCGGCGTCGAACGCCGGACGCGCCGGTAGCTGGGGCGGGCATCGCTCGACGGGACCGCCTCACTCGATAGAACCATAGCGTGGCGCGTCGGAGCAGCGTCGGCCGAACTCTCGGACGGGAAGGCGTCCAGGGGCGAGTTCATTGATGCCCTGAGGTTGGGGATTCTGCCCGAAACCCCACGGCAAGAAAAGCTCAGCGGTAACAAACTGTGCAGTCTGTCCCACCACAACAGTTCGCCGGGGCCAGCCGCCGCTCAGTTACAATTACCGGCACGCGCACCTGGGTCTCCGCGGAGGGACCGCCGGCTCAGCCCGGCAGATGCGCCAGGATTCCGCAAGCCACGAGACCGACATGAAAACTTCCGAGCGACATCACCTCAAGGAAAACGAGTTCGTCCACGCCGTGGGCACCGCCCAGACCTGGTTCGAGCAGAACCGCATCGCGGTGATGGGCGGCCTCGCGGCGATCATCATCGTCGGCGGGGGTGTGCTGGCCTACAACTCGTGGCAGGGCAGCATCGACAGCAAGGCGGGCGCCCTGCTGGCCGAAGCCATGGTCATCGACGAAGGCCGCGTGCAGCCGCCGGCGCCCCCGGCGGGTACCACCAACGACCCGACCAGTCCTGGCGGACAGCTGCCCGGCACCTATCCGACCCTGCAGGCCAAGCACGAGGCCGCGCTGCCGAAGTTCATGGCCGCGGCCGATGCCTATCCCGATACGCCCGCGGGGCAGACGGCCCGCCTGCACGCCGCCGAGACCCTGGCGGACCTCGGTCGCCGTGACGAAGCCATCGCCCAGTACGACAGGCTGACCAGCAGCGGCAACGCCCTGATCGCGCGTGCCGCACGCCTGGGCAAGACCTCCGTGCAACTGCTCGCCGGCCAGTACGACCCGGCCATCGCCACGCTCAAGGAAATGTCGGAGCAGAAGGACGGCGCCCTGCCCACCGAGGCACTGCTGATGGAACTGGCGCGCGCCTACCGCCTGGCCGGCAAGACCGAGGACGCCCGCAAGACGCTGACCCAGGTGGTGGAGCAGCACGCCGACTCGCCTTCCGCGTCCGAGGCCAAGGCCGAGATCGCGAAGCTCAAGAGCTAGGAGCGCTGCAAGGCGCTCCTCAGCCCTCGGATTCCTTCTTCAACTCCTGCAGCAGCTGCAGCGCGTCGAGCGGAGTCGTGCGGTTGATGTCGACCTCGCGCAGGCGATCGCGCAGCCGTTCCTCGGCTGCCGACACCGACTCGAACAGGCCGAGTTGTGCCTGCGGCGCGGGCCGCTGCCCGCTGATCGCGGGCCGGCCGCCGCGGCTCAATTCGTCCTGCTCGAGCGCGTGCAGGATGTCGCGGGCACGGGCGATCACCGGCGCCGGCAGACCCGGCAAGTCGCGCCACCTGGATGCCGTAGCTGCGGTCGGATCGGCCCGGCAGGATCTTGTGCAGGAAGACGATGTCGTCCTTCCACTCGCGCGCGGCGACGTGGGCGTTGATCACGCCGGGGAAGGCGTCGGCCAGATCCGTCAGCTCGTGGTAGTGGGTGGCGAACAGCGTCTTCGGTCGGGCGGGGCCGTGCTTGGCCAGGAACTCGGCCACGGCCCAGGCGATCGACAGGCCGTCGAAGGTGGCCGTGCCGCGGCCGATCTCGTCGAGGACGACCAGGCTGCGTGACGTCGCGCCGTTCAGGATCTGCGCGGTCTCCTGCATCTCGACCATGAAGGTGGACTGGCCCGCGTGCGATGTTGTCCGACGCGCCGACGCGGGCGAACAGGCGATCGATGATCCCGACCTTGGCCTCGCGGGCGGGAACGAACGATCCGGTCTGCGCCAGCAGGCACAGTAGCGCGACCTGCCGCAGGTAGGTGGACTTGCCGCCCATGTTGGGGCCGGTGATGATCACCAGCTGATGCAGCGTCGTGTCGAGGCGGATGTCGTTCGCCACGAACGCGCCGCCCGCCAGCCGCTCGACCACCGGGTGCCGCACGTCGGTGGCCACCAGTTCGTCGCCGTCGCTCACGTGCGGCTTGGCGTAGTTGCAGACGCTGGCGGTCTCCGCGAGCGCGGCGAGCACGTCGAGCGCGGCGATCGCCCGCGCCGTGTCCAGCACCCGCGGCGCCTCGGCCGCCACCTTCGCCCGGAGCGCCTCGAACATCGCCAGCTCGCGCTCGAGGATCTTCTCGTCCGCGCCGAGGACCTTCTCTTCGTACTCCTTCAGCGCCGGCGTGATGAAGCGCTCGCCGCCGGCGATGGTCTGCTTGCGCAGGTAGTCGTCCGGCACCGACTTCAGGTTCGACTTCGAGATCTCGATGTAGTAGCCGAAGACGCGATTGAAGCGGATCTTGAGCGAGCTGATGCCGGTACGCGCGCGCTCGCGCTCTTCCATCTCGGCGATCACCTGCTTGCCGGATCGGCTGATGTGGCGGAGGTCGTCGAGGTCGGCGTCGACGCCGTCGCGGATGAACCCGCCGTCGCGCGCCAGTGCCGGCGGCTCGTCGGCGATGGTGGCCTCGATCCAGCCGCGCACGTCCGTCAGCTCGTCGAGCTCGCCGCGCAGGCTGCGGACCAGCGGCGCCTCGCAGTCCTCCAGCAGCAGCGAGGCGCGCGGCACCACCGCCAGCGACGCGCGCAGGGCGGAGAGGTCGCGCGGTCCCGCCGTGGACAGCGCGATGCGCGACACCATGCGCTCCAGGTCCTGAATGCCCTTGAAGGCGTCGCGGACCTTGGCCCGGTCGGTCGAGCGGATCGCGAGCTCCTCGACCGCGTCCAGGCGATCGCGAATGCGCTCCAGCACCACGAGCGGGCGGAGCAGCCAGGCGCGCAGCAGTCGTCCGCCCATCGCGGTGACGGTGCGATCGATCTCATGCAGTAACGAACCCTGGCGGCCCCCATCCATCGCCTCGACCACTTCCAGGTGCTTCAGCGTGGTCGGATCGATCAGCAACGTGTCGCCGGCGTGTTTCAGCCGCACGCTGCGGACGTGCGCGAGCTCGGCCTTCTGCGTGTCCCGCAGGTGACGCACCAGCGCGCCGGCGGCGGCCACTGCCGCGGGACGGCGTTCGAGCCCGAACCCGTCGAGGCTGCTCACGCGCAGTTGATCGAGCAGTGTCTGCCGGGCGCTCTCCAGGTCGAAGTGCCAGCCGTCGACTTCGGTGACGGGCAGTTCGAGACGGGCGACCTCCGGAATCTCGGTCTTCACGTCGTAGCCGCTGGCAACGACGATCTCGCGCGGGCGCAGCACGGCGATCTCGTCCTGCAGCGCCTGCAGGCCTTCCGGCCCGCCGTACTCGGCGACGTCGAACTCGCCGGTCGAGAGGTCGAGCAGCGCCACCCCGTATTCGACGGCCTTGTGATTCGCGCCGGAGATGGGGGAGATCGCCATCAGGAAGGACGGCTCGCGGGCGTCGAGGTAGCCGGCGTCCGAGAGCGTCCCCGGCGAGATCACCCGCACCACCTCGCGCTTGACCACGCCCTTGGCCTTCTTCGGATCCTCCACCTGCTCGCAGATGGCCACCCGGTAGCCCTTCTTCACCAGCCGCGCGATGAAGCCGTCCGCCGCATGGTAGGGAAACCCGCACATCGGCACCGCGGTGCCGCTGGAGTCCTTCGACCGCGACGTCAAGGTCAGGTCCAGCGCGCGCGCCGCCACCAGCGCGTCCTCGTAGAACATCTCGTAGAAGTCGCCCATCCGGAAGAACACGATGGCATGGCGATACTGCCGCTTCGCCTCGAAGTACTGGCGCATCGCGGGCGTGAGGTTCGTGCCGGCCGGCACGGGAAGAGCGTCAGGATTTGAGGGCTGGGCCACAGCAGGCGTTTCGAGAAAACCGACGCGTCGAGTATACGATGGCCCCTGGCGAATCTGGCTTCCGTGCTCATCCTGTCCCTCGACACCACCACCCGCGGCGGCAGCGTCGCCGTCCTCCTGGACGATCGCGTCCTGGCCGTCGTCGAAGGGGACGGCACCCGCACGCACGGGGAACGGCTGCCCGGGGAGCTCGAACGCGCGCTCGCCGAGGCCGGCCAGCCGCTGTCAGCGGTCGATCTGCTTGCCGTGGCCTCGGGACCGGGCGCCTTCACCGGGCTGCGGATCGGCATCGCCGCCATGCAGGGCCTGGCGCTGGTCACGGGCCGGCCGGTCGTCGGGGTCTCGGGCCTGGAGGCGCTGGCCTTGACCGCCTACGAGCAACTGGGGCGCCCGCGCGCCCGCATCGGCTGCTGGACCGACGCCGCCCGGGGCGAGGTGTTTGCCGCGCTCTACGACGTCGAGGACGGTGGCGGCGACGGCCCGACGTTGACCGCCCTGACTTCGCCCGAAGTGGGCCTGCCAGGGACGATCTGGTCGGGCTGGCAGATGCTCGGCGCGGCGCCAATCATCATGGTGGGGGACGCGGCCGTGCGCTACGCCGATCAGCTCACCGCCGCCGCGCAGGTGCTGCCGCTGCCCCTGCTGGGACCGGCGATCGCGCGCCTGGGGCGTCGCCTGGCAGAGGAGCCTGGCCCCCACCTGCCGCACCATCTGCAGCCGCTCTACGTCCGGCGCCCTGACGTCGAACGCACCTAGCCGCCAGCCCTTCGACGCCGTGACTGACTTTCCGCGAGTCGAGCCCCTGGCCGGTCCGAGCGACCTCGATGGCGTCCTGGCCATCGAGGACGCCTCCTTCAACAATCCGACGACCCGAGCCTGGTACGAAGCGGAGCTCCAGCGCCCGGACGTCTGCAAGGTCTTCGTGGTCCGGACCGAGGACCAGCCGGTGGCGGGATTCGCCGCCTTCTGGCGAGTGCTGGACGAGATGCACATCAACAACCTGGCCGTCCACCCGGACATGCGCCAGCGGGGCCTCGGTCGGCTGCTCCTGCGCGAGACCCTGAAGGCCGCTCACAGCATGGGCATCCGGCGGGCGACCCTTGAAGTCCGCCGTTCGAACGGGCCCGCGCTGCGGCTGTACGAGGGGGCCGGGTTCAAGCTGATGGGCGTCCGGCCCAATTACTATTCACATCCCGTCGAGGATGCCCTGGTCCTTGCGACGGCTGTTGAATCCCCCGGGGCGGGGTGGTAGAGTGCGCGCATAGGGGCAGGCGGTCCAACGCTTGACCCCGGAAGGAGGCAGCCCCGATGGCTGAGGATGTGAAAGACCTGCTCCTCGAGACCAACGACGAGTATCGCCAGTTGGCCTCCCAGCATCACGAACTCGACGAACGTCTGGTCCAGCTCGAAGCCAAGCACTACCTTTCCGACGACGAGCAAGTCGAAGAAGTCACCCTCAAGAAACGCAAGCTTCATCTCAAAGATCGCATGGAGGCCATAGTCCGGCACTTCAGCGGTGCCGCATCCGCGCACGCCGTTCACGCCTGAACCACGCGCCCGGCCGATTGCTCCAGGGCCACCCTTCGGGGTGGCCCATCTCGTGTACGGCGCCCGCCCCGACGGTTCTTGCCCTATGATCGTAGTTCGATGTTCATCGACCGTGCCGGCATCCCCTTCATCCTGATCGCCCTTGCCCTTGGCGCCGCGGCGGCCTGGGGCGGCGGCCGCGCGTGGTCCGTGCCGTTCCTGGTGCTGGCGGCGTTCTTCGTCTTCTTCTTCCGGGATCCGGACCGCACGACGCCGACCGATCCCGGCCTGATCGTGTCGCCGGCCGACGGCCGCGTGATGATTGCGGGCGATCAGCCCGCCAAGGGCGCGCCCACAGGGTGAGTGGCGACGGATCAGCATCTTTCTGTCCCCCATGGACGTCCATGTGAACCGGACTCCGGTGGGCGGCGCGGTCACCCACGTGGAGTATCATCCCGGCTCGTTCCTGCCGGCCTACAAGGTCGAGGCCGGTGAGCTGAACGAGTGGACCGAGGTCTGGTTCGAGACCAACGGACGTCCCGTGGTCTGCCGGCAGATCGTCGGCATCCTGGCGCGCCGCATCGTCTGCCGTCTGAAAGCTGGGGACACCGTCGAACGCGGCCAGCGCTTCGGCGTGATGAAGTTCGGATCGCGCATCGACTTGTACGTGCCGCCCGATGCGGCCATCCTGGTGAAGCCGGGTGACCGCACGGTGGCGGGCGAGACCGTCCTCGCCCGCATGCCCTGACTCGCTGAGGTAACCGTGAAGCACAGCCAGCCGCACGCGCGCATTCATCCCGTGCCTCGGCCCGTCGAACGGCGCGGGCTGCGGCGTGGCGTGGCGCTGCTGCCCAGCCTGTTCACCCTCGCCAACCTGTTCTGCGGCTGGGCCTGCGTCATTCACGCCATGCGCGGCGACCTGCGCGACGGCGGCGCCGTTCATCGGCGTGGCGATCGTGCTCGACATGCTGGACGGCCGGATCGCCCGCATGACCGGCACCACCAGCGACTTCGGCGTCCAGCTCGACTCGCTCGCCGACCTCATCTCGTTCGGCATGGCGCCGGCGATCCTGGCGTTCCAGTGGGCGCTGGTGCCGCTCGGACGGCTGGGATGGGCCGCCGGGTTCCTGTTCGTCACCGCCGCGGCGCTGCGTCTCGCCCGCTTCAACATCCAGACCCACAGCGACAAGCGCTACTTCGTCGGCATGCCCAGTCCGACCGCCGCCGCGGTGCCCGCGGCCACCGTCTTCTACTTCCCGGAGGTCATGCAGACCTATCAGCAGGCGCTGCCGGCGCTGGCGGTGGTGCTGATCCCGGCCCTGCTGATGGTGAGCACCATCCGGTTCCGCAGCTTCAAGTCGATCGACATGGGCACGCGGCGCAGCTATCGCGGGTTGATTGCCATGGCCGTGGTCATCGCCGCCGTGGCCAGCCGGCCGCACGAAGTGCTGCTGGTGATCGCCTACGCGTATCTCGCGTCGGCGTTCGTCGAGCTCGGGCTGTCGAAGCTGCGCGCCTACCGCGCGGCCGGCGCCAACGCGCCCTCCTGATCCCTCAATGCACCAGTGTTGAGTGTTCCATCAGCTCACACCCGCGTGAATGGCGCCGGTTTCGAGCGGATCGGTGCGCTGTGGGGACGACCACCCAAGTGAGCTGAGAGGTTAGGCCGAAGGCGGCGCGGCCACCGGGAACGCCATCGTCACCGTGGTGCCGACGCCCGGTTCCGACGCCACCTGAATCCGTCCGCCGTTCGCCGCGACGTTTCGCTGCGCGATGGTCAGGCCGAGGCCGGTGCCCGTCGTCTTCGTCGAGAAGTACGGCTCGAAGATGCGGGCCAGCGCCGCGGCGTCCATTCCCACCCCGGTGTCCGTCACGCTCAGCGTCACCATGCCGGCGATCCTCGGACGGCGGGCTGGTGAAGCGCAGGCGGCCGCCGGTCGGCATCGCGTGCAGGGCGTTCTCGATCACGTTGGTCAGCGCGCGGCTCACCAGCAGTCGATCGATCTGTGCGAGCGGCAGTTCGGGAAGATCCACCTCGAAGGCGACTCGTCCGGCCAGGCCCGCGCGATAGGGCTCGACGATGCCGGTGACGAGCGCGGCGAGGTCGGTCGGCGCCGGATGCGGCTGTGGCGAGGACGCGAAGCTGGAGAACTCCGACGAGATCTGCCGCAGCAGCCGGACCTGCCCGAGGATGCTGGCCACGCAGTCGTCGACGAGCGCCCCGAGCGGCCGCCCGCGATCGGCGTGCACGCGCTGCAGGTGCTCGGCGTTCAGCTGAATCGGCGTCAGCGGGTTCTTGATGTCGTGCGCCACCTGCCGCGCCATGTCGGCCCACGCCGCCAGCCGATTCGTGCGCTCGAGCTCGCCGCGCTGGCGCCGCAGATCCTCGGCCATGCCGTTGAAGGCGTCGACCAGCCGCCGCAGTTCGTCGCTGGAGGTCGCCACCACGCGCGCGTCCAGATCGCCCTTCGCGATCCGCCTGGTGGCCCGCATCAGCCGGTTCACCGGATCGGCGATGCGCTCGGCCATCGAGTAGCCGATGCCGGCGCCCAGCATGATGAACAGGATGGCCGCGAGCAGGACGCGGCGATCGAGCTCCTCGACCTGCGCCACGATCTCCTGCTGCCGCGAGGTGAGCGGCACCATCAGGATGGCGTCGCGCGCCTCGATCCGCACCGGAGCCGCGGCCACGAGGTACTGCGACCGCTCCCACCGACTCGCGGCCGACGAACGATGGTTGTCCCTCGAGCATGATCGCGCGATAGGCCTCGCCCGGCGTTCGCGTCGAGCAGGAGGCCGGAGGCGAACAGGTTGCGCTCGCTCGACGCCAGCAGACCCGGGCCGTCGAAGATGTTGACGTCCTGGGCGATCACGCGGCTCAGCCAGACGACGATGTTGTCGTCGATGACGGGGAGGGCGGCGAGGCCGCGGACCTGCAGGCTGCCGAAGTCCTCCACCACGCGGCTGGCCACACTCGCCGTCCGGGTCGCCTCCATTTCGATGTCGGCGAACATCAGCGACGCGAAATAGGCCCGCGCCACGAAGGCCAGGGCGACGACCGGGACCACGGCCGCGGCCACGAACGCCAGGAACAGCTTGCGATAGAAGCTCGCCCGCACCTCGCGGAACAGCGCGCGGCCCGAGGTCGGCGTGCGCGCTGCGACCAGTCCGTAGACGAAAGGCGGCGGCGACACCGCAGACGAAGGTGAGGAACGCGAGCGACACCAATTCGGCCATCACGATCAGATGGCCGAAGCCGGTGACCGTCCAGGTGCTGAGCACGTAGATGCCGCCGCGATCGTTCAGGACGTAGGCATCCGCCGCCCGTCCGTCATGGGCCAGCGTCATCCAGAACGGCTGGCGGCTGAGCGCGGCGCGGTCGGCGGCGCGCGCGTCGAGCGGCCAGGCGCGCGATTCGGAGGTGTAGAGCACCTTGCCGCTCCATCCGTAGACCGCGAAGTTGACCGGCGTGTGAGGCGGCGGTTCCGGCTCCGCGCGCCCGGATCGGAGCATCGCGACGTATGGGCTCTGCGCGGAGACGAACGACAGGTTGCCGTAATCGAGCATCAGGTGCACGACCACGTGGCCGACCCGCCGCTGCCGGCCGCCGGGAGCCGTCACGCAAAGCGCGCGGCCGGCGTGCAGCAGCCGCCGTTCCTCGGCGAAAAACGGCGACACCTCCTCGAAGATGTCCCACGAGCAGCTGCCTTCGGTGGCGGATTGCGCGCCGGTGATGTCGGGCAGCTTGAGCGAGAAGCGGCTGACCAGCGCGCCGGTCGGGTTGTAGAGCTCGATGCTGGAGGTGATGCGCAGGCGCGCCAGCTCGGTCTGCGACCACACGAGAAACGCGGCATCGACCGGGGGAGCGCCCTGCACGACCGGATCGGCCGCTCGTACGAGGTCGCCGAGGCCCGCCACGCGGTCGATGTTCGCGAGCGTCTCGGCCAGGCGCGCCTGCAGGGTCCGTCGCTGGTCCAGCACCTCGGGCGCATAGCGCGTCTCGACCAGGGTGCGGCGGGCTCGCTCCGCGGCGTCGACGAGCGAGGCGTAGAACACCAGCGACGGCAGCACCAGTCCCAGCACCAGCGCCAGCAGCCGGGCCGCCTGCGAGGCGTTGCGCAGGCCAGAACGGATGTCGCCGATGCGCCACGCGATCACCGCGACGGCGACGACCACCAGCAGGGCCGGCACCGTGGGCGTCCAGCGGCCGGCGACGCCGCTGGCCATCACCACGACCGGCACGGCGAGCCAGGCGAGACCGGTGAGGACGCGGCCCGTCAGCGTCAGCGAGCGCACCGCATAGCGGGCCAGCGCCAGGCGGTAGACGACGACCGCCGCGGTGACGACCGAGGCATTGAGGACGATGACGCCGGTGACGATCGCCAGGCGGGGCCAGTCCCACGGCCGCAGCCCGAAGTGCAGGATGTCGGCCGGCACTCCAGCGACACCGTGGCGGAGGAACCCTTCGTAGCTCACGACCAGGGCCGCCACCACCGCGCCCGCCGCGACCTGCGCCGCGAGGAACGCCATGAACGCGGGCGCCGTCGGCATCAGCGGGCGCCCGGCGCGCCGCAAGGCCAGGCGCCACGCGTCGAGGCTGGACGCCAGGTGCGCGGTCAAGCCGGCCACCAGCAGGCTGGACGCCAGGAAGTGCAGCGGCGAGGCGAAGAACGATTCCGGCAGCAGCCAGGCCGGCGCGCCGCTGTTGGCGAGGCGGGGGCCCGTCATCAGTCCCGACGCCGAGATTCCGGCCCTGAACAGCATCCACGCCACGATCAGCAGGATGGCGACCAGTCCGCTGGCGATCACCCCGACCGCGTTTCGCCGGCTGACACGGCGCCAGTCGAGGAGCGGGCCGGTGGCCAGCAGCAGGATGACCGCCACCAACGCCAGCAGCGTCGCCCGGACACGGCCGCGCAACGCGTCACGCGCCCGGGCCAGGGCGGTGGGGGAGGCGCTGACCGAGGCCAGCACGTCGCCGTTCGACGCGCGAATGAGGAACTCGTCCGCCGCGGCATCAGTGCCGCCCTGGAAGCGCGGGCGGACGGTGACGCTGACGAGGCTCGTGGGCAGCACGTAGTCGCCGGTCTGGCCGCCAGGATCGCTGCGCGCGAGCGGCGCCTGCACGACCAGCGTGCCGGCGCGCTGGGCTGGATCCGCCGGGTTGTTGAGGGGATGGACGCGAACAAGGCGCAGGCCCTGGGCGTCCGGAACCAGGAACACCGCCTCGGGCCCTGTCAGGCGGAGGTCCGGCACTTCGACGGGGCGGCCAGTCCAGGCCACCGGCAGCGTGGTGGTGCCGTAGACCGTCGCCGAGACGTCCACACCCACGCGGCTGGCCGACGCGGTGAGTTGGACGAAGAGTTGGTGCTCGGCGGCCGGCTCGCCCTGCGACGCCATCTGCAGTTGCGCGGGATCGACCGCCGCGGTGTCGACCACTCGCTGCAGCCTCGCCTCGATCTCGCGCACCGAGGACTCGACGAGGGTGGCCACCCGGACGCGCGCCGCCGCCTCATCCGGGCCGAACCGCTGTTGCTCCAGACCCTGTCCGCCCAGCCACACCGCCACGAGTACCGCGGAGCCTCCTGCGGCCAGGCGAAACAGCGAACGGATGATGAAGGACGGCAGCCTCATCGGGTGCCGCCATTGTACCGGGGTAACATACTTCGTTCACCGATTCCATGGACCACTCTCGCGCGCTCAAGCTGTTACTGAAGCGGGGCGCTCTCATCGCCGCGGCCAACTGGCCCGTCGTGCTCGTCCAGTTCGTCGCCGACACCGTCTTCAACGCGTTGCTGGCGGTACCGGTCGCGGGCGGCGTGCTGCTCGTCATGCTGCTCGTCGGCGCCGAGCCCGCCGAGCTGATGCGGCTGCCGTATCGAGAGATCATCCCGGCGCTGATCGGCGCGCTGCTCGCGCAGCCGGTGGCCCTGGCCGCGTTCCTGGGCGCGTTGGGCCTGGTGGCGGCGGGCGGCTCGGTGCTGATGTTCGCGGTCAAAGCCGGCACGCTGACGGTGCTGGTGGCGGGGGAGCGGTGCGCGGGGGCCATCGAACACCCGCCGCTGCAGGGTCGCCGCGCTGGCGCGCGCGAACCGGTTCACGATCGAGCGTTTCACCGGCGGCCTGCGCCGGTTGTTCCAGCGCTACCTGATGCTGGGTGGACTGCTGGCCGCGGCCTACGCGCTGGCCGTCGGCGCCTACATCTACCTCGTCTTTGGGCCCCCGGTCATCCACGCCGACGCCACCCTCCTCGTCACGCTGGCCTCGCTGTGGATGGTCGGCCTGGTCACGCTGATCAACTTTCTGTACCTGCTCACGCAGATCGTCATCGCCGCGGACGACTGCTCAGTGGGTGAGGCGGTCCCGCGCGTCGCTCGTCTGCTGGTGCGCGACATCAGGGCGATCGTGGGGGTGCTCGGCGCCATCCTCGCGCTGCTCGTGCTGACGACGGCGGCCTCGGTTCTGGCGACGGCGGCGCTGGGCTTGATCGCGTTCGTGCCGTTCGTGGGGCTCGCGGCGTTGCCGCTGCAGATCATCGCCTGGCTGATGCGCGGGCTGGTGTTCCAGTACATCAGCCTGGCCGGCGCCGCGGCCTACCTGCGGCTGCACCGGCTCGCGCAGCCGGCGGACGCCCGTGATGCGTGGCCGGACGCGACGCCGGGCCTCGACAGCATGACGGCGAGTTAGGGAACGACAGCCTGCCCCGGGAGGCCGTCGAGCTTCGCCGGAGCCTCTTCGAACCTGGGCGCGAAGCCCTGCATCCGTCCGTCTCGGGCGAGCGCGACCAGGTGCGCCCCGGTCGGCCGCGCGTGCAGCCGGATGTGGGGTGCGCCGCTGATCTCGCCCATCGCCGCGATCGACCCGATTGGCTTGCCGGTCGCGGGATCGAAGGCCGCGACGCTGCTGGAGAGCGGCACCACGATGGCGCCGGGAAGCAGCTGCGGTCCGCCGACCGGGCGGGACGGCAGTTCAACGGTCCAGCGCAGGTTTCCGGAGCGGACGTCCACCGCACGGAGGACGTTGTCGCGCGCAGCGAAGTAGATGTGCCGGTCGTCGCTGGCGGCGGGGCCTGCGGGATCGGCGCCCACCCGCCAGCGCCAGCGCTGACGTCCGGTGGCGAGATCGAGACTGAACACGGCGTTGCCGGTCGTTCCGACAATCAGCTGCGAGTCCACGGCGTGGAGCCCCATGACCCGTCCGGGCAGCACGCGCTCCCACGAGCGGGCGCCAGTGGCCAGGTCGAGCGAGACGACCCGTCCACCATCGAGCGGGGCATAGACGCGGTCGAGGCCCGCGACCGGTGGACCGACGAGCGCCGCGCCGAGCTCGGCTCGCCAGACCAGCTCGCCGTCGGAGGCGCGGAGAGCCGCGAGATCGCCGGCGCCGTTCGAGCAGAGCAGCCAGCCGTTGTCCCACGTGATGGTGACGAGCGTGCCCGGCAGGGACGTGCGCCAGCGCGTGGCGCCGCTGCCGGGCGCCAGCGCCAGCACCTGGCCCTCCAGGGCGACGAAGACCAGCCGGTCACCGGACGCGGGCGCGATGCCGGTGGCGACGTCGCGGCGCCAGCGGATGGTGCCGTGGTCCAGGTCGACCGCCACCAGGGCCCCGCCCCGGACCGGCACGTAGGCGGTGTTGCCGTCGTAGGCCGCGGGCGCGGCGGGCGGCGCGTCGAGCGGCACCAGCCAGCGAAGGTCGAGCGCGCCCAACGTGGCCACGGCCTGTACCAACGCTGCCAGGATCAGGAGCATCGCCAGCTATAATAGCGTCCTTACCTCGAAGCCCAGTGGCACATCAAACCATCATCGTCCTCGACTTCGGTTCGCAGTTCACGCAGCTCATCGCGCGGCGGTTGCGCGAACTCTCGGTGTATTCCGAGATTCTGCCGTTCAACACGCCGATCGCCGCGATCCGCGCGAAGCAGCCCCGAGGCATCATCCTCTCGGGCGGGCCGAGCAGCGTTCGCGAAGACGGCGCCCCGCGCCCAGACCCAGAGGTCCTGCGGCTGGGATTGCCCACGCTCGGCATCTGCTACGGCATGCAGTTGATGACCGACATGCTGGGCGGCACCGTCGGCAGCGCCCCGCACCGCGAGTTCGGCCATGCGCTCGTCACGCGCGCCGACGACCAGGCGCGGATGCTGCAGGACGTCCCGAGCGAACTGCGGGTCTGGGCCAGCCACGGCGACTTCGTCGCCGCACCGCCCCCGGGCTTCGCGGTCACGGCCACCAGCGCGAATGCCCCCGTGGCCGCCATGGAAGCGCCGGATCAGGGGTTCTACGCGTTGCTGTTCCACCCCGAGGTGGCGCATACCGATCGCGGCAGCGACATCCTGCGGAACTTCGCCTTCGGGATCTGCGGCTGCACCGGCGACTGGACGATCAAGTCGTTCATCGACGAGTCCACGGCGCGCATCGCGGCGCAGGTGGGCGATGGCCGCGTGGTGTGCGGCCTCTCTGGCGGGGTCGACTCCACGGTCGCTGCGACGCTGATCCACAAGGCGGTCGGCAAGCAGCTGGAATGCATCTTCGTGGACAACGGCCTGCTGCGCCTCAACGAAGCCACGCAGGTGGTGGAGCGGTACAAGAAGCTGCGGCTGCCGGTGAACTTCGTCGACGCCACCGACACCTTCCTCGATCGGCTCGCGGACATCACCGACCCCGAGCAGAAGCGCAAGATCATCGGCGGCACCTTCATCGACATCTTCGAGGACGAAGCGAAGAAGCTGGGACACTTCGACTTTCTGGCGCAAGGCACGCTCTATCCCGACGTCATCGAGTCGGTGTCGGTGCGCGGCCCCTCGGCCACGATCAAGAGCCATCACAACGTCGGGGGCCTGCCGGATCGCATGCGATTCAAGCTGGTCGAACCGCTGCGTGAGCTATTCAAGGACGAAGTCCGCGCCGTCGGGCGCGATCTCGGCATCGACAAGGAGTTCCTCGTGCGGCAGCCATTTCCCGGACCGGGGCTGGCAGTCCGCGTCGTCGGCGCCCTCACGCGTGAGCGGCTGGCGTTGCTCCAGCGCGCCGACGCCATCGTCGCCGACGAGGTGCGGAAGGCGGGCTGGTACGAGCGGCTGTGGCAGAGTTTTGCCGTGCTGCTGCCGGTGCAGAGCGTCGGCGTGATGGGCGATGCCCGGACCTACGAGTTCACGATCGCGGTGCGCGCGGTCGAGAGTCTCGACGGCATGACGGCCGACTGGGCCCGCCTGCCGCACGAACTGCTGGCCGGCATCTCGTCCCGTATCGTCAACGAGGTGAAGGGCATCAACCGGGTGGTCTACGACATCAGTTCGAAGCCCCCCAGCACGATTGAGTGGGAGTGATCATGGGGCCCTCGGCCGACGCTTCGCGTCAGCCTCAGGTGGGCGCGCCTCCGGCGCGTAGGCAACGGGCAGGTGGACCTGCCGAGCCGCGCAGCGGCGGGGCCGTGCATGTCTGACTTCGTCCACCTGCACCTGCACACCGAGTTCTCGCTGCTCGACGGCGCCTGCCGCGTCGACGAGCTGCTGGATCAGGTCGCCAGGCTCGGCCAGAAATCGGTCGCGGTCACCGAGCACGGCAACATGTTCTCGTCGGTGGTGTTCCACGACGCGGCGCGCAAGCGGGGCATCACGCCGATCCTCGGCTGCGAGGTCTACGTCGCGCCGGGCAGCCGTCTCGACAAGAGCGGCACGCCGGGTGAAACCGCGAACCACCTGGTGCTGCTGGCCGAGAACGAGGTCGGCTTCAAGAACCTCATCAAGCTGGTCTCGTCGGGCTACACCGAGGGCTTCTACTACAAGCCGCGCATCGACAAGGAGTTGCTGGCGCAGCACGCGCAGGGCCTGATCGGCCTCAGCAGCTGCCTCAAGGGCGAGGTCGCCAGCGAGATCCGCGGCCCCAACCCGCACAAGGCGATCGCCGCCGCCTCGCAGTTCCAGGACATCCTCGGCAAGGGCAACTTCTTCCTCGAGATGCAGTACCAGGGCATCGAGGAACAGCGCGTCGTCAACAACGGCCTGATCCCGATCGCCTCCGACCTCGGCATGCCGCTCGTCTGCACCAACGACGTGCACTACCTGCGCCACGGCGACGACAAGCCGCACGACATCCTGCTGTGCATCGGCACCGGGAAGTCGGTGAACGACGAGCACCGCCTGCGCTACCACGGGGATCAGTTCTTCCTGAAGTCCGCGGCGCAGATGGCGCAGGTGTTCGGCGACTACCCGCAGGCGATGGCCAACACGCTGCTGATCGCCGAGCGCTGCAACGTCACCATTCCGAGCGGCGAGAACCACCTGCCGAACTTCGAGGTGCCGGAGGGCTTCACCCTCGAGGCCTATTTCGAGCACGAGGCCCGCCTCGGGTTCAAGCAGCGCCTGGAGCGCCTGCGGCAGCTGGAGGCCGAAGACAAGCTGCGCCACACCATCGCGGAGTACGAGGAGCGCCTCACCTACGAGATCGCGATGATCAAGAAGATGGGGTACCCCGGGTACTTCATGATCGTGTGGGACTTCATCCGCTATGCCCGCGAGCAGGGCATTCCGGTCGGTCCGGGCCGCGGTTCGGCCGCCGGCAGCCTGGTCGCCTGGTGCCTCAAGATCACCGACGTCGACCCGCTGCACTACGACCTGCTGTTCGAGCGCTTCCTCAACCCCGAGCGCGTGTCGCTGCCCGATATCGACGTCGACTTCTGCGAGCGCCGCCGCGGCGAAGTGATCGAGTACGTCACCCGGAAGTACGGCCGCGAGAACGTCTCGCAGATCATCACCTTCGGGACGATGAAGGCGAAGGCCGTGGTCCGCGACGTCGGCCGCGCCATGGACATGCCGTACGCGGAAGTGGATCGCATCGCCAAGCAGATTCCCGCCGCGCTCGACATGACGCTGGAGAAGGCGCTGGTCGAGAACCCGGTCCTGAAGCAGATGCAGGACCAGGATCCGCGGGTCAAGGAGCTGCTCGACATGGGGCGCCGCCTCGAGGGCATGTCGCGCAACGCCGGCGTCCACGCCGCCGGCGTGGTCATCGCCCCCGGCCCGATCACCGACTACGCCCCGCTCTACAAGAGCAGCCGCGACGAAATCACGACGCAGTGGGCGATGAAGGAGGTCGAGCGCGTTGGCCTGCTGAAGATGGACTTCCTGGGCCTGAGCACGCTGACGCTGATCCAGGACGCGCTGGCCGAGATCAAGCGCACCGAGGGCTTCGATCTCGACATCGACGCGGTGCCGCTCGACGACCCGAAGACCTACCAGCTGTTCGTCGACGGCCAGACCTACGGCATCTTCCAGTTCGAGAGCTCGGGCATGCGCGAGATCCTGCGCAAGGCCAAGCCGCAGCGCCTGGACGACCTCATCGCGATGAACGCGCTCTATCGTCCCGGCCCGCTCAAGAGCGGCATGGTCGACGACTTCATCTCGCGCAAGGCCGGGAAGAGCGAGGTCAAGTACGAGCTGCCGCAGCTGGAGCCGATCCTGTCGGACACCTACGGCGTCATTGCCTACCAGGAACAGGTGATGCGCATCGCCTCGGTGCTGGCGGGCTTCTCGCTCGGCCAGTCCGACATGCTGCGCAAGGCCATGGGCAAGAAGGACCCCAAGGTCATGGCCAAGCAGCGCGAGGCCTTCATGGCCGGGGCGCGCGACAAGGGCGTCAACGAGAAGAAGGCCACCAAGATCTTCGACTTGATGGAGTACTTCGCCGGGTACGGCTTCAACAAGTCGCACTCGACGGCGTATGCCTTCCTGGCTTACCAGACCGCCTATCTGAAGGCGAACTACCCGCGCCACTTCGCCGCGGCGCTGCTGACGATCGAAGCGGCGAACACCGACAAGCTCGCGCTCTACATCACCGAGTGCCGCGAGCGCGGCATCGCCGTGCTGCCGCCGGACATCAACGAGAGCCAGCTCCACTTCACCGTGGTGCCCGAAGGCGTGCGGTTCGGCCTCACCGCCATCAAGGGCCTTGGCGAGGGCGCCATCCACTCGATGCTCGAGGTGCGGGCGGCCAGCGGGCGGATCACCTCGCTGCACCAGCTGTGCGAGTCGCTGGATCTGCGCCTGGTGAACAAGCGGGTGCTCGAAGCGCTGGTCAAGTCCGGCGCCTGTGACACGCTGATCCCGCAGGGGGTGAAGCTCACCGCCGGCCGCGCGCTGCTGTTCGGCGCGGTCGACGGCGCCATCGAACATGGCGGCCGCACGCAGCGCGATCGCGATCGGGGCCAGGCCGATCTGTTCGGCGGCGGCGACGATGGCGGGCTGAGCATCATCCGGCTGCCGGACACCCCGCCGTGGACCGAGATGGAGCTCCTCGGCTACGAGAAGGAGGCGCTCGGCCTCTATCTCAGCGGCCATCCCATCGATCGCCACGCCGACGACCTGCGGCTGTTCAACGCGCGCACGGTTGGCGACCTCACGCTGGGCGAGCTGCCGCCCTCCACCGACGGCTCGCCGGGACGCCTGCAGATCGAGGACGTCCACGTCGGCGGCATCGTCTCCGGGCTGCGCCCGCTCAAGACCAAGAAGGGCGATGCGATGTGCGTCTTCGCCCTCGAGGACTACCAGGGCACCCTGGAAGTAGTGGTGTTCCCGGAGACCTATGCCCGCTACCGTGCCGCGTGCGAGAACGGCGCCCTGCTGCTGGTGCGCGGCAAGTTCGAGCGGGACGAGGAGTCGTCCAGGCTGCAGGCGACCGAGGTGCTGCCGCTGGCACAGCTCCGGGAGCGCCTGTCGCGAGGGGTCCGGATCCGATTGAAGGCCGACACCCCGCGTGAGACCATAGGGCGGCTCTGGGACGTCGTCTCGGAATTCCGCGGCGACCGGCCGCTGGCGATCGAAGTCGTCGTCAATGGCGGCGCCGCCCACACGATCGTGCGCATGGACATCAACCCGTCAATTCGCGTCCGCCCCTCCGAGCAGTTCGTCTCCACGGTGGAGAAGCTGTGCGGACAGGGCACCGTGTTCGTACACTGACATGCCAGACCTGCTCGAATTCGAAGAACCGATCGGCATCCTGCTGAAGGAGATCGAGGCGCTCTCGATGCTGCCGGCCACCGACGACCGCAACCGCGAGGTCGCCCGGCTCGAGAAGCGCATCAACTCGATCCGGGGTGAGCTCTACAGGAACCTGACCGCCTGGCAGCGCGTGCTGGTGGCGCGGCATCCGGCGCGGCCGACCACGCTCGACTACGTCGAACGCCTGTTCACCGACTTCGTCGAGCTGCATGGCGATCGCCGCTTCGCCGACGATCACGCCATCGTCGCCGGCATGGCCGACTACAAGAACCGCCCGGTGCTGGTGGTCGGTCACCAGAAGGGCAGCGACACCAAGCAGAAGATCTACCGGAACTTCGGCTACGCGCGCCCTGAAGGCTATCGCAAGGCGCTGCGGCTGATGAGCCTGGCGGAGAAGTTCGACCGGCCGATCATCTGCTTCGTCGACACCCCGGCGGCGTATCCGGGCATCGAGTCCGAGGAGCGCGGCGTGGCCGAGGCCATCGCCCTCAACCTGCGCGAAATGTCGATGCTGGACGTGCCGGTGATCATCGTCGTGCACGGCGAGGGCGGCAGCGGCGGCGCGCTCGGCATCGCCGTCGGCGATCGCGTGCTGATGAGCGAGTTCGCCATCTACAGCGTGATTCCACCCGAAGGCTGCGCCGCCATCCTGTGGCGCGACGCGGCGAAGAAGGTCGACGCCGCCGAGGCGCTGAAGATCACCGCGCCCGACCTGCTGCGGCTGGGCATCATCGACGAGATCATCTCCGAGCCGGTGGGCGGCGCGCACACCGATCCGCGGCAGGCCGCGGCGCTGCTGGACGTGGCCCTCGACCGCGTGCTGAACGAGGTGTCGGCGCTCGACAGCGACGCGCGTCTCGAGGCGCGCTATCAGAAGTTCCGGGCGATCGGGCAGATCGGCATCGACTCGTCGAGAGACACAGAGTCGCCGCCAGCATGGTCGAGGGGCGAGAGCCCGGAGTGATCCCGCGCATCTGGCAGACACACGCGTGTGAGGCGGCCGCGGCGGCGACGCTGCAGCGCGAGCTGGGCCTCTCGGAGGTGACCGCGCGGCTGCTGGCCATTCGCGGCCACCACGACCTGGAGGCCGCCCGCCGGTTCCTCTCGCCCTCGCTCGACCAGCTGCACGACCCGTTCCTGCTGGCCGACATGGCGAAGGCGGTGGTGCGCCTGGAGCGGGCGATTGCCAATCGCGAGCGCATCGCCGTGCACGGCGACTACGACGTCGATGGCATCACCTCGACCGTCATCCTGCGCCGCACCCTCGAGCTGCTCGGCGCCGACGTCGTCCACTTCGTGCCGGAGCGCGTGCGCGACGGCTATGGCCTGCAGCCGGCGACGTTCGACCGCCTGAAGTCGGAAGGGGTGCAGGTGGTGGTGTCGGTGGACTGCGGCATCCGCGGCGCCGAAGCCGCGCGCCGGGCCCGCGCTCTCGGCATCGATCTGATCATCACCGATCACCACGAGCCCGACGACGAGATGCCGCAGGCGGTGGCGGTGGTGAACCCGAAGCGCCACGACTGCACCTACCCCGACAAGAACCTGGCGGGCGTGGGCGTGGCGCTGAAGCTGGTGCAGGCCCTGTGCGGCCGCGCCGGCCGATCGCAGTGGGTGCCGGGGTTCGTGAAGGTCGCGGCCATCGGCACGCTCGCCGACGTCGTGCCGCTGGTTGGCGAGAACCGCATCATCGCGAAACTGGGCCTGCAGATGCTGACCAGGGGCCCGCACAAGGTGGGGCTGCGGGCGCTGCTCGATGCGTGCAGCCTGACCGGCAAGACCATCGACAGCTATCACATCTCGTTCATGCTGGCGCCGCGCATCAATGCCGCCGGCCGCATGAGCACGCCCGACATCGCGGCGCGCTTGCTGCTGGCGTCCGAAGAGAGCATGCAGGACGAGGCGCGCGCGCTGGCCGAACAGCTCGAGACCGAGAACACCCGGCGCCGCACCGAGGAACTCGACATCGTCACCAAGGCGCGCAAGATTGTCGAGAGCGACCCTGAGGTCGGCTCGCGCAGCGTGCTGGTGGTGGCGGGCGAGGGCTGGCATCGCGGCGTGATCGGCATCGTCGCCTCCAAGCTGGTGGATCAGTTCTACCGGCCCGCGATCGTGCTGTCGCTCGACCATGGCGTGGCGCACGGGTCGTGCCGCAGCATCCCTGGCTTCGACATGCTCGCCGCGCTCGAGGCCTGCGCGCCAATGCTGGGCCGCTTCGGCGGGCACAAGCAGGCCGCCGGCCTGCAGATCGAGTCCGAGCGGGTGAGGGAGTTCCGCCAGGCCGTCAACGCGCACGCGGACCAGCGGCTCGAGCCGGACGACCTGCGCCCGCGCCTGTGGCTCGATGGTCCGCTCCGCTTCGACGCGATCACCGATCGCGTCGTGTCGGAGCTCAACGCGCTGGCACCGTTCGGTCCCTCGAATCCGCGGCCGAAGTTCTTCACCGGTCCGGTGGAAGTGGTGGATGGCCCGCGCCGGCTGAAGGAGCGCCACCTGAAGATGACCTTCAAGCAGAGCGGCCGCCTGCTGCGGGGCATCCAATGGAACGCCGCCGAACGCGAACAGGCGCTGCTGTCGCAGAAGGCCGGCGTCGAGCTCGCCTACACCCTCGAGGAGAACGAGTTCCGCGGCGAGAAGTATCTCGAATTGCGGGTCGAAGACTTCCGCTGACCGTGCGGCGCCACCTCTCTGGCGCCAGCCGACCCACGCGGCCCCGCCTACGCGCGCTCGATCCGCCGGCCGCCGATGCTCACCTGGCGCAGAGCACGCACGTGCGCGACAGCGCCGTGAAGCCGACGATCTCCACCTCCGGCGACAGGTAACCGGGCCGCGCCGGCTCGGCGCGCAGCAGGTCGGTGCTGAGGTACTTCTTGTTGCTGTCGCAGAAGACGGTCGCCACCGTGGCCTCGCCACCCATCTCGTCCTGCACCCTCAGCGCGCCGATGAAGTTGGCCCCCGACGAGATGCCCACGGCCAGACCGTGATGGGCCAGCGCCTGGGCCATGAGGATGGCGTCACCATCGTGGACGCTGACGACGTGGTCCAGTTCGTCGAGGTGCACGATGGACGGAATGAACTCGTCGGAGATGCCCTGGATGCGATGCTGGCCGACCTTGTGGCCCGTCGACAGCGTCGGAGACTCGGCCGGCTCCAGCGGATGGACCCGAATCGACGCCTGGCACGACTTCAGGTAGCGGCCCGCCCCCATTACGGTCCCTCCGGTCCCGACCCCGGCGATGAACGCGTCCGGGGCCAGTCCGGCGCTGGCGAGCTGCACCCAGATTTCGCGCCCGGTGGTCTCCGTGTGCGCGCGGACGTTGGCCTCGTTCGAGAACTGATGCGGCAGGAAGACGTGAGGGTCGCGTGCGGCGAGGGCGTCCGCCTGCGCGATGCTGCCGAGGAATCCGCCCTGGGCCCGGCTCACCGGCACGATGTCCGCGCCGAAGCTGGCGATCAACGCCATCCGCTCCGGGCTCATCCAGTCGGGCATGAAGATGGTGACGGGATGCCCCAGCGCCCGTCCGAGCG
This sequence comes from uncultured Acidobacteriota bacterium, assembly GCA_963721715.1. Classification (GTDB taxonomy): domain Bacteria; phylum Acidobacteriota; class Vicinamibacteria; order Vicinamibacterales; family UBA2999; genus VFZN01. The sequence goes on along the minus strand of CAVRKI010000004.1, from coordinate 149,925 downwards.
CGGCGAACGAAATGCCGGTGTTGCCGCTGGTGGCTTCCGCGATGCGGTCGCCGGGGTGAATCTGCCCGTCGTGGTACGCCTGCTCGAGCACGAACAGCGCCATCCGGTCCTTGATGCTGCCGGTGAGGTTGAGTGACTCGTGCTTGGCGAAGATGCGGCGCGGTTGCCCGCGGAACAGGACGTCCACGGCCAGCAGCGGGGTGTTGCCAATCAGGCGGTGCAGGGAATGGAAGCGATTCCTGACGGCCGGATCGATCGCGGTCTCCGACATGGGTGGCCTCTCGGTGGGGACCGACTGTCTGGATTCTATCGCCGGCTCGACCGGACGTCACGGCCGTTGTGGGTTCAGTATCCACCACCGCCATGCAGCGCGGCTGGTACAATCGTCAGGTGTGGCGTAGGCGCCTCAGATTCGGCATCGCAATCTTCGGGCTCGGTCTGGCGGCGTTTGTCGTCAATGCCATGCGTCCGCGCGACACCCGTGCGCCGATCGTGCCGATTGAGCGCCTCGATCCCAAGTCCACCATCGAAACCCGGGGCTGTGACGTCGTCCAGCTGAAGGGGTCGAAGCAGGACCTGCGCGTGGAGTGTGATTCGCAGGTCTCCTACGCGGATGGCCAGACCACCCTCCTGGGCGTGAAGCTCATCCGTGGACAACCGCGCCGGCCGCAACTTCGTGGTCAACAGCAAGGAGGCCAGGGTCGGCTCCAACCAGGCCACCTTCGACATGAACGGCGACGTCAAGCTGCAGGCCAGCGACGGGCTGGTGGCCACGGCCGGTTCGGCGTCCTACGTGAACACCGAGGGCATCATCCGGGCGCCGGGGCCGGTCCAGTTCACGCGCGGCCGCATGGCCGGGGCGGGCATCGGCTTCACCTTCGACGAGCAGCGCAACACCGTGTGGCTGCTGGACCAGGCCGTCGTGCGCTTCGCCCCCGACGGCGCCGCGGGCCCGATGGACGTGGCGTCCGGCGCCGCCGGCTTCGCTCGCGGCGAACGCTACATGCGGTTCGAGCGCGGCGTGCGGATGACCCGCAACGGGCAGATCATCGAGGCGGATGACGCGACGGTGTACCTGTTCCCGGATCGGGACGAGCCCGACACGATCGAGCTGCGCGGCAATGCCCGCATCACCGGCGGGGAAGGCATGGGCGCCCTGCGCGTGATGCGCGCCCGCGACATCAACCTCGATTACGCCGACGATGGCCGCACGCTGCAGCAGGCGACGCTCGCCGGCAAGTCGGCGATCGAGCTGGCAGGGCAGGCGGCCGCGCCGGGCCAGCAGCTGGCGGGCGAGTTCATCACGATCGATCTGCTGGCGGATGGCGCCATCAAGAACCTCGCCAGCCGCGACAACGTCGTCGTCACCCTGCCGGCCGAGAAGGACGCGCCGGCCCGGACCATCCGCGCGGCGCAACTGACCGGATCGGGCGCGCCGGGACAGGGCCTGACGGCGATGAGGTTCCAGGACAACGTCGAGTTCCGCGAGGCCGCGGCCAAGGATCGGGGCGCCCGCGTGGCGCGGGCCCGCGTCCTGGACGCGCGGCTCAACACCACCACCGGCCTGCTCGAGGAAGCCCGCTTCGCCGGCAGCTTCCGTTTCGAGGACGGCGCCCTGCGCGCGCAGAGCGCGGAGGCGGCGTATCGCATCACCGCCAGCGCGCTCGACCTGCGCGGACGCGACAACAACCTGCCGCCGAGCGTGAGCGACGAGAGCATCCGCATCGACGGTGACGCGATCGACGTCACGCTGGCGCCGCGACGGATGGTCGCCAAGGGCAATGTCCGCAGCGTGCTGCAGCCGACCAGGGGCAAGGCCGGCGGCGCGAAGCGGCCGGGACTGCTGGGCGACGCCGACCCCGTGAACGTGATTGCGGCGGAGATGACCTACGACGAGCAGGCGCGGCAGGCCGTGTATGGCGGCGGCGCCCGCATGCTGCAGGCCGACACGGTGATCCAGGCCGACAGCATCGCGATGGACGAGGCCAAGGGCGACCTGAGCGCCACGGGCAACGTGCTGACCTCGCTGGCGCTGGCCCCCGAAGACGGCACCGCGCCGGCCGCGCGAAAAGGGCCGACCCTGCTGCGGGCGGGAACGTTTCGTTATGCGGACGCGACGCGCAAGGCCATCTACGACACCAAGGCGCAGATGAACGGGGAGCAGGGCGACCTGCACGCGGACCACATCGAACTGTCGCTCGCGGCGGGCGAGAACAAGCTCGATCGGCTCGACGCGCGGGGCTCCGTGCAGATGACGCTCGAAAAGCGCAGCGCCTCGGGCGCCGCCCTGGTCTACCGCCCGGCGGACGAGCGCTACGAAATCACCGGCGCGCCGGGCCGCTTCATCGACGAGTGCAACGAATCGGCCGGCAGAACTTTGACGTTCTTCAAGTCGTCCGATAGAGTCATCATCGACGGCAACGAGGAAGTGCGAACCGAAACGCGAGGGGGCAAATGCCCCGGCAGGCCCCCCAGCTGATGTCCAGTCTCAGGACCCAGGAACTCACGAAGTCATACGGCGGTCGAACAGTCGTCAAGGGCGTCAGTCTCGAGGTCAACTCCGGCGAGGTGGTCGGGCTGCTCGGCCCGAACGGCGCCGGCAAGACCACGACGTTCTACATGACGGTGGGGCTCACCGCCCCGGACTCGGGTCGCGTGCTGTTCGATGGCGCCGACATCACCGACGATGCGATGTACGTCCGCGCCCGGAAGGGCATCGGCTACCTGCCGCAGGAGCCGTCGATCTTCCGTGGCCTGACCGTCGAGCAGAACATCCTGGCGATTCTCGAGACGCTGCCGCTGGGCGGCGCGGAGCGCAAGCAGCGCGCGCGCGACCTGCTGGCCGACCTGGGCCTCACCGCCCTCGCGGCCTCGCCGGCCTACGTGCTGTCGGGAGGTGAGCGCCGCCGTGCCGAGATCACGCGCGCCCTCGTGATGTCGCCGCGGTTCATCCTCCTCGACGAGCCATTCGCCGGCATCGACCCGATTGCGGTCACCGACATCCAGAAGATCATCTTCCACCTGAAGGAACGCGGCATCGGCGTCCTCATCACCGACCACAACGTGCGCGAGACGCTCCGCATCGTGGATCGGGCCTATATCGTGCACCGATGGGGCCATTTTCAGGAACGGCACGCCGAGAGATCTGGCCGACGACGAAGAGGTTCGGCGGATTTATCTCGGGACGGATTTCAGGCTGGACTAGAATTTAGGAAGTTCCGGCATGGGTATTTCGCAGAGACTCCAGACCAAGCTGGCGCAGAAGCTCATTCTGACGCCCTCGCTGCAGCAGGCCATCAAGCTGCTGCCGATGTCCACGCTCGAGCTGGCCGATCTGCTGACGCAGGAGGTGGTCGAGAACCCTCTGCTCGAGGAGATCCCGACCGAGGATCTCCAGGCCGCCGACGCGCAGCCCGCCACGGAGAAGGAAGCCGAGGCCCCCAAGGCCGAAACCAAGAACGACACCTGGGACGACGCCGACTACGAGTACTTCTTCGGCGAGTATCTGGAGGACAGCTACAAGTCGCGCGCGCCGCAGGAGGTCCGCGAACTGCCGCCGATCGAGAACACGCTCTCCACGTCGACCTCGCTGACCGATCATCTCGAGTGGCAGCTGTCGCTCCAGACCAACGACCCCACGGTGCGCGAGATCGGCGAGGCCATCATCGGCAACCTCGACGACGACGGCTACCTGGTGGCGTCGGTGGACGAGATCGCCAACATGGGCCCGTGGCCGGTGGCCGAGGTCGAGAACGTGCTGCGGCTGCTGCAGGGGTTCGATCCGATCGGCGTCGCCGCGCGCGACCTCCAGGAGTGCCTGACGCTGCAGGTGCGGCACCTGAACCTCGAAGGCACGCCCGCCGAGCGCATCGTCACCGAGCACCTGCGGCTGCTGCAGAACCATCAGATTCCCGAGCTGTCGAAGAAGCTGAACCTGTCGCTCGAGGAGCTCAAGCACCACATCGAGATCATCCAGCAGCTCGACCCCAAGCCGGGCAGCCGCTACAACCCGCAGCCGTCCCAGTACGTCATCCCGGACGTCTACGTGGTGAAGGTGGACGACCAGTACGTCGCGGTGCTGAACGAGGACGGGCTGCCGCAGCTGCGGATCAGCCCGACCTACCGCCGGCTGCTCGACAAGGGCGCCACCGAGAACACCGACGAGACCCGCGCCTACGTGAAGGACAAGTTCCGCTCGGCGCTGTGGCTGATCAAGTCCGTGGAGCAGCGCCAGAAGACGATTCACAAGGTCGCGACCAGCATCATCAACTTCCAGCGCGACTTCATGGATCACGGCATCGAGCACCTGCGGCCGCTGGTGCTGCGCGACGTCGCCAACGACATCGGCATGCACGAGTCGACCGTCAGCCGGGTCGTCACCAACAAGTACATGCACACCCCGCAGGGCGTGTACGAGATGAAGTTCTTCTTCCACAGCGGCATCAGCAGCTCGTACGGCGAAGCGGTGTCGTCGGTGACCATCAAGAACCGCATCAAGAAGATCATTGAAGGGGAGGACCAGAAAAAGCCGTTGAGCGATTCGAAGATCGTCAGCATCCTCCAGCGCGAAGGCCTCATCCTCGCGCGGCGGACGATCGCGAAGTATCGCGAAGAGCTGAAGATTCCGACGTCGAACCAGCGGAAGGTCCTGTTCTAAAGGCATGGATATCGAAATCACGGGCCGCCGGATGGCGGTCTCCGGCTATCTGCGCTCCCTCATCAACACCAAGCTGTCCCGCGTTTCCCGTCACCTGAGCGATGCCGGCCTCACCGCCGCGGTGGTCGTCTCGCGCGCCAAGCTCGACAAGGTGGTTGAGGTCTCCGTGCATGCGCGCGGCGAACAGTACCTCCACGCCGTGGGCGGCGGGCCGACCTGGCAGTTCGCGTCGACGATGGCGGCGGAACGGCTCGACCAGCAGGCCAGCAAGTTGAAAGGCAAGTGGAAGGACCGCCGGCGCCGCTAGGCGCCGGGGTGCCAGCGATGACGACGGTCCCGGCCGTCACCGTCGGCGGCTTGCTTGGGTCACGGCCCGAGACGATAGGACTGCCGCTCGAACTCCTCGCCGGTCGTCACGGGCTGGAACGGCGCATCACCAGCCCGTACATCCAGAAGACCGGCCTCGCCCTCGCCGGCTTTCACGAGTACCTCCAGCCCGGACGCGTGCTGATCTACGGCGACAGCGAACTGCGCTTCCTCGAGACGCTGCCCAGGGCGGGACGCCAGTTCGCGCTGGCGAAGTCCTTCGAGATGGACGTGCCGTGCGTGCTCGTCACCGCCCGGTCCACCGTTCCCGACGACGTCATCGCCGCCGCCGACGCGGCGAGCCTGCCGGTGATCCGCACCTCGGTGCCCACGGCCGCGGCGATCGGCAAGCTCACCGCCCTGCTCGAGGACCGTCTCGCCGTCCGCGAGATCATCCACGGCGTGCTGCTCGACATCCTCGGCCTTGGCGTGCTCCTCGTCGGCGAGAGCGGCATCGGCAAGAGCGAGTGCGCCCTCGATCTGGTCGGGCGCGGTCATCGCCTGGTGGCCGACGACACCGTCGAAATACGGCGGCGCGCCGAGTCGATCGTGCTCGGCAGCTGCCCGGAGCTGACGCGTCATCACATGGAAGTCCGCGGGCTCGGGCTGATCAACGTCCGCGACCTGTTCGGCGTCGCCTCCACCCGCACCTCGAAGCGGATCGAGCTGGTGGTGCAGCTCGAGCGCTGGGATGAAACCCACGAGTACGAACGGCTGGGGCTGGACGAGCAGCATCACGAGCTGCTCGGCCTGCGCGTGCCGCTCATCCGCATGCCGGTCGCCCCGGGCCGCAACCTCGGCACGCTGGTGGAAGTCGCCGCCCGCAATCAGCTGCTGCGCGCCCGCGGCATCAACGCCGCGCGCACCCTGGCGGCGCGCCTCGACGCCTCGCTGCTGGCGCCGCCAGGACGCGAGGAACACGATCGCGAAGACGACGACGGGGAAGCGGGAGACATGGCGTGACCAAGAAGAAGCCGGTGGCGCGCAAGACGCCGGTGGCTGACCGGAAGCCGGCGGCGGCGCAAGCAGCCCGCGCGGCGCAAGCAACCGCCGTCGTCCGCGCGCTTCATCGTCCTGACCGGCCTGTCCGGCGCCGGCAAGTCGCAGGCGATTCGCGCCCTCGAAGACCTGGGCTATTACTGCGTCGACAACCTGCCGGTGACGCTGCTGCCGTTCATGGCGGAGTTCGCCGGCCAGCAGGGCGCCGAGCACGATCGCATCGCCGTGGTCATGGACGTGCGCGAGTCGCGCTTCATCGCCGACTTCCCGAAGGTCTACCGCTCGCTGCTGCGCGCCAAGGACACCGCGCCGTTGCTGATCTTCCTCGAAGCCAGCCACGCCGAGCTGGTGCGCCGCTTCTCGGAGACGCGCCGCCCGCACCCGCTCGCCGGTGATCGCCCGGTGACCGAAGGGTCTGTCGGAGGAGCGGGCCAAGCTCCGGCCGATTCGCGCGATGGCCGACAAGGTGGTGGACACCACGGCGATGAACGTCCACGAGCTGCGGCAGGTGTTCCTCGACCTGGTGGCCGGACGGCGCCACGCGTCGAAGCTGGTGCTCACGTTCCTCAGTTTCGGGTTCCACTACGGCGCCCCGGTCGAGGCCGACCTGATGTTCGACGTGCGGTTCCTGAAGAACCCGCACTGGGTGCCGACGCTGCGGCCGCAGACCGGCAAGGATCGCGCGGTGCAGAGCTACATGCGCCGCCAGCTCCTGACGGCGCAGTTCCTGCGGCGCGTCACCGGCTTCCTCCGCTTCCTGTTGCCGCACTACATCGAGGAAGGCAAGGCCTACCTGACGGTGGCCATCGGCTGCACCGGCGGCCGCCATCGATCGGTGTTCGTGGCCGAGGCGCTGAAGCGCGAGCTCTCGTCCATGGACGGCATCACCACTCGCGTCCGCCATCGCGACATGGGGAGGCAGGTATGATTGGCATCGTGGTCGTGACACACGGCCAGCTCGCCACCGAGCTGGTGAACGCGGCGGAGACCATCGTCGGCGACCTGCCGCAGTTCGCCGCCGTGTCGATCGGCTGGCACGAGGACGTGCAGGACGCGCGCGACGACATCCAGTCGGCGATCGGGCGGGTGAAGGGCGGCGGCAGCGGCGTGCTGATCCTCACCGACATGTTCGGCGGCACCCCGTGCAACCTGGCGATGACGTTCCTCGCCAAGGATCAGATCGAGGTCGTCACCGGCGTCAACCTGCCGATGCTGATCAAGGCGGCCAGCCTGCGCGACGCCGCCGCGCTGGTCGACGTCGCCCGGCAACTGAGCGAGCACGGGCGCAGCGCCATCTGGGTGGCCACCGATCTGCTGGAGGGTTCGACGCCGGGGACGTCCGGCGCGGCAACCGCCTAGGGCATGACTCGACGGGACGTGACCATCCGCAATCGACTCGGACTGCACGCCCGCGCCGCGGCGAAGTTCGTCCATGCCGCGACGCGCTACCAGTCGCGGATCCTCGTGCAGCGCGACGGCCGCACCATGGACGGCAAGAGCATCATGGGCGTGCTGCTGCTCGCCGCCGCCAGGGGCACCACCGTGCAGATCTCGGCCGAGGGGCCGGACGAACAGCAGGCGGTCGACGACCTCTGCCACCTCGTGGAATCTGGCTTCGGGGAGGAACCGTGGAACGGCTGACCGGCATCGGCGTCTCTCCCGGGGTGGCGGTCGGACGCGCGGTCGTCCTCACGCAGCCCACCGAAGTGGTGCGCTTTCCCGTGGCCGCCGATCGCGTGGACCGCGAGGTCGCGTCGATCGACCTCGCCCGCGACCGCTCGCGGCAGCAGCTGCTGGACATCCGCGACGCGCCTGGCGACCGGACCGGTGCGCGACCTCGCGCCGCTGTTCGACGCGCAGCTGCTGATGCTCGACGATCCGCTGCTCGTCGGCCGCGCCCGGCAGATCGTGCGCGACGAGCACGTCAACGCCGCGTGGGCGCTCCATCGCGCCTACGATGACCTGCGGCACCTGTTCGCCTCGATGGAGGACCCGTATCTGCGCGAGCGAGAAACCGACATCGCCGACGTCGCCGGACGGCTGCGGATGAACCTCCGGCACGGCGCCGGCCTGCGCGATCTCCTCAAGGACATCGAGGGCCCGTCGGTGCTGGTCGCCGACGAGCTCACCCCGTCGCTCGCCGCGCAGCTGGACTGGACGCGCGTGCGTGGCTTCGCCGTCGACGCCGGCAGCCGCACCTATCACACCGCGATTCTCGCGCGATCGCTGCACGTGCCCGCAGTGGTCGGCCTGCACGACCTGTCGGCGCGGGTCACGGCGGGGACCACGCTGATCCTCGACGGCACGACCGGCGAAGTGCAGATCGCGCCGGAGCCGGACGAAATCGCGGCCGCCGAGCGCGTCTCGTCCCGGCCGCCCCGTCGCGCCACCGCCGCGGCCTCACGCGATCCGCTGACGACGCGGGACGGCGTGCCCGTGCGCCTCGATGCCAACCTGGAGCTGCTGGCCGACCTGCCGTTCCTGCAGGAATCCGGCGCCGACGGCATCGGCCTCTACCGTTCGGAGTTCCTGCTGTCGGGGCAGCCGCTCGAAGCGGTCACGGAGGACGTGCAGTACGAGGCCTATCGTCAGCTGCTCGAACAGGTGGCCCCGCGGCGCGTGACCATCCGCACCTTCGACCTCGACGAGCGTCACGTCGGACTTGGCCGCCCCACCGACCGCGGACGCGGACGGCGTGGGCTCCGCGGCCTGCGGCTCGGACTCGCTCATCCGGAAGTCCTCCGCACCCAGTTGCGGGCGCTGGTGCGCGCCTCGGCCCACGGGTCGCTCCGCATCATGTTCCCGTTCGTCACCGCGGTGGAGGAGCTGCGCCAGGCGAGGTCGATGTTCACCGATCTGTGCCTGGAACTGGGCGCCGCTCCGGTGCCGCTGGGCGCGATGATCGAGGTGCCGGCGGCGGCCGTGGCCGCGGACCTCCTCGCCCGCGAAGTCGACTTCCTCACCATCGGCACCAACGATCTCATCCAGTACACGCTGGCGGTCGACCGCACGGACGACCGCGTCTCGGACTTCTACGAGCCGTTGCACCCGGCGATCCTGCGTCTGGTGCGGCTCGTCAGCCGCGCCGCGCGACGCGAGAGCGTGCCGGTCTCGCTCTGCGGCGAGATGGCCTCCGACCCGGCGCTGGTCGGGCTGCTGATCGGCCTCGGCCTGACCGAGTTCAGCATGACACCGGGCGCCATCCCGCTCGTCGGTCACGTCGTCCGCGAACTGCGCGTCGACGACGCGCGCCGGCTGGCGCGGCAGGCCCTCAGCCTGGCGACGGCCGCCGAAGTGGAGCAGTTCCTGTTCGACGCGCTCGGCGCGTCGGTGGGGAATTCGGAGCCGCGCTGAACGCGGATACCGCTGGTTCAGCAATCGCCGGGCACGCCTGGCGCTTGGAGACGGAGACGGTATGAAGCGAGTGGAGAAGCCCTGGGGCTACGAGTTGTGGTGGGCCGTGACCGATCGGTATGTCGGCAAGCTGATTCACGTCAACAAGGGGCACGCGCTCAGCCTGCAGTATCACAACCGCAAGGACGAGACGATCTACGTCCACGCCGGAAAGATTCTGTTCGAGATGCAGGAGGGCGAGGCGCTGACGTCGCGCGAACTGCTGCCGGGCGAGGCCGTGCACGTGACGCCGCCGACCGTGCACCGCATGACCGCGCTCGAGGACAGCGACATCTTCGAAGTGTCGACACCCGAGACCGATGACGTCGTCCGTCTCGAGGATCGCTACGGGCGGAGCTGACGGGAGAACCGGGCGGGAGACGGGAGAGGACTCGGCGGTCTTGAGTCTCGAGTCTTGAGCCTGAGTCTTGACTCCCGATCTCCCGATTCCCGATGCTGATCTAGAACGGAATATCGTCGTCGGTGACGGGAGCCGGTTCCTTCATCGGATCCTGGTAGCCGCCACTGTCGCCGCGCTCCGACCGTTCACCGCCACGACCACCGCCGCCGAGCAGGACGATGCGGTCGGCCTTGATCTCCGTCGTGTAGTGCTTCTGGTTGTCCTTTTCCCACTGGCGGGTCTGCAGTCGGCCTTCGACGAAGATCTGCTTGCCCTTGGTGAGATAGGGCTGCAGCGTCTCGGCCTGCTTGCCCCAGAGCACGATGCGGTGCCACTCGGTCTGCTCGTGCTTCTCGCCGTCCTTCGAGGTCCAGTTCTCGGTGGTGGCGATGCTGAAGCTCGCGACCGGCGCGCCGCCCGGCGTGTAACGCACCTCGGCGTCGCGACCGAGATTTCCCACCAGCAGCACTTTGTTTACGCTTCCCATCTCGTCCCTTTCTGCCTCGACTCGGCGCGCTGCCCGAGCGTTCGAGGGGTCGTCATTGCATGTGTGTGTGAATGTGCCGCCAGCATAGCCCAAGAGCGGCGCTCGGCGGGAGTCGCCGATCGCTTAAGCGCTGAGGCAAATGCCCGAAGCAGAATTCAGGGTTGCGGACGGCCGCGTGAGAGCCGATCGAGATTCTGCTTGCCGAGACGCGCGACTTCCGCGTCCGGAAACATCTTCAGCAGCGTGTCCCACGATTCGCGCGCGCGATCGAGCTGGCCGAGCCGCTCGAAGGTCATGCCGCGCTTGTAGTACGCGTCGGGCACCTTGTCGGCCCGAGGGTAGCCGGTGATGACGCGGTTGTAGGCGTCCATCGCCTCGGTGTACTTGCCGTCCGCGAAGTGGCATTCACCGATGTAGAACTGCGCGTCGTCGGCGGCCTCGCTGCGCGGAAAGCTGCGCAGGTAGGTGTTGAAGCCTTCGATGCACAGCGTCCACTGACCGGCCGTGTAGTCGGTCCACGCCGTGTCGTACAGGCGCTGCGGCGAGATGCCGGGATTCACCTGCGGCGGCGGCTGCGATGCCGGCGTGCTGGGCGGCGGTGCCGCGCCAGTTGCGGCCGTTGACGGGCCGGGGGCCGCACCGGTCGGAGTCTGGAAGGCGGGACGCGCCGGGGTCGGTGCCCGCCGCGGGATCGAATGTGGTCGGCGGCGGCGTGGACGGGATGGCGACGCGGAGCGCCTCGACTTCCTGCGACAGCGACGTGATGCGCACGTTGGTCTCGTCGACGCGTTCCTTGACGATGCGCAGGTCGCTGCCGATGCCGTCCACCGTGAGCTTCTGGTCGGCGAAGCCCTTGCGCGTGGCGCCGGTCTGGTCGTCGGCGCGGGTGGAGAGCTGCTTGAGCGTCTCGTTGATCTGCGCCAGCGCCGCCGCCAGCTGCTGCTGCAGCTGCTGCGTCTGCTCCTGCAGCATGCGGATGTCGGCCATCATCTGCATCTCGCGCCGCGACTGCGCGGCCGCGGGCGCCGCCGTCGCCGACAGGGCGGCGACGACCAGAGTGGCCACGAGAGCGTGCCGTGTCATGCCCTCCATGTTACCCGGTTACTTGGCCGTGATCACGAAGTGCGCGCGGCGGTTCTTCGACCACGCCGCCTCGTCGTGGCCCTGCTCGAAGGGGAACTCCTTGCCGTAGCTGACGGTCCGCACCCGCTCGGCGGGAATCCCCAGCGAGACGAGGTAGGCGCGGGCAGCCAGCGCGCGGCGCTCGCCGAGGGCCAGGTTGTACTCGGCCGTGCCGCGCTCGTCGCAGTGTCCCTCGATGGTCACCTGCCAGCTCAGATTCTTGCGCATCAGCTCGGCGTTCTCCTGCAGGGTCTGCTGCCCCTGGGCGTTGACGTCGGAGCTGTCGAGATCGAAGTAGACCGCCTTGAGCGCGCCGGCCCGGTTCAGGGAATCGAGGTCGTCGGCGAGGTTGCCCGAGCGGATGTTGTCCGGTTCGGGCGGCACCGGAATCGGCTCGTCCACCGGCCGCGGCGGGGCGGGCGGCGTCGGCGGCAGCGCCACCGTGCCTTCGGCCGGCGGCGGCATCGGCCTCGCCACCGTCGGCGGTTTCTTCGCGCACGCCGACATCGCCACGACCACCAACAGACCAGCCGTCAGCGACACCATCTGATTCCGTCTCATCATCACTCCTCTTGAACGCGTCGAACGCTCGCGTCGAATCAATCTCGAACCGTCGTCTTGAACCTGTGTGCGAACCGGGCCGAACCGGGGGAAGCCCGGACGTGCTACTGACTCCAGTTCGGCGTGAAGTTGTTGCCGTCCTTCGTAATCTGGCGGATGTTCTTCCCGTCGCGATCGACGGTGAAGATCTGGCTCTTGCCGGCGCGCGTGGACATGAACGCCATGTGGCGCCCGTTGGGCGCCCACGCCGGGCTCTCGTTGGTGCCTTCGCCGAACGTGATCTGCCGGGTGACGCCGTCCTGCAGGCTCAGGATCTTGATGTCGTAGCCCGGCCCGGTGCGCGCCGCGAAGGCAATCTCGTTGTACGGCGCCGGCGACCAGGTGGCGCGGTCGGCGTACGACTCGAAGGTCAGGCGCCGCAGCCCGGTGCCGTCCGAGCCGACGACGTAGATCTGCGGCGTGCCGGTGCGATCCGAGGTGAACGCGATCTGCGTGCCGGTGGGCGACCACGTCGGCGTCGACTCGATCGCCGGATTGTCGGTGAGCCGCCGCAGGCCCGAGCCATCGCGGTTCATGACGTAGATCTCGGAGTTGCCGTCGCGGTTCGACATGAAAGCAATCTGCTTGCCGTCCGGCGAGAACACCGGCAGGAAATTCTGGCCCACGCCCTTCGCCGGTTCCTCCATCGTGCCGACGAAGATGTTCGAGATCAGGATGTCGGGCAGCGTCTTGCGATAGGAGGTGTAGGCAATCGATCGCCCGTCGGGCGACCAGTTCGGGGTGATGTTCAGATTGCGGTTGATGGTGATGCGGCGCTGATTGGCGCTGTCGTAGTCGGCGATGTAGATCTCCTTCACCTCGCGTTTTTCGACCGTGTTCGCCACGGGATCGCGATTGCGATCCGAGGAGAACGCCAGCTTCGTGCGGGCGATGCCGCGCAGGCTGCGCTGCGAGAGGTGAATCTCGTCCGCCATCGTGTGGGCGTAGACCCGCGGGTTGGCGGCGGCGCCCGTGTACTCGCGGCCATAGCTCTGCTGGCGGGCGCGGACGCTATAGAGGCGCATCTCGACGCGGATGCCGGTCGCCGCGCGCTGCACGGTGCCGACCACCACGCCATCGGCGCCCAGTTCGCGCCAGCGGTCGAACGCCACGTCGCCGATCGCGGTGGAGACGGGGATGGACTTATAGGTATCGCGCGGGATCATGTAGAACTCGCGCTCGAAGTTCATGTCGTCCCACAGCACCTCGCCGATCACCCTGGCTGCGTCCTGCGTCTCCTTGTCCGGGGACAGCGCGATCAGGTCGGGAACCGCGAGGCGAGGCGGGGTGCCAGGCTCGCCCGTGATGCGCAACTCGACACTGGTCGGCTGCTGCGGGGCCGGCTGCTGCGACGCCGGCGGGGCCGCCGGCGGCTGCTGTGCCGCCACCGCCACGGCGCTGGCGACCACGGCCAGCGCGGCCCAGCGGGGAATGAGGCGGATCGATGGTGAGGTCATGCGTGTCGTTCCTAACGTGTGTAGCCGAAGTTCAGGTGCACCGTCAGCCGGTCCCCGGTGTAAGGCGCCGGCAGCGGCGGCAACTGGCGGGTCAGGGCCAGCGCGCGCTGTGAGTAGTAGTCCAGGGCCTGCACGCCGCTCGAGCGTTCCACTTCCACGCCCGTGATGCGTCCGTCGCGTTCGATGACGAACTTCAGTGCCGCGGTTCCTTCGGCGCCCTGCTTCGAGTTCCAATTCCTCGTAATCAGATCGATCATCGTCGCCAGATAGTCGGGGCAGCAGAAGTTCGCGACATCCAGATACCCGCCGGTGCCGCCGCCCCCGGACGAGAGGCCGAAGCCCTGTCCGCGGCCGGCGGTCTGCGCGACCGTGCTGCCTTGCTGAATCTCCGCGCCCTTGATCGGGGTGCGGCTGCGCGGATCCTTGGCGTCCACCTTCGAGGTGGAGGTCTGCTTCTTCGGCGCTTCCTTGGTCCGCTCGATCATCTCCGGCGCCTTGGCCGCCGGGGGGCGCACTGGTTCGATGGTCTTCTTCGCCGGCTCGGGCTGCACCTGCTGGACCGGACGGCCGCCCAGCGTGGCGAGGCCGCCATCGCGCGGCCCGACCGCGCCGCCCAGGCTGATTTGCATCACCACCTCCGGCTCGTCGGCGACACGCGACCCCAGCCAACCCGCCGGGACCACCGCCAGCAGCAGCGTGATCACCACGTGCACGACCGCCGACCACCCAAGCACCGGCGCCAGGCGCTCGGTGTCGTGCGCTCGCTGGGTGAGGACCGCCGACACCGCGTCCACCGTCAGCGTCTCCCTCGCGGTGGCGCGGGAATCGCGACAATGCCCACGCGTTCGACACCACCGCTCTTGAGGCTGTCCATCACTTCCATCAGTTCCTGGAGTTGTACGCCGCCATCACCGCGCAGGTAGACCTCCTTCTGATCCTTGGTGGACATCACCTGACGCATGCGCTCGGGCAGCACCGCCCTCGGAATCTCTTCCTTGTCCATGAACACCTTGCCGCTGGTGCGATAGGAGAGGGGCACGGTGATGTACATCCGCTCCTCGGGCATCTTGTCCGCCCGCTGCGCGACCGGCAGGTTCACCTCGACGCCTTTCTGGAGCATCGGCGCCGCCACCATGAAGATGATGAGCAGCACCAGCATGACGTCCACGAGCGGGATCACGTTGATCTCCGACAGCGAGGTCGAGACCCGGCGTCCTCGCCGGCGCCCGCCGCCCGCCTCGGGCTGTGGCAGCACCTTCGGCACTAGGTGAAGTTCCTTTCCGAGATGTTCAGGAACTCCAGCGCGAAATCGTCCATCTCCGTCGCGAACATCTTCACCTTGGTGGTGAGGTGATTGTAGAAATAGACGGCTGGAATGGCCGCGAACAACCCCGCGGCCGTGGCAATCAGCGCTTCGGCGATGCCGGGCGCCACCACGGACAGGTCGGTCGACCCCTGCGAGCCGATATTGAAGAAAGCCGTCATGATGCCCCACACGGTCCCGAACAGACCGATGAACGGCGTGATGCTGGCCGTGGTGGCGAGGAACGTCACGCTCTTTTCCAGCTTGCTGACCTCTGCCGACGAGGCGCGCAACAACGCGCGATCCACCGCCGCCAGGCTCTTCAATGTTGGACGTGGCGCAGGGGCGCCCGGACTGACCGGGGCCGACGACGACTGCCGGAGCTGGGCGTTCAATTCGGCATAGCCGGCCTGGAACATCCCGACGAGCGGGCTCTGGACCAACGAGGCACAGACCGACTGCACGTCCGAGAACTTGGCGCTCTTGCGGAACACCTCGATGAACTGCGCGGTCTGCCGATCCACCTTCCGGAACGCGGCCAGCTTGGACGCGATAATGGCCCAGGCCACCACCGAGAACAGCAGCAAGATAATGAGCACCGCCTGGGAGATCGGACTGGCCTCGGTGACGAGGCGGACGATATCTCCCGAAGCGGCCTGACTGGACGTGGCACTGCCTTCGAGTTGCAGTGCCAGGACAAACGACCCAGGCGTCGGCAACAAGCCCTCCGGATTCCTGTCAATTGGGGAGCGCTGCTGGGAAGAAGCGCGGTTCCGTGCAACCGTAGCACGTGCCGGGAAATTCTGTCAAACCCATGATAAGATGGGGTTTCCGCCCGCTCGCGGCATCCCTCCGCGAGCCCCCGAGGGCCGCATGATCCGCTACCTCGCGATCCGCAATCTGGCGGTCATCGAATCGGTGTCCGTCGATTTTGAACCCTCGTTCAACATCTTGACCGGCGAGACCGGTGCCGGCAAGTCCATCCTCGTCGAAGCCGTCGGGCTGCTGCTCGGTGGCCGAGCCACGCAGGACCTCCTCAGAACCGGCGAAGACCTCGCCACGGTCGAAGCCATCTTCGAATCCGCCGACGGCACCGAGACGGTCGTGCGCCGCGAGATTACGGCACAGGGCCGCAGCCGCGCCTTCATCAACGGTGCGCTCGCCACGGCGGCCGCTCTCAAGGACCTGGCGAATCGGTTCGTCGAACTCCACGGCCAGCACGAACACCAGCAACTCCTCGACCCGGCGCAGCACCTGCTGGTGCTGGACGAATGGGCCCGCTCGGTTCCGCTCAGGGATGAGGTGGCTCGGGCATTTGCCCGTGTGCAGGCGGTCCGTCAGCAGATCGACCGGCTGCGCATGGACGACCGCGAGCGCGCGGCGCGTCTCGAACTGGTGGAATTCCAGCTCGGCGAGCTGCAGAAAGCGGCGCTCGTCTCCGGCGAAGACGATGAGCTGGCGGCTGATCGCCAGATCCTGCGGAGCGCGGACCGCGTCCAGCGGCTCTGCCAGGAAAGTTACGCCGAGCTCTACGACGCCGAGCACGCGGTGCTCGCCGGTTTGGAGCACGTCTGGAAGCGGGTGAGTGAGCTCGCCACCTTCGACCCCCGGTTCGTGCCGTACCTGGAGAACCGGGACAGCATCAAGGCCCAGCTCGAAGACCTGGCCTTCACCCTCCGCGACTTCGCCGACGGCATCGACGCCTCCCCGGCCCGGCTGCAGTCGGTGGAGGATCGGCTGGCGCTGCTCGAGCGGCTGAAGCGCAAGCACGGGCCGCTCCTCGCGGATGTGATCGTCCGGCGGGACGCGCTGGCCGCCGAGCATGCCGCGCTGGTGGGCGGCAGTTCCAGCCTCGCCGACCTTGAACAGGAACTGGCCGCGGCGTCGGCAGCATATCTGCGCCTGGCGCGGGAGCTCTCGAGCAAACGGTCGAAGGCCGGGGAGCACATGGCCCGCAGCATCGAAGCCGAACTGGCGGACCTGGCGATGGTCAAGGCGCGGTTCGAGGTGCGGCTCTCGACCGCCGACGCCGACGGCCAATGGACCGAGCGCGGCCTCGACCAGGTGGAGTTCTTCCTGTCCGCCAATCTCGGCGAGGAACCCCGGCCCCTGGCGCGCATCGTCTCCGGCGGCGAACTGTCGCGGGTCATGCTGGCGCTGAAGACCCTGTCGGCGGCCACGGTGGCGGACCAGGGCGAGACACGGACCCTCATCTTCGACGAGGTCGATGCCGGGATCGGTGGCCGCGTCGCGACGGTGGTGGGGGAGAAGCTGGCATCGCTGGGACAGCGTTACCAGGTGCTCTGCATCACCCACCTCCCGCAGGTCGCCGCCTGCGGCCGCACCCATTTCCTGATCCAGAAAGAGACGCGCGGCCGCCGCACCGTGACCAGCGTCTTGAAGTTGAGTGAAGGCGACCGCGTCGATGAGTTGGCCCGCATGATGGGCGGCGCCGATGCCGGCGCCCACGCCCGCGCCGGCGCCCAGGAACTGCTGGACGCGGCGAAGGCGAAAGGTGAAAGTCGAGCAAAAGCGAAAGGCGAAAGTCCGCGGGGGCGAAAGCAAAAGTGAAGTATTTCATCGAGACCTACGGCTGCCAGATGAACGTGCACGATTCGGAGCGCATGGCGGGATTGCTCGAACAATCCGGCTACGACCCGGCCGAGTCCGATCGCGATGCCGACGTCGTGGTCGTCAACACGTGCAGCGTGCGCGAGCGCGCCGAAGACAAGCTCTACACCCGGCTCGGCGAGATCCGGGAGATGGCCCGCGAGACTGGCCGCGACCCGATCGTCGCGGTGACTGGCTGCGTGGCGCAGCAGGAGGGCGCGGCGCTGCTGACGCGCTCGCCCGGAATCATCGACCTGATCGTCGGCACACAGCGCGTCAAGATGCTGCCGGTGCTGGTGCAGCAGAAGCTGGAATCTCGCGGGCTGCCGGCGATCGACGTCAGCACTCCGTACGACGAACCGTCGTTCCCGCTGGGCATCACGCGCCGCACCGACGCCGCCAAGGCCTACGTGACCATCATCGAGGGCTGCAACGACTTCTGCACGCTTCTGTGTCGTGCCGTACACGCGAGGCCACGAGCGGATGCGGCCCAAGGCCGAGATCCTGGCTGAAGTGGCGCAAGCCGCGGCAGACGGCTGCAAGGAAGTGCAGCTCCTTGGACAGATCGTGAATCACTACCAGGCGCCGGACGATCCTGCCTGCGATTTCCCGGCGCTGCTCGAGGCGGTGCACGAGGTCGCCGGGCATCGAACGTATCCGCTTCGCCAGTCCTCATCCCCGACACACCAGCGATCGCCTGATCGAGGCCGTGCGATCGCTGCCCAAGGTGTGCAAGCACCTGCACCTGCCGGTGCAGTCTGGCTCGACCCGCGTGCTGAATCTCATGCGCCGCCGCTACTCGCGCGAGCAGTACCTCGAAACGATCGAGAAGATTCGCGCAGGCTATCCCGAACATCCAACTATCGACCGATATGATTGTTGGCTTCCCCGGGGAACAACCGGCGGACTTCGAGGAGACGCTGTCGCTGACAGAGGCCGTGGGCTACCACAGCATGTTCTCCTTCAAGTACTCCGAGCGCCCCAACACGCTGGCGTCGAAGCGGATGCCTGACGATGTGGCGGAGGAGGAGAAGACGAGGCGGATTGTGGCGCTGCAGGCGATGCAGCGACGCATCCAATGGGGCCTGCTCGAGCAGGCGGTCGGGCGCACCGTGGAGGTCCTGGTGGACCACACGAGCCGCCGGCGCGAATGGGAGTTGTCGGGACGCACCAGCGGCAACACCGTGGTGAACTTCCCGGGTGACCCGTCGCTGGTGGGACGCATCGTGCCGGTGACGATTCGGCGCGCGGGCCCCAACAGCGTGTGGGGCGAGATGTCAGAGGATGCGAGCGTGACCGGCGAACCGCCGGTCGCGACAGACGCACCCGTTCGAGCACGATGAGGGCTGGACATGATCGAGATGAACATCAAAGGGCTGATGGTCGACCCCATCACGAACATGCCCATCATCATCCTCCGCGATCCCGACGGCGATAAGGTGCTGCCGATCTGGGTGGGCGTGTTCGAGGCGAACGCGATCGCGCTTCAGATCGAGAACATCCAGACGCCGCGGCCGATGACGCACGACCTGCTGCGCAACGTCATCCAGGACCTTCAGGCCACGGTGGAGAAGGTGGTCGTGTACGACCTGAAGGAGAACACCTTCTACGCGATGATCCATCTGCAGACGCCGGCCGGCCCGGTGACCATCGACGCCCGCCCGAGCGATGCGATTGCGCTCGCGCTGCGAACGCGGGCGCCCATCCTGGTCGACGAGAAGGTGATCGACAACGCCAAGACGGTCGACTTCGCCAACGAGAAGCAGGACAGCGATCGCCTGCAGCAGTGGCTCGAGTCGCTCGACCCCGACGACATGGGCAAATACAAGATGTAGCGCGGCCGCGCGACCCGGCCCCAGCCTCGGCCGAATTGTCGGCCGGCCGACAATTCGTGCAAGTTGCTGCAATTATGAGAGTTAGCAGGAAAGTCTCCGAATAATTGCCCCGCCGACATTCGGCATGCCTTGACGTCCTGCGCGTAGGTTCCTACAATGCCTGGAACCCGCACGCTCCTGCGCAATGATTCTCGCAATTGCCAATCAGAAAGGCGGCGTGGGTAAGACCACCACCGCCATCAACCTCGCGGCCGCCCTTGCGCTCCGCGGCAAGCCCACGTTGCTGATCGACCTTGACCCCCAAGGCAACAGCAGCATGTCGTTCATCGACGTTCGGGCCTCCGAACGCAGCATGTACGACGTCTTCGTCGAACCACAGATCCACCTCGCCGACGTCATTGTCCCGACGGCACTGCCACACCTCTCCGTAGCCCCCTCCCGTATCGCGCTCGCGAAACTCGAGTCGAGAATGGTGGGGGAGCTGGATGCCCCGTTCCGCCTGAAGGACGAGCTCGCGCCCGTCCTCGCCAACTACGAGCACGTCGTCATCGACTGCCCCCCAGCGCTGGGCCTGCTCACGGTCAACGCCCTGGTCGCGTCCACCCACCTGCTGATCCCCATCCAGTCGTCGTACTTCGCCCTCGAGGGCACCGACGACCTCCTGGAGACGTTCGAGAAGGTGCGACAGCGACCGAATCCCGAGTTGCAGATCCTGGGGGTGGTCATCACCATGCACGACAAGCGCACGGCCCTCGGCCGGGACATTCAGGACCAGATTCGCAAGGTGTTCGGAGACAAGGTATTTCGCACCGTGATCAGCAAGAGCGTCCGGCTCGAAGAGAGCCCGGCGTACCGCGAGTCCATCTTCACCTTCGCGCCGGATTCGAGCGGCGCCACCGAGTACGACAGCCTGTGTGAGGAGGTCATCGACCGTGTCTAAACGAGGATTACCCGACACGCTGCGGATGCGCCACGACGCGCATTACGTGGAGACCTTGAACGCCCCCTCCGGCACCCCGGTCGGCCGCATGGTGCCCATCGAGAGCGTCGATCCCAACCCGGAACAGCCTCGCCAGGCCATGGGCGACCTGTCCGAGTTGATCTCGTCGGTGGCCGAAAAGGGCATCATCGAGCCACTGATCGTGCGCCAGAAAGGCGCGCGCTATCAGATCGTGGCCGGCGAGCGCCGCTATCACGCCGCAGTCCAGTCCGGGATGACCGAGCTGCCGGTGGTCGTGCGCGACGTCGACGACAGCGAGATGCTGGAACTGGCGCTCGTCGAGAACATCCAGCGCAAGGATCTGACACCGTTCGAAGAGTCCGAAGCGCTGGTCAGCCTCGGTCAGCGTTGCGGATACACGCACGAAGATCTCGCCAAACGCCTGGGGAAGTCGCGGTCGTCAATCACCGAAACCCTGTCCCTGAGCGCCATTCCATCGGACGTCCGCAAGGTCTGCCGGCTGGCGGGCATCTACAGTAAGTCCGTCCTCCTGCAGGTGGCCCGCCAGGGCGATCCGCAGAAGATGATGGCCCTGGTCGAGAAGATTGCCAGCCAGGGCGGGGCTACTCGCGAGCAGGTTCGCAAGGAGACCGCGGCCCCCAAACCGGGCCGCCCAAAGGCGTTCGTCTTCGCGTTCAAGCCGCCCAGCAAGGCCTTCAACCTACGCCTCAGCTTCAACAAGAAGACCGCCTCGAAGGACGAGATCATCTCGGCGCTCGAGGCCATCCTGGAAGACCTGAAACACTCCTGAACGACCCGCCGTGCCACGCCGGGCGGCGAGCTGCTCCTGTCCTCACGACCTCAACCTCCGGCTACCAGCAAGACTGGTGAGCCGGAGGTGCGTGCGCGGCTACCTTGCCAAAAGGCGGAGCATTCAACGAACGGGAGAAGCGACGCCGTCAGCCGACGACAATTCGTCGGCGGACTCCGGGTGTTCGCTCATCAAATCGCTTCAGGATGTCCGTTTAGTTAACATAATCATTATTATCAGACCTTATAAATAGGGCCAATAAACATGGCCTGTGGATGTTCTGCGTGGCTTTGTAGAGGGGATCTGCCCTACGGATGTGGCATCCGCGGCTCGGCGCTAGGACCGTCGACCTGGGTCATGGCGCCCGCGGCGCCGACCACCGGTGCGGTGCTGATGTTGCGTCTCGGACAACTCGGCTGGCGGGTCGAGCCCGAGCGCCACGTAGGCGTTCCGGACGTGGCGCCGGAACAGCTCGTCGAACTCCGCGTCCTGGGCCGACGAATGGTCGTCGCCGTACCACCAGAACCAGTCGGAGCCCTCGGCGATGAGGATTTCCTGGTACGCCTGGTCGCGGGCCGCCGTCGGCACGAACGGCGCCCGCTCGTCGAAGGCCGCCCGGACATCGCTCAGCTGCGACCACGCGCGCTGGTCGTCCCGATGTCCCGCCCAGATGTAGAAGTCAGCGTGGATCCACGAACCGGGAAACAGGTGCGCCAGCGGTTTGGGGTCTCTCGCAGCCGCCTCGGCCATGGTCACGGTCTGGATATCGGTCGCGTTCTCCAGGCGACCGTAGAGTTCACGCAGGAAGGGCCGGCCGCCCCCCGCGTAGTGTTCCCAGGCGTTCTCGCCGTCCAGGATCACGGCGATGGTCGCGTCTTCCCCGCCCGTCCTCTCGGCGAATCGCCGGCCGCTTTCGCGGACCCGCCACAGGAAGTCGTCGGCGGCGTGGTGCGGTTCCCACGATTGGTAGTGAAAGCCGATCCGGTCCGACAGCGAGTGATCGCGGAACAGCAGGTTCACGCGGGCGCCGCCGGTCTCGACGACTGTACGGCCGGTACAGAAGCTCCGGCCGCAACGGCAGCCCATCGCCGTCGCGCGGCAGGAGTTCGCCAAGCGAACGCGCCAGCACGTCCTCGTCCGTGGCCATCCAGCCCAGCCCTTCCGCAGCCACGATCGGGACCATCAGGTTGGAGACCGAGCCTTCGGACGGCCACAGACCGACGGGTGCCTCTCCGAATAGCTCCGCATGAAAACGAACCGCGCGGGCGACCTGCTCGCGGGCGTCGATCGGCCACCGGAACGGGTGCCGCGGAGGCAAAGCGTCTGGATGGGCGACCAGATGAGCGTCGGTGTCGCACAGGAGCGGAAGAATCGGGTGATAGAACGGCGACGTGGACAGCTCGACCTGTCCCCGCTCAAGGGCTCGACGGTAGACGCCGATCGTCGACTGCAAGAGTTCCAGCTCGACTGTTCGAAGGGTGACCTTATCCTCTTCCGTGAAGTCCCGGTCCTTCTGGACGAGTGCAATCAAGCGCCCGTCTTGCAGCAGCCAGTCGGGGTCCATCCAGGCCAGCTTGTGCCACACCTGCAAGTCTCGCAGTTCCGCGATTGTCCACTGCGCGATGTCCTCTCGACGGGCGTGCAACTCGGCGTAGCGCGGGAACGGCCCGATCATCCGGTGGTACGGCGCGTGAAAGCCGTTGAGGCCCAGGAACGTCCGGTCCGAGGGCGTGAGCAACTCCGGCGCGACGAGCCCCACCGACAGGTGCCGGTCCCGCGCGCGGTCTTCGGCAAACGACTGGAGCTGCGTCAGGAGCGACGGCACGAGGTTGAAGGTGGCCCGGACGCCCGGAAACGGCTCGAGCACGTCCACCATTCCCCGGTAGTCCTTAATCGCGTGCATCCGCACCCACGGCAGGATGTGCTCCCCGGTGGCGAGGTCCTGGTAGAACGGCTGGTGCATGTGCCAGAGGAGGGCGAGTCGGATCATGGGAGAATGGGAGCAAGAGGCATGAAGACGCTCGATCGGTACGTCATCCGGGAAATCCTCCCGCCGTTCCTGATTGCGATCCTCGTCTTCACCTTCATCCTCATTATCCCGTTCATCATCGAATTGGCCGAGCAAATGATCGCCAAGGGCGTGCCCTGGCCGATGCTGCTCCGGCTGATGGTCACCCTGCTGCCGGCGTCGCTGGCGCTGACCATCCCGATGTCGCTGCTGATCGGCATCCTCGTCGCCTTCGGCCGGCTCTCGGCCGATCGTGAGATCGTGGTCATGATGGCCTGCGGCATCAGCCCCTACCGGCTGCTGCGACCGCTGGCCGTGCTCGCCCTGGTCTCATGGGCG
The DNA here is from genome assembly GCA_963721715.1 of uncultured Acidobacteriota bacterium. Classification (GTDB taxonomy): domain Bacteria; phylum Acidobacteriota; class Vicinamibacteria; order Vicinamibacterales; family UBA2999; genus VFZN01. The sequence goes on along the minus strand of CAVRKI010000004.1, from coordinate 126,598 downwards.
GCCTCGTCATGGGTGCTGCTGAAAGCGATGCCGGACGCCAACCAGGCCTTCCGCGAGCTGACCATGCAGATCGTCGCGGATCGCGCCGAGGGTGAAGTCCGGCCTCGCGTGTTCTTCGAGGACTTCCCCAACATGGTCCTCTACGTCCGCGAGATTCCGCAGAGCGGCGGATGGCAGGACGTGCTGGCCGCCGACACCTCGAACCCGGCGCAGCCGGTGCTGTTTCTCGCCCGCACCGGACGCATGCTGGTGGATCGCCAGGCCCGGACCATCCAGATGGTGCTGCAGGACGGCGCTCGCCACACCACGAAGCTGGATGAACCGAACTCGTACGAAGTACTCCGCTTCCAGCAGATGGTCGTCTCGCTCAATCCGGAGAGCGTCTTTCCCCGGAACGGCCCGGCCCGCGGTGACAACGAGCTGACCATCGCGGAGCTGCGCACCCGCGTCGCCGATCTCGCGGCGCAGGGAATCTCCACCCACAACCCGGTGATGACGATCCACAAGAAGTTCTCCATTCCGGTGGCGTGCTTCGTCTTCGCGCTGCTCGGCCTGGCGCTTGGCGCCAGCAACCGCAAGGATGGCAAGCTGGCGAGCTTCGTCCTCGGCATCGGCGTCATCTTCGTCTACTACGTGATCATGTTCATGGGCCAGGCGATGACCAAGGGCGGCATGATCCCCGCCTGGCTGGCGATGTGGCTGCCGAACATCGTCCTCGGGATCGCCGGCGTGGCGCTGCTGATCTCCCGCGCGCGCTCGGCTGACCAGCCGATCCGCGTCTCGCTGCCGCGGCTGCGGCTGCCGCGCTGGACGAGGTCGGCTTCCCCGCCGTCTGGCCCCGGTGCCGCGACCGCTGCCGGGCCGACCCCGAACGCCGGCAGCGACCGGGTCGTCGTGGTGATCCGCATTCCGCAGTTCGAACTTCCCCGCCCGAACCTGCTCGACATCTACGTCGGGCGGCAGTACCTCCGGATCCTGGCCATGACGATCGTCGCCATGCTCGGGTTGTTCTATATCTCCACCTTCCTCGATCTGTCGGACAAGTGGTTCAAGGGCCAGACGACGCTCGGCCAGATCCTGGAGTTTCTGTGGTGGTCGACACCGCAGTTCATGTCGTACATCATCGCGCTGGCGGTGCTGCTCGCCGCGCTCGTGACAATCGGCCTGCTCACCAAGAACAGCGAGCTCATCGTGATGCGGGCCTGCGGCGTCAGTCTCTACCGCACGGCCGCGCCGATGGTGGTCTTCGCGCTGTTCGCCAGCGCCCTCCTGTTCGGGATGGAGGAACGCGTGCTGGCCCTGGCCAATCGTCGGGCCGACCAGCTGAAGCACCTCATTCGCGGCGGATCGCCGCAGACCTTCGACGTGCTGAACCGCAAGTGGATCGTCGGCCGCAACGGCGAGGTCTATCACTATCAGTTCTACAATCCGCGCAGCCAGGAGCTGAACGGCGTCTCGCTGTTCGAGTTCGATCCGGAAACCCATGCCCTGACCCGCAGGGTCTATGCCTCACGTGCGGTCTACCAGCCGGGGCAACCGGCGGGCGGCGCCACGTGGCAGATGAGTCAAGGCTGGGTGCGCCGATTCGACGTCAAGGATCAAGGCAAGGCGTTCGAACCATTTCAGCAGGTCGCCCTGCCGCTCGAGAGCGCCGACTACTTCGTCACCGAAGTGCCCGAGCCCCGGCGCATGACCTACCCGCAGCTCGAACGCTACATCAACGAACTGCGACAGAGCGGCTATGACGTTCTCGGGCACGAGGTCGAGCTGTACCGGAAGGTCGCGTTCCCGTTCGTCACCCTGGTGATGACCTTCCTCGCGGTGCCCTTCGCGGTCACCACCGGGCGACGCGGGGCGATGTACGGGATCGGCGTCGGCATCGTGCTGGCCCTCGTCTATTGGACGATGATCTCGGTGTTCGCGGCGTTTGGCGCGGGCGGCATCATCAGTCCGCTGCTGGCGGCCTGGGCGCCGAACCTGTTGTTCGGCGCCGCCGCGGTCTACCTGCTGCTCACGGTCCGGACCTGACATGGCCGCCCCCACTCCCCCTCCGCCGCCATCACCCGAATCCCCGCCAGGACCGCCCGACGAGCCCAAGTCCTTCCTGCGCGCCCTGATCGGCGTCGTGTCATTGGTCCTGTCGATGATCGTGATCCCGGCGGGATTCGTGCTGCTCGTCACGGGCCTCAATGCCGGCAGCTACAACACGCGGCCGATGGTGAATGCGCTGGGCGTCCTGTCGATTGGCGGCGGGTTGCTGGCGCTGGGCGTGTCGATGCTCATCTGGGAGATGAGCGTCCGCTACGGAGTGCGGCGCTAGCCGGCGCGGACGGCGCCGGCCACCACTCCGGCGCGTGCGGGGCGCGGCCACGGCTCGACAGATGCTGCAGCACCGACGCCGGAGCGCTCAGCCAGCGATAGTCCTCCACCGAACGCACCATCCTGCGTCTGACCGGCTCCATGACCAGATAGGCGGCCACCTCCCAGAGGGTGGGCACGTCTCCGACCAGCCACTCCGCACAGCGCGGCTGCCACAGCGTCAGGCCCGCACGCTCCCGATGCGCGGTGCCGCTCACCTGCTTCCACCGCCGCACCGCGGCGCGCGGATCGGCGGTGTCGACGCGCCCGGCGAGCAACACGCCGACGTGCTCGGGCATCACGCAGTACGCCACGACCTCCACCTCGAACCTGGTGGTCGTACGCAGGAGTTCCATCACCACGGCGCGCGCGGTATCTACCTGCGCGAGCGAGGGATAGCCGTCGCGGGTCTCAATCCGGGCGAAGACGGCCGGGAGGTGGAGATCGTCGAGATTGCCAACGTGGGCGTGGAATCGCATGACTGGTGTGGTCCACCAGCAAAACGCCGTCCAGCGCGGTCAGGGTTCGGCCAGCCAGAGCTCCGCGAGATGCACCCGGCTGGCATCCCCCGGTCGTGAGTTGAGCGTATCCACCACCAGCAGCAGGGCGTCCACCGCGTCGAGCGGCGGCGTGGCGGACGAGGTGGCGCCAAGCGGCCGGAACTGGTCGAAGAACACCTCCACGGTCCGGAAGGTGTCCTCGAGATAGATACTCTGCCCCCAACGCTCGCCGCGCCCCGTGCGCACCTGCACCCACATGCGCATCGGCCGGTCGGCGCGCACGCGCATCTGCAGCCGGTCGCGGCCACGCAAGCCGTCCACGGGGAAGCGCACGGCCGAATACTGACCATTCACGGCGCCACCGGCGAGCTGATTCGCCCACTCGATCGTGGCCACGCCGTCGACGACGGCGTTCGGCAGCAGTTGACTGAGCGAACCGGATGAGGCTTCCGCCACCCAGGCTTCGGTGGCAATCGACGAGCGGTTGGCCAGCAGGACCGGAACGGAGGTGGCTTGTGCCCTCTGGTGCGCGTCACGCATGCCCACGTAAATCGGATTCGACACCAGCCACGGGATGGGCGGATTGCCCGCCGCTTCCGGCGCGTAGACCTCGATGCGATACACCGCCGGCTCCGCCACGACGCCCAGATGCGCTTCGAGCTCCTTCGTGTCGAACAGGATGCCGCCATTCCGCAGGATCACCATCCGCGAGCCGTTCGGGGCGGCCATGCGGGCGTGCAGGATGACCTCGCCGGCGATGACGAGGTCGTCGCCGATGCCGGCGGAGCGCCCGCCGCTGGTGGCGGTGAACTCGAAGCCGCCCGGTGAGGCCAGACCATCGATCACGGTGTAGGTGCGCCCCCAGCGCACCCGGGTGAGGATGTCGTCCGCGTCGCGAACCGGATCGCCGGACAGCGGTGCATCCAACCGCACGCGCAGGCTGAACGCCTTGAACGACGCTTCGTACGACGGCACCTCGAGATGCCAGCCTTCCTCGAACGGATCGGTCTGCTGCCTGAAGCCCAGGCGGGCATGCGCGTCGGCGCCCGCCAGCCCCACCACCCGCGCCTTCAAGGTGGCGGCGTCCCACCTGGCCAGCGCGGCGTCGGGGCGATCGAGGGCGGCGGTCAACGTCTCCGCGGGACGCAAGGCATAGGTGAGCAGCAGGCGCCCCAGCGATTCGAGCAGTTCATCGCGCCATTCGCTGTCCGCGTTCAGCCACTCGACGCCGTCGAGGGGCACGTCCCATGCCGACCACCGCAGCGAGGCGCGCGGCGACTCCGGATGCGCGGCGATGCCCATTCCGCCCAGTCGGTGCACATCCTCGAGAACGGCCCGCGGCGTGCCCGCCAGCGGATAGGGTGACGGGCCGGCGCCGAGCGCCACGAGATGTCCGCCCGTGGTGTTCACCTCCACGGCTTCGATGCACAACACGCCGGAGCGATAGCTGGGTGGTCCCGGCGCCCGGGTGCCGTCGCCGTGATCGGTGAGGATGACGAACTGCAGGCCCGCTCGCGACGCGGCCGCCGCTATCTCATCGATGGATCCCGTGCCGTCGGAGACCGTCGAGTGCACGTGGTAGGCGCCGCGCACGGTCATGCCGTTGGCGGGCCAGTGCGGTGCGGGAGTCGCCGCGGACGGCGCCGGCAGCAGCTGCGGCGTCACCGCGGCGAGCACGGCCAGGACGAGCAGGAACGCAAACAGTGCGAGGCGGATCGGGCGTGTCACCGGCGGGGATGGAATCGATCATACAGCGTGCGCAGGCGGGCATCGAGCACGTGCGTGTAGATCTGGGTGGTCGAGAGATCGGCGTGGCCGAGCATCATCTGAATCGCACGCAGGTCGGCGCCGCGTTCGAGCAAGTGGGTGGCGAACGAATGCCGCAGCACGTGTGGGCTGAGCCGACGCGCCAGGCCCAGGCCGGTCCCGTATCCCCGCAGCACTTTCCAGAAACCGACCCGCGTCAGGCCGGTCCCGCCTCGCGCGTTGACGAACAGCCGCGAGGACGATCGTCGGCCCACCAGCACGGGACGCGCTTCCCGGAGGTAGCGCCCCACCCACGCGGTGGCCTCGTCGCCGATGGGGACGATCCGCTCCTTGCGGCCCTTCCCCACCGTGGTCAGGAATCCTTCCTCGAGATTCACGTCCGCGGGCCGCAGGGCCACCAGTTCCGACACGCGGAGGCCGGTGGCGTAGAGCAGTTCGATCATGGCCCGATCGCGCAGGCCTCTTGGCGTGTCCACATCCGGGGCCGCGACCAGTGCATCCACTTCGGCCGTGGTCAGGAACGACGGCAGCGTGCGGATCGACCGCGGCGGCCGCACATCATCCGCCGGGCTCGCGGCGAGGCCGCCATTGACCACCAGATAGCGGTAGAACGTCCGCGTCGAGGCGACGACGCGCGCGACGGAGCGGGGGGCGCGTCCTTCGCCCATCAGCTGCCGGACGAAGGCCTCGACCGCCGCCCGGTCGAGTGCGGCGAGCGACCGCCCCTGTCCCGCGGCAAAGGCGCCCAGCAGCTGGAGGTCGTGTCCGTAGGCCTCGACCGTGTGCGGAGACAGCCGCCGCTCGGCGCTCAGATGCATCAGAAAGGCGTCGACCTGAGCGTCCACGACGTCAAGCTTAGCTCATGCCTCATTGACAGGCTGTGCCCCCGGGACTAGCATCAGGGTTTCCGCGAAGGCCCCCGTTCGATGCCTATAAGATCCAAGTGGCAGGCTCTCCCGACCGAAGCGATTAATCCCGCCTCGCTGAACATCGACAAACTCCCGGCGGCCGGCATCGTCGATCTGATGCTGGGCGAGGACCGCAAGGCGCTCGCCGCGGTGCAGAAGGAGCGCGATCGCATTGCCGTCGGCGCGGACCTCATCGCCAGGGCGTTGCGGAAGGGCGGACGGGTGGTGTTCGTCGGCGCGGGCACGAGCGGCCGCCTGGGCGTGCTCGAATCCGCGGAGATGCCGCCGACCTTCGGGACCGACCCGCTGCTGGTCCAGGCGATCATGGCCGGCGGCAAGAACGCCATCTTCCGCGCCAAGGAAGGCGCCGAGGACAACTACGAAGAAGGCGCGCGCTCGGTCAACCGGCTCACCCCCACCAAGAAGGACGTGGTCATTGGCGTGTCGGCGAGCGGGATGACGCCGTTCGTGCGCGGCGCCCTCACGCGTGGACGCCAGGCGGGTTCACGGGTGATGTTCGTCACCTGCGATCCACGCACCGAGCTGCAGACGTTCGTCGACCTCACCATTGCGCCCGCGGTCGGGCCCGAGGTGATCGCCGGCTCCACCCGCCTCAAGGCCGGCACCGCGACCAAGATGGTGCTGAACATGCTGACCACCGGCGCCATGATCCTGCTCGGCAAGACCTACGGCAACCTGATGGTCGACGTGCAGATGGGGTCGGAGAAGCTGCGCGATCGCGCGCGACGCATTCTGCACATCGTCGCCGACCTCGAGCTCGAGGAGGCCGAGAAGCTGCTGAAGCGGGCCCACTGGAACGTCAAGGCCGCGATCGTCATGCAGAAGACCGGGCTCTCCCATGCGCGGGCGCTCGCCCGCCTGCGCCGCTCGAACGATCGCATCCGCGAGGCGATCGGCGAGGACATCGAGCCGCGCCTGCGCGCGCTCATCGACGGCTAGCCGCCTCGCGATCGAGCATCACCGTCGCCCCCGGATGCAGCTGCAGGAACGACGCCGGCAGCGACGTCGTGATGTGGCCGTCCATCATCGCCCGCACCACGCCCGCCTTCCCCGCTCCGGTCGCCATCAGCACCACCGCGCGCGCCTGCAGGATCGTCGCCATGCCCATGGACAGCGCCGCTTCGGGCACGCGAGCCACGTCCCCGCCGAACATCGCCGCATTGGACAGGCGCGTGCCCGGCTGCAGGTGGGCGCGGTGCGAGCGAGCCTGGAGAGAGGGCCCCGGCTCGTTGAAGCCGATGTGGCCGTTGGTGCCGATGCCGAGGATCATCAGGTCGATGCCGCCGGCGTCGGCGATCGCCTGCTCGTAGCGCTCGCACTCGGCGTCGAGATCGGGCGCGCAGCCATTCAGGAACCCGACGTGCGCGGCGGGCACGCCGACCGGACCGAACAGTTCGCGCTGCATGTAGGCGCGATAGCTGTCTGGCGACGACGGATCCACGCCCACGAACTCGTCGAGATTGAACGTCCGGACCTGCGACCAGTCGGCGGACGGGCCCTCGCGGAGGGCCTTGTAGAACGGGAGTGGCGTGCGTCCGGTCGGCAGTCCCAGCACGAGCGACGGCTTCTGCGTCACGGCGGCACGCACACGAGTGGCGAGTTCGGCGGACAGGGTCCGCACGTCGTCGAAGATCTGTATGTTCACGAGAGGGACACGGCGGAATCGAGATAGACGGGCACCCGCGCCCGGCCGGCGGCTTCGGCGCGAGCCAGCGTCACCGCGCCGGTGGCGGGCTCGGCGGCGAGCAGCGAGGACGAGGTGCGAGGGGCCACTTCGAGCAGGCGCGCCGAGACTTCGGCGGCCAGCCAGGGGATGGACTTGAACATGCCTCCGGAGAGAAAGGTCTGAAACACGTCACCGCGCATGCCGAGGCGGCTGACGACCGAGGCGGCCGCGCTCACCAGCTCGGTGGCCGCCTGACGCAGGATCTCCGCGGCCACGGCATCACCACCGGCCCGGGCCTGCTCGACGAGCTGGCCGAGGGTGGCGACCAGCTGCCGGCGCTCGGCGCCTTCGTAGACCTCGTTCACCAGATCGTCGGGCCGCGACAGGCCCAGATGTTCGAGGACCATGGGGGTCAGCGCCGTCTTTGGCCCTCGACCGTCCGCATGCCGCATGATGGCCACCAGCGCGAGGCGGCCAATCCAGTAGCCCGAGCCCTCGTCGGCGAGCACCGGGCCCCAACCTCCGGAACGCGCCGCCACCGCGTCGGCATTGACGCCGTACGCGATCGAGCCGGTGCCCGCCACGATGACCAGCCCTTCGGGCCGTCCGGCTCCGGCAACCAGGGCAATCAGCGCGTCGTTGACGATCAGCGTGCGGTCGCGAAAGCCGAGCCGCCGCATGATCCCGCGGATGGTGGCGGCGTCGTCATCCCGGTCGACGCCGGCGATCCCCAGGCACACCGCGTCGGGCCGGTGGGCATGGGCATTCAGCACCTGATCGATGACGGCGTCCAGGGTCTTCTCCACGGCCAGCTCGCCATGGGTCCGGAGGTTGGCGCCTCCGGCTCGTCCTTCCGCGACGATCTGGCCGTCGGCAGTGGCCAGCAGGGCCACGGTCTTGCTGCCGCCGGCGTCGATTCCCAGTACCCGCATGCTTCCTAGCTTACGACGCCTGAGGTGATTGCCGGGTGCCGAGCGCCTCGGCGTTGACGTCCACGCCTGCTCAGGCTAGATTGTTGCGTTGCACGTGATTGCTCTCCCTTTCTCTGGTCACTATCGACCGCTCGTCTGTGTCGTCGCGTGTGCGCTCGCGCTGTCGGGCGCCACGCCCACCGCCGTCGCACCGCCCCAGGCCGACGACGAAGTCCGTGCGCTGTGGGTGACGCGGGCTACCCTCACATCTCCCGAAGCCGTGTCGCAGATGGTGCGGTCGGCGAAGGCCGGCGGCTTCAACGCCCTGCTGGTGCAGGTGCGCGGGCGCGGCGACGCCTACTACCGCAGCACCCTTGAACCGCGAGCGGCTGAACTGGCGGGGCGCCCCGACTTCGATCCGCTGGCGGTGACGATCGAGCAGGCGCACGCGGCGGGCATCAGGGTCCACGGCTGGATCGCCGTCAACCTCATCTCGAGCGCCACCACCCTGCCCTCGTCGCGCGAGCACCTCGTCTACAAGAATCCGGAATGGCTGATGGTGCCCAGGGCCCTCGCCAGCGAACTGTCGAAGGTGGACATGCGCAGCCCCGAGTACGTCGGCCGGCTGGCCCGATGGACACGCGCGCATGCGGACGAAGTGGAAGGCCTGTACGCGTCGCCGTTGCATCCCGCGGCGGCGGCTCACATCGCCGCCGTGGTGAAAGAGTTGGCGACGTCGTACGAGCTCGACGGCATCCACCTGGACTACGTGCGGTTCCCCGGCCCAGATTACGACTACAGCCGGGGCGCCCTGCAGCAGTTCAAGGCGAGTGTGCAGCCCGACCTCACGGCCGAGGAACGACGCCTGGTCACCGCCAAAGAACGGCTCGATCCTCTCGCCTACCCGAATCAGTTCCCGCTCCGCTGGGACGCCTTCCGCCGATCGCGGCTGACCGCGCTGGTGATGCGGGTGCGCACGACGGCGCGGGCCGCGCGTCCGTCGGCCGTCGTCAGCGCGGCCGTGCTGCCCGACGTCCGCGAGGCCTACCAGTCGCGGCTGCAGGACTGGCGCACGTGGCTCGATCAATCCCTCATCGACGTGCTGTGCCCGATGGCCTACACCCAGGACCCGCGGGTGTTCGACGAGCAGATCACCCTGGTCCAGGACTATGCGGCCGGCCGGCCGGTGTGGGCGGGCATTGGCGCCTATCGGATGGCGTCGAAGGACACCGTCCGTTTCATCACCGCGTCACGCCGACTCGGCGCCGCGGGCATCATCCTGTTCTCATACGACTCGCTGGTCTCGCCGCCGAACACCGCCACCTCGCTGGCCGATCTCGGCAGGGCCGCGTTCGGCAGCGGCTCGCACTGATCGCGCTGGGCGGGTGATGTCGCTCTCCGCCCTCGACTACGCGGTCATCGGCGTCTACCTGCTGGCGATCACCGCGTTCGGCTCGTGGTTCGCGCGATTCCAGCACACCACCCGGGACTACTTCCTCACCGATCGCAGCGTGCCGTGGTGGGCGATCTGCTTCACCATCGTCGCCACCGAGACCAGCACGCTGACCTTCATCGGCATCCCGGCGACGGCGTACGCGGGCAACATGACGTTCCTGCAGCTCGCCGCCGGCTACGTGATCGGGCGCCTCATCGTCAGCGTCCTCTTCATCCCGGCGTATTTCCGCGGTGACCTCTTCACCTCGTACGAGCTGCTGCAGCGCCGCTACGGCGTTCGCGTGAAGACGTTATCGGCGGTCATCTTCCTGATCACGCGCTCGCTCGCCGATGGCATCCGGCTGTTCACCACGGCGCTGGTGATCGCGGTCGTGACGCAACTGCCGGTCGGCCTGGTGGTGGTGGTGCTGGGCGCGGCGATGATCGTCTACACGATGCGCGGGGGCGTGTCGGCCGTGATCTGGACGGACGTGGTCCAGATGTTCGTCTACGCGGCCGGGGCCGGCGTGATCGCGTGGTCGCTGCTCGGCGTGATTGACGGCGGGTGGTCCACCGTCTGGCGGGTCGGGCAGCAGGCCGGCCGCTTCACGGTGCTCGATCTCTCCTTCGACCCCAGCCGCGTCTACACGCTGTGGGCCGGCGTGCTCGGCGGCATCGCGCTGACGCTCTCCACGCACGGCACCGATCAGTTCCTGGTGCAGCGTCTGCTCTCGGCGCGCAGCGCCACCGAAGCGGCCCGCGGCCTGGTGCTGAGCGGCTTCATCGTCTTCGCGCAGTTCATCCTGTTCCTGACGATCGGCGTCATGCTCTACACCTACTACCTGCAGACGCCCCTGCCCCAGCCGTTGGGACGCACCGACGAGATCCTGCCGGTGTTCGTGATCAACACGCTGCCGTCGGGAGTGGCGGGGTTCATCGTCGCGGCGATTGTCGCCGCCGCCCTCTCACCGTCGCTGAACGCCATGGCGGCGACCACCATCAACGATTTCTACACCCCCTACATCAACCCCGGCGCTGACGAGGACACCCGCATGCGGGTGTCGAAACAGGCCACGGTCGCCTGGGGCATCGTGCAGTTGCTGGTGGCGCTCGGTGGACAGTTGATGACACGCTCGGTGCTGGATGCCGGGCTCTCGGTGCTGTCGCTGGGATCGGGACCGGTGCTGGGCGCATTCCTGCTCGGCACGCTGGCACCGTCGACCTCGGAGCGCGATGTCTTTGCCGGCATGCTGGTCGGGCTCGCGCTGATGGCCGTCATCTGGTGGGCCACGCCGATCGCGTGGACGTGGTACGTGCTGATCGGCTCGCTCTCCACGGTGATGGTCGCGCTCGCCTCGTCGCGCCGCAGGCCGGCCGCCGTGGTGGGAGCACGCGCGTGACGGCGTTGCCGCGGACCACGCAGGCGGTGCAGGAGGCGATCGCGTCCCGCGTGTTTCCAGGCGCAGTGGTGGAGGTCGGCACCAGCGCCGGGCCCCTGACGCGCGTGGCCCTGGGCACCCTGAGCTATGAGGCCGGCAGCCCGCGCGTCGACGGGCACACCGTCTACGACCTGGCGTCCCTCACCAAGGTGCTCTGCACGACCACGCTGACGCTGGCACTGGTCGAACGCGCGGCCATCGCGCTCGATGACCAGGTCCGGCGATGGTGTCCAGAGTGGACCGGGGACGATCGGCAATCCGTGACCGTGCGTCACCTGCTGGAACATGCGTCGGGACTGCCGGCGCACCGCCCCTACTATGAACGCCTCAGCGGCCGCCCCGCGTTCGAGCGTGCCATCGCCATCGAGCCGCTGGAGTACGCGGCGGGATCGCGAAGCGTCTACTCGGACGCCGGCTTCATCCTGCTCGGCTTGATCCTCGAACGCGCTGCCGGCGCCACGCTCGACGCGCAGTTCGCTCGCTGGCGCGACGCCGCCATGCCTGGTGGCACGCTGCGGTTTCTTCCGCCCTCGGCGTGGAAGCCGTGGACGGCGCCGACGGAAATGGACCCGTGGCGCGGTCGACTGCTGGTCGGCGAGGTGCACGACGAGAATGCCGCCGCCCTCGGCGGCGTGGCGGCCCACGCCGGCCTGTTCGGCACGGCTGCGGCCGTCGGCGCCTGCGCACGGTGGTGGATGGAGGCAATGGCACGCTCGCCGATCGCGGCCGAGTTCACGCGCAAGGGGACGGTCCCCGGAAGTTCGCGTGCCATCGGCTGGGACACGATGAGGCCCACCTCCTCCTGCGGCACACGCATGTCACCGACCGCGGTGGGACACACCGGCTTCACCGGCACCTCCCTGTGGATCGACGCCGCCGAAGACCGGTATGTCGTGTGCCTCTCGAATCGGGTTCACCCCCGCCGCGAGGGCGACGCGATGGCTCGCGTCCGCCCCGCGATTCACAACGCGGTTGCCGACGACCTCGGACGATCCTGATTCAACCGTTCCACGTCGCGGCGCACGGCCTGCGACGCGCGTTCGGCCGCGCGGGAAATGGCCGCGTACATGTCGGCGTCGAGTTCCTCCACCACGTGTGGCGCGTGGCGAGGAGTATCGAGCACCACTTCAATCTTGCACAGTTTGTCGGCCCCGCCCTTCTGGGGCCCGTTGACGTCTTCAAGCCACACCGTCACCGTGCGCACGTGATTCTCGAAGCGCCCCAGCGCCGACTCCAGACGACGGTCGATGTGCTGTCGTATCGCGTCGGTTGCTTTCAAGTGCCCACGAATCTGGATGGTCATACTGTCTCCTGACAGTCACGGTATCTCTGTAGAGAGGCCGCGACAACCGAAAACGGGAAGCACGGCCAGTCGCCGCGCGAGAACGTCTAGTTATGCGTGGATGATGTCGTGTCGGACCTACCTGGGCGTCGTGCCGAATACCGGCGAGCCGGCGCCAGGCGGCCTGGGTTGTCCCGGCCCGCTCGGCTGTCCGAAGCCACCGCCAGGTTGGCCGAAGCCCCCACCCGGCACAGGGGGCATCGTCGGTTGGCTCATGCCGCCGGGTTGCCCGAAGCCGCCGCCGGGTTGCCCCGGTTGACCAAAGCCGCCGCCAGGCTGCCCGAAACCTCCGCCCGGTTGCCCGAAGCCGCCGGGCTGTTGTCCCTGCCCGGGTTGCCCAAATCCTCCGGTCTGGCCTGGCCTGGCGAAGTTCTGGCCGCCGGCGCCGGCTTGACCAGACGATGCGAGGTAGACGAACGCCCACTGGTTGTAGGCGTTCATCCCGTTGTACAGCTTGATCGAGGTCTTCTTGCTCTTCGAGGTGACGCCTTGAATGCCCATCGACAGCTGGGTGCCGGGCGTGCCGCTGCCGAACCCGCCTTGCGCCGGCTGGCCGAACGAGCCGGCCCCTCCGGCCGCGCCCTGACCGCCGAAGCCGGAGCCTGGGCTGCCTCCAGGCCTTGCGCCCGCTTGCCCGCCAGGCTGAGTGGAACCTGCGGGGCGCCCTCCGAGCCCTGGCATACCGGGCTGCGCGCCGCCGACCGGGATAATCTGGAATTCCTCGTCCGTGACGGGATCCTTGTACTTCTTGCGGAGGAATCTTTGCTCCACCAGGATGTCCACGGTGGGCGGGAAGGTGTTGGCGTACTTGCGCTGGAACAGCATGATCGCGCGGCGGTACTGCTCACCGCGCCAGATGAGTTCTTCTTCGCGCTCACGCTGGGTGGCGTGGCTCCACACCGGCAGCGCGGCGCCCATCAGGACGGCCATGACGCTCATGCTCACGAGGAGCGCCGCCATGGCGTAGCCGCGTTGGTCAGCGCTCCTGCCTTGACCCGCTAACCCCATGCGCCTATTATCCTTATTGGCCTTGCCCGTGTCACGTTCCCATCCATCGCTGTTCGCACTGCTCCTGGCGGTGGCTTTCCTGTCGGCCTGCGACAAGGTTCCCCTGCTCGCCCCCACCGAATCCACGATCACGCTCACCTCCAGTACGACGGTGGTCCCGGTCAATGGGTCTGCCGAAATCACCGCCTCGGTCACGGAATCGGCGGGCACGCCGGTGCAGAACGGCACGGTGGTCACGTTCACCTCGTCGTTCGGTACCATCGAACCGAACGAAGCCCGCACGCAGGGCGGCAAGGCCACGGTGCGATTCGTGGCCAGCACGCAAAGCGGAACGGCCAGGGTGGGGGCGTTCTCGGGCGCCGCCCGCGCCGAGACCGTGGAACTGCTGGTCGGCGGCGCCGCGGCCGCGCGCATCGTACTCACGGCCAACCCGCGAACCATCTCGGTCACCGAGGGCCGGTCGGAGATCGTGGCCACGGTGCTCGACGCCTCGGGCAATCCGCTGCGCGGCGTCCCGGTGACGTTCGCCGCCACGACCGGTCAGGTGTCGCCCGGGACCTCGGTCACCGACGACGGCGGGCAGGCTCGCACCACCTTCACCGGCTCGATCAGCGGACGTGTGTCCGCCAATGCCGGCGGCCAGACCACGGACGTGGAGATCACCGTCGCGTCCCCTGGCGTCACCATCACGCCGCCCACGACCGGCATCGAAGCGGGCATCGCCGCCACGTTCACGCTGGCGCCGGCCACCGGTTCGGGCGCGATTCGCGAGGTCGTCATCGACTGGGGTGACGGCACCAGCCCGACGCGCCTGGGTTCGATCGCCGGCAGCACGCCCGTCGCGCACGTGTTCCCGCGCGCGGGTGTCTACACCATTCGCGCCACCGTCACCGATGCCCAGGGCGTCACCGGTACGTCGACGGCCGTCGTGAACGTCACCGAGCAGGCCTCCATCGCGGTCACGCTGAGCGCCACGCCGAACCCGGTCTCGATTGGCAGCGCCGCGCAACAGGGCATCGTCAATTTCACGGCGGGGGCCGGCGGGCTTGGCGGAGGCTCGACGGCCTCGTCCTACACCTGGGACTTCGGCGACGGTCAGGGCGCGTTCACCACGGGCGCGTCCACGAACCATCGCTACACCGCGCCAGGCACCTACATCGCCAGCGTCACCGCGCGCACCACCGCCGGCAACAGCGGCATCGGCCAGTTGACGATTCGCGTCAACCCGTAGCAGCAGCGAATCCCGGCGCCGTCCGGCGCCGGGCGCCAACCTCGGTCAGCTCACTCGAGTGGCCTCACCGGTCCGCGTGCCACCCGCGCAATTGACGGGAGCCCCAGGCTGATGGGCACACCACGCACGTGAACTGAGGGGTTAATCCCAGTCGGCGTAGCGGGTGCCGTCGAGCGAGGGCTGATCGGATCCGCTCTTCACGTCGTAGATGCCGGGCTCGGCCGTCGTGTCGTTGACGTTGGCCTCGGCGTTCACCGGCTGCCAGGTGTCCTTCGACTGCGTCATCGGATCGATCGGCACCTCGCGCATGTAGCCCTCGGAGACGAGGTCGTCGAGCGACGCGGGGTACTTGTTGCGATCGGCATAGTACTGGTCGATCGCGTCCCGCATGCGGAACAGATCTTCCTTCAGCACCGCCTCGCGCGCACGGATCACGCTGTTCCGGTACTGCGTCATTCCCATGCTCGCCAGCACGACGATGATCGAGATCACGATGAGCAGTTCAATCATCGTGAAGCCCGCCGCCGACCCCTTCCGTCGCACTCCGCGCACGTTGGCCACCACTGCTACCAATCCTTGTACTTCGTTCCGTCGAGGGCCGTGCCGGTGCTGAGTGAGCGCACGTCGAAGACGTTCTGCCCGCCCCAACTGGTGGTGTCGGGTTTGTCCTGGTAGGCGCGGAGGCCCCACTCGGCTTCGCCGGTCATCGGGTCGATCGGAATCCGCCGCAGGAACTTCAGCTTCCGCCCTGACGCATCGTTGGCCACCGACACCCCCTCGACCAGGATGTCGAGTTCGGGCGGATAGCCTTCGCTGTTGGCCTTCAGCTCGGTCGTCGGGATCATCCCCTGATCCGCCGCATCCTTGAACTTGTCGATGGCGTCGCGCATCTCCCGCAGCACACGGCGCAGCTCCACTTCCTTCTGGCGCTGTATCGTGACGCGCGCCAGCGGCTGCACCGCGGACGCCAGGATGAGCACGATGGTGGTCACCACCAGCAGTTCCACGAACGAGTAGCCGCGTTCGAGGGTGAAGCGGCTCATGCTAGCGCACCACCACTCCCGCCGGCGCGAACTGCAGGGTCGCCGCGCCGCCGCCGGCCAGGGTGCCCGAGCCGCTGACGTTGACGGTGCCGGTCCCGGCGGCAACCGGCTCGAACAGAATCGCCGCCAGCAGGCCCGAGGTCGATGCGCCGACTTGATCGCCGGCGCGGACGACGGCGATGTCGATCCGGCCCGCGCCGGCATCGACCTGCTGCGTGAACGTCGGCGCGGCGCCGCCCTGGCGCATGAACGTGCCCTCGGACACGCTGCGCACGCGCAGCAGCGCCGGGTTGAAGGTGATGGAGATGGTCACCGCCGAGAGCCGCGAGGCGCCGGAGATCGACACCGGCACGGTGTACGGTCCACTGCCCACCCGCATCTCGCTCGGGGGACTCAGCGTCACCCGCGCCGCGCCGGCCGCCACCAGCGGTGTGCCGGCGGCAGACGGCGGCGCCGCTGGCGTAGCCGTCGCGGCCGGGGCGGGCATCGCCGGCGGCCCCGTGGGGGCCGGCGTCGCCGGCGGCGTCGCCGCGGGCGGCGGAATGGTGGTGCCGGGTGCGGTCTGGGGCACAGGCACGCCGAACAGATTGGGTGGCGGGGCCGGCGCTGTTGGCGCGGGCTCGGTCGGCTGGAACACCGTGATGCCGCTTTGTGGCTGCGGTGGCGTGACCGGCACGCCGGTAGTGCCCGGAATCGGCGAGGAACCCGGCGGCAGTTGCGGCGTCACTCCTACGCCCCCAGGTGTCGTCACCGGCACTCCAGTCGTGGGCGGCATCGGCTGAGCGCGCGGTGGCGCCGGGGTCGTGGTCCCACCCGGCGTGCCGGCGCCCGGCTGCGCGCCCGGGACTCCGAATGGCGACGCTGGCGGCGCCGTCCCCCCTGCGGGCGCCGCGGGGGCCCCAGGGGTTGACGCCGCATCGGCGCCAGGCGCGCCGGCCGGCGGCGTGACCACGTCGCCACCCGCACCGACAGCGATCAGGGGCGGCGGGCCGCTGATGCCCATGTTGCTCTGCGTACCGACGTAGATCGGGCTGAGGTCGTTGGCCGTCAGCTCGTGCGTGCGGATGATGCGCGGCGTCAGCAGCATCACGATGTCCGAGGTGCGGATCTGCTCGTCATTGGACGAGAACAGCTGCTTGACGACGGGGAGACGGAGGATGCCGGGGAAGCCTCGCAGCGCCCGGCGTTCGTCTTCACGCAGCAACCCGGCCAGCAGGTTCGACTCGCCGTCGCGCAGCCGCAGCTTGGTGACCACCTTGCGCGACAGGAACGACGGCAGGTTCTGCCCGGCGATGTTGGTGTCCTGCCCGCGGGCGCTGTTCTCCACTGACAGTTCGAGGATCACCTCGCCCTCGTAGGTCACGCGGGGCGTCATCTCGACGATCACGCCAACGGTGCGGTAGGCGAAGGACGTGAGCGGCTGCGTCGCCGCGCCGCCGCCGGCGATCGGCGTGAACGTGGTGCTCGGGACCGGGACGTCCTCACCGAGGTTGAGCGACAGCTTCTGCCCCTCCTGGCCTCGCAACTGCGGTTTGGCGAGCGTCTTCGTCGACGAATCGCTCTCGAGGAAGCGCATCACGGCGGCGGGCACCGAGAGGTAGAAGTCCGCGGCACTGACGCCGGTGGAAATCGTGTTCAGGTTGAACGGCGTCCCCAGCCCGGACGCGGCGTTGGCGGCGCCGCCCGACCCGGGGGCCACTTCCGGCGAGAACACGCCGCCGATCGCGTAATCCGTCAGGTTCAGCCCGTACTGCTTGGCGCGCTCGCGGTTGACCTCGAGAATCTGCACGTCGACGATCACTTCGGCGCGCGGCTTGTCGTTGGCCGAGATCATCCGCTCGACGATCTGCACGACCGACCCGGTGGCCCGAACGGTGATGGTGTTGCTCGTCTTGTTGGCGACGATCGTCGGCTGAATGGCGACGCCCGCCACGCGCACGATGCCGGTGAGCATCTGCGAGATCTCGGTCGCGTCGGCATGCGACAGGAAGAAGGTGCGGATGACCTGCTCTTCGTACTGCGTGCGCTTCTGGGTGGTGTCGGCGGCGATGATGATCGTCCGTTCGTTCAGCACTTTGTAGAAGAGCTGATTGGCGATCATGATCTGCTGCAGCGCCTGCTCCAGGGTCACGCCCTCGAGCGTCAGCGTGATGTTCCGATCCTGGAAGTCGCGATCGTAAGTGACGTTGATGCCGGTGGCGTTGCCGATGAAATTGAGGACGTCGCGAATCGCGGCGTTCGTGAAGCGGATGCTGAGCGGATCGCGGCTGGCGGGATTGAGGATCGGGTCGGCGGACTGCCGGCGGGCCTGCTCGCGCAGCTTGTCGATCTCGGGACGAGGGAGGTTCGCCTCCAGGCGGTCCCGTAGCATGCGCTCGATCTCCGCGGCCCGCTGCGCGATCGGCCGGTTCGAGGGCTCGAACTCCAGCGCCTTCTTGTAGGCCCGGAGCGCCTCTTCCGGCTGGTTCGCGGCCTCGAACTCGCGCGCCCGCGTGACGTACATCTGCGACGCCGCCAGCATCGCGCGCTCGAGTGCGATCTTGTAGTCCGGGCGATCGGGATCGTCCTGCAGCGCCTGCCGATAGAACCCGACCGCGGCGTCCCAGTCCCCGGCCTTGGCCGCGTCCTGTCCACGCGTGTAGGCGCGTCCGGTGGCGCAGGCCGCCAGCGTGGCCGCCAGCAGGACGACCGCTATCGTTCGCGTTGCCAGTCTCAGGTTCATGCCGCTCTCAGATCCACGGTGCGTTTTCCTGCCGTCTGCCGGTCTGCCGTCTGCCGATTCGTCCATCACTGTCCCGTCAGCCGAATCGTCTGTCGGCCGCGGCCATCGAGATACGCCATCTCGACCGATTCGGTCCCGATCTTCAGGATCCGGTAACGGCCGTCGATGATATCGCCTTCCTTGCCGTGCATCGGGCTTCGTCCCTCACCCGCGACCAGCACCGCGAGCTTGCTGCCGTCCGCCTTCTCAACCATACCAATGAACTTCAGCGGTATCGGCGGCGGCGCGGGCGGCCCGGTCGGCGCGGCCGGCCCGGCCGGCTCCGCCGGCTTCAGCGCCAGGCCCGGGGCTGCCGTCTCCGCCGGCGTGCCCGCCTGCGGCGCCGCGCGGCGCTCGAACCGGAACGGGTTGCGCGTCGCGTCCGCCGGCTCGGCACGCGCCGACTCCAGCGATCCGATCTTCACGTTCGCCGCCGGCGGCAACGGTGCTTCCTGTTGCTCAGACGCTCGACGAGCCGCGCTGGACTGCCGCGGCGCGACCGCGGCCGGCGATTGCGTTCCCGGACCAAACCACGACCAGCCGACGGCGGCGGCCAGCAGCACGGCCACCGCGACCGCAATCAGCGTCCGCCGATCACGGAACATGCGGTGCCGCCCGATAGTAGGTGGACAACTCGAGCGTCAGCGTCAACGGCGCCTGTTCGTCCGCGCCCTCCGACAGGAACACGTTGTCGATCACCAGGAAGTCCGACGCCGTCTCGATGCCGTAGATCAGCGCGCGAATGTCGTTGTAGTCACCGGCGAGCGCATAGCTCACGCGGAGCCGCGCCAGCGTCGAGCCCCGGATCTCCTCGGGTGACGCCGAACTGCGCTGGAACGTCACGTCGTGTTCGCGCGCCAGCTGGCTCAGCTTCAGGTGCGTGATGCGGCGCGCCGCCGCCACGTCACTCGGCAGGACTTCGCCGTAGAACCGCTGCAGATCGGTCGCCGCCTGGGCCGAGCCATCGCGCGTCTGCTCCGCCGCCTTCAGGTCCGCCCTGCGCCGACTGCAGCGTCGCGGCGGCGGCCGCCGCCCGGCGCTCGCTGGCGTCGGCCGACGGTCGCCAGCGGCACCACGACCAGCGTCAGCACCGCGGCGTTCACCACCAGCGCGAGCACCAGCGGGATGAGCCAACCGCGGTAATCGCGCGCCACGCGCGAGAGCGGCACGGCCTCGGTGATCCCGAAGAGCGCCCTCATCGCGCACCATCCGTGCGGGCCGCCGGCGCGGGAGCCGGCGGCCGGCCGGTCGACGGCGGCTCCGTTTCGGCCGCCGGCGCTCCGCCCGCCGCGTAGTAGCCCTGGATGATCGACCGCAACGTGCCATCCTCCTGCGCCTCTTCCTGCCGCGACAGCACCTCCTGGAACGCACCGGTCTTCTCCAGCGCGTCGATGAACTCGTCCAGATCCTCCACCCGCCGCGACACCACCGTGACCGAGACGACCATGCGGCCTGTCATGATCGACCTGCGGCGTGACGGCGGCGATCCGCACTTCCGCCGGCAGCGTCTGCTCGAACTGATTGAACAGGTCGGTCCACGAGAACGCGCGCCGATCGATCAGCTGGTTGGCCTCCTGCGCCGCCACCTGCACCGCCGCGAGCTGATCGCGGTTGATCGTCTGGCGGATGCGCCGGGCCTCGGCCTGCAGCCGGTCGGCCTCGCGCTCGGCGGCGTCGGTCTGGCGGCGCACCTCCGCGCCGCGCGAGCGGAGCCGGATGACCTCGGTGACGTTGTAGGCGGTCAGCGCCAGCGGCGACAAGCGTGACCAGCCCGAGGACCACCCGCACCAGGCGGTCGTTGTAGAACGGGCGCGTGGAGAGATTGGCGCGCAGCATCAGGCCGCCCTCCCGCCGCGACGCAGCACGCCCACCAGCGGCGCCAGTGCGTCAGTCAGCTCCGGCGAGGCGCCGATCCGATCGACGAGCGACGGCGGCCGTGCGTGGATCCACGTTCTCGACGCCGATGCCCAGGCGGGCCTCGAGATCGCGGCGCACGACGTCGGCGCCGGTCAGCGCCGCGGTGCCGGCCAGCCACACCCGGGCGAAGCCCGCGCCGTTCAACCGGTCTTCGTAGTACATCGCCGTCTGGTGGATCGAGATCCGCCAGCGTGCCCTTCCGACTCCTCCGAGCGATGCCGGATGAAGATGAGGTGCTCGCCGCGCACCACCGCCAGCGTGATGTAGTTGTCGGCCACGTGCACCAGCAGCCAGTCGCCCCGGCGGCGCACCGCCGCCGGCGACGACGCTGTTGAGGATGCCGAAGGTGGCCAGATCGACGATGCCGGCCTCGGCCTTGGCCATGGCGCAGGCCTGCTCGTACTGCCGGACCACGTCCTCGCGGGCGAGCGCGACCACGAACTCACGTCCGCCGTCGTCCGAGGGCGCGCCCGGGGTGACGCTCAGCACCGCCTGTTCGACCGGGAACGGCGACGCTCTTCCGCACCTGCCACTTGACGATCTCGCGCAGGTCGGCCGCCCGCGCCGGCACCTTCTCGAGCCGCAGCAGCGACACCTTGGCGACCGCGTCCGGCACCACCAGCGCGACGCGATGGGTGCGCCCGCCGAGCTGCGCCAGCACCCGCGCCGACCACCGCCCCGACCGCCCCGACATCCGGCATGTTCAGGCGGCGAGCGACGGGCGTGACGGCCCCGGCCGGCAGCGCCTCGACGGCGTGCGCCGACGACGACGGGCTTGCCGCCGCGCCACTCGACGCGGGCCGCCCCGACGTGGGTCCGATCGATTTCCACCGCGACGTCCGGCGGCGCGGTGGTCAGCCAGTCGAGCACGCTCATTCGACGAACGTCACCTTGTTGATTTCCCGCAGTGTGGTCAGCCCGTGCATCACGCGCTCGACCGCCGACTCGCGCAGGAACCGCATGCCCTGCTCCTTGGCGGCGCGCTTCACCTCCGAGATCGGCCGCTTGTCGAGAATGATCTCGCGGATGTGGTCGGTCAGGTCCAGCAGCTCGCAGATCGCCATGCGGCCCTTGAAGCCGGTGCCGCCGCACTCCATGCACCCGGCGCCCTCGTAGAACACGTGCGTGTCGGCGAGCGCCGGGTTGAGCGCCGACTCGATCAGCAGCTCCGGGTCGTAGCGCGCCTCGCGCTTGCACGCCTCGCAGATGCGCCGCACCAGCCGCTGCGCCATGCACGCAGTTGAGCGCCGAGATGAACTGGTACGGCTCGACGCCCATGTTGAGGAAGCGGCCCAGCACGTCGAACACGTTGTTGGCGTGGACCGTGGTGAACACCAGGTGGCCGGTCAGCGCCGACTGGATGGCGATCTGCGCCGTCTCCGGGTCGCGGATCTCGCCGACCATGATCTTGTCCGGGTCGTGACGCAGGATCGACCGCAGCCCGCGGGCGAAGGTCAGCCCCTTCTTCTCGTTGATCGGGATCTGGGTGATGCCCGTCAGCTGGTACTCGACCGGATCCTCGATCGTGATGATCTTGTCCTCGATCGTCTTGATCTCGGCCAGCGCCGCGTAGAGCGTGGTCGTCTTGCCGCGAGCCGGTCGGCCCGGTGACCAGCACCATGCCGTAGGGCTCGCGGATGTACTTGCGGAAGCGCTTCAGCTCCTGCTCGGGGAAGCCGAGGATCTCGAGGCGCAGCTCGGTGAACTGCTCGCTGATCGACTGCTTGTCGAGGATGCGGATGACCGCGTCCTCGCCGTGCGCGCTCGGCATCACCGAGACGCGGAAGTCGATGGTCTTGCCCGGCACCTTCAGCTTGAAGCGGCCGTCCTGCGGCACGCGCTTCTCGGCGATGTCGAGCTCGGCCATCACCTTGATGCGCGAGATGATCGAGCTGTGGAAGCGCTTGGCGATCGGCCGCATCGCCGGCTGCAGCACGCCGTCGACGCGGTACTTCACGTAGCACCGCATCGTCCTGGGTCTCGATGTGGATGTCGCTGGCGCGGCGCTGGATGGCGGTGAAGATGGTGCGGTGCACCAGCTTGATGATCGGGCTGTCGTCGCTCGTCAGCCGCTCGAGGCTGAGGTTCTCGTCGCCGTTCTCGTCCTCGCGCACCACCTGGAGCTGGAACTCCTCGGTGGCCTCGTCGAGCAGCCGCTGCGAGCTCTCGCTCTTCTTCAGGATCGACTCGATCGCCGATCGTCGAGCCGACCATCACCTTGACCGGCGTGCCGAGCAGCACGCTCAGCTCGTCGATCATCGGCAGATCGGTCGGGTCGGAGACGACGATGACGATCGCCTTGCCCTCGCGGCGGCTGCGGGACGAAGCCGTAGCGCAGCATCAGGTCCGCCGGGAATCGACCGGAACAGTTCCTGGTCGATCCGGAACTCGTTCATGTCGAGGAAGTCGAGGCGATAGCGCGCGGCGAGCTGGCGGGCCCGTTCGGTCTCGGCGCTGCGCGCCGCCGACGGCGCCGGCCGACTCGGCCGATTCGACCGGCTCGTCGATCAGCGATTCCGGGTCGAGCGACGTCGGCGTCGGGATGATTCGTCACGTTCATCAGCGGGTTCCTAGCACCGACGGTGAGCTGGAAGAGCGGCATGTAGAGCGCCAGCACGATCGCCGCGATCACGATGCCCATGATCACCAGCAGCGCCGGCTCGATCAGCGTGACGAACCGGCCCACCTCGGTCTCGATCTCCTCGTCGTAGAAGTCGGCGAGGCTGTTGAGCATCTCCGTGCAGCGCGCCGGTCGACTCGCCGACCTCGATCATCTTGATCGCCACGTCCGGCACGGTCTTGCGCTCGAGCAGCGTGGCCGCGAAGCCCTGCCCCTCGCGCACCCGCTGCGCGACGATCTCCAGCTCGCGCCCCATGTAGCGGTTGCCGGTCGAGCGTCGCGGCGATGTCGAGCGCGTTGACCAGCGGAATGCCGCCGCCGAGCAGCGTGCTCATCGTGCGCGCCAGCTGCGAGGTCGCGAACTTGTGCATGCTGGCGCCGATGCCCGGCACCCTCAGCATCAGCCGATCGAACCGCGCCTTCTGGCCCGGCTGCTTGATCCAGGTCGTAGAACGCCACCGACGGCGCCGGCCACGCCGACGACGATCAGCAGGATCTGGCGCGCGCACGAACTCCGACACCGCGACGATGATGCGCGTCGACAGCGGCAGCTCGCGCGCCGAAGCTGCTGTAGAACTCCGAGAACGTCGGCACCACCTTGATGGCGATGATGCTGACGAGCACGAGCGCCAGGCGCGATCAGGATCGCCGGGTAGATGAGCGCGGAAATCGTCTTCCCGCGCACCGTATCGACCACCTTCGAGTACGCGACGAAGCGGCGGAGCACCGCGTCGAGATTGCCCGCGCGCTCGCCCGCCATCAGCGACGCGGTGTAGACGCTCGGGAACAACTCGCCGTGCGCGATGAAGGCATCGGACAGCGCCGTGCCGCCGCGCACCTTCTCGTGGACATCGTCGAGCACGGCCTTGAAGACCGGGATTGGCGAGCCGCACCCGGAGGATGTCGAGCGACTGGACCAGCGGCATGCCGGCTTTGAGCAGGGTCGCCAACTCTTGGTTGAATACCAGAAACTCGTGCCGGGGGATCTTGTGGCCCCGCCCCTTCAGGCTGAACCCGCCCAACCCGCCGCGCGCGCGGAGAGACAGGACGTGCAGCCCTTTGTCTTCGAGCTCGCGGCGGAGCGCGACCTCGCTCTGGGCGACGTAGACGCCCTCGATGATTTCGCCCGACGGGGTGCCGAGGCGGCAGCGAAACTCCATCCCTAAAAGGTTGTCCTACAAGATGTTACACGAAAACGGCCAGAACCCGAGGCCCGGCGCCCCACGAGAAGTTAGACCGTCGGGGCCCCTGGAAAGTCGTAACCGGCGTTCAGCGGCCGACCCGACGGAGGATCCGGGAGACGTAGTTCCGGGTTTCGGCGTAGGGCGGCAGCCCGCCGAACCGTCGCACCGTGGCCTCCCCCGCGTTGTAGGCGGCCAGCGCCAGGCCGACGTCGAACCGCGTGAGCAGGTCCTTCAGGTGCCGGACACCCGCGTCGATGTTGGTCCGCGGATCGTAGGGGTCGCGCACCGCGTACTGGCGTGCGGTGGCCGGCATCAACTGCATCAGCCCCTTGGCCCCCTTCGCCGAACGGGCGCGAGGCTGGTAGTTCGACTCGGCCTCGATCACCGCGTGGACGAGGCGGACATCCACCCCGTGGGTGGTGGCGCTCGTCGCGATGAGTTCGGCAAACGCGCGCGCGCCTGGCACCGTCCCGAGAGTGTCGGGCCCGGCGGCGCCGGGGGCCACAGCCGCGACTGGTTCCCCGGCGAGCGACAGCGACAGCGGCCTCGGGGGACGGATAGGGCACCTCGTCCTGATCGACGCGGGCAATGAGCGCGCTCGGAAAGCTCGCTTCGCCGCCCTCGCGCAGCATGACCACCAGACGGTCGCCGTCGAGGCGGCTGCTGGCCACCGACATGGTGCGGCCGGTGGCGAAGACGAGAATGTCGGCGGAGGCGACGGATGGGGCGAGCAGCGCCAGCGCGGTCAGGAGCGGCGGGATCACCGCTCCGGCCAGCCGAGGGCGTCGGGACCGTGAGTCCCTGGCGTCGGCCTGGCTGGTGTGTCCCCTGCCGGTCATCAGCTCACCTCACTGGACGAATGCGTGGAAGACCCGGGCGCCCAGTTCGCGGGTGTCTCCGGTCGAGCCGCCCGGCTCCAGGGCCGGGACGAACGTCTTATCGACCACGAACCGCAGTTCCACCATGTCAGCGGCGCCGAACTGGTCGGCGCTGATTGGAATCTTGCGGACCACGGCCGGGCCGGATGACAGCGGCGCCACGCCAAGCACCTGGTCGCCGATCCGCACCTCCATCTGCTGGGCGGCGTTCGCGCCGCTCGCCGGGTTGTCGGCCTGGAGATACAGGGTCACGTCGCGCCTGGGATTGCGGAACGCCACGGTGGCTTCCTTCTTCGTCCACTGCCACTCGGTGCGCTGCGAGCCCTCGGCCACCACCTCGGTCTGGTGCCAGCCGTCCTTGAAGATCAGGAAGATGTTCTCGGTCTGCGGCAGCAGCTCGAAATCGGCCACCTTGTACGACCGGTCGCCCCGGTCCTCGCCCGAGAACTTGACGCGCTCGTTGGTCTCCGGCGAGTAGAGGCCCGCCACCACCTTGGCCGCCCCGACATACGGATAACGGCCCACGAACATCGTCCGGGTGTACTCGACGGTCTGTCCGGCCTTCCAGTCCGTGGTCGGTGTCGGCGGATCGTGATCGTCGGTCCACATCATCTCGTCGTTGGCGTCGAGGAAGTGGACGAACACCTTGCGGCTGCCGAGCGGCGGCGCGTCGGCGCCAGGGTGAACGTGTAGGTGATCTCGACCGGGCTGCCGAGCGCCACGCGCGGGCGTGACAGAGCGACCTTGACCGAACCCACGGCGGGCGCGTTGTCGGCGGCGCCGCCGCAGGCAAGCGACGCCGCCAGCAGCAGCGTCGCGACCGACGCGCGCAGGATAAGCAGTTCTCTTCGTTGCATGGCGAACAGAACGAGAATATCATGCGGGTCATTCGATGAGCATCCCAGGCGACGCACTCGGAATGGTGGAAACCCGCGGTTTCATCGGCTCGGTCGAGGCGGCCGATGCCATGGTGAAGGCCGCGAACGTGGTGCTCATCGGCTCCGAGTACATCGGCGCCGGCTACGTCACGGTCCTGGTGCGCGGTGATGTCGGCGCGGTGAAGGCCGCCACCGACGCCGGCGCCGCGGCCGCACGACGCGTGGGCGAGCTCATCTCGGTGCACGTCATCCCTCGCCCGCACGCCGAAGTCGAACGGATCCTGCCGAAGGGATAACGGCGGTCGCATGGCCACCGCAACTGCCACCCACACCGACAAGGACCTCGCTTCGATCGGCGAGGCGCGCGCGCTCGCCCGCCGGGCCCGCGCCGCACAGGCCGTCCTCGCCGAGTTCTCCCAGGCGCAGATCGACGCCATCGTCGATGCCATGGCGGCCGCCGTGCGGCCGCACGCCGAGGCCCTGGCCCGCCTGGCGGTCGAGGAGACCGGGTTCGGCGTCGTCGCCGACAAGATCCAGAAGAACCTGTTCGCCGCCGATCGGGTGCACGCCTTCATCAAGCCCATGACGACGGTCGGCGTGGTCCGGCGCGACGAGGCGAAGAAGATCGTGGAGATCGCGGAGCCGTTCGGCGTGGTGGCCGCGATCGTGCCGTCGACCAACCCGACCTCCACCGCCATCTACAAGCTGCTCATCTGCCTCAAGGCGCGGTGCGCGGTGATCATCAGCCCGCACCCCTCCGCCGCCCGCTGCATCACGCGAACGGTGGAGATCATGCACGAAGCGGCACGAGGCGCGGGGCTCCCCGACGGCGCCATCGCCTGCATGACCCACGTCACGCTCGAAGGCACCCAGGAGTTGATGAAGGCGCGCGAGGTCTCGGTGATTCTCGCCACCGGCGGCATGGGCCTGGTCCGTGCCGCCTACAGCGCCGGCAAGCCCGCCTACGGCGTGGGGCCGGGCAACGCCCCCTGCTACATCGAGTCGTCCGCCGACGTGGACAAGGCCGCGCG
The DNA here is from genome assembly GCA_963721715.1 of uncultured Acidobacteriota bacterium. Lineage (GTDB taxonomy): Bacteria > Acidobacteriota > Vicinamibacteria > Vicinamibacterales > UBA2999 > VFZN01. Next base: position 99,701 of record CAVRKI010000004.1, on the reverse strand, counting down.
CGACATCGTCGCCGGCAAGAGCTTCGACAACGGCGTGCTGTGTTCCTCGCCGAACTCGGTGGTCGTCGATCGCGGCGTCGACGAGGAAGCGCGCCGCGCCTTCGGCACGCACGGAGGCCATTTTCTCCGTGGCGCCGAAGCGGACGCCCTGGCCAAGGTGCTGATCACCCCTCAGCGCCTGCCCAATCCGGCGCTGGTCGGCAAGTCCGCGGTCCACATCGCCCAGGCGATTGGCGTCAGTGTGCCCCCGGGCACGCGCGCCCTGCTCGTGGAACTCGAGGGGGTCGGCCGCGACTTCCCGCTCTCCATCGAGAAGCTCTGCCCCGTCCTCTCCTACTACGTCGTCAGCGACTGGCGCGAGGGCTGCGAGCGCTGCAAGGACATCCTGCGCTACGGCGGCATGGGCCACACCATGTCGATCCACTCGCGGAACGAGGCCGTCATCCTCGAGTTCGGCCTGCACAAGCCGGCCTACCGCATCGTCGTGAACACCTCGACCAGTCACGGCTCCATCGGCCTGACCACGGGTCTCGACCCGGCCATGACCCTGGGCTGCGGAGGGTTCGGCGGGAACATCACCTCGGACAACATCTCGCCGAGGCACCTGCTGAACATCAAGCGCCTGGCGTACGGGATCCGCGAAGTTCCCGCGACCGGGTCCGCCAGTTCGCCTCAGACCCCTGCGCCGTCGGTGGCCACGCCGCCCGTGACGCGCTCCGAGACCGCCAGCGTCGTCCCGGACTTGCCCCGGGCGCCGGCCAAGCCGTTCCCGGAACCCGTCTCAGCCGAGGCCCTGTCGTCGCGCATCGACCAGTTCCTGGCGTCGCGGGGTGTGGCGAAGCCTGGTGGCGGCCTCCCGTCTCCGGCGCCACCCCCTGCTCCGGTGCCGAGGGTGGCGAAGCCGTCAGCGCCGGCGGCGCCACCAGCAACACCAGTCACGTTCGTCTGCGAAGAAGACGTGAGGATGGCGCGACGCGAGGGCCGCACGCATTCTCGTGAACGAGCGCACCATCATCACGCCCGCCGCACGAGACGTCGGCGAAGAGCACCACGTCTTCGTGTGGGAGGGATGGCGTTCGTAAAGGCTTGATATTGAAGGGGTTGACCAGGGAAAGTTTCGCGTGTTACCCTGCCAGCTTCAACTCCGGGGTGGAATGAACAGCCAGATCCTTCGACACACGGTTGCTCCCGTCCTCGCGCTGCTGATTTCCGGCTGCGCGTCAGGAACGGCCCAGAAAGTGGCTCAGGTCACCCCGCCCGTGACTGCCCAAGCCCCGGAAGCGCGGCCGACGCCGGCCCCCGTCCAAGATCCCGTCGTCCAACTCATCGCCCAGTCCGACTCGCATTTCAACAAGGGGCGGCAGGAACTCTCCGTCGGCCATCTCGAGCAGGCCAGGCACGAATTCGACCGCGCCCTTGATGTGCTGCTGGAGTCGCAGGGCGGCGCACGGGCCGATGCCCGGGTCCGCGAACACTTCGACGGCCTCGTCGATCGGATCAGCGTCCTCGAACAGCAGGCGCTGCCGACGGGCGACGGCTTCACCGAAACCCGCACCGACCCCGCGTCGATCGACCAGCTGATGGCGCTCGGGACCTTCGACACCACCCCGCCCCAGCTGTCCACCGTGGAAGCCGTGGAGGCCGACCTCCAGAACACCACGCACGACGTGCCGATTCCCACCAACGACCGCGTGCTGCGGTGGGTGGAAGTGTTCCAGGGCCGCCTTCGCGAGTTCCTCAGCGAGGGCCTGGCGCGCGGCGCCCAGTACCTGCCGATGATTCAGGGCGTGTTCCGCGCGGAAGGCCTGCCGCTCGACCTGGCCTATGTGCCGCTGATCGAAAGCGCCTTCAAGCCGACGGCACTGTCGCGCGCCAATGCCCGCGGCGTGTGGCAGTTCATGCGCGGCACTGCCATCGAGAACGGCCTCGCGGCCGACTGGTATATCGACGAGCGCGCCGACCCGCAGAAGGCCACGGTGGCCGCGGCGAAGTACCTGAAGACGCTGCACAACATGTTCGGCGACTGGCACCTGGCGATGGCCTCCTACAACGGCGGTCCGGGCCGCGTGCAGCGCGCGATGAAGCGCAGCCGCATCGACGACTTCTGGAGTCTCACCTCGTCCACCCGATTCCTGCCGCGCGAAACCCGCGACTACGTGCCGATGATCCTCGCCGCGATCATCATCGCCAAGAACCCCGCGCAATACGGCTTCGATATCCTGCCGCGCACCCCGACACCGACAGAGAACGTCACGCTGCCGGCGGCCGTGGATCTGCGGCGCGTCGCCGAGTGGGCGGGCGTGGCGGTGGACGAGATCCAGCAACTGAACCCCGAACTGCGGCGCTGGACCACTCCCATCCGCGAGGGGTCGTACCGCCTGCGCGTGCCCCAGGGCACCGCCACCCGCGTTGCCGACGGCGTCTCCACCTCGGCCCCCAGGCAGTTGAATGCGCTGCAGTGGCACACCGTGAAGTCCGGCGAGTCGCTCGCCACCATCGCCCGCAAGCTGCGGGTGAGCCGCAACGATCTGGCTGAGGCGAACTACCTGAAGACCACGTCGCGCGTTCGTCCCGGGCAGCGACTCGTGGTGCCGCGCATGCCGGCCGCTGCACTCCTCGCACGCGCCGCGCAGACCGACGACGGGGCCGCGCCGGTGGCGGTGGCCACGGCCGAGGTCGAGGACGTCGCCGCCTCGGTCTACCGCGTGCGCGCCGGCGACACGCTGTCCGCCATCGCCAGGCGTAACGGCACGACGGTCGATCAGCTGAAGCAGTGGAACAACCTGAAGGGCTCGTCGCTCAGCATCGGTGCCCGCCTGGTGGTGCAGCCAGCACGGACGGCGAACGCGCAACAGTAAGACCCCGCTGTCGGCTGCTCTGACCCAGCCGGCAGCGACATCCGCGTATAGTGTCCCGGTGCCGGGGCCTGTCGACATGGGGCGGCCGGTGCGCTGGCCAGCGCGCGACTTGCTGGTCATCCTGCTCCATCTCGCTCTCTCACTTGGCCTCTGGTGGCCGCTGCTCGCCCGCTTCTCATCGGCCATTCCCGGCGACCCCGGCGACCCCCTGCTGAATACGGTGATCCTCTGGTGGAATGCCCAGCATCTGCCATGGTCCGCCGGATATTGGGACGCACCGTTCTTTGCGCCCGCGCCAGGTATCCTGGCCCTCTCCGAAACACTGCTCGGGCTCACCTGGTTGACGACGCCGCTGCAGTGGCTGGGCGCATCGCCGCTCACCGCCTACAACGTGGTGTTCCTGCTCACCCCGGTGATGAATGGCGTGGCGTCGTATGCGTTGTGCCTCTACCTCACCGGCCGCCGCGACGCCGCCATCGTCGGCAGCATCTATTTCGCGTTGGCGCCGTATCGCGCGGCGCAGGTATCGCATGTGCAGACCCAGGCGGCGTTCTTCATGCCGCTCGGGCTGCTCGCACTGCACCGCTATTGGGAGTCACCTCAGCGGCGGTGGCTGGCCGCGCTCTCGGTGTGCACATTCCTCAACGGCTGCATCAGCGGCTACCACCTGCTCTACTTCGCGATCCCGCTCGGTCTGGTCCTCGCATGGCTGGCCGTCTCGGCGCCCGACTGGCGAAAGACGGCGGCGGTCGGCCTGGCCCTCCTCGCGGCGCTGCTGGCGATGGCCCCGTTGCTGCTGGTCTATGCCCGCGTGCACGCGGCGTGGGGACTGAAGCGCGGGCTCGAGGAAATGGCCATCTTCAGCGCCGACGTCGGAGCGTTCGCGTCCGGCGCCTCGACGCTGCTGTTGTGGCGGATGCCGCAGCTGGTGTCGAAGCCCGAGGGCGCCGTCTATCCAGGCATCGTGATGCTGACGCTGCTCGGCGCCGGATGGCTGATGGCTACGCGGGAGCCGCGGCGGCCTGCGGCGGTCCCGCCGCCGCGATCGGTCGCGGTGCTCCGCACGATGCTGCTGGCGGTCTCGGCCGCGGCGGGGCTGGCGGCGGCAGCGAACTGGCTTGCCGGGCCACTCGCCCTTCATCTCGGCCCCGTGTCCATCTCGATCAGCCAAATCCATAAACCACTCGGTCTGGCGCTGAATTCCCTGACCGTCTTCGCGGCGACCTCGCCAGCCTTGTGGCGGCGCTCGCGCGCCGGGTCGGTGCCCGCGCTCTACGCCACCCTGTTCGTGCTGGCCACCATCCTGATGCTCGGGCCCGACGGCGAGTTCCTCGGCCATCGGTTCTGGTACAAAGCGCCGTTTGCTTGGCTGGTCGAGCTGCCTGGATTCAACTCGGTGCGCGTGCCCGCACGTATGGTCGTCATCCAGGTGCTCGCCGCCTCGGTCCTGTGCGCGTTCGCCGTGAGCCGCCTGGCGCCCGCGCCCAGCCGCCGCAGCGCGGCCCTGGCCGCGGCGCTGAGCGCCGCGCTCGTGGCGGACGGATGGTTCTCGGTCACCGTCGTGGCGGCGCCACCGCCTCCGCCTGTCGCACTGCACGCCGACCTGGTGCTGGAGCTGCCCACGCGCGGGTGGCAGGAAGACGTCGCCGCGATGTATCGCGGAATCTCGCACGGCCGGCCGGTGGTGAATGGCTATAGCGGCTATCCCGCACCGCACTACGAGCGGCTGCTGGGCGATATGCGGGCTGGCTGCTTCGAGTCGACCGAGGCGCTGCGGCGCGGCCGCTCGGTCGACATCGTGGTGTGGCGGGCTGACGATGATGCAGGGTGGATCCTCGAGGCAGTGACGTCGCAGTGGCCGGCGGCGCCGCGGGAGGGTTCCGACCAGGCGATCGTGATCCGGGTGCCGGCCGCGCAGGACCGCGCAGGATCTGCGCACGACGATCCGATCGACCTCGGCAACTACTGCCAGGCGTCTCGAGCCGCGAGCGCGCCACCCCCGTGATTCGCGCCTGAAGCGCGTTGGACGAGCCGCCCGGCCGCGGGCATCGCCGTTGCACCACTGGTGGCATGCTTGCCAGCCTCGAGAGCGCCTCGGTCATCGGGATTCACGCCAGTCCGGTGCACATCGAGGTGGACCTGTGCTTCGGCCTGCCCCGCTTCCAGCTCGTGGGGCTGCCCGACACCAGCGTGAAGGAGAGCCGCGATCGGGTCCACGCCGCCATCCGGAACTCCGGCTTCGACTTCCCGCAGCATCGTATCGTCATCAACATGGCGCCTGCCGACGTGCGCAAGGCCGGGTCGTCGTTCGACCTGCCCATCGCGCTCGGCATCCTGGCCGCGAGCGGCGTGGTGGCGACGCGGGACATCCGCGATGTCGTCATCGTCGGCGAGTTGTCGCTCGACGGTACCATCCACCCCGCCCGCGGCGTGCTGCCGATTGCGGTGGCGGCGCGGGAGCAAGGTGCGGCGGCGGTGCTGCTTCCCGCCGCCAACACCGCCGAGGCCGCGGTGGTCGAGGGCTTGCGCCTGCTGCCCGTGCGCACGCTGTCGGACGCCGTCGGCCTGCTCAACCAGCATCGCGACGACTGGCCGCGGTCACCCCCGCCACCGGCACCCGCCGAGATCGCCAGCGACAACCAGATGGACCTGTCCGATCTGCGCGGGCAGGCGTTCGCACGACGCGCGCTGGAAGTGGCCGCGGCCGGCGGGCACAACCTGCTGATGATCGGGCCGCCCGGCGCGGGCAAGACCATGCTCGCGCGCCGCTTGCCGGCCATCCTGCCGCCGCTCGCCTTCGACGAAGCGCTGGAGGTAACCGCCATCCATTCGGTGGCGGGACTGATTCCGCCAGGCGGCGGGCTGCTCCGCGAGCGGCCGTTCCGTGCGCCCCATCACACCATCTCGGACGCCGCGCTGGTGGGAGGCGGCGCCCACCCGCGGCCCGGAGAAGTGAGCCTGGCCCACCACGGCGTGCTGTTCCTCGACGAGATGCCGGAGTTCGAGCGCCGGGTGCTCGACTCGATGCGGCAGCCACTGGAGGAGGGCCGCATCACGGTGTCGCGCGCGGCGCGCTCGGTGGTCTTTCCCGCGCGGTTCATGCTGGTCGCGGCGATGAATCCCTGTCCGTGCGGGTATCTGGGCAGTCCGACGCGTCGCATGCCGCTGCACGCCGCAGGCGGTCGCAGCGCTACCGCAGCCGCATCTCGGGCCCGTTGCGCGATCGCATCGACCTGATCGTCGAGGTGGAGCCCGTCGCAATCAGCGCGCTCAGCAGCGGCCCCCCGGGGGAACCCTCCGCACCGGTGCGAGAGCGGGTGCTCGCCGCACGTCGCCTTCAAGCCGACCGCCAGTCGTGCTTGAATGCGCGCCTGGCCGCCCGCGCCCTCTACCGCACCTGCGCGCTGGATGCGGCCAGCCGGCGGCTGCTCGATCAGTCCGCCGAGCACCTGCAACTGTCGGCGCGCGCGTATCACCGTGTGCTGCGCGTGGCGCGGACCATCGCCGACCTGGCAGGACATCCCCACGTCCACGAGTCGCACCTGGCCGAGGCCCTGCAGTATCGCTTCGTCGAGTAGCCGTGGCGGCCACCCATCACTCAAGAATGGCCGATCAAAAGGCGAAAACATGCCTGTTCGTGCAGTTTGGGGTTCACCCGCCCAAGACGGCCGTGCTAACCTTGTCGGGTTGTTGGGACCCCGGCCCAGCAACTCCTTCATCCAGATGCTGTCAAGCCGCTACACCGTCGTCATTGCCGACCGTCGCACCGGCGTGGTGCGCCGATTCACGATTGGCCTTCGCCCGTTGCTGGTGGTGGTCGCGATGGTGGTGACGCTGCCGGTCCTGATCGGACTGGGCGCGGCCTGGAAGGCCAAGGCGGAAGTCGCCGATCTCTACGCCGCGCGAGTGGCGCTCGAACTGGAAAACGGCAGCTTCCGCGACGCCACCGGCGCGCTCACCGGCCAGATTGCGGCGCTGCAGACGGCGATTTCGGACCTCGGTGGCAAGGCGGCTCTCGATCCCGCGCTGCAGTCGGCGATGGACAAGCTCCCGGCCATTGCGAAGAATCGCGCCATGGGCGGCGCCGCGGCGGCCAGTTCCACCGTGGCCGCGCTCGCGCCGCTCTCGTCGCCGGAAAACACCTTCGGCCTGCTTCACGACCTGCTCCAGGGCATCGAAAGCCGTCTGCGCAGCGTCAGTTCGGACGTCGATCGCCGCAACGCGCTGGCCGCGTCCACGCCCTCGATCTGGCCGACGCAGGGTTGGCTCACGTCGGGCACCGGGGGCCGCAGCGATCCGTTCACGGGCGAGGCCGACTATCACCCCGGCCTGGACATCTCCGCCGACCGCGGCACGCCGGTCTACGCCACGGCCGACGGCACCATCTCGCAGGCGGCCTATTCCGGCGCCTACGGCAACCTGGTCGTGATCGACCACAAGTACGGCATCGAGACGCGCTACGGTCACCTGTCGGCATTCCGCACCGCGCGCGGCAACACGGTCAAGCGCGGCGAGCTGATTGGTCTGGTGGGCGCGACGGGCCGGGCCACGGGCTCGCACCTTCACTACGAAGTGCGCGTCAGCGGCCGCATCCTCAATCCGCTCCAGTTCCTGCTCAATCCCCGTCGCAACGGGAACTAACCCCACACTTCACCTGGATGGCTCGAGCCATCCGCACGTCCAGCTCGAGGGTCCAGACGGGCCTGAAGCCCGACGTGTATACTTGAAGGAATAGGCACCCCGCCTTTATCCCTGCATGTTTGGCCAGATTCTCGCCAAGGTTATTGGCACCCAGAACGATCGCGAGCTGAAGCGACTGCGCCCGCTCGTGGACCAAGTCAACAGTTTCGAAGCGCGCATCAAGGCGCTGTCCGACACCGAGCTCCGCGACAAGACCGTGGAATTCCGTGAGCGGCTGTCGCGCGGCGAGACTGTCAACGAACTGCTGCCTGAAGCATTTGCCGTGGTCCGCGAGGCGGGCCGGCGCGTGCTCAACATGCGGCACTACGACGTGCAGCTCATCGGCGGCATCGTGCTCCACAACGGCACCATCGCCGAGATGAAGACCGGCGAAGGCAAGACGCTCGTCGCCACCCTGCCGGCCTACCTGAATGCGCTCGAAGGCAAGGGCGTTCACGTCGTCACCGTGAACGACTACCTGGCCCGCCGCGACTCCGAGTGGATGGGCCGTGTCTACCGCTTCCTCGGCCTCACCGTCGGCGTCATCCAGCACGAGCTGAACGATCAGCAGCGCCAGGTCGCCTACGGCTGCGACATCACCTACGGCACCAACAACGAGTTCGGGTTCGACTACCTGCGCGACAACATGAAGTTCGACCTGGGGAGCATGGTCCAGCGCGGCCATCACTTCGCCATCGTCGACGAAGTGGACAGCATCCTCATCGACGAGGCGCGCACCCCGCTCATCATCTCGGGCCCGGCGGAAGAATCGACCGACCTCTATTACGAGGTCGATCGGATCATCCCGAAGCTGAAGAAGGGCGAGGTTCACCAGGGCCAGGTGAAGACCGAGGACCGCGATCGCCTCGAGGCGTCCGGCGACTACACCGTCGACGAGAAGAACAAGACCGTCACGCTGACCGAAGCCGGCATGGCGCACGCCGAGCAGTTGCTCGCCCACCGCCTGCAGCCTGGCGGCCTCTACGATCCGGCGAACATGCCGCTGCTCCACCATGTGCAGCAGGGCCTGCGCGCCCACGTCCACTACCAGCTCGACGTCCAGTACATGATCAAGGACGGCCAGGTCGTGATCGTGGACGAGTTCACCGGTCGCCTGATGCCCGGGCGCCGCTGGAGCGACGGCCTGCACCAGGCGGTGGAAGCCAAGGAAGGCGTCAAGATCGAGCGCGAGAACCAGACGCTCGCCACCATCACCTTCCAGAACTTCTTCCGCAAGTACAAGAAGCTCTCGGGCATGACCGGCACGGCCGAGACCGAGGCCCCCGAGTTCGCCAAGATCTACAACCTCGACGTCATGGTCATCCCGACCAACCGGCAGATGCGCCGCATCGAGGAGCCCGATCTCGTCTATCGCACCGAAGCCGAGAAGTGGGCGGCGATCGTCGAGGACATCATCACCCGCCAGAAGGAAGGGCGCCCGGCGCTGGTCGGCACCGTGTCGATCGAGAAGTCCGAGCGCCTCTCCGGCATGCTCAAGAAGCGCGGCATCAAGCACATCGTGCTGAATGCCAAGTACCACGCCCAGGAAGCCGAAATCGTCGCCCAGGCGGGCCGCATGGGCGCGGTCACCATCGCCACCAACATGGCCGGCCGCGGCACCGACATCCTGCTCGGCGGCAACGCCGAGCACATGGCCCGTCAGCAGGCGATCGCCGAGGGCGTCGCCGAGAAGGTGATCCGCGGCGAAGAGAAGTACGTCGACGACGAGGAGTTCGTCAACTTCTTCATGGTCGACAGCTTCTACCGCGTGAAGACCGAGGACTGGGAGCGCATCTTCGGCTTCTTCAAACAGCAGTGCGCGGACGAGCACAAGGAAGTGGTCGCGCACGGCGGCCTGCACATCGTCGGCACCGAGCGGCACGAAGCCCGCCGCATCGACAACCAGCTCCGCGGCCGCGCCGGCCGTCAGGGCGACCCGGGTTCGTCGCGCTTCTATCTGTCGCTCGAAGACGACCTGATGCGCATCTTCGGGTCCGACCGCATCGCCGGCCTGATGCAGCGGCTGGGGATGGAAGAGGGCGTGCCGATCGAGGCCAAGATGGTGTCCAACGCCATCGAGCGCGCGCAGCGGCAGGTGGAAGCCCAGAACTTCTCCGTCCGCAAGCACCTCCTCGAATACGACGACGTGATGAACAAGCAGCGCGAGAGCGTCTACACGCTGCGCCGCGAGATCCTGGAAGGGGCCGTTCACCTCAGCGAGGACGAAGTCTCCGACATCCGCGGCTACACCATGGCCACGGCCGAGGAGCTGCTGGACGAGAAGCTGGATCTCTTCGCCGGCGCCGACACCGACGCCGACGAGTGGGACCTGCCGGCGCTGCAGCGCGAGCTGACCCAGCTCTTCGCCCTCGCCGACGAGGACTTCGCCAAGGTTCAGTGGGACGCGGTCAACGCCAGCGAGCTGAAGGACGCGCTGTGGGCGCTGGTCACCGGGAAGTACACCGAGAAAGAGCACATCGTCCCGCGCGAGATCCTGACGCGGGTCGAGCGCGACCTGATGCTCCAGATCGTGGACCAGCAGTGGAAGGACCACCTCTACTCGCTCGACCACCTCAAGGAAGGCATCGGCCTGCGCGGCTACGGCCAGCGCGATCCGCTGGTCGAGTACAAGAAGGAAAGCTTCCAGCTGTTCCAGGACATGCGGCGCCGCATCGAGGAAGAGATCGTGCGCTACCTGTGGTGGCTGAAGCCCGTCGTGCAGACCGATGGTGAGGAGGCCGCCGTGCCCGCGCCGCCCGTGCGTCAGGCGCCCCGCCGCCAGGCGCTCAGCTACAACAACCCGGCCGAGGAAACGCCGTCCGTGTTCCAGGCGACTCGCAGTGCCGAACCCCGCTTCCGCGGGCGACATCACCACCGGCACGCCGCGCCCGGCGCGCGTCGGCGGCGACGATGCCCCGGTCAAGACGGTGAAGCGCGAGGAGCCGAAGATCGGGCGCAACGACCCGTGCTGGTGCGGCTCCGGCAAGAAGTACAAGAAGTGTCATGGGGCGACCTAATCGATGAGCACACCACTCAAGGAAGCACGCACCCTTGCCACGCGCCTCGACACGGCGCTCACGATCGCCCTCACCTTCGACGACATCCTGCTGGTCCCGCGCCACTCCACCGTGCTTCCCGCGCAGGTCGACGTCGGCACCCACTTCACCCGTAACATCCGCCTCAACGTCCCGCTGCTGAGCGCCGCGATGGACACGGTCACCGAGTCCGAGATGGCGATCGCGATGGCGCAGCAGGGCGGGCTCGGCATCATCCACAAGAACCTCCCGATCGAGCAGCAGGCCTCCGAGGTGGATCGCGTGAAGCGGTCCGAGAGCGGCATGATCGTCAACCCGATCACGCTCTCCCCCAACGCCCGCATCTTCGAGGCGCTGGAACTGATGCGCCGCTACCGCATCTCGGGCGTGCCGATCACCGACGACGGCAGCAAGGAAGGCCGCCTGGTCGGCATCCTCACCAACCGCGACCTGCGCTTCGAGACCAACGTCGATCGCTCGGTCGCCGACGTCATGACCAAGGATCGGCTGTTCACCGTGCCGGTCGGCACCACGCTCGATCAGGCGCGCGAGATCCTGCACACGGCCAAGGTCGAGAAGCTGCTGGTCGTCGATCAGGACTACCGCCTGAAGGGGCTGATCACGGTCAAGGACATCCAGAAGGCGATCAAGTACCCGAACGCCTGCAAGGACTCGCTGGGCCGGCTGCGCTGCGGCGCCGCCGTCGGCATCGCCCGCGACACCGTGCAGCGCGCCGAGGCGCTGGTCAACGCGCACGTCGACGTGCTCGTCATCGACACCGCGCACGGCCACTCGCAGGGGGTCCTCGACATGGTGTCGACGCTGCGCCGCACGTTCCCGGACGTCGACCTCGTCGCCGGCAACGTCGCCACCGGCGATGCCACCGAGGCGCTGATCGACCTCGGCGTCGACGCGGTCAAGGTCGGCATCGGCGCCGGCTCGATCTGCACCACCCGCATGGTGGCGGGCATCGGCGTGCCGATGATCACCTCGGTCGCCGAGTGCGCGGCGGCCGCCGCCCGTCACAACGTGCCGGTGATCGCCGACGGCGGCATCCGCATGTCGGGCGACGTGGTCAAGGCCCTGGCGGTGGGCGCCAGCGCGGTGATGATCGGCAACCTGTTCGCCGGCACCGACGAGAGCCCGGGCGAGCTGATCCTCTACCAGGGCCGCACGCTTCAAGGAATACCGCGGCATGGGCTCGATCGGCGCCATGCGCAAGGGCTCGCGCGATCGCTACTTCCAGGACGACTTCGAGCTCGAGAGCGGCACCAGCCCGGCGGGCAAGGGCATGGAGAAGCTGGTGCCCGAAGGCATCGAGGGCCGCGTCGCGCACAAGGGCAGCATGGCGATGGTCATCCACCAGCTGGTGGGCGGCCTCCGCGCCGGCATGGGCTACTGCGGCGCGCCGACCATTCCCGATCTGCAGCGCGACGCGAAGTTCATCCGCATCACCAACGCCGGCCTCCGCGAGAGCCACGTCCACGACGTGACCATCACCAAGGAATCGCCGAACTACCGCATGGAATAGCCGGATACGGGCGGCGCCTCGATCGTGATGCGACGCTCGTCCTCGCCGCCGTCCTCGATCCGGATGGCGATCGCTCCGCGCACCGCCGCGCACCAGCCGCTCCGGCCACTCCACCGCCACCACCCCGTCGGCCGCCACGTCAGGGTCCAGCCCGATCTCGTCCAGGTCCGCGCTGGTCAGCCGATAGAGATCCACGTGGATCAGCGGCAGCCGTCCGCCGCGATACTCGTGGACCAGCGTGAACGTCGGGCTCGTCACCTCGCGCGTGTCGAAGCCCAAGCCCCTCGGCCAGTCCCGCGCACGAACGCCGTCTTCCCGGCGCCGAGATCGCCCGACAGCAGCAGCGACCGCGCCGGGCGCCAGCGTCGCGGCCAGCTGCGCGCGCCAGCAGCGCGCGTCTCGTCCTTCGGACGTGGGTCTGGAACGTGCCGGTCATGCCTCGTTCGTGCGCTCGGCCACCACGCGCTGGCGCGCGGTCAGCTCCAGGATGGCGTCGCCGATGTGCTCCACCAGGTCGCCGGCGGTCATCGACACCTCGCCGGTGTCCGCGTCGGCGAGCTCGCCGGCCGCGCCGTGCAGGTAGACCGCCACGCGGCAGGCCGCCTCGGCGTCCAGCAGCTGCGCCATCCAGGCCGCCAGCATGCCCGCCAGGACGTCGCCGGTGCCGCCGGTGGCCATGCCCGGCGATCCGGTCGGGTTGACGAACACGGGGCCGGCCGGCGTGGCAATCAGCGTCCGGTAGCCCTTGAGCACGACGTAGACCTGGTGACGCCGTGGCGAAGTCCGAGGCGATGCCCAGGCGATTCGCCTGCACGTCCTCGGCGCTGCAGCCGACCAGCCGCGCCATCTCGCCCGGATGCGGCGTGATGATGATGTCCCGGCCGTCGCGGCCGGCGAGGCGCCGCCGGTTCGTCGGCAAAGGCGTTGAGCGCATCGGCGTCGAGCACCAGCGGCGTCTCGCCCTTCTCCACCAGTTCGCGCACGAACGTCGTCACGCCTTCGCCGCGTGCCCAGGCCCGGGCCCACGGCCATGACGTCGGCGTGGAGCCCCAGCACGGCTTCCGCGGCGGCGAAGTGCGACGGTGCCCGTCGCGGTTTCCTCGAGCGGCTCGGTCATGTACTCCGGCGCCGTAGCCGCGACGATCGGCTGGCACGACCTCGGGCAGCGCCACCGTCACCAGGCCCGCACCCGAGCGCAGCGCGCCCATGCGCCGCCAGGTGCGCGGCCCCGGTCTTCCCCACCGAGCCGGCGACGATCAGCACGCGGCCGAAGTCGCCCTTGTGCGCGTCGGTGGCGCGCGGCGGAATCAGCATCGCGCAGCTGATCGCGCGTGATCAGCTCGATCCGCGGGCCGTCGAGCTGATCGATCACGCCGAGCGGAATGCCGATGTCGGCAATCACCACCTCACCCGACATCTGCTCGGCCGGCGGCAGGATCAGCGGCAGCTTCGGCGCCGCGAGCGTGATGGTGACGGTCGCGTCGACGCAGTCGCCGATCAGCTCGGGCGTGTCGGCCGACAGCCCGGACGGCAGGTCGATCGACACGATCGGCAGGCCGCTGGCGTTGAGGTCGGCGACCACCGTCTGGTGCAGGCCCTTGAGCGGCGTCGTCAGCCCGGTGCCGAACATCGCGTCGACGATCAGGTCGTGCTGGCTGACCTCCGAGAAGTGCAGCTCCCACGAGCCTCTCGTCCGCCACCTCGACGACGGTGACGCCGAGCCGTCCGAGGATGTCGAGGTTGATGCGGGCGTCGCCCTTGACCTCGGCGACCTGGCCGACCAGGAACACCGTGACGTCGACGCCGCGCTGGATGCAGCGTCCGCGCGACGACGAAGCCGTCGCCGCCGTTGTTGCCCTTGCCCGCGAGGATCGCGACGCGCTGGTCGGTGAGGTCGTCGTAGAGCGACTCCAGCGCCGCCACCACCTGGCGGCCGGCGTTCTCCATCAGCACGATCGACGGCATGCCGACGTCGTCGATGGTGGCGCGGTCGGCTTCCCGCATCTGCGCTGGCGTTGAGGATTCGCATGCGTGCCTACAGCCTACCCCAGTCGAGCTCGGCGCGAGGGCGCCGCCGTCTGGAGGTACGATCCGGCGCCATGCCCGCTGTCGGTCAACGTCAACGGCGGATCTCCGACGCGCGAGCAGACGCCGTGATCTCGGTGTTCGATCACGGGTTCCTCTTCGGCGACGGCGTCTACGAGGTGCTGCCGCACCTACGACGGCGAGCCGTTCCTGTTCGGGCCGCACATGCGGCGGCTGCGCGACTCGGCGGCGCATGATTGCGCCTCGACGTGCCGTTCACCGACGAGCGAGATCGCTCGGTCGCAGCTTGCGCGACCATGCGATGCCGCGGCCTCGGCGCGCGACGCGGCGAGGGCTACGTCCGCATGCTGCTGACGCGCGGCGTCGGCGAGTTCAGCTACGACCCGCGCGCGTGCCCGACGCCGACGCTCGTCATCATCGTCAAGCCGCACGTGCCGTCCGCCCGACGCCGCCTACGAGCAGGGCGTGCGCGTCGTCGCTGGTCGAGCGTCGCGCGCAACCACCCGGACTCGGTCAACCCGCGCATCAAGTCGAACAACCTGCTGAACAACGCGCTCGCGATGCAGGAGGCCATCGCGCGCGGCGCGGCTTCGAAGCCCTGATGAGGAACTACCGCGGCGAGCTCGTCGAGTGCTCGCAGTCCAACCTCTTCGTCGTCAAGGGCGGCGTCGCTGGTCACGCCGCCGCTCGACGCCGGTCTGCTCGCGGGCATCACCCGGGCGTTCGTGCTGGATCTCGGCCGCGCGCTGGGCATCGCCGGTGCGCGAGGAGACGCCGTCTGCGACGGCGATCTGTTCGACGGCCGACGAGGCGTTCCTCACGAGCACCACGCGCGAGATCGTGCCCGATCGTCGCGGTGGACGACCGCCGATCGGCGACGGGCGCCCGGGGCCGGTCACGCTGCGGCTGCTCGCAGGCGTTCCGGGACGCGACGACGCAGCGAGCGCTGGCGCGAGCTACAGGCGGCCGGCGCGCTGGCTCCGCCGCGTCAGCGCGTCGGCGTATCCTCGATCGGCGGGCACGCGCACATCAGGTTGCGGTCGCCGTACGGGTTGTCGATGCGGCCGACGCTCGGCCAGAACTTGCTGGCCTTCACGAACGGCAGCGGGAAGGCCGCCTGCTCGCGCGAGTAGGGGTGCGTCCAGGCGTCGGCGGTGACGACCGCCGCGGTGTGCGGCGCGTTCTTCAGCACGTTGTCCTTCGGGTCGGCCTGCGCCGTCGATGACGTCCTCGAATCTCCTGGCGGATGGCGATCAGCGCGTCGCAGAAGCGATCGAGCTCGTCCTTCGGCTCGCTCTCGGTCGGCTCGACCATCAGCGTGCCGGCCACCGGGAACGACACCGTCGGCGCGTGGAAGCCGTAGTCCATCAGCCGCTTGGCGACGTCGGTCTCGTCGATGCCGCTCGCCGCCTTGAACGGCGCGCAGGTCGAAGATCAGCTCGTGCGCGACGCGGCCGTTCTGCGCGCGTGTAGAGCACCGGGTAGTGCTGCTCCAGCCGCGCCTTGATGTAGTTGGCGTTGAGGATGGCGTGGCGCGTGGCGTCGGTCATGCCCGTCGCCGCCGAGCATCCGGATGTAGCCGTAGGAGATCAGCAGGATGCTGGCGCTGCCCCACGGCGCGGCCGACACCGCGCGCAATCGCGTGCTCGCCGCCGGTCTTCACCAGCGGGTGGCCGGGCAGGAACGGCGCGAGGTGCGCGGCCACGCCGATCGGGCCCATGCCCGGGCCGCCGCCGCCGTGCGGGATCGCGAACGTCTTGTGCAGGTTCAGGTGGCAGACGTCGGCGCCGATCGCCGCCGGGCTGGTGAGCCCGACCTGCGCGTTCATGTTGGCGCCGTCCATGTAGACCTGCCCGCCGTGCTCGTGGACGATCGCGCAGATCTCGCGGATGCGCGTCCTCGAACACGCCGTGCGTCGACGGGTAGGTGACCATCAGCGCCGCCAGCGTGTCGGCGTGCGCCGCCGGCCTTGGCCTCGCAGGTCGGCGACGTCGACGTTGCCGTTCGCGCGTCGCAGGCGACGACCACGACCGTCATGCCCGCCATGACCGCGCTGGCCGGGTTGGTGCCGTGCGCCGACGGCGGGATCAGCACGACGTCGCGCTGGCGCGTCGCCGCGCGCGTGGTGGTAGGCGCGGATCACGAGCAGGCCCGGCGAACTCGCCCTGCGCGCCGGAGTTGGGCTGCAGCGACACCGCGGCGAAGCCCGGTGATCTCGCAGCAGCGCGGCTTCGAGTTCCGCGAAGATCTGCCGATAGCCCTGCGGCCTGGCTCGGCGGGCGCGAACGGGTGCAGCGCGAGAACTCCGGCCACGTGACCGGGCAGCATCTCGGCTGGCGGCGTTCAGCTTCATCGTGCACGAGCCGAGCGGGATCATCGACGTGTCGAGGCCGATGTCCTTGCGCTCGAGGCTGCGGATGTAGCGCATCATCTCGGTCTCGGAGCGATGCGCGTTGAAGACCGGGTGCGTCAGGAACGGCGTGGTGCGGCGCAGCGGCGCCGGGCAGATCCGTCGAGCGTCGGCCGGCGTCGGCCAGCGACCGCGGCGCCTGCGTCGCCCGCCGCCGTCGGCGAACACGCCGACGATGTCGCGCGAGGTCGGCGTGCGTCGACGCGTCTCGTCGAGCGCGATGCCGATCGTCGCCGTCGCCGACGTAGCGGAAGTTGATGCCGCGCGCCTCGGCGCGCGGCGCGGATCGCCGCGCCGTCGGCGGCGTCCGTCGCGACGCGCAGCGTGTCGAAGAAGTGCGCGTTCTGCTGCGTCGTAGCCGAGCGCCGTGCAGCGCCGCGCTCGAGCGCGGCGCGCCATGCGCGTGCACGCGCGTGGCGATGGCGCGTCAGCCCGTCCGGCCCGTGATACACGGCGTAGAAGCCGGCCATGTTGGCCAGCAGCGCCTGCGCGGTGCAGATGTTCGACGTCGCCTTCTCGCGGCGGATGTGCTGCTCGCGCGTCTGCAGCGCCATGCGGTAGGCGCGGGTGCGCCGTGCGCGTCCACCGAGACGCCGATGATGCGGCCGGGCGCCTGGCGCACGATGCGTCCTCGCGCGTGGCGAAGAACGCCGCGTGCGGCCCGCCGTAGCCCATCGGCACGCCGAACCGCTGCGCGCTGCCGAGCACGACGTCGGCGCCCATCTCGCCCGGCGGCGTGCAGCAGCGTCGAGCGCCAGCAGGTCGGTCGCGACGGCCACGAGCACGCCGGCGGCGTGCGCGCGGGCGATGAAGTCGCCGTCAGGTCGTCGACCGCGCCGGCTTCGTCCGGGATACTGCACGCAGCACGCCGAACACGTCGGGCCGTCGAAGCTCAGCGCGTCTCGGCCGGTCGCCGACGACGCAGCTCGAGGCCGAGCGGCTCGGCGCGCGCTGCGCAGCACGGCCAGCGTCTGCGGGAAGCACGTGGTCGGACACGAGGAACACGTTGGCGCGATCGCCGGCTTCTTGCCCTGCACGCGGTGCAGCAGCGTCATCGCCTCGGCGGCCGCCGTCGCCTCGTCGAGCAGCGAGGCGTTGGCGACGTCCATCCCCGTCAGGTCGCGTCACCATCGTCTGGAAGTTGAGCAGCGACTTCGAGGCGGCCCTGCGCGATCTCCGCCTGGTACGGCGTGTAGGGCGTGTACCAGCTGGGGTTCTCGAACACGTTGCGCAGGATGACGCTCGGCGTGACGCGTGTCGTAGTAGCCGAGGCCGATGTACGACGCGGACAGACGCGGTTCTTGCGCGGCGATCGCGTCGCAGCGCGCGCGAGGATACGCGGCTTCGCTCTCGGCGGGCGGCGAGCGCGAGCGGCTGCGCCAGGCGGATGCCGGCGGGAATCGACCTCGTCGATCAGCGCGTCGAGCGAGGCGACGCCGACGGCCGCGAGCATCGCGTCGCGGTCCGCGCCGGCGTGGACCGACGTGGCGGGGAGCGAAACGTCGTCGCAGCGGTGCGAAGCGTGCGATGCGTCACTTGAGCCGAGGCAGTGCGCGCGTACGGCCGGCCGCGTCGCAGCGAGCGACGGCCGGCCTCGGCCGGCGATTCGGACGATCTTGCACCTTGATCATCCAGGTCGTCGTGCGGCTCGCGTGTTGACGTCCTCGGGCTTGTCCTTGAGGCCGCGTTGACCGCGACGACTTCGCCGGTGACCGGCGCGAACAGCTCGGAGACGGCCTTCACCGACTCGATGGTGCCGAACACCTCGCCCTGCGGTGAGCGTCGTGCCGACGGCCGGCAGGTCGACGAAGACGACGTCGCCGAGCTGCTGCTGCGCGTAGTCGGTGATGCCGACGTCGCCCGTGTCGCCCGTCGATGCGAATCCACTCGTGGTCCTTCGTGTACTTGAGGTCGGTCGGATACATGGGCTCGCGTCTGGGTCGGGTCCTGGGTGCCGGCTTCGTCAGGACTTCGGCCGCGCTTGTAGAACGGCAGCGGCACGACCGCCGCCCTGGCCCGGCGGCCGCGGATGTCGATCTCGATCTCGGTGCCCGGCGCCGCGAGCGCCGAGCGGCACGTAGGCCATGCCGATGGCCTTCTTCAGGAACGGCGTCTGGGTGCCGCTGGTGACGTGGCCGACCTGCTCGCCGTCGACGAAGCACCGGGTAGCCGTGGCGGCGCGATGGCGCGGTCGATCATCTCGAAGCCGACGAGCTTGCGTCGCGACGCCGCTGGCCTTCTGCGCGTGCAGCACGTCGCGCGCCGAGGAACGTCGTCCTTGTTCCAGCCGACGATCCAGCCGAGGTCGGCCTCGAGCACGGTGGTCGTCGTCGTCGATGTCGTTGCCGTACAGGCGCATCGCCGCCTCGAGGCGCAGCGTGTCGCGCGCGCCGAGGCCGGCGGGGACCACGCCGACCGGCTTGCCGGCCTCGAGCAGCGCCATCCCACACGCGGTCGCGCCTGCTGCGGCGGCACGAAGACCTCGAAGCCGTCCTCGCCGGTGTAGCCGGTGCGCGAGATCGTGCCGCGGACGCCGGCGACCTCGCCGTGCGCGAACCAGTAGTACTTGATGGCCGACAGGTCGACGCCGGTGAGCGTCTGCGAGGATCTCCCGCGCCTGCGGCCCCTGGATGGCGATGAGCGCGTAGCGCGAGCTGGAGTTCACCGACCGCGACGTCGGCACCGCCCCGGCGACCTGCTCGTCGATCCAGGCGAAGTCCTTCGTCGATGTTCGACGGCGTTCACGACCAGCAGGAAGTGTCGTCGGCCAAGCGGTAGACCAGCAGGTCGTCGACGAACGTGCCTTCGCGGCGTCGTCAGGCCGGAGTACTGGATCTGCCCGACCTTGAGCTTCGAGGCGTCGTTGCGCGAGATCTGCTGGACGGCCGTCGAGCGCGTCCGTGCCGGCAATCTCGACCTCGCCCATGTGGCTCGACGTCGAACAGGCCGGCCGTGGTGCGCACGGCCAGGTGCTCGGCGGTGATGCCGGAGTACTCGACGGGCATGTCCCAGCCGCCGAAGGGCACCATCCGGGCGCCGAGGGCGACGTGCGTGGCGTGGAGCGGGGTCTTCTTCAGAGGGGCCGTGGCCGCTTCGGTCATGGGGTATCAGGAGGGCCCGCGCGTCTTTGCCGCGAGACACCACACGGTACTATGCCGCCCCCGCAGAATCAAGATTTCGGGCTGCCCTCGCCGGGCCACGCCACTCCTGACGTGGCCCGGCTGACTCGCCGCTATGCCCCGCGTTGCTGGATGAGCGGGACGGAGGGCAGGGCGGCACGGGCCGGACGCGCCCCCGCCAGCCGCTGGCCGGGCTGGAATCGCAGGTACGCGTTCAGCGTGTGATACGAAATCGCCAGCCGACGACACGCCTCGCGCTTGTTGCCGCGGCACTTCTCGAGCATCAGGCGCGCGTAGCGGCTGCCCCACGACCGCATCGACTCGTCGTCTTGCGCGCAGGGCATCAGGATGTCGGCGTAGTCGCCGCGGAGGCTGGCCGGCAGGTCGTCGAGCCGGATGAGCCGCGACTCCGCGATGGCCACGGCGCCCTCGATCATGCGCTCGAGTTCGCGGACGTTGCCGGGCCAGTCGTAGGCCATGAGGGCGTCGACGGCCGCGGGCGTCATGGTGTAGCGCCCGCGAGCCTGGTGCCTGGCGAGGAAGTACTGGGTCAGCTCCAGGATGTCCGACTTGCGCAGCCGCAGCGGCGGCACCAGCACCTCCACGCCGCTCAGGCGGTAGAACAGGTCGGCTCGGAACAGGCCGTGCGCGACCAGGCCCGCGAGGCTGCGATTGGTGGCCGCGACGATGCGAACGTCCACGCGCCGGCCGCCCGTGCCGCCGACCCGTTCGACGGTGAGGTCCTGAATCGCCCGCAGCAGCTTGGCCTGCGCCGACAGCGACAGGTCGCCGACCTCGTCCAGAAACAGCGTGCCGCCGTCGGCGTGCTCGAACTTGCCGCGGCGACCACGCACGCCCGTGGCCGTGCGCTCCTCGATGCCGAAGAGCTCCGCCTCGATCAGGGTCTCCACGATCGCCGCGCAGTTGACGGCGACGAACGGCCCCTGCCGGCGGCGGCTGCAGGCGTGAATCTGACGCGCCACCAGTTCCTTCCCCACCCCGCTGTCACCCTCGATGAGGATGGTGAAGTCGGTGGAGGCGACGCGCTCGAGCCGCTCCCTCAGGGCCTGCATCACCTCGCTGGCGCCAATCAGCGGCCCGACATCGCCTCGGTGCGGCGACAGCGTCGCCGAGGTGTTCGGTGACGCCACGCTCCACCTCGAACGCGATGGCCGCGAGGCTGGCCGCGGTCTCGAGCAGCTGGCACGTCCAGTCGTCGGGCCGCGATCCCGGCAGGAACGAGCACCTCCATCACCAGTTGCCGGCCCGAGCGGGTGGGCACGGCGAACGCCGCGTAGTCGTGCGTCATGACGGGATGCCCGGCCCGCAGGGGCGACTGAATCGGAACCTCGGTGATCTGAACGTGCCTGACGTGCGCGAGCGCGCGCACGCGGGACGCGAGGGTACTGCCGAGATCGGCGATGCCAGGCGTCGCCGCCAGTTCGGCGGCCATTTGCCGCACGAGCGCGTGCATCCCGGGTCGTCGGTCGGCACGTCGTGGGTGCCGGTGAAAGTCGATGGCGGCTGAAGAGTCCATACCCAGGTTCCTCCCTTGTGATCGGCGCTGGGTCCAACTCCAAGGCCAGTGCCAGCCGGGCCCACGTTTTCGAAGTGCGAATTTCCTCGATATTTCTTACATTCGCCAAACGTTGCCGCCCGAATACGGGTAATTACTACCCGGACACAAGCAGAGCTATTTCGGCCACGGGTAGCTACTACTCCTGCATGCCGCCCTGAACGGAAGCGGGTCATCGAACACAATCGCCCCTCGAAACACGATGGGGCTGACGCGGACCACCACGCACCGCGTGATTCGGCCAGGGATGATGGGCAGCGAATCGCCTTCGAGCGTGGTCAACTGCAGGTCCGCTCGCCGCCCCGGCCGGAGCCGCGCCGGCGATTCGAGCAGCGCGCCGTCCCGACTGATGTCGAGGACGTGAACGAGAAGTCCTGGACGCAGCACCGCGTCGGCCTTCCAACCAGACTCCTCCGCCGCCCGCCGTCGATGCCGTCGTCTTTCGATGGCGACCGGGGTTACGGGAGCCATGTCCCCGCTCCCCTGTCGTAGCGCAGGACGCGGACGCGACCGTAGGGCCGGTGATACGGATCGCCGTCTGCGGCCCGCGAGGAGCGCTCGCGTAGAGCGTGCCCGCGGTGGCGCTGCCAGTGGGACTGAACGACGGCAACGTGCTGCGACCGATGCGCACAGGATCGGTGCCGGCGCCGGCGCCCCGGCACCGCCGATGTCTGGCGCCGCCTCGTTGATCCGAAGTGACGCCTGACGAGAGTGGGCGCCGATCCAATAGACCGGTCCGAGTCCAGTCGATGCCCTGCTCGATCTCGCGACAGCCGCCATTGCCGTTGCCATCGGCGAACGCCTGCCACTCGGTATCGACGGGGCCGATGATGAATCGCAGCGCGACGAACGTGCCGCGTCGAAGCGCGTCCAGCTGCGTCTGCTCCAGCACGGCGCCGAGGAATTGCACGCCGGTGCGGGTGTGCTCGTTCTCGAGCGCGTCGGCGACCGCCGGAATCGTCGTCGCCGACAGCAGCGCGGTGAGCGACGTGGCCCCAGCACGTCGCCCAGCGCCACGCCGCGGTCGCTAGTGGGCCCCGCCCGCCTTCTCCGCCTTCGGTGACACCGCGATGAGCGGCTTCAGCTTCAGCGAAGCTCTTCTCGCCGATGCCCTTGACGTTCATCAGCTCCTCGATCTTGTTGAAGGAGCCGTTCTTCTGGCGGTCATCGATGATGCGCTCGGCGGTGCGGCGCCCCACCCCGGGCAGCGATTCGAGATCGGTCGCGCTCGCGCTGTTCAGATCGAGGTGGCGGCCTTGGCCACCGCCGCCGGCTGCTGCGCCACCGCGTCGGTGCCGCCGTCGCGAGCAGCACCCCCATCAACGACCAACGAGCACTCTCTTCCTAGTGGATGCCTCCAGTCGCACGACACGTGCGGTGTAACCGGACGGCTCTGGCGGTTGCAGCGGAGGTCAGGGCGCCAGCGATGTGCCAGTGCCATCCCGGTCACCGCTCACCAGAGCAAGAGAGGCGCCGAATGGGTATGGACCCGCCCAGTGGTTGGAGGCACGTCACTTGCGCGACTCGGCGCGCCTGAGCGCCGGCGCGAGCCGCCTGCGCGATGACAACGCGGGTTGCGCGCGAACGTGCCCGGGCGACCTCCCGAAGGAAATCGCGTCAGGCATGCAGGTAACGCCGTTGACCACCGGCAACGGGTGTGACGAAGAGGCAAGCGAGGCCGCCAGAATCCGGCGCTGAGCGCGGTTGGGAGGCCGTGAAGGGTTCCAGCGCCTGCAGCTCGATGCTGGTGTCGAACTCCAGCGCGCCGCGATAGGTCGAGCGGGTTCAGGTTCGCGATGTGGCACCGGCGAACCGTCCCGGCCAGATCCAGGCGCAGCCCGGTGTCGCTGGCCTGCAGCGTAATCTCCATGCGCTGCCCGATGTGCAGCCGCACGCTGGTTTCGAGCCGCACGCCGCGCGTGCCGATGTCCATCACGCGCACGTCCAGGCCGGGACGAAGGCGCGCCGCATCCGCCGACTGCGTCTGATCCGGAGCCAGCCGCTCTGCGCGACGACGTTCTTCGTTAGGGCGGGTGCCGCCGAGTTGTTCGAGCCGCGTGCAGCATGCGGATACGCAACCCGCACGACGGCCAAGAGTCTTAGAGGGGCGATCAGGTACAGTCCCAGAAGAGACAGAATGTGCTTGCAACTCGAGCCATCATTTCTCCGTCAGAGTACCACTCAACTGACTCAAAAAGTGCAACAGAAATCATCTCCAGGAAGAAATCACCAAACACCACCGTCCAGCCGCCACGAGCCTTTCGGACCAACTCCCCAGTCTTCTCGTAGGCTCGATCTTCACCGCATGGCCAACTCCGGGTCGCGCTTGCCGTCGTCCTGACCTCGTTGGCCGTCGGCGTCACCGCCGCCCAATCGCCCCAGCCGCCGGTGCTCACCATCGGAGACATCCACGGTGCCGTCGACGAGTTCGTCGACATCCTGCAGACGGCCCACTTCCTCGACGCCGAGAGGCGCTGGTCCGGTGGCACC
This sequence comes from uncultured Acidobacteriota bacterium, assembly GCA_963721715.1. Lineage (GTDB taxonomy): Bacteria > Acidobacteriota > Vicinamibacteria > Vicinamibacterales > UBA2999 > VFZN01. The sequence goes on along the minus strand of CAVRKI010000004.1, from coordinate 75,956 downwards.
GCGACCCTGCTGCAAACCGGCGACTACACGACCACGGCCCTTGTCCGCGCCGGTGCATGGACCTGCTGATGGAAACTCGAACCACAGCCCCAAGTCCAACGGCCGTGTCATCGTCCTGCTCGGCAACCACGAAGTGAAGAACCTGGTCGGCGAATTGCGCGACGTGACGCCGGCCGTTCTCGCGACGTTCGCCGACGCGCGAGTCCGAGTCCGCCCGCGAGCGTGCCTTTCGCCCGATTCCGAGCCGCTGGCCGACGGCCCGAGCCAAGGAGTGTCCAGTGGTGCCGAAGATGTACACAAAGTCCCGCGAGGCCTGGATGGCCGCGCGTCCGCTGGGCTGACTCGAGTCCCGCGAAGCGCTGCGGCCCCGAAGGACGGGCTCCGGCGAGTGGCTGCGCGAGCGCGACGTGCTGCCGGTGACCGTCAACGGGACGCTCTTCCTTCACACCGGACCCGACCCGCTCGCGACCCACCGGATTTCTCCGACTCGAACGACACGCAGGTCCGCGCCGGAGCTCGCGCGCGTCGACCGCTTCTACCGAACCGCCGTCGACGGCCAAGCTGGCCCTGCCCTTCTTCTACCCTCGGGAGACTGCTCGCAGTCGCCGCCGGCGAAATCCGCGCGGTCAACGCCATCGCCGCCGCCGCCAAAGAGCACCGGCCGCCGCCGGACTGCGCGGCTTCGACCTCGACGTCCTGCACCCAGGCGCGCGGAGACCTCTCGATGGAGAGTGGCGGCTGCTCAACCCGAACCGGCCTATATGGTTCCGAGGCTGGCGGCTGCGCCGGAGGCCTCGCTGCGCGAGGCGGTCGCCGGCAGTCCTCTCCCGATACGGACGATCTCGCCGCATTGTCGTCGCCACACGCCGTCGGCAACACCGCGTCGTCACGCGGATGGGTGGCGCGATCGTCTCTGATCGACACCGGCGTGTTAGCCCCCGGCCTTCGGGACGTACCTCGGCGCTGGAATCTCGCCAAGCAGCTGACGGCCATCTACCCGGACGACGGGTCCCGCTGACGCCGGCACCCTCACCGTAGAAGTCGCCCTGCTCCGCATCAGCGCGAGCAGCCGGTCGCATTGGCGACCGCGAAGCTCAACGTCTTTCAGATTCCACTCAAGCGGGGACGCCGGGGATCCGGACGTCGATACCCCAACGCCCTGACATGACCTCGGCAGGGCCGGGGCGATGTGCACGACGCACTGGCGTCGCGAGGCAGCGACCAGTCCAGCCGCCCATCCCACGACACCCGCCAGTGGACCGAGCGGCCACCGGACGCCCTCGTGCTCGCCGGCGGCGACCACCCGACCCCGTCGCCGGGGCCTCGGCACCGCGCCGCGAGCATCTCCGCGTGCAGCCGCCGAATCTGGTGCCCAGTTCAGGTTCACGAGATCCGCCCGGCGCGACGCCGCCCAGCGGATCGCCGACACGAGGGCCCGCGGCCGTCATCTCGAGGCGACGGTCGAAGACCCGGGCGACCAAGACCTCCGCGGGCGGCGCCTTCTCGCGAATCGCGGCCGTGACCGCAGTCCCATGCCCCAGCCAATCGACGAAGTCCTCGGCCAGCGTGCCCTCTGCGTCCACGCTCACTCCGTCTTCCACACCGCCGACGTGCGGATGCAAGGGGTGCACGCCGCTGTCGATGACGACGATGCGGATACCCTGTGCCGTGCGGGGACGGAGCGCCTCGACGGAAAGAGGCGCCCGACCGGATGTGCATACTACGCGCCCTGGCCGCGCTGCTGCCGGAGGAACTCCGCCACCAGGGCCGCCACCCGCGCGGGCTGCTCCTGCTGCACCCAGTGTCCGGCGCCGTCGAGCAGGTGCGCGCCCACGAACTTCGTGCACGCCGTCTTCTGCATCGCCTCGTAGCTCCCCGCGCGCTGAAACACGCCCCAGTCGCTCCTCCCGAGACGAACGCCGCGGGCACATCGATGGTGCGCCCGGCGAACAGCTGCAGTTCGGCGGACAGGCGCGGCACGCGGCCCACGCGATAGGACTGCAGTCCTCCCTGGAACCCGGTGCGGCCGTACTCCGCCGCGTACACCGCCAGCTCCCGATCGGGCAACCACCGGCACGCCGCAACCTGCGCGGCGGTGGGCATGTCGGCAGCCACCTGCTCCGCCATTCCCTTGTCCTTGTCCATCACGTAGTAGCGCGGCAGCTTCGCGAACTCCTCGGGCGTGTTGGCCGCCAGCGGAAACGGCGCGTTCTGCGCCCAGTCAGCGCTCTTCGCGTGGTAGTAGGCGCGCAGGAACGCGTGCACGCCCTGCGGCGCGCGCCACATGTTGGCGTTGGCCTCAGCGCGTCGTGTAGTAGGTCTGGTAGTGCTTGCGCGGAGGCGTGAGGGCCGCGAGGCCCGCGTCCATGTCCGGAGCCGGCGCGGCCGGCGCGCGGCGGTGCGGTTCGCGGTCTTGAACGGCAGCCGCGCAGTGCCCGCCGAACGGTGCGCTCATCATGACCACGGATCGAAACACGTCCGGGCGCGTCAGCGCGCACCACGCGGCGACCGGGCGAGCCGAAGTCGTGCCCCACGACTCCGGCGACGGACCGATGGCCCGAGAGCCGAGGTCAGCGCCAGCATGTCGCGCACCCGATTCAGGGTCGAGAACGGCGCCAGGTCGTCGTCGAACGTGACCTCGGTGCCGCCGCTCCGGCCGTAGCCGCGTGATCCGGCGCCATCACGTGATACCCGGCCTCCGCGAGCGGCACCATCACCTTGCGCCAGCTGTAGCCCAGCTCTGGAAATCCGTGCACGAGCAGCAGCCCGGGACGGCCGCGTCGATTCATACCCGGCCTCGAGCACGTGCATCGCGATGCCGTTGACGCCGGACACATGCGCGAACGGACTCCAGCTGGCAGCGTGCCGGCGCCGTAATCGGCCAGGCCAGTTGCTTGGGACGATGCCGCGTGCACCCGCTGTCCCGACGCCGCTATCAACCCGAACGGAGCGGCCACCGCCGCGCGAAGCCAACCACGTCGTGTCCACGTGTGCATGACCTCTCCTTTATCGGGCAGGGCCCGCCAGGCGAGCCGTGCTCAACAGGGCCTGCTGGTCCACGTCTCCCACGCGTTCTTGATCTCCGAGCTGGCGTCGTTGCGCCCCTCGGTTGCCATGCGCGCGCTGCGGGCCCGCTTCAGCAGGCGCTCCAGGGGCTTCACGTCGTCTTGATCGGCCGACGCCACGAACATCGCCGTCGTGCCCACCACCACCGCCACATGGCCCATCGTCGCCGCACTCACCTTGTCGATGGTGTCGAGGTTGGTGTGGTAATAGCGATCGGTGAAGTGCCAGTTGAGGAGCGCGGGTACGCCGACGCGCGTGAACGACGTGTGGTCGCTGCCGCCCTCGTAGGGGTTGGTCCTGACCACCCAGTCGGTATCGCGCGCGCGCCGGAGCGCCACGCCCAGGTGCAGGTCGTTCAGGAAGGTGCCCGCGCACCAGTGCGGGATCCACCTCGCTGGCTCCCCACTCGGTGTGAGGATCCGATGGGCGATCCCAGATCGCCGACGGGTCGGGGCCCTTTTCGATGAGGAACGTACCGCCGGTCTTGGCCGTGTCCTCACCGGTCATGTCGAGCGACATCATGGCGACGACGCGAATCGCCCGCAGTGGATCGGCGGCGATCCGCGCGCTGCTGGCCCGGATCTCGTCGCCCCATAGCATGGTGATGGTCCTGGCGGGCGCAGGGATGGCGCCGTCCTTGATGGCGCGCTGCATCCCCACCGCCGCGGCCAGCAGCGTTCCGCTCCCGCTGGCGTTGTCGTTGGCGCCGGGCTCTTGCACGTGGGCGACGAGCACGACGCGATCCTCGGGCCAGCGCGCGCCAGGGATTTCCGCCACGAGTGTGCGCACCGGCCGTCGGTGGAACACGGTCTCGGCGCGGACGTGGACGCGCACCGCGCCGCCAGCCAGCCGCTCGCGCAAGCGCCTGGCCGCGCGCGGCGTGGCCTTGAAGCCGAAGGACACGTTCTCCGGGTCGAACGGGATGGTCCCCCACTGCAGCACCTCGGGCGTGGTCTCCGGGCGGGTATAGGCGGCGATCTGCGTGGAGATGACGCCGGCCGCACCGCGGCCCTTCACCGCCTCGTTCCACACGCTGCCAATGGTTCCGTCAGTCAGGACCACGGCGCCGGTGACGTCCTTGCCCTGATAGTCGCTCGCGTCGGTCCCCTTGCCAACATCCACCAGCGGGAAGCCCGCCCCTTCCGGCTGCGTGGAGAACGAGTTGATCGCCAGCGGCACGCGGTCCTGCTCCCTGGACAGCACGATCTCCCCGTCGGGCCCGTCGAGGCGCAGCACCGCCTCGCGCATCTCCCAGCCCCGGCTGGCGCTCTCGATGGTCTCGTAGCGCGTGGCGATCCCCGCCGCCGACAGTTGCGCCTCAATCCACTCGAGCGACTGATCGAAGTGCGGGTTTCCGGCCACTCGCCAGAGCGGGGCCATGCGGGTCACGAGATCCATGGCGGCGTCCGGCTCGACGCGGGGCGCCACGCCGCGGTAGATCGTCTCCGCCCGCTTCGGCAGGACCCGGTCGAGCGGCGGCAGGTGTGGGGGCGCGGTCTGGGCGTCGAGCACCGTGCCCGACAGCGCAAGGGCAATCAGCAGGAATCGAATCGGTCGTCTCGATGAGTCACTCATGCGTCCACAACATTGTGCAGGAAGACGAACTGTCCGGCATAGCGGCCGATGCGGCCGATGCTGCCCACTTCATCCAGCGTGCGCCGATCGAACATCCGCACCTTCCCGTTCCCCGCATCCGCGAGGTACAGATACTGCTGGCCGGCATCTCGTGATGGTCGGCCACTTCGGGTCCACCTCGAAGCGAGGCATTCCCCGCGCTCCGGCGTTGCCCTCTGTGCCAGGGCATGCTCCGAGGCCGCCAGGCCCGCCAGCAACATCAGGCATCCCGCCACGACCATCCATGTCTGCTTCATCGTCTGGAGCCTTCTAACGCGAGACGGCGCCCGTTACGGGTCCTGGCGAACAGGCGTGCGAACAGGCCCGGTTGGTCGATGAGATCGTGCGGCCGGCCGGCCTGCACGACGCCTGCGTCATCGAGCACGACGACCTGATCGGCGTGCATCGCCACGTCGCGGCGGTGCGAGATGATGAGGGTGGTGCGGCCCCGCATCACCGGCGCGATACCCGTCGAACACCGCCCGCTCGGAGATCGGGTCCAGTGCCGCGGTCGGCTCGTCCAGCACCAGCACCGACGGATTGGCGAGGAACGCGCGGGCCAGCGCCAGCCGCTGTCGTTCTCCAGCCGAAAGCTGCTGACCACGCTCGCCGACCACCGTGTCGAATCGCTGGGGCAGGCTGTCGATGAACGCCACGAGGCCGGCCGACTCCGCCGCCCGCCTTAGCGCCTCATCCGTGGCCGCGCCCGATTCTCGCTGGTCGACCAGCCCGTAGCGCAGGTTCTCGGCGATGGTGGCGTGCAGCAGCACCGGCTCCTGCTCGACCAGCACCACGTGGCGGCGAATATCGGCGAGCCGCAGGTGACCGCAGGTCGTCGCCGTCGAGCTTCACCGCGCCGCGGTCCGGATCGATCAGCCGCAGCGATCAGCGCCGCGATGGTCGACTTGCCGCTGCCGCTGGCCCCGACGATCGCCACCGAGTGGCCGGCGCTGCACTCGAAGCTCACATCGTCGAGCACGGGACGGCCACGGTCGGTCGGTCAGCGACACGTGGTCGAAGCGGAGCGTGCCGTCCACCGGCTGAGCAGCGCCGGGCGGTCGGCGCCTCCATCACGTCGACGGGGGCGTCGAGCAGTTCCAGCACGCGATGCCACGAGACCTTGGCGGTGGCGATCGGCCGGTGTACAGCCCCATCAGCGCCTGCACCGGCGCCATCACCCGCATCTGGTAGGCGATGAACGCGGCGAACGTGCCGAGCGTGAGCGTCGCCCTCCACGACCCGCGAGCCGCCGTAGAGGAACACCGCCGACGCGCCGAGCGACAGAAGCAGGCCCGGCAGGCCTGCCGGCGAGGTAGCTCACCCGCTGCATGTCCATCAGCGCGTCGATGAACCCGTCGTTCAGGCGATCGGAAGCGGCCGACTTCGCGGGCCTGAGCGTTGGAGGCGACACACCAGCGTGTGGGCCTGCAGCGTCTCGATCAGGAAGCTGCCGATGTCGGCGCTCCTCTGCCGCGACCGCGGCGACGCGCGCTCTCGAGCTGCCGCCGATAGAGGACCAGCGCGCCGAGGCTCAACGGCATCACCGCGCGCGGTCAGCAGCGCCAGCCGCCAGTCCAGCCAGACGAGCATGACGACGCAGCCGATCAGGAAGAGGATGTTGCCGACCCAGGCCAGCGCCGCCTCCGCCGCGACCCGCTGGATCTCGCCGATGTCGCTATTGATGCGGGCGACGATGTCGCCGAGGCGCGTGCGGGCGTAGAAGCGCGGCGACAGGCGCTGGAGGTGCTGGTAGAGCGCCAGCCGCATGTCGAACAGGATCTCCGCCGAGACCCGGGTGTAGCGCAGCCCGCTGACGACGTTGAGGCCGGTAGCTGAGCGACGCCGAGCACCGCGAACAGCAGCACGATGCGCTGCAGCGCGGCGAGGTCCCGCCCGACCAGCGCGCGGTCGACGAGATCCTTGGTGAGATACGGAGTGACGAGGGAGAGCGCCGTGCTGACGAGGCTGATCGCCATCACGAGCGCGAGCCGGCGCCAGTACGGCGCGAGGTAGGCGAACGCCCGCCGCAGATTGGCGTCCGCGGCGGGCCGCGAAGTCACGACGCCCTCAGCGCGCGCTGGCGGGCGGCGGGCACCGGGCACGACGAAGAGCTCGGTGGTCTGGTCCGCGCCCATGTGAATGGTGCGCAGATACTTGTAGGTGGCGGCGTCGTAGAGGTCGATCGTGTCGCCGGCGATGTAGACGTAGATGATCTTGCCGTTCGAGCTGACGCGCGGCGCCATGCGCGGCCGGCCCTTGAACTCCTGGCGGCTGACGACCGCGGGCATTCTCGAGGTCGAACGTCCAGAACTCGTAGCGGCCGATGTCGCTCTTGATGCCGTAGGCGCGCTTCCGATCGGGCGCCTGCGCGAACGACACCTGGCTCGGCCGGGCCGAGCGGGCGGAAGTCGATCTTGCGCGCCGTCAGGTCGACCTTGCCGATGCCCATGATGCGCCGCTTCTGGACCGGGTCCTGCATCGTGAACAGGCCGGTGAAGGTGCCCGGCGCATCGTAGAAGTCGCTGCACCGGGCCGAGGTTGATGCGGCCGAGGCCGCCTTCGGACGGCTGTGCGAACGGCCAGGTCTCCACCTCCGTGAACTTCTCGGTCTCGAGGATGATGACCTCGTCACCGAAGAAGTAGAGGAACTTGCCGTCGGGCGAGAACCGGATGCTGACGGTCTCGCGTTCTTCGCCCTTGGGCCACGGAATGGTCCGCGTGATCTGGCCGCTGGCCAGGTCGAACTGCTGCAGCGTCGGCGGACCGATCTCCCAGCGGTCGACCAGCTTGGTGGCGGTGCGCGTGAGCAGGACCAGGTAGCGGTTCAGCGGATCGGCCTGCAGGCTCGATCACGCGCGTGTGCTTGTTGCCGCTGCTCAGCGTGTAGGTGTTGAGCGTCTTGCGCGTCGCGATCTCGACGACCTCGATCTTCTCGTAGGTCGAGTCGAGCACGTAGAAGCGCGTGCGATCCTGCGACGGCGTCAGCGAACGCGGCAGCCCGGTCTTGAGGACGATGCGGTCCTCGAGCTTCTCGGTCGCCTCGTCGTAGATCTGGATGTCGCCCTTGTAGGTGCCGATGTACAGCTTGCCGTTGCCGGCACGTGATCGTCGGCGCCTGCCGCCGGCTTGCCCTGCGCGCCGAAACCGATCGGCCGAGCCGCGGCCAGGCGCGAGCGCCCGAGAGCCGTCGCGATCCCGCGGTCGCGACAGTCTCGTCTGCACTCCCGGCTCGTCCATCCCGGAAACACCAGATCGATCTTCCGCCAGTCCTTCTGGGCCGCGGCGCACTTGGCGGTCCAGTCGGGCGCGTGGTTGAGCTGGTCGGGCACCTGCGCCGGCCAGTAGCAGCCCATGTGGCAGTCGAACAGGTCGCGCTCGACCGGCTGGCAGAGGCCCGCCGTGCCGCCCGTGCGGTCGGCTTCCCACCCGGGCGAGAAGACGATCGAGCAGCCCGGCGGAATGTGCGGCCCCTCGGGCTGCTGCGGCGGCTGGCCGCCCTGCTGCAGCGCGACGACGTCGCGCGCCCGGGGCCGTGATCGGCTGCGTCGACCGCTTCGACGCGCGCGGCCTTGCGGTTAATGGCGTTGAGGTGCTTCATCGTCTGCTCCATCGAACTGGCGCAGGAACGCCGGGGTTCTTCACGGCCAGTTCGCCGTAGATCTCCAGGCAGGTGTGCGTCCAGCCGCGAATCCACTCACAGTAGTGCAGGTTGGGCGCCGGTCGTCGACCCGTAGCGGGTGTGGGCTTCGTGATAGCAGCCGCCGGCGCAGATCGGCCGCGCCCAGCAGGACTGGCAGTCGGTCTTGTGGTTGATGTGATGCGTGTCGAGGAACGCGGCCTGCTTGGCGCGGTCCACGCCCTCGGTGACCGACCCGAAGCTGTGCGCCTCCGAGCCCGCGAAGCGGTGGCACAGCGAGACGTTGCCGTCGGTGGCGACGCCGAGCAGCCCGATGCCGGCGCCGCAGGGGTAGGCCTTGGCATGCCCCTGGTGAATCTCCTGCAGCGTCTCGCGCACGTTCGAGAAGCCGTGGTGGCGGTTCTCGAGCGAGGCCTGCAGGAAGTCCTGGGCGAGCGCCCGGAACTGGGCGAGCAGGTGATCGAACCCGGCATCGCTGATCGCGTGATCGCGCTGCGGCGCCGTGGTGACCGGCGCGAAGCCGACCTCCCAGAAGCCCATCTCGTCGTGGAGGTGGCGGTAGATCGTCATCACGTCCAGGGTCTGGCGCGTCAAGCGTGACGCGCGCGCCGATCGGCCGCGACGTGTGCCGGGCCAGCAGCGCCTTGATCTTCGGCGCCACCACGTCGTAGCTGCCCTTGCCGTTGTGGAAGACGCGGAACTTGTCCTGGATCTCCTGCGGCCCGTCGATCGAGATCGTGACGCCGATCGCGCTCGTCGGCCAGGAACTCGATGACGTCCGGCTTCAGCAGCGTGGCGTTGGTGGTGAGGCTGAAGTCGATGTCCTTGCCGACCTCGGCCGCGCGGGCGCGCGCGTAGGTCACGGTCTTCTTCAGCACCGGGAAGTTCATCAGCGTCTCGCCGCCGAAGAACGTGACCATCGCCGTCTTGCCGCTCTCGCGCAGGGCGAAGTCGATGGCCTGGCGGGCCGTCTCCTCGCTCATGAACTTCGGCTGCTGTGCCGTTCTCGGTGTCGACGATCTTGTCCTCGCCGTACTCGTAGCAGTACTCGCAGCTCAGATTGCACTGGTTGGTGACGTTCACCACCAGCGTCTGCAGCGGAATCACCGTGAGCGGCAGGATCTTCGGCGCCGGGCTTGAGCGCCCGGTCCTCGTCGATGGCGCGGGCGCGATAGAGCTCGCCGAGCGTGTCCCACACCTCGTCGGCGCGGAACCGCGGTCCGAGCGCGGCCATCAGGTCGCCGATCGTGCGGGGCCCGTCGCCCAGCGCATCGACGATGGCCGAGGCGCAGGCGTCGAAGGCGAACACCGCGGCGCTCGGCACCATGTAGCCGAAGCGCTCGCCGGCCGCCTCGAACGTGTGGAACTCGCCGAGGCGGACCAGCGTGTCCGACGCCGGGCTGATGCCGGGATCCCGACTCGGTGCCGCATCTCGCGACCGGATCGCCGCAGGCCGTCGCGCGCCGCGGCGTGCTCGTGCATGCTCATCGCGGAATCACCGACGAGTCGAACCGCATGTAGACCGGCGGCGCCACCAGCAGGTGCGCACGGCCCGCGAATCGGCGTGCCGCCGCCGGTGTAGGTGGCCACCACCCACACGTCGCCGATGTTGTTGCGCTCGCCGCTGCGCTGCTCGTTGGGCCCTTCGATTGTTCGGCGTGAACGATGCCGGTCTTCGGCATCGAGCGCCCCGACGAACTTGATGTCGTCATCGTCGAGCGTGGCGGTGTACTCCTCCATGCTCCAGGTCGCGTCGACCACGTCGATCTCGGATGTCGTCGGCGGTGTTCGGGCTTCTTGTCCGGCCCGTTCATGTAGCCCCAGGCATCGAACGTGCGCGAACATCTTCGGGAAGTTCACGCCGCCGGTGCGGGCCATGTTCCACTCCGGCGACACCCGGATGTGGTCGACCTTGTCGTAGACGACCAGCGGCGGCCGGCTTGACCGCGCCGGCGATGACGATGTCGCGCGGGCCGACGGCGGCGGTGTCGGCCACCGAGACCGTGGCGGTGATGACGTTGTTGGCCACGCTCGCGCCGCTGACCGTGACGCCGGGGCCGAGATCGAGGTCGCTGGCCTGGACGCTGGCCGGCGCGTTCAGCGCGTAGATCTTCACCGTCTGGCCGGTGCCGCCCTTCTTGAGGCCCGGCCCGGTCGACGCCGAGCACGGTCATCTCGGTGCCGGCGCGGCGCAGCTGCACGTCCATGCCGATCTCGTCGTAGCCGCCGGTGAACCAGCGGCCGTCGATGCCGCGCCAGTCGCGGTCCACGAACATCACTTCCCGGTAGACCGGCGCGTTCGGCCGCGCCCGCGGTGGACCGGCCGCGCCACTGGAAGCCGGTGTAGATCATCGTGCGGCCGGTGCGCTTCACCTGCTCGCCGCGTGCGGGCGTAGGTGAACGTGGTCTCGGTGGTGAACTCGTCCGGCGCGTTCGGCACCGGCGTGATCACGACCCGGCCGTAGACCGGCCCCTTGCCCGCTTCGTAGCCGGTGAGCGCCCAGGTGCCCTCGATGCGCGGCGACCGCTTGGTGGCCGCCCACGACGCCCACTCCGGCGGTCTGGAGCGGAAAGGCCTGCGACAGGTGGTCGATCGGCCTTCTCCGACGGGTGGCGCGTGTCGGGCGGGCGGCCGTCCGGCCCGCGATCGCGGGGCGTCGGCCCCATGCGGCGGTAGACCTGCCGGTCGATCAGCGGATACCAGCCGCGGTGCATCGCGATCAGCAGTTCCCACTCGCTCCGGGTGCGGCGCTGCGAGACGCACGCGGCCCAGCGAGTGGCAGGCGTTGCACACGCCCTGCAGGTCGTGCGGTCCGGACGTAGGTCTCGTCCACGACGACGCGCGCTCGACTTCGTAGGCCGACGGGCCTGGCCTCTTCCGGCGCCAGCCCGAGGTTGTCGGACAGGTACTTGACGACCTCGCGGCCAGCCGCCGGATCGAGCTTCAGGCCGTTCAGCGCCATCATCCGCTTGATGGTGTCCTGCCAGCCTTCGGGCGTGTTGCGCTGGAACGAGATGCGGGACATCTGTCCCTTGTCGTCCGGCCGATGGCACCCACCGCAGGTGGTCTGCACGGTCTTGTTGGTGATGGGGATGCCCACTTCGGGGGGCGGCGCCGGCGCGGCGGCGGGCGGAGTCGGCTGGCTGCTGGGCGCTGGTCGGTGATGCCGAGTCCGAGCACGCACCGTCGCAAGTGCCAGAACGCCTCGGGAGAGTCCGTGAATGCCCATGAATTCAGTCTCTTTTATCACAGATTCCGACCGGCATCGCCGGGCCGTCACGCTGGACCAGCCATCCGGCCACGGCGGTGGCCAGGCCGTCAGAAACGCCGCCGAGGTCGACCGGGCCCGCCCGTTTCACGTAGGCGTCGAACAGGTCGGGCACCTGGCGGCAGGTCGGCGCCAGCTCGACCATCGTCACGACGTCCACGTCGTACAGGAAGCGAACGCCGACTGGATCGGTCGGGGTGACCAGCCGCGGCTCCAGCACGATCTCGTTGCCGCCGATGGCCGGCCGGCGTTCCAGGCGCACCTCCGCGCCCCGCCGCGCGACCAGCTCGGGGCGCGGCCTTCAGGCGCTCGAAGGCCGCGTGCACCGCCTCGCGTTCCTGCTCGGCCGCCATCCGCGAGCGCCTCCCGCTCCCCCGCCTCCGCGCGCTCGGACCAGAAGGGATGGGCCTGCCCCTCGGCCGCCTCGTGGAGGAAGCCGCGGGTCAGTGACAGGAAGTTCGCGTAGACCTCGGCCTCGCGATCGGCGAAGAACTGGCGTGCGGTCGCGGCCATCGCCGGAGTGGACAACGCGGTGTGCATGACGATGGCAGCCAGCCAGCCCGACGCCAGCGCCTTCTTCACGCCGGCCGATGACAGCGGATCGACGAACGACGCGGCGTCGCCGACCACCAGCCAGTCGTCGCCGGCGTAGGTGCGTCGACGAATACATCGAGGCGTCCCAGCCGCGGGGCCGCCGAGCATCGCGGCGTCGGCGAGCAGCGCGCGCAGCCGCGCGGTCTTGCCGCAGCTCGGCGCGATAGGTGGCCGGCCGCGCCGTCGCCGCGTCTCATCGACGTGATGCGGGGATCCACCATCACCGCCACCGCCCGGCGGGTGCCGTCGAGCGGCACCGACCAGGCCCAGCCATCGGCGTACGACTCGATCAGCGTGTGCGACGGCGTCGGGCAGGTCCCAGCCGTCCGGCCGCTCCCACACCGCGGAGAGCGACACGGTGCGGTGCCCCTGTTCCAGCCGGCGCCCGGCACGCGATCGCGCGAGCAGACCCGGCCGGCCGGTGCAGTCCAGGCGGACCGCCGCCGGGACGCGCCGCCGCGTCCTCTGGCGTCAGCATCGCGCGCTCGACGCGCACGCCGGCGTCCTCGGCGGTCGCCAGCATCACCCGCTCGAGCGCCGTGGACGTCGCCTGCCATCCGGTGGCGCCGTTCGCAAACATCTCGACGCGCGCGTCGCCCGGGCCCCACCACACGGTGTTGCCGGTGCTCCGGACGAAGCCGGCGGCGTCGATGGCCGTGTGGATGCCGAGCAGGTCGAAGAACTTCCCGCAACTGGGCGTCAGCGACTCGGCGAGTGGCGCCCCCAGCTGCGACTCCGGCTTCGTCACGAGGGTCACCGCGTGGCCCCACATCGCGAGCAGCCGCGCGGCCGTGCACCCGGAAGGGCCGGCGCCGAGGACGAGGACGTCAGGTGGATCGGAGGGCACGCCTTCTGAATATATGCGGTCTGCGACCTGCGCTAAGATTCCCGCCACGCGCCGCCGGATTGTGGCGCGCCTCTCAGGAGACCCCGACATGCGTGCCACCGTTCGAACCGGGATCTGGTCGACCCTGCTGACCGCCGCGTGCGGCGCCGCCGCCCTCACGCTCTCCGCCCAGGCGCCGCGTCAGGTGGACGATGCGACGCTGCTGAAGCCGCCGGCCGAGGAATGGGTCACCTACGGGCGTGACTACGCGGAAACGCATCACAGCCCGCTCACCAGCATCGATCAGACCAACGTCAGCCGCCTCGGGCTGGCGTGGTCGGTCGAAGTCGGATCGCAGGGCAAGATCGAAACGACGCCACTGGTGTACGACGGTGTGCTCTACGGCACCTCCACGTGGAGCGTCGTCTTCGCCATCGACGTGCGCACCGGCACGTTGAAGTGGCGATGGGATCCCGCGCTGGTGAAAGGGCGGCTTCGCCGAGGGCGGCGCGCGCGCCTGCTGCGGGCCCGTCAATCGCGGCGTCGCCCTCTACAAGGGCCGCGTCTACGTCGGCCTGCTCGACGGCCGCCTCGTGGCGCTGAACGCGCAGACGGGGCACGTCGAGTGGGCCGTGCAGACCACGCCCCGTCGGCAGCGACTACTCCATCACCGGCGCGCCGCGCATCGTCAAGGGCAAGGTGCTGATCGGCAACGGCGGCGGCGAGTACGGCGTGCGCGGTTACCTCACCGCCTACGACGCGGAGAGCGGCAAGCAGGCGTGGCGCTGGTACGTGGTACCCGGCGATCCGTCGCTCGGTCTCGAGGACGGCTCGATGGAGCGCGCCGTCAAGACCTGGCGCGGCGAATGGTGGAAGTACGGCGGCGGCGGCACGCCGTGGGACGGCATCACCTACGACCCGGAGTCGGATCTCGTCTACGTCGGCACCGGCAACGGCTCGCCGTGGGCGCGCGACCACCGCAGCCAGGGCTTCGGCGACAACCTCTATCTCTCCTCCATCGTGGCGCTTCGGGCCGAGACCGGCCAGTACGTGTGGCACTACCAGACGACGCCTGGAGACGACTGGGACTACAACGCCGCCCAGACGATGATCCTGGCGGACCTGACGATCAACGGGAAGCCGCGCAAGGTGCTGATGCAGGCGCCGAAGAACGGGTTCTTCTACGTGCTCGATCGCCTGACGGGCGAGTTCCTCTCAGCCGCGCCGTTCACCAACGTGAACTGGGCGACGCACATCGATCCCAAGACCGGCCGGCCGGTAGAGACGCCTGAAGCCCGCTACGGCAAGAAGGGCGCGCGACTGTCTCCCTCGCCGGTGGGCGCGCACCACTGGCCGCCGATGGCCTATCAACCCCGCGACGGGTCTGGTCTACTTCCCTGGTCAGGACACCGCGTCGAACTTCCAGGTCGTGGACGAACTCACCTTCAAGCAAGGGCAGTGGAACACCGGCACCCGGCTCGGCCAGGCCGCCGGAACCGCCGCGACCACCGGTGCGCCTGGCTCGGCCGCCGCGCCAGCCCCTGCTCCGCTGCCGGGACGGCGCGGCTGGTTCGTCGCCTGGGATCCGATCGCGCAGAAGGAGCGCTGGCGCAACGATTTCAACCCGAGCGGCGGCGTGCTCTCCACCGCCAGCAACCTGATCTTCGTCGGCGACGGCGGCGGCACGCTCTTCGCGCTGGATGCCGTGACCGGCAAGACGCTGTGGGAGCACAAGATGCTGCCCGGTGTCGCCACGCCGGTGACCTACGAGGTGAACGGCAAGCAGTTCGTCGCCGTGCTGTCGGGCACCGGGAACGGGCGCGTCTTTGCGTTTGCGCTCGACGCCGCCGGCGGCAAGCCGTGACCGCCGCGGGGAGACCCCGCGCGATCATCGTTACCGGCGGCAGTCGGGGCATCGGCGCCGCTACCGCGCGGATGGCCGGGGCGCGCGGCTATGCCGTGTGCGTGAACTATCACCGGCAGCGCGCCGCGGCTGACGCCGTGGTCGACGACATCGTTCGCGGCGGCGGTCGCGCGATTGCCGTGCAGGCCGACATGGCGGCGGAGTCGGACATCCTGCGCCTGTTCGATACCGCGACCGACGCCCTCGGTCCTCTCTACGGCCTCGTCAACAACGCGGGCGTCCTCGAGCGGCAGATGCGGCTCGAGGCGATGGATGCCGCCCGGCTCCAGCGTGTGCTCCAGGTGAACGTCATCGGCGCGTTCCTGTGCGCGCGGGAAGCGGTGCGCCGCATGTCCACCGCACGCGGCGGTGCCGGCGGCGTGATCGTCAATCTGTCGTCGGCGGCGGCGCGGATCGGGGCGCCGGGCGAATACGTGGACTACGCGGCGTCGAAGGCTGCCATCGACACGATGACGCTGGGTCTGGCCAAGGAGGTGGCGATGGAAGGCATCCGCGTCAA
This sequence comes from uncultured Acidobacteriota bacterium, assembly GCA_963721715.1. GTDB lineage: Bacteria > Acidobacteriota > Vicinamibacteria > Vicinamibacterales > UBA2999 > VFZN01. Next base: position 60,527 of record CAVRKI010000004.1, on the reverse strand, counting down.
CGCCGTGCGGCCCGGCATCATCCACACCGACATCCATGCCAGTGGCGGTGAGCCGAACCGCATCGAGCGCGTGAAGCCGTCCGTTCCGATGCAGCGCGGCGGCACCGCCGAGGAGGTGGCGGCCGGCATCCTGTGGCTGATGTCGGACGAGGCGTCGTATGTCACCGGCACGTTCCTGGACATCACCGGCGGCCGCTAGCCCGGGCGGTTTCACTCTGGTATGGTGTCGCACCATGGCGGCAACGCGCACGAAGGTAACCCTCCACGAGGTCGACCGCATCGTCAGCGAGCCCCAGCCCGTGCTGCGCAACCTTCGCATCACGGAGTGCTATCACCGGCTCTCACATGAACTGGCGGCGGCGATCGATGCCGGCAATGCGAACTGGTCCACGTTCGCCACCTGGGCCTCGAAGACCGCGGGGAATTCGATTCGCAACGAAGAAGTCCCGCGGCTGCTCCTGGCCGTGCTCCGCGACGAGGGACGCCTGCGCCCGCGCGTGGGGCCGGTGTTCATGTGGATCTACCGGCACACCGCGGCCAAGGTCGACGTCCTTCAACAGGCACGCGACACCATTGGTCGGGTCAGTGAGCAGGTCGCGGACGGCAACCGCAAGGTCTTCGCCGAGCTCGCGCCGCTGTTCGTGCGCTTCGGTGAGGCGATGGCCGCGCCTCCGGCGGAGCGGCCGGGGCGGTTCGACGCTTTTCTCGCTTCGCTGAAACCGGGCGCCTCGGATGAGGGCGGCCAGGACGTTCTGCGCCTGGCGTTCCGCCACTACGCCGCGGCCGCCGAGGAACGCGACGTCTGCGCCAAGGCGCAGCTGATCCTCCTGGCCAACTGCAACATCGGCCTGCACGAGCAGACCCGTCTGCAGGGCGACATCAAAGGCGCCATGGACGCGCCGATCGCCGAAATGATCACGGATGGTATCGGGCGGCTGCTCGCCATCCGGCTGGCGTTCCGGTTCCTCGGGCCGCTGGGGGTCACGCGGCAGCGGGTGCGCGACGCCATTCAGGACGACTGGCAGTGCCTCGCCACGCGACTGTCGATGCGGCTGTCGCTGCCCGGCGGCCGCGTGCTGCCGCTGGGGGGCGATCACATCCCGTGGCCGAACCAGATTCCCGAGCCGCTGCGACAGCTGAGCAACGCCGATCTGATTGCGCTGCTGAAGCGATACGACGACGACCTCTCGCAACTGCGGGCGCGCGGCGCCCACAACTGGTCGCGGCTCGACGATCGGATGGGATTCATTTGCGAACTGTTCCGGGCGGAGCAGCAGAGTGGGAATCTGTTCGACTCGCCTTTCGATGCGGAGGCACTCGAGGCGATCGCGAGTGGGACGGTGCCGCGGCGCCTGTGATGCTGTCGCCGCTCGCCACTGGGGGCACCAGCGGAGAGGGTGCGCGCGCCCGGGGGATGGGCACCTCGCACCCTCTGCTCGTGAGCGACGGCGCTTACCGCTTGGTCGCTTCGTAGATGGAGGCCGCGCCGCCGCCGATGGCCGCGCCGATCAGCGCGCCCTTCTTGCCGCCGGCGATCGCCCCCACGCCGGCGCCGGCACCCGCGCTGCCACCGATGATCATCGCGGTCTTGGCGATGGAGCGCCTCTTCGTGTCGGGCTCATAGCGCACCGTGTCGTCCTGGTCGCGATACGTCACCCGCCGGACCGCGGGACGCGCCTGGACCACCGTCGGCGCGGGCGCCTGCACCGGCACGTAGGTCACCGGCTGAGCGTAGGCCTGGGGCGCCACCACCATCGGCTGCCCGGGCTGGTAGTAGGCCATCCCGTCGTTGAGCTGATCGACGCACGCCAGGGTCGTGACCTCGCGGCCGTTCATGATGACGCGGGCCATCGTTGCCTGCTGATACGGGGCACATTGCACCGAGGGTGCTGTGCTCTGTGCCACCGTCTGCGCCATGGGCATGCCGATCGGGTCGGCGATTGCCCGTGCGCTCTGCGCCTGCCCCGCGGCCAACAACGCGATGCCGCCCGCGACGAGACCACCCAATGCCGAGCCGAGTATGACCTTCAACATGTTGCTGTCCCCCTGGGCGCCCTATCTCCAAGGAACATGCCACGTCCGCGAATAGGCGGCGACGCTTCGAAATGCTCCGTAAATTGGAACGCCCGCCATGAGGCGGGCGTGGGATGTCTTCGAATGTGTCTCTGAAAGGGGGCAGCCCGGCGATGACGCCGAGGACACTTCAGCTCTCGCGGAACCAGTCGACGGTGCGTCGCAGCCCTTCCTCGAACGGAACAATGGGGGCATAGCCGAGCAGGCGCCTGGCCTTGTCGATCGACGCCTGGGAGTCGCGCACATCGCCCACCCGCGGTTCACCGTAGGTGGCCTTCAGATTCGTGCCGATGATGCCCTGCAGCACCGCGAGCAATTCGTTCAGCGACACGCGGCCCTCGGTGGCCACGTTGATGGCCTCACCCGAGGCGCCCGGAGCCTCGCACGCGCGCAGCACGCCGTCGACGACATTGGCGACGTAGGTGAAGTCGCGCGTCTGTCCGCCATCGCCATAGATGGTGGGCGCCTGGCCGGCGAGCAGCCACTTGATGAACAGCGAGATCACCCCCGAGTAGGGCGAGCCCGGGTCCTGCCGCGGACCGAACACGTTGAAGTAGCGGATGCTGACCGTCTCCAGTCCGTAGAGCCGGGTGAACAGACGGAGATACTCCTCGCCCACCACCTTCTGCAGCGCGTACGGCGACAGCGGATTGGTCGGCATCTCCTCGTGCTTCGGCAGCGTCGGCGTGTCGCCGTATTCCGACGACGAGCCGGCGAACACCACGCGCTTCACGCCGGCGTCTCGCGCGGCAACCAGCACGTTCAGCGTGCCATCGATGTTGGCGCGGTTCGAGCTGATCGGATCCTTCACCGAGCGTGGCACCGAGGGAATGGCGGCCTGGTGCAGGACGAACTGCGAGCCCTCCACCGCTCGGCGCGCGACCTCGAGGTCGGCGAGATCACCTTCGACAACCTCGAGCGCGGCCGGCGTCTTCACGCCAGACGCGCGCACCGCGGCGTCGATGTTCTCGCGCTTGCCGGTCGAGAAGTTGTCCGCGACGCGCACCTGATGACCACGGCGCAGCAGTTCCTCCGTGAGATGCGACCCGATGAACCCCGCCCCGCCCGTGACCGTGTATCGCGCCATCCGCTGTGTCCCCCTGCCATCTGCCGGCCGCCGGTTGCCGTCTGCCGGTTGCGGACTGCCGGAGTCGTTACTCCGGAAACCCCGTCTTCACCAGTCCCGGCACCAGCGCCAGGGCGTTCTTGTAATACAGCTTCTTCAGCACCTCGTCCGGCAGCGCCATCCCGTACAGCTTCCAGAAGGCGTGATAGTCGCGGTAGTAGTCGAAGTACTCGTCGCCGGTCTCGAACGTCCGCCAGTAGTAGGGGAACTCGTCGGGCTGGAAGCTGTCTTTCCCGAACAACACGCGGTCCTGGTTCTTGACGAAGAAGTCGTGCGCCGCGCGCGGCTGGCGCCCGAGTTCGGCCAGGATGGCCGCCACCTCGAGGTGCACGTTCGGCATCGTGTCCAGCATTTCCTGAGCCTTGGCCAGGTCGTTGCCGCGGTAAGCGAAGTGCGCGCCGATGAACTGCGTCTTCGGGTGCTTCCGGAACATGCGATCGCGCTCGGCGAGCAGTTCCTCGAAGCGCGGGAACTCCCCCGCCGGATAGCGGCGGTCCTTGAACAGGGCCAGCTCGAGCCAGCGCTCGTTCTTGACGTCGATGGTCTCGAAGAACTCCTGCGGCTCCGCGGTATGGATGAGCACCGGCACGCCGAGCCGGCCGCACACGTCCCACACGGGATCGAGATCCGGATCGTCCACCTTGAGGCGCGAGCCGTCGGCCTTGCGGATGCGCAGGCCGAGGTCCTTGAAGATCTTCAGGCCACGCGCGCCCGCCTTGATGTCGCCTGCGAGCTGGGCCGCGGCCTCCTGCGACCAGCCGGGAGTCCCGACGCCCTCGAAGTTGACGTTCGCGAACAGCACCATGCGATCGCGGTGCGGGCTCTTCGCGATGGCGTCGAGGCCCTGCCGGAGGCGATCGCCATATCCGCCGCTCAGGTTGACGAGGATGCGGAGGTTGTTCGCGTCCATGCCCTGGACGACCTTGTCGAACTGCTCGGGCGTGATCGGCGTGGGCTGATGGCTGTGGATGTCGATGACCGGGAACTTCGCCTTCGGGACCTTGTGCTCGGCCACCTTCAGCGTCGTCCGGGGCTTGTAGTCGATGATCGACGGCGGTGGAAATTCGGGCGTCCGTCCTTCACCCGGCCGCCCCCGCTGCACGCCGGGCCCGGTCTGGGCCAGCAGCGTTCCCCCGACCAGAGCGGCCGCGAGGGCCACGATTCCCACGTATCTCATCGCTGTCTTCGAACCCTCGTCTCGCACCTGTGGTGCGGCATCGTCATCTCACGAATTTCGAATCAAGTGCCGTAGTGAACCGATAAGCCGAATTCTGTTCCCCGTCACAGCGACCTTGCGGCCGCGGCTCCGATGGAGACGATCATTCCTCTAGTCCCGGCATTGCTGACGGGATCCAGCGACCGACCCGGAGGCTCGGATGGACCACCCGTGCGGCCGAAGCCGCTCGCCTCCCTATTTGGTCTTGCTCCGTGCGGGGTTTTGCCTGCCACCTCTGTTGCCAGAGGCGCGGTGCGCTCTTACCGCACCTTTTCACCCTTACCCTTCGACTCGCCCTTGCGGGCTCGCTTCAGGGCGGTATATTTTCTGTGCCACTGGTCCGTCGGGTTGCCCCGCCCGGGAGTTACCCGGCGCACTGTCCTGCTGGAGTTCGGACTTTCCTCTCCCGGCGCTGGTTCCCTTCGCCCGCCCTCTCCTTGCGAAGAAGGTCAACTGGGGGCCTGTCGCCGGCAGCGATCGTCTGGTCCACTACGGCATCCACAGTGTATCAGGGGAAGGGACAGCGACAGAGGCATCGGGGCCTCGCCCTTCCGGGCTCGGTAACGCGCCGAAGGCGCGCCTCGAGGGCCCGCCTATCCTCTTCCGTCCTTCTCTTCGCTGATCTGATACTGCTCGAGCTTCTTGTAGAGATTGCTGCGCGGGGTGTCGATCAGTTCGGCGGTCTTCGAGATGTTCCAGCCGTTCTCGCGCAGCTTCGCCACGAGATACGCGCGCTCGGAGACGCTCTTGAACTCCTGCAGCGTCGGCACCGCGGTCCAGACCAGCTCGGCCGACGGGACGTAGGGCGTGCCGCCGGTGGCGGCCGCGGCATTCGGCGATTCGGGACGCGCGGGACCTTCGTCCGGCACGTCGCGCGCGTCGATCGCGTCGCCGGTCGTCATGATCAGCAGCCGCTCGACGGCATTCCGCAGCTCGCGGATGTTGCCGCGCCAGTGCCGCTGCTTCAGCTTCTCCATCGACTGCGCCGAGAACGACTTCCGGCGGAAGTTGTTCTCGCGCGCGAGCAGGTCCGCGAAGTGGCGCACCAGCGACGGGACGTCCTCGCGCCGGTCGCGCAGCGCCGGCACGTGGATCGGCAGGACGTTGAGACGATAGAACAGGTCCTCGCGGAAGGCGCCAGTGTCGATCGCCTCTTCCAGGTTCTTGTTGGTGGCGGCGATGACGCGCACGTCGACCTTGATCACACGGTTGCTGCCGAGGCGCTCGAGCTCCTGCTCCTGCAGCACGCGCAGCACCTTGGCCTGCGTCTTCAGGCTCATGTCGCCGACTTCGTCGAGGAAGATGGTGCCCTTGTCGGCCTGCTCGAACTTGCCGATCTGGCGATCGGTGGCGCCGGTGAACGAGCCCTTCTCGTGGCCGAACAGCTCCGACTCGATCAACTCGTCGGGAATCGCGGCGCAGTTCACCTGCACGAACGGGCCGTCGCGCCGCAGGCTCTCGCGATGGATGGCGCGGGCGACCAGCTCCTTGCCGACGCCGCTCTCGCCCCAGATCAGCACCGTGGCGTTGGTCGGCGCCGCCTTGTGAATGGCATCGCGCACCGCCTGCAGCGCCGGCGAGTCGCCGACGATCTGATAGCGCTTCTCGATGTCGCGCTTGAACGAGCGGTTCTCGCTGCGGAGGCGCGAGGTGTCGAGCGCGTTGCGCACCGTGACCAGGATGCGATCCTGCGTCGGCGGCTTCTCGATGAAGTCGCGCGCGCCCAGCTTCATCGCCTGCACCGCTTCGCTGGAGCTGGCGCCGCCCTGCTCGACATGGCCGGAGATGACGACGATCGGCGTGGAGTCGGTGAGGTGACGGACCTTCTGCAGGACGTCGAGGCCGTCCATGCCGGGCATCTTGATGTCGAGGAACACCAGGTCCGGCGCCTCGCGCTCGATCATGCGCACGCGCGTCTTCGCCGGTGGCCGCCTGGATGACGTCGTAGCCTTCGTATTCCAGAATCATCCGCAGCGTGTCGCGGATGCTGGCTTCATCGTCGACGACCAGGATCCGGGGTTTCAACGGGGCTCCGTGCGGACGGTGTGAATGGCGCGCTGCTCGAGGTCGGGATCGTAGAGGAAGACCGCCAGCACGTCGCCGGGCCGGCTGGCCTGGACCGCGCGCCGGTAGCCGGCCACCGAGTTCACCGCCTGACGGTTCACCTCGAGCAGAATCTGGCCGCGCGAGAATCCCGGCGTCGTAGGCCGGCGCTGAACGGCTCGACCCGCTGCACGAGCAGCCCGGTCATGCCCGCGGGGACGTCGAAGCGGTGCGCGTTGGTCTCGTCGACTTCGATCAGGGTGAGGCCCAGTTCGATCGGCTCGTCACGCTCGAGACCGCGCCCGGCCGGCGAGGTCGGCGCGCTCGGCGGCGTGACGCGGCCCGGACGCTCGGCCAGCTTCACCGTCACTTCCATCGGGCGGCCGTCGCGCAGCAGGTCCAGCCGCGCATTCGAGCCCGGGCTGACGTTCGGCAATCTCGCGGATCAGCGCGTCGTTGCTGCCCACCGCCTGGCGATCGACGGCGACGATCAGGTCGTAGGGCTTGATGCCGGCGCGGGCGCCCGGCGACCCGGCGGTCACGTCCTGCACCAGCGCGCCGTCGCCGCGCGTCAGCCTCAGCGACGCCTGCACGTCCGGGTCGACGTCGCGCAGCGCCACGCCGATGTAGCCGCGCGACACGCGGCCCTGCGCCTGCAGCTGCGGCAGGATCGCGCGCGCCTGGTTGATCGGCACGGCGAAGCCGATGTTGCTGGCCTGGCGGCTGACCGCGGAGTTGATGCCGATCACCTCGCCGCGCGTGTTGATCAGCGGGCCGCCGCTGTTGCCGAAGCTGATGGCGGCGTCGGTCTGGATGTAGTTGTCGAGGCTCGAGTCGAAGAGCTTCCGGCCGATGAAGCTGACGACGCCGACCGTGACCGTGTGCTCGTAGGCCAGCGGGTTGCCGATCGCCACCACCCACTCGCCCACGCGCAGGTGGTTCGGAGTCGCCGAGCACCGCGGCCGGCAGCTGCCCCGGGCGCCTCCACCCGGATCAGCGCGATGTCGGTGTCCGGGTCGGAGCCGACGACCGATGGCGCGCAGGCTCCGGCCGTCGGCGAGCTTCACCGTGAGCCGCTCGGCGCCCTCGATGACGTGATGGTTGGTGAGGATGAGCCCCTGCTCGTCGATGATGAAGCCGGTGCCGGTGCCGCGGCGCGGGGCATCGCCGCCGCGGGGCCGGCGCTCGTCGGTCGGCTCGTCGAACGGATCGGGACGACGGCGCGGATCGGCGCTCGGTCGTGCGGCCGCGGCGGCCGCGCGCGCTGGCGTCGATGTTCACGACGACGGGGTTGAGCTGCTCGGCGATGTCGGCGAAGTTGACGGCGCCCGGGATCGCGACCGGACCCGAGCAGCGGCGCGGCGGCAGCACTCGAGCGCAGCCGGCGTCGCCACGACCGGCGGCGCGGAGAGCGCCGTCGTCGGGGACAGCGATCCGGTGACGACCATCCCCACCAGCAGACCCACCGTGGCGGTGAGTGCGGCGGTGATCCACGCGAATCCGCGCGTCATGACTCGCTCATTATAAGCCCGAGGAACGCCGCCTCATCGAGGGTCGGCACGCCCAGCGCCTGCGCCTTGTCGAGCTTGCTGCCGGGGTCGGCGCCCACCACCAGATAGCTGGTCTTCTTGCTGACCGAGCCGCGTCACCTTGCCGCCGAGCGCCTCGATCCGCTCCTCCGCGGCCTCGCGCGACAGGCTGTCGAGCGTGCCGGTGATGACGAACGACTTCCCCGCCAGGGGCTGCGGACCGGCCGGGCGGCACCTTGCGCTCGCCCACCGTCTTGCACGCCCGCCTCGCGCAGCCGGGCCACCAGTTGCTGGTTGCGCGGCTCGTCGAACCAGCTGCGCACCGACTCCGCCATCACCGGGCCCACCTCGTGCACTTCCTGCAGCACTTCGACGCGGCGCCGCCTCGATCGCCTCGATCGACCCGAAGTGGTCGGCCAGCACCTGCGCGCCGCGCTCGCCGACGTGTCGGATGCCGAGCGCGTTCAGCAGCCGCCAGACGTCGTTCTGCTTCGAGCGCTCGATCTGTCCCATCAGCTTGGCCGCCGACTTCTTCCCCATCCGCTCGAGCGCCTTCGAGCGTCTCGGCGCGTCAGGTGGTAGATGTCGGCGGCGCTCGTCACCAGTCCCTTGTCCACCAGCTGGCGGATCAGCACTTCGCCGAGGCCCTCGATGTTCATCGCGCCGCGCGACGACGAAGTGATCGAGGCTCGCGCTTCAGCCGCGCCGGGCACGAGCTGTTCTCGCAGCGCCACACCGCCTCGTCTTCCGCGCTGGTGCAGCGCGCTGCTGGCACACCGGGCAGTGCGTGGGCATCACCCACGGCTGCGAGTCGCTCGGGCCGCCTGGCGCAGCACGGGACCGACCACGCGCGGGATGACGTCGCCGGCCTTCTCGATGATCACCGGTGTCGCCGTCGCGGATGTCCTTGCGCGCGAGGTCGTCCGGGTTGTGCAGCGTCGCCAGCGAGATGGTGGACCCGGCCACGCAGCACGGGCTCGAGCACGGCAAACGGCGTGGCCGCGCCGGTGCGCCCGATGTTCACCTCGATCCTGCAGCAGCGTCGTCGTCGCCTGCTGCGCCGGGTACTTGAAGGCCGTCGCCCAGCGCGGGAACTTCGAGGTGGTGCCGAGGCGCGCGCGCAGGGCGAGGTCGTTCAGCTTGATGACCACGCCGTCGGTCTCGAAGGGCAGCGTGTGCCGCTTGCTCGCGCCACTCCTCGCAGAACGCGAGCACCGCGTCGATGCCGTCGCCAGCGCGCCAGTGCGGCTCCACCGGACAGCCCCACGCGCGCAGCGCCTCCAGCATCGCGGCATGGGTGGCAGTTTCTGCAGCGTTTTCAGGGGGTATCGGTGCCAGGCCCCGACGACCACCTGATACAGCCAGGCGCGAGAGGCCGCGCTTGCGCCACCGGCGCCGGGTCCAGCGTTCGCATCGTCCCCGCCGCGGCGTTGCGCGGGTTGGCGAACAGCGGCTCGCCCTGCGTCCTCGCGCTCGGTGTTGAGCCGCTCGAACGCCTTGCGCGGGAAGTAGACCTCGCCGCGGATCTCGAGGCGTCCTGGATGGCGCGCCGCGCCAGCGTCAGCGGGATCGCGCGGATCGTCCGCACGTTGAACGTGACGTCCTCGCCGCGCACGCCGTCGCCGCGCGTGGCGCCGCGCACCAGCCGTCCGTCCTCGTAGAGTCAGCGAGATGCTGAGGCCGTCGATCTTCAGCTCGCACACGTACGCCGCCGACGCCGCGCCGCCCAGGCCCTTGCGCACGCGCTCGTCGAACGCGCGCAGGTCGGCCTCGTCGTAGGCGTTGTCGAGGCTGAGCATCGGCACCGTGATGCTCGACGGTGACGAAGCCCTCGGCCGGCCGGCCGCCGACGCGCTGCGTGGGCGAATCGGGCGTCGACCAGGTCGGGGTGCGCCGCCTCGAGCGCGCGCAGTTCGAGCATCAGCGCGTCGAACTCGCTGTCGGAGATTTCAGGCTGGGCGTGGACGTAGTAGAGCTCTTCGTGCCGCTGGATCTCGCGGCGAAGCGCCTCGATGCGATCGGCGGGCGTCACGCGCACCGTCCCTGAGCTAGCGGTCGCGGAGGAGCACGAAGTCCGCCAGCGCGATCAGCGCCTTCGCGCTCCTGCGTCGGCGGGAACAGGCGGAGGCTGCGCTTGGCGGTCTCGCCGAACTCCACGGCGCGGCCGTAGGCGTACTCGATCGACCGGTGCTCGGCGAGCAGCGCCTTGACGCGCGCCCACTGCTCGGGCGTGACGTCGCGCGACTGCACGATGCCGCGGACCAGCGTGTCGGCCTCCGGGCCGCCGTGCTGCAGCAGGTGGATGATCGGCAGCGTGATCTTGCCCTCGCGCAGGTCGCCGCCGATCGGCTTGCCGAGCGCCTCGGCCTCGCCGGTGAAGTCCAGCAGGTCGTCCACCAGCTGGAACATGATGCCGATGTTGAAGCCGTACTCGCGGAGCGCCGTGCGCTTCTCGGTGCTCACCTCGCCCAGCATGCCGCCGATCTCGGCGCAGCCGCCGAACAGGAACGCCGTCTTGCGGTGGATGATCTCGAAGTGCTCGGTCTCGGTGAGATCGACGACGCCGTTCTTGGTCAGCTGGTAGATCTCGCCTTCGATCATCCGCAGCGTGACGTCGCAGAGCATGCGGACGATGTCCAGCGTCTCCTGCGTGAGCGCCATCGCCATCGACTTGATGTAGAGGAAGTCGCCGGCGAGCACCGTGACGTCGTTGCCCCACCGCGAGTGCACCGCCTTCCGCCCGCGCCGCACGTCGGCATCGTCGATGATGTCGTCGTGGACCGAGCGTGGCGGTGTGGATGAACTCCACCACCGCGGCGTTCAGCACGGCGTGCGGGCCGGTGTAGCCGCACAGGCGCGCGGCCATCAGCAGCACCGCGGGGCGCACGCGCTTGCCGCCGCTCTTCTGGATGTAGGCGCCGATCTCCGGGATGACGTGGACCTGCGACTGGACCTGTCGCTCGTACTCGCGCTCGACGGCCTCGAGGTCGGCCCGCACGGGTTCGAACAACTGAATCAGGTCCGCCTGGGTCTTCGGGAGAGCGTTGGACAAGCTCGTCAATCTCACCATAGGGCGCGCGCCGGTGTCAACGCGCTCGATGCCCGTTAATCCTTGAAGGGCTGAGCTTTGCGGGCTCTACGGTCGAAAGAGGCGCCTGAAGTTCGTCGAAACGATCTCCCCGACCTCTGCCGCTCGCATCCCGCGGGCTTCGGCCACCACATCCACCACCCGGGCCACGTGGGCCGGCTCGTTCCGCTTTCCGCGATACGGCGCCGGCGCCAGGTAGGGGCTGTCGGTCTCGACCAGCAGCCGGTCGAGCGGCACGGTGGCCACCGCCGCCCGCAGTTCCACCGCCTTCGGAAACGAGACGATGCCCGGGATCGACAGGTAGTAGCCCGGTCGCCAGCGCTCGCGTCGCGGCGGCGGTGTCGCCGGAGAAGCAGTGGAACACCCCTGTTGTATCGACGCGCCCGGACTCGCCGAGGATTCGCAGCGTGTCGTCTTCCGCCTCGCGGGTGTGGATGACCACGGGCAGATCGCGCGCCCGGGCCACGCGCAGCTGCGCCCGGAACACGGCCTGCTGCACCTCGCGCGGCGAGAAGTCGTAGTGATAGTCGAGGCCGATCTCACCCACGGCCCGTGCGTCCGGCAGGCTGGCGAGCCGGCGCTCCACCAGCCGCGCGGCGTCGTCGGGGTCGGCCGCGAACAGGTGCGCGTGATGCGGATGCACGCCGACCGCGGCCCGTGTCTCGGGCCACAGCTCGTGGACCCGTGACCACTGCGCGATCTCCTCGTCGCTCTCGGCGGCGAGGATCACCAGCGCGCTCGAGAGTCCCGCCGCCCGCGCCCGGTCGATCACGGCGGGAAGATCGCCGGCGAACTCCTCGCCGGCGATATGACAGTGCGAATCGATCATAGGTAACTATCAGCGATCAGGCCCCAGGGCCCGAAGCCTCAAGACCCAAGACTCAAGACCTTCAAGGAATCACCACCACCAGCTCGTTCGACGGCGTCACCCGGGCCCTGGGCGCTCAGGCCGACGATGCGGACGTAGTAGGTGCCCGGCGCGAATCCCTGCCGCCGCGTAGCCAAGCTGCGTCGAGGGCACCGAGAACACGGCGATGTCGCTCAGCCCCGGAGCCGAGCCGGCTTGCAGTTGATAGGCGGTCACCGGCGCGCCTGGCGCAGGAGCCGCGGTCCACGTCAGCAGGACGGTCCCGGCGCCCGTGGCGCCGCCGCTCAACGACGGTGCGCCAGGAGGCGGCGGCCCGACGACGATGCGGATGTCCGGTGTCGGCGGGCCAACGCCCGCCGCACGGCCGGCGCGCACACGCACGTAGTAGTTGCCATCCGGCACGACCGCCGCATACCCGGGCGTCGCCGTCCCCGTCGAGAAGTTGGCGATGTCGGTAGCGCCGGGCTGGCTGCCCGCCTCGATCACGTAGGTCTGCACCGGCGCGACGCCAGCGTTCGCGGGCGGGCTCCAGGTCAGGTTGACCAGGCTGCCATTGACCGTGCCCGACAGGCCGAGCGGCGCGGTCGGAATCGGCCCGGAGTTGACGTCAACGCGCACCTCGTTCGACGGCACGACGTCGCCACCCATCGCGGCGTAGACCCTGACGTAGTAGGTGCCGGCAGGCGCGGCCACGACCAGCGACAGCTGGCCGCCAACCGGCAGCACGGCGATGGCGGGACCGTTGGGCGAGTCACTCGCGACCACCGTGTAAGACGATGCGGGTGGCCCGCTCTGCGGCGTGGTCCACGCCAGCGTCACTTCAGGGAAGTTCACTGTCGGCTGCGCGAGCAGCGAACCGGTCGGCATCGCTGGCGTGCGACGCCTTGGCATGGTCGGCGCCGGTCGAAACCGTCCGCCACACCAGCACGGCGCGCCCGGTGGCCGTCAGCGTCACGGCCGGTGCATCCGAACGGAAGTCCGCTCGCCGGCGAGACCGTAGCTCCGGTCGTCCAGGTACCGGCCACGGTGTTGAAGAACGACGCGCGGATGGCGAGGGTCGATCCGGCGCCCACGGCCCACCACGTGGCCACGGCGTTGCCGGCATCGTTCATCGCGACGCGCGGTTCGCCCGCATCGTTGGTGACCGGCGGTCCGGCAAGGTTGTACGGCAGCGTCCAGCTCGCCGCTCCCGGCGCGTAACGCGAAGCCTGCACGAGGCGCGTGGCGCCCGTGTCGGTCTGCCACACCGCGGTCGCCCGCCCCGAGGCGTCCATCGCCACGCGTGGGCTGGCGTTCTGCGCCGCCAGTTCGGAGAGGGTCCGCGGCGCGATCCAGCTGAGCGACGCCACGTTGAAGCGTGCGGCCTGCACTACCGATCCCGGGGCACCCCGCGGACCGTAGGTCCACACGGCCATGGCGTCTCCAGATGCATTCACCGCCAGGTCGGGCCAATAGGCGAACTGGTCCGGCGCCGAGATGTCGGCGATCGCCGACCAGGTGTCGGTGACGCCGACGTAGCGCGCGGCCTTGATCACCGAGTGATCGGCATCCACCTCGGACACCCACACGGCAATGGCGTTGCTGCTGCCGTCGAACTCGACGTGAGGATAGAACGCCCGCACGCCCGATGACGAGAGCGGAACCGCAGTGCTCCACGTGGTGCTGGACGCGGAGTACCGCGCCCGGTAGACGCGGAAGTTGTCGGTGCGGCGCACCCACAGCGCGACGGCGTTGCCGGTCTGATCGATCGCCACATCCGCCAGCACGTCGTCATCACCGGGCGCCGACAGCGGGAGCGGCGCGCTCCAGGCGCCGCCCGACAGGTGCGCTGCGTAGATGTTCGCACGCGCGGCGTCGGTTTCCTGCCACACGGCCACCGCGTCGCCATTGGGCGCCACGGCGACACGCGCTTCGGTGGCCACACGATTCGGCGTCGACAGAACGACGCTGGCGCTCCAGCTCTCGCTGGCGCCGAACCAGCGTGCCGCGCGAACGACGGAGTTGGTGCCGTTCAGCCAGTCGGACCACACCGCCACGGCGTTGCCGGCGGTGTCGTTATCGACCTCGGGCTGGCCCGGTGTGCCGATGACCGCGGCAGGCGGTTGCGGCGGAAGGAACAGGTCGACGGCCGGCGACCACAGGCTCTGGGCCTCGGCCGCACGTGCCGTACAGGAGAGCAGGACGGCGCCAATCGCCAGAATTACCCGATGTCTCAATGGACGGAATCGCATCATGGCCCTTCGACGAGCAAGGGCTGTGCCGGGCGAATCCTCTGCTGTTGGCGTGGATTGCGCAGGCGGATGCACAGGATGGTCGCGGCCGGGACCAGTTTCGGCAGGCCACGTGCGTTAGGCGGGCCCTGGTGCCGGGCCGGAGCCCGGGCAGCCAGGGCGCCCTCGACCTCAGCGGACGCGCGTGCCCGGCACGGCTGGCTCGGCGTTCAGCAGCATCGCGCCACCGCCCTCGGGACTGGCGGCGAGCACCATGCCATTCGACTCGATGCCCATCAACTTCGCCGGCTTGAGATTCGCGACGACCACGATCGTGCGGCCGACGAGCTGCTCGGGTTCGTAGCTCTCCGCGATGCCCGCGAGGATGGTGCGCGGCGCCGCCTCGCCCACGTCCACCTTCAGCTGCACCAGCTTCTTCGACTTCGGCACGCGCTCGGCCTCGAGAACCTTCGCGACCTTCAGCTGCACCTTCATGAAGTCGTCGATCGAGATGAGCTCGGGTGCGCTGGGTGCGACGGGTGCGACGGGTGCGCCGGGTGCGGGTGCCCCGGGGGCAGGTGCGACAGGAGCGACCGCGGCTGGTGCGGGCGTCTCTGCGGCAGGTGCGGCAGGCACGACGGGGGTGGCAGGTGTGGTGTTCTCGCTCACGTTGGGGGCTCCCTTGTCTTCCAGGCGGGGCCACAGGGCGCCCGCATTGAGAATCGCTCTTTCTCCAGATGCTCGCCAGGTGCTGGCGGTGTCGAGGCGCAGATCGGCCGGCGCCGTGGTCTCCCCCAGCCGGCGCAGGATCTCGGCCGCGGACGAGGGCATCACGGGCAGCAGCAGCACGGCGGCGATGCGCACCGCTTCGGCCGCGTCGTAGAGCACGTGCGACAGGCGAGCCGCGTTCGCCGGATCCTTCGCCAGGCTCCAGGGCTGCGTCTCCGCGATGAACTCGTTGGCGGCGCTGATCAACCGATACGCCGACGCCACGCCTTCGTGCAGCGCGAGGCGATCCATCGCGTGACGGTAGGCCCGCGTCGATTCGGCGGCCACGGTCGCCAGCGGGCCGCCGCTCTGCGCCATCAACTGGCCGCCGCGATAACGTTCGGTCATCGCGGCGACACGGTTCACCAGATTCCCCAGGTTGTTCGCCAGGTCGGCGTTGTACTTCTCTTCGAAGCGCTCCCAGGTGAAGTCGCCATCACCGCCGTACGGCACTTCCTTCGTCAGGTAGAGCCGCAACGGATCCGGACCGAAGCGCTTGGCCGCATCGAGCGGATCGACCATGTTCCCCAGCGACTTGCTCATGCGCTCGCCCTTGAAGAACACCCAGCCGTGCCCGAACACCTGGCCCGGCAGCGGCAGGCCCGCGCTCATCAGCATCGCCGGCCAGATCACGCAGTGGAAGCGCGTGATGTCCTTGCCGACGACGTGCAGGTTCGCCGGCCATCGCTTCTGGAACAACGCCTCGTCCCACCCGTAGCCGACCGCCGCGGCGTAGTTGATCAGCGCGTCGAACCAGACGTAGACCACGCTCTTCGGATCGAACGGCAGCGGAATGCCCCACGACTGCCCGGCGCGGCTCATCGACAGGTCGTCGAGCCCGCCTTCGACGAAGCGCAGGATCTCGTTGCGCCGCACCTCGGGCTCGATGAACGAGGGGTTCTCGGCGTAGAACTTCAGCAGCGGCTGCTGGTACTTCGACAAGCGGAAGAACCAGTTCTTCTCCTTGATCCACTCCGGCCTGGTCTTGTGAATGGGACAGAGCCCGTCCACCAGGTCCTTCTCCGGCTTGAACTCCTCGCAGCCGACGCAGTAGAAGCCCTCGTAGGTGCCCTCGTAGATGTCGCCGTTGTCCTGGCAGACCTGCGCCATCCGCTGCACCGCCGGGAAGTGGCGCCGCCGATCGGTGGTGCGGATGAAGTCGTCGAACGACACATCGAGCCGGCCCCAGACCTCGCGGAACACCTGCTCCATCTCGTCGCAGTACGCGAGCGGATCCTTGCCCTGCTCCTGCGCCCGCTTGAAGACGTTCTGCGAGTGCTCGTCGTTCCCCATCAGGAACCACGTGTCGTCGCCCTTCAGCCGGTGATAGCGGGCGATGACGTCGGCCGTGATCTTCTCGTAGGCCGTGCCCAGGTGCGGGCGGCTGTTCACGTAGTCGATGGCGGTGGTGAGGAAGAAGGAGGACATTATCGTGGGCCGGGAGTCGGGAAGCGGGACGTCGGGAGTCGACTGATCGAGCCACGACTTGTGCGCCGCGGCCTGCACCATCTTAATCGGGATGTCGTGCTCCACTGCCAGCCGGACCAGATCGTCGAACTCCGGCTGGGCGTTCATCACCACCCCGTCCCGGCGCGCCACCTTGAATCGTACCACGCCGTAGGGCGTGGTCACCGGCACCAGTTCGCGGTCGAGGCACAGTCGCGCCATCTCCTGGTAGCGGATGCCGATGGTGGTGGTCTCGCGGAACACCAGGTCGGCGAGCGCGTCCCGCTGCTCCGGCGCACAGACGATGGTCATCAGCGTGCCAGGGCGGTTCTTCTTCATCTGCACCGGCTGATAGAACACCTCGAGCGCACCGGCGGCGTACAGGCGATCCATCACCACGCCGAAGATCTGCGGGTTCATGTCGTCGATCTCGCACGCCAGCACCACCACGCGCGTGGCCGGCCCCGCCGCCGCGGCCGGGGCCACGGCATCGCCCTCGCCGACGAAGGCGCGCACCACGTTGGGCGTCTCCGGGCAGATCCCGATCTCCCGCGCCGTACCCGACCGTTGTGATCCTCATCGCCGGCATCGGGCCGAAGCTGTGCGCGTACTCGGTGAGAATGAGCGCGCCGGTCGGCGTCAGCGTCTCCATCTGCACGCCGCTCGAGTAGGTCGGCATCCCGCCCAGCAGGCGCACCGTGGCCGGGGCCGGCACCGGGAACACGCCGTGCGCGGTCTTCACCATGCCGCCGCCGACGTTCACGGGCGACACCACCACGCGCTCCGCACCGAGATACTCCATCGCGAACACGGTGCCGACGATGTCGATGATCGAGTCGACGGCGCCCACCTCGTGCAAGTGCACCTTCTCCATCGTCGAGCCGTGGATCGAGGCTTCGACTTCGGCGAGCCGCTGGAACATCCTGGTCGCGCGCGCCTTGCCGGCATCGCTCAGCGCGGACTTCTCGATCGCCGCATAGATGTGCTTGAGGTGGTAGTGACGATGCGGCCGGGAGTCGGGAGTCGGGAGTCGGGAGTCGCCCTCTGCCGGCTGCCGGTTGCCGTCTGCCGGGTCCTCGTGCACGCGAAACTTCAACGACGAGACGCCGGTCTTGAGCACCCGTTCCACCGAGACGGAGAAGCCGTCCACGGCCAGGCTGCCCAGCGCGCGCTGCACCTCGTCGAACGGCACCCCCGCGTCGATCAGCGCGCCCAGAATCATGTCGCCGGCGGCGCCGGCAAAGCAATCGAAGTACAGCGTCTTCACGTCAGTCGGTTCCCTTGCTTGAAGCTGTAGTACCGGCCCGCCCCAAGGATGATGTGGTCCATCAGCGTGATGCCCACCAGCTCGCCCACCTGCTCCATCCGCCGCGTCACCGAGATGTCGGCGGTGCTGGGCAGCGGATCGCCTGACGGATGGTTGTGGAACACCACCACGTTCGCGGCCGAGGCCAGCAGCGCCTCGCGAAACACCTCGCGGGGCTGGGCCGGCGTGCTCTCGGACGTGCCCACCGACAACACCGAGGTCCGGATCAGCCGCTGCTTCACGTCCAGCAGCAGCACGCCGAAGCGCTCGACGCGATGCCCGCCATGCAGCGGCATCAGGTAGTGCGCCAGATCCGCCGGCGTCAGGAACCGCGGTCGCTCGCCAGCTTCGCGGACCAGCGCCCGGCGTCCCAGCTCCACGGCCGCCATCAGGCGCGCGGCGCGCGCCGCGCCCACGCCTTCGACCCGCCGCAACTCGTCCAACGCCATCCGCGTCAGCCCGTCCGCTCCACCGGCGGCGTCCAGCACGTCGTGGGCCAGCGACAACGCACCCCGCTCGCGCGTCCCGCTGCCAAGCACCAACGCCACCAGTTCGTTGTCACCGAGCGCCGACGGACCGGCGCGCGCAAGCTTCTCGCGCGGGCGATCCACAAGAGGGAGATCCTTCACAATGTACCTCAGAAGCCGCCGTATACTTTGAAGCCAATGCCCCGCCTGATCGTCATCCTCGCGTTCACCCTGCTCACGGTCGCGTGTGCCGAGCCGCCCGCCAAGGAAATGCATCAAGCCCAGGGCGCCATCGACGCCGCCCGGGCCGCTGGCGCCGAGCAGTACGCCGCCGACGAACTGAAGCTGGCGGTGGACGGACTCGCCAGATACGAAGAAGCCGTCGCCGCCCGCGACTACCGCCTGGCCCTGGCCCACGCACTCGATAGCCGCGAGCGCGCACAGAACGCGGCGAAGACCGCCGTCGATGGTCGCGCCAAGGCCCGAGGTGATGCCGAGCGCGAACTGGCCGAGGCGGTGGCCCTGGTCGAACGCGCGGAGACGAAGCTCCGCGACGCCGAGGTCGCCAAGCTGCCGCGCCGCACGCTGGCGCCGATGGAAAAGACGATTGCCACCACGTCGGCTTCGCTGCAAGAAGCGCGCACGGCGTTGGCGCGCGAGGAATACGGGCAGGTCGGGAAGCTGACCGCCGCCGTGACGCGAACAGATTCAGGCCACTTTGGCCGGGATCGATGGCGCGTTGAAACCGGCCGTCAAGGGGCGCCGGCGTTAGCTCGCGGTCGGGACCGTGCAGAACCTGACGCCTCGCTCGGCTCACGACGGCGCAGGTTCTGACACCTACCGCAGGGGCGGCACCACCACCGTCACCTCCGGCGTGGCCGGGCCGTAGCCAGCGGCGTTCCCCGATCGCGCGCGCACGAAGTAGGTGCCGGGCGGCACGCCGGTCGCGGTGTAGGTGAGCGCGCCGGTGTTCACCGTGGCAAGGTCCGTCAGCCCTGGCTGGCTGCCGGCTTCAAGGCGGTAGAACAGCGGCACCGGGCCGGTGCCGGGCGCATTCCACTCGAGCACGACGGTCGATGCGGTCACCGCGACCCGGAGGTCCGTGGCGGGCTCGGGCGGCGGCCCGCCCACCTGCACCACCGCCTCATTACTGGCCGGCCCTTCGCCACACGCGTTGAGGCCGCGCACGCGCACGTGATAGGTGCCCGGCGGCGCGATGGTATCGAGGCGCAGGTTGCGCCCGACGTCGAGCCGGGCGAGATCGGCGCGAGAAGGCGCACTACCGGCCTCGACGACATATGATCCCGCGCCGATGGCGCCACTCCAGGCGAGGGACGCCGTCGTCTCGAAACCCGACGCACTC
The DNA here is from genome assembly GCA_963721715.1 of uncultured Acidobacteriota bacterium. GTDB lineage: Bacteria > Acidobacteriota > Vicinamibacteria > Vicinamibacterales > UBA2999 > VFZN01. Next base: position 41,024 of record CAVRKI010000004.1, on the reverse strand, counting down.
AAGGAACCCGGCGCTCGAGGAACGGCGTTGCACCCGAACGGCGCCAGCGCAAAAGCAATCTCGTTCGACGGCCCGGTCAGGCCCTGCGCGCTCCTGGCATGGACGCGCACGTAGTACACGCCTTCCGGAGCCGTGCCCAGCAGTGTCGCGGCCGTGCTGCCGGTATCGAAGTCGAACAGGTTCGACTGCCCGCTGGCCGACCCCGCGCGCACCACGTAGCTCGTCACGCTGCCGCTGGCCGGTGCCGTCCAGCTGAGGAACACGTCGAGATTCGCATGCTGCACGGTCAGGTTCCTCGGCGCGGTGGGCGACACCGGCTCCCCCGCCGAATGGAACTGGGACACCGTGGGCCCGGTAACACCATCGAGCGGGACCTGCAGTTCGAGCAGTCCTCCGGTCGATGCCGCGGGCCTGGTCCAGTAGGTGGTCGAGGGCGTCGCGGTGCCGGTATCGGCATCCCAGGCCGGACCTGAATACACCAGACCGTCCACGTACGCCACCCGCGACGATGGCCAGCGGTCGGGGTTGCCCGCGACGGCCCAGGACACAACCGCGTCCGCGACGGTATCCGCCACGCCGATGAGGCGCGACCCACCGGTGCCCGAGCCGACGAAGAAGACGCGCGCGCCGGACGAGGTGAGCCCCTCGACCCTGCTGCCAGCGGGCAGCGTCACGCCTGGCAAGGTCGCGACGCCACTCTCGGCATTCAGCGCGGCGAGGCCGACGCGGGCTTGCCCGCCGGCTGACGAGAAGTTGCCGCCAGTCACCACCACCGCGTCCACCAGCGCCAGCGCCTCCAACGGCCGCGGCGCGGTCGTCGGCGAGGTCGAGGCGCTCACGACGCGCGGATCCCATGCGGTCACCTGCACCGAGGCGATGTCCACCGCCAGTCCGTGCCCGCGCGTCACGGCCTGGGGCTGGGTCGAGGTCGCCACCTGATTGAAGTAGCCTCCCGCATACAACCGCGTCGGCGTCGCCACCACCGACGAGATGTAACCCTGGGCGCCGCTGGCCGTGCTGGCCAGCACGGTCCACGCGTCGGCCAGACCGGACAGCAGATCGACGCGGCGGATCTGCCCCAGTGACGTCCCCGCGAACAGGAAGTCGTCATTGGCCGCCAGCGACGTGACCGGCGGCACCAGCTGCGATGTGCCTCGGCCGTTGGGATCGAACGCCATCACCGCGCCCGTGACGACGTTGACCGCCGCCAGGTGGGTCCGGCGCTGGAGCGGCGCGCCGATGACGCGGCCGATGTACAGGCGGGTGTCGAGCGGCACGAGATCCACCGACACGGTGGTCGGCGCGAACACCGTCGGGGCCCAGGGGTCGAACGCGCCGGTGCTCGTGCTGACCGCGGCCAGCAGGTAGCGCGCTTCGCCGTTCAGGGCGCGCACCGTCCGGCCTCGGACGAAGAGACGGGAGCCCACCAGCGCCAGCCGCTCCACCGCGAGGACCTCGCCGCTGTCGGCCGTCAACGCCGGGGCAAACGAGGCGACCAGCGCGCCTGTCGCCTCGCTGACCGCGAATACGCCCGTGCGTCCGAGCCCGCTGCCAGCCACGAACACGCGGCCATCGGCGACCTCGATATCGGTGACCGTCAGAGATGGATCCTGCCAGCCCGCCCTGGAGGTTCCGGTGGCGAGATCGATCGCGCGCAGCGCGCTGTTCGAGGTCTGACTGACATACAGCGTCGTGTCCTGCACCCGCACGAAGCCGGCGTTGGCGTCGACCTGCGCCAGCTCGGTGAAGCCGCCGCTCACGGGGTTCAGCGCACCGACGCGGTAGCTGGCCCCGGTGCTGCCGCGATCCGCGGCCGAAATGACGAGCCGACCGCCTGGCGCACTCCCCTCCAGCAGGATGGCGCTGAACTGGGTGAACTCGGCGGCCGAGCGACGGGCACCCGTCGTGCCGTCGAAGGAGGCCAGCCACGCCACGGGCTCGGCGAAGCCCGCCGTCCGGGTGCCGCCGACGTAGATGGTGTCGCCGGCCCGCAGGATGGTGAGCCCGCGCGCCGAGGTGTCCGCCGGCACGAAGGCGTCAAGGCGGAAGGTCCGGACGAACCGGCAGTCGGCACCAATCCGGACGAAGGACGCAGAGGGTGGCACGTCGAACACACCGGCTCCATCGACCAGGCGATCGGGCGGCAGCGGCACCTGCATGAACAGGCCGCCCGCCGGATCGGGAACCGTCACCGGCCGCACGCCGTCCTGGGTGCCCGAACGGGTGGCGCACCCCGCCGCCGCCAAACCGGAGCCCTGGTCCAGGAAACTCGGTCCCTCCGCCGCCACCGCCGCGATGTACTTGAAGCGGCCGCCGAGGTAGGCCACATCCCCCGCGGACACAGATGCGCTGACCGGAGCGTCGGTGACCCATCGCCACTGCGCGGGCACGCGCACGTCGGCCTCGAGCGGCGTGAGTAACACGGCCAGTAACACGACGAGCGTCGAGTAACCCGCCGCGCGCCCGTGGCCTCGCACCATGGGTAGCACGATATCAGATGAGTCGTGAACGGGAACGTCTGGTCAGAACAGGATGGGGCCGAGCGTCACGACCAGCGCCACGATCAGCACGAACGCCACCAGATCCAGCCAGAGGCCGTGCCGCATCATCTGGCTGATGGGCACGTAGCCGGAACTGTAGACGATGGCGTTCGGGGGCGTTGAGATGGGCATCATGAAGCCCATGCTCGAGCCGAGCGTCGCGCCCAGGACCGGCTCGATCGCCCGCACCCCCGCGGCCTGCGCCACGGCAATGGCGATCGGAATGATCATGTTGGCCGAAGCGGTGTTCGACGCCAGTCTCCGAGACGAGGATCGCCGCGAACGTGAAGATGACGGTGAGCGACAGCGTCGACTGCACGGGCAGCGACGACGGTCACCGACTCGCCCACCGCCCGTGCCAGCCCGGTGGAGAACGCCAGCTCTCCCACCGCCAGCCCGCCGCCGTAGAGCAGCACGATCCCCCAGTCGATCTTCACCGCATCGTCCCACGTGATGGTGAAGCGGCGCGCCCGCCAGTCCACCGGCAGCACGAACAGCATCAGGGCGCCGACCATCGCCGCCACGCCTTCGGGCATCGACCTGGCGTAGCGCAGCGCGAACGCCGATTGCTCGACGCCGGCCAGAGCGAAGAAGCCTGGCAGCACCCACAGCAACACCGTGACGCCGAAGGCCAGCAGCACGTTGCGCTGGCCCCGCGTGACGCGACCCAGCTTCTTCATCTCGGCACGGACCATCGCGGCACTGCCTTCAATCGCCGGCAGGCCGCGCACGCGAGGAGAAGTAGAACTGCGCCATCAGGTAGCAGAACAGCAACGCCACCAGAGGGACGCCGATCGCCATCCACGCGAAGAAGGAGATCTGTGTGCCGGCGATCTTCTCGAGCATGCCGATGCCGATCAGGTTGGGCGGCGTGCCCACGGGCGTGCCCATCCCGCCGACCGACGCGCCGAACGAGGTGATCAGCATCATCGCCATCGCGAACGTGCGCACCTGGTCGTGATGGCCCTTCGCCCCGCGCGCGAGGTGCGCGATGATCGACAGCCCGATCGGAAACATCATCGCGGTGGTCGCGGTGTTGCTGATCCACATCGACAGGAAGCGTGCAGACGCCGGCGTAGACCAGCAGGATGCGGAACGGGCTGGTGCCGACGGCAGGCAGCGACAGCGCGGTGTAGGCGATGCGCCGATCCACGCCGTGGACGAACATCGCCTGCGCCAGCATGAAGCTGCCGATGAACAGGAAGATGATCGGATCGGAGAACGGCGCCAGCGCCTGCTCCGCGGGCGCCACGCCGAGGAAGATGGCGAGGAGCGGACCGAACATCGCGGTCACCGCAATCGGCAGCGCCTCGGAGAGCCAGAGCACGATCACCAGCGCCATGATCGCGGCCATCGTCTGGGCCTGGGGATTGAGGTTCCCCATCGGCATCAGCCACAGGCCGAAGAACACCACGGGCGCCAGGAGCGTCCCGATCGTCCGGCGCCGGCGGTTGAACTGCTCCTCCGCGGGCGAGTAGGTTTCGGAGGCCGCCAGGGCCTCGTGGAATGTCTGCATCAGCGAGGCACCCACTGGCCGTCGAAGAGCACCTCGGCCCAGCCGGTGAGATACACGCCGTCGTCGCGCCACTCCACGCGCTGGGTGCCGCCCGGCGCCTCGACGTCGATGTCGCGACCGGCGCCACCGGCCACCGCGGCCGCCACCGCCGACGCGCACGCGCCGGTGCCCGAGGCGTGCGTCGGCCCGACACCGCGTTCCCAGATGAGGATGCGCACGCGATCCGGCGCCTCGACGACGGCGAATTCGACGTTGGTGCCGGCCGCAAATCGCGGGTGCGTGGCCAGCGCGGGACCCAGCTTCTCGAACCGGGCGCGGTCCGGCAGTTCCTTCACCAGCGTCACGCACTGCGGATTCGCCATCGTCATGATGACCACGGGCAGCGGCTCGCCGGCGACGTCGAGGGTCTCCTGCGTGATGTGCTGTGGGCGCGCCCATCGCGGCGCGAAACGTGTACTTCGCGTCGGCGCGTCCGGACAGCGTCAAGGTCTTCCACCCGGCGTCGGTGTCCACGCGCAGCGTGGTCAGCGGCTCGGCTGTCAGGACCGCGCTGATGCAGCACCAGCGCCGCCAGGCAGCGCAAGCCGTTGCCCGAGAGCTCGGACGGGCTGCCGTCGGCGTTGATCAGCCGCATGCGGGCGGTGCCGTCGGGCCGGACGCTGTAGTAGATGACGCCGTCGCCGCCCACGCCGGTGTAGCGCTCGCAGAGGCGGCGCGTCAACTGATCGAGCGGCGCTCCTTCCACGTCGTCCGCGGGGACGAACAGGAAGTCGTTGCCGTAGGCGTGGGCTTTGGCGATGTGCATGGGAGAGACAGGATACTGCTACGGCACCTTGAATGCGTCGAACACCCAGGTCAGGCCGGCGGTGAAGCCGTAGTCGGAGTCGCGCGGCGTCAGGCCGAGCATGAACGCGCCGTCCACGCGCACGGCGCCCGTCGTGTAGCGCCCGCCGACGCGGACCGTGCCGCGGTCTTCGGCGCCGACGCTCACGGTCTCCGCGAAGTTGGCGCGGCCGGTCACCTCGCCGACGACCTCGAATCCCCCGGTCAGGGCCCGCGCCAGTGACAGGCCGTAGACGAGCAGATCGTCCTGACTCGCGATCTCGGACGGGTCCTCGAGGATCAGCAGGCCGACGTTGCCGACCACGCGGACCGACTGCACGGTCTTCCCGAGCAGGAACGAGGCCGTGAAGTCCGTGGTATCGCGGCCGAGGCCCGACTCGTTGCTGGCGTTCGGCAGGCGCGTCGCGAAGCGGACACCGAGCGACGGACGGCTGCCCTTCTCGCTCAGCATGCGAATCTTCGTCGCCGAGGATGATGTCCTTGACCGACGTCGTGTGATCGCCGCTGATGTCGAGCAGCGGCGACAACGGCGCGGGCTCCTGGCTCGGTGATCGCTCAGCCGCTGGTAGAGGCCGCCATCGATCTGCAGCTCGGCGATGGAGCTGAGGCCGATGCTGACGCCGAGGGTCGGCACCGACGAGCAGGTTGCCGGTCAGGCCGGACAGCGGAAACTTGGCGTCGCTCTCGTAATCGAGGCCGGTCTCGAACAGCAGGCGGCCGGCGCCGACGGTCTCGGGGTCTTCGGTGATGAGGGGACGTTGCTGAGCGGACGCGGGCGACGCCGACCAGAGAACCGTGGCCAGCACGGTGACCACTCCGATAGTCTTCAAACGCATCACGCTTGGGGATCTCCAATCCGCGACCCGGGACCCGGTGCCCGGGATCCGCTCGTCGCCGAGCTTTCCCGCGAGAGGTTGGCCGGACACCCGACACCGGACACCGGATTCCGGTTCAAAACGTCTTTCGGCTATCGAGCAGGATGGTGACCGGCCCGTCGTTGACCAGGCTCACCTGCATCATCGCCTGGAACTCGCCGGTCTCGACTGCGCAGGCTGCTGGTCCGCAATTCTCGCACGACGTCCTCGTAGAGCGCGCGCGCCAGCTCGGGGGCCGCGGCGGAGACAAACGACGGCCGGCGGCCATTGCGCGCGTCGCCGCTCAGCGTGAACTGCGACACGACCAGCACACTGCCGCCGATATCGAGCACGGATCGGTTCATCCGCTTCCGCCCCTGCTCGTCGCCCTCGTCCTCGAAGATGCGCAGGTCACGAACCTTGGACGCGATGTAGGCGACGTCGGCCGGGCCATCGCCCTGTTCGACGCCGACCAGCACCAGCAGACCCTGGCCAATCTCGCCAGTGACGCGCTCGCCCACCGTGACGCGCGCGCTCGACACGCGCTGGACCACTGCGCGCATCGGCTGAGAGTCTCGTCGGCCTTGCCGCGAGCCCTTCCGACGATCCCTGTGAACGTTGAACCTTGAACTCTGAACTCATCATCAGCGGAATGATCGGCACCTCCGCCGGCGCGTCGGCGAAGTCCTCGAGCTCGGCCGCCACGCTGGTCGCGGAGCTCGGCGCCCGGGTTCAGCCGGCGATCCAGCAGGTGGCGCGGCATCACGTTGGCCAGCGCCTTGATCATCGAGCCCTTGATCGCCGGGTGCTCGCGTTCCAGCTCCATGATCAGCCGCTTGACGCGCTGACGCTGCAGCCCGAGGTCGCCGCAGGCCGGGCAGCAGCAGCCGATGATCGGCAGGTCCGATTCCTGCGCGTAGGCGCGCGCCTCGGCCTCGGTCACGTAGACCAGCGGACGGATGACGACGTGCTTCTTGTTGTCGGAGACGAGCCGCGCCGGCATCGCCTTCAGCGCGCCGGCGAAGAACAGGTTCAGGAGCAGCGTCTCGACGAAATCGTCGAGGTGGTGCCCCAGCGCAATCTTCGTGGCGCCCACCGCGTCCGCCATCCGGTAGAGCACGCCGCGGCGCAGCCGCGCGCACAGCGAACACGGCGTCTGGCTCGGGGTCGAGCTTGTCTTCGATCACCGCGCCGATGTTCGTGTGCTCGCTGTAGAACTCCCAGCCCCGGGCGGCGCAGGCGTCGGCGACGGCCTTGTGCTGATAGCCTTCGTAGCCGGAATCGACGTTCACCGCGACGATCGAGAACGTGATCGGCGCGCGCTTGCGCAGCACGTCCAGAATCTGGATCAGCGCCCAGCTGTCCTTGCCGCCCGACAGGCCGACCATGACACGGTCGCCGTCCTCGACGAGATTGAAGTCGGTGATGGCGCGGGTCGTCTTCTTGGCGAGGCGGGTTTCGAGGGGCGTTCGGTAGGACATAGGAGGTGTGCCGGCGCTCGGGTCAGCCCCGGGATTCGCGACGCCGGACCGATTCTCGATCATAGCAGTGTCCGCTTCCGCTGGTGCTTTCCGATCTCCTCATTGACAGGGTCCTCCCCCACTGTCGCTGAAACGCTGGTCGCCCGGGCGTCACCACCAGACAGGTCGTTATTGCCAGTTTCCAAGTGGAGGCTCACGTGTTTTCACGCCACGTCGCTCGTCGCCTGGCTCTGTCTGCGGTGTGCCTTGGCGCCCCGCTGATGGCCGTCTCCGTCCTTGGCCAACTCCCGGACCGCACGCAGGCGCCCAACGCCGCGGACGCGGGCATCGCCCTGTCGCTCTCCGACCAGATTGGGGCCGGCCGGGGCGACTGGTTCACCATCGAGTCTTCCGACTACATCATCACCCGCGACCCCTTCCGCGCCATCCGGCGGGGTCGCCAGCTCTTCCAGCGCAAGTTCACGCAGCTGCAGGGAGTTGGGCCGATCGTCAACGACGGGGTTGGCGATATCGGCAGTACGCGGACGATTGGCGCCGGGCTGTCGGACAGCTGCGCCGGATGCCACGGCCGTCCCCGTGGCGCCGCTGGCTTTGGCGGCGACGTTGCCACCCGGCCCGACAGTCGCGACGCCCCCCACCTCTTCGGACTGGGGCTGAAGGAGATGCTGGCGGACGAGATGACAGCCGAACTGCGCGGCATCCGCGCCCAGGCCGTGAGCGCGGCCGTGACGCGCGGCGTCGCGGTGAGCAGACGCCTGGTGGCGAAGGGCGTCCACTTCGGCGTGCTGACGGCCCATCCCGATGGCAGCGTCGACACCTCGCGCGTGAACGGCGTCAACGCCGATCTGCGCCTCCGTCCGTTCTTCGCCGAGGGCGGCACGATCTCGATTCGGGAGTTCGTGGTCGGGGCGCTCAACGCCGAGATGGGCCTGCAGTCACCGGATGTGGAGCTGGCGGCGGCGCACAACGGCGCGCGAATCGTCACGCGATCGGGGCTCGTCCTCGATGGTGCATTGGATGAGATCGAGGCCCCTCCGACCGGACCGGTTGAGGTCAACACGGCGATCGTCGATTACCTCGAGTTCTACCTCTTCAACTATTTCAAGCCCGCGCTCGGACGCCAGACGGACGACACCCTCGTCGGTCGGCGCGTCTTCGATCGGGTGGGCTGCACCAGCTGCCACCGGGCGGAGCTGCCGATCGCACGCGATCGACGCGTGGCCGACGTGGAGACGGCGTTCGACACCACCCGTGGCATCTTCAACGGCCTGTTCGCCACCGCCTCCGCTCGCCTCGCCATCTCGGACGATGGGTCGGGACATCCGACCGTCAAGCACCCGGCCCTTCAGCCGTTCCTGGTCCGCAACATCTACACCGATCTGAAGCGGCACGACCTCGGGCCGAACTTCCACGAGCGCAACTATGACGGCACGATGCAGCGCGAGTTCCTGACGGCCGCGTTATGGGGTGTCGGCACGACCGCGCCGTATGGCCACGACGGGCGCAGCATGACGCTGCACGATGTGATCCTGCGGCACGGCGGCGAGGCGCAACCGTCGCGCGACGCCTATGCCGAACTCACTGGCGGGCAGCAGCAGCGGCTCCAGCTGTTCCTGCAGTCGCTGATCCTGTTTCCGCCCGACGACACGGCGTCGAATCTCGATCCGGGTGATCCGCGCACCGAGGGATTCCCGCAGTACGGGCACGGCGGTATCAAGCTGACGGTGCTGTTCAACGATCCACGGAAGATCGAGTGACTGCGTGCGGACAGCAGCGCTCGACGGGCGTGGCGACGGGCCGGCCGCACCGCGGCGCCGACGGCGCAGGCCCATGCGTTCATGAATGGTCTGGATGGAAGGAGATATCGAGCAGCTCGACAAACGCCAGGGACTTGCGTGTGCCCCGGCCCGTGTTCGAGCCGCCCTCGTCGTGCGCGGGCGGTGAGCACCCCGCCCGCTCAGCGGTCCTGGAGACCGCTGGGTCTTACTCGCCCTTCTTCTTGCGCTTGGGCTTCACCGCGACGCCGGCGACGCGGCAGTCGTGGGTGGCGTCGAGTTTCCACGAGTCCAGCACGGGATTGGCTCTGACCGCGGCGGCTACCAGCATGCCTGGTGAGGGCACGAGGCGCTTGAACTGATCGGGTGGCGGGAGATGCTCGAAACCGACGAGCACGTAGGGCGAGCTCGTGCAGAACACTTTGCCCACGCCCCACTCGGGCTTGTTGGCGTGCGTGACATACGATCCGACTCGAAACTGGCTCACTCAGGCCTCTCTATTCAGACAGACGACGAACGACGAACGCGAATCAGCACCGTTGGTGACCGGGTTGTGGGCCTTCTAGGATATCACCGAATGGGCCTGGTTGGGGCCTGGCACGTTCGCCTCGAAATCGATGCAGTTCCTGCCATCTGGTGCGGTCGAGTCTGGTGGCCGTCTTCTTGCTAAGGCGGTGGCCTGAAAGGAGGGGCCGATGACACGTCCCCGCAGATACACGCCGCCGGACAGCGTTCTTCATCTCGTCAACCGAGGTAACGATCGAAAACCGCTATTCGAGGCCGACCGCGAGTACGAGGAATTTCTCACCCTCGTCGCTGCGATCAAGGAACGGTGTCCGATGCGACTCATCGCCTACTGCCTCATGCCGAATCACTGGCACATGGTGGTCTGGCCCGAGCCGGGCCAATCGGTGTCGGCGTTCTGTCATCGACTGTGCACCATGCATGCGATCAGGCATCGGCGTGACACTGGCACGATCGGCTACGGGCACCTGTATCAGCACCGCTACCATTCATTCGCGGTTGAGTCGGAGCGCCAGTACTTCGCGGTGATGCGCTACGTGGAGGCCAACGCGGCACGGTCTGGCCTGGTCGGTCAGGCGGAGCACTGGCGTTGGTCCAGCCTGGTCGAGCGCTGCGGCGTGGAACGCGGCCTGCTCTCCCCTGGCCCGCTGCCTCTTCCGGACGAATGGCCGGCACTGGTCAATCAAAGTCTGCCGCCTGACATGCTGGAGGAAACCCGGGCCCGATTCCACCGTACCAGGCCGTATGACTTGCGCCGCGTCCCGGCCAGGTGCGCAAAAACTGCATCGAAATCGGCTTGATCGTGCCAGGCCCCAACCGGCACCGGCCTGTATACTCCGCACAACGAGGCCCCATGACCGACTGGACCGCCGCCTTTGCCTACGCCGCGCGCACCCTGCGCCGGCAGCCCACGTTTGTCGTGATCTCGCTGCTGACGCTGGCGCTCGGCATCGGCGCCAACACCGCCATCTTCAGCGTCATCAAGACCGTCGTCCTCAATCCGCTGCCTTACGCGGAGCCCGAACGGATCGTCGTCCTGTGGGAAGTGAATCCCGAGGGCAATCAGGACCGCGTCTCGATTCCCACCTTCCAGGACTGGCAGAAGGAAGCGCGATCGCTCGAGTCACTGGCCGCGTTCCGGCAGGTGGACTTCACCTACGCGGGATCGGGTGAGCCGCGGAATGTGCCAGGGGTGCGGGCGACGCCGGATCTGTTCAGAGTCCTCATGGCCAACGCCGAACTCGGACGGACCTTCGTCCAGGACGAGGCCGTGGTCGGCGCGGACAACGTGGTCGTGGTCAGTCGTGGGTTCTGGGAGCGCGTGCTCGGCGCCGATCCGTCCATCGTCGGCAAGACGATTCAGCTCGACTCACTCCCGGTCAACGTCATCGGCGTGATGCCGCGAGGCTTCGAGTTCCCGACGGCCACGAACGCCGAGGTCTGGATGCCGCTCGCGTTCAATCCCAAGGACATCCACGGCCAGTCTCGGCGCGCCCGCTCGCTGATGGTCGTCGGACGGCTGACCCCGGGCGCCACCGCAGCGCAGGCACAGGACGAAGTGACCGTGCTGGCCAATCGCATCGCCGCCGCCTACAAGGACAGCAACGCCGGCTGGGGCGCGCGGGTGGTCGCCGCGCACGAGCAGCTGGTGGCCGCGTCCCGCCCGGCACTGATGATGCTGATGGGCGCCGTGGGATTCCTCCTGCTGATCGTCTGCGCCAACATGGCCAACCTGCTGCTGGCGCGCCTGTCGAGCCGTCGGCGGGAGATTGCCGTCCGCGGCGCACTGGGCGCGGGACGCATGGACGTCGCGAGGCCGATTCTGGCCGAGAGCCTGCTGCTCTCACTTGGCGGAGCGGCCCTGGGACTGATCGTGGCCGCAGTGGGGCTGCGGCGTCATTGCGGCGCTGCCCGAGGCCGGATTGCCGCGCATGGATCGAACTGCACCTCGACGGCGGCGTCCTGCTCTTCACAATGGTTGTGTCAGTTGCCGTGGCGATGGCGTTCGGCGTGCTGCCGGCGCTCCACGCCTCGCGGACCGACCTGCGCTCGAGCATCGTCGAAGGCTCCGGCGGCGCGACAGCCAGCCCTTATGCGCGGCGCGTGCTGAGCGGCCTGGTGGTCGTCGAGGTCGCGCTCGCCCTGGTGCTGCTGGTCGGCGCTGGGTTGATGACGCGCAGTTTTACCAAGCTGCTGCAGGTCGAGCCCGGGCTTCGACGGGACGAACCTGGTCGCCGCGCGCGTGCTGCTGCCGACGGCGAAGTATCGCCAGCGCGAGACACTGGCGCGCTTCTACGAGGACGTGATCGACCGCCTGCGGCGCTCGCCTGGCGTGACGGCCGCGTCCGCGGTGTCGTCGCTGCCCTTGCAGGACGTCGGCGCCGCCTCGGCGTTGCCGTTCACGGTCGAGGGACAGCAGCCCCCGGCCACCGAAGATCCGCTGGCCGATGTCCGCATGGTCGCGCCCGGATACTTCGAGACGATGAAGATTCGGCTGCTCTCGGGCCGCTTCCTCGACGAGCGCGATGTGCAGGAGGCGCCTCGCACCAGCCTGATCAACGAGACGATGGCGCGCAGATACTTCCCCGATCGCAGTCCGATTGGGCAGACCATCGTGAACCCACACGGCAAGAGCGAGGTCGTCGGCGTTGTCGCCGACGTGCGTAATCAGGGCCTGGCCAGCGAGCCCAAGAAGCAGGTCTACCTGCCGCTCCGCCAAAGCCCGACGCCGGGGATGGCGCTGGTGGCGCGCACCGAGCGCGACCCGCTGTCGTTTGCCGGCACCATCCAGAAGGTGATCTGGGAGGTGGACCCGCAGCAGCCGATCTACGAGCTGAGCACGATGGATCAGATTCTCGCGCGGGCGGTGTTCCTCCCGCGGCTCTCCACCACGCTGCTGTCGCTGTTCGCGGCCGCGGCGCTGTTGCTGGCCGGACTCGGCATCTACGGCGTCCTGTCGTATTCGGTCTCGCAGCGAACGCGCGAGATCGGCCTGCGCATGGCGCTCGGCGCGAGTTCCGGCGACACGGTGTCACTGGTGATCAGGAACAGCGTGCTGCTGGTGATCGTGGGCGGCGTTGTCGGTCTCGTTGCGGCGTCGCTGCTGTCGCGATCGATGGCGGGGATTCTCTACGGCATTGGTCCCTTCGACCTACCGTCCTTTGGTCTGGCCGCTCTGGTCCTGGTGGCCGCGGGCCTGCTCGCCAGCCTGCTGCCCGCGCTGCGGGCGACGCGTGTGGATCCGATGGTCGTGCTGCGCGAGCAGTAGTTGGGGCCTGGCACGATCGGGCCGATTTCGATGCAGTTCCTGCGTACTCGGGGTCGATCTCGGCGGCCCCGCGGGGCGGGCGCCCGTGATGTGGTGGCATGCCTGCTAGAATGCCGGGCGTGTCCCTGACGGGTCGAAGGCTGTCGCACTACGCGGTCGGCGATGAGATCAGCCATGGCGGCATGGGTGTGGTCTATCGCGCCACCGACACACGGCTGGGCCGCGACGTCGCCTTGAAGGTGCTGTCTCCGGACGTCGCCGGCACACCCGAGGCCCGCAAACGATTCGTGCGCGAGGCTCGCGCGGCATCGGCGCTCGAGCATCCGCACATCGCAGCCATCCACGACATCGGGGAGGAAGACGGCGTCAGCTTCATCGCCATGGAGCTGGTGCACGGTCAATCCCTCGACCTCCTGGTGGCGCGCGGACCGCTCTCTCCGTCGCGGGCACTGGAACTCGCCATCGAGGTCGCCGAGGCGCTCGCCCACGCGCATGCACACGGGGTCGTCCATCGCGACGTGAAGCCGGGGAATGTCATGGTGACCGTCGAGGGCCACGTCAAGATGATTGACTTTGGCCTCGCGAAACTCGCCGCCGGGGAGGCGGGCGCCGACACCCGCAGCACGCTCGTCACGGCGGCCGGCGTGGTGATGGGCACCATGTCTTACGTCTCTCCCGAACAAGCGCGCGCGGAGCCCGTCGATGCGCGGAGCGACATCTTCTCGTTCGGCGTCTTGCTGTACGAATTGCTGGCGGGCGTGCTGCCTTTCCGCGGCCAGAGCAGCCTGGAGATTCTCGACTCCGTGCTGCGCGCTCCGACACCGGCGCTGCCAATCAAGGGTCTTGCCCCCGGCGACCTCGCCAGCGTCGAACTCAATCGCGTCGTCGCCAAGTGCCTCGAGAAGGACGCCGCCGCCCGCTACCAGAGCATGGCCGACCTGCTCGTGGATCTCCGCGCCGCGCGACGACGACTGGAGTCCGGGGTGCTGTCCCCTCCTGCCGGCGCGGCGGCGACGGCGACGACGCCGCCCGCGGCCTGGCCGCGCCAACGCGTCACGATGGCATTCGCCGCGGCCGCGCTGCTGCTCGCGATTGCCGGCGCGTGGCTGTGGCAGCGGCAGAGCGAGCCGGCCACGGCAGTCAGTGTCGGCGGCGATCGCCCGGCTGTGGCGGTGATGTACTTCGAGAACAATACCGGCGAATCGAGCCTCGACTGGCTGCGGATCGGACTGACGGACATGCTCGTCACCGACCTCTCGCAGTCACCCGATGTGGACGTGCTCAGCACCGACCGCCTGGCGCAGATTCTCCGTGACATGAAGCGGGGTGACGACCGCGTGATCAGCGCGGACATCCTGCAGGAAGTCGCGCGCCGCGCCCGCGTGCAGACGATCCTCGTGGGCAGCTACGTCAAGGCGGGCGATGCCATCCGCATCAACCTGAAGGTCCAGGACGCCGGCAGCGGTCGCATCGTCGCGTCGGAGCGCGGGGACGCACAGACCGAGGCCGCACTCTTCCCGGCGATGGACGATCTGACCCGCCGGTTGAAGGCGCGTTTCATGCGACCGGCGGTGACCGCCACGCCGATCCTCAACCGTCCGGGTGCGACCGCAGCCGGTGGCACTGAGTCGTTCGACAAGGACCTGAAGGACGTCACCACGTCGTCCATCGAGGCCTACCGGCTATATGCCGAAGGCAATGCCTTGCACTATCAGCTGCGCGAGGAAGAGGCGCTGCCGTTCCTGCAGAAGGCGGTGGCGGTGGATCCTGCCTTCGCGCTGGCTCACGTCAAGATGGCGGTGATTGCCGGCAACCTCGGTCGATCCAGGGAGCGTGACGAGCACGCGGCGCGGGCGCTGCAGCATCTGGACCGCCTGACCGAGCAGGAGCGGCTCTACATCCAGGCGTATGCCGCCAGCGGCAGTCCCACCACGATCCAGGTGGCCATCGACACCTACGAGCGCGTCGTGGCACGCTATCCACGGCACGGCGCGTCGAGGAACAACGTGGCCAGCCTTTACGCCATTCGCGAGCAGTTCGACGATGCCATCCGCCATTACCGGGTGCTGTTCGATGGTGGCTACGAGTTCCCGGGCGTCGCGACCGGATTGGCGCTCAGCTATCTGTCTCTCGGGCGTGGCCCCGAGGCACTGGCCGTCTACGACGAGTACATGGCAAGGAGCCCGGCGTCGCCGCAAGGGCCGTCGGGCCGAGGATTCGCGCTGCTGTGGGTAGGCCGCTACGACGAAGCGCGCGCGGCGTTCGATCGTGCGCTGGCGCTCAGGCCCAGTCACCTCGAAGCCGAGCAAGGCCGGGCCGCGGCCGCGCTCCTGGCCGATCAATGGGAGACGGCGAACGCCGAACTGCGCGCGATGCAGACCAGTGACAGCGCAAGCACGCGGGCCTCCAGTGTGAAGCTCCAGGCGCTGGCGGCGCTGTTCCGCGGTCGCTCGGCCGAGGCGCTCCGCCTGTACGAGCGGACGGCAGCCCTGGAAGGAGGGGCGAGCGGGAGCAACGAGAGTTCCGCCACCCGGGCGCTGATGGCCATGGTGCTGTTGGATCGTGGACAGACACGCGAGGCGCTCACGATGGCCGAGCGCGGCGTCGCCGAGGCACGCGGCGGCCCGTCCGCGTTCGCGAACACCGGCCTCGCGGCGATCGCCGCCGAGCGGATCGGGCAACCTGCGGTGGCCGCCAAGGGCTTCGCCACGCTCGAGGAATGGTTCACGCGGGTGCGTTCGCCGCGCATCCAACGGCTCACCGCGCTGGTCCGCGGTCGCGTGGCGCTGGACGCTGGAGATCTCGATCGCGCGGTGGCGGAACTGGAGCGCGCGGATGCCTCGATGCCCCCAGGTGGGACCCCGCTCCTGTTCTGGGGAACGCCGGAATTGCAGCCTCAGGTCTGGAGCGCTCTCGGCACGGCGCATCTGCGCGCCGGACGGCTGGATCAGGCGCGGCAGAACTTCGAGCGCGTCGCTGGCAGCGGTGCGCGGCACCTGTTGGCGCCCGTCGTCTACGTGGAAAGCCTCTACCAGCTGGGGCAGATCGCCGAGCGCCAAGGCGACATCGGGCAAGCGCGAGAGCACTACGCACGGTTCCTGTCGTACTGGGCAGACGGCGACCTGAGGCGAGACTGGGTGGCCGACGCACAGAAGAAGATTGCCGCACGATAGCCGCGAATCCACTACGCTACGCCACCGATGACGCGACTCCTACTCGGCGCAGCCTTGCTTCTCGTCGCCCTGACCGCGGCCGTCACCGCCCGCGTGGCGACCGCAACCCAAGCAACTGCTTGCGACCTCCTCTTCTCCGGTGGCCGCATCGTCGATGGCACCGGCGCGGCGTGGTTCCGCTCAGACGTCTGCGTCACCGGCGATCGCATCACGGCCCTCCGCGCGAACGACACCTCGACCGCGCGGCGTCGCATCGACGCCACCGGCCTCGTCATTTCGCCCGGTTTCATCGACATGCTGGGCCAGTCCGAGTACTGGGTGCTGCGCGACAGTCGCGTCGCCAGCAAGATCATGCAGGGCATCACCACCGAGCTCACCGGCGAAGCCAGCTTCACCAGCGCCGGCCACCAGAACGCCCGCCGGCTGCATCCCTTTGCGGCGATGTTCGACAAGGAGAAGGTGCCTGGCTTCGACAACCTCGCCGGTTACTTACGCGTCCTCGAGCGGCAGCCGGCCACCATCAACCTCGGCACCTTCGTCAGCGCCGGCGGCGTGCGCGACAGCGTGATCGGCCGCGAAGATCGCGCGGCGACGGCGGCCGAGTTGAAGGAGATGGAGACGCAGGTCGCGGAGGCGATGGAGGCAGGCGCCTTCGGCGTGTCCACGTCCCTCCAATACGTGCCGGACCGCTTCGCGCGCACCGACGAACTGGTGGCACTGGCGAAGGTGGCCGGGCGGTTCGGCGGCAGCTACATCACCCACCAACGATCGGAAGCCGACGAGATCGAGCAGAGCCTGGACGAAGTCTTCCGGATCGCGCGCGAGGCTGGCGTGCCGGCCACCATCCATCACCTGAAGACGGCCTACAAGCAGAACTGGGGCCGCATGCCCGCGGTGCTGCTGCGCATCGAACGGGCGCGGCAGGACGGACTCGATATCGCCGCGGACCAGTACCCCTACGTCGCCGGGAGCAATCCCCTCGACGCCAGCCTGCCGGTGTGGGCGCGTGAAGGTGGGCGCGAGGCAATGGTCAAACGGCTGACCGATCCAGCGACGCGCGCGAAGATCAAGGCGGAGATCCTCACGCCCTCTGCGACCTGGGAGAACCAGTACGCCGGCTCGGGCGGCGCCGCGGGCATCCTCGTCTCCGCGGTGGGCCGCACGGAACTGAAGAAGTACCAGGGCCGCACGCTCGACGACATCGCCAAGGCCGAGCAGAAGGATCCGCTCGACGTGCTGATGGACATCATCGCCGAGGACGACACCACGGGCAGCGGCGTGATGTTCTTCATGAACGAGGACGATGTGAGGGCAGCGTTGAGGCATCCGCTGGTGATGCTCGGGACCGATTCGGGCGGAATGGCGCCGGACAGCCCTCCGCCGACCGCCGGCGTCCACCCGCGCGCCTGGGGATCCGCCGCGCGGATTCTGGCGAAGTACGTGCGCGAGGAGCGGCTGCTCACGCTCGAGGAGGCCGTCCGCAAGATGACGTCACTCCCCGCGCAGCGCATGCGCCTCTGGGATCGCGGCGTCGTGCGCCCGGGTGCCTTCGCGGATCTCGTCGTCTTCGATCCCGCGACGATTCGCGACCGGGCGACGTTCGAGAACCCGAAGCAGTACGCGGAAGGCGTGCGTTACGTCGCGGTGAACGGGCAGCTCGTGGTGGATGGCGGGCAGCTCACGGCGGCGAGGCCAGGCAAGGCCCTGCGCGGACCGGGATATCGAGGGAGTCGCTGAGGGCAGCAGGCGGAGAGCGACGGGCGAGCAAGGACCACGGGATGTCATGAGGCCCCGAACCGCAAACGGGCTGAACTGTCCGCGGGAACAATCGTCGTCGCCGCCGCCAGACGGTACGCAGGAACTGCGTCGAAATCGACCCGATCGTGCCAGGCCCCGGTGCGCGAAGTCGTGGGATGATGCAGATATGTCCAAACACGCTGCGACTCACGACGCGCACACCGCAGAACTCACCCAGAACCTGAACCAGGTGCTCGCGGATTCCTATGCCCTGCTGTCACTGACGCACCTGGCGCACTGGAACGTGGAAGGCCCCGGCTTCTTCGCGCTGCATACGGCGTTTCAGACGCAATACGAGGAGTTGTTCATGGCGGTGGACGAGATCGCCGAACGCATTCGCGCGCTCGACGCCTACGCCATCGGCGGCCTGGGCACCCTTGCGGCAGCCGCGCAGATGAAGGAGTTCACGTCGCCCCTGACGCAGGAGGACTACGTACGCGCGCTCATCGCCGGCAACGAGAAGGTGGTGGCCGACGCCGCCCGCGCCCGTGATGTGGCCGGCGCCGCGAACGACGCGGAGAGCCAGGATCTGATGATCGGGCGCATCACGCTCCACCAGAAGACAATCTGGATGCTGAAGAGCTTCCTGAAGGGTTGAGCGCCGGACGCCCGCGACACTTTCATCAGCAGGCGTGACCTGAACGGTCGCGTCAGAGCGTGACGATCGTGACGCCCGGGTTGCGCGGATCCAGGCGGAAGCCTTGTACCGTCGGGATGTCGCGCAGCCGCTGGTGAAGCGCGCCGCGAATCCGCCCGCCGGAGCGCCCGTGCACGAAGCGCAGCTCCGCCAGACCGGAGAGGAGCGCCGCATCGAGCGCGTCATCGATCCGCTCGAGGGCCTCCTCCACCCGCAGCCCATGGAGGTCCACCTCGCTCGCGGCATGCCGCCGCGGTGCGGGGGCCGCGGCTAACTCGGTTGTGGCGACCGCCTTAGCGCTTCGCCCCCGTCAGGAGGGACACCGTGCTCGCGGGCATCACCAGGGTGCGCTGCTGAATCTGAATCACCAGCCGGCCGTTGTTCTGCACGTCGCGCACGATGCCCTTGCCAAGCGGCGTCTGCACCGCGTCACCCGGCGCCGAATGCGCGCATCCATGAGGACATTGTGCGCCAGGTAGGTGCACGGTCGAGGCCGCAAAGCCGCGGCGCTACTTGTCGCCTCGCTTCCTCGCCCTCCCGCCCTCTCGCGAATACGCCATCGAGTACGACGCGAAGTGCCGGGCCTTCCGGTCCATCGCACTCAGGTCACGGGCGAACACGTGCTTCTCACCCTGCAGCTGGTCGATCAACTCCTTGACGAGGAGGTCGTCGAGGCCGAGCGCCTTGATCTGCTGGATGGCCGCGTCCAGATCGCGGGCGGCCTGTTCGAACTCGCCCTTTCGATTGGCGGCCAGCGCCACCATCCGCGCACGCTCAGCCAGCATGCGCGCGGCCTCCAGCAGCACGGATTGGTTCACCGGCTGCTGGCGGTCCTGCTCCGCCGGCACCGCGGTCCACTCCACCCGCATCGGCTCGGCGAACAGCACGCCGGCGCGGTCGCGGACGCGACAGTCCACCGAGGCCTTCTCACCCTCCGCCCGCGTGCTCGCAGGTGACAGCGAGGATCAGCGTCACCTCCTGCTCGGCCACGAAATCGCCGAGCCGCACACGGACGCCGCGGCCAGCTTCGGGTCCCAGCTGCTCGACCGGCAGTCCATTCAGGACCACGACCGATGCGGCGTCCCCGGCCGTCACTTCGAAGACGACGTCACGCGCCACCACGTCCAGCACCTCGCCCAGTTCACTGGCAAGGAAGTCCGGAATCTGCTGCGGTTGCTCGACGAAGTAGAAGTGGCCACCGCCGCTGGAGGCGAGCGACGGTGAGCAACTCCTCGTCGAAGTCGGCGCCAAGACCGAACGTCGAGGTGCTGACGCCCTGCGCCCGGAACCGGGCCGCGGCCATCTGCAGCGCCGTCGGATCGATCACCCCCTGATTCGCCAGACCGTCGGTCAGGAGCAGCACACGCCTCACCCGCTCCGTGCCATCGGGACCCGCACTGGGCGCTGCCGGGCCGGGCTTCGAATCCTCGAAGGTGAGGGGCAAGGTCGCCGGTCGAGGCTCGACGCCCGGGACCGCCGTGGCGCCAAGCGACCGGCGCCGGTGAACCACCCTTCCGAGAGATTCGTCGAGCCGCGCGCATCAATCCGGGCCAGGGCGTCCAGCGCCTGCTGCCGGGCGCCTTTCGTCGCCGCCATCCGCTCCAGCACCGTCTCCACCTCGTCGTCATAGACGATCACGCTCAACTGGTCGTCGTCTTTCAGCACCCGGATCGCGTGGGCCACGGCCTGCCGCGCGAGGTCGATCTTCCGCCCAGCCCATGGAGCCGGAGCGATCGAGCACCAGGGAGACGCTGACGCCCGGCCGTCTGGTCGGGACAGTGAAGCCCTCCGGCGGCGGCGCCGCGGCAGGTGCCGCGATGGTGACGGACAGGTAGCGAGTGGACGTCGCGGCTGCGGGAATGAACGTGCGATCGGACTGGATGTGCATCAGGATGCCTCTCGTCCGATGGTCTCAGGGGGGTGTGACAGGGCGGGACGCACCGGGGCCTCGCTGACGCTCGGTGGGAGCAGAGGCCTCGCTGCGCCCGGTGGGCCGGCTTTGCCGGTGAGGAGACGAGCAGGACGCCAGCACCCGGTCGCACCTGATCGCACCCAACCGCACCTGATCGCACCTGGTCGCACCCGGTCGCACCCAACCGCACCCGCCCGCACCCGACCGCACCTGATCGCACCTGGTCGCACCCGGTCGCACCCAACCGCACCTGCGCCTCGCACCCAACCGCACCTGCCCGCACCCGCCCGCACCTGATCCATACTGGCCCCCATGCCGCGTAACGCCGAGGTAATTCGCCAGTGGAACATCCTCCTGTTACTCGATCGCAAACGACTTGGCCTGTCGGTTGACGAGCTCGCCCAGGAAGCCGCCGTTGGCAAGCGCACCATCTGGCGCGATATGGCGGCGCTGCAGGAGGCCGGCTTCCCACTCACCAGCGAGAAGCGCGCCGACAGCCGCACCTACTGGATGCTCCTGAGCGTGCCGCTGAAGGCGGTGCAGGACCCGGGGCTGTCAACCACGGAGGTGTGCTCGCTCTACATGAGCCGGGCGCTGCTCGGCGCGATGCCGGGGGCGGCGTTCACCGACGGTCTGTCGGCGTTGATGAAGAAGATCGAAAAGGGACTCTCGCCGAGGGTCCGGAAGTTCCTCGACGACATGCCCGGCGTGATCAAGGTGAAGGCCGGCGCGCTCAAGAAGCACGCGAAGAACTACGACGAGATCGTGGCGCGCCTCATCGAGGCATCGTCCGGGCACAAGGTGGCGCAGATGCGCTACTTCTCGGCATCGAGTAATCGCGAGAAGGACTACGTGGTGCACCCGTACCACGTCGCCTATTTCGATGGCGGGCTCTACCTGACGGCGTTCGTCCCGAATACCGGCAGATTCGCAACTTCGCGGTCGAGCGCATCCAGACCTTCACGCCAACCGCGCAGACCTTCGAGGCGCGGGTCGGACGCATCGGACAGCCCGTTCGCCGAGTCGCTGGGGGCCAACCAGGGCGGCCGTGCCGAGCGCGTCGAGATCGAGTTCGCGCCGCGTGTGGCGCGCTACGTCCGCGAACGCGACTGGCATCCCTCGCAGCAACTGCGCGAGCTGTCGAACGGCGGCGTTCGACTCACGCTGAAGGTGTGCCGCGACTGGGCGCTCCGCAGCTGGGTGCTGGGCTTCGGCCCTCACGCCCGCGTGGTGGCGCCCTCGGGGCTGGCTCAGGAGATTCTCGAGCAGCTGAACGAGGCCCGCGACGGCTACGCGCCACGGCTCGCCCTCGAGATGCCTGCGACCTACCTGTCGATGCAGCCGCGGCTGCCGATTCGTTAGGCGGGCGGGGCCGCGTCCGCCTGCTCAGGGAGTGGCGACCTTGCCACCTCCCGGTAGCGGCACAGCGCGTTCGCCAGCTGCATCTGGCGCGGTGTCCGGCACTCCGGTTCCAGCAGCCTCGGCGAGCAGACGACGAACACCGCACAGCGCGCGCGTGAGGTGGCCACGTTGAGCCGATTCAGGCTGTAGAGGAACTCCAGCCCCCTCGGCGCATCCTCCGGCCGCGACGTCGTCATCGAGTAGACGATGACCGCGGCGGTCTGCCCCTGGAACTTGTCCACCGTGCCGATCTCGACTCCGCGAGGCGGACAGCCGCTCCTTCAGCCGATTCACCTGCGCATTGAACGGCGCCACCACCTTGATGTCGGCAGCCGTGAGCGCGCGTGCGACACCGTGCTCGTCGGTCCACGAGGGCATGCCTGTCATGCCCGGAGTGGAGCCGCCCTGCCGCAACAATCTCGCGAGCAGCCGCTCCACCGCATCCACTTCTTCCGGAGACGCGTTCTGATTCCCGTCGTGCTCCACCGGCACGAGCCACAGCCGCGAGCCGTCGTAACCGCCCGTGCCCGTCAGCGCCTGGTTCTCGAGACCCGCTTTCGCTTGAAGCTTGCCGTCGTAGAACAACTCGGAGGTGAACGCGGTGATCGCCGGCGACATCCGGAAGGTGATCGGCAGGAAGATCCCCCGGTCCTCGGGCATCGTGCCCGCGCCGGCCAGCATGTGCTCCAGCGCGGAGATGCCGACGCCGTCGGGATGCGTCGCCTTCTGCGGCTGATCGAGCTGCTGGGGATCCCCGAGCAGCACCACGCTGTCGGCGGCCTGGGAGACGGCAAGCACGTTCGCCAGCGACATCTGGCCCGCTTCGTCCACGAACAGCACGTCCACCGTGGACGCCGCCTCCGGGCGCGACCAGAGCCAGGCGGTGCCGCCGAGCACGTCCACCTCAACGCCGATGGCGGCCAGGGCCTCCGTGTTGTCGGCGTACTCGCGGACGCCGACCGCGTCCTCATCGGCATCGCCGACCTTCGCTCCCAGACGACACGGTCTCCCCCGCCTTCTCCGCCTGCGACTGCACCTCGGTCAGCAGATTGCGAATCACCGCATGGGAGTTCGCCGTGATGCCGACGCGTTTCCTCGCGGCGACCAGCGCGCGAATCATTCGCGCGCCGGCGTGGGTCTTCCCCGCCCCTGGCGGTCCCTGAATCGCCAGCACGGTCCGGTCGAGCATCGTGACGATGCGCGCGGCATGTCGGTGGCGGCCTCGTCGGCGCGGCGCGCGAAGGTGGCGCCGTGCAGTCGCGGCGCCTCGCGGCCGAGCAGCGCCAACCCACATTCGCTTGCGGCGGGCTGATCCAGGCGCGTCGCGCCAGCCGCATCACCGACTGCTGCAGCCCCTTCGTAGAGATCACGTCGCACGCAAACACCTCGGACGGATGCTCCTCCGCGCGTGACGGCCCCTTCTTGATGTCGATGATTCGGGTCAGGCGGTCGTGGGCCACCGCGTCACCGAACGTCTTGCCATCACGTGCGTGCAGGCTCCCCTTGCTCCCGATCTCCACTTCCTGCGGCGGATACGTGTAGCGATCCACGATCGACTTCGTCGGCCTGCCGGTCTTGCCGATCACCGGTCCCACACGTTCCACGAACGATCAGGCCGGCGATGGCAGCCCGTTCATCGAACAGGTCCTCGGCGGGCATCTCCTTCAGGCGGAAGTACTCCCACCACTCGGCGTTCTCCTCGCGCCGATGCCAGTCGATCAGGTAGGCCAGCAGCCACCGCGTGTGCTGGGCGTGAGCGGGATCGCTGGCCTCGAGCGGCACGCCGTCCAGCAGCCGCGCGCGCAGCTCATCCACTTCCTGCCGCAAGTCGGACACCGCCGCGGCGGCGTCTCCCTGCTTCGTCTGCGGCCGGGCGATCGCCTCGCCAGCGGCAACCGCCTCGCCGCGCAGCTCCTCGAGCCAGTCGCGCAGTCCCTCGGTCGAGCGGCAGTCGTCTTCGTTGTAGCCCTGCACCGCCTCGCGGATCTCGCTCGTGATCGCGTCCAGCGCCTGTGACTCCAGCGCCAGCTCCACGGCCATCAGCGGCTGTGACGCGCTCTTCAGCTCCACACGCCTGACGTAGCCGTAATAGGGCTCCAGCTTCTTGATCGAATAGCTCTCCACGCCGCAGCGCGCCGCCTGGCGCACGATCGGATAGAGGTCCACGAAGCGCTCGGCGCGAAGCAGCTGGTCCAGCTCCTCCTCGCGTGTGACGTAGCGACCTGCCAGCTTCTTGAACGCGGTCGGCTCGTAGTGATTGAAGTGGTAGACGTGCAGGCCCGGGTCCGCGGTCCAGGCCTTCACGATCACGTCCATCACCTCCTCGAACGCCGATTTCTCCTCCGCGTCGTTCAGGGCCCACCAGGCTCGATACGTGCCCGAGTCGTCCAGATGCCGAACAGGAACTCGCGGCCGCCCTCGCGGGCGAAGCGGGCGCCTTCGAGGTCGAGGAACAGGTCGCCCGGCGACGGCTCCGGCAGGCGCGACAGGCCCTCGCCTTCCACGATCGGCAGGCGCTCGAACACCGGACGCTGCTCGGTACGCTGCTGATGCTGCACCCGCGCCTGGTGGCCGAGGCGGTCGTAGGTCTCGCGGCTGCCACGCGCGGGCTTGAACGTCACGGGCACCGTCATCCCGGCGACCGCCGTCAGTGTCGGCAGGCCCTGCGCGATCAGCTCCTGACGATGAGTCCGTGCTGCTGCCGGCGATGAAGGACAGGTGATCGTCCTTACGGCGTCGACCGTAGCAGCGCTCCTGCCACACGCACACGTCGCAATGCTCCACCGGCTCCGGATAGTGCATCGTCTGGAGCGGCTCGTGCCCCTGCGCGATTGCGGCGGCGAGCGCCGAACGCACCATGCGGTAGTAAGCGCGATAGTCGGCGACGCGGAAGGTGTGGAGCGGCTGCACCGGATCGGGCGTGACCACATGAAAGCGCTCCGGCGCGCGGCCCTGCATGCGGTCCAACAGGTCCGAATACGCGCACAGCTGCAGGATGGTGCCGCCCTTGGTTTCGCGCGCGAGCTTGGTGTCCTGCACTTCGTAGGACCACGCGCCCAGCGCGCTCGGCGCGATCAACGCGGAGGAGGATGTCGGCGTAGCCGGCCAGGTCGGCGTGTGCCAGGCGGGCCTGGACGATGACCTCCGCGCCGGCCTGCATCGCCGCCAGCGTCTCGGCGGTATGCCGCGCGAGTGATTCGGCAGTGGGACGGCCCTCGCCGCGCGGAATGTGGACCACGTCCAGCCCCTGCGCGCGCAGCGACTCCACGTACTGCTGCTCGTGCGCCTCGCCACGCTCGGCCAGCATGGCCGCGTACGGATCCTCGTAGGTCGGCTTCTTCAGGACGTGCCGGGCGGCCGCAAGATCCAGCCCGGTGCGATGACGGCAACTGAGGAAGGTGGAGAGATCGGTGGGCGCGAGAACGAGCAGATCGTCAACGAGGCGCATTGGGAATGAGGGTAGCAGAACCGGTAACCGGCAAACCGCGGACGGGGGTCGGCAGCGGGCAGGCCAGGCGACGCCGGCGCGCGGTTCGATCGCTCATGTGGCTTAATGTGGAGCATGACGGAACGCGCATGGTTCGAGTTGCACAGGTCCGTCGTGATGCCGGCGCATTGCGACGCTTACGGGCACATGAACGTCCGCCACTACGCGGCGTTCTTCGACGAGGCTGGCTGGCACATCCTGACCAGGGCCGGTGTGTCGCTCACCGACCTCCGCTCGCAAGGCCTTGGCAGCGTCGTCGCAACGCTATCCATCGACTTCAAGCACGAGCTCACGGCCGGTCAGCTCGTCCTGATCACTGGCGCGCTCACGAAGGTCGGCCACAAGAGCTTCGGCTACGAGATGCGGCTCTACGAAGCGGACTCGATGACGCACTGCGCCACCCAGAAGACGGTGGAGGTGTGCTTCGACACGACACGGCGGCAGTCCGCGCCGTTGCCGGAGGACATCCGGGCGAGGCTGGCCGCGCAGATCGGGTAGAGGATCAGGGATCAGGGGGCCGCATCCACCTCGCAGAATCTCAAGCATCCGCCCGCAGCGATCATCGCGTCCACTGCGTACAGGTCAACCGACCGATCGGGAATTCATGGGGCAATCACCACAGTCCACCCCGGCACACCGCGTGCACCAACTCTCGCCGTGCGCACGCGGCGAGCGCGCAGGAGGACGATGGTAGGATGGCGACGGACGTCATGGCTGTTGACGAACGACTCTCGCGGCTCGAGATCACTGTCGCGAAGGGCTTCTCGGAGTTGCTCGGCCGCGCAGGCCATACCGACGGACGCATGGACGCGCTCGGCGGGCGCATGGACGCCCTCGACGGGCGCATGGACGCGCTCGACGGGCGCATGGTTGCGCTCGACGGGCGCATGGTTGCGCTCGACGGGCGCATGGACGCGCTCGACGGGCGCATGGTTGCGCTCGACGGGCGCGTGGACGCCCTCGACGGGCGCATGGACGCGCTCGACGGGCGCATGGACGCCCTCGACGGACGCATGGACGCGCTCGACGGACGCATGGACGCGCTCGACGGACGCATGGACGCGCTCGACGGACGCATGGAGTCTCTCGACGGGCGCATGGTCGCGCTCGACGGGCGCGTGGACGCCCTCGACGGGCGCATGGTTGCGCTCGACGGGCGCATGGGGTCCATCGAGCGGCAGATGGAGTCTCTCGACGAGCGGATGGGCCGTCTCGAGGACCGACTCGGTGCCATGAACGGCAAGCTCGACGTCGTGTCCGAGTCGCTCGAAGGCAAGATGCAGCTGCTCATGGAGCGCCTCGACGCGACGACCAGGGAAATGCGGATGACAACCCGAGCCCTGCAACAGGAGCACCGCGCCGATCGTCGGCTGATGTACGCCATGCTGAAGGATCACGGTGTAGGGATCCGTGCCCTCGAGAAGACCGTGCGCGCGCCAAAGCTGCTGAGGGCGCCGCGCAAGTCCTGACCAGCCACCGCCGGTGCTTCACGCGTTCGCCGTTGGCGGTCCGCCCCCTCGCGCGCCCAACTCGGTCAGGAAGTTCGTCAGCCTCACCAGCGTCGGCACCGCCGTCGTCACGCCCGCCGCCATCGCGACGGTGGCATCGAATGCCTCGCGCTGCGTGATCACCAGGAACAGCAGCGTGGCCAGCGAGGTCAGTCCCAGTGGGAGGCGCAGGCGATCCCACACGCTCGGCTCGGCCATCGCCTCGAGCGCCGCCACTTCCCTGCGGCACTCCGTGGTGAGGACGAAGCGCTGGAAGCTCTGATTCATCAGCCGCAGATCCGGCGCCTTGCGAAGCAGCCCCTTGCCCAACAGCCGCCGGACCACCCGACGCGATGCGGCACTGGCCATCCCGTGCCGCGCGACGTGTTCCAGGACCACGCGCTCGTCGGTGTCGCACCCCTGCCACAGCCGCTGATAGTAGGGCGCCGCGCGTTCAGCGAGTTCTTCGAGGATTTGCTCGCTGGTGAGGCTCTTCGACTGGAAGGCCGAGGTCTTCTCCAGTTCGTCGCAGATGCGCCGCAGCTTCTTGTTGCGCCCGGCCTCGGCGCTGGTCACATCCTTCTGCCAATCGGTTGCAGGCCGGGTCGTCCATACCGCCCACAGCTGGGCCAATCGCTCGCGCCAGCTGACGGCGGCCTTCGTGCCAATCAACTCCTTCGTGCTCTGAGGCGAGGTTCGGATATCAATCGCCGTCAGCCGGCCGAGCACCTTCGGCCAGCGCTCGGCATCAGACTTGCCCTGTGCCGCGTCCTTGGCCGCGGCGGCCAGCACGTGCGCCGGATACTTCGAGAGCAGCACCACTGTCTGTTCGAGGTCCCCCATCAGCTGATCGACCATGGCCAGCTTCCTGAAGATCAGCGGCAGGTCGTCCATGCGATCGCTCAGGTCCGGAATGGCCAGAGGGACCACGGTGCTCGCCGACCCCAGCGCAACCCGCGCCTGGCGCCAGGCGGCACTCGGGTTGTCGTCCGTCAGGATCCGCGTGAGCTCGAAGATGGCCACGCCCGATTCGGCCTTCAGGACCTCCGCATAGGCAACCGGATCGTCGCAGACCACCAGCATGTGCTGCCCCACCGACGGCTCCACCGGGCGCATCGGTCGCGCCGGCTCGACGATGTCCGCGAGCAGGACGTGACGAAGCAGGTAGCTGATGATCCACTGGACACAGATGACGATGCCGACGACCAGCAGCGCCAGCGCGAACACCGCCGTCCACACCACCCGCGACCCACTGCCTTGCGAGCGGATTCCGAACGGCGGCGGCACGGGCGACTCCAGGCTCAGGCGATAGCCGGGCGCGATCGCGGCGACGTTCACCATCATCTGGCCGGGCGTGCTGCGGTCGCTGACCCACGTGTCGTCGTTGGCATGGCCGTGCAGCAGCTCGCGGGTCTCGACCGACGCCGAGGTGTAATACGGCAGGTAATCCTCGAGCAGCGAGTGAATGCCCCACGGTTCGCTGTCCGCCTCGCTGCTCCGCGCCCCGTCCGGTTGTTCCTCAGCCTGCATGCACGTCACGGAGCTCCCGTAGAACACCTGGTCGTACCGGGCGCGCAGCTCGAATGGCTGGTCGCCCGTCCAACCCGTCTTGCACGGCGACGCGCTGTCGACGGCGCGAGCCAGGGCAATCTGGCGGTTCTTCAGGAACCCTTCGATGTGCAGGTCGTACGACAGCGCGAAGAACGAGGCGCCGGGGACCACGGCCGTCGTCATCAGCAGCAGCGCTCCGGCGTAACGGTAATCGCGGCGCAGCTCCGCCCACGACTTCGGCTGCTCGCCCTTCCGGGAGCTGTCGATACAACACCGCGTAGGTGAGCAGCCACAGGACCACGGGCAGCGGTACACCGACGATCGCGGCGCTCACCAGGCCGTAGCGATACGCCACCAGCCCCCACAGCAGCAGCCCGCCGACGTAGACCATCGCCAGCACGGGATACCAGGGCCGGCGGAGCGGATCCGGCCACAGCCACGACGTGCCCATCTTGAGCGCCACCGCCACGCCGATCATCCACAGCGCCATGAAGCCGCCTTGCAGCAGCAGGCTGACCGAGGTCCACTCCAGCACCAGCGATCGGGTGTGCTGCTTGTCGTGCAGGGTGATGACCGACCAGCCGGGAACGACGGCCGGCATCACGTAGGCGCGATAGGGCCGGCCCCAGTAGGAGGTGTTGAGGGTGCCGGCGCGGTGCGCGCTGATGATCGACTGCAGCCGCGCGTTCTGATCGGTCTCGACCAGCAGGTTCTCGTGGACGTTGCGCTGCTTGTCGGAGTGGAACTGCACCTGGCCCGCCGCGTCGATCACGGCGAACTCGAAGCCCGCCGGAAGCGCCGGCTGCAGCAGCGGCCGCATCGGAATCGCGAGCACGGCGACGGGCAGGCCGGGGATCCTGGTCGGCATCGACAGGGCCACCTGCGGATTGCCGGTGATCCACGACCAGTGCGACTCGAGCACGCAACCCAGATCGCACTGCGCCAGCGGCCAGGCCTTGCCGTCTTTCACCAGTTTGAAGTACGCGCGATCGGCCACCGAGATGCGGCGCGCCGTCTTGGCGCTGCCGCCCACCTTCACGCGTCTGAAAGCCCTGGTCGTCGGCGAGGGTGAAGGACACGAAGCCCGGATACGGATTGCCCTCGTCCGTGACGTCCTTCTCCAGTTCGACTGATCGCCGCGCTGCACACGTCCAGCCTCTGCCTCTGCCGTCGGACGCGTTGGCGCACACGGCGCGCAGGTGCTCGGTCATCGCGGTCGTCTGCGAATAGGCATCCTCGATCTCGCTGGTCAGGTTCTCGTTCAGCGTCGTCGCCAGCTGCGTCAGCTGCTGGTCCACGTCCGCGCTGAGCCGCGCGTAGGCGGCGATGGTGAGCAGCAGAATCGTGCCGAGGGCCAGCCCGAACACGCTGGAGGCCGGCGAGCATCAGCACGTCGAGCTTGGTGACGCGCTGTTGCGGACCGACGAGCGCCATCTTCAGGAACGACCAGCCGACCAGGGCCGCCAGCACGAACGCGATGCCGCCCAGCACCAGCACCGGCGAGATGGCGAGCGAGGCCGCGTTCAGGGCGTCGGTCTGGGTGAAGCCGACGAGCGCCAGGTCGATGGACAGCGGCAGGCCGGCGGTGTTCTGGTGTTCGACGCGGCAGCAGTGCTGCACGAACATGCGGTAGTCCACGCCGGCGATCTGCACCGGCTGTTCGGCGATGGTCGCGGCGAGTGGCTTGAAGTCGCGGCTCGCCTTCGGGTCGGTGGGCGCCGGGAGCAGGGTGTCGAGCGACATCGCGGACAGTTCGTCGGCGCGACGGCCGTCGGCGTACACGACAGCCCCGTCCGGCGTGGCCAGGGCCAGCGTGTCGAAGGCCCCCTGCCCGAGATTGTTCCTGAAGATCTCTCCCAGTGCGTCACTCGCGGTCATGTTGACGGCCACGGTGGGCTCGGTGGGCACGGCCGGCGGCGTGCCTGCAGGGTGCAGACGGATGCGGAGCGTGTCGCCCTCGCCGACGATGCTGGCGCTGTAGCGGGCGAGCGCCTTCTTGAGGGCGTCCGGCGGCGCGTCTGGTCCTTCGATGGCGGTGGTGGCGAGGACGGGATCCTTCAGGTCCCTGACCGTCGTCTCGACCCACGTCGCCGATGCACTCCCGTCCGTCCGCCGCCCGCGCCAGCCCGTCGCGGACGATGCGCGCGCGGGTGTCGAGGAGGTTGCCGGTCTGGCTGGCGAGGACCGAGAGCAGGCGGAAGTTGCGGCTTTGCAGGTAGCGCTGGCGATCCTGGTAGTTCTCCCAATAGGCCACGGCCAGCGCGGCGAGCAGCAGCAGGGTCAGGACGCCGCCCACTACGGGCCAGCGCTTCATCGCGTCGGGGCTAACGTTCATGGCGCTCCTCGTGGAAGACGCGAGTGACCGGGGTCCGATGCTTAGTGCACTATACGACCCGAACGTTGCAGTTGCCCCTCGCGCAACTTACGGCGCCCTCTTCAACGGGGTGATCGTCACTTCGGGCCCGACCCTGGTCTGGGTGAGCCCGGGCGCCAGCGCCGCGGCTTCGGGACACAGCACCTTGTAGACGATCGTCCGCGTCACGGCCCCCGTGTTCCACAGCGTGCACTGCCCGTTGTTGTCCGTCGTGTAGCCGGCGAAGGCGACGTGGATGTCGAAGGAGCCGTTGTCGGCGGGCTGATAGCCGCAGGTCATGCTGAGCGGCGGACCGGTGCTGCAGGTGAACGCTACCACCGCGCCGTTGCCGGCGGGAATGTCGTGGGTGGCTCCAGTCCAGGGCAGCGTGCCGGGGCCGGGGAGTCCTCTAGGGCCGGCAGGGCCGGTGGCCCCGGTGAGGCCGGTGGGGCCGGTGAGGCCGGTGGGGCCGGGGCACCGGTGGGCCCTGGGGGGCCTGGAGGGCCGGTGGCGCCGGTGGTACCGACAGGACCTGGGGCCCCTGTCGCTCCCGTCGGACCTGCCGGTCCGGTCAGGCCGACAGGGCCTGGTGGGCCCGGGGGACCGGCGGGCCCTTCTGGTCCGGTCAGTCCGGCGACCAGGTCCGCGTTACGGAGGACCAGGCCGGCGGAAGGCACCAGCCCGGCGAATGACGGCGAGGCGGCGGTGGCCCCCTGCAGGTAATAGCGATCCAGCGTCGTGCCGAGAAACGGCGGCGTCAACGAGATCGTGGCCGTCCCGGTCGCATCCAGTATGCCGGTGGTCAGCACGACGACGTCGGTGCCGACGGCCAGGGCGACCCCGGCGAAGCTGAACCCGGCGTTGGTGACGCTGCCGATGATGGCGAAGTGGGCGAACGGCGCCCCGGTCAGTTGGACCGCCACGCTCCCGCCGGGCGCCACCGTGGTCGAGGCTGCCTCGATGACGGGCGCCTGCGCGGCGGCGACGCGGCTGAAGGAGACGAACAGCAGGAGATATACGGCAATGCGACCAATGAGCACGGCTCACCTCGAGCGAGCTGCGGCGTGGGCGCCGCAGAGCGTTGACCTGACGGGCGGGGAAACCAGCGTCAGACAGAAGGGGAAGCCGGCGCCCACATCGGGCTCGTGCAAGATCGGACCGGGTCAGTCTGTCGACCTGACGCCCGCAGCCAAGTATGCGCTCAACGCCGCCTGGTTGAAGCAGGCGAATGTCACGTCAATCGGGGGGCCGCCGGCAGAGGCGAGACCGAGCTCGGCGCGGACCGTCTCGACGGCGATGCGCGTGGCTGCCGCCAATGGATAACCATAGATGCCGGTGCTGATCGCGGGAAAGGCGACGCTGGTCAGGCCGTGGGCACGGGCGAGCGCCATGCACTGTCGATAGGCCGACGTCAGCAGTGCGGGTTCGCCGTCGTCACCGCCGCGCCAGACCGGGCCGACGGCGTGAATGACGAAGCGTGCAGGCAGATGGAATCCGGGCGTGATGCGCGCCTCGCCGGTTGGACACGGCGCGACCACGGCGCAGGCACGCGCCAGTTCCGGGCCTGCCGCGTGGTGGATGGCGCCACAGACCCCGCCGCCGGGGACGAGGCCCGTATTCGCGGCATTGACGATGGCGTCCACCGCCAGGGTGGTGATGTCGGCAAGGATGGCGCGTGGGTTGGGCATGGTCCGTTCCATTAGCCCACGATCTCCAGAAGTCCGTCGAGCACGGCGCTGGTCGCGATCGATGGTGGGGCCCCGACTGCAGGTCGTCACTCCTCCTCCCCTGCGGTCAGCCACAGTGGCACGAACACGATGACGAGGATAGCGGCGACGCCGATCAGTGGCGCCGTCAGCGAGGAAATGGAACTGCCGAGGATGAGGGACGCGAGCAGCGCGAGCGGCAATCCGACCGTGGCGCCAGGCGATGCGAGGCCGGTCCGTGCGACCGTCGCCACATCTCCCCCCGGTGTCGCCGTTACGACCCGGTGAGAAGGCACCTTGGGTAGTCCCTCCCAGGTTGCCGGGCGGCCGAGTGGATCGGCCGCCGCTCCAGATGTCAGAAGCGTGCCCAGCCTTCAATCGGCGCCTACTCCTCTTCCGTCCCCCGGGTCACCAACCAGCGCGTGTAGTGGCACCCGAGACGCGCGAACACGAACTGCGCCAGTTCCTCTGGAAGTTCTTCGGCCACGTGGTTTCCAGGGTGCTCGTCGGCCTCGCCAGCCTGTCAGGTGTCAACGATGCTGCCGTCGTCGGGCAATGCGTCGCCGAGCGGCGGGAACACCTCGAAGAACACCGTCGTGGTTCGGCCTCCAGCCGTGCGAACACTAACGGCGTCCACGATGCCACCGCTCATCAGCACCAGGTCACAACGCTCCACATCCCACTCCTCAGGCCCAGCGCACCCAGCGCGCAAGTCAGATAGAGGTGGCAAGCGGCCACGTGCGCATGCGAGCCGGGGGTTACGCTCACCACAACCGCATCTCGAGGACTGCTGCCCAGGCCTCCGCCGAACGCGACGCCGTCGGGCACATAAGCCTGGAGCGCGGCAAACACACCTTCAGCACCGGCCCTGTCGCTCTCGAGCATCGACAGGAATGCCTCCGTCGCGCCCAGGACGTCGCCGTCCCGCAGGTGTTGCCACGCCAGGTGGCGCGCGCTGCCCTGGTCATCCGACATCGCCGAGAGCGCTACCATTGCCGCCTCGGAGCGCGCTACCGCATCGGGTATCGCTGCCGCCAGTCGGCGTCTGGTCTGTGGCCAGTTCAAGTGCCGCACCAGGCTTTCCGCCGATGTCCCGACCGGCCGCAGCGGCGCCGCAGTCGAGGCAGTCGCGCGGACCCTGACGAACCATCCATCCACCCGGAACACCAGGACAGTGCTGGGCCGGGGCGGGCTCCCGGGTTCCTTCCCGGCGATCAGCAAGTCGACTCGCAGGCCGACCCTGTCGTCAATCGTGACCTGCGAGTGCGTCAGGACCTGCGCCTCGGGATGCAGTTGATAGATGTCCGCGATCGCCTGCTGCAAGTGTTCCGCGTCAGTGGCGGCTCTCGCCGGAAACACGAACACGGTAAGCTGCGTGTCCGGGACATCCGATGGCCACGCGTAGCCCGCTGACAGGTCGTGGTCCCACTCGTCGTACTGTCGCACTTCACCACACATGAAGCCGTGTCATCGCCCAACGGCCAGGGTGACGCCAAAGCGGATCCCTCCAAGCGAGTCGTCGCCAAACGCCGCCGAGACGCCGCCGCTGCCGAGCGCGTCCGGCACCTGCCGATAGCGGGCCTCGCCTCGCACGTGGAGCCAGCGGAAGGTCCTCACCTCCATGCCGGCCATCGCCACGACGCCGTCGAAACGCTCGTCCACGTCATCGCCGGCCTGCGCAAATGGCGACGTTTCCTCGTATGCCGCTGACGTATACCCGGCACCAACGTACGGGACCAACCGGCCACCGCGGTTGAAGCGATAACCCGCCGTCGCGTCGATGGTGGTGAGGGTCATGGTCAGTGGGATACCCAGCTGGTATACGGTTCCGCCGTCCACGAACACGCGGTCACCAGTCTCCTTCGAGCGGCCGACGGCGACCTCGGCAAAGAGACCGCGCCACAGGTTCGTGACCTGCCCGCCGCCGCCGATTTCGTTCAGCGACGACGAACCGAGCACCGCGTCGAAGCTGTCCGAGGCCGTCATCTGCGACACGCCAAATGTGGCCAGCCCCCGAACACCAACGCCGGGTGCGGGCGTCGATTGCGCGAAGGCAGACGAGCCGATACCGGAGATCGTGAGCGCACACATCACAAGCAACACAGATCGCTTCATCGCGCCACCCCCAGGCCGCGCAGCGTGGCGCGGGCATCGATCAGTCCATGCCCGTACTCGTCGTCGCGTCCGGGTGGTCCCAGGTCCACGGCGAAGCGCTTGATCGCCGCCTCGATAGCAGCGGGGTTGGTGATGCCTTGCGCATACAGGAGGGCTGCCAGGCCCGCGACGTGAGGGGCGGCCATGGACGTGCCCTGCTTGGGTTCGACGACGTGCCGATCGAACCGTGGCACGACGATGGTGGACGGGTTGAAGTCTCGCCCATCGAGGCCCGCCTGGTAGATCGATCCCCCTGCCGACAGACGCTGGTCTCCTCCCGGAGCCACGATATCGACGTATGAGCCGGTGTTCGAGTAGTAGGCGCGCCGGCTCGTGGTCCCCACGGCGCCGACAGCCATCACGCCGTCGATCTGTTCGGCATAGGCCGCTGGGTAGCTTGTCGGGTTTCCGCTCTCGTAGCTGTTGCCCGCGGAAATGGCGACGAACGTCCCTTTCTGCACCGCGTAACGGAGGGCATCGAGTTCGACTGGAGTCGAGTTGGGCCCGCCCAGGCTCAGATTGATCACCTTGGCCCCTTGGTCGGCGGCATAGCGGATGGCGGCCGCGGTGGCCGCGGTTTCGCAGCCTCCGCTGTAGGCCGGCGATACGAAGCCGGGCGTCGCGCGGTCGCCGAGGATGATCTGCAGTTCCCAGTACCCGTGGCACACCTTCAGCGGCAGGAGCTTCGAACGATGGGACATCCCCGACACACCGATCGCGTTGTCGGTGGCCTGAACGATGGTGCCAGCTACGTGGGTGCCGTGACCCACCATGTCCAGCACTGGCGAACCTGCAGTGAAGAACACGAAATCGCGTCCCGGCAGCATCTGTGACGCATTCAGGTCGGGGTTGATCGCGTAAGGCACTGTGAATATTCCGAAGGCCCGGCCAGTCCACAGCCGCCAGTTATAGGCGGTCGTCCGCTCGGTGACGCCACTGTCGATCACCGCAACGGTGACGTCGGGGGAACCACCGGGGTTGATGTCCCAGGCGGCCGGCATGTTGATCAGATCGAAGTGCCACTGGTTCCGGTAGAACGGATCGTTGGGCACGCTCTGCAGCCGCGTCAGGTAGTTCGGATGGGCGTACACCACCTCGGACTGCTCCGAGAGCCGGGTGGCGAAGCGCTCGGCGTCGGGCTCGCCCTGCGCGTGCACCAGCAGGGCATCGCCCACCCACTGCTGATCGGCGCTGCCGATCTCGCCGCGCGCCACCGACAGCGCCCGCGCCTGCTGCACAGGGCCGGCGCCGGCCGCGAACTTCACAATCACCTCACCCGGGATGTAGTCGAGGCCTTCTTCGATGGCGCGCAGGCGGGCCTGGAGCCGCTCGGGGCTGAGCCGGAACTGGGATTCGGCAGCGGGCCCCTGGGCGACGAGCAGGCTGGTGGTGACGGCCCACGCGCCGGCAGCGAGAACGAAAAGGAGAAGAAGTGGGGAAAGGGGGAGACGTCTCATGCCCCGCAGTGTCACCGCTGGGCGTGTCACGGGAGGTCACACCCCTCAGGGCGTCACCAGACTCTCAGGGCCGCACGACGTGGATCGCCCTTTCGATCGCCGCGACGATCCGCGTCCCCTTGCGCCGGAACCCCAGCGCGCGCGTCACCTCGGTGACGATCTCCTCGTTCGTGTGCAGGCGCCCGTCGGATAGCACCCAGCGCACCATCTCGTTGAGTTCGCTCGCGAGGTAGTCGCCGATGTCCGCTCTCGGCGCCAGGCCAGGACGAGGGCCGCGGGACGGCAGCGCCGTCGTGGAGGGTTGCGGCACCGTGGATGGCTCGGGCGCCGACGCGACGGCATCCACCGCCACCTCCTCGGGGACCGGCTGCATGTCAGGGTTCTCGTCCAGCCGCAGCGCCTCCCCGAACGCGTCCAGCGTCCGGCGCACTTCAGCGGGGCGGCGCAGGAACCAGTCCGTGGACCAGATGCGGTGGAACCGCCAGCCGAGCGCCTCGAGCTGCTGCTGCCGCAGTCGGTCGCGGTCGCGCGCGGTGGGCGCGGAGTGGTAGCTCGGCGCCATCGCACTCGATCGCCAGCACGAACCGTCCGGGCTGCTCCGGATGCATGGCGACGAGGTCGATGCGATAGCGCGAGGCTGCCCACCTGCGCCAACGAGCGTGCAGTCCACGTGGCGTCGAGCGCGTCGTGGACCGACTGCTCGAACTCGTTCAGCGGCACGCCGGTCCGGCCATGCCGCGCTCGAAGCGCCGGCCGCCGGACGCCGCGTACTCGAGGTAGCCGCGCAGGAGGCGCACGCCCGCGCTTCGGGTAGTCGGCCCGCATGTCGTCGTGGCGGAACGACGACACCACCGTCATGCGCCGCCGGGCGCGCGTGATCGGCCACGTTGAGGCGCCGCTCGCCGCCCTCCTGCAGCAGCGGACCGAAGCGGTACAGCAGGCTGCCCGGTCGCGTCCTTGCCGTAGCCGACCGACAGGATGATGGCGTCGCGCTCGTCGCCCTGGACGCGCTCGAGGTTCTTCACGAAGAACGCGCTCGTCCGCGGTCCTCGGCGAAGAACGCGTCGAGGTCGGGTCGCTCCTGGCGTGCGCGGTCGAGCGCCATCTCGATGCGGTCGTGCGTGCTTGATGCCCATCGCGATCACGCCGAGCGATCTCGTCGGGCCGAGTGCGCGCGTGCTCGAGGACGAGCTCGACGACGCGCGTGCACCTCGCGCCGAGCGCTGGCCTCCTGCGCTGCCCGTCGCCGGACGTGCGGCGACCAGCTCGTGGCGGACCGCGCCGGTCGCGCCCGGCGCCCGGGAAGGTGACGAGGCGGCCGTCGTAGATCTGGTGGTTCGAGAAGGCGATCAGCGCTTCGTCGCGGCTGCGGTAGTGCCAGTCGAGCGACCACGGCGGGATCGAGGAACGCGGACATCACGTCGAGGATGCTCTCGAAGCCCGCCGTCGCCTCGGCGTCGTCCGTCGGCTCCTCGTCGTCCTCGTCGCCGGCGGCGAAGAACGTGGTGGGCGGCAGCTGCGTTCTGGTCGCCGGCGATCACCGCCTGCGGCCGCGCAGGAGCGACGTGACGGCATCCTCCGGCAGCACCTGGCTGGCCTCGTCGAAGATGACGACGTCGAAGTAGCGGCCGGTCGCCCGGCAGGAGCTGGCTCACCGAGAGCGGGCTCGCCATCCAGCACGGGCGCAGCGCCAGCAGCACGTCCGGCGCCTCGGCAAACAGCCGGCGCAGCGGCAGGTGCCGCGAGCGCTTCTGGCGGCCTCGCGGCCCACCAGCGTGTTCTGGTCGGGGTGCGCGTTGCGGATGCGCAGCGCCCTCTCGGCGTGCGCGCGCTGGACGCGCTGCACCGCAAGCCTTCAGGCGCAGCCGGTCCAGCTCGCGGAACTCCCGCGCCACGTCGTCGTGCAGGCGACCGTCGAAGGCAGGCAGCGTAGGGTTCTGCAGCTGGATCTCCTCGAGGCACGACCACAGCCAAGCCGCGCGTACCAGGTCCGGCCACAGCTGCGGCGCGGGTTGCTTCTCGGCGATCTCCTCCAGCAGCGGCTCCATGCCCAGACTCTTGAAGCCGGCCGAAATGCCGTGGAGCGTGAACACCTGTGACGGTGTGACGACGTCCGCGGCCAGTCCCTGAAGCCAGCCCGCCGATCTCCACGAGGGCAAGGTCATCCAGCAAGCGGCCGGGGAACTGCGCCATCAGCGGTGCGAGGTCGTCCATCACCGCGTTCCATGCCGCGGCGGCTTCCG
This sequence comes from uncultured Acidobacteriota bacterium, assembly GCA_963721715.1. Lineage (GTDB taxonomy): Bacteria > Acidobacteriota > Vicinamibacteria > Vicinamibacterales > UBA2999 > VFZN01. Next base: position 2,864 of record CAVRKI010000004.1, on the reverse strand, counting down.
GTAGCCGGGGCTGTCGCCCGGGCTTGCTCGCCGGGTCTGATGCCACCTCTCGCCACTCCTCCACGTGCGCCTGCGCGCGCTTGACCAGCGTCAGCGCCTGGGTGGCCGGCAGCGTTCCGCCATTGCCAGTGCTGCCGCACCTGCCGCACGCCGGCGCGGAAGCCTCCGTTGAACACGGTGGCGATGACGGCTCCCAAAGTGGACTCCGCCGCCGACAACGATTCGCCCAACTGCGTCAGGTCCTCGCCAAACAGATCGTCGCGGCACTGATGACAGGTCTCGTCGATCGCCGTCAGCACTTCGAGCGTGCGACGCAGCTCTGCGCACCGTCGTCGGGGCCTTGATCGGGCACTCGGCCTGCAGCGCCGACCAGACGCGATTCCCAGCGAGGCCAGCGCTCGTGCGCCAGCCGGCGGGCGCGTTCCACGCTCTTCCGAACCTCGTCGGTGGAGATCAGCTTTGCGCCGCGCCAGGGTGAAAGCGAGGTGCCAGTGACCAGTGGCGCGAGACTCACCATCTCGCGCATGTGCTCGCACCACGTCTCCAGCATGGCCTCGTTGGAGCGTCGCAGCGCTTCCAGCGGCAGCCGACATCGCGTGACTGCGTCAGGCGGCAGGTTCACAATCCGTCCATACAGCGCGTAGACGCTGAGGCCCGACGGCTCGCGCGAGGCGTGCATCGCGCGGTCGTGCGTGTTCAGGCGGTCGCGCCGCTCGACGAAGTCGTCGTGCAGCGCGTCGACGTCGGCTGGTGGTGCCTCGCGCACGCGCTCGAGGCTCTCTGGAACTGCTCGGCGATGTGCCGGCGCGAGAGCTCGGCGCCGTGGCAATCGAGGCACAGATGCGCGAGGTCCGCGTCCGTCGAGCCGATTGAGCACCACGTCGAGCGCCGCGCGCTTCTCGGCGACGAACAGCACGGTCTTGCCGCGGGCGACGAGTTCGCGCGATCAGGTTGGTGATCGTCTGGCTCTTGCCGGTGCCCGGTCGGCCCGCTGATCACGCCGTTCTGGCCCGCAGCGTCGGCGGCAATCGCCTGCTGCTGCGACGAGTCGGCGTCGAGGATCAGGAACTCCTCGTCGGGGGGCTGCTCGGTCGAACTGCCTCGGGTCCATCGACGTCCGGTCGCCGCGCGCGTGCTGCCCGGCCTCCGGGTCGCCGGCGATGCCGGCGATGATGTCGTGGAGCGCCAGCGGGTCGAGCAGCTCCTTCAGGTCCTTGACGATGGCCATCTTCTGGAACGCGAAGTTGCCCAGCACCCAGCGGGGCTCGATGGCGAATCCGGGCACCTCTGCGGCTCGCCACCGCCCGGCGGGCGAACACCGGCTCCAGGTCGAAGGCCTCGCCCTCGTCGTCTCCAAGCACTTCGGGGAGCAGCGCCTCGGCCTCCAGGAGACGCCGTGCTGCTCCCTGAGCGCGTGCACAGCACGTCGTTGAGCTTCACGTCGCCGGTGCGGCGGAGGTACCAGTGGCCCCTGCGGCGCCCCCCTGGTCGCGCCATGGGCACGAGCAGCACGGGCGCGGACGGCGTCTCGCCCGCCGTCCGGCTCGTCCAGGAGGCCAGGCCCATCGCCAGGAACAACGTGTCGAGCCCGCGCTCCTCGAAGTTGCACTCGGCGCGCGCTTGGCGATCTCCGCCAGCGCGGCGCGTCGCCGACCTTGCGTTCGGGTGCCACCAGATCGGTCAGCCGCACGCCGTCGCTGCCATTCGCCCCCGACTGCAGCAGCGCTGCATGGCGTCGGCGGCGCGCCGGACAGGTCGAGCGTGCCGACCTTGAGATCGCGGAAGTACAGCAGGTTGTTGCGGCGCGACATGTCCACCAGTTGGCGGATCCACTTGGCGGGCGGCATCCACGCGAGAGCGGCGCTGGTCGTTGGTGGGGTGGCCTCCATGCCTACGGCTGCGACTGCCGGCTCACCCACGTGTGCATGGGCGTCAGGGTCCCGCGGCTACACCCACCGAGGGAGCCCGGCCCTCTGCGGGGCCGAAGATGAGGCGTTGCGTCATGCGAGGGCATCATCGCCCAACACCTGCCGGAACGCCAACCCGAAGCCCAAGAGGGCGCGAGGCGAGCCGCTGACTGCCACGATTGGTGCGGCCCCTGCCGGTCCGCCCGTTGCAGAAACTGCATCAAAATCGGCCCGTTCGTGCCAGGCCCCGCCAGCTTCCTGTAACAATGAGCCAGATGACCATCACACGCCTCTTGCTGGTGCGGCACGGCGCGACGGCGGCCACCGAGGAAGATCGTTTCTCCGGCTCGACCGGCGTTGACCTGTCGGAACAGGGCCGCTGGCAGGCGGCTCGTCTCGGTGAGCGGCTGGCCGATAAGGCAATCACCGCGGTCTACTCCAGTCCGCTCTCGCGGGCGCTGGAGACCGCACGCATCGTCGCGCGGCACTGCGGCCTCGAGCCGGTCACGCGTGAGGGGCTGCGCGAGATCGGCCACGGCCACTGGGAGGGCCGGAGCGCGAGGAGGTCGAGCGGGAGTTCGGCGACGAGTATGCCGAGTGGGAGGCCGATCCGTTCACCTTCGCGCCCGCCGGCGGCGAGTCGGGCCTGGCGGTCCTCGCGCGCGCGCTGCCGGTGATCCGCGAGGTCGTCACCGCGCACCCGGGCGGCCAGGTGCTGGTCGTGTCGCACAAGGCGACGCTGCGGCTGGTGTTGAGCAGCCTGCTCGCCTTCGATCCGCGCGGGCTATCGCGACCGCCTCGACCAGGCGCCGGCCTGCCTCAACGTCGTCGACTTCAGGGATCCGGTCCGCGCGCGGCTGATGCTCTTCAACGACACGTCGCACTACACGGATCGGCCCCGCGTGGCGGATCAGGCACTGTCGAAGTGGTGGGACACGCCCTGAGAGGGGGTCGGAG
>CAVRKI010000003.1:0-1357870 GCA_963721715.1 uncultured Acidobacteriota bacterium | reverse complement strand
GGCACTGAGCGCTCAGTTGCAGAGACTGGCGTCCGGCGAGTCTCTTGAAACGGCTCGATGCCTTGGATATCTCGGCCCAAGAGATCCACCATCACATTGACGCGCTAAACGGGGTCACTTCTACTGGATTCAATAAGCTGTCCAGCACGGTCGCTGAGGTAAGCGGGAGAGTCGGCGGCGTTCAGGATCTTCTCCAAGGTTCACTTTGAATCGACATCGGAACGCCTCGAAGCCCTGAAACGCCTCTCGGAATCGTCCTCGAAGCAACAGACCGCCCTAAATAGTAAGGCCGAAGGAATGGAGCGCCGCCTAAAGGACCTAGAGGAACTGACCGCTGCGGTTCAGACACGAATCGCGATTGCGGCCGCCGCGGGCCTAGTGGGCCTCCTAGGTGTGGCCGCCTTGATCCTGAGCCGATAAATGACCCAAAGACCCACACTTGAATCCGATGGCGTCAGATGAGAACCGCTTGACACGAGCCCGTTCGGGCTGGGAGTCCGATTTCCCCTCGTTCACCTCGGCCGAGGCATCCGTTGTCCGCGAGCAGATGGAGGGTTTCGTCTCCGGCGCCCCTGCCGGCGGGGCGGACGTTCCATCCAGGAAGGCTAGACCGTCGGGGCGCGGGCGCGCGGATCTCCAGCGGCTGCGCCGCGTCACAGATACCGAGATTCGTGCCACTTCCCCACCCGAGCTTGCAGACCTGCCCGCAGGTTTCTGGGATACCGCTGTCGTCGTGGAACCCGTGGCCAAGCAGCCTGTCTCGCTCCGCGTGGACGAGGACGTGCTGCAGTGGTTCAAGGAGCAGGGCCCGCGATACCAGTCGCGCATGAACGCGGTGCTGCGCTCGTTCATGGTGGAGCGACAGAAGAAGCGCGTGCGTTAGCGCCGCGGTAGAATTTGCATCATCAGCGCCCGCTTACCGTCGCGTCACAAGGAGGCGCCGCCGGCGTCGTCCGAGCCGCACGACGGGCCATGGACGCCGCCCGCGGCCGCCGACTCGCTCGCTCACAGAAGGAACAACGACACACCGCTTGCCCTGGATGGGACCGCTCGCTACACTACCCGATGTCTCAGCGTCGCTACCCTGCGATCACGTCGCCATGGTCCGAGTGCTCACGAGGCGTGGGATACGCAACAACTGACGAACGACACTGATTCGACTGAATTCAACTAGTGCGCGATCGAATCAGGCCCATGACCATCACCGAAGCGGAACTGCAAGCCATGGGGTACAGCGCGGCGGCACCGTTCGTCCCGACCCGAGCCCTCTGCGTTGCCTGAATCCTGGCCATTCACGTGAGCGATGGGAAGGCCTCTTCCGCGTTGACATCACCCGCGATATTCAGGGGTTTGCTCTCACGTCATCGTCGTCGACGGCCAGTTCATGAAGGCGGGGCACACTGGCAAGGGCCGTACCAGTTTAAGATCCGCATGGAGTCGTCCTTCAACTGTGTCCGACCGGTGATTGCCGCAGGCCCGCCGTATCAAGGGGACTTCCCGTGGAAGCATCGCGTGCCGCTGGCGCTGCTGGCCGGACAGGAAGTGGAGTTGTGGGTGAAAGAAGCCACCGCCGATGGGAGCGAGGCGTCGGAGTTGAACCGCCGATATCGGGGTGAGTGGACCAGAGAAGGGTGGGCAGATGGAGGCCGGAAGCAGTTGGCCGTGGCCCCCACACCGACAGCGCCTCAGGCTGCCCGTTCCCTAGGCGCGCTCGCGGCCCCACCGCCGCAGATCCGTGACGTCGCTTCGGTGCATTCGGTCGAGAACCCGTGGCAGAGCCTTCCCGCTGGTAGTTTCGTCGCTCCCGCAGATATGCCGCACGTGCAGCACGCCAACGAGGTCAGCAGTCCAGAGTTCGTTCTGCATACGGAACTGCCGCCGGTGCCCTTCATCGGAGACCCCAGGACGGCAGACCTTATTGTCCTGGCCAAGAATCCCGGGTATGCCGGAACGGAGGCAGAAGAGATCGATCATTTCCCGACGTTGACGCGCCTCAACCTGGATGCGCTGACGTTTGCGAGCACGCCGCCGTTCTTCTACATGGCCTCATCGCTAAAGGGATCGGCCGGGCACACCTGGTGGAGCGGAAAGCTTCGAGACCTGTTCGCCGCATGCAAGGCGCGCGGGGTCGAGGAAGATGCCGCCCTTGCGAGGATTGCCTGCGTCGAGTGGTTTCCATATCATTCCAAGCGATTTCGACCGATCAAGACGATTCTGCCCACTCAGCACTACTCGTTCGGGCTGGTCAGACAGGCGAGCGGTTGAGAGAGGCGCGACGTTCGTGTTCCTGTTCGGGGATGGGAACGAACGGCTATGGCGCATCACGTGCCAACGCTCCCTAAAGAGTGCGTACCGCCTAACAGCAGCCAGCAGACAACCCTCAGCAGGAACAACATGGCAACCGGTGATTTCGAGCGCATCGTCGCGGCCGTCACGTCCAATCTTCGGTGCCCTGACGGCAACCTCACCGAATTGATAGCCTTGCGATGAACCCTTGCCCTGAGGATGGCTGACCCCTCGCGTTTGGCAGCGTCAACCTGCTGGCCGGTAGGCCGGAGGCTGGGACAAAACACCCTGGCGCGGGCGTTGGCGGTAATCGCCGTGGCACGCGGCGAGCAGTGGCTCGGCAGGTCACGGCGACAATTAGATTCTGTCGCCGGCAAAGGTAGTTGACGCCGCGCATCCACACCGCGCCGGGAGGGAGGCTCACGCTCAAGGGCTGTAGCATCTCCACCAACCCGCTCGCGAACTCCGGCACGCGACGTCCAGTCGAGCCCGCTGGTGGCGCGGCTCAAGCACGTGCTTCCTGCTGCCTCCGCGGCATCAGTTGTTGCCATTGGCCCCTCCGCTACTCCCGGCCGCTGGGGAGTCTTCGTCCGTCGCTCTCCCCTTGACGATCGCCGCCAACAGCGGAGCCACCATGGCGGAAACGGAGGGCCAGTTCGCGGGGGTCACCACCAGTTCTAGTTGGTTGTACTTTGGCTTCAGTTTCGCCACGCCCCCGGACTTCGCCAGAATCTCCTCGACGATCGCCGGCGCGAACTTCGTGGCACGGTCGAAGATCGAAAGCGTGATGGTTCCGGAGTGCTTCGGATCTAGATAGAGCGCCACATACGCGCGAAGAGTTGGCCTACCCTCGGCCGTCCGTTCCGGCAGGCTCAGCGTATAGGACGTCTTGCCAGGCCAGAGGTATCCAGACATGCGCTCGGTCATGAAAGTAGCGGCTGTCTCCAGCAAGTCCAGGACGCCGATCGAGCGCGCCAGTTCGTGAAGCAGCTTTCGGTTGCCCTCTTTCGTGGCTGAACCTGCTTGGCCTCGCGGCCCCCGCACAGGGGGAAGGCTCTCGATCTGCCGGGCCAGAAACACCTTGCCGTCGGTTTCAAAGGCGTGGAACGTGAGCAGCTCGATATCCATGCCGCTGTCCGCGAGGAAGTTGACCATTCGACGGGCCCGATCATCAGCACCGAGGCCGACCAGCACCATCTTTGGTGAAGCCGTGAGCAGGCCGTCGCTGTTCGGATACTGCTCCGAGTACCAGTCCTCAAAGTCCTCGAACTTGTCGATGCCGAGTCGACCCGAGTGATCCTGGATGAGACGCGTCACCTGTTCGGGCTCGGCCTCCTTGAGGTCGGAGGCGTAGTCGAGGACTTGCGCGACCGCATCGCGCGTGAGGGTGCCGCGCTTGAGTTCGAAGACTACAAGGCGGCCATCCTCATCCACGCCCAGCAGGTCGAGGGGCCCGCCCTCCGTCGGGAGCTGTCTCCCAATAAGCGTCAGCCCCTCTGCGAGCAGGGCCGGCGATCGCACGAGCAGATCCTCGAGCATAGCCTCGGTCTCGGTGGATTCCTTCGAGGCGGCCGGGACGGCGGCAATGCCGTTCGCGTCGTTCCTGATGGACCAGAGTTGAATATGCTTCATTACTCGTCATGACCCCGCTAGTTGATGCGTTCGGTGCTGATGATTGTCCGGCCGCGACCCGCATCTACCGCGACGATGATGACGCACTTGTAGGGGTGTTGGCTCGGGCGCGCTGAGCGGCGCCACCAAGAGGGCAGGACCATACTGGAACGGAAGCAGTTCCGGGATCGCATCCCACTCTCCCCGGCTGGCATGGCTCAGCATCGCCGCGAAGTCGGCTCGAAGTTTCTCCCATGCTTCGCGCTCATTCTGGAACTGTTGAGGAAACGACCAGCCCGGCTTGTTGCGCCGCTTGAAGATGATGTGTTTGTGCGAGCTTCCGCCACTGATGCTGCCGAGTGGGATGCTCTTGAACTCGATCCAGCGGCCGTAGGTATCGGTCGCATCCTCCTGGCCCAATGTGTACCGCTCGAGCGGCATGCTTGACCATCCGTCCAGAGGAAAGAGAGCCAGCATCTCCTTGCGTATCGCTTCGGCCTTGGATTCTCGTTGCGCCGCCTCCGCACGATCGAACGTTCGAATGGCTTCCTGGAGGCTCTGGGTCGTGGACGTCATGTAGCTGCGGTTTCCCGAGATGTGGCTGCGTTCGGTATGGACGGCCGAGGGATTGCTGCGAAGGGTTTCACGCAGCAGCCCTCTCTACTATCCGTGGCGCGTTCCTCAGACGATGCTATTCATTCCACAGTGAATCCTCAGAGAGAGGCAGCCCATACGACGAGCAAGGATCAAGCCAGTCGAATTGTGTGAGCCAAACGCGCAAGTTCTATCACTGGTTGACAGAATCTGCCACTACGCTGTGACAAACCAGGTCACAGGAGTCGAGATGACGAGACGGCCAGTCGTGGCTATCGGATGGGATGTAGGAGGATGGTGCGGCACCAAGCAGGGTATTGCCGCGCTGAGCGGTGACGCCAGCGGTGAGATCGTAATCCACCGTCAGCCGGTGAGCGGAAGCCTGGCCGACTGGCCTGACGCTGCGCTGTTTGACGATTGGGTTCGCTTCGCCACGAATGGGCGTGCGTCCGCCTCAAGTCACCGTGTAGTTGTCGCGGTCGATGCTCCGTTTGGCTTTCCGGAAGCATTGGGTCGCCTGCTGGCCGGGCAGATAACGGCCGTACCGTCAGCGCCCAGGGCGCTTGATGTCCCTTACGCGTATCGAGCGACAGACCGCTCGATCGCCGAGCGGTTCAAACTCCCCCTCTCAGCCGCGTTCGACAAGCTCGGCAACAATACGACCGTGGCGATGCACTATCTGGCGCGCTGGAGGCGCGACGGCCTGAACGTGCTGCCGTTCGACAAGGACGACTCTGCCAGCCCGGTGGCTCTGGAGGTGTATCCGGCTGTCGTCCGCGAGTCGCGGCAGGGCTCACGATTGCGTTGGCTCAAGCAGATCCTCAGGATTGCGACACCTCGAGTTGGTTCCGGCTCCGATGAAGAGGATGCGTTGGTCTGCGCCGCCTTGGCGCTGGCTTACGGAGCCGATGGGGCTTGGGGACTTCCGCGGCTTGAAGGGCCGTCCGGGCCGCTGCCGGCCGGCGAGGGTTGGAATCTATGCGCCGGAGGGGCGTTGGAGGCGTCCTGAACCGAGTCGCGCCAAGCGAGGCTAGGGTCGATCCGGCCAAGCCCTTCCGACCACTCGGGCTTCCGCGCGGTGTGCACCTCCTGTACGCGTCGAACCCGACGCCGCGCAGGACTCCAAGGATGCCGACGCATAGGACCGCAGCGCGCAGACCCTCGCCAGGATGGCCGAGATCTCCTGCCACCGACCCCTCCGGGTCGCGACAGCGGGCCTTCAGGATCAGGTATCGCACCCCGTAGGGTTACGGCACCATGGCGCCGACTCACGCCAGCAGTCCCCGGACTCGCGCGAGCAGTAGGCCGGCATCGCGCCAGCGGCCGGCGGATCTGCCGGCACCACGACCGCGGCATCACCGGAGCACCTCCGGCCACTTCCGCCACCAATCGCCGGACCTGCGGCCGCTGCCGGCGGACTTGGTCGAGCGGTCACCCGGCACTCCGTGAGCGATGGGCGGACCGACATCAGCGACGCCGGGACCTGCGCCAGCACCCCGCGGAGTCACCCGACCGGGAGGCGGGATCAACGTCACGAAATCGCGGAGTCACGCACGCGGTACCCCGGAGTCACTTCAGCGGTCCGCGGCATTACATTTTTGGCGTGCCCTAAGTGCCTTCCGCTCAATCACTTGCGAGTCCGCACTACTGCTGGCGTAAGTCGCGCGGGTGCTGAGGGTAAGTCCGCGGGTTGCTGCATGTAGGTCCCGACCCTGCGTGCACCTGGTCGCGCGGGTGCTGAATGTAGGTCGAGCGGGTGCTGACCCCAGGTCGCGCGGTTCGGCACCCAGGTCCACCACCTGCTGACGGTTACCCGCTCGGGTCCCGTCCCTTACCGAATCGGCACGTGACGCAGGTCGCCTGGGTCGCGAGGGTGTGTCGGGAGGGTGGTGACCCTGCCCGTGCCACCTCCTCCCACCTGCTCGTGCACCCCCTCGACGTAGGTGCATCGACTGCGGTACCTATCCCCGCCGGGTCGTGCCGCCGTTCTGAGGCCTGCCGCAGTGGCCGCTGCCACACATTCAGCCTCGTCGTCGGAATCCAGGGACCTATGAAGTCGCCGACCGTCTGAAGACCTCGCGGCGCTGGCAGCCATGGTCTCGCCCCGATAAGGGCATTCTGGGTATCCTGTAGCCGAGGGAGCGCGATGACCTGGCAGGAACACGTCACGGTGGATCCGGCGGTCGCCCACGGCAAGGCGTGCATCCGGGGAACTCGGATTCCGGTCGCCGTGGTGCTGGCCAATCTGGCAGCGGGCCTGACGGCCGACGACATCATCCACAGCTACCCAAGCCTCACGCCAGAGGCCGTGCAGGCTGCCTTGGCCTACGCGGCCGAGTTGGCGGAAGAACGCGTGTTGCCGCTTCCCGCGTAGGCCGGCGATGCCGGCCAGGCTGGATGAGAGCATGCCGAACGAGGCCAAACCGCATGGCGGTCTTGAACCGGCTCGCCAGAGCGTTACCGGTGCTGGACCGCGAGTGGACCAACCGACGGTTGTGGATCGTTGAACCTTCCCGGATTCGGACGCGAGGATCCGGCCACTCAACGGTTTGAGCCGAACCGCCGACGAGGTGCGGCACGGCTCGTAACTCGCGAGCGCCACCGGGCGCCTGGAGTCACCGTGCACATCGAGCCCGATGTCGCACAGGTGCGAATTCCGGTCCATCCTGAACACCCATCCCGATTCAAGGTGAGCACCGATTCCGGTGATGCTGAACGCCGATTCCGGCCAACGTGAACACCGATTCTGGTCAGGGTGAACACGGACTCCGGGCATCGTGAACGGCGATTCCGGTCAAGCTGAACACGTCTCGGGCGTTGTGCGCGATGCTGGGACGTTTGCCGAGCGGCGGCCCAACATGGTGGATGTTGTCGCGCCGACCGTGGCGCGTCGGCATCAGGAACGGGTCGTCTCGCCATCGGCGCCTTTGCCATGCCAACGGGCTCCGTCCCCGTCGGGACGATGTAAGCTAGGCGAGGTCGTTCCCGTGCCATTCGGTGCCTGGCAACCAACGCGATTCGTGCGATTCGAGCACGCCTTCGACACCAGCATGGGAACGAGCTTGGTGGTGACGGATGCCGGAAAGGCGTACCTGAAGGCCATGGGCAACCGCCAGGGGCCTCACGCCCTCGCCAGCGAGTGGGTCGGTACACGCCTCGCCGACCGGTTCGGACTCCAGACGTTTGACTATGCCCTTCTCGAGTTGGATGAGCTCGACGAGATTCCCTTTCCCAGAGGCGGACTGGCACACCCCGGTCCGGCATTTATCACCAGGGCCGAAAGCGGTAACACTTGGGGCGGAGACGACAAGGCACTCGACCGGCTCGTGAATCCAGATGACGTTGCGAAACTGGTGGTGTTTGACACCTGGACGCGAAACTGCGATCGGCATCCTCCGAGCACGGCGCGGCGGCCGAACTATGACAATGTCTTTCTCTCGGGTGAAAGAGTGCCAGCAGGTCGCAGTCGGCTGATCGCCATGGACCACACGCACTGCTTCACCTGCGGTCGAGACATGGACGCGCACATCGCAGCGATCGGCGCCGTGCGCGATCCGAGCGTGTACGGACTGTTTCCGGGCTTCGTGCCAAGGGTCACGAGGGCGTCGGTGACGAAAAGTTGTGCGAAGCTTCGAGAAGTGACCGTAGATGGGGCGGAGCCGCTTGTGCACTCCATCCCGGCAGAGTGGGAGGTAACCGATGTGGCCCGGGCTGCATTGATCCAGCTCATCGTGGAGCGCGCGGCCTTCGTTGCCGATACGATTGAAGAGTCGCTGGCGCCCTACTGCTGGCCGCCAGTAGACCGGGGACTGTTCTAGGGAGTATCGACGTGAACACTGCCACCAAGGGTTACTACAGCCTCATCCAGGTACTGTCCAGATCGGTCCCGGATGGAGAGTGCGAACGTTGGCGTCGTCCTCTTCTGCCCGGACCTCGGGTTCCTGGATGTCAAGCTGGCAACCAGCAATGACCGTCTGCGGCGCTTCTTCAAGTCCGGCACGTTCGACCCCGAGGCCATCCACGCGGCCAAGCAGTCCATCGCGAACCGATTTGCCATCGAGCGAAGCGCCTTCCGCAATATTGAGGATCTTGACCGGTTCATCTCCACCCGAGCGAATGCCCTCTCCATGACTGGCAGCCGTCCGGTCAAGGTGCTCGATCCGAAGGAAGAGATGGCTGCGCTGTTCCGGGACCTGGTTGGCGGTCGTGTACGCGGCGCCCACCGGTCGGAACCAAGACAAGCGCTTGACGCCGTATTCCACCGGCCCGAGTTCGCCGGTCGCGTGGAGTTCGACCGGACCATTCGCATCCCCATCATCGGCAAGCCATTCAAGGCGCCCTATGCCTATCGGAACGGCGTGCTCAACCTGGTGAAGCCTCAGGAGTTTCCTGCCCACGAGAACTCCGCCACCGCCACGGCCATGAAGCTCGCGGTCGAAGGCGATCTCCTGTGGAAGCATGGCGGGGACACCGGCGAGCAGGCAAAGCTGATTGTCGTCCCGTCCTTCCCGCCACAATCCGAAGGTAATGATCTCCCAAGGCGCGTCATCAGCCTGTTTGAGAATTATCAGATTCAGACGGTATCACTTGACCGCATCGACGAATTTGCCGAGCACGTCAGGCGAGAGGCGCACTGACCTCAGTTGCTCGGACACGCGTCGCGAGCGAGATGCGCCCCGAGGTTGACATTCGATCTGGAACAGCACGCTGACGACCGACGACATCATCCACAGCGACCCAAGCCTCACGCCAGAGGCCATGCAGGCGGCCTTGGCCTACGCGGCCGAGTTGGCGGAAGAACGCGTGTTGCCGCTTCCAGCATAGGCTCGGCGATGAGGCATCATCAGTGCCCGCTTCCCGACCGCCAACGTGCGGCGAGCGTATGAACAAGACAACACCTGAGTCCACCGACCCGGCCGACCGCGAAATCGAATTCAGCGGTGGCGTGCGAGGTAAGTACGTTGAGCGCAACCGGGGGCCGGGAATCACCGTCCATATCGAGCCCGATGTCGCGCAGGTGTTCCCTGATGCCGACGCCGTGAACACGGCCCTGCGCAAGGTGATCCGCGAATCCGGCGAAGCGATACCAGGCAAGCCGCGTTAGCCTTCGCCGGGAGAGGCGTCGGCCGCCGCGCCCATCACGCCGGATCACCAGTTCGCAGTCTCTGCAACCACGTCTGCTCATCGAGCTTGCAGATTCTGCGCGCGCCCACCCGAAAACCGCGCAATACCCCTGAGACCGCTCACCACCCGCTCGGGCATGTAAGTCGCAAAGACACGAGGCAGTACCCCTGGAGCGGGTGTTGCGCTTGGCGTATATACAGATGTATTCTCCACCAGAGGCGGTTCACCTGGGATGCGCGGAACGAGCGCGAGACAACCTGGCGGAGCGGGGCTTCGACTTCGCCTTCGCCAGCCGCGTCTTCGCGCATCATTTCGGCCCGTGCTGGCCAGTCCGTCGGGAGCGTACGAAATATGAAGTCGCCATCCAGGAAGGCTAGACCTGCCGTTCGCGGGCGCGCGGACCTCGATCGGCTTCGCCGCGTCAGCGACGCCGGGATTCGAGCCACCTCCCCGCCAGCGCTCGCTGACATCCCCGCCAGCTTCTGGGATTCCGCTGTCGTCGTGGAACCGGTGGCCAAACAGCCCATCTCGCTCCGCGTGGACGAGGACGTGCTGCAGTGGTTCAAGAAGCAAGGTCCGCGATACCAGTCGCGCATCAACGCGGTGCTGCGCTCGTTCATGGTCGAGAGAGAGAAGAAGCGCGTGCGTTAGGCGATGCAACAGCTCGCAGCTTCCGAGACCAAGTCCGCCCACGGAGATCGCAGATTCTGCGCGCACCCACCAGGAGACCGCGCGAAACCCTCGAGATCGCTCACGTTCCTGTCGGGCATGCAAGCCGCACAGGGCGTGAGGCATGCTGCGACTCCTCTTCACCTAAGCACGCACTGGAAGCGATGCGGCGACGCTCGCTTGCCGGTGCGCTCGGTGGCGCTGGTGGCCCGCTCCCCCGAGCAGGTGCTCAGCGTTCGACCCGGACGCGTGATTGCACAATCGATCTGCCAGATGGACGGCCCGCCTGGGGTGTATCTTCTAAGGGTGGTTCTCGACCTGCGCACAGACGCCGCAGAGGTCGTCACGGCCTATCGAACGACGAGCATCGGCAGGTACTGGAGGGGAGTGTCATGAAGGTCAGCTACGACCAGCGGACCGACTCGCTCACGGTCGTGTTCAAGGACGCCGCCGAGGTCGTGGTGAGCGACGACGGGAAGCCGGGGGCGATTCTTGATTTCGACGGTGCCGGGGACCTGGTGGCCATCGAGATTCTCGATGCGTCCCGGCGCGTCAGCGAGGCCACGCGCGTTGACTTCCGCGTGATCAAGCCGGAGGGATAGGGCGGTCGATCGGGCTGCCGGCCCATGCCGCTGCCGCGGCGCGATCGGACACACGAAGCCAGTGAGGGACTGTGCGGCAACGGCTCACCAGTTGGCCGGCCGATGGATCGGGCCCTTCGCGTCGGACAGGGTATCCGGGAACTGGCAGGCGACCAGGGCCGACTGCCGGATGCGCTTCTGGAACGTCGCAAGACGCTTCAGTTGCACACTGTGGTGCTCATGGGGGTTCAGTACGCCGATTGGCATCCCGAACTCATGGCGCACGATGCGCACCGGCTCCGCGAGGTCCGAATCGTTGGTGATGATGACGCCAACCTCGAAGCGCTTGAGGCACGCGTCCCGAACGAGATGCGTCGCGATGTTGACGTCCGACCCCTTCTCCTCCGTCTTGTCCACCCAGACTCGTTTGGCCGGCGTGACATGACTGAGAGCCATTTGGACCGAGTGCGTCAGGAAGTGCCCCAGAGTGATCGAGAGGTGTGGCACAGTGCGGAGGGCCCGAAGATAGACCTGCTGGTCACTTGGCGCGGACGGGTTGCCTGGGCGCGCCTTGACCAACGCGGTGTAGTAGTTGATCGCAACGATGTCGTCGTTCGGCAGCATGTGCCGACAAAGGGCACCCAGATCGAGCCACTTGAAGGGCGTGCGGCGAAGCGCCCCGTAGTAGAGGTTGAAGCCGTCCACATACACAATGGTTCTTGGCATCCTGCTTCACCTCACTGGCATACTTGACGCATTGGGGACGACCCCGCATAATGAAGGGACTTGATTCCCCCTCTTCCTTCGGGATGAGGCAGCGAGGCCGGCCGAAAGGCCGGCCTCAGTGTTTTCGGGACAATCCACCCTCGCGCGCCCCTCTCACCCAGCAATCATCACCCTTTGGCCCGACGACGATACCATCGTCGTGAAGGTAACGATCCCGTGGACGGAGCCCGCCGCCCTCGCGTGGCCACGCGCGTTGACTTCCGCGTGATCAAGCCGGAGGGATAGGGCGCAGAATCTGCCACATAATGCGCGCGTGCCCTCGCTTCTTGCGATCGCCCTTTCGGTCCTCACCCTCGGACTAACCGGCGCGCCAGCCCAGGGCCGCTCGGACCTGGTCGGCACCACCTTCCCCGCCACAGTCGTCGCCATCATCGACGGCGACACCATCGACATCGTCGAGGAGGCGTCGCAGCGGAAGGTCCGCGTCCGCCTGCACGGCGTGGACAGCCCCGAGTCGGGCGAGCCGTTCAGCCAGCGCGCGCGCACGTTCATGCGCGTCCTGCTGTTCGATCGGGCGGTGACCGTCGAAGGCCGCGACGTCGACCGCTACGGCCGGCTGGTGGCCCGGATACGAGTCGGCAGCCGCGACGCCAGCGCGGAGCTGCTCCGCGAGGGACTGGGGTGCCACTACCGCCAATTCTCGAACGACCCCGTGCTGGAGCAGGCCGAACAGACCGCACGCTCGGCCTCGGCCGGCTTCTGGGCGGCAGGCGCACCTCAGCCCGCGTGCGTGCAGCGGGAGTCTCGCGCCGCAGCCAACAGCAGCCGCTCGCCCACGCCACCGGCCATCGCCGCCGGGCAGGTGATCGGCAACGTCAGCTCGAAGGTCTATCACGCGCCGACGTGCCGCAATGCCCACTGCAAGAACTGCACGCGGGTGTTCGACGGCGCGGCCGCTGCCGACGCCGCTGGCTTCCGTCCCGCGGGCGACTGCCTCCGGAAGCGGTAGGTCTCATCCGTCACAGTGCGCAGGTGGAAGGGTGCGGCTGGGTGCGGACAGGTGCGGTTGGGTGCTGGTGCGGGTGCGGATAGGTGCGGTTGGGTGCGGTCTGGTGCGGACAGGTGCGGCTGGGTGCGGCTAGGTGCGCTCGGGTGCGTTTGGGTGCGGTCTGGTGCGGCTAGGTGCGCTCGGGTGCGGACAGGTGCGGCTGGCAGGTGCGGCTAGGTGCGCTCGGGTGCGGACAGGTGCGGACGGTGCGGGTCGCTGCTGAGACACGGGGCGGCGGTCGGCAGACCGTTGGAGACCCGCCGTGCACGGTGCCGTCACAGGACCGGAGGCGGAGACGCGGCGCTGTTTGAGCGGCAGGTGCCAGCGCGAGTTCGCCCAGATGCTCTGGCACGCCGCAGGGAGTGTGACCGGCGGGTCGACCGGTCTGCTGGCCGACGACCCGTGGATCAGCAGCTCACAGTCACCCAGGTTCGGACAGGTGCGGTCAGGTGCGGGCAGGTGCGGGCGGGTGCGGCCAGGTGCGGGACAGGTGCGGTTGGGTGCGGTCTGGTGCGGTTGGGTGCTTGCGGGTGCGGCTAGGTGCGCTCGGGTGCGGACAGGTGCGGACGGTGCGGGTCGCTGCTGAGACACGGGGCGGCGGTCGGCAGACCGTTGGAGACCCGCCGTGCACGGTGCCGTCACAGGACCGGAGGCGGAGACGCGGCGCTGTTTGAGCGGCAGGTGCCAGCGCGAGTTCGCCCAGATGCTCTGGCACGCCGCAGGGAGTGTGACCGGCGGGTCGACCGGTCTGCTGGCCGACGACCCGTGGATCAGCAGCTCACAGTCACCCAGGTTCGGACAGGTGCGTCAGGTGCGGGCAGGTGCGGCCAGGTGCGCGCAGGTGCGGCAGGTGCGGACACGGACAGGTGCGGGCAGGTGCGGCAGGTGCGGGCAGGTGCGGGCAGGTGCGGACACGGACAGGTGCGGGCGGGTGCGG
Source organism: uncultured Acidobacteriota bacterium (assembly GCA_963721715.1). Classification (GTDB taxonomy): domain Bacteria; phylum Acidobacteriota; class Vicinamibacteria; order Vicinamibacterales; family UBA2999; genus VFZN01. Next base: position 1,344,294 of record CAVRKI010000003.1, on the reverse strand, counting down.
TGCGCTCTTCGGTCGTTGCCATGCATGACGTGCATCACCGCGCGGAATCTTCGTCGCGACGTCGCGCGCGGGTACGCAATAGCTGCGCACCGGTATCTGGGGCGCTCGACAGAATCCCACGCCAACTCGCGATCTCTTCACTGGCATGATGCGTGCGATCTCACGCCGCGCGCGAACCACTTCTTCGCGCAGGAGACGATGGTAGGATGGCCGACGAGATGACGGGGAAGGAACTGCGCGACATGCTGGCCGTGTTGGAGGGCCGACTGAATGCGCGCTTCGACGGGGTAGACCAGCGGTTCAACCAGGTGGACGCCCAGTTCACCAAGGTGGACGCCCAGTTCACCAAGGTGGACGCTCGACGGCATCGATCGGAGTCTCGACGGCATCGATGGGCGTCTCGACGGCGTCGATGGGCGCCTCGACGGCATCGATCGGCGTCTCGACGGCATCGATGGGCGCCTCGACGGCATCGATCGGCGCCTCGACGGCATCGATGGGCGCCTCGACGGCATCGATGGGCGTCTCGACGGCATCGATGGGCGTCTCGACGGCGTCGATGGGCGCCTCGACGCCCTGGCGAGCGGTCAGCACGCTATCGAGGCGGCTATCGCGTCCGTCGACACGCGCCTGTCCGCTCGCATCGCGGAGCTGAGCCACAACATGGCCGTGCAGTTCGAGAAGAGCAACGCCAGCATCAAGCTCAGTCTCGAGGCGGTGCAGATCCTCGACGAGCGCATGGATCGGCGCTTCGATGAGCAGGACGCGCGATTGCAGGAGCAGATCGACCTGCTGAAGTCCGTCGTCCGGCGCTGACGCGGGCGACGCGTTGCAGGATGGGGCACTGACCGGCGAATCCCGAACGGCCCCACGTGTCCGCCTGCTGAGACACGGGGCGGCGGACGGCAGACCGTTGGAGACCCGCCGTGCGCGGTGCCGTCACACGACCGGAGGCCGAGACGCGGCGCTGTTTGAGCGGCAGGTGCCAGCGCGAGTTCGCCCAGATGCTTTGCCGCGCCCGGATGGTAGGATCGCCCTCGGGATGAACGAGCACGACCTGCGCGCGCACCTCGCGGCGCTCGATCGCAAGTTGGAGCAGGGCGCCGGCACCGCGCAGGAGCACGCCGAAAGCGTGGACGCCTGGTTCGATCGCGCCGATCGGCGGCTGGACGACCTCGACAGCGCGCGACCACCCGTGGACCCTGCCCTCGCAGCCATCGATGCGGACCTGCCCCAGGCCATCTCCCAACCCGGACCGCACCTGCCGGTGCCTCCCGAGACGAGCCGCCCCGAGCCTCGGACCGCCCTTGACGCCGCGTCCATCGCACAGGATCTCGCGGAGCTGAGATTCCCGCGCGAGCGGTAACCGTCCTAACCCCTCAACTCGCTTGTGTTGAGTGTTCCATCAGCTCACACTCAGGCGAATTGTGCCGGCTTCGAGCGGGTCGGTGAGCGATGGGGACGACCACTCGAGTGAGCTGAGAGGTTAGTGGACGCGTCGGCTCGGCCGCTTCGCCTTCACTTCCACGCGCGGGTGCACCGTGGTCTGCGACGATCTCATCATCGCGTCCCAGTCCTCCAGCCGCCGCACCACCCAGCCCACCGTCACTCCCCCATCGAACATCAACGTCGTCCCCAGCGTGATGACGTTCGGCGCACCATCGACCAGCGGCACCGCCGCCCCGGTTACCGCCGCGGCGATGTCCGGCGGCACTTCGACATCCGCGGTGAGCAGGGCATGCCGGTACAGATGCTCGTCGTCCACGCGCTGGACGCAGGTGATCGTCGTCTCGAGGCCGCCACGCACGGCACGGATGATCGGCATGTGGTCGTCGCCGTCCATCGCCGTGAGGCGGAAGTCGCAGGCCTCCAGAATCTTGATCAGGTCCTCTGGCGAGAAGCTGTCGTAGGCGAGCGCCGGCTCGCCGCGCGATTCGTAGGCCAGGTGCGCCTCGATCGGCGACAGCCCGCGGTAGTCGAAGCAGTGGTAGAAGATGTCCACCACGCTGCGCGCGATGCGGGTGGCCTCCGCCGCGGTCTGCACCACGACCTCGCGGTGGAAGTTCTCGGCCTGGCCGCCAATCTCGAAGCCCATCGCCTCGATGCGCTCCGACCGCTCCCCCGCCAGCCACTTGTCGGTCGGCGGATTCCAATGGCCCGACGAGACTTCCCACAGCACCGGCTCACCCGGCTCGGACCAGAACTGGACGTAGACATGCACGCGAGGCGCGACCTTCGTGGCCAGGATGCCGAAGCGGTAGTCGCCGATCGCCGCGGTGTCGTCCCAGAGACACGTGGCCTTGATCCAGCTCGCGAACGCCGGCGCGAGCGCGCGCATCAGCTCCACGCGCGACATCGGCTTCTTGCGCCCTGCGAAGAGCGTCGCGTCCACTTCTTCGTCGCGAACCAATACGGGTGCCTTGACCTTCATGACCTTTGCCATGGGCGAAGTCTACGACAGTAATGTCGAACTGCCGCACCGACGGCGCGGGACTCAGCAGCCCGAGGCACAAGCCGCGCGGCGGCCTCACCCGGCCACGTCGCTCGCGCGATGCGGCTGCTCCGTTGTATACGCGAGCAGGATCCCCGTCAGGCCGAGCCGCTCACAAGTGGCCTGCCAGCTCTCCGACGACAGCTCCCCTTTCACCAGGTCCGCGATCACCGCGCGAGGCTCGAGCCGTTCGGTTCCATTCAACAGCTCGATCGGCAGCCCCGGCCGCGTCTCAACCGTCCACCCAAGCCTCGCCAACGCCGATCCGACGCCGGCTTCCAGCAGCTGCGCCGCACGCGCGATGCGCTCCGCGTCATCGACGTCGGCTTCGTCGTCGCCCACCAGTCGCGCGCCCATCGCGACGAACGACACCTCGCCCGCCGGCAGCTGGTCCAGAGTGATGTCGCCAAACCACCACGCCCAGGTCCGCGCCAGTTCGTGCCAGCGCTCCTGATACACCGCCTTGCCGACCTCGTCCCACCCAATCCGCCGCAACCCCGCCAGCACCTCGTCACCAAGGGCGTGGCGCAGCAGCGACTGCGCGTGGGCATCCGGGTCGTTCAGCACCGGACCGGCGGCGTCGTGCACAATTGCGGCCGCGTGCGGGAGGAGCTCCTCCAGCGCCTTGATGCGATCGGCCAGCGGCGGATGACTCTCGAACTGGCCGTTGGCGGAATGGGGGACTTCCTCGGCCAGGAGCTTGTCGAAGAAGGCCGCCGTCGGTGGATGCCCGATGTAACTCTCGAAGCCGGCGGCGATCGGCGGCAGGAATCCCGATCGCAGGACGGGCGCCACTTCGCTTTTCAGGTAGGCCGTGTAGGCCGGCGCCAGCGTGCCGACGCGCCGGAGCGCGCTCATCGCCGGCGTCGCGCCCGCGACGCGGGCAGCGGTGCGATCGGCCACGAACTCCTGTTCCCGCGACACCGCGAGGGTGGTCCGAAGAAACAGGCCGGCATACAGCCGGAACGGTGTTTCGAGAGCGGTGTTCTCGGTCGCGTCAACGGCTCGACCGATCGCCGTTCGCGTCTTGTGAATCCACGGGCCCAGGCCGACGTCGCCGGAGACGTAGTGGCCGAACTCGTGGGCGATGACCGCCTTCAGCTCCGGCACGGAGAGGTGCGCCAGCAGCGGCAGGCCGACGCCCATCACCCGGCGGCCGCCCACGCCCATGACGCCGCCGCGCTGCGTCACCCAGGCGTTGACGTCGTTGAGCAGATACACCTCCGCCGGTGACGGTTGCGACGTGCTCCGCGCGACATCGTCAATCAGGTTGAAGAGTCGCGGCGCGTTGGCGCGAGTCAGCGCCGGCCCTGGCGGCTGGAAGCGATCGAATCGCGGCACCAGCGCCCACAGCACGACGGCGGCGGCGGACCCGCACAGGAACAAGAGCCTGAGGTGCAGCTGTCCGGCGTAGGCGTACTCGGCGTACGGTATCCACAGCAGGGCCACGCTGATCCCGATGGCCAGGCCGTAGAAGCCCAGCATCAACCCCAGCGCCATCACGGCGCGCGCAGCCAGCGAGCGTGAGGGTGTCATCGCCGAGGGTTCACGGTACCACGACCGTGATCTCGTTCGATGGCTCTCCCGCTCCCGTCCCATTCACGGCACGGACCCGCACGTAGTAGGTGCCGCTCGGAACACCCGACACCGACAGCGAGGTCGCGCCGGCAGCCAAGCAGAACCGCGCCAGGTTCGTCGCTCCAGGTTGCGCACCTGCTTCGACCACGAGTCCTGTCGCGAGCGAACGGCTCTGCTGGTTGGTCCAGTTCAACACCACCACGTGATTCGTCACGGTGGACGACAAGGCCACTGCGCGTGGCGGCCGTGGCCCCATCACCATGCCGACGACGGCGATGTCCAACGGCAGGTCGGCTTCGGCGAGTGTGGCGAAGGAGGTTGTGTCGATCATCGCGATGCGGCTTCGATAGCCGCCCGTGCCGAGCGCGCCCGTCCACACCACGTACATCACCGGCCGATCGGGGTCGAACACGAAGCGCGCCGAGCCGCCAGGGTACGGCGACGCCACGCGCGCGACAGTGGCGAGGGTCGCGCCGTCGAGCACGTGCACGCCATCGCGCGCGTCAGCGAACAGATCTCCAGTCCGCGAATCGACCAGCATCGCGCCGTCGAACCGGTCGTCGGCCGTGCCTGGTTGCGCGGCGAGGATGGCACCAGTCGCCACGTCGTAACGACGAAACACCGGCAGGTTGGCGACTGTGGCGACCGTGTACAACGCTGTGCCTTCGTCGTTCGACGCCTGCCGAGATGCTGCCACGGGAACGCCGCCGACGCTGGCCCCGCTGGTGCTGTCGATGGCGAGGCTGTATGGCGGGAACACCCCCCTTGCTCGGCACCCGACGACGAGTCGCGAGCCGTCGCCGCTCATCCCGCTCAATATCCCGTCAACGCAGGGAATGGGCAGCGTGTGCGAACCGTCCGGTTCGGCGACAGTGATGGCCCAGACGAGGTCCGGCTGGAAGAACGCCCGCATCGCGGACGGGTGTGCGAACAGCGGGACGGCAAGGCCCCTGCTGCTCGTGGCCGACACCAGCGACTGCTGCCGGCTGGCCGTGTCGAACAGCGAGAGAAACGCGAGTCCACTGCCAAGGGCCTCGCTGCCGTTCCACAGCAGATACCGGCCGTCTGGTGTGACCACCGGACCCGTGGCGTTATATCTCGCGTGTGCGATTGGCGTGGCCGCCTGGAATCGCCGTTCATCGACGTTCACCTCGAAAACACGACCCGATTCGCAATCCTGAGGCTGGCACTGGTCGCCGGTATCGCCGCTGAAGAGGATGTAGAGCCGCGTCTGGGCCGAAGCGGGGCCCGCGCTCAGGAGGAGGAGGAGGAGGAGCAGCAGCGCAAGCGATGCACTGAGGTGGGGACCAGAAGAAAGCAGCCTGGCCATGGCTCCATTTTAGCTCCGTCCTGCCACGAAGCGCGCGTCTGTCCGGGGCCGCCGCGAACCCAGCGCTGCCGGTCGTGCGTCACACGAAGTAGGTTTAGAGAACAAACCCTGTGCCCCTGATTTCCTTCATCGTCCCCGCCCACAACGAAGCGCAGCTGCTCGGTCAGACGCTGACGGCGCTCCATGCCGCGGCGGGCGAGGTCGGTGTGTCCTACGAGATCGTCGTGGCCAACGACGCCTCCACCGACAGCACGCCGGCGATTGCCGCCGCGCATGGCGCCAGGGTCATCCACGTGTCGCACCGGCAGATCGCGCTGACGCGGAACTCCGGTGCGGCGGTGGCGCACGGAGCGCTGCTGATCTTCGTGGATGCCGACACGGTGGTTCCCGCCCAGACACTGCGCGCCACACTGGACGCCTGGCGCGCGGGCGCGGTGGGCGGCGGCGCCAGCGTCCATCTGGACGGGCGGCTCCCCCTCTCGGCACGGCTGGCCCTGCATCCGTTTCGCCTCGGCATGCGCGTGGCACGTCTGGCCGCAGGATGCTACGTGTTCTGCACCCGTGAGGCGTTCGATGCGGTCGGCGGGTTCGACGCCCGCCTCTTCGCCGGCGAGGAACTCGCCTTCAGCCGCTCGCTGTGGAAACAGGGTCGCTTCGTCGTCCTGCGCGAGCGCGTAACCTCGTCGGGCCGGAAGCTCCGCACGCATTCCGCGTGGGAGGTCCTCAAGCTCTTCCTCAGCAGCGTGGCGCGAGGCCCGGCAGTGGTGCGCAGCCGCGCGCACCTCGACCTCTGGTACGGCGAACGGCGGCACGACCCGGACGTCCTATAAGCGGGTGCCCCGTACCCGGGATCCTGTTCTCCTATAGAATCCCGCCTGCAACGTCGCGTCGGTCGGAAACCCGTGCGCCGCCTGGCGGCGCTTTCGCGCGGAGGCCCCCCAATGGCCGAATCCTTCCACGTTGAGCTCTCGGACGATGGTTTCGTGATCCTTGCGCAGATTTTTGGCGCCTTCGCGCAGGGTGTCGACGGGCTCTACGTCGATCCGGATGTCATCCTCACCGCCCGCAGGGACTACAGCGGCCCGATCGAGCGCGACAAGGAGCAGTGGCCCACCGAGGGGCCCCGCACCCTGCTGCTGACCCGGGCGATGGGCAAGCTCGCCGCGCAGATGGCGATGGCCGACGGCAAGGTCACGGTGGAAACCACGCACTATCGCCACGCGCGGCGCATGGTGCACACGATGGCGATTTGCCCCTTCCACGCGCACTCGCCCCTGGCCTGACCTGATGAGCCGCGGCATGCCCGCCTGGTGGTGGGCACTCGTCGCACTCGGCGGCGCCAAGGCGCTGGTCGGCGTGCCGGGCTTTGTGATCTCCAGTCTCGGGGAGGGCCCTGGCTCGCCCTTCCCGTCCTGGGTCTACCTCACGAGCCTGCTCGTCTACACCGTCATCGGCGCGATCCTGATCCTGGGTGGACGCCGCGATGACCGGGCCCTGATGCTGGGCGGGGTGTTCGTGCTGGCCGCGTCGCTCGCGGCCAACCGCGGCTTTGCCGTCCCGATCGCGGCGCCGGAGGTGTTGACGCCGTGGGCCCGTGCGGTCCTGGTGCTCGGCGCGCTGGACCCTGGGGCGTTCCGGCCGCTGTTCGCCTGGATGTTCGCGGCTGCGTTTCCGCGTGATGCGCTCACCGGCCTGCCACGGCGGTTGGCGACCGCGGGCCAGGCGGTGTGCGCCATCGGCGGCGGGCTGCTGTTCCTGCTCAGCGTGTGGACCGCCATGAATGTCGCCACCGACGGCGGCGGTGCCGCAGCCCGATTCGCTGCAGCGGCTCGGGGCGAATGACCCGCTGCGCTACTACTACTATCTCTTCCTCACCCCGTTCACGCTCGCCGCGCTTCCGCTGATCGTCCTGAACACGCGGGCCGCGGGCCGTTCGGATCAGCGGCGCGCCGACCTGTTCGTGTTCGGCCTGGTCATCGGCACGGCGCCCATCCTCACGGAGGCCATCGCCGAATCGATCATCCCGGGCTACGGGCCGCTTCATGGATCGGCCGACGCCACGATTCTGGAGCCTCGTGGTGTTCTACCCGCTGCTCTACGGAGGCCTCGCGATTGCGGCCTACTCCGTCTACGTCGGCCAGGTCCTCAGCGTCCGGCTGGTGGTCCGCAAGGCGGTGCGCTACGCCTTCGCGCGCCTCACGCTGATCGGGCTGGTGCTGATCCCGTTCCTGCTGCTGTCGTGGCTGGTCTACCTGCATCGCGACGAGCCGCTCCGCGAGCTGCTCACCGGCCCGCCGCAGTTGATGCTGCTGACGCTGGTCGCCGGCGCGGCGGTCCTGCTCCGCGTGCGCCGGCCGTTGCTCTCCGCCCTGGATCGCCGCTTCTTTCGCGAGCAGTACGACGCGCGGCACATCCTGAGGAACCTGATCGAGAGCGGACGCAGCGCGGCGTCGCTGGACGTGCTGGCCGAGCAACTGGCGTCCGAGATCTCGCGCGCGCTGCACGTCAGTCCGATCGTGCTGTTCATCGCCGACGATCGCTCACGCCAGCTGCGGCCGCTGCAGCCGGCGCAACCGCTGTCGCTCGATGCCACGCTGGCCACGCTGCTCAAGGGCAGTCAGAAGCCGATGGAGCTGGAGCGCGCGGGCACCGACGATGTGCTGGGACGGCTGCCGGCGGCGGAACGCGCGTGGGTGGCAGAGGGCGGGTATCACCTGCTGGTGCCGATCACCGACGGAGGCGATCAGCTGGGCGGGCTGATCGCCCTCGGCGCCAAGCGCAGCGAGCTGCCGTTCAGCCGCGAGGATCGCTGGCTGCTGTCCGCCACCGCATCGTCCGCGGCGCTGGCAATCGAGCGCCTCCGAGCCATATCGGGGTCTGGCGCGGCACGGGAACCTGCGCACCACGTGGCGCCGCACGATCAGCAGGACCCGGCCCGTGAGTGCCCGCGCTGCGACCGCGTCCACGCGCCGGAGATCCGGCTGTGTCCCAACTGCGGCGAGGCACTCCGGCTCGCGGCCATCCCGCTGACGCTGCACGGCCTCCACGTCGAGCGACGCGTCGGCGCGGGCGGCATGGGGGTGGTGTACTGCGCCACGGACATCGCGCTGCGGCGACAGGTGGCGGTGAAGACGCTGCCGACGGTCTCGCTCGCGCACGCGCACCAGCTGCGCCGCGAGGCGCGCGCGATGGCGGCGTTGTCGCATCCCAACCTCGCCACGATCTACGCCGTGGACGCGTGGCGGGGCACGCCGCTGCTGCTGGTGGAGTTCCTGCACGGCGGCACGCTGCAGGACGCGCTGCGGACGGCGCCGCTGCCCATCTCGCGCGTGCTGGACATGGGCGTCGAGCTCGCGGCCGCCTTGCATCACATGCACGAGCGATCGACGCTGCACCGCGACATCAAGCCGAGCAACATCGGCTTCACCGGCAGCGGCACGCCGAAGCTGCTGGACTTCGGCCTGGCCAAGATCCTGGAGTTGCCGGCCGTCGCTCAGCACACGCGCTCGCCGGAGGCCACCACGTCCACCAACGACGTGATGATGACGCCGTCGGCGGACTTCCTCGTCGGCACCCCGGCCTACTTCTCGCCGGAGCTGGCCTCGCTGCACCCGCCCGACTACGCCGCGGATCTGTGGGCGCTGGCGCTGACCCTGTACGAGGCCATCGCCGGCGCCGAACCCCATGGCCGCGCGCACCGCGCTCGAAACGCTGGAGCGCATCGCCACGCTTCGCGTGCCGCCGCTCGACAGCGTGCGCCTCGACTGCCCCGGCGCCGTCGCCGCGTTCTTCGCCGCCGCGCTCAGCCCTCGCCTGGAGGATCGGCCGTCCTCGGCGAGGCGCGTTCCAGGCGGGACTGCGGGCGATGGCGGTGTCGTAGCTGTATCATCAGCCGTCGCGGACATGGTCGTTGGCACCACGCTGGGCTCGTATCGCATCGTCTCGCAGCTCGGGGCTGGCGGGATGGGGGTGGTGTACAAGGCGCTCGACCAGCGCCTGCAGCGCCACGTCGCGCTGAAGGTGCTGCCCTCGGCTGTCTCCTCGGACGAGGGCCGGCGGCGACGGTTCCTGCAGGAGGCCCGGGCGGCCTCGGCGCTGAACGACCCGCACATCATCACCATCTACGACATCTTCGAGCATGACGATGCGGACGTGCTGGTCATGGAGCTGGTCGAGGGGCGCACCCTGCGTGACGCCGTGACCGGTCCCCTGCCGGTGGAACAGGCGGTGACCTGGGTTCAGCAGATTGCCGATGCCCTTGGCCTGGCCCACGGCGCAGGCATCGTCCACCGGGATCTGAAACCCGGCAACATCATGATCACCGACCGTGGGCTGGTGAAAGTCCTCGACTTCGGCCTCGCCAAGGTGACCGTGACCTCAGACGAGGCCACGGTGGCGCCCGCGACCATCGCCGGCGATCTGCTGGGCACCATCGAGTACATGTCACCCGAGCAGGCCCGGGGCGCCCCGGCGGACCACCGCTCCGACATCTTCTCGCTCGGCACCATCCTCTACGAACTGCTGGCCGGGCGACGGCCATTCCTGGCCGACAATCGGCTGGCGCTGCTGCACGAGATTTTGCACGGCCCGATTACGCCGCTGCGTTCGCTGAGGCCAGACCTCTCCGAACCGATCGAAGCAGTGGTGATGAAGGCGCTGGAGCGCGACCCGCGCGTGCGCTTCCAGTCGATGTGGGAACTGGGAGCGGCGCTGAAGTTTGCGTCGGGGATCTCGAGCGCAGCGCCCGTGTCGTCGGCGCCGCCGCCGGTGTCCACAGCGGTCGTCGCCCCCGGGAGCGTGGCCTCGCCGACTTCGGGCCCGCCGGCTCCTGCGTCGTCGCGCTCGGCCGGGCGCTATGCCGCCATCGGCGCCGGAGTGGTGGCGGTGGTGGTCGGTAGCGGCAGCAGCATTCCTTCTGCCGTGGCAACCCTGGCGCGGTCAATCGGACGCCGGCGCCGCCATCACGGCGATGCCGGCCGCCGCCGTCGTGGCCACGCCATCCACAGCGCTGGAGTTCACGCAACAGGGCGTTGGCCTGCTCCGTCGCTTCGATCGCACCGGCAACGTCGACAAGGCCATCGTCGCCTTCGAGTCGGCGGTGGCGCTCGACAAGTCGTACGCGCCTGCGTGGGCGGGGCTGGCGCGCGCCTACTGGCGCCAGCAGAAGGAAACGCGCGATGCGTCGTGGGGGGCGCGGGCGGTGGACGCCGCCACCCAGGCGATTGCGCTGGACGCCTATCTGGCCGATGGGCACGTGTCACTCGGGCTGGCCAGGTTCGTCGCGGGCGACCTTTCGGCGTCGAGGCAGGCGCTCGAGCACGCACTGGTGCTGGACCCCCTCAACGCGGGCGCCCACCGCGGCCTCGGCGACATCGAGGAGAACGCCGATCGGCTGCCTGAAGCGGCTCGCCACTACGAACGCGCCATGGCCGCTGACCCGGCGGACTGGGAACTGCCGCGGCTGCAGGGCGACCTGGAGTATCAGGACGCCCGCTATGCCGAAGCGCTGAAGTGGTACACGCGGTCCGCGGAGGCGGCGCCCGACAGTGCCCTGCCCTATCGCCTGATGGGTGCGGCCAGCCACATGCTGGGCGACTACGGCGCGGCGGCCTCGGCATTCCAGAAGTCGATCGGCATCCAGCCGAACGCGAGTGCGTACACGAACCTTGGCACCGCCCTCTTCTTCCAGGGCCTGTATCGCGAGTCGCTCCAGGCCTTCGAGCGAGCGGTGGAGTTGTTGCCGTCGAGTGCGCTGGTGTGGGGCAACCTGGCCGATGCCTATCGCTGGGTGCCAGGGAATACAGCGAAGTCGCAGGAAGCCTATGCGCGCGCCATCCAGATGCTGCGCGAGCAACTGGCGAAGGATCCCTCTCAGGTCGTCAATCGCAGCCGCCTGGCCCTCAACCTGGCAAAGAGCGGCGACACGACGGGCGGCCTTGCGGAACTGGCGAAGGTCCTGACTCCCGACGTGAAAGAAGTGAACACGCTGTATCGGGGCGCGGTGACCTACGAGCTGGCCGGGGATCGCGCCGCCGCGCTGACCACGCTCGAGCGCGCACTGGAACGCGGCTACAGCCTGGCCGAGGTCCGGATGGACCCGGAATTGGCGAAGCTGCGTAACGACGTCCGCTACCATCGACTCGTCGCGCGACTCGAGGGCGCGCCGGTGCCGTCGTCAACCCCGTCCTCGAGGAAGTAGGTGCCTATGCCCGCATATCGACTCGAATTGTGGTTCGATTACAACAACAAGACACTGGATTGGGGCATGGCTGTCGCCAATCCCGGCGGCCCCCCTCCGTTTGCCAATGGCGGAACGGCGATCACGCCGACTCTCTATACCGACCCCAAGGGAAAAAAGAGGAAGAAGGTGAGCTTCCCCGGGGAGAACTCGACGATCGACGTGTACCTCTTTGATGTCACCTCCCCCCCCAACGTCGTCCGCGTGCTGGACTTCATCCAGGTGGACTTCGAGAAAGCCAACCCGGGACAACCGGGGCAAGGCAACAACAACAATCCCGCCCCTGACGCCCCGGCGATCCGCCAGGGCCTTCCCGGGCTCGACTTCAACGGCGCCGCCAACGGCGGTGCCAACGGCACGACCCTCGGGACCGGCCAGGAGAACACCATCTACAGCTCGCCGACCCCCCTCACGGCCCAGCGGCGCTGGAGCGGGCAGGACGGGTACGAGACGCTGACGCCAGGCAACTACACCTTCACCGTGGTCATCCGGGTGACGGACCCGAGCAATGGTCAGATACAGCTCAATATCGATCCGGAGATGGATATCAGCTGAGCGAGGCTGTCCTGGCGTCCTGATCGCGGCCGGCACGGGTGCGCACTCGTGCCGGCGCGATCGTCATCCTGCGATCTGCATGCGGAGACCGTAGCGATCGGCCACCACATCCGCCGGCAGCGCGATGGCTTCTCCATTGCGAATCCTTCGCGCGGACCAGGCCACCGCCATCGCGTCCAGGAGATCGTCCTCGGCGCATCCGGCGGGCCTCTCTGCGCACAGGCGAGCAACGTCGGCCGCTCCCAGCTCGCGCGACAGCAGGCGGCGGCGAACCGCGCGTCCATCCGCGGTCTTCTTCGACGGCGCGACCGCTCCGCCGTTCATGATGGTGAAGCTCACCTCGGGATGCACTTCCCTCACCCGATCCCGCACCGCCGGCGCGTCTCTCAGCATGTCGTCGATGGCCTTCACCTTCGCAATGATGTTGAAGGCCTGGATGGAGATGCCCTTGCCGTTGACCTCGCGAGCGATGACGTTGGCCTCGTGATGCGTCCGGCTGTGGAGCCAGGCGCGGTTCGGCGCCGGGAACACACTGGACGCGCGCCCGCGGCCGAGGAACCTCCGCGCCTCGCGATCGCAGTCGCGGTCGCCGGCGTCGAGCAGGCCGATGGGGATGTCGATGCCGACAACGGTGGCAAGGCGGGCGATCTCGAAGAGTTCCGCGGTCGAGACGACGCGGCACTCGAGAGGAGCGGACTCGCGCCAGGTGACCACCACCCAGCCGGAACGACAACCATCGACGCCGAGGAGGGACATGGGGGATACGGTATCCGGTATCCGGCATCCGGTGTCCGGGGCTTGGGGCTTGGACGGGACCGAGCCTGCGGCTCGGTGGGAGAAGAGGCCGAACCTTCGGTTTGGTAGGCGGCGCTGCGCGCCGTAGGGAAGACACCCAGAAGGCAATTTGCAGTGCCTACGCGGCGGAGCCGCGCCTACCCGCGCGTAGCGCCACCCTTCCGAGCGGAGCGAGGCCTACCCGGAGGGCCTCTCGTCCTACCGCGCGAGGCGCAGCGAGGTTCCTTCTGCGCTGGGCGCGGCCCGTCTTGTGCTACCGTGTGCTACATGACTGCCCGTAAGAGAGTGAAGCAGGCCGCCCGCAAGCAAGTGGCGACACTCGCCAAGCCCCGCCGCGGCGCGCCCTGGGCGGCGCGGAACGACGCGTCTCGCGTCGGGGTCCGGGAGCTGCGACAGAACCTGTCGGTGTATCTGGACCGCGTCAAGGCCGGCGAGTCGCTGATGGTCACGGAGCACGGCGCGGTGGTGGCGATGCTGCGGCCGGCTCCTGCCGCCGACAGCGTGATCGATCGCATGGTGGCGGATGGTCGCGCGGTTGCGCCATCAGCTCCGTTGGCCACGCGTTCCGCCCCTCGGACAGGTTGCACTGGAGCGGCCGATGACACAGGTCCTCGATGAGTTGCGTGAGGACCGCGTGTGACGGCCTACTTTGACGCCTCGGCGCTGGTGAAACTCGTCGTGCACGACGCCGAGTCGGAGGCCCTGATCGCGCACCTCTCCGGAGACGTCACCGCTGTCACCTCGGCGCTGTGCCTGACTGAGGTGACGCGTGCCCTGCGCCGGGCGCCGCTGTCGCGCGAAGACGTCGCGTCAGCGCTGACGGGCTTCTATCTCGTCGAAGTCACCAGGGCCATCCTCGAACAGGCAGGCTGGATTGCGACCGAGCGCATCGGCTCGCTCGGCGCCATTCACCTCGCCACTGCACTGTCGCTCGGCATCTCGGATCTGCAGTTCATCTCGTACGACGAGCGCATCGTCGATGCGGCGCGGGCGATGCGTTTGCGCGTGGTGCGGCCGGCATAGGCGCGCATCGAGGGCGCGCTTCGCGCGTAGGGGAAGAGGCCGCGCTCTCGCGCGGTGGGCGCGCCTTCGGCGCGTAGGAGGGAAAGGGCGCGCTTCGCGCGTGGGAACGGAGTGGGCCTCACTTCGTTCGGTAGGCGCGGCTTCGCCGCGTAGGATCCGTCAGCTGGCAGCGGACCGTCTTCCCTACGACGCCGAAGCCGCGCCCACCGAGCCGAAGGCTCGGCCCTCGTTCCTACTGCGCGAAGCGCGGCCTTGTCTTCCCTACGGCGCGAAGCGCCGCCGTTACCGAACCGAAGGTTCGGCCTCTTCCCCTACCGAGCCGCAGGCGAGGCCCTGTGTGGGCCCTCTCCGCCTCATCTGTGATATGTTTTGTCGCGTTCGCCACCCCCCGGCGGATGTATTCCCCCAAAATCAGCACGAAGGGTCGACCGCCAGGAGCGCTCCTCATGGCGGTCTCATCTTCTTCTGATTAGCTAGCACGTCAGTTCCACCCCGTCGCCGGTGCGCAGTCACGGATGCCCCCTTCCGTGTTGCCCAGTTGCAGCCGAGTCCCCCTCTGGCGAGCGCCGACCGTCGGGTCTTGTTCGACCTGTGCGTGCCCAGCACACCGGGCCCGTTTCAACCAACGGCGCGTGCGCGTCACGCGCAGGAGAAGGCTGACAGCCCGTGCTCTCGGATACTGCTTTGCCCGCGTCGCTCACGGCGGTGCACCTGGCGATCGCCATGCTCCGGCGTCACCGCGCCGGCAGTCGTGGTGCGCTCAGTCCCGTTCGTGCTGCCGTCGTTCCTGTTCGCGGCGCTGCCGTGGGTGTGGCCCACGCCGCTCGCGCTCGCCGCCGGTGTGATCGCGCATCTCGCCTGGTTCGCCGTCTGCGAAGTGATGGCGCCACCGCCGCCGCGAAAGAGGCAGGCGCCCGCGGCGCCGCCTGCCCGCGCGAAGACAGCGGCCAACACCACGACGGCCAGCGCGACTCCGGGGCCAGCGCACGCGATCGAGCTCCACGTCCAAGCCGGGATTCCAGACCACCACGGTCCTGAACGTGCTGGACGAGGCCAGCGACATCAAGACGCTGCGGCTGGCCCGCCCCGAGGGCTTCGACTTCCTGCCCGGCCAGTTCGTCCCCGTCCGCGTGCAGATCGACGGCAAGCCGCACGTTCGCTGCTACTCCATCAGCTCGGCGCCGGACACGCGCGGCTATCTGGAGATCTCGGTGCGACGCCAGGGGCTGGTGTCCGGCACCCTGCACGCCACGATGCGAGCAGGGGCGACGCTGGCGATCAATCGGCCCGGCGGGCCACTTCGTCTACCCGGGCGGCGACGATCGTCCCATCGCGCTCATCGCCGGCGGCATCGGCATCACGCCGCTGCTCTCGATGCTGCGCCACGCCGTGGCCTCGGACCCGACGCGCCCGGTCACGCTGCTCTACTCGGCGCGGCGCGAGCACGACATCGCGTTCCTCAACGAGCTGCGCGTCCTCGCCGAACGCCATCCGCAGGTGAAGGTCGCCATCACCCTCACCCAGCCCGTGACGACACCGCAGGCCGCGAGCGACGACTTGCGCTGGCGCAGCGGTCGCATCGACGCCGAGCTGGTGCGCCAGTACGTGCCCGTCGCCTGCAGCACACCGTGTTCTGCGATGTGCGGGCCGGGCCCGATGATCGCCGACATGACCGCGGCTGCTCGGCGAGCTTGGCGTGCCGCCGTCGCAGGTGCGCTTCGAGCAGTTCGAGACCGCCGTCGCCGCGTCGCTGGTGAACCAGGCCGTGGAAGCGACGCCGCGCGATCGCGCGGCCTCACGCGGAGACCGAGCGGCCAGTCCTACCGGGTGACGTTCGCGGAGAGCGGACGGTCGGCGCACGACCACGCGCCTCGATGACGCTGCTCGAAGCCGCCGAAGCCGAGGGCGTGGCCATTCCCTCGTCGTGCCGCTCGGGCGTCTGCCAGGCGTGCCGCACCCGGCTGAAGGACGGACAGGCCGACTGCCGCTCCGACGTGCTGGACCCGGAAGACCGCGACGCCGGGTTCATCCTGCCGTGCGTCACCTGGGCCCTGGGCGACTGCGAGCTGGAGGCCTGACGCCGATGACCGCCCCCGCCGCCGCGCGCTCGCTGAGCCTGGTCCTCGTGATCGCGGGCGGCGTGTGCCTGGCGGTGATCCTGACCGCCCTCTTCGTGCTTCGGCGGCTGGGAGTACTACACCGCGCCCGCTCGGCACGCGCGGCTACCTGACGGCGCATCAGCTGCTGCGTCCGTCCGGCTCGGTCGGACTGCCCCTCGGCATCGCCGGGGCCGTCGTCATGGTCTCGACCCTGCCGTACGCGGTGCGCAAGCGATGGACGCCGCTGAAGCGCGTCGGCACCGTCCCCGGCTGGCTCGAGGTCCACATCTTCTTCGGCATCGTCGGCCCGGTGCTGGTCACGCTGCACACCTCGTTCAAGTTCAACGGGCTGATCTCGGTGGGCTACTGGCTGATGATGACCGTCTGGGCGTCGGGCTTCGTCGGCCGCTATCTCTACGTCCGCATCCCCAAGAGCATTCGCGGCGCCGAGCTGTCGCGCGACCGAGATCGACGCCGCAACTGACCGAGGCGCGTCGCGCGGCTGGCCGACCTGCCGCTCCCCGACGCTGCCCGCGCCGAGATCGAGGCGTTCGAGGCCGCCTTGATCCCCGCCGACGGCCGCGCCCCTGGCGTGGTCGATCTGTTCCTCGGCGAGTTCCGCGTCCGCATGCGGCTGGCGCTGATGCGCCGGCACCTGCGGGCGGCCGGCGTGGATGTCGACGCCGTGCACGACGCCATCGCGCTCGCGTCCGACCGCGCCGTCATCCTGCGCCGACTCTCCCACCTGCAGCGCACCCGCCACCTCTTCGAGCTCTGGCACGTCTTCCACCGGCCACTCGTCTACGGGATGTTCGTCATCGTCGGCCTGCACGTGGCCGTCGCCATCTACCTCGGATACGCGAGGTTTGGGGAGTGACATCGCTCGGGAGTCGGGACAGCGTCGGCGAGCCGGGACGCCGGTGGCTGCTGTGCTGCTGCCACGCTGCTCCTGCTCCTCGTCGTCGCGGGCGACGCGCAGGCGCAGCTCGGCGCGCTGGTGTCGCCGGGGCGCCTGTCCAAGGCGCACGCGTCGCTCGAGGGCGTGTCCAACTGCCTGCAGTGTCACTCCAAGGGACAGCAGGTGGCGGCCGGACAAGTGCCTCTCGTGCCACCAGCCCGTCGCCGATCGCATCGCGCGCAAGGTCGGCGTCCACCGGAACGTCACCACCGACTGCGTGACCTGCCACGTGGAGCACGCGGGCGCGGACGCCGAGCTGCGTCCGTTCGACATCAGCCAGCTTCAACCATCGCGACGAGACGGGCTACCCGCTCGACGGCCTGCACGCGCCGCTGGCGCAGCAGTGCGCGTCGTGCCACAAGACACGGTCGTTCCTCTCGGTCAGCACCGTCATGCGCGTCGTGCCACACCGACCCGCACAAGGGCACGCTCGGCGCGAACTGCGCGACCTGCCACAGCACCGCGGTGAAGTTCGCCCAGGCCACGAGCGGGTTCAATCACACGCGCACGGCGTTTCCGCTGACGGGGGCGCACACGACCGTCGCCTGCGCGTCGTGCCACGTGAACAAGGTCTACAAGCCGGTGGCCTTCGAGTCGTGCGCCAGCTGCCACAAGAGCCCGCACCAGCCGCCGCTGCCCGGCGCCTGCAGCAGTTGTCACACCACAGGGGCCTGGCGCACCACCAAGGTGGATCACGCCCGCACGGCGTTCCCGCTGCGCGGCAAGCACGCGACGGTGGCGTGCGCGCAGTGCCACGTGAAGCCGGCGCTGGCGGTGAAGCCGAAGTCGGACACCTGCGCCTCCTGTCATGCCGACCCGCACAAGGGCACGTTCAAGCAGGACTGCAGCGCGTGCCACAACGAGACCACGCTTCCAGAAGGGCACGTTCGACCACGCGACGACGAAGTTCCCGCTGGTGGACAAGCACGCCGGCCTGGCGTGCGCGGACTGCCACAAGGGCGTTCCGGCTGGCGCCGCCACGCCCCCGCGACCGGCGTCCGCCACGCGCGGAGCGCCCCCGCCCGACGACGCCAGCCCGCCCCGCGCCCGCGGCCGCGACCGCGCCGCGGCCGCCCGCACAGTGGCCGACTTCCGCGGGCTGAAGATCAACTGCGACTCGTGCCACACCGACGTGCATCGCGCCGAGCTGGGCACGGCCTGCGAGACGTGCCACACCGCGACGCACGTTCGAGGTGACGCCGTTCACCCACGCGAAGCCGCGCCCGTTCTTCGCGGGCCAGCACGCGCCGGTGAAGTGCGCGCGAGTGCCACGCGCAGACGATGCAGCCGGTCCGGACCAGCGCGAAGGAGCCGGCCCTGCGCGTCGGCTTCACGACGCACGGCCACCACGTGCGTCGTCGTGTCACAAGGACGTGCACCTGGGTCAGGTGCGGCAGACCTGCGAGAGCTGCCACGCGATCGAGACCGAGGACTTCGGCGTCGTCGGCTTCTCGCACGCGCGACCAAGTATCCGCTGACGGGCAAGCATGCGCCGCTCGCGTGCGAGGCGTGTCACAAGGTGGAGACCGCGCGCGTTCCCGGCCGGCACCGGCACCGCGCGCCGGCTGACCGGCATCGGCACCGACGTGCGCGTCGTGCCATCAGGACCCGCACGCCGGGCAGATGAAGGACGCCTGCTCCGGACGTGTCATACGGTGGACACGTTCCACCTCACCAAGCTACACGCACAAGAACGCGCGGCGGCTGCGCGACTTCTTCACCGGCCGCCACAACGTGGCGTGCGCGACGCTGTCACAAGCCGACACCGCACGCACGGCAACGGGCGCTGCCGGTGGTGGCCTACGCGCATCTCCACCACCTGCACCAACTGTCACACCGACATCCACCGCGGCAGCCTCGGGCCTGCCTGCGAGACCTGTCATCGGCCCTGACGAGGACACTTCGATGAACCGGCTCCTTCGCCTGCTCCTGCTGCCGTTCGCCATCGCGCTGGCGCTTGCCGCTCCAGCCGAGGCGCAGTTCGAGACGCCGAACCGGCAGTTCCACAACCAGACCGGCTTCCCGCTCGAGGGCCGGCACCGCGACGTGGCCTGCACGTCGTGCCACATCAACAGCGTCTACAAGGGCACGCCGACCACGCTGCTACGACTGTCACTGGGAGCGGCGAGCAGGACGACCGCTTCCGCCTGCAGCTGGGATCGCAGTGCGAGACGTGCCATCGTCCGGCGTCGTGGACCGGCGCGCGCTTCGATCACGCGGCCAACACCGGCATGCCGCTCAACGGCGCGCACCGCCAGCTGGCGTGCCAGTCGTGTCACCAGAACAACAACTTCCAGACCGCCAACACGACCTGCATCAGCTGTCACCAGAAGGACTACCAGTCCGCGCAGACGCCCAACCACGTGGCGGCGGGCTTCCCGACCGACCTGCGAGGCCTGTCATCGTGCCGAGTGACACGTCGTTCAACCTGGCCCGCTTCGATCACCAGGCGTCGTTCCCGCTGGTCGGCGTGCACGCGCAGACGGCGTGCGCCACGTGCCACCGCGGCAACGTCTTCCGGGGGACGGCGCGCGACTGCGTGGGCTGCCACCGGACGTCTACAACCGCACCACGACGCCCGCCACGCGGCCGCGGGCTTCCCGACCACGTGCGAGAACTGCCACCGGCCGACCGACCCCAGCTGGCGCGGCGCCGGGTTCAACCACGCCGCGATCTTCCCGCTGGTCGGGCAGCACGCGCAGGCAGCGTGCGCCACCTGTCACCGCAACAACGTCTATCGCGGCACGGCGCGCGACTGCGTCGGGTGTCATCAGGACGCTCTACAACCGCACCACGGCCCCCGCCCATGCGGCCGCGGGCTTCCCGACGACGTGCGAGAACTGCCACCGCGCCACCGACACCAGCTGGCGCGGCGCCGGCTTCAATCACACGTCGATCTTCCCGCTGGTCGGTCAGCACGCGCCAGGCAGCGTGCGCCACGTGTCATCGCAACAACGTCTATCGCGGCACGGCGCGCGACTGTGTCGGGTGTCACCAGGAGCTCTACAACCGCACCACCGCACCCGCGCATGCGGCCGCCGGCTTCCCGACCACGTGCGAGAACTGCCACCGGGCCACCGACACCAGCTGGCGCGGCGCGGGCTTCAACCACGCGTCGGTCTTCCCGCTGGTCGGTCAGCACGCGCAGGCGGCCTGCGCCACGTGTCATCGCAACAACGTCTATCGCGGCACGCCGCGCGAGTGCGTGGGCTGCCACCAGGACCTGTACAACCGCACGACCGCGCCCGCTCATGCGGCCGCGGGCTTCCCGACCACCTGCGAGAACTGCCATCGCGCCACCGACACGCAGCTGGCGCGGCGCGGGATTCAATCACGCCTCGGTCTTCGCGCTGGTGGGCCGGCACGCGCAGGCGGCCTGCACCACCTGTCATCGCAACAACGTCTATCGCGGCACCCCGCGCACCTGCGTCGGCTGTCACCAGGACAACTACAACCGCACCTCGTCTCCGCCCCACGCCTCGTCGGGCTTCCCGACGACGTGCGAGAACTGCCACCGCGCCACGGACAGCTCGTGGAACCAGGCCACGTTCAACCACCGGTTCCCGATCACGTCCGGGCCGCATCGCCAGAGCTGCTCGACCTGTCATCAGTCGAACACCGCAGAGCTTCACGTGCCTGGTGTGCCACGAGCACTCGCAGTCGCGGATGGACAGCAAGCATCGCGGGCGCAACGGCTATCGCTACGACTCCCTCGCCTGCTACAGCTGTCATCCGAACGGGCGGAGTTGACATGAGGCGCCACATGACTCGGTCCCCGATCGCTGCTGCTGGCCGCCGCGTGCGTGCTGGCAGCAACGACATCCGCACGTGCGCAGGGGCAGGCGCCTGCCGCGCCTGTCACGGCCCCGGCCTCCACGCCGGCGCCGGCGCCCAAGCCTCGCCCCGACGGACGTGTGTCGTTCATGGTGAACACCGCGCGACGCACCTACGATGACGGCGAGAGCCGCCAGGACACGGAGCTCTCGACGGGGCTCACCTACCGGACGCCAGACGTGGACGCGGCCGGGTTCGAGGCGGGTGTCGATCTCCGCTACTGCGCGCTACACCTCGCTCGACCGGCCCGACCGTGTGTCGCTGTACGACGGCTTTGCCGGCGCGCGGTTCGGCGAGCAGGGACAGTTCCGCGTCCGGGCCGGGCACATGTGGCTGCCGGACCTCGGCACGGCCGGCGCGCTGGCGGGCGGCCTGTTCGAGTATCGCCAGGCTCCCGCGCCCAGTGGCGGCGTGCGCTTCATGGCCGGCGCGTTCAGCGGCGCCGAGCCGCTGGTCTACGACACCGGCTACGCCACCGACGTGCGCAAGTACGGCGGCTACGCCGGACTGCAGCGCGGCTTCATGCAGCGGCACGTGGTCGGGCTACACGCGCATCCAGCAGGCCGGCGTGACCGAGCGCAGCCTGCTGACGTTCACCAACTACATCCCGGGCCCGTCGGGCTTCTTCCTCTACCAGGCCGCGGAGGTGGACCTGAAGGGGCCTGCCGATGGCACGGCCCCCGGCGGACTCTCCTACTTCGTGGCGAACGTGCGAGCCTCCGCGGGGTCGCACGTGGAGCTGAACGGCAGCTACAACCGCGGCCGGTCGCTCGACGCCCGGCGGCTCACCGACGACGTGCTCAACGGCCGGCCCCTCACGCCCCAGGCCATCGAGGGCCTGCAGTACGAGACCGCGGGCGGGCGCGTCATCGTTCGCGCGGCCAGGCAGACCGACGTGTGGGTCGGCTACGCGCGCGACAAGAACAATCGAGACGATGCGGCGACCGGGCGCATCACGGTGGGCGGCCACGCGGGCAACCTGCTCGAGACCGGGCTGGACGTGTCCGCCACCGTGGCGCGCTACGATCGCCCCACCGGGCCGTACAACTCCACCTACGTGTCCGTCGGGCCACGGTGTCGGCCGCATGTGGTACGTGTCCGGCGACTACTCGAACTCGTTGTCGGTGATTCGGTTCCTCCGCAGCGACGGCGTGATCATCGAGACGCGGCCGTGGACCCGCCGTTTCTCGGGCACCGCCAATGGCACCCTGAGCCGTCAGTTCTCGTTGATGGTGGTCGCGGATTACACGCAGGACGAGGGGATCGACGAGATTCGCCTGCTGACGGGCATCACCTATCGCCTGCGTTGAGAGCACCCATGACACGCCCCCTGCTCGCCCTGTTCATCGCTGAGCGCCGCGATAGCCTCCGCCCAGACGCCGCCACCCGCCGGCACGCCCGGAGCGACCGGGTCGCAGTCGATGACCCGCGCGGCGGGGATGCCGCTGCAGGACGGCGCTCTCCCGCCGGGCTCGCTCACCGTGCGCGTGGTGCAGGGCGACTTCACCGGCAACATGGCCGGTCTCGACGTGGCACTCGAGGTCGCTGGTCAGGGCGTGAAGCACGCCTCGACCGGCGCCACGGGCCGCGCGGAGTTCGCGCACCTGCCCGTCGGCGTCGAGGTGCACGCGACCGTGGTCGTCAACGGCGAGCCACTGGAGTCCGAGCGCTTCGTGATGCCGGTCGAGAGCGGCATCCGCGTCCTGCTGGTCGCGGGCGGGACGTTCGTCGATACGGCCACCGCCGCAGCCGCCGCCGCATTGCCCCAGCCAGCGATGAACGCCCCGCCGCTGCCGCCCGGCGCGGCGCTCCCGCCTGGGGCGGGCGCTCCTGCTCCGGCGTCGAGTGAGACACCAGCAACAGGCGCGGCAGCAAGCCCGGAAGATGCGCGGCATCGCCACGTTCCGCGTGGTGATGGTGATGCTGACGCTGTTCGCGTTCGTGCTGGTGGGGGCGCAGCAGTGGAGGCGTAGGAGGTAGGCGCGGCTTCGCCGCGTAGGAGGATCGGGGCGCGCCTTCGGCGCGTAGGAGGGAAAGGGCGCGCTTCGCGCGTGGGAACTGCAAGCTGACGAGCTTCCCTACGGCGCGAAGTGCCGCCGTTACCGAACCGAAGGTTCGGCCTCTCTCCCCACCGAGCCGCAGGCGAGGCCCTCAGCGCAGGAGTTGATCCACCGCGCCCGCCCACGTCATCGCGTGGGCGGTGACGGCCCCGGCTTCGCCCATCCGGATCGCGCGCGTCCGGTCGGACATGATCTCGCGCAGCCCGACGGCCAGAGCCTCGGATGTGGGCGCGGTCACGTAGCCGCTGACGCCGTCCTGCACCAGTTCCGACGGTCCACCGGAGTCGCTCACGGTGAGCGACCGGCTTGCCGCACATGAACGCTTCCACGGTGACGAAGCCGTAGTCCTCGTTCCACGGCACGAAGGCCACCGCCCGGCAGCGCGCCAGATGATCGACCATCTGTGCGTCAGTGAGGCGTCCGACGAAGTCCACGCGCCGCTCGAGGTCGAGCTGACTCCGCAGCTTCAGCAGCGCCGGCATCTCCGCGCCTTCGCCAGCAATCACGCAGCGGATGCCGGTGGCGATCGGCTCGGCCAGCGCGCGCAGCAGCAGGTCGAAGCGCTTGAGCGGCGCCAGCCGCGACACGGCGAAGATGTAGTCGCCGTAGCTCTCGCAGCGATACTCGCGGACCGGCGCGGGCGGATAGAGCACGTCGGACTGGATGCCGCCCCACTTCTGCAGCCGGGCCTGCACCGTGGCCGAGATGACGTAGCGATGCTGCATCCGGCGCATCAGGTGCGCGTCCACGCGGTGGATCAGCGCGCGGCGCGTGCGCTCCTTGATCCTCCCCTTCCACGACAGGTGCACCTGGAAGCGCTCCCACAGGTCGTAGTACTCGCGCATCCGGTGGTTCAGCCACATCACGTGATTCGGATGCTGCACCGCGTAGCCTGGGAACCGCAGGCTGATCACGCGATCGATGGGCTTCTCCTCGTGCGCGAGCCCGACGTCGGTGCACCACGCCGCGAGATAGGCGCTCCCCTGCTGACCGAACCGGTTCTGGGGCGTGACGATGAGCCCGGCGTCGTGGCCGGACTCGCGGAACGCGCGCACCAGCTCGCGCGCCATCACGAGATGGCCGCCCTCCGCCATCGGCGGGCTCGAGGTGACGACGGCTACAGTCGCCACGGTGAACCTGTCAGCCTGGGCAGCCGCATTGCTCCCAGACACTTCCGCGGGAGGCTGTCCATGTCGCCGGTCGGACCGGTCGGGCCGCCGGTCAACCGTGCCGTTGGCACCACAAGCATCTCGGGCCAACTCGCCTGGCGCCTGAAGCTCAAACAGGGCCGAGTCGCCACCAACGGCACGGTTGTCAGCAACGTTCACGGCGGCCCTCCAACGGTCCGCCCGACGACATGGACAGCCCCTCGCGTGACGTTGGTCGCGTGCCTTGACGGTCGCAGGCGGGGCCGGCGTGGCGCGGCTCAGGCCCTTCGAGGCTGGCCGTATCACGATCGCGACATTCGCACCGCCGGCAACCACTCGGCCTGTCTGAGCCGAGCGGATCCTGGGCGAGTTGGCCCAAGCGCTTGAACAGGCCAGAGGTGCGAATGACCGGCCGGCCGAGGGGCCTGAGACGTGACACGCCGGACCCGCCGCAATCGACACGCGGCTACTCATACAACGGCGTCAGCCGCACGAAGATGCCGAGGAACCGGTTGTCGCGCGTGCCGTTCTCGAACAGCGGGATGAACCCGGTCTCGCTCTCGATCGACAGGTTGTAGACGTAGTTGGTCGGGAACCGCGGGTCTGGCCGGTACGGCAGGCCGTAGGGCATCTCGATCACGAACGTCTGCTGCGTGCTCGGCGCCATGTCGATGACCCGCGTCTCGACATCGCTCGCCACGACGACGCGGTTCGCCGTCGGGCCGGTCTCGAGGTGCACCTGCATCCGCGGAATCCGCAGCGGCCGGCTCACCTCGCCCTCGCGCGCCTCGTCTCGGTGACGATCGGCGCGCGCAGCATGATGTCGGCGCGCGACTCGCCGCGCACCCAGAAGGCGTCGTTCTCGCGGTTGTAGGCGTTGTCGTCCAGGAAGTAGGCCGACACCGGCGGCGTGCCGCCGAGCGGCTGGCGCGCGCGCGAGGGGCTGACGTTCACCGGCAGGTCGTTGACCAGCGTCAACTCCGGCGGCAGCAGCCGATAGAGCCCGGTCTTGGTGTGCTCGCCGGGACGGAACGACGAGTAGAACGGGTTCGAGAGAATCTGCGCCGTGAACAGCCCGCTGATCGCCATCGCCACCAGGCCGGGCACCGCGGTCTGCAGCGGCGGCGTGAGAAACAGGAACACCGGATACACGCCAAGGAAGTAGCGATTCCCCACCGGGCCGCCTCCTCCCGAGTAGGTGAACGGCATGTAGAGGATGAAGGCGATGGCCGAGCCGATGCCGGCGGCCAGCGTCAGCCATTGCCACACGGCGCGATCGCGCGTGGCGGCGAGGAACAGCAGGATCGCCATCACCCCTGGGAAATAGTAGGCGGCAAATCCGGTGTGCCGTCCGAAGACGAAGTAGCCCAGGTTGCGGCGGAACACGTCCACGAAGGCGTCGCGGCCGGTGAGCACTTCCAGCGGGATGCTGTTGGTGGTGCGGTCGTCACCGACCGCCTCGAACTGGTTCTGCTCGGTCTGGAACGGGAACCCGCCCATGCCGCTGTAGAACGTCCGGCGATCGCCGCCCTGGTAGTTCCACTCGCCGGTGATGGCGATGTTGGCGCCGAACAGGCCGACCACCACGATCGTGAACGCGATGCCGATGCGCGCCGTGCGCTGCCACTGCCGGCGGAGGATCGCCGAGGCCAGGAGCGGCGCAATCAGCAGCACGTGCGTCGGCTTCGAGAAGGTGGCGATGCCGATGAAGATGGCGGCGATGACATCCGAGCGGTTGCCCAGGAACCAGCGCACCCGCGTCGCCGCGGACAGCGGCACCGCGTTCGGCCCGACCACGTCCTTGTAGCACCAGAAGAAGTAGCCGAACGTGACCATCGCCAGGTTGAAGAAGTCCGGCGTCATCCACACCATGTAGACCGGCGCAACGCAGACGAAGATGTAGGCGAAGGCGAACACCAGCGCCGCCACCGGGTGGCTGCGCGCCACCAGGAACGCATAGGCGCACAGGAAGGCCAGCGTGATCAGCACCACGTGCAGGACGAGGAACCCGTTGGTGCCGAACAGGAACACGAACGGCGCCGCGGCCAGCGGGATAGATGTACGACTTGCCGTAGTAGAGGCGGGCGCGATCCGGATCGTCGGCCGACGT
Source organism: uncultured Acidobacteriota bacterium (assembly GCA_963721715.1). Classification (GTDB taxonomy): domain Bacteria; phylum Acidobacteriota; class Vicinamibacteria; order Vicinamibacterales; family UBA2999; genus VFZN01. The sequence goes on along the minus strand of CAVRKI010000003.1, from coordinate 1,318,075 downwards.
CACGTGCACGAACGGGAAGCCCGCGCCGAGCGAGACGTCGACGTCGCGGCCGCGCTTCAGGAAGATGCCTTCGGGGCCGCTCGGGAACTCGCGCCACACCCTGACCAGGTCTTCGCGGCGGTACTCGAAGTCGAAATCGTCGGCGATGCTGTGGGCCAGGCTGTAGTAGGTGGCGCCGTCGCTGAAGAAGCCGTAACTGACCTTGGTGAAGTCGACCGTCAGCGCCCACGTCAGCAGCACGATCCCAATCGCCGCGGTCGCCGAGGCGCCCAGGCGCCACGCCAGGCTGCGACCGGAGATGTGCGTGGCGACGGGCTGGTCGATAGTCATGCGCTAGCTCGCCAGGAAACTGAGGTCCGCCTGCAGCACGCCCCGGCGCCGGGTCGCGCGCGAGGTCTCGTGCAGCAGCAGATAGAGGCGTTCCATCTTGTGAACGAAGGCCTGGATATCGTAGTGCGCGCCGGTGGTGCGGGCGCCGGCCGCCAGCGCCGAGGCCAGCTGCGGCTGCTCGATCAGCATGCACACCGCCTGCGCCAGCGCCTCGGCGTCGCGCTTGGGCACGACCAGCGCGTCCTGGCCGTCGGTCAGCACGTCCATCAAGCCGTCCGCGTCGGTGGCGACGATCGGCTTCCCCATCGCCAGCGCCTCGAACACGGTGAGCGGCGTGCCTTCCCACAGCGACGGAAACACCAGCAGGTCGAGCGCGGAGAGCGCCTTGGCGACATCGCGCTGGAACCCGCTGAACACCAGCCGGTCGCCGAGGCCGAGTGCCTGCGCCTGCGCTTCGAGCGCCCCCTGCAACTCCCCTTCGCCGACGATGAAGACCCGCACGCGCGGGTGACGCTTGACGATCGCCGGCACGGCGCCGACGAGATACTCGTTCCCCTTCGCCGGCATCAGGCGCGTGACCGTGCCCACGGCAATGGTGTCCGGCGCGATGCCGAGCGACGCCCGCGCCTCGGCCACCTCCGCCGCGCTGCGCGGCCGTGCGAACTCGTCGAGCGGGGCGCCGAGGTACACCACCTTGGTCCGCTCCTCCGGCATCAGCCGGGCGCGCGTCGTGAACTCCGCGGTGGAGGCCGAGACCGCAATCGCCAGGTCCGTGTGCGGCGCCAGCAGCCGATCGGCCACCTTCTGGAACCACGGCGTATCACCGTGGTTCGCGTGCTCGTGCAGGATGGCCGGGATGCCCATCTGCCACGCGCACAGCCGCCCGAACGTCGTCGCGCCGTAGCCGTGCATGTGCAGCACGTCGGCCTTCTTCTTCCGCAGCACCTTCAGCAGCGCCGGATAGGTCGCCGGATCGAACTTGTGCCGTCCCATGTAGGTGACGTCGATGCCGAACTGCTCGAGCGTGTCCTCCGACAGATCCTTCCGGCGCAGGCTGATCAGCGAGACGTTGAAGCGTTCCCGATCGAAGCGCGGGATCATCCACGCGAACAGGCGCTTCACGCCGTGCATGCGCGAGCCCTCCCACCCGAGGTGGTCGCAGATGTGGACGATGTTGAGCTTCGCCCTCACAACAGTCCCTGCCCTGCATACCACTCGGCCGTCCGATGAATCCCTTCCTCCAGATCCACGTGCGGAGCATAGCCGAGCTCGGTGCGGGCGCGAGTGGTATCGAAGGCGCGGCTCTTCGTGTAGAAGTCCACGCGTCGCCGATACAGCGGCGGCTCGATGCGGAGCGGCACGCACACCATCTCGCACAGCAGACCCGCGGTCCAGAACGGCCACACCGGCCAGTGCACGCGCGGCGGCTTGACGCCCAGGTCCTTCGCCACCAGCCCGACCAGCTCTTCGAGCGTGGTGTAGCGCGGCCCGGCCAGGATGTAGGTGCGCCCGGCCGCGGCCGGAACCGTCCCGCACAGGATGAACCCGTTCACGAGGTCGTCGATGAACGTCAGGTGATAGAACGCGCGGCCCGAACCCAGCATCGGGAAGTTGCCGCGCTTCAGTCCGCGGAACATCTTGAGGAAGCGCATGTCACCCGGGCCATAGATCCCGATCGGGCGCGCCACCACCACGTCGAAGCCGGTCTCCTGTCCGAATCGCCGCGCCAGTTGCTCGGCTTCGAGCTTGGTGTCCTGATAGACATCGCCGGGATTGAACGGCGCGTCCTCGTTGGCCGGCGGGTTGGCGATGTGACCGTGCACGCCACCGGTGCTGCAGTGAACCAGCCGTCGGGCGCCCGCGGCGCGCGCGGCCTCCAGCAGGTTGCGCGTGCCGTCGACGTTGATCGCGCGATACGCGGAGTCGGGCTGACCGGCTTCGCGATAGGTGGCGGCGATGTGGTAGACCACCTCCACGCCCTGCACGGCGCGATCGATGGAGGCGCGGTCGCCGAGGTCGCCGTCCACCGCCTGCACGCCAGCGGCCGGCAGCGGTGAGGCGTCGAAGCGGGCCCGGCTCTTCGGCCGGACGAGCGCCCGTACCTCATCGCCGCGGCGCGCCAGCGTGGCCGCCAGGTGCCCACCGGTGAAGCCGGTGGCCCCCGTCACCAGCACCTTCACGGCTCGGCCACGGGGAATGAAGCGGACACCGCGCCGGAACCGGGCGACAGGCGCGCATAGGCCTGCGCCGTGCGGCGCATGTAGGAGGCGCGGCTGTACTTCTCGTCCGCCACCGCACGGGCGCGATCGGCCAGTGCCTGGCGCGCCGCTCGATTGTCCAGGAGCGCCGCCAGCGCGTCGGCAAACGGCTGCGGCTCCGGCGTCACCAGCGCGGCGATGTCGGGCGTCAGCACCTGCGTGTGCGTGAGGAGGTTCGTGGCCAGGATCGGCCGTCCCGATCGGAGATAGGAGTAGATCTTCAGCGGCGTGTTGGTGCCGCGGATGCGCGGCGACACCAGCACATCGCAGGCCTGCACGAAGCTCGGGATCTCGCGCGCGGGTTGCTGGCCGGTGAACACCATCACGTCGGCGGCGCCGCGCTCGCGGGCCAGCGCCCGGGCCCGATCCACCTGCTGCGGCTCACCGCCCACGACCAGGATGCGCGCCTGCGGCCGCGACTTCGCCAGGATAGCGGCGGCCTCGATCAGCATGTCCACGCCCTGGTAGGCCTCGAACGTGCCGGTGTAGAGCGCGAGCGGCGCGTCGGGCGGAATCCCCCAGGCCGTCCGGATCTCGCTGGTCGGCCTCGACGGCGCCTCGTCCACGTCGCCGCCCATCACGTTCTCGATCAGCAGCGATCGCTCTCCCGCGCCCATCTCGACGACGGTGTCCTGGAGTTCCTGGCAGATGGTGATCACCGACTGCGAGCCGTGCACCATCTTCTCTTCAGCCCACGTGAACACCTTCCGCAGCGCGCCGGAGCGGCTGTACTTGAAGTTGCTCAGCTGCTGCGGCAGGCTCGAGTGCATGTCGTAGAGGTGCGGGATGCGCAGCCACTTCGCCAGCCAGACCCCGACCAGCCCCATCTCTTCGTGCGAGTGGATGGCGTCGTAGCGCTCGCGCGACACGCGGCCCAGGATGGTGAACAGCATCAGGCCATCGAGGACGATCTTCGTGAAGGAGGGGCCGATGCGGACCCGGGTGACGAAGGGCGGGCGCCACGCCCGGAAGATTCGCAGGTTGGGGATATCGACGTCCCGTCCGATGGGATAGGTGACCAGATCGACCTGGTGTCCCAGCTCGGACAGGGCCTTCAGGCGGTGGTATTCGCTGAACGGGGTCCCGCGGGGCTCGAAGAACGGCTCCGGCGCGAGCATCAGGATGCGCACAGCACATTATAATGACCCACCTCCTCCCCGTGGCAGGCTCGGGCACCAGCGTAAAGTTCCGCGCATGATCGTCCGATAGGAGTCTGCAAGGAGAAGTCTCGATGTATCGATGGAGAGATCTGGCCTTCGTCACCGCGCTCGGTCTGGCCTTCACGGGGTGTGAACAGGCCAAGAGCGCCAACCCGCTCAGTCCCTCGGTGGCGGGCCCGATTCCAGGCGTGAACATCACGGCTCCCCAGACGCTGGATCCGCCGGCCGGCGCCGAACTGGTCCAGCAGGGTCAGCCGGTCACGCTGATCATCCAGAACGCCACGACCAGTGGCGAGCGGCCGCTGTGGCTGCAGATCCAGCTGGCCAGCGACGCGAGCTTCTCTCAGCTGCTGCACCACGCCGACCGGGTGAGCCCCGGCGATGGCGGGCGCACCACCTACCGCATTCCGGAGCCGCTGGGGGCTGGCTACACCTATTACTGGCGCGCGCGGGCCCTGGATGGCGCCAACACCGGGCCCTACTCCGAAGCGACCAGCTTCAGGGTGGTCGAACCGGTGGTGCTCGACGCGCCCGTGCCGCTCGAGCCGGTCGGTAACATCACGACCATCAGCCCCGTCTTCAAGCTGCGGAACGGCCGCATCGACGGCACGTCGAACGTGGTCTATCGCATCGAGGTCGGCACCGCGCCAGACCCGGGCTCGATCGTGGCGGTCCTCACGGCCACGCCCGACCCCAGCGGCACGACCTCGATCGCGGTCGGCAACGTGCCCTACGCCACCACCTACTACTGGCGAACCTACGCGACCGACGGCACCGTCACGACCCCGTATTCCTCGGTGATCTCGTTCCGGACCCCGAATGCGCCGACGACCACGCCACCGCCCGCACCGCCACCGCCGGGTGGGCAGCCCCCGACAGCGCCCCCGCAGAACGGCCAGCGCACCCCGAACCCGACGTCGGGACGGCTGCCCCTGCCCGGATACGGCGCGAGCGTGGTGAGCGATGTCGCCGCGCAGTATCCAAGCGCGCTTCGCAACTCGTGCCAGGAGCACGGCGGCACGTGGGAGTTCATGGACCGCCTGGTCGATCGCCTGCGGACGTTCGACTCGCGCTGGGGCTACAACTGGAAGCGCGGCAACGTGGGCGACCCGTCGATGGACGTGGTGGACTACAACTTCGGCAGCCAGCGCGACGAGGGCACCACCGACGTCTACATCATCGACGTGATTGGCGGACACTGCGGCAACAGCCCGAGCCCGGCCTGGGTGGACCAGACCGATGTGACGCGCAGCCAGGGTACGATTGGCCGCTGGACGGGACGCGGTCGCTTCTAGACTCGAGCCATCGACCACCATCGCCGGTCGCCGTACATCAGAACGGGGGTTCCAGCCTCAACTGGAACCCCCGTTTTGCGTATGAACCAGACGACCTGTCTAGAAGCGGACGCGGGCGCCGATCCCGATCTGGAAGCCGCCCATATCGGTTTCAACCGTCGTCGAGTCGTTGATCTGCAGGTCGGCGGTGGCGCCGGTGAAGCGCATGAAGCCGCCGACGCCCAGTCGCACGGTCTCGGTGGTGTAGAACATGTAGGTCGCGTCGGCGCCGATGTTGTAGCCGGTCGCGCTCTTCTTGCGGACGTCGATGGTGGGCTGCACCACGACCGTCGAGTAGGGTGGCCCCTGCTCGGCGATGGCCAGGTCCGAGACCACTTCCTGCGACAGACGGTAGAACGACGGCCCGCCGTAGACGAACACATCGAAATTGTCGTTGACCGGGATCATCCAGCCAATCATCAGGTGCGTGGCCTGCTCGTCGCGGTCGATGCCGTCAACGGAGTCGGTGAAGGTGCGCGGCCGGTCAAAGAACTGGGGATGCGGAATGCTGCCCGTGATCTCGGCCACGCCCGTGGTGCTCTTCAGTGGTAGCCGATGGCCGCCCCCATGTTGCGCCACACGCGCGCGCCGACCGAAAAATCGATGATGCCGTCGGCATCGAACCCCGAAGTGCTCTGCAGCGTCGCGTTCTCGCCGTAGACGGTGAAGGTCCTGCTGTCAGACACCTCAGCGGACCCGCTGTCGAGGCCGAAGGAAATCCCGCCGAACACGCGGTCTTCCCATGGGGTGGACTGTGCGGCGGCCGGCAGGCTCGCCCCCAGAAGCACGACCGCCGTCATGGCGGCCCGCAGCGTCTTGTGCATCACGATCTTCGCTCCCTTGAGGTGGAAATAGTGCGGTCTCGGCAAACACGAAAGTCTAGCACGCGACCCGCGGCCACACGGCTTTTCCTGCAGGAAACGTCTCACCGCTGCTCACGACTGCTTTGGAGATCCGGGGGTGCTCGGCTACAATCAACGGCGGTCCGCCAAGCGCTTTCGGCCCTGTTGATTCACCCGGCCCGGACCCGAGGAGTATGCGAACGATGACGTTGACGTTCTGGAAGACCGGCGCAGCCCTGGCCGCCACCATCGCCCTGGCCGCGTGCAGCGGATCCCCACAGACCCCGACTTCGCCCTCTGCCGCGGCGGGTGGCGCCGCGACGGCCGCCGCTGACGGCTCGACGCTGAAAGTCACGGCTCCGTCACTGATCGCACCGATCAACGGCGCGCGAGTGGATACCAGGCGTCCGCTCCTGTCGTGGACCCCATCGGCCGGCACCTACGTCAGCACCACCCCCAGCTACGACGTCGAGGTCAGCGCTGGCGGCGCGGTGGTCTACACCGCCACCACGTCACTGACCGAGCATCAGCCGACCGTGGACACCGCATTCGACACCGCCTACACGTGGCGCGTGCGGGCGCGAGAGGACGGCGCCACCGGCCCCTGGTCGGTGGCCGCCAGCTTCCAGTCGTCACTGCCGGGGAGCGGCGTCACCTCCGGTTTCCGGACGCCAGACCCGGCACCAGGCACCCGGCTGCCGCTGCCGAACGAGAGCGGCCTGGTCAACGACGAGTACAACCGCAACTTCAACGACTGGCAGAACTCCTGTCAGGACCGTCAGGGCGACCGCGGCTGGGTGTGGCTCGACAAGCTCATCGACCGCCTGCGGACCAAGGACCTGCGCTGGGGCTACAACGGCAAGCGGGGCAACACCAACGACACGTCGCAGGACATCGTCGACTACCACTACGGCGCGGGCGACAGCAATGGCAGCACGCAGGTCTACATCATCGACGTGATGTTCTCGCACTGCGGGAACACGCCCAGCCCGGCCTGGATCGACCAGACCGGCGTGACGGCGTCGCAGGGCACCGTCGGTCGATTCATCTACCCACGGGTCGGGCGCACAGTCGCGGCGACGCCCGGCACCGAGCAGTAGCCCGCCGTCAGCTGCGGAAGGGGCCGCACTCCCAGGGTGCGGCCCTTTTCTTTGTACAAATCCTCCCGTCGCCTAACCTGTTGTACGGTAGTGCTTGGTTTTCTTTACCCACAGTGCCGATCGAATGAAATTGAAACATCTCGTCCGCCACGCCCTCACCCTGGTCACGATGGTGGCCGTTGCCGCGTGCAGCGGCACCCCACAAACACCGACGTCACCCACCGCCGCTGCCGGTGGAGACCAGACCGCCGCTGCTGACGGATCGACGCTGAAGGTCACCGCCCCGGCACTGATCGCGCCGATCAACGGCGCGCGGGTTGACACACGGCGACCGCTCCTGTCGTGGACCCCGTCGACTGGCACCTACGTCAGCACCACGGGTGTCAGCTACGAGGTCGAAGTCAGCGCGGGAGGCGCGGTCGTCTACTCCGCCACCGTTTCCGCGACCGAGCATCAGCCGACCGCCGACACCGCCTTTGACACGGCCTACACGTGGCGCGTGCGCGCGCGGCAGGATGCCGCCGCCGGGCCCTGGTCAGCAGTCGGCGCCTTCCAGTCTTCCCTTCCCTCGGGAGGCGTGACGACCGGCTTCCGCACCCCGGACCCGGCCCCCGGCACCCGACTGCCGCTTCCCAACGAGAGCGGCCTGGTCAACGACGAGTACAACCGCAACTTCAACGACTGGCGGAACTCCTGTCAGGAATCGCAGGGCGAACGTGGCTGGGTGTGGCTCGACAAGCTGGTCGATCGCCTGCGGACGAAGGACCTTCGCTGGGCGTACAACGCCAAGCGCGGCAACGTCAACGACCCGTCGATGGACGTGATCGCGTATCACTACGGCGCCGGCGACAGCCAGGGCAGTCCCTCGGTCTACATCGTCGACGTGCTGTTCCAGCACTGCGGCAGCAACCCCACGCCGGCGTGGATCGACCAGACGGCGGCCACGGCCGCCGGCAACTCGATCGGCCGCTACATCTACCCGCGGCCCGGACGGACGGTGAACACCACCTCGCCGACGCGGCCGCTGCCGGACATGCAGGGCGTGCTGGCGCAGTTCGCCAATGCCAGCGACTCGTGCCCGCGCGGCATCAAGTACGTGAACAACCCGTGGCAGGACCGCGTGATTGACGCCTTCCGGCAGACGGATCTGCGCTGGGGCTACAACGCCAAGCCGAATCGAACCGCGGCTGACAACGGCGGCGTGCCGGTGGTCGCGGCGGGCGACGAAGCGGCCTATCACTGGGGCGACGGCACGCGTCAAGGGTCCACCGAAGTGCACCTCGTGGACATGCTGACGAACCACTGCGGTCCGACGCCGACGATCGGCTGGCGCGTATTCACGGGCGAGGAACCCGGCATCTGGACGGGCGCCGGCCGCTTCTAGCGCCCACGCAGCAGGACTCGAGGGCCGGATTCCGCGGCGGGGTCCGGCCCGTCGTGTGTACAGGCTCTAGGCTTTAGGCTCTCGGCTCTAGGCTTGGGGGCTCTTGTCCGCCGTAGCCTTGGCGAAGGCGGAGGGCTTGGGGCTTGGGGCTCGAGGTCTTGGGTCTTGGCTAGAGCCCCAAGCCTAGAGCCTAGAGCCTGTACAATTCGGTCATCCATGTCGCAGCCCGACACCTTCTACAAGAGCTTCTCCGAGAAGAAGCTGACCACCTATGGCAGCGGCCGCCGCGGCAAGATCGAGCGGCACCGCCTGGAACTGCTGCACCGCTATGCGAAGGCGCCCGGCGACATGTTCGAGATTGGCCCCGGACACGGCTCGCTCGCCGAACAGGCCGTCGAGGCCGGGTGGAACTACACCGCGGTCGAAGCCAGCCCGATCCTGATCGACGTCCTGCGCAAGAAGGGGCTGAAGGTGCTGGAGGCGTGGACGCCGCCGATGCCGATGGCCGACGCCACCGCGGACGTGGTCTACGCGGACCAGGTGCTCGAGCACATGAGCGGCATCGACGCGGCGCGGCAGTTCACGGCCGAAGCGCTGCGCTCGCTGCGGCCTGGCGGCATCTTCTTCGTGGTGGTGCCGGACTACCTGAAGGAACGCACGTTCTTCTGGGACGTCGACTACACCCACAACTTCGTCACCACCGAGCGCCGCGTCAAGCAGCTGTTCAACGACAGCGGCTTCAACATCCTGCACATCGAACGCAGCATCGGCGTGGCCACCGGCATCGCGCGCGACGCCCTGGCCGCGGCGGCGCTGCTGATCAACATCCCCGGCGTGGATGCGATGTCACGTCACACCGGCACGGAAGACTTCGTCTTCAAGGTCCGCAAGAACCTGTTCGAGACGCTGACCTTCGTCGCGCAGAAACCCAAATAGGGCCGACCATGGATCTTTCGTCGGTAGGGACAGAAGGCCGCCCTCCGGGCGGTAGGCGGCGCTTTGCGCCGTGGGAGGCGACGCTGCGCGCCGTGGGCGGCCCTTCGCGCCGTAGGGGGCGAGAAGGCGGCGCTACGCGCCGTAGGCGGCCCTTCGGGCCGTGGGATCGCGCCAGCGTGCACGTGGTCCCACCGCGCGCAGCGCGGCCCACCGAGCGCGCAGCGCGAGGCCCTCTCTTTGCCTACCGAGCGAAGCGAGGCCTGCCGCAGGCGGCGGCGCTGCGCGCCGTGGGCGGCCCTTCGGGCCGTAGGGGGCGACGAGGCGGCGCTGCGCGCCGTAGGCGGCACTTCGTGCCGTGGGATCCTGCCAACGTGCACGCCGCCCTCCCTCGCGAAGCGTGGCCTACCGAGGGCGCAGCCCGAGGCCTATTCCGTTCCTACCGCGCGAAGCGCGGCCTATCGAGCGCGCCCTTCCTGTGATTCGCCTCCTGCGCTCCACCTGGGCGAGGCTGGTGTTTTCGGCCGCCATCCTGTGGTGGCTGTCCACGCGCATCGACATGGGCGAGGCGGTGCGCGCGATGGTCTCGGTCGATCGGCGATACCTGGCCGCGGTGCTGGCACTGGTGGCGCTCGATCGCGTGATCATGATCTACCGCTGGGTGCTGCTGCTCCGCGCCAGCGGCGTGCCGATCACGACCGCCAAGGCCGCGGACATCTTCCTGGTCAGCTCGTTCGTCGGCAGCTTCCTGCCCGCCGGGGTCGGCGCCGACGCGGCGCGCGCCTACAGCCTCCGCAATCACATCCTCGAAGGCGGCGAGGCGTTGGCGTCGGTCGTGGTCGATCGACTGCTGGGGACACTCTCCCTGGGCGTGATGGCCCTGGTGGGACTGTGGGCATGGTCCTCCGACGCGTCCAGCGACTGGCGGGTCTTTCTGGCCATCGCGCTGCTGGTCGCGCTCAGCATCGGGGCGTTCTGGTCCGACCACCTGGTCAAGGTCGTGCTGGCAGAGCGCGCCCACTCGGGCCGCGCCGGACGGGCCTTGCTGCGGCTCACCGACGCCATGAGCCGCTACCGTGGCCGGGGCACCACGCTGGCGCGCGGTGTTCTTCTGGTCGGTGGCGATCCAGGTCATCCGTATCGTGGAAGCCTACCTGCTCGGGCTGGGGCTGGGCCTCACGGTCCCGTTCAGCTACTACCTGCTGTTCATGCCCCTGGGCCTGCTGATGCTGCTGCTGCCCATCTCGGTCAGCGGGTTCGGCCTGCCGCAGGGCATCTTCGTCTGGATGCTCAGGCCGGTCGGCGTGCCCGACGCGGCCGCCTTCGCGCTGTCCACGCTGATCGTCGTCACGGGGCTGGCGGGCAACATTCCAGGGCTACTGCTCTGGTTGCGAAAAGACAGGGAAATCCTGTAAAATCATCAACTTACATGGCACAGGTATACGCAGCCAAATATCTCGCGAAGGCCGCCCTCAGCGCGCCGCGCGACCTGATGCGGGCAGCGGTGGCGAAGTACACCCCCCTGCATCCCACCGTCTTCATCTTCCATTGCACCTTCGTCTGCGACGCCCGTTGCGAGATGTGCAGCAACTGGACCCGTGGGAACCGCAAGGAAGACATGACGCTCGAACAGATCGAGCAGGCCTTCAGTTCCAATCTGTGGAAAGACATCGAGAACGCGTCGCTCTCCGGCGGCGAACCGACCACCCGCAACGACATGGTCGACATCTGCCGGATCATGATCGACAAGTTCCCCAAGCTCCGGAAGCTCACCCTCAACACCACCGGCATCACGCACCACCGGGCCATCCCGATGCTGACCAAGGTGGTGCAGATGTGCGCCGAGCGCAACATCATCTTCTCGATGCGCGTCTCGATTGACGGCGTCAACGACATGCACGGCAAGGTCCGCAACGTGAAGAACGCCTTCGAGAAGGCGGGCAAGACGATTGCGGCGATGCAGGAGCTGCAGAAGACCTACCGCTTCAACTTCGGGATCTCGTCCACCATCTTCCACACCAACCTGGAGGACGCGGATAACATCCTGGCCTGGGCGAAGAAGGAAAAGCTCGACATCGTGTTCAACATGGTGCGGTTCACCGACGCCATGCTCGGCAACAGCGAGCTTTCGGGCGCGCTCCGCCCGATGGGCGCCGAGGAACAGCGCATGCGCACGTTCTTCCTCGATCGCGTGCGGCAGGATCCGCTGCTGGACGGCCAGAACTACATCTACATGCACTACGCGGACATGATCGCCAACGGCTATCACCGCACGGCGCCCTGCCCGTTCCAGACCCAGGGCATCATGCTGAACCCGAACGGCGACCTGTTCTTCTGCGAGAACAGCGAGATCGTCGGCAACGTGACGAAGGAAGACGCCGAGTCGATCTACTTCCGGGAAGACGCCCAGGCGCACCGCAAGCACATCCGCGACGCGCAGTGCCCCACGTGCCTCAGCCCGTGCCAGATGAACGTGGCCGCCATCAAGCAGGTGGTGCCCTACGCCCGATTCCTGGTGCGCGCCTCGATGGAAAAGCGTCGCGCCGGCTCGGCGACTGCGCTGCCACCGGCACCGCCCTCCGCGCCGCACGTTGAGACACCGGCAGCGCTTTAGGCTCTAGGCTCTAGGCTTGAGGCTCTAGGGGTTCGTGGCAGCGACGGCCTTCGTACCTAGAGCCTGAAGCCTAGAGCCTGAAGCCCGATGAAGGCGCCCCAGGGCAGCCCGGCAACCGCCGCGCTGCCCTTTTTCTCGAACTATCTTTTCCTCACGGTTAATGGGTCTAGACTCCATTTAGTGAGTGAGAATTCCCGTGGGCCTTCTCGCCGCGGTAGGCCACCAAAGTACGGACGCCCGGCCCAACTCGTGACCCTGACCCTGCCAGACGATGTGCTGGCGTGGCTGAGGTCGTTGCACCCGGACCCCGCCTGGGCCATCGTCAAGCTGGCCGAACAGGCGAAGCGTCGAGAACGCAAGCCGCTTCCGCTGGCCGAGTTGATGCAGCTGCCCCATCATCGGGCGCTCATTCTCGTGAATGCCGACGTCCTCAAACAGCTGCCCGGCGTGGCCATCATCCCGATCTACGAGGGGCGTGGCCTGCTGGCCCTGGCGCCCAACAAGGGTGTCGCCGACCTCGAACTGGCGGTCATCGACCGCCTCGACTCGATCGGCGTGTTGAAGTCCGAGCGAGAGGCGCTGGAAGCGCTGCGGGCGCGGCTGCGCGAGTGGCGGCGCGAAGGCGTCCGGTTCGAATCACGATCGATCATCGTCGCGGAGCGTGCCCCTCGGCAGGAGGCCACACGGCCTGCCGCCTCCAGGGGGACACGTCCGAGCTCACGCGATGTGGCGTGAGGCCCGCGGCGGCGCTGCCGCCTGGGGCTCCTGGTAACCCTCGCGATCGGAGCCGTGGCGGTCACGCTGGGTCTGGTGGCGCCGCCACGTGTCATCGGGCTGTCCCTCGTTGAGAAAGCGGCGTTGATGCTGCCAGGCGTTCGGCTGCTGGTTCGCGCAGGTCGCCGGCGGCCGTGGAACATGGACGCTGTTCCTGGCGCCGGCACTGCTCTTCCCGCTGCTGCCCTTTGCGCGGCGGCTGCAGGGACGGTGGACGTTCCCGGCCTGGCTGCCCGGCGACCGCGCGGCCCTGGCGGCCGTCATCCTCCTCGTGCCGCTGGTCGTCGCGGCGCCGTTCGCGCACGTCGGCGAGGAGCTTCCCGAAGGCAAGGCGTATCGGGCCTACTTCACCGCCGACTATGCGTGGCGGCGAGCCGTGGTGGCGGAGGTCGCCAAGGGCGACGTGCCGCCGGAGAATCCGTTCTACATCGGTGATCCGCTCCACTACTACTGGTTGCCGCACCTCGCCACCGCGATCACCTACCGCAACACCCCTTCCGATCTCGACGACCTGCTGCTCGTCAATTCGATCATCGTCGACGTGGCGTTCGTGGCGTTTCTGTTCGGGCTGGCGCGCTGGTTCGCGCCACGCCCATGGGCGGCCGCGCTCGGGGTGGCGGGTGCCATCCTGTGCACCAGCTACGAAGGCCTGTTCACGCTCGTCCAGTACTGGTCGTGGCACGTCCCGCTCGTGCTGGTCCGCGATCTGAACATCGACGCGGTGGCGCGCTGGTACCTGCAGGGGATGCCGATCGACGGTCTGCAGCGTGTGTTGTTCTATCAACCGCATCATGCGACCGGGTATGCGGTGGGCTTCCTCGGTGTGCTGGCGATCGCCGGCCGCACCCGCCGCTACGACCCCGCCGCGATGGCGATTGGCGGCGTCCTGCTGGGGCTGAGTACCCTGATCAGTTCGTTCGCAGGACTGATGCTGACAAGCGTGGCGGCGCTCTGGGAAGCCTGCTCGGTGCTGCGCTGGCGCGAGTGGTGGCGCGCGACCGCGCATGCTTCGGCGGCCGCGCTGCCCCTGGCGCTGTCAGCGGCGCTCGTCATCGGGCTTCAGTACGTGGATACCAGTGGCGACCTCAGCATCGTCAGGCTCGGCGCCAATCCGCTGGCGTTCCACCGGGTGGTGGAAGTCACGCTCCTCAGTTTCGGTCCTGTCATGGTCATCACGGCGATTGCCGCGCCGGCGTTCTGGCAGGCGCGGGAACCACGCGCCTGGTTGTTCCTGGCGCTCTGGGTGACGTGCGTCGGGTTCTACTTCTGGGTGGACATCCGCGATCACCAGGACGTCTACGTCGGCTGGCGTGTGGGGCATCTGTGGTTCATCGCCTCGGCCGCGCTCGGCGCGGTGGCGTGGACGAAAATCGCGGCCCTGACGAAGCGTTGGCGCGTGCCGGCCGTCGTGGCGGTGGCGCTCGCAGTGATCGCCGCCTTGCCGACAACGGTGATCGACATCTACAACACGCAGGACATCTTCAATCGGCAGATGGGCTCCGGCTTTTCTTATACGCTTCTGCTGTCTGCCGACGAGCAGGCGGCGTTTGCCTGGATCAAGGCGAACACCGCGCCGAACGCAGTGTTCCAATGGGATGCCTGGGAGCGGGGCGTCGAGGGTTGGGCGACCATGGCCGCCTTCGCGGAGCGACGTCTTGCCGTGGGGCTTCCGATCTCGATGGTCCCTCTCCACAAATACGAGGAAGGCTCGCGCCGTTCGGCCTGGCTGTTCGAAACCAGCAGCGCCAGCGGCGCCCACGAGTTCGCGGTGCGGAACGGCATTCAGTACGTCTACCTCGGAGGACCGGAGCGCAAGCGCCATCCCGGCGCGCCGCAACGCTTCGACGGGGCGCCGGAGCTCTTTGAACCCGTGTTCCGCAACGGCGAGATCGCAATCTACCGGGTGAGGTAGAAAGAGCGACCGGGATCCGGCATCCGGTGTCCGTGTCCCTTTCCGTGTCCGGTACCCGGTATCCGGATCCGGATCCGGATCCGACCGATCTTGTCTGCCGGTTGCCGTCGTGCCGGCTACCGTTCTTTTGCCGTCTGCCGGTTGCCGGTTACTTCGGCCTCCACTCCGGCACGCGGTCGTTGCCCTTCCCCGTCGTCAGCTTCGTGATGGCCCCCGGTTTCGCGGCGTCGGTGATCGCGAGATCCCAATCCTCGCCCTGATGGTGCTCGGGGCTCACCGAGAACGCGAGGAAGCGGCCGTCCGGTGAATACGCCGGGTAGTACGACCAGAGGCGCTTGTCGGCGACCACCGTCCGGCGTCCGGCTTCTTTCACCGCCTCCAGACTCGATGGCTCGGAGTCCAGATGGACGTACGCCATCTCCTGGCTGTCGGGCGCGAAGGCCGGCCGGCACGCAGCCTCCGGCAGTGCCCACCGAGCGCCGCTCGCCGGTCTTCAGGTCCAGCAGCTCGATCTGAAAATCGATGAGCAGCTGCGCCGCGAACGCCAGGTAGCGTCCATCACGGGAGACGGCCGGCATGATCGCGCGCGAGAAACCGGACGTCATCCGCTCCACACGCTTGTCGTTCAGCCACACGCGGAAGATCTCGCCACGTCCGCTGCGTTCGCTGGTGAAGAACAGGCTCTGGCCATCGGCAGCCCAGGCGGGATCCTGATCGGGCGCCGGATGATCGGTCAGCCGGATCGGATTGCCGCCGTCGGCGTTCATGACCCAGATGTCGATGTTGCGGCCGTCGGCACGCGTTGACGCGAACGCGATCCGGCCGCCGTCCGGTGACCAGCTCGGGTCCTCGTCCATCCACGCGCCCGCGGTGCCGACGCGTCGCACGGCTTTGGTGGCGACGTCGATGATGAAGACGCGAGTCGGGCCTTCCCGGTCCGACTGGAACACGATCTCACCCGAGGGCGCGATGCCCTGCGCGGCGGCTACTTGCGGGTGAACGCCATCAAGTGCCAGCCCAAGGGCCGCACCCAGGATCGCGGCAGCGCGTTGAAGGTTCCGACGAAGCACGTGTTGAACGCCCATCCCTTCCATCCGCCGTGCAGCCTCGACTTCACCGGAAACCGCTCCGGGACGATGCGCACGTCCGCGAAGGGCGCGAGCAGGGTGCGGAACTCACCGATCGAGAACTTGCGCAGGCACGGGGCGTCCTCGTGTTCGAGGGCGACTTTCATGACCTTCGACAGCGCATTCAACCACGACACGCGGTTGTAGACCATGAAGATGCCGGTGCCGCCCGGCTTCAGCACGCGATGACATTCGCGGATGAGCTGTGCCGGATCGGCCGTGTACTGTATGACGCCGTGGCCATACACATGGTCGAAGGTGTTGTCCGCGTATGGCAGCGCTTCGGCGTTGGCGACGCGCAGCTCGACGGGCGCCAGCCCATGCAGCGAGAAGTTCTTCGCCGCCATGTCGATGGCGGTCTGCGACAGGTCCACGCCGGTGACCAGCGCCCCGCCGCGCGCGAAGCGCACCAGATCGGTGCCGATGCCGCAGCCCACCTCGAGCAGTGTCTGCCCGCGGAAACCGCCGAAGTCCACCAGCTGAGGCAGGTAGCGCAGCTTGTCGAAGCGGTACTCGTCCAGATCGTCGAAGAACTCCAGGGAGCCGACCGGCTTGTCGGTCATCTCCAGATCGTGAATGCGGGTGTTCCAGTACTGCTGAATCTGCTCGATCATCAATCCTCTGCCACTTCCCTGCGCGCGGCGCCCCGCCGGCCCAACCGACGGAAGCGGTATCGTACAATGAAGAGCTGATGGTGCGCGACCTCCGGCGACTGGCGGACACCCGCTTCGACGTGCTGGTCATCGGCGCCGGCGTCTACGGCGCCGCCATCGCCTGGGACGCGGTCGACCGCGGGCTCTCCGTGGCCCTCATCGATCGCGGCGACTTCGGCGGCGGCACCTCGTTCAACAGCCTGAAGACCCTGCACGGGGGCCTGCGGTCGCTGCAGGCGCTCAACCTCGAGCAGATGCGGCGGTTCATCCGCGAGCGCCGCGCTCTCGCGCGCATCGTCCCCCACCTCGTTCGGCCGCTGCCGTTCCTCATCCCCACGACGCGAAGCCCGAAGCGCAGCAGGACGATCATGCGCATCGCGCTCGCCATCAACGACACCGTCGCGCGCGATCGCAACGAGGGGCTCCTGGATCCCGCGCTGCACCTGCCGGCTGGACACATCGTGTCCAGGGACGAGGCGCTGCGGCTCAACCCGTTCATCGCGCCGGACGGCGTCACTGGCGGTGCGGTGTGGCACGACTACCAGATGTCGAACGCCGATCGGGTGACGTTCTCGTTCGCGCTGTCGGCGGCCGAGGCCGGCGCCACGGTGGCCAACTACGTCGCGGCGGAGTCGTTCCTGGTCGAGAACGGACGCGTGATCGGCGCTCGAGTAGCCGACAGGCGCGGTGGCAGCTCGTTCGACGTGCGCGCGGGCGTAGTGGTGAACGCCGCCGGCGCGTGGGCGCCGGAGCTGGCGAACACGCTGCCAGGCGGAGCGAAGTCGGTGCCGGCCCCACGCCTCTCGCGGGCGATGAACGTCGTGCTACAGACGCCCGCCCCCTCGCACGCGTGCGGCGGCGTGGTGGACGGACGCTTTCTCTTCCTGGTGCCGTGGCGCGGAGTCACGATGCTGGGCACCAGCCACGACGTGCACGACGGCCCGGCCGATGCCCTCGGCTGTTCGCCCAGCGACCTCGATCGCTTTCTTCAGGAGGGGCGCGCGGCCTTTCCCCGCGCGTCCCTCGCGCGGTCGGATGTGCGGCTGGTGCATCGGGGCCTGCTGCCGATGGTGTCCGGGCACGGCTCGCACGTGAAGCTGCTGCGTGAGAGCGCGGTCGTCGATCACGCGGCGCACGGCGCGCCCGGGCTGGTCTCCGTGCACGGGGTCCGCTACACCACCGCCCGGCACACCGCGCAGGAAGCCGTGGACACCGCGTTCCGGTCGATGGGACAGGCGACGCCTCCCCGATGCCGGACCGAACAGACGCCGCTCTTCGGCGGCGGCATGCAGAGCGTGGCCGGACTGCTGAAGGACATCAACGCGCACCGTCACACGGACGTGCTGCCCGCCACGCTGGCGCGTCTGGTCTCCACGTATGGCACCGAGTACGCCCGGGTGCTGCACCTGGCCCGTGAGACGCCGGCGCTGGGCACGCCGCTCGGTCGGGCCTGCGCGATCACCGCGGCGGAAATCGTCTACGCTACCCGGCACGAGATGGCCCTGACGCTGGCGGATGCGCTGATTCGCCGCACCGAGGCCGGCTCCGCCGGCCATCCCGGCGCCGATGCGGTGGAGGTGGCAGCCACGCTGATGGCGGCCGAGCACGGTTGGGCCGACGAGCGTCGACTCGCCGAGATCGCCGCAGTGGACAACTTCTACAGGCTGACGGAATAGACGCGCTTGCACGTTGGAAAGCCACGACGTGCGAACCACCACCCGCCCAAACCGCTCGGTCGGCCGGTCAAACCCATCGTCGGCATCACAAGCGCTTGGGCAAACTCGCCAAACCTTCGACGCGCTCAAACAGTGCCAAGTGGAGCCCGACGATGGGTTTGTCAGAACATGGACGGCCGACCTCAACGGTTATGGTCGGGCGGCGGCTCGCACGTCGGTGCCCACACCACCGCGCAAGCGCGCGGCCCAAGGAGCAAGCGATGCCTTATCGGTCCTACGGCGCGAAGCGCCGCCTTCCCGTCCTACCGGGCGGAGCCCGGCCTATCCGTCCTTTAAATGTTCTTCCGCCCACCGCTCCAGCACCATCAGCGGGAACAGCGTGTGGGCGTGGTTCTCCCGCCCGGCGACGTGCGCGTCCATCAGCCGCGCCACCTCGGCCGGATCGAAGAGCCCGCGCGCGCGGATGCGCTCGGGCGCCAGCAGCGTCCGCATCAGCGGCTGCAACTCGCGGCGCAGCCAGTTCTTGATCGGAATGCTGAAGCCTTCCTTGCGGCGGCCCAGGATCTGATCCGGCAGGATGCCGCGCATCGCCTGCTTCAGCACCCACTTGCGCTCACCGTCGCGGATCTTCAGGTGCGCCGGCATCGAGAACGCCAGCTCCATGACATCGACGTCGAGAAACGGCGCGCGGGTCTCGAGCGAGGTGGCCATCGCCATGCGATCCACCTTCACGAGAATATCGTCCGCGAGGTAGATGCTGAGGTCCGCATACAGCTGGCGGTTCAGCAGATCGTCCTGCGAGAAGCGGCCCAGGGCGTCGCGCACCGGCGCGTAGACGTCGTGGGCGCGCAGACGGTCGCGCAAGCCGCCGGCATAGAGCCGCGCCTTGGCATCGGCGTTCAGGAACACCATCCAGCGATAGTGGCCGAGGTCGTGCGGGGCGCCGGCCGCACCGGCGGTGAAGCGCTTCACCTTGTTGACGAGGCCCTTCTTCTTCTCGCTGGGCGGCAGCGTGGCCGCCACCGCCGCCAGCGCCGGCATCACCGCCTGCCCCAGCCCGCCCAGCCTGGCCGCCAGCGCCTGCGCCTCATACGCATCGTAGCCGCCGAACAGTTCGTCGCCGCCATCGCCCGATAGCGCCACGGTGACGTGCTCGCGCGCGAGCGACGACACCATGTAGGTCGGGAACATCGAGACGTCGGCGAACGGCTCGTCCAGGTGCACGACCAGCTTCTCGAACAGCGGGATGAGATCCGGCGTCACCGTGCGCTCGCGGTGATTGGTGCCGAACGCCGTCGCCACCTCGCGCGCGAACGCCAGCTCGTTGTAGCTGCCGTCGTCGAAGCCCATGCTGAAGGTGTTGATCGGCACCCGCGACGCTTCGCTCATGAACGCGACCAGCGTGCTCGAGTCGATGCCGCCGGACAGGAACGCGCCGATCGGCACGTCGCCCATCATCTGGCTGACCACGGCATGGCGCAGCCGATCGCGCAGCGCCTCGATGGCGTCGGCATCGGTCCACGACCGGAGCGCCACCGACGAAGCGTCCCAGTAGCGCGTGACGTCCACGCGTCCATCTCGATAGGTCATGAAGCTGCCGGGTGGCAGCTTGTGCACGCCCTTCAGGATCGTCCTCGGCGCGAGGATGTACTCGTAGGTGAGGAACTGATCGAGCGCCTCGGGATCCAGTTCGCGCGGGACGTCCGGACCCACGAGCAGCGCCTTCACTTCCGAGGCCAGCCGCAGTCCCCGCGGCGTGTTGGTCCAGTAGAGCGGCTTCTCGCCCGCCCGGTCACGCGCGGCGACCAGCGTCCGGCTGCGGCCGTCCCAGATGGCGGTGGCGAACATGCCGCGCAGCCGCGCGAAGATGTCCGTGCCCCACTGCTCGTAGCCGTGGACGATGACCTCGACGTCCACGTTCGACTTGAAGACGTGGCCGAGGCCTTCGAGCTCGCGACGGACGTCGAGGAAGTTGTAGATCTCCCCGTTGGCGACGACCTGGATGGAGCCGGTCTCGTTGGTCACGGGCTGTTGCCCGCCCGCAAGATCGACGATGGCCAGACGCCGCATCGCCAGCCCGACGCCGTTCAGCGCGATGCTGCCTTCCTCGTCCGGGCCGCGATGGACCAGCGTCCGCACCATGCGCTGCAGGTCCGCGTCGAGGACGGGGCGATTCAGGTCCGATTCAACGATACCGACGATGCCGCACATGGGAGTTCAAGAAGGCGCGCCTTCGGCGCGTAGGACTACATGGCGCCGCTTCGCGGCGTGGGCGGCGCTCTCGCGCCGTAGGTTACTCGGGCCACAAGGCACCGCAAGCGGTCTCACGTACGCTGCCCGTCTGCCGGCCGCCGGTCGCCAGCTGCCGTTTCGTGGTTCCCGTCTGCCGGCTGCCGGTTGCCAGCTGCCGACCCGGCGCCCGGATCCCTGCGGTCGCGCTGAACCTTCGCCGGGATCCCTATCGCGATCGCGAACTCCGGGATCTCTCCCACCACGACCGCGCCGGCGCCGATGATCGCGTCGCGGCCGATGGTCGATCCGTCGGTGACGACCACGTGCGTGCCGAGCCACACGCCGTCGCCGACGTCGATCCCCCGTGCGGTGCGGCCCTGCTCGAGCACCGGGATGTCCACGCGGTCGTAGAGATGATCGCCGCCGACGAGATAGGTGTACGCCGCCATCAGGATGCTCTTCCCCACCCGCACCCGCGAGGCCGAGAAGATCTCGCAGTTGAACCCGAGGTTGGCGTGATCCTCGATGATGATGTCGCCGTTCTTGCAGCTGAGGATCGTGTTGCGCCCGATGAACACGCCGTTGCCGATGAACAGGCCGCGGTTGTCGGTGCCCTTCGCATCCAGGCAGCACTGGTCGTCCACCACCACGTTGTCGCCGATGTGAATCTTGTGGGGGTGGCGCAGCGTGACGTTCACGCCAAAGACGACGTTGCGGCCCACCTTCCCGAGCACCAGCGGAAACAGCTTGGAGCGGAGGAACAGGCCGAGGGCGCCCGGCACCCAGCTGGCGACCAGCACCACCAGCTCGTACTTGATCAGCGGCCACAGCCCGGGCTGGCCGACGACCAGCTCGCGGTACTTGTCCACCTTGGAGCGCTTCTCGTTGAACAGCTCCTGCTGGATGACCGTGATCCGCGGATCGTGCTCCCGAGGCGCGCCCGGTGGCATCAGCCGTCGACCGTCGCCAGTTCCGCCGTCTGGCGGACCTCGCGGATGACGTAGGTGGCCTTGTTCTGCGACTCGTAGTAGGTGCGCGTCAGCAGTTCGGCCAGCAGGCCGAAGGTGACGAGCTGCACGCCGATGAAGAGCATCATCATCCCGAGCAGCAGCAGCGGACGATCGCCGATCGCCTGGCGTTCGAACAGCCGGACGTAGCCAAGCCAGCCAGTGATGAGGGCGCCCACCGCGAAGGCGCCGAGGCCAAGCAGACCGAAAATCTGCAGCGGCTTCGTGGAGTAGTTCAGCAGGAACTTGACCGTCGCGAGGTCGAGCACCACGCGCACGGTGCGCGAGAGGCCGTACTTCGATGTGCCCGCTTCCCGCGCGCGATGGTTCACCACCACCTCGTCGATCGACACGCCATACTGGCTGGCGATGGCGGGCAGGAAGCGGTGCATCTCGCCGTAGAGACGCAGCGGCTTGATCACCTCGGCGCGAAACACCTTCAGCGAGCAGCCGTAGTCGTGCAGCTCGACGCCCGTGGCCCACGAAATGAGCTTGTTGGCCAGGATCGACGGCACGCGCCGGGTGACGAACTTGTCCTTCCGGTCCTTGCGCCAGCCGCAGACGATGTCGTGGCCCTGCTCGATGCGGGCGACCATCTGCGGTATGTCGCGGGGGTCGTTCTGGAGGTCGCCGTCGGAGAGCACCACGAGCCGGCCGCGCGCATAGGCGATGCCGGCGGAAAACGCCGCGGTCTGACCGAAGTTGCGACGAAAGCGGATGACGCGCAGCCGTGGATCGCGGGCCTGGAAGGCCGCGAGCTGCGCGAAGGTGTCGTCCTTGCTCCCGTCGTCTACGATGAGGAGTTCGTAGCTGCGCCCATATTCTCCAAGCACGGCTGTGAGCTCTTCATACAGACGCGCGATATTGGGCGACTCGTTGTAGACCGGGATGACGATCGAAAGCTCGGGAGTCATCGAGCGAGACAATCGGGTCATTATATATCCTCCCCGTGCCCCGATTCGACGTCCTTTCGCGTTGGGCAGGCCGCATCGCCTGCCTGCTGGGCCTGACCGCTGCGGCCGTGTACGCCCGCTCGGGCCTGTCGCTTGAGCCACTACGACGCCAAGGCGCACCTCGTGGTGTCACGGCGCATCCTCGACAGCATCACGCCCGGCTGGGAGCAGATTGGCGCGGTGTGGCTGCCGCTGCCTCACGTCCTGAACATGGTGCCGGTGCAGATGGACGCGGCCTATCGCACCGGCGCGTTCGCCATCCTCGTCTCGGTGCTCGCCCTCGGCGTCGGCTCGGCGGCGATTGCCGCGATGGTGATGCGCCTGACCGGCTCGCGCGCCGGGGCCATCCTGGGCGCGGTGCTGTTCGCGACCAACCCGAACATCCTCTACCTGCACGCCACGCCGATGACCGAGCCGCTGCTCTTCGGCACCACGCTGGTCTGCGCGTGGCTGCTGACGGACTGGGCCACGGGCACCAGCCTCGCCGTGCCCCGGCACCTTGGATGGTGGATGGTCGCGGCGTGCCTCACGCGCTACGAGGCGTGGCCGGTGGTGGGCGCGCTGGTCCCGCTGGCGCTCATTGCGCGATGGCGGCGCGGCACCCCGCTCCGGGATCTCGTCCCCGTCGCGTGGCAGATGGCGCGCTACCCGATCGGCGCCGCGATCTTCTTCCTGTTCCTCAGCCGCGCCACCGTTGGTGAGTGGTTCGTCAGCGGCGGGTTCTATGTGCCGGACGCCACCCTGCAGGGGCAACCCGGCGTGGTGTGGGAGAAGATTCTCGAAGGCACGCGCGAACTGAGTGGCGTGTGGCTGGTGAGGCTGGCCCTGATCTCGATCGGCGTACTCGGGCTCACGGCGATCGTCTGGCGGCAGGGTGCGGCGCTGCTGGTGCCGCTGGGGATGTTCGCCGCCGTCGCGCTCCCCTTCTCGGCGTTCTTCTCCGGGCACCCGTTCCGCATCCGCTACGAAATCCCCATCGTCGTCGCGTCGGCGCTGTCCGATCGGCCTGGCGACGGGGCTGCTGCGCAAGGCCGCGCCGCTGGCGGCCATCATCATCCTGGTGCTGGTCGGCCGCGATGCCCGTCCCTTCGACGCGGATGCCCCGATGATCCGCGAAGCGCAGCTCGATCGCGCGAACGGCCTCGGCCGCCAGGCGGTGACCGCGTGCCTGGCGCGCGACTATCGCGGCGAGACGATCTTCGCGAGCATGGGGTCGCTCGCGCACTACATGCAGGAGCTGTCGCAGATCGGCCTCGGGATCTCGGACTTCCTGCACGAAGGCAATCACCCGATGTGGGACGACGCGGTGGTCGTGGGCGGCGCCCCGTTCGCGGGGTGGATGCTGGTCGAGGAGGTGGCGGAGGGCGGCGACGTGCTGGCGCAGCAGATCCGCGACAACCCGGCGTTTACGGATGGATACGAGCGGGTATGCGAGGGAGGGAATGTCGCGCTTTACAGGAGGCGGCGCCTCACGGCGCCGTAGGGGCCGAACAGGGCGGCGCTTCGCGCCGTAAGGGCCGCGCCTTTGGCGCGGTAGGAACGAACAGAGGCGGCGCCTGCGGCGCCGTAGGGGCCGCGCTGCGCGCGGTAGGGACGGACAGAGGCGGCGCTTCGCGCCGTAGGACGGGCACGGGCCGCGCTTCGCGCGTCAGAGACTACGCGTCGCACACGGGCGGGCGCGCAGCACGCGGGTTGCTTCTATCAGGAGGCTCCCATGACGCTGCCGCACCACAATCTCGTCGCCTGGCAACGCGCCGATGATCTCTTCATCGATCTGCATCTCCTGACGCGCCAACGCTTTCCACGATTCGAACAATACGAACTCGGCAGCCAGATTCGGCGAGCGGCCTACTCCGTACCCGCAAACCTGGTTGAAGGAATTGCGCGCACCTCCAATCGCGAGGTGTGCAGGTTTCTCGACGTGGCGTCTTCCTCACTGAGCGAGGTGGGATACGGCATCCACGCCGCGACTCGACTGGGCTACCTGACGCTTGACCAGGGATCGGCCTTCGAAGAGCGAGTGCGGATGGTCTCGAGCCCGTTGCGGGGACTGCTGGCCAGTTATCGCAAGCGAGGGACCATTCAGCTCGTCAGGTGAAGCGCCGTGCGGGCGGGCGCGATACCGCCAGCGGCTGGCCCCCGGCGTTCCCACGGCGCGAAGCGCCGCCCTGTCTTGCCCTACGGCGCCGAGAGGCGCCGCCTTTACCGAGCCGGAGGCGCAACGCGCCGAAGGCTCGGCCCGTCTGATCCCACCGAGCCCGAGGCGCGAAGGCGCCGACGGCTCGGCCCTCAGTCCCTACGGCGCGAAGCGTCGCCCCGCGTCCCTACGGCGCCGAAGGCGCCGCCTCTTTGAGTATCTGGATCATCTGCTCGTGCAGCAGCCCATTCGAGGCCAGGATGTGGCCATCAGCCGCCAGCCACGGCCGGCCGTCGAGCGCGGTCACCCGTCCGCCGGCTTCCTGCACGATCAGCCCGCCCGCCATGGTGTCCCAGGGCTGCAGGCTTTCCTCCCAGAACCCATCCATGCGGCCCGACGCCACGTAGCAGAGATCCAGCGCCGCCGAACCGAGCCGGCGGACCGCGCGGGCCCGCGCGATGAAGGCACCGAACACCTTGAGGTATCTGTCCGGCGTCTGGTGCACGGTGTAGGGGAAGCCCGTGACCAGGAGCGATTCGAGGATCGTCTCCGTCGCCGAGACCTTCATCGGCTCGCCGTTCAGCCAGGCGCCGACGCCGCGCTCCGCCGTGAACAGCTCCTTGCGGTTGGCGTCGTAGATGGCGGCGACCGCTGGCTGGCCGTCGATCTCGAGCGCCAGCGAGGCGCAGAAGATCGGCAGGCCGTGCGCGTAATTGGTGGTCCCGTCCAGCGGATCGAACACCCACCGGCAGCGGGCGCCGGTGGAGACGCCGCCCATCTCCTCGGCCAGCACGTCGTGATCGGGGAAACGCTCGGCGACCATGGCGCGGAACATCCGCTCGACTTCGAGGTCGACCTCGGTGACGAGGTCGATGGCGCCCTTCTTCTCGATGCGGACGCCGGATCGGAACTTGGAGAGGTGGATCTCGCCGGCGCGCACGACGGCTTCGACGGCCGTGGCGAGGAATGCAGGATCGGGCGTCACGACTTGGGCTGGGGCGCCTTCTTCACCATCCGCACTTCCATCCCGCCGTCTTCCACGCGCCGGAGCGTGACGTCATCCATGTAGTTGCGCATGAAGAGGATGCCTCGGCCGCTGCCCTTCATCAGGTTCTCCGGCGACAGCGGATCCGGCACGTCCTCGGGGTCGAAGCCCTCGCCCTGGTCCTCGCACCCTGATCACCATGTAATCGCGCGGGATGGTGGCGAACTCCACGACCACCCGCTTCGACTGATCGTTCTGGTTGCCATGCTTGATGGCGTTCACCACCGACTCGCGGACCGCGACGCTGACGTCGAAAAGCTGGTCTTCGTCGAGCCCCGTCAGGCGGCCGACGTAGTCGCTGATGATCTGCACGAAGTCCAGCATGTCGAACGCGCTGCCGAACTCGAGGCGGACAGTGGGGGGTGGGGTCATCGGATCCCGGAAGGGGCGGCGGACCGGACGTGGAACATGTGCGCGTTTAGTACCATAGCGCTGGAAAGCCGGTCAAGTTGCTATAGTGAACCCGTGCCGCTCGTGATTGCTCCAGCCCGCGCCATGCGCGGCCGAATCCAGGTTCCTGGCGACAAGTCTATCTCGCATCGCTACGCGATTCTGGCCGCCCTGGCCGACGGCGTCTCCACGCTGACCAACTACTCCCCCGGCGGCGATTGTCAGTCCACGCTGGCCTGCCTGGCCGCCCTCGGCGTGACCATCACCCGCGGCCCGGACGAAGGCCGGGTGACGATCGAGGGCCGGGGCCTGGGCGGGCTCGTCGCGGCGGCGGCAGGGCTCGATTGTGGGAATTCAGGGACGACCATGCGGCTGATGTCCGGCGTCCTCGCGGCTCACCCCTTCGCCACCACGCTGTTCGGCGACGCCTCGCTCACGCGGCGTCCGATGCGGCGCGTGATGGCGCCGTTGACACTGATGGGCGCCCGCTTCGAGGCGGCCGAGGGCGACCGGCCCCCGATCGTGGTCCACGGCGGGGCGCTGCATGCCATCCAGTATCAGCCCGAGGTGCCGAGCGCCCAGGTGAAGAGCGCGGTGCTGCTGGCCGGCCTCCACACCGAGGGCACGACCAGCGTCACCGAGCCGGCCGCCACGCGCGACCACACCGAGCGCGCGCTCGAGGCGTTCGGTGTGCCGGCCACGATCGAGGGCCGCACCATCTCCGTGCGCGGAGGCCAGCGGCTGCGGGCGCGCGACCTGCGCGTGCCGGGCGACCTGTCGTCCGCGGCCTTCCCGGCCGTCGCCGCCACCGCGCTGTACGGGTCGGACGTCACCATCGAGGGCGTCGGCCTCAATCCCAGCCGCGCCGCCATCCTCGACCTGCTCCGCCGCTTCGGCGCCCTTGTCGACGCGCAGGTGGAGCACCGCGACAACGGCGAGCCGGTGGGATCGATCCGGGTCCGCCACGGCGAGCTGCAGGCGGTGGAGATCCTGCCCGAGGAAGTGCCCGAGATCATCGACGAGTTGCCCGTCCTCGCCGCGCTGGCGACCTTCGGTGGCGGGGTCACGGTCAGTGGCGCCGGCGAGCTCCGGGTGAAGGAGAGCGATCGCATCTCGGCGCTGGTCGGGGGCCTCCGGGCGATGGGCGCCGACGCCGACGAGCATCCCGATGGGTTCACCATCCGGCCCTCACGCCAGCTCACCGGCGGCGTGGTGGACGCGCATCACGACCATCGGCTGGCCATGGCGTTTGCCATCGCCGCCCTGGGCGCCAACGGCCCCACCGTCATCCACGGCGCCGAAGTGGCGGCCGTGTCGTACCCCAGCTTCTTCAGCGATCTCGACGGACTGCGCGCGTGAAGGCCGACAAGATCTATCTGGTCGGCTTCATGGGAGCCGGCAAGTCGACGCTCGCCCGCGCCCTGGCCGCGCGCCTCGACTGGCGGGCCGAGGACATCGACGAGCGGATCGAGCGCGCCGAGCGCCGTGACATTCCGAGCATCTTCAGGCAACACGGTGAACCCTACTTCCGGGCCCTCGAGCGCGCCAGCCTGATTGAACTGCTGCCGCTGCGCGGCGCGGTGGTCGCCACCGGCGGCGGCACCTTCGAGGATCCGCGCAATCGCGAGCTGATGCTGCGCGACGGCGTGGTGATCTGGCTCGACGTGCCGTTCTCCACCATCCTCGATCGTGTCCCCCTCGACGGCCGCCGCCCGCTCGCCGCCGACCGCGGCACCCTCGAAGCCCTCTATAATCAGCGCCTCGCCGCCTATCGTCTGGCCCCGGTCCGGGTCGACGCGGGCCGCGGGCCTGTCGACCTGCTGGTCGATCAAATCGTGGACGGGTTGGAGACCTGATGCGTTACCTCGTAGTCAGCGACATTCACGCCAATCTCGAGGCCTACGACGCGGTGCTCGAGGCCGCCACCTCGCTCGGCTGGGAACGCATCGTCATCCTCGGCGACCTGGTCGGCTACGGCGCCGACCCGAACGCGATCTGCGATCGGGTGCGCGCCCAGGAGCCCCACGCCCTCATTCGCGGCAACCACGACAAGGTCGGCGCCGGCATCGAGTCCGCCGAGGGCTTCAACGCCGTCGCCCGCAGCGCCATCCGCTGGACTCACGACACGCTCACCGATGACAACCGCGCCTGGCTGGCGGCGCTGCCGACCGGGCCGGTGCTGGTGGACGAGGCGTTCGAGATCTGCCACGGCACGCCGTTCGACGAAGACGCCTACGTCTTCGACGACCTCGACGCGCTGCGCGCCCTGCACGCCGCGCGGCGGCCGCTGTGCCTGTTCGGCCACACCCACGTCCAGGTCGGCTACAGCATCCTGCGCAACCAGTTCGCGGTGGAGACACCGAGCGACGCGCGTCCCTTCGACATCGTGCTCGCCGACGAAGCCAGGTATCTGATCAATCCGGGATCGGTGGGCCAGCCACGCGATGGCGACCCGAGGGCGGGATTCGCTTTGGTGGACACGGAGACCCGGCGGGTGACGATTCACCGGATCGTGTATCCGGTGGCGAAGGCGCAGGCGCGGATTCTCGAGGAGGGTCTGCCGGAGATTCTCGCCGAACGATTGGCCGTTGGACGATAGGTTCTTCCCCACCGCGCGAAGCGCGGCCCTACTCGGCTTTCTTCCGCTCGCGCCGCTTCAGTTCCGACGCGAACGCGTCCTTCGCCGCGCGTGAGCCGAGCACCCACCCCATCACCACCCCGATCAGCACCATGAACGGAATGTAGATGAAGTGCGCCGCCGACGGCATGCCGATATCCATCTAGCGCGCCCTCCGTTCGAGGTCGGCGATCTCCGATTCGGCCTGCTGCAGCCGGCGGCCCAGCGACCACACGTAGCCCACCACCACCACCCACACGAAGCCGTAGGCCGCCGCGACGAGGTTGATCGCGGGGATCTGTTCCGAGGCGGGGGCTTCCTCCATCGGCACGAACTCGTCCGCGGAAGGCTGGGGCTGCGCCGCGTAGGCCACGGGCGCGGACAGCAGCAGGGCGGCAACACACAACGCTCGGCAGAATCGCATCACGCTTCGTCCTCGGCGAGGTAGAGATCTTCGATACGCACACGCTGCCGCTCGAGCCGCGCCCGCATGCTGAGCAGGGCCAGGAACAGCAGCAGGAAAGCAAACACGCAGTACCAGAGCGGGCCGCCCATCTGCACCGGCAGGGTCGGCACGACCGAGGTCTGCGGATGAAGGGTGCGCCACACGTTCACCGAGACGAAGATGAAGGGCACGTTGGCCAGCCCGAACAGCGCCATGCCGGCGCCGAGCTTGTCGGATCCGGGGCCGCCGTAGCGCCGCAGCAGCAGGTAGGCGACGAAGATCATCCACAGGATGAGGCTCGAGGTGAGTCGCGCGTCCCACACCCACCAGATACCCCACGCCTTGCGCGCCCACAACGGCCCGGTGACCAGCGTGATGATGCCGAACACCACCGCCAGTTCCGCCGCCGCCAGCGCCCAGCTGTCGGCGTTCTTGCGCTTGCCGAACAGGAAGATCGCGCTCGCCACCCCGGACACGATCGCCGCGATCAGGAACAGCCAGGCCGAGGGCATGTGGAAGTAGAAGATCTTCTGCACCAGCCCCATCGTCGACTCGTAGGGCGCGGCATTGATGATCCACGGTGCCGCCGCGAGCATCAACCCGGCGAGCGCCAGTTCGATTTGGTTCAGTCTCGACATCAGGTCTTCCTACTCCGTCATCACCGGCTCGAACGTCCACAGCGCCAGCGTCACGAACACCACGTCGAAGAAGACGAGGAGCGCGACCCAGAAGCGCGCCAGCGGTTCGTCCGGCGTCGACTGGAAGATGGCGGCGGTGCCGCGAACACCCGCGATCATGACCGGAACCGTGATCGGATACAACAGGATCGGCAGCATCACGTCGCGGCTGCGGGCGCGGACCAGCATCGCCGCGAACAGCGTGCCGACCGCGGCGAAGCCGGTGGTGCCGGTCGCGAGCAGCGCGATGAGCGTCCATGGGTAGTTGAAGACCGGCGCCTGGAACAGCAGCCCGACCAGCGGCACGAGGACCAGCTCCACCAGGCCCATCAGCATCAGCATGCCGGCCAGCTTGCCGGCGTAGATCGCCGGCCGGTCGGCCGGCGCCAGCATCAGCGCCCGCAAGGTGTCGGCCTGCCGTTCGCGCTCGAAGGTGCGCCCCAGGGCCAGCGTGCCCGAGAAGGCCGTCGCAATCCACAGGATCGCCGCCGCGACGTCGTCCACCGGCCGGCCCTCGCGGACCAGCCCGAACGCGAACACCAGCACCACGGTGAGGGCGAAGAACAGCGTGGTGGACAGCACCTCGAGGCTGCGGGCCTCGACCATCATGTCCTTGCGGACCACCAGCCAGGCGACGCGGAAGAAGTTCGTCACGACGCGGCCACCGCCGCCCGATAGCGATCGCGCAACGGCCCCTCTCCCCCGCCAATCGCCAGCAGCCGGCCGCCGCGCAGGAACAGCTCCCGCGTCAGCAGGCCGTCGACGACGTCCAGATCGTGCGTCGCCAGGACGATCAGCACGCCGCGGGCCTGCTCTTCGCGCAGCCGCGCCACCAGCGCGCCAGTGGACGCCTGATCGAGGCCGGTGAACGGCTCGTCGAGCAGCAGCAGCCGCGGCTGGTGCAGCAGGGCGCGCTCCAGGGCCACCCGCTGGCGCATGCCGCGCGAGAAGCCCGACACGGCGTCATGGGCGCGCTCGCCCAGCCCGGCGCGCTCCAGCGCCTGCATGGCCCGCGCGGGGGCGTCGGCGAGGCCGTACATGCGGCCGAAGAACACCAGGTTCTCGTGCGCGCTCAACTCGGGGTAGAGGAACAGGTCGTGCCCGAGCATGCCGATGCGCGCGCGCAGGCTCGCGCCGCCCTGATCGGCGGTGTGATTGCCGTATTCAACCTTGCCTTCGGAGGGCGCGAGCAACGTGCCCAGGATGGCGAGGAGCGTGGACTTCCCCGCGCCGTTCGGGCCGAGCAGCCCGACGACATCGCCCGCATCGCAGGTGAACGACACCCGCGACAGGGCCTTGCGGCGGCCGTAGTGACGGGACAGGTTGGTGACCGAGAGTCGCTCGAAGTCGCCGATCACGCGGCGGCCCCCTGGCCGCCCCCCGGCGCTTCGTCCATGGTCGCCAGCACGCGCTCGAGCTCCGCGGTCAGCAGCGGACGGCGCTCGCCGTCCTTGGCCTTCGGCCGGCCCGCGCGACGACGTTCCTCGATGGCGACCAGCTCGCGCAGCAGCCGGGCCCGCTCTTCCTCGAGCGTGGCGCGCTCGGTCTTGCCGGGCGTGACAGCGAAGAACAGCCCGGCCAGCAGGATCAGGGCGGCGAGCCCGACCGCGGTGTAGCGCGGAATCCGGTTGTGCGCCGGGAGGTTCTGCAGCGTGAGGGTGAGCGTGTCGCCGGCCGCCAGGCGGCCGCCGCTGGCCAGCACGAACATCTTGCCGCCCTCGGCATTGATGGTCTCGATCTTGGGCAGCTGCGCCGACTCGACCGACATCTCGCCGATCTTCTCGGCCGCGACGAACACCTGCTCGAACGCCGCCGGCCACTTCTGCGCGAGCGTATAGGTGGTGCCGTGATCGGCGATCGAGAAGCCCACCTGCACGCTGGTCTTGCCCGGCGCGAATGGTCCGGTGATGCGAACGGTGTTGCCGCGCAGCGTCGCCTGCCGCGACGAGCCTTCCATCAGCGTCGGGCTGGTCACATCGTCCGGCAGCGGGATGTCGAGCGGCTCGCCCGGATCGATCGGCGTCCGCGCGTTGTTCAGGATCTCGAGGATGTAGAAGCCGGTGAGGACATCGCTCTGGAACTCGAACACCAGTCGCGATTCACCGCCGATCACCACCACGCCCTGTCGGGCCGGTTCCTGGGCCGCGGCTTCAGCCGCCTGGCGCTCCTTCGCGGCCGCCGCGTTCGCTCCGGCCACCAGCGCCACGCGCACCCCGCCGCGCGCCGGCAGCGGGATCTCCTGCGAGACCAGCACTTCCCCGTCGACTTCGGTGGTGGCGACGACCGTCGAGCCCGGCGTGAAGCCCGAGAACTCCGCGCGGCCCTGCGCGTCGGTGGTGGCGGTCTTGGTCTCGCCGTTCGAGGTGACCGACACGCTCTGTCCGGCGATGTTGTTGCCCATGCGCTCGCGGACGACGCGCACCGAGAGACTGCCGGTCGTCAGCTCGGGCGCCGGCAGCGGCAGCCCCGACATCTGCCCGGCGTCGGGCATGGCGACCTGCGTCCGCACGGCGACGGAGCCGAGCAAGGCGGCGATGACGACGACCAGCGCGCCGCGACGGATTACGACTTGAGCGATGTGCCGCATTGTTTGCAGAAGCGCGCGTCGAGGTCGTTGTGGGTGCCGCACCCCGGGCAAATCCCGGTGCGGGCCGCGTGTTCGGTGGCGGGGGCGGGCGTGGTCACCTGCGCCGCAATCTCCCGTTCGATCTGCTCGCGGTAGCCGGTCGAGGCGTCCAGCTGCACGATCAGCCCCATGGCCCGCCGCCGCAGACGGCCGCCCATCTCGTCGAAGTCGGCCTGCGACACCTTGCCCATCGCGAAGTCGAACTCCAGCTCCTTGATCGACCGCAGCACCAGCGCCTTCTCGCGCTCGAGCGCGGCGCGCGTCCTGCCGCCGGCGACCCGCGCCGACATGCCGAGCACCTGCGAGACGAGCGGCGCGAACGTGCGATAGACGCCTAGTCCGACGAAGCTGGTGGCGACGATGGTGAGGCTGAGGATGATGATGTTGGCGATGGACTGGCCGGTGGCCACGATCACCACGGCGGTGGCGCCCAGCATGCCGCACAGCAGGAAGAACTGCCACGGCGGCAGCCCATGGTCCACCTGCGCGTCGTGCACGTCGGTCAGCTCGCTCATCTTCGGTCCCGGACGATTGGTGTCATGGGCAGGACGGCGCTAGTCGAGGTCCCTGAGCTCGTCGTCCAGGCGCGAGCGCAGAGAGGAATCTTCCTCGAGCATCGACGCGGGGCCCGCCATCTTCGGGCTGCGCGACCAGCGCATCGCGAAGGCGCCGGCGCCCAGCAGGCCCGCCAGGCCGAGCAGATACGGCAGCAGCCACGCGACGCGGCCCATGCCCTGGTCCGGCGGCTCGCTGAGGACGTGGTTGCCTCCCTGCTCCTCGACGTAGTGGGCCAGGACCGCGTCGAACGACTTGCCCTCGTCGAGCATGGTCGAGACTTCGCTCTTCACCAGCGCGCAGTGGCCGCACGAACACTCGCCGACCGGCAGCTTCGAACAGCCGCCGCACCAGCACGCCAGCTTGGTCGTGACGTCCTTGACGTCCTTCGAGAACACCTGGAGCCGCGAGTCCTGAGGCTTGTCCACGTGCTGCGCGTGGGCGAGCCCTGGCGCCAGCAGCAGCGCCAGCACCAGCAGCGAGGCCGTCGCCGCATCCGCGGGCAGCGTGCCGGTGGCAAAGCTGATGGCGCGCTCCGGCAGCAGCGCGATGCCGGTGCCGATCGCCATGATGCCGAAGCCGAACCAGATCCAGTTCACCAGCGGGTTGATGTGCACTTCGACGCTGGCCGTCTGATCCTGCAGCTCGAACGCCGGCATCACGATGTAGAGGTCTTCCGCGAACGTCCGCCGGATGCCGACCTCGGTGGTCGGCTCCTCTTCGTGCTTGCGGTAGTACCACTTCGCCGGATACATCTTGCCCAGATCCGTGCCGTCCGTGTCGCGCACGGCCACGTGCGCCGTCACCATCTGCTTCTGGCCGTCGTCGGTGACGCGGATGGCGTCGAGGTGCAGGACGTAGTCGCCCACCGTCGCCTCTTCACCCGGCTTGAGCAGCAGCTGCTCGTCACGGCTGAAGCCCTCGCCCGCGAAGCCCAGGAAGATGAGCACGATGCCGAGGTGCACGATGTAGCCGCCGTAGCGGCGCTTGTTGCGCCCGACCAGGCCCACCATCGCGGTGAAGGCGTCGGTGCCGGTCATGCCGCGGCGCACGTTGGCGCCGCGCCAGAACTCCTGCGCGATGGTGCCGAGCACCATGGCCGAGAGCGCGAAGCAGATGCCCGAGCTCCACACGCGGACGCCCATCGCCACCAGCACGCCGGCCGTGACCAGCCCCAGCCCCACGGGGAAGAGGAACTGATCGCGCAGATTGATCAGCGTCGACTTGCGCCAGGCCAGCAGCGGCCCCACGCCGGTGAGCAGCAGCAGCGCCAGGCCGATCGGCGTCATCCAGCGATTGAAGAACGGCGGCCCCACCGTCAGGCGCTCGCCGTTGATCGCCTCGGTGATGGTCGGGAACATCGTCGCGAACAGGACGAAGAACGCGGAGAACAGCAGGATCCAGTTGTTGGCCAGGAACGCCGCCTCGCGCGAGACCCACGAGTCCAGCTCGTGGCGCGCCTGCAGCATCGGCAGCCGGTAGATCACCCAGCCGAAACTGAACGTGGCCACGATCGCCCATGAACGACAGGAACAGCCGTGCCAGTGCCGGGTCGTCACCAAACGCGTGCACCGACTGCACGACGCCCGAGCGCGTCATGAACGTGCCGAAGATGGTCAGCAGGAACGTGACGATGACGAGCGTGACGTTCCAGACGCGGAGCATGCCGCGACGTTCCTGGACCATCACGGAATGCAGGAAGGCGGTGGCGGTGAACCACGGCAGCAGACCCGCGTTCTCGACCGGATCCCAGCCCCAGAAGCCGCCCCAGCCCAGTTCCTCGTAGGCCCAGATCATGCCGAGCGTGAGGCCCAGCGACAGGAAGAACCACGAGAACATCGTCCAGCGGCGCACGGCGCGGAGCCACGAGTCGTCCAGGTGACCGGTGATCAGCGCGGCCATCCCGAACGCGAACGGAATGGTGAGGCCGACGAAGCCGAGGTACATGGTCGGCGGGTGGATCGCCATGTAGAAGTTCTGCAGCAGCGGATTGAGCCCGCGGCCATCGGTCGGCGCCTGCGTCAGGAAGGTGTCGAACGGGTTGTTGTGGATGATCATCAGGAAGAGGAAGAACATCTCCACCGCGCTGATGAGCGCCACGACGTAAGGAATCAGTTCGCGATGCCGTTCCCGGTTCACCTTCACCGCCACCGAGCCGAACAGCGACAGCAGGAACACCCAGAACATCACCGAACCGTCGAGCCCGCCCCAGTAGGAGGTGATCTTGTAGAAGATCGGCTGGACGCTGTCGGAGTAGCGTTGCACGTAGCGGATGGAGAAATCCCCCGCCACGAACGAATAGACGATGACGCCGGTGGCCACCGTCATCAACGCGGCGACGGTGTAGAACGCGCCGATGCCGCTTTCAATCAGCCGATTGTGATGGCGCCGCGCGCCGGCCACGGAGGCGGCCGCCGCATAGGCCGCGGTGACAAAGGTGAGGAGCAGGAGGAACGAGCCCAGGGACGCCATAGGGGAGCTACCTCAAAGAACCGAAGCCACGAAGGCAGAAGCGAAAGGCGGACGGCGAAAGGCAGACGGCGAAAGGCAGAAAGCCATCCGCCCTCTCATGCGACTTAGGACGTCGGACCGCCGGGTTTCGCTTCGTACTTCGACGGGCACTTCGCCATCACGCCGTTCGGCGAGACATGGAATCCCTCGTCGTCCAGCGTGCCCTTGAGCACCACTTCGGCATCGCTCTTGAAGGTGTCGGGCACCACGCCGT
This sequence comes from uncultured Acidobacteriota bacterium, assembly GCA_963721715.1. Taxonomy (GTDB): domain Bacteria; phylum Acidobacteriota; class Vicinamibacteria; order Vicinamibacterales; family UBA2999; genus VFZN01. The sequence goes on along the minus strand of CAVRKI010000003.1, from coordinate 1,282,569 downwards.
TGTAGGTGGCGTGCACCACGTGGCCGTTGCTCTGCACCTGGAACTTGTACTCCAGGCTGTTCTTGCGCTTCATGATCGAGTCGGGAACGACGTAGCCGTGCAGCTGCAGCTTCTTCCCGTACCACTCGTTCGGCTGCGTCATCACTTCGTCAACGTGCTTGTAGTACTCGGTGGCTTCACCCATCGTGGAGTACAGCAGCCCGCCGAACGACAGGGCGAGAACGAGGCTCGTGAGACCGACCTTGATGGCTTTGTGCTTCATGGTGTGGACCTGAAGGCTCCTCGTCCTTCAGGATAGCGCATCAGCAAGCCACAAACCAGCGAGACCGGGAGCCCGACGACGTTCGTGTACGAGCCCTCCACCCGGGCCACGAATCGAGAAATTCTGCCCTGAATGCCATAGGCGCCGGCCTTGTCCTGCCATTCGCCGGTCTCGATGTACCACGCGATGTCTTCGGATGTCATCGGCACGAACCAGACCGCGGTCGACGCGACGGCGGTAACCGGATCCCCCGGCCCTGCCAGCGCCACTCCGGTCAGCACCTCATGCCGTCGGCCGGCGAGCCGCTCCAGCATCTGGCGAGCCTCCGCCGCGTCAGCGGGCTTGGCCAGGATGTGTTCGTCCACCACGACGGTGGTGTCGGCGCCCAGCACCAGTGGATGGGGTGCGGACGGGTGCGGATGGGGTGCGGATGAGTGCGGATGGGGTGCGGACGGGTGCGGATGGGGTGCGGACGGGTGCGGATGAGTGCGGACGGGTGCGGACGGGTGCGGATGGGGTGCGGACGGGTGCGGATGAGTGCGGACGGGTGCGGCCGGGTGCGGAAGGGGGCGCACGGGTGCGGGCAGGTGCGGTTCCGTGAGGGCGGGTGCGCCGTATCGCTCCGCCACCGCTCTTGCCTTTGCCACGGCCAGGCGCTGGACGTAGGCTGCTGGCGCCTCGTCCTTGATGGGGGTCTCGTCGACATCGGCGGCCTGGACCTCGAACCGGATCCCGGCGGCGGTCAGCAATTGGGCGCGTCGGGGAGACGCCGAGCCGAGAATGAGCATCCAGTCAGAGTATCCGTTATCCTCAACAGGTGACCTCGGCGCACAACATCATCCCCAGCATCCTGGTGCAGATCATCCGGCCGGCGCCGATGTGCGCCGAGAAGGTCGAGTTCGCCTGGCGGACCTCAGTGGGGCCGGGCCTCGGCCGCGTGACCAGCGCCCGCATCGACGATCAGGGCACGCTCATCGTCACGGCGCAGAGCCCGCAGTGGAAGCGGGAAGTGGAGCGATCATTCGGACTCATCCGTTCGCGGCTCGACGCGCTCCTCGGGCCTGACGCGTTCATCAAGGTGGAGATCATTCATGGCTGAAGCAGTAATCGTCAGCGCGGTGCGGCTGCCCACCGGCAAGTTCCTCGGCACGCTCAAGGACTTCACCGCGCCCCAGCTGGGCGCGATGGTGGTTCGTGAAGCCGTGCAGCGCGCCGGCATCGACCCGGCGCTCGTGGACGAGTGCATCATGGGCAACGTCGTCTCGGGCGGCGAGGGCCAGGCCCCGGCGCGGCAGGCGGCCCTCAAGGGCGGTCTGTCGGAACACGTCGCCGCCCTCACCATCAACAAGGTGTGCGGCTCCGGCCTCAAGGCGGTGATGTTGGCCCAGCAGGGCATCCTCACCGGCGACATCGAGATCGCGGTGGCCGGCGGCATGGAGTCGATGAGCAGCGCCCCCTATCTTCTCCCCCGCGTGCGCGAAGGGCTGCGGATGGGCCACGGCCAGGTGATCGACTCGATGATCCACGACGGCCTGTGGTGCCCGTTCGAGAACTGGCACATGGGCAACGCCGGCGAGACCGTCGCCGATGTGTTCAAGGTGACGCGCGAGGAGCAGGACCAGCACTCCGTCGAGAGCCACCAGAAGGCCGCGGCGGCGCAGGCGGCCGGCGCCTTCAAGGCCGAGATCTTCCCGGTGTCGATCCCGCAGAAGAAGGGCGATCCGGTGGTGTTCGACCGGGACGAGTCGGTCCGTGCCGACACCACGGCCGAAGCATTGCGCGCGCTGAAGCCGGCGTTCAAGAAGGACGGCTCGGTGACGGCCGGCAACGCCCCGCCTGTGAACGACGGCGCGGCGGCGCTGGTGGTGATGAGCGCCGATCGCGCGAAGGCTCTCGGCGTGACGCCGATGGCGCGCGTCGTCGCGCAGGCGACCAGCGGACTGGCGCCGAAGATGCTGCTGATGACGCCGGTCGAGGCCACGCGCAAGGTGCTGAAGAAGGCCGGCTGGTCGATGAACGACGTGGACCTGCTCGAACTGAACGAAGCGTTCGCGGTACAGGCCGTGGCGGTCATGCGGGAGCTCGGGGTCGATCCCGCGCGGGTCAACGTCAACGGCGGCGCGGTGGCGCTCGGTCACCCCATCGGCGCCTCCGGGGCGCGCATCCTGACGACGCTGCTCTACGCGCTGAAGGCGCGGGGCGGCAAGCGCGGCGTGGCGACGTTGTGCCTTGGCGGAGGCAACGGCGTGGCGCTGGCCGTCGAGATGGTGTAAGGCGGCGCCTTCGGCGCCGTAGGAGGGATAGGCGCGCCTGCGGCGCGTAGGGGCGGCGCCTTCGGCGCCGTAGGGAAAGGACGGCGCCCCTCTTTCCCACCGAGCGAAGCGAGGCCCCTACGCCGCCAAAGGCGGCGCCTGACTTCCCTACCGTGCGTCAGCACGGCCCCTCGCGCGGCCCTTACGGCGCCCAAGGCGCCGCCTCTCCCCCTACAGTCGCCGCCGCAGTACCCACCATGCGGCGACTGCCACGCCCGGCGCCAGCAGAACAGCCTCCTTCACCACCGCCCACAGGTTGTGCGACCAGAACCCCGGCAAGTGAGTGCGTCGCGAGATGGCGTCGAACACGAACGCATCTGCGAAGTAGAACGCGTTCGAGAACGGCCACAGCGCCATGACCCCAAGCGGGGGCGTGGTGTCGGAGCCGAGCCAGTCGAACAGCACGTGAGACGACCAGGCAAGCGCGACAATCACCGCCAGCCGCACCCCGAGACCGCGTGTCCACAGCAACACTGCCAACCCGCCAGCACGGCCGCGCCAAGGCTGTGCGTTTCCATGTTGTGCCGGCCCCACAGAAAATCCAGGTCCGGCGCGACCGCCGCCGCTGAGGCCAGAAGCAGCGTCCGATCCGACAACAGGCCCCAAGGGCCGGGCCTCGATCTCGAGGATCGCTGGCCGCCGAGCAGCCCGACGATTATTCCCCCCAGCGCGTGTCCCACGGGACTTGGCATCTCTTCACCGTACGCAGAAGCCGCCCGGCGGGTCAAACCGGCGGGGCGCAACGGCTGCGCGGTGGTGCTGGAGGGGCGAAAGTGCCGGTTCCCTGCAACTTATTGATAACGAACCCTTAGGCCTGTCGGCCTACACGTATTTTCGCTTGACTTTCGCTTGGCCCGTTTCTAGGATCACAGTCGGCCGGAGGAAACCAACTTACATGGCAATCGACGAAAAACAGGAACGCATCAAGGCCCTCGACGTAGCCGTCGGCCAGATCGAAAAACAGTTCGGCAAGGGCGCCATCATGCGCCTGGGCCAGCGGAACACCCTCTCCCCCGTGGAGTCGATTTCGACCGGCGCCATCAGCATCGACTACGCGCTCGGCATCGGCGGGCTTCCGCGCGGCCGCGTCACCGAAATCTTCGGGCCTGAATCCTCGGGCAAGACCACCCTGGCGCTGCAGGTCATCGCCGAGGCGCAGAAAGCCGGCGGCCTGGCGGCCTTCGTCGACGCGGAACACGCGCTCGACGCGGAATACGCCCGCAAGCTCGGCGTGCAGATCGACGACCTGCTGGTCTCGCAGCCGGACAACGGCGAGCAGGCCCTCGAGATCGTCGAACTGCTCATCCGCTCCGGCAGCGTCGACGTCGTGGTCGTCGACTCGGTGGCCGCGCTCGTGCCCCGGGCCGAAATCGAAGGCGAGATGGGCGAAGCGCAGATGGGTCTGCAGGCCCGCCTGATGTCGCAGGCGCTGCGCAAGCTCACCGGCGCCATCTCCAAGTCGAAGACGGTGCTCATCTTCATCAACCAGCTGCGCGAGAAGATCGGCGTCATGTTCGGCAACCCCGAAACCACCACCGGCGGCCGCGCGCTGAAGTTCTACGCCTCGGTCCGCATCGACATCCGCCGCATCGGCGCCATCAAGGACGGCGACGTGGTCGTCGGCGGGCGCACGCGGGTCAAGGTCGTCAAGAACAAGATGGCGCCGCCCTTCCGCGAAGCCGAGTTCGACATCGTCTACGGCGAGGGCGTGTCGCGCGAAGGCGACCTGCTCGACCTGGCGGTCGAGAAGAAGATCGTCGAGAAGAGCGGCGCCTGGTTCGCCTACGGCGGCGAGCGCCTCGGCCAGGGCCGCGAGAACGTCAAGGCCTTCCTCAAGGAGCATCCCGAAATGCGGGACGCGATCGACGAGAAGGTCCGCCGCGAGCTCGGCATGACGCGCGAAGTCGAAGCGGTCGGCGTCTAGGGCTTTCGATTTCAGACTCAGGGCTTTAGACTCGAGTTCACCGTGACTAGAGTCTAGAGCCCAGAGCCATACGTGGACCTCTCCCTCTTCTCCCTCATCAACGGCACCCACACGCCGTTGGCCGACGAGCTGATGCTGCTGGCCAGCGCGCTGGGCCGTGGCGGGTTCGTGTGGATCTCCACTGCGCTCATCGCCGCGGTGTTCCCGCGATATCGAATGGCGGCGTGGCGGGTGATCCTGTCGGTGCTGCTCACGTTCGCGCTGGTGGACGGCGTCATCAAGCCGATCGTCTATCGCGCTCGCCCGTTCGCGGTGCTGGCGGACGCGCGGCTGATCGATGCGCGGCCGCTCACCGGATCCTTTCCTTCGGGTCATGCGGCATCCGCCGCGGCCGGAGCATTGTCGGTCGGCCGCCTGTTCCCCGTCGCGCGTGTGGTGTGGTGGCCGCTCGCCGTGGCGATCGCGGTGTCGCGTGTCTACGTCGGCGCGCACTGGCCGTCCGACGTGATGGCCGGCGCGCTGATCGGCCTGGCCATGGGATGGTTCGTGCTGGGCGGCAGACGAATACTCCCATCTGCGCGCCGATATGGCCCACCCGACATGGCCGGTGCCCCCGGCCCGGACCCAGGCGTTACGGTCGGGCCTTAGAGGATCGCGCTGGCCGCCGTCGGGTGCGTTCCGACTTTGTGTCGCGGTGTCGGCGCACGTAGTCCTGCAGCTGGCGACGCGCCACCTCGAACCCTTCGCGCACCGCCACCTTCGCGTGCTCGTACCCCGCATCGGGCTCGTCCTGCTTCTGGATCTTCTCGACCCCCTTGGCGCGAAGGTCTGGACGCACGCTGGCATCGTGCGTCACCACAATCCTCTCGCCGGGCACCGACACCTCGATGCGCACCCGCCAGCGCTGGCCGTCCCGGTGGTGACGATCGGCGAGATCGACGAGCACGTGCGCGCCGATGATCGACGGAATCAGCGTCTCCAGCTTGGCAAGTCGGTTGCGGATATCGGCTTCGAGGACCGCGGACGAGCGGATGCGACGAAACGTGATCGTGGGTGCGACGTCCATGACTGGCCTCCAGCGCGTGGGAACAGGGTCGCCTGCGGCCCGGGAACCCGGCAGGTACCAAGTCCAGCAGCAAGGTCTGTACCTCGGCCGCACAACTCGGATTGGCGCAATTGCCGTGGGGCGCGTCGACTCGCCTTCGGTATCCCGGCAGATTACAGTGGCACCGCTCGTGCAACCGATGTCCAAGAAGGGCATATGGTATTCACCCTGACCAGTCCTGCCTTCGCCAACGGACACTCCATCCCGGTCGGCTTCACCTGCGATGACGACGATCGGCGCTGTTCGCGTCGGCACGGCCGGCATCAACGACTTCGGGAACGTCGGGTACGGCGGGCCCTGTCCGCCGAAGGGGCATGGGCTGCATCACTATCGCTTCCGCTTGCACGCACTTGGCCGGCCAGCGGGCCTCGAGGACGGCTTCACGCGCGAGGATCTCGATGCCGCCCTTCGGGGGCACGTCCTCGGCACGGCGACGCTGACAGGAACCTGCCTACGTGGATCGCCACGTCGCACGTGAGGCCGAGATGCGGTGGAGCGAGTCCTTCGCCACAGTGCCCTCGACCTGTGGCGAGCGCCCGTGACCGCGTGTTATACTTCCGCTTCTCCACCGGCGGCCAGGTAGCTCAGTTGGTAGAGCACGTGACTGAAAATCACGGTGTCGGGGGTTCGATTCCCTCCCTGGCCACCAGCCGAGCCACCAGCAGCAAGAACACTCCACACGGTTCGACCACGCCGGCCATCGGTGTGTCCGGTCGACGCATCGCCGCGTGTTCTCGATGGCTCGCCTCTGTCAATGCGCTGTCGCCACTCCGGCTCATGGGTTGCTGGACCGCGAGACGATGAGGGCGCGTGCTAGCATGCCCGCGGATTCACCCCAGAGGGACTCACGATGCCGAACGCCCGTCGCTCGACCGGCCTGCTGCTCGGCCTGGCCATCGCTGCGTTGTCGCCGCTCACCGGCTCGCGCACGCTGAGCGCCCAGCCGGACGCCACGCGGATGCTGCGCTCGCCCACCGTCAGCGCCACGCATGTGGCCTTCGCCTACGCCAACAACATCTGGGTGGTCGAACGCACGGGCGGTACCGCGCGCCGGCTGACGAGCTTCCAGGGACAGACCACCAACCCGAAGTTCTCGCCCGACGGCCGCAGCATCGCCTTCAGTGGCGAATACGGCGGCAACGTCGACGTCTATGTGGTCCCCACTGAAGGCGGCGAACCGACCCGTCTCACCTGGCATCCGGTCCCCGATCAAGTGCAGGGCTGGACGCCGGACGGCAAGAGCGTCCTCTTCGCCTCGACTCGCGCCACCGCGGCGCCAAGCGCCACCCCGCGCTTCTGGACGGTACCCGCCGCTGGCGGCCCGGAGGAGGCCATGGCCGCTGCCGCGCGCGTTCCAGGGCAAGATCTCGCCCGACGGCCGCCGCATCGCCTATCGCATGAACACCTCGTGGGACGAGGAGCGGCGCAACTATCGCGGCGGCCAGAACCGCCCCGTGTGGATCGCGGACCTCAAGACGTTCGACGTCGTCACGCCGCCGTGGACCGACTCGAAGGACGTCGACCCGGTGTGGCTGGGAGACATCGTCTACTTCATCTCGGATCGCGACGGCGTCGGCAACGTCTGGTCCTACAACGCCGCCACCAAGGCGCTCGCTCAGCAGACGAAGTTCACCGACTTCGACGTCAAGGCGCTCGACGCCGGCGGCGGCCTCGTGGTGTTCGAACAGGGCGGCTGGATCCACTCGCTCGATCCGAAATCCGGACAGCGCCAGATGCTGCGGATCAAGGCGGCCGGCGACTTCCCCTGGATGATGCCGCGCTTCGAGGACGTCACCACCCGCATGGCCAGTCTCGGCCTGTCGGCCACCGGCAAGCGCGTCGTGGTCGAGGCGCGCGGCGAGATCTTCACCGTACCCGCCGAGAAAGGCGACGTGCGCAACATCACCAACTCCAGCGGGTCAGCCGAGCGGCAGCCGGCCTGGTCGCCGGATGGCAAGTGGGTCTCCTACTTCAGCGACCGTTCGGGTGAGTACACGCTGGTCATCGAATCGCAGGACGGCATCGCCGCGCCGCGCGAGCTGCCGCTGCCGAAAGCGTCGTTCTACTACACCCCGGCGTGGTCGCCCGACTCGCGGAAGCTGCTCTACACCGACACCAACCTCAACGTGTGGGTGATGGACGTCGCCAGCGGCCAGACGAGGACGGTCGGCAACGATCCCTGGATGGTGCCGCAACGCACGCTGTTCCCCACCTGGAGCCCCGACTCGAAGTGGGTGGCGTTCGCCACCCGCCTCAACACGCTCTATCGCGCCATCGTCGTCGTCAACGTGGAGACCGGCGAGAAGCATCAGGTGACCGATGGCCTGGCCGACGCGATGTTCCCGGTGTGGGACGCCAACGGCAAGCATCTCTGGTTCCTGGCCTCGACCGACTTCGGCCTGCGATCGCAGTGGCTCGACATGACGTCCTACGATCGCGAAGAAACCTTCGCGCTGTATGTCGCGGTGCTGAAGAAGTCCGATCCGAGCCCGCTGCTGCCGGAGAGCGACGAGGATCCCGGCACGGGCGCGCCTGCCGACGAGGATGAGGAGCGGGCGAAGAAGCCGCCGGCCCCCCCGCCGGTCGTGCAGATTGACTTCGACGGTCTGCAGCAGCGGATTCTGCCAGTCCCGGGTGTGCCGTCACGTCAGTACGCCCAGTTGAAGGCCGGCGCCAGCGGCACGGTGTTCTTCCTCGAGGCGCCGGCGGTGGCCGGCCAGGGCGGAAGCACCCTGCATCGGTATCGCGTCAGCGAGCGGAAGCCGGCGGTGTTCCAGGCCAACGTGGCCGAGTACGCGGTGAGCGCCGACGGCAAGAAACTGGTCTACCGCACGCCCGCACCCTCCGGCGGTGCCGCCGCGCCGCCGCCGCCGGCGCAGCCCGCTCAGCGGCCAGCGCTGTTCCTGGTGGACGCTGACAAGACGGTGCCCGAAGCCGGCAAGGGCCGTCTCGACGTCACGCTACGAATGCACCTCGATCCAAAGGCGGAGTTCGCGCAGATCTTCCACGAGGGCTGGCGCCTGCAACGCGACTACCTGTACGTGCCCAACATGCACGGCACCAACTGGTCGCGCATGAAGGAGATGTACGGCGAGCATGCTGCCCTTCGTGATGCACCGTGCCGATCTCAATTACCTGCTCGACACCATGGGCGCGGAGATCGCGATCGGCCATTCGTACGTGCGCGGCGGGGCCATGCCCGACGTGCCCGCCTCACCCGGCGGACTGCTCGGCGCCGACTTCACCGTCGAGGGCGGCCGCTACAAGATCGCGCGCATCTACGACGGCGAGAGCTGGAATCCGGATCTCCGAGCGCCGCTGGCCGGGCCGGGCATCAACGTCTCGGCCGGTGAGTTCATCATCGCCATCGACGGCGTGAACCTGGCGGCGCCGGACAACATCCACCGGCTGCTCGACGGCACCGCGAACCGCCAGACGGTGCTGACGGTGAACACGCGGCCCGTACCGGATGGCGCCCGCCAGGTGACCGTGGTGCCGGTGGCCAACGAGCAGGGACTTCGGACGCGCGCCTGGGTCGAAGACAACCGCCGCCTGGTGGACCAGCGATCGAACGGCCAGCTGGCCTACGTCTACATCCCCAACACCGGCCAGGGCGGCTACGAGAGTTTCAATCGCTACTACTTTGCCCAGCAGGACAAGAAGGGCGCGGTGATCGACGAGCGCTACAACGGCGGCGGCTCCGCGGCCGACTACATCGTGGACGTGCTTGGCCGCGACTTCGACGGCTACTTCAACAACGTGGCCGGCGATCGCATGCCGTTCACCAGCCCGTCGGCCGGCATCTGGGGGCCGAAGGTCATGATCGTCAACGAGATGGCCGGCTCGGGCGGGGATCTCATGCCGTGGATGTTCAAGCGGCGGAAGATTGGGCCACTGGTGGGCAAGCGCACCTGGGGCGGCCTCGTGCACACCGCCGACACGCCGCAATTCATCGACGGCGGATCGATGATCGCGCCGCGCGGCGGCTTCTTCACGCGCGAGGGCAAGTGGGCGGTCGAGAACGAGGGGACCGCCCCTGACATCGACGTCGAGAACTGGCCGAAAGACGTGGTCGCCGGACGCGACCCACAGCTCGAACGCGCGGTCGACGAGGCGCTGCGCCTGCTCAAGGAGAAGCCGGTGGAGCGGATGACCAGCGAGCCGGCGCCACCAGTGTGGGGCAAGCGGCCTGGCGCGTAGAAACGCCGCCGGTCACTTGAGCTTGCTGCACGTCTTCTTCGACACCACCAGCTTCGAGACGAGCTGGTCATCGGTGTTCCGGTAGACGAACGTGTAGTAGAGACCCCGCTTGAAGGCCTCGTTGTCGGCGTTGCCCTTGCAGGCCCCCCGCAGCAACTCCGTCTCGATCCCTTTCCTGTACTCAGCCCGCATCTGCTCCGGCAACTGCTGCTGGACGCGGATGACGTAGGTGATGATGACGTTCACACCGTCAGCCTCTGCCGAGGTGGAGACGGTCGTGTCATCGATCAGGGCCTTGGCATTCGCGTTGTGCTGCCGCGCGATCTCCTGGGCGGTCTGCTCGACGGTGAGCGCCTGCGCACGGGCCACCACCGGCATCAGCAGGACACAGAGGCCGAGCGCAAATTGTTTCATGGTTGTGGTCGTCAAAGGATAACCTACCGGCAGCTGCGCCCGCTGTCATCATCGCTGCCAAGGAGTCTTCATGCGTATCGATCGTCGTGCCTTTCTCGGATCGTCGGCTGCCGCCGCTGTTGGTGTCTCCGCCTGCTCGCCAGCGGCGCCCCAGCCCACGCCGGCTGCCGCGCCGGCGGCCACCGGCGGCACGCCCGCGTCGATTGCGGCGCTGAAGCCCATGACCGAGGGCATCGCGCCGATCACCGCCGACGAGCGCGCCGCGCGCGTCGAGAAGGCGCGCAAGCTGATGGTGGACAACAAGATCGACGCCATCTACCTCGAGGGCGGCTCGAGCATGTTCTATTTCACCGGCGTGCGCTGGGGCCTCAGCGAGCGCCCGTTCGTCTGCGTGATCCCGGCGAAAGGCGAGCTCGGCTGGGTCTGCCCCGCGTTCGAAGAGGAACGGGCCCGCGAGCTGGTGAAGGGCCAGGCGGACGTCCGCGTCTGGGAAGAAGACGAAAGCCCCTACCGGCAGGTCGCCAACATCCTGAAGGACCGCGGCGTCGACGTCGGGCCGCGTCGGTGTCGAGGAGCGGCTGCGCTTCTTCATCTTCAGCGGCGTGAAGAAGGAGGCGCCGGGCATCGACTTCGTCGACGCCGAGGTGATCACGGCCGGCTGCCGCATGTACAAGTCGCCCGCGGAGATCGCGCTGATGCAGCGCGCCAGCGACATCACCATCGCCGCCTTCAGGGCCGCCTTCGACACCTTTCGCGAAGGCATGACGCAGGACGAGCTGCGCGGGCACATCGCCGCCGCGCACCGCGCCCTGGGAGCGGCCGGCAGTGCCGGGGTCAGCTTCGGCACGTTCACCGCCTTCCCACACGGCAGCATCGAGCCGCAGAAGCTGAAGGAAGGCGACGTGATTCAGGTGGACGGCGGCTGCGCCGTGGACGGCTACCAGTCGGACATCACGCGCACCACGGTGTTCGGCAAGGCCACCCCGCGCCAGATCGAGATCTGGAACCTGGAGAAGCAGGCCCAGGCCGCGGGCTTTGCCGCGGCGAAGATCGGCGCGCCGTGCGAAGCGGTGGACGCCGCCGCACGCAAGGTGATCACCGACGCCGGCTTCGGCCCCGACTACAAGGTGCCGGGGCTGCCCCACCGCACCGGCCACGGCATCGGCCTCGACGGCCACGAGTGGACCAACATCGTGCGCGGCAACAAGACGCCGCTGGCGCCGGGCATGTGCTTCAGCGACGAGCCGATGATCGCCATCTACGGCGAGTTCGGCATCCGTCTCGAGGACTGCATCTACATGACGGCCGAGGGGCCGAAGTGGTTCAGCCAACCCAGCCCCTCGATCGACAAGCCGTTCGCCTGACGTTCCAAGGCGGCCTCGACGCGATCCGTCACGGCCGCGGCTGTTCTTCCCCGGCCGCCGGCCGGACCTGCAGCACCTCGCCCAGCTCACGCGCGATGGCATCCGCCGCCAGGCGATTGCCCGCGCGGTTCCAGTGGGTATCGAGCGGCTTGTAGAGTCGCGCGTGGCGCCCCTCCTCGGCGAACCGCGGCAGCAGGTCCAGCGTGCGGATGTCCTGCTGCGCCAGCGCCTGCGCCAGCCCTCGCGTCGGCCGCGTGAAGTCAATCGACTCGCGGCTCCGGTCCAGCAGCGCCGCCAGTTGGTCCTGCAGCGCGCTGTCCACCTGGATCTCGTCCGGAATGAGCACCACGACGAATGCGGCGCCAGCCCGGCGCGTCAGGTCCCGCATCTCCTTCAGGTAGCTGACCGCCCGCGCCGTCGCCTCACCCAGCCACGCGTCGGTGCCCGTGTAGATCCGCGAGCGCTCCACCTGGATCTGGAGGAAGCGATCCACCGGCAGGCTCGGCGCCTCGTCGTCGTAGGATGAAGCGCCATCGCCGCCGTCGGTCACCACGACGGTACGGCCGGCGCGCCCCAGGTGCCACAGGAAGTTGCCGAGAGTCGCGACATGCGAGTGCTCGTAAGCTCTCCGCTCGCGCGCCTCGAAGTCGTTGCCGGTGTAGAAGCCGACCATCACCAGGTCCGGACGGTAGGCCAGCGCCTCCTCGACCAGGATGGCGAGGTAGTCACGGGGCTCCGTGCCGGCGACCCCCATCTTCACCACCTCCACGTTCGCGTCCCGCGCCAGCGCCTGCTCGCAGAGCCTGAGGTAGTTGTCCGCGTACGGCACGATGCCGAATGCGAATGAATCACCGATCGCCACCACCCGGTGCTGCACGTCCGGCGGACGCGTGACGCTCCGCTCGTCGTCGTTGAAGCCCCGCGAGTTCAGACGCCTGTCGTAGTGCGGCGCGCCCGGCCGACCGCGATAGCGGCCGAAGGAGTCCGAATAGAAGATGAACATCGGACTCACGGCGTTGACCACCCGCAGCGCCACTTCCAGCAGACCGACGGTCAGCGCCGTGGCCACGGCCAACTGCAGCGCCACCTGACGATGGGCGCCAATCCAGATGACGCCGGCGGCGAGGAGCCAGGCGCCAAGCACCAGCACGGCCAGGGCGCCCGCGGACAGCCACAGGTGAACCGGCGTGGCCAGGCTGTACCCAAGTGGCAACGCGAGCATCAGGGCCGGCGACCACAGCAACGCGTAGCGGCCAGCCTTCGCGCGCGCACCACCGAACCAGACCAGTCCGGCGCACAGCAGCAGGGCCCCGAGGTAGATGGCGGCGAACCGCGCGCCGCGCTGGATGACCGATTGCCTTGCGAGGAACTGCGTCAACGCCTCGTCGGGTACGACCGCCGCGCGGGGGAAATCCGGGGCGATGCCGGTGTAGTTGTGGATCCGGGCATTGATGTCGAACGTGGCCGCTGGCTGCCCCTCGATCTCGACCGTCAACTCGCCAGGTCCGGCGTGGATGGCCTCGAGCGGCAGCGGCCGCCGGTCGAACGCGGTCCGGTACAGGGCTTCGCTGCCGACCCTGATGACGGGCACGCCGTTCAGACTGATGTGGACGGTGGGCCGATCGCCATCGGGCGCGCGAACGGCGATCTCGTACTCGAGGATGAGCGGCTCGGAGGTGGAGAGGTCGAAGGCGCCGGTGGCAGACCGGCCTTCCAGATGGAAGCGCGCGGCGAAGGGTTGAAACCAGGGGTTGCTGAGGAGGTACGCCGGCAGCGCGCTGGCCAGCGCAAACGCGAGCATCAGGGCGGTCGAAACCCGCGGCGTGCTCCGGCTCATGGGTCATGGACGAGGGCGGTGACGGACCCGGCACACCAGGGCCGGGTCCGAACCGCCGCTACTTCTTCGGCACCAGCTTGAACAGCCGCGCCGTGGCGCTGTCGGTCAGCAGATAGAGCGCGCCATCGGGGCCCTGCCGCACGTCGCGGATGCGTTCCTTGGCGTCGGTCAGCAGGCGCTCCTCGCCCACCACCTTCTCGCCATCGAGCGTCAGCCGCACCAGGTCGTTGGTGGCGTGGCCGCCGACGAACAGGCTCCCCTTCCAGGCAGGGAACAGGTCGGCGGTGTAGAACGCCATCCCGCTCGGCCCGATGACGGGGTCCCAGTAGTACATCGGCTGCTCCATGCCGTCCTTGGCCGTGATGCCGCCGGTGATGGGGCCGCCGCGGTACTCGATGCCATAGGCGATGGTCGGCCAGCCGTAGTCCTTGCCCTTGCGCGCGATGTTCAGCTCGTCACCACCACGTGTCCCGTGCTCGACTTCCCAGAGCTCACCCGTGGTGGGATGGAGCGTCGCGGACTGGATGTTGCGGTGCCCCAGCGACCAGATCTCGGGCCGGACGCCCTCCTTGCCGACGAACGGGTTGTCCTTCGGAATCGACCCGTCGGTATTGATGCGGACGATCTTGCCGAGCAGGCCGTCCATCCGCTGGGCCTGCATGCGGCCTTCGGTAATCGAGCGATCGCCCTGCGTGATGAACAGCGTGCCGTCCCGGCCGAACACCAGGCGGCTGCCGAAGTGCAGCGGCGAATTCAGCGACGGCATCTGGTGGTAGATGACCTGGACGTTCTCGACCTTCGGCGCCGCGCCATCCACGAACGTGCCCTTGGCCACGGCGGTGTTGTTGACGCCGCCGTCGCGCGGCTCGGAGTAGCTCCAATAGATGGTGCGGTTGCTGGCGAAATTCGGGTCGAGCGTCACGTCCAGCAGGCCGCCCTGGCCGCGCGCATCCATGCCCGGCAGTCCCGTCACCGGCTCGGACAGCTTGCCGTCCGTGCCAAGCACGCGCAGCCGGCCGGGCCGCTCGGTGATCAGCATCTTGCCGCCCGGCAGGAACGCCACACTCCAGGGGTTCTGCAGCCCCTCGACGACCGTGACCGCGTCGAAGGCCACGTTGGCCTTGCGCTCGGGGGCGTCGGTCTGTCCGGGGAACGCCGGCGTCTGGCCCGTCCCGTTGGGCGGCCGGGGATCCACCCCCTGAGCCGACGACACGGTGATGGCGCCCGAGGCGCAGGTCAGCACGGCGAACGAAGCGACAATCAGCTGGGTTCTCAAAGGTCGGTGTCTCCTGCGCTCAATTATGCCCGAAGATTTCCGGCGTCAGGCCTTGACGGCAGAGCCGTTTGCACCGACGATCCATGGTGATGACGCGTGGCGTGTCGGGCGGGACGTTTGCGGTGGCGGTGCTGGCGGTGCTGGTCGGCGGTGCGCTACTGTGGCTGGCCACCTGGATGTCGCCGCTGGTGGCCGCCGACACCGCGGTGCGCGAGGGCCGGCTCACCGACGGCCTGAACGAGTTCAAGACCGCCGAGGCGCGCCTCTCGCAGGTGCCCGCGCTGCAACAGGTGGCGCCCGCCCTGCTCGGTTCGGTCCAGGCCAACCAGGTTCGGCTGCTGTACGAGATGCAGCGCTACGACGAAGCCATCGAGAAGGCCGGCAACTCCACCAGCGTGCACGGCACCCACTTCTGGTCCGGCTGCGCGATGTTCGCCCGCGCCAGCGCCGAGGAACGCGGCGAGACCCGGCTCGAGTGGTTCGAGCGCGCCGAAGGCGAGTTCCGCACTGCCCTGTCGGCCTCACCCGACGACTGGGACACCAAGTACAACTACGAGCTGACCCGGTCGCTGCTCAACCGCCTGCGCGAGGAGCCCGACACGCCGCGCCGCCTGCTGTTCGAGCTGCTGCGTCCGCAGTCGCCGCGTTCGGGCGGGACGGCGCCGCCTCGTCGCACCGGTTAGCATGCGGTTCCTCCACCCGGAATTCGCCACCTGGCTGCTGGCGCTGCCCCTCGCCATCGCCTGGTGGACGTTTCGCCGCTACGCGCGCGTCAGCTTCGTGCGCGATGCCGCCCTCGGGGAACGCACCCGCGCCGCCTCCCGCCTCTCCACTACCCGCACCGATCTGCTGGCGCTGGCACTCGCGCTCGTCACCTTCATCGCCCTGGTCTTTGCCGCGATGCGCCCGCAGCTGCTCTACGAATGGCGGCTGCCGGAGTTCGAGCGCCGCGATCTGCTGCTGGTCCTCGACCGCTCCGTCTCGATGCGGGCCCGCGACGTCGCGCCGACGCGGTTCGCCCGCGCCATCGCCGAGATCAAGCAGTTCCTCGAAGAGAAGCCCCCCGAGATCGACCGTGTGGCGCTGGTCGGCTTCTCCAACGCCGCGATCGCCATCTCGCATTTCACGCGCAACGTCGACAGCCTGTTCTTCTATCTCGACTGGCTGGCCGAGGACACGCGCCCGAACTTCGGCACCGACATCGGCTCCGCCCTCCTCACGGCCAGCGACGTGATCAAGCGCGACGGCCTGCCGACCAACAAGGTCGTCCTCCTCATCTCGGACGGCGAGGACGAAGGCGAGGTGCTGGAGTCGGCCATCAACGAACTGCGCACGGCCGGCGTGACCATCTACAGCATCGGCGTCGGCGGCTCGCGGCCCGTGGACGTGGCGGTGCCGGCCGACGATGGGAACGGCGATGCGGGCTGGACGCTGGACGTCACGTTCAACGAGAGCACCTTGCGCACGATCGCCGCGGCCGGCAACGGCCGCTACTATCGCTCGCAGACCGGCCACGAGCTGCTGGAGGCGATGCGCGACCTGGCGTCGCGCGAGCGCCGCCAGCTGGGCTGGGTCGATCAGACCGAGTATCGAGATCTCCATCCTTACGCGCTGGGCGTGGCCGCGCTGGCCGCCTGCGCCCTGCTGATTACGCTATGAGCACAACCGCTGTCCTTCCCACGCTCACGCCCGCCGAGGCCCGCGACAAGGTCGCCCAGCTCGAAGCCGACATCGCCTCGGTGGTCGTCGGCCAGCCGCACCTGATTCACCGGCTGGTCACGGCGCTCTTCACCGCCATCCCGTTCACCTCGTCCGGCTCCGGCAACGCGGTCGGCTGCGGTCACGTGCTGCTCGAAGGCGTGCCGGGCGTGGCGAAGACGCTCACCGCCACCACCATCTCGCGCGCCATCTCGGCGGAGTTCAAGCGCATCCAGCTGACGCCCGACCTGCTGCCGGCCGACATCATCGGCACGCGGATCTACGACGCCGACACCGGCCACTTCCGCACCGAGCAGGGCCCGGTCTTCACCAACATCCTGCTCGCCGACGAAATCAACCGCGCCACGCCGAAGACGCAGAGCGCGCTGCTCGAAGCGATGCAGGAACGGCAGGTGACGATCGCCGACACCTCCTATCCGCTGCCCGATCCGTTCTGGGTGCTGGCGACGCAGAACCCGGTCGAGCAGGAAGGCGTCTATCCCGCTGCCCGAAGCGCAGCTCGACCGCTTCAGCATGCTGCTCCGCGTCGGCTACCCGGGTCACGCCGACGAAGTGAACATGCTGCGGCAGGGGGCCGAGCGGGCCAAGCCGGCCACCAAGCTGGCGCCCGCGGACGTCGGCCGCATCCGCGATCTCATCCGCCACTCCGTGAGCATCGACGACAAGATCCGCGACTACATCGTCCGGCTCGGACGCGCCTCGCGCCATCCCAACGAAGTGGGACGACCGCACCTGGTGCAGATGGTGGCGCTCGGCGTCTCGCCGCGGGCGTTCCAGCACATCCTGGCGCTGTCGCAGGTGACGGCGTTCCTGGCCGGGCGCGACTACGTGCTGCCGGCCGACGTGAAGAGCGTGTTCCCCGACGCGGCGCGGCACCGCATCGGCCGCAGCGTGCGCGCCGAAGTCGAGGACCTCAGCACCGACACCATCGTCGCCGAGTTGCTGGAGGCGACGCCGCAGCCGTAGGAGTCTTGAGTCCTGAGTCCTGAGCTGCCTGAGCCATGCTGCCCGAGCACATCACCCGCGAGTTGCGCTACCTGGAGATCTACACCGCGCGGAAGATGCGGAACCTGCGGGCAGGGACCTACACCAGCCGCTCGCGTGGCTCGGGCTTCGACTTCGACGAGCATCGTCCCTATCGGCCCGGTGACGATGTGCGGCGGATCGACTGGAACGTGACGGCCCGCATGCAGCAGCCGTTCGTGCGCGTGACCCACGCCGAGCGCGAGCTGAACGTGATCGTCGCGCTGGACCTCTCGGCCAGCATGGGCTTCGGCACCGCCTCCCTCGACAAGAAGGAGCTGATGCTCTACATCGCGGCCTGCTTCGCGTTCTCGGCCGCCGCCGATCAAATCAACCTCGGGCTGCTGGCGTTCGGACGCGACGTGATGCATTACTGGCCGCCGCGGCGCTCGAAGGGCCGCGCCTGGCGGGCGCTGGATGAACTGTGGCGGCTGGCGCCGGATCCGGGGCCGACGGCAGTGGCGCCGGTCGCGCGCTTCCTGCAGAAGCGCCTGCGCAACGCCAGCGTGATCTTCCTCGTCTCCGACTTCCTCACCGACGAATCGCTGCCCGATACGCCGGACCTGCGGCTGCTCACCGCCCTGCACGACGTGGTCGGCGTGGTGGTCCAGGATCCGTCCGAGACCGGGCTGTTTGCCGCGGCCGGCGAACTGCGCGTGCGCGACCCCGAAACCGGGCTGCGCCGGCGGCTGGCGCTGACCGGCCGCACGCGCCGCAAGTACGCGGCGCTGATGAGCGAGCGCCGGCAGACGCTGACCGACGCCTTCTACGCCGCCGGCATGGACCACGCCTTCGTGATGGACCGTGCGGCCGACGTCGCGGCGGGGACCGGGCTGGACACCTCCGCCCGCACCAGCGCCATCCTCGAGCCCTTGTTGGAACTCTTCAGCGCCCGGAGGCGCGCCTCATGATTCGCTTTCTTCGCCCGCTCGCGCTGGCGGCCGCCCTGGCCCTGGCTGCGTCACCCGCATCGGCGCAACGGAAACGGCCGGAGCCTCCGCCGGCGCCGAAGCCCGCCCCCCTGCCGCCGGACATTCGCGTGCGCTCGGAACTGAGCCAGTCCGCGGCCTGGGTGGGCGACCCGCTGGACTTCATCGTGGAGATCGACACCGCGCCCGGCGTCGAGATCGTCGCCGAGGATCTGATGCCGGAGAAGCTGGTGGTGGAAGGTCTCGAACTGGGCGCCGCCACCGCGGTCACCCTTCCGCGCGCGGATGGCTGGCGAACGGTGCGGCACACCTATCGCGTGGTGGCGTGGGACACGACCCCGCCGAAGAAGATCGGCGACCTCACGGTGCGGTTCCGGCGACCGGTCACGGCCGCCACGGCCGATGGCACCGCACCGGCGGCCGACGTCAAGGTCCCGGGCGCCACGCTCGCGGTGCGCAGCACGCTGCCCGATGACGGCAGCGCCGACGGCGCCCGCGATCGACGGGCGGCCCTGCCGCTGCCGGCGTGGCTCGGCTGGATTCGCCCGATTGGCCTCGGCTTCATCGCGCTGGGCATTGCGCCCGTGGTCCTGTGGGTGGGCACGCGCATCCGGCGGCCCCGGGTGTCGAAGCCGCGGCCGTCGACTCGGTCGCTGCACGCGCTGTCGAAGTCGCTGTTCGACGAACTGCAGATTACCGACACCTCCACCGCCGACGGACGGCGCCGCGCCTACGATCGCATCGACGCCGACGTGCGCGCCTATGTCACCCAGGCCGAAGCGCTGCCGGCCACCGCGCTCACCCCCGACGAACTGCGGACGCGCCTCGCCAGTTCGAAGCGCGTGGACATCCCGGCGGTGTGCGACATCCTGGCGGAGTGTGAAGTGGCCCGCTACGCGCCGGCGGACCGCCTGCCCGACGCATCCACCCTGGCGGCCACGATCGAGCGGCTGCGCTCGGCGCTGGGAAGGTAGCTGTGCCCGATCTCACCGGGATCGCAGGGCTCAGCCTGCTTCAGCCATGGGCGCTGGCGATCGTGCCCGCCAGCCTGCTGATGCTGGTCGTCCGCGCGCTCTGGCGCCGGCGGCGCTATGTGTCGCTGCCGACCGCGCACCTGCTGCCCGCGCAGGCCTATCGCCCGTCCATCGTCCGCCGCCTGCCGCTGGTGTTCGGTCTGGCCGGCATCGCCGCCACCGCGGTGGCGCTGGCCGAACCGGTGGTGCCGCACTCGACCGCCGACCTGCAGTCGCTCGGCATCGACATCGTGCTGGTGCTGGATCTGTCCTCGTCCATGAACACCGAGATGGGCGGCTCGCCATCCCCTGACGGTCCCGAAGGGCCCGACCCGGCTCGATCGCACGAAGGCGGCACTCCGGGCGTTCATCAACAGCCGCCACGGCGATCGGCTCGGCATGGTCGTCTTCTCGAACTACGCCTACGTCGTCAGCCCGCTGACGCTGGACCGCGAGTACCTGCTGCGCTACCTCGACATCGTCGACAACCAGATCCTGCGCAACGAGGCGATGACCGCGATCGGCGACGGCATCGACATGGGCGCGTTCCTGCTGAACAAGCAGGCCAGCGACTCGCGGCGCAGCAAGGTGATCATCGTGTTCACGGATGGCGAGCGGAACTACGGGCGCGATCCGATGGAGTCGCTGGCGGAAGCCGACGCGTCACACATCCGCGTGCACCTGGTGGGCGTGGATCTCGACGAGCAGATCAAGGAGCGGCCGACGGTGCAGGCGCTGATCTCCGCGGTGCGCGGCTACGGCGGGCGCTACTACGAGGCCGACACCATGCGCGAGCTGCGCACGGCCTATTCCGAACTCGACACGCTGGAGAAGTCGCTGGTGGTGAACCAGACGCACGTCGCCAACGATCCCGTATACCACTGGTTCGCGCTCGCGGCCGTCGCGCTCATCGGCATGGCGCTGGCGATCAATGCGATTCCGTTCTTCAACGAGATGACTTAGTCAGGCTCTGGGCTCTGGCTAGAGGCTCAAGCCTGACGCCTAGAAATCGAACAGCCTGGTGTACTTCACGATGAACGACCGTCCCACGGTGTCGTAGGAGGTCGAGCTCAGCACGTCGCGGCGGTCGTTGTAGACGACGAACAGCCCGGTGCCGGAGCGGTTGAGCAACGCGAGACGGATGTTCGACGAGTAGAGGCCGGTTTGCCCGTTGTACTGCACCAGCGCCGAAATGCTCGCCAGGTTCGTGAACGAGTAGGACGCCTTGACCGGCACCAGGTTGGCGACGAACGAGCCGCCCGGCAGGTCGATGTCCTGCCGCGTCCAGCCGACGCTGGCCGTCATGCGCGCGGTGAACCGGTAGTCGCTCGTCAGCTCGAGGGCCTGGAAGTCGCCGTCGTAGTAGTTGCCGAAACGATAGCGGATGGTGAAGGTCACCGGCGCGCTGGGATTGTGGAAGTACTCGAACGCGTTCTGCCACCACGAGTACTGGCCCGGCGGAATCACCACCCGGTTCCCATCCCGGTTGTAGACCGTGAATGGCACCAGCGGGTTGTCCTTGTTCTGGTCGGCGAACCAGCCGAAGCGCCCGCCCTGCATCGGCTGCACCTCGATCGGATGGATGTGCGCGGCCGACGACTGCAACTCGCCGTCGAATCCCCAGAAGCCGTTGTACGAGACATGGGGCGCGAAGCGCCGGATCCAGGTGATGCTCTTCGGCTGCGGCTGGAAGAACGCGCGAAACTCCGGCCGGCGGTAGCCGCGGCGCGGCAGGAAGCCGACCTCGGGGTTGAAGCGCTCGCCGACCTGCGTGTAGCCGCCGGACACCTGCCACAGCTGGTTGCGGAAATCGTAGAACGCGCGTCCCGAGTAGTCGCTGCCAATGGCGCCTGGGGAATCCGTGCGCGCGAAGTAGGTGGAGACGCGCTGCCCGGCCGAGAGCTGCCAGTTGGCGTCCACGCCGTAGGCGCGGTTCCACTCGGTGAACAGCGTGCCGGTCGTGTCGCCGGTGACGTACTTGCCGACGAAGATGGCGCCGTAGCTCGATCGGCCCACTTCCTTCTGGGTCCGCAGCACGGTGAAGTTCGTATCGGCCGCAATCTGGCGGCCGTTGCAAATCCTCCGCGTCGTTGGTCTGGATGTTCAGCAAGCCGACGTTCCAGCTGCCGCCGACCTTGCCGCTGAGGCGACCGCCGCCCAGGATGTCGATCGGCTGTTGACGTGCCCGCCGCGCCCGACAGGCCGATTCGGCGCGAGAAGAACAGGTCGACTGCCTGTGGCTGCCCGAACTGGAAGGTCGAGGCGTTCTCGAGGAAGAACGGGCGCTTTTCCGGGAAGAACAGGTCGAAGCGCGTGAGGTTCACCTGCTCTTCGTCGGCTTCCACCTGGGCGAAGTCGGTGTTCACCGTCACGTCCATCGTCAGGCTGGGCGTGACGCCCCACTTCAGGTCGACGCCGACGTCACCGTCGCCGATCCACCTGGTCGGTCGTCCGGGTGAAGTCCTTGTTGGCCGACCCCAGCACGTACGGAATGATCTTGATGTCGCGCCGCGACGGCAGGCTCAGCCCCGGCACCTTGGCGGCCAGCGAGATGCGATAGATGTCGAAGCCGCGCGGGATGGCGGCGAGGTAGATCTGCTCGTTCTTGTGGCGGATGTTGCGGAGCACGTTGAAGCCCCACGTCATGTTGTCGCCGGTCGGATAGCGCAGCGTCTTGAGCGGGATCGCCATCTCGGCCTCCCAGCCGCGCTCGGTGACCTGCGCGCGCACCGTCCAGTCGCCGTCCCAATTGGGGTTGAACGCGCTGATGCCGCCGCGCTGCGTGCCGGCGGCGCCGCCGCCGAACGAGACGCCGCCCGACTGCCCTTCGCGCGCCACCTGCCCGTCGTACTCGATGCCAAGCGGGTTGGTGCCGAACACGAACGCGTTCTGGTTGTCGTTGAAGGTGTCGAACACCAGGATCACCGAATCGGTCTCGGCCAGCGACGCGTCGCGCCGCGCCTGCGACATGATGATGCTCGACGGATCGGCGTCGAAGCAGATGAAGCTGACGTAGACGTGGCGTGTTGCTGAACAGGAGCCGGACCTCGGTGCGCTCCGTCGCCGGCTCACCGAGCCGCGGGTCCTGCTGCGTGAAGGTGGTGTGCGGGGCGATCGCCTTCCCACGCGGCATCGTTCACGCGGCCGTCGATGACGGGCGGGGTGGCATCCGGCGCGAGCTTGCCCGGCGTCACGATGGTCTGGGTGGCGAGTGCCTTGCGCGGAGACCAGTCCGGGGCAGGTCAGGCAGAGGCTCAGCACCGCTGAGGCCATCCACCGATATCCATCAGCGGTGACGACGTTTCTCATGTGGAAATGGAATCTGAACGGCTCAGTCTATGTCAGGCCCATAGTCGGCACAATGCCGATCTGCCCAGGCGCGAGGCTGTTGCGCAACGTGGTATCGTCAGCCGATCAGGAGACGTCATGGCCAACCTCCTTGCCCGTGTCGTGCTCATCGCCGCCCTCGCGGCCGTGCCTGGCGCCGCCCTGGCGCAGGGCGCCCCGGCCCTGTCCAAGGACCAGCGGCAAACCCTGTTGACGCTGGTGAACACCGTCAAGGCCTCGGCCGCGCAGCCGGCCACCGACGACGGCTGGCAGGTGCACCTGCTTCGCGCCTCGGACGGTTCGCACTATGTGGCCTTTTCCGTGGAGGCCCCCGCCGAGTTCACCGCCGACACCCCGCTGGCGCTGTACGTGCGGCTGGTGCCCCGCGCCACCGAGCCCCCTGCCGTGATTGCCCAACGCT
Organism: uncultured Acidobacteriota bacterium; assembly: GCA_963721715.1. Lineage (GTDB taxonomy): Bacteria > Acidobacteriota > Vicinamibacteria > Vicinamibacterales > UBA2999 > VFZN01. The sequence continues at coordinate 1,259,443 of CAVRKI010000003.1, read as the reverse complement.
CCGCCGTCGAAGAATGGCTGCTCGGACAGCGCAACGATCCGCTGCCGATGCAGGCCCGCCGCGTCGTCCAGGTGCCGTCAGGTGAACTGCCGGTCGGCGGACCGCTGTCGATGTCCGGCCGCGACTCCTCCGGCCAGTCGTCGGCGGCGCTGGCGCTGCTCGAGCGCGAGCGAACCCGCGAGAAGGCGGCGGCCGCCGCGCGCGAACAGGAACGACGCGATGAGCTCGAGGGCCGCACGAAGAACCTGCAGAACCTGCTGCCGTTCGAGGACTTCGACATGGCGGCGCGGGCCATCGCCCACCCGGGGCGGGCGCCGGTCATCCGCCGGGCACTCACCTCCGGGCCCGGCGACTACGAGGTGGCGCTCGGCTGGGCCGTCCTCGATGGCAAGAACCGGCCAATCAGGACCGGTGTGCTCAAGCATGCCATCACCCTGCCTCCCGCCCAGGCCACGGGACTGGCGCTCGGCAGCATCATCGTTGCCGACGAGATTCAGGCACGCACCAGCATCTACCGTGCGGATCAGCAGACCGCGCATCCCTATGCCATCGGCAGCACCGAGATCGAACCCGCCGCCGATGCGCTGTTCACGAATGACGAGAGGCTGTCGGTGGCGTTCCAGGTGATCAATGCCGCCCCCTCGCCCACGGGCAAACCCGATGTCAGCATTGGCTTCCGCCTGTTTCGTCTGACCGAGAAGGGCGAGGAACCGGCCGGCTCGCTCTCTCCCCTGCAGTACACCGAAGGGACGGTTCCCGCCGACTTCGATCTGAACCTCGGGCATCCGATTCTGGCGGCGATGGCGGCGCCGCTGCGGACCCTCGCCCGCGGCGAGTATCGGCTGGCGATTGCGGCAACGGACCGCATCGCGCGGAGTTCGGCGACGGCGGAAACCCGCTTCCGCGTGATCGCGACGCCGGCGGCGTTGCTGGCCAGCGCGCCGCCATACGTGGCCACGTTCCGAAGGGCGCATTTCGTCGAGGCGGCGGTGCTCGATCGGACGCTCGAGGCCATCGCCCCTTCGGCCACCACACCCGCCCTCACCCGCCTGCTGACGATGGCTCGCGAACGCCGCTTCGCCGACATGCTGGCGGAGGCCAACCTCTCGCCGACGGAGCGCGGCACCGGGACCCTGCTGCAGGCCATTGGCTACTTCGCCCTCGGCGACAACGCCACCGCGGTGACGCTGCAGCTTCGTCGTGCGCTCGATGACGGCGCCCCTGTGGGCGCCACGCAGTTCTGGCTGGGTGCGTGCTCGGCCATCGACCGGCGCGATCAGGACGCCGTCGCGGCGTGGCAGGCCGCGGGCAAGGCCGGCTGGCCGGCGACATTGCTGGCCCTGCCGCTGGCCGAGGCACAGGTACGACTGGGCCAATGGGAACAGGCCGGCGCCACGGCCCGGGCGGCAATGGCCGCCGGCAGCGCCGATCTCGACCTGCAGTTCATTGCCGCGGCGGCGGACATCGCCGCTGGCCAGTTCGCGCGGGCCGTCGAGACGCTCACACCGGTGCTCGCGGCCGCGCCGGACGAGGGCGAGGCGCAGTGGCTGATGCTGCACGCGCTGTTTGCGGGAGCGGTGAAACAGGAGGGACCGGGCGCCACCCGCGAAGGCCGCGCCCGTCTGCTCGAACTCGCCACCCGCTACATCGACGGCGGCGGCAGGAACCGCGCGCTCGCCGAGGAGTGGCGCGCCTTCGTTACTTCTTCTTCGGCGGCGCCTTAGGCTGGGGCAGCTGCGGCGGCAGTGGCGCCGTCGGCTTCAACGAGTAGGCCTTGCGCGAGGCGACGTTCACGTCGGGACGCGTCACCTTGATGTCCACCGCCCGCACCCGCTGCCTGGGATCCGGGTTGGTCGAGTAGTAACCCAGCACGTAGTAGTCGCTGGTCTCGGCGTCGATGCGCTTGAACGCCGTCTCGAAGTCGTTGTCGTTCACCACGGCGAAACCGCCGGTTTCCTCGGCGATGTAGCGCAGGGTGCTGATCGTCTTGTTCAGGAAGGTCCGCACCTCGCTCTGATCGAGGTACTGACCCGCGTCGGTGACGCCCGCCAGGCCACGGGGATCCACCGTGAAGATGCTGGTGTTGGTGCGGTTCGCCGACAGCGTCAGCTCGCGCATGTAGCCGTAGAGATCGACGTCCGCCGTGATCGAGCCCATGCGGAAGTAGGGATTCTCCTGATCGATCAGCGTCCGGGTCGGGTCCGCGAAGCGGCCGCCCTGGATGTGGTCGCGCGAGTTCCGGGCTTCGGCGTAAGGGTCGAAATCGTAGCCGGAGCTGATGAAGACAATGGCCTTGCGGCGGTTCTGCACCTGATCGAGCGAGTCCACCATGTTGTACATGGTCTGGAACGCGACCTGCGCGCGGTAGCGAAGGTCGCCCGGCCCCTGCGAGGTCTCGAGCATCTGGAACATCTCGGCCGGCGTCATTCCCGACCCGCGAATCTTGGTCACCGAGGCGGCGATCAGCTTGCGGTCGAGCGTCGGACTGATTTCGAGCGCCGACGGGCCGCTCGACACCATCCCCACCAGGTCGCCGTCGTGCATCAGCGTGTCGGCAAGCTGCTGCACGATGCGCCGCACGTGCGGCGTGTAGGTCGCCTCGAAGTGCAGATCGTCCACGAAGACCAGCAGTACCCGGCCCGACCCGAAGTCGGCGGAGCGGCGCTGCGGCGGCAGCACGATCCCCTCGGCCGAGGAGGCGGTCACCGGCGGGGGCTCGAGCAGGTTGAACACCCGCCCGCCGTTCACCAGGACGAACGACGCGAGCGTCTGCGGCTGGCCATCCTCGGTGATGGTGAAGTCGTCCTTGGTGAGGTCGGACACGAACCGGCCGCTCTGGTCCCGCGGGATGACGTCGGTCGTCACCAGGGTGACGCCGCCGCGGAACGTCGGCTGCTCGGCAGGAATCTGGGGGGGCGGAGCGGCTGGTGCGGCCGGAGCGGGCGCCTGGGCCGACAGCATGACGCCGGCCATCAACAGGGCCGCCAACGCGAATGGCACACGCATGGAGGAATTATACGAGGCGGACCCGGCATAATGGCGTATGTTCGGTCGCCGCCAGTTCCTCGGCGCCGCGCTGGCCACGGCCGGCGCCTGCTCGTTCGACGCGGCTTCGGTGGCGCGTCTGCTGGCCCAGGCCTCCTGCGCGGACGGCGGGCCTGAAGGCGAACTTCTCGGGACGCTGCCCCTGACCGGCGACCGGCCGCGGCCGACGCCCTTTGGCGAGGCCGTCGGCGGGGCGGGCCTCGACACCCGCGTCTTCACCGACCTGTCCACGCTGACGCCGGACGCCCTGATCACCCCGTCGGACCGGGTGTTCGTGCGCACCGCGCCACCGGCGGGCATCGCCGATCGGCAAGCCAGCTGGACCATCGCGCTCACGGGCACTGGCGCGCCGCGCTCGATCACCGCCGGCGACTTGCGCCAGCAGTCGACGCCGATGGGCGCGCACCTGATCGAGTGCGCCGGCAACACCGATCCCGACAACTTCGGACTGATGAGCGTCGCGGACTGGTCCGGCGTGCCGCTTGCCACTCTCGTGCAGCGGCTGCAGCCATCGTCCAGGGACTACGGCGTCCTCGTCTCCGGCCTGGATGACGAGGCCCAGATGGCGAGGAGCTCGGTGATCGGCGCCAGCTGGATCCTCCCATTGACCGATCTCCCCCGCCTTGGCGCCTTCCTCGCGACCACCATGAACGGTGCGCCGCTCTCGCTTGCGCACGGCGCTCCGGTGCGGTTGGTGGTGCCGGGTTGGTATGGCTGCGCGTGGATGAAGTGGGTGCGCGAGATCCGCCTGGTCGGCCCCGACGAGACGGTGACGTCGCAGATGGCGGAGTTCGCGGGCCGCACCCATCAGGACGGTCGCCCGCTGCTCGCCCGGGACTACCAAGCCCCGATCATCGATCTCGCCGCCACGCCCATCCGCGTCGAACGTCGTCGCCTGAACAACGCCATCCATTACCGCATCGTCGGGATCGTCTGGGGTGGACAGACTCCCGCGCGTAGGCTGCAGATTCGTTTCGGCTCGCGCGACGCGTGGAAGCCGCTGGAGCTGTGCCCTGCTCCGACCTCCAACACGGCATGGTCGCTGTGGAGCTATCGCTGGACGCCGACCGAGCCGGGTGTCTACAACATCGCGCTCAGAAGCGCCGACACCTCGATCCGCACGCGCCGCCTGGATATGTTTTTCTATGCACGCCGGGTGAGGGTCGTGGACGGGGGGTAGGGCTTGGGGCTTGTTTGGTCTTGGGTCTTGGGTCTTGGGTCTTGGGTCCGACTCAGAACTCAGAACTCAGAGACCCAAGACCCAAGACCCAAGACCCAGGACTGCGAGCGTCCGCCCGCGCTCAGCGCCCCACCGCGGTCCTCGCTTCTTTCAACTCCGGCAGGTTCGGATCCGCATTCCGCCAGTTCTGCAGCAGCTGCTCGTAGGCCTTGCGGCTGCCGGCGGCGTCACCTGCCTTCGCCCGCGCGCGCGCCAGGCCGAGGACCGCGCGGCTGCGATTGGGGGTGCGCGTCAGGGTCTTGTTGAACCACTCGATCGCGGCCTGTGGGCGGCCGGCCTCGAGCAGCAGCTCGCCGTAGAGTTCGTCGGCGCCCTTCACCGGAAAGGGACGGCCGATCGGCTTCGGCATGCGGCCCTGCAGCAGCGTCGCCCGATCCATCTGCGCCAGGCCCTCCGCCTGCCGTCCCTGCGCGAACAGGTGAATCGCCTGCATCTCGCACAACATGATCTCGGCCTGCTCGCGAAGCTCCGCGGGTTGTCCTGGTGACGAGGCCTTCTTCAGTTCCTCGATCGCGGCTTCGACGCGGTTGCGGTCGCCGAGCTTGGCCGCGCTCATGCCGAGGGCGAACAGCTCGTCGATGCCGTCGAAGGTGCTCTGCCCCTTCATCTCGGACCAGCGCGCGCCTTCGATGACGTAACGCGCCCGCATCGACCCGCGATCGTTGCGCAACGCCTCCGGGCCAATGCCGCGGCCGATCGCGCTGTCGGCGAAATGATGCCCGCCGATTTCGTCTGACGGCTTCACCGTCCGCAGCGCCTCGTCCACCAGCGCCAGCGCCCCCGCCGCTTCCTTGAAGCGTCCGAGCTGGGTCCACTCGTAGTGCAGCCACGTGAGGCTGTGGAAATCGCGCATCGCGTTCGACACGCCGCGCCGAGCTGCCCACTGCACCGACGCGTCCCACGACGCGCGGTCGCTGGCGGCGGCCTCCTCCCAATACCCCAGTTGCACGAACGCATGCGCCGGCATGTGCAGCGCATGGCTCGCCGCCGGCGCGATGGCGGCGTAGGCGCGCGCCGCCGGCAGCGCCTTCGCCGCGAGTGCGCCGTGGTCGTAGGCGTGCAGGATGTAGTGGGCGGCGCCGGGATGCTTTGGATTTCTCGCGAACACGCCCTCGACGATGGCGCCGGCCTTCTGCCGGAGTGGCAGGGCCTGATCGCCGCGCGGCAGGATGGCCAGCAGGCTGAGCGCATGGAAGCACTGCGCCTCGTCGTCGGTCGGGAACTTCGCGACCAGCGCGGCCAGCGCCTCGGAGTGCTTCAGATCACGGGCGCGCTTGTCGCCGGCGGCGTACAACGCCTCGACCGCGGCCAGGTAGCCCTGCTCGCGTGGCGTCTTTGCCTTCGCCAGCCGCTCGGCCGGCGTCGCTCCCAGCTTGCGCAGCGCGGCCCGCCCCGATTCCAGCTCCTCGTGAAACCAGAGCGGCTGATTGAAGCTCATCGCCTCGCCCCAGTAAGCCATGGCGAAGCCCGGGTCGGCCTTCTGCGCCTCGCGGAAGGCATCGATGGCCTCTTCATAACCGAAGCTGTGGAGCCAGGCCAGCCCCCGCAGAAAGGCAGACTGCGCGCCCGGCGCGCCCGAGTTCGGAAACGACACCGCGCCGAGCGACGGCACCGCCCTCAGCTGCGGCGCGGGCGAGGTCGCGCGCGGCGCGGACTCCGGATTGGTCCGTGCGGGCGCAGGGGGGCCAGCCTTCCGGGGTGACGGAGCTGGTGCCTGTGCCGAGAGCCGAAGGCCGAGGATGGAAACGAGCGCGGTGAGGACCAGCGCCGCGGCGCGGGCAACGAGCATGGGCGGGATCGTACAACGAAAGGGCCGGGGTGGTGTGCCCCGGCCCTTCGAGAGAACGGACGCCAGAGCGAAGGCCCTGGCGCCCGGGTGTCGTGCTCGGCGTTAGAACGAAACGCGGAACAGCAGCTGCGTCAGGCGCATGAAGCCCGACTGCGTGCGGATCTGGCCGAAGGCGGTGTTGCCCACGGTCGTGTTCGGACCACGCGTCTTCACGGTGTTGGTCACGTTCAGCACTTCCAGGCGGAGCGTGCCCTGGACGCGGCCGGGGAACTTGACGGCCTTCGAAGCCACGAAATCCCAGTTGTTGCGGTGCGGGGTGCGGATGTCGCTGTTCGTGCGGGGCGCGGTGCCCAGCTCGTAGGTGCCCGGCTGCGCGAAGCCAGCGGAATTCAGCCACACGCCAATGCCGCAGTCGCCCGTGACGCAGCCGCTGCCCGCCGCGGGAGCGATGCGCTCGAAACGGGTGCCGTCGGATTCCTGGTTGTCTCCAACCAGATTCGGGTAGCGGGTGCGGGTGAAGATCTGCGAGCCGGTGGCGGTGTTGTAGGCGGTCGGGAAGCCGCTCTCGATCGAGATGATCGAGGAGAGCGTCCAGTCGCCCAGCAGCACGTTGCCGACGCCGCTGTTCAGCCACTTCTTGCCCTCGCCGAACGGCAGTTCGACGATCGGCGACATGACGATCTTGTGGGGCACGTCGAGCAGGCCGTAGCCGTACTCGGCGTCGACGCCGTAGTCGTCTTCCGACGCCACGACGTTCTGCATCTCGGCGGGCGTCGTCGAGAAGAAGTTCGTCTCACCGAACTGGTTGTCCTTCAGCTGGCTGTAGGTGTAGTTGATGCGACCGCCCCAGCCGTTGCTCATCCGCTTCTCGAACTTGAAGATTGCGGCGTGGTACTGGCTCTCCCCGAGCGTCGACTGACGCATCAGGATGTTGTTGAACTGGGGGAAGGGACGCAGCAGCTCGCGGCGCTGAATCGTCGGGCTGTTGACGCTCTTCCCCTGCGGGAAGGTGACGCCGCCGATGTTGACGTTGGGCAGGCCGAAGAAGGGGTTCGGCACCTGATCGAGCAGCGCCGAGCCGAGCGCCAGGTACTGAGAGGGCACCTGGTTGATGTTGATGATGCCGTCGTTCGAACCGCCAAGGCCGAGGTCGCGGCCCGTGGCGCCGGAGTATTCGAAGCCGACGGCCAGGTTGCCCGGCAGCTCGCGGTTGATGTCAACCGAGTACTGCTGGATGTAGGGGGCGCGCTTGTCCTGATCGATGAACTCGATCTGGCCGCCGACGCCGGCGAGGGCGCCCAGCTGGTTGCCCACCGGCTGCAGCACGCCACCCGGGAAGGGGTTGGTCAGCGAGTTGGTCGGACGGAACTGCCCCTGGTCCATGAACGTGTTCTGGCTATAGCCGATCTGGCCGTAGTTCGCCGAGCCGACGCCCTGGTAGTTCCAGGGTGCCCAGTAGACGCCGTAGCCGGCGCGGAGCACCGTCTTCGGGTTGAAGGAGTGGACGAAGCCGAGGCGCGGCGAGAACTTCATCGCCGGCGGGTTGCCCTGGTAGGTGTTCGCGCCGTTCACGCCGGCGTACACCAGACCGCCGCGGATCGGCTGACCGTTGATCGGGTTGACGATGTTGCCGAGCGCGCCGCCCGGGTTCAGCCCGCGGTCGAAGGCGACCGTGAAGCGAGTCGTTCTCTTCCTGCAGACCCGACTCGCGTTCCAGGCGGAGGCCGAAGTTGAGGGTCGTCTTCGGGCTGCAGGCGCCAGTCGTCCTGGGCGTAGGCGCCGAAGTAGTGGACGTAGGCGTTGAAGGGGTTCGAGACGCCGAGGCGGCTCTGGTTGTCGGGCGATCCCGAGGGCAGGCCGAGCAGCATCGAGGCCATCGCGTTGCCCGAGGGGCTCGCGCCGTTGACGCCGTTGGCCGTGGGCACGGCCGACGTGTAGCGGCGGTCGAAGTTGAACACGCCCGAGCTGCCCGAGAACGACTGCGTGTCGATGCCGATCAGGCGGTAGTCGCCGCCGAACTTCAGCGTGTGCTTGCCGGCCAGGCGCGTGTAGGTGCCGTTGGCGCTCCACGAATACCAGTTGCGCGGCGTCTCGTCGATGGCGCCGGCCGAGCCATAGTCAGTCGCGTTGATGATCGGGAACTTCGTGCCATTGGGCCCCGGCTGCATCTGGTTGAGGAAGGTGCTGCTGAAGCCCAGCGTACGCGGGATCGAACGGCGATCGACAGCGTGTCGTCGTCGATGAACCTGGTGGAACCGTAGCGGAGCGTCAGCACCGAGTTGTTCGAGGGCAGCCAGGTGTTGTTGAGCGCCAGCACGTTGCACGCGGCGCAACAGCAGGTAGTCACCCGGGTCGGCATAGCGCGTGGCGCCGTTCAGGCCGGGCTCCCAGTAGTTGGCGCAGGGCTCGTCGGTCTTGTTGTAGAGATAGAAGCCGTTCAGCGAGACCTTGTCGGTGAACTTGTGGTCCACCTTGCCCGTGTACATGTAGGCGCGGTCTTCGATCTCGGCGGTGCTCTCGAAGTTGTTGTTGCCGTCGCTGACGTCGCGGAGCGGCACCGGGTAGGTGTTGGCGATGTTGCGGCCCACCGTGTTGATGCGGTTGGCCGGGATGATGTTGCCCGGGAACGGCGGTCCGGCCCGTTCCGTCGGCGTTGCCGGTCAGCGGGTCGTAGATGACCACGAGGTTGCCGGCGGCGTCGCGCGTCTGCGAGAAGTCGCCGTTGCGCTCGCGGGTGGTCGGGAAGCGCAGCGCGCCGTTACGGGTGGTGTTCGAGCCATAGCTCTCGGTCGCGAACCAGAAGAACGTGCGGTTCTTGATGATCGGGCCGCCGAAGCCGCCGCCGCCGAGGTGGAAGTAGGTCTCCGGCAGCGGCACGCCCGCCAGCTCGGAGAAGAAGTTGTTGGCCGTGCCCCAGCGGGGACGCGCCTGGTAGAAGCCGCTGCCCGAGAAGCGATTGCCGCCCGACTTGGTCGCGGTGTTGAAGATGCCGCCACCGGTACGACCCGTTTCCGCGTCGTAGGTGTGGACCTGCACGTTGACGTCTTCCAGGCCTTCGATCGAGGGGTTGGCCGAGGCGCGGTTGCGGAGGTCGGTGACCGGCACGCCGTCAATCAGGTAGTTGTTGCCGCGGCGGGCGCCGCCGCCCAGTGACAGCAGCGAGGCGTTGGTCTGGTCCTGCTGGCGGTTGAACTGCGCGTCGCCCGACGCCACGACCGTGGGCACCGTGACGGCGAACAGGAACGCGGAACGGCCGCCGCTCGGCAGGATGTTCAGCTGCTCGGTGTTGATGACCGCGCCCGTCGACGCCGTGGAGGTGTCGATGAGGGGCGCTTCCCCTGTGACCGTGATCGTTTCCTGGAGGGCGCCGACTTCCATCGCGACGTCGATCGTCACGAACTGCTGCGCGCTGACGCGCACGCCCTTCTGCTCGTAGCTCTTGAAGCCCGTGAGCGACGCCTTGATGGTGTAGACGCCTGGGGCTACCGCGGCGAAGTTATAGAGGCCTTCGTCGTTCGAGACCACCTCACGCGCGACGTTCGTCGATTCATTGACCAACTGCACCGTGACGCCTGGGATCACCCCGTTTGCGTCCTTCACCGAGCCACGCAGACCGCCTGTGAACGTCTGCGCGGTCGCGGTGCTGACGGTGACGAGCACCGCAAGAACAACGACCAGATATCTCAAGGGGCTTCTCATTCTTCGTTCCCTCCACCAGAGCCTGAAACCGGCAACGGCCGGCACAGACGACACGACGCGCTTCCCATGCGGGGCCGACCCGCAAGAAATGCCTGCAAACGCCGCTTCCAAAAACAACGTACCGGCCGGGAGTCTATGCGTGGCACAGTTCGTTTGCAAGTGCTTCACACCAATTAGTCATTCAAGGATTTGGATCGGTGACCGCGCCGCCGCTGGCCGAACCCACCAGCCGGGCGTACTTCGCCAGCACGCCGTGGGTGTAGCGCGCGCGTGGCGCCTTCCAGGCCCGTCGGCGCGTCGCCAGTGCACGGGCCGGCACATCGAGGGACACCCGCCGCTCGGCGGCGTCGATGACGATCCGATCGCCGTTCTTCACGAGCGCCAGCGGCCCGCCGAGCGCCGCCTCCGGCGTGATGTGCCCGACGACGAAGCCGTGGGTGCCACCGCTGAATCGACCATCGGTGATGAGCGCCACGCGATTGCCGAGGCCGCGTCCCATGATCGCGCTCGTCGGCGCCAGCATCTCGCGCATGCCCGGCCCGCCGCGCGGGCCTTCGTAGCGGATGACGACCACGTCGCCCGGCTTGATGCGGCCGGCGAGAATCGCCTCGAGCGCGCGCTCTTCGCGATCGAACACGCGGGCGCGCCCTTCGAAGCGCTCGCCTTCCTTGCCGCTGATCTTGGCCACCGCGCCGTCGGGGGCGAGGTTGCCGCGCAGGATCACGAGGTGGCTGTCCTTCTTGATCGGCGTCGTCGAAGTCCACCACCACCTGCTGTCCCGGCGCGATAGTCGGCGACGCCCTTCAGGTTCTCGGCCAGGGTGCGGCCGGTCACCGTCATCGCGTCGCCATGCAGCAGGCCGCGATCGAGCAGGCGCTTGAGCAGCGGCGTGAGGCCGCCGATGCGGACCAGCTCCGCCATGCCGTAGCGACCGCTCGGCTTCAGATCGGCCAGCACCGGCACCCGTCGGCCGATGCGCGTGAAGTCGTCGAGCGACAGCTTCACGTGCGCTGAGTGCGCCATCGCCAGCAGGTGCAGCACCGCGTTGGTCGAACCGCCCAGCGCGATCACGGTGGTGATGGCGTTCTCGAACGCCCTGCGCGTCAGGATGTCGCGCGGGCGCAGGTTGCGCTCGACCAGGGCGACGACCGCCGCCCCCGCGCGCTCGGCGTCTGCCTGCTTGTCCGCGGAGATGGCGGCCTGCGCGGAGCTGTTCGGCAGGCTGAGGCCCAGCGCTTCGATCGCCGAGGCCATGGTGTTGGCGGTGTACATGCCGCCGCACGATCCCGCGCCGGGGCAGGCATGCTGCTCGAGGTCGGCGAGCTCGGCGTCGGAGAGGCGGCCCGCCGCGTGCTGTCCCACCGCCTCGAACACCGAGACGATGTCGACGGGCTGCCCGTGCCAGATGCCCGGCATGATGGTGCCGCCGTAGACGAACACGGCCGGCCGGTTGAGGCGCGCCATCGCCATCACCATCGCCGGCATGTTCTTGTCGCAGCCGCCGATCGCCACCAGGCCATCGAAGCCCTCGGCGCCGGTCACGGTCTCGATCGAATCGGCGATCACCTCGCGCGACACCAGCGAGTACTTCATGCCCTCGGTGCCCATCGAGATGCCGTCGGAGACGGTGATGGTGCCGAACGCCACGGGCTTGCCGCCGGCGCCGCTGACGCCGGCCGAGGCGCGGGCCGACAGCGCGTCGAGGTGCATGTTGCAGGGCGTGACCTCGCTCCAGGCGGCACAGACGCCGATCTGCGGCTTGCTGAAATCGGCGCGCGTGAAGCCGACGGCATGGAGCATGGCGCGCCCCGGCGCGCGGGAGGGACCGTCGAGCACGAGCGAGGAGTGAGGACGATGAGAAGGTTTGGCCATGGACGTGGGGATTCTACCGTCTGCCTTGTGCCGTTTTCCTTCGTCTTCGCGCTAGACTGCCGGAGTTCCGGCGACAACCGCCACAAGTCTCGTTTTTTCCTGCCGAATTCAACCGGCACCGACTTTGCACTGCCACGCACTGGAGGCCTCCGATGATCGCCCTCAAGCACGTTCTTGTTCCCACCGACTTCAGCGAGACGTCCGACGTGGCCCTGCGCTACGGGAAAGCGTTTGCCGAAGCCTTCGGCGCCACGCTTCATGTCGTCCACATCATCGAAGAGCCCTACGGTCAGCCCTGGGCGGTCGAAGCCTATGGCTTCTCCCTGGCGGCGCTGCAGGACGAGTGGGTGAAGGAAGCCGAAACCCGCATGGGCAAGATCCTCACCGATGACGAGCGAGGCAAGCTGAAGGCAGTGACGACGACCGTCCTCGGCCATCCGGTGATGGAGATCCTCCGCTACGCGAAGGAGAACGCCATCGACCTCGTGGTCATGGGCACGCACGGTCGCGGGCCGCTCAGTCACGTGGTGATGGGCAGCGTCGCCGAGCGGGTCGTGCGGAAGGCGTCGTGCCCTGTGCTGACGGTGCGCGCGCCGGAGAGGGAGTTCGTCACCTAGGCTCTAGGCTCTCGCCTTCAGTTCGGTCAACCCGCGTGGAGCCTGAAGCCTAGAGCCTTCCGTATACTCGTCCTGTGTCCCCCCGTCTCGACATCTGGCTCGACGTCGCCTGCCTCTTCAAGACGCGCTCCGAAGCGCAGAAGGCCTGCCGGCTGGGCAAGGTCAGCGTCAACGGTGCGCCCGCCAAGGCGCACCGCGACGTGAAGGTGGGTGACGAGTTCGTCATCTCCCGCCCGCTCGGCCGCAAGCAGACGCTGACCGTGCTCGGCCTCGCGGATGCGCACATCGCCAGGGCCGAGGCGCGCAAGCTCTACGAGGACACCACACCCGCCCCCTCCGCTGAAGAGGTGGAACTGCGCCGGATCGAACGCCTCTACCGGGCCACCACCAAGACCATCGGCCGCCCGACCCGCGACGACCGCCGCGCCAGACGGAAGCTGACGGGGAAGGATTAGAGCCGGCCACCGGCAGGCGGCAGACGCGCTTCGGACTTCGAATGCCATACTTTTGGCTTTCCAAGGCATGATCGCTGTCATGCCGTCCCCGTCTTCCTCCTCAGCCGCAGGCGCCCGCGTTCGTTTCATGCTGTTCGCCGTCGCCGCGGGGCTGTTCTTCCTGCTGCCGGCGCTGCTGTCGCTGGCCGCGGACTGGCACTGGTTCTCCGAGGTCGGCTACCTGCCGATCCTCCAGCTCTCGATCACCGCGCATTCGCTGATTGGCGCCGCCGTCTTCGCGGTGGCCGCGGGCTGGCTCACGCTCAACCTGCGCGGCGCCTGGCAGACGCTGGCCGAAGAACCGCTGTCGTTCACGACGCGGGAAGGATTCACGCGTCGCGCTGCCGTCGCGCGCGCAGCTGCGGCCGCTCGCCGCTGCTCGGCGCGCTGGGCGGCGCGTTCCTCATCGCCTCGTACGCGTCGAATCAGTGGCTGGTGATCCTCACCTGGTGGAAGCACGTGCCGTTCGGCACGCCCGATCCGATCCTCGGCCTCGACCCGGCGTTCTACATCTACACGGTGCCCGTGCTCGAGCTGGTGCGCAACCTCATGGTTCGCCCTGATCGTGCTGGCCGCGCTCGGCAGCGCCGTCGCTCTACGCGATGGCCGGACAGCTCGCGATGACGCCGTTCGGCCCCCGGCTCGGGTCGCGTGTCTGGCCGCACCTGTCGTGGCTGGCCGCGGCGATGTTCCTCGTCCTCGCCCTCGGCGCGTGGCTCGGGCGCATCCAGTACCTCACGCTCACCTCCGGCATCATCCAGGGCGCCAGCTACGCCGACGTGCAGGCGCGCATGCCCGCGGCGCTGCTGCTGACGGTGGCCTCGCTCGCCGGCGCGGGGCTGGCCGCGACCGCGGCGCTGACCGGGCGCACCGGGCTGCTGATCGGCGGCGCCGCGCTCTACGCCGCGGTGCTGCTCGGCGGCGCAGGGCTACGCCGGCGTCGTCCAGCGCTTCGTCGTCTCGCCCAACGAGCAGGCGCGCGAGGCGCCGTACATCGAGCACAACATCGCCGCCACGCGCCGTGCCTTCGGCCTCGACCAGGTGCAGGAGCGCGAGCTCTCCGGCGACGCCGAGCTGACGCGCGCGGACATCGCCCGCAACCGCCCGACGCTCGACAACGTCCGGCTCTGGGATCACCAGCAGCTGCTCGAGACGTTCGGGCAGATCCAGGAGATCCGCACCTACTACGACTTCATCTCGGTGGACAACGACCGCTACGAAATCGGCGGGCAGACGCGGCAGGTGATGCTGTCGGCGCGCGAGCTGAATCCGTCGGCGCTGCCCAACCGGACGTGGATCAACGAGCGGCTGGTGTTCACGCACGGCCACGGCATCACGCTCGGTCCGGTGAACCAGGTGACGAGCGAGGGGCTGCCGGTGCTGTTCGTCCAGGATCTGCCGCCGGTCTCGACGGTCGACATCAACATCACCGAGCCCAGCATCTACTTCGGCGAGCTGTCGAACGAGTACGTGATCGCCCGCACCCGGGCCGGTGAGTTCCACTATCCCAAGGGCGACGACAACGTCTTCATCGACTACGCCGGCGCCGGCGGCGTGCCGCTCGACTCGGTCGCCAAGAAGCTGCTCTTCGCGCTCTATTTCCGCTCCTACCAGATCCTGCTGAGCGACGACATCACGCCCGAGAGCCGGCTGATGTTCGACCGCCAGATCAGGCGGCGGGTCTCGAAGATCGCGCCGTTCCTGCTGTTCGACCAGGACCCGTACCTGGTCGTGCACGACGGGCGGCTGTTCTGGATCCAGGACGCCTACACCGCCACCGACCGCTATCCCTACTCGACCGAAGTGACGCAGGGCGTGAACTACATCCGCAACTCGGTGAAGGTGGTGGTGGACGCCTACAACGGCACGACCACGTTCTACCTGTCACAGCCCGACGACCCGATGGTGCAGACGCTGCAGGGCGTGTTCCCGAATCTGTTCCGCCCGATCACCGAGATGCCCGACGGCCTGCGGCGTCACGTGCGCTACCCCGAAGGCATCTTCAACCTGCAGGCCTCGGTCTACTCGACGTATCACATGACCAGCCCGGCGATCTTCTACAACAAGGAGGATCAGTGGGAGGTCCCGGCCATCGATCGCGGCGGCGAGTCGATCCGCATGGAGCCGTACTACACGCTGATGACGCTGCCGGGCGAGTCGAAGGCCGAGTTCATCCAGATGCTGCCCTTCACCCCGCGGCGGCGCGACAACCTCGCGTCGTGGATGGTGGCCCGCAGCGACGGCGAACACTACGGCGAGATCATGGTGTTCCAGTTCCCGAAGCAGAAGCTGATCTTCGGGCCGCGGCAGGTGGTGGCGCGCATCAACCAGGATCAGGTGATCTCGCCGCAGATCACGCTGTGGAGCCAGCAGGGGTCCGAGGTCATCCAGGGGACGCTGATGGTGATTCCGATGGAGGAATCGCTGATCTACGTGCGGCCGCTCTATCTCCGCGCCCAGGCCGGACGCATCCCGGAACTGACGCGCGTCATCGTCGCGTATCAGAACCGCATCGTCATGGACCGGACGCTGGACGCCGCCATCACCCAGCTGTTCGGCGCGGACGAGGCCAGGGACGCGGCGCGAGCGGCGGCGGCGGCGTCGCCAGCCGGCCCGCAGACCGGCGCACCGGCGCCCGCGGGGGCCGCGGCGTCGGCGCCGTCGATGGCGCAGCTCTCGGACGAGGCACGCCAGACCTACGAGCGCGCGCTGGCGGCGCAGCGCGCCGGCGACTGGGCGAAGTACGGCGAGGAGATCAAGCGTCTGGGCGAGATCCTCGCGCGGATGAGGCCGTAGAAGGGCCCGCCTTCGGCGGGTAGGCCAAGGAGGGCGGGGCCTGGCGGCCTCGTAGGCGGCGCTTCGCGCCGTAGGGGCCCGCCTTCGGCGGGTAGGACGGATGGGCGGCTCCTTCGGAGCCGTAGGCGGCGCTTCGCGCCCCACGAGCCGAAGGCTCGCCCCCCGGCCCTACCGAGCCGCGCACGCGGCGAGGCCCTAACGAACCGCAAGTCCGCCTCTCGCCCCACGAGCCGAAGGCTCGCCCCCCGGCCCTACCGAGCCGCGCACGCGGCGAGGCCTTAACGGACCGCAAGTCCGCCTCTCTCCCTACGAGCCGAAGGCTCGCCCCCCGGCCCTCCGCTATGATGAAGCGTGATGGCCGTTCTCGACGTCCACCGCCGGCCGCTCCGGAACCTCCGCCTCTCGGTCACCGACCGCTGCAACCTGCGCTGCCAGTACTGCATGCCGGAGGAGAACTACGTGTGGCTGCCACGCGAGGACATCCTCCAGTTCGAGGAGATCGAACGGCTCGTCGACGTCTTCCTCGCCCTGGGCGTGGACAAGGTCCGGCTGACGGGCGGCGAGCCGCTGCTCCGCCGCGACCTGCCCGACCTGGTGGCGCGGCTCGCCCGCCGCGACGGTATCCGCGATCTGGCGATGACCACCAACGGCGTGCTGCTGGCCGCCAACGCCGCCGACCTGAAGCGCGCCGGGCTGCACCGCGTGACGGTCAGCCTCGACACGCTGCGGGCCGATCGCTTCAAGGCCCTGGCCCGCTACGACGAGCTGGACCGCGTGCGCGAGGGGCTCGACATGGCGGCCGAGGTCTTCCCCGGCTTCAAGATGGACACGGTCGTCATCCGCGGCGTCAACGACGATGAGATGGTGGACCTGCTGGAGTTCGCCCGGACGCGCGGCGCCGAGCTGCGGTTCATCGAGTACATGGACGTGGGCGGCGCGACGCACTGGACCCGCACGCAGGTCGTGCCCCGCAGCGAGATGCTGGACCGGCTCGCCGCGCACTACGGCCCGATCACGCCGATCGTCGAGACCAGCTCGGCGCCGGCCGATCGCTTCCGCCTGCCCGACGGACTCACCTTCGGCATCATCGCCTCGACCACCGCGCCGTTCTGCGAGGACTGCGATCGCAGCCGGCTGACCGCCGACGGCCTGTGGTACCTGTGCCTGTATGCCGCGCGCGGCATCGACCTGCGTGGCCCGCTGCGCGGCGGTGCCGGGCCGGAGTCGCTGAAGGAGCTCATCACCGGCGTCTGGCGCGCGCGGACCGACCGCGGCGCCGAGCATCGGCTGGCCACGCGCGAGCGCTCGCCGCTGATTCCGGTCACCGCCCTCAAGCGCGACCCGCACCTGGAGATGCACACGCGGGGGGGCTAGGAGGGCGCGCCGCGGCCTTCCGCCTTCGCCAAAGGCTTCGGCGGACGCGTCGGCGCGTGGGAGAGACAGGCGCGCGCCTCACGGCGCGCGTAGGAACCATAGGCGCACCGGATAGGCGGCGCTACCGCGCCGTAGGAACGATCCTCAGATCTCCTACGCTGCGCAGCAGCGCCCCACGGCGCGAAGCGCCGCCGCGCTTCCCTACGCCGCGAAGCGGCGCCACTGTCGGCCTACTTCGCTCTCTCCACCGGCTTCGGCGCCACCGGCGCCAGCTTCTGCTGCGCCGCCGCCTTGTTGAAGTTGGCGAGGTCGCCCTTGGTGACCGCCGCCAGCGCGTCGAGCTGCTTCTGCAGATCGGCGCTCAGCATCTTGAAGATCTCGCGCGAGGCGTCGGTCGGCGCCGCATCACCAGTCTCCACGCTGCGGCGCAGCGCCGCCAGGCGGTTGTTCACCTTGATCGGGAAGTTCAGCGGGTCCTGGCCGCTGCGGTTGCGGACCTGGTAGACCTCCTCCTCGATGGCGCGTCAGCTTCTGCGTCACGAGGTCGCCGATCTCCTTCAGGCGCGGGTTCTTCGACTGCTCCACCCGCTCCTTGATCTGCGCCTTGACGTCGCGGATCTGGACCACGGCCTCGTTCGCGTCGCTGGTGCGATCGCGGATCTCGATGGCGAAGTCGAGCTGCTGCTGCAGCTCGGCCACCGAGACGTTCTCGAACAACGGATGCTTCTGCACCTGCAGCGGCACCGTCTGCGCCTGGGCTGCCGGCGGTCACGCGCACCTGGTAGCCGCCGGGCACGGCGAGCGGCCCGTTGGCCGGATTGCCGCCCCAGAAGATCGCCCCGTCGAACATCGTCGAGCCGGCATGGCGCAGGTTCCACGAGAAGCGGTTCATCCCCGCCTTCGTCGAGGGCGGCAGCTGCGGCGGGCCGCCGAACCCTCCGCCACCGCCGCCGGCGGCGCCGGCTTCTTCTCGCGCGCCTTCTCCTCCTCGGCGGTCTGCGTGAACGAACGCACCGTGCGGCCCTGGGCATCGAGGATGTCCACCGTGATCCGATCGACGGCGGCGCCCAGGTAGTAGTCCACGTCGGCGCGGTTGTAGGACCGGATCGCGGGCCGCGGCTCGAACACCTTCAGCGCGCTGCTGGTCAGGTCCGGCGTCAGCTGCCGCAGCGTGCTGATGTTCTCGAGCACCCAGAACGACCGCCCGTGCGTCGCGATCACCAGGTCGTCGCCCTTGACGGCGAGATCCGAGATCTGCGTGTCCGGCATGTTCAGACGCAGCGACTGCCAGCTGTCGCCGTCGTTGAACGACACGTAGACGCCGTGCTCGGTGCCCGCGAACAGCAGGCCCGGGCGCCTGGGATCCTCGCGGATCGAGTGCGTGTAGTGATGCGGCGCGATGCCGGTGACGATCTTCTTCCAGGTCTTGCCGTAATCGTCCGTCTTGAACAGATAAGGCGAGCGATCGCCCGGCGGCACCAGGTAGCGCTTGCCCGCCACGTATGCGGTGCCCGCCTTCTGCTTGTGCGGCGACGGCTCGACCGTGCTGACGCGCGTGTAGTCGCCGATGCCCGGCGGCGTCACGTTGGCCCAGTTGCCGCCGCCATCGCGCGTCACCTGCACCAGGCCGTCATCGGACCCGGTCCAGATCAGGCCCTTCTCCACCGTCGACGGGCCGATGGCGAACACCGTGGCGAACACCTCGGGGCCGTTCATGTCGCGCGTGATCGGACCGCCCGAGTCACCCAGCGTGGCCGGATCGGCCCGCGTCAGGTCCGGGCTGATCCTGGTCCAGCTCTGGCCGTCGTTGGTCGTCTTCCACACGTGCTGCGACGAGATGTAGAGCGTGTTGGCGTCGAACGGATCGAAGACGATCGGGAACGTCCACTGCCAGCGCTCCGGCAGATGCGCTCGCCGGCTCGCCCGAGAAGAAGCGCGGGTAGGGCTGGATGTCGCGAACGTGGCCCGTGGCCTTGTCGAAGCGCGTGATGAGCGCGCCCTGGCTGCCCGAGTAGAAGAGGTTCGTGGTTGGTGGGGTGCGGCGTGACGTAGCCGCTCTCGCCGCCGCCCGCCGAGAAGTAGCCCGGGCCCAGGTCGCCAGGCAGCGCGCTGACCGGCGCGCACACCGTGGAGTTGTCCTGCTGTCCGCCGCACGCGAAGTACGGGAACGTGTTCGTCACGCTCAGCCGATAGATCTGCGCGGTCGGGAACTCGAGGTCGGTCCAGGTCTCGCCGGTGTTCCACGACACCGTGCCGCCGCCGTCGTTGCCGTTGACGAGGTGCGCGGAGTCGTCCGGATCGATCCAGAGATCGTGGTAGTCGCCGTGCGGCGCGCGCACGTTCTGCAGCGTCTTGCCGGCGTCGGTGGAGCGATACATGTTCACGTTCAGCATCCACACCGTGTCCTTCTGCTTCGGATCGGCGTAGACGCGCGAGTAGTAGAACGCGCGCTGGCGGATGTTGCGGTCGTCGTTCACCAGCTTCCACGTGCCGCCGGCGTCGTCGCTCATGAACAGCCCGCCGTTCTCGTGCTCCAGCAGCACCCACAGGCGGTTGGAATCGACGCGGGACACGGCGATGCCGATCTTGCCGATCGGGCCCTGCGCCGGCAGCCCGGGCGCGCGCGTGAACTCGGTCCAGGTGTCGCCGCCGTCGGTGGACTTGAACAGCCCGGTGCCAGGCCCGCCGCTCGACATCTGCCACGACTGCCGATACGCCTCCCACAGCGAGGCGTACAGCACGTTCGGGTTGTTCATGTCGATCTGCACTTCGATGCCGGCCGACTTGTCGTCGCGGAACAGCACGCGCTGCCAGGTCTTGCCGCCGTCACGCGTGCGATACACGCCGCGCTCCGGGCTCGGCGCCACGACATTGCCGAACACCGCCACGTAGACGATGTCGGGGTTGGTGGGATGGATGCGGATGCGCGAGATGGTGAAGCCCGGGCGTCTTGAAGCCGACATTCGTCCAGGTCTTGCCGGCGTCGCTCGACTTGTAGATGCCGTCGCCCTGCATGATGTTGCCGCGGATGTGCGACTCGCCCATGCCGATGTAGACGACGTCGGGATTCGACTCGGACACGGCCACCGCGCCGACCGACGAGCTGTCGATCTGCCCGTCGGTGACCGGCGTCCAGTTCTCGCCGCCATCGGTGGTCTTCCACAGGCCGCCGCCGACGGCGCCGAAGTAGCCGTCGAGCCGCCGGCCGCGCACGCCGGACACCGCGATCGATCGGCCGCCGCGGTTGGGCCCGATGTTGCGCCACTGCAGCGACTGATACAGCTTGGGATCGATGGCCCCGCTCTGGGCGCTGGGGCGTGTCGAGGAACGCGGTGGTGGCCAGGCCTGCCAGCAGGCAGACGGCGACCGACGATCCGCACGAGGAGCGCGCGTGCTTCGCATGGGAAAAGCGTCCTCATGCGCAGTGCTGCTGGAACGCGGCCTGGAGCTTCGACGCGATCATGTCGGCGCTCTGATTCTCGATTTCGCGGCGCTCCATCATGTAGACCACCTTGCCGTCCTTCAGCAGCGCGATCGACGGCGAGCTGGGCGGATAGGGCGCGAAGTGCGCACGCGCGCGTTCGGTGGCTTCGACGTCCGCGCCGGCGAACACCGTGGTCAGCTTCTCGGGACGCGCGCCCTGCCGCAGCGCGAGGGCGATGCCGGGACGGGCCTTCCCGGCGGCGCAGCCGCAGACCGAGTTCACGACCAGCATGGTCGTTCCGGGCTGCTTCACCACCTCGTCCACGGCCTCGGGCGTCTTCAGCTCCTCGAACCCGAGACGGGTGAGCTCTGACCGCATCGGCGCAATGAACGGTTCCGGGTATCGCTGAACAATCATGAACGTCTCCCCTTGCAACAACAGGAGGCCCGGGATCCCGGGCGCCTCATTCTTCGTCGTAGACTCGATTCTACATGGTCCCCACTTCCCGCATCCGACTGGTCAACACCGCGCCCATGCACGCCGATCGCCCAGTGGTCCTGTACTGGATGATTGCCGCCCGGCGGACCCGATCGAACTTCGGTCTCGAACAGGCGGCCAGCCACGCGCGGCGGCTGCGAAAGCCGCTGGTCGTGCTCGAGGCGCTGAGGGTGGACCATCAGTGGGCGTCCGACCGCTTCCACCAGTTCGTCGCTGGACGGCATGCGCGACAACCGCGCCGCGTTCGACGGACAGCCGGGCATCACCTACCTGCCCTACGTCGAAACCGAGTCCGGCGCCGGTCGGGGCCTGCTCGGCGCGCTGGCAGCGCAGGCCGCCGTGGTGGTCACCGACGACTTCCCGTGCTTCTTCCTTCCCGCCATGATCGAGGCGGCCGGACGCCAGCTGGACGTGCGGCTCGAGGCCGTCGACAGCAACGGCCTGCTGCCGATGCGCGCCGTCTCGACCGTGTTCCCCACGGCCCACGCCTTCAGGCGCGTCTTGCAGAAGACGCTGCCGGCCCACCTGAAGGAGCGCCCCGCAGTCCGAGCCCGCTCGCCGAGCCGCTCGCGGCTCCCGGCATGGGCCATGCCCGCTCAGGACCTCGTCGCCCGATGGCCAGACGTCTTCACCTGGCTCGACGGCGGCGGCGCGATCGAGCAGTTGCCGATCGACCATGCCGTCCGCCCGACTGACCTGGCGGGCGGCGCCGTCGCGGCGCGTGAGCGGCTCGGCGTCGTTCGTCGATCGCGAACTCGCCGGCCTACGGCGACGAGCGCAACGTGCCCGATCGCGATGCCACCAGCCGGCTGTCGCCCTATCTGCACTGGGGGCATCTCGGCCCGCACGAGGTGTTCGAGCGGCTGATGACCCGCGAAGGCTGGCTGGGCGATCTGCCGTCGAAGGCCACCGGATCGCGTGAAGGCTGGTGGGGCGTGTCGCCGGCGGCCGAAGGGTTCCTCGACGAGTTCATCACGTGGCGCGAGCTCGGCTACAACATGACCTGGCAGCGGCCCGACTACGCCGACTTCGAGCTCGCTGCCGGAGTGGGCGCGGCGGACGCTGGAAGCACACGAAGACGATCCGCGCGAGCACCTCTACACGCTCGACGAGTTCGAGCGCGGCGCCACGCACGATCCGCTGTGGAACGCGGCCCAGATCCAGCTGGTGCGCGAAGGGCGCATCCACAACTACCTGCGCATGCTGTGGGGCAAGAAGATCCTGCAGTGGACCGCGTCGCCGCGCGAGGCCCTGGCGGTGATGATCGAGCTGAACAACAAGTACGCGCTCGACGGCCGCAACCCGAACTCCTACAGCGGCATCTTCTGGGTGCTGGGCCGCTACGACCGCCCGTGGTTCCCCGAGCGTCCGGTGTTCGGGACGATCCGCTACATGACCTCCGAGAACACCGCCCGGAAGGTCCGCGTCAAGGACTACCTGAAGCGCTACTCGGCCAGGCTCGCGCGCCTGTCCTTGGTAAGCTCTCGCGCATGCGCAGTCACTTTCAGGGATGGGGACTCGTGGCCTTGCTGCTCTCGCCGGTCGTGGCGGAGGCCCAGACCACGGCGTTTGTCGGCGGCCGCGTCATCGACGGCACCGGCCAGGTGATCGAACGCGGCACCGTGGTGGTGCGCGATGGGCGCATCGCGCAGGTGGGCCCGGCGGCCGCGGTCGGCGATTCCCGCGGGCGCCACCCGCGTCGACGTCGACCGGCAAGACCGTGATGCCCGGGCCTCGTCAACGCGCACGGCCACGTCGCCGCCACCTCCGGCCTGCGCTCGTCGCCGGAGTTCTACACCCGCGACAACCTGCTGCGGCAGCTGAAGACCTACGCCCAGTACGGCATCACCGTCGGTGTTCAGCCTCGGCGACGACCAGGCCGCGGGCTTCGCGCTGCGCGACGAACAGGCGACGGGCCGGCTCGACCGCGCCCGCATCTACGTCGCCGGCGCGGTGATCAACGGCGCCACGGCGGAGGAAGCGCGCGCCGCCACCGACAAGGCGGCCGACGCCAAGCCCGACATCCTGAAGATCCGCGTCGACAACAACCTCGGCACCAGCCGCGCCATGCCGGAGCCCGCCTGGCGCGCCGCCATCACCCGCGCGCACGAGCGAGGACTGCGGATGGCGGTGCACATCTTCTACCTCGCCGATGCCAGGGCGACGCTCGATGCCGGCGCGGACTTCATCGGCCACAGCGTGCGCGACGTCCCGGTGGACGCGGCGTTCGCCAACGCGCTGAAGGCGCGCGACGTCTGCTACTGCCCCACGTTCACGCGCGAGGTCTCGACCTTCGCCTACGAATCGACGCCGCCCTGGGTGAACGATCCGTTCTTCACCAAGGGCGTCTCCGCCGACATCGTCGCCCAGTTGTCGGATCCCGGGCGCCAGGCGCAGACCCGAGCGAATCCCGCCGCTCGGCTCGGTCAGCAGTACAAGGCCGGCCTCGAGGTCGCGAAGAAGAACCTCAAGGCGCTGGTGGACCAGGGCGTCCGCATCGCCATGGGCACCGACACCGGCCCGCCGGCACGCTTCCAGGGCTACTTCGAGCATCTCGAGATGGAGATGATGGTCGGACGCCGGCATGACGCCGATGCAGGTGCTGGTCTCGGCCACCGGTGACGCCGCCCGCTGCCACCGCAACAACGACCTCGGCGTGCTCGCCGCGGGCCGGGTCGCCGACCTCCTCGTGCTCGGCGCCAATCCGATCGAGAACATCCGCAACCTGCGCTCGATCGAGCAGGTGTGGATCGGCGGCGCCAGGCTCCAGTAGCCGCCGGACTCAGGGCTCGCGGCCGGGACCGAACAGCGGCCGTCCCGGGCGCGCGCCCGTCAGCTCGCCGCGTTCCATCACCGGCACGCCATTGACGATGATGTGCGACAGCCCCACCGGATACTGGTGGGGCTGCTCATACGTCGCGGCATCGCGGATGGTCGCCGCGTCGAACGCCACCAGATCGGCGAACATCCCTTCGCGGACGATGCCACGGTCGCGGATCTGGAACTGCTGCGCGGCGGCGCTGGTCATGCGCCGCACCGCTTCGGGCAGAGGGAACAGCTGCTGATCCCGGACGTAGTGCCCCAGCACCCGAGGATACGTGCCATAGGCGCGCGGGTGCGGGGCGCCGCGCGCCAGCACCCCTTCGCTGCGAACGGCCGCCGAATCGGTGCCGATCGTCACGCTGCCCCACCGCAGCCCCGTCTTCACGTCCTCTTCGCTCATCATGTGGAAGAGCGCGCCGACGCGTCCGCCGGTGTCGGCGATGAGGCCGAAATAGGTGTCCCACGGATCCTGCTGCCGCTCACGGGCAATCTCGGTGATGCGCCGGCCGACCACGCGCTGGTCGCTGTCCTGCGGCACCGACGCGACCTGAATGCCCTCGAACGTCGCGCCGAGAATCAGGTTCTCCCACCCGTCGATGGTGGTCTCGATTTCCTTCCGCGCGCGTTGCCGCACCGCCGGATCCTTCAGGCGCGCCAGCATCGCGGCGCGCCCGCCCTCCTGCACCCACAGCGGCAGCGTCGCGTTCAGGTTGGTGCCGCCCGCCGCGTAGGGATACATCGTGGCGCTGACCTTCACGCCGGATTGCGCGGCGCCCTCCAGCGTCCGGATGATTTCGCTCATGCGGCCCCAGTTGGCGCGGGCCCCGATCTTCAGGTGGAAGATCACCACCGGCAGGCTGGCCTCGCGGCCGATTCGCACGGCTTCATCGAGCGCCTCGAACACCCGGAAGCTCTCCCCGCGGATGTGCGACACGTAGATGCCGCGGCGCCGCGCCGAGACCCGCGCCAGGGCGATCAGTTCGTCGGTGCTCGCGAACGAGCCGGGGACGTAGATGAGCGCGCTCGACAGGCCGAACGCACCGTCGCGCATCGCCCGATCGACAATGCGCTCCATGTCGCCCAGCTCCGACGGCGTCGCGGCGCGGTGGTCGAGCCCGATCACGTCGCGCCGCACCATCGTCGCCGGCACCAGGGTGCCGAGATTGATGGCGATGCCACGCTGCCGGAGACGTTCCGCGTACTGCGGCAGGCCGTCCCAGTCGAAGGCGACGCCGAACGGGGCCAGCGACTCCGTCTCGGCGGTGGCTTTCGTCCAGAACGCGGGCGACGACGCCTCGCCAATGATCTCGGTGGTGATGCCTTGCCGAAGGTGACTCTCGCCCCGGCCATCGGCCAGCAGCGTCACCCCCGATTGTCCCTGGACATCGATGAACCCCGGCGTGACGGTCAGCCCCGTCGCATCGATCGTCCGTCCCGAGGCCCGACCGGACAGATCGCCGATCTCCACAATGCGATCGCCGCGGATGCCGACGTCGGCACGCCGCGCCGGTGAGCCGGTGCCATCGATCAGCTGACCGCCCGCCACCAGCACGTCGAACGGACCCGGCGGCGCCGGCCGGCATGCCGCCGCCGCGCCAGCGACGAGCATGAGCCAGGCGAATGCGTCCCGCCATCCGGAGTTGGGCATCTGCGGCACTATAATCGCAGCTGCTTTCTGACCCTAGCGTGACCTCCACTTACCTGCCCTCATCGCCGTCGTCGCGAGCATCCGCCGCATCGTCGCGTCGGCTCTTCTCGGCCGATGACTACACCTCGGTCGGACAGTTCTTCGAGGGCCAGCCGTCGCTGCCCCCCACACCTCTCACGCCGCTGCCCCATCTGGCGCACAGGCTCGGACTGGGCGCGCTCCTGGCGAAGGACGAGACCGCGCGCTTCGGCCTGAATGCGTTCAAGCTGCTCGGCGCGCGCTTCGCGATCGAGCAACTGATTCGCGAGGGCGCAATCAGGCCCGGTGACACCCTGGTCTGTGCCAGCGAGGGCAACCACGGTCGCGCGGTGGCCCACACCGCGCGCCGTGTCGGCTGCCACGCGCGGGTCTATCTGTCGGCCTCGGTGGCACAGGCACGAGCCGATGCCATCGCCGGCGAGGGCGCCATCGTCGTGCGCGTGCCCGGCACCTACGACGACGCCGTGCGCGTCGCGGCATCGGAGGCTGCCGCGCACGGGTGGACGGTGATCTCCGACACGTCGTGGCCCGGGTACGAACACATCCCGCGGCTGATCATGCTCGGCTACAGCTGGATGGTGGACGAGATGGCGCGGGCGATGCCGCGGGGCTGGCGACCGGACGCCATCTTCGTGCCGGGCGGCGTCGGCGGATTGCTGGCGGGTGTCGCCTCCCGAAGCGCGTGGCTGTGGTCCACGCCTCCTCGCCTCATCGCCGTGGAACCGGCATCCGCGGCGTGCCTGCAGGCGTCCGCGCGCGCGGGGACGGCCGACGCTGGTGCCCGGCCCCTTCGACACCGTGATGGGCGGACTGCGTTGCGGCGAAGTGTCGCCGCTCGCATTCGAGGCGGTCGCGCCGCTGGTTGACGCCTATCTCGGAATCGACGATGCGTGGTCGATGGCGGCGATGCGCAGACTGGCGCGTCCCGAGGGGGCGGAGCCATCGATTGCCGCCGGGGCCTCCGGCGCCGCCGCGCTCGGCGGACTGCTGGCGACGTTGGAGGACCCCACCGCCTCCGAAGTGAAGCAGGCACTCGCGCTCGACGTCACGTCCACCGTCGTCGTGATCGTCAGCGAAGGTGTCACCGATCCGTCGTTGTGGCACCGCGTGGTGGGCGGCTGATGCGCCGACTGCTGGTGGCGCTCGCCGTGATCAGCCTGTTCGCGGCGCTCACCGTGGCCATCACCTGGCCGCAGGCCGCGCACCTGCGCACCCACGTGCCGCCGTACGACGACTCGCTGCTCAGCATCTGGCGCATTTCGTGGGTCGCGCACGCGCTCACCTCGGCGGCGCCGCTGGTCGACGCCAACATCTTCCACCCGGAGCTTCGCACGCTCGCCTACACCGACGCCGTGCTGCTGCAGGGGCTGATCGCGGCGCCGTTCATCCGCGGCGGCGCCTCGCCGGTGATGGTCTACAACCTGCTGATCCTCGGCTCCATCGCCCTGTCCGGCGCGGCGATGTGCCTGCTGGCGCAGCGCCTCACTCGAAGCCTGGCGGCGGGAATCGTGGCCGGGACCATCTTTGCCTTCGTCACGTTCCGCTTCGATCACTTCATGCACCTGGAGCTGCAGGCCACCATCTTCCTGCCGCTGGCGGTCTGGTGCCTCGATCGCGCGTTCGAGTCGGGACGGTGGCGCGACATGGCGGGGTTCGGCGCCTGTCTCGTGCTGCAGGTGCTGAGCGGCATCTACTACGCGGTGTTCCTCGCCACCGCGCTGGCCGTCGCCATTCCGTGGCGATGGCTGTCCCTGCCAGCCGACCGGCGCCTCCGGTTCGCGAAGCAGATCACCGCCGTGGCACTGGTGTCCGGAGTAGTCGCGGCGCCGTACCTGGCCATCTACCTGCAGAACCGCTCCTCGGTCGGCGAGCGCGCCGACCGGCGAGGTGCGGCTCTACTCCGCGACGCCGCTCAACTATCTGTCGTCCGATCCCGCCAATGTCCTGCATGGTCCGTGGAGCGAGCGGCTCGGCCGAAGCGAGCGGCGGCTGTTCCCGGGCGTGCTCGCCCTCGGGCTCGCCGCGATCGGGCTGTGGGGCTGGTCGTCACGGAAGAACACGGTCGTCATCATCGGCGTGGTCGGCTTCGTGCTGTCGCTGGGGCTGAACACGCCGATCTACCCCCTGCTGCGCGAACTGGTCTTCACCTATCGCGGCTTGCGGGCGCCGGCCCGGGCCGCGGCGCTGGTGTATCTCGCGCTGGCGGTGCTCGCCGGCTATGGCTGGCGCGCGGTGCTGGCGAGGCGGCCGCGGTGGACGGCCGTCGGCACCACGCTGCTGGTCGGCCTGCTCTTCCTCGAGTACCTCACGCTGACGCCGGCGTGGCTGGTGCTGCCGTCCCAGCCTCCCGCCGTGGCGCGATGGCTGGCGCAGCAGCCTCGCAGCGTGGTCGTGGAGTTCCCGCTGCCGAAGGCCGACGAACTGCACACGATTCACGACGGCATGTACATGTACGCCAGCATCTTTCACTGGCAGCCGCTGCTGAACGGCTACAGCGGGTTCTATCCGCGGTCGTACATCGAGTTGATCGAAGTGATGCGCGGGTTCCCCTCGGAGGAGGCGATCGCCTACCTGAAGCGGCGCGAGGTCGATCTCATCGTGCTGCACGGCACCTACATGAAGCCCGACGAGTTCGGGGCCCTGGCGGCAGCGCTGAACGGGCGGCCGGATGCGCAGGTCGTGGCGGAGTTCCAGGAGTCCGGGGGCCCGGACATCGTGTTCAAGCTGAGGCGCTCCACACCCGCGTCAACGGCACCGTCATCTCCCCGGTAAGAGCCAACGCGGCCTCGACGACGCGGCGGTGGGTCGCCGTGTCGTGGGGCGGTCCGACAGGCGTACCAAGGCCGAACGGCACCACCAGCGTCCGCGGCGCGGTCAGCCGCGACGAGATCTCCGGCATCACCGAGAGCATCGACGGTCGCGATCCCGCGCTGTTCGAGCGCCGAGGCAACCAGACTCACGGTCTGGTGACAGAACGGTCAAACCGGCACCAGCAGCGCGACGTCCACGGCATCCCCAGCCAGCAGCGCCGCGGCGTCCGGCGCGAACTCGCGGATCAACCGGCCGGGCGCCGTGATCGACCCCATGAACGACAGGTGCCGTGGCGCGATCTCGCCAATCCGGCGCTCGCGCGCCAGCTGCGCAAGAGCGTCTCGAGGAAAGATCACATTGAGATCCTCGGCAAGCCCGGTCCGGTCGAACGTCTCGCTTCGGTGGTGCACGGTGAGGGTGTCGTCAGGGGCGTCAGCCGGGATCGTCCGGAACGAGGGGTCGCCGCCCCGCCGGGCCAGGTCGAACGGCTGGCTGCCGGGGGCGACGAGCCCCGCGCTCGTCACCAGGGCCACCCGCGACAGCGCGAGCGGTTGCCGCCTGGCCGCTGCGGGGACCGGCTCGGTGCGCCGCCAGGGGTAGGCCTTCAAGAGGAGGCGATACTTCAGGGGGAGCGCGGCAGCCGGCACCCCTTATCTTGACATCTTGACGCGACTTCGGTGCGGCGCCCCCTGTTTCCGACGGGCTTGCGCCGCCCCTCCCGGAACGTGTCTGCCGCAGGGAATCGGCAGTCCCACTTCCGAACACCCGAATCGCGGTCACGGGGAACATCGGCGCCCTAAATCTCGTTTTCTCAGTATGTTGGGCCGCCGCGCCGGCTTGGCACGACTCGTGAAGCTCCAGTCGGCGGCAGGTCAGACAATCGCTGCCATCCAAACGACTGGTTCGATCCGTCTAAGAGGGCAATCCGTTCCATGGACATACAGCGTCCCAGCTCCGTCGCTCGGAATAAGAAGTTCAAGCAGATGGCCTTTGCCGTCGCCGGCCTGCTCGCGGTCGTGGTGGTGTCGGTGGTCCTTTCCCGTCTGAAGCCGGCGGCGCCCACGGTGGAACGGGCGACCGTGTGGGTGGACACGGTCAAGCGCGGCGCGATGCTGCGCCAGGTGCGCGGCCTCGGCACCCTGGTGCCGGTGGACGAAGCCCGCCGCTGGATTGCCGGCCTCGACCCAGGGCCGTGTCGATCGCATCGTCCTACGGCCCGGCGCCACGGTGACGCCGGACACGGTGGTTCTGGAGCTGAGCGATCCGCTCGCCCGCCAGTTGCTGGACGAAGCGCAGCAGCAGTTCCTGGCCGCGGAGGCCGACCTCGCCGGCCTCGAGGCCCAGTTGCAGACCGACACCCTGAACCGGCGTTCGGCGGCGGCCACGGTGGAAGCCGACTTCCAGCAGGCGCGCCTGGAGAAGGAAGTGAACGAGGACCTCGCCAAGGACGGCCTGGTCTCGAAGCTGATCCTCAAGCAGTCCACCGTCCGCGCGGATTCGCTGGCGACGCGCAACTCGCTCGAGCAGGAGCGCGTCAAGGTGGCCGAGGCCAACATCCGCGCCCAGCTGAAGGCGCAGCAGGCGCGCATCGATCAGCTCAAGTCGCTCGTGTCACTCCGCAGCCAGCAGGTGGATCAGCTCCGTGTGCGTGCGGGCATGCACGGCGTGCTCGAACAGGTGCCGGTCGAAGTCGGCCAGCAGGTGGCGCCCGGCGCCAACCTCGCGCGCGTGGCCGACCCCACCCGCCTCAAGGCCGAACTGCGGATCGCGGAAACGCAGGCGCGCGACCTCACCATCGGTCAGGTCGCCCAGGTGGACACGCGCAACGGGATCATCCCCGGCCGTGTCGTCCGCATCGATCCCGCGGCGCAGAACGGCACCGTCACGGTGGACGTCCAGCTCGAGGGCGAACTGCCGCGTGGCGCGCGCCCCGACCTGAGCGTGGACGGCACCGTGGAACTCGAGCGGCTCGATAACGTCCTGTACGTGGGACGGCCCGCGTTCGGACAGGAGCAGAGCACCGTGGGACTGTTCAAGCTCGATCCCACCACGGGTGAGGCGTCGCGGATGCAGGTGCAGCTCGGTCGCAGCTCGGTCAACACCATCGAGGTCATGAAGCGGGCTGGCGGAGGGCGACCAGGTCGTGCTCTCGGACATGTCGGCCTGGGATCAGTTCGATCGAATTCGGCTCAGGTAGAGCGTGAGCAGCAGTCGGGTAGTTTGACATGACGGGTCTCGGACACCAGAGACCGGAGACCGGACACCGGTTCCAACGTGCACCGTTTTAAAGGGGAGTTGTCGATGAACGCTTCAGCGCAGCCGCTCATCCGCCTGGATGGGATCAAGAAGGTGTTCTACACCGACGAGGTCGAAACCCACGCCCTGGCCGGCATCCACCTGGAAATCCAGAAGGGCGAGTACATCGCCATCGCCGGGCCCGTCCGGCTGCGGCAAGTCGACGATGCTCGCCATCCTGGGCCTGCTCGACACGCCGACCGACGGCACCTACATGCTGAACGGCCAGCAGGTGTCGAACCTCTCGCTGTCCGAGCGCGCCCGGGTACGCAATCGCGAGATCGGGTTCATCTTCCAGAGCTTCAACCTGATCGGCGACCTCACCGTGTTCGAGAACGTGGAGCTGCCGCTCATCTACCGCGGCATGAAGTCCGCGGAACGGCGCGAGCGCGCGAACGCCGCGCTCGAGCGCGTCGGCATGGCCCACCGCAGCAAGCACCTGCCCTCGCAGCTCTCCGGCGGTCAGCAGCAGCGCGTCGCCGTCGCTCGCGCCGTGGCCGGTCAGCCCTCCATCCTGCTGGCCGACGAACCGACCGGTAACCTCGACTCCAAGAACGGCGAGGCGGTCATGGACCTGCTGCGCGAACTGCATCGCGCCGGCGCCACCATCTGCATGGTGACGCACGATCCGCGCTACGCCGCGCACGCCGATCGCAGCGTGCACTTCTTCGACGGCCGGGTCGTCGAGGAAAACGTCGGCGCAGGAGTCTAGAGAAGAGAGTTCGAAGTTCAACGCAGCCGCAACAGCTTGCGGTCTTGAACTTCGAACTCTGAACTTTGAACTCGTAAAGTGACTGTCCTCCCGTGCTCCAGGATCTCCGCTTCGCCGTTCGCTCCTATCTGCGCGCGCCAGGGTTTGCGGCGGTGGTCGTGGTCACGCTCGCGCTCGGGATCGGCGGCGCGACCGCGATCTTCAGCGTGGTCGACGGCATCCTCCTGCGACCACTCCCCTACCGGGACCCCTCCGGGCTGGTGACGCTGACGCGCACGTCGGCGACCGGGCTGCTGGATGGCGCGTTCTCGTCGGCAGACTACCTGGACGTCAAGCGGGAGGCCTCCACGCTGCTGCACGTCGCGGGGTATCGGGAAGACATCAGCGATGTCACCGGCACCGGTGATCCGGTGCGCGTGCCCGGCGTGCAGACGACGGCCGCGTTTTTCGACGTCTTCGAAGTCGTGCCGCTGGTCGGCCGGGTCTACACGGCCGGTGATGAAGGGCGCGGCGCGCTGGCCGTGATCAGCGAAGGGTTATGGCAACGGCAGTTCGGCCGCCGCGCGGACGTCGTCGGCTCCCAGATTCGCGTCAACGGCACACCCACGACCATGGTCGGCGTCGTGCCGGAGACGGTCCGGCATCCGCTGGCGGCAGACCTCTGGACGCTCGCGCCGGGCGAGGTGCCAATTTCCCCGGTGCCGTCGGACGGACTGGCCGATCGAGAGGTGCAGTACTTCGCCGCGGTCGCGCGTCTCGCACCGGGCGCGACGTTGAGCGACGCCAACGCCCAGTTGCGAACTCTGGCCGAACGGCTCGGGCAGCAGTTCCCCGACACCAATTCCGGCGAGTCGTTTCACGTCCGGCCTCTGGCCGACTCGCTGGTGTCGGAGGTGCGGGCCGGGCTGCTGGTGCTGCTGGGGGCGGTCGCCTGCGTCCTGATGATCGCGTGCGCCAACGTCGCCGGCCTGATGCTGGCCCGGGGCATGGCTCGGTGCCGCGAGTTGGCTGTCCGCGCGTCGCTCGGCGCGAGCCGTTGGCAACTGGCGCGCCAGTTGATGGTCGAGAGTCTCGGGCTCGCGGTGGTCGGCGGCGCCGCGGGCCTGGTGCTGGCGGCGTGGGGCATCGATCTGCTCGTCGCGATGGCGCCGGAGACGCTGCCTCGGCTTGCCGAGGTGCAGCTCGACTGGCGGGTGGCCGCCGGAGCCACCCTGACCACGACCCTGGTCGGCTTGCTCGCGGGACTTGCGCCCGCGCTGCAATCATCACGGCCGCAACTGAACGAGACCTGAAAGACGGCGGCCGCACGGGTACCGCGGCGCGCACGCGCTTGCGCAGCGGACTGGTGATCGCGGAGGTGGCCGTGGCCCTGGTGCTGCTGATTGGCGCCGGCCTGATGGTGACCAGCCTGTCCCGGTTGCGCAGCGTGGACCCGGGTTTCCGTACGACGAGCCTGGCGGCCATCGATCTGCCGGTCCCTCAATCGCGATACGACGGCCCCGCTCAGGGGCGCTTCTATGCCGACGTCCTGAACCGGCTGCGCGGCAATCCGGCCACCGCGAACGCGGCCCTGGTCTTCCCGATGCCACTCCGCGGCGCCAACGCCTCCGCGGAGATCGACGTCGAGGGGGGAGCCGACACCAGCCACCCCGCGCAACCGCTCGCCGAGTTGAACATGGTCTCGCCGGAGTTCTTCCAGACCATGGGTCTGCGGCTGTTGCGGGGGCGCGGCTTCGCCGCCACCGATGTCGAGGGACAGCCGCCGGTCGTCATCATCAACCAGCGGCTGGCCTCGCAGTTCGGTGACACCGATCCGATTGGCCGCCGCATCAACCTCGGCGAGTGGGTCACCATTGTCGGCGTGGTGTCCGACGCCCGCCGGCAGTCGCTCGACGCCGCGCCGAAAGCGGCGGTCTACCTGCCGTATCAGCAGTTCGTGCTGCCGTACATGAGCGTGGTGGTGGGCGGCGATGCGTCCCCGGCAGCCGTGGCTTCGGCGGTCAAGACCGCCGTGCACGCGATCGATCCCGATCTGCCGGTGGAGACCGTCCGCGCCATTGAGGACATCATCGAGACCTCCACCGGGCAGCCGCGTTTCCGCGCCGCGATCCTGCTGGCCTTTGCGAGCCTGGCGCTGCTGCTCGCCGCGGTCGGCGTGTACGGCCTGATCAGCTTCTCAGTCTCACAACGCACCGTCGAAATGGGCGTGCGATTAGCGCTCGGCGCCAGCCCCGGCCAGGTCGGCGCACTGGTCATGCGCCAGGGCCTGCGGCTCGCCGCGGCGGGTGTCGCGCTCGGTCTGGCCGTGGCCGTGGCCGCCGGCCGGGTGACCGCGGGCCTGCTGTTCGAGACGAGCGCCACCGACCCGCGCCTCTACGCCGGCCTTGCCACGCTGCTGCTGACGATTGCGGCGCTGGCGTGTTATGTTCCTGCCAGACGGGCGATGCGCGTGGATCCGATGCGCGCCCTCCGATCCGAGTGATTGCCTGATGGTCAAACTCCGCAACATCGAAAAGTCCTTCCGCCACGGTTTGTCGCAGACCTTCGTCCTGCGCCGCATCAACGTCGACATCGCCGAAGGGCAGTTCGTGTCGATCATGGGGCCCTCGGGCGCCGGCAAGTCCACGCTGCTCCACATCCTCGGCATGCACGACAGCGCCTGGACCGGCGAGTACTGGCTGGGCGAGCGAGCCCATCCACCAGCACTCCGCCAAGGAGCGGATGCGGCTGCAGAAGCAGCACGTCGGGTTCGTGTTCCAGAGCTATCACCTGCTGGACAACCTGACGGTCTACGAGAACATCGATCTCCCGCTGTCCTATCGCGACGTCAAGAAGACCGACCGCCAGGGCATGGTCGCCGACATCCTCGACCGCTTCGCCATCGTCGGCAAGAAGGACCTCTACCCGAACCAGCTCTCCGGCGGGCAGCAGCAGCTGGTGGCGATCGCGCGGGCCGTGGTCGCCAAGCCGTCGCTGATCCTCGCCGACGAGCCCACCGGCAATCTCCACTCCGACCAGGGGCGCGAGATCATGGAGCTCTTCAAGCGTCTGAACGAGGGCGGCACCACCATCGTCCAGGTGACGCACTCGGAGGTCAACGCCACCTACGGCCATCGCGTCATCCGGCTGAAGGACGGCTGGGTGCTGGATGAGAACTGAGACGCCGCCGCGACTCCTGCTCGCGGACGATCAGCCCGACGTGCTCGAGGCGTTGCGGCTGCTGCTCAAGCCGGACGGCTACACCATCGAAACCGCCTCGTCTCCGCAGCAGCTGCTGCGCGCGCTGGAGCTGAAGGACTTCGACGTCGTCCTGATGGATCTCAACTACGCCCGGGACACCACCTCGGGCCAGGAGGGCCTCGAGCTGCTCCAGCGCATTCACACCGCCGACGAGTCGCTGCCCGTCGTGGTGATGACGGCGTGGGGCACGGTGAACGTGGCGGTGGAGGCGATGCGCCGCGGCGCCCGCGACTTCATCCAGAAGCCGTGGGACAACGAGCGGCTGCTGTCGATCATCCGCACCCAGACCGAGCTCGGTCGCGCGCTCCGGCGCGGGCATCAACTCGAAGCCGCCAACCAGGCGCTGCAGGCCGACGGTCATGCGGCCATCCTCGCCGAATCACCGGCCATGCGGCCGGTGCTCGAAATGGTGGCGCGGGTCGGCCCCTCCGATGCCAACGTCCTGATCACCGGCGAGAACGGCACCGGCAAGAGCCTGATCGCGCAGGCGCTGCACGCCGTGTCGCCGCGCGCGAACCGGCCGATGGTCACCGTCAACGCCGGCGGCATGGCCGAGGGCGTGTTCGAGTCGGAGCTGTTCGGTCACCTGAAGGGATCCTTCACCGACGCCAAGGTGGATCGCGTGGGCCGCTTCGAACTGGCCGATGCCAGCACGCTGTTCCTCGACGAGATCGCCAACGTCCCGCTCACCCAGCAGCAGAAGCTGCTCCGCGTGATCGAGACCGGCGAGTTCGAGCGGCTGGGATCGTCGAAGACGCGCAAGGTGAGCGTGCGGCTGGTGTCCGCGACCAACGCCGACCTCAACGCCGAGGTCGCCGCCGGCCGCTTCCGGCAGGACCTGCTGTTCCGCCTGAACACGATCGAGATTCACCTGCCGCCCCTGCGCGATCGACGCGAGGACATCCCGCTGCTGGCCAGGCACTTCCTGCATCAGCACGCGCAGCGCTATCGCAAGCAGCTCTCGGGTTTCGATCCGGGCGCGATGCAGCAACTGCTGGATCACCGCTGGCCGGGCAACGTGCGCGAGCTGGATCACGCCATCGAGCGGGCCGTGCTGATGTCCGGCGGCCATGCCGTGCGGACCCAGGATCTCGGGCTGCGCGTGGACGGCGGCGGCGCCGCCCGCCTCGAGGACATGAGCCTCGAGGAGGTCGAGGCCTTCCTGATCAAGAAGGCGATGGCCCGCTACGGCAACGTCAGCCAGGCGGCGAGGGCGCTGGGGCTTTCGCGCAGCGCGCTCTATCGGCGGCTGGAGAGGTACAAGTTGTAAGGCTCGAGTCTTGAGTCTTGAGTCTTGGGCTTGCTTGTCGCGCCGTAGCCGTGGCGAAGGCGGAGACTCCCGATCTAATCTGACACCCGATGCGCCGACTGACCATCGACCAGCACATCCTGCTGCTCACGCTCGGCGCCAGTCTGCCCGGCGCCGTCGTGGCGCTGGCCCTGCTCTGGACCGGCGACTACACCCCAAAGGTCCAGTGGACGCTCTCGGCCTTCGTGATCGTCCTGCTGATCGGATTCGCCGGCTCGGTGCGCTCGCGCGTCGTGGTGCCGCTGCAGACGCTCGCCAACCTGCTCGCCGCGCTCCGTGAGGACGACTTCAGCATCCGCGGGCGCACGGCCAACCCCGACGACCCGCTCGGCGCCGCCCTGATCGAGGTCAACGCGCTGGCCGAGACCCTCCATCACCAGCGCCTGGGAGCGGTGGAGGCGACCGCGCTGCTGCGCACGGTGATGGAACAGATCGACGTCGCGGTCTTCGCCTTCGATCCGACGCAGCACCTCCGCATCGCCAACCGCACCGGCGAGCGCCTGATGAACCGCACCGTCGAGCAGATGCTCGGCCGCACCGCCGACGAGCTCGGCATGACCGGCTGGTTCGGCGACGCGCCGCGGGTGGTGGACATCACCTCGCCGGGCGGAGGCGTCGGCCGCTGGGAGGTGCGCCGCACCACGTTCCGGCTGGGCGGCCTTCCCCACGACCTGCTGGTGCTGTCCGACGTCAGCCGCCCGCTCCGCGAGCAGGAGCGTCAGGCGTGGCAGCGCCTGATCCGGGTGATCGGCCACGAGCTGGGCAACTCGCTCGCGCCGATCAAGTCGATCGCCGGCAGCCTCGAAACGCTGCTCCAGCGCGACCCGCCGCCCCGCGGACTGGCGGGAAGACATGCAGCGCGGCCTGCACGTGATTGCGTCGCGCACCGAATCGCTCAGCCGCTTCACCGGCGCCTACGCGCGCCTCGCGCGCCTGCCGGCGCCCAAGCTCCAGCCGATCGTGCTCAAGCCGTTCCTGCAGCGGCTCGCGGGCCTCGAAACGCGACTGCAGGTGCAGGTCCGCCCCGGGCCGGACCAGACCATCACCGCCGATCCCGATCAGCTGGAACAGCTCTTCATCAACCTGGTGCGGAACGCCGCGGACGCCTCGCTCGAGACCGGCAAGGGCCTCGTCTCGATCGGCTGGCGGCGCGTGAAGGATCGCATCGACGTCTGGGTCGACGACGACGGACCGGGCTTGTCGAACACGGCCAACCTGTTCGTGCCGTTCTTCACGACCAAGCCGGGCGGTTCGGGGATCGGCCTGGTGCTGTGCCGGCAGATCGCCGAAGCGCACGAGGGGTCGCTGCGGTTGGAGAATCGTTCGGAGGGCCGGGGGTGCCGGGCGACGCTGACGCTGCCGGTGTGAGGGGGCGGCTGGAGCGAGGCTGAGGCTCGAGCTTGAGGCTTGGGCTTGAGCTGAGCCGCGGCGCAGACCTCAGGCCCAGACCTAAGACCTAGACCTGCCTGAGCCTGCTACAGGCTCTTCACCGCTTCGTCCAGCAGGAAGAGGTCGGTGAGCATCGCCCGGACGTGAATCGAGGCGTTGAGGTTGTCGACCAGCTGCGAGCTGACGCCCTTCCGCGACGAGACGATGCGGAGGGCGGCGCGGGCGGCCTCGGCGTCGCGGGCCAGGACCTGCAGGAACGGCTCGAAGTGTTCGACCGCGTCCGAGCCGTCGAGGACCTCGCGGAACGCGGACTCGAGGCCGGCAATGCCTTCGTCCATGCGCTGGAGATAGGTGCGGAGCTGTTCGCTGTTGGCGTTGCCCTCGTCGGTGGCGAGTCCCTGCGCCGCATAGGCGAGCAGGAACTCGTAACCACCTTCGATGGCGTCAACCCGTTGCTGGAGCGTGTCCAGCGCGTTGGCGGTTGGCATGCGCGCTTACTTCGTCGAGACCTTGGTCGAGACCCAGCGATCGGGGTCGTGGTGCTCGAGATACTGGCGACGCGAGATGGTGCCGAAGATCATCGACTTGGTCACCCACAGCTTCTCGGGCCGCAGCGCGAAGTAGATGTGGGCGATGATGAGCCCGACGAAGCCGACGCCGGTGAGCCCGTGCACCACGTAGGTGAAGCCGTAGGCCGCGTCGCTCATCCAGTAGGGGTTGCGCTCGCAGCAGCGGCTGGCGGATGCGCGACATCATCAGGATTCCGGTGGCGATCGCGCCGAGGCCGGCCACGAGCACAGCCAGGTGATAGAGGCGGTTGCCGAGCGGGTACTTGCCGGGCTTCGGGCCCGGCGCGTCGATGCCGAACTCGCGCATCATCTCGGCCTTGGCTTCGGGAATGTCCTTCGGGCCGATCCAGATCGACCAGAAGTCCATGAAGAAGGTGGCGTGGATGATGTGGAAGATGATCGAGCCGGTCAGCAGGATGCCCGCCATCCAGTGCCAGTAGACCCAGGCGAACTTGATCGCCGACGACCGGCAGGAACGCGGTGAAGACCAGCGCCAGCATCGCGAACGCCATCACCCAGTGGAACATGCGGGCCACGAACGAGTGGCGCTCGATGTTCGCCGGCAGTCCGGGCCGCGCCGCTTCCATGCGGTCGACTTCGCCGGTCTCACGCTTGTGGTGCGGCGAGAACAGCATGTAGCTGCCGTGGGCGAGGAGGAACAACACTCCGCCCACCAGCGCCGCCCAGAACAGGTCCCACGAGATCCGGACGAGGATCGATTCCCCCCACGGACTCCTGGCCCAGGTTACGAAGTCCATTCGTCAGCTCCTCGAATGGCGCGCTTCACGAGCGCCTTCACCAGCGGCACCTTGTAGGCGTTGTGCCGCAGCGGCGCCGCGCCCTGCACCGCGAGTTCGGCGGCCTGGTCGGCCGTCTGCGCGTTGCGCGCCTTGCCCTTGAGGAACGACTCCACGGCTTCGAGCCGGTGCGGCCGCGCCGCCACGCCGTTGACCACCATCCGCACGTCGCCGATGGTGTTGCCCGAGGCGTTGATGGCCGAGGCGATGTTGACCAGCGCGAAGTCCCACACCTGACGGTCGCGGACCTTCTCGAAGTAGAACTGCTTGCTCGCC
The DNA here is from genome assembly GCA_963721715.1 of uncultured Acidobacteriota bacterium. Classification (GTDB taxonomy): domain Bacteria; phylum Acidobacteriota; class Vicinamibacteria; order Vicinamibacterales; family UBA2999; genus VFZN01. Next base: position 1,220,687 of record CAVRKI010000003.1, on the reverse strand, counting down.
CAGGTGCCCGGGATGCGGATCGCGGTGAGCAGATCGCCCGGCTGCAGCATCGTCAGGCGCGTGATGTCGACGCCGGGACCGACGAAGAAGTCCTGCGCCGGCACGACGAGGTCCTGTCCGCCGCGCTTGACGACCATCTGGGCATCGAGCGCGATCAGGGCCGGGGCCGTGTCGGACGGGTTCACCGCGACGCAGCGGTCGGCGTCGAAGATGGCATGCTCGCGGTTCACCGAGGTCGGCGTGTCCGCGTAGCAGATGTTGCCGCCGGCCCGGTAGCAGGGCCAGCCGGCGCGGTAGTACCAGCACCGGGCATCCTGGGCGACGTTGCCGCCCATCGTGCCCTGATTGCGGATCTGCGGCGAGGCCACGAGGCCGGCCGCCTGGGCCAGCAGCGCGTAGCGGTCCTTCACGAGCGCGTGATTGGCCACTTCGGTCAGCGTCGTCATCGCGCCGATCTCGAGGCCGCCGTTGGCCTCCTTGATCCCGCGCAGTTCGGACACGCCGCTCAGGTCGACCACCACGCGTGGCTTCCTGATGCGGTCCTTCAGCCAATCGAACGTGTCCATACCGCCGGCCATCACCCAGGCATCGGCGCCGTGGCGCTCCAGCAATCCGAGCGTGTCAGCCACGCTCGTGGGCTGGAACAGCTCGAATGCCGGCATTACGTCGCGGATTGCAGCAGGCATCGGTCCTCCTAGATGAACGCCGTCAGAACTTCGTACGCCGGCTTACCCGCGGCGAGCGACATCATGATCTGCTCGGGGTGCACCGGCGTCCGACGAATGAGCCCGTCGCCTACCGCATCGGCAAGCGCACAGATGAGGGCGCCGCCGCCGGCGCCAATGGCCGGCTCGCCGATCCCCTTCGCCCCGATCGGGGTTCGTCGGATCGGGCAGCTCGACCGCGGCCCACCGCATCGGCGCCGCCACGGGAATGTCGAGAATCGTCGGCGGCTTGTTGTTGTGCAGCCGGTTGGAGAGCGCCGCGCCGTAGTGCGGGTCGTAGACCAGCTTCTGGCTGCGCACGTGGCCGCAGCCCTGCACCGCGCCGCCGTGAATCTGGCCGCCGAGGCTGTTCGGGTGCATCACCGTGCCCACGTCCGCCACCGCCAGGTAATCGACGATGGTGTAGACGCCGGTCTCGACGTCCACTTCGATCTCGATGAAGGCGGCCTGGAACGAGTAGGTCTGGCCGTCGCGCGGCAGGTTGTCGCGCGCCACGCCCATCAGGCCCAGTCCGGCCAGGCCCGCGGCCGAGGCCTTGGTCATGCCGTTCAGTTCCTTCGGCACTTCGTGGCCGTCGAACTTGCCACCGAGCTGGATGGCGCGTTCCGCCGCCTTGGCGAAGGTGATCGCGCGTCCGGGGTTGCCCTTGCGGAACACGCGCTCGTTGGCGACGTCGTAGTCGTCGGGCGAGCCGCCCAGGTCCTGGCGCCGCCAGTTCCTGCAGGTTGCGCTTGAGCGCCTGCCCCGCCGCGTAGTTGGCGCGGGTGTGGGCGTAGGTCGTCTGGCTGCCGGCCTGCACCGAGCTCCACGGCGACGTGGTTGCCGGTGTTGCCGAAGACGACCACGCACTTCTCCCACGGCATGTCGACCTGCTCGGCGATCACGCGCGCGGTGTCGATCACCGAGTGCGTGCCGAGATTGCCGATGCCCTGGTGGATGTAGAGCTTGCCGTCCGGCTTGATGACGCAGAGCCCGTCGACGCCGATCGAACCGGCGGTGTAGGACCCGGTGGCCACGGCCACGCCGGTCACCTTGTTGCCGCGCCGCTGGCCGCTCCGCTTCTTCCGCTCCTCCCAGTTGAACATCTCGGCGCCCTTGTCGAGGCACTCCTTGACGAAGCAGCTGGTGAGCTTGGTGCGGGGACGTCCCGGCGGCGCGTTCACCGGCAGCGAGGCCGAACACCGCCTGGCCTTCGGGGCCGTTGAGCTTGCGGATGGCGATGCGGTCGACGCCGAGCTTGCGCGCGGCCTCGTCGATCATCGGCTCGAACATCACCGAGGCCTGCAGGCCGCCCGGGGCGCGCTGCGAGGTGCCCGGCGGCGTGTTGGTGGCCACCGACACGCCGCGGAAGCGCATGTTCGGCACCTGGTACATCAGCGACGCGTTGTTGGCGGACGTCGCGTGGTCGCCCTGACGGCGATACGGGCCCGCGGCTTCGACGACGAAGACGTCGCACGCGGTCATGCGGCCGTCCTTCTTGAAGCCCATCTTGATCCAGCCCTGGTAGCCGGGGCGGGTGCGTCCGATGTAGGTCTCTTCCTCGCGCGAGATGCGCATCATCACCGGGCGGCCGTTCAGCTTCTTCGACAGCAGCGCCGGAATCGCCATCGAGTGCGCGCCCGGGATCTTGCTGCCGAAGCCGCCGCCCGTGAACTCGCTGATGAGCACAAGCTCTTCGGGCTTGATGCCGACCCAGCCGGCGACCGACGCCACCGTGCGGGCCACGCTCTGCGTGGAGCCGTGGAGATAGAGCTTGCCGTTCTGCCAGTAGGCCATCGCCGTCCGCGTCTCGAGCGGCTGGTGACTGGTGGTCTGCTGGTTGTGGTCGCGCTCGATGATGAGGTCGGCTTCGGCGAAGCCCTTCTCGACGTCACCGAACACCAGCGTTTCGTTGGCCGCGGCGTTCGACGGGAACTTGCCCGCGTGAACCTGTCGGCGATGTCCTCGGCGGTCCACTTCAGCGTCTCGATGTTCGCGCCGACGAACACGTTGCCCTGCGTCCGGCCATCCGGCCCGCCCGGTTTCAGCGAATCCAGGGGATCGATGACGAACGGCAGCGGCTCGTACTCGACGATGATGCGTTCGATGGCGGCGGCGGCAATCTCTTCCGTGTCGGCTGCGACCGCGAGAATCGGCTCGCCCTCGTAGAGCGGCTCCTTCGTCAGCGCCACTTCAGCGGGCAGACTGGGACGCGGCGGCGGCGGACGGCGGCGTGGCGGCTGCAGGAGCGGCAGCCGCTGCGGCCGCTGGTGCCGCGGCCGCCGGCGCCGATGCACCAGCAGCGGGCGCACCAGCGGGCGGCGTCGCGCGCGCCCCCCTGGGCCGCCGGCGCTGGAGGCGCGGCAGGCGGAGCGGGCGGCGGCGGCGGCGCCGGCATGTCGTCCGCGGTGAGGACGGCGTGGACGCCCGGCATCGCCAGCGCGGCGCTCGCGTCGATGCGCGTGACGCGCGCGTGCGGACGCGGGCTCAGCAACAGCTTGCAGAACAGCATCCCTTCGGCGCGGTAGTCCTCGGCATACTTCGCCTTGCCGGTGACCTTGGCCACCAGGTCGGGCGTCGTGTAGTTCTTGCCAATGAGCTTGTAATCCGCCATCTAGGCCCCCCGCATCAAGTCGGCCGCATGCACCATGCAGTCGAGAATCTTGTTGTAGTCGGCGCAGCGACAGAGATTGCCCGAGATGCCATGCGCCAGTTCGGCGCGCGACGGGCTCGGGTTGGTCTTGAGGAACCCGACCGTCGCCATCACGAAGCCGGGCATGCAGAACGCGCACTGGAAGCCCTGGCCCGCCACGACCGCCTGCTGCACCGGGTGCAGCGTGCCGTCGGGAGCCGCCAGCCCCTCGATGCTGACAATCTTCTTGCCGCGCACCGTGTGCGTGAGCACCGAACACGAATAGTGCGGCACATCGTCCACGAGCACGGTGCACGCACCGCACTCCGCTCGATCGCATCCCAGCTTCGTGCCGGTGAGACCGAGTTTGTAGCGCAGCGTCATCGCCAGCGTCTCGTGCTTCAGCACGTCGACGCGACGCTCCTGGCCATTCACGTTCAGCGTGATCAGCCGCTCTACCGAACCCGGTAGCGCGCTGTCCTGTCCGGCGATGTTCGCGCGGAACAGATACGCCGACGCTGAGACGGTCGCCCCTGCGGCGATGACACCCTTGATGAAACTACGACGTGACACCCCCGGCTGAGTTGCCGGGCACACCGGTGATCGGGCCTTCTGGCATGGATCCCCCCAAAACGGGCTGATATTAACAGATTCCACGTCAACTATGATCGGGGTATGCACGCATGGCACGACGTTTACGTGGACGACCACCTCATCGAGGCCACATTCCCCGTGGTGATCGAGGTGCCGATGGGCAGCAAGAACAAGTACGAACTGGACAAGGAAACGGGGTTTCTCCGCCTGGACCGCGTGCTCCACAGCGCCGTCCACTACCCCGCCAACTACGGGTTCATCCCCCGGACCTACTGCGACGACTGGGACCCGCTCGATGCGCTGGTCCTCGGGCAGGAGTCGGTCGCCCCGCTCACGATCGTAGAAGCACGTGCGATTGGTGTCATGCGCATGCGAGATGAGAAGGGCATCGACGACAAGATCATCGCGGTCAGCACCAAGGACCCGGCCGTCACCGACTATCCCGACCACAAGGCCCTGCCGGCCTACCTGCTGCGCGAGATCAAGCGCTTCTTCGAGGACTACAAGCTGCTCGAGAACAAGCAGGTGGTGGTCGAGGACTTCCTCGGCACCGAAGAGGCCGTCCAGATCATTCGTGACTCGCTGGAGATGTACCGACAGCTGCGTCGCGGTCAACTCAAGCGCTGAGGCCGGCGCGGGTCGTCAGACCCGCACCACCCGGCCCTCGGCGGCCCGCATCAGGCGGTCGTGGACCGCCGCGCCGATCGACCGCACGCCGATCCCCGCCGCCAGGATCACATCGGGCGCCTCGGCATCGAGCGCCCGCAGGGCCGCGAACAAGGCCTGCGCGGCCTTCTCCGGTTCGGCGCGGCGGCCATACGCGCGCAACAGCACGCGGCCGCTCGCGGCCTGTGCGGCCAGCACGGGCGCCAGCGCCATCACGTCTTCTTCGGGCGCGAGGATGCCGACGCGCTGCCCCTGCGCGGCACGGGTCCGCGCCTCACTGCCGAGCCGCGCCTGAATGTCGGCGTCCGCGCCCTCGAACAGCGTGAGCGGCGGCGGCCGGCGCATAGTGACGGAGCAGCTGGCCGGGGGCCGCCTGCGCGGCGTTCGCGTCTCCGCGCCCGGCACGGACCGCCAGCGACGGCACGTGCGGCAGGATCTGTTCGCGCGTGATGCCGCCGGGGCGCAGCAGCACCGGCGGCTCCGTGGTGCAGTCGACGATCGTGGACTCGACGCCGATCGGCGTGAGGCCGCCGTCCAGAACGAGATCGACCCGGCCGTCGAGATCGGCGAGCACGTGCGCGGCGCGAAGTCGGGCTCGGGCGCGAGAAGCGATTCGCGCTGGGCGCCGCCACTGGCACCCCGCAGGTTTCCATCAGCGCGCGGGCCACGCGATGCGACGGCACGCGCACCGCCACGGACGGCAGGCCCGCGGTGACCGCATCGGGCACCACGGGCTTCTTCGGCAGGACCAGCGTCAGCGGCCCCGCCCAGAACGCCAGCGCCAGCGCGCGCGCCGCCGGCGGAACCGTCGCCGCCACGAGGCCGAGCTGCCCCATGTGCGCGATGTGCACGATGAGTGGATCGGTGGCGGGCCGCCCCTTGGCCTCGAAGATTCGCTGCACGGCCGCCGCGTCGAGCGCGTTGGCGCCGAGGCCATAGACCGTCTCGGTCGGGAACGCCACCAGGCCGCCGCGACGAATCACGTCCGCCGCCTCCGCGATCACCTGCGGGTCGGGCCGCTCCGCATCCACCGTCACCACACGCGTCATCATCGAATGTCCTCTCCGTCCAGCACGCCGCTGCCGAGCAGCAGTTCGATCACGCGGCCATAGCCGGCCACGCCCGCCTCCGCCCCTGCGACTTGATGGCCCGATCGTAGGCGACCCAGCTGGCGCGGTCGAGCCACGCAATGCGGAAGCGCAGCCGCTCGGCAATCTCGTCCAGATCGCGCCGTGGCCCCGCGGCCAGTGGGGCCAGCACCTCTCGCCGCGCCGGCGCCGGCAACCGCATCGCCGCGTCGGAGACGAGCGAGAGCCATGCGCTGTACTGCGCCGGGACGTCGGCGCGAAGCGCCGCCACCGCGCCGACGAAGCTGGCGTCTTCTTCAGGCGCGAAGCCGGAGAGGTGCGCCCACTCGTGCGCCAGCACGTACGGGCGCTCGGGCCCGGTCAGATCCGGGTTCAGGTAGGTCTCCAGTATCAGCGGCGCCAGCATGCCGCTCACGCCAACCGCTCGCATGTACGGCGCGGTGAGCGGACGCTTCGGCACCGACGGCATGGTCGGGATCGTCCGTCCCAGCGAGCGTTCGACGAGGTGCAGCGAGTCGAGCAAGGCCACCGGTACCTCGTTGGCGGCGGGAAAACCCTGCGCGTGCGCACCCGCATGCAGATCGTTGGCACGGAGCACCGCGCGCTCCGCCAGCGCGCGCAACGCCTCCGGCGTCACGCGGGCGGCGCTGAACCTCGGCAGGGCGGCTTCCACTCCGGGGCGTCGATAGTTGTAGCCCCAAGCCAGCGCGAACCACAGGTACAGACCCGCGGCGATCGTCACCATGGTCACCAGCGTGGACCCCAGCGTGCGGACGCTGCGCGCCCGCCAGGCCCGCCGAATGGCCAGCCACAGCATCACGACCACGGCCAGGACGATGGCCATCCAGATGATGTCGAAGAGCGGCAGCGGCGTGAGGTTGGAGATCGGTGTCAGCGTTGCCTGCAGGCGCGGATAGAGCCACCCGCCGTACAGGCGAACGGCCTGTTCGGGCGCCTCGACGAGCGCCGCGGCCAGTGCCGCAACGACGATCGAGATGCTGACGACAGGCCGCCACCGCATGTGAAATGCCGGGCGCGTCCGGCGAACGCTCAGGGAATGGCGAACGTGACTTCGTTCGAGGCCGGGCTCGTGCCGCACGCGTTGCGCGCGTAGACGCGCACGAAGTAGGTGCCCACCGGAGTGGGACGGCCGAAGCTGGTCTGCGTCGCCGGCACCACGTAGGTGCCCTGGTCGTTCAGGCCGGAGCGGCTGCCCGCCTCCACCACATAGGTGGTGGGCGCGTCGGCGCCGACCGGCGCGGTCCAGGTGCCGGTGATCACGTCGCCGCTCTTGGTGTAGGCGAGACCGACGGGCGCCGAGGGCGGGGCCACGCAGTCGAACTGCCGGCCGCCAGGACGCGTCTGGCCGCTCCGCATGACCCACAGGCCAACCAGCACAACCGCAGTGATGACCACAACGACAGCGACGATTCCGTTCTTGTTCATGAATTGAATGTCTTTGAGTGTAGCACTGGGCTACTTAGACAGCCTCGCCGGCATCGACTCCCAACTCGGCCAGCCACCCGCGCAACAGCACACGAACCCTGGGCGCGATCTCCTCGATGCTCTCGCTGCCAAACGCGGTGACCGCGCGCGTGAACAACCCGCCTGGTTCGTTCGGCGTCTCGGTGATCCTGAGCTCGCCCGTGGCGCCGCCCGAAGGCATCGGCCAGCTGACCTCGCCAGGGGCCTGACCTCCGACGGGGTGGGCCAGCCGTCGTCCGATCTCCTGATAGGTTTCCCCCTCCACCCGCCCCCAGAACTGAAACGTCAGCGTCTGGGTGACCGGCTTCAGTGACGAATCGGTCGACCTGACCGCGAGCCAGGCCGCATTGACGAAGCGGTGCGCGCCTTCCACCCCCACTTCGGACAGGAGCACATTGACCTCCACGCCTGTCACCTTGATCCGAACGCTCAAGAACTCGTTGATGCAACAGGCAACGTGGGCCGTGGCCAGACTGCTGACATCGATTGACAACGAGTTGATGGAGGCGCCGAAAGGTGCGAGATGGCGGAGCAGGTTGGTGTAGAGCTCAGCCGGGTTGCCCAGCAAGGCGAACGCCGGTTCTGCAAAGGCTCCGAAGTAGGTTCCCGCGCTGCGGGTGATCGGGTAGGGGCGAAGGGCACCGCTGGTCATTGGCACCCGTTATCGTATCGCGATATTCGCGATGTGGGGAGTGAGACGGGGAGGGTGAAACAGGTCCGACCTGCAATCGACTTGCAGGTCGGGCCTCGAAAGTGGTCGGGATGCCGGGATTCGAACCCGGGACCTCCTGCACCCCAAGCAGGCGCGCTAGCCAGGCTGCGCTACATCCCGATAACAACACTGCCCGGGCGAAAATCCCATGGCCCCGACGCCTAGCTGGCGCGACGCCTGGGCTTGCCCGCCCGCTTTGCCGTTGCCGGCGCCGCGAGTACCAACTCCGACTCGGCTTCGGCTGACGACAACATCTGCAGGATGCCCCGCAGTCCGTCGCGCACCGCACGCACACGCTCGCGCGCATGCTCGCCCAGCACTTCCTCGACGAGCACTCCGGTCGGCTCGGAGGACTCGGCGGTCTCGTCAAGCCGCCGTCGCGCACCCGCCAGCGTCAGGCCTTCGCCAAACACCAGCGACTTGATGCGCAACACCATCTCGATGTCGGACCGACGATACAGCCGCGGTCCACCGCCCGAGGGCGGCTGTCCGAGCTGCGGAAACTCCGCTTCCCAGGACCGGAGCACGTAGGCCTGCACTTCAGCGACCTCGCACACCTCTGCGGCTTTGAAGAGATCCCGCTTGGGTGCTGCCATGGAGACGTCTCCCAGCCGTCAGTATAGCATCGCCCCTGCCGGTTCTCCGTCATCGGACTCCGGCCAGCTCACCCTTTCGCGTCCGCGGCCCCTTCCGACCGGCCACGGCCGCGGTGCTCGGACCGTCGCCGCACGTTGACGCGAATCGGGGTGCCGAAGAATCCGTACTCCTCGCGCAGCCGGTTCTCGAGGAATCGCTGATACGAGAAGTGCAGCTTGGTGGCCACGTTGGTGAACAGCACGAAGGTCGGCGGGGCGACGCTGGTCTGCGCGGCGTAGAGCACGCGGACGTTGCGATTGCCCGGGCTCACCGGTGGATGCGCGTTCGTGATCGCCTGGATGAACCGGTTCAGCGCGCCCGTCGGCACGCGCGTGTTGCGCGCCTCGGCCACCTTCTCGATCGTCTCGAGCAGCTTCGGCGTGCGCTCCCCGGTCACCGCCGAGATGTGGAGAATGGGCGCGAAGTCCAGGAACTTCAGCTGGTGCCGCAGGTTCTCGTCGAAGATCTTGGCGCCGTCCTGGCCCTGATCCTTCATCAGGTCCCACTTGTTCGCCGCGATGATCACGCCGCGGCCGGCGTCGACCGCCGCGCCCGCAATGGCGCCGTCCTGGTCGGTGGGCCCGGCGAGCGCGTCCATCACCAGCACCACGACATCGGCCCGTTCGATGGCGCGCTTGGCCAGCATCACGCTCAGCGTCTCGACCTGCCCGGACTTCGACACCGCGCCCGGCCGCCGGATGCCCGCCGTGTCGACGATGCGGAACTGCTTGCGATGCCACGTGAGCAGCGAGTCCACCGAGTCGCGGGTGGTGCCCGGCACCTCCGAGACGATCATCCGGTCCTCGCGCAGCAACCGGTTGACGAGCGACGACTTGCCCGCGTTTGGTCGCCCGACGATCGCCACCGCGGTTTCCCGATGCTCGGGATCCTGCGTCACCCGCGGCGCGTTCGGCAGCGTGCGCCAGGATGACGTCCATCAGCTCGCCGACGCCGACGCCGTGCTCGGCGCTGATCTCCACCACCGGCATCGAAGCCGAGTCGGTAGAGCTCGAGCGCACCGTCACGCGCGCGACGGTCGTCCATCTTGTTGATGGCGAGGATGATCGGCGCGCCGCTCGAGCGCGCGGCCGCGGCGATGTCGTGGTCGCCGGGTACCAGCCCTTCCCGGCCGTCGGCCACCATCACGACGAGGTCGGCGTCCTTCAACGCGCGTTGCCCGCGCTCGACGACCAGGTGGTGCAGCGGATCCTTGCTGGCGCCGAACAGTCCACCGGTGTCGGTGAGCGTCAGCGAGCGATCCTCCCAGGTGACCGGATACGTGATGACGTCGCGCGTGGTCCCGGCGATGGGCGCGACGATGGAGCGTCTGGTGCCGGTTAACCTGTTGAACAGGGTAGACTTACCGACATTCGGACGGCCCACGAAGACGACGGCGGGCGATGGCCTGTGTGACACTTGAGTCCTCCGATCTTACAGGTACAGAAGGACTTGCGGTTTGACACTCGTAAGTGCCACGGATTAAGATACTTACGGGGATCGAGGAGCGCTCCAGGGAATGATCAAGGTCGACATCGTCAACGAAGTGTCGAAGGTCGCCGAGATTACGAAGGTCAAGGCCGAGCTGGCCGTGGACGCGGTGTTCGAGGCCATGCGGCACTCGATGCAGCGCGGCGAACGTATTGAGCTGAGAGGCTTTGGCGTCTTTCAGGTGAAGCCCCGAAAGCGCGGCATCGGCCGCAATCCCCGCACCGGCAAGGAAGTGCGCATTCCGCCCGGGCCGCACCATCCGCTTCAAGCCCGGCAAAGAGCTGCAGAACATCGGGTAATCTCCCGTGGCCTATCCGCCCGGATCCGAGTTCGACCGGATCCCTCCGCCCGATCCCTTCGCCTACGGCTTCAACGAGCCGATCGCCGGTGTACGTGCCTCCCCCGCCGCCGCGCGACCGCGTGTGGGTGCACGTCGCTGCTCCTGCTGCTGACCATCGCCTCCACCACGTTCGTCGGCGGCTGCCACTACCTGAGCTTCGACCAGGCGTTCGACACCGCGCCGCCGATGAGCGACCAGGAGGGCCGCTCGTTCATCCTGAACATCTTCTCTCAGCCGCGTTCTATCTGAACGGCCTCTGGTACAGCCTGACCGTCCTCGGCATCCTCGGCTGCCACGAGATGGGCCACTACGTCGCGTGCCTCCGCTACGGCGTCGATGCGTCGCGCCCCTACTTCCTGCCGGCGCCGCTGCCGCTCACCGGCACGCTCGGGGCGTTCATCCGCATCCGCTCGCGCATCCCGTCGAAGGTCGCGCTGTTCGACATCGGCATTGCCGGGCCCGATCGCCGGGCTTCGTCGTCGCCGTGCCGGCGCTGTTCATCGGCCTGTCGCTGTCGGAAGTCGTGCGCCTGCCCGACGGATCAGAGCCAGCTGATGTCGCTCGGCGAGCCGCTGCTCTTCCGCTTCGCCTCGTGGCTGGTGTTCGGCGACGTGGCCGACGGCTACTCGATCAACATGCACCCGATGGCGTTTGCGGCGTGGTTCGGCCTGCTCGCCACGGCGCTCAACCTCTTCCCGATCGCGCAGCTGGACGGCGGGCACATCAGCTATGCCGTGCTGGGCCGTCGCTCGCTGTGGATCACGCTGACGATGGTCGTCGTCGCGATCGGGCTGACGTTCCTGTCGTCGAGCTGGATTGCCTGGACGGTGATGCTGGTGCGTGATGCTGGTGCTGGTCGGGCCGCGCCACCCGCCGACGCTGGACGATGACACCCCGCTCGACACGCGCTCGCCTGTGGCTGGCGCTGTTCGCGCTGGTGATGCTGATCGTCTGCTTCACGCCGGCGCCGATCGAGCCGTTCGTCACCGGTCAGTAGCCCACTCGGGGCGCACCTGCGACTCTGCGCGCACCTGGCAGATCGGCGCGGCCTGCGGCCGCGTAGGCGCTCGCTCTCGCTCGCGTAGGAGGATCCTACGGCGCGCAGCGCCGCCAGTCAGAGCATCGTGATCGGGTCGACGTCCACCGAGGCGCGCCGCGCCAGGTTGGGCGCCGCCTCCAGCGCCGAGCGCAGCGCCTCGCGCATCGACGCGCGGCTCGTGCCCTTGAGGAAGAACTGGGCGCGGTGCTCGCCGCGCAGCCTGGTCAGCGGCGCCGGCGCCGGCCCGAGCACCACGAAGCCCTTCCGCCCGGTGCCGCGGACGCGATTGGCCAGTTCGGTGGCCGCCTCCATCGCCTCCTCGAACGCCTTGCCGCGGACGATGACGTTGACCATCGCGATGTGCGGCGGATAGCGCATCGCCTCGCGGAACGCGGTCTCCTTGTCGAAGAACGCGCGATAGTCCTGCGTCCTCGCGAGCTGGATGCTGTAGTGCGTCGGGAACAGCGTCTGGATGACCGCCTCGCCCGCCCGCTCGCCGCGCCCGGCGCGCCCGCTCACCTGCGTCAGCAGCTGGAACGTCCGCTCCGCGGCGCGGAAGTCCGCGAGCCCGAGGCCGACGTCGGCCGAGATCACCCCGACCAGCGTCACGTTCGGGAAGTCGTGGCCCTTTCGCGATCATCTGCGTCCCGACCAGCACGTCGATCTCGCGCCGCGCGAATCGCGCCAGCACGTCCACCAGGCTGCCCCGCTTGCGCACCGTATCGCGATCCACGCGCGCGACGCGCGCCTCCGGGAACTGCGCGCGGATCTCCGCCTCGACCCGCTCGGTGCCGAAGCCGGCATGTTCCAGGTACGGGCGCCGCGCACTGCGGGCAGGTGGTCGGGATGGCGCGCAGGTAGTTGCAGTAGTGGCAGCGCGCGCGCCAGCCGCGGCGATCGTCGGGACTGGCCTTGCCGTGATGCCCGCGCGCGTGCACGGTCAGCGAGACGCTGCAGTTGGGGCACTCGAAGGTGTGGCCGCACTGCCGGCAGAACACGGCCGTCGCGATAGCCGCGCCGGTTCAGCAGGATCACCGCCTGCTCCCCGGCGGCCAGGCGCTGCCCGAGCGCCTCCACCAGCGTGCGGCTGAGCACGACGTCCGGTGACGTCTCCGCCATCTCCTCGCGCATGTTGACGATGCGCACGTCGGCAAGGGGCCGATCGAGCACGCGGCGATCGAGCGCGACCAGCCCGTAGCGCCCGGCGCGCGCGTTCGCGTACGACTCCATCGACGGCGTCGCCGAGCCGAGCACCACCAGCGCGTCGTCGTAGCTTGCCGCGCATCACCGCGACGTCGCGGCCGTTGTAGCGCGGCGTCTCGTCCTGCTTGTACGACGTGTCGTGCTCCTCGTCGACGATGATCAGGCCGGGGCGGACGAGCGGCGCGAACACCGCCGAGCGCGTGCCGACCACGACGTCCACGTCGCCGCGCCGGATGCGATGCCACTGGTCGTGGCGCTCGCCGTCCGACAGCCCGCTGTGCTGAATCGCCACGCCGGCGCCGAACCGCGCGCGGAACAGCGCCGCCACCTGCGGCGTGAGCGCAATCTCCGGCACCAGGACCAGCACGCCGCGGCCGCGCGCACGCACGCGCTCCGCCAGGCGCAGGTAGAGCTCGGTCTTGCCGCTGCCGGTCACGCCGTGCAGCAGCACGGTGCGGAACGTGCCGGCGTCGGCCAGCGGCGGCCAGCGCCAGGAACGCCGCCTCCTGCTCCTCGGTCAGCGCCCGCGCCGATTCGTCGTTCGGGCGCCTCGCGCGCGGTGTGACGGCCGTCCACGAACGGATCGCGATCGACGCGGGCGTTCTGGGTCGTGACCAGCCCCATCGTCTTCAGGCGCAGCAGCGCCGACGAGGGAATCCCCCGTTCCGTCAGCTCCGGAGCCGGCATGCCGGTCGGCCGGCCGGCCAGCAGCTGCAGCGCCTCGCGCTGACGCGCCGCCGAGCCGCGGCAGGTCGGCGTCCGCGGCGTCCACGCACCGGGGCGCAATCAGCCGATCGACGACGTCCAGCCCCTGCGCGGTGATCGCCACCATGCGCACCGTCTTGAAGGCGTCGACGCGCGACGTCAGCCCGTGCGGCGGCAAGGCCGCGGCCAGCGCCGCGCCACGGCCGGCGATGTAGTAGTCGGAGACCCACGACGTCAGCTCGACGACATCCGCGGGCACGAACGACTCGTGGTCGAGGACCTCGATGATGTCGCGCACCTCGATGGCGGCATCGAGCGGCTCGGCGGCGCCCAGGACCAGCCCCGTCAGCCGGCGTGACCCGAGCGGCACGACCACGCGCGCGCCCGACTGGCGGAACCGCGAGCGCGTCGGGCACGTGATAGGTGAGCAGCCCGAGCGCGGGCACCGGGACCGCGACGGAGACCAGCCGTGTGGACACGGGCGCTTACGGCCGCTGGTCGGCGACGAGCAAGGCGCGGACCTTCTTCATGTCGTCCCAGACCTCGCGCTTGGCGGGCGGGTTGCGAAGCAGGTACGCGGGGTGGAACGTCGGGATCAGGGTCGCGCCGTGGAACTCGAACTCGCGCCCGCGCAGCCTGGTGATCGGCTCGCGTGCTGCGCAGCAGGCACTGCGCCGCGAACTTGCCGAGCGCGACGATCACGCGCGGGCGGACGATCTCGATCTGGCGGAACAGGAACGGCTCGCAGGCCGCCACCTCGTCCGGCTCGGGATTGCGATTGCCCGGCGGGCGGCACTTGATCACGTTGGCGATGTAGACCTGCTCGCGGGTCAGGCTGATCGCCTCGATGATCTTCGTCAGCAACTGCCCGGCGCGGCCGACGAAGGGCTCGCCCTTCTTGTCTTCGTCCTCGCCCGGCGCCTCGCCCACGAACATCAGCCGCGCCTTCGGATGGCCGACGCCGAACACCACCTGGCTCCGTCCCAGCTCGCACAGCTTGCAGCGCACGCACTGCGGTCCGATCTCGATCTTCAGCGCGGCGAGCGCCTCGTCGCCGGTGAGCGCCGGAACGTCTGTCGTTCATGGACATCTGAACCGTCTCGGCCACGGCCACGCCATCGGCCGGGGGCGCGTCGGATGACGCCGGCTCGGACCCGCGCGCGGCCTCGCCGGGCTGCCGCGTCCACGCGCCGCCGCCAGGCGGGATCGCGGCTGACGCCGGTCACGCCCAGGTCGGCGAAATACTTCAGGTGCTCGGCGAGTTCCTTGGACATGCGCTACCGGGCCGCCGGCTGCGGGTGCTGCCGGGCCAGCAGCGGCTCGACGCGATCGAGAATGCGGGCGGCCACGGCGGCCTTCGACTGCAGCGGCACGTCCTCGGCCTGGTCCGCCGACACGATCGTCACCGCGTTGGTGTCGACCTCGAAGCCGGCGTCGGGGCGCGACACATCGTTGGCGACGATGAGGTCGGCCTTCTTGCGCGACAGCTTGCCGCGCGCGTGAGCGATCGACGTCGTGGGTCTCGGCGGCGAAGCCGACCAGGACCGGCCGCCCGCTCGGTCCGCGACGGCAGCGCGCCGACATCGGCGAGGATGTCCCGCGTCCGCGACAGCGACAGCGTGAGCGGCCCCTCGGACTTGGCGATCTTCTGCGGCGCGGCCTCGAGCGTGTAGTCGGCCACCGCCGCGGCCATGATCACGACGTCCTGCTCGGCGGCGCGGGCCATCACCGCCTGGTGCATCTCAGCCGCGCTGCGCACGCGCACGACCTCGGCCCCCGGCGGCGGCTCGACCGAGGTCGGGCCGATCACCAGCGTCACCGCGGCCCCGCGGCCGCAGCGCCTCGGCCGCCAGCGCCACCCCCATCCGGCCGCTCGCCCGGTTGCCGATGAAGCGCACGGGATCGATGTTCTCGTAGGTCGGCCCGGCCGTCACCAGCACCCGGCGGCCCGTCGAGCGTGGTCGTCCTCGGCTGCAGCACCTGCTGCACGTATGCGACCACGTCCTGCGGCTCGGCGAGACGCCCCTTGCCAATCCATCCACACGCCAGGTAGCCGGAGCCTGGCTCGACGATGCGAACGCCGCGGCTCTGGAGGAGCCGCAGGTTCTCGACCACCGCCGGGTGCGCGAACATGTTGCTGTTCATCGCCGGCGCGACGACCACGGGAGCGGTCGTGGCCAGGTACATCGAGGTCAGGAAGTCGTCGGCGATGCCGTGGGCGAACTTGCCGAGCGTGTTCGCGGTGGCCGGCGCGACCAGCAGCAGGTCGATGCTCGAGGCGATCGCGATGTGCTCGATCTCGGCGTTGGTCCCGGGCTGTCCACAGATCGGTGATCACCTCACGGCGCGTGATCGCCTCGAACGTCAGCGGCTGGACGAAGCGCCGCGCCGAGCGCGTCATGATCGCGACCACCGTCGTGCCCCTGCTGCTGGAGGCCGCGCGCGATCTCCACCGCCTTGTAGGCTCCGATGCCGCCGGTGACGCCGAGTGCGATGAGGGCCATGGTGAAAGGTTCCGGGCGCCAGCCCTAGAAGCGAAACGTCCTGATGATCTCTTCGGCGACGCCGCGCATGCGGTGCACCCGCGAGCGCTCGGCGGCGATGATCTCCTGCAGCCGCACCACCGTCGGCTCCAGCTGATCGTTCACGACCACGTAGTCGTAGTCCTTGTAGCTCGACGCCTCGGCGCGCGCGGTGTTGAGGCGGCGCTGCATCTGCTCCTCGGTGTCCTTGCTGCGCCCGCGCAGGCGCCGCTCCAGCACGTCGAACGACGGCGGCAGCACGAAGATCGAGGTGTGGTCCATGCCGTGCGCCTTCACCTGCCGGGCGCCCTGCACGTCGATCACCAGCACCACGTCCTGGCCCTCGGTGACCATCTGCTCGGTGTCGCCGGCGGAGGTCCCATAGAAGTTGCCGAACACGTCGGCCCATTCGAGGAAGGCCCGTTCGTCGATCATCCGCTGGAACTCGGGACGGCTGACGAAATTATAGTCGACGCCGTCGGCTTCCCCGTCCCGCGCCGGGCGCGAGGTGTACGACCGCGACTTGCGAAGGTTCGGCAGGATCTGCACCAGATGCTCGACCAGCGTCGTCTTGCCCGCGCCGGATGGCGCGGACACGACGAACAGCAGCCCTCGCGAGCTACTCGACATTCTGGACCTGCTCCCGCATCCGCTCGAGCTCGGCCTTGGCCTGGATGATGAGCTCGGACACCTGCAGGCCATCGGCCTTCGAGCCGATGGTGTTGACCTCGCGGTTCATCTCCTGCAGCAGGAAGTCGAGCTTGCGGCCGCAGGGCTCCGGCCCCTCGGTCAGCGCCTCCCAGTGCGCCAGGTGCCCGCGGAACCGGGTCACCTCTTCGGTGATGTCCGACCGCTGCGCTACCCGCACCACTTCCTGCGACAGCGCGGCCTGATCCACCGGCAGCGTCGCGCTCAGCTCCCGGGCGCGCTCGAGGAGTCGCGTCTCCAGTTCGATGCGACCGGTGTCCGCCGCGCGCACGATGTCGTCGACGAACACCGCGAGCGCGTCGCGCCGGGCCGTCAGGTCGACGCGCAGATGGGCTCCCTCGCGCGACCGCATCGTCGACAGCTGCGCCAGGGCGGCGTCCACGGCGGACTCGACCATCGCCGCCAGCGGCGCGGGTGTCTGCGCGCCTTCGGGCAGACGCTCGCGAATCGTCAGCGCCTGCGGCAGCCGCAGCAGGTCGCCGGCCGTCAGCCCGCCCTCGATGACCCCTTCCGCCCGTGCCTGTGACATCGCCGCCGACAGCGCCTCGACGAACGGTCCGTTCAGCTGCACGTCAGGCGGCGGCACCTGCCGCATCTGCAGCGAGATGCTCACCTCGACGCGGCCGCGCGACAGCCGCGTCGGCACCAGCGCCCGCACGCGCGGCTCGAGGTCGGAGAGCGGCGACGGCAGCCGCAACTGCAGGTCGAGGAAGCGATGATTGACCGAGCGGATGGTCACGCCGACGGCGGCCGTCTCGTCGTCTCGGGTCAGGGAAGCGAAGCCGGTCATGCTGTTGATCATGGGTCACACTGTGGGTTCGGCGCGCTCGACGGCGGCACGCCGCGTCTCCGGCCGGTCGTCGAGCAGCTGCATCTGATGCAGGCGGGCATAGGCGCCGCCAGGGCGTGTGACGAGCTCGTCGTGCCGGCCCATCTCGACGATGCGCCCGCGCTCGAGCACGATGATGGCGTCGGCGCGCCGCACCGTGGACAGCCGGTGCGCGATCACGAACGAGGTGCGATTGAGCAGCAGCGTCGCCAGCGCGTCCTGGACCAGCCGCTCGGACTCGGAGTCGAGCGCCGAGGTCGCCTCGTCGAGGATGAGGATCGGCGAGTTCTTGAGCAGCGCCCGTGCGATGGCCAGGCGCTGACGCTGCCCGCCCGACAGCCGCTGCCCGCGTTCGCCGATCTTGGTCTGGTAGCCGTCCGGCATCGCCGCGATGAAGTCGTGCGCATGCGCCGCGCGCGCCGCGGCCTCGATCGCGTCCTGGCTGGCGCCGGGCACGCCGAAGGCGATGTTGGCGGCAATCGAATCGTCGAACAGCACCGTGTCCTGCGTCACCATGCCGATCTGGGCGCGCAGCGACGCGAGCGCGACGTCGCGGATGTCCTGGCCGTCGATCGCGATGCGGCCGCCGGTGACGTCGTAGAAGCGCGGCAGCAGGTTCATCAGCGTCGTCTTGCCGGCGCCGCTGCGCCCGACGATCGCCACCATCTGCCCGGCGCGAACGTTGAAGGTCACCCCCCGCAGCGCGTGACGTCCCTGGCCGTCCTCGTAGCCGAACGCGACGTCCTCGAAGGCGATGGTGCCGCTGAACGGCGCCAGCGCCGGCGCCGCCGGACGGTCCTGCACCTCGGTGTGGGTGTCGAGCAGCTCGAAGATGCGCTCCGACGCGGCGACCGCCTGCTGCAGGTTGGCGTTGACGCGGCTCAGCTTCTTGATCGGCCCGTACATCATCAGCAGCGCGGCCACGAACAGCGTGAACTCGCCCGCCGTGAGCCGGCCGCTCGAAATCTCGCGGGTGCCGTACCACAGCGCGCCGGCGATGGCCACGCCGCCCAGCAGCTCCATCAGCGGCGGCAGGATCGACAGCACCCGCGTCACCTTCATGTTCGAGCGGTACAGCGATCCGCGCCGCGCCGTCGAACTTGCTGGCCTCGCGCTCCTCGGCGCCGAACGCCTTGACGATGCGGTGGCCGGCGAACGCCTCGGCGGCGACGTGCGACATGTACTCCTGCGCCTCCTGGCTCCAGCGCGTCACCGTGCGCACCCGCTTGCCGAGGCGGACCAGCGGATAGACGACGAGCGGCGCCGCGGTCATGCAGACGAGCGCCAGCTTGGCGTCGTAGTAGAACAGCAACCCGGCGTAGCCGACGAGCGCCAGCGACTCGCGGGCGAGATCACCGACCGTTTCGGCAACCGCCCGCTGCACCTGGCCGACGTCGTTGTTGATGCGCGACAGCAACTGCCCGGTCGTCCGCGTGGCGAAGAACGCCGCCGACTGGTTCAGCAGGTGGCGGAAGAGATCGCCCCGGATCTGCCGGACGACACGCTGGCCGATGTCGTCCATCAGGTAGCTGGAGAAGTAGGCGCCCAGCCCCTTGAAGAAGTAGGCGATGAGCAGCGCCGTGACGACGAAGCCCAGCTTGTCCTGCGACGGCAGCACATCGTCGACGATCGGCTTGATCAGCCACGCGAGGGCGGCTGATGCGGCGCCGTACACCACCATCGCCAGCACCGCGCCGGCGATGAGCCCGCGATGGGCCCGGGCGTAGCGGAGCAGCCGCAGGAATGCGTCCATCAGTCGTGCCGGGAGGGCTGGTCCTCGTACCCCCGCGGGTGCGATGCGTGCCAGCGCCAGGCGTGCTGCACGATGGTGTCGAGGTCGCCGTACCGGGGTTGCCAGCCCAGGGCGTCCTGGATCCTGTGGCTGGAGGCGTAGAGCGCGGCCGGATCGCCGGGGCGACGAGCCGCGGGCTCCCACTGCACCGGGGCGCCGACGGCCCGGGACACGGCGTCGATCACCGACCGCACCGAGTGCGGCGTGCCCGTGCCGACGTTGTAGATCGCGGACGGAGCACCGGCGCCGAGCGCGGCCAGGGCGCGGACGTGCGCGTCGGCCAGGTCGCAGACGTGGATGTAGTCCCGCAGGCAGGTGCCATCGGCGGTCGGATAGTCCTCGCCGAACACCTTCAGCGGCCGGCCCGCCGGTCGCCGCCTGGATGGCGCGCGGAATCAGGTGAATCTCGTGGGCGTGGTCCTCGCCGATCGAGCCGTCGGGTTGGGCGCCGGCGGCGTTGAAATAGCGCAGCGCCGTCCAGCGGATGCCGTGGGCGCGCTCGACGTGCGGCAGCGCCCGCTCGATCGCCAGCTTGGTCTCGCCGTAGGCGTTGATCGGGCGCGTGTCGAGCGTCTCGTCCATCGGCACGCGCGGCGGTTCGCCGTAGACGGCACAGGTCGACGAGAACACGAACTGCGTGACCCCCGCCTGCCGCATGGCCTCGAGCACCGACAGGGTGCCGGCGACGTTGTTGTGGTAGTAGCCGAGCGGGTTGCCCACCGAGGCGCCGACATCGAGCCAGGCGGCAAAGTGCATCACCGCGTCGATCCGATGATCGGCCAGCGCGCGCGCCACCTGCGCCGTGTCGTGCATGTCGGCCTGCACGAGCGGCACCGACGCCGGCAAGGCCGCCGCGTGGCCGGCCGACAGGTCGTCGAGCACCACCACGGCGTGACCGGCGTCCGCCAGGGCCCGGACCGCGTGGCTGCCGATGTATCCTGCCCCACCCGAAACGAGAACTCGAGACACCACCTACCTCCCGATCGAATAGTAGGTGAAGCCCTGCGCCTTCATCTGCTCTTTCTCGTAGATGTTACGGCCGTCGAACACGACCGGCGTGCGGAGCAGCTTGCGCATCCTGGTGAAGTCGGGCTCCCGGAACTCGTGCCATTCGGTGACCACCGCCAGCGCATCGGCGCCCTTCAGCGCGTCGTAGCCCTTGGCGGCGAAGCTGATCTTCGAGCCGAAGATGCCCTTGGCCACCTTCATCGCCTCGGGATCGTAGGCCTGAACCTTGGCGCCCTTGTCGAGCAGCGCCTGGATGATCGGCACGGCCGGCGCTTCGCGCATGTCGTCGGTCTTCGGCTTGAAGGCCAGGCCCCAGACCGCGATGGTCTTGCCCTTGAGCTGCCCGCCGAAGTGGGTGTCGATCTTCTTCACCAGCACGCGCTTCTGCAGCTCGTTGACCGACTCGACCGCCTTGAGGATCTTGAAGTCGTACTTCTTGTCCGACGAGAAACGAACCAGCGCCTTGACGTCCTTGGGGAAGCAGCTGCCGCCGTAACCCACGCCGGGGAACAGGAACGACGAGCCGATGCGCCGGTCCGAGCCGACCGCCTGACGCACCTGGTCGACGTCGGCGCCGAACACGTCGCAGACGTTGGCGATCTCGTTCATGAACGAGATCTTGGTGGCCAGCAGGGCGTTCGAGGCGTACTTGGAGAGCTCGGCGCTGGCGCAGTCCATCACCATGATCGGAGCGCCGGTCCGGGTGAACGGCTTGTGCAGCGCGACCATCAGTTCGGCGCCGCGGGGGTCCTCGGCGCCAATCACCACGCGATCAGGCTTCATGAAGTCGTCCACCGCCGCGCCCTGCTTCAGGAACTCGGGGTTGCTGACCACACTGAAGGGGTGGGTGGTCTCGCGGCGCACGATCTCGCGGACGCGTTCGGCGGTGCCCACCGGCACGGTGCTCTTGTTGACGATGACCCGGTAGCCGTCCATCGCCTTGGCGACGTCGCGCGCCACGCCGAGCACGTGCTGCAGATCGGCTGAACCATCCTCACCCTGAGGGGTGCCGACCGCGATGAAGATGATCTGGGAGGCCTTGACCGCCTTCGGCAGCTGGGTGGTGAACGTGAGGCGTCCTTCGGACTTGTTCCGTTTGACGATCTCTTCCAGCCCGGGCTCGAAGATCGGAATGTGGCCACGCTTCAGCAGCCGGACCTTCGCCTCGTCCTTGTCCACGCAGATGACGTCATTACCAGACTCGGCCAGGCAGGCACCGACCACGAGTCCCACATACCCCGTTCCGACCACCGCAATCTTCATGCGACTCTCGCTTCTCCGCTGCACACCCGCCCGTCGGGCGCGCCAAAACGACGAGGGTATCACCGCCCGACAAAGGCTGTCAACATACTGAACCACAAGGACTTGCAGTTTTCGTGCTACGCTCCCAGCCGTGCGCGTTCTCGTCGACTACCGCCCGGCGCTCCGGGAGCGAACCGGTGTGGGCGAGTATGTCCACGAGCTGGTGAGGGCGCTGGTGCGAACCGCAGGCGCGGACGAGGTGGCCCTCTTCACCTCGTCGTGGAAGGACCGTCCTTCGCCCGAGGTCGGCCGTGGACCTGGCGGGGGCACGGATGGTCGATCGGAAGCTGCCGGTCCGCCTGCTCACCATGGCGTGGAATCGGCTGGCCTGGCCGCCCATCGAGTGGCTCGCCGGCCGAGTTCGACGTCGTGCACGCCGCGACGCCGGTCGCCATCCCCAGCCGGTCGGCGGCCGTGGTCCTCACCATTCACGACCTCCACTTCCTGCGGCACCCGGAGCGGATGGCGGCCGAGATGCGCCGCGACTTTCCGAACCTGGTCCGTGCACACGCGCCAGCGCGCGCCGGCCATTGTCGTGTCCTCCGCCTACACCGCCGCCGACGTTCACCACACGCTTGAGCGTGCCGGTCGGACGCATCCACCTGTGCCCTCCCGGGTGCGCCGACGTGGGCCGACGCGGTGCGCGACAGGCGCCGTCACCGAGCGCGCGCGAGCACATCCTGTTCCTGGGCACGCTCGATCCACGCAAGAACATCGGCGTCCTGCTGGCGGCCTACCGGCAACTTCGGGCGCGGGTGCCCGCGGCTCCGCGACTGGTGCTCGCCGGGGGCGTGCCGGCGAGCGCCGCGGCCTGGCAGTCCGAAGCCGCCGCCCCGGGATCTCGGCGGCCATGTCCAGCTGACCGGTTACGTCTCGCAGGCCCGACGGATGGACCTCTTTGCCCGGGCGCACATGCTGGTGCTGCCGTCGCTCGACGAAGGCTTCGGCCTGCCCGTGCTCGAAGCGATGGCGTGCGGCGTGCCAGTGGTCGTGTCGTCCGGTGGCTCGCTGCCCGAAGTCGCCGGCGACGCCGCCACACCGGTTGCGCCGGACGACGTCGACGGCTTCGCCGCGGCGATGGCCGCGCTGCTCGAGTCCGACGTGGCCCGCGAGGCGACCGCCCGCGGCCTGGCGCGCGCCGCCGCCTTCAGCTGGGACACCTGCGCCCGGCACGTTCGCCGCGCCTACGCCGCGGCCATGGAGCATCGTCCATGAAGGTTGCCGTGGACGCGCGAGAGCTCTGCGGCAAGCCGACGGGCGTGGGCCGGTACCTTGGCGAGTTGCTGACCGAGTGGAGCACATCCGCGGAGGCCCGGCGCCACGAGTGGACGCTGTACGCGCCGGTCGATGCCGGCGGTCCCGCCGGCGTTCGCCGCGCGGGTGCGGCTGCTTCCCGGCTCGGGCGGCACGCTGTGGGAACAATGGACGCTGTCCCGCGCGCTTGTCCGCCGACCGTCCCGACGTGCTGTTCGCACCGGGCTACTCGGCGCCGCTGACCGCCCCCTGCCCGACGGCGGTGGCGATCCACGACGTCTCGTTCGCGGCCCATCCCGAGTGGTTCTCGCCCCGCGAAGGACTGCGCCGCCGCACGATCACGGCCTGGAGCGCACGCCGGGCGCGCGTCATCCTGACGATCTCCGAGTTCTCGAAACGCGAAATCGTGACGCGCCTCGGCGCAGCCGCCGGGCCGCGTGCGGGTGACCTACCTCGGCACGCGCATCGCCGAGCGCCGCCACCAGCCAGCCGCGCGATCCGATCGTGCTCTACGTCGGTTCGATCTTCGCGCGCCGGCACGTCGACCTGCTGGTCGATGCGTTCGCGACCATCGTGGCGCCGCGGTTCCCCGCGGCTCGAGCTCGAGATCGTCGGCGAGAACCGGATGCCCGCCCACGCGCCGCTGGCTGCACGGCGCTGGAACGGCGCCCCGGCCGACGGTGCAGGCCCGCGTCCGGTTCCGCTCCTACGTCGACGAAGCCACGCTCGAGGATCTCTATCGCCGCGCCTCGGTGTTTGCCTTCCTGTCGGAGTACGAGGGCTTTGGCCTGACGCCGCTCGAAGCCATGGCGCACGGCGCGGCGCCGGTCGTGCTGGACACGCCGGTGGCGCGCGAGATCTACGGCCCGGCGGCGCGTTACGTGGCCCTGGGCCCGGAGGCCCGCGACACGCTGGGCCGCACGATCTCGGATCTGCTGGGCGTCCCCGCGGAGCGCGCGGCCCTGGTTGGCGAGGCGCCGGCGGTGCTGTCGCGCTACGATTGGTCGCGGACGGCCGCCGACACACTGGCCGCTCTCGAGGACGCCGCCGGTGCCCGATAACGCCCCCACCCTCGCGATCATCGTCGTGACCTACAACTCGCGCGAGGAGATTGGCGACTGCCTGGCGTCGGTGGTCGGGCACACCGAGCCGCTATCCGACCCAGGTGATCGTGGTGGACAACCAGTCGAGCGACGGGACGCCGGCGGTCGTCCGCGAACGCTGGCCCGCCGTGCAGGTCATCGACGCCGGCGGCAATCTCGGGTTCGCGCGCGCCAACAACCTGGGCATCGCCGCGACCACCGGCGAGTACGTGCTGCTGCTGAACCCGGACACCATTGTCCCGCCCGGTGCCCTGCCGGCGCTGGTCGCGCGGCCTGGCCAGTCACCCCGACGCCGCGATCGCCGGCCCGCGGCTGATGGACGAGCGCCACGTGCCGGAGCTGTCGTTCGGTCCACCGATCAGCCCGTGGGGCGAACTGAAGCAGAAGACCCTGCTCACGCTCTACCAGCCGCAGGTTCCGGCGGGTCGTGCGATACGTGGAGCGCGCGCAGCCGTGAGGCCGGCGAGCGCGCCTGGGTGAGCGGCGCCTGCCTGCTGATCCGACGCGCCGACCTCGAGGCCGTCGGCGGGCTCGACGAGCGCTTCTTCATGTACACCGAGGACGTGGACCTCTGCACCTCGGTCCGCGCGCGCGGACGCAAGGTGCTGTTCGTGCCCGCAGGCGGAGGTCCGGCACCTGCGCGGCCGGTCGGCCGGCACGCAATCCCGAGACCGAGCGGCTCCGCCGGCTGAGCCACCTGGCCTTCTACGAGAAGCACCTGCCGCGCTGGGTGGGCCTGCTGCGCCTGTATCTGCGCGTGACCGGGAAGGCTGCCCATGGCTGAGCGCACACGACGCCGCCGGGTCGCGATCGATGCGCGCAAGCTGCGCGACTTCGGCATCGGCACCTACATCCGCAACATCCTGGTGGAGCTGCACAAGCTCGACACCACCACCGAGTACGTGGTGCTGGCCCGCTCGCGTGACGTCGAGGTGGCGCGCGCGCTGGCGCCCAACTTCCGCTACGTCGCGGAGGACGCGGAGCCGTACTCGATCGGCGAGCAGGTGCGGATTCCGTGGCGGCTGGCGCGCGAGCGCGTGGACCTGGTGCACGAGCCGCACTACGTGCTGCCGCCCGCCACCCGCTGCCGCTCGGTCGTCACCATCCACGACTGCATCCACCTGATGTTTCCGCAGTACCTGCCCACCGCCTCGGCTACCTCTACGCGCGTGGTTCGATGTGGACCGCCACGCGCCAGGCCGATCGCATCCTCACCGTGTCGGAGGCGTCGAAGCGCGACATCCTGCGCTTCTTCGACGTGCCCGAGGCGAAGGTGCAGGTGGTCTACAACGCCATCGACGAACGCTTCCTCACGCCGCCCGATGAAGCGACCACCGACCGCGTGCGCCAGCGCTATCAACTGGATCACCCGTTCGTCCTCTACGTCGGCAACATCAAGCCGCACAAGAACATCGAGCGGCTGATCGACGCCTTCGGCCGGGCGCGGCGCGATGGCCCCGAGGGGCTCAAGCTGGTGGTGATCGGCGACGAGATCTCGCGCTACCCGTCGCTGCGCCAGATGGTGCACCGCCACAAGCTCGACAAGTTCGTCCGGTTCCTCGGCTTCCAGCCGCAGGAAACGCTCGCGTCGTTCTACCGCCTGGCCGGGCGTCGTTCGTGTTTCCGTCGCTGTACGAGGGCTTCGGCCTGCCGCCGCTCGAGGCCATGGCCTGCGGCACCCCGGTGGTCACCTCGAACGTGTCCTCACTGCCCGGAGGTGGCCGGCGACGCCGCGCTGCTGGTCGATCCGTACAACGTGGAAGCCATCGCGGAGGCGATCCGGCAGGCGCTCGGCGATCCGGCGCTGCGGGCCGGGATGATCGCCCGCGGCCTGGCCCGGGCGCGACAGTTCTCGTGGGCCGAATCGGTCGGTCAGATCCACACCGTCTACCAGGAGGTCCTCGACCGGTGCGCATCGCGCTCGTCCACGACTGGCTGACCGGGATGCGCGGCGGCGAGAAGGTCCTCGACGCGCTGTGCGACGTCTTCCCCGCCGCGGACCTGTTCACGATGGTCCACGTGCCGGGCACCACGTCCGCCAAGATCGAGCGCCGCCGCATCGCGCGGTCGCCGGTGCAATGGCTGCCGGCGGCCGGGCGGCTGTACCGGCAGTACCTGCCGCTGTTCCCATTTGCGGTCGAACAGTTCGACCTCGACGGCTACGACCTCGTCATCAGCACCAGCCACTGCGCCGCCAAGTCGGTGGTCGTGCCCGGGCGCGCGCGCCACCTCTGCTACTGCCTGACGCCGATGCGCTATGCGTGGGATCAGTTCGACGCCTACTTCGGGCCGGAGCGGGTCGGCGCCCGACGGAGCGCGGCGCTGCGCCCGGTCCTGGCCTGGCTGGCCCGCTGGGACCGCGACACGGCGCACCGCGTGCACCGCTATCTAGCTATTTCTCAATATGTTGCGCGGAGGATCGCGCTCTACTATAATCGTCAGTCGACCATCGTGTATCCACCGGTCGACACCGAATTCTTCACGCCCGACACGGGTCCCAGTCAGTCCCCGATTTCTGATCGTGTCGGCGCTCGTGCCCTACAAACGCGTCGACCTCGCCATGATGGCCGCCCGCCGTGCCGGCGTGGCGCTGACCGTCGTCGGCGACGGCCCCGAGCGCGCGCGCCTCGACGCGCTGGCCGGCGGCCCGGCATCGAGCTCGTCGGGCGCAAGTCCGACGAGCGAGATCCGCGAGCTCTATCGGACCTCGATCGCCACCGTCCTGCCCGGCGAGGAAGACTTCGGGATCGTGCCCGTGGAGGCGCAGGCCTGCGGCCGGCCCGGTGGTGGCCCTGGGCCGCGGCGGCGCGCTCGACACCGTGATTCCCGGCGTGACCGGCATCCTGGTCAACGACCTCTCGGTCGAGGCGCTGGCCGACGGCCTCCGGGCCACCGCTGGCCACGCGACTGGGACAGCGCCGTGATCCGCGCCCACGCCGAGCGGTTCTCGCGCGACACCTTCCGGCACGGCATCGCCCAGGCGGCCGACGAGCTGATGGCCGCGCCGCCCGACCAGCCATGGTGAGGCGGCACAACCGGCTGCTCGTCGCGTTCCACATCGCCACCGATGCCGTGCTCGGCATGGTGGCGTTCCTGCTGGCCTACGTCATCCGGTTCGACTCCGGCCTGATCCCGGTCACCCGCGGGCTGCCCGCCGCTCGAGCAGTACCTCAACGTCCTGCCCTTCATCGCGGTGATCGTGCCGGCGGGCTTCCACCTGCAGGGCCTCTACCGGCTGCGCCGCGGACGCTCGCGCATCGACGACTTCTTCAACGTCCTCGTCGGCAGCATCTTCGCCGTCGTGCTCGGCGTGGTCGGCACGCTCTACTTCCAGGCCTACTACGTCCCGGACGAGCTGAAGAACCGCGGCGTCTACGAGGTGTCGCAGCTGGTCTGGGGCCTGTTCCTCGTCTGCAACATCGCGCTCGGCTACCTGTCGCGGAAGTTCATCCGCGAGGCGCTGGAGCGCCGGTGGATTGCGGGGGTCGGCCTGCGCCGCGTGCTGATTGCCGGCACCGGCGACCTCGGGCCGCATGGTCGCCGACAAGATTCTCGAGCACCGCGAACTGGGCTACCAGATCGTCGGCTTCGTCGACGATCGCGCCGGCGGCGATCACCTGGGCTACCGCGGGCTGCCGCTGCTCGGCGCGCTGACCGAGGCCGCCGACATCGCGACCCGCGAGAAGGTGGACCACCTCTACGTGGCGCTGCCGCTCGAGGAGCACCTGAAGCTGCTGGACCTGGTCGAATCGACCAGCCGCGAGGGCGTGGACGTCAAGGTCGTGCCCGACCTGCTCCAGTTCATCGCGCTCCGCGCGCGGCTCGAGGACCTGGACGGCGTTCCGGTCATCAACCTCAACGACATCCCGCTGCAGGGCATCAAC
The DNA here is from genome assembly GCA_963721715.1 of uncultured Acidobacteriota bacterium. GTDB lineage: Bacteria > Acidobacteriota > Vicinamibacteria > Vicinamibacterales > UBA2999 > VFZN01. Next base: position 1,192,993 of record CAVRKI010000003.1, on the reverse strand, counting down.
GCCTTCGTCAAGCGCGCGCTCGACATCGCGGTCTCGTCCGCTGGCGCTGAGCGTGATGCTGATTCCCGGCCTGATCATCGCCTGGCTGATCAAGCGCGGCTCGCCCGGCCCCGTCTTCTATCACCAGGAGCGCATGGGGCTCGACGGCAAGCAGTTCGCCGTCTACAAGTTCAGGACCATGCCGCTCGACGCCGAGGAGCGCACCGGCCCGGTGTGGGCCGACGAGGAAGACACGCGCGCCACGCCGGTCGGCTCGTGGCTGCGCCGCCACGATCTCGACGAGTGGCCGCAGTTCTGGAACGTCCTCAAGGGCGAGATGTCCATCGTCGGGCCGCGGCCGGAGCGCCCGTTCTTCGTCGAGCAGTTCAAGCACCGCATCCCGCAGTACATGCTGCGCCACAAGGTCAAGGCCGGCATCACCGGCTGGGCCCAGGTGAACGGCTGGCGCGGCAACACCTCGCTCGAGAAGCGCATCGAGTACGACCTCTACTACATCGAGAACTGGTCGGTGTCGCTCGACCTGAAGATCATGTGGATGACGCTGGTGCGGGCGCTCATCCCCCACCGTCACCTGGCACCTGACCTAGCCGCCGCGTCCGGCACCACGGAACGTCACTGGAACGAGTCTACCGTTGAGAGTCGTCATCACCGGCGCCGCCGGCTTCATCGGATCCCATCTCTCCGAGGCCCTGCTCGACCGCGGCGCCTCGGTCGTCGGCATCGACAACCTGCTGACCGGCGATCTGGCCAACATCGCGCACCTGCGCGACCGGGACTTCCAGTTCATCCGCCACGACGTCACGCACCTACATCGACGTCGACGGCCCGGTGGACTTCGTCCTGCACTGGGCCAGCCCGGCCAGCCCGATCGACTATCTCGAGCTGCCCATCCAGACCCTCAAGGTCGGGGCGCTCGGCACGCACAAGGCGCTGGGCCTGGCCAAGGCCAAGGGCGCGACGTTTCTGCTCGCCTCCACCTCCGAGGTCTACGGCGACCCGCTCGAGCATCCGCAGAAGGAGACCTACTGGGGCAACGTCAATCCGATCGGGCCGCGCGGGGTCTACGACGAGGCCAAGCGCTTCGCCGAGGCCATGACCGTGGCCTATCGCCGCTTCCACGGCGTGAACACGAAGATCGTCCGCATCTTCAACACCTACGGCCCGCGCATGCGGGTGAACGACGGCCGCTCGGTGCCGGCCTTCATGTCGCAGGCGCTGCGCAACGAGGACGTCACCGTCTTCGGCGACGGCACGCCAGACGCGCAGCTTCTGCTACGTGAGCGATCTCGTCGAGGGCATCATCAAGCTGATGCACGCGCCGGTGAACGACCCCGTGAACATCGGCAACCCGCAGGAGCTGACCATCGAGCAGATCGCGCGGCGCATCATCGAGATGACCGGCTCGACGAGCCAGATCGTCTACCTGCCCCTGCCCGAGGACGACCCGAAGGTCCGCAAGCCGGACATCACGCGTGCGCGCACGCTGCTCGGATGGGAGCCGAAGGTCTCGCTCGAAGAGGGCCTCGGCAAGACCATCGACTATTTCCGCCAGAAGGTGAAGTAGGAGGAGGGTCGGACGCTAGCGCAGGCTGCGTCCGATTCGCCAGACGTAGTCGACGCCCGACGCGATGGTGATGGCGAGCGACGTCCAGACGAACACGTCCACCACCCGAGACTCCACGCCCTGCCAGTTGTAGAACATCACCACCACGCAGGTGAGGATGAACCAGGCCGTCGCCGCCTTGCCCAGCGGCGACGGGCGGAACGTCCGCGGCCCGGAGGCCAGATTCACCACCGCCACCGTCAGGACGATGCCGACGTCGCGGCTGATGACGATGACGGTGAGCCAGATCGGAATCCGGTTCACCAGCCCGATGTTCGGCAGAGTGAGGACGATGAAGGTGGTCACCAGCAGCAGCTTGTCGGCCGACCGGATCGAGCCACGCTCCCAGCTCGCTCTTCTGGCCCGGCATCCGCGCGATGATGCCGTCGAGCGCGTCGGTGACGCCGGCGACGATGAAGACGACCAGCGCCCACCCGAAACGGCCGTAGACCACCAGCAGCACGAACGCCGGAATCAACAGCATCCGCAGCAGCGTCAGCTGATTGGCGATCGTGAAGACCGGGCCGCTGGTCATCGCGCCAACGCTTCGAGACGGCCGACGACGTCGATGGCCTCCGAGCCCTTGACGGGATCGAGCAGCCGGAAGGCGCCACCCTCCAGTGGCATCACGCCCGAGGCGACGGCGACGGAGACCGCGGGGTAGCTGAGGTGCGTGGGCGCGACATCGCTCACGGTCACGCGCGCATTCTGCCACCTGGCCGCGGCCGCGGGCTTCAAGGCCTCGACGAGGCTGAGCACGCGCGGCCACCGTGCGGGCAAGGTCGCCACGGCGGACCACCACCGCGGGCTGGAACTGATAGTTCGGCAGCGTGTCCATGATCGAGGACCGCACCACCGCCGCAATCCAGGCCTGCGCCCAGTGCCCTCGGGCGTCGGTGATCACCACCTGCCGCTGCGCTGCCCGCGCCACCAGGGCTTCCAGCCGCACGCCGAGCAGGGCGGCGAGATCCCCGCGCGTCAGCTGTGCGACGCCGGGAATCGCGCGATACGGCGCCGGCAGCTTGAGCAACGCCGCCCGGTCACGCACGCGCGCCAGGGTGGCCGCAGGCACGGCCGCCGGATCGATGGCCATGGCCTGCTCGAAGGCGGCGAGCGCGGCGATCGGGTCGTCCTGTTCGTCGAGGATCTCGCCGAGGGAGGCGAGCGCCCGCGCATCGGTGGGCTCCAGCTCGGTCGCCTTGCGCAGGTGAACCGCGGCGGCCGAGGCCTGCCCCGCGCGGCGCTCCACCGCCGCCAGGTCGCGATACAGGAACGCCGAATCGGGCGACGCGGCAATCGCCTGCTCGTAAGCCGCACGGGCATCGTCGAAGCGGCCCGCGTCGCTGGCGCTCCGGGCACGGGCCACCAGCGTCCTGAGTCGCCCGGAACCGCAGCACGTCCACGCGCCCCTGCAGATCGACCAGCGACGGATCGGCCTTGAGGGCGGCTTCGAAACTCGCCAGCGCGTCGCCTTCTCGCTTCAGGTCCATCAACGCGTAACCGCGGCCGGCCAGCGCCGAGGCGTACTTCGGATCGCGCGACAAGGCGCGGTCGAAGATCGGCAGCGCATCGCCGGCATCGCCGCGTGCCAGCTCGAGGTAGCCGAGAGCGGTCTCAGCATTCACGCTCTGCGGCGATGTCTTCAGCGCCCGCGTCAGTTCGCGCTCGGCATTCCGGAAGTCGCCGGCCTGCATGAACTGCCAGCCGCGTTCCACCCCGGCGACCAGCGCCGGGGCCGCCCCCGGTGCCGCGGCCGGGAACACGAAGTCCGGGTGTTTCGGGGCGGTGACGACCGGCGTCACGGTCTTCGCCGCGCAGCCGGTGATGACCAGCAGCCAGGCGCACGACAACAGCAGTCCGAGCGTTCGCTTACGCACCGCGGGCTCCCCTCGGCGGGCGCGCCATCGCAACGCCCATCGCCTGCCCCACCAGCCGACGCGGCAGGTCGGCTTCAAGCTCCACGCGATCGCCGCTGGAGGTCTGGCTGTGCACGCGGCCATGCCGGTAGATCCATCCGAGGCGTTCGTGCTGCTCGGGATCGCTGAGGTCCAGCTTGATGGTGACGCGCTGCTGGTCGAGCGCCAGGCGCGCGGCGACCGCGCCGAGGAGATCCTGACAGCCTTCGCCCGTGGCCGCCGAGATCTGCATCGACGACGGGTCGGCCTCGCGGAGGCGGCGCCGCTCGTCCGGCGACAGTCGATCGACCTTGTTGTAGACCTCGAGGCGCGGCACGCTCGTGGCGCCGACTTCTTCCAGCACGCGGTTCACGGCGGCGGCGTGCCGCTCGTGCTCGGGGCTCGAGGCGTCGATCACGTGAAGCACGAGGTCGGCGTCCGCGGTCTCCTCCAGCGTCGCTCGGAACGCCGCCACCAGCGTGTGCGGCAGGCGATCGATGAACCCGACGGTGTCGCTCAGCAGCAGCGGGCGCCGATCGGGCAGCATCACCTGGCGGACCAGCGGATCGAGCGTGACGAACAAGGCATCCGACGCTTCCGCCGTGGACTTCGACAGCCGGTTGAACAGCGTTGTCTTGCCGGCGTTGGTGTAGCCCACCAGCGCGACCGTCGGGATGTCTTCCTTGTGGCGGCGATCGCGCAGCTGCGACCGCCGGCGCCGGACGACGTTGATGTCCTGTTCGAGGCCGTGGATGCGCTCGCGGATCCGCCGCCGGTCGGCTTCGAGCTTGGTCTCGCCAGGGCCCCTGGTGCCGATACCGCCGCCCAGCCTCGACAGCTCCGCGCCCATGCCGACGAGGCGCGGCAGCAGGTACTTCAGCTGCGCCAGCTCGACCTGCAGCTTGCCTTCCCTGGTGCGCGCACGCCTGGCGAAGATGTCCAGAATCAGCTGCGTGCGATCGACGACCTTGCGCGACAGCCGCTTACCCAGTTCGCGCAGCTGCGCCGGCGACAGCTCGTTGTCGAACACGATGACGTCGACGCTCGGCTTCGTCGGCGGCTTGCGCCAGCATCGCCACCTTGCCGCTGCCGAGGAACGTGGCCGGGTCTGGCTTCGGGCGCTCCTGCAGCACGCGCAGCACGACCAGCGCGCCAGCCGCCTCGGCCAGCCCTTCCAGTTCCTCCATCGAACGTTCCGCATCGACACGACGGGTGGTCCCCGTCATCAGCCCCACGAGCGCCGCGCGCTCGGTGAGGTTCGACCGTTGCTTCATGCCGCTCTGATTGTACAGGATGGCTCGTGACGGCCAGCGCGTCAGGACCCGGACGCGTCCGGTCGGGACGACGGACGGCTGAGCCCTGGCGACATCCGCACCCAGACCACGGCGGTCAACAGCACCAGCAGCACGACGTCGGCTTCGAACACCACACGCAGCCCGGGCCCGCTGATGAATCCCGCCACGATGGGGCTCACCGCGAGCCCGATCAGCGAGGCCGTCGTCATCACGCCGAAGCCGGTGGCGTGCGCGTCGGGCGGCAGCAGGGCGCCGCCGGAGGTGTAGGCGGCGGTCATGCCGACGCCGATCGCCGCGCCCGACACCGCGAGGGCCACCGCGAACGACGGCACCGACGGCACGGCGACGAGCAGCGCCAGCCCGACGGCGGTCAATGCCGAGGACGCCGTGATCAGCACGCGAGGCGACCACCGCTCCAGCATCGGCCCGGCGACGTGATGCCCGAGCGCGGCGAACACCGCGGCGATCGAGAACAGCACGCCGGACACGAACGCCACCCGCGATTCAGGCAGCCCGAGGGCCTCGACATAGAGCGGCAGGATGGGGCCGAAGCTGCGATCGACCAGCTGCAGGCAGAGGATGACCGTGAACACCATCACGAATCCCGGCGTGCGCACCAGCTCGGTGAGCACTTCGCGCATGCCGCGGCTGGCGGTCCGCGCCTGCCTGGTGCGCGGCTCCTGATACATGACGGCGATGAGGATCACCGACACCAGGTAGAACGCCGCGGCGATCAGAAAGGAACGCCGCAGCCCGACCACCGGCGCCAGCAGGCCGCCGATCACCGGACCGATGGCCGGGCCGAGGCGCTGCGCGATCTGGACCGTGCCGATCGCCTGCGCCATCCGCTCGCGCGGCACCGATTCGGCGGCCATCGACACGGTGAGGGCGCCGTAGCCGGCGAAGACGCCGAGCAGGGCGCGCAGCGCGAACAGCTGCCAGGGGGCGGTGACAAACGCCATCGCCGCCCTTGGTCAGCACGAACGCGGTCAGCGATCGCAGGACGAGCAGCTTGCTGCCGTAGCGATCGCCGACCCGGCCCCAGAGCGGCGCGCTGAACGCCGTCACCGCGGGCGTGGCGCCGAGCGTCAGCCCGGTCCAGAGCGCGATATCGGCGACGTCGGTGACGCCCAGTTCACGAATGTAGAGCGGCAGGAACGGCATCACGATCGTGAAGCCGGCAAACCCGATCCCGTTGGCCGCGGCGGCGGTGTAGACGTTGCGGCGGGAGTTGAACGGGACGGAAGGCACTGGGGACCCTGGGAAGGGGCAAGGCCGAAGGTCGGAGGCCTTGCCCCTGGTTGCTCCGACTCAGAACCGAATCTTCACCGAGGGCCCCGGGTAGACCTGGATGCTGTCGATGAAGCGGATGCGGTGCGGGTCGGTCTGCATCACCAGCGAGCTGGTGCGGATGCCGTCGCCGAAGAAGCGCACGCCCTTCATCAGCGTGCCATCGGTGACGCCGGTGGCGGCGAAGATGATGTGCTTGCCGGGCGCGAGGTCGGCGGAGCGGTAGATCTTCTTCACGTCCTTGATGCCCATCGCGCGGCAGCGTTCTTCGTCCTCGGGCTTGTTGACCACGAGACGCGCGAAGATCTCGCCGTTCAGGCAGCGCATCGCCGCGGCCGTCAGCACGCCTTCCGGCGCGCCGCCCACGCCCATCACCGCATGCACGCCGCTGCCGGCCACCGCGGCGGCAATCGCGGCGGACAGGTCGCCGTCGCCAATCAGGCGGATGCGCGCGCCGGTGGCGCGGATGTCGGCGATCAGCTTCTCGTGACGCGGCCGGTCGAGCACGACCACGGCCAGTTCGTCCACCTGGCGCCCGAGGCTCCGCGCGATCGCGCGCAGGTTGTCGCGCACCGGCGCGTCCAGCTCCACGACGTGCTTGGAACTGGGCCCGACCACGAGCTTGTCCATGTAGATGTCGGGCGCGTGCAGCAGGCCGCCCTTCTCCGCCGCCGCCAGCACCGCGATCGCATCGGCGGCGCCGGTGGCGCAGAGGTTGGTGCCTTCCAGCGGATCGACGGCGATGTCGATGCCGTCGAACGTGCGGCCCTTGGTGTCCGGCTGCAGCGCGAGGCCGACCTTCTCGCCGATGAACAGCATCGGCGCCTCGTCGCGCTCGCCTTCGCCGATGACGATGGTGCCGTCGATGGGCACCGTGTCCATCTCGCGGCGCATGGCCTCGACCGCGGCCTGATCCGACAGGTGGCGGTCGCCCTGGCCCATCGTGTGCGCGCAGGCGATCGCCGCCTGCTCCACCACGCGCAGGAACTCGAGGGAGAGATCCGATTCCATCTGCCCGTTGCTGGACGTCGACGCTGAGGTTCTGCTGCATGATCAGTTGTCCGATCTCTGGCCGCTCAGCTGAGCGGCCGCTCCTGACGGACGCCGGCACCTCGCCGGCGTCTGTCAGCGTGTGAATGTCGCGGGCTGTTCCTGCGAATACCGGGATGAAGGCAAACGATTCATCGTAACAAACTTGGCGGTCCGGTGTGAGCAGCGGCCGGCGGCCAGCCGCCCTGACTCACGGTGGCGGCGGCCGCCTGACCACCACCGGCGTGCCCTCTCGTCAGCGACAGCCGCTCGGCGGCGCTCCCCGACTTGACCGCGATCTCCAGGTGGTCGGTGCTGCCGAACAGCGCGCACGGCTCGGTCCCCGCCGCCTCGTCGTAGGTCGTGACAATGCGGGCAATTTCGTGCGGTCCGGCGCTGATGGTCGCCGCGGCGCCCTGGAGCACCTTGTCCACGTCACGGCGCTCGATGTTGGTGATGCAGTTGCCGAACCGATCGACGTGGAGCACGACGCCCGAGACCAGTCGCTGCGGTCGCGCTCACGTCGGGCAGCTCCAGGCGGGCATAGTCGCTGACGCCGCGGCCGAGCGACGCCAGCGCCAGCCCCTTGGCGAGCCAGCCGGCCGCCGGCGCGAAGCGGTCGCGGCCCTCGAACGTGCGGCTGATGGTGGGTCGCGCGTACTTCCGCTCGGTGAGCTCCACCACCTTCCGCGGCGGCGTCTCCTTGAAGACGGCCGACAGCACGCCGTTGTCCGGCGCGACGAAGCGGTAGTCGCCGGCCTCGGCGGCAATGCCCCGCCGCGCCGAGCCGACGCCGGGATCGACGACCACCAGGAACACGGTGCCCGAGGGGAAGTACTTGTAGCAGGCGGCGAGCTGGAGGGCGCCGGCCATCACGTCGTGGGCCGGCAGATCGTGCGCGATGTCGACGAGCGTGACATCGGGGCAGACGCCGAGCACCACCGCCTTCATCGTGCCGGCGTAGTGATCGGCGGTGCCGAAGTCGCTGAGGAGGGCGACGACCGGGCGGGCCATGCGGCCGCCTAGACCGGGTTTTTCCGGAACAGCATCTCGCGCACGTTGCTCTTCATCAGGAACGAGTCGGACACTCGCAGTCCCTTGAACATGCGGATGATGTCGCCGGTGAGGAGCGCGCGCTGACGGGCGCGGCTGGCCGGATAGGTGCGATAGCGGAGGTGCAGCGGATCGACGACCACGTACTTCGTGTACACGGACTCTCGCGATTCGGTCGTGCTGAAGAAGCCGAGCAGGGCGCCGTCGGGTTTCAGCAGCGAGGTGAGGACGCTCGCCAGGACCTGCGCCGAGGCCTTGTCCAGGTAGTCGAACAGGTCCCACGCGAGGATGCCGTCGACCGAGCCGGCCGGCTGCGTGAACCGCTGACCGAGGAACGCCGGTAACTGGTCGCCGGTGCCCTTCTTCAGGTGCGCCTCGATGTCGGCGGCGAGGTCTTCGACGCGGATGCGGCAGCCGAGCTGCTCGCCGAAGAAGTTGACGTTCGACCCGACGACCGGGCCCAGATCGAGCAGCGCGGGTTTCTCGCGGGTCTGCAGCGACGCCAGGAACTTCGGCAACGACTTGGTCGGGTGACTGACGTCATCCGTCGCGGCGGACGGGGTGACCGCCGCCGGCGCGGTTTCGGCCGCGCGGCGGTTCCCGAGGAAGCCAAACAGATCCGTCAGAGTGCGAGCGGAATCGGCCATCGTGCTGCCGGACGGCGCTGGTTAGGCGCCGACCTTCTGGCCCTGCGCCGGTGCCGGCGCCGGCGCCGGAGTGGCGGGGGGCTTGGCGGCCGGAGCGGCCGCAGGCTTGGTGCCGGCACGCTGCATGTCCACGCTGCCGCGGAAGTGCGCGCCTTCGGCAATCGCCACGCGAGGCGACGTGATGTCGCCGTCCACCGAGCCGTTGTCGCGGATGTCCACCTTCTCGGAGGCCGTGACGTTGCCGACCACCACGCCGAGGACGATCACCGCCTTGGCGAACACCTCGGCGTTGATCTTGCCGTTGGGGCCGATGGTGAGGACGTTCTCCTTGAGCTCGATCTTGCCTTCGACGTTGCCTTCGATGGTCAGATCTTCACTGCCGCTCAGTTCGCCCTTGATGAAGACGGACTTCCCAATATTCACGTTCTCCCCCTGAAGTTGTTGAGTGCGCCGCTCACTCGCTGCCGGGGGCACCGAGGCTGCAGGTGCCGCCGGCGCCGCGGGCGCGGGCACCGATGGCGTGGCCGGTTTGACCGACTCGTCACGCTTCCACATCGTTAGAAACCTCCCCCTCTCCTGACTTGGGACATGAGGGTGTCGATTAACACAAAAAAGACCCGGGGAAGTAGGGCTTCGGGCTAGAAGTCTCGACAGTATGGAGCCTCGGCCAAGGCTTGTCTAGTGCCTTTATTGTTGAGGATTCGCTGGAACTGTTACGATCGCGGGACCCGCCATGCGTATCTATCTGGACCATAACGCCACCACCCCGCCGGCCCCGGCCGTCGTGGACCAGATCACGCGCGTCACCCGGGACGTCTGGGGCAACGCCTCCAGCGTCCACCATTTCGGCCAGCAGGCCAAGGCCGTGGTCGACGATGCCCGCGCCCAGGTGGCGGAACTGATTGGCGCGGACGCCGCCGAGGTCGTGTTCACGGGCAGCGGCACCGAAAGCGACAACGCCGCCATCCGCGGCGCCGCCGAGGCCCTCGAGGCCGCCGGCCGCCGGCACCTGATCACCACCGGCATCGAGCACGAGGCCGTGCTGAACACGATGCGCGCGCTCGCCAAGCGCGGCTGGCGCGTCACCGTCGTCCCGGTGGACCGCTCGGGGATCGTCGCGGTCGACGCGGTCATCGCGGCGCTGGCCGACGACACCGCGCTGGTCTCGGTGATGCACGCCAACAACGAGATCGGGACGGTGCAGCCGGTCGCGGCGATTGCCGAAGCCGCCCATGCGCGCGGCGCCCTCGTGCACACCGACGCCGTGCAGACCGCCGGGAAGGTGCCCCTCGACGTGCGAACGCTCGGCGTGGATCTGCTGTCGCTGTCGGCGCACAAGTTCTACGGTCCCAAGGGCGACGGGAGCCTTGTGGATCCGCCGCGGCGTGCGACTGGTGCCGTTCATGACCGGCGGGCGCCAGGAGCGCAGCCGCCGGGCCGGCACCGAGAACGTGGCCGGCATCGCGGGCCTCGGCGTGGCGGCGGCCCTGGCCAGGCAGAAGATGGCGACCGAAGCCCCGCGCCTCGAGGCGCTGCGCGATCGGCTGGAGCGCGGCATCCTGGCGGCGGTGCCGGGCACCGAGCGCAACGGCGCCGCCAGCCCGCGCGTGCCGAACACCACCAACATCAGCGTCGACCGCGTCGAGGCCGAGTCGCTGCTGATCGGGCTGGATCTCGAGGGCGTTGCGGTCTCGTCCGGTTCCGCCTGCTCGTCCGGCACCCTCGAGCCCTCGCACGTGCTGAAGGCGATGGGACTGCCCCACGCGCGGACGCTGGGCTCCATCCGCTTCAGCCTGGGCGCGTCGAACACCGAAGCCGACATCGATCGCGTCATCGCGGTGCTGCCGGCCCTGGTCGAGAAGCTCCGGAACCTGACCTCGACACTCCGTCGATGAGCATGCGCATCGTCGTGGCGATGTCGGGCGGCGTGGATTCCTCCGTCGCCGCGGCCCTGCTCGCCGAGCAGGGGCACGACGTCATCGGTGTGTCGATGCAGCTCTACGACAACTCGGGCGGCACCACCGATGCGGGCCGCGCCTACGGCACCTGCTGCACCATCGACGACCTGCACGACGCGCGCCGCGTCGCGGCCGCGATCGACATCCCGCACTACATCCTGAACTTCGAATCGCAGTTCGACGAGGCCGTGGTCTCGAACTTCGTGCGCGAGTACGTCGCGGGCCGCACGCCAATTCCGTGCGCGCACTGCAACAGCGACCTGAAGTTCGCGGCACTCCTCGACCGCGCCGTCGGGCTCGGCGCGGGTGCCCTGGCCACCGGCCACTACGCCCGCATCACCCGTGACGACCACGGACGCTTTCACCTGCGGCGCGGGCTGGATCACGGCAAGGACCAGTCGTACTTCCTGTTCTCCCTCACCCAGGCGCAGATGGCGCAGGCGCTCTTCCCGATCGGGCATCTCGACAAGCCGACGGTGCGCGAGCATGCGCGCCGGCTCGGCCTGCGCGTCGCCGAGAAGCCCGACAGCCAGGAGATCTGCTTCGTCCCCGACCACGACTACGCGGCGTTCGTGGAGCGCGAGGCCCCGGAGCTGACGCGCGCCGGCGCCATCGTCGCGGCCGACGGCCGCGTGATGGGGACGCACGAGGGCGTGCACCGCTTCACGGTCGGCCAGCGCAAGGGGCTCCGCCTGTCCTCGTCCGATCCGCTCTACGTGGTGGCGATCGATGCCGCCGCCGCCCGCGTCACCGTCGGGCCGAAGGACGCACTCGATCGCGGGTCACTCTCGGCCGCCGAGGTGAACTGGACGTCCGGTGCGGCGCCCGTGGACTGGACCGCCGGCCGCCGCGCAGATCCGACATCGCCACACCGCCGCGCCCGGGCGCGTGCGCGCGCTCGACGGCCGCGCGCGCCGAGTTCGTCTTCGATGCGCCGCAGACCGCCGTGACGCCGGGGCAGGCCGTGGTGTTCTACGAGGGAGAGGAAGTGGTCGGGGGAGGGTGGATCGAGTGAAGCTCCAGGGGCTTCAGGCTTCAGGCTCAGAGCCTGGAGCCTGGAGCCTGGTTCTCAGTGTCCCGTGCCCGACAGATAGCGTTCCGCGTCGATCGCGGCCATGCAGCCCGAGCCGGCGGCGGTGACGGCCTGGCGGTAGACGTGATCCTGCACGTCGCCGGCGGCGAAGACGCCGGGCACGCTGGTGCGCGAGCCGTCGTGGGTCTTGATGTAGCCGTTGTCTTCCAGCTCGATCTGCCCCTTGAACAGCCCGGTGTTCGGCGTGTGGCCGATCGCGATGAAGACGCCGTCCACCGGCAGCTCGCTGGTCGCGCCGGTCTGGTTGTTCTTCAGCACGAGCGCGGTGACCTCGCCCTTCGCCAGGTCCTTGATGTCGGTGACCTCGGTGTTCCAGACGAACGTGATGTTCGGCGTGGACATCGCCTTGTCCTGCATCACCTTCGAGGCGCGCAGCGTGTCGCGCCGATGGATCACGGTGACGTGCGACGCGAGCTTCGCGAGGTAGATCGCTTCCTCGAGCGCGGTGTCGCCGCCGCCGACGACCGCCACGCGGCGGCCCTTGAAGAAGAACCCGTCGCAGGTGGCGCACGTCGAGACGCCGCGGCCCGAGAGCTGCTTGTCGACGCCGAGGTCGAGCCACTTGGCCGAGGCGCCGGTGGCGAGGATCAGCGCCTGCGCCGTGTAGGTCTTGCCGGACACGGTCAGCGTGAACGGACGTGACGACACGTCCACGGCCGACACGTCGCCCTGCACGATCTCGGCGCCGAAGCGCAGCGCCTGCGCCCGCAACTCCGCCATCAGATCCGGTCCCATGATGCCGTCCCGGAATCCGGGCCAGTTCTCCACCATGGTCGTCAGCATGAGCTGTCCGCCGGCCTCGACGCCTTCGATGACCAGCGGGGAGAGATTGGCGCGCGCCGCGTACAGCGCCGCCGTGAGTCCGGCCGGGCCGGACCCGATGATGATGACCTGCCGCTCCTGGTTCATGAGGCGGCGATCACAGGTGTTTGTCGATCATGCGGACCAGGTCGGACTTGTCGGCCATGCCGACAATCGTCTCCTTCAGGTCGCCGTCCTTGAAGAGCAGCAGCGTGGGAATGCCGCGGATCATGAAGTTCGGCGGCGTCACGGGGTTCTCGTCGACGTTCATCTTGGCGACCGTCAGGCGCCCGGTGTAGTCCTCGGCCAGCTGATCGACCGTCGGCGCCAGGCGCCGGCACGGCGCGCACCACTCGGCCCAGAAATCCACCAGCACCAGCCCCGACTTCACCGACTCGCCGAAATCGCCGTCCGTAACCGTCTTCACCTTGTCTGAAGCCATACGTCCTCTATCAAATTAGATGCCGGGGCCTGTCGGCAGGGTGTCCTGCCGTGTGGCCATCACTCTTTTATACACCTTCACGTACTCGGCAGCCGAACGGTCCCACGAGAAGTCCTTCCGCATGCCGTTCTTCTGCAGCCGCGTCCAGGCCTTGGGGTTCCCGCGATAGAGCGCCAGCGCGGCCTGCCGAGCGTCTCGGCGAGCGCCCGCGGCGAGTACTCCGCGAACAGGAAGCCGGTGCCCTGCCCGTTGCGCGGGTTGAAGGGGCGCACCGTGTCCACCAGCCCGCCGACCGCCCGCACCACGCGGCACCGTGCCGTAGCGCAGGCTGTACATCTGGTTCAAGCCGCACGGCTCGAAACGCGACGGCATCAGGAAGAGGTCGGCGCCGCCCTCGATGAGGTGCGCGCGGCGTTCGTCGAAGCCCACATGCGCGGCGATGCGATCGGGGCGCCACGACGCCAGTCCATGCCACATGTCCTGGTAGCGGGAGTCGCCGGTGCCCAGCACCACGAACGACGCATCGAACGACGGCAGCTCGGCGGCCAGCGCGGCCATCAGGTCGAGCCCCTTCTGATCCACCATGCGCGACACCATCCCCACCACCGGCCGCGCCATCGACTGATCGTCCACCGGCAGTCCGTAGGCCTCGAGCAGCGCGCGCTTCGCGAGCGTCTTGCCGGAGAGATCGGTGACGGTCGAACGGCATCGGGCAGGAACGGATCGCGGCGAGGATCCCACTCGTCGGTGTCGATGCCGTTGAGGATGCCGGTCAGGTGCGCGCGCCCGCGCCTGCATCACCCCGTCGAAGCCGTTGCCGTACTCGGGGCGCTGGATCTCCTCGGCGTAGGTCGGGCTGACCGTCGTCACGTGATCGGCGAAATTGACGCCGGCCTTGAGCAGGCTGAGCCGGTCGTAGAACTCGAAGCCCTCGCACGGTGAAGTCCTGCCAGCCGAGTCCCAGCCGCGGCACCCACGCCTTGTCGACGATGCCCTGATACGCGAGGTTGTGGATCGTGAAGACGGTGGCCGGGTGCCGCGCGGGCGCGGAGAGTAGACCGGCACCAGGCCGGCCTGCCAGTCGTGCGCGTGCACGATGTGCATCGGCTGGGGTTGACGGCCGAGCCAGTCCACGGAGGCGGCCGACGAGCAAGCCGAAGCGCAGCGCGTTGTCGGCGTAGTCGATCCCCTGCTCGTTGTAGATGCCGGCGCGATCGAAGAGGGGTGGGCAGTCGAGGAACAGCACCCGGGCGCCCGGCCCCAGCGACTGCTCGCTGAAGCCCACTCGAACCAGCGTGCCGGCCACGTGGACGCGGGCATGGCCGACGACGGTGCCGGTGTCGATGCCGCGATAGCGAGGCGTGATGAGCGTCACGTCGTGGCCGAGCCGGCCCAGCGCCTTGGGCAGCGCCGCGGTCACGTCGGCCAGTCCTCCGGTCTTCGAGAACGGATAGGCCTCGGAGGCGACCATCAGGATGCGGAGCGACTTGGGCGCCCGAGGCGGCATGTCTTTCAGCTTACTCGCGCACGCCCGATCGTCGATAATCCCATCCATGCCTCAGACCATTCCCCAGCGAGCGGTCCGCCACGCGAGAAATCGCGGAGTTGCGGGCGCTGGCCACCCGACAGCCGGACCTGGCGGCCGCCGCCGAACTCCACGCCGAGCTGGTGGCGACGGTCCGGCGCGTCGAGAGCCGCATCACCACCCCGTCGCTCGACGTGCCGGTCGAGCTGCTCAAGACGCGCCTGACGCGGGGCGTGCCGCTGGCGTCGTTCGGCGAATTCCCGGTCGACTGGTCCGAGGTGCGGCTGCTCATCCGGCAGATGACCGACGTGCTTCGGCGCATGGACGTGATCGACCAGGCGTCGGCCACACGGCTGCACGCCACGGGCCGCGAGGCCGTCGCTCCCGGAGCGCGCGCGGGCCTGGTACGAGGCGCCGCTCGCACCCCGATGCGGCGTCGGCCGAAGACGACACCGACCCGATGTGGCCCGAGGTGCTGCAGTGGGCGCTGAAGCCGTTCCTGATCCGAACGGCCGACGTGCTGACGCGGCGCGTCGCCCTCGACGGCTGGCGTCGCGGGCGCTGCCCGGTCTGCGCGCGCGGAGCCCGAGTTCGGCGCCCTCACGCCTGCCGGGCGAGCATCTGCTGCTCTGCCCGCGCTGCCACGCGCGCTGGCCGTTCGACGGCGGCTGTCCGTACTGCGGCAACACGGCGACGTCGGAGCTGCGGACGTTGCGACCGCGGATCGGGTCTACCGGGTGACGCAGTGCCTGAAGTGCGAACGCTACCTGAAGTTGCTCGACAGCCAGGTCGCCGGGCGGCCGCTGCTGCCGTTCTACGATCCGGTGGCGACGCTGCCGCTCGACGCGGCTGATGATGAAGCGAGCGGGAGGCAGCCTGGACGCGGCGCGTGGCCGCGTGGCGCCTGCTCTTCCTGCTGCTGGCGTCGCCGGTGCCGACGAGCGCCCGGGTGCGGCTCGACAGCCAGTTGAACAGGTGGCGCGTCTCCCAGAAGCGGCTGGCGTTCGACTTGGCGCCGAGCACCACGACCGCCACCTGCTGGCCGGTCTGCGGCAGGCGCAGGAGCGACGCCAGGCAATAGCCCGAGCGGCTGATGAAGCCGGTCTTGCCGCCGAGCACGTCGATGTCGCCGGTCTTCACCAGCTGATTGGTGCTGTTGGCGCTGATCTGCGATCTTGCCGCGCTCGTGGTGTACGACGTCTTGCGCATCACGCCGCCAATGCGCTCGTCCGCGGCGGCGTAGGCGATGAGCTGCGCCATGTCGTAGGCCGACGAGACGTTGGTCGGCCAGCAGGCCCGACGGATCGGCGTAGTGCGTGCGAGGTCAGGCCGAGGTCCTGCGCCTTCTGGTTCATGCGATCGATGAAGCCGTCGGAGCCGTACGGCGAGACGCGCGCCAGCGCGCGGGCGGCGGCGTTGTCGGAGCCGACGAGCAGCAGGTTGAGCAGGTCTTCGACCGTGACCTTGTAGCCGCGCGCGCAGGTAGGTGGTGGAGGCGCGGGACACGTCGCTCAGCTGCACCGTGACCGGCGTCGGCGAGGTCGATGCCGCTCTCGAGGATGACGAGCGCGGTCATCACCTTGGTGATGCTGGCGATCGAGCGCTCGCTTTCGGCGTTCGACGACCACAGCACCTCGCGGGTGACCGGGTTGTAGATGATGGCGGCTTCGGCGCGGACGTCCGGCACTTCCTGGCCGAACTCGTCGATCTTGAAGCGCGGCGTCTGGGCCTCGCGCATGTCGCGGGCGCGGGCGGCGGCGCGGGCGCGGGCCAGTCTGGCGCGGCGGGCACGGGCGGCGTTGGCGGTATAGGTCTTGGCGGCGCGGGCGGGGGTCTTCTGTGCGGCCTGCGTGCGCGTGGCTTTCGCAGCTGCCTCGGCCATCTGCGGACTCAGCAGTCCGAGCAACGGTCAACAGGACGACGGCCAATCGGGTCAGCTGGCTGGATGCTTTCAGCGCCATTACGCCTCTGACACACGAAAAGAGAGTAGCCGTAGGCCCGCCGACGGCGGCGAACCCTATGTAAGGTTTGTCGGCATTGTAGCAGACTATCTTCAACGTGCAAGCGGGTTTAGGGGCGTGCGGTAGACTGCGGGTAAAAATGACAGAGCAACAATTACACGAATTCCGGTCGCTTCGGGATGCCGTGGCCAGCCGCGGGCACCTGCGGGTCGACGCTCGACCGTCGCCGGATTCGGCGTTTGGGCGCATGGTGCTGACGGCGCTGCTGATTGCGCTGCCCTACCCGGTCGCGGCCGTCATCCCGCTCACGGTGCTGCTGGCGACCTTCGAGGCCATCCGGCCGCTCCATTTCGGAGCCGAGCGCATCGGCCGCTACCTGCAGGTGTTCTACGAGGAGGCGAAGCGCGCCCGCCGACGCGGCCCCTGCCGCCGCCGGCCTGGGAGCGCACGGCCATGGCGTTCGGCGCGGCCGTCCCCGGCGCGGCCGGACACCCGCTGTTCGCGCCCATCTTCGCCATCGCGACCCTGGTCAACCTGCTCGCCGGTGGTGCTGCCCGAGCCGCTGCCGGAAGAGCTGGCGCTCCTGAGCCTGCCGCACCTCGCCTTCCTGGCCTGGCTGGTGCGGACCGATGGCGCCATGCGCGCCCAGCGGCCGACGGAACTCGCCCGCTTCCGGGAGCTGCGGGACCAACGCGTCACACCACCACCGGCGTAGCTGCCGCCACTGCGTTCCGGCCAGCCTACCTGGCGAAGCCCGGCCCATGCGCAAGCGCCGGCCCGCTGAGCCGGCCGCTCGCGCAGGCCATGTCTACGGCTGCGCGAGCGCGATCGCGAGCAGCAGCGCGCGCTCCGCGCCCTTCCACGAATCGGTGCTGTCGAACGTCTCCGACAGCGCGTGCGCGTCGGTGCCGCGGCCGCCGCCGTCGATGGTGATGGCCGGGAATGCCCAGGCTCATCGGGTAGTTCGAATCCGTGGACCCCTCGTCGAGCGACACCGGCAGGCCCAGCGCGCGGGTCACCGACACCGCCGCCTGCACGATCGGCGCGTTGCTGGACGTCTGCGCCCGCCGGACGGTTGCCCGACCAGCGCCTTGTCCACCGTCAGCACCCGCTGGTTCCACCGCGCATCCTCGTCGCGCACCGCATCGTCCACGGCCTTGTTGAAGCGGGCGTCCAGCGCCTGCAGCGAGGCCGCGTCCGACGATCGCATGTCCACTTCCATCCACGCCTCGAACGGGATGGAGTTGACCGAGGTGCCGCCGCCGATGCGGCCGACGTTGAACGTGGTCTTCGGCTCGCGCGGCACGTCGAAGTTCGAGATGGTCGCGACGGCGCGCCCCAGCGCGTGAATCGGGTTCGACAGCCCGAACGCCCCGAAGCTGTGACCGCCCGGGCCCTTGAACGTGACGCGGTAGCGCAGGCTCCCGACCGCGACGTTGGTGATGCCGAGGCCCGTGCCGTCAATCGAGACGAAGCGATCGACGCGCCCCTTCAGGCCTTCGTTGAACAGGTACTTCACGCCGCGCAGGTCGCCCAGCCCCTCTTCGCCGACATTGCCGACGAAGGTGATGGTGCCCGGCGTCTTGATGCCGTTCTTCACCATCGTCCGGGCCACGGCCAGGACGACCGCCAGCCCGCGGCAGTCGTCGCCGATGCCCGGGCCGCGCATCACCGGGCCTTCCTTCTTCACCGTGACGTCCGTGCCCTCCGGGAACACGGTGTCGAGATGGGCCGCGAACACCAGGTGCGGCCGCGGCTGCGCGCCGGTCAGCTCGCCGAGCACGTTGCCGACGCTGTCGGTGCGAATGTTGGTCAGCCCGGCCTCCCGCAGCATCTGGGCGAACAGCACCCCTCGCTTGGTTTCCTTGAAGGGCGGCGCCTCGACCTCGCACAGCCGGACCTGATCCTCCAGCGTCTGGGGCTCGGCGGCCCGAATCGCGGCCACCGCGTTCTTGATGGCGGTGTCCTGCAGCAGTCGCGTCGCCGAGGTCAGCCGCACTGCTCTGAGCGGCGGCGCCCAGGGGCGAGGATCGTGACCGCGATCAGGGCGAGGAGTGCGTCTCGAATCATGCCGGCGAGTTTACATGCGGCTTTTCGCGGAGATCCACCGTTCAGTGCGCGCTGGGAAGGCCTCCAAATGTCCCGTTCGGCGATCCAATCCTACGGAGAGCTGGCCTCGGCTACACGACGGGGCCGACCCTGCCCCGCGCGTCGATTCGCCTGATTTCGGGGATCCGTGCGCCGAGGCTCCACCTCGGCAGGTCGTCTCCGGCGCGGCACTCTCCTTGCTCTCCCCCTGCCCGGATCGGACGGGCCGTTTTTCGCGGAACCGGTATGTCTTGTCAAATGGTGGACGACGGGTCTACCATTCGCCGGACTCTCTCGTTTGCGCGGCAGGCCTGGTGCCGGGACTGCCGTTTGAAGTTGTCCGTTGGAGGTTATTGACGATGAGGCTGAACAAGGCGTTGCTGTTCTGCCTGTGCCTGACCCTTGCCTGGGTCGTTCCCGCTAGCGCACAGGACTTCCGTGGCCGTATCAACGGCACGGTCACCGACAACACCGGCGCCGTGCTGCCGGGCGTCACCGTCACGGCCAGCAGCCCGGCGCTGATCCAGCCGCAGGTGCAGGTGACCGGCGCGGACGGCGTGTACCGGTTCATCGCGCTGCCGCCGGGCGTCTACACCGTCGACTTCGAGCTCGCCGGCTTCCAGAACGTCAAGCGCGAGGGCGTGCGCGTCGTCATCAACCAGACGCTGACCGTGGACCAGCAGATGAACGTCGCCACGCTGCAGGAGACGGTGACCGTCACCGGCGCCTCGCCGGTCGTCGACACCTCGACGACGCAGGTCGGCACGAACTTCACGAAGGAACTGCTCACCGAGATCCCGAACGCCCGCGACATCTGGGCGGCCATGGCGCAGGCGCCCGGCATCCAGATGACCAGCTACGACGTCGGCGGCTCGCGCACCGGCACGCAGACCGGGTTCCTCACCTACGGCTTCGGCGACCAGAACCAGACCAAGCTCGAAGGCATCGACACCACCGAGGGCACGGGCGCCAACGCCGGCTACTTCGACTTCGGCAGCTTCGAAGAGTTCCAGGTGGGCGGCGCCGGCAGCGGCGCCGACAGCTTCGGCGGCGGCACCAACATGAGCATCACCGTCAAGTCGGGCGGCGACCGCTTCACCGGCAGCTGGTACAGCGACTGGGAGGGCGATGCCACGATCAGCGACAACGTGCCGGATGCGTTCCGCACGGCCAACCAGACGCGACGAGGACGGCTACTTCGTCGCGCACGCCGCTCACCCGCGGCAACCCGATCGACCGCCAGTACGACATCAACGCCAACATCGGCGGCCCGCTCTGGAAGCAGAAGGCGTGGTTCTTCTACAGCTACCGCCTGAACGACCAGTACAAGTACACGCTGGGCATCGACGAGCTCGCGCGCTCGAAGCTGACCAACGCCTACACCATCAAGGGCACGTTCCAGCTGAATCGGAACAACCAGGTGATCGGCTTCCTGAACAAGCGCGAGAAGCTGCAGGAGCTGCGCGACCTCGGCCCGCTGGTGCCGATCTCGGCGGCCCGCTACCAGTCGTCGCGCAACTACCCGTTGAAGTGCGAGTGGACCAGCGTGATCGGCGGCAAGGCGTTCCTCGACGTGATCGCCGGCAACTGGTACAACTTCTTCCCGCTGGAGCCCACCGACCAGTACGGCTTCGTCAGCGACGTCGTGCCCGGGCCGCATCGACACCGGCACGAACCAGCGCACCGGGTACCACGACTCGTACCAGGACCAGAAGCGCTACAAGCCGCAGGTCTACGTCGCGATGTCGTACTTCAAGGACGGCTGGGAGGGCTCGCACGACTTCAAGGTGGGCTACGACTGGAAGCGCGACCGCCGCTTCTTCACGCGGCCGCAGCCCGGCGGCGACATCTTCTATCGCGACCTGAACGGCGCCGTGAACGAGCTGGAACTCTACAACTCGCCGAACACGTCGCAGAACGACGTGGTCTACAACGCCGGCCACATCAGCGACACGCTGGAAGATCAACGAGCGGCTGACGCTGAACCTGGGCATCCGCTTCGAGGCCTACTCGGACGGGTTCCCGGACCAGTCGTTCACGCCGAACGGCCATGCCGCGCTGGTCAACTGGCCGGCCGACGTCAACCCGGCGGAACGCGCGCGCTACCAGACCTTCATCGCGCCGGTCACCGTGCAGGCCCGCGAAGTGGCCAACACGTTCAACGTCGCGCCGCGCGCCGGCTTCGCCTACGACCTGACCGGCGACAACCGCACGGTCGTCAAGGGCTACTACGGCCGCTTCTACTTCAACTCGGCCGACACGCTGGCCGACCTCGAGAACCCGGTCGGCTCCGCCCGCCTGCGCTACCGCTGCGAACGACCTGAACGGCAACCGCCTGCTGACGGCCCGCAGGAGCTCGGCACGTTCAACTCCGTCCAGGGCGGCGCCGGCTTCGTCAACGTCGACGACAACATCAAGCGGCCCTACTCGCAGGAGCTCTCGGGCCACCTCGAGCGCGAGATCGTCACCGGCCTGTCCGGCCGCTTCTCGTACGTCTACAAGCAGGTGCGCGACGAGTGGGTGGAAATCGATCCGACCCGCGCCGCGGCGTTCACCATCCCGTTCTCGTTCGTGGACATCGGCGCCGACGGCGTGCGCGGCACGGCCGACGACCAGACGCTGAACCTGCTGGATCGCCCGGCCAACGTGCCGCAGACCGCTTCTTCACCAACCCGACCGACCCGGCCTACAACAGCGACTTCCAGACCGTGGAGTTCGCCATCAACCGCCGCTTCGCCGGCCGCTGGATGCTGCTCACCTCGTTCGGCTACACGTGGCTGGACCAGTTCCACGCCACCACCACCAACACCGGCGCCCTCGACGCGCTGGCGCAGGCCAAGGTCTACAACTGGCGCGCGAACCAGCGCCTCTACGGCGACAACGGCAAGGAAACCTCGACGCTGTGGAACTACAAGGTGATCGGCCGCTACACGATGCCCTGGGAGATCGGCTTCTCGGGCTCGTGGAAGGTGCAGAGCGGTCGCCAGTGCGGCCGCAACACCCCGGTGGCGTTCCCCGGCGACGGCACGCAGTCGATCCGCATGGAGGAAGTCACGGCCAACCGCGCGCCGACGGTGTCGATCCTCGACCTGCGCGCCGACAAGAGCTTCACGTTCGGCAAGTTCGGTCGCCTGACGGGCATGGTCGACGTGTTCAACCTCATGAACAACGGCACCGTGATCAACTTCGCGACCACCACCGGCACGACCAACTTCGAGCGCGTCCTCGGCATTCTCGACCCGCGCATCGTCCGCTTCGGCGTCCGCTACGACTTCTAGCCAGCGCGATCGCGCGTCTGACCGAGGCGCGCACGGACACACCGGCCAGCCCGGACTCCATCAAGGTGGTCCGGCGCTTCTTTCGTCTTCGCGCGCGGCTCGACCGCAGATTCCCCATCCACCTCAACCGGCAATCGTGATAAATGTTAAGCGCCTGTCTGAATGATGTCCTGGCGCGAATGGGGCCCCCGCCTCGGCGTCGCGCTGGGCTACGTGGCGGTGGCGATCGTCTTCACGTGGCCCCTGGCGCTTCACCTTGGAACCCGCCTGACCGGGGATCCGGGCGGCGATACTGGCGTGTACGTCTGGAACCAGTGGGTGTTCCAGCACGAGACCGCCTCGGGCGCCAACCCGCTCTCCACCCAGCAGATCTTCTCCCTGTCGCAGCGCGTCGATCTGTCGCAGCACAACTACACCGCGTTCCTCAATCTGCTGGCGCTGCCGCTGATTCCGCTCGTCGGCGTCGTGGCCGCGTTCAACCTGGTCCTGCTCATCACGACCGTGATCACCGCGCTCTGCGCGTACCGACTGGCCCGGGTCGCGTTCCCGACCACGCGGGTCGAGGCGTTCGTCGCCGGCCTGGCGTTCGCGTGGTCGCCGGTGCTGGTGGCGCGAACCACCGGGCACTTCAGCCTGGTCGCCGCGGCGCCCGCTCGCCGCGTTCTCGCTGTGCGTGATCCAGGCCGAACGCACCCGTGCGATCGGGTACGCCGTGCTCGCCGGCCTGTGCATGGCGTGGGCGGCGTTCTGCGATCCGTATTTCGCGGTGTTCTGCCTGATGCTCACCGGCCTCTACGTGAGCTCGCACCTCGTGCACATCACCCGTCGCGCGCACATCGCGACACGTGCCATGGGTGTGGCTGCTGAACGTGCTGATCCTGACGATGGGAGGGCTGGTCGTCGGCCTCGCTGTTCGGCGCGGGGCGCGAAGCTCGAGCTGTGGGGGCTGCCGATCAGCGTGCGCGGACTCTACACGCCGGTGCTGGTGCTGACGATTCTGGTGGTGCTCCGGATCGCGATCCTGTTTCGCCCGCACGCTCGAAAGCCTGACGCAGAGCTCCTGGGCGCTGAAGTTCGCGGCCATCGTCGGTCTGGCGTGCGCCGGTCCCCTGTCGCCCGTGCTCTATGGGCTGGGCCAGCAGATTGCGGACGGCCGCTTCGTCAGCCCGCCGATTCTGTGGCGCAGCAGCCCGCGCGGGCGTCGACCTGCTCGCCTTCCTCCACCCGAATCCCAACCATCCGCTGGTCGCGCTGGCTGGCTGGGTGACGGACAGCGCGACGCGCCCGTCGTGTTCGTCGAATACACCGCCGCCTTCAGCCTCGTGGCGCTCGCGTTGATCGCCGCGGCCGTCCTGTGGGCGTCGTTCCGGCCCGCGACAGGGCTGGTGGTGGCTGACGTTCGGCTTCCTGTCCTTGGCGCTCGGCCCGTTCGTGATCGTCGCCGGGGTCACCACGCACGTGCCCGACGCCCGTGGGCGCTGCTGCGCTACGTGCCTCTCGTCAGCGCCGTGCGCACGCCGACGCGATTTGCGATCGTCGCCGCGCTGGGCGTCGCGATCCTGCTGGGCGGCGCGCTGGCCGCAATCGGCACCCGCTGGCCGCATCGGCGCCGCGCTCTGGGTTGGGCGATGCTCTTGCTCGTGGGCTTCGAACTGTTCCCGGCGCCGCGCACGCTCTATTCCGGGGAGTATTCCCCCCTCAGCGATATCGTCGCGGCCGACCCGCGGCCCGTGCGCGTGCTGAATCTGCCCTTCGGCGTCCGTGACGGCGTGTCGTCCGCGGGCAACTTCAGCGCGCGGTCGCAGTTCGAGCAGACCCGCCATCACAAGGCGCTGATTGGCGGCTACCTGTCACGCGTGTCGAGCCGGCGGCTGAACACCATGAAGCGGGATTACCCCACGCTGGCGGCCCTGCTGACGCTCAGCGAAGGCCACGAACTGAACGCGGACGAGGCGCGGCGGTTCGTCGAGAACGGGCGCGCCTTCGTCGCGCAGGCCGAGGTCGGCTACGTGCTGATCGATCAGGCGCGCGTCATCCCGCAGCTGACAACGCTGGCGATCGAGGCATTCGACCTCGAACCGGTGGCGACCGACGGGAGCGTCACGCTGTACCGGCCGCGCGCGTCCTCTTTGCGCTAATCTGAGCGGATGCGTCGCGGGTCGTTCTTCGTGCTGTTCGCGCTGTCCGGTGCGGCAGCCCTCGTCTATGAAGTGGTCTGGACCCGCCTGCTGACGCTGCAGGTCGGTCACGGACTGGCCGCCGCCAGCACCGTGCTGGCGGCCTTCATGGGCGGCCTGGCCATCGGCGCCGCGGCAGGCGGCCGGATCGGGCAGCGCCTGGCGCCGCATGCGGCCCTCCGCGCCTACGCCGGCCTCGAGGCGGCGATTGCCGCGATCGCACTGCTGCTGCCCTTTCTCCTGGCGGCCCTGCGCGCGCCGCTCGCCGCGCTCTACGACAACGGCGATGGCGGGCTCGCGTTTGCCGTCGTGCGCATGGGCTCGAGCCTGCTGCTGCTGTCGCTCCCCGCCGCCGCGATGGGTGCCACGTTCCCGATCGCCTCGCGATGGATGGTGCGGCACGCCAGTTCGGTCTCGGCCGACGCCGGTCGGCTGTATGCCGCCAACACGCTGGGCGCCGCGGCCGGCGCCCTCCTCGCCGGCTTCGTTCTGCTGCCCGTGCTGGGACTTTGGGGCGCCACCCTGAGTCGGCGTCGCCCTCAACCTGGTGGCCGCGGCGGGCGCCTGGTGGATCTCCACCCAACCGGCCGCGAGCGAAGCGAGCCCAGCGACCAGGCGACCAGGCGCCGAGGCCGGCCGGGGCCGCAAGGGCGCGCGGGCGGCGGTGGCCGTGATTGCCGGGCGGCCCGGGTGTGGCGGCGGCCGCGCTCGGTGTCACCGGCTTCGCGTCGCTGACCCTGCAGGTGGTGTGGACGCGGCTGCTGGCCTCCATCCTGGGGCCCACCACCTACGCGTTCAGCGCGGTGGTGGCGGTCTTCATCCTTGGCATCGCCGGCGGCTCCGCGGTGGGCGCCTGGCTGTCCCGGCGTGCTGCGCCAGCCCTCCCTGGCCCTGGCCGCCTGCGTCATTGTCTCCGGAGGACTGGCCCTCGCGGCGGCGACCCTGGTCGATGCCACGGTCCTGTCGGTGGCGCAGCTCGTCGCGGACCCGCAGGTGACGTTCCAGCAGGTCGTGATTCAGGAGTGGATGCTGACGGCGGCGATCCTGCTGCCGATGGCCCTCGCCTTCGGCGCCGCGTTCCCGCTGGCGCTCGCCGTCGCCGCGCGCACCGACGACACGATGGTTGCCGACCTTGGCCTCGTCTACGCCGTGAACACGCTCGGCGCCATCCTCGGCGCGCTGCTCGCGGGGTTCGCGCTCATCCCGTGGCTTGGCCTGCACGACACGATCCGCGTCGTGGCGGTGCTGACCGCGGTCGCCGGCGCGGCCATCGCCGGTGGCGACGCGGCCCTCCTCGTCGTGGATCGCGCTCGGGCTGGGCCTCATCGTCTGCGCCGGGGCCTGGGTGGTGCCGTCGTGGGACCCGCGGCTGCTCTCGAGCGGCGCCTACAAGTACGCGCCCGCGCTCCGCGGGCCCGATCTGGAGACGGCGCTGACGGCCGGCGAGCTGCCCTACTATCGCGAAGGCTCGACCGGCACGGTGGCGGTCCGCCGGCTGGCGGGCACCACCTCGCTGTCGATCGACGGCAAGGTCGACGCCTCGGACGCGGCCGACATGCTGACGCAGCGGATGCTGGCGCACGTGCCGCTGCTGCTGCACCCCGCGCCGAAGAAGGCCGCCATCCTCGGCCTCGGCAGCGGCGTGACGCTGGGCTCCGCGCTCACCCACGGCCTGGAGCGCGCGGTGGTCCTGGAGATTTCGCCCGAGGTGGTCGAGGCGTCACGCTTCTTCGAAGCCGCCAACCATCGTGCCCTCGCAGAACCCGGCCACCCGCCTGGTGGTCGGCGACGGCCGCACGCACCTCCTGCTCGGCGACGAGCAGTACGACGTGATCGTGTCGGAGCCCTCGAACCCGTGGATGGCCGGCATCGCCTCGCTGTTCACCCAGGAGTTCTTCGAGGTGGCGAAGTCCCGTCTGGCGCCGGGCGGCGTGCTGTGCCAGTGGGCGCACACCTACGACATCAGCGACGCGGATCTCCGCTCCATCGTGGCCACGTTCCTGTCGGTGTTTCCCGAACGGCACGCTGTGGCTGGTCGGCGAAGCCGACGTGCTGCTGATCGGCTCGACCGAACCGCTGACCGACCGCATGGCGGGCATCGAGGCCGCGTGGCGGCGCCCCGGGGTGGCCGAAGACCTCGCGTCGGTCGGCGCCACGGCTCCGCTCTCGGTGCTCTCGCTGTTCATCTCGGAAGGCCAGGCGTTGAAGACGTGGACCGCCGGACGCGCCGATTCAGACCGACAACCAGGCGCGCCTGGAGTTCTCGGGGCCGCGCAGCATCTTCGGCGCGGCTCGCACCGACAACGCCAGTTCGCTGCTGCAACTGGCCGCCGCCAGCCCGCGGCCTCCGGCCGTCGCCCGCGCCATCGGCCGCCGCCACCGCGGACGACTGGGCCGCGATTGGCGCGATGTTCCTCGAGTCCGACAGCTACGCCCCGGCCTACGCCTATTTCCAGCGGGCCATCGAGCTGAACCCGCGTCACCTGGCGGCTCTGGACGGGCTGGTCCGAGCGTCCGTGCCCCTGGGCCGCGTCGCCACCGCGCGCGACCTGCTGACGAGGCTGGCGACCGATCCGACCCACGACGAAGCGAAGATCGCGCTGGCCCGGCTGTTGGCGTCCCAGGGAGCGTTCGACGACAGCGCCCGGATCGTCCTCGGTCTGCTGCAGCAGAATCCCGGGAATCTGGTCGCGCTCGAGCAGCTGGCCTCGGTGCTGGGAGACGCCGGCGACGCCGACCGTCTCGCGCCGGTCGTCGCCCGGCTGCGCATGGAGGCGCCGCAGAGCGCGACGACGCACTACTACGCGGCCACCCTGGCCTACCTCCAGCAGCGGCCGGACATCGCCATCCGCGAGGCGGAAGCCGCCATCGCCGCCGACGGCGCGCATGCCAAGGCCCAGAACGTCCTCGGCGCGTCATTCGCGGGCCTCGGCCAACGCGATCGTGCGCGCGCCGCCTTCACGCGCGTCGCTGCAATCCGATCCGCACGATCCCGCCACGTATTCGAACCTCGCCACCCTCGAGATGGAGGCCGGCAACTTTCCGCAGGCCCGGCGCTACTTCGCCGAAGCGCTCACGCTCGATCCCACCAACGAGATCGCGCGGCAAGGTCTCGCGACCGCGCTCGCGCAGCGCTGACACTCATCCAAATCGCCGGAGCGCGATCCAACTTCGCGGCACGCTGGTCTGTTTCATGACGTTCGCGTGACGATTGGAGACAGGGATGCACTGGCAGGAAGTCTGCTGCCAGAGCGACATCGTGGATTTCCGCACATGGATCGCGCATCTTTTTCTCGGCGTCATAGGCAACAACAGCCGATTCGAGGACGCTGCTGATCGGTACAAAGATTGCACAAGGAATTTGCAAGGAGCTCACACTATGAGCGTGGTTCGGCTGTTGGGTTTTGCCACGCTGCCTTGCGGGTGCGTGGTCGGCAGGTACCGGGACGTCGCCAGCACGCGCGAGGTGGTCTACGTCGAGGAAAAGGGACTCTCCTGCGAGAGCCCGGCGCACCGCCGTAACCACACGGTGACGCCGGAGCGCGAGCGGTTCGCCAGCACCGTGGCCGCGGCTTCACTTCGCGCGTCCTGACCGCTCGCGAGCGCCGTCACGACGGGCCGCGAGACGGTGGTCCGGTCGTGCGCCGATCACTCCTGTACGAGGCCCGCACGGGCCTCCTCGTGGTTCGTACTACAATCCTGGGGCTGACATGCCCCACCCTCCCGACGCCATACGCCGTTCTTCGCCCTGGTCCGCACGAACTGCGGTTCTACCTCGGCGACGCCGTCGAGCACCTGCAGGCAGGCGCCGGCCGGCTCGGTCTCGGCCATCGTCACCTCCCCGCCCTACAACCTGGGCATCCGCTACCGCAGCTTCGACGACGGGCAGCCGCGCGAGGACTACCTGGCGTGGACGGGCACGTGGGTGGCGGCGGCGGCACAGGCGCTGGCGCCGGAGGGGTCGCTGTTCCTGAACGTCGGCGGCAAGCCGACCGACCCCTGGACCGCGTTCGACGTGGCGCAGGCGGCCCGCCCGCACCTCCAGCTGCAGAACGTCATCCACTGGATCAAGTCGATCGCCATCGATCGGGACCTGGCCGGCACCCGGGCCGGCCTCGCCGACGATCTGGCGGTCGGGCACTACAAGCCGATCAACAGCGATCGGTTCCTGAACGACTGCCACGAGTTCGTCTTCCACTTCACGCCGGGCGGCGTCACCAGGCTGGACCGGCTCGCGGTCGGCGTGAAGTACCAGGACCAGTCCAACGTCGCGCGCTGGGCGGGCGCCTCGGGCGGGTTGCGCTGCCGCGGCAACACCTGGTTCATCCCCTACGACACCATCCAGAGCCGCGATCGCGAACGGCCGCACCCGGCCACCTTCCCGGTGCGTCTCCCGGAGCAGTGCCTGCGCCTCCACGGGCTCGCCCGGCTGGGCCTGGTGATGGACCCGTTCCTGGGCCTGGGCAGTACGGCGGTGGCCGCGGCGCGTCTCGGCGCGCCGTTCGCCGGGGTCGAGATGGACGAGATCTACCTCCGGAGGCGATCGACCGCACCCGCGCCGCCTGCGCATGATCTCAGCAGATGGGTGGATGTCAGCCAGCTGATTCATCTCGCCAGCAGATGGCCCTGCCCTGGAGCCCTCATGGATCCCATCTGATTTCAGCCATATAAGCCTTGAACCCATCTATCCAATAGATATAGTCTCGTGGCTGGAGGGCAGCAGCCATTTTGGACCTTCGCCAGCTCGAGATCATCAGGGCCATCGCCGAGACCGGCTCGTTCACCGCCGCCGGGCACAAACTGCACGTCTCCCAGTCCGCCATCAGCCGGCAGATTCTGCTGCTCGAAGACGAGCTGAAGGAGCCGGTATTCCTGCGCGTCGGGCGACGGATCCGCATCACGCCCGCGGGCGAGTCGCTGCTTCAGCTCAGCCACCGGGTGTTCCAGGACCTGAAGGACACCATCGCCGGCATCACCGACAGCCAGGAGTCGCTGCGCGGCACCGTCCGGCTGCTGGGCGGCATGACGGTCTGCCTCTACGTGTTCCCCACCCTGCTGACGGAGCTGAAGCGGCAGCATCCGGACATCGACCTGAAGGTGATGTCCGGCAGTTCCGAACGCTGCCTGCAGCAGCTGCGGGCCGGCGGCGGCGACCTCGCGCTGCTGACGCTGCCGATGGATCAGCCCGACCTGGTCACGGTGCCGGTGCTGCAGGAGGAACTGCTGCTCGTCACCGCCGCGAAGCATCCGCTGTCGCGCAAGCGCAAGGTGCTGCCGCAGGACCTCGTCCGTCAGCCGTTCGTGCTGTTCGAGTCCGGCTCGAACACGCGGCGCGCCATCGACGAGTTCTTCATGTCGGCGCGCATCGAGCCGCAGATCGTGATGGAGACCGAGAACGTCGAGATCATCAAGGCGATGGTCCGCACCGGCGTCGGCATCAGCATCATCCCCTATCAGGCGGCGGCCCGCGACGTGTCGAGCGGCCACCTGTTCCTGTCGCGGATCGAGGGCCGATCGCTGGTCCGCGAAACCGGCTGGGTCTACCCGCGCATGAGCCGGACGCCGCGCGCCGTGCAGGAGACGATCAAGGCGTTCGAGCGCGTCAAGCCGAAGCTGCGGCTGGCGCCGTAGCCGCTGCCGGGCGATGCGCATCGGCCGATGCGCATCGCGCATCGACCGAATCCGATCATTCTATTTTTCAACTGACTCGCGCGGATCCTAGGATCGGCGTGTTCCAGGAGAAATGAGCCGCCACCTATGAGCGACCCTCGCGATCACGTCATCTCCGTCGTCCTGACGGACGCCGAATGGAAGGCATTCGTCAGCCTGCAGCCGCAGCCCGTCGCCTGGCTGCGCGAGCGCATCGCCGAAGCGATTACTTCTTCGACTCCGAATCTGTCGGCTGACGCAGCGTATAGGACGTCCGCGAGATCACATTGAGCCTGGGCTTGGTGACCTTGACTTCGACCTTCCGGGTCCGCTTGAGCGGATCCGGATTGCGTCGAGTAGTAGCCCAGCACGTAGTAGTCGCTCGTCTCCGCGTCGATCCGCTTCAGCGCCTTCGTGAAGTCGTTCTGGTTGACGACCGCAATCCCGCCCGTCTCGTCGGCCAGCACCCGCAGGCTGTCCTGCGTCTTGCGCACGTAGGTGCCGTACTCCACCGGATCCATCTGCACGTCCAGGTCGGCGCCGGCCACCAGCCCGCGCGGGTCGATCGTGTAGAGCGTGGCGTTGGCGCGGTTGGCGGTGCGCGTCACCTCGGCCAGCTCGCGCGCCAGGTCCGCATCCGCGAACTGCTGCCCCTGGTTGTACTGCTGGTTGATCTGCTGGCCCTCTTCGCGGGTCTGGCCCATACGGCCGCCGAACACCGGATCCTCGCCCAGGCGTGATTCCGCGAACGGGTTGAAGTCGTAGCCGTTGCTCACCCACACCACCGCCTTGCGGCGGTTGGTGATCTTCTCCAGCTGCTTCAGCATGTCGTGGGCGGTCGAGAACGCGACCTGCGTGCGGTAGCGGACCTCCGACGGCCCCTGTGAGCTGTCGGCACCCTGGATGATGTCCTCCGGCTTCAGGCCGTTGCCGGTGATCTTCTTGATCGACTCGTCGAGCACCTTGCGATCGTAGGTCGGGTCGATGGCGAGCGACGACGGCCCGGTGGACACGATCGAGAACATGTCGCCTTCGTGGATCAGATCGCGGGAGATCTTCTTGAACAGGTCGCGGATGCGTCCCGTGTTGCGGAAGTCGAGGTGCAGGTCGTCGACGATGATCAGGAAGATGCGGCCGGTGGTGTCGTTGCGCGGCCGGGACGGCGGCAGGATGACGCCTTCCTGCGCCGGCGGCGGCGGCGGCGCCAGCAGGTTGTGCACGCGGCCGCCGTGGACCAGCGTGAACGAGCTGACGTCCTGCGCGACCCCGTCCTCGAGAATCTGGAAATCGTCCTTGGTCAGGTCCGCCACGAACTGGTCCTGGGGATTGCGGACGATGGCGTCCATGGTCACCAGGTCGATGTTGACGCGGAAGGTCGGCTGCGCCGCATCCGGCGTGGGTGCGGCGGGCGCCGCCGGCTGCTGGGCGGCGGGAGCCGGGGTCTGGGCACTGAGGACGGCCATCGATGCCACCAGCCCCGCGGCGACGCCGAGACGAAGGCCCTGTTTCAGCATGGTCGAATTATAAGACGTTTAGGGGCGACTTCGGACGCCGTCTCCGACTTGCATCGGCCGTTCGATAGGATAGGACGGACATGCGCATCGCGATCGGGGCCGACCACGCCGGGTTCGAGATGAAGCGGGACCTCGCCGGCTACCTGGCTCAGCAGGGGCACGAGGTCATCGACCTCGGCACCCACACGACGGCCGCCGGTGGACTACCCCGATAACGCCGAGGCGGTGGCCACCGCGGTCCGGAACGGCCAGGCCGACCGCGGCCTGCTGGTCTGCGGCAGCGGCGCCGGCGTCTCGGTGGCCGCCTCCAAGTTCCCGGGCATTCGCGCCGCGGTCTGCCACGACACGTTCACGGCCCGCCAGGCCGTGGAGCACGACGACGTGAACGTGCTCTGCCTGGGCGCCCGGGTCATCGGACCGTCGCTGGCCCGGACGCTCGTGGACGCGTTCGTCGGCGCCACCTTCACCGGCGAAGAGCGGCACATGCGCCGGCTCGCGAAGATCGACGGCATCGAGAGCCGCTTCCTCCGCGAGGACAGCTGAGTTGCCGATGCCATCAGCGCCAACGCCTCATCGCCCGCGCCCATCCGATCTGCCCCGCCGAACGACTCCATCCTCCACCGGCGTGAGCTAGGGGCGACGTGGCCTTCAACCCAGCCGACCTCAGCAATCAGGCGCTGCTCTCGCATGTCCGGCCCCATGGCTGGACCGCCCCGCAACCTCTCGCTCGCTACGATCTCGTCGTGATCGGCGGCGGAACCGCGGGCCTCGTGACGGCCGCCGGCGCGGCCGGCCTCGGCGCCACCGTCGCCCTGGTCGAGCGCGACCGGCTCGGCGGCGACTGCCTGAACACCGGCTGCGTGCCGTCGAAGGCCCTGCTCGCCTCCGCCCATGCCGCCGCCGCGATCGCGCGAGGCGCCGCGCTCGGCGTCCAGGCGACGCTGGACGCCGTGGACTTCGCCGCGGTGATGGCGCGCGTCCGCGCCACGCGGGCGGCCATCGCCCCGCACGATTCCGCGGCTCGATTCGCGGGCCTCGGCGTGCACGTGTTCTTCGGCGCGGCGGCGTTCACGTCGCCCTCGTCGGTGGACGTCAACGGCGCGCGCCTCTCGTTCTCGAGAGCCGTCATCGCCACCGGCGCTCGACCGGCCATCCCCGACATCGAAGGACTGCACGGCGCGGACGTCCTGACCAGCGAATCGATCTTCGAGCTCACCGAGCAGCCGCGCCGTCTCGCCATCCTCGGCGGCGGCGCGGTGGGCTGCGAGCTGGCCCAGGCCTTCGCCCGGCTCGGCACCCGCGTCTACCTGCTGGAGGCGGCGCCGCGCCTGCTGCCGCGCGAGGACCCCGACGCGGCCGACGTGATCCGTGACGCGCTGCAACGCGACGGCGTCACCGTGATGACCGGGGCCACGGCGCATCATGCGGTCCGCCGCGACACGGGATGGCAGCTGACGATCACCCGCGGCGCGATCGGCGACACGCTGGACGTGGACCGCGTGCTCGTCGCGGTGGGCCGGCGCGCGAACACCGAGGGCCTGGCGATCGCCGCCGCCGGCGTGGGCGCCGACGCCGGCGGACGCGTGATCGTGAACGATTACCTGCGGACCGCGAATCGACGCATCTACGCCGCGGGCGACGTCTGCCTCCCCTGGCAGTTCACGCACGCCGCCGACTGGTCCGCGCGGCTGGTCATCCGCAACGCGCTCTTCGCCGGGCGCGCGCGGGTCAGCGCGCTCGTGCTGCCTCGTGCCACCTTCACCGAGCCCGAACTGGCCTCGATCGGACTGACCCTGGAGGAGGCGCAGGCGCGAGGCCAGGCGGTGACTCCATTCGAGGTGCCGTTCGCCGCCGTCGATCGCGCCGTGGCCGACGACTGCACGCGTGGCTTCCTGCGCGTGCTGGTCCGCTCGGGCAGCGACCGCATCCTCGGCGCGACCATCGTCGGACCGCGCGCGGGCGAGCTCGTCTCGGAGATCGCGGTGGCGATGCGCGCCGGGATCGGCCTGGCCGGCCTTTCCAACGTCGTCCACCCCTATCCTGGCTACGCCGATGCCATCCGTCGTGCGGCGGATGCCTGCAACCGCACGCGGCTCACGCCGCGCGCCGCCCGACTTCTGCGGGCGTGGCTGACGCTGCGCCGCCGCCTTCCCGGATCGTGATGCGCTCGATGAAGACCCTGTTGAAGATGGCCGCCGGTCTCGTGGCGCTGGCGTTGATCGTGACCGTGGGACGCGAAGTCCCCGCGCTGCTGCCGCCGTTCACCCGGTGGGTGGCGTCGCTCGGCGCCTGGGGCCCGCTGGCCTTCATCGCCGGCTACAGCATCGCGCCGGTGATCTTCGCGCCGGCCTTCCTGCTGACGATTGCCGCGGGCGCCATCTTCGGCTTCGTCAAGGGCGTGATCTACGTGATGATCGGCGCCACCATCGGCGCCACGCTCGCCTTCCTGACCGGGCGCTACCTGGCGCGCCAGTTCGTCGAGGGCCTGCTCGCCCGCGACCCGCGGCTGCTGCTGATCGACCGCGCGGTGGAGCGGCACGGCTTCCGGCTGGTCGCGCTGCTCCGCATGTCGCCCGCGGTTCCGTTCGTGCTGCTCAACTACGTGCTGGGCGCTGAGCCGGGTCAAGTTGCTCGACTACGTCGCGGCCAGCATCGGCATGCTCCCGGTGGTGGCGATGTACGTCTACACGGGCAAGGTGGCCGGTGACCTCGCCACCCTGGCGTCGGGCGCCGCGCAGCCGAAGGGCCCGATCTACTACGCGATGATTGGCCTCGGCTTTGTCGCCACCGTCGGCGTCACCATCTACGTGACGCGCATCGCGCGCCAGGCCATCGAGCACGAGATCGGCGAGACCCCGGTCACGAAACCGTGACGATCACCTCGTTCGAGGCCGTCGCCAGCGCCACAGCCATTGAGGCCGCGCACGCGGACGAAGTAGGTGCCAGGCGGCGCCGTCACGGTGAGCGCCGGGTTCGCTCCGACCGGCAGCACCGCGAGATTCGCCAGGCCCGACGCCGATCCGGCCTCGACCACGTAACTGGTGGCTCCGGCGGCGGCGCCCCAGGTGAGGGTCACCAGCCTGCCAGTCACGGTCTGTCGCGAGGCCGGATGGCGCCGGCGGCGCTGCGGCGCAGCCCACGGCCACGCGCACCTCGTTCGACGGCCCGCTCGCCAGGGCAGTCCCGCAGGCTGTGCGCGCGGACGAAGTAGATGCCATCGGGCACGTCGGTCACGGTCAGCGCCGGCGCGGGACCGGTCTGCAGCACGGCAAGATTGCTGGCGCCGGCCGACGAGCCGGCTTCGATGCGATAGCCGGTGGGCGCCGAACCGGCCGTGGGCGCCAGCCAGTTGAGCGTCACCGGCGCCCCGCAACCGCCGCGGAGAACGCGGTGGGCGGTGCCGGTTGACCGGCGGCGACAATCTTCAGGACGCGGCCGGAGAACGTCACCAGGTAGAGCTCACCCGCCAGATCGCGGCCAAACGACACCACCCCGCCCAGCGAGCCGCCGAGTTCGGCCGTGTGATCGACGGCCTCGACGAACGTCGCCTCCCCGGTCGAGGGCTCGAGGCGGACGCCGATCGAGCCGACGATCGACGTGCTCGAATCGCCGACGAAGTAGCGCCCCCGGTAGGCGGCCGGCAACTGCGTGCCGCGGTAGACGTACCCGCCCGTGATCGCCCGGCCGATCGTCCGCGGATAGTCGAACAGCGGATTGGTGAACGGCAGGTACGCAGGAAGTTTCGACGCGCTCACCCCCGGCGTCGCGATCGTGCCCTCACGCATGCTCCATCCGTAGTTGCGGCCACCGGCGCCGGAGGGTTCGTAATCCACTTCCTCCCGCGCGCTCTGCCCGACGTCGCCGATCAGCAGCGCCCCGGTCGCGCCCACGCCGACATCGTCGAAGCTGTAGCGCCAGGGGTTGCGAAGACCAAACGACCAGATCTCGTGAAGCGCGGCGATCGGCTGACCATCGACGAACGGGTTGCCGGGCGGAATGGCGTAACCCGTCGGGTGCGTGTCGGCGACAGTGACGTCGATCCGCAGCATCTTGCCGAGCAGTGACTGAGGATCCTGCGCGTTGTTGTCGCATCGTTCCCGCCACCGCCGTCGCCCGTCCCGATGTACAGAAAGCCATCAGGACCGAACGCCAGGTTCCCGCCGTTGTGGTTGGTGGCGCCCGGGGTGCGGGATGTAGGGCGTGTTGCCCGGCCAGATCAGATCGAACCGGGACGCGGGGTCGGCCGTTGGCGCGTTGGCCGGCGAGCGCCGGAAGCGGGCGACGACGATGTTCCCGTCCGGGCTGGTGAAGTTCACGAAGAACCGCCCGCTGGTGGCCGCGTCCGGGGCGAACGCCATCCCGAGCAGGCCTTCCTCGCCACCGTACCTGATGGCCGGCGGCCGGAGATCGAGGAACGTCGTCAGCACGCCGTTGTCCAGCATGCGAATCAGGCCGCCCTGTTCGACGATGAAGAATCGTGAGGCCGATGTCGGGTCGGGGACAAAGGCGACAGGAGCGGAGAGCCCCTGCGCCACGACCTGCGTGCGCAGTTGCGCCGCCGCTGGCGTGGCCATCATCGCAAGCAAGAGGATGGACCACAGGCCCACCACCAATCGACGCCGCATGCTGTCCTCCTTGGGGGGAGTCGAGTCTGTTGGTGCGGTTTCACCGCAACGGGCCCGGCGCCGTCAGCGGGCGGCGAGCAGCGCCGTGCGCAGCGCCTCGAAGCGCCGGTCGGCGTCGCGGACGCCGTCGAGCACCGCATCGGGCGTGAGCCAGGTATCGGGATCGAGCGACTCGGCGCGTTCAATCCACTGCGCGGTCTGCGCGTGCTCGAAACCCTGCTCGTGAATTCTCGCCAGGATCTCGGCGTGACGCGCCCGCAGCCGCGTCGCGATCTCGCGTCCAACCAGTTCCTCGAGCAGCCCGTGGGTCGTCGGGAGTGTCTTCGAACGGCGCGAACTCCTGCGGACCGTCGTCGATGGGCGCGGCCAGCGGAGGCGGCAGCGCCACGCGCGGGGTGTAGGCATCGCTGCTCGATCGCGGCGGCGCCTCGCGACGGGACGGACGCCCGCGACGCACTGGACGTGCCGGCGGCGCCTCTTCTTCCGGCGGCATCACCTCGCGCAGTGCGAGAATCGCCGGCCAGTCGAATTCGATCAGGGGATGCTGCTCTTCGATGCCGCGGATCGCGTCTTCATCCAGGGCCGGACGCCCGATCAGGACATCGGGCGCGGTGCGATACCAATAAAGGACGCGGGGCCGCTGCCCCGGCGCGTCCGCATGCAGGAGGAAGGTGTGTTCGTAACCACGTCGGTCGCGGGTCAGTCTCAGGAACGGCACGCCGTTTCGCCTAGCGCCGCTTCTTGACCGGCGCGGCCTTCGCCACCGGCTTCACCGGCTTCGCCTTCGCGGCGGGCTTGACCGCGGCCTTGGCGACGGGTTTGGTCACAGGCCTGGCCGGCTTCGCCGCAGCCTTGGCGGGTGCGACGGCCTTTGCCACCGCCTTGACCGCCGGCTTCACCGTCGAGGTCTTGCTGGGCGCGGCCTTCGCGACCCTGGGTTCGGGCTTGCCGACCTTGGGCTCGGGCCTGGCGGCGGGTTTCGTCTTGATCGCAGGCTTGGCCTTCGCGGCGGCCTTCGGGGCTGGCGACGGCGCGGGTTTCGGCGCGTTCGGAGAACGGTAGACCTGGGTGAAACGCACCTGGTCGAGCGCCATGTGATACGTCCAGATTTCGGCGACCGGAAACTGCTGTTCCTCGCACATCCGCTTGGCGGATTCAATCGACTGCGGCGGAATGTACAGATAGAAAGGCACCTTCAGCTTGCTGAACACGCCCCACTCGGCGCGTGCCTCCAGCTGGTGCACGGACTCGCCGGTCTCCACCTCGACGGTGCCCTCGAGTCTCCGGCTCTTGATCGGTGCTGTACAGCACGAGATCCGGAAAGCATTCGAGGTCCCCCACCATCACGGCCTGGTTTCGCTCCGCTCCCGGATTGATCGCCACCTCGTGCTTACGTTTGTAACGGACCTGCAACTGACGAATGACGCGATCGTGCTCGGCTTGTTCACGAATCGGACGGGTGTAAATGGGGCTCACTCGGCCTCCGGGATGGCTCCAGATAAAACGCGATACTATAGCATGTGGTCCCAACGGCCCCGGCTAGAATGCAGGATGCGCATTTTTACTGCACTTTTTGCACTACTGGCGTTGTCGAGCGCGGTAAGTTTCGGTCAAGCGCCAAAAACACCAAGTCCCTCGGTCGTTCAGCCTACTCCAGCCTTGAGGCAGCTGCTGAGCGCCATCCGGGCGGCCGACAAGGGCCAGTTGGCAGTCTCCGAAGAAGATGGCCGATTCCTGAGAACGCTGGTCGCCGCGACCAACGCCAAGCGCGTCCTCGAGATCGGCGGGGCCAGCGGCTATAGCGGTATCTGGATCGGTCTGGCCCTCAGGGAAACCGGCGGACGTCTCGTCACCATCGAATACGACCCGGTCCGGGCAAAAGAGGCGGCAGCCAACATCAAGGCGGCCGGGCTGTCGGACATCGTCCAGGTGATCCCCGGTGATGCGTTTCGCGGAGATCCCGAAGCTGGCCGGCACCTTCGATGTGGTGTTCCTGGACGCCTGGAAGCCCGACTACAAGAAGTTCTTCGACCTGGTGTTCCCCCGCGTCACCCCCGGCGGCCTCTTCCTGGCCCACAACGTGATCAACAAGAAGAGTGAGATGGGCGACTTCCTCACCGCCATCGAGACGCACCCGCAAGCCGTGACGACCATCGTGTCGGCCGGGTCCGAGGGCATCTCGATGACCTACCGGAGGCGCTGAACGTCATGCGAACCGTTCATCTCATCGGCGCCCCCCTCGACCTTGGCGGCAATCGTCGCGGCACCGACATGGGGCCATCCGCCTTCCGCATCGCCGGCATGGCCGACCATCTCGCCGCGCTGGGCCTCACGGTGGTGGACAAGGGCGACATCCCCACGCCCATCCCCGAGATCAAGGGGCCCGGCGATCCGCGCAAGCGCTATGTGCGCGACATCGCCAAGGTCTGTCAGCGCCTCTATCAGACCGCCCTCGCCTCTCTCGATGAAGGCGCGGTCCCGATGGTGCTGGGCGGCGACCACAGTCTCGGCGGCGGGTTCGGTGGCGGCGTCGGCCGCCTACTGTGAAGCGGAAGGGCAAGCCGCTCGGCCTGATCTGGGTGGACGCCCACGGCGACATGAACAGCCCGTCGACCAGCGAGTCGGGCAACGTCCACGGCATGCCGCTGGCGGCGCTGCTCGGCCGCGAGCCGATGGAGCTGGCGCACTTTCACGGCGAGGGCCCGGCCGTGCTTCCGAAGCACACGGTGCTGGTCGGCATCCGCAACCTCGACGAGGTCGAGAAGAAGATCGTCAAGGCGTCGAAGGTCCACGTCTTCACGATGAAGGACGTCGATCGGCTGGGCATCTCCGAGGTGATGGAACGCGCCCTGGTGATCGCCGGCCGCGGCACCGGCGGCATTCACGTCTCGTTCGACCTCGACGTCTGCGATCCATCGATTGCGCCGGGTGTCGGCACACCGGTGAAGGGCGGCCTCAGCTATCGCGAGGCGCACGTGGTGATGGAGATGGCGGCGGAATCGGAGAAGCTGCTCGCGCTCGATCTGGTGGAGGTGAACCCGACGCTGGATCTGCGAAACACCACCGCCGAGCTGGGAGTGGAACTGGCGCTGTCCGCGCTGGGAAAGAAGATTCTCTGACCCCACAGTTCCCATCGTTTGCGCCCGTCCGGTCGAACCGGCGAGCCGATGGACCCTCCACGCACGTGAGCTGGTGAGCTGAGGGGCTAGGGCTTCAGGGACCGGGCTTCCTCGAGCATGTCCTCGAGGGTGTCCATGAGCATCACGAGCGAGTAGGGCTTTTCGACCAGGCGCGTGAGCGGGCGAATGGTTTCGAGATCCGCCGACTCCGTGCGCAGGCCCGAGAAGATGATCACCGGCACGTCCGGCGGCATCGAAACCACCACCTCGCGGCCGGTGCCCCGCCGCAACCGCAGGTCGACGATGGCGGCCGCCGGGCGCTGCTTCTTGATGGCGTCCAGGCCTTCATCCGCGGTTTCCGCCGTGACGACCGTGTACTGGCGCATCTGGAGGAACTTCACCAGCGGCTGCCGGACGGCGGTGTCGTCTTCGACGACGAGAATGACGGGCGAAGGTTCGGTGACCACAGGCTCGATTCGGCTGAATCGGGCTTATTGTCTGCCATCCGGCCAGAAACGACAAGGGGCCTCAGGCGAGGGACTCGAGCCGGCGCCGGCGCTCGACGATCTGTTTCTGATGATGCCGCGTGTGAATCCGGTGGAACCGCATCCACTGCGCCACCGTGAACGGACCGAGGATGGGGTGGTTCATCACCCGGCCCCGGCCCAGCCGCGCCTCGGTCGCGGCCGCTGCCTCGTCCAGGGCCTGCAGGTGTGTGCGCACGCTGCGGCATCACCGCGGCCAGCGACACCCGCCCGGTCGGGACCACGTGAGTGGGCGCCTCGATGCCGCTGGGGAAGTATCCCAGCGTCACGACAGCGAAGAGTACGCAGCCGCGACTTCAGCGTCGGCGCGGAGGCGCGAGGCACGCCGGCCTCGAGACAGCGCTCGAAGCCCTTCGTGGTGCCGGTGTAGGTGCGATCGAGATGCTCGACGATCTCGGTCACCGACCAGCGTCCATCCACGCGGGTGGCCGCGCTCGCCTTCGTCGAGGCCGGCGGTGGCCTCGTCGAGCAGGGTGAGACAGCGCTGCAGTTCCGGGTGCATGGCGGTCAGAGGACGTCGGCCGACGCTCGCGGTGAGCAGATGGATAGGGACTGCCAACCAAATCTCGCCAAACGCGAGCGAAGGTTGGTGGGCCGCGCTGGGATCGAACCAGCGACCCTCTGGTTAAAAGCCAGGTGCTCTACCACTGAGCTAGCGGCCCTCCGCCAGCTATTCTACAGGCTCTGGTGGCAGGCCCCCGGATTCCTTCCGGTCGGCGCCACTACGCCTGCAGCAGCCGCCGTGTCTCCGCATGCTGCGCCTGATCGAGCACCCGACGCGGATCGCCCTGCTCCACCACCCGGCCATTCGCCAGGATCACCAGCCGGGTGGCGTAGTCGCGCACGAAGTCGTCGTCGTGCGAGGTGAGCAGCAAGGTCCGTCCCGACACCGCCAGCGCCTTCAGCACATCGCCCAGATCGTTGCGGCGCGCGGGATCGAGCGATGCCGTGGGCTCGTCCAGCAGCAGCAGCGACGGGTCCACCGCCAGCGCCCGCGCGATGGCCACCCGCTGCGCTTCCCCACCCGACAGCTCCCGGGGCAGCGCCTTGGCGCGATGACCGACGCCGAGATCGTCCAGCAGCCGCTGGGCCCGCGTCTCGGCCTGCGCTCGGCTGGCCTGCTGCGCGTGAATCGGTGCCAGGCACACGTTGTCCATCGCGGTGAGGTGCTCGAAGAGGTAGTGGAACTGGAACACCATACCCGCCTTCGGCACGGTGATCTCGCCGGCGTCGGGCCGCTCCAATCCTGCCAGCACGCGGAGGATGGTCGTCTTGCCCGAGCCGGACAGCCCCATCAGCGCGACGATCTCCCCGGTCTCCACCTCGAGATCGACGCCGTCCAGGATGGTGCGGGCGCCTCGCGACAGGCGCAGTCCGCGCACGTGGACCAGGCTCATGCCGTGGCCGCCTTCCATCGCTGCTCGAGCCGCCGCGCCAGGTGCGACAACGGCAGCGACATCGCGAGATAGAGCGCCGCGCACAGCAGCCCGGGCACCAGCCAGCTGCCGACGTTGGTGGCGAAGATCTGGGTCTGCTTCGTCAGCTCGACGACGGTGAGCACCGAGACCAGCGACGAGTCCTTGAGGAGCGCCACGAAGTCGTTGGTCATCGGCGCCAGCGCCAGGCGAAAGGCCTGCGGCGCGCGCACGAGCCGCAGGGTCTGCGAACGGGTGAGCCCGAGGATGCGGGCCGCTTCCAGTTGTCCGCGAGGCACGGACTCCAGCGCGCTGCGATAGATCTCGCTCTCGTAGGCGGCGTAGTTCAATCCGAGCCCCAGCAGCGCCGCCGCGAACGCCGGCAGGCGAATCACGTCGGCCAGGCCGTAGTAGATGACGAACAGCTGCAGCAGCACGGGCGTGCCGCGCATCACCTCGACGTAAACCGTGAGGGCTCCGCGCACGACCGGGCCGCCGTAGACGCGTCCGGTCGCAATCGCCACCCCCAGGCCGACGGCCAGCAGCATCGCCGCGCACGAGAGCAGCAGGGTCAGCAGCGCTCCCCGGAACAGCGACGGCAGATAGCGCGGCAGTGCCGCGGTCGCCGAAGCGCCGCCGGTCGTCGCCGCCGCGGTCGTCGACGGGCCCGGCCCCGACGCGAGCACCCGCGCGAACAGCGCGGCCTGATCGTCGTTCCACACCTTCCACTTGCGGAAGATGCGCTCCAGCGAGCCATCGCGCATCGCCCCGCGCAACACCTCGTCCACCTGGTCGCGCAGCGCGGCCTGATCCGGACCCGTGATGACGATGTAGTGGCCCGTCGCCACCGACTGCGCCTGCGTCACCAGTCCGTCGGTCCGCCGCATCGCGCGCTCGGCGAGGACGTGGTCCAGCAGCACGGCGTCCAGACGCCCCAGCGCCAGATCCGTATACGGATGCACGTCGTCGTCGTAGGACACGGCGGTGATGCCATGGTCACGCTCTGCCTCGAGCAGCAGGTCGTAGGCAATCGTGCCGCCGAGCGTGCCGACCGGACGACCGCGCAGGCTGGCCAGCGAGGGGTAGCGCGCCGCATCGGCGGCGCGGACCGTCAGCACCTCGCGAAACTCGTAGTAGGGCACGCTGGCGGCGAGCGACGCGCGGCGCCCAGGCGTGTCTTCGATGCCGCTGAGGCCGATGTCGAAGTCACCGCGGCGCGCGGACTGATCCAGCGAGGAGTAGGCGATCTGCACGAACCGGGGCTCGCGGCCGAGCGCGCGGGCGACGAGCTCCGCGATCTCCACGTCGAACCCCATCATCCGCGCCGGATCGTTCGGGTCCGCTTCCACGAAGGGTGCGCCACCCTCTGCGTCCCCGCCCCAACGCAGGGGCGGCTGCGCCCACGCAGGGGTGGCCAGCAGCCCAATCAGGAGCAGGAGAGCAGCACGCAGCAAGGCGCCTCAGTATAGTCAGACCAGGGCTTCGCGGTCGCGCACGCCGAGCAGGTAGAGGATGCCGTCGAGGCCCATGGTCGAAATCGCCTGCCGCGCGCTCTGGCGCACCAGCGGCTTGGCCCGGAACGCGATGCCGAGCCCGGCCAGGCGGAGCATCGGCAGATCGTTGGCGCCATCTCCCACCGCGATCACCTGCTCCATGCTCAGGCCTTCGGCGCGCGCGATCTCGGTCAGGTGGTGGGCCTTCCGGGCGCCGTCCACGATCTCGGTGCGAACCTCCCCCGTGACCACTCCGCCGGCGAGGTCCAGCTCGTTGGCGTGCAGGTAGTCGATGCCGAGCCGCCGCTGCAGCTCGCGGCCGACGAAGGTGAATCCGCCGGAGAGGATGGCGGTCTTGTAGCCCAACCGGCGCAGCGTGGCCGTGAGCCGCTCGGCGCCGTCCATCAGCGGCACGGTATCCACCACCTGCTGCAGCGCCGAAACGGGCAGCCCCTTGAGCAGTGACACCCGCTTTCGGAAGCTGCCCTGGAAGTCCAGCTCTCCGCGCATCGCCGCCTCGGTGATGGCCGCCACCTGCTCGCCCACGCCAGCCAGGCGCGCGAGCTCGTCGATGACCTCGGTCTGGATCAGGGTGGAATCCATGTCGAACGCCACCAGCCGGCGATTCCGCCGGTAGACGTTGTCGTGCTGGAAGGCGACGTCCACGTCGAACTCGTGGGTCAGCGTCATCAGTTCGGCGCGCATCGTGTCCTCGTGGGCCAGGCTGCCGGAGGCCGACAGCTCCACGCACACACGGCCCTGCGCCGTGCCCGACAACGGCGTGCGTCCCGAAAGCCGGTCGATGCGGTCGATGTTGAGGCCGGCCTTGACGATCACGCCGCTGACCGCGGCGAGATGCGCGGCGGTCAGCGTCGGTCCGAGCACGCTGACCAGGTAGCGCCCCTTGCTCTGCGCGCTCACCCAGGCGTCGTACTCCTCGCCGGAGATCGCCGTGAAGTGAATCTGCACGCCCAGCTGGTGCGCCTTGAGCAGCAGCTCGGTGAGCAGGGACGACGACTTCAGCTCGTCGGTGAGCTCGACCAGCAGCCCGAGCGCCAGCGAATCGTGAATGACGGCCTGACCGATGTCGAGGATCGGCGCGCCCGACTTCGCCAGAATCGTGGTG
This sequence comes from uncultured Acidobacteriota bacterium, assembly GCA_963721715.1. GTDB lineage: Bacteria > Acidobacteriota > Vicinamibacteria > Vicinamibacterales > UBA2999 > VFZN01. The sequence continues at coordinate 1,149,372 of CAVRKI010000003.1, read as the reverse complement.
AGCGAGTGCGTGACGCCCGGATGGTCGTGACCGGTGATGTCGATGCGAAGGACGCGGGTCTGCGGCTGCGTGGGCATGCGGAGGGAAAATTATCCTTCATCCGCGGCTGGCGCCGCCGTGCTCACGGCTGGACGACGCGCGCGCCGGTGAGGAAGCGCCGGTAGCCGGCGTACTCGACCGATGTGCGCAGGCGAGGGGTGCCCGCGCCGTGCGTGATGCGGAGCGATGACGACGAGACGGGCAGCATCAGCGTCTCGTCGGGATCCTTGAACGTCACCGGCTTGAAGCGGATGGACGTGTCCATGCGCTCCAGGATCCAGCGATCGTTCACGCCCGGGCGCTTCGCCACGCGGCGCGGCAGCGTGATGTCGACCAGACCGGCCAGACCCTGATCGAGCCGCATCACCTCGAAGGTGCCGGGATCGATCCAGATCTTCCCGCGCAGGCCGCCGTCGACGTCGTAGCTGATGCAGTCGTCCTTGCCCTCGATCTCCTTCACGTCAACCGTGGTCTTCGTGGTCAGGCGGTAGTCCACCACCAGGACCGGTCGGCCATCGATCTTCCCGGGAGACGCGAGCGAAAAGACATAGTCCTTCCGCTGTCCCGGCAGCAGCATCGAGAGCGGCTGCGTCTCGGAGGACTGCTGCTCGGGGGCCGTGCAGTTGTCGCGGTCGTCCTTGCGCGGCGCGTGGCCGTTCACCTTCAGGACCTGACGGAGGGTCCGCGCTTCCGGCGGCGAATCGCTCGGCGCGAAGGGATCCCACGACAGCCGCAGCTCCGACTGGACGGTGCGGCCGAAGCCATCGGGCGTGAGGCCGGAACTGAGCGGCTGCAGGCGGACGGTCTCGAGGCAGACCAGGCTTTGCGCGCGCGCGAAATACTGCTCGACCTTGTCGCCGGCGCGCTCAAGCACGGTGGCGAGATCGAGCGCGCCCTCCCGCTGCTGGGCCGTGACCACGGCGGTCCAGAGCAGGGCCATCGAGAAGCCGGCGCGCAGAATGCGAAGCCGCATCGCGGCGGATTATAGCGCGAGGCGGAAGCATCGGGGGGCGGGCGACGGCCGAGCTTCGAGTACGATCGCGCCAGCATGTACTCGTTCGACTGGAGCGGCGACTTCCGGGTCTGGCTGTCGCGCATGCGTGACAGCCGCACCTGGCGGCGCGTCGCGCCGAACGTCTGGCTCCTCGGCGTCACCAGCCTGGTCACCGACGTCTCCTCCGAGATGGTCGCCAGCATCCTGCCGCTCTACCTCGTGCTGACGCTCGGCATGAGCCCGTTCATGTTCGGGGTGATCGACGGGTTGTATCCCGGCGTCACCGCGCTGGTCCGCTGGTTCGGCGGCATCGCCGGCGATCGCTTGAAGCGCCACAAGGAACTGGCGGCGGCGGGCTATGCGGTGTCGGCCGTCAGCCGGATCGCCTGGCTGTTCGTCGGCGCGGACCCGACCGCAATCGCCGCCACCGTCACCGCCGACCGCATCGGCAAAGGCGTGCGCACGGCGCCGCGCGACGCGCTGATCTCGCTCAGCAGCGCGCGCGAGGACCTGGGACAGTCGTTCGGCGTCCACCGCGCGATGGACGCCGCCGGCGCGATGCTGGGACCGCTCGCCGCGTTCGTCGTTCTCGCCGCGGCGCCGCAGCGCTTCGATCTGATCTTCGTCGCCAGCTTCGGCGATGGGCGTGATCGGGCTGGCCGTGCTCCTGCTCTTCGTCACGCAATCCCCCGGCTGATGCCACACCGACGTCTGCCGGGCGAAGCACCGGCGGGCAACTGGCGTTCCTCCTGCGTCAGCCCAGGGTGTGGACCGCCGTGGCCTCGAGCGCCACGCTGGCGGCACTGACGATCAGCGACGCCTTCATCTACCTGACCCTGCAGCGCCAGGGACTGGTTGCGGCGACGACCATCCCGCTGCTCTATGTCGGCACCAACTGCGTCTACCTCCTGCTGGCCGTGCCGTTCGGTGCGCTGTCCGATCGCATGGCGCGTTGGCAGGTGTTCCTCGCGGGCCACGGCCTGATGGCAGTGGTCTATCTGCTGCTGCTCGCGCCGCACCTGCCACCGCTCGGCGTGGCGGCGGTGCTGATCCTGCTCGGCGGCTATTACGCGGCCACCGACGGCGTGCTGCCGGCACTGGTCAGCGCGGTGCTGCCGCAGGAACTTCGCGGCTCGGGGCTGGGCCTGGTTGCCACGGTCGTGAGCCTGGCGCGGCTGGTGGCCTCGGTGACGTTCGGCTGGCTCTGGTCCACGCGAGGCGCACCGGCGGCGCTGACGACGTTCGCGATCGCCCTGCCGCTGGCCATCGCCGGCAGTGCCTGGGTCCTGCGGCGCGCCGACCGGGAGATAATCGCGCGATGACGTGGCGCGCCTGGGTTCTCGTCGCCGTGATCGCCATCACCGGGCTGGCCGCCTCCGCCTATCTCGTGCTGGCCCCGGCCCCGTCCGCTCCCACCGCGCGCACGGGGCACACCTCGCCCGCCGAATCGCCGCGCCTGGCGTCGCCACCGGCCCGGCCGTTCGTCATGGTGCGGCAGCATGGTCGCCGACGAGTCGTTCAATCACCTCGCGCTGGTGCCGCTCGACGCCCCCGAGGGGCCGCGCTTCGTCACCCCGCTGTCGTGCGAGCGCGTGTTCTACGCTGGCGGCCGGGGCGTCTGCCTGACGATCGGGCTCGACGGCATGACCACCACCTACACCGCCGAGGTCTTCGACCAGCAGTTCGCGTCGATCGGCCGCGTGCCGCTCACCGGAGTGCCCAGCCGCGTGCGGGTGTCGCCCGATGGACGCCGCGCGGGCATCACCGTGTTCGAGACCGGGCCACTCCTATTCCGAAGCCGGCTACTCCACCCGCACCACGATCGTCGACACCTCGATCGGCGCGGATCCTCGATCATCTCGAGGCGTTCACGGTGACGCGCGACGGCGCGCCGTTCCGCGCGGTGGACTTCAACTTCTGGGGCGTCACGTTCGCGCGCGACAGCAATCGCTTCTACGCCACGCTGGCGACTGGTGGCGTGAAGTATCTGGTGGAGGGCGACGTGGACGCGCGCACCGCCCGGGTGCTGGCGCCGGACGTCGAATGCCCGTCGCTGTCGCCGGACAACACGCGCGTCGCCTACAAGAAGGCGTTCACCGACGAACGCGGCATCGGCTGGCACCTGCACGTGCTGGATCTCGCGCACGATGATCGACACGCCGCTCGACGCCGAGACGCGCAGCGTCGACGACCAGGTCGAGTGGCTGGACGATGGCCACGTGATGTATCACCTGACCGGTTCGCGCGGCGCTGATATCTGGGTGCTCTCGACCGGCGCGCCAGAGCCGCCGCGAATCCTCGTCCCGTTGGCCTACTCCCCGGCGGTCGTGCGCTGACTCCGGGATCGGCTAGTGGCCAGTCCGCAGTTGCAGGGACTGGAGGTAGGCGACGATGGCGTCGATTCGTTCGCGCGGGCCCGCCTCGCCGCTGGCGCCCGTGGCCTTGAACACCGCGCCCCACACCGGCATCTCGACGCTGCCGTGGGCGCCCACGCCCCTCCCGTCGATCACACGGCGCAGCTGTTCCGATGGAAACACGCCTCCGTTCTTCTGTGCGTATCGCGTCAGGTCGGTGGGCGGGGTCCGCAGGCTGGCCGCGGCCGGGCCGTTTCCGCCGCCCGACGCACCGTGGCAACTGGCGCAGTGATCGACATAGAGCGTGCGTCCGGCGGAGCGTGCCTTCACCTCAGCCGCGCCCGGTTGCGCGCTCACGTCGGCGTGGGGACTCGCCGGCGCCACCAGCAGCGTGACGACTATCATCGACAGCAGTCGGATCATGGGCGCCTCTGCTGACGATTCTACTCCTCAGCTGGTGCCCCCCATCACATTCACGTTCGACCACGGCAAGCGCATTGCTACGACAGCAGTCAGAGCCTCCGGCGGCGCTGGTCAGGGTAGCGGCTGGGACAGACCCTGTCGGGCATTGCCGGGTTTGGACATTCCCGAGGAGACACGATGATGCGTGCCACGCACGGACTGACGGTGATAGTTCTCGCTCTGACGCTCGCAACGGCGTGCGACACCAGGCCCACGCCCGAGATCGAGGCGGCACGAGCCGCCCGCGACGCCGCTGCGGCACGTGCCGGTCAATATGCTCCCGAGTCGCTGAGGGCGGCGCAGGACGCGCAGGCAGCGCTCGACGCCGAGCTGGCGGCGCAGGACGCGAAATGGATCAAGTCCTACGACCGCGCGCGCGAGCTGGCCACGGCGGCGAGGCTGGCGAGCGAAAAGGCGACAGACGAGGCTGTGGTGGCAAAGGAGCGCGCGGACGCCGCTGCCGCGGCCGCCGCCGCGAAGGCCAAGGCCGACGCCGAACGGCGCGCCACGCTGGCGAAGACCGCCGTGCGGGTCGGCGGCGCCATCCGCAATCCGACCAAGATCAAGGATGTGCCGCCGGTCTACCCGGCGATCGCCAAGTCGGCGCGGGTCAGCGGCACGGTGCAGGTCCAACTCACCATCGGACCAGACGGCAAGGTCGCGGACTGGCGGGTGGTGAAGTCCGTGCCACTGCTGGACGAAGCCGCGCTCGACGCCGTCAAGCAGTGGGAGTACACCCCGACGCGCGTCAAGGGTGTGGCGGTGCCCGTGATCATCAACGTCGCCGTCAACTTCAAGCCGTAGCAGCTGGCGGGGCCTATCGACGCCACACTCCGCAGAACCTCTGAGTGGTGTGGCGTCCCCATTGCGCCCGCCCGGCGCCGCCGGGCGGCAGTTCGCGCGCTCCACTAAGGCACGACAATCGTCTGGGGCACGGCCGCAGCGCTCGTTCCGCACGGGTTCTGCGCCGCCACTTCCAGTTTGTATGCTCCGGGGCCTACCGCTCCGCTGAGCTCACGCCCACCCGTCGTGAAGCTCGCCACCAGTGCACCCGTCACATTCAGCGTGAAGGCCGTCGGCGCCGGCCCAGTCGCCGCCGGATCCCAGCGCACGAAGATCGTGTTGCCGATCGTGTGGGCCAGGAAGTTGGCTGGCGGCAGCGGCGCCCCCGAGCACGGGCCGGGAAACGTCAAGGTCACCGGGTTCGACGATGGGCTCCAGCCGCCGCGATTGGCCTCGCGCACCCTCAGCGTGTACTGGCCCGGAGGCACGTCTTCGAACGAGAACGTCTCGCCGAGTCCGATGGGCAGGTCCAGCGTCAGATCACCCCGCACGCCGAGGATCATATTTGTCGGCGCCCCGCCGCCGAAGGTGTTCTTCCACGCCAGCGTCACCGTCGATCCGTTGACGAGCCCCACCAGGTTGGCTGGCGGCGTCGGCGTCACCGGGACGTTGACGTGCAACGGCACTTCATTCGAGGCCGCGCTCTCGGCCCCGCCGGCCACGCCATGCATGCGAATGAAGAACGAGCCGGTGGGCGCCTCGAACCTGAAGATCGGGGCATCGCTGCCGGTCGCGAAGGCGGCCAGCACTTGCCCTGGCAGCACCCCGCCCTTGAGGACGTACTGGGTAGGCGGCGGCCCCAACACCGGCGCGAAGAAGCGCACTGTCACCGTGCTCCCCACCACCGAATCGACCCTGAGTCCGGTCGGCGGCTGAGCGTTGGTCGGCGGCACCACGGTGATGGTCACCGTGGCGACGTTGCCGGCGCCGCGGGACGTGACCGCCCGATAGGTGAAGGTGTCGATGCCCACGAAGTCGGGGGCCGGCGCATAGACGAAACCGCCGTCCGGATTCAGGGCGAGCGAACCGCGCGACACGCTGGAGACGAGTGTCGCCGTCATCGGACCGCCGTCGTTGCTGTTGTCGTTGCCCAGCACGCCGGGCGCGGCGATGCTCAGCAGCGTGTTGCCAGGCGTCGTCGCCGCATCGCCGGCCGTGGCCGGCACGCCCACCGCCAGCGTGACGATGGCATCGTTACTGCTGCCGCTGGCGTTGCTGGCCCGATAGACGAAGCTGTCCGGACCGGCATAGCCGGGGGCCGGCGTGTAGACGAACCCGCCGCCCGGGCCGAGCGCGAGCGTGCCGTGGGCCACGTTGACTGCCAGCATCGCCGTCATCGCTCCACCGCGATTGCTGTCGTCATTCCCGAGAACGCCCGGCGCCGGCACGGTCAGCGGCGCGTTCAAGGCGACCAGGTATCGGTCGTCCGTCGCGATCGGCACACCTGCGCCATCGTCGTTGAAGATGGTGCCGATGCCCTGCCCGTCACCGATGACCGCATTGACCGGCGCCGACAGGTTGACGGCGAATGTTTCGGTCGGCTCGACGATGTCATCGCCCTTGACCGAGACCGTCACCGGCAGCGACGTCACGCCGGGCGGAAACACCAACTCGCCGGCCGAGGGAAGGTAATCGCCGGTGCCCGACAGCGAGAAGTCGAGCGTGAATCCCGCGAGCGCCCCGACATCGGTGGTGAAGTCGTCCTCGATGTAGAGCCGCCACGTGCCGTTTGGATTGGTGCCGTTGAAACCAGACAGGGCCACCGCGTACGGTCCGGTGGGAGCGGGTCCTGGCAGCGATTCGTTGGGGCTGATGTTGGTCGGCGCGAACGTGCCAGACAGCAGTTGCCTGTCGGGTGGCGGCAGCGCGCCGTCTCGGAACGCCAGGTTGACGTTGGCGACATCTCCCCAGCCGCCGACGTCTGACATGAACATCGATGACTGTCCGCCGGGCCCGACGAGGAGGACATCGAGGTCTTCCGGATAGGTGTGCGTGAGATTGTTCAGCCGCACCGCGACATCGTCAATGGTGCCCGACAGTCCCGACACCTCCAGGGCAATCGGATAGGGCGACGCCGTCCCGATGATCGGGATGGAGATGGCTGTCGCGGCGGTGCGCGGAAACGTGGTCCCGCTGGCGGTGCCGTCCGCGGTGGCGTACGACACCCGGTGCTCGACGTCCGCGGCGGCGGCGGACAGCGTCACGGTGAAGGTGAACGTCTTCTTCCCGGTGTGACCTTCCGCTGACGAGACGTTGTTGATCGAGAACGTGGGCGAGGCTTGCATCATGCTGCCGGCGGCCGCGCTGGCGGTGCGGTGGCCGGGGTATCCCACTATCAGCATCGCGGCCAGCGCCAGGATCACGCCGAGAGCGCTCCATCTCGTGCTTCCAGAGGGGCGACGGGTTGACGAGGCAGCTCGAATGGCTGGCGCGGTCGACATGAGCAGGGACTCCAGGGATGCGATCTCTTGGCAATGGTGGCGCTGGAGCTGTTCGCACCCCAGCCGCACCACGACCGCGTTATGAGCCACGCGCCGGATCGGGGCGATCCGGCGGCTCGGCGGTAACCGAGTCACAAGCAATTTGGAGGCCGCGCAATATGCTCGAGAAGGAGCAGGCGCCTGGGTATTCCGCTCGTCTATCTGGTCATCGCGTTACCCACGCGGTACCTCGACGGCTGAGCCGTGTCAGCCCGGGAGCAACTGCTTCTTCATCGCCGCAAACTCCTCGGCGGTCAGTAAGCCTTCGTCCACGAGCGCCTTCAGCTTGCGTATCTCGTCAGCGGCAGAGAAGGGCGGCTGGCCGTGTTCCTTCGCGGCGTGAGGCTCGGCCGGTGACCACGATTCGACGTACACCTTGATCTTCAGGGCGATGTCGTATTCATCCGTTCCGCCGAAGGTGACCGAATTCTCGTCCCTGGCCGCATCGAACGCCCCGCCGGTGAACGTGTTCGCACTCTCGCGCGGTGTTCCCCCGGCGAAGGAAAACTGGATGAAGCCGTCGAAGGCCCCCGGCTTCTTGACTTCAACGGCGGTGATGTTGCGGATCAGGATCGTCTTGTCGCGCCGTTCCGCCAGCTGTTCCTGCACGATCCTGATGCTGTCGCGTGAGACAAAGAGTGACTTTCCCTGACCGCCGTGGAGCACGAGGCTCATTCCATGCCCTCCCCTGGGTTCCTGCTATCCTACCGCTGCCCGCTGCTGGCTGGGACTGCATGGTCAATCGCCTCATCGCCCGGAGGAACATCAGGGACTCTCAAGAGCGGACCCGGTGCGCTCGTTAGTCGAGCGGGCCGGACAGGCCTGGCTGACGCTCACACCGGCACGCCGCCTGATGGTGGCCTCGACCCTGTGGGCGGTGGCGACGCTGCCCGTGCTCAGCCGCCTGGCGATCGGCCGCGCGGCGGGCGATCTGACCGTCTTCATGAGTGGCGCCGAGGCGCTCCTCCACGGCCCTCTCGTGTACCGCGATGTGGTGTTCGAGTACCCGCCGTACGCGCTCCTCTGGTTCCTGCCCCCGCGCCTGCTCTCGCACGATCTCGACGGCTTTCGCCTGGCGTTTGGACTGGAGATGTGGGCGGCCGACGCCGTCATCAAGGCCGTGCTGCTGTGGCTCGGCGTGCGCGCCCGGACGGGGCTTCGCGACCTCGTGCCGTTCGCGGCCTATTCGCTCGGAAGCGCCGCCATGGGGCACGTGCTGCTGCAGCGCTTCGACCTGATCCCCGCCCTCCTCACCCTTGGTGCCACGCTGGCGGTGGCCGGGGGGTCGGCGCTCGTCGGCGGCCTTCTGGTGGCGCTTGGTGCCGGCACCAAGCTGTACCCGGCTCTCGTCGTGCCCATGCTCGCCGTGTTCGCCTGGCGTCGCGGGCGCGGCGGTCTTCTGCGATTCACCGCCGGTGCCGCACTCGCCTCGATACCGCTGCTCGCCGCGGCCTTCTGGGTTCCATGGTGGCGCTTCGCCTCGTATCACGTCGGGCGCGGACTGCAGGTCGAGTCGCTGTTGGCGTCGATGGTGTGGGCGCTGCACTTCGCCGGCGTTCCCGCGGGCTGGGAACTGAGGTGGAGGACGCACGAAGTGACCGGCCCGCTGGCGGCACAGCTGATCGGGCCTGGACAGGTGATGTGGGCCCTGGCAACCCTCGCATGTGTCGCGGTGGCTACGTTGACAGCCTGGCGCCTGGGTTCGCGGACATCGAAGCGGGTGCCGGTCGCAGACATGGCTGTGGTGCTGTTGCTGCCCATCGCCGCGTTCGTGGCGACCAACACCGTGCTGAGCCCGCAGTTTCACCTGTGGCTGCTCCCGCTGGCGGCGCTCGTGCTGGCGGCGCCGGCACGGGCGCCTGAGGCCGCGGGCGGATCGGCGACGACCGTGCTGGCGGAGGCACGACGCGCGGCCTGGTGTATCGTCGCCGCGACGCTCATCGTACCGGCGTTCTATCCGCACCGCGAGTACGCCACGGGGCTTGGCATGCTGCGCACAGCCGTGCTCCTGCTGCGCAACGGCCTGCTGATTTACGCCACGGTCTGTCTCTGGGTCGCGGTCAGGAAGATGGGACACGGACCCAATGGCGTGACGGTGCAATAAGATGAACTCGGCACATGGAACGACGGGCACACTGGAACACGGTCTACACGACCAAGGGTGAACGAGAGGTCAGCTGGTTCGAAGCGCTGCCGGCGGTGTCGCTGCAGATGATGGAAGCCGCCGGGCTGAACTCGGAGACCTGCGTGCTGGACGTCGGCGGCGGCGATTCGCGGCTGGTGGATGTCCTGGCGGCGCGCGGACTCGACTGTCTTGCGGTGCTCGATGTGTCCGGCGCGGCCTTGCACCGCGCTCAGGACCGCCTGGGCGCCAGGGCCATGGTCCCGATCTGGATCGAGGCTGACGTCGCGGGCGAGTGGTCGCTCAAGCCCATGGACATCTGGCACGACCGGGCGGTCTTCCACTTCCTTACCGCGGCGGACGATCGGCAGCGTTACGTTGTGCACCTTCTCCAGACCCTCAAGGTCGGCGGCACCGCGATCGTCGCGACCTTCGCGCCAGACGGGCCTGAGAAGTGCAGCGGCCTCCCCGTGCGGCGGTATTCCCCAACGTCGCTCGCCGCCGAGCTCGGGTCGGACCTGGCGCTGGTGGACGCGGTCCCATACCAGCACGCCACGCCCTGGGGCACGACGCAATCATTCCAGTATTCTCGCTTCACACGCGTGCAGTAGTCCCGAAAACCCGGTCCCCTCACCAGGGACCGTTCGGTGGCCGCTTCAATGGCTGTCGGACAGGGAGCACCTTCGTCATCTTGGTCGTCGCCGTCGCCTTCCGTTCAGTGATGCTGCCCGAGAGCCACCCCCGCGGGCGTCCTTGCCGTCCCAGCGGAACGTGATGCGCCAAGGGCCACTGACGGCCATCGCGGGCCGGCCCTCTCGATTGCCCTTCAATTCGTTCGCATCGATCATGGCCTCTTCGCCACGTAGCGCACACCCGGCACGTCCTCGAAGTCCGCGTCCGGCGTCCACAGCGTCGCATCCGAGGCCTGCGCGGTGGCCAGCATGATGCTGTCGGCCATCGGTAGCCCATGCTTCACCGACAGCCGCGCGGCCGACACGGCCAGCGCCTCGGTCAGCTCCACGACTTTCCCCTGACGCATCACGGCAACCACCCGGAGGGCTGCGCCGTGATCGCGCTGCTGCAGCACGCGCGTGAATACCTCGTACAGGCTGATGGTCGGCACCACCAGGTCCGCGGCTTTCTCGATTGCCGGGGCGAAGACGCCGGCGTTGGGTCCGTCGGCGAAGTACTCGAGCCAAGCGGACGAGTCGACGACGTTCATGTCCGATCCTGCTCACGCGGTATGGTCGTGTCGATTCCGCAGAGGAAGCCTTTGAGCTGACGGGCGGGGCGCACCGGCACGAGCTCGATGCGGTTCTCGTACACCATGCGAACCTCATCGATGCCTATTACGTCGTACGTTTATCGCATCGATCGTCGTTCTCCAGAATGTCTTCAAGCATCAACGAGCTGGAGCCAGGAGTCGTGCGCCGTCAACCGGTGAGCTGAACGACGAACCCACGGCTTCGCTTGCTTCCGGGCTCACCGGCCTCCGCTCTCATTCCTCGCAGAGACTGTCCGCCACGGTGCCGAATTGCGGGAGTGGATGGCCGGCTACGCCGCCCACGCTGGTCAGGTTGTCCGCAAGGTGCTGTTGGGGCCCGTCTGGTGCGCGCGAGACGCGGACACGTTTCACGGCACCAGCAATTTGACACCGTTGGTTTCAGGCCGAACGGGCCCCCGAGGTGTGGCGTCCCCACCGGGATTCGAACCCGGGTTTTAGCCTTGAAAGGGCCACGTCCTAGGCCTCTGGACGATGGGGACGCGCTTGGCGGAACAGGAATTGTAGCACGGCGGTTCCCGGCCGCCCAAGAGCCGAGGCGCACGCGGGAGTAACATGGCGCCGATGAACCGACGATCGTTCCTCGGCGCCGCCACGCTCGGTCCAGTCGCCGCGGCTCTGCTGCCTCGCGCGGCCGCGGCCCAGAAACCAAAGCCGGGTGACTACCCCACCGACAGCTTCGACCCGTGGATCGAAGTCCACGCCCCCAACCTCGCCCACAACACCCGCGAGGTAGCCCGCGTCGCCGGCAAGCGGCCCATCATGGCCGTCATCAAGAACAACGGCTACGGCCTCGGCGGCGCCACCGTCGCGCGGCAGCTCGAGCCGCTCACCGAGATCGACGGCTTCGCCGTCGTCAAGATGGAAGAGGCGGTGACGCTGCGCGAACGTGGCATCAAGAAGCCCCTGCTGCTGATGGGCCCGTTCACCTCAGTCGATCTCGCCACGCTCGCCGCCAGGGACATCATGCCGATGGTCTACACGCCGATCGGCGCGGACCTCGAGCGCGTGGCCGCCGGCCTGCCGCGGCCGCTCGACATCCACGTCTGCGTGGACACCGGCATCGGGCGCGTCGGCATCCCCTACGGCGAGGCGGCGCCGCTCATCCGCGACCTCGCCGGCCGCAAGAACGTTCGCATCGCCGGCGTGATGATGACCTTCACCGAAGATCAGGCGTTCGATCAGGAGCAGCTGAAGCGCTTCACGACGCTCACCGGCGAGCTGTCCGCCGCCAGCATCGCGATCGGGCGACGGCATGCCGTCTCGAGCTACACCATCTTCCAGCACGACAACGCCTGGCTCGACATGGTGCGCACCGGGATGGTGCTGTTCGGCGTCTATCCCGATCCGAAATTCCGCCAGGGCGCGAAGATCGATCTGCGCCCGGCCGTGGCGCTGCGCGCGCGCGTGGCCTACGTCAAGAAGCTGACCGCCGGCACCAGCGCCGGCTACGAACGCGCCTACGTCGCGAAGCAGGACACGTGGGTCGCAACGCTGCCGGTGGGACACACCGACGGCTGGCCGCGCGTCGCCGCGAAGGGCGCGAGCGTCCGCATCAACAATCGCCTCTACCCCGTCATCGCCTCGGTCTCCGCCAGCCACACCATCGTCGAGGTCGGCGCGGAGCAGACGGTGAAGGCCGGCGACGTGGCGACCATGTTCGACTGGGTGAATGGATCGCGTCCAGAGGACGTGGCCACGGCATGCGGCGCGTCGGTGTACGACCTGCTGATGCACCTCAACCCGCTGCTGCCGCGGTACGTCATGAGTCAGGCGTAGGACCGAACGACAGACGGACGCCGGATCCCGGATCCCGGTTTCTACTTCGGTTCCGCGACGACGATTGCCACGGCATCACCTGACGGGGCAACGGCGAGGCGCGAGATGGCGCCCAGCTTGTGTGGCGCGGCGTCGAACACCTCGGACCATCCCGCGTCACCGCGCGTCCATTTCATGATCCGCGTGCCCGCCGACATCAGCAGCGTCTTGCCGTCCGGCATCCACGCGTAGTCGCGATCGGCGCTGCCCTCCGCCGCTGCCACCAGGGTCTGGATACGGCCGCTGTCGATGTCGATGGTCTTCACATTGAACGCGCCGCTCGCTTCCTTCTGCACGAAACTGACGAGGCGTGTGCCGGGCACGCGATGCAGCGAGCGCCCGATGTCGCGCGCGACGATCTCGGCCTTGCCGGTGCTGACACGTGCCAGCTGCAGCGTGGCCGGCTGGCCCAGGACGAAGAGCGCGAGGTGGTCGGCATCGACCCACGCGTGATAACCGACCGGCTTGATGTCGGTGAGCACGAGGCGCGGCTCGCCGCCCGCGCGATCGAACTGCCACAGCCGCTGGGTGCCGTCACTCTCGACGCGGATGACGGTGAATCCGTCGCGATTGAGGGCTGGCGTCGCCGGGCGCTCGGGCGGCACCGTAGCGGAGAACTCGCCCTCGGGCGTCCGCGTCAGCTGACGCGTCGTCTTCGAGGTGCGGTCGAACTCGTAGATGTCCGTCTGCTTGCCGTCGCGGTTGCCGGTGAAGAGCAGGCGCTGACCTCCGGCGTCGAAGAACGGCTGGTTGTCATACCCCTTGTTGGTCGCGACCGGGGCTGGCGCCGCGGTTCGCATCGACGTGATCACCGTGGAGAACGATACCAGATAGATGTCGGTGCCGGGCTGCGGAGCCGGCGCGGCGGGGGCCTGGGCGACGACCGTCGCCGCCGACAACACGCAGCATGCAACAAGCCTCACCAATGGGCGATCCCTTCTTTCAAGCGACTAGCGCCGCACTGTACGCAGGAACTGCTGCAAAAACAGGGGTATCGTGCCAGGCCCTACTTCTTCACGTCGTTCTTGAGCTCGACGACGATCACTTCCATCGGCTCGACGCCCTTGTTCATGTCGCCGTGCTGCGTGTTCGGGGCGTCGGCATCCAGCCAGTAGGCCTTGCCCGTCTCCCACACCATCTTCTCCTTGGTCGCGCCCTTCGCGTCGACCACGTCCAGCGTCCCGCCCTTCAGCGTGACGATGGTGCGCCCGTGATCGTGCCGGTGCAGCGAGAGCGGCTGGTTCGGCATGATGATGGACTTCCACACCTTCACTTCGTTGTTCTCGAACTGCGGCTCGCGCCGCGTGCCGGCCGCCTGCTGCTGTCCGGCATCCACCGCCGCGGTCGCCGCACAGATCGCGGCGGCGGCACATACACCCTTCCAGGTCGCTGTCATCACGGGCTCTCCAGTGGTCTTGGGTCTTGGGTCTTGAGTCTTGAGTCTTGAGTCTTGGGCTTAGAGGCCCAGGATCCTTGCTGCATTCTCGCCCATCATCTTCCGCCGATCCGACTCCGGCACGTCCAGGCCACGCAGCACCTGCAGCATCTTCGGGATGCTGCCAATCTGGTGCGGGTAGTCGCTGCCGGCCATGATGTGATCGACGCCCGCGAACGACATCGCGAGATCGATGCAGCTGGGGTCGAAGTTCACCGTGTCGTAATAGAACTCCTTCAAGTAGGCGCTCGGCGGACGGTCGATGTTGGTCCGGCATTCGGCGAAGGCCTCGTAGCCGCGGTCGAGCCGCTCGGCCAGATACGGGATGGCGCCGCCCATGTGGCACAGCACCCAGGTGATCCGCGGGTAGCGGCGCGGCACGCCGGCGAACACGAGGTGCGCCGCCGCCAGCGTCGTGTCCATCAGGAACCCGACCAGCGGCATCAGCCAGTACTGCTCCATCGCCTCGACGCCAAGTGGATGCGCGGGGTGGATGTAGATGACCGCGCCCAACTCATCGGCCTTCTGCCACAGCGGCTCGTATCGCGCATCCGCCAGCGGCACGCCGTTCACGTTGCTGAACACCATCGCCCCCGGCAGCCCGTGCGTCTTCATCGCGCGTTCGAGCTCGGTGACCGCTGCCGCCGGATCGTTCAGCGGCAGCGTCGCCAGGAACGTGAACGCCTTCCGCCGCCTGCGTTCGTTGCCGTAGGCATCGTTGATGCGGCGTGCCAGCTCCACGGCCAGCGCCGGCTCCTCCATGTGCGTGCCGGGCGTGGTGAACGTCGCCACCTGCATGTCCACGCCGTGCTCGGCCAGCACTTTCTCGCGGAAGTCCAGGTCGCGATGGCCCGGCACGAGGATGTTGTAGTCACCGGGATAGTGCAGCCGCGGATTCCCCTCTGCGTCGTAGTCGATCTTGATGCGCGAGCGGCCCGCCTTCACGGCGTCCAGGTATTCCGGCGGGTAGTAGTGGTTGTGGAAGTCGATGATCATAGGGTCAGGGGCTAAGGGTCAGGGGTCAGCGGTCAGGAACGGGAATCAGCAACATCCAGCGCGGTCTTCCGTGTCGCTCGTGTCCACAGCCAGTAGACCGGGAGGCCCGAGACGACCAGCGCGAGGCCGATGGCGCTCTCTCGCAGGTCCGCGGCCACCTGGTTGACAACGATGGCCGCCGAGGCGGCCACGAACAGCAGCGGCGCGATCGGCACGAGCGGCATGGGCCACGCGGGATGGTATCCGGGGCGGCGCCTCAGCATCAAGATGCCCACCCCCAGCAGCGCGAAGAAGATCCACTCCGTGTAGATCACGCGCGTGAACAGCGCTCGGTAGGTGCCGGTCCACACCAGCACCGACGACCACACCGCCTGCAGCACGATGGCGCGCGACGGGGTCTGGAAGGTCGGATGCACCTGGCCCGCCCAGGCGAACAGCACGCCGTCCTGCGCCATCTGGTAGTACACGCGCGGGCCGACCAGGATGATGCCGTTCAACGCGCCAAAGGCGCTCACCATCACCAACGCCGAGATGGCGACGGCGCCGGCGGGACCGATGAGCCGATCGAAGGTGTCCGCCGCGACCCGCGACGAGGCGATGACCTCCGGGACCGACAGCACCCGCAGGTAGACCGTGTTGAGCCCGATGTAGCACACGGTGACGACCACGATGCCGATCATCAGCGCGCGCGGAATGGTGCGCGCGGCGTCCACGGTTTCCTCGGCGGTGTAAGTGACCATGTGCCATCCGCCGAAGGCGAAGAGCCCGGCGGAAACCGCCAGCATCAGCCCTGTGAAATCCCACGTGGCCTCGGGATCCGCCGGCGCCAGAGCCGCGGACGACGCCGGAGCCAGCCACCACCCGGCGCCGATGATCACGACGACCGCCGCCACCTTCACACCCGTGATCACCGCCTGCACCCGACTGCCCGTACGGGTGCCCACGTAGTTGATGGCCGACAGCACGACGATGGCGCCCACCGCCAGCAGGCGCGTGGCGGTGTCGCCCAGATTCAGGAACGTCCCGGCATAGCGCGCGAACACGGTGGCAACGGCCGCCGCGATGCCGCTGTGCATGCTCCAGAACATGGCCCAGCCCCAGAGGAACCCGAGGGCCGGGCTGTAGATTTCGCGCAGGAAGACGTAGACCCCGCCCGTCCGTGGGAACGCCGACGCCAGCTCGGCGCACACCAGCGCGCCGAGCAGCGTCAGCACGCCCGCCAGCAGCCAGGCCAGCACGACGCCGGAAGCCGTCGGGACCCGGGCGGTGATCTCCGAGGCCTGGACGAAGACCGAGGCGCCAATGATGGTGCCCACGACCAGCGCCGTGGCGTGCGAAAGCCCGATGACGCGCGCGAGGCGAATCAGAGCGGGTTATCCGGGAACATCATCGTGCGCCACATGTGAGCCGTCGGGCTGCCGTCGTTGCCGAGGCCCTCCTTGGGCTGCTTGAAGTGCCGGCCGATGATGTCGATGAACGGCTCGATTGAGACCTTGGCATTCGGATCGAACGCGTAGAGGTCGTTCACCGTGACCATGCGCGCCTCGAGGTACCACTTGTGATTGCGCGCGTAGTCGTAGGCGGCCTTGATGTGGGGTTGCGGGACGTAGTCCTTGCCGTAGATCCGGGTGTAGAGCTCGGGATACTCGTAGCCGTTGGCCGGGTCCGGATAGAACCGCAGGGCCTGGTGATAGCGAATCGCCCAGCTCACCTTCTCGGGCACGTAGGGCTCGAGCATCTGCGCGCCCCACCAGCCGTGATCCACCTTCACCAGGTTCAGCACGACGTCGTGGAGCAGGCAGGCCAGCGTGATCTCCTCGCTCATGCCCGTCTTGAGCGCCCGGGTGGCGCTCTGCAGCACGTGGTTGGCCGGATTGAAGCGCTTCTCGAAGAACTCGAGCAGCGTCGGCTTGTCCGACATCGGCGCGAGCGCCGCCATGCGCCGGTTCTCGGCCGGGCCCTGCGGACCGAACAGGCTGCCGGCGCCGCGCCGGATGGTGGCGTCAGGCGCCGCCGCGGCGACCTGCGCTTCGCCGTCGAGGATCAGGCCCCCGGCCTCCTCGTCCAGCTTCTCCATCATGTAGTGCTCGAGCGCCTCGGCCTTGGCCTCGGGATCGAGCGCTTCCACCACGGCCAACCCACCCACGCTCGCGAGAAATGCCCGTCGATCGATATCCATCGCGGTGTCCCCTTTCGTGAAAACGAAAACCGGGTTTCAAGCCCGCCTGCGCGAGCCGGAAACCCGGTGGTGGTTGGATTGGTCAGTGGCGCGTCAGCTCCCGTCGGTTGCCGTGTGCCAGCTGTCGCGGGTGATCTAGGCGGCGGCCTTCGCCGGCTGCGCCAGGACCTGTTCGAACACCTTCACCGCCTTCTGCATCTCCTCCATCGTGCCAACCGAGATGCGGCAGTGGGTCTTCTCGTAGGGCGGGAAGTCGCGCGCGACCAGCACACCCTGCTTGAGGCAGGCTTCGCGGAACTCGCGCGCCGGCCGCTTGATGTTGACGAACATGAAGTTGGTCTGCGAGTCGGTCGGCGTATAGCCGCGATCCGCGAACCACTTCTGCGTGAAGCTCCGAGCCGCCTCGTTGCGCTTCTGCTCGTCCTTGACCCACTGGTCCGGCACGTTGAGGGCCGCTCGCGCGCCCTGCAGCCCGATCACGCTGATGGCGCCGACGCCGTCCCAGGCCGCCATCTTCGCGATGGTGTCCTTGTGGGCAATCGCGTAGCCCATGCGCAGACCCGCCATGCCGAAGCACTTCGAGAAGGTGCGCGCGACCACGATGCGCGGGTTGTCGATGGCGGCGGGAATGAACGTCTCGTAGGCCGGGTTCGTGGCGTACTCGAAGTAGGCCTCGTCCACCAGCACGGTGGTGTTCGGCGATGCCTTCATCAGGCTGGCCAGGTAGGTCCGCGTGTCGGCCGCGCTGACCGCGGTGGCGACGGGGTTGTTCGGGTTGCAATAGAACACCAGCCCGGCGCCCTTCGAGGCCGCCTGCAGCGCGTCGAGGTCCATCTTCAGGTCCGACGTCAGCTTGACGCCGGTCAGCGGATGACCCATGAGGCGCGCGTAATCGGCGCACTCCTCGTAGGCGGGAATGGCGGCCACGAGCCCGGCGGTCTTGGTCGTGAAGACGTGCGTCGAGGTCCGCAGGATCTGGGTGGATCCCGAACCGAGCAGCACGTTTTCCTTCTTGACCCCGTGCTTGCGGGCCACCAGCTCGGTCACTTCGTCCGCCGTGGCGAACGGATAACGGCCGGCTTCGGAGAACGCCCCGCGCACGCCGGCGAGCACGTCCTTGTGGCATCCGAGCGGGTTCTCGTTGCTCGACAGGATGACGGACGGGGCCGGCCCCTGCACGGGCTGGATCCCCTGCGCGTACAGGTCGGAACCGAACAGCGAGCCCTCGCGGCCTCGCGATCCAATCCACGCACCTGCGGCGCCGACGCCGAGCGTCTGAACGAACGAACGTCGCGAGAGCGACATGGTGGAAACCTCCTTCACTCGGGACATCGGTTAGCGCCCGTCCTTGCTGGACGTGGTCGTGGTGCTACCGAGCACCTTCTTGAACACCTCCACTGCCTTCTGCATCTCGTCCATCGTGCCAAGGGAGATGCGGCAGTGCGTCTTTTCGTAGGGCGGGAAGTCGCGTCCCACCAGCACGCCGGCCGTCCGGCAGGCGTCGCGGAATCCGGCCGCGGGCCGCTTGATGTCCATGAACAGGAAGTTGGCGTTCGAGTCCGTGCCGGTGACGCCCATGTCCGCGAACGCCTTCACGGTGAAGGTCCTCACGTCGGTGTTGCGCTTCCGCTCGGCGTCGATGTGCGCCTGGTTGCCGAGGCCGACCATGGTGGCGCCCAGCGTCAGCGTGCCGAGCCCGTAGGGCATGCGATAGGCGTTGAGCGCCTTGATCGTCGGCGGGTGGCCGATGGCGTAGCCCGCGCGCAGGCCGGCCATCCCGTAGGCCTTCGAGAAGGTGCGCGCCACGAACACATTGGGCGTCGACAGCGCCAGGTCCATCGCCGTCTGATACGACGGGTCGGTGACGTAGTCGTGGTAGGCCTCGTCGATGAGGATCACCGTGTCGGGCGACGCGGCGCGGATCTGCTTCACCATGTCGGCGACCGTGGTCTTGCCGTGCACGGTGGCCGTCGGGTTGTTGGGATTGCAGAAGAACACCAGCCCGGCGCCCTTCGAGGCCTCGACCAGCTTCGCCACGTCGATGCGCAGCTTGCTGTCGAGCGCCACTTCCTTCACCGGCGTGCCAATCTTCTTGGCCGTGTCGCGCGGGTTCTCGAACGAGGGCCACGCGGTGACGAGCGGCCTGGTCGGCGAAGTGAAGGCGCGGACGGCGTTGGTCAGGAGTTCGCCGGAGCCGGCGCCGAGCGCCACGTTCTCACCCTTCGCGCCGAACTTCGTCGACAGCGCGGTGATCAGCGTGCCGTCGTTCTGCCGGGCATTGAAGGGGTAACGGGCAGCTTCGGGGAACTTGCCGACAATGGCATCGAGCACGTGCTGCCCGGGTCCGAGCGGATTTTCGTTGCTGGCGATGCGGATGGGCCTGGCTCCAGCGGCCATGCCCTGCTCGCCGTACTCAATCATGCCGGCTTCACGGCCCCGCGCCGAAATCCACTCCGGGTGAGTGGGCTGGTCGAGGGTCGTCAGACGCTGAAAGAGTCGCCGACGGGTCAGCGACATACGTGCCTCCTTGTTTCCCTGCGGCTGTCGACGCCGACAGGTATTCCTCTACAGCGGGGATTCTACACACTTTCGATGCCTTCGGGAGATGGAATCGTCCCGCCGAGGTTGCCGTCCCTCAGCTGGCCGCGGGCCCGCCGGAGGCTCGCCGCATCACCGGCCACATACAGCGTGTCTCCCGGCTGAAACACCCACTCCACCGGAGGGTGAGCGACGGTCGCGCCGCCCCGTTTCACCGCCAGAATCGTGGCCCCGGTCGCGGCCCGCAGATTGACCGCGCCGACCGTCCGCGACACCGCCCAGTCCGATGCGTTCAGCTGATGGCTCCAGACCGGCGTCTCGCCAAAGGCGTCCGACACCTGCGCCGACGGCACTGGCGGCACGCCCAGGCCCCGGGCGCTCACCGCCGACAGCGCCACACGCGCCTCTCCGACCAGCGCCTCCGCAATGTTGCCCGGAACGTCGAGCCGCACCAGCAGCTGCGCCGCCACCTCGAGTGAAGCCTCGAGCTCCTCGGCCACCGCCACCGTCGCCCCGGCGCGGAGCATGCGGTCGGCTTCCAGGCGATAGCGGGTCCGGACCAGCACCGGCACCCGCGCGTTCAACGCCCGCACCGCCCGCACCGCGCGCTCGGTCGCGCCGGGATCGCTCAGCACGGCGACCACCGCCGCCGCCCGCTCGACGCCGGCCGCCCTCAGAGGCTCCGCCGCCGTCGCGTCGCCGTAGAGGATGCGGTAGCCCGCCGCGGCCGTCCCGCGGACCGCAACGCCGCCGAGTTCGAGAATGACACATGGCGTCTGCACGTCGTGCAACGCACGGGCGATCAGACGGCCGCCGACGCCAAAGCCGAGGATCACGACATGGCCGGCCAGTTCCTCGGGCGTCTCGGCTGCCGGATGTCGGTCCGACGCGTGACGGCTCGCCAGCCATCCCCCGAACGCCGGCGCCACGCCCACCAGCCACGGGGTGACCATCATCGTCAGGACACTCGCGCCCAGCAGCACCTGCCACGACGCGCGGTCGATGGCGCCGTTGGCAACGGCGCTGGCGCCCAGCACGAGCGAGAACTCGCCAATCTGGGCCAGGCCCACGGCGGTGGTGACCGCGACGCGCAGCGGGATGCTGGCCAGCAGCAAGGCGCCGGCCGCGCCGACGATCTTCAGCACCACGATGCCGACCGCCACCGCCAGCATCAGCGGCAGCACCGGGAGCAGCGCCGCGGGATTGACGAGCAGCCCGACCGAGATGAAGAAGAGGCTGGTCAGCAGATCGCGCAGCGGGCGGATCTCCGCATGGATCTGGTGGCTGAACTCGCTCTCGTCGATGACCAGGCCGGCGAGGAAGGCGCCGGTGGTCATCGACAGTCCGAGCACCGAGGCCAGCCATGCCGTACCGAGACTGGCCACCAGCACCATCAGCCCGAACGCTTCCCGGCCCGAGTCGGTCGCCATCCGGAACAGCAGCGGCAGCAGGAAGCGGGTGGCCGCGGTCAGGCCGACGGCGATCAGGACGATCTCCAGCAACGCCCGCCCAAGGCTCGCGCCCGAGGCCCCGAACACCACCGGCGCCAGGACCAGTGCCACCAGCGCCACCAGATCCTGCAGCAGCAGGATGCCGATCGCCAGGCTCCCGTGCGGGGAGTGGATCTCGTTCCGCCGCATCAGTTCGCGCACGATCAGCGAGGTGCTCGAGATCGCGACGAAGAACCCGATGAACAGCGTCGTCTCCAGCCGGGGCCCCAGCCACAGGACCGCGAACGGTGCGACCACCGCGATCGTGCCCAGCATCTGCGCGCCGCCGCCGATGGTCACGCTCCGCCACAGGCGCCGGACCTCGCCGAACGACAGGTCGAGGCCGACCATGAACAGCAACAGCGCGATGCCGATCTCGGCGAGGGTGGTGACGGTGGCTTCCGAGCTGACCAGACCAAATCCGCCCGGTCCGGCCAGCACGCCGGTGACGATCAGGCTGACCGTGGTCGGGACGCGCAGGCGCCCGCCGACCAGCAGCAGCACCAGCGCCAGCGCATACAAGAGAACGATGTCCTGAACGATGGAGTCGCCATGCACGCACCAATTACTGTACCGCCTGGCGCCGTGCCCCGCGCCACCGCGTCATGCGCTACGATCCTCGGGCGTGCCGTTCGCCTTCGAACTCGCCCTCCTGGCCGGCGCCGGCCTCGTCGCCGGCGCGCTGAACGTCGTCGCCGGAGGCGGGTCGTTCCTGACGTTGCCGGTCCTGCTCTTCCTGGGCCTTCCGGCGGCGGTCGCCAACGGCACGAACCGCGTCGGCGTGCTGGCGCAGAACGTCAGCGGCGTCTGGGGCTATCACCGGCATGGCGCCCTGGACTGGGGCTTTGCCCTGTGGGCCAGCGCGCCGGCCGTTATCGGCGCCGGGCTCGGCGCCTGGCTCGCGCTGCGCGTGCCGGATTTCGCGTTCACCCGCATTCTGTCGTTCGCGATGCTGGGGATGACGCTGTGGTCGGTGTGGAAGAGTCGCGGCGGCCCGGCACAACCGAAGACTGTCGCGTCGGGACCCAGCAAGGCCTTGACGTTGATCGGTTTCTTCTTCGTCGGCATCTACGGCGGGTTCATCCAGGCCGGCGTCGGCTTCGTCATCCTCGCGCTGACCAGCGCCACGGGGCTCGACCTCATCCGCGGCAACGCCATCAAAGTGCTGAGCGTGCTGTTGATGACCGTGCTCTCGCTGCTGATCTTCGCGAACTCCGGGACGGTGGACTGGCCTCGCGGGCTCGCCCTTGGCGTGGGTAACTTCGTCGGCGGGCTTCTGGGTGTGCGCATGGCGGTACTGAAGGGGCAGCGCTGGCTGGAGCGGGTCGTCACCGCCACCGTCATCCTGTTCGCTCTGCTACTCTGGTTCTCGTGACGCCCCCGTCTCAACCGTTTGGTAAGCTTACGGCGTGACGTTGACGACCGACTCATCAGCGCTCTCGAGCCGCAGATCCAGACGCCGGCGAGGAGCCGAGCCGCCCCCTCACACGCTGGGCTCCACCAAGGTGGACTGGGCGAGCCTGGATCCGGCGGATCTCACCTCACCTTCTCTGTACATCAATCGGGAAATCAGCTGGATCGAGTTCAACCGGCGCGTGCTGGCGCAGGCCCAGGACCCGTCGCACCCGCTCCTCGAACGGGTGAAGTTCCTCGCCATCGCCGGCACCAACCTCGACGAGTTCTTCATGGTGCGCGTCGCCACCATCCTGAAGAAGTTCCGGGCGGGCATCGACGAGACCTCGGTCGATGGCCTGGGCACCGAGCAGGAGCTGGCGATGATTCGCAGCCGGGCGCTGGCGCAGATCGCCGAGCAGACCGACTGCTGGTCGCGCGACCTGCGGCCCCTGCTGGCGGCCGAGGGCATCCACTTCCTCGAACCTGGTGACTACACCCCGGCGCTCGACACCTGGCTGACCCATTACTTCAAGGAACAGATCTTCCCGGTCCTGACGCCGCTGGCCTTCGATCCCGGCCATCCGTTCCCGTACATCTCGAACCTCAGCATGAACCTGGCGGTGCGGGTGCGGCACGGCGGCCGCACCAAGTTCGCACGGGTGAAGGTGCCGGGCATGCTGCCGCGCTTCGTGCCGGTTCCCGAGGGCCTGGCGCCGCTCGGCGGCAGCGCGTTCGTGTTCCTCGAAGACGTCATCCGGCGCAACATCCAGGAACTGTTCCCGGGCACGCAGGTCGAAGGCGCGCACATCTTCCGCGTCATCCGCGACACCGACATGGTGATCCAGGAGGACGAGGCGGACGATCTGCTCGAGACCGTGGACCGCGGCTTGAAGCAGCTGCGCTACGGCGCGCTCTCGCTGCTGCAGGTCGAGTCCGACATGCCCCGCCGCGTGCTCAACATCCTGATGGAGAACTTCGAAGTCGAAGACGACGTGGTGACGCGGACGTCCGATCGGCTGGGGTTCGGCGACTGGCACGCGCTGACCAGGCTCCATCGTCCGGCGTTGAAGGACCCGTCGTTCATTCCGCACACGCTGTGGGGCCCGGATGATGCGGACAACGTCTTCGAACAGATCGCGGATCAGGACTTCCTGATCCACCACCCGTTCGAGTCGTT
The DNA here is from genome assembly GCA_963721715.1 of uncultured Acidobacteriota bacterium. Taxonomy (GTDB): domain Bacteria; phylum Acidobacteriota; class Vicinamibacteria; order Vicinamibacterales; family UBA2999; genus VFZN01. The sequence goes on along the minus strand of CAVRKI010000003.1, from coordinate 1,125,768 downwards.
CACCTCGGTCGAGACGTTCCTGCGCGCGGCCATCGCCGATCCCAACGTCGTCGCGATCAAGATGACGCTCTACCGCATCGGCGCCAACTCGCCGCTGGTGGACCTGCTGATCGAGGCGGCGGAGGAAGGCAAGCAGGTGGCGGTGCTGGTCGAGTTGAAGGCACGATTCGACGAGCGCAACAACATCGCCTGGGCCAATCGCCTGGAGTCGGCCGGCATCCACGTCGTCTATGGGCTGGTGAACCTGAAGGTGCACTGCAAGCTGTGCCTGGTGGTGCGCAAGGAGACCGACGGCATCCGCCGTTACGCCCACATCGCGACCGGCAACTACAACCGCGTCACGTCGCAGGTCTACACCGACCTCGGCCTGTTCACGGCCGACGAGCGCATCCTCGACGATGTGACCGAGGTGTTCAACTCGTTGACCGGGTACTCCAGCCGGCGGTCGCACCGGGCGCTGCTGGTGGCGCCGGCGGGGCTGCGGCAGGGGTTCCGCGCGCTGGTCGAGCGCGAGATGGCGCACGCCGCCGCGGGGCGGAAGGCGGGCATCGTCATCAAGAACAACGCGGTCGCCGACCCGGCGATGATCCGGACGCTCTACAAGGCGTCGCAGGCGGGCGTGCCGATCGACATGATCGTGCGCGGCGTCTGCTGCCTGCGGCCGGGGATTCCGGGGATCAGCGATCGGATTCGCGTGCGCTCGATCGTCGGGCGCTTCCTCGAGCACTCGCGTCTCTACTACTTCGAGAACGACGGCGAGCCCGAGCTCTACTTCGGCAGCGCCGACCTGATGGAACGCAATCTCGACCGGCGCGTGGAAGTGCTGTGCCCGGTGCTCGATCCCGACCTGCGGCTGTACCTCCACGACACCGTGCTGAAGACCGTCCGGGCCGACACCGAGCGGGCGTGGACGCTGCGGACGGATGGCTCGTACGCCCGCGAACCGTTGCCGGAGGGCGGCACGGCCGTCGACTCGCAGAAGGTCCTGCTCGCGCATTACACCGCGCCGGATCGAAGCTAGAGAGGGCGGGCCTGACGGCCCGTAGGGGACGGGGCCGCGCTCTCGCGCGTTAGCACGGCCTCCGTCACTGCCACCGGAAGATGCGCAGCGCCAGCGCGAACGTGATCGTGCCCCAGGCCGCCAGGATCGCGACGTCGCCGCCGACCGCGGCCAGCGACAGCCCCTCGTTCATCACCCCACGCAGCGCGTTGTTGAGCGCGGTGAGCGGCAGCGCCCGGATCAAGGGCTGCATCGGCGCCGGGAAATTGTCCGACGCGAAGAACACACCCGACAGCACCCACATCGGCATCATCACCAGGTTCATCAGCCCCGACACCGCTTCAACCGTGCGGGCCCGGCTCGCCACCAGCAGCCCGAGGCCGCCGAAGCTGAGCGCGCCCAGCACCGCCAGCAGCGCGAGCGCCGCGACGCCGCCTCGCACGCGGACCTCGAACACCATCCACGCGAAGCCGACGATCACCACCGTCTCGAGCGTGAGAAACAGGAGACGGCTGAGGACATGCGACGCCAGGTACTCGGCGCGAGACATCGGCGTCGCCACCAGCCGCTTCAGCAGCTTCCGCGTCCGCGCCTGGACAATCGAGAAGCCGACGCCCCACAGGCCCGTGCTCATGATGTTCATGCCGAGCAGGCCCGGCACCAGCCAGTCGATGTAACGCGAGCCGACCGCGTCGATCGGACGCGCCGTCGCGCTGAACGCGTCCCGACGTCCGGCGGCGCGCTGCAGGGCGTTGTCCACCGCGAGCCGCGCCACCTGGCTGTCGGCCCTGGCCTCGTCGAAACGGTACTCCGGCGGCGACCCCGGCACGACCACCACCGGCGCCCGGCCATCGCGCACCGCGCGTTCGACCTCCCCTTGGTCGATGGTGCGGACGGTGAAGCCGCCGGCGGCCTCGAGCGCCTGGCGCAGGTCCGCCGCGCCGGCCTGCTCCACGACGCCGACGATCACCGGCTCGGCGCCGCGCGAGCGGAAGGCGATGCCGAGCGCGCAGGTCATGATGACCGGGAAGGCGAAGACCCAGAAGACGGCCTCGGGTTCCCGCAGGAACTCGCGGAACCGCGACACCGTGAGCTCCACCAGCGGATGCGACGCGCCGCCTCGATCAACCATCCCGCAGCTGCCTTCCGGTGAGCGACACGAAGACGTCCTCGAGTGTCGCGCTGTGCGTGCTGAGCAGGGTCAGCGTCAGGTCCATGCCGTCCAGGCAGGCCAGCAGGGCCGGCACGGTGGAGTGCAGTTCGGACGTGGCCAGCGTCACCGCCTCGCCCCTCAGCTGCACGTCGCGGACGCCCGGCAAGGCGCGCAGCGTCGGCTCCTCCGGAGTCGGCCCCGTGACGCTGAACTCCACCACGTGCTCGGCGCCAATCGACGCCACCAGCTCGCGCGGCGTGCCGAGCGCGATCAGCGACCCGTGATCCATGATCCCGACCCGATCGCACAAGGCGTGGGCCTCGTCCATGTAGTGCGTCGTGATGACGATGGTGCGGCCATCGGCCTTGAAGCGGGCGAGCACCTCCCACAATTGCCGGCGCGACTGCGGATCCAATCCGGTGGTGGGCTCGTCGAGGAACAGCAGCTCGGGCCGGCCGGCCAGCGCGCAGGCCACCGCCAGCCGCTGTTTCTGCCCGCCGGACAGCTTCCCTACCCACGAGGTTCGCTTCGAGCCCAGCTCGACGACGTCCAGCAGTTCGGCCACGGTGGGGCCCTCGGTGAAGAACGACCGGAACAACCGGAGCGTCTCCTCGACCGTGAGCTTGTCGTTGAGCTGCGTTTCCTGCAGCTGGACCCCCAGACGGCGACGAAGCTCGGCGCGGTCGGTCCGCCACTGCCGCCCCAGGATGCGCACGTCGCCGGCATCCTGCTCGACCAGGCCCTCGAGGATCTCCACCGTGGTGGTCTTGCCGGCGCCGTTTGGGCCGAGCAGCCCGAAGCACTCGCCCCGGGGCACCTCGAGGTCGAGGCCATCGACCGCGACGATGTCGGGATAGCGTTTGACGAGGCCGCGGCACGACACCGCGGCGGAAGAGGCATGCACCGGTCCCATTCTATGCAGGTCGGGCGGCTGGTATACACTCATCGGGTTGTGTCGGCGATCGTTCTGATTGGGCAGCGAGAGGCGCTGGCGATGCTTCGCACGCAGTTCGCCACCGAAAACGAAATACACACGTTCACCGACCACGAAGTGCGGGCGGCCGTCGAGTTCATCGCCACCGCACGCCCGGTGATCGTGGCGCTGGACGAACAGTTCGCGGTGAGCGCGCGCGGCGAGGCGCTGATCGGCCGGATCACCGACGACCCCGCTCTCAAGTCGTGCGAGGTCCGCATCCTGTCCCGCGATCCCCGCACGCCGACCGCCGCAGCAGGCAGCAGTACCATGGCACCGACCGCGCCGCCCGCACCGCCCGATTCGACCTCGTCGTCGACCGCGCCCGTCGCGGTGGCCACCGTCAATGTCGCGCTCGATCAGCGCGGCACGCGGCGCGCGCCGCGGGTGCGGGTGATGTCGGGCGTTCCCGTCACGGTGGACGGCAATGCGGCGGAACTGGTGGATCTCTCGGCGATTGGCGCGCAGGTGGTGTCGAAGATCATCCTGCGGCCCAATCAGCGCGTGCGCCTGGCCCTGCCCGAAGGCAAGCGCTCGCTGCGATGCGCGGGGTCGGTGGTGTGGGCGACGTTCGAGATGCCGCAGGGCCAGCAGCCGCGCTATCGCGCGGGGCTGAAGCTCAGTGGCATCGAAGGCGAATCACTGCAGAGCTTTGCCGAGCGGCACCGCCAGCCCGGCTCAGACGAGCCGGGCTGAGGTCTGCGGGAACCAGCGTCCGGCCACGCTGTCTTCGCGGAGAATCGTCTCGGCGCGGTCCGAACCGGTGGAGACAATCGCCACCGGCACGCCGCTCACCTCTTCCAGGCGCGCGATATAACGCCTGGCTTCCGCCGGCAGATCCTCGAATCGCGTCGCGCCCTTCGTCGGCGCCGTCCAGCCGGGCCAGCTCTCGTACACCGGCGTGCACGGGCCGGCGCTGTTCAGATCGGCCGGGAACTCGGTGACCGTGCGGCCGCCAATCGAGTACCCCGTGCAGATGTCGATCGATTCGAGGCCGTCCAGCACGTCGAGCTTGGTGAGCGCGATGGCGTCGATGCCGTTCACGCGCACGGCGTAGCGCACCGCCACCGCGTCGTACCAGCCGCAGCGGCGGGGCCGTCCGGTGGACGCGCCATATTCCTGACCGCTCTCGCGCAGGCGCGAGCCCAGCTCGCCGAACAGTTCGGTCGGCAGCGGCCCCTCGCCAACGCGCGTCGTGTAGGCCTTGGCCACGCCGAGCACGCCGTGCACGGCCTTCGGTGGGATGCCGAGCCCGGTGCAGGCGCCGCCGATCGAGGCGTTCGACGAGGTGACGAACGGATAGGTGCCGTGATCGATGTCGAGCATCGTCCCCTGCGCGCCCTCGATGAGGATGCGCTTGCCGTCGCGCATCGCCTGATCGAGGACCAGCGAGACGTCGCCCGCCCACCGCCGCATGCGCGCGCCCTGTTCGAGCAGCTGCTCGTAGACCGCGCGCCACTCCATCTTCGAGTCCTTGATGATCTGGTTGCGCGCGCTCACGTTCTCGCGCACCTCGTCGGCGAGCGCCTGGGTGTCGACGAGATCGCACAGCCGGATGCCGCGCCGCCCGATCTTGTCCTCGTAGGCGGGGCCGATGCCGCGCGAGGTCGTGCCGATCTTGCGCTCGCCGCGGCGGGCCTCGCTCAGGATGTCGAGCTCGCGGTGGTACGGCAGGATCAGGTGCGCTTTCTCGCTGATCAGCAACCGGTCGCCGACGTCGATGCCCAGCCCGGCCAGCTCGTCGACCTCCGCGAACAGCGCCTGCGGGTCGACGACCACGCCGTTGCCGATGACGCAGATGACGCCCTGGTGCAGGATGCCCGACGGAATCAGGTGCAGCACGAACTTCTTGCCGTTGACGTACACCGTGTGGCCGGCGTTGTGGCCGCCCTGATACCGTGCGACGACACTGAAGTGCGGCGTGAGCAGGTCGACGATCTTTCCCTTGCCTTCATCGCCCCACTGCGCGCCCAGAACCGCGATATTCATGCCTCCTACTGTATCCTACCGACCGATGATTCTCCTCGACGGCTCGCACCTGACACTCGATCAACTGGTCGCCATTGCCGACCGCCACGCCGAAGTGTCGCTGGCGCCGCAGGCGCGCGCCCGGGTGGCCGCGTCGCGCGCAGTGGTGGAGACCATGGCCGCGGGCGAGGTCGCCGTCTACGGGATCAACACCGGGTTCGGCAATTTCGCCGAGACCCGCGTCGCCAAGGCGGACCTCGCGGCGCTGCAGGTGAACCTGCTGCGCAGCCATGCCGCCGGCGTCGACGCGCCGCTCGAGCCGCGCACCGTGCGGGCGATGATGGCGCTGCGCGCCAACGTCCTGGCCAAGGGCTTCTCCGGCATTCGCGTCGAGACGATCGAGGCGCTGCTCGCGCTGCTCAACCACGGCATTCATCCCCGCGTCCCCAGCCGAGGATCGGTCGGGGCGAGCGGCGATCTGGCGCCCCTCGCGCACCTGGCGCTGGTGCTGATCGGCGAGGGACAGACGTGGGACGGGCGGCAGAGCGAAGACGGCGCCGCCGCCCTGGCCGCGGCCGGGCTGACGCCGGTCGATCTCGGCCCCAAGGAAGGGCTCGCGCTCATCAACGGCACCCAGGCTTCGGCCGCCGTGCTGGGACTGGCGCTTGCCGGCGCGGAGGGCCTGGCCCGCGCCGCCGACGTGATCGCGGCGCTCAGCATCGACGCCCTGCTCGGCTCGCGCAAACCGTTCGATCCGCGCGTGCACGCGGCGCGCCCGTTCGCGGGACAGGCGGTGGCCGCCGACAATCTGTGGCGGCTGATCGACGAGAGCCCGTTGAACACCTCACATGCCGGCTGCGGGCGGGTGCAGGACGCCTATTCGGAACGCTGCGTCCCGCAGGTGCACGGCGCGGCGCGCGAAGCCCTGACCTGGATCCGCCACATTGTCACGGTGGAGATGAACGCCGCCACGGACAATCCGATGGTGTTCGCCGACGAACACGAGATCGTGTCCGGCGGCAACTTCCATGGCGCACCGCTGGCGATGGCCGCCGACCTGCTGGCGATCGCCGTCACCCAGTTGGCGACGATCAGCGAGCGGCGCGCCGATCGCCTGGTCAATCCCGCGCTCAGCAGCGGCCTGCCGGCGTTCCTCACGCGCGATGGCGGGCTGCAGTCGGGGCTGATGATGGCGCAGGTGACCGCGGCCGCGGTGACCTCCGAGCTCAAGAGCAGCTGTCACCCGGCCTCGGTCGACACCATTCCCACCTCGGCCAACAAGGAAGATCACGTGAGCATGAGCATGGGCGCCGCGCTCAAGGCCGAGCGCGCGCTGCAACTGGCACGACACGTGCTGTCGGTGGAGATGCTGTGTGCGTGCCAGGCCATCGATCTGCGGGCGCCGTTGGTCAGCACCCCGGCGCTGATGGGCGCGCACGGCGCGGTGCGCGCGGTGGTGCCGACGCTGATCGACGACCGTCCGCCGTCGCGCGACATCGAGGCGATTGCGCAGCTGATCTCGTCGGGCGCCCTCGAGTACGCCACCGGGATGGTTGTCAACTGATTTCGATTTCCATTTTCAGTTTGACAAGCCGCCCCACGGTGCTTAGTTTCTTACTTTCACTTTTCCGCCCGCCCACTCCTGTTCGCTAACGATGACTACCGGTGCTCGTTCAATCCGCGCTCCTCGCGGCACGTCGCTGACGTGTCTCGGTTGGCCTCAAGAGGCCGCGCTGCGGATGTTGATGAACAATCTCGATCCCGAGGTCGCCGAGCGGCCCGAGGATCTGGTGGTCTACGGCGGCACCGGCAGGGCGGCGCGCTCGTGGCCGGCCTTCGACGCCATCGTCGCATCGCTGCGGGCGCTCGCCGACGACGAGACGCTGCTGGTGCAGTCGGGCAAGCCGGTCGCCGTGTTCCGCACCTCGACCCACGCACCGCGCGTGCTCATCGCCAATGCCAACCTCGTGCCGAAATGGGCCGACTGGGACACGTTCCGCGATCTCGAGGATCGCGGGTTGACGATGTACGGGCAGATGACGGCCGGCAGCTGGATCTACATCGGCTCGCAGGGCATCCTGCAGGGCACCTACGAGACGCTGGCCGAACTGGCGCGGCGGCACTTCGGCGGCACCCTCGCCGGCCGCGTCACCGTCACCGCCGGACTGGGCGGCATGGGCGGCGCCCAGCCGCTCGCGGTGACGATGAACGAAGGCGTCGCGCTCGTCGTCGAGGTGGATCCCACCCGCATCGAACGCCGGCTGAACAGCCGCTACCTCGATGAGGCGTGCGACCACCTGGACGACGCGCTGGCGCGCGTGCAGCGCTACGCGGCTGCCGGCACGCCGCGCTCCATCGGCCTGCTGGCCAACGCCGCCGACGTCCTGCCCGAGCTCGTGCAACGCGGCTTCACTCCGGACGTCGTCACCGATCAGACCTCGGCGCACGATCCGCTGGTCGGCTACGTGCCGAACGGCATGACCCTGGACGAGGCGGCGCGGCTGCGCGCGGAGGCGCCCGCCGAGTACGAGCGCCGCAGCATCGCCGCGATGGGCGCGCACGTCGCCGCGATGCTGGCGCTGCAGGACCGCGGCGCCATCGTCTTCGACTACGGCAACAATATCCGCGCCCAGGCCGTGAAGGCCGGCGTCGCCGACGCCTTCCGCATTCCCGGCTTCGTGCCCGAATACATCCGGCCGCTCTTCTGCGAAGGCAAGGGCCCGTTCCGGTGGGTGGCGCTGTCGGGCGATGCGGAGGACATCCGGGTGACGGACCGCGCCGCGCTCGAGATGTTCGCCGACGATCAACCGTTGTGCCGGTGGATTCGCCTGGCCGGCGAACGCGTCGCCTTCCAGGGGCTGCCGGCGCGCATCTTCTGGCTCGGCTACGGTGATCGCGCGCGATTCGGCCTGCGCCTCAACGAGCTGGTGCGCACCGGCGCCGTGTCGGCGCCGATCGTGATCGGCCGCGACCACCTCGACACCGGGTCGGTGGCCTCGCCCAACCGCGAAACCGAGGGCATGATGGACGGCAGCGATGCGATCGCGGATTGGCCTATCCTGAATGCGCTGCTGAACGCATCGGCCGGCGCCACCTGGGTGTCGGTGCACCATGGCGGCGGCGTCGGGATCGGCTATTCACTGCACGCCGGCATGGTCATCGTGGCCGACGGCTCGGCCGAAGCCGACGAGAAACTGCGGCGCGTCCTGACCTGCGACCCCGGCACCGGGGTAGCGCGGCATGCCGACGCCGGTTATCCACGAAGCGATTCGTACAGCGCGTGAGCGCGGAGTGAACATTCCGATGCTGGAGCAGACGGGACGATGATGGCGCCACATGAAGGACTCGAGCGGCGTGTGCTGGCGGCTCTCGACGCCGTCCCCTCGCGGATCGCAGTGGTGCTGGGCGGCTGCGGCAGCGGCCGGACCACCCTGCTGCACGCCCTGGCCGATCGCCTGGGCCGCACCCAGTGCCAGTACATCGACGTCGAGCGCTCGGCCAGCACCCCGGAGCGCTTCTGCCGCGCGGTGGCCAGCACCACGCCCTTCCCCACCACGGTGCCGGCCAACGATCCCACCTCGGCGCGCGAGGCGTTCGATCGCACGCTGCGCCTGCTCACCCGCACGGTCGGCGACTGGCCGTCCACCTTCCTGCTGGACGAGATCCTCGAGCTGCGGACGTTCGAGAGCTTCCCGGGCCTGCGCCACGTCCTGCGCGAGACGATGGACGCGCTCGCGGCGAGCGGCAACCGCTTCGTGCTGACCAGCCGCTACGTCGCGCGCGCCCACCGCCTGCTGCGCGACACCGGCGCCCGCTTCGAGGTCATTCACCTGCCGTCGCTGTCGCCGGCCGAGGTCACCGCGATGCTGCCGCCGATGGGCGACACGCCGGTCGAGGATCGCGAGTTCGCGGGCCGCACGATCCAGGCCCTGACCGACGGCCGCGCCGCATACGTGCACGCCATGGGCGACGCGCAGGCGGCGATGAGCAGCCGCGGCGGCGATCCGATCAGCGCGCTCACCGCGCTCCTCACCGCCGATGGCGCGCTCACCAGCTGGTGCGCCTATCGCTACGAGCTGCGCCTGCATCGCGCCCGCGGCTACGGCGCGCTCAAGGCCATCCTCGAGATCCTCGCCGAGGACGAGCCGCTCACGCTCACCGAGATCGCCCATCGCCTGCAGCGGACGCCGGGCTCGACCAAGGACTACCTGTCGTGGCTCGAGGACGTGGACCTGATCGTGTCGCGGCAGAAGCGCTACAGCTTCGCCGACCCGCTGATGCGGCTGTGGGTGCGCCTGCACTGCCGGCCGGTGCCGCCGTCGGTGGACGAAGTGGCGCGCGAGGTGCAGGCCTACGCGGCGGCGCGCCTGCCGGAAGCCGAGACCACCAGCGCCGTTCGCGTCTCGGGTGATCGCCGCGCCGTCGGCATCATCGAGATCGACTGACCTCGCCTGGGGGGCGCGCCCCGCGCTCCCTATTTCATCTCGGTCGGGAGGCAGGGCCCCGATCTCCAGGCCCTCCATCGCCAGGCGCGCGGCTTCCTGTTCCGCGTCCTTCTTCGTCTTGCCCTGCCCTTCGGCCAGCAGCTCATCGTCGACGACCACCTGCACCGCGAACAGCTTGCGGTGCTCGGGCCCGGTCTCCGACGTGACGCGGTAGTGCGGCAGCGAGCGGCCGAGGCTCTGCAGCCGCTCCTGCAGCCGCGACTTGTAGTCGCGCCCGAAGTATCCCGGCTGGCGGGCCGACTCCATGCGCGATCCGAGCTCGCGCATGATGAAGCCGCGCGCGGCGTCGAGCCCGCCGTCCAGATAGAGGCCGGCGATCAGCGCCTCGCAGGTGTCGGCGAGCAGCGCCGGCTTGTGGCGGCCGCCGGTCTTCTCCTCGCCGCGGCCGAGAATCATGTGCTCGCCGAGGCCGAGGCGATCGCCGAGTTCGGCCAGCGACGTGGTCGACACCAGGTTCGCCTTGATCTTCGACTTCTGCCCTTCGGAGTAGGTCGGGAACGAGCGGTAGAGCGCGTCGGCGACGACCAGGCCGAGCACCGCGTCGCCGAGGAACTCGAGCGACTCGTTGTCGACGACGCCGCCGCTCGGGTCTTCGTGGGCCTTCGACTTGTGGGTCAGCGCGTGCTCGAGCAGCCCGCGATCGCGGAAGCGGTAGCCGAGCCGCGCCTCGAGGGCGTCGAACTGCTGCGGCAGCGGCACCACCAGCCCGCCGCCGACCTGGTCGCGGTGCGCCTCGATGATCCGCACGGCATCGTCCCCTTCCTCTTCCCTGCACCGACACCCGGGTCTCGCCGAGCGTGCTCACCGTGAACGGAAACATGCCCGGGGGCGCGCCCGCCGTGCGCACCGACTGCACGCCGTGGCTCTCGAGCAGCCCCTGGACGACGTTGGCCTCGATCTCCGAGCGGGTGCGGAACACCACCGTCAGCGCGCTCACGCGACCCTCATCAGAATCATGGTCATGTCGTCGTGCTGATCGGCCTCGCCGGCGAAGGCGCGCAGCTCCGCCAGGATGTAGGAGCGCAGCTGGTCGAACGGCAGGTGCGCGTACTGCTCGATGACCTTCGACAGCCGGGCCTCGCCGAAGCAGTCGAACGCCTCGTTCATCGTCTCGCTGATGCCGTCGGTGAAGAGCACCACCAGGTCGTCGCTGCCGAGCGACACGGTGCGCTCCTCGAGAATCGACGCGAACATCTCGCCGTCGTCGATGCTCAGGCCGACGACCAGCCCGTCGGGCGTCAGCAGCTCGGCCTTGCGCAGCCCGGGCGGCTCGCCGCCCGGGACGTGGATCAGCGGACAGTGGCCGGCGCGCGCGAACGTCATCTCACGGCGCTCGAGATCGATCACGGCGTAGGTCATCGTGATGAAGCTCTTGGCGTCGAGGTTCTGCGCGACGACGGTGTTGACGGCAATCAGGAACTCGCGCGGCTCGTGGTGGAGGCGCGCCAGCGACTGGACGATCACCTTCAGCTGCGCCATGTAGAGGCCCGCGGCGAGGCCCTTGCCGGCGACGTCGGCGATCAGCACGCCGAACATGGTGTCGGTGATCGGCAGGAAGTCGTAGTAGTCCCCGGCCACCTCGCGCGCGGGTTCACAGAACGCCGACAGCGACAGGCCGGGGATGTTGCGCGGCGCCGGCGGCAGCAGCTTCTGCTGAATCTCGCGGGCCGCGTGCATCTCCTGCTCCATGCGGCCCTTCTCCGCCACCTCGCCCAGCAGCGTCGTCACCTCGCCGGTCATGGCGTTGAACGACTCGGCGAGCTCGCCCAGCTGATCGCGCGCGCGGACCGGGATGGCATAGGCGAAGTCGCGGTTGCGCAGATGCTGCGTGCCGGTGAAGAGGTCGTGGACGGCGCCGGTGATCTGCCGCGCCAGCAGCAGGCCGATGACGAGCGCCACCGACTGGATGATGAGGAAGAGCCCGCCGACCAGCGCCAGCACACCGAGCAGGAACTGGCCGAAGTTCAACTCGCCGACGCTGGCCGAGCCGGCCGACAGCCGATCGTAGATCGACCACGCGTTGATGCGCATCGCCAGCGTGACGCCCGACTGCGTGCCGCTGGCCCAGTCCATGTAGTCGAGGAAGGCCACCCAGCGCTGGGTGGTGAGCGAGAAGGTCTGCTCGCTGCCGAGCGGATCGAGGGCGACCGACTCGAGCGACCGCCCGGCCACCGGCAGCAGGTTCTCGCGCGAGCCGAACGGCAGCGCGGTGACCTCGCCAATCCGGATGCCGGTCTCATCGGCGATACGCTCCTCCACGATCCGGGAGAGTCGGCAGGTCGAAGACCACCGCCCAGGTCGGGTTGGGCAGCTCCTGCAGCGCGACCGCACGGATGACCAGTCGCGTGTGCGACTGCGGGTCGCCGGGCGTGGGCAGCACGCTGTAGGCCACCAGGCCGGAGTAGCCGTCGCAGCTCACCCACTTCGGCAGTGACGTCGGCGCGTCGAGATGCTGTCCAGGGTCCCGCCATCGCCGGCAGCGTCACCGGCAGCGTCTTCGGCGCCCGGGCGGCGCGAGCCGGCTCAACCGGGCACTGCATGCCGCTGACCGGCACGACCGCGATCGAGACGAACGGATACCGGGTCTCGATGCCCGACTGCCGCCGCTCCAGCGTCTCGAGCACGGCGCCCGCGGTGGTGCTGCGCTGCACCTCGGCGGCGGTGGTCTGGGCCAGGAACTGCGCCTGGTCGGTCAGCGAGCGGATGCGCGACTTCACCAGGTAACGAGCTGACGTTGAAGAACAGCAGCAGCCCGGCCAGGAGAAAGAAGGTGATGACCAGCAGCACCGGCACGACGCCGACGAACACGTACGACAGGATGAGCTTGCGCCGCACCCGCCACAACAGGCGGCGCTTGGCCCAGAACACCAGTCGCGTGAGTCCGTAGGCGACGGAGAACAGCAGCGCGAGGCTGCCGACCATGTCGATCGCCTCGAGCACCGGAGGCAGCACGACGCCGGCGGCCTCCAGCGTCCAGGTCAAGGCCTTGATCACCAGTCCGATGAGCAGTGCGCGACCGGGGAAGGTGCCGAGCAGCCATCGCCGCCACACGAGCACTCGCGATGGCGCGGGGCCGATCAGAAGCGGCGGACGGACAGGAACGGCCATGTGGCGCGTGGAATCGCAGCCGGCGCGCGACGGACGTCAGGCGCGCCTGGTTTGCGCGCGAAAATGATATCAGAGTATCGTTACCGCCTCGGATTATCCGGAACCCCAATGAAACTCAACGATCGCGCACGGTTCAGCACCATCTGCATTCATGCCGGCCAGGAGCCCGACCCGTCGACGGGCGCCATCATCACGCCGATCTACCAGACCTCCACCTACGTGCAGGAGGGCCTGGGCCAGCACAAGGGCTACGAGTACGGCCGCACGCAGAATCCCACGCGAATGGCGCTCGAGCGCAATCTCGCGGCCATCGAAGCCGGCGCGGCCGGCTTCGCCTTCGCCTCGGGGATGGCGGCCATCGACGCCATCCTCACCCGTCTCGAATCGGGTGACCACGTCCTGGTGAGCGACAACACCTACGGCGGCACCTTCCGGCTGTTCGAGCGGGTGCGCCGCAAGTTCGGGCTCGACTTCACCTACGTCGACACCTCGCAGCTCGACCTGATCGAGCCGGCGATCACGCCGAAGACGAAGTACCTGTTCATCGAGACGCCGACCAATCCGATGTTGCAGATCACGGACCTGGCCGCGGCCAGCGAGATCGCGCACCGCCACGACGTGCGCGTCGTGGTCGACAACACCTTCGCCAGCCCCTACATCCAGCAGCCCCTCGTGCTCGGCGCCGACATCGTCACGCACAGCACGACGAAATTCCTCAACGGCCACAGCGACAGCGTCGGCGGCATCGTCGTGGTCAAGCACGAGGACGATGTGGAGTGGATGCGGTTCGTGCAGAACGCGGCGGGGGCGATCCTGGGGCCGATGGACTCGTTCCTGGTGCTGCGCGGCACCAAGACCCTTGACGTGCGCATGGAGCGCACGAACCGGAACGGGCAGGCGGTCGCCGAGTTCCTCGAGGCGCACCCGAAGGTGACATCCACGATCTACCCGGGACTGGCCTCGCATCCGCATCACCAGCTGGCGAGCCGCCAGATGCGCGGATTCGGCGGCCTGATCTCGTTCGACACCGGGTCGATTGACCACGCGAGGCAGGTGCTGGGGCGGGTCCGGCTGATGGCGCTGGCGGAAAGCCTCGGCGGCGTCGAGACGCTGATTTCGCACCCGGCATCGATGACGCATGCGTCGGTGCCGCCGGAGCGGCGCGCGATGCTGGGGATTACCGACGGACTGATCCGCGTCTCCGTCGGCATCGAGGACCTCGACGACCTGAAGGACGACCTGACGCAGGCGCTGGGGTAGTACGGCGAGCGGCGAACGGCAAGTAGAGCGCTGTTCGCCGTCTGCCGTCTGCCGTCTGCCGGTTACTGTCGATACTCCTTGAACGGCAACTGGCAGTCGTGCTTCCGCAGGAAGTTCAGAAAGCGCTTGTACTCGCGCGGCTCGAGGTTGAACAGCTTGGCGACGATCTTATAGTTGCCACGCGCTTCCTCGAGCCCCTTGTGCACCAGGTCACGCACGTTCGAGCGGGTGATCTCGCGGTTCATGTAGAGCGGATAGACGGCGGTCCAGAACGACTGCCGATCGTGCACCAGCTTCTGGAACAGCTCGTCGGCCACCGTGCGGCGGCGCTCGCGCGCGGGCTTGCGGGCCAGAGACGGCGCCCGTACTTCAGCCGGCAGGTCCTCCAGTTCGATCCGATCACGACGCGCGGTGACCAGCAGCCGCTCCACCACGTTTTCGAGCTGGCGGACATTGCCCGGCCACGCCGCCTGGCACAGCGCCTCCATGGCTTCGGCGGAGATGTCTCGGGCCAGCGAGCCGATCGACGCATACGGACCGTCGCTGTCGCCGGCCAGTCCGGCATCGGTGAAGTTGCGCATGAAGTGCTCGACCAGCAAGCGGGATGTCCTCGCGGCGCTCGCGCAGCGGCGGCACCACGACGTGAATCACGTTGAGCCGGAAGAACAGATCTTCGCGGAACTGGCCCTGCGTGATGAGCTCGCGCAGATGGCGATTGGTCGCCGCGATGACGCGGACGTTGGCCGCCATCACGACCTGCTCGGCGCCGACCTTCTGGATTTCGCCGGTCTCGAGGAAGCGCAGCAACAAGCCCTGCATGCGCGGCGTCATCTCACCGATCTCGTCGAGGAAGATGGTGCCGTTCCGCGCCATCTCGAGTTTGCCGGGCTTGTCGCGATAGGCGCCCGTGAACGAGCCCTTCACGTGTCCGAACAGCTCGGACTCCAGCAGGTTCTCGGGCAGGCCGGCGCAATTCACCGGCACGAACGGCGCCGAGGCCCGCAGCGAGTTCGCCCCGATGGCCTTGGCGACCACTTCTTTGCCGCACCCGCTCTCTCCGGTGATCAACACCTTCGCATCGGAGCGCGCCACGCGAACGAGTTCCGCTCTCAGGTCGCGAATCACCGCGCTCGTGCCAATCAACTGGACGTCGGTTGTCTGCCTCATAGGTCTCCATGCCTGACCTAAGCAACCTGCCCACCGACTTTGGCCAGACGCGGGAGATTCTCGCTAAGTCATTTATAAACAAGAATTTAGACAGATGATTTCAGGTCGGGCGCGGCACCCGGCGGCACCGCGAAAGCCAGGAAGGCCGCGGGTTCGCTGAAGTTAGTCTCCAGATTTCGCGACTTTGCAGGGTCGAGGGGTTCCCGTTCATGACGGCAGCGCTGCATGAGTATCGAAGAGCCGAAGAAGAAGACGCTCAAGTCCTACAAAGGCGTATGACATCAACTCGAAAGACGTCATTATTCGCGATCAGTTGCACAGTTATGATCACAATTTCTGAGAACTTATAGGACTTTGATATGACAATACATGACTAAGAAGCAATTCTGGTTGACATTTGTCGCCCTGCACGGCAGCATACGCGAGAAGGTTGACATTGGTCTGACAGCCGATGTGACCGACCACTTGTTGTAAGAGGAGTCTCCGGTGTCTGTGGTGCCCAATTCTGAAGTTCGCCTGCTCGGTCGGAGTGAAGCGGTTCGCAACATCCTCGCGGACATCGACTGCGCTGCGCGGTCCGGTGCGAAGGTGTTGATCACCGGCGAAACCGGCGTCGGGAAGGAAGTCGTCGCACGGCTGATTCATCACCGCAGCGCGCGCGCCGCCGGACGCCTGGTCACCGTGAACTGTGCCGGCCTCCCCGACTCACTGCTCGAGTCCGAGCTCTTCGGCCACGTCCGCGGCAGCTTCACCGGCGCCTATCGCGACAAACCGGGCCTGCTGGAGATGGCGCCCAACGGCACGGTGTTCCTGGACGAAGTCGGCGAGATGAGCGCGCGCATGCAGGTGGTGCTGCTCCGCTTCCTCGAGACCGGCGAGATTCAGCGCATCGGCGCCGATCGCTCGCACGTGCGCGTCAACGTGCGGCTCATCACCGCCACCAATCGCGACCTGCCGAAGGAAATCGCCGCCGGCAACTTCCGCGAGGACCTGTTCTTCCGCCTGAACGTCATCCGCATGCACCTCCCGCCCCTGCGCGAGCGCAACGACGATGTGCCGCTGCTCTTCGAGCATTACCTCGATTTCTATTGCGACCAGCACCGCGTCACGCGCCCCCAGATTGCCCCCGCGACGATGGAGGCGCTGGTGGCGTATCGGTGGCCCGGCAACATCCGCGAGCTGCGCAACGTCGCCGAGCGCATCGCGCTCAAGACCGCTGGCGAAGTGCTCCGTCCCAGTGACCTGCCCGCCGAACTCGTCGTCACGGGCACCGTCGAGCGCTTCGAATCGGCCCCGGCCGACGCCGGCGCGCCGGCGCCCGCCGGCTCGCCGCAGGTGGAGGAGATGACCGCCCGCATGCTGCGCCACGGCGAGTCCTTCTGGTCGGCGGTCTACCCGGTCTTCATGTCGCGGGACCTGACGCGGGACGATCTCCGTCGTATCATCGAGATCGGGTCTCGAGAACACCAACGGAAATTATCGGTTGCTGGTGGCACTGTTCAACATGCCCAACGAAGACTACAAGCGGTTCCTGGGCTTCCTGCGCAAGCACAACTGCCATCTGCCGTTCCAGCGGTTCCGCACCATCGCGCGCTCGCACGCCAGCCACCGGGCGGTGGCGGCAGCCGGCTAGCGGCGGTCGCGTTCGCACAACAGGTCCACCATCATGGAACGTAACACGCTCGCCCAATCCGCCACGCCCACCACCGCCGCACCCGCCGGTCTGGTGGTCGTCGTCGACGACGACCTCAGCTGCCTCGTGGCGATCGACCAGATCCTGAAACACTGGGGGCACGAAACGAAGACGTTCCGCGCCTTCGAGGACGCGCGCGCGTATCTCAGTCAGGCCCAGCCAGCGGTCGTCATCGTCGATGTCAGGCTGGGCAACTACAACGGGCTCCAGTTGATTCACTTCTCGCGGCAGAACAGCCCCGACACGCAGTGGCTGGTGGTCTCGGGATTCGACGACCCGGTGCTGCGCGCGGAAGCCACGAAACTGGGCGCCCTGTTCCTGACCAAGCCGCTCGATCTGCAGCGCCTGCGTCAGCACTTGCCCGCGCAGACCGTCTGATCGCCCTATCGCGTGGGTTGCGCCGTCTCCAGCCGCAGCCACTCCAGATAGGCCGTGCTTCCACCGCTGGCCTCGATGACCAGGAACTCCGGCACCTCGTACGGGTGCAGGGTCGTCAGCCGCTCCCGCAACTCCTCCACCCGCCCCATCGTCGTCTTCATGACGAGCTGGCTGTTCGGACGCCGACTCGATGGCGCCCTCCCATCGATAGAGCGAGCGCATCGGCGGCAGGATGTTGACGCAGGCGACCAGCCGCTCCGCCAGCAGGGTCAGAACCAGGGCGGGCGCGTCAAATTCGAGAGGGACGGTGGTCAGAACAATCGCTGGCGTGTCAGGGTATGCCATTCCGTGTCACCGGGTCGGAGTATACCCGTAAAGCCGTTTTCACATAAAAAGGTTTACATGTAACCACGCCAAGATGTATAAGTTTGGCCACAGTGGACCGCTCATAAGCCTTGCCGTATGTCTGTCACCAAGCTTAGACTGCTAACCGCCGTGGCGGTAAAGCGGGACAACAGCGATACAGTCAAGACGACCGTCGAGCTTCCAGGCGAGCTCTGGCGGGCGGCCAAGATTCGCGCGATGGACGAACGCTCGGATCTCCGCTCGATCCTGATCCGCGCGCTCGAGGAATACCTCGGTCATTCGACCGCCGCTGCTCCACCCACCACGCTCACGGGGTCCGAGGACCGATGATCGCTCCGGAATCATCCACCAGCCGGGCCGCGCGCGTTCCCGAAAGCTCCACCCCGGTGGTGCGGCCTCCCGGCCGCGCGCGCCGCCTTGCGCGCTACGTCCTGGCTGCGGTCACCGTCGTGCTGCTCGTCGACGCGGTGGTTGGCGAAAAGGGCCTGCTGGCGCTGCTGCAGGCCCGCAAGGAGTTCGCCGCGGTTGAACGCGCGCTCGAGCAGTCGCGCGACGACAACGCCTCGCTCCGTCAGACCGCCCGCCGCCTGCGCGAGGACCCCACCGCGATCGAAGCCGTTGCCCGCAAGGAGCTCGGCCTCATCAAGCCCGGCGAGAAGGTCTTCATCGTCCGCGACGCTTCCCGGGCCAGATAGCGCCAGACCACCGTTCGGCCTGCTACGATGGGTGCTCTCTCACTAGGCACTCATCCAGGAGGACTGAATGGCACGTCAGGCGACAGCGGAATGGAAGGGCGATCTCAAGGGCGGTTCGGGTCATGTGAAGACCGGCAGCGGTGCCTATGACGGGAACTACTCCTTCACCACGCGTTTCGAGGACAAGCCGGGCGCCAACCCCGAGGAACTGCTGGGCGCGGCGCACGCCGGCTGCTTCTCGATGGCACTCGCCAACATGCTGGCCACCGCCGGTTTCGTGGCCAACAGCGTGCACACCACCGCCGACGTGCACCTCGGCAAGGACGACAAGGGCTTCCTGATCACCCGCATCGATCTCACCGTGGTGGGCGACGTGCCCGGCGTGGATCTCGCCACGTTCCAGGAGCACGCCGAGAAGGCCAAGTCCGGCTGCATCATCTCACGTGCGCTGGCCGCGACCCCGATGACGCTGAAGGCATCGCTGAAGTAGCATCATCCGGCGTGCCGGATACGCCATCACGCGACCATTGCCGGCGAAGCTGGGCATCAAGCCCGGCTTCGCCGTCTGTCTGCTCCGCCCGCCCGCGGGTTTCGCCGCCGGGCTGACGCCGCTCCCGGCGGACGTCACGTTCACGGCGCGCCCTGCCCCTCATCTGGACCTCTTCCTCGCCTTCGCCCGCTCGACGACGGAACTGTCGGCGCACCTCGCGCAACTGCGGCCGGTGATCACGCGTCAGACGTTGTGGCTCGCCTGGCCGAAGAAGACGTCCGGGGTCGCCACCGACCTCGATGGCAACGTCGTGCGCGTCACCGGTCTCGACGAGGGGTGGGTGGACTTCAAGATCTGCGCGGTGGACGCGACCTGGTCCGGCCTCGCCTTCAAGAAGCGCCGCTGACGGCGGGCCGCGCACGCTCCCACCCTCCAGGCACGTGAGGCTCTCGCGCCCCCGTGTTCCTACGCGCCGAAGGCGCGCCTACCGGCCAAAGGCCGGCCCATTCTCCGCCTGTCTAAGGGTGCTTGATGAAGGTGCCCTGCCGGATCTCGGAGAACGCCTGCCGCAGTTCCGCGTCCGTGTTCATCACGATGGGGCCGTGCCACGCGACCGGCTCTTCGATCGGCTGACCCGAGACGAGCAGGAACCGCAGTCCCTCGTCGCCCGCCTGCACCGTGATCGCGTCGCCGCGATCGAACACCACCAGCGAACGATTGCCGACATCGCTGTAGACCGGCGTCTCGCCCTGCCCCACCAGTTCGGTCGCCACGAGTCGCGGCTCCGAGGCATCGCGGAAGGTCCCGGCGCCCGGCGAAGACGTAGGCAAAGGCGTTGTTCGACAGCGCCACGGGAATGGTGCGCCGGCGCCCGGGCGGCACCGAGATGTCCAGGTACCGGGGGTCCGCGGCAATGCCGTCGACCGGACCGCGCTGGCCCCAGAACGATCCGCAGATCACGCGCACGTGGGTGCCGTCGTCGTCGGTGACGGTGGGGATGTCGCGCGCGCTGACGTCCTGATAACGCGGCGTGGTCATCTTCAGGGCGCGCGGCAGGTTGGCCCAGAGCTGGAAGCCGTGCATGCGGCCGTGCTCGTCGCCGCGTGGCATCTCCTGATGGATGATGCCGCTGCCGGCCGTCATCCACTGCACGTCGCCCGATCCGAGCGCGCCGCGGTTACCGAGGCTGTCGCCGTGCTCGACGGTCCCCGACAGCACGTAGGTGATGGTCTCGATGCCGCGGTGGGGATGCCAGGGGAAGCCGGCGAGGTACTGGTCCGGACGATCGTTGCGGAAATCGTCGAACAGCAGGAACGGATCGAACTCCTGGGTCTTGCCGAACCCGAATGCCCGGCGCAGGTGGACGCCCGCGCCTTCGGTGGTGGGCTGCGATTCGCTGATGTGCCTGACCGGCCGTATGGACATGACGCTCCTCTGCACGGTTAGATGCCCGCGGCAGGCCTCAGGATACGGTGCCGGGCGCGAGGCGGTCGGGCATGACGAAGACCCGCCGCGCACGGGCGGAGTCGAGCGTGTCCTTCGTGTAATAGCGATCGAGCACCGATGGCTTCCACGACAGCAGGTCGGCGTTGGCCGCCGCGAACGTCTCCCACGGCGCCTGCGCCTCGTCATGGGCCAGCCGCTCGTTGATGAGCAGCACGAACGACACCGTGATGGTCTCGTGATACAGGGCCGGGGCGCCCTGCGCCAGGGCAAAGCCTTTGAGCGCCGCGCAGAACCGCGCCAGCGCCTCGGGCAACGGATGCGCCTTGAGGTAGTTCCAGGCCACGCGCACGTGCTGCTCGTGGTGGAAGCCGCCGTCCGGCACGCTCCCCGCTTCGAACGCGCGCATCAACTCGTCGTCTGTCATCGTGCCCCCCTCGGGTCCGTACAACAAAACAGGAGTGGCGGCCGGTTGGCCGTCACCCCTGTGTCGCTGAAGACTTCAGTATACCCTGCCGCCCTCCGGGGCCGGATTGTGTGCCGCGGTTCAGTCTTGCGGAAGCCCTTCGTCCCTCGTAAGCTCCTTGGCATGAAGACTCGTCATCTGGCGCTCGCCGCCACCATCGCTCTCGCGCTCGCCACCGTCACCACGCTCCGCGCCGACGTCAAGACCCAGGAACGAACCCAGGTCAGGTTCGAAGGTGCTCTCGGGCGCATCGTCAACATGTTCGGCGGCAAGGGCGCGCGCGAGGGCATCGTGAGCGCCGTGGCGCTGAAGGGCAACCGGATGATGTCGACCACCGACACGACCGGCGAGATCGTGGACCTCGGGGAAGAGAAGGTCTACCAGCTGGATCTGAAGAAGAAGACCTACACCGTGGTCACCTTCGCCGAGCTGCGCCGCCAGATGGAAGAGGCGATGGCCAAGGCCCGGAAGGATGCGGAGGCTGCCCGGAAGGAAGAGCAGCCGAAGCCGGCTGAGGAGGCCAAGGAACCGACCAAGGAATACGAGGTGGACTTCTCGATCAAGGACACCGGCAAGACGCGGCAGATCGCCGGTTACGACACCAAGGAATCGCTGGCGACCATCACCGTGCGCGAGAAGGGCAAGACCCTGGAAGAGGGCGGCATGGTGATGGAGACCAGCCTCTGGATGACGCCCGCCGTACCCGCGCTGAAGGAGCTCGCCGACTTCCGGATGAAGTACGCGCAGCAGCTGTACGGCCCGATGATGGCGCAGGCCACCCCGGACATGACGCAGGCAATGGCGATGTATCCGATGATGAAGGACGCCATGGCCAAGTTCCAGGCCGAGGGCAAGAAGCTCTCGGGCACGGCGCTCGCCACCGACATGAAGTTCCAGCTGGCCGCGCCGCCGCCGACCGCCGAAGAACAGAAGAAGGCCGAGAGCGAGCCGACGCCGACCAGCGTGGGCGGACTGCTGGGTGGCTTCGGGCGCAAGATGGCCCGCAAGAAGGCCGACGACAAGCCGGCGGATCCGAACGCGGTGCCGGGCCGGGTGACGGTGATGACCACCACGACCGAGACGCTGCAGGTGGCGACGACCGTCGCCGACGCCGACGTGGCGCTGCCGGCCGGGTTCAAGCTGAAGTAGCGGGCGGTCAGCGCCTGAGGGCGACGTGCACGCGCGCGACGTCGTGCATGTAGCCGCCGGCCGCGGCAAAGCGTTCGGCCGCGGCCTGCGACATCCTCTCGCGCGACCGGCGGGCATCACCGGTCGCTTCGAGATACAAGCCGCCGTAGAGGTGCGCGAAGAACTGCGCCGACGGTTCCTCGCCCGCCGCGGCCGTCACCTGCGCTTCGGTGAGCGTTCCTGCGAACATCCGATACACCTCCGCCATCGGCCGGCGCCCGTCCGGCCCCACCGGCAGCAGCCTGGCGCGCGCCGCCTCCGGCGATTCCGCGCGCGCCACACACAGGAAATGCCAGGCGGCGTTCTCCACATCGTCGGGGTTCACCGTGCGATGCTGCTCGAACTGACGGCGGCAGTCCTGGTAGCGACCGGCGTAGTAGAGCGCGATGCCGCGCTGCCAGAGATACGGTGCGGCTGACGGGTCCTCGCGAATCACGCGATCGAAACCTGCCACCGATTCGTCGATGCGGCCGGCGCGGAAGTCGGCCGAGGCCCGGTCGAGCAGCGCGCGGGGCGATTGCGCGGCTTGCCCGCGGGCAACCAGCAGGCCAACGGTGATCACGAGGACCGCAGCTCGCCCGATCATGGCGTGCCCCGCAGATCGAGGCACACCAGCGTCTTCTCGTTCCGCAGATAGACGAACCCGTCGGCGATGGCGGGGAGCGCCCGGATGGTCGCGGGCAGGATCCGCGCCCGGGCGATCGGTGTGAACGCGTCTGGACTGGCCGCTGCCAGCACCATCTCGCCGGACTCCCGGACAATCAGCAGGCGGGCACCCGCCAGCGTGATGCTGCCGGCGCGGAACTGGTCCACGTTCCAGCGCACCTTGCCGGTGCGGAGGTCCACGGCGCGCAGCGACGGTCCGAACTCCTGACGTCCGTGGAATCCATACAGCACCCCGTCGCGATGCACGCTCGTCGCGTAATGGTTGGAGAGCACATCGTCCGACGCCCAGAGACGCGTGGGAGCTGAGCCATTGAGCTGGAACACCGCGGCGCCCGGCCCGTACTCGGCGGAGATGAACATCAGGTCGCCGACGATCAGCGGCGAGGCGGCGTTGACGGAGGCGGCGGACCGTGAACGCCATGGCAGCTGGAACAGCACGCGACCGGTGGTGGGCTCGAGGCTGGTGAGGCCGCTCCTGGTCAGGAACATGGCGGCCTTCTGCCCGTTGATCGAGGTCAGCACGCCCGAGGAGTAACTGGCGCCGTCGCGTGTGGCGGTCCACGCCACGCGGCCCGACCTGGCGTCGAACGCGACGATGCCCGCCTCGGCACCGCCGATGTTCGCGATCACCCGCCCATCATCCACGAGCGGCGAACCGGCCGCGCCAAAGAAGCCCTTCGGCACCTGGAAGCGCTTCATCGTGTCCTCGCTCCACACCCGCGCCCCCGTCGCCAGATCGACCGCGTGCAACTGCCCTTCGGCGCCGAAGGTATAGACGATGCCGCCGGACACCACCGGCACCGCGCGCGGGCCTTCGTCGAAGCCGAAGTCGTCGCGATAGGCCGTCGCATAGTCGTACTTCCAGAGGCGGTTCCCGGTCTTCGCGTCCAGCGCCTCCACCACCTCGCGATTCTCGACGCGATGGAAGAGGATGACCCGGCCGCCGGCCACGACCGGTCCGCTCAGGCCCTGCCCCACGTCCTTGCTCCACACCACCCGTGGGCCGCCCGATGGCCAGGCCTCCAGCAGCGGCGGGCCTGTGTACACGCCGTTCCTGGTGGGGCCGAGCAACTGCGGCCAGTCGGCCGCGGTCACGGACGTCAGCGCAAGCACGACGACGATGGGGACCACCCTCGGAAGGCGCATGCCGACAGTGTGGCATACTGCGCCGCCAGTGCTGGCCACCTACGTCCACCATCATCGACCCGATTGTCCTGCAGCGTGAACGGGGTCCACCTCTGGTGGTATGGACTCGGATTCGCCCTGGGCTTCTGGCAGATGCACCGCTTCATCCAGCGGCATCGCGCCTCGCTGCGTCTGGACCCGCGCGACGGCTTCGCGCTGTCGCTGCTGGTGATCGCCGGCGTGCTCGTGGGCGGCCGGACGATTGAAATCCTGTTCGACGAGTGGCCCTTCTATCGAGACCACGCGAGCTTCATTCCGCGCTACTGGCTCGGCGGCATGGCCACGCACGGCCTGCTGATCGGCGCGGCGGTCGGATGCGGCCTGTTCTGTGCCGTGCGCAAGCACTCGTTGCTGCGCATCGCCGACGCGCTGGTCATCCCAGGGGCGTTCCTGATGGGGGTCGGGCGCCTGGGCAACTTCATCGACGGCCAGATTGTCGGCGGCATCACCGAGGTGTGGTGGGCGGTGAAGTTCCCGGACGCCGAGGGCTTTCGTCACCCGGTGGTGCTGTACGACGGCCTCAAGAACCTGCTGCTGGTGCCGTACCTGATGCGCGTGCGAGCCACGAATCCCACGCCCGGCGCCACGGCCGCGCGATTCGTGTTCTGGTACGCGTTCCTGCGCATCTTCCTCGATCTCTTCCGCGACTACCCCACGCACCGCCTGGCGCTCGGCACCGGCCAGACACTGAACCTGGTCATGGCGCTGCTGGGCGTGGCGCTGCTGGTCCGATCGCGATGGCGCGCGCAAGGCCGGCTCCGCCACAGCGCGGTGCCGCCGGAGCGGGAACCAGGCCCGCCACGGGCGGCACTCTGGTGGCAGCGGGCGTTGCTGGCGGCGCTACTGATCTTCTGCCTGTGCATTCCCAGTAACTGGACGCAGAACGTGCCGCAACGGTATGGCGCGCGGCATCCTGGACTGCAGCACTCCTGGATCTATCCGGACATCGATACCGCACCCCGCTCACGCTGAGCGGACGGGCTGTGGCCACCACCGGCGGCCCGGCACAGGAGTCACACCCGAGTCGCGCGCCACCGTGGCGCGGACCATCCTGGGTGACCTCCACGCCGTCGATGCCGGGACGCCGGACCTGGTGTCGGCAACCGTCGAATGGCTACGGCAGGACGCCGAGGTCGGCGGCGTGGGGCGTGGCGGCCCCGCCTGGCCGGCTCCGTCGGGACCACACCGCGCGAATCACCTCCGACATCAGTCTGGTCAGCTCGGACGGCTTGAGGACACCGGTGGCAGCAATCACGCCGACGTAGACCAGCCCGAACACCGGCAGGCACGCCGCCAGCACCACCGCCGGCGCCGCCGGGACCACCATGCTGCGCAGCCCCGCGGTGACCAGCGCCGCCACGCCGGCCGCCAGCGCGATGCGCTCCAGCCCCGCGAACAGCGACAGGTCGGCGCGCGTCATCTGCAGCATCACTGCCATGCGGCGCACGGCGACGAGCCACCCGGCGACATAGGCGATGACCACGGTCCCAATCACCCCGGTCAGGCCCAGCGTCGCCGCGAACATCCACAACACGCCCACCATCACCGCGAAGATGACGATGCGCACCCGCAGGATGTAGAAGCGCTGCTCGACGGCGCGAGTCACCGGATCGAGAATCAGGATGCTGAACGGCAGGATGGTCAGCGAGACCGCGAACACCGGCCAGCTCGGAAGATACCGGGTGGTGAACAGCAGCGAGAGGACATCCGGGCCGGTCACCATCAACGCGGCATAGATGGCGAAATACGCCAGCGCCAGCTTCCGCGCCGAGGTGGCGACCAGTTCCAGGATCTGGTGGCGCTGGTCGCGCGCTTCCAGCTCGTTGATGCGAGGCAGCACCACCGACCCGACCGATTCGCGCAGAATCCCCACCAGCGGCAGCTTGAACACGCCAATGGCATAGATGGCGTAGGCCGCGGGGCCGAACGCGTTGCTGACGAAACCATGGTGCAAGTCGTCCTGCAGCTTCAGCAGCAGGCCAGAGGCGCCAACGGGCAGCGCGTAGATGGCCTGCTCCCGCAGGAGCGGCCAGTCGAACGCCCACAGAAAGCCGGGAAAGCGGCTGTTCAGGTAGATCACGAGCATGGCGAGCTGCAGCACGCCCTGCACGACCGCCGCCGCGATCAGCGAGTTCACCGTCCCCCACCCCACGGCCGCGATCAACAGCAGCAGCGTCTTGCTGAACTGGCTGGCGATGATGAATCCCATCGTCGCGCGCACGTCCTTGACCGCGACCGTGACGATCTCGAGGAACGATCCCATCATCCACAGCACCAGGACCACGGCGATCCACGGGGCATAGCCGGTCAGCTCGGGGCTGTTGAACATCCACGCCAGGATCTGCGGCCGCAGCGTGATCGCCGTCGCGGCGAACAGGCCAATCGCCGCGTGGAACAGCAGGATGTTGAACACCACCGCGCCCTGGCGCAGCGGCTCGCGCGGCAGATAGTAGAAGGCGCTCATGCCGAAGCCGAGCGGCAGCACCGCGACCGAGCTCCCGACAATGAGGAACACCTGCTTGTAGAGGCCGAACTCGACCTGGCTGAGCCGCCGCACTAGCACCAGGGGCAGGGCGATGCTGAGAATGAACCCAAGTGTTTTGGCGGTGAGCAGCCAGACCGCTTGAGCCCCCAGAGAGGGTGGGGGCGAGTGGGACTCAGAAGTCATCAACCGTGTGCTTCCTGGGCGCCGGACTCACGCGCGCCCCATCGTCGGCGAACCCGATGGCATCGGCGTCTTTGGCGAACACGTACTCGCTGCAACCCAGACCGCCGCCGATCTTCATGTTCGTCAAAGTGAAGCCGCGGTCGCGGTAGAACGTGAACACCTCATCGGCGCGGGCCGCCTCATACGGGAAACCACCGACCCAGTCGACGATGTCGTACCAGCGGTTCATCCCGCGCTCGAGCGTGGATGACGAGGTCCACTGGTTGAAGTAGGACGCCGGCCTGCCGTCGACCACGGCGCGGGTCATCGCCTTGAACTCGCCGGGGAGGCTGACGGCGATCGTGAAGGGCGTTCTCAACACCGGCGGCAGCCGGCAGTAGGTCTGCTTGATGCGGGCCCAGCGCCTCGTCTGGCTGCCGGTATGGTTGTAGAGGGCGATGAACAGCTGCCCTCCCGGCGCGACCGGCCGGCGCGCGAGATCGAGCGCGCGCCACATGTCCCCGGTGTGATGCAGGACGCCCCACGAGTAGACCACGTCGAAGGTGCCGAGGGAGTCGAGAAACGTTTCGTCCAGCGCCGACCCGCGGCCCACCTGCCACTGCGGGTCGTCCGGGAAGTACCGTCGACGCAGTTCGTTCGTGCATGCAACTGACTGGAGGTCGTAGTCGAACGAGCGCACCTCGGCCCCAAGACGGCGCGCTGCCAGGCTGAACAGCCCGCTGCCCGAACCGATGTCGAGGAACCGGCGGCCCTTCAAATCCGGGCATCGCAGCATCTCGCGGAGCGAGTGCTCGGCGGCCCGAATGCGGTCGTCGTTGAGGATGCTCAGGAACCGCGTCCAGTTCTGGCCGAACGCGAATCGATCCTCCCTGATGGTCATCGGCTCGCCGAATGGAACGTCCGTGGTCACGCTCATGACGAACGCCGCGCCGACGCGACGCGAGGCACCCGCCGGGACGAGGCCGCGTCCGTGATGTGTGAGCGGCGAAGGCCACGCCGGGCCCTCTCGTCTGGTGTCTCGCGCCGAAGCACCCCCGCCAGTCCGACCAGGGCCGCACCCACCACCAGGAGACTGAGCTCCTCGGGAAGCTCCACCCTCGGTCTCCGCACCGCAACCACGGGAGCGACAATGTCGTCGTTCCCCTTGATCGCCACGCGCGTGCGCAGCGCGACTGCCGTCGTCGGTTCCGCCTGCGCGCCAGCAGATACATCCATCCACGATGCGGGCAGCGTCATCGCCGCGGCCGCGCCGATGACGGCCACGGCGGCGATCATCTTGAAACCTTGCTTCACAACACACCTCTTTGCGCCGGACGATTACAAGGCGCATGCCACGGCCCCGCGGGGCTCATCAGTCGGGGAGCGGTGACGAGCCCACGGATGTGATGGCGGCGCGATCCCGTTTGTGCCCCATTCGTTGCCACTATTGGGCGGTGGCGCGCGCCTCGGGCCCTCATCGGAGTCCGACGCCCCCAATCGCCCGGAACAGTTCGGCATGATCGACGCCAATCGCGCCCCCGTCGGTGGCCGCCGACCGCCACGCACTCCCGGGCTTCAGCCGGAGGTCGCCACTGCCCGGGTTGGCGAACTGACGCATCAGCTCGTCGAGCGAGGGGAAGAGGTTACCCGGTGGATACAGACGAGCCGTACCGCCAGCCAGCACGTTGCCGGTGAAGACACCGCCAGGGAAGTAGGCGTCGATGGCCGGCTGCCCGACGCCGTAACCGTTGCCGAAGATGCCGAAGCTGTTGTGCCGCGCGATGTTGTTGACGAAGCGAAAGCCGCGAATCGGCCGTGGCGCGGCGCGCGTGCCGCCGTAGGCGGTGATCAGGTTGCCGGACTGCATCACCGTGTTGTGTTCGACGGTGATGTCCGCAGGCTCGTCGCCCACCTGCAGGAACATCCCGCTCCCGCCCCACCGTTCCGAGTCGATGTCCTCGAACAGGTTGTTGCGGATGAGGATGTTCCGCGCCTGCTGCGTGACCCGCTCGGTGTCGAAGCCGAGGATGTTGATGCCGCCTGCGGCGCCCCGGACGAGATTGTTCTGGAACGTGACGTCCTCGACCGTGGACCACCGCGCGGTCGGCCCCGACGCCCTCACGGTGAACAGCACCGCGAAGCCCACCTGGGCGTCGGACCAGTTCCGCTCCATCACGTTGCCTTCGATCATCACCCGCCTGGCATTCTTCAGCTCGAACAGGTTCTTCACCGTCCACTCGGCGTCACGCCACTCGAGCGGCCTGGCCAGCGTGTTGCGCCGCACGACGATGTTACTGGGAACCAGGCTGCCGATCGACGGCTCGGCGCCGCCGAACAGCACGCCGATGCCCGAAGCTTCGAGGTAGTTGTTCTCGATCAGGTAGGGTCCGGGGCCGTTCCATCCGGCGATCGCCTGCGTCTCCTGGCCTTGCCCCTTGATGTCGGCGATGTGGCTGTTGCGAATCGTGGTATCGCCACTGTTGAGGGCAATGCCTCGCTTCTGCCCCTTGGCTGGGTCACCCAGCACGAGCACGCGATCGAGTGTGATGTCCTCCGGCACCTGGGCATAGCTGCTCTGACCGCTGCCGCCGTCGCCCAGGGTGATGAGATCGCCATTGCCGTTGCCGGTGAAGCGGATGCCGACGATGCGCCAGCCCCTGGTGCCTGGCGCGGTTCGGAGCGCCGGCTCCGCCCCGACCTGCGCGATGGTCGCCAACAGCGACTGCTGCGGTGGTGACACGCGATCGCGTTCGGAGGGCAGTCGCCGATCATCCGTCGAGGTGCGGATCGTGATGGCCTCGCCCGCGGCTTTCACGGGGAGCACGAAGTTGCCCCGGAACGTCGCGCCGGCTTCAAGCCGCAGGACATCCCCCGGACGCGCGTCGTTGATCGCCGCCTGCAGATCGTCCCCGGCGCGCACGAGGACGCTCGCGCCTCTCGCGTAAGTGACGGCGACAGCCACGGCCAGCGCTGCCGCACTCGCAATCGCCGCCAGCCGAGCCGTCTTCCTGAACGCGGTAGCGCGTTGCTCATTTTGGCCAGTCATCTTCCTCCGTCCGGTGGGAGCCATGTTGTCTGCACGGCACAGATGCATCTTTCGTTCTCAGGCATTGAGTTTGCTCTTGGAGCGGATGTCGACGGGCCAGCAGAGCCGCTGCCCGCCGCCGACGGAAGGTTCAACGATGAGATCACTTCGCCTGACACTGGTGGCCGGCACGCTCGCGACGGCACTCGCGCTGCCGATGTCGGCGCAGTCCCCGGCACCGACGCCTGCTCCGGCGCAGCCGGCGACCGCGGCGCCAGCGCCGACTCAGCCTCAAGGGACGCCGGCGCGTGGATCCACGGCGCCCGAGTACCGCATCTCGCGCGGCGACAAACTGCGGGTCGAGGTCTACAAGGACGACTATCTCTCCCAGTCACTGCAGGTGCGGCCCGACGGGCGCATCACGCTGCCGCTGGCCGGTGACATCGTCGCCGCCGGCCAGACGTCCATCGAGCTGCGCGACCGCATTACCACGGCACTGAAGGAGTTCGTCGCCAACCCCGTCGTCACGGTGATCGTGGTCGAGGTGGTCGAGCCCGTGGTCTACGTGATGGGCGAGGTCAATCAGCCGGGCTCGGTGCCGATGCGCGGGCCGATGACGGTGCTCCAGGCGCTGGCCGTGGCGGGAGGCTTCAAGGAATTCGCGAACACCAAAGGCATCCGCATCCTGCGCCGCGCCCCTGGCAGCACGACCGTGGAGACCATTCCCTTCAACTACAACACCGCGATCAAGAAGGGCACCTCGGTCTTCCTCCAGGAAGGCGACACGGTGGTGGTGCCATGACGATTGCCGGCCCGCGGCGCTTCATGGCCGCAGCCCTGGTCGGCGCCAGCCTGTGGTCGGGAGCGGCCGAGGCGCAGACTACGGTTCCCACTCCGCCCCCGGTGTCGGCGCCGCCCGGATGGCTGGTGATCCCGTCGGTCGGCGTCGCCGGCCTGTGGGACGACAACGTGGCGCTGACCAGCGAAGCGGTTGGCACGCAGGGCGACTATGTCACCGCCGTCACTCCCGGCGTCGTGCTCGGCTATCGCGGCCGCCGCACCACCCTGGGGCTCGACTACAACGCCACCTACGACTTTCACCGCGCCCTCAGTCAGTTCGACACCGTCGATCACCGCGGCCGCGGGCAGTTCCAGCAGCGGTTGAGCGAACGGGTCAACCTGTTCGCCCGTGATTCCTACAATCGCTCGCCAACCACCGAGATCCTGGCGCCGTCGACCGGGTTGGTGGTGCTGCAGCGGCGGACCACCCGATTCAACGACTTCCGCGGGGGGCTCGAGATGACGCCAACCTCGCGCACCACCATCACCGGCGCCTACACGTCGCAATGGATCCAGCTCGCGCAGGACGAGCTGGCGGCGCCGCTGCTTCGCGGCGGCCGCTCTGACGGCGCCGACATCGCGATTGAGCAGAAGGTCGCCACCCGTGTGTCGGTGGGCGCCACCTACGTCGGCACCCGGGCACTGATCGACGGCGGAGAACGCTTCGATGTGCAGAATGCGCTCGCCACGCTCGCGCTGGCGCTCAGTCCCTCGTTCACCGTCCGCGGCGGCGCCGGCTACTCCTGGCAACGGGCCGGCGCCGGCCGCGACACCGACAGTGCGCCGGCCTACGAGGTGCATCTGACCTACCTGCGTGAGCGCGTCAACTGGGAAGCGGCCTACATCCGCTCGTTCCTGCCGTCGTTCGGGTTCGGGGGCACGGTGCAGAACGAGGAACTGTCTGGCACCCTGCGCTCGCCGATTGGACGCCATTTCGAGATCGCCGGCACCGGATCGGTGCGCGACAACGATCCGGTCGATCTGCGGACGCTGACCCTTCGCTCGAAGACCTTCTCCGGGGCCCTGGGCTACCTGCCCACGCGCTGGCTCCGCATCGAGGTCTTCACCCTCTACTCCAACCAGGACACGCAGTTGGCGGGCGGGCAGATCAACCGGTCGCAATCAGGCGTGCGCGTCTCCACTCGGCATCCGATGAGGCTACGGTGACTCACTCAGACCAGGACTACGTCGTCGATTACCGGGCCGTGTTACGGCGCCGTCGGTGGAGCCTCATCGTGCCGAGCATCCTCGGCCTGATGATCGGCCTGCTGCTGGCGGCGTTCCTGCCTCGCCAGTACGTGGCCACCGCGACGCTCGCGGTGAGCTCGCCGGCGATGTCGGGCGGCCTCACCTCATCGACCGAGGCCGATCAGCGGGAGCGGATTCGCGCCGTGAGCAACGAGCTCCTGAGCCAGGCGGCCCTTGAACGCGTCGCCCGTGACGAAGGGCTCGCTGACGAGGCGTCGATGAGCGATGTGGTCGCGGGCCTGCGCGGCCGCACCACCGTGGCCCTCCCTCAGAAGCGGCTTCAGTCCAACGATCGCGCGGAACCCGACACCTTCATCGTCTCGCACACGGCGTCGACTCCGGAGCTGGCGGAACGGATCACGAACCGCCTGACGCGGGTCTTCGTCGAATCGCAGTCCAAGCGTCGTGAGACCCGCGCCGAAGACACCTCGGCCTTCCTCGCCCGTCAGCTGGAACTGAGCCGCGGAAAGCTGACGACGGCCGAGACGCACCTGCGTGAAGCCAAAGCCACCTTCCAGGGTCGGCTGCCGGAGCAGGCGCTGTCGAATCTCCAGAGCGTGAGCGAACTGCGCCAGCAACTGGAAGCCAACCGGTCAGCGCTGCTGGCCGAGCGCGAGCGTGTGACCCTGCTCGATCAGCAGATCGAGGGGATGACACAGGACGCCGCGCTGGCGGCGTCGAATGCCATCGACGCCCGCACCCGCGAGCGCCTGTCGGGTCTGGAGAAGCAGCTGACCGAGGCGCGGCAGCAGTACACCCCCAGGCACCCCGAGGTGCAGCGGCTCGAAGACGAGCTCGCCCGCGCCCGGGCGGAGGACGAAGAGGAACGGAGGCTGGCCGAGCGCAGCAGCGCCGCCACCACCGTCGATCCCGCGCTCCGCCAGCTGACGGCCGAGCGCCAGAGCACGCGGGTCCGTATCCGCGAGCTGGAGGCCGCGAGCCGGCGCGCCGAAGCCGCACTCGGGGGCGTGCAGAGCCGGCTGAACGAGGCCCCGGCAGTCGAGCAGCGGCTGATGTCGCTGCAGCAGGCCTACGAGTTCGAGAAACAGCAGTACCAGAAGCTCGCCGAACAGCACCAGGCCGCACTCCTCACCGAAGACCTCGAGCGGCGGCAGGCCGGCGAGCGGTTCGTGGTGCTCTATGCCGCTCAGCCTCCTGACGCACCTGCCTTCCCGAACGTGCTGCTGGTGCTCGGCATCTCGATCGCCGCCGGCATCGTCGCTGGATGCGGCCTCGCTCTTGCTCGTGAGTTCCTCGATCGGTCCATTCACGACCGTCGCGCATTGGAGGCGGAGTTCGACCGCGTGGTGCTGGCCGAGATCCCGCACTTCTGAACCCTCACCTCCAGGAGATCACGATGAGCAGGATTCACAGGATTCTTTCGAAGGCCGAGCGCGATGGCACCGCCGAGCGGTTGACCTGGCCCGAGCGCCAGGGCGCGGGCCCGGAGCGCACCTTGAGCATCCCGCGCGCGTGGCGGGTCGGGACGACCGCCGAGCTGCCAGCCGACGAGGCGGACGCCGCGGAGGACCTGGCGCATTTCCGGTCGGAGCCGGCGGAAGTGCCGGTCGCAGACCCCTCGGCGGTGCAGCCCACGCCGAGGGGCCCGCTCGCGCCGGCGCGCCCGGTCGGCGGCGTCACGTTGAGCCCGCTCCTCGTCACCGCCCACGAGCCGTTCTCCGCGGGCGCCGAACAGTACCGGTCGCTGCGCACGCGCGTCAGCCGCGGGGATGGCACGCACAGCCACAAGGTGCTGGCCATCACCAGCGCCTGCCGCGGCGACGGCAAGTCGGTGACCGCCAGCAACCTGGCGCTGGCCCTGGCGCAGGAGTTCGATCGCCGGGCGCTGCTGGTTGACGCGGATCTCCGCAACGCGCGCGTGCATGAACTGTTCGGCATCCGCCGCGAGCCCGGGCTGGTGGACGTGCTCACCGGGGCGGTGCCGATCGACGAGGCACTGGTGGCATTGCCGGGCAGCCGACTGGTGGTGCTGCCGGCGGGCAGCGCCCACACGCAGCCGACGGAGCTGCTCGGGTCGTCGCAGATGCGACAGCTGTTCGAGATCCTCCGCCGCCAGTTCGACCGCATCGTCGTTGACGCGGCCTCGGCCCAGTCGGCCGACACCGGCGCCCTCCAGAACTGCGTCGACAGCCTGCTCATGGTGGTGCGGGCCGGCCATACGCCGCGCCCGGCGATCGAGCGCGCGCTCCAGACGATTCCGGCGGCCAGGTTGATGGGGCTCGTCCTCAACGACAGCCGTTCCCCGGACGCCCTCTCGAACGGGTGACACCATGCAGGTATTCGAGCGTTACGTGTCGCCGCACGAAGTCCTGGCGTTTGCGTGTGAAGTGCTGCTGATCTCCGGGTCACTGGTCCTGGTCTTCCTCGTGCGCGAGCCGCACGACGGGTCCCTCGCGTTGATGGGCAAGGTGCTGCTCGCGGGCGGGATGTGCCAGCTCTCGCTCTACTATCACGACTGCTACGACCTGCGGCTGGCGCCCTCACTGCGCGATCAGTTGGCGCGGCTGTTCCGCGCCGCAGGCGCGGCCTCGATCGGGCTCGGGCTGCTCTACCTGCTCATCCCCGGAGTGGCGCTCCAGAGCCGCGAGTTCCTGCTCGCGCTGGGTGTGCTCACCTTCGCCGTGTTCGTGTGGCGCGTGCTCTTCACCCGCCTGATGCTGGCCTCCCCGCTGGTCGAGAACGTGCTCATCGTGGGGACGGGCACGGCCCCCCGCGCCGTCGCCCACGAACTGGCCGCGCGTCACGCCTGGTCGCACCATGTGGCCGGGTATGTCGGCGAAGCGGCGGGCACCGACAACGATCCGGATCAGATCCCCTTCCTCGGCGGCGTGCGCGACATCCTTCCGATCGTCGAGCGCGAGCACATCGATCGCATCGTCGTCGGCCTTCCCGACGGGCGGCTGCGCCTGCCGGTGCGGCAGCTGGTGAACGCCAAGCTGTCCGGGGTCGCGGTCGAGGACGCCTCGGCGGCCTACGAACGGCTGACCGGCCAGCTGCTGCTCGAAGACCTGAAGCTGAGCCAGATGGTGTTCGCGGAGCGATTCAACGTGTCGCGCCGGCGCCGCGTGGTGAAGCGCGCGTGGGATCTCACCTTCTCCAGCGTCGGCATCATCCTGGCCGCGCCGCTGTTCGTGCTCACGTCGCTGGCGGTGTGCGCCGCCTCGGGACGGCCGGTGTTCTATCGCCAGGAGCGCGTCGGGCAGAACGGGCGCGTGTTCACGCTCCTCAAGTTCCGGTCGATGCGGCTGGACGCCGAGACCGATGGCCCGGTGTGGGCCAGCGTGGGTGATACGCGCGTCACGGCGGTCGGCCGCTTCATCCGCTTGACCCGGCTCGACGAACTGCCACAGCTCTGGAACGTGCTGACCGGCGACATGAGCTTCGTCGGCCCGCGTCCCGAACGCCCGGTATTCGTCGATTCACTCGCCAGGGAGAACCCCTTCTATCAACTGCGCCACGCCGTCAAGCCGGGCATCACCGGCTGGGCGCAGGTCCGTTACCGCTACGCGGACTCGATCGAGTCGGCCCTCGAGAAGCTCCGCTACGACTTGTATTACGTCAAGCACCTCTCCGCCGTCTTCGACCTGACGATCGTCGTCGACACCGTGAAAACCATCCTGTTCCGCATGGGGTCGCACTGATGTACGAACAGTTCTATCGCTTGCGCCAGCGCCCGTTCGTGTTGACGCCAGATCCGGACTACCTGTACCTCAGCCGCGTGCATCAGGACGCCCTGGCGCATCTGCGCCTCGGGCTGGAATCGGACGCCGGCTTCACCGTCGTCACCGGTGAAGTGGGCGCGGGCAAGACCACGGTGCTGCAGACTCTCCTCCGGTCGCTCGACGGACGCACCACCGTCGCGCGCCTGGTCAACACGCTGCTCAACCCCGCGGAACTGCTCGAAGCCATCCTGATCGACTTCGGCGCCGACGATGTCCCGGTTTCCAAGCCGGCGATGATCCGGGACCTGGCGCGCTTCCTGGTGGAAGAGCGGCTGCAGGACCGGCGCGTGCTGGTGGTGATCGACGAGGCCCAGAACCTGCCGCACGGCTCGCTCGAGGAGCTGCGCATGCTCTCGAACCTCGAGACCGAGAAGTCGAAGCTGATGCAGATCATCCTGGTCGGGCAGCCCGATCTGCGCGATCGACTGAACAGCGTCGACCTCGAGCAGTTGAACCAGCGGATCACGGTGCGGTATCACCTGAACCCGCTCGACGCCCGCGATACCCACGACTACATCAATCACCGCCTGCGCTGCGCCGCCATCGATCGACCGATGCAGTTCTCGCCGGATCTCTCGGCGACCATCCACGAACGCAGTGGGGGCATTCCCCGGATGATCAACGTCATCTGCGACGCCACGCTGATGGCCGGCTACGGAGAGGATCGCCACCGCATCACGCCGGCGCTGGTGGCGACCGTCATCGCCGAGCTCGAATCGGCAGGGATACTGGGTTCGCGCACGCCGGGTAAACGGCCGTGGGCGCCAGCCAGCGCGGCGGAGCGCAGGTGGAGCGACGCCGCCAGCCCGTCCGCCGACTCACCAGAGGCCGACACCGCGCTCCAGGCGGGTGGGTCGGCCGCCAGCGGCGTCAGGAGCTGAGCCGATGATCCTGCTGTTCTGGGCATCGGCCTTCGTCGTGGTCTATGTCTACCTGCTCTACCCGGCCCTGCTGGGATTGTGGGCGCGGGTCGCGCCGCGGCCCGTGTGCGCCGAGCCGCACACGCCCCCCCTCTCGATCATCGTCGCCGCCCGCAACGAAGCCGAACGGCTGAGTGCGCGGCTCGACAACCTGCTGGAGCTCGACTACCCGCTGGGACGTCTGCAGATCGTCGTCGTCTCGGACGGGTCGACCGACGCGACAGCCGAGATCCTCACCAGCTACGCGCCCGCCGTCGAGAGCGTGCTCATCACTGGCGGTGGCAAGGCGCGTGCGCTCAACGAAGGCGTGGCTCGGGCACGGCACGACATCCTCGTCTTCGCCGACGTCCGGCAGCGCTTCGCCGCTGACGCGCTCCGGGCGCTGGTCGCGCCGCTGGCCGACCCGACCGTTGGCGGCGTCAGCGGCGAGCTGATCCTCGACGCCGAGTGGCGAGAGCAACGGCTCGGGGATTGGCGAGGGCGTCGGCGGCTACTGGAAGTACGAGAAGTGGCTGCGGCGCCAGGAGAGCCTCATCGGCTCGATGATGGGCGCGACCGGCGCCATCTACGCGCTGCGCCGACAGTCTGTGGCAGCCGCTGCCGGAGCACACCATCCTCGATGACGTGCTGGCGCCGATGCGCGCGGTGATGGCGTCGACGCGCGTCGTATTCGAGGCCGGCGCGCGCGCGTTCGACACCACGGTGTCCTCGCCCCACGAACTGCGGCGGAAGATCCGGACGCTGGCGGGCAACTTCCAGATTCTGTGGCTCGAACCACGCCTGCTCGATCCCCGCAAGAACCCGGTGTGGCTGCAGTACCTCTCGCACAAGGTCGGCCGGCTGCTGGTGCCCTACGCCCTGCTGGCCCTCCTGTTCAGCAGCGCCGTGCTGGGCACCGCATCCACGTTCTACGCACTCGCCTTCACCGCGCAGTTCGCGTTCTACGCGCTGGCGGCGTATGGCGCCTATCTCGACCGCAACGACCGTCGTCAACCCGCGCCGCCGGCACGCGTGCCCGCGGCGCCGTCGGGAGCAGTCGCTGAACGCACGGCGTTCCTGAAAGGCAGGCCATGAACAGCACCGTCATCAATCGCGCCGCCCGTGTTGCCTTCGCCTTCGTCCTGATGAACTATGCGGCCGTCGCCGGCTTGCTCTCGCTGGGCCGTCACCGCGCGCTCTGGCGATGAGGCCGTGATCGAAGGTCTCACGTTCAATCACGGCGCCGCGACCACGGTCCGCCGGCCTCGCCGCGAGCCGGGCCAGCCGGACGTGCCGGCGTCGGCCCGGCGAGTGGCCGGCCATGGTGGCGCGAGCGCGCCCGCCCCCTTCGCCTTGC
This sequence comes from uncultured Acidobacteriota bacterium, assembly GCA_963721715.1. Taxonomy (GTDB): domain Bacteria; phylum Acidobacteriota; class Vicinamibacteria; order Vicinamibacterales; family UBA2999; genus VFZN01. The sequence goes on along the minus strand of CAVRKI010000003.1, from coordinate 1,088,305 downwards.
CGATCGTCCGCCCGGACATCGCCTACTGGGGCGCGTGCCTCTTCACGGTGCTGCTGTTCTTCCGGCCGCAGGACGCCTTCCCGATCCTGGCGCCGCTGCATCTGTCGGAGATCACCGCGGTCGTCGCCCTGATCGCGCTCGGCGTCAGCCGCGTCTCCGCGGGACAACCGATCCTGCGGTTCTCGCCGGAACTGGCGGGGGTCGTCGGCCTGGCGGTGGTGATGGTCGCCACCGCCCCGTTCTCGATCTGGCCGGGCGGCGCCATCAACGCGATGATGGACGTGTATCTGAAGGTGGCCCTCATCTTCATCCTGCTGACGCACAGCATCAGGAGCCCGGAGCTGCTGCGTCGCATCACCTGGCTGATCGTGCTGGCGATGGGCTATGTCGCGTTTCGCGGCTGCATCGACTACGTCCGCGGCATGAACCTGCGTCGAGAATGGCCGCCTGGCCGGAGCCACCGCCGGCCTGATGGGCAACCCCAACGACTTCGCCATGAACATGGTGACGTTCCTGCCCTTCGCCGTGTTCACGGCGCTGGGGCGCGATCGGACGCCGAAGCGCCTGCTGGCGACGGGCATCGCCATCCTCATGCTGGCCGCGATCGTGTTCACGAAGTCGCGGGCGGGGATGCTGGGCCTGGCCGTGACCGGGTTGGTGATGTTGCTGCAGGCGGGCCGGTTCCGCGCGCGACTGGTGGCGGCGCTGATCGTCGGCTCCCTGGTCGCGGTGCCGCTTCGTGCCGTCGTCGATCGTGGACGCGGCTGTCGAGCATCGTCAACCAGGACGAGGACGCCACCGGGTCGCGTCAGGCCCGCAAGGATCTGATGCGCGATGGGCTGGCGCACGTTCCTCGACCGGCCGTTCACGGGCGTCGGGGTCAACCAGTTCCAGAACTACAACCCGCCCGATCGCAAGGTGATGTGGCAGGAGACGCACAACGTCGTCCTCCAGGTGCTGGCCGAGTTGGGCATCTTCGGCGGCGCCGTGTTCGTCTTTCTCATGATGCGGCCGATCTGGTCGCTGACCCGGACCAGGCGCCGCCTGCCGAGCGAACGGCCACCGCGACGTCAGACACCGTCCTCTCGCGTGGCGGCCCTCGCCTTCACGCCGCTCGAGGGCGAATGGATGCGCACCCACGTCGCCGCCTGCATCGCCGGCTTCGCCGGCTGGTTCACGTGCGCGCAGTTCGCGTCCATCGGCTATTACTGGACGTTCTACTACCTGCTGGCGCTGATCGTCGCGGCTCACGGCATCACGGTCGCCCGCGGCGACTTCGTGCGCCGCTCGGCCGCCGGTGAGTTCACCGGAATTCAGGCTGCGCCGCGGCGGCGGGAGGAACAATGACGCGGCGGCTGAACGTGGCCATCGTCGCGCCCACCCTGTCGATCCTGGGCGGGCAGTCCGTGCAGGCGGGACAGTTGCTCGCCAGCTGGCAGGCCGATCCGGACGTGCATGCCTGGCTGGTGCCGATCAACCCGGCGCCGCCGGGAGCGCTGCGCGCGCTGGCGCGGGTCAAGTACGCCCGCACGCTGGTCACACAGGCCGCCTACTGGCCGCTGCTGTGGCGCGAGCTGCGGCGCGCCGACGTGGTCCACGTCTTCTCCGCGTCGTACAGCTCGTTCCTGCTGTCGCCGCTGCCGGCCATGCTGGTCGCCGGCTGGCTCGGCAAGCCGGTGCTGCTGAACTATCACAGCGGCGAGGCCCCCGATCACCTGCGCCGATCGCGCGTCGCCCGCGCAGGCGCTGGCCAGGGCGTCGCGCCTCGTGGTGCCGTCGCGCTTCCTGGCCGACGTCTTCGCTGGGTTCGGCCTGCAGGCGGATGTCATCCCCAACGTGATCGACCGCGAGCGGTTCTGCGTTTCGCCTGCGCGAGCGGCCGCGGCCGCGCTTCCTGTCGACCCGCAATCTCGAGCCGCTCTACAACGTCGCCTGCACGCTGCGGGCGTTCGGGCACATCCAGGCCGCGCATCCCGACGCGACGCTGACCGTCGTCGGCGCCGGCTCGCGGGACGGCGCGCTTCGTCGCGCTCGCCGAGGAGCGTCGGCCTGCGCGGCGTCATCTTTGCCGGCCGCGTCCCGCCGTCCGAGATGCCTCGCTACTACGCCGAGGCCGACGTCTATCTCCAGTCGCCGGACATCGACAACATGCCGCTGTCGGTGCTCGAGGCCTTCTGCGAGCGGGCTGCCCGTGGTGTCCACGGACGGCGGGCGGCGTGCCCGCCATCCTCACCCACGAGGTCCACGGCCTGCTCGCGCCGTTGGGCGACGATCGGCAGGTGGCGGCCGCCGCCCTGCGACTGCTCGACGAGCCGGGGCTGGCCGCACGCCTCACGCGTGCCGCCTTCGACTCCACCGAGGCGTTCAGCGTGGCCGCCCGTCCGCGAGCGCTGGCTCTCGGCCTATCGCCGCCTGGCCCACGCGCCAGTGGCGGCGGCGATACCACTGGAGACGGCATGAATGTCACCCGCGCCTTCGCGCGCCTGCGGGGGATGCCGCCCTCGGAGGTGGCGGCGCGCGCCGCCATGGGCACGCGCCGAGGGATCGACCGTCTGGCCTGGAAGCTGCGCCCCCAGCACTGGGATCGCGGCCAGTTGGCCGACGCGCTCGACACGGGCCAGCCGGGGATGCCCGCCATCGCGACCTGTCTGCGCCGGTCCGAGTGGCGCGCGGCCCACGCCGGATTGTCGGATCTGTTCGCCCGGCGGGAACCGCGGTTCGTGCTGGCGCCGGCGGCGCGCGCGGGGCTGGCGCACGCGATCCGCGCCCAGTTCCCGGATGCCGCATCCGAGGCCGGACGGCGGGGTGACACCCTTCTCTCCGGGCGTGCCGACCTCCTCGGGTACCGCAACCTCCTGGTCGCGGCGCGCGACGACGGCGCCGCCGGCGTCAACTGGCAGTCACGATCCCGTCAACCAGCGCACCGCCTGCGAGGGCCACTGGAGCGAAGTGCCGTATCTGTCGCCGGAGTGCGGCGACCACAAGGTGATCTGGGAGCTCAATCGGCATCAGCAATGGCTGATGCTCGGCCGCGCGTGGTGCCTGACCGGGGAGGCGCGCTACCGAGACGGGTTCGTCCACCAGCTGCACGGCTGGATGTCGCAGAACCCTCCGGAGAGCGGGATCAACTGGGCGAGCATGCTGGAACTGGCGATCCGTGGCCTGTCGTGGGTCTGGGCGTTGCACCTGTTCGCCCAGCCACAGCAGCCGGGCACACCGGCAACGGAGCCGCCGTGGACCGTCGACCTGCTGCTCGGGCTGCGATCGCCAGCTGTCCCTGGTCGAGCACAACCTGTCCACGTTCTTCAGCCCGAACACGCACCTGCTGGGCGAAGCGCTTGGCCTCTATGTCGCCGGGCGCAGCCTCCCGGAACTGCGCCGCGCGTCGGCATGGGCGCAGCTCGGGCGGCAGGTGCTGCTCGACGAGATGGACCATCAGATACACGCCGACGGTGGCCACGTCGAGCTGTCGCTGCACTACCACCGCTACACGCTCGACTTCTACCTCCTCGCACTCTCGATCGCGCGCCTCACTCACGACAGCCACGCCGCCGCCCGCTTCGCCGATGGCGTCCTGCGCCTGGCCCGCTTCGCCAAGGCGATGGCCGACGACCGCGCCCTGCTCCCGCGCATCGGCGATGACGATGGCGGGATGCTGTTTCCGATGTGCGGGACAGACATGGCGAACGTCGGCGATTCGCTGTCGCTGGCGGCGGTGCTGCTCGATCGGCCGGAGCTGGGCGACGGGCGCGCGCACGAGTCGGTCGCGTGGATGACCGGCCGGGTCCAGCCGCCGATGGCCGGCACGCCGGCCGTGTCGATGGCGCTGACGGCCAGCGGTTACGCGGTGTCGCGCAACCGGCGGGGCGATCACCTGGTGATGGACGTCGGCCCGCTCGGTTTCAAGAACGGCGGACATGCGCACGCCGACGCGCTGTCACTCACGCTGAGCGTGGCCGGCACGCCGCTGCTGATCGATCCCGGCACCTACTGCTACACCGTGGATCCCGAGGCGCGCGATCGCTTCCGGTGCACGCCGTACCACAACACGGTGACCGTGGACCACCGCTCGCAGTCGCAACCCGCCGGCCCCTTCCAATGGTCGTCGGCGGCGCGCGCCACCCTCGACGCCTGGCGCTCGAACCAGGCGTTCGATTTCGTCGAGGCCGCGCACGACGGCTACGCGCCGGTGATTCACACCCGCCAGGTGCTGTCGCGACCGGGATGCTGGATCGTGGTCGACTGGCTGCACGGCGACACGCGGGCGCACGCCGCGGCCCACTGGCACCTGGATCCACAGTGGACCACGCTCCACGCCGCCTCGGGTGCGGTGAGGGCCGACCACCCGTCTGGCGCGCGGGTCTGGGTGCTGGCCCTCCACGCCGCCATCGAGATCGTCCGCGGGTCCGAGGACGGCGATGCCCTGGGCTGGTGCGCGCCGGTCTATGGTCAGCGCCTCCCAACCACCACCCTGCGGCTCTCCAGCCTCGCACCGAACGGCCATCCCATCGTCACGCTGATCGTCGAATCGGTCGAGGCGCCGGTGTTCGACGCGCTCCGCCTCGGCGATGCAGACGACCACGACGCGCTGGGCACGGGCTTCATGTGGACGGGCACGGGTACTGCAGAAACGGTCATGGCGGCTCGCCCCGGCGCGGTGCGGCGGCGGCGACGGGCGCAGGCGGTGGCAACCGATGCGCGCTTCATGGCGTGGCGGCAGAGCGAGGGGCCAGGGACCGACGCCCTGTGGGTCGTGGATGGCACCGAGGTGGACGTGGCCGGGAGGCTCGGCGTCTCGGCGCTGCACGGGATACCGGACCTGCACGTCGCCTGTGGCCCCGACGGGCCGCTGGTGACGAGCTCGCACCCGGTGGAGGCGCTGGGCCTCAGGGTTCACGGCGCGACCGGCGGCCCGGCCAGCGATCGTGCGGACCGGCTGATGGTGAAAGGTTGACGTTCAATGTGTGGCATTGCGGGATTCGTCGAACGGGACGGTGGGGCCGGCCCCTCAGCCGGACAGCGGGCGGCGCTGCTGCAGGGCATGTGCGACGTGATTCGGCACCGCGGTCCGGACGACGAAGGCTTCTACGTCCAGGACGGCGTGGCGCTCGGCATGCGTCGCCTGAGCATCATCGACGTCGCGAGCGGCCATCAGCCGATCACCAACGAGGACGGCACCATCTGGGTCGTCTTCAACGGCGAGATCTACAACTACCGCGAGCTGCGCGCCGCGCTCGAGCGGCTGGGGCACCGCTTCCGCACCGCCACCGACACCGAGATCATCGTGCACGTCTACGAGGAGTGGGGCGATCGCGCCTTCGCCCACCTGCGCGGCATGTTCGCGATCGCGGTCTGGGACCGCGCGCGCGGCGGCTGCTGCTGGTCCGCGACCGCGTCGGCATCAAGCCGCTGTTCTATGCGCAGTCGGCGCGCCGCTTCGTCTTCGGCTCCGAGATCAAGTCGATCCTGGCAAGCCGGTGAGGTCACGCCGGAACTGGCGCCGGAGGCCCTCGACCACTACCTGTCGTTTCTCTACACGCCGCGCGACGGGGTCGATCTTCAAGGGCATCCAGAAGCTGCCGCCGGGGCACCTGCTGTCGTGGTCGCGCGATCGCTTCGAGGTCCGGCCGCTACTGGACGCAGCCCACCGACGAGACCTTCAAGGGCTCCGACGAGGACGCGGTCCAGATGCTGCGCTCGGTGCTGGCCGACGCGGTGTCGTCGCACATGGTCAGCGACGTGCCGATCGGCGCGTTCCTCTCCGGCGGCATCGATTCGGGCGTCGTCGTCGGGCTGATGGCCGAGGCCTCCACGCGGCCGGTCAAGACCTTCTCGATCGGCTTCGACGAGCCGGAGTTCGACGAACTGGAGGCCGCGCGGCGCACGGCGCGGCACTTCGAGACCGACCACCACGAGTTCGTGGTCCGGCCCGATGCCCTCGTCGATCCTCGATCAGCTGATCGATCACTTCGACGAGCCGTTCGCCGACCCCTCCGCCATTCCCGACCTGGTACGTCAGCCAGCTCGCGCGCCTCGCACGTCAAGGTGGCCCTGTCGGGCGACGGCGGCGACGAGCTGTTCGGCGGCTACGATCGCTACCTCCCGCACCCTCGCGTCGCGGCGTTCGACCGCTGGACCGGCGCGCTCGGCCGTCATCTCGCGGGCGCGGCGTGGCGGCTGATTCCGCATGGGCGGCGCGGGCGGAACTTCCTCCGGCACGTGTCCCAGGACCGGCGCGGCCGCTTCGCGGACTCGGTGGCCTATTTCCAGCCGGACGAGAAGACCGCCCTGTTCTCGCCGGCGCTGCGGCACTCGGTGGACACGTCGTCGGCCGCCGCGCAGCTGGCCGACCGGTTCGACGCGTTTTCGGGCCTGGACTGGCGCAGTCAGATGATGCGCGTCGATTTCGAGACCTACCTGCCCGAGGACGTCCTGACCAAGGTGGATCGCATGAGCATGGCGCACTCGCTCGAGGCCCGCGTGCCCCTGCTCGATCACTCGGTCGTGCAGTTCGCCTCCTCGCTGCCGTCGCACATGAAGATCCGGCATGGCGAGCGCAAGCACGTGTTCAAGCGCGCGGCATCGACCGTACTGCCGGCGGAGGCGCTCACGCGAAAGAAAAAGGGGTTCGCGGTGCCAATTGGCGCCTGGCTGCGCGGGCGGCTGCGCGAGGCGTTCGTCGACACCCTGCAGTCCACCCGCGCCAGGCAGCGTGGCTACTTCGACACCGCCTACATCGACCGTCTGATCACCGAACACATCAGCGGCACGCGAGAACATACGCTGCGTCTGTGGCAGCTGCTGGTGTTCGAACTGTGGCACCAGCGCTATCTCGATCACGACGCCACAAGGCAGACCAGCCCGGCGCGAGCGCCGATGTTCCGCACAGAGGTCGCCGCGGTGCCATAAAGCGGAACCGCGACGGCCGATCCTGCCCCACGGATGGGTTTGAGGCGGACTCGAGCGTGGCACCCGCCTTGCTTTCTTGGCGGCGTGGCATCGACGCGCCCGTATCCCGTTGTGATCATGCTCACCAGTTTCGACGTCGGCGGCACCGAACGGCAGACCGTCGAGTTGGCTCGCCGGCTCGACGGCAGCAGGTTCGAGGTTCACGTGGCCTGCTTTCACCAGCGGGGCGCCCTGCGTGGCGCCTTGCCCGACTCCATCGATGTCGAGGTCTTCCCGGTCCACGGGTTCCGGAATCCCGCCTCCATGCGGCAATGGTTCCGCTTCGCCCAGTGGTGCCGTCAGGCCGAGGTCAAGCTCGTCCACACGTGCGACCTGTACGCCAATCTGTTCGGTCTCACCGCCGCGGCGTATGCCGGCGTCCCGACTCGCATCGGCAGCCGCCGCGACGTGAACAGCGGCGACAAGACGAGATTGCAGCGGGCCGGGCAGCGCGTCGCGTTTCGCACCGCCCATGCGATCGTGGCCAACTCCACCGCCTGCGCCGAACACCTGCGCGGCGAGGGCGTGCCAGACACGCGCGTCCGGCTGATTCGCAACGGCGTGGACACGACGGCCTTTGCCGCGCCTCGGCCCCGACGACCGCTGCGGCGCCTGGTGACGGTGGCCAACCTGCGCCCCGAAAAAGGCCACGACGTGCTGATGGATGCCGCCCCGCTCATCCTGGCCCGCTATCCGGATGCGGAGTTCCACATCGCCGGCTCGGGCAACCGTGCGGAAGCGGTGGCGGCGCGGGCCGCGGCCCGCGGCGTCAGTGGCAGCGTCCACTTCCTGGGGGAGTGCGCCGACGTGGCGCGCCTGCTCGCCGACTCGGACATCTTCGTGCTGCCATCGCACTCGGAAGGCCTGCCCAACGCGGTGATGGAAGCGATGTCGGCGGCGCTGCCCGTCGTCGCCACGCGAGTCGGCGGCATCCCCGAACTGATCACGTCCGGGGTCACCGGCTCGCTGGTCCCGGCGCGGGACCCCGAAGCCCTGGCCTCGGCCGTGCTCCACCTCATGGATCACCCCGAGCTGGCAGCCGCGCTGGGCGAGAGCGCCCGGCGGCTTGCGCAGAGCGAGTACGGGTTCTCGAGGATGGTCGCCAGCACCGAGGAGCTGTACCTGAAGGAAATCGAACGGCACCAGGGTTCCGCGGCTTTGGAGGCCGCCTAGCCCATGTGTGGCATCACCGGAATCGTCGCCTCGGATGCGCTGCGGCCGGACGATCGCCAGCGCGTGTTGCGGATGCGCGACGTGCTCGAGCACCGCGGCCCGGACGAAGCCGGCATCTTCGCGGACGACCATGCCGTTCTCGGACATCGCCGCCTGAGCATCGTCGACCTCGCCGGCGGTTCGCAGCCGATGGCCAACGAGGACGACACCATCTGGGTGTGCTTCAACGGCGAGATCTACAATCACGCCGACCTCCGCAGGGAACTGGAGCAGGCGGGGCACGTCTACCGCACGAAGTCCGACACCGAGACAATGGTACACGCCTACGAGCAATGGGGCGAGGACTGCGTCACCCACCTGCGCGGCATGTTCGCGTTCGCCATCTGGGACGCGCCGAGGCGCCGCCTGCTGCTGGTGCGCGACCGACTCGGCGTCAAGCCGCTCTACTGGGCGATGGCCGGCACGCAGCTGCTGTTTGGATCCGAGATCAAGAGCCTGCTCGCCAGCGGCCTGGTCGAGGCGCGCCCCAACGAGGCGGCGCTGCCGGAGCTGCTCAGCATGCGTTCCCTGGCGGGCGAGCAAACGATGTTCGTCGGCATCTCCAAGCTGATGCCCGGCCACTGGCTGTCGTTTGCCGGGGGAAGCGCCACGATTCGCCGCTACTGGGACATCCCGGTCCGCGATCCGCATGCCGCGCCGACGCGCAGTCGCCAGGAGGACGTCCTCCGCTTCCGCGAACTGCTGGAGGAGTCGGTGCGCCTGCGGCTGATGAGCGACGTGCCGCTGGGCGTGTTCCTGTCCGGCGGGCTGGACAGCAGCGCCATCGCCGCGCTGATGGCGCCGATGATGGGTCGCCCGCTGGAGACCTTCTCGGTCGCCTTCGCCGACCGCTCCTGCAACGAGCTGGAGTACGCGCGGACGGTGGCGACGGCACTGGGCGCCCGCTCGCACGAGGTGGTGATCGACGACCGCGACTTCTTCGGCGCGCTGCCGCGGCTGATCTGGCACGAGGACGAGCCGATTGCCCACCCGTCGAGCGTGCCGCTGTACTTCGTCTCGACGCTCGCCGCCCGCCACGTCAAGGTGGTGCTGACCGGCGAAGGCAGCGATGAACTCCTCGCCGGCTACGGCCGCTATCCGCGAGCGCTGCTCAACTGGCAGTTGGGCGCGGCCTACGACGGCATGCTGCCCGCCGCCATCCGCTCGCGGATCGCGTCGGCCGCCTCGCGGCTGCCGGGCCGGGCCGGCCGCTATGCGCGCCGCTCCTTCCTTGCGGTGGAGCACTCGGCCGACCTCACATTCTTCGACAACTTCGCGGCGGTCAATCTCGCGCGTCAGCAGCGCCTGCTGTCGCCGCGGTTGGTTGGCCTGGCCACCCGTCAGGACACCTACGGGCCGCTGCTCGCGCGCTTCAATGCCGAGCACCGAACCGGCTCCGCGCTCGATCGCCTGCTCTACACCGACATGAAGACCTATCTCGTCGAGCTGCTGATGAAGCAGGACCAGATGAGCATGTCGGCCTCGATCGAGAGCCGCGTGCCGTTCCTCGATCACCATCTGGTGGAGTTCGCGGCCACGCTGCCCCCCGACCGCAAGCTCTCCGGCTTCACGACCAAGCGCATCCTCCGCGAGGCGGTGCGAGACGTGGTGCCGGCCAGCATCCTCGATCGCTCGAAGATGGGATTCCCGGTGCCGTTCGCGCGCTGGATGCGGGGCGGCTGGGGCGAGGTGGCGCGCGAGGTCCTGCTCGATCGCAAGTCGGTCGAACGCGACCTCGTCTCGCCGGTCGCCGTCGAGACCCTGCTCGACGACGCCAGGGACGGGGTGCACGGCGCCGCCGATGCGGTCTGGAGCCTGCTGAACCTGGAACTCTGGTACCGCACCTTCATCGACGGCGGCGGCACGCAGACACTGCCGCAGCCCCGGCCGACCCCGGTGTCGGCGCGGCTTGGAGCCCAGACCGCGGGCGTGGAGCGGCAGGCATGAAGCCGATGCGCGTGCTCTGGCTGAACGCCAACCTGCTGCTGCCCCTCGACAAGGGCGGCAAGCTCCGCACCTGGCATCTCATGCGCCACCTGGCGGCGCGCCACGACGTGACCTACATGAGCTTCGCGCAGCCGGAGGAGCTCGAGGCCCACGCGGCAGGCATGAGGGAGGTGTGCTCGCGTCTGGTCACGGTGCCGCGCCACGAGTCGCCGAAGGGCTCGCTGCGCTTCTACGGGCGCGTCGCCCGGCACCTGTTCGACCCGGTGCCGTACGCGGTTTCGCAGTATCGATCCGCGGCCTATCGCCGCGAGGTGGACGCCCTGCTCGACACCGGAATTTTCGACCGCATCGTCTGCGACTTCCTCGTCCCGGCCGTGAACCTCAGAACCGCGCGCCCCTGCCCCGCCGCGCTGTTCACGCACAACGTGGAGTCGGAGATCTGGCGACGTCACGCGGACACGACGGACTCTCCAGTCCGGAAGCTGCTGTTCCGCCAGCAGTTCAACCGCATGCTGGCGTTCGAGGGGCGCACGTTGAGCCAGTTCGAACGCGTGCTGGCCGTGTCGGATGCTGATCGCGACACCTTTCACCGCCTCTACCCGCAGGGACTCAACGCGCCGGTGTCGGTGATCCCCACCGGTGTGGACACCGCGTTCTTCGCCCCGACCTCGACCGATGCCGGCACGACCGCGCACCTCGTCTTCGTCGGCTCGATGGACTGGCTGCCCAACGAAGACGCGATGGTCTACTTCTGCGACGAGATTCTGCCCCTCATCCAGGCGCAGGTCCCCGGCGTGACCCTCAGCATCGTCGGACGCGCGCCGACGGCGGCCGTGAAGCGACTCGCCCGGCCCGGCGCGGTCGAGGTCACCGGCCGCGTGGACGACGTCCGCCCGGCGATGGGAGCGGCGTCGGTGGTGATTGTGCCGCTGCGCATCGGCGGCGGCACCAGGCTGAAGATCTTCGAGGCCATGGCCGCCGGCAAGGCCGTGGTCTCGACCACGGTGGGCGCGGAGGGACTTCCCTGCGAGCCCGGCCGCCATCTGCTGCTCGCCGACGGTCCCGAAGCGTTCGCCGCGTCGGTGGTCGCGCTTCTGCGCGATCCCGATCGCCGGCGCGCCATCGAGCGACAGGCCCGGCAACTGGTCACCGACCGCTACGACTGGGCCGCCGTCGCCGGCGCCTTCGAGCAGGCCCTCACCGACACGACCTTTCCCCTTGGACATGCCGCACCAGCGATCAGGCGCACGGCCGGCAGCACCGTCAACGCATCATGAATATTTCAGTCTTCGGTCTCGGCTACGTCGGCAGTGTCTCGGGCGCCTCGTTTGCCGCGGATGGGCACTCGGTGATCGGCGTCGACGTCAACGCCGACAAGGTGGCGCTGCTGAACGCCGGCAAGAGTCCGATCGTGGAACCGGGCCTCGACGAACTGATCGGACGGACGGTGGCGGAAGGCCGGCTGCGCGCCACCACCGACGCTCGGGCGGCGGTGGCGGCGAGTGAGGTGTCGCTGATTTCGGTGAGCACGCCGAGCCGCAAGAACGGCAGCCTCGACCTCTCGTATCTCACCCGCGTCTGCGAGCAGATTGGCGAGGCGCTGCGCGACCGCGATGGCTACCACGTGGTGGTCGTGCGCAGCACGATGCTGCCCGGCACGACGCACGACACGGTGATTCCCACCCTCGAGCGGACCTCGGGGCGGAAGTACGGCATCGACTTCGGCGTCGCGGTGAACCCCGAGTTCCTGCGCGAAGGCTCGGCGCTGAAGGACCTGCGTCATCCGCCCTACACCCTGGTCGGACACAATCACGCGGCCGATGCCAGCAGCGCCATGGCGCTGTATCAGAACCTGGATGCCCCCGTGGTGAGCACCAGCATCCGCGTCGCCGAGATGATCAAATACGCCAGCAACACGTGGCACGCCGCTGAAGGTGTGCTTCGCCAACGAGATCGGCAACGTCTGCAAGAAGCTCGGCGTCGACAGCCACGAGGTGATGGACATCTTCTGCCAGGACACGCAGTTGAATCTGTCGCCCTACTACCTGAAGCCCGGCTTCGCCTTCGGCGGCTCGTGCCTGCCGAAGGACGTGCGCGCCCTTGACTACCGGGCCAGGGAACTGGATCTGGACCTGCCGCTCATCCGCTCGGTGATGCCCGAGCAACAAGCAGCACATCCAGCAGGCGCTGGAGCAGATTGCCGACCTGGGCGTCAGCCGCATCGGTCTGCTGGGCCTCAGCTTCAAGGCCGGCACCGACGACCTCCGCGAGAGCCCGCATCGTCATCCTGGCCGAGACGCTGCTCGGCAAGGGCTACGACCTCCGCATCTACGATCGCAACGTGCTGATCTCGCGCCTCACGGGCGCCAACAAGGCCTATATCGAACAGCAGATCCCGCACCTCGCCGCGCTGCTGTGCGACGACGTGGACGAGTTGCTGGCGCATTCGGAGCTGCTGGTGGTGGGCAACAACGGACCGGAGTTCGTCGAGGCGCTGACCCGCACGCGGCCGGAGCAGACGATTCTCGACCTCGTCCGGGTGCCCGCCGATCTGGCGAAGGTGCCCGCGGACTACCACGGCATCTGCTGGTAGCCGATGCGATAATCGCGGAATGATCGTCGATGACTTCCTCCCCGTCTACGACGTCTCGGACTCGGTCGCGATGGTGGTCGAGGCCGACCTCGCCACCACCTGGCACGCGCTGGTGAACGTGGACCTGATCGAGGTCGGGCGTCGGCGGCCGATGGTCGGACTGCTCGGCGCGCTGCGCATCCTGCCGGACATCGTCAGTCACCTGCTGCACGGCGAGGCTCCCCCGCACGGGCCTTCCACGCTTCGGCTGCGCGACACGGCGACCCTTCCCGCGGAGCAGGGCGGTTGGGTCCTGCTGGGCGAGCGCGAGCAGGACGAGATTGCCCTCGGCCTGGTCGGACGCTTCTGGCGGCCCATCATCGAGTACGCGCCGATGCCGACGCCGGACGCCTTCCGCGATTTCGACCAGCCGGGTTACGCCAAGACGATCTACTCACTCGCGGTTCGGGCGCTGGCCGCGCGACGGACATTGCTGACGGGGACCATGCGGACGGCCACGACCGACGCCCATGCACGAACCTGGTTCCGGCGGTACTGGACGCTGGGTGTGGGGTCCGGCGCGCACGTGCTCGTTGATGGGGTGCTCGACGTCACGCGAGAGATCGCGGAGGCGAGCGGCCGCTCGCCGCTCTCGCCGTAGCCTATCGCCTGGATCCGGGCTTTCGGACGCCCTTCGGACGCGGGGGCTTCTGACTGCTCGCGAGCTCCCAGGCCAGCGTCAGGGCGCCGCGCACGGTGACGGCCGTCGCCTTCGCCAGGCGCACGTTGGTGCAGCCCTGGCGGCCCCACGCGCCGGCGGCGGGAACGAACACCGTGGGATGATCGGCCATCAACGCCTGCTGTTCAGCGGGCTGCACCTTCACCATTCCCCATTCGTCATCGCCATGGAGAGAAGCGAAGATCCGGCCGTTGGCGCGGAAGTCCGGGTGGCCCATGTGCGACTGCTCGTCGGCGCCGGGCAGGTCGAGGGCGAGCGCGCGGAAGGCGTCAGCGGTCATGGCGCCAGCATCGCACGGAGCAGGCGCTCTGGAGAATGGCGCTCCCGCCAGAACGGCGCCGCGGCCCGCGCCGCCGCGGCGTAGCGCGGGAAGTCGTCGGCGACACGGCGCAGCGCATCGGGCAGTTCCCCCGCGTCCGAGAGGCAGTACTTCTGGTCCGGCCCGATGTCGTGACCTTGTGGCATCGCCGCCGGGAGGATGATCGGCTTGCCGGCAATCAGGGCTTCGGGCAGCACACCCGACCCGGCGATCGTGTAGTGCGCCTGGTACGGAACCAAGACGATGTCGGCGCTGGCGAGCAACGCGAAGTAGGCCGGGCTCGACAGGATGTCCCGGATCAGCCGCACGTTGGGGTCGGCATAGGTGTGGAGAGCGTCGAGTGCCGCCACCGGATCGGAGCGGCGCCGGACCGCGTGGATGGTGAACCGGAAGCGGCCGCTCAGCACTTCCGGGTAGACCCGCGTCACGAGATCAGGAATCGCCGAGTACCCTTTCGCCGGCCGTGCGCTGCCGAGCATCACGACGTGCAGCGGTCGCGGCGTCGAGCCCTCATACGGTGCGGGCACATTGACCAGACCGACGGGCAGGTGAGCCGGCTGCACTGGCGCGGCGGTGACTGGTCGATACATCTCGGCGATGGCCGGCACGATGCCGTAGAACCGGACGCGCCCGGTCGCGGACATCTGTTCCATCACCTGCGCCAGCGGTGCCTGGCGCGCCAGGTTCATCGGACCGTCGCCCGGCGAATAGTGCAGCAGGATGTGCCACGTCGGCTGCCGCCGGGCATCCATCCGCTGCATCGCATGAAGGACATCCTCGAGATCCCGGCCGCCGGCCGTTGGCACGAGCACGTGTTCTGGAGACGTGATGCCGATGGACGAGAGGGCGGTCTGGATCATGGCGCTGAAGCTGCCGGGATCGCTCGGCGTCTCGGCGACGAACTCCCACATCGGACGGTTGAACCACGGGGTGATCGTGATGCCGCGCCGATCGAGACCGGAGGCGAGCGTGGCGTGGGCGAACACCACGGGCTCCAGCCCCGCCGCTCGCGCCGCCAGCGCCATCGACATGTCGAGGCTGTAGAAATGCCCACCGTAATCGATCAGCGATGGGTCGATGATGATGAAACGAGGTGTCACGGTCTGGACGCCCTGGCGCGCACCTTGCGGCCATCCAACCGGTCGCGCGAGGTGCGACGGACCGTCGCTGTCAGCATGCGCCGGAAGGTGCACGGGATGCTCATAAGCAGGCTCCACTTGTCGCCAATCCGGCTCAGCATGTCACGGAACTCGCAATCGCGGTGGGCCTGCGCGCCCTGCAGCTTGTTCGTGGCTTGCGCCATGGGAGACCGGAAGGCCCGCCCCCGCGCGAGCGGCCACGAGGCATCCTCAGGCCGATCGCCTGTTCACCTCCCGGCCGTAGGTCTTGAGGTACTTGGTGCCGCTGTCGCACATGACGGTGACGATGGTGGCGCCGGGGCCCAGGCGCTCGGCGGCGTTCAGGGCGGCGATGACGTTGGCGCCGGTCGAGGTGCCCGCGAACAGACCCTCTTCACGAGCCAGGCGGAGGGCCATCTCCACCGCCTCCGCCGTCGACACCTGTTCGATGTGATCGGCGATGCCCTCGTGCCAGAGCGGCACCACGAACCCGGCGCCGACGCCGTCGATCCTGTGGGCGCCCGGCGGACCGCCGGACAGCACGGCGGATTCCCGCGGCTCGACCGCCACGACCGTGACGTCCGGGTTGAGGCCGCGGAGCGCCTCGGCAGTTCCCCGCAGCGACGCGGCCGTGCCGACGCTCTGCACGAACGCGTGTAAGTCTCCCGCGGTCTGCCGCCAGATCTCGTCGGCCATGCGGTGATAGGCCGGGATCTGATCCCGGTTCCTCATCTGATCGGTCCAGAAGGCTTCCTTGTCAGCCGCGATGACGCCGGCCGCGGCAATCATGTCCCGGGTCAGCTTCTCCGTCATGCCCCCGCCCTCGCTCGGGACGATGTGCAGCGTGGCGCCGAGGATCTGCATGTGATCGAGCTTCTCCTTCGAGAACGCGTCCGAGGTGACGATGTCGAGCGGGTGGCCCGTCACCGCGCAGACCAGCGCCAGCGACACGCCGGTGCTGCCGCCCGTGTACTCGACGACCGCGCCACCAGGCGGGAGGCGGCCGTCGGCGGCCGCGGCGTCGACCATCGCCAGCGCCATGCGGTCCTTCATGCTGCCAGTGGGATTCTCGCTTTCCATCTTCAGCAGGATGCGGGATCCGTTCACCGGCCCGATATGGCGCAGGGCCACCATGGAGGTGTTGCCGATGCGATCGAGGATGGTCATCGATCGGAGAGTAGTCGTCAGGCTCCATGGCCGCCAGTGGCGAGAACGCCACATTTGCTATCGTTATTGCCATGCGTGTGAACGTGCTCGTCCTCGACGACGTGTTCGACCTCGGTCTGGCCATTGTGCTGGACGTGTTTCAGACGGCGAACGAGCTGAGCGGCATGGCCCAGCTGAAGGTGCCGCGCTTCGACGTGCGCACGGTCGCGGTCCGCAAGGCGATCAGGACCGCGCAGGGTCTCGCCGTGCCGGTCGCGGCCGCCGACACGCGGGCGCCGGACATCGTCATCGTCCCTGCCATCGGCTTCAAGATGCCGGGGCCGCTGCAGGTGGCCCTGGCCAGGCCCGACGTCCGCGATGCCGGCGACGCACTCCGTCACTGGGCCGGCCGTGGCGCGACGATCAGCGCCGCCTGCATCGGCACGTTCGTGGTCGCCGAGTCCGGCCTGCTCGATCGTCAGCACGCCACGACCACCTGGTGGCTGGCGCCGATGTTCAGGCAGCGCTATCCCGACGTCCTGCTCGACGAGTCCAACATGGTCGTGAAGTCGGGCCGCCTCCTCACCGCCGGCGCGGCGCTGGGACATATGGATCTCGCGCTGTGGCTGCTCCGCAGCGTCAGCCCGCAGCTGGCCGCGCTCACCGCCAGCTACCTGGTCGTGGACTCGCGGCCGTCGCAGTCGGCCTACGCGCTCACCGACCACCTGGTCCACTCGGACGAGGTCGTGCAGCGTTTCGAGCAATGGGCGCGCGCGCATTTGAAGCGGGGGTTCTCGCTGGAGGAAGCGGCGAGGGCGGTTGGTGCGAGCAAACGCACGCTGGCGCGTCGTCTGCAGAGCGTGCTCGGGAAGTCGCCGCTGTCGTACTTTCAGAGCCTGCGAGTCGAGCGCGCGGTCCATCTGCTGAAGACGACGAACGCGAGCGTGGACGAGATCGCGACGAGGGTGGGATACGCGGACGGCGCGACGCTGAGGACGCTGCTTCGGCGTCGGCTGAACACCGGCGTCAAGGAGATCAGGAAGAACGCGTAGGTAAGTCAGGAGTCGAGCCGTTCAAGGAGATGGTGCTCGGCGTCCGGACGAACGGCTGCTCGTGCGATTCAAGCGCGCCGACTCGTCCGAAGCCGAGCACTGGCAGCTCGACCGCTGCAGGGCGGCATCCGCCTGGCGCCCGGCGCGCTCGCCAACGACTGCGGTGCAGCGCCGCTAGCCGCGCCCGCGGCGCCGGTGCGTCTTGATCATCGTCCTGGCCGCCCGCAACTTCTCCGCCTGGCTCGCTGCGACACTCGCATCCGGATTGGCAGGCCCCGGCTTGCGATGCTGCTTGCCGGGCGCGTCGACCGTGCCGCCGCTCCGCCCTTTGGCTACGCCGCGAGCCGCCACAGCGGCCGGCTTCTTCGTCGGCGCCTTCTTCGCCGCCTTCTTCGCGCCGCCCGCAAGCTGCTCGAGCAGATCGGCCGCGCCGTCACGGACACTGGCGATCTGCCTGTTCAGCGTCTCGCGATCCATCCAGCCGTCGGCCTTCGCCTGAAACGTCCCCGCCATCCGGCCAAGCTGCTCGGCAAACGCCACCAGCCGCTGCTCCATGGCATCCGCCGCCTTCGCGCCTGATGCCGTGGTCGTCTTCTTCGCCATACACACTCCATTCGTGCGACATCCGATCGCCGCAACGAGTCTACTGCAGGCGGCATGGATGAAGGAGGCTGTGAGAAGATGAAGTGAAGGGCGCCGTCGCTGGCGCGCATCTCACCGTGAAACCGACCGACCTGCGCGGCATCCTGCAATACATCCCGCGCTTCCGCGAGCGGACCTTCATCCTCGCCGTCGACGGCGCCATCGTCACCGACGAGAACTTCGCCAACATCCTGCTGGACGTGGCGGTGCTGCGCTCGCTGAACATCCGCGTGGTGCTGGTCCACGGCGCCTCGGCGCAGATCGCGCAACTGGGTGCGGAGCAGGGCATGGTCCCGAGCGACCTGGACGGCACGGGCGTGACCGACGCCGCGACGCTGAAACTCGCCCTGACCGCGGCCAACCGCCTCACGCACGAGATCCTCGAAGGCCTGTCGGCCAACGATCTGCGCGCCGCGACGACCAACGCCGTCATCGCGCACCCCGCCGGCATCATCCACGGCGTGGACCTCGAGTTCACCGGCAAGGTCGAGCGCGTCGACGTGGAGTTGCTCCAGGCGCCTGCTGGCACAGGGGATCGTCCCGGTCGATTCCGCCGCTGGGCTTCGACGGCGACGGCAAGACCTACCGCGTCAACTCCGATTCGGCGGCAGTGGCGGTGGCGGATGCGCTGAAGGCGGTCAAGCTGATCTTCATCACCAGCCAGGACGGGCTGATTGTGAACGGAGAGCTGCTCCGACAGATGAGCGTGGGCGACCTCGACGCCCTGCTGCAGAAGAACCGCGGCGACTTCCTGCCGGAGAGCGTCTCCAAGGCCCAGCAGGCGGCCGCGGCCTGCCGGGCCGGCGTGCAGCGCGTGCACATCATCAACGGCCGCGAGGACGAGGGCCTGCTGGCCGAGGTCTTCTCGAACGAAGGCATCGGCACGCTGATTTACGCCAACGAGTACCAGCAGATTCGCGCCGCCAGGAAGAAGGACGTCCACGCCATCCAGGTGCTGACGCGGAAGGCCGTCGAGGCCGGGGAACTCGTGAAGCGCAGCCGCGCCAGCATCGAGAAGGCGCTCGGCGACTACTACATCTTCGAGATCGACAAGAACCCCGTGGCCTGCGTCGCGCTGCACGTCTATCCCGACGGACTGAAGGGCGAGCTCGCCCATCTCTACGTCAGCGCCGCCCACGAAAACCAGGGCATCGGGCGCAAGCTGATTCAGTTCGTCGAAAGCCGCGCGCGCGAGCTCGGCCTGGCGCAGCTGTTCGCGCTCTCCACGCAGGCGTTCACCTATTTCCAGTCCAAGGGCGGCTTCAGCGAGGGCACGCCAGACGATCTGCCGCCCGCCCGCCGCGAGAAGTACGAGCGGAGTGGCCGCCACTCGAAGGTGCTGGTGAAGAACCTCAAGTAAAACACGGATGGCGTACACCAGAACGGCATGGGTGCGGTACCCATGCCGTTCTGAGGTCGTGTCGCAATCCGCGCTGGCTCAGCGGCAGCCCTTGCTGCCTCTCGGATCGGTCTGGCCGTTGCGAGCGCCGGTGCTGGCATCCTTGCAGGGCTGGACGCGCAGCGTGTGCAGCGGTACCTTGGATTGCAGCGTGATGATCTCGGTCCCATCCGGCGTGCCAGGCACCCGCCCGTTGCCGCCGGGATAGTTGTTGTCCAGCCCCACCAGCAGCGTGCGCTCGTCCACCGGCGTCACCGACTCGACCGACTGCAGCGGGAAGTTGAACCGATCTTCCGGAATCCCGACCAGCGGCCCGCCGATGTCATCGGGATCCGCGATATCGAGCAGATCGACAATCAGCCGCTTCTTCAGGATGCCGGTCTCGTCGGCCTCGTTCAGGTCGATCAGGTACAGCTTCTTCTGCCGCGGCGGATTGGCAGCGGTGGGCGGTCCCTGGAAGTCGTCACGCTCGATGATGATGTAGCGGTCGCCGGCCACGTGGGTCAGATCACCGGTCACGAAGATGTTCGTGGCGTTGTTCACGGCGCCGGTGATGTAGTCGGAACTGTCCTTGGCGTACTTGAAGCTGCGGCCCGTGTACTGCTCGGTGCGGGTGTCGAACTCGTCGATCACCAGCATTCGCTTGTCGAGCTCGGAGATGATCGACGCCTCGGTGGTCAGATACAGCTTGCTGCCGTCGGCGTTGCGGGCCATCGACTCGAACCCGCGCGAGCTTGGCAGGTTGGCGGGATTCGCCGCGGTGTTCTGCGGGTTCTGCGGCGCGCGCAGCACCGGGTGACGGATGGGCGTGCGCAGCAGGTGGCCCTGCGCGTCGAAGTGGAGCAGGTAGGGGCCGAACTCCTCACCCACCCAGAACGTGCCATCGTCCATGCGCGCGATCGACTCGACGTCGAAATCGGCACCCGTCAACAGCCTGAGGTTCCGGATCGCCGGATCCACCGGGATCGCGCTGCTGGAATAGTAGGTGGTGCGATTGTAGACCGGTCCATCCGTGATGTACGACGCGTTGAGCAGGCCATTCGGATCGCTGAACGGGGTGTGGCTGTTCACGGCTACCGGGCCGCGCGACGTGGTGCCATCACCCACCGTCTTGAAGTCCGGGGTCACCTCGTAGACGCCGAGGACGAAGTCGGCGCTGTTGCCCTGCGCGCCGAAGCCATTGTCCGGCAACGCGATGAACCGGCCCGGCGTGGGGGACGGGATCATGCCGGAGAACCCCGGGATTGGTTGGCCCTGATACGGCGGGGTCACGCCGTTGCTTGGGGTGGTGAACTGGCCCGACACCGGACCGGGATGCCGGTAGGTGGACGGGATCTCGGCCCAGCCGCTCAGCCGGACGATCGCATCGGACGCGGTCGCCGCTGAGGCGGTGAGCATGATCGTGATCGCGAAAGCACTTCGACGCATGTGACGGATCTCCTCGTGGCGTGCCTGGGAACGGTTGACGCCGGAACGGCATCAGACGCTGGCCAGCTTACGGGGACCACGTGAAGGGACGATGACGTTCGCTGCAGCGGAAGGCAAACACGG
Source organism: uncultured Acidobacteriota bacterium (assembly GCA_963721715.1). Classification (GTDB taxonomy): domain Bacteria; phylum Acidobacteriota; class Vicinamibacteria; order Vicinamibacterales; family UBA2999; genus VFZN01. The sequence continues at coordinate 1,067,660 of CAVRKI010000003.1, read as the reverse complement.
CGTGACCGCCTCGTAACGATCGCGACCGCCTCGGCGCTGTTCATGCTGAGCACGCCCCTGAGACACGCCGCATGTTGCGTCGTTCTTACGTTGCGGTCGCATCATCGTCGGGCTCGTACGGCATCTCGCGGGGGGCCGCTCCTACCGGCGTCCCCCGCGCCGCGGAGCGGCGGCCACCCAATCGTTGAGCCACCGAGGACGAAAGCGGCGCCGGTCGTGCTACGTTCCTCTGAGGAGAACCCATGAACGTCAGCCCGATAGCCGGACAGCCCGTGGACCACGACATGCTCGTCAACGTCCCGAGACTGATCACCGCGTACTACAGCCTGCGGCCCGATCCCGCAATTGCCGAACAGCGTGTGGCGTTCGGGACCTCCGGCCACCGCGGCTCGGCCTTCGACACGGCGTTCAACGAAGCGCACATCCTCGCCATCACCCAGGCCATCTGCCTCTATCGGCGGAAGCAGGGGATCGATGGCCCGCTGTTCCTCGGCATCGACACCCACGCCCTGTCCGAGCCGGCGTTCGCCTCCGCACTCGAGGTGCTGGCAGCCAATGGCGTCGATACCATGATCGACGAGCGCGACGGCTATACGCCGACGCCGGCCATTTCCCACGCCATCCTCACCTACAACCACGGCCGCACGTCGGGTCTTGCCGACGGCATCGTCGTCACGCCATCACACAATCCTCCCGAAGATGGCGGGTTCAAGTACAACCCGCCGACCGGCGGTCCCGCGGACAGCACGACGACGCAGTGGCTTCAGGACACGGCCAATGAGTTGCTGGCGAGTGCGCTCGTCGGCGTGAAGCGGATGCCGTACGAGCGGGCGCGGAAGGCCTCGGTGGTCCACCGGCACGACTACATCGGCTCGTACGTCAGCGATCTGTCGCACGTGGTCGATCTGGATCTGGTTCGCGGCTCGACGATCTCGCTCGGCGTGGACCCGCTCGGCGGCGCCGGGGTCCGCTATTGGAGCGCGATCGCGGACCGGTTGAGGATCGCCCTCACCATCGTCAGTGATGTCGTCGATCCGACTTTCAGATTCATGACCGCGGACTGGGACGGCCGCATCCGGATCGACTGCTCGTCTCCGTACGCCATGCGCCGGCTGATCGGGCTGAAGGACCGCTTCGATGTCGCCTGGGCCTGCGATCCGGATCACGATCGTCACGGCATCGTCAGCCGGAACGGCGGCCTGATGGCACCCAATCACTACCTGGCGGTCGCGATCGACTACCTCTTCAGGCATCGTCCCGACTGGGCGCCGCACGCCGCGGTCGGCAAGACCGCCGTCAGCAGCAGCCTCATCGATCGCGTCGCCGCGCGCCTCGGGCGCCGGCTGCTCGAGGTACCGGTTGGCTTCAAGTGGTTCGTGGACGGTCTGGTCAGCGGCGACCTGGGGTTTGGCGGCGAGGAGAGCGCCGGCGCGTCGTTCCTGCGGCGTAACGGCGAGGTGTGGAGCTCGGACAAGGACGGCATCATCATGGGCCTGCTCGCCGCGGAGATGACGGCCGTGTCGGGCCGTGCCCCCGACGAACTGTATGCCGAGCTGACGCGAACGCTGGGCCAGCCGGTTTACCGGCGGGTGGATGCTCCGGCCACGCCGGCGCAGAAGGCGGCCCTCTCGCGACTGACGGCGGCGGACATCACGGCGACGACGCTGGCCGGAGAGACGATCGCGTCAATCCTTACCCACGCGCCCGGTAATGGCGCATCGCTGGGCGGATTGAAGGTCATGACGGAGAACGGCTGGTTCGCGGCCCGGCCATCGGGCACCGAGGACATCTACAAGATCTACGCCGAAAGCTTCACCGGCGAGGAACACCTGGCACGGATCTTCGACGAGGCGCAGGCGCTGGTCAGCACTGCGACGATGACGATGCCCAGGACGTAATGGGCGTGTGGATCACCGCAGACGACCGGCCGTCGCCTGCAGGGCGATCAGCGCCAGCTGGAGGTTGGCCTGCGTCCACAGCAGCGGCACGTGCGGGTTGGCGACGAACATACCGCGCTGCTTGTAATAGAGCTCCGGGCAACGCCAGTCCGGCGTAATCTGCGCGATCGAGCGGTTGAAGTAGAGCGCCTGCGCGGCCAGATCCGCCTGCGCGCCCGTGGCCAGGAATCGCCTGCCATGGAAGGCCGATATCAACGGATCGAAGAGGCACCACTGCGCCTCGTCGCCGGGCTGCTCCAATAGACGGTTCCGGCTCTCGATGTCCTCGCTGTAGTCGCGCGTGCGATCCGCTTCCGAGAGGCGCGAGTCGTAGTCGGGCGCCCAGTACCGAGTCGCCGGGATAGCGGCGGATTCCGATCTCCCCTTGCAGGTGCTGGCGCACGTCGCTGAGGATGCGATCGGCCATCTCGCCGCGAACGACGTCGAGCGGATAGAGCAGGCACAGCAGCGCGGCGTCGTAGCGCCGGTGCTGCAGCGGCGACGGCTGCGTGCACTCGGCGGGCAGGATGCCGGCCAGGGCTTCGAGCCCCGCCCCAGCCGCATCGATGGCGACGTCGATCACAGCCGTCCTCGACGTGCCCGCCACCGTGTCATCCGATTGCTCCTCGAGCAGTTCAGCCCACTCCTGCAATCCAGCGACCACAACGCCAATGCTGGACGCAGAGCGTTTCCGCGTCTCCTCCCAATGTCCGCTGTCCTCATCGTCCCAGTAGGGAAGCTTCCCGAGGTAGTTGGCGAGCAGCGCCAGCGTGTCGAGATCTCCGGCACCGAGCTCGATCACCTGCCGCCGCGCGAGCCGGGCGCACAGCCAGAGGCAGTAGCCGAGTGCGTCGTTCTGCGCGTGGGGCCAGACTTCCCCGCCAATCTCCTCGAGCGATTCCCCGTCGAACCTGACATGGGGCCGGTTCGCGAGTCCGCGCGGCGTCGCGTCGGAGGGCGACGCGAGCAGCCGGTGCCGGTGCTTGGAATAGAACGCCATCAGCGCCTTCGCGACCGCCGCGGCCGCCTGGGGACGGCCGCTCTCCAGCAGCGCCAGCGCGACGTACACGTTGTCGCGGACCCAGACGCGTCCGTAGCCGGACGCGCCGAGATCGGTCGCACTGGAGGCTGGATAGAGGCCCGTGGTCAGGGGCGTGACAGCCAGGACGCCGTGCTCCTGGAGCGCCACCGCGATGGACTCGACCTGATCAGCGCGGTCGGTGCCGTCCACCCTGAGTGCTGCGAGTGCGGCGTTGTGGAAGACCAGCGCCATTGCGAGGGAGGATAGCAGAGGGAGGAAGGCAATAGGCGAAACGCAGAAGGTGGGGCGGTAGTCGCCCAGCGACGGCAGCACGAGGTCCGCGAATGGCGTTACCCTAGGGCATGGTGGGCAGCCGGCGGCTGGTCTGGATTCTGACAGGCCACCACGTTCGACGGCAGCTTCCACTTCTGCCGCGTCATGTTCACCAGCGACCGCCGCGAGAAGCAGGGCTGGGGCACGGACTATCCGGGCGCCGACATCAACTTCAGTGTCCGGCTCGCCGAACTGACCAAGGTGCGCGTCGGGATGACGCACGATGGCGAGGAAGAAGTGCCGGACGCCGTCGTCGTCCGCCTCACCGACGAGGCGCTCTTCCAGTGTCCGTTCATCTTCATGGAGGATGCGGGCACGGCGCGCTTCAGCGAGATCGAGCTGACGCGCCTGCGGGAGTACCTGCTGAAGGGGGTCTTCCTGTTCGTCTCGGACTATCACGGCACGTTTGCCAGGGACCAGTTCGACGATCAGATCAGCCGCGTGCTGCCCGCGGGGCCAGTTCCCCATCGTCGATCTCACGCCCCCCGAACACCCGCTGTGGCGCATGATGCTCGAGGTGACGAAGCTGCCGCAGATGGCATCCATCCAGACCTGGCGCCGGACCGGCGGCGGGATCATCGAGCGCTGGAACGACGACGGCGCCCCGCCCGACGCGCGGGGGATCGCCGATGCCCACGGCCGCCTGATGGTAGTGATGGTGCACAACACCGACGTCCCCGACGGCTGGGAGCGGGAAGCCGAAGACCCCGACTACTTCTACCGGTTTTCACCGGAGGCGTACGCGGTCGGCATCGATGTTGCTAGCCCGGGGCCCCGCGGTGCCGCCATGCGTACACAGGCAGGCCGGCCAGCAGAATCATGTACGGCATGATCGGTTCGATGAAGCGGTACTGCACGTTGATCGCGCTGTGGAACGCCACGAAGTAGGCGATGTGCGCGAGCAACAGTAGATAGACGGGCTCCCGGGAGCGCAGCGCGTAGAGCAGACCGATGAGCGCGAGCGAGTAGATCAGGAAGTTCTGTACCGCGTACAGGCCGCGGCCCGAATTCTCGTTGTACCAAATCCACACGGTGCGCAGCGCCGTGAGCGTGAGGTACCTCGCCGGATATTCCTCGATGATGCGTCTACCTTCGGCATACAGCAGCGCCGAGAGCTCGGGTTCCGTGAACGACTCCAGCGGGCGGCCCGCGGCCGCCGCCACGCGACGGACCTTCGGCGCAAACTCCTCGAGTGTGTATCCGGGGGTGTACTTGCCCTCTTCGATCATCCCGTTGTGGCGGTAGAGGACGAATCCACCCAGCGTCGTCGTGACGATTGGCTCGCCGAAGACGCGATAATTCCGGACCACCCACGGCGTCAGCAGGGCCCCGAACGCCAGCGCGAAGGCGAGAGCCATCGCCAGGCCGCGCGTTCGGAACCGAAACAGGATCCACCCGAGCGACACCACCGGAAGCAGCACCACCGCCGGCCTGGAGAGCGCCGCGAGCCCGAGCATCGCGCCGGCCGCCGACGCCAGTGCAACGCTCCGCCGATCCAGGGAGTGGATGAACAGCACCATGTAGAGGGACAGGCACGCGGCGAAGAGCGGCTCCGAGGCGATGGCATAGGTCGTGGTGATGAGCATCTCGGAGAGGTAGCAGGCAAACACCACCCCGGTCCACACCGCCACCCACTCACGCCCTGAAGCCCGTCCCGCCACCCAATACGCGGCCACGGCGACGACGCCGGACAGGCACCAGGCGAACAGGAGCAGCGGATAGTACCAATGCGAACCCAGCAGCCAGAGCGCGCCGGCAAAGACCAACACCGGTACCGGACTTCGGGCTGCGGTCGGCACGATGTCATCGACCCGGTAGTAGGTCAGCAGGTTCCGGGTGCTGTAGCCCTCGCCATTGACGAGATGCGTCGCGATCTGCAGGTAGCCGTTCCTGGGAAGGTTCGCCGGATCCCACGGCATCGTTGGCGACAGCACGATGAAATAGGCGACCCGGGCGAGGACGGCCAACGCAAACACCAACAGCATGCGACGCGAGCGAACCTGATGGCTCGCCCCTGCAGACTGCGTCCCGGCATTCCCGACACTCGACTGAAGAGGTTGCGGCGTCACGATTTTGCCTAAGCAACAGTCATGCCCAGCCGTATCGGCACTGACGTATCGGCCGGGCTGGACACAGCTGGCCGTCCGACACTTGCCTGCGGCGCCAGCTTCGGCGCTGACGCACGTCGTCGATGCCTTACGGCTTGGGCGCCCTACCTACGAGATGCACGGTCAGGCGTTCGAGCCGCGCGATCGGCGCACGCGTCAGGCTTCCGACGGCAATGACCAGCGCCACCACCACGATCGCCGCCGCGGCGGCGAACGTGACTTGCGTAGCGATGGCGACGGCCTCCGGGTGGGCCGTCGTGATGTCTGCCGCACGTGAGGCGAGTGCGAAGACAGCGCCCATCACCGACGCCCCCGTGACCAGGCCCAGATTCCTCGACAGGTTGAGCATGCCGGACATGACACCGCGCTGCTGCGGGTCGACGTCGGTCATGACGACGGTGTTGTTGGCGGCCTGGAACAGCGCGTAGTTGGCGGTGATGATGACGATCGGGATCACGTAGCCTGGAACGCCGAGCGCGGGCGTCGTCACGGACAGGGCGGAGCACCCGACCACCATCCCGATGAGCCCGCCGACAGTTGTTCGTGGCGCGCCAAAGCGGTCGACGAACCGTCCCGCGGGCACCCCGGTCAAGGCGGCGACCACCGGGCCCACCGACATGACGATGCCGACGAGCGCCGTCTCGAGGCCCACCGCACGAGCGAGATAGAAGGGCCCGACCACCAGGGTCGCCATCATCACCGTCGAAACCAGCGCGCTCATGGCCAGGCTCGCACTCAGTACGGGATCTCGAAACCTCGCCAACCGGATCAACGGTGTCGCTGCCCTGGCCTCGACCAACACGAACAGCCCGACACCAAGGGCCGCGGCGGCCAGCAAGACGATGTTCACGACGCCGAAGCGGCCACGCCCCATCGTCATCGCCAGCGCATACGCCGCCAGCGTCACCGCCAGCAACAGCGTGCCCGCAAGGTCGAAGCCGGCTCGAACGTTGGTCGACGTTCGACGGTCCGCCGGCAGCTGGCGCTGCGCCAGGACCAGGGCAATGACACCAAGGGGCACGCTGACCAGGAAGATCGCTTGCCAGCCCAGGCTCGCGATCAGCAGGCCGCCGAGCGACGGACCTAGTGCGGTGCCAACCGCGGACGTGCTCCCGAGCAGCCCCATCGCGATGCCGGTCCGTTCCTTCGGCACAGCGTCGCCAACAAACGCCATCGTCAGAGCCATCATGATGGCCGCCCCCAGTCCCTGCACGGCCCTTGCCGCGACCAACAGCCGGAGGTCTGAAGCGATGCCGCACAGCCCGGAAGCCGCCGTGAACAGGACGATGCCGGCGATCAGCAGGCGCCGTCGGCCGATGAGGTCGCCAAGCCGTCCGACGCTGACCATCGTCGTGGTGGCGGCCACCAGGTAGGCGAGCACGACCCACTGGACCTGCTGGAACGAGACGGCAAAGACCTCGGCCAGTGTCGGCAACGCGACGTTGGCGATGCTGATGCCGAGAGCGGGTAGCAAGGTGCAGAGCGCCAGGCTGCCGAGCACCCACCTTGAATCGACCATGCGCTGAAGATAGGCGGTTCCGTGGTATAGCGGAAGACGCATCATTTGCACTTGATTAGTGCACCGGACGCCATGTCACAATCACCGTGGGCGGAACGACGTATGGTCAGACCCGATCTGAATCTGCTCTTCACCCTTGACGTGCTGCTCGCGGAAGGCAGCGTGGCCGGGGCGGCCCGTCGGCTCGGCCTCAGCCCCTCGGCGATGAGCCGGGCGCTGGCGCGGCTGCGTCAGTCAACCGGCGATCCGTTGCTGGTGAGGGCTGGGCGGGGACTGGTTCCCTCCCCTCGAGCCATCGAGCTTCGCGACCGGGTCTCCCAGCTCGTGACCGACGCCGAGGCGGCGTTGCGCCCCACCAGAGCGCTCGACCTCCGTCGCTTCGAGCGAACGTTCACCCTGCGGACCCGCGAAGGCTTCGTGGAGAATTTCGGCGCCAAGCTTCTGTCGCGCGTATCAGAAGAGGCGCCCGGCGTTCGACTGCGCTTCCTGCCCAAGGCTGACCGGGACAGTACGCCACTCCGTGACGGATCCGTCGATCTCGAAACCGGCGTGGTCGGCAAGACCACCGGCCCGGAAGTACGGGCTCAGGCACTCTTCCGCGATCGCTTCATCGGCGTCGTTCGAGCGGGGCACCGGCTGAGTAAGGGCAAGGTCACGCCTGCCCGGTATGCCGCCGCCAGGCACATACAAGGCACGCGGCGAGCTGCCGGCATGGGCCCGATCGACGCCGCGCTGGCCACATTGGGGCTGGAGCGCGAGACTGCGACGACGGTCAGCGGGTTCTCGGCCGCTCTGGCGTTGGCACGCGCCTCCGAGTTGGTGGCCAGCGTTCCCGAACGGCACACCGGCAATTTGCGCGAGGGGATGCATAGCTTCGCGCTACCTCTGCCGATTCCGACGTTCACGGTCTCATTGCTCTGGCATCCGCGGATGGATGGCGATCCCGCTCACCGCTGGCTTCGAGGGTGCGTTCGAGATGCCTGCGCCGCGGAATAGCCAGCCGTTCACAAAGATCTCACACGAGCCTCACCGGACACTGAGGACTGAAGCGATTCGAACGAGGATCCTGTAGCAGGCCATGGAACCACACGCACGCCACGCTGCTGGAGTCGATTCCACTCACCTACGCGCTGCTGGTGGAACCTTTGACCCTTGGTGAGCGCGATCGTTACTGCGCGGAGGCTGCGATCATGGAGCCGCTGCTGGGGATGCCGGCTGGATCGCTCCCGCGGCGCTCGGCCGAGCTCGACACCTACATGCACGAGATGCTGGCAGGCGAACACATCGTCGTGACCGATGCCGGCCGATCGCGCGCGAGTGGCCGATGGCCAGGCCGCGACGCAACTGAGCCTATTCCCGCCGAGCCGTGAGCATGACGTCCGGATCGGCGACGGTCAACTGGGTGACCTTTGCGCCTTCCCTGGCGAACGCGATCTTCGCGCTGGGGACGCCCGTCGGGAAGAACACGAGGTTGCCCACGTGATAGAGGTTCTGACGCGACGGAGCACCTGGGCGCTCGATCACCAACTGCTCGCGCTTCTGCATGTCGCGCCGGACCTCGACGGTGAAGTAGTCGCGCGGGCCCGCTCCATACGTGTACTTGCCGACGATCGCATCGCGATCCGGCGCCGCGAGCGGCACCGTCGTCGGCTGAACGTCGGCGTCTCCGACCGCCGTCAGGTACTGGACCACGGCCGCCGCATCCGGGCCGCCTTGTTTGGCGTGCCACATCAAGGTCAGGCCATGCGGGCCCGAGGGTTCTCTGCACGCCGGGGCGCGCGGCGATGAATGCCTTGACGACGTCCAGTTGCCCCATCATCGCCGCGGAGAAGATCGTCGGCCTCGCGCCGTTCGCCAGCAGGAACTCCGCGATCGGCTTGTTGCCGACATGTGACGCGGCATCGATGCACGCTTCCCAGTCGCCGAAGCCCCAGTCGATCGAGGCGCGCGCGAGCGCGGGCTGACGTTCGACCAGTTCCTGCACCCGCTTGAGGTCGCGATGCGAGACGCCGACGACCTCTCTCGCCAGCGCCGGATCCTGCGCGGGAAACACCTCACTCGCCAGGGATGGAGGTGACACCGGCGATTGTCCCCAGGCCTTGGTGGCGGACAAGGAGACGCCGAGCGCCGAAAAGCCCGATGTCAGCCCGAAGAACGAACGACGAGACCACCGCTGTGCCATGACGTCAGCCTCCATCCTCAGATCCGCATCGCGCGCCCTGGGTCGATCAGCGCGGCACGTCGCGCCGGCAGCCAACTGGCGGCCACGACCACCACGAGCAGCACGGCCACGGCCGTCACGAGCGTGACCGGATCCTGCGGTGCCACACCAAAGAGCAGCGTGCGCGCAAAGCGGCTGCTGGCCGCCGCGCCAACCATGCCGATCGTGCCGCCCGCTGACGGCGAGCACCAGCGATTCCATCACGATCGACCGTGCGACGCGCCGCGGTGACGCCCCGAGCGCCATCCGCAGCGCAATCTCACGACGCCGCTGCGCCACGGTGTAGGCGAGCAGGGCGTACACACCCCCGGCCGCGGTGATGAGCCCGGCAACCGCGAACAGCGTGATGAGCAGCATGGCGAATCGATCCAGCTGCACGGCATCGCCGAGCAGCTGGTCCATCGTGGTCACCGAATGCACGGGTTGATCGGGGTCGACACGAAGCGCGTAGGCACGAGCCGTCTGGGCCACGGCCACGGGATCCAGGGTCGTCCGGGCGATCACGTTCAGGACGAGGTACGGGTTCTGCGAGTGCGGAATGAAGATCTCAGGCACCGGCTCACTGCGCGGCCCGTCGTGACGATCGTCACGCACCACGCCCACCACTTCGTAGGGATAGGGCCCGCGCTGGTAGTCGAGCACCAGGTTACGTCCAATCGGGTTCTCAGCTGCCCCACGCGGTCCGCGCGAGCTTCTGATTGATGATCACCACGCGGGGAGCGTCAGCGTCATCACCGTCCGTGAACTCGCGTCCGGCAATCACGGGAAGGCCCAACGTCCCGAAGTATCCAGGTGTCGCCATCCGGATGCTGGCGTCCGGCACCTGCTGCCTTCGGGGCGGGCATGCTCGGGCCAGTACGGCCGGGTGAAGTCGGAGCCGATCGTGCTCATCGGCAGGGACGTGACCGCCGCCACGGACGCGATCGCGGGCACCTCGCGCAGTGAGGTCGAGCACGCGGCGGTAGTAGTCGGTCGTCTGCGCGCCGGTGCGATACCGCGCGGCATCAGGCGTGATGCGCAGGACGAGCAGGTTGCTGGTGTCGAAGCCCACATCAACCCGTCGCAACTCCGCAAAGGTCCGGGCCAGCAACCCGGCGCCGACGAGCAACATCACCGCGGCGGCAATCTCGGCGACCACCAGCCCCGCGCGCAGTCGGCCTGACGCGCCGTGCCGACACGGCGGCCCCGTCCTTGAGCGCGCCCGCAATCGGCGTGCGGCTGGCGCGAAAGGTGGGAACGGCGTTGCCGACCGCGGTGACCAGGAGCGCGAGCACCGCCGCGAACGACGCGACTCGCGCGTTCATGGCCACTTCGTGCAGGCGCGGAATGTCGGCGGGCGCGATTGACAGGGCCGCGTCCACCCACCACGCCGTGAGCACGATGGCGATGACCATCGTGACGATCGCGCTCAACACGCTTTCGGCGATCAACTGCCGCGTGACGCGGCTGCCGCTGGCGCCGAGCGCCAGGCGAATCGCCATCTCCCTGCGCGCGGGCGACGCCACGCGCGATGGCCAGACTGGCGACGTTGGCGCAGACCAGCAACAGCAGGCAGAACATCGCCGCAAAGACGAGCAGGAGCTCCAGACGGCTGGTGCGGGCGATTTCGTCCGCGAGCGGAGACAGCCGAACACTCCAGCCGGCGTTCGTGTCCGGATGCTCAGACGCCAATCCGCTCGCCAGCGTCTGCATCCGCGCCTCTGCGCCCTCGATGGACATCCCGGCTTTCATCCGGCCAACGACGCGCAAGAACCGGGCGTCGCGAGGGGGGCCGTGCGGAAAACGCGGGCCGCGGTACGACACCCGCATATCCCACGGCGCCCAGAAGGCCGCCGCCGCGTCGGGCACCGCGAAGTCTTCGGGCATGACGCCAATCACGCGCCAGTCGCGGCCTTCCACGTAGACGGTCCGGCCAACGAGCTGAGGATCGGCGCCGAGGGTCTGCCAGAGGTGATGACTCAGAACGATGACCGGTTCGCCGCTCGACGGCCTGCCGCGACGTGATTGACGCCGCGCCTTCGAACTCGTCCGGCATGGAACGTGCGCCCGAGCCGTGGTTGACGACGATACACGTCGAAGAAGCCGCGCGTGACATGCACCCCGGCGATCGGCGTGCCGCCGTCGCGTCCCCGGAGGGTGGCCGAGACCGTCATCGAGGCGGTGATCGCATCGAACGCATCGTTCCGATCGACCCAGTCGACGACATTGCCCGGGGACGGCGCCTTCGCGCAGGCGATCCTGGCTGACATTCGACTCGCACATCATGACGAGCCGATCCGGCTGATCGTAGGGAAGCGGTCGCAGCAGCACCGCGTCGACGAACGCGAAGAGCGTGGTCGTCGCCGCCACGCCAAGTCCGAGGAGCAGTGAGATGCCGACCGTGACGGCCGGCGAGCGCACGAGCGCCCGCAGTGCCTGTGCGAGATCGTGCCTGGCGCCGACGAAGACGAGATCCCAGAGCAGCGCGAGCCAGGTCGTCGCCAGCGGGAGGCGTCCCACGGGCGTGGGCCGCCTCGAGCAGTCGTTCGCCGTCTTCGCTGATGGCCCGCCGCTCGCGGCTGTCGCGACCACTCAACACCGAGAGGAGTTGTGCGTAACTGCTGGCGCACCACCGCAAGAGCCGATCGACAGTCATGCGCGGGGCCTTTCGCAACGCACGGCTCGAGCGCGCGTGACTGACAATGGCTTCGAGGCGCCGCACCTCGGCATCCAGCACGCGCTTGCCGTGCGGGGTGAGCGCGAAGTACCGGCGCCGCTCGTCGTCTTCGTCGGCGGACGGCCGGTCGTCCGACTCCACGAATCAAGTCAGCCTTCTCGAGCTCGCGAAGCAGTCCGTACAAGCGCGGCGGGCCACAGCCGCACCTGGCCGTCGGTGCGCTCCAGGACTTCCTGCATGATGCTGTAGCCGTGGCGAGGGCCGTCTGCCACCGCCAACAGGATGTGGAGCACCTTGGGTTTGAGCGGCAACAGCGGATCGACGGCTCTCAGCTTGTCTGTCATGTCTCGATGAATATATACATCAAAATGTTCATAGTCGGCAATCGACGCTCACAAACACCTCACATGATGCTCACCGAACGCTGATGACTCTGGCGGCTCGAACGCCGATCCTGGAACATCACGGGGGTGAAGATTGGCAGCTGAAGACGCAGAAGTTCGGTCGAAGAGTTGGAGACGGAGAACGGCTGGCGCTGATCCCTCGTCGCCGTCGGGCTGCTGCTCGCAGCGGGGCTGGGGCTCTACGTCGTACATCCTCGGCACGATGACGCCGCTGCACCCGAACCCGCAGGACGTGCCATCCGTGACGCATTCGGCGCCCGCGCCACAGTGGGCCGACGCGGTGGAGCAGGCGCGGCAGATCGTCCGTGCGAGCCTCGCCGAGCAGAACCTGCCGGGACTGTCGGTGGCGGTCGGTGCCGGTGGCGACATCGTGTGGGCCGAAGGCTTTGGCTGGGCGGATCTCGAGAACGCGGGTGCCCGTCGCGCCGGAAACGCGGTTCAGGATCGGCACCGCCTCCACCGCGCTCACCTCGGCCGCGGTCGGCCTGCTGCTGGAGAAGGGCCGGCTGAAGCTCGACGACGAGATTCAGACGCTACGTGCCTGAGTTCCCGCAGAAACAGTGGCCGGTGACGCTGCGCCAGTTGATGGGGCACGTGGCCGGCGTCAGGACCGACGGCGGCGACGAGGGGCCGCTGCTGTCGGCGCACTGCGAGCGGCCGGTCGAAGGGCTGCAGCCCTTTGCGGAGCGCTCGCTGCTGTTCGAGCCGGGGACCCAGTACCGCTATTCGAGCTACGGCTGGATCCTGGTGAGCGCGGCCGTCGAAGCCGCCGCGGACGAGCCGTTCCTCACGTTCATGCGGAAGCAGGTCTTCGAGCCGCTGGGCATGGACGACACGAGGGCCGACTCCGCGACGGAGCCGATCCCGGATCGGGCGACGTCCTACTTCCCGAGGTTCGCGGCGGATCCCCGCTACGGCCTGCACCTGATGCGCCCGATCGACTATTCCTGCTACGCGGGAGCCAGCGTCTTCCTGTCCACCCCGTCCGACCTGGTGCGCTTCGGCATGGCGATCAACAGCGGCACGCTGCTGCAACCCGCCACGGTCCAATTGCTCCAGACGTCACAGCGACTGACCTCGGGCCAGGAGACGGGTTACGGTCTGGGCTGGGACCTCGAGACCGTCGCGCTGGCGGGTGAACACACGCGCATGGTCGGTCACGACGGAGAGTTGCTGGGCGGGATGGTGGCGTCGCTCATGACCTTCCCGCGAGCACGGGATCGTCGTGGCCGTGACGTCGAACATCTCCTACGCGGACACGTCTTGGCCTCGCGGTGAAGATCGCGCAGGTCTTCGCGGAACAGATGAGCACTCCAGTGCGCCGGTGATGCCGTCGCTGTTAGCGGCAACCCTCACGCCCGACCGACGACGGTTTGCGCCCGGGCGAGGAGGTCGTCGATGCCGAGGCGTGTCGACGCCGAGCAGGATGGCTGCCAGGGCAGGAAGCATTCGCGCGGCGGCGCAGCCCGGTCAGACACCCCGTGCCCAGCGGGATGAAGGGCACGAACCCGATGCCCAGTTGCTCGACAGTATCGACCTGTGACTCCCACGCCCGTAGTGCCTCGGGAGCCGAAAGCCGGATCCGGGATACTGTGTGGCCATGATCGACGCCTTCTGCCACATCCTGCCGCCGAGGTACGAGGAGACACGCTGGGCCCGCGCCGGCTCAAAGGACTTTGCCGCCAGCAGTCCTGCGCACCTGCAGTACGTGCGCACGGGACGCAAGGCACCCAACTACGAGGTGCTGACGAGCCTCGAAGCCCGCTTTCGCATGATGGACGAGTTCGAGGGCTACCGGCAGGTGATCAGCCTCGCCAGCCCATCGCCCGAGCATGTAGCCCCGAAGTCGAGCGTGGAGCTGTCCACGATTGCCAACGACGAGCTCGCGGAGCTGATTGCGAAGTACCCGACGCGGTTCGCCGGCGCGGCCGGCGCCGTTCCAATGAACGAGCCCGATGCCGCGTGCCGCGAGATCGAGCGCCTGTTCGACCAGCTGCACCTGTGCGCGGTCCAGATCTTCACCAACGTCAACGGCCGGCCGCTCGACGCACCCGAGTTCCGGCCAGTGTGGAAGACGCTGGCGGACAAGGGCGTGCCCGTCCTGCTGCATCCCGCGCGCAGCAACACCCACGCGGACTATGCCACGGAGCAGGACTCGAAATACCTGATCTGGCAGGTGTTCGGCTGGCCGTACGAGAGCACGGCCGCGGTGGCGCGGCTGGTCTTCAGCGGCATCATGCAGACGCATCCCGGGTTGAAGATCCTGGTTCACCACACCGCCGCGATGATCCCCTTCTTCCACGGCCGCATGCAGTCGATGTTCGATCAGTTCAGCGAAGACTTCGCGATCCTGACGGAAGGACGCCTGACGCAGCATCCCATCGAATACTTCCGCCGCGTCTACGGGGACATGGGGGCGTTCTCACCGGGTGCCGTGAACGTCGCCCGGGATTTCCTCGGCGCCGACCACCTGCTGTTCGGCACCGACGCGCCGTTCGACGCCACCGGCGGCCGGTCATCGATTCGTGAGAGCATTGCCGCCGTGAAGAACTCCGCCTGCACCGAAGCCGAGAAGTCGAACATCTTCACGACGAACGTGGAGCGGTTCTTCAATCTCGCACTGACTCCATGACCGTTGCTCCGGCCAGGCGCAGGCTGAAGAACCCGTGGTGGGTGGTGTTCGGAGCCACCGTGGGATTGATTGTCGGCAACGGTCCGATCGTGTTCTTCACCTTCGGATTGTTCCTGGGGCCGGTGACCAGGGAGTTCGGATGGGATCGGGCCACGTTCTCCGCGTCACTGCTCGTCGGCCACGGATGTGCGGCGGCGGCGTATCCCTTTCTCGGCCGCGCCATCGATGGTTACGGGATTCGCCGGGTCTCGCTGACGTCCATCGTGCTCTTCGCGCTGTCGCTCGCTTCGCTGTCGCTGATCCCTCGCGTGCCGGCCGTGTTCATGGCGATGGCCGGCCTGGTCGGACTGCTCAGCGCGGGGCAGGCGCCGCTGCCGTACGCCAAGGCGGTGTCGTCATGGTTCGACGAGCGCCGCGGCCTCGCGCTTGGCATCGCGATGACCGGGATCGGGATTGGCGCCACGCTGGTGCCGCAGTTCGCGCGCGCCGTGATTGATGCCTACGGGTGGCGGGCCGGTTACGTGGCGCTTGCCGCGCTGATGTTCACCGTCGCATTTCCGGTCGTCGCGATCTTCATCAGGGAACCCGACCGCCGCGCGCGCACCATCGCCCACGGCGACAGCGTCGTGCCGGGGCTGACGGTCGGCGAGTCGGTCCGGTCTGCTAGCTTCTGGCTCCTTGCGGTTCCCGTGTTCCTCGTGGTCACCGCGATCAACGGCATTGTCGGCCACCTGGTGCCGTTGCTGACCGACCGCGGCTTCGCGCTCGGGCAGGCAACGGCGACGCTGTCGGCCGTGGGACTCTCGACCATCGCCGGACGGCTGGTCTCCGGCTACCTGCTGGATCGGTTCTTTGCGCCCTACGTCGCCGCCGCGCTCTTCCTGCTGCCACTGGCCGGCGTTGGTATTCTCGGCGCCGGGCCAGGCGGTCCGGACCCGATCCTCGCGGCGATCCCGCTCGGCTTCGGGCTCGGCGCCGAAGTGGACGTGATTGGGTTCATGGTCAGCCGTTACTTCGGACTGCGCTCCTATGGCGAGATCTACGGATGCATGTTCGCGATCTTCACCGTGGGAACCGGCCTCGGCCCCGTGCTGATGGGCCTTAGCTTTGACAAGACGCGCTCCTACACGCTGGCGCTCGCCGTGTTCGGGGTCGCGCTCGTGTGTGCCAGTGTTCTCGTCTCGAGGCTCGGCCCATACAACTTCCCGGCGCGGCGCCCGGCGTAAGCCGGGCGCGACCTGATCGACGCATTGTCGCCCCAGGCCACACCTCACCTGCCGCGGTGAACGCCAGGCTGAGCCGGACCAGGGCTTCGTCACCTCGGAGGCAGTCCTCGAAGAGATTGAAGGCCTGAGGTCAGAGTTCGCCGGCCTCGACCCGCTGCCCATCCCGGCGCGCCGTACATGCAAAAAGGCCGTCGGATACCGACGGCCTTCTCACAGCAATTTGGTTGCGGGGGGGGGATTTGAACCCCCGACCTTTGGGTTATGAGCCCAACGAGCTACCGGACTGCTCCACCCCGCGACACGTAAGACAGTGATTCTACCACACTCCGTAGGCCTCGCACCGGCTCTAGCTGCCGTCCCGCCCCTTCGACGCCGCCGCAGCCGCCAGCCACTGGCGTGTCTGCCGCGCAGGCTCGCGTCCCACAGCCACACGGGCCAGATCGTCCGGCGTGTCGACGTCGTACCACGCCGGGACCTCGTGCACGCGCAACCCGGCATCAGCGGCGGCCGCCCACGTCGCCTCCAGCACGTTCGCATTCCCCCACGCGATGCCATCGAACACCGTGGGCGTCGGTCGTGACATCCCGATCAGGTAGTAGCCACCATCGTCCGCCGGGCCCAGCGCCAGGTCCGCTCCAGCCTCGAGCGCCTCGAACGCGGCGACAAGGTGCGACGATGGCAGCGTCGGGAGATCCGAGCCGATCAACACGACATGATGCGCGCCTTGCGCGAACAGGCGGCCACACGCGGCATCCATTCGCGCCCCGAGATCGCCATCTGCCTGCGGCATCGTCGGGGTGCCGCCAGCGAGCGCTTGCAGTTCATCGAGACGATCGCCGGGCGCGCCGAAGATGGTGACCGCCACGCCGACCGATCGCGCCACGTCCAGCGTGTCGAGGAACAACGCTTCGCGCAGCTCGCGGGCGCGAAACTCGCGCAGTCCACTCGTGAGACGGGTCTTGCCGACAGCCGATGGCGCTCGCGCGAGGAGCGCCAGGTGGCGCACGTCAGGCCTCGCGCTGCACGGGAAGCCGTGCCGGCGTCTTCGCCGACGCCTTGCGCGCGCGCTGCCAGACCCGCGCGCCAAGGAGCAGGGCGACGATCGCCGCGTAATACAGCGGGTTGGTGGTGTCGAGCTTCACTTTCCAGAAATAGTGCAGCACCGCGCCCATGGCGGTGATGTAGACCAGCCGGTGCAGCAGGTTCCAGCGCTTGCCGCCCAGACGGCGGATCCACCCCTGCGTGGACGTGAGCGCCAGCGGAATCATCAGCACGAACGCCGTGAACCCCGCCGTGATGTACGGCCGCTTCACCACATCGTCCCACACGCCCGAGAACTCGAGCGAGTGATCGAGGATGAAGTAGGTCATGAAATGCAGCGACCCGTAGAAGAACGCGAACAGCCCGAGCATGCGCCGGAACAACGCGAACGGGTTGAAGCCCGTCACGTAGCGGAGCGGCGTCAACGCCAGCGTCAATACGATGAACCGCAGCGTCCAGATGCCGGTCTGGTTGGTGATGGTCTCGACCGGGTTGACGCCGAGGTCGCCGAAGAACGCGTTGTAGACCAGCCAGCCAAACGGCCCCAGCGCCGCGAGGAACACGGCGGGCTTCACGACGCGGCGGATCAGTTGGGTCTGGGTCAAGGCAAGAAACAGGGACAAGGGATCATGAATCTGGTGATCTAGTGAGATGGTGATGCTGGCGATCTGCTGGATCTGGTGATCTGGCGATGTAGCGACCTGGCGCTGCGCTGGTCCAACCTGCTGTGAGTCTCGCCCCAAGCCTCGAGTCTCAAGACCCAAGACCCAAGACCCAAGACGAGAGCATCCTTCAGTAAAACTTCCTCAAGTCCATCCCCGCGTAGAGCGACGCGACCTGATCGGCGTAGCCGTTGAACGGCAGGGTCTTTCTCTTGAAGAACTCGCCGATGCGTCGCTCGGTGGCCTGGGACCAGCGCGGGTGATCGACCGCCGGGTTGACGTTGGCGTAGAAGCCGTACTCGTCGGCGCGCATGCGCTGCCAGGTGTTCATCGGCTGCGCCTCGTCGAAGCTGACCCGGACGATCGACTTGACGCCCTTGAAGCCGTACTTCCACGGCGTCACCAGGCGGATCGGCGCGCCGTTCTGGTTCGGCAGCACCTCGCCGTAGACGCCGACCGCCAGCATCGCCAGCGGGTGCATCGCTTCGTCCATGCGCAGGCCTTCGACATAGGGCCAGGGCAACGCCGGCTCAGTCTGACCCGGCATCTGCTTGGTGTCCACCAGCGTGGTGAACTTGACGAACTTCGCCTTCGAGGTCGGCTCGAAGCGCTTGACGAAATCGGAGAGCGGGAAACCCACCCACGGGATCACCATGGACCACGCCTCGACGCAGCGCATCCGGTAGATGCGCTCCTCGAGCGGGAACCACTTCATGATGTCTTCCATGTTGTAGGAGCCGGGCTTGGCGCACTGCCCTTCGACCACCACCTTCCACGGGCTCGGCTTGAGCGAGCCGGAATATTTCGCCGGATCGCCCTTGTCGAGGCCGAACTCGTAGAAGTTGTTGTAGGTGGTGACGTCCTGTACGAGTTCAGCTTCTCGTCGGTGCTGAGCGGGCTTTTCTTGAGGTTCTCCAGTTTTTTCGCCGCGGGGTTCTGCGCCAACGCCGTGTCGGTGCCGCTGAACAGCGGCCCGGCCGCGCCTGCCGCCACTGCCACCGCCGTGGACCCAGCCACCTGGAGGAACTCGCGCCGGCGCACGTACCAGGACTCGGGGGTGACCTCGGATTCGCGGATATCGGGCGACTTCTTGATCAGCATGGGGACCTCAACGGACAGCCTCTAGGCTTTAGGCTCAAGACCCAAGACCTAAGTCTTCTTTTTCTTCTCATACCGCCGAGCCAGACGCTCGGGGGATACGCCCACATAGTACAACGCCAACAGACCCAGGTTGCCGCGGGTCCGGCGCCACCAGCCGTCCCGCTCCCAGCGTCGGGCGGAGGTGACCATTTCGTTCTTTAGATGCTGGATCCGGCCCTCTCGCTTCAAGCGGCCGACAAATTCCACGTCTTCCATCAACGGGATGGGTCGGAAGCCTCCCATGCGCTCGAACACGGCGCGCCGGACGAAAAGCCCCTGATCGCCATAGGGCAGCCCGAACAGCGCCACGCGCAAGGCCACGCCCCGTTCCCAGAGGCGGGCCTGCCAGGCGGTGGAGTCCAGGGCGAACCGGAATGATCCGCCCACCACCCCGCCACCGGCACCGGCATCCAGCGCACGAAAACTGGCGAGAAATCCCGCGGGAAGGGTGCTGTCGGCGTGCACGAACCACAGCCACCGCCCCTCGGCCCGCGCTGCGCCGGTGTTCAACTGCACGCCGCGACCGCCTGGCCCATTCACCCAGACAACGTCCGGCCGGGAAGCGGCAATGGCGGGCAGGGGCTGAGGCGCGGGTGGGAATGGCTCGTCGTTGCCGTCCGTTGCCGTTACGATGAGCTGCACGTCCCGCTGCGGGGGCAACTGGGCCAGCAGACGGCCCAGCGCCTCGGCATCGTGGCGGACAGGAATGACGATGGATAGCAGCAAGACAGAGAACCGGGAGTCAGTTGTACCCCACTCCGTGCTGTCGGCGGCATCGCACGAGCTGCGCGGCCCGCTCGGCGTGGCGCGGGGCTATCTGCGGCTGCTGGTCCAGGGCGGCGAGCTGGATGCCCGCGCCTCGAAAGCCGTGCAGGAAGCCACGCGCGCCACCGACCGGATGGCCGACCTGCTCGACGAGCTCAGTGCCTACGCCCGCTGGGCCCGCGGCGACGCGCGCTTGATGCGCGGGCCGGTGCCGCTCCACGACGTCCTCACCCGCGCGGTGACCGCCAGCCGCCTGCCCTCCTCACCCTCCGTGACGGTCACGCTGGAAGTGCCGCCCGACGTGAACGTCGATGCCGATCGCGATCAGTTGAGCACGGCCTGCGCGCACCTGATTTCCGCGCTGGCGCGCGCCCAGGTCGGCGACACCGAGTTGACGCTCGGTGCCCGAAAGGTCGATGGCCACGTCGAGATGTGGATCTCGCCCAGGGCCGGGCTGGACGGCGCCGACGAAGGCGCCGAACCGATGCTCGAACGCTCTGGCCAGGGTCTTGGCGTGGCGCTGGCCGACCTGCTGATTCGTCTGCACGGCGCCACGTTGCGCGAACGTCGTCACGGGCCGACGTGGACCGGCTACGTGATCCGCTTCTGACGCCTATACTGGTCGCCCCGATGACCCCGACTTCGACGCGTGCCCGCCTGCTGCTGGCCGGCGTGCTGCTGGCGGCCACCGCCTCCACACTTTCCGCGCAGGTCCGCCTGACCGATGAATCGGATCGGTCCGCGTTTCGCTCGTGGTTCACGCTGCTGGCCGATGCCCAGTTCGAGCACCCCGCCCCCGACGTCACCGACTGCGCCGCGCTGGTGCGGTTCGCCTTCCGAGAGGCGCTCCGCGCCCACACGCCGGAGTGGAGCCGCCGTACCGCGCTGCCGTTCACGCCGCGATTCCCCGACGTGAAGTCGGCGCCCCGTGCCACGCCCGCGGGGTGGCCGCTGTTCCGCGTCAGCGACGCCACGCCGGCGCGCTTCGCCGAGTTCGCCGATGCCCGCACGCTGATCGCGCTCAACAGCGTGCCGATGGGACGAGACATCGCGCGCGCGCGGCCAGGCGATCTCCTCTACTTCCAGCAGCCCGGGCAGTCGCAGCCCGATCACGTGATGGTGCTGGTCGGCCGCTCGTTCTTCGAGGACGAGGGCGCGGACTGGGTGGTGTATCACACCGGCCCGACCGACGAACGTCCCGGCGAGGTCCGCAAGGTGCGGCTGTCCACGCTGGTCCAGCATCCGTCACCACGCTGGCGCCCCGTCACCACCAACTCGAACTTCGTCGGCGTCTTCCGCCTGCACGCCCTGCACACACCATGACCTCACGCCCGCGCGGCCGCTACGCTGCCCTGTTCCTCGCCCTGCTGGCGACGCTCGCGCCGGCGGTCCGCGCCCACGCGCAGGAGCCAGCCGTCGAGGATCCCGACACGCGCCCCGCCTTCTCGCTGTCCACGAGCGAGGTGTTCACGACCAAGGACGCACCGCATTTCTTCCTCACCTTCCGCCGCGTGACGCAACTGGACGTGCGCGTCTACAAGGTCCGCGACCCGTTCGCGTTCTTCGGCGGGCTGAAGGATCCGCATCAGTTCGGCACCGACGAACCGGTGGCGGTGCCGCAGGAACAGTCGTGGATCGAGCGGCTCGCGGACTGGAAGCGAAGCCAGCGCAACACGCTGCGCAGCATCGCCCGCGCTCAGGTCAGTCACAAGTACCGGGCCAACCGGCGCGCCGCCGCCGACAAGGTGGCCGCAACCCAGCGCGTGCAGCTGAACGTGAACACCTTCGCGCAGGTGCCGCTGCTGAACCCGGATCAGCTGGTCACCTCGTGGCGCGAACTGCTGCCGAACCATCGCGACCCGGAGTTCCGCCGCGTCCCCCTCGCCGTCACCGAACCGGGCGTCTACCTGGTCGAGGCCGTCAACGACCGCCTCCGCGCCTACACCATCGTCATGGTCTCGGACGTCGGGCGTGGTGACGAAGACCTCACCCGGCCAGGTGCTGATGTTCGCGGCGAACCGGTTCACCGGTGAGCCGATCCCCGCCTGCGACGTCCGCGTGCTGGCGAAGCAGCAGCCGGTGGCGGAGGGGACGACGTCGGCAGACGGTGTGTTCATCGGCGAGCTGCCGCCCGACACCGATCAGGTGGTGGGCGTGGCGCGCTGCGGCGATCAGGTGGCGGCCACCGACCCTGGCACCTGGGCGCTCGATTCGGCCACGCGCGAGCTCGTCGGCTATATCTACACGGACAAGTCGATCTATCGCCCCGGACAGACGGTCCACACCAAGGCCATCCTGCGGTGGCGCGAACGCGACGCGCTGAAGCCGTTCGATCGCCAGGAGGTGGAGCTGGTCGCCAGCGACGACAACGACAAGGTGATCTTCCGCCAGCCGCTGAAGGTGGACGCCTTCGGCGCGGTGTCCGCCGCGTTCCAGGTGCCGGCCACTGGCGCGCTCGGCACCTATCGCCTGCTGGTCCAGAGCGGCGACGCGCAGGCGATCAGCGCGTTCGAAGTGCAGGAGTACCGCAAGCCGGAGTTCGAGGTCGTGGTCACGCCCTGCGTCGCGCTTCGTCGTGCAGGGCCAGGAGGCCGTGGTCGCCGTGCAGGCCCGCTACTACTTCGGTCAGCCCGTCGCCAACGGGCAGCTCCACTGGGTGGTGAACCAGCAGGGCTACACCTCGCCGTTCCGCTGGAGCGAGGGCTTCGACGGCGAGGAGAGCACTTACTTCTACGGCAACGAGCAAACGCAGCAGGGCGACGTCCGGCTCGACGCCAACGGCCAGGCGACGCTGCGGATTCCGATGGGAGAGCCGGAGAGCCTGCGCGACTTCAGCGCCCGCATCGAGGCGCAGGTCACCGATGCCAGCAGCCGCCAGGTCTCCGGCAACACCATCGTGCACGCCACGCGCGGCACGTTCCTCGTCTCGGCGCAGCTCGATCGGTCGGTGTTCCGTCCGGGCAGCGCGGCACAGGTGAGCGTGCGGGCGGTGGACTATCTCGGCGCCCCTCGCGCCGGGGTGCCGTTGACGCTGGACCTCGAGAAGCTGGAATACGCCGGGGGCTATTACAACCCACCCACCGTCACCCGGATCTCGGGCACGACGGCCACGACCGATGCCGAAGGACGCGCGGCCACGGGCATCACGCTGCCGCCGAACCAGAACGGCAGCTTCCGAGTGACGGTGAAGGCCGTCGAGAACGAGCGCGAGCTGACCGATCAGGCGTGGCTGTGGGTGCCGGGCTCGCAGGACACAGCCGTCGAAGACGCAGGCGATCGCTTCCTCGAGCTGCTGGCCGATCGCAAGAGCTACGCGCCCGGCGACGTCGCACGCCTCGTGGTCCGCGGCGACAGCATCAGCGGCCCCATCCTCGTCACCAAGGAAGGTCAGCACGTGTCGTGGCACCAGGTGCTGCGCCCCGCCGCATCGGATGCCATCGAGGTGCCGGTGGACACGGGCGACATCGGCGACGTCTACGTGAACATCACCTACCTGCGCGAGGGACGGCTGTATCGCGCCGAACGGCGCATCGGCGTGCCTGCCGTGGAACGCACGCTGAACGTGACAATCACCGCGGATCAGGCGGTGTCGAAGCCACAGGAGCCAGGGTCCTTCACGCTGGCGGTGACGGACCACACGGGCGCACCGGTGCGCGCGCAGCTGAGCCTGGCGGTGATCGACGAAGCCGTGTTCGGCGTGCGGCCGGACGATACGCCGGATCCGACACGCCATTTCTATCGTCGCGAGTACTCGCGCGTCGGCACCACGTTCTCGCGCGAGTATTACTTCACCGGTTACTCCGGCCGCGATCGCCTGCAGCTGGCACGCCGGCGCCGGGCACCGTTCTCGCTGGCCGACTTCAAGGGCGACAAGGCGCCGCAGCCGGCGGTCCGCAAGGACTTCCCCGACGCCATCTACTGGATCCCGGACCTGGTCACCGACGCCAACGGCCGCGCCCGCGTGGCGGTGAAGTATCCCGACGCCCTCACCACGTGGCGGCTCACCGCGCGTGCCGTGACCACCGACACCCGCGTCGGCACCACCGTCGCCCGCACCACCACCACCAAGGACCTGATCGTCCGCATCGTCACGCCGCGCTTCCTCACCGAGGGAGACGAGGTGGTGATGCCGACGATCGTCCACAACTACCGGTCCGACGCGCGCACGGCGTCGGTCAACGTGCAGGTGACCGGGCTCGACGTGGGCGGCGGCGGCGCCTCCAGCGCCAGCGGCGTGGCCCTGGCCAGCGGCGCCGAGCAGAGGAACGACTGGCGCTTCCTGTCGCCTCGACCTGGCACGGCCACGATCACGGCGTCGGCGAAGACCGAGTCGGACACCGATGCGGTGGAGCTGCCGATCCCGGTGCTGCCGTACGGATTGCGGCGCGAGTCCGGCGTCAGCGGATCGATCGTCGGCGCCGGTGAAGGCACCGCAGAGGTGATGGTCCCGGCGTCGGCCAATGCCGCCGGGCGTACCGTGCGCGTGGCGCTGGCGCCGTCGATGGCCGGGTCGCTGCTCGGCTCGCTCGACTTCCTCACCAGCTATCCGTATGGCTGCACCGAGCAGACGCTCTCCAGCTTCCTGCCGAACCTGCTCGTCACCCGCGCGCTCACCGAGCTGAAGCTGGCGCCCACCGAACGCCTGAGCGCGCTCGATCGCCAGGTGTCGTCCGGCATCCGCCGCCTCGTCGACATGCAGCACGACGATGGCGGGTGGGGATGGTGGAAGACGGATGGGAACCACCCGTTCATGACCGCGTATGCGGTGTGGGGCCTGGACGAGGCTCGACGTGCGGGCGTGAAGGTGGACGGCTATCGCATCGACAACGGCGCCCGCGCGCTGGCGAGGATGTACCTCACCTACCCGCGCGCCGAGCCCGACCTGAAGATCTACCTGGCCTACGCGCTTCGCCGCAGCATGCCGGACGGCGACGAGATCGTCTCCTACGGCGAAGGCGGGCCGGTGACGTATCGGCACGCCGACGCGCGCCAGGAGGCGTGGAACGCCCGCGCCCGGATGAGCGCGTTCGGACGCGCGCTGCTGCTGTCGCTGCTGGACGAAGGAAAGGACCCACGCGGAAACGAACTGGCGCAGGCCCTCACCGGTGAGGCGCAGACGCGCGGTGACCTGGCGTGGTGGACGGCCGAGAAAGACGACCTGCTGTTCGACGCGATCGATACATCGGTCGAAGCCACCGCGTTCGCGGTGCAGGCGCTGGCGCGCCGGGAGCCGCGCAACCCCGTCATCGAGCGGGCGGTTCGCTGGCTGATGGTGAACCGCCGCGGCGGCTACTGGGGCTCCACCAAGACGACGGCCATGGCCATCTACGGCCTGCTCGGCTACATGCAGGCGCGCGGCGAGACGGCGCAGCCGTTCGCGGTGGACGTCTACGTGAACGGCGAACTGGCTGGCCAGCCGACGTTCAGCGCCGCGCAGATGAGGGCGCCGGATCCCGTGACGCTGACGGTGCCCGCGCGCGAGGGCGCGAATACGATCCGCGTCGTGAAGCGCGACGGCGGGACCGTCTACTGGTCAGCCGAGGCCGCCTACTACGACCCGTCCACCGCCGAGGGCCGGAGCGGCTCACGTCAACTGGCGGTGTCGCGCAAGTACTCGAAGCTCACCTCGGTCACCGTGGGGAATCGCATCGTCTACCGCGAGGAGCCGTTCACCGGCACCGCGGCACCAGGCGACGTGCTCACGGTCCGGCTCACCGTGGCAGGCTCACCCGAATGGCGCTACCTGGCGATCGAGGACCCGTTGCCGGCGGGCGTCGAAGCCGTGCAGGACACGACGGCGTATCCACTCGAGAGGCCGGACACGGTCCGCTGGTGGTGGGGCTCGCGCGTCGAATATCGCGATTCGCGCACCGTGTTCTTCCAGGAAAGCTTCGAGCGCGGCCGCTACGAGTACGTGTATCTCGTGAAGGTGATCTCGTCCGGCACCTTCCGCGCCGTGCCGACGCAGGTGTCCCCGATGTATGTGCCGAACGTGTTCGCGTCCTCCGAACCCCAGACGCTGACCGTCACCCTGCCGGCGGGGGGATCGCGATGATGCGCGCGCTGGCTTCGTCCACCGCATGGATGCTGACCGGCTCCGCGGCCTTTGCCGCGCTGTATTGGGCGTTCATCAACACACCGGAGTCCACCATCTTCATGCTGGGGCTGTCGCTGCTGCTGGTGCTTGGCATGGCCGTGGTGCTGGGCGTCACCTGGAGCGGCGCGCTCGATGGCTGGTCGCGCGGCTGGTCGAGGGGTACGCTGCGGCGCGCGCTGGGCGGCGTGTCTGCGTTCGTGCCGATGGCGATGTCCGTAGTGGCCGTGTGGTGGCTCGTCGGGCGGGGTCTCAACTGGCTGGACGCGCACAGCGGTGAGATCGGCGCCTGGTTCATGGTCACGTTCAACTGGTCCGAGGTCCGGCCGTTGCTGAGGGGCGTCCACTATGCCGGCGAGTGGCTGCGCATGGTGGCGGCCCCGTTCGCAGGGCTGGTGTGGCTGGGCGACACGCTGTCGCGAGGATGGCGACCGTTGGTGGATCGGGCCTGCCTCAGGCGTGCCTTCTCGCCGACGCGGCTCGTGCTGGCGACGATCGTCGTGGGACTGTTCATCATCGCGCCGCTCGACTATGGCCTGTATTGGGTGCCTGCGGGCCTGCCGCCGACCTGGGTGGAACCGGCGTTCGCCGTCGCCAAGGGCGGGATCTTCGCGCTGGCAGGGGCCATCGGCTTCAGCCTGATCAGCCGGCTGGCGGCGCCGACGACGCCGCGCGGATACTGACGGCCGCCCGACTCGAGGTCCGAACCGAGCGATCGCCGGTCAGCGGACCTCGTCCCACCGCTTGCCGGAGGCAATCGCGCGCGCGAAGCACGCTTCCGCGCGGGCATACGCGTCACGCTGCGCGCCAGCGGAGACCGGCCGCAGCAGATCGGCATCGGTGGGGCAGCTGGCGCGCGCGGGTGGCGCCGCATCGCGCGCCGGCGAGGCGTCGCGGCTGAAGTAGATGGCCGCGCCCTCGCGCACCCACATCGGTTTCGACGCCAGCGCCTGATCGAGCATCGCGTGCACCACCTCGTGCTGCAGCGTGCGCTCGAGTTGGCCGCGCTGTCTCAGCAGGGTGATCGGCAGCACGTCGATCTCGGTCCCCGCGGTCGCGGCAGACACCCACCACGGCTGGCCGGTGGCGCGGCCGAAGCTCTCCACATTGGGGTGCACCGTCACCCGCAAGGTCGCCGGCGCCGGTCGGCCGGTCGCCTTCGCGGTGGCGTCTCGCGCGCGGCGGACGATGGCGAGGAGCGTGGCGCGCTCGGATTCCTCGGCGACCGGCAGCGCGATCAGCACGTCGGTGGCGCGCGGGACTGGCGGCGCCGCGGCCGGAGGCACTACCGGAGCAGCGGAGGCCGGCGTCGCCGGTGTGCCCGGAATGGGCATCGCAGTCGCGGCTGCCAGGGGGGGCGCGGGAGGCAGCGTTCCGGCGCTGGCGCCGATCGGCACACCGGCCGTCGCCGCAATCGTGGTCGCTGCCGCGGTCGGAGGGCCGATGGCCAGGCTCGGAAAGTAGAACCGGAGAATCGCGTCCGCGGTGGCGCCTTGCGCGGCGCGCACGCCGGCGCCGATCACGCACAGTCCCACGCCGTGACCGAAGCCCCGCCCGCGAAAGCGGTAGCCGTTGCCGGTCCGCTCGACGTCGAACGACGTGCTCTTCACCAGCTGCCAGCCGCCAACGCGCCCGATCGCCATGCGGAAGTCCGTGCCGGAGATCTCGGGCGGGGTGAACCCCTCGGCGCGCAGGCGGATCACACGGCCGGAGGCGTTGCGTTGCAACACGCGCAGTCCGCGCAGACGGCCGCCGCGCATCCCGGTGGCACGGAGCGCGCGCTCGACATCGGCGACGCGGATGTCGTTCACCCACGGCGCCTCGCCCGCGCACGCCTCGTCCTTATCGGGGTGCCCGTAGTCCACGGCGCCCGGCCACACCTGCGAGGCGCGCTCGCTGCGGCCGCCGCACCACGCCGAGTAGAACACCGATGCCGCTTGTCCGCCCGTGAGCAGTGCGCGCCCGGAGGTCGCGGCCGCGGCACGGCGTGTGGTGTCGGTGGCAGGCCGCACGACCTGGCAGTGCGTGGTGTCGCACAGATCGAAGCCCTCGCGGCGATGGCGGTTCAGGTTGGACAGCGCGAACGTGCGCGCGGTGATCGCCAGCGCCTGCTGGGCGGCATCACCCGCGCGCGGCTGCCCCTCGCCGGCCAGCACCTGCGCGATGTAGTCGTCCATCGCGAGCGTTTCGACGCGAACCCGGCCATCGGGCAGCGTCCGGCCCAGGCGGATCACGCTGGTGGTGGCCGCTGCCGGGGCCGGGGCCGCAGCCGGGGCGAGGGCCGGCGCGGCAACAGCCGGCACCGATCCGGCAGTGGTGGCAGCGGCCGTGCCCGTGATCAGATCGGCGGCCATGGCCGCGGCGTCCACTCCCGCGCCACCTGGCGCCACGACCACCACACCGTGCGTCGGCTTGCCGGCTGGCGCCAGCGCCACGACCAGTCCGGCCACGCCGCCGCCGGGCATAGGAGCGGTGCCGGTCTTCGCCCAGGCCGAGACACCGCGTGCGCCAAGTGCCGACGCGGTGCCGTAGGTGGCCGCACCGGAGAGACCGGCCAGCAGCACCTGCCGCGTGGACTCGCTCATCGGCACCTTCGGGTCGGGCCCGACGCCCGTGAGCCGGGCCAGCACGTCGATCATCGCGCGCGGCGAGACTCGTGGTCCGTCGAGGCCGACGAGCGAAGGGCCGAGCTTCGCCGACGGCGACAGCGGCGGCAGGCCGGCCGCCAATCGCGTGCGGTTCACCTGGTCGCGCGTCAGCCGTCGCGTCAGGGACGTGAAGAAGTCGTTGCACGAATGCGCCAGCGCCTCGGCCGCGGACAGCGGGCGCTGCAGATCGGGATGCGCGCACACGAAGCGGACACCGTCCACCGTCACCTCGCGGCGGCACATCACTTCGGTGTCCGGGCGGATGACACCGGCCTCGAGCGCGGTGACCAGGGTCACCGCCTTGACGACCGAGCCAGGAAGGACCGGGGTGTCGAGGATGTCGGAGCGGCCCTCCCGCCGTTCGCGCGGGTTGGCCAGGTTGCGGATGAAGAAGGCGACGCCGGCGGGAAGCGCGGCGGGCCTGGGAGCGGACGCGACGGTCTGAGGCGCGCGAGCCGACTGAGCCGCCGACGTGGATGCGCCAGCGGCCGCCGGGCCAGCCACCGCGGCGCACACGACCACAGCAGCCGCCAGCAGGGCGGCCGCCACGGCCCGCATCAGAGGCGCGTCTTGCAGTTGGGACGGCACCGGCACGGGATCGTCTTGTCCCCTTCGGTGTTGTAATCGTAGGTGAGCTCTTCGCCGGCCTTGATGTTGCGCGCCGCGCGAATCCAGATCGTCTTGTCCACCACCTCGACCCAGCAGTTGTGGACGCACGAGTGGTTGATGAACCGGGCGTCGTTGCCGCCGACGTTGGCGTCGCGGCTCCAGGCGCGGTTGACGCGGAACACCCAGATGCAGCCCTTGCGGAGGTAGCGATCCTCGCGGTTCACGCTCTGCTTGTTCGAGATCAGCTCGCCCGCGTAGTCGATGATTCGCTTGTTCTTGTTGATCGGCTCGAGCGCGAACACCCCGAAGCCGTGCAGCTTCGACTTCTTGCGGCGGATACGCGGCAGGTTCAGCGCCGGCGCCGTGGCGACGGGCGCGGCCTTCACTTTCTGAGTGGTCGCCTTGCGTGCCGTACGGGTGCGGGCGGGGGTCTTGTGGGTGGTCTTCTTGGATGCGGTCGCTTTTTTCATGCGCAAGTGCCACAAGTGTAACATCGCCCGGCGCGAGTGATAGAGTGGCGCGCGGAGGTGGCAGCGTGAAAGGCACGATCCTGACGAGTAGTCGCGGCGCTGGCAATGAGTGGAGTGAACATGCAGGCACAGACACGCCAGGTCACGGTACCTGGGGGCGGCACGCTGCCCTTCAGCCTGGGCGTCAAGGCGGACGGCCTGATCTACGTCGCCGGCACGCTCGCCCAGCAGGGCGACATCAAGGCGCAGACCAAGAGCGTGCTCGACGCGATCGGGCAGACGCTGACCAAGTCGGGGTCGTCGCTCGCCAACGTGGTCGCGGCGCACGTCTACCTGAAGAACGGCGCCGACGCGGCCGCCATGACCGAGGTCTGGCGCACGGTGTGGCCCAAGGACGCGCCGACCCGCACCACCGTCCAGGCGCAGCTGGTCTCGCCCACCGCGCTCGTCGAGATCGCGGTCGTCGCCGTCCCGAACGGCGCCGAGCGCGTGGTCATCCTGCCCGCCGGCTGGTCCACCGCCAACCCCTACAGCTACGCCATCCGCAGCGGCGACACGCTGTTCATGTCCGGGGTCGTCGCGCGCGACCCCAAGACCAACACCCCGGTCGAAGGCGACGCCGCGACGCAGACCAAGGCCGTCATGGCCACCGCGGGCGAACTGCTCAAGGCCGCCGGCTTCGGCTTCGAGCACGTGGTCGCCTCGCGCGTCTACATCACCGACAACGCCGACTTCCAGGCGATGAACCAGAACTACACGCCGAGCTTCCCCAAGGATCCGCCGGCGCGTGCCACCGTCGTCACGCCGCTGCCGGGCCCGACCTACAAGGTGGAGATGACCTTCACCGCCAACCGCGGCGCGAAGCAGGCGTTCACCACGCCGGCCGCGGACGGCACCCCGGGCAAGCCGAGCGCGACCCTGAGCAGCGCGATCAAGGTGGGCAACCGCCTCTACGTCTCGGGCATCCTCGGCAACACGCCCGCGAACAAGGGCGACATGACGGGACAGACCAAGGAACTGCTGGCCCGCGTCGAACGGACGATGAAGGCGGCCGGCTTCGGCTGGGGCGATGTCGTCGATGGCATCGTCTACATCACCGACATCTCGAAGTTCAACGACATGAACACCGGCTACCGCACGATCTTCACCAAGGACTTCCCCACTCGCGCCACGGTCGGCACCGGGCTGGTGGGCGCCGACGGCCTGGTCGAGATCATGTTCGTCGCGTCGAAGTAAGCCGCGAGCCGACGGCCGGCCCTGTGCTAGTTTTGAGATGCCATGGAAGGACTCATCACCGCTTGGGGCCGGATTCTTCAGGGCTACCGTCCTAACATCTCCATCGAAATCACACGCGAATGTCCGCTCCGGTGTCCGGGGTGCTACGCCTATGGTGACGAGCACCTCGGCGGCGGCCAGACGCTGCGCACGCTCGCCGACCTCAAAGGTCAGGCGCTGATCGACGGCATCATCGAGGTCGTCGATCGCCACAAGCCCATCCACGTGTCGCTGGTCGGTGGCGAGCCGCTGGTCCGTTATCGCGAACTGGACGTGCTGCTGCCGCGCCTGGCGGAGCGCGGGCTCTACGTGCAGGTCGTGACCAGCGCGGTGCGGCCGATTCCCGCCGAGTGGGCGTCAATCAAGCACCTGCAGATCTGCGTCTCGATCGACGGGCTGCAGCCCGAACACGACGTCCGCCGCGCGCCGGCCACCTACGATCGCATCCTCAAGCACATCCAGGGCCATCAGGTGACCGTGCACTGCACCGTCACCCGGCAGCAGGTGCAACGCGACGGCTACATCGAGACGTTCGTCCGCCAGTGGTCCGACAACCCGAACGTCCGAACCATCTGGGTGAGTCTCTACACGCCGCAGGTGGGCGAAGCCTCGGAAGAGCGGCTCATGCCCGAGGATCGCGTCCGGGTGGTGAACGAGTTGATGGCGCTGCGCGAGCGCTTCCCGAAAATTCAGATGCCCAAGGGCCTGCTGAACGCCTACCTGAAGCCGCCCTCGTCGCCGGACGACTGCGTGTTCGCGCAGACCACCGACTGCGTCTCCGCCGACCTCACCACGAAGATCACCCCGTGCCAGTTCGGCGGCAATCCCGACTGCGCCAGCTGCGGCTGCATCGCCTCGGCCGGTCTGAAGGCGGTGGCGCGACACCAGCTGCCAGGCGGCGTGCGGGTGGGCGCCATCTTCGAGGGATCGCTGAAGGTGGGTAACGCCGTGCGCAACTGGCGCGGACGCGATCGCGACACCGGAAACAACGGCAAGAGCACGCCGGCGCCGCTCGACCCGGCATCGGCGTAGTCCGGGTTCGAGGGCCGCTGCAGCATCAGCAGCGCCCTCGCCCGCCGCAACGCCTCGTCCACGCTCGCGCAGATGTTGCCCTCGCCGAGGTGATCCTCGAAGTCGGCGCGGTGCATCAGCGCCGCCGGCTGCGCCGGCGCCCCGCACACGATCAGCGTTCGTCCGCTGGCGCGCAGCGTGTCCGCCAGCTCGGCGATCGCCGCCAGGCCGGTGGCATCCACCGCGGTGGTGTTGCGCAGCCGCAGCACCACCACCGGTGGCAGCGACTCGATGTCGCGCGCAATCGCGCGCAGCTTGTCGGTGGCGCCGAACAGGAACGGCCCGTGGATGCGGAAGATGGCCACGCCCTTCGGGAATGTCCTTGCCCTGCAGGACGTGCGCGCGCCCCGCGTCGATGTAGTCCGCCGTCACCCGCGACACCGTCGTCGTCTGCGCCACCCGGTGGATGAACAGCAGCGCCGCCAGCACCATGCCCACTTCCACCGCCACCGTCAGGTCGGCGAGCACCGTCAGCGCGAACGTCACCAGCCACACCGCGACGTCGGTGTAGCCGTGCTTCAGCAGCTCGGGGATCTCGCCCCACTCGCCCATGTTGCGCGCGACCACGAACAGAATGGCGGCGAGCACCGGCAGCGGCACGTGGGCCGCGAGCGGCGCCGCGAACAGCAGCACCGCGAGCAGGGTCAGCGCGTGGAGCATGCCGGCCACCGGTGTCTGCGCGCCGGACCGGATGCTGGTGGCGGTCCGGGCGATGGCGCCCGTGGCGGGAAGCCCACCGAACAGCGGCGAGACGATGTTGGCGACGCCCTGCGCGAACAGCTCGGTGTTCGGGTTGTGCTGATCGCCGCCCATGCGATCGGCCACCACCGCCGAGAGCAGCGACTCGATCGCGCCCAGCATCGCCACGGTGACCGCCGGCGAGATCAGGCTGAGGATGAGGGCCGGGCGGAACTGCGGCACCTGGAACTCCGGCAGGCCGGAGGGGATGCCGCCGAATCGCGAGCCGATGGTGGCGACGTCGAGGTTGGCGAGCATCGCGATGGCCGTTCCGCCGAACAGTGCGACGATGTAGCCGGGGATGCGCGGCAGGTAGCGGTTACAGAGCACGATCGTCGCCAGCGAGGCGGAGCCGAGGCCGATGCTGGGCCACGACACCTCGGAGAGGTGTGCGCCGATCACCTCGAGCCGCGCCAGGAACTCCCCCGGCACGTCGATGGTCAGCCCCAGGAAGTCCTTGAACTGCGTGCTCGCAATCACCAGCGCGATGCCGTTGGTGAACCCGACGATGACGGGACGCGGGATGTACTTGACCGCCGAGCCCGTGCCGGTGAGCCCCATCACCATCAGCATCACGCCCGCCATCAGCGTGCACATGAACAAGCCGTCCACGCCGTAGGTGCTGATGATGCCCGAAATGACGACCACGAACGCGCCGGTCGGGCCGCCGATCTGGAAGCGCGAGCCGCCCAGGGCGGAAATCAGGAAGCCCGTAATGATGCCGCAGTAGATGCCAGCCTGCGGGGTGAGGCCGGAGGCGATGGCGAAGGCCATCGCCAGGGGCAGGGCGACGAGTCCGACGGTGAGACCGGCGACCGCGTCCTGCGCGAAGGTGCGGAGGCTGTAGCCGCCCGCCAGCGTGAGGATCGAGCGCGGCGTCCAATCCGGAAGCCGGGCCGCCAGACCGGGAGACGGGCGCGGGCGACGTTGATCGGGGTCGGTCATGGATGAAACGTCCAGAACGTCGATGTGTAACTCCACACGGTGAACGCCAGGCGCGATCCGTCCGGCGACCAGGCGGGTTGGGTCTTGTGAGACGGGTCGCGCGTCAACTGCTCGGGCGCGCCGCCCGCCACGGGGATGCGGAAGAGCTGATGATATCCGTCCGGGGCTGGCGCGACGAAGCCGAGCCAGCCGCCGTCGGGCGATACGGTGAGGCCGGGGAAATCGTGCTCGCTCTCGATGCGATGAACCACCGTCGCCAGGCCACCGGCACGCGGGACCAGGACGATCACGTGACGCCCGGGGCCTTCGCGCGCAATCACCGCGAGCCGCTGCCCATCCGGCATCCACTCCGCGTGCATCACGTCGCCCTCGACGCCCGTGATTGGCACCTCGGTGAGCGGCGAGGTCACCTCACCGGTGTCCTGGTTCACGCCAATCAGGAATGCCACGGACCTACCCTGGGCGTTGGCGCCGTCGAGCAGCACGGTCTGTCCATCCGGCGACCAGCGCGGCCAGCCGACTTCCGCGCCGCGGCCGAGCATCGTGATGCGGCGATCCGGCGCACTCCCGTCCACCGGCCGCAGCCACACATCGTCGGACTGCTCGCGATGGGAATGAAGCGCGATCCACCGGCCGTTGGGCGACCACGCCATCGCCTGATCCTCGGAGTCGGACTCGGCGATGATCTGCAGCGGCTGGTCGACAAGCCCGCGCTCCGCGTCGATCACGCCGAGCTCCTGCGCGATGTCCGGGTACCTGGCATCGTCCACCACGCGGCGCCAGGTGCCGAACGTGAGCGAGAGGAGCGGGTCGCGCGGGTGCCACCACGGCGTCTCGGCCTGGAAGGTGGTGAGCTGGCGCGTCTGGCCATCGCGCAGTTCGGCCACGTGCGTGCGATAGGTCTGGACGCGGAACATGACGGTGCCGTCACGCGCGACCGAGGGCCCATAGCTGTCGCGCGAGAAGGCGCTGAGGCGCGAGGCGCGGCGCGAGGTGCGGTCCATCTGCCACAGGTCGACGAAGCCGGCGTCGTTCGGGACGGCAAAGTAGACCCGCGCGCCATCCGGTGAGAACGCGATCGGCCCGACGGCCTCCACGTCCGGCACCGGCACCAGCGGCTCGGCCGCGCACGGCGCCGCGATGCGGGCGCGGCCGTTGACGCGGACCAGGCACGCGATCTGGCCGGAGGGCATCCACGCTGGCGACGAGGGGCGCGCGCCCTGGGGCGGGCGTTCGGCACGGCTGCCATCGATGGCGATGCGCCACAGTTGCGGGCCATCCGTGCCCACGGCGGTTGCCGCCAGCCACGCGCCGTCGGCGCTGGCGACAGGCTGGCGCAGGTCGTTCAGCCGCGGCGCCGCGGCCGTGGCCTGAGCGGAGGCCATGGCGGGCGCCCACAGTGGCTCGCGCGTGCGCCGTCGCACGTCGTACACCCACCAGCGCGTGGCGGATCCGGTGTCCTCGGCGAGCACGCGATGTTCGTCGAGCCACGCCAGCCACCGCACCTGCCCGTCCGATGGCGGCAGCACCGCGCTCGTACCGCCGGCCACCGGCACCACTCGTACAGACCGTCCCTCGCTGTAGGCGACGAACCGGCCGTCGGCGGAGAGCTCGCCCGCCGGGTCGCGATAGCCGACCACGCCCAGCTGATTGGCCGTGGCCACGAACGTCAGCGTCGGCCGCGCGTCTGTCGCTGCCTGCGGTCGTCCCCATACGTAGAGTGCCAGGAGTGCCAGGCCGACGATGGCCGCGAGAGCAAGCGCGCGCATGGTCGGGCGATTCTCGCACGGCGGGAACGCAGCGCGCGGTGTAACGTGAAAGAGATGGAGTGGAGCGGCGTCGCCGTGCTCGCCAGCGTCGTCGCCGTGCTCGTCTCGGGAGCCGTCGCGGCGTTCGAGGGGCATTGGCGGAAGCGCGCGGGCCTGGACCTGGGATTCGCGAACCATGGCGGCATGTGGGGCGACCTGCTGCTCCTGCCGGTGGCCAATGCCGTGGCCGTGCCGTGGATCGAGCCGGGGCGGTGGCTGCTGGGGCCGTTCGCCATCGCCGCCATCGTCTCGCTGGTGCTGCACGTGTGGTGGCATGGCGGCACGCCGCACGGCGTGCGCGATCACATGTGGCCGACGCGCCCCTCGGGACGATGGGCGGCGGATCTGTCGCTATCGGGCTGGTGCCATGTCGTCTACGTGACCGGCGAACTGGGGCTGCTGCTGGCCTGGGCGCTGTCGCCGGCGCCGCCCGCGGTGGTGTGGCTGGTGACGATCATCCTCAGCCTGCACGCGCCGCTCGGCGTGCTGCAGCCGGCGTGGTTCGCCACGGGCCGGCTGCCGGCGATGGATGTGCGCCTGGTGATGCTGGCGCTGGCTGCGGCGTGGGTGGTGGCCGCCGCCAAGCTGTGAGCTGCGCGCGCGAGGTTGGCGGGCGCCACGCGGCGTCGCATTTCGTGTGGTCCGTCAGTGGAAGTCGTGCGACTCGACGGACGATCCGTCCGAGAAGCCGTCCAGCCGATACACCCGCTCGGCCCGGACCGAGGTGACGCCCTCCTGGTTCTGCAGCACGCCTTCGACCAGCAGGAACGGCGACTCGATCACCACCAGCCGGGCCGTGGCGTAGAGATCCGGGCGGATGATGATGTTGGCGATGCCGGTTTCGTCCTCGAGCGTGAGGAACACGAAGCCCTTGGCCGTGCCCGGCCGCTGACGCGTGATGACCATCCCGGCCGTGCGCACCCGCCGCCCGGCCCGCGCCCGCGGCAGGTCCATGGCGCGCAGCACGCCGCGCATCGACAGATCGTGCCGCCGGAACGACATCGGGTGCGGCCCGAGTGTCAGCCCCGTGCCGGCGTAGTCGGCCACCAGCCGCTCGGTCTCGGTCATCGGTTCGAGCGGTGAAGCAGGCGCATCCTGCTCGCCGTCGAGCCACGATCGCTCCCCTTCTCCTGCCTGCCGGCTTCCGCCTTCGCCTGAAGGCTTCGGCGCGACAAGGCCGGTTGCCTCGGTTCCTTCGAACAGCTCGCCCGCCGGCCGCACCGCGCGTTCGGCCTGCCACAGCGCCGACCGCCGATCGAAGCCGAAGCTGTTGAGCGCGCCGATCTCCGCGAGCGCATTGACCTCGTCACGACGGAGCGCCACCACGCGCACCAGTTCGTCGATCGAGCGGAAGCGCCGGAGCGTGGCCACGATCGACCACTCGTGCGAACAGACGTTGCAGAAGCACTGCCGGGAGTCGGCGCCGCTCCCCTCGATCATCGACGCATCGTCGCACCCGCACTTCGGACAGACGACGCGCTCCGCCGTCTGCCGGTTGCCATCTGCCGTCTGCCGTATTCCGCTCTGCCAGTCGCCGGTTGCCCTCTGCCGGGCAATGCCCTTCCCCACTTCCGCGCGCAGCCCGCTGACATAGCGCAGGCCGAGGCGGATGGTGCCGTCCTCCTCCACCACGCAGTCCCAGTCGGAGATCTGCACGTCGATGGGCGCGAACCGCACGCCGCGGCGCTGGGCGTCCTTCACCAGCGTCGCCGGGTGATAGAACCCCATCGGCTGGTTGTTGAGGAGCGCCGTGTAGAACGCCGCCGGGTAGTGCACCTTCAGGTAGCCGCTGGCATAGGCGATCAGCGCGAAGCTGGCGGCGTGCGACTCGGGAAACCCGTAGAGCGCGAACGACGTGATCGACAAGACGATGCGATCGGCCACCGCGCCGGTGATGCCGTGCTTCGCCATGCCCTCGCGCAGCAGCGACTCGAGCTGCTTCATGCGCTTCTCGGATCGCTTGAAGCCCATCGCGCGCCGCAGGTCCTCGGCCTGCCCGCCGGTGAACCCGGCCACCGCCATCGCCATGCGCAGCAGCTGCTCCTGGAACAGCGGCACCCCCAGCGTGCGCTTCAGGATCGGCTCGAGCAGCGGGTGATCGTAGACCACCGGCTCGTTCCCCGCGCGGCGATTCAGGTAGGGGTGCACCATCTGCCCGACGATGGGGCCGGGGCGGATGAGGGCGACCTCCACGACGAGGTCGTAGAAGCAGGTGGGCTTGAGCCGCGGCAGCGTCGCCATCTGCGCGCGCGACTCGACCTGGAACACGCCCACGGTATCGGCCGCCTGCAGCATGGCGTAGACGGCGGGATCGTCGGGGGGAAGGTGCGCCAGATCCAGGATGGCCGCCTGCCGGTTGCCGGTTGCCGGTTGCTGTTCGTTCACCAGCCGAATCGCATCCTGCAGCACCGCCATCATGCCCAGCCCCAGCAGATCGACCTTGACGATGCCCATGTCGGCGCAGTCTTCCTTGTCCCACTGCACCACCACGCGGCCGGGCATGCTGGCATTCTCGAGCGGCACCACCGACGACAGCTCGCCCTGGCACACCACCATGCCGCCGGAGTGCTGGCCCAGGTGCCGCGGCAGGTCCTGCATCTGCTGCCACAGCCGCACGAACTGCCGCACGCGCTCGTCGTCTCGCGAGAGCCCGACTTCGGCGAGCTGACGCGCCAGCGTGTCGTTGGGATCGATGAACTCGAACTGGTGCATCACCTTCGCCAGCCGGTCGATGTGCGCCTCGTCCAGATCGAGCGCCTTGCCCACCTCGCGCGCGGCGCTGCGGCCGCGATAGGTGATGACGTTGGCGGTCATCGCCGCGCCGTGCACGCCGTACTTCTCGTAGACGTGCTGGATGACGCGCTCGCGGCGATCGCCGCTCGGCAGGTCGAGATCGATGTCCGGCCACTCGCCGCGCTCCTCCGAGAGGAAGCGCTCGAACAGCAGTTCCATCCCCACCGGATCCACGGCCGTGATGCCCAGGCTGTAGCAGACGGCGCTGTTGGCCGCCGAGCCGCGCCCCTGCACGAGGATGTCCTGCTGCCGGCAGAAGTTCACGATGTCCCAGACGATGAGGAAGTAGCCGGAGAGTTCGAGCTTGGCGATGAGATCCAGCTCGCGCTCGACCTGCGCGCGGGCGCGATCGTGATACGGCCGATAGCGATTGCGCGCCCCGACGTCGGCGATCTTGCGGAGAAACGAGCTTTCCGTCTCTCCCGGCGGCACCGGATAGCGCGGAAAGCGATAGCCCAGATCCTGCATCGAGAACTGCAGGCGATCGGCGAGGTCGAGCGTGGCCGACACCGCCTGCGGCATGTCGGCGAAGAGCCGCGCCATCTGCGCCGGCGGCTTC
This sequence comes from uncultured Acidobacteriota bacterium, assembly GCA_963721715.1. Lineage (GTDB taxonomy): Bacteria > Acidobacteriota > Vicinamibacteria > Vicinamibacterales > UBA2999 > VFZN01. Next base: position 1,028,985 of record CAVRKI010000003.1, on the reverse strand, counting down.
AGGTAGCGCTCGGCGTTGGCCGCCATCCGGCGGCCCGCCTGCCGCAGCGACACGTGCTCGCGGATGCAGGTGAGCACGTCGAACAGCGGACGTTCCTCCGGCGACGCGAACCGCACGCCGCCGGTGGCCACCACCGGCACGCGGAACGCGCTGGCCAGGCACACCAGCATCTCGTTGTCGTCTTCCTGCTGGCGCTGCAGATGGCGCTGCACCTCGACATAGACCTGGGCGCGGCCGAAGATGCCCACCAGGCGATCGAGCAGCCCGCCCACGCCGTACCGCTGCGCCTGCAGCAGCGCCTGCCCCGGCAGCGCGATGAGGCCACCGACATGCCCATCGATCTCGTCGAGCACCAGCGCCCCTTCGCCTTTGGGCGCGCGCAGCTTCATCCGCGAGATCAGGCGGCAGAGATTGCGCCAGCCTTCGGGAGAGGACACCAGGACGGGCAGAGAGAATCTGGTGAGCGGGTGACGTGGTGAGCGGGTGATCTGGTGATCTGGTCGATCGACCTGGTGATCTCGTGTGATCGATCTGGTGATCTGGGATGGTGATGGTGAGGACGGCGCCGATGAGGGGGCGCAGGCCGGCGGCGCGGGCGGCTTTGTGGAACCGGGGGGCGCCGTAGACGCCGTCGCGATCGAGCAGCGCCAGCGCGGGGTAGCCGAGGGACGCGGCGCGGTCCACCAGGGTTTCCGGGCAGGGACGCGGCGCTGAGGAACGAGAAAGCCGAGGCGGCGTGCAGTTCGACGTACATGACAGGTGCCTGGAAGACAGCAAGGGGCGCCGGCCGCCGTTAATCGATCACGCCTTCGAGGAACCACTGCCCCACCGGCCGCTCGACGAACAGCCGATAGACCGTGCCGTCGGCCATGGCGATGTCCCACTCGTCGCGATCCCAGGCCGAAGATCGCCCCCCGACGCCCGGCTCGCGAGCCGGGTCGGTGGCCCACCACTCACCCGAGGTGCGCCAGGGCCCGGCCGCCTGCACGATGACGCCCCCGCCAATGCCATGCCGATCGGTGGTGAGACGCGCCGGACGCCCTTCGTCGACGCGGACCCGGACCGGGATGGGCAGACGGAACCGCCGGAACGCCAGGGCCGCGTGCGTGGCTCGATCGGGGGCGGGGCCGGCCAGACCGTCAATGACGGCGCCACTCTCGATGCCGCCGCTCGGTTCGTGGCTGGTCGTGTCCTGCGTGCCTGCCTGCGGACTGGCCTGCGCCCCGGCGTGCGTGCCTGCTGGCGCGCCGGCTGGCGCGACAGGGCCGAGTGCCAACGTGCGGGATCCCGCAGGCGCCTGCACGCCGGGACTGACGGGCACCTGCTTGCCCGCCTGGAACTCGCCCATCGCAAACGCGCCGGGCTTCCACGAATCCACCAGCGCGGGGGCGCCGACATGACTGTCACCGACGAGCGCCGTGAGCCGCGCCACCAGCGTGGCCACCTGCTCGGTCGCCGGCTGCGCCCGCTCGAACAGCGTCCACTGGAGCTACGCGCCCCGGCGTCGGCTCGAGCCGGACCTGCACCCGATCGATGGGCGCCTCGGCGGGATGCGATTCGAGGTCGAGTAGCACAAGCGTACGCAAGGTCCTGGGATCGCGCATCGGCGCCGGCAGCGGCAGCACCCGCAGATGCACCGCGCGGGTGGTGAGGTGCAACGCGGTGCGGATGGCCACCGCCCCCCGGTCCGCCAGCTCGAGCCGGGCCGCGAGCGGCTCGAACAGCCGCGCCAGCACGAACGAGAGCGGCTCGAAGCCGTCCACCGGCCACTCGAGATCCAGCGTCTCCTCGAACACCGGCTCCGCCAGCCACGGCACCAGCGGCGCTTCGTCTTCACCGGCCGCCAGCCGCTGCCACGACACACCCAGCTCCCCCAGCCGCTCGTGCACCTGGGCCCGCGGCAGCGCCGCCAGCGCGCCCAGGTTCCGGATGCCCCACCGCCGCAGCGCCGCGATGCACTGCTCCATCGCCAGCCGCGCCTGACGATGAGAGGTGACCGAGATGGGCCGAGAACGCGCCCGCCGAGTCTGCTGGGCCTGATGCGTGTCGCGTGGATGACGCCAGCCGGTCGAGGACGTCAGCAGACCAGCCCTCTCGTCTGTCGCCGCGCGCGGGGCGATCGCATCCGGAGCATCCGGCGCGGGCAGCCGGGCCTGCGCCACGTCGAACAGCACGTCGATCGGAAGCGCGGCCAACGCGGCCGGCTGCTGCGCCTCGTCGATCACCGTGAGCCCGTCGCGCCCGCACGCCAGCAGCATCGCCGCCGACGCCGTAGAGGCCAGCGCCATGGCCTCGACACTCCGGCCGCTGGGCGTGCAGGGCCGCGCCCAGTTCGTCCGGGCTGCCGAAGAGCGACGACAAGCCGCTGACGTCGAGCAGCACGAACGGCCCGATCACCTGGAATCGCGGCGTGAACGCCTGCGCCACGTCGACGAGCGCGGCGACCGGGACCGACGGAGACGCCTGAAGGACGGCAAACACGATCACGCTCCTCGCCGGCGCCTAGCCGACAACCAGCGGCAGCTGTCCCACCAGCCCCCGCGACGAGGCCGCGCGCAGACCGGTGGCCAGTCCGCCGAGCCGTCGCGATCGATCGTGGGTGCCCTTCCACTGCACGCGCGTGCCGGCCACGCCGGCATCCGGCTGGGTGGCGCCCAGCGCGATCGACAATCCGCCCGCACTGCGCGACACCGGCATCGAGGCCAGCAGCACCACCGCCGTGTCGCTGCCTTCGATGATGCGCTGGATGCGCAGCCACGTGGCGCGCGGGATGCGCGACAACCCGACGGCCGAGACATCGATGAGATCGAGCACGACCATCGTGCACACCCCCGACTGCACGATGAGGTTCAGCGCCTTGATGGCGCGATCGATGGTGCGCTCGAGCAGCGTCCCCGGACCGGAGACGCCGCGCACGCCCGGCACCCACGCCGGGTCCACGGCGCTGGCCGTCTTCGACAGCGCCTGCCCACGCACCCACAACACCTGCGGGAGGGCGATGCCAGCCGCGGCCCCGGCTTCGGGATCGAAGCGATCGAAGGTGTCCACGAGCGCCGTCCACTCCCCGCGCGCGGTGGCCGCCGCCAGCGCGGCCCAGGCCAGGCTGGTGCGCCCGGACGACTGCGGCCCCACGATCTCCGAGAGCTGCCCGCGCGGCATCCCGCCCCGCAGCACCTGGTTGATGGCCGCCGAGGGGAACGGCGCCATCGCCGGCGTCTGCGCCGGCATCACCGAGGTGAGCGTGCGGTCGAGCTTACGGGCCCGCAACAGCGACATCAACCCGGCGGCCTTGGCGGCCGGATCGGGTCCGAACCCATGATCGGAGGTGTCGCGCCGGGTGTCGGTGGCGAAGGGGTATGGGAGGGCGGCCATATGCAGGACTCTCGGTTGGAAGCAGCTGACGTTTTCGCTTTTTATTCGTCTCGGCAGCGATCATAGCGAAGACAAGGCGAATGTCAAGCGCAGCCGCGGTAACCCGGCCGTCGGCTAAGATCACCAGACTTGCAAGCGCAACTCGTCACGAATGCGCGCCGCATCGCCGCCGCGCTCACCTACCGCGATTTCCGGCTCCTCTGGTTCGGCGCCCTCACGTCCAGCATTGGGACCTGGATGCAGAAGGTGGCGCAGGCGTGGCTGATCGTCACGCTCACCGGATCGCAGTCGGCGTTCTATCTCGGGCTCGACAGCTTTCTCGGCGAGCTGCCGATCCTGCTGCTGACGCTGGTCGCCGGCGTGGTCGCCGACCGCCGCGATCGGCGGCACATGATGCTGATGTCGCAGGTCGTGCAGATGGCGGTGGCCTTCGTGCTCGCCGGCCTCGTCTTCTTCAACCATATCCAGATCTGGCACATCCTCTGTCTGTCGTGTATCAGCGGCTGTGCGCAAGCCTTTGGCGGGCCGGCGTATCAGTCGCTCGTGCCCACCCTCGTCGGCAAGGAACACCTGCCCAACGCCATCGCCCTCAACTCCATCCAGTTCAATCTCGCGCGCATCATCGGCCCGGTCGTCGCCGGCGTCGCCCTCGCCACCTTCGGCATGGTGATGTGCTTCGGGATGAACGGTATCTCGTTCCTCTTCGTCATCGCCGCGATCCTCTCGCTGCGCGACGTGCACGTCCCTCCCGCGTCATCCGTGAGCATCGTCAGCCAGATGAAGGACGGCCTGCGCTACGTGCACGGCTCGCCCAACCTCCGCACCCTGACGATGCTCGGGTTCATCGCCGCGTTCCTGGGCCTGCCGCTGCTGACGTTCCTGCCGATCATCGCCAAGGACGTCTTCCACCAGGACGTCGGCCTCTACACCCGCATGATGACGACCTCCGGCGTGGGCGCGGTGTGCGGCGCGATGATCGTGGCGTGGCTCGGCAAGCATCGCCACCTGGGACGCATCCTGCTGGTGCTGCTGAGCGCGTTCGGCGTGGCGATGACCGCGTTCGCGCTGTCGCGCGAGGTGTGGCTGAGCACGACGATCCTGTTCTTCACGGGCGCGCTGCTGGTGATGTGCTTCTCGGTCACCAACTCGCTGGTGCAGCTCATCGCCCCGCCCGAGCTGCGCGGACGGATCGTCAGCATCTACATGATGGCGTTCCGCGGCGGGTCGCCGCTCGGCGGGCTGGCGAGCGGCTGGCTGATCACGCAGGTCGGATCAGCGCCGGCGATGCTGGCGGTGAACGGCGTGGTGCTGGCCGTGCTCGCCGCGTACTTCCTGGTGCGCGGGCACGGGATCAAGGACGTCTTAGACGGCAACCGGCAGACGGTGAAGAACAGGGCGTGCCGTCGGCGCGTCGGTCAGACAGGCGGCCTCGGCGCAGGCGCTCGGTCGAGCCGGACTGTCACGCGGTCACCATCCTACGGCGCGTGAGCGCCGCCTCTTCGGTCCTACGGTCCGAAGGGTCGCCTACGTCAAGGCTTCAGCGGCACCGTGAACCGCACCGGCACCTTCGTCGGCGGGTAGCAGAGCTTGTCGTCGCAGGCCTGATATTCCAGCACGCCGCCGATCGTCACTTCGCTCTTGCCAGCGAGTTGCTGCCGGGCCTCGGGCGTGGCGAGGATCGTCACCTCACGCGTCAGCCGGAACGGCTTCGAGTAGACCGGGATCGTCTCGTTGGTCGGCTCGAAGTGATACGACTCCGACGGCGGATACTTCGTCGGCTCGGCTCGCAGCCACGGCTCGGGCGTGATGCTCAAGCCGACCACCTGGTAGTCGTGCTTCCCGGGTGCATAGACGTGCATCGAGCGACGAGGCGCGACGTTCACCGACATCGTGACGCGCGTGCCCGGAGACACCGTCGAGTGACTGAGCGTCGATTCCACCGTGAGGTGGTTGGTGCTGGTGCGCGCGGGCTCGCCGAACGGATTCGGCGCCGCGGCCGGTGAGGTCTGCGCGGATGAGGTGGCGGCGGCGAGCACGAGACCGGCGAGCACCATCGAAAACCGATGCATGAGCATGCGGGTCAGCGTACGTCGTCCACGACGCCGGATCAACCAAGGAGCCGTCCGCCGCCTGAGATAAAATTCCCCCGTCCTGATGCTGCGCTTCCTCGCCCTTCCCGTGCTGATGGCCGGCCTGCTGCCGGGCCTGGCGGTCGCCCAGCAGACGCGCGCGGAGCTGCTCGAACAGCAGCGGGTGGCGAAGAGCCAGCGAACTGCACCCGTACGAACCCGGCAAGCTCGAGAAGGTGGCTGCTCTACATCGACGAGAAGCGGCTCATCGAACGGTGGGGCCAGCGGCTGAGCGGCCCCTATCCGATCATCGGCGACTTCACCACCGGCAGCGGCCTGGCGCTCGGTGTCGGCTTCCGTCACGGCTTGCCGGGCACCAACCTCTTCGAGGTCGATACCTCGGTGATCGGCTCGACCCGCGGCTACAAGGCGATCAATTTCGAGGTGCTGGCGCCGCGGCTGCTGAACGGCGTGCTCGAGTTGCGCGGCGCGACCCGCTGGTGGGACTACACGCAGGAGGACTATTTCGGTCTCGGCGAGTCGTCGCGCTCGGACCGCGCCGACTATCGCTACGAAGCGCTCACCGCGAACGTCTCGGCGCGGGTCATCGTCCGGCGCTGGTTCTCCTTCGGCGAGGAGCTCGGTTACCTGCGTCCCGACATCTCCGAGGGCACCGACGATCGCTTCCCCTCCGTCGAGGAACAGTTCACCGACGAGGAGGCGCCGGGCCTGACCCGCCAGCCGCGGCTGGTCTACACGCGCGGCTTCGTCGACTTCGACTACCGCGATCAGCCCGGCAACACCCGGGCGGGCGGCCGCGTCCTGCTGCAGGTGGGGACGGGCCGCGACCAGGACCCGTCGCGGGAATTCAGCTACAAGCGCACGGATCTCCGAGATCCTCCACGTCTTTCCCATCTTCGACAAGAAGCGGAACTTCGCCGTCCGCTTCTCCGGCGCGCACGTCGATCCGCTCAACGGCGGTGGCCGCGTGCCGTTCTTCCTCTCGCCCACGATCGGCGGCTCACGGACGCTGCGCAGCTACCGCGCGCTCCGATTCCGCGACGCGACCTACGTCCTGTTCAACGCCGAATACCGCTGGGAAGCCTTCTCCGGCCTCGACCTCGCGCTGTTCTGGGACGGCGGCGACGTCGGCACCACGCTGGAACAGATTCGCCTCGACGAGTTCAAGACCGGGTGGGGCTTCGGCCTGCGGTTCAACACCAACAGGCGCGTGCTGATGCGCATCGATGTCGGTCTGGGCGGTCCCGAAGGGGCGCGCCTGTTCTGGAAGTTCAGCCCGGTATTCTGATGAGGCACGCCATGGTCACATCCCCGACGCGTCGTCGTGCGCTCCTCCCCGCCGCCCTCCTCGTGGTGGCGGCGGCTCTGACCGGCGCCAACGCCGCGCAGCCGGTCTACTTCCCCGACGACCCGATCGCGGTCGATCCGGAGACGCAGGATGCCGGCAACGTGCGCGAATGGGCGCTCAGCGATCCGTACGACTTCGTCGAGAACACGTTCCTCAAGCCGGGCGACCGCACGCCGCGTCGGGCGCTGAACATCAACACCATCGACGAGATCCCCGACTCGAGCTGGTTCACCAACCGCGCCGGCGTGAGGCCGCTCTCGGCCGACGAGGTCCGTCGCGGGCCGGACACCACCAGCGGCCCGGCTCCCGGGAAGTGGACCGTGGTCTCGGGCAAGAGCGACGGCGTCACCCCTGGCTTCACCATCCGCGACAGCGCCAATGTCACGTGGTTCATCAAGTTCGATCCCGAGTCGAACCCGGAGATGGCGACCGGCGCCGAGATGGTCGCGACCAAGCTGTTCTGGGCGCTGGGCTTCCACGTCCCCGAGAACCATCTCGCCGTGCTGCGGCGCGACAACCTGGTGGTCGGCGACACCGCCACGATCCGCGACCTGACCGGCCGCAAGCGCAAGCTGACCGAGGGCGACGTCGACGAGCTGCTCACCCGTGGCGCGCGCAAGGACGATGACACCTTCCGCGTGATCGCGAGCAAGGCGCTCGCCGGCAAGCCGGTCGGGCCGTACCGCTACTACGGCACCCGCCCCGACGATCCCGAACGACATCCACCCGCACGAGCATCACCGCGAGCTGCGCGGCCTGCGCGTGTTCTCGGCGTGGCTCAATCACGACGACTCGCGCAGCATCAACTCGCTCGACACCATCGTCGAGCGGCAGGGCCGCAAGGTGGTGTGGCACCACCTGATCGACTTCGGCTCGACGCTCGGCAGCGCCAGCCTCTATGCGCAGAAGCCGCGCGCCGGCAACGAGTACATCTGGGAGGCGCGGCCGACGGTGATCACCGCGCTGACGCTCGGCCTCTACGTGCGGCCGTGGATTCGCGTCGAGTACCCGGACATCAAGTCGCTCGGCAACATCGAGGCCGCGTTCTTCCAGCCCGAGGCGTGGAAGCCGGAGTATCCGAACCAGGCGTTCCTGAACGCGCAGGCCGACGATCTGTTCTGGGCAGCGCGGAAGACCATGGCCATCTCGGACGAGGCCATCCGCGCCGCGGTCGCGTCCGCCGACTATTCCAATCCCGCCGCCACCAGCTACCTGGCGGACGTCATCATCGCGCGGCGCGACAAGGTGGGGCTCGCGTGGCTGAACGTGGTCAATCCGCTGGTGGATTTCCAGCTGTCGTCGAGCGGCGCGTTCAGCAGCCGGAACATCGCGGTCGACACGCGGCGGGCGCTGCCCGCCGAGTCGTATCACGCGCGCTGGGGACGATTCGACAACGCCACCGGCACGGTGACGCCGGTCGGCGAGGCGCAGACCGCAACGACCCCCACTTTTCAGGCGCCTGCAGGCATACTGGACAGCGAGTTCGTGCAGATTGAAATCTCCTCGGTGTCGAAGACCCATCCGGCCTGGGCCACGCCGTCGCGCGTGCGCTTCCGCCGCGCGGCCGACGGCTGGCAGCTGGTGGGCGTGATTCGCACCCCGGAACCTTCAGGGTCGGACACCTCACGATGACCACCGACGCCAAGTCGCGCGCCATCATCGTCGAGGACGATCCGGACATCGGGCAGCTGGTCGCCCATTACCTGCAGAAAGCCGGCTTCGAGCCGACGCTGCTCACCAGTGGTCGGGACGTGATGGCGCGGGCGAAACGGCAGGCGCCCGACGTGATCCTGCTCGACGTGATGCTGCCGGGCATGGACGGGCTGGAGATCTGCCGGGCGCTCCGCGCCGACCCCGACACGGCCCGCATCCCGATCATCATGCTCACCGCCAAGGCCGAGGAATCGGACCGCATCGTCGGCCTCGAGCTCGGCGCCGACGACTACATCACCAAGCCGTTCAGCCCCAACGAGGTCGTCGCCCGCGTGCGCGCCCTGCTCCGCCGCGCGCACCGGCCCGCGACGACGGAGAGCCGGCTCACCTACGGTCCGCTGTCGATGGACGTGGATCGGCATGTAGTGAAGGCGGGCAGCGACGAAGTGAAGCTGACGGCCAAGGAGTTTCTGCTGATCCAGTACCTGATGGAGCACCGCGGGCGCGTGCTGTCGCGCGATCTCCTGCTCACCGACGTCTGGGGCTACTCCTACACCGGCGGCACGCGCACGGTCGACGTGCACGTGCGCCGGCTGCGCGAGAAGCTGCCGTTCCTCGGCGAGGCCATCCTCACCGTCAAGCAGTTCGGCTACAAGCTCGTGGACCCGGCGCCGGGCCAGCGGTGATGATCTCCCTGCTGCTCGCGGCGGTGGCCGGCGCCGCTGGCGCATCGCTGGTGGCCTACCTCCTCGTCTCGCGCGGCAGGGCTTCGCGTCAGGCCCGGGCCGCGGCGATGCAGACGGTGGCGCGCCGCTATGCGCTGGGCGATCTCAGCCGCCCCGCGCCCGACTACGGCGACGACGATCTCGGCGGCGTGGCGCGGGCCATGGATGCCGCGGTCCAGGACCTGGGGCAGCGCGTGAACGCGCTGGCCCGCGATCGGGCGCGGATGGAGGCCATCCTCGCGAGCATGGTCGAAGGCGTGCTGGTCGTCGACGGCCAGGGGCGCCTGCAGCTGGTCAACGAGGCCGCGCGCCAGCTGCTGAAGCTCGAACGCGAGGCCAGCGGCCGCCCCTACGTCGAGGCCATCCGGCATCCGGCGATCGTCGAGCAGATCGCGCGCGCCATGGCCGGCGGCCCGACGGAAGGCATCGAGCTGTCCCTGGCGCTGGATCGCAACCGTACCCTCGTCGGCCGCGTCGCCCCGGTCGTGGCCGAGGGCCGCGGCGCGGTGCTGGTCCTGCATGACATCACCGACCTGAAGAACGCGGATCAGATCCGGCGCGACTTCGTCGCCAACGTGTCGCACGAACTGCGCACGCCGCTCACCGCGATCAAGGGCTACGCCGAAGCGCTCGTGGACGATCCCGACGATGAAGAGGCGCGGTTGCGCTTTCTGGGCATCATTCACCGGCAGGCGGCGCGGATGGAGCGGCTGGTGACGGATCTGCTGCGGCTGGCCCGGCTGGACGCCGGCCAGGAGACGGTCGACTACGCCCCGTGCGATGTCCTGACCACGGCCACCGGGGTGGTGGCGGACCTCGAACAGTTGATCTCCGAGAAACAGCAGCGCGTGACGCTGTCGATTCCCGACGAGTCGCGGACGCTGGTCACCGACGCCGCGAAGTTTCACGACATCGTGCGGAACCTGATCGAGAACGCGGTGAACTACACCCCTGACGAGGGCGAGATCGACGTCACCGCGACGGTCGCTGGCGGGTTCTTCGAGCTGGTGGTGGCCGATACCGGTCCGGGACTGCCGGAGGGCGATCTGGTGCGCGTGTTCGAGCGCTTCTATCGGGTCGACAAGTCGCGGGCCCGGCCCGGCGGCACCGGACTGGGCCTGGCGATCGTCAAGCATCTGATCCAGGTGATGGGCGGCACCGTGACGGCCGGCAACCAGCCCGCAGGCGGCGCGATCTTCACCGTGCGCCTGCCGCTGCGCGGCTGAGCCTCCGCCGGGCCACAGCTTTCCTCCCCCGCCGCTCGAGGCCGCTCGAACGGCACGCGCTACGGCATCCCGATGGCGTCAAGCAGATAGAACGTCACGGCCGCGATCGCCGCCGACGCCGGGATGGTCAGAATCCACGCCCACACGATTTGCCCGGCAATGCCCCACCGTACCGCAGACAGGCGGCGCGTCGCGCCGACGCCGACGATGGCCCCGGTGATGGTGTGCGTGGTGCTCACCGGTATGCCCATCGACGTGGCGGTGAACAGCGACACTGCACCAGCCGTTTCCGCGGCGAAGCCGCCCACCGGCTGCAGGCGGGTGATCTTCGAGCCCATGGTGTGGATGATGCGCCAGCCACCCGATAGCGTGCCGAGCGAGATGGCCGCATGGGCCGACAGGATCACCCACAGGTCGATGCGGAACTCGGAGATCAAACCGCCGGCGAACAGCGCGCCGGCGATGATGCCCATCGTCTTCTGCGCATCGTTGCCGCCGTGGCCCAGGCTGTAGGCCGCCGCCGACACCAGCTGGAGCTTTCTGAACCAGCGGTCCACGCGCGACGGCGCAAAGTCCCGGAAGATCCAGAGCGTGGCCACCATGAACACGAAGCCCAGCACGAAGCCGATCCCGGGTGCGAGGACGATGAAGAGCAGCGTCTTGGTCCAGCCAGCCGGAATGAGGACGCCCACGCCCGCCTTGGCGACACCCGCTCCGGCATAGCCGCCGATGAGCGCATGTGAGGAACTCGTCGGCAGGCCGTAATACCAGGTGATCAGATCCCAGACGATGGCACCGATCAGCCCCGCCAGGATCACGGCCGTGGTGACGGCCGAAATGTCGATCATCCCGGAGCCAATGGTCCTGGCCACTGCCGTCCCGAACACGAACGCCGCGACGAAGTTGAAGAAGGCGGCCCAGACCACGGCCTTGCCCGGCGACAGCACGCGGGTGGACACCACGGTGGCGATGGAGTTCGCCGCGTCGTGGAAACCGTTGATGTAGTCGAAGACCAGCGCGACCCCGATGACGAGGACGACGAGCGCGAATTCCACGGCGCCGTTATCCGTGCTTCACGACAACGCCCTCGAGGACGTTGGCGACGTCCTCGCAGCGATCGGTGGCCTCTTCCATCAGGTCGAGGACTTCCTTCCACTTGATCAGCGTGATGGCGTCCCGCTCTTCCTCGAACAGCCGGCGCAGCGCCTCGTCGTGCACGTCGTCGGCGGCGTTCTCGATGCGGTTGACCTCGACCGCGCGCTCGTGGACGCCGACGCGGCGATCGAGGGCCTCGACCGCCACCTTCATCTGCATCGTCGCCTGCCAGGTGAGCGAGGCCAGCTCGCGGGCGCCGTAGCGGAGCGACGCCATCTTGTAGCGGCGCAGCACGCCGGAGGCGGCGTCGATCGCATCCATCACGTCGTCCAGCGACTTGGCCAGGGCGTGGATGTCTTCGCGATCGATGGGGGTGACGAAGGTGGAGTTCAGGCGCTGAATGATGTTGTGAGTCAGCGCGTCGCACTCGTTCTCGATCTGCTTGATCTGGAGGGCCGTGTCCCAGTTCGGGGGGTCCGAGGCGAGCATGCGCTCGAGGAGGGTGGCGCCCGAGACGATGCGGTCGGCCAGGGCGGCGAAGTCCTCGAAGAACTTCTCTTCTTTGGGAATCAGGCGGAATCGCACGCCCGAATTCTGTCACAGCTTTGTTACATCCGCGTTACAGGCGGGGCCTGGCACGAAACCGACGAAAACGCAGCAGTTCCTGCACATACGGCAGGAACTGCGCGGTTTTCGAGGGTTTCGTGCCAGGCCCCGCCCCTCCTAGAAGGTGTAGCGCAGCGAAATCTGGGTCTGACGAGCCGTGCCCAGACCGACCGTGCGGTTCAGCGGTCCCAGCATGTAGCCGAACGTGCCAGCCTGGGCATCCGTGAACGGAACGCCTGGGGCGCCGTTGGGAAGAGTAGTCGCCGGGTTCTCGTAGTTCAACCGGTTGAGCAGGTTGAACATCTCGACGCGGAACTGCAGGCCCTGGGAGCCAGCGAAACGGAAGTCCTTGCTGAACATCAGGTCGAACTGCGCGAAGCTCGGCCCGCGCAGGTAGTTGCGGGGCAGGTTCCCGAAGGTGCCCGGCTGCGGCGCAGCGAACGCCGCGGGGTTCAGATACCGGACGCCGTCCGAATTGAGGTATGGGTCCACACCCGGCACCAGGTCGGGCCGCTGGGTGCCGCGGCTGTTGCCACCGGGGATGTTCGTGACCGTGACACCGTTCACGGTGATGTTGTCGGGGCGCGCGATGGTGACGTTCAGCGGTACGCCGCTCCGGGCGTTGACGATGCCGCCGATGCGCCACCCGCCCGTCCAGAGACCATCACCGGGGACGAGATACACCAGCGACCCGTTGAAGGTGTGCGGGATGTCCTGCGGGTTGGTGCCGTACTCGCTCTCGAAGTCGAACGTGTTCTGCGCCGTGCCCGCTTCGTTAGATCCCTGCGTGGTACCTTTGTTGCGCGAGTACCTGATACTGCAACCCACCCGTGAACCCGCCGCGGAACCGGCGCGTCGCGCTGACCTGCAGCGCATCGTAGCTGGCGCGCCCGCACCCAGCGGTCGGATAGATGCCGGCGAAGTCGACGTCGTCCACACAACCAGCCGTCTTGAAGTCGATCTGGCCATAGGTCGGCACCGGGCGGACCCGCGTGACCGGATCGAGCACGTTGCCCACGCCGCGGAGGAACATGTCGTACCCCTTGCTCCCCGTGTATCCGACCGTCAGGTTGATGGCGCCTGGCAGCTCTTGAGAGATGCTCGCGCCGTACTGCATGTTGTACTCGTTGGGATAGTCATGCGTGTAGCCGCGAATCGACTGCAGGCTGCGGATAGTCGCGGGATCCACGGGATAGGCCAGCGTGTTTGCCGGCACGTCGGAGGCCTGCACGCGGCTGCGATCGATGTAATTTTCGATCGGCTGGATACGGTCTTCGAACTGGCCGGGACCGTAGTAGAGCCCGAAGCCGGCGCGCACCACCGTCCGGTCACTGAGCTGATAGGCCGCCGAGAGACGGGGCGAGAAGTTGTTCTTGTCGGCGTTGTAGAAGCCGTCGCCGACGTTGCCAAAGGCGTTCTCCTCGACGAAGAACGGCCGCGCCAAATCGTTGGCTTCCTCGACTACCGAGTAGTAGTCGTAGCGCAACCCGAGCTCCAGCGTCAGGCGGTCGCCCACGCGCCAGGAGTCCTGTGCGAAGCCAATCATGTAGAACTGGGTGGGCTCGAAGAACGGCGAATCCGCGGTCAGCGCGTACTGGTTCAGCCGGTTGTCGATGAAGTCGTTGATGCTGTTGTAGGACAGCTCGTTGCTGCCCAGGAACTGGAACCTCGACGAGATGGTCCGATACTCGAGCCCGCCCTTCAAGGTGTGCGCGCCGCGCGTCCAGGTCGTGGCGTTGGCGAACGAGAGCGACCGGGGATCGAAATCCGAACCGGTCGTGGACGAGGCGCTGGTGGCGCGAATCAGCAATCCGCTGCGCGCGATGCCGGTCGTGCCCCGCGCGTCGATCGACGAGGAAGTGAAGGAACCCGACAGCGAGACGCCGGTCGCGTCGTAACCGGCCGGGCCGAACGCCGTGGCGCTCGTCTGCGGCAGGTTGAGGCCGACCTTGAACTCGTTGACCATCGAGGTGCCGAAGATGCTCTGGAAGTTGCCGACCACGTTCTGTGGCTGCTGCTTGGCCAGCACGCGGCGGGGCGTCACGGTGCGGTCCGGGGTATCGACCTCGCCGTTGCTGTAGAGATACCGACCGTAGAAGGAGTGCTTGTCATTGAAACGGTGATCGAGGCGGAAGGACATGGTGTCCTCGCGCTGGTCGGCGGTGGTGGTGAGCGTCGCGAGGTCCACCAGGGGGTTGGACGTCGCAGCGGAACCCAGCGGAAAGCCGTTCAGCAGCGGCGCCACGGCCTGCGTCCGCGCAGCGCTCTGCCCCTGACCGCTTCCGACCGGCTCGCCGGCCTGGATTCGACGCCGGGCTTCGGCGCTCGGAACGGCCTCGGCGAACGTCAGGCCCGTGTTCTGGCGCAGACCCTCGTAGCTCACAAAGAAGAAGGTGCGGTTCTGCTTGAGGGGGCCACCGACCGACCCGCCGAACTGATTCAGCTCGAGCGGCTGCTTCACATCGTCGTACTTCGAGGCAGAGTCGAGCGCGTCGTTGCGGAAATACTCGAAGAGCGACCCGCGATAGGCATTCGACCCGCTCTTGCTGACGACCGTGATGTTACCGCCCGCGCCCAGGCCGCTCTCGGCGGGAGCCAGGCCGGAGTTGACGCGGAACTCCGCGACCGACTCCATTGAGGTCTGGAGGCGGAACTGCGACCCGGTGGCGCTCAGGTAACCCGGGCTGGCGTCCCACACGTAGGTGCCGTCGACACCGTCGTAGTTGAGGTAGTTCTGCTGATTCGACTTGCCGTTGAAGCGCACCGACGACCATCCGCCGTTGCCGTCGCTGGTCGCGCCGGTCGCCAGGGTCATCAGGTTCGCGAAGTTCCGGCCGTTGACCGGCAGGTTCTGCACTTCTTCAGGGGAGACATTGACGCCGATGCGGGCGGATGACAGGTCGAGCACCGGCGCGTCGGCGGAGACCGTCACCTGCTCGGTGACCGCGGCGACGCCGAGTTCCACAGCGATGTTCTCAATCTGGCCGACGCCCAGCACGACTTCCCGTCGCTGCGTCTGGAATCCCGCCAGCTCGACCTCGACGATGTAGGTGCCGGGCCCCAGGTTGGTGACGGCGAAGCTGCCATCGCCATCGGTCACGGCCGGGCGCACGGCTCCGGTGCTCTTGGACGTGACGGTCACCGTGACGCCAGGCAGGGCGGCCTTGCTCTGGTCGAGGACCTTCCCGATCACGCGGGATTCAGTCTGTTGGGCAAAACCCGGGGTCGCGATCGAACAACGCGATCACCAGGGACATCAAGCACTTCATTCGGAACTCCTCCAGATGGGATAACGATTAGAAGCGTATCGAACCGAAGAATCGGCCCCATGACGGGACTGTTAATTTCGTGAAAACTGCCGCTGCCGGACGACGACGTGGGGACGAAATCATGGCCGCGCCGCCGGTGGCCCCAGGTAGACCGGGTTGCTGATCAGGGTCGGGTCGTCGCCGTCCAGCACATTCACGCTGAACCAGTCGCCAGGCGCGCCCTCGACGTGCCGCTCCAGCCGATCCGCGCCGATGATGTCGGTGGCCGTGATCTGGCCGTTCCTGATCCAATGCAGCGTCTGTCCCTCCGCACGGCCCACGAGGGCCCGCAGGCGGATCCGAAGGGGACCCGATGACGGCACCACCGCGCCCATCGCATAGGCCGTCCCGTCGACATCCGCATGGAATTCCAGGGTCGGGCCGCCGGGACCTCTGGTCCGGATGTAGACCCTCCCCGATTTCAGGCCGTCGACGATCGCGGTTTCCGACAGCTCCCGTGCCCAGACCACCGTCGTTGGTTCGCCGATCCGGTAGTCGCGACTCTCATCCGGCGTGTGCTCGTCGCTGCCGCCAACCGCGGTCAGCCGCATTCCGCGATTCAGCCAGCTCGCCCACAACGGCCAGCCCCACTGCGGCCCGCTGCGCGTCATCCCGTTCACCACCTCGACGCCGTGCACGGCTCGCAGCATCTCGTCGTCGGTGACGTTCCAGCCGCAGCCCATGCACGATTCATCGTCGGGGCGCCCGGGGTGATTGATCGACACGAATGCGCCGGTGGCAGCGATCGCGCGCAATCGCGCGGCCGGTGAGGTATGAGGCGTGTCGAGGCGGAAGTCGTTGAACGCGCGCTCTCCCGCCGTGTTGGCGTGGCCGCGGTATGTCGTCACTTCACGTCCGTGCATCAGCAACATCGAGTCGTAGTACGGCTGCAGCCGGTCGACATCCAGCCAGTGCGCCGCGGTGTTGTGATCGGACAGCGTGATGAAGTCGAGGCCGGCAGCGCGTGCGGCATCGAACACGACGTGCGGCGGACCTCCGATCGGCGCCGGGCTCGACATGCGAATCCGGCCGTCGGAATGACCGGAATGGGCATGCAGATCACCGGCATACCAGCCGGGACCGGGCCGAACGATCAGCGTGGACGCCGGTAAGTCGTCGTCGTGGAGCGTGATGCGAATCGTGTAGCGGTCGTCACTGTCCTGGCGGATGTTGGGCACACCGATGATCACCGCCCAAGGACCCGCTTCGATGGGACCGGGCAAGTAGCCCGGAGTCGCGGTCAGTGCCGAGAGGCGGATCGTCTCGACGCGCCCGCCGCTCCACCCGCGCAGTCCCGATGGCCCGCGCAACCCCACATCGAGAACCGTTCGGCGATCGCGCCCGGTGTTGGTCACCACGAGTTCAATGCGCCTCGTGCCCGGGGGCACCTCGAACGGCTGCTCGAACAGCCGCTCGTAGTCCGCGCGTGTCAACCGACCTTCGAAGCTCAGCGTCCTGGGAAAAAAACGGGGTGCCTGCCCAAGGACAGGCACCCCAAGGAGGAAGAGCGCGAGAGCGGCGAGCGGCAGCCAGGGCCGCGGCGATTCGTGACGATCCCCGAGCGACATCAGAAGAACAGCCGGATGGAGAACTGCATCAGCCGCGGGTCGCCAGCGAGGGTCGTGATGGTGCCCACGGTCGAACCGGTGATGTCGGAGTTGGGGTTGCCGAAGTTGGCGCGGTCGAAGAGATTGAAGACGTCCCAGCGGAGCGAGGCGGCCAGGCGGCTGCTGAACACCACCCGCTTCTGCAGGCTCATGTCGAATGTCACGTAGCCGGGCCCGCGCATGATGTTGCGACCCGCGTTGCCAAACGTGCCCGCCGGCACACGCTGGAAGGCGGCGACGTTGAAGTAGTTGTCGACCGATTCCTGTCCCTCCGGATCACCAACCAGATTGGGCATCCAGGTCGCGCCCTCGAGCCCGCCCTGCGTCACCGTGAACGGACGGCCCGAGCGCGCCGTGTAGATCCCGCTGAACGTCCAGTCGCCGAGCAGCGCGTTGCCGACGCCGCCGAGGTCCACCGGCTTGTTGGTGCCGACGGGAAGCTCGGCGACGAAGTTGCCAACGAAGCGGTGGCGGATGTCGAAGTCGCTGGGGCCTTCCCACGCGTCGATGTTGTTGGTGTCCTGCTGGCGGCCCGACGTGGCCGCCAGATGTTCCGGCGCCTGATCACGTGACTCACCGAGGGTGTAGGCCACCCGCCAGCTGTAGCCCTGGCTGAAGCGCTTTTCGGCGGCCAGATCCAGCCCCTTGTAGTCCGAGGTGCCGATGGGGTCGCGCCACTGGATGTGGGCGAAGGCCGGGTACGGCCGCGCGCCGTTGCCGTTGGCCGGCTGATTCAGATTCCGCAGCACGGCGATGTTGCGGCCGAAGTTGCCGATGACGTCGGCCGAGGCCACGTAGTTCCGCCCGAACTGCCGCTCGATGCCAGCGGCGACCTGCTGGACGGTCGCATTCTCGCCGCTGGGATTTGCCGCGCGAATCAGGAGCCGGCTCAGCACGATGTTGCCCGGATCCAGGTATCCGGCCGGGAACCCGTCGCGCAGAAAGAAGACCGGAGCGGTGCTGGAGGTCGTTGTCTGGTTGTTGTTGATCAGGCCGGGAGGGTTCAGCGCCAGCTGGTCTTCCGAGCCGATGCGGTCGAGGGGATTGAAGAACATCCCATAGCCGCCGCGAATCACGGTCCGCTCGTTCGCCTGATAGACGACACCGACGCGCGGGCCGAGGTTGTTGCGGTCGGGCTGCACGAGGGTGCGCTCCTCGAGCGATCCGTCTCCGGCGTAGACCAGCGTGCCGGTCGCGGGGTCGAAGTTCGCCATGCGGTTGTCGGCCTCGTAGGAGGGCGACATGAAGTCGTAGCGCAGCCCGAGGTTCAGCGTCAGCCGGCTGGTCGCGCGCCAGTCGTCCTGGATGAAGAACCCCGTCGAGTAGCGGCGCTGGTTGACGATGTGCACGTTCGAGAGCTCGGCTTGCCGCACGTAACCCAGCATGAAGTCGGCGAGGGCGTTGCCGGTGAACTGCCCGTTGAACCCCAGGTTGCCACGGGTCGACGGGATGTCGACGTACTCGTTGTTCATGGGCGCCATGATGTCGGCACCGAACTTCACCTGGTGGTTGCCCCGCAGCCACGACAGCGTGTTCATGTACTGCACCTGATCGGTGTGCTGATACTTCGGCATGAAGTTCGGCGACCCGAGTCGCACGTGCCCCGCGACGTCCACGCCGACGATGCCACCTGAGACCGTGCTGTTCGGCGGCACGCCGGTGAACCCGATCTCGGCCATGCCGTCCTGCCCGAACGGATCCTGCTGACCGTTGGAGATGCCGCGGGCCCAGGAGATACGCAGTTCGTTGACGATTGAGGTGCTGAATACCTTGGTCCACCCGCCAACCGTGCTGTGCGACGTCAGGAAGTTGCGGCCCCAGGCCGAGGTCGAGGTGCCGTCGACCACCCCGCCGATGAAGCCCGGCACGAATCGGGTCCGATCGGTGTAGATGTAGCGCACGAACACGTTGTCGTTGCCGCCCGCCTTGAAGTCGGTGCGGAACAGGTAGCGCTCACCGTCGTCTTCGACGTTGGGCTGGCGGATGAAGTTGTTGGTGCCGGTGGTGTTCGGCAGCGGCACCAGGTTCATGATGTTGCGCGCGACCGGATCCAGGCGATTGGCGGGAATGGTGTTGTTCGGGAAGGGCAATCCGGTCAGCGGATCGCGAATCGTGCCGCTGAAGACGCCGTTGCGCTCGTCGGCCGTCGCCACCCGGCCGGTGCGCAGCACACCCTGGGTGATGCGCGTCGCCTCGAAGTCGCCGAAGAAGAACGCGCGGTTCTTCACCAGCGGGCCACCGGCGTTGGCGCCGAACTGGTTCTGGTTGTTGGAGGGCTTGTCGAGATTCGACCGCTCCGCGAAGTAGGTCCGCGAATCGAAGCGTTCGTCGCGGAAGTAGTCATACGCGGTGCCGCGAATCTCGTTGGTCCCGGACTTGGTGGTCACGACGATTGCGCCCCCAGGAGCGCGGCCATATTCCGCGGCAAAAGGGCTGGTGACCACCTTGAACTCACCGATGGCGTCAATCGATGGCCTCGACACCTGCGTGCTGAGTTCCTGCACGTTGGTCGAGATCGAGTTGTTGTCGACGCCGTCGAGCAGGAAGTTGTTCTGGAGCGAACGATTGCCGTGGATGCTGACGCCGCCGGTGCGGCCGGCGTTGGTGGTGCCGGTCTGCTCCGTATAGCGGTCGCCCTGCACGCCCGGCACCGTGAACAGCAGATCGTCCCAGTTGCGAATCGCCAGCGGCAGGTTGGCAATCTCGTTGCGGCTCACGACCGTGCCGAGCACCGCGGACTGGGTGTCGAGCAGCGGCGTCACGCCCTCGACGCGAACCGCTTCGCCGACGCCGCCCAGGGTCAGCGAGAAATCCAGCTTCGCCCGCTGCCCCGTCGCCAGCACCACGGTCTGCGCCAGCGACTGGAAGCCGGGCGCGGAGGCTTCCACCACGAACGTTCCCGATTCGAGATTGACCACGAAATAGACGCCTTCGGGAGTGGTCCGTGCGTTCTCGATCACGCCGGTGGCGACGTTGGTCACGGCCACCGATGCCTGAGCGATGACGGAGTCCGAAGGATCCTTGACCGTGCCGGTGAGCGTGGCGCGATCGACCTGCGCCATGGCAACACCGGGAACACATAGACACCAGAGTGAACACACCAGCAGGAAGAGGCCTGTAGGACGAATGACCATGGGAGAGAGACTACGGAACCCTTTCGACGTCCCGGCGACGACGACGCAACAACGATGTGGCGACTCCAGGTTTTGCAGCGTTGTTACGCCGCCGTGCTACTGATCTCGCATGATCCGATGGTCGGCGCGTCTCTGCGCCTCTATCCTGCTGGGCGCCGTCGGTGCCGCCGCACAGGCGCCGGTGCCGTCCGCGGACGCATTGTCACCCGGTGCGCGCATCCACTTGCACGCGCACAACTGCTACCCGGAGGCCGGGCGCTGGACCGATCGGCTGAACCGGGCTCTCGGCGCCGGCGCGCCTCACCTCGCCATTGAACAGGACCTGGTGTGGGTGCCCGCTCACTCGGGCGGGCCCGGACGGTCGGTGGTGGCACATGACGCGCCCGCCTTGGGCGCCGAGCCATCACTGGACGAGCACTTCTTCGCCCGGGTCCGCCCGATGATGGAAGAGGCGCTACGCCGGCCGAATCCCGGTTCCTGGCCCCTGCTGGTGCTCCACCTCGATTTCAAGACGAACGAACCGGAGCATCACGCGTACGTGTGGGCGCTGCTCGGCCAACATCAGGCGTGGCTGACAACGGCCGAAAAGCGCCATCCCGACGAGCCGCCCTCTCCCCTGCGGCCGGGCCCGCTGCTGGTCCTGACGGAGCATGGCGAGGGACAGGAGCGCGACTTCCATGACCGACACGCCATCGGTTCTGCCCTGCGCCTGTTCGGCACCGTGCCGCCTGAATCCATCGTCTTGCCCGAGGATCAGGGGGCCCGCGCGGCCGCGCTGATCGGGATCACGCCGACCCAACTCATACCGTCAGGCGCGACGAGCTATCGACGCTGGACCAACCACGGCTGGAACGTGATCGAAGCCGGTGGCGCGCCGCGCGCCGGCGACTGGACTCGCGCCGATGCGGCTCGACTGCGGGGCATCGTCGCCCGGGCGCACGAGCTCGGTCTGTGGATGCGCGTCTACGGGGTGAACGGCTACGCGGACGAGGACCGCGGCTGGTCCGCTGGATACAACTTCGGATCTGCGGCGCAGGTGCAGCCGCGATGGCGCGCCGCGATCGAGGCCCGCGTGGATTTCATCGCCACCGATCAATACGAACTGTTCGCCGCGGAACTGGCCGCACACACACCATGAGCCCTCTCAGCCGAAGAGCCTTTCTCGGCCGCGCCGCCCTCACCGGCAGCGCCGCCTTTGCCGCTCCCCTTGAAACGTTGTGGCAGCATGCGGCCGTGCGTGGGTCGGTGGCACAGGGGCCCGGGTACGGTCCCCTCGGGCCGGTGAAAGACGACGCCACGGGCCTGCCGCTGCTGCATCTGCCTGAAGGCTTCAGATATGTGAGCCTCGCCTGGACCGGAGACCTCATGGAGGGGGCCGTGCGTGCGCCAGGGGCGCCGGACGGCATGGCGGCCTTCGAGGGTCCTGACGGACGGGTCCGGCTGATCCGCAATCACGAGCTGTCACCCGGCCGCGGCATTCGCCCCCGCGCTCGCCTACGACCCGCAGGCGGGCGGTGGCACGACCACGCTCACGTTCGATCCCAGAGACGGGACGCTGGTGTCGTGCCGGGCCAGTCTGGCCGGCACGCTCCGCAACTGTGCCGGCGGTCCCACCCCCTGGCATAGCTGGTTGACCTGTGAAGAAACCGTCCTCGGTCCAGGCCCTGATCCGAACGCGCCCCTCCGGCCCCACGGCTACGTGTTCGACGTGCCGCTCGTCGAGGCGCCGACCCGCGAGCCGTTGGTGGCGATGGGGCGCTTCGTGCACGAAGCGGTGGCGATCGATCCTCGCAGCGGGGTGGTGTATGAGACGGAGGACGCTCGTCGATCCGGACTCTATCGCTTCACACCGGCCGCGCCTGGACGGCTGGCGATGGGCGGGCGCCTGCAGATGCTTGCCGTGCGGGGCCGGCCGCGGCTCGACTTGAGGGACGGTCAGCCCGCGGGTGTGCGCTACGGCGTGCACTGGGTCGATATCGCTGAACCCGATCGCGCGCACGAGAACGATGCGCGGGCCGACGGCGGCGGTGTCTTCGCCCAGGGCCTGGCGGCGGGTGGCGCGATCTTCGCCAGGCTCGAAGGCGCCTGGTATGCCGATCGACGCGTCTTCGTCACCAGTACCGACGGCGGCGCCGCGAAGATGGGGCAGGTGTGGGAACTCGACATCGACGCACAGGAGATCCGCCTCGTCTTCGAGTCACCCGGCAAGCACGTGCTCAACATGCCCGACAACCTGACCATGAGCCCGCGCGGAGGTCTCGTGCTGTGCGAGGACGGCACCGAGAATCCATGCATGCACGGACTGTCACGCGATGGCCGGCTGTTCCGGTTCGCGCGCAACAACGTCAGGCTCACCGGCGAACGGAACGGCATCGTCGGCGACTTCACCCAGAGTGAGTTCGCCGGCGCTACCTACAGTCCCGACGGCCGTTGGCTGTTCGTCAACGTGCAGAACCCCGGCATCACGTTCGCCATTACCGGCCCGTGGGAGCAGGGGCTCCTGTAGGAGCAGCGGCCGGAGAGGTGAACCCGCGAACAGGGCCTCACGTCGTGCCACTGCCCCCCGCGGGCGAACTACGAGCAGCAGCCCGGCGCGCAGCAGCCGGTCTGTGCGGCGCCGCCCGGCTTGGTCGCACGGACGAACGCGCTCATGAAGCGGCCGTCCACCGATTCAGCCAGACCTTCTTCGTTGAGACCGGCACTGGCCAGAAACGCCTTCGCGTCGTCGGCCTTGTAGATGCGGGTCGGCTCGAGTTCGACGTCACCGAATCCGGCCGCGGCCAGCTTGGCGCGATACTCCCCTTCCTCCAGCGCGCCGGCGACGCAGCCGATCCACAGCTCCATGTTCTTGCGCACCTCGGCCGGCACACCGCTGCCGCGCACGACGACGTCCGACACGGCAAAGCGTCCACCGGGCTTCAGCACGCGGAACGCTTCGCGCAGCACCGCGTCCTTGTCGGCCGACAGGTTGATGACGCAGTTCGAGATGATGACGTCCACCGTGTTGTCCGGCAGCGGGATGTGCTCGATCTCGCCCTTCAGGAACTCCACGTTGGTCAGACCCGACTTCGCCTGGTTCTCGCGCGCCAGGGCCAGCATGTCGTCGGTCATGTCGAGGCCATAGGCCTTGCCGGTCGGGCCGACACGCCGCGCCGAGAGCAGGACGTCGATGCCGCCGCCCGAGCCCAGGTCGAGCACGGTCTCGCCGGCCTTCAGCTCGGCCAGGGCCGTGGGGTTGCCGCACCCGAGCGACGCCATCACGGCTTCGACCGGCAGGACGCCAATCTGCGCCACGTCGTAGAGGTTGCTGGTGATGGGATCACCGCAGCCGCCCTCAGCGGCGCCGCAGCAACTCGTCTGCCCTTGCGCCGCCCGCCGCGCGGCCTCGCCGTACTTCTCCTTCACCACGGACTTGATGTCCGCCGCTACGTCGCTTGCCATGGTCTGCCTCCGGGGTTGAGTCTTGGGCTCCACCAACATATTCGTTTATCCGAATATCTGCCGGGGTGATATATTTGTCAAGGCGAATATGTCTACCACCTGCTGCACTCCGAGACCCGCACCACGGTTGAGGCACCTCGACACCCTGACCACGGTCTACGGCGCCCTGGCCGATGCCACACGGCTGCGCATCCTGTCGCTGCTGAAGGACGGCGAAGTGTGCGTCTGCCACCTGCACGGCAGTCTGGGCGTGCCGCAGCCCACGGCCTCGCGGCACCTCGCCTATCTCCGGCGCACCGGCCTCGTCACCGCCCGCCGCGAAGGCATCTGGATGCACTACTCGCTGGCGCCGCAGTCCGACCCGGTGGTGGCCTCGGTGGTCTCCGCCGCCCTGCACGCCCTCACCCACACCGAGGTGGCGTCGAAGGATTCGCTCCGCCTCCAGCGCGAGCTGGTGGCGGGATGACCACCGTCCTCTTCGCCTGCGTGCACAACGCCGGACGATCGCAGATGGCGGCGGCGTTGTTCAACCAGATCGCCGATCCGGACAAGGCCCGGGCGATCTCGGCCGGGACCGATCCGGGGCCGCGCGTCCACCCCGAAGTGCTGGTCGTGATGCGCGAACGCGGCGTCGACCTGGCCGGCGTACAACCGGTGCGCCTCACCGACGGCCTCGCCCAGCAGGCGCAGTGGTTGATCACCATGGGCTGCGGTGACCAGTGCCCGTTCGTGCCGGGCGCCCGGACCGAAGACTGGCCGCTCGCGGATCCCAAGGGCCGGCCGCTCGACGAGGTCCGCGCCATTCGCGACGACATCGCCCGCCGTGTCGCCGCGCTCGTCGACGCGCACGACTGGCGATAGCCGCCACGCGCCACGCCCCGCTCGCACCTCCCGTATAATCCGCCCAGATGTCGTCCACGGCCCCCACGCCCATGCACGTCCGCGTGCGGGGTCTTGCCGCGCTGCTCGTCCTCTTCCTCGTCATCGCCTTCCTCGTGCCGCGGCCGGAGGCCGTCACCCCGCAGGGCTGGCGACTCGCGGCGATCTTCGCGTGCGTGATTGCCGGCATGGTGATCGAGCCGCTGCCGGCCTCGGCGCTGGTTCTCCTGGGCTTGACCGCGATGGCCGCCAACGGCACGCCGATGCGCGAGGTCCTGGGCGGCTTCGCCGAGCCGTCGGTGTGGCTGGTGATCGTGGCGATGCTGATCGCGCGCTCGATGCTCAACAGCGGCCTCGCCCGCCGCATCGCGCTCATCTTCATCCGCGCGTTCGGGCGCAGCTCACTCGGCGTCTCCTACGCGCTGATGGCGACCGATGTCACGCTGGCCTCCGGCGTGCCGTCGATCACCGCGCGCAGCGCCGGCATGATCATGCCGGTCGCGGTCCGCATCGCCGAGCTCTTCGACTCGCACCCCGGTCCTTCATCCGCACGCATCGGCGGCTTCCTCATCGCCAGCATGTACCAGGGCTCGGCCGTCGCCTGCGCGATGTTCTTCACCGGCCAGGCCAGCAACATCCTCGGCGCCAGCCTCGCCGCGAAGCTGGTCAACGTGCAGGTGACCTGGTCCAGCTGGTTCGTCGCCGCCATCGTCCCCGGCCTGGCGTCGTGCGCGGTGGTGCCGTGGATCGTGCACCGCGTGATGAAGCCAGAGGTGCGGCGCACGCCCGAGGCGCCTCGTTTCGCGGTCGAGGAACTGCACAAGATGGGGCCGCTCGGCCGCGACGAATGGGTGACGCTCGCCGTGTTCGCCGGCGTCAGCCTGTTGTGGATGACGTCCGCCTGGCATCGCCTCGACGTCACCTTCGTCGCCATGCTGGGACTCGCCGTGCTGCTGACCACCGGCGCCATGCCGTGGCAGGCGGCGGTCACCGAGCGCGCGGCGTGGGACGTCTTCATCTGGTACGGCGGCCTGCTGAAGATGGGCGAGCTGCTGAACGCGACCGGCACCACCAAGGTGTTCGCCGAGAGCGCGGGCGCGCTCTTCCCCGGCGTGCCGTGGCTGGTGATGCTGGTCGGGGTGCTGCTGATCTACTTCTACACGCACTATGCCTTCGCCAGCATCACCGCGCACATGCTGGCGATGTTCCCGCCCTTCGTCGTGATGCTGGTCGGCCTCGGCGTGCCGCCGCAGCTGGCGGTCTACAGCCTGCTCTGCCTCGCCAACCTGCCGGCGGGCCTCACCCACTACGGCACCACGACCGCGCCGATCCTGTTCGGCCTCGGCTATGTCTCGCATGCCGACTGGTGGAAGGTCGGCTTCTATGTGTCGGTCGCGAACTTGACGGTATGGCTCACCATCGGTTTCGCCTGGTGGAAGCTGGTGGGCTTCTGGTAGACGCCCCGGGCGCACCGCCGGTCCGTCGCGCCGCGGCCCGATAGGTATCGTAGAGCGGCTCGAGCGCCGCATCCCACTGACGCCGCAGCGAGTAGCCACGCGCGGCCGCGGCCATGCGTTGACGAACCCTGGGCTCCATCAGCAGCATCGAGAGGGCGGCGGCCCATTCCGCCGTGTCCGTGCCGCACACCAGGCCCGTGCGATCCGGCAACAGGTTCTCCTTCGGCCCGCCGCAGGCGGAGACGACCACCGGCAGGCCCGAGGCCTGGGCCTCGAGCACGACATTGCCGGCGGTGTCCGTGGTGCTGGGGAACACGAAGATGTCCGACGAGGCGAATGCCTCCGCCACGGCCTCCCGGCCCCGCACG
Source organism: uncultured Acidobacteriota bacterium (assembly GCA_963721715.1). Taxonomy (GTDB): domain Bacteria; phylum Acidobacteriota; class Vicinamibacteria; order Vicinamibacterales; family UBA2999; genus VFZN01. The sequence goes on along the minus strand of CAVRKI010000003.1, from coordinate 1,002,676 downwards.
CCCATGAACACCGCGTCTGGACAGGCCTCGGCGAGCTCGCGCCGGATGGGGCCATCGCCCACGAACACCAGCCGGTGATCGAACCCGCGCGTGTGCAGGTGGGCAGAGAGCGCTGGCAGCCGCATGAGCCCCTTCTCCCGGGACAGCCGGCCGACATACAGAAGCGCGGGGCGCTCGTCGGACACGCGCCACGACCGACGCAGTTCCTCCGACCGGCGCTCAGGCCGGAACAGTTCCGTATCGACGCCGCGCGGCCACACCCGCACCTGCTCTGGCCGCGCGCCGTGACGGGTCAGCATCCGGCGCGTGTCTTCCGAGGGCACGAGGACGTGCCGGCAATGGCTGTACAGCCATTTCGTGTACCTGCGCATCCAGTGGGCCAGGCGAGGCGAACCGCTGAGCGTAGCGGTATAGGCCTCGATATCGGTGTGGAAGCTTCCGATCAGGGGCAGGCCGGTCTGGCGTGCCGCCCAGACCGCGGCCAGGCCCATGGGGCCTGGCGTCGTCAGGTGCAACACCTGCACTCCGTCAGACCGGACCCGATCGGCGAAACGGTGCCACGCCGGCCAGTAGATCCGCATTTCGCCGTAGTACGGAATCGGCATGCCGGTGGACGCGATCGAGAAGTAGTCGGGCTGGTCGACCCCGAGGGGCGAGGACGTGTAGATACGCGGTGACACATCCGGGGGGGCGTAGCGGAGCACCGCGGACAGGGCCGTCGTGACGCCGTTGATCTTGTCGAAGTCGTTGTCGGTGAAGACCGCGACCCGCATGGCTACGCGGCCAGTTCCGGTACCACCTGGCGCACGCGTGCCGGGTGCGCGACCAGATCGAACAGCAGGTTCCGGTTGAAACGCTCTTCCCGGAGGAAGTGGACATACGCGCCGGCCAGCGCCACGGGGACGAGCGGCAATCCGAGGACCGCCCCCCACATGGTCGCATGCGAGCGCCAGTGCAGGGGCCGTTGCGTCACGGTGGCGACGCGCTCGCGGTAGAACGATCCCGAGAAGCGCAGGATGTCCTCGGCCATCGTGAAGTAGCTGCCGTGCCGGCCGCCGACCACCCCGCGACCGGCTCGCAAGCCTTGCATGAACTCCTCTCGCGTGCGCGCGCCCGCTACTTCGGTCCAGGTCTGGCCAACACCCCGGCGATGATGGGCGTCGCTGCCCGCCATCGCCAGCTTGCCGGACGCCTCTGCCAGGCAGTGCGCCGTCCGATTCTGCACTGGCTTCCTCGAACCGTTGATCACTTCGAGCGCATCCAGCCACGGCAGCAGCGCCGCCACGTGCGGGGCGGTGAGAGGACCCGCGACCCTCGAGCCGACGTGATTGAGCGACGAGAACAGCTGCTCCTGCTGGAGATAGGGCAGCAGTTCGCGGATGTCACCACGCAGGCGATCGACCTCGGCAAAGCGCGTCTCGTCGAGGCCGAGCACGTTCAGGTGCACGCTGACGCCGTCATCCGGAAACGACGTGGTCACTTCGCATCCAACGATGACATCTGGCCGGTCGGCCAGCGTCAGGGCGCCGCTGATGACGTCGTGGTCGGTGATGGTCACCAGATCCATGCCGCGCGCTTTCGCCAGTTGGTAGACCGTCGTTGGCGTGTTGTACGACTCCCGCAGGACGTGGCGGAGCGGCCCGATGGTGCTGCTGCCCGAATGAAACGTGTGGACATGCGTGTCAAGCTTCATGAGGTTCCTCCCACCGACGGGTTGTGGCTGACGGGAGTATGCGCACCAGGGGCGACACTGCCGTTGCGATGGAATCACAGCCGTGGAAATTTACGGCGAGTGACCGATTTGGTCCGGAGGTCAGCCTGACGCACATCGAGATGGGCTGTGTCGGTGGGCCGGTGGGACAGCAGTTCGGAGACGAAGTTCCTGACGTAGAGCCGGAACACCGCGGCTTTCCCCATCGCGATGTAACGGCGGGCGGACGTGTAGAGATAACAGTCGTAGCAGAGTCCCACCTCGCCGATCGCGTGCAGGCGCCGCCCGATGTTGGTGTCTTCGCCATGGAAGTCGATGGAGACGTCGAACCCGCCGATCGCCCCGAGCGCTTCGCGGCGAGCGGCGAAGTTGCCCCCGTAGAAGACCACGCCGATGCCGAGCACATGCTTCACGAGGATGTGGGTGGCGGGGCCGAGCGTGAAGTCGTAGGCGCGGACCAAGGCGCGGCCCCACCAGTCCCAGTCGTAGAAGCGGAAGTTGCCCGACAGCGCCACCAGGCCGGGGTGACGCACGAACCGCGATTCGATACGGCCCAGCCACTCGAGAGGCGCGCGGCAGTCCGCGTCCACGTAGACCAGCAGGTCACCGCTTGCCTCGCGTCGCCCCCGTTCACGCGCCATCACCAGCCCCTTGCATGGCTCGTCGACGACGCGCACGCCGGGCACACCGGCGGCGATCTCCCTCGTCCGATCGCCGCTGGCGTTGTTGATGACGAGAATCTCGTCGGGCAGGCGCGTCTGCGACAGCAGCGAGTGGAGGCACGCGGCGAGGTAGCGCTCCTCGTTGTGCGCACAGACGATGACCGAGAGGGTGAGGCGGGACCCGCGCACCGCGAGTGACACGAGTGCATGCTAGGGGTTGGCGACGACGTTTCCCTGTCACCACGGTAACAGCAGCATGAAGCTGCTATGCTGGCTCGGCATGCGCAACGTGCTCGCGCTCATCCTGGGCGGTGGCCAAGGCAGCCGTCTCCATCCCCTGACCCAGTTCCGCTCCAAGCCCGCGGTGCCGATCGGCGGCAAGTACCGGCTCATCGACGTCCCGATCAGCAATTGCCTGCACGCCGATCTGCGCCGCATCTTCGTGCTGACGCAGTTCAACTCGGCTTCGCTCAACCGTCACGTCAGCAGCGCCTATCGCATGGACCTGTTCTCGCGGGGGTTCGTCGAGATTCTTGCGGCCGAGCAAACGCCCGAATCCACGGCGTGGTTCCAGGGCACGGCCGACGCCGTGCGGAAGGCCCGGCGGCATTTCATTCAGCACGATGCCAGCCACTACCTGATTCTCGCGGGCGATCATCTCTACCGGATGAACTATGCCGAGCTGCTCCAGGCCCATCTCGATCGCGACGCCGACGTCACGATCGCCGCCCTGCCGGTGGACGAGGCGGAGGCGACGGGCATGGGCATCTTCACCTTCGACCCGCAGGGGCGCATCGCCGGCTTCGAGGAGAAGCCCGATGCCGAGCGCCTGCGGCAGATGGCGCCCAGCCTCGGGACCGGCGCCGGGTTCGTCGCCGCCGATCCGGACAAGCCGTACATCGCATCGATGGGCATCTACCTGTTCTCGCGCGACGTGCTGATCGAGCTGCTGGCGCAGGAGCCCGGCCACGACTTCGGCCGCGAGCTGATCCCCGCGGCGCTCACCCGCTACAAGGTGCAGGCCTATCCGCACCGCGGCTACTGGGCGGATGTCGGCACCATCGAGAGCTTCTACGACGCCAACATCATGCTGACCGGCGCCAGCGCGCCGTTCAGCTTCTACGATCCAACGTGCCCCATCTACACCCACGCGCGCTTCCTGCCGCCATCCAAGCTGGTGAGCTGTCAGTTGCACCACGCGCTCGTCGCCGAGGGCTGCTACCTCGAGAACGCCGCGGTCTCCGATTCGGTCGTCGGTATCCGCACGTCGATTGGCGCCGGCAGCCGCATCGAGCGTTCGGTGCTGCTCGGCGCCGATTACTACGAGCAGGAACCGGAACGGCACGCGGTGCCGATCGGGATCGGCCGCGACGTGGTCCTGGACCGCGTGATCGTGGACAAGAACGCGCGCATCGGCGACGGCGCGCGCCTGGTCAACGCCGCGGGCCTGGAGCACGCGGACGGCAACGGCTATTACATCCGCAACGGGATCATCATCGTCCCGAAGGACGGCACGATTGCGCCTGGCACCGTGGTGTAGCCGCTCAGGGCACTTCACGGCTTGGGGCTTGGGGCTTGGGGCTTGGGGCTTGCTTGTCCGCCGTAGCCTTGGCGAACGCGGAGGTCTGGGTCATCCGCGAACGCCAGAGCGTTACCCAGAATTAACCCCTCCGTCACCGGACGGAAACCTGCTGCCGCTACCGTGGTTCTCAGGATCGAGGACCAAGGAATGCACCAACTTCACGCTGCCCGCTCGCCCCTGAGGTCGAGCGCGGCCGCCGACCGCAGCGGGACGCGCACCCGCGTCCTCATCGTCGAGGACGAAGGCGACATCGCCGGCCTGATCCGGCACACGCTGGAGCGCGGCGGAGACATGACCGTCGAGGTGGCCGCGAGCGGCGACCAGGCGCTGAAGCTGGCCAGCGAGCACCCGCCCGACCTCGTCGTGCTCGATCTCAATCTCCCCGTGCTCGGCGGCCTCGAGGTCTGCCGGCTGCTCCGCTCGCGCCCGGCCACCGCGCGAGTCCCGATCATCATGCTGACGGCCCGCAGCAGCGAAGGCGATCGTGTCACCGGTCTGGACGCCGGCGCCGACGACTACATCACCAAGCCGTTCAGCCTGCGCGAGCTCTCGGCGCGCGTGCGCGCCGTGCTGCGCCGGGGCAAGAGCGAGGATCCGGCAGCGGCCCCACTCATCTATCGCGGCAAGCACCTCGTCGCCGATTTCGACGCCGTGTCGATTGAAGTCGGCGGCGAAGCGGTCCGGCTGACGCGCCGGGAATTCGAACTGCTGCGCTACCTGGTGGAGAACCGGAATCGGGTGCTCTCGCGCGATCGACTGCTGGAGCGGGTATGGGGCTACGACCGTCTGATCGAGACTCGCTCGGTGGACGTACACGTGGGGCGCCTGCGAGGCAAACTCGGCGAGGCGGGCAAGCAGATCGAGACGGTGGTGGGGCTGGGCTATCGGTTCGTCGAATAGCGGAGGTCGCTCCCGGCGGCTATTCCACGTGCCAGCCGGCGTCCTGCAACTGGTCCATCGCGATCGTCATCGATCGGCGCGCGCGCTCGACCCGATGCCAGTCGTGATACTCGACGCGCCTGACGACCTGGCTGTCCTGCTCTTCACTCACCTGCCAACCCGTCTCCGTGGGCTCGATGGAAAAGCGACGCGTATGTTCGGCGTTGCGAAGATGTCTGGTGAACATGGCCACGCCTTCGATCCTGCCCCAGCCACGAATCAACGGCGTGTAAATTCGCGGTAAACAACGGCGGTCGAAGGCCAGAAGCCGCACTAGCTCAACGACTTACGGCGACACAACTTGAAGCGCCCGAGGTCGGATGGAGACCCGCAAGGCATTGGTGCCGGCGTTGGGCTCGCCGTCCACGTGATACGGCAGCGGGCCGCCGCCGTGGACGATCGCCTCGGTCACCGGCGTCATGTGCAGGCCGCGTCCGGGCTTGAGGCTGCCGTTGAAGAACGCGGGGATCCGCGCGAGCAGGCGCCACAGCGGCTGCGCCTCCACCACCACCAGATCGAGATGCCCGTCGTCCAGTCGGGCCGCGGGCGCGATCTGCGCGCCGTTGCCGTACTGCCGCGAGTTGGCGATGGCGATGATCAGCGCGCGATACGTCGCCGACGTGCCGTCGTGCTCGATCGTGTAGGGCTGCGCGCGGTACCGCGGCAGCTCGCTGAAGGTGATCCTGGCGTATCCCGAAAAGCCGCGACGCACGCCAGGCATGGCGATGTGCTGGGCGATCTGCGCGTCCAGGCCGACGCCGGCGACGTTGAAGAACCACGATTCGTCGATCTGCCCGGCATCAATCAACCGGCGCGAGCCGGTGGCGGCGAGCTCGAGCGCCGCCGCGGATTCGAGCGGCACCCCGAGGTCGCGCGCCAGGCCATTGCCGGATCCGCCAGGGACAATCGCCAGGCCCGTCGCCGAGTACACGAGCGCGCTGGCCGCCTCGTTGATGGTTCCGTCACCGCCCCAGGCGACAACCAGCTCGACGCCCGCGTCTCGCGCACGCGCCGCAAGCAGCCGCGCGTCGCCGCGCGCGCCCGTCACCAGCACCTCCACCTCGACCCCGTGCCGCGTGAAGACCTCGGTCGCCAGTGCCCGGCAGGCCTCCACCGGCCGTCGGCGGCTGGGCCCGGAGACAGGGTTGATGATGACGAGGGCGCGCATCCAACCCCTCAGTTCGCTGCAGCGGTCATACGCCGTGAACCGTCAGGGCGCCAGGCGTCGAAGCATCCGGGGCGGCAGCAGGAAGCGCAGCGTGCCCGGGCCGCCAGGCGTGGCGCCGTCGACGTCGATGGCACACACCGCGCCCTTGCGGAACTCGACGTGCCCGCGCGCGCCGAGCAGCCTGGCGGCGAGCTCGCCAAGGTCGGGTTCATGCCCGACCAGCGCGATCCGCTGGTGACGTTTCGCCTGGACCTTGATGGCCTCGACAATCGCCGCCGGCTTGCCGCCGGGCCCGAGGGCCTCGAGCGTTTCCATCGGGACCCGCTTCTTGAAGCCGGTCGAGAGCAGGGTGGCCGTTTCCTCGGCCCGGGTCAGCGGGCTGGTGAGGATCACGTCCAGTTCGAGGTCCAGCGCGACCAGGCCGCTGACCGCGTCCTTGAATCGCTTGATGCCCTCGGGCGTGAGCGGCCGCTTGCGGTCGTCGGGATGCTTCGGGCCGCGCTCGGCGGCGATGGCGTGGCGAACGAGGTACAGCTCGAGGGTGGCGGCCATGGCGTTACATCCTAAACGTTGGACGGCCGGCGCGGGCGGCCGAGATGATCTTGCGGCAGAGGTCCAGCAGGACGTCGCGACCGCCGAGGAAGGCCGCGTGCCCGTCGCGGCAGGCGTCCTCGAGCGTCCGGACGAGCGCGCCCAGCTCCGTCGACATCGCGCGGTCCGAGCCGGCCACGGCGGTCTGAACCTCCCGCGTCCGCGCCAGCAGGATCTCGTAATCGTGAATCAGCCCGAGCGCGTCCTGCAGGCCCTTCAGACGGTTGATGCGGGCCATGGCACGGGACTTCGTGAGCTCGCGCTCCACCTCCAGGGCGTAGCGCAGTTTCTTGGTGGCCACGCGCACGGCGTGCAGGCGCTCGGAGTCGTAGAGGGCGCCCGTGCGGCGCACCTCGATGCGCAGCCGGAGGGCCCGCTGTGCCGAACGTCGGCGCGCGCTGCGCAGCTCGGCGTCGTGGTGTGCCACCGGGTGCCGGTGGGACGGCGGATCGTGGAGCTGGGCGTGCAGCTTGGCGACCGCGGTCGGGGTGATGACGTGCAGCATCGCCTGCCGGTGGATCTGCCGTTCGTCCTGCAGATAGGCCCGCACCTTCGCCACGGTGTTCTCGGAAATGCCGGCGCGCGGCCCCATCTCAGCCAGGTGTCCCAGCGCCACGTCCAGCTCGCGGATGGGCCCGAGCGCGCGGGTGATGCGCCGCACCTGCTTGCCGGCGCGATCGAGCGCGTCCGACCCGGCCGCCTCGGCCAGGACGGGCAGCACCTCGCGCAGCCGCCGGGAAGCGACGCGGGCGCGGTGGACGGAGGTCACATCGCCGGACGCCGCCGCGGGCAGGGCGTCGAGCAGGGACAGCAACCGCTGCCGCAAAAGCCTCACCGGGAGCGTTGGCCGCTGCATGCTAGGATTCGAGACGGTCATTATACCGGCCCGCTTCCACCACGAGCCCCCATGCGCCTGGCCGCCATCGACATCGGCACGAACTCGGTCCACATGATCGTGGTGCGGGTGCGCCCGGACTTCTCGTTCGAGGTGATCGACCGCGAGAAGGAGATGGTCCGTCTGGGGGCCGGCGGGCTGGACGGACGCAAGCTGACGCGGGCGGCCCAGACCGCGGCGCTGCAGGCGCTGTCCAAGTTCGAACGCATCGCCCGCTCCCACCAGGTCGACGAGATCCTGGCGGCGGCCACCAGTGCCACGCGCGAGGCCGAGAACGGCGGCGCGTTCCTCGCCGCGATCGAGCAGCAGACCGGCATCCGGCCCCGCATCATCACCGGGAACCGAGGAGGCGCGGCTGATTCACCTGGCGGCCGTCTACGGCGTCGACACCCCGAAGGAGTCGGTGGTCATCGACATCGGCGGCGGCAGCGTGGAGATCACGCTGGGTACCGGGCGCGAGGTCAAGTTCGCCCGCAGCTTCAAGATGGGCGTCATCCGCCTCACCGAGCGCTACGTCAGCTCCGATCCGATCAGCAAGCGTGACGAGCGCAAGCTGGTGAAGTTCATCGGCGAGCAGGTCGATCGCTACCTCGGCTCCATCGTCACGGAGGGCTTCGACCGGGTGATTGGCACCTCCGGCACCATCCTGTCGCTGGGCGCGGTGGCCACGGCCATGGAGCGCGGCGTGGCGCCCGACGAGGTGCGCAACCTGCGGGTGCCGGCCAAGAGCCTGAAGCGCCTGCGCAAGACGGTGACGAGCCTGGATCTCGAGGAGCGGCTCACGCTGCAGGCGCTCGATCCGCGGCGCGCCGATCTGGTCGTCGCCGGCGCGGTGCTGCTCGACGCGCTGCTCAGCAAGCTCGAGGCGAAGGACATCACGCTGTGCGATCTGGCGCTGCGTGAAGGCCTGGTGCTCGACTACGTCCATCGCCACCGCAAGGAGATTGCGCGGGTCGACCGCTACCCCGACGTGCGCCGGCGGTCGGCGATCGAGCTCGCCGAACGCTGCCACTGGGAGGCGGACCACTCCCGTCAGGTGGCCCGCATGGCGCTCGCCATCTTCGAGCAGACCAAGGCTCTGCACGGCCTGGGCGATCGCGAGCAGGAGTGGCTGGAGTACGCGTCGCTGCTGCACGACATCGGCAACCACATCAGCTACGAGCGGCATCACCGCCACTCGCAGTACCTGATCAAGAACGGCGACCTGCGCGGCTTCGAGCCGACCGAGATCGAGGTCATCGGGCTGGTGGCGCGCTATCACCGCCGCGGCACGCCCAAGCGCAGCCACGAAGGCTACGCCGACCTCTCGCCGGCGCTTCGCAAGACGGTGCGGGTGCTCGCCGCCATCCTGCGCGTGGCCGAAACGCTGGACCGCTCGCGTCACGGAGTGGTCGGGACGGTCACCATCCGCGATCGCGGCGCCGATCTGCGGCTCCAGGTCGAGGCGGTGGGCGATGCCGAGCTCGAGGTCTGGGCCGGCCGCCGCCAGCTCGACGTGCTCGAGAAGGAGCTCGGCAAGCCGATCACGCTGGCCAAGCTCCAGCGCGAGAGCCCGTCGCGCGCGGGGAGGAAGCGCAAGACTCGTCCCGACCGTCGCACGCTGCGCGCTGATGGGTTAACCCGGATTTAACACGTCAGTAACTGGCGCGAAATCGCCTTGCCATAGGCTGATCACATGCGTGTGTCGATCTGCCAATCCCTTTGTCTGCCTGTGTGCGGCTGCCCTGCTGGCCACCGCCTGCGGCGGCGGCTCGTCCTCGTCGTCCTCCAGCCCTGCCGGCTCCGGTTCGCCGGCCCTGATCACCCTCGACGGCTCCAGCACGGTCTTCCCGATCAGCGAAGCCGTGGCCGAGGAGTTCCAGAAGAGCGCGCCGGGCACCCGCGTCACGGTTGGCATCTCGGGCACCGGCGGCGGCTTCCAGAAGTTCTGCCGCGCCGAGACCGACATCAGCGACGCCTCTCGTCCGATCAGCGCCACCGAGATCGCCGCCTGCGCCAAGAGCGGCGTCGACTACGTCGAACTGCCAGTCGCCTACGACGGCATCGCCATTGCCGTGAACCCGAAGGCGTCGTGGATCAGCGACATCACGGTCGCCGAGTTGAAGACGTTGTGGGCGCCGGAAGCCCAGGGCAAGGTCATGCGCTGGAACCAGGTGCGCGCCGCCTGGCCGGACCGCGAGATCCACCTGTTCGGCGCCGGCGTCGACTCGGGCACCTACGACTACTTCACCGAGGCCATCACCGGCAAGGCCAAGGCCAGCCGCGGCGACTTCACCTCGAGCGAAGACGACAACGTCCTGGTGCAGGGCGTCAGCAGTGACGAGCTCGCGCTCGCCTTCCTCCCGTATCGCCTACTACGAAGAGAACCGCCAGCGGCTGAAGCTGATTCCGGTCGACGATGGCCAGGCCGACAACGGCGCCGGGCCGATGCTGCCCAGCCCCGAGACCATTCGGGTGGGCACCTACCAGCCGCTGTCGCGGCCGGTGTTCATCTACGTCTCGACGAAGGCCGCCGAGCGCCCCGAGGTGCAGAAGTTCGTCGAGTTCTACCTGAAGGAGGCCGAGACGCTGGTCCGCGAGGTGAACTACGTCGGCCTGGGCGACGCCGCCTACACGCTGGTCGGCGAGCGGTTCGCCAAGCGCGTCACCGGCTCGCTGTTCGCCGGCGCCGACAACACCGTGGGCGTGACCATCGAGCAGCTGCTCGCCAAGGAACGCGCGCAGTAGGCATCATGCGCACCCGCCGGATCGAATGGGTCATCGAGCACGCGCTGTTCCTGTGCGCGGCGCTCTCCGTCCTCACCACCGCCGGCATCATCGTCGTGCTGTCGGTGGAGACGTTCGAGTTCCTGCGTGAAGTGCCGCTGCTCGAGTTCCTCACCGGCACCGAGTGGACGCCGCTGTTCGCGAATCCGCGCTTCGGGGTGATGCCACTGGTGGCCGGCACGCTGCTGGTCTCGGCCATCGCCATGGCGGTCGCGCTGCCGATGGGACTGCTGTCGGCCATCTACCTCAGCGAGTACGCGCCGGACCGCGTCCGCCGGGTGATCAAGCCGGTGCTGGAAGTGCTGGCGGGCGTGCCGACGGTGGTCTACGGCTACTTCGCGCTGATGTTCGTCACCCCCCTGCTGCAGCGCGTCTTCCCGCAGATGTCGGGCTTCAACGCGCTCAGCCCCGGCATCGTCATGGGCATCATGATTCTGCCGCTGGTGTCGTCGCTCGCCGAAGATGCCATGCGGGCGGTGCCGCGCGGGCTGCGCGAGGGTTCCTACGCGCTCGGCGCGACGCAGATGCAGACCGCGCTCAAGGTGGTGGTGCCGGCGGCGTTCTCGGGGATCACCGCCGCGTTCATCCTCGCCGTGTCGCGCGCCGTCGGCGAGACGATGATCGTCGCCATCGCCGCGGGCCAGCAGCCGCGCCTCACCGCCAGTCCGTTCGTCCCGCTCGAAACGATGACCGCCTACATCGTGCAGGTCAGCCTCGGCGACACGCCGCAGGGCACGCTGGAATACCGCACCATCTTCGCGGTCGGCATGCTGCTGTTCCTGATGACCTTCGGGCTGAACCTGGTGAGCACGTGGCTGCGGGAACGCTTCCGCGAGGAATACTCGTGAGGCACCGCGCCGATCTCGCGTTCCGGGTCGTCGCCCTCAGCACGCTGGTGTTCGCGCTGGTCACGCTGGCGGCGCTGGTGTTCGACGTCATCGCCGACGGCGCCGGGCGCCTCAACTGGCAGTTCCTGACCAATCTGGCCTCCCGCAAGCCCGAGGAGGCCGGCATCTACCATGCGCTCGCCGGCAGCATCTGGGTCATCGTCCTGACCGGCGCGCTGGCGATGCCGCTGGGGGTGGCCGCGGCCGTGTATCTCGAGGAGTACGGGACCCGCAGCCGCATGGCGCGGTTCATCGAGATCAACATCGCCAACCTCGCCGCGGTGCCGTCGATCATCTACGGGCTGCTCGGGCTCGGGGTGTTCGTGCGGGTGATGGGGATGGGCCGCAGCGTGATGGCCGGGGCCTGCACGCTGGCGCTGCTGGCCCTGCCGGTGGTGATTCTCTCGACCCGCGAAGCCCTGCGCACGGTGCCCTCGACGATCCGTGAAGGCTCGTATGCCCTGGGCGCCACCAAGTGGCAGACCATCTGGCACCAGGTGCTGCCGATGGCGATGCCGGGCATCCTGACCGGGCTGATCCTGTCGCTGTCGCGGGCCATCGGCGAAACGGCGCCGCTCATCACCATCGGCGCGCTCACCTACATTCCGTTTGCGCCGGACGGCATCTGGTCGCCGTTCACCGTGCTGCCGATTCAGATCTTCAACTGGGTGTCCCGCCCGCAGGCGGCGTTCAAGGAGAACGCGGCGGCCGGCATCCTCGTGCTCATGGCGCTGCTGCTGGCCATGAACGCAATCGCGGTATTCTTGCGGGACCGCCTGCAGCGTCAGGGTCGTTCATGAGCCTCGCCTCTCGTCCACTCTCCTCTCTCGCCGGCCTGTCGAGCCGGGCGGGCCAGTCACCGACCGACTCCCAGCGGCCCGTCAAGATCGACGTCGACCGGCTCAACTTCTACTACGGTCCCAAGCGCGCGCTCGACAGCATCTCGATCCAGATTCGCGCCAACCTGGTGACGGCCTTCATCGGGCCGTCGGGCTGCGGCAAGAGCACGTTCCTGCGGACGCTGAACCGGATGAACGACATCATCCCCGGCACCCGGGTCGAGGGCACGGTGCTGGTGGACGGCGAGTCGATCTACGCGCCCGGGCTCGACGTGGTGGACGCTGCGCCGGCGGGTCGGGATGGTGTTCCAGAAGTCGAACCCGTTCCCCAAGTCGATCTTCGAGAACGTCGCCTACGGCCTGCGCATCAACGACATGGCCCGCAGCAAGGCCGAGTTGAACGAACGGGTCGAGGAGAGCCTGCGGCAGGCCGCGATCTTCGACGAGGTGAAGGACCGCCTGCACGAGTCGGCGCTGGCGCTCTCCGGCGGCCAGCAGCAGCGGCTGTGCATCGCCCGCGCGCTCGCCATCCGCCCGGAGATCCTGCTGATGGACGAGCCCGCCTCGGCGCTCGACCCGATCGCCACGCAGCGCATCGAAGAGCTGATCTACGATCTGAAGAAGAGCTATACCATCGTCATCGTCACCCATAACATGCAGCAGGCGGCGCGCGTCTCCGACCACACCGCCTTCTTCTGGCTGGGCCGCCTCGTGGAATACGACCGGACCGACCGCATCTTCACGGCGCCGGCGGAAAAACTGACGGAAGATTACGTGACGGGACGTTGCGGTTAGGAGCATGCCGGTGGAGCGAGTCGTTCGGCACTTCCAGGAAGAACTCGAGACGCTCAAGGAGCGGCTGCTGGCCATGGGCGGGCTCGCCGAGGAACGGGTGCGCCTGTCGGTCAGCGGAGTCGCCGAGCGGAACCCCGACGACATCCAGGCGGTGCTCGGCGGGCGACGAGCCGATCAACGACCTGCACATCGAGATCGACGACCGCTGCTTCAAGCTGCTGGCGCTGCACCAGCCGATGGCCGCCGACCTGCGCGCGATCGTCGCCGCGGTGAAGATCAACAGCGACCTCGAGCGGGTCGGCGACCTCGCCGTGAACGTCGCCGAGGCCGGCAAGCGCTATCTGCACCACGCACCGGTCAAGCCGCTGATCGACATCCCGCGCATGGGTGACATCGCCCAGCTGATGCTCCGCGACGCGCTCGACGCCTTCGTCCGCCGCGACATCGCCCTGGCCGAGGCGGTCCTCGTCAAGGACGACGAGCTCGACGCGCTGAAGACACAGATTTTCCGCGAGTTGCTCACCTTCATGCTGCAGGACCCGACCACCATCGAACCGGCGCTCGACCTCATCCTGATCTCGCGGCACCTCGAGCGCATCGGCGACCACGCCACCAACGTCGCCGAGGACGTGATCTTCATGGTCTCGGCGCGCGACGTCCGGCACCAGCCGCTCGACCCGGGCGGCCAGGACTACCGGCCGCTCTGAACTCCGCGTTCAGGCGTATCCATGCCATCACTTTCCGGCATGAATGGGCGCCGATGAATTCGTCATCAGGCCGGGGGCTGGCATACAATGAAACGGATCTGCTGACACCCATGGCTGACACGCTGACCGTTACCGACAACCGCACCGGCAAGACCTACGAGATCCCCATCACGGAAGGCGCCATCAAGGCGACCGACCTGAAGAAGATCAAGACCGAGGACGCCGAAGACACGGGGCTGCTCACCTACGACCCGGCGTTCATGAACACCGCTGCCTGCCGCAGCCGCATCACCTACATCGACGGCGACAAAGGCATCCTGCTCTACCGGGGCTACCCGATCGAGCAGCTGGCGGAGCACAGCACGTATCTGGAAACGGCCTACCTGATCCTGAACGGCGAGCTGCCCACGGCAGCCGCCCTGCAGGACTGGACCCACCAGATCACGATGCACACGATGGTCCACGAGAACATCAAGAAGTTCATGGAAGGCTTCACCTACGATGCCCATCCGATGGGCGTCTTCGTGAGCACCGTGGCCGCGATGTCGACGTTCTACCCCGACGGCAAGCTGATCTTCGACGCCGAGCGCCGGAAGCTCCAGATCCTGCGGCTGATCGCCAAGACGCCGACGATCGCGGCCTACGCGTTCCGCCACAGCATCGGCCGCCCCTACGTCTACCCCGACAACGACCTCAGCTTCACCGGCAACTTCCTGAACATGCTGTTCAAGATGACCGAGCAGCGGTATCAGCCGAACGAGAAGCTGGCGCGGGCGCTGGACGTGCTGTTCATCCTGCACGCCGACCACGAGCAGAACTGCTCGACCAGCTCGATGCGCGGCATCGGCAGCTCGCACGTCGACCCGTACTCGGCGCTGGCCGGCGCCGCCGCGGCGCTCTACGGCCCGCTCCACGGCGGCGCCAACGAAGCCGTGCTGCGGATGCTGAAGGACATCGGCTCGGTGGCCAACATCCCCGCCTTCATCAAGAAGGTCAAGGCCGGCGAAGGCCGCCTGATGGGCTTCGGGCACCGCGTCTACAAGTCGTACGATCCGCGCGCCAAGATCATCAAGCGCACGGCCTACGAGGTGTTCGAGGTCACGGGCAAGAACCCGCTCCTCGACATCGCGCTCGAGCTCGAACGCATCGCGCTCGAGGACGAGTACTTCGTCTCGCGCAAGCTCTACCCGAACGTGGACTTCTACTCGGGCCTCATCTACCAGGCGATGGGCTTCCCGGTGGACATGTTCGCGGTGCTCTTCGCCATCGCCCGCACCGTCGGCTGGGTGGCGCAGTGGGAAGAGATGCTGCTCGACCCCGAGCAGAAGATCTTCCGGCCGCGGCAGATCTACACCGGCGCCGCCACCCGCGACTACGTCTCGATCGGCGATCGCGCCTAGTTTCACCTCGACCCGACAGGGGGACCGATGAGCGTCCAGCGTTCGCGTCAACACTCATCGGCCCTCCTGCTGTGCCTCGGCCTCGGCGCCGCCGGCATCGCCGCCCAGACGGCCACCCCCTTCGACAGCACCCGCGCCTACAATCACGTCCGCGACCAGGTGGCCTTCGGCCCCCGGCCGGCCGGCTCTGCCGCCAACGCCAGGACCCGCGCCTACATCATCAGCACGCTGGCCGAGATCCGGCTACACCGCCGTCGAGCAGCCGTTCGACACCACCACGCCCGTCGGCCCGGTGAAGATGACCAACATCGTCGCCACGCTGCCCGGTGAGCGGCCCGAGCGCATCGCCATCGCCAGCCACTTCGACACCAAGCCGATCAACGAGTTCCGGTTCGTCGGCGCCAACGACGGCGGCTCGAGCACCGGCGCGCTGCTCGAGCTGGCGCGCGTGCTGAAGACCCGCCCGAAACCCAGGTTCACCATCGAGTTCCTGTTCTTCGACGGCGAGGAAGCCTACGGCGAGTGGCGCGACCCGAACCACACCTACGGCAGCCGCCACTACGTCACCGCCGCGCGCGCCTCGGGCACGCTGGCCGGCCTGAAGGCGCTGATCCTGCTGGACATGGTCGGCGACCGCGCGCTGAACATGCGGCGCGACACCAACTCCACCGCCTGGCTGACCGACATCTTCTGGGCGACGGCAAAGCGGCTGGGACACGGCGCCCACTTCCTCGACGAGCCGTTCCCGGTGGAAGACGACCACATTCCCTTCGTCAAGGCGGGCGTGCCGTCCGTGGATCTGATCGACCTCGACTACCCCGCCTGGCACACCGCCGCCGACACGCTCGACAAGGTGAGCGCCGGCAGCCTGCAGATTGTCGGCGATGTGGTGCTGGCCGCGCTGCCAGAGGTCGAGGCGCGGCTGCTCAAGGGCCGGTGACCGGCCCGCCTAGCGGTAGACTTCCTCGAGAATTTCGGCCTCGGTCAGCACCGTTGGCGACGACTTCGCCCGTGCGAATACGCGATCCACGACCGGATCCGACGCCGGGATCCCCCGCTTCTCCAGCCAGAAGGTGACGTTCGACTTGCCCGACATCGGGCCGACGTCGATCTCCTGCTCGCGCCCGACCAGGCTCGCCGGAATCGCCGAATAGACGGCGTCCATCAACTCGCGATCGCCCTTGCGCCAGGCCTTGACGACCGCCGCGGCATGGACGCCCGTCGCCGTGCGGAACGCGTCGCGCCCGATCACCGGATAGTTCTCGGGAATCGGCACGTGGCAGGCGTCGGAGACCGCCTGGCAGTACTCCTCGACGTGATGCAGATCGCGAGACAGGTAGCCCATCAGCACCAGGTTGACCAGCAGGAGATCCAGCGGGGTGTTCCCCACCCGCTCGCCGATGCCGAGCGCGGCGCCATGCAGACGGGTGGCGCCGGCTTCGAGGGCCGCAATGCTGTTGATCACGGCGAGATCGCGATCGCGGTGCCCGTGCCAGTCGATGCCGACCTCGGCGCCGGAATCGCGAATCACCTGCGCCACGAACTTGACGACTGCCGAGGCGCCGACCGGCGTGGCATGGCCCACCGTGTCGGCGACGCAGATCCGCTTGGCGCCGGCGGAGATCGCGCACGAGTAGAGCGCGCGCAGCGTCTCGGGGTTGGCCCGCGTGGTGTCCTCGGTCACGTACATCACGTCCAGCCCTTCCCTGACGGCGAACGTGATGGCCTCTTCCGTGGTGCGCAGCAGGAAGTCGAGCGTCCACCCCTCGGTGAACTGGCGGATGGGCGACGAGCCGATGAAGGTGGCGCACTCGATGGGCACGCCCGTGCGCTGCGAGATCTCCGCCACCGGCCGGATGTCGTTGACGTGCGTACGGGCCGCGCAGTTGGCCTTCACCGACAGCCGCGCCGAACTGATCTCGCGGGCCAGCCGCTCGACGTCGCGGACCACGTGGGGCCCGGCGCCGGGCAGGCCGATGTCGGCGGTGTCGATGCCCAGGGCGTCGATCAGGTGGAGGATCCTGATCTTCTGGTCGATCGTCGGCGTGCGGACGGACGGCGACTGCAGGCCATCACGCAGCGTCTCGTCATCGAGCATGATGACCGGCGGCCGTGGCGGGGCGTCGATCCGGTTCCAGTCGTAAATCAGGGCATCAATCATGAAGGCGACTGGACCAGCGTACTACCGTTGCCCCTCGGGTGCACGTCGGCGCCGGTAGAGCACGCCGGCGCCGGCGACCAGGCCCGCGGCCACGGTGGAGATCACCGCCGCCTGAGCCACGCGCGGCCTGAAGGCGTCACGGATGAGAGCCGGCGGCTGCTGTCGAGCCCGGGTGGCCAGTTGCTCGGTGACGAAGGCATCGCCCGCGCGACGCAACTGATAGTCGAAGGTCAGGTTCCAGACCACGAACGCGACCAGCCATGGAACCCACGCCCTCATGCGCTGGCGGGAGGACCGAGATACCGCACCACCAGCGCCGTCACGTCGTCGTACTGCTCGGCCCCGCGCGCGAACCCCTGCACGGCCTCGACGATGCGGAGCAGGACTTCGCCGGCGGGCTGTCCGTGATGCTGCTTCAGCACTTCGATCAGACGCTCCTCACCGAACTCGTTGCCCTCGGTGTCGTGCGCCTCGGTCACACCGTCGCTGTAGAGGACGACCGTATCGCCGGGCTTGAGGGTCGCATGGCTCGACGTGTAGGTCGCGAAGTCGAACATGCCGACGGGCATGCCATCGGCCTCCAGTCGGCTGAGGCCATCCTGGCCGAGGACCAGCGCCGCATTGTGGCCGGCGCTGCAGAACACCAGCGTTCCGTCCGGGCTGAGCTGGCTGTACATCGTCGTCGCGTAGCGGGCGTCGATGGCGCGCCTCGTGAGCACCCGGTTCATCTGGGAGATGGTCTCGGCCGGATCGGTGCCACTCGACACGAACGCCGAGAAAATGCCGAGGATCTTGGATGTCAGCAGCGCCGCGGCAGGGCCCTTGCCGGCGACGTCTCCCACCAGGAACGCAAACTTCCCGTCGGACATCTCCAGCAGATCGTAGAAATCGCCGCCGATGGTACGGGCCTGCACGGACGTGCCGCTCGCCTCGTAGAAGCTGCCGTTGTGCGTGCCTTCGGGCAGCAGTGCCCGCTGGATCTCCGCGGCAATCTTCAGTTCGTGCTCGATGCGGGCCTTCTCGAGCGTCTCGCGGTAGAGCCGGGCGTTCTCGATCGCCATGCCCGCTTCGGTCGCCAGCGTGTCGAGCGCCGTGCGCGTGTGCGGCGCCAGCAGGTTCCCTTTTTCGCGCGAGTCGAGATAGAGCACGCCAATGGCCTTGGTCTCGCTGAGCTGGTCGGCCTTGTCGAGATAGCGGACCACCCGCAGCGGGGCGCAGGCGACGTGGCGGATGCCGAGCGCCACGGTCCCCATGTGCACGTTGGCGAGGTCGCCGTCCAGCAGGTCGGCGACGATCTTGATCTCGCCGGTGGCGAACACCTCTTCCGGAATCTTGCGGCTGGTGTCGAAGCGGTTGCCGGGCAGGGTGATGCGCCCGCGCGCCCGCGCCAGCTTCATGTCGAGGTGGTCACCCGCGGCCAGCATGATGAAGCCGCGCTCGGCGCCCGTGACCTCGATGGCCGCGTCGAGCACCAGCGCCAGCACCTCGTCCAGGACGCGGCCCGAGCCCAGGGCCCGCAGTCCTTCGAGCAGCGCGGCGAGCTGACGCAGATCGCTGACGGCGGTGACCGGCGTCCGCTCTCCCGAGGAGGACGCATCGCCGATGACGAAGGTGATGTCGGTGCCGGCGGCGCGGCCGAACTGCAGGCGATCCCCGCTCACCAGCTTGTGCTCGGTGATCTGGGCCTCGTTGACGAACGTGCCGTAGCGCGAGCCACGGTCCTTCAGGATGAAGGCGCCGCCCTCGATCACGATCTCGGCGTGATCGCGGGAGACGTCGCTGCCGGTCAGGCGGACGTCGTTCTCGGTCCGGCGGCCAATGGTCAGCTGGGGCTTGTCCAGCGGGATGACACGTCGTCCGAGGCCGTCGTTCAGTTCGAGCCGTGCGTCAGTCATATGGGAAACACTGCATTCTAGCGCGACAACGGCCCTCAACTCACGCCGGCGGCCGTGCGGGGAACGGCGTCCTGTGATCGACGTGAACTGAGGCGTTAGAAGTAAGCCCACAGGGCCGCGGCCGCCGCGGCCGCCGCCGCCGCCGCGGTCAGGGCCGGCACCAGCCAGCGGTTTCGCTTGTCGTGTCGGTAAGGGGTCACGGGGGGCGTAATCCGGGGCTCCGCCGTTGCCGTCCCGCACCGGTAGCAAATCAGGGCGTTGTCGGCAATGTCGGTGCTGCACGAGCGACATTTCATGACACGATCTTAACGGTACTCGTCATGATCCCACTCAAGGACGTGATCCCCACCCGCACCTTTCCGGGAGTCACGATTGGCCTGATCGTCCTGAACGTCCTGGTGTTCATCTATCAGCTCACCCTGTCGCCGCAGGAAGTCGAGGACTTCATCCTCGTCCTCGGCCTGGTTCCGGCCGACTTCTCGGTGCTGACGATGTTCACCTCGATGTTCGTGCACGGCGGGTTCTGGCACGTGGCGGGCAACATGCTCTACCTGTGGATCTTCGGCGACAACATCGAGGATCGGCTCGGGCACGGCCGCTTCCTGCTGTTCTACCTGGCGGCGGGGGTGGTGGCGGCCCTGGCGCAGGCGGCCATGGACCCGGGCTCGAGCATCCCCATGGTCGGCGCCAGCGGCGCCATCGCCGGGGTGATGGGCGGCTACTTCGTCCTCTATCCCCACTCCCGCGTGCTGACACTGTTCCCGTTTCCGATCATGATCTTCGAGGTGCCGGCCGTCTTCTTCCTGGGGCTCTGGTTCTTCGTCCAGTTCCTCAACGGGCTCGGCTCGATGGCCGCCGTGGCGGGGGGAACCGAGATGCCGGGCGGCGTGGCGTTCTGGGCCCACGTCATGGGCTTCGTGGCCGGCATCGGCCTGGTGAAGCTGATGCGCCGGCCGGAACGCGAGCGCGTGGAGTGGTGGGGCGCCTGAGATCAGCTCTTCTTGCGGATCTCCTGTGAGACTCGCGCCAGGTCGATCATCAGCTTCTCGTAGGCGGCCTGCCACTCCGGCGCGGGCATCTCGTCCTTCCGCTGCTTCAGCGCTTCGGCCTCGGCCTCGAGCGTGCGGCGTTGCGCCAGCAGCGCCGCCAGTTCTGGATTGTTGGTCAGCGCGGCCGGTTCCGCATCCAGGTTCCACAGGCGCGCGAACCCGCCGTCAGGACCGTCGGCGCCTTCCTCTCGACCCGCGCCGTCGCCGTTGTCGTCGAGCAGTGCGCGTTCGGTGGTCAGCTGTCCGCGTTGCTCGTAGTGCTGCTTGACGGCGAGGCTGGCGGCCTCGAACACCTCGAAGATCGAGGTGCGCCCGTTCTTGTCGAGATCCGTGGAGGCCTCGCTGAGCGCCTTGACGAAGTACTCGGGAAACACGGTTGCGTACTTCTGCGCCGCGGAGTTCGTCGCGGTGATGACGACCCGGCCCTTGCCCTTGAGGGCCTCGAGGAACGGGAAGCTGGCTTCGGAGGTGTTGACCACGATCAACCGCCCGGGCAACCCCGTGAGCAACTGGTTCCAATCGGTGGCGGTGAGATCGGGACCGACCAGATTGAACTTGGCGACGTCGCCATCGAACGTGCCGTGACCGAGCAGCACCAGCAGCACGAGATCGTCTTTGGCCGCCGTCTTCCGGATCTCGCTGAACACCGCCTTCACGTTCGCGGCCGATCCGGTGGTGCCCCCGGTCACCGTTTCGTCCACCAGCATCCGCACGTGCGCCGCGTCGAACCCGTGACGATCGACGAGCGCGGTCTGCAGCGTCGCGCGCCACTGCTTCATCTGCTCGGCGTACTTCTCGCCGCCTGACGCGCCCGACACGATGACGGCCCACCGCGTCTCGGCCGCGGCCGTGAGCGGGGCGAACAGCGAGAGCGCGGCGCACAGGGCAAGGCCGCTCCAGCGGGCGCGGCCCTCGGACGCGGGCATCGGTCGTGACGGCGGCTGCTGGTTCATATCGAAGTCTCCGCTGCTGGTCGTCGCACGGCGGCTCAGGCCAACCCGACCCGGCGGCGCGCCACCCATTCGAGGGCCAGAAGTCCCATGATCGCGAGCAGGGTCCAGACGTTGTGCCACAAATCCCGCAGTTCGGTGACGGGCGCGTCCGCCCCGGCGTCCTTCAGGATGTCCTTCAGTTGCGCCACCTCGTCTGGTTTCAGGTAACGGCCGCCGCTGGCGCCCGCCACCCGCTGCAGCACGGCCTCGTTCACGCGAGGATCGCTCATCTCGAGATCGGCGCCGCCGGCCAGCACATAGCGCGTGGCGATGCCGAGCGGCAGACCGCCCCGCCGCGCCTCGGCGTCCACCTTGTAGACGCCCGGCTGCTCGAACCGCGCGGCCGCGGCATAGCGCCCTTCCCTGGGATCGGCCAGCGACGGCGTCAGCGTGCGGGCCTGACCGTCGGGCGAGGTCAACGTGATGATGACCTCCGCGTCGGCGACCGCGCCGAACCGCGCATCCTTCGCGATCACGCTCACCGATTCGGTGCCGCCGGGCACGGCCACGGCCATCGGCGTGACCGACACCGGGCCGGGGGCGGCCGTGGCCAGCCAGCGAACCAGCTGGCGCCAGATCATGTCGTAGGTCGTGTCGGACGCCGGACGCATCATGCGCCAGCGCCACGACGCTTCGCCGGCGAAGATCATCGTCCGGCCCTGGCCGTAGCGCTGCACCGCGATCAGCGGATGCGCCGCGCCACCGGGGCTGGCGGTCACGGCCAGCACCTGCGCGCCTGGCCGCGGCCCGCCGACGAGCGCCACCGAGGCCAGGGGCGGCAGCTGACGCCACAGCTTGCGGCTGTTGTCGATGGTGCCGGCGAGGCGCGTGGCGGGATGCGCCGCGCCATCGGGGGTCACCGACGGCGCGTTCACCACCGCGCCTTCGCCGCCCTCGGGAGCCGGCGGCGGCATCGTCGCGCGGCGATCGGTCAGGTCCACCGGCAGCACTTCCTCGAGCGGCGTGCCGGTCAGGCCCTGCCGCTCGAACGAACGCGCGCCCAGCACCAGCAGCCCGCCGCCGCGCTCGGCGACGAAGCGCGCGGTGAGGTCGAGCTGATCGCGGGTGAAGAAGTCGGCTTCGACGTTGCCGAAGATGATGGCGTCGTACTGGAACAGCGCCTCACGCGTGACGGGATAGCCGCTCGACAGCGCGGCGGCGCGGCTCTCGCCGGCCTGGACGAAGAACGTGTCGCGGCCATCGTCGTTCTGCCCCTTGCGGACGACGGAGTCCACGTCCAGTCCGAGGTCCGCGGCCAGCGCCCGCTTGAGGAACGTGTGCTCGAAGCCCGGCGCGCCTTCCACCATCAGCACCCTGCGCTTCGCCGCCTGCGGCGGCACCAGCACGCTGCGGCGGTTGTTCTCGGCCACGCGGTCGCCGCTGCCGCCGGGGATGTCGACGGTATAGACCGTGGGCTGATCCGCGGCCGGAGAGACCGTGAACACTTCGTGGATCGGGGCGCCGTCGGCCACCGGGGTGACGCGGCGGATCTCGACCGGCCGACCATTGGCGCTGACCCGCAGTTCGACGGGCTCGGTGCCGAAACCGCGGCTGACCGCCGATACGCTGAGGTCGATCGAGGCGTCGGGCAGGAGCGGCTCACCCGCCGTGACGTTGACCACCTCGCGATCCTGCAGCGGCGCGGACGTTCCCACGCCCACGGGAAAGACCTTCGTGCCGGCGAGGCGGCCGTCTTCGAGACGCCGGCTCGAGGTATCGCCACCGTCGGAGAGCACGACAATGCCGGCCACCCGCTCGTTGCGATAGCGCTCGGCGGTCTCTTCGAGGGCGGTGGTCAGGTCGCTGCGCCGGGCGGTGGCGGCGACGTTGTCCGACGTCATGCGCGCCAGCGATTCACCGAAGGTGAGCCATTCGACGCGATAGGAGGGCCCGAGCAGTTCGACGATCTGGCGCCCCAGCGCCCGCGCCTGGTCGATGCGCGCGGTGCCGTTGTCGTCCTCGAGGCGCATGCTGCGCGAGGTGTCGATCAGCAGCGGCACCACCCGCGTCGCCACCACGTCCGACGGCACGACGGCGACGGGGCGCAGCAGCGCGGCAACGAGGAGGCAGAGCGTCGTGGCGCGCAGCAGGGTGAGGCCGGTGCGCTGGGCCGGGGTCAGCCGGACGCTGGCGCGGGCATAGGCGGCCCAGGCCAGCAGTCCGGCCAGGCCGAACGCCAGCGCATAGCCCCACCAAGGCAGCGCGACAGCAAACCGCATCTGGACCGGCGTTCCTGCCTAGCGCGGGGGTTTCCGCGGGGAGGCGAGGGATTGGTAATACCGGTCGACCATCTCCCGGTACTCGTCCGAGACACCCTGATGGCCGCCGACGTTCAGCCGTTCGCGGCTCTCGCGTTCGCGCAACTGGCTGGCGAGCCGCGATTCGGTCCGTTCGAGCGCCATCAGCAGGTTCTTCTTCAGCGACTCCCACTTCGTGAAGTCCTGCTTGAACGACTCGGTACCGGGCGCCGAGAGGCTGGGATACCAGTCCTCGGGCGTGGCCGGACTGTTCCGCATGTCGGGGTTCTGCTGGCGCAACTCGCCTGCGGTGCGCTGCGCCTCGCGCATCCGGTCCGACGCCTCGCGCTGCAGGCGCGCCAGCTGGCCGCCACGGCCACCGTCGGCGCCGCCCTGCTCGCCGCTCGATCCTTCGCGTCCGGCCTGCCCCTGCTGCGAGGACGGCGACGGTGACGACTGGGACGCCGACTGTCCCGCTTCCTGTCCGGGCTGCTGCCCTTGCTGCCCCTGCTGTCCGGCCTGGCTCTGCTGCCCCTGCTGGCCGGCTTGACGGCGCTGACCCTGGGCGTCGGACTGCGGGCGACCGCCCTGCTGCCCCTGCCGCGCCTCGCGATCCAGTGCCTCGATGGTGCGCTGCAGCTCGTCGATCTGATCGCGCAGCTCGCTCGTGCGCGCCAGCTGTTCCGACAGCCGCTCCGTCTCCTGATCCGCGGTACCGGCGGCCGAGCCGAGCTGACCCGCGATGCGGTCCAGCGCCCGCGCCATCTCGCGGCCCTCCGAGCCCTGCGCGCCGGGCGCCCCCGGCTTGCGCATCGACTCCGCAGCGGCGCGCATGCGATCCGACAAGCGTTCGCGCTCCAGATCCCTGGCCGCCTGCTGCGCCGCCTGCCGCGCCTCGCTCTCGCCCGGATCGCCAGTGGCGCCGGCGGCCGGCTCGCTCATCTGCCGCGCCGCTTCGCGCAGGCGATCGGTGCGATCCGCCAGCCGCTCCTGCTCGGCGGCCAGACGCCGGCGGGTCTCGTCGGCGCCCGCGCCGGGCGACAACCGATCGGCCTCGCTGGCCACGCGGCGCTCGGCGTCGGCGAGCTGCCGCGCCTCGAACTGCAGGTCGCCCATCGCGCGGCGGCGGTCGTCTGGCCGCGATCGCTCCATCTGCCGCGACAGGTCGCGCAACTGCTCCACCGCCTGGCCGCTGCGCTCGCTCGCCTGATCCGGATCCTGGCGGCGGAGGTCGCTGGCCGCGTCCTTCATCTGCTCGGCGATCTCCTTCAGGCGGCGGCTGGTGGCCGACTGGCCCTGCGATCCGCTCGGCTGCGACTGGCTGCCGCCCGCCGACGATGATTGCGGCTGCGACTTCGAGCCCTGCTGGCGCGGCTGCTCGTCGGCGGACTGTTGCTGCGACGACTGCTGCATCTGCTTCGAAAGATCGTTGGCCTGTTCGGTGAGCTGCTGCTGCTCGCGGGTCAGCCGCTCGAGCTGACGCTTGACGTCTTCGTCCGACAGGCGATCGCGGCTGCGCGCGAGGTCCTGCTGGGCGCGTTGCAGCGCCTCCTGCCGGCGCGCCAGCTCGCGCAGGCGCGCGAGCGGATCCTCCTCCGGCTTCTCTTCCTCGCGGGTTTCGGTGTTGTTCGGGGTCTCGTAGTTGGTCTCCTGCTGCTTGCGGAGCTGCTGGTCGAACAACGTGGACATGTCCGGGGTCTGGCGGTTCGAGCCGTTGCCACCGGCCTGCTGCCGGGAAATCTGCCGCTTCTTCACGTCGGAGTCGGCCTTCAACAACTGCTCGAGCGCGGTCATCTCGAACGGCAGGGCGTCGGACGTCAGCAGATTGTCGAGCTCGCCGGCAGCCCGGCCCATCGCTTCGACGGCACGGGCCATCGGGTCGTCGCCACCCGCCGCCGATGCCTGCCCGGGACGCACGCGGCGGCGGCGCGGATCGGCCATCGCCGCCGTCACCTCGCCGGCGGCCTCGGCGGCTCGCGCCTTCAATTCGGTCTGCGCCTCGGCCACGGCCTTGATGTCCCTGGCCGAGCCGGCGTCACGCGCGCGGCGCGCCCGCGCGTCGAGCTTCCACGTGGCGGCGATGATTTCCTTCTGCGCCTCGGCCAGTTCCTGCAGCTGGCTGCCGCCGCCCTGCATGCCCATCGCCTGGCTCTGGGCCGCGACGAACACTTCCTCGAACGGCTTCACTTCGAGGAAGAAGATGTCGCTCCGCGTCTCGGTGCCGCGCCGGCCCTGTCCCACGTCGCGGGCGCGGGCATGGTAGGTGACGAAGTCGCCGGGCTTCACGCCGAGGTCCTCGAGTTGCACCAGGTGCTGGCCGCTGGCCGTCACGGCACGACCGGTCTCGAACGGCACCACGGTGTCCTTCTTGCCGGGCACCTGGAACACGATCTCCAGCGCCGCCACGCCGAAGTCGTCGTCGGCGCGCGCCTCGATCGTCACCTCCTCGAGCGGGCTCACCTGCCTGTCGCCGCCCGGCCGCATCACCCGCACGTCCGGCGGGCGATCGTTCAGCATGCGGATGAAATACTCGGTGTCGCCGGGGTTCTCGAGGCCGTCCACGTCGGTCAGCGCCACCCGATACGAACCATCGGCGCGAATCGGCATCGACGCCGTCAGCACCTGCGCGCCAGCGCCGAGCGGCAGCGTGCTGCCATCGGCCATGGTGATGGCGCCGCGGGCCACCGGCTTGTCGGTGGTCACCGTGAGCTCCACCTTCGTGCCCGCGGGGCCGTAGATGTCGCCGCGATCCTCTTCCACCCGCGACTCGAGGCCGAGGCCTTGCGGATAGGTGTAGCGCACGTCGATCCGCGTAACGCGCGCGGGACGGATGACTTCAATGGCGAACTCATCGGATCGCGCCGGACCGGCGGTGACGAAATACGGAAACGATGTGGTGACGCGCTCGAAGGTGGCGGTGAACGAGCCGTCGGCGGCCGGCGTCATCCGCACCGTGCCGGCGCTGTCGCCGCTGCCGTACTTCAGTTCGGGCACCAGCCCCGCGTCCAGACCGCGCACGCGGGCCGTCACGGTGAGCGGCGTGCCGGCCCGCACCTTCGAGGTGCCGGGCGTGACGTCAATCAGCAGCCGCGCCGGCAACACGTAGGCCACCGCAATCGCGACGCCGCGCCTCAGCGTCGGGGCAAAGGCGGCGAAGCCCACGGCCAGCGCGACGGTCGCGACGACCGCGCCAGTCGCGGCCCGGCGCAGCACCTCACCGCTGATGACGCGCTCGAATCCGACGCCGTCCACCGTGCGGGCGGCGTCCCGCGCCAGTCCTCGCGCGAGCGGGCTGCCGGTCTCGCCGTGCTGCACGGCGGTGACGACCACATCGTCGAGGCCACCGGCCTGTTCTTCGATGTAGCGCGCAATCTGGAGGTCGGAGGGCGGACGATGCGGAGGGCGGGCGGCCGAGGCCAGCGTAACGAGCACGAACGCCGTGACAACCAGGACGACAAAGGCAAGGGCGAGGCCTTCGGAGGCGAGCAGCCAGACCGTGAACAACCCGACGGCGAACATGGTCGCAGCCGCGGCTGCGCCAATCGTCCACGCGCCCAGCCGCGCGCGCCGATTCCACCGTCGTCGGACTTCGGCGAGGACCGCCCCGAGCTCGTTCTGACGCTCGTCCACCTTCTGTTTATCCTATGCGATCAGATCGCCCGTCGCCCGACCAAACCTTCGCCCGCCAGCGCCACGAACATCACCAGCAATCCCAGCTGCCAGAGCCGCTGTTCGTCCTCGGCCTTGCGCGCGTCCGCCACCGGATCGGCGGTGGTGGTGCGCGCCACGCGCGGCACCGCGGCCATGAACTCGTCCGTCGAGATGGGCGCCGGATTCGACTCTCTGGTATCGACGTTCACGGCGACCCTTCGGTCGGCGCCGGCGGTGTCGGGAATGGTGAAAATGCCGGGCACCGGGCCCAGCCCCGGCGGTGTGGCCGGCAGCACCCACGACTGCGTCCCGCGCCGGCCTTCGGTGAGGTACCGCGCGCTCTCGATCACGAACGGCACGAACGCCGGGCTCAACGGAAACCGGTTCCACTGATTGTCGAGGTCCGACGTGAACAGCAGCAGGCGGCCCCGGTCCCGCGGCACCTCGAGCAGCGCCGGCGCGCCGCCGGAGAAGCGCGCCAGCACCGAGCGGCCGCTCTCCGCTACCGGTCGATAGCGCTGGAACGAAACGTCACCAAGCGCCGCGGCGGGCTCGGCGAACAGCCTGAAGATGGGGTGACGCGTGTCCCCGAGCACGAGCGTGGCGCCGGCCTCGCCGAAGGCCTGAGGATCGGGCGCGATACCCGACGCGTCGCCGATGACTCCGGCAAGGGTGCCAGGGTCGACCTCCGGCCCGAGCGACACCAGCACGGACCCGCCCCGCGCCAGGTAGCGGGCCACCAGCTCGCGCCCCCCGCGCTCCATCGTGCGCGTGCCGAGGATGACGAGCGCGTGTTCACGGTCCAGCTGATCCGCGGTCCAGCCGGACATCGCCCGGCCGTCCACCACGGTGGCGGTGAAGGCGCGGCCACCGCCCGCGGCCTCGAGCGCCCGCTCCACGTAGAGCCCGCCTCGCAGCGCGGTCGGGTCGGCGACGATCACCGTAATGCGCGCGCTCGCCGCCGGGTCCAGCACCAGGTGGCGACTGTCGTCCGCCGCGAATCCGCCGGGATCGTCCACCGTCACCGTGGCGGCGCCACGGGCCGGCACCTCCTGATCGAACTCCACGTGCGCCGCCGACTGCGCCGGAGCGTCGATGCTGGCGCTCGCCACCACCTTGCCGTCCACCGTCAGCGTCAGGGGCACGGTCTTCGCCTCGAAGCCGAAGTTGTGGATCGACGCGTCCACATGATTGCCCCGTCGATCCGCGGCGGTGACGGCGACATTCTGCAGCGGCGATTCGACGGTGCGCACGGTCACCTCGACATCGTCCGGCAAGCCCGCACGCGGGCTGCCCTCCCAGCCGGCCTGCTGCAAGTCGGTGACGACGACGACGCGCCCCTGGCGGCCGCCCAGCAACTCCGCCGCCCGCGCGATGGCCGCCCCATAGCGAGTGCCCGAGACGCCAGGCGCCAGCGAGCCGATGGCGGCGATGACCGCGCCTCGATCCGTCGTCGGGGTCGTCACCGTCGTGGCGGCATCACCGAAGGCCATCAGCGCCACCGCCTGCGAGGCCGGCGCCTCGCGAACGGCCGCGACGGCCAGCTCTTTGGCGCGCGCGAACGCGGCGGCGGACGACAGGCTGAAAGACGTGTCGACGGCCACCACCGTGACGGCGGCATCGGCGGCCAGCGTCGTGCTCGCGAGGTAGGGTCGCGCGAACGCGCCGGCCAGCAGCAGCAACGCCGTCACGCGCAGCGCCAGCAGCACCAGCTCGCGCAGCCGGCGGCGACGCTGCTGCTCGATGGGAGAGGCCTGCAGCAACCGCACCGCCGGGAAGTCCACCACGGTCTCGGTCCGTCGCCGGAACAGGTGGAGGACGATCGGCACCGCCACCGCCAGCGCCCCCAGCAGGTAGAGCGGCGAGAGGAACGAAAGCCCGCCCATGCCTAGAACGCCCTCCGCCGCGTCTGCAGGTACGACAGCAGCCCCGTCTCGAGCGGCTGCGACGTCTCCAGCAGGCAGTAGTCGATGCCGTTCTGCCCCAGCACGGTGCGGTACCGCTCGACCAGCGCGTTGATGCGAGCCTTGTAGCCCTCACGCACGGTGCCGGGCACGGCGACCACTTCGTCCTGCGTCTCGGGATCGCGAAAGCGCGCCGCCTGCTCGAACGGGAACGACAGCTCGTGCGGATCCAGCACCTGGAACACGATGACGTCCGTGCCGCGATAGCGGAAGTGCTTCAGCCCCTCGATCACCCTCTCCGGATCGTCCAGCAGGTCGGAGATGAGCACGACCAGGCCGCGCTTGCTGATGGCCTGAACCAGATCGCCGAGCGGCTTGGAGACATCGGTGCGCTCGCCCAGCGTCAGGCGCTCGAGCGTGACCAGCAGCGAGCGCAGGTGGCCGGGGCGCGCGCTGGTCGGCATCAGCTGGCGAATGCGATCGTCGAAGGTGAGCAGGCCGACGGCATCGCGCTGCCGGTTCATCAGGTAGGCCAGCGCCCCGGCAAGGTAGGACCCGTATTCCAGCTTGGTGACGGCGTGCGAGCCGTAGCCCATGGAGCGGCTGACGTCGAGCAGGATGTGGCACTCGAGGTTGGTCTCCTCCTCGAACTTCTTGACCACGTGCCGATCGGAGCGGGCGAAGATCTTCCAGTCGAGGGTGGCGAGATCGTCGCCGGGCAGGTACTGCCGGAACTCGGCGAACTCGACGCTGAACCCCTTGAACGGGCTGCGATGCAGCCCGGTGAGGAAGCCCTCGACGATCGCCCGGACCTTCAGGTCGATGGTGCCCAGTCGGGCGACGACCGCGGGGTCGAGATAGCGCGCTTGCCCGGCCATGGCCTCACAGACCGCTGGCGGGCAGCGGCACGGTCTCGATCAGCCGCTCGATGATGCGTTCGGTGGTCACGCCCTCGGCCTCGGCGTAGAAATTCGGGATGATGCGGTGGCGCAGGATCGGCTTGGCCAGCGCCTGGATGTCCTTCACCGACACATGGTGCCGGCCGTGCATCAGCGCCCGCGCCTTCGCCGCCCAGCACCAGCGCGTGCGAGGCGCGCAGGCCCGCGCCCCACTTCACCCACTTGGTCACGAAATCGAGCTGGGCGCCGCGCCCGGGACGCGAGTTGTCGGCGAGGCGGACCGCGTAGCGCGCCACTTCGTCGGCAATCAGCACCTGGCGCACGAACCCCTGGATGCGGAGGATGTCCGCGCCGTCCAGCACGCGCGCCGGCGCCGGCCGCTCGAGGCCCGTCGTGTCGGTGACCACCGTCACTTCATCGTCCTCGGAGAGGTAGGTCATGACGACGTTGAAGAGGAAGCGATCGAGCTGCGCTTCGGGCAGCGGATAGGTGCCCTCGAGCTCGATCGGGTTCTGCGTCGCGAGGACGAAGAACGGCCGCTCCAGCGCGTAGGTCCGGCCGGCGGCGGTGACGTGATACTCCTGCATCGCCTCGAGCAGCGCGGCCTGCGTCTTCGGCGGCGTGCGGTTGATCTCGTCGGCCAGGATGATCTGCGCGAAGATCGGCCCGGGCACGAAGCGCAGGGTGCGGTGCCCCGCCTCCTCGTCCAGCACCTCGGTGCCGGTGATGTCCGCGGGCATCAGGTCGGGCGTGAACTGGATGCGCTTGAAGCTCAGGTGGAGGATCTGCGCCAGGGTCTTCACCAGCAGCGTCTTCGCCAGCCCGGGGACGCCGGTGATCAGGCAGTGCCCGCCGCAGAACAGCGACATCAGCACCTCGTCCACCACTTCGTCCTGCCCGACGATCACCTTGCGCAGCTCCGACAGGATCTGCGCACGGCTCTTCGCCACCTGTTCGGCCAGCGTGCCGGCCTCGATCTCGACGGTTCGCTCCATGCAATCCTTCCAACCCCGAGGGGTCAGTGCGTCAGCGAGTAGACGACTTCGTTGATCCACATCTGATAGGCCTGGGCCGTCCACTGGATGTAGGCGGGATATTCCTCGGCGTTCGACCACTCCACGCCGTCGCCCATGTCGGTGTTCCAGTTGATCAGCACCATCGGCCGGCCGGCATCGTCCAGGATGGCGCGCAGGTGCGGCTGGAAGCCGCCCTTCTCCCAGGTGCGGCCGCTGAAGAACGAGCCCAGCCCGGGAATCTGCGGGTACTTGTCGATGCGATAGAAGCACGTGAAGATCGGGTGCGGCGGTTCGAGCTCGACGATCTCGCGGTCCGGGAACACCCGCGCCAGCTGCCGCACGGTGAGGTCCCATTCGTAGGGACCGTGGAAGTCGTCCATCGTCAGGGTGCCGCCGCGCAGCAGGAACTCCCGCAGGATCGGCACTTCGGTGTCGGCGAGCTGCAGGTTGCTCGGCTCGACGATGTAGATCCACGGGTACTGCCAGAGTCGCTCGTCATCGAGCGTCAGCACCACGGGCTCGCCCACCTCGATCGCGGTGACCGCCTTGATCCGGCGCGACAGGTTCTGTTCGGCCGCCGGGGCGTCGATGGCCCACGGATCTTCCCAGTAGCTCATGCGCGGACGGCCGCGGCCCTCGTCGGCCCACGAGTTGTAGCGGATGCGCGCGAAGGTCCACTGCAGGCCGGCCAGCCGTTCGTTCGGCAGCGCCGGCATCTGGGCGTCGGCCACCGGCGCCAGGGCGAATCCGGCGAGCAGCAGGCCGCAGACGCCCCGCCACAGGCCGCGCGGGAGACCAGCGGGCACGCGCACTACCTGCCTCCGATCAACTTCAGCAGGAGGTCCTGGGCGCGGGAATAGGTCGGGGCAATCTCGAGCGCGGCCAGCGCCTGCTTCCGGGCCTCGTCCTTGTTGCCGGCCTCGAACAGGCCTTCCGCCAGGTCGGCGTGGGCCCCGGCGCGGTCCACGGGACCGGCGGCCAGCGCCACCTTGAACATCTTCACGGCTTCGGCCGAGTCGCCGGCCGACAGCGCCATGCGGCCGAGCGTGGTGTGGGAGACCGAATCGAACGGATCCACCGCCACCGCCCGGCGGAGCGCGGTCTGCAGCAGCGCCGCATCCTGCTTCGGATCCAGCAGCGTCGCCAGCTTGCGCGCGGACGCGAGGTCGGAATGGTCGAACCCGGTGAGCGTGTCGAGCGCCTTGATCGCGCGCGCCTTGTCGCCCCTGGCGAGCGCCACTTCCGCGATCTGCGCCTGCGGGCTGTCCGGACCGGTTGCGTGCGGCACCAGCGCCGACGCCCGCTCGAACGCCTCGATCGCCTGATCCGGCGCGGTCTTCTTCAGCGCCATGCCCAGCGCCAGCTGCGCGGGAAAGCTGCCGGGGTTGGCCGCGGCCATCGTCTTCAGCGCCTCGAGCGGCAGGTCGGCCGACAGGCCCTCGGGCGCCGCCAGCGCCTTGCGCAGCGCGCCGTAGCGCTGCTCGAGGAACACGTCGAAGGTCTTCTGCAGCGCGTCGATCTCGACGCCCAGCACCTGCTTGATCGCGGCCTCGGTGTCGATGCCGGTCGCGTACGACTGCACGAACGCCCGCAGCTTCGGCCTGGCCGTAAACCTCGACGATGTGATCGACGACCAGCGAGGACTGGAAGTAGGCCAGGGAAATCGTCTCGGGATTGGTGAAGCCGCTGTTGAGGTCCTTCAGCTTCATCACCTGCCCGCGATCGATGGCCCGGGCGAACGGGATGTCCATCTCGCGGCCCCATTCGGGACGGGCGCGCTTCTCCTCGAACACCGAGATGCCTTCGGTGAGCCACCGCGGCACGCGCTGCTCCGACAGCTGCAGCGTGATCACGTGGGCGAGCTCGTGCCACAGCGTGACGCCCCAGTTGAACTCACCCGGCGGGCGCGCCCGCGGCGAGTCCATCGTCACCACGCGGCCGAAACAGGCGCCGAGCGCGCCGATCATGCCGGGCAGGCCGACGTTGCGGACCGCGAAGTCGTCGTGACGCGGAAAGACCTCGATCAGGATGGGGCCCTTCGGCGTGAACTCCCAGCGCGCGCTGAGCGCGTCGAGCGCCTCGCGCGCCAGCGGGGTGATGTAGGGCTCCATCACCCCGGTCTCGTCGGGGTGCAGGCGCAACGCGAGATCGCCATCGCGCACCGTGCCGAACTGGTCGAGGGTGTCGAGCAGCCCGAGCAGGTTGAAGGTGATGACGTCGTAGGGATCCTGGCGGAACGCGGTCTCGAGCATGCGGCGGGCGCCGCGTTCGTCGCCGGTGCGCATCAGGTGGGTGCCGAGCTCGGCGTAGGCGCGCCAGTTCTCGCGATCGAGCTGGATGGCGCGGCGCACCTGTTCGGCGGCCTCGTCGAAACGGTAGTAGCCCGCCGTCACCGAACCGACCACGCGATAGAACTCGCCGAAGCTGGGGTTGATCTTGAGGGCTTCCGCCGCCAGCGCCTGATACTTCGCGGTGTCGCCCTCGACATAGGCGAGCGCGCCCTCGAGCGCCATCGCGTCGAGGCTCTTCGGGTTCACGGCGCGGGCCTTCTGCAGCCAGTCGCGCGCCTCCTGCTTGCGATCCTGCGCCACCGCATGTTCGGCCATGAAGAGCTGGGCCGGCACGTCGCGCGGGTTGTTCTTCAACGCCTTGGCGGCGAAGGTGAGCGCCTGCGGCGGGTTGTCGTCCACCACCGCGCGCGCCATGCCCAGCAGTGCCGGGCCGTCGTTCTCGTCCACCTTCAGCGCCGCTTCGAACGAGCGGACGGCATCGGGACGGTTGTACTTCTCGAGGAACAGTTCACCCCAGCCGGTGTTGACCTCGACGTCGGCAGGCGCCAGCGTGCTGGCCTCGCGGAAGAAGCCGTTGGCGTCCTCGAAGCGCCCGAGCGCGCGGGCCGCGCGCCCCGCGCGCAGGAACTCGCGCGCCGTCTCGGCGTCCTGCGCCGCCAGCAGCATCAACTGCAGCGAGCGGCGAGCCTCGGTGCGGCGTCCGAGCTGGGACTGCAGCAGCCCGAGTTCGAGCGCGGCGTCGCCGCCCGGCGTCCTGCGCGGCAAAGGGTTGAAGGATGGATTCGGCGCGGGCGTAATCGCCGACCGCCGCCGCGCTCCTGGCGCCGAGGATGGACGAGGAGCTCGTCGGCGGTCTGCCCCTGCGCGAGGCGATCGACCTCCTCGTACTGGCCCGCGCGCCAGGCCTTGTCAGCCGCGGCGCGGGCGCCGCCGGGCACCACCGGTCTGTTCCCGCGCGAAGACGAGACCCAGACTGGCGGTGAGGGCGATCGAAACGAGGCAAATTCCCCAGAAACGGCGTGTCATGGCCCCTGGCCGAGTATATCTGACGTATCGGCCCCGCACCTCACTATCGAGTTGAGGCGGCCGTTCGCCCGAATTCCCTGCTCTGACGGTTAGACGCCGCCGCGGCGGCCGAAGCTTGCGATCAACTTCAGCAGGACACGCACTTGTGGTTGTTCTTGGCGCCGAGGCTCTCGAGCAGCTTGATGGTTTCCGGATATGGCTGAGTCCGCTGCACGGGCCCGTTGGCCATGTCCACCGTCGTCAGGCCGCTGCGGTTCACCTTCGTCACGTCGGCGCCCTTCGACACCAGGTAGGTGATCATCTCGTTGTCGCCGCGAGCCGCCGCGTGGTGCACGGCGGTGTTGCCATCGTCGTCCACCGCGTTGACGTCGACACCCACCTCTTCGATGAGGAACTTCACCGCCGACATCATGCCGGTGGCGGCAAAGCGATGCGCGTTGCCGGCGAAGCCCTCGCCGTAGCCGACGCCGGCCGCGGCGTGCAGCGGGCCAATGCCCGGCGATCCGGCCGGCATCGGCGGCAGCTGGTTCGGAGTGCCGGCATTGGTTCCACCCTGCTGCGGGCGGACCTGCGTCGGCCCCTTGATGGTGGTGATCTGCGGATCGGCACCGCGCGCGATCAGCAGCTTCATCGCCTCGATGTCGCTGGCGTAGGCGGCGCGCCAGAACGGCGTCGCGCCGGCCTCGTCGGTGCGCAGCAGATCGAAGTTGTACTGGGTGTACCAGACCTTCTTCTTCAACCGCGCATTCGGGTCCGCGCCCTTGTCGAGCAGCGCCTGCATCAGCGTGAGGTAGCTGGTGCGCTGCTGCAGCTGCGCGCGCGGCTGCGGATAGAACGACTTCGGCGCCCACTCGATGTTGACGGTGGCGTAGAGCGGCGCCGCGCCGGCCTCGCTGGCCGCGTTGGGGTCGGCGCCCTGCTCGAGCAGGAACATCGCCAGGTCGTAGTGGCCGTTGATGATGGCCATCAGCAGCGGCGTGGTGCCGTCGGCGGCCACCCGCTGGTTGACGTCGGCGCGACCGTCGAGCAGCGCCTTGACCGAGGCCATGCTGCCCTGACGCACGGCATAGTGCAGGGCCGAGAGACCTCCCTGCTTGCCGATCAGCTCGTTATAACGGTAGCCGCGGGTCACGCCAGGAATGTCGTTCGCGGGCTTGTCCGGCGGAGGCGGCGCGGTGAGTGTCGGCGCCGCGGACCTGCCACCGGCGTTGGTCGGGGTGCGCTGCGTCGCCAGGCGAATCTCTTCCTGGAGCGCTTCTTCGGGAGACACCAGCGTCGAGATGTCCGTCACCTTCGACTCGACCGCCACGTCGGCGCCCAGTTCCACCAGCACCTTGACGACCTCGGGACGGTCGTAGGCGGCGGCGAACATCAACGCCGTCTGGTCGTTGGCGTTCTCCTTCGCGTTGACGTCGGCCTTGTGCGCCAGCAGCTGCTTGACCGCGGCGATATGGCCGGACGCCGCCGCCAGCATCAGCGGCGTCGCGCCGGTGACCGTCGGCAGGTTCGGATTGGCGCCGCCCTTCACCAGAGCCTCGATCGCGGTCTCGTGCCCACGCTGGCTCGCCAGGTGCAGCGCCGTGTAGCCGCCCAGGCGCGTCGTCGCGCGGACGTTGGCGCCGGCATAGAGCAGCACGGTCACCATCTCGGCGTCACCGCGGATGGCGGCGTGGTGCAGCGCGGTCATGCCGTCGCCCATCGCGGCATTGACGTCACTGCCTTCCTTCAGCAGGCGACGCACGGTGGCGATGTCGCCGGCCGATGCGGCGTCGGCCACCGGCGCGGTGGGCGCCGCGAACAACACCCCCGACAACACGGCCGCGAGCACGGCCACGACCCCGAACCGGACGAATGCGCGCACGTGCATGATGACTACTCCCCTGCCGCCGCCGTGGTCGCGACGGGCTCGTTGAGATCGAAGGCGCCGGTGCTGTCACCAAAGCTCTTCACGTCCACCCCCAGGGTGTGGAGCACGGACAGCATCGGGTTGGCCATCGGGGTGCCGTCGGCGGCCCGCAGATGGACGTTGCCCTTGACCGCGCCGCCGCCGTGGCCGAGCAGGATGAAGGGGCAGCGCTTGTGGTTGTGGACGTTCGAATTGCCCATCGGCGATCCGTACATCACCAGCGTGTTGTCGAGCAGCGTCTTGTCGCCCTCCTGCACCTTCATGCAGCTTGTCGAGCAGGTACGGCAGCAGGCTGACGTGGTAGGTGTTGATCTTCTGGTACTCGAGAATCCGCTCGTCGCGATCGCCGTGGTGCGACGCGATGTGGAACCCGGTCGTGACCCCGGTTTCGGGATACACGCGATTCGACACGTCGCGGCTCAGCTTGAACGCGAACACGCGCGTGATGTCGGCCGAGAACGCCACCGCCTGCAGATCGAACATCAGCTTGACGTGATCGGTGTACGAATCCGGCACCCCGGCGGGCGCGCCGGGAATGTCGCGCTGCTCGCCGCTGGCGTTGAACGCCTCGACCTTCTGGATGCGCCGCTCGATCTCGCGCACGTCATCCAGATAGTCCGAGAGACGGGCCTTGTCGGCGGTGCCGAGATTGGCCTTCAGATCGTTGACCGAGGCCGTCACCCAGTCGAGGATGCTCTTGTCCTTGCGGCGGCGCTTGGCACGCGCCTCGGGCGTGGCGCCGACGCCGAACAGCTGATCGAACACCGCGCGCGGGTCCCGGATCATCGGCAGCGGCTCGGAGGGCGAGCCCCAGCTGATGGAATCGGTGTAGGCGCACGAGTAACCGTAGAAGCAGCCGCCGGCCTGATCCACGCTCTCGATGCACAGCTGCATCGACGGGATGGGCGTCTCCTGCCCGACCTGCTGCGCGTAGATCTGGTCGATCGAGACGCCGGCCTTGACGTCCGAGCCCTGCGTCTGGTGCGGGTGCGACTGCGTCAGGAACACCGCCGCCGAGCGGAAGTGGTCGCCGCCGATCTCGGGCGGCGTGAACGCCTCGGCATTCCGCACGTCGGTGCGGCTGACGATGGTCAGGTGCTCGCGGTAGGCGTCGAGCGGCTGCAGGCTGGTCTTCGACAGGTCGAAGCCGCGGCCGACCTCGGCCGGCGCCCACAGGTTGTTCTTCTCGCCGTACGCGGTGCTCCCCGCGGCGCCGTGGACCATCTCAATCGCCACGAACCGGCGCTTGGCCGTCAACTGGCGCGCTTCCGCCGACCGTGCCGGGACCATCGCCTCGAGCAGGGGCAGTGCCACGCTGACGCCGATGCCCTTGAGGGCGGTGCGTCGATCCAGATACCGCTGTGTCAGGAACGCCATGCTTGCGTCACTCCTCTTGCCGCCATCCCGGACTATTCCGGACGGGCAGCCACCGTCTCGGTCGTCGTTGCGGGCACTTCGGCGGTCATCCGGAACGCGGGGCTCCGGACAATCGCCTGCACCAGTGCGCTGATCTTCAGGTTGTTCGCCGTCGCCTCGCGCACGATGCGGCGGACCATCGGCATGTCCTCCGCTTCGATGCGGCGGCCGAGCGCGTAGGTGAGCAGGCTCTCGGTGAAGCTGAGGACGAAGACGTCCTGGTGCTTCAGCAGCGCCTTGCGGAGACCGGCCGGGCCGTCCATCGGCGTGCCGTCGTACAGCTCGCCGGTCGGATCCACCGGGGCGCCGTTGTCCTTGATGCGCCACTTGCCGGTGACGTCGAAGTTCTCGAGCGCCAGGCCGAGCGGGTCGATGACGCGGTGGCACGAGCGGCACGCCGGGTTGGCGCGGTGCTGCTCCATGCGCTCGCGCACGGTGAGCATGCGGGTCGCGCCGGTGGCCTTGGTCTCCTCGAGGCCGGGCACGTTGGGCGGCGGCGGCGGCGGCGGCGAACCGAGCATCACCTCCATCACCCACTTGCCTCGCATCACCGGCGAGGTGCGATCCGCCACCGAGGTCAGCATCAGCACGCTGCCCTTGCCCAGCAGGCCGCGGCGCTCGTCCGGCACGGTCACGCGCTGGAACTCGTTGCCGACGATGTTCGGGATCCCGTAGTGGCGCGCCAGGCGGCCGTTCACGAAGGTGTGGTCGGCGGTCAGCAGATCCAGCACCGTGCGGTCCTCGCGGACCAGGCTGTCGAAGAACAGCTCCGTCTCTCGTGACCATGGCGCGGCCGAGCGAGCGATCGAAGTAGGGGAACAGAATCGCGTCCGGCAGAATCTGCTCGACGTCCGCCAGCCGCAGCCACTGCGCGGCGAACCGCATCGCGAGCGCGTCCGACCGCGGATCCACCAGCATCCGGCGGACCTGCCGATCCAGCGCGCCGGGCGCCGACAGCGTGCCGGCCGTGGCCGCCTTCATCAACGACGCATCGGGACCGCTGCCCCAGATGAAGAACGACAGGCGCGACGCCAGCGCGAGGTCATCGAGACGATAGGGCTGCCCCGCCACCGCCGTCGCCGGCACCGGCTCGAGGCGGAACAGGAACTGCGGGCTGGCGAGGATCGCCTCGATCGCCGAGGCGACGCCGTACTCGAAGTCGCCATCGGCGCGGCCGTCCTTGTAGAACGTCATCAGCCGATCGAAGTCGCGCGTCGAGACCGGGCGGCGGAACGCCTGCGTCGCCAGCTCGCGGACGATGCGCGCGGCGCACGTCTGCTCTTCGGCCGGACCGGTCGGGCGGCAGACGAAGATCTTGCGGCGGCTCGGCGTGTCGGAGATGCCGGTCACCTTCTGCGGCCCGACAATCGCCAGGTCCTTGAGGTGAGGCAGGGTCGTGATGCCGTGCGAGACGCCGATCTGCGTGTCGGCCAGCGTGTGGTCGATCGGCGCGATCAGATCGTTGACCGGGCCTTCGAAGCGGCGGATGAAGGCCGCGGACACCCGGTGCGGCCCGGCGGTGACGTGGATGACCGGCGTCTTCAGCGCCAGACCGCCGGTGACGTCGGCCATGCGCGGCGCGACGTCGACCACCGCGACGCGCTCGCCGTCGATCGAGACCTCGGCCTGCTCGCCCGTGGCCGGTCCACCGAACAGGAAGCCGTCGGCGTTGCCGTGCAGCTGCATGCGGAACACGTAGTCGCCGTCCGCCGGGAAGGTGTGAATCACCGACACCCCGCCGCGCGTACCGAACGGCGCGCCCTCGACGCGCTCCATCTGCGAGGAGGTCTTCGGCACCAGGTAGAGGGCCTCGCCCGACTCGGCGTCGGAGTCGCCGACCGCCAGCGACGTCACCTTGCTGGCGGCGCGCAGATACGCCTCCATCAGCGTCGGCGAGAACATCTGCGAGTCGGACACGTTGTCGAACCCGGCGCTGATGGTGTCGGCCGGCAGCAGGCCGGAGACGTCGATGTCGAGGGCCAGCAGGTCGCGCACCGCGCGCGCATACTCCGCGCGGTTCAGACGCTGGAACACGCGGCCGCCGGAGCGGGTGGCGCTCGCGGCGCGGTCGATGTGGGTTTCGAGCGCGGTCGTGAGCGCGGCCAGAGTCGCCTCGTCCGGCCGCTTGGCGCCGGAGGGCGGCATCATGCCGGCCCGCAGCTTGCGAATCATCTTCTCGGCGATGACCACATCGCTCGTGGGTTTCGCGGTGTCGAACGAGGCCAGCGTCAGCCCGCCAGCCTTGGCGCGATCGCTGTGGCAGGTGACGCAGTACCTGCTTCACCAGCGCGTTGTGGTCAGCGGCTGTGGCTGCGGGCGACGCGGCCGGCACGGCGCGCGAGGTCATTGGCGTGACCGGAGCCGATGGCGCTGGCGCCGCCGGAGCGGCTGCACGCGGCGCCGGGGCGGCGGGCGGGACCGCCTGTTCGGCGGCCGTGAGAATGGTCAGCCCCAGAAGGGACGTCAGTAACACCGCTGATACAGGCCGGTTCATAGTGAATTGCCGCTCAGTATACCGTGGTCAGCCTGCCCGCTGGTGTCACGGGATGTCACGTCTTTTGAGCACTTTACGTGATGGCAGGCATCCCGTCCGGCGCGGTTCGTCAGTAGAGCGGCCGCCAGGTGAAGAACAGGACCGCGGCAAAGCCCTGAAGGCAGGCGAAGACGGCCACCCAGGCGCCGCGGTGACGAGGCGGAACGGCCGCCCCCAGCCAGAGAAACGCCGGGAACAGCACCGAGGTCACGCGGCCAATCGACAGCAGCCCGCCGGCGGCCATCGGCGGCAGCAGATTGATGAGCAGCAACACCGCGTACGGCAGGCCGAAGCGGCGATAGACGGGCCAGACGGCGCCCAGGATGAACAGCACGCTCACCAGGTAGAACAGGTCGATCGGCTGGGTCGCGGCGTATGCGTAGACGCCGTTCTTGGTGACGAAGGCAATCCGGTCGGTGACGATGGTGTCGAGGCTACGGTAGACGCGGCCCCACGCCGCGTTCTGCGCGGTCCACTGGAAGGGGTGGCCGGTCAGGAACAGGATGAACGTCGAATACACGAGCATCCCCATCCCCGGTGCCGACGCCGTCGCCAATCGATCCAGGTGCGCGCTCCAGCGGAACGGCGGGCCGGCCTCACGCTCGGCCGGCGTCCGTCGCCAGTCACGCAGGAACATCTCCAGCGTCATCAAGCCCAGCACCACCGACAGGAACGCGCCGTTCGGCCGGGTCAGCCCCGCCAGCAAGCCCCAGCCCGCCGCCGGCCACAGCTCCTGGCGCCTGAAGTGGAACACCGCCCCGACGAGCGACAGCAGGAACAGCGCCTCGCTGTAGGCGGCGCTGAAGAACAGCGCGAACGGATAGGCCGCGAGCAGCAGCACCGCCGTCACCGCCTGCTCCTCGTCCTGCAGATGCGCGCGCGCCAGGCGCAGGAAGTAGACCAGCGCCCAGAAGAACGCGACCAGCGAGACCACCACGCCGGTCCACAGCGGCTGGCGGCCGAAGAGCACCGACAGGTAGCGCACGATCAAGGGGAACGCGGGAAAGAACGCGATGTTCTGTTGCGCGTTGGGGTTCGCGGCCGAGAAGCTGTAGCCCTCGTTCGCGATCGTCAGATACCAGCCCGCATCCCAGCGCGCCGGCAGGTCGAGCAGCGCATTCCCGTAGATCTGAACGGGCGGCTGCTCCATCGGGAACCCGACCAGCACCACCGACAGGAACCCGACCGCGAGCACGCCGAAGCGGGTCGCGAGATGAATCGGCAGGACGGTCTGTGTCTCCGGCGACGCCCACCACTCTCGAACGCTCGCCACCACCCGCGACGGCAGCGGCGCGCGCCGGATCGCGGCGTGACGGAGCCCGAGCAGCAGCAACGCCGCCAGTGCCGGCCGCCACCAGGCGGTCACCGACAGCCGCGTCTCGAACAGCCAGATGCGGAAGCCGCCAAACAGCAGCACCGACAGCGCGACGAGACCGGCGACGACGCTGAGCGCATCGAGCACCCGGGCCCACAGCGGCAGCCGGGGTTGGACGTGACTGCTGATGGCCGAGGAGGCGGCGTTCGGGCACGGGAGACACTATTGTCGCCCGAGTGCCCGATCTTCAATGGCGATTCGACGCCACATCAGCGCGCCGAAACCGACCAGGGCCAGCAGCCCCGTCACCGGCGCCCCCACGATCAGCGAGAACCCGAGGAGTTCCCCCACCACCGCGACGTAGTTCGGATGACGGATGAACCGATAGGGCCCCCTCACCACCAGCGGACGGTCCGGCAGCACCAGCACGCGGAACGACCAGCGGACGCCGAGCGAACTGATGGCCCACAGCTTCAGCGCCTTCGCCACGCCGAACACGCCGAGCCCGGTGAGCAGCACCAGCTGGGGGGCCGGCCCCCACCAGGCGCCTTCCACCGCCATGGCCACGAACGAGCACGGATACGCCCACTGCATCACGCGATACACATCGTCGGGCGGCTCGATGGCGCCCAGCTTGCGCAGGGTCGCTTCATTGGCGCGGGAGAGCAGCGCCTCGCCGCCCATGACGAGCAGGACGGCGAGCAGGGTGACGAGCGCCACGGCTGCCGAGGGAGACATCAGGCGCTCAGGAGCGGGGCGTCGCCCGCGTAGCGGATGACGGCATGGAACGCCGCGGGCCAGACCCGCGCGCCAAGGGCCGAGGCACGCACGGCGCTCGGGGACCCGACGAGGGCGCGCAGGCTCCGGTTGAAGGTACGCTTCCGCCCAAGACGATGACGCAGCCGATCGGCGAACAAGCGGTGCGCGTCGCTGATGGCGAGGCGGCCGTCGAGCACGTCGCCGGCCACGGCGACGGCGGTCTCGGCGCCTCGAAGCGCCAGGTGGATGCCGTCGCCGGTCATCGGATCGATGAAGCCGGAGGCGTCGCCCACCAGCAGCAAACCGGCGCAGCCCGGTTGCGGCGTGTCGACGGCCAGCGGCCCCAATACGATCGGCGGCGTCGCCATCCGCGCGCGGCGGAACCGCGGCCCCAGCACCGGATCGCCCTGCAGGCGGGACATCAGCATCGTGCCCGGCGCGCGCCACGCGCCGTGACTGGCCGTGTGCGGCTGCACGAGACAAGCGTTGGCGCGCCCGTCGCGCGTCGGCGCCACGCCCAGGTAGTGGCCGTCGCGCACGTGCATCTCACCGAGCGTCGAGAGCCCGGCCACCTCCTCGAAATACGCGCCGATGGCCCAGCGTCGGGGATGCGCCGGGGTGCGGGTCAGTCCGCACGACTGCCCCAACCGCGAGCGGCGGCCGTCGGCGCCCAGCGTGATGCGCGCGGCGAAGCAGGTTGTCGTCCCGGAGTGATGACGGGCACGAACCCCGCGCACGGTGCCATCCGATTCGCGCTCGGGGGCCAGCACCGTCGTCTCGTCGACGAACCGGGCGCCGGCCGCCACGGCCTGCTCCACCATCCAGGCGTCGAGCCGATCGCGCGTGATGCCCAGTCCCTGCACGCCCGCGCCGTAGTCGCCGCGCACGCGCACGCCGCCGGGCCCGGTCAGGAGCATGCCGTCGATGACGCAGCCTTGCCGCCGGAGCGGCGCGAGATCGAAGTGCCGGGCCAGCAGCGCCAGCGCGCCGGGGTTCAGCGTGTCGCCGCACAGCTTCTCGCGCGGGAAGCGCGATCGATCGACGAGCGTGACGCGCGCGCCGCGCCGGGCGAGCAGGCACGCGGCCAACGCGCCCGCCGGTCCCGCGCCCGCAATCACCACGTCATCGGGCGGCGTCATGTGGTGGCGTCCGCGGCGCCCAGCACGAGGGCGGAGTTCTTCGAGCCGAACCCCAGGCAATTGCACAGCGCGGCTTCCGCCTGCACCGCGCGGCCTGCGTTGGGGATGAAGTCCATGTCGCAGGCCGGATCCGGATCGTCGAGATTGATGGTGGGCGGCAGGAACCCGGTGGCGAGCGCCAGGGCGGCGGTGACCACGCCGGCCGCGCCGCTGGCGCCCTGCGGATGACCAATCATCGACTTGGTCGACGAGCCCGGCACGCGGTCCGCGACGTCGCCCAACGTGGCACGCGTGCAGCGCGACTCGATGGCGTCGTTCAGCTGCGTCGAGGTGCCGTGATAGTTGACGTAGCCGATCTCCTCCGGCGCGCGTCCGGCCTGCGTCAGCGCGTTGCGCATGCAGCGCACGATCTCGGTGCCGTCGGGATCCATCTGCACGCGGTGGTAGGCATCACAGGTCGAGGCGTAGCCTTCGATGCACGCATAGATGCGCGCGCCGCGCGCCCGCGCGCGATCCTCGCGCTCGAGGGCCACCATCCACGCCCCTTCACCGAGTACGAAGCCGTCGCGGCCGCGATCGAAGGGACGCGAGGCCTCGGAGGGTCGATCGTTGTAGGCGG
Organism: uncultured Acidobacteriota bacterium; assembly: GCA_963721715.1. Classification (GTDB taxonomy): domain Bacteria; phylum Acidobacteriota; class Vicinamibacteria; order Vicinamibacterales; family UBA2999; genus VFZN01. Next base: position 958,926 of record CAVRKI010000003.1, on the reverse strand, counting down.
TGGACACCGCCCGCATGCGCGAGAAGCCGAACACCATGCCCGGCAGCACACAGCCATCGGTGCCTCCCGACAGCAGGACGTCGTACTCGTCGAGCAGCAGCAGCATGCGGGCATAGCCCATCGCGTCGGTCGAACTGGTGCAGCCGGTGGAGAGCACGTGGCTGATGCCGCGCAGGCCGAGCGCGATGGAAATCTCGCTCGAGACCATTCCGCAGATCCCCAGGGCAATCGCGTACGGCGTGACGTGGCGCCCGCCATTCGTGAAGAAATCTCGATACTGCTCTTCGCCGACGTCGATGCCGCCGCCGCCCGAGCCGATGATCACGCCGGCGCGAGGTTCACCGAAGCGAAGCCCGGCGTCGTTCCACGCCTCGCGCGCCGCCCGCACGCCGAACATCGCCGCCCGCGAATAGCGCCTCGGATCCGCCCGCGAGTCCGCGCGGCTTTGCTCTCCCATCAGGGGCTCCGCCGCCGTCCGCCATCGGCGGCACCGGGGCGGCGACGCGGCAGGGATAGGTGGACGCGTCGAACTCGGTGATCGCGCGCGTGCCGCTGACCCCCTGGCTGATGTTCGTCCAGAACCGGTCGCGGCCCGCGCCGAAGGCCGAAACCACGCCAATGCCGGTGATCGCAATCCGTGACCGCATCCACTCCTATACTAAGCGCATGCTCGCGGCGGCCTGGCTCGGAGCGACCCTTTTCTTCATCTCACTCACCTATTTCGCCTACTTCCACCTGATCGTGCTCGGCCACCGGGGCGACGTGGCTGCGGATCGGGTGCCGGCCGCCATCGCCGCCAACGTCGCGCTCTTCTCGGCCTTCGCGCTGCATCACTCGGTGTTCGCCCGCAGCGGAATCAAGGCGGCGCTCGCACGCGTGCTGCCCCCCGCGTTCGAGCGCTCGGCGTATGTATGGATTGCCAGCCTGTTGTTCCTCGCCGTCTGCCTGCTGTGGCAGCCGCTGCCCGGCGTAGCCTGGGAAGCCGCCGGGCTGCTCCGGATGCTGCTCTACGGCGTGCAGCTCGCGGGCCTCGTCTTCACGCTGCAGAGCGCATCGCGGCTGGACATCTGGGATCTGTCGGGTGTGCGCCAGGTGCGCGCCGCCCGTGGCGCCGCCAGCAGATGCTCTCCACGGAATGGGCCGCCCGTGGCGGACTCCGCGCCCATGGCGATTGCGCCGCCGGTTGCCGCGACGCCCGCGGCAACAGCGCCACTCGAAGTCCGCGGACCGTACCGCTGGCTGCGGCACCCGATCTATCTGGGGTGGGTGTTGCTGGTGTTCGGCGCACCGGACATGACCGCCGGGCGGCTGCTGTTCGCGGTGGTCAGCACCGCGTATCTGGTGGTGGCGATCCCGATCGAAGAACGCTCACTGGTCCACGAGTTCGGTCAGTCGTACCGCGACTACCAGCGGCAGGTCCGATGGAGGATCCTGCCGGGAATATGGTGACGATTCATCCCTTCCATCCTCGTGACGGTCTCGAGAATCGGGCCGGCAGCTTGCTGAGGTCGGTGGCGACGGCGGGCTTTTCGTCAGCGGCGGCGATCTCGGCGTCGAGATCCGCGTCCTTGGGAAGCCCTTCCAGCTGGTCCACGAACAACAGCGAGTGATGCGACGGAATCTCGAATTTCTTCCCGCAGGTCTTGCAGGTGACTTCGTCGTCCAGCCTCAGCAGGTGGTCACGCAATTTTCCGTACTTCGCCCGGTCGCCTTCGCCAGCCCCGTTGGGCATGCGGTCTTTCTTGGTGCGGCGCACCCAGCGGACCGAGTAGTCGTTGGCGCGGCGGCAGCGCGGGCAGGTGAACTTGCCCTGGCGCTGTTCCGGACGTTCGTTGAAGAAGGCGCGCTCGTCGAGTGACACGCTCACGATCCTAGCAGGTCTGGGGGGGCTTGGGCTGGTCTTGAGGCTTGGGGCTTGAGTCTTGAGTCCTGCCTCGAGCTGGCCCGAAGCCCTCGATCGCCTGGCCTCAGGGCTCATGATCCCAGTCCCAGGACCCAAGACCCAAGACCCAAGACCTAAGACAAGCCCCGTACCGTCCGTACAAGAGAAACGGCCGCGGTCGGCCCTATGGGCAACCGCGGCCGTCGTGATCGTGCGTGCGAGCCTTAGAAGTTCAGGCTGAAGCCCACGCGGATGATGCGGGGCGACAGGATCTCGCTCGGGAACAGGTAGGACGAACCCACCTGCACGTTGTGACCGACCGTCGTATCGGCATTGCCGATGTTGAAGAAGTCGACCTGCGGTGTGAAGCTGCGGCTGCCGAAGCGGAACGCCCTCGACAGGCGGATGTCCACCATCGTCACGTTGTCGAAGCGCTCGTCGCCGCGCTCGCTGAGCACGACGGTCTGCGTGGCACGGGTCAGGGTCACGCCCTGCGCCGCCGCGGCTGGCGCGCGACAGCGAGTAGGTGGTCTGGTAGGGGTAGCCGTTGTTGGAGATCAGCGAACCCGCCAGGTTGATCTCCCAGGGCAGCGTGTAGCTGCCCGAGAGGCGGAAGGCCACCGGTCGAGTCGTTGCCGATGATGCCGTCGTCGCCCAGGTAGGTCACGTTCGGGTCGTTCAGGTCGGTGCCGACTGCCGTGCGTGGGTTGAGCCGCCGCGGTTGTTGCCGAGGTCAAACCGGCCTGCATCTGCCACTTGTTCGAGAAGCGCTTCGTGGCGGTGAACTCGACGCCCTTGTAGGCGGTGTCGAGGTAAGTCCTCGTTGCCGCGGACCGTGTTGTTCGGCGCTGGCCAGTGCGGGGTTCAGGTTGTAGACGGTGACCGTCGTCGGCACCGGGTTCGTCGAGCGATGCCGCCGGGGCCGTTGGGATCGTCAGCTGAACGGCGTGTAGGCCGACGAGTCGGCACGGCCTCGTTGCGCTGCCGAACTGCTCGCGGTTGGTGCGGTAGTAGAACATCGCGCCGATGCGGACGTCGCCGGGCAGCTGGGTCTCGATGCCGGCCGTGACTTCGTCCGAGTAGGGCCACGTCACGCCGTCGGCGTAGCTGAAGCCCACGCCGCCGCTGAACGCCGAGCACTGCGCGATGTTGACTTCCGATGCCTGGAAGCGGCCGTCGCCGTTCGGGTCGGTCCATGGGCAGGTCCGCGATGCCGGTCGAGAGCGGGTTGACGCTGGTCACGCGGTCGATGCCGACCTGCAGGCCGTAGCGGCTGTAGCTGGCCTTGAATGCCGTGCGGCCGTTGCCGGTCAGGTCGTACGACGCGCCGAGCGCGCCACACGCCGATGTTCTGGTTGATGCACTTCGGTCTCCGGCACCGAGCGCGCCGACGACGAACTGGCCGGCCGTCGCCGACTGCTCCGGCAGCGTGCCGACGTAGCGGTCCCAGCGCGCGCCGACGTTGAGCGTGAGGCGGTTGATCGACCAGGAGTCCTGCAAGAAGAGGCCCAGCACCGTGGCGACGTTCTTCGAGATCGTCGGGCGTGTTGAACTGGCGGACCTGCGTCGGGACGCCGTTGTTGTATTCGACGTAGTGATCGCCCTGCACCGAGTAGTCCGACTCGTAGTAGAGACGGCCCCACTGCACGCCGCCCTTGAACAGGTGCTCGCCGCCCCAGCCGCTCTTGCCGATCGTGAAGATGTTGTCGAACTGGTGCGCGAGTTCGGCTGGTGCTCTTCGCGGGTCGCGGCGATGAACGCTTCCGAACGCGCGTTGTCGACGCGGCGGATGGCGTCAGCCGGCGTGCCGGGCTGATAGAGGTAGTTGGTCTGGCCGTCCATCACCGAGAAGTTCGACTCGAACACCATGCGGTTGCGGATGCCCGGTGTACTTCGCCTGGGTCGTCTGCACCGGGTTGGTCTGCACCAGCGAGGCGCTGTCGTCGCATGATGTTCGGCGGCGTGTCGCGACGGTGACCGCGGATCTTGTCGTTCCAGAGGTACGACACCGACAGCTTGTTGTTCGGGCGTAATCTGGCCCACGACCTTGCCCGAGTAGTTCTTCAGGTCGTTGTCGTCGAGCGCCTGGCTGCCGTCGGGGTTCCGGGCGTTGACCAGCTTGTTCACCACCCACTTGCGGTAGGTGCCGTTCACCCACAGGCGGTTCTGCACGATGGCGCCGCCGCCCGACAGGTTGAAGTCGTAGGTCTTCTGGGTCGGGTTGCCGAGGAAGGTCGGGTTGATCTCCTGCGTGTCGGCCCAGTTCTCGGACTGCAGGTCGTCGTTGGCGAACGAGTAGCGGGCATTGCCGCGCCACTGGTTGCCGCCGGCCTTGGTCACCATGTTGATGGAGACGCCGCCCGCCAGCGTTTCCGCGGGAATCGCCGAGGTCATGTAGTTGACCTCTTCGAACATGCCCTGGTCGTAGTACATCATCGTCGCGCCGCCGCCGCCGCCGGGCCAGTTCACCGTGGCGCCGTCGATGTTGTAGCTGACGTCGTTGGTGTTGGAGCCGTGCGCCGACATGCTGCTCTGCTGCATCGACTGGGTGCCGCCGACGTCGTAGGTGGCCACCTGCACGCCGGGGATGAGCTTGGCCAGCGACCACGGGTCGCGCCCGGTCGGCACGCCCTCGAGGATCTCCTGGCTCATGACGGTCTGCTGCACGTTCGACCGCACGTCGACCGCGGGCGACTGGCCGGTGACCGTGATGGTCTCCTCCAGGCTGCCGACTTCGAGCTTGGCGTTGATGGTGGCGACGAACGCCGCGTTGATGCGGACGCGCGTCGCGCTGCACGGTCTTGAAGCCCTGCAGTTCGAACTTGACGTTGTAGTCGCCGGGCGGCAGCCGGTCGAAGCGATAGGTGCCGGTGGCATCCGTGGTGTAGGTCTGGGCGCCGCCGATCAGGTTGGCGCCTTCGACGCTGACCACCACGCCTGGCAGCACCGCGCCGCTGGTGTCTGAAACGCTACCGGTAATCGAACCGGTCTGCTGGGCCTGCGCCGTCGAAGCCAGCAGCAAACAAAGCGCCGCAATGAGGAGGCGCGAGAGTCTCATCATATTCATCCCCTCTAGACATGGCGCGCGAGCAATGCATGCGCCAAAGGCAAACGTGTGCCCCGACACTCTATCGGAAAATCCTGTTGCCGAGATCGAGAAAAGTTGGAGAGATTCGAGAAGGAAGAGTGATGGCAGGGACGGACGCGTGAACGGGATATTCCATCCACGCCGATGTACGATGCATCCCGACGGCAGGCTCGATGGGACGACATGGATCCGGGGTGGTGAGAACGCTTGTTACGTATGTTTCGGGACACGGGTTCGGCCACGCTTCCCGCACCATTGAACTGCTGAACGCCCTCGCCGATCGCGCGCCTGATGTCCGCATCGTCGTCCGCAGCGCGGTGGCGCCCTGGCTGTTCGCCAGGACCGCCAGACCCACGGTCGTGCTGGAGCCGGTCGAGTGCGACACGGGCGCCGTGCAGATCGGCAGCCTGCATCTCGACACCGACGAGACGGTGCGCCGGGCCCAGGCCTTCATGCGCGAGTTGCCGGCTCGGATCGAGACCGAAGCCGCGGTGCTGCGCGCCCACGGCGCCACCCTGGTGCTGGCCGACATCCCGCCGCTCGGCATCGCGGCGGCGACGGCCGCGGGCGTGCCCGGCGGTGGCGATGAGCAACTTCACCTGGGACTGGATCTACGCGGCCTATCCCGGGACCGCCGACCTGTCGCGCGCCATTGGCGAGATCTACGCCGGCGCCGACCTGGCGCTGCGGCTGCCGCTGTGGGGCGGCTTCGAGACGTTCCGGCGGATCGTCGATCTGCCGTTCATCGCCCGCCGCTCGCGGCGCGACCGCGACGAGGTCCGCCGCGCCTTCGACCTGCCGCTCGATCGGCCGCTCGCCCTGGTGTCGTTCGGCGGCTACGGCGTCGAGGGCCTCGACATGGCCGCCCTCACCCGCGTCGCCCCCTGGGGCCTGCTGATGACGAGCACCACGCCGATGGGCGATCGCACGCTCGGCGAGATGGGCCGCACCGGCAGCCTGATCCCGCTCGACGAGCCCGCCATGTACGCGCGCGGGTTCCTCTACGAGGACATCGTCCACGCGATGGACGTCGTGGTCAGCAAGCCGGGCTACGGGATCATCGCCGAGTGCGTGGCGAACCAGACCGCCCTGCTCTACACGTCGCGTGGGCATTTCGCGGAGTACGACGTGCTGGTGGCGGGGCTGCCGCGCATCCTGCGGGCCGGCTTCATCGATCACGACGCGCTCTTCGCCGGGCGCTGGGCCGCCGCACCTCGACGCCCTGCTCGCGCAGCCCGCCCCGCCCGAGCGCCCGCGCGTCGACGGCGCCGAAGTTGCCGCCGCGCTCCTGCTGGATATGATGTAGCGATGCTGAACCGCCGCTCGTTCGTGAAGATGGGATCACTGGCCGCCGGTGCGTCGTTCGCCACGGCCTGCAACTCCGAGGCCCCGGCCAGCGCGCAGCCGGCCGCCACGTCCGCTCCGGGCGCCGCCGCGGCGCTGCCGCCCTCGATCGCCGCCCTGGCGTCGATGCGCGATCAGGCCTCGCCGATCACCGCCGACGAACGGCGCGGGCGCATCGAGAAAGCGCGCCGCCTGATGGCCGAGCGCAAGATCGATGCGCTGATGCTCACCGGCGGCACCTCGCTCGTCTACTTCAGCGGCATGCGCTGGGGCCTCAGCGAGCGGCTGTTCGCGATGGTCCTGCCCGTCAAGGGCGACGCCTTCTACGTCTGCCCCGCCTTCGAGGAGGATCGCGCGCGCGAGCAGATCGCCAAGGGGCCGCTTGGCGCCTCGGCCGACGTGCGCACCTGGGAAGAGCACGAGAGCCCGTACGAGCGCGTGGCGCAGGGCCTGCGGGATCGCGGGATCGCGTCCGGCCAGCTGGGCATCGAAGAGACCGTCCGGTTCGTGTTCAGCGACAGCGTCTCGCAGGCCGCGCCCGCGGTGAAGATCACCAGCGGCACGCCCGTCACCGCCGGCTGCCGCGTCGTGAAGGACGCGCACGAGCTGGCGCTGATGCGGCTGGCGTCGCAGGTGACGCTCAAGGCCTACGAGGCCGCGTGGAAGGCGCTCAAGGACGGCATGACGCAGGACGACTTCGCCGACCTGGTCGCCCTCGCCCATCGCCAGCTGGGCTTCGAGGGCGGCGCCGGCGTGCAGGTCGGCGAGTACTCGGCCCTGCCCCACGGCTCGCTGACGCCGCAGGTCGTGCGCGAGGGCAGCATCCTGCTGATCGACGGCGGCTGCAGCGTCGAAGGCTATGCCTCGGATCTCAGCCGGACGTTCGTGCTGGGCAAGCCCACCGACAAGATGAAGCAGGTGTTCGAGATCGAGTACCGCGCGCAGACCGCGGCGCTGAAGGCGGCGCGGCCCGGGCGTGCCGTGCGAGGCCGTCGACGCCGCCGCCCGCAAGGTCATCGTCGACGCGGGATACGGCCCGGACTACAAGTTCTTCACCCACCGCGTGGGCCACGGCATGGGCATGGACGGACACGAATGGCCGTACCTGGTGAAGGGCAACACGCTGCCGCTCGCGCCGGGGATGACCTTCAGCGACGAACCCGGGATCTACATCCCCGGCGAGTTCGGCATCCGGCTGGAAGACGACATGGTGATCACGGAGAGCGGCGCGGAGCTGATGACGCCGCAGAGCCCGTCGCTCGACAACCCGTTCGGGCCGCCGCGAACCTGACGGCGGCTACGACTTCGGCTTCACGCAGGTCACGAGCGTCCACATCTTCGGGACGTTGACCTTCTCGATCGAGATGGGGTGCAGCTCGGCCTGGGCCAGGAACCCGTCCAGGTCGAGATCGGCCTTGAACCCGATGTGCACGGTCATCGGCGAAATCGCCCGCTCGATCTTCGCCGAGCACGCGGGTTCGTGCTCTTGAAGTGGTTGAGGATGATGACGCGGCCCCCCGGACGGCACACGCGGTACATCTCGCGCGCCACCTTCACCGGGTCCGGCACCACGCTGATCACGTAGGGCGCGTAGACGACGTCGAAGGAGTTGTCGGCGAACGCCATCTGCTCGGCGTTCATCTCCATCACGCGGCAGTGCGTCAGGCCCTTGCCGTCGATGCGTTTCTGCGCCTTTTCGAGCATCTTCGACGACAGGTCGACGCCCGTGATGGTGCAGCTTCTGGGATAGAGCGAGAGATTGATGCCGGTGCCGACGCCCACTTCGAGGACGTCGTCGCCCGGGTGAATGCGCATCTTCTCGATGGCTTCGAGGCGACCGGGGTGCAGGGTCGGTCCGAATGTGTAGTCGTAGACGCCCGCCAGTTTCTGGTAGACGCGTTCGACGAACGCATTCTCGACGGCCGTCACCGAGAGCGCGCGAGTGGCGGTATCGCCCCCCGTGGTACCTGTCCCGTGCTGATTCAACAAGGCCATTCGCCCTCCGCGACCGTTCCGGACTATATCAGAGTTGTGACGGCGCCCCGGAACGAAGCTCCGCGGTCATGCCAGGACGTCAAAGGCCCGATCGAGCTTGCCGGACTGGGTGAAGATGTGCACGCCTTGTGCCATGGCGCGCAGGTTTCGCAGCAATTCCCGGGCGATCGCCACGCCTTCGGCCTCCGCGGCCTCGGCGCTCGCCGCCCGGCGCATCCGTTCCACGAGCGCCTCGGGCACGGTGACGCCCGGCACCTCGTTGGCCATGAACTCGGCGTTCAGGGCGCTGTCGAACGGCCAGAATCCCGACGATGATCGGGATCCTGAAGGCCTCGACGCGCTGGAGGAACCGCTCGAAGGCCTGGCGCGTCGAAGATCGGCCGGGTGACGACGAACTCGGCGCCGGCCTCGACCTTGTACTCCAGCCGCTTGAGCTCCTGATCGAGGTCGCGCGACGGGTTGGCCATCACCCCGGTATGAAACCGTGTCGGCGCGCCGATCGACTGGCCGCCGATGTCGAGCCCGTGGTTCAGCCGATTCACCACGTTGGTGAGACCGATCGAGTCGACGTCGAACACCGCCGTGGCGTCGGGGATGTCGCCCAGGCTGCGCGCGTCGCCGGTGATGCCGAGGATGTTGCGCAGCCCGAGCGCGTGCGCCCCCAGCAGATCCGACTGGATCCCGAGCAGGTTGCGATCGCGGCACGAGTACTGGAGCAGCGTCTCGATGCCGCGCTGCTGGGACATCAGCACCGCCAGCGACAAGGCGCTCAGCCGCGCGCCGCTCCGCGGGCCGTCCGGGACCGTGACCACGTCGACGCCGGTGATCGCGCAGCGCGCAGGCCGCCGCGACGGCTTCGGTCGCATCGTGTCCGCGCGGCGGCGGCACCTCGACGATGGTGACGAACTGGCCGGCGGCGAGCTTGCGGGCCAGGCCGGACTTCTCTGCGCGCGGCACCGGCGGCTGCGCATGCGGCTGGCTGGCGAGCGGCGTCCGGACCTCGGCCGCCGGCGCATCGCGACGGGCCACGCCGGGCGCCATCGCCTTCACCGCCAGCTGAATCTGGCGGATGTGGTCCGGCGTCGTGCCGCAGCAGCCGCCGACCAGCCGGACGCCGAGCGCGACGAAGCGCCGCGCGTACGACGCCATGTAGTCCGGCGAGCACAGATAGAGGTTGCGGCCCTCGATGTCGCGCGGCTTGCCCGCGTTGGGCTGCGCCGCCAGCGGCACGGTGACCACCTCGCCATCCGCTCGATGGTCTCGAGCATCGGCGCCGGGCCCGACGCTGCAGTTCAAGCCCGACCACGTGCGGCGCCGCGCGCGACCAGCGCCGGGCGCGAACTGCTCGGGCGGCGTGCCGTCCAGGCTGTTGCCGTCCTCTTCGGTCGTCATCTGCGCGACGATCGGCAGGTCGGACACCGCCGGACCGCGGCGATGGCCGCGCCCATCTCGTTCAGGTCGCGGAAGGTCTCGAGCATGAACAGGTCGACGCCGCCGGCGAGCAGCGCCTCGGCCTGCTCGCGGAACATCGCCTCCGCTTCGTCCACGCCGGTCTTGCCCCACGGCTCGACGCGGACGCCGAGCGGGCCGATCGCTCCGGCGACATACGCCCTGGGCTCGCCGGACGCCGCGTCACGCGCCTCGCGCGCCAGCACCGCCGCCGCCTGGTTGATCTCGCTGACGCGGTTGCCCAGGCCGAACGCGCGCAGCTTCATGCGGTTGGCGCCGAACGTGTTGGTCTCGATCACGTCCGCGCCGGCGCGCAGGTACTGCTCGTGCACGTCGCGCACGAGGGCCGGCTCGCTCAGGGTGAGCGACTCGAAGCAGCGATTGATGAAGACGCCCTTGCCGTACAGCATCGTCCCCATCGCGCCGTCGCAGACGAGGACGCGCTCGGCGAGCGCGTCGAGAAATGGTTTCAACTAGCGGCCCTGGACGGGCGCGTGCTCACCGGCCGCAGCCGGGACCAGCAGCTCGGTCTTGTCCCAGATGAAGTCGTCCTTGCTGTAGACCGCCAGCTCGTAGTCCTTGCCCATGAAGATGGCCGAGACCGGGCAGGCTTCCTCGCAGTAGCCACAGAAGATGCAGCGCGTCTTGTGAATCTGGTAGACCGAGGCGTAGCGGGGACCGGCCATCACCGTGCCGTCGTTCTCCGCGGCCTCGAGGTAGATGGCGTCGGCCGGGCAGGCCACCGCGCACAGGCCGCAGGCCACGCACTTCTCCAGGCCGTTCTCGTCGCGCATCAGGACCTGTTTCCCGCGGTATTTCGGGAACATGGGAACCTTCACGTCGGGGTAGTTCACCGTGATCGGACGCCGGAACAAGTGCTTGAAGGTGAGAGCAAAGCCTTCGACGAGCGGGCGAATCATAGCCGAAATGATACCATTTCCGACGGAACGGCCGCCGTGCTGCAGGAACCCAAGTTCTTATCCGCCGGGCAGTTCCTCCTCACCACGCTCATTGTGAAGCTGGCGGTGATGGCGGCGCTGGCCACGATGCTCGCCCGTTACCGGCGTTTCCGCCACATCCTCATCTTCGAACAGCGCAACTGGCCCGACCGGCTGGTGTTTGCCGCCAGTCTCATCATCCCCTTCACCGCCGGGGTGATCGCGCGCCTGCTGCTCAACTACGAGGCGGCCGATCTGACGCTCGAAGGGGCGTTCCTGGCGGGCCTGATCGCCGGCCCGTATACGGGCGCGATCGTCGGCGCCTGCATGGGGATGCCCGGCCTCATCGGCGGCGAGTATCGGCGCCCTCCCGTTTGCCGTCGGGTGCGGCTTTGCCGGCGGGGGGCTACGCGAGGCCTGCCCCAAGGAAGACATCTGGAGCTTCTCGCCGTTCATGTTCTTCAGCCTGCCGGGGCATCTCTGGCGGATGATCCGCGCGCCGCAGGTCAACTGGCAAGTGGTGCTGCTGCTGGGCCTGATTGGCCTCGAGCTCATCCGGCAGACGGTGGGCCTCCGGTTCGGCGAGGAACGGCTGTTCTTCCTGTACGGAGACTCGCTCTGGCTCTCGGTCGCCGTCTACGTGGCCACAGTGCTCACCGTCTCGACGCCCATCAAGATCTGGAACAACGCCCGGATCGAGCACCGGCTCCAGGAGCAGGAGAAACTGCTGCTCGCGGCCAAGGTCGAAGCGTTGAAAAGCCAGATCAACCCGCACTTCCTCTTCAATACCCTGGCATCGGTCTCGTCGCTCATCCGCTCGCAACCCGACACCGCCCGCATGGTCATCCAGAAGCTGTCGGGGCTGCTGCGCAAGCTGATGCGCAATGACGAGCAGTTCGTCACCTTGCGCGAGGAGCTCGAGGCGGTCGACGAGTATCTGGCGATCGAGGTGATCCGATTCGGGCCGCGCCTCACCGTGGAGAAGAACATTGCCGCGGAGACCCTCGACATCGTCGTGCCGAGCATGCTGTTGCAGCCCCTGGTCGAGAACGCCATCAAGCACGGGTTGTCGCGGAAGGTGGGCTCCGGCCGAATCACACTGCGCGCCTGGCGGAACCGGGACACCGCCATCATCGAGGTGGAGGACGACGGCCTCGGCATTTCGGACGAGCGGTTGCCGTCGGCCCTGTCGAGCGGCATCGGCCTCCACAACGTGCACGAGCGTCTGAGGGTGCTCTACGGCGCATCCGGCCAGCTCGTCCTGTCCGGGGCTCCAGGCAGAGGCGCGCTGGCGCACGTCGAGATTCCGCTGGCCGCGGCCCCGCCAAAGAGGCTGGCGTCATGAGCGGCCCCCCCTTGACGGCCATCGTGGCCGACGACGAACAGCTCGCCAGGGAAGAGCTTTGCTTCCTCCTCGGCCAGATGGAAGGCGTGGAGGTCGTCGGCCAGGCCAGTAACGGGATGGAGGCGGTGGAAGCCATCGCCCGCCTCGACCCGGATGTGGCGTTCCTCGACATCCAGATGCCCGGTCTGACCGGGCTGGAGGTCGTTCGCCAGCTCAACGATTCAGGAACCACCGCGGCGATCGTGTTCGTGACGGCTTTTGACCAGCGAGCCGTGGAGGCGTTCGAAGTGAACGCCGTGGACTACCTGCTGAAGCCGGTCGAGGCCGCCAGGCTGGCCCAGGCCGTGAACCGGGCGCGGGCGCGCCGGCCCGATGCCGTGCCGCTGGCCGATCAGCTGGACCGGCTGGTCCGGCTGATGGCCACCGCGAACCGGCCGACGCAGGTGGCCGTCAAAGTAGGCGAACGCTTCGTGCTTCTGCAGGCCGACGAGATCCTGTACGCCTCGGTGGTCGACGATTCGATTAGTATTGTGACTGGGCAGATGTCCGGAACGTCGAACGACCGGACCCTCGACGAATTGCAGGCCAGGCTCGACCCGGCCGTCTTCTGGCGGGTGCACCGTTCGCACCTCGTCAATATCAACAAGATCAAGGAGATCGTCCCTTGGTTCAGCAGGAACTACATCCTCAGGATGAAGGACGCGAAAGCGACCGAGATCCCGGTCAGCCGGTCGCAGACACGGCGGCTCCGGGAGTACCTGAAGCTGTAGCATTCGCCGACCCCGGCGATGAAGACAGTCCCTCCAGGTTCCGGTTCGAAGCGATCGCTCCGCTGACGCCGGTCTCCACGCCCATCGCGCCGGCGCCGGTTCCAGCGCCCGAGCCGTCGGGACTGCGCCTCGATGTGTGGCGGGACGAGTTCGTCGCCTGGGTGAAGACCCTGGCGTCGGCCGCCGTGTACGCGACGCTGATCGTGACCTTCGGATTCCAGGTGGCGCGTGTCGAGGGTCAGAGCATGGCCCCCACGCTGGCCGACCAGGATCGCCTGATCGTCAACAAGCTCGCCTACCGGCTCGCGGATCCCCAGCGCGGCGACATCGTCATGCTCTACTACCCGTTGAACCCGGACAAGTCGTTCGTGAAGCGCGTGATCGCGGAAGAAGGCGACACGGTGCGGGTTGTGGATGGACGGGTCTACGTGAACGACGTCCCGGTGCCCGACGATCAGGTGCCGCCGGAGTACCGCAGCCACGACGACTGGGGCCCGCAGGTGATTCCGGAGGGCTACTACTTCGTGATGGGCGACCACCGGAACAACAGCTCCGACAGCCGCCACTGGGGCTTCGTGCCGAAGAAGTACATCATCGGCAAGGTGCAGCTGCGCTGGTGGCCCGTACCGACGGCGACCATATTCTGAGAAGTTCCCCGCTCAGTACCCCAATTCCGCCTTGACCTCGTACCGCAGCGGCTCGCCGCGGCGATAGCGCTGGAGGTTCTCGGCGAAGACATCAATCACCTCGTCCCAATGTCCTTGCCGGAAGCCGGAGGTGTGGGGGGTGAGGAGCACGTTCGGACACGACCACAGGGGATGATCGGCGGGCAGCGGTTCCTCGGGGAAGACGTCGAGCGAGGCACCGGAGAGCTGTCCGGCGTGCAGCGCGGCGACGAGCGCGGCGGTATCGACGATCTTCGCGCGACCGACGTTGATCAGGATGGCACCGGGCTTCATGCGCGCGAAGGCGTCGCGCCCCATCAGGCCTTCGGTGTCTGGCGTCAGCGGCGCGGCAATCGCCACCGCGTCACACTCCGCCAGCATCGCCGGCAGGTCGTCACGGCTGTAGACCCGCGTCACGCCGGGCACGTCGCCGGCGCCGGCATCCCGCCGCACGGCTACCACCCGCATGCCCAGCGCCGAGGCGCGTGACGCCAGCGCGGCGCCGATGGTGCCGACGCCGATCAGGCCGAGCGTGCGCCCCGCCAGCAGCCACGGCAGGCGGGCGCCGACGTAGTCCTGTTGCGCCCAGCGCGCCTGCCGCTGATTGTCGAGCGTGAACGGAAGCTGCTTGGCGAACGCGAACAGCACGGCGAGCACGTGTTCGGCGATCGGCACGGCCTGCACGCCGCGGGTGTTGCTGACACGGATCCCGCGCGCGTAGATCTCGGGCAGGCAGAAGGTTTCGACCGCCACGGCGGAGCTGTGCACCCACTGCAGCCTCGGTGCCCGCGCCAGTTCCGCCGCGTTCAGGATCCAGGTGTAGGCCGCATCGGCGGTTTCCAGCCCGCGCGCGCGTTCGGCCTCGGTCGTGGCATAGGTGAAGTGGACGTCCGGGAACCGCGCGATCAGCGACCGGGCGGCCGCCTCGGGAATCTGCCACTGCGGCACCCGCTGCTGGATCGAGATCAGAACATGCATGCGAGCCCAGCCCCCAAGCCTTGAGACTTAAGACTCAAGCCCCCCGATACTCCCCGCTCTTCCCGCCGCGCTTCTCCATCAGGCGGATCGCGCCGATCACCATCGCCTTGTCCACGGCCTTCAGCATGTCGTAGATGGTGAGACCCGCCACGGCCACGGCGGTGAGCGCTTCCATCTCGACGCCGGTCTGCCCCGACGTACGCACCCGCGATTCGATGTCGTAGCCGGTACGGGTCGCCGTGAGTTCGACGGAAATGTGGGACAGCAGCAGCGGGTGGCACAGCGGAATCAGTTCGCTGGTGCGCTTCGCGGCCATGATGCCGGCGAGGCGCGCCGCCTGCAGCGGATCGCCTTTCTTCACGGCGCCGGTGCGGATGAGCCTGCGGGCTTCCGCCGACATCGTGATGCTGCCACGCGCCACCGCTTCGCGCGGGGTGACGGCCTTGTCGCCCACGTCCACCATGCGCGCGGTGCCGTCTGCGCCGACGTGAGTCAATCGTCGAGCCGACGGCTTCCTATCGTCCGCCATCCTCAGCCCCCTGCGCCAGGTAAAAGGACAGGCTCTCCAGCGAGACCGTCAGGTCGACGCTCTTGAGCTTCACTCCCGCCGGCACCTTCAGCGCCCCTGGCGAGAAGTTGAGGACGGCTTTGACGCCGGCCGCGACCACCAGATCGACGACCGGCTGCGCCGATTCGGCGGGCACCGCGATCACCGCGATGTCGATGTGCTCGCGCCTGGCCACCTTCCGCAGCTCGCGGATGTCGAAGATCGGGACGCCGCTTCGCGACTCGTCGCCGATCTTGGCATCGGCGGCATCGAACATCGCGACGATCTCGAAGCCTTCGCGGCGGAACCCCGGGTAGTCGGCGAGCGCCAGTCCGAGGTTGCCGGCGCCCATCACCGCCACCTTCAGCTTGCGATCGAGGCCGAGGATCTGCCGCAGGTGCCGCTTCAGATCCTTGATGTAGTAACCGACGCCGCGGACACCGAACTCGCCGAAATAGGCCAGATCCTTGCGGATCTGCGCCGCGTTCAGGTGGAACTGCTCGGCCAGCGCCTGCGAGGAGATCGTCTCCACGCCGGCGGCTTCCAGCTGGTTCAGGGACCGGAGGTAAACCGACAGGCGATTGGTGGTGAGTTCGGACACCTGCTCCGACGGGGCCTTCCGCTTGTTCGCTGAATTCACAAGGACCCTCAGAATAGCAAAGTCCGAGGCCTGCTATCATCCCGGCCATGGCCGACACCCCGAAAGCCTTCCAGCCCTATGTCCCCGCGTCACAGTCGATGGCCGAGTTCACCGCCAAGGCGATCTTCCTCGGCGTGCTGTTCGGGCTGCTGTTCGGCGCCTCCACGGTGTACCTGGGGCTGCGGGCGGGGCTGACGGTCAGCGCCTCCATCCCCATCGCCGTCCTCGCCATCTCGGTGCTGAAGCACCTCGGCGGCTCCACCATCCTCGAGAACAACATCGTCCAGACCATCGGCTCGGCCGGCGAATCGGTGGCCGGCGGCGTGGTCTTCACCGTGCCCGCGCTCATCTTCCTGCTGCCGGATGGTCCGAAGTACTTCAGCTACACGCAGATCACGATGCTCGCCTTCGCCGGCGGCATCCTCGGCGTGCTGATGATGGTGCCGCTGCGCCGGGCCCTGATCGTCAAGGAGCACGGCGTCCTCCCCTATCCGGAAGGCACCGCCTGCGCCGAGGTGCTGGTCGCGGGCGAGCGCGGCGGCAAGCTCGCGGGCCTGGTCTTCGCCGGTCTCGGCATCGGCGCGCTGTGGAAGTCGCTCTCGTGGATCTTCAATCTGTTCCTCACCGAGGTCGGCTACTCCACCGCGCGCACCAGCCAGTTCCCGAACGCCACGCTCAATGTCGACATCTCGCCGGAGTACATGGGCGTCGGCTACGTCATCGGGCCGCGCATCGCCGGAACGATGGTCGCCGGCGGTGTGCTCTCGTGGCTGGTGCTGCTGCCGCTGCTGTCGCTGCTCGGCGCGGCGATCACCACGCCGTTCCCGCCGATTCACCCCAACTTCGCGAACAACCCGGACACCGGCCTGCCGTTCCTCATCTCGGAAATGGGCCCCGGGCAGATCTGGAGCGCCTACATCCGCTACATCGGCGCCGGCGCGGTGCTCGCGGCGGGCCTCATCACCCTGGGACGCACGTTGCCGACCATTGCGGCGTCGGCACGCGAAGGGCTGAAGGGCTTCGGCGCGGCGGCGGGTGGCGTGCAGCTGCGCACCGAGCGTGACATGCCGCTGATGGTGGTGCTGGTCGGGATCGCTGCTCCTGGCCATCTTCCTCGCGGTCACGCCCGGACTACCGACGCAGGGCAACATCCTGGTGTCCATCCTCATCGTGCTGTTCGGCTTCTTCTTCGCGACGGTGTCGTCACGCATCACCGGGCTGATCGGCTCATCGTCGAACCCGATCTCCGGGATGACCATCGCCACGCTGATCATCACCTGCGTGATCTTCGTCGCGCTCGGATGGACCGGCGATGCCTACGGTCCGGTCGCGCTGTCCGTCGGCGCCATCGTCTGCATCGCGGCCGCCAACGCCGGCAACACCTCGCAGGACCTGAAGACCGGCTACATCGTCGGCGCCACGCCCATCTACCAGCAGATGGGCCTGGCGATCGGCGTCGTCACCTCGTCGTTCGTGATCGGGATGACGGTGCTCTACATGCACCGCGTGTTCGGCATCGGCTCGGCCGACGTCGCGGCGCCGCAGGCGACGCTGATGGCGACGCTGATCAAGGGCCTGCTGTCGCAGAACCTGCCCTGGGGCCTCGTGCTGGTCGGCGTGTTCATCTCCGTCACGCTCGAACTGTGCGGCGTCCACTCGCTGTCGTTCGCCGTCGGTGCGTATCTGCCCATTGCGACCACCGCGCCCATCTTCGCCGGCGGCATGGTGCGGTGGTGGGTGGAGCGCGGGACTGGCGTGACCAGCGACTCGGACCTCAGTTCTGGCACCCTGTTCAGCTCGGGGTTGATCGCCGGCGGTTCGCTCGCCGGCATTCTCTACGCGGTGCTCTACGGCGCCGACATGCTGGGGCCGTTCCAGTCGATCGGCAACGCTCTGCCCTTCCTGCACGCCGAAGGCACGGCCGGCCAGCTGGCTGGTTTGCTGTTGTTCGTGGCCCTGGGCGTCATCCTGTCACGCTTCGCGCGGAGGAAGATCGAGTAGCCCCGGCTTCCAGCGCTCGCGCGGTTCAGCTGTTGACGAGGGGGGACAGCCGCCGCATGAGGCATCCTTCAGGGGATGATGCGGAACGCGTAGGTCGCGGTATCCTTGCCCGCCGTCAGTTCCAGCACGAAGTCGCCCTGCGCCAGCGGCGCCAGCGTGACCTCCGCCACCAGGTAGCGCGCGCCGGACTTGTCGTCGATGCGCTCGGTGGTCGTCACCTGCAGCGGCAGCGGCTGGCCCTCGCGCGTCAGCACGCGTCCAACCGCGGTGACCGGGCCCTCCCTCAGGATCGGCACTTCGAGGCGAATGCGCTCGGTCCGCCTGAAGCGCGGGTCCGCGGTCGGCACGTACGCGAGTCCCGTGGCCGGCCCACGACGGAGCGGCAGCGTCCTGCTCGAGATCGTCGCGCCGGCCGCCGCCACGACGACGTCGGTGGAGACGCGGACGGACGACCCGCTGCGTTCCGAGCGGGCTTCGGCGCGCAGGGTGTAGCGTCCCGGTGCCAGCGCCTCGTCGGGCCCTTCGACCACCACGCTCCGCTGCCCCGCCTGGAACGGCACCTCGATCGTCTGGGGCGCGCCGCCGCGCTCCGACTCGATGGACAGCTGCAGCGTGCCGCCGGTCTGCCACTCGGGCAGCTTCAGCGTGGCGGGGTCGAGCTCGATCACCGCCCGCACTCTGATCGGCAAGCGCAATCGCCTGGATGCGTACCGCCTGATTGGCGCGGCCCGGAAGGAGTGCGTCCAGCGCACGACTGACGGAAGCCGACGGGGCCGGCCGGGTGCCGACCGCGCCGCCGCCGACCGATGCGCCGCCGGCGCGCGCCTCGGCCTCGGTGGGCGCCAGGTAGCCCGGGCGCGAACGGACTTCCGCATCGGGCCGTTTCACGTTGACGGTAATGCGGCGGAAGCGGCCGTCCAGCTTCGGGTTGGTCGAGTAGTAGCTGAGGAGATAGTACGAACTGGTGTCGGCGAGAATCCTGGTCAACCCGCCGGCGGTGTCGTTGGTGTTCAGCACCCACGCGCCGTCGGTCTGCTCGGCCAGGGTCTTCAAACCATCCTGCCGTGCGCCCAGGCGTTGACGGTCGTCTTCGAGCGACCGCGGTCGCCCTGTGCCCAGCGATTCATCGAACGCCGTCAGCCCGCGCGGATCCACGGGATAGAACGAGACGTTGGCGCGGTTGGCGCGCTGGGCCAGCTGACGCACTTCGAGCTCGTGATCGATGTACGACAGCATCACGCGCTCGCGCTCGCACGCCTCGATGCCGCCCCCGGCCGCGGCGCCGGTGCGCGGGTCGGACTGGGTGGTCACGCCGTCCGTCTCCGCCGACACCCATCGGCTGCGGGCCGCCAGGCGCGGCGCCTCCCAGCGGACGGGCGAGCTGATCGTTGCGCCGGAACAGGATCCAGCCTTCCGACAGCAGCACCACGAACTTTCGCTCTTCACGGAGCCCGTCCAGGTAGCGGATCATGCCGTCCAGCGCCCGCAGCGTCTTCTGCTCGCGCCGCCGCTCGATCATCTCCTGCGCGATGCCGGCGGTCGAACCCGAGTCCGGGTAGCAGGCCTGGATGTCCTGCTCGTGCGGATCGAGGGTGTTGAGCCGGTCGCGCTGTCCGAACGTCCAGGCGTCGCGCAGCATGCGATCGATGCCGGTGCCGCGGCGCGTCAGCGTGATGTTCTCGGCGGTGATGTCGGGCGTCATCACGCCGACGAGATCGCTCGGACCGACCACCTTGTCGAGAAAGGCCGCAATCGGCTCCGACGATCGGGCCGATCCGCCGAGGCCGACGTGCCAGTGGTCGACGAAGATCACGAACACGCGCGCCGAGGGATCCTGCGCCGCCTCGCGCTGCTCCTGCGTCGAATTCGGGTTCGGCGACGATACCGTGTCGGTGCTGGCGCCCGGCCCCCGCGCCCGCACCAGCTCGAAGCCCTCCACCTTCTGCGGCTTGTCGTCCTCGAACACCTCGAAGTCGTCGGCGGTGAGATCGGTGACGGCCGCGCCGTCGGCGCTGACGTAGGCGTCGAGCCGCACGAGATTGGTGCCCCCGCGGAACCGTGGCAGCTGCACGTCCTCTGGTGGCGCGGCAGGCGGCACGGCCGCGGGTGGCGTGGCCGGTTGTTGTGCGAGGGCGGAGCCGCGCGGACCCGTGGCGCCCAGAGCGGCCGCCAACGCGCACGCGCCCAGCGCCCGCCACAGCATGATCGGACGGAGGAAGGACGAACGGCGGGGACGCATAGCCCCAATTTACTCCAGCATCGAGGCTGGCGGACGTGACGGTCGGCGAGGTATTCGCGGCCGCCGTCAGGCCGGCCGGGTGGCCGACGAACGGCGCAGCAGCTGCCAGATCCAGCGCGCCGCGAGAATCATCACCAGCAGAATCGTCAGGCTGATGCCGAGCGCGAGCAGCGGGAACTTCAGCGTCACCAGACCCAGCCCGACCACGAAGATGTCCTCGATGATGCTGAGCGCCCAGTTCGAGAACGGCTCCGGGCTGGCGTTGGCGGCGACGCGCGTGCCGGCCTTCGTGGCGTGGCTGCCGGCGGCCACCGCCCCGCCGAGCAGCGCGACCAGGCCCTCGACGGTCGGCGACGCGTCCCCGAGCGCGGCCACGGCAATCAGCGCCCCGCCGACCGGCCGGACGAACGTGTGGACCGCATCCCACATCGTGTCCACCCACGGAATCTTGTCGGCGAAGAACTCGACCACGTACAGCACGCGCTGGCCAGGCCAATCACCCAGGGGTTGTTGAACACCTGGAACTGCTCGGGCAGGGCCACCCAGCCGAAGCGCGCGGCCAGGCCCACCAGCGCCACCGTGGCGTAGAGGTTCACGCCCGCGGCGAGCGAGAACCCCAGCGTGCGTCCGAGCGTGACCAGCACATCCATGGCTTTGGCTCTAGTGACGGAGCAGCGCCTCGATCCGTTCCCGCACCGTCGCGATCAGCAGGTCGCGATCGTCGAGGGTGTAGCCGGCCGTCGCCACCGGTTCGCCTATCCTGACGTCCACCATCACCGGCCGGATGATGGCGCTCCCCTTCCGCATCGCGTCGCGGCCGCCGGACACCGCCACCGGCACGATCGGCGCCTGCGCCTTGATCGCCATGATGAAGCCGCCCTTCTTGAATGGCAAGAGCGCCGCGGTCGGGCTGCGCGTGCCTTCGGGGAAGATCAGGAACGAGTTGCCGCTGCGGATGGACGCCGCCGCCTGGTCGATGGCGACCATCGCGTCGTCCTTCTTCTCGCGCGTCACGGGAATGAAACCAGCCGTTTCCATCACGATGCCCAGGATCGGCACCTTCCGCAGTTCCGCCTTGAACAAGATGTGCAGACGGCGGTCGAGCGCACGGTAGAGCACCGGCGGGTCGACGTTGCTCTGGTGATTCGAGCAGTACACCACCGCCGTGCCCCTGGGCACGTTGCTGCCGGCCGCTGACGCGGCAGCGGATGCCGGACAGTCCCATCGCCAGCGCGGCGCCGCCATGCCCCAGTTCGTACAGGACGCCCTTCAGCTTCAGAGGCACCGCGATGGCCAGACCGATCGTTCCCGCCACTGCCACGTACAGCGCAATGACGACGTAGGTGACGGCCGAGCGGAGCACTGCGACCAACGTGGCCATCTCGCGGCTATGGCGTGTCGGTCGGCGGCTTCAGCTCGTAGCCGGCCGGCGGCACCGCACCCATCAGGTGCGTCACGAAGTAGTCCCAGCGGCGCCGCATCATGTACGGCTCGCTGCCGAACCCGTGGCCTCGATTCGGGAAGCAGGATCAGATCGAAGTCCTTGTTGGCCTTGATCAGCTCGTTGACCACCAGCAGCGTGTTCGACGGCGGCACGTTGCTGTCCATCGTCCCGTGCGCCAGCAGCAGCTTGCCCTTCAGCTGATGCGCGACCAGCTGATTGGCCTGGTTGTCGTAGTTCGAGGCGCCGCTCGACTGGTTCTCGAGCAGCCCCTGCCACTTCTCGCCCCAGTCATCTTCGTAGTTGCGATTGTCGTGGTTGCCTGCCTGCGACACGCCGACCTTGAAGAAATCGGGATAGCGGAACATCGCGCCGGCCGTGGCAAAGCCGCCACCCGAGTGACCGTAGATGCCCGCGCGATCGAGATCGATCCACGGGTAGCGGGCGGCCAGCTCCTTCATCGCCGGCCACCTGATCGGGCAGCGTGTTGTCGCCCATGTCGCCGTAGTACTTCTCGTGGAACCGCTTCGATCGCCAGGGCGTGCCCATGCCGTCGATCTGCACGACGATGAAGCCCAGTTCCGCCAGCGCCTGGGTGTCGCCGCGCGCCGCGGCGAACTGGCGGCTGCCGACGCTCCCCGTCTGCGGGCCGGGGTAGACGTTGTTGATGATCGGATAGCGCTTCGAGGCATCGAAGCTGGTCGGCTTGAACATCAGGCCGTAGAGATCGGTTTCGCCGTCGCGCGCCTTCACCGTGATGCGGACCGGCGGCTGCCATCCCGCGGCGACCAGGCGCGTGATGTCGGCCTGCTCCAGCGGCAGCACTTCCGCGCCGCTGGCGTCGCGCAGCACCGCCGTGGGCGGCGTGTCCGGTGTGGACCAGGTGTCGACGAAGAAGCGGCCGCTCTTGTCCAGATTCACGTCGTGATCGCCGTCGGCCGGCGACAGCAGCTCGAGGTTCTTCCCGTCCATGCCGACACGGTAGAAGTGGCGGAAGTACGGGTCGCGCCCGGCCTCCTTGCCGACCGCCGCGAAGTAGATGACCCGCGCCTGCTCGTCCACGCGCAGCACCTGCGTCACGTTCCAGGAGCCGTTGGTGATCTGGTGCTTCTGCTTGCCGGTCGTGAGGTCGTAGAGATACAGGTGCCCCCAGTCGCTCCGCTGCGAGAACCAGATGATCTCGTTCGACGCCGGGCAGGTAGCGCCAGTTGGCCCGGCCGTTGCCCGACTCGAAGAACGTCCCGACCAGCTCGTTCATCACGTCGCGGACGGCACCGGTCTGCACGTCGGCCACCTTCAGCTCGGCCAGCTTGTGATCGCGTGAGGACGAGACGAACGCCAGGCTCGCGCTGTCCTGAGCCCACTGCACGTCGACCCAGTCGTCGCCGCAGATCACATCGTCGCAGAGCGTGGAGCGATGCTGGTCCGGCCCCATCTTGAAGCGCACCGTGCGCTTGCGGTCCACGTCGATGACCACGCGCTCGATCATGGTGATGACGCGATCGCCCGGCAGCGGATACTTCCAGGCCTGCAGCTTCGGGTGCCCGACGCTGGTGTCCACCAGGTACATCTCGCCGACGCCGCGCTGGTCCTGCTGGAAGGTGGCGACCTGGCGCGAGTCGGGCGACCACTTCACCACCGGGCGATCGCTGAAGCGCCAGCCGGCGTTGTCGGTGGCGTAGCCGTAGTCCTTGACGCCGTCGGTGGTGAGCGGCGTTTCCTGGTTGGTGGCGACGTCGCGCACCCACAGGTTCCAGTCGCGGATGAACACCGACCGCTTGCCGTCGGGCGACAGCACGTCGGTCCGCGGAGCGGGGCGGTCCTCGCCCTTGCACGTCGCGCCGTCCACGGCGCAGGTGTAGCGGCGCGCGCCGGCCGAGAACGTCACCGAGCGGCCGTCGGTGGAGAGGTCGATCGACAGGAACGGCAGCTTCGCGCGTTCGTAGGTGCGGCCCGCGGCGGCCGACAAGGCGGCGGCCAGCAGCTCGTGATCGAAGGCAGGCGCCTTGCGGCGCGCCATCGGATCGACGATGACGAACTCCGGCCCGGCGGGGCGGAGGGTGCGATACCAGAAGCGGCCGTCGGGCATCCAGTTCGGGCGCACGCCGGCGTTCAGCACGAGCGGGTTCGTGTTGTAGCCGACGAACTTCTCGGCCTGCCGGTAGTCGTCCGCGGTCAACTGGCGGGGCGACTGCGCGAGCACGGGGGACGCGGCGAACAGGACCATCGCCATCGCGATGGCGCGAGGGGTACGCATCATGGAACAGGAGCCTCCAGCGGAATGAATGATACTTCCCGCGTACATGACTCGGGCCGGTGAACGTTGCTCGCTCACCGGCCCGAAGTGTTGTGCCTTCTGCCTCTTGCCTTTGGGGGCTCGCGGCTTACATTAGCTCGCCCTGGCCTGACGCGCCGGCTTCGACACCGCGCGGGCGGAGACCTTGCCGGCCGACTTGCCGCCGGCCTTGCGGGCCACCGCCTTGGTGCTGACGGACTTGGAAGCCACGGCCTTCGGCTTCGCCACGACCTTCGCCACCGGCGCTTTGCTGGCAACGGCCGACTTCTTCGCGACCGCCGGCTTGACCGCAACGGCCACAGCCTTCGGCGCCGCCACCGGCTTCGCCATGGGCTTGGGTGCGGCGGCAACCGCCTTCGGAGCCGCCACTGGCTTCGCGGCAGCGACGGGCTTCGGCGCCGCGACCGGCTTCGGCGCCGCGGCGATTGGCTTCGGCGCCACGGCAGCCACAGGGGCCGACGCGTACACGGGCGGGGCCGGCGGGGTCACCTTCACCGGCGCCTGCTTCGGCGACGCGGCCTTCGTGACGAAGCACTTTTCGAGCGCTTCGTTGACGCGATCCTCGATGCTGGCGGCGGTCAGCCGCATCACTTCGGAGATCTCCGACACGATCAGCGACTTCGCACGATCGAGCATGCGCTTCTCGCGGAACGAGAGACTCTTGGATTTCGCCAGGAAGGTCAGGCTCTTCAGGACATCGGCCATGTCGTAGATGGAGCCGGTGCGCATCTTGTCCGAGTTGTCCTTGAAGCGGCCCTTCCAGTTCTGGTGGTTGTCGATGTTGCCATCGCCCAGCAGATGGAAGAGACGCTCGACTTCCTCGTCGGTGATCGCGCGACGAAGGCCGACGTTGTCGACATTGGCCACCGGCACGAGAACCGTGGTCTCATTCGAGATGATGCGGAGGTGAAAAAACCCGGTGGTGGTTCCGAGAATGGTCTTCTCTTCGACCTTCTCGACAACCCCGAGTCCGTGATTCGGGTAGATGACCTTGTCGCCGATCTGAAATGACACGTGAGCCTCGTTTCGACGCCTGTGTTGTCTGGGAACGACGCGCCCCAAAAGGTGCACTCAGTATAGTGCACTTGACCGCAGAAATCAACGGATTTGCTCCGAAAAACAGAGGGTTTCACTCTCGCTGCCGGCGCCCGAGTAACCCTTGATTTCGCCAATGGTTACCGGGGTGACCGGGGTAAACTGGCACGCCATGACCCGTCACGGTACAGTCCTGCTCGCGCTCGTCTTCATCGCTGCAAGCTCGGCCATGACAGGTTTGGCGGCCCCCCAGACTCCGGCCCCGGCCGCCCCCCAGAAGCGGCCCGATGCGCCGCAACTGGCTCCGTATGTCCCGACTCCACAGGAAGTCGTGGACCGGATGCTGGCCCTGGCCGGCGTTGGCAGAAACGATGTCGTCCTGGATCTGGGGTGCGGTGACGGACGGATCCCCATCACCGCCGCTAAAGCGTTTGGCGCCAAGGGCATCGGCGTGGATATCGACCCGCAGCGGATCGCCGAGGCCAATGCCAACGCCAAGGCCGCGGGCGTGTCACATCTCGTCACCTTCAAGCTGGAGGACGCGATGACCACGGACCTGAGCCAGGCCACGGTGGTGACGCTGTACTTATTGTCATCCTCGAACCTCAAACTCCGCCCCATCCTCACCCGCCAGCTCAAGCCTGGCGCCCGGATCATCGCCCACAACTTCGCCATGGGCGACTGGGAGGCGGAGAAGATCGAGACCTTCCCGGACCGCGAAGGCCGGATGCGGACCATCTACCGCTGGACAACGGATGGGAAGGTTCGGCAGTGAATTTGGGGGCCTGGGGGCTTGGGGCCCACAGGCCTGGGCCTCATCCTTAATCTGCTCTCCTTATGGACTACGAAAAGCTCGGCCTCTTCTATCTCGGCAGGCAGCTCGACCCGGCCACGCGGACCCGGACCGAGGTGCCCGTCCTCTACGACTCCGCCGACCTCGTCACCCACGGGGTCATCGTCGGGATGACTGGGAGCGGCAAGACGGGCCTCGGCATCGACCTCATCGAAGAGGCGGCCATCGACGGCATTCCCGTGCTCGCCATCGACCCGAAGGGGGACCTGGCGAACCTGCTGCTCACCTTCCCGAACCTCTCGGGTGCCGAATTCGCACCGTGGGTGAACCAGGACGAGGCGCGAGCGGCGGGCCAGACGGCTGAGCTCTACGGTCAAGCCGAGGCCGAACGCTGGACGAAGGGTCTCGCGGAATGGGGGCAGGACGCGACCCGAGTGACGCGGCTGAAGGCCGCGGCCGACTTCGTCGTCTACACGCCGGGCAGCACCATCGGCCGTCCGATTTCGATCATGCAGTCGTTCAAGGTGCCGCCGGCAGCGGTGCTCGACGATCCGGACCTGCTGGGCGATCAGGTCACCACCTCGGCCAGCAGCGTGCTGACGCTGGCGGGGGTGGACGCCGAGCCGCTCCGCAGCCGCGAGCACATCCTGGTCTCCACCCTGTTCGCGGAATCGTGGAAAGCGGGACGCGATCTGGATCTCGCCAGCCTCATCTCGGCCGTCCAGAGTCCGCCGATCGCCAAGATCGGCGTCATCGACCTGGAGTCGTTCTTCCCGTCGAGGGATCGGTTCGCGCTGGCCATGCAGCTGAACCAGTTGCTGGCGGCCCCGAACTTCGCGGCCTGGCAGCAGGGCGATCCGCTGTCGCTGGACGCGCTGCTCTACTCGGCCCAGGGCAAGCCGCGCGTGGCGGTGATCTCGATCGCCCACCTCGACGACCACGAACGGATGTTCTTCGTCTCGCTGCTGCTGAACGAACTGGTGGGCTGGATGCGCGCGCAGCGCGGCACGTCGAGCCTGCGGGCGCTGGTCTACTTCGACGAGATTTACGGCTTCCTGCCGCCGGTGGCCAATCCGCCGTCGAAGGCGCCGCTGCTCAAGCTGCTGAAACAGGCGCGCGCGTTCGGCGTGGGCCTCACCCTGGCCACCCAGAATCCGGTGGACCTGGACTACAAGGCGCTCTCGAACTGCGGCACGTGGATGCTGGGCCGTCTGCAGACCGAGCGCGACAAGGCCCGCGTGCTCGACGGGCTGGAAGGCGTGGCCGCCAGTTCGGGCGAAGGCTTCGATCGGTCGTCGATCGACCAGATGCTGTCGTCGCTCGGCAAGCGCATCTTCCTGCTGCACAACGTGCACGAGAAGCGGCCGACGCTGTTTGAAACCCGCTGGACGATGTCGTACCTGCGGGGGCCGATGGGGCGCGACGAGATCAGGCGGTTGAGTGCGGCAACTGGCGGTGGAGCGGCGGCGCACCTGGCGCCGGGGCCTGGCGCAGCCTCTCCGACCTCGCCCGCAGCGGGTGCCGCTGCCGCGCCAGCGTCCGGCTCAGCGGACGGCTCCGCGGCAACGGCGACCGCCTCCGCCTCAGTGGCGCCGGGCGGGCGCGAGTCGCGATCGCCGGTGATCGATCCGTCGATCAAGCAATTCTTTCTGCCCGGCGCCGCAGGCGACGCGCTCGAGCCGTCGCTGCTGGGCGTGGCGCGCATCAGCTACGCCGACGCCAGGCTCGGCATCGACGAGGTGCGCGATGTCGCGGTGGTGACACCGATTGCGGATGGCGCGGTGGCGGTGGACTGGGATCACGCCGAGCCTGCCGCATTCGAAGTGCGGCAACTGCAGCAGACTCCCCCGTCCAATGCCACCTTCGGTCCGCTGCCCGCGGCGGCGGCCAAGCCGCGGAGCTACGCGACGTGGGAGAAGGACTTCGCGCGCTGGGCCTCATCGTCGCAGTCGATCGAGGTGTTCCGCAGCGCACGGACGAAGCTGTCGTCGGCTCCCGACGAGTCGGAGCGCGACTTCCGCATTCGCCTGCAGCAGGCACTGCGCGAAGGGCGCGACCAGGCGCTGGCCAGGGTGCGCGAAAAGCACGCCTCGCGGCTCCGCACCGCCGAGGACAAGCTACGCCGCGCCGAAGCGGCCGTGGAGCGGGAGAACCAGCAGGCGTCCGAGTCGAAGATGTCGGCGGCGGTGTCGTTCGGCGCCACGGTGCTGGGCGCGCTGCTCGGACGCAAGGCGGTCACCGCCACCACGCTCGGCCGCGCGACGACGGCGGCGAAGAGCATGGGGCGGATTTCGCGCGAATCGGGCGATGTGGTGCGCGCGACATCCACGGTGGCGACGCTGGAGCAGCAACTGGCCGATGTGCAGACGGCGCTCGAAACGGATCTACAGGCGGTGCAGGGCGAGTGGGATCCGCAGGCCGAGGAACTGGAGCGCGTGGTCGTGAAGCCGAAGCGCGGCAGCGTCTCGGTGCAGCTGGTGGGCCTGGTCTGGCAGGCGAGGTGAAACCGGTGTCCGGTACCAGGTGTCCGCTGTGTCCCGGGCGTCCGCGCTATACGCGCGCCCCGCCGAGCGCCAGCGTGTACAATTGAAGGCTCACTCGTGCCGGAGTGGCGGAACTGGCAGACGCGCGGGACTCAAAATCCCGTTCTCCTTGCGAGAGTGTGGGTTCGATCCCCTCCTCCGGCACCATGTTCGCTGATGACATGACAACTGACCCGCGCGCCGGAGCCGTATACTGCATCCGTCGTGAGTAGGCTGTTCGCAGCGCTCCTGGTCGTTTTGCTGGCCACGGTGTCGACACTCGACCTCGTCGCGTGCCCGGACGGTTGCGCGGACGAAAGTCCACTGAGCCAGACTCTGCCGACCGCACCATCGGCATGCCCGCTCTGCCACGGCTGGAGCGGCGTAACGGTCGCGGTGCCATACTCACCCGCCATCACTCGCGTCATCGTCGAAGCGCTCGCGGTCACCGCAGAGCGCACTCCCCACCTCCCTCCCATCGAACACCCTCCCAAAGTCGCGTCACCTTCCGAGGTACGCAGCTAGCGTCGGCGGCCGTGAGGCCCCGGCGAGAAGGAGGAGGTATGCGATTCGTCTGTCAGATCGTGGCGCTGGCCGTGTGTGCGCTCAGTGCGTCCGCGGCGGCGCAAGGCGTCACCGGAACGGTCCGCGTCGAGGTTCGGAGTGACAAGGGGCCGATGCCAGGCGCGACGGTCACCGTCGGTGATGTGTCCGCGGTGACCGACCCTGCCGGTGTGGCCACCGTTACGTCTCGCGTGGGAGCGCTGCGGCTCCTGGTCCAGTTGCAGGGGTTTCTTGACGCGACCGAGGAGATCACCGTGGAGGCCGGCCGTGAGCTGCTGGTGGTCGTGACGCTCGTCGAGACCCTCGAGGTCAGCGAGGAGGTGGTCGTCGTCGCCAGCACCCGCACGGGCCGACGGCTCGAAGATCAGCCGACGCGGGTGGAGGTGCTCGACCGCGAGGAGATCGAAGAGAAGATGCTGATGACGCCCGGCGACATCGTGATGATGTTGAACGAGATGGGTGGTCTTCGTGTGCAGGCGACGGCCCCCTCGATCGGCGCGGCCGCGGTACGCGTGCAGGGCATGAAGGGCCGGTATACCCGATTCTTCAGCGACGGTCTGCCGCTCTTCGGCCAGCAGGTCGGCGGCCTGGGCCTGCTGCAGATCCCGCCAATGGACCTCGGGCAGGTGGAGGTGATCAAGGGTGTCGCCTCGTCGCTTTACGGGGCCGGCGCGATGGGCGGAATCGTCAACCTGATCTCCCGGCGGCCCGGCCCCGAGCCGCAACGCGAGTTCCTGTTCAATCAGTCGTCGCTGGCTGCGACGGACGGTGTCGTATTCCTCGCGTCGCCGCGCGGCGCCGGGTGGACCGCCTCGTTGCTGGGAAGCGGGCACCGCCAGTCGCAGGTAGACCGGGATGACGACGAGTGGGCGGATTTGGCAGGCTACGAACGCGGCGTGCTCCGCCCGCGGGTGTTCTGGGAGGGCGAGAACGGCCGGTCAGCGTTCCTCACCGCCGGAGTCACCATCGAAGACCGGGAGGGCGGCACGATGCCCGACGGCGTGCTGGCGCCAACCGGGACTCCGTACGTCGAGGCGTTGGACACGCACCGATACGACGTGGGCGGAACCGTGCAGTCCCTGCTGCATGGCCGCTATGTGCTCACCGCGCGCGGCGCAGCGGCCTGGCAGCGCCACGATCACCGATTCGGCGACGTCCTCGAGCGCGACGCCCACGACACGCTGTTCGGCGAAGTGGCGCTACGTGGCGCCTCGGGAGCGCACACCTGGGTCACTGGCGTGGTCTACGAGCGCGACGATTACCAGCCGCGCGACGTGCCCCAGTTTGCCTATACCTACAACGTCCCCGGCATCTTCGCGCAAGACGACTTCGACGTGCGCTCCTGGATGTCGGTGTCGCTCGGCGCACGGGTCGATGTGCACAACGAATACGGCACGTTCTTCAGCCCGCGTGTCGCTGTCCTGTTCCGTGGCGGCCCATGGGTCAGTCGCGTCGCCGTGGGCCAGGGCTTTTTCGCCTCGACCGCGCTGACGGAGGAAACAGAGGCCGCTGGACTGTCTCGACTTCGCGTGATCGGCGGGCTGGAGGCGGAGCGAGGGACGAGTTTCTCAGCGGACCTGACCCGGCAGATCGGGGTTGCCTCGATTACTGGGACGTTCTTCACCTCGCGCGTGGCCAACGCCGTCGCCGTCGAGCGCGAAACCGACTACACCCTGTTCAACCGCGCCGAGGCCTCGACCAATGTCGGGATGGAGTTGCTCACGACGCTGCGCGCTGGCGACTACGTCGCAACCGGCTCCTACACCTACGTGCAATCCCGCGAGACGGGCACCGATGGCCGCCTGGACGCGCCGCTGACGCCTCGCCACAGCGCCGGGATCGTCGGCATGTGGGAGCCGGCCGAGGGCGCGGGACGCGTGGGCCTGGAGGTGTACTACACCGGCGTCCAGCGGCTCGAAGCCAACCCGTACCGCACCGAGTCCCGGCCATACGTGGTGATTGGCTTGCTGGCCGAGCGCCGCTTTGGCCGCTTCCGCCTCTTCATCAACGCCGAGAACCTCGGTGACACCCGGCAAACGCGCTGGGACTCGGTGATTCGGCCGACCCAGAGCGCCGATGGCCGCTGGACCGTGGACGCGTGGGCACCGCTCGACGGACGCGTCTTCAATGGCGGGGTGCGGCTCGAGTTCTGAACCACGAGTCGATCTCTGCTTCTCGCAGCTACGGCGCCACGCAGATGGCGAACCCCTGGATGTAATAGGCCTGAGCCGTCGTGTTCTGATAGCTCACGTACCAACCGGTCGGCGTTTCTCCTTCTGACAGTTCCGGGTACGGCACGCTCTGCGTGATATTCAAGCCCGCGACCCCGCTCACGCCGCCACCGCCGCCGGTTGCCCGTTCACCCGCGACGCACGGCACCAGCACGCCACCCGGCAGATTCGGGTTGATCAAGGCTGACCGGGTTCGGACGCGAACGTTCGTGGCCCCCGCGGGTCCCGGGGGCCCAATCGGTCCTGTCGGCCCCTGAGCTCCCATTCCACCTGGCGCCCCCGCCGGGCCCGCGGGACCAGATGGGCCTGGCGGCCCTTCGGCGCCGACCAGGCCGGTAACCAGATCGCCGTTGCGCACGGCGCGCCCCGGCGATGGTTCGAGCGGCGCGAAGGTGGGTCCCGGCGACGTCACCGCCTGCAGGTAGTAGCGGTCGAGAACGGTGCCGTTGAACGGCGGCACCACGCGGATCGACGCCGCACCACTGCCGCCGAGCATGCCTTGCGCGAGAATCACCACGTCGGGGCCGACACCGAGCGCGACGCCGGCGTAACTGAAGCCGCCATTCACACTGCTGCCGATCACGGCGTAGTACTCGCCGGGGTCGCCATTGACGGTCACCGTCACCGCCTCCCCCGGCCGCACCACGGTCGTCGACAACGAAATCTGCGTTTGCGCCGATGCCGGCGCGGCGAACAGCACCCAGACGGCGGTGGCGACGGTGAGCACACGAATGAACATTGGGGTCTCCTCAGAAGGACAATCGGAAACCCCGGGAGGAATCCGCCAGCCGTGCGCGGGGCTGGCGAGGTCCGCCTTACTGCGTGATCACCAGCACGTTGAACGGAACGCCGAGCGGCATGCCAGCGCCGCTCTCCGTGAACACGCACCAACGGCGCGACCCGCCTTCGTAATACACGCCAACGGTCGGGAGGTTGACGCCCGATCCGCCCCAGCGGTGCGTGACCAGCACGATCGCCTCGGGTTGGCCGTTGGTCAGCGGGTGATCGATGCAGCTGCTGTCGCCGCCCGTGTTGCCGCCGTCGCTGGTGTGCACGAAAGCGGGGCGCAGCGAGCCCGTTACGCGTAGCGCGCCGTTCGCGATCTCCAGCGCCGTGCCGCCGCGCGCGTGCGACGCGCGCACACCGACGCCCCCCTCCGCGTGCCCCTCGACGCCCACGCCACTGTCCGTCAGACCTCGCACGCCGCCGCCGGATCGCGAGGTGCCCATCGCGCCGGTGTCTGCCGCGCTGTCGCCGCGGATCGCGGCGTTGCCCGGCCGCTCAAGACCGCTGCCCTGGCCGAACTGCCCGAACAGGGCCGCGGCGTCTCCACCGACGTCGCCGGTGTCGCTGTTCACGACCACGTTGAAGCCGCGATCGGGCCCGCCCTCGGGCTGAACCAGCACCGCGCCAAACACCGGCTCGGGCCTCGCCCGCCCGCCGCTGCGGCGCGCGTGCGGCGGGAGCATTTCTCCGGAGTTGCCGGCGCTGTCTCTCCAGCCGCCGGCCAAGTCGCTCCGCCGCAGCGAGGCGCTGAGATGGACCGGCACGCCACCAGGCGACGTGACGATCAGCAGGCCGAGGCCAATCGTGCCGTCACGGTTTGGATACCCGAGACCGACCGCGGTGGCCAGCATGCCGGTACCGCATTGGTCGTCCGCCCCCGTCAGGCGATAGACGCCGCCGGTTTGCGTCACCTCCACGGTGACGACGTTGCAAAAGGGGGCAAGCTGCCAGGAGAACAACCCAAGGGACTGCGCGCCGGACAGGCCTGGCGCCAGGCTGAATGCGGCGGCAAGGGCGAGAGCGAGAGCGCACGGTGTCGGGCGTGCCATGGCACACCTCCTGGATCGGATTCTCCTCCAGTGCCGGACAGGACGCACGCGGTTTCAGGGCCGTACACAACGAGCGACCGGCCGCCCCGACTGGGCGCCATCCAGACGCTGACGCGTCGGCACGGCGGCTGGCGCGCCTCCTCCATCCAACGACGCCGGCGGCATCACGATCCGTTCGAGGTCGATCGGCCGCCACTTCGGCGGCGCTCCCAGGCGGGCGTTGAATCGGATGTTGAAGGTCAACGGATCGTTGGTCGGCACGGTCAGCGGCCGGCCGTAGATCGCCTGCACCGCATCCGGCTCATATCCCATCAACTGGAGGAGGGTCGGAAAGATGTTGAAGTGGCTCACCCGGTTCCGGTTCGCCGCGCTGTGCGCGCGCCAGTCGATGGTCGGCAGGCCGGCGCCGTGGAGCACCACCAGCGGAACCAGGCCCTCCTCCATCACCGGGTCCTGGCCGCAGTGCGTGTTGAGCCCGGGGTTGCCGCGCTCGTGCAGGTCCTGGCCGTGATCCGACGTGTACAGAATCAGTGCGTTGTCGAGGCGAGCCGACTGGAACAGGCGGGTGAAGAATTCCCCCACCGACCACAGCAGCGTGTTGCGATACGAGTTGCGATACCGCACCCAGTCGGCCGGAGTGCCGCCGAGCCCGACGCGTGAGTCGCTGTCGGCCACCTCCGTGTAGCGTCCGCGCGGCAGCGTGGGACGATAGCGCACGAACTCGTCGGGAGCCTTGTCGTGCACGGGGAAGTGCGCGCCCATCTTGTTCACGTAGATGAACTGCGGCGTGTCGTCGGCGAACAACGCCGCCAGCCGCCGGCCGGCTTCGATGTCGCGCTCGCGGATCGGCACCCCGTCAAGCTGGATCCACTGGTCGATGTCCAACAGCTCGCGTTCGGTCATCCGGTTGATCAGCATGCCGCCGGTCCGCTGCGCATCCAGGAACACGGTCTGCAGCCCCGCGGCCCTGGCGTACTGCCAGATCGACGGCATCCGGGCGTTGATACGGGCATAGGCTTCCCGTGTGCCGCCGTAGCGCAGCGTGTAGTTCACGCCGGCGCTGCAATTGGTGATCGACGCGGCATAGCCGAAGTTGTGGACGCGAACCTGGCCGGGCGGGTGCGCGAGCGGCGTCGGCACGCCGAGAGGCGTGTTGAGGTCGAGGTAGTTGCCCGAGATGCTCTCGTCGACGATGAGCACGAGATCGTGCGCGAGCGTCGACCCAGGTCGCGGCAACCTCACGCTCTCCCTCGGCCCGACCGACTGCGTGAGTCCCTCGTAGGTGAACAGGTTCAGATAGGCGAGCGTGACGAACGGGCCCGGCAGGCCGCGACCGCCGTCGCCACCTCGCGCGTACATCACGGCGGTGAGCAGCATCAGGGCCAGCATGGGCACGGCGGCAAGCAGGATCGGCAACGCCGCGAGCCGGCCCACCCCGGAAGCGGATGCTCCGTCGTCGATATGCCATTCGGGACGAACACCCGGATGCCTGGTGCGAGGCCGCAGCCCGATGCCCAGCAGTAACAGCAACGAGGGCACCGCCGCCACGGCGATGCTCAGCCAGTAGTGACCCACCGCTTCGTGGACGAAGCTGAACGCGTCGACCACGGAGACGAAGGCGTCGTAGGTCTGGAACTGGCCGGTGACGCGAAGATTGGCGTCCCAGAACGTGGCGGCGCCGGCGAATATGAGTGCGTACAGCCAGCGCAGAACACCGACGCGAATGAATGCGGCGGACAGCAGGGCGAGCACGAGCACGGCAAGGATCGCGAGGTAGATGGGGACGGCCCAGGCGTTGGCCGTATAGAGCTGCGCCACTCTCGCCAGGTATTGCGAATAACCAGGAGCGAGCGACAGGAACACGAGGAGAACCTTGAGTTCGTCTCTCATCGCGTCAGAGCGCGCCCGTCACCGGGCAACGCCACGCCAGTGTAATACGCTGGCGCATCGAACCGACTCAGCCCTGCCTGCACACACCGAGAGCCACGCTGCGCTCCAGCGGCTGAGATCCACCCGGCCCGACCGTGCCGCGGAGGCCTTCACCCGAGCCAGTTGCGGCGGAGTGGGCACGCCCTGGCGAGCGGGTGCCCGCCGCGCGTTCAGCGAGGGATGGAGATCAGCGCCAGGGTGCCGGTGGCGTCCAGCGCAAGCTGCAGCGACGGGCTGGTCTTCTGCAGGTAGGCGGTGGGATAGATCGGGGTGGCGCCGCCGCTGTCGATCACGAACTCCGACGAGCGCCGCAGACGATCGCGAGCGCCGGGTGCGAGCACTACGCACAGCTGCGCCCGTCCGACAGCGGTTCCAGCCGCAGGCTGCCGCGCGAACGGCTCGAGGCCGTCGATCAGGTCCAGCGCCACGCCCAGAATCTCGCCGTTCTCGTGATCGGACAGTGACACCGCGGCGAGAGCCGCGGTGATCGTCGCGAACGCGTCACGAAACGACGCGTCCGCATCGTCGAAGAGCGCGCGCGCGCCGGTCGACGGGGTGGTGCCCGATGGTGACGGCCCCGCCAGTCCGGCGAGCAACCTCTTCTGGGTCTCGGAGAGGGTGTCGAAGGCCGGAGCGGACTGCGCGGAGATCGGCGAGCCGCAGGTGACCGCCACGGCAAGCACCACCACCGCCACCGATAGTCTCAGGGCGCGATGGACCACAGGTAGGACACGCCGACGGCGATGCGCCAGTAGCTGAGGCTCTGGCGCAAGGGGTCGGGATGATCGCCAAGCGCGGTGAAGTAGCGGGCCTCGCCGCGGACGCCGAAGACGTCGTTGAACAGGTACTGGAGGCCACCGCCTCCGGTGAAGCCAAAGTCGGTCCAGGTCTGGGACGCCGTGCACCCGGCGACGCAGGTGCGAGCGCGAATCGCCCCGGCCCCGGCCACGCCGAACGGCCGCAGCCTGCCCTTCGGCCAGGCGCCGATCACGTTCACCATGTAGCTCTGCGCGTCGAGGCCGTCGCCGGGGTCGTTCCCGGAATCGGCGTAGCCGAAGTCAAACTCAGCGCCCCAGCCGGACTGCTCGAGGACGGCCACGGACCCACCCACCGACAAGGCGTTGCCGGCATCGCCGTTGCCGAGCGCGGCGCCGAGGTGCGCGGTCGCCTGGGCGCTGAACGCGCCCATCGTCATCTGCGCACGGGCCGCGGCGGGCGCCAGCAACAGCGCGGCGGCCGCCAGCAGCCACACGCTCGTTCTTCGTCCGGTCATCGCGTCTCCTGGAACAGCTGCTGTCCTTCGCCCCGCAGCCAGCGGCGCGCCTCGATCAGGCGCGGGCAGACGGCGGCCACCAGGCGCCAGAAGCGCGGCGAGTGATTCATTTCGCGGCGATGCATCAGCTCGTGCAGCATGACGTACTCGCGGACGAAGTCGGGCACCAGCGCCAGCCGCCAGTTGAGGGTGATGCCGCCGCGCGACGAGCACGACCCCCAGCGCGCGCGCTGGTTCCGCACCGAGACGCGCTCCACCGCAATCCCGTGCTGCGCCGCCAGGGCCAGCAGCTGCGGCGGCAGGTCCGCGGCGGCGCGCCGGCGCAGCGCCTCGTGCTCGGCGGCCGCCATGCGGGGCCGCTGCTGACGACGCGAGCGCTGCTCGTCGATCCAGGCGCGGTTGGTTTCGACGAACTGCATCGCCGCGCGCTTCGACCCCCAGCGCGGCAACGTCACCTTCAGCGAGCCGTCGTCGAGCACACGCAGGATGTAGCGGCGTGCCCATCGATGACGCACGAGTCGCGTCGGCGGCTCGTCAGTCGAGAGCGGCAGAGTGAGCTGCATGGACGAGGACAGAGTAACAGAACGCGCGGGCAGGATCGGCATCAGCCGGGCCGGCGGCCGCCGAACGCCACACCCACCCAGACGACGTGCGCGTTGACGCCGGGATTGCTGGTGAGCTGATTGCCGTTGGAGATGTGCTGAAAGCGATAGGCCGTGACCAGCGCGAGCCGCGCCGCCGGCCGCCACCGCACGCCGAAGCCGCCATGTGCGATGAAGTTGGCGGCCTCGGTGCCCTCGGGGACGGGATCCTTGGTGAACAGGCCGCCAACGGCCAGCTCCGCGAACGGCGCCGCGCGCGCGTGGGGCACGAACCGCCAGCGCCACACGAGCGGCGAGAAGCCCATCCCGATCGTGGCCGTCGGCTCGCGCTGCCAGTACACCGGCATCAGCTCGAATGCCCACATCAGCCGCCCGCGAAGCAGTCCCGGTCCCGCGTCGCGCATCACGTCGCGGCCCCACGACACGCTGACCGGCACGTACTGCCGCCCACCTGCTGATTGCAGCAGGTCGATGCTCCACGCTGCCCCCACGCCGGCCATCCACTGGTCCTGGCGAGGCGGCCCCGGCGGCGCCGCGAACGTGCAGCTGACGGTGATGGGGCCTTCGGTGGTCGTGGTGTCGACGGCGCGATCTGGCGGTGACCGATGCCGCTGCCGATGGCAGCGGCAATCGCACGGCTGGCGACGCCGGCCCCGCGCGGCGGAACAGCAGCACCCGTCGCGGTGACTCGGGAGACCCGTCGCGCGCGAGCGACCACTCACCGCGCGCCTGGTCGTCGGGGACCCGGCACGTCGTGACGATGGCTGGTGGAGGAGGCGCCGGCTGGATCATCCTTCGCTGACGCGCTCCGCGAAGGTCAGGAGGAAGGATGGACAACGGGACATTGTTCAGATCGACCGACGCTCGGCAGTGAGAAAGTATAGATGAATCTGGTGAGCTGAAGATTCTTACATCACCACATCACCACATCACCAGATTCAATCCACTCGTAATGCCGTCATCGGATCCACCCTGGCCGCTCGCAGAGCGGGAATCAGGCTGGCGACCACCGCAACGGCGGCCAGCAATACCGGCAAGGCGAGGAAGGTCGTGGGGTCGGAGGTGCTCACACCGTAGACGAGCCGGTCGAGCGAGCTCCGCAGCAGGTACGAGCCGGCGATGCCGACGAGCAGGCCGAGGGCGACGGGCTTGAGGCCATCCCACAACACCAGGCGCAGCACATCGCCCCGTGTGGCGCCGAGCGCGACGCGGATGCCCAGTTCCTGCGTCCGCTGCGCGACGGCGTATGACACCGTGCCGTAGATGCCGGCGATGGCGAGGACCAGGGCGATGCCCGCGAAGACCGCCAGCAGCGTGACGTTGAAGCGCCGCTGCGTGAGCGAGGCGCCAATGACCTCGTCCAGCGGGCGCATGCGGGTGATCGGCAGCGCCGCGTCGACGCTCTGCAAAGCGGCGCGGATCGCGCCCGCGACACTGGAGGGCTCCCCGGCCGAGCGCACGAGTATCGTCAGCGGTTGCGCCGGAGAGCTGGTGTGCACGACGTAGGTGGTGGGCACCGGCTCCTGCTCGACTCCGTACTGCCGGATGTTGCCGACCACGCCCACCACTTCCAGCCACTCCGGCTGATCGTCGGGACCGGGTCCAAAGGAAATGCGCTGACCGATGGCGTCCTGTCCTTCGAACTCGCGACGCGCCATCGCCTCGTTGATGACGACCACGCGCGGATTCTCGACGGCGTCGCCGCGCTCGAACTCGCGCCCGCGCACGACCGGGATACCCAGGGTCGCGAAGAATCCCGGCGACACGCTGGCGAAGTGCGACAGCGGCGACTGGTTCGGCGGCAACTCGGGCTTGCCGGCGACGTTATAGGTGAGGATGCTGATCGAGCCGCCCATCGGCACGGCGTTGGTGAGCGCCACCTTCTCCACACCGGGGATGGCCTGCAATCGATCCAGGACCTGGTTCCAGTAGGCAATCGTTTGCCCCGGTGCGCGATACCCCTCCCCTGTCGGCGCCACCTGCGTGGTCGTGATGCGCGCGGACGAGAAGCCCAGCGGTACGTCGAGCAGGTTCATCAGGCTGCGGAACAGCAGTCCGGCGCCGACCAGCAGCATCAGCGAGAGCGACACCTCGACCAGCACCAGGCCCATGCGCGCCAGATGCCGATGGCCGTCTCCCGTGGTGCCGCGGGTCGCGTCCTTCAGCGTGTTCTGCAGGTCGGGCCTCGATGCCTGCCACGCCGGCACGACCCCGAACAACAGGCCCGTGACGATCGAGAGGACCACGGCGAACGTCAGCGCCTGGCCGTTCACGACGATGGGGGCAACGCGGGGGATGTCGCCAGGCTCGAGCGCGAGGATGAGATCCACGCCCCAGAACGCGAGCAACACGCCGAGCCCGCCGCCAATCGCCGCCAGCAGCACGCTTTCGGTGAGCAGCTGGCGGACCAGCACGCCACGGCCGGCCCCGAGCGCCGCGCGGATCGCCAGCTCGCGCGCGCGCACCGTGGCCCGCGCCATCAGCAGGTTGGCCACGTTCGCCACCACGATCAGGAGCACGCAGAGCACCGCGCCCAGCAGCACCA
The DNA here is from genome assembly GCA_963721715.1 of uncultured Acidobacteriota bacterium. GTDB lineage: Bacteria > Acidobacteriota > Vicinamibacteria > Vicinamibacterales > UBA2999 > VFZN01. Next base: position 919,979 of record CAVRKI010000003.1, on the reverse strand, counting down.
TCAGCGGCGTGCGGGCGGATCGCACCAGCACGTCCTGCAGCGGCCGCGCCAGCGGCGTGAAGTTCGAATTGGTGTCGGGATAGGCCCGCGCCAGCTGCTGGCCGATGGTGTCGAACTCGGCGTTGGCGGACGCCAGCGAGACGCCGGCCTTCAGCCGCGCGATGCCGCGAAGATAGTGTCCGCCGCGGTTCTGCCGGGGATCGGGACCGCCGCCTGGTGGCAGATCATAGACAGAGGGCAGCCACAGCTCCGCCCGTGCCGGGAAGCTCACCGTCGCCGGCATCACGCCCACGATCGTGTACGTGTCGCCATTGATGCGCATCGTCTGGCCGACCGCGTCTGCCGCGCCGGCAAAGCGTCGCTGCCACAGGCCATAGCTGAGGACGGCGGAGCTGGCCTGCCCGGGTTCGGCCTCCGAAGGCAGGAACGTGCGCCCGAGAACAGGGGGCACACCAAGGACATCGAAAAAAGTCGTGGAGGTGAAGGCCCCGACCAGCCGTTCGGGTTCGCCTCCGGTCGTGGCGACATTCATGTTCCTGATGGCGTACACGCTCATCGTGTCGAACGACTTCGCCTGCGCCCGCCAGTCCAGGAAGTTGGCCGGGGCAATCGCGCCGCGCTCGCGATCGCGTACTTCGACTTCGTTGATGTCCACGATCCGGTCCGCGTCGCGAAACGGGAGGCCCTGCAGCAGCACGGCATTGACCACGGAGAACATCGCCGTGTTCGCTCCGACGCCAACGGCCAGCGTGAAAATGATGACCAGGGTGAACACCGGCGTGCGGGCCAGCATGCGGGCAGCGTGTCTGAGATCTTGAAGGAGACGGTCCATGACGCGGGCGATAGAGCACATTTCCTGCCAGCCACGCTCAATAGGGTCAACTGTCTGACTGACAGCGAGTTACGTCGCCAGCACGGCCGACGGACGGGGACGGGACTGTCCGTCTGTGGGACGACCGTGTACCATGGAAGACGATGGCGCGGGGCTGGGAGTCCAAGTCGATTGAATCGCAGCAGGAAGACGCGGCCGGCGCCAGGGTCCGGGGCCCCGAGCTGACGGCCGTGGAACGGGATCGGCTCCAGCAGCGCCGCTCGCTGGAACTGGCCCTGGCCCAGACCCAGGCCGAGCTGATTGCCGCGTGCCGGGCTCCGCATCGCGATATGCTGCAGGGGCGCCTTGCGGCCATTCGCCAGGCGCTTGACGACCTATCTTGAAGCCTTGCTCGCGTTTTGTTAAGCTCTTGGCCCGAGCCAGCTTGATCTTCGCTGCCCCATAGCCTTCCGTTACGAGCTAAGCCTTACAGGTCAAATCACCCCGTGCCATCAGTCCGATTGTTCGTCGGCAACTTGCCGTATCAGGCCACCGAAGACGACCTCCGCACACACTTTGCGCAGGTGGGTGAGCCGACTCAGATTGTCCGCCCCCTCGACCGTGAAACCGGCCGCGCACGCGGCTTCGCGTTCGTGGAATACGCCGAACGGGCCCCAGCCGAGGAAGCCATCAAGCGCTTCGACGGGCAGTTGTTCATGGGCCGTCCGCTCGCGGTGAGCGAGGCGCGCGCCCGAGAGGATCGCGGCCCGTCAATGGGTCCGCGGCCTGGCGGATACGGTGCGCCGCGACCGGGTCCCCCCAGCGGCTTCGGCGGTCCCCCGCGGCCTGGCGGTGGCGGGTTCAGTGGTGGCGGCGGATTCAGCGGCCCGCGCCCGGGTGGCGGCTTCGGCGGGCCTCGGCCCGGCGAGGGTGGCGCGCCAGGCGCGCCCCGCGGCCGCGACTTCGGTCCCCCGGCGCCCCCCAAGGGCAAGAAGGGCGCGAAGCCCGGGTTCAAGAAGGACGAGAATCGCCCGCGCGGGCCGATTCCCACCAAGTTCACCGGCCGGATGTACGACCTCGATGATGTGCAGAAGGAAGAAGAAGGCGAGGATGGAATCCCCGACTTCATGAAGCCGGAAGACATCAAGCCCGACGAGGGTGACGGCGGCGGCGACGAGGAGATCTGACATGGCGACGGTGACACGCGAGGACGCGATCCTGTTCAGCGGCGGGGCCCAGGGCGCCGAAGCCGAATTCGGAGCGGCGGCCGAGCGCCTCGGCATCGAGGAAGTCACCTTCTCCTTCGCGGGCCACAAACCGGTCCGCACACGCGGCCTGCGCGTCCTCAATCACGAAGAGCTCCATGTCGGCGAGGTCAGCCTCGCCTACGTGGCGCGGCTGATGAACCGGCGCTACCCCGACACCCCTACCTTCCGCAAGATCCTCCAGAGCATCTGGTACCAGGTCAACAACGGCCAGGAAGTCTACGTCGTCGGCTCGATCGAGCCGGACAAGACCGTGCGCGGCGGCACCGGCTGGGGCGCCGAGTTCGCGAAGTTGTGCAACAAGCCGCTGTTCGTCTTCGACCAGCGGCAGGACAGCTGGTTCGAATGGGACGACAACGACTGGCGACCGCGCGGCGGCGCCGACCTCCCCGTCATCCAGCACGTGCACATCACCGGCACCGGCACCCGCTTCCTCGAAGACAACGGGCGCGCGGCCATTCATAGCCTGTTCGATCGCTCGTTCTGATCTCCTCCCGCGAAATTCTCGCCGGCGTCACGACCTTCTTCACGATGGCCTACATCGTGGTGGTCAACCCGGCGATCCTGTCGGCGCCCGGCACCGGCATGCCATTCTCCGGCGTGCTCACCGCCACCGTGCTGGTGTGCGTGACGATGACGCTGCTGATGGGGCTGTATGCGCGGCTGCCCTTTGGCGTGGCGCCGGGCATGGGGCTGAACGCCTTCTTCGCCTACACGCTGGTCATCGGACAGGGCGTGCCGTGGCCAGTGGCGCTCGGCATCGTGTTCTGGGCCGGCGTGCTCTTCCTGGTCGCGTCGCTGACGCCGCTGCGCGAGCGCATCGCGCTGGCCATTCCGCCGTCGCTGCGCATCGCGTCGGCCGCGGGCATCGGCCTGCTGCTCACGTTCATCGGTCTGCAGAACGCCGGCTTCGTCGCCGCGAACCCGGCCACCATCGTCGGCATCGGGCCGATGGACCATCGCACCCTGCTGTGCCTGATGGGACTCGGCATCAGCGTGCGCCTCAGTCGCTCGGGCAATCCGCTCGCCTATCTGTCCGGCATGGCCGTGGTCACCGCCGCGGCGTGGGTGGGCGGCTGGGTGGAGCTGCCGGCGCAGTGGCTCAGCGCTCCTGATTTCTCGTCGGTGTTCCTGAAGCTGGACGTCATCGGCGCGCTCCGCTGGTCGCTGGCGCCGGCCATCGTCACGGTGCTGATGACCGACCTGTTCGATTCGCTCTCCACCTTCATCGGCGTCGCACACGCGGCGGATCTGACCGACGAGCATGGGCAACCAATCCGCCTGCGTGAGGGGCTGATCGTCGATGCATGGGCCACGCTCGGCGCCGGCTTGTTCGGCAGTTCATCGGGGACCGCGTATGTGGAGAGCATCGCCGGCATCCGGATGGGCGGGCGCACCGGCGCCACCGCGGTGGTCACCGCGCTCTGCTTCATCCCCTGCTTCTTCATCGGCCCGATGGCCGCGGCCGTGCCCAACTACGCCACGGCCCCCGTGCTGATTCTGGTGGGTGTCGCGATGTTCGGCACGGTGAAGGGCATTGCCTTCGATCGGCTGGAGGTGGCGGTCCCGGCGTTTGCGACGCTGGTGCTGATCCCTCTCACGTTCTCGATCACTCAGGGTATTCTCTGGGGATTCGTCCTGCACGCGCTGCTGCACCAGGTCGTGGGCCGCAGCCGCGACGTGACCCTCGGTGCGTGGGGGCTGGCGGTGTTGTCCGCGCTGCTGCTCGCGCTGGAGCATGCCCGATGAGTTCGCCCATCCTCGACGCGGTTCGAGACGAGTTCCAGAAGATCAAGAAACTGGCCGACAAGGCCATCGAGCAGCTGTCGGACGACGACCTGCACGTGAAGCTGGATGACGAGTCGAACTCGGTGGCCGTCATCATGCGGCACATGGCGGGCAACATGCGATCGCGGTGGACCGACTTCCTCACCGCGGACGGCGAGAAGCCGGACCGTCAGCGCGACCGGGAGTTCGACGATGTGCCGCAATCGCGGGCGGAGTTGCTGGCGGAGTGGGAAGACGGCTGGCAGCGGCTGTTCGAGGCACTGGGTCCGCTCACCGACGACGACCTGCAACGCACGGTGATCATTCGCGCGGAACCCCATTCCGTGTACAAGGCAATCAGCCGCCAGGTCGCGCACTACGCGGGCCACGCCTATCAGATCCTCATGCTCGGCAAGCACCTGAAGGGCGCGGCGTGGACCACGCTGTCGGTGCCGCGCGGACAGTCCGAGGAGTTCAACCGCCGCATGATTGCGCGACATACGCGCCGGGAGCTAGCCCGGAACCCGCCGGCGTCATGTCGCTCGTCCGCTGGGGCCTGCTCGGCACGGCCCGCATCAATCGTCGCCTGATTCCCGCGATGCGCGCGTCCGCGCGCTCCACGCATCGTCGCGGTCGCCAGCCGTGACGCCGGACCGCGCCGCGGCGCACGCGCGCGAGTGGGACATCCCCGCGGCCGTCGACAGCTACCAGGCGCTGCTTCGCCGCGACGACGTCGATGCCGTGTACATCCCGCTGCCCAACAGCCTGCACGCGGAGTGGACACTTCACGCCATTGCCGCGGGCAAGCACGTGCTGTGCGAGAAGCCCATCGCCACCTCCGCCGCCGACGTGGATCGCATCGCCGATGCCGCCGCGCGTGCGGGCGTCGTCGTCGAAGAGGGCTTCATGTACCGGCACGAGCCGCTCACCACCGTGGTCGCCGATCTCGTGCGCGAGTGGCGCCGTCGGTGCGGTCCGCACCATCGTCTCGGGGTTCACCTACGCGCAGGGCCGCGCCGACGACGTGCGCCTGGTGCGGGCCCTCGGTGGCGGCGCGTTGTGGGACGTGGGCTGCTACCCGGTGAGCTACGCCTGCCTGCTGACCAGCCGCGATCATGAGGCGGCGGCCGGAGTGGCGCGCCTCACCGCCGGCGGTGTCGACGAAGAACTGACCGGCGTGCTGCGCTTTCCCGCCGGCATCACCGCGAGCGTCTACGCGGGCTTCCGCGCCGCGTATCGCACCTGGCTCGAGGTGATCGGGTCCGAAGGATCGCTCGTCGTGCCCAACCCGTTCAAGCCCGGGCCGACCGAGGCGCTGCTGCTGGAACGCCTGGGCGAGCGGCGGACGATCGACGTGCACGGGTCGGATCTGCTGTTCGCGCGGCAGGTGGAAGCACTTCGTGGCCGCGGTGCTGGACGGCGCACCGCCCACGGTCTCGCTGGCGGACAGCCGTCGCACCGTGGCGGCCTGCCGCGCGCTGCTGGATGCGGCTGGAGTGGGCCGATGACGCCGGACGGCGCGGTCCTCTGGCGCCTGCGCAGCCCGAAGCGCGAGCACGCCCATGCCAGCGTGCTGCCCGGCGGGCCGCCGTTCACGCTCGCCTTCTTCGTCGATCATCAGCTGGACCGGGTCGAGAACTACGACACGCTGGACCTGGCGCTGTTCCGCGCCGAGGACGTCAAGCGGACGCTGCTCGAAGAGGGATGGACGGAATAGGGCCGGAGAGGGCCGCGCTTTCGCGCGGGAGGCGCGTCTTCGCCGCGTAGGGTTGTTTTCCCTACGGCGCGAAGCGCCGCCCCGTATTCTACCTACGGCCCGAAGGGCCGCCTTCCCTCGGCCCGAAGGGCCGCCTTCCCTGGCCCGTAGGGCCGCCTTCCCGCCTACGGTCCGAAGCGCCGTCCCTGTCTGCGGCGCGGAGGACCGCTACAATATAGACAGATGATTCAGCTCTCGACCCGCCACCGCACCGTCCCCGTGCGCGTCGGCCACCTCACGGTGGGCGGCGGCGCCCCCGTGATCGTGCAGTCGATGACGATGACCGACACGGCCGATGCCGCCGGCACGGCCCGGCAGTGCATCGAGCTGTGGGAAGCCGGGTCCGAGATGGTGCGCGTCACCGTCAACCTGCCCGAGGCCGCGGCCGCCGTTCCCGAGATCAAGCAACGGATGCTGGACGCCGGCTGCACCGCGCCGCTGATCGGCGACTTCCACTACAACGGGCACCTGCTGCTCACCCGCGACCCCGCCTGCGCCGCGGCGTTGGACAAGTACCGCATCAACCCCGGTAACGTCGGCACCGGCAAGCGCCGCGACGAGCAGTTCTCCACCATCTGCCAGGTCGCCATCGACCACGGCAAGCCGGTGCGCATCGGCGTCAACGGCGGCTCGCTCAACCAGGAACTGGTGATGGCGAAGATGCAGGAGAACACCGATCTCGGCCTCGGCCGCGAGTCGGACGACATCATCAACGAGTGCATGGTGCTGTCGGCGCTGCAGTCGACCGAGCTCGCCATCGAGACCGGCCTCACCGAGAACCAGATCATCATCTCGTGCAAGGTGTCACGACCGCGCCACCTGATCGACGTCTACCGCGCCCTGGCCAAGCAGACCCGGCAGCCGCTGCACTTGGGTCTCACCGAAGCCGGCATGGGCACCAAGGGCCTGGTCTGGTCGGCGTCCGCCATGGGCGTGCTGCTGAACGAGGGCATCGGCGACACCATTCGCGTCTCGCTCACGCCGCGGCCCGGCGGTGATCGCCGTGAAGAGGTCTACGCGGCGTGTGAGTTGCTGCAGTCGCTGGGCATCCGTACCTTCGCACCGAGCGTCACCGCGTGCCCGGGCTGCGGCCGCACCACCAGCGCCACGTTCCAGGAACTGGCCGAAGCGGTGCAGGGCTATATCCGCGAGCAGATGCCGCAATGGAAGCAGCGCTACGAGGGCGTGGAGAACCTCACCCTCGCGGTGATGGGCTGCGTGGTGAACGGGCCGGGGGAATCGAAGGCCGCCAACATCGGCATCTCGCTGCCCGGGACTGGCGAAGCCCCGAACTGCCCGGTGTTCATCGACGGCCAGCATGCCGCCACGCTGCGCGGCACCTATGACGAGCTCGCCGCCGCGTTCCAGACGCTGGTCGACGACTACGTCGAGACGCACTACGCCAGGAAGGCCGCCGCCGGACATGCCCCTGACCATTCGCCCAGCCACGCCTGACGATCGCGCCTTCCTCTCCGCCATGGCCACGCGCCTGGCCGAATTCGATGCCCCGCCAGCCTGGCGGACGGCCGCGCAGATTGCCGAGGGCGACCGGCGCGACATGCTCGGCGCCATCGAGCAGCCGCCACCGGCCAGCGCCCTGATGGTGGCCTGCCTCGACGGCGAGCGCGTCGGCTGCCTGCACGTCCTCACCAAGATCGACTTCTTCACCGAGCGCCGGCACGGCCACATCTCGGTGATCGCCGTGGCCAAGATCGCCGAAGGCCGGGGCGTCGGCCGCGCGCTGATGACCTGGGCCGACGAGTGGGCGACCTCGCTCGGCTACGGTCACCTGACACTGCACGTCTTCCCTGCCAACACCCGAGCGCGTGCGCTGTACGAACGTGAGGGCTATGCCGTGGACATGCTGACGATGCGCAAGGACCTCGCCTAGCGGCACGCTGAGGCGCTCGCGATAAGATGGCGCCGTGTTCAGCCGCACCGCTCTCCTCTTCGCCTGCCTGGTCCTGACGCCCGGGATGGCGCTGGCGCAGCGCACCCTGACGGCCGCGCTCGCCGACCCTGCCGTCGTGAGCACATTGAAGACCATCGACGCGCGACGGGATCAGACCGCCCGTTGGCTCGCCGACATCGGCGGCATCGTTTCGCCCTCTGGACAGGAGCAGGCGCGAGCCGCCGCGGTGGCCGCGGAGATGCGCCGCATCGGCCTGGCCGACGTCACCACCGACGCCGCGCCCAACGTCGTCGGACGCATTCGCGGCCGCTCGGGCAAGGCGCTGATCTTCGTCTCGACGCTGGACGACCTGGCAACGGTCGCGGAGCACCAGAGAGCCGCGAAGGCCAAGCCGGCGATTGCTGGCGATCGCGTGGTCGGTCCGGGCACGAACACCTCCACCACCACGGCGGCGCTGATCGCCGCGGCGGACGCGATGGTGCAGCAGGGCCTGCAACCCGAACACGACATCGTCTTTGCCGCAGTCGCGCAGGAGGAGACCGGCTTGAAGGGCATGCAGGCGCTCTACGCAGCAGTGGAAGGACCGTGCCCTGGCCTTCGTCGACGTGCTCGGCGACGGTCACAGCATCACCTACGGCGCCATCACCATTCACTGGTGGAAGGTGGTCGCGACCGGGCCGCCCGGACACTCGCTGAACGGCGGCCTACCCAACGTGAATCAGGGCATCGGACGTGCCGTGGATCGCATACTCCAGCTTCCCCACCCCGAGCGTCACAAGACCGACCGGGTGGTCGTGAACGTCGCGATGCTGCAAAGCGGCGCCGTCTACAACCACAAGCCGGCGTCGGGCTGGTTCTCGCTCGATGTCCGCTCGCTCGTCGGCACCCGGGTCGACGAGGTCGAGGCCGAGGTCCGCCGCGTTCTTGCCGAGGTCACCCGCGAGACCACGATCCAGTTCGTCATGGAACCCTTTCAGACCACGCCGGGTGGCCAGCTCCCCGGCTTTCGCGAGTCGGCCCTGGTGACCACCGCGGAGTCGATCTCGCGGCATCTGGGCTACGACGGCCAGCTGGGCAACGCGGGCTCCGCGAATCTCAACGTGCCACTCGGCCAGGGCACCCCGGCCATTGGCATCGGCGGTGAGCGCGGCGGGCAGCGCGGCTTCCCAGACGAGTGGGCCGACATTCCTCAGATGATGCGCACGGCCAAGTATGTGGCCCTGCTCGCGGCCACCATGGGGATGCAGTAATGACACCGACCTCTCGATGGATTGCGGCGACCGTGCTCGCCCTGACGGCGTGGCAGTCGGCGCAGGCGCTGCAGGCGCCAGCCACCACGTTCGACATCCTCATCCGCAACGGCCGCATCCTCGACGGCACCGGCAATCCCTGGTATCGCGCCGACATCGGCATTCGGGGCGATCGCATCGTCGCCATGGGAGCGCTCCGCGAGGCGAAGGCGGCAACGATGGTGGATGCCGCCGATCGCTACGTCACCCCGGGCTTCATCGACGTGCACTCTCACGCCGGGCCAGGCCTGCTGACCGACGACCTCAAGCACGGCCAGCCGGTGCTGGCGCAGGGGATCACGACCGTGCTGGTGAACCCGGACGGCGGCGGCCCGGTGACCATCGCCGGCCAGCGCGCGACCTACGAGAAGCAGGGCGTCGGCCTCAACGTCGGCCTGTTCGTGCCGCATGGGTCGATCCGCCAGATGGTGATGGGCATGTCCGATCGCGATCCCGACGCGTCGGAAGTCGCGAAGATGGTGGCGCTGACGCGCGAGGGCATGCAGGCGGGCGCGGTCGGACTGTCGAGCGGCCTCTACTACGCCCCCGGCAGCTACTCGAAGACGGCGGAGGTGGTCGCCATGGCCAGGGCGACCGCGCCATTCGGCGGTGTCTATTCCAGCCACATCCGCGACGAAGCGGACTACAGCATCGGCGTCGTCGCCGCGGTCGAGGAAGTCATCGCCGTCGCGGAACAGGGCGGCGTGGTCGGCGTGGTCTCGCACATGAAAGCGCTGGGGCCCGCGAGCTGGGGCCTGTCGAAGACGCTCGTGCAGCGCATCGAAACGGCGCGTGCGAGGGGCGTGCAGGTGTTCGCGGACCAGTACCCGTACGAGGCGAGCGGCACGGGCATCGTCGGCGCCCTGATGCCGCGCTCGGCGCAGGTCGGCGGGCGCGAGGCGATGATGAAGCGCATCACGGGCGAGCTGCGGAACGAGGTGCGTGAGGACGTCAAGACCAACATCGCGCGACGGGGCGGGGCCGAGACGCTGATGATCAGCCGCTACGCGCCGGATCCGTCGATCGAGGGCAAGCGGCTGTCGGAGCTGGCCGCGGCCAGCAACACCGCGCCCGAGGAATACGCGCTGCAGCTGCTCGAGAAGGGCGATGCCAGCCTGGTGTCGTTCAACATGTCAGAGGACGACATCGAGCACATCATGCGCCAGCCGTGGACGATGACCTGCACGGACGGCGACCTGGTGCCGATGGGCCTGGGTAAGCCCCACCCGCGCGCCTACGGCGCCTTCCCGCGCAAGTTGAAGCGCTACGTCGTCGAGCGCGGCGCCGTGTCGCTGCCGGACGCCATCCGATCGATGACGTCGCTGCCGGCCACGCTGTTCGGCCTGAAGGATCGCGGCCAGCTGCGCACCGGAGCGTTGGCCGATATCCTGATCTTCGATCTCGCGAAGGTGAACGACGCCGCGACGTATCAGGAGCCGCACCAGCTCGCCGAAGGCATGACCGACATCCTGGTCAACGGCCGCTGGGCTCGTCGCGACAATCAGTTCACGACGACGCTGGCCGGGCGGGTTGTCGTTCCCTCCCGCCAGTGATCAGGCGCACGCTGCGCTGATACGTGAGGTAGGACACCGCCCACTGCAGCATCACCGAGATCCGGTTCCGGAAGCCGATCAGGAAGAAGATGTGCAGGAACAGCCAGAACAGCCATCCGGCATAGCCCGAGAGCCGCAGGAACCCGAAGTCGGCAATCGCCGAGTTGCGGCCGATGGTGGCGAGGTTGCCCGGATCGAGATAGCGGAAGGTCGCCGTCGTCTGGCCGCGTAGTCGCAGCAGCGCGTTCTTCGCGGCGTGCTTACCGAGCTGCTTGGCTGCCTGCGCCACTCCGGGCAGCGGCGTGCCGGTCTGATGCGTGAACAACGCCAGGTCGCCGGCGATGAACACCTCGCGGGTGGCCGGGCACCGACAAATCGGGGTTCACGGCGACCCGTCCCGCGCGATCGAGTTCGGTGCCGAAGCAGCGGCCGAGCGAGGAGGCCTGCACGCCGGCCGCCCACAGCACGGTCTCCGCCTCGATCCGTTCCTCCCCCACCTGCACCGCTCCCGGCTCGATGGCGGTGACGGCGCGCCCTTCGAGGACCTGCACGCCGAGCCGCGCCAGCGACTTTCTCGCGGATGCGCGCAGCGACTCCGGAAACGTGGTGAGAATGGACGGGCCCGCCTTCGACCAGCAGAATGCGCGCCGAGGCCGGATCGACGTTGTCGAACTCCGACGTCAGCGCCTGTCGCGCGATCTCCGCGAGCGCCCCGGCCAGCTCCACGCCCGTGGGGCCGCCGCCGACGATGACGAACGTCAGCAGGGGCTGCTGGCGCTCACGCTCGGGCTCGCGCTCGGCCTTCTCGAACGCCAGCAGCACGCGCCGGCGAATCTCCAGGGCATCGTCGAGCGTCTTGAGTCCGGGCGCCCGCGCCTGCCACTCGGGGTGCCCGAAGTACGAGTGCGTCACGCCGGCGGCGACGATCAGCGCGTCGTAGGCGATGGTGTCTCCACCGTCGAGGTAGAGCCGCTTCGCCGCCGGGATCGATCCGCTCGACCGTTGCCAGCAGCACCCGCAGGTTCTCCTGCCGACGCAGGATCCAGCGGATCGGGGACGCGATGTCCCCGGGCGACAGGCCGGCGGTGGCCACCTGATAGAGCAGCGGCTGGAAGACGTGATGGTTCTGTCGATCGATCAGCGTGACGCGGACCGGGGCGCGGGCCAGGGCGCGAGCGGCGTCCAGTCCCGCGAATCCGCCGCCGATGATGACGATGTGAGGCGTGCCTGTGGCGTCGGTCATTCGTACCGGAGGGCCTCGACCGGGTCCAGCGCGGCCGCGCGCCGGGCGGGCAAGTACCCAGCCAGAATACCAACGAGCACGGATGTTGTCAGTCCCGACGCTACCGCCCACAGGGGCGGCGTGGCCGGAAAGGTCGGGGCCACGAGCGCGGCCAGCAGGCCGATGGCGGAGGCCAGCACGACACCGGCCAGGCCGCCGGCCCCGGACAGGATCGCGGCCTCGAGCAGGAACTGGCGCAACACCTCGCTCCGGCGGGCGCCAATCGCCAGGCGCACGCCGATCTCGCGGGTGCGTTCGGTGACGCTCATCACCATCACGTTGGCGATGCCGATGCCGCCGATCAGCAGGCTGACCGCGGCCAGCGCGATCGTCGCGAGGAAGATCTGCAGGCCCAGCTTGTCGAACTGCGCGATGATCTGGTCGGCCGTGTTCAAGGCGAAGTTGTCGGGCTCGCCCGGCGGCACGTTGCGCAGCAACCGCAGGATGGTCGCCGCCTCGAGCCGCGCCTCCTCTCGTCGTCCGGGGACGGCGCGGATGTAGAGCACGGTGTTCTCGGCGTCGGGGAACTTCTGCCGCGCGGTGTTCACGGGCAGCGCGACGACGGTGTCGTTGCGGTTCTCGCCGAAGAACGTGCCCTTGCGCGGCGCCAGTTCGCCGACCACGTAGTAGCGGTCGCCGCCCAGCAGGAACGCCTGCCCCACCGCCGACTGCCTTGCCGAACAACGCTCGCGCGACGCTGGCGCCGAGCACCGCGACCTGCGCGCGGGCGCGCTCCTCGTAATCGGTGAACGGCCGGCCGGCGGCGAAGTCCGCGCCGACGACGTCATAGAAGTTCGGCGAGATGCCTTCAATCAGCAGCGAGTCCGACTCGTTGGAACCGGCCCGGGCGGTGATGGCCCGCGTGCTGGTCACCGCCGGGACGATCAGCTCGACGCCCACCTCGCGAATCGACGGACCGAGCGCGGCAATCCGCTCGGCGAACTCGGGCTTCAGCGGCGGACGCTTGACGTCCAGGGAGGAACCCGCGGAGTACGGTTCGCCGCTGAAATGAAAGGCGAAGATGTTGTCCGTGCCCAGCTCGCGAAACAACAGCGCCACGCTGTTGCGCAGGCCCACGAGCGTGGACGACACCAGCACCACCGTCACGATGCCGATCACCACGCCGACGATGGCGAGCGCCGAACGGGCGGGCTGCGAACGGATGGACTCGATCGCGAGGTTGGTGGCCTCGCCGAGCGTGCCGGAGACCGAGGCGGTGTGGGTGGACTCGGACATCGCGGCTACTCCGCCCTCATCGCGGCAATCACGTCGAGGCGGACGGCCCGGCGTGCAGGATACCACCCCGCCACCAGCCCGCTGGCGGCGGAAGCGGCCAGGCTCGCCGCCACCGTGGACGGGTGGACCGTGAGGGGAATGTCGAGCACCCGGGCGAGCAGCGCCACCAGCGTGACCGCCACCGCGGTCCCGGCCGCGCCACCGATGATCGAGACCAGCGCCGATTCCGCCAGGACCTCGCGCATGATCTGCTGGCGGGGTGCGCCGAGGGCGCGGCGCACGCCGATCTCCCGCGTCCGCTGGGTCACCGACACCAGCACCGTGTTGGTGACCACGACGATGGCGGCGAGCAGCGCCATCAACGAGATCGGGCCGGCGGCCGCGCCGATGCGGCCGGACAGATTGGCGACGAAGCCGCGAGCCGCGTCGGGGGTCAGAATGTCGAACGTGTCGTCGACGCCGGGCCCCAGCGTGCGCCGGGCACGGAACGAGACGCGCGCGCGGTCCTCGCCCACCACCGATGGCTGATCGCCGGTCGCCTTCGCGAAGATCTGCAAGGTGCGGGGCGCGCCGAACGCCCGCTCGTAGGCCCGCAGCGGTATCCACGCGTACTTGTCGAGCGAGGTGCCGCCCGATTGCCCCTGCCGCTCCTGCACGCCAATCACCGTGAACTTGCGGCCGGCGATCCGCACCGACTGCCCGAGCGGGTCCACGGCCGGGAAGAGCGCATCGACGACATCGGCGCCAATCACGGCCACCTGCTCGCCGCGCAGGTCTTCGTCGGCGCGAAAGAACCGGCCGCGTTCGATCGCCAGGTCGCGGATGTCCGCAAGCTGCCAGGTCGTCCCGGTGATCGAGACGTTCTCGATCTTGTAGCCGCCCGAGATCACATCCGCGCGCGCCTGGGCGTTCGGGGCGTAGATGACCAGGCCACCGGCATACTGCTCGAGGAACTTCAGTTCCGATCGGCGGATCGGAGGATTGCGCTGCAGCTGCTCCTGCAGTTCACGGCGTGAGACACGTCCCGGCGAAGCGACCTGCGCGAGCAGGAAGGTGTCGGAGCCAAAGGTGCGAGCCGTGCTCTGCTTGGCATAGAGGGCGACGCCATCCAGCGCGGAGACGACCAGAACGATGGTGGCAACGGCCACGGCAATGGCCAGCGCGCCGAGGCCCGCGCGAAGCGGGTTGCCGCGCAGGGCGGCCCCGCCCTGACTGATCGCCTCAAATATCATCGGTCCCTCTCGCCCTTCAGCTGAATTCAGGGGGTTAGACGCACGTTTCGCACCATGCGACCCCATTTCGGAGTCTAATCCCTTTGCACACATGAGCAGGCGCCGCATTCTATTAGGTGGAATCCTTCTGGTGGTCGTCGCGATCGTCGCCTACAGCCGCCGAGGCGCGACCGAGGGCACCCTGGCCGAGGTCACGACCGTCACCCGCACGGCGTCCCTGCAGTCGTTCGTCACGGCGTCGGGCGAGATCGTCGCCACGCGCTTTGCCGACATCGGTTCGGCCAGCATGGGCCGGCTGATCTCGCTGAGCGTGAAGGAAGGCGACCGCGTGAAGGCCGGCCAGGTGCTGGCGCAGATCGATCCGGTGCAGGCCGCCAGTTCCGCGGAGGGTGCTGCGGCTTCGCTTCGGGCGCTCGAATCGGAGGCCAGTGCCGCCGCCACGCAGATCAAGGCGAGCCAGGCCGAGCTCGCGGCCGCCGAGACCCGTGCCGCCGACGCCGAACGGGTGCTCAAGCGCGCCCGCGAGCTGCGGCAGGCCGGGCTGATTGCCCAGTCCGACCTCGACACCGCCCAGGCCGCCGCCGACACGGCGGCCGCCCAGGTGCGGGGAGCCGAGGCCGCCATCAGCCGCCTCGAACAGAGCAAGACCGCGGCGGAACGGCGCGTGGCCCAGGGCCGCGCCGAAGTGTCCCGCACCCGCGATCAGTTGAACAAGACCGACATCACCGCGCCGATCGACGGCATTATCACGCGGCTCGACGTGGAGCAGGGCGAGATGGTGGTGATCGGCGTGCAGAACCAGCCCGGTACCATCCTGATGACGGTCTCGGACCTCAGCTCGATCAACGCCGAGGTCAAGGTCGCCGAGGCCGACGTCCTGCGCCTGTCGATGGGCAACGTGGCCACCGCGACCCTCGAGGCCCTTCCCGGCCGGAAGTTTCCGGGCAAGGTCGTGGAGATCGGCGCCAGCGCCCTGCCGCAGATCGGCACCCAGGCGGCCGCGCGCGAGTTCAAGGTGAAAGTGCAGCTCGAAGGCGAGCTCCAGACGCTGCGCCCCGGCCTCACGTGCGACGCCGAGATTCTCGTGGCCGAGCGTGCCAACGTCCTCACGGTGCCCCTTCAGGCAGTGGTTCAGCGCCCAGGGCCGAGCGGCACGCCCGAGGTCGGCGTCTTCGTGGTCGCCGACGGCACCGCGAAATTCACCCCGGCGAAGACCGGAATCATCGGCGGCCTGACGGTCGAGATCGAGGGTCTCCAGGAAGGCGCCTCGATCATCTCCGGCCCCTTCCAGGTCCTGCGCGAAATCCAGGACGGCGCGCGAGTCAGAACGAAAGAGCCGGTTGCGACGCGCTGATTAAGGACGGCTTGGGGCGTGGGCAGGGTTGGGGGCTTCCAACTTTTGAACTTTGAACTTTGAACTTTGAACTCCTAAGCTAGGCCCATGCCTCGCCCAGCTGTTGCCCCACCGGAGTCCACGGTCGAGACGGCGTGCCCGCTCGACTGCCCCGACGCCTGCTCGCTGACCGTCACGCTTCGTGGCGGCCGCATCACCAAGATCGACGGCAGCACGGCCAACGAGGTCACGCGCGGCTATATTTGCGCCAAGGTCCGGCGCTTCGACCAGCGGGTCTACGGCGAGGACCGGTTGCTGTATCCCGCCATCCGCCGTGGCGCGAAGGGCGACGGCAAGTTCGTGCGCGCGACGTGGGACGACGCGCTCAACAAGATCGCCGAGAACCTGGAACACACCATCCGCGAGCACGGCGCCGAATCGGTGCTGCCGCTCTGTTACGGCGGGTCGAACGGGATGCTGACGCAGGACTACGCGGATGCCATCCTGTTCCGGCGCCTGGGCACGTCGCGCCTGCTGCGCACGGTCTGCGCGGCTCCGACCGGCGCGGCCAACATGGGTCTCTATGGCAAGATGGCCTCGGTCGTCTATCAGGACTACCCCGCCGCGCGGCTCATCCTGGTCTGGGGCGTCAACCCCGGCGCGTCTGGCATCCACCTGATGCCCTACCTGAAGGACGCGCGCGACCACGGCGCCACGATTGTCGTGATCGATCCGCGCGCCACCACCGTGGCCCGGCAAGCCGACATCCACCTGCCGGTGCGGCCCGGCACCGATCTGGTCGTGGCCCTCGCCATTCACCGTTATCTATTCGAGGAGGGCTTCGCCGATCAGGCGTTTCTCGATGCCCACACGACCGGCGCCGCGCAGCTGCGGGAGCGGGCGCGGCCGTGGACCTTCGAACGCGCCGCCGAGATCAGCGGCGTGCCCGCCGATCGCCTGCGGGACGTGGCGACGCTCTACGCGCGGACGAGTCCGGCTCTGGTGAAGTGCGGCTGGGGGCTCGAACGCAACCGCAATGGCGGCAGCGCGGCGGCAGCGGTGATGGCGTTGCCGGCGGTGGGCGGCAAGTTCGGGATTCGCGGCGGCGGCTACTCGATGAGCAACTCGGCCTCATGGGGCATCGAGCGCACGTGGCTGCGCGACCAGGAGCCCGCCACGCGAGCGGTCAACATGAACCTCGTCGGCCGCGAACTGACGGCGCCCAGCGGCATGCCGATCAAGAGCCTGTTCGTCTACAACTGCAACCCCGCGGTGACGCTGCCCGATCAGGCGCGCGTCATCCAGGGCCTGCAGCGCGACGACCTGTTCACGGTGGTCTTCGATCAGGTGATGACCGATTCGGCGCTGTACGCGGACGTCGTGCTCCCGGCCACCACCTTCCTGGAGCACTACGACTATGCAAAGGGTTATGGCGCGCTGTCGCTGCAGCTGGGACGTCCGGTCATCGAAGCGGTCGGCGAGGCGCGCTCGAACACCGACGTGTTCATGGACCTGGTCCGGCGCATGGCTCTCTCGCGAGACGGCGATCCCGAGGACGACATCGACGCGATGCTGACGTCGCTGACTGGCATGCCCGGCGCAATCGGCGACGAGCTGCGCGAGCACTCGCGCGCGACGCCACCCTACGGTGGGCGGCCGGTGCAGTTCGTGGATGTCATGCCGAAGACGGCGGACGGCAAGGTCCACCTCTGTCCGGCGGCGCTCGATGCGGAGGCGCCGCTGGGCCTCTATGGCTACCAGGCCGATCCTGGCACCGAGCGCTATCCGCTGGCGCTCATCTCACCGGCCAGCGAACGAACGGTGAGTTCCACGCTGGGCGAGTTGACGCGCCCCGACGTGATCGTCGAGATCAATCCGGCGGACGCGGACGCCCGGCACATCGAGGATCGCGACGACGTGCGGATATTCAACGATCTCGGTGAGGTCCGGCTGAAGGCGCGGGTGACGCACCTGGTGCGCCCCGGGACCATCTCCATGCCCAAGGGCGTGTGGCGACGGCACACGTCCAACGGCTGGACCTCGAACGTGCTGGTACCGGATACCCTGACCGACCTCGGCGCGGGGGCGTGTTTCAACGATGCGCGGGTGGACATGGCAAAGGTCGAAAAGGCGACGCACTAGGGTCGCCTCTGGAGAAGGCTGCCAGCTATCGGCCCCAGCTAGAGGCCGATGACCGATAGCTGACAACGGGGGTGAGACACTTTAGACGTCGGTCGGCAGCTTGCCGCGGCCGCCGCGCGACACCTGACCGCCCTTGCGACCGGCCTCCCGAGCTTCCTCGGCTGACCATTCGTGTGCGGTTCCCTTGGCGTGGGCCGCACGACCGCCCTTGCTGGCGATTTCGCGCTGCTTCTCGGGGGACATCGATGCGAACCCTCGGCGGGCCTTTCGGATGACTTCAAGCACGTGGACACCTCCTGTTGGCCTGTTCTACTGCGAGATGCTTGCCAAACTCGTCTGAACAGTCACGCCTATAAGTGCCCTTGAATCAACATCTTGAAGAAAAGGCTCAGGGACAACGCCCGGGCTGGGTGTATGAAATCAATGCACTCTACCTGCTGAGGCGGTGTAAATCAATACGCTTGAGGACCGGGCTGGCGCCGCGGCTTGAAGACGTCGCACCCTTCGCAGTTCCGCAGATCGAACTCGTAGCCGATGACCGGGAAGAACATCGGATGGGCGCAGTAGAGCAGCTCGCCGTCCACGATGGTGTGGATGCCGAGATTGACGGGCAGGCCGGCCGTGCGCCGGCCGTACCAGCAGAGACGATGGCGGTCTTCGGGTTCCACGAGGCGCCTCGCACCGATCATAATGGGGATGGAGGCAGTGCAACATGAGCGTCTGTGGTGGTCCCACCGGTTTACCGGATGAAGTTGTCGGCAACGCGAGCGGTCGCACCGTCTTTTGCGTGAAGTTCCAGAAGCAGATGCCGGGCCTCGATGTGCCGCCGTGGCCCGGGGAGATTGGCCAGCGGATTTTCGAGAACGTCTCGGCGCAAGCCTGGAAGCTCTGGGAAGAGCGTCAGAAGATGATCCTGAACGAGTACCGGGTCATGCCCTGGCAGAAGGAAGGCCAGGAACTGATCCGCACGCAGCTCGAGGAATTTTTCTTCGGTGCGGGGGCGGCCCTGCCGCCGGGCTACGTCCCGCAGCAGTCCAAGTAGACGCAAAGGGCCCCCTGGGTGACCTGCCCCGGGGGCCGGTCAGTCTATCCACGCACGACCGGCCCTACCTATCCACGCAGCACCGGCACGACCGGCACGACCGAGAAGAGCAGCCGCTCGTGGGCATGGCGAAGCGCGGCCTCCACCTCCGAAGCCGAGGCCGCGCGCGCGAAGATGAACCCGAGATAGCTGGCGCCCTCCGGCAGCGGGATCAGCATCTGACCTTCCCTCGCAGTGATCACCACGTCGTCCACGCCGGCCCGTGCGCGGGCCTCGTCCACGCCCGTCACACCCCGGTACACGCCGCCGCGCGGAATCGGGATCATCATCACCCCCGACGCCTGCGTCTCACGCGTCCACGCGCCGGCGGACTCCCCCAGTGCGTGCCGCAGCAGCAGTTCCTCCAGCCCAATCACCTGCCCGGTGTCGCTCGTGAAGCGCAGCGCGCCGGCGCACAGTCCGCCGATCGGCCGGGCGGCAATCTCCAGCACGTAGACGCCGTCGGCGGCGACGCGGCATTCGGCATGGATGGGACCATGATGCAGCCCCATCGCGAGGGCGCCCCGGGCGATGGCGTCGACGATCGCCGCGCGCGTCGGTGCTGGGGTCTGCGACGGCGTGACGTAGATCGTCTCTTCGAAGAATGGCCCCACGAGCGGATCGGGTTTCCCGAAGATGGCGAGCACGCGGAGCGCGCCGTGCTCCATCAGCCCCTCGACGGCGTACTCGGCGCCATCGATGTAGCCCTCGACCTGCAGCAGCCCGTCGTTGTCCTCGTGAGCGGCGCGGACCTCCGGCGAGGCCAGGAGCCGGCGAATGCGCGCCACCGCGGCCACGAAGGACGCCGCATCGTCGGCGCGGATCACGCCGCGCGAGGCCGACAGCGTGGTCGGCTTCACCACCACCGGGAACGACAGCCGGGATGCGAACGTGGTCGCGTCATCGGCCGCGCTCACGAGCGTGACCTCGGGCGCCGGCAGGCCGGCCTCGCGCAGACGCGCGCGCAGCCGGCGCTTGTCCCTGGCGACCGCGGCAGCCGCGGACGGATGACCGGGCAGCCCGAGCCGGCGCTGAATCGTCGCCGCCAGCACCGCGGGACGATCGCCCACCGCCAGCACACCGTCGACCGGCCGCTCCGACAGCGCCGCGATCACGGTGGCCGCGGATGCCTCGTCGTCGTGGAACCGCACCGCGATCGCGCCGTCCCGCCACGGATCGTCGAGGTGGTCGCAGCGGTCGGTGGCGTAGACGAGCTCGACGCCGAGCCGCGCGGCGGCATCCTCGAACATGCGCGTCTGATAGCCGGTCGTCGTCGCGACCAGCAGCAGGCGTCGCGGCGTCGGCGCCGCAGCGTTGGCGTTCACAACAGAGCCACCTGCTCTGCGCTGGGTTCCGCTCAACAGTACCAAGGTTCGTTCAGGTACGGAATGGTGGCGCGCGCGGGCGCGTGATCGTCCGGAGCGCTCGGCCGCATCCCGGTGCCACCGCGCGCTTGGTCCACCGCGGCGCGAATCGCCTGGAACGTCTCGTGCCGCGGACGATTCACCCGCGCGCCGACCATCGCCATCAGCTGCGCCTGCAGCGCGTCCACGCGCGGATCGGGATGGCGCCACGGATAGGTGAGCGTGTGGGCATCGAAGTCCGCAATCACCGCGCGGATGTCCGTCAGGTCCAGCAGGCGCGACTGCCACGTGACCAGCAGACGAATCCCCCACTGCACCGGCGCGACGTGGCCGACGAGATCCAGGCTCGACACCACGTCGAGCAGATCGGCATAGCCGTCCAGCGTCGTCCATGGCGTGAAGGCGACGAAGGTCGGCGACAGCGTCAGCCCCGCCGCCCGGCACAGCGCCGCGGCCTCGACGAAGTCGGCGCGGGTGTGCCCTTTCTCCAACTGTTCCAGCACGCGATCGTCCACCGACTCCACCGCGCTCGTCACGAACAGGCAGCCGGTCTGGGCGAGCATCGGCAGCAGGTCGCGATGGCGCAGCAGGTGCTCCACCTTGATCGTCACGTCGTAGGTGACCGTGGGCCATTCCCGCCGGAACGCGTCGGCGATGCGTCGCGCGTGCGTCGGCCCATTGAAGAAGTCGGGGTCGGCAAACGTGATGTGCCGGGCGCCGTGTTCGACCTGGCCGCGGATGTCCGCCAGCACCACGTCCACGGGTACGACGCGGAACTGTCCGTCGTACACCGGGACGATCGGGCAGTGACGGCACCGGTGCTTGCACCCTCGCGTCGCATCGGTGGATCCCGTCACGAGGCGAGCGCCATCGGGCATCTGCAGCATCGCGTAGCGCTCGATGTCGGGCAGGCCACTGCGGTCCGGCTGAATCAGGGTCAGGCGCGGGATGGGCGCCGCGGGTCGTGTCCGCGACCCGCGGCGCCCCCGCCGGCGTGCCGACGCTGGAGGCCACCGCCAGGAGATCGGCTTCGAATTCCGGGCCGAGCACCTGCGTCACACCGTGCGCGCGAAGAAGCCCGGCATTGAGCGGCGCGTAGAGGCCGTAGGCGCACAGCACCGCATCCGGATTGAGCGCGCGCACCCGATCGATGATCGGCAGCGCGAGCCTGGTGGCTGTGTGCATCGGCAGGTAGACGGCGACGACCGCCGCTCGGGCGACCAGCGCCGGATCGATCGTCTGCCGCGACGCGTCCACGGCAACCACCTCGTGCCCGGCGCCGCGCAGCCACGCCGCCGGCGAAGCCAACCCGAACGGCTGCCGCCCGAGGTCGTAGGTGGAGAGGAGCAGAATCACGCTGCCCTCAGCCTAACACCACGGGTCGCGGAGACCGGGAGCCGGTCTCCGGTGTCCGTTCTATACTCCCCGGCGGAGGATTCGCACATGTGGAGTCGACGATCATTTCTGCGGCTGACGGGCAGCGCGGCGGGCGCGGGGCTGGCGGCCAGGCGCTACGGGCTGGAGGAGGTCGCGGCGCTGTCGCAGTCGATGGCCGGCCGCACGCCGGACCAGGTGGCGGCCGACGAGGACTTCTGGCGCGAGATCCAGTTCGCCTTCACCCTCGACCGCACCCTCATCAACCTGAACAACGGCAATCAGTGCCCCAGTCCGACGGTCGTCCACGAGGCGTGCAAGCGCTACATGGACTGGGCCAACCAGGCGCCCATCTATCACCGCGGCATGATCGACCGGAACATCGAGACCGCGCGGCGGCGGCTGGCGGCGGAGTTCGGCGCCGACCCGGAGGAGATCGCCATCACGCGCAACGCCAGCGAGTCGCTGCAGATCGCGCAGATGGGGCTGGACCTCCAGCCCGGCGACGAGGTGCTGACCACCGAGCAGGATTACGGCCGCATGCTGACCACCTGGGATCAGCGTGTGCGGCGCGACAAGATCAAGCTCACCCGCATCGACTTCCCGGTCCCCACCACGCAGCAGGATCTGCTCGAGCGCCTCGGCAGCGCGATCACTCCTCGCACCAAGGTGCTGCACTTCTGCCACATCACCAATCAGTCGGGACAACTCTTCCCGGTCAGGGAACTGAGCCTGATGGCCCGCGCGCGCGGCATCATCACCATCGTCGACGGCGCCCACGCCATGGGGCACTTCCCGTACCAACTGCGCGACCTCGAGATGGACTACTACGGCGTCAGCCTGCACAAGTGGCTGCTGGCCCCGCTCGGGACGGGGCTGCTGTACGTCCGCCGGGAGCGCATCGCGTCGACCTGGCCGCTGCAGGCCGCGCCGGCGACGCGGGACACCGACATCCGCAAGTTCGAGGAGATCGGCACTCACCCGCCGGGGCCGCGCGCGGCAATCAGCGAGGCCATCGCGTTCCAGCAGGCGATCGGCATCGAGCGCAAGGCGGCGCGCCTGCGCTATCTGACGATGCGATGGGCGAACGAGCTGAAGAAGAACCCGCGCGTCAAGCTCCACTCGAGCCTCGATCCCGGCCAGACCTGGGGCCTGGCCGTCGTCTCGATCGACGGCGTCGACAGCAACAAGCTGGTCACCCATCTCTGGGACAAGCACCGCATCGTCATCGTCGCGGTCGGGCACGAGAACCCGAAGGAGCCGTCGATGACCTACCGCGGGCTGCGCGTGACGCCGAACATCTACACGCCGCTCGAGGAAGTGGACTACTTCGTCGAGGCCATGCAGGGCGTGATCAAGAACGGCCTGCCGGCGTAGGGGCGCCGGCCATCCGGTTGATGGGCCGGACCAGGGCGAACAGGATCACGCCGGCGGCGATGGCGAACATCGCGATCGCGCCGAACAGCGTCGGCAGCGCGAACGACTCGTAGAACGAGGCGACGCGTCCGCCGATGAAGTTGCCGACGGACGTGGCGAGGAACCACACGCCCATCACCAGCCCCGCGATGCGCGGCGGGGCCAGCACGGTCATGGCGCTCAGTCCGACGGGGCTGAGCGCCAGTTCGCCGATGGTGTGCAGCAGATAGGTCAGCGTCAGCCACATCGGGCTGGCGAGCACCCCCTGCTCCGACATTCGCGCGGGCCCGATCAGGATCGCGAACCCGAGGCCCGCGAACACCAGGCCGAGTGCGAACTTGGCCGAGCTCGACGGCTCGGTCCCGCGCTTCGCCATCGACTGCCAGATCCACGCGAACACCGGGGCGAGCGCGATCAGGAACAGCGAGTTCAGCGACTGGAACCATGTGCTCGGGAACGGAGACCCGAACAGCGTGTTGTTGGTGCTGCGATCCGCGAACAGGTTGAGCGTCGAACCGGCCTGCTCGAACACCGACCAGAAGAGCGCCGACGCGACGAACAGCACGGCGATGACGTAGAGCCGCTTCTTCTCCTCCGGTGTCCACCCGCCGGACAGGAACAGCCAGCCGAAGAAGCCCGCGGTCACCAGCAGCAGGAAGACGCCGGCCGCGTCCGCGATCTGCTTCGCGGTAATCGGCAGCATCGCCCGTGTAAGCGCCGCCGCCGATGACCACGACCAGCGCCAGCAGGCTCGATCCCCAGATGCTGACCGCACGCTTCAGCGCCGCCGCTTCTGCCGGCGATCCTGGCGGGCGCGGGCGTCGAGGCCGGCATCGCCCAGGTTCTTGCCGCCGATCACGTACTGCACCACGCCGAAGACCATGCCGAAACCGGCCGCGGCAAACCCAACGTGCCAGCCGATCTCCTGCCCGAGATAACCGCAGATCAGCGGCGCGATGAACGCGCCGAGGTTGATGCCCATGTAGAAGATCGAGAAACCCGCGTCGCGGCGCTGGTCCTTCTCGCCGTAGAGCTGCCCCACGATCACGCTGACGTTGCCCTTCAGCAGCCCGGTCCCGAGGACGATGAGGAACAGCCCGAGGTAGAACGTGGTGAGCGACGGGAACGCCATGCTGAAATGGCCGCTCGCGATCAGGATGCCGCCGTAGAGCACGGCACGGCGCTGGCCGATGAGGCGGTCCGCGATCCAGCCGCCCGGCAGCGCCGTCATGTAGACCATCGAGGTGTAGAGCCCGTAGATGGCCCCGCCCTGCGCCGCGTCGAAGCCCAACCCTCCCGCCGAGAGCGGCGCCGTCATGTAGAGCAGCAGCAGCGCCCGCATCCCGTAGTAGCTGAAGCGCTCCCACATCTCGGTGAAGAACAACGTCGACAGTCCGCGGGGGTGGCCGAAGAAGGCGCGGTCGTTGGGGGCGGGATGTGTCATATGCGGTCCGGGGTATTGTATCGAGAGGTCTGACGAAAGTGCCGCTCGACGAATATCGAAAGAAGCGCGACTTCTCGAAGACGCCCGAACCAGACGGGTCGAAGCCACCCAGGGCCAGGAAGAAGAGTGGGGCGCTCTTCTTTTCCGTGCAGAAGCACCTCGCCTCGCACCTCCACTACGACCTGCGCCTCGAGTGGAACGGCGTGCTGCTGTCGTGGGCCATTCCGAAAGGGCCGTCCATCGACCCGGCCGACAAGCGGCTGGCGGTGCAGACCGAGGATCATCCCTTCGCCTACGGGACCTTCGAGGGTGTGATCCCCGAGGGCTATGGCGCCGGCATCGTGATGCTGTGGGACCGGGGCACCTGGACGCCGGAGGTGCCGGACGTGGACGCCGCCCTTCGCCAAGGCGATCTGAAGTTCACCCTGGACGGCTACAAGCTGAAAGGGTCGTGGGCGCTGATCCGCACTCGAGGCTTCGGCAGCGGCTCCAAACCCAGCTGGCTGCTGATCAAGCACAAGGACGACTGGGCCGGTCCCGTGGCGATCGCGGAGTTCGCGCCGTTGTCGGTGAAGACGCCCGAGGCGGACTTCGCCGACATCCTGGCCGCAGACAATCCCGAGGTGTGGACCTCGAATGCCCCGGCGAAGACCGGAGACACCGGCAAGCTGTTCCAGCGCATCATCCGCCAGGCGGTGGAGATGAAGGATCAGAGCGGAAGGCAGAAGCCAGAAGGCGAAGAGCCCAAGGCAACAGGCAAGAGGCCAAAGGCGAAAGCCAGGTAGGCCCCAAGCCCCAAGCCCTGAGACCTACGGTGTGACCGTGAACGACCGCTCGGCGATCGGCGACAGCAGATTGAGCGTCCCTGCCTCCGTCAGCGCCGACATCCACGTGTAGGTGCCCGCCGGAGTGCCGGCCGGCACCTGCAGCTGCAGGAGCTGACCGTCGTAGTCGACCGGCACGAAGTTACGCACCAGCGGGGCCAGTCCGGGCACCAGCGAGCTGCCCGTCCACGACATCATCTGGCCGCCGGGCAGCCGCAGCACCACATACGCATCGGAGGTCGTGCCCGTCGCATCGCGACGAAGCCGTGCCGACAGGCGCATCGTCTGGCCGTGCCGGATGGTCGGCGTGTTGATGGTGGTCGTGAGCGCGGCGGAGTGGAACTGGATGTTGCCGTTCCGCACCTGGCGCATGGCGCGTTCTTCCAGCACCCGATCGTTCGAGACGATGGTGACGCCGAACTGATCGTTGCGTCCGGGCTCGCCGTTGTCTTCCACCATCACGCTGAAGGTGCAGTCGGGCAGCAGGCGGTTGCAGGTGCCGGAGAAGCGTACCGTCCTGGCCGTGCGGTCGTCATTGAGCGCCAGGACGTCCACATCGGTGACGTCGCCGTTGGCGTGGAGATGCGGCCCGATCACGTGATTCACGTAGTTGAAGTTTCCGGTCGCCGGCGCGCCGGCCGCGCCCGGCTGGGCGTTGAACCCGTAATTCGCGAAGCCGGTGCCGGTGGCGTCGGGATCCTTCTCCGCCGGATTGTTGGGGACGTTGATACTGCCGCCGCCAGTCACCTTGAAGGGCGCGAGGGTTGGCAGCGCGGTGCCGTAGCTGCACGCGCGAATGGCATTGGCGGCCAGCGTGACGTTGCCGCCCGCGACGATGGTACCCGTCGTCTCACCCAGCGACACGGCCCGGCCATCGAGCGCGGCACCGGTGGCCATCGTGATGTCGCCGAGGGAGAGGATGCTCCCCACAAACGTCGCGCCGGCGCCGATCGTCGTCGGTGTCAGCGGCGTTGCCGTGAGGTTGTCGCCGATCTGCCAGAAGACATCGGATCCGCCGCACGTGTCGGGAGCGACGACCGGGGCCACGACTGCCGCCCCCGGGGCCACGGTCAACGCGCCGGCAATCTGGAAAATCCACGGTCCAGCGCCCGTCAGCGTGAGCGTGCCCGTCAGCGGTGCATCGCCATCGAAGCAGTAGACGCCTGGCGAAAGCGATTGACCGCCAAGGTTCTGCCCGGTCTTGTCATTCGCCGGAAGACAGGTCCGCGCGGCGAGATTCTCGTACGCCAGGACGGCGCTGTGATGCCCCTGGACCGCCACGGCGTCGCCCTCGTGGAGCGCGCCGCCTGGGGCGAACATCGCCGGGGTGATGCCGGTGATGGTGCCACCGGCGTTGGCGCCAACATCGCCGGAGAACGTCGACGCACCGGTGTTGGTCACCGCGGCACCTGAAAGCACGGCAAAGCTTTCCGCGCCACCCAGGGCCGGCGGCACGGCCGGCTGGGCGGCAGCCGCCATCGGGTTCATCACCATCGCCGCCACACCCAGTGCGGCGGAGCGTTTCACTGCAGGCTGGACGAATTGAAGAAGTCTATTCATGGTAACGACCGGCGCAATTTCGACACCAGATCCCGGATTTTGGACCATCCGAGCGCTTATCAGCCTCGGCAGGCTAACAGTAGCAAAACGGGGGCCACCTGAGCCAATGATGAGGACCGGCTATCGCGGCCCGAGCAGGGCGGAGAGCTGACGCAACAGCTCCCCTTGAGCGATCGCATCGAACGGGGGCGCAATGGCCCAATCGTGCAACCACACTGGCTGGCGGCGACGCTCCGCGGGCTCCCAGGCGTAGCGGGGAATCACGTGCGCATGAAGGGCGGGCTCGACGTTCCCGAGCATCTCGTAGTTCAGCCGCTCGGCGCCGGTCACCTGCAACACCGCGTCACCGGCGCGGGCCATGTCGTCCAGGAACTGCTGACGCGCCTTGCCGCTGAGGGTGTTCAAATCGGGCACCACCGGGTCGGGCAGGAGCAGGCAGTATCCGGGAAGAATCTGGGGATCGCCGAGCACGACCCACCCCGACGGCACGCGCGCCACCACCCGCGCCAGCGTGCCGGCGCGCGCCGACTCCACGAAGCGGTGAATCGCCGTCACTTCCGGTAGTCCAGCGCCGGCTTGCGGTCCGCGAGCCGCGTGGTGTACTTGAACCCGGGTCCACGGCGCTTCACGAACTCGGCCCGCGCCTGCTCGATGTGCGTCGGGTCGGTGAACAGATCGATCGCGGTGAGCGCCATGCTCTTCGCCGCCACGATCATGCCCTTTGACGCCGATCGACATCCCACCCGCCGCCACCGCCTGCCAGCTGTGCGCGGGCGTCCCGGGCACCCAGGTCGCCGACGTCAGCTGCACGGTCGGCACGCTCCAGCTCACGTCACCCAGATCGGTGGACGCGCCGCCGATGCCGGGCTCCGGCGTGAACACGCTGTTCGAGCTGTCGATCGGCGGCAGGTCGCCATCGAGCGACTTGCGCAGGATCTCGGCGAACTGACGCTCCGCCGGCGTGTACTCGTAGCCGCCCACGGTCTTGCAGGTTCTTCTGCATCAGGCTGACGAGATAGCTGTTCGGCAGCACGTTCCACACCGCGCCGGTCAACTCCAGCTCCATCGTCGTGCCGGTGCCGAGCGCCGCGCCCCGGGCGGCGTTGGTGATGCGCTCCCAGATGCCGTCGAGCACCCGCATGTCGTTGTGGCGCGCGTAGTAGTAGGACTCGGCGAAGTCCGGCACCACGTTGGGCGCCTTGCCGCCGTTGGTGATGACGTAGTGGATCCGCGCGTCCGACGGCACGTGCTCGCGCATCAGGTTGACCATCGCGTTCATCGCCTCGACCGCATCGAGCGCCGAGCGCCCGCGCTCCGGCGCGGCGGAGGCGTGCGCCGAGACGCCGCGGAAGCGGAACTTGCCGGTGATGTTCGCCAGACTGCTCGACGCGCTCGACGCGTTGCGATCGCCGGGATGCATCGTGACGACCGTGTCGACGTCGTCGAAGAGACCGGCGCGCAGCATGTAGACCTTGCCCGCGCCGCCTTCCTCGGCCGGCGTGCCGTAGAAGCGCAGCGTGCCGGCGTGCTGGTTGGCCACCAGCCATTCCTTCACGGCAATGGCCGCCGCCGTCGACGCCGTGCCGAACAGGTGATGACCGCAGCCATGGCCCGGGCCCTCGGCCTCAATCGCGTGCCGCTCGGGCTCGGCCGCCTGCGACAAGCCCGGGCAGCGCGTCGAACTCGCCGACGATGCCGATCACCGGCTTGCCGCTGCCCCATTCGGCGGTGAACGCGGTCGGAATCTCGGCCACGCCGGCCTTCACCGTGAAGCCGGCGCTCCGCAACTGCTCCTGGAGCAGCGCGCTGCTCTTCTGCTCCTGGTAGCCGACCTCGGCGAACTTCCAGATCTGCAGGGCGACGTCGCCGTAGCCGCGCGCCTTGGCGTCGATGGAGGCGAGCACGGCCTTCGTATCGACGCTCGCCTGGGCCTGCACGGGCGACTGAACGGCGAGCGACAGCACGATGGCGGCGGCGAGCAGGTATCTCATGACGTTCCTCGCGAGATCTGAACCGATGACGGCTTACTGCAACAGGTGGCGGCTGAGCACCGCCCACACCGCGTACGACAGCCGGCGGCGGTTGTGACGGGCGATGTCCGATTGCCAGAACTGGCCGCTCACGCACTCGCAGCCGTCCGGCAGATCGCCGACGGCGAGCGGCTCCTTGTGCTCGGCCCGATAGCGCGCCAGGACCTCGTCCGATGGATGTCCCTCGTTGGTGATGACCACGTCCACCGGCCGCCCGATGGTGCGGCTCACCCAGCGCGCCGCGTCGGCGGCGGTGAACCCGCGCATGCCCTCGCCCTCGGTGAGCAGGTTGGTGACGAGGATGATCGGCCCCTTCACCGTGCGCAGCGCGGTCGGCGACGCCGTCCACCAGCAGCGTCGGCATCAGGCTGGTGAAGAAGCTGCCCGGGCCGATGATCACCGCGTCGAACTGCGCCGATCGCCTCGTGCACGGCGGGATGGATGTGCGCGGCGGGCTCGAGCCACACCCGCGTCACGCCATGGCCGCGCCGATGGCCGAGATCCACCTCGACCTCGCCGCGCGTGACCGAACCGTCGGCGTACTCGGCGCACAGCGTGGCGCGCTCCACGCTGACCGGCCAGACCCGGCCGCGGCAGCCGAGCAGCGCGCGCAGGCCGTCCACCGCCGCCAGGAAGTCGCCGCTGTACTGCTCCATCATCGACAGCAGCAGATTGCCGCCGGTGTGACCGCCAAGCCGCTCGTGGTGAATGGTGGGCAGCCGGGCCAGCAGCACGCGACGCGCCTCGCCTTCGTTGCGGGCCAGGGCGAGCGCGCAGCGCAGCACGTCGCCGGGCGGCAGCACGCCCAGTTCGTCCTTGAGCTGGCCCGAACTGCCGCCCGAGTCGAACATCGTGACCACCGCGTTCACGTGCAGCCACGGATTGCGCTTGAGACCGCCCAGCAGGGCCGGCAAGCCGGTGCCGCCCCCGAAACACCCGACGTTGATCTGCCGCAGCTGCATCCGTCGAGCATTGTATCGAACCTCGGAACGGCGCCGGGGCCGAGCCGTCATAGACTACAGACTATGGATACGGCGTCCCGCGGTCGCCTCGACGGTGTCATTGCCGATCTGCAGCGGATCTTCGGCGCCCGACTCGAGGCCGTGGTCGCGTACGGACGCGCGGCCGCTGAAGGGACGCACAGCCTGGCGCTCGTCAGCTCGCTGACGATGGACGACCTCAACGCCCTCGCCATCGTCGCGCCGCGCTGGCACCAGGGCGGTGCGGCCACGCCGCTGGTCGTGCCGCGCGACGAGTTCAGCCGCTCGCTCGACGCCTTCCCCATCGAATACGGCGAGATCATCGACACTCACGTCCTGCTGGTCGGCGAGGATCCGTTCGCCGGCATCCATATCAATCCGGAGGATGTGCGCCGCGCCGTCGAAGTGCAGGCCGCGAGCCTGCTGCTGCACCTGCGTGAAAACTTCGTCGAATCCGCGGGCCGGCCATCGGCCCTGCATGCCCTGATCCGCGATTCGGCGCCAGGGTTCGCGCTGCTGCTGCGACGGATGGCGCACCTCGACGGGCATCCCGCCGAAACCAATGGCGACCTCTCGCGCTGGGCCTCGACGCGGGCCGGCCTGGATCCACGCGTGGTCGGCGACGTGCTGGCGATTGGCAGCGAGGCCAACGCCGCGGTTGATCCCGACCCGGCTCTATCCCGGGCTTCCTCGACACCATGAGCGCGCTGCTGCGCGTGATCGACCGATGGTCCGCGTCCTGACGCTGACGGCGCTGCTGCTGTGGGCCTCGCTGGCTCAGGCGCAGCCGCCGCCGCCGGAACTGACCGCGCCCGTCAACGATTTCGCGGGCGTCATCGATCGCAACTCGGCCGAGGCGCTGGAGACACTGATTCGCCAGCTGCAGGCGGCCAGCGGCGACGTGCTGGTGGTGGCCACCGTCAAGACGTTCAAGCCCTACGCCGATCTCACGAGCTACGCGGTGCAGATGTTCGAGAACCACGGCAAGGGCATCGGCACGCGCAAGGGCGACAACGGCGCGCTGATCGTGCTGGCGGTGGACGATCGGCAGGTGTGGGTCGAGGTCGGCTATGGCCTCGAGGGCTTCGTCACCGACGGGTTCGCCGGCGAAACCAGCCGCGACACCATGGTGCCGTTCTTCAGGCGCGGCGAGTACGGCCAGGGTCTGCTCGCGGGCGCCACCCGAGTCGCGCAGCGGATCGCCCAGGGCCGCAACGTCACCATCCAGGTTGCCGCGCCACCACGAACCACGGCGCGGCCGACCGGCAACATCCGCATCAATCCGATCACGGTGTTGATCGTGCTCTACATCCTCTATCGTCTGATGAAGAGCGGCGGCCCGGGCGGCCGCGGACTCGGGCGGCGGGGCGGGCGGTGGTCGAGCGGCGCCGGCCCATTCGGCCCGGTCGGCGGCTGGGGCGGCAGCGGCGGTTGGGGGGGCTCGTCCGGCGGTTTCGGCGGTTTCGGGGGCGGTCGCTCGGGTGGCGGCGGCGGCGGAGCGTCGTGGTAGAAAGGATGCTATGAAGAAGCTGATTCGGTTGGTGGCGGTCATGGGGTTGCTGCTCGCGGCCATGGGTGCGTCCGGCTGCTCGTACAACACCTTCGTCAGCCAGGAAGAGACCATCAAGACGCAGTGGGCGCAGGTGGAGAACCAGCTGCAGCGCCGGAACGACCTCATTCCGAATCTCGTCGAAACGGCCAAGGGCTTCGCCCAGCAGGAACGGGACGTCTTCGGCCAGATCGCCGAGTCGCGGGCCAAGCTGGCCGGCGCGCAGACACCCGAACAGCGTATGGCCGCGGCCAACGAGCAGTCCGCCGCCCTGTCGCGCCTGCTGGTGGTGGTCGAGAACTACCCCGATCTGAAGTCGAACCAGACGTTCGCGCGGCTGATGGACGAACTGGCGGGCACCGAGAACCGGCTCGCGGTCGAGCGCATGCGCTACAACGAGGCCGTGCAGGCCTACAACACCCAGCGCCGGTCGTTCCCCTCGAACCTCACCGCCGGTATCTTCGGCTTCAAGGAATACCAGCTATTCCAGGCGCCAGAGGCCGCCAAGCAGCTGCCCAAGGTGGACTTCAGCCGGCCGCAATAGTTCCGTCTCCGGGGGGTGGGCGCCCGCCCACCTCCCACGTCAACCGTCGGCTGCCATCCCCGTTCCAACCCTTCCCCACCGCCGCCCATCCAACTCCATGACGGTGGACGACGTCGTCCTTGCAGCAAACGGAGATACAGCCGCTTTCGAGCGGGTGTACAACGCCCACGTTCCGCGGGTGCATGGACTCGCACGCCGGATGGCTGGTCCCGAGGCCGCCGACGAGCTGACCCAGGACGTCTTCGTGCGGGCGTGGCAGAAGCTGGGGTCGTTCCGGGGCGAGTCGTCCTTCGGCACCTGGCTGCACCGGCTGGCCGTCAACGTCATCATCGAGCGCTTCCGCACGCTCGGCGTGGCGCGGGATCGATTCCTCGCGGACGGCGAGGCCGCCCTCGACGTGGCGCACGCGGCGCCGCGATCGCGGCCGGACCTGGGGATGGACCTCGACGCCGCGATCGAGCAACTGCCGGACGGCGCGCGGACGGTGTTCATACTGCACGACGTGGAGGGCTACCGCCACGAGGAGATCGCGCAGATGCTCGGGGTCTCGTCTGGCACCTCGAAGTCGCAGCTGCACCGGGCACGGCACACGTTGAGAGCGATGTTGAGCGCCGAGCGGCCAACCGCCAGCCGCGGCTAGAAGACACGACCATGGATGAACACACCCTACGACGCCGACCACTGGACCGCACGGGCGAGCCGCCCGTGCCGAGGCCCGGACCAGCGGCCGACGATCCGCTCGACGCCGACGACACGCTGCTGGCCGGCATCCAGCAGCTGAACGACGCGCGGCCCGGCGGCGACCTCTGGACGGGCATCGAGGCGCGGATCGCCCCGCGGGTTGTGACGCGGCGCTCGGTGACGTTCACGCTGCCGCAGCTGGCCCTCGCTGCGACATTGCTGATCGCGGTCTCGGGCAGCGTGTCGTGGCTGGCGCTGCAGCCGCGCAGCACCGCGGGTGCCCCGCCGGAGGCGCCGATTCAGGCGGTGGCGGAACCGGCCGCGGCGATCCGGACCGACGTCGAGAGGGCGAGCTTTGCCGACGCGCAGTACGACGCCGCGGTGGCGGACCTCGAGCGCATCCTCCGCGAGCAGTCCGAGCGGCTGGATCCGCAGACCGTGATGGTGATCGAGCGCAGTCTGCAGGCGATCGACGAAGCGATTCAGCAGTCGCGTGCGGCGCTCGACGCCGACCCGGCCAACACCTACCTGAACTTCCACCTGGCCGACGCGCGGCGCCGGAAGCTGGACCTGCTGCGCCGGGCCGCCGGCCTGTCGAGTGGCGGCGATTGAGCGCGATTCACGGAGCGCGGGTCGAAAGAGAGACGGATCGGATGACGAGGACACGAGCGATGGGAACAACACGCAAGTTTCAGATGTGCACGATGGCGTTGCTGCTGGGCCTGGCGCCCGGCGTGACGGCCGCGCAGAACCGCGACGCCGCCGCTGACGACCAGCAGCCGCCGATCCAGGCACGCCCGGGCGGGCCCGAGATCGCACCGCGCACCAACCAGGAACAGCCGGTGGCGAAGGGCACCCGCCTGGTGCTGACCAACAACGCCGGCGAGGTCGTGGTGCGGTCGTGGGATCGCGATGTGGTGAAGATCGAAGCCACGCACAACGAGCGCGACTCGGTGGACGTGCAGACCGCCGAGCAGACCCTCCGCATCCGCAGCCGCTCGACGCGCGGCACGTCCAGCCTGGTGGACTATCGCCTCACCGTGCCGCGCTGGATGCCGGTCAATCTGTCCGGCAGCTACCTCGAAGCGTCAATCGAAGGCACCGCCGCTGAAGTAACGGTCGAGACCGTGCACGGCAACGTCCGCGTCGTCGGCGGCTCGGGCGCGATCTCGGTCCGATCGGTGATGGGCACCATCACCGTGGACCAGGCCAGCGGCCGCGTCCAGGCAACCACGGTGAACGAAGGCATCCGCATGACGAACGTCACCGGCGACATGACCGCCGAAACCACCAACGGCGACATCGTCGTGGAGAACGCGCAGACCTCGAACCTCGAGGTGTCGACGGTGAACGGCGACGTCACCTTCAACGGCACGGTGCGCGACAACGGCGCCTACCGCTTCACCACGCACTCGGGCGACGTGCGCGTCGGGCTTGGCGGCGCGGCGAACGCGACCGTGTTCGTGCGCACGTTCCAGGGCGACTTCTCGTCGGACTTCCCCATCGAGCTGCCAGCAGGCCAGTCGCGCGACAGCGGCAGCAAGCGCTTCAACTTCACCCTCGGCACCGGCAGCGCACGCATCGAGGTGCAGTCGTTCAACGGCGACATCCATCTGGCCCGGCGCACCGTTCCGACCGCGGCCGAAGAACGCGAACAGCGCCGGCGAGGACGCCGTCCGGGAGAGACGCCAGCGGCCCCGCCCGCCCCCCCGCTCCAGCGGCGCCCGCAAAGCCGGCGCCGGCCCCCAAGCCGCCACCACCGCCACCTGACGTGCCGGAGTGGCTGGCGCTGACGCTGCTCCTGGTGCCCGACGCACCAACCTGGGTGCAGACGCCGATGCCGATGCCAATGCCAGTGTTCGCGCCGCTGCCAGAGCTGCCGCCGGTTCCGCTGGTTCCGCCCGTGCCACGGGTGCCGGAGGGCGGCGTACAATAGATGGAATGACCATCGCCGAAGCGCTGCTGCCGGAGTTCGATCGTGAGATGGCGGTCACGCGAAAACTGCTGGAGCGGGTGCCGGATGGTCAGTTCGAGTGGAAGCCGCACGCCAAGAGCATGACGCTCGGTCGCCTGGCCGGGCACCTCGCCGAGCTGGCGCAGTGGGTGTCGGTCACGATCACGCAGGGCAGTCTCGACGTGGCCATCCCGCGGCCAGAGGGGTACACCGCCCCGGGGACCCGCGCCGCGGTGCTCGCGCTGTTCGACACGCAGGTCGCCTCCGCGCGTGCCACGTTGATCGGGCGCAGCGACGCGGAACTGCAGGCGCCCTGGTCGCTCAAGCGCGGCGCCGAGACCGTGTTCACGATGCCCAAGGTCAGCGTCCTGCGGATGATGGTCTTCAACCACATCGTGCACCACCGCGGCCAGTTGAGCGTCTACCTCCGCATGCACGACGTGCCGCTGCCATCCATCTACGGTCCGAGTGCCGACGAGGCCATCTAGGTGCGTCGGCTCGCGTCCGCCGGCGGGGCGCTGGCGTTCGGCGTCCTCGCCACCCTGAACGCCGGCGGGTATCGATACGGCGCCGCGGACCAGGCGTTCTACATCCCCGCCATTCTCAAGCAGCTCGATCCGTCACTCTATCCGCGCGACACGGCGCTGGTCGGGCCGCAGGCTCGCTACTTCTTCATCGACGAGATCGTCGCCGGCGTCGTGCGCGCCACCGGCTGGTCGATGGAGACGTGCTTCGCCGCCGGCTATGTCCTCTCGCTGGTGATCCTCTACGCCGCGCTCTGGCGGCTCGGACACCTCGTGTTCCGGAGCTCGCTGGCCACCTGGGCGCTCATGGCCGCGGAGACGCTGCGTCACCGCATCACCAAGACCGGGGTCAACACGCTCGAAGGATATTTCCATCCGCGGGTGCTCGTCTTCGCGGTCGGCGTCTGGGCGATCACGGCGTACCTGCGCGGCCGGCCGTGGCTGGCGCTGGGCGCGGTCATGTTCGCCGGGCTGTTGCACCCCACCACCGCCGCCTTCTTCGTCCTGTTCCTGGTCGTCGCGATCTGGACCACGGAGCCCGATGCGCGACGGGCGATCGGCGCGCTGGTCACGGTCGGCCTGGTCGCGGCGACGTGGCTGCTACTGACGGGGCCGATGCGTGGCTCGCTGTGGCCGATGGACGCGGAATGGCGCGCGCTGCTGGCGTCGAAGGACTACCTGTTCCCCGTCCGCGACTGGGCCGCCGGCGCCTGGCTCGCCAACCTCGGCACCGCCGCACTGGCGATCGGCGTCCTTGCGCATCGGCTGCGGAGCGAGCTGGCCGGGCCGCGTGAGCAAGGCCTGCTGGCGGGCGCGGTGGTGCTGCTCGGCGGATTCTTCCTGACCCTGCCGGCGGTGTCGATGGGGTCCGCGTTCTTCATCCAGCTGCAGATCTCGCGCGTGTTCTGGATCCTCGACCTGCTCGCCATCGTCGCCCTCATCTCGTTGCTCGTGGACCAGCCG
The DNA here is from genome assembly GCA_963721715.1 of uncultured Acidobacteriota bacterium. Taxonomy (GTDB): domain Bacteria; phylum Acidobacteriota; class Vicinamibacteria; order Vicinamibacterales; family UBA2999; genus VFZN01. Next base: position 884,113 of record CAVRKI010000003.1, on the reverse strand, counting down.
GCGGGTGGCGCGACCACGCGATGGCGACAGGCGGTGGCGGCCCTCCTGATCGCTGTCGCCTGCGCGCGCGGCCTGTGGGTGGCGATGGTGGAGCACGGCGAGCGCCCGCTCTGGTCGCAGCGATTGCCCGAGGACGACTGGACGCGGGTGATGCGATGGGCCGAGGCCCAGCCCGTCAGCACCCACCTGCTGGCCGATCCTGGTCATGCGTGGCGCTACGGTGCGCCGCTGCGCTATGCCGGACGGGACGTGTTCCTCGAGGAGGTCAAGGACACGGCGATGGCCATCTACTCGCGCGACTCGGCCACCCGGGTGATCGAACGAGCTCGGGCGCTCGGGGAGTTCCCGGCCCTCGACGCCCCCACGGCGTTAGCGCTCGCCGCTCGTTACAGCCTCGACTACCTGGTCATCGACCGTGACCTCGACCTGCCGCTGGTGCATCAGGAAGGCCCGTTCCGCATCTACGCCCTGCGCTAGCTAACGCGAGCCCTGCCGCGGCAGCCCGCGTTGGCCTACAATGCCCCGACACGGAGGCACAACGCATGGCAGCACCAGTCTCGCGCCGGGATTTCACGCGTCTCTTCGCCATCGGCGGGTCGGCGGCGCTCTTCGCGGATCCGGTCTGGGCCAGGCAGGCGCGGCCGGTGGCCGCGCTGGCGCCGGGCGGCGCCGCCTCGGGTGAGGCCTTCTGGACCAACGTTCGCGAACAGTTCGTGATGCCGCCTGACCTGGCGGTGATGAACGCCGCCAACCTCTGCCCGTCCTCGCGGCCGGTGCTCGAAACGCTGTCAAAGGAGACGCGCGGGGTTGATGTCGACCCCTCCCCCTCCAACCGTGCCCGGCTGATGCCGGAGAAGGAGGAGACGCGGAAGGCACTCGCCGCCTTTCTCCGCGTGACGCCCGAAGAGATCATCATCACCCGCAACACCAGCGAGTCGAACAACCTGGTGTCGAACGGCCTCGATCTCAAGGCCGGCGACGAAGTGATCGTCCACGACGACAACCACCCGAGCAACCTGAACGCGTGGCGCGAGAAGGCGAAGCGCTTCGGCTTCACGGTGGTGACCATCGAGCAGAAGAACCCGCATCCCGGGATGGACTACTACGTCGATGCCTACACCCGGGCCATGACGCCGCGGACGAAGATCATCACGTTCACGCATCTCAGCAGCACCGTCGGCGACCTGATGCCGGCGAAGGAGCTGTGCCAGGTGGCGCGCGATCGCGGCGTGCTGTCGCTGCTCGACGGCGCGCAGAGTTTCGGCCTGCTCGACGTCGACCTCGCCGCCATTCAGCCGGACTTCTACAGCGGCAGTGCGCACAAGTGGCCGTGCGGGGCGCGGGAGTGCGGCGTGCTGTTCGTCAACACGAGCGCCCAGGACAAGCTGTGGCCCAGCATTTACAGCGCGTATCCTGGCGCCGTCGGCTTTTCGAAGACGTTCGAGGGCTTCGGCCAGCGTGACGAAGCCACCATGATCGCGCTGCGCGAGGCACTCGCGTTCCAGACCAGGGTCGGGCGCCCGGCGATCGAGCAACGCGCCCGCACGCTCAGCACACAGCTGGTGAGCGGTCTGGGGAAGCTGCCCGGCGTCACCGTGTGGACCTCGCCCGAGGCGGCGCGGCGCGCGGCCGTCGTCTCGTTCCTGCCGGGAACGCTCGATGCCAACAAGCTGGCGGCCGCGCTCTACGCCAACGATCGGATTGCGATCACCACGCGTGGCGGCCAGGACCGTCCCGGCCTGCGCGTCTCGCCCCACTTCTACAACAGCCCCGCGGAGGTGGATCGGCTGCTCGCCGCGCTCGGCAAGTATCTGAAGACCGGCGTCTAGCGGGGTCTGCCGGGTGGGGCCTGGCACGATCGCGGCTAAAACGCGGCAGATTCTGCCAGCGCGCGGCCGTCCTTCTCCGCGCGAGGGTGCCGTCAGGCGCGCGGCGGTGCCGAGGCCACCGACGCCTTCGTGCGGAATAGCCACTGGGGCGCGTGCTCCATGGTCACGAAGCGATCGAACACCAGCCCGCATTTCCGCAGCACGTGCTGCGACGCGTGGTTGTCTGGGCTGGTGACGGCGACGAGCGTATCGAGGCGCAGCACCTCGAAACCGAAACGCAGGCAGGCCTGCGTGACCTCGGTCGCCAGCCCGCGCCCCCAATGCGGTTCGTAAAAGCCGTATCCGACCTCCACTTCGTCGGTATCGTCCACCTTCAGATGACGCAGGACGGCGCGACCCACCGGCTCGCCCGCCGGCGACTCGCGGAGGATCCAGAGGCCGAAGCCATGGCGTTCCCAGTGCTCGAGGTTCCGGACCAGATAGCTGGTCGTCCAGGCCGCGTCGCGCACGCCGCCGAGATGCGCCATGGCCATCGGGTCCTGGTGCATCCGGTGCAATTCAACCCAATGCGACTCGGAGAGCCGCTCGGCGTGCAAGCGGGCGGTCGTGAAGGTGTCAGGGAAGGCCACCGGGCCCCTAGGCGTGGAGGGGAATCGGCGCCAGACGCACGACCGGCGCCGCTTCGTCGCCAAACCACAGGTGGATGACGTCGCCGTCGGCGCGGGTGTCGGGCGCCGCCACGTCGCCTTCCGCGCCGAGGGCGGCGGGCCACGCATCGCCGCTCTCGCTCACCACGTCCTGCGCCATGCTCAGCGCGTTCCACGCGGCGCTGGCGTAGTCCTCGGGCTCCGCATCGTCCGGATCGATGTGCGCCAGCGAGGTCGCGGCGCCGACGCCGTCGGGCGCGTCGATGTGGATGGTGTCCTCGTCCGCGCGGGCGGTGAAGCCCGGGGGGAGGATGGCCGCGAGGCGGGCGACCAGTTCGCGTGCGAAGAGAGACGGTGTCATGGTGTTGTGGGAACGCCGCGCCTGTCGCCCGACGTCCCCACGGATCTTACTGCTGTTCCTGCTGCGGAGGTGGTCCCGTCCGCACGGTCGGATAGGTGATGCCCAGCTGTTCGAGGTAGGTCGAGTACCTGGTCGGGTCGTAGTAGAACTTCCGCATCTGCTCGCGGTACTTGGCGAGAATTTCGGCGTTCAGGTGTGTCGGCGCTGGCGTGTCCCTGGTGATGAACGGGATGTACTTCACGTCCTTGGTCTGGACGTTGTTGAAGTAGTCCCAGGCCTGCGTGATCAGCTCCGGCTTGGTGAGCAGGTCGAGAATCGTCATCGCCTGCACCTTCGCGCCCGCGACCACGCCCTTGTGGGCGATCGGGGTGGCGCTGGCGATGGCGCTGGACCAGTTGTGGCCCGGCAGGCCGGGGATGTTGGACGGGTAGCTGAGCGTCACGGTCGGCATGTTCCACGAGATGTCGCCGATGTCGTCCGAGCCGCCGCCCATGTTGTCCTCGAGCGAGACGGGCTTGCCGAGCTCACCGATCTTCACGGCCAGCCCGGGCTGCGTGGGGTTCCCCAGCTCCTTCTGCAGGGCCTTGGCCAGGGTCTGGTCGGCGTCGCTCCAGGTGGGCAGGCCCACCGCCTGGATGTTCTGATACATCGTCTCGGCCACGGTCTTGTTCATGTGGCGCGGATAGGCCGTGCCCAGAATGCGCGACGACCACTTGGTGTTGGTCATCAGCGCCGCGCCCTCGGCCATCTTGTTGCCGATCTCCACCAGCTCCTTGATGTGCGGCTGATCGATCTCGCGGAAGTAGAACCAGATGCTGGCGTTCCGGGGCACGACGTTCGGCTGGTCGCCGCCATTGGTGATGATCGAGTGTGAACGCTGCGACAGCCGCAAGTGCTCGCGGCGGTACTGCCAGCCCACGCTCATCAGCTCCACCGCGTCGAGCGCCGAGCGGCCGCGCCACGGCGCGCCGGCACTGTGCGCCGTCTCGCCCTCGAAGGTGTACTCCACCGAGACGAGGCCGGTGCCGCCGGCCTGGCCCCACGACACCCCGAGGTTGCCGCCGACGTGCGTGAACAGGTTGACGTCGACGTCCTTGAACATGCCATCGCGCACGAACCACGCCTTCGAGGCGACCAGTTCCTCCGCCACCCCGGGCCAAATCATCAGCGTGCCGGGCAGCTTGTCGCGCTCCATGATCTTCTTCACCGCAATCGCCGCGACGATGTTGAGCGGCATGCCGGTGTTGTGGCCTTCGCCATGTCCGGGCGCGCCTTCGACCAGCGGGTCGTGATAGGCCACGCCAGGCTTCTGCGAGGCCTGCGGAATGCCATCGATGTCGGAGCCCAGGGCAATCACCGGCTTGCCGCTGCCCCACGTCGCCACCCAGGCCGTCGGCATCCCCGACTGGCCGCGCGTCACCTTGAAGCCGAACTTCTCGAGCTGCGCGGTGAGGTACTTCGAGGTCTCGACCTCCTGCATGCCCAGCTCGCCGAAGCTGAACACCGAGTCGACCATCTCCTGCGCCAGCTTGCCGAGTTCGTCCACGCCCTTGGCCGCTTCGGTCTTGTAGGCCCCCAGCTTGGCGTCGTTCGCGCCCTGCGCCGCGGTCCTGGCCGCCGCCAGCGTCGGCTGCGCCGAGGCCGTCACGCTCGTGAAGGCCAGCGCCATCAATGTCATCCAGAGTGGGTTCGTCCGTGTCATTCCTGTTCCTCCGCGGCCGGTTGCGCCTCGCACCGACCGCGAGAAATTGTAGTGTCACTTGCTTCAAATGCATGATCCCGAACCGACCCATCAGGGCCAATGATGCTCGCGATGGTCGCGGGCTAGAATGGATGGGAAGGCCGTGCACATCGTCGTTCCTCCGTTCACCCCGCATCCGCGATGGGCCGGCGGTCACAAGATGACCGTCTACGCCTGGGCCCGGCGCCGTCAGTTCCCGGCCCTGCCGCCGCCCGAGCCCCGCTTCTTCGATGTCGCGCCCGACGCGCGCGTGCTGGCGCATTGCCACTGGCAGCCGCATCGCCGCGAGGTGGCCACCGTGCTGCTGCTGCACGGCCTCGAAGGCTCGAGCGAGGCCCATTACATGGCGGGCATGGCCGAGAAGGCCTGGGCTCGCGGCTTCAACGTCGTGCGGCTCAATCAGCGCAACTGCGGCGGCACCGAGCACCTGTCGCGCGGCCTCTATCATTCGGGCCTGACCCACGACCCGCGATTCGTGCTCGCGGAACTGCGCGACACCGAGGGCCTGACGCGGTTCGGCGTCGCCGGCTACTCGCTCGGCGGCAACCTGGCGATGAAGCTGGCGGGCGAGTTCGGGACCGGCGAGATGCCCGAGGTGAAGGCGTTCGGCGCGGTGTCACCGGTGCTGGAACTGGAGGCATGTGTGCGCGCCATCGAACGGCGCGCCAATCGTCTCTACGAGTGGAACTTCTGCCGCAACCTCCAGAGCCGGATGCGCCGCAAGGCCCGCCACTTCCCCGAGGCGTTCGAACTGGACGGCCTCTGGAAGATCTGGTCGATTCGCGCCTTCGACGAACGCTACACCGCGCCTCACCACGGCTTCGACGGCGCCAGCGACTACTACCATCGCGCCAGCGCCATGCGCGTGATCGATCGGGTGGCGCGGCCGGCCCTGGTGCTGACCGCGGCCGACGATCCGTTCGTGCCGCCGGAGATCTTCGGCGCCGACGTGCTGCGCCAGAACCCGCACATCACGACGATCGTGACCCCGCACGGCGGCCACTGCGCGTTCGTGGAGCCGGCCAACGGCTACGACGGCTACTTCGCCGAGCGCACGGTGATCGATTTCCTCGCCCGCCACCTCTAACCCCTCAATTCATTTGTGTTGAGTGTTCCGTCAGCTCAAACTCTCGTCAACTGTGCCGGTTTCGCGCGGATCGGTAAGCTGTGGGGACGGCCACTCCAGTGAGCCCAGGGGTTGGTCGACAGGCCGGTCACGCGGCCCACGAACCTCCCGGTTTGGAGTATCCTGCGCCGACCCGGCCAGTGGCCGGGCCGGTTCCGCGTTGACTGGCCTTTGCCGGCCCCTTTCTCCTGGCAGGCTGCTATGACCGCTGTCCGCACGTCTTTCTCCGCCCTGTGGCTGCTGGCTGCGTCGGTGTCTCTGGTCGCACAGAGCCCAACACCCGCGCCGTCCGCCGCCGCCACCGCCTGCGCAGTGACCTGGGTCGGTCATGAAGCGGAGTACGAACAGTTCCTGAAGACCGCCGCGGTCACGTCGATCAAGGAAGTGCCGGTCGGGGTCACCAGGCCGAGCCGCGCCTACTTCGCCCCGGGCGGCCTGGCCGACAGCATGGCGTGGAAGGCAATCACGCCCGGCATGAAGGGCGGATTCTACGAGAGCTATCGCTCCGAGATCGCGGCCTACGAGCTCGACAAGCTGCTGGGACTGCAGATGGTGCCGCCCACCGTCGAGCGGCAAGTCGACCGCGTCACCGGCGCCGCGGTGTTGTGGGCTTCGCCGACGCGCAGCTTCAAGGAGATGGGTGGCGTCCCCGGCCAGGCGAGCTCGCCCGGACCGCCGGCCGCGCGTGTGGCCGGCTGGACCCGTCAGCTGGTGCGCGCCAAGATGTTCGACAACCTGATCGCCAACAAGGACCCGAACCTCGGGAACTGGCTCGTCGACGGCGACTGGCACCTGCTGCTGATCGATCACTCGCGATCGTTCACGACGATGAAGACGCTGGTCCACAAGATGGACAACATCGATCGCCAGCTGTGGGACAAATTCCTCGCGCTGGATGAGTCCACGCTGCAGACGACGGTCGGCACCTGGATGGGGAAGAGCGAACTGCGCGCCGTGCTCGACCGCCGCGATCGCATGAAGCAGGAGATCGAGCGGATGGTCAAGCAGCGCGGAGAATCAGTGTTCTTGCCGTAAGAGAGGTCTTGCCCTTCGGTCCGTCACTCCTCTATCGTCGGCCTGAACTGCGGCGTCGTTCGCGCCTTGGTCGCCTGCTCGAAGGCGAAGCCGAATCCGAGCAACTCGGCTTCGCTGTAGGGCCGCCCCATGAACGTCAGGCCCAGCGGCAGGCCTTGCGCCTCCCCCGCCGGGACCGTCAGGCTCGGCGTGCCGGCCACCGCCGCGACGCCGTAGCCCGCGCCGGTGAAGTGATCGCCCAGCACGTGATCCGTCGGCCACGCCGGGCCCGTGCTCGGGGCGATGATGGCATCGAGCTTGTTGGCCTCGAGCGCCGCCAGCAGCCCCTCTTTCCCGGCCAGGCGCTTTGCCGCCTCACGGGCCTTGAGGTAGGCGGCGTCGGTCAGCGGCCCCTTCGCCTGGGCCTGCTCGAAGAGCTCCTGTCCAAAGAACGGCATCGTCCGCGCCGCGTTGGTCTTGTTCCACGCAATCAGCGCTTCGAGCGACGCCTGCGGCGCGCCGCTCTTCTTCAGATAGGTGTTCAAGCCGTCCTTGAACTCGTACAGCAGCACTTCGTTCTCCGCGCCGCTCCAGCGGCCGTTGCCGGCGATCGCCACGTCCACCACCACGGCGCCCGCCGCCGTCAGGGTCGCCACCGCGCGCTCCACCGATGCATCCACCGCCGGGTGATAGCCCATCGCTTCGCGCAGCACGCCGAAACGTCTGCCCTTCAACAGCCCTGGCTTGAGGGCGGCGAGGTAGTCGGTGATGTGGCCCTCGGCCGCGGCACCGGCCGGATCCGCCGCGTCCACGCCGGCCAGCGCCATCATCAGCGCGGCGACGTCGGCCACCGTGCGGCCCATCGGGCCGGCAGTGTCCTGGGAGATCGAGATCGGAATGATGCCGTTGCGGCTGACGAGACCCACCGTCGGCTTCAATCCGACCAGTCCGCTCACCGCCGAGGGGCAGATGATGCTGCCGTCCGTCTCGGTGCCGACGCCGACCACGGCCAGGCTCGCCGCGATCGCCGAGCCGGTGCCCGCGCTCGATCCGCAGGGATTACGATCGAGCACGTAGGGGTTCCTGGTCTGGCCTCCGCGTGAGCTCCAGCCGGACGAGGACCGCGTCGAGCGGAAGTTCGCCCACTCGCTGAGGTTCGTCTTCCCGAGGATGACCGCGCCGGCCTCACGCAGGCGCGTGACGATGAAGGCGTCCTGCCGGGGCTTGTGCGTCGCCATGGCCAGCGACCCGGCGGAGTTCACCAGGCCGGCGACGTCGATGTTGTCCTTCAGCAGCACCGGGATCCCGTGCAGCGGACCTCGCACCTTGCCGGCCTTGCGCTCGGCGTCGAGCGCGTCGGCGTCCTTCAGCGCCGCCGGGTTGAGCTCGATCACCGCGTTCAACTGCGGCCCTCCGTCGTCCACGATCGCGATGCGATCGAGATACGCCTGCGTCAGTGCGCGTGCGGTGAGCGTCCCCGCGGCCATGCGGTCACGTGCGGCGGCCAGGCTCAACTCCACGACGTCGAGCGCCGGCGCGACGGGCTGTTCCTCCGGCGGCGGGGCCGTCCTGGTCTCGGCGGGCGTGCAGGCGAGCGTGAAGATCAGGACAACGGGTAGGCATCGGCGCATCGGTGGTTCCTCGGGAATCGGGAGGTTAGCGGCCCGCCTCGTGGACCATCCGGCCGGCGACAATGGTCATGCGGATCTGTCCCTTCAGGAGGTCGTCGGGGCGTTCGGTGGCAATCGTGAGCGGATCGAGATCCATCACCGTGATGTCCGCCCAGCGCCCCGGAGCAAGGACGCCGGTGTCCTGGTCCGTGAACGAGGCATAGGCCGCCCACGTCGAATACCCGCGAACGGCCTCTTCCGGCGTCATCCGCTGCTCGGAATACCAGCCGCCGGGGGGCTGAAGCGTCTTGTCGCGGCGCGTGATGGCCGAATGCAGGCCATAGAAGATGTTGTGGTCCGACCCCGTGAGGTCGGAGTTGAAGATGAGCCGCACGCCGGCCTTCCGGAACGTCCGCCAGGCATACGCCCCCCTCACCCGCTCCGCGCCCAGCCGGATCTCAGCCCAGGGCTGGTCTTCCACCGCGTGCGGCGGCTCCATCGAGGCAATCACCTGCTGCGAGGCGAAGCGCGAGAAGTCGTCGGGGTGCACCACCTGCGCGTGCTCGATGCGATTGCGGTGGTCGCGGACCTCGGCCTTCTCGCTCTCGACCCTGCGAATGAAGTCCAGCGTCTCTCGGTTACCGGCGTCACCAATGGCGTGAATGCCCACCTGGAAGCCCGCCTTCATCATGTCGGCCACCACCGCCTGATCGAATCCGTAGCTGCCACCGCTGACGCCGCGGTGTCCCTGCTGATCAGCGTAGTCCTCGATCAGGCGTGCGCCACGGGAGCCGAGCGATCCGTCGTAGTACGCCTTCACCGAGCGGACCGTCAGCATGCCGTCGGGATCGACCAGGGGGCCCCTGGCCTGCCACACACGGCAGAGCGCCGGTTCACGAGCGGAGAGCATGGCGTAAACGCGCGTCGGCAGCTGCCCCTCGGCCCGCAGCGACTCGAAGGCCTGCATCAACTCGGCGTCCGCGCCCGCCTCGTGTACGGCGACGAATCCATCCTTCGCCATCCGCTTCAGTCCCGCCAGGACCCACGCCTTCGCCTGTTGCGGCGTGGGTGGCGGAACCGCGCCCTGCAGCAGCGGCGTCGCCCGGTTGAGCAGCACGCCGGACGGCTCGCCCTTCGCATCCTTGAGGATGACACCTCCCGCCGGCGCGGCGGTCGCACGCGTAATCTTCGCCTGCGCGAAGGCCAGCTTGTTGCCCCACACACCGAATCCGTGCAGGCTGGCGAGCACCACCGGATGCTCGGGCACCTTCTCGCTGAGCAGCGCCATGGTCGGGTAACGGCTGGCCCAGGCCCCTTCGTCCCAGCCACGGCCGACAATCCACTCGCCTTTCGGGACCTTGGCCGCGAAGGCGACGACCCGGTCGACGGCCTCGGCCTCGGTCTGCACGCCAGTCAGATCGAGGTAGGTTTCCATCTGGCCGAGCTCGCGGATGTGCACATGCGAATCGACGAGGCCCGGCACCGCTGTGGCGCCGGCGAGGTCCACGACCCGCGTCGAGGGGCCACGATACGCTTCGGCCTCTGCACTGCTTCCGGTGAAGACGATCCGCCCGGCGGTGATCGCCACCGCCTCGGCATCCGGATACCAACCTTGCGGCCCATGTGGCGCGTTGGCGGCAGGCGTGCCATCGGTGCCGGGCTCGTCCCACGCGAAGGTGTAGACGCGCCCGTTCATCAGCAGCGTGTCCGCTGGGTCGAGCTTCGGCGCCCGGCTGCAGGTGGCAAGCCCCACCGTGAGCAGCGCAAGAACAGGGACGCGGACCACACGAGAGATCATCATGACTCCTTGGATGCGGACTGACGACGCCAGCCGAGCGCCAGCGCCGTGCGCGCCAGCCCCACGGCGGCCTGGGTGGGATCGATCACCGGCAGGCGCAGGGCGTTCTCGACGCGGACCCTGTAGCGCGCCATCCCGGCGCACCCGAGGACCAGCACATCGGCGCCGTCGTGGTCACGCAGCATGCGACCCACGTCCACCAGCCGCGTGAGCGTGCGCTCCTCGTCGGCGAGCTCGGCGACGCCGATGTTGATGGCGCGATCGCCAGCGAACCGCGCGCGCAGGCCGAGCGCATCCACCTGCCGCAGGTGACGCGGGATCGACCGGTCGAGGATGGCGACGATGCCGAAGCGCAGGCCCAACGCCAGGGCGGACGTGATCCCGCATTCGGCGATACCGAACACCAGCGCCGAGGTCCGTTCCCGCGCGGCATGCACGCCCGGATCCGAGAAGCACGCCACGACGTAGGCCGCCGCCGGCTGTCGCTCGATGGCGGCCGTCACGTGGGCGCTGGCGGCGTCCACGTGCGCCTGCGTCTCGATGCCTGGCGGGCCGTCGGGCAGGGTCACGCAATCGATCGCTGGCCCGCCCTGTCCGCGGAGCGGCTGCAGCGCGAGATCGAGAGCCTGTGTAACGGCGCTGGAGCTGTTCGGGTTGATAACGAGGATGCGCGAGGTCATGCGCGCCGCTATTCTACCTTCACCGTCGGCCGCCAGGGCTGCGGCCAGCCGGCAGCGGCGGCGCCCCGGCGGTGAATCGCGCCAGGCGAAACGCCGAGATGTCGTGCGTGGTGGCGTCGCGCATCACCAGATCGGCGACGATTTCGCCGATGACGCTGCAGAACTTGAAGCCGTGACCGGAACAGGGCGATACCACCAGGACCGCCGGTGATTCGGGATGGCGGTCGATGATGAAGTGCTCGTCGGGCGTATTGGTGAACATGCAGGCCGCCGATCGCAGCAGCGGACCATCGGCGCCGGGGAGGTAGCGGGTCACGGCGGCGCGCAGTGCGGCTTCATCCGCGGGATGGCAGGCGCGGTCCAGCGCCCCCGGGGAGGTCCTCTCGAGGCGATGGTGATACCGCCCGATCTTGAAGCCCGGCGTCTCGAACTCCGGGAAGCCGTAGAAGCGGCCTTCAACCGCATCGAGCACGAACACCGGGAAGCGCGCCGGCGAGAACGACGGGTGGTCGGTCACCTCGAACCATCCCAGGACCTGTCGTTCCGGCTGCATCAGGTGCGTGAGGCCGGGGAGCAGGCCGCCCATCCAGGCGCCGGCGGCCAGCACCAGTTGCGAAGCCTCGTAGACCCCGGCGGTCGTCCGCACCCGTACGCCGCCTGGGATCGCCTGCCACTCGAGCAACGCCTCGCCCTCGTGCAGCTCGGCGCCGGCGGCGGTCGCCTGCGCGGCATGGGCCAGGATGCAGGCCTCGGGCCGCAGGAACCCGCCATCGGGCTGCAGCACCGCGGCCGCGTCGTCTTCGATGTGCCAGGCGGGAAACCGGCCACGCAGCGCGCGTCCGGTCAGGACCTCGTGCCGCAGCTCGTGCTCCAGGCACGACCGGCGCGATCCCTCGAACACCTCGCTGCCCTCGGCACCGATGTCGAGACCGCCGGTCACGTGCAGCAGGGATTCGCCACTCCGCGCCTCGAGGTCGCGCCACAGTTCGAAGGCGCGCCGCAGCAGCGGCACATAAGACGGGTGCTCGAAATAGGCGAGGCGGATGATGCGGGTGAGGCCATGGGACGAACCGCGGTCGTGCGCCAGCGAGAACTGCTCCAGCACGCGCACGCGCCAGCCACGCGCCGCGAGGTGCGCCGCGGCCGCCGTGCCCATGCCGCCGGCGCCGACGATGATGACGTCAGACTGCGGCAAGGCGCTCCAGCATCATCTGCCCGAACGCCGCACCCTTGCCCTCGTCTTCGTGCTTGAAGTACACGAACACGTCGGCGCAGCGCGTCGACAGGTCGCGCGCGACGTCGGCCCAGCGTTCGATGTCGGACGGGCCATAGCCCTCGTCTCTCAGCCGCAGATACGCGAAATCGGCGGTGTCGACCACCGGGGTCTCGCGCTTCTCGCTGTCGGCGACGCACAGCGCCACCTGCCGCGCCCGCAGGCACTGGTAGACGTCCTCGCTCAACCACGAGTCGTTCCTGAACTCGAACGCGGCGTTCGCCCGCGGCGGCAGCAGCGTCAGGAACTCCGAGAGCACGACCAGATCCTTCTTGAAGTTCGGAGGCAGCTGGAACAGCAGGGCGCCCATCCGCGGGCCGAGCTCCGCGGCGGCGGTGACGAAGGCCTTCAGCGAGTCGGCGACGTCGGCGGGCCGCAACCGCCTGTCGTGGGTGATGCGGCGCGGCGCCTTGAGCGTGAAGCGGAAGCCCTCAGGCACCTGGGCGCACCAGCCCGCCACCAGCTTCGGTGTGGGCATGCGGTAGAAGGTGTAGTTGATCTCGACGGTGGAGAACCGGCCCGCATAGTACGGCAACATCTTCGCCGCGGGCAGATCGGCCGGATAGAAACTCCCCTTCCATTCGGGGTAGTTGTAGCCGGACGTGCCGATCAGAATCATGGGACGGGGTTCCGATCCAGGAATTCCACGTTCAAGAGTTCAAAAGTTCAATGTTCCAGGAGTTCAAGAGTCCGGGGTTCGGCCCGAGCAGGGAGAGCCCGAAGCGCCGCGTGACCCGTGGCATTCGAACTCTCTTGAACCCTTGAGCGCTCTTGAACTCTTGAACTCCTTGAACTCTTGAACTGTGAACCCTCTTCTCTACCAGCGCGGTTCGCGACGGTTGTTGCCGCCACCACCGCCGCCGCCGTAGCCGCCGCCACCGCCGTAGCCGCCACCGCCACGGCCGCCGCCACCGCCGCCATAGCCACCACCGCCGCCGCCGAAGCCGCCGGACTCACGAGGACGAGCCTCGTTGACGACCAGGGCACGGCCGTCGAACTCGTACTGGTGGAACTGCTCGATCGCCTTCTGCGCGTCTTCGTCGTTGACCATCTCGACGAACGCGAAGCCGCGCGCGCGGCCTGTGGCCTGGTCGCGCATCACGCGCACGTTATCAACGGCGCCGGCCTGGCTGAACAGGGTATTCAGGTCCTCGTCAGTGGTCTTGTAGGGAAGGTTGCCAACGTACAATCTGCGGCCCATGGAGCGCTCTGCCTTTTCGCGCGCGGGTCTCCGAGATGCACCAACCAGCGCGCGCGAGGTGGGTGCACCAGAAAGCGCTCGCAACGGATGGCCTGTGGAACCGTCACCGACACCAACCTGCCTGAACCTGCGGGGCTTTCGACGCTCGCGGAGGATAGCACGACACTGGCAGGCCCGGCGCCCCGAAGTGCACGATCGCCAACCCGGGGAGGACCCCGACCTCGACCGTCCCTCGGGTGCGGTAGAGTCGTCTGATGCAACGTCGTGCAGCCGCCATGCTCGGCTGGCTCCTGATGCTGGCCGGATGCGCTCGCCAGCCACCGCCCGCCACCTATCAGCTGTCCGGCCAGATCCTGCTCATCGACGCCCGCAGCCAGCAACTGGTCATTCGTCACGGCGACATCGTCGGGTTCATGCCGGGGATGACGATGCCGTTCAAGGTGCGGGATCCGCAGTTGCTGTCCGGCCGCACGGCGGGTGACCTGATCACAGCCACCCTGACGGTCGAGCCGGAGACGGCCTGGATCAGTGGCCTGACCGCGACGGGCCACGCCCCGCTCCCGGCCGATGCGCCAACCTCGCTGCCCGCAGCCACGGCGGTCGTCGTGGCCAACATCGGCGACGCGGTTCCCGACACCCCGCTGCAAACGCCACGCGGAACGGTGTCGCTCGTCGCCGGACGAGGCCGCGTCACCGCCGTCACCTTCATCTATCTGCGGTGCCCGCTGCCGGACTACTGCCCATTGATGGATCGGCGATTCGCGGAGGTCCAGCGTCAGGTGAAGGCCGATCCCGCGCTGTCACAGCGCGTCTCGCTGGTGTCGGTGAGCATCGACCCGGCCGCCGACACGCCCGCGCGGCTCGCGGAGCATGCGTCAGCCCTCGGGGCCGACCCGGCAATCTGGCAGTTCGCGTCGCTCGAGAGCGAGCAGGACATCGCCCGCTTCGCCGCGCAGTTTGGCGTCAACGTCATCCGCGAGCAGGACGGCACCGTCACCCACAACCTGCGGACCCTCGTCATCGACCCGGCCGGCACGGTGCGGCAGGCGCGCGACGGCAACACGTGGACCGCCGACGACCTGGTCGGCGATCTGCGCCGCGCGGCCGGGCGCTAGCCGATGGCCCGGATCGCCACGCCCTCCCCGCCGCGGAAGCCGCTGTCCGCCGCCGAGCGGCGTCTCATCCGCACCCTGCGCACGCCGGCCGCCGTGCAGCGGTGGCTGAACGCGCTGGCCTACAACGCCGAGACCGACGGCGAGAGCCAGCGCAGCTTTCGCGGCGTCGTGCGCACGCGCTCGGCGCATTGCATGGAGGCGGCCCTGTTCGCGGCCGTCGTCCTCGAGCAGCATGGCTATCCGCCACTCGTGATGAGCCTCGAATCCCAGGACAACCTGGACCACGTGATCTTCGTGTATCGCACGGCGGGCGGCTGGGGCTCGGTGGCGCGGTCACGCGACCCGGGTCTGCACGGGCGCCGTCCGGTGTTTGCCACGCTGCGCGGCCTCGCCTACAGCTACCTCGACGAGTACGTGGACGACACCGGTCGGCTGCGCGGATATGGCGTGGCGAATCTGGCGGAGACGATGGGCCGCTACGACTGGCGCTGGACCAGCGGCAATGTCTGGAAGGTGGAACAGATGCTCATCGACTGGCCACACGTGAAGCTGCCCAGTTCCGACGCCCGCTACCGCGCGCTGAAGCGGAAGTACCGGGAGTTCCGCAAGGCGAACGGCGGGCGGAAGCCGATCTTCTATCAGGGACGCGAGAAGTGGAGCCCGCTGCCGGCCGAGTACCAGGGAGGTTGAGGCGTCGACGCCGGTCGAGACCAGGCACGCGCGCGTCAGTCGAGGTCGAAGCCGCGCAGGGGCTTGGTGATCGGCTCCTCGTGCGCCTTCTTCAGCGCTTCCTCGAAGCGGCGGGACAGCGCGTCGCCCTTGTTCTTCTCGTCCTGCACCGACTGCGCGAAGAGCGCTTCCCGCCGGGCCGCCTGATCCGCGAGGATGCGATCGGCCTGGCTCAGCTCGGGGCGGTTCGCGCTCGGCGGCGAGGCATGCGAGATGATGCGGCCCAGGTTGAGGTCGACCACCAGGGTCGCGCCACAACAGGGGCACGTGAGTTCCCGCTCGCTCGTCAGCTTTGGCATTTGCCGTTCCTTCCGCCTTCCATCAGACTAGTGACAACGGAGTAATGGCGCAAGACGAGTCTTCACGCAGGACGCACACCATTCGCGTCGCCACCTACAACATCCACCGCGGCCGGGGCCTCGACGGGCGCACGCGCCTGGAGCGGATCGCGGCGGTGCTGGCGACCATCGATGCCGATGTGGTGGCGCTGCAGGAAGTCGTGGGCGCCTCGCCGCTCAAGCCTGGACAGGCGGCGGAGCTGGGCGCCGCCCTCGGCATGGGCTGGGTGATGGCGCCGACGCGCCACCTGCGCACCGCGCTCTTCGGCAACGTCGTCCTCAGCCGGCTGCCGGTGCGCCAGCATGCGCAGCACGATCTGACATGGCACACGTGCGAGCCGCGCAACGTCCAGCGCGTGGACATCGAAATCGGGTCGCACGTGCTCCACCTCTACAACGTGCACCTCGGCACGGCGCTGCTCGAGCGGCGACACCAGGCGGCGCGTGTCGCTACGCTGGTCCACGACAAGCGCGTCACCGGGCCGAAGATCGTGCTGGGGGATTTCAACGAGTGGGCCCGCGGCCTGGCCACCGACATCCTGGCGCAGCGTCTGCAGAGCATCGACCTGCGCAAGCACCTGCGGCGGGTCCGCACCTATCCGGGGTTCTTCCCCATCCTCCACCTCGATCACATCTACTACGAAGGCCACGTCGAGGTGCTGAAGGTGACGCTGCCGCGCGATCGTCTGGCGCTGATGGCCTCCGATCACCTGCCGCTGGTCGCTGATCTGAAAATCGGCTTCTGACCCCTCAGCTCACGTGCGTGGGCAATCCGACGCTCACGGGCATCGAGGGGTGAGCGGGCTACTCGCCGATGCGGCCAAGGACCAGATGGACGAGACCGAGGTTGCGGGTCCGGAACGCGCCCTCGCACGAGGCCAGGTAGTACTCCCACATCCGGACGAACCGATCGTCGAAGCCGAGCGCACGCACGCGGTCGAGACGCTCGAAGAAGCGCTGACGCCACTCCGCCAGCGTGCGGGCGTAGTCCAGCGGCCGATCCTCGAGGCCGAACAGGCCGAGCCGGGTGTTCGCCGCCGCCACCCGCACGACCTCGCCGATCGACGGCAGCAGGCCGCCCGGGAAGATGTATTTCTGGATCCAGTCGCAATGCCGTCGATAAGACGCGAAACAGGCGTCGACCATCGTGATCGCCTGGATACCGGCGCGGCCGCCTGGCGCCAGCACCTCGTCGATCTTCCGGAAGTAGGCCGGCCAGAATTCCTCGCCCACCGCTTCGATCATCTCGATCGAGATGACCTTGCTGAACTGCCCGCGCACCTCGCGATAGTCGCAGAACCGGAACTCGACCAGCTCATCGAGCCCCTGCGCCGAGGCGCGCGCGCGTGACAGCGCCAGTTGCTCGCGCGAGACCGTGATCCCGGTGACGCGACATCCGCGCGTGCGTGCGGCGTAGAGCGCCATGCCGCCCCAGCCCGAGCCGATCTCCAGCACGTGGTCGCGCGGACCGAGATCGAGCGCCTGGCACCAGGTACTCGAACTTCTGCTGCTGCGCGTCCTCGAGGGTGTCGTCTGCCGTGCGGTAGACACCGCTCGAATACGCCATCGAGGGATCCAGGAACGTTTCGAACAGCTCGTTGCTCAGGTCGTAGTGGGCGCCGATGTTGCGGCGGCTGCCGGCCTCGGTGTTCTTGTTCTGCCAGTGCCGAAGGTCGTTGCCGAGATTGAAGACCCGCGCCAGCGGTGACGCCAGCGGCATGTACGGCTGGTTGCGCAGCACCAGTTCCACGAAGCGCGCCAGGTCGTCGGTCCGCCAGTCGCCATCCATGTAGGCCTCGCCGGCGCCGAGATCGCCGTGCAGCGCGAACCTGGTGAAGAACGCGTCGCGCTCGATCCAGAGCACCGAGTGCGGCTCGGCTCCGGCCTCGCCAGCCGTGGTCATGGTGCCGTCCGGGAGGTGGACGGTGAGCCGGCCGATGCGCCACTGGTCGAGGGCCGCCAGCAGCCGGCGCCGCGCCAACGGCGCCACCAGCCGATCGAGCACTCCCGACGATGCCGCTTCCGGCGCCGCGCTCCGGATTCCGATGCCTGCCTGTTCCATACCCGCGTTAAGACTCCGTCGTGCGCCGCGCCGTTTCAGGATCGTACGCAGGTTTGTGATGGACACGCGCGCCCTTCCACCAGAGGCGCAGCGCCTCCCAGTGAATGGCGCCGACGATCTTCGCGGTCGCGAAGGGATAGCGTAGCAGCGCACGGGCAATCGCACGATCGGTCAGCGGCCGCCGGTCGAGGGAGAGCCGCGACACGAAGTGCGGCTTGCCGGCGCGATAGAGGTCGATCCGCGCGTCCACGTGTTCCGGCGTCACGTCGAAGCGGAACCGGTAGGTGCCATCGAGCGTGAAGAACGGCGACACGTGAAACACCTTCTTCTCGCGCCAGTCGGGATGCTCCTGGGCCTTCAGCACGTAGGCATGCGACTCGCCGAAGGTGTTGTTCACCTCGCAGACGATCGCGGCCAGCCGTTCACCGGCGGCGTAGCAGAAGAAGAAGCTGACCGGGTTGAACACGTAGCCGAAGATGCGGCAGTTGGCGATCAGCTCGACCCGCTCGATGCGGTCGGTGACGCCGTCCGCGAGCAGGCGGGCGCGGACATCCGGCAGGTGGTCGGCGCGGTGAAACGACACCGGCCGCGCGCGGTCCACGCCGAACAGCCGCAGCCGGAGGTTGAGCCCGTCGAGCTCGTCGAGGTCCAGCCGATACATGGCCAACTCGTAGCGGAAGCCGTGCGACATCGGCTCCAGGCGGCGATGCATCACCCGTCCCACCATCAGCGCCGATCGGAGCGCGTCAGAACTCGACACCGAACCCCCGGGCCACGGCCACGGCCGACGCCATGCCATCCTCATGGAAGCCGTAGCGGAGATGCGCCCCACAGAACCAGGTCCGACGCTCGCCGTTCATGCCGCCGACCAGCCCCTGTCCCTCGATGGCCGCCGCATCGAGGATGGGGTGGGTGTAGGACATGCGCGCGATCGGGTCGCCGGACACGGGCGCGATCGGATTCAGGGTGCACAGCAGCGCGCGGCCGGGACGATGCCCCTGCAGCCGGTTCAAGTCGTAGGTCACTGAAATCGGTGACCGGGGATCGCGGCAGTCCGCCAGATCGCAGTTCCACGAGGCCTGGGCATACGGCTCCGCGGGCAGGAAGCGGGCATCGGAGTGCAGCCAGGTGTCGTTGGTGGAGTAGCGGAATCGTCCGAGGGCGTCTCGTTCCCGCGGCGACGGGTCGGCCAGCATCGCCAGCGCCTGATCCGCGTGGGTCGCAAACACCACGGCATCGTATTCCTCGGCCGTCCCGCCAGCGGTTGTGAGCGTGACGCCGCGATCGTGGCGAGCCACCGCGCGCACGGGCGTGCCAACGTTCACATTCGGGCCCAGCCGCGCGGCCAGGGCCGTCACATACGTGCGGCTGCCGCCAAGGACGGTGCGCCATTGCGGCTGCCCCACCGCCGCGAGGAGGCCATGGTTGGCCATGAAGCGGAGATAGGACGCCGCTGGAAACCCGCGCATGTCCTGAGGCGAGGCCGACCAGATCGCGCCGCCCATCGGCAGGACGAAGTGGCGCGCCAGTTGGTCCCCGAAGCCGCCCTGGTCGAGGAACTCACCCAGGGTTCGCGTCTCGAGCCCACCCGCCAGCGCCTGCCGGCCGAGCCGGAAGAACCTCTGGATGTCGGCCAGCAGCCGCCAGTGCCCGCCGCTCAGCAATCGGGAACGCTGGGCGAACAGCCCATCGAGCCCGACGCTGGAATATTCGATGGCACACGTCCGGCAGCGGACGCTGAAGGACATGTCGCTCGGCCGGCTCTGCACGTTGAGTTCGGCCAGCAGGCGAATGAAATTCGGGTAGGTTTGAGTGTTGAACACCATGAAGCCGGTGTCCACCGGGAAAGTGCGCCCGTCGACGACCACATCGTGCGTGTGCGCGTGACCTCCCAGCCGGGCGTCCTGCTCGAACAGGGTGACCGAATGGGAGCGGGCCAGCAAATAGGCTGCCGAAAGCCCGGAGATCCCTGCACCGACAACCGCGATTCGCACGTCGAAAGAGCATAACCCCACGACCGCACACAATATTCCCATGTCCCTTTCCGGCCAGCGTGTCTGGCTCACCGGCGCCAGTTCCGGCATCGGCGAAGCCCTCATCGCCCCCCTCGTCCAGGGCGGCGCGCGCGTCGCCATCAGCGCCAGGCGTGGCGAGGTCCTGTCCGCGCTGGCCGCGCGCTACCCCGCCGGCCAACTGCTCAGCGTCCCGGTCGATGTCACCGATCGGGCCGCCGTCCGCGCGGCCGTCCACCGCATCGAACAGACGTGGGGTGGCATCGACCTGGCGATTCTGAACGCGGGCACCCACATCCCGGTGAACGGAGCGGCGATAGACGCCGACGACTTCGAGACGCTGATTCGCGCCAACTATCTGAGCGTGATCTACGGCGCCGAGGCGGTGCTGCCCGGCATGCTGGCGCGCGGACGCGGACATCTGGCCGCCGTCGCCTCGGTGGCCGGCTATCGCGCCCTGCCCACGGCCGCCGCATATGGCGCGTCGAAGGCGGCGGCCATCCTCGCACTCGACGCCATCCGCTTCGACGTCGAGCCCCTGGGAGTGGACGTCACCGTGATCAATCCAGGATTTGTCCGCACGCCGCTGACCGACAGGAACACGTTCGCCATGCCGGGATTGATCGACGCCGACGCGGCCGCCCGGATCATCATCCGCGGCCTGGCGCGCCGCAAGAAGGAGATTCACTTCCCCGCCGCCTTCTCCTGGACGATGAAGGCCCTTCGCGTGCTGCCCTACCCTGTGTTCGAGCGCCTGGTCTCGTGGACGACCCGACGCTGACCGGAGGGCGCGTCACGGCGCGCACGCTCGTCGGCTACGGGCTGCCGGCGTTCGCGCTGGCGCTGTTCGGGGTGCCGGTCTTCGTCCACCTCCCGAAGTTCTACGCCGATGTCGCCGGCGCGCCGCTGGGCGCCCTCGGCGCCGCCATCCTGCTGACACGCTTGGGCGATGGCGTGTTGGACCCGCTGGTGGGCGCGTGGAGCGATCGCATCCGCACCCGCTGGGGTCGACGCCGGCCGTTCCTGTTGTTGGCCTCGCCGCCACTCGGGCTGGCCGTGGTCGCGCTGTTCTCGCCGATGGCCGACGGCCTGCGCGCGGTCTGGTGGTTTGCCGTCACCATGAGCCTGGCCTTTGCCGCCTGGACCGCGGTCCAGATTCCACACGCGGCGCTCGGGCCCGAACTGACCGGCGGTCATCGCGAGCGCACCCGCCTGTTCGCGGTGCGGGACGGGTTGTGGATCGCCGGCACGCTGGTCGCGGCTGCCGCGCCTGCCCTCGTGCGGGCCGCCATGGCCAGGTCGGGCACGTCGGCCGACGAGCGCGTCGTGTTCCGTATCCTCGGCGTGGTGTACGGCGTGCTGCTGGTCGCGCTCCCCTGGTGGTGCGCGTGGAGCCTCCGCGAGCCGGAGCCGTCGTCCGAGCCGTTGCCCCCCGCTCGCCCGCTGGCGCTCGTCCGCGACGCGTGGGCCAATCGGCCGTACCGCGTGCTGCTCGTCGCCTATGCCGTGGCAGCGCTCGGCGGGGCACTGCCGGGCACGCTGCTGTTCTTCTACGTCGAGCATGTGCTGGGCGCGTCGTCGTCTGCCGACCTGCTGCTGGGCTCGTACTTCCTGTCTGGATTTGCCTGCCTGCCGGCATGGGCATGGGTGGCCGGACGGCTCGGCAAGAGGCAGGCGTTTATCGTCGCCACGGCCCTGTCCGTGGGCGTGTTCGCGGGCGCGCTGCTCCTCGGCGCCGGCGACGTGGGGTGGTTCGCCGTGATCGTGGTGCTGAGCGGTGCGGGCTTCGGCGCCACCCTCACCCTGCCCTCCTCCATGCTCGCCGACACACTCGACTACGAGGAACTGCGGACCGGCGAGCGACGCGAGGGGCTCTTCATGGGCTTATGGGGCGTGACGATGAAGGCCTCGGCCGCCATCGGCGCCGGGGTCGCCCTGCCGATCATCGGCGCGGCCGGTTATGCGGCCGGGTTACCGGCTCCCCCCACGGCCGTACTGGCCATCCGGCTGCTCTACTGCGCCGTGCCGTGTGCCTGCTACGCCGTCGCCTTGTGGGTGATCTGGCGCTATCCCATTGACGAATCGGCACATCGCTCGATTCTGGCCGCCCGTGACGCGCGCCGGACTGGGGTGGCCACATCTGATCCGTTGACAGGCCGAACGATATGAAGACGACACGAAGTCCTGAGCCGGCCGGCCCGGTGAATCGGCCGTTCGCCACGCTGATCCGGCCATTCCCCCCGCGCGAGTGAACCAATGCGGCTCGGCTGCGTCTATCGCAACGTCTCGATGTTGTTTGATTTTCGCCTTTTATTCGCACTAAGATTCGCGCTTCGCGAACGGAGGCTCGGCACCGTCGCGTCTTTCCAAGGATCTCTTCCGTGATGGATTCGACTGACGACTTGTCCGCGCTTCGGATCGAGCGCACCCCTGCCCCGCCCTCCCGGCGCTGGGTCAAATGGGTGGTGCTCCTCGTGCTGTTCGCCGCGGCCGGCGTGGGCGGCTGGCAGTGGATGACGCGTGAGCGGCCCATCGAAGTGGAAGTGGCGGCCGTGACGGTGCGCGGCGCCGGCACGCAGGCCTCGGTGTTGAACGCGTCGGGCTACGTCACCGCGCGGCGCCGCGCCACGGTCTCGTCGAAGGTCACCGGCCGCATTGTCGAAGTGAACGTCGAAGAAGGCATGGCCGTTCGCGAGGGACAGGTCCTCGCCCGCCTCGACGACGCCAGCGTCCGCGCGACGATGGGGCTGGTGAAGGCGCAGCTCGAGGCGGCACGCCGTTCGATCCCGGAGAGCGAGGTGCGCCTCGCCGAGGCGCAACTCACGCTGCAGCGCCGCGAGCGGCTGCGCACCGACGGCCTGGTCACCGAATCCGACCTCGATCAGGCCCGCGCAGAGGTGAACTCGCTGCAGGCCCGCATCGCCGCCGCCCGCGAGCAGGTGAACGTGGCCGAGCAGCAGGTCGCGCTCCAGCAGACCGAGCTGGACAACATGGTCATTCGCGCGCCGTTCACCGGGGTGGCGATTTCCAAGGACGCCCAGCCCGGCGAGATGGTGTCACCGGTGTCAGCCGGAGGCGGGTTCACCCGGACCGGCATCTGCACGCTGGTGGACATGCGCTCGCTCGAGATCGAAGTCGACGTCAACGAGAGTTACATCAACCGCGTCACGCCGGCGCAGGCGGTCACCGCGGTCCTCGACGCCTATCCGGAGTGGCAGATCCCCGGCAAGGTGATCACCACGGTGCCGACCGCGGACCGCCAGAAGGCCACGGTCCTGGTGCGCATCGCGTTCAACGAGCTCGACCCGCGCATCCTGCCCGACATGGGGGTCAAGGTCACGTTTCTTCGTGAAGCGGATGCCGCTGCCGTCGCGGCGGCGCGCCCGGTGTCGCTGGTGCCGAAGAGCGCGGTCAAGACCAGCAACGGCGCCAGTCACGTCTTCCTCGTGCGGCAGAACGCGGTGGAACGCCGCGCGGTGCAGACGGCCGGCACCGACGGCGATCGCGTCGAGGTGGTCGCGGGGCTGTCGGCGGGCGATCGCGTGGTGGTGTCGCCCCCCGATTCACTGGTCGAAGGCAAGCCGGTCGTCATCAAGTAGGAGACGCGCGCGCATGAATCCCATTGTTCGAGTCAACGGCGTTCACAAGTACTTCACCCGCGGCAGCGAGCGCATCGACGTGCTGAAGGGTGTGAACCTCGAGATTCCCCAAGGCGAGTTCCTGGCCTTGATGGGCCCGTCCGGCTCGGGCAAGACGACGCTGCTCAATCTGATGGGCGGGCTCGACGCGCCGTCCGGCGGCGTAGTCGAAGTGGCGGGTACCAACATCGCCGCGCTCTCGGGCGGGCAGCTGTCGCGCTGGCGCGCGGACCACATCGGCTTCGTGTTCCAGCTCTACAACCTGCTGCCGGTCCTCACCGCCGAGCGCAACGTCGACCTGCCGCTGCTGCTGACGAAGCTGTCGAAGGCCGAGCGGCGCAAGCGCGTGGCGCTGGCCCTCAAGGTGGTCGGCCTGGCCGATCGTGCGAATCACTATCCCCGGCAGCTGTCCGGCGGGCAGGAGCAGCGCGTCGGCATCGCCCGCGCCATCGTCACGGATCCGGCGCTGCTGCTGTGCGACGAACCGACCGGCGACCTCGATCGGAAATCGGGTGACGAGATCCTCGACCTGCTGCAGGCGCTCAACCGCCAGCATGGCAAGACCATCGTGATGGTGACGCACGACCCGAGGGCCGCCGAGCGCGCGACGCGGACGCTGCACCTGGAGAAAGGCGTTCTGCAGGGAGTCACGCAATGAAGTTCATCCCGCTGCTGTGGAGCAGCCTGTGGCGCAAGAAGTTCAGGACCACCTTCACGCTCCTGTCCATCTTCGTGGCGTTCCTGCTGTTCGGCCTGTTGATGACGATCCGCATGGCCTTCTCGTTCGGCGTCGAGATCGCCGGACTGGATCGGCTGGTGCTCATCCACAAGGTGAGCCTGATCATGCCGCTGCCAATCTCGTATCAGGGGCGCCTGCAGGCGACCGAGGGCGTCACGCTGGCCACGCACAACACGTGGTTCGGCGGCGTCTACCAGGACCCCTCGAACTTCTTCGCGCAGATTGCGGTGGATCCGGAGCCGTACCTGAAGCTCTACCCCGAGTTCAGGCTGCCGCCGGAACAGGTCACCGCGTGGATGGCCGACCGCCAGGGCGCCGTCGTTGGCGCCGACCTCGCGAGGCGGTTTGGCTGGTCGGTGGGCGATCGCATTCCGATCCAGGGCACGATCTGGCAGCCCAAGCAGGGCCAGGTCTGGGACTTCAACATCGTCGGCATCTACGATGGCGATCCCGGCATCGACAAGACCCAGTTCTTCTTCCGCTACGACTATCTCGACGAAAACCGGCAGCAGGGCGAGGGCCTGGTGGGTTGGTACCTGGTGAAAATCGACGACCCCTCGCGCGCGCAGGAGATGGGCGCCCGGTTCGATGAGATGTTCGCCAACTCGTCGGCGGAAACCAAGACCACCACCGAGAAGGGCTTCGTCGAAGGCTTCGCCAAGCAGGTCGGCGACATCGGCGCGATCATGATCGCCATCCTGATCGCCGTGCTCTTCACGATGCTGCTGGTCGCGGCCAACACGATGGCGCAGTCGGTGCGGGAGAGAACCAGCGAGGTGGGCGTGCTGAAGACGCTCGGATTCTCGAACGGCGCGATCCTCGCGCTGGTCCTGGGCGAATCCGTGCTGATCGCGGTCATCGGCGGCGGCCTGGGCCTGCTCGCCGCCTGGGCCTTCGTGCAGCAGGGCGATCCCACCGGCATGCTGCCCATCTTCGTCCTGCCGACGCGGGACGTCGTCAGCGGCGGCGTGCTCATCATCGTGCTGGGGCTGGCGGCGGGCCTGCTGCCCGCGTTGAACGCCATGCAACTGAAGATCACCGATGCCCTGCGCCGGGCCTAACGCGCAAAGGAGACCTTGTGTTCAACTGGTTCGCGCAGACCCTCGCCGTCACCGCGCTCAACCTGCGCACCATCCCGCTGCGCCTGGGTTCATCCGCGGTGGCGGTCATCGGTATCGCCGGCGTGGTGGTGGTGCTGGTCTCGGTGCTCTCGATCGCGGCCGGTTTCACGGCGGCGATGCGCGACTCGGGCTCGCCCACCCGCGCGCTGGTGATGCGGAGCGGCGCCGACAGCGAGATGACGAGCGGCCTGGCCGGTGCCGAGGTCGACATCATCAAGCAGGCCCCGGGGCTGCGGCGTGGGGAGCAGGCGGCCCTGGCCTCGGCGGAGCTCTACGTCATCATCGATCTGCCGAAGAAGTCCACCAACACCGCGGCGAACGTGCCGATGCGCGGCGTGGAACCGGCAGCCCTCACGGTGCGCGAGGAGGTGTCGATCGTCGAAGGCCGCGCGCTGCAGTTCGGCACCAACGAGGTGATCGTCGGCCGCGGCGCCACCGGCCAGTTCGCCGGCCTGGGCCTGGGCCAGACCATCAGCTCCGGGCAGAACAGCTGGCAGGTGGTCGGCATCTTCGAAGCGGACGGCGGTGTCGCCGAGACGGAGATCTGGTGCGATGCCAGGGTGCTGCAGGGCGCGTATCGACGCGGCAATTCCTTCCAGACGGTGCTCGCACGCCTCGACTCCACCGATACGTTCGACACCTTCCGCGACTGGCTCACCAGCAACCCGCAGCTCAACGTGCAGGTGCGGCGCGAAACCGAGTACTACGCGCAGCAGTCGCAGGCGCTCAGCGGGCTCATCCGCGGCGTGGGTTTCGGCATCGCTGCGCTGATGGGCATCGGCGCCGTGTTCGGCGCCATCCTGACGATGTACACCGCGGTGTCCACGCGCTCACGCGAGATCGCCACGCTGCGGGCACTCGGCTTCAACACCACGTCGGTCGTCGTCTCGGTGCTGGTGGAGTCACTGGCGCTGGCGGCGATTGGCGGCGTCATCGGCGGCATCGTCGCCTACCTTGTCTTCAACGGCTACCAGACGTCGACGATGAATTTCCAGACGTTCAGCCAGGTGGCATTTGCATTTGCGGTGACGCCGCGGCTGCTGGTGATGGGGTTGATCTACGCGCTGGTGATGGGACTGATCGGCGGACTGCTGCCGGCGGTGCGCGCCGCGCGACTGCCGATTCCCGCGGCCCTGCGCGAACTCTAGCCGCTCCGGCGCGCGGCCGTGGTCACGCGGCGGGGGCCGGCCGGTTCAGCTCCCGGCCTGGATTTCGTCGGCACGGACCGGCGCCACGCCGGCGACGCCAGCTCGCATCGCGGCGGCCTCGGCGTAGATGCGGGGCGGCACCGGCTGGACGTTCCACGCCAGCCCCACGCCCGCCATCAGCCGGATGACGTAGTAGGTGAGGTCGAACTCCCACCAGTAGAAGCCGTTCCGCGCCGCGCGCTGGTAGCGGTGGTGATTGTTGTGCCAGCCCTCCCCCGCCGCGAAGAACGCCGTCAGCGGGTTGTTGGTCGAATCGTCGCGCGTCCGGAAGCGCCGCGTGCCCCAGAGGTGGTTCACCGTGTTGATCGCGAAGGTCGCGTGCGCCAGCGTCACCGTCGGCAGGCAGAAGCCCCATGCCAGCCACGGCCAGCCGCCCCACGCGTAGAGGGCCACCGCGAGCGTCAGCGGCGGCAGCCAGTGGAAGGCGTCGAGGAACACGAGCTCGGGGGCGGCGCCGAAGTCGCGCATCACCGGGTTGTTCGGCGTCACCCGATTCCAGCGCGAGTCGTTGAGGAACCAGCCGATGTGGGCGTGATAGAACCCGCTCAGCGCCGGGCTGTGCGGATCGCCTTCGCGGTCCGCGTACTTGTGATGATCGATGTGGTTGCCGGCCCACCACAACGGGCCCTTCTGCATCGCCGCGGTGCCGACCAGCGCCCAGAAGAAGCGCGCGCCGCGCGACATCTCGAACGCGCGATGGGCGAAGTAGCGATGGAATGCGAGGGTGAGACCGACGGCGCGGAAGAAGTGGGAGGCCGCCCAGAGCCCGACCAGGCTCCACGAGAAGGGGACGAAAAAGACGGTGACGGCTGAGCACTGCACCAGCCAGAACACCGCGGTGACGACCGCCGACAGCACTAGCCTTCTTCTTCGAACTCTTCTTCGCCGAACGAGCCGAGGCGCGTCGATGGACGCAGCGCTTCGCGGTAGTCGTAGAGCGGAAGGCCCGAGACGTGGCGCAGGTTGACGCAGCCCGGCGCCTTCGCTTCGAGCATGACCAGCACGGGGCTTCCAGGCGTGCCGTCACGAAACGCGAGACGGCAACCGCAGGAGAGACGAGCAGAGGTGAAGCCCTTCAGCATGACGCTGCCAGGATCATACTACAGGAGCGCCTTGATCTCTTTTTCGAAGACCGCCTTGGGTGCGATGCCCATGTGCTTCTTGCACACCTTGCCGTCCTTCGAGATCAGGAACGATGCGGGGATGCCCCAGATCGGTCCGTAGGCATCCTGGATGTCCTCGCGGCCAAAGCCGAGCATGATCGGATAGTTGATCTTGTACTCGGTGGCGAAGGCGCGCGCCTTGTCGGCGGTGTCGTCCACCGAGAAGCCGACGATCACCAGATCCTTCTTGTACTTGTCCTGCAGTTCGACGAAGCCGGGGATCTCCGCCTTGCACGGACCGCACCACGTCGCCCAGAAGTTGAGGAGAATCACCTTCCCCTTGTAGGCGCTGATCTTCACGTCCTTGCCGTCGAGATCCTTGAGGACGAAGTCCATGTTCGCCGGCTTGGCGTCGGCCTCGCACGCCGCCCCCTGCTCTTCGTCCGCGATCGCGCCTTCGTCGTGAGAGGCGACCGGCGCCATCGACGACACCATGGCCACGGCGTCGTCAGCCGCGCGCTCCGCCTCGACGACATCGTGCTGCCACACGAAGGGCACGCTGATCGCGAGCAGGGCGATGACCGTGGCGGCAAGCGCCGCGAATCGGACCGTGGAGCTGGGCTGCTGTTCCATGGAGTTATTCTGCACCATTCCTGAGATTGGATGCCATCTGCAGCAGGGCGTTCCGGCTGCCGGCATTGCCGACCAGCATGAAGGTGCGGCCGTTCGTGTTCCACACCACTTCGTCGTGACCGAGCAAGCTCAGCTGATCGGTGGGACGCTCCAGGCCGGGCAGGATGAAGAGCGACACCGGCTCGCCATCGACCCGGTAGAGCAGGTGCGCGGCGCGGCCATCGCCGTAGATGCAGCGGCGGACGGCGATCAGGCGGCCCTGGTCCGAACCGGCCGTTTGAGGCACGCTCAGCTGCCAGCCATAGTCGTGCAGCAGTTCGGCTTCGGCCTCGGCCACGCTCAGCACCTGGCCGTGGTCGTGCGCCGTCGATGGCGAAGCACTTCAGATGGTCCAGGGCGAGCTGCGCCGCCAGCACCACGTTCGACCGGCCCGTGATCACGGGAAGCGCGACGGCGCCGAGCGCCAGCACCACCAGCAGGGCGGCGGCAAACGCCGACAGGCGGGTGCGCCACCCGAGATCGATGACCGGCGCGCGTTCCGCCGCCAGGGTGGCGGCGATGCGGGTGCGCAGGCCGGGAGGGGCGGTATCGGCCGCCGCCCGGCCGCGGAGCGCCATCGCCTGATGCATCAGCTGCTGCACCTGGAGCGCCTGGGCGCACGCCCCACAGCTGACGACGTGGTCCGTCACCAGGGCTCGCTCATCATCGGGACGCGGCCCCGTCGGCGCAGGCCGCCAGGAGGGGCTGAAACTGTTCACAATTGGGATTTGTCATCACACCGCCACTGTTTAGACGCGTCTGTTACCGGTTCGTTGCAGCCCGCGCCGCCAGCAGGGCGGCGTGAAGTTGCCGGCGGCCGCGCGACAGGCGTGACATCACCGTCCCGATGGGCACATCCAGGGCCGTCGCAATCTCCTGGTAGGTCAGCTCCTCGACGTCTCGGAGCCATACGGCTTCCCGAAACGCCTCGGGCAGGCCATCGAGCGCCTGCCGCAGGTCGTCACTGAGCGCCGCGTTCATCAGCAGCGCTTCCGGACTGTCTGGCGCAGCGGACACCATGTCCCCTGCCTGGTCCGCCGCCAGGTCCACGGCTTCCGAGTCGGCCTCGACCGGTGACCGAGCCCGATCGCGGCGCCGGTTGCGCCAGGTGTTGTGCAGAATGGTATAGAGCCAGGCCTTCAGGTTCGTGCCCGCCAAGAAGCGGTCACGGGCCCTGAACGCCTTCAGGTAGGTGTCCTGCACCAGATCCTGGGCGGCATCGGGCGTCCGGGCAAGGCGAACCGCCGTGCCGTAGAGCGCGTCCAGATATTCGAGCGCTTCAGCAGTGAAGCGGTCGGGATCGACTGGCGGCGATGGAGACCGCCTTCGCCCAAATGGCATGTGTGATTGACGGGCCGGGTGCCCGCGTCCCAAGTATAGGACAAGCCGGGCCGGATCGAATCTTGCTGCCCTTGCAGGCGTGGGACCGGTTTGTTTGCGGCCTTCGTCTCAGGCTGTAAGATGCAGCGAGGAGTAACGGTTATGCGGCTCACCATCCTGACTCTGCTGGCGGCGTTGGCCGCGGCCCCCACGGCGGAAGCTCAGACGGGCTACATCCCTTATTACGGGAAGAACGCCATCCGCTACGACAAGTTCGATTGGCACATCTACCAGACCGACCACTTCGAGATCTACTACTACCCCGAGATCGAGGAGCACCTCGAGCGCATCGTCGGGCTACGCCGAAAGCGCCTACCAGCACGTCAGCGCCGAACTGAAGCACGACCTCGCGTTCAAGGTGCCGCTCATCCTCTTCACGACCAGCGCGGAGTTCTGGCAGCAGAACGTCATCCCGGGCGCCGCCCAGGAAGGCGTCGGCGCGTTCGCGGAGCCCAGCCGCAGTCGAATGGTCATGCCCATCGACGAACCGTCGGACCTGCTCTATCGGCTCATCACCCACGAACTCACGCACATCTTCCAGTTCGACATCATCCCCACCGGTCTCATCCGACGGAACATGCCGCTCTGGACGATGGAGGGCATGTCCGACTACATGACCGGCTACTGGCGGCCGCTGGACCTGATGACGGTTCGGGACGCCGCCGTGTCGGACATCATCCCGAAGATGAGCGAAATGCAGGACTACGGCGGGTTCAGTAACCCGCGCCTCATCTACAACCTCGGTCACGCGGCGTTCGAGTTCATGGAAGCGCGCTGGGGCAAGGAGGGCGTGCGCAACTACGTCTTCGCCCTGCGCCGCAGCGTCATCGGCGGCAGCGACGATGCCTACGAAGAAGCGTTCCAGATGTCGGCCGAGGAATGGGACCAGCAGTTCGACCGCTACATGAAGGACCGCTTCAAGCCGTTCCGCGACAAGGAGCGGCCCGCCGACTACGGGCGCGACCTGGCGCCCGATCCGCGCAAGAGCCGGTTCGCCAACGTGCTGTCGATCGAGCCGTCGCCCTCCGGAGACCTCCTCGCGGCCATGACCGGCAACGGCCGCGACCGCGAGCTCGACATCGTCCTGATCTCGACCAAGGACGGCGAGATCATCCGGAACCTGACGAGCGGCTTCGATCAGAGCATGGGCTTCGAGTATCTCTCGACGCCTGGCGGGCGCTGGAACTCGGTGCCGTGGATGTCGTGGTCGCCGCAGGGCGATCGCCTCGCCTACTTCGTGCGCACGGAGAAGGATCGCTCGCTGATCGTGCAGAACGTGGTCACCCGGAAGATCGAGCTCCGCGTGCCGCTCAACGACATCGACGCGCCCGAGTCGCCGGACTTCTCGCCCGACGGCAAGACCATCGCGTTCTCCGGCATGCAGGGCGCCGACGCCAACATCTACTTGATCGACGTCGACACGAAGGAGGTCAAGACCCTGACGAAGGACCCGCTGCCGCACTACGCGCCCACCTGGGCGCCCGACGGCAAGTCCCTCGTCTACCTGGCGCGCGTCAGCGGCAACGAAAAGCTGTTCCGCATCAACGCCGACGGTACCGACGGCCGTCAGATCACCTTCGGCACCCACGACGAGGGCGGCGCGCAGTTCTGGGACGCCGACACGCTGATCTTCTCGTCCACGGCGGTGAATCCGGCAGAGCCGATCGAGCCGGACGTCGCTCGCAACGGGCAGATCTACAACCTGTGGACGCTGAACCTCAAGACCAACGAACTGAAGCAGTACACCGACGCGCTGACCGGGAATCTGTCACCGGTGGTCCTGCGCGACGGCAGCAACGTCCGGCTGGCGTTCGTCACCTATCTGAAGGGTGATTACGGGCTGCACATTCTCGATCGCAAGGACGAAATCACCACGGTGGCCTCCGACGACTTCGGAGCACCGGGCCCGATCATCGACTTCCAGGCGCCCCTCACCCACTCCCTGGTCCAGGACAACGCCAAGAAGAAGGGGCGCTTCGAGAAGATGTTCCTCGAGGGCCGGCCGCCGGTGGCGCTCGGCGTCACCAGCGGTGGCGACCTGTTCGGCGGCACGCAGGTCACCTTCACCGACGTGCTGGGCGACCAGCAGTTCAACCTGTTCGCCTCGTCGGTGTCGCAGTTCCGGACCCTGTCGTTGTCGTGGCTGAACCTCGAGCGGCGGCTCAACTGGATGTTCCAGGGTTACTCGCAGACCCAGTTCTTCTACGGCCAGTTGGGCGGCGTCTTCTACGACCCCGCCTTCAGCGGCATCGTCGATCGTGACCTCGCCATCGCCACCCGCACCATGCAGGGTGGCACCGCCTACGGCATCTACCCGCTCAACCGCTATCGCCGCTTCGAGTTCTTCGGCGGCGTCAACCAGTATACGGAGGAGTTCGCAGGACCAGGGCCTCAACGAGTACTCCGAGGACTACCAGCAGGAGCAGTTCGGGCGTGTGCTGTTCAACAACGGCACCATGGTTCCCCTCGGTATCACGTTCGTGCAGGAGACGACCATCTTCCGCGAGTTCGGACCGCTGACCGGCAGCACGATGCGCCTCGGCTACGAAGTCGCGCCGAAGATCGGCAATAGCCTGTCCCGGCAGACGCTGGACGGCGATGCTCGCAAGTACTTCCGGGTGGGCGGAACCGGCCTGCTGGCGCTGCGGGCACGAGGCTTCAAGAGCTGGGGCGGCAGCCCGGATTTCATGTACTTCGGCGGCAACAGCGAGTTGCGCGGCTACGACTATCTGTCGTTCGTCGGCCAGAACGCCTTCTTCCTGAACGCCGAGCTGCGCTTCCCGCTAATCGAGGCCATGGCGACGCCGATCGGCATCCTGGGCGGCGATACGCGCCGCCTTCTTCGCCAACCTGGGCGGCGCCTCATGGTCTCCCTGCACGGACTTCCAGTGCGACCAGGACAACTTCAGTGTGTTCGCCAACGACACGCAGGTGGAGCGACCGATTCTCGGCTACAACCCGACCAACCTCGAGCCCATCTACGGTGAGCCGATCGTGGTGGACGGCTTCCGGCTGCAGGACGCGCGCGGCTCGTATGGCATCAGCCTGATGACCTTCGCCCTCGGCTTCCCGCTCCACTTCGACGTGTCGTGGCGCACGCTGTTCAACCGCGAGTGGGAAGACGTCACCTATGCGCAGGCGGCGCGCGTCGATGGTTACCTGGGCCGCCCCAGCGACTGGTTCCGCAGTCCGAAGTTCACGTTGTGGATTGGCTACGACTTCTAGGGAATGCTGTCCAAACGCTGGCAAGATTCGGCCACCGAGACCGTGCAAGTGGTCCTGCCCAACGACTCGAACCCTCTGGGGTTCATGCTCGGCGGGTCGGTGATGCACCTCATCGACATTACCGGCGCCATCGCCTGCCATCGCCACGCCAACACCCTGGCGCTCACCGCGGCCGTTGACGGCCTGGAGTTCGTGCACCCCATCAAGATGGGCGACGTGGTGATTCTCAAGTCGCGGGTCACTGCGACCTTCCGCACCTCGCTCGAAGTGGAAGTGGAAGTGTTCTCCGAGGAGATCCTGACCGGCACGCGCCGGCGCACCAGCCGCGCCTATCTGACGTTCGTGTCGATCGATCGGGACGGCAAGCCTCAGCCGGTGCCGCCCCTGCTGATCGAGACGCCGGCCGACGAAGCGCTCAACCGCGATGCCCACGCGCGGCGCGCGGCGCGCCTGGCATCGCGCGCGCCCCGCTAGGCGTCCCGACCATTCGCCGCCTCAGCGCCGCGCCCGCACGCCTGGGCGTCGTTCGTATCCACCGAGGTGGCGCCGGAATCGTCACCCGCAGTCGCACGGCACGCGGCGCCGGTCCCCAAGGACCGGTGGGCGGTGCGCAGTGAGCGTGTGAAGGGTCGTCGCGCGCGACGGTTCAGTTCGACGACTGGGCCGGCGAGAGCCGCAACTCGCTGCGCTCCATGTCCAGGCCCACGCGATAGGGGCTGAGGAACTTGTGCCCGACGATGCCGCCCACCTCGAAGCCCAGCAGCACGCTGGGCGCGCGCAGGTTGAGGACGACCAGTGAGAAGTTCTTGAAGTCGATCGCATCCGAGAAGCGCAGCCGCATGCCCGGCAGCAGGAACGCGTCGCGATCCCAGCCTGAGGTGCCGTAGACCCTCAAGCCGATCTTGCGCGCCGGCGCCGCGTTGAGGGCATCGGCCGTCGCGGTGCTGATGGAGATGACTTCCCCACCGGTGTCGATCACGAAGTAGGTCGGGTGCGCGTCGTTGATCAGCCCCTTCACCAGCGACAGCCGGTGATGGCGCATCGGCAGCCGGATCTGCGCCGCCTCGTCCGGAAGCCGCCGGCCCATGGTGAGCTTGCGCGTGCCGTAGTCGATGATCATCGACATGCCGAGCGAGAGCGGTGAGAAGCTCTCGGTCTCGCGCTTCGGCAGTCCGCGGAGCGCCGGCGCCTTGATCATCACCGGCACGTTCGAGAGCTTGAGGGTGCCGATCTCCATCGAGTCGAGGCGGCCCAGCTGCAGGCCGCGAAGGCCGACCTCGCCGACGCCGGCGCTCAGCGTGTAGGTGATGGGCCGCACGCCGGCGTACGACGCCGTCTGCCGCGAGATCGTCGTCTGCTCGGACCCGGTGTCGAGCACGAAGTCCTGGAGGTTCTGGCCGTTGATGCGAGCCTTGACGATGACTTTGTCGTCGACCACCTTGAAGTCCACCGTGTGGAGCTGATCGGCGGTCTTGTCGTCCAGCGCAATCGGCTCGCGCTCGCCGAACGACTTCAGGAAGCGCACCTGCGAGCGCGACCACGCGGCCTTCTCGCTGCGATCCTTGTTGGGCAGCAGGTTGATGTAGTTCGAATAGGCGGCGGCCGCCTGCTCGTAGCGGCGCTGGCGCTCGAAGATGGCGCCGACCGTGTGATGCAGCTCGGGGTCGCGCGGCGATTCCTTGAGTGCCGCCTGCGCGGCGTCCATCGCGTCGTCCAGCCTGTTGTGCGAGGCGAGGGCGCGGGCCAGGCCGTGCAGGGCGCGCGACATGCCGGGCGAGGCGGCGAGCGCGTCGCGATACTCGGCTTCGGCTTCGTCGAAGCTGCCGGCCGACCACACGGCGTCGGCGTGCACGGTCATGGCTTCGGGATTGTGCGGCGCCATCAGGCGGAGCGCCTGCGCCTCGCGCTGGGCCTCCGTGAACTCGCCGATGCGGAGCGCCGACCGCACCAGGCCGATGCGGGCGGGCACGCCGATGGTGGTGTCGTCGGTCTCGGCGGCCTTGCGATAGGCCTCGAGCGCTTCACCGTAGCGGGTTTCCTCGAACAGCAGGTTCGCGAGCTGGAACTGGACGGCGGCGTCCGATCCGGACCGTCCCCGAGCGCTCACGACCAGCGCCACGCTCAGAGCAAGGACGACGAGAGGCAGGCGGGGTCGTTTCGGCATACCACCCTCTAGGACGCTCAGGCCGGCCCGGGGGGCGCACCCCAGGCCGACAGGTTTCTAGCGGGTATTCTACTTCTGATAGTGCGCGGAGTTGACGGCGATGTAGCTTTGCCACTTGTCCGGGCACTTCGTCCAGCGCGAAGATCGCCTCGACCGGGCAGGCGGGCACGCAGGCGCCGCAGTCGATGCACTCGTCGGGGTGGATGTAGAGCTGCGTCGCGCTCTCGAAGTCGCCCTCGTCCTTGCGCGGGTGGATGCAGTCCACGGGACAGACGTCCACGCAGGCCGAGTCCTTCGTGCCGATGCAAGGTTCACAGATGATGTACGCCACGATCAAATCCTCCAGGATAACGAACGGAACAAGTCGGGATTAAGGTCGAGTCGGGCCATCAGGCCGAGCTCTCGAGAGCCGGCGGCAGATAGCCCAGCCGCATCGAAATCCGCCGCGCCAGCTCCCAGACGCCACGGTGATGATCGGTCAGGATCGGGCGGTCGTCGGGGCCATGACCGAACAGCCCGACGCGCGCCACTTCCTGCCCGCTGTAGTCACACACCGGGGCACAGGTGCAATAAAGCCGCTGCACGGCATCCGGCTCAACCGGTGGCGGCCCCAGCCGCACCACCACGCGCTCGGGATCGGTCAGTTCGTCGCGGGTGGCCAGCTTCAGGCAACTCAGACGCCGGGTCGCCTGCCGGGGCGAGAAATACAGTGAACAGTGCGACGGCATCTCCCGGCCGTAGACGGTGTGCATGGCCACTTCGTCCGGACCGGAGCGCCA
This sequence comes from uncultured Acidobacteriota bacterium, assembly GCA_963721715.1. Taxonomy (GTDB): domain Bacteria; phylum Acidobacteriota; class Vicinamibacteria; order Vicinamibacterales; family UBA2999; genus VFZN01. The sequence continues at coordinate 848,548 of CAVRKI010000003.1, read as the reverse complement.
CAGATAGGTCACCTCGCCGGAGGCCGGGATGGTGATGAATCCGCGCTGGGAGGTGTTGAGCACGTACTCCCGCATGTGCGGGTAGGCGTGCAGCCGCAATTCCGAGCGGCCCAGCGACCGGAAGCTGAGGTCCAGCATCTTCAGGGTCAGGGCGTAGCGCTGGGTCTCCTCGTCCTGCCGGACGTAGCCGCGCCGCTTGAGCACGGCCAGCAGGCGGTGCACCGTGGACGGCGGCTGCCGCAGGCTGCGGGCGAGATCCGACAGGCTGGTCCCACGCGGCTGTCCGCTCAACAGCTCGCAGACCTCAAGTGCCTTGTCGATGGACGTGGGCACACTGGCGACCCGAGGCGAGGAGGAGGCGCTTTCCATTGGACGGAACTGAGTTTCAAAAACTATGATCCGTGTCCGGCCCCTTCCCTGTCAAGGCTTGTCGGGCTTACGATTGGCGGTCGTTCATCGTGTCCAGTTCCCTCATCGGCCAAATCGTCGGGCACTACCGCGTGCTCGATCAGCTCGGCGCGGGCGGCATGGGCGTCGTCTACCGTGCCCAGGACATGAAGCTCGGCCGTCAGGTCGCCGTCAAGGTGCTGTCGACCGGCAACGACGCCACAGACGAAGCCATCGAACGGTTCCGGCGCGAGGCGCGCACCGCGTCCTCGTTGAACCATCCCAACATCTGCACCATCTACGGCTTCGACGAGCACGAAGGCCAGTGCTATCTGGCGATGGAGCTGCTCGACGGCGAGCCGCTCGATCAACGCCTGGCCGGACGGCCGCTCGACTTCCACGCGCTGCTCGACATCGGCGTCGCAGATCGCGGACGCGCTGGACGCCGCGCACAGCGAGGGGATCCTTCACCGCGACATCAAGCCGGCGAACATCTTCGTCACGCGGCGCGGACAGGTGAAGGTGCTCGACTTCGGTCTCGCCAAGCTCACGTCCGACGGCCGGCACGTGAGCCAGAGCGACGGGGTGCTGGAAACCCGCGCGCAGCATTTCTCGAGCGTGGTCGGCACGACCGTCGGCACCATTGCCTACATGTCACCCGAGCAGGCGCGCGGCGAGGACCTCGATCCGCGCACCGACCTGTTCTCGTTTGGCGTGGTGCTCTACGAGATGGCCACCGGCCGTCAGAGCTTTCCGGGCCACACGACGGCCGTGGTGTTCGACGGCATCCTCAATCGCGAGCCGGTGCCCGCGAGCAGCATCAACACGTCGATGCCGGCGGACCTCGACCGGCTGATCGCCAAGGCGCTCGAGAAAGAGCGGACCATGCGCTACCAGACCGCGGCCGATCTCCGGGCCGATCTGCAGCGCCTGAAGCGCGACTCCGGCACCCGCCGTGTGGCGGCCGGCTCGTCATCGGGGTCTGGGATGGAACCCGCGACGGCGCAGACGGTGGTGCTCACCGCTTCGGGGGTGGCGAGGGCGCAGCCCGGCTCGGCGACGAGCGTCAGCCAGCCGCTCGTCTCGCCCGCGCCGTCACCGACGGCTGGCGGGTTTGCCGCCGCGACGACCCCGAATCCGCCGCCACACGCGGCGGGGACCGCGCCCGCGGCATCGACGACCTCGTGGATATTCGCCGGCGTCGCCGTGGCAATCGCGCTGGTCGCCGTCGGTGCCGGCATCTGGGTCACCATGCGGCCGGCGCCCCCGGCGCCCCCGGCGCTGGCGACTGCGCCCGAGGCCGCCGCAGTCACCGCACCGCCACCACCCGCGCCGCCGCCGGATTCGGCGGCACTATCGCCCACACCCGCATCGACAGCCGCGCCGGCCCTCCCCGCCGCCGCGGCGACCGCGGGCACGCCGACTTCCGCATCGACCGCTACGCCAAAGCCCGCCGCGACCTCGACCCCGCCGCCAACCAGGACCGCGGTGGTCAAGACATCACCACCACCGGCAGCGTCGGCGCCCCCGTCGAAGGATGTCGAGGCCATGCAGCGCCTCGACGTCGCGAAGGCGAAGCTGGCCAGCAACCTCGTGGATCAGGCGGTCGCCGACCTGCGGCAGATCATGCTGGATTATCCAGGCACGGCCTTCGCGATGGACGCCGCATTGCTGGCTGGTGAGGCGTTGGAGAAGGCGGGCCGTGACGAAGACGCGATGGCCGCGTACGTCGAGTTCGATCGCCGCTTCCCCAATCATCCGCGGATGGCCGACAGCCAGCTGCGGCGCGCCAGGTTGATGCAGCGCTCGAAAGCACAGGCTCGCCAGACCGAGGCGTACACGTCTGTACGGAACCATCGCGCGCGACTATCCCGGGACGCCCGAGGCCAAACAGGCACTGCTGGCCAAGCGGCAGATCGAAGGCCAGCGGCGCCAGTTGCGCGCCACCGATCCGGTGCTGAACATCGAGGTGCCGGCGGTGCTCGTCACGTTACGGGCGCTCAGCGACCAGTTTCCCGGCGACCCGGAATCGATGCTCGCGCTGAACCAGCTCGCCACCGCCTACCAGGACATGAACCGCTACCAGGCCGCGGCCGATATCCTGGAGCGTCTGGCAGCGCAATTCCCGGGCAACCCGGTGGAGGTGTGGTTCAAGCTGGGCGAGTTGTACGACCGCCGCTTGAAGAACGCCGACAAGGCTCGCGAGGCGTACGCGCAGGTACCGCCCAACTCGCCACGCTACCGCGAGGCGCAGCAGCGCCTCAACCGCCGGTAGGCGTCACCTCGTCCGAATCTCGACTTTCCCCGTCACCACGTCGATCGAAATCACCGGCTCACCCGAGCCGAGGGTGGCTTCGCTCCACCGCGGCCCCCACGAATCGCGTGTCGTCATCGGAATGTCGGACTGGATGCTGCCGTTCAGGGCCAGCGCCATCACGCGGGCGTCTGTTGGTGGCGCCGGCATCTGCAGGCGCACGTCGCCGTTGAAGGCGCGAAGGCGCAGCAGGCCTTTGGGATCCAGCCTCGCGTTCTTCAGAATGACGGAGCCGATGCCGGCTTCCAGCCGCAGGGCGCCGGTCACATCGGTTGCCTCGATCGGGCCGCGACGCACATCGGCCGTCAGCATCCCGCGGAAGTGCTCGACGACGAGCTTGCCTTCCATCACCTTGACGGTTTCGATCCGGGCGTCCGCGGGTACGCGCAAGACCAGGTCCGAACGGAACGCCGGGTTGGTGCCGCCGTCGGGCTGGACGATGCGGATACTCACGCGCTCCGGGGTCTCGTCGACGGCCACGGTCAGTTGAGCCAGCCCCTCGGTGGTCGGCGCGGTGCGCTGCACCGCCAGTTCGACATCGGACCGCGAAGAGCCTTCGATGCGAATCTGACCGATGGTGATGTCGAGGGTAAGCGCCCGGCTTGCCGTCCACGGGAACACGCGGGTCTGCCGATCGGTGGCGGCTACGGCCGGCGCGGCAAGCGCGGCGCACACGAGGAACAGGACCGCCGTGCGCATCGCCCGATTATACTTTCCCGAGAACCGCCTGTGCGCCTGGTCACCCTCGTCCTCTGCATGGTCCTGGCAGGCGATGCGCGCGCGCAATCGTTGCCCTCGGAGCCAATCTCGGTCGGCAACGGGCGCCTCGTGTTCGGCGGTGAGTTCTTCGGCACGTTCGGCTCCGAGGACCCCGGCTTCTTCGATTACAACGACTACGAGTACAACGCGTTGCGCAACCTCAGGCTGTCGGTCTCGACGGAGGTGCGCGCCTCGCGTTACGTGCAGGCGCTGGCCGAGGTCAGGCTCGAGCACGGCGACGAGCTCTCCGCCTATGCCATGTTCGTGCGCATCCGGCCGTGGCCGGAGCGCCGCTTCGACCTGCAGGTCGGCCGGGTGCCGCCGACCTTCGGCGCGTTCACCAAGACCATCTACGCCTACAACAACGTCGTCATCGGGCAACCGCTGGCCTATCAGTACCTGCTGTCGCTGCGGACCACGGCGCTGCCCGCGACCAGCGATGACCTGCTGCGCATGCGCGGCCGCGGCTGGCTGTCCGACTTCCCGGTCGGCGACACCTCGCGCGATGCCGGCGTGCCGATCGTGAACACCTCGCGCTACGACACCGGCGTCCAGGTCCACGGCGTGGTCAGCCGCCTCGAGTGGACCGGAGCCATCACCACCGGCTCGCTCTCGGATCCCCGCCTCGGTGACAACAACGGGCGCCCGCAATACGCCGGCCGGGTCATCGCCCACGCCCTGCCCGGGCTGAAGCTGGGGATGTCGGCGGCGCGAGGCGCGTGGCTCGACGATGCGCTGGACGACGCCCTGGCCGGAACGGCGCAGGCCCGGGAGTTCGTCCAGGCGGCCGTCGCGCTGGATGCCGAGGTCTCGAACGATCGCGTGGCTGCGCCCGAGCGGAGTGGCTGCGCTCGTCCTGGAGCATGCCCGCGCTGGGCACTCCGGCCATCGACGGACCGGTCGTCGCCCGCTCGCTGATCGTCGAGGGCCGGTATCGCCTGTTGCCAGGTCTCGTCACTGGCGCTGCGCGGCGACGGCCTCTGGTTCACCGACATCGCGGGCACCGGCGTCGTAAACACGTGGGAGGCCAACGTACGCCGCGCTGGAGGCGGCGGTCGGCTATTCGATCGCGCGCAACATCACCGCCAAGTTCGCCTGGCAGCGGAACCGCCGCGACGGCGGCCGGGTTCGCCACGATACGCTGCTCGCCGGGCAGCTGGTCTACTGGTTCTGAGCATGCGACCGCACCGCACCGCGCTCGGCACCCTCTGCGCGACCGCTCTCGCGACACTCATGGCGTTGGTGGCCTGCGAGCCCGGACGCGCGCTGGCCGCCGAGCCCGGCGGACAGTCGGTTCCAGGGCACGGGTGGGATCCGGGGACGGCTCGATTCTCCGAAGGACCGCCAGGCCGAACGAGCGCCGGCCGGAAGTGGCGGACCCCGGCGCGGGTGCGCCGCGGGAACCCGCGGATCGTCGCCGGGGCGTCGTCTACCTGGAGCAGGCGCCGCGACAGGCGTTCGACGAACGCGAGCCAGGCCGCGCCTCGATGGATCAGCGCAACGAGCGCTTCGTGCCGCACGTGCTGGCCGTCATGGTCGGCACCGTCGGTGGACTTCCCCAACAGCGATCGTCACCTACCACAACGTGTTCTCGCTCTCGCGCGCCAAGCGCTTCGACCTCGGCCGCTATGCCGCCGGCAAGTCGAAGAGCGTCCGCATGGATCGGCCGGGCGTGGTGCGCGTCTTCTGCGACATCCACTCCCACATGAACGCGTTCGTGCTGGTGTTCGCGCATCCGTTCTTCGACGTCACGGAAGTCGACGGCCGCTACGAGCTGCCGAACGTGCCCCCGGGCACCTACTCGGTGATTGGCTGGTACGAAGGCGAACCTCGCATCACGCGCGCGGTCACGGTGACGGCCGGCGGCTGGGCGGAACTCGATCTTCCCGTGCCCTGATGCGCGTCTTCGGCTCGCTCTCGAATCGCATCTTCCTGGCCAGCGCGCTGCTGGCGGCGCTGTCCATCGGCGCGGCGCTGTTCTTCGTCCGCGCGCGGCTGACCGCCGAGGCGCAGCAGGCCCTCGATCACGACCTGCAGACCGCGGCCAACATCGCCGATCAGCAGCAGGCCGCGCTGTTCGAGACCTTCACGCGATCGGCCAGGCTGCTGGCCGATCTGCCGCGCTTCAAGGCCGCCGTCGACACCGGCGATGCGCCGACGGTGCAGCCGATCGCCGAGGAGTACCTGCGCGAGCTGGGCGCCGATCTGCTGCAGGTCCAGGATCGGCGCGGCGCGCGGCTGGCGACGGTCGGCGGCGATATCCGCGGCGTCCTGCGGGTGGTGGAAGTGCCGATCCGCGTCGATCAGGATCAGCTGGGCGTGCTCACCGTCGGCTACCTGCTGGACGAAGATCGGGCGATGGAACTGGGCAAGCTCACCGGCGCCGAGATCGCCTTTGCCGCGGACGGCGCGGTCCAGGCCTCGAGCCTCGGGCCCGACTCCCATCCGGTCCTGAACCGCCTGCCGCCCTGCCGCGGACTCGACCACGATCCGCATCGGCGACCACCGAGTACGTCGCCCTGGCGCGGCCGCTGCATCCCGAAACCGCGGGCCGGCCGGCATCGGTGGTGGTGATGCACTCCCGCACCGCGCGCATGCGCACGCTGGCGGCGATTCAGACGTTCCTCGTCGCCCTGGCCATCGGCTCGGTGCTGATGGCGGTGGCGCTCAGCTACTGGGTGGCGCGCACCGTGACGCGCCCGCTCGCCACCATCACCGATCACATGCGTCAGGTGGCGCAGAGCGGCGACCTCACCCGGAAGCTGGCGCTCGCCAGCGAGGACGGCTGGCACGACGACGATGCGCAGGTGCTGGCCAGGACGTTCAACGGCCTGACCGACGCCATCACCCGCTTCCAGCGCGAGGCCACCCAGCGCGAGCGGCTCTCGGCCCTGGGCCGCCTGTCCACGGTGATCGCGCACGAGGTGCGCAACCCGCTGATGATCATCAAGGGCGCGCTCCGGACCGTCACCCGGCCGGCGTGGATGCGGCGGACCTGAAGGATGCGGCGACCGACATCGACGAGGAGATCGCGCGGTTGAACCGGCTGGTGAACGACGTGCTCGATTTCTCGAAGCCCATTCGCTTCGAGTGCTCGCCCACCGACATCAACGCGGTCTGCGAGAACGCGGTCAAGGCGGTCTCGATCAACGGCCACGACGACGCCGGCCCTGCACGCCACCGCCGCCCTGCCGGCGCTGCTGACCGATCGCGAGCGCCTGCGGATGGTGCTGGTCAACCTGCTGACCAACGCGCAGCAGGCCGTGGACGCCCTGCCCGCCGGCACCGACGGCTGCCGCCGCCGCTGATCGTCGTCAGCACCGCGCCGCTGTCGGGCGAACGGGTGGTGATCTCGGTGCGGGACCGCGGCCCGGGCATTGCCGCCGATGACCTGCCGCGCGTCTTCGATCCATACTTCACCACCAGGCGCGGCGGCACCGGCCTGGGCCTGGCCATCAGCAAGAACATCGTCGAGGGCCTGGGCGGCACGCTGAGCGTCCTGAGCCGGCCGGGACACGGCACCGAGTTCCGCATCGAACTGGGCCACGGCCCGGCGGATCGCACCCACTGACCCAGATGTCCGGCACCATCCTGCTCGTCGACGACGAAGAGAAGATCCTCAAGACGCTGGGGCGCGCCCTCCGCGACGAGGGGCACGACGTCGTCACCACGCCGAACGCCCGCGAGGCGTCGCGCCTGCTGGCGGAGCGCCCGTTCGATCTGCTGGTCGATCGACTACCTGATGCCGGAGAAGACCGGCCTCGACGTCATCCGCGACCTCGTCGGCGTCGTCCACCGAGGGCGAGCGCCCGGCGATGGTGATGATGACCGCGCACGGCAGCATCGAGAGCGCGGTCGAGGCGATGAAGCTCGGCGCCCGGGACTACCTGCAGAAGCCGTTCGAGGTCGACGAACTGCTGGTGGTCGCCCGCCGCGCGATCGAGGACCAGCAGGCCCGCCTCGGACTGCGCTACCTGCTCAACGAGCGCGACGCCGAGTTCGACCACTACGGCATCGTCGGCAGCAGCCGCGCGGTGCGCGACCTGATCGCGCGGGCCGAGCGCGTGGCCGCAGTCGAAGAGCACCGTCCTGCTGACCGGCGAGACCGGCACCGGCAAGGAGCTGGTGGCGCGCGCCATCCACGTCGCGAGCGCGCAGCGCGACATGCCGCTCATCAAGGTGAACTGCGCCGCCATTCCCGAGACGCTGCTCGAGTCCGAGCTGTTCGGCCACGTGCGCGGCGCCTTCACCGGCGCCGCTGGCCGACCAAGAAGGGCCGCTTCGCGCTGGCCGACGGCGGCACCATCTTCCTCGACGAGATCGGCACGCATCAGCCCGGCGGTGCAGGCGAAGCTGCTGCGCGTGCTGCAGGAGCGCGAGTTCGAGCCGCTGGGCGCGGAGCGCACGCAGCGCGTCGACGTGCGCGTGATCGCGGCGACCAACCGCGACCTGCGGCAGATGGTCGCCGAGGGCAAGTTCCAGGAAGACCTCTACTACCGGCTGAACGTGATCCCGATCATGCTGCCGCCGCTGCGCGAGCGCCGCGAGGACATGCCGCTGCTGGTCGAGCACTTCGTCCGCCGCACGCTCAGCGTCGATCGGGCAAGCCGCATCGACGACGTCGACGACGGCGGTGCTGGACGACGCTGCGTGCGCTACGACTGGCCGGGCAACGTGCGCGAGCTCGAGAACACCATCGAGCGCGCCGTCGTCCTGGCCACCGGGCCGGCGTCTGACGCGCGAGACGGTGTGGCTGATGGGCGCGGTCGGCGCCGGCGTCGACCGCGGGCTGCCGTCGCTCGGCCTGCACGCAGAACGTCGAGTGGGCGGAACGCGAGACCATCCGACGCGCGCTCGAGCGGTCGCGCGGCGTGAAGAAGGACGCGGCCGAGCTGATGGGCATCAGCCAGCGCGCGCTCAGTCATTACCTGCTGAAATACAAGGACGCGCTGTAAGTCATGCGTCCGCGCTTTCGCGCGGCGTAAGCACTTACCGTCATCGTCGACCCCGGCCGGCATCGCGGCGCGATTTCCCGGACAAACCCGCATCGCCGACCCGGCATCGCGTTTGCTATGTCGAGGGCGCGACGGCTTTGTGCGTGTGCCACTCCCCAGTGGCGCCGCCACCAGAAGCTGTGGCGGGGACGGCGCACCGGCTTGAGGGCACATGTCGTGTCCGGTTAAGCAGGACCCCGCCACAGCCCTCATGCGCTCACGCCCGCAGTCGCGCGCGGCCAGTGGAGTAGATGCATGACGGGACGAGTTCGACGAGTAGTGCTGGCGGCGGCTCTGGCCGTCGGGGCCGCCGGGTGCGACGAGAAGCTGAGTGATGTCGCGGGCCCGACGCCGGATCTGGAGCCGACGCTCTCGAGCATCCAGCGTGAGATCTTCAACACCACGGATTCGAGCGGGCGGCGTCGCCTGCATCCAGTGCCACTCCGACAACGGACGCGTCCCCGCGGGCAATCTCGTGCTGCTGGAGGGCCGCTCCTACGGCCATCTGGTCGGCGGGCCAGCAGCTTCAAGGCCGGGCCGTGCTCGTGGTTCCCGGCGATCCCGACGGCAGCTACCTGATTCACAAGCTCGAAGGCCGCGGCGACATCGTCGGCAGCGCATGCCTCGCACCGGCGGGCCGTTCCTGACCGACGGGCAGATCCGCATCATCCGCCGCTGGATCGAACTGGGCGCGCAGAACGACTAGGAGAATCGAACCGTGAAGCATTTCGTCCGTTGCACACTGCTCGCGCTCGCGCTCGGCGCGTCATCGTTCCCACGCCTCGGCACAGACTCCCGACGAAGAAGACCCGGACCTCGAGGTGAACGTCGCGCAGCCCGACTTCACCCTGGCGGCGCTGCCCACGAACCTGCGGCTGCCCAAGGGCAAGTTCGCGTTTCGCGTCACGCACCGGTTCGCCCGCCCTCTCGGCGAAGGCGACTTCGGCAGCCTCCTCGAAGACTTCTTCGGGTTCGACTCGGGCGCGCAGATCGGGCTCGAACTGCGCTACGGGCTGTTCCGCGGCGCGCAGGTCGGCATCAACCGCACCTCGGATCGCACCATCCAGTTCTTCGGCCAGTACGACGTGAAGAGCCAGCAGTCGTTCCCGATCGGCATCGGCGTGTGGGCGCAGCGTCGACGGCACCAACAACTTCCGCGACAGCTACTCCCCCGCCCTCGGCGTGATCCTGTCGCGCGAGCTGGGGAGCACGGCGCCGTCTACGCGGAGCCGATCTGGGTGAACAACACCAACGCCGAGCCGGCGGAGCTGGTGGACGACAACAGCACGCTGATGCTGGGCCTGGGCACGCGCCTCCGTGTCAGGCCCACGGTCTACGTCACGGCGGAAGTCTCGCCCCGGCTGACCGGCTACGCGCCGGGCGATGCGCTCGTCAGCTTCGGCCTCGAGAAGCGCGCCGGCGGCCACGCCTTCTCCATCAACTTCTCGAACGGTTTCGGGACGACGATGGCGCAGGTGGCGCGCGGCGGGCACCTCGTTCGACGACTGGTACATCGGCTTCAACATCGCCCGCAAGTTCTATTGACCCGGCACTTCACCGGGGTGAGCACGCCCAGCCGCTCGAACGTTGCCGCGATGGCGCCCCACGACATCACGCCGCCGTGCGGATTGACCACGAAGCGAGCTGACGAGTAAGCTGGACGGCATCGGTCCTGCCGGGCCGGTGGAGACATCGTGATGACGCCGAACGCGAGCAAGTGGGTGATCGGGCATGGTCGTCGCGGCGACGCTGGCGGCGGCCGTGGCGTGTGGGGGCGGATCGTCCTCGCCGACGTCGCCGTCGGATCCGGGGACCGGCGGCGGCTCGGGCGGCGGCGGCACGGTGTCCGACACCGCGACGGTCACCATCACCGTCGGCGGGCGTGGTCAGCCCGTCCGACCGTCACCATCCGGCAGGGCGGCCGGGTGACGTTCGTCAACAACGACTCGCGCGCCGCACGACATGGCGTCGGACCCGCACCCGTCGCACGAGGACTGCCCGCCGATCGATCAGGTCGGGCTTCCTCAGCGCCGGCCAGTCGCGCACGACGCGGCAACCTCAACGTCGTCCGCAACTGCGGCTTCCACGACCACAACCTGCCGGGCAACACCGGCCTGCAGGGACGCATCACGATCGTCGCGCAGTAGGCGCCTGCCGACAGGGCGCGCGCTTCCCGGCCCCGCGACCGCATCGCGGCCGCGCCGACGAGCAACGCGGCGGCTGCGCTGCTCCTCAGTAGTCGTAGACGCCCTTGCCGGTCTTCCGTCCCAGCCGTCCGCCCTTCACGTGCTGCTCGAGCAGCGGGCACGGGCGGAACTTCTCGCCCCAGCGTCCGGTGCAGGTGCTGCAGGATGCTCAGCCGCGTGTCGAGTCCCACCAGGTCCACCAGCTCGAACGGGCCCATCGGATGGTTCAACCCGAGCTTCAGCGCCTTGTCGATGTCGCGCGCCGAGGCCACGCCTTCCTGCAGCATGTAGAACGCTTCGTTGCCGATCATCGCGTTGATGCGGCTGGTGATGAAGCCCGGTGACTCGCGGATGAGCACCGTCTCCTTGCCCATCTCGCGCGCCACTTCCTCCATCACCGACACGGTCTCCTGCGTGGTCTCGAGCGCGCGCACGATCTCGACCAGCTTCATCTTGTGGACGGGATTGAAGAAGTGCATGCCGCCCATGCGGCCGGGATCCTTCAGGACCGCCGCCAGTTCGGTGATGCTGAGCGCCGAGGTGTTCGAGGCGATGACGCCTCGGCTGGAGCCGAGGCCTCGACGGCCGAGAGCAGCGCGATCTTGAGATCGACCTTCTCCGGCGCCGCCTCGATGATCACATCGGCCTTCGTCACGGCCTCGGCGACGCTCGTCGTCGCCTGGAGCCGGTCGAACGTCGTGTTGCAGTCGTCCTGGGAGAGCTTCCCGAGGTCGACGCCCTTCTTCAGAATCGACATCACCTGGCCGACGGCCATGTCGAGCTGGGTCTGCGAGACGTCATAGAGACGCGTCGGATAGCCCGCCGCCAGCGCCGCATGGGCGATCCCATGCCCCATCGTTCCCGCCCCGAGCACCGCGATTGTCTTGACCATGCGACCCACTACGCTCCCTTGAACACCGGCTTGCGTTTCTCGAGATTGGCGCGGATGCCCTCCTGCGCGTCGGCGGACTCGAACAGCCGCTGCTGCAGCTCGCGCTCGAGCGCCAGGCCGTCGTGGAAGCTCATCTCCAGCCCGGACTGCACGGCGCGCTTGATGTGCCCGACCGCCTTGCTGGCGCGGTGCGGCGGCGTGAACTGCCTGGCATAGTCGAGCACGGCGTCCGCGAACGAGCGGCCGTCCAACTCGGCGTCGCCCCAGACGTGATTCACGAGGCCAATCGCCGCGGCGTCTTCGAACGACGACAGCGCGCCGGTGGCCATCAACTCGATGGCCCGCGCCTTGCCGACCAGGCGCGCCAGCCGCTGCGTGCCGCCGGTGCCCGGCAGCACGCCCAGCGCGACCTCGGGCATGCCGATCTTGCCGCCGCCCTGGCGCGCGATGCGGATGTCGGCCGCCATCGCCACCTCGAGACCGCCGCCCACCGTGTGCCCGTTGAGCGCCGCGATGACCAGCTTCGGCGTCTGCTCCAGCCGGGCCAGCGTCTCGTTCGCGTGCAGGCAGAAGTAGTACTTGAAGGTGGGGTCGGCGTCCTTCAGCATCCCGATGTTCGCGCCGGCGCAGAAGAACTTCTCGCCCATCCCGGTCAGCACGATGACGTGGACGGCGGCGTCGATGCGCGCCTCGAGGACGGCATGGTCGATCTCGCGCATCATCTCGTACGAGTAGGTGTTGGCGGGCGGGTCGTTGAAGGTGATGACGGCGACGCCGTCGGTGACGGTGTAGGTGATGCGGGTGTAGGTCATGGTCGGGAGTCGGGAGTCGGATCGGAGTCGGGAACCGGGAGCCGGCGGTCGGAAGCCGGCCACGACGCCTCGGGCAGAGGCACCGCGCGTGCCCGCGTGATGCCGGCTCCCGACTCGCGGCTCCCGACTCCCGATCGTTGTCTACGCCTCCGTCCGCACGTACTCGAAATCAATCGGCTGGCGATTGATCCCGCGCTGCGGCGGCGCGATGTAGTTGGCGAACTGGCCCGGCTTGTAGACCGGCGTCGCCTGGATGCTGTGCAGATAGGCCTTGTCGGCCGGCGACGGGATCCACTCGTACTTGCGGCGCTCCCACTCCTCGGCCGTCAGGTTGTTGCCCCACGGGTCGAAGTGGTTGCCGGCGTAGACGCCCACCTTGCGGTTGAACTTGCGCGACGGCAGCGCGATGCGCTCGGACATGCCGTGCGCCTCGAGGACGCGCTTGTTCCAGCGATCGACGCCCGTCTGGCAGTCGCCGACGTACCAGTCGCGCAGCACCTCGTTCAGCGCGTTGCGCATCGGCACTTCCTCGCGGATGATCAGGCCGCTGTCGTCCATCATGTCGAGCACGTACATGTTGCCGGCCAGGACGTGGTCGTCGTCGAACTTGTCCTCCTCGGCGCGGCCCTTGAGGCCGTTCGAGAAGTAGGCGGCGGCGTTGCTCGACACCTCGCTGCCGTGCAGGTCGAGGCTCTGGCTGAACCAGAAATTCACGAACTTCTGGATCAGCGGCAGGTCGATGCCGCCGAGCCTTGCGGACGTCGCCCGAGAAGCCGGTTTCGCGCAGCAGCTGGCAGGTGCGCTCGAGGATGCGGGCCATGCCGGTCTCGCCGACGAACATGTGGTGCGCTTCCTCGGTGAGCATGAACCGCGTGGTCCGCGACAGCGGATCGAGCGAGCTCTCCGACAGCGACAGCAGCTGCGACTTGCCGTCGCGATCGGTGAACATCGTGAAGGCGAAGAAGTCGAGCCAGGTGTCGATCGGCTCGTTGAACGCCTCGAGCATGCGCGGGCGTGTCGTCGTTGCCGCTGCGACGCTCGAGCAGCGCCTCGGCCTCCTCGCGGCCGTCGCGGCCGAAGTAGGAGTGCAGCAGGTAGACCATCGCCCAGAGGTGACGGCCTTCCTCGACGTTGACCTGGAACAGGTTGCGCAGGTCGTACAGGCTCGGGCAGTGCGCGCCGAGCGACCGCTGCTGCTCGACGCTGGCGGGCTCGGTGTCGCCCTGCATGACGATCAGGCGGCGCAGCTGATTGCGGAACTCGCCCGGGCACTTCCTGCCACACCGGCTGGCCCTTGAAGTCGCCGAAGCCGATGCGGCGGTCGGGCGTCGGCTCGGCCAGGAAGATGCCCCAGCGATACTCGGGCAGCTTGACGTAATCGAAGTGCGCCCACCCGGCGGCGTCGACGCTGACCGCCGTGCGCAGGTAGACCTGGTGGCTGTCCTGGAACCCCGGGGGGCCCATGTCGCGCCACCAATCGAGATAGGCGGGCTGCCAATGCTCGAGCGCCCGCTGCAGCCGCTTGTTGCCGGCCAGATCGACGTTGTTGGGAATGCGTTCGCTCGAGATCATTTACGTTCGCCTCCAGTCGAAGGAGGGGCGTCCCTCACGACCGTAGGTCATGAGCGCGCCACGTTCACCCACGGCGTTCGGCCGCTGGAAGATCCAGTTCTGCCACGCGGTCAACCTGCCGAAGATCTTCGTTTCCATCGTTTCCGGCCCGGCAAAGCGGAGATTGGCTTCCATGCCGGTCAGCGCGTCGGGCGAGAACGCCGTCCGCGCCTCGATCGCCATGCGCACTTCGTCGTCCCAGTCGATGTCGTCGGGGGCGTCGAACACGAGACCGGCCTCGAGCGCCTCCGTGCGGATCGAAGGGGCCGTCGTGATCGAGGGCAGCCCGCGACCGAGTCGGGCTCGCCGAGGAACCGCGTCTCGAGGCGCGACAGCCCGTTGCTCATCCGGTAGATCCCGCCGTTCATCGCCGAGAGCTGGATGGTGTTCTCTTCCTCGGCGTGATCGATCATGAACGCGCGATCCGCGGCCAGCGCCAGCTCGAACAGCGTGCCGGCAAAGGCGTTGCCCGGCTCGATCAGCGCGAAGAAGCTGCGCGAGGTGAGGTCCACCCGCTTCAACGTGCGGCGGATGAGGCCGGTGATCTCGCGCACCAGCCAGTGCGGCTGGTGCGCGGCCAGCGAGGCGTCGACGGCCAGCACCGCCGCGGGGTCGCCGACCGCGCGCAGGATGATGGTGCCGATCTCCGGCTCGTTCAGGCGAAGGCGCAGCAGGCAGTCGTCCAGCTCACGAAACGCGCGCACCGCCCACGACTGATCGCCAGTCTGCAGGAACTCGTCCGGCGTACGGGGCTGCGGCGTATCGGGCGCGGAGATGGTCAGATCGCAGGTCCGCTTGGCGCGGTCGATCACCGCGGTGACGTACTTGTAGCGGATGGCGTCCGGCTCGACGGACGGCCCGAGCGGGCCGAGCAGGATGCCCGGGGCCGCTCGACGGCCGGTCCGACTGTCGCCGCCAGCTCGCGCGCCCGCGCCTCGACCGATGTCCTTGAACTGGCTGGTGGGGCACGCCTTGTCGACGAAGCGCCAGTCGACCGCGCGCTTGCCGCGGACACCCTCGGTCAGCGTGCTGAAGTGATCCGCCACGTCGCGGCGCACCTTGCGCTTGTCCACCACGCGCGTCAGCCCGCCGGTGCCGGGCAGCACGCCCAGCAGCGGGGTCTCCGGCAGCGACACCGACGCGCTGCCATCGTCCACCAGGTAGATCTCGTCGCAGGCCAGCGCCAGCTCGTAGCCGCCGCCGGCGCAGATGCCGTTGATCGAGGCGAGGAACTTGATGCCGCTGTTGGCGCTCATGTCCTCCATGCCGAGGCGCGTCTCGTTCGTGAACTTGCAGAAGTTCACCTTGAAGCCGTGGCCCGAGGTGCCGAGCATGAAGATGTTGGCGCCGGCGCAGAAGATGCGCGGCTTGAGGCTCGAGAGGATGACGGAATGCACTTCCGGGTGCTCGAACCGGATGCGCTGGAGGGCGTCCGCGAGCTCGATATCGACGCCGAGATCGTAGGAATTGAGCTTCAGCTTGTAGTCGTTCGGGCGAAGACCGGCGTCTTCGCGCACGTCCATGGCCAGCGTCGCCACGGGGCCGTCGAATGAGAGCTTCCAGTGCCGGTACTGCTCCGGCGAGGTCTCGAACGTGATCGATGGGGACTGGGTTGCGCTTTCCACGACCGCGAGTGTACTACGATTTAAACGGTCGTTCAAATCTATGGTACCCTTCCCAGCCATGGCCCGCGGGACGGCAACGATCGACAAGCGGATAGAGATTCTGAAGAGCGCCGCCGCGGCGTTCCGGCGACGCGGCTATCACGGCGCCAGCGTGGACGAGATTGCCTCGGCGCTGCAGATGACCAAGGGCAATCTCTACTACTACTTCAAGAACAAGGAAGACATCCTCTACGCCTGCCACGAGTACTCGCTGGATATCCTGCTGCAGCTGATGCAGGAAGTGCAGCAGGAGAACTCCCCCGCCGATCAGAAACTGCGGAAGCTGATCCTGGCCTTCGTGCACCTGATCCTGGACGAGCTGCAGGCGACGGCGCTGACGCTGGACCCCGAATCGCTGTCGCCGCCGCTGCTCGCCAAGGTGATCGCCAAGCGCGACGAGTTCGATCGCGGCATGCGCGCGATCATCCAGCAGGGCATGGACGATGGGCTGTTCTCGCCGGGCGATCCGAAGATGATCGAGTTCGCGATCATGGGCGCGGTGAACTGGATCAGCAAGTGGTTCGACCCCGCCGGTCCGATGACCTCCGATCAGATTGGCCTGTCGTTCGCCGACTACCTGGTCGGGCAGTTGCGAACTGGGAAGCAGGCTTCAGGCTCTCGGCTCTAGGCTCAAGGCTGTTGCGTCTTCCGGTTGCCGACTGCCGGCCATCTGCCGCCCCTACTCCGCCGTCTCTCCTGGCTTCAACTCCAGCACGTCGATTCCCGACCCGTGCAGGTGTGTCTTCAGCATTTCTGGCGTGCCCGTGAGCAGCGGGAAGGTGCCCCAGTGCATCGGCACCACCTGTTTCACGCCCAGCCACTTCGCAGCCATCGCCGCGGTATCGGGGCCCATCGTGAAGCGGTCGCCGATCGGCAGGAACGCGATGTCGGGCCGATAGAGCTCGCCAATCAGCTTCATGTCGCCGAACAGCGCGGTGTCGCCAGCGTAGTACAGCGTCTGCCCGTTCTCGAGCTTGACGACGAAGCCCGCTGGTTCGCCGAGATAGACGATGCCGTTGTCGTCGAAGCTGCTGCTGTGCGCGGCATCGGTCATCGTGATGCGCAGGCCCTTCGCGGTGATGGTGCCGCCCTTGTTCATCGGCTCCACCGCCTGAACGCCCTTGGTGCCAAGCCACGACACGACCTCCCAGATGCCGACCACCGTGGCGCCCGTCGCCTTGGCCATCGCGGCCGCGTCGGTGATGTGATCGCTGTGGCCGTGTGAGACGAGAATCAGGTCGGCCTTCTTCGGCCGGGCGGCCTCGGGAAACGAGGGGTTGCCGGTGTACCAGGGGTCGAACAGGATCTCCACGCCGCCGGGTGTGCGCACGCGAAACGCGGAGTGACCGAGCCAGGTGATGGTGAGTGTCTGCATCTGGTGATCTCCTGAAGTGGTGATCGGTTGATCTATCTGGTGATCTGGTGATCTGGTGATCTGGTGATCTGGTGATCTGGTGATCTGGTGCTTGCGGCCTGCGGCGGGCAGGTGCGTGTACGAGGCGGCGAAGATGGCCCTCAACTCCTTGGCCTCGGCCAACAGCGGCCCCACGACGCTTTGATCGCCCGAGCCGGTGCTCGCGAAGAACTCCAGCCAGAACACGGCCTCGTCGGCTTCCTCTGCCACGACGGCGATCTTCGCCACGAACTCGCGGCGCGATCGTGAACGAGACGATGATCGGTAGTTTGCACCGACCGACGACGCCGCGTCCACCAGCTGGTCGGAGGGATTCCTGGCGCCGGGCTGCTGCCGCACGGCCTGGCACAGCGCGAACACGGCGGCCGCAAACGCTGGCGCTCCTGGCTTCGAGTTCGGGACGCTCCATAGCCCACGGTGGTGCACACCCCATGCCGCCAGACAGGCGGCCAGTTCACGCACGGCCGCAACCAGCCGGTTGGCAGCCGTTGCCGCATGCGGCCCGACTCCGAGAGGCATTTTCTGCAACGTCCCGGCGAGGTCGAGATCACCAGATCACCAGATCACCAGATCATCAGATCATCAGATAGATCAACCGCTCACGAGCTCATCCGATCATGCAGATTCAGAGGATGCGGCTAAACTGGGAATCGATGATCGAAGCTCCTCTCCAGTTCATCAAGCCGCGCGAACCCAAGCCCGAATGGCTCAAGGTGCGGGCGCCGGGTTCGGAGAACTATCTCCGCCTGCGCAGCATCATGCGCGACCTCAAGCTGAACACCGTGTGCGAGGACGCCCACTGCCCGAACATCGGCGAGTGCTGGCACCACGGCACGGCGACGTTCATGATTCTCGGCGACATCTGCACCCGCGCCTGCGCCTACTGCGCCGTCGCCCATGGCAAGCCCCAGGCCCTCGACCTCGGCGAGCCCGCCCGCGTCGGCGAAGCCGTGGAGAAGATGCGGCTGAAGTACGCCGTCATCACCTCGGTCGATCGCGACGACCTTCCGGACGGCGGCGCCGGCATCTTCGCCGGCACCATCCGCGACATCAAACGCCGCATGCCCGAGACGCGCGTCGAGGTGCTGATCCCCGACTTCAAGGGCGACGACGCGCCGCTGAAGACGGTGCTGGACGCTCGGCCCGACATCCTCAATCACAACACCGAAACCGTGCCGCGGCTCTATCGCATGGCGAGGTCGGGCGGCAAGTATGCGCGGACGCTCGAACTGCTCGATCGCGCGCGCACCTACGCGCCGCAGATCCCGACCAAGACCGGCATCATGGTCGGGTTGGGCGAGGAGCAGGACGAGCTCGAGCAGGTGTTCAAGGATCTGCGCGGCGTCGGCGTCTCCATCCTTACGCTGGGGCAGTATCTCCGGCCCTCACCCGATCACGCGGTGATGACGCGCTACTACCACCCCGATGAGTTCGCCGAGCTCAAGCGCATCGCGATGGGCCTCGGATTCGTGCACGTCGAGGCCGGGCCGCTGGTCCGCAGTTCGTACCACGCGCACGAACAAGCCGACGCCGCCCAGGCCGCCCTCGCCCGGTAGGCTACACACGACGCCGCGAAGGCGTCCAGCTGTACAGCGCAACGGCGGGCCAAGGCCCGCCGTTCGCATTTCACCAGGTCTCGAGACGCTCCCCCGGTTCCCAAGATCGGTCGCAAAATCGCGAGATCGCCATCTCTGGATCGTCAGGTCACGAACTCACCAGATCATCAAATCGGTATCTGTTACCTTCGCTTCGGCTTGTACACATGAGTGGCCTGGCCGAAGAACTGCTCCGCCGCTTCCATCACGGTCTCGGTGAGCGTCGGGTGCGGGTGAATCGTCAGCTTCACGTCGGAAGCGGTCGCCCCCATCTCGATGGCGAGCACCCCCTCGGCGATCAGTTCGCCCGCCCCTGAGCCCACGATCCCGACGCCCAGCACCCGCTCGGTGGCCGGATCGATCAACAGCTTGGTCATGCCGTCGACGCGATCGATGGCGATGGCGCGGCCCGAGGCTCCCCAGGGGAACCGTGCCACCTCCACCTTGATGCCCTGCTTCTCGGCATCGGCTTCCGTGAGACCCGCCCAGGCGATTTCGGGGTCGGTGAAGACCACCGCGGGGATGGCGGCCGGCTCGAACACCGCCCGGTGGCCGGCGATCACGTCCACGGCCACGCGCGCCTCGTGCGACGCCTTGTGCGCGAGCATCGGCTCGCCCGCGACATCGCCGATCGCGAACATCGTCGGCTCCGCGGTGCGGCGCGAGGCGTCAGTTTCGATGAAGCCCTTGGCGTCCACCTTCACCCGCGTGCGGTCGAGCCCTTCGATGTTGGCGTTCGGCCGGCGGCCGATCGAGACCAGCACGTAGTCGTAGGTGGCCTCCTTCGGGGCGCCTTCACCCTCGAAGTTCACCGTGACGCTCGACGCATCCGCCTTCATCGACGTGACCCTGGTCGACAGGTAGATCTTCTCGAACACCTTCTCGGCGCGCTGGTTGAGGATGCGCACCAGATCGCGGTCCGCGCCGGGCAGCAACCCCGGCGTCATCTCGACCACCGAGACCTTGGTCCCGAGCGCCGCGTAGACCGAGCCGAGTTCGAGGCCGATGTAGCCGCCGCCGATCACGAGCATCGTCTTCGGAATCTCCGGCAGCTCGAGCGCGCCGGTCGAGTCGAGCACGCGGGGCGAGTCGATCGAGAGCGAGGGGATGCGGGTCGGCAGCGAGCCGGTCGCCAGGATCACCGCGTCGACGCTGACCACCTCTTCCCCGCCGTCGACCTTCTGGACGCGCAGCGTCTTCGCATCGACGATCGACGCGCGGCCCTGCAGGTAGTTGACCTTGCGCAGCTTCGCCACCTGTCCGGTGCCGCTCGTCAGCTTCTCGACGACGCGGTTCTTGTAGGCGCGCAGCTGGTCGACGTCGATCGAGGGCTCGCCGAAGCTGACCCCCCAGTCGGTGGCGTGATGGGCTTCGTCGATGACCTTGGCCACGTGCAGCAGGGCCTTCGACGGAATGCAGCCCTTGTAGAGGCAGACGCCGCCGGGGTTCTTCTCCTCGGCGATCAGCGTGACCTCCATGCCGAGGTCCGCGGCATAGAAGGCGGCGGCGTAGCCGCCGGGACCAGCTCCGAGCACGGCGAGACGAAGCGACTTGGGATCTGTTGAGCTCATGATGTGGTGATCTCTTGATCTGATGTGGGGATCTGCGCGAACCGTGAGATCACAAGATCGATCTGGCGATCAACAGACCTCCAGATCAGATCTCCACCTCACCACCTCACCAGATCACCAGCTTCCGCTAGCCCCTGAGCGCGAGCGCGAAGGGATTCTCCAGCGCCTCGGCGACCCAGCGGAGGAAACGAATTGCGTCGGCGCCGTCGATCAACCGATGGTCGTAGCTGAGCGAGAGCGGCAGCATCTGCCGCGGCTCGAACTCCTTGCCATTCCACACCGGTTCGAAGATGCCGCGCGAGATGCCCAGGATGGCCACTTCCGGCCAGTTGACGATCGGCGTGAAGGCGGTGCCGCCGATACCACCGAGATTGGTGATCGACATCGAGCCGCCCGACATCTCCTCGAGCGACAGCTTGCGGGCCTTGGCCTTCTCGGCCAGCTGCTGGATCTCGACCGACAGCTGGCTCAGGTTCTTGGTGTCGGCGTCGCGGATGACCGGCACCAGCAGGCCGAACTCGGTGTCCACCGCGATGCCCACGTTCACGTACTTCTTGTAGACGATGGCCTCGCCGGCCGCGTCGACCGAGGCGTTGAACTGGGGGAACACCTTCAGCGCGCTCGCCAGCACCTTGGCGGCCACCGCCGTCACGGTGAGGTTGCCCCCCGCCTTCTCGACCTCGCCGCGGAACCTCTTGCGCGCCTGCTCGAGGCCGGTGATGTCCGCCTTGTCGAACTGGGTGACGTGCGGGATGGTATTCCAGGCAAAGCTCAGGTGCTCGGCGGTCTTGCGGCGGACGCCGCTCATCGCCTTGCGCTCCACCTCGCCGTACTTGCTGAAGTCGGGCAGCGGGCGCGCCTGCAGCGGCGTGGCGGCGCCGCTGGCCGCGGCGGACTGTCCGGCGCTGCCGAAGCTGCTCATGACGCGCTTGGCGAACTCCTTGACGTCTTCGATGGAGAGCCGCCCACCGGGACCGGTCCCCGTCACCTGCGCGATGTCCACGCCGATCTCGCGAGCGAGACGGCGGACGGACGGCGCGGCGGGGGCCGAGAGCCGCGCCGAGGGCGCCGCCAGCGCGGCGGCCGGTTGACGCCCGGCGGCAATGTCCACGACCGGCGCCTTCGGCCGTTCGACCTCGACCGGTGCGGCCGGCCCGGCGGCAGGGGCCGGTACGGCCGCTGCCGGCGAGGGCGCCACGGCAGCCGCGGCGGCTTCCGCCTTCGGCGGCTCGACCTGCGGCGGCGCGCCGGCGACACCCACGTCCACGATCAACACGATCTGTCCCGGCTTCACCTTGTCACCCGCCTTGACGCGGATGTCCTTGACCACGCCGGCCAGCGTCGACGGCACTTCGACGGTCGCCTTGTCGGTCTCGAGTTCGAGGACCGACTGCTCCACCTTCACCGTCTCGCCGATCGTCACCAGCACTTTCAGCACATCGCCCTGTGCGACGCCGTCACCCAGATTCGGAAGAACGAATTCTGCCAAGGAAAACACCTCGAAGAGAGCGTTGCGGTCCAGGGGGCGGCGCCAGCCGCCCCGCACCCTGAACCTGGAACTGTGAACCTTGAATTGGTGATCCCTGCCGCTAGCTGATGGCCGGGTTCGGCTTCTCGGGATTGATCCCGAGGTCCGTGATGGCCTTGGCCACCACCGCCGGCTCGACCTGCTTTTCCTGCATCAACGCATACAGGGTGGAGAGCACGATGAACCGCGCGTCGACTTCGAAGAAGTCGCGGAGGGCCGCCCGCGTCTCGCTGCGGCCGAAGCCGTCGGTGCCGAGCGCGTGCAGCTTCTTCGGCAGCCACTGGTCGATCGCGTCCGGCAGCACCTTGAGGTAGTCGGAGGCGGCGACGAAGACGCCGGGCGCGTTCTTCGTGACCTGCGTCACGTACGGCACCCTGGGCTTGTCGCCCGGGTGCAGGCGGTTCCAGCGCTCGGCGGCATGGCCGTCACGATAGAGGTTGACGTAGCTCGTGACGCTCCACACGTCGGCGCCGACGTTGTACTGCTCCTCGAGCATCTGCTGCGCCTTGATCGCCTCGGTGAGGATGGTGCCGCTGCCGAACAGCTGGGCCCGCAGCTTCGCCTTCGGCTTGCTGGTGGGCTTGCACACGTACATGCCCTTGAGGATGCCGTCCTTCGAGCCCTCGGGCATCGGCGGATGCTCGTACTGCTCGTTCATGACGGTGAGGTAGTAGAAGATGTCCTCGCCGTCGGCGTACATCCGCTTGATGCCGTCCTCGACGATGGTCGCCAGCTCGTAGGCGAAGGCCGGGTCGTAGGACTGGCACGTCGGCACCGGCAGCGCCAGCACGTGGCTCTGGCCGTCTTCGTGCTGCAGCCCCTCGCCGTTGAGCGTGGTGCGGCCCGAGGTGCCGCCCATCACGAAGCCCTTCATCCGCATGTCGGCGCCGGCCCAGATCAGGTCGCCGATGCGCTGGAAGCCGAACATCGAATAGAAGATGAAGAACGGAATCATGTTGATGCCGTGCGTCGCATACGCGGTGCCGGCGGCGATGAACGACGAGACCGAGCCGGCCTCGTTGATGCCCTCTTCGAGGATCTGCCCGTCGGAGGCTTCCTTGTAATAGAGCAGCGTGTCGCGGTCGACCGGCTCGTAGAGCTGTCCGGAGTGCGCGTAGATGCCGACCTGGCGGAACAGCGCCTCCATGCCGAAGGTCCGCGCCTCGTCCGGCACGATCGGGACGATGAACTTGCCGATCTGCTCGTCACGCAACAGCTTCGACAGCAGGCGCACGAACACCATCGTCGTCGACGCCTTGCGGTTCTCGGTGCCGGTGTGGAACTCCTCGAAGGTGTCGCCGAAGTTGATGCGGGTGGGCATCGAGGCATTCCGGCGCTTGGGCACGGAACCATGCAGCGCCTGCCGGCGCTCGCGCATGTACTTGATTTCCGTGGAGTCGTCGGCCGGGCGGTAGAACGGGGCGTTGGCGACGTCGTCGTCCGAGATCGGGATGCCGAAGCGGGTGCGGAAGGTCCGCACTTCGTCGTCGTTGAGCTTCTTCTGGTTGTGGGTGATGTTCTTGCCCTCACCGGACTCACCGATGCCATAGCCCTTGATGGTGCGCGCGAGCACCACGGTCGGCATGCCCTTGGTGTCGACCGCGCGCCGGAAGGCGTTGAACACCTTGTTGGGATCGTGGCCGCCCAGCCTGAGCTTCTTGAGCTGCTCGTCCGAGAGGTGCTTCACCATGTCGAGCAGACGAGGGTCGGTGCCCCAGAAGTGCTTGCGGGTGTAGGCGCCGTCTTCGACGGCCATCTTCTGGTACTCGCCGTCCACCACTTCGCCCATCCGCTTGACGAGCAGGCCGTCGGTGTCCTTCTCGAGCAGGTCGTCCCACTCCGCGCCCCAGATGCACTTGATGACGTTCCAGCCCGCGCCGCGGAAGATGGCCTCCAGCTCCTGGATGATCTGCCCGTTGCCGCGCACCGGGCCATCGAGGCGCTGCAGGTTGCAGTTGATGACGAAGACCAGGTTGTCGAGCTTTTCGCGGGAGGCCAGCGTGATGGCGCCGAGCGACTCGGGTTCGTCGGTCTCGCCGTCGCCGAGGAACGCCCACACCTTGGCGTCGGACTTCGGCTTCAGCCCGCGGTCTTCCATGTAGCGGTTGAAGCGCGCCTGGTAGATGGCCATGATCGGCCCCAGGCCCATCGACACCGTGGGGAACTCCCAGAAGTCGGGCATCAGCCACGGGTGCGGATACGACGACAGGCCGCCGCCCGGCCTGAGCTCGCGGCGGAAGTTCTCCAGCTGCTCCACCGAGAGGCGTCCCTCGAGGAACGCGCGGGCGTAGATGCCCGGCGAGCCGTGGCCCTGGAAATAGATGACGTCGCCCTCGTTGCCGTTCTCACGGCCGCGGAAGAAGTGGTTGTAGCCCACTTCGTAGAGCGTCGCGGAAGAGGCGAACGTCGAGATGTGGCCGCCGATGCCGTCTTCGTTGCGGTTGGCGCGGACCACCATCGCCATGGCGTTCCAGCGCACGAGGCTCTTGATCCGGCGCTCGACTTCGCGGCTGCCCGGATACGGGACTTCTTCGCTGGGATGAATGGTGTTGATGTAAGGGGTGTTGGCGGTGAACGGGAGCTTCACGCCGGAGCGCTGAGCCTGGATGCCCAGGTCACGAAGCAGGCGGCCCACACGGGCGGACCCACCATGGCGGAGCACATCGTCCAGCGAATCGAGCCATTCTCGGGTCTCGAGGGCTTCCAACTGGGCGGCGTCTGTCGGAGCAGTATTTCTCATAGCCGTGTATGACCTTCCTTCTCGACTTCAGGCAATCGTACCATTGTAGTGTGAAGACGAAGAAAAGCGCACGTCCCCGGCCACCCCTCACCCTGTCGGCGGTTCAGCAGGGAATCATCGGCTGCGAGCAGTGCCCGCGCCTGCGGACCTACTGTCGGGCGGTGGCGCGCGAGAAGCGGGCGGCCTACCGGGCCTGGACCTACTGGGGACGTCCCGTGCCGGGCTTCGGCGATCCAGAAGCCCGCGTGCTGATTCTGGGACTGGCGCCGGCGGCGCATGGCGCGAACCGGACCGGCCGCGTCTTCACCGGTGACGGCGTCGGCGCCTCAGGTGACTTCCTGATGGCGGCCCTGCACCGCGCTGGGCGCGCCAACCGCGACACCTCGCAACGGCCGGACGACGGCCTCGTGCTGCGGGACGTGTACATCGCCGCCGCCGTCCGGTGTGCGCCTCCAGCCAACAAGCCGGCACCCGAGGAAGTCACGAGGTGCCTGTCGCATCTGGAGGCGGAGTTGGCACATCTGCCACTCCTGGACACGGTGGTCGCGCTCGGGAAGATTGCGTGGGACGCCTGGCTGCAACTGGTCGCCCGGCATGCCGCGCTTCCGCGCCCGCGGCCCGCCTTCGGTCACGGTGCCGTCGTCAGTCTGGTCGGTCTCCCGCCAGCCTCCGGGGCCCTCAGCCCATCACCCTTCCGAATTCCTCCGCGACTGATCGGCTGCTATCACCCGTCAAGGCAGAACACCAACACCGGCATCGTGACGCCAGCGATGTACGACGACGTGTTCGGGAGCCTGCTGAATGAAACGCGCCCGGCGGGGAACCGCGCCCGATCGGTCACGACTGCTCAAACGTCGACGTGAGCCGACGCCGGACCGGAACAACCGTCGGCCCCTCGCGAGCGGAGCGGCCTGGCAGGCCCGCGGCCGCGCTCCGCCAGCACCGGAGCGCGGCCGTTCACGGCCTTGTCTATCGCGGCTGGACCCAGGTCTGCCCCGTCGCCAACGTGAAGCTGCCATCGGACAGCGAGCCGACCGCGAAGACGAGATAGGCCACGAAGGGACGCAGCCGGAGGTTGACCGGCCCGAACACCGGCGTCGGGCTGCCGGCCGGCGCGATGGTCACCTCGTAGGCGCCCGCCCGGAGCCCAGCCGCGGCCGAGTCCCCGTTCTCCACGTCGGTCAACGCCAGCTTGGTCTGCCCACCACGCGACACGTTGATGTCCACCGCGGGCGCGGCCGCCAGATGGAAGACATTGAGGCGGGCCTTGCCGAACCCGGCGGGCCGCAGGTCGACGGCGAACTTGCCAGCCGTCGCCCCACCAGAGGCGTTCAGGTGGGCCACGATGGCGGCGTCCTCGCCGGCTTCAAACGGAATGTCGAGCGGACCCAACGCCGGTGCGGCGCTGCAGGCCTGTCGGTTCGCCGGTCGAATCGCGATCGTGTAGGTGCCGGCCGGGACCCAGAATGGGCCAGCCACGTTGGTGAACTTGACGTTCGGCAGGCAGGCTTGGATACCACCCGGACCAGATACGGAAATGTCGACCGGGAACCCGTTGGCACCGGGAATGCCGTGCGTGATGAAAACGGTGGCCGGCCGGTTGTTGGCGAACGCCGGGGTGGAAAGCAACGGGAGCGCGACGAGTGCAAGAGCCAGGGTAAGAAGACGCCGATGCATGAGAACCTCCAGAAAGCTGAACCCCGCAAATTGCGAGGTCAACGGCTAGGACGCACGGTCCTCGCGCCAGGTTGCTCGTCCTCGCCCCGGCCGATCGCGCGAGGTTGGCGCCGCCGAACACCTGACGGGCGCCCGGGGCGCGTGGGACTCGTGCTTCACCCGCGGTTTGACTGGCCGGACGAGCGGCACTCGCGCGCGACCCAACCATCGCGCAGCGGCACCGTCAGATCGGGGCGGTCGGTGATGAGCCCGTCGACGCCCCAGTCCAGCAGCCGAAGGGCCACATCCTCGGCGTCAACCACCCACACCTGCACGACGCAGCCGTTGCGATGCGCCTGCCGCACGAAGGCCGGCGAGGTGACGGGCAGCCGGCCAAAGCGCACCGGCACCTGGTAGGCGGAGTACGGCACGCGGACGCCCACCGGCCATCGCATCCAGGACCGCCACAACGTGCGACGGGCCTCGTGGTGCGAGGCACCGGTCGCGATCTCTGGCGCCAGGATTCGCGCGGCGTCGAGCGCCACCTGCTGGAACGAGCCCAGGCACACGCGGCTGGACGCGTCGTGACGGCGAACGACCTCGACCACGGCCGCGGCCAGCGGGGCGGTGCCGAACTTCATCTCGATGATCACGCGCGTGGACGGCCAGGCCGCCAGCACCGCCTCGAGCGTGGGCACGCCGTTCCCCTGTTCGCGAAAGGGAAAGTTGCGATCCGGGCCGAATCTCGCGCCCGCGTCCAGCCGCGCCAGCTCCGCCGCGGTGAATGATGCGACCGGTCCGTGGCCGTTCGTGGTGCGGTCCACGGTCGGGTCGTGGATGATGACGGGCACGCCGTCGCGCGAGAGGTGGACGTCCACTTCGAGCCCGTCAGCGCCGTGTTCCAGCCCGTTGGCAAACGCCACCATGGTGTGTTCGGGCGCGAGCCGGGCACCGCCCCGATGGGCGAAGACCAGGGGATGATCCGCCTCGAAGACGGATGGCCTCGAACCAATCGGGGGGGGCACGGAGTCATAATAGCGATATGTCCGCTGCGCCCCGCATTGAAACCCTTGGACAACTCCGCGCCGCCGTGAGCCGCGGCGAGATCCGCCGCCGCTCGGTGAAGGACGAAGTCCGCGAGAACCTGTCGGACCGCCTGCGCCGCAAGCAGACGCTGTTCCCCGGCATCATCGGCTACGACGACACCGTCGTCCCCCAGCTGACCAACGCGATCCTGTCGCGTCACCATTTCATCCTGCTCGGGCTGCGCGGCCAGGCCAAGACGCGCATCCTGCGCGCGCTCACCACGCTGCTCGACGAGTGGCTGCCGGTCGTCCCCGGCAGCGAGATCAACGACGATCCGCTGGCGCCGCTCTCGGCCTATGGCCGTCACCGCGTGCAGGCCGAGGGCGACGACATGCCCATCGCGTGGCTGCCGCGCGAGGCGCGCTACATCGAGAAGCTGGCCACGCCCGACGTGACCATCGCCGACATGATCGGCGACATCGATCCGATCAAGGCGGCGCAAGAGCGGCATGCAGCTGGGCAACGAGCTGGCGATGCACTTCGGCCTGCTGCCCCGCGCCAACCGCGGCATCTTCGCGATCAACGAACTGCCCGACCTCGCCGGCAAGATCCAGGTCGGCCTGTTCAACATCCTCCAGGAAGGCGACGTCCAGATCAAAGGCTATCCGGTCCGCCTGCCGCTGGACGTGATGGTGGTGTTCTCGGCCAACCCCGAGGACTACACCGCGCGCGGCAAGATCATCACGCCGCTCAAGGACCGCATCGGCGCCGAGATCCGCACGCACTACCTCTCCAGCCGCGCCGACGCGATGGCGATCACCGAGCAGGAGGCGTGGACCGATCGCGGCACCGACGTGCAGATTCCCGCCTTCGTGCGCGAGACGGTCGAGGAGATTGCCTTCGAGGCTCGCCAGGACCGGCGCGTCGACAAGCGCTCCGGCGTCAGCCAGCGCATGCCGATCAGCGTGCTCGAAAGCGTGGTCTCGAACGCCGAACGCCGGGCGCTGGCCGCCGGCGAGTCACCGGTTGTGCCGCGCATTCTCGACATCTACGCCGCGCTGCCCTCGATCACCGGCAAGCTCGAACTCGAATACGAAGGCGAGCTGAAGGGCGCGGACGTGATCGGCCGCGAGCTGATCCGAGCCGCCGTGTCCAACGTCTTCGACGGCCACTTCCCCGACGCCGACACCCGGGCCATCGTCGAGTGGTTCGACCTGGGCGGTTCGCTGGACCTCGGCGATCTCGAGCCGGCGACCGACGTGGTGCGCGAGGCGAAGAGGGTGCAGGGTCTGCTGGACATGGCTCGCCGCCTGGGCCTGGCTGCCGACGCGCCGGCGCCGATGGTCGCCGCCGCGATCGATTTCGTACTCGAAGGGCTCTACGCGCAGAAGAAGATCAGCCGCAGCGAAGGCCGTGGCTTCCACGCCGCCGAGGGCCAGCGCCGCCCGTCGCAGACGGAACAGCGGCGCGCGCCGGTGCTGACCCCTGATGACGACGACCAGCCGGGCAACGCCAGCGGACGAAAGAAGAAGCGGTACTACAACTAGGGATCAGGGTTCTGGCACCGGGCGCGAATGAAGTTCAAATACTCGAAGTACGTTCCCAATCCGCTCGACGACCTCGACATGGACGAGCTCATGTCGAAGCTCAGTGATCTGCTGCTCTCCAGCGGGTTCGACAATCCCTGGGACCCGTCGGGCGGCATGGATCGGACGATGCAGGCGCTGCACGACGCGATCCTCGAGGCGCTGTTCAGCGGCGGCGTGCTGCCACCGGACGTCGTCGAGAAGCTGTTCGGTGACGCGGCCGAGGGCAGCGAGGACGAGATCCGCCAGCAGCTCGAGCAGCTGATCCAGCAGATCATCGAGAAGATGCAGGAGTCGGGCTACATCAGCGCGGCCCCCGATCTCGAGACCGAGCGGCAGCGCCGGCAGCAGGGCGGCGGACCCGGTGAAGGCGAGCCGCAGCAGGTGCAGTTCGAGGTGACGGACAAGGCGCTCGACTTCCTCGGCTTCAAGGCGTTGCGCGACCTCCTCGGGTCGCTCGGCCACAGCAGCGCGGGGCGGCACGACACCCGCGACCTCGCCACCGGCGTGGAAACCAGCGGCGCGCCCAAGCCCTATGAGTTCGGCGACACGCTGAACATCGACGCCACCGCGACCATCCTCAACGCGGTCGCCCGGAACGCGGCCGAGCGGGATGCGGCCACCGAAGAAGGCGCCGGCCCGGCGCGGCTGGAACTGGGCCACGAGGCCTACCAGCCCGAACCGGGCGAGGCCCCGGCCGTCATCACCAGCGGCATCGACATCGACTATCAGGACCTGATGGTCGCGCAGGGCGAGTATCAGAGCTCGTGCGCCACGGTCCTGATGCTGGACTGCAGCCACAGCATGATCCTCTACGGCGAGGATCGCTTCACGCCGGCCAAGCGGGTGGCGATGGCCCTGGCGCAGCTGATCAAGACCCAGTATCCGGGCGACACGCTGCAGGCCGTGCTGTTCCACGACAGCGCCGAGGAGATCCCGGTCCGCGAGCTGGGCCGCGTCCGCGTCGGGCCCTACTACACCAACACCCGCGAAGGCCTGCGGCTGGCGCGACGGCTGCTGGAGAAGCAGCGCAAGGACATGCGCCAGATCGTGATGATCACCGACGGCAAGCCGTCGGCGCTGACGCAGCCCGACGGCCGCATCTACAAGAACGCCTTCGGCCTCGATCCGTTCGTCATCGCCGAGACGTTCGCCGAGGTCTCGGCGTGCGCGAAGGCGGGCATCATGATCAACACCTTCATGCTCGCCCGCGACTACGACCTGGTGGCGTTCGTCCGCCGCGTCACCGCGATGTGCCGAGGCAAGGCCTACTTCACGACGCCCTACACGCTTGGACAGTACGTGCTGATGGACTACATGGACAAGAAGACCCGGACGGTGCACTGATGGGACCAGGCACGATTCCCATCTTTCCGCTGCCGTCGGTCGTGCTGTTCCCCAACGTCTTCCTGCCGCTGCACATCTTCGAGGCACGCTACCGGCAGATGGTCGCCGACGCGCTCTCGGGTGACCGCATCATCGGGATGACGCTGCTCAAGGCCGGCCATGAGTCGTCGGACGGCCGCCCACCGGTCTACGACATCGGCTGCTCGGGCGTCATCACCCACGTCGAACGGCTCGCCGACGGGCGCTTCAACCTGATCCTGCGCGGGGTCGAGAAATTCAGGATCGTCGGCGAGGAGGAGCCCGCGCCCGGCCAGCTCTATCGCACCGCGGTGATCAGCCCGCTCGACGAGGAGGTCGACGACCTCGAACGCGCCGGTCTGGCCTCGGAGCGGCGTCAGCTCGAGATCCGCCTGGCGCCCCTGTTCGAGCGCGCGCGCGCCGAGTCGTTCCTGCCACAGACGATGGCCGACGCGGACCTGATCAACGCGCTGGCGCAGTACCTGGAGTTCGATCCGGTCGAGCGGCAGGCGCTGCTCGAGCAGCCCGGGCCGGTGGCGCGCTGCCGGGCGATGATGGAACTGCTGGAAGTGAAGGCACTGCTCGAACAGCTGCCGTCGCGGGAGTCCGGCACCATCCACTGACCCGCGGTCAGTGCGTCATCGCGTAGATCACGGCGTTGATCGCCAGCGCGTAGCCATTCGGCGAGAACTGGTAGAAGTACTCCGGCTCCTCGCCCTCCCGCTCCCACGAGTCCGAGATATCGGTGTCGTGCGTCATCAGGACGATGATGCGGCCGTGGCGATCGTTGATCGCCTTGATGTCGGGGACGGCGCTCTCGAGCCCGCGCTCGCTGGTGTCGCCGCCGCTGCGGCGCCAGTGGCTGATGGCCGGAATCTGCGGCACGCCCTTCACCTCGAACAGCGCGCGCCACAACGGGTGCCCCGGCGGCAGGTCCACGATCGGGTACTCCGCCGGCGGCAGCACCTTGCTGATCTGGCTCACCCACACCTGCCAGGCCCGTTCGCCCCAGAAGTCGTCCACCCACAGGAAGCCGCCCTTGTCGAAGTAGATGCGCAGCGCGGCAACGTCCTCGGGTTCGAAGATCGCCGTGCCGACATCCGATGCGAGCAGGAACGGACACTGGAAGAGGAACGGATCCGTCGGCCGGACGACGAGGTGATTGGCGTCGCCGGAGGCCTGGCGGCTGATGCGCACCTTGCTGAGCTCGCCGAGGCGCACGGGGAAATTGAGATCGGCGCCGGGATAGTCGGTGCTCCATCCGGAGCCGCCTGACTCGCGCCATTCACTGGAGTACATCAGGCGGCAGAAGTTGAAGCGGCCATCGAAGCTCTCCGCGGTGGCCATGCGCGGCGGGAAGCGCCGGCCCCAGCCGCCTCGCCACATGGGCGACTCCTGCGCGGCGACCGTGGCGGTCACCACTAACAGCAGCAGCGCGGCGGCCCGGCCCAGGCGGAACATGTCAGTGCGTCATCGCATAGACGGCCACGTTCATGCCCAGCGCGTAGCCGTTCGGGGAGAACGCGTAGAAGTACGACGGGTCCTCGCCCTCGCGTTCCCACGAATCGGCGATGTCGGTGTTGTGCGTCATCAGCACCATCACGCGGCCATGGGCGTCGGTGATGGCGGCCATGTGCGCGCGCGCCGACAGCGGGCCCATCTCGGAGGTGTCGCCGCCGGTCTGGCTCCAGAACTGCCACGCCGGCACCTGCGGCACGCTGGCCACCTCGAACAGCGCGCGGTGGATCGGATGGTCCGGCGGCAGATCCTTGATCGGGTACTGTCCCGGCGGCAGCACCTTCGCGATCTCGCGCGCGAAGTCTTCCCAGGCGTAGGGGCCCCAGTAGTCGTCCACCCACAGGAAACCGCCCTTCAGCAGGTAGTGGCGCAGGCCCTGCGCGTCCTCTGGCGTGAAGCCGGCGCTGCCGGGATCGGACGCCATCACGAACGGGCACATGCCCAGCCACTCGTCCGTGGGTCGAACCACCAGGTGATTCGGATCGGCGCCTTTCTTCGACACCGAGGTCTTGGTCATCTCCGACAGGCGGATCGAGAAGTTGATGTCCGCGTAGGGATAGTCGGTGCCCCACCCCATGCCGCGCTGCTGGGCACGCACGGCGGTGTACATCAAGCGGCAGAAGTGGAAGCCGCCGTCCTGCTCCGCTTCGGTGGCAAAACGCGGCGGCACGCCGGCCTCTCCGCCCCAGCGCCCAAAGCCGCCCCTGCCCATGCCGCGCTGCGCCTCGACGAACGACGCCGCCAGCAGCACCGCAACGACCGAGGCGGACAGCAGCTTCCTCATTTGGGCGCTCGAGACTTCGACAGCGACCGGTAGTATTCCTCGACCAGCGACTTGAACTCCGGCGGCACATCGTCGGAGCCGGCGACCACGGCGCGATCGGCATCGGCGCCGGCGGCGCGCCGCAGGTTGTACTCGAAGCGCTTGATGCCCTCGGCGACGAACGACTGCAGCCGCTGCAGTTCGTTGACGTCCTTGTAGGCGCGATCGGAGTCGAGCTCCTTCATGCGGCGCATGATTTCGTCGAGCTCCTTCGGGTCCACGCCCTGCTCGCGGAGCATGTTGCGGAGCGCCTGGGCTTCGCCCATCCAGCGGCGCGCCTCGCCGCGGAACTGCCGGATGTCGTCGCCGGTGAAATAGTCACCCGGGTTGCGATCGCCCCACGGACCGCCGCCCCAGGCGCCGCCGCGTGAATCGCCGCCACCCATCTGGCCGCCTTGTTGGCCGCCCTGCCCTTGCTGGCCGCCCTGGCCCTGCTGGCCAGCCTGCCCCTGCTGGCCCGCTTGGCCCTGCTGCCCTGCCCGGCCTGCCCTGCTGCCCTGCTGGCCCGCCTGGCCTTGCTGCCCGGCTTGCCCGCTGGCCCTGCTGGCCCGCCTGGCCTTGCTGCCCGGCCTTCGCCCTGTTGGCCCTGCTGCCCTGGCTGCCCGTCCTTGCCCTCCTGCCCGGGCTGGCCGTCCTTCCCCTGCTGATCGCCGCGGCCGTTCTGCCCCTGCCGTGCGCGTTCTTCCATCCGGCGGCCCAGCGACTCGGCGCCGCGCGCCAGATCGCGGGCGCGATCCAGCGCATCGGCACCACGCTGCTGCCCCATGCGGCCGGCCGCGTCGGCGGCGTCACTCAGCTTCTGCCGCAGGTTGTCGATGTTGACGCCGATCTGCGCTTCGAGATTCCGCGCGAACTCTTCGGGCGCGCCGCCCTGGGCCGCGCGCTTCGAGTAGCGGATCTTCTCCTTCAGCTGATCTTCGCGGATGCCATTGGCGGCCTCCGCCAGCTTCCGCGAGGCATCCTTGGCGTCCTTGGCGGTCTCGTTCGCCATGCGATCGAGCTGCTGCTCGAGGCCGGCGACCTTCTGCTCGAGCGCGTCCTTGCGCTGCCCCACCATCTGGGCGCGGCCCAGGCGATCGGCGCCGGCGTTGGGCAGGTCGTTGACATCGTCGGCGATGTCCTTCTGCTCCTGCGCGATCTCCTCGGCCTGACGCAGCGCGTCGCGGACGTCGCGATCGGCGCGATCGCCCTGCGACTTCTGCAGCTGCCGCTGCGCCTCGCGCAGCCGCTCCGCCGCGGCGGCCGCCTGGCCCTGCGCGCCACCGGCCTCGCCGCTGGCGGCCCGCCGCATCGCGTCGGCCGCCTCGCGCATCTGGCGCGCGGTGGCGGCCAGGTCCTGGCGATTCTGATCGCGCGACAGCCGCTCGAGCTGACGCGCCGCTTCTTCCGCCTGCTCCGCGAGCGCGCGCTGCAGATCGCCGCTGTTGCCGCGCGGGCCCTGTCCGGCGGCCATGCGGCGCTGACGTTCGAGCTCCTGCTCCTGGCGCCGGGCCAGCTCCTTCAGCTTCTCGGCCAGTTCGTCCACCCGCTGATCGCCCTGCTGCTGGCTGGCGCGCTGGGTGGTCTCGTACTGGTTGGCCATCTTGTCCATTTCCATCTTGAAGAGATCCGCCAGATCCTCCGCGATGGAACCCGCGCCGCCGCCACCGCCGCCGCCGGCGTTGCGCTGCGTCTGCACCTGCAGTTCGAACTCCTCTTCGGCCTGCTGCAGGAACTGCAGGGCGCGCTGCTCAGGCGGCAACGCACCGTCCGGGGTCTGCCCCTGCAGCTTGCCTTCCGCCTCCTTCATCGCCTCTGCCGCCTTGGGCAGCAGCTCGGCGATCTTCTGGAACGAGGGGTCTGGCGTGACCAGGCGACTGTTCATGCGTTCGACCAGCCCCTCGACGGACTCGCGCAGACGACTCTGCGAGAGCGTGAGCACGGTCATGCCCTCACGGAACTTGTCGGCGGCCGTCTGCTTGCGATCGCGCTGCATCTTGAACGTGCCGGCGATGATCTGGCGCTGCTGCTGCGAGAGCGCGCCGACCTGGTCCATGCCGCCACCGCCGCCCCCGCCGCCGCCCCCCATCGACATCGCCGGCTTGAAGTCCTTGTTGAAGGGCCGGATGCGGAGGAAATACATGTCGCTGGTCGCGCGCTGCGGACCGGCGACGGCGTTGTTGTCGGTGGCGCGCGCGTAGTACGAGACCGCGTCACCCGCCTTCACCCCGAGTTCCTCGAGATACAGCGTGTGGCCGGCGGTCACTTCCTTCAGCGCCTGCCGCCCTTCGAAGAGCCGAATGCTCTTCTCTGGACCACCGTTGACCGAATACATCAGCTCGAGGTGCTTCACCGCGTAGTCGTCGTCGGCCCGCACTTCGATGGCGAACTCCTGGACGGGGGTGGCGTCGGTGTCGCGACCGGGCTTCCCCACCGTGACCGTCGGCGTCTGGTCGCTGAGGATGTCGATGGTGTACTGCGGCGAGGCGGTGACCTTCTCGTTCGAGGGACCGTCGAGCTCCACACGGTAGAAGCCGTCCTGCTTCGCGGTGAACGCAGCCGTCAGGGTGCCGTCGGCCGCGGCCGTCAGCGGCACGCTGTCCTTCTCGCCAATCAGAATCCGGCCGCCCTTCGAAGCCATCGTCGGGGTGATGGTGAGGCTGACGTCGGTGCCGCCCAACACCGCGATGTCGCCGCCGTCCTCCACCTTGCGCGGCTCGAGGCCGGTGTAGGCCGGGAACCGATATTCGAGGTCCAGCTTCTTCACGTACGGGAGCTCGACCACCTTCAGCGTGAAGGCTGGCGAGCGCACACCCGCGGCCTCGACGAAATACTCGACGTGATCGTCGAGATCGAACAGCAGGCCTTCATAGGTGCCGTTCTCACCCTTCAACATCGCCACGCGCTCGTAGGCCGACTCGGCGCCGCCCTTCTTCAGGACGATGGCCGCGTCGGCGGCGTCGAAGCCGGCGAGCGTGGCCGAGATGGTCTGGTCCGCGCCCTTCGGCACGGTCGCGTCACCGGGAGTGACCTCAATCCGATACGGCGCCGCGGCCTCGAGGCTGCGCGAGATGACGAACAGCGCCGATAGCGCATGGCGGAGCACCGCCGGCCCGATGGTGAACGTCAGCAGGGCGACCGCGGACACCACGCCCACCGCCATGCTGAACTTCCGCAGCGGCGCGCGCTCGATGCGGGCGCCGTCCTCGACGGCGTGCAGGCGATCGATCGCGGTCTCGACCATCCGCTGCATCAGCACCGGCGAGGCGGCGCGGTCGCCGGGCTCGGCCATTGCGGTGAGGATGGTCGATTCGAGCGACGGCTCGTTCTCTTCGAGATACAGCGCGACCTGCTCGTCGCTCACCCGCCGCATCAGGGGACGGGCGAAGAACCAGAAGGCCGAGCCCACGAGGAGCACGCCGGTGAGGATGCGGAACCAGAAGATCGCATCCGGCGAGAACCGGTAGTAGTCGAGCGCCGCGGTGATCGCGAGGATCGCCAGCAGGCCGGCCACGAGGAACCCGACGGCGCCGCGAATCGCCAGCTTGGTCCGCCACCGCTTGCGCACCTGCCGGATGACGGCAACGAGTTCGGCGCGCGCGTATTCGTTCATACCGGGTCCTCCCTAGCGTCGGACCGGCGACAGCCGGCGCGCCAGCCACGATTCGGCGATGAGAATCAGGATACCTGCGAACAGCAGGTACCACCAGATTCGTTGTGCCTGTTCCTGGACCGTGTCCGGGACGACCACGGGGCCGCCGTTCAGGCCGCCACTGCCGGGCTGGCCGGTCACCGCCACGCTCACTTCTTCGGGATCGACGCGCGCCGTGTCCGATTCGGCAAGGTCGACGTTGCTGGCAATCACCCGCAGCGGCTGCCCTTCGCGGGCATCGCGCACCTCGTAGAAGCCCGGCTCGGTCACTTCCATCGCCGAACTGCCCTCGGCCGGTGTCACCCGCTCTCCGGAAGGACTGAGGATCACCGAGGCCGTGCCGGTGGTCGTGAGGTCCACGGCCTGGCCCACGGTGGCCCATCCCGGCTGCTCGGTATAGCTCGACGCCTGCCGCGCCAGCTGGTGCACGAAGGGCAGGTAGACCGGCTTCAACGCGAGATCGTTCCAGAACAGATCCAGGGTCGTCGCCAGCACCAGGACGCGCCCGCGCCCGAGGGTGCCTTCGACCAGCGCCGGTGTGCCACCGTCGAACCGGGCCAGCGTGACCGCGCCGGGCCTGGCGGTGAGCAGGCGATAGCCGTAGACGCGCGCCGACGAGAAGTCGCCGCTGCGCGGCGCGCGGAACGGCTCGAACACGGCGTGGCCGTAGTCGAAGCCACTCAGCTTGGCTGCCGCGCCGCGCGTCCGATCCTCGACGCCCGCCAGCGTCACCGGCAGCCAGTCGGCCGCGGGCAGCGTCGCGCGGGGGCCGAGCGCGACGAGGAGGCCGCCGCCGCCTTCCACGAAGGTCTTCAGCCGCGCGGCGATCGCGTCGCCGAGCGGCAGGTCCTGCAGGATCACGACGCGGGCCCGCGCCAGCGATTCGGGCGTGAGCGCGTCCACGCCGTGGGCCGTCACCTGAAAGCGCGGCCGATCGCCAATCGACAGGGCGCGCGTGAGATAGAGATCGGAATCGCCGCGCGCCCCGGCGCCCACCAGCATCACCGGCAGCACCTGGGGCGGCGTGACGATGGCGTTGAACACGTTGTCCGCCGCGAGCCCGTCCGCCGGGATGCGCGTGGCGACGCGCATCGCGCCGCCGCTGAACACCACCGGCGCGAACGTCGTCGACGCCGAGCTGCCGGCAGCGACGTTGACGGTCGCCGACTGCACCACGCGCCCGTCCACCTCGAGATCGATCTTGACGTTGCTGGCCGCCTCGGCGCCGCGGTTGCTGACGCCGGCGGTGACCGCGACACGCTCCTGGTTCTCCGACGGCCACGCGTTGCAGCGAGAGCGGCGTGATCGACAGATTGGCGTGCGACGACCGCTCCACCGCCACCGGCGTGAACACGCTGCCGGCCGGCAGGCGGAACGCCTCGTCGGGCTGCCACCCCGCGCGCTGGAAGTCGCTGATGAGGATGGTTTCCTTCCGCGGCAACGACGACTCGGCCAGCAGGCTCGAGGCGAGCTTCAAGGCGGGGGCGTAGCGCGTGGCGCCGGCCGACGCCTGCGCCCGATCGATCTCGGCCACGACCCGCGACACGTCCGCGCTCGATCGCAGCACGAGTTCGGCGGTGGACGAGAACAGCACCAGCGACACCCGGTCGAGCGAGGTCGCCGAACCGAGCGCCGTGCGGGCCGCCTGCTGGGCCCGCGCCCACGTGTCGCCCGCGCCCATGCTGTAGGAGCGATCGAGCAGCACCACCACCTCGCGCGCGCCGCCGCCCGACGCGGCCAGCTCCGAGCCGCGCATGAACGGCCGCGCGAACGCCGCCACGATCAGCGCCAGCGCCGCCGCCCGCAGCGCCAGCAGCAGCCAGTCGCGGATCCGCCGCCGCTTCACCGATTCGTAGGGAATCTTGCGCAGGAACATCAGCGACGGAAACTCGACCACCGCCGTCCGCTCCCGCTGCGTCAGGTGGATGAGCACCGGAATGGCGAGGGCCGCGAGGCCGAGCAGGAAGAGCGGCGTCAGGAACGTCATCGCGTGCGCGTCAGTCGATCGCGGATGGAGAGGTACTGGAACAGGGCGTAATCGAGCGGCATCGAGGTCTTCAGCAGCATGTAGTCGATGCGCTGCGCGGTCGCGCGCGTCTGCAGTTCGTCGATGTGCGCCTTGACCAGCGCGCGGTACTGATCGCCGAGCGCGTCGGGCACCACCGGCAGCTGCTCGCCGCTCTCGAGATCCTCGAAGCTCGAGGGGTCCGTGAAGGTGAAGTCGATCTCGGCCGGATCGAGGACGTGGAAGAGGATGACGTCATTGCCGCGGAACCGGATCGGCGCCACCGCTTCGAAGATCTGATCCGGCTCGGCATAGAAGTCCGAGATCACCACCACGATGCCGCGGCGGCCGAAGTGCTCCGCCAGCTTCTTCAGCGGCGCGACGATGTCGCCCGGCCGTTCGGCCTTCGCCCGATCGAGCGTGTGGAGCACGACGTCGAGATGCTTGGCCGAGGGCGGCACGTGATCGATCACCTCATGATCGAACGTCGCCAGGCCGACGCGGTCGCGCTGCGTGTGCACCAGGTAGGTGAGGCACGCCGCCAGAGTCTTGGCGTAGTCGAGCTTGGTCAGCCGCTCGCCGAACGCCATCGAGCGCGAGACATCCAGCAGCACCGAGAAATTGGCGTTCGAGTCGGCCTCGAACTCCTTCAGGAAATACTTGTCGGTACGGCCGAACACCTTCCAGTCGACGCGGCGGATGTCGTCACCGGGCACATACCCGCGGTGCTCGGCGAAATCCACCGACGCGCCGAAGAACGGCGAGCGGTGCAGGCCGTTGATGACGCCGTCGACGACCGACCGCGCCACGAACTCGAGGTTCCCGACGCGCGCGAGCACGGCAGGGTCCACGAATCGCGCGCCGGGTGCCGGACTGTTCAACATCGCAGGGTCCTGGGGCTTAAGACTTGAGTCTTGGGTCTTGAGGCTTGGGTCTTGAGCCCCTACATCCCCGACCTCGGCATCGGCACCGCCTCGAGCAGCCGATCCACCAGCATGTCGCTCGTCACGCCCTCGGACTGCGCGTGGAAATTCGTCAGCACGCGGTGACGCAGCACGGGATGCGCCAGGGCGCGGATGTCCTCGAAGCTCACGTGGTAACGGCCGCTGGTCAGCGCGCGGGCCTTGCCGGCCAGCACCAGGTACTGCGCGGCGCGGACGCTGCCGCCGAACGCCACCCACTTCTTGACGCTGTCCGGGCAGGTCGGCGACTTGGGCCGGCTCGCCCGCACGATCGACAGCGCATAGCGCAGCACCGGATCGGCCACCGGCACGCGGCGCACGAGCCGCTGGAACGACACCAGGTCGGCGCCGCTCACCGGGCGCTCGAACTGCGGCTCGAGGATCGCGGTGGTCGTGCGGATGACTTCCAGTTCCTCGTCCTCGGGCGGGTGCTCGATGACGATGTGGAACATGAAGCGATCGAGCTGGGCTTCGGGCAGCGGATAGGTGCCTTCGAGCTCGATCGGGTTCTGCGTCGCGAACACGTAGAACGGCTCTTCCAGCTTGTAGGTCCGGCCCTGGATGGTGACGCGGTGTTCCTGCATCGCCTCGAGCAGCGCCGACTGCGTCTTGGGCGGCGTGCGGTTGATCTCGTCGGCCAGCACGATGTTGGCGAAGATCGGGCCCGGGCGCGAACACCATCGAGCGGCGGCCGGTCGCGGGATCTTCCTGGATGATGTCCGTGCCGGTGATGTCGGACGGCATCAGGTCGGGCGTGAACTGCACGCGGTTGAACTTCAGGTCCAGCACCCGCGCCATCGTGTGGATCAGCAGCGTCTTCGCCAGCCCCGGCACGCCGACGATGAGGCTGTTGCCGCCGACGAACAGCGTCAACAGCACCTGATTGACGACCTCGTCCTGGCCGATGATCAGCTTCTTCAACTCGCTGAGGATGCGCTCGCGCCCGGCCTTCATC
Source organism: uncultured Acidobacteriota bacterium (assembly GCA_963721715.1). Classification (GTDB taxonomy): domain Bacteria; phylum Acidobacteriota; class Vicinamibacteria; order Vicinamibacterales; family UBA2999; genus VFZN01. Next base: position 808,554 of record CAVRKI010000003.1, on the reverse strand, counting down.
CGGTCGGCCAATGCCACATCGTCGGGTGCATTGAGTTCGGTCGTCGTCTCCACGTCTCCCCCGTCCTTCTCTTCAGTGCGTCATCGCGTAGATCACGTAGTTCACGCCGTACTTGTAGGCCTCGTTCGACAGGTCCACCGGCACCCAGCCGGTGTCCGAGAACTCCCAGAACTCGCCGAGGTCGTGGTTGACGTTCGCCACCGCCAGCAGCCGCTTCCCGGGATCGTTGTCCTCGAACAGGCCGCGGAACTCGGCTGGTCCGTAGTATCCCTCCGTCACCAGGTGGTTGATGTCGAAGAACGAGTGGAACACCGGGTGGCTGGCGTCGAGCGTCACCCACCGCAGGTCCGGCATCACGTCGGCCATGCGTCCCTGCAGGTTGGTCCAGTCGCGCGCCTCGCGGAAGTCGTCGAAGATGATGAAGCCGCCCTTCTGCAGGTAGGCGCGCAGCCCGTTGGTCTCCGCCTCGTTGAGCGTCCAGAAGCCCGGCTCGGACATGTAGGCGACCGGATACAGCGACAGGTCGGGATCGTCCAGCGTCAGGATGTTGCTCTCGTCGCGATAGGTGCGGGTGAACGACACGTCCTCGAGGATGCGCTGGAAGTGCCAGTCGGCCCGCGGATAGTCGTGTGCCCAGCCGGGATCGCCGCGGAAGCCGCCCTGATAGCGCAGCCGCACGAACGCGAAGCGGCCGTCGTAGTCCACCTTGGTGGAGGCAATCTCGGGCCTCATCCGGCCGCGGCCGCGAAAGCTCTCCTGCGCGAAGACCGCGCAGGCCGTCGCCACGCAGAAGCCCGAGCGCCAGCGCCGCGTTACGGAAGGCCGACGACACGCCGGTACCCCCATTCCGCGGACAGCAGCCCGACCAGCAGCAGCAGCACGATCGGCATGTGCCACAGCTCGTGCTCTTCGACGGTGGTCACGCCACGCCCGGTGTAGCGCAGGTCGTCGGCCAGCGTCGAAGTCTCGTCCCGCCGCGTAATACCGGCCGCCGGTCTCGTCGGCCATGCGCCGCAAGCGTGCCGGCGCGGAGCGTCGCGTCGAAATACTCCTGCTCGCCCGGCGCGGCTCGCACGTGCGACACCGCGGTGCCGACCTCGGTGCCGGCGCGGGTGGCCAGCACCTTCACTTCGTACCAGCCCGGCGCGACCGCGGGGAACGTGCCTTCGTACTCACCCGCCTTCTCGCCGCTCCACGCCATCGGCACGTCGATCACGGCGCCTTCGGGCCCGGTCACGGTCGCGGTGACGGAGGCGTCGTTCAGCTCGAGGAACGCCTTGTCGGCCACGGCCGCGGTGAACGTGACGGTGCCGCCGGGCTCGACCCGGTCGGACGAGGTGCGGATCTCCACCTGGTCGGGCACCTCGTCGACCACCCAGCGGAGCAGCTGCCGCCAGAAGTTCTCGTGCGTCAGGTCCTCGACCGGAATGCTGGCGTGCATCTGCCACACCCACGAGTCCTGCGGGGTGAAGGCGAAGGCCTTGCCACGCCCGTAGCGCTGGAAGACGAGGACGGGATAGTCGCGCCGCGACGCATCCGGAGCGGAGAGCAGCACCGTGGCGCCGGGCTTGATGGCCTCGAGGCGATTCACCGCGGTGACGCCGGGCAGTGTGCTCCACCGTTCGACCGATGCCGCCTCCGTGCCCGCCACCTGCGTGACGGCGCTGGCCGAGCCCGCGCGCGTCGGCTTCACCTGCAACCGGATCACCTCGCCGTCCTTCTGGCGCAGGTTGCCGTCGAGCACCACCGGCAGGGTATCGGCCACCGCCGTGCCCGCATACCCGCCTTCGCTGAACGCGCGTGGTCCGCCGAGGGCCAGCAGGCCGCCGCCCCGGCGGTCCACGAACTCGGCGATCATCCGGAGCTGATCGCCGGTGAACGATCCGGCTTCGATGCTGCCAAGCACGAGACCGCGATAGGCGAACAGCTCCTCGCGCGTCTTGGGAAAGCCCGCGACCAGCTCGTCGGCGTTGTCCACCCCAAGGCGCAGGTACTTGTTGTCGGCGGTGCGCTGCAGGGCGACGACCTCGACGTTCTGGTCTTCGGTCACCGCGCGGCGCAGGAACTTCAGCTCGAAGCGCGGTTCGCCTTCGAAATAGAGAATCTTCTCGCGGCGGTCGCGGACGTCGATCAACGCCTCGCGCTGGTTGTTGTCGGCCACCAGTTCGCCCGCCAGGGCGGGCACGCGGAAGCGCAGCACCCGGGGACCTTCCTCGTCCACCGTGATGCGGACCGGCACGGTCGCCGGCGCCCCGCCGGTCGGCAGCGTCACCTGCTGGGTGCTGACGATGCGGCCCTCGTCCTCGACGTCGAGCGTCACCACCTGCCCGTCGAATCCCTTCTGGGCGATGACCACGTCCACCAGCAGTGTCGTGCCCTTCAGCGCGGTGCGCGGCGTGGTGACCCGGCCGATCTGGATGTCCTTGTCGAGCGTCTCGCGGCCGACCCCGATGGTGAAGACCGGCACCGCTTCGGCCTTGAGGCCGAGCAGCGCGTCGCCAAGCGCGGCATCGGCGGTGTCGGCGCCGTCACTGACCATCACCAGCCCGGCCAGCGGCAGGCCGGCCAGCTCCTGCCGCGCCGAGGCCAGTGCGGCCCCCAGGCGGGTTTCCGTTCCGTCGAATTTCAGGTCGGCGCCGGAGGCCACCCGCGTCGCCGTCGACGAGAAGCGGAAGACCCGGACGGTGAACCGGTCGGCCAGGCCCTTCAGGGTGCCGGCGTCGAGGGCGCCGAAGGTCGACTGCACGTACGCGGCACGCGGCAGCCCGTCGGCATCGGCAATCTGCATCGAACGCGAGTCGTCCAGCAGCACACCGACGACGTTCTGCTGCGGCACCGCCGCCCGGACTATGAGCACGGGGCGGAACAGGCACGCCAGGACGAGCAGCAAGAGCGCCACCCTCAGCGTGGTGAGCACCAGCCGATCGCGCAGGGTCAGCTTGGCCCCGGCGCGGTAGCTGGCGAGCGCCGCGGCAATCGCCACCGCCGTGACCGCCACCGCCACGAACGAGCCGGTCCACGCCGCCCAGCGGATGTCCCCTTGCGCGAACATCGCCGGGGAATATTCGAAGAAGAAACGAAACAGGGCCTCGAACACGGAATCTCCGGCGATTCTACATGGGACGGCTGGCGGCTACGCCAGCCATCTGCAGGCCAGCCGGGCGGTGGGGTCGTCTCGTGTTCCACAGTAGGCTATGGCGCATGCGCACCCCATCCCTCTCGCGTCGTGCCGTCATCGCTCTGACCGGCGCACTGCTGGCCTCCCCCTGGCGTTCCCGCGCCAGGGCTCAATCGGTCAGACGCGCGGCGGTGACGAATGGCCGCAGATTTCTTCAGTACGACGTCTTCACCGATCGCCCGCTCACGGGCAACCAGCTCGCCGTCTTCATGGACGCGCGGGGCCTGGCCACCGAGACCATGGCGGCAATGACCCGCGAAACCAACTTCTCGGAAGCCACGTTCGTGACCGCCGCCGAACAGCCCGGCACAGACATCAGGCTCCGCATCTTCGGCCGCGGCGGCGAGATGCCATTCGCCGGGCACCCGGTGGTTGGCTCCGCCTTCGCGCTGGCCGACGACGGCGTGATCGCCGCCGGAACCACGTCCATCACCTTCGGCCTCAACCTTGGACCGACGCTGGTCGAACTGGAATGGAAGCAGAACGCGCTCGCCTTTGCCTGGATGACCCAGCAGGCGCCCGTCTTCGGGGCCACGTTGCCGGATGCCGGCAAGGTCGCGGCGGCGTACGGCCTGCCGGCTGACGCCCTCCACCCCGGCGTGCCGGTGCAGGAAGTGAACTGCGGGTCGGCGTTCTACCTGCTGGCACTCAAGACCCGCGCGGCCGTGGACCAGGCGGCGTACGACGCGCGGGCCATCGCCGCCGTCTTCGAGGCGGCACAGCTGCCACGCCGCGGCATCTTCGTGTTCAGCACCGAGCCAGGAGCCGACGGCGCCTCGGTCTACAGCCGCATGATCGGCGCGGCGGAGGACCCCGCCACCGGCTCGGCGAGCGGGCCACTGGGGAGTTACCTGGTCCGCCATGGCCTGGTACCTCTGGACCGGGCCGCGAACATCATCAGCGCGCAAGGCGTGAAGATGAACCGCCCCAGTCGCGTGCACATCCGGATTGACGCGACCTCGCCGGTCGCGATCACGCGCGTGCGGGTCGGAGGCGCCAGCGTCCTCGTCGGCGAGGGCTCGCTGCGCGCGTCGTGAACGCCGGCGCGCCGCGGCGGATGGCCGCCGGCAGCCGGTTGGCTCAGACCTCGCGCAGCCAGTTGCGAACGCCACGATAGACGCCCAGCAGGCGCCACGTCCGCGACCCACGCAGGGCCTCGAGCTCGCGACGGGCGGCCGCCAGCGAGTGCTGCGACACGGCAAGATCGGACTGGATTCGCGCTGTCGCGGCCTCGGCGTTGACGAGGGCCAGGGCGCGGTCCGCGAGGTCGTGGTCCCGCTTCGTCAGGTCCAATCTCAGCGCGGCCAGCCCGGCATCCGCCTGCGACAGTGCCTCGAGGTTGGCCGACAGCTCGTCACCGGTGGCGGCCAATGCGGTCCTGGTGGTGACGATCAAGCGGTCGCGGTCCGCCAGCTCCGCCCTCAGCTCCTCCACCTCGCGCACCGCGGCATGCTGCCGCGCGGCGCTCCGGGCCTCGGTGTCGACGTGGCGGCGTCGTTCGTCGGCCTGTCCTTTCAGCAGTTCGGCAATCGTCACCAGATAGCTGGACGCCGCGGCGCACGCCTCACGCCCGGCCTCGGCCGACCAGGCGACCGGTTCCACCAGCGCCTCCTCGTACAGCCGCTCGAACTGGCTGATGACGTCGCCCGCGTCGGCACGCGACCGGATGAAGGCGGAGACGACGGCGCTCGACTCCGCGTCATAGCGCGCGATCTCGGCGCCCACGGTTTTCACCGTCAGCGGCCCACGCTGCATCGCCCTCAATCCGAAATTCAACCGGCGCATCGCGTCGACGTTCGCCGGCGTCACCATGCCGCCGAGGCCGGAACAGTCGGCGACGATCACCGCGGCCCCGACCGCCATCGCCTCGAGCGCGCACCGCGCCTTCGCGAACACCAGGTCGTACTGCGGCAGCACGAGTTCGGGGCGAGCCACCGCCGTTCCCGTCCCGCGGCCGATGACGTCCACGCGATCGATCGAGGCCGCCCGGCACGCCTCGCGGATGGTCCCGACGTAGTTGTCCTCCGACGCGTAGTTGCTGAAAATCAGCGCGGATCGGGGACGGTCGGGCAAGGGATGGCCGCGGCGGTCGAACCGCGTCAGGTCGACGCCGTTGTAAACCGTTCGCACCCGGACCGGATCGACGCCCGGCGTCGTCAGGATGCGCTCCGTGCAGACGTCGTCCACGCCCACGTACCGGCGAATGCCGGGGAACACGGGTGGCTGTTCCTCCCACGGCATCCAGCCGTGGCAGACATACACGGCCGGCACGTCCGGGAACCGCAGCATCGCGCACATGGCGTCGAGGTGGTGATGCGCGTGAATGACGTCTGGCGCGACGACCAGCGAGCGGAGATCGTTCAGAACGGGAATGGACCCGTCGTTGAGCTCGCCAGCCACGTCGCCGAGCACCGTGCTGTAGGCCACCGGGAGGTGGCCCCGTCGCAGGAGCCCGAGGGCCAGATCGCGGACGTAGAGCTCGGAGCCGGCACGGGTGGCGAGGGTGTTGTTCGTGATCAGGACCCGGAGCGGTCGCGGGGAATCGCTCACTGCTGCAGGACCTGAATCAGCGGACGCACGTGTTGGTCGTAGCGAATCACGGACCGATAGCGCCCGGCGGCCACCTGCCGTTCACCGTACGTCTCGTAGTAGGGCCGATATCCGGCGGGAGCGGCGAGGTCCATGCATGGGTCCACGGGCACGAGATACTCGTGCGCGAACAGCGCCTCGCCGTGCTCTGCGAGCAGGCCGTCGATCTCGGTGAGCAGGGTGCCGCCGACGTCATGCCCATACGCGCGGCACGTCGCGATCTTGGTCGCCAGGTCAGCCGGCGACAGCGTGACGGACAGCGCCCGTCCGTCAGCTGGCGGGCCAGGCGGCCCGGTCAGGTCGAACGCGTAGGTCGACACCGGTCGGGCGCCGGATGCCAGGCGCACTGCCCGGTTCACCAGAATCCGGCAGAGGTCGTGCGTGGGGTTGTATCCCTCGATCGCGTCGCCGGCGACCATCGTGATCCGCTCCCGTACGAGCCAGGCCGCCAGCCGGTCGGAGAGGTCGACGAAGAACGTGGAGTTGCCGAGCAGCACGGCCTGGTAGATCGCCGGGTCGGTGACCAGTCCGAACAGGTCGCTGGGAATGGCGCCGGCGCTCGCGCAGATCTCTCGACTCAGCTGCAGGCGGGGATGCCCGTCGTGCCCGGAGCCATCGGTGAGCACGGCGACGGCGGGAGCCACGGCGCGCATCCAGCCCCACACGCGGAGTTCGTGTCCAGGATGCCCGATGACCAGCGCGCAGCGTTGACCATTGAACGTGCCCACGGTCATCGCGGCACACGGTCCGACTTGCCCGGCATGCGTCCCTGATTATGCACCGCCAAGCCCGGCAGCTCCTACCGCGTCGTCGATTATCCGGTCCGGGCATCGGTATACTGGTCCGAATCACCGCGGCCGCACCCCGCCGCCGCGCATCCAGGAGGTTCCGCCGTGCCCGTCTCGAGCCCCGCCATTCCTGTCACCCGTACGACAACGCCGCGCTTCTCGGAGCAGCTGCGGGACTCGGCGGCCTTTGGCGCCGTGTTCAGCGATCACGTGCTGGTGGCCGACTACGTGGATGGACACTGGGGCGAGCCGGTGATCGTGCCCTACGGCCCGATGCACCTGCCGCCGGCTCCGGGGGTGGCACACTACGGTCAGGGCATTTTCGAGGGCTTCAAGGCCTTCCCGCGTGAGGGTGGCGGCGCGCGGTTGTTCCGGCCCGACGCCAACCTCGCCCGCATGAACCGTTCGTGCGAGCGCATGGCGATGCCGGAGATTTCCGCCGCGATCTTCATCGAGGGCACCCGCGCGCTGGTTGCCGTCGATCGGCAGTGGATTCCCGCCAAGCCAGGGAGCGCGCTCTACATCCGCCCGGTGATGTTCGCGATCGGCGAGCCGCTCGGCGTGCGGCCGTCGGACCGCTACCGGTTCATCATCGAGACCTGCCCGAGCGGACCGTACTTCTCCGGCAACGTGGATCTGCTCGCCGAGGAAACCTATGTGCGCGCCTTCCCCGGCGGCACCGGCGCCGCGAAGTGCGCCGGCAACTATGCCGGCAGCCTGGTGGCCGCGCGTGAGGCGCAGGCCAAGGGCTTCCACAACGTGCTCTGGCTGGACGGGATCGAGCGCCGCTACGTCGAGGAAGCCGGGCTGATGAACGTGGTGTTCGTGATCGACGGCACCGTCGTGACGCCGCCGCTGTCCGGCACCATCCTGCCCGGCATCACCCGCGACTCGGTGCTGACCCTGCTGCGCGAGATGGGCGTGCCCGTCGCCGAGCGCCGGATCACGATCGACGAGGTCTTCGAGGCGCACGCCGCGGGACAACTGCAGGGCGCCGCCGGGGTCGGCACCGCCGCGACCATCGCGCCGCTCGGCCGGCTGCGGCACCAGGATCGCGAGATCACCGTGCCCAACATGACCGCCGACTCGCCGCTCGCCCGCGTCGGCGCCGAGCTCGACGCCATCCGCACCGGTCACGGAGCGGACCGTCACAACTGGATGATGGAGGTATAGAGCCATCCGGAGATCTCCCCATGCCTTACTTCGCCTTGATCTACGACGTTGTCCCTGACATGGCCGAACGGCGGGCGCCGTATCGGCCCGAACACCTGCGGATGGCGCGGGAGTCGCAGGACCGTGGTGAGCTGGTGATGGCGGGAGCGCTCGGCGCGCCGCCCGGCGCCTTGCTGGTGTTCCGGGCCGCCGACCGGTCGGTGGCCGAAGCCTTCGCCGCCGACGACCCTTACGTCACGAGCGGACTGGTGACGAAGTGGACGGTGCGGCCCTGGGTCGTGGTGATTGGCCAGGATCCGGCGGAGACGCCTCCGGGACTACCGGCGTAGGGTTCGGAACGGTCACCGGGACCCGGACAGCCAGCGCCCTTCGAGATCAGCCGACACCGTTCCCGTGGGCTCCGAGGCCCCTGGCGGCCCCGCCTCGGGAACGAGCCGGTGCCGATATCGCTCCCACCATGCGGCGGCGTCCGCTGTCGTCCAGGTGCCATTCACCGAGAGACGGGACAGGGCCAACTGCAAGGCCTTCGAATCGTGGGGCCGATCCGCCGGTGACTTGGCGAGGCACTGCAGGATCAGGCGCTCCAGATCGGGAGCAATCGGGCCTTTCAGGCGCGCGCTCGGCGGCTCTGGGGGGGTGGACAGATGGTGGGCCATGACCTCGAGGAGGGTCGTGGCCCGGAAGACCGGTGTCCCCGTCAGCAGGAAGTACCCGACCGCGCCAAGCGCGTAGAGATCGCTGCGCGCGTCCACCGTACCATCGTCCTTGAGGGCCTCCGGCGCCATGTAGAGCGGAGTGCCCATGACCGTGTTCTTGGCGGTGACGGCGACGGTTGGATCCGTCCGGTCGACGTCGATGCGTTTGACCAGGCCGAAATCCACCACCTTGGCGACGTCGGGCAGACCGCCACGCTCGCACAGGATGATGTTGGCGGGCTTCACGTCGCGGTGGATCAGACCGATGCCATGGGCTTCGGCGAGTGCGCCGGCCACCTGCTCCAGGATGTGGACCACGCGGCCCTGCGGCTGCGGGCCCTCGAGCCGCACCAACTGATCGAGATTGATCCCGGCGAGATACTCCATCGCGTAATAGAACACGCCCGTCGACGTCCGCCCGTAGTCGAAGATCGCGACCGTGTTGGGATGGCTGAGGCTTGCCGTCAGCTGCACCTCGCGTTCGAAGCGCCGAATGTTGTCCTCACCGGCTTTCTCGGGCGGCAGCAGCTTGATGGCGGTCGGCCGGCGCAGAAAGGCGTGGCGCGCGCGATAGACGGCCCCCATGCCGCCTTCGCCGATCTTCTGTTCCAGCGTGTACTGCCCGAGCTCTCGGATCTTCGACACCTCGGCGCGCAACCCGAAGATGACCTTCGACGTCAACGCCGACATGGCCACCGCAGCCACCGACCACAATGCAATATCGAGGAGGATGACCGCTCCCGTGCGTGAGATGTCGGGAGCCATCGCCAGCGCGATGGCGTCGGCGGCCAGCACCGGCACCATTGCCCCGGCGCCAATCCACCCCGACCGCCATGGGGTGCTGGGCAAGGCAACGGCGCGGGAGACCAGCACATAGCCACACACGAGCAGCCCGACGTTCAGCGCCGGGACGACGTCGCGGTCGACGGAAGCCAGCGATTGCGCATACCCGAGCACTCGTAGCGAGAAGGCGGCGCAGATCAGCAGTGTGCCGACGACATCCACCGCCTGCATGGCTGGCATGGAGAGTCGCGCGAATCGGGCGACGATCCAGATGGCCGCCGCGACGAGCGTGCCGATGACGTGGAAGTAGGTCGACTCGCTGAGCGGAACGCCAAGGGCGCCGCGAACCAGGCTGCCCAGCACCAGGAACGCCCCCGAGATCAAGAACACCCAGCGGCCGAACAGCGCCAGCCTCTCCTGGAAAAAAGCCCGGCCCTCCTCGGTGTCCGAGCCGCCGGAACCGATCGAGACGGGCACGCGCGAGCCGGCGATCGCCCTCACCAGCGCACTATAGCTCCAGTGCGACCGACCGAGATCTCGGACTCGAAGCGGGGCTTCACTCGGCGCGGAGGCGCACCGCCAGCACCTTGGCCACCTGCTCGCCGTGAAAACGGCCGTTCTCGATGAAGATGGTGCCGGTGCGCCGGCCGGCCAGCTGCCCGCCAGCGATGAACAGGTTGGTGACGTTGGTCTCGAACGTCTCCGCGTGATGCCGGGGGATGTTGGTCTCGGGATCCAGTTCCACGCCCGCGCGCTGGAGAAATCCCGGATCGGCCTGATAGCCGGTCAGAAGCAGGACGCCCTCGGCCGGAATCGTGTCCGTCTCCAGCTCGCCGGCGCGCCGCACGACCACGTGGGTGGGACGGATCTCCACGATCTCGGTTGAGAACCGGGCGGCAATCGAGCCCTCCTTGATCCGGTTCTCCACGTCGGGACGCACCCAGTACTTCACCGAGTCGCCCAACGCCTCGCCGCGATGCACGAGCGTCACCTGCGCCCCGGCGCGGTGCAGTTCGAGCGCCGCTTCGCAGGCGGAGTTCTTGCCGCCGACGATCACCACCCGCTGGCGGTAGTAGGGATGCGCCTCGCCGTAGTAGTGCGTGACGTGCGGCAGCTCCTCGCCGGGGATGCCCAGCAGGTTCGGGCGGCCGTAGTAGCCCATCGCCAGCACCACCGCGCGCGCCTCGCGCACGCGGACGTGGCCACGCGCCGACCGCGTCTCCACTTCGAAGAGCCGATCGGCGCCATCGCCGGCGGCGTTGACCGCGGTCACTTCCTCGTGCAGCGCCACCTGCAGCTGGTAGGTGTCCACGACCTTGCGGTAGTAGCGCAGCGCCTCGAGCCTGGTCGGCTTCTCGTAGGGCGTCGTCAGCGGCAGGCCGCCGATTTCGAGCAGCTCCGGCGTGGTGAAGAACACCATGTGCGTCGGAAAGCGGTAGATGGCGTCGGCCACCGTGCCTTTCTCGACAACGAGATAGTCGAGGCCAAGATGGCGGGAAGCGATCGCGGTGGCGAGCCCGGCCGGGCCGCCGCCAACAATGAGAACGTCACGCACAGACATGAAGCTCCGATTGTATGGCGGCCGCCGGACGGACGCGAACTACGCCGTGACCGCGGACGCGATGGCCGCGTCGACACGGGTGAGGCCTTCGTCGATGATCCCGAACGCTTCGCCGAGCTCCGCTTCGGTGATGCAGAGCGGCGGATTCGTGAAGAAGGTGTTCCAGCGGACGAAGGTGTAGAGCCCCTGCTCGCGGAAGAAGCGGCCGAGCGCCTGCATCTCGGGCGAGTGACCGTTGAATGGCGCCAGCGGCTCGCGCGTCTGCGGGTTGCGCACCAGCTCGAAGATGCCGAACAGGCCGATGCTGCGGGCCTCGCCGACACAGGGATGCTTCGCGGTGAGCTCGTCCATCAGCCGGCGCATCACCTGCCCCATCTGCTTCGCCCGCTCGATCAGGTTGTCCTCTTCGTAGACCTGGATGGTGGCCAGTGCCGTCGCGCACCCGAGCGGATGGCTGTTGTAGGTGAGGCCGCCGTAGAAGACCTTCTGCTGGAAGTGATCGGCGATGGCGCGACGCACGCCCATCGCGCCGAGCGGAACATAGGCGCTCGTCAGTCCCTTGGCCATCGTGATGATGTCCGGCACCACCTTCCAGTGATCGACCGCGAACCACGCGCCGGTGCGCCCGAAGCCCGACATCACTTCGTCGCAGATCAGCAGGATGCCGTGCCGGTCGCAGAGCGCGCGCACGCCCTCGAGGTAGCCGTCGGGCGGCACCAGGATGCCGTTGGTGCCGGTGACCGTCTCCATGATGAAGCCGGCGATGGTCTGCGGGCCCTCGAGCATGATGATCTCCTCGAGCTGCGCCAGCGCCTCGGCGGCGGTGTCCGACCCGCGCTGGATGCCGTGGTACGGATGCGGCACATGGACGATGCCCGGCATGCCCGGCTCCATGGCCCAGCGTCGGGGGTCGCCGGTCATGGTCAGGCTGCCGGCGGTGCCGCCGTGATACGACCGGTAGCGCGCCAGGATCTTGTGCCGGCCCGTGAACAGCCGCGCGATGCGAATGGCGTTCTCGTTGGCCTCGGCGCCGCCGTTGGTGAAGAAGAAGACGTCGATGTCGCCCGGCGTGATCTGGGCCAGCTTCTCGCCCAGCCGCGCCCGGGCCTCGGTGGCCATGAACGGATTGGCGTAGGCCAGCGTCTCGGCCTGCTCCTGGATCGCCTTGATGATCCGGGGATCGCCGTGGCCGGCGTTGACGCACATCAACTGGCTGTTGAAGTCGATGAAGCGCTTGCCCTCGGGCGTCCAGAAGTAGACGCCCTTGGCGCGCGCCACCGGAATCGGATCCACCGCGGCCTGCGCCGACCACTCGTACAAGGTGTGGCGCTTGGTCAGCGCCACCATCTGCTCACCCGTCATCACGTCTGCTCCACCGGATCTACTACGAGGATTACCGGGGCGCCTCGACCAGCCACGGCAGCGTGTCGAGGTCGCGCGGGAGTCCTGGTGAACGGATCCGACGTTCCCCCGGCCTCCCGCACTGTCAGCGTCGGATCACTTCCCGAAGTTCAGGCGGTCCACGGCCACCCGCCCATTGCTCACCACCAGAAGCGGGTCGAGCAGCACCCGCGTGTTCTGCAGCGGACTGCCGGCCACGACCAGCATGTCGGCTTCGAACCCTGCCGCCAGCTGCCCGATCTGTCTTTCCAGCTTCAGCAGCTCGGCATTGCGGGTCGTGGCCGCCTGCAGGGCCTCCAGCGACGTCAGGCCGGATTCCGAGCAGCACCACCACCTCGCGGGCCAGCGTCGTGACGCTGCGCGGGCCATAGCTCGTATCCGACCCTGCCGCGACCTTCACGCCCAGCTCCCTGGCGCGCCGCACCGCGGCCTTCAGAATGGGCAGCATCATCTGGCCGCGCCGCTGAAGCGCCGCGTCGTCGTAGTCGCCGCCCGCCTCGGCCAGGTCGTTGACGATGTCGGCGGTGGGAACGAAGAACGTGCCCATCGAGGCCATGAGCTTCAGGGTTTCGTCGGTGAGGTAGGTGCCGTGTTCGATGCTGCGGACACCTGCCTTCACCGCGGCGTGAGCGCCCTCGGCGCCGTGGGCGTGGGCCATGACCGAGATGCCCTTGTTGGCGGCTTCGCCGACAATCACTTCCAGCTCGCCGGCGCTGAACATCTGCCTCCTGGGATCGGTGTCGGGCGTGCCGGCGCGCTCGGTGGCGTTGACCTTGATCCAGTCCACGCCATGGGAGAGGTTCGCGCGCACGAGCCGCCGCAGTCCGTCGATCGTCGTCACGCCGCCGAGCAGATCGCCGAGATCCGGATCCGACAGAAAGAGCTCCGGCGCGGGCTGTGTGCGAACGTGGTAGCCGGCGGCGAGCAGGTCGGGCCCGGGCACGTGACCGCGCTTCACCAGATCGCGCAGGCCGACGTCGACATAGCTCGACACCCCGGCGCTGCGGGCCGTGGTGACGCCGGACTGCAGCGCCGCTCGCATCTGCGGCAGGCTGGCGATGTGCACGTGTGCATCGATGAGCCCGGGCATCACCCATCGGTTGCGCACGTCGATGACCCGCACGCCGGCCGGTGGCGGCGCGGCACTCACCGACTCGATGCGGCCGCCAGACAGCACGAGCGTCTGCCCATCCTGCACGGCGCCGGTGGCCACGTTCACAACGTTGGCATTGACCAGCGCAACCCGCTCCGGCGCGGGCGCACTGGCCGACTGCGCCGCCAGGCGCCCCACGGCGGCAACGGCCAGCGCCGCCACGATCACGACCATGCCGAACCATCGAGTGTGCGTCATGTGTGTGCCTTTTTTGCCTTGTGCATCATTTTGCCGTCTGCCGTCTGCCGTCCGCCGAGCGATCCTCAGTTCATGCTCGAGCGCAAATTCACCAGGATCTGATCGGCGGCATCGAGCCGCACGAAGCCACGGCGCGGAAACTCGATGTCCAGCGTGACAAACACGACCATGCCCATGACGATGGCAAAGCCCAGCGTGTGGATCACGCTCACGTGTTGACTTCGAGCCATCGCATAGCCCACGAGCAAGGCGCCGACCAGCGCCAGGACGCCCAGCATCACGAAGATGATGGCGGGCGGGTGATGGAACGGGACGGCGACGCGCGTCTCGGCAATGTCGAACATCGCGTTCAACGCCGGCAGCATCAGGATCGGCGCCGGTCCAGAGACACCGGTGGAGGCGGTGACGGCCGTGCGCCAGATCTCGCCCTGAATCGCCCGAGCCCTGGCATCGCCCGCGAGGGCGCTCTCGATGTCCGGCTGCTTGTAGAAGTCGAGCCGGGCGTCGAGATATCGGCGGAACGCGTCGCGCAACCCGGGCTGCACGTCGGCGGGCAGCAGATCGAGGCGCAGCCAGGCGGTACCGATGGCATTGGTCTCCTCGATGATCAGCGCCCGGCGGGCGTCGAAACGGCCGGCGGCGCCGGAGAACGTGAACGCCACGAGCAGGCCAAGCAGCGCGAACACCGCGCCTTCAACCGCGGTGACGCCGGCGTGGCTGCCATCCGGGTCGGCGGCCATTCGCTGGCGGCCCAGCCGCCGCCCGATCAATTGCAGGAAGAAGATGCCCAGCACGAGGGTGAGGGCGGAAAAGCCGCTGATCGCGCCAAAAATCGTCTCTGAGGCTGGTGTCATCGCCGCTCATCATAGTGCGGGCGCGGGCTGGAGTGCCGATGGCCAGCCGGACGGCGCTAAAGACGACCAAAACAGTCTGGTATCGGCCGTTCGGGGCGGCATCTGCCCATTCACCCCTGCTTCCTGCCAACTGGGCGAAAGGTCGCAGCAGACCCACTGGCGGCTCCTAAAATACGTCGAAACAGTTAGTTACGAGGAGTCCCGGCCTATGCACGCGCCCATCAAGTACGCAGAAAAGGCTCTCGCCATCGCCGCCAACGGCGCCTGGCAGGTGTTCTCACGGGTGAACCAGATCGCCCAGAACGAGTCGATCACACCGAAGTGGTCGGACAAGCCGCTGCTCAAGAGCTACCAGAAGACCAAGCCGCCTCTGGGTTGGCCGCGCGAGACCGACTCCTTGTGTCCCACCTGCGTCCGCGAAGCGCGGCAGGCCATCGTCGACGGCACCAAGCCGGTCGAGATGCTCCTCAACGAGAAGGTCGGCGAGATCAAGGCGACCATCACGGAGAAGGACGGCAAGATCGTCATGATCAAGGACTGCCCCATCCACGGGCATTTCGAGGACGTGATGGCGATCGACACGGCGTTCTTCAAGCACCTCGAAGAGGTGTTTCCCGGCCGCGACATCCAGGCCCACAACGACGAGAAGCTCCACAACCACGGCAGCAGCACCATCAAGTACGGCCGCGGCTCGGTGCTGACGGTGGACCTCACCAACCGCTGCAACATGATGTGCGACCCGTGCTTCATGGACGCCAACCAGGTGGGCTTCGTGCACGAGCTGACGTGGGACGACATCAAGACGGTGCTGGACAACGCCATCACCATCAAGCCGAAGCGCCAGATGTCGGTGCAGTTCTCCGGCGGCGAGCCGACGCTGTCGCCCTACTTCCTCGACGCCGTCCGCTACGCGCGCAAGGTGGGCTACAACTCGGTGCAGGCCGCGACCAACGGCATCGAGTTCGCCAAGAGCCTCGACTTCGCCAAGGCCGCGGCCGAGGCCGGCCTCCGCTACGCCTACCTGCAGTTCGACGGCATCGGCAACGCCGCCAACTCGCACCGTCGCGTCGGCAACCTGTTCGACGTCAAGCTGCGCGCGATCGAGAACCTGCACAAGGCCGGTGTCGACATCGTCCCGGTCATCACCATCGTCAACGGCCTCAACAACGAGCAGGTCGGCCGGGTCATCGAGTTCGCGCTCGACAACCCGAAGAAGATCAACTTCCTGTCGTTCCAGCCGGTGAGCTTCACCGGCCGCGACGAGGAGGTGACGCCGGAGCGCCGGGCGGCGCAGCGCTACACGCTGTCGCACCTCGCGCACGACGTGAAGAACCAGACCGGCCTGGGCGAGCCGATCCGCGACTGGTTCCCGATCTCGTTCATCGGCACGTTCACCGACTGGGCCGACACCGTCAAGGCGCCGGACAGCGAGTGGGGCAACGTCACCTGCGGCTGCCACCCGAACTGCGGCATCGGCATGGCGGTGATGATCGACAAGGAAACCAAGGAGGCGGTGCCGGTCACCGCGTTCCTCAAGGCCGAACGCCTGGCCAAGGACCTCGCGCAGGTGAACGACGCCTCGCGCGGCCGCTTCCTGTCGATGGTCGGCATGGGTCTGGCGCTGGCGCGCAACTACGACTCGTTCAAGGCGCCGACGCACTTCAAGCTGTCGGACCTGCTGAAGAAGTTCGACAAGACCTTCGGCGCCACCAAGGGCGCGCAGAAGGGCAAGTACGGCAAGGTCGAGGGCGACCGCACCATCTCGGACATCGAGAAGCGCCGCGCCGATCGCTGGAACTTCCTGTTCATCGCCGGGATGTGGTTCCAGGACCTGTTCAACTACGACTTCCGCCGCACCGAGATGTGCATCATCCCGTATGCCACGCAGCAGGGTGAAATCTCTTTCTGCGCCTACAACACCGGCATCGGCTGGCGGAACATCATCGAGAAGATGCACATGACGGCGTCGCTGACCAAGTGGTACGAGGAGCACGGCCGCCACGAGATCTTCGCCGGCAACAAGAACGTGCCGCTCAGCACCACCGAGCACTCGCTCAAGCTGAACCCGGTGGCGGTGGCCGCCGGCGCGCAGACCGACCTCGACGAGGCCGGCATCGCCAAGAACGCGCGCGAGGAGAAGCTGAAGGCGCGGAAGGTGAAGACCGAGATGACGGCCGAAGAGGCGCGTCACCACGCGGAGATGGAAAAGCTCTACCGCCAGCACGTGCTGAAGGAAGAGCCCGGCGCGCCGGTCATCCAGATCCAGGGCCTCGGCGGCAAGAAGAAGCCGGTGCAGGACGTGCTGCACAAGCCGGAGAACTAGGCTTCACGCTGGGGCTTGAGGCTCGAGGCTTCAGGCCTGACTTCAAGGGCCGCGACGAGACCGTCGCGGCCCTTTTCTTTTTCCGCCTTGTCGGACACTCACTTCGTTCGGCAAGATCCTTCCCACGGGGCGAACGGCCCGCCTGCGCCGCGAAGGGGCGCCCGCGGAAGGCCTACGGCGCGAAGCGCCGCCTTCAGTTCGCCGCCACGCCGTCCTTGAGGTGGGCGGCGAAGAACCTGTCCACTCGCGTCCAGGCGTCCTTCAGCACGTGGGCGCGCGTGAAGTAGTGGAACTCGCCGGGATAGGTCATGAACTCGAAGAGATCGCCCTTCCCCTTTTTCAGCAGTTCGTCGGTCAGCCGGACGGAGTGCAGGTAGGGCACGTTGACATCAGCCGTGCCGTGCAGGATCAGCAGCGGCCGCGCCAGCTTGTCCACGTTCGACAGCGGGGACGCCTTCTTGTAGACGTCCGGGTTCTGCTCGGGCGTGCCGATGCGGCTCGCGGTCCAGCCGCCGTGGTACGGATCCTCGTAGTACATCGCGTAGTCCACGACGCCGGCCACGTTCACGCCGGCCCGAAACAGCGTGGGCTGATCGGTCACCGCGATCAGCGTGAAGAAGCCACCGTAGCTGAGCCCCCACACCCCCATCCGATCGCCATCCACGTAGGGCAGCGACTTCAGGTAGTTCGCCGACATCCAGGCATCCTGCGCATCCTTGCCGCCGACGTCCATGTAGACGCCCTGCCGCCAGTCGCGGCCGTAGCCGATGCTGCCGCGGTAATCGGGCGCGAAGACGACGTAGCCCTGCTGCATCAGGTACTGATGGAACGAGTAGTAGACGGCGTAGTTGCGCTGCACGTGCCAGCCGTCGTAGTTCTGATTCACGCCGTCGCCGTGAATCCACACGATCGCCGGATGCTTCTTCGAACGATCGAGGCCGGTGGGCACGAACAGCCAGCCTGGCACCTGCTTCCCGTCCGGCCCCGGATAGTGGACGTACTCGGGCTCGACCAGCGACGCGCGATCGATCGCCTTCGGCAGCGAGTCGGACAGCCGCACCGGGTCGCCGCCCTCCGCCGTGATCACGAACAAGTCCGCCGGGTTCTGCGGATCGGTGTGCTGGTAGACGAGGCGCGTGCCATCCGGCGACCACTCGGGCGAGACGTTGGTGCCGCGCCCGCTGGTGATCATCGCCACGCTCACCTTCGGCGTGCCCTCGCCGGACACGGTGGCGATGCCGAGGTGCCGGTTGCCAGGCTGCCCCGGCAGGTTCGCGTCGAAGGCGATCCGCGTGCCGTCGGGCGACCACACCGGCCGCCAGGCTTCGAACGCGCCGCTCGTCACCTGCACCGGCTCGCCACCGTTGGCCGCCATGACATAGAGGTGATCCCAGCCATCGCGGTCGCTCAGGAACGACAGCCACTTCCCATCCGGCGACGGCTGCGCCGCCGCGCCCGTATTACCAGGGATGCTCCAGAATTTCTCGTCGACGTCTTCGCGCAGAAGACGGGCCGTGCCGGTCGCCACATCGGCCACGAACGTCGAGCGGCGCTTGAAATCGGCCGACTGCCGATCGAACACCACCCGATCCGAGCCGAGCCAGCGAAGGTTGCCGCCGCCACCCGGCGACCCAATCGGCACCACTCGCCCACCGGAGAGGTTGACGACGAACGCCTGGCCGGGCACGCGCTCGGTCACGGTGTAGATGATCTTGGCGCCGGAGTACTCCGGTGTCTGCTCGTGACGAATGGAATGCGCCCCAGCTGAGAAGCCGAGCCGCGCGCTATCCGGCGACCAACTCACGCCGCCGATGCTGCGCTCGTCATACGCCGCGACCGACGTCGCACCGGTGTCCAGCGTCTGTACCACCAGTTCGCTGCCGGCGCGGCCAGATGCGCCACGCACGAACGCCACGCGCGCGCCGTCTGGCGACAGCGTCATCTCCGACTCGGGTCCCGGCGTGGTCCACACTGCCGACGGTGAACCGCCCGCAACCGGCGCTTGCCACAGGTCGCCGCCCTTCGAGAAGTAGACGCGCTGGCCGTCGCGGCTCCAGAACGGTGTCCCACCCGCACCGTCCGTTGTCAATGCGGTGGGCGCTGCGCCCGATCCATCTGACAGGAACAGGTTCGACACGCCTGCCCGGTCCCACACGAAGACCACGTGCCTGCCGTCGGGCGACCAGACCGGCGTCGACGGATGCTTGATGTCCACGAGGTCGTCGATGGTGAAGCCCTGCGCGGCCGCGGGAGCCGTGGCCGGGGCAGGGCCGCTACAGGCGGCAACGGTGAGGGTGAGGCAGAGCGCGGCAAACGACTTCATCAGGAGGTCCTTCCTTGGGGGTGAGTATAGTGTGGGGTCTCATGCGTGCGAGATTCCTGTGCATGGCGTTTGCGCATCTACTGCTGAGCGGCTGCGGGACGGGCGTCGTCGCGCACCGGTTCGAGATCACCATCTCCGATCCTGCGGGCCGGCTCGGCGCCCCGCCAATCGAGATCAGCCTCTTCGATCGGACCATGGGCGCGTCAGAGGAGTGGGCACGGAAGACGATGGGCACCGTGGCCCCCGGCGCGCCATTCGTGGGCACCTACGAGTCGGTCGAGACCAGGATGATGTTCGACTCGAGCCCGGCCAGGCGCGTCGCCGTGGCGCTGTGGCTGCCGGCCGACGAGAAGGCCGGCTATTTCCCGTTCGTCCTCGAGCCGATCGCAGGCGTCGAGCAGCAGGTCACCCTCCCCTTCGTCCCCTGGCCCGACTCCTACCCAGAGGACGACACGGTGGCGCCGATTCCCGCGCGCGTGCGGAGCGAGGCGCGCGACGGGGCGTGGGTGTTTCACGTGACGCTGGACATCCCTCCGCCTGCGCGACCGTAGCCGGCCTGCACAGGTCGGGTATGATCACGGCCCGTGGAGCCCGTCTCGAGTAAACTGCGCGCCCTGGACGCCGCCCGCTGGCGAATCGCCGTCAGCCTGACGGTGGCGATGACGCTGGTCTACGTCGGCTTCATCCTGCTGATCGCCTACGGCAAGTCGCTGCTGGCCACCGTGATCGTCCCGGGCCTGTCGCTCGGCATCCTGCTCGGGGCGCTCGTCATCCTCGCCGCCTGGATCCTGATCGTGATCTACGTCCGCTGGGCCAATCAGCACTACGACACGGCCATCGCCGCCATCCGCCGCGACTCGGGGCCCAGGTGAACGGCGGCGCGATGCAGCCGAACTTCGTGGCGATGGGCGGCTTCGTGCTGTTCATCGGACTGTCGCTGGTGATCACGTGGATGGCGGCGCGCCGGACGCGCAGCGCCGAGCATTTCTACGCCGCCGGCCGCAGCATCACCGGGGTGCAGAACGGGCTGGCGCTCGCCGGCGACTACATGAGTGCCGCCAGCTTCCTCGGCATCGCCGGCCTGGTCGCGCTTTCTGGCTTCGATGGCCTGATCTACTCGATCGGATTCCTGGTGGGCTGGCCGGTGGTGATGTTCCTGATTGCCGAGCCGCTGCGCAACCTCGGCAAGTACACCTTCACCGATGTCGTCGCGTTCCGCCTGCAACAGGGGCCGGTACGAGTCGCCTCCGCCTTTGGCGGGCTGGCCGTCATCTCCTTCTACCTGATCGCGCAGATGGTCGGCGCCGGCAATCTGATCCGCCTGCTGTTCGGCCTGTCTTACGAGACCGCCATTGTCATCGTCGGGATCGTGATGCTGGCCTACGTCCTGTTCGGCGGCATGCTCGCCACGACCTGGGTGCAAATCGTCAAGGCGGTGCTGCTGCTCGGCGGCGCGTTCCTGCTGGCGATGCTGGTGCTGGTGAAGTTCTCGATGAACCCGCTGGCGCTGTTCGCGGAAGCGGCGCGGCAGTACGGCGATCCGGTTCTGGCGCCAGGCCGGCTCGTCTCCGACCCGCTCGATGCCATGTCGCTCGGCATCGCGTTGATGTTCGGGACCGCCGGGCTCCCGCACATCCTGATGCGCTTCTACACGGTGCCTGATGCGAAGACCGCCCGGGTCTCGGTGGCCATCGCCACGGCGGTGATTGGCGCGTTCTACCTCCTCACATTCATCCTGGGATTCGGCGCGATGGTGCTGGTCGGCCAGGACGCCATCCGGGCAGTGGACGCCGGCGGCAACATGGCCGCGCCGCTGCTGGCCGAGGTGGTGGGCGGCCAGGCGTTTCTCGGCTTCATCGCCGCGGTGGCGTTCGCCACGATCCTGGCGGTGGTCGCCGGGCTGACGCTGGCAGGAGCCGCCACGCTGTCGCACGACATCTGGGTGAGCGTCGTCCGCGGCGGCCACGCCAGCGAACGCGAGCAGCTGGTGGTCGCCCGCGGCTCCACGGTGTTGCTGGCGCTGGCGTCGATCGCGCTCGGCATCGTGTTCAAGGGACAGAACGTGGCCTACATGGTCGGCCTGGCCTTCGCCATCGCGGCCAGCGCGAACTTCCCCGCCCTGATCCTCTCGATCTTCTGGCGCAGTTTCACGACGCGAGGCGCGCAGGCGTCGATGCTGGTCGGCACCGCCTCCACGCTCCTGCTCATCTATCTTTCGCCGACGATCCAGATCGACATCCTGAAGCAGCCCTCGGCGTGGTTTCCCCTGCGCAACCCCGGCCTCGTCACCATCCCGCTGTCCTTCCTGGTCGGCATCGTCGTGTCGCTGATCTCGCCGGAGCCCGAGGCGGCGCGCCGCTTCCAGGAAGTCGAACAGCGCATCCACTTCGGCGAGTAGCGCGAAGCCATCGTGGCCGTAGGTTCCACACCCCGCTCACGTTCCGACGCCGCGGCCCGCCGGCGCGGCCGACGGCGCCCGCTGGCGGGCATCCGGGTCGTCAGCATCGCGCAGAACCTGCCAGGCCCGCTCACGCTGGCCCGCCTGGCCGCCGAAGGCGCGGCGGCGATCAAGGTGGAGCCGCCGAGCGGCGATCCGATGGCGGAGGTCAGCCCCGCGTGGTACGACGAGCTGCACCGGGGCGTGCAGGTCCGTCGGCTCGACCTCAAGAGCGCGCGCGGGCGTGCCGCGCTCGATCGTCTGCTGGCGCGAGCCGATCTGCTGCTCGCCAGTCAGCGGCCCGCGGCTCTCGTCCGCCTCGGGCTCGACCACGCGACGGTGGCGCGCGCCCATCCGAACACGCGCTGGCTGAACCTCGTCGGCGACACGCGCGACCCCGAGCGCCCCGGACACGACCTCACCTACCAGGCCGTCGCCGGCCTCATCGGCCGCGACATGCCTCGCACCCTGCTCGCCGATCTCTTCGGCGCGGAGCAGGCCGTGATCGCCGCCCTGCTGCTGTTGGGACAGCCGGCGCCGGGTCACGCCCAGGTGGGTCTGAAGGACGCGCTCGCGACCGCGGCGATGCCCGTGCGCCTCGGTCTGACCTCGCCGCAGGGCTTGCTCGGCGGCGGACTGCCTACCTACAACGTCTACGAGACACGGCGGGGGCGGGTCGCGGTGGCGGCGCTCGAACCACACTTCCGCGAACGCCTGTACGGCGCGCTCGGCCTGCCCGATGGGCACGCGCTGGACCAGGTGATGCTGACGAGAACCGCGGTGCAATGGGAGCGATGGGCCGAGCGGTTGGACATCCCGCTGGCGCGGGTGCGCGAGCGCCTCTAATCGCGGAAGCGGTAGCGAATGAGCACCTGCACCGCCTGCACGCCGTCGCGCCAGCCGATCTTCTTGCCCTGCGCGCGGCTGCGCGGCTCGAAGGTCACCGGCAGCTCGAGGATGCCGTGGCCCTGGCGCAGCAGCTTGGCGGTGATCTCCGGCTCGATGTCGAACCGGTTCGCCTCGAGCGACAGGGTCCGAGCCACCTCGGCCGCCATGATCTTGTAGCAGGTCTCCATGTCGGTGATGCGCGCACCGTAGAGGATGTTGGTGGCCGCCGTCAGGGCGCGATTCGCCATGATCGAGAGCCACGGCGCGGCCGGACGGCCGGCCATGAATCGCGATCCGTACACCACCCGGCTTCGACCGTCGAGAATGGGCTGCACCAGCATCGCCAGCTGGCTCGGATCCAGTTCGAGATCGGCATCCTGAATGGCGAACACGGTGCCCCGGGCGTGCGCGAACCCGGCGCGAATGGCGCTGCCCTTCCCGCCGTTCGTCTGGGCATGGAGGATCTGCAGGACGCCGGGCCTGGGCAGGATCCGATCGAGCGCCTCCCGCGTGCCGTCGGTCGACCCGTCGTTGACGACGACGATCTCCCGCGGCGCCGGCAGATCGATGGTCAGCAGCCGATCGACGACAGCCGCGACGGTGCCCGCTTCGTTGTAGACGGGGACGATGATGGAGATGAGATGCGGCAACGGCGTCAGTGTCGTTCCACGCGCTTGGCGGGTGCCCCAGCATAGACCGCGCCACCGTCGAGCGTGGAATATTTCGGCACGACGCTGAGCGCGCCAATCTGGCACTGCTCGCCGACCTCGACACCGATGCCCACCACGCTGCCCAGGCCGACCGTCACGAATCGGTCCCAGCCGGACGTGCCCGGTCTTCAGCACGCCGCCTTCGACCGTGTGGCCGGACAGGTGGACGCTCTCGCCAATCACCACGCCGTCGCCGAACGTCAGCATGTTGTGGTCCGAGATCGACAGGCTGTTGATGTACACCCCGCGGCCGATGGTCGCACCGTTCCAGCGCATGTACCAGCGTCCAGATCGGTGACGACCGAAAGAACGTCCCCACGAACACGCGAACCACGTGCGTGGAGATCATGTACCGCATCCAGTTCAGAACCGGCCACTCCAGGTCGCGGAGCCTCCATTCGCCGGGCCGAGGCGTGCGCCACCCCAGCGCTCGCATCCCCGCCGCCGACAGCATCGACAGCGCCAGCGAGAACACCAGATAGACGGGCACCACCGACATGGCGATGGCGGCGGGACGCAGCAGAGGACCGTCCTCGGGCAGCCAGGCGAGCCACCAGTTCCAGAACAGGAAGGCCGGCAGCACGGCGAGCCCGAAGGTGACGGTCTCGACCACGAACATGGAGGCAATGGTCCACGCCAGCCTGGCGCGTCTGAGCGAACGTCACGCCGGGCAGGGTACCATATCGGAGATGGCCGACCCGCTGGTCCTCGTGCCCGGTCTCGATGGCACCGGACTGCTCTTCTATCGCCAGGTGCCGTGCCTGGAGCGCCGTTTCCGGGTGGCCACGCATCGCCTGCGTGACGATGCCACCCGGATCGAGGAGCTGGTGGCCGACCTCCACCTCCGGGTCGAGGCCATGGCGCCGGCAGGCGAGCCGGTGACGCTGGTCGGCGAGTCGTTCGGCGGCGCGCTGTCCCTGAGCTACGCGCTCGCGCACCCGGACCGGGTGGCGCGCCTCGTCATCATCAACTCGTTTCCGTACTTCGGCCCGCAGGCGCGGTTGTGGCTCGGATACCATCTGCTGCGCTCGACGCCGTGGGGCGTGATGCGCGTGGTGCGGCAGCTGACCGCGTGGCGGATGCACTCGCCGCACACCGGGAAGGACGAGATTCGCCGCTTTCATCAGCTGATGCGCGCGACCACCCGGAACGGCTACCTGTCCCGCCTGCGCATGCTGCGGCAGTACGATGTGCGATCGCGGCTGTCCCAGATTCAGGCGCCCGTGCTCTATCTCGCGGCCGACCGCGACCACCTGGTGCCCTCGGTCGAGCAGGCGCGGCTGATGGTCTCGCTGACGCCGCATGCGACCATGCGCGTGCTGGCGGGCCACGGCCACATCTGCCTCATCGCCCCCGACGTGGATCTCGGGAGCATCCTCGACGAATGGACCGCCGCCTGATGAATCCCTACCTGGTGCTGGATCGCGCCCGTGAGCTCGGGCTTGCTCTATCTGCAGGGCGTCGCCGCGCGTCACGTCGGCGGCGCGGCCACGCAGGCGTCGCTGCGAGCGGCGCTCGGCGGGCCGCTGCCGGAAGGCCGGGACGAACCGGTTCGCGTCATCGAGCGTCTGGCCGAAGCCGCCGATCCCGGGATCGTCGCCACGGTCGGCCCGCGCTACTTCGGCTTCGTCACCGGTGGCGCGGTGCCGGTGACGGTGGCCGCCGACTGGCTGGCCAGCGTCTGGGATCAGAACGGCGCGCTCTACGTGATGTCGCCGGCGGCGGCCGTGATGGAGGACATCGTCGCGGCGTGGCTGGTCGAGCTGCTGCACCTGCCGCGCGGCAGCTCCGTCGGGTTCGTCACCGGCTGCCACATGGCGAACTTCACCTGCCTGGCCGCGGCTCGGCACGAAGTGCTGCGCCGGGCCGGCTGGAACGTCGAGACCCAGGGGCTGCAGCGCGCGCCGCGCATCACGGTGATCGCCGGCGGCGAGGTGCACATCTCGGCGATGGGGGCGCTCCGCCTGCTCGGGTTCGGCGCCGACGAAGTGATTGTCGTGCCGGTGGACGAACAGGGCCGGATGCGCGCCGACCGGCTCGAAGCCGCGCTGGCAGACGTCAGCGGCCCGCTCATCGTCTGTGCGCAAGCCGGCAACGTGAGCACCGGAGCCAGCGATCCGATCGGCCGCATCGCCGATCTCGCGCACGCCAAGGGCGGCTGGCTGCACGTGGATGGGGCGTTCGGGCTGTGGGCGGCGGCGGTGCCGGAGCTGGCGCCGCAGGTCGAGGGCCTGGCGCGTGCCGATTCCTGGGCCACCGACGCGCACAAGTGGCTGAACGTGCCGTACGACTCGGGCCTGGCGATCGTCGCCGATCCCGCGCCGCATCGGGCGGCGATGGGACTGAAGGCGTCATACCTCCAGCGTGGCGACGAGGAAGAACGGATCGGCATGGACTGGGTCCCGGAGTCGTCGCGACGGTCGCGCGTCATCCCCCTCTATGCGCTGATTCGGGCCCTCGGGCGGGAGGGCATCGCCGACCTCGTGCGCCGCACCTGCGCGCTCGCCCGGCGGATGGCCGAGCGGCTGGCGCGCGACTCCGGCGTGCGGATCCTGAACGAGGTGGTGCTGAACCAGGTGCTGGTGCAGTTCGACGGCGGTGCCCCGAGCGCCGACGACGCCACCCGTGACGTCATCGCCCGCGTGCAGGCCGACGGCACCTGCTGGGCCGGCGGCGCGACGTGGCAGGGCCACCAGGTGATGCGGATCTCGGTGTCGAACTGGTCCACGACGGAGGCCGACATCGACCAGTCGGCCGACGCCATCCTGCGCTGCTACCACGAGGCCCGGTCCTGATCGCATGACACAGTCCCCTTCCCCGTCCCCGGTGTCGCCGGGACACTCGAAGCTCGCCCGCGACATGGGCCTGATGGGCCTGGTCGCGACCGGCGTCTGCAGCATGGTGGGCGCGGGGATCAACGTGATCCCGTTCATGATCCAGCGCCACGTCCCGGACATCGGGCCGCACGTGCTGTTGGCGTTCTCGATCGCGGCGGTGCCCGCGGTTCTGGCCGGCCTGTCGTACGCGACACTGGCCTCGGCGATGCCTCGTGCGGGCGGCAGCTACGTCTACGCCAGCCGGGCGCTCAGCCCCTATCTCGGCTTCATCGCCTCGTTCTCGCAGTGGTTCTCGCTGTGCGTCGCCATCGGCGTCGTGTCCTACGTGCTGGTTCCGTTCCTGCGCGACATTGCCGTGGCGATGGACGCCCGGTCGGCGGCCGCGCTCCTGGAGTCGGGGCCGGTGCGACTGACGATCTCCATCGGCTGCCTGTGGACGGCGGCGGCCGTCAACCTGCGGGGCGTGAAGGCCTACGAGCGCCTGATCGTGCCGCTGATGTTCCTCACCTTCGCCCTTGGCGCCGTCGTCATCGTGGCCGGGTTCTGGTTCACGCAGGCCGACTTCGCCGCGGCCCTGGCGCGGCGTGGCGGCGAGCTGCCAGCGGTCGAGCCGCCGCCGCTGACCGCTCGTCGGTGCTGATGCCGGCATCGGCGCTGCTCTTCGCCTCGTTCATCGGCTTCGACTCCATCGCCCAGGCCGGCGGCGAAGCGCGCCGGCCAGGCCGCGATCTGCCGCTGGCCATCGGCATCGCCGTCGCCTCGGTCGGCCTGTTCTACCTGCTGTTCACCGCCGCGGTGTATCACGCGGTGCCGTGGCAGTACATCGCCAGCGAGGCGCGGCAGCGCGACCTCACCGCGCCCGGCCTGCTCGGGCTTCCTGCTGCCGCCGTTCTGGACGGTCGTGATCGTCTCGAGCGCGGCGGTGGCGCTGATCAAGGACCTGCCGGCGATGCTGCTGGCGGTATCGCGCCTGATGTTCGCCTGGGCCCAGGACGGCATCTTCCCTGCCGCGGTCTCGGCGGTGCACCCGCACTATCGCACCCCGCACGTCGCGATCGTCGCCAGCGCGACGATGGCCACGCTGGGCGTGCTCGGCAGTCACCTGGCGGGCGACTTCTTCCTCGGCGTGGACATCCTGGTCACCTCGATGCTGGTGAACTTCCTGCTGATGGCGCTCTCGGTGCTGGCGCTGCCGTCACGGAATCCCGCGCTCGCCCGTGCCGTCACGGTGCTGCCGTCTCGCGCGGTGCAGGCGCCGCTCGCCGTGGCGGGCGTCGCTGGTGCTCGGCGCGTTCCTCGCCGTGCACACCTGGCGCGACCTGACGATGCCGGTGGCCGCGTGGTACTTGCGGTCCACGCCCATCTGGCTCATCGTGATGGGCGATCGGCACCGTCATCTACCTCCGTGAACTGGCCGCGCTTCGCCGCCAGGGCGTGGACCTCGCGGCTCGCTTTCGAGCGCTGCCGCCCGAGTAGCCATTTCATTTCCCGAAGGAGCCGCTGCCGTGGCTGTCGAACGCATCAACCTGGCGCCCGGACTCGTCCGTCTCACGCGTCCTCACCGGTCTGTGGCAGATCGCCGACATGGAGCGTGACGGCCGGACCATCGATCTCGCCGCACACCGCGTCGGCGATGCGGCCGTACGTCGAGGCCGGGCTGACGTCGTTCGACATGGCCGACCACTACGGCTCGGCGGAGGACGTGGCCGGCCTCTATCGCGGAGGCCCGGGTGGCAGCCGCGTCCAGCTGCTGACCAAGTGGGTGCCCAACCGGGGCCGGTCACGCGCGAGGACGTCCGCGCCGCCATCACCCGTTCGCTCACGCGGCTCCGCACCGAACGGCTGGATCTGCTGCAGTTCCACGCGTGGACCTACGCCGATCCGAGCTGGCTGGACGCGCTGTTCTTCCTGCAGGAACTGCGCGACGAGGGGCTGATCGGTCAGCTCGGCTTCACCAACACCGATACCGCGCACCTGAACATGTCGCTGGCGAGCGGAATTCCGATCGTCACCAATCAGGTGGCGTTCTCCCTGCTCGACTCGCGCGCGGCGGGCGCGATGTCGGCGCTGTGCCTCAAGACCGGCGTGCAACTGCTGGCCTACGGCACCGTGGCCGGCGGATGGCTCACCGAACGCTGGCTCGGCCAGCCCGAGCCGGACTGGGAACAGACCGGCACCTGGTCGCGCATGAAGTACGGCCGCTTCATCCGAGCGGCCGGCGGATGGGCGCGGTTATCAGGACGTGCTCGCGACGGCCTCGCGCGTGGCCAGGCGGCACGGCGTCTCGATTGCCAACGTCGCCAGCCGCTGGGTGCTGGAGCACCCCGCGGTCGGCGGCGTGATCATCGGGGCGCGGCTCGGCGAGCGGCAGCACATCGACGATACCAAGCGGCTCTTCGAGTTCGCGCTCACCGACCGAGGACCGCATCGAGCTGGCGGACGCCATCGCGCCGCTGACGCCGATCCCCGGCGACTGCGGCGACGAGTATCGGACGCCGCCCTTCCTCACCGCCTCCGGCGACCTCAGTCATCACGTGGAGACCTTCCCGCCGCCGTACGCGGTGCGGGCGGCCGGCACCCGCACGCACTGCCTCAGCGGCACGCCGTGGGAACCGCTCGCCGGTTTCTCGCGAGCGATTCGGACCGGCAACCGTGTTCTCGTGTCGGGCACCACCTCGACGCACCGCCATCGCCACATCGGCGGCACCGACGTCGCCGCCCAGACGCACTTCGTCATCGACAAGATCGAAGGCTCGCTGCGATCGCTGGGCGGCCGGCTGGACGATGTGATCCAGACGCGTGTCTACGTGCGTCACGTGGCGGACTGGGAGGTCGTGGCGCGCGCGCACGGCGAGCGGTTCGGACACATCCAGCCGGCCAACACCCTGATTGCCGCGGATTTGATCGGTGACGAGAACCTGGTGGAGATCGAAGCGGAGGCCGAGATCGTCAGCTGAGACCGCCGGCGCTCGCCGCACCGGTGCTGGCGCGACCGTGGCGCTGAGCCGCTACTGCTTCGACAGATTCGGCCGGCCTTGGCGCAGCACGAACTTCTGGATCTTGCCGGTGGCGGTCTTCGGCAGTTCGTCCATCGGCGTGAAGCTGTGCGGCACCTTGAAGCGCGCCATGTGCTCGCGGCAGAACGCCCGCAGCTCCTCGGCCGCGGCCGACGCGCCGGGCTTGAAGACCAGGAACGCATGGGGCGCCTCGCCCCACTTTTCGTCGGGCATGCCGACCACCGCCACCTCCTGCACGGCCTCGTGCCGCAGCAGGGCGGCCTCGACCTCGACCGAGGAGATGTTCTCGCCGCCGCTGATGATCACATCCTTCAATCGATCGCGGATCTCGAGGTAGCCGTCGGGATGAATCACCGCCGCATCGCCGGTGTGGAACCAGCCGTCGCCCATGGCCCGCTCGGTGGCGTCCGGGTCGTTGTAGTAGCCGGCCATGATGACGTTGCCTCGGGCCACGATCTCGCCGATCGTCGCGCCGTCGTTGGGCACCTCGGCGCCGTGGTCATCCACGACCCGCAGTTCGCCCGAGGTGATGAGCTCGACGCCCTGACGGGCCTTGATGCGCGCCCGCTCGCTGGACGCCAGGCCGAGGTGCTCGGGGCGCGGCTCGCAGATCGAAATCGCGGGCGCGGTTTCGGTGAGCCCGTAGATCTGCGTCACCGTCCAGCCCAGGCCCTCTTCCAGGCGCTCGATGGTCACCGCCGCCGGCGGTGCGCCGGCTGTCATCACGTTCACGCCGCGCGGGGCGAAGCCCTTCAGCGCCGCGGGCGCGCCGGCCAGGGTGATGAGCACGGTGGGAGCCGCGCACATCCAGGTGACGTCCTCCGCGGCCGCCAGCCGGAACACGGCCGCCGCTTCCACTCTCCTGAGGCACACGTGCTTGGCGCCGACCGCGGTGACCGTCCACGTGAAGGTCCAGCCGTTGGCGTGGAACATCGGCAACGTCCAGAGGTAGGCGTCTCCGGGCGTCATGCGGATGTGCGTGAGCATGCCGACCGAGTTGATCCAGGCGTTGCGGTGCGTGATCATCACCCCCTTGGGGCGTGACGTCGTGCCGCTGGTGTAGTTGATGGTCAGCAGATCGCGCTCGCCGATCGACGGTTTCGTGAACGCGGGGGATGCCTGCGCGACGAGGGCCTCGTAGTCGAGCCAGCCGGCCCGGCAGCGATCGAGCGCGACGAAGTGGCGCACGTGCGGCAGGCGCCCGCGAATCGAATCAACGGCGTCGAGGTAGTCGCCGTCGGCGCACACCACCGCAGCGCCGCTGTGCTCGATGAGGTAGCAGAACTCCTCGGGGATCAGCCGGTAGTTGATCGGCACGAGCACCGCCCCGAGCTGCGGCACGGCATAGAAGGACGTCAGCAGCGCGTGGGTGTTCGGGGCAAGGTAGGCGACCCGATCGCCCTGCCGCACGCCGAGCGCCTGCAGGGCCGACGACCACCGATCGCAACGCTCGCCAAAGGCGTCGTAGGTCCAGCGCAGGGCGCCATCCACGAGCGCCTCTCGGCTGGGATACAGGCGCCGGGCGCGGCGCATGAACTCGAGAGGCGTCAGCGGCGTTTCCATCGTCGCGGCGATTCTACTTCCCTGGCGGCTGGAAGGGGTTCGGCCGCGGCGTGCGATCGGACGAGGGCGGCAGCAACGGCAACTCGAAGCGCGGCTGGTCTCCCGTCAGCGTCTTCAGGAAGGCCACGATCTTCGCGTTCTCGGCCGCGGTGTAGGTCTTGCCGAGCTGAATCCGGCCCATGATCTCCACGGACTCGCCCAGCGTCGCCGCCGCGCCATCGTGGAAGTAGGGGTAGGTGAGCTCCACATTACGGAGCGTCGGCACCTTGAAGCTGAACCGGTCGGCATCCTTGCCGGTGACGGCTCTGCGGCCTTCCGCCGGGTTGTCGGTCCGATAGGGTTCGACCACCCCCATCTTGCGGAACGAGGCGCCTCCAGCGGCCGGCCCGTTATGGCAGGCCGTGCAGCCGCTCGACTTGAAGAGCCGGTAGCCGTCGAGTTCGTTGGCGGTAATCGCGCCGGCGTTGCCCGTCAGCCACTGGTCGAACCGGGAGTTCGGCGTCACCAGCGTTTCCTCGAAGGCGGCAATCGCCCTGGTCACCCGCTCGATGGTCGGTTTGCCCGGCCCGAATGCCTTCTCGAATTCGGTGACGTATTGAGGGATGGACTCGACGGTCTGGACCGCGAGTTCGTGGGTGTAGGCCATCTCGCCGGGATTGGCGATGGGCCCCCCGGCCTGCTCCTGTAGATCCTTGGCGCGGCCGTCCCAGAACTGCGCCACGTTCAGGCTGGAGTTGAGCACGGTCGGCGAGTTGATCGGGCCCTTCTGCCAGTTGTGCCCGATAGAGGTGGAGAGGTTGTCCGAGCCACCCATGCTGAGGTTGTGGCACGAGTTGCACGAGATGAAGCCGGAGCGGGACAGGCGCGGATCGAAGTACAGCTTCTTGCCGAGTTCGACGAGCGCCGGCTCGGTGACGGTCGCAGGTTTGATGGGTTGGATGGGTTCGTCGGCCGCGGCCCAGACGATGGGGACCGCCATGCCGGCGAACAGCGCTGCGAGTAGTTTGGCGCGCACGGGAACCAGCCTTTCGGTGGGGACCGTACTCCCATCCTACACCCGTGGAGGCTGGTCGCAGGCGAACTCCTACGGCTTACGGGCCGGCGCCTTCTTGGGCGGCGGACCGGGCCGGTACTCGACCATCACGTTGCTGATGGTGGCCAGCGGCCGGCCCTCGGACACGAACGTGTCGGTCCCATCCGGGCGCATCACCGTCAGCTTCTCCCCAAGCACGCTGACCTGGTCGCCGACATCTTCGGGAAGCTGCAGGGTGATGAACTCGGTGCCGCTCGGCGCCACCGCCTTCACCCCACCGGGGCCCGCGCCTCCGGCGATGCGATCGAACAGGTCGCGCTCGGTGCGGAACTCGGTCTGGATGGCCGCCCGATCGACCAGGGTGTTGTCCATGGTCAGCACGCCGACGGTCGCCGTGTACTTGCGGAACGCGGTGCGGGCCTTGACCAGGTCCTCCGAATAGGTGTGCCGGTTGTGCAGTTCGAACGAGAGGGTGACCGGCCCCCGGTGTGGGGGGATCTTGATGAGGATGCCGCTGGCCGGGTCGCGCCCCGCGAGGACATCGCAGAACCGGCGCTTGCTGGTGACCCCGACCCCGAGTTCCGACGGGCACGTGAGCTCGGCCTGCATCCGCGACAGGGTCGCGGCCGGTGGTGCTGGCTTCGTCGCCGGTGTCGTCTTCTTCGGGGCGGCCTTCTTCTTCGTCTGTGCGCTGACGACCGGAACAGCCGCAAGCGCCAGCGCGAGGATCGCAACGAGCATGCGCATGGGGATTCAGTATAGCGGCAGCACCGGATCAGCCACGGCAGGCGGCTTGCAGCGAGGGTAGTGTTTCTCGAACCCCTGCTCCGGCAGATGTCATATGCAGACGCTATCTGTCACCCAGTGGCAGTCTGTATTGCGAAGTCAGCTGGAATGTCTTGAACGCTGTTCCAAATTTCCGTAGGCGCGGAACGTAATTCCGAGGGGATCCTCAATGAACGACACGGTCAAACTTCAATCGATGCGGACTCCGCCATGGGCCGCTCGCTTCCTCTGCGCGGTTTCCGTCATTCTTCTTTCGATCTCGCCCGCCTTCGCACAGGTGCAGACGGGATCGATCCTGGTGCGCATACAGGACGAACAGGGCGCCGCCGTTCCCGGCGTCGCGGTGACCATCAGCAGCCCGGCCCTGGTGGCCGGCACCGCCACGGGCGTCACCGACAGCGGCGGGGTCAACCGCTTCCCGTCGCTGCCGCCGGGTGTCTACTCGGTGCGCGTCGAACTCCAGGGCTTCCGCCCGATGGTGCGCGAGAACCTGTCGGTCCTGACCGGCCAGACCACCCCGCTCGACATGACGCTCACGGTGGCCACCCTGGCCGAGACCGTGACCGTCACCGGCGCCTCGCCGGTCGTCGACACCACCAGCGCCAACGTCAGCACCAACCTGAGCGAGCAGCTCCTGCAGGGCACGCCCGGCGGCCGCGACATCTGGTCGCTGGTCGAATACAAGGTCCCCAGCCTGCTCATCACCCGTCCTGATGTGGGCGGCACGTCGGGCGGCCTGCAGGGCACCTACAGCGCGCGCGGCACGCCGTCCACGCAGAATTCACAGTATCTGAACGGCATCAACGTCGGCGACCCCCAGGCCGTCGGCGCGGCGGGCTTCTACTACGACTTCGATGCGTTCGACGACATCCAGATCTCGACCGGCGCCCACGACATCACGGTGCCGACGAGCGGCGTGTTCATGAACATGGTGACCAAGGGCGGCACCGACCAGTGGCGCGGACGCACCACCTTCACCTGGCTGGGTGATGCCACGCAGGGGCAGAACATCGACGACAACCTGCTGCGCTACGGCTTCCGTCCCGACACCAACGCCGTGGATTTCGTGTCCGACATCAACGTCAGCGGTGGCGGCCCGATCATCGCCAAGAAGCTGCGCATCTTCGGCTCGTTCCGCGACTGGCGCGTGCACGTGAACGTCCCGGCCGCGTTCTCGGAACTGGTGCTCGACAAGACCGACATCACGTCGGGCATGGTGAACGCCACCTACCAGATCAGCGACAAGAACCGCCTCGGCGCCTTCTACTCGCGGCAGTACTACAAGAAGCCGAACCGCTTCCTGGCCACCAGCAACCTGCTCGAGCAGGAGTCCACCAGCAACGAAGACGACGTGTTCGACGTCTATCAGGTGCTGTGGAACTCGGTGGTGACCAACAACTTCTTCGTCGACGCGCGCCTGGGCCTGAACAAAATCTTCTTCCCCACCTACCTCAACGGCAACGACCAGACCCTGTTCGACGCCGCGACCGGCATCCGCACCCGCAACTTCACGTCGGGCACCGAGCGGTGGCGCGATCGCTACCAGGCCAACGCCACGGGCAATTACTATCTGGACGAGTTCGCCGGCGGCCGTCACGAATTCAGGTTCGGCTTCGACCACGCGCACGCGCCGATCGAGAACC
This sequence comes from uncultured Acidobacteriota bacterium, assembly GCA_963721715.1. Lineage (GTDB taxonomy): Bacteria > Acidobacteriota > Vicinamibacteria > Vicinamibacterales > UBA2999 > VFZN01. The sequence goes on along the minus strand of CAVRKI010000003.1, from coordinate 774,621 downwards.
GCGTCGTCCGCTTCGACGACGTCGACCTCACCTACACCAGCGCCACCGGCCGTTCGCAGAACGTGACGATCTTCGGCACACCCTTCTACTCGAAGTCAGCCGTGGACGTCACCGCGCTCTACGCGCAGGACAGCTACTCGGTGAAGCGCCTCACCCTGACGGCAGGCGTCCGCTGGGAGCGGCTCGAAGGTTACCTGCCCGAGCAGAGCAGCCCGGCCAGCGCTTACTTCCCGGAGCTGAACCGGAACTTCCCCGAGCAGCGCGACATCGTGCTCTGGCACACGGCCGGCCCTCGTATCAGCGCGGCGTACGACCTGCTGGGCAACGGCCAGACGGCGCTCAAGTTCGGCGCCGGCCGCTACTACTACATCATCCCGGCCGGTGGCGGCGTGCTCGACACCGTGAATCCCAACGGCAACTACTCGCAGCAGTTCACCTGGAACGACCTGAACGGCGACCTCCGGTTCCAGCCGGGTGAGCAGTCCGGAACCCCAGTCATCAGCCAGGTCAACGTCAGCACCGTCTCCTTCGACCCCGAGTATCGCCGGCCCTATACCGACGAATACACGGGTGGCGTGGACCACGAGCTGCTGCCGTCCGTGCGTCTCAGCGCGGTCTACACCTACCGTCGCGAGAAGAACCCGCAGGCCTCGTCGAACCCGGCCAACCCGTACGATACGTTCCTGACGACGCGGCCCGACTCCGGGCGTGACGGCGTGTTCGGTACCGCCGACGATGGCACGTTCCAGTTCTACAACCGGAACTCGGCGGCCAACCTCGTGTACCTGACCAACGACCTCACGAGCCTGCAGACCTACAAGGGCCTCGAAGTCTCGATCACCAAGCGCATGTCGAACCGCTGGCAGGTGCTGGCGGGTTACACCTACTCGCAGACGCGCATCGAGGGCGTGAGCGTGAACGTCAACCCGAACGTGCTGCTGAACGCCGAGGGCCCACTCACCGGGCAGCTCGGCGACCGCCCGCACCAGTTCAAGCTGACTGGTACCTACATCACGCCGTTCTACGACATCGGCCTCGCCGGCAACCTCAACGCGCAGAGCGGCATTCTGCTGACGCGCCAGCTGAACACGGCGCTGACCGTGGGCGGCAACACCACCGTGAACGTCGAGCCGCTCGGTTCGTACCGCCTGGATCAACGCACCTCGATCGACCTGCGGGCGTTCAAGACCGTGCGCTTCAGCGGCTCGCGCGAGCTCGAGGCGTCGGTGGACTTCAACAACCTGATGAACAACAACGTCGCGTGGGACGCCCGCACCCTGGGCGGTACCATCAACCTGCGCCAGGATGGCGACCCGAACGGCGCGATCAACACCGTGCCGCAGTTCGGTTCGCCCGCGCAGATCCTCGGACCGCGCAACATCCGCTTCAACGTCGCGTTCCGGTTCTAGTCATCGACCTCCCTCAGGGGTACACGACCAGGGCCACGAAGCTTCGGCTTCGTGGCCCTTCGTGTTTACGGGGCCACCACAGCCGGTGTCCGGCAACCGACATCTGGCAGTGGAAGACGGAGACGCGTCGAAAGGAGGGACTACTCGTCGAGGTGAGACACGCCCAGGGGCAGCGGCAGCGGGGTCTGGGAGATCGCGGCCTGGCGCAGCTTGAGCAGCTCGAGGAACTCCATGCGGGTGCGGGCGTTGTCGCGGAAGGCGCCGAGCATGGCGCTGGTCACCGTATACGAGTTCTGCTTTTCCACGCCGCGCATCGCCATGCACAGGTGCGTGCCTTCACACACCACCGCCACGCCGAGCGGCGCGATCTTCTCGCGGATGGTTTCGGCAATCTGGTTGGTCATCCGCTCCTGCAGCTGCAGCCGGCGCGCGAAGATGTCCACGAGACGTGGAATCTTGCTGAGGCCGATGACCCGGCCGTTGGGGATGTAGGCGACGTGGCACTTGCCGAAGAACGGCAGCAGGTGGTGCTCGCAGAGACTGTAGAAGTCGATGTCCCGCACGATCACCATCTCGCTATAATCGACGCTGAACATCGCCCCGTTCAGCACCGTGTCGATATCAGCGTCATACCCACTCGTCAGGAACTTCAGCGCGGTTTCCACCCGTTGCGGGGTCTTCAGCAGACCTTCGCGTGACGGGTCTTCACCGAGCTGCACCAGCAACTGCTGGATGAGATGCTGCATCTGGGTATTGTATATGGGCCTCTCGAGCATCTCGGGCGCGGCAGCGGCGGTGAGTATCGACATACGTCCGTTTGATGCGCGGGCAGCGGTTCAGGTTCCAGATGACGATCCGGATGCCCTGTATCGCGACCGCGAGACGGCCGCCAGCGCGACGCGGGCGGCGGAGGTGTGGGCCGCACGCCTGGCCGCCGACCCTCGGGATTTCGAATCGGCCTGGAAGCTGTCACGGGCCCGCTACTGGCTGGGCACGAACGGTTTGCCGGAGCCTGAGCGCCGCGCCGCGCTCGAACAGGGCATCGTGGCGGGGCGGGCGGCCGCCGCGCTCGAGCCCAAGCGGCCGGAAGGACACTTCTGGATGGCGGCCAACATGGGCGCGCTGGCGGAGTCGTTTGGATTGAGACAGGGCGTCAAATACCGCAAGCCCATCAAGGCGTCGCTGGAGGTCGTGCTGGCGCTGGACCCGGCGTTTCTGCAGGGATCGGCCGACCGCGCGCTGGGCCGCTGGTATTTCAAGGTCCCCGGCCTGTTCGGCGGCAGCATCGCCAAGATCGGAGGAGCACCTGCGACAGGCGCTCACCTACCACCCCAACAGCGTCATCACCCGCGTGTTCCTGGCCGAGACGCTGGAGGCCCAGGGCAAGCGGGACGCGGCACGCACGGAACTGCGCGCCGCGCTCGAGGCCCCGCTCGATCCCGACTGGGCGCCGGAAGATCGCCGCTTCAAGCAGCAGGCCGAGGCGCTGCTGAAGAAGCTCTCCCGCTGACTCAGGTACCTGGTAGAACCCGCGGCCCGACTTCTTGCCCATGTAGCCGGCCAGCACCATGCGCTTCAGCAGCGGCGGCGGCGCGAACCGGGTTTCGCGGAACTCCTCGAACATGATGTTGGCGATGAAGTAGGTGGTGTCGAGGCCGACGAAGTCGAGCAGCGTGAACGGCCCCATCGGGTGGCCGCAGCCGAGCTTCATGCCCTTGTCGATGTCCTCCACCGTGCCGAGCCCGTCCTCGAGGCAGCGAATCGCGTCCAGCAGGTACGGCACCAGCAGGCGGTTGACGATGAAGCCGCCGCGGTCGGGTGCGGTAATCGGCTCCTTGCCAATCGCCTGGGCGAACGCGAACAGGGCGTCGTAGGTTTCCGTGCTGGTCGAGAGCGCCTTGATCACCTCCACCAGCTTCATCAGCGGAACGGGGTTGAAGAAGTGCAGCCCGCCCACCTTGTCCGGCCGCGAGGTCGCCGCCGCCAGCTCGGTGATGCACAGCGACGAGGTGTTCGACGCGATCAGGCAGTGCGGACCGACGACCGCCTCGACCTGAGCGTAGGCCTGCTTCTTCACCGCGACGTTCTCGACGATCGCCTCGATGACGAGATCGCAGTCCTTCAGGTCGGCGTACTTCGTCGAGCCGGAGAGGTTGCCGAGCGTCGTGCTCTTGCACCTCCTCGGTGACCTTGCCCTTGGCGACGCCGTCGGTCAGGAACTTCTCGATGCGGCCGAGGCCCTTCTTGAGGACGTCCTCGTTCACCTCGAGCACGATGGTCTTGAATCCCGCCGCGGCCGACACCTGCGCCACGCCGGCGCCCATCAGCCCGCACCCCAGCACGCCCACTGTCTTGATCGCCATGGTTTCCGCCTTGAGTCTTGAGTCTTGGGTCGGCTGCCGTCTGCCGGTTCTAGACGCTTTCCACAATCATCGCGATGCCCTGCCCGCCACCGATGCAGGCCGAGGCCACGCCGTACTTCTTGCCGCGGCGGCCGCAGCTCGAGCAGCAGCGTGAGCAGCAGACGCGCGCCGCTGGCGCCCAGCGGGTGGCCGAGCGCGATCGCGCCGCCGTTGACGTTCACCTTGTCGCGGTCGAGGCCGAGCTCCTGCTCGCAGGCCAGATACTGCGGCGCGAACGCCTCGTTGATCTCGATGAGGTCGAGGTCGGCGAGTGACAGGTTGGCCTTCTCGAGCGCCTTGCGGATGGCCGGCACCGGCCCCATGCCCATCATCGACGGCTGCACGCCAACGGTCGCCCACGACACGATGCGGCCGAGCGGCTTGAGCCCGCGGGCCTTGACCGTGCCCTCGCCCGCAATCAGCAGTGCCGCGGCGCCATCGACGATCCCGCTGGCGTTGCCGGCGGTCACCACACCGTCCTTCTTGAACGCGGTCGGCAGCTTCGCCAGGATCTCCATCGTGGTGTCGGGACGCAGGTGGTCGTCCTGCTCGACCAGCGTGACGCCCTTGCGCGTCTTGATCTCGACGGGGACCACTTCGTCCTTCATGACGCCGGAGGTCCACGCCTTGTGCGCCAACTGCTGCGAGCGAAGCGCGTAGGCGTCGGACTGCTCGCGGGTGATGCCGTACTTCTCCGCGCAGTTCTCGGCGGTGATGGCCATCGAGCAGCCCGCGTAGGGGTCGTTCAGGCCTTCCCACAGCCAGTCTTCCATCTTGCCCTGGCCGAGCTTCAGGCCCGAGCGCAGGCCCCGGATCACGTGTGGCACCTGGCTCATGTTCTCCATGCCGCCGGCCAGCACCATCCCGGCCTCATCCAGCTGGATGTGCTGCGCGCCGCTCAGCACCGCCTGGATGCCGGAACCGCACAGGCGGTTCACCGTGAGCGCGGGCACTTCGATCGGCAGCCCGGCCTTCAAGGCGACATGGCGGGCGCCGTAATGGGCATCGACACTGCTCTGCTGAACGTTGCCGAAGATCACGTGATCGACCCAGTCGGGCTGCACGCCGGTGCGCGAGAGCGCGCCGCGCGAGGCAATGGCGCCGAGGTCGATCGCGGAGAGATCCTTGAGCGCGCCCACGAACTGCGTCATCGGCGTGCGCGCGCCCCCCAGGATATAGACGGTCTGTGACATGAAAGACCCCGATCAGTTCAAAGTTCAAAGTTTGCAGTGCAGAGTTGGGGGATCACGGTTTGATCGCCGCCGCGATCCAGTCACCCACTTCGCGCGTGCCGAGCGAGCCGCCGACGTCCGTCGTAGTCTGCCTTGCGGCCACCGCGGCTTCGACGGCGCGCTCGACAGCCGCGGCTTCGTCCCGGTGGCCGAGCGTTTCGAGCATCAGAGCCGACGAGAGGATGGCGCCCATCGGATTGGCCAGGTTCCTCCCCGCCAGCGGCGGCGCCGAGCCGTGCACCGGTTCGAACAGCGAGGTCCGTCCCGGGTGGAGATTGCCGGACGCCGCCATTCCCAACCCGCCCTGCAGCGCGCCGCCGATGTCGGTGATGATGTCGCCGAACAGGTTGTTGGTGACAATCACCTGGTACTGCCCGGGGTCCTTGACCATGAACATCGCCATCGCGTCGATGTACTGGTGCGTGGCGGTGATGCCCGGGTACTCCGCGGCCACTTCCTTGAACACCCGCTGCCACAGCGCGTGGCCCTGCTGCATGGCGTTGCTCTTGTCGGCCATGCAGACCTTGGTGTGCCCCCGCTCCGCCGCGAAGGCAAAGGCGTGCGCGATGATGCGGTGCACGCCCTTGTAGGTGTTGATCTCTTCCTGGATTGCGACCTCGTCCGGCGTGCCCGCCTTGAACCGGCCGCCGATGCTGACGTACACGCCTTCGGTGTTCTCGCGGAACACGGTGAAGTTCACGTCCGCGCGGCCGCGATCCTTCAGCGGGCACAGGCGCTCGTCCAGCAGGCGCACGGGACGGTAGTTGACGTAGAGATCGAGCTCGAACCGGGTGCCGAGCAGGATGTCCCGCGCGTGGCGGTTATCGGACACGCGCGGGTCACCGAGCGCGCCGACGAACACCGCATCGAACGAGCGCAGCAGGTCGTAGCCATTCGACGGCAGCGTCTCGCCGGTCTTCAGGTAGTGATCGGCGCTCCACGGCAGCGGCTCCAGCACGAGGTCGCAGCCGAAGACGTCAGACACCCGCGCCAGCACCTTCACGGCCTCGGCCGTGACGTCCTTCCCGATCCCGTCACCCGCGATGACTGCTATCCGCATGTTCGCAACTTTGAACTGTGAACTGTGAACTTTCAGACGTGCGTTTCAATCGCCATCGCCATGCCCATCCCGCCGCTGACGCAGAGCGTCGCGAGTCCCTGCCTCTGGCCGCGGCGCCTGAGCTCGTAGATGAGCGTGACCACCATGCGCGCGCCGGTGGCCCCGATCGGATGGCCGAGCGCGATCGCGCCGCCGTTCACGTTCAGCCGGTCGGCGGGCATCGGCACGTCGCGGAGCACGGCCAGCGCCTGGGCGGCGAAGGCCTCGTTCAACTCGAAGAGATCGAAGTGCGCAGGCGACAGGCCAGTGCGCTGTTCCAGCTTCTTGATCGCGGGCACCGGGCCGATGCCCATGATGCGCGGATCGACGCCCGCACTGGCCCATCCGGTGATGGTGGCGATCGGCGTGAGGCCGCGTGACGCGGCGAAGTCGCTCGAGGCCAGCACCAGCGCCGCACCGCCGTCGGTGATGCCGGACGCCGATCCGGCGGTGATGATGCCGTCGTGCCCCTCGACTTTCGGGAACGTCAGCGGCAGCTTGCGCAGCGTTTCGATGGTCGTGCCCGGGCGGGGGTGTTCGTCGGCTGTCACCTGGATCGTCTTGCCGCGCTCGGTCAACGTCACCGGCGCAATCTCGGCGTCGAAACGCCCCGCCTTCTGCGCGGCTTCAGCCTTGTGCTGGCTCTCGAGCGCGAAGGCGTCCGATTCTTCGCGCGTGATGCCATGCTGACGCGCGAGGATCTCGGCCGTCTCGCCCATGATCAGATTCGAGAGCGGGCACTGAAAGCCGTCGCGGTACATCGCATCGACGAACTGGAAATGCCCCATCTTGTGGCCCCACCGCGCGTCGATGCTGTCCACCAGGTACGGCATGCGGCTCATCGATTCGATGCCGCCGGCCAGCACCACCTCCGATTCACCGAGCAGGACGCTGGAGGCGCCGCTGGCCAGTGCCTGCATTCCCGAGGCGCAGGCTTTGTTGATGGTCTGGGCCGGCGCTTCGTAGGGCACGCCCGCGCGATGGGCCACCTGCCGCGCCGGATTCGGGCCTGACCCGGCCTGTCGGCCGTGGCCCATCCACACTTCCTGGACATCGGCCGGCGTCAGACCCGCCCGTTCGAGTGCGGCCCGTGAGGCAACGGCGCCAAGCTCCGCGGGGTGCAGATCCTTGAACGATCCGCCGTACTTGCCGATGGGCGTGCGTGCGGCACCGAGGACGACGACCGTGCGGGATGACATGGGTATGTTGAGTTTATCAAACGAACGTTCAAACGCGGTGAGAGTCTCGTACCTGTGAGACCCTCAGGCCCTTCCTGACTCCCGGGGCATTGAAAACTCCTGCCATCTCTGCCGTTTCGTTGCTCCCCTCAATCCGGGCGTTTGGCCCGGCCCCATAGTTAGCGGCCCTCCGGGCTTGATTTCGTCCCATCGATATCCAATTTTTCAGATCAAGTCACCGTATTTCCGGTGGCCATGTCGGACAACCGGTAACCCTCACCGCGGCGATTGACGATTCAGCCCAGTTTCGAGAAATAGGCTGCTGGCATGGAATTTCCTTTCTGACCGAACGTTTGGTTTCTCATTTGTTCGTTTCAAGGAGAGAGAAAAATCCCATGCGAATCCGCACGTGTGCCATGTTCGCGGCCCTCTGGCTCGCCCTCGTGGGCGTGGCCTCCGCACAGGTTGCCAACACCGGCAAGGTCGACGTCGTCGTCGAGGACGCTGACGGAGGCCGGCTGCCTGGCGTGACCGTAACTGCCGAGTCGGCGGACACGATCACCAAGCGCAGCGCCGTGACCGACGCTCAGGGCGTCGCCACGCTCGAAGCCCTCCAGCCTTCGGCTCTGTATGTCATCACGGTGTCGCTGTCGGGCTTTGCCGATCAGACGCGCAGCCGCATTCTGGTACGCGCCGGACAGACGACGACGCTCCCCTTCACATTGACGGTCGCCGGCGTGACCGAATCGGTCACCGTGACGGCGGAGTCTCCGCTGGTGGACATCAAGAGCGCGACGAGCGGCCAGGACATCACTCTGCAGCTGACCGAGTCCCTGCCGACCGGCCGCAGCTACCAGAGCTATCTGCAGTTGGTGCCCGGCGTCCTGCCCGACGACCAGAACCAGTCCGGCAACCCGGCGGCGCGTTCGGGCCTGAACTACTCGGACATCGGCGGCAATGTGGGCGTCTCCGCTGACAACATCTACTACTTCGACGGCATCAACGTGACCGACCCGGTCACCGGCACCTTCGGCGCCAACCTGAACACGGAAATCATCCAGGAGCAGAAGGTCATCACGGGCGCGATTCCGGCCGAGTACGTCGGCGCCCCCGGTCTGATCTCGAACGTCATCACCAAGTCGGGCAGCAACGCTTATCAGGGCTCGGTGAACTACTTCTTCCAGAACAGCAGCCTCGTGGCCGAGAACCAGAACGGCGCGGCCCAGGAGTTCTCGACCAAGGACAACGGCTACACGCTTGGCGGCCCGATCCTGCGCGACAAGGTCTGGTTCTTCGGCAGCTACCGCTACACCAATCGCGAAGACGATGTTTCGACGCTCGACACGAACGAGTTCATGCGCACGGTCGACAACACGCAGCACCAGGGCTTCTTCAAGGGCAGCTGGGCGGCGACGCAGAACGACCTGATCAGCTTCACCTACCTCAGCGACCCGACGGACATCACCGGCCGCAGCCAGCGCGACATCACCAACGCGCGCGATCGTTCCCGTGAACAGGGCGGCGCCCGTTACAGCGGCAACTACACGCGCGTGTTCGGCTCGACCCTCGTCGAGGTCGGCGCCAACAAGCACAACGGCGAGGTGTCCGACTTCTCCGCCATCCGCCAGTCGCGCAGCGATGTGCTGTTCCAGCAGACGGACGTCCGCACGCTGACCGACGAGCAGCAGGGCGGTTTCGGCCGCGATCTCATCGACCAGCGCGACAACAAGGCCGTCAGGGGCACGGTGCAGCACACGTTCGGCGACCACACCATCAAGGGCGGTTTCGAGTGGAACCGGTCGGACAACTTCCGCGACACCCTTTACGTGGACAGCTCGGGTTACTCCTCGCTGGCTCCGACCTACGCGGGCCGCGGAATCACGGCGGGGCAGGTCGCCGGCGGCAGCTGGACGGGACTGCAGTTCGACGTCTCGAACACCAGCGACTTCAACGGCTTCATCCGGACGATCGACGGACGTGCGGACCGCGCCAAGTACTACAACGCCTACGACGTCAACCGCGACGGCGTGATTTCGCAGGTCGAGCTGGCCGCGACGATGGTGTTCAACACCACCTCCGGCAACCCGGTGGGCGGCGTCAACTACGACCGCGACTTCCAGGCGGCGCTGGGCCCTCAGGAGACCTACTCGAACGGTCTCAACTTCTTCGTCCAGGACCAGTGGACGCTGAACCGACTGTCGCTGAACCTCGGCGTCCGGATGCAGCGCTGGGAACACTTCGCCACGACCGGCGAGAACATCTTCACGTTCGACTGGGACTTCGCGCCCCGTTTGAGCGCGGTCTACGACCTGCTGGGCAACGGACGCCACAAGGTCTCTGCCTTCTGGGGCCGCTACTACGACCCCGTGCGCAACAACCTGACCAACTTCGCGGGCACCCTCACGGGCTCTATCCTCGAAGAACAGGTGTGGGCGATTGACAGCTACGTCACCTACCGCACCCGCGGCGGCCCGGCGGTGCAGGACGCGTTCTTCTCGCCGTCAACCAAGACGCCCTACACCGACGACCTGCAGATCGCCTACGCCGTGGACCTGGGGCGGAACATGAGCTTCGACGCGCTGTACTTCAACCGGCGCACCCGCGACATCATCGAGGACTACGACCTCGAGCTCTATGCCGAGCCCGAGGGCTATAGCAGCATTCCGAACGGCTCTCAGGCGCCGGACTCACTGTTCCTCGGCTACGACTATTTCGGCTACGCGGCGAACCCCGGCTCGAACTTCGTCATCGGCACGCTGGCCGGCGGCGAGCGCAACTTCCAGGGCCTCGAGTTCGTGTTCCGCAAGCGCTTCTCGAACCGCTGGCAGATGCTGACGTCCTACAACTGGAACGACGGCAAGGGCAACACCAACTCGGACAGCAACGCCGACTTCCAGGGCGACGTGCTGTTCCTCGATCCACGCGCGCCGTATCAGTACGGGACGCAGCCCGGGCTGATCGAGAACGTCCTGAAGGGCGGCGGATTCGTACACGTTCGACTTCGGCCTGCAGTTCGGCGCCACCTTCGCGTGGAACTCCGGCACGGTGGCGAGCCGCACGTTCCTGGCCTCGGGCCGCAACCTGCCGGTGCGCGTGCCCGCCGCCGACGCCTACGTCTACGGGGGCACGCTCCAGCGCTGGCTCGCGCCGGACGCCGTGGGCTCGCTCGAGAACCCCGCCTGGGGGCAGCTCGACGTGCGCGCCCAGTACGTGCGCGCCGTCGGTCCCGCCAATGTCGAGTTCTTCGTCGACATGTTCAACCTCCTGAACACCCAGGACCCGACGCGCAACCAGGACCTGGTGGCGGGCACGGGCACCACGGCGTTCGGTGACCCGATCGCCTGGGTCAACCCGCGCCGCGCGTTCCTCGGCGCGCGCCTGCGCTTCTAAGTCGTCACGGCCCTCCGGGAGCGGGTGAACAGCCCGCTCCCGGGAGCGTTCCCTCCCCGGCGGCGCGATTGGCCGCATCGGCTGGAAGCCGAGGGGCCTTCAAGACCTGGCACACCGATTCCATCGATATGGGCGTGACCCAGCCGGGCTCGTATCGAGGACAGCAGCCTCGACGTGCCGGACCCGGATTTCGGAAGGCCGGTGTCGCAGCTGACCGAGTCCCCCGCCTGCCAGGCCCCGTTCGCACTGCGCATTGGTGCACGGTTCGCGTTCCAGCGATTCACGGAGTCGCGTGATGCCACCACTCCGCCGGCTGCGGGCGCGCCGGAGGCGACTATAATGCACCGCACGGTGTCAACTCGTCAGCGCGATTCCGACCGGATCCCGATTCTCGGTACCCTGCAGGGCGAGGTCAAGGTTTACCAGCCGATGACCGTGCAGCAGGTGAGCCTCGGCGGCATGCAGGTGGAGACCACCTTTCCGCTGCACCTCGACTCGCTGTACGACTTCCGCCTCACGCTGCGGGAACGCTCGATCGTGATCAAGGGTCGTGTGGCGCACTCGAGAATCATCGATGTCGATCAGGACATCGTGATGTACCGCTCGGGCATCGAGTTCATCGAGCCCTCAGAACCGGTCCTCCAGGCCATCACCGAGCTGGTCGAAGAGCTGCGCGGCGTCCAGAAATAAGCCGCACCCGCCTCCCGCGTCGGTCGCCGTGCCCGCACCGGCGGCCCCGACCGACGGCGCCCCTAGCTTCCGTTCAGATGTTCGAGGTAGTCGCCCGACGAGATGCGCTCGGCGCGTCCCAGCGGGGCGTTGTAGAAGTACGCCCAGGCCGGCAGTTCCCGGCCATCGTCGAGGGTGACGGTGGTGAGCACGCGCAGATAAAGGCTGCGCTCGGGCTCGTTCGGCCGGAAGCCTTCGATCTCGTCGAGCGCCGAGAGCACCGCCGCGACGTCGTGCATGTGGTACAGCTCGCCGCGAACCGTGCTGTCGTCGTCCGAGGGAACTGCCGCGGGATAGATGCCGAGATCGAACAGCGCGGCGCGAATGCGGCCGCGGCCGGTCAGTTCGAGTACGGAATCCACACGCTGGCGCCCAGGCCGATTGAACCCGGTCATGAGGGTGCCGTAGAAGAACACGTGATCTGTCACAGGCGCTCGCAGGGAGTTGCAGTGTAGGAGCGCGTCAGCCGGGAGTCAACCGAGGAAAATCAGGGGCAGGACGGAGGAAAAATGGAAGGTCGAAGGCCTGAAGGTCAGTAGGCGAAACGACGAAGGGCAGAGCGGCGAAGCGCCGTCTGCCCTGTCGGTATCTCTCGCGGCCCGCCGTCGGCGGCTGCCGTCTGCCGGTTAGCGGCTGCCGGTTCTACCGACCGTTCAGTTGCTTCTGCTTGGCCATGGCTTCGAGCGCATCGAAGAACTCGCTGGGAATATTGAAGGCCATCGCCACGACCTTGCCCTCGCCGGAGAGTTGCAGCGAGTCCACCATCTGCTGCATGCCCGGACGGCTGCCCGCCTGCAGCTTCGCCATCGCCAGGAATCCGCGGACGACGTCGCGCAGGTTCTGCGCGGCCTCTTCGTTCTGGGCCTCGGCCTTGAACACCCCGCTGACGCCGCCATTGATGTGGCCGGCGGCCGAGAACCACGACAGGGGCGGCAGCTGCGCCTGAACTTCGGACGGCAGCCTGGCCTGATTGGCCAGCACGTCGAAGCGGCCCACGGCCCATGCATTGCTGTTGTCCATGTCGGCGACGAGGCGCATGACTTCGTTGTTCGACATCACGTTGCGGTGGTCGGCGCCGGCATCGATGGCCCGCTTCACCGCGGTGATGCCGCCCAGGGCGACGAGGTCGGATTCGACGAAGCCCACGGCCATGGCTTCATCGCCGGGCTTGCCGCTTTCGAGGTGGGTCAGGAGCCGCTTGCCCTTGTAGTCTTCCGCCGATCCGCCGTGCTCGAGGGCGAGGGATTCGAGGCGGGCCGCTTCGAAGCGGCCCCGGGCCAGGACGATGGCCGAGCGCTCGGGGTTGTCCAGGGCCTGGCCGTTCGAAGCGCTCATGAACGCCGCGACGACCGAGTCGATGTCCTTTTCGATGTTGAGGCCGGTCTTCTGCTCGAACTCGTTACGTTCGGCCGAGGGCGGTTCCATCTCACGGAAGCGCTGCCGGAACTCGGAGTTCATCACGTCGCGCACGTTGGCGTAGGCGACGACGGTGGCGTCTTGCGGGACGTATTGCAGTTCATCTGGCCCGGCGGCGCTGGAAAGGAGCGAAACCGGCAGGCCCATGTAGGAGGCCACCAACCCGGTGCCCAACCCGAGGGTGAGGATGGCGCCGGACACAAGGACGAAGTAGCGGGTTTTCTTCGACATTCGGGGTGCTCCTGAACCGTATTACGAATCCCTGATGGCCGGGGTTCCGCTTTTGGTCCCCAACTCCGCTCGGACGCCCGACCGAGCTACTGTTCCAGGATATATTCTCGCCGCTCCACGACCCGGGTGGCCAGCCACAGGAACAGGGCGGCGTAGACCGCCAGCCAGAACAGCGACACCGGCATCGACGGCGTGTCGCGTAACAGCCCCTGCAGCAGGCTGGTGATGCCTTCCGACGGCATCGCATGGGGTACCAGCGCCTGCAGGTAGTGGGCCACCGTGAACTGCTTCAGGTAGCCGGGCAGGACCAGCACGGTCGGCTCCCAACCGAACGTGAACACCAGCCCGAGCACGAGCGGGCGCTTGAAATAGGCGCCGACAAAAGCGAACACCGCGCCGTAGACCGCGAGGCCAATGCCCAGCAAGCCGAGGTCGGTGACGAGCGAGGTGAAGGTCCCGGGCACTTCACGGAATGGCACGACCAGGAAGTAGACCAGCATGACCGCCGGCAGGACCACCAGCATCGTGCAGGCGATGTAGGCCAGGTACTTCCCCACCAGCACCGCACCTCGCGGAATGGGCCGGGTGAACAGGTAGGTGAGCGTCTTGTCCTCCACCTCGTCGGCCATCAGCGCGGTCCCGTAGAACACGGCCAGCACCGGCACGATGAAGCGCAGGAAGAGCATCCACATGATGACGCCGAAGACGCCGATGCCTCCCACGGCGCGCCCGTTGACCCGCAGGGCGGTCATGCCGAACACGTCCAGGGCGCGGACGATCAGCGCCAGCAGCACCGGTCCGCCGACGACGAGGGCCATGAAGATGGTGCGGCGCGACCACAGCATCTCGCCCAGCGAGAGATCGAACACCCGACGCGAGGCCCGCCAGAAACCCATGCTCATTGCTTCACCAGGTAGCGGAAGACCGCCTGCAGGTTGTCGTCGGGTGACTGCACCTCGTCGATGGCGCCCGCCTCGCCGGTGGCGGCCAGCTCGGTGAGCCGCGCATAGAAGCTGTCGGGGCGGCTGGTCTCGACCACCACCCCGCCGGTCTCGAACTTCAGGCTGAGCACGTCGTCTTCGGCGAGGAACCGGCGGGCCAGCTCGCGCGGGTGGCTGCCCCGCACGAACACCGTGTGCGGGTGCGTGTCGATCAGGTCGCGGATCGTGTGCACGTTGCCCTCGGCGACGATGCGGCCGTTGTTGATGAGGAGGATGTTCGAGGTCATCGACTCGACCTCGTGCAGGATGTGACTGGAGACGATGATGTGCTTGCCGGCGCGGGCCCAATCCTTGATCAGGCGGATGGTCTTGCGGCGCATCAGCGGATCCATGCCGGTCAGCGGTTCGTCGAGGATCAGGAGCTCCGGATCGTGGACCAGCGCCTGCGCCAGCTTGACCCGCTGCCGCATGCCCTTGCTGTAGGCGCCGATCTTCTTGTCGGCGGCCCCCATCAGATCGACCTTGTCGAGCGCGGCCCTGGCGGCCCGATCGGCCTCCGCATCGCCGAGGCCATTCAGCCGCACCAGCGCACTCACCCACTCCAGGCCCGTCATGCGGTCGTAGAACGCGTCCTGCTCCGGGCAGAAGCCGATGCGGGCGTAGATCGCGGGGTTGCCCCAGATGGGTTCGCCGAAGACGCGAATGCTGCCCTGACTGGGCTTGATCTGCCCGGTCATGAGCTTCATGAAGGTGGACTTGCCGGCGCCGTTCGGGCCGAGCAGCCCGGTGATGCCGCGCGGGATGATGGCCGACACGTCGTTCAACCCGTTCACCTGCCCGTACCACTTCGACAGGTGTTCGGCCTGGACCAGCGCCGCGGCGGCCGCGGGCGCAGCGCCGGCGGTGGCGCCTGGTTCCCGACTCTCGACTCCTGGCATGGCAAGGCTCACGTGACGATCTCCACGCCCTTCACCCGCCGGGCCAGGATGACGCCGGAGCCGATGATGAGCACCAGGACCGTGAGGCCGGCCAGGGCCGGCGGCAGGTCGTATCGGGGGGTGATGCGGAAGATGACATCGCCGAGCTGTTCGAGCGCGTCCCCGGGCGACAGCCAGGCGAAGACGCTGGAGCCGGTGATGCCGCGCAGCGCCTGGAACAGCGCCGCGGTGAAGAACATCAGCCCCGCATACATGATGCCGACGAAGCGGCTGCTCTTCGACAGCGACGACAGCGCCAGCATCGTTGTCGAGGCGAGCAGGACCTGGGCCAGCGAGAACAGCGTGATGGCCGGAAGCAGGTAGGCGTTGTTGCGGATGAAGGTGAAGCTGCCCGCGAAGATCGCCTGCACCAGGAGCAGCCCCATCGCCGGGGCGAAGGTGACGAAGGTGAGGAACAGGAAGAGAATCGCCATCTTGCCGGCGATGTACTCCGCTGCGGTCAGCGGCTTCGAGAGATAGAGCTGCAGGGCGTTGGCGCGGCGATCGTTGGCGATCAGGCCGGCGCCGACCCAGATGGTGACGAAGAACACGAAGATATCCTGCGTCTCGAGGAACTCGCGGAAGGTCTCGCCCTTCGGCGCGAGGAACGCCGCCTGCTGGAAGTTGGCCGAGACGTAGATCTGCACGGCGCGGACGAGGAACGGCGCCCAGGCGAACAGCATCAGCGAAATGAAGGCGCGCTTGCTGATGATCGAGAGGATGCCGGCGCGCGCAATCACCTGCCAGGCGCGTCCCGACTCGGCCCGCGAGCCGCCGTAGCGGCGATAGCCCTGATCGTGGATCGGCATGGCTCAGACCTCGCCCACGGCGCGGGCAAACACGTCCTCGAGCGTCGGCACGCTCGGTCGCAGGTGCCGCACCTGCACGCGCTCGCGCGCGGCCAACCGGAAGAGGGCGCGGGCGCCCGCATCGTAGACAGCGCCGGCCTCGGTGGCCAGCGGCTCGGCTTCCGGCACGAACACGCGAATCACATCCTCGTCGGTGTCATGGCAGTCGAGCCCTTCGCCGCGAAGCACGGTGATGAAATGCGTCTGGTCCCCCTTCACCCGCAGCTCGTAGACGCGGCCGCGCGTCCCCTTCAGCGCCTGGATGGGGCCCGAGGTGGCCACCGCACCCTTGTCCACGACCACCACGTGATCGCAGGTGTACTCCACGTCGGGCAGCAGATGGGAGGAGAGGATCAGGTTGACGTTCTTGTTGTGCGCAAGATCGCGGATCAGCTCGAGCATCTCGTCGCGGCCCTTGGGGTCCATGCCGTTGGTCGGCTCGTCGAGGAACAGCAGGTCGGGATCGTGCACGATCGCCTGCGCCAGCTTGATGCGCTGCTTCATGCCGGTGGAGTAGGTCTCGAGATTGCGGTAGCGCGCTTCCCCGAGGCCGACGTAGTAGAGCACCTCGTGCGCACGCTGCATGGCGTCGGCCGGCGGCAGCCCGGAGAGCTGGCCGCAGTACGCGACGAACGAGACCGCGTTCATGCCGGGGATGTGCGAGTCGCTCTCCGGCATGTAGCCGATGCGGGAGCGGATCTCCAGAGGCGAAGTGGCGACGTCGAGCCCGAGCACCCGCATCGTTCCCTTGTCGGGCGCGACGAATCCGAGCAGCGACTTGAGCAGCGTGCTCTTGCCGGCGCCGTTCGGGCCCAGCAGCCCGATGGCCCCCGGCAGGAACGTCGCGCTGACGTCCTTCAGTGCCCAGTTCTTACCGTAGCGGACGCTCAGTTGATCGCAGACGACCACGGGGGCGACCGAACCCGCCTGCACCGGGTCTGCGGCTGTTGGCATGCAGAGAAGTATACGGAAATGGCCCCGGACACGTTCGCTCGCGCGTCATCCCGGGACCGCGGCTGCTGCCGGCTTGCGCACTTCGTAGTAGAGGCGATGAGCCAGGTGACGGACGCCCGGCAGGTAGGCCAGCCGCTCCAGCGCCGCGCCGAACCTCGGAACTCGCGACAGGACGCGCCAGATCACGGGATAGACTGCGCCCCGGCACCGCGTCACCTCACAGTCGTCACCGAGCACCGTGCGGATCTCTCCCGGTAGACTGCCGCGCTCGCGGTCGGTCCAGCGCTTGAACGGACCGACGATGCCACCGTGCAGCGCGTTGTCGAACTCGAGCACGAGGCGGCCCCCCGGCTTCACCACGCGCTTCATCTCCTGCACCATCTGCCGCTGCGTCTCGACCGAGAACAGGTGGAGAAAGTTCAGGCTCACCACCGCATCGAATGAGTTGCTGGCAAAGGGCAGGTGCTGGGCATAGGCCGCGGCGAGCAACGGACTCTGGCCGGCTGGGTAGACACGCGCGGCCTGGCCCAGCATGTCGACCGATCCATCGCTGCCGACGAGCCGTGCGCCCGATCGCGCGAGGTCCTGGAATCCGCGCCCGGTGCCGCACCCGACATCGAGGAGAAGCTGGCCATCGACCGCGCCGAGCAGGCCCAGGTAGGCGTCGGCCATTACCTGTCGCTTGAACTCGTTGGCGCGCCCCTTGTAGCGCTTCTCGTGGTAGCTCGAGACGTCGCGGAAGTCGCTCTCCCCCGAGCGATAGCGCACCACTTCGACGTCGAGCGACGCCGCCATCGCCACGACCTGGGCGGCGATGCGGCGGTGCCGAAGCCGGGCCAGGGGCGAATGCCCGCCGTGGAACTCCGCCAGCACGGCAACCGCCTGCTTCAACTCGTAGAGCGCCAGCAGCGGGTCGGCTTCCGACTGTCCGTATCCTTGCAGGAACGCGCGCCGCATCGCCGCCAGGGTGCGGCGCGAGTAGACCGGGAACGTCGCGAGCAGGTGCAAGTACGATGTGAAGGCGGCGACGTCTTCATACACCGCGTCGGCCTCGGCGAAGTTCTCGAAGTCCACGACGCGGATGTGCCCATGGCGATCGCTCAGGATGTTCGAGAGCCCGAAGTCGCCCTGCCGCGCCGCGCGCGGCACGGGCCGGCTGCCGAAGCGCTCGACCGCGGCCCGCGCGCCGTGCAGCACCCGCGCGGCCGCGCCGGCGGACCATCCGCGCCCTTCCGCCAGCTGCGTCTGGATCGTGATCGCCCGCACCAGGGCGTCACCGTCGATCGGGGCGGCCTCGGCACGGGTCGCGTCGTGCATCTGGCGCAGCCACTCGCCCGTACGCTTCCCGACCATGGCCAGCCTGGATGAGGTCCACCAGGTCGCCTTGGTGCCGAATCTGTGCACCAGGTTGGATATCGGCACGCCGTCGAGCTTGCTCATGGCGAGCGCGGCCGTGCCCGGAACCCACCCCAGCGGCTCGGGCACCGTGGCCTGCATCGCCGGGCTCAGCCGGCCGCGCAGTGATACCAGCGCGGCATACTCGCCGCCGGCGACCAGGGCCGCGTGCTCCGGTGACGGGCACTGCGTGATGGTCTTGATGAGCACGGGGCGGCCGTGCGCCAGCGCCCTGAACTCATCGATGCGCGAGTGCCTGGCACGGATCTCACGAACTGGTCCCGCATCCCGACCAAAGAGTTCGGGATACTCGGCCATGAGACGCGAAGCATGCGAGGCATAGATGTGCTGGCGACCAGCAGCCGCGTCGGACATGCCCGAGGGGCATGCAACCTTGGTGCCGGGCTTAGAGGGCGCCCTTCAAACCCAATGCTTCCGCTTCCGCCCGCATGAACGTGATGACGTTGCCGACGTGCTGGTCGAGCGGCAGGCCCATCAGTTCGGCGCCCATCTTCAGGTGTTCGCGAGGAATTGCCCGTGCGAACGCCTTGTCCTTCATCCGTTTGATCACCGACGCGGGCTCCAGGTCGAGCACGCTCCGGCTGGGGCGGACGAGCGACGCGGCGGTGATGAAGCCCGCCATCTCGTCGCAGGCCACCAGGGCACGTTCGAGCGGCGTTTCCGGCTTGATCCCCGTGAACTCCCACGCGTGCGATTGAATGGCGCGCATGACCCATTCTGGATATCCGAGCGCCCGCAGGTGCTCGCAGCCCTTGTTGGGATGATCGCCGAGCGTCGGGTAGCGCTCGTAGTCGAAGTCGTGGAGCAGCGCCACCACGCCCCATTCCTCCTCCGGCGCCCCCTGCTGGCGCGCGTAGCCGCGCACCGCCGCCTCGACCGCCAGCGCGTGTTTGCGCAGGCTTTCACTCTGCGTCCATTCGGTCAGGAGCTGCCAGGCAGCGTCGCGGGAAACGGTCATTGGGGGAATCATAGCGGGTCTTGGGGCTTGGGGCTTGGGGCTCGGGGCGCTACCGCACCGCGGCCGCCATCTGCAGCCCCTTCCGGATCACCGCCGCGGCGTGCGGGTTCACGCCGTAGGCGTCTAGCTCCGCGCTCGTCACCCAGGCCACGGCCTCCGCGTCGCTGCCGGCCACCGCCTCGCCGCGACCAGCGACGCAGAGGAAGTCGATGATGACGAAGTGGAAACGGACGCGCCCCTCGGGGTCGCGGTGGACGCGATCGAAGGTCTCGACCATCGGCCCGACTTCGACGTCCAGCCCGGTCTCTTCCGCGACCTCCCGCCGCACCGCGTCGATCAGCGGCTCGCCGAGCTCGACGAGGCCGCCGGGCAGCGACCATTCGCCTTTTCGCGGCTCGTGCCCGCGCCGGATGATCAGCGCCCGCCCATTCCGCGTCACGACGCCGCCGACGCCCACCACCGGTCCCGGGGGATATTCTCTGGCCATGAAGTCACATACCGAATACCTGACGTTCAACCTGCCGGCGCGGCTCGCCTTCGAGAACATCACGCCGCAGGTGGAGGCCGCCGTCCGCGCCAGCGGCGTCCAGGAAGGCCTCGTGCTCGTCAACGCGATGCACATCACGGCGTCGGTCTTCATCAACGACGACGAATCCGGGCTGCATCGCGATTATGCCGCGTGGCTCGAGACGCTCGCGCCCTTCGACGCGTCGCCGGCGCGCTACGCCCACAATCGCACCGGTGAGGATAACGCCGACGCGCACATGAAGCGGCAGATCATGGGGCGCGAGGTGGTGGTCGCGATCACCCGCGGCGCGCTCGATTTCGGCCCCTGGGAACAGATCTTCTACGGCGAGTTCGACGGCAGGCGCGCCAAGCGCGTGCTGGTGAAGGTGCTGGGCGAATAGCGGTGCCGGGGAGCGCGGTGGCTCCTTCTCCCCCCTCAGCTCACTTGAGTGGTCGTCCCCACAGCTCGCCGAGCCGCTCGAAACCGGCACGATTCCCGGGAGTGTGAGCTGATGGAACACTCAACCCAAGTGAATTGAGGGGTTACAGCGCGAGCGACGGCGAGGCGTTCAGGTTCGCCGGCGCGATCGCTCCTCGATCCAGCTGCCGCATGCCGGCCGCGGCGATCATGGCGGCGTTGTCAGTGGAGAGCGAGAGGCGCGGGATGAACACCGGGATCTCGAGCGAGGCGCCCCGCCGCTCGGCCTCGCGGCGCAACTGCGCATTCGCCGAGACTCCGCCGGCCATGCCGACCGAGCGGGCGCCATACCAGCGCGCCGCGGCAAACGTCCGCTCCACCAGCGTCTCGACGACGCGATGCTGGAAGCTGGCGGCGATGTCGTCGATTTCGGCCGCCGGCAGCTGTTCGGCCCCGAGCGCCGCCTGCCGGGCCCGCACGTGCCGGAGCACCGCGGTCTTGAGGCCGGAGAAGCTGAAGTCGAAACGGCCGTCACGCTCGGGCGCGTTGCGGTCGGGATTCGTGAGCCGGGTGCCCGGCCAGCGGATCGCGCGGGGATTGCCCCTGGCCGCCAGCCGATCGATCACGGGCCCGCCCGGATACTCCAGCCCCAGCAGCTTCGCCACCTTGTCGTATGCCTCTCCCGCCGCATCGTCGCGCGTGCGGCCGAGCAGGCGGTATTCGCCTTCGGTCTTCACCAGGTAGAGATTGGTGTGACCGCCCGAGACCACCATCACGACGGCCGGCAGCGGGATGCGGCCGTGATCCAGCCACACCGATTCGATATGGCCCGCCAGATGATGGACGCCGACCAGTGGCTTGCCCAGTGCCCACGCCGCAGCCTTCGCGAACGACACGCCGACGAGGAGCGAGCCGACCAGGCCGGGGCCTTGCGTCACCGCCACCGCATCGACCTCCAGCCAGCCGATCCCCGCATCCGTCAGGGCCCGCTCGACCACGCCGCAAATGTCGCGGACGTGCTGCCTCGAAGCAAGCTCCGGGACCACGCCGCCCCACGCGCGGTGGATCTCCACTTGCGACGCGACCACGCTCGAGCGCATCGCCCACGGGCGCTGTCCATCCGGCGTCCGCTCGACGATGGCGGCTGCGGTTTCGTCGCAGGAGGTTTCGATCCCGAGGACGCGCATCAGGGCACGGGGGTCGCGAGAGCGGGCGCCGATTGACGAAGCGACTCGTCGAACGGCGCGCGGTAGACGCCGCGCTCGGTGATGATGCCGGTGATGTACTTCGCCGGCGTCACGTCGAACGAGGGGTTGCGGATCCTGGCGCCGGTGGGCGTGACCTGGGTGGTGCCGACATGGGTCACCTCGCGCGCGTTCCGCTCTTCGATCGGGATGGCGGCGCCATCGGGGGTGGCCAGGTCGATGGTCGACCACGGCGCGGCGACGTAGAACGGGATACCGTGTTCCCTGGCGAGCACGGCCACGGAGTAGGTGCCGATCTTGTTCGCGGTATCGCCGTTCGCGGCGATCCGGTCGGCGCCGACCACCACCATGTCGATCTGCCCCAGGCGCATGATGGCGCCGGCCATGTTGTCGGTGATCACCGTCGTGTCGATGCCGTCCTTGATCAGTTCCCACGCGGTGAGCCGCGCGCCCTGCAGGAACGGGCGGGTCTCGTCGGCCAGCACGGTGACGTGCTTGCCCGCCTCGACGGCGCCACGGATGACGCCGAGCGCGGTGCCGTAGCCAGCCGTCGCCAGGGCGCCGGCATTGCAGTGCGTCAGGATGCGCGCCTCTTGCGGCACGACCGCGGCGCCATGACGACCAATCGCCCGGCAGCTCTCCACGTCATCGTCGTGGATGCGATCAGCGGCGCGACGGAGCCGCACCTTCAACTGCGCCACCGACTCGCCCGCCAGCGCGCCCTCGGCGAACGCCTGCTTCATGCGTTCGATGGCCCAGAACAGGTTGACGGCCGTGGGCCGGGTGGCCGCCAGCAGATCGCAGTTCCGCTGGAACTCCGTGGCGAACTGCTTCGTGCCGGTGGCGGTGCTGCGGGCGGCGCCGAGCGCCACTCCCATGGCGGCGCAGACGCCAATCGCGGGCGCGCCACGGATCACCATGGTCTTGATCGCCTTG
Source organism: uncultured Acidobacteriota bacterium (assembly GCA_963721715.1). Taxonomy (GTDB): domain Bacteria; phylum Acidobacteriota; class Vicinamibacteria; order Vicinamibacterales; family UBA2999; genus VFZN01. The sequence goes on along the minus strand of CAVRKI010000003.1, from coordinate 752,375 downwards.
GCGACGTCGTTCACCGTCTTGCAGGTGACGTAGTTCTCTTTGACCGGCAGCCTGCGCTGGTCGACCATGACGATGGCATCGCCTTCCCAGGCGATAGTCGGAAGCATCCGAAGATCATACCGGGGAACCGGGGAACCGAGATCCGGTGTCCGGGATCCGGTGTCCGGGGTCCTCCGGGCGGGGTCCGGGGTCCCGTTACTTGAGGAGGCGGCCGCTGAAGGGCAGCGGCAGCAACTCCGCCATCTGGTGACGGCCCGTCACCTCAGTCAGGTTGGCCAGCACGATCTCGAGATCGTGGCCGAACTCCCACAGCACCTGCCGGCACGCGCCGCACGGCGAGGTCGGGGCCACGGTGTCGGCCACCACGGCCATCCGCGTGAAGCGGCGATGCCCGTCGGAGAGCGCCTTGAACATCGCCACGCGCTCGGCACAGACGGTCAGCCCGTAGCTGGCGTTCTCGATGTTGCAGCCGGTGATGATGGTGCCGTCGGCGGTTTCGAGGGCGGCGCCGACCTTGAAGTTCGAGTACGGTGCGACGGCGCGCTCGCGGGCCTGCCGCGCGGCGGCGACGAGACGATCAACATCGCTCAATGGTGCCCTCCAGCAGGGCGATGAACTGCCCTTTCACGCGGCGCGCGGTCTCCATCACCTCGTCGTGCCGCAGCGGGGCGGGCAGCACGCCGGCCGCCATGTTCGTGATGCACGAGATGCCCAGCACCTCCATCCCCATGTGGCGCGCGACGATGGCCTCCGGGGCCGTGGACATGCCGACGGCATCCGCACCCCAGCCGCGGAACGCGCGAATCTCCGCGGGAGTCTCGTAGCTCGGCCCGTGGACCGCGATGTAGACTCCATGCTCGAGCGGCACCCCGGCATCGGCCGCGGCGGCAGTCGGCGTGGTCGCGGAGGCGCCTGGAGTAGATCTCGCTCATGTCGGGAAACCGCGCACCGAAGCGGTCGTCGTTCGCACCGACCAGCGGGTTGGTGCCCATGAGGTTGATGTGATCGTCGATCAGCATCAGCGCGCCCTGGGCGAAGCGGGTGTTGATGCCGCCGGCTGCGTTGGTGAGGATGACTCGCGGCACGCCGAGGCGGCCGAGGACCCGCATCGCAAAGGTGACGGTGGTCAAGCGGATGGCCCTCGTAGAAGTGCACCCGGCCGGCCAGCGCCATCACCTTGCGGCCGCGCGCCAGTCCGCCGACGAGCCGGCCCGCGTGCCCGACGACGTTCGCCGCGGGCCAGTGCGGGATGTCGCGGTAGGCCACGTCGAAGGGCTCGGCCAGACCATCGGCAAAGTCGCCGAGTCCCGAGCCCAGCACCACGGCCACGTCCGCGCCGCCGAAGCCGCGGCCCCTCAGGAACTCCGCCGCTTCCACGGCGCGATCGAAGTCGCTCACACCACCACCCTACTGTTCTTCCTCTGCTTCAGAGAAACATCGAGGCGACGCAGGCGTTGATGAGCGTCGCCAGGAAGCCCGCCAGCAGCGCCCGGGTGCCGAGCCGCGCCAGGTCGCCGCGCCGCTCGGCGCCATCGCGCCGATGCCGCCGAGCTGAATGCCGATGGAGCCGAGATTGGCGAACCCGGTCAAGGCATAGGTCGCCAGGATGTGGGTGCGCGGATCGACCACGCCTTGGTACTCGCCGGTCAGCTTGACGAAGGCGACGAACTCGTTGGCGACGAGCTTGGTGCCGAGCAGGTCGGCCATCGCGCCGATGTCCTTGGCCGGCACGCCCATCAGGAACGCGACCGGCGCGAAGACCACCGAGAACACCTTGGCCAGCGTGAGGCCGGCCCACGCCCAGCCGAGCAGCGCGTCGAGCATCGCGATCAGCGCGAGAAAGGCGATCAGCATCGCGGCCACGTTGATCGCCAGCATCATGCCGTCGCTGGCGCCCGCGGACGCGGCGTCGATGACGTTCACGTGGTGGCGCTCGATCTTCAGCGGAATCGCGCCCGCGGTCTCGGCCCGCTCGGTCTCCGGCATCAGCAGCTTCGACAGGTACAGGCCGCACGGCGCCGCCATCACGCTGGTGGTGAGAATGGCGATCGGATCGGCGCCGAGGCCGATGTAGACCGCCATCACGCCGCCGGAGATGGTGGCCATGCCGCCGACCATCAGCGCCAGCAATTCGGAGCGGGTCATCCCCGGCACGTACGGCTTGACGATGATCGGCGCTTCGGTCTGGCCCATGAAGACGTTGGCGGCCGCCGACAGCGTTTCGGCGCCGCTGGTCCGCAACGCGTACATCATCGCCCGCGCCATCACCCAGACGATGAACTGCAGCACACCGTAGTAGTAGAGGATCGTGAAGAACGACGAGATGAAGATGATGGTGGGCAGCGCCGTGAACGCGAACACGAAGCCGTTGCCGGCGCCGAGCCCCTTCTCGAGCACCGCCGGATTGGCGAGCGCCCCGAACACGAACACCGCGCCCTGGTTACTGAACTCGAGGAAGCGCTTGACGGTGTCGCCGACCGCGCTGAAGAACGCGTAGCCCGGCTTCACCCCGCCGATCTCGAGCCGGAGAATCAGCAGCGCCAGCCCCAGTTGCATCGCCATGCCCCAGAAGATCGTCCGCCAGCGGACCGCCCGCAGATCGGTCGAGCAGGCCGCGCACACGGCGATGAAGCACAGCGCGCCGAGGCCGGCCTGTCCGCGCGGGCCAATCGCGCCGGCGAGGACCCACGCCAGTCCCGCGAGGAGCGCCGCCAGCCCGATGGCCGCGGCGCGAAGGGTTTCGTGGGACGCAGTCATAGATGAATCCAGTCGAGGATCAGCGGCAAGGCCGGCGGCGCCTCGTCGCCAAGGGTGACGGCGGCGCCCGCCAGGGTGCGGGCCTCGTCGTACTGGCCGGCGTGATTGTCGTGCAGCTCCATCAGCGGCGCCCCGGCCTCGACCCGGCTGCCGGGCTCCACCGCGAGGACGATGCCCGCCGCGTGATCGATCGGCGCGTCCACCCGGTCGCGGCCCGCGCCGAGCAGCATCGAGGCACGCCCGATCTGCTCGGCATCGACGTGCTGCACGACGCCCGAACGCGGGGCCCGCACCACGGTCCGTCGCGCCGCCCAGGGCAGGACGTCGTCGCGGTCGACGATGCGGGCGTCCCCGCCCTGACGGGCGATCATCCGCGCAGAACCGCTGCAGCGCGGCGCCGGACGCCAGCGCGTCACGGACCCGTGCCTCGGCCGACGCATCGTCGGCGGCGCCGCCCGCCAGGCGCAGCATGCGCGTGGCGAGCCGGACAATCAGCTCGGTGAGCGCCGCCGGTCCTTCGCCCTTCAGGGTCGTCACGCACTCGCGAATCTCGAGCGCGTTGCCCACCGCGCGGCCGAGGGGCGCATCCATGCGGCTGATCAGCGCCTCGGTCCGCACGCCCGCGTTGGTGCCGATCGCGACCAGAGAGTGCGCCAGCGCCCGGGCGTCGTCCAGCGTCTTCATGAAGGCGCCCCGGCCGCACTTCACGTCGAGCACCAGCGCATCGCTGCCCTCCGCCAGCTTCTTGCTCATCACGGAGGCGGAGATCAACGGAATGCTCTCGATGGTCGCGGTGACGTCGCGGAGCGCGTAGAGCTTCTTGTCGGCGGGGGCGATGTTGGTGGTCTGTCCGATGATCGCGCAGCCGTTCTCGCCCAGGGCCGCGAGGAACTCGTCCAGGGAGAGGGCGGTCCGGAAGCCCGGAATCGACTCGAGCTTGTCGAGCGTGCCGCCGGTGTGGCCGAGGCCGCGGCCGGACATCTTGGGCACGGTCACGCCGCAGGCGGCGGCGAGGGGCGCCAGGACGATGGAGACCTTGTCGCCGACCCCGCCCGTGCTGTGCTTGCCGACCTTGAGACCGGGGAGCGAGGACAAATCCACGCGGTCGCCTGACGCGACCATGGCGCGGGTGAGATCGGCGGTTTCCTCGGGCGTCATCCCGCGCAGGACAATGGCCATCAGGAGGGCCGACGCCTGGTAATCGGGCCACCCGCCGGTGGTCACGCCGCTGACGAAGCTGTCGATGGCCTCGGGGGAGAGCCGCTGGCCGTCGCGTTTTGCGCGAATGATGTCAACGGCGCGCATGGGACGGCGGGCAGTATACCGTAGCGGTCCTCGACGCCTTCGGCCCGCCGCCCGCAGAACAATCGCGACGATCGACGAAACACCCGCTAGAATCGTCCCGACTCCATGGCCCGTGCCCAGACTCCCGAACCGATGACCGCGGATGCGGCCAGCCGTCTCGTCGAGTTCGCCCGCTCCTGCAAGGCGGCCATCCGGATCGTGTCGATGTATCCCCCCAGCCACCCGAACATCCAGTCGGCGCTGGCGCGGATGACCGCCGCCGGAGCCGCGGCCACGAGCAACGGGCCGATGTCGCTCGGGGTGCTGCCCGACGCCCTGCTGATGGACGGTCGCAGCCTGCCGAAGCCCGATTCGTCGGTGAACGAACTGGCGGCGCTGCTCCACGGTCATCACATCGGCGAGCTGACGTTACAGGCGCCGCTGACCGCCGGCGGCTGGCACATGCTGTTGTCGCTGCTCGCCGCCGCGCCCGAGGCGATCCGGCTCGAAGGCGGGATCATGCGGGCGTGGCAGTCGGCCGGGGGCGGACCGATCGAGATCCGCGAGATCGACTACGCCGAGGTTCTGAGGGAACGCTCCGGCGGCGGCGACGGCAGCTGGACCTCGCTCATCAGCAGTTGCCTGGTCGGCGACTCGCGCAGCGCGCTCGACGAGAAGGCGCTGGCGTCGCTGCTGGAGATCGCCCGCGATCCCGAGCGGCTGGGCGAGTTCATGAACCGCCTGCAGGAACGGGCCCGCGCCACTGGCCAGTCCACCGAACTCCAGAAGCAGGCGGTGCTGCGGCTGCTGAAGAACCTCGCCAGCTACGCCCTTCAGCACTCGCCGGACGAGTTCGACGAGGTGATGACCAACCTCGCGACCGCGACGACGCGCCTCAATGCCGATGTGATGCTGGCGCTGCTGACGGAACCGCCGCCGAAAGCCGGCGCCAGCGGGCGGGTCGAGGACGGCATCGACATCGGCGGCGAGCTGCGATCGCGGTTCAACGAGGAACAGCTGGGCGCCTTCGTCGCCGAGAACGTGGCCCGCGATCGCGGCGCCACCAGCCGACTGGCCGAGGCCTTCAACTCGCTGGCCACCAGCGACGACCAGCGCCGGACCGCCCTGCTGCTGGCCGAGGAACGCGTCTCGCTGACGCCGCTCGGCGACGACCCCCAGTTCAACGAGATCTGGGCCGACACCGTCTCGATGCTGATGTCGTATTCGGACGCCGACTACGTCCCGGCCGAGTACGACCGCGAGCTGACGAGCGCCCGCGAGATGGCCATCGAGGTGGAACAGGTCAGCGACGACCCACCCGACCGCATCGCCGCGTGGCTCTCCACCGTCAACGACAACGACCTGCGCGCCCTCGACCAGCAGATGCTGGTGGACCTGCTGCGCCTCGAGGACCGGCCCGAGGCCTGGGCCTCGGTGCTGGAGCTGGCGCTCACCCGCCTCGAGCAGCTGGTCCTGGTCGGCGATCTGCCGCTGGCGCGCGAGCTGCTGGACGCGGTGTCCGGCGTGGCCAGAACCCCCGGCTCGCCGTTCGCGGCACAGGCCGACGCGGCCGTCGCGCGCCTCACCGCGGGACCGCTGGTGAATCACCTGCTGCTGTTCATGCGCCAGGCTCCCGACGATCAGATGCCGGTCCTCAACGGGTTCTGCCAGGCGATGGGGCCGGGCCTGATCGTGCCGCTCGTCAGCGCGCTCGCCAAGGAGGACAGCCGCCTGGCGGTACGCCGGGTGAAGGACGTGCTGATCGGCTTCGGCGAGGCCGCACGCGAGCCGGCCAAGGCCCTGCGCGACTCGTCGAACCCGGCGGTGCGGCGGGCCGCCATCGAGGTGCTGGCGCGCGGTCGGCGGCGCCGGCGCGCTGGGCGACCTGCGATCGCTGCTGGCCGATCCCGATCCGAACGTGCAGCGCGAGGCGCTGCGGGCGATCATCCAGATCGGCAGCGACGAGGCCTACGCGATTCTCGAGGAGGCGCTCACTTCCGGCGAGCCTCGCGCCCGCGAGGCGGTGATGCACACGCTCGGGTCGATCACCGACGAGCGCGCGGCGCCGCTGCTCGTGCACATCCTCTCGCACTCGTCGCACACCGGCGCCTCGGAGCCCATCTACATCTCGGCCATCGATGCGCTGGGACGCAGCGGCGCCGGCACGCGCGGCATCGAGACGCTGAAGGACCTGCTCCACCGTGGCGAATGGTGGGCGCCGATGCGCACCGCCCGCATCCGCGTGGCCGCCGCCCGCGCCCTGCGGGCGACCGGGTCCCCGTCCGCCGACGCCGTGCTCGAAGACGCCAGCACGACCGGTTCCCGCGGCGTCCGCCGCGCGGCCGCACTCGCCATGATGTTGCCCCGCCGGCCCCCGCCGGCAGGAGGGACCCGGTAATGGAACCCGCCCGCCAGTTGCGCGTCGCCGACGACTTCGTGCGCCGCTTCGCCGCGGCCGTCCGCGGCGCGCAACTCTATTCTCCCGGTCACCCGCTCGTCACGCGTGCCCTCGGAGCCCTCGTCGAGTCGTGCTCGCAGCTGCTCGCCGACGAGCCGAGCGTCGCCGTCGGCATCGTCGGACAGGACATCGTCGTCGGCGACCTGCCGATCCCGCGCAGCCGCGAAACCTACGGTGAGCTCATCCGCCGGCTGAAGCGGCTCGGCATCGAGCGCATCGCCTTCGAACGCGGCGTTCCTCCAGACGAGCTGTCGATCCTGGTGCACACGATCAGCCACCCCGAGCGATCGATCGGCCAGGCCGCGCCGGGCGCCGCGCCACCGGATGCGCTCGAGGCGCTCGGCCGCCTGCACCGCATCCGGGTCGGACGCATTGAGATCGACGAGCGCGTGGACACCTCGGCCGCCGACGTCGCCGCGATCCGGCGGCTCTACGTCGAGGCCTCGACCGTGGCCGAGGAAGTGTGGGACGCCGCCCAGCACGAAGGCACGCCCGATCCCAGGGCCGCCAAGACCCTGATCGAGCAGCTCTCGCAGGCGGTCGCGCACAATCGCACCGCCCTGCTGGCGTTGACGGCGCTGAAGGAGTACGACAACTACACGTTCACGCACATGGTGAACGTCTCGATTCTGACCATGGCGCAGGCGCGGGCGCTCGGCATCGACGGCACGCTCCTCCGCGAGTTCGGCCTCGCCGGCCTGATGCACGACATCGGCAAGGTGCGGACGCCGGCCGAGATCCTGCGGAAGCCCGACCGGCTGACGCCAGACGAGATGGCGGTGATGCGACGCCACGTCGTGGACGGCGCCGAGATCCTGCGTCGCACGCCGGAGATTCCCTCGATCGCCCCGGTGGTCGCCTTCGAGCATCACCTGCGGAGCGACGGCACCGGCTACCCCGTGGGCGTCTCGCGGTCCAAGCTCAACCTCGCCACCATGCTGTGCAGCATCGCCGACGTCTACGACGCGATGCGCTCACAACGTGCCTACCAGGGGTCGCTGCCGACCCAGCGCATCCTGGAAGTGATGAAGCAGGCCGACGGCCACCAGTTCGATCAGCACCTGGTGCGGCGCTTCACGCAGCTGCTGGGCATCTACCCCCCGGGCAACCTCGTCCTGCTCGACGATGGCGCGATTGCCGTCGTGCTGCAGGTGCACGCGCCCGATCCACATCGCCCACGCGTGCGTGTCATCATGGACAACAAGCGCCGCCGGCTGGTCACGCCGATCGACCTCAACCTGTTCGAGGAGCAGGCCGATCCCACCAAGTCCCGGCGCATCGTGACGCCGCTCGACCCGGCCGAGTACGGAGTCGACCCGCTGGGCTATCTCTGACCTCGTCCCGAATCGACTGGTGCTGCATGACATGGCTTCGCGCGTTGGTGGTGTTAGGGCTGCTGGTCAGCCTGCCGGGCTCGCAACCCCTCTCCGGCGCCCAGCCGGCCGCGGCTCCCAGGCTGCTGGTGATCGTGGTCGTCGACCAGATGCGCTACGACTATCTCGAGCGCATGCGCCCGCACTGGACCGGCGGGATGAAGCGGCTGATCACTGAAGGCGCGGTGTTCGAGCAGAACTTCTATCCCTACCTCAACACCGTGACCTGCGCCGGCCACGCCACGATCGGCACCGGCAGCTTCCCGTCGACGCACGGCATCATCATGAACGCCTGGTGGCGCGGCACCCGCAACGCCTCGTGTACCGACGACGCCACGGTCCGCAGCATCGCCTACGAACCGAACGGCGAGACGGTGGGTCACAGCGCGGCGCAGCTGCTGGTGCCCACCATCGGGGATCGGCTGCGCGAGAAATCGCCCGCGTCCCGCGTCGTGACGCTGTCGATGAAGCCGCGAAGCGCGATCATGCTGGCCGGCCACCGCGGCGTGGTGTCCTGGCTCGACGACCAGGACGTGTGGGCCACCTCGACGGCCTACGCCGAGGCGCCGGATCCGACGGTTCAGGCCTTCATCACGGCGAACCCGCGAGAGCGTTTCCGGCAGGAGGTGTGGTCGCGGCTCCACGCGCCAGATGCCTACACCGGCAAGGACGATGCGCCAGGCGAGGCGCCGCCGCGCGGCTGGACGGCGGTGTTCCCGCACCCGCTCGCCGGCGCGCCGGGCACGCCGCCGTCACTGTTCCCGTCGCTCTGGGAACGAAGCCCGTACGCGGACACGTATCTGGCCTCCATGGCCGAGTCGCTGATCACGGGCATGAAGCTCGGTCAGGGCAACGCGGTGGATTACCTCGGCATCAGCTTCGCCGCCCTCGACTACGTCGGCCACGCCTTCGGTCCCGACAGCCACGAGGTGCAGGACACGCTGATGCGCCTGGATCAGAGCATGGGCGCGCTCCTGACCGCGCTCGACACTCATGTCGGCCGCGGTCGCTACATCCTGGGATTGAGCGCTGATCACGGCGTCGCGCCCCTGCCGGAGGCCCGCCAGCTGGCCGGCGAACCCGGCGGCCGCCTGGTGATGCAGCGGCTGCAGGAGGTCGCCAACCTGGCACTCGCGGACACGCTCGGACCCGGGCAACCGGTGGTGCGCGCGGAGTATACGCAGCTGTATCTCTCCGAGGCGGCGCAGCAGAAGGCGCTGGAGAATCCGGGGCTGCTCGACCCGGCGATCGCCGCGCTCGAACGCGTGCCCGGCGTGGAACGCGTGCTGCGCGGCGCCGGCCTCGAACGTCAACGCGCCTCCACCGACCCCGTCGTCCGCGCCGCCGCGCTCAGCCACGTGCCGGGACGGAGCGGCCAGATTGTCGTCGTGCCGCAACGGTATGTCGTCATCGGCGCGGCGACCGCCACCGGGACGACGCACGGCACGCAGCATTCCTATGATCAGCAGGTACCGCTGATCTTCTTCGGCGCGCAGGTGAAGCCCGGTCGCCATCAGACGCCGTCGACGCCGGCCGACCTCGCGCCGACGATCGCCGCGACGGTCGGGCTGCAGATGCCCGGCGCCGACGGGGTCGTGCAAAGCCGCGCCTTCACCGCCCTGGAATCCGGCCGCCGATGATACTGTGAGCCCATGGAGCGCATCCACGCGTGATGACCGTCACTCGATCGCGACTTGTCGTCGGAGGGTGCGCGGTGGCACTGGCCGCCACGGTCTGGGTTGGGGTTCAAGGGCAGGAGGATCCACTGGCGGGCGGGGTGCGGCGCCTGATGCAGGACAGCGGTTTGCCCGCCATCGATCGCGGCCTCAGGGCACAGGACATTCCCGGTGATCCCGCGCGCCGGCTCGGTGCGCCTGTGCCGATCGACCGCGCCTCGGCCAGTTCGGCGCACTTACCTTCCCGATTCGGTGATCGTGAAGTTCAAGGACGGCGCCGATCGCAGCGCCGCGGTGAACAGCACGCTGTCGCAGGTGTCGGGCGGCTCGGCCGACCGCCCGTCGTGGGCGGACTTCGATGTCATCACGATTGGTGCCGGCGTCGACCCCGAGACGGCCGCGGCCGCCCTCGCGGCGCGCGGCGACGTCGAGTACGCGCAGCCGCGTTATCTCAACCACAAGATGTACAAGCCGAACGATCCGCTGTACTCGAATCAGTGGAACTTTCCGGCCATCGACATGGAGCGGGCCTGGGACATCCAGCCAGGCTCCGGCCCCGAGGTCATCGTCGCCGTGCTCGACACCGGCGTGGCCTTCAAGTCGGCGACCTTTCGCTACAACTCGCGCTTCGCCTTCCGCTCTGCCCGATGGTCCGGTCTACCCGGCGCTCGGCGTGGTCGACGTGCCCTTTGCCGCGGCACCGGAACTGGGCAGCGGCTCGCGCTTCGTCGTCGCCGCGCGACTTCATCTGGAACGACAACGATCCGGTGGACCTCGACGGCCATGGCACGCACGTCTCGGGGACGATCGGACAACTCACCAACAACAACGTCGGCGTGGCGGGCATGGCATTCAACGTCCGCATCATGCCGGTGAAGGTGATCGCCGAGACCTGGGACCTGATCTTCGGCGCGCCGAACGGCGGCACCGACGACGTGGTGGCGCGAGGCGTGCGCTACGCCGCGGACAACGGCGCCAACGTGATCAACATGAGCCTCGGCCGCGAATCCGGCGGGCCCGCGCCCGCGGTCGACGACGCCATCCGCTACGCGGTCGGCAAGGGCGTCTTCGTGGCGATCGCTTCCGGCAACACGCGGGAGACCGGCAACCAGCCGAACGTGATCGGCAACATCGCGCCGTCGCTCGGTGGCGCCGTGACCGTCGGTGCGGTCGGACGGTCGCTCGAGACGGCGTTCTACTCCACCACCTCACCGGCGGTCGAGCTGTCGGCCCCGGGTGGCGACACACGGCAGGCCGGCGGCGGCTCCGGGGGCATTCTCCAGCAGACGCTCGATCTCGACCTGCTCGAGACCTACAACCGCCCGGTCTCGCAGTACGGTCCGCCTCGCGCCGATTCGTTCGCCTACTACTACTTCCAGGGCACGTCGATGGCCACGCCCCACGTCTCGGGCTTCGCGGCGCTGCTGATTCAGCAGGGCATCACCTCGCCCGCGGCGGTCGAAGAGGCGATGAAGACCTACGCCACCGACAAGGGCACCGCTGGACGCGACGACCAGTACGGTGTCGGTCTCATCAATCCTCGCGCGACGCTGCGCGGGCTGGGCCTGGCCCGCTAGCACCGAGGACCCCTGATCATGCGGACCTGTATCACCCGGCTGGCCCTGGCTGGCACCTTTCTCGTGACCCTCGCGTCCGGCGCTGGCGCACAGGGCATCGACATCAAGGGCTACGGCCTGATTGGCGGCATGAGCTTCGCGGCCTCGGACAGCTTCGACGCCGTGCTCGACACGTCGAGCGGCACCATCTTCGGCGGCGGCGCCGAGGTCGGCCTGCCGTGGGGCGGGCTCTACGTCGGCGTTGGCGCCTGGCGGTTCTCGGAGGAGGGCCAGCGCGTGTTCGTCTCGGGCTCGGAGGTCTTCCGACTCGGCATCCCGCTCACGGTTGAAGTGACGCCGATCGAGGTGACGGGCGGCTGGCGCTTCAAGGGCATCTCCCCCCGCTTCGTGCCCTACGTGGGTGCGGGCTGGAGTTCGTACGCCTACAAGGAAACATCGGACTTCGCCGATGCCGGCGAGGACGTGGACGAGCGCTTCTCCGGCTTCCACATCCTGGGAGGCGCCGAGTTCAAGATCACGCGCTGGCTGGGCGTCGGCGGCGAGCTCGCCTGGTCGCGCGTGCCCGATGCCCTTGGCACCGGCGGCGCGTCGCGCGTGTTCGACGAGACGGATTTGGGCGGCACGAGCTATCGTCTGAAGGTCAGTGTCGGCCGCTGAGCCTCCGTTCGCCCGGAGGGTCCTCGCGGTGGTGAAGCGCATTCCGGTGGGGCGTGTCACGACCTACGGCGAGGTGGCGCGGCTGGCAGGCCGTCCCGGCGCCGCCCGCGCGGTGGGCAACATCCTCCGCGAGGCCCACCAGCCCGGACTCCCCTACCACCGCGTGATCGCGGCCGGTGGACAACTGGGCGGCTATTCCAGTCTGGCGGTCAAACGGTCGCTGCTGGCGGCCGAAGGACTGGTGGTCACGAGCCGGCGGGTCCGCCACTTTGCCGACGTCCGCTGGCCCTGAGGACGGCCGATCCGAACCAATCAGGCTCCACACACGTCTTTCTGGGCGTGGTCAACCCCTCCGGGCATGGCGTCGTCTAAGCCTTCAGGAGACGTGAGAGGCGCGGATCTGGCCCTGGCCGCGCGGATCAAGTCGGGCGAGACGGGCGCCTTCGAGTCCCTGTACGGCCAGCATGCCGGCCGACTCTACAATCTGGTCAGCCGCATGACCGGCAACGCTGCGGACGCCGATGATTTGCTGCAGGACGTGTTCCTGCTGGCCTACCGGAAGATCGGGAGCTACCGGGGCGATGCCTCGCTGGGCACCTGGCTCTACCGTCTGACGATGAACCACTGCCTGGACGTGCTGAGGAGCCGGCAGGCCCGGATGGGACAGGTGACCGAGTCGATGGACGAACCCGATGCGGCGCCGGTCGCGACCCCGGCGCCGACGTTGACGACCGTCAGCCGTATCGACCTCGAACGCGCCATCGAGTCGCTGCCACCCGCCTGCCGAGCCGCGTTCCTGCTGCACGACGTGGAAGGCTTCGGGCACAACGAGGTCGGCGACATCCTGGGGGTGTCCGAAGGTACATCGAAATCGCAGGTGCACAAGGCCCGCCTGCGTATCCGCGCCCGCCTGGGCTCGCGAGCGTAGGGCCGAACGAGCGCATCGTGAACTGCCACGAGATTCCACTCGCCGAATGCGTTGATGGCACCCTGTCGCCCGCCGACGAGCGGGCGGTCGAGCGCCATCTCGAGGGCTGCGCTTCCTGTCGGGCGCTGGTCGCCGACCTGCGTACGGTGCGTGCCGCCGCCTTCACGCTGGATCGGCGGCAGCCGCCGGCCGATCTGCTCGACCGCATCAACGCGCGTCTCACCAGCGAACCGGCGCCTCGTGGCCGCCTTCTCGCATGGCCGAACACGCGTGGGGCGTGGAGTGTGTGGCTGACGGCGGCCGCGGCGTTGGTGCTGACCACGATTGTCGGCGTGTTGCCGCTCTCCCGGTCAGCCGGAGCCCCGGCCGCGACCGAGCCTGGGCGGGCACTCGAGGGCACGGCGCTGGTGGACTCGGTGGAGGCGGATCTGCAGGCCGCCGAGTTGCATTACGACCGTGCCATCCAGGGGCTGGAACAGATCGCCAGGACCGACAGCGGCGAGCTCGACCCGCAGGTGGCCGCCGTGCTGCAGAAGAACCTGCAGGTGGTCGATCAGGCGATTGACGAGAGCCGGGCGGCGCTCAAGACCCAGCCGGCCAGCAGCCGGGCGCAGGACGGCCTGTTCGAGGCCATGCGCACCAAGGTGGCGCTGCTCCAGCAGACCGTGGAACTCATCAACGAAATGCGCAAAGGCAACCAGGCCGAGGCCGGTCGCCTGATGCAGGACTTGTCGCGGTAACTGACACATGATGGACATCCGGCTTCCCCTCGTCCTCCTCGGCGCGGCGCTGCTGTCGGCGCCCCTGCATGCGGCGGTCACCAACCGCCTGCCCGGCCCCGACGACACGCCGCGCACGCTGTGGCTCGAGCGCTACACCGAGGCGCGTCAGGGCCCCGAAGAAACCGACCGCCAGGTCCAGACTTTCAAGGTCGGCGCCGACTCGGCGCTCGATCTGTCCAACATCTCCGGCGACGTCCAGGTGACGGGCGAGGGCGGTAGCGAGATCCGCATCGAGGCAACCAGGCGCGTGCGACATCGCGACCCGCGCGAGGCGCGCCGGCTGTTGCAGCAGCTGCGGGTGGAAATGGTCCAGATCGGCGGGCGCGTCGAGGTGCGGACCCTCTATCCGCGGCGGAACGAGGGCAACGGGGATCGCAACATTCAGGCCCGGGTGGACTATGTCGTCACCGTCCCGTCGTCGGCGGCAGTGGCAGTGAAGACCATTTCCGGGAACGCGGTCGTCGCGAAGGTGAACGGCGAGGTGCGCGCCGAGACCGTGAGCGGGGACGTCTCCGTCACCGGTACGCCCAATGTGGCGTTGGCGCGGACGGTGTCCGGCAACGTCATGGCGCGGGACATCGGCGGCGCGACCACCCTGTCACTCAGCACCGTGAGCGGCAGCGTCACGGCCTCCGGGCTCAAGGCCAGGTCCCTGGAATGCGGGGCCGTGAGCGGCAATATCGATCTGTCGGGCGTGCAGGTGGACCGCCTGCTGGCGAAGTCGGTGTCGGGCGATATCCAGTTCGGGGCCGTGCTGGCCAAGGGCGGCCGCTACGAGTTCGGCGCACATTCGGGCAATATCAAGGTGATTCTGGGCTCCGACACCGGATTCGAGCTCGACGCCAGCACCTTCAGCGGCAGCGTGCGGTCCGATTTCCCCGTCACCCTGCGCAGCCAGACCGGGAGCTCGCGGGACCGCCAGGACGCCAACCGGACCATTCGCGGCGCCTACGGGGACGCCGCCGCGATCCTCTCAATCAAGACGTTCAGCGGCACGGTTGTCATCAGCCGGGAGTAGTCGCTGGGAAATTGCTATAATTGCCGGCGGAGGCTTTAGTGATGACCCCTAGATGGCTTGTCGGAACCGCGGTGGCGGTACTGTTCTCGGTTGGCGTGGCGGCCCAGACGTCGCAGGGCCAGGTCCCGACCGCAGAGACCTCCCTCGGCTCGGTCAACCTCCCTCGTGCCGTCATGGCCAATGGGCAGACGCTGAGGGCCGGCACTTATCAAGTTCGCCTGACCGCCGAGGCTGCACAGCCGACGGTGCCGGGTATTCAGATGGAACGCTGGGTGGAATTCGTGCGTGGCGGCAAGGCCGTCGGGCGCGAGGTCGTCAGCATCGTTCCCGCGGCCGAGGTCAAGGACCTCAACAGCGGAGCCAAGGGGCCCAAGCCGGGCTCCGGCAGCTCGCGGGTGGAGATGCTGAAGGGTGACGAGTACCTGCGCGTGTGGATCAACCGGGGCGGCGTGAACTACCTGCTGCACCTGCCGCCCGCGAAGGGGTAACGCCTGTCAGTTCAAAGTTCAAAGTTCAAGAGTTCAAAGTTGAGGGCCGGGGCCGCATCTGCGGCGCCCGGCCCTTTGTCTTGTACAACTTCGAACCTTAACTTTGAACTTCTTGAACTCTTGAACTCTTGAACCGACGCGTATCCCCCGATCGACATCACGTCGAACTGCTCGTGATGGAGGTGGACGTCGGACTTGACGATGACGTCGCGGCCCAGCAGCGACTTCAGATCCTTCAGCACCCCGCGCTCTTCCTCTTTCAGCGCCCGCGCGATGTCGGGGTTCACGCGCAGCAGCACGCCCGGGCCATCCAGGTCGGGCCCGAGCTTCTTCATCTCGGTCAAAATCTCGTAGCACACCGTGGAGCTCGACTTGATGGTGCCGGCGCCCGAGCAATAGGGGCAGGGCTCCGTCAGCACGCGCTCGAGGCTCTGCTTGACGCGCTTGCGGGTGACGATGACGAGGCCGAAGTCCGAGACCTGCAGGGCCTTTGATGGCGCGCGGTCCTTGCGCAACTCCTGCTCCACCGCCTGGAACACCTTCTGCCGGTTCTTCTTCTCCTCCATGTCGATGAAGTCGCAGACGATGATGCCGCCAAGGTCGCGGAGCCGGATCTGGCGGACGATCTCCTTGGCCGCCTCCAGATTGGTCTTGATGATGGTGTCCTCCAGGCGGCCGGCGGTCTTCTTGCCGACGTAGCGCCCGGTGTTGACGTCGATGGCGACCAGCGCCTCGGTCTGGTTGATGACGATCGACCCGCCCGACTTCAGCCAGACCTTGCTGCGGAGCGCCTTGTCGAGTTCGGCCTGGACCCCGTACTCCTCGAAGATCGGGTAGTCCTTGTCGTACAGTTTGACCCGCGACGACAGCGTCGGCATGATGCGGCCGATGAACTCGAGAATGCGCTCGTGCTCCTTCGGATCGTCGATGCGGATGGCCGAGTAGTCGTCGGTCAGCAGGTCGCGGAGCAGCTTGTTGACGAGGCTCGGCTCCTGGTAGATCACGGCCGGGGCGCGGCGCCCCTCGGACTTCTGCCGCATCTCGACCCAGATCTTGTGGAAGTAGTGCAGGTCGGCGAGGATGTCTTCCTTGGTGCGGTTCTCCGCCGCGGTGCGGATGATGACGCCGCCGCCGAAGTGGTGCTGATCGCGGAACTCCTTGACGATGCCGCGCAGGCGCGTGCGCTCCTCACGCGTCGCGATCTTGCGCGAGATGCCGATGTGGTCGACGGTCGGCATGAACACCAGGAACCGCCCGGGCAGCGTGACGTGGCAGGTCAGGCGCGCGCCCTTGGTGCCGAGCGGCTCCTTGGCCACCTGCACGACGACGTCCTGCCCTTCCTTCAGCAGGTCTTCGATCTTGGCTTCGGGCTGCCCCTTGTCGCGCGATCGCTCCCGGTCTTTCTCGCCCCGCTCCTTCTCGGCGCCGTCAACCGCCTGCGCCTTCGGTTCGACATCGTCATCGACGCCGTCGAACTCGTCGAGGTTGCTGATCACGTCGGAGACATAGAGGAAGCCGTCGCGCTCGAGGCCGAGGTCGATGAACGACGACTGCATGCCGGGCAGCACCTTCGACACGCGCCCCTTGTAGACATTGCCGACGACGCCGCGGTTGCGTTCGCGCTCGACGAAGATCTCGGCCAGCTGATCGTCCTCGAGAATGGCGACACGGGTCTCGTGGCCATTGGACGAAATGATCATCTCTTTGTTCATGGGTACCAGGAATCAGGGATCAGGCGGCGGGGGCGGACGGCTCAGTTCGTGAAGCGTCGCATGCGGACGTTCAGGATCAGACCGAAACTCGCCAGCGTGGCGATCATCGAGGACCCGCCGTAGCTCATCAACGGCAGCGTGAGTCCCTTGACCGGCACCAGTCCCGCCGACATGGTGATGTTGTAGACAACCTGGAACGTGAAGGAAGCCAGCACGCCCAGAACCAGGTAGGCGCCCAGCCGGTCTTTCGCGAGCCGGGCCGCCTCAATCGAACGCATGATCACGAACAGATACAGCCCCAGGGCGACGATCACACCGACGAAGCCCTGTTCTTCCGCAAGCACCGAGAAAATGAAGTCGTTGTGGGCGACGGGCAGGAACCGGAGCTGTCCCTGCGTGCCCTGGGTGAATCCCTTGCCCCACACCCCGCCCGAGCCGACGGTGATGCGGGCCTGAATCTGCTGATAGCCGGCGCCGCGGGCGTCCTGCTCGGGGTCCAGGAAGGTCGAAATGCGCTCGCGCTGATAGTCCTCGAGCCCGAACTGGTAGGCGACGGGCGCGGCGACGACGGCGACCAGCGCCAGCGCCGCCAGGTACCTCACCGGCATGCCGGCCACGTAGGTGATGGTGATGAGGATGGGCAGCAGCGTGACCGCGGTGCCGAGGTCCGGCTGACGGGCGATCAGCAGCAGCGGCACGGCGGTGAGCACGCCGGCGAACAGCAGATCGTTGTTGGTGAGGGCGCGGCGCCGGCTATCGCCCAGCATCTTCGCCAGCATCAGCGCCACGGTGGCCTTGGCGAACTCCGAAGGCTGCAGGTTGAACGGGCCGAGGTCAATCCAGCGCCGCGACCCGCCCCGCACCTCGCCGAAGAACAGCACGCCGACGAGCGTCAGCACCATGGCGAGGAAGATCAGGTGCGACTTGTCGCCGAGCGAGCGGTAGTCCACCGTCACGCAGGCGAGCATCGCGACGGTGCCGAGACCGATGGCGTAGATCTGGGTCCAGTAGAGTGCTGGTCGGCCCGCCGGTGGCCGAATAGATCATCGCCAGCCCGATCGCGCACAGCGCGTAGACCGCGGCGATCAGCAGCCAGTCGATGTGGAAGTAGAGGCGGCGCTCGAACATCAGCGATCGAGACCCGCCGTGTTGACGGCGGTGCGCAGAGGCGCGGTCGGCACCGGCGCGGGTGCAGGCGCGGTCGGCGCCGGCACCTTCAACTCCGGAAGCGGCAGACCGTCCTTCTGGGCGAAATAGGTTTCCATGACGTGCTTCGCAATCGGCGCGGCCAGGTAGCCATGCTCGGAATGCTCGGCGAACACCACGCCGGCGACTTCGGGATTGTCGCGCGGCGCGAAGAACACGAACCAGCCGTGGTCGCGCAGGTCCTTCTCGGTGGCGCCGGCGCGGGCCTTGCCCTGGTTGGAGATGACCTGCGCGGTGCCGGTCTTGCCCGAGACGTCGCGACCGGCGATGCGCGCGCGGGTGGCGGTGCCGGCGCCGTTGACCGCCATCCACAGACCATCGTGCAGGGCCGAGACGGTCTCCGGCTTCATCAGGAACGGCTTGAAGGGATTCGGCGGCGGCGGCACCGGCTGCCAGCCCGCCCCCTTGCCCTCGTCTACCGCGGTGACGATGCGCGGCACGACCCGGGTGCCGCCGTTGGCGACCGTGGCCATCATCAGGGCCAGGGACATCGGCGTCACCGACAGCTGCCCCTGGCCGATCGCGACGGAGATGGTTTCGCCCGCGTACCACTTCTCACCGGTGCGCTGGCGTTTCCACTCGGTGGAGGGCACGATGCTCTCGATCTCGTTCGGCAGGTCGATGCCGCTCTTGCCGACGAGGCCCAGCTTCTCGGAATACTCGTGAAGGCGATCGACCCCGAGCATGTTGCCGAGCGTGTAGAAGTAGACGTTGCACGACTTCTCGAGCGCGTGGCGCATGTCCATCATGCCGTGGCCGCCGGCGAGGTGGCACTTGAAGCGGCGCCCGTAGAACGTGGCACCGCCCGGGCAGAAGATCTTGGTGTCCGGCGTGATCAGGCCCTCTTCGAGCGCCGCGGTGGCCACGGCGATCTTGAAGGTGGAGCCCGGCGAGTAGCGGCCCTGAATGGCGCGATTCTGCAGCGGGCGCAGCTTGTCGGTGTTGAGCGCGGCCCACGTGGCGCGGTCGATGCCGGTGGAGAAATCGTTGGGATCGTACGACGGCAGACTGGTCAGCGTCAGCACGTCACCCGACCGCGGATCGAGCACGACGGCAGCGCCGACGTAGCCGTAGGCGCGGAACGCCTCCTCGGCCGCACGCTGCATCGCGAAGTTCAGCGACAGCTGCACGCGCTGGCCCTCGGAGGGCGGCAGCTCTTCGCAGCGTGCGAATCTCGCGACCGACGCTGTTCACCACCACGCGACGGGCGCCGTCGGCGCCCATCAGCACCTTGTTGTAGACCCGCTCCACCCCCGACTGCCCCACCACCGAGCCGGACGCCAGGCCGTCGTCGGTCATCTGCTGATCGCTGGCTTCGCCGACGTAGCCGATGAGATGCGCGGCCAGGGCTTCGCTGGGGTACTGTCGCGTCGGCACTTCCTGCACGACGATGTCCGGCAACTCGAAGTCGAGGCGGCGGGCCGTGACCGCCGCCACCTGCGCCAGCGTCGCGTCCTGCACGACCACGATCGGACGATAGGCAGGCTCGCGGCGGTGCCGGTCCACCACTTCGCGGACCTTGGCTTCGTCGATCCCCGTGACCTCGGCCAGCAGCCGGATGGTGCGGTCGAGATCGCGGGTGTGCTCGCGGACGATCGAGATGTTGAAGGAACTGCGGTTCTCGACCAGCACCTGGCCGGTGCGGTCGTAGATGACGCCGCGCGGCGCCCGCAGCGCAAGGGTGCGCTGGTGATTGTTGTCGGCCATCTCCTGGAACCGGGCGTGCTGCGCCACCTGGAAGAACCAGAAGACCCCGGCCAGCAGGCCGAAGACAACGAACACCGCCGCCCGCAGCCACCGGAGCCGCACCGTCAGTCGCCGTCGATCTTCAGCGATCGCCATGGTCTCGTCCTTATCCTACTACCGCCGCATCGGACGCCGCAGGCGCCGCCGGGCCATGAATCCGGGAAACCACTCGAGCATCTGGAACCCGACGACGCCGACCACCGCGTTTCCGACGGCCTGTCCGGCCACGGTGGCGTAGGGGTCGGGGAACTCCCGCAATCCCAGCAGCACATACAAGCCCATGAACACCAGCGCGTGCAGCAGCGTGGCGCCGATGAACACCACGAACCGCGGCAACGGCGCGGTGACGATGAACTGCGTGCCGATGCGGCCGGCGGCAAACCCCACCAGCGTCTTGGCCAGGGCCCCGATCCCCATGATGCCGCTGGACAGCGAGTCCTGGATGAGCCCGGCCACCGTGCCGGCGACGACGCCCGTGGTCGGGCCGAACGACAGCGACAGGTAGACCACCACGATCAGCACGAAATCGATGGCCGCGGTCTGGGGCACGAAGCTCGTCAATGTCGTCTGCAGCGCCAGCGCCGCGGCCAGGGCCGCCAGGTTCAACGCCAGCTTCACGGCTGCTCTTTGACCTCGGCGGATTCACGGGCCGGAGGCGGGGTCAGCACGACCAGCACCTCCTCGAGCCGCGAGAACTCCACCGCCGGGCGAATCCTGATCTCGTGATACGTGCCGGGGCCGCGCTCGACGGTCTCCACCGTGCCGATGACGAAGCCCTTCGGGTAGATGCCGTCGATGCCCGAAGTGACCACCAGATCGCCCGGCTTCACGTCCGCGGTGCCGGGCACATAGTCCATCCGCAGCCCGTCGGCGCCCACCCCCACCACCACGCCCTGCGCGCGGGATCGCTCGACGACCGCCCCGGCCGCGGCGTTGCGGTCGATGAGCAGCTGGACCTTCGCCGCGCGCGGGCTCGACAGGATGACCCGGCCGACCACGCCGGCCGGCGAAATCACGGCCATGTCGGCGACGAGTCCGTCGGCGCTGCCTTTGTCGATGGTGACGGTGCGGAACTCGGGGCTGGCCCCGGCGGCGATGATCTCGGCCGCCGCGGTCTCGAGCTCGGCGCGCTGCCGGAGCTCGAGCAGCTGCCGCAGGTCCTGCGTCCGCTGCGCCATGGCGCGTTCTTCCTGCAGGCGGATCTGCAGGGCCTGCAGTTCCTGCTTGAGGGCGGCGTTCTCCTCGCCGACGTGCCGGAGGTCGATGTAGCCGGTCCAGAGGTCCTGGGCCCCGGTCAACGCCCCGGTCACCAGCCGCTGCAGCTCCGCGAACGAGCCGAAGGTGACGACCTGCAGCACCGGCAGCCCGGACACGGTGTTCACCTGAGCCGAGATGAGGGCGACGTGCAGCACGATCGCCGCGCCGAGCAGCAGGCCGGGACGTTGCGAGATGTCGGCAAGGGCCATGGTTCAGGACACGGCAGACGGCAGACGGCAGCCGGCAGCCGGTGGATGCCGGACGACCTACCGGCGGGCCAGACAACGCCCGGTCCCTAGTCGATCGCGATCTTCCGCAGGAGGTCGAACTCGCCCAGCATCTTGCCGGCGCCCAGCACCACCGACGACAGCGGATCCTCCGCGCTCGACACCGGCAGGCCCGGTCTCCTCGCGCAGGCGCTTGTCGAGGTTCTTCAGCAGCGAGCCGCCGCCGGTGATGACGATGCCGCGATCGACGATGTCGGCGGACAGCTCGGGCGGCGTGCGCTCGAGCGCCACGCGCACGGCGTCGACGATGACGTTGACGGTTTCCGCCAGCGACTCGCGGATCTCGCCGTCGGAGATGGTGATGGTCTTGGGCACGCCTTCGATCAGGTGCCGTCCCTTGATCTCCATCGTGATCCGCTCCTCGAGCGGGTACGCGGATCCGAGCTCCATCTTGATCTGCTCGGCCGTGCGCTCGCCGATCAGCAGGTTGTAGGTCTTCTTGATGTACTGGATGATCGCCTCGTCCATCTCGTTGCCGGCGACGCGCACCGCCTTGCTGTAGACGATGCCGGCGAGCGAGATGACGGCGATGTCGGTGGTGCCGCCGCCGATGTCGACGATCATGCTGCCGGCGGGCTCGGTGATCGGCAGGCCGGCGCCGATCGCCGCGGCCATGGCCTCCTCGATCAGGTGCACCTCGCTGGCCTTGGCCCGGTAGGCCGAGTCCTTCACCGCGCGCTTCTCGACCTGCGTGATTTCGGACGGCACGCCGATGATGATGCGCGGGCGCACCCACACGTTGCCGTTGTGGGCCTTCTTGATGAAGTAGGTCAGCATCTTCTCGGTGACGTCGAAGTCGGCGATGACCCCGTCCTTCATCGGCTTGATGGCGACGATGTTGCCGGGGGTGCGGCCGAGCATCTCCTTGGCTTCGCGGCCGACGGCTTCGACGCGGCCGTTGACCTTGTTCACCGCGACGATGGAGGGCTCGTTGACGACGATGCCGCGACCCTTGGCGTACACACAGGTGTTCGCCGTGCCGAGGTCGATGGCAAGGTCAGTGGAGAGAAACGACAGGAGCGAACCAAATGCCATGTGCAGAATCGTGCATCAGCTCTCGCCCGGAATTGGCAGAGCCAGCTGCACCCCGTTTTTGCCCGAGTTCTTTCACCTGATACATAGCCATATCGGCCGCACGGACCAATTCTTCAGCGGACGTCGCCACATCGGGCAAGGTGGCGATACCGACCGAGGCCGTGAGCCGCAGACTCAACCCGTCGCCGGCCAGGAACGGATGGGCCTCGATCCGATCCCGGACGCGCTCGCCGACCGCCACGGCGCCTTCGGCGCCGGTGTCCGGCAGAATGATTGAAAACTCGTCGCCGCCGAACCTGGCGACGACGTCGGTCTCGCGAGCCGAGCCGCGGATCACCGCGGCGGCCTCGACGAGGGCGCGACTGCCCGCCAGGTGGCCGTGATTGTCGTTGACGGTCTTGAACCCATCGAGGTCCAGGAACAGCAGCGACAAGGGTCGGCCGGAGCGCGACGCGCGCTTGGCTTCCCGTCTGAGCACGTGGTTCAGATACCGGGAGTTGTAGAGCTGTGTCAGGTCGTCGGTGACCGAGAGTGCCTCGGCTCGCCGCAACATCAGCGCGTTGTCGAGTGCCTGGGCCGGGCCTTCGAGCGCGACCCCGAGCAGTTCGGCGAACGCCGGCGTGATCCGTGGCGCCGCGGAGGAGGCGGCGCGCTCTATCACGACGAGGGCCGCCACCGTGCGTGTCCGGCACCGGAGCGGCCATCCAATCGCGGCGCCTGCCGAGGCAGAGAGCCGCGTATCGTGCCGGGCGTCGGCGGTGGTCAGTTCCCGCCCCCGCAACAGCACCCACCGGGCGATTTCAAGCGCCGCGGGAGAAAGGGTCGTGCCGAGTCCGCGCGAGGCCAGCGGCGCCACCTGCCCTTCGAGGTCGGCCGCAAACACTCCGCACGCGGGAGATTTGAACCACTCGAACGCGAGCGACACGACCTGCTCGCCGATCACGGCGGCGTCCAGCGACTCGTGCGCTGTGCGCATCACAGACAGCACGGTTTCCGGCTTGCCGAGCCGGCCCTTCAGCATGCGCTGACTGCGACCCAGCCGCTGGGCCAGATCGACGCGGCGCGAACCGCCGTAAGTCATTCAAAGATCGGACTATACCACGCCGAATCCAGCCCGTGCTACGATCACGGTTTCGGGGGAACGCGCACACATGACCATGCTGGACCGGATGCGGCGACACAAGGGGTGGCTCAAGTGGAGCCTTGCCCTCGTCGTCCTCACCTTCGTCGTTTTCTACATTCCCGACTTCCTGTCCACGAGCACGGGCGCCGCGCCCAGTCAGGTGCTGGCCGAAGTCGAGGGCGCGCCCATCACCGTTGGCACGTTCACGCGCCGCTACACCGCGCAGATGAACGCCTACCGTCAGGCCTACGGCGGCCAGATGAACGATCAGCTGCTGCGGCAGCTCGGCATCGATCGCCAGATTCTCCAGCAGCTGGTGGATGAGGAAGCCATGGTCGCCGAGGCGCGGCGACAGAACATCAAGGTCAGCGACGTCGAGGTGCGCGAGCGCATCCTCAACATGCCCGCGTTCCAGGAGAACGGCGCCTTCATCGGCGAACAACGCTACCGTCAGGTGCTGCAGTTCAACAACCCGCCCTTCACCGTCACCGAGTTCGAGGACAACCTGCGCCGGGCGCTGATGATCGAGAAACTGCGGACCGGGGTCAGCGGCTGGATCGCCGTCACCGACAGCGAGGTCGCCGACGAGTACCGCCGCCGCAACGAGAAGGTCAAGCTCGACGTCGTGCCGGTCAACGCCGACGCCTTCCGCGGCCAGGTCACCGCCACCGACGCCGACCTCGCGGCGCACTTCGACAAGAACAAGGAGTCGTACCGGATCGGCGAGAAGCGCAAGATCAAGTACGCGCTGGTCGACGTCGACCAGGTGCGCGGCACCGTCAATGTTCCCGACGCCGAGATCGAGGCGTTCTACAAGCAGAACATCGCGCAGTACACGACCCCCGGCCAGGCCCGCGCCAGCCACATCCTGCTGAAGACCGAAGGCAAGGACGAGAACGCGGTGCGGACCCAGGCCGAAGCGGTGCTGAAGCAGGCCAAGGCCCCCGGCGCCGACTTCGGCGCGCTCGCCAGGCAGTACTCGGAAGACGACTCCAACAAGGATCGCGGCGGCGACCTCGACTACTTCGGCCGCGGCCGCATGGTGCCCGAGTTCGAAGCCGCGGCGTTCACGCTGAAGAACGGCGACATCAGCGATCTCGTGAAGACGCAGTTCGGCTTCCACATCATCAAGATGGTCGACAACCAGGCCGAGGTCGTGCGTCCGCTCGCGGATGTGCGCACCGAGGTGCTGGATCAGCTCCGCTGGCAGAAGGCGCAGCAGGAAGCGGAGAGCGTGGCCAAGAGCGTCGCGGCGAGCGCCAAGACGCCAGCCGACCTCGAGCGGGTGGCCGGTGAACGGAAGCTCGAGTACCGCGAGTCGGGCCTGTTCCTCCCCGATCAACCCGTGGACCTGCTGGGCCCGCAGCCCGAGCTGGCCGCGACCGTCTTCGGCATGAAGGAGGGCGAGGTCAGCGCGCCACAGCGGGTAGCGCGAGGCTGGGTGATCGCGACCGTCTCCGGCCGTCAGGATCCCTACGTCCCCGGGCTCGACGAAGTGAAGGATCGCGTGCGCGAAGACGTGGTCCGCGACCAGGCCGCCGAGCTCGCCAAGCAGCGCGCCGCGTCCATCGCCGCCGAGCTGAAGGGGGCCAAGGACTTCGCCGCCACCGCCAAGAAGCTCGGCCTCGAAGTGAAGGCCACCGAGCTGATCGCGCGTGGCGCGGCGATTCCGGATCTGGGCGTGAGCGACGACATCGACGCGGCCGCGTTCGCGCTGCCGGTCAACGGCGTCAGCGACGCCATCACCACGCCGTCGGGCACGGCCATTGTCCGCGTCGTCGAGCGCGAGGACGTCACGCCGGAGCAGATCGCCGCCGGGCGCGACCAGCTGCGTGAAGAGCTCGCCGCGCAGCGTCAGGACAAGTTCTTCAGCGCCTACATGCAGAAGGCGAAGACGACGCTGAAAATCAACATCAAGCAGGACGTGCTGGCCCAGGTCGTCGGTGGCGGCGCACCGGCGACGCCGGGACTGCCCCCGCTGCAGTAGCGCGCGGTCGGGACCGCGACTCGGACACGAACCCGGTGTGGTTGAACCCGCGCCGGGTTCGTTGCGTACGGCTCAGCGCGCCAGCGGGCGCGCGCCACCCACTCCGCGAATGGGGGCTGCCGCCTGCGGCGAAGCCGACCACGCCGTCAAGCCCGTCGCAGCCGAGAGGCCTGCTGACCTCTCAATTCACTGGTGTTGAGTGTGCCCTCAGCTCACACTCTCGTGAATGGTGCCGGGTTCGAGCGGACCGGTGAGTGGTCTGGACGACCACTCAGGTGAGCTGAGGGGTTAGTTGACGAAGACGTAGGGCATGTGCGCCAGCCGCTCACCGGCGCGGAACAGACGGGAAGGGGCGAGGAGCGCGGCGACGAACTGTCGGTCGCGGGCACCCAGCATCGTCATCAGGGTCTCCGCGGTGGTGCGGGCGCGCACCTCCCCTGCCGGCGAGCCGAACTGCTCGCTGAGCACCTCGAAGAAGCTGCGCGCCTGCGGATACATGACAAGCTGCACTTCCTCGTCCAGCGGAATGTGGGCGCGCAGCTTGGCCGCCTTCAACGCCACGGCCAGTCCGCCCAGTTCGTCGACCAGCCCGATCTGCCGCGCCTGCTGGCCGGTCCACACACGGCCCTGCGCGATCTGGTCGATCTTCTCCGGCGTGGTGTGCCGGGACTCCGCCACCCGCTCCACGAACTGATCGTAGGTGGCCTGCATCGACTCCTGGACCTTGGCTCGCTCCTCGGTCGTGAACGGCCGGTCGGGCGAGTACATCTCGGCGTGGGCGCCCTGGCTGACGCCTTCGATGTTCGCCCCCAGCTTGGCGAGCGTCCCGCCGGTGACGAACTTGCCGGTGTAGACACCGATGGACCCGGTCAGCGTCCCGGGCTGGGCGACGATGACGTCACCCGCCGCGGCGATGTAATAGCCGCCCGACGCCGCGAGATCGGACATCGAGACCACGAGCGGCAGCGACGGCGACTTCGAGATCATCAGCTCGCGCCAGATCACGTCGGACGCCACCGACGAACCGCCCGGGCTGTCGACGCGGAGGATGATGGCCCTGGCGCCGCTGGCGCGCGCCGCGCGGATGTCTTCGACGATCGAGTCCGACCCCAGGGTCTGTCCATTCACCGGGTCGAAACTGCTCCGGCCGCTGACGATCGTACCGACGGCGTTGATCACGGCCACGCGGGATCGCCGCGAGACGCCGAGCGATTCCCAGGTGACGCCGGCGTAACGATCGACCTCGATCTGCGGTTCGAGCGACACGCCGTCGCCGAGATCGTCGAGTTCATCCTCGTAGGCGAGCTCGTCGACCAGCCCTTCACGCAGCGCGTCCTCCGGCAGGAACGGACCGCGATCGATCAGGGCGCGAACCTCGTCCTCCGACTTCTTCCGGCCATCGGCGATGGCGCGCACCAGTTGCTGATACTGGTCGCGGTTGAGCGATTCGCTCATCTCACGGTGCGCCGGCGTGAACGTCTTCTCGGTGAGCGTGTTCACCGCGGTCTTGAAGTCGCCGACATGGAGGAAGTCCGGATAGGTGCCGATCCAGTCGAACGTGCCGCCGAGGAAGACCTCGTAACTTGCCAGCCCGGTCACATCCAGGCTCGAGCTGGGCAGCAGGATCACCTTGTCCGCCGCGGTGGCAAGGTAGTACTCCTTGTCGCCGGCGAACTCGAGAAAAGCGTAGACCGGCTTGCCGCTCTGCTTGAAGTCGACAATCGCCTCGCGGATCTCCTGCACCTTGGCCCAGAACGGCGAGCCGAGGCCGCCGGGCCGGATCATCAGCCGCGCCACGCGCGGATCCTGCTTGGCCTTGTGAATGACCTCGACATAGCCGCGGACCGAGAGGGTGTGCGAGTCACTGAACGGCAGGACCACCTCCGGCGCGGTCTCCTGCAGATCGCCGGACGGCCGCAGCGTGAGGGTCGCCCGCTGCGGCAGGCTGGGGCTGCGTCCCATCATCAGGTAGAGCACCGCCGTGCCGGCCATCGAGGCAAAGACGGCGAACAGCAACAGGCCGAGGACGAGCCGGACCGGGCGCGAAACACTCACTACGGCAGTATAGGTCCGCGCGGGGCGCACTGTCGCGCCCGCGCCGGGCCGGCCGATGACGGCGCGATCAGCGTTGCGGACGCCTCGCTCTCCCGTGTCCCACGAGGCGGCGCCCGGCCCGGGCGTAGTGTCCTGCGGCGGGGCTGGCGCGGTGGCCTGAAGGAATTTCTGTGCAAGCGGCGTCAAACGACGCCGCGATAATCGAGGCGTCAGAACCCCCGGCGTGGATTACGAACGGCTGTTTCTCGAGAACTTGAGCACCATCGAACGGCTGGCGCGAACCATCGCCCTGCGCCACCGGCTGCCCCCTGACGCCCTCGAGGACTTCGCCGGTACGGTGCGCCTGAAACTGATCGAAGACGATTACCGCATCCTCCGTGAGTTCGAAGGCCGCAGCTCGCTCAGCACGTACCTCACGATCGTCATCAGCCGTTTCCTCCTCGATCACCGGGACGGGCTGTGGCGCCGCTGGCGGCCGTCAGCCCGGGCGATCGCCCTCGGACCCGATGCGGTGCTGCTCGAGCAGTTGACGGTGCGGGACGGCCATTCGCTGAGCGAGGCGAAACAAATCATGCGCGGCACCCACCGGGTCACGCGCAGCGAGGCCGAGCTCGGTCAACTGTGGTCGTCGCTGCCCGTGCGGTCGCGCGTGACACGCGTGCCGGAGGCACTGGCGGAGACGATCGCGGGGGCGGATCCCGGCCTGACCGACCGGACCGTCGCCGCGGAAGAGCGCGCCCTGGTGGGCCGGGTACTGCGGCAGGCGATTGCGGGCCTGCCAGCGGTCGAGCGGATTCTGCTGATGCTGCACTTCGCACGTGGGGTGCCGCTCGTGCAGGTCGCCACGACGCTGCGGTTGTCCAAGGCCACGATCCATCGGCGAATGAGCCGGGCGATCGCGGCGTGCCGGACGGGGCTGACCGACGCCGGCATCGATGGCGCCAGGGTCTTTGGGCTGTTCCGGGACGGCGCGACTGATGAGCTTTCATCGCTGCTCGACGGCCTCGATGAGACGATCCCGGAACCTCGCCGTCTAACCCTACGAGATGAGTGAGCGCCTCACGGCGTGCCCGGGGCTGAACGCGCTGGCCGCGTTCGTGGATGGCCAATCGGCCGCCGGGGAGGCGGCCGCGGTTCAGGAGCACATCGCCAACTGCGACGCGTGCCTCGACCTGGTGGCCGAGACCCTGATGGTTTCGACGCCCGTGCTCATCGCCAGGCCCGCAGGGAGTGCCACATCCGGCCCGCCCCGTTCCTGGTCCCGCGGCCAATGGGCTGCGGTTGCGGCGGCAGTGGCGGCGGTTCTGGTGGCCGCACTGCTCGTCCCCGCGTTGGGGTCCCTGCCGAACCTGCAGGGGCCGAATCTCGCGGATCTTGCCGATGCGGCTGGCCTGGGAAGGCCGGTTGAGGGTCGTTTGACCGGGGGCTTTACCCATCGCCCCTGGTTCGCGCCACTCGCCGGGGGGCAGGGGGGCGCCATGACCTCCTCGACCGCCATCCAGCTGGTCGCGGGCAAGATCCGCGGGAATCTCGAGACCGATGGCACCGCCACCCGCCTGCACGCCTACGGGGTGTCGCAGCTGCTGCTGCGCGATTGGGCCCAGGCCTCGTTCGCGCTCGCCGCCGCGGCGCGCGAGCAGCCGAAAAACGCGAGATACCAGAGTGACGTCGCGACGCTGTATCTCGAGCGTGCCAGGAACGGTCAGCGTCCCGGCGACCTGATCAAGGCGCTGGCCGCGGCCGAGCGGGCTCGATTGGCCGATCCGCGGCTGCCGGAGGCGTGGTTCAATCGCGCCCTCGCGCTCGAGCAGCTCTCGCTCCGCGCGCAGGCCAGGGCCGCATGGACCGACTATCTGGCCCGCGACACCTCGTCGGCGTGGGCCGATGAGGCGCGCGCACACCTTGCCGCACTCGAGGTGCCCGTGGCCGCCGCGCAGTGGCCATCGTTCGAGGCCCGTCTTCGTCTGGGTGTCGACGCGGCGCTCGCTGAGCAGGCGATTCGCGTACAGGCAACCGAGGCCCGCTCGTTCCTCGAAACCGTGATGTGGCCCGGCTGGGCGGCTGCCGTGCTGGCCGGCGGCTCGGGAGAAGTGGAACGGGAAAGGCTGCGCACGATGGCGGACGCCTTCCTGCGAATCACTGGCGACACCCTGTATCGCGACGCGGTCGCGGCGGTGGATCGCGCCGAGAGGCAAGGGCCGGCCGCCATTCTCGCACTGGCCGAAGCGCATGCGGCCTATGCCGACGCGGCGGCGCTGGCCCGCCAGGATCTGTTCGGCGCCGCGGTGCCGAAGTTGACCGTGGCCCGGGCGCAGCTGGATGCCGCTGGCAGCCCTTTCGCGGTGCGGGCCGCCCAGGATCTCGCGGGGGCGCAGTACTACAACCGGAAGTTGGCCGACGCCGCGACGATGGCGGCCACCGTCCTTGAAGTGTCGCGCGCCGCAGGCTATCGCAACCTCGAGTCGCGGGCGACCTGGCTGGGGGGACTGGTGGCATTCGGCGAGGGGCGCTACGGCGACGCGCGCGACTCCTGGGAGCAGATGCTGGCCGCCGCTGACCGGGGCGCCGATGTCGAACAGCAGGCCGCCGCGCACGGCCTCCTCGCCAACCTGCTCGACTATCTGGGCGATAGCGAGCCAGCCTGGCAGCACCGCCGCGTGGCGCTGGTGGCGATGGAGATCAGCGGCGCCACACGCTTGCGTTATGGCTTGCTCCTCAGCACGGCCGGGCAGGCTCTGAAAGAACACGACCCCGCCGCCGCGCTGGCGCTGCAAGACGCCGTGGTCGAAACCGCGGTGCAGTCCAGGCGCCCCGCGGCCATTGCGGAAGCCCTGGCCGCGCGGGCGTCCATCCACGCGGCCCTCGGACTGATCGAGAAGGCCTCCGACGATTTGTCGGCGGCCCGATCAGAAGTCCTCGGCCTGCCCGACGCCGTGCTGCGCGCGCGGATCCAGGGCACCGTGATGTTGGCGGAGGTCAACCTGCTGAGAGCCACCAACAGCGCGAGCGTCACGGTCGCCGCCGAACGCGCCATCCGGTGGTTCGACAATCGGAAAGAGACGGCGCGACTGCTTCCCCTCTACCTGGCACTGGGCGAGGCGTGGCTGGGACGCGGGGACCCTGGACGAGCGCGGCAGGCGGCCTCGGCGGGCATCGCCATCTTCGAGCGCGAACAGGCCGCTCGTCCCACAACATCGGGTGCCCGAAGCGACGACGGCTGGCAGTTGTATGACGTGGGGTTGCGTGCGGCACTGGCCGAAGGCGATGTGCTCGCGGCGTTCGGCTTCGGCGACCGGGCGCGGTCTCGCGGCCTTCGTCCGGCTGGTAGCGCCGCCGCCGATCTCCGCACGCTGCAGGCGAGTCTCGGCCCGGGCGATGCGGTCCTGGCGCTGAACCAGCTGCGGGACCAACTGGTCGTCTGGGTGGTTACCCGCCACGACGTCCGACACGTGGTCCGGCGCATCTCGCAGGAGGATGCGGTGCGCATGGTGCTGCGGCAGGCCGACGAAATCACCATGGCCGCATCCGAGCCGCGGGCCGCCACGGCCCTGTTCCGCGAAATCGTGCGGCCGGTGAGGTCCGCCCTGGTCGGTGCCTCTCGCGTGACGGTGGCACCCGACGCGCCGTACTTCGCCGCGTCCTTCGCCGGCATGTGGAACACGGAAGGCCGCCGGTTCTGGGTCGAGGACGTCCAGATCGCGGTCAGCACGCGGCTGGAAGCCATCCCCCGCCTCGACCAGCCGCTCGGGCAATCGGCCGTCGTCGACGTCGATGCCTCCGCCACGACCGAAGAAGCCGTGGGTGCGTGGCGGGCCGCGTCCGCTCGCGCCGTCATCCAGTTGCCGGTCCTCGCAGCCTCGAACAGCCACCTGCCCCAGCTCTCGCGGGTCGTCCTGGCCGACTCGCCCGGGCGCCCGTACTCGGGGACGTGGCTCGCCCGGGACCTGCCTCCACTGCCGCGCGTGCGCGGCGTCGTCCTGCCGAACATCGATGCCGGCGAGCAGCCGATCTTCGGCGCGGGCAGTTACGACGTGGCCAGCGCGTTCCTCGACGCCGGCACTCCTCACGTCGTGTCGGTCATCAGCCCGGTGCCCCTGGACGAAGAGCTCGCTGGCCGATTGCGCCAGCGGCTGGAGAGCGATCCGTCCATGGTCAGCGCCGTCGCGTCGTTTCAGCGCGACGCGATTCGGACGAATGGCCGCCGGTTGGGGACGTGGAGCCAGGTCGTGGTGTACAGCGCGGGGCGCTAGGGGAAGGAGTCACTGTGAATCGACGCCAATTCGTCTCGCGGGTTTCGATGAGTGCCGCAGCCACCGCCGTCGCGGTGGCGTCGCCCTCGGCCAACACGCGTCCCAGCTCGGCGTTCACGCTGCGGTTCGTTGGCATGATGGGGTTCATTGAGCGCAGTGACGGTTCGTTCCTGGTGGCGACGCCGGGCAACACCGCGCACGCCCACGTGTCGCATCAGCCGTTCCTGATGGCGCGTGCGGGCAGCGGCGTCGGGCAGGCCCTGGGCCTCGCCCCGGCACACGGCGTGGTGCCGGGCGCGTTCGACATGCGCCTGGCCGAGGCGCAGCCCGGCGGCTTCGTTTACCGCTGCCTCGACCACACCTCGCTCGACGTCGTCACCGGCGCCGGTCCGGCGGTGACCAATGCCTCGACGCAGATGGCGCAGCTCACACGCATCGTCCCCGGCTCACGGGTCCGCGGCAACATCGAGCAGTGGGCAACCAGCCGGGTGTCACTCCGCGGCGGTCGCATCGAGGACGCCTCGGCGCATCCGGACGCGGGCCGCGTGTGGTCGTTCGGCGGCTACCAGCAGCGGCTCACCGACGCCGTGAACTTCGACGCCACCGCCGGCGCCGAGATTCGTCTGACCGCGGGCACCGAGGCCCGCACGTTCACCGCGGGCGCTGAGGCAGGCGAGGAGTTGTGGGTCATCAGCGCGGCACAGGCGCGCGAGGTAAACACGCCGACGCGCCTGGAGCACAGTGTGGCGGCGTTCGACTACCTCGCCGAAGCCACGCCGCTGATCGCGGAGTGCGCCGAGGCGCGCGGCCGCGAAGTCCCGCCCACCGAACTGCCCTGCTCGCACCCGACCAGCGCCGCCCTCGGCCTCGCCGCCGGCGGTCGCGCCTGGCCGCCGTACAGCGAACTCTGTTACATCGTCCAGATCATGATTGGCAGGGGCAAATAGACGATCTCCATTCCTCTGACGCGCCGCTTGAAGGCCGGGCCATCCAACCCGGCCTTCTTTTTTTGCTACGGCCGCTGCCGCTCGAAGCGGAGATCCCACACTCGATCCTGCGAGAGGCTCAGCGCCGTCGGCGCACCGCCGCTGTCGTGATGGAACACCACGGTGCCCATCGAACTGCTGAAGACGCCGGCGTACACGGGCGTCAGGCGAATCGCGCGGTCGGGCCGCTGCGACAGGACCAGGGTGTCGTCCACCACGCTGGCAGTCACGGTGGTCTCGGCCTCGACGCTGGCGTAGACGCCGCTGTAGCGACGGAGTTCATCGGCCGACGGCGACCAGGGATTCGCCTTCACGAGGCGATCGACCCGCCCGAACGCGTCGGTCAGGGTCACGTGTCCATCGGCGCCGAACACCCATCGCTGTCCCGAGGGCGTCAACAGGCTGGTGCCCGATTCCGCGGTCAGGACCGCGCCGCGCTCAACCTTGACCCCGGCGCCGTCGCGAACGACGCGCGTCGGCACGCTGGTGGCGGCGTTGCGATACAGCCCGGCGATGCCCGCCGCTTCGGCGTCGGTCAGCGTGTGCGTCCCCTTGATGGTCGTGCGCGGCCCCAGCGACGCGGCGAGGACGGTATCGACGACCTTGTAGGCCAGCGTCTCGGCGCTGGCATCGGCGGCGTTGCAGAGCACCGCCACCGCCGCCCGAGCCTCCGGGAACGTCGTCAGAAAGGCGCGATATCCGGCCGTGGATCCACTGTGCCGCACTTGCCGCAGGCCGCGGTAGGCGTCCACCCAGACTCCCATTCCGTAGTCGTGCACGCGCCCGTCGCTGAAGCGTCCCGGCGTGGTCTGCTCCCGCACGAATGCGGCGTCACCCACCACCGGTGACTGGAAGTTCCGGGTCCACTTGAGCAGATCGCCAACGGTGGTCAGCAGGCCACCGTTGCCGTAGACGTTCTCGAACGGCAGGTCGAGATGGTAGCCGTCATCCAGGCGCTCATAGGCCAGCGCGCGGCGCGGGACGACGCGCGTGTGATCGTCGCGCCAGGAGGTGCTGGTCATGCCGAGGGGATTGAACAGGCGCTGCCGCGTGAACTCGGAGAACGACATGCCGCTGACGCGGGCGACGAGGATGGCGGCGAGGTTGAAGCCCGTGTTGCTGTACGACCAGCGGCTTCCGGGCGTGAAGTTCAGCGAGTGCTGCCTTGACAGAATGTCGAGCACGTGCGCGTGGGTATAGACCCGCGTGGTGCGCGGCCAGCCGGCGATCCCGGCGACGCTGCCCCAGTCGCGCAATCCGCTCGTGTGGGTCAGCAGATGACGGATGGTGACTGGGGTGCCGTAGTCGGGCAGCTCGGGGATGTACTTCCGGATCGGTTCGTCGAGCGACAGCAGGCCATCGCGCGCCAGCAGGAGGACCGCGGCGGCCGTGAACTGCTTCGACACCGAGCCGGCCTCGAAGATCGTATCCGCCTTGTTGGGCACGCCGCGTTCGAGATCGGCCATGCCGAACCCCTTCTCGAGGGCGCTGCGCCCCTCGAGATCCACACCGACCGCGCATCCTGGCGTGGCGACGGTCCACTGCGTAAACACCGCGTCCACGTCGGGCGCTGCCGCGGGCGCCGCCGCCTGCATCGCGGCCACCAACAATAAGGGAAGAATCGCCATCGCTGGCCTCGTGTGCTGATTGGCCCTACTTCTGGGCCAGGGTGCGATCGAGCGCCGCGATCAACTCCTGGACGGCGGCGATCGCCTGTGTTGTCGGCGTCACATCGGCGCCCTCGATCAACCCGAACAGCTGAACGAGCCCGCCCATCTGCCGTTGCAGGTCCTGCGTGCGCGTCTGACCCGCGTCACCCTGCGCCCGTGACTGCTGCAGCGCCGAGGCGGCGCGCCGGATGGCGCCGTCGAGCCCACGCGACAGCGTGTACTGCTGCCGCAGACCTGCGTCGGGGGTCTTCACCCTCGGATCCATCCGGACCACGAGCGGCGCGGTGCGGGTCTGGGCGCCGGCGGTGAGCCGCACGGTGTAGGTCCCGGGCAGCGCCCAGGATCCGAGCGGCGTGCGGGGCGTGTTCCCCAGGATGGCGGAGATGGGATACGAGAACGCGGCGACAGCCGGGCGCTCGTGATGGAGATCCCACACGAAGCGGTGAAGGCCAGCCGTCTTCAGGAGCGGCCGGTGGGGCCGAAGCCAGTAGTCGGGCGTGTTGCGCCCCTCGATCGGCGCCTCCGCCGGCTGCTCGCTCGAATAGGAGCGTACCGCGGCACCAGACGCATCCAGGATGTCGAGTGTGACCGCGCCGCTGGCGCCGGCAGGCAGCCAGTAGTTGATGACCGCGCCATCGGGCGGGTTCTGCCCCGCCGGTTCGTCGGGGGGCAGCGGCGTGTCGCTGTTCATGTTCCAGCGCACGCGGATCGCCTCCTGTGGCGCGAACAGATGCGCGCCCGCGGACAGCGGCGCCTCGGGCCACTGCCGCAGCGGCGTGATGTCGTCCAGGATCCAGAAGCTGCGCCCGTGCGTCCCGACCACCAGGTCGTCGCCCTTGATGACCAGATCGCGGATCGACGTCGCCGGCATGTTCACCCGCAGCGACTGCCAGCGCGCGCCGTCGTCGAACGAGACGTAGACCGCCTGCTCGGAACCGGCGAAGAGCAGGCCGCGCCGCTTGGGATCCTCGCGCACGACATTGATGACGCCGCCATCCGGCAACCCGGCGGTGATCGCCGTCCAGCTCTTGCCGCCATCGCGGGTGCGATAGATGTGCGGCCGCAGGTCGTCCAGCCGCAGGGTGTTGACCGCCGCGTAGGCGGTGTTGGCATCGAAGTGAGACGCGTCCATCAGCGAGACTTTCATCCACGGCTTCAGTTCCAGCGGCGTCACGTTGCTCCACGCCTTGCCGCCGTCCTTGGTCACGTGAATGAGCCCGTCATCGGTGCCCACCCAGATCGTCTGCTCGTCGACGTGCGAAGGAGCGATGGTGTAGATGACGCCGCGCTGCGTGGGGCGGGCTTCCGGCCGGGTCGAGTAGATGCCGACATTGGGCGGCACCTCCCAGCTGGGACGTGTCAGGTCCGGGCTGATCTGCTCCCACGACTGCCCGCCGGTGGTGGTCTGCCACAGCACGTTCGACGAGAAGAACAGCTTGCGGGGATTCACCGGCGAGAACAGCACCGGCATGGTGCGGACCACCCGGTAGGCTGCATCGCGCAGCGGCTTCGGGCCCACATTCTGCGTCTGTCCCGTGCGCCGATCCCAGCGCGACACCTTGCCGCCGTAGACGATGTCGGGGTCGAGCGGGTCCGGCGCGACGTAGCCGTACTCTTCCACGCCGACCGGCGACCACTCACGGAAGGTGATCTGCCCGTGATCGCCGCGGCTCGAGATGCAGACCGAGCCGCTCTCCTGCTGTCCGCTGCAGACCCGGTACGGAAATGCGTTGTCGGTGGTGACGTGGTAGAACGCCGCGGTCGGCTGGTTGTACCAGCTGCTCCACGTCTCGCCGTTGTTCAGCGAGATGACAGCGCCCTGGTCCGAGGTCAAGGCGATGATGTCTGGGTTCGTCGGATTGATCCAGGCGCGCTGATAGTCGTCGCCGCCGGGCGCACCGCGAATGGCGGTGAACGTGCGGCCGCCGTCCGTGGACTTCCACGTCACGATCGTCGGCACGAAGACAATGTCGGGGTTCGTCGGATGGACGCGGATGTCGGAGGCGTCGCTCGGCCGGGCGACCACACGTTCATCCGAGTTCACCCGGGTCCAGCTCTCCCCGGCGTTGTCCGAGCGATAGATGCCGCTGGTCGTTCGGGCCTCGACCACGAGAAACAGGCGCGAAGGCTGGCTCGGCGCGATGCCGATCCCGATGCGTCCAAGCCGATCGCCGTCCCACGTCGGCAGGCCTTCGGAGAGGGGCCGCCAGGTGGTGCCGCCGTCCGTGGACTTGAAGAGGCCGCTGCCCGGCCCTCGAAAATCGCCGTTCTCCCAGGGCCCCTGACGGGCCTGCCACAGCGAGGCGTAGACCGTGGATGGGGTCACCGGATCGATCACGACGTCGACGCCGCCGGTGTTCTCGTCGCGATAGAGCACGCGCTCGAACGTCTGTCCGCCATTCAGCGACCGGAAGATGCCGCGCTCGGTGTTGGGGCCGTAGGGGTGGCCCGAGCGCCGCCACGAACAGGCGATCCGCGTTCTTCGGATCGACCACGACCTGCGCAATCTGCTGCGTGTCGCGAAGGCCGAGGTGCGTCCAGGTCTTGCCGGCGTCCGTGGACTTGTACATCCCGTCACCCGTCGCCAGGTCGGGGCGCTGTTGCGCCTCACCCGTTCCGACGTAGATCACGTTGGGGTTGGAGGGCGCCACGGCCAGAGCGCCAATCGAGCCGGTGGGCTGGTCGTCGAAGATGGGCAGCCAGGTCCGGCCGGCGTCGGTGGTCTTCCACACGCCGCCGTTCACCACGCCGATGTAGAACGTGTGCGGCTGGCCGGGCACGCCGTCGAGCGCCTTGGTCCGGCTGGCGCGGTGGGGCCCGATGTTGCGCCAGCGCAGTTCGGAGAAGACGTTGGGATCGGTGGGCGACGGGCCTTGCGCCTCGACCATTGCCATGGGGCCGGTGGCGGCCGACCCAGCCGCGGCGAGCACGCCGACGGCGGCCATTCGGACAATCAGACGGTGACACCGCATGGGCCGGAGTGTAGCTGAACTTCGTCAAGCCTTCTGCGTATGTTCTCTATGTGAGATCCATCAGCTTTCTGTTCAAGGGACCGCTGATCCTGCTCTTCCTCGTGGTCATCAACCTGATGACCTCGCCCGGTCACTGGTGGGTGCAGTGGGCGGCGCTCGGAATCGGCATCGCCTGGGTCGTCAGCCTGATGCGGGTGATCCGCGCGGTGGTGGTCGCCGGCGGTCTGGCGGCGCTCGGCGCCTATCTGCTGAGCCGCAATCGGAACGCCGCGTCCGGCAACGGCCGCGGCCCCTGGTAGCAGCGGTCGCCGGGCTCAGCGGGCGGCCGTGGAGCCCACGACCGATCGCAGCAACGTGAGCAGCAGGTCCACGGCAACCGCATTGTGCCCGCCGAGCGGGATGATCACGTCTGCATACCGCTTGCTGGGCTCGACGAACTCCAGGTGCATCGGCTTCACCGTCCCCTGATACTGCTCGATGACCGAGTCCATCGTGCGGCCGCGATCGGCGACGTCGCGCACCAGCCGGCGGATGAAGCGCGTGTCCGAGTCGGTGTCGACGAACACCTTGATGTCCATCAGCTGCCGTAACGCCGGATCCGTGAAGACCAGAATCCCTTCGACGATGATGGCCCGGCGCGGCGCGAACAAGTCGGTCTCGGCCAGCCGCGCGTGGCGCGTGAAATCGTAGCGCGGCACCTGCACGGCCTCACCCGCCTTCAAGGCGCGCACGTGCTCCACCATCAGGTTGGTTTCGAGCGCGTCCGGGTGGTCGTAGTTGAGCGCCGCGCGCTCTTCCAGCCGCAGGTCGTTGCGATCGCGATAATAGCGATCGTGATCGAGCACCGTGACGTCCTCGGGACCGAGGCTGTCGACGATGCGCCGGACGACGGTGGTCTTGCCTGATCCGGATCCGCCGGCAACGCCGACGATCACTCGTGATGATGGCACGTGGCTCCCTGTCTGTCACTCACAGCGTAGTGTTTCGGCCGGGTCCACGCGCGAGGCGCGGCTGGCGGGCACGAGGCACGCCACCACCGCCACTGCCATCAGGACGAGGGGCGCCGCGAGGTAGGCCCAGGCATCGAGCGGAGTGACGCCGAACAGCGCCGCTTCCATGAAGCGCGACAGCGCCGCCGCTCCCATCAAGCCGAGCACCAGGCCGAGCAGCACCACCCGCAGTCCTTCCCCCATCACCATGGAGACAAGGCGTCCGCGGCTGGCGCCGAGCGCGGCGCGCACGCCCATCTCCCGGCGCCGCGCCGACACGGTGTAGGAGAGGACGCCGTACAGGCCGATGGCCGCGAGCAGCACGGCGAGACCGGCAAAGCCTCCCATCAGCGCCGCGGCAAAGCGAGGAGTGGCAACCGACGCCGCCAGCTTCGACGACAGCGTGGACACCTTGTCGAGCGCGATGCGATCGTCCACCTGGGCGACAATCTGACGCATGGCAGGTGCCAGAGCGTCCGGCGAGCCGTCGGTGCGCACCGCCAGCACTACCTGCGACGACAAGGTCCGCTCGGCGGTCCCGACGGGCACGAAGATCTCGGGTTGCGGGGCCCGATCGAGCCCGTCCTTCAACACGTTTCCGACGACGCCGACGGCCTCCGCCAGCGAGCCCTTCGAATGCAGTAACCCGGGGTACTGACGGCCGACCACGGGCTTGCCGTCGGTCCAGGTACTGCCGCACGAACTCCTCGTTGACGAGGAAGGCCTGCGTCGCGGCGCCCACATCCGAAGGCTGGAGGAAACGGCCCGCCCTCAGTCTCAGGCCAATCGCTTCCATGTAGCCTGGGGTCACGCCCCACGACAGGACCCGGGCTGTCACCGGCTGGCCATCGGCACCGACGTCCGGCAACGTGAATGCCTGCAGCGCACTGGTCGGGGACAGCGGCCCCATGTTGCCACTGCCCGCCGCCACCACGCCCGGCAGCGCCCGCACCGCCTCGAGAACCGCGTCGACGCGTGGCATCACGTCGGCGGCGGTATTGGCGCCAGCGGGAAACACCAGCTCCGCCGTCAACACGCCCGCCGGCTCGAAGCCGCCATCCACCTGAATCAACCGCATCAGGCTTCGTCCGAGCAGCGCCGCACCGACGAGCAGCATCACGGCCAGCGCGGCCTCCGCCATCAGCAGCGCACCACGCATCCGCCCGGTGGCAGCGCCGGTCGAGCGGCGGTCCCCATCGTGCAGCGAGGTGGCGGTGGCGCGTGAGGCGCGCCAGGCCGGCGCGAAGGCGGCGAGCGCTCCGGCAGCCAGCGACAGGGCCAGCGAGGCTAGGAGCACACGCCAGTGCAACTGCACCTCGTCGAGGCGTGGAAAGCCGGGAGGCGCCACCGCTGGGAACAGGCGCAGCAGGCCCCACGCGAGGACCACGCCAAGCCCCCCGCCCGTCACCGAGAGGAGCAGCCCCTCCGCCATCGCCTGACGCATCAGGCGGCCGCGGCTGGCACCCAGGGCCGCCCGCACCGCGAGTTCTCGCCGACGCGACACGCCGCGCGACAGGAAGAGATTGGCGACGTTCGCACAGGCCAGCAGCAGCACCATCGCCACGCCCGCCGACGCCACCAGCAGCGCCGGACGGACCGAGGCGGTCATCTCGTCCGCGAGTGGGACCGCGTGCACCTGCACCGGTCCGCCCTTGCCGAACAAGAGGTCCGCAGCCATCGGCCGCGTCTGCCCGCGCGCGATGACGGTGCCTTCCTGCGCGGCCTGTTCCGGGGTCACGCCATCCGCAAGCCTGGCGATGGCGTACTCGACGCGGAACTGCCGTCCGTCCCTGGCCAGCGGCCGAGTGACGTTCGGCCGCCAGAACAGCTGTTCGCGGGTCGGGAACGCAAACGTCTCGGGCATGACACCCACGATCTCGTGCGGCTCGCCGTTGACGACGAGCGTCTGCCCCACCGCGGCGGGATCACCACCGAATCGGGACTGCCACACCCCCTGGCTGAGGATCACCACGCGAGGCGCGCCGTCCTGCTCGTCCCCCGCTGCGAAGGGCCGCCCCAGGAGCGGCCGCACGCCGAGCACGTCGAACAGCGACGCCGTGATGGCGCCGGACGCAAGCCGTTCGGGACGCTCGCGCCCGACGGTGTCCGTGCCGGCGCTGTAGCGGGCAATCGCCGCCACTGCGGGCGTGCGCGGCACCCAGGCGTCCAGCGTGGCGCTGCTCATCCACCGGCGGCGTTCGGTGCTGCCGGAGCCGGGATGCTCCTCGAAAATCCGGACGATGCGGTCGGGTTGGTCGAACGGGAGGGGGCGCAGCAGCACGCCATCGACCACCGAATACATCGCGGTGGTGGCGCCGATGCCGACGACGAATGTGGCGAGTGCGGTCGCGGCCAGCGCGGGCCGGGCCACCAGCGCCCGCCATGCCAACCTGAAGTCGGACAGCATGATGCGCGCAGTATAGCGAAGGCGCCGCTACGACTTCTTCTTGGGCGGGAACTTCTCGACGATGTCGGCGATGACTTCCTGGAGGCGCTTGTTGCGCTTCTCGGCCGGCTGATCCCGATGGACCTCGGCCTGCGCGACGCCGCGCCACATCGGCTGTTTCGCCGGGGTCATGACGTCGAGCACCAGCGAGCCCTTCTCGTAGATCTTCAGCGAGGTCGCAACCTGGTCAAATGGCGGCAAGCCCCAGGCGACGCTACCCGGCAGGAACTGCCCGAGCGTCTGTCCCGAGGTGCTCACGCTGACCAGGCCGAAGTAGGCGACCAGGAAATCGGGCTTCTCGCCAGCGGCCGCCTTGCGGAAGCCCTTCTTGGTGAGCTCCTGTTCGACGGCGCTGATGATCACCGGCTCGAAGCGCGCGCGCAGCGCCTCCGGGTCGTCATCCTTGGTGAGGGCCATCTTCATCTGCCCGGGGGCATCGTCCGGCCAGGCGAAGACCTTCAGCTGCGAGAAGTCCGTGGCGGGATCGAATCCCGTGGTGACTTTCACCCGGGCCGACACGGTCACCGCCAGGACGGCGGCGACCAGGACGAACGCAATGGTTGGTCTCATGGCTGTCGTATTTGGTGCGGAAGAGAGGACTCGAACCTCCACCCTGTTGCCAGGACTAGCTCCTGAGGCTAGCGCGTCTGCCAATTCCGCCACTTCCGCAAGCTTGGCCGCTCGAGAGCGGCCCTTCCGGGCCTTCGCCCGTGGGCAGGAAAGCGTAAGTATACCTATCGCTCGGTGGTGAAGGCAAACCTTCCTTTGCGTACCGCGGTCTGCGCCTCGATCACCGCGAGAAACGCCTGGGCGGCGTGCGACAGGGTGGCCTCGCGGCGATACACGAGCCGCAGCTTGCGCTCGAACGCCAGGTCGGGCACCTTCACCCGGACCAGTTCCTTGCGGGCGATCTCGCCCTCGACCGCAATCGCGGGCAGCAGCGCGACGCCGTTGCCCATCGCCACGAATTTCTTGATCGCGTCGATGGTCGGCAGTTCCACCGGCATCTGCAGCTGAACCCGCTTGTCCTGGAACGTCTCGATCACCCGGTTCCGGTACGGCGACGCCACGTGGTGCGCCACGAACGACTCCCCTCCCAGCTCCTCGATGCCCACCCTGGCCCGCTTCGCATACTGATGTCCCGGCGGCACGACGAACGCCAGTTCGTCCCGATACACGACGATCGACGTCAGCAGTTCGAGGTCGGGCCGAAACGTGACGATGCCGATGTCCGCGCCGTAGTCGAGGACCTGTCCCGGGATGCGGCTGGCGAGCGCGCGCTGCACGGTGACGTGCACGCTCGGGTAGAGGCGCCGGAATTCGTGCAGCAGCGGCAGCAGATAGAGGCACGTCAGCTCGTTGGCGGCCAGCGTCAACCGGCCCGTACGAAGCTGCCGCACATCATCGAGCGCCGAGAGCGCCTGCTGCCGGAAATTGAGCAGTCGCTCGGCGTGCACGGCCAGCACGCGGCCCGCGTCGGTGAGCAGGCCGCGGCGGCTGGCCCGATCGAACAGCGGCCGCCCCACTTCGTCTTCGAGTTTCTTGATGGTCTGACTGATCGCCGGCTGGGTGCGGTAGAGCGCCTTGGCCGCCGCCGAGAAGCTGCCCTCACGAATCACGGCCATGAAGGCTTCGAGTTGCGCCAGTTCCATGACCACACACTATAAGCAACGGCATATGTTTCCATAGGGATTATTACTTTGACTTATTCGTGGGCCCACCCCAGACTCGACTCCGGAGTTGCACACAATGACGGATCGAGGGCGAGTACGCATTTTCGACACGACCCTGCGCGACGGGGAGCAGGCACCGGGATTCAGCATGACGCCGGCCGAGAAGGTCCGCATGGCCGAAGACCTGGAGCAGCTCGGCGTGGACATCATCGAAGCGGGCTTCCCCATCTCGTCGGACGGCGATTTCGAGGCGGTGCGGGCCGTCGCGGCGGCGGTGCGGACCCCAATCGTGGCAGGCCTCGCCCGCGCGGTGACCGCGGACATCGACCGGGCCTGGGCGGCACTGTCTGGCGCGCGCCGGCCACGCCTCCACGTGTTCCTGGCGACTTCCGATCTGCACCTCGAACACAAGCTGCGCATCGACCGCGCCACCTGTCTCGCCCGGACCCGCGAGGCCGTCAGCCACGCGCGCTCGCTGACCGCTGATGTCGAGTTCTCGGCCGAGGACGCCACCCGCAGCGATCTGGCGTTCCTCTGCGACGTCGCCGCCGCGGCCGTCGAGGCGGGCGCCACCACCATCAACCTGCCGGACACGGTCGGCTATGCGCTGCCCGCCGACATCACCCGGATGTTCACCGCCGTGCGCGCGCGGATCGGCGACCACGTCACGCTGTCGGCCCACTGCCACAACGACCTGGGCATGGCGGTGGCCAACTCGATCGCCGCCATCCAGGCCGGCGCGCGCCAGGTGGAGTGCACCATCAACGGCATCGGCGAACGCGCCGGCAATGCGGCGCTCGAAGAAATCGTGATGATGCTGCACGTCCGCCGCGAGGCGCTGCCCTACGAGACCGGCATCGTGACCACGCGGCTGGTGCCGACCAGCCAGGCGCTGAGCGCGACGGTGGGCATTGGTGTCGCCCCCAACAAGTCGGTGGTCGGCGCGAACGCCTTCGCGCACGAGGCCGGTATCCATCAGGACGGCATGCTGAAGAACCACCTCACCTACGAGATCATGCGCCCCGAATCGGTGGGCGCGGCGGGCACGCGCCTGGTGCTCGGCAAGCACTCTGGCATGCGCGGTCTCGATGCCCGCTGCCGGGCCATTGGCCACCGCCTGGGCGAGACGGAACTGGAGCGGGTCTACCTGCGTGTCACGGCCCTCGCCGACCGCAGCAAGAGCGTCAGTGACGACCAGCTGGCCGCGATTGTCCGCGAGGAAGCCGTGCCTCTGGCCACCGCGGCCGGCGGCCCGGCCCGGCTGGCGGCCATGCCCCAGGCACAGAGGGCGTCATGGCGCTGAGACATCGCGCTGCTGCCGGGTGACGGGATCGGGCCCGAGGTGACGGCCGAAGCCGTCCGGGTACTGAAGCGAGTGGGCGAGCTCTACGGCCACGCGTTCCACATGAGCACCCATGCCATCGGCGGCGAAGGGCTCGAGCGCTTCAACCAGAGCCTGCCGGACGAGACGCTGAAGGCCTGCCTGGCCGCGGATGCCGTGCTGCTGGGCGCGGTGGGCCATCCTCGCTACGACAGCCGCCAGCCCTCGGAGCGGCCCGAGGCCGGTCTGCTCGCGCTGCGCCAGGCACTGGGCGGCTTCGCCAACCTGCGTCCCGCCATCTGCCATCCCGCGCTGGTGGACCGCACGCCGTTCAGGGCCGAGCGGCTGCAGGGCGCCGACATCCTCATCGTCCGGGAGCTGCTTGGGGGCATCTACTTCGGCGAGCCGCGCGGCTACGCCTCGCCGGACGTCGCGTTCAACACGCTGATCTACTCGAAGGCGGAAGTCGAGCGGGTGGCGCGGGTGGCGTTCGAGATGGCCGGAGGCCGCCGTCGCCGGGTCGCCTCCATCGACAAGGCCAACGTCCTCGAGACCTCGCGGCTGTGGCGGACGACGGTCACGGAAGTGGCGCGCGACTACCCGGATATCGCGCTCGAGCACGTCTACATCGACACCTGCGCCATGCGCCTGGCGACGAACCCGGCCAGCTTCGACGTGATTCTCGCGGACAACCTGTTCGGCGACATCCTGAGCGATCAGGCGGCGTCGATCTCCGGGTCACTGGGCGTGCTGCCCTCGGCGACGATTGGCGGGCGCGTCGACCTCTACGAGCCGGTGCACGGCTCGGCCCCCGATATCGCGGGCCAGGGGCTGGCCAATCCGATCGGCGCCATTGCCAGCGCCGCGATGCTGCTGCGCCTGTCGGCGCGGCTCACCCACGAGGCCGATCTGATCGACCACGCCATCGAGGTCGCGCTCGCCTCCGGGGCCCGCACGCGCGACCTCGCGGGGCCGGGCGATGCCACGCTCAGCACGCGCGAGATGGGCGACGCGATCGAGCACGCCCTCGTCGAACTGCACGATCACCGTCACTCGT
Source organism: uncultured Acidobacteriota bacterium (assembly GCA_963721715.1). Lineage (GTDB taxonomy): Bacteria > Acidobacteriota > Vicinamibacteria > Vicinamibacterales > UBA2999 > VFZN01. The sequence continues at coordinate 707,605 of CAVRKI010000003.1, read as the reverse complement.
ATCACGCGGTCTAGCCACAATGAAACTGAGCGGCGCTGACATCCTCTGGTCCTGCCTGCGCGAGCATGGCGTCGATACCGTCTTCGGTTACCCGGGCGGCGCGATTCTGCCGGCCTACGACCGTCTGCTCGATCATCCGATTCGTCACGTGCTGGTGCGCCACGAACAGAGCGCCACGCACATGGCGGACGGCTACGCGCGGGTGAGCGGCCGCGTCGGCGTGGCCCTCGCCACCTCTGGACCGGGCGCCACCAACCTGGTCACCGGCATTGCCACCGCGATGATGGACTCCACGCCAATGGTGTGCATCACCGGACAGGTGCCGGCGGCGCTGCTCGGGTCGGACGCGTTCCAGGAAACCGACATCACCGGCATCACGCTGCCGATCACGAAGCACAACTACCTGGTGCAGCGGGCGGCCGACATCGCGCCGGTGCTCCACGACGCCTTCCGTGTCGCCACCTCGGGCCGGATGGGACCGGTGCTGGTGGACATCACCAAGAACGCGCAGCAGGAACTGGCCGAGTGGTCAGCGAGCGCCGTGCCGGTCGGGCCCGGGTTCGCACGCACCGAGGCGTTCTCCGGCACCGCTCTCGAACACGCCACGGCGCTGATCGCCCGGGCCGAGCGCCCCGTGATTCTCGCGGGACATGGGCTGCTGAAGAGCGGGGCGATGGACGAACTCCTGCAGCTCGCGGAGCTGGCGCACCTGCCGGTGGCGGTCACGCTGCTCGGCATCGGCGCCCTGCCCGCCGCTCACCCGCTCAATCTCGGCATGATGGGGATGCACGGCGAGCCCTGGGTGAACGAAGCCATCCAGGATGCCGACCTGCTGATCGCCCTGGGCATGCGGTTCGACGACCGGGTGACCGGACAGCTGGCGCTGTATGCGCCGCGGGCGAAGAAGATCCACATCGACATCGACCCGTCCGAACTGCACAAGAACGTGCGCGCCGATGTCGCCATCGCGGGCGACCTCCGCACGGTGCTGCGCGCCTGGCTGCCCCAGGTGCAGCCGGCCCGCCACGACGCCTGGCTCGCCCGCATCCGTTCGTTCGCGGGCGGACCGACCGTGCGCGATCTCGCCGGCATCGACGACCCGGGCCCGCTGCAGGCGGCGCAGGTGATTCACGACATCTGGCGGGCCACCGAGGGCCAGGCCATCGTCGTCACCGACGTCGGCCAGCACCAGATGTGGGCGGCGCAGTACTACCGAGTCTCCGAGCCGAACACCTGGGTCACCTCGGGTGGGCTGGGGACCATGGGCTTCGCCCTGCCGGCGGCGATCGGCGCCAAGCTCGCCCGGCCGGACCGCGAGGTGTGGGCCATCGTCGGTGACGGCGGCTTCCAGATGACCCAGGCGGAACTGACGACGCTGATGCAGGAGGGTGTGAAGGTCAACATCGCGATCATCAACAACGGCTTCCTCGGCATGGTGCGGCAGTGGCAGCAGTTCTTCCACGACCGTCGCTACAGCTCGACGCCGCTGCGCTCGCCGGACTTCGTGAAGATCGCCGACGCGCACGGGGTGACGGGGCTGTCGGCGTCGACCCGGGCCGAGGCTCTCGACGCGATTCAGCAGGCGCGGCTCGCGGAAGGCCCGGTGCTGATCGATTTCCGCGTGCAGCAGGAAGACACGGTTTACCCGATGGTCGCGCCCGGTGCGGCGCTCGATCAGATGATTCACGCGCCGCGATCGGCGCTCGTTGAGACAGGAGCGGACCTGCTGTGATGGAAGAACTGCTGCGTTCACGCACGGTCGTGGTCCGCTACGCGCACGCCATCGATGCGCTGGACCGCGTCGCCTCGGTGCTGCGCCGTCAGCGGGTGCGCGCCGACGCGTTCACCGCGGTCGCCGCGCCGGATGGGTCCACGGCACAGGCCACGATCATGTTCGAGAGCACGGACCGCACCGCCGATCGCATCGTCGCCCTGCTGGGGCGTCAGGTCGGGGTGCTGGCCGTTGAGGAGTGGAGAGACTGATGATGATTCACGACGCTGACGCCGACCTCGGCCTGATTCGCGACCGGCACGTGGCGGTGATTGGATACGGATCGCAGGGCCACGCCCATGCGTTGAACCTGCGCGACAGCGGCGTCGACGTGCGTGTCGGTCTGCGCCCTGGAGGCCGCTCGTGGGCCGCCGCCGAGCGTGATGGGTTTGCGCCGATGACGCCGGCGGACGCCACCGAATGGGCCGACGTGGTGATGATCCTGGCCCCCGATCTCGAGCAGCCCGCGCTGTTCCGCGACCAGATCGCACCGCGTCTCCGCGAGGGTCACCTGCTGCTCTTCGCTCACGGTTTTGCCATCCGTTACGGCTGGATCACCCCGCCTCCGGGCGTGGATGTGGCGATGGTGGCGCCCAAGGCGCCCGGGCACCGGGTCCGCGAGGTGTTCCTCGAGAACGCCGGCACGCCGGCGCTCGTGGCGGTGCACGCCGATCCGTCGGGCACCGCGCGGGCCCTGGCGCTATCCTACGCCAAGGGGCTGGGCTGCACGCGTGCGGGCGTGATCGAAACCACCTTCGCCGAGGAAACCGAAACCGACCTGTTCGGCGAACAGGCGGTGCTGTGCGGCGGCGTCAGCGCCCTGGTCACGGCCGGCTTCGAAACGCTCGTGGACGCCGGCTACAAACCCGAAGTGGCGTATTTCGAGTGCCTGCACGAACTGAAACTGATCGTCGACCTGATGTATCGCGGCGGCCTGAGCTACATGCGCTACTCGGTGAGCGACACGGCGGAACATGGCGACTACACCGCGGGCCCGCGAATCGTCACCGACGAGACCCGCCAGGCGATGAAGCAGATCCTGGCCGAGATCCAGTCGGGCGCCTACGCCGAGCGCTGGAAGCGCGAGCACGAACAGGGATTGACGTGGTTCAAGGCCGAGCGGGAACGCGGCCACGATCACTTGATCGAGCAGGTGGGCGCCAGATTGAGGGCCGCGATGCCCTTCCTGGAACCCGTCCGGTTGCCGGACGAGCAGCCGGTCGCCGCGGCGCGCTGAGGCGGGCGGACCGTCGGGGGTTTCGGGCGGGCGCCCGGCCCCCGAGCCCTCAGATGCCGTGTCCGTAGCCGGAGTCGTACACGTCCACGAAGACCGGTGCTGTCTCGACGGTGCTGGTCAGCGTGGTGCCTTCCTCGAGCGTCACCACCACTTCCCTGACCTTGAAGCCGGCGGGCCGGTGCGCCTGCACCGCGCGCTCGACAGCCGCGCAGAGCGAGGCCAGGGCCGCCTGGTCGTGCGCGTGTTCCGCGCGTCCTGTCACCGTCACCCGGGTTCCTCCGGACTGGCTGCCATTCATGGTGCGTCTCCCCTCGTATCGGTCGCAAACGGCAAAAAGGCCACTGCCCTGATTCGGGTAGTGGCCTTCGGCAAATCGCTGTGCGTGCTGGCTGTGCTACCCGCGGGTCGTGGGAAGGGGGCCGAAGAGGCCCACAATAAGGGCCAGTCCCCCAAGGATCCCAAACGAAAATACACCTCGTCCGACGTGGCCGTTGAGCGCGATCTGGCGAGCGGAGGCGATGTACACGGGAGCGTTGAGCTTACGCCCCTGCGCGCCGTTCGTCAAGCGCGGCGCCTCGGATTCAGGGCGCCCGGTAGCGGCTGAGCAGCTCGCGGACCCGGTCCACCGGCAGCGCCTCCGCGGTGCCGATGGCGCTCGTGACCGTCGTGGCGCGAAGCAGCGAATTGTAGACGGCCTCCTCGGTCGCCTCGAGGGCGGCCTGGAAGAGCGGCGAGACGCCGTCGGTGGGCAGCACGGTGCGAGCCGCCGCGCGTTCGTCGCCGAAGCGGACGCGCAGCGATGGCTCGGTCGAGAACGCAATGGCGAAGTCGCCGCTGCCGTTGCTGTAAGACGATCCTGTCCGCGCCAGCCCGAACACGGCGCGGGCCGCCAGCCGCTTCAGATCGCGGGCGTCGAGCGGCGCGTCGGTGGCGACCACGATCATGCACGAGCCATCGCCGCGCTCGCCGTTCTCGCCGCCGCGGGCGCTTGCTCCACGGTTCGCCGGCTGGTACGCGTAGCGTCCCAGGAGCTTGCCGACCGGCGCGCCGTCGATACTGAGCACTCCGCCGTAATTCGACTGGACGAGCACGCCGACCGTATACCCGCCATAGGCCGCGGCGAGCCGTCGCGAGGACGTCCCGATGCCGCCCTTCCAGGCGAAGGCGCGCGTCCCTGTCCCGGCGCCCACGCTGCCCTCCTCCACCGGGCCACCGCGCGCCGCGGCCAGCGCCGCCAGCACGTGGGCCGGTCTCACCGCCAGCGCGCGAATGTCGTTCAGCCCACTGTCATTTGTCTCGCCCACCAGCGCGTTCACCGACCGCACGTCGGCGTTGCCCGGTTGCGCGAGGGTCCATTGCACCAGGCCCTCCACGGCCGCCCCCACGCCAAGGGTATTGGTCAGGGCGATCGGCGTCTCGAGCGTTCCCAGTTCATCCACCTGCGTGGAGCCCGCCAGCTTGCCGAAGGCGTTGCCGACGAACACCGCGGCCGGCACCTTTTCCTGGAACACATTGCCTGGGTGGGGACGGATGACAGTGACGCCCGTCCGGATGCGGTCGCCTTCGACGAGCGTCGCATGACCGACCGAGACGCCGGCGATGTCGGTAATCGCGTTGAGCGGCCCCGGCGGAAACACGCCCGGCGCCACCCCGATGTCGCGGGCCCGGGGGCGATTTCCGTCCTGGGCCGCGACGGCCACGCTCGCCAACACCGCGATGATGCACACCGTCCGCACAGGGCCCCCCTCCAAGGTCTCGCCTGGCCGGCTCCAGGCAGGAGAGAGCGCATGATACGATCCTCGCTCTGTAATGCGCACCATCCCGCTGAAAGCCATCCGGGACGCCGCGGACCACATGTACGAAGCGGCGGTCCGCACGCCTCTCATTCGTCTGGACCTGCCGTTCGCCTCGCCCGACGGGCCGCAAGTGTTCCTGAAGCTCGAATCGCTGCAGCCGATTGGCTCCTTCAAGCTGCGCGGCGCCTGGAACGCCATCCGCCTTCTGCCTCCCGAGGCGCTGAAGGACGGCGTCTGGACGGTCAGCGCCGGCAACGCGGCCCAGGGCGTCGCCTTCGCGGCGCGCCGAGCCGGCGTGCCCTGCTCGGTGATGGTGATGGACACCGCACCCGCCACCAAGATCGCGGCCATCGACGCGCTCGGCGCCGCCATCGTCCGCGTGACCTACGACGAGGCCTGGCGCACCGTCGAATCGCACCACTCCGACCGGATGCGCGGGCACTTCGTGCATCCGTTCGACGATGACGACTTCATTGCCGGCAACGCGACGGCTGGTCTGGAAATCCTCGAGGACCTGCCGGACGTCGACGCCGTGGTCGCCCCGCTCGGCGGCGGCGGCCTGCTCGCCGGCATCGGCAGCGTGATGCGCGCGCTGAAGCCCGGTGTGCGTGTCATTGCCGCGGAACCCGAGACCGCCTCGCCGCTCGCCACCTCGCGGGCGCGCGGTGAGGCCAGCTACTTCGAGGGCTGGACGGCATCGTTCGTCGATGGCGCCGGCGGCAAGTCGGTCCTCCCCTCGATGTGGCCGCTGCTCCGGACGCTGGTCGACGACTCGGTCGTGATGTCGCTGGCCGAGGTCGCCGCCGCGATGCGCTACACGGCCGACCGCGTCCACGTGATCGCCGAAGGAGCCGCGGGCTGTGCCATCGCCGCCGCGCGCAGCGGGCGCGCGGGCTCCGGCAAGGTGGTCGCGGTCGTGTCCGGAGGTAACATCGACCTTTCCCGATTCGCAGAGCTGGTCGGCGCCGTGCCCGCCGTATCGCTGCCACGTTTCCTGACACGCATTTCATACCCATGTCTGAAGAACGATTCGACGCCGCCGCTGCCCTCCCCAACCGCATTCACCGGCTGCACGAGCTCTCCGTGGATCTCTGGTGGAGCTGGGACGCCCGTGCACGCGACGTCTTTCGACGCCTCGACTACCGCCTGTGGCGTGCACACGGCCCACAACCCGGTAAAGATGCTGCAGCAGATCACGGCCGAGCGGCTGCGCCAGGCCGAGGGGGATCCGCTCTTCCTCGAGGCCTACGACGACGCGCTCGCCGGACGAGATGAGGAACGCCGTCAGGTGCATCCCTGGTGGCACGAGAACGGCGCCGCCATCAACGGCGGCGCGATTGCGTACTTCTCCGCCGAGTTCGCCCTGCATCAGTCACTGCCGATCTACGCCGGCGGCCTGGGCGTGCTGGCCGGCGACCACTGCAAGGAAGCCAGCGACCTGGGCGTGCCGATTGTGGGAGTGGGTTTCATGTACCCCCAGGGCTACTTCCATCAGCGGATGTCGAACGACGGGTGGCAGGAAGAGCATTACGAACAGCTGTCGTGGAAGTCCGCGCCGATCGAGGCGGCACTGACGCCCGAAGGCCGTCCGTGCGTCACCGCGGTGCCCCTCGGCGACCGCACCGTGCTCGCCGCGGTCTGGCGCGTGCGGCTCGGGCGCTCGCGGTTGTTCCTGCTCGACACCGACCTGGCGGAAAACGCGCCATGGGATCGCGAGCTCTCGGCACGGCTCTACGGCGGTGATCGCGAGACGCGCATCCAACAGGAGGTCATCCTCGGCATCGGCGGGTGTCCGCGCCCTGCGCGCGCTCGGGGTGACGCCGACGGTCTGGCACCTGAACGAAGGCCATGCGGCGTTCGTGGCCCTGCAGCGCATCCGCGAACACGTCGAGCGCGGCTCGTCGTTCGACGAGGCGCTCGGCGAGGTGCGCCGGTCGACCGTCTTCACCACCCATACGCCGGTGCCGGCCGGACACGACGCGTTCCCCTTTCACCTCGTCGAGAAGCACCTGGCGGGTTGCTGGGGCGAGATGGGCCAGCACCGTGAGCGGTTCCTCGCCCTCGGCGTGTACGACAACGGCCAGGGCGAGCTCTTCAACATGACCGCCCTGGCCATGCGGACGGCAGAGCACATCAACGCCGTCAGCGCCCTGCACGGCGAAGTGACCCGGACCATGTGGCGCCCGATGTGGCCCGACACCGCGGCGGACCAACTGCCCGTCCGGTTCATCACCAACGGCGTCCACGTTCCCACGTGGATGGCCTTTCGTCTGGCCAATCTCTTCACCCAGTACCTCGGCGCCGGCTGGCGCGACCGCACCGACGACGAGAGCATGTGGGATCGGCTGTCCGAGATTCCCGATGCCGACCTCTGGGGTGTCCGGAAGACGCTGCGGCAGGACCTCTTCGATTTCATCGGCGAGCGCCTGCGCACTCGCTGGACCGATGAGCTGGTGACGACCGGCCGGATCGTGGCCGGCGGCGCGATGCTGGATCCCAACGCTCTGACCATCGGCTACGCGCGCCGGTTCGCCGCCTACAAGCGCCCGGAACTGATCTTCCACGACGTGGAGCGACTCGCCCGTATCCTGACAAATGCCGACCGTCCGGTGCAGATTGTGTTCGCGGGCAAGGCCCATCCAGCTGATGAGCCCGCCAAACACCACCTCCAGCGGGTCTTCAAACGGTGCCTCGATCCGATGTTCGGCGGCCGCGTCGCCTTCATCGATGACTACGACATGCACGTCGCCCACTACCTGGTCCATGGCTGCGACGTATGGCTGAACAACCCGCGCAAGCCCCTGGAAGCCAGCGGGACCAGCGGCATGAAGGCGGCCATGAACGGCGTGCCCCACCTGAGCATCGGCGATGGGTGGTGGGCCGAGGGCTACAACGGGCGCAACGGTTGGCTGATCGAGAGCCAGGCCAACCCCGACGACCAGGCGCAGGTGGACGCGGCAGACGCCGAATCGCTGTATACGCTCCTCGAGCAGGAGATCGTGCCGGCCTTCTATGACCGTCCCATCGGCGGCGTGCCGCCCCGGTGGTTGAAGGTGGTCCGCGAAGCCATGCGATCGAGCATCCCGCGCTTCTCAACCCGACGCATGCTGAAGCAGTACGTCACCGAGATGTACGGGCCGGCGGCCCGCAGCGTGGTCAGCACCTAGCCATCCTGGGGTGCTGATCAGCCAGCGGGCGAAGTAGAATTGATCAGATGTCACGGAAGTCAGTGGGCAAGACCAAGTGCGCCCTGTGCGGCGCCAAGGAAGTTTCCGAGCCTCGCGGTGACGAGCGGTACTGCCGCGACTGCTGGGACAAGAAGATCGCGGTCGAGGAGATCGTCGCCCGCGAGTTCGTGCTGAAGCGCTATATCCGCGCCCACAGCGCGGAGAAATATCTGGTCTACCACTCCACCCAGAAGCGTCCGGTCGGGCAGATCATCGTCGTCGACGACGGCTATGACCTGTTCCTGACGATGACGCTCTACCCGAATTTTTCGTGGGACGACCCGGCTTATCACCTCGAGGGCGACCCCGAGGGCCGGACGTTCGCGGAATTGCTCGTTGATGTGGTCGCCACCGAGGTCATCGAGCCGTGGGGAGGCGGAAAGTGGCACCTGGAAGTGTTCCGGTCCATCGCGGCTGAGCCAGAGGACTGGAATGGCGAGATGTAAGAGTCTATAATCTCGCCCGTCGCACGGTACGTCACGTTCATCCGGAGGATTTCACATGAATCGCCTGAGCCAGCGCGCGTTGGCCACTCTTGCGGCTGTCGGTGTGCTACTGGCGCCGATCGCGGCCCAAACGCCGGCGCCCGCCGCCCCGGCCGCTCCACGAAAGCTCATCTCACCCCAGCGCGGTGAAGCCAACATCGAGATCACCAAGCCCGATACCAAGGTGACGGGCACCGAGGTGCTGACCATCATCCTGGTCAAGAACGTGTCGCCCGCGCCGATCGCGGGCTTCAAGGTCGAAGAGAACTGGTATGACAAAGCCGGCAACCCGGTCGGCGGCGGGATCTATCGGCACGCGAAGCCGATGATGCCGAACGAGGTCATCCGGGTCGAGCTGAAGACGCCCAAGAGCCCGAAGATGAACACCAACCAGTATCAGTTCACGCACGCCAACGGCACGGTGAAGCCCAAGGTGGTGCCGAAGCTGGTCGTGGCCCCGGCTCCCACGATGCTAGATCGTCTTCACGATACCGTCGGCGAGTGTCGCGAACAGCGGCACTCGCCACGTTTCTCCCCGCCACGCCTTCAGCACCAGCACCAGCCACAGCACGGCCGCACCGACCCAGACCACGTTCCCCGTGGCCTGGACGATCTGGTACATCTGGTTCGACAGGAGAAGGGCCACGGCGCTGAGCGCGCCGACGCCGAGCAGGACGAACGACAGCCCCCCGAAGAGGACCAGCGACTGGGCGGCGTGGAAGCGGACCGACCGATCGCGCCGCTCCAGAATCAGGAAGAGCAGCCCCGTGACCCACCACAGGCTGTAGCAGAGAATGGCGGCGAGGCGGGTATCGATGCCCGTCGGTACTCGACTCGCTCACGGCTGCGGTCCGGGCGCCACCACCCGGATGACCGTCTCACGCGCCGTGGTGGGTTGATCGCCCAGCCGCGACCTGGCCTCGACGCGCAGCACGTACGACCCGGCCGCCACGTCGCGGAGGGGAATGCGCGCCGCGAAGCCATAGCCGCCCGAGGAACCCTTCAGCTCGCTGCTGTCGCGCTCTTCCCGCGTGTCGAACACCGACTGGCCGCCCTCGGCCTTCAGCGACGCCGAGATGTCCACCTTGTGGGGCTGCGTCCCGCTGTTGTCGTAGACCTCGGCGAAGATGGCGAGTTCGTCGCCCTGCGGGAACTCGCGATAGCTGGACAAGGGGCCGGGCAGCAACTGCTGCAGCGGATCCTTGGTTCGCGCCGTGGGCGCCGCCGAACTCGCGACGGACGTCAGGGCGAGACTGCTCATCAGCAGTTTCTCCTTGGTGAAGTCAGGAACTTCGAGGTCGTAGGAAACCGACCCGGCCTTCCTGGTGTTGCCCTCACGCGCCCCGATGCGCACGGTGTAGCGGCCCGGCGGCAGGTCGATGGTGGAGATCACGCGGAAACCCAGCGCCTGGACGCGCTTGACGGTGTCGGGCTTCATGTTCAGGTCCAGCGTGTTGCGCCCGCCCGAGAACGACTTGCCCTTCTGGTCGACGGCGACGAACGCCAGTTCGAGGTTGTTGCGGAAGGTGCCATCCTTCTCGACCAACGGCAGCGCCGCGCCGGCGACCAGCGTCGACAGCACGACCGAGCCGTTCGGCTGCGGGCCCTTGAACACCGCGGCCGTGGCAGCCATCGGCAGTTCGGACAGCGGCAACGGGCTCGACATCGCGTTGCGAAGCTCGGTGGAGGCGTCGTTCGGCCCCACGGGCTTGGCTTCCGCGGCCTTGCCCCGCGCGGCGATGTAGCCCTTGCGGGCGCGGATGCGGGCCTCGGGACGCCCGGGGACCTTCACCTCGATCTTGCGGAAACGTCCGTCACGCTTCTCGTTGGTCGCGTAATAGCCGAGCACGTAGTACGAGCTGTTGTCGTCGACGATGCGCTGGAACGCGGTCTCGAAGTCGTTGCTGTTGACGACGGCGAAGCCGCCGGTCTCGCTGCCAAGCACGCGCAGGCTGTCCTGACCGAGCCGAAGTTCGTTCTGGAACGACCCCGCGCCGATGCCAACGGTGTTGTCCTGTGGCAGCGAGGCCACCTCGATGCTCTCCTGCGCGAGCCCGCCCAGCCCTCGCGGATCGACCCCGTAGATCGCCACGTTCGCCCGAGTGGCGGCGGACAGCAGGTCGCGGGTCGCATCCATCAGCACCGTGGCGTCGCGATTGTTCATCACGTCGGTGATGTCGTAGTCCACGCCTTCGCTGAACAGCACGAGCGCCTTGCGGCGGCCGCTGATCCCGCTCAGGTAGTTGGCCAGCTGCTTCATGGTGTCGAGGGCCGCGCGCGCCTGATAGCCCCGTTCCGCATCGTCAATGTCGTCGATGCGATCGCCGGTCTGGCGGGTGTCGCGTGTCCGCTGTTCCTCGTCGATGCGGTTCAGCGTGGAGGATCGCACCTTGCGCCCCATGAAGCGGTCGACCGCCCCGAGCAGTAGGCGCTGGTTGGTGGTGAACTCCTGTCCAGCGTCGCTGCGGCCGCTGGTGTGCACGACGGCCACGAGATCGTTGGCGCCAACGTAGCGCTCGATGAACTGACGCGCCGCGCGCTTGACCTGGTTCGACCGCTGCGCCGCGGTGTGCAGATCGTCGAGCACGATCAGGTAGACGCGGCCATCGAGACCGGTGAGGTTCGTCGCCACGTCCGGTTCAATCGGCTTCGACGCGAACAGCGGCCGGGGCGCGCGGGTGACCGGCAGGTTGACCACCGAGAAGACGGTGACCTGCTGAGGCTTGCCATCCTCGAGCACCTCGAAGTCCTTGGCGCCGAGGCCGGCGATGAACGCGCCGGAGGCGTCGAGAACGCGGGCATCGACCTCGACGTAGTTGACCTCGGCGCGGAAGGTGACAGGCGGCTGCGGCGGCTGATCGGCCGGGACCGCCGCGGTTTGCGGGGGCGCTGCGGCCGGCGCGGGCTGCTGGCCGGCCATTGAGCCGCCGGCGAGGGCCAGAATCAGGGCCGCGAGCGACAGACTTCGACGGATGTTCATGGTTGACCGTGACGGCAAGGCAGGCACCTCACATTATAAGACGGTCGGGTCAGAGCGCCGGTTTCCGGCGGTGCCACGGGGTGGCCTGTTCGTAGGCATGGCCCACCCGGAGCACGGTGGCTTCGTCAAAGGCCCGTCCGTAGATCTGCAGGGCGATTGGCAGAGTCGGCGTTCCGGACGAGAATCCGCACGGCACGACCAGCCCGGGAAGGCCGGTCATGTTGCCCAGGAACGTGTTGCCGCCGCGAAACGGCGTGGCCGTGGACCCCGGCTTGACGTCGGTCCCCGCCAGTTCGGGCGACTCGAGCACGGGCGGCAGGCCGGTGCCCGCCGGCACCACCATCACGTCGCACGACCGGTAGACCTCAGCCATCTCGTCCATCAGCAGCGTGCGGACGCGCAGCGCCTTGATGTAGTCGGTGGCCGGAATGAAACGGGCGGAGTCCAGCCGCTCCCGGATGACGGGGTCGAACAGCTGCGGCGTGTCGCGCAGTCGCTGTTCGTGGAACTGCGCCGCTTCGGCCATCGCCACCACCCAGCCGGCCGAGCCCGCGTACTGCGCGTGCGGGACGTCGACCTCCACCAGCGTCGCGCCGAGCTGCTTCATGGTATCGAGGGCGGCGCGATAGGCCCGCTCGATCTCCTCGGGCGCCCCTTCGGTGAAGTGACGCTTCGGCACGCCGACGCGAAGGCCCTTCAAGTCCCGCGTCAGCTGGGCCAGGTAGTCCGGCACCGGGTCGGCCGTGCACGACGCGTCGCGCGGGTCGGCGCCGGCGATGATCTGCAGCATGGCAGCGGCATCCGCCACCGTCCTGGTCATCGGCCCCGCGTGATCGAGCGTCCACGCCAGGGTGGTGACGCCGTGCCGGCTGACTCGACCGTAGGTCTGCTTGAGGCCGACAATGCCGCAGAACGCGGCCGGTCCGCGAATCGATCCGCCGGTGTCGGTGCCAATGGACAACGGCACCATGTGCGCGGCCAGCGCCGCGCCCGATCCGCTGGAGGATCCCGAGGGGCTGCGAGACAGGTCCCAGGGGTTCCGCGCGGGGCCGAAGCCGGACACCACGCCGCTGCCCATCGCGAACTCGAGCAGGTTGAGCTTGCCGACCAGCACGGCGCCCGACCGTGCCAGCCGCTCGGTGATGGTGGACTCGTAGTCCGGCACCCACGTCGCGGTGACCTTGGAGCCGTTCGTGGTGCGGATGCCCTTGGTCGCCAGAATGTCCTTGGGCGCGTACGGCACGCCGAACAACGGCCCCACCTCGACGTTGCGCATCAGGGTCTGCCCGGCCGCGCGGGCGTCCTGACGGGCGCGCTCGGCGGTGACGGTGATGAACGCGTTCACGCGCGGGTTGAGGGCCTCGATGCGCGCCAGATAGGCGTCGGTCAGTTCGAGAGGCGAGAGCTTCCGGCTCCGCAGCAGCTTCGCCTGCTCGGTTGCCGGCAGGAACAGCAGATCGTCCTGGACCGACACTAGGATCGCCTCACGCTGAAAGATCACGGGCGGCTCGAGGCTGTCGGGCAGTTCCAGGTCGCGCACCACCTGGAACTGCTCCAGATTCCGCTGCAGCGCGGTCCGGGCCACGGCTAGGCGCGGCTCGTCGAAGGTGCCCGCCAGCAGGGTCGCTGCCCCGCCGATGGCCCCGGCCGACACGACCGGCGCTGCCTGGGCGGCGAGCGACTCGGCCAGGGCGCCGGTGAAGCCCAAAGCGCCCAGAATCTGGAGGATATGGCGACGGCTGACGCCGTCGCGACCGGTCGCGGAAGTGTTCATGCGTGGCCCCGGAAAACTTTGCCGCCCGGCTGAGCGTCAAACAAAACAGGAGGACTATACTCCCTAGTTATGCCCCTCGATGTCGCCGCAGTGCAGGACGCGCTCAAAACGGAAGGGCTCGACGCCTGGCTGCTGTACGACTTCCAGGGCTCGAACCCCATTGCCTACCGCATGGCGGGCATCGGCGACAACGGTGGCCACCTGGCCACCCGCCGCTGGTTCTACCTGATTCCCGCGTCCGGCGCGCCACGGGGCATCGTTCACGCGATCGAACGGCACAATCTCGATCACCTGCCCGGCACCAAGGCGCCGTACGCAGGTCGCGCGCAACTGGAAGCCGCGCTGAAGACCATGCTTTCGGGCCTGTCGCGCGTGGCCATGGAATATTCGCCGGGCAACGCCATTCCGTACGTGTCGCGCGTCGATGCCGGCACCATCGAGATGGTGCGCGAGGCCGGCGTGGAAGTGGTGACGAGCGGCGATCTGGTGCAGCGCTTCGATGGACTGTGGGACGAGGCGGCCATCGCGTCGCACCGCGAGGCCTCCGAGAAGCTCTATCGCATCAAGGATGCGGCGTTCGAAGCGGTCACCAAACGGCTGCGCGACAACGTCGCCACCACCGAGTTCGACATCCAGCAGATGATGGCCGGCTGGTTCGTGGACGAAGGCCTGGTGGCGGGGTCGGCTCCGAACGTGTCGGCGCAGGAGAACGCGGGCAATCCGCACTACCTGCCCACCGCGGACCGTCATCGCGACGATTGGTCGCGACGAACTGCTCCTGCTGGATCTGTGGGGCAAGTGCAACCGCCCGCGTGCCGTGTACGCCGACATCACGTGGGTCGGATTCACGGGCCGCAACGTGCCGGACCGGATGACGCGCGCGTTTGCCGCCGTCGTCGAGGCCCGCGATGCGGCGGTGACCTTCGTCCAGGCTGCGGCACGCGAGGGGCGCACGGTGCGCGGCTTCGAGCTGGATCGTGCCGCGCGGCAGGTGATCGAGCGCGCGGGCTACGGCCCGGCGATCCTGCACCGCACCGGTCACAGCCTGGGGGAAGAGGTGCACGGCAATGGCGCGCACCTCGACGACTACGAGACGCACGACGAGCGCCGGCTGATGCGCGGCAGCGGGTTCACGATCGAGCCCGGCGTCTACTTCGACGACTTCGGTGTTCGGACGGAAATCAACGTCGTCTGGGGTGCGGACGGTCCGGAAGTGACCGGTCCCTGCCAGACCGGACTCATTTCGCTAGTGTAGGTGGAGGAAATGTATGTCAAGTCGTAAAACCACGCTGTTCTACGCGCTGCTCCTGGCCGTCGCCTCCCTGGCGGTCGGCATGGTCATCGCGTCGCGCCTCGACCTGTCGCCCGCTTCATCGGCGCAGACCATGGTGCCCCCGCCCATGAACAGCGCCCCGCTCAGCGGAGCGGTGGATGCCGCCACGTTCAGGAACATCGCCAAGGCCGTGTCGCCGGCCGTGGTGAACATCCGGTCCACCTCCAAACAGCGCGTGCAGGAGATGACCGAGTTCTTCGGCGGCGGTGACGATCTGCTGGAACGGTTCTTCGGCGGTGGTGGTGGCGGTCGCGGGCAGGGCGGCCAGGGCGGACAGGGTCAGCAGCCCCGCGAGCAGGAGACGCAGGCCGCCGGCACCGGCTTCGTCATCAGCAAGGACGGCTTCATCCTCACCAACAACCACGTGGTCGAGGGCGCGACCAAGGTTGAAGTGTCGCTCTACGGCGAAGACTGCCGACGTCTATCACGAGGCCAAGGTCATCGGCACCGACCCGCTGACCGACAGCGCGCTCATTCAGCTGATCGAAAAGCCCAAAGGCGAGCTCACCGAGGTGAAGTTCGGCGACTCGGCGCAGATGGAACCGGGTGACTGGGTGATGGCCATCGGCAATCCCTTCGGCCTGGCGCACACCGTCAGCGTCGGCGTGATCAGTGCCAAGGAGCGCCCCTTCCCGATCACCGACGGCCGGTCGCAGGACGTGCTGCAGACCGACGCCGCCATCAACCCCGGCAACTCGGGTGGCCCGCTGCTGAACGTCCGCGGCGAAGTGGTCGGCATCAACACCGCGATCTACACCGACTCGCGCCAGCAGGGGAACATCGGCATCGGCTTCGCGCTGCCCATCAACACCGTCCGCGAGCTGCTGCCGCAGCTGCGCAACGGCAAGATCACCCGCGGCGTGATTGGCGTGCAGGTGCTGCCGGTGCCGGCCGACGCGCTGGCCGAGTTCGGGCTCAAGGAACGCCGCGGCGCGCTGGTCGCCGTCGTCAACCCCGGCGGGCCCGCGGCCAAGGCCGGGCTCGAGCCCGGTGACGTCGTCATCGAGTTCAACGGCAAGCCGGTGCGCAGCCGCGACGACCTCGTCGGGCACGTCGTCAACACCCGCCCCGGCACCACGGTGCCGCTGAAGGTGATGCGCGACAAGCAGGAGAAGACGCTGAACCTGACCGTCGAGGAACTGAACCTCGAAGAGGAAACGACGCGGACCGCACGCGGCGGGGGGCGTGATGAGCGCCAGCCCGAAGAGCAGGCGTCCACCGGCTTTGGGATCACCATGGGCGCGCTCACCCCGGACGTGGCGCGCCGCCTGCGGCTTCCCGCCGACACCGAAGGCGTGCTCATCACCAACGTCGAACAGGGCAGCCCGGCCTTCCGCGCCGGCCTGTTGCGCGGCGACATCATCCTGCAGGTGAACCGTCGCGACGTCACCTCGCCGGCCGAGGCCAGCCGCCTGCTGGGACAGGTCGCCGACGGCAGCACCGCCTTCATGCTCATCCTGCGCAACGGGCAGGAGACCTTCGTCACCGTCCGGAAGCAGTAGCGCCGGCCGCGTCTCGGGTGCATTACAGTTAGGGGCGGGTCTGACGACCCGCCCTTTTCTGTGTATGGCCCTCGAACGCGAAATCAAACTGCGGTTCGACACCGCCGACCAGGCCCGTGCGCGCGTCCTGTCGCTCGGCGCGACGCCGCTTCGCGGCCGACGCCTGCAGGACGACAGGCTCCTCGATACCGCCGACGAATCACTCCGCCGCCAGCGCTCGGTGCTGCGCGTGCGCAACGACGGCGGCCGCAGCATCCTCACCTTCAAGGGCCCCCCGCTGCCCGGCGCGATGAAGCTGCGGGAGGAGCACGAGACGATGGCCGCCGACGGCGGCGTCCTGCTCACCATCCTGAAGTCGCTGGGGTTCCACGTCTGGTTCCGCTACCAGAAGTTCCGCGAGGAGTTCACCTCCGGGGACGTGGTGATCGCCATCGATGAAACGCCGGTGGGCGTGTTCGTGGAAATCGAAGGCGGCGAGGTCCCCATCACGGCCACCGCTCGCGCGTTGGGCTGCACGCCGGATGACTACGTCACCGACTCGTATCGGATGCTGTTCCTGATGCACCGGGACGCGCACGGGGGCACGGAGACCGACATGCTGTTCCCCGAGCCGGCCGGCGAATGACGCCGCAGGCCTGGCCGGCGCTGGTGCTGGCGGCGGGATTGGGGACGCGCCTGGCGCCACTCTCGGCCGTCCGGGCGAAGCCAGCGCTGCCAGTGGCCGGCCGCCCGTTGATTGTCCGCATTCTGCAGCGGTTGCGGAGGGCGGGCGTACGGCGCGCCGTGATCAACCTCCACCACCGTGCGGACAGCATCGCGGGCGTGGTCGGCGACGGCGCGGAGCTCGGTATCGAAATCCGTTACTCATGGGAGACGCAGGTCCTCGGCTCCGCCGGAGGCCCGGCACGCGCGCTGCCTCTGCTCGCCGCCGACCGGTTCTTCATCGTCAATGGAGACACGCTGGCGGACGTCGACTTCCCTGCCCTGGCCGATGCGCACGCGCAGTCTGGAGCACTCGTCACGCTCGCCGTGGCGCCGGCGAATCTGGAGAGATACAACGCCCTGCTGGCCGACGATGGCGGACGCTTCGTCGGCGTGGCGCCACGAGGCACGGCGCCGGGCAGCCTTCCGCGCGCGTCCCACACCTGGCACTTCGTCGGGGTGCAGGCGGTCAACGCGGCCGCGTTCGCGGCCGTCGCTCCGACGCGACCGTCGGAGGTGCTGCGCGGCGTCTATCCGGCGCTGCGCGCTCGCGACCCTGGCGCGGTCCGGGTGTTTCCCACCCTGGGCTCGTTCTACGACATCGGCACCCCCGCGGACTACCTCGAGACCGCCCGGCGCGTCGCGGCCGATGAACGGCAGCCGCTCGATCGGGGCACCGGGGTCTACATCGCGCCCACCGCGCAGGTCGAGGACACCGTGCTGTGGGACCGGGTCACCGTGGGCGATCACGTCAGGCTCACCCGCTGCATCGTCGCTGACGATGTCGTGATTCCATCGGGCATGCAGTACGATCGCATGGTCATCACCCGCGACACGATCACGCCCCTCTGAACCTCGAGAGCCGTTCATGGACCCCCGCATCACCGCCTACCTCATCCAGCAGGGCCTTGCCGCGAACGTGCAGGGGGTGGTCCCGCTCGCCGGCGATGCGTCCGACCGGCGCTACTTCCGCGTGTGGTTGAAGGACGGCGGATCGTGCGTGCTGGCGCTGCATGCCGGGCCGATCGACGTCGAGACTCTGCCCTTCGTCTCGGTGGCGCGGTTGATGCGCGCGATTCCACTGCCGGTGCCATCGGTCCTGCACTTCTCGAACGAACTCGGCGTGCTCGGGCTCGACGATCTCGGCGACGTCACCCTGCAGGCGCACCTCGGCGCCGCCTCACCGGCCGAGCACGCGGCGCTCTACCGGCAGGCGGTGGCATTCATCGCGACGATGCAGCAACGCGGCGCGGCGCTGTCCAGCGCCGACTATCCGCCCTACGCCATCGCCTTCGACGTCGACAAGCTGACCTGGGAGCTCGAGTTCTTCGTGAAGCACTATCTCGTCGCCTGTCGCGGCGCCGCGCTCGACGACGCGACCCGCGACGCCTTTCGCCAGGAGTGGTCGGGCCTCGTCGACGAACTGGCGGCGGAGCCGCGGGTGTTGTGCCATCGCGACTACCACAGCCGCAACCTGATGCTGCACAGCGGATCGCTCTTCATCATCGACTTCCAGGACGCCCGCATGGGCCCCGACACCTACGACCTGGCGTCGCTGCTCCGCGATTCCTACGTGGACCTGCCGGCGTTTCAGGTCGACAGCCTGATCTCGTATTTCAGGGAACTGACTCGCGGCTCGCAGGCGTCCCGTCGAGATGACGATGCCGAGTTCCGGCGCCGTTTCGATCTGATGGCGCTGCAACGGAACCTCAAGGCGCTGGGCACCTTCGGCTACCAGACCACCGCGCGCGGCAACACGGTCTACATGCAGTACATCCCCCGCACGCTGAGCTACGTGAAGGCCAACCTCGCGCCCTACCGCCGTTTCGACCGGTTGCGCGAGCTGCTGGCCGGCACGGTTGGCGAGCTTCGTTAGCCCTCGAATTCACTCGGGTTGAGAATACCGTCGGTTAGAATCGGGGTTTGAGCTCGCCCTTCGGCATCTCCACGCACCTGTTCCACGCCGAGCGCCTCGACCGGGAGCATCTCGTCGAGGTCGCGGCGCATGGATTCGAAGCCGTTGAGGTCTACGCCACCCGCACGCACTTCGACTATCACGACCCGCGCGCCGCGGTGGCACTGGCGGAGTGGCTGGACGACACCCGGCTGAGCCTGAACTCGGTGCACGCGCCGACCACGGTCGGGTTCGAGCAGGGCCGCTGGGGCGAGACGCTGTCGATTGCCTCGGCCGACGAGGCAGGCCGCCAGCGCGCCGTCGCCGAGACGATGACGGCGCTGAGGCTGGCATCGGTGGTCCCGTTCCGCTCGCTGGTCGTGCACATCGGGGTGCCGACCAACGATCCGGCCGGCAACAGCCGCGTCGCGGCCGGGCGCAGCCTCGAGGCAATCGGCGAGGCCGCGCAGCTGGTGGGCGTGGACGTCGCGATCGAGCTCATTCCGAACCCGCTGTCCCTGCCGGCGCGACTGGTCCAGTGGCTCGAGAACGACCTCGAAGTGCCGGGCATGGGGGTCTGCCTCGACGTCGGCCACGCCAACCTGACCGGTGACGCGATGGAGGCGATTGAAGCCTGCTCCGGCCACATCGTCACGACGCACCTGCACGACAACCGCGGCAAGCGCGATGAACACCTGGTGCCCGGCGAGGGCACCATCGACTGGGACGGCGTGCTGATGGCGTTCCAGAAGGTCGGCTACGACGGCGCATGGATCTTCGAGCTGGCGCCGTCCAGCGAGCCGGCGGCGGTGCTGGCCAGGGCGGCGCGCGCGCGAGAAACGTTCGAACGCCTGCTGCGATTCGAGCCGTAGCATACACACCGGGAACGGACAGGATCATCATGGCGACACACGTCCACATCGATCGCATCGGCGAACACGTCGGCGACACCGTCACCGTCAAGGGCTGGCTGGCCAACCGCCGCTCCAGCGGCAAGATTCACTTCCTCGTGGTCCGCGACGGCACCGGCTTCCTGCAGGTCGTCATGGGCAGGAAGGACGTGGACGAGACGACGTTCACGCACGCCGATCACCTGGGGCAGGAGAGCGCCATCATCGTCACCGGCACGGTGCGCGCGGACGAACGGGCCAAGGGCGGCTACGAGATGATTGCGACGGCGATGGAGGTGGTGTCCGAGGCGCACGACTTCCCGATCACGCCGAAGGAGCACGGCGTCGACTTCCTGATGGACCGGCGGCACCTGTGGATTCGCGCCGAGCGTCAGACCGCGATCCTGCGCGTGCGGCACGAGGTGATCAACAGCATCCGCGACTTCTTCAACGGCGAGGGCTTCATCCTCGCCGACACGCCGATCTTCACGCCGGCGGCCTGTGAGGGCACGACCACGCTGTTTCCGGTGCAGTACTTCGACGACACCACCGCCTACCTGACGCAGAGCGGTCAGCTCTACAACGAGGCCAACGCGATGGCGCTCGGCAAGGTCTACACCTTCGGGCCCACCTTCCGCGCCGAGAAGAGCAAGACCCGCCGGCACCTCACCGAGTTCTGGATGGTGGAGCCGGAGATGGCCTACGCCGATCTCGACGACGTGATCGCGCTGGCCGAGCGGCTGGTGGCGTCGGTCGTCGGCCGGGTGCTGGATCGCCGGCAGCAAGGAGCTGAAGATCCTCGAGCGCAACACCTCGAAGCTCGAGGCGGTGAAGGCGCCGTTCCCGCGGCTCCACTACGACGAGGCCGCGAGGATCCTGCTCGACAAGGGCCTGCCGTTCCAGGTGGGGCGGCGACCTCGGCGGCACCGACGAGACCGTGCTGTCGGAGCAGTACGACAGCCCGGTGTGCGTGACCCACTATCCGGCCGCGATCAAGGCGTTCTACATGAAGCCCGATCCGAAGCAGCCCGACCGCGCGCTGTGCGTGGACGTCCTGGCGCCCGAAGGCTACGGCGAGATCATCGGCGGCGGCGCAGCGTCTGGACGATTACGACCTGTTGGTGCAGCGCATCAAGGAGCACGAGCTGCCGATGGAGGCGTTCGAGTGGTACCTCGACCTCCGGCGCTACGGCTCGGTGCCCCACGGCGGGTTCGGGATGGGCGTGGAGCGGTGCGTGAGCTGGATCTGCGGCCTCGAGCACGTCCGCGAAACCATCCCCTATCCACGAATGCTCTATCGCCTGTACCCTTAGAGAACCGTGAAGATTGGCTTTGTCTCGCTCGGGTGCCCCAAGAACCTCGTCGACTCCGAGGTGATGCTCGGGCTGGCTGAACAGGCCGGCCACGAGATCACCACCGAGGCCGAGGGCGCCGACGTGCTGGTGGTCAACACCTGTGCGTTCATCGACCGGGCAAAGCAGGAGTCGATCGACACCATCCTCGAGATGGCCGAGCTCAAGAAGCAGGTCCCGGGCCGCAAGCTCATCGTCACCGGCTGCATGGCCGAACGGTATCGAGAAGAGTTGCGAGCCGAGATCCCCGAAATCGACGCGGTGCTCGGCACCGGCGAGGTCACCGGACTGGTGGGGGTTCTATCGGGAGGCGGGAGGCGGGAGGCGGGAGGCGGCTCGCCGATGACGTTCTACGCCCGGTCACCGCAGTCTCGCGCTGGTTCAACCGGCTCCCGACTCGCGACGCCCGACTCACGGCAGATCTCGCCCGTGTTCGGCGTGGACCTGCCGACCTATCTCTACGATGCGACCACGCCCCGCCGGCGCGCCACTCCCGGCCACTACGCCTACGTGAAGATCGCCGAGGGCTGCGACTACAAGTGCGCGTTCTGCATCATCCCGAAGATGCGCGGGAACTACCGCAGCCGGACGATCGAGTCGGTGGTGCAGGAGGCCCGCAACCTGGCGGCCGACGGCGTGAAGGAACTGCTCCTCATCTCGCAGGACACGACCTTCTACGGCATCGACCAGGGCGAACGCGGCGCACTGCCTCGCCTGTTGCGGGCCTTGAACGGGGTGGACGGTATCGAGTGGATCCGGATGCTCTACCTCTACCCGACCACCATCACGGACGAAGTGATCGAGGCCGTGGCCGAGCTGGACAAGGTGTGCAAATACATCGACCTGCCCCTGCAGCACGCGGCCGACCCGGTGCTCAAGCGGATGAAGCGCCCCGGCACACGGGCGTCGTACGAGCGGCTGCTGGGAAATATCCGCGCCCGTATTGCCGGGGTGGCCCTGCGGACCACGTTCATTGCCGGCTTCCCCGGCGAAACGGAGCAGGACGTCGACGTTCTGGAGCAGTTCATCACCGAGATCGGCTTCGACCATCTAGGGGTATTCACCTATTCCCACGAGGAAGGCACCTCGGCCTTTGGCCTGGCAGACGACGTGCCGCAGGCGGAGAAGGAAGCTCGGCAGTCCCGGCTCATGGAGACGCAGCGCGGAATCGTGACCCGCCGACAGCAGGCGCGCATCGGCGAGCGGGTGCAGTTGATGGTCGACGGCACCTCTCCCGAGCACGAATGGGTGTGGCGCGGGCGGCTGGCCGGCCAGGCCCCGGACATCGACCCCGTGGTCTACCTGACAGACGCCGACCCCGCCGACCTGGCGCCGGGTCGCCTGATTGAAGCCGAAATCGTCGGCGCCGAAGCCTACGACCTGGTCGCCCGCCCGCTGGCTCCGACCTTCGCCTGAGCCGTCCGACGCCCGGCGGGCTTCGGCCCGTGTGGTATCATTCCGATTCGGTTCTTAGTCTGGGAAACCAGAGTGGGCCTGCTGCCCACTTTTTCTATTTAAGGGGGCTTTTTGGGCCCGGTCGAGCGTGTCCGGGAGGTGGCGGTTCGCGTAGCTGCCAGCTACGGACTGGACATCTTCGATGTCGAGTTGCGGCGCGAGAGCGGACAGCAGGTGCTGCGGGTGGTGCTGGATCGTCCCGGCCCGAACGCGACCGCCGAAGAAAGCGTCAGCCTCGAGGATTGCGCGCGGGTGAGCGAGGAGATCAGCACGATTCTCGACGTCGAGGATGTGGCGCTGGCCGATCGCTACACGTTGGAAGTGTCATCGCCTGGCCTCGATCGACCCTTGCGACAAGCCGAGGATTATCGGCGGTTCGCCGGACGGCGAGCCAAGATCGTGATGTCGCAGCCGGTCGCCCGGCAGACCGCGTTTGCGGGACGCCTCAAGGGCATCGACGGTGACGATGTGATGTTCGAATCGGAGGGCGGAAAGCTCGTGCGATTGCCTCTCAAGCAGATCAGCCGTGCCCGCCTCGATGTGGAGTTCTGACCTGACCATGAGCACGAATCCGCTGCTGCAGACCATCGAGGCCCTTGCCAAGGAAAAAGGCATCGAGCCCGATGTCGTGATCCAGGCCATGGAAGAGGCCGTCCTCACTGCATCCCGCAAGTACTACAAGACGGGCGAAGAGCTGAAGGCCAAGTTCAACACGGACAACGGCCAGATCGAACTCTTCGCGGTCAAGACCATCGTCGACGAGGTGACCGACCCGGCGCTCGAGATTTCGGTGGCGGAAGCCAAGGAGATCTACGGCGAGGACGCCGAGGTCGAGGCCGGCTACCAGATCGAATTCCCCAAGCGCACCGACGTCCTGGGCCGCATCGCGGCGCAGACGGCCAAGCAGGTCATCTTCCAGAAGGTGCGCGAGGCCGAGCGCGAGAACGTCTTCGCCGAGTACAACCAGCGCGTCGGCGAGGTGATGAACGGCATCGTCAAGCGCTTCGAGCAGGGCGACATCATCGTCGAGGTGGGCCGCATCGAAGCGATCCTGCCGCGCAAGGAGCAGTCGCGCGCGGAGAGCTACGCGCAGGGTGACCGCGTGCGCGCCGTCATCCGCTCGGTCGGCAAGGGCGCCAAGGGCCCGCAGATCGTGTTGTCGCGCACCGACCCGGCCCTGCTGATCAAGCTGTTCGAGCAGGAAGTCCCCGAGATCTACGACGGCACGGTCATGGTCCGCGGCGCGGTCCGCGAAGCCGGCGACCGCGCCAAGGTGGCGGTCTACTCGCGCGAGCGCGACGTCGACCCGGTCGGCGCCTGCGTCGGCATGAAGGGCACGCGCGTCCAGGCGATCATCCGCGAGCTGCGCGGCGAGAAGATCGACATCGTCGAGTGGTCGGAGGATCCGGTGCAGTTCGTGATGAACGCGCTCAGCCCGGCCAAGGCTCAGCGCGTGAGCATCGTCGACGACCGCGACAAGGTGATGGAAGTGGTGGTCGAGGACAAGCAGTTGTCGCTGGCCATCGGCAAGAAGGGCCAGAATGTCCGACTCGCCGCCAAGCTGACGGGTTGGCGCATCGACATCAAGAGCGAAGAAGAGAAGCGGAAAGAAGTCGAGGCGGAGTTCGGCGCGATGGAAGCCGCCGCCGCCGAGGACACGCCCGACGAGGGCGCCGAGCCGACTGCGGCCGAAGACGCAGCCGAGACGACTGCGGCCGAAGACGCAGCCGAGACGACCGCGGCCGACGACGCGGCCGAGATCGCGCCGGCAACCGGCCGCTCCGAACCCGAAGCCTAGCGTCGTCCTCAGCAACCCGAAGCAGCCGTAGCCCAGAGCGCACATACCGAATGGCAACTGTCCGGATCTACAAAGTCGCAGAGCTTCTGAACATGCCCAGCCAGGATGTGCTGGACCTGCTCAAGAAGAACCACGGCATCGAGCTGAAGAGCGCATCGAGCACGCTCGAAGAGATCGTGGCCCGTCAGTTCGTCGAGCGCCAGGCCAAGCAGCGCAACATCGAGCTGCCGAAGGGCGACATCTTCTCCGAGACGGCGGCCAAGGCCGTCAAGGGCAAGGCCGGCGGGGCCCGCAAGACCGGAGCGGCTCCCGAACCGCCCAAGCCCGCTCGTCCCGACGCTGGGACCGCCGCGGCTGGTGAAGAAGCCGACGCTGGTGAAGCCGGCGCACGAGGCGCATCCCGAGGGCGAAGCGGCCGACGGCCACCACGCCCCCGAGGTTCACGAACCCGTGCACCATGAAGTGGCCGAGGCGCCGGTGGTGGAAGCCTCCGCGCCGCCCGTCGAGGTGCAGGCGGAGGCGCCTCACGAGCCCGCACCGGTCGAAGTGGCGCCCGAGCCGCCCGCGCCGGCCCCCGTGGCCGAAGTCGAACCCACGCCCGTTCCCGTCGCCGCCGCTTCGGAATCACCGGTCCCCGCGGCTCCGGTGGCTGCGGCTCCGGCTGCCGCCGCGCCGGCGCCGGCGCCTCAGGCTCCCCCGCGTCAGGCCGGACGTTTCGTGCCGCCGAGCATTCGGCTGCGCGTGGAAGAACCTGGCCAGGCGCCGCCGACCGCTCCACCGCTGGTGCCGCGGCGCACCGTCGTCCCGGTGCAGCCACCGCCGCGGCCCGCGCCCCCTCGTCCGGTCACCCCGGCAGCCACGGGCGCTCGGCCTGGTGCCGTGGGCAACCGCTCGTATCCGTCCGGTCGCCCGTCGGGCGGCATGACGCCGGCGATGATGGGTGGACCGCGTCCGCTCCCGTCGCAGCCCGTTCGTCCGGGTGTGCCCCAGCCTGGCCGCCCCGGCATGCCAGGAGGCCCGCGGCCGCCGTACGGTCAGCAGTTCCGGCCGCGTCCCACTGGTGGCCAGCGTCCGTCGGCGCGCCGTGACGCGCTGCAGCGGATGCCCTCGTCGGTCGCCCCGGTGGCGCCGCCGCCGGTGTCCCGCACCATCACGCTCGCCGAGGGCATGACGGTGAAGGACCTCGCCGACAAGCTCGAAGTGCGCGCGAAGGAAGTGCTGAAGGCGCTGCTCGATCGCCGCATGATGATGACCATCAACTCGGCCGTCGACATGACCACGGCCAAGGAAGTGGCGCGCTCGTTCGGCGCCGACATCGAAGCCCGCACCTACGAGGAAGAGCTGATCGAGACCGAGTCGGAAGCCGTCGACCCGAAGGACCTGGTGCCGCGCGCGCCGGTGGTCACGGTCATGGGCCACGTCGACCACGGTAAGACCACGCTGCTCGACTCCATCCGCACCACGCGCGTGGCGGAGCGAGAGGCCGGCGGCATCACCCAGCACATCGGCGCGTATCTCGTGCCCGGCGTCGGCGAGAAGAAAGACAAGTCGATTGTCTTCCTCGACACGCCCGGTCACGCCGCCTTCACCCTGATGCGCGCCCGCGGCGCGAAGGTCACCGACGTGGTGATTCTGGTGGTCGCGGCCGACGACGGCGTGATGCCGCAGACGCGCGAGGCGATTGACCATGCCAAGGCGGCGGGCGTGCCGATCATCGTGGCGGTCAACAAGATCGACAAGCCCGGCGCCAACCCGGAAACGCCGAAGCGTCAGCTCGCCGACCTCGGCCTGATGCCGGAAGACTGGGGCGGCGACACCGTGTTCGTCGAAGTCTCGGCCAAGCAGAAGAAGAATCTCGACACCCTGCTCGACATGATCCTGCTCGTGACCGACATCGGCGAGCACAAGGCCAATCCGAAGCGCGCCGCGGTCGGCACCGTCCTCGAGACGAAGCTGGATCGCGGTCGTGGTCCGGTGGCCACCGTGCTCGTGCAGGACGGCACGCTCCGCGTCGGCGACAACGTCATCGCCGGTCCCGTCGTGGGTCGCGTGCGCGCGCTGATCGACGACCGTGGCCGCTCGGTGAAGCAGGCCGGTCCGTCGACGCCGGTGGAAATGCTCGGCCTCGACGCCCTGCCCTCGCCCGGCGACTCGTTCCAGTCGGTGACCGACCCGGCCAAGGCGCGGCAGATTGCCACCTTCCGCCAGTCGCAGGCCCGTGACAAGGCGCTCGGCGCCAAGGGCAGCCGTCTCACGCTCGAATCGCTGCAGCAGCAGATGAGCGAAGGCGGGATGAAGGAACTGGCCATCATCATCAAGGCCGATGTGCAGGGCTCGGCCGAAGTGCTGGCCGACACGCTGTCGAAGCTGTCCGACGCCAAGACCCGCGTCAAGGTCATCCACTCGGGCGTCGGCGCCATCAACGAGTCGGACGTGCTCCTGGCCACCGCGTCGAACGCCATCATCATCGGCTTCAACGTGCGGCCGGATCGCAACGCGGCGGACGTCGCCGAGCGCGAGAAAGTGGACATCCGCCACCACTCGGTCATCTACACCGTGACCGAGGAGATCCAGCAGGCCATGACCGGCCTGCTGGAGCCGACGTTCAAGGAAGCGCGGCTCGGCGTCGCGCTCGTGCGCGACACCTTCAAGGTCCCGAAGATCGGCACCATCGCCGGCTGCATGGTCAGCGAGGGCCGCATCACGCGCTCGGGCGACGCCCAGGCGCGCCTGCTCCGCGACAACGTTCAGCTCTGGGAAGGCAAGCTCGCCTCGCTCAAGCGCTTCAAGGACGATGTGTCCGAGGTGAAGACGGGCTTCGAGTGCGGCATCGGCCTCCAGAACTTCAACGACGTGAAGGTCGGCGACGTCATCGAAGTGTTCCACCTCGAGCGGGTCGCGGCCACCGCGTAAGCGGAGGCGCGACGTGGTAACGTCCTAACCATGGCGCTCTCGCACCGCGTCGAACGCATCGCCGAGCAGATCCGCGAGGAGCTCAGCCAGATTCTGGCCACTGAGGTCAGCGACCCCGGCGTCGGCCTGGTGACGATCACGCGCGTGAAAGTCACCGCCGATCTCTCGCTGGCGCGGGCCTACTGGACCGTGCTCGGCGAGGGCAAGGAACGCACCGACACCGCGAAGGCGCTCAACCGCGCGGTGCCGTACCTGCGGCATCTCCTCAGTCAGCGCCTCACCCTGCGCCGCGCGCCGGAGCTCAAGTTCCAGTACGACGAGTCGGTGGCGGCGCACGACCGCATCGAGCGGATCATCCACGAACTGCATGTCGAGCGCGAGGAGCATCCCGAGCTGAACGCGCTGGTGGACACACCCGCCACGCCGGCGGTCCCGCCGGCGGTGAACGTGACGGTGCCGGCGGCCGACCACGCGCCTGCCGTGGCCGACCAATCGCCGGCGGCGGCGGATGCGACGCGGGATGAGCCTGCACAGTAGTCCGCCCCCCGAGCTGATCGCCGCGCTTCATCGCGGCCAGCGCTTCTACGTCACCTCTCATCAGCGGCCCGACGGTGACGCCATCGGTTCGGCGGTCGCCATGGCGCTGGCGCTGCGGGTACTGGGCAAGCAGGCGACGGTGGTGATGGACGGCGTGCCCCCGGCGTTCCTCCAGCCGTTCCCGCACGTCGACGCCATCCGCGCGACGACCGCGGTCACTGACACGGCTGACGCGGTGCTGGTAATGGAGTGCAGCTCGCTGGCCCGCGCCGGTGTCGCCGGGCTGGATCGCTCCCTCGTGATCAACATCGATCATCACCCCGGCAACACCGGCTACGGCGCGATCAACTGGATCGACGAGACCGCGGCCGCCTGCGGCGAACAGGTGTTCACGCTGGTCGACGCGCTCGGCGTCCCGTTGTCGGCGGATATCGCCACGCATCTCTACCTCGCCATCCTGACCGACACCGGTTCGTTTCACTTCTCGCACCTGACGCCGCGCACCTACGAGCTGGCGGCGCGCGCGGTGGCCGCCGGGGCCGATCCGCAGTGGATTGCCCGCACCCACTACGACAGCAACTCGCTGGCGCGGGTGCGGATCTTCGGCGCGGTGCTCAACGGGATGACGATGCACGCGGACGGTCGCGTGGCGCTGCTGACGATCACGAAGGCGCTCGCGGCGGGGCTCGGCGGCACCTACGACGACACCGAGGGGCTGATCAACTTCCCCCTCACCGTCAAGGACGTGCAGGCGGTGGCGTTCTTCAAGGAGTCGGCGCCCGGCGACTGGCGCGTCAGCCTGCGCTCCAAGGGTGCGGTCGACACGGGCGCCATTGCCAGGCAGTTCGGCGGTGGCGGGCACATGAACGCGTCGGGCTGCGGCTGGCAGGGCACCATCGAAGACGGTCATGCCACCTTTGCCCGGCTGCTGGCCGGCGCCGTGGCCGGATGATCTCCGGCGTCCTCGTCCTCGACAAGCCGCAGGGCCCCACCTCGCACGACATGGTGGCAGTGGCGCGCCGCGCGCTCGGCGAGCGCCGGATCGGGCACTGCGGCACCCTCGATCCGATGGCCACCGGCGTGCTGGCGCTGGCGGTGGGCCAGGCGACGCGGCTGGTGCAGTTCCTGTCGTCCGAAGACAAGCACTACGACGCGGTCGTCGCGTTCGGCCGCGACACCAACACCTACGACGCCACCGGGGATACCGTTGCCGAGTCGCCTGATCGCCCGACCCGCGAAGCGCTGGTCACGGCGCTCGAACGCTTCCGCGGGACCTTCGCGCAGCTGCCACCGGCCTACTCCGCGAAGAAGATCGGCGGCGTCCGCGCCTACCACCTGGCGCGGCGCGAGGACGGCGCGACGCTCGACTTGAAGCCGGTGATGGTGACGGTGTCGCAGCTGGACCTGGTGGCGTTCGATGGCGGCCACGCCACGCTCTCGATGCGGGTGTCGGCGGGGTTCTACGTACGCTCGCTGGCCCACGACCTGGGCCGGGCCCTGGGAATGGGCGCCACGCTCGAGGCCCTGCGCCGGACGCGTGCCGGTGTCTTCGGGCTGGAGGGCGCGGTGACGGTCGACACCGTGGCGACGAGCGACGCCGCGGCCCTGGCCGGGCGGATGATTCCCCTCGCGCGCCTGCTCCCGGAACTGCCCTCCCTCGCGCTGACGCCAGCCGATGCGGCCTGTGCCCGCCGTGGCATCGACCTGCCGGCGCCGGCCGCCTGGAACGGGGTGCCGAAGCTGTCGCGGCTGCTGGACGAACAGGGCGACCTGCTGGCCCTGGCCATCCCGGCAAAGCGCCCCGGTTTTTTGCACCCCTCAGTCGTTTTGGGCTAACATTGAGGGTTCTTGACGGTCGCATTGACCGTCACATACGGCGGCCTGGACCGGCAATCGCGCCGCACTCTGAGCCGTACGTGGAGGCACCGTGGCACTGACGAAAGACAAGAAAGTCGCCCTCATCGGCGAGTACAAGACTCACCCCAGCGATACGGGCTCACCTGAAGTTCAAGTGGCCCTCCTCAGCGATCGCATCAATTACCTCACCGAACACTTCAAGTCGCACGCGAAGGATCACCACTCGCGTCGCGGGCTGCTGAAGCTGGTTGGCCAGCGCCGACGTCTGCTCGACTACCTGAAGAGCAAGGACATCGACCGCTACGCCGAGCTCATCAAGCGCCTCGGTATCCGCAAGTAGGCACGTTCAAAGTCACAAGAGCAAGGTTCAACGTCGGGTTCGAGGACCCAGGCGAGAGACGAAGCCGCGATTCTCACGAGAACGCGGCACTGCGGCTCTTCCGCCCGGGACTCTGAACTGCGACCCGGTGGACACGCAGAAGGGTCTCTATGCACAAAAGCGAAATTTCTCTCGGCGGCCGCGCCCTGACGATCGAGACCGGCAAGTGGGCCAAACAGGCCGACGGCTCGGTGATCGTCCGGATGGGCGACACCATGGTGCTCGTCACGGCCTGCCACGCCGGCAGCCCGCGCGAGGGCATCGACTTCCTCCCGCTCACGGTCGACTACCGTGAGTACGCCTACTCCTCGGGCCGCATCCCGGGCGGCTTCTTCAAACGGGAAGGCAAAGCCACCGAGAAGGAAACGCTGACCAGCCGTCTCATCGACCGGCCGATTCGTCCGCTGTTTCCCGCCGGCTGGGCCTTCGAAACGCAGGTCATCGCGTTCGTGCTGTCGGCCGACACCGATCACGACTCCGACGTGCTGGCGTTGACCGGCGCCTCTGCGGCGCTGGCGCTGTCCGAGATGCCCGTCGAAAAGACGGTGGCGGGCGTGCGCGTGGGCCTCATCGACGGCGCCTACGTGGTGAACCCGACGTTCGCCGAGCGCAAGCTGAGCCGCCTCGACCTGACCGTCGCCGGCAGCAAGGACGGCATCGTCATGGTCGAAGCCGGCGCCAACGAGGTGTCGGAGGAGGAAGTCATCCAGGCGCTGGAAGTGGCCCACGCCGCGATCAAGGACATCTGCGCGGCGATCGACGCCATGGCCAAGGAGGCCGGGCGGACCAAGGTCGCCAAGCCGGTCGTCACCGTCGACGAGGGCTTCCATCAGAGCCTCGAAGCCGCGGCCCTCACGCGTCTCACCGAGGCCATGCGCATCAAGGGCAAGATCGAGAACTACGCCACGGTGGCCAGGGTCGAGAAGGAAACCATCGCCGCGCTGCCCGAAGAACAGGCGACCCGGAAGGGCGAGGCCAAGGGCATCCTGCACGGGCTGCAGGAGAAGGTCCTGCGCACCGAGATTCTCGATCGCCACCTGCGCCTCGACGGCCGCAAGTTCGACGAGATCCGCCCCATCAGCATCGAGACCAAGGTGCTGCCCCGCGTGCACGGTTCCGCCGTGTTCACGCGCGGCGAAACCCAGGCCCTGGTCACCGCCACGCTCGGCACCTCCGATGACCAGCAGAAGATCGAGATGGTCGAAGGCGAGACCTGGAAGCGGTTCATGCTGCACTACAACTTCCCGCCCTTCTCGGTCGGCGAAGTGAAGCCGATGCGCGGCCCCGGCCGCCGCGAGATCGGTCACGGCGCCCTCGCCGAACGCGCGCTCGCGCCGATGATGCCGGCGGAAGCCGACTTCGCCTACACCGTGCGTATCGTGTCCGACATCCTCGAGTCGAACGGCAGCTCGTCGATGGCGTCGGTGTGCGGCGCTTCGCTGGCGATGATGGACGCGGGCGTGCCGATCAAGGCGCCGGTCGCGGGTGTCGCGATGGGCCTGATCATGGACGAAGCCACCGGCAAGTACGCCGTGCTGAGCGACATCGCCGGCGCTGAAGATCACTACGGCGACATGGACTTCAAGGTGGCGGGCACCGCCGACGGCATCACCGCCCTGCAGATGGACATCAAGGTCACCGGCATCTCGGCCGAGGTGATGCGCGCGGCGCTCACCCAGGCACGAGCCGGCCGGCTCCACATCCTGCAGCTGATGCAGGAGGCCCTGCCCGCGACGCGGACCAACATGTCGGCGTATGCACCGCGGATCGTGACGATCAAGATCCCGGTCGACAAGATCCGCGACGTCATCGGGCCGGGCGGCAAGATGATTCGCTCGATCATCGAACGCACGGGCGTGAAGATCGACGTGCAGGACGATGGCCAGGTGAACGTGGCGTCGGCGGACGAAGCCGCCGCGGCCAAGGCCATCGGCATCATCCAGGAGCTGACCGCGACGGCCGAGCTCAACAAGACCTACCTCGGCAAGGTCCAGCGCATCACCGACTTCGGCGCCTTCGTCGAGATCATGACCGGCACCGACGGCCTGCTGCACGTCTCGGAAATCGCCCATCACCGGGTGAAGGACGTCCGCGACGAACTGAAGGAAGGCCAGCAGGTGCTGGTCAAGGTCATCAACATCGACCCGACCGGCAAGATCCGCCTGTCGCGGAAGGCGCTCATCACGCCGGAAGAGGGCGCCGCCGCGGCTCCCGCCGGTGGCGATGAAGGTGATGCGGCCGTGAGCGGCGAGAACAACGGCGGTGACCGTCCTCCGCGCGATCGCGGTCCCCGTCGCGGCCCGCGCCGCGACTAGTCCGACAGCACTGGCACTCGGCACACGCGCCGGAGCCTCACCGCTCCGGCGTTGGTGCGTACGGCCCTACAATAACCCTATGAGCCGAGTCCTGCTGGCTGCCGGCATCGCCTTCTCGCTGTGGGCCGTCACGGCCGCGCGTTCGGGGCCAGGAACAGGCACCCAACCGCCGCGAGTTCACGGTCACCGCGAGCAACCACCACTACAGTCCAGACCAGCTCGAGGTCTCGCGGGACGACCTGGTGAAGATCACTTTCCACAGCGAAGACGAACCGCACAGCTTCGTCATCGACGCTTACCGCATCGTCAAGCGGGCCGCCGGGGGGCAGTCGGTGACCTTCGAGTTCCGCGCCGATCAGGTCGGTTCGTTCCCCTACTACTGCAACCTGACGAACGACCCTGGCTGCCGCGAGATGAAGGGCACGCTGGTCGTCAAGGCGCGCTGAGGCACCCGCCGGGCGGGTCCGGCAGTCGGCCGGCCGGACCTCAGCGGCGCGGGAACTGGTCCGGGTTGTCGGTGAACAGGGCGTCCACGCCCAGCGTGTACAGATAGTGCTCCATCTCGGCCTTCACCGAGGGGAACGTCCCGGTGTCGGCCGAGCGGAAGGTATAGGGCGTCACCGTGATGCCCGCGGCGTGCGCCAGGACGACCAACTGCGGGTTCTTCAGGACAATGCCCTTGGCCGGTCCGAAGCCCTGCACGACCCCCTTCCAGGTGGCGATGCGTGCCGCGTCCCAGCCGGCGCCGTTGCCGATCAGCAGCACGATCGGCACCCCAATCTTCATCGCCGCCAGCTTGCGCGCGCTGGCCTCACCGAAGGTCTGCAGGATCAGCGGCGTGTTCGCGTCGGCCGACGGCCCGCGAAGGCCGTGCTGGTCGAGCGCCGCCGCCACGAGTTCCTCGAAGCGCACGTCGCGCCCTTCGTACATCTCCGGCGTCTTCAGTTCGGGATAGAGGCCGGCCTTCCCCTTCACCAGTGCGATCGCCTCCTCGAAGGTGGGCACGCGCTCGCCGGCGAACTTCGGATCGAACCACGAGCCGGCGTCGAGCTGCTTGATCTCCGCGAGCGTGAAATCGTTGGCGAGCCAGGCCTGGCGCTTGCGGCCGTCGATGACCGCCTCGACCGAGCGGCCGGGGAACACCTCCTCGACGTTGGTCGTGCGCTCCAGGCTGGCGTCGTGGAGGCAGATCAGCACACCGTCCCTGGTGACGGCCAGGTCCTGCTCGACGAAGTCGGCGCCCTGCTCGAGGGCCAGGCGGTAGGACGCCAGTGTGTGCTCGGGCGCGTAGGCGGATGCGCCCCGATGCGCGACCACGTACTTGCGCGCCGGCTGCGCGGAGGGAGCGGTGGACAGCACGGTCATGATGACGAACAGCGCGGACGCAAGTCGCATGGGAATCTCCAACCGCACCAGCATCGCATGGCCGCGCTACGACCGTGTAAAGGCCCGAGCCGCATCGATGCGCTCGCGAATGGGAGGGTGCGAATAGAACAGGAGGCGCACCAGCCGGGACGGCCGCTCTTCGGCCATGTTCTGCTGCGCCAGCCGCTTCATCGCCGACACGAACGCGTCCGGGTTGCGCGTCGTCTCCAGCGCGTAGCGATCGGCCGCGCGCTCCTGCGCCCGCGACAGCGCGTTCAGCGCCGGCAGGACGACGAACGACCACGTGCCTCCGGTGAGCATCAGCAACGGAAGCGCCGCGGGATCTGCCAGGTCGCGGTAGCCGAGCGGCCCGGCCGCCGCGCGCAGCACGACGTGCGCCAGGAAGAAGCCCCCCACCAGCACCACGGCCTGCGCCGCGATGCCCCGCCACAGATCGCGATGCACGTGGTGCGCGAGCTCGTGCGCCAGCACCACCTCGATCTCGTCGTCCGAGTAGTCCGCCAGCAGCGTGTCGGACAACAGGATGCGACGCGTCTGCCCCAGGCCGGTGAGCGCGGCGTTGGCCTTGCGGGTATGGCCGCTCAGCACCCATTCGAACACGCCGACGACATCGGTACGCGCCCGGGCGGCGAGCGCCATCAGCCGCTCGACGAGCGGCGGCCGGTCGAGCGGACGGAACTTGTAGAAGATCGGCAGGATCAGCACCGGCGCCAGCTGCGCCAGCCCCACCATCGCCACCGCAAACAGCAGCGCCGAGATCAGCCACCAGCCATCCGGCCACCACCTGAGAGTGAAGAACACCACCGACGCGCCCGCCACCGCCAGCATCGTGCCCACCGTGGCCGTCTTCGCCTGGTCGGCCAGCCAGTGGACGCCGGACTGTGTCGAGAGGCCGTAGCGGTGCTCGAGCGCAAAGCCCTGGAACCACGAGAAGGGAAGCTCGACGATCTGCAGCAGGGTGAACACCGTGACCGTCATGAGCGCGACGAGGACCACGTCCTCGAAGGCCCGCTGGCAGCGCGAATGATGTGAAGGACTGGAACAACTCGCGCAGGCGCACGGCGGCGCCCGACACGACCAGGACCAGCAGCAGGACGCCGGCCAGGGCCGTGCCGCCCAGATCGGCGCGCCGGCGAAGCCGATGATAGCGAGAGGACTTGTCTTCGTTCACGGAGTCGGGAGGCGTATCGCCCGCTCCTAACTTTAACCCCTCAACTCGCTTGAGTGGTCATCCCCACCGCTTAGGTGGTGGATTTCGAAACCCGTACGCCGCCGTTGGTGGTTTGCAGCGTGACGCGCGCGCCGCCGCCGTTCAGCGTGCCCTCGAACCGGCGTCGCGTCTGCTCGCCGGTCGTCTGGAAGTCCAGCCCGGTGGTATTGATGCCGCCGTTGGTGACGCGGGCGGTCACCGAGGCCTGGCTGCCCGTCGGGGAGGGCGAGCGAGACGCCGCCGTTGACCGCTTCAAGCGAGACGCTGGCAGTCGATCCAATCGGCCTGGTGAGCTCGACATCGACGCCACCGTTCACCGTCGAGGCCTCGAGCGTGGACACCGCCAGGCCTTTCCCCTCGATGCCGCCGTTCACGGTCGACGCGTGCACCTCGCCCTCGCAGGCCAGACAGGGTCACCTTGCCATTGGCAGTTCGGAGGTCGACGATGACGCCCTTCGGCACCTTGACCATCCAGCGGACCTCAAACCCCGACACACCGAACGTCCGGGGCGCCCGCACCTCGACTCGGACCCGGGCGTCGCCGGTTTCCTCGCGCATCTCGAGCTGCTTCATCAGCTCCTGTGCCGCCTCGTCGGTCGAGGCCCTGGCGGTGCGCTCGGCGACCAGCTCGACCTTGTCGTCGGCCGATGGCTCGGCGCTGATGCGTCCGTTGGTGTTGATGAGCTCGAGCCTGGCACCAGGCGCGAGGGCGTAGGACCGCGTCCAGGTGTCCTGCGCGCGGCCGGAGGCCACATCCAGCGAGAAGCCATCCTTGCCGACCTGCACGTCGCAGGCGGCGGTGGCGCACAGAACGGCGGCGGACAGGATCAGGGCGTGACAGCGGTTCTGGAACATGCGACCTCTACTGCCTATACGGGCGGCAGCGGCGCCGGGTTCGATCCGGGGGCGCCCTTCGTCAGTTCATCTGGATGGAGATCAGCTTCGAGACGCCGGGCTCTTCCATCGTGACGCCGTAGAGGCGGTGCGCGATTTCCATGGTCTTGCGGCTGTGCGTGATGATGATGAACTGGGTCCGGTCCATCATGCCGCGCAGCAGTTCCACGAACCGGCCGATGTTGGCGTCGTCGAGCGGCGCGTCGATTTCGTCCAGCAGACAGAACGGGCTGGGCTTGTAGCGGAAGATCGCGAACATCAGCGCGATCGCGGTGAGCGCCTTCTCGCCGCCCGACAGCAGCATCACGCTCTGCAGGCGCTTGCCCGGAGGCTGCGCCACGATGTCGATGCCGCTCTCCAGTGGGTCGGCATCGTCGAGCAGGCTGATGCCGGCGCGGCCACCGCCGAACAGGGTCGAGAACGTGACCTGGAAGTTGGCGTTGATGGCGGTGAACGCCTCGCGGAAGCGCGCGTGCGTCGTCTCGTCGATGCGCTTGATGGCCTCGTTGGTCTGCGCGATCGAGTCGATCAGGTCCTGGCGCTGGGTGGTGAGGAACACGTGGCGCGTCTCGAGCTCCGCGTGCTGCTCGATGGCCATCATGTTGACCGGCCCGATCTTGTCGATCTTGCCGCGGAGTTCGGTGATCGCCTCCTCGGCGGTCATGCGCTCGGGCGTGGGCGGCGTCCGACGGCTCTTCGACGACGGCCTCGTCCTCATCGGGCTCGGCGGCTTCGGCGGCGCGAATGGCGCGCACATCGGGCTCGACCATGCCTTCCGCTTCCATCCGCGCCACGTCCTCACGGACCTCGTCGAGCGAAATTCCCACCGCATCGAAGGTCTGCTGGGCAAGGTGTCCCAGATCGGACTCGGCGGTGGCGCGGGTGACGTCCAGTTCGGACGCCAGCGCGCGAATCGCGTCGAGCGCCCGCCGGGCGTCGCGGATGACGTTGTCCTGCGCGTCCACCGCCGCGCGCAGTTCCGTCGCGCGCTCGTCGGCCTGGTGCATGCGGTCGCGCAGCTCGTCGAGGGTGCGCACGTCGGCGTCGAGCTGCCGGGTGTGCTCGCTGATGCCCGACAGCAGCCGTTCGCGCTGCTCACGCATGAGCGTGATGTCGCGGGCACACGCGGCGACGCGCTGTTCGAGCTCGATCGCCGCGGCCTCCATGCGCAGCACCTCGCCGGCAGCCGCGGCGCACCGCTCCACCAGCGCGGCGTGCTCGGCGCGGGCCTCCGCCGCCGCTCGGCTGGCCGATTCGGCCTGCTCGCGCGCCGTCGTCAGGCGCTGCACGGCAATCGAGAACGTCTCGTCCGCCGCGCGCTTGTCGTCGTCCAGCCGGGCGATCGATTCGCGGGCTTCGTCCTGCCGCACGTCGAGGCCGGCGATCTCCTCGCGCACGCGGCGGGTCTCGGTCGCGACCAGGTCGACGCGCTGTTGCAGGCGGAAGTCGTCCTGCGCCGCCCGCGACACCTGCGCCTCGAGCGAGACAATGGCTTTTTCCTGCCGGTGAATCTCGGCGCCCAACGCCTGGATGGCGGCGGTGGCGTGCGCGATCGTCTGTTCGAACTCGGTGGTCTCGTCAGCCAGCGTCGCCAGGGCGACGCGCTCGGCGGCGATGCGCTCGCGCAGTTCCTTGATCTCGCGCTTGGTGGCGAGGATGCCGCGCGATTCGGCCTTGTCGCCGCCGGTCACCACGTACTGCCCGCGGAAGACGTCGCCTTCCATCGTCGCCACCGGGAACGGCACGAGCGGCGCCACGCGGGTGGCGGTCTCGAACGATTCCGCGATCAGCGCGTCGCCAATCGCCGCGCGCAGCGCCGGCGCGAACGGGCCGCCGACGCGGACGACGCTCTGCAGGCGCACGGTGCCGCCGGGCGCCTCGGAGCGCGAGCCGTGGTCGAGCTCCGGGTTGGGTGCCGCGCCGCCGGGATGCCCGACGATGAAGCCACAGCGGCCGGCGTCTTCCTGCCGGATGAGACGCAGGCCCGCGGACACGTGCTCGATGCGCTCGACCAGCACGTGCTGGAGCAGATCGCCCAGACACGCCTCCACGGCGCGCTCGTAGCGGGGCTCGACCTCGAGGAAATCCGCGAGCGCGCCCATCTGGCCGACGCGGCCATTGGCATTGACCAGGACCATGCGCGCGGCGTCGGCAAAACCGGCGCGGTGGGCGTCCAGCTCCTCGAGCGAGCGAAGACGGGCCGCCGTGCCGGCCAGCTCGTGCTCGCGCGACCGCAGGTCGCGGGCGCGCCATTCATGCTCGATGCGCGCGCTCGCCAGCTCGGACTCGCTCGTGGCCTTCGCGACGCGGGCGGCATCGAGGGCATCCTGGGCGCGGCGGAGCTGCTCGCCCGACGTCTGCCGCTCGACGCGGACCTTGTCGAGCTCGGCTGCCAGCTCGCGGGACTCCATGTCGAACCGCTGCTCCGACTGCACGGCACGCTCACGCTGCGCGCCCGCCGACTGGATGGCGGCGTTGAGGGCGGTCACCGTGTTGAGCACGGCATAGACGTCCGCACGGGCCCGTTCCACGTCCTGCTCCACCGCTTCGATGGCCTGCTGGGCTCGGGCATAGTCCTCGGCGGCGGCCTGCGCCACGCCGGTGGCGGCGTCGCGCCGGGTCTCGGCCTCGACGACGGCCTGGCGGCGGCCATCGAGGGCGAGCCGCTCGGGCTCACGCCTCGCTTCCAGGTGCTGGCGTTCCTGATCCAGCTCGGTGGCGCGGGCATCGAGCATCGCGGCCTGCTGTTGATCCAGCGCGATCTGCTGCTCGCGGCGATTGATGTCGAGCTCGCGGGCGTGTGCCTCCTCGCGGATGCGGCCGGCGACGGCATCGGCCTCCGCCTGCTCGATCCTCAGGGTGGCGAGCGCGGTTTCGACTTCGGCCAGTCGGGCCGCGGCGGCGGTCTCGTTCTCGCGCGCATCGGCGAGGCGGCCACGGGCGGTCTCGATCGCCTCGGCCAGCGCGTGATAGCGGCGGGCGAACAGCACCTTCTCCCAGCGCCGCATCTCGTCGCGGAGCCGCGTGTAGCGCCGCGCCTTCGCGGCCTGGCGCTTGAGCGCGCCCTTCTGCTTCTCGACCTCGAAGAC
This sequence comes from uncultured Acidobacteriota bacterium, assembly GCA_963721715.1. Taxonomy (GTDB): domain Bacteria; phylum Acidobacteriota; class Vicinamibacteria; order Vicinamibacterales; family UBA2999; genus VFZN01. Next base: position 668,829 of record CAVRKI010000003.1, on the reverse strand, counting down.
GATGTCGTCGAGGCGCGTCAGGTTCAGCTGCGCCGACTCGAGCTTCAACTCGGCCGAGCGGCGGCGCGCCTTGTACTTGGTGATGCCGGCGGCTTCCTCGATCAGCTGGCGGCGATCGGTCGGCCGCGAGCTGAGAATCATGCCGATCTTGCCCTGCTCGATGATGGCATAGGCCTTGGCGCCGAGGCCGGTGTCCATCAGCAGTTCGTGGATGTCCTTCAGGCGGCACTGATGGCCGTCGATCAGATACTCGCTCTCGCCCGAGCGGAACAGGCGTCGCGTGACTTCGACCTCGCGCGTGACCGGCGCCAGCGTCGCGGTCATCAGCGCATGGCCGTCGGTCTCGGCCAGGTGCGGGCCATCGCCGTTGAAGATGGTCGGCTCGTGCCCCGCCTCGCGATCGAGCGAGGGCGGCATGATGACACCGCTCAACTTCAACTTGACCTCGGCGGCGCCGGTCGGCTTGCGCGCATCGGAGCCGCTGAAGATGACGTCTTCCATCTTCTCGCCGCGCAGGCTCTTGGCGCTCTGCTCGCCGAGGACCCAGGTGAGGGCATCGGCGACATTGCTCTTGCCGCAGCCGTTGGGGCCGACGATCGCGGTCACTCCTTCGTCGAAGGAGAGCTCGGAGCGGTCGGAGAAGGACTTGAAACCGGAAATTTGGAGTCTATCGAGGCGCATGACTGCTCGGCTTCTGGGTGAACCGGCGGTCAGTCTAACAAGCCCCTCCCCTTGTGGCAAGGTGGAAGGCAGACCCCAATATATTGAGGTCTACTGACCTATTCTGGCTGGGCGGTTCTTCGACAGTTCCACCAGCCTTTCGGCCTCGTTGAAGCGGCCGAGGGCGAAGCGGGCCTGGGGGTCGGCGGTGATCAGGCGCTGCCGGGCGGTAGCGATGTCGAACACCGCGGTGTCGATCTCGAAGCGGAGCATCGCCTTGATGAACTCGAGGTCCTTGGTCCAGGAGTCCTCTTCCATCTTGGTGTTCTTGCTGATGACGAAGGCCTTGAAATCCTGGACCATCGCTGAGTCGACGTCGAAGCCCTTCTTCACGTACTTGAAGCCTGAGGCCTTGGTGCCGGGGCGCGTATCGCCCTCGTAGTAGAACTGCTCGGCGAAGGAGGCGAACAGCCCGCGGTTGAAGATCGACCGTCCGAACCGCGTCGGATTGAAGCCCTCGAGCGGCCCGTCGAAGCGCTCGTCGGGCTCGATGCCGCCGCCCGAGTACACCTTGCGGCCGCCGGTCGTGTACTTCAGCTGATCGGCCGAGTAGGTGCGCTGCGCCTGGTCCTTCATCGTGTAGGTGAGGTACTCGTCGAAGGTGCCATCCCACGGGCGCTGAATGAGCCGGCCACTCGGCGTGTAGTAGCGCGCGGTGGTCAGCGCCAGACCGGCGCCGCCGCTGACGCGATACACCGACTGCACCAGCGCCTTGCCGAACGTGGTCTCGCCGATGATCAGCGAGCGATCGTAATCCTGCAGCGCGCCCGAGACGATCTCCGAGGCGCTGGCGCTGCTGCGGTTGACCAGCGTGATCATCGGGATGCTGGTGTACTCGGGCGTGTCGGTGGCGCGGTAGTCCTGATCCGAATTCGGCACGCGGCCGCGCGTGTAGACCACCATCGCGCCCTTGGGCACGAAGCGGTTGGTGATCCGAATCGCCTGATCGAGCTGGCCGCCGGGGTTGCTCCGCAGGTCGAGCACCAGGCGCTTCATGCCCTTCTTGGTGAGCGACTCGAGCGCGGCGCCGAGATCCTCGTCGGTGTGCTCGGCGAAGTCGGTGATGCCGACGTAACCGGTCTCGCGATCGATCATGAACACGGCCGAGAGGCTCGGGATGCTGACCTGATCGCGATTGACCGCCACCGGAATCAGCTGTTCGAGGCCCTTGCGGCGGATGCCGATGTTGACAACGGTGCCCTTGGGGCCACGCAGCTTGGCGACGGCGTCCTCCGTGGTCCAGCCCTTGGTGGTCTGGCCTTCGATCTCGGCAATCACGTCGCCGCGGCGGATGCCCTTGTCGTGCGCCGGCGAACCTTCGAACACGCGCACCGCGGTGATGTCACCGTTCGGCGCCTGGATGGTCACGCCCAGTCCGTAGTAGCGCCCTTCCTGCCGCTCGCGCATCTGCGCGTAGCTCTTCGGGTCCATGAAGCTCGAGTGCGGGTCGAGGGTCTGCAGCATGCCGTTGATGGCGCCGTAGACCAGACGGTCGGACTCGACTTCTTCCGCGTACTGCGTCTGGATGGTCGCCAGCGCGGCCGTGAACGTCTTGTAGTGTTCGGGGACCCGATCCTGGGTCGCCAGCGCGCTCGTCCCGAAGAACCCGCCGACGACTGCAGACCCGGCGACGGCAAGCACAACGGCCAGAAGGGACTTCGTACGCATAGGGCGATGCTAACCAATAACCCCCGGCCCGGCAAAGCTTTTCACCGCGGCGACTGGGGTATACTCGAATTTGGACGTCAAGGCTGGATTGCCGGCCGTTTTGCCTCGCACTGGAGCAGTCCCATGTTTGGTTCCATTGGCATGCCCGAGCTGATCATTATTTTCGTGATCGCGCTCATCATCTTCGGCCCCCGCAAACTCCCGGAACTCGGCAAGTCGCTCGGCCGCAGCTTGAACGAATTCAAGAAGGCGTCCAACGACCTGCAGAACACCCTCGAGCAGGAGATCAAACTCGAGGAGCAGAAGGAGACGTCCGCCGCCCGCAAGGCCGAAGCCCCCCCCGAATCGCCGACCATCACCCCCGACACGACGGCGCCCAGCCAGACCGTGTCCCGGTAGATCGACGGCAATGGCCCTGGTGCCGTTCCCCAAGCGGGACGAGGAATCGCCGCAGCCGTACGAGCCCGAGAGCAGCGACGCCTCATCGCCGTTCGGCGATGAGCTCGATCCGCTCGAAGGGCGGATGACGTTTCTCGAGCATCTCGACGAACTTCGCAAGCGCATCACGCACGCCGTGGTCGCCCTGCTGGTGGGCTTCCTCGCCGCCACCGCCTTCAGCGATCGTATCCAGGCCTTCGTCTACAAGGGCCTCACCTCGGAGCTCGCCGGCGGAAAGTTCATCTACACCGAGCCGGGAGAAGGATTCTTCCTCTGGATCAAGATCTCGGCGCTCGCCGGCGTGCTGATCGCATCGCCCTATGTGATGCTGCAGGTCTGGTTCTTCATCGCCCCCGGCCTCTACGCGAAGGAGAAGAAGCTCGCGATCCCGTTCGTGATCGGATCGTCGTCGCTGTTCGTCGCGGGATCGGCGTTCTCACACTACCTGCTGTTCCCCGCAGCCTGGCGCTTTTTCGCCGGCTTCGGCAACGAGTACATCGACTTCACGCCGCGCATCGATCCGGTGTTCGGCCTCTATGTCAAGTTGATGCTCGGCATGGGCCTCGTGTTCCAGATGCCGATGATCATGCTGGTGCTCGCACGGCTGGGCATCGTCAGCGCGGGCTTCCTGGCTCGGAACATCAAGTACGCGGTCCTGCTCATCTTTGTCGTGGCGGCCGTGATCACCCCCGACGGCAGCCCGGTGAGCCAGGCGCTGGTGGCGGCGCCGATGTTCGTTCTCTACCTCATCGGTATCCTGGTGGCGTGGCTGTTTGGTAAAAGCGAGAAGAAGTCGGAAGAAACATCCGTGTAAAGCCCCCTCTCCGTTTGACTTCCGGGGATTTGGAGTCGTATCATGAGGGCCATGAGAATCTTCCGCGGTTTGGCCACACTGGTGGCAGTTTCCCTGGTCGCAGCGGCCCCGGCTTGGGCCCAGACCGCCGACCAGGCGACCCGTCCCGCGAGCAGCACTATTCTTGGCGACTCCGGTTTGTGGTTTGTCCCGATAGGCGAAACCCTGCCCAAAGGGAAGTTTTCCGGAATGGCTGCCCGCGTCAACTTCGACCGCTCCGAGGGCTTCACCGATATCGCGGACATCAACGGGATGTTCGCCTTCGGCGCCACGGACAAGGTCGAAATCTTCGGCACACTCGGCGCACGGCGTATCGACGCCGACCGCAGGCCTGTCCAGGCTGGCGGCGTGCCGATGGACTACGTGATCAACGAGGGGTGGCAGACTGGCTTCGGCGACCTCACGGTCGGCGCGAAGTTCAACGTGCTGTCGCAGGCGACCACCGGCAACGGCCCGGCGTTCGCGGTGCGCGCGGCCGTCAAGCTGCCCACGGCGAGCTTTGACGACGGTCTCGGCACCGGCAAGACCGACTTCATGGTCGACGGCATCCTGAGCAAGGAAGTCAATCAGAAGATCGACGTCGCCGGCTTTGGCGGTTTCAAATTCCGGAGCAGCCCGGACGACTACGAGCTGAGCAACGGCCTGCGCTACGGCTTCGGTATCGGTTACCCGAGCCGCGCCAAGCTGAAGATGTTCGCTGAGGCGAGCGGCGAATACTATTTCGACAACACCATCACCTTCACTGGCGCTCCCAATGCTTCGCTCGGCGGTCCGCCGGCGTCGTGGGATGTCGATCGTCCGTTCGACCTGTTCCTCGGCGTGCAGTACCACGCGCCCAGCGGGTTCTACGTCGGCTCGGGCTTGAGCTGGGCTGCTACCACCAGGACCGTCGATGATTTCGCGGGTGCCGTCAGCCAGGAGGCGACCGGGGGCGACAGCCTGGGCTTCCAGGTCCGGATCGGCTACCACCCCGGCGTGCGCGTCTTCGTGCCGCCGGCTCCCCCGCCGCCCCCACCGCCCCCGCCGCCCGCCCCGCCGGCCAACCGTCCGCCGACGGTGAAGGCCCGCTGCGAACCCTGCACGGTGCAGGTGGGACAGAACGCCACCGTGACGGCTGACGCCAACGACCCGGATGGTGACACGCTCACCTACCGCTGGACGGCGCCGACCGGCACATTCGCCAACGCCGCCGATCGCCAGACGCCCTTCACCTGCCCCGCGCAGCCTGGCGGCGTTCCGGTCACCGTGACCGTCAACGACGGCAAGGGCGGCACGGCGAGCGACACGATCACGATTCAGTGCACCCAGCCGCCCCGCAAGGAGTACACGTTCGAAGACGTGCACTTCGACTTCGACCGCTACACGCTGCGCGCCGAAGCCACTCGGGTGCTCGACGACGCCATCAAGGCGATGCAGGCGGACAACACGCTGCGCCTCACGGTCGAAGGCCACACCTGCAACATCGGCACGACCGAGTACAACCTGGCCCTCGGCGAACGCCGCGCGGCCGCCGTGCGCGAGTACCTTTCGGGCCGTGGCATCGGCGCGGACCGTCTCCAGACCGTCAGCTACGGCGAAGAGCGTCCGAAGCACGACAACAGCCGCGAAGAGACGCGCCGCCTGAACCGCCGCGCCGCTCTCACGGTGCGACTGCAGTAACCGAATCGGGAGGCAGCGGAGACGCCGCCTCCCGGAGAGTTCAAGAGTTCGAAGTTCAAGGGAACGAACTCGAGAGCATTGCGATAAGCAAGCGAAAGGGCGGGCCGATTTCCATCGACCCGCCCTTTCGCTTGTACGGCTCTTGAACTTTGAACTTTGAACTAACCGTTTCAGTATGCCTTCGCGAACCAGGCCGTCACGACGGCCGGCCCGTTGCACTTGATGCAGGGCACGCCCGGCGCCTGCTCGAAGCCGAACGGGATGTTCCGGATCGTCGCCTGGGTCTCCGCCTTGATGTCGGCCTCGCACTTCGTGGAACCGCACCACGGTGACTGCACGAAGCCCGGACGGCCTTCCATCACGCTCTTGAACTCGTCATAGCTCGAGGTCGCGGTCGTGTGACTCTCGCGATACGCACGTGCCCGTTCGAGCAGCGCGGCCTGAATCTCGTCGAGCAGCGCCTTGATCGTGGCCGGCAGACCTTCCATCGGCAGCGACTGCTTGGCGCGGGTGTCGCGACGCGCGGCGAAGACCGACGCCTTCTCGATGTCCTTCGGCCCGATCTCGAGACGCAGCGGCACGCCGCGCATCTCGTACTCCGAGAACTTCCAGCCCGGAGTCTGGCTGTCGTCGCCGTCCAGCTTCACGCGAATCCCGGCCGCCTTCAACTGGTCGCGGATCTCCTCGCACTTGGGGAGGACCGTTTCCTTCCAGTTGCCGCGCGGGATCGGCACGATCACCACCTGCCATGGCGCGACATTGGGCGGCAGGATGAGGCCGCTGTCGTCGCCGTGAGTCATGATCACGCCGCCGATCAGCCGCGTCGAGACGCCCCACGACGTCGTCCAGGCGTGCTGCATGGTCTTGTCCCGGCCCTGGAACTGGATCTCGAAGGCCTTGGCGAAGTTCTGCCCGAGGTTATGCGAGGTGCCTGCCTGCAGAGCGCGCCCGTCGCCCATCAGCGCTTCGATCGAATAGGTCTTCTCCGCGCCGGCGAACTTCTCGCTTTCGCTCTTCTGCCCGTCGACCACCGGCATCGCCAGGACGGTCTCGCAGAACTCCTTGTACAGCGCGAGGATCTTCAGCGTCTCTTCCTGCGCCTCATCGGCGGTCTCGTGCGCGGTATGCCCCTCCTGCCACAGGAACTCGGTGGTGCGCAGGAACGGCCGCGTCACCTTTTCCCAGCGGACGACGTTGGCCCACTGGTTGATGAGCATCGGCAGGTCGCGCCATGACTGGATCCACTTCTGGTACATCACGCCGAAGATCGTCTCGGAGGTCGGCCGGACGATCAGCCGCTCCTCGAGATCCTCGGTGCCGCCCCTGGTGACCCAGGCCACCTGCGGCGCAAAGCCCTCGACGTGCTCGGCCTCCTTCATGAGGAGGCTTTCGGGGATGAACAGCGGGAAGTAGGCGTTGACGTGACCCGTGGCCTTGAACCGGTCATCGAGCTGCCGCTGGATCAGCTCCCAGATCGCATAGCCGTACGGCCTGATCACCATGCAGCCCTTGACGGGCGAATAGTCGGCCAACTCGGCCTTGCGGACGATGTCCAGATACCAGCGCGAGAAGTCCTCGGACTGAGGCGTGATCTCCTTGACGAACGCCTCTCCACCTTTGCCTTGAGTGCTGCTCATATAGTCAGTTTCGGCTCCGCTCCGTGATGTGAGCCGTCCAGTGTACATCGTCTCTTACGGGGAAATCGGCCCTGAAGTGCCCGCCGCGGGACTCGGTCCGCCTGAGCGCGGCGCGGGCGATCAAGTGTCCAACGGTCGCGAGGCTCGCGAGGCGCCGTTGCTCTGGTGAACGCCGGTCCGCGGGCTGGTCGGCGACCGCCGCTTCACATGCCGCGAGGAGGGCAACCGCCCGCTCCAGCGGTTCGCGATCGCGCAGCAGCCCGGCGGCCTCCCACATCAGTCGGCGGACGTCGTCTTCCGTCTGGAGGCTCCCCGACGGCGGCCGCGCAGCGCCGTGCGACGGCTGGTCCGCAGAGGCGCGGACCGGGCCGGCCAGAAACCCCGCCTGCGGGGCCTCCAGCATCGCGCGAGCCGACCGTGCGCCGAAGACCAGCCCTTCGAGCAGCGAGTTGCTGGCGAGCCGGTTGGCGCCATGGACGCCGGTGCAGGCCACCTCGCCCGCCGCGAACAGGCCGGGCAGCGTCGTGCGCCCCCAGAGGTCGGTTTCGACGCCGCCCATGATGTAGTGCGCCGCGGGCCCGACGGGAATCAGGTCGCGCGCGAGATCCAGCCCGACCGCTCGGCAGGCCGCCGACGCCGTGGGGAACCGCGCGTGCATCGACGCCGCATCCAGGTGCTGCAGCGACAGAAACACCGGCTCCCCCGTCCGCCGCCGCTCGTGAACGATGGCGCGGGCGACGCGGTCGCGCGGGGCGAGATCGCCGGCGGGATCGTAGCGCGACGTGAACGACTCACCCGCCGCGTTGATCAGCCGCGCCCCTTCGCCACGAAGCGCCTCCGACAACAGGGCGCGCGCGGTGCCGGGCACGTCGAGCGCGGTCGGGTGGAACTGGACGAACTCCATGTCCGCCACCCGCGCGCCGGCATGCCACGCCAGGCACACGCCGTCCCCGGTGGCAATCGCCGGATTGGTGGTGTCGCTGAACACCTGGCCGGCGCCGCCGGTGGCCAGCAACACGGCGCGCGCGCGGACATCACCCACGATCGGCGACGACCCGGCGTCGGCCATGAAGCGGGCGCCGACACAGACGTCATCCTCGACGATCAACTGAATGGCCTGCCGGTGATTGAGGACCTCGAGCCGGCTGGAGGCGCTGGCCTTGACCCACAGGGCGCGCCCCAGCTCGCGGCCGGTCGCGTCGGTGGCGTGCAGCACGCGGCGCACCGTGTGCGCCGCTTCGCGGGCGAGCGCGATCGCTCCGTCCGCGTCACGGTCGAACCTCGCGCCCCAGTCCACCAGCTCACGGACGTAGCGGGGGCCCTCGTCCACCAGCACGCGGACCGCATCGGCCGCGCACAGTCCATCACCCGCGGCCATGGTGTCGGCAAAGTGCAGATCGGGGTGATCGTCGGGGCCCACCGCCGCGGCGATGCCCCCCTGCGCGTACCCGGTGTTGCTCTCCGTCGGGTCAGCCTTCGTGAGCAGCGTCACGTCGCCGGCGGCGGCGAGATCGACGGCCGCGCGAAGACCGGCGATGCCGCTGCCGATGATGAGGAAATCCGTGTGACGCGTCACGGAGTGCTATTCTACCTGTCCCGTCATGCCCACGACCCGCATAGAGGTAGCCGCGGCAGCGGGCGCCTACCCTGTCATCGTCGGCGCCGGCGCGCTCGGCACCCTGCCGCAACTGCTCGAGAGCGAAGGCCTCGGCGCCCAGCGCATCATCGTGTCGAGCCCGATCGTGTGGGAGCTGCACGGCAAGCGGCTGGCGCGGCTGCTCAAGGTCCGTCAACCCATCCTGGTCCCGGACGGCGAGCGGTCGAAGACCCTGCAGACCGTCGGCCGGATCTACGAGGCGCTGATCAAGGCGCGCGCGGATCGGTCCGCCGTGATCGTCGCCCTGGGCGGCGGCGTCATCGGCGACATGGTCGGGTTCGCAGCCGCCACCTATCTGCGTGGCGTCCGGCTGGTGCAAGTGCCCACCACGGTGATGGCGCAGGTCGACAGCGCGATTGGCGGCAAGGTCGGCGTCAATCACGCGCTGGGCAAGAATCTCATCGGCGCATTTCACCCGCCTCGGCTGGTGCTGGCCGACCCGCTGGTCCTGGCCACGCTGCCGCGCCGTGAGTTCCGCGCCGGTCTCTACGAGGTCATCAAGTACGGAGTGATCGCGGCGCCGGCGCTGCTGGACCGCATGCACCGGGATCGCGCCGCGCTGTTCAACCACGAACCGGAGGCGGTCGAGCCCATCGTCGCCGAGTCGTGCCGGATCAAGGCGGACGTGGTGTCGCGTGATGAGCGGGAATCGAGTCTTCGACGGACGCTGAACTTCGGGCACACGGTCGGCCACGCGCTGGAGGCCGCCACGGACTATCGCCGCTTCCGGCACGGCGAAGCCGTGGCCTACGGGATGATGGCGGCGGCCGCGCTCGGCCATCGCCGCGGCGTCACCCCGCAGTCCACCGTGGACGCGATCAACCACATCGTGATCGAGCTGGGACCGCTGCCGCCGGTGTCCGACCTCAGGTTGACCGACGTGCTGGCGGCGACCAAGCGCGACAAGAAGGTGGTCTCCGGCACGCTGCATTTCGTCGCCGCGGGCGAAGCGGGCACGACCACCGAGCTGACCGACGTGTCGGACAGGGACGTCAAGCAGGCGCTGAAGGCGATCGGGATCCGCAGGTAAGCGGCTCAGCCGCGCAGGTCTGGTTCGAGGCCGAGGTCCCTGATCTTCGCAAGCAGCGCCTTGTAGCCCACCTGCAACGCGTCCGCGGCCCGGCCCTTGTCTCCCCCGGCCTCGCGCACCGCACGAAGAATCTTGCGCCGCTCCACCTCGGCGGCGACACGCGCGGTGGCGTCGGCCAGCGTGCCATCGAGATTGATCGTGTCCCAGGGATCGACTGCCGGCGCGGACTGCGCGGAGGCCGCCGACAGGCTGAGATGACCGGGGTGAATGGTGTCGCCATCCGCCAGGATCACCGCCCGCTCCAGTGCGTTCTGCAGCTCTCGCACGTTACCGGGCCACGGATAGGTCGACAGCAACTCCACCGCGCGATCGCTCAAGGTCATCACCTTGCGGCCCATCTCGACGCAGGTGCGCTCGACGAAATGCCGCGCGAGGAGCGCGATGTCCTCGGGACGATCGCGCAACGGCGGAATCGTGACCGGGAACACCGACAGGCGGAAGTAGAGGTCCTCACGGAACTGGCGGTTGGCCACCGCCTGGCGCAGGCCGCGGTTGGTCGCCGCCACCAGCCGGATGTCCACCTGAATGGTGGCGGTGCCGCCGAGCCGCTCGAAGCGCTTGGTCTCGATGGCGCGCAGGATCTTCGCCTGCAGGGGCATCGGCAGCTCGCCGACTTCGTCGAGAAACAACGTGCCGCGTTGTGCGAGTTCGAAGCGACCGGGCTTTCGTTGCGCGGCGCCGGTGAACGCGCCCTTTTCGTAGCCGAACAGCTCGGCTTCGAGCAGCGACTCCGGAATCGCGGCGCAGTTGATGGCGATGAACGGCGCGGCGACGCGATCGCTCAGGGCGTGAAGGGCGCGCGCGAACAGTTCCTTGCCCGTGCCGCTCTCGCCTTCGAGCAGGACCGTGGTGTCGGAGCCGGCCGCCCGCTGCACCGATTGCAGGGTGTGACGGATGGCCGCCGACTCGCCGATGATCTCGGGCATGCCGCGGCGCTTTGCCGCTTCTTCCTTGAGCAGGTTGTATTCGCTCAGCAGACGGCGCTGCGCCAGCGCGCGCTCCACCATCAGCAGCAGGTGATCGGGATCGACGGGCTTGGCGAGAAAGTCGAGCGCGCCGTCCTTCATGGCGGCGACCGCGTCCTGAATGGAGCCGTAGGCGGTCATGACAATGACCGGGAGATCCGGATCGGCGTCCTTGGCGGCGCGCAGCACGCCGAAACCATCGCCGTCGGGAAGCCGCAGGTCGGAGAGCACGACCGAGGGCAGTGACTGGCCGAGCGCGGCGCGGGCTTCGGATTCGTCGCGCGCCTCGATCACGGCATAACCCTGCCCCTCGAGCGCGTGGCGCAACATCGTGCGGAGGGAGTCCTTGTCCTCCACCAGGAGGATGGGTTCAGCGCCGCGGCGAGAGCGGTCCATCCGCTACGAGGGCCGCAGCCAGGCCGCCGGCACGCCCGCACGGCGGCCTTCTTCTTCGATCGCGGCGATGACCCTGGTCTGGTCTTCGATCTCCTTCTTCACCCGATCGAGCTCGGCGAGTGCGCTGTTGCGATCACGCTCGATGGCGGAGCGCTCCACCGGGTTGTCGCGATTCACGAAGTCGGTCCACAGCATGTCGATGCGGTTCTGCAGCGCGGTGGCGAATGCGCGATTGCGCTCGAGTTGACTGCGGGCCTCGCCGATCCGGCCGGACCAGTAGGCCTGATCGCGGGTCTGTCCCTGCGCCTCAGCAGGTGTGCCCGCCGGGCCCACGGGCGCCGCCGACCTATCGGTGTCTGCGTGGCCGGGGTGGCGGCGGAGGCAGGTGGTGGCGCGGGCCGGCTCGTATCGGGCTTCAGGTCGTTGTTCGTGTAGACCTTCGTGGCCTTCGCCACCTCCTGGCGCCGGGCCTCCTCGGCTCGGGCGACAGCGGCCAGGGACTGCGCCTGTGCCCACCCGCAAGTGAGGGCCAGGAGCGCGACAATGAGCAGTGCGCGGGGCTTCATGGGCGTGATCGTACGTCTCGGCGCTCTGGAAATCAAGGAAGGGACTCCCTGAGATCACGCCAGGATTGCACACGAATTCCGGGAAGACACGGTGGCTCTGCCTCGGCCGGGCGGCACACGCGCACCAACTCGGCCTCCACGGCCCTCCGGCCGCCATCGCGGCCAAAGGCGGCGGCGTGCACGACGGAGAACGCCGCGTCCCGCCTCCGTCACCGAACCGCCGTCGGTTTCCGGCGCACCGTCTGCCTCTCGTCCATCATCCCCAGCCCAGACGATCACGTAGATCGGCGGCGGGAACCGCAGCGGCACCAGGCTGGCCAGCGGCCCGTAGAGGAACAGCCGCCAGCGCGGGTTGTTGGCGCCCCAGGGGCGGGCCGCCGTCACGGCCTGCAACTCCCCGTCCGAGCAGCCGGTGGCCGAGGCACAGTTCGCCAGGCTGGTCTGGATCGACAGATCGATTAGGCGTCCGCCAGCCAACAGGCGAGGCCCGGTCGGCGCGCCATCCGATCGGCCCGCCTGCACCAGCCCGGCCGAGCACGGCGTTCCAGTCGGCAGCCGACAGCTCGTGGGCGGCGAGTTCCACCCCGGCCCGGGCGGCGGCCGCGAGCGCCGCGGATTCAGCGTGGTTGCGCACCACCAGCTGATTCACCGAGACCACCAGCGACAGGCCCAGCGCCATGGTGAACACGAGACTGGACACCAGCAGCACCGTGACCAGCGCGAGTCCTCGAGATGACGACAGCGCCATGGCTCTCTCCCGATCAGCGGCCAAGCGCCACGCTCGTCACGAGTGTGCGATCGGGCACCCATCTCGGCGCCTGGCGGGCGGCGGTGCCGCCGCGCGTGAACAGGCGCCCCGCCGGCCCGCGAAACTCCGCCGCCTGCACCTCGACGCGGAGACGGATGTCGATGCGGCTGAGGCGATGGAGATCCGCATCGTAGGCCCCTGGCGAGCCGTCGTAAGGGCACCACGGGCCATCCGAGAGATCGCCCGGCTCGAATCGCACCAGTCCGTCCGCCTCGGGTTCGTACGACACCAGTCGTGACAGCGGCACGGCACCGGCTCGTGACGCCATGCAATGCGCGCCAGCGGTGAAGACGTTGTCGGGATCCGGTTCGAAGGGCTCGGGCGGAGGCAGGCCGTACTGCGAGAGACCAGGACCGGTGGCCGCATCGCGGAGCTGCGGGGCCAGGGCCCTGCCCCAGGCCTCGAACTCGAGGTCGACGACGCCGTCCACCATCGGTTCGCGCGCGCCAGACCAGGTGAAGCGCGTGAGCGCCTGCGAGCCATCGCCCTGTCGCACCAATCCGAATCGATCCGCACGAACGGCCACCACCCAGGCGCCCGCTCCATAGGCATGGCCGAGCGGTGCGTCGGGCGTGATCCGCCCAAGGGCCTCGGAGACGGCGGCGATCCGGAAGATGTCGTGATGTCCACGCCCGTCGAACACGGCCACGATATCGCCGACATCGAAGCCGCAGACCGCCGTCGTCAGCGGGCACGCCGACGCGACCCGATCGAGCGTCAGCGACGCCGCGGGCCCGGGCTGCGGCACGGCCAGTCTGCCGAGGCCGCCCTCGATTGCGCGGAGCGCCGAGAGCGCGCTGAAGCGGGTGCCAGGCGCTCCGGTCAACGCCGTCAGCGGCCGCACCATGGGCACGCTGGAACCGAACGACGACACGCCGTCACCGACCGCGTGCCCACCACCCGCGCCTGCCAGCGCCGCGGAGAGGGCGTCAATCCCCTCGCGCACACGGCGGACCGTGTCGAGCGTTGCCGGTTCCACGGCGAACGACTGGCGCGAAGCCTCCGCCATCGCCAGCGCGGCGGCCACGACCAGCAGCGTGAGCAGGCTGGTGACGAGCAGTTCGACCAACGTGAATCCGCGCGCGTTCATGGCTGCCTCGTGCGAACGGCAGCGAGGCACGTCAGCGGCGGCGCCGATGCCGCCGCCGGCCATTCGAAGACGCACACCTCGATCGAGCGCGCGCTGGCCCCCCCGCCGTCGGCCGCCACGATTGCCCATCGCCGCACGTAGGCCGGCGCCGCGGCCGCCACATCCGCCACCGCGCCACCGCTGACGTCGAGCGCCTCGTGAAAGCCGTCCACGTTGCGATCGAGCGCCTCTGGCGGCGACATCTCCAGCGCCGGCGCATCGCGGTCGATCCCCGCCAGGTCGACCTCCCACGGGACCGCGCGCAGCCGCTCCAGCCGTGACGATGCGGCGATGACCGCGACAGTCATCTGCTCGGCGCGAACCGCGAACCTGTGGGCCTGGACCATGAGATAGGCCACGCCGCTGACGAGCGTGATCAGCAGGCTGGCCGCGATCAGCGCCTCGACGAGGGTCGCGCCGCGTTTGCCGTGTGCGATGTCCATGCCGTCGATCCGTGCAAGCGGCGCGCCCGCCGCGGAGCAGGCGACCGCGAGCGGAATCGCCCGGCAGACGCGCAGATCGCTGGTGGCACGTGTTGTGAGAACCGCAGGATCTGCAGCCTCGAGCACGCCCGAAGCGCGCAGTTATCGCGCGCTGGTGGCGAGCGGGAGCTGAATGCGGAACTGCGCCCCGCCCGCGGGCCGGTTGCCCGCGGCGATGCGGCCGTTGTGCGACACGATCACCTTCTGCACGATGGCGAGCCCGAGGCCCGTGCCCTGCGCCTTGGTCGTCACGAACGGCTTGAAGATGCGCAGCAGCGACTCCGGAGGGATGCCGGGCCCGTTGTCCTCGATGCGTGATGCGCGCGTGCGGCGCCTCGGACGCGCCCTCCACGCGGACCACCGGCTCGATGCCGTCCGCGGTGCAGGCCTCGATGCTGTTGCGCATCAGGTTGCTGAGCGCCTGCCGCAGCAGCACCTCGTCACCCATCACCCATCCGAACTCGCCGGTGACGTCGATGCGGCCACGCTCGAGCGGCAGGTCGGCCGCCGCCCGCTCCACGATCATCCGCAGGTCGATCGGCACCATGCTCAACGGCTCCGGCTTCGCGAAGTTGAGGAAGTTCGTCACCACCTCACCCATCGCCGCGGTCTCCTGGCGGATGGCCTCGACGTAGGGCCGATAGCCATCGGGCAGCTTCGCCGGATCGAGCAGGCGCGCATAGCCGTGGATGGTCGCCAGCCCGTTCCTGAACTCGTGCGCGAGGCCGGCGGTCAGCTCACCGACGCCCGCCAGCGCCTCCTTCAGGCGCAGTTGCTCCTCGAGCTCCACCACTTCCGTCAGGTCGGTGAAGAGACACACCGCCGCCTGCAGATCGCCTTCGCCACCGGCCAGCGGCGACACGCTCACGCCGAGGTGCGACGGCCGCACGTCGAGGCGCAACTGCCGGCGCACGACCGGGACGCCGGTGCGGAGAGTGTCGGTGATCACCTGCGCCAGCGGCGCGACATGTGGCAGCAGATCGCGTGACCGATCGACCCTCGCCGCCGCCGTCCAGGCTGAGGATGCGACGCGCGGCAGGGTTGACGATCTGCACCACCCCGACCCGATCGACGACGATGAGACCGGCGCCGACGCCGGTGATGATCTGGCTCGACAACCGCTCCGAGGCCTCGGCGCGCGCGGCGGTCGCCCGCTCCTGCGCCTTCAGGCGCGTCAGCGCCTCCTGCAGCGCCACCGACATCATCGTCGTCTCGGCGCGCGTGTCGTTGGCGTTCGCGAGCCATTCGTGACATGCGCGCGATCGAGACCAGCAGCGCCAGCAGCACCAGGCCCATGACGGCGGTGATGCCGAACAACGCGTAGCCGGCGGCGGTCAGACTGCCCACGGTGAATCCGACGGCATGACGATCATGGGACGAAGAAGCCGCTGTACCAGACGACGAGCGGCTCGCCGACCAGCATCGCGGCGAGGGCGCCGAGCGACAGGAACGTTCCGAACGGCAGCGCCAGCCGCATGCCGCCGCGGGAGAACGCGATCAGCCCGATGCCGACGAGCGCGCCGGAGAACGTCGACAGGATGAGGGTGACCAGCACCGCCTTCCAGCCGAGGAACGCGCCGATCATGGCCAGCATCTTCACGTCGCCCATGCCCAGCCCTTCCTCGCGGCGCACCGCGTAGTAGGCGGCCGCAATCGCGTAGAGGATGCCCGCCCCGAGCAGGATGCCCATCAGGCTGCTGATCCAGCCAGGCGGTCCAATCAGGCTGAACAGGAATCCGATGACGATGCCGGGCAAGGTGATGGTGTTGGGCAGGATCTGATGGTGCAGGTCGATCCCGAAGAGCGCGATGAGGATGACCACCAGGATGAGCCGTGCCGCGAGCAGGGGCCCCATCGGCGTGACCCACGCGATCAGCAGGAACAACACGCCGGTCACGAGCTCGACGAGCGGATACTGCGGCGAGATCGGCGCCTGGCAGTGATGGCACTTGCCGCCGAGCATCAGCCACGACAGCACCGGGATGTTGTCGATGGCCCGCAGGCGCGTCCGGCACGACGGGCAGGTCGAGGGCGGCGTCAGCAGCGACTGCCCGCAGCGGCAGGCGATAGATGACGACGTTCAGGAAGCTGCCGATCGCCAGCCCCATGACCGCGGCAAGGACGAGAAGCGGAGGTGTCGGGCGTGGTCACGGCTGTGGCCTCGGCTGGGGAACGGCCGCCGGTGAACGCGGCTCCGAAGGCAGCGGCGCCAGCGGCGAATCCGGCGCCAGGCCAATCCGCCCGGTCGTGGAATTGATCACGAACGGCGCGCCGGCCGGGTCGAGCGGGAACGCCTCGGAGCCGCTCGGCCGGCACCAGCGTCTGCCAGCTCTGCGCGACATGGCCCTCGCGGGCGGCGTAGCGATCGGCGATGACGTTCAGCTGATCGATCATGTCCATGGCGTCCAGTTGCGCCAGCCGCCGCTCGGCATTGCTGCGGATCCAGGCGATGTCGCTCGACTCCAGCAGCTGACGCCACAGCGTGCGCGACGACTGCCGATCACCGCCCACCGCCAGCGTCGTCGCCGCCATCGGCGGCAGCCAGGTCGGCGCACCCGGCACCTTCGCCCGCGCGGTCGAACCACTCCGCGGCCTTGGTGTAGTCGTGCAGCCACCAGTAGTGGATGAAGCCGATGTCGTGCATGTATTCCCATCGGCCGCCGTCCTGGGCGATGCCGCGTTCGAGCAGCGCGATGGAGAGATCCGGGCGGCCCGGCCCATTCGGGTAGGCCTCGGTCAGGAAGATGGCGCCGAAGCGGTAGGCCACGGAGAAACGCGGATCCAGAGTGGTCACCAGATCGAGCATCGGGTACAGCAGGTCGTAGGTGCGCTTCGACTCGTCGCCCAGCCGCTGCCCACCGTAGTAGACGACGGCGCGCATCCAGTAGACGTCGGCCACCACGGTGTCGTAGCCGAGCGCCATGCGCTTCGCGGCGGGTCCCGGCTGCACCCACAGCATGCCGCCTCGTCGGCTCGAATGGCTTCAGGTCGCGATCGCGCACCGCCTGGATGCCGACCGACACGACGAACAGCAGCCCGATGGTGGCGACCAGCGCGCGATTGCCTGGCTTCATCGCCGCGCCCGCCGGTCGCGGACGGCCGTCACTTGAAGTCCCTCCGCCGGAAGATCGCAATCGCGCCGGTCAGCAGGATGGCGATGTAGACGACGGCATAGGCCAGCGTCAGCAGCACCTGCGAGGCCGGCACCGCCACCCCGTGCACCACCTCGGCGCGGATGTTGAACGGAGCGAGGTTCGGCAGCACGTAGTAGAGCGCGCGCGCCACCCAGACCAGCGGCGCGACGTCGAGGACCGCCTCGAAGTTGCGCAGGTCGGCGTTGAAATGCCCCGTCACCCACAGGCCGAACGTGAGCAGCGCCGAGAGCAGCGGGCTGGAGAACGTGGAGAAGAACAGCGCGATCGCCGTCACGATCATCAGCTCGGCCACCGTCAGGATCACGGCCAGCCCGAGGCGCGGGTCCATCGCCGGCGCCGGCCATGCCGTCCGGGCGTAGGCCGAGGTGGTGACGTCCAGGTAGAACAGGACCGCGTAGAAGGCCAGCGGTCATCACCGCCAGGTTGACGGCCAGCGTCATCACCAGGCCGACGTACTTGCCGAGCACGAACTGGCCGCGGCTGATCGGCTTCGAGAGCACCGCGAACACGCTGCGGCGCTCCACCTCCTTCGACACCAGCCCGATGCCGATGAACACCGCGATCAGCAGCCCGAACCACGAGATCGCGGCCAGCCCGAGATCCTTGATGATCTTCATGTCCTGGCCGGCGGTGAGCTGGCTGATCAGGTACGACGCGGCGATCAGCAGCGTCGCGAACGCCACCATCGAGTACGGCACGCGGTCGCGCACCGACTCCTTGAACACCGCTCCGGCCACGACTCCGATGGTGCGCACGCTCACAAGCCTGTCTGCCGGGTCGCGGCCGCGCCCACGGACTGCACGAAGTAGTCTTCGAGCGTTTCGCGGAGGGGATTGAGGGAGACGAGCTGAGCGCCGGCGCGCCGCAGCTCGTCGAGGATGTCGTCGGGGGGGTGCTCGGGCGGCAGCTCGATGGTGTAGCGGCCGTGCGCCAGCGCGGTCATCGATCGCACGCGCGGCGTCAGCGCCGAGCGCGTCTCGTTCGACAGGTTGGCCACCACCAGTTCCCAGCCGCGCAGCTCGAACGCCAGGATGTCCGACATCCGCCCCGAGGCCACCAGCCGGCCCTGCGCCACGATGGCGACCCGGCTGCACAGCGACTCCGCATCCGAGAGGATGTGCGAGGAGAAGAACACCGTGCAGCCGCGATCGCGCAGGCGCAGCATCAGCTGCCGCACGTGACGGCGGCCGAGCGGATCCAGGCCCGACATCGGCTCATCCAGGAACACGACGTCCGGCTCGTTCAGCAGCGCCTGCGCCAGCCCCACGCGCTGGACCATGCCCTTCGAATACTGCCGCAGCCGCAGCCGCCGCTCGGCGCCAATGCCGACATCGTCGAGCACGCGGGCGACGCGGGTGGTCAGCGCCGGACCGCTGAGGCCGAACAGGCGCGCGAAGTAGCGCAGCAGTTCCTCGGCGGTGAGGTGATCGTAGAAGTAGGGGTTCTCGGGCAGGAAGCCGATGCGCTGTTTCACGGCGAGATCACCGACCGGGCGGCCCAGGATGCGGGCCGCGCCGGAGGTGGGATAGAGCAGCTGCATCAGCAGCTTCAGCGTGGTGCTCTTGCCGGCGCCATTCGGGCCGAGAAACCCGAAGACCTCGCCCTCGTCCACCGAGAGAGTGAGGCGGTCCAGGGCCCGGTAGGGCCGCGGACGCCAGAACCCGACGAGAAAGTCCTTGGATAGGTCTTCAGTCTCGATGGCGGCCACAACTACTGGCCTCCGCCTCCGACCCGGTTCAGCTCCCAGGCGATGGCGGCGTCGAAGAATTCCGGGCGCAGCCCGGGCAGGCGCATGCCGTTCATGAAGAACGTCGGCGTGCCGGTCACCTTCAGCTGCACGCCCTGGGCGGTGTCGCCCTTCACCAGCGTCAGCGTGCCCGGGTAGCGGGCTTCCATGTCGAGCACACCGCCGACGTCCTTGGCGGCCTGTCGCACCGAGGCCGGCGTCAGCGTCGCCTGATTGGCGAACAGCCACTCCTCCATCGCATCGGCCTTGCCCTTTTCGCGGGCGAGCCGGACCGCGACGGCGGCATCGCACGCGGCAGCGTGCACGTCGGTGCCGACCCCGGCGTTGCACTCGCGCTCGAGCGCGAAGTCCTTGGTGATGAACTTCACCTTGCCGGGCGCCTGCTTCGCCCACTTCGCGAGAATGGGCTTGTAGTCCATGAACGTCTGCCGGCAGGGCGGGCACTGATAGTCGTTGAACTTCATGATCACGACCGCCGCGCCATCGGCGGGGGCGACGATCGGTTCCGCGGGCTGCTTGGCGAGCCACGCCTCGAACTCCTTCACCTGCGCGGCGCCGGGCGCCGGTGCGGTCTGCTCGGCAACGCCGTCAGCCGAGGCCGAGGCCGCGACCGAGCCGCCGGGGAACATCAGCACGGCGGCGAGCGCACTGGCCACGAACGCCACGGCCGCCGTCAACGCCACGGGCGTCCGGACGAGGGTGCGAAGATCACGAACGGCTCGACCTGGAAGACTCGACATGGGATCCTTTGCCGCCGCTCCTGACGTGAGGAACAGCCCGATGACGGCGACGTACGAGCCCACGCACAGCAGGCACACCGTCCCCAGAATGAAAAACGACGCGTAGGCCAGGTACATCACCGCGGCCAGGCCGACCGTCGACGCGGCGAACAGATAGCCCGGCAGATTGCCCGCCGCCGTCGCCGACCGCGAGCACAGCACCACGAGCCCGATCACGAACAGGAAGAACAGCAGCCCCAGCAGCGCCACCGGCACGCCGGACACCACCCCGTACTGGCTGGTGTAGGCGTGGCTGCAACTGAACATCGCGTTGACGTCGCACACGCTCACGTAGGTCGGGTCGTAGAGCAGCCGGTAGTGCACCCACGCGGACGCCGAGGAGGCGACCACCCCAAGCGCTGCGAATCCGAGGAACCAGGGTGACATGGAGCAAATTATAAGCCGGGAGGCGCGCCGCTCGTGGCCGCGGTACAGGCCACGGGCGCGGCCCCTTGGAGGAAACCGCGCCCGCGTCCTGCCGTTCCGACTCGAGGTGGTGTTACTGAATCGGGTTGCCGCCCGGGGCGTCGTCCATGCCCACGTCGGAGCCGATGGCCGCGGTGTCCGCGAAGATGGTGCCCAGCGTGCCGATCCAGAAGTAGCGCGTGCCCGTCGATCCGGGCGAGATGGGTTCCGCCGTCGCGTACCACGAGCTGATGAGGTCCGCCGCCGCCACCGCATTGCAGGCGTCAACCGAAGCCGCCGCGCCGTCGCTGGCCGCGTTCAGGGTCACGGTGTAGCCGCTCTTGTCGACCGCGTCAGCCGCCCCGAGGTCGGGGCTGATGAAGGGCGCGCCACCCGAGGGCGGGGGCACGGCCAGGTCGGTCAGACCCGACGCGTAGAAGCCACCCGCGCAGGTCGAGGCGAACGCCTGCTGCGAGCTGCTGATGGCACGGAGCGAACCGATGGCCGAGGCCTCGTTGCCCGAGCGACGCGCGCTGAGCAGGCCGGGAACCGCGATGGCCGCGATGATGCCGATGATGGCCACAACGATGAGGAGTTCGATGAGGGTGAAGCCCTTGGTGTCGCGAATACGCATTGTCATATCTCCAGAGAACGAAGAGGGTTACCGGTTGAAGTCTGCCGTCTTGATTTCGAGTTGCCGACGCCGCCGATTTGCGGTGGCGGCGTCCGCACGACCCATACAAGAGCAACCTGCGTACCAACTCTGGTTCTGAGCCTGGCGATCAGTCGCCTCAGGACTGATAAGTGCATATCCCGCAGCGACTTACGAGCGGAATTACGCTGAAGGAGCCCGACCGCGATGACGGTGCCGAGGCCTGTCGCTCTGACACTTCCTGTCAGATTCGTGTGCCAGTAACTGTCAGCGTACCTGAATCGGAAGTTCGGCCGTGTAGAGCATCGTGCGATCGAGGTCGCGCGCGTACCAGCGGAGGAGCGTCTGCAGGTCCTCCCGTCACGGGACCGTTGAACACGACCTCGCCGTTCACCCGCACCACCACCGGCTTCGACAGATCGATCACGTCGGGCGAGAGCAGCAGCGAGAACTTCGACACGCCGCGGGTGCGCGCCTCGAAAGTGTTCCCCTCGCGCTCGACGTCCACGCGCCCTGACGGCCAGGTGCGCGCGAACATGCGGTCGTCGCCGCCGACCACGCCGAACCGGTTGACGTCCTGGAGCTGGGCGTCGTCGGTGGTCCGCCGCCCGAGCTGATCGATCACCAGCCAGTGCACCCGGTTGTAACGGTCGGTGCGCTCGGTCTCCCACGACAGCTTCACCGGATGCGGCTGGCGCGGGTGTGCCGTGACGAACTGCGCAAACGCGTCACGCTCCGTCGGCCACCAGCTGGTGTCGTGACCGGCCTCGGGCTGCGGGTGGAACGTCACCTCGGCGCCGGCGGCCGTGATCATCTCGACGTGCGGCGCCACCGCGGCGACCGGGTACAGCGGATCGCGCCCGCCGTTGACGATGAAGAACGGCTTGTTGACCATGTTGCCGGCGTACAACTGCCCGTTGGCGCGAGTGCTGGGGGTGGCCAGCACCCGCATGTTCCCGTTCAGCGGCAGGAACGCCGAGAACGGCGTCGGCAGCTTCATCGCGTAGAAGTACACGCCGGTGGCGCCGTCGGAGATGCCGGTCAGGTAGACGCGGTTCTCGTCGACGTTGTAGGTGCGCTTGACGCGATCGAGCAGCGCCACCATGTGCTCGTACTGATTGAGGTGCCACCATTCGGCGCCCGAGTGGCCACGCGGCTGGAGATAGATGGCCTCCTCGCCCGGCAATCCGATTGGGGGTCAGCGGGCGCGCCTCGCCGGCCGGAAGCGGCCGGCTGACCCCGCCGTGCAGCTGCACGCGCACCGGCCACCGTCTGGAGGGCGTATATCCCGCGGGAACATCAACCTGGGTCTCGATGACGCGTGCCGTCGGTGGTGGTCAGGCGGATTGTCGACTCGCCCGTCCTCGCCGCGCCGTAGGTGCGACCGGCCTTCAGCCGGGCCAGCGCCTGGGAGACGTTGACGCCCGCCGCCACGACGGCTGCTGTCGCGTCGGCGGCCGCGCGCGCATCCGCCGCCTGCAGTCAGTGTCTCGCAGCGCCTGCTCGGCGCGCGACTGCGCGACAGTGTTGGCCGCCGGGCGCAACGCCACCGCCGCCACCGACGCACCACGCGGCGAGCGCCAGTCGCGTCATCGCCCCTCCGCGCCGCGCAGGTGGTACTTCTTCGCCAGGTAGCGGAACTGCCGGAAGCTGAGCCCCAGCAATTCGGCGGCGTGGGTCTGCACCCCGGCCGCCTGCCTCAACGCCCGCTCCAGATGCTCGCGCTCCACGTCCTGCAGGTGCTGCTCGAGATTGAAGCCGCCACCCTCCGGCAGCGCCCCGGCCGGCGCGCCGATCTGACGGGCGCCAGACAGCGGCGTGGCCGGCCGCCCGGCGCGGATGTCGTCCGACAGCGTGCTCAGCTCGATGCGAGGCCCCTGCTCCAGCGCCACCGCCCGCTCGACCACGTTCTCCAGTTCGCGCACGTTGCCCGGCCATTGATAGGCTTCGAGCGCACCGATGGCCTCGGGAGCGAAGCCCTCGAGCGGCTTGCCCATCTCGCGCGACAGCTTGGCGAGGAAGTGCTCGGCGATCAGCGGCACGTCGCCCGGCCGCTCGCGGAGCGCCGGCAGCCGGATCGGGATGACGTTGAGGCGGTAGAACAGAGTCCTCGCGGAACTTCCCCTCCGACACCAGGGTCGGGAGATCGCGGTTGGTCGCGGCGATGACGCGGATATTGGCGGCGGTCTCCTCGGTGCCGCCGACGCGGCGGAACTTCCGTTCCTGCAGCACCCGGAGGAACTTCACCTGCATGGCCGGGGTCATCTCGCCAATCTCGTCGAGGAACACCGTGCCGCCCTCGGCCACTTCGACCAGGCCCTTCTTGTTCGCGTCGGCGCCGGTGAACGCCCCGCGCACGTGGCCGAACAGCTCGGACTCGAGCAGGTTCTCGGGCATCGCGCCGCAGTTGACGGCGACGAACGGCTTGTCGCGGCGCAGCGACTGCTTGTGCATGGCCTGGGCGACCAGTTCCTTGCCGGTGCCCGACTCGCCGGTGATGAGGATGGTGCTGTTGGTGCGGCAGACCGTCTCGACCAGGCGGAAGACGTCCAGCATCGGCGTGCTGCGGCCGATGATGCCGGCGAAGCCCTGATCCACGGTCGTGCTGCGAAGCACCACGTTCTCGTGCCGCAGGCGCCGCGACTCCAGCAGCTGCCGCACCTGCATCGTCACGAGGTGGACGTCGCGGAACGGCTTCTCGAACAGGGCCTCGGCGCCCAGCTCGCGGGCGTGCTTCCACTCGTCCGAATCGCGCGTCCAGTGGGCCGTCATCATCAGCACCACCGCGTCGGGTGCCAGTTCCCGCACCGCCTGCAGCAGGCGCACGCCGTCCATGCGCGGCATCCGGATGTCGGTCAGCACGACATCCACGAACTCCCTGGCGACGATCTCGCGGGCGGTCAGGCCGTCATCGGCGATGAGCACCTCGAAGCCGTCGCGCTGGAACAGGATGCGCAGCCACTCGCGCATCGACTGTTCGTCATCGACAATGAGAATTCGGGGCATCCGGGAATTCTAGGCGGAACCGGCTCCCGAACGAACGGGGGCGGACCGGGACGGCGCAGAAACCTCGTCGAGCGGGCTGGGAAAGCGGACGGCGAACGTCGTGCCCTGCCCGGGGGCGGAACGCACGTCCACCCGGCCGCCGTAGTCGGTGACGATGCGGTGGACGATGGCCAGGCCGAGGCCGGTGCCCTGCCCGAACGAGCCGCGGAAGGGCTGGAAGATATCCTCGAGTTCTTCCGGTGTCATGCCGACGCCATGGTCGGTAATCTCCAGGACGGCATGGCCGGGGTCGCCGTTGGGCGGTTCGTTCCGGGCGCTGAGGCGCAGTTCGCCGCCATCGCGCATCGCCCGCACGCCGTTGGTCGCCAGGTTCCAGATGATCTGACGCAGCTGGCTTTCGTCGCCTTCGACCGGCACCTCGCCGTCTGGCAGCGACACCGACACGGTGTGCCGCTCGCCGACATCCGGGCTGTTCCGCAGGAGCAGCGCGGTCTCCCTCACCAGCGTCCCGAGGTCGAGCCGCGTCAGCTCCGCCTTCTGCGGCCGCGCGTAGGCCAGAAACGACTTGATCGTCTGGTTCAGTCGGTCCGACTCCTTGAGGACGATGTCCATCAGCTGTGCCTGATCGCCGGTGAGCGCCAGTTCCTGCCGCAGCATCTGCATCGAGCCCGACATCGACGCCAGCGGGTTCCTGATCTCGTGGGCGATGCCGGCCGCCATCTCGCCCACGGCGGCCAGGCGCTGCTGCATCCGCGCCGTGCGCTCGTAGCGTTTCATCTCGGTGATGTCCTGGAACGTATAGAGGTAGCCGTGGCTGCCGTCAGGGAGCGGCAGCGGCGCCACGCTCAAGCCGATGTCGATCACCGCGCCATTGCCGCGCGTGAACTGGTAATCCATGCGCTTGCTGCGCCGCCGGCGCCGGTCTTCGTCGACCGAGGCGATGGCCCCCGGATCGAGTTGCAGCACCGCCGTGGCCTCGCGGCCGATCGGCGACTCGCCGGTCAGGCCGGTGATCGTCATCGCCGAGCGATTGAAGGTGAGCAGGTGGTTCTGCGCGTCGGCGGTGGCCAGCCCGCTCAGCAGGTGATCGATCACGAACTGGTTGAACGCCTGCAGATCCGCGATCTCGGAGGTGACCTCTTCGACCCGGACATCAGCCCGGCGCACGCGATCGGCGAGCGACCCGGCGAGCAGCGCCACCAGGAAGAAGCCGAACACATTCAGGCCCGACGATGTAGAGCGCGATGCCGGGCGCCGGCAGGCTGCCGGGCACCGGCACGAACGGCAGCGCCAGGACACCGCGGGCCGACCAGGTACTGTGCGGCAACCAGCCCCGCGAAGAGCGTCGCATTCAGCGCCGCCATCCGCAGCCCGCCGCGGCGCAGCTGCACGGTGCTGGCCGAAAGGATCGGCAGGGCGTAGAGCGGGGTGAAGACCGTGTTGACGCCGCCGCTCAGGTAGACACCGGCGGACACCAGGAGGGAGTCGAGCGCGAAGTGGAGATCGGCGATCCACGGGCGATCGACGACGCGCCCCAGGGCCAGCAGGGCGACGCTGACGGCGAACGCGAGGCCGATCAACCCGAAGAACGGGTTGATCGGCAGGGCCGCCGTCGTGCGATCCTGCGTCACGACGGCCAGGCCCAGCAGGACCGTGGCGACGAACAGCCTGATGGCGGTATGCGTCGCCAGCCACTGCCGCAGCCACGACTGGCTCATCCGGCCATCTTGCTGATGAGGCCGAAGATGGGCAGGTACATCGCGATGACGATGCCGCCGACGACACCGCCCAGGAAGGCGATCATCACCGGTTCGAGCAGCGTCAGCATGCCGGCCACCGCGGTGTCGACTTCCTCTTCATAGAAGTCCGCGATCTTGCCGAGCATGGTATCGAGGGCGCCGGTGGCTTCGCCGACGCCAATCATCTGCACCACCATGCCCGGGAACACCCCGGTCTCCTTGAGCGGTGCGGAGATGGTTTCGCCGCGCTCGATGCTCTTGCGCGTGACTTGGATGGCGTCCTCGATGATGGCGTTGCCCGAGGTGCGGGCGGTGATGTCGAGGCCGTCCAGGATCGGCACGCCCGAGGCCATCAGCGTCGACAGCGTGCGGCAGAACCGGGCGACCGCGATCTTGCGCAGGATCGAGCCGAGAATCGGGATCTTCAGCAGCAGGCCGTCCACCACGCGCCGTCCCTTTTCGGTGGCGTAGTACTGCCGCAGCGCATAGCCGCCGCCGAAGAACAGGGCGATCAGGAACGGCATGAACCGGATCAGGTTGTTGCTGAGCGAGATGACGATGCGGGTCGGCAGCGGCAGTTCGGCGCCGAGGCCGGCGAACAGGCTGGCAAAGGTCGGAATGACCTTCCAGAGAATGACGCCGACGACCGCGCCCGCGATCACGATGACCGCGATCGGGTAGATCATCGCCGACTGGACCTGCCCCTTCAGCTTGACGGCCTTTTCGATGTAGACCGCCAGCCGCTTCAGAATGGTGTCGAGGATGCCGCCGGCCTCGCCGGCGGCGATCATGTTCGTGTAGAGCGCGTCGAACACCTTGGGATGGCGCTTCATGGCATCGGCCAGCGCCTGCCCGCCCTCGACATCGGTGCGGGTCTGCAGGATGACCTGCTGGAAGTACTTGTGCTCTTCCTGATTGCCGAGAATGTCCAGGCACTGGACCAGCGGCAGGCCGGCATCGATCATCACCGAGAACTGGCGGGTGAAGACCGCGAGGTTCTTGGCCGGGACGGACTTGGCGCGCAGCTTCTTGGGGGCTGCCGCCTTGACTGCCACGGGTGAGATGCGGGTGACCTGAATCTGCTCGCGGCGCAGGGCCGCGGTAACCGCTTCCATCGAATCGCCCATGCGCTCGCCCGCCACGGACTCGCCGCCGCGGGTTCTCCCGGAAAACGCAAACGTCGCCATGTGTCAGTCTCCGTTCGTCAGTGCATCGATCGGGGGGAGACCCGTTCGATCCCTCATCCTACTGCCCGCCCGGACGGGTCGGGCGAAGCGCGGCCCCCGGAGCGCCAGGGCGCCCCAGGCCGGCGCCGGGGACCACGCCCACGCCGCGGTTGATCATCTCCTGGAGCTCGTCGCGGTTCGACGAGGCGCTGATCGCGGTCTCCAGCGAAATCTGGCGGCGGAAGAACAGCGTCGCCAGCGACTGGTTCATGGTCTGCATGCCGAGCTTCTCCTGCCCGGTCTGCATCGCCGAGTAGATCTGGTGCACCTTGTCCTCGCGGATCAGGTTGCGGATGCCGGGCGTCGGCACCAGGATCTCCATCGCCACCACGCGCCCTTCGCCGTTGATCTTCGGCAGCAGGCTCTGACAGACGATGCCCTCGAGCACCATCGAGAGCTGGGTGCGGATCTGCGCCTGCTGGTGTGCGGGAAACTGGTCGATGATGCGGTTGATCGTGGACGAGGCCGAGTTGGTGTGCAGCGTGGCGAAGGTCAGGTGGCCGGTTTCGGCGATGCGCAGCGCCGCTTCCACCGTCTCGAGGTCGCGCATTTCGCCGATCAGCACCACGTCGGGGTCCTCACGCAGGGCGGCGCGCAGGGCGTTGGTGAAGCTCTGCGTGTCGCTGTGCACCTCGCGCTGGTTGACCATGCAGCCCTTGTGCTGGTGCAGGTACTCGATCGGATCCTCGATGGTGAGGATGTGTCCGTGCTGCTCGGTGTTGATCTTGTCGATCATCGCGGCCAGCGTCGTCGACTTGCCGCTGCCGGTCGGGCCGGTAACCAGGATCAGCCCGCGC
This sequence comes from uncultured Acidobacteriota bacterium, assembly GCA_963721715.1. Taxonomy (GTDB): domain Bacteria; phylum Acidobacteriota; class Vicinamibacteria; order Vicinamibacterales; family UBA2999; genus VFZN01. The sequence goes on along the minus strand of CAVRKI010000003.1, from coordinate 641,255 downwards.
GGCTTGTCCGCCATCTTCGAGATGACGCTCGGCAGATGCAGTTCCTCGAGGCCGCGGATCTTCTCGGGGATCTGGCGGTAGGCGGCGGCCACGGCGCCCCGCTGGTTGTACATGTTGCAGCGGAAGCGGGCGACGCCGCGGATGCCGAACGAGAAGTCCAGTTCGAGCGTCTCCTCGAAGCGCTTCTTCTGCGCGTCGGTGAGCACGCTGTAGGTCAGCGCCTTGCTGTCGGTCGGCGTCAGCGGCGGCAGTTCCAGCCGGCGCAGCTCGCCATGAACGCGGACCTGCGGCGGCGTGTCGATCGACAGGTGCAGGTCCGAGGCGCCCAGTTCGACGGTGGTCTTCAGCAGTTCCGGCAGTGTGGCCATGACGCGCTCTTCATCTCCGACAAATGTTTGCCTTACCGGACCGTCTCGCGCAGGACTTCCTCGACCGACGTCACGCCGTCCTTGATCTTGCGCAGGCCGCTGCCGCGCAGCGTGATCATGCCCTCCTCCACCGCCTTGCGCCGCAACTCCAGCGCCGAGGCGCCGACCAGCACCAGTTCGCGCAACTCGTCGGTGATGTCCATCACCTCGTAGAGGCCGACGCGGCCCTTGTAGCCGGTGCCGTTGCACTTGTCGCAGCCCTTGCCGCGATAAACCTTGACGGTACGGGCGTCGTCCGCCGAGAACCCGATGTGTTCGAGCGCCGCCGGCGGCAGGTCCTCCTGCTCCTTGCAGTTGGCGCAGACGCGACGCACCAGGCGCTGGGCGCAGACCAGGTTGAGCGAACTGGCAACCAGGAACGGCTCGATGCCCATGTTCATCAGGCGGTTGACGGTGCTCGGCGCGTCGTTGGTGTGCAGCGTCGACAGCACGAGGTGACCGGTGAGCGCCGCCTTGACCGCGATTTCCGCCGTCTCGAAGTCACGGATTTCGCCGACCAGGATGATGTTCGGATCCTGGCGGAGGAAGCTGCGGAGCGCGGCCGCGAAGTTGAGGCCGATGCTCTCGCGCACCTGCACCTGGTTGACGCCGGGGAGGTTGAACTCGACCGGGTCCTCGGCGGTCATGATGTTGGTCTCGGACGTGTTGATGCGCGAGATCGACGAGTAGAGGGTGTTGGTCTTGCCGCTGCCGGTGGGGCCGGTGACCAGCACCATTCCCCACGGCTTCTGGATCTGCGTCTCCAGCTTCTTCAGCGACTCGGGCTCGAAGCCGAGGCGCGTCATGTCGAGCATCAGCTTGCCCTTGTCGAGCAGGCGCATGACGATCTTCTCGCCGAACAGCGTCGGCAGGCACGAGACGCGGAAGTCGATGTCCTTGCTGGCGCCCTTGTCGTTGAAGCGGATCTTGATGCGGCCGTCCTGCGGCAGGCGCTTCTCGGCGATGTCCAGCTTGGCCAGGATCTTGATGCGCGAGGTGATCGCGTCGCGCATCTTCAGCGACGGCGCCATCATGTTGTAGAGAATGCCGTCGACCCGGAAGCGGACCCGGTATTCCTTCTCGTAGGGCTCGATGTGGATGTCGCTGGCGCCCTTCGAGATGGCCGACATCAGGATGACGTTCACCAGCTTGATGACCGGCGCTTCCTCGCCCTGGCGGGTCAGCGCCTCGGCGCTGATCTCCTCGAGGTCGTCCATGACCTCGACTTCGCCGACGTCGGTGGGCATCTCCTCGAGGGCCTTGGTGGCGAAGTCCAGGGCGCTCTCGGTGGTCGCCTGCTGCATCGCCGCGCCGCCGCCGCGGGTCGTCACGCTGGCGACCGGCGCGCCGCCGTAGTATTTCTCGATCGCCTCGAACACCCCGGTCTCCGACGCGACCACGGGCTCGACGTTGTAGCCCGTCATGAACTTGACGTCGTCCATCGCGAAGACGTTGGTCGGGTCGGTCATGGCGATGGTCAGCGTCGCGCCGGATCGGCTCAACGGCACGATCTGGTACTTGCGCGCCGTTTCGGCGGGCACCAGCTTGATCACGGCGGTGTCGATCTCGAACTGCCCGAGCGCGATCGACGGCACCCCGTACTGCTTCGACAGCAGGGCCGTGATCTCGTCGTCCTGGATGTATCCCAGCTTCACGAGGTTGGCGCCGAGCTTCCCCCCGTTCTGCCGCTGATACGTCAGGGCGTCCTGTAGCTGTTCCGCCGAGATGCGCTTCTCTTTGAGAAGCAGTTCGCCAATCCTGACCGCCATGTCGTTCCTAGAACGTCAACCTCGCACCAACACTCCACGAGCGCTCGTCCTGGTCCCCGTGGGCCAGGTGCGCCTCCACGAACACGCCCGACTTGATCGCCGCCGAAACGCCGCCCGCGACCACCGGCCGCGCGTCCCCGCTGGTACTGCCGCGGAGACCGCCGCGGAGCGCCCAGGCGCTGTCCCAGCCACCACGTCTCGACACCGGCCGCGACATCGCGCCGATTGCCCGTCAGCGAGGCCTGGCGCGTGAGGTCGACGTCGGTGGAGACCACCAGCCGCGAGATCCCCGGCCAGCCGCTCCCCCAGGCCGCGCCGACCCGGACCTCTCGTTCCAGTTCCACGGTGCCGCCGTCCACGTCGGGACGATCGAACTCCGGGGTCGTCAGGTTCCGGGCCACGAGGCCCAGCCGCCACTGCTCCACCGCCACCATCGCCCCGGCGTCCACGTCGACCCGCGAGGTCGAGCGGTGCGGGAACGAGTCACGCTCGTCGAGGGCGTCGAATGGGTCGCGGGCGGTGCTCACGCCGCTCGTGACCTCGCCACGGACGAATTTCACGGTGCTCGCGACCACGATGTAGTCGTTGATCGACTGCGCCAGCGTCACGCCGATGTTCGAGGTCGTCAGGGCCTGCACACTTTGCCGTCCATCTTCTCGGCTTGGACCCGCCATTCCTTCAGGGGTGAGCTTCGTGGTGGTCGCCATCGACCGCCGGTAATAGCCAAGTCCGAAGGGCGGAAGTGTGAAGGCGATGAACTGCGCCGAGCCCTCCGAGCCGCCAGGCGTCCCGTCCGGATTGGGCGGTTCGGCGCGATTCTGGCCGTAATCCAGCACAAAACTGAGGTACGCCCCGGTGGCCATGCCGGCCGGATTCCAGTAGATGGACGTGGCATCGTCGGCCACGGCGACAAACGCCTCGCCCATGCCCGCCGCGCGCGTCCCGGTCGATTGGGCCAGCGCAGACGCGGGGAGAAATAGGGCGAACGCCAGCAATACCGCTGCGCGGCCGTTTGGTCTTTTGGGCGACATAAAATACGAGTTTGAAGTCACGAACGTGCCGCGGGGTCTGGGTAGGGGGAAGCCGAGAAGTTCATCGTATTCAGCACTTTGGAAGACTGTCAAGAAACCTCCTGTCCGCCTCGCGTCGTATAAGCACAAAGGACATCGTTTCGCATGCGCCGTATCGCGGGCGTGCTCCGGCACCCCCGCTCGACCATGGCCGCCCTCGTGGCTGCCCCAGCCTTCCTTTCGACGTGGGCCCTCCTCCTGATTCTCTGGTTGGCGCCGGCGACGTGGCTGCTTTCCACCAACGTCGGCCGTCAGGCCCTGGTGGACGAGCGTGTGCGCGTCGTCGAGGCCTTCGGTGGGCAGGTGGACGATGGCGGGTATGCGCGGCTGCAGCAGTCACCGCCGTGGCTCACCTACTTCACCAGCGGCGGACGGCTGCTCCTGGCGCCACCGCTCACCCTGCTGGTGGCGTTCGGCCTGATCGGCCTGGCCCGGGCGGACGGGGCCAGCCTGTCGCCCGGCGCCGCCCTGGCCGTCAGCGTGCACGCCACGACGGTGCTGGTCCTGCAGGAGCTCGTGGCGACGCCGCTGCACTACCTGCGGGAGTCGATCACCAGCCCCACGAACCTGGCCGTCGTCTTCCCCGGTTTCGGGGACGGCACGCTGCCGGCGCGGTTGCTCGGATCGATTGAGCTGTTCGGTCTGTGGTGGGTGTGGCTGCTCGCCCTGGGCGTGGCCGCCGCAACCGGCCGGCCGGCCCGGCGCTACTTCGGCCGGTTGCTGGTCGTCTATGTAGGTATCGCGGCATTGTTGGCGGCGGTGATGACCGTCGCAGGAGGGTCTTAGCGTGCTCCGGAAGAAGTGGCTGTGGGCGGTCGTGGTGCTGCTGGTCGTGGCAGGTGTGGCGGCGACCGTGATCAGCCGGCGGCAGGACCAGGGCATCAGGGTCTCGGCCGAAACCATCCAGCGCCGCGACCTCGAGGCCATCGTCTCGGCCTCCGGCAAGATCGAGCCGCAGAAGACCGTCAACATCAGTGCGCAATCGATGGGCCGCGTGACGAAACTGGCGGTGAACGAGGGCGATCGGGTCAAGGCCGGCCAGTTCCTGCTGCAGATCGACGCGGTCGTGGCCGCGGCCGCGGTGCGGCGCGACGAAGCGGCGGTGGCCGGCGCCTCCACGGCGCTCGAGCAGTCGCGGGTCGGCCTGCAGAGCGCACGCGCCAGCCTCGAACTGGCGCGCCAGACGCTGAAGCGCCAGCATGGAACTGTCGCAGTCGGGGCTCACCACGCGCGAGTCGATCGAGAAGGCCCAGGCCGAAGTCGAGGTCCGCGAAAGCGACCTGCGCGCCCGCGAGCAGGAGATCAAGAACCGCGAGACGCAGCTGCGCCAGCAGCAAGCGGGGCTGCAGAGCAGCCAGCACTCGTTGTCGCAGGTGCGCTTCGAGGCGCCGTTCGACGGCGTCGTCACGCGCCGGAACATCGAGGAGGGCGAGAACGTGGTCGTCGGCACGATGAACAACGCCGGCACCATCCTGCTCACCGTCGCGGACATGTCGATCATCGAGGCCGAGATCGAGGTGGACGAGACCGACATCCCGTTCGTCCAGCTCGGCCAGTCGGCCAGGATCACCATCGACGCCATTCCCGACAAGACCTTCACCGGCAAGGTCACCGAGATCGGCAACAGCCCGATCCAGACGGCCACCACCGGCACCACGGCTCGCACCGCCACCAACTTCAAGGTGACGGTGACGATCCACGAGCAGGTGCCCGACGTGCGCCCCGGCTTCACCTGCACCGCCGAGATCACGACGGCCACCCGCGCCAATGTCACGGCGGTGCCGATCCAGGCGCTGACCGTGCGGGAGCTGCTGTACGATCAGCAGGGCAACATCATTCCGGAGATGCGGCCGCCCAAGCCGCGCTTCCAGTTCCGCACCCCGGCGACCACGACCGCCACAGCCTCAGGCGGAACTGCAGCCGGGACAGAAGCGCGAGGAAACCGAGGGCGTCTTCGTGATCCGTCGACAACAAGGCCCACTTCGTGCCGGTCAAGCTCGGCATCGCCGGTGAGCGCTACCTGGAGGTGATCTCGGGCCTCAAGGAAAGCGACCGCGTGATCACCGGGCCGTTCGAGTCGGTGCGCGGCATGTTCGAGGGCGACATCGTGAACACCGGCAAGCCGGCCGGTTCGTAGTCAGGGTCGTCAGCATTCGTCACCGGGTCCATGTCTCAGGTCCTCGAGTCGATTCGTCTGGCGCTGTCGTCCATCTGGGCGAACAAGCTGCGATCGCTGCTCACGCTGCTGGGCAACATCGTCGCGGTGTCGTCGATCATCACGGTGGTGGCGCTGATCACCGGGGTCAACGGCGCGGTCACCGACGCGATCGTGTCGGACCTCGGCGCCGACTCGTTCGTCATCCAGCGGACCGGCATCAGCCAGAACGAGGACGAGTTCGAGCGCATGCGCAACAACCCCAACGTGACGCTCGACGATGCGGTGGCGGTCCGCCGCTTCGCCACGGCGGTGAACGCGGTGATGGCGCAGGCGCAGCAGAGCACGCGCGTGGCCTACCGTGACGAGGAGCTCGAATCGGTGCAGGTGCAGGGCGTCACCGAGGAGTACCTGGACTTCACCACCTTCGACGCGGAACGCGGCCGCATGATCAGCCCGGTTGAGATCCGGCGCAAGCGGCATGTGGCGCTGCTCGGCTGGCAGACGGCCGACCGGCTGTTCGGCGCCGCCGATCCGATCGACAAGCAGATCCGGGTGGCGGGCGTCAGCTTCCGCGTGGTCGGGGTCTCGGCGAAGAAGGGCTCGGCATTCGGCAACTCGCTCGACGAGTTCGTGGTGATTCCGCTCGGCGCCTATCAGAAGCTGTTCGGCGCGCGCCAGTCACTGCAGCTGATGGTGCGGCCGCGCGATCCGTCGCTGGTGCAGCAGGCCAAGGACGAGGCCCGCGTCGCGCTGCGGGTCGAGCGGCGCCTGAAGCCCTCGGAGCCGGACAACTTCGGCATGCTGGCGTCCGACTCGGTCCTCGGCATCTTCCAGCAGGCGACCGCCGGCATCGCCATCGTGCTGGTCGGGATCGTCGGACTGTCGCTGCTCGTCGGCGGCATCGTCATCATGAACATCATGCTGATGGTGGTGAGCGAACGGACGCGCGAGATCGGCCTGCGCAAGGCGCTCGGCGCCAAGCGGCGGGACATCATGTCGCAGGTGCTCACCGAATCGGTGACGCTGTCGCTCACCGGCGGCATCGTCGGCGTGGCGCTCGGCGCCCTGTTCGCGACACTGATCGGCAGCCTGACGCCGGTCCCCGCCTCGGTCGAGTCGTGGTCGGTGCTGCTGGGCGTGACCATCACCGCGGTGGTCGGCCTGTTCTTCGGATGGTACCCGGCACGCCGGGCCGCGATGCTCGATCCGATCGAAGCGCTGAGGCGCGAATAGCCGTGAAGACCTTCACCCGGCAGGCCGGACTGTTCCGCGAAACCGCGCGCATGGCGTTCGAGACGCTGCGCGGCAACAAGATGCGCTCGGCCCTCACCGTGCTCGGGCGTCGTCATCGGCGTCACCTCGATCGTCGGGATGACGTCGCTGATCCGCGGCTTCGACACCTCCCTGCGCGACTCGATCGCCGCCCTCGGGCCCAAGACCATCTTCGTCCAGCGGTTTGGCGCGGTGAGCTTCTCGTCGGGCACCTCGTTCCTGGAGCTGATCCGCCGGCCCGTGCTGTCGGTCGAGGATGGCGAAGCGATCCGGCGGCTGGCGCCATCGGTGGCGATCGTCGATACCTGGCTCGGCGCCGGCCCGCCGCAGCCGACCATGGAGCGCATGTTCTACCGTGGCGACCGCACCAGGCCCGCCGCGATCATGGGCACCAGCGAGCGCTTCGTGGACGTGAACTTCGCCAAGCTCTTCGCAGGCCGGGTCTTCACCGAGCAGGAGGTGCTGCGCCGCAGGCGCGTCGCCGTGATCGGCTACGGGCCCTACGACGCTCTGTTCAAGGCGCGGGGCATCGATCCGATCGGCAAGAGCATCCGCATCGGCGCCCTCGACTACACGGTGCTCGGGCGTGGTCGACAAGCGGCCCGCGGCCGGCGGATTCAGCCTGGGACAGGACGACTTCGCCATCATTCCCTACACCGCGTTCCGCAAGCAGTTCGGCAACGAACGCGTGCGGCGAGGACCGTTCGGGGGCCAGGCGGTGATGATCGCGGTGGTGCCGCGCGACGATGTCTCGCGAGAGACCGCGATGCAGGAAGTCGAGGCGGTGATGCGCATCCGCCACGGGCTCACCCTCGACAAGCCCAACGATTTCGACCTCGTCACCCAGGACGCCGTGCTCAAGGTGTGGGACCAGATTTCCCAGGCCGTGCTGCTGTCGCTGGTCGTCATCTCGTCCATTGCGCTGATGGTCGGCGGCATCGGGGTGATGGCCATCATGACCATCTCGGTGACCGAGCGGACGCGCGAGATCGGCGTCCGCAAGGCGCTCGGCGCCCGGCGCACCGAGATCCTGACCCAGTTCCTGATCGAGGCCATCGTGCTCACCAGCGTCGGCGGCGTCCTCGGCGTGGTGATGGGCAGCGCCATCGGCCTGCTCGTCAATCTCGTCTCGGGCTTCCCGGTCTCGCTCCCGTGGTGGTCGTTCGCGCTCGGCCTGGGCTTCTCGGCCTCGGTGGGCGTGTTCTTCGGGATGCTGCCGGCCTGGCGGGCGTCCCGGATGGATCCGATCGAAGCGCTCAGATACGAGTAATGCCGCCGCCCTCAGGTGGCATATGATGCCTTCAAGGAACGGACGTCTGACGCGCCCGGGGAGGCTTCACGCCTATGAAGGTGTACGACGCTGCCAACATCCGGAACGTGGCCGTAGTGGGCCACGGCGGATGCGGTAAGACCCAGCTGGTATCCGCGCTGCTGTTCGCGGCCGGCATGGTCAACCGGCTCGGCCTCGTAGACGATGGCACTACGGTCACCGACTACGACGACGAAGAGATCGCTCGCAAGCACACGCTGAGCGCCACCCTGGCGCACGCGGAGTGGAACAAGACCAAAATCAACCTGATCGACACCCCCGGTGTCGGCAACTTCTTTGCCGACGCCAGGGCCGCACTGCGGGTGGCCGAAGCCGCCCTGGTCGTGGTGGACGCCGTCGCCGGCGTCGAGGTGCAGACGGAGAAGGCGTGGCAGGCGGCCGACGAACTGGCGCTGCCCCGCCTGATCTGCGTGAACCGGCTGGATCGCGATCGTGCCTCGCTGGAGCGAACGATCGACTCGCTCCGGCAGACGCTTGGCCGGGCCATCGTCCCGATTCAGTTGCCGATTGGCGACGGCCCCGCCTTCAGCGGCGTCGTCGACCTGGTGGCGATGAAAGCCTTCACCTTCGCCGCCGACGGGTCGAAGGGCATGACCGAAGGCCCGGTGCCTCCCGCGATGGAGGCGGCCGCGGCCTCCGCGCGCGAGTCGCTCGTCGAGATGGTCGCCGAAGCCGACGAACACCTGATGGAGCACTTCTTCGAGGCCGGCACGCTCACCCAGGACGAACTGATGAGCGGGCTCAAGGCCGCCACCGCGTCGGCGCGCCTGTTCCCGGTGGTCTGCGCCTCCGGGCTGCAGAACGTGGGCGCCGCGCCCCTGCTCGACGCGCTGGCATCGTTCATCCCGTCACCGGCCGAGCGGCCCTTCGAGGCGCTGGCCGGGAACGAAACGGTGTCGCGGACCGCGAGCGACACCGCGCCCTATGCCGCATTCGTCTGGAAGACCGTCGCTGACCAGTTCGCCGGACGCATCACCTTGTTTCGCGTCTATCAGGGTGTGCTCAAGTCCGACGCCACCGTCACCAATCTCACCCGCGGGAGCCAGGAGCGACTCGGCCACCTCGTGGTGCTGCAGGGCAAGACGCAGGTGCCGGTGGACGAACTGCGAGCCGGCGACCTCGGCGCCGTTGCCAAGCTGAAGGAGACACGGACCAACGACACGGTGGCGGACAAGAGCGCCGGCATCACCTTCGCGCCGATGACGTTCCCTGAGCCCGTCCTCTCCTATGCGATCGAGCCCAGGAGCCGTGGCGACGAGGACAAGATCAGCACCTCGATGCACCGTCTCGAGGAGGAGGACGGCACCATCCGCTACTCGCGCGATCCGCAGACCAACGAGTTGCTGCTGGCCGGGCAGGGCCAGCTGCACATCGAGGTCACGGTCGCCAAGCTGAAGCGCCGCTTCGGCGTGGAAGTGATCCTCAAACCACCCCGCATCCCCTATCGCGAGACGATCACCGCGCGCGTCGAGGCCCACGGCCGCCACAAGAAGCAGACCGGCGGGCACGGGCAGTTCGGCGACTGCAAGATCCGCATGGAACCGCTGCCGCGGGGCAGCGACTTCGAGTTCGTCGACGAAATCTTCGGCGGCTCGATTCCGCGCCAGTTCATTCCCGCCGTCGAAAAGGGGATCCGCGAATCAAAGGTGCGCGGCTACCTGGCCGGCTTCCCGGTCGTGGATTTCCGGGTCGTGCTCCTCGACGGGCAGTATCACGACGTCGACTCGAACGAGCTCTCGTTCAAGACCGCTGGATGGCTGGCGTTCAAGGACGGGATGTCCAAGGCCAAGCCCATCCTCCTCGAGCCGGTGATGGACGTGGAGGTCTACGCGCCGAGCGACTACGCCGGCGACCTGATGGGCGACCTCAACGGCCGCCGCGGCCGCATCTCGGGGATGGAACCCCGCGGGACCACCACCGTGATCAAGGCGCAGGTGCCGATGTCCGAGATGCTCACCTACGAGCAGCACCTCACCTCGGTGACCGGCGGGCGCGGCTCGTATCACATGGAGTACTCCCATTACGACGAGGTGCCGTCGCACCAGCAGCAGAAGATCGTGGCGGCGGCGAAGAGCGAACGCGGCCAGGTGGCCGAGGAGATCGAGTAGCGCTCAACCGCGCCAGACGCCCCGGGAGCGCCGCGGTTTCCTCCGCGGCGACCGGGGCCATCGATCAGCAGCCATGGTCTCCGTTGATGAGTGCGACGGGACCGGCCGCGCCTACCAGAGCCCGACGCGACCGGTGACCGAGGCCACCAGCTTCGCGGGGTCATAGCCCACGCCCTGCCTGAACACGATGTCCACCTTGCGCAGGTCGCTGATCGCGCGGGACGGGTCGCCGTTGACGACCATCAGATCGGCCTGTTTCCCCACCGCAATCGTTCCAATCTGCGCCTCGCGACCCAGGTAACGGGCGCCGTTCCGCGTCCCCATCGTGATCGCCTCGAGCGGAGTGAAGCCGGCCTCCACCAGCAGCTCCAGCGCGCGCTGGTTGGAGAAGCCAGGGATGACGCCACCGCCTCCGGTCGGATCGGTGCCCACGACCAGCGTGCCGCCGGCTCGGACGAAGGCGCGCTCCAGCGCCATCGCTCTCGGGAACAGCGTGCGATAGATCGACGCCTTGTTGTCCGCCGTCCGCCGGTAGTTCTGCTCGAACTGCTCCTTCAGCACCGGCAACAGCACGTCGAGGCCGGGCGGGACCGGGCGCCCGGGCGTGTAGGTCTCGAAGACGGTGAGCGTTGAGGTGAGCGCCACGTTCTTGTCAACGAGCTTCCGCACCAGCCCCTGGAACGCCGCCGACGATTCGTCGAGGTCGGCGACCGTCTGCTGGCCCTGGCCCTGGCCGGGACACACATCCGGCTGCTTGTCGGTGACGAAATCCGTGGCCGCGAAGAACCCGTGCTCGAGATTGTCGATGCCCAGGTCCGCGGCTTCGGCGTAGGTGACGGAGCACAAGTGGCCGGTCACCTTCAGCCCGCGCTGGTGGGCAGCTTCGACGACCGCGCCGAGCTGGGCGCGCGAGATCTGCATGTAGGCCTTGAACGAGGTGGCCCCCATGTCGGCCCAGTAGGCCACCTGGCGGCGCGCCTCGGCGGCGTCGGCCATCGAGCGCATCTGCAGGAAGGTGTTGGCGCCGTTCACGTACGGTGCCGTGGCATCGATGGACGGCCCGGCAACGCGACCCTCGTCCACGCCGCGCTTCAGGTTGAGGTCCATGAAGCCGTTCATGTTGCCGGCCGTGCGCATGGTCGTGACGCCGCCGGCGAGATACAGCCGGACGAAGCTCTGTCCGAGCTGGCCGTAGACGCCGGGGCCGACCGGGTAGTAGAGATGCTCGTGCAGCATCACCATCCCGGGCATCACCGTCTTGCCGGCCAGATCGATGACGCTGGCGCCGGCAGGCGGCGTGATCTCCGGCGCTCCGCCGACCGCCGCGATGACCCCGTCGCGCAGGACCAGGGTTTGGGATTCGCGCGGCGCCGCTCCCGTGCCGTCGATGACGCGCGCGTTCACGAGCGCGATCAAAGGCGCATCGGCGGCGACGAATTCCCTCACGGCGTCGGACAGCGTGGACCGCGGGGCCGGGCGTTGCGCCGACAGCACGCCGGCCATCACCAGCACGACGCACACGGCCAGCGCCCAGGCGTGTCGTTGGCTCCGCACCCTCACCCCCGTCCGCACGTTACTGGGAAACCGTGAACGCCACCACCTGCGCCCCCTGCTCGTCTCCGGCCTTCACGTCGACCCGCACCGTGTAGGTGCTCGGCGCCAGGCTCGCGAGCGGCAGGACCACGCGGGCCACGCCGTCCGGGCCCTTGGCCAGCGTCAGGGGCGCGAGCACCTTGCCGTCGCGGTTGGTCAGCTGGGCCTGAACCTCCGGCTGACCGCTGTTGGTCTCGTAGGGCACGTCGATGACGATCCGATCGGTCCGGCGGAAGCGTCGCGATGCCGAGGGCGTGGGGCTCGGGTCGGCCTCGAAGGACCGGGTCTCGGCGAGCGTGCGCGTCCGGAAGACGCGCGGCGTTCCCAGCTTGAGGGGCGCGGCCGTGTAGTCCGGCACCACCAGCGACTGCGTCCAGCGATCGAGGACCGAACCGCCGGCAGAGCGCACGGTCACCCGCAGCGCGAGCGGACCGGGCTTCAGCTGATAGGAGGCGACCGTGGGCGCATCCCCTTCACGCGGCAACGTACGGATACTCTGGGCCTCGCCCAGGGTGGTACCTGTACGGGTGACTGGCTCGACTTCCACGACGGCCGGCGACGAATCGACGCTGCGCCGCGCCAGTTCCCAGGTGACGTGCACGGCGGAGTACCCGTCTTCTCCAGGCTCGGTCCCGACCCAGACATCAATCAGCCGGCCGTCTCCTGTGCGCGTCACCAGTTCGCTGAGTGCCCCCGTCAGCTTCGGGTCGGCGGGTTTGACCGGCGCCGGGTTCGACTCCGCCTCCGTGGGCGCCCAGTAGCCGCGCCGCGCCGTGACCCGCACCCCTGAACGCTTCACGCGGACGTTGATCTTGTGGAACTTGCCGTCCAGCCGGGGCCGCGTCGGCGAGTAGCCAATCAGGTAGTAGGCGCTGGCGTCGGCCATCACCTGCTTCAGGCCGACCTCTGGGCTGTTGCTGTTGATGATGGCGCGGCCGCCGGTTTCCGACGACAGCCGGCGCAGTGCCTCGGCCCCACCGAACGGGGCGGAGCCCAGCGGACGCGGGTCGAGCACGTGCACCGTGACGTTGCCGCGGTTGGCCGCCTGCAGCGCCGCTTCGAGGCGCGGGTAATTCGGGCTGCCGGGCATGCCTACCGGCGGGCCCTGGCTGACGAACAACACCGACTTGCGCCCTTCGCGCAGTCCGCCGAGGTGCGTGGTGATGGCTTCGAGCGCCGACAGCGACACCGCCGCGCGCAGCTCCCACACATTCCGCTGGCTCAACTGCGCTTCCTCGACCGCGCTGCGGACCGGGAAGAGCTCGCCGCGACGGCCCTCGAACTTGCTGACACGCTCCAGCAGTTGGGCCTTGTTGCGCGTGAAGCGCAGGCCATCGAGCGTGGTCAGCGGATCCATGATGACCACCAGATCCGTGGGCTGCAGCCCCTGGATGAAGCCTTCGAGCGCCTTGCGCAGCGGGATGGTGATCGACGGGTGCCTGTCGATGTGATAGTCGTCGAGGAAAATCGCGAACAGCCGCACATCTTCCTTGGTCGCTTCGACCGCCGCCTGCGACGGCCCGCGAATCTCCAGGGACTCGCCGTTGTTCACGCGGCGCTGGCCATCCAGCCGCACGAACTGCGCGGTCTCCACGGTCTGCGGCACCTCGTCTTCGGTGACGATGAAGTCGGAGGCCTGAAGATCGGTCACCGGATCGTCGTCTCGATTGACGACCGACACGTCGACCCGGACGAGGTCCACGGTGGTTCGGAAGATGGGCTGCCCTGGCTCGGCAGGCGGTTCCACCGGTTCCTTCGGCGGCTGACCGGGAGCCTCCTGCGGCTGCTGCGCAGAAGGCGGCTGCGGCCGCTGCCCGGACGACTCCTGTGGCGACTGCCTCGGGGCAGCGCCGGTGGCGACGACGAGAGAGGCTGCCAGGATGACGGGCAGCACGCCACGGGTGGATAGGGACATCTGGTCTTGAGACGCCGGAGCGCCACCGGCGGCTGCACGGCCGCGCATGGAGCTGCCGCTCGCTCAGTATGCCTCACCCGCGACGGGGGCCTGTCGATTTGTGGGGACGGTCGAGCTGAGGTGGGGTGCAAAGGCGGCACCGGTCGATTGGGACCGGTGCCAGCCAATGCGAGTGGTGTTAGGAGCCGCCGGCCTTGCGCGGGGTGGTGGCCTTCTTGGCCGCGCCACGGGCAGGACGGCTCGCCTTGGGCTTGGAGCCGCCGTCGCCCTTCTCCTTCTTCGTGCCGCGCAGCCGCGAGGCCGCCGCGCGCAGGCGCTCGCCGACGCTCTTCTGCGTCTTCGCGCCTTCGCCGCCGCCCTGGGCCGCTTCTTCCGCGGCCTTGCGCTCGGCTTCGGCCTTCTTCGGGTCGAACTCGCTGCCGATCAGCTCGATCAGGGCCACCTCGGCGGCGTCGCCCCGGCGGGCGCCCAGCTTGAGGATGCGAGTGTAGCCGCCGGGACGGTCCGCGAAGCGGGGCGCCAGGCTGTCGAACAGCTTGGCCACCACCTCGGGGTTGTGGACGTCCTCGGCAACCTGCCGCTTCGCCGCCAGGGTCTTGCCCTTCGGGTCGGCCGCCTTCACCCCGCGCTTGGCGATGGTGATGATCTTCTCGACGAACGGCCGCAGCTCCTTGGCCTTGGGTACCGTCGTCTCGATGTGTTCGTGCATCAGCAGCGCCGTCGCCTGATTGCGAAGGAGCGCCGTGCGGTGCTCGGATACCCGGCCGAGCTTCCGGTGTGCTTTACGGTGACGCATAACGTTTACCTACCGAACTACTCCGCCGCCGTGGGCTGGTCCAGCTTCATGCCGAGGCTGAGGCCCATCGTCTGCAGGATCTCTTTGATCTCGTTGAGCGACTTCCTGCCGAAGTTCTTGGTCTTCAGCATGTCGGTCTCGGTCTTCTGCACGAGCTCGCGGATCGTGCGGATGTTGGCGTTCTTCAGGCAGTTGTAGGAGCGAACGGAGAGCTCGAGTTCCTCGACGCTCTTGTCGAGGTGCTCGTTGGCGACGCCGATGCGGGCCGGTTCGGTGGTGATGTCCACCTCGTCATCGTCATCGTCGTCGAGGTTGATGAAGATGTTGAGGTGATCGCGCACCAGCTTCGCCGCCAGCGACACCGCGTCGCCGGGCGTGACCGAGCCGTTGGTCCACACTTCGAGCGTGAGCTTGTCGTAGTCGGTGGCCTGGCCGATGCGCGCGGCCTCGATCAGGTAGTTGACCTTGCGGACCGGCGAGTGCACCGAGTCGATCGGGATCCAGCCGATGCCGAGGTCCTCGTCGAAGTTGCGGTCGGCGGCGACGTAGCCGCGGCCGCGCTTGACGCGCAGCTGCATGTGCAGCTTGCCGCCCTCGGAGACGGTGGCGATGTGCGCATCCGGCTCGAGGATCTCGACGTCGGCGTCGGCCTCGATGTCGCGGGCGCGGACCGGCCCCGGCTTGTCGACGCGCACGGTCAGCGTCTTGGTGTAGTCGACGTGGCACTTCAGCGGCAGCTGCTTCAGGTTGAGGATGATGTCGGTCGCATCCTCGACCACGCCCTTGATGGGCGAGAACTCGTGCAGCACGCCGTCGATCTGCACCGCGGTGATGGCCGCGCCTTCAATCGAGGACAGCAGCACGCGACGCAGGGCGTTGCCCACCGTCGTGCCGAAGCCGCGCTCGAACGGCTGCGCGTAGAAGCGACCGAAGCGATCGGTCAGCGTCTCGCGTTCGAAGTCGAGCCGCTTGGGGCGGTTGAAACCTTTCCAGAGCATCGTGATGTCCTTTCGCCGAACGGGCCGGCAGACCGGCCTCCAGACCTGCGGGTTACGGTCACCGGCCTCCCGCTGCAGGTCTGAAGAGCTGCGGGCCGGCGACGTGGCGGGCCGCCGATTGCGGCCCCGTCATGAACCAGGCGGGCGCCCGCGCCGGCGAACCGGTCTGCGCCCTGATCCCTCGATCCCGAAGGATCCCTGACCTCGAACTTACTTCGAGTAGAGCTCGACGATGAGCTGTTCCTGCACCGGCAGGTTGATCTGCTCGCGCGTCGGCATCGACATGATCTTGCCGGCCATGCCCGCGTCGAGGTTGAGCCACTCGGGAATCCCGCGGCCCTTCACTTCCTCCATCGCGTGCAGGATCGACGCGTCCTCGCGGCTGGTCTCGCGCACCGACACCACGTCACCCGCCTTGAGCGAGTAGGACGGGATGTCGACCTTCTTGCCGTTGACCAGGAAGTGGCCGTGGCGGACGAACTGGCGCGCCTGCGCGCGCGAGGTCGCGAAGCCGAGGCGGTAGATGGCGTTGTCGAGGCGCCGTTCGAGCAGCTGCAGCAGCGTCTCGCCGGTGATGCCGCGGGTCCGCTCCGCCTGCTCGAAGTAGCGGCGGAACTGATCTTCGAGCACGCCGTAGATGCGCTTGACCTTCTGCTTCTCGCGCAGCTGCACGCCGTAGCCGACCATCTTGGCCTTGCGGGCGCGGCCGTGCTGACCCGGCGGCATGTTGCGCTTCTCGATGCCGCACTTCTCGGTGTAGCAGCGCTCGCCCTTGAGGAACAGCTTCATTCCCTCGCGGCGGCACAGGCGGCAAACAGGTCCGTTGTATCGAGCCATAATTCTGTCGAGTCCTTCTCAGTTCACCTAAGCCTAGACGCGCCGCCGCTTGGGAGGCCGGCAGCCGTTGTGCGGAATCGGGGTGACGTCGCGAATCGACTTCACCTCGAGGCCCGCGGTCGACAGCGCGCGAATCGCGGATTCGCGGCCGGAGCCGGGCCCCTTCACCAGCACTTCACACGACCGCATGCCGAACGTCTTGGCGGCGTTGGTCGCGGTGAGAGCCGCCTGCGTGGCGGCGAAGGGCGTGCCCTTGCGCGAACCCTTGAAGCCGATCGCGCCCGCGCTCGACCACGACACCACGGCGCCCTCGGCGTCGGTGATGGTCACCAGGGTGTTGTTGAACGACGCCTGGATGTGCACGAACCCGTGGTGCACCACACGCTTCTCGCCACGCTTCTTGAAGGTCTTCTTCTTGCGCGTGGTTTCCTTGCCGGCGCCAGCCGCGCCGCCTGTTTCAGTCTTCGCCATGGCTTATACCGTCTTCTTCTTGGCCACCGCGCCCTTGCGCGGCCCCTTGCGTGTGCGCGCGTTGGTGCGCGTCCGCTGGCCCCGGGCCGGCAGATTGCGGCGGTGACGGCTGCCGCGGAAGCTGCCGATCTCGATGAGCCGCTTGATGTTGAGCGAGATCTCCTTGCGCAGATCGCCCTCCACCCCGCCCTGCTCTTCGAGCACCCGGCTGATCTTCCGGACGTCGTCGTCGGTGAGATCCTTGACGCGGATGTCGGAGCTCACTCCGGCCGCCTCGAGAATCAGGTTCGAGCGGTGACGCCCGATCCCGAAGATGTACGTGAGCCCAATCTCGACGCGCTTGGTGCGCGGGAGATCGACACCTGAAATACGTGCCATAGGTCCTCGCCTTATCCTTGCCGCTGCTTGTGCTTCTGATTCGTGCAGATCACCCGCACGATGCCCTGACGGCGCACAATCTTGCACTTGTCGCAGATCTTCTTGACTGACGCTCGTACCTTCATCACTCGCTCCGTTTACAGCCTCTCCAGGACCCGCCCGCGGCTCCGATCGCGCGGCATCAGAGCCACGCGAACGCGATCCCCGATGACCAGCCGCACGTAATTCCTCCGCACCGGATCGGCATGATGCGCGATCACCGCGTGCGTTCCGCCCTCGAGCACCACCTTCACGAGCTCGCTCGGGAGCAGCTCGACCACGGCGCCTTCGGCTTCCGTCACACCGCCTCGGCCACCACCTGGTCCCGGAGCGTCAGTACCCGACACCCTGTTTCCGTCACGGCCACGGTGTGCTCGAAGTGGGCCGACAGGCTCCCATCCTTCGTCACCGCCGTCCAGCCGTCCGACAACACCTTCACCGCCGCCCTGCCCGCGTTCACCATCGGCTCGATGGCGAGGACCATGCCCTCGGCCAGTCGCGAGCCGCGGCCCGCGGTGCCGTAGTTCGGAATCTGCGGCTCCTCGTGCAGCGACGTGCCGATGCCGTGCCCGACGAACTCCCGCACCACCGAAAACCCGTTCGCTTCCACGTGCTGCTGCACCGCGGCGCCGATGTCGTGCACCCGGGCGCCGGCGCGCACCACGCTGATGGCGCGGTCGAGCGACGCCCTGGTCACCGCCAGCAGCCGCTCGGCTTCCGGCGAGACCTTCCCGATCGGCACCGTCACCGCCGAGTCGCCGAAGAACCCGTCCATCTTGGCGCCCATGTCAATCGACAGGATGTCGCCTTCGACCAACGGACGGTCGTTCGGGATGCCGTGAATCACCTGCTCGTTGACTGACGCGCAGATGGTCGCCGGATACCCGTGATAGCCCTTGAACGCCGGCAAGGCCCCCGCTTCGAGCAGCCGCCGCTCGGCCAGCTGGTCCAGGTCCCTCGTCGTCATGCCGGGTGCCGCCGCCCGCATCAACTCCGACAGCACCCGCGCCACGAGCGCGTTCACCCGCGCCAGCCGTTCCAGTTCCGCCGCCGACCGGCAGGTGATCATGCCCGCGCTCCCGGCCGCGCCGGCGGCAGCGGCTGGCCCGCGGGCGGCACGACCACGCCGGCGGATGCCGCCAGGCTGGTGATCGTCGTCACCAGCATCTGCCGCACCTGCTCGGGCGACTGCGCGCCATCAATGGCCCGGAACGTCGGCCGGCCATTGTAGTAGTCAATCACCGGGCGGGTGTCCCGCCAGTAAATCTTCAGCCGCTCGCGCACGACATGCGTGTTGTCGTCCGAGCGCGTCACCAGCTCGCCGCCGCACTTCTGGCAGCGATCGATGATGGCGCCATCGCCGCCGAACGCCGAGACGTTGGTGCCGCACGACTTGCAGACGCGGCGTCCCTGCACGCGGCGGACCAGTTCCTCGTCCGGCACCTGCATTTCGATCACGACCAATGTATCGCGTCCCGCCAGCAGGCCGTCGAGCGCCCTGGCCTGCGGCACGGTGCGCGGAAACCCGTCCAGCACGAACCCGCCAGCCGCATCCGGCCGCGCCAACCGCTCGCGGACGATGCCCGTGATCAGGTCGTCGCTCACCAGCTCGCCGCGGTCCATGACCGACTTCACGGCCTGTCCGACGTCGCTGCCGCTCTGGATCGCCTCGCGCAGGATGTCCCCCGTCGAGATTCGGGGGATGCCGTACTCCCGGGCCAAGCGCTCGGCTTGCGTTCCCTTGCCGGCACCCGGAGGCCCCAGCATGACCACATTCAGCGCCACACGCTCACCCGCGACGCCCACGAATGCGTGTCTTCTTCATGAAGCCGTCGTAGTGCCGCATGATGAGCTGCGACTCCACCTGGTTCACGGTATCCATCGCCACGCCCACCACGATCAGCAGCGAGGTGCCGCCGAAGAAGAACTGCACGTTCAGGCCCTCGGTGATGAACCGCGGCAGGATGGCGTCGAGTTGCTCACCGATGAACGGAATCGGCGCGACCCGGAAACCGGTCAGCAGGAACTCGGGAAGAATCGCCACCAGCGACAGGTACACCGCACCCACCAGGGTGATGCGCGCCAGGATGGTGTCGATGTACTCCGCCGTGCGCTTGCCGGGCCGGATGCCCGGGATGAAGCCGCCGTACTTCCGCATGTTCTCGGCGACGTCATCCGGATTGAAGATGATGGCGGTGTAGAAGTAGGCGAAGAAGATGATCAGCGTGACGTAGAGCAGGTTGTAGAGCGGCATGCCGTACTGAATCTGCCGCACGAACGCGTCGGCCCAGCCGCCCGCCTGCATCATCCCGGCGAGGGTGCCGGGGAAGGTCAGGATCGAGCTGGCGAAGATCACGGGGATCACGCCGCCGGTGTTCACCTTCAGCGGGATGTGCGTGCTCGAGCCGCCGTACTGCCGGCGCCCGACCACGCGCTTGGCGTACTGCACGGTGATCCGCCGGTGGCCGCGCTCGACGTAGATGATCGCGGCAATCACCGCCACCATGCCGACCAGCAGCAGCGCCATCACCAGCAGGCTCATCTGCCCGGTCCGCAGCTGATCGAACGTCGCCAGCGCCGCGCGCGGCAGGTTGACCACGATGCCCGAGAAGATGATGAGCGACATGCCGTTGCCGATGCCGCGCTCGGTAATCTGCTCGCCCAGCCACATGATGAACATGGTGCCGGTGGTCAGCGTCAGGATGCAGCCCAGGCGGAAGCCCCAGCCCGGGTCGTAGACCAGCGGCAGGCCGCCCGGGATGTCAGTGTTGCGCTCGAGCCACACGGCAATGCCCAGCGCCTGGACGCCTGCCAGCAGCAGGGTCAGGTAGCGGGTGTACTGCGTGATCTTGCGCCGGCCGAGCTCGCCTTCCTTCGACAGGCGCTCGAGATACGGCCACACCACCGTCAGCAGCTGCAGGATGATCGACGAGCTGATGTACGGCATCACCCCCAGCGCAAAGATCGTGATGCGCGAGAGGCTCCCCCCCGTGAACATGTCGTAGAGGCCGAACATCGTGTTCTGCGCCTGCTGCGCCAGAACCGCCAGGGCCTCCGGGTTCACCCCGGGGGTGGGGATGTGGTTGCCGACTCGATAGACCGCGAGCAACCCGAGGGTGAACAGCACCCGGTTGCGGAGGTCCGCGATGGCAAACAGATTTCTCAGGCTTTCGACCACAGGAGTCGCCTCGTTCAGCTAATCGCTTCTGCCCGGCCACCGGCGGCGGCAATCTTGTCCGCTGCCTTGCCGCTGAACTTGTGCACCTGAACCGTCAGGGCCTTGGTCACCTCGCCCCGCGCCAGCACCTTGATTCGTGCCGTGCGAACGCGCACCAGACCCACCGCGCGCAGCGCGTCGGGCGTGACCGTGGTTCCCGCATCGAACCGCTCTTCGAGCTGGTCGAGGTTCACGACCTCGTATTCGATCCGGAAAATGTTGTTGAAGCCGCGCTTCGGCACCCGGCGGTGCAGCGGCATCTGGCCGCCTTCGAAGCCGCGCTTGTAGGAGTAGCCGGAGCGCGACTGCGCGCCCTTGTTGCCGCGGCCGGCCGTCTTGCCGTTGCCCGAGCCGGGGCCGCGGCCCACGCGCTTGCGCGTGAACTTCGATCCCGCCGCCGGTTTCAGATTGTTGAGACTCATGTGTCTACTCCGCGACCTCGACGAGGTGACGCACCTTGTGAATCATGCCCCGGGTCTCGGGCGTGTCCAGCAGTTCCACCGTGTGGCGGATCTTGCGGAGCCCCATCCCCTGGACGGTCGCCGCCTGCGTCCGGTTGAACCCAATCGGGCTCCGGACCAGCGTGATCTTCAGCTTCTTCTTCGCCTGCTCAGCCATGATCGTCGTCCTACGCCCGCGGGCGCCCGAAAATCTCGTCCTCGTCCTTGCCGCGCAGGCGCGCCAGGACCGCCGGATCCTTCAACTGCTGCAGCGCCGTGAAGGCCGCCCGCACCACGTTGTGGGGGTTGGCGGTGCCGAGCGACTTGGTCAGCACGTTCGAGACGCCGCATGACTCGACCACCGCGCGCACCGCGCCGCCGGCGATGATGCCGGTGCCTTCGGGCGCCGGCTTGAGCAGCACGCGGCCGGCGCCGAAGCGGCCGACCACCGGGTGCGGCACCGTCGTGCCCCGCAGGGGCACGCGGATCAGGTTCTTCTTGGCGGCCTCGATGCCCTTCTTGATCGCCGACGGCACTTCCTTGGCCTTGCCGACGCCGTAGCCCACCACCCCGTGGCCGTCTCCGACCACGACCAGCGCGCTGAAGCTCAGGTTCTTGCCGCCCTTGACCACCTTGGTGACGCGGTTGATGGAAACCACCGTGTCCTTGATGTCAATCTGGGTCGGGTCAATCTTGTCGCGTGTCCGCATCATGCCACCCGCTTAAAACTGTAGACCGGCTTGCCGTGCCGCCTCGGCCACGGCGCGCACGCGTCCGTGGTACAGGAACCCGTTCCGGTCGAACACCACGCGCGTGATGCCCTTCTCCTTGAGCCGTTCGGCGATCGCCTGGCCCACGGCCTCGGCGCCCTTCCGGTTGCCGCCACGCGCGCCCTCGCTGAGGGCCGCCTTGACGGTCGGCTCGAGGCTCGACGCGGCGGCCAGCGTGCGGCCAGCCAGGTCGTCGATCACCTGCACGTAGATGTGGGCCCCGCTCCGGAACACGCTCAGGCGCGGCTGGTCAGCCGTGCCCCGCAGGCGCTTGCGGATGCGGAACTTGATGCGATCGCGGCGATCTTCCTTGGTCTGAATCCTCATACTACGCTCCGGTCTTTCCGGCCTTCTTCTTCAGCACCTCGCCCGTGTACCGCACGCCCTTCTGCTGGTACGGGTCGGGCTTGCGCAGGCGCCGAAGATTCGCGGCGACCTGGCCCACCAGCTGCCGGTCGACACCGGTGACCGTGATGTGGGTCTGCTTCTCGATCGCCACCTCGATGCCGGTGGGCACGTCGAACACCACGGGGTGTGAGTAGCCCAGCGCCAGCACCACCTGCTTGCCCTTCACCTCGGCGCGGTAGCCCACGCCGACGATGTCGAGCTCGCGCTTCCAGCCCTCGGCGACGCCGAGGACCGCGTTGCTCACGAGGCTGCGCGCCAGACCGTGGAACTTGTCCAGCTCGCGCTCGTCGCGCGCCTTGCGGGTGAGCAGCTGGCCGTCCTCGACGACCGCGACCACGCCCGGCGGCAGCGCCTGCCTCATCTGCCCCTTCGGGCCCTTCACCTCGACGCCAGCGTCGCTGACGTTGACGGTGACCCCTTTGGGGATCGCGATCGGCTTCTTTCCAATTCTCGACATGGCGTCACCAAACGTTGCAAAGGATCTCGCCGCCGACGCCCAGGCGCTGCGCGGAGCGGCCGGTCATCACGCCCTGCGAGGTCGTGAGGATGTTCACGCCCAGTCCGCCGAGCACCGTCGGAACCCCGTCACGCCCCGCATACACGCGGAGGCCGGGGCGGCTGACGCGCTCGAGGCCGGAAATGACCTTTTCGCCGCCAGGGCCGTATTTCAGGAAGAGACGCATCACCTGGCGCGGGGCCTTGCCCGGGCGCTCGGACGGCGCTTCGACGAGCTTGTAGCCCGCGATATAGCCCTCGTCCTGCAGGATCTTCGCGATCTCGGTCTTCAGCGTCGACGCGGGCAGATCGAGACGCGCGTGCTTGGCGTGCACCGCGTTACGAATCCGCGTCAGCATGTCGGCAATCGGATCAGTCATGACTACAGCTCTCACCTTACGGTCGGGGGCCCTTGGTCGGCCCGGTGCCCCCGGACCCTTCTACCAGCTACTCTTCGTGACGCCGGCGACATCGCCCGTCAGCGCCAGCTCCCGGAAGCACAGTCGGCACATGCCGAACTTGCGCATGTAGGCGCGGGGGCGGCCGCAGCGGCGGCAGCGGTTGCGATGGCGCACATCGAACTTCAGCGTCTTCTTCTCGCGAGCCTTCTTGGCGGTCGTGGCCACGGTCGTCCTTCCTTAGTTCTGCCGGAACGGCATGCCGAGCAGCTGCAGCAGCTTGCGGGCCTCGGCGTCGGTCTTCGCAGTGGTGACCACGCACACGTTCATGCCGCGCGCCTTGTCCACCTTGAGGTAATCGATCTCCGTGAAGATCAGCTGATCGCGCAGGCCCAGCGTGTAGTTGCCGCGGCCGTCGAAACCCTTGGCCGAGACGCCGCGGAAGTCGCGGACCCGGGGCAGGGCGATGCTCATCAGCCGGTCCAGGAACTCGTACATCCGGTCCCCGCGCAGCGTCACCATCGCCCCGATCGGCATGCCCTCGCGGACCTTGAACTGCGCGATCGACTTCTTGGCGCGGCGCACGGCGGCCTTCTGGCCGGTCACCTTGCCAAGTTCGTCGGCGCCCACGTCCACCACCTTGGCGTTCTGCGTGGCCTCGCCGAGGCCCATGTTCACCACGATCTTGGTGACCTTGGGAACGGCCATCACGTTGGCATACCCGAACTCCTTCTGCAGGGCCGGCACCACGTCGGCGCGGTACTTCTCCTGCAACCGGGTCGTCTTCGACGTCGACTTCATTTGTCCACCACCGCGCCGCTCTTGCGGCCAATACGCACCCGGCGCCCGTCCGGGAGGGTCTTGTGTCCGATCCGGGTCGCCTCGTTGGTCTCCGGATCGACCAGCATCACGTTGCTGGCATGAATCGGCGCCTCGCGCTCGATGATGCCGCCCTTGATGTTCTTCTGCGGGTTCGCCTTGGTGTGGCGCTTGATGATGTTGACACCCTCGATCACCACGCGGTTCTTGTCGGCGATCACCATCAGCACGCGGCCGCGCTTGCCGCGGTCCTTGCCGGCGCGCACCACCACCTGGTCGTTCTTGCGAATGCTCATCGATGGCATGGCTACAGCACCTCGGGCGCGAGCGAGATGATCTTCATGAAGCGCCGCTCGCGCAGCTCGCGCGCCACCGGCCCGAACACGCGGGTGCCGATCGGCTCGTTGTTGTCGTTGATCAGCACCGCCGCGTTGCGGTCGAACCGGATGTAGCTGCCGTCCTTGCGCCGCTGCTCCTTGCGCACGCGCACGACGACCGCCTTGACCACCTGGCCCTTCTTCACATTCGACTCCGGCGCCGCTTCCTTCACGTTCGCCGTGATGATGTCGCCGAGGTAGGCGTAGCGCCCGGTCGACCCGCCAATCGGGTTGATCACCGAGATCTTCCGCGCGCCGGAATTGTCGGCGACGTCGAGAATCGATCGCATCTGGATCATGGCCGCCTCTTCCTAAATCTGCTCGGCGGACTCGATGACGCGCGTCACGGTCCACCGCTTGCGGGCGCTCATCGGCCGGGTCTCGGCAATCGCCACGCGATCGCCGACCTTCGCCGTATCACCCTCGTTGTGCGCCATGAAACGGGTCGTCCGCTTCTGGGTCTTGCTGTAGACCGCGTGCTGCACCCGGCGTTCGACCGAGACGACGACGCTCTTCTGCATCTTGGCGCTGACGACCACGCCCTGGAGTTCTGCTTTCGACGCCATGACTACTTCGCCTTCTCTCTGAGAATCGTCTTGATCCGCGCCAGGTCCCGGCGCACGTCCTTGATCCGCCCCGGGGCCTCGAGCTGGCCCAGCGACTTCTGGATGCGCATCCGGAACAGCTGGTCGTCGAGCTCCTGCACCTTGGCCTGCAGGCCGTCGACGTCGAGTTCCCTCAGCTCCACCGCCTTCATGACACCTTCTCCTCGCCGAACCGCATCGCGAACCTGGTCTTGATGGGCAGCTTCGCCGACGCCAGCTCCATCGCCCGGCGGGCCTCGGCCTCCGGCACGCCTTCCATCTCGAACAGGATGCGGCCCGGCTTGACGACGAACACCCAGCCCTCGGGCGCGCCCTTGCCCTTGCCCATGCGCGTCTCCTGCGGCTTCTTGGTCACCGGCTTGTCGGGGAACACCCGCACCCAGATCTTGCCGCCGCGCTTGATGAAGCGGGTCATCGCGACGCGCGCCGCCTCAATCTGCCGATCCGTCAACCAGCAGGGCTCGAGCGCCTTGAGGCCGTAGTCGCCGAACGACACGCTCGAACCGCGCCACGCCTTGCCGCACATGCGGCCGCGCTGCTGCTTGCGGTACTTCACCTTCTTGGGCATCAACATAAGGTCGATCCTTGCTTCTCGTAATCCCGGCGCCGACTAGCCGCGGGCGTCGGGCCGTGGACGGCGCGGGCCGCGATCGCGGTCGCGATCCCGATCACCCCGGCTGCCGCCGAATTCCTCTTCACGTCCCACCTTCGGGGTCAGCCGCTCGCCCTTGTAGAGCCACACCTTGACGCCAATCTGGCCGTAGGTGGTGTGGGCTTCGGCAAAGCCGTAGTCGATGTCCGCGCGCAACGTCTGCAGCGGCAGCTGACCATGCAGATACCACTCGGATCGCGCAATCTCGGCGCCGTTCAACCGGCCGGAGACCCGGACCTTGATGCCGCGAGCGCCGAAGCGCAGCGCCGACTCGACCGCCTTGCGCATCGCCCGGCGGAACGCCACGCGCTTCTCGAGCTGCATCGCGACCGATTCGCCGACCAGCTGCGCGTCGAGCTCCGGCTTCTGGATCTCCTGGATGTTGATGAAGACCTCGCGGTTGGTCCGCTTCTGGATCTCCTGCTTCAGCTTGTCGACTTCCTGCCCCTTGCGGCCGATGATGATGCCCGGGCGCGAGGTGTGGATGTCGATCTTCAGCTTGTTGGCGGCGCGCTCGATCTCGACCTTGGCGACGCCGGCGTGCTGGAACCGCTTCTTCAGATCGCGCTTGAGCGACAGATCCTCGTGCAGCAGGTCGGCGTATTCCTTGTCGGCGAACCAACGCGACTTCCAGGTCTTGTTGAAGCCGATCCGGAACCCGTACGGGTGAACTTTCTGGCCCACAGTGATCTCCCTCTACGACTCGGTTGCCGCCGGGGCGGATTTCTTGGTGCGCGCGCCTGCGCGCGCCGCCGGCTTGACGGGGCCGGCGCCCACGGCCTTCACCACCTGGGCACGCTCGGTCACTTCCACGGTGAGGTGCGTGGTCCGCTTGATGATGCGGAACGCGCGGCCCATCGGCGCCGGACGCACCCGCTTCATCGACGGTCCGTTGTCGGCGTGGCACGCCGACACGAACAGGCGGTCGACCTCGCCACCGAACCCGTCCTTCTGCTGCGCGTTGGCGACCGCCGACCGCAGCACCTTGGCCACGTCCCGCGCCACCGACTTGCGGCTGAACTGCAGCACGGTGAGCGCCTGGTTCACGTCCTTGCCGCGAATCAGGTCCATCACCAGGCCGGCCTTCTGGGCCGAGGTGCGGACGTACTTCGCTGTTGCCGCTGCTCGCACCATGGTTAGCCCTTCCCGCCTGCCGGCGCCGACGACGCCGACTTGTCGGCCTTCGCGGCGTGGCCCTTGAACTGCCGGGTCGGCGAGAACTCGCCGAGCTTGTGGCCCACCATGTTCTCGGTGAGGTAGACCGGCACGAACTTGCGGCCGTTGTGCACGGCCAGCGTGTGCCCGACCATCTCCGGGATCACCGTCGAACGACGGGACCAGGTCTTGACGACCTTCTTTTCGTTGGCGCGGTTCATCGCCTCCACCTTCTCGAGCAGGTGGGTGTCGACGAACGGCCCCTTCTTCAGTGAACGGCTCATATGAACTCTTGGCTCTCGGCTCTAGACTTTAGGCGCTAGACAATTCGCTTACTTCGGCCGACGCTGCACGATGAAGGCATCGCTCGGACGCCGCGTGCGCGTCTTGTACCCCTTGGTCGGCACGCCCCACGGCGTCACCGGGTGACGGCCGCCCGAGGTCTTGCCTTCACCACCACCCAGCGGGTGGTCGACGGGATTCATCGCCACGCCGCGCACGTGCGGGCGCTTGCCGAGCCAGCGGCTCCGGCCGGCCTTGCCGATGGTCACGTTCTCGTGGTCGAGATTGCCGACCTGGCCGATGGTGGCCATGCAGGTCATCGCGATCTTGCGAATCTCGCCCGACGGCATCTTCACCGAGACGTATTCGCCTTCCTTGGCCACCACCTGCACGCCGGCGCCGGCGCTGCGCGCGAGCTGTCCGCCCTTGCCGGGCTTGAGCTCGACGTTGTGCACCATGGTGCCGAGCGGGATGTGGCCGAGCGGCAGGCAGTTACCCGGCAGGATGTCCACCGAGTCGCCGGCGAGGATGGTGTCGCCCACCTTCAGCCCGAGCGGCTGCAGGATGTAGCGCTTCTCGCCGTCGGCGTAGGTGACCAGGGCGATGCGGGACGACCGGTTGGGGTCGTACTCGATCGTCGTGACCTTGGCCGGGATGTTCCGCTTGTCCCGCTTGAAGTCGATGATGCGATAGAGGCGCTTGTGGCCGCCGCCGCGCCACCACGAGGTCTGCTCACCCGTGCTGTTGCGGCCGCCGGACACCTTCTGCGACTCGGTCAGCGGCTTGTAGGGGTCCTGCGTCGTGATGTCGTCGAACGTCTGCACCGTCATCTGGCGACGGGCAGGCGAGGTCGGCTTGTACTTGCGAATAGGCATCTTATGCCCCTTCCAGGAAGTCCGGCAGCTTCTGGCCGTCCTTCAACGTGACGTACGCCTTCTTCCAGTCGGAGCGGCGGCCGACGAACCGGCCCTGGCGCTTCAACTTGCCCTGCGTGTTCGCGGTGCGGACGCCGTCGACCTTGGCGCCGAGCAGCTTTTCGACCGCCCGCTTCACGTCGATCTTGTTGGCCTCGCGCGCCACCACGAACACGACCGTGCGCCCATCCTCGCGGAGGAGCGTGGTCTTCTCGGTGACGAGCGGCCGGCGAATGATATCGGTGAGTTTCATCTCAGCTCTCAGCTTTCGGCTGTTCGGCGACTAACCGAGCGCCGCTTCCAGCTTTTCCAGCGCCGCCTGCGTGACGACCACCGTTTTCGTGTTGGCCACGTCGCGGGCCGTGATGCGGTTGCTCGGCAGCAGCACCACGCCCGGCAGGTTCCGCACCGACAGCGCCAGCTTCTCGTCGAGCTGCACGTCGACGAGCAGCGCCTTGCCGGTGACCCCGATGGTCTTCAGCATGCCCACCGCCGCCTTGGTCTTCACCGCCGACGCCGAGAGCGCGTCGACCACGACCACCGCGCCGCCCTGAATCTTGGCGGCCAGGGCCGCGCGGAGCGCGCCCAGCTCCACCTTCTTCGGCAGCTGGTAGTCGTAGCTGCGGGGCTGGGGGCCGAACACGGTGCCGCCCTTGCGCCACAGCGGGTTGCGGATTTCGCCGACGCGCGCGCGGCCGGTGCCCTTCTGGCGCCACGGTTTCTTGCCGCTGCCGCTGACGAGCCCGCGGGTCTTGGTCGCGTGCGTGCCACGGCGTTCCGCCGCGTTGGCGCGCACCACGGATTCGTGGATCAGGTCGGTCTTCACCCGGCCGCCGAAGAGCGCATCGCTCACCGACACCGTGCCGACCTTCTTGTTCTCTACGTTGACAACATCAACAGTCATGGCTCACGTCCCGACCCGAAGGCCCGGCTCCTGCTACTTCTTGCCCTTCTTGGGCTTTTCCTGCAGTTGCGGCTGCGGTTCCGGCTTGGCCGCGACGGCCTTGCGGATGACCACGTAACCGCCGTTGGCGCCGGGGACATTGCCCTTCACCAGCAGCAGATTGTTCTCGGTGTCGATCTTCAGCACCTTCAGGTTGAGCACCGTCACGCGGTCCACACCCATGTGCCCGTGCGCGCGCATGCCGGGCATGACTCGCGACGGATACGAGGAGGCGCCAATCGAACCCGGCGCGCGATGGAACATCGAGCCGTGCGACTTGTCGCCGCCGGCGAAGTGGTGACGCTTGACGACGCCCTGGAAGCCGTGGCCCTTGCTGGTGCCGACGACGTCGACGCGCTCGCCCTGGTTGAAGATCGTCAACAGCACCTGCGCGCCAGGGGCCGGGGCTTCCGCCCCCTTGGCCACACCCACCTCGCGTCGCACGCGGGTCGGCGGCACATTGGCCTTCTTGAAGTGGCCGGCCGTGGGCTTGTTGGCCTTGTACTTCTTGCCTTCGACGAAGCCGATCTGCACGGCCTCGTAGCCGTCGCTCTGGGCGGTCTTCGCCTGAACGACGACGCACGGCCCTGCCTTGATCACGGTCGCTGGCTCCAGCGTCCCGTCCTCGAGGAAGAGCTGCGTCATTCCGACTTTTCTGCCGATGATTCCAGTCACCATGTCGGTCCCCGAGCCTTACTTGCCGTGTTCCTTGCCGAACGCCTTGATCTCGACGTCGACGCCCGCCGGCAGGTCCAGCTTCATCAGCGCGTCCACCGTCTGCGGCGTCGGCTCGAAGATGTCGATCAGCCGCTTGTGCGTGCGGATCTCGAACTGCTCGCGCGACTTCTTGTCGACGTGCGGCGACCGCAGCACCGTCCACTTGTTGATCTCGGTCGGCAGCGGAATCGGCCCCGCGAGGCGGGCACCGGTGCGCTTGGCCGTCTCGACGATCTCGCCCGTGCTCTGGTCGAGCACGCGGGCGTCGTAGGCCTTGAGGCGAATGCGAATCTTGTCTCCGAGCATCGTCTGATCCTTACTTCGTTCCCTGAACCCGAGCGATGACCTCTTCGCTCACGTTGTTCGGCGCCTGCTCGTAGCGATCGAAATGCATCGAGTAGGTGGCGCGTCCCTGCGTCCGCGAACGGAGGTCCGTCGCGTAACCAAACATGTCACTGAGCGGCACCCGCGCCGAGATGATCTCGGTGCCGCCACGGTTCTCCTGGGACTGAATCCGGCCACGCCGCGACGCCAGGTTCCCCATCACGTCGCCCAGGTAGTCCTTTGGACAGACCACCTCGACACGCATGATCGGCTCCATCAGCACCGGCTTGGCCTTCTTCGCGGCGTCCTGGAATGCCATCGACCCGGCAATCTTGAACGCCATTTCCGAGGAGTCGACGTCGTGGTACGAGCCGTCATAGAGCTCGATCCGGACGTCGTCAATGGGATAGCCCGCCAGAATGCCGCGCGTGAGGGCTTCCTTGATGCCTTCGTCGATCGGCTTGATGTACTCGCGGGGAATCGAGCCGCCCGTGGTCTCGTTCTCGAACTGGTAGCCGGTGCCCGGCGGCAGCGGCACGAGACGAATCTTGGCGTGCCCGTACTGCCCGCGGCCACCCGTCTGACGGATGAACCGGCCGTCGCCTTCGGCCGCCTGGGTGAGGGTTTCCTTGTAGGCCACCTGCGGCTTACCGACCGTGGCTTCGACGCCGAACTCGCGCTTCAGGCGGTCGACGATGATCTCGAGGTGCAGCTCGCCCATGCCGGCAATGACGACCTGCCCGGTCTGCTCGTCGGTGCGGACCCGGAACGTCGGGTCCTCGCCCATCAACTTGCTCATGCCCTGGCCGAGCTTCTCCTGGTCGGCCTTGGTCTTCGGCTCGATGGCGAGCGAGATGACCGGCTCCGGGAAGTCCATCGACTCGAGCAGCACCGGCTTCTTCTCGTCGCACAGCGTGTCGCCCGTCGTCACCGACTTGAGGCCCACGGCGGCGGCGATGTCGCCGGCGTTCACTTCCTTGATTTCCTCACGCTTGTTGGCGTGCATCTTCAGCAGACGGCCGACGCGCTCGGTCTTGCCCTTGGTGCTGTTGAGCACCGAGGAGCCAGCGATGAGCGTGCCCGAGTAGACGCGGAAGAACGTCAGCTGGCCGACGAACGGGTCGGTCATGATCTTGAACGCCAGCGCCGAGAACGGCGCCTTGTCGTCGGCCTTGCGCTCGACCAGCGCCTCGGGATCCTTGCTGTCCGGGTCGGAACCCGAGACCGCCGGGATGTCGAGGGGCGAGGGCAGGAAGTCGACCACGGCGTCGAGCATGGGCTGGACGCCCTTGTTCTTGAACGCCGAACCGCAGATGACGGGCACGAACGGCGCGTCTTCCTTGCGGACCGACTCGATGCAGCGCTTGCGCAACGCCGCCTTGATCTCGGCCACCGAGATCGCCTCGCCGGCCAGGTACTTCTCGAGCAGCTTGTCGTCGGCCTCGCTGACCTTCTCAATCAAGGTCTCGCGGTAGGCCTGGGCCTCGGCCATCATCTCGGCCGGAATCTCGCCGACGATGTAGTCGGCGCCCATCGTCTCGTCCTTGTAGGTGATCGACCGCATGCCGATCAGGTCGACCACGCCGAGGAACTTGTCCTCCGCGCCGATCGGAATCTGGATGGCCACGGCGTTGCCCTGCAGCTTCGACCCGATCTGCTCGAGGCAGGTCTTGAAGTCGGCGCCGATGCGGTCCATCTTGTTCACGAAGCAGATGCGCGGCACGCGGTACTTGTCCGCCTGGCGCCACACCGTCTCGGACTGCGGCTCCACACCCGACACCGCGTCGAACACCGCGACCGCGCCGTCGAGCACGCGCAGCGACCGCTCCACCTCGACGGTGAAGTCGACGTGGCCGGGCGTGTCGATGATGTTGATGCGGTGGTCCGCCCAGAAACAGGTCGTCGCGGCCGACGTGATGGTGATGCCACGCTCCTGCTCCTGCTCCATCCAGTCCATCACCGCGGTGCCTTCGTGCACCTCGCCGATCTTGTAGGTGATGCCGGTGTAGAAGAGGATCCGTTCGGTCGTGGTCGTCTTGCCGGCATCAATGTGGGCCATGATGCCGATGTTCCGGGTGCGTTCGAGCGGTGCCTGTCGAGCCATGACGTCGGGAAACCTGCTGGTTCAGAGTTCAGAGTTCAGAGTTCAGAGATGGAAGCAGCCGCCGCTACCAGCGGTAGTGGGCAAAGGCCTTGTTCGCCTCGGCCATGCGGTGCGTGTCTTCGCGCTTCTTCACCGCGCCACCGCGCAGGTTCGCCGCGTCGAGCAGCTCGTTCGCCAGCTTCTCCTGCATCGTCTTGCCGTCGCCGCGCGAGCGCGCGTAGCTGACCAGCCAGCGGATGCTGAGCGAGAGCCGCCGGTTCGGGTTGACCTCGATCGGCACCTGGTAGTTCGAGCCGCCGACGCGGCGCGACTTCACTTCGAGCGACGGCTTGACGTTATCCACGGCCTTCTTGAAGACCTTGACCGGATCGTCGCCAGAGCGCTCCTTGATGATGTCGAAGCTCTGATAGAGGATGCGCTGGGCCGTCGAGCGGCGGCCCGCCAGCATGATGGTGTTGATGAACTTGGTCACGAGCGGGCTGCCATACAGGGCATCCGGGGCCAGTTCACGCTTTGCAATGACTCGTCTACGCGGCATCGATCTATTCCTTCAGTTGCGGCTTACGACTTCGGGCGCTTGGCGCCGTACTTCGACCGACCCTGCTTGCGACCCTGGACGCCAACGGCGTCGAGCGTGCCGCGCACCACGTGGTAGCGCACTCCCGGGAGGTCCTTCACACGACCACCGCGCACGAGCACCAGCGAGTGCTCCTGCAGATTGTGGCCGACGCCCGGAATGTAGGTCGTGACCTCAATCTGGTTCGTGAGGCGGACACGCGCCACCTTGCGGAGAGCCGAGTTCGGCTTCTTCGGGGTCTGCGTGAACACCCGGACGCAGACGCCACGCTTCTGCGGGCTGTTCTGCAGCGCCGGGCTCTTCGTCTTCCACACAATCGCTTCACGTCCCTTACGGACGAGCTGACTGATCGTCGGCACGCTTCGCTCCACTCAAGCGACAAAATCACCCACGGCCACCGTGAGGCAGCTGTGGCGCCTGAGGCCTGAAGATCCTCGCGGACCTGGCACCTCGGGCAAAAAACCCTAGAACTTTTTGGTGTTTTCGGCATCGGCGGACGCTCCGGCTGGACGGCGTCACGATGCAATTGAGACTAGATAGGGTGTCCTAGTCTCACGAGAACCTGACGAGCATACCACGCCCCCGTTGGGCTGCGCAAGACTCGTCCAGAATTTCCAAATATCCTGCCGGCTGGACGCGCCCCGCGGGGAATCCCACGGACATTCGACCATTCCGCCGTTAAGATGGCACCCGGTTCGGCTCCGGGACTCGCGCCATCCGGGAACCGATGACCCAGAAAGGGTTCACCGTCGTGATGAATCGGTTCCGCTGCTTCAGTATATGTGCTGGCGCTGGCGCTGCCTACCGCCGTTCTGGCCCAGGACACCCGTCCGCCTCGCCCGCCCGAGAACGTCAAGCTCCTCACCGACCTTCAGGGCCCCGCCTTGCGCGCCGAGATGCAGCGCATGTCCGGCGCCCTCGGAGTGAAGTGCGACCACTGCCACGTGCAGGGCAACTTCGCCAGTGACGAGAAGGGGCCAAAGCGCACCGCCCGCCGCATGATCGAGATGACCAGGGGCCTCAACGCGCAGTTCTTCTCCAGACATCAGGTCAAGGAAGGCGAATCGCCCCTCGGCCGGGTGACCTGCTACACCTGTCACCAGGGTGCGGAGGAACCGAAATCGGCACCGCCGCCCGCGGCGCCGTAGCCCGTTATCTCCGGCTCGCGAGGTAGTCGGCCAGCGCCTCGATCTGCGCGCCGGTCAGCTTGTCCTTGAAGGTCGGCATCGACGAGTCGCCGTAGACCATCGACGCATCCTCGATCACTTCGCGGATGCCCGCGGCATCGCGCCGCTTGCCAATCTCGGTGAGGTCGGGACCCACCGTTCCGCCCTCGCCAGAAATCCGATGACAGACCACGCAGGTGCTGGCATAAGTCATCGCCGCGAGGCGAATCGACGGCTCCAGCGGCGGCGGCTCGATGCCGGCGTGACTGCGGCGCAGGTAGGCCACCACGGCCTGGGCGCCGAACCGCCCCATCGCGCTGCGCGGGGCGCGGTCCTGCTCGGTGCGCACGCCCGGCGCAATCGCCACCGGGTCGATCATGTGATTGAGCAGCCACTCCTCGTCGCGGCGGAGCCCGGTGGACGCCAGCGGCGCAGCCGGGCCGCCCGAGACGTGACAGCGGCGGCAGAGGCTGTTCTCACCTGTGGCCAGTTCCAGCCCCGCGATTGGCAGCAGCCCCCAGTCCTCCGCCTTCTTACCCTGCGGCCGATCCTGCAGCCCAAGAAGCGTCAGCCCGGCCACGCCGCTCACGAGCAGCGCCATGCCGATCGTGTACGGCAGCCGCTCGCGCGCCCACGGCCGGCGCTCGCGCTTGCGATCGAGAAACGGCAGCAGCGCGAGGAACCCGACCGCCAGGCCCGGGATGACCTGCGTCGCCACCGGCTCCAGCGGGCCCGGGAAATACTTCAGCAGCTGGAACAGCGACAGGAAGTACCACTCGGGCCGCGGGATGTAGCTGGCGTCGGCGGGATTGGCCACCTCGTCGAGCGGTGCGCGCACGAGATATGCCATCGCGACGAGCGACGCGAAGACGATGGCCATGACCACCGTGTCCTTCATCACGTGCCACGGGAAGAACGAGGTGGCCGGGCCGCTGCTGGCGCGCAGGGGACCGGAGATGCCATGGCGGCGCATCAGGAACAGGTGCGCGACCACGAACAGCACCAGCACCGACGGCAGCAGGAAGACGTGCGCCGCATACCAGCGGCCCAGCGTGAGCGCGCCCAGCTCGGGACCGCCGCGCAGCAGGTTGGCGATGAACTCGCCGGCGAACGGCGTGCTGCGGGCGACGTTCACGGTGACCGTCGTCGCCCAGTAGGCCTTCTGATCCCAGGGCAGCAGGTAGCCGCTCAGCGAGAACCCGAGGATGACCAGCAGCGAGACCAGGCCGGTGAGCCATGTCACCTCCCGCGGCGCCTTGTAGGCGGCGTGCGTGAACACCCGCAGCATGTGCACCGCGGTGGCGACGACGAGGAAGCTGGCGCCCCACACGTGCAGGCCGCGCACCATCCACCCCATGGGCAGGCTGCGCATCACGTACTGCACGCTGTCGTAGGCCAGCGCCGGCGACGGCACGTAATACATCGCCAGCACCACGCCGGAGAGGAACTGGATGCCGAGCAGCAGCGTGACGACGCTGCCGGTGGTGAAGGCCCATCCGGTGCCCTGCGGCAGGCGCTCGTCGAGCAGATGCGCGACGCCGGCCCGGTAGCCGGTCCGGGAATCGAACCAGTCGAGGAGCCGCGTCAGCACGGCCTACACCTGCACCAGCACTCGACTGCCGTCGATGCGCGACGGCAGTTCGACGAGCGCGTGCGGCGGCGGACCGGACACGACCTGGCCGGTGAGGTCGTAGATGCCGCCATGGCACGGGCACTCGATGTGGCCGAGCTCGGTGTTGAAGCGCGTGCGGCACCCGAGGTGCGTGCAGGTGGAGTCGATGGCCCGCACCTGCTCACCCGACTTCACCAGGAAGACCACGCGCCGATCGACGACTTCGGTGGCGCCGTCCTGACGCGCGACACGAAGTGTGACCGCCAGCGGCTCGCCATCCTTCAGCGCCGATGCGTCACCCGCGCTCAGCCACAGGCGCTCGCGGCGGGCCAGACTGGGCGCGAGCACCGCGCTGCCGAGAATGAACGCAACAGTGGCCCCGATCGTGGCGTGCACGCCCTGAATGACACGCACGAGAAAGGCACGTCGTGGATTTGAAGGCGCGTCTGGCGTCGGCGCCGTGTGGTCGTGCATGAGGACCCCTCCGATGGGCACAGTGAGCGGGGCCGCCGGCGCAGACGGGCGACGCT
The DNA here is from genome assembly GCA_963721715.1 of uncultured Acidobacteriota bacterium. Classification (GTDB taxonomy): domain Bacteria; phylum Acidobacteriota; class Vicinamibacteria; order Vicinamibacterales; family UBA2999; genus VFZN01. The sequence continues at coordinate 605,609 of CAVRKI010000003.1, read as the reverse complement.
CGTGAGGACCGCAGTATATGCACCGCTCCCTGCGGCGATCGTCATTTCTTGTCACGATCCGTCGGGTGATGTCTCCTGTCCTATAGTGAATGCGTGACGACGGTCCAGCATCCCCGCGTGTCGCTCATCGTTGGCGGCGACCACGACAGCCGCGAGGCCGCGCATGCCGCAGCGCGGAGGATTGCCGAGGCGCATCCCGGTGCGCAGGTGATCGCCGCGCCGCCGGCCGAGCACTGGCCGTTCATGCATCCGTTGGTGCCGCCGCTCCCCGCGGGACCGGTGATTGTCCTGGCGGTGCGCGCCGATCGCGCCTGCGAGCAGCGGCAGACCGCGAACACACGACTCGTCACGACGCAGGCGCAGTACCTGTTCACCGAGTGGGCACGCGCGATCGAGAGGCACGGCGACGCGTGGCTGATCGCCAGCGCCGATCACGCCATCGTCCGCCGCCAGGCCGAGGACATCCTGCAGCGCAGGGGCATCTTCGCGCGAGCCGAGGTGCAGATGGCGTCCGACGGCGCGGCGGTGAACGAGGCCTCGCCCGAGCAACCCGCGTCGGTGCCCGGCACGCTGGCGCGCGCGTTCCGAGAGGGCGATCCCGCCGAGCGACTGCGGCTCGCGATCGAGGCGCTGGCACACGGCCGCAGTGCCGCCGCACTGGTGGCGACGGCCAGCGTGTGCCAGGAAGTGAACGACCTCGACAGCGCCGCCCGCGATCTCGACGAAGCCATCACGCTCGCCCCCGACTGGGCGGCGGCGCACTTCGAGCGCGGCAAGGTCTGGCTGCGGCTCGACAATATGGAAGAGGCCGCGCGATCGTTCCGGGCGGCGGCGGAACGGCTGCCGGGGTTCGGCGCCGCGTGGGGCAACCTCGGCGCCACACTCGGCGAACTGGACCGGCCGGCCGAGGCGCTCGCGGCGTTCGAGCACCTGCTGGCCCTCGACCCGTCCAGCCCGCAGGCGGTGAACAACATCGGCGTGGTGACGCGCGAACTGGGGCGGCTGGGCGAATCGGAAGCATCGTTTCGGCGCGTCATCGAACTCGAGCCGAATCTCGCGTTTGGCTATTACAATCTGGGACACACGCTGTTCCTGCAGGGGCGCTATCACGCGGCCGCCAGCGCCTATGCGCAGGGCCAGACGCGAGATCCCGAGCGGAACCCCGTGCAGGGGTCCCGTCTGGCGATGTGCCTCGTGGCCACCGGCGACGCCCGCGGCGCGCTGTCGGAACTACAGCGGGCCACTGGCGCGATGCCGCGAGACTATCGAAAACAGCTGCTCGGAGACACGAGCGCGATACTCTGGGCGCTGGTGACCCAGAAGCCCGATCTGACCGGATGGCAACCCGTGCACGACTGGTTGCGCGGCGAACTGGCGACGCTTGACTGAAGGAGGCGCATGAGCGGCGGCACGCGTCCCGATCCTCTCGGCTATTTTCTGTACGACCGTGGCCTGCGGTTGGCGGCGGGACTGGCCGTGGTCGTCGCGATTCCGGTCGCGGTCCTCTTCTACTTCCAGTACCGCTCGCTCACCGATCTGGAAGCAACCTCGGCGGTGGTACTGCGCCAGCTGAGCAGCGACACCGCGGACGGCATCGCCAAGACCGTGGAAGAGTCGCTGAAGCGCCCGCACATCAGCGTGCTGCTGGGCGTGCCGCAGGCACGCATGGAGCCGCCCGACACCAACTTCATCGCGCCGGTGCTCACCGAAAGCCTCGCGGAGAGTCCGTTCATCGACGAGTTCTACGTGTGGTCGGCCGCGACCCCGCCGAACGGGCGCGGCGGTCGCTGGCTGGTGTTCGACCGGGCCAGCGCGACGCAGAACGGCGCGGCCGCCAGCCGCTTCCACGAAGACCTCGAGGTTCAGGAGCGCCTGCTGCCCAAGCTGCAGCAGATGGCCGGGCTGCGCCGGGCCATCGTGGCCTTCCCGGACACGCTGCACGGGCGCCCGTACTACATCCAGGCGCAGCTGCGATGGGCGACACCGGCGCGCGATCGCCTGACCAGCCTGATGGCCTTCGCCGTGGATGCCGAGCGGCTCCGTCAGGAGTTCTTCCCCGCGCTGGTGGACGCGCGCGTCTCCCAGCTCCAGCAGCCAACCGGGTTCCCCCCCCTGCGCGTCACGCTCGCCGACGATCAGGGCCGCATCGTCGTGTCGGGTCATGGTGAGGGCGAACAGCCGGTGGACGAGCGGACGTTCCCACTGGTGTTCTTCGACAAGGAACTGCTCGAGTTCGCCGCGCCCTACGAGGCGCACCGTGAGATCTGGCGCCTGCACACCAGCTATGGGCCGACCACGATCCCCGAGATCGTCAGCGCCAACACCCGGCCCCAGCTCGCCCTGATGCTGCTCGTGGCGGCGGTGATGGGCATCGGCGTCTTCCTCGTCGCGGGCGCGGCGGCGCGCGAGGTCAGGCTGGCCGAGCTGAAGTCCAACTTCGTCGCCTCGGTGTCGCACGACCTCAAGACCCCGCTCGCGCTGATCCAGCTGTTCGCCGAGACGCTGGAGCTCGGGCGCGCGCGCAGCACCGACCGCGCGCAGGAGTACTACCGCATCATCAACGGCGAAGCGAAGAAGCTGACCCGGCTGATCGAGAACATCCTGGACTTCTCGCGGATGGAGGCGGGGCTCCGCCCCTACACCCTGGCCCCGGCCGACATCGGCCAGCTGGTGCGCCACGTGGTGACGTTGATGGAGCCGCAGTTCACCCAGGCGCAGTTCACGGTGCAGTGCCACGTCGCGCCGGGCCTGCCCAGCGTCGGCGCCGATGTGATCGCCGCGGAGCGGGCGGTTGAAAATCTGCTCGCCAACGCCCTGAAGTACTCGGCCGACTCGCGCGCGATCGAGGTGGACGTGTACGCTGAACGCGGCGAGGTGGTCGTCCGTGTGCGCGACCACGGTATCGGGATTCCGCGGCGCGAACAGCGCCGCATCTTCCGGAAGTTCTACCGCATCCACCAGGATCTCGGTGGCGGTCCGCAGGGCACCGGTCTCGGGCTGGCAATCGTGGATCACGCCATGCGGGGCCACGGCGGGTACGTCGGGGTCGAAAGCGAGCCGGGCCAGGGCAGCACGTTCACGCTGCACTTCCCGGCGCTCGCGCAGGCGGAGTTTGAGGGAGTCGTTGATGAAGCGCATTCTGGTGATCGAGGACGAGCCGCAGATGCTGCTCGGTCTGCGTGACAATCTGGAGCTCGAAGGCTACGAGGTACAGACCGCGGCGGACGGCGAGGAGGGCCTGGCGAAAGCCGCGGCGTTCGCGCCCGACCTGGTCATCCTCGACGTCATGCTGCCCCGCAAGAACGGGTTCGACGTGTGCCGCGAGCTGCGGGCGCGCTCGAACAGCACCCCGGTCGTGATGCTTACCGCTCGCTCCGCGGAGACCGACAAGGTCCTGGGCCTGGAGCTCGGCGCCGACGACTACGTCACCAAGCCGTTCTCGATCACCGAGCTGCTGGCCCGGGTCCGCGCCGTGCTGCGCCGGACGGCGTCGCACAAGCCGGCCACCGATGCGGTCCGGATCGGCGACATCGAGGTGGACTTCAAGCTGCACCAGGCCCGCCGCGGCCGAGCCCGCATCGAGTTCACCGCCCGCGAGTTCGAGCTGCTCCGCTATTTCGTGCAGCACACCGGGCAGGTGGTCACCCGCGAACAGATCCTGAACGAGGTCTGGGGCTACGAGGAGTTCCCCACCACCCGCACCATCGACAATTTCGTGGCCAAGCTCCGCCAGAAGATCGAACACTCGCCCCACGCCCCCGAGCACATCCTCACAATTCACGGTTCAGGCTACAAATTCGTCGGATAGAATCGGCACCAACATGGACGCCAAGACGCTTCTGCTCGCCGGACTCATCATCATCGCGGTGGGGTTCCTCACGTTCTGGTACACCACGGTGACGCGCCGCCGCGCGCAGCTCGGGGCCGCCGCACCGGACGTGACGCCGACCGCGCTGGCCACCGGCATCGGGTTCGTGGCGAACTTCTTCGACACGCTGGGGATCGGCTCCTATGCCACCAGCACGTCGATGCTCCGCCTCTGGAAGGTCATTCCCGACGAGAAGATTCCCGGCACGCTCAATGTCGGCTACGTGCTCCCGACGGTGGTGCAGGCGCTCATCTACATCACGATCGTCGAGGTGGAGTTCGCGACCCTGGCCATCATCATCCTGGGCGCCGTGATCGGCGCCTGGCTCGGCGCCGGCGTGGTCGCGGGGTTGCCTCGTCGAGGCGTGCAGATCGGCATGGGCACTGCGCTGTTCGGCGCCGCGGCGCTGATGCTGGCGTCGCTGCTCGGGATCGGGCCGCCCCCCGGCGTGGCGCTCGGCCTGGCGGGCGCCAAGCTCGGTCTCGCCTTCGGCATCTCGATGATCCTCGGCGCGCTGATGATGCTGGGCATCGGCTACTACGCGCCCTGCCTGATCATGATCAGCCTGCTCGGGATGAACCCGACGGCCGCCTATCCCATCATGATGGGCGCCTGCGCCTTCCTGATGCCGGCCGGCAGCGTGCAGTTCGTGCGCAAGGAGAAGTACGACCTGCGGACCGCGATCGGCTTCACGCTCGGCGGACCGGGCGCCGTGCTGATCGCGGCCTTCATCGTCAAGTCGCTGCCGCTCGATACGGTGCGCTGGCTGGTCGTCGCCGTCGTCCTCTATACCGCCACCGGCATGCTCCGCACCGCGTTCGCGGAACGCGCCAGCGTGGCCAAGCCCGGTATGGCTCAGGCCTAGCGTCAGCGGGACCGGCCGATGCCGGCCGGCCCCTTTTCACCAAGGCGTTCATGCGTTTCGCCGCCCTCGCCCTCGTCATCCTCGCGGCCGTGGCCGTTTCGGCCCAGGCGCCGGTTCGTCCCGGCACCGCCACCGGCGAGTGGCCGACCTACGGCGGCGACCTCGCCAGCACGAAGTACTCGCCCCTCGATCAGATCACGCCCGCCAACTTCTCGACCCTGAAGGTCGCCTGGCGCACGGCGTCTCCCGACGGGGTGCTGACGATGACCACCGCGGCCGGCGGCGAGTGGACCGCGGATGCGCGATCGGTCTTTGCCGAGCTGAGCCGCCTCGATCCGAAGCGATGGCGCGACAACGCGGCGCCCGCCATCGGCAACCTCAAGGCCACGCCGCTGATGATCGGCGGCGCGCTCTACTTCAACACGCCGCTGTCGATCGGCGCCTCGGTGGACGCGCGGACCGGCCGCACGCGCTGGGTCTACAACCCGCGCAGCTACGAAGCCGGCACCACCACGATGTCGCTGCGCTGGAACCAGCGCGGCGTCGCCTACTGGGGCGACGGCGCTGACGAGCGCATCTACTGGGGCACCGGCGACGGCTACCTGATCGCGGTGGACGCGAAGACCGGACGGCCGGTGCCGGGATTCGGGGACAACGGCCGCGTCGATCTGATGGAGGGCCTGCCGCGGGCGAAGCGCGGCTCGCGCGACCACCTCAACGCGCTCACCTACTCGGTGCAGTCACCGCCGATTGTCGTCCGCGACGTCATCATCGTGCCCGCCTCGATCTCCTCGCTCGATCTCCCAGAAGGAACAGATTCCCGGGTTCATCCGCGGCTACGACGTCCGCACCGGGAAGGTCCGCTGGACCTTCCACACGGTGCCGCGCCCCGGCGAGGCCGGCCACGACTCGTGGAAGGACAACGCCTGGGAGCACGCCGGCAAGGTCACGGTGTGGACGATGATGAGCGCCGACGAGGAGCTGGGGTACGTCTACCTCCCCACCAACACCACCGCGCCTGACTTCTACGGCGGGCACCGGCCCGGCGACAACCTCTTCGCCGAAAGCCTCGTCTGCCTCGACGTGACCACCGGACGCCGCGTGTGGCACTTCCAGACCGTGCACCACGGCCTGTGGGACTACGACAATCCGGCCGCGCCCAACCTGATGGACATCACGGTGAATGGACGCCGCATCAAGGCGGTGGCGCAGATTACCAAGCAGGGCTTCGTCTACACCTTCGATCGCGTCACCGGCGAGCCGGTGTGGCCGATCGTCGAGAAGCCGGTGCCGCCGTCCGACGTGCCGGGCGAGCGCGCGTCGCCGACGCAGCCGTTCCCCACGAAGCCGGCGCCGTTCGAATACCAGGGCGTCACGCCAGACGACCTGGTCGACTTCACCCCGGAAGTGCGGGCGATGGCGACAGCCGCGGTGAAGGGTTTCCGGATGGGACCGCTCTTCACGCCACCATCCCTCGAAGGCACGATGGCGCGGCCCGGCTCGGTTGGAGGCGGCAACTGGTCCGGCGCCGCGGTCGACCCGCGCACCGGGATGCTGTACATCCCGTCCCGCAACGGTCTCGCGGTGTTCACGCTGGAGAAGCCCGACCCGGCGCTCGGCTGCAACCTGCTCTACATGCAGGCCGCCGGACGCAGCCCGCAGATGCCGCAGGGCCTGCCGCTGCTGAAGCCGCCCTACTCGCGCGTCACGGCGATCGACATGAACACCGGCGAGCACGCGTGGATGGTGCCGGCCGGCGCCGGTGAACGCATCCGCAACCTGCCGCCGCTGAAGGGACTCACGCTGCCGCCGCTCGGGCGGCGACAGCACGTTCAGCGGTCCGCTGGCCACCAGCACCCTGCTGGTCTACGCGCTGACCACCGGCGGCTCCACCGGCGGGCCGCGGCTGGTGGCGCTCGACAAGGCGACCGGCAAGGAACTCGCCTCGGCCGACCTGCCGGGTCAGGCCATCGGCACGCCGATGACCTACCGCATCGACGGACGGCAGTTCATCGCCATCACCGTGCAGGGACGCACGGCGCAGGACGTGCCCGAGCTGGTCGCGCTGTCACTGGGCGGCGCCACCGGCCCTCAGTAGGGCTTCGGCTTCGCGTCGGCTCCGCCGCCTTCGCCTCGGCATCGACGTCCCGCTCCCACTCCGCCACGCGCGCGCGCATCGCCGCCACCCGCGCCGGCTCGACCTTCGCCAGGTCGTTCCGCTCGGCCAGGTCCGTTCGCACGTTGAACAGGAACCGCAGCCCGCCGTCCTCCACGTACTTGTAGTCGCCGCTGCGCATCGCCTTCTGCCGCGTGTCGGGCCGGACCACGCGCCAGAACAGGTCGCGGGGCGCCTCGCGGCCAGAGGCGAGCATCGACACCAGGTCCACGCCTTCGAGGCGCAGGTCGCCGCGGGTGACGCCGGCCGCCGCCACCAGGCTCGCCGTGATGTCCATCGTGATGCCGACCTGACCCGAGACGCGGTTGGCCGGCAACACGCCCGGCCAGCGCAGAATGCCGGGCACGCGGATGCCGCCTTCCCACACCGTGTCCTTGCGGTTGAAGAGCGGATCGTTCCGGGACAGCCACTCGCCGCCGTTGTCGCTCATGAAGACGACCAGGGTGTTGCGATCGAGCCCGGTGGCGCGCAGCGCTTCGAGCACACGGCCGATCTCGCGATCGAAGTCCTCCATGATCTCGACGTAGGCGGCCCGCGTCGGCGCGTTGGCGTCGGACGGCGTCTGGTACATCGAGTTGTTCTCGCGGACCGCGACCGAGGGCGTCGCCGGCGACTGGAACGGCCAGTGCGGCGCGCCGTACGAGAGGTCGAGAAAGAACGGCCGGGTCCGCGGCTCCTCGATGAAACGGATGGCGCGCCGGGTGGTCTCGTGGTGGAAGTAGCCGGAGTGGGTGGTGGGCGACTCGTTCTCCCACAGGTCGTGGGCGCCATCGCCCCGTACGTGGGTGTACCAGTCGAGATACCCGGACAGGTAGCCCCAGAAGTAGCCGAAACCGTGCGCGCGAGGAGTGACGTCTGGCTGGTAGCCCAGGTGCCACTTGCCAATCAGCGCCGTGTCGTAGCCCGCGTCCGTCAGCAAGCGCGGCAGCGATCGGCCGGTCGCAGGCAGCCCCACTTCGAGGTCGGCGCCCGTGCTCGAGAGCGGCCGCTCCATCATCGTGCGTTGCTGATAGCGGCCGGTGATGAGCGCCGCGCGCGTGGGCGTGCAGACGGGGGCGTTCGCGTAGAAGTCGGTGAGCCGGACCCCCTCGGCCGCCAGCCGGTCCAGGTTGGGCGTCCTGACGTCGGTGGCGCCGTATGACGCCCAGGTCGCCGTAGCCCATGTCGTCGGCCACGATCAGCACAACGTTGGGCCGTGGCGCGACGGACTGCCCGCCGGCGAGCGGCCGCTCCTCAGCGGCGACACCGGCGAGCAGCGTGGCGACGGCAACCGCCGCCACAATCGGAATCAGGCCGCCACGAAGCCCTGCAGTCTGCATGGCGCTCATTCTGCCCCAAAAAGAAACGAGCCACGACCGCCCTCTGGGCGGTCGTGGCTCGCATGTCGATGTCGGTGCGCCTCGAGGGCGCGACCGGCTACTCTGGCTCGACGATGCCCCGCTCGAGCGCCTCTTCGGGCTCCACCAGGTACTCCATCTCGCGGTCGAACTCGACATCGTCGTCGCTCGGCTGCTGGATGGGCGGCGGCGGCGGTGGTTCGTCCGCGCGGAATCTGCACGTGCCGGTACCACCAGAAGCCCGTGCCTGCCGGAATCAGCCGGCCCATGGTCACGTTCTCCTTCAGGCCGCGCAGGTAGTCGATCTTCCCGGAGATGGCGGCCTCGGTGAGGACGCGCGTGGTCTCCTGGAACGAGGCGGCGGAGATGAACGACTCGGTGGAGAGCGACGCCTTGGTGATCCCGAGCAGCAGCGGCTGCGCGGTGGCCGGACGTCCGCCGTCCGCGATCACGCGTTCGTTCTCTTCCATGAACCGGAAGCGGTCGACCTGTTCGTCCACCAGGAACTCGGTGTCGCCCACGTCCTCCACCCGCACCCAGCGCATCATCTGGCGCGAGATCACCTCGATGTGCTTGTCGTTGATGTTCACGCCCTGCAGGCGGTAGACCTCCTGGATCTCGTTGACCAGGTACTTCTGCAGTTCCTTCTCACCAAGGACGTGGAGGATGTCGTGCGGGTTGCTCGGGCCGTCCATCAGCGGATCGCCCGCGCGCACGCGCTCGCCTTCCTGGACGTTGACGTGCACGCCGCGCGGAATGCTGTATTCCCGCGTCTCGGAGGTGCCGTCGTCCGGCGCGATCAGGATCTTGCGCTGACCCTTCACCACGCCGCCGTACTTGACCGTGCCGTCGATCTCGCTGATGACGGCGGGATCCTTCGGCTTGCGGGCCTCGAACAGCTCGACCACGCGCGGCAGGCCGCCCGTGATGTCCTTGGTCTTGGTCGTCTCGCGCGGGATCTTCGCCAGCACGTCGCCGGCGCGGACCTCCTCGCTGTCGCTGATCATCAGGTGGGCGCTGACCGGCATGATGTACTTGCGCACCACGGTGCCCTTGGCGTCCCGGATCTCGATGGTCGGCTGCTTCTTCTCGTCGGCGGAGTCGACGATGATGTAGCGCGACAGGCCGGTCACCTCGTCCACGGCCTCGTGGACGGTGGTGCCTTCGATGATGTCCTTGAAGCGGACCTGGCCCTTCTCTTCCGTGAGGATCGAGAAGGTGTAGGGATCCCACTCCACGAGCACGTGGCCGGCTTCGACGGTCTGGCCCTCGCGCACCTTGATGTGCGCGCCGTAGACCACTTCGTAGCGTTCGCGGTCGTGACCCTTCTCGTCCCGCAGCGCGATGTGGCCGTTGCGGTTCATCACCACCAGGTCGACGATCCCCTGCTGGTTGGTGCGCTCGACGTAGGTGAGGTTCTCGAACTTCACCACGCCCTTCTGCTTGGCGTCGAGGGTGGACTGCTCCGAAATCCTCGAGGCCGTGCCGCCGATGTGGAACGTGCGCATCGTCAGCTGCGTGCCGGGCTCGCCGATCGACTGTGCCGCCACCACGCCGACCGCCAGGCCGAGCTCGACCAGCTTGCCGGTGGCCAGGTCGCGGCCGTAGCACTGGGCGCAGACGCCGCGCCGGGACTCGCAGCTGAGCACCGAGCGGATCTTCACCTTCTCGACGCCGGCATCCTGCACCGCCGCCGCCAGATCCTCGTCGATCACCTGGTTCTCGTCGACGATCAGCTGACCGTTGATCGGGATCCACGATTCGGTCGAGCGTGACGCGGCCGATGATGCGGTCGCGGAGCGGCTCGATGACCTCGCCGCTTTCGACGATGGCCCGGGCCTCGATGCCGTTGGTGGTGCGGCAGTCGTGATCCGAGATGATCACGTCCTGGGCCACGTCCACCAGGCGGCGCGTCAGGTAGCCCGAGTCCGCGGTCTTCAGTGCGGTGTCGGCCAGGCCCTTGCGCGCGCCGTGGGTCGAGATGAAGTACTCGAGCACCGAGAGGCCTTCGCGGAAGTTCGCGCGGATCGGCGTCTCGATGATTTCACCCGACGGCTTCGCCATCAGGCCGCGCATGCCGGCCAGCTGACGAATCTGCTGCTTGCTGCCGCGGGCGCCCGAGTCGGCCATGATGTAGACCGGGTTGAAGCTGCCTTCCTTGTCGCGGCGTTCCATTTCGCCGAACATCGCGTCGGCGATCTTTTCCGTCACGTCCGACCACACGGCGATGACCTTGTTCAGTCGCTCGCCGTTGGTGATGGCGCCTTCGAGGTACTGCTGTTCGACCTTGATGACCTCGTCCTGCGCGGTCCGCACCAGATCCGCCTTGTTCTGCGGAATGATCAGGTCCTCGATGCCGATCGACATGCCGGAGCGCGTGGCGTAGGTGAAGCCCATCTGCTTCAGCCCGTCCAGCATCTCGACCGTCGTCTCGAGCCCCTCGGTGAGGTAGCAGCGCTGCACCAGCTGCTGCAGCCCCTTCTTCTTGAGCATGCCGTTGACGAACGGCATCCCCTTCGGCAGCGCGGTGTTGAAGATCACGCGGCCGACGGTGGTGTTGATCATCTTGTGCCTGCACGTCCTGGACGTCGGTGTGCAGCACGTCCTGGTCGTCGCGGGCGGCGGTGAGGTCCTGCAGCGGGCCGGTGTAGCGCAGGCGGATCGGCGTCAGCGTCTCCACTTCCTTCGCTTCGAGCGCCAGCACGACGTCGTCGATCGACCCGAACGCCCGGCCTTCGCCCTTGGCGCCCGGCTTGGCCTTGGTCAGGTAGTAGCAGCCCAGCACCACGTCCTGCGACGGCACCGCGATCGGCGCGCCGTTGGCGGGCGACAGGATGTTCTTCGACGACATCATCAGCTCGGTGGCCTCGATCTGGGCCTCCGGGGACAGCGGGATGTGGACCGCCATCTGGTCGCCGTCGAAGTCGGCGTTGAACGCGGTGCAGACCAGCGGGTGGATGCGGATGGCCTTGCCTTCGACCAGCACCGGCTCGAACGCCTGGATGCCCAGGCGATGCAGCGTCGGCGCGCGGTTGAGCAGCACGGGATGCTCGCGAATCACTTCCTCGAGCACGTCCCACACTTCCGCCACCTGCTTCTCGACCATCTCCTTGGCCTGCTTGATGGTCGCGACCAGGCCCCGTTCCTCGAGCTTGTTGTAGATGAACGGCTTGAACAGCTCGAGCGCCATCTTCTTCGGCAGGCCGCACTGATTCAGCTTCAGCTCGGGGCCGACGACGATCACCGAACGGCCGGAGTAGTCGACGCGCTTGCCGAGCAGGTTCTGACGGAACCGGCCCTGCTTGCCCTTCAACGTGTCCGACAGCGACTTGAGCGGGCGGTTGTTGGCGCCGCGCAGCACGCGGCCGCGGCGGCCGTTGTCGAACAGCGCGTCCACGGCTTCCTGGAGCATGCGCTTCTCGTTGCGGATGATGACGTCCGGCGCCTTGAGCTCCATCAGCTTCTTCAACCGGTTGTTGCGGTTGATGACGCGGCGATAGAGGTCGTTGAGGTCGGAGGTGGCGAAGCGGCCGCCGTCGAGCGGCACCAGCGGGCGCAGCTCGGGCGGGATCACCGGAATCACTTCCAGGATCATCCACTCCGGCTTGTTGCTCGACTTGCGGAAGGCGTCGACCACCTTGAGGCGCTTGGCGAACTTCAGCTTCTTCTGCGCCGAGGTCTCGACGCGCATCTTGGCGCGCAGCTCCTCGGCCAGCGACTCGACGTTGACGCGCTTGAGCAGCTCCTTGATCGCCTCGGCGCCCATCTGCGCCTTGAACTTCGAGTAGCCGTGCTCTTCGCGGGCCTTGCGGAACTGGTCCTCGTTGAGCAGCTGGTTCTGGACCAGCTTGGTCTCACCGGGGTCCACCACCACGTAGGCCTCGAAGTAGAGCACGCGCTCGAGGTCGCGCAGCGAGATGTCGAGCAGGTGCCCGATGCGGCTCGGCAGGCCCTTGAAGAACCAGACGTGGCTGACCGGCGTGGCCAGCTTGATGTGGCCGAGGCGCTCGCGGCGGACCCGCGCCTGCGTCACTTCGACGCCGCACTTGTCGCAGATCACGCCGCGGTGCTTCATGCGCTTGTACTTGCCGCACAGGCACTCCCAGTCGGTGATCGGCCCGAAGATCTTGGCGCAGAACAGACCGTCCCGCTCCGGCTTGAAGGTGCGGTAGTTGATCGTTTCCGGCTTGGTGACCTCGCCGAACGACCAGTTCTCGATCTTCTCCGGCGAAGCCAGGCTGATCTTGATCGCGTCGAAGTCGGCCCTCAGGGCCGTCTTGCTGTCGGTGAAGCTAGGTCTCATTTATGCTCAGCCCTCCAGCACCGGTTCGGTGCTCTCCGCCGCCGGCTCCATCAATCGCTTCTTCGTCGTCACCAGTTCGACGTCGAGGCAGAGCGACTGGAGCTCGCGGATCAGCACGTTGAACGACTCCGGCAGGCCCGCCGTGAAGGACGCGTCGCCCTTGACGATGGACTCGTAAATCTTGGCGCGGCCGGTGACATCGTCCGACTTCGCCGTCAGCAGTTCCTGGAGGATGTGCGCAGCGCCGTATGCCTCGAGCGCCCACACCTCCATCTCGCCGAAGCGCTGGCCGCCGAACTGCGCCTTGCCCCCCAGCGGCTGCTGGGTGATGAGCGAGTAGGGCCCGATCGACCGCGCGTGAATCTTGTCGTCCACCAGGTGCGACAGCTTCAGCATGTAGATGTAGCCGACGGTGACGCTCTGCTCGAACTTCTCGCCCGTCATCCCGTCGTAGAGCGCGGTCTTGCCGCTCGACGGCAGGTCGGCCTGCTCCAGCCACGACTTGATCTCGCTCTCCAGCGCGCCGTCGAACACCGGCGTCGCGAAGTAGAGGCCGAGCGCGTGCGCGGCCCACCCGAGGTGCGTCTCGAGAATCTGCCCGACGTTCATGCGCGACGGCACGCCGAGCGGGTTCAGCACGATCTCCACCGGGGTGCCATCCGGCAGGTAGGGCATGTCCTCTTCGGGCAGGATGCGCGCGATGACGCCCTTGTTACCGTGGCGGCCGGCCATCTTGTCGCCGACCGACAGCTTGCGCTTCATCGCGACGTAGACCTTGACCAGCTTGATCACGCCCGGCGGCAGCTCGTCGCCACGGCGGATCTTCTCCTTCTTCTCCTCGAAGACGTTGCGGATGACTTCGACCTGGCGCTCGGTCCGCTCCTCGACCTTGCGCAGCTCGGTCTCGAGCGCGAGGTCGTCGGTCTGGACCTTGGCCTTGACCAGCGCGCTGTAGGGCAGGTGCTCGAGCACCTCGGTCGTCAGCACCGTGCCCTTCTTCACCAGCCGGTCGCGGCCGAACTCGTCGAACAGGTCCGAGCGCAGGGTCTGTCCCTGCACCATCTGCACCACGCGCTTCTTGGTCTCGTCGTGCAGGATGCGAACCTCGTCCTGGAGGTTCTTCTCCATCATGTCGAGTTCGTCCTGCTCGATCGCCTTGGCGCGGTCGTCCTTCTCGATGCCCTTGCGCGAGAAGATCTTCACGCCGACGATGATCCCCTCGATGCCCGGCGGGCAGATCAGGGAGGCGTCGCGCACGTCGCCGGCCTTCTCGCCGAAGATCGCGCGGAGGAGCTTCTCTTCCGGCGTCAGCTGGGTCTCGCCCTTCGGCGTGACCTTGCCGACCAGGATGTCGCCCGGCTTGACCGAGGCGCCGATGCGGATGATGCCGCTGTCGTCGAGGTCGGCGAGGTAGCCTTCCGACACGTTCGGGATGTCCCGGGTGATTTCCTCGGGCCCGAGCTTGGTGTCGCGCGCCTCGATCTCGAACTCCTCGATGTGAATCGAGGTGTAGTAGTCCTCGCGGACCATCTTCTCGCTGACGAGAATCGCGTCCTCGAAGTTGTAGCCGCGCCACGGCATGAAGGCCACCAGCACGTTGCGGCCGAGCGCCAGCTCGCCGAGCTCCGTGCACGGACCGTCCGCCAGGACCTGCCCCTTCTGCACCCGCTGCCCGACCCGGACGATCGGCTTCTGGCTGATGCAGGTGTTCTGGTTCGACCGCTTGAACTTGGTCAGCGGATAGATGTCCGCGCCCATTTCCTTGCTGGTCTCGTCACCCTCGGCGCTCTCGACGCGCACGACGATGCGGGTCGAGTCGACGAAGTCGACCGAGCCGGTGCGCCGCGCCACGGCCACGGCGCCGGAGTCGCGGGCGGTGATGTACTCCATGCCGGTGCCGACGTAGGGCGCCTGGGCGCGGAGCAGCGGCACCGCCTGGCGCTGCATGTTCGAGCCCATCAGCGCGCGGTTGGCGTCGTCGTTCTCGAGGAACGGGATCAGCGAGGCCGCGACGGAGACCAGCTGCTTCGGCGACACGTCGATGAACTGCACCTGGTCCCGGTGGGCCATGATGAAGTCGCCGGCCTGCCGGGCGTTGACGCGATCGGCCTTCAGGCGCATGTTCTCGTCGAGCTCGACGTTGGCCTGCGCGATGATGTACTGGTCTTCTTCCCACGCCGACAGGTAGAAGCAGTAGGGCTCGAACTCGACGCCCTTCTTCTTCGACCGGCCGTCGGCGCCGACCAGCTCGTCGGCCTCGACGATCTCGCCGTTCTTGTACTTGGCGTGGCCGCCGGCGTTGGTGACCAGCACGTAGTCGACCACGGTGCCGTTCTTGACCTTGCGGTACGGCGACTCGATGAAGCCGAACTCGTTGATCCGGGCGTAGCTGCTGAGCGAGCTGATCAGGCCGATGTTCGGGCCTTCCGGCGTCTCGATCGGGCAGATCCGGCCGTAGTGCGTCGGGTGCACGTCGCGGACTTCGAAGCCGGCGCGCTCGCGTGACAGACCGCCCGGCCCGAGGGCCGACAGGCGGCGCTTGTGCGTCACCTCGGACAGCGGGTTGGTCTGGTCCATGAACTGCGACAGCTGCGACGACCCGAAGAACTCGCGAATCGCGGCCATCACCGGCTTGGCGTTGATCAGGTCGTGCGGCATGGCGGTCGCCATTTCCTGGTAGACCGACATCTTCTCCTTGATCGCGCGCTCCATGCGGACCAGCCCGATGCGGAACTGGTTCTCGAGGAGCTCGCCCACGGAGCGGACGCGGCGGTTGCCCAGGTGGTCGATGTCGTCGACCGACGCGGTGTTCTTGCGCAGCTTCAGCAGGAACTTGATCACCTCGTAGAAGTCCTGCGGGTGCAGGATCTTCTCGTCGAGCGGCGTGGTCAGGCCGAGCTTGGTGTTCAGCTTGAGGCGGCCGACCCGCGAGAAGTCGTACTTCTGCGGGTTGAAGAACATGTTCTCGAACAGCGTGCGCGAGCTGTCGAGCGTCGGCGGATCGCCCGGCCGCAGGCGGCGGTAGATCTCGATCAGCGCCTCTTCGTGCGTCCGGATCGGATCCTTCTTCAGCGTCTGCGCCAGGATCGCGCCGACGTCGTCGCGCTCGGGGAAGAACACCTCGATCTTCTCGACGCCCTTTTCGTGGGCCATCGAGATGACGCGCGGCGTCAGCTCCTCGTTCGCCTCGAGCAGCACCTCGCCGGTGCCGGGGTCGACGATGTCGCCGGCGGTGTAGGCGCCGGTGAGCGCCTCGTCGGTGACTTCGATGTCGGCGACGCCGGCCTTGCGCAGCCCCTCGAGGTGCGCCTTGGTGATCTTCTTGCCCTCGCTGATGCTGACGTCGCCGACCTTGACGTCACGGCGCGAGCGCTGCCCGACCAGGCTGTCGGCCACCGCCCAGTGCTGGGCGTTGTTCCGCAGGTGCACGGTGTCGACGCTGTAGAACGCGCGGATGATCTCGTCGGCGCCGCGCAGCCCGAGGGCGCGCAGGAACACCGAGGCGAGGAACTTGCGCTTGCGGTCGATGCGGACGTAGAGCAGGTTCTTGGCGTCGTACTCGAACTCCACCCACGAGCCGCGGTAGGGGATGATCTGCGCGACGTAGAGGCTCTTGTCTTCCGAGTGGAAGAACGCGCCCGGCGAGCGGTGCAGCTGCGAGACGATGACGCGCTCGGTGCCGTTGATGATGAAGGTGCCGTTGTCCGTCATCAGCGGGATGTCGCCGAAGTAGACCTCCTGCTCCTTGATGTCGCGGATGGTCTTGACGCCGGTCTCGGGGTCCTTGTTCCAGACCACCAGCCGGATCGTCACCTTCAACGGCACGGCGTAGGTCATGCCGCGCTCCTGGCACTCGTCGACGTCGTACTTCAGCTTGAGCGCGACGGTGTGGCCGCAGATGTCACAGACATCGCCGCGGGCCTGGTTCGGCGTGCCGCATTTCGGGCACAGCACGTCCTTGTCGCCGTACGGATCGGCGATCAGGGTGTGCCCGCAGTTCTTGCACGGCTTCCGGAGGTGGTGCAGCCCCTGCAGCTTGGCGCACTTGCACTCCCAGTTGCCGATGGAGTACTCGATGAACTCGAGCGACGAGTTCTCCCGGAAGTCGCTGATCGGGAAGACCGACTTGAACACCGACTGCAGCCCCTGATCCTCGCGTTCCGAGGGCAGGCGGTTCATCTGCAGGAAGCGCTCGTAGCTCTTCCGCTGAATTTCGATCAGGTTCGGGATGGGAACCGTCGTCTTGATCTTCGAGAAATCCCTGCGCTCGCGGTAGACGTTCTTCGGAAGGCTGTACATGCTGTGCTCGAGGGCCGGGGCCAAGGCCAAAGACACGCCGGGCACCGGAGCCCTTCCCGGTGCCCGTCAATCCCGAGATTCCGACGGTCGAGGTGTTACTTGATCTCGACCTTCGCGCCAGCGTCCTCGAACTTCTTCTTGATCTGCTCGGCCTCGTCCTTGGTCACGCCTTCCTTGATGGCCTTGGGCGCGCCCTCGACGAGATCCTTCGCTTCCTTGAGTCCGAGGCTGGTGACTTCGCGGACCGCCTTGATCACGTTGATCTTGTTGCCACCGATGTCGGTGAGCGTCACCGTGAACTCGGTCTTCTCTTCGGCCGCGGGCGCTGCCGCGCCGCCGCCCATCATCGGCATCCCCATCATCGGCATGGCGGCCGCGGCGGACACGCCGAGCTCGGTCTCGAGCGCCTTGACGAGCTGCGACAGCTCCATCACGCTGATGCCCTTGATGTAGTCGATCACCTGCTGCTGGTTCACTTCGGCCATTGCTCTCTGCTCCTTAAAAAGCCTGTCGTCGACGATAAGGCGGTTCTTACGATTCCTTGCGCTTCTGCTCGGCTTGCGCGAGCACATTCATCAGGTCGCGCGGGACGGCGGCCAGCACGCGCACCAGGTTGGTGGCGGGCGCCTGCAGCACGTACAGCAGCTTGGCGTAGAGTTCGGGCTTGCCCGGGAGGTTCGCCAGGTCGGTGACCTCGGCGGCCTTGATGGTCTGGCCCTGCACCACCGCCGCCTTGATCTGCAGCGCGGGCACGGTCTTCATGAACGTGGTCAGGGTCTTCGCCAGGGCGACCGGGTCGTCCTCGGTGTAGGCCACCGCGGTGGTGCCCTCGAAGTGCACCGAGAGCCCCTCGAACGTCGTGCCCTTCAGCGCCCGCTTCGCCAGCGTGTTCTTGACCACGCGGTAGCGACGCCTTCGACTTCCGCAGCTCGCGGCGCAGGTCGGTGACCTGGGGCACGTTGATGCCCTTGTAGTCGATCAGGATCGCCGCATCGGTGGCGCTGCCGAAGACGCCTGCGAGTTCGGCCAGCTCGGTAACCTTGTCGGCTCGTGTAACTGCCATGATCTTCGTCTCTCCTAGGCGCCTAGCGCTTCGCCGCGGCTTCCACGCGGGTTTCGTCGACGCGCACGCCCGGGCCCATCGTCGAGGACACGGTGATGCTCTTCAGATACTTGCCCTTGGCCGCCGAGGGCTTGGCCCGGACGATGCTGTCGAGCAGCGCCGAGGCGTTCTCCACCAGGTTCTGCGCCGTGAACGACAGCTTGCCCACCGGGGCGTGCACGATGCCGGTCTTGTCGACGCGGAACTCCACCTTGCCGGCCTTGATTTCCTTGACCGCCTGGGCGACGTTCGGGGTGACGGTGCCGGTCTTCGGGTTCGGCATCAGGCCGCGCGGGCCGAGCACCTTGCCCAGCTTGCCGACGGCGCGCATCATGTCGGGGGTCGCGACCACCGACTCGAAGTCCACCCAGCCGCCGGCGATGCGCTCGACCAGCTCCTCGCCGCCGACCACGTCGGCGCCGGCTTCCTCGGCGTCCTTCTGCTTGTCGGCGCCGGCGATGACCACCACGCGCTTGGTCTTGCCCAGACCGTGCGGCAGCACCACCGTGCCGCGCACCATCTGGTCGGCGTGCTTCGGATCGACGCCGAGGCGGATCGACAGCCCGACGGTCTCGTCGAACTTCGCGAACTTGAGCTTCTGAATCAGCGGGAGCGCTTCTTCCAGGGCGTATGGCCGGTCTTCGACCTGCTGCTTCGCCGAGGTGTACTTCTTGCCGTGAGTAGCCATAAGTGCCTTACTGGATGACGTCGAGTCCCATCGATCGCGCCGTGCCCGCCACCGTCCTCACCGCCGACTCCACCGAGTCGCAGTTGAGGTCGGGCATCTTCAGCTTTGCGATCTCCTCGACCTGCTTTGCCGTGACCGTGCCCACCTTGCTCTTGTTGGGCTCGGCCGATCCCTTCGCGATGTTCGCCGCGCGCTTCAGCAGCACGGCGGCCGGCGGCGTCTTGGTGATGAAGGTGTAGGAACGATCCGAGTAGATCGTCACCACCACCGGGATGATCAGGCCCTCATCCTTCGCCGTGCGTGCATTGAACGCCTTGCAGAAGTCCATGATGTTCACGCCGTGCGGACCGAGCGCGGTGCCGACGGGCGGTGCCGGCGTGGCCTTGCCCGCCGGAATCTGGAGCTTCACGAAGCCTTGAACTTTCTTCGCCATAATCAGCTATCAGCTTTCAGCTATCAGCTCGTTAGCCTCGGGCTAGAGCTTCTCCACCTGCAAAAAATCCAGCTCGACCGGTGTCGAGCGGCCGAAGATGGTCACCATGACCTTCAACGTGTTCTTGTCCGCGTTCACTTCGTCGACGCTGCCGTTGAAGCTGGCGAACGGCCCCTCGTTGATCCGCACCTGGTCGCCCTTTTCGAAGGAGTACTTCGGCTTGGGCTTCTCGGCCGCGGTCTTCACCTGATCGAGAATCTGCTCGACCTCTTCCTTCGTCAGCGGCGTCGGCTTGGCGCCGGCGCCGACGAACCCGGTGACCTTCGGGGTGTTCTTCACCACGTGCCACGCGTTGTCGGTCATGTTCATCTCGACCAGGATGTAGCCGGGGAAGAACCGCTTGGAGGACACGATCTTGCGTCCGCCGCGCATCTCCACGACGTCCTCGGTCGGGATCAGGATCTCGCCGATCTCATCGGAGAGCCCATAGGCCTTCGCGCGCTCGGCCAGCGATTCGGCCACCTTGCGCTCGAAGCCCGAGTAGGTGTGGACGATGTACCAGTTCTTCGTTGTCACGTCCTCGGTCATACGGCACCCGCCCCGAAGCGCTTCAACACCCACTGGATCGCCCAGCTGAACAGCAGATCCACGCCGAACAGGTAGACCCCGAAGAACACCGACGTCAGGATCACCACCAGCGTCGTGGCGTAGACCTCGCGCCGCGTCGGCCACGTGACGCGCTTCATCTCGCTCCGCACCTCGGCGAAGAATTCGCCGGCGCGCTGCCACCAGCCAAGAGGTCCGCTGCGCGGGCTGTCGCCCGTCTGCTCTATCGTCTCAGTCGCCAATGCACGTTCCTCGACCGCTCTTGAGTGTGGCAGGCCAGGAGGGACTCGAACCCCCAGCCCCCGGTTTTGGAGACCGGTGCTCTACCAATTGAGCTACTGGCCTGTTCCCGCCCTACTTCTGTTCCTTGTGCGGCGTGTGCTTCCGGCAGAATCGGCAGTACTTGCTGAGCTCGATGCGCTCGGTGGTCTTCTTCTTGTTCTTGGTCGTGCTGTAGTTCCGGCGCTTGCAGTCGCCGCACGCCATCTGGATGATGTCCCGCATGGTGGATCCTCGTCAGTTCGGCGTTCCAGGGTTCAAAGTTCAAGCGAGCCACGGTCCCTCGAACTTTGAACGCTTGAACTTTGAACTCTCTTCGTTACTCGATGATCTCGGTGACGGTGCCGGCGCCCACCGTGCGGCCGCCTTCACGAATCGCGAACCGCGCGCCCTTTTCGAGCGCCGTCGGCGAAATCAGCGTCGCCTCGATCTGCGTGTTGTCCCCCGGCATGATCATCTCGACGCCTTCGCCGAGGTGCAGCGTGCCGGTCACGTCCGTGGTGCGGATGTAGAACTGGGGACGGTAGCCGTTGAAGAACGGCGTGTGACGGCCGCCCTCGTCCTTCGACAGGACGTAGACCTCGGCCTTGAACTTCGTGTGCGGAAGGATCGAGCCGGGCTTGGCCAGCACCTGGCCGCGCTCGACGTCCGCCTTCTCCACACCACGCAGCAGGATGCCGACGTTGTCGCCCGCCACGCCCGAGTCGAGCAGCTTGCGGAACATTTCCACGCCGGTGACCACCTTCTTCACGGTGGGCTTGAAGCCGACGATTTCGACTTCCTCGCCGACCTTCACCTGTCCGCGTTCGATACGGCCGGTGACCACCGTGCCACGGCCCGAAATCGAGAACACGTCCTCGATCGGCATCATGAACGGCTTGTCGACGTCGCGCTCGGGCAGCGGGATGTAGGCGTCGAGCGCCTCCATCAGCTTGACGATGCTTTCGACACCGTCGGGCTCGCCGTTGAGGGCCTTGAGGGCCGACACGCGCACCACCGGCACGTCGTCGCCGGGGAAGCCGTAGCTCTTCAGCAGCTCGCGCACTTCGAGCTCGACCAGGTCGACCAGCTCGGAGTCGTCCACGGCGTCCACCTTGTTCAGGGCAACGACGAGGTAGGGCACGTTGACCTGGCGGGCCAGGAGCACGTGCTCACGCGTCTGCGGCATCGGGCCGTCGATGCAGCTCACCACGAGGATCGCGCCGTCCATCTGCGCCGCGCCCGTGATCATGTTCTTGATGTAGTCCGCGTGGCCCGGGCAATCGACGTGGGCGTAGTGACGATTGGCCGTCGCGTACTCCACGTGGCTGCTCGCGATCGTCAGGATCTTGGTATCGTCACGGCGACCCTGCGACTCGGACGCCTTCGCGACCTCGTCGTACGGCACGAACTTCGCCCACCCCTTGTCGGCGGCGACCTTCGTCAGCGCCGCAGTCAGCGTGGTCTTTCCGTGGTCGATGTGGCCAATCGTGCCAACGTTGACGTGTGGTTTGGACCGATCGAATTTCTCTTTCGCCATGACTCGCTCTTCGCTTCCTCGAGGACCGACGTTCCGACCCCGTGCCGGCGTCGTTTATTTCACACCCGGGTGACCGAACTTCACTTGGTTTGCCGCAAGGCACCCGGAGGCCTTGCCACACTGCACTGGAGCCGATGACCGGGATCGAACCGGTGACCTCGTCATTACCAATGACGTGCTCTGCCAACTGAGCTACATCGGCATGGAGCGGGAGACGGGGATCGAACCCGCGACCAACAGCTTGGAAGGCTGTGACTCTACCACTGAGTTACTCCCGCCCGTGCGCCACCGGCACCCGCGCGGGACCAGGCCCGCGACGGCCCCGAGTCGACGCCCACCTTGCCCCTGCTCCCTGACTTCTGCCCCCAACAACCGCTGACGAACCACTCACCGACACGCTGGCGCCGCCAGCCGTGATTTCCCATGCAAACCCCCGCATGGGAAGGGTGGTGGGCAGGGGAGGATTCGAACCTCCGTAGCCCATAGGACGGCAGATTTACAGTCTGCTGCGATTGACCGCTCCGCCACCTGCCCGAAATTCTCGTCGATTGGTTGCTGAGGATGCCCCGCGTCCAACTCTCGCGCTCCGTCTGCCCGCTCCATGGCGGCCCCACTTAACGGCTGCAGGGCCGATGGAGCTGGCGGAGGGATTTGAACCCCCGACCGGCTGATTACAAATCAGCTGCTCTACCGGGCTGAGCTACGCCAGCCAGACAAGGAATGAAATGTTAGCACGTCCTGTGCCAGACGCGCAAGCGTCGCAGGCGGGGCAACGCGAAACTCGAACCTCCTCCGGAGTCCAGCGGCGGGCCGCCTCGCGGCGCCCCTACCTCCCCCGGCTTCGCTGACGCACGGCCTCGTATAACACTACGGCCGCCGCCGCCGAAACATTGAGACTACCGACATGGCCTCGCATGGGAATACTGGCCACGCCGTCGCACCGTTCCCGCACGAGCCGACGCAGCCCGTGCCCCTCCGCCCCAAGAACCAGGGCGGTCGGAAGAGTGAGATCCCACTGATGATATGGCAACTCGGCGTCGGCGTCCAGCCCGATGGTCCAGACCCCGGCCGCCTTCAGATCTTCCACCGCCCGCGCGATGTTCACCACGTCCGCGATTCGCACGTGATGCACCGCGCCGGCCGAGGCCTTGGCCGCAGCCCCATCGAGCGGCGCCGCCCGCCGCGTCTGCCGCACCACCCCGGTCCCCCCCACCGCATCCACCGTCCGCAGGATCGCCCCCACGTTCTGCGGATCCTCGATCTCATCGAGCACCACGATCAGCGGCGGCGGATCCAGCGTCGCGGTGAACGACTCGATCGAGCCGGGCGGCAGCGCGTCGACCTCGGCGACCACGCCCTGGTGCACGCCGTCACGGGTCTCGCGATCGAGCGCGTCGCGCGTCACGCGCCGCACCGGCACCGAATCGTCCTGCGCCAGCTCCAGCAGCTGCGCCATCCGTGCATCATCACGATCGGCCACCCGCAGCGAGCGGACGCGCCCGGCTCGCAGGGCTTCCATCACCGCGTTCATTCCGTAGATCAGCATCAGAACCTTGGCACCTGGAACAGGACCTATCGCCGCCCCGAGGCCGGACCGGCGCCGGCGCCGGTCAGGTCACTCATCTCGAACACCCGGCCGTTGGCCACGACGCGGCGCACGCGCGTGGTGGTGGCGATGTCGGCCAAGGGATCGCCGTCCACCATGATGAGGTCGGCGAGCTTGCCGGCTTCGATGGTCCCGGCATTCAGGTTGAGCGCCCTCGCCGGATTCACCGTCGCCGTCTTCAGCGCGTCGAACGTGCTCATCCCCGCCATGGTGTAGGCCATCAGCTCGCCGTGCAGGTTCACGGCATTCGGGCGTGTCGGTGCCGGCCACGACCAGGCCGCCCGCCTTCATCACGTCCAGCACCATCTTCCCGCTGCCGCCACGCGGATCGCCGCCGCCACCGGGGTTGGCGGCCGTCGGCTGCTGGGCGACCTGCCGCTGGATCCACTCGGGATAGAGCTTGAAGCGCGGATCGGCCTTGAGCGTCGGGATCGAGCTCGAACAGGCGCCGCGCGCCGCCGCCGGAGATCATCGGACAGAAGATGCGAGCGCTCTTCCCGAACAGCTGCACCACATCGTCGTAGGCCATCTGCTGCGTCGCCATCTTCGGCGAGTAGCCGCGGCGGCTGGTCGCCGAGGTGTGTTCGGTGTTGTCGACGCCGACGAAGGAGGCCGGGAAGATCTCGTGCGTCGCCACCGGCACCCCGATGCCGTGCGCGAACTCCACCATCCGCTTCTGCTGCGGGTCCGGCAGCCGGACGTAGCTCTTGATCAGGTCGTGCTCGAGCACCTTCGCGCGCTGCAGTTCCATCTCGAACTGGCTGACGCTGGAGATGGCGATGCCCATCTTGTAGTACACGCGCCCCCACTCCATCAGGTAGCCGGTGCCGTAGACTCGCGGCCCCGGACGCACGCCGGCTTCGTTGGCCTCGCGATCCTCGACCGCCTCGTAGGGCGTGTTGCCGGGACTGCGCACCGTCGTGATGCCGAACGCCAGCCAGGCGCGTCCCTGCGCCGCGCCGTAGTCCTTCTGCAGGTGCGAGTGGAACTCCACCAGGCCTGGCAGGACGGTCTGGGTCGAGGCGTCCACGACGCGGCCGCCGGAATGATTGGCATCGGCGTGCGGCACCACCCGCTCGATCCGGTTGCCCTGGATGATCACGTCCACGTTGGTCCGTGGCGTCGGGCTGGTCATGTCGAGCAGGCGGCCGGCATGGACGATGGTGCGACCGCGTCGGAATCGACGGCGTCCACTGGAAGTCCAGCGGCACCGTGCGCGCCTCGCCGGTCTCGATGTCGAGGATGCGCAGCGTGTCGAGCGACTGATAGAGGATGTGGCGCGAGTCGCCCTGCCACGAAGGCGCGTGCGCGCTATCGGAGGTGACCTTCCGTGGCGGGCCGAGCGGCGCCCCGGTGCGCGACACCGGCCACACCGACAGCGTCCCCTCGTAGACCGCGGCCATCTTGGTGCCGTCCGGCGACCACGCCGGTCCGCCGCCGCCGCGGGTGTCGATCCCCATCATCGGCGTCGGCATGTGCCACGCATCGGCGCCGCCGGTGGTGGAGATCGTGAGGATCTGGTTGGTGCCTTCGCGGAAGCGCGCGCTGAGCGGAGCGACGCCGGCCAGCGCCACGCGGGTCCCATCCGGCGACCACGTCGGCGCGCCAGGCTGCGGCAGCGAGTCGTGAATCTTCGTCACGGTGCCGGTGGCGACGTCCAGGACCGACATCTCCGCCACGCGCCACATGCCGTCGACGTTGAAGAACACCACCTTCTTGCCATCGGGCGAGAACGAGGCGCCCTGCGGCTGGGTGGTGAGCGAGGTGACCTGTCTGGCCTGCCCGCTCTTCATGTCGCGGATCCACAGCTGCAGCAGCGGGCTGGTCTTGTCCGACGAGTAGACGAGACGGCTGCCGTCGGGCGACCACGACGGATCGGTGTCGAGCGCGGAGTCGTTCGTCAGGTTGACGGGCTTACCGCCCGCCGAAGGGACAACGTAGATGTCGCCCACGGCGGCGAACGCGATCTGGCTGCCATCGGGCGAGATGACCGGGCGCACGATGCCCAGCGCCTTTCGCGGCGCCGTGGAGGTGAAGTCGCGGACACGGCGCGTGTACTGGGGCTGCGTGACCTGCAGCGTGGCCGAGAACGCGACCGTCTGCGCGCGCCGGCGCGCCGATCGTCCGGCGGCGAATCCTGCCGTCAGACACATAGACGAACTCGTTGGCCGACGCCCACGAGGCGCGGAAGGCAAACACGTTCTCGCTGCCCGTCAGCGGCTGACCGTCGATCTCGTAGCGGCTCGAATTGGGCGACGTGACGTGATACACCACCTGGCCGCCCGGTCCCCACGAGGGCGCGTCCAGACGCGCGCCGTTGACGGTGGCGAGCTTGCGCTCGGACAGGTCGGACACCGACACCGCCCAGACTGACTGAGCGGTCTCGCGCGTGGCCTCGCGCGTCGACGCGAAGGCAATCTCGCGGTCGTCGGGCGACCAGCTCGGCATCGAGTCATCGGCGGGGTTCTTCGTCAGCTGCGTCAGATCCCCGCTGCGGGTGTCGAGCATCCAGATGTTGTAGTCGCTGCCGAGCGGATTGCCGCGATCCGACGAGAACGCCACCCGGGTGCCGTCGTGCGACCACGCCGGCTCACGATCGTCGAACGGGCCCCAGGTGAGCTGGTGCAGGCCGCTGCCATCGGGAGCGATGGCCCAGAGGTCATAGCCGCCGTCTTTGTAGGCAAAGTAGGTGATCCACTTGCCGTCCGGTGACCACGTCGGTTGGCGCGCATCGTCGTAGATGCCCGTGACCCGCCTGGCGGCGCCACCCGCGATGGGCACGGTCCAGATGCCGCCCTGCAGGTCGATGGCCAGGGTTCGGCCGTCTGGGCGAGACCGACACCGACATCGATGTGCCTTCCTGCACCGTGACGTCGATGGTTGACGGGAGCCGCGGGCCGGGCCTGGCGGGCGGCCGCGAGCGCCACCGACAGCACCGACACGAGCACGATCGACACGAGGCGGACCTGACGGATCATCTGCACTCCCGGGGACGCTAGGTTGTGGCGAGTATCGGCGGGCATTCTACCGCCGAAGCGGCCGCGGGCCGCATCAGGAGTCGAGTGCGGTGAGTCGCGCGGCCAGTGCGCGCACGCGATCGCGGCATCCGGTCACGGCCGCCAGCCCGCTGTCGGCGGGCAGCGCGGCGGCGCGCTCAATCGCCGGAATCACGACGTCGAGCTCGGGGCCTTCGGCGGCGCCGGTGAGCGCCACGCGGATCGGATGGAAGAGCGCCTTGCCCTTCTGCCCGGTGCGATCCTTCACCCGGTTCGCGGCGGCGCGGAACGTGTCGCGGTCGAGAAGGGGGGCCCCTCCCGCCAGTTCCTCCGCCAGCGCCATGACGACGCTGCGGGGTCCCGGCTCACTGAGCTCTCGTCCGAAGCGCCTCGCCAGACAGCACCGCCTGCGGCATCGAAGTGAAACACGGTGTGCAAGCGGTCCGCGAGCTGGTTGAGGCGATCGACCGACGCCGCGGTCGGCGGCAGCACCGTCTCCAGCCACGCCTGGGCCGACGGCTCCAGCTCGCCGACGACGACGCCCGCTTCGCGCAGGAACGGCAGGGCCTCGCTCACCAATCGCTCGGGCGACAGCGCCTTCAAGTAGTGGCGATTCACCCAGGCCAGCTTGTCCTCGTCGAACACGCCGGCGCTGTGCGAGACATCCTCGAGCCTGAATCGTCGCGCGAGCTCGTCGGCCGGCAACAGTTCCTCGGCTGGATCCTCGCCTTCCGCCAACTTCGAACTTTGAACCTTGAACTTCGAACTCCTCGGCGACCACCCGATCAGCGCGAGGTAGTTCACCAGCGCCTCGGGCAGGTAGCCCTTGTCCCGGAACTCCGCCACCGACGTGGCGCCATGCCGCTTCGACAGCGGCGCGTGATCGGGACCGAGCACCAGCGAGAGGTGGGCGAAGAGCGGCGGCGTCCATCCGAACGCCTCGTACAGCAGCACCTGCCGCGGCGTGTTCGAGATGTGGTCTTCACCGCGGATGACGTGCGTCACCGCCATCAGCTGATCGTCGATGACGACGGCGTAGTTGTAGGCGGGAATGCCGTCGGATCGGACGAGGACCGGATCGCCGATGACGTCGGTGTGGAAGGTGACGGTGCCCCGCACCATGTCCGGGAAGCTGACCTCACGGTCTGCCGGCACCTTCAGGCGGATGACAGCGCGCTCCCCCGCCGCCCGGCGCTGCGTCGGCGACGTCGCGCGTGATCGCCCGGCAGGTGCCCGCGTACTTCGGCGGCAACCCCGCCGCCAGCTGGGCCTTGCGCTCGGCGTCGAGCGTCTCCGGCGAACAGAAGCAGTAGTACGCGTGCCCGGCGGCGATCAGGCGATCGGCGTGCTCACGATAGATGTCGAACCGCTCGGACTGCCGATAGGGGCCGACGTCGCCGCCGGCCTCTACGCCCTCGTCCCACTGCAGCCCCATCCACCGCAGATCGTCCAGGATCTTCTGCTCGGATGCCTTCGTCGATCGCTCGAGATCGGTGTCCTCGACGCGCAGGATGAAGGTGCCGCCGTGCCCGCGGGCGAGCAGCCAGTTGAACAGGGCCGTGCGGGCATTGCCCACGTGGAGGTGACCGGTCGGCGATGGGGCGAAGCGGACTCTCATTGGTTCACGGGATCAGGGATCAGGGATCGATTTATTGTCGCACTACCAGCGCGACCGCGTGGCAGGCCATCGACTCGCCGCGCCCCATGCTGTCCACCTGCTCGTTGGTCTTGCCCTTGATGCTGACGACGGATTGGCGGCACCTCGAGGGCGGAGGCGAGATTCGCCTGCATCGCGCCGAGGTGCGGCAGCAGTTTCGGCCGCTGGGCGATGACGGTGACATCCACGTTCGAGACCCGGTAGCCCTGGCCGCGAAGATGGGCGACGGCGCCGCGCAGCAGCTTCAGACTGTCAGCGTCCTTCCACTGCGGGTCGGTGTCCGGAAACAGCCGCCCGATATCACCCGCGGCCGCCGCGCCGAGCACCGCATCGGTCACGGCGTGGCACACGATGTCGGCGTCGGAGTGGCCGTCGAGGCCCTTGTCGAACGGGATGGTGACGCCGCCCAGGATCAGCGCGCGTCCCTCGACCAGGCGGTGCAGATCGTAGCCGGTGCCGACGCGCAAGGCGGGTTCCAGCCTCGCTCGCGCCTGTTCGAAGTCCTCGGGCGTGGTGATCTTCATGTTGGCGGCCTCGCCGGTGACGAGATGCGCTGGCCAGCCCGCCCGCTCGGTCAGCATGGCTTCATCCGAGGCCTCGAGGCCGAGCTCGCGGCCGGTTTCGAGCGCCCGCAGCAGCACGTCGCGGCGAAAGGCCTGCGGCGTCTGCGCGAGGAAGATGTCTTCGCGTGGCAGCGTCGCGGCGATCGGCCGCGACGCGTCGGTCCGTGCACCGCCGGCCTGCTTCACCGTGTCGGTCACCGGGACCGCGGCGATCGCGGCGCCGTGCTCGACCGCGGCGGCGATGGTGCGATCGATCAGGGCAGCCGAGACGAACGGCCGCGCCGCGTCGTGGATGGCGATGACGCTGGCATCGGTCCGAGCGTGCGCCACCGCGTTCGCCACCGAGTCCTGCCGCCGGTTCCCGCCTTCCACGCAGCGGACCTGCGACCACCCCAGCTCGCTCATCCTCGCCGACACCGGCTGCACGAACGCGGCCGGCAGCGCGACGACGACCTCGGCGACGCCGGGATGCGTGGCGAACCGTTCGATGCTGCGTTCGAGCAGCGACCGCCCGCCGATCTCCAGGAACTGCTTCGGCAGGCTGGCGCCGAGTCGCACTCCGCGCCCTCCCGCCGCGATGATCACCGAGACCACGGGCACCGCCGGTGTCATGCCTGCCACCGCGCCTGTTCGTGGCCACCGCAAATGCGGGCGATGCGCTCCGCGGTCGTATCGAGCACGCGCGTCAGGCGCGACGAGGGCGTGTCGGCGGGCGCGTACACCACCACGAGCGCGTTGCGAGTGGCGCAGGTGACCATGGTCCGGGCCGAGTCCGAGGTCGGATTGCCGAACGGGCCCACGTCGTCGGCGACCGTCAGCCGCCCGGCCACGTGGACGACGTCCTTGCGAATGCCGGCGTACTCCTCGCCGTCGCGGCCGAGGCGCAGCGTCACCGGGCCGCGCATCGACAAGCCGTCGTACAGCCCATACGGCAACTGGAACTCGACCGAGCACCAGTTGACGACGTCCACCATCGCGTTGATGCGGGGGATCGTGCCGCCCTTGCGGATGCGCCGGAGCAGCGCTTCGTTCGACGGCCGGGTCTTCGTCGGGTCCAGCCCGAGCCGCTTGTACATGCCGCGCACGGCGGCGGACTCCTCGGGCGGGAACGCGCGAACCTTGTGCTCGGCTTCGGCCAGCAGCGGGTCCAGCGCGGCCGCGCGCTCGGCGACGGTGGCATCGCCCCACCACAGCACGCCGGGACGCACGATCGGCGCCAGCTCGGTCGCCAGGGCGAAGACGTGGTCGTTGGACACGGCCGCATTTTACTGCGTGCGTCAGCCCCACAGTTCACTTGAGTTGAGCGTTCCCCCAGCTCTGACTCCCCGTCGTTCGCGCCGGTCCGGTCGAAACCGCGAGCGGATGGACCCTCCACCCACGTGAGCTGAGGGGTTAGACTTGAGACGCGATGATTGACCTGCTCCTGCACGCCGACGAACAGCTTGCCCTCTGGGCCTCACAGTATGGCCCCATCGTCTACGGCATCCTGTTCGCCATCATCTTCGCGGAGACCGGCCTGGTGGTGACGCCGTTCCTGCCAGGCGACTCGCTGCTCTTCGCGGCCGGCGCCCTGGCCGCGACGGCGGCCCTGCGGATCGAGGTGATGATCCCCGTTCTCGTGCTGGCGGCCGTGCTGGGCGATGCGGTGAACTACGCCGTCGGCAGCCGAATCGCGCACCGCTTCCTCGGCGACGGGATCATCGACGAGACCAGGGGCATCCACCGGTGGGTGAAACGCCAGCACGTGGCGCGCGCCCACGAGTTCTTCCTGAAGCACGGCGGCAAGGCCGTTGTCCTGGCGCGGTTCGTCCCCATCGTCCGCACCTTCGTGCCGTTCGTCGCCGGCGGCGCCGACATGCCGTATCGCACGTTTGCCGTCTACAACGTGCTCGGCGCCATTCTGTGGGTGGGCATCTGCGTGGGGGCCGGGTTCGTGTTCGGCAACATCCCCGTCGTGAAGGAGAACTTCGAGCTGGTGGTGCTGGGGATCGTCGGCGTGTCGGTCCTGCCCATCGTCTTCGAGATGGTGCGGGCCTTCCGCGGCCACCAGGCCTCGGCCTAGCTCGCGGGCAGCGCCTCGGCCGCGCTCCCGGGCGCCGGGCCTGCCGCCTCGGCATCAGCCGGCGGGCGGACAATCGCCCGGACGGCATTGGCCAGGGCGCGCACCTCCCGCGTCGGCGGGTCGGAATTCGCCGTCGTGACGATCGGGTCGTGCACGATCAGCGTGACCTGTCCGGGCCTGGTCGTCAGCTCGCCCTTCCGCATCACGTGACGGCTGCCGACGATCGACAACGGCACGATCGGCAGCCCCGCCTGCATCGCCAGATAGAAACTGCCGCCCTTGAAGATGCCGACGCGGCCGTCGGGACTGCGGGTGCCTTCCGGAAAGACGATGAGCGATAGCCCTCTCGAGGTGAGGGCGTTGGCCCAGTCGAACACGCCTTTGGGGTCGGGGCGTGAACGATCCACCAGCATGTGTCCCGTCCGCTTCAGGTGCGGGCCGAGCATCGGAAACCGGCCGAGCGACTCCTTGGCGATGATGCGCAGCTGGAACGGCAGCCACCAGAACAGCACGGGGATGTCGTAGATGCTCTGGTGGTTCGAGACGAACACGTAGGTCTTGCCGCGTTCGAGCCGCTCGAGCCCCCGCACCTCGACCTCGACCCCGGTGGTCGCGAGAATGAGCCACGACCACAGGCGCGCGCAGCCGTGCGCGAAGTAGCCACGGCGGCCGAAGAAGCTCGACCCGATGGACAGGATGCCGAGCACGACCGTGTAGACCGCGATCGCCGGGATCAGGAACAGAACGGTGCGGGCAAGATGAAACACCTCAGCCGCCTGCCGTCCCGCGCTACTTCCCGGCCAGCGGCGTGGCGGCCGCCCTCGGCGACGGCTCGGACGCGGGCGTGACCGAGGGCGCGGGTGCGGGCGCCACGGCCGGTGACGACGCCGGCGCTGCCGGTTGGGGCGCCGATACGTGCGACCGTGACCGCGGGCGCTCGTCCGAATGAGCGGGTATCTGCGCCGACTGGCTGGGGTCGAGATAGCGGCCGAAGATCATCTTGCCGGCGGTGGTCTGCAGCACGCTGGTGACCACGATGTCGATGGTCTTGCTGATCATCTTGCGCGCGTTGTCCACCACCACCATCGTGCCATCGTCCAGGTAGGCGACGCCCTGGTTGTACTCCTTGCCTTCCTTGAGGATGAACACCTTCATGATCTCGCCCGGCAGCACCACCGGCTTGAGGGCGTTGGCGAGTTCGTTGATGTTCAGCACCTGCACGCCGCGCAGTTGGGCGACCTTGTTCAGGTTGAAGTCGTTGGTGACGATCTTCCCGCTGAGGGTCCGGGCCAGCTCGATCAGCTTCAGGTCGACCTCGCGGACTTCCGGGAAGTCGGCGTCCGAGATGATGACCTCGGCACCGGTCATCTTCTGCACCTTCTGCAGGATGTCCAGGCCGCGGCGGCCGCGGTTGCGCTTCATCGAGTCGGCCGAGTCGGCCACCAGCTGCAGTTCCTTCAGCACGAACTGCGGAATCACCAGCGTGCCGTCGATGAAGCCGGTGTCGCACAGGTCGGCGATGCGGCCGTCGATGATCACGGAGGTGTCGAGGATCTTGTAGCCGCGCTCCGGGCCGGTGGCGCGGAAGAGGCTCATCAGGCGCGTCGGCTCCAGCCACTCGCCCTTCCTGCCGCCGACCACGAGCCCCAGGTACGGAAGGAGCAGCAGGACGTAGCTGTGGAGGAACGCCACCCGATCGTCACCGGGGTCCGCCCAGAACAGCGCGGCGCCGATGCCCTTGGCGAGCGCCAGGCCGACGGCCCCGCCGACCAGGGCCCCCGCCATGTGCGTCACCGCCGTCTCGCGGAGCAGCCACTCGAAGACCACCGAGAGCAGGGCGAGGCCGAAGCCGAAGAGCAGGTTGGCGGCGAGCGGCGGCCCCAGAGGCCGTAGCAGGAACGCCGAGTACACGACCGCCGCTGTGAACAGCAGGCGGGCAACTATGAACCAGGCCATGACGGGTGACGCTCCAGTATGACGCCGATATGACTGGTGGCAAAGGTAAGCCGGCCTGAGCCACAGGTCAAGCGCGCCGCGCCCGGACCCTCAGCTCTCGATGGTCCGCATGTCCCTGGGAGTGAACTGCCCCTCCCACCGGGCGATCACCGCCGAGGCCAGGCAGTTACCCGTGACGTTCACAGTGGTGCGCGCCATGTCCATGATGGCGTCCACTCCGAGGATGAGGGTGATGCCCTCCAGCGGCAGGTTGTAGCTGGCCAGGGTGCCCGCCAGGATGACCAGCGACGCCCGGGGCACCCCCGCCACGCCCTTGCTGGTGAGCATCAGGGTCAGCAGCATGGTGATCTGCTGGCCGACGGTCAGTTCGACGTTGGCCGCCTGGGCCACGAAGATCGCGGCCAGGGACAGGTAGAGCGTCGAGCCGTCGAGATTGAAGCTGTATCCCAGCGGCAGGATGAACGAGACGATCGGGCGGGGGACGCCGAACTGCTCCATCCGTTCCAGCGCCAGCGGCAGGGCCGCCTCGCTCGAGGTGGTGGAGAAGGCGATCAGCGCCGGGTCCTTGATCGCCCGCGCGAAGCCGGCCACCGGAATCTTGAACAGCAGCATGACCGGCACGAGGACGAGCAGCACGAAGACCGTCAGCGCGACGTAGAGCGTGAGGACCAGGTAGCCCAGGTTCCACAGCACGCCGAGCCCGCTGCGCCCGATGGTGTAGGCGATCGCCGCGCCGACGCCGATCGGGGCGTACAGCATGATGATGTGCGTCACCTTGAACATCGTCTCGGCCAGCACTTCGCACCAGGTGACGATCGGACGGCCGCGCTCGCCGAGCATGCTGAGCCCGATCGCGAACAGCATGCTGAAGATGACGATCTGCAGCACGTCGCCGCGCGCCATCGCGTCGAAGACCGAGGTCGGGAAGATGTGCAGGATGATCTCCTGCCACGACTGCGGCCGGGCGGTGATGGGCGGCGGCCCGGTCGGCGCCGGCAGCGTCAGGCCGACCCCGGGCTGCATGATGTTCACGGCCAGCAGACCGATCAGCAGCGCCAGCGTGGTGACGATCTCGAAGTAGATGATGGCGCGCAAGCCCATGCGGCCGACGTCCCGGAAGTGGCCCGCTCCCGCGATGCCCGCGACCAGCGTCGCGAACAACAGCGGCGCGATGATCATCTGGATCATGCGGATGAACAGCTGGGCGAACGGCCTGATGGCTTCGGAGGCGTCCGGATTGGTGATGCTGACGATGTAGCCGGTGATGACGCCGATGACCAGGCCGAGGATGATCTGGGTGGTCGGTGAAATTCGCGCCTTCTTCGGTTCTTGCGCAGTCGCAGTGCTCGTCACGAACGCTCCCTTTTTTTGAGACGGTCGGTGAAGAGCTTACACCACCGCCCGGATGCTCACCCGGCCATCTAGTTCGCGATTTCACCGACGTTTGTCTGCCGGTGGGAGGACGATTGCGGGAAAGCCGGTGTCGATCGACACCACCTGAGAAACCTCTTGAACTGGACGGTCTTCGGGAGCATGCTTTGCCCCTCTCGCGGCCCATTCGGACGTCCAGGCGGCTTCTCACCGGAGGTGAACTGTGTGCACTCCCCCAGCGTGCATGCGCGCGCTCTCGTCGATGGTCGTGCTCGTGGGAGCCCTGCTGGCGGCTCCCGCCGAGGCCCAGCGCTCCCTGCCCCTCACCACGGCCCAGGTCGCCGACGAAGCCGGCGCCGTGGTCGTGGCGCGCGTGCTCGCCGTCGACGTCCGACGCGAGGTGAACATCTTCACGTTCGTCGACTTCCAGACCACCCAGTCGGCGAAGGGCACGATGCCCGAGCGCTTCACGTTCCGCATGCTCGGCGGGCGTCTGGGAGACGTCGTCCTCGATGGCGATCCACCGAACCCGACGTTCACGGCCGGCGAGGAGGTGGTGCTGTTCATCGGGCGACAGCGCTCCGTCGACGGCTACCCCACCATCTATTTCGACCACGTCTACCGCGTGACGACGACTCCGGCCGGCGAGAAGATGGTGCGGCGCGACCTGCGGGAGCCCGGTCCGTCGGGCCTGCTCGCGCCGTCGATGCGGCTCGCCGACTTCGTGTCGTCCCTCCGGAACGCCAAGTAAAGGAGCCACACCATGAGCACCTCGCGGATCATCCTTCAGCGGTGTCGCGTCGCCTGCCGTGTGGCCCTGGCGTTGACCCTGTTCCTGCTGCCGCACAACGCCAAGGCGTACCAGTTCATTTACGAAGCGAGCGGCGGTGCGAACCTGCCCGTCGCATGGCGGTCCCTCCCGGTCCCGTTCATCGCCGACGTCAACCCTGCCACGGTGCCGACGTTCCAGACGACGGTGACGTCGGCGTTCGCGGTGTGGAACAACGTCACGACCGCGCAGAACATCTTCGGCACCGTGACGAACTCGGCCGTGGACTTCACCGGCGCCAATTTCGGCACGGCCTGGGGCGTCATGCCTGCCGAGGGAGACGCCAACCACGAAATCGTCTGTGATGTGGACGGGACGGCGCTCGCCGCCGTCGGCTCGGCCGGTGCCCTCGGGCGGGCCATGCGGCAGCACCGCATCATCGGCGGAGAAGCCCACATCGTCGACGGGCTGTTCATCCTCAACTGCCAGACCCCGCAGAGCGCCAACTTCAACCATCTCGGCACCATGGTGCACGAGCTGGGCCACGTGATCGGCCTGCGCCATTCGTCGGCCTACCTGCCCGACGCCGGACGCCTGCTGCCGCTCGCCATCGGCAACGCGCCCACGATGTACCCCTACAGCATCCCGAACAACGATGCCGCGTCGGCCACACTCGAAGCCGACGACATCGCGGGTATTTCTGACCTCTACCCGGAACCCACCGTGGCCACGGGATATGCCACGCTCTCCGGCACCGTCACCAGGTGTGGCTCCACCGACCCCGTGCACGGCGTCAACGTGAGAGCCGTGAGCACGTCGAACAGCCTGGTGCAGATCACGCGGTACACCGGTTTCAACGGGAACCAGACGGGACGCTACGAGATGAAGGTGCCCGCGGGCACCTACAAGCTGATCATCGAGGTGATGAGCCTGCCGGTCGGCAGCATGGCCCTGCTCACCACCGCTGACGACGACTTCGCGAGCGAGTACCGCAGCGAGGCCACCATCGAGTCGAACTGCACCGAAGACATGCCCGATACCGGCATCGATATCGCGGCCGCCGGGGGCGCCTCGGTCACGGCGCAGGACTTCAAGACCAACCCGGTCGAGCTCGCCTTCGTCGTGGACGACACCGGCAGCATGGGCCCGGAGATTGCCGCGGTGCGCGCAGCGCTCACCGCCCAGATCCAGCGGCTGGCCGCCCAGACCACGAGACCCTACCCCAACACTGCCATCGTCTCGTTCAAGGACGATGTGACGCTGCGGAAGGTCAGCCGGGATCCGGTGGTCCTTCAGGGCATCGTCAACGGCCTGTTCGCGAGCGGGGGCGGGGACTGCCCCGAGTCGTCCAATGCGGCCCTGATGACAGCCGGGCGCCTGCTCCGGGATGGCGCCCAGGTCCTCCTCTTCACCGATGCCGATTCGCGGTCGGACGGCCCGTCGGCCGCCTCCGTGGCGGCGCTCTACACTTCGAAGGGCTTGCGGCAATCCACGCTGCTGTCGGGCTCGTGCACGACGACCATCTCGTACGGCGGTACCGATCCGGACGCCTCCGACATGGATCCCCAGCATTCGCAGAATCCGGGCTACGCCGAGGACCGCCTGCCTACCGATCCGCCGCTGGGCGTACAGACGTCGGTCCAGACGTTCTCGTCAATCGCGGCCGCCACCGGCGGCGTGATGGTGGCAATTCCCGGAATCAAGACTGGCAACGCCACCGAGACCGCCCGCTATCGGAACGTCGGCACCAACATCGCGGTGGCCGCCACGCTGCCGACGGTGAGCACGGTCCTGCCTGGCGATGGTGCGCGGGGCACCACGGTCGACGTGGCCATCACTGGCGCCAACACGAACTTCCAGTCCGCCAGCGTGCTCTCGTTCTCCGGTACGGGAATCACCGTGAACTTCCGGCTGGTCCAGTCCCCCACGCAGATGGTGGCGAACATCACGGTGGCGCCCGACGCCACGCTCGGGTTCCGCGACGTGACCGTGACCACCGACCTCGGCGGCAGCGCAGTGGAATCGGCTCTCGGGGTCGGGGCGTTCAATGTCATCGCCACGCCCACCGGGCCGACCGTCATCAGCGTGTCGCCCACGAGCGCCGCGCTGGGGTCGACGCTCGACGTGACCATTCGCGGCAGCAACACCAGCTTCAGCGCCGCGTCGGTGCCGCTGTTCTGTGTGTTTGCGTCCTGCACCTCGACGGCCAACCGGGACACGCTCATCACGGTGAACAGCGTGACAGCCACGAGCCCGACGACGCTCGTGGCCAACATCACGATCGCGCCGAACGCCACCGTCGCCTACCGCAGCGTGAGCGTGG
The DNA here is from genome assembly GCA_963721715.1 of uncultured Acidobacteriota bacterium. Taxonomy (GTDB): domain Bacteria; phylum Acidobacteriota; class Vicinamibacteria; order Vicinamibacterales; family UBA2999; genus VFZN01. The sequence goes on along the minus strand of CAVRKI010000003.1, from coordinate 568,831 downwards.
TCACGGGCGCGCAGACCGCGACCGAGACGGTCACCGGGCCGTTCCTCGTCACGGCCACGCAGCTCAACATCCCCAGGCTTACCTCGGTAACGCCCTCGTCCGCCAACGTCGGCCAGACGCTCACGCTGAACGTCGTGGGGCAGAACACGACATTCAGCAACGGCGTGTCGGCACTCTCAATCAGCGGGGCGGGCGTCACGGTGAACAACACCACGGTGACCTCGGCCACCACGCTGTCGGCGAGCATCACCATCGCGGCGGGAGCCATCCCTGGCTTCCGTGACGTGTTCGTCACCACCGGCGGCTCGACGGCCACACTGCTGAGCGGCCTCAACATCGTTGGCGGACCGCCGACCGCACAGCCGCCGACCGGCCTCTACGCCGCGTCGGTGGTGGGCAACGTCGTGACACTTCGCTGGAACGCGCCGCTCACGGGGCTGGTGCCCACCAACTTCGTGCTCGAAGGTGGCGTGCTGGCGGGCCAGGTGCTGGCCAGCATTCCGACCAACGACCGGGCGCCCATCTTCACGTTCGTGGCCCCGACCGGATCGTTCTTCGTCCGCATGCACACCATGTCCGGTGTGGAGCGCAGCGGCCCGTCGAACGAGATCCAGATCCACGTCAACGTGCCGGTGACGCCATCGGCGCCGGCGAGCCTCCTCGGCGTGCGAAACGGCTCGGCGATCACCCTCGCATGGCGCAACACCTACGACGGCGGGGAGCCGTCAGACATGTTCCTGGATGTCTCCGGGGCGTTCAACGGCACGCTGCCGCTGCCAAAGGGCGACAGCTTCAACTTCGACGCCGTGCCGAACGGCACCTACACGCTCAGGCTGCGGGCCGTCAACGCCGGCGGCGCGAGCCCGTCCTCGAATCCGGTGACGCTGTCGTTCCCAGGCGCCTGCGCGGGCCCACCGCTGACGCCGACCAACTTCCTCGGCTACCGGATTGGCAACACGGTCTACGTCGTCTGGAATCCAGCGGCGACGGGCCCCGCTCCCACCGGCTTCATGCTGAATGTCGGGGGATCTTACGTTGCGAGCCTCCCCACCGCCGGCCGCGCGCTCAGCGGCACCGTCGGCGCGGGCAGCTACCAGCTCTCGGTAATCGCGACCAACGCCTGCGGCGCCAGCGCCGCGACGCCGGTGCAAACGGTCGTCGTGCCGTAGCAGGTCACATCGCTCGTGGTCTACAGGGCGTCCGGCGCGTCAGCGCCGGGCGCCCTTGACCACACCTGCTCAGCCCAGCAGCACGTCGAGGGCTTCGCCCACCGAGCGCACGCCCACCAGTTCGGCGCGGTCGCCGTCATCTCCCGTGATCTGCCCGCCAACATCGACGTTGGCGGCCGGCAGCACGATGCGGGTGAAGCCCATCTGCTCGGCTTCTCGGATGCGGAGGGCCGCCTGCGGCACACCTCGGATTTCGCCGCCCAGCCCCACTTCCCCGAAGACCGCCGTCCCAGCGGCCACCGGACGGTTCCGGAGGCTCGACGCCACCGCCGACACGATCGCGAGATCCGCGGCCGGCTCCTCGATCGCCATGCCGCCGGCGATGTTGACGAACACATCGTCACTCACCAGATGCAGTCCGGCACGCTTTTCGAGCACGGCGAGCAGCAGGGTGAGTCGGTGCTGATCCAGCCCGACCGCCATGCGGCGGGCCATGCCGTAGCTGGAGGTGCTGACGAGCGCCTGCACCTCGACGAGGATCGGTCGCGAGCCTTCGAGGCAGCACAGCACCGCCGAACCGGGGGTGGCCAGGGGCCGCTCGGCGAGGAACAAGGCCGAGGGATTCGGCACCGGCTTCAGCCCGGCCCCGGTCATCTCGAACACGCCCAGTTCGCTGATCGCGCCGAAGCGGTTCTTCACCGCCCGCACCACGCGGTGCGAGTGATGCCGTTCGCCTTCGAAGTAGAGCACCGTGTCCACCACGTGCTCGAGCGCCTTGGGACCGGCGATGTTGCCATCCTTGGTGACGTGGCCGACGAGGAACGTCGGGATGTTGTGCCCCTTGGCGGTGAACAGGAACTGCGTCGCCGCCTCGCGGACCTGCCCGATGCTGCCCGGCGCCGACTGGAATTTCAGCGAGAACACCGTCTGCACGGAGTCCACGACCAGCAGCTTCGGTTTCACCCGGCCGACTTCCTCGAGAATGCGCTCGATGCAGGTTTCCGCCAGCAGATAGAGCGGCGCGTCGCCGACGCCCAGACGGTCGCCGCGCGACTTGATCTGGTGCTCCGATTCCTCGCCCGAGGCATAGAGCACGGGGCCGACGGTGTGGGCGAAGTTGGCCGTCGCCTGCAGCAGCAACGTGGACTTGCCGATGCCTGGCTCACCGCCCAACAGCACGAGCGAGCCGGGGACGATGCCCCCGCCCAGCACCCGATCGAACTCGCCGATCCCCGTCGACAACCGATCGGTGTGGCTCGCCTCGATGTCCGAGTAGCGGATCGCGCCATGGGAGGCAGCGCCGATGGCATAGCGATGCCCCTGGGTGCTGGCAGCCGCGCCGGAGGTTTCCACCACGCGCTCTTCGACGAACGAGTTCCAGGCGTTGCAGTCCGGGCAGCGCCCGGCCCACTTGGGCGACTGCGAGCCGCACTCCTGGCACACGAACACGGGCTTGGGCTGCTTCATGACAGGCGCCGATATTGTCTCATCGTCACGAGGTTCGAGGGCGCCGGGAGCGGATCAGACACCAGATCGATCACATCACCAGATTGCCCGGCCTCAATACTGTCTCTCCACTCTCGCCCCCAGGCGGCACAGCACCTCGTACGGAATGGTGTCGATCCAGGCGGCCATCTCGCGGGCGTCGATGGTCTGCCACGACTCCAGGCCCTGCGAGCCCAGGCACACCACCTCGTCGCCCGGGCCGACATCGCCGACATCCGTGACGTCCACGGTCAGCATGTCCATGCTCACCGCGCCGACGATTGGGGCACGCCGGCCGCGAATCAGCACCCAGCCGCGCCCTTCCAGGCGACGGTCCAGGCCGTCGGCATAGCCCGCGGGCACGACTGCCAGCGTGGTCGGACGCTCGCACACGAAGCGGGCGCCATAGCCCACCGCTTCGCCCGCACGCACTCCCTTCACCGCCACCACGCGGCTCGTGAGCGACATCACGGGCTTCAGCGACAGTGTCGTGTGGAGCGGCGGCGGCACCAGTCCGTACAGCAGCAGGCCGGGGCGGACGAAGTCGTACCACACGCGCGAGTCACGGACCAGCGCGGCGGAGTTCGCGGCGTGACGCAGGCGCGGGCCGCCCCCCAGCTCGCCGATCTCCCGGCAGGCCGACTCGAATCGCTGGCGCTGCTGATCGAAGAGCGGCGACTCGGGCGCATCGGCGGTGCCGAAGTGGGTGTGCACGGCCTCGAGCCGCAGGTGCGGGCTGGCGATCAGCTCCGGCAGCGTGCGGGCCAGGTTGTCGTGACGGAAGCCGAGGCGGTTGAGCCCGGTGTCGAGTTTCAGGTGATACCCGAGAGTGGTGTTCCGCTTCAGCGCCGCGCTCTCGAGCGCGCGGCCCGCGGCAGGGCTGGAGATGGTCGGCGTCAGGCCGTAGTCGAACACGCCCTGCACGTCGCTCACGCTGAGCGCGCCGAACACCAGGATTGGCGCGCGGATGCCGGCCTGCCGCAGGTCGACGCCCTCCTCGATGTCCGCCACGGCCAGCATCGCCGCTCCGGCGCGTTCCAGCACCTGTGCCACCGGGCGCGCGCCATGGCCGTAGGCGTTGGCCTTGACCACGGCGATGATGCCCGGGGCGCGCGGCGCGCCCGCGCCGGCAACGCGATTGAGCGCGGCATCCGCCTCGAGATAGGCTTCGATGGCTCGATAGTTCGAGGCCAGCGCCTCGAGATCGACGCGGGCCGAGGTGCAGCGAACCACGGCGGCGTCCTAGTCGGCGCTGCTGCCGCCGCCGGCGAGGTTGGCAAACCTCGTCTGCTCGCGAAGGAAGGCCAGCTTGATGGTGCCGGTCGGGCCGTTGCGCTGCTTGGCGATGATGATCTCCGCCACGCCGTCGTTCTCGCTCGGCTCGTCGCCCAGCTTGTACATTTCTTCGCGGAAGATCAGCGCGACCACGTCGGCGTCCTGCTCGAGCGCGCCCGGATTCACGCAGGTCCGAGAGCTGCGGGCGCTTGTCCGAGCGGGACTCCGAGGCGCGCGACAGCTGCGACAGCACCACGATCGGGACGCTCAGTTCCTTGGCCAGGCCCTTCAACGACCGCGAGATCGAGGCCAGTTCCAGGGTGCGGTTCTCGAAGCGGCCGCGCCCCGTCATCAGCTGGATATAGTCGATGGCCAGCAGGCTGAGGCCGTGCTCCGCCTTCAGACGCCGCGCCTTGGCCCGCATCTCGAGCACGCTGATGCCGGCGGTGTCGTCGATGAAGAGCTGCGCCTCCGACAAGGTCTCGAGCGCCTGGGTGATCTGTCCGTACTCGCGCTGCCCGATCTGGCCGCTCAGCAGGCGGTAGGTGTCGATCTTCGCCTCGGAGGCGAGCATGCGCATGAACAGCGATTCTTTCGACATTTCGAGGCTGAAGAACCCCGCCACCCCGCCGTGCGTGGCCACGTGCTGGCAGATGTTCAGCACCAGGCTGGTCTTGCCCATCGACGGGCGGGCGGCGACGATCACCATGTCGCCGGGCTGCAGGCCGCGCGTCTTGCGATCGATGTCGTCGAAACCGGTCGGGACGCCGGTGATGTAGCTCTTGTGCTCGAACAGCTTCTCGATCTTCGGGAAGTTCTGCTTGACCAGCTCGCGCATCGGCAGGAAGCCGGTCTTGATGCGATCGTCGGCGACCGCGAAGATCGAGCTCTCGGCGTCGTCGAGGATGAGATCGGCTTCCTGGTCGGCCTCGTAGGCGTTCGAGAGGATCTTGTTGGCCGAGTAGATCAGCGCCCGCAGCGTCGCCTTCTCGCGCACGATCTGCGCGTAGTACTCGATGTTGGTCGAGCGTGGCACGCCGTCCACCAGCGAGGCGATGTAGGCGGGGCCGCCGACTTCTTCCAGCTCGCCGGAGCGTTCGAGCGTCTCCTTCAGGGTGACGAGATCGATCGGCTGGCTGCGCTCGGCGAGATCGGTCATCCGCTCGAAGATGCGGCGGTGCGCGTCGCGGAAGAAGGCCTCGCCCTTGATCACCGCTGACGCCACGTTGAACGTCTGGTTATCGATCAGGATCGCGCCGAGGACGGATCGCTCGGCTTCGAGATTGTGAGGAAGGGTGCGCGCGTGCGCGGCGACGGACTCGGCCACCGGGCGATCTTACGCGTTGCAGGTGAGGGATGAAAGCGGGATCGCGGCCGCCGGAATCATCGGGCACCTGACCATCCTCGTGGGATGACCGTGTGCCCGGATTCCGGTGACCGGCAGTGGCGTGCTTACGCGTCCTTGGCGACGGTGACCTTCACCTGGACCGTGACGTCGCGATGGAGCTTGACCGGCACCATCGTTTCGCCGAGCGCCTTGAGCGGATCGGGCAGCAGGATCTTGCGGCGATCGACCTCGAAGCCCTGCGCCTTCATCGCGTCGGCGATGTCGCCGTTGGTGACCGACCCGTACAGCTGGTCGTTCTCGCCGACCTTCCGCGTGATCGTGATCTCGAGGGCGGCGATGCGCGCGCCAATCGCCTCGGCGGCGCCACGCTCCTCGGATTCGCGCGCTTCGACCAGCTTGCGCTCGCGCTCGACGCGCTTCTTGTTGGCCTCGGTCGCCAGCAGCGCCAGCTTCCGGGGCAGGAGGTAGTTTCTGGCATAGCCGTCCGCCACCTTGACGACTTCGCCGCGGCGGCCGACGTGCTCTACATGGTCACGAAGAATGATTTCCATCGGTGGCTCCTGCTAGTCCGACGCATACGGCAGCAGCGCGAGCTGCCGGGCGCGAAGAATCGCCACGCGCAGCGAGCGCTGGTGCTTCGCACAGGTGCCGGAGATGCGGCGCGGCAACACCTTGCCGCGCTCGGGAACGAAGCCGCTCAGCAGCTTGACGTCCTTGTAGTTGATGTCGTCGATCCGGTCCGCGCAGAACTTGCAGACCTTCCGGCGCCGGAACAGGCCGCGGCGCTGGCCGCCCGCCTTGTCGCCCGCCGCCGCCGCCTTGCCCCGACCGCCGGGACCTCCCGCTGGTTTACGTGCGCCAAACGCCATGGTCTAGACCTCCACGTCGACGCCGTCGTAAGACTGGTCGCCGTCGTCATCGTTATCGTGCTGGGGACCCTCGCCAGGCTGCCGTTCGGGGGGCAGCCCGCGCGCCACACGGCGCCGGCGCGACTCTTCCATCCGCTTGGTGCGGGCGCGCTCGGCCACCTGCTGCCGCTCGTCCACGCGCACGATCAAGTGGCGGAGGATGCCGTCGATCACTCGCAGCCGCCGATCGATTTCCTTCATGAGCTCGCCCGACCCGGCGATGACGTGCAGCACATAGAAGCCTTCCTTGTGCTTGCCAATCTCGTAGGCGAGGCGGCGCCGGCCCCACGCTTCGGTCTTCTCGAGCGTGCCGCCGATGCGCTGGATGACGGCCTCGATCTGCGTCTGCAGATCGCCGACCTCCTGCTCGTTGGCCTCGGGCTTGAGGATGTAAATCAGTTCGTACGTACGTGCACTCATCAGGTCTCCTTGTGGACTAACAGGAAGGCACCAGGCCGACGCCTGACCCTTCCCCTTCGGCCACCGCAGTGGCAAGGAGGCGGCCCGCCCTATGTGGCGGAATCCGATTCTTGCGTTCCGTTCTGCTTCCCGTCTTGCTTCGCGTCTGGCTTCGACTCTGCGGCATTGAACACGTTCATCACGCGCTCAATTCCCTCGGCGATGAACAGCTCCGAGGCTTCGGCGGCCCGCATCACCGCCGCCGAAATCGTGTCGTGCTCGTCCGGCCGGAACCGTCCGAGCACGTGGCCGACCATGTCGGGGCGTCCGATGACGCGCCCGTCTGGGGCCTGGATGTCGCCGCGCCCGACCCCGACCCGCACCCGCGCAAACGCCTGGGTGCCGAGCGACTGGGTGATCGACTTCAACCCGTTGTGCCCGCCGTCGCTGCCCCCCCGCCGCGCGCGCAATCGCCCCAGGGGCAGCGCCACATCGTCGGTGATGACCAGCAGGTCGTCGGGTGACACCTTGTAGAAGCCGGCGAGTCCAGAGACCGCGCGGCCGCTCAGGTTCATGAAGGTGAGCGGCTTGGCCAGCAGCACCGGCTCGCCGCCCCTCGCGGTCTTCGCGGTCAGGCTGTCGAACGACTCGCGCCACTGGTCGAGACCCCAGCGGCGGGCGAGCGCGTCGATGACCTGGAACCCGACGTTGTGCCGGGTGTCGCGATACTCGGCCCCGGGATTCCCGAGGCCGACCACGAGCTTCATCGCTACTTCTTCTTCTCGCCCTTGTCGGCCTTCTCGTCGGCCTTGTCGGTCTTGCCCTTCTTGACCACTTCCGGCTCGGCGCTCGCCGCCGCACCGGCCGCCGCCGGGCCCGCCGGCGTCTCTTCGACGGCCTTCAGCGCCACCACGTGCAGCAGCATCGTGTCGGGGTCGGTCACCGGCGTCCAGGTGGCGTCGGTCGCCAGATCGCGCAGGTGGATCGAGTCGTTGAGGTTGAGCGCGGTGACGTCCACCTCGATCGAGTTCGGAATCTGGGTCGGCAGACACTCGACCACGATCTCGCGGTGCAGGAAGTCGAGCACGCCGCCGTCCACCTTGACGCCGCGCGGCTCGCCCTTGAGGACAATCGGCACCGTCACCTGCAGCTTGCGGTCCATGTTGACGCGGTAGAAGTCCGCGTGCAGCGGGTGGTTGGTGATCGGGTCCAGCTGCACGGCCTTCACCAGCACGCGCGCATCGGTCTCGCCAGGCACCTTCAGCGTGATGAGCGTGTTCATCCCCGACTTGGAGTGAATGATCCGCATGAACGACTTCGGGTCCACCGACACCGGCACCGGCGCCACGGCGTCGCCCGCCTTCTGCGCGCCGTAGACGACGGCGGGAAGATGGCCGGCCGCGCGGGTGCGGTTGTTCTCGTTCTTACCGGTGGTGGTGCGCTTGACGACTTCGAGTACGGCTTCCATGGGTTCCTTCTCAGGCTCTAGGCGCGAGGCTCTAGACTCTAGACAAACAACGACGAGACCGACGTTTCTTCGTGAATGCTGCGGATGGCCTGCCCCAGCAGGCGGCCGACCTTCAGCTGCACGATCTTCTGGCACTTTTCCTTCTCGGACGTGAGCGGAATCGTGTTGGTGATGATCAGCTTGTCGATCGGCGCCTTCTCGATGCGATCGATCGCCGGCCCCGACAGCACGCCGTGCACCGCACAGGCGATGACGCGCTCGGCGCCCGCGTCCTTCAGCGCCTGCGCGCCCTTCTGAATCGTTCCGGCGGTGTCGATGATGTCGTCGGCGATGACGCAGGTGCGGCCGCCGACCTCGCCGATCACGTTCATCACCTCGGCCGTGCCATCGTCACTGCGGCGCTTGTCGACGATCGCCAGTTCGGCGCCGAGGCGCTTGGCGTAGGCCCGCGCGCGTTCCGCGCCGCCCGCGTCGGGCGCCACGATCGTCAGCTTCGGGTAGTCCTGGCGCGAGAGGTAGTCGATGATCACCGGCGCCGCGAACAGGTGATCCACCGGGATGTCGAAGAACCCCTGAATCTGCGCCTTGTGCAAATCCATGGTCAGCACCCGGTGCGTGCCCGAGGCGCTCAGGACGTTGGCAACCAGTTTGGCGGAGATCGGGACGCGTGGCTTGTCCTTGCGATCCTGCCGCGCATAGCCGTAATACGGCACCACCGCCGTAATCCGCGCCGCCGACGACCGGCGGAACGCGTCGACCATGATCATCAGTTCCATCAGGTGCTGGTCGACCGGGGCGCTCGTCGGCTGGATGATGAAGACATCGGTGCCGCGGATGTTCTCGTCGATCTGGAACGAGACCTCGGTGTCCGGAAATCGGCGCAGGCGGGCCTGCCCGAGGCCGCAGCCCAGGAATTCCGCAATCTCCGCAGCAAGCTGTGGGTGCGCGCTGCCGGAGAACATCTTCAAGTCGCCAAATCCGCTTGGTCGCATGATGAAACTGGTTGGGGCGGAAGGATTCGAACCTTCGAATACGGGTTCCAAAGACCCGCGCCTTACCGCTTGGCCACGCCCCAACACACCGGGGCAAACCCCTATCGTATATGGACGGCCGGGTTTCGGCAATCGCGGAGATCGGGTTCCATGCCGTCCGCGCCGGATCCGGGGGGCTCGAGTACCGCCCGAGACGCCGATATTCGTAGCGATTCAGGGTCCGCGTCGCCACCACCAGCCACCCGGGCCGTGCCAGGTCCCGGGCCGTCCGCCGGGCCGCCTCGGCCCGTTCGAACAGGCCGAACACCGCCGACCCCGAACCGGACATCGCCGCCGTGACCGCGCCGGCATCGATCAGCATCTGCCGGATCCGGGCAATGGTGGGGTGATGCCGGACCACGGAGGGCTCCAATTCGTTCCGCAGGGTGGAAGCCCAGGCCGGCCACGTCGGCGGCATCGGCTTTGCGGCCGGGGTCCTCCGCGGGCGGCGCGCGTCCTCGTCGTACCAGCGGTAGGCTTCGACCGTGGAGACACCGAAACCGGGCCGAATCAGCACCACATAAACCTTGGGCATGTCGGCGAGTGGATAGATGTCGTCACCGCGGCCCAGGCCGAGGGCGGTGCCGCCGACCAGAAAAAAGGGGACGTCCGCCCCGATCCGCGCCCCCAGACGGCTGAGCGAGGCGCCGTCAAGCCCCAGGTTCCACAACCGGTTCAGGCCCAACAGCGTCACCGCCGCATCCGCGCTCCCGCCGCCCAGACCGGCTTCCGCCGGGATGCGCTTCTGCAGATGGATGGCCACGTCCCGGGGTTCACCGCGCCCGAGCCGTGCCTCGCGCCACAACAGCGACGCCGCCTTCCACGCCAGGTTGCGGCGGTCGGTCGGCACCTGGGGGTCGTCGCAGGTCAGCTGCAGCGGCCCCCGATCGCGGCGCACCGTGACCGTATCGGCCAGCGCCAGCGACTGAAAGACGGTGCGGAGATCGTGGTACCCGTCGGGACGGACACCGAGAATCCTCAGGTCGAGATTGACCTTGGCGAAGGCAGGAAACGAGAGCGTCATGGGGTCCTGAGCGGCGCGACCGAGCGAAGTTCGTCCAGCGTCATCGGCTCGGTGCCGGGGGGAATGGCCACGTCGAACGCCGCATCGTCGATGCTGGTGTTCACCTCGAGTTGCTGGACACGCGCGACCAGGTCGACCTTGCCGTCCGCGGATCGCAACCGCACCTGGCGAGGAAAGCCGTTCAGCATTTCGCTGTAGTCGGCGCGCCAACCGCCGCCATCGACGCCCGCCACCTGCCACGCGCCCGCGACCTGGCGAAGGAACACCGTACGCCCACCCGGCGCCGAGATCGCGCGCCACTCGCCGGACCATTGCCGGCCGTCGCTCGCCTCGCCGGCGCCGACGCACGCGGAGAGTGAGAGCAGCAGGTCGTCGGCGCTCAGCGGGAGTCCCGTCAGGCGTTCGATGACGGCGGACACGGAGGTGGACGTCAGCACGCGGCGGTCGCGTGGCAGGAGCAAGGTCGCCTGCTCGGCCCGCGCCGCCAGGATGAACACGGGCGCGCCGAACGGCGCGACGCCTTCGAGACGCGCGGCGCCTCCGCGCTCCAAGCCGGTGATCACCTTGCCCCGCAGCGACTCGTCGCCGGCCCGGCCCGAGAGGCCGAGTTCCATCGTCAGCGTGCGCAGGCCTGCGCAGTGCGCGGTGACCTGGTCGAAGGTGGCGACGGCGTCGGTGGACGGCGTGGCGGATCCGGCGGGCCGCGGCGGCAGCCGCGCGGCGCAGGACACGGTCGCGGCCGCGGCCATCACCAGCAGCCCGAGCCGCAGGCTACCGGCGGCGCTTGGCATCCTGGAGTTTCTTGGTGATCGCGTCGCGATCGATCGATTCGCCGTCCCCCGACAGCGCGCGTTGCCAGGCCGCGGCGGCTTCGGCCCACTTCCCCTGCTTCGCCAGCACATCGCCGTGATGATCCTGGATCACCGAGTTGGCGGGCAACGCCGCCGCCGCGCGGCTGAGCGGCGCCGCGGCTTCAGTCGCCTTGCCCTGCTTGAACAGCGCCCACCCCAGGCTGTCGAGGTACGAGGGGTTATCGGGCTCCACGCGCAGCGCGCGCTCGATCAGCTCGACCGCTTCGCCATGACGGTCAGTGCGGTCGGCGAGGATGTAGCCGAGGAAGTTGAGGGCGGTCGCATCCAGCGGATCCCGCTCGATCATCGCGCGCAGTTCGCGCTCGGCGTCGGGCACCCGCCCGGCCTCTTCATAGAGGCTGGCCAGGCGCATCGTGAACATGTCGTCTTCGCCGAACGCGGTCTCGGCCTGCTGCACGACCTTGATGGCATCGTCGTAGCGTTTCTCGCCGGCATAGGCATCGGCCAGGGCGAGCGCCAGCTGCGGGCTGCGCGATTCGGACTTGATCGCGCCTTCGAGGAAGCCGATGGCTTCGGGCGCCCGGCCCATGCGGCCCAGAGCCTGGGAGCGGAGACGAATCAGGCGCTCGTCCTCGGGTGACCGCGTGATGGCCTCGCCGGTCACCGCAATGGCGCGATCGTAGCGCCGGGCGCTGATCAGCGCCTGCGCCAGATAGACGTCGAACGTGCTGTCTTCGGGCGCCAGCTGCGTCGCCGTCGTGAACACCGCAATCGCCGCATCGAACTCGCCGAGCTGTTGATGCGCCAGGCCGAGCTGCGCCAGCGCCGCGGCGGCCTCGGTCTCGCGGCCCTTCGCACGCGCCGCCAGGTCCTTGGAGAAGGGCGTCATCAGCTCGATGACCTGCTTGTACTGATACTGGTCCGACAGCGTACGGGCGAGCGCGCTCAGGCCCGCCACGCTGGTCGGATCGATCGCAAGAATCTTTCGCGCGGCGGCTTCGGCGCCTGCCGGATCCTGCAATTGCCGCGACGCCGTGGACAACAGATAGAGCAGGCGCGTGTCGTCGGGGCTGGTCTTCAGCAACTCGAGGATCGACTCTTTCGCGCGCGAAGCTCCCACCCCGCCCGGGACGTTCAGCAGCGCGGCCACATGGCGCAGCCTGAGATCGCGACTGGGCGTTCGCACGCCTTGCACCGCCTGCCCATAGGCGCCTGCGGCCGCCGCCCACCGGCCCAGCCGCTCGTACAGTTCACCGAGCGCCACGTAGTAACGCGGGTTGATGTCGGCGGCCTGCGCCAGCGCTTCGGCCGCTTCGAACATGCGGCCCTGCGAGGTGCGCGCCTCGGCGAGCAGCACGAACGGCTCGGCCACGTACGGGGCCTGAGACGCCACGCCTTCCAGCGCGGCGATGGCCTCGTCGGTCTGGCCGGAGCGCAGCAGCAGGCGGCCGTAGGCGATCTGCAGGCTGAGGTCGGTGCTCATCACCGGCGTGCCGCGGATGGCCTTCAGGTGCTCGAGGGCTTTCTCGCGAAGGGCGGCTGGTGTCGAGCCCGGAGGCGGCGTGCCGGCGCCGTCGGACCACGCCGAGTAGACCAGGCCGAGGATGCGATGCGCTTCGGCGTTGTCGGGGTCGAGCGCGAGCGCACGCTCGGCGGCGGCGCGAGCCTGTTCGCCTTCGTTCTGGCGCGCATGCAGCGCGGCGCGCTCGGCCAGCAATTCGGCGGAGCCCGGATCGAGCTGCTGCGCGCGGTCGAGCGCGGCGACAGCGCCCTTGGTGTCGCCGTCGGCTTCGAGCCGGCGCGCGAGCATGAACTCGTAGTACGCCTGCGCGGAAATCGTGGGAGTGGCGGGCGGTGCCGGCGTCTGGGCGGCCGCCAGCCGTCCCGTCAAGAGCAGGGCTACAGCCACGCAGGCAGGCGTCACGCGCATCCGCTGATTCTTACCCGGCCGTTTCGACGGTGTATAGTCCTTTTATGCCCGTCGACAAGGAACTGCTCGAGATCCTCGCGTGCCCCGTCTGCAAGACACCGGTGAAGCTCGTCAAGGATGGAGCAGCGTTGAAGTGCGACACGTGTCACCGTGTGTATCCAATCAAGGATGACATCCCGGTGATGCTGATCGACGAAGCCACGGTCGAACCCTGAGTCCCCGGTCCATTCTGCTCGTCCGGCTCCGCCTGATCGGCGACGTGGTCTTCACCACGCCCGTCGTTCGCGCCCTCAAGCGCCGCTTCCCGGACGCCCGCATCACCTATCTCGTCGAGGCCGCGGCCGAACCGGTCGTGCGCCACAACCCGGACATCGACACGCTGCGGGTCGTCGAGCGGCCACGCGGCCTCGCCCGCATCCGCTACGACTGGACGCTCGCCCGCGACCTGCGGCGGCAGCGCTTCGACCTCGCCATCGATCTGCACGGCGGACCGCGGGCGGCCTGGCTCACCCGGGCATCGGGCGCCCCGGTCCGCATCGGCTACGACCTGCCAGGACGCGCGTGGGCCTACACCGCGCGCGTGCCCTGGACACGTGCCCTGGTGCCGCCGCGGCACTCCGTGCTCAATCAATGGGATCTGCTGGGCCCGCTCGGCTTCGACGCGGCCGATCCCGCCGCCGACGCCGTGCAGATGCCGCTCGCGCCCGACGCCGTGACGCGCGTCGCCTCACGCCTGCGCGAGGCCGGCGTCCCCGACTCGGCGGCCATCGCGGTGCTGCACGTGAGCGCGGGCAATCCGTTCCGCCGCTGGCCGGCCGAGCGATTCGCGGCGCTGGCCGCGGCCCTCACCACCCTGCCCGAACCGATGCACGTCGTGATCACGTCCGGCCCCTCGGAGGCCGAGGCGGTGGACCGCGTGACGCGCCTCGCCCGTGACACCCCGTCGGTGGAGGCCTCGCGCATCGTGCACTGCGGCGAGTTCGATCTGTCGGAGCTGGCGGCACTCGTCAGCCGCGCGCGGCTGTACATCGGCGGCGACAGCGGCCCGCTGCACGTCGCCGCCACCACGCGCACCCCGGTGGTCGCCCTGTTCGGGCCGACGCTGCCGGAACGCTCGCTCCCCTGGCGCGATCCCGCCGTGCCGTCGATTGCCGTGGATGCCGGACCGCTGCCATGCCGGCCCTGCCATCAGCGAACCTGCGTGCCCGGGGATTTCCGCTGCCTCGGCAACATTTCCGTCCCGATGGTGGTGGCGGCCTGCCGCCAGGCGCTGGGAACGGGTTAAGCTGGACGACCTGACGACCATGTTGTCCGTTCCAGCAGCCGGGAGCCTTCCCCGCCATCGCGTCGAGCTGGCCGGCGTGGCCGCCCTGATGGGCCTTGCCGCGACGATGCTGTTCTCGATCGCGGCGGCGCAGATCCTGCTGGGCGTCACGGTGCTGTGCTGGCTGGCGCTGCACCTCTCGCAAGCGCGCCGCCTCGAGGCGCCCCCGTTCTTCTGGCCGCTGGTCGCCTATGCGGCGGCGACGCTGCTCTCCGCCGGCTTCTCGCTCGACCCCACCGTCAGTGTCGCCGACTGCAAGCAGCTGTTCCTCTTCATGCTGGTGCCGGTGGTGTACGACTTCGCGCGCGGCACCCGCGCCGACACGCTGCTGAGCATCCTGATCACCGTCGGCGCCGCCAGCGCCTTCGTCGGCGTCGTCCAGTACGGCATTCTCAATTACGACAATCTCGGCCGCCGCATGCAGGGCACGCTCTCGCACTGGATGACCTACTCCGGGACGTTGATGCTGATCATCTGCGCCACGGTGGCCCGGCTGCTCTACGGGACGCGCGATCGGCTGTGGGCCGCGTTCGTGCTGCCGGTGCTGATCGTGTCGCTGGCCCTCACGCTGACGCGCGGGGCCTGGATCGGCGCCGCGGCCGGGACCGCGGTGTTGTTCCTGATCAAGGACTTCCGCCTGACGGCGCTGATCCCCGTGGTGATCGCCGCCGCGCTGCTGGTCGCTCCGGACGAGCTCTCCAGCCGCGTGAACTCCATCGGCGACATGAGCGACCCGACCACGCGCGACCGGGTGGCGATGCTCGAGGCCGGGGTGGCAATGGTCCGCGATCGGCCGTGGACCGGCGTCGGCCCGGACATGGTCGGAGACGTGTATCCGGACTACCGCACCGCCTCCGCGGTGCAGGCCAACAACCCCCACCTGCACAACGTGCCGATGCAGATTGCCGCCGAGCGTGGGCTGCCGGCACTCGTCCTCTGGGTCTCGTTCGTGGTGACCGCGGGCATCGGCCTGTGGCGCATGCGGCGCACTCGCGGCCTGATGCCACTGGCGGCCGCGGGGATGGGCGCGCTCGTCGCCATGCTGGCGGCGGGCCTGTCGGAGTACAACTTCGGAGATTCCGAGTTCCTGATGCTGCTGCTGGTGCTGATGACGCTGCCATATGCCGCGGCCCGCGACGGCGGGCCCTCCCGATGACGCTCGTCGGGCTGCCCGCGCTCGATGCCGCGCGCGCCAGGCATCTGATCCTGCGCTTCAGTTCGAGCCGCGTGCTGGTGGTCGGCGACGTGATGCTCGACCGCTTCCTGTTCGGCCGCGTCAGCCGCATCTCGCCCGAAGCGCCGGTGCCCGTGGTGGTCCACGACCACGATGAGTTCCGCCTCGGCGGCTCGGCCAACGTCGCGCACAACATTGTCGCGCTCGGCGGCACGGCCACCCTGGTCGGCGCGGTCGGCGACGACGACGATGCGCGGTTGCTGGCGGCGGAGCTGGCGGCGCGCGGGCTGTCGGCGTCGGCGCTGGTGACGGTGCCCGAGCGGCGCACCACCACCAAGCTGCGGGTGGTGACCAGCCGCAACCAGCAGGTCGCGCGCATCGACTACGAGACCGACGGCGATCTCGACACCACCGCCGAAGACGCGGTCATGGCGGTGATCGATCAGCACCTCGAGCAGGCGCAGGTGCTGCTGGTCTCGGACTATCAGAAGGGCGTGATCACGCGGCGGGTGATGGCGCACCTGGTGGCGTGCGCGCACGAACGCGGCATCCCGCTGCTGGTGGATCCCAAGGTGCCGCACCTGGACTTCTATCGCGGCGCGACGCTGGTCACGCCGAACCACGTCGAGGCCGAGGCGGCGTCAGCCAGACGCATCCGCACGCTCGAAGATGCGCGCGAGGCCGCCCGGACGATCGTGACCCGCGCCAGCGTCGAGGGCGTGCTGATCACGCTCGGCGAGCGCGGCATGTGGCTGTCGCACGGCGGCGCCGAGGGCTCGCTGCCGGCCACCGCCCGGGAAGTGTCGGACGTCACCGGCGCGGGCGATACGGTGATCGCGACCCTGGCGCTGGCCCTGGCTGCCGGCGCGCAGAGCGCCGAGGCCGCGGCGCTGGCCAACGAGGCCGCCGGCGTGTCGGTCGGGAAGTTCGGCGCAGCCACCGTGTCGGCCGATGAACTGCGCGCGCGCTTCCCGCTGCCGGACGATCGCCGGCCTAGTGCCTGAAGTGACGCTTGCCGGTGAACACCATCGCCAGGCCGTGTTCGTCGGCCGCGGCGATCACCTCAGGATCCTTCACCGAGCCGCCGGGCTGCACCACCGCGGTGGCGCCCGCTGCCGCCACCGCATCCAGCCCGTCACGAAACGGGAAGAACGCATCCGAGGCGGCCACGCTCCCCTTCAGCGTCGTCGGCGTGCCGGTCCAGCCTGACGCCTTCGCCACCGCCACCTTCACCGCGTCCACACGGCTCATCTGGCCGGCCCCCATCGCCAGGGTCCGGACCGCGTCGGTGAAGATCACCGTGTTCGACTTCACGTGCGCCATGACCCGCCAGGCAAAGCGCATCGCCTGCCACTCCGCCGCTGTCGGCTGACGCTTCGTCACCACGCGCATGCCTTCCGCCGGCCACTCCGTGCGGCCTTCGATCACCTGATCGCGCTCCTGCACCAGCAGCGCGCCGAGGACCGAGCGGATCTCGCGGCGAAGGGCCGGATCCGCGTTGTGCGCGGCCAGCGACGCGAAGTCGCCGACCACCACGCGCATGTTGGTCTTGGCCGCCAGGATCGCGCGCGCGCTGTCGTCCACGCCCGGCGCAATCACCGCCTCGATGAAGGTGGCGACAATCGCGCGGGCGGTGTCCTCGTCGATCGGCCGGTTGAGGCCGATGATGCCGCCAAATGCCGCCAGGGCGTCGGCGTCGCGCGCCCGCACGTAGGCTTCGGCAATCGTGGCGCCGGTGGCGGCGCCGCACGGGTTGGTGTGCTTGATGACCGCGGCCGCCGGCTCGCCGAACTCCAGCACGATGCGCGCCGCGGCGTCGAGGTCGAGGAGGTTCGTGAACGACAGTTCCTTCCCCTGCAGCACCGCCGGCGCCCCCAGCCCCGTGGCCGGTGACAGCGCGTACCATGCCGCCGGCTGGTGCGGGTTCTCGCCGTAGCGCAGGTCGCGCAGCTTGTGCGCGTCCACCACGAGATGGTCAGGGGCGAGCGCGGCCGAGCCGGGCTCGCGGTGGAACTCGTCGCCGATGACGGTGACCTCCGCCAGCGTCGACGCGATCGCCGTGTCGTAGGCGCCGGTGTGCGCAAACGCCCGGCGCGACAGTTCGAACCGGAACGCCGCGGTCGGGCCCTGCTCGCGATCCAGTTCGGCGAGCACCGACGGATAGTCGGACGGCGACACCACGACCAGCACGTCCCGGAAGTTCTTGGCCGCCGCGCGCACCAGGCTCGGGCCGCCGATGTCGATCTGCTCGATCAGATCGTCGAACTGGATGCCGGGCCTGGCCGCGGTCTCGACGAACGGGTAGAGATTGACCACCACCAGATCGACCAGCCCGATGCCATGCTCGGCCGCCAGCGCCAGATCCTCGGGGTGATGGCGCCGCGCCAGGATGCCGCCGTGAATCTTCGGATGCAGCGTCTTCACGCGGCCGTCCATCATCTCGGGAAACCCGGTCACGTCCGAGACGTTGACGACCGGCAGCCCCGCGTCGGCGAGGGTTTTCGCGGTCCCGCCGGTGGAGACCAGTTCGAATCCGCGAGCCGACAACCCGCGACCGAATTCGACGAGGCCGGTCTTGTCCGACACACTCAGAATGGCTCTTTTCATGGGCGACATGTCTGCGATTGACACCAAATGTAACGGGCGGGTAAGATTCCCGTGCGGTCCAGGTTATCGGACCCCGGAAGGCCGCACAGTGCGGCCTTTTTTTGTGCCCGAACCCACGTCTCGCGACATGGGCCGGGTAGGACGACACGGTGGCATGCCACCGAGAGCAGGAAGAAGAACGATGCGCATTACAGGCAAGGTCAAGTGGTTCAACAACGCCAAGGGCTATGGATTCATCGAGCGCGAGGGCGGCAGCGATGTCTTCGTGCACTACTCGGCAATCCAGGGTTCGGGCTTCCGCTCCCTCGAAGAAGGCCAGCCGGTGGAGTTTGAAATCGTCGACGGGCCGAAGGGTCCGCAGGCAGGCAACGTCACCCGCGTTTGAGCCGCGCTTGACCACTGGCGCCGGGCGGTCCCCCGTTCGGCGCCAGCCGCTTACGGCTCCTCGACCGGCTTCGCGGTCAGCGTCACCTTCCCGCCTTTCACCGCTACCTTGAACGCCACTTCCCGCCCACCGTCTCCCAGTTTCTTCACCTGCGCCTGTACGAGCTCGGTAAACCGCTCGTAGGGTACCGGCTTCTCCCCCGCATCCTTCCGCGCCTGGGCCATCTGCTCGTACAGCGACTGCACCCGGTCGGCCTGCGCGCGCGGATCGGCGACGCTGGCCACGGCGACGACGCGCTCCTCGACTGACGACGGGGTGGGCGACGACGCCGCGCGCCGCGGCGGGGAGGCCGGAGGCGCGGATTGCGACGTGACCGGTGGAGGCGCCTGCCGCGCCGGCTCCGGCGGCATCGACGGCCCCCGGCTGACCGGCTGGCCCGGTCGTCGTCCAGTTTCCTGCGCCTTCATCTGGCGCTCCCACAGCTCGGCGAACGCGGCCCAACGCGACTGAATGGTCTGGAAGCGGAATCGATCGCCGGTGTTCTGGATGTGCATGCGATCGAACTTCTTCATCATCGCGTCGACGCGCGTGCGCTGCTCCCAAGGCAGGCGCGGCAGCCGGCCGGCGAAGAACTGGTTGTAGTCGGCTTCCAGCCGCTTCAACTCCACTTCCAGCGTCTGTAGCTCACGGTCGAATTCGGACCTGGGCGGCGCCATGGAGTTACGGCAGCAGCGTGAACCATACCAGCGGCAGCCACAGGTCCCGCGCGTACGGGATCGGCCGATCGTCGATCAGCACCTCGCAGGTCGGCAGCCCGCCGACCACCTCGAACAGGTCGCGCATCCGCAGCGCGTCGCCCGGAAAGAACCGGGCGCGGTGGCGCAGCTGGTCGCCTTCGCCGACCACGCGGTACTCCGCCGACGCCTTGGCCATCTCCTCGGCCCTGGCGTAGTCGGCGCCCGCAAAGGGGCCGAAGGCGATCGTGATCGAAAACGGCAGGTTGCGCGGACCGAACAGAGCCGCGTGCAGATCGGGATCGAGGGCCGCGAGTTCCTCGGAGGTGGGCTCTTCCGGCTTCTCGACGTAGGGCCAGAAACGATCCAGCGGGCGCGTGGTACGGCCGGACATGAAGTGGAGATCGTAGCAGGGTTCGGATCGGCGCGAAAGGGTCAGAACCGCCGGGGTGCGGACGACCGGACGTGCGGTACGATCAGCGGCCATGGCGTCACCGCGCGATATCCCGTCCATCGACCTGCTGCGAAAGCGTGCAGGGGTCCAGGCTCTGGAGCTGCGATTCGGGGCCGGGGCCACGAAAGACGCCCTCCGGGAGGCCGCCGACCACACTCGCCGCGGCCTTCGTGACGGCCACCAGCCGGCGGCGGCCGAGGACCTCGCGGCCGCCATCGAAGCCGGTGCCGCCGCGCGGCTTGGCGCGCGATTCCAGGGCTCGCTGCGCCGGGTGATCAACGCCACCGGCGTGATCGTGCACACGAATCTGGGGCGCGCGCCGCTGTCGCCGGCGGCCATCGCTCGCATTGCCGACACCGCCGGCGGATACACAAACCTCGAGTACGACCTCGCCCTGGGCACCCGCGGATCGCGGACCGTGCACGCCGAATCACTGATCATCGCGCTGACCGGGGCTGAGGCCGCGGTGGTCGTGAACAACAATGCCGCGGCGACGCTCCTGATGCTGGCCGCGCTGGCCACCGGGCGAGAGGTGATCATCTCGCGCGGCGAGCTGGTGGAGATTGGCGGCGGCTTCCGGGTGCCCGACATCATGGCGCAGTCCGGCGCAATCCTCCGCGAGATCGGCACCACGAACCGCACGCGTGTCGCCGATTACACGGTGGCCGCATCGGCCCGCACGGCCCTCATCCTTCGCGTCCACCCGTCGAACTTCCGCATCGAAGGCTTCACCGAGCGCCCCACGCTGAGCGCGCTGGTCGACGCCGGACGCTCCATCGGCATCCCCGTCGTCGAGGACCTCGGCAGCGGCAATCTGGATGACGCGTTCGCGGACGAACCATCGGTCGGCGCCTCGCTGGCCGCGGGTGTGGATCTCGTGTGCTTCAGCGGCGACAAACTGCTGGGCGGCCCGCAGGCCGGCATCCTCGCCGGACGCCGGGTGCTGGTCGATCAGCTGCGTCGCCATCCTTTGATGCGTGCCTTCCGCGTCGACAAGCTGACCTACGCCGCGCTGGAGGCGACATTGCTCGAGCATCTGGCCGGCCGTGCGTCACAGACGGTGCCGGTGCGCCGGATGCTGTCGATCGGGGTGGACGAGATTGCCGCGCGTGCGCGCGCCCTTGGCGATCGCCTGGCGGCAGGCGGCTGGCGCACGGCACTCGTCGCCGAGTCGTCCGCAGTCGGCGGAGGCAGCGCCCCCGGTGTCGCCCTTCCCACCATGCTGCTGACGCTGGCGCGTGACGGCATGACGGCGGCGAGCGTCGAAGCGCGCCTTCGCGCCCTGGCCACCCCTGTCATCGCCAGAATCGTCGACGACCGCGTGGCGCTGGACCTGCGCACGGTCCCCGAAGAGACAGAGGCGGAGCTGGAAACACTGCTCCGCTGGTAGCGGGGGCTTGGGGCTTGGGCGCCGTCCGGACACCGGACACCGGACACCGGATCCCGGCTACTGTGGCCCTTCGTGCTCCATCACCAACCCCACCGCGGTGCCTCGCTTGAATCCCTTCCAGTAGGTGTGGGTCGGCAGCGTCCGGCCTTCGCGGTCCACCGCGTAGACCGCGTCCTTCCCCTGCGGCACCAGATCGAAATAGCCGGCCTTCGCCACATCGTCCCTCAGGTAGCGATCGAAGTGAGCGGTGGCGAAGTGCTGGAGGATATTGTTCATCCGCGCGGTGTCCCAGACCGGGTCCGCATAGTGTGAGAACGCCGCCGAGGCGCTGGCGGTGGTGACCTCGGCCGGCGCGGGATAGGGCGCCGCGGCGTTGTGATTGGCCTGCAGGAACGTCAGCAGGTAGCGTTCCGCATTCACTGCCGCCTGGTAGATGGCGCGCGTCCCGCGCTCGTAGCCCGAGACCTCGTCCGCGCTTCCCGCCACGAACAGCACCGGCGTGCGGATGCCGCGCAACCCGTCAGGGTCCCAGAACCCGCCCTGCATGCCCCACGGGCCGATCGCGATGGCGGCCTTGATGCGCGGATCCAGGCTCTTCCGGTACTGCGGATTGACCGCGCCGCGCTCCGCCAGCAGGCGATGCGGCGGCGCCGTGGCCAGCGTTTCGCTGGCCACGCTGAAGCCGCCGCCGATCACGTTGACGACGCCGTAGCCGCCCATCGAGTAGCCGACGATGCCCGTCCGCGAGGCGTCGACGTGCCCGCTGAGAAAGCTGCCCGACCCGGCCGCGCCGAGCCGCGCAATCTCGCGCAGCACGAACAGCTGATCGAGCGGGCGGTTGTACAACGTGCTCGCGAAGGCTTTCTGATCGTCGTAGGTGCTGTCGGTGTGATCGATGGAGACGGTGACGTAGCCCTTGCTGGCCAGATTCTCGGCCAGGTGGCTGAGGAGAAAGCGGTTTCCGGGATAGCCGTGCGAGATGATCACCAGCGGAAACGGCGCCGACCCACCGAGCGGCGCCGCGTCGCGAACGGCCCGCCCGTGGAGCGTGGCCTGGATCGCCGGGTCGCGCGTGATCACGCGATAAGTGCCGCCGCCCGTGGCGCCGGGGGCCAGCGTCGCGGGGTACCAGACTTCCAGCGTCAGCGGCCGGTCGTAGCGGGCCACGGGTCCGGTCGGCGTGGTGTTGACGACGTCCACACGCTGGCGATCGACCGCGGTAATCGTACGGACCCCAATCGCGTAGCGGCCATACGACGCCAGTTCGGGGGCGGACGGCGTGACCACGTCGATGCGGTTCTGTTGCGCGAACAGCTCGACGCCGAACGCAACCAGCGCGAGCAGGGCGAGGGAGATCAGTCGAAGACGCATGGCGGCATTATGCCGGAGGACTCGTCCGGTGCGCCTCGATCCATCGCGCCCACGGGATGAACAACCACAGCGCCAACGCCCCAACGGCCACCGCCGTCGACGAGGGCGGGGGTGGCGACCACGGTTGCGTGACCCAGATGGTGGTGGCGAGCAGCACCAGGCCGGCCAGTGCCCACTGCCCCGTCCGGTCTCGTGCCATTGACGCCCGCAGGTAGACCCACACGCCGCACGCGAGGAGCGCCCCCTCGACGGCAATGGTGCCGGCGACGGAGTTCCACAACCCGAAGCCCACCAGCGTGCCGCCGGGCCAGAGCGGCAGGTCCGGGCGGTGCGTCAGCGCGTCGAGACACCAGTGACTGAGGACCAGCGCGCCGACGACCACCCCGGCGCGGCCGGAGCGGAACGCGCGCCAGGCGAGGAGTGCCGCCGCCGCGGACCACAGGATCACGAGCAGCAGGCTGTGACTCCACGGATAGGACACGAAGGCCAGGTTGGTGAAGGCCGTGTCGCCCGGACTCACCCGCACCGACTCCAGGCCGAGCAGGAGCAGCAACGGCCAGAGCAGATCCAGGCCGAAGGCGGCGGCGACGGCGACCGCCAACGGGACTCGGGGCTCGACAGGTTTGGACGCGAGGGCAACGGCCAGGTGACCAACGAACATGCCCACAGTCTAAGCGGGCCTCGGGTGGTAAGCTCCCGCGCATGTCCACGCGCATCGTCGTCGCCGCCATCCTGCTGACCCTTGCAGGGTGCTCGCGTCCGCCCCACTACGACGTCATCATCCGCAACGGCACCGTCATCGACGGCAGCGGTGCGCCGGGCGTGGCCGCCGACGTCGCCATCCAGGGGCAGCGGATCGCCGCGGTCGGCATCTTGGGACCGGCCACCGCCACCACCGAGGTCGACGCCAGCGGCCTGACGATCGCGCCCGGCTTCATCAACATGCTGAGCCACTCGGAGACGTCGCTCATCGCCGACGGCCGTTCGATGGGCGAGTTGAAGCAGGGGGTGACGCTCGAAGTCTTCGGCGAAGGCTCGATGGGGCCGATGAACGAGCGCATGAAGCAGGAGTCGAAGGCGCGGCAGTCCGACATCACGTTCGACATCGGCTGGACCACGCTCGGCCAGTACCTGGACTGGCTGGTCGCGCGCGGCATCTCGCCGAACATCGCCTCGTTCGTCGGCGCCGCCACGGTCCGCGTCAACGAAGCTGGGCTACGCCGATCGCGCGCCGACTGCCGGAGGAACTGGACCGCATGCGCGCGCACGTGAAGACCGCGATGGAGGAAGGCGCGATGGGCGTCTCCTCCGCGCTGATCTACGCGCCGGGGTTCTATG
This sequence comes from uncultured Acidobacteriota bacterium, assembly GCA_963721715.1. Lineage (GTDB taxonomy): Bacteria > Acidobacteriota > Vicinamibacteria > Vicinamibacterales > UBA2999 > VFZN01. Next base: position 545,205 of record CAVRKI010000003.1, on the reverse strand, counting down.
CGAAGACCGACGAGCTGATCGCGCTCTCCACCGTCGCGTCGCAGTACGGCGGCATGTACATCTCGCACATGCGCAGCGAGGGCAACCGGCTGGTCGAAGCCGTGGACGAGCTGATGACGATCGCCCGCGAGGCGAAGATCCGCGCCGAGATCTACCACCTGAAGGCCGCCGGCGAATCGAACTGGTCGAAGCTCGACGAGGTGATCACGAAGATCGAAGCGGCGCGCAAGGAGGGCCTCGAGATCACCGCCGACATGTACACCTACACGGCGGGCTCCACCGGTCTCGATGCGGCGATGCCGCCGTGGGTGCAGGAGGGCGGCTATCAGGCGTGGGCCGGGCGGCTGAAGGACAAGGCCATTCGCGCCAAGGTGGCGAAGGAGATGCTGACGCCGACCGACGCGTGGGAAAACCTGCTGCTGGCCGCGGGGCCGAAGGGCACGCTGCTCGTCGGCTTCCGCAATCCCGAACTGCGCGGGCTGATTGGCAAGACGCTCGAAGAGGTCGCCGCCAGCCGCGGCAAGTCCGCGCAAGAGACCGCGATGGACCTGGTGGTCGAGGACGGCAGCCGGGTGCAGGTCGTCTACTTCCTGATGTCCGAGGAGAACACGAAGCGCCAGGCCGGACTGCCGTGGGTGAGCTTCGGCTCGGACGCGGCGTCGCTGGCCACCGAGGGCGTGTTCCTGAAGCAGAGCACGCACCCGCGAGCCTACGGCAACTTCGCGCGCCTGCTCGGCAAGTACGTGCGCGACGAGAAGGCCACCACGATGGAGGACGCCATCCGTCGGCTGACCTCGCTGCCAGCCGCCAACCTCCGCATCGCCGATCGCGGCCTCCTCAAGGCCGGCCAATTCGCCGATGTCGTCGCCTTCGATGCGGCAACCATTGCCGACCACGCCACCTACGAGCAGCCGCATCAGTACGCCACGGGGATGACGCACGTGTGGGTGAACGGCACGCAGGTGCTGAAGAATGGCGAGCACACGGGAGCGAAGCCGGGTCAGGTGGTGCGGGGGCCGGGATACAAGGGGAAGTAGAAGAACCGGTATCCGGTAGACCGCAGACGGCAGAAGGAATGGCTGGTCTAGAACCTCGAACTTCGAGCCTGGAAACCGGATGACGGATACCGGAAGTCAACGATGGAACACGACTACGCGTTCGAGATGGCGGCGTCGGCGGTGCGGTTTGGCATCGGGGTCACCCGCGAGGTAGGGGCGGATCTGCGGGACTGGAAGACGTCAGCGCGTGCTGGTGCTCACCGATCCCACCTTGTCGCGACTGTCACCGGTGCACACCGTGCTGGAGTCACTGGACGCGCACGGGATTCACTACACGCTGTTCGACCGCGTGCGGGTGGAGCCGACCGACGAATCGGTGCTCGAGGCCATTGCCTTTGCGAACCAGCATTCGTTCGACGCGCTGGTCGCGGTCGGCGGCGGGTCCACCATCGACACCGCCAAGGCGGTGAACCTCTACACCACGTATCCACCCGCCGACTTCCTCGACTACGTGAATCCGCCGATCGGGAAGGGGCTGCCGGTCCCCGGTCCCGTCAAGCCGCTGGTGGCGATTCCCACCACCGCCGGCACCGGGAGCGAGACGACGGGCGTGGCCATCTTCGACTTGATGCGCATGCACGCGAAGACCGGCATCGCCAACCGGCGGCTGAAGCCGACGCTGGGCCTGCTCGATCCGGACAACACCAGGACGATGCCGCCGCAGGTGGCGGCGTCGACTGGTCTCGACATCCTGAGCCACGCGGTGGAGTCGTTCACGGCGATGCCCTACACCGATCGCCCGCGGCCAGATGGCCCGGCGATGCGGCCGGCGTATCAGGGCTCCAACCCGATCAGCGACGTGTGGTCGATGCAGGCGCTCCGCATGGTCGCGCGCTTCCTGGTGCGTGCGGTGGACGATCCGTCGGACGAGGAGGCACGGGCGAGCATGCTGCTGGCTTCGGCCTACGCCGGCATCGGCTTCGGCAACGCCGGCGTGCACCTGCCGCACGGCATGTCGTACCCCGTCTCTGGCCACGTGAAGACGTATCGCGCGCCGGGATACGACGTCGAGCACCCGCTGGTCCCGCATGGCATGTCGGTGATTCTGAATGCCCCGGCCGTCTTCCGCTTTACGTCGTCGGCCAGCCCGGAGCGGCATCTCGAGGCGGCGGAGGCGCTCGGCGCCGATGTCTCGCAGGCGCGAGCGGAGGATGCGGGCGCCATCCTCGCCGATCGCATCACGTGGTTCATGCGGCGGCTGCAGGTGCCGAACGGCCTGGCCGCGCTCGGCTACTCGTCTTCGGACATCCCGGCCCTCGTCGAAGGCACGCTGCCGCAGCACCGTGTGACGAAGCTGTCGCCGCGGCCGGCCGGGCCGGAGGAACTGGCGCGCCTGTTCGAAGCCTCGATGATCGCGTGGTGATGCCGCGCCAGCGCGGGAAGCGCGCAGTTCATCGCTTCAGGACGCGGGAGTCTCCCGCGACGTCCCACGCGCCCGGCGGCAGGTAGTGAAACCGAATCAAGTAGACGCTCTCGCCGCTGCCGTGTCTTGCGATCCCGAGCAAGTCTTCAACACTGCCAAAACCCGATTCGCGCGCCAGGTCATCGGTGATGTCAGCGATGTCAATCGGAGTGATCGAATCCACGACCACGTGCCCCTCGTCCATCGCGTAACGGCCGCCCACCTTGACCTGCAGCCGCGTCCAGATGCGAACGGTGCACCTGATCCTTCCGCGTCGAATTCCGTCCCGGAGATGCTTGGTGAACACCATGGGGTTCATGACCGCTCTTCAAGGCCCTCGAGTCGCACGCTGGGAACGCGCGCCCGGATGGCTCGCACAAAGCCCGTCTTGTCGGCTGGCGACACCACGAGCCACAATCCGCGGTCCGTACGGATCTCGATCCGGTCGAGAGACAGGGCTGGAGACGACACCCAGTCGCGCGTGGCGCGCAACCCCTGCACCCGCCTGAGAGGCATGCGAGACCGAAACGGACCTCGATGAACGACGATGTCCTCATCGGTGACTTCGTACGAGACATTCAGCACACACGCGACGATGACCAGTGCGGCGAAGGGTACCACCAACACCCAGGACTCTTTCTGACCGGCTGTCAGCGCGCCGAGCATCAGTATCGGCGGCAGTACCAGCGCAATGGCCACCGGCGCCATCAGAAAGAGGTCGACCTTGGAGCGAAACCGTGACGGCATGGTCTCCAGCCAGAACGCTCGGGGGACGAACTTCAAATAACGCGCTTGCCGTTCGAAATCACCGCGACCGGGACGATCCGCTCGCGGCCGGTGCGCTTGATGTTGAGGTTGTCCACGAACTCGAACTCGCCACTCTCGAGCGTGAACACCGCCACGTCGGCGGGCGCGCCGATTCGAAGCGTGCCCAGCTCCTTGAACGGCGCCATCGCCTTCGCCGCAGTGACCGTTGCCCGTGCGATGACCTGCTCCAGCGACAGCCCCAGCATCAGGAACTTCGACAGCACCGTCGGGAAGTCGAAGACCCGGTCGGTGCGGCCTGGCGCGGTGAGATCCGACGAGATCGTGTCGGGCAGAAAGTCCTGATCGAGCGCACGCTCCGCCATCTCCCACGTGATGTGCGCCGTGCGCCCGTTCCCCACATCGAACAACACGCCTCGATCGCGGGCCGCGCGCACCTGCGGCAGCACGCGTCCGTTCCCGTCGAGGATGCTGTTGGGCGGCGGCGCGTAGACGTGCGTGACGATGTCGCCAGGCCGAAGCAGGTCGAGGATGGCCGGGAGCGGCGAGCGGGTCTGGCCGATGTGGACCATCAGCGGCAGGCCGAGCGGCACAATCACCGTGTGCGCGCGGCGAATCGCTTCGAGATCGTGCTCCCCCGCCGCGTTGGCGGACAGACGCGCCTTCATCCCGACGATCACGTCTGCATGCGCCGCGATCGCGCCCCTGGCGGCATCGGCGTCGGCCTTCGCGAAGTCGAGGAGCTCGCCTCCTCCGCCGACCAGTCCGGTCCTGGACACATTCAACAGGATGCGCATGCGGTTCGGTGCGCTTCTGGCCACGCTCACCAGTTCCGCCACGTTGTCCGCGCCGCGCGAGCCGCCGTCGACGATGGACGTCACGCCCGTTGACAGGCAGTGCGCGGGAGGCATGTCGGGGCTGTCGAGATGCGCGTGGATATCGACCAGCCCCGCGCTGACGATCCGCCCCCGCGCCTCAATCACCTCGGCGGCATCGACCTCCGGGATCTCCGTCTGCAGCGCGGCAATCCGACCGGCCACGATGGCCACGTCCATCACGCCATCGAGTTTCTGAGACGGGTCAACCACACGCCCGCCCTTGACCAGCAGGTCGTACTTCGCGGCCATCAGGTGCGGCGCACCGGCCCATATGGCGGACGCCGCGGCGGCGTGGATGAACTGGCGACGCGTGGGCATGGCGGAGTCGACTCTGGTCGCGGAACGACGCGCGCGCCGCGCTATCCCGCCGCCTCGTATGCCGTCCTGATCCTGGCAGGCCCAATCATCGCGAACTGCTTCTTCCGGCGGTAGCTGATCGTCGCTGGAGGAGCACCCACAATGCCCCCCCGTAGCCCAGAATCGCCTGCATGCCCACCGCAATGATCCGGGCCAGGCTGGCGTCAGGATGGCTGGCCGGCGTGAGGAGCCAGTGAACGGCGTGGCTACCCAACATCAAGAGAACACCGACCAGGAGCCCACGACGGAACGAGGTGTTGTCCCTCATGCTGTTCGTCCTTTGTCTGTTCCACGCCTTGGTGCTGAGCCGTGCCGCGCGCCAGAATACCACCGTGCGCTGCCGGCGAGCGGGACCGCCTGATCGGGCGCCTCGGCTTCACCGGCGGGTCAGTCGGCTGCCATGCTGCCCCAGCAACGCTCTCACCGCGTCGGCCGCAGTGCCCTCAGGTGGAACGCATTGCTGGCCGTCGCCCCGGAACGCAAATGGACGGTGTCACCGTCATCGTCAGCTCATCGAGCTCCGCCCAATCGACGTTGCCGGTTTCATCCGCAACATAACCATCGAGCGACGTAAACGCCGCACCAGTACGCCTCGTATCGGGCACTCTGACACACGCGCTGATCAGGTAGCCGTATTGCCGTCAGCACGCCGTGTGCAATCGTGTCGATACCGATCGTGCATGCCAACTTCGCAGACATCGGCCAGCCGTCGGGTGCCGCCACCCAGAGAGTCACGACGGCCCTACTCCCCCACTCGTTCGCCACGCACCTGCTCGAGGACGGCTACGATATCCGCACCGTGCAGGAACTGCCTGGACACGCTGGACGTGAGCACCACGATGATCTACACGCACGTATTGAATTGCGGCGGCCTGGGCGTGCGAAGTCCAGCGGATCGACTGTGAACACGCGCAACGTTCGATGATCTGTGTGACCATAGCGCCATGCCACGCTGTGCCGCCCTCGCGTTCGTCCTGCTGACGCTCTCGTCCGCCACGGGAACCGCGCAGTCGGGCGATGCCGGTATCGATGCCGCGATGCAGCGGTTCCTCACCGCCTTCAACAACCTCGACATGCCGGCCTTCCTCGACTGCTTCGAGGCCGAGGCCACCGTGTTCCATCCGCCATCCGCGCCGCCGCGCACGTTCCCGACGCGAATCCGGGGCCGGCAGGAGATCCAGCGCACGTTCGAGGTGGTGTTCGCGCAGATCCGGGCGGCATCCGGCAGGACCACACCGCCCTTTCAGGATCTCCAGCCGCAGGATCTCGAGGTGCAGCGCTTCGACGATGTCGCGGTGGTGACGTTCCACCTGGGCACGGCCGCAGCCCGCTCGCGGCGCACGCATCGTGCTCAGCAGTCACAGGCGCAGCCTGGCGCATCGTTCATCTGCACGCGTCCACGTTCAACGCGCCGTAGAGGACCGTCCGCCTTCAGGGCGTGGCGCGCGTCAGGTCCAACGACTGGATACGCGGCGGGCGCGTGGGCGCCATCTGCAGCAGCCCTCTGACGCGCCCACGCTCGCAGCGCCACGTGAACTCGCCGGTCAGTGCACCGGTGGCGACGATCGGCGCCGAGCGTCTCGCAGCTGCCGACCTGCGCCTTCAGGCTGGCGAGATCGCGGGCCCAGCCCTCGGCGGATCGATCCATCAGGAAGTTCATCGCCAGCACGTCACCCGCGGAGGTGACGTTGCCCGCGGCGTACATGCGGCCCACCGCGCCGTAGGCGGTGGACGAGCGACTCGTCGCCCTTGACCGCGCGGGCCTTCAGCAGACCAGCCTCGTGCAGGCGGACGGCCGCGTCCCACACCGGAGCGCGGGGGCCGGCGTAGGTCCGGTTGGCGAGCGCGAAGATGCCGACGCCGTAGTCGGGCAGCAACAGCACGTGCGAGCCGTAACCGGGATAACCGCCACCATGACTCAGCGTCAGGCCGAGATCGCAATCGACGGCGGCATACATGCCCTTGCCGTAGGTGGCAGCCTCGCGGCACGCGTCCGTGCCGGTGGTGCCGGGGCGCATCCGCACCTGAGGGAAGTTCGCGCCCTCGGCCAGCTCCCGCACCGACGCTCGCTTCACCGGGCCGGTATCGGCGCCGTCCCGCGCCGGCCACGCCGACAGCAGCCACGCCACGTACTTCGCGTAGTCGTTGGCGCTCGTCTGCAGCCCGCCCATCGCCCCGAACGCCCCATGCGCCATCGTCGGCTCGAGGCGCCACGCGCCGTCCTCCCAGCGATAGCCGAGCGCGCGTCGTTCCGCCGGCGCCTGCGTGACCTCGAAGCCCGACGAGGTCATGCCGAGCGGCTTCAGCAGTTGGGCCTCGATGTAGTCCTTGTACGGCTGCCGCGCCACGTTCGTGATGATGCGACCCAGCATCGCGTAGCCGAGGTTCGAGTACTCCATCGCCGTTCCCGGCGGCCGCGTGAACGGCACACCGTCGCGCAGCAGCCGAGTGAAGTCCTCGTCGGGCAGCGGCGTCTGCCGGTCGCCCCATGGATCGTCGGTCACGAATCCGGCAGTGTGCGTCAGCAAGTGGCCGACCCGGATCCGCGGCGAGTCGCTAGTCGGATACTTCCAGTCCTTGATCTCCGGGATGTAGGTTTCGGCCCGCGCATCGAGCGCGAGCTTGCCGTCATCGCGAAGCTTCAAAATGGAGAGCGCCGTGAAGGCCTTGGTCATCGAGGCGATGCGGAACAGCGTGTCGGCCGAGACCGGCTGCTTCGTCTCGATGTTCTGAATCCCCAGGCCCTTGACGTGCACGAGGCGGCCGTCGATGACCACCCCGTAGACCATCCCCGGGATATGGGCATCGAGCCGGTAGTCCTCGAAGCCGCGATCGATCGCCGCAAGGACATCAGCCGGCTGGGCGCTCACGACCCGCGACGGCGCCACGACCCACCGCGATGGCCACCGAAACCAGAACCGCGATCATCTCTCGTCGCATGGGGTCCCCCGCACGTGCATCCTATCAGCCCGCCTTCAGCTCCGCTGAGGCATCGATTCGCAGCCAGGACAGCATCCCGACGAACAGCACCACCGCCATCGGCACGAACGGCGCGTCGTAGCTGTGGAAGTAGTCGACGATGTAGCCATAGGCGACCGACCCCACCAACGCGCCCACCTGCGCCGAGGTGTTCATCAGCCCGACGATGGCGCCGGCGTGACGGCCGCCAAGGTCGAGACACACGCCGAAGACGCCCGCCTGCTGGAACGTGATGCCGCCGTAGACGAGGGACAGGAGCACGATGGTCAGCCATTGCTGCTGGGTGAACATCACGGCCACGGTGAAGAAGCACGCGCTGCCGAGGCCCAGCACGCCGAGCGATCGCCGGCCCCAGGTCCTGCCGAACCGCCGCACCAGGGCATCGCTGGCGGCGCCGCCGGCGAGATTCGCGCACGCCGCGATCGCGTACGGGGCCGCCGACAGCAGCAGGCCGCTTTCGCTGAAGCCCCGGCCCTTCACCAGGAAGGTATGAAACCAGGTCTGGAAGAACGAGTAGACGTAGATGTAGCAGAAGGCGGTGACCAGCAGGGCCAGCACGGTGTCGGACCGGAACGCCACCCGCCACGGAAAGCCGTGCCCGGCCGCGGGAGGAATCGCCGACAGCTCCTTCAGTTCGGCCTGGCTGACCCCTGGCATCTCCGCGGGCGTATCGCGAAACCAGTAGTACCAGGCGAACGCCCAGATCGCGCCCACCGCGCCGAACACCAGGAACGACATGCGCCAGCCGTAGCGCATCTGAATCGGCACCACCAGCAGCGGCGCGATGGCGCCGCCGATCTGGCTCGCCATCAGCAGCACTCCCGAGATGCTGGCGCGCTGCGTCGGCGCGAACCACCGCGAGACCACGATGCTGGCGTTCGGAAACGCGCCGGCCTCACCGGCGCCAAAGCAGAACCTGATGACCAGCAGCAGGTAGTAGTTCGAGACCATGCCGGTGAGCGACGTGAACGCCGACCACCAGAGGACGATGCGCGTGAGCACACGGCGCGCGCCCAGCCGATCGCCCATCACCCCGGTCGGGATCTCGAACAGGCTGTAGGACAGCGTGAACATCGCCGTCACCCAGCCCCAGCCGATCGGGTCGATACCGAGATCCTCCTGCATCCGGGGGCCGGCCACGGAGATGCAGACGCGATCGATGTAGGTGATGGCGAACAGCAGGATGAGGAAGCCGAGAACGCGGTGGCGGTGCCTCACAGCTGATTCATGAGCGGACCTCGTGCTGCGCGACCAGCCTGAGCATGCCGCGCGGTCCCTGGGCGATCGTGCCATCCAACCGCGCAGCTTTCAGCGCCGCCATCACCACGGCTGGTGACAATCGGAGCTTGGGGTAGCTGCTGACCCTCATCTGCCACGTCCCACCCTCCCGCTCGTGGAGGATGTCGTGCACGAGCACGTGTCCGGGGTGCGCCTCGAGGAAACAGGTCAGGATTCTATCTCCGTCGGCCCGGACCGGAATGAAGCGCGCGTCACCCGAGGGCGGCGTCGTGTAGTCGCGAAAGGTGGCGACGAACGAGCCGTCCGGTGCCAGCGCCTCCGACACCTCGCGGAGCAGGAGCGCGATCTGTTCCTGGTCCTCGAGGTGCGGCAGCGTGTCCCCCATACAGACAATCAGGCCGGCCTGCTGCGTAAGGTGCTGCCGGAACGTCAACAGGTTCCCGGGCACGGCCTCGATCGGCAGCCCTTCACTGAAGTGGCGCAGCTGATCGAGCAGGAAGGGGGAGGAATCGATCGCCATCACCCTGCAGCCGCCTCGGGCCAGCGGGATGGCGTGCATGCCGAAGCCGGCCCCGAGATCGATGGCGAAGCCGCCAGGGCAGGTCAGTCCGGCGGTGTCACTGGCGCCCGTCGCCAGCGCCTGTTCGAGCCCACCGGCCATCCACAGATAGACCGGGGCCAGATGGGAATCATAGTGCGCGGCAACGGTGGTCACGGGCGCCCCTCGCTGTCGCGATCGCTTTCGTCTGGCGCGGGCTTCGTCGACGCCAGGATCTCCTGTGCCCGCGTAAGGTCCTCGGCGTGCACCATCACGCGGACCCCACCCACGAGGTTCGCGTAGAGCGGCTGAACGCCCAGGGTGTGCTCGTTGGGAATCGCGGCGGCGATGCCCGCGGAGTCGAGCACCGACACGATCAGCTGAGCCTCGTGAAGCCAGGTGCACGACGCCGCCTCCGCCCAGTCGTCTCCATCTCCGGCATTGGACTCGCTCATCGGCAGCCTCGTGTGGGGATTCTGCCACAGATGCGCGAGCCCATCGCCAGACGGAAGAGTCGACGCCGCTCGGTCATCGCATCAGTCGCGAGCAAACGTCCAGGCCAGGATGCGGCTGGACTTCTGACCCTGAGCCATCTCGATGGTCCGGACCTCGGTCGCGCCCGCCTCGCGCAGGGCCTGCCGCAGCCGCGGCAGGTGTGCGCTCTTCGAGACCAGCGTCGTGAACCACCGGCACAAGGCGGGTCGTTCGGCGCTTTGCGCGATCATCCGCCGCACGAACGCCAATTCCCCGCCGTCGCACCAGAGCTCGCCGGCCGTGCCGCCGAAGTTCAGCCTGGCCGTCGCCGGTGCGCGCCCACGCAGGTTGTGGCGCTTGCGCCGGTTCCCTTCGGCCGCCGCTGCCGCTGACGCGTGAAAGGGCGGATTGCACATCGACACGTCGAACGTCTCGCCCGGCCTGACAACGCCGTTGAAGCACTCGAGCGGCGAGGTCTGAAGCCGGCAGTCGATCAGGTTGGCCAGCCCTGGATTGGCCGCCACCAGCTTCCTGGCCCACCCTAGCGCCACCGGATCGGTCTCCGAACCGACGAAGCGCCAGCCGTACTCACTGGCGCCGATCAGCGGGTAGATGCAGTTGGCGCCCGTCCCGATATCGAGGACCGAGACCGGGACATCGCGGCCATGCGCACTCCGGCCTTCGGACTCGAGCAGGTCGGCGAGGTAGTGGAGATAGTCGCTCCGCCCTGGAATCGGCGGACACAGGTAACCGGGCGGTACGTCCCAGGTGTCGATGCCATAGGCGCTCTTCAGCAGCGCCTGGTTCAGCGCCTTCACCGCGTCGGGGTTCGCGTAGTCGATGGACGGGTGGCCATAGGCGTTCGGCGAAACGAACGCGGCCAGCCGTGGACTGCACGCAATCAATTGCGGGAAATCGTAGCCGGCACGAAAACGGTTCCGCGGATGGAGCTTCGCCTTCACCGCCGGGCGGATCACCGGCCGCGTCCTTGCGGCGGGGTCCGATCGGCGCCGAAGTATTTCTCGCTGCGATAGCGCAGCCACACGCGCAGCTCCTGCGGAATCTTGTCACGCTCCGCTTCGGTCATCGTCTCGTAGAGGGCCAGGGCCTTCTCGCGCTCGCCGCGGCAGGCGCGATTGTTGTGCGCGTCCCAATAGCTGCGGGCGACGCGGATCCGCCGGCATGTCTCCTTGAGCAGGGCCGCGCCGCTGAGCGGCCGCTCGGGGGCCTTCATCGATCAGCGGTCCACATCGCAATGTATCCGTCGGGCAAGGGCTCGGACACCGCACACCGGTTACGTCTCTAACTTCCCGCGCTTCGCACGAACTCGTCGACGTTCCTGGCGAGCACGTCGAGCGGCACGTTGCCGCCGAGCACCACGGTGTCGTTGAACGTCTTCACGTCGAACCGCGTCCCGAGCGCCGTCGTCGCCTTCTGGCGCTGCCGGTTGATCTCGCTGTGCCCGACCTTGTAGCCGCAGGCCTGCCCCGGCCACGAGCAATAGCGGTCGACCTCGCTCGCCACTTCCTCGGGGTTCGAGCCGTTGACGTCGACGAAGAACTTGACGCCCTGCTCACGCGTCCAGCGCTTGGCGTGGAGGCCCGTATCCACCACCAGACGGCACGCCCGGAAGGCGATCGACTGGAGATAGCCGAGTCGCCCGACCGGATCGCTCTCGTATGCGCCCAGTTCGTCGGCCAGCTGCTCGGCATAGAGCCCCCATCCTTCCGAGTAGGCGTTGAAGGCGAGCAACTGACGGATCTGCGGCATGTCGTGCGTGTATTCGCCTTGCCAGATGTGGCCGGGAATCGCCTCGTGGAAGGTCAGGTCGGCAAGGCTGTACTTGCTGTGGAGGTCCGTGGTTCGGAGGTTGATCCAGTACCGGCCGGGGATCGTGCCGTCGACCGATCCGGCTCCGCCATACGCGCCGGGCGCGCCGGGCTCTTCTTCGGGCGGCAGCCGTTTCACTTCCATGTTCGGGTTGACCAGCCTGTTGAACGCGCGCGGCATCTGCGCCCGAATCCAGTCGAGCCGATTGTCGATGAACGCCAGGATCTCGGCGCGGCCCTTGTCGCCGTCGGCGAACTTGTAGCGGGGATCCTTCGCCAGCGCCTTCATCCGTTCGCCGACGGTGCCCTTGCGAGTAGCCGATCTCCTTCAGGATCGCGTCCATCTGCGCATGCAGACTCTTCAGCTCGCTCTGGCCCATCTCGTGGACCTCGTCCGGCGACATGTTCGTCGTCGTCGACGCCTTCAGTGCCCACCGGTAGAACTCCTCGCCGCGCGGTCGCGCCGAGATGCCGGCGTCGTTGGTGGCGAGGCCGCGCTCGGTCTGCAGTTCCTGCAGCTGCCGGTCGAGCGCGGGCGCGATCTCCTGTGCCGCGATGGTCCGCGCGCGCTCGGCCCACGTGCCGGCGATGGTCTTCGTTCGCCGCGCCAGGGAATCGACGAGCGTGCCGCCTTCGCGCGCGTTCTTCGCCGAGAGGCGCATCTGCGCCAGCGGCCTTGTCGATCAGGAACGCCGGCGGCACCAGCCCGGCGGCGCGCGCCGCCTCCATGCGGCCACGCTCGCCGTCGAGCTGCTCGGGCATACGACTGCAGCCGGGCGAGATACGCCTCGGCGTCCGTCGCGTTCTCGATGCGGTGATCGCTGTCGAGAAACCGCGGGACGTCGAGATAGGCGCCGACGTTCTGGATGACGACATACGGCGTGTTGCGCCAGCCGCCGACCGTGATGTCGCCATACGGGAGTGCGAAACCCTCGAGCGCCGTCGCGTAGGCGCTGCGCACCACCTCGAAGCTGGTGCGTGTGGCATGCGACAGTCCGGTGATGTTGAAGGCGTTGACGCGCGCCAGATCGGCGCGGAGTTGCGCCGCCACGCCTTGCTGGCCTTCCGCGGAGCGATCGGCGAGCTGCGATCGGAGCGCGGCCCGCGCGCCGGTGTCGATGCCCAGCGAGGTCGCGCTCTCCGGCGCCAGACGCAGCAGGTGGTCGGCGCAGCTGTCGAGCAGCGCAAGCGCGCCGACTTCGTCCGCGCCCGCGCCCGCGACCGCGGGCGCGGACGGCGGACGATCGGACGCGCACGCCGACACCAGCGGCAAGGCGGCGGTGGATGCCAGTGCCGCCATCGCCTGGCGGCGGCTCATGAGTGGATGTGACACAGTGCCAATCATAGGACAGCCTTGGTGGAAGGATAGAGACACTCCGTCAGTTATGAGCCTTGCCCTTGCGCGAGGCAGGATACGCCCGACCCTTCGGGTTGCGACCGGCCGGCTCTCGGGTTTGCGACACCGAACCTACAAGATCACGTATCGCATCCCCTGGGGTTACGGCACCATCACGCCGACTCACGCCAGTAATCCCCGGGTTCGCGCGAGCAGTAGGCCGGCATCGCGTCAGCGGTCGCCGGATCTGCGCCACCACGATCGCGGCATCACCGGAGCACCTCCGCCCACTTCCGCCACCAACCGCCGGACTTGCGGCCGCTGACGGCGGACTTGGTCGAGCGGTCACCCGGTACTCCGTGAGCGATGGGCGGACCGACATCAGCGACGCCGGAACCTGCGCCAGCACCCCGCGGAGTCACCCGACCGGGAGGCGGGATCAACGTCGCGAAATCGCGGAGTCACGGACGCGGTACCCCGGAGTCACGTCAGCGGTCCGCGGCATTACATTTTTGGCGTGCCCTAAGTGCCATGGTTTCAATCACTTGCAGGTCCGCACTACTGCTGCCGTAACCCCCGCGGGTGCTGACCGTAAGTCCGCGGGTTGCTGCAGGTAGGTCCGGACCCTGCGTGCACCTGGTCCCGCGGGTGCTGAACCCAGGTCGCGCGGGTGCTGGCCCAAGGGTCGGAGGGTAAGGCACCCAGGTCCACCACCTGCTGACGGTTACCCCCTCAGGTCCCGTCCCTTGCCGAATCGGCACGTGATGTAGGTCGTCTGGGTCGCGAGGGTGCGTCCGGAGGGTTGTCACCCTACCCGTACCACCTCCTGCCACTTGCTCGTGCACTTCCGCGACATAGGCACATCGACCGCGGTGCCTATGCACGCCGGGTCGTGCCACCGCGGGCGGTGGCTAGCGACGGCGATGACGAGCCGGTCATTGTCACGGACCTGGACGCTCGGCGGCCGGTCACTTCGGCGTCGGCGGCGGCGCGTCGGTGTTCCACATATTGGCCTTGATCTTCCAGCTCCCGTTCACCCGTTTCCACACATTCAGGTACTTGCCGCGCTCGGTCACATGGTTGGGCCCGTAGGTCACGACGTAGGTGCCTGCATCGACCACGTACTCCGCGTTCCCGTAGAAGTCGGTAGTCTCCTCGCGAAACTCGGTGAGGCCGGCTTTCAGGTAGTCCACGGTAAAGGCGTGCATCGCCGGAAGGCCGATCACCGCGGCTGCGCCGGGCGGAAAGGACGTGGCATCTGGGGCAAACATCGAGTCGATCGTGGCGACGTCGCCCGAGAGATGCGCATTGGTGAAGCGGTCGTTCTGCTGCGCGATGAGTTGACGCGTTGCGTCCAGATCGAAAGGCGGAGGCTCGGTGCGCGTGGGCGCGGGCGCTGGGCCGCTGCACGCGCCGCCGAGGAGGCAAGCCAGCACGGACCAGGCGAGCAGAGTCGATCGAGTCATCGGGGCCATATGAGGCACGTCATCGGCGTTCCATCGGCTAACGGTTCGGCGCTCAGCCGCGAGCCGCGCGGGATGGCCGCTGCGTCTTGGCTCTGCGTGGAGCGCCCGTCGGCTGCAGCGCCTTGTTAGCCGGTGTTCGGCGGCTGGCTACTGAGGCTGCCGCGTCCTGCGTCGCTGCCTCGCCCGCAGCACGATAGAACGCGACGACTTCGGTGGCGCTCTTGCCGGCCAACGCCTTCGCCTGTCGGTCGCGGATGCGCCGCACCATCTCGACCGCCCGTACTCTAGCGCCCTTCATAGGTGGTGACCTCCCGGGGCGACAGAATGCTCAAGGCCCGGTAGCCTGATTCTACGTTCACGGCGTTGAACAAGCGAATCTTCTCGAGCCGGACAATATGCTTGAAATTCCAACTGACGATGGCGTCGACCTCCGCGATCGTCGCGAGGGCGATGTGGGTCATGTCGGCCGCGAATTTCTTCGGCAGAATCTTGCGCGCCTCGTAGGCCGCCACGAGCCCAAGGACGGCGGGGGTCACCGGGAGGACATCGCGGCCGAGGGCAAGGAGCTCGTGATGAAGCACCCGAACTGCGGCCGGTGCGGCGGCAACCTCCGCGGCGGTCACGTCTGAGAGCACCGGCACCAACCGCTTGGCACGGAAGTCGCGCATCAGAGCATCCGACCAGGTGGCGAACTCCGCATCGAAGCAGCCGCCGATCACCGAAGTGTCCACGTAGATTCGGAGTCGCGCCATCTTGAATGAATTGCCGAACTAAGGAAACCGGCTAGCGACCGCAGTTTCAGCCGCGGCGCGCTCAGAATGCCACCGCGCGCCGTCGGCGGCAACTGATGGTTAGGCCGGCGGCGCGCACGTCAGATCGCCGGGTGCCGAGTGTGCCACTTTGTCGCTTGCTGGTAGGCATGCGCGAGGCGGCAGAGCGTCGGCTCACTGAGGCGGCGGCCGGCAAACTGGATGCTGTACGGAAGCCCTTCGGCTGAGAATCCCGAAGGCAAGCAGATGGCTGGCGTTCCGGCGAGATTCATCGGCATCGTGAAATCCGAGGCACGCGGCAATGACTTGGCCATCGCCGCAAGAATGTCGCCGCCCAGCAGTTGAGCGCGCGTGACCGGCCACGTCGGGGCGCCGCCGGCCGGGCAGGCCATGGCGTCGACGGACTCCAGAACCGCCGTGAAACGGGCGCTGAACTGGGTTCGCCACGCCCGCGCCGTAGCGGCCTGCTCCGGTGTAACCGCGGCACCCATGGCCAGGAACTGGCGGAAATAGACACCGTAGTCGTTGGCGCGCGCCGGGTAACTGTCCTTATGAAACACGAGTGCTTCAGGGGCGCAGGTCGATAGCCACGTGTCGCGCATTGCCGAGCGATCCGGCATGGTCACCTCGACGATGCGTGCGCCGAGGCTGGCGAGCACCTTGAGCGCCTCCTCGATGGACGCGGCCTGGCCGGGATCGATGCCTTGCAACGCGTAGTCACGATCGATGCCGATACGCAGGCCACTGATGGACCGCTCAATCTGGGTGGTCGCGCTGGTAGGTGCGCTCGCAAGCGACGTGGCGTCCTTCGGATCGTGCCCGGCAATCGCGTCGTACATGATCGCGACGTCCCTCACGGTTCGGGCCATCGGACCGACATGATCGAGTGTTTCGGACAACCCCATCACGCCGTGGCGGCTCACACGTCCGTACGTGGGCTTTAGTCCGACGACCCCGTTGGCAGACGAGGGATAGCGGATTGAACCGCCGGTGTCGGTGCCGATGGCGGCAAAGCACAGCCCGGCGGCGAGCGCGACCCCCGATCCACTCGACGAATGGCCCGGCCAGCGACTGGTGTCCCACGGGTTTCGCGGAATGCCCCTCTCGGGGTGATACCCGACCATCGCGCCTTCCGTGAGATTCAGCTTCCCGAGCAGGACCGCGCCCGCGGCGCGCAGCTTGGCGACGACGGTAGCGTCTTCGTTCGGAACGAATTCTGCGTTCACGAACGTTCCGCCCATCGTCCGCACCCCGCGGGTGTGGCAGAGGTCTTTTACGGCAATCGGCACGCCATGCAGCGGTCCACGGTCGGTGCCGGCAGCTATCTCGCGGTCGGCGGCGCGCGCGGCGTCCAGGGCGGCGTCGGCCATCAGGGTGGCATAGCTCTCGAAGACCGGGTCGAGGCGCTTGATGCGATCAAGCATCTGCTCGGTCAACACCGTGGATGACAGCGTGCGCGCCCTGATAAGGCGACCGATGTCCGACACGCTCAACCAATGAGCATCTGTCGCAGTCTGAGCGGACACGGCGGTCGAATGGGGCGCGACGACACCTGCTGCCAGAAGTGCGAGCGCTTCACGTCGAGACATTCCAGGCACGGCGGTCCCTCCTCTTGGCTCCTGAACGACCGACCGCAACCTCGGGAATGGGCCTAACGGCTCGGCGTTCAGCCGCGCCGCGCTCGCGCAGGATACCACCGAGCGCGGGAACCGGCCCGGACGCGCACGCCGGACGCGTCGGCTCCAACGCATTGTTGGGCGTCCGGTGTTTCGTCCTCGGCTTCGGCTTCAGCCGCCGCTGCCACGGCGCGTGGATCGGTCACCCAGGGCCGCATGAAGGGTTCGATCGTGTCGGACTGCGCAACTGGCTCCCATTGAGCAACGGACCTCAGGGTCAGGAGCGCGTAGTACTTTCCGACGACGCGGCGAACGTCAAGGATGCCCGGTGAAGATCGCGGAACGTAATTTCGCGGTCGATGCCTTGCTCAGGAGTCCGATGAGCCCGAGTGCGTTCCGCGAATACGCGCAAACGGTCCGGCGTCCGCTCACCAACTGATCAAGGTCGGCCCTGACTCGAGAGGGGTCTACGTGCCATCCGCTAGCCGGATCTGCCCGGCACACTCTCATCGGGTCGACATGAGTCGAAGACGCGACTCGCTCGGTCTCGCGTCATCGGCTGGCCACTGGGTCGATGTCACCGAGGCCCGCTGTCAATACTTGAGGATGTGCCTGCGACTGTCCTGCCGAGACAGCATTTCGCAGATGTCGTCGCGTGCCCGATTCGAACATCAAGGTTCCCTGCCGGAGGCGTCGATCAAGAGCCGCGTCGACGCAATTCTCGGCCGCCCGGTTGAGCAGGAAGCTACGCGCTGATGGCTGACAGGGAATCGTTCTGCCCAAACACGGCCCGCAGCGATAGCGAAAAACCTGATGGCGCCATCCCCTGCCGTGGCCTGCGATCGTCGCAGATGCGTCGTCAGCTCACCCGCACCCACGCGGCGTGCCGCTCGTCAGCCGATGTTCCAGCGCGTGATGAGCCTCATAGGCACCATCCTTCCGCCCAGTCTATTGCCCGCCTAGACAGTATGGCTGTCAGAGCGAATCGAGAGACCTGCCTCACGTAGTAAATCGTGGATTGCGCGCCGCCGATGAGGGTGGGCGCAGAGCCACATACGACGGAGGCAGGCCATGGCGAAACGTAGCATGTTCGTGGGGATGGATGTCCACAAAGAATCGATCGACATCTCGCTCGCGGAGGAGGGGCGGGACGGCGAGGTCCGCCACTACGGCGGGATCCCCGGCGATCTCGAGGCGCTGGCGAAGGTGGTGAAGGCGCTGCGCGCGCCGACCCGGCGGTTGCGCTTCGTGTACGAAGCCGGGCCCTGTGGATTTGGGATTCATCGCTACCTGACCGCGCAGGGCGAGGAGTGCGTGGTCGTCAATCCGTCGAGCATGCCGAAGCGCAGCGGCGATCGGATCAAGACCGACCGGCGCGACGGCGACGCCCTCGCGCGGTTGCATCGCGCCGGCGAACTGACCGCGATCTACATCCCGACGGCCGACGACGAAGCGCTGCGCGATCTGGTGCGCGCGCGCGAAGATGCCGTCGGCCTCAGCACGCAGGCGAAACATCGCTTGAAGGCGTTCCTGCTGCGGCAGGGGCGCCGCTATCCGGGGCGCGCCGGCTGGACCCAGCCGTATCGACGCTGGCTCGCCGATCTCAGTTTCCCGCTGGCCCCGCAGCACATCGCGTTGCAGGAGTACCGCGACACGATCGACGAAACCGAACGTCGCGTCGAGCGCCTCACGGATCAACTCCGCCAGCTCACGCCCGCGTGGCGCTGGGCGCCGGTGGTCGACGCGCTGCAGGCGCTGCGTGGCGTCTCGTTTGTGACGGCCGTCGGCCTCGTCGCCGAAGTCGGCGACATCCGACGCTTCGATCATCCGCGGCAGCTCATGGCGTTTCTCGGCCTCGTGCCGTCGGAGTACTCGAGTGGGCCCAGTGTCCGACGCGGCGGGATCACCAAGGCGGGCAATCCGCACGCGCGGCGGCTGCTCGCCGAAGCGGCGTGGGCGTATCAAGGCGTGCCGCGCATCGGCCGACAGATGCTCTACCGGCAAGAGGCGTTGCCGAAAGCCGATTTGCGACATCGCGTGGAAGGCACAACTCCGACTGACGTCCCGGTTTCGCAAACTCGTGGCGCGCGGCAAAGCCAAACCGAAAGTCGCGACCGCCGTCGCGCGTGAACTGACCGGTTTCATCTGGGCGATCGCCCGGGAGGTGCCGGCGCCACCCGCGTAGGCGCACGCGGCGATCAGGTCCGTCAGGTCGGCGGCATCGCGGCCAGGTGGAGAACCCTCGAGGTCGTTATGGACATCAGCATCACCGACACGTCCGTGCCTAGGGCGAGGCAGCTCCGCGACGAACCACAGTCTGGGCGGTACCCAACCCGCGGATATCAGCAGCGTCAACCGTCGCTAGAACGCGGTGCCGCCGACCAGACGGACCTGAAGAACGACGAGCCCGGAAAGAGCGGGCTGCAGAAGGGAACTCACGACACGATGAGGCGGGACAGGTCTGCTCACTTGACAGAAGACAGCCATATCAACGACCGCGGCTTCAGCCGCGGCGGCGCCTCATGATGCCACCGCGGCCGCCGTCGGCTGCAACCGTGGTTAGGCGGCTGGTCTGTCACCTGTCGACAGGACCGGCAGGACACTCAGGCGGCAAGGCTGAGGGCTTGACGCGTACCTTGTCTGTCTGGTGATTCTGAACGATGTCGTACTCGAAGAGCCAAGTCTCGTGCCACAGGCCACCGGCCAAGCCCGAGGCCTTGACGAACAGTCGGTCGCGTTGCGAATTCGTTCGAAGGTCTGCCGGGTAGATGTAGTCGCCCGCGTCCGCGACGATGCGTTCCTCACCGGTGCGGTCGTCGCGGGCGACGACCCGGCCGCTGACCCTTTGGTGTGCCACGATTCCGCCATCAGCGGCTTCGCGTTGAGCCGCGCCGCGCGAGGCAGGATACCATCGAGCGCGGGAACCCGACGGACGCGCACGCGGCCGACGGGCGTCGGCTCCAACGCGGGGTTAGGCGGCAGTCATGGTACCAGGATGCTTCCGCGACTGAGCATTCCGAGCCAGCTGTTCGTGAGCAGATGACTCGCGTTAGCCCTGAATCATCGAATTCCACGGTGATCTTGTGTTCGTCCCGGTCCGGCTTCGTTGATCGGGAGCATAGCCGACAAGCAAGACCGTGTCACCCTTGTGCTGGTAGGTCGCACTGGTGAGACCCAGGTGTCGGTGACCGCCGTCGCTGTGAGCGTGCGAGCCGGAATGCCTCGACCTCGCTTGGAACATCCATCTGGCGACGTTTCTGCGTACTCAGTGACGTGATCGCGTTGTCCGTTGACGACGCCCGGAGCCGAGTCGACGCCATCGCGACCGCGTGACGCCGACCGTCGACGGAGTGGCAAGAGCCGTAACAGATTGACAGCACGTAGTCGCCCGAGCGCAGAGCCATGCATCGGCGAGGTACTGCAATTCTCCGCCGGTCCGGTCGGGCGTCTAGCCGCTGCGGCGCTGGCGATAGTCGAACACTCGACGCAATGCATGGTTCCGGCATCTGTCGGCGGCTAACTAATAGTAGGTTGCGTCGTCCACACCATCAGGCCCCGGCATAGTCTGCCAGCCATCGCCGGCAATCCAGCCTAACCCCCAGTGCCACGCGCGCTCGTAACCAGCGCCGCACCACGGCTTGGAGTGCGGCGCGGTCCTTCTCGTTGCCGGCAATAGCCTGCACGATGGCGCAGCCTAACACGGAACCGGCACCCTCGCAGGACGGCGCAGTCCTTGACGCGTCGTTCTCGTCCGGGGTACGAAGATTCTGCGAACGCGGCCAACGCTGGCCAGCGGCTTCCCGCACAGTTCGAAGAGGCATGAATCTCGCACCAGCCGCGACCATGCCTCTCCCAACGTCCACCACACCTCGGCTGATGGACCGCGTGCGCCAGGCGTGCCGGCTCCGCCACTTCAGCCCCCGCACCGAGGACGCCTACTGCCACTGGATTCGTCGCTTCATCGTGTTTCACGGCATGCGCCACCCTGACGAACTCGGCGAAGCCGACATCGTCGCGTTCCTCTCGTCGCTCGCCGTGGTGCGGCAGGTCTCCGCATCCACCCAGAACCAGGCACTGAGCAGCCTGCTCTTCCTCTACGACGCCGTACTCCACCGGCCAGTCGCGAGCCTGCAGGGCGTCGTCCGCGCGGCCACACCCGCGCGACTGCCGGTGGTTCTCTCACGCGACGAGGTGAGGCGTTTGCTCGACGCGCTGTCCGACACACCGAAACTGGTCGCGATGCTCCTCTACGGGGCCGGCCTCAGACTCAACGAAGCGCTGGGGCTTCGCGTGAAGGACATTGATCTGGACCGATCCCAGATCGTGGTGCGCCAGGCGAAGGGTCGCAAGGACAGGCAGACGATGCTGCCGGCGTCGGTGACGCCGACCCTGCAGCGGCACCTGCAGCGCGTTCGAGCGATCCACGACGCGGACCTGAAGAACGGCGCCGGCCGCGTCTCGCTGCCGGACGCGCTCGCGGCCAAGTACCCGGCCGCATGCGCCTCCTGGCCGTGGCAGTTCGTGTTTCCCGCGTCTCGCCTATGCGCTGATCCGCGCTCCCGTCAGCCCACACGGTTCCACCTCCACGAGAGTGCGATCCAGCGAGCGATGACGGCCGCGGTCCGCAAGGCCGGACTCACGAAACATGCGAGCTGCCACACGCTCCGCCACTCGTTCGCCACGCACCTGCTCGAGGACGGCTACGACATCCGCACCGTACAGGAGCTCCTCGGCCACGCTGACGTCAGCACGACGATGATCTACACGCACGTGCTCAATCGTGGCGGCCTCGGCGTCAGGAGTCCCGTGGATCGGCTGTAGGCGCGCGCCCCCGATCCCTCATCGCTCGCGCTCATCGCTCTCGACTTGCCTTTCCGTTTGGACGATGGCATCGTCGTCCGAACGCGCCCTGAAGAGGTCACAGGCCGCTCTGAATGGAGTGCGTATGCGGAGACAAGTCATGAGCGAACCACCAACGTTCTACGATGCCCTGCCGGAGCCGGGCACGGTAATGACCACTGCGGACTACTTGCGGACGCCCGAAAGCAACCGCGTGCACCACCTGTGGCGCGGCGTGTTCGAGGTCGCCGAATCGCCCACATCCTGGCATCAGGATCTGGCCTTCGAGATCGCCATCGCCATTCGCGCGCATGTGAAGCCGCGCGGGCTCGGCAAGGTGTGGGTGGCGCCGCTGGACGTCATCCTGGATTACGACCGCGCCATCGTCCTGCAGCCGGACGTCGTGTTCGTCTCGCAGCAGCGTCTGGGCATCGTCACCGACAAGCTGCGGGGCGCGCCGGATCTGGTGGTGGAGGTGCTGTCGCCATTGCCGAGGATCGGCACGCTCGCCGAGCGGGTCGAGTGCTTCGCCGCGCACGGCGTCCGCGAGTGCTGGCTCGTCCACCAGCCGACGCGGACGGTCGAGGTGCTGACCTTCGACGCCGGGCGCATCGCTCACCGGGTCACGGTCAGAGCGTCAGAGCCGGTCCCCTCCCGCGTGCTGCCCGACTTGCAGTTCCGCCTGGAGGACGCGATCAGCTGAGTGATGCCGCAATAGGGCGCATCGCCTGATCGCTGGCGAGACACGGGGCGTCGGTCCGCGGATCGTGGGAGCCTTGCCGCCTCGCAAATCCGACACCTGGCTCGAGGCGGAGACTGGCGAGGTTCGAGCCCTCGATCCAGGCGAGTTCGCCCCGTGCTTGTGGTGGGGCCGAGGACCGACACCAGGGTCGGCGATCGGCGGACCGTTGGAGACCAGACGTCTCGAGATCCGACACAGGGCCTGAAGGCTCTGACTTGGACTGTCTGAGCGCGGCGAAGACTGGCGAGTTGGCCAGAGCGCCCGACTCGCCGGAAGGTCCTGTGTCAGGCTGGTCGACCGGTCTGCCGAGCGACGAACCGGGTGGCGGCGGTTATCTACTTGGCTAGAAGATGGTGCCGACCGACGCCTGCGCCCAGTCGAGCACGCGCGCCGGCAGCACGCCGAGATACAGCACGCCCGCCAGCGAAATCGCCAGGCCCGCCATCGCCACCGCGGAAATCGGCGGCGGCACGGGACGCGCGTCGCGCTCCGACATGAACATCATCACCACGATCCGCAGGTAGAAGAACACCGAGACCACGCTCGACAGCACGCCGATGATGGCGAGCCCGTAATAGCCGGCGCCCACCGCCGCGCTGAACACGTACCACTTCGCGATGAAGCCCGCGGTCGGTGGGAACCCGCCCAGCGACAACAGGAACATCGTCATCAGCGTGGCCAGGGCCGGATGCGAATGCCATAGACCCGCATAGTCGCGCAGGTCGTCGTTGGCGCGCTCGCGCGAGCCGAGCAGCGCAATCACGCCGAAGGCGCCGAGGTTGGTCAGCGCATACGCGGCGAGGTAGAACAGGATCGAGGCCTTGCCCACGTCGCCGCCCGAGATGATGCCGAGCAGCAGGTAGCCGCCGTGCGCGATGCTCGAATACGCGAGCATCCGCTTCAGGCTGGTCTGCGCCACGCCCACCACCGTGCCGACCACCATCGTCATGGCGGCAATCACCCAGAGCACCGGCGCCCAGTCGGTGATCATCGGCTCCAGCGCCGACAGGAACACGCGCGCGAACGCGGCCACGGCCGCGGCCTTGACGCCCGTGGACATGAAGCCGGTGACCACGGCGGGCGCACCTTCGTAGGCGTCCGGCGACCACATGTGGAACGGCACCGCCGCCACCTTGAACGCGAAACCGACCAGCAGCAGGCCGACGCCGAGCAGGATCATCGGGTTGCCGCTCATCGACTGCGCGGCGATCACCGAGCCGACGCGCTCGAGGTTGGTGGAGCCGGTGACGCCGTAGAGGAACGCCACGCCGTAGAGGAAGAACGAGCTGGCGAAGGCGCCGAGCAGGAAGTACTTGAAGGCCGCTTCCGTGCTCTGCACGAACTCGCGGCGGATGCCGGTCAGCACGTAGACCGCAATCGACATCGTCTCGAGCGCGAGGAAGATCAGCAGCAGGTCGGTGGCCTGCGCCATCAGCATCATGCCGACGATGGCGAACAGCAGCGTCGCGTAATACTCACCCGCCGGCAGGTTGTCGCGCTCGATGGTCTGCGACGACACCACCACCGTCATGATCCCGACGACGATGATGACGAGGTTGACGAAGATCGAGAAGTTGTCGGCCGTCACCACCCCGAAGCTGGTGGCGTTGCGGTTCCACAGCAGCACCGAGGCCGCCGCCGCGCCGACCAGGCCGATGATGGCGAGGCCGCCGAGCGGCATCCGCTCGCCCTTGCCGCGGAACGCCTCGGCCAGCATGACCACCAGAGCCGCCAGCGTGACGCAGATGACGGGGATGACGGCGTCGAAAGAGTTGCTGAACATGATCAGTTGTTACCGATGCGCGCGGGTGCGACGGGTGCGGGCTGGTGTGAGCTGGTGCGCACGGGTGCGTCGCCGTCCAACCGCGCGGAGGCGGGCTGATGCGCCTGCACCCTCTCGACGATGCGCGTGACCGCGGGCTCCATCGGCTTCAGGAAGACGTTCGGGAACACGCCCATGAAGATAGACATGGCGATGAGCGGGCCGATGATCGCCCACTCACGGAACGACAGGTCTGGCAGGTTCTTGTTCTTCTCGTTGGTCACCGGCCCGTAGAACACACGCTGGAACATCCACAGCATGTAGACGGCCGAGAGGATGACGCCGAGGCCGGCGCCGACGACGAAGCGCGGATCCCACTTGAAGGCGCCGAGCATGATCAGGAACTCGCCGATGAAGCCGTTCATTCCGGGCAGCCCGACCGAGGCCAGCGTGATCAGCAGGAACGCCGCGGTCAGCTTCGGCATCACCTTCTTGATCCCGCCGTATTCGCTGATGGCGCGGGTGTGGCGGCGATCGGACATCATGCCGACCAGCGCGAACAGCCCGCCCGTGCTGACGCCGTGCGCCAGCATCTGGTAGGACGCGCCCTGCACACCCTGCACGTTCAGCGCCGTGATGCCGAGGACCACGAAGCCCATGTGGCTGACCGACGAATATGCCACCAGCTTCTTCATGTCCGGCTGCACCATCGCCACCAGCGCGCCATAGACGATGGCGATCACCGCAAGGGTGCCGATGAACGGCGCGAAGTAGGCGCCGGCCTCCGGGAACAGCGGAAAGGCGAAGCGGATCAAGCCGTAGCCGCCCATCTTCAGCAGCACGCCGGCCAGGATCACCGAGCCGGGCGTCGGCGCCTGGACGTGCGCGTCCGGCAGCCAGGTGTGGAACGGGAACAGCGGCACCTTGATCAGGAACGCCAGCGCGAAGGCGAGGAAGAACCAGTACTGCGTGTTGTAGGGGATGTCGAGAGCATAGAGCTTCAGCACGTCGAAGCTGTACTCGCCGGTCGCCGCGTGGTGCATCCACGACAGTCCGATGATCGCGATCAGCATCAGCACGCTGCCGGCCAGCGTGTAGAGGATGAACTTGATCGCGGCGTAGACGCGCTGGTCGTAGCCCCAGATGCCGATCAGGAAGTACATCGGCACCAGCAGGATGTCCCAGAAGATGTAGAACAGGAACAGGTCCAGCGAGCAGAACACGCCGATCATCGCGGTCTCGAGCACCAGCATCAGGATCGAGAACTCCTTCACCTTGGTCTCGATGCTCTCCCACGAGGTGAGCAGCGCAATCGGGGTGAGGAAGCCGGTCAGCACGACCAGCATCAGGCTGAGGCCGTCGATGCCGAGGAAGTAGTCGATGCCGAACGTGGGAATCCACGGCTGGCGTTCGACGAACTGGAACGACTCCGCCGTCGGCGACGAGTCGAAGCCGGCCCACAGCGCCAGCGTCACCCCGAACGTGACCAGCGACACCGCCAACGTGATGTTGCGGATGAGGGCGTCCTTCGACCCGTCCCGGTTGCCGATGAACAGCAGCAGGAGGGCTCCCAGCGAGGGGAGGACGATGGCGAGCGAGAGCATCGGAACACCGGTCACTGCGCGCTATCTCCAGAAGTAGTAGGCAAGGATGGACACCGCGCCCAGGAACGTACCGGCCGCATAGCTCTTGACCGACCCGGTCTGCAGCAGGCGCAGACCGCCGGCGAAGCCGCTCACCACATATCCCGCGCCATTGACGACGCCGTCGATCACCTTGACGTCGATCACCTTCCACAGCCCTTCCGTGGAGGCGACCTTGATCGGTTGCACGATGGCGGCGTCGTAGACCTCGTCGACGTAGTACTTGTTCAGCAGCAGCTGGTGGACGGGCGCGAACTGCCGCGCCATCTGCTCGGGGATGTGGCGATTCTTCTGCCACAGGAAGAACGCCAGCCCGATGCCGGTGAAGGCAATCAACGTCGAGACGCCCATCAGCGTCCGCTCGAGCGCGGTCTCGTCGTGCTCGCCTTCGGGTGCTTCATGCGCGGCTTCGGCCGGCTCCGCGCCCGGCTGCGCCGGTTCCGCGGTCTGCGTCAGCGACGCCAGCGCCGGCTCGGTGCCCGGGGCGCAGTTCTCGATCGCGAACCCGGCCAGCTCGCCCGTGGTCACCGGGGCGCCGCAGTTGGTGGCCTGGAACGCCGGCTCGAGCCAGGTGCCGAGACCGTTGTGCCCGCCGAGCGCGTGCGGAATGCCGATCCAGCCGGCGACGATGGAGCCGATGGCGAGCGCGATGAGCGCGGTGGCCATCGCCGGCGGCGCATCGTGCAGATGTCCCCCGCCGTGTCCGCCATGTCCGCCGCTTGCCGCGCCGTGAGCCCGCATGAGCGGCGGAGCCGCGGACCATGTCCGTGCGCGGTCGCCGGCGCGTGGCCATGCGCGTCATTCCCGTTGGCCATCGCAAAGCGCTCCTCACCATGGAACGTCAGGAACACCAGGCGGAACATGTAGGTCGCCGTCAACAGTGACGTCAGCACGCCCACCACCCACAGGATGGTGTGGCCGTGACGGAAGGTCTCGAACAGGATCTCGTCCTTCGAGAAGAACCCGGCGAGCGGCGGCACGCCGGCGATGGCGACGGAACCGACCAGGAACGTCCAGTAGGTGATCGGCAGGTGCTTCGACAGCCCGCCCATGCGGCGGATATCCTGCTCGCCGTGCAGCGCGTGAATCACCGCGCCCGAACCGAGGAACAGCAGGGCCTTGAAGAACGCGTGCGTGAAGAGGTGGAAGATGCCGGCCCCGAACGCGCCCACGCCCATCGCCAGGAACATGTAGCCCAGCTGCGACACCGTGGAATAGGCCAGCACGCGCTTGATGTCGTTCTGCACCAGGCCGATGGTGCCGGCCATCAGCGCGGTGGCCGCGCCAATCACCGCGACGATGCCGAGCGTGATCGGCGCGTGCTCGAACAGCACGGCGTTGCGCCCGATCATGTAGACGCCGGCGGTGACCATCGTCGCGGCATGGATGAGGGCCGACACCGGGGTCGGACCTTCCATCGCGTCCGGCAGCCAGACGTAGAGGGGAATCTGCGCCGACTTGCCGGTGGCGCCGATGAACAGCAGCAAGCGTGATCATCGACAGCACGCCGAAGGTCGCCTCGGTCGGCATCGTCTTCACGGTCTGGGCGATGGTGACGAAGTCGAGCGAGCCGACGGTGACCACCATCAGCAACGAGCCCAGGATGAACGCGTAGTCGCCGATGCGGTTGACGATGAAGGCCTTCTTGGCGGCGTCGGCGGCCGATTTCTTCTCGTAGTAGTAGCCGATCAGCAGGTAGGAGCAGAGCCCCACGCCCTCCCAGCCGACGAACATCACCAGGACGTTCGAGCCGAGCACCAGCACCAGCATGAAGCTGACGAACAGGTTCAGGTACGAGAAGTAGCGCGCGTACTCCGGGTCCGTCTCCTCGTGCATGTACGAGGTCGAGTAGAGGTGGATGAGCGAGCCGATGCCGGTGATGACCAGCACCATCACCGCCGACAGCGCATCGAGGCGGAACGCCAGGTCCAGCGAGAAGTCGCCGGACGTGATCCAGGTGAACAGCGTCTCGTTGATCTGGCGGCTCTCCGGCGCCATGCCGAACAGCGACCAGACCTGCATCGCCGCGATCAGGAACGAGGCCGCCATCACCGCCGTGGCGAGGCCGCCGGATACGGCCTTGGGCAGCCGCTTCCCCATCGTCGCGTTGACGAGGAAGCCGGCGAACGGGAGCAGGGGTATCAGGGCTAACACGAGAACGCCCTCCGGCAGGCGGCAGATGGCAGACGGCAACCGTGAATCATCTGGGTTACCACTTCAACGAGGTGAACGCCTCGGGATTGAGCGATTCCCGGTGGCGGAACAGGCCGATGACGAGCGCCAGGCCGACGGCCGCTTCAGCCGCGGCCACGGTCATGACGAAGAAGGTGATGATCTGCCCGTCGACCGAGCCGAGCTGCCGGCCGAAGGCGACAAACGCCAGGTTCACCGCGTTCAGCATGATCTCGACCGAGAGCAGCAGCGTGATCAGGTTGCGGCGGAGGAACACGCCGGCGGCGCCAATCGAGAACAGCAGCCCCGACAGCACCAGATAGTGGCCAATCGACATCGCGTCAGTGCTCCCGCTTCTTGGCCAGCGTCACGGCGCCGACCATGGCGATGAGGATCAGGATCGAGGTCACTTCGAAGGCGAACATGTAGTCGGTGAACAGCACCCGGCCCAGCTCCGCCACCGAGGAAACGCCCGGACGTTGGTCGGCGACGCCGATGTTCAGGCCCGGCGTGCGCGACAGCGCCCACACCAGCTCCGTCACCATCAGCACCGACAGCACCACGCCGATGCGCATCGGCCACGGCCGGAAATAGGGATGCGCCTTGTCCCAGTCCGACTCGCCCTCACGCGGCACGTTCAGCAGCATGACGACGAACAGGAACAGCACCATGATGGCGCCGGCGTAGATGATGATCTGCACCACCGCCACGAACGGCGCCTCGAGCAGGACGTAGAGCCCCGACAAACCGAAGAACGACACGATCAGCGCGAGCACGCTGTAGATGGGATTGCGCTGCCCGATGACCAGCAGCGACCCCAGCACCGAGACGCTGGCGAAGCCGAAGAAGAGAAGTTGATCAGAACCCAAAGTAGAGCACCCCCGCCGCGCTGACGAGCAGGTTGATGGTGGCCAGCGGCAGCAGCAGCTTCCAGCCGAACGCCATCAGCTGGTCGTAGCGGAAGCGCGGCAGCGTCCAGCGCAGCCACAGATAGCCGAAGCACAGAACCGACAGCTTGATCAGGAACCAGATCCAGCCGTAGGCCTCGGGGATGAACGGGCCGTGCCAGCCGCCGAGGAACAGGTTCACGGTGACCGCCGCGACGGTGACCATGTTGATGTACTCGGCCAGGAAGAACAGCGCGAAACGCATCGAGCTGTATTCGGTGTGATACCCGGCCACCAGCTCCTGCTCGGCTTCGGGGAAGTCGAACGGCGCGCGGTTGGTTTCGGCTACGCCCGCCGTGGCGAAGATGGCGAAGCTGATCGGGTTGATGAAGACGTACCACTTCGGGATGAACCCGAACCAGTAGCCGGACTGGGTGTCCACGATCTCGCGCAGCGACAGCGAGCCGGCCAGCATCACGATCGTCGCCAGCGCCATGCCATAGGCCAGCTCGTAGCTGATCATCTGCGCCGAGCTGCGCAGGCCGCCGAGCAGCGAGTACTTCGAGTTGCTGGCCCAGCCGGCCAGCACGATGCCATAGACGCCCATCGAGGTGACGGCGAAGATCACCAGCACCGCGACGTTGACGTCCGCCACCATCAGCGGCATCGGCTCCGGCAGCAAACCGAAGAACGTGGTCGAGGCGCCGAACGGCACCGGCGCGAATGCCGTGAAGGCCGCGACCGCGGAGATGACCGGCGCCGCCGCGAACAGCAGCGTGTCGGCCGCCTTCGGCTTCAGTTCTTCCTTGAACACCAGCTTGACGATGTCGGCGATCGGCTGGAGCAGGCCCTTGGGCCCGACCAGGTACGGACCGTAGCGCTGCTGCATGAACGCGGCAACCTTGCGCTCGGCGTAGACCATCACCGCCGCGGAGATCTGCAGCGCCAGGAACACCGTCATGGTGACGGCGAGGTAGAAGATGGTCGTCGGGGCAGTGAGATAGTCGAGCAAGGAGGCCATCTCAGTGCGTCTCCACCGGTTGCGTGGCGCGGTAGTCGGCGGCTGCCGGGATGTCGCCCTTGGCGTAGGCCTCGAACTCGGGCTTGAACAGCTTCAGCGTGGTCAGCACCGGCGTCGCCGCCGCGTCACCGAAGGCGCACAGCGTCTTGCCGTTGATCTGCGTGGCCACGCTCTGGAGCAGCGTGATGTCCTTGGCCGAGCCCTCGCCGTTCAGCATGCGATGCAGCAGCCGATAGAGCCAGTCGGTGCCTTCGCGGCAGGGCGTGCACTTGCCGCACGACTCGTGGCGGTAGAAGTGCAGCAGGTTCTCGGCCAGCCAGACCATGTCGGTGGTCTCGTCCAGCACCATGATCGCGGCCGAGCCGAGCAGCGAGCCGGCCTGCTGCACGGCGTCGAAGCTGGCCGGGATGTCGATCTGGTCCGGCAGCAGGATCGGCACCGACGAACCGCCCGGGATCACCGCCTTCAGGCTGTGACCGTCGCGCATGCCACCGGCATAGTCGAAGATCAGCTCCTTCAGCGTCACCTTCATCGGCGCTTCGAATACGCCCGGGCGCTTGACGTGGCCGCTGACGCAGAACAGCTTCGGACCGCCGTTCTTCTCGGGTCCGAGCGCGGCGAACCAGTCCGAGCCGCGCGTCATCACCAGCGGCACGTTGCACAGCGTCTCGACGTTGTTCACCGCGGTCGGGCAGCCCCACGCACCGGCCACGGCCGGGAACGGCGGCTTGAAGCGCGGCTGCGCCCGCTTGCCCTCGAGCGACTCGAGCAGCGCCGTCTCTTCGCCGGCTTCGTAGGCGCCGGCGCCGCGGTGCAGGTAGACCTCGCAGTCGAAGCCGCTGCCGAGGATGTTCTTTCCCACCAGCCCCGCCGCGCGGGCATCGTCGATCGCCTTCTGCAGCACCGGGAACAGGTGGTAGAACTCGCCGCGGATGTAGATGTAGGCGGCCTTCGAGCCGATCGCGTAGCAGCCGATCAGGCAGCCTTCCACCAGCAGGTGGGGGTTGCGCTCCATCAGCAGGTGATCCTTGAACGTGCCGGGCTCGCTCTCGTCCGCGTTGCAGACGATGTACTTCGGGTTCG
This sequence comes from uncultured Acidobacteriota bacterium, assembly GCA_963721715.1. Taxonomy (GTDB): domain Bacteria; phylum Acidobacteriota; class Vicinamibacteria; order Vicinamibacterales; family UBA2999; genus VFZN01. The sequence continues at coordinate 514,349 of CAVRKI010000003.1, read as the reverse complement.
GAGACTTCTTGTCGACGAACTGCCACTTCAGGCCGGTCGGGAAAGCCGGCGCCGCCGCGTCCGCGGAGGCCGGACTTCTTCACTTCGTCAATCACCTGTTCGGGCGTCAGCGCCAGCGCCTTGCGCAGGCCTTCGTACCCCTGCTGATGCTGCTGGTAGTGCTCGAGCGTGTTGCCGCCGGGCGTGAACGCGTACTTCGTCAGCACCGGCTCGTAGTCCGGCACCGCCTTCGGCTTCACCGGCGTCGTGGTCTTGCCCTTCCAGGCGCTCTCGGGCTGATGCTCGATGTCGAGGTGGCAGCCGCCGAGCGCCTTCAGGCCCTCGGTCTTCATCCGGTCGACGAGCGGACCGGCCTGCCCGGGCGTGAGGCACTCGTGCCAGTGGTCGTTGTTGACCATCATCACCGGCGCCTTGTCGCAGGCGCCCAGGCACTCCATCGGCATGATCGTGAACATGCCGGTGGGGTCGGTCTGGCCGCGCTTGATGCCCAGCTGTCTGCTCGAGCGTCTCGACCACGCGTTCGGCGCCGGCCAGCGCGCACGACAGCGTCGTGCACACCTGCAGCACGAAGGTGCCCACCGGCGTGCGGTGGAACATCACGTAATAGGAGACGACGTCCTCGACTTCCGCGGTGGTGCAGCCGATGACCTCGGCGACGTGACGCGCGGCGTTCGCCGAGATGTAGCCCTGCTGCTCCTGCGCCAGGTAGAGCGCGTGCAGCACCGCCGACTTGCGATGCTCGGGCGCGTAGTGCGCCGCGAACGCCTCGAACTGCGGCACGGGTCTCCGCCGTGAACTGGAACTCGGGCCCTTCCGGCAGTATGGCCCGCTGCGAGCGGTGCCACTGGTCCGTGCCGTAGGGCATGGCGGGATGAAAACTCATCGATCCACGTCCCCCATCACCACGTCGAGCGAGCCGATGACCGCGATGACATCCGCGATCATCCCGCCGACGATGAACTTGTGCAGCGCCTGACAGGCCATCAATCCCGGGCGAGCGCATGTGCACCCGCCACGGACGGTTGCTGCCGTCGGACACGACGTAGCAGCCGTGCTCGCCGCGCGGCCCCTCGACCGGCACGTAGACGTCGCCGGCCGGCACCGTGAAGCCCTGCGAGTAGATCAGGAAGTGCTGAATCAGCGCTTCCATCTCGGTGTAGACCTGATCCTTGGGCGGCGGCACCACGCGCTTGTCGTTGGCGGCCCACTCGCCCACCGGCGTGATCCGCTCCAGCGCCTGGCGGCAGATCTTGACGCTTTCGCGCATCTCGGCGACGCGCACCAGATAGCGGTCGTAGACGTCGCCGTTGCTGGCGCCGATGACGTCGAACTCGTAGGTCTCGTAGCCGCTGTAGGGGAACGCCCGGCGCACGTCGTAGTCGCCGCCGGCGGCACGCGCGATCGGGCCGTAGAGGCCCCACTGGTAGCACTCGGCCAGCGTGATCTGGCCGACGCCGCGGGTCCGATCCAGCCAGATCGGGTTCTTGGTGATCAGCGTCTCGTACTCATCCAGCTTGCCCGGGAAGCGATCGAGGAACGCGGTGACCGCTTCCTTGTAGCCGCGCGGGATGTCCTCGCGCAGGCCGCCGACCCGGATGTAGCTGGGGAAGAAGCGGAAGCCGGCGAGCAGCTCGTTGAGATTCATCAGAATCTCGCGCTCGCGGAAGGCGTAGAGCATGCCGGTGATGGCGCCGATTTCCATCGCGTGCGTGCCGAACCACACCAGGTGGCTGGACAGGCGCTGGAGCTCGGCGATCAGCACGCGGATGTTCTTCACGCGCTCGGGCACCTCGATGCCGAGGAGCTTCTCCACCGACAGGCAGTAGGCCAGGCTGTTCGACTGGGGGCCGAGGTAATCCATGCGCTCGACGAGCGGGATCACCTGCTGCCACTTCTTCTGCTCCGCCGTCTTCTCGATGCCGGTGTGCAGGAAGCCGATGGTCGGGCTGACGTTGACCACGGTTTCGCCATCGAGCTCCAGGACCAGCCGCAGCACGCCGTGCGTGCTGGGGTGCTGGGGCCCCATGTTCACCGTCATCGTTTCGGTGCGTATTTCAGCCATACGTCGCTACAGTCCTTCTTCCACCAACTCGCACAGGATGTGCAGCAGCGTCACGTGCACCTCCTGCACCCGCGGGGTCCGATCCTCCGGCACCGCCACGTGGACGTCCGCCGGCATCGTCATGCCCGTCGCAGCGGCCGGTGAGGGCGACGACGCGCAGGCCGCGATCGCGGGCGGTCCGCATCGCCGCCAGCACGTTCGGAGACGTCCCGCTGGTCGTGATTCCAAGCGCCACATCGCCGCGGCGTCCGAACGCCTCGACCTGCCGCGCAAACACCTGCTCGAACCCGAGGTCGTTGGTGAGCGCGGTCACCACGCTCGCATCCGACGAGAGCGCCAGCGCGGGCAACGCCCGACGCGTGCGCCCGGCCTCGAACCGCCCCACCAGTTCCGCGGCGAAATGCTGCGCATCCGCCGCGCTGCCGCCGTTCCCGAACACCAGCACCTGTCCCGCCGGCCTTCAAGGCCTCGCACACCAGGCCGGCCGCGGCCGCGATGTCCGCCGCGCAGGCCGTGGCCGCCGCCTCATGCAGGGCGGCGGACGCACGAAGCACACTCACCGCATGTGCGCGGCGCCGCTCGTCCTCGCCCATCGTCCTCAGCTCGGTCGCGGACGGAACTGCCGATCGCGCTCGAGATTCGCCTTGAACTCGTCGGCCGTCACCTGCAGGGGCATGTAGGTCGCGGCGTCCTTGCGGAGCTGCACCGGGTAGTCCTTCCGCAGCGGGTGGCCCTTCCCAATCGTCGGGCATCATGATGCGGCGCAGGTCGGGATGGCCGTCGAACACGATGCCGAACAGGTCGAACACCTCGCGCTCCATCCAGTTGGCGCCGGCCCACACCGAGGTGACCGAGGCAATCGCCACGTTCTTGGCGAGGCGCACCTTCAGCCGCACGCGCGCCCGCCGGTGCGGCGAGACGACGTGATAGACCACGTCGTAGCGCGGCTCGCGATCCGGGTGGAAGTCCACCGCGGTCACGTCGGAGAACGCGTGGAACTCGAGACCGGGCGTCGCCTGCAGCGCCCGGCAGGTCGCCAGCAGATGCTCGACCGGCACCACGATGGTGGGCGTCACCGCCTCGTCAACCGACGGCAGGGACTCGTACACCGCTTCCGGGCACGGCGGCCGACAAGGCCGCGATGATATCGGCGGCGCTCATGCGATGCGGACCTTCGGGGTCTGATCCATGCGCGAGTTCGCGATCTTCTTCTGCAGCTGGACGATGCCGTAGATCACCGATTCGGGCCGCGGCGGGCAGCCCGGGATGAACACGTCGACCGGCACCACCTGGTCCGAGCCCTGGACGATGGCGTAGTTGTCGAACACGCCGCCGCAGGAGGCGCAGGCGCCCATCGAGATCACCCACTTCGGCTCGGGCATCTGGTCGTAGATGCGGCGCAGCGACGGCGCCATCTTCCGCGACAGGCGGCCGGCGATGATCATCAGGTCGGACTGGCGCGGCGAGCCGCGGAACACCTCGGCGCCGAAGCGCGAGATGTCGTAGCGGCTCGAAGCCATCGCCATCATCTCGATGGCGCAGCAGGCGAGGCCGAAGGTGACCGGCCAGATGGCCGAGCGACGGGCCCACTGGACCACGGATTCGACCGTGGTCGTGAGCACCGGAATCTCAAAATCAGTTTCGAGTCCCATAGCGGTATCTCTTGATCAGGGCCGGGCCGGGCCGCGGCGCGTGCTTGTAGTCGGGATCGGATTCGGGGCCCCAGTCGAGGACGCCCTTGCGCCAGATATAGATGTAGCCGACCAGCAGGATGGCGAAGAACAGCGTGATCTGGATCAGGCCGGTCCAGGACAGCTCGCGCATCGCCATGGCCCAGGGATAGAGAAACGCGACTTCGATGTCGAACAGCAGGAAGATCATCGCGATCAGGTAGAACTTGATCGACTGCCGCTCGCGGGCATCGCCCACCGGCGGCATGCCGCATTCGTACGCGGCTTCCTTTTCCGGTGTGGGGTTCTTGGGACCCAGCAGGCTGGAGATCACCAGACCGCCGAGGCCCACGGTGGTCCCCAGCAGCACCATCAGCGCAACGCCGCCCCAACCTTCCATGTGTCAGTCGCCCCTAGTCGTTCCGCGTGACAAGCGCTGTCCGCCGCGCTTGTGAAGGAATGAACAAACGCCACGATGGTATCACGGGACCATGGCAGGGACGAGTGCGCCAGAGCCCGTGCGGCCAGCCGCGCCGTGCGGCACAATGGTCGCAGCCGATGCGCCTTGCCTGGTTCAGTCCGCTGCCGCCCGACCCCTCCGGAATTGCCGCCTACAGCGCGGAGGTCGTGCCGCTCCTGACGCCCAGGTTTGGGGCACTTGACCTCTACGCTGCACCGCTGGCCGGCGCGGCCAGACGGGCGATCGACCCGGTCGAGTTCACCTGGCGCCATCGGCGCGACCCCTACGACCTGGTGGTCTACCAGCTCGGCAACTCGAGAGCCCACGATTTCATGTGGAGCTTCCTGTTCCGGTATCCAGGCCTGGTCGTGCTCCACGACGCGCAAGTGCACCAGGCCCGCGCGCTCTGGCTGCTCAGCCGGCTGGAGCCGCGACTCGCCGATTACCTCGCGGAGGTTCGCGCCAGCCATCCGGACGCCTCACCAGACCTGGGCTATCTGTTCGCGGCGGGACTGGGCGGCGAGCTCTTCCGTCTGTGGCCCCTCGTCTCGCTGGTCCTCGGCGTCGCTCGATTGACCGCCGTGCACAACGCCCATCTGGCGCGCACGCTGGTCGCCGCCCATCCCGACGCCGCGATCACCGCGATCGAGATGGGCACGACCGATCCGCTCCCCGACCGGCCGGCGCTGACGGCGGAGGCCGCCGCCATCCGCCAGCGGCATCGCATCCCGGAGGATGCAGTCGTCGTCGGGGCCTACGGCGGCATCACGCCCGAGAAGCGCATTCCGCAGCTGCTGACGGCGGTCGCCGGCCTGGGCGACGCCGTGCCGCTCCACGTCCTTCTAGTCGGACAGCGTGCCGCACATTACGACGTGGACGCCGACATCGCCCGCCTCGGGCTGGCGGAGCGCGTGCACATCGCCGGCTACGTTCCCGACCAGGCGCTGCCGGCACACCTCGCGGCGGCGGACATCTGCTGGTGCCTGCGATGGCCCTCGAGCGGCGAGACGTCCGCGTCGTGGATCCGGTGCCTCGCGGCCGGGCGCCCGACGCTGCTCACGGCGCTGGCGCAGCTGCAGGACGTGCCCGTCTTCACCGCCGAACAGGTCGCAGCGGCTGACCTCACGGCGAACCCAGAGGCGACCGGTGTCGCCATCGATCCACTGGACGAACCTCACGAGGTGCCGCAGGCGCTCGCCGCTCTCGCGCGCCGGCCCGACCTGCGCGGCGTGCTGGGACGGCAGGCGCGACGGTACTGGGAGTCGCACCACACCCTGCCCCGCATGGCGGATGCGTATGAACGGCTGATCGCTGGATGCGGCCTCGCGTCCGGCGCCGCCGTTCCCGCTGCCCTCGCATCTGCTCGACGATGGCGAGTCGAGGGCGAAGCGGATTCTGTCGGAGATGGGGGTCGGGGAGCTCCCCTGGTGACGGCGAGGCTGCGCGTGTCGATCGTGGTGGTGGCCGCGCTCACCATCGCCTCGCTGTACGTGCAGCTGGGTGTGCTTCGTCCACGCCTCTGGCCCGCGGGGGCCGGCCTCATCCTTTCTGGTGACGCGGTCGTCGCCGCACTGGCCGAACCTGCGGCCTTCGCGCTTCCCCACCTGCCCGACGTGCAGTCGGTGCTGAATCAGCCGGTCGCCGTGACCAGTGTCTGGCCTGGCGGCGCCGCGGATCGGGCCGGCGTCGCGCCTGGGGATGTCATCACGGCCGTCGAAGACGCCGCCGGCCAGCGCGTCGAGTTCGGCGCCCGCCTCCCGTCCACGGCGGCCGGGGTCCTCGACGTCTGGCGGCAGATGAACGCCCTGTCGCCCACCGGCGCGTTGACGCTCGACGTGGGAGACGGCGGTGCCGCGCGCCGCGTGGCCGTGGAGCGTCCCACCGTGTGGTCGCTGGACGGGCACACCGCTCAGACGTGGCTCGCCACGTATCACTTCTTCCCGCTCGCCAAACTCATCGCCTTACACCCTGGCCGGCGCTCCTCGTCGTGGCGCTCGGCGCGAGCGGCACCAGCGCTCGGCTGATGACGCTCGCCTTCCTCCTGATGGGCGTCTCCGATGCCGGCATGCTGGTCGGCGCCGAGCGCAGTGTGCCGCTGCTGGCCCCGGCCCTGCTGGCATTCACCTGGCTGGTCGTGCCGCTCGCGCTGCCGGCGATCGGCACCGCCGTCATCTACTTCCCGACACGGGCCCCGCTGCTCGACCGCCACCGCTGGCTGCTGCCCGCGCTGTGGGTGGCCCCAGGCGCCGCTCTTCGTGATGGGCATCGCCACCACCGCCTACCTGCTCGGCGCCGATGCCGTGACGCCGGTCGTCAGCTGGCTGGCAGAACGTCCCTGGGTGTTCAACGCCTGCTTCGGACTGGGCATCACCGCGAACCTGCTGCTCATCGGCCACTCGGTGCAGCGCTACCGAGCAGAGTTTCGATGCGCTGGAGAAGCGGCGAGTCGAGGTCGCCATGTTCACCGGAGCGCCGGCGGCGCTGGCGTACGCCATCCGGTTCGGCGTGCCGCTGCTGGCCGAATGGGCCGGTATCCCCTTCGAGTGGCCGTGGCCAATCGCCCTCCTGCTCCAGACGCTGGTGCTGCTCTCCGCGGTTGGCTTCGCCTACGCGGTGGCGGTGCGACGCGCGCTGAGCCCGCGCACCGTCCTCAGACAAGGCATCCATTACGCGCTCGCCCGCAAGACGCTGGCGCTCCTGACGGCGCTGCCCGCCATCCTGCTGCTGGTCTCGTTGATCGGCCAGCGCGATCGTCCGCTGGCCGCCATCGTCGAGGCCCGGCCCGCTCTTCTATCTCGCGTCCGTCCTGCTGGCAGCCGTCGGATTGCGCTACCGCGATGCCGCCACGCGCTGGCTCGACCGGCGGTTCTTCCGCAGCGAGTACGACGCGCGGGAGATTCTGCTGTCGCTGGCAAGCCGCATCCCCGGTGAATCGGACCCGCGCGCGCTGGTCCAGCTCGTGCTGACGGATATCGAGGCGGCGCTGCACCCGGAGCATGCGGCGGTGCTGGCCGGTAACGGCGACAGTTTCGAGACGGTGCACGCGATCGAGTCCACGCCGGCCCCCGTGCGCGCCGGCAGCGGCCTCGCCCAATTGCTGCAGTGGTCCGATACCCCGCTCGAGGTGGCGCTCAATAATCCGCAATCACCGGCCGCACGGCTGCCGGCGGCGGATCGCCACTGGCTGCAGGCATCGGGCGCCGCGCTGCTGGTGCCGATCTCGGCGGGCACCGGCACCGAACGCCCGCTGGCGGGCTTCATCGCGCTCGGCCCGAAGAAGTCCGAAGAGCCCTTCACGGCGGAAGACCGCAAGCTGCTTGGCGCCATCGCCGCGCAGATGGGGGTGGCGCTCGATCTGTCGCGGCTGCGGCGGCAGGCGCTCTCGACGCCGCGCGGCAGCATGGCGTTGCCGCCGACGTTCATCGAATCACCCGCACAGGGCGTCGACGTCGGCGTGACCATCGAGGGCAAGTATCGCGTGGATGCGCTGATCGGGCGCGGCGGCATGGGCGCGGTCTATCGCGCGCGCGATCTGCGACTCGACCGGGATGTGGCCGTCAAGGTGGTGCGGAGCGAGCTCGTGGCCGCGCCCGAAGCGCAGGCGCGCTTTCGCCGCGAGGCGCAGCTGGTCGCGCGCCTGCAGCACCCTGCCATCGTCACCGTGTTCGACTACGGCACTTTGCCCGACGGCGCGGCCTATCTCGTGATGGAGTACGTGCGGGGCGAGGATCTGCGGACGCGGCTGTCACGAGGGCCGCTCGCTGCCGCCGACGCGATCGCACTGCTCTCGGCCATCGCCGAAGGGGTGGAGGCGGCGCACCGTGAAGGCGTGCTGCACCGCGACCTCAAACCCGAGAACGTGCTCCTGCCGGAACATGGCGGCCCAAAGGTCCTGGACTTCGGCGTGGCGAAGGCGATGCCGCAGACAGGCGTGGACGCGACGCTGACGGCCAGTGGCACAATCGTGGGCACACCGGCGTACATGGCGCCAGAGCAGATTCGTGGGGAGCGCGTGGATGCGCGCACCGATGTCTTCAGCCTGGCCGTCATGGGCTACGAAATGCTGACGGGACGCCTGCCGTTCGGTGCGGGGTCGTTCGTGGACGTGGCGATGCGGCAGACGGCGGAGACGCCGGCGATCGACGAACGCGGAGTGCCGGGGAAGGTCAGCGACGTGCTCCGCCGCGCGCTGTCGTATGCGCGCGAGGAGCGGCAGGCGACGGCCCTGACGCTGGCCCGCGAGCTGCACGCAGCCCTGGGCGAGTGACCGGGCCGCCCGATCGCTAGTTCATTGTGGCCAGCCGGCGGTCGATCTCGGCCACGGCATGGCCGATCTGCTCGCGTCGGGTGGGGTGCGTGGTCAGTTCGAGCTGGCGTTGCAGTTCGGTCTTCGCCAGTCTCAGCGACTCGGTGGCGCGGGCGCGTTCCGGATCCACCTTGGGACGCCGGTCGCGGGCAGCCTTGCGGCTTTCTTCCAGTTCTTCCATGCGCTCTTGCAAGCGCGCATCAGCGTCAATCAGTCCTTCAGCAGCATCACCCATGAATGAACCATTATACGGGTAATGGCCTCGCCGCGAGCGCACGGGTTCCATCCCGCCGTGCAGCACTGGTTCGACAGCGCATTCGAACGACCCACGCGCCCGCAACGGGAAGGCTGGCCGCCCATCTCGCGGGGCGAATCGACGCTGATTCTGGCTCCAACTGGCACGGGGAAGACGCTGGCGGCGTTCCTGTCGTGCCTCGATCGCCTGATGTTCCAGCCGCCACCCGATCCAGCTCGACGCTGCCGGGTTCTGTACGTGTCGCCGCTGAAGGCGCTGGCGGTGGACGTGGAGCGCAACCTGCGGGCGCCGCTCGCCGGCATTGCCAACGTCGCCGCCATCCGCGGCGACTGGTTTCACACCCCTGCCGTATCGCTGCGGACCGGGGATACGCCCGCGTCGGAACGCGCGCGCTTCCAGCGGGCGCCGGCGGACATCCTGATCACCACGCCGGAATCGCTGTTCCTGCTGCTCACCTCGAACGCGCGGGACCGGCTCCGCTCCGTCGAGACGGTGATCATCGACGAGATACACGCCCTGGTCTCCACCAAGCGGGGCGCGCACCTGGCGCTGTCGCTCGAGCGGCTTCAACAGCTCGAGCAGCGCCCGCTGCAGCGCATCGGCCTGTCGGCCACGCAGCGGAATCTGGATGAAATTGCCCGCTTTCTGGGTGGCTCGGCCCTGCGGGCGCCCGAACCGGCGGCGACGACGGCGCGCAGGAAGGCACGCGACACGCCGACCTCGAACGCGAGCTGCACGAGGAGTTTGCCGGCGCCGAGCCGAGGATGGCCTACCGGCCGGTCACGCTCGTCGACGCGCGCGAGCCGAAGAAGCTGACGGTCACGGTCGAGGTCCCGATCGCCGACATGGCCAAGGTGGGCACCCCGGTCGAGCAGCCGAGCGGGCCGGCCGCCCAGGCGCCGCCGGTTCAGACCATCTGGAGTTCGATCCACCCGCGGCTGCTGGACCTGATCCGTGCGCACCGTTCCACCCTGCTGTTCGTCAACAGCCGTCGCCTCGCCGAACGGCTGGCCGCCGCGCTCAACGAACTGGCCGGTGAGGGGCTGGTGCGCGCCCATCACGGCTCGCTGGCCCGCGCGCAGCGGACGGAGATCGAGGACCTGCTGAAGGCCGGACGGCTGCGCGGGCTGGTGGCCACCTCGTCGCTCGAACTCGGCATCGACATGGGGGCCATCGATCTCGTCGTGCAGATCGAAGCGCCGCCCTCGGTCGCCAGCGGTCTGCAGCGCATCGGCCGGTCGGGGCATCGCATCGACGAGACCAGCGCCGGCATCATCTTCCCGAAGTTCCGCGGCGACCTGCTCGCGTGCGCGGCGGTGACCGGCGCGATGGCCAAGGGACTGGTGGAACCGTCGCGCTATCCGCGCAATCCGCTCGACGTCCTCGCCCAGCAGATCGTCGCCATCGTCTCGATGGATCGCTGGTCCGTGGACGAGCTGTTCGCGCTGGTCCGTGGCGCCGCGCCGTTCGCCGACCTGAGCCGACGGGTGTTCGACGGCGTGCTGGACATGCTGTCGGGCCGCTACCCCTCTGACGAATTCGCCGAACTGCGGCCGCGGGTGACGTGGGATCGCGTGAACGGGACGCTCACGGCCAGGCAGGGCGCCAAGCGCGTGGCGATCTCCAATGCCGGCACCATCCCAGACCGCGGGCTCTACGGGGTGTTCCTGGCCGGCGCGGAAAAGGACGTGGCGCGCGTCGGCGAACTGGACGAGGAGATGGTGTTCGAGGCGCGGGCCGGCGAAACGTTCCTGCTCGGCGCATCGACCTGGCGGATCGAACAGATCACCCACGATCGCGTCCTCGTCTCGCCCGCCCCCGGCCAACCCGGCAAGATGCCGTTCTGGAAGGGCGAAGGCCCGGGCCGCCCGATCGAACTGGGCATGGCCATCGGCAAGCTGGTGCGAACGCTCCGCGGCAGCACACCGGAAGACGCCGTCGCGCGCCTGCAGAAGGACCACGGGCTCGACGTCCTTGCCGCCGAGAACCTGATGCAGTATCTCGGCGACCAGTTCACCGCGGTCAACACCGTGCCCGACGATCGGACGGTCCTGATCGAACGCTCCACCGACGAACTGGGCGACTGGCGGATCTCGGTGCTGACGCCGTTCGGCAGCCGCGTGCACGCACCGTGGGCGATGGCCGTGACCGCGGCGCTCCGCGACGAGAAGGGCCTCGACGTCGAGGTGATGTGGAGCGACGATGGGTTCGTGGTGCGGGTGCCGGAGGGCGACCAGCCTCCGGACAGCGCGCTGTTCGTGCCCGACCCGGACGAAGTGGAGCGGCTGGTGGTGCGCCAGCTCGGGTCCACGGCCATGTTCGCCGCCCGCTTCCGCGAGGCTGCGGGACGCGCCCTGCTGCTCCCGCGCCGCCGGCCGGGCGCGCGGGCGCCGTTGTGGCAGCAGCGCAAGCGGGCTGCGGATCTGCTGGCCGTGGCCTCGCGCTTCGGATCGTTCCCGATCATCCTCGAGACCTATCGCGAGTGCCTGCGCGACATCTTCGACCTGCCGGCGCTGGTGGACCTGTTGACGCGCATCCGCAGCCGGGCCATCCGCGTGACCTCCGTCGACGTGCGCACGCCGTCGCCGTTTGCCGCGTCGCTGCTCTTCGGCTACGTGGCGAACTACCTGTACGACGGTGATGCGCCGCTGGCCGAGCGGCGCGCGCAGGCGCTGTCGGTCGACCAGTCGCAGCTGCGCGAGCTGATCGGCGAAGGCGAGCTGCGCGACCTGGTGGACGCCGACGCGTTGGAGGCGATCGAACTCGACGCGCAGTGCCTGCCGGATCGGTTCCACGCACGGTCGGCCGACGCCGTGCACGATCTGCTGCTGCGGCTGGGTGATCTGTCGCGCGAGGAGCTGCGCGCGCGCTCCGCACCGGACCTCATCGAGACGGCCGTCGCGGCGCTTCTCACCGAGCGGCGCGTCCTGTACGTGCGCGTCGCCGGCGAGGAACGCGTCATCGCGGTCGAGGATGCCGCGCGCTATCGCGATGCGCTGGGCACGCCGCTGCCGCCGGGGCTGCCCGAATCGCTACTGGAACGATCCACCGATGCCGTGGCCGACCTGGTGCGGCGCTACGCCCGCACCCACGGCCCGTTCACGCCGGCGGACGTGGCGTCACGCCTCGGGCTCGGTCCCGTCGTGGTCGAGGCCACGCTGCAGCGCCTCGCCAACACCGGGCGGGTGATCGAAGGCGAGTTCCGGCCCGGCGGCCACGGCCGCGAGTGGTGCGACGCGGAGATCCTGCGCGGCCTGCGGCGGCGCTCGCTGGCGCGGCTGCGGCAGGAAGTGGAGCCGGTCGAGCCGCAGGTGCTCGGGCGCTTCCTGATCACGTGGCACGGCATCGGGCGGGCGCGCCGCGGCCTCGACGCGCTCCTCGACGTCGTCGAACAGCTCCAGGGAGCGCCGCTGGTGGCCACCGCCCTCGAACGCCACATCCTGCCGGCTCGCATCGACCGCTACGAACCGTCGCTGCTCGACACCCTGATCTCCGCCGGCGAGGTGATGTGGACCGGCGTCGAGCCGCTGGGCGAGCGTGACGGACGCATCGCGCTGTTCCTGACCGATCACGCGAAGGCGCTGTCGCCGGCGCATGGGGCCGGCGCCGAAGCCGCACTGGCGGGTCGTGAGGCGCTGATCCTGGCGAGGCTGGTGCGGCATGGCGCCTCGTTCTTCGGGCCGCTGCACGAGGCCGCGGGCGGGGGCTATCCGCAGGAGACCGTGGAGGCGCTTGTGGTCGCTCGTGTGGAAGGGCCTGGTCACCAACGACACGCTGCATCCGCTGCGCGCCTACGCCTCGGCGCCCGAGCGCGCTCGGCGTCCGTCACGGGCCACGCCGTTCCGATCGCGGCGGCTGATCCCGCCCTCGGCCGAGGGGCGCTGGTCGGCGGTGGGAGTGACGGAGCGCGCCTCGCCCACCGCGTGGGCCAAGGCCATCACCGAACAGCTCCTCACCCGCCACGGCATCGTCACCCGCGACGTGACGTCGATCGAGCCGCTGCCAGGCGGATTCAGCGCGGTCTATCCGGTGCTGCGCCGGCTGGAAGACACCGGCCGGGTGCGTCGCGGCTACTTCGTGGCGGGCCTGGGCGCGGCGCAGTTCGCGCAGCCCGGCGCGGTGGATCTGCTCCGGGCGGAGCGCGATGCGAAAGAGACGCCCCAGGTGGCCACGCTGGCGGCGACCGATCCGGCAAACCCCTACGGCGCGCTGGTGCCGTGGCCGGACTGGGCGGGGGCCGACTCGCAGCGCGCCTCGCGGTCAGCCGGGGCGCAGGTCGTGCTGGTCGACGGCTATTGCGCGGCGTGGATCGCGCGGGGCCAGCGCCAGATGCTGATGGCGCTGCCGGCGGAGGAACCCGAACGGTCGCGGCTCGCCCGGGCGCTGGCGCGCGAGCTGGTGCGCGTGGCCTACGACGCACCGGGCGACCACCGCGGCTGGCTGATTGCGGAAATCAACGGCGTTCCCGCCACGGCGACCCCGCTCGCCAACCCGCTGCTCGAGGCCGGTTTCGCCGCGACCAGCGGCGGGTTGCAGCTGCGCGTCCCCAAGGTCAGGACATGAACACACGGTTCTCACGCCTGTTCCTCGCCGGCGGCCAGAATGTGGTGCCGCTGTCGGGATGGTTCCTCGCCGGCTGGACGCCGGGGACGACGCTGCTGCTCTTCTGGTTCGAGAACCTCGCGCTCTCGATCTTCCTGGCCGCGCGGATTGCCGCGCACTGGGCCGCGACTCGCAAGCGAGGGCACGCCAGCGGTTTCCTCAAGACCTTCCTCCTCACCTCGCTCGCCTTCACGCTGGCGCACGGTGTCTTCCTGTTCTTCGTGCTGGGCATGCTGCTGAAGGACACCGTGAATCGGGAGGACGTGATCGCAGGCCTGCAATGGATGCTGGCGGCGCAGGTCGCTTCACTGGCGTTCGACATGTGGAACATCGGCGGCTGGCCCTTCGCGGAGATCCGTGCGCGCACGGACTGGATGATGGGCCGGGTCGTCATGGTGCACCTGAGCATCCTGTTCGGGATGTTCCTGTTCATGTGGATGGAGCAGCCGTGGTGGTTCTTCTCCATCTTCATCGGGCTGAAGGCGATGATGGACATCGGCAGCCTCGTGCCGCAGTGGCAGCCGAAGGAGCCGCCGGCGTGGCTGATCAACACCATGAACCGGCTCGGCCCCGCTGCGGGCGTGGCGAAGAAGAAGGGCGGCCTGGCCGGCAAGCGCAACGAGGACGAGACCTTCCGCGATTACTGGCATCGCACGCAGACGGAGGAAGCGAAGAGGTTCGCGCGCGACGAAGAGGTGATGGAGCGTGCCTGAGGGCGACACCATCTTCCGTGCGGCCGCGGCGCTCCACCGCGCGCTGGCAGGTGATGTGGTCACCGCGTTCAACACCGTATTGGCGCCGCTCGCGCGCGTGCACGACGACACCCCGGTCACCGGCCGCACGATCGAACGCTGCGAGTCGGTCGGCAAGCACCTGCTGATCACGTTCTCGGGCGAGCTGGTGCTGCGCACGCACATGCGGATGAGCGGGTCGTGGCACCTGTATCGTCCGGGCGAGCGCTGGCAGCGGCGGCCGAGCGCGATGCGGGTGCGGCTGGACACGGCGACCTGGGTGGCGGTGGCGTTCGACGTGCCGGTGGCGGAGTTCCTGCGCGGACGTGAGCTCGAGCGCAGTCGCGCGCTGAACACCCTGGGCCCGGACCTGCTCGCGCCCGCCTTCGATCGAGACCAGGCCCTGGCGCGGCTGGCGGGCGCCGGGCCCCGGCCGATTGCCGAAGTGCTGCTCGACCAGCGGGTGGTCGCCGGCATCGGCAACGTGTTCAAGTCCGAGGTGCTGTTCCTGTGCGGCATCCACCCGGACCGGCTCGCCTCGACGCTGGCACCAGACGACTTCGGCAGGATCGTTGATGTGGCAGTGCCGCTGATGCGCGCCAACACCGGCGCCGCGGCGTCAAGCGGCATCGTGACGCACCGCGGGCTGCGGCGCACGACGCGGCAGGCGTCGGGCGAGGAGAACCTGTGGGTCTACGGGCGAGGCGGGAAGCCGTGCCGTCGCTGCGGCTCGCCGATCGCGTCGGCCAGGCGCGGCATCGACGCGCGCTCCACCTACTGGTGCCCGGAGTGTCAGCCGCTCGCGTAGCGTTGGCCGCGGAGCGGTCGCCGTGCGGCTGACGCGGCGCGGAGCGGGGGCCGGCAGAACGTAGGAGGCCAGCCGTGCATGATGCCGTCACGTGTCACGAGGCAGAGATGGGGCGCTGTTTGAGCCAGGTGAGGCAGGCGAGTTCGCCCAGACGCTTGTGCAGGCCGAGAGACACGTGACCGGCTGGCCGACCGTTCTGCGGGCCCCCGCTCCGTGACGCGCCAGCGTAAAGGCGACCAGCGGCAGTGAATCCGCCGTGGAGAGTCGCCGTTGCGAACGCAGTAGATCGCACAATCACGAGACCGTCCGATCAAATCATCACGACCGCACCAGATCACCAGCTTCACGTCACTCGCCGTTCGTTCGCGTAAACATTGAACGTGTCGCCCCGCACGAACCCACAGAGGGTGATGCCGGCTTCGCGCGCGAGATCGATCGCCAGACTCGATGGCGCCGACACGGCGGCAATCAGCGGAATTCCAGCAAGCAGCGCCTTCTGCACCAGCTCGAACGAGGTCCGGCCCGATACCTGCAGCATCGTCCGCGACAGCGGAAGCCGCCCTTCGAGCAGCATGCGGCCCGAGATCTTGTCCACGGCGTTGTGCCGGCCCACGTCCTCCGCCATCAGCAGCAGCCGGCCGTCGAGATCGAACAGGCCGGCCGCGTGCAGCCCGCCGGTGGCCTCGAACACCCGTTGCGCGGCGCGGAGCGTGCCCGGCATCGAGGACACCACCGCGGCGGGCACGGTCCATGGGCCGTCCACCGTGGCCACCCGCGCGCGGAGCGACTCGATGGTGCGCCGCCCGCACAGGCCGCACGAGGCGGTCATCATCACCTGACGCCGGTTGGCGAGCCGATCGTCCAGCCGCGCCACGGCGCCGCCGGTCACCGTCACGTTCAGCACGTTGTCCCGGCCCTCGTCGTCAGCGTCGACGCAGTACTCGATGAGGCCGACCTCGTCGCAAGAGCGGACGACGTCCTCGGCCAGCAGGAAGCCCGCCGCGAGATCGCGGTCGGCGCCCGGCGTGCGCATGATCACCGCGAACGGCGCCCCGTTCACGCGCACCTCCATCGGCTCTTCGACCGCCACCCGTTCGTCGCGCGAACCGCCGCCCTCGGGGCCGACGTGAAGGCTCGAATAGGTGCGAACGCCGCGGTCAGACATGGTTGCGCAGCGCCAGCTCGCGGGGGTGCGGCTGGAGATAGGTCTGGCCCAGCAGGTATTCCACCTTGTGGCGCTTGACGTAGTGGTGCAGCAGGGTGATCGGCACGATCAGCGGCACGATGCCGTTGCGATAGTCCTCGATCAGGGCGAGGATCTCGTCACGCCCTTCCGCATCGGCGATGCCGCGCAGGTGACCCAGCATGTGATGCATCGCGTTGACGTGACGGGTCGGGGTCGCGATCGCCTTCATGCCCTCCATGAAGCCGGCGAGGTACTCGTCGCGCACCTCGACTCGCGGCCGGCCCTTGGCCCGCGCCACCAGCACGCCGAGCGCCTTGTAGGTCTCCGGGCGATGGGCGAGAAGGGTCATCTTGTGCGCGGTGTGGAAGCGGACCAGGTCGCCGATCGTCCAGCGCCCGCCGAACAGCGCGCGCAGCGCCGCGTGGGCAAAGACCCGCTCGATGAAGTTCTCGCGCAACCGGGCATCGGCCAGGCGGCCTTCCTCTTCCACCGGCAGGTGCGGCATCGCCGCCACCAGCGCCTCGGCAAAGAGCCCGCGCCCCTTGCGTTCGCCCACGCCTCCCCCGCCGCCGTAGATCTTCACGCGCTCGAGGCCACAGCTCGGCGAGTCGCGCTTGAGCACGAAGCCGTCGAGATCGGCCGAGGCCAGTTGCCCGACCCGCGCGGACGACCAGCCGGCCATCTCGTCGGTCCAGTCGCCGCCGGTCTTCGGCGTGATCAGCCGCACGCGGATGCCGTTCACCACCGCGCCGCCTTCCGGCGAGTACACCAGCCTCATCGTCGGCCGCGGCACTGGCAGCCCCGACTCCACCTCGGGACACACCGGCACCCACGTCACCGAGGGGCCGAAGATGTCCACGAGATAGGCGTCGCGCTTGTGGCCGCCGTCCCACCGCACGTTTTCGCCCAGCAGGCACCGCGACACGCCGATACGGACCGTCACGAGGTCATTATGACCCGTCCACCGCCACGTGGCGGCGCCCCCAGCGGTTGGCCACGAGCGACGCGACGATCGACCCGCCCACCAGCGTCGCGATGATGGCGAGCGACCAGGTAATGGGGAACTTGCCCCCGAACAGGTCGTTCAGCCACACCATCTTCAGGCCGACGAACATCAACACGAACGCGAGCCCGAACCGCAGCAGCGAGAACTTGTCCACCGCGCCGGCCAGCAGGAAGTACATCGAGCGCAGGCCGAGGATCGCGAACACGTTCGACGTGTAGACGATCAGCGGCTCGCCGGTCAGCGCGAAGATTGCGGGCACCGAATCGATGGCGAAGATGATGTCGCTCAGTTCGATGGTCGCCAGCGCCAGCAGCAACGGGGTCGCGTGAAGGACACCGCCAAGGCGGACGAAGAACGCCTCTCCGTGATACTCCCGCGTCACCGGCATCATCCGTCGCACGAGGCGCACCAGCAGGTTCTGGTCCGGGTTCTGGTCCGTGTTCGGCACGAACAGCAGCTTCACTCCGGTCAGGATGAGGAGCCCGCCGAAGAACCAGATCACCCACGAGTAGGCCAGCAGCGCCGACCCCAGCGCGATGAAGACCGCGCGGAAGAACAGGGCGCCCAGGATCCCGTAGAAGAGCACGCGGTGCTGATAGATCTGCGGCACCGCGAAGAACGAGAACACGACGACGAACACGAAGATGTTGTCGACCGCCAGGCTCTTCTCGACGACGTAGCCGGCCAGGAACTCGAGGCCCACCTGCCGTGCCGCCGCCTCCGCATCGAAGCCGGGCAGCGCCATCAGCCGCTCGTTCAGCGGGAACGTCAGGCGCGCGTATTGATAGAGGCCCCAGTTGAAGGACAGGCCGAGCAGGACCCAGATCACGCTCCAGGCTGAAGCCTCGCGCATCGACACCACGTGCACGTGGCGATGGAACACGCCGAGATCGAGCGCCAGCAGCAGCAGCACGAACGCCGTGAAGCCGGCGTATAGCCACCAGTATTCAGCGAACGGGAACAACATGCTCCCGACTGTAGCGAAAGCGACTACATCCGAAAATTAGAATCTTTAGGTCGAAACAATCGTTTTTTTGAGCAGCGCCTGACGCACTTCCCCGACCACGACGTCGGGCAGCGCGGGCTTGACGACAAAGCGATCGCACCCGGCCTGCCGCGCCCGGTCGAGCGCACTGGCCATGGCGTGACCGGTGAGGGCCACCACCGGAATGTGCATGGTCCGGGCATCCGCCTTCAGGCGGCGGGTGGCTTCCCACCCGTCCAGGCCCGGCAGCGAGAGGTCCATGAGGATGACGTCGGGCGAGAGCTGCTGCGCCAGTTCGATGGCCCGCAGGCCATCCGCGGCTTCGGCGACGCGGAAGCCGCAGACCATCAGCGACTCCGCGTACATCTCGCGGGCATCGTCGTAGTCGTCGACGACCAGCACGAGCGGTTCGAGTTCGGGGGGCGGCACCGGTCGGAAGGTATGCTGGCCCGCGGCTGGGCGTCAAGCCCAGCCGCCACTGCGGCGGAGACGGAAGGTTGGGCTAGGATCGTCGGATGGCTGCGACCTTTTCGTTCGACATCACCTCCACCATCGACATGCAGGAAGTGGACAACGCCATCAACCAGGCGCGCAAGGAACTGGGGCAACGCTACGACTTCAAGGGCTCGACGGCGGCGATCGAGCTCGATCAGAAGGAGAACACGCTGACCCTGTCCGCCGAGGACGCGATGAAGCTGGAAGCGCTGTGGGAGATCCTGACCACCCGCATGGTGCGGCGGAACGTCCCCGTGAAGAACCTGAAGCGCGGCGACATCGAGCCCGCCTCGGCCGGCAGCGTGCGGCAGGTGATCACGCTGCAGGTGGGCGTTCCCACCGAAGCCGCCAAGGACATCGTGAAGTACCTGAAAGAGGCGAAGCTGAAGAAGGTGCAGGCCGCCATCATGGGTGACCACCTGCGCGTGTCGTCGGGGTCGAAGGACGATCTCCAGGGCGCCATGACGGCGCTGCGCGGGCAGGACTTCGGCATCGCGTTGCAGTTCGGCAACTACCGCTAGACGCGATGCCGTCCACCGTCAGCCTGGAGCGCGCCCTGTCGAAGCTGGGGCTCTCGAGCCGGGCCAACGCTCGCCGGCTGATTCAAGCCGGACGGGTCGCGGTGGACGGGGTGGTCACCGCCGATCCCCGGACCGCGGTCGTACCCGAGCGCGTGCGCCTGACCGTGGACGGGGTGCATCTCCAGCCCCCCGCGGCCCTGACCATCGCGCTGCACAAGCCGCGCGGGGTGGTCACCACCGCCTCCGATCCCGAAGGCCGCCCCACCGTCTACGACCTGCTGACAGGGTTGGACACGCGCGTCGTCCCTGTCGGTCGGCTGGACCTGGCCACCAGCGGACTGCTGCTGCTGACCACCGACACGCGCTTTGCCGACTGGCTCACCGATCCGCGATCGCACGTGCCGAAGGTGTACCTGGTCAGCGCTCGCGGGCGGGTGGGCGAGGACGATGCCGCACGCCTGGTGGATGGTGTGGAGAGCCGCGGCGAACGGCTGGCTGCGGCCGCGGTCGTGCTGCGGAAGGCGTCCTCGAGGGAATCGCACCTCGTCGTCACGCTGACCGAGGGCCGGAACCGCGAGGTGCGCCGGATGTTCCTCGCGATCGGCCACGAGGTGACCCGGCTCCGCCGGGTCCAGATTGGCGGGATCGAGCTTGGGGACCTGGCGCCTCGCGCCTGGCGGGTGGTGGAGCCCGACGAGTTGCGGCAGGCCTTCCCGCGCTACGGCCCGCGCAGCCGGACCGGTGCGCCGGCCGCCCCCGCGGGCACGCGCCGCGCACGTCAGCCGAACAGCTTCGCGCCCAGACCGAGGTAGAACACCAGGGTGACCACGTCGGTGGTGGCGAGCACCAGAGGCCCGGCGGCAATCCGCGGGTCGGCCTTTGCCGCGCGGATGATCGTGGGCAGCAGCACGCCGAACAGGCAGGCCGTGACGATCGAAGCGGCGATGGCGCCGCCGATGACCAGCGCACCGAGCGGGTCGCGCCGCCACAATAGCACCACGGTCGCCACCACGCTGCCGCAGCTGACACCGAGGAGCGCGGCCGTGCGCGCTTCCTTCCACAGTGCCGCGATCAGCCGCCTGGGCTTGATCGACTCGTCCGACAGGTTCTGCAGCGTCAGCGTCGCCGACTGCATGCTCACGCTCTCGGCCAGAGCCAGCACGATGGGAATGAAGAGCGAGAGCACGACGATGTTGTCGAGCAGCACCTCGAACTGCGCGGCGATCACGGCGCACAGCAGGCCGCCGCCGATGTTCGACAGCAGCCACGGAAAGCGATCGACGAACGACGTCCACGGCGTCCGCATCGCGGTGGCGTGCACGCCGATCAACTGGAAGATGTCGTCGTAGGTGCGGCGCGCGAGATCGATCACCTCGGTGGTGAACAGGCCGACGTCGACTACGCCGACCAGCTGGCCATTGTCGTGGATCACCGGGAAGGCGAGCAGCCTGCGGCTGGCGAAGTACTCGCTGGCGATCAGCACGGTGGCCCAGCTGGGGATGGCGACGACGTCGCTGATCATCACCTCGTCCACTCGTTGGCCCGGGTCGGAGGCCAGCAGGTGGCGCGCCGGCACCACCCCGACCAGGCGCTGCTGCTCGTCGACGACGTAGAAGTAATGGATGTCCGACTTGGAGATGCTGCCACGAACCACGGCCATGGCTTCGGCGATCGTCTGCGCCCCCGACAGTGTCACCGGCACCGACCGCGCCAGCGGGAGAATTGGGTCGTGAAGGTTGGCGGCGGACAGCAGCGCTGAGGACATCCGGGCAATTTTGTCGTGATTATTCGGCCGGCGCGGAGATTTCTCTACACTTGATGCGGCCCACTCCGGTGGACCGGACCCGTGCGAATCTGAGAAGATGGAGGGTCCCCGCGCAGCGGACTCGGTTATTTCGAAAGGTTTTCCTGAATGAATCTTCGGCGTATTGCAGTGGCGTGTGTCGTGGTGCTGGCCCTTGCGGCGGGCGTCGGCCTGACGGCTCAGGGTGGTGTGGGCGTGCCTTCGAACCTGGTCTACCAGGTCGACGGACGCAGCGTGTTTCTGAACTGGGTGAACAGCCCCGGACCCATCACCCACTATCGTCTCGAGGCGGGCGGATCGCCCGGCACCACCTTCTTCACCTGGGACAGCACCCAGCAGACCCTCGATCCCAACCGGCTGCCGCAGCTGCTGTCGATCTTCGGCACCGGCGGCGTGGGCAACGGCAACTACTACGTGCGGGTGAAGGGCATGAACGGCGCGGTTGAGAGCAGCGCCTCGAACGAAGTCGTCGTGCCGGTGACCGGCGGATGCCAGGTGCCCGGCGCGCCGACGGACTTCACCGCCATCACCCGCGGCACCACGGTATTCCTGGCATGGAACCCGGGCAACGGCGGCCAGCCGAACGGCTACGTCGTCCATGCCCGCTACTCGTCGGGTGGACCGGTGATTGCCTCGATTGGCGCCAACACCGCGTACGTCAACGTCGGCGCCGTGCCGACCGGCACCTACTTCGTGCAGGTGTTCGCCACCTCCGCCTGCGGCACCAGCCCCTACTCGAACGAGATCGTCGTCAACGCGCCGAACAACGCCGCCGCCGTCCGCACCCCGAACGCGGTCTCGGGCAAGCTCCCCTGGTTCTTCGTGCGCGATCTGGTGATTGCGGCCGGCCAGGAGGCCGCGGCCCAGGGATGGATGAACGGCAGCGTGTCGTGCCCCTCGAGGCCCGGCTATCCGGACAGCGACATCGAAGCCCGCAAGACCCAGCGCAATCGCTATATCGACCACGTGGTCGCGCGCCTGCGGCAGTTCGACCAGCGGTTCGGCTACAACGCCAAGCCCACCCGGTCGTTCGCGCAGATCGCCGGCGACGAGATCGCCTACCACTGGGGCAGCGACGCGCCGGAAGGCTCGCCGAACGTCTACCTGTTCGACACGCTCGGCGGCCACTGCACCTTCGGCCGCGAGAGCGTAGACTTCCGACCGTTCTTCAACGAGTACGGCCGCTGGACGGCGGCAGGAGCCTTCTAGATCCGGGAGTGATCACCGGAGACCGGACACCGGATCCCAGTTCTTAGACGAAGAAGTCCCCGATCAGCTCGTCCTCTGACACGCCGGGGTGGCGGTACTGTGAAAAGTCCGTCACCCCGTTTTCCTTGAGCACGTCCTCGTCGATCAGGAACTGCCCCGTCAGCGATCGCGAGGGGCGGGTCAGCACGCACCAGGCGGCGTGGGCGACGATGGCCGGCAGCCGCGCCCGGCGGCGGGCGTCGTCGCTCATGATGAAGCCGATGGCGTCCGTGTCGATCGCGGTGCGCGGCCACAGCGCGTTCACCGCAATGCCCTCCGCCCGGAACTCCTCCGCCATCCCCAGCACGCACAGCGACATCCCGTACTTCGCCATCGTGTAGGCGAGGTGCGCGCCGAACCATCGCGGCGTCAGCGTCGACGACAGCGGCGGCGCGAGGTTCAGGATGTGCGGGTTGGGCGACTGGCGCAGGTGCGGCAGCACCTTCTGCGCGCACAGGAACGAGGCCCGGGCATTCACCTGGTGCATCAGGTCGAAGCGCTTCATCGGGGTCTGCTCCGTGCCGGTGAGGCTGATCGCCGAGGCGTTGTTCACCAGGATGTCGATGCCGCCGAAGCGCGCCACCGCGGCCGCCACCGCGGCATCCACCTGGGCCTCGTCCCGCACGTCCACCGCCAGTGGCAGCGCCTCACCGCCGGCGTCTTCGATCTCCTGCGCCGCGGTGTAGATGGTGCCTGGCAGCTTCGGGTGTGGCGTGGTGGTCTTGGCGGCAATGACGATGCGGGCGCCGTCCGCCGCGGCGCGGAGGGCGATGGCCTTGCCAATGCCCCGGCTGGCGCCGGTGATGAAGAGGGTCCGATTTCGCAGCGACATGGGGCGCTCCCGGGGGACCGTGGCCGTACAAACGAAACGCCCGGTCCCACCTGGGAACCGGGCGCCAGAAGCGGTCAGGCGAGGCTATTCGACGTAGGAGTAGCCGCAGTTGTCGCACACCCACATGCGACCCTGCTTGTACATGTTGTAGCCGCACTGCGGGCAGATGCGGTACTCACGGCCTTCCTTGTCGATGAGCTTCTTCTCGCCATCCTTGCCACCCTCGGCAAAGGGATCCTTGGGCTCTTCCTTCTTTTCCGGTGCGGGCGCCTGCTGCGCCAGAGCCGGAGCGACTGCCAGACCAAGAGCGCCCGCGAAGAGGGCCGACCCACGAAGGAAGCTGCGACGGTCGAGGCTCTTTCCGATTTCGTTCTCGAACATGGAGTCTTGTTCTCCCCTTTTACGAGTGCCGTTGGGAACCAAAAAAATCGGGTGGGACGCTGCGGCTCAGTGGAGAACGCCCCACCCGGAGCTTCCCCTCTGTCGTTGTCTCAAAAGGATACGATAGCCGGCTTTCCGGGCATTGTAATCCTTTGTCATTCCTGAAGCCACCCGACCATGGTGGCGCGGCGGCGGCAGCTCAGCGCTCCGCGGCCAGCCTGCGGCGTTCGTCAAGCAGGAACTGCCGGAGATCGGCCACTTCGGCGTCCTGCAGCCGGAAGGGCGGCATGCCCCGTCCGGCCAGCGCCCCCTTCAGCAGGATGCCGGGCAGGGCCTCGTAGGTGCCCGCCGCTGACCGTCGCAGGTCCGGCGCGGAGGTGCCGGGGTTGTGACACCGTGCGCACTGGTTCTGGAACAGCGTGCGGCCCCTGGCGATCGCCGGCGCGCTGGCCTCGAACGGGATGGCCGTGACGGCCTCGGGAGTCGGACGGGTCGCGACCGGCGTGGCGCCGTTCAGGCTGAAGGTATACAGCCGGCCGCCGCTCCGATAGCGCGGCACGAATGCGCCGCCCCAGCCGGCCATGACGCTCACGTACTGCTGGCCGTCGATCTCGTAGGTGATGGGCGGCGCCAGCACGCCGGTCCCGACATACGCGGACCACAACTGGTCGCCGTTCGCGGCCCGATAGGCCACCACCTCGCCCGCGGCCGTGCCCTGGAACACCAGGTTGCCCGCGGTGGCCAGGGTGCCGCCGTTCCAGTAGGCGGGGTATTCCACCTTCCAACGGACCTTCTGCGCCACCGGGTCCCACGCCAGCAGCCGTCCGGCGTAGACGGGTGCGCTCGACGCGCCGGCATGGTCGATGCCGTCGCTGCCCGCCCCGAGGTTGATCTGATTGGGCCTGAACTGGAAGTTCGTCGGCTGCGAGAACTCGCGCTGATTGTCCTGCGCCGGAATGTAGACGAGACCGGTGAGCGGGCTGTAGGCCATCGGCTGCCAGTTGTGGCCGCCGAGCGGCGCCGGCCGCGCCAGGAACGGCGCGCGGCGATAGTCGGCGCCCTCGCGCTCCTGCGGACGGCCCGAGGGGATGTCGACGCGCGTCGCCCACGTCACCTCGACGTACTTCTCGGCCGAGAGCAGCTCGCCGGTCTTGCGGTCGAGCACGTAGAAGAAGCCGTTCTTGGGCGCCTGCATCAGCACCTGCCGCACGCGGCCGCCGATCGACAGGTCGGCCAGCACCATATGCTGGGTGGCGTTGTAGTCCCACGAATCGCCCGGCGTGGTCTGGTAGTACCACACCAGATTGCCGGTGTCCGGGTTCAGGGCGAGGATGCACGACAGGTAGAGGTTGTCGCCGCCGCCGGGGCTGCGGATCTCGCGGTTCCACGGACCGCCGTTGCCGGTGCCGACGTAGAGCAGGTTCAGCGCCGGATCGAAGGCCACCGAGTCCCACGCCGTGCCGCCGCCGCCGTACTCCCACCACTTGTCGCCGCCCCACGTCGGCAGCGCCTTGTCGAGGGCCGGGTTCTCCTGCGGCTTGGAAGGGTCACCGGGCACGGTGTAGAAGCGCCACGACAAGGCCCCGGTCTCGGCGTCGTAGGCCGAGATGTAGCCACGGATGCCGTACTCGGCGCCGCCGTTACCGATGATGATCCTGCCCTTCACCACACGCGGAGCCGCCGTCACCGTATAGGCCTTGGTCTGATCGACCGTGGTCACCGACCACACCACCGCGCCGGTCCTGGCGTCGAGCGCGGTGAGGCGGCCGTCGAACGCCGCGGCATACACGCGCCCCTTGTAGAACGCCACGCCGCGGTTCACCACGTCGCAGCAGGCGAAGCGCTCGTACTTCGGGTCCACCCTGGGATCCCACTTCCACAACTCGCGGCCGGTCCTGGCGTCGAGCGCGAAGACGATGCCCCACGACGCGGTGGTGTACATCACGCCGTCAACGACCAGCGGCGTCGCCTCGAGCACGCGGTCGGTGCCGGTGTCGAAGGTCCAGGCCACCTTCAACTGGCCGACGTTCTGATCGGTGACCTTGGTCAGGGGGCTGAAGCGCTGCTCGCTCTGGGTCCGGCCGTGGGTGATCCACTCGCCGGTCCGCTCCCCGGCCGCCACCAAGGCCGCATCGTCGACGGCCGCGGACGGCTTCTGCGCCGCGCCTGCGACCGGCGGCGGTGGCCCTTGACGCCCGAGAACACCGGCCGACCAGGAACACAGCAGGATGACGGCAAGGGCTGCGGCGAGGCGCTGGTGCATGGGCCGATTCTATTCGAGCATGGCGGGCATCGTGCGTTCGTCGTCGGTGACCAGCAGTCCCGGGTTGTGGTTGAACAGCCGGGCACAGGCGTTCCAGCGCAGGCGCGCATCGTCGTTGTCGGGAGGCCGCAGGCTGTCGGCGCGCTCGTACCAGCTCATGGCCTCGGTCAGCCAGCGGCCGACCGTGAGCGAGGGCCCGCCGGCCGGGCCGAGCAGCGCGCGGGCGCGGCGCTCGGCCACCAGCCCGCCATAGTAGGCGCGGTCGTACTCGGTGTCGAGCCGCGCCACCACGACCTGCGCGCGCGACACCAGCCGTCCGTCGTGATGGGGAAACCGATCGGTCAGCGCCAGCAGCAGCACGATCAACGCCTGGCGATTGTCGGGCTGCGCCGCCAGGATGTCCTCGCAGATGCTCTCCGCCTGCTCGGGTTCGTTCAACAGCCGGTAGCGCTCGGCCTTGGCGAGCGCGGCGGGAATGGCCGACGGCGACAGGGGCTTCAACTGAAACATGGCAGCACCTCGCGCTGCCCGCGGCTCGCGGGCTGATTCAACCGGTGATCAATCTGAGCAACCGCGTGACCGGATCGTAGAACCGATCGACCACACGCTCCTTGAGCGGGATGATGGCGTTGTCGGTGATGTGGATGTGCTCCGGGCACACCTTGCGTACAGCACTTGGTGATGTTGCAGTAGCCGATGCCCTGGTGATTCTTGAGATCGCCCAGGCGCTCGGCGGTGTCGAGCGGGTGCATCTCGAGCGCCGCGGAGTAGACGAAGAACCGCGGCCCGATGAACTCGTCGTGCTTGTCGTGATCACGCAGCACGTGGCAGACGTCCTGGCAGAGAAAGCACTCGATGCACTTGCGGAACTCCTGCACCCGATCGATGTCGCGCTGCGACATCCGCCAGCTGCCGTCGGCGTGATCGGCGGGCCGGGGCCGGAACCGCTGCACCCCCTTCTTGACACCGAAGTTCCACGACACGTCGGTGACGAGATCCTTGATCAGCGGGAAGGCCCGCATCGGCTCCACGGTCACGGGTTCGGTGAGGTCGAGTGTGTTCAGGCGGCTCATGCACATCAGGCGCGGGCGGCCGTTGATCTCGGCCGAGCACGATCCGCACTTGCCGGCCTTGCAGTTCCAGCGGCAGGCCAGGTCCGGCGCCTGCTCGGCCTGGATCTTGTGCACCGCGTCGAGGACGACCATGCCCTCGGAGACCTCGGTGCGGAAATCCTCGAAGGCGCCGGCCTCGCCGGGATTGCTGCGCCAGATGCGGAAGGTGGCGTGCGTCACTGCTTCTGCTCCTCGACGATCTGCGCCAGCTCCGGCGGCAGCGGCGGCAGCGGCATCCGGGCCACGTCCATCGAGCCGTCGGAAAGCCGCCGGGTGGCGATGTTGAACGTGCCGTACTCCGCCTGCTTGTCGGGATAGTCCTCGCGGAAGTGGCCGCCGCGGCTCTCCCGCCGTTCGATGGCCGATCGCGTGATCGCCTCCGAGACGTCGAGCAGGTTGCGGAGGTCGAGGCAGGTGTGCCACCCGGCGTTGAACTCGCGATGGCCGGCGACGCCGGCGCGGCTGGCCCGCTCCCGCAGCGCCTCCAGCTTCTGCAGCGCCTCCACCATCTCGTTCTCGGTCCGGACGATGCCGACCAACGCCTGCATCGTCTGCTGGAGGTCGGCCTGCACGGCGTAGGGGTTCTCTCCCGCCCCGCCGCGATCGAAGGGCTCCACGGACGCGCGCATCGCGCGTTCGGCGGCCTGCTCGTCCAGACGCGCGGCGGGCCGATCTCGCGCGGCCGCGGCGGCGTACTCACCTGCCCGCTTGCCGAACACGATGAGATCGGAGAGCGAGTTGCCGCCGAGACGGTTGGCGCCGTTGATGCCCGCGGCGCACTCGCCGGCGGCGAACAGCCCCGGGATCGACGATTCCTGCGTGTCGGCATCCACGCGAATGCCGCCCATGACGTAGTGCGTGGTGGGGCCCACTTCCATGGGCTCCCTGGTGATGTCGAGGTCGGCCAGCTCCTTGAACTGGTGATACATGCTCGGCAGCTTGCGCTTGATGTGCTCCACCGCATCGGCGCGCTTCTCGGCAATCCACGCGATGTCGAGGAAGACGCCGCCGTGCGGGCTGCCCCGGCCCGCCTTCACCTCGCGGTTGATGCAGCGGGCCACGTGGTCGCGAGTGAGGAGCTCCGGCGGCCGGCGCGCCGCCTTGTCGCCCTGGGTGTAGCGCCAGCCCTCGTCAGGATCCGAGGCGGTCTGCGGCTTGTAGTTGTCCGGGATGTCATCGAACATGAAGCGGCGGCCTTCGCTGTTCTTCAGGATGCCGCCTTCACCGCGCACGCCCTCGGTGACGAGAATGCCCTTCACGCTCGGTGGCCACACCATCCCCGTGGGGTGGAACTGGATGAACTCCATGTCGATCAGCTCGGCGCCCGCGCGGTAGGCCAGCGCGTGCCCGTCGCCGGTGCCCTCCCAGCTGTTGCTGGTGATCTGATAAGCGCGACCGACGCCGCCGGTGGCCAGCACGACGGACTTGGCGGAGAACAGGTGAAACCGGCCGCGCTCGCGGTCGTAGGCCACCACCCCCGCCGCCCGGCCATCGTCGAGCAGCAGCTCGATGACGGTGTGTTCCATGTGCACCGTCACCCCCAGGTGAATCGTGTGATCCTGCAGGGTCCTGATGAGCTCCAGACCCGTGCGATCCCCGACGTGCGCCAGCCGCGGATAGCGATGGCCGCCGAAGTTCCGCTGCAGGATGCGTCCGTCAGGGGTGCGATCGAACACCGCGCCGTAGGCCTCGAGCTCGCGCACGCGCTCGGGCGCTTCGCGGGCGTGGAGCTCGGCCATCCGCCAGTTGTTCACGTACTGGCCGCCGCGCATGGTGTCGGCGAAGTGCACCTTCCAGCTGTCGCGGTCGTCGACGTTGGCCAGCGCCGCGGCCATCCCGCCTTCAGCCATCACGGTGTGCGCCTTGCCGAGCAGCGACTTGCAGATGAGCCCGACCGACACCCCGGATTTCGCGGCTTCAATCGCCGCTCGCAGCCCCGCGCCTCCGGCGCCGACAATCAAGACGTCATACGAGTAGGTGTGCGCCGACGGCATCAGAGAATCCTCAGGTCGGTGATGACGCCCATCGAACAGAGGCGGACATACAGGTCCGACAGCATCACCGAAAAGAGGCTGCACCACGCGAACAGTTGATGACGGCTGTTGAGGCCGGACACACAGGCGTAGGCCATGTCGCAGACCGGTGACTTCGAGACCTCATCGAGGCGACCGCCGACGACGTGGCGGAGGACGTGGCAGCCCCACGTGTAACTGGCGAGCAAGACGACGTTGGCGCCGAGGATGATCGTGCCGATCCCGATGCCGAACTCACGCGTCCCGGTGACCGGATCCCGGAACCACAGCGCCAGCCAGACGTCGTAGGCGAGGAACGCGATGAACACGATCGCCACCCACATGAAGAACCGGTGGGCGTTCTGCAGGATCAACGGAAACGAATGCTCGCCGCGATAGCGCGTGCGCGGCTCACCAACCGCGCACGAGGGCGGGTCGGCCCAGAACGACTTGTAGTAGGCGCCCCGGTAGTAATAGCAGGTGAAGCGGAACAGACCGGGAAACGGCAGGATGAGCAGCGCCGGCGAGAAGGGCAGCGCCGCGGGCCACCACCCCGGCCTGGGCCCGAACCAGGCGTGCGGCGAGTTGCCGAACAGTTCCGGCGAGTAGAAGGGCGACAGGTACGGGCCGTAGGTGTAGTGCTCGCCCTGAAATGCTGCCCAGGTAGCGTAGACGACGAACGCCGACAGACCGACGAACACCGCAAGCGGAGCCGCCCACCACCTATCGCGACGGGCCGTTTGCCCGAAGCCACGGTGGACGGCTGTCACCGGAATCACCTGCATGAGGCCTCCCGACTGTGACCGACCTGTCCGAGAACGGCTCACCATAGCCGCATTGATGAGTGGAAGTAAACACGCCAATCGATACTGACGAGCTTTACTGTGGCAGGATCAGACCATGGTGGTGACACGGTGACCCTGAACCGGACGCAGAGCGCTCGGCACGCCGGGGCGCTGGCCATGGCCCTTGCCCTGGCGGCGGGGGTCGGGGCCGCCCAGGCGCCGCTGGTGCCGGGGGATCCCCTGCCGATGTTCAAGGGGACAGACCTCGCGGGACATAGCGTGACGCTGCCTGATGCCGCAAAGGGCAAGGTCGCCGTCTACCTGTTCGGGTTCTCGTATGGATCGCGGACGCCGGTCGAGGCCTGGAGCGAACACGTGCGTGGCCGGTGGGGCGCCGAGGCGCAAGTGACGTGGTTCCAGGTGCCGATGATCGGCGGCTTCGGACGCCTCGCCAAGCCGTTCATCACTGGCGGCATGAAGAAGGAGACGCCGCCGCAGTATCACGGCAACGCCGTGGTGGTGTTCGGTGGCGTCGGCGCGTGGAAGACGCGCTTGTCGGTGAAGGATGACGCGCTCGCCTACATCGTGCTGGTGGACCGTGCTGGCGTCGTCCGCTGGCTGCACGCCGGGGCATTCGCTGCCGCCCGCGCCGAGGAACTGGACGCACAGGTCCAGTTACGGCTGGCAGGCACCGCTCAGCCCTGAGCCTTCTCCCACGACAACGCGCCCGAGGGACATCGATCCACCTGCCGCGTGATCTCGTCGGTCGCGGCGTGCTCGAGCGTGATCCACGGCAGCTCCTTCGGATGGAACACCTGCGGCAGGCCGCCGACGCAGATTGCCGAGTGGATGCAGAGCGCGGGCTTCCAGATGACCGTCACCTCGCCGTTGGTGTAGTGCTTGACGACATCCTTCATGCGAGACCTCCATCCATGTCGATCACCCGGACTTCACCGGTGATGGCGCGGTGCACGGGGCAGCGATTCGCGATGTCCTCGAGCCGCGCGAGCTGGTCGTCGTCGAGGTCGCCCTCGAGCGTCAACTGACGCCGAATTACGTAGACGCCGTCCACTGTGGACGCCGTCAGGCTGAGGCGCGCCTCGCGCAGCGGCCAGCCCTTGCGGGTGGCGTACATGCGAAGCGTGATCGACGTGCAGGCGCCGAGCGCCGCCAGCAGCAGCTCCTGCGGGTCGGCTCCCGTATCACCGCCGCCAGCTTCAACCGGCTCGTCGCTCCGCAGCACGTGCGGCCCGACCTCGATGTGCATCGCCAGGCCGGTGTCGGCCAGCGGTCGAACAGTGACGTCTCGCATGGCTCAGCTTACCGCGTCTTCACGCATTGCGCAGGAACGTGGCCGTGCCGTGGAAGAACGGCCGCAGCACCTGCTCGACCTCGGCAGGGAGCGCGGCCTCGTCCAGCGCGCGGTCCATCAGCTGCACCCAGCGGTTGCGCGCCGCTTCGTCCAGCCGGAACGGCGCATGCCGCATGCGCAGGCGCGGGTGCCCGCGCTTCTCCATGTAGGTGGGCGGACCGCCGAAGCGGCCGATCAGGAAATCGCGCAGCCGCTCCTCCGCGCCCGCCATGTCGTCCTCGGGATACATCGGCCCCAGCAGCTCGTCGCCAGGCACCTGGGCATAGAACGCGCTCACGAGCCGGCGGAATCCCTCTTCGCCAATCAGTCCGAAGACTTCACCTTCATCCACGCTCCGATCATATGATCAGCGGAATGGAAGACCACGACGACGCGCCGAAATCCGCCCTTGAACTCGCCATGGCGCGCCTGCGCCAGAAGGACGCGGACAGCGGTGAGACCGCACAGCCCCTGACCGACGAGCAGAAAGCGCGGATTGCCGAGGTGCGGCAGGCGGCGCAAGCCAAGCTCGCGCAGGAGGACATCATGTTCACGTCGTCGCTGGCGGGGACCTGGGAGCCGGAGGCGCGCGCCACGCTCGAGGCCAACCATCGCCGCGATCTGCAGCGGATCCAGGATGAGCGCGACTCGAAGATCGCGAAGATCCGCCGCGGCGCCTAGGCGAAGAGGCTCTTCACCACGAACCACACGTTCGCCGGCCGTTCGGCCAGGCGCCGCATGTACCAGGGGAACCAGTACGAACCATAGGCGATGAGGACGCGGACCGCCGCGCCTTCGCGCGCCAGGCGAAGCTGTTCGGCGCGCTGGATGCCGTAGAGCATGTGGAACTCGTACTGCGACGCCGGGATGCCGGCGCCCGCCGCATACTTGCGGATCCGGGCGATGAGCGCGACGTCGTGCGTGCCGAACACGGCGCGCGAACCCGCCGCGCGCGACTCGGTGCCCAGCATCGACTGCGCCAGGGCGTAGTAGTTCTCGTCGACGTCGGCCTTCACCGGGTAGGCCACGTTGGTCGGCTCCTTGTAGGCGCCCTTCACCAGGCGCACGCCGATGCCGCGCTTGGTGATGTCCTTCAGGTCCTCGCTCGTCCGCATCAGATACGCCTGCAGGCACACGCCCACCTCCGACACCTCCTCGCGCAGGCGGCGGACGATGTCGAGCGTGACGTCGACGTACGAGGACTGCTCCATGTCCACCCAGAAGTAGCTGCCGGCGTCGTGCGCGGCCCGCGCCAGGCGCAAGGCGTGGGCGTAGGCGAATTCGCGATCGATGTCGAGGCCGAGCTGCGTCAGCTTGATGGAGGGCTCGCACGCCAGGCCGAGCGCGCGGACGCGGGCGATGCCGTCGATGTAATGCGCGGCCACTTCGTCGGCCTCGCCGCGATCCTTCACGTTCTCGCCGAGGCGCGTGAAGACGCCGGCCACGCCGAGCTCGGTCATCGCGCGGGCGGCGCCGAGCATGTCGTCGAAGTTTTCGCCCGGCATGAACCGCGCGACCGCCCGCCGTACGAACGGCGCCCTGGTGCCGTGCTCGCGGAGCCAGATGCTGTCGGACGCCTTCAGGAGGAGGTTGCGGGCAATGCTCACGACTCCTGATTGTGTGCCATCGGGCGCAGCGTGTGAAGGGGGCCGAGGCGGGCCAGCACCGGCCATGCCCAGATCACGAGGCCGACGACGCCAATCGTCAGCAGGCCGCCCCCGACCACCGAGGCGATGGGACCGAACAGGGCGGCGGTGGCGCCGCTCTCGAAGGCGCCGATCTCGTTCGACATGCTGACGAACAGGTGCTTCACCGCGGAAACCCGCCCGCGCAGGCGGTCGGGCGTGATCATCTGCTCCAGCGTCAGGCGGATGACGACACTGACGTTGTCACACACGCCGGTGAGGAACAGGCAGGCCAGCGAGAGGCCGACGTGCCGCGACAGGCCAAACCCCACCATGGCGACGCCGAACCCGGCGACCGCGACCAGCAGGACTCGTCCGGGCCGCTCCCACGGCGGAAGCCGCGTGGTGACGAGCGCCATCACCAGCGCGCCGGCGGCCGGGGCCGCGCGCAGCCAGCCCAGGCCAGCTGGCCCGACCTGCAGGATGTCCCTGGCGAAGATGGGCAGCAGGGCGACCGCGCCGCCGAACAGGACAGCGAACAAATCCAGCGTGATTGCCGCCAGGAACACCGGGCTGCGCGACACGAACGACAGCCCGGCGAGCACGCCCCCGCGCGCGGCGCTGGCGCCGGAGGCCGGCGCCTTCGGCACGCGCGTCAGCAACAGGATGACGAACACGGCCTCTGCCAGGGCCGCGACCACGAACGCCGCGGTGCTGCTGCCGGTGACGGCGATGATCGCGCCACCCGCCGCGGGCCCGAGGATGGCGGCCAGCTGCACCGAGGAGGCGACCCACGCGTTCACGCTGGCGAACACGGTGGCCGGCAGCAGCTGCGGCAGGATGGTGTTCACCGCCGGGGCGCCGAAGGCGCGGCCGATGCCCACCATCACGACCAGCCCGTAGACGAGCGGCACCGGACCGTGCGCCCACGTGACCAGGGCCAGACCCGCCGCGGCCAGGGCGAGGACGCTGTGCGCCAGCATCCCGACCAGGCGGCGCGGAAACCGATCGGCGGCGCTGCCCGCCGCGACCATCAGCAGCAGGACCGGCGCCACTTCGAAGAGCCCGACCAGCCCCAACGCCCACGCCTGACCGGTGCGCTCGTAGAGCTGCCAGCCGACGGCGACCGAGATGATCTGATAGCCTGCGACGGCTGAGAAGCGCCCTGCCGCGAAGGCTCGCACGAACGGGTAATCGAACGCCTGGGGATGTGTCGGTGTGGCCACGCTGGAACGTTTCTTGATAACGAGCGTACACGAGAGGTGTGGATGGTCCTCGGCAGTGGACGGATATGGGCTCGGACGGCTCTTCTGATGGCGGTCTTGCTGGCGGGGGTGTCCTCGCCGGTCCGGGCGCAGTCCTCGATCGGGTTCACCGGAGGGGCCTCAATCGATCCCGAGCAAGCCTATGTCGGCGTGTTCTGGGAGTCGCCGGACATCGGCGGCAACTTCCGGGTGCGCCCGGGCATCGATGGCGGGTTCGGTTCCGACCTGCGGGTCGGCGTCATCAACTTCGACTTCATCTACCGCCTGCCCCTGGGCCAGGGACCCTGGAAGTTCGTGACCGGCGGCGGCCCAGCCATCTCGCTGACCCGCTACTCGAATGATTTCTACGACACCGGCACCGAAGTGAGCGCCGGCGGCAGCTACATCTTCGGCTTCGCGCACGACTCCGGGTTCTTCACCGAGTTCCGCATTGGCGGCGGCAACGTCCCCGCGCTGAAGATCGGCGCGGGATGGGCGGTCAAGATTCAGTAGGGGGTAATGGGAGAGGAATCAGGGATCAGGGATTCGGGGGGGCTTCGGCGTACACTCCGGCCATGAACAACGCTGAACTCACCGCGCGGATGCAGCAGACCTGGGCGGCGGGCGACTTCAACCGCGTCGCGCTGGGCATCACCGAGGCCAGTCAGGCGCTGGTGAGCGCCGTGGACGTCAGGCCGGGCCAGCGCGTGCTGGATGTGGCCTGCGGCAGCGGAAATGCGGCGCTGGCGGCCGCGCATCGGCACGCCGAGGTCGTGGGCCTCGACTATGTCCCGGCGCTCATCGAGCGTGCGCGGAAGCGAGCCGAGGCCGAGGGCAGCGCGGTGGACTTCCGGGTCGGCGACGCGCAGTCGCTGCCGTTCGAGGACGGTGCATTCGATGTCGTGCTGTCGGTGTTCGGCGTGATCTTCGCGCCGGATCAGGAACTCGCGATGGCCGAACTGCTGCGCGTGACCCGGCCGGGCGGCCGCATCGCGCTGGCGACATGGACGCCGGAAGGCATGGGCGGGGAAACGTTCCGCGCCATGAGCAAGCACGTGCCTCCGCCGCCCGGCGCGAAGCCGGTTGTCCGGTGGGGCGCCGAGGAAGGGCTACGCGAGATCTCCGGCGGCGCCGCCACCTTCACCCTCACCCGCCGCACGTTCTTCCAGTACTACCGCTCCGTCGACCACATGCTGGACACGTTCTTTCAGTTCTTCGGGCCGGCCGTCCGCGCGCGCGAGGCGGTCGGAGAAGCCGGCTACCCGGCTCTGCGCCACGACCTGGGCGAGGTCTTCACGCGCCTCAACCGCGCCACCGACGGCACCGCGCAGGTGGCCTCCGATTATCTGGAAGTGATCGCCACGAAGCGCTGATTTCTGCGCGTCGGCAGGCGCGGCACGACGCCGAGGCTCTCGGCTACAACAAAACGGGCGCGACCCCCAAGGGGATCGCGCCCGTTCCATTTGTGCGGCTCCTGCCGGAAACCGGATCCCGGCTACCGGTTCTCAGTTCCCGGTCTTCGCCGGCCAGGGCATCGACATCTTCGCCGGCATCGTGGCAGGGCCCATGCCCTTGTTCACGAACTTCTGCAGGCGCTTGCCGGTGTAGGTTTCCGTCGTGTAGATGTTGCCCTTCGAGTCGGTGGCGATGCTGTGCACGCCCAGGAACATCCCGGGCTGACGGCCGCCGTAGCCGAAGTGCGTCAGCTCGGTCATCGACTTGCGGTCGAAGATGCGCACGTGCTCGTTGGCACCATCAGCCATGTAGATGAACTGCTGCTGCGGATCCTTCGAGAAGGCGATGTCCCACACTGAGCCATCCGACAGGGTGTTCTTGTGGATGAAGTGCTCGGTGACGAACTTGCCTTCCTTCGTGAAGACCTGCACGCGATCGTTCGGGCGGTCACACACGTAGACCAGGCCGTCGACCGACATCTCGGCGCAGTGCACCGGGTTGCGGAACTGCTGCGCCGGCGGATCGTTCGGGTTGTAGCGGCCGAGCGGTTCGTCGGTTGGCGGCTTTCCGTAGGCGCCCCACATGCGCTTGATCTTGCCGCTGTCGAGGTCGATGACCGCGACGCGGTGGTTCAGGTAGCCATCGGCGACATAGGCTTCATTGGCCTTGGGGTCGATGAACATCTTGGCCACGCGGCCGAAGTTGTCCATGTCATTGCTGTTGGCGGCAAAGACCGGCTTGTCGGCGGGCGACTTGGGATCCTTGCGCGCGCCAGCCTTGCCGTACTGGGCGACGAACTTGCCTTCGCGCGTGAACTTCAGGATGTGCGAGTCGTTGCCGCCGTTGCCGCCAATCCACACGAACCCCTTGTGGTCGACGACGATGCCGTGGTTCGACTCGGGCCAGGTGTAGGCACCGTCCTTGACGGGCCCGCCCCAGTTGCCGACGAGGTTTCCTTCCGCGTCGAATTCGAGCACCGGCGGCGCGGCCTCGCAACACTCGCTGACGCGCGGCGAACCGGGCGCCGGCAGGGCCAGCTCGGTGCGGTCGAGACCGGCCGTGCCGGGGTCGTTACCACGGTGGATGAGCCACACGTGGTCGCGGTCGTCTACCGTCAGACCGATTGTCTGCCCCAGCACCCAGTTGTTGGGCATCGGCTTGGGCCAGAACGGATCCACTTCGAACTTCGGAGCCTGCTTGGCCTGTGCCGAGGTCCGGTCCAGCATCGCCTGGCCAATACCGAGCCCTACCAGCAGGGCCACCAGGGTCATTCCCACAAATTTCTTCGTTCGCAACACTCGGGCCATCTACGCCTCCCCTCAGAAGCTGGCAGAGTATACACGGGATTCAGGTCGACGTGTGTCGCCAAGGGCCAGGACGACGCCGGCCGCGGGGGTCGTGGTAACCTGCGACGCTGTCCATGCGCGCGCGGAGTCTCATCCTTGTTGTCCTGCTCCTGAGCCTGCAAGCCGGCTCGTCGGCTCACGAAGTCCCCAATCAGGTCACGGTGCTGGCGTTCCTCAAGCCGGAGGGCCAGACCCTGCGGTTTCTGGTGCGCGCTCCGATGGCCTCACTGCGCGACATCTCGGTCCCAATCTTCGGCGAGGGCTATCTGCAGATCTCGGGCGCCGAGCCCGCGCTGCGCGACGCCGCCACCCTGTGGATTTCCGATTTCGTGAAGCTCTACGAAAACGGCCAGGCTCTGCCGAAACCCACGGTCCGGGCGGTGCGCGCCGAGCTGCCGTCGAACCGGGCCTTTGCCAGTTACGACCAGGCGGTGGCCAACATCCTCGGTCCGCCGCTGCCGGACGACACCAACCTCTTCTGGGAACAGGGCGTGCTCGATGTCCTGTTCGAATACCCCATCACCTCGGATCGATCGCAGTTCGCCATCCACCCGGGCTTCACCCGGCTCGGCCTGCAGGTGAACGTCGGCCTTCGCTTCCTCTCGCCGACCGCCCCCGAGCGCGTCTTCGACGTCCACGCCGACGTCGGCGTCGTCGAACTGGATCCGCGCTGGCACCAGGCGGCGTGGCTGTTCATCAAGGAAGGGTTCTGGCACATCCTGGACGGCACCGATCACCTGCTGTTCCTGCTGTGCCTGGTGATCCCGTTCCGGCGGATGCGGGCGCTGCTGGTGGTGGTCACCGCCTTCACGGTGGCGCACTCGATCACGCTGATCGCCTCGGCCTATAACGTGGCCCCCGACGCGCTGTGGTTCCCGCCGCTGGTCGAGACGCTGATTGCCGCGTCCATCTTCTACATGGCGATCGAGAACATCGTCGGCGCGCACATCGAACGCCGCTGGGTGATGACCTTCGCGTTCGGCCTGGTGCACGGCTTCGGCTTCTCCTTCCTGCTGCGCGAGCGCCTGCAGTTCGCGGGTTCGCACCTGCTGTCGTCGCTGCTGGCGTTCAACGTCGGCGTGGAGTTCGGTCAGCTGCTGGTGCTGATCGTGCTGATCCCCGCCCTCGGCTTCCTGTTCACGAAGGTCGTGCCGGAGCGGCTGGGCGTGATCCTCCTGTCGGCAGTGGTCGCGCACACGGCGTGGCACTGGATGACGGACCGCTGGGCCAACCTGGCGCGCTTCCCCCTGCCCGTCCTGGATGCCGCGGGCGCGGCGACGCTGATGCGATGGGCGATGGCCGGCATCGTCATGGCGCTGTTCCTGTGGTGGATGTCCGGCGTGGTCCGCCGGTGGGAAGGCTTGTCGCCGGAAGCACCCCGCGCCGACGCGCGCTGAGCCGAACGGGCACGGCGATGAGCCATCGGACACGCACCTTCGAATGGGACGACCCGCTGGAGATGGCGAGCGCCATCGCCGAGCTCTCGGGCCTGGAGCGCATGCGGCGCGTGATCGCCGGCGAGTTGCCGCAGTCGCCCATCGCGCGGCTGATGAACTTCCGGATGGTGGAGGCGTCGGAGGGCTACGCGGTCTTCGAAGGCACACCCGAGGAGTACCACTACAACCCCATCGGCATGGTTCACGGTGGCTTCGCGGCCACGGTGCTGGACTCGGCGATGGGTTGCGCCGTGCACACCACGCTGCCCGCACGCGTCGCGTACACCACGCTCGAACTGAAACTGAACTTCCTCAAGCCGGTCAAGACCAGCACCGGGCTCGTGCGAGGCATCGGGACCGTGATCCACGCCGGCCGCACGACGGCCCTCGCGGAGGGCCGGCTCGTTGGCGCGGACGGCACGCTCTACGCACACGCGACGGCGACCTGCCTGATCTTCAGATAGCGAAGAGTTCAAGAGTTCAAAGGGGGCTTGGGGCTAGGGCTCGGGCGCGGCCTTCGCCCTGTTCCCTGAACCCTGATTCCTGTTCCTCCGTACACACCACGAGCGGGAGCCGTGCCGAAGCACCAACCCCCGCTCGCAGCGTTCTCGGTTCACGTCGAAACGTTGAACTCTTGAATTTCGAACTCTCTTCCCGCTACTTCTTCACGTACTTCTTGACCGCCCTTGGCCCGACTTCGGCGCCGTAGATGTTACCGGCGGCGTCGACCGTCACGCCTTCCGCAGCCAGGGTGCCCGTGGCGCCGGGCGAGCCATCGGCCTTCTTCATCACCGGCTTGCCGTCCACCATCTGGAAGGTCTCGCCCACGCTGGTCGGGTCGGGGATGAAGGCGGTGACCTTGCCGTCCTTCGCCGATCCGATCCGGATGCCACGGCGCCAGGCGCCGTGCGGCGGGTTCACCGACCCCGACTCGGAGTCGGCGCCGTAGATGACATCGTTCTTGTCGATGAAGATCCCGCTGAGGCGGCTGAACTGATACCAGGTGTCGAGTGTCTTGTAGGTCTCCGCGATCCAGGATCTGGATGCGGTTGTTCGAGCGATCCGCCACGAACAGGCGCCCTCTCGAATCGAACGCAAGGCCGTGCGGCTGCATGAACTCGCCTTCGGTGCCGGTGCCCAGCTTGCCGAACTCACGCAGGAACTTGCCGGTCTTGTCGAAGCGGATGAGCCGCGCCGGCGAGGGCGCGGCGTTGCCGTGGCCTTCGGCGACGAGGATGTCACCATTCGGGTAGGTGATCACGTCGTTCGGCTGATAGAACGAACCGGGATCGGCCGGCTGACCAGGCTGGTTGCCACCAGGCTTGCCGAGCGACATCAGGTGCTTGCCATCCGGGCTGAACTTGTGGACCTGGTGGCCAATCACCTTTGCCGGAGCCGGCGGCAGCGGCGCGTCGGCCGGAGCCCCGGGGCGACGCCGAGGCAGGTTGTCCTGACCGTCGGTCACCCAGATGTTGCCATCGCGATCCACGTGGATGCCATGGGGGAAGATCATCAGGCCCTTGCCGGTGCTCAGCAACAGCTTGCCGGAGGTGTCGAACTTGAGCACCGTGTCGAGCGGCGACATCTCGCCCTTGGCCGCATCCCAGCACGAGTTCGCGCTGCAGCGTTCGGCGACCCAGATGGTCTTGCCATCCTTGTCGATGTCCACCGCGCTCGTAGAGCCCCACGTCCGCCCGTCGGGCAGCTTGAAATAGTTCTCGACGGTCTGGTACGGATTCGCCGCCTCGTTCACGGGCGGCATCGACGCGCCACCCTGAGCCAGCACCTGGTAGCCGGTCCCCGCCACCGCGGCAGCGGCCACACCCGCCACCAGTCCCACACGCACATACTGCAGCATCAGAATTCCTCCCTCGAAACGCCCGCTTGCGGTCGACAGCATAGCGTACGGCGGGAGCTTCGGCAGGCGGCGGCTGCGCCGCCGTAGGTAGGGAAGGGCCTCGGCGCTGTCGCGCTTCGGTAGGCGGCGGCTGTGCCGCCGTAGGGACAGACGGCCAGGAAGCCCCAAGGCCCAAGACCTACTCCTGCTCCACCGCTCCCACGATCGCCTCAGCCAGCGTGTAAATCCCGTCGAGATGTTCCCGTCGTTCGGTGGTGACGTTAGGGTCGGAGGTCATGACAATGACGAGGCGCGAGGCAGGGACGACGAAGACGAACTGTCCGCCGTAGCCCCAGGCGTAATAAGCCGTCTCGGCGCCCAGCGTCCGGATCCACCAGCCATATCCATACTCGCGGTCGTTGCCCCAGCGCGAGCGGCCGCGGGGCACGAACGACCGTGTCACCCAGCCGTCCGGCAGCACCTGCCGCTCCCCCACCCGCCCGTCGTTCAGATACAGCTCGCCGAACCGCACCATCTGGCGCGGCGTCATCAGCATGTCGTTGCCGCCGAAAAAAATCCCCTGCGGATCCTGCGGCCAGCGCGGCAGGGTGAAGCCCAGGGGCTTCGCCAGCGCTTCCTGCGCGAATTGCCAGGTGGTGCGGCGCGTCGCCTTCGTCAGCACCGCCGACAGCAGGTGCGAGTTGCCCGTGCTGTATTCCATCGCGGTGCCCGGGTCGGCGATCAGCGGTCGACGCAGCGCGTAGCGGACCCAGTTCGCGCTGTTCACCCACGCGCCGTAGTTGCGCCCGCTCGTCGACTCCAGCCCCGACTGCATGGTCAGCAGGTGCTCGATGGTGATGTCGCGCTTACGCGGGTCTGGCGCCGGGCCGAAGTCCGTGGCGAAGTAGGGCGCGACAGGATCGGTGACGTCCTTCAGGTGCCCCGCCGCCAGTGCCGCACCGACGAGCGCCGACATCACGCTCTTCGACGCCGACTTGATGTTTGCCGGTGTCGTCGCGCGCGCGCCCTTGAAGTAGCGCTCGAGCACCAGCTCGCCGCGACGGCTGACAAGGAGACTGCGCAGCCGTGGCAGCGTGGACGCCGAGGCGGCCACCGCCGCGAGGGCAGGCGGGGTCGAGATCGCCGGCACGACGGGCGGCGCCTGGCCACCCAGCGGAGTGACGGCGGAGATCGCCAGCACGGCGGCACAACTCGACAGAAATCGGCGACGTCTCGATGGGGACCGCAAACCTTCTCTATAATGCAGGGGAGGGCGAGACGATGCCAATTTTCGAGTACACCTGCAAGAGCTGTGGCCGCGAATTCGAACTCCTGGTGCGTCCGGGATCGGAACTGGTCTGCCCCGGTTGCGCCAGCACCGAGCTCGAGAAGCTGACGTCACTGCCCGCCGTGCATTCGTCCGGCACGCACGCGATGGCGCTGAAGGCCGCCGCCAAGCGCGACAAGATTCGCGGCTCCGACATGGCGCGGGCCCAGCGCGAGTACGAACTTCATCACAACGACTAGAGCTGGGCTCCGGGCTTCAGGCTCTGGGCCAGCCTGAGTCCCAAGACTCAAGCCGCTCACCGCGGTGCCAGCTGCAGCACCGCGGTCGCATTCCGCTTCGGCACCTGTCCCACTGGGATGCGCGCCACCTCCTTCAGCGTCGCGGTGTCGATCACGAAGACCATGTTGTCGCCGGCCGCGGCGACGTAGATGAAGCGCCCATCGGGAGTGAACGTCACCCACTCCGGGTGCTGCCCTACGAACACGCGTCCCTTCTCCTTCAGGTCCGGCAGCGAGTGGACGTAGGCATAGCCAAACACCTTGCTCGTCGACCACAGCGTCTTGCCGTCGGGTGAAATCGCCAGGCCGTGCGCCGGCGCGCCCTGCAGGCCGTCGGTGTGCGGATGCTCGCCCTCGATCGCGGGATGCTCGATGCGAGCGGTCTCCTTCCCCGTCGCGAAGTCCACGACGATGAAGCCGTGGAAGTTCGAGAGCTGCACGTAGATGTTCTTCGTCGAGCCGTCCGGATTGGTGTCGAAGGCCATCGGCCGGATCCCGGCAGACAGCTTGACCGTGCGCACCAGCGTGTCACTCGCCGTATCGACGACGGAGATGGTGCTTTCCGGGATGGAGCCGGCCACGGCAAAGCGGCCGTCGGGCGTGACGTAGACATTGTGAATGGCGCCCTTCACCGGCACGGTCTTCGGCGCGGCGAGCGAGGCGGTGTCGATGACGTCGAGCGCGCCGGGCGCCTGCGCGATGCCGACGTAGACCTTGCGGCCATCCTTCGAGATGGCGACGTTGTTGGGGCGGCCGCTGAGCGGCACCCGCTTCACGACCGCCAGCGTGCGCGCATCGACGACGTCCAGCGTATGCTGCGACTCGTTGCTGAGGTAGAGACGGCTGCCATCCGGCGCGGCGGTGACGCCGTGCGGTATCTCGATGCCCTTGATCACGCCGACGACGCGATTGGTGTCCGGGTCGATCAGGTGGGTGTCGTCGCCCGCGGCGTTGGTCTGGATGATGCGCACGGCCGTTGGCCCGGGGGCGCGCCCGGCCACCGGGGCGGCGCCACGAACCCACATGGCCAGCACCTGCCACTCGGGATCCGTCTGATCCCGCCAGTGCTTGCCACCGCCGTGAAACGAATCGCCCCCTGCCTGCCGGTCGAGCGGGTGCAGCAGCAGCCGGCTGCTCATCGGCACGCCCGGCACGACCAGCGACGACACCGTGGCGAAGTTCTTGCGCGACTGCTCCTCCGTCCACGTGGCGGCGCCCTCGGGCAGCGGCTCGAGCCGCAGGCGGGTGCCGACCTTGCCGGCATGACAGGTGACGCAGCGAACGAGCCCGGCGCGGGGCGCCAGCAGCACGGGCTGCACCCGCGTCTTGAACGCGTCGTAGTCCAGGACCTGGCGGGGCGGCGAGGCGGTTTGGGCGAACGCGGCCATGGGGGCGGCGAGCAGAAGACCGAGGGAGACGAGACCGGCGCGGAGCGGCGAGGCTGCGACCATGGGCTGTCGGTCCTTTCGATTGATGGAGCGCCAGTATAAGATCAACCCCTTACCCAGGAGTTGTTGCCGATGGCTTTGCAGACCGCGACGGGGACCGCGCAGTGCCCCGAGTGTTTCGCTGAGGTCGCCCTCACGAACGTGATGCAGAACGAGATTGCCCAGTGCCCGGGCTGCGGCGCCGAGCTGGAAGTGATTGCGCTCGAACCGCTGACGCTGGCCGTGGCGCCCCAGGAAGAAGAGGATTGGGGTGAGTAACGGCCACCCCGGTGGCGTGCGCGTCGGCGTGCTCTACAGCCGCGTGCGCGTCGAGGAGAAGCTGCTGTTCGAGGCGTTCGAGAAGCGGGGCGTGTCGCTCGAGCTGCTGGACGACCAGAAGCTGATTTTCGACATCACCGACGTCCAGAACCATCCCTACCAGCACTTCGACGTCATCGTCGAACGCTGCATCAATCACAGCCGCGCGCTCTACAGCCTGAAGATCCTGAACGATCAGGGCGTGAAGACGGTGAACACCGCGCTGGTGGCGGACATCTGCGGCAACAAGCTGATGACGACCAGCGCGCTCGCCGCCGCCGGCGTGCCACAGCCCAAGGCGCTGGTGGCCTACACCGCCGAAAGCGCGCTCGAGGCGATCGAGCGGCTTGGCTATCCGGCCGTGCTGAAGCCGACCGTGGGCTCGTGGGGCCGCCTGCTGAGCAAGGTGAACGATCGCGACGCCG
The DNA here is from genome assembly GCA_963721715.1 of uncultured Acidobacteriota bacterium. GTDB lineage: Bacteria > Acidobacteriota > Vicinamibacteria > Vicinamibacterales > UBA2999 > VFZN01. The sequence goes on along the minus strand of CAVRKI010000003.1, from coordinate 470,794 downwards.
CCGAGACCATCCTCGAACACAAGGAGACGCTCGGCAGCTATCACCACAGCATTTTCTACATCCAGGAATACATCAAGAAGCCGGGGCGCGACATCCGCGCGTTCCAGGTGGGACCGGAGACGATTTGCGCGATCTACCGCAACTCGCCGAACTGGATCACCAACACCGCGCGCGGCGGGCACGTCCGCCAACTGCCCGGTGACGCCGGAGCTCGCCGACATCTGCACCCGCGCGGCGCGGGCCTGCGGCGGCGGCGTGGTGGCGCTGGACCTGTTCGAGGACCCGGATCGCGGCCTGCTGGTGAACGAAGTGAACTACACGATGGAGTTCCGCAACAGCATCGCGCCGACCAACGTCAACATCCCCGAGCGGATGGTCGACTTCACCCTGAAGGTGGCGAAGGACGGCTGGGACGCCGCCAACGGCTTCACGCCGGGCACGTCCGCGCACCTGGCCGCGATTTCGCTCGCCGAAGGCGCCTCGGTATAACCATCTATGACGACCCGCGTCACCGCGTCCATCCTGGGCGCGTCCGGCTACACCGGCGGCGAACTGCTCCGCCTCCTGCTCGCGCATCCCCATGTCGACGTGCGGCAGGTGACGAGCGAGCGGCTCGACGGCCAGTTCGTCCACTTCACGCATCCCAACCTGCGGCCCTCGACCGGCTCAGGACGCGCGCCGCTGAAGTTCGCAGGCGCGTCCGCACTGGAGCCCTGCGACCTGCTGTTCCTGTGCCTGCCGCACGGCGGCGCCATGGGGCGCATCGAGGCGCTGTCGGCGCTGGCCCCGCGCCTGATCGATCTCAGCGCGGACTTCCGGCTGCGCGATGCCGCCGGCTACGACCGCTGGTACGGCAAGCCGCACAGCAACCCGTCGTGGCTGGCGCGCTTCGTCTATGGCCTGCCGGAGCTGCATCGCGCGGAGATTGCCGCCGCCAGCTACGTCAGCGGCGTCGGGTGCAACGCCACCGCCACGAACCTCGCCATCTGGCCGCTCGCCAGGGCCGGCCTGATCGAGACCCCGCGCGGCGTCATCTGCGAGGTGAAGGTCGGCAGCAGCGAGGGCGGCGCCTCGTCGAACGATTCGACGCACCATCCGGAACGCGCCGGCGTGATGCGCAGCTTCGCGCCGACCGGACATCGCCACACCGCGGAAGTGCTGCAGGCCCTGGCGTCCTGCGGCGTGCAGACCGAGGTGCACCTCAGCGCTACCGCGGTGGACAACGTCCGCGGCGTGCTGGCGACCGCGCACGTGTTCGTGCGCGAGGGCGTGGCGGAGCGCGACCTGTGGAAGGCGTATCGCGAGGCCTACGCCGCCGAGCCGTTCGTGCGGATCGTGAAGGAACGCACTGGCCTCTATCGCTATCCCGAGCCGAAGATCCTGTCGGGCAGCAACTTCGCCGATGTCGGCTTCGAGTTCGACCCGTCCACCCGCCGCGTCGTCGCGCTCTGCGCGATCGACAACCTGATGAAGGGCGCCGCCGGCACCGCGGTGCAGTGCGCGAACCTGATGCACGGCTGGGACGAGACGGCGGGGCTCGGGTTTACCGGGCTGCACCCGATTTAGACTCTCGGCATCAGGCCCAAGCCCCAAGACCCAAGACCCAAGACTCAAGACTCAAGACCTGCAGGACCTCAATGATCGTTGTCAAAGTTGGCGGGGGCACGTCCCTCAACATCGATGCCGTCGTCGCCGACCTCGTCGCGTTGCGTGCGGCGGGCACGGAGGTGCTGCTCGTGCACGGCGGCGCGCAGACCACCAACCAGGTGGCCGAGGCGCTGGGGCATCCGCCGCAGTTCGTGACCAGCGAGAGCGGTCACGTCAGCCGACGGACGGATCGGCGCACGCTCGAGATCTTCGAGATGGTCTACTGCGGGCAGCTGAACAAGATGTGGGTCGAGAAGCTGCAGCGGCAGGGCGTCAACGCCGTCGGGCTGTCCGGCCTCGATGGCCGCGTCTTCGAGGGCGAGCGCAAGGACACGCTGCGCATCAAGGTGGACGGCCGGCGCATGGTGCTGCGCGACGACTGGACCGGCACGGTCGAGAAGGTCAACACGCACCTGCTGCGCCTGCTGATCGACGGCGGCTACTTCCCGGTCCTGACGCCGCCCGGCGCGTCCACCGCGGGTGACGCGATCAACGTCGACGGCGACCGCGCGTCGGCGATGGTGGCCGGCGCCTTCCAGGCCGACGCGCTGGTCATCCTCACCGACATGCCTGGGCTGCTGAAGGCGTTCCCCGACGAATCGACGCTGATCACCTCGATCCCCAAGGCGCAGGCCGACAGCTTCATGCAGTATGCCGAGGGCCGGATGAAGAAGAAGGTGATGGGCGCCGTGGAGGCGATCGAAGGCGGCGTCCGCAAGGTGATCTTCGCCGACGGTCGCGTCGAGCAGCCCATCACGCGCGCGCTCGCGGGCGGCGGCACGCACATCCAGTAAGGTGCGGATGGGTGCGAACGGGTGCGGGGGGTGCGGCAGGTTCACAGTGGCGATCGGGGTTTGAACTCTTGAACTTTGAATTTCTGAACTTCTCGTGATGAGCGATCTCGCTTCCATCGAAGAACGTGTACTGGGCGGCACCACCGCGCGCCGCGGCGACATCGTGTTCGCCTCCGGCGAGGGGTGCTGGCTGACCGACACCAGCGGCCAACGCTACCTCGACCTCGGGTCGGCGCAAGGCGTGGCGATGCTCGGGCACTGCCACCCCTCGGTGAGCGAGGCGATCGCCCGGCAGGCGCACACCCTGGCGCTCTGCCCCAACTTTCTCTACAGCGATGTCCGCGCGCGGTTCGCCGAGGTGCTGACATCGGTGCTGCCCGCGCACCTGCCGCACGCGTTTCTCTGCAACAGCGGCGCCGAAGCGGTGGATGCGGCGCTGAAGTTCGCGCGGCTCGTCACCGGACGCAGCGCCTTCGTTTCGACGACCAAGGGGTTCCACGGCCGCACGTTCGGCGCGTTGTCGGTGACCTGGGAGCCGAAGTATCGCGAGGGCTTCGGCCCGTTGCTCGAGACCGCGCACGTGGCGTTCAACGACACCGCGGCGCTCGATGCGGCCATCACCGATCAGACCGCGGCGGTGATCCTCGAAGTGGTGCAGGGCGAGAGCGGCGTCAACCTCGGGCACGCCGACTTCCTGGCCGCCGCCGAGCGGCTGTGCCGCGAGCGTGGCGCGCTGCTGATCGTCGACGAAATCCAGACCGGCTTCGGCCGCACCGGCCGCTGGTTTGCGATCGAGCATGCGAACCTGACGCCCGACATCATCTGCATGGCCAAGGGGCTGGGCGGCGGCTTCCCGATGGGCGCCATCGCCTACACCGCGCGGGTCCGCGAGGCGCTCTACCAGGGAGCGCATGGCAGCACGTTCGGCGGATCGCCACTGGCCTGCGCGGCCGGACTGGCCGCGATCGAGGCCTATCGTGGCGAGCAGCTGATCGAGCGCAGTGCCACGCTCGGCGCCCGCATGCTCGCTGAACTGAAAACCGCCCTTGCCGACGTCCCCGTCGTCCGCGAGGTCCGCGGCCTCGGACTGATGCTGGCCATCGAGCTCCGCACCAAGGTGGCTCCGGTGCTGAAGAGCCTGATGCTCGATCACCACGTGATCGCGCTGCCCGGCGGGCCCGACGATCCTGCGACTGCTGCCGCCGCTGGTGATCACCGAAGACGAGATTGCAATCGGGGTGCGGGCCATCAGCGCCGCGCTGCGGGCGGCCAGCGCGCAGCCACCGGTTCGCCGCACCGTCGCCACCGGGCCCACCACGCCATGAACCGCGAGCAGGCGATCGAGCTGGTCCGCGGGCTGGTGGCGATTCCCTCGCTGTCGCGCCAGGAAGACGCCGCCGCGCGCTGGCTGGCCGAGCAGATGGCCGACGCCGGCTACGATCGCGCCTTCGTGGACGAGGCCGGCAACGCCGTCGGCGAGCTGGGCGCACCCGACGCGGCCCGGGTGATCGTGCTCCTGGGCCACATCGACACGGTGCCGGGCAACATTCCGGTGCGCATCGCCCTTGCCGAAGCCGCCAGCGGCGGCGAAGGCGGGCCCCTCGCTCTCTTCGGCCGCGGCAGCGTGGACGCGAAAGGTCCCCTGGCGACGTTCGCCGCCGCCGGGGCGCGGCTCGGCTCGGCGTGGGCACGCGAGATGGGTGTGCGGCTGGTGGTCGTCGGCGCGGTCGAAGAGGAAGCCGCCACCAGCAAGGGCGCGCGCTTCATCGCGGCGCGGTTCAACGGGGTCGCCGAACCGACTCCCGTCGCGTGCGTGATCGGCGAGCCGAGCAGCTGGCGCCGCGTAACGCTCGGCTACAAGGGCCGCCTGCTGATGGACATCGAGGCCCGCCAGGCGATGGCGCACACCGCCGGCCCCGACGCCAGCGTGGCCGAGGTCGTCGTCGATCTGTGGAACTGGGTCCGTCGGCATGCGGACGAAGTGAACACGGGTAAGGCGCGGCCGTTCGATCAGCTCAGCCCGAGCCTGCGCCGGTTCGTCACGGCCAACACGGACGGCATGACCGACACCGTGGACGCCCAGATCGCCTGGCGATTGCCGGTGAGCTTCGAGGCGGGCGCGTTCGTGAACGATCTGCTGGCGTGGACCGCCGCGCACCTGGAGAGCCCGGACGCCGCGCCGGCCACGACGCTGGCCACCGGAGAGGGCGGCCGCCACACCATCACCATCAGCGGTCCGCGCAGCGCCATCAGCTTCACCTTCCGGGGATGGGAGAAGCCGTGGCACGGTGAGCGAAACAATGCACTGGTGCGCAGCTTCCTTGCCGGCATCCGGCAGGTGCAGCCGTCAGCGCAGCCGGGCTTTGTGGTGAAGACCGGCACCAGCGACATGAACGTCGTCGCGCCCGTGTGGCAGTGCCCGATCGTGGCTTACGGCCCCGGCGACAGCGCGCTGGACCACACGCCAAACGAGCACCTGCTGCTGGACGAGTATTGGAGCGCCGTCACCATCCTCGAACAGGCGCTCCGCAATCTGGCCGCCTCGGCCACCTGACCTCCAGCCGAACCTGGCTCATCCGTGGAAGAATAGGGCCAGCGACAAGCATCGATGCGAGAGTCGAACGAGGTTCTGCGGTTACTCGAGGAGTGGCGGCGCGGCGACCAGGGCGCATACGACCGGTTGATTCCCCTTGTCTACACCGAGCTTCGGCAGCTGGCTCAGAAGCAGCTGCGTGGCGAAGCGGCGGGGCACTCCCTCCAGCCGACCCTCCTGGTTCACGAAGCGTACCTGCGCCTGGCCGACGCCGACATCGACTGGCAGAACCGCACCCATTTCCTGAGCGTGGCTGCGCGCGTCATGCGACGCATCCTGGTCGAACGAGCACGGGCCCGGCAGGCCCACAAGCGGGGCGGAGACGAGGTGCGCGTCAGCCTGACCGGCAACGAGCCGGCGCCGATTACAGATCCAGCAGGCGTGCTGTCCCTGAACGCGGCGATGGAACGCCTCGAGGGCTTCGACCCCAGACAGGCGCAGGTGGTGGAGCTGTGCTACTTCGGCGGGCTCACCTATCCCGAGATCGCGGCGATGCTGGGGGTCTCTGAAGCCACGGTGGATCGCGATCTCCGGCACGCCCGCGCCTGGCTGAAGCGGGAACTCGCCTCGGCGTGAGGGGACAAGCCCGGCCATTTCGCATACTCTTTCATGTGGTCTCCCAAGCCGTCTGGTCAGACCTATCTGATTTCTGCGTGCAAGACACTGAACGATCCGTGCAGCCTTCTGCCCTGCCCCCGGTCCCTCGCTGTTTCTGGAGAGCCTCGATGCTTCCGACTCGCCGTAGTGCGTCCCTGACCCGTCGACTGCTGTTGGGACTTTGTTGCGCGCTGGCCCTGTCGGCCGGGGCCTCGATTTCGGCCCAGATCCCAGGCCGCAACACCAACATGGTGTCCGGCACCGACTGGCCGGGAGGCGACCCGTACCTGCAGCGCCAGAACGAGCCCTCGATCGCCGCCTCGACCCGGAACCCGCTGCATCTGCTGGGCGGCAGCAACGACTATCGGACGGTCGACGTTCCCGGACTGCCGGATGGGAACGAAACGGGCGACGCGTGGCTGGGCGTCTACAAATCGTTCGACGGCGGGCAGCGCTGGTCCAGCACCCTGCTGCCCGGCTACCCGCAGGACACGTCCCCGGCCGGCATGGCCTCACCGCTCAAGGGCTACCAGGCGGCCGCCGATCCGGTGGTCCGCGCCGGCACCAACGGGCTGCTCTATTACAACGGCCTGGTCTTCGACCGCGTCGAGAACGGCCGCAGTGCCATCTTCCTGTCGCGCTTCATCGATCGCAACAACAAGGAGAACGGGGACCCGGTCTCCTACGTCGGCACCAGCATGGTGGTGCAGTCCACCGGCGCGGCGTTCCTGGATAAGCCGTGGATGGCCGTGGACATCCCGCGCGGCAACGCGAACCTGTGCGTGGTCGGCGGCACGGCGACCGGCGCGCGTGTGAAGCGCAACGGTCACCGCGGGAACGGCAACGGCCGGGGCGGAGTCGTGTGGGTGGATCCGGGCCTCGAATATGTGCCCGCGGGCGCGATCTACGTCGTCTACTCGTCGATCACCGGTGACGGGCCGACGCTGCGCTCCGAGATCTTCCTGAAGCGTTCGATGGACTGTGGCGTCACCTGGAGCGGCGCGATGCGCGTCAGTAGCACCGCCCACGCGATCAACCAGGGCGCGACGCTGTCGATCGACCCCGCTACTGGCAACCTGTTCGTGGCGTGGCGACGGTTCGCGAGCCCGGACGCGCCCGACGCCGACGCCATCATGATGGCGCGGCTCCGCTTCAATGGCGGCAGCTTCGACGCGCCCGGTCGCGCGCGAGGGCTGCGGCGCACGACGCCGGCAAGCGAGAACCTCGATCGCATCTTCGAGCACCGGAAGAAGCGGGCGGGCGTGCAGCAGGTCGCGGATGTGTCGCAGCTCGACCAGGGCACCAACGAATTCCGCTTCCGCACCAATGCCTTCCCGACGATGACGGTGGACGGCACCGGACGAGTGTACGTGGCGTGGAGCGAGCGCGGCTTCGCGCAGGCGCGCCCCAGCGAGATCGACGGCGATGCGCGCATCATGATCGCCACCACGACCGACGGCAGTACCTTTTCGGCGCCGCAGGTCGTGGATAACTCGGCCGATCCCGGTCATCAGCTGATGCCGTCGCTGGCCTTTGCCGGCGGCAAGCTGATGCTCGTCTATTACGACCTGCGCGAAACGGCCGCGGGCGTCTTCAGCCGCTTCATCGCCGATGACCCCGCCACGGTGACGGCGTCGCAGGGCAAACGCCAGACGATCGATATCCGCGCGGCGATGGGCACACCCGGAGCGGCCCCGGTGTTCGCGCCGTCCGTGCAGGTGTCCGACTACCTCTACGGTTACCGGAGCAGCACGGCCGTAGCCGAGCAGCTGCAGGTGAACCCGCCGAACCTGCCCATGTTCAGGCTCGGCACGGCGCCGTTCATCGGCGATTACATCGACATCGCGCCGACCCCGGCGTTCGTGCCGGCCGCTGGCGGCGGCTGGGCCTACAACACCACTCCGGGCGCCGAGTTCCCGCTGTTCCATGCAGTGTGGACCGACAACCGCGACGTGCGCCCGCCCTTTGCCGACACCAACGGCGACGGCAACCCATGGAACGACTACACCCCGCCCACGTTCCCCGGCTCCACGGCGGGTGGTCCCAGCGGCTTCGACCCGGCGCAGCAGGTGCCGGTGTGCACGGCCGGCAACGCCGGGTCGCGGAATCAGAACATCTACACCGCGCGCATCGGCGGCGGCCTGCTGGTCGGCGCGCCGGGTAACGCCAAGCCGCTGTCGCCAACGCTGCAGCGCGGCTTCGTGGTCTTTGCCGCGAACCAGACGACCACCACGCGCACTTTCCGCATGCGGGTGCTGGCGCAGCCGGTGGGCGGCCGCGCCTCGTTCGAGCAGTTCCCCCTGCCTCCCTACACCACGGCCTCGCCGGCGCCGGTGATCACGCTCGACGTGCGCGTCCCGGCCCGCTCCACCGCGTCGCGCACGCTGTTCGTGACCTCGACGGATCCGGATGCGCAGGTCTCGGTCAGCGTGACCGAAGTCACCGCCGTCGGCGGCACCGTCGTCACCGGTGGTCTCACTGGCCGCGTGATTCTCAATCCCGACATCGAGAACCCGGACATCGAAAACCCCGATATCGAGAATCCGGACATCGAGAATCCCGACATCGAGAACGCCGAGGTCTACAACCCCGACATCGAGAACCCCGACATCGAGAACCCCGATATCGAGAATCCGGATATCGAGAATCCCGACATCGAGAATCCGGACATCGAGAATGTCGTCATCGCCAACCCGGACATCGAGAACGTGGTGGTGGCCAACCCGGACATCGAGAACCCGGATATCGAAAACCCGGATATCGAAAACCCGGACATCGAGAATCCGGACATCGAGAACGGGACCATCAGTGACGTGACCTGGACGGTGTCGAACACCGGCAACACGACGTCGGCCTTCAACGTGAACCTGTTCCTGGCCAACACCATGATTCCGCAGGGCGTGACGACGCAGCTGGTGCTCTACAAGACCTACCAGACGCCGGTCGCGGCGCCGAACGGGTGCGAGCTGAAGGTGGAGACCCGCAACGTGCTGATCGCCAACGTGCCGAACCCGGCGTTCGTCACGTCCGGCGCGTCGGTTCCCGACCCGAACGATCCATCCGACAAGAACGCCACGCTGTGGCTGGCCCCGGGCGAGGTCGCCCGCATCACCCTGCGCGTCTACGATCCCGATCGCTCCGACAACCTCACCTACACCAACGCGGATGGCACGACGGCGTCGATCGATCCGGCGTTCAACCCGCAGACCCAGGTGACGCCTGGCATCTCGGGCCAGGGCGTCGATCCGCTCGACCCGCCGGGCGCCACCCAGCCGCCGATCGTCACGCCGACCGGCAGCAACCTGTTCTTCCTGCAGCAGCCCACCACCGCGGGGCTGAACGCGGCGATCACGCCGGCCGTGACGGTGCGAACGTTCGACAACACCGGTGCCGGACTCCCCAACGTGCTCGTGACGCTGTCGCTGGCGGTGCCCGGCACCGCGACCATCAGCGGCAACACCGCGCTGTCTTCGGTCAGCGGTGTCGCCACTTTCCCGCTGCTCGCGGTCGACACGCCGGGCACCTACCAGCTGATCGCTTCGGCTGCGAGTCCCGGCGTGGTGGCCACGGCGGTCTCCAACCCGTTCACCATCTCGCTCGGAACGATTCCCGCCAGCGTCACCATCACGGACTGGTCGGCGATCTATAACAACGAGGATCACCCGGTAACAGTCACGACCGTCCCGCCTGGGCTGGCGACGTCGGTCACCTACAATGGCAGTGCGACGCCTCCCACCGCGATCGGTGCGTACCTGGTGCAGGCCACCGTCACGGCGCCTGGATACATTGGCAGCGCGTCGGTCACGCAGACGATCGCGAACACCTTGTCGGCGGGCGGCTCCGGCGGCGGTCCCTACCCAGCGGTCGGCGCGATCAGCTGCGGACCGGGTGTGTTCGCCACTGGCTTGAGAGTGGCAGTCGATGGTCCGCCGAACGGAGTCTTCGGCTACATCAACTACGCGGTCACGAGCGCCTCTCTGCTGTGCGGACCCGCGGAGACCGCGAAGTTTGGCGGCGGGACGACGCCGAATGCGAATCTCTCGTGCAGCCCCGGCGACGTCATGGTCGGGATCTTCGGCACTCAGAGCAACGTCATCACCAGCATCGGTCCGCGGTGCCAGACGCCTGGCAGTGTGGACACCACGCAACCGGTCGGGGCGTTGCCGAACAACGGCGGCACACCCTTCTCGTTCACCTGTCCTGCAGGCCAGGCCGTCACCGGCGTCGTCGGCGGGCAGGGGGCGGTCCTCGACTCCGCTGCGCTGGTCTGCGCGCCGGTGGCAGCGCCGGCATTCGTCAGTCGGTGGAACGCCGAGGGCGACGCGACCGACGCCATCGGGACCAACAACGGGGCCGTCCAGGGCGGTGCTGGCTTCGCCGCGGGCCGAGTGGGCCAGGCGTTCAACTTCACGAACGCTCCCCTCGGCGGGCAGGCCGTCCACGTCAACGATGATCCCAGCCTGCAGGTGACCAACGCCGTGACGATGGCCGCCTGGATCTACCCGACCGCCACAGCGTTCGGAGACAAGAGCATCATCGTCAACAAGGAGGGCGAGTACGAGATCGCTCGCTTCAACGACGGCTCCATTCGGTGGGGATTTTGGATCGGAACCTCCGACTGGGTGTCGGGAACTCCTGCAGGCGCCGCCCCGCTCAACACCTGGACACATGTGGCGGTGACCTACGACGCAGGCACGGTCAGAACCTACGTCAACGGGGCCCTCGCCAGCAGCCTCGTGACGGCCTCGCCAATCGTGGACGGCTACCCCGCGTACAATGAGCTCTGGATTGGGGGGCGGCAGAATCTCACCTGGGTCGAGTGGTTCGACGGGCGCATCGATGAGGTGGTCGTCAGCAACGGCGCCATGAGTGCCGCCCAGATCCTGGCGCTCTACAACGAAGCGCCACCGTTGCCTGCAATCACGTCCGCGACGCCGACGACGGTAGCGGCTGGATTCGGCCAGATGATTGTGCTGCGCGGCGCGAACCTCCCGGCGACGAGCGCTGCCGACGTGCTCTTCAGGAACGGCGCAGGTCCGGAGTTCCCCGCACACTACACCTGGACGGCCGGGGCGAACCTGGTCATCGCGCGTTTGCCGGTGATGGGTCAACTGTCACCGGGCGCAGCTACGGTTCGGCTGCGCAACGCCGGGGATACCCTGAGCACGGCGCCGTTTCCGATCACGATTTCTGCCACGCCGGGGGCACCTGTACTGGCCCACCTGCGGGGGTCGTGCAACGGGGCCGACATCTCCTCGGTGTCTTCGAGCCAGTCCGTGTCTATCCTCGCCGATGGCGTGGACACCTCCAATACCCGATTGGTCTGGACGCCTGCCGTGGGGGCGCCGATCGATACCGCGATGACCAGCGCGACTGGCGGTGATCCGGGCTACGTCTGCACCAACGCAGTCGCGCCGGCCACTCTCACCAGCGGTGCGTGGACGCTCCAGATCTACGTGCAGGTGGGCGCCAACAACAGCCCGCTCAGCAACGGCATCGCGGTGACAGTGCCGTAAGAACACACAGAAGGCAGCAACGGCGACGGGCGGTGGCCACCAGGCCCTGCTCGTCGCCGTTTTCATGTACGGCAGGCGCAGCGCCGACGCGCGCGCCCCCATCGTGCAGCCCCGCGCATTGCTGCCCTGCCGGGATGAACGGTGGGATAATTCTCACCGGTGGCAGACCCGGACACGGCGCGCTGGCAACGCGCGCGCTCCATTTTCGACGAGGTCGTCGACCTCGAAGCAGTCGCGCGAGCCGCGAGGATGGACGAGTTGTGCAAGGACGATGGCGCGCTCCGCCGCGAGGTCGAGTCGCTCCTCGAACACGACCTTCCCTCGGACGATGCGATCGGCCAGGTCGTGGCCGAGGCTGCGCGCGACACCGCGGACGAGGGCCCGGCGCTGCGGCCCGGTCAGGCCCTGCTCCACTACGACCTCACCTGGAAGATCGGGCAGGGCGGCATGGGCGAGGTGTGGAAGGCCACCGACCACACGCTCGGCCGGGAGGTCGCCATCAAGATCCTCCCCGCCGGGTTCGCGAAGGACGCCACCCGCCTCGCACGCTTCGCACGCGAAGCCAAGCTGCTCGCCGCCCTCAACCACGCCAACATCGCCGCGGTCTACAGCCTGCACCAGGATGCGCGCGTCCCGTTCCTCGCCATGGAGTACATCGAGGGCGAGGACCTCAGCGACCGCCTCGCCCGCGGGGCGATTCCGATCGGACAGTTGCTGCCCATCGCCCGTCAGATCGCCGAGGCGCTCGAGGAGGCGCACGAGAAGGGCATCATCCACCGCGATCTCAAGCCGGCCAACGTCAAGCTGAAGCCGGACGGCCGGGTGAAGGTGCTCGACTTCGGCCTGGCCAAGGCGCTCGGTGACGAGGGAGCGTCGATTGCCAGGCCGGAGGCATCGGCCGTGTCAGGGCGGTCCGACCTATCCGGGCCGTCGTCCGACGCCAGCACACGCGTCGGCGTCATCATCGGCACCGCCGCCTACATGCCCCCGGAGCAAGCCCGCGGCCTCGCGGTCGACAAGCGCGCCGACATCTGGGCGTTCGGCGTGATCCTTTTCGAGATGCTGTCGGGGACGCGCCCGTTCGCGGGCGCCACGCTCACCGACGTCCTTGCCGCCGTCGTCACCGCCGAGCCCGACTGGAGCGTGCTGCCCGCCACCACGCCCCGCGCGCTGGTGCGCCTGATCAGGCGCTGCCTCGAGAAGGATACCCGGCAGCGCCTACGCGATATCGGCGACGCACGATTCGAGATCGAGCAGCTGATCGCCGAACACGCAGACTCGGGCTCCGGCACGACCCGGGCGGCGTTCGCCGGCGCACCCCCTCGGTCGCGTCGGCGCGAGGTCGCGATGTTCCTGCTGGGAAGTGCGGCCGCGGGACTCGCGCGTGTGGCTCGCGACGAGGCCGGGGCCAATGGCCTTGCCCGTGCAGCGGCTGAACATCGCACTCGCTCCGGGAACGCGCCTCGAGGATGTGATGGAATCCGGTTCGCGCCAGTCGCTGTCGATCTCCCGCGATGGCACGACCATCGTCTTCGTGGCGCGGGGACCGGGCGCCCGCCGCCAGATCTACCGCCGGCGCCTGGACCAGATCGCCGCCGAACCTGTCGAGGGCACCGAGGGCGGCGACATGCCGTTCCTGTCGCCAGACGGGCGGTGGCTGGGGTTCGCCGCCAACGGGCAACTGAGGAAGGTGCCGCTGGCCGGCGGTGCGCCGCTCGCGATCTGTGATGCGCCGGAACCGCGCGGCGCCAGCTGGGGCGACGACGATCGCATCGTGTTCGCGCCCACGGTCCGTGGCGGCCTGTCGAGAGTGTCTGCCGGTGGGGGTTCACCCGAACCGCTCACCACAGTGGATGCCGCACGGAACGAGGAAGGGCACCGCTGGCCGCAGGTGCTGCCAGGCGCCACCACCGTGCTCTTCAACGTGGAGCTCACCACGACGGCGCCGGCTCGGACCATCGACGGCCTGGATCTGCGCACGGGAACACGCCGCACGCTCGTCAGCGGCGGCACCGACGCTCGGTACCTGGACGGATATCTCGTCTACGGAAGGGCGGGCGCCCTGGTCGCCGCGCCCTTCGACGCCTCGCGGCTCGGTGTCACCGGCCCGGAACTGACGGTGCTCGACGACGTGCGTCAGGACGAACGTTCGACCGGCAAGTCGTTCGCGGACCTCACGCCATCGGGCTCACTGGTCTTCGTACCGGGCTACCCTCGCCCTGCGGAGCGCGAGCTGGTATGGTTCGACCGCTCCGGCCATCCCACGGTCGTGACTACCGAGAAGCGCGCGTTTATCGGCGCGCGACTGGCGCCAGACGAGCAGCGCCTGGCGGTGGTCATCCAGGAGGCGAGCCGCAGTCTCTGGATCTTCGACATGCGGCGTCTCAGCTGGAGCCGCCTGACACCGGACGAGGGTTCCCTCGATACGCCGTCGTGGACCCCTGACGGGCGACGCCTCCTCTTCTCATGGAGCCCGCGGGGCACGGCCGGCATCTTCTGGGTGCCAGCCGACGGCAGTGAACCGCCCGAGGAGCTGATCTCGCGTAAGGGTTGGCTCTTCGACATGCCGTCGGCCGCGCCATCGGGGTCGACGGCCCTCGTCGCCGCCCAGGTGGCGAATGGCGACGATATCTACACCCTCACGCTCGATCGGCAGCGCCGCCTCGAGCCATTCGTGGCGACCGCCGCGAACGAAGCATCGCCGGTGTTCTCGCCGAGCGGCCGCTTCGTGGCCTACACCTCCACCGAGTCCGGGCGGCGCGAAATCTACGTGCGCGCCTTCGCGCCGGGGGGCCGCAAGTGGACGGTGTCCACGGGCGGAGGCACGACGCCGCGGTGGCGGCGAGACGAGCGCGAGCTCTTCTACCTGGAGGGCTCGCGTCTGATGGCCGTGGAGATCGATCCGGAGCCGGCGCTCAACGTCGGCACGCCGCGGATGCTGTTCGAGGAATCGGCGCTGGCATGGAGCAGCGCCGACCTCACGCGCTATGACGTGACGGCCGACGGCCAGCGCTTCCTCACGGTGAAACCCGAGGCACGCGAGGAGGCGCCGCTGCAGCTCGTCGTCGTCCCCCGGTTCGGCGACGAGATGAAGTCGCGGCTTACCCGGGAACGCCGGCCTTCCGCAGGAACGCCATCATCGGGCACCAGCCGGTGAACGCCGACTGGAACAGGTTCAATCCGACGAAGGCGGTGAACCACAGAAAGGCGGGATTCACATACATGCCGAGCAGCACGCTCGCCATCACGAAAGCACCCGCAATCAGACGAATCATCGCTTCAACGTTCATGACCTAGACCCTCCTTCGATTTCCGGAACGAACATCACGGGCATACTGCAGCCCTGCACGAGCGGCTCGCCCACCTGAGACAGCCAGCGGCTGGTGCGCGGCGTCGGCGCGGGCACTGCCACCCAGGTGGCGCCAACCCCCGCCCTCGCCCGCGGCACCTCGTCGGCCTGGACCCGAATCACCACTCCGCCACAGGCGTGGGCGATGATCTCCGTCAGCGCGGCGGTCCGCGGCGTGTCAGCGGAACCGTCAGCCAGGAGCATCGCCTTCGTGAAGGCCGACGGCGCCACCACCTGGACGTTCTCGTGCACCACCATCAATGGCACGGCTGTTTCCCGCAGTACCCGCTCGGCGACCGAGCCCAGCCACCAATGCGACGGCCCCCGCCGTCCGTGCGTGCCCATCACCACGAGGTCCACTCCAGACGAGGCGTGCAGGACGGCCTCGGAGGGCGTCCGGCTCTCGATCACGGGCTCGAACGGGACAGCGGTGTGCTTGCGGACGAAGTCACGCAGAAACGCCGTGGCGCGCGCGCGGTTCTCCTGCAGTTCCCCCTCCAGCACATCCAGCTGCGCCTGCGTGAAGTACGGCGGCGCATCGATCGACTCGGCGTGCAGCACCCGCAGGCGCGCGCCGGTGGCCGCGGCCAGCGCGCCGGCCAGCGTCAGGGCGCGGGCCGACGCCTCGCCGAAGTCCACCGCCACGAGAATGGTTCCGAGCTGCTGGCTCATATGGGCCTCACGCCTCGACGGGGTGTGCCGCGGGCGCCGTCACCGGGGGCGTCGCGTGGCGGTGGGTCAGGTAGTAGGTGATCGGCACCGTCATGCGCGACAGCAGCAGCGACGCCACTTCTCCGGCCATCAGCGAGATGGCCAGCCCCTGGAAGATGGGATCGAACAGCATCACCGCCGAGCCGACGATCACGGCCGCGGCCGTCAGCGCCATGGGGCGGAAGCGCACGGCGCCGGCATCGACCACGGCCTCTTCGAGCGGCATGCCGTCGCGCACGCGCAGCTCGATGAAGTCCACCAGGATGATCGAGTTGCGGACGACGATGCCCGCGCCAGCGATGAAGCCGATCATCGACGTCGCGGTGAAGAAGGCGCCGAGCCCGGCGTGGGCTGGAAGGATGCCGACGAGCGAGAACGGAATCGCCAGCATGATGGTCATTGGCGTGACGAACGACTGGAACCACCCCACCACCAGGATGTAGATGAGCACCAGCACCGCGGCGAAGGCGATGCCCAGGTCGCGGAACACCTCGTAGGTGATGTGCCACTCGCCGTCCCACTTCATGGCGTACTTCGAGGTGTCGAACGGCTGCACCGTGTTGTAGATCTCGAGGCCATAGCCGTCTGGCGCCTTGACGCTCTCGAGCGCGCGGTTCATCTGGAGGATCGCGTAGACGGGGCTCTCGATGGTGCCGGCCACGTCGCCCGTGACGTAGGTCACCGGCTGCAGGTTCTTGTGATAGATGCTCGGCTCCTCGACGCCGGACTCGACCCGCACGAGCTCGCCGATCGAGCCGCCGCCGCCCAGCCGCAGCGCGCGGAGCGCCTCGGTGGAGCCGCGCTGCGCTCGCGGAAGACGCAGCATCACGGGTATCGGCTCGCGCGAGGCGCTGTCGTGCAGCTGCCCCGCCGGTGCGCCTGCCCCGGCCATGCGGACCACCGCCATCACCTCCGCGGCGCTCACACCGGCGGCGCCGGCCCGATCCGTGTCCACCGTCAGGCGCTGCCGGGGCCGCTCCGATTCCACGTACCAATCCACGTCGACCACGCCGTCGGTCTTCTCGAACACGGTGCGCACGTCCCGCGCCAGCGCCATGCGACGCTCGGCGTCGGGACCATAGACCTCGGCCACCAGGGTCTGCAGCACCGGTGGCCCCGGCGGAATCTCCACCACCTGGACCTCCGCACCCAGCGAGGCGGCGAGCGGCTTCAGTCGATCGCGCAGGCGGCCGGCGATCTCGTGGCTCTGCTCGCTGCGGTCGTCCTTGGACGTGAGCATCACCTGGATGTCGGCCAGGTGCGCCTCGCGCCGCAGGAAGTAGTGCCGCACCAGGCCGTTGAAGGTGTAGGGTGACGCGGTGCCGGTGTAGCTCTGCGCGCTCACCACGGACGGATCGCCCAGGGCCTCGTCCGCCAACGCCGAGGCCGCGCGGCTGGTGGTCTCGAGCGGCGTGTCGTCCGGCATCCGCAACACCACCTGCAGCTCGTTCTTGTTGTCGAACGGCAGCATCTTCACGGTCACCAGCCCTGTCGGGACCAGGACCATCGCCGCCAGCAGCAGCGCCGCCACGCCGCCCAGGAACAGCCAGCGGCTCGTCGGCTTGTTGATGAGCGACGCCATCACGCGGCGATACACCGCCGTCAGGCGATCTTCCTGTTCGTCGTGATGCGCCTCTGCGCCTTTCAGCAGGCGCACCGCGGCCCACGGCGTGACGATGAAGGCGACGACCAGCGAGAAGAGCATCGCCGCCGTGGCGCCGACCGGGATGGGCCGCATGTAGGGCCCCATCAGCCCGCCGACGAAGGCCATCGGCAGAATCGCGCCCACCACGGTGAGCGTCGCCAGGATAGTGGGGTTGCCGACTTCGTCCACGGCGCGAAGCGCGATGTCCTCCATCGACAGCCGGCCGCCCGCCAGGCGCGCGTGCCGCACGATGTTCTCCACCACCACGATGGCGTCGTCGACCAGGATACCGATGGAGAAGATGAGGGCGAACAGCGTGATGCGGTTGAGCGTGTAGCCGTAGAGATAGAAGACGAACAGCGTCAGCGCCAGGGTCACCGGGATGGCGGTGAGCACCACGAGCGACTCGCGACGGCCCAGCGCGAACCAGATGAGGATCGAGACCGAGATGACGGCGATGAACATGTGCCAGAGCAGCTCGTTCGACTTGTGCTCGGCGGTCTCGCCGTAGTTGCGGGTGACGGTCACCTGCAGATCGGCGGGCACCAGGTAGCCGCGCAGCGTCTCCACCTTGTGCTCCACCGCGCGCGTCAGGTCGATGGCGTTGGTGCCGCGGCGCTTGGCAATCGACAGCGTCACCGCCGGATACGCCTGGCCACGGGCCGGGTGATAGAAGACATAGTCGGCAGGCTCGCCGGCCTCGTCGGCGACGGTGGCGATGTCGGCGAGACGCACGGGGCCGCCGGCCGAGCCGACGACCAGCGTCTTCAGATCGGCCGCCCGCTCGGGCCAGCCGCCGGCCTCGATGCGGGTGGAGCGATTCCCCGCCACGACGTCCGCCGCGCCGACGCGGGCGTTGGCGCGGGTCAGCGCTTCCTGGACCGCGAGGGGATGGAGGTTCCGCGCCGCGAGCGCCGTGGGGTCGAGCTCCACCGTCACCTGACGAGGGCGCCCGCCGATGATGGTGACTTCGGAGATGTCCGGAATCTCCTTCAGCGACTCCTGCATCTGCGCCGCCATCTGGCGCAGGGCCTGATCGTCGTAGGCCTGTCCCCACAAGGTGAGCGCCATCACCGGCACGTCGTCGATGGAACGGGCGCGGACCATCGGCGCCGAGGCGCCAGGCGGCAGCAGTTCCGCCGCCGCCGCCAGCTTCTGATTGATGCGCACCAGGGCGCGTTCCTCGTCCTGGCCGACGAAGAAGCGCGCGATGATCATGGCGCGGCCCGGGGTCGACGTGGAGTAGAGATACTCGAGTCCAGGCACTTCCCAGAGCAGCTTCTCGATCGGCCTGGTGGCGCGCTGCTCCACTTCCGACGGCGAGGCGCCGGGCAGGTCCACGAACACGTCGACCATCGGCACGATGATCTGCGGCTCTTCCTCGCGAGGCAGCGCGATGGCGGCGTAGACGCCCAGCAGCATCGACGCGACGATGACCAGCGGCGTCAGCTTCGAATGGATGAACGCCGCCGCCAGCCGGCCGGCCAGACCGTAGCCCGTCGTCATTTCGAGTCTCCCCCGGTGCGATGACGCACCCGCGCACCGCACGCCCGTCTTGAAGCGATGGCCGGTGGATTGAGCACGACGCGATCGCCCTGCTGCAGGCCAGCCAGGACTTCGATGCGGTCGGCGGCGGGCTCCCCCAGCGAGACCATGCGCATCCGTGCCGCGCCGCCCGCATCCACGACATACGCGAAGCTCAGTTGCCCACGGCGCACGACAGCGGCGGCGGGCACCGCGAGCACCCGACGCGCGGGGCCGAGGATACGGGCGCGGCCGAATTGCCCGGCTCGCGCCGTGACACCAGCGGGCAGGTCGAACTTCACGAGGAAGCTGTGGCTCGCCGGATCCACCTGCGCCACTTCAGCGACCCGCGTCGGCTGCCAGGCGCCATCCGCGTCGCCGGCGTTGGCGTCGAGGCGCAACTGCGCGTCCGAGCCCACGGAGCACCAACCGCGCCTGCGACTCGTCGATGCGCACCTCGAGGCGGGATGTCGAGGTGTCGTCCACGGTCAGCAGCGGTGTGCCGGGAGTCGCGAGGCTGCCGGGGTCGGCCTGGCGTGCGGCGACGATACCGTCGAAGGGCGCGGTGAGCACGGTGTAGGACGCGCCGACCGATGCGGCCTGTTGGCCGGCCGCGATGGCGGCGATGCCCTGTTCGGCTTCGGCCACGCGGGCCTTCGCGCCGGCGACCCGCGCTTCGGCGCCGGCGAGGACCGCCGTGGCTTCGTCCAGTTCCTGCTGGGTCGCGGACTTCCGCTCGGCAAGGCCGCGCACGCGCTCGTGCGTGAGGCGCGCCAGCGTCAGCGCCGACTCGGCGGCGCGCGCTTCGGCCTGGGCGGCCTGCAGACCCAGCTTCGACCCAGAGGCCGCCGCGGTGGCGCGCTCGGCGTTGGCCTGCAGTTCGCGGCCATCGAGCACGACCAGCGTCTGGCCGCGCCGGACACGGTCGCCAGTGTTGACGCGCACCTCGAGCACCGGCGCCACGATCCGGCTCGAAATGACCGCGGTCTGCCGGGGCCGGACCACGCCGCCCGCTTCGTGGACCGACGGCCATTCGCCCATGGCCACGGTCCCGAGTGCGAGGTCGATCGCCTCGCCAGGTTTGGCACCGGCTTCGGGGTGCTCACCCACGGACGACTGGCAAGCCGCCAGCCCGACGACCGCGAGACCGACGAACCAGACCCTGGACTGTTTCAGCATGACGTTCACGTTACGGTCTCCTCCCAATAGCGCTGTCGAGCGCGGCCTGGGCCGCGATGCGATCCGCCACCGCGCTGACGCGCGAGGTTTCGGCATTCAGCACGGCAGCAGCGGCGCCGAGCACGTCCGTCACCCCCGCCATACCGGCGTCGTAGCGGTCACGGATGATGCGTTGACTCTCGCGCGCCTGCGCCACGCTGGCCCGCGCGACGGCTTCCCGCGCTTCGGCACTCTCGAGCTGACGGACGGCGCTCAGCACGTCCACCTGCACCGCGGCCCGGGCGTCTTCGCGCGACGCGCGCGCACGCTGCTCGGCGGCGACAGCGGCTTTCGTGGCCGCGCGGTCGCCCATCCCGGTGGCAAACGTCCAGCGGGCTTCGCCGCCAACCACCCAGGCCGAGGCGCGGTTCGAGAAATCCAGGCCGTCGTACTGATACGCGCCCTGTGCCGCCACCTGCGGCCACCACGCGCCCTTGGCCTGCCGTCGGCCCGCGGCCGCGAGATCCACCGCGGCGTCACTGCGCTGGAGGTCCGGCCGGTTGGCCAGCGCCTCGTTGGCCAGGGCCGCCCAGTCGCGGGCCGGGCCGGTGGCCGGCGGCGGCGGTTCCTGAACCGTGAATTCGGCATCCACCACGGCCCCGCGCAGCCGGTTCAGCTCGGCACGAGCCACGGCGCCCTGCCCCGTCGCCTCGATGGCGCGCTGGCGCATCGATGCCAGGTGCACCCGCAGCGACAGCACGTCGGACTCGGTCACCGTGCCTGCGTCGCGCCGGCGTTCGGCGCGCGCCACGTCCTCTGCCGCGGCTTCTGCGGCCGCCTCGGAGGCCTTCCGGGCCGCCTCGGCCGTCAGCAGGCGCCCATAGCCGTTGGCCACCTGGACGGCCAGCGTCAACTCCATCTGGCGACTGGCCGCGCCGGCCATGGTCGCCATGGCCTTGCTCGTGTCGACGCCCGATCCCGTGCGGCCGCCGTCGAAGAGTACCTGCTCGACCGACACGGCGCCGTGGAAGAACCCGACCGAGTCCGGGTTGTTGAGGGAATCGATCGCGAAGTTGCCGGCAGTGAAGCGGCGCGCAGAGAGCAGCGAACTGAACACGAAGACGGGAGCGTTGCCACGCTGCCAGGATTCGCTCACCGTGATGCGGGGATAGAAGCGCGACTGGGCCTCGTCCTGTCGGGCCAGGGCCTCGTCCTGGCCCGAACGGGTGGCCTTCAGGGCCGGGTTCGCGCCCAGCGCCTGCGCCACCGCCGCATCGAGCGTCAGCACGTCTTGCGCGTGGGCGGTGCCAGCACCGAAGGCGAGAACCAGCGCCAGGATGCGGTGTGGTCGGAATCTCATCACCCCAGAGATGCAGGCGCCGCGGATTTGGTGACATGCCAATCCCCGAGGCCCGGAGCGCTCGCGCTTCGGTATGATCAACGCACCAGTCATGCCCGCTGCCCCGACCGCCTCGCCAGCTCCGCCTTCCCCGCCCGAGACCCGCGACCACTACGCCGAGCTCATCGAGCAGCTGCACGGCAAGAAGGGCGACGAGGCGATGGAGCACCTGCTGATGGATGCGCAGGCCCTGGCCTACCGCTTCAGCCTCCTGGTGTGCGGGCACCCGCAGGACGCCGAGGACGCCATGCAGGACGCACTCCTGCAGACCTACAAGAACGCTCGCCGCATCCGGCAGCCCGGGGGCTTTCGCACGTGGCTCTACCGGACAGTGAAGAACGCATGCCTGATGTCCCGTCGGACTAAGGTGGACGAGCCCTCCCGGATGGGGTCGCTGGACGCCGACGATGCGCCCGAGGTCGCGTCGGATGGCCCGGATCCGGAAGCGCAGTCCGCGGCAGCCGCCGAGCGGCGGCGCTTCCAGGCCGCGTTTCAACAACTACCCAAGCCCTACCGGCTGGTGGCCTTCCTGCGCGACGTGGAAGGCCTGTCGACCCGCGAAGTGGCCAAGGTCGTGGGGATCACCGAGTCGAACGCCAAACAGCGCCTCCACCGCGCGCGCCTGATGCTGAAGGAGGCGCTCTCGTGACGCGGTCGAAGCCCGGCGGTCACTGCGAGGTGGATGTTCAGCACTGGTCCCGGTACGTGGAGGGCGAGTTCTCGTCGGCCGAGTGCCGTCGCTGCGAAACGCACCTGGCGGAGTGCCCGTCGTGCCGCGCGAGGCTGAAGGAACTGGGTCTGACGATGCGCGCCTGCCGCACGGCGGCCGCCCGCGCGACGATGCCGGCGAGCGGTCAAGGCCCGGGCACGAAGGCGGGTCAAGGCGCTGATGGGTGGTGGTCTGCTAGGCTTGGGGCTTGAGGCTTGGGGCTTGGGGCTCAAAGCTGCCGTCTGCCGTCTGCCGTCTGCCGGATACCGGATGCCTTATTCCCCCTTCGGTTCGTGCACCAGGATGGCGCGGCTGTAGATCAGCTCGAAGCCCAGGCGCTGCACGTTCTGCTGCGACTTCGAGCCCGGCTGGGTCGTCACCACCGCCAGCTCGCAGCCGGCCGCCCTCGCGTGGGCGAGCCGGGCATGCAGCAGCGCCGCCTGCACGCCACGCCGGCGATGGGCGGGCAGCGTGGAGGCGCCACAGAGCAGCGCAATGCCGTCGTGCGAGGTAGAGACTGCGCCGCCGCCGGCCACCTCGACGCTGCCGGTGGGCGAGCAGGCGCACGAAGCCGGGAAGGGTGCCAAACAGCGTGGACGTGCGCTCCAGGGCGCTCCGGTCGAACGACTCGTGCGAGGGCGGGCCGTCGAACTCATCCGGCTGCAGGAATCCCGTGATCACCGTGTCATTCCACAGCGGCACGTCATGGCCTCGAGCGACGAGGGACACGGACACCTCGGTCGCCGCCACGCGCTCACGTCGTCGGTCAGGCGTCGCGCCAGGACGTTCTCGAACCCGACCAGACGGTAGCCGCGCGCGGTGAGCATGCTGGCCAGGCGCGGGTCGGCCAACGTCGAACACTCCACCTGGACGCGGGCCTGCCGCCGGTCGTGCTCCCGCTTCGATGAGCGCCCAGTCCTCGGGGTCGCCGGGGTCGCTGAATCCCACGCCAATCGCCTTGTTGAACGGCGAGCCGGGTGCGGCCAGCACCGCGGCGCCGCCCGCCACCGGCCACACCTGCACGTCGTCGATGCCGGCGGCGCGCGCGGCGTCGGCCATGCCAGTGACCATCGACAGCTCGCAGTGATCGATCCGCCTGGCCAGGGACGTGGTCGCGGTGATGCTCATGGAGTCGTGATCTTACCGTTGGCCGCGCGCCACCTGATCCGCCGGGTCGTCAATGGGTTGACCGCCACGTCCACCCCGTGGCATCGTCGCCCGGATGAGACGGACACTTCTGCTGGCTCTGCTGGTGACGGCCACTGGGCTGCGCGACGTCGACTCCGGAAGAGCGCGCGCTGTACGAGACGGTCTCGGCCCTTGGCGGCGGCGACCGGCTGTTCTCGGTGAACGGGCTGGTGCTCGAGGGCGAAGGCACCAACTGGAACGTCGGCCAGGACATGACGATCGACGCCATCGGGCAGACCTTCGCCGTAACCGGCTACCGCCGGACCATCGATCTCGGCAAGGGGCGCATGCTGGTCCAGCAGACGCGGACGCCGAACTTCCTCTACTTCCAGGGACAGTCGCCGCAGCAGCAGCTGTTCGGGCTCGACGGCGACATCGCCTACAGCGCATCGACCAGCGGCAATGCCACGCGCGGCAACGCGCAGGCCGTCCGCGACCGGACCGCGGAGCTGTATCACCATCCGGTGGTGCTGGTGCGCGCGGCCCTCGGCGGACAGGCGCGCCTCGGCAATCTTCGCACCGAGGGCGGCGAGCGGCTGCTGGACATCACGGTTTCCAACGGCAGCACGTTCACCATGGCGGCCGACGCCGCCACGCACCTCCCCACGCGAATCCGCTCGGCCGGCTACCATCCGAACCTCGGGGACGTCACCGTGGAGACGACCTTCGCGGATTACATGGAGGTGTCGGGGCTGAAGCTGCCACAGCGCCTCGCGACGACGATCGATCGCTTCAAGTCCGCCGAGTATCGGCTCTCCCGCGCCTCGTTACCGGCCGAACTCGAGGACATCGCCGCGCCAGCCGCCGTGCGGGACGCCGCGCCCCCCGCGCCCGCCCCGATCACCGTCACGGCTGACGTCATTGCCCCGGGGGTGTGGCTGCTCGGCGGGCAGTCGCATCACAGCGTCGCTGGTGGAGTTCGCCGATCATCTGGTGCTGATCGAGGCGCCTCAGAGCGAGGCCCGCACGCTGGCAGTGATCGCGAAAGCGCGTGAGGTCGTGCCCGGCAAGCCGCTCACCCATCTGGTGAGCTCGCATTTCCATTTCGATCACTCCGCGGGGCTGCGGGCCGCCGTCGCCGAGGGCCTGACCGTGATCACGCACGAGGGCAACACCGCCTACTACAAGGAAGCGGCCGCGCGCCCGCACACCATGCAGCCCGACTCACTCGCCAGGGCGCCGAAAGCCGCGACCATTGAAGGCGTCGGCGATGCGCGCGTTCTCGAGGATGCGACGAGGCGCGTCGAGCTCTTCCACATCACCGGCAACCCTCATGGCGACACGCTGCTGATGGCATACCTGCCCCGCGAGCGCGTCCTGATCGAGGCCGATGCCTTCAGCCCGGGGGGCACGGTGCATCCCTATGCGGCGAACCTGCTGCAGAACATCCGCACCCGGAAGCTGCGGGTGGATCGCATCGTCCCGCTGCACGGAGCGGTGGTCTCGTTCGACGTGCTGGTCAAGGCCGTGCCTGCATCATGACGATCCGTCACCGGGCCCTTGCTCTTGCCTGGCTGCTGACAGCCGCCCTCTCCAGTGCCGCGCTCGCGCAGACGCCCGCCGGCCCCACCGCACCCGCGGCGCCAGGTCCCTATCAGCCGCGCATCGGCCAGCCTGGCAAGGACGTGGTGTGGGTACCGACCCCGCCTGAGCTCGTCGCAACGATGCTCGATTTGGCGAAGGTGACAAAGGACGACTACGTCATCGATCTGGGATCGGGTGATGGCCGCAACATCATCGCTGCCGCCCAGCGCGGCGCGCGTGGCGTCGGCGTGGAGTTCAACCCGGATCTGGTTGAGGTGTCGAACCGCATCGCGCGGGAGAAAGGCGTGGCCGACAAGGCCACCTTCGTGCAGGGCGACATGTACGAAGCCGACATCTCGAAGGCGACCGTGATGGCCATCTACCTGCTGCCGGCGAACATGGACAAGCTGCTGCCGAAGTTCCAGGCCCTGACGCCGGGGAGCCGCATCGTCGCCAATACGTTCGGCTTCAGCGACTGGGACCCGGACGCCCGAGACACCGTGAAGGAATCCGCGTGCTCGGACTGGTGCGAGGCGCTGCTGTGGATCGTGCCCGCCCGGGTCGCCGGGACCTGGCGGCTGGAGAACGACATGGGCACGCTCGTCCTCACCCAGCTCAATCAGGTGCTCTACGGATCGCTCACGATCGGCATCACCGAGGCGCCGATCAGCAAGGCCCGCATGCGCGGCTACGAAATCGCCTTCACCGTCGGCGATCGGGTCTACAACGCCCGCGTCAGCGGCAGCAGCATGCAAGGGACGATGAGCGGCCCTGACGGCACGCTCGACTGGCGAGCCAGACGCGATCGCTAGTCAGCGCCGTCAGCGAGACACCGCGTCGGTGACGGACCACACCGGCCACGAGCCGGTTGGCAGGTCAAGCGCGCCGCGCTCGGCGAAGGCGATGCCGGAACCAGGCACGAGGTCCACCACCGTGCGCGAGACGCATACTTCGTGAGACCCCGCCGATGCGGCCAGGGCGGTCGCCACCTCGAACACCGGCCCGTCCTTCGCGTCGCGCTCGCACTCGCCGATGTGCACGCCGGCGCCGGCACGCGCGCCTGATTCCCGCGCCAGTCGCACCACGGAGGCGCCGGACTGCACGGCGCGGCCGGGGCCGTCGAAGCGCGCCACCAGGCCGGCGCCGTCACCGGGAATCACCTGGCCTCTGCCCCGCGCCACCTCGCGCTCGAACACCCGGCGCAGTTCCGCCAGCGCGTCGCCCGAGGCGTCGATCGAGACGACCAGCACCGATGCCAGCACCCGATCCGGGCCGGAAGGGATGTGCAGGTTGGCGAGGAAGCGCTCGATCTCCACGAGCATGGCGTCCTGATCGCCGACGAACGGCAGGTGATCGTCGCCGGGCTGCTCGACGAACGTCGCGCCGGGGATCTGCGCCGCGAGATAGCGCCCCTCTTCCACCTTCAGGCAGCGATCGCCGGTGCGGTGGAGGACGAGCGTTGGCACGCGGATCGAGGGCAGCACGCCACGCACGTCGATCGCCGCGTTCATCCGCGTCAGCGCCACCGCCGCGCCAGGACTGGCCCCCATTCGCAGGTAGGAAGCCCACCACTCGCGAAACGCCGGGTCCGATGCGCGCGACGGCGCGCGCTCGTCGATGCCCACCGGACCGCCCCACTCGTCGAGCATCGTCTGGCCGAAGCGATCGCGCTCGTCCTGCGTGACCCCCCACGGATAGTCGTGGTCCTGCATCCGCCGCGCGTAGCTGCCAATCATGATCAGCGCATCGGTGCGGGACGGATAGGTGGCCGCGAACAGCGAGCAGAGCGGCCCGCCCTCGGAGACCCCGAGCAGCACGGCACGTTCCGAGCCCGCCGCCTCCATCACCGCCCGCACGTCGTCCAGCCGCTGCTCCAGCGTCGGCAGTTCGCTCACCGAGACGCGATCCGACAGCCCGGTACCGCGCTTGTCGAAGAGGATGAGGCGGGCCATGCCGGAAAGCCGCGTCAGGAAGCGGGCGAACGACGGCTCGTTCCAGAAATACTCGAGATGCGACACCCACCCCATCACGAAGACCAGGTCCACCGGCCCGGATCCGATCACCTGATAGGCGATGTTGACGTGGCCGCTGTGCGCGTAGCTCACCGGGGCAGCTGCCGTGGGTTGGGAGGCTCGCGTTTCTGCGGCCACCACCGGCGCCATGAAGCGGTAGCCGCGGCGATGCGCGGTCTCGATGTACCGCGGGTGCGTCGAGTCATCCCCAAGCGCCTTGCGCAGCTCGCGGATGCTGCTCTTCAGCACCGCGTCGCCGACGAACACGTCCGGCCACACGGCGTTCATCAGCTCCGCCTTCGGTACCAGGCGCCCGGCGTGCGTGACGAGGTACACGCAGCAGCGCGAACGCCTTGGGCGTGAGCGGAATGGTGGCCGCGCCTCGGTATACGTGTCCGCTGGACGGGTCGAGGCGACACTCACCGAAGGTCAGGATGCGATCGGTGCTCATGGTCGAGGTGGATTGCGTGACGCGTCTGATTCTACCAACCGGCGGCTCTTACCGAATCCTCACCGAACTCTCACCGCCGCCTGACGTCTTCGGCGGGCTTCACTCCGTATCGTGTGGAGAGGAGAACGTTCACCATGTCACGCAGGATCGCCGCATCGTTCACGCTCGTCACCGTCCTGGCCTCCGGCTCCGCCTGGCCCGCGTCGGCGCAGACCGCGCCGGCCGTGCCGCAGCACAAGCACTACGACACGCCGCCCGGATACGACCAGGCGCCGGCCCCCGGTATGCCGCTGGCGCCCCGGCTGCAGAACCTCGGCGTCCACACGTTCCCGGTGAGCACGAACGTCGCGCGCGCGCAGCTCTTCATCAATCAGGGAGTCAACCTCACCTATGGCTTCAACCATGCCGAAGCCGCACGGGCCTTCGCCGAGGCGGCGCGGCTCGACCCGTCGCTGGCGATGGCCTACTGGGGGCAGGCGCTGGTGCTCGGCCCGAACATCAACGCCGCGATGGACCCGGCTGACGAGGCCAGGGCTCAGGCGCTCGTCCAGAAGGCGCTGGCGATGAAGGCATCGGCCACTCCGCGCGAGCAGGCCTACATCGACGCGCTCGCCGCGCGCTACACGGGCAAGGCGGACGACCGGAAGGCCGCCGACCGGGCCTACGCCGACGCGATGGCACGCGTGGTCCGCAGCTTCCCCGACGACCTCGACGCGCGGACGCTGTATGCCGAGGCGCTGATGGACCTGCGGCCGTGGAACTACTGGACCCGCGACGGCGTCGCCTATCCCGAAACCGCGGAGGTGCAGACGTCGCTCGAGCACGTGCTCGCCGCCCACAAGAATCATCCCGGCGCGCTGCACCTGTGGATTCACCTGTGGGAACCGACCGATACGCCGGAACGGGCCGAGGCCGAGGCCGATCGCCTGCTGCCGCTGATGCCTGGCGCCGGCCACATCGTCCACATGCCCGCGCACATCTACATGCGCGTGGGCCGGCACGCCGACGTGATTGCGGCGAACATCCAGGCCGCGAAGGCGGACGAAGACTACATCGCGCAGTGCCGGGCGCAGGGGCTGTATCCGCTGGGCTACTACCCGCACAACCTCCACTTCATCTGGATGGGCGCGAGCGCGAGCGGACAGCGGGCGCTGGCACTGGCCTCGTCACACAAGCTGGCGTCGGCGATTCCCAGCGAGGCGCTCGGCAGCGTCCCGATTCTGCAGGGCTTCCTCGTGGTGCCCTACTGGGCGATGGTCCGCTTCGGTGAATGGGACCGCATCCTGAACGATCCGGGACCGCGGCACGAGACGCCGTTCACCAGGGGTGTGTGGCACTTCGCGCGGGCGATGGCGTTCACCGCGAAGAACCAGCTCGACGCCGCCGAGCAGGAACGCGTGAAGCTGGCGGCGCTCACGGCCGACCCGGCGCTGAAGGGACAGACCACCTTCTCGAGCAACACCGGCGAGATGATCCTGCGCATCGCGCCGGAGGTGGTGGCCGGCGAGATCGCGGCGAAGCGGCAGGACTGGAACACCGCGATCCTGCATCTCGATCGGGCCGTGCGCTACGAGGACGCGCTCATCTACCAGGAGCCGCCCGACTGGCACGCCCCGGTGCGCCAGAACCTGGCGGCCGTCCTGATGGCCGCGGGCCGCGCCGACGAGGCCGAGGCCGTCTACTGGGAGGACCTGCGGAAGAACCCGGAGAACGGCTGGTCCCTCTTCGGCCTGACGCAGGCGCTGAAGGCACAGGGCAAGACCGACGAGGCCGCTGGTACCGAGACGCGCTTCCGCAAGGCGTGGAAGGACGCGGACGTCAGCCTCGAAACGGCGAAGCACCGTGACCCGCAGCTCGCGCAGGTAGGGCAGGGGCTCGAGGCTGGGATTTGGAGTGCTTGGGTGCTTGCGGTCTACCAAGCCTGCCTCTGAGCCTGCCGACGTCTTGAGGAGAGTCGTTGTGCTGGAGCACTATCTGTCCGTGTTGATGAACATCTTCGCGATGGTGGCGGCCCTCTTGTTTGGGTCGGCCGCCACCGCACCAGGCGAGTCCACCATGATCGAGACACGATCGTCAGTCCGTCTTCACGACCTGCGCCTGCCAAACGGTGTGCGCCTCCACTATGCCGAACAGGGACCGGCGACGGGTCCCGCCGTGTTGTTGCTGCACGGCTATACCGACTCGTCGTTCTCGTTCAGTCGGGTGATGCCACTGATGCCCCCGACGGTGCGGGTGATCGCCCCCGATCAGAGAGGTCACGGGAAGTCGGATCGCCCGGAACAGGGCTATGCGGTGGACGACTTCGCGTCGGATGCGCTACAGCTGATGGACGCGCTGCAGGTGCCGACGGCCACCGTTGTCGGGCACTCGATGAGCAGTTTCGTCGCGCGACGGATGGCCGAGAAGGCCCCGGCGCGCGTGACGCGGCTGGTGCTGATGGGCTCGGCCCCCAAAGCCGACAACGCCGGGATGCACGAGCTGATGACGGCGGTGAACGACCTGAGCGACCCGGTGGACGCGGCCTTCGCTCGCGGCTTCCAGGAGAGCACCGTCTTGAAGCCGGTGCCCGCCGACTTCATGGACCAGGCCATCGAGGGCAGCCGCTCGGTTCCTGCCCGTGTCTGGAGGGCGGCGCTGGCGGGCCTGATCGCCTGGGCGCCCGGCGCCGCTCCGACGTGCCCGACGCTGGTGCTCGGCGGCGATCGCGATTCCGTGTTCTCGAAGGCCGAACAGGAAGCGCTGGCCACAGCCATCCCCGGCGCCTCGCTCGACATCGTCGAGGGCATCGGACATGCGCTCCACTGGGAGGATCCGGTTCGGTTCGTGGCCTCGCTAACGGCGTTTCTCGGCGGCCAACCGAACCGGATCTGGTGATCTCGTGATGTGTTGATCGAGAGATCTCGCGATCTTACGGGCGGCGAACGGACATCTGGCGCGGGCAGGGATCGCGTGGGAGGCGGGTTTCCCCGGCGATGCGCCGGGGCTGAAGGAAGGGTGTGAGCTATCCGGCCGGCGCCAGATAGCTCACAAAGTTTCTAGGTCAGAGGGTCGATCGGTGGTTCTGCCAGCTCACGACCTCACCTGATCATCAGATAACTGTTTCCGCGTCAGCAGGAGACGCAGTTATGGTTGTTGCGCGAGCCGAGCTTCTCGAGCAGAGCCACGGTCTCGGGGAACGGCGATACGCGCTGCACCGGGCCGTTGGCCATGTCCGCTGTGGTCTGGCCGCTGCGGGCCACCGCCTTGACGTCGGCGCCCTTCGACACGAGATACAGAATCATCTCGTTGTCGCCGCGCGCGGCGGCGTGATGGAGCGGGGTGTAGCCGTCGTTGTCACGGGCGTTGACGTCGGCGCCGAGCACCTCGACCAGATACTTCATCGCCGGCATCCAGCCGTCCGGCGCGTGACGATGAGCGTTGCCGGCAAAGCCTTCGCCGTATTCGACACCGGCGGCGGCGTGAATCGGGAACGCGCCGGGGCCGCCGGGCGGTATGGGAGGCGCCTCGTACTTCTCCTGGCCGGCCGCAGCCGTGGGCATGATCGCGCCACCCGCCCCTGGCGGCGCACCGCCGCCGCCACGGCGCACCGGCACCGGAGGCGCGGTGGTCGAGATGTTCGGGTCGGCGCCGTAGCTGGCCAGCAGCTTCATCGCCTCGACGTCCACGGAGTAGGCGGCGCGCCAGAACGCGGTGGAGCCGGTGGTGTCGGCGAGGCCGCAGTTGCGGTTGCCGCAGCCGGTGTAGACGAGGTACCACGGGTGCGAGCGCATCCGGCCGTTCGGATCGGCGCCCTTGTCGAGCAGCGCCTTCATCACATCCAGGTAGGTGGCCTTCTGGCGCTCCATCTCCTGCGGTTGCGGGAAGCGGGTGCGCGGCTGCCACTGGGTGTTCACGGCGGCCCAGAGCGGGGTGGCCCCGTTGCCCTTGGCGGCGATGTTAGGGTCGGCGCCGCGCTCGATGAGGAACATGGCCATGTCGAACTGGCCGTTGATCACCGCCATCAGCACCGGGCTGGTGCCGTCGCCGGCGCCCACGGTGTTGACGTTCGCGCCGCCATCGAGGAGGGCACGAGCCGCGTCCATGTAGCCCTGCCGCGCGGCGTGCAGCAGTGCAGTGAGGCCGCCCTTGGTGGCCACCGGCGGGTTGATCTCCTCGGGATTGAAGCCCCGGGCGTTCTCATCCGGCTTTGCGTTCGGATCGGGCGGCGGAATCTTGCCCGAGGCGAACAACTCGCGCGAGGCCTGAACGGCCGCCTGCACCTGGCTGGCGCTTGGCTGCTTCTCGGGACCGACACCGAACGACTCGAGCACCTTCTGCTGGCGCTGATTCGCGGCCCGGTCGAGCGCATTGCGCTGCTGGATGTCGATGAAGGTGCTGGCGACGTTCGGATCGGCGCCCTTCGCGGTGAGGGCCTTGATCGCCTCGACGCGGTTGAACGCCGCGGCGAAGATGAGGGGCGTCTGGCCCCACTCGGCTTCCCTGGCGTTCTTGTCGGCGCCGGCGTCGATGAGCCGGGTGACAATCGCCGCGCTCCCGGCGCTGGCCGCCAGGTGCAAAGGCGTGGCGCCGCTCGGCAGCGCCTTGGCGTCGACGACCGCACCGGCCTTCAGCAGAACCGCCGCGACGGCGTCGCTGCCCGCGCGGGCGGCCACGTGCAGGGGCGTGTACTGCCCGATCCGCGTGACGGCCGCCGCGTTGGCGCCGGCGTAGACGAGCATGTCAGCCAGTTCGGCATTGTTGCGCTCGGCGGCCCAATGCAAGGCGGACATGCCGTCGCCGCGGGCCGCGTTGACGTCCGCGCCCTCCTTGAGTAGCGCGCGGATGGCGGTCACATCGCCGCGCATCGCCGCGTCGGCGACCGGCGAGGTCGTCGGTGCCGCGCCCACCATGGCCGACAGGCACAACGCACCAATGAGGTTGAGAGCTAACCGACGAACCATAGTCGCAACTCCTGCTGAAGGACTCTCCGCCCTACGCTCCGGCCGTCGTGCCGGTCGGCACCGACAGCGAGAACTCGCCCGTGCTGTCGCCGAAGCTCTTCATGTCGTCCAGGCCCAGCTGGTGCAGCATGGTCAGCATCACGTTGGCCATCGGCGTGCCGTCGGCGGCCTTGAGGTGCGCATTGCCCTTCAGCGCGCCATTGGCGTGGCCCAGCAGCACGAGCGGGCAGCGGCGGTGGTTGTGGACGTTGGCGTCCGCCATCGGCGAACCCCAGACGATCATCGTCTTGTCGAGCAGGCTCTGCTCGCCGTCCATCGTCGTCTTCATCTTCTCGAGGAAGTAGGCCAGCTGGCTGACGCGGTACTTCGTGATCTTGTTGAACTCGAGCACGCGGTCTTCGCGGTTGCCGTGGTGCGAAGCCGGGTGGAAGGGCTGGCTCGATCCGCTCTCCGGGAACACGCGGTTCTGGGAGTCGCGGCCGGTCTTGAACGAGATGACGCGCGTCATGTTGGTCTGGAGCGCCAGCACCTGCAGGTCGAACATCAGGTGCATGTGCTCGGAGAACGAGTCCGGCACGCCCTTGGGCGCGTCCGGGAATGGCGCGCTCTTCACCGCTGCTGTTCTGCGCCTCGATGGCCTGGATGCGGCGCTCGATCTCGCGCACGTTGTCGAGGTAGCGGTCGAGGCGCACGCGGTCGCTCGAGCCGAGGTCCTGACGCACGGTGGCGACCTCGCCCTGAATCCAGTCGAGGATGCTGCGGCGGTTCTCGCGGCGGCTGGCGCGATCCTTGGCCGTGCCGCCGGCGCCGAACAGCAGGTCGAAGGCGACGCGCGGGTCGCGAATCATCGGCAGCGGCTCGTTCGGCGACGCCCAGCTGATCGAGTCGGTGTAGGCGCACGAGTAGTTGTAGGTGCAGCCGCCGGCCTGGTCGAGGTTCTCGATGCAGAACTGCATCGACGGCAGCGGCGTGTCCTGGCCGAAGCGCTGCGCGTAGAGCTGGTCCATCGAGGTGCCGGCCCAGATGTCCGAGCCCTGCGTCTGCTTCGGATGCGACTGGGTGAGGAACACCGCGCTCGAGCGGAAGTGGTCGCCGCCGATTTCCGGCGCGGTGAAGGCCTCGGCCATGCGCACGTCGGTGTTGCTGACGATCGTCATGTAGTCGCGGTAGGCCTCGAGCGTGGTCAGCGGGTTGTCCGGCACCAGCTTGAAGTCGCGCCCCACGGCTTCCGGAGCGAACAGGAACTTGCTCGCGCCCCAGGTGTTGCAGCCCGCCAGCCCGTGCACCTCTTCGATGCAGACCAGCCGGGTGCGCTCGGCGCCCGGCGCCTTCGCGAAGACGCGCCCGGCGGGCACCATCGCATCGAGGAACGGCAGGGCCACGGTTGCGCCCAATCCACGGAGGAACGTGCGGCGGGCCAGGTGCTTTCCACTGATGAACGACATCTCGGTCTCCTCGAACTCTGGGGTTACTTGCTGGCGACGGCCGCGGCCGTCTCCGTGGGGGCGGGCTCGGCCCGCTTCAGGCGAAATGCGTCGCTCTTCACGACGCCCAGGATGAACGACGACATCTTGTAGTCGTTGGCTTCGGCGGTCTTCGCAATCGCGCGAATGGTGGGCTGGTCGAACGACTCGGCGCGGCGGCCGAGTGCATAGGCCAGCAGATTCTCGGTGAACGTCCGCACCAGCGGCGTCGGCCGCTTCAGCAGCGCCTGCGTCAGCTCGGCCGGCGAGGTCACCGGCGTCCCGTCGAAGTAGTCGCCGCGCGTATCGAGCGGCATGCCGTTCTCCCGGACCCGCCACTGCGCGGTGACGTCGAAGTTGTCGAGGGCCAGGCCGATCGGGTCCATCATCTGGTGGCAGGCGTTGCACACCGCGTTGGCGCGGTGCAACTCCATACGCTCTCGCGTCGTCAGCATGCGGCCGTCCTTGGCGCCGGCGGTGTCGTCCAGCGTCGGCACGTTCGGCGGCGGCGCCGGTGGCGGCGCGCCAATCAGCACTTCCATCACCCACTTGCCGCGCAGCACCGGCGAGGTGCGGTTGGCGAGCGAGGTCTGAACCAGCACGCTGCCCTGGCCCAGCAGCCCGCGGCGCGAGGCATCCGGATACGTCACCTTGCGGAACTCCGTCCCCGCCACGCCCGGGATGCCGTAGTGCTGCGCCAGCCGTTCGTTCACGAACGTGTAGTCGGCGCGATAGAGGTCGAGGAAGCTGCGGTCGTCCTGCACCAGGCTGTTGAAGAACAGCACCGTCTCGCGGCGCATCGCCGCGGCCAGGTTCTCGTCGAAATTCGGGTAGAAGTTCGGGTCGGGGTGGACCTTGTCCACGTCCTGCAGGCGCAGCCACTGCGCCGCGAACCGCGTGCCGAGCGCGCCGCTGCGCTCGTCGGCGAGCATGCGCTTCGCCTGGGCTTCGAGCACGCGCGGGTCGCTCAGCTTGCCGCTGGTGGCGAGCGACAGCAGTTCCTTGTCGGGGGGCGTCCCCCACAGGAAGAACGACAGCCGCGAGGCCAAATCGACATCAGCCACGCGCACCGTCGAACCGGGCCGCGCTTCGCGCTCGCGCTCGATGCGGAAGATGAAATAGGGGCTCGCCAGAATGGCTTCGAGCGACGCGGTGATGCCGGCCTCGAATCCGTTCTTCGCCGAGGCGCGTTGGTAGAAGGGCATCAGCCGGTCGATCTCGGCTGCGGTCATCGGCCGGCGGTAGGCCTGGGCCCCCAGCCGCGTGATGATCTGGCGCGCGCACGGCGCCTCGTCGGCCGCGGTCGTCGGCCGGCACGAGAAGATCCGCTGCCGCGACGGCGTATCCGACACGCCCGTCGCCCGGAACGGCCCGACCACGATCAGATCGCGGAGGTGCGGAAGGGTGGTGATGCCGCTGCCGCCAGAGCCGCCGCCGGCGAACGACCAGCCGTGCGGCTTGATCAGGTCTTCGTATGGCCCCTCGGTCCGGCGCACGAATGCGGCCGACACCTTGTGCTGCCCGGCGCGGATGAAGATCGGCTCGGTGCGGATCGGCGCCTGGCCGCGGCCATCGGCCGCCGCCACCGACGCCAGCTCGTAGTTGAGCAGCGCCACCCGCTCGCCGTCGATCGAGATGTCGATGTCCTCGAACCGCGCGTTCTCGCCGGCGTTGAAGGTCATCTGGATCTCGTACTCGGCATCGGCCGGGAACGCGTGCTCGACCACCATGCCGCCGCGCGTGCCGTAGGGCGCGCCCTCGACGTAGTCCCACGGGTGCTGGGACATGTAGCTCGGGTTGGTGTAGGTGGTGTCGATGGTCGGCGCGGTGCGATCGCCCACCGCGATGCGGCTGATGGCGGTCGCGGCGTTCAGGTACGACTCGAGCAGCGTCGGCGACAGCGCCTGCGCGTCGGCGATGTTGTCGAAGTTCGCGCTCTTGGTGTCGAGCGGCAGCCAGTCGCCGGCGTTCACTTCGACGCCAAGCATCTCGCGAATCGCGCGCTCGTACTCAGGACGGTTCAGACGCTGGAACGTGCGCCGGCCCGGATTGGGCGCCTTGGCGGCGGCGGTGTCGAGCGTCGTCTCGAGCGCGGTGATGAGCGCCGCATGCGCGGCCGCGTCGGGCCGCTGCGCGCCGCGCGGCGGCATCATGCCCGCCTGCAGCTTGACGATCGATCTTCTCCGCGATCTCGGGATGCTCGGCCGCCTTCGACACGTCGAACGACGCCAGCGACAAGCCGGCTGCGGGACGACGTTCGTTATGGCAGGTCGCGCAGTACTTCGTGACGACCGCGTTGTGTTCGGAACTGTTGGCCGCCGCGGGCGCGGTGGCGCGCATCGGCGTGACCGCGGGCCGCGGGGTGGCGGGCGCCGTCTGTGAGGCGGGCGTCGACGCCGCCGGACGTGCGGGAGCCGCGCCAGGCGTGCCGGCCTGCGCCGCTAATGGAGATCGATCGGCGAGCACCGCACTGGCCGCCAACCCGAAGCACAAGACTCCCGTGCCCAGTACCGCCTTCGTACCACTCCTCATACACTCTCCGGACTAAAGACGTGTCTTCCTCCGAATCCTCGCGCGTGATGTGGATTATACGCTCGTCCCAGGGGATTTATGCACTCAGCCGTCAAGTGGCCGGGACGCCCCGAGATCGTCTTCGAACGTCTCCGGACGTCTGCGAAAGTCGCGCGTCTACGACCCCTTCTTCCACCGGCTCACCGCCGCGTCCGTGCCATCGTCGTAGCGGGTGGTGAGCGTCAGCAGGCCGTCCGCGTCCACCGCGTAGAAGCGAGGCCGCTCGAGCGCGAAGGGGTTGTTGCGGCGAGCCGCGAGTTCGGCATCGAACGGGGTGGCGTCGGCCTTCTCCGACACATAGGTGATCTTCCTCTGATCGACGTCGATGACCACGCGGCCGGTGGTGGTGATCACCGGGTTCGGCGTGGTGACGCCCACGCTCCCCAGCGTCTTCAGGCCCGCGGGGCTCATGCGGTATTCGACCGAGAGGTTGCCGAACGCGTCGGACACCAGCGTGCCGGCGGCGTCGACCGCCGCCTTCCGTCCGTCGGGAGCGGTGATGTTCAGCGAGACCAGGGCCCACGTCCCCTGCAGCGCCCGACGGGCGCCTTCGAGCGTGTCGCCGCTGGTCGCCACGCGCGAGGTCTCAATCGGACGCTGCCGGGCACTCGGCGCGCAGCCGCTGACGAGAACCGCCGCGCACAAGCTCAACGTGCCGGTACGAACAAGGATCGAGAGAGGTCCCATATGTGCACTCCGGTGGCTATTCTGCCACGTAGGGTCGATCCGGCTGCCCGCGACGGCGTCGCGACGCCGAGAGGTCGCCGAAGGCTATTCGCGCAGGCGGCGGAGCGTCAGCCGGAAGGCGCGGTACCCGGCCTCGGGGTCATACACAATCACCGGCATGAGACGCCCGCGAATCTTGTGAGGGTTCGTGCGGGCATAGGCCATCAGAGTGCGCGCCAGCGTGTCGCGGGATCGATCGGCCGGTTCGTCCGGACGCACGGCGCCGGTGAGCAGGTCGCTCAGCGACACGGCCCACGGCGCGCTCCAGAGCAGCGAGTCCACCACCTGCCCCTTCACGACGTTGTGCGAGAAGTTGAAAAAGAAGGACAGCGGCGAGTAGCGATCCGCCGCTGGCTGGAACGCTTCGAACTCGCCGGTCAGGTCGGCCTGGTACTCGAGGAAGCGCTCGCGGAAGCGCGCCCGCTCCATTTCGTGCGCGGTCAGCGACGTCGGGCCGGTCCCGACGAAGGCGCGGGCGTCACCCGACAGGCCGTTCAGCATCGACTCCACCAGCCCCCGCCGCTCGAGCGTGGCCGCGCCGCCCTGGCGGATGGCGTGATACTCGTCCATCAGCGTCGCCAGCGCGAAGCACAGCCACGGGTAGTCGGCGACGTTGTCGTTGCGCATCAACGAGGTGTCCCGCCCGTAGGTCGCCTCGAACCCGAAGCGCAGGTGGCAGCCCATGCTCGAGCCGTGGCCGAGGGCGATGGCCGCGCGGTGTTTCTGGTTGAGCGTGCGCGTGCGCGCCAGCAGCAGGTCGTAGCCCCACTCCTCGCGTTCGTAGTGCGCCGTCGCGATCAGCAGCAGGGTCTCCGCATCGTCGCAGAACCGCTGACCACTGCCCTGCGGGCCCTGCATCAGCTGCAGCAGCGTTTCGATGCGATCGAAGTTCTCGTCGGCGTCACCCTCGTCCCACACCCGGAGCGTGAGCAGCGAGAGCACGTGCATGAAGTAGTAGTCGATGAGGACGGCGGGGACGACCGGGTCGAAGGCCTCGTGGCCGCGCTGATCGATGAGATAGGTGAGCACGTCCACCGGGATGGTGTCGGGATTGACGTGCGCCGCCACACCGTCCCAGTCGTGCAGGGCGTGGAACCCCTCGTCACGGGTGAGGCGATCGTAGGCGCGCACGGCGCGCGCCAGCGTCAGGTTGGCCTCGCCGAACGCCCACACGTCGGTCCGCATCGCCTCGCGCAGTCGCACCAGCGACGCCTCGACCGTCGAGTGGGTGGAGAGTTCGCGGACGACGTCCTGACGGAAGGAACCGGCGAGCGCGCCGGCGAGAGTGTCGCAGACTTCCCCGAATGGAACCTGACGGGCCTGACGAGCCGCTTGCGATCGCGCCATACGCGGAGGATCTTAGCAGCCCGTCGGGCACGGCAGGAATTACTTCGCCTGGATGCTGGCGACGTACTCGACCAGCGCGTCGACCCGTTCCTTCACGGCCTGCGGACCGGCGTCCTGCGACCGTTCGAAGGCGTCGCCCCAGACCGGCATGTCGCCGCCGCCGTGACCCTTGACGCCCTCACGGCCGTCGATGATCTTGGCCACCATGTCGCGCGGGTAGGTGCCGCCGTTGGTCTTCGCCAACGCGGTGAGATCGGCCGGGCGCTTCTTCAACGAGTCGGCGAGTGGCCCGGTGCCCTTGCCGTCGGCGCCGTGGCAGACGACGCAGTAGGTGGAGAAGAGACCCGAGCCCGCCGGGACGGACTTGTTGCCGGCTGGCTGCTGTGTGGCCGAAACGGGGACGACCCAGGGAAGGGTGATGGCCGCCACCGCAAGCGCGGTGAGGGACGAAATGAGCCGGCGTGACATGGACAAAACCTCCGACCGAGTGAGACTCTCGGTGTCCGATTGATAGGCAAATGGAATGCCACGGAAACCGCATGCAATTACGGGCAATCACGGAAGTCCGACAGCAAGCCGTTGCCGGGTTCCCGGCAGCGGAGCCTGCCTGCGCCTACTGTCCGCGCTTGTAGAGCCCCGTGTAGACCGCCTTGCCGCGGATATGTCCCGCCATGGCCGCCATCACCGCCGCCCGGGTGGCCGCGGGCGATTCGCCGACGGGCGCCACGTTGACCGTGGTGTCCAGCGCATACAGCTCGAAGACGTAGTGGTGCGCGGGTCCGTTCGCCGGGGCGGCGGGCCCGCGATAGTACGGCCCGCTGGCGCCGATCTGGCGGCTGCCATCGGGGCGCGTCGGCCCCTGCGGCACCCCCGCGGGAACGCCCTTCTCGGTGCCGGGGATGTTCCACACCATCCAGTGCAGGAGGTCGTCGGTGCCGTTGCCGATGGCGGCGTCGAGGTCGTGAACGATCAGCGCGAAGCTGGTGACACCCTCGGGCACGCTGCTCCACGACAGCGCGGGCGACTGATCGCGCCCCGCCTGTGAGAAGGGCGCGGGAATGGCGCCGCCGTCTGGCCAGGGGCCGGTGAGCGTCATCACCTGGACGGCCCGCGGCCGGTTGTTCTGCTGGAGCGGTGCCCCCGGGGCGCCCGGCGCTTGAGGTGCGGGCGTGCCGGAGCGGCCAGGAGCGGGCGCCTGCGCGCCGAGGGCGGCGCGCGCCGGCAAGGGTGAGCGCGAGAGCGGTGGTGGCCAGTCGCATGGTCGGCAGTCCTTACTTGAACGAGGCCGGCTGCGTCTTCCGCCACGCGTTGTAGCGCATGCGCAGGGTCTTCACCGGATTGAGGTTCTCGCCGGGACGAATCTGCCCCGGCCCGTTGTTGGCGCCGGGCTGCGCGACGTTGATGTACATCGCGTACTTCCCGTTGTTGTGCGAGTCGCCGTTGGTGTCGCCCGGCTCGGCCATCAGGATGTAGGCGACGTGCGAGGTGCGGCCGTCGCAGGCAATCGCGGGCGCGGTGCCATCGCTCGGCCACGGGGGGCACGTGCAGCGGCTGTCGCCGCCGGATCCGTCCGCGGCGTCCATCGCCGCCATCACGCGATCGGTGATCGCGCCCTTCGTGTTCACGAACGCCTGGACGGCATTCGGCACGACCAGGCCCGGCCGCAGGATGTTGCCCTGGATCGAGTAGAAGATCTCGGTGCCCGGCACCTGGCCCTGGACGTCCTGCGACACATAGCCGTTGCCCAGACCGGAATGACCCGCGGTGCGCCCCTGCAGATCGAGCAGGCCGAACTGCCGGCTCTGGAACGCGGGATCCTCGCTCAGCATCTCGATGATGCGGGTCGGATCGGTGCCCTTCTGCAACTCGGTGAAGACCAGCATCTGATTCTTGTGCGTGCCGTCCACCGCCGCCTGGCAGGCCGCCACGCCCTTGCCGGGCACGACCACGGCCTGGACGCCCATCAGGAACTGATCGTCGCGATCGACGCAGGTGGCCGAGGCGATGACCACGCGGCCGGTGCTCTTGTCGACGGCGATCACCGACCAGGTGGCAAAGGCCGAGGAGGGCAGCGCCAACAGGGCCACGAGCAGGATGAGGGTGCGTCGCATGCGGGAGATTGTAATGGGAATGGCACGGACCCGGCGTGAAGGGCGCTAGAATCCGGCCATGAGCGCCAACAATCCTCTGCTCGCGCCGGTCAACGGCGCCCAGCATCACGACGTCGCCGGAGTGCGGATCGACGTGTCACCCGCCGGCGATGGCCGCATCAAGCGGGTGATCTACCCGGTGGGCTTCCGCTGGTCACGTGACATGAAGCCGATCAGCGGCACCGACCGCTGCATGTTCGCGCACGTGGGTTTCCTGCTGCAGGGCCAGGTGCACGTGGACTATCCGGATGGCTGCACCGTGGAGTTCCGCGCGCCGCAGGTGGTGACCATCGAGCCCGGCCACGACGCCTGGGTGGTCGGCGACGAGCCGGCGATCCTGGTGGAGTTCGACTTCAAGGGCGAGACGGCGCTGCGCTTCGGCCTGAAAGGCAGTCACGTGCACGCGAGCGAGCCGACAGACTAGGGTGGGTTAGACGGCAACCGAAAGACGGCAGCGCGTGGCGCCTCGCCTTGTGTCTTCTCCGTCTGCCATCTGCCGGCTGCCGGCTACTTCTTCACCACCACCGTCACCATGCCGTCGGCCGTCAAGGCGCCGTCGTCGGCGCGGACGCGGATGACGTATTCGCCCGCGTCGTGGAACGTGGCGCGGACGCTGACCTTGCCGTCCGCGAGCAGTTCCGGCGGCGTCCACAGCGGCGCCCAGGGCGAGTTGCCGCCGGTGCGGGTGTCTTCCCACGATGCAATCTGCGGCTGATCGAAGGTGACGCCGCCCGCGCCGCGGTAGACGAACCAGCTGGCGTGCAGGCCGACGATCTTGCCCACCGTCACGCGCGAGGGCGGCAACATCAGTCGGCGGGCACGCAACGCCTCGAGCTGCTGCGCGGTTGGCTGCCGACAGCGTGGTCGACGATCCGGCGTTGCTCACCGCCGCGCCCGCGCCCACCGCGCGGGTCTTCGGAATCCCGTCGTCGACCACGACCGCCGACGAGCGTCACCGGCTCGCCCACCTTCGCGGTGAGCTTCTTCTGTCCCTGCACCTCGAGGGTCGGCGCCTTGTTGGCGCGCACCTCGGGGCTGCTGCTGCCGGCGCCGAGCGCGCCGGTCTCCGACGCGCGGACGACGCCGTCGATCTTGTAGTCGAGCACGAGGCTGGCGTAGGCCTTCTCGGTCTTGCCCTTCGTCGTCAGCGTCCAGACGAGCTCGTCCTTCTCGGTGAAGCCCTTCGGCACCGGCACGCGGAAGACGAAGCGGTTCCGGCGCGGGAGGAAGTGCGTCGGCTGCCCCTGATCGACGCCGCCCTTGTCGAACCCGTTGTCGGGCCCGACGGGCACGTCGAGCTCCTCCTCCCAGTTCCGGTTCATGTAGCCGAAGACGAAGTACTGCGAGCCGTCCGGATCCTCTTCCCAGCCTTCGTAGGCCGGCGACACGTTCTGCCCGCGCGAATAGGTCAGCGCCCTGCGCGCCGGCCACCGCCGACGGCGGCCAGCCATGCACACGCGCCCACACCATCACACCGTCGCATGGTCTCGAACTCCCTCGTGCCTGACTGCTCACTTCTGCTTCGGCCGCGCCGACGGCGTTGGTCGGCGGCTTCGCCGGCAGCTCGATGTTGCAGAGCGGACAGCCGATCATCACCGAGCTGCGCGTCAGCTTCAGCTTCTCGCGGCGCGCCTTCATCTCCGCCATGAACTGCTCGTCGGTGAGCGAGACGCGGTTGCCGAGGTCGATGAACATGTTGGCCACCGAGCGGTTGCCCGACCCCTGCCAGTTGCGCGGGTCCGGCACGTTCTTGTTCTTCGGCGAGTTGTCCATGTAGCCGATGATGTGCAGGATGGTGCCCTTCGGCAGCAGCGGCGCATGGTCGTCGTCGTAGTCGTAGCCGCGCACCCAGTTGTGGTCGTAGCCGACGCAGTTGATCGTCTGCGTGCTGTAGCCCCAGATGGCCTCGAGGCACATCCGCGCGCCGGGCGCGTGGAGGTGCGGCTCGAACGAGAGGATCTTGGTGTGCTCGGTCAGCACGGCGTAGGCGTGCAGCTCCTGGCCCGACTGGTTGGCCTTGATGTCGATGTCGACGCCGTTGCCGAGCGAGACGCGCGAGGCGCGGTACTCGGGCTTGTAGCCCTTCGGCATGAACTTGAAGCCGATCTCGAGACGCGCCTTGGTGTCGCGGCCGTTCGAGTGCAGGTGCACCGAGTCGGAAATGACCGAGGAGCCGGCCTTCAGCAGGCGCGCCGACTTCGGATCGAAGAAGTCGGGCTCGCGGCCCACTTCGTGGACCGGCCAGGTGGTGGTGCCGGGGCTGGTGCCGGTCAGGCGCCGGCGAAGGGATCCGTCGGGTCGATCTCGTCCTTGTGATCGAGCGGGCGCGTCTGCCAGATCATGTGGTGGAAGACGTAGCGGCCGCCCACGGTCTGGCGCCCGCTGCCCGGAGGTGTCGACGTCGTTGACCTCGCGCACTTCCACGGCCGAGACGTAGCGGTCCTCGGTGAGGCCGGTCGGCGTCGGCGCGATCTCGCCCCACCAGTCGGGCGCGCCGGCCTTGACCGTGATCTCCTCGGTGCGGACGACGAGATCCGGCTCGCCGATGGCCCATTTCGTGCTGCTCGTTCCAGACACGCGCCGGCGGCATGTCGGCGGCGTTGCCGCGCGGGGCGCCGCTGTCGACCCACTTGGCGATCAGCGCGATCTCCTCCTCGGAGAGCGACGGGTCGTTCTTGAAGTGCTGGATGCCGATCTCGCGCTCGACATACCACGGCGGCATCACCCCCGCGTGCGGGCCGATGCCGGTGCGCTGCTTGATCGCGCGCGCCCAGGGCCGCACCTCCTCGTAGGTCGACAGGGACATCGGCGCGACGCCGTCCTGGCGGATGGCAGTTCTCGCAGCTGCGCTGCAGGATCGGCGCGATGTGTCTTCGTGTAGGTCACCTCCGGCGTCGCGGGCTGCCCGGCCTGCGCGCCGAGCGGCGGGACCACTGGCCCGAACCAGGCCCCCGCCGTGAAGACCGCCACCGTTCCGAGCGCGAACCGCCACGCCGTCTTGCGAACTGCCATGGGTCAACTCCTCCTGAATCGTCGCTGCCCGAGGTGACGGGTCAGAACTCGTAAATAATGCCAAATCTCCAGATGCGCGGCGCAACAATCTGCGTGGCGTACCCGAAGGTCGGACCGGACCGGAAATCGATACCGGACCCCCCGAGGACGTCCCCCCGCCCCCAGGCGACGTTGGTATTGAGGACGTTGAGGGCGTCGGCCTCGGCGCGCAGCCGGTGCCCCGACCAGATTCGGAACGTCTTGGCGACCCGGAAATCCACTTTGTGGCGCGTGGCGCCGCGGCGAGCCCCGAACTCCTCCAGCCGCAGCGTCAGGTTGTTCAGCTGCCGCAGGGGCGTGCCACCATCCGGGTCCAGTGTACCGAACAGGTAGGTGCGCTGCCCCGGCAGGCCACTGAACGCCGTGTACAGGGTGGCGGTCTCGATGTCGAACCACGGCAGCGTGTAGCCGCCTGCGACGTTCGACGTCCATTCCCACGTCTGGTCGATGGGGAAATACTGGTCGTTGGGGCTCTCG
This sequence comes from uncultured Acidobacteriota bacterium, assembly GCA_963721715.1. GTDB lineage: Bacteria > Acidobacteriota > Vicinamibacteria > Vicinamibacterales > UBA2999 > VFZN01. The sequence continues at coordinate 427,252 of CAVRKI010000003.1, read as the reverse complement.
GGAACGCCGTCCAGCCACCGGTGGTTTTTCGTCAGGGCGAAGGAGGTGATGAGGTTCCATCGGGCCGACGGCCGCTTGATGAAGGTGGCCTCGATCGTGTGGAACCGATCGGGATCCGGACGGTTCAGGTACTGGTTCCCCACGTACGCCGCACCGCGGTATGCGGCATCGTAGTCGTAGAACGTCAGGCTCCCCGCATCGTCGGCCGTGTTGAGCACGCCGTCAGGGCCGGGATCCCGTCTCGTGATCGGGATGTTGTAGGCGTCGTAGGGCCGGAGCACGTTCACGAACTCGTAGTCGCCCCGGACGCGCTTGTAGACGTAGAGGAAGCGGAGGGAGCTCTCCCGGCCCAGGTCGTGCTCGAGGGACGCCGTCACCTCGGTCGTGAATGGCTGGTCCAGGTCGAGGTTCACCAGGTTGCTCGTGGCGCCAGTGATGCCGACGAAGGCCGGCCCATTCAGCGCCAGGTTCACCTCACCCGGCGTGTAGTCCTGGTTGCCGTCTGGATCCAGCCACACATAGGTGGCCGCCTGCGGCCGCACCGGGTTGAACGTCGACACGAAGCCGGCCGCGGTGATGCGGTGGTTGTAGCGCCCGATCGTCGACTTCACCAGCGTCTTCCCGGTGCCGCGCAGGTCCCACGCCATCGCCACCCGCGGCGCCAGGTTCATCCAGTCGACGCTCGTCTGTTCGGGAAAGGTTCCCGCGCCCAGGAACGGGCCCTGCTCCTTCAACTGCTCGGGCGTCCGGCCGGCGATGGACTCCCACCGCAAGCCGAGATTGAGCGTCAGCCGGTCGCTCACCCGCCACTGGTCCATCACGTAGGCCGCGTATTCGTCCAGTTGCTCGCGCGCGTCAATCGGGAAGTTCCACGTCGTCATCTGCACCGGCGCGCCGTTGTCGAGCACCAGCCGGTAGTTGCCCGTGGCCCGGTTGTCGAAGGTGGAGCGCCGGTTCTCGATCCATGCCCGGAAGCCGAGTTTGAAGTCGTGCGTGCCGAGCCAGTCGCGGCCCACCGTCGCGACCGATGCGTTCAGCAGATGGCGCTTGGAGATGCTGCTGTAGATGTCGGCGGTGCCGGCGCCGCTCTGCGCGGCGTAGGCGCCCGTCGAGAAACCGGTGCGCCGGTCGAAGCGGGCGGGCTGATCCTTGGTCACCGGGTCGTAGTCGATCTCCTCGCTCGTGCGGCCGTAGACGATGTTCATGAACAGGCGGCCCGTGGGCGTCGCCTGCCACTCCGCTTTGTACTGAATCGGCTCCCAGCCCGTGAACCGCGTCGCCTCGTAGGGGATGAAGCGGCTCGCCTGCGACTGCGGTTCCTCCGCCCAGTTACGCTGCCAGAAACCGATCAGCCGGTTCGCCGGGTTCACCTGGTACGACCACTTGGTGGTCCAGTTCGACTGCAGCGCCGTGGGATACCCCGGCACATCGTCAGCGGTTCCGTAACGGTTGTCCGGCCCGGTCGCGCGCGAGTAGCCAATCAACTGCCGCTCGTTCCGAAGGTCCCGGAAGGCTCCGTAGAACCACAGCCGGTCGCGGATGACCCGGCCGCCCAGATCGGCCGCGAAGTCCTGGTAGTAGCGCAGGCCGTCCCCCGTACGCAGCCCCTGGGCGCGCAGTTCGTCGTCCAGGTTGGTGGCCTGGAAGCTCTCGTTCATGAACTGCTCGTGCATCCGCCCATGGAAGTTGTTGCCGCCCGATTTGACGATGACGTCGGTGACCGCACCAGGCTGCGCGACGTCGGCGGTGTTGCCGTAGGTCCGCACGTCCACCTGTTCCGCGCTGGAGAAATCCGGAAACGCCGACTCGGACATCTGCAGGCCTTCAACCTGCGTTTGCGCCTGACCGATGAGCCCATAGGTCTTGATGTTGCCGACCAGCGCGCGAAAGCCGACCTCGCCCATCTGCGGGGGCGCCGTGACGCGGACGCCCGGCGTCATGTTGAGCATGTCCTGATAGTTGCGCGAGTTCGGAATCGCCTGGATCACTTCGGCCGAGATGGTGGCGCCCCCGCGCGTGTTCACGGAGTCGACGACCGGGCTCTCGCCGCTCACGGTGATCGTCTCGGACAGGGCCCCGACCTTCATCGTCGCATCCACCCGGGCCGAGAAGCCAGTCGTCAGGACGACCCCTTCGCGCAGGTAGGTGTTGAAGCCCGCCAGCTCGAAGGTGACCCGGTAGTCGCCGCTCGGAAGTTCCGGCAGGCGGAAGCTGCCGTCGGTGCCGCTGACCTGCGAGACCCGCCCCAATTGCAGCGCGGAGCTGCTGGCAGTGACCGTCACGCCGGGCAGGGCACTGCCCGTCTCGTCCACGACTCGCCCCTCGATGGCGGCCAGCCGCGTTTGCGCGTCCGCCTCGGCTCCCGCAAACAGCCCGATGACGATAGCGAGCGCCAGACTCGCACGAACCAGCTCGGACCACACCACACGCGGAGCACGCTTCATGCGACACCTCATATCCAAACCTCATAGCGGGCGGACAGTGTTGCGCGACGGCTACCGGCTTCCTGGGGGCAGTGGGAAGTCAGCGAACTCGCGGGACTCTAGCAGGCACAAGGCAGATCTGGCAAGACGCCTGGGTTACAATCCGCCTCCGCCTCATGTCCCGAACGGTCGCCCCGCCGCGCGTGCTCAACATCGACGATCTCCGACGCGAGGCGAAGCGGCGCCTGCCCCGGGTCGTGTTCGACTACATCGACGGCGGCGCGGAACGCGAGCGCACGCTCGGCGAGAACCGGCGGGCATTCGAGGACGTGCTGTTCCGCCCGCGCTCGGCGGTCGCCACCAGACAGTGCGATCTGTCGACCACGGTCCTGGGTACCCGCCTCGACCTGCCGTTCATGCTGGCGCCCGTCGGCAGCAGCCGCCTGTTCTACCGGCGCGGCGAAGAGGCCGCGGCCCGCGCCGCCGGCAAGGCCGGCACCGGCTACATCCTCTCCACGCTCTCCGGCTGCCGCCTCGAAGACGTGAAGGCGGCGACCACCGGGCCGGCGTGGTATCAGCTGTACCTGGTCGGCGGGCGCGACGTGGCGCTCTCGTCGATTGCCCGCGCCAAAGCCGCCGGCTATCGGGCGCTGGTCGTCACCATCGACACCCCGGTGGCCGGCCTTCGCGAGCGCGATCTGCGGAACGGCATCAAGGAACTGCTCTCGTTCAACCCGCTGCAGATGTGGCCCTACGTCTGGCAGATGCTGTCCCGCCCAGGCTGGCTGGCGGCGTACTGGGGCGACGGCGGCCTGATGAACTTCCCGAACATCGTGCTGGCCGACGGCCCGATGGCCTATGCCGACGTCGGCGCCGCGCTCGAGCAGTCGATGGTGTCGTGGGACGACTTCCCGTGGATCCGCGAAGCGTGGCAGGGGCCGATTGTCGTCAAGGGCGCGCACACCGCGGACGACGCACGGCGGGCGGTGGATGTGGGCGCGTCGGCGGTGGTGGTGTCGAATCACGGCGCGCGCCAGCTGGATGGCGTCTCGCCGACGATTCGCGTCCTGCCGGAAGTGGTGGCTGCCGTCGGCCATCAGACCGAGGTGCTGCTGGACGGCGGCATCCGCTGCGGCGGCGACGTGGTGAAAGCCATCTGCCTGGGCGCGAAGGCCGTGCTGATCGGGCGCGCCTACGCCTACGGCCTGGGCGCGGCCGGCGAAGCCGGCGTCACGCGCGCCATCGACATCCTGCGCACCGATGTCGTGCGCACGATGAAGCTGCTGGGATGCGGATCCATCGGCGCGCTCGATCGCTCGTTCGTCGATCCGCCCGCCGACTGGCTGTCACGGTGCGAGACCCGCTGACCATCCGGCCACGGTCAGCAGCTCGTCCACCTCGCGCTGCAGATCCGCGGTGAGCGGCGACGGCCAGCGGCGGCGCAGCACGTTGGCCACCGTGTCGTAGTACCACAGCGTCCCGTCGCGCCCGCCCTGGAAGCGGCCCCACACCTCCTCGCCCACCGCGCGGTAGTCGCGCAGCACGGCGCGCACGTTGTGCAGCTTGTCGGCGGCCGACACCAGGCACACCGACGCGGACGCCACTTCCAGATGAGCCAGATAGGCTTCCTTGCGCTCGATCCAGGGCGCCTTGTCGGCGGGATGCTTCGGCCAGGCTGTCGCTGCACCCGAAGACGATGTCGGCCACCGCATCCCCGAACTGCGCGCGGATCTCCGCCAGCATCGCTTCCCCGCCGCCGTCCTCGACCGTGTCGTGCAGCAGGGCGCCGACGGCTTCCTCGTCCGTCGCGCCGTATTCCAGCGCGATCGCCGTCACCCCGAGCACGTGCGCGATGTAAGGAATGGTCGTCCCTTTCCGCATCTGTCCGTGGTGCACGCGATTGGCCAGCCGCAGCGCCGATTCAAAGGCATCCATGGTCAGCACTCAGCGCAGCAGTCCCACCATCGGCACGCCGTCGGCATCCGGCATCTCGAAGCCGAGCAGGCGCGCGATGGTCGGCGCGATGTCGATCTGGCGCAACAGCGGCAGCGGCACGCCGGCGCGGATGCCGGCCCCGGCCGCGATCAGCCCCGTGTGCATGCGCGTCTCGGTCGGCAGGAAGCCGTGCGCGCCGCGGCGCGTGGTGCCCACCAGGATCGAACCGCCGGTCACGCCATCCGAGACGTAATAGCCTTCGGCCGGCTCGATGAAGAAGGCGGCGTCGGGGTACGCGCCGAGCGCGTCCAGCTCGGCTCGCGAGACGACGCGGAAGATGCCGCGGTAGCGGCCCTCGGCCAGCCTGGCGAACGCCTGCTTCGACGCGCGCGGCCAGCGCGCGATCGTTCGGGTCGCGCAGCCGGATCGCCGTGGCGTGCGAGGCCACCTGCCACTCGGTGACGCGGCCCTTCTCGTCGGTCTTCAGCCAGCCGTTGTCGCGCAGGATGACGTTCGGCTGAATCAGCGTGTGCACGCGCGAGAAGCCGTGATCGCCCGAGACGACGAACGCGGTCCGCGCGCGGATGCCGGCCTCCTCGGTGGCGCGGACGATGGCGCCGATGTGCGCGTCGATGTGCTCGATCGCCGACTTCGCCGCCGGCGATCCCGGGCCGTCGGCGTGCTGCGCCGTGTCGGTCTCCATCAGGTGGATCATCAGCAGGTTGGGACGCTCGGCGCGGATGATGTGCGTGGCCATCGCCGCGGTGAAGCGGTCGCGCTGCACGGCGTCACGATTGTCGTTCTCGCCGAAGCCGCCGAGTTCCTTGACGACCGCGTCGACGAGGCCCGGGCGTGGATTCGGCGCGCGCGCGAGCCAGCCATGTCGAATCCCGCGGCGCCTGGTTCGACTCGGGGAACAGCACATCGAAGTTCGCGCCCACGGTCACCGGCCACGATGCGCCCGCGGTCTTCAGGCCGTTCGTCCTGGCGACGTCCCACAGCGCCGGCACCTTCATCGCCGACCGCTCGTAGTACCACATCGGCGATCCCGTGGGCGGATCGAAGATGGTGTTGCTGACGATGCCGTGGCGCGCGGGCGCGACGCCGGTGGCCATCGAGGTGTGCGAGGGATAGGTCATCGAGGGATGGCTCACCTGCACCCCCTCGGCGAACGACCCCGCGTCACGAAGCGCGGTGAGGTGCTGGCAGGCTCAACCCCTCGCGCGCCGGATCGCGGTACATGGCGGGGCGAAAGCCATCGATCGAGATCAGGATGACGTGGTCGGCCGGTCGCGCCGCGGGGCTTGCCGACCTGTCGGCCCGCGTGCGTGAGTGTGCTGGAGACGAGGACGGCCAGAGCCAGCGAGACGGGCAGCAACCGCCGGGAGATCATCGACTCATTATCTGCTGCACCGCCCGCTGTCCCCGCGGCGTCAGTCCTTCGCCTTGATGCCGTGCCGCAGTTCGCGTTCCGCGATCAGCCAGAAGTCGACGTCGGTGCCCCCTCGGGCCCGGTGTTCGATCGACAGGAAATAGGCACGGATCCGGATGTCCTCGTCCGTCACGACCCGCACCACTTCGGAGGCGGGCGCTTCGACGATCACCGTTGCCGGGCGTCGGTGCCGGTGCGGGCGGCACCGCCGCCTGCGCGGTACGCGTGCGGGCGGTGCGCGGCGCGCGAACCGGCGTGTCCGCAGGCTTCGGCTTCACGGCGCTGGCCTCCGCAGGCCTGGCTTTTGCCTTCGAGGTCGGCTTGGCGGCGGGCTTCACAACCGGCGCGGGCTTGGGCGCCGCCGGTGTGCTTTCGACCGGTGCGGCCTTGGCCTTGGCGGCTGGCGCTGCGGCCGCGACACGCGGCGCGGGGGGAGCCGCCAGCTGCGATTCCTTCGGGGTACGGACGACGGGGGCGGTGGAACGGGTCGACTTCTTCGAGCTCACGAGCGTGTGTCCTTCGATGCGGTTCACGAAATTGCGTATCTTCCTGATCGTAGCACCGAGGGGTAACGCCTGCGCAACAGAAGGCTCGAAAACCGGCGGCGACACGGAGAGCGGGCCGGATGCGGTCGCGGGCCGGCCCTCACGTCGGCTGGAGCGCGTCCCGCTGCCCCCTGGCCGCGGCCACGTCGCGGGCCGTCCGCGCGCGGACCATCTCGGTTTCGGAGGCCGTCTTGGAGGCCGTGACCACGGCGCGTCGCGCCGCTTTTTCTTCCTCGCGAGCGTCTTCGAGCTGCCGTTCGATCTCGGTCACCCGCTCGCGGGCGGCGTCGGCGGCGTCCCGGGCACGCGTTTCTTCCGAGCTGTGCTTCTTCGCGTCACGCGCCAGGGCCTCGAGCCGGTGCTCGAGTTCCTTCAGGCGGGCCTCGACCTTCTCGAGCTCCTGCGCCCGTCGGCGAGCGGCCGCTTCCTTCGCGCTCTCGCCTCGGCGGGCCGGTGAGGGTTCGTCGGCCCGTGCCTCTGGCGCCTTCGACGAGTGCACGAGTGTGGGCCGGCCGTGGGACGCCGGCTTGACGGCCGAAGCGGGCTTGTCGGTCGGCGGCGCCTCGGCGCGCCCTGCCCTGTCGGCCGTGCCGGCCTTGCGCGCGGGCGCGATCGTTCGAATCGGCGCGGGCCGGGGCGGCGGCCGCGGCGGCAGCCAACGCACCGAGACCTTCAAGACCGCTCGACTGCAGATCGCGGGTGAGCCGGCCTGGCGTGGCGTCGGCGGCCGCGCCGGAGGCCAATGCCTCCACCGTGCCGGAGATGCGGTACTGCAGGTCGGGCGCCACGGTTTTCGGGTCGCCCAATGCCGCCAGTGCGGCATCGATGACGGCCCGCACCGCCTGACGCCGGTCCTCGGCGGCGGCACGCACGTCCGCCTGGCTGCCGCTCGACCAGACGAGATGCGCGTCCTTCAGGCGGGCGCCGGCGTCCAGCATCCCCTGGAAAGCGTCGCGATTGGTCCACCACACCTGGTTCACGGCCCACGCCGTGACGCTTGGCTTGGCGAGCGCCTTCACGCGATCGGCGGCAGCGCGGTCGCCGCCCTTGCGCAACTCGGCCGCGAGCGCATTGCGATCGGCGGTGAACCCCTCGAGCGCGCCCTGATAGAGCGCGTCGATGGCGGCCTCGAGGCCGTGGTCGTCGCGTCGCGCTGTCATCCGGTGCTCATGTGTTGTGGCCGCGGCCTCGGTCGGTAGACTAGCAGGACCCGGCGAGATGACGAACAGGACCGCTCCAAGCCGAACCGCCACGAAGACGAGAGTGGCCGCCATCCTCGCCGACCTGCGCGCGATGGGCAGCGAGCGCGACCGCGCCGGCATGGCCCGCTACGGCATCAACGTCGACCACGCCTTTGGCGTGTCCATCTACGAGTTGCGGAAGGTCGCCAGACGTCTCGGTACTGACCACGACCTGGCGCTCGCCCTGTGGGCGACGGGCAACCACGAGGCGCGGCTCCTCGCCTGTTTCGTGGACGACCCGGCGAGAGTCAGTGAAGGACAGCTCGAGGCGTGGGCGGGCGACTTCGATTCGTGGGACATCTGCGACCAGGCGACCACCAGCCTCTTCGACCAGACGAAGCACGCCTGGCCCAAGGCGGTGGAGTGGGCCGGGCGCGACGAGCCCTGGGTGAAGCGCGCCGGCTTCGCCATGATGGCGGGCCTCGCGGTCCACGACGCCTCGGCCACCGACCGGATGTTCCGGCGGCTGCTGCCGGTGATCGCCCGCGGCGCGACCGACGATCGCAACTACGTCAAGAAGGCAGTGAACTGGGCGCTCCGGAACATCGGCAAGCGCAACCGGACGCTGAATGCCGCGGCCATCGCGCGCGCCGAAACGATTCGCGCCGCGGCCAACAAGCGGGCGGGAGGACAGAGGGGCGGCGACGCGGCCGCCCGCAGCGCACGCTGGGTGGCGACCGATGCGCTGCGCGAACTGACATCGGAAAGGGTGCAGGCCCGCCTCCGAGCGTGACGGCCACCTGAAGCGGCTGCCGATCGACGGTGCCGGGCACCGCCCGCAGGATCACATACCGCGCGCCGGGGGTGACACGGCCCGGCCCGAACGTGAACCCCGTCTTCACGGGTCCACGCCGAGCCGGGTCGGCGTTGTCCACTTACCGCCCGATCGTCGTCGTCGGCTCGTCCTTCACGGACACCTTCACGAGGCTGGTCGTCCAGCAGCAGCCCGTCGCGCCACCACCCGGTCCTGACAGATCGTTGGCGGTGACGTGCAGCAGGTACTCGCCGGGCAGGCCGAACGTGACGGTCGTCGAGCCCTTGCCTGCGTACGGCTCCCCGGCCTTGCCACCTTTCAGTGTGGTCAGCTTCTCGTGGTCCTTGGCCACCGTCACCGGACCCGGCCCTCGGTACTTGTTCACGACCAGTTCGACCATGCGCGGTGACGCGCTCAACGGGGCGTTCGATCCGCTCGAATACAGCCCGTCGTCTTCCACCCAGAACTCGAGGGGCATCGGCTTTCCGACGCGTCGCGACGCGCTCCACGGCGGTCGCGAGAGTGCCGACGGGATTCTGAATCGCCGGCCCCTTCTCCGAGAAGCGCAGGACCGGCGGGGTGTTGTACTTGCCGCCCGGGCTCTCCTCGGAGGCCCGCTGGGGCGTGATGTTGTAGTCGGGGCTCCGGTGGAACGGCACGCGCTGGGTGACGCCGTTCACCGTGATGACCCACCACAGCTTCTCGTTGGCTGGGGTGTCCTTCGGCACGGTGACCGTGAACATGCCGAAGCCGCGGTTGGGCAGGAAGTGCGTGGGCTGCCCGCGGTCCGGGTCGCCCGGTTCGAAGTGGTTGGCGGGACCGATCGGCACATCCACCTCCGCCGTCCAGTTGCGGTTGTAGTAGCCGATCAGGAACGTGTGCGTGCCGTCCGCGTTGGTGTACCAGCCGTCGTAGGCCGGCGAGATGCTCGCCCCGAACGCCTTCTTCGGCGAGCTGGGCAGCATCAGGCCCTGGGCGGAGATCATCGCGCCGCCCATCAGCGACGCGAGCACGACCGCGGTGGCCAGGCGAAGAGCCGTTTGTGAAGTCATCGGAGTCTCCTTCGGCCTGCTACCGTCGCTCCACGTTGGTGGTCGACGGCTTGTGCTTCTCGAGCCATTGCTGGTACTCGGCATCGGTCAGGTAGACGACGTTCATCCAGGCGTGGGCCATCTCGTCCACCGTGCGGTCGCCGTAGCCGACCCACTGGTCGGGATCGGGATTGTCCTTGTTGTTCCGCGTGTTGTCGTAGTACGCGGTGACGTGGATGATCGTGCCCTTCGGAAACGCCGGGGCGACATCGTCCTCGAAGATGTAGTTGGTCATCCAGTTGAAGTTGAAGTCCGACACGTAGCTGATCACCTGCGTCCGCCCGTCCGGCAGGATGGCTTCCACCTGCATCGCCTTCCCGCGGAGATGGAAGTGCGGCTGGAAGTTGGTGATGATGGTGTTCTCCCTGAGCACCGTGAACCCTTCGGTGTAGGCAATCGAGTTCGGCGGGATGTCGAGACCGGCGGTGCCGTTCTTCAGTCCGGTGAAGCCAATCAGGTAGCTGCGCTTGGTCGGCTCCTGGCCCTTCGGATAGAGCCACAGGCCGATCTCCGACGCGCTCGTGATCTCTTCGCCGGCGGCGTGGATGTGCTGATCCCACGAGATCTTCTCGCCCGGCATGATCAGCTTCCCGGTGCCCTCCATGAAGCGGTCGTAGCCCTTGCCGATGGCCCACTCCATCAACTGCGGCCGGCGGTTGACGAGGTCGGCTGCGGAGGGCGGCTCGGCCGACTGTCCGGGCCGTACGGTGCCGGTGTTCACGGCCGCGGCGTTGTCGGGGTTCAGGATGTGATACGCGATGGAATGGTGGAGAATCTTGCGGCCCTGCAGGTTGGCGGGCCGGATCTCGACCATCTTGACCCAGCGCGGTTCGGTGATCGGGATGTCGCTGACCGGGCGCCACCACACGTCCTGGTTCACCGCCGGCATGGTCTGCATCGGCGCGGTGATGACGAGGTCGGGCGGGCCGAACCCGTCGCGCTCACCCTGCCAGTACAGCCCTTTCGCGATCGGCTTCGGTGTGAAGTCCGCCGGGTTCCCTTCCGGCGCGCCCTGATCGACCCACGCCACGATGGTGGCGATCTGATCGTCGGTCAGCGACATGTCGTTCTTGAACTTCTGGACACCGACGCTGCGGTCGATGTGCCAGGGCGGCATCTGGCGCGACAGGACCCGGGACTTGATCGACCGCGCCCATGGCCGCGACTCCTTGTAGGTCGCCAGCGACATCGGGGCAATCGAGCCCGGCTCGTGGCACGACTGGCACCGCGACTGGAAGATCGGGGCGACGTCCTTCGAGAACGTCACGGCCTTCGAGTCCCCTGCCGCATAGGCGGCTCCGGGGGCGAGCAGGGTGACGGCGACAATGGCCGACCATCTGAGACAAGTCTTCATACCGGCTCAACTCCTTGTCGTTCACGAGTGACGAGAAATCGCTGCTGCTGCCGGTATCTCGGCAATAGCGTCGTGCGAAAGGTTGCCGAAGCACGATTCATGCCGACCGGAATGACCAGCGATCTGTGCCAAATCCGCGCGGCGCGCCCAGCGGTTGTCGCTGGTCCGGCGCGGGCCACCCGATTCCCGGCGGGCCACCCTTGCTCGTTCGTCCCGGGCTGGGCGAATCGCCCGCGTGGTCCGTACCCGCTGCCGGTATATGCGTAGCGAACGCTGTTGTCAATCGCAATCTGGCGGGTGCGGGTCAACGACATCACCGAAGGCGATGCCTGCGGGCGGGTGCCGGTGCGCGGCGATCAGCAGAGCAGTATCCGCGGTTCGTGCGCCACAATCGCGAGCGGCGCGAGCGGCTGCCCTTGGCGGGAGCAGCGGCCTTGACCGGCCGGGGCCGCCACCCTACGATGCGCGAACGGGGTCCAGCTCATGTAGCCCCGAGAAGCGGAGCGAGATGAGCGACACAGGCTGGTCAAGGGCCCGGGCGCTGTTCCAGGCGGCCGCCACGCTTCCCGCCGGCGTCGATCGGCGTGCCTTCATCGTCGAACAGGCCGGCGGTGACGAGCCACTCCGCGACGAGGTGCTCTCGCTCTTCGAGGCGCTCGACCACGCGGGACCGTTCCTCGACGGCACACGCGTGGGCCCGGCCGCGAGCCTCGACGACCTCGCGGCCGGGGAGGTCGGGCGGGAGCGTATCGGCCCGTGGCGCGTCGTGCGGATGCTCGGCCGTGGCGGTATGGGCGTGGTCTACCTTGGCGATCGCGACACCGGGGACGTGACGCTGCAGGCCGCCGTCAAGCTGGTGGCCGCGGGCGCCGACAGCGCCGACATCGGACGGCGCTTCCGCACCGAGCAGCGGATCCTCGCCGCCCTCGATCACCCGGGCATCGCCCGTCTTCTCGACGGCGGCACCACCGATGACGGCGTGCCGTACTTCGCGCTGGAGTTCGTCGACGGCGTGCCCCTGACCGAGCACGTCGAGGCCAGTCAGCTCGACATCCGCGCCAGGCTGGCCCTCTTTCTCGAGGTCTGCGCGGCCGTCGAGTTCGCGCACCGGCGCCTGGTCATCCATCGCGACCTGAAGCCGGGGAACATCCTGGTGAGCGCGGACGGGAGGCCGAAACTGCTCGATTTCGGCATCGCCAGGATCCTCGACCCGACCACGTACCCGGATGCGGGGCCCGCAACCGTCACCTCGCGCGGCTGGATGACGCCGGCCTACGCCAGTCCGGAGCAGCTCCGCGGCGAGCCCACGTCCACGGCCACCGATGTCTATGCGCTGGGGCTGATTCTGTACGAGCTGCTCACGGGCGCGAGCGCCTTCGCCGCCGGCACCGACCCGCTCGAGACCGCGCGCGCGAAGTTCGAGGGCACGATCCCGCGTCCGTCAATCGCGGTACTGCGCGCGACGGCAGGCGGCGGGCACGTCACGCCGGCGCAGCGACGACTGTCGCGCTCGCTCAAGGGCGATCTCGACACCATCGTGCTGAAGGCGATCGCCGCCGAGCCCGCGCGTCGTTACACCTCCGCCGCCGGACTGGCGGACGAGGTCGACCGTTATCTGTCGGGGCGACCCGTGCTGGCGCGCCCGGATACCTTCCGGTATCGCACCGGCAAGTTCGTGCGCCGTCACCGGGCGGCAGTGGCCTTCGCCGCCGTCGCCGTCATCGCCCTGGTGTCTGGCCTCGTGCTGGCAGTGTTGGGCCAACAGCGCGCTCAGCGCGCCGAGATCGAGGCGCGGGCCAATGCGGCGACCGCTGAGCGCGTGTCGGAGTTCATGGTCGGGCTCTTCAGCATTTCCGACCCCGGCGAGTCGCGCGGCAACGCCGTGACGGCGCGTGAGCTGCTCGATCGCGGCGCCGAACGCGTGACCAGGGAGCTCGAAGCCGAGCCCCTGGTGCGCGCCCGCCTGCGCACGGTGATGGCGCGCGCCTACGGCGAGCTGGGCCTGTACGACCGCCAGGTGCCGATCCTCGAGTCGGAGATCGACGACGCCACCAGGCGCACCGGCGCGGAATCGATCGAGACGCTCTCGGCCGTGAGTCGGCTGTCGTCTGCCGAGATGCGCCGCGGGCGGTATGCCGTGGCCCGTGATCTCGCCGAAAGAGCCGTGGCCGGCTTCGACGCCGCGGCGCCGGCGGGGCGGCTGGAGCTGGCGCGCGCGCTGTCGCAGGCCGCCAACTGCTACCGCGAGCTCGGCGACCTGCGGCGCGCCAGCAGCAACCTCGAACGGTCACTGGCGGTGCGAGACACGCTGCCCGAGCAGAAGCCCGAAGATCTCATCGGCATCCTCAACAACGCCGCGATCCTCCGCTGGCGCCTGGGCGAGCTGGGCGCGGCGCGCCCGCTGTATCAGCGGGCGCTCGAGCTGGCGGTGGCGACCCACGGGGAAGATCATCCCAATGTCGGGCACACGCTCAACAACATGGCCATCATGGAGCTGTCGGCGAACAATCGCGACACCGCGCGCGATCTCCATCGCCGGGTGCTGGCCTTGCGCCGCCGGCTGCTGGCGCCCGAGCACCCTGACATCGCCGAAAGCCTGAACAACCTCTGCGACGTGGAGCTGGCGCGATCGGACAACGCCGCGGCCCGCGCCGCGTGCGAAGAGGCGCTCACCATCCGCCGGAAGGTGTTCACGGACCCGCATCCGCTCATCGCCACCACTGAATCGAACCTCGGCATGGCGCTCGTGCGACTGGACGACGTCGAGCGCGCGCGACAGGTGTTGCAGAGCGCGCTGCGCGGTTTCGAGCGCAGCCTGAGCCCGACGCACAACGCGGTCTCATATCCACTGGACGGGCTCGCCGACCTGGAGCACGCGTTGGGGCGGACCACGGCGGCCGAATCGCTGTTGCGCCGCGCCTTGACGGTTCGCGAGACGGCGCTCGGTGCCGGGCATGCCGAGGTCGAGATACTGCGCCGCAAGCTTGGCGCTCTGCTGCGCGAGATGGGGCGATCCGACGACGCCGACGCGCTCGAGCGCGTCACCGCCGCGCGTCCGTAATCGTCAGTGCGCCCGTCAGGGCGGGGGGGCGGTCGGGGCCCCGACGCCCATCGCCCGCGAGAGCCAGGCGCGCGCGACCGTCCAGTCGCGGCTGACCGATTGCGGTGACGTGCCGAGCACGTCGGCGGTCTCATCAAGGGTCAGCCCGGCGAAGTAGCGGAGCTCGACCAGACGGGCGAGGCCGGCGTCCACGCCGGCCAGACCGTCCAGCGCCTCGTTCAGCGCCAGGACATCGAGGTCGGGCTCGATGGCGATCCGCAGGGCGACATCCAGCGGCTCGTGCACCACCCCGGCGCCGCGTTTCCCGGCCAGCCGCCGCCGCGCCTGATCCACCAGGATGCGCCGCATGGCGTTGGCCGCCGCGCCGAAGAAGTGGGCGCGGCCGCTCCAGTTGATGCGGGTCTGGTCCACCAGCCGCAGATACGCTTCGTGCACCAGCGCGCTCGTCTCGAGCAGGTGCCCTGGCCGTTCCCCGCGCAGCAGATGGGCCGCGATGGCGCGCATCTCGCCGTAGACCCGCGGCATCAGGTCGTCGAAGGCGCCGCGGTCGCCCGCCTGCCATTTGTTGAGCAATTCGGTGATGTCGGCCATCTATGGGGGAATCCTACACGCGGTCCGACGAATGCGCCGACGGTTTGCGCCACGTAGAGAAAGCCCACTCGGCGGGGCCGGACGGCAACCCGTCGCCGGCGCGCCGTAGGAATACCGGAGACCGTGCCATGCAGACTGCCAGCGGCGTCATCGTTCTCGTGCTCGGAGCCCTGCTCGGCGGCGGGCTCGGGACCTCGGCCACCGCCCAGCCGCTCGGGTCGTTCACCTGGCAACTGCAGCCCTTCTGCAACCGCGTCACGGTCAACGTGCGGCAGGACGGCGACGTCTACACGCTCGATGGGTTCGACGACCAGTGCGGCGCCGGCCAGCGGGCGCCGCTGGTGGGCCTGGCCACGCCTAATCCCGACGGCACGATCGGTTTCGGGCTGCACATCGTGGTGTCCGGCGGCAAGCCGGTGAACGTCGACGCCCGGATCGCGCTCGCCAGTCTCGGCGGCACCTGGACCGACAGCGCCGGCAACGCGGGGACGTTCGCGTTTGGCGCCAACACCGGCGGGACGGCGCGGCCGGCGCCGGCGGTGGGGCTCGGTGACATCACGGCGGTCGCCCCCGGCACCGGACTCACCGGTGGCGGGCCCGCCGGCGACGTGACGCTCAGTGTGGACCCCGCCGTGGTGCAGAGCCGGGTGAGCACGGCCTGCGCGGCCGGCCAGGCGCTGCGGAGCATCGCGCAGAACGGCACCGCGGTGTGCGAGCCCATCGCCGGCACCGCCGGCGGTGACATCACGGCAGTGAACCCGGGCGTGGGACTGGTCGGCGGCGGCGTCAGCGGCGACGTCTCGCTGGCGGTGGTGTTCGGCGGCACCGGCGCGGCCCCCGCGGCCGCACGCAGCGACCACACCCACGCCGTTGGCACCACCACGTCCGTGGGCGTCGGTCCGGATGTGCTGCTGGTCAACACCGGCAACTTCAACACGGCCGTTGGCCGCTACGCGCTCAGGACCAACTCGAGTGGTTCAGGCAACGTGGCGGTCGGTCTCGGGGCGCTGGAGACGAACACGACCGGAGCCGGGAACGTGGCCGCCGGGCAGAATGCGATGGCGGCGAACACGACCGGGCGTTTCAATACCGCCATTGGGCAGGACGCCGGGGCAGACAGTTCTACCGGCGAGCGCAACACGCTCGTGGGCCGACGCGCCGACCTCGGCTCGGGAGACTTGATCAACGCCACGGCTCTCGGCGCGAATGCCCGGGTTGATGTGGCCAACGCACTCGTGCTCGGCAGCATCAACGGCGTGAACGGCGCCACCGCAAACGTCAACGTCGGCATCGGCACCACCGCCCCCACCTCTCGTCTCGACATCCAGAACGACGACTTCGGGTTCGACCTGTCACTGACCACAGCTGGTCGTGGGCCTCTCTTTCGGGGCCGGCGCTCGAACGGCACGCTCGCCAACCCGACGGCGACCGGCGCGAGCGGCACCCTGTTGTCCATGTTCGGGTGGGGGCACGACGGCACGTCGTTCCAGGGGGGCGGCGGTATTCAGGTCGCGGCATCCCAGCAGTGGGCCTCCCTGGCACGAGGCACGAGGATCGATTTCTATACGACGCCGAACGGCACCATCGGTCTGTCTCAGGCGATGACGATCGATCACGACGGGCAGGTCGGTATCGGTACCGGCGCGCCGGCCGACAGACTTCATGTCTTGGGCGACGTGCGCGTCGGCAACTGCGTGCGCAACAGCGCCGGCACGCAGATCGCCGGCACCTGCGCGTCGGACGAACGCTTCAAGCGCGAGATCACGCCGTTCCCGGCGATGCTCGACCGCGTCGCGGCGCTGCGGCCCGTGCACTACTTCTGGCGCGCCGCCGAGTTCCCGGCGCGCGCCTGGAGCGCCGAGCAGACCTACGGACTCGTGGCGCAGGACGTGGAGGCCGTGCTGCCCGACCTGGTGCACACGATGCCCGATGGCTACAAGGCCGTCGACTACTCGAAATTGCCGCTGCTGCTCCTCCAGGCCGTGCGCGAGCTGAAGGACGCCAATGACACCGCGACCGCACGCAATCGCCTGCTCGAACAACAACAGGCCGAATTGCGGCGTCGCCTGACCGCGCTCGAACGAGCGCTGGCTGGCCGGGACACGAGTCTCAGGTAAGCCGGTGAACGTCGATGCCCGGATCGCGCTCGCCAATCCCTGCGGTACCTGGACCGACAGCGCCGGCAACGCGGGGACGTTCGCGTTTGGCGCCGACACCGGCGGCTCGGATTCGAGCTGCGATGAGCCTGCCACGGCTCACCGGCACTTGGCGACTTCCCCGCGATTGAACTCCAGCAGCTGCTTGCGCAGCGCCATCAGCGGCACGCGCCGGTTGGCCGCCTCGAGAATGTCGAGGGCCCGCTGGAACGCGGCGCAGGCCGCTCGTGGATTCGCGGTGCGCTGGTGGTAATCGCCCAGATGGCCGAGCACCTCGGCGAAGTCGGGCTCCATCGTCGGCGCCAGTTGGGCACTCGCCTGCATCTCCTCGTAGAGCGACACGGCGCGATCGAGCGCGGCCCGGGCGGCCGGGAAGTCGCCGGCGCGGGCCAGGATCGTGCCGAAGCGTCCCTTCGACAACGCCAGGCGTTCGCGCGCGCGCACGTTGGCGGGATCGCCCGCCAGAATCTGCTCGCGCATCTCGGTGGCCATGCTGAAGTACTCGACGGCGGCGGCCTCGCTGCCCGTGTTATGGAGCGCCGAGGCCAGTTGCCCGGCGGCGCTGGCCACGTCTAAACGTGCCACCTGGCTGTCGGGTTGCGCCGCCAGCACCGCCTGCGCGATCCGGAGCGACTCCCGCGCATGTTTCGGGCCGCGCTCGGCATCACCGCGCTTGATGAAGACGTCGGCGGCGTAGAGCTCCATCAGGCCGGCCTCGCGCCGCGGCACGCCGCCGCCCGCGCCGGCGCGCGTGAAGTGCGCGCGGGCCTTGTCGAATTGCGCCAGGGCGGCATCCTGGTCGACGTTCAGCATCGACCGTCCTTGCGTGAACCAGGCCAGCGCCCGCGCGTCGAGGGCGCCGGCATCGCCGGGATTGAGCGCCACGCTCTGTTCCGCCAGCGCCACCGCCGATTCCGCCAGCCGCACCGCCGTGTCGCGGTCGTCGTTCTGCAGCGCGAAGTCGGATCGGCGGCGGTGCAGTTCAGCGGCGTCGCTGAGCAGCCCGGCATCGGCTGGAGCCAGCGCGAGGGCGCGGCTCATCAGTCGCTCCGCCTGGTCGAAGTTCCGAGCCGCCGCCGGTCGGTCGCCCAGATTCGCCGCCAGTGCGTCGCCCTGAATCGAGCCGAGCTGGGCGTAGGAGTTGGCCAGCTCGCGCAGCAGCGGCACGTTGGTGCCGGCGTCCCGCGACACCGCCTCGAGATACGTGAGCGTCTCGTCGATCAGCGTCTTCCTGAGCGGCAGCGTGGCCGGGATGCTCTCCAGCCTGGGCTGGATATCGAACACCACAGCATGCACCAGTTGCCGCGCGTCCTCGAATCGTCGTTCCGCGACCCGGGCCTGCCGCGTCACCACGACGCCGCCGGCCACGACTGACACGAGCAACGCCGCCGCCGTGGCGGTCAGGGCTTTGTTGCGGCGGGCGAAGCGCGAGAAGACATACCACGGGCCCGGCGGCACCGCCGTCACCGGCCGGCCCTCGAGCCAGCGCCCCAGATCGGCGTCGAGCTCGCTCACGGACTGGTAGCGTGCGCCGGCGGCCTTCGCCAGGGCTTTCAGCGTGACCGCGTCGAGGTCGCGCGGCACGCCGCGGGCGGCGCGGCTCGGCGGCGGCGGCTCCTGCTCGAGCACGAGCCGCATCACCTCTTCCAGCGACACGTCCTCGCGATACTGCGGGTTGCGGCCCGTGAGCACCTCATAAAGCAAGGTGCCGAGCGAGTAGATGTCGGAGGTGAGCGCCAGCGGCTCCCCGCGCAGCTGCTCGGGGCTGGCACAGGCCAACGACAGCGGGTGCATCACGGTGCGCGTGTCGGCCGTGAGCGTGCCGGCCTGAACGATCTGCGCGATGCCGAAGTCGAGCACCTTCACCTGGCCCGTGGGGAGCACAATCACGTTGCTGGGCTTGATGTCGCGGTGCAGCACCAGGCGCTGGTGAGCGTAGTGCATCGCGGCACAGACCTGGCGGAACAGCCCGACCCGTTCGGCGATCGGCAGCCGATGCTCGGCGCAGTACGCGGTAATGGCGGTGCCTTCGGCCAGCTCCATCACGAAGTAGCGGCGACCGGCGGCCACGCCGCCATCCACCAGCCGCACGATGTTGGGATGGTCGAGGCCGGCGAGGATCTGGCGTTCCTGGATGAAGCGCCGCTGCGCTTCGGGCGCGAAGATGAGGTCCCCGGCCACCTTGAGCGCCAACTGCCGCGCCAGCTCGCCATCCGCACGTTCCGCGCGGTACACCGTGCCCATGCCGCCGCGGCCGAGTTCGGCCAGCAGGCGATAGGGGCCCACCATCGCCCCGGGCTGGAACGCCCCGCCCTGGTCGGCGCCGAGGAGCGGCGGCGCCGCCTCGAGCGCGGCCAGCAGAGACTCCACCTCGCGTCGCAGGTCAGCGTTGAGCGCGGCCAGCAGCGACGGCCGTTCTTCAACCGCCGCCTCCTGCACGCGCGCGAACTCGCGCTTGACGGTGGTCCAGGTGGCGGCGTCCATCAGCGGCTCAAGGTGAACGATTTGCTGAGCAATCTGGTGACGTCGGCCATCTCAGGCGGAATCCTAGCACCCGGCCCGACGAAAACGCAGAGGCTTTGCGCCACGTAGAGAAACCCCACTCGGCGGGGCCGGGCGGCAACCCGCCGCCGGCGCGCCGTAGGAATACCGGAGACCGTGCCATGCAGACTGCCAGCGGCGTCATTGTTCTCGTGCTCGGAACCCTGCTCGGCGGCGGGCTCGTGACCTCGGCCACCGCCCAGCCGCTCGGGTCGTTCACCTGGCAACTGCAGCCCTTTTGCAACCGCGTCACGGTCAACGTGCGGCAGGACGGCGACGTCTACACGCTCGATGGGTTCGACGACCAGTGCGGCGCCGGCCAGCGGGCGCCGCTCGTGGGCCTGGCCACGCCCAATCCCGACGGCACGATCGGTTTCGGGCTGCACATCGTGGTGTCCGGCGGCAAGCCGGTGAACGTCGACGCCCGGATCGCGCTCGCCAGTCTCGGCGGCACCTGGACCGACAGCGCCGGCAACGCGGGGACGTTCGCGTTTGGCGCCAACACCGGCGGGACGGCGCGGCCGGCGCCGGCGGTGGGGCTCGGTGACATCACGGCGGTCGCCCCCGGCACCGGACTCACCGGTGGCGGGCCCGCCGGCGACGTGACGCTCAGTGTGGACCCCGCCGTGGTGCAGAGCCGGGTGAGCACGGCCTGCGCGGCCGGCCAGGCGCTGCGGAGCATCGCGCAGAACGGCACCGCGGTGTGCGAGCCCATCGCCGGCACCGCCGGCGGTGACATCACGGCAGTGAACCCGGGCGTCGGGCTGGTCGGCGGCGGCGTCAGCGGCGACGTCTCGCTGGCGGTGGTGTTCGGCGGCACCGGCGCGGCCCCCGCCGCCGCGCGCAGCGACCACACCCACGAGCTCGGTGCGGTCAACGCCGTGGGCGTTGGGCCGAACGCGCTCCGGGTCAATGCCGGCATCCAGAACACGGCGGTCGGGTCGGAGGCGATGAACGACAACACCACCGGCGCGTTCAATACCGCCGTTGGGTTCCAGGCGCTCCAGAACAACGTCTCCGGCCAGTCGAGCACCGCGCTGGGCTTCCGCGCGCTCGACCTCAGCACGGCCAACGAGAACACCGGACTCGGCGCCTTCGCCCTGTCGAATACCACCGCGGGCAGCCAGAACACCGCCCTCGGATTCTCGACGCTCAGCGGCAACACGCTCGGCTCGCAGAACACCGCGGTGGGCTTCAACGCTGAGGTGGCGTTCAATGCTCTCACGAATGCCACGGCCGTTGGCGCCCGTGCCTCGGTGGCGCAGAACAACGCCCTCGTGCTCGGCAGCATCAGCGGCGTGAACGGCGCGACCAGCAGCGTCAACGTCGGCATCGGCACTGGCACGCCGCAAGGGCATCTCGAAATCGCGTCGCAGGGCGCCTCGGACGACCTCGTCGTCCGCGTCGCCACGGGCATCCCCGAGATGTTGGGCCGGGCTTCGCGCGGCACGCTCACCGCGCCGACCGCGGTGGAGAACGACGACCTTCTGCTGTCGGTCGACGGGCAGGGCCACGACGGCTTCACGTTCGGTTCCGGGGCCAGACTGCGCATCGAGGCCACCGAGAACTGGACCGGGACCAACGGCGGTGCGCGACTCAGCCTCTTCACTGCGGCCAACGGCACACGCACCCAGACCCGCCGCGTCACGGTCGACCACGACGGACAGGTTGGCATCGGCACTGCGACGCCGCTCGATCAACTCCACGTCGTCGGCGACGTGCGCGTCGGCAACTGCGTGCGCAACAGCGCCGGCACGCAGATCGCCGGCACCTGCGCGTCGGACGAACGCTTCAAGCGCGAGATCACGCCGTTCCCGGCGATGCTCGACCGCGTCGCGGCGCTGCGGCCCGTGCACTACTTCTGGCGCGCCGCCGAGTTCCCGGCGCGCGCCTGGAGCGCCGAGCAGACCTACGGACTCGTGGCGCAGGACGTGGAAGCCGTGCTGCCCGACCTGGTGCACACGATGCCCGATGGCTACAAGGCCGTCGACTACTCGAAGCTGCCGCTCGTGCTGCTGCAGGCCGTGCGTGAACTCACGGCCGCCAATGCCGCCCTGGCCGCCCGCGTGGAATCCCTCGAACGTGCGCGAGTCGTCGCGCCGACCTCGGGGCCGAAATAGCCGTGGCATCCGTCAGGAGACACGTCATGAACAGCATCAATAGGAGCCGCCGGCTGGCGGCGGTTGGCCTGGCCCTGTGCGTCGGTCTCTGGAGTCCGGCCGGCACCGCGCAGGCCATCGACCCGGTACCCGGGCAGGCCGACTTCAACGGCGACGGCATTGCCGACCTCGCGATTGGCGTGCCGTTCGAGGACATCGGCACGGCCGCGGATGCCGGTGCCGTCAACGTGCTGTTCGGCGGCCCCCTTGGCCCATCGGCCGGCGGCGCCAACGGATCGCCGAGCGACTTCCTGCTGCACCAGAACCTGGCCGGCGTGCCTGGGGTATCGGAGGCGGGCGACCAGTTCGGTCGCGCGCTGGCCACCGGCGACTTCGACGCCGACGGCTTCTCCGATCTCGCCATCGGCGTGCCATTCGACGACACCAACAGCAATCAGGCCGAGGACGCCGGGATGGTGGTGGTGTTCTTTGGCGCGGCCACCGGTCTGAACCTGGGCCGCACGGCGGAGATCACGTCCGTGAAGGCCGGCGAGCAGTTTGGCTTCGCCCTGGCCGCGGGCGACTTCAACAAGGACGGCGTGGACGACCTCGCGGTGGGCGCGCCCAGGCGCATCGTGAGCACGGTGGACCTCGCCTCATGTGTTCCTGTGCCGTTCACGCTCTTGAGCGTGATTTGCGACACGTCGCCCGGTCGCGCGGGCGGCGTGAGCGTGTTCTACGGCGCGGCCGGCTCGGGCCTCTCGACCTCGGGCTCCGATGGCTTCCGGCAGAGCGACGACGAGGACGGCGTGAACAGCGCGACCGGCGAAGTGGGCGATTCCGCACTTCCCGGTGAACGTTTCGGCGAGGTGCTGGCGGCCGGCGACTTCGACAACGACGGCTCGGCCGATCTGGCGGTCGGGGCGCCCGGGAACGACCTGCTGAAATGGCCGAGTGCCCCAATCGACAACGCCGGCGCGGTGCATGTGATCTACGGCCATGCGAGCGGGCTGGGCCGGCGCCCGAATTCGCCGTCGCTCGCCATCAGCGAGCATGGCATCTCGGCCGGCGGGCTACTCGCCGCTCCCGGCGTTGGCGACGACGACGGCATCACCGGCACCCCGCAGGCGGGGGACCTCCTCGGCGCGGCCCTGGCCGTTGGACGCCGCGGTGGCGCCGATGCGCTCTACATCGGCGTGCCGATGGAAGACCTCATCGTCATGTCCACTTCCGGCATGACGACACTCACCGATGCCGGCACGGTGCTGGAGCTGCGGCGACTCAGCGACGGCATGGAGGCCATCTTCAACGACGTGCTCTGGTCGCGCGAGTCGAGCGGCATCAACGGCGCGGCGGCTGCTGGTGATCAGTTCGGTTTCTCGCTGGCGGCGGGCGACTTCAACGGCGATGGACGCCCCGACCTGGCCATCGGGGCACCGTTCGACGACGTCTACGACGGCGTCACGACCCGCAGCAATGCCGGCGCGGCGAACGTCCTGTACGGCGGCAGCACCGGGCTGACCGAGACCGGCGACCAGCTCTGGACGCAGGCCGACGACCCCACGTTCGGCCTCGGCATTGCTGAGACGAACGCGGAGTTCGGCCGCGGGCTGGCCACCGGCAACTACGGCGGCGGCGAGCCCGATGATCTGGCCGTGGGCGCGCCGGGGAGGAACACCGGTGGCGTGACCGATGCCGGCCTGGTGCAGGTGCTCTTCGGGACGTCAGGCGGCCTCGACCTCGGCGGGAACAGTGTGCTGCATCAGGACCAGCCGTTCGTGGCCGACAGCAACGAGGTCGGCGATCGGATCGGTTGGGTGGTGCGATGAGGGACGTGTCGAGACGTGGCCGCACGGCGTTGCTCCTGTGGTGTGTCTTCGCGCTCCTGCCAGGTCATGCGTGGGCACAGGCGCCGGCCATCTTCAACAACCGCGCCGCCTGGGAGGCGGCCGCGGGCAGCGTGACGACCATCGACTTCGAGAGCCTGGCGCCGAACGGCAGCTTCACGGCGTTCGACACCTCGCTCGGCCTGAGCCGCTTCGGTGTGCGGTTCGTGGGCGTGTCGCCCAACAACCTCGCGGTGCCCTTCTACCTGCGCGTGGTCAGCCCGACCTTTGCGCCAATCTACGACTGGGGATCGGGGGCGATTCTCCACGGTCCGCCGGTGGTGGCCGCGGGCGCGGTCGGCGGCCCCGGTAGCCACATCCGCGTCTCGCTGCCGGCCGACGTCTATGCCGCCGGCGCGGACATCATGTCGATCCTGCCGGTGGCGTCCACGGTCACCTTGCAGGTGACCACCACCGCCGGGACGTTTCCGTTCACCGTGCCCACGGCCGCCCAGCCCACCCGCACGTTCGTGGGCATCGTCTCGACGTCGCGCATCCTGCAGATCACCGGGACCACGGCGTCGTTCCCGGCCCTCGACAACTTCTCGTTTTCGGCCAATCCGCTGGCACCCGGCCAGCCGCTCAATCTGACGGCCACGACGGTGGGCACAACGGTCACCATCGGCTGGGACGCACCCACGGCCGGGGGCGCACCGACCAGTTATCTGATGGAGGCGGCACTGGCACCTGGCGGCCCGCCGGTGGGGAGCCTGGGTACCAACACGACGACACTGCAGGTGCCAGACGTACCGAACGGCACCTACTACGTGCGCGTGCGCGCGATGAACGGCGTGGGGCAGAGCACGCCCACCGCGGACGTAGCGGTCACGGTCGGGCCGGCCGGCATGCTCACGCTGTTGCCGCTGACGCCGGTGACGATCGGTCAGACGCTCACGCTGACGTGGCAGGTCACCGTGCCGGCCGCCAACTACACGATCTCGGTGCTGAGTGGCCCCGGCATCGGCGCGCCGGTCGCGATCGGGGCGGCGCCGTGCTGCACCACCAGCTTCCAGATTCCTGCCGGCGTCGCCCCCGGTGACTACACGATTGTGGTCAGCGGTGGCGGACTCACGAGCGCACCACGGATCGTGACCGTGCTGCCGTCGGCCCCGTTCACGCTCGCCGTGTCGCAGGCGACCGCGCGGGCGGGCGACGTGATCAGGTTCTCGTGGCCGGACCTCGGCCTCGGGTCGGGGATCCAGTACCAGCTGTTCGCGGCGAGCCCGGGCGGCGGGCCGTTCGCGCCGCTGCTACCAGCGGGCTGTTGCGGTCTCGACGTGGCGATTCCCACGGTGACGCCGGGCACCTACACCCTGTTCGTGCGGGGCAGCAACACGGAGCAGAGCAACATCGTGGCGCTGACGATCGTGCCGTGACGTGAGGGGCGGCGTGCGGCGTGTGCTACGGCACGGCGGGCACGGGTATGCCCCTTCAGTGTCTGTGGGTTGAGTGATCCGCGACTCAGCTACGGGTCTCGGTCGTGATGCCGAACTTGTGGCGGAGCAGGTCGGCGTCGATGGTGATCTGGGTCTGGGCTTGCGGCGTCATTCGGTCCACGTTTTTCAGGATCATCGCCATCCGCTGGTTCTGGGCCATCTGCCCGCGGGTGCGGATCAGGAAGTCCCAGTAGAAGACCGTGACCGGGCAGGCCGACGGGCCGGTGCGCTCGGCGGGGTCGTAGCGGCAGGTGGTGCAGTAGTTGCTCATCCGCTCGATGTACTTGCCGCTGGCTGCGTAGGGCTTGGTGCCCACCAGACCGGTGACGCCCCTGGCCGCGCCTGTGCGCCGATCGGCGTGCATGACCATGCCCAACGCGTTGGGGAGCGTGACCCAGTCCACGCCGTCGACGAACATGCCCAGGTACCAGTCGCTGACGGCCCGTGGATGGACGCCACTGATGAGGGCGAAGTTGCCGGTGACCATCAGCCGCTGGATGTGGTGGCCGAAGCCGGTGTCGAGGACCTGGCCGACGCAGGCTGTCATGCAGGCCATGTCGGTCTCGGCGGTCCAGTAGAAGGGCGGCAGGTCGCCGCGTTGATCGAGCCCGTTGCGATCCGCGTAGCCGGGACCTTCGAGCCAGTAGACGCCGCGAATGAACTCGCGCCAGCCGATGATCTGCCGCACGAACGCCTCGACGGATTGCAGCGGAGCGGTGCCCGCCCGGTACGCCGCGATGGCCCGCTCGCAGCACTCGCGCGGGTTGAGCAGCTTGAGGTTGAGTGAGCTGGAGAGCGTGGAATGGTAGAGCGTCGGCTCGCTGGTCCACATCGCGTCTTCGAAGGGGCCGAACTGGGCAAGGCGGTGCGTGATGAAGTCGTCAAGGGCGGCAAGGGCCTGTTGACGGGTGACGGGCCAGGCAAAGGAGTCGACGGCGCCAGGCAGGTCGGGGAGCATGCGGGTCATCGCCGCGAGGACGGCGCGGGTGATTTCGTCGGGTGGGAAACCGAGCGGCGGCCGCGGCCGCGGACTTGGGCCCTGCTTGCCGAAGGGCAGGCGGTTCTCCTTGTCGAAGTTCCATTCGCCCCCGGCGGGCTTGGCGCTCTTCCCCGTGCCCTCCATGAGGTAGCCGGTCCTGCGACGCTGCTCGCGGTAGAAGAACTCCATCGTCAGCGCGGTGCGGTCCTTCGCCCAGGCAGCGAACTCGCCGGACGTCGTGATGAAGTGATCGTCGTTCAGGATGCTGAGCGGGATGCCGGTGGTGTCGCCGACGCGCTCGAGCATCGCCAACACCCGCCACTCGCCCGGGTGCGCGCAGACGATCTGGGACGGCTCGAGCGCGGCGGCGGCGCGGGCGATCTCCGTGTCGAACGCGCCGGTGTTCTCGGGATCGTCGATGGTGACGTAGCGGACACGGATCTTTCGCCTGGTCAAGTCGGCAGCGAAGTGGCGCATCGCCGAGAGAAAAAGGGCGGTCCGTTGCCTGTGGCTGGGAACATGCCGCGATTCAGCCGCCACTTCCATCATGAGGACGGTATCTTCGGAGCCGAGCGAGCGGATGAGCGCGGCATCAAGATCGAGCTGGTCGCCAAAGACAATGGCAAGGCGTGTCCGGGCGGGCTCGTGCGGCGAACGTTTCGAGGAGACAGCTGAAGTCCGCGGCATTCGTGTAGATTGTACAGGTGGAAGATCGAGTTCGTCTCCGCACACGATGGAGGCGATGCCCCCGCGCCTGGATCCGGCGCGCAACAGCGTATAGTGTCAGGAGTCATTGGCTGAGAGTGCCAGTGTCTTCGCCCGCCGGATGGTCGCAGGCGGTGTTGAGAAGATGGCGAGTGATCCGGTCTGGAGGCGAGAGTGGACGAGCACACGGACATCGTCGACAACGGTACCCCCGTGTCGAATCGAATCCGGCAACGCTTGACCAAGGCGGGCAAGAGATTTCATGCCAACGACAGCATCTCCGACTTCATCGAGCCGGGCGAGCTCGAAGCGCTCCAGGTCGAGGTGCAGTCAAAGCTCCAGCAGGTGTTGGAGGCACTGGTGATCGACACACGCCGCGATCACAACACCCAAGGCACGGCTGGTCGCGTCGCCAAGATGTTCATCAGTGAAGTGTTCCGTGGCCGGTATGCGCCGATGCCGTCGGTCACGGAGTTCCCCAATGTTGAGGGCCTCAACGAGCTGATGATCGTCGGCCCGGTGACGGTGAGGAGCGCCTGCTCGCACCACCTGTGCCCGATCATCGGGAAGCTCTGGGTCGGTGTCATGCCCAATGAGCACTCCGCGCTGATCGGTCTGTCGAAGTACGCCCGACTCGTCGAGTGGGTCATGGCTCGCCCGCAAATCCAGGAAGAAGCCGTGATCCAACTGGCCGATCTCCTGCAGGAGAAGATGCGGCCGGACGGTCTGGCGATCGTTCTGCGAGCCGACCACTACTGCATGCAATGGCGCGGCGTGAAGGATATGGATTCGAAAATGGTCAACAGCGTGATGCGAGGCAGCTTCCTGAAGAATCCCAATCTACGTCGGGAGTTCCTGGCGCTGCTGAACGATGGAGAACGATCGTGAGGTTACTCTAATGCTGGTGCGCCTGATTTATGCAAGCCGATCGAGCGGGCCCATCACGGACGATGTGATCGAGGCCGTTCTGGCCAAGTCGAGGGACAGTAACCCCGATGCCGGCATTACCGGAGTGCTGTGTGTTTGCCAGGGCGGCGTGTTCATGCAGGTGCTCGAGGGTGGCCGCGAGGAGGTCAACCTCCTCTATGGAAAGGTGCTTCGCGATGCTCGACACACCAATGTCACGCTGCTCGAATATGCCGAGCTGAGCGAGCGTCGCTTTTCGAGCTGGCGGATGGGCCGCGTGGACCTGAACAAGCTCAATGCCGGCGTCATCCTGAAGTACTCCGAGAAACCGCAGTTGGACCCATTCCAGATTCCTGGCGGCGTCGCCCTGGCGTTCCTGGAAGAGCTGATGGATACAGCGTCAATCGTGGGCTGAGGTTGACCGCCTCGGTTGTCGAGACGAAAGCACCGCCTCTGCCGCGCGGCGTCCGGACTCCAGGGCCCCGTTGATCGACGCATTGTCGACATGGTCACCGGCGACGAACACGCCGGCCGCAGGTGTGACAACCGGGCGCTGCGGACGCGCCAGGGCTGGGGCGTCCTCGTTCGGCAGCGCATGTTCGATGAAGTCTGTCCTGACGTGACTCCAGCCGTCCACGCTCGCGCCGAACCACTCACGGAGCTGCACTCGCACTCGGGTTTCGAGTGTCGGGTCGTGCGGCGACCACTCATGCGGCGCGACCACCGAGGCGGATATCAGCGTTCGTCCTGCGGGCGCGTACCCGGGTTGGACGTTCGAGATGACCGCGACGTGATTGGCTGGACCCGTCCCGTCACCGTCCAAGTACAGGATCGGCTCGGGTGATGGGGGCGTCTCGGCAGCGAAGCTGATCGACAGCGTGGACTTCCATCCAGGCGACGACCGCCCGGGGACCAGCCTGGCGGCGGTGCTGCCGTCGGTCGCAACGACGACCACCGAGGCATCGACCATCTCGCCGGACTCCAGAACCACCTCGCACGCGGCGAGCGAACCCGGATTGATACGTGCCACGACCTGTCCGGTCCTCACGCCGGAGGGACCGAGGTCGGCGGCGAGTTGGTCGGGGATGGCCTGCATGCCCCCAACCGGGAGCGCCGCGCGACCCCTCGCGAACATGCGATACGTCGCACGGAACTTGCGAGCTGACGTCTTCAGCGATCGATCGAGAAATACCCCGCCAAAGAACGGCCGGAAGAAGCGTTCGATGGCACGAGCGCTGATGCCCGCGGCGTGCAGGAACTCCTCGGCGGTCTGCTCCGGGGCGGCCCAGCACTGTTCTTCGCTTGACCATCGCAGCCGAGTATCGAGCAGAGCGAGGGCGGGAATGTCCCGAGCGGTCAACAGCGGCGATCGCAGCATGTCCGGCAGCGCCCATGGCGCCTGAAGCGGGTCCGCCATCCGCCAGAATCGACCCTCGAATCTCACCATGGCGCCGGGTACGAAAGAGCGAAATCCAAGCTCCGAGGTGCGAAGGACACGCCGTCCTTCAGGGTAGGCGGTGAGATAGACCTGAAACCCGCGATCGATCAGATACGCTCCGCCTTCGGATTCGACCCGATCGGTGCGTACCCGGCCGCCAACCTTGTTGGCAGCCTCCAACACCATCACGGGCACATTCTCGCGGCGCAGCGTTCGAGCGCACGCCAGCCCCGCCAGGCCAGCGCCCACAATCACGACCGGCTGTGCCGTACTCTTGGTCATAACCCTCGATCATATCGACGGCCGCCGTTGGGCGGTGCCGATGGGAAGCTGCCGACCATCGCCGACTCCATCAGGATGAATACCCTCAGGGCTTCATCAGCAGACTCGTGCCAATCCGGACATCTTGCGAGCGGTATGCCGGGCGCAGAGACCGACGTGACAGCCTCACTCCACCGCGGCCGCCTGTCAGCTCGGCAACGTCGCCGGCCACGCGCGAAGCCCGGCTTGCGGAGCGACTTCCCATAACTGGCGATCGAAGGTTGCCAAAACGATTTCCTGTCCCACCGCATCCTGCCACGTCAGCGCCGACGCCAACTGGACCGCGTCAGAGCCACGCAGCGCATGCGCCCATGCCATCGCCTCGGCCCGCGCCAGCAGCGCCTCGGTGACGGGGACTCGCATGAGGTCCGGCCACTCGCGCGCGAATCGCCGCTGGGCACGGCGTCCGGCGACGTCGTCGAGCACGCCAACTCGCACGGCCCGCGCAAAGGCCGCCGCGACTTCAGCGCGCGTGACCAGCGATGTGGCCAGGGCGACCGCACCAGCAATGAGGGTGTTGACGTCGGCCGAGCCGAGCTCCGTCACATACCGTTTGACAAGAGCGCTCGCATCGACGTACGCGATCACTAGCGATTCTCCACGACGATGTCCGCCATGGTCCGCTTCCCGCGCGGGCGCACGCCGGGCGCGGCGCGACCCAGTCGTCGGCCACTCCACTGCATGGCACCCGCCTTCGTGAGCACGGCGAGCCGATCGTCCAGAGAATCGCCCTCGGGCACCAGCCGCGCCACTCGTCGGCCGTGCTCGGTCACCACAATCGTGCCCCCGCGCTTGACGTCGCGAACGCATTCACTGAGCTTGGACTTCAGCTCACGAATGCCGATACTGCGTTCTGTCATCCGGGACACCTCGGTGTGTCCACATTCTAGCGCATGTAACTACATTCCAGATTCTGCGGGCCGCGAACGGGGCGCCGATCCAGCCGGTGCGTCGGCGTCGACACTGCCCTCGTCAGGATGACAGGGGTGGGGCGGGCGGTGCTTGGAGCGGGGCGGGGCGCTGCGAATCGCGGGTCCCTTCCTTCACGCCGTGCAGGATGAGGGCCCGGGTCGAACTGCTTTCGCGCACCGCCCGCGACTTCCGTTGACGGTAGATCCCGATCGGGAATGTCGACAGTCGTCCTGCACCCGTCCCACTGGGTTTGCGAAAAGCACTTCCAGTACTTGCTCGGCGTTGGCCTGTCGGCAATGTCAGCGAGACGAGCGAGTTGCGGACCTCGTCCAGTGCGGTCGCACCAGCTGCGACGTGCTGAAACGTGGCTACTTAACGACCGCGCGACTGCAGGTCATTGCAACCAGCTGATTTTGCTGGCTTTGTGCGAGTTGGCTCGCCGCACTGGACGAGGTCCGCAACTGGTTGATCGGTGAGGCGGCCTGACGCGTCGAGCACGGTTACTCGTCACGCAGCGCCTCGATGGGCGTCACCCGCGACGCGCGCAGCGCCGGAACCAGTGACGCGGCGAGCACCGTCGCAAGAAGGGTCGCTGCCGCGATCACCAGCGTGTGCGGATCACCGGGAGCGATGCCGTAAAGCTGCGCTCGTACGAGCCGCGCAGCAGCCCACGCGCACGGAGCGCCAATGAGCACGCCGGGCACGGCAATCGCCACACCGTCCCGCAGGATCATCCGGACGACGTTCCGGCCCGTGGCGCCGAGGGCCACGCGCACGCCGATTTCCCGTTGCCGCGCCGCCACGGAGTACGCGAGCAGGCCGTACACACCCATGCAGGACAGAAGCACCGTCAGCGCCGCTGCGAATGTGGCCAGCGCCGCGGTGAAGCGCTCCTGCACCAGCGCGCCGTTGACCCATTCCGAGGACGTGATGAACGCGCGCACCGAGCGATGCCCGAGCGACTTGATGACGCGCGTATAGCCGTCGCGCACCGTCGCGAGGTCGCCTGTCGCGCGGACGTAGGCTATCGGAAACTGCGTCCGTGCCGTTTCCTGCATGATCGGCCGGAAGACGACGAGCGGCGCCGGGTCGTCCAGCGTGACGTATGGCGCATCGGCGACAACGCCGATCACCTCGATTTCTCGACGTTCGGGTCCGGCAATCCGGATGTGCCGGCCGATCTCGTCGCCTGCCGGGAACACCGCGCGAGCCAGGGACGCCGAGATCAGCGCGACGGCGGGTTTCCCCAGCCCGTCGTCCCACGATAGGTCGCGGCCCTTCAGGAGATGGAATCGGAACAGATCGAAGAAGCCGGGCGATACGAAGTCGGTGAGCACCGTGCCGTCGATCGGCGTGACGCCGTCGGCCTGCGTATAGTGATAGTCCGTCGGGACCGGCACCTTGAGGCCGAAGTACGTCGGGTAATACACCGACAGCGCGGCCGCATCGGCGCCAGGCACGCGGGCAAGCTCGGTGGCGAGCGACTGGTAGTACCCGGGCGGCAACAGTTCCCGATCTCCGGGTTCACGGAACGCACGGGTGAAGACGATGCGCTGCGACTGGAGCGACGTATCGTTCGCTCGCAAGTGAGCCAGCGTCGTCGTGAAGAGTCCCGCGCCGACCAGCAGCGTCATCGTCAGCGCCACCTGTGCGACGAGCAAGCCGCGCCCGAACGGTCCTGGTGACCCGATCACTCCGCGGCCAGCCCGCAGTCCTTCGTCGACGCGTACGGCGACGGGCTGCCACGCGGACACGACGCCAATCGCGAGGCCGATGCCGAGGGTGAGCAGCGCCGTGGCGGCGATGACGCCGGCATCCGGCGTCACCGGCGGAAAACTCGCCGGTCCGCGGGGGCTGACGAGCGATGCGGTCACGACGCGAACGATCCCCCACGCGAGCGGCAGCGCAACCGCGAACGCCACCGTCGACAGCAGAATCCCGTCGACGCACAGCTGCCAGAACACGCGCCGCGCGCTTCCACCCAGCGCCAGACGAATCGCGACCTGGTGGCGGCGGGTCAGCGACCGCGCCAGCGACAGGCCCGCAAGGTTGGCGCACGCGACCGCCAGGAGTATCCCCATCAGCGCCAGCAGCACCCAGAGTGTGCTGCCGTAGCGGTCGCGCAGAGCCGAAAAGCCCGACGCGAGCGGCGCCACGGTCAGCTGCTGGCGGAGCAGCGCCTGCCGCTCGGCTTCGGGCAACGCCGCGGCCAGCGTCGCCACCTGCACGGACGGCCATCGCGCGAGCAGCTCCGCGCGGGCCGCTGCGATGGACACGCCGCGCGCGAGACGTCCGACGACGACCCTCGATCGAAACGGCCTGGACACGTCACCGCTCGCGGCTCGTGTCACCGCGAAGGGCACAATCAGGTCGGTGGTCCCGTGGATTTGCAGACCGTCGAAACCGTCTGCGACGACGCCGATCACCGTCGCCGGCACAGCATTGACCTTGATCGCCTCGCCGATGCCGGGACCATTCCCGAAGAGCCTGCGGCGGAAACCCTCGCGTATCACGACGACCGCGTCGTCTGATTCGGTGAAGAACCGTCCCGCCGACAGTGGCGCGCCGACCAGGTCGAAGTAACTCGGGGAGACGGCTTCGATCGACGCGTCCTCGGACACTCCGGCATGCGTCTCGACGCGCAGGAGCCCGCCGCCGGAGTACATCGACATCTGCGCGAACGATCGCTGGGTGGCGCGATAGGCATTGAACGTGTCGGCGTAAAAGTAGCCGTCCACGTTCCCCCGGGGTTCGAGGGCCGACACGGCCACCAGCTGCTCGGGGCCGGGAACCGCGAGTTGTCGCAGGACGAGCGCATTGAGCAGGCTGCCCAATGCCGTCGTTGCGCCAACCGCGAGCGCCAGGGTGGCGATGACGATCAGGGAGAACGCCGGAGCCCGTCGCAAACTGCGGAAGGAATGCCGGACGTCAAGGCGCAGCGCGTCCCACATGCGGGAAGTGTAGCGTAGCGGGTTCGGACTCCACGTCCGATCGCGGGTGCGCCTGGTGGTCAGGGAACTGCTCCCCTACGTCCGTCAGGGCGACCCCGCTTGCAGCCTATGCTTCTCTCGGCCTACGCGAGCGAATGTTGTGATGTGGCCTTGGCTCATCCGCTATAGCGCGTGAATTAGACAGACGCGAGTATTGTGATGGGCGTCATAATGCGAGCATGAAGATCATCCGTAGCATCATCATCGTCGCTGCGCTGTCGGCAGTTGCCGTCGCGACCAGTGCGTGTCCGGAAAAGGGACCCGCCGAGAAGGCCGGGGAGAAGATCGATAAGGCCATCGACAAGACCAAGGACGCAGTCAAAGACGAGAAGTAGTAGAGACGAATCGCCTTTCCGGAGACGCGCCGGGACAGTGCCCGCCTGGAGGCGCGGTAACTCGTCCGGCAGCACATAGCCGGCCAGGGGATTCGGAATCGAGCGCCACGCCAATCAACAGGGCCGCGAAGGTAGCGGACCAGAACTGTTACCCATGTCCCCGGAATGGACCCGGAATGAGTGGCTCCTCGCTCGCGGAGGTTCCAGGAGCGAAGGCTGGACTCGACCCCGCCCGTGGCGAGCGAAGGCCGCGTGGCTGGATGCCATTTGCGGCGAGGCGAAGCCGAAACGCGATGCCACTGAGGACAGGACGAGGCTGGATTCGATGCCGCTCGTGCCGAGGCGAAGCCAAGGCACGGCGCCACTGAAGACAGCCCGAGGACCACGAATGAAGGCGAAGCCGAAATGAGTGGCTCCTCGGGCTGGATTCGAACCAGCAACCCTCCGGTTAACAGCCGGATGCTCTGCCGTTGAGCTACCGAGGAACGCGGCAGGAAGGTGCCCCGGCGCAGGCGCGCCGGAGGCAAGCGAACCCCTATGGTAGACCGAACTCGGCCGCCCCATCAACTTTGAACTTTGAACTTTGAACTTTGAACTCTGAACTGCCCCTCCCTACCGGGCCGCAAACCCTTTCCGCACCATCTGCCCCCACCCCTGGCGCCCGCGGAAGTAGTCCATCGTCCCCTTCAGCCGCCACCACGTGGTCATCTGCCGGTAGCCGAAGTTCTCGAGGATCCCGAGCGCGAACAGCATCATCAGGTCGCGGATGCGGGGATAGCGCCGGAACGACACCTCCTCCAGCAGCACGGAAATCACCGAGATCAGCGCCCCGAACGCGATGGCGGTAAGGAAGAACAACTGCGCGAAGACGATGTCCAGCAGTCCGCCGGCCACGGCAATGCCGTTCACCGCGTAGCCCACCGCCTCGATCACCGGGCTCGCCGCCTCGAAGATGGCGAAATACGGCAGCGCGAACAACCCCACCGCGCCGTAGCGGGCGCTGCCGATCATCGGCGCGTGCGCCGCCAGCACCTGCAGCGTGCCGCGCTGCCACCGATTGCGCTGGTTGGCGAGGATCGCGGTGGACTCCGGCACCTCGGTCCAGCACACCGGGTCGGGCTGGAACACGATGCGGTACTTGCGGTGCTGCTGGCGCATCCGGCGGTGCAGCCGCACGATCACTTCCATGTCCTCGCCGATGGTGTCGGTGCGGAAGCCGCCGGCGTCGACGATCGCGCTGCGCCGGAAAATGCCGAAGGCGCCGGACACGATCAGCAGCGCGTTCATCGCCGACATCGCCACCCGTCCGCTCAGGAACGCGCGGCAGGTACTCGACCACCTGGAAGCGCGCCAGCCAGTCCGACGGCAGCCGCACCTCCGTCACCCGGCCGGCGTCGACCGTGCAGCCGTTGACGATGCGGATGACCCCGCCCACCGCCACGGTGGTAGGGTCCTCGATGAACGGCAGCACGCCGCGCGCCAGCGCCAGTTCCTCGAGCAGCGAGTCGGCGTCGATCACGCACACCAGCTCGTGCCGCGCCGCGTTGAGGCCGGCGTTGATCGCATCCGCCTTGCCGCCGTTGGCCTTGTCGATCATCACCAGATCGGGATGGTCGAGCGATCGATACAGCCCGCGCACCGGCGCCGTCGCGATCGGCTGCTGATAGGCGACCGGCGCGCGCATCAGCCCGAACGCCTGAATCGCGACCTCGAGCGTGCGGTCCTTCGAGCCGTCGTTGATGACCACGACCTCGAAGTGCGGGTAATTCAGCAGCAGCAAGCCGCGCAGGCTGTCGGCAATCGTCGCCTCTTCGCCGTAGGCCGGCACGATCAGCGAAATCGGCGGCGTCGCCGGCGAGCGCAGCACGGTGTCGAGCGCGCGCGGCGTCCATCGCCGCCGGTGCGACATCAGGCGGAAGAACGCCACGACCGAAAACAGCAGGTAGAGCGAGTTGAGCGACAGGAAGTAGCCCAGCACGAACAGGTCGAAGCCCTGGAGCACCGAGACCAGCGTCTCCCTCATGCGCGGCGCTGCTCCCACAGGAAATGCCTCGCCAGCTCGAGACCGTGGCCGCCGGCCCCGGACGCTTCACGAGCCTGGAGCGCGGCGCGGCCCTCATCGCCGAGCCGGGCCAGCGCCCGGGCCGCCTGCGCCGCCGCTTCCCATTCGTCGTCCAGGTGCGACTGAAGGTAGGGCACGAAGTCGATGTGACCGGTGCGTCCAAGCGCCTGCGCCGCCTGCGCCCGCACGCGCGGGTCTCCGTCGCTGAGCGCGCGCAGCGCGTGATAGGCCGCGCGTTCGTCCATGCCGATCATGCCGATGGCGCGCCACGAGGCAGCCCGGACCATGGCGTCGGCGTCACCCGTCCACTGCATCAAGGTGACGCGCGCGCCGGTGCCGCCGACCAGCGCCAGAATCTCCGCAATCAGGCGGCGCTCGCCCGGCGCCTCCGCGCCCAGGGTCACGATCGACGCCGTCACGGCGGGGCCAATCCGCCGCAGCGCCTCCACCAGCCGGGCCTGCTGATGCCGCGACTGCTCGCCGATGCGGGCCAGCAGCGCCTGCACGGCGGCGACGTCGCCGATCGCACCGAGCGCGTCGACCGTCGCGGCGCGGATCTCGTCGTGCGGGTCGTCCAGCACCCGGACCAGCGCCGGCACGGCCGCCGGATCGCGCACCAGACCGAGAGCCAGCGCCGCCTTCGACCGCGACGACCACGACCCACGGACCAGGCCGCGGCGCCACTCGTCGAGCAGCCCCAGCGCGCTGGCGACCTCGCGCGCGCGATCGACGGCGGAGCCCTGCACCACGCGCAGCGGTTCCAGCAGCGCGTCGGCAATCACCGCGCGGTGACGCCCGGTCGCGCGCCGAAGCGCGGCCAGCGCCTCGTCACGGCCGCGGCCATCCTCGCCGACCGCCGCCAGCAGCGCCGGCTGGTAGCGTTCGCGCAGCCGCGCCAGCCGCCACGCCGCGGCGTTCCTCACCAGGCGCTGCGCGATCACGACGAACAGCAGCAGCAGGATGCCCGCGCTCGCGGCCAGCAAGGCGGGAATCAGGAAGTCGCGCAGCTGGTGCGCCAGGCTCTGCATCGCCCGCTACCGCAGCAGCCGCCCGACGCGTGCCAGCAGTTCCTGGGGGCTGAAGGGCTTGGTCAGGTAGTCGTCGGCGCCCAGCTCGAAGGCCCGCATGACGTCCTCCTCACGGCTGCGGGACGAGACCACGATCACCTTCGGCCGCGGCTCGGGCAGCTCGCGCAGCCGCGCCAGGACGTCGAAGCCGGATCGCTTCGGCAGCATCAGCTCCAGCACCATCACCGATGGCGCGCTCGTCTCCACCTGGTGCAGCGCCTGCTGCCCATCGAACACCACGATCGTCTGGAGACCGGCCGCCTTCAGCCGCGCATCGATGATGTGCACGACATCGGGGTCGTCGTCGACGATCAGCACGGTGGCGCGCCTGGCCGAGGCATTGGCGCCGGTGGCCTTGCCGTGGACGACCACCGACTCGCCCTGGACCTGGGCGGCGGACAGCGCCGACTCCGCCTGTGCCAGCAGCGGCTCGATGAAGCGCTCGGCGGAGAGCCCCGTGGCGGTGACACCCGGCGCACGCCATGTCGAGGCCGGCCGCGCGCGCGATGTCGAGCACGCCGCCGATGCGTCGCGACGCCACGCCCGCCGTGGCGCCCGGCATCAGCACCACGAGCTGGGTGTCGGTGTAGCGGCCGAGCAGGTCCTTCCGCCGCAGGTCGTCGCCGAACAGCGCGGCCATGTCGGACATCTGCGCATGCGACACGCGCACGACGCCCAGGGCCGCGGTCCCGTGGTGCAGCACCTCGCGCGCCGCCGCGACGAACGCGTCGTAGGTCAGCAGGCCGCCGCCGGCCCGGGGCGGCGGCTGCCGGTCGGTGGTCGGGCGCGTCAGTATCCACCGCACCCGGAGCAGCATCTCGATGGTCTGCACCGGCTTGGTCAGGTAGTCGTCCGCCCCCAGCGCGAAACCGGCCATGCGATCGACGGTGGAGGCATGAGACGCCACCAGCACCACGGGAATGGACGCCAGCGCGGGGTCGCTCTTCAGACGCCGGCACACGCCGTGGCCGTCGAGCTCGCCGGCCAGGTCGACGTCGAGCAGAATCACGTCCGGGCGTTCGGATCGCGCCACCAGCAGTGCGCGGTGCCCATTGCCCGGTCAGCGTCACGCGATACGCGGAGCTCTGCAGGTCCGCGGCCATTCGCGCCGCCAGCGCCGCGTCGCCCGTCACCAGCATCACCAGCGCACCGACCGCCTGGCCCGAGGGCGCGGCCCAGAGCGGCGGCACCACCGCCAGGTCGGTCGTGAAGGCGTCCTGCATGGCCTCGAACGCCTTGCGCAGACCGCGCCGCGTCCACCGAGGTGCGCGGCGCGTCGAGCAGCCGATCGAGCTCCGCCGCGCGCGCGCTCACCGCCTGCATGCTGACGATGATCGCGAGGCCCGACATGCGATGGACGATCTGCTTGCAGCGCCAGCAGCGGCCCGTCGGTGCCCTTCTGCTCCACCTCGACGATCAGCTCGTCGATGCTGCTGCAGCGCTTCCGGAACCCGGCGATGAAGCGGCTCCGCGCTTCGCGCAAGGTCGTTTCCGGATCGTCCTCGGACGCGTGATGCGCTGCCGGCGGCGCGGATGGCGGGGGTGGTGCGGGCGGCGACTCTGGAACGGCGGCGGGCACCGGCGTGGCCAGACGCACGGTGACCTCGATCGGCGCGAAGCCATTCACCGACGCGGTGCTGAGATCCTCCGTGAACGGCGGGACCGGCACCTCACCGCGGTCGGGTAGCGTGAGTGTCGCCGTTGTCGCCGGCGGGGGAACGGCTGGGGGCGGCGGCTCCGGTGGCGCGACGGACTCGGCGGCTCCGTACGCCGGCAGCGCTTCCGTTTGTGGACGCGCGGCGGGATGGCGAGCACGCGGACGCTGCGTAGCCGCCAGCGGTGACCGGGCCTCCAGCGATCCCGCCATCTGCGACGCCAGCAGCCGCACCAGCGCTTCAGCATCCGCCGTCACGCGGCTCGCCGCTGGATGAATCGATCTCGGCGGTGAGCACCCCGAGGCGCGCGTGGTTCCGTTCGATCGGCACCGCGATCGCGGCCAGCCGGCTGCCGTTGCGGGCACGGATGCGGGTGCGGCCCTCGACGAAGGCGACCGATGTCAGGACCGGCGCGCCCAGTTCGATGGGGCCAATCCGGGCGAGGAATGCGTCGCTGTAGCCGTAGGCCGCGGTGATCTCCAGTTGCCTGCCATCAGGGCTGCAGGTCCAGACGATCATGCCGCTCGCGCCAAGCAGGCGGGCCGCCGGCTCGAGCCGCTGGGCAAGATTCGGCTTTCCCCTGCGCTCGCGCGCCGGGCACCGCATCAGCGCGCCTGCACGGGCTTCGCGGACGCGGCTCGAGCGTCGGTCCGATCGCGACTCGACACCTCCGGCGGCGCGGGCAGGCGGCTCCGCGCTCGACAGCCCGAGCATTCCGGCAGACGCCGGCACGGGCGCGTCGGCGGGCACACGTCGCCGGCAGCCGCCAGAACACCAGGGCCATGCACAAGGACACAAAGGACAAGGTCACCGCGGCGGCGGCGATCTGTCCCACGCCGGAACTCACGTCAGGCTTATCGGACGAAGCGCGAATCAGCCCAATCCCGAGCCGAGACGTGCAGGACCAGGCAGCCGGCCTCACAGGATTGCACCCCTCTGCTCCAATTCCAGCTCGGCGCCGATATCTTCACCGATGGGTGGTGCGCGTTCTGGCTTCTTCCTGCTCTGTCTCCTGACCGTCGTCGCACCAGCCTCGCCCGCCTATGCGCGGCAGCGCCCCACCGAGGTCGTCCTGACAGAGGCGCGCGAGGCGGCGACCGCGGGCCGACGGCCCGAGGCGCTTCGCATCCTCGAGACCCAGCTGGCCGCCAGCCCGCGCGATGTCGACTCGCGGCTGCTCTACGGGCTGGTGCTGTCGTGGTCTGGGCGCTATGACGATGCCCGGCGCGAGCTGGAGCAGGTGCTGAAGCAGGCGCCCACCTACACGGATGCCCGCGTCGCGCTCGCCAACGTCGAGTGGTGGTCGGGTCAGTACGAGCGCCTGGACC
Source organism: uncultured Acidobacteriota bacterium (assembly GCA_963721715.1). GTDB lineage: Bacteria > Acidobacteriota > Vicinamibacteria > Vicinamibacterales > UBA2999 > VFZN01. The sequence continues at coordinate 388,009 of CAVRKI010000003.1, read as the reverse complement.
GCGTCGCCACCGACGGCCTGAAGCAGCAACCCAACGATCCGCGCTGGCTGCTGTACCGCGCGCGCGCCCTCGATGGCCTCGGCCAGCCACAGCAGGCCCGCCGCGCTGTAGATACCGTGCTGTCGAGCGAGCCCGGCAACGTCAGCGCACGAGCGCTGGGCGAGCGGCTCGACTCGAAGCTGCGCCCCTGGTCGGCGCAGCTCTCGCACACCGTGGACTGGTTCGACGACGACCGTCTCACGTGGAAGGAAACCGCGGCCACGCTGGGCCGGATGACGCCGATCGGCACCGTGCTGGCGCGCGGCAGCTACTCGGAACGCTTCGGCCTGTCCGACACGCAGTTCGAGATCGAAGCCTATCCACGCTTCCGTCCCGGCACCTACGGCTACGTCAACTTTGGCGCCAGCTTCGACAAGGCGCTCTACCCGGCCAGCCGTGTCGGGCTGGAGCTCTACCAGTCGCTCGGTGGCGGGTTCGAGGGATCGCTCGGCTGGCGGCGGCTGGACTTCGCGTCGGCGACGAACATCTACGTCGGGACGCTGACGAAGTACGCGGGCAACTGGATGCTGACCGGCAAGGTCTACTTCATCCCGGCGGAACCGTCCGACTCGACCTCGTATCACGGGGTGGTGCGCCGTTACTTCGGCTCCGATGGCACCAGCTTCCTCGGCGTCGGCTACAGTCATGGCTTCTCGCGCGAGGAGATCCGCAACCTCACCGACCTGATCACGCTCGATTCGGACACGGTTCGCGGCGAGTTCGACTGGCGGCTCGGCGCACGCCTGCGCGCCGCCGCGTCCGGCAGCACCAGCCGCCAGGAGCGCGCCATTGGCCCGCTGCGGCAGAACACAGTGTCCGCCAGCCTCCGGGTGATCTTCTAACCCCTCAACCGACGTGTGCTGTCCTGTGCCATCAACCCGGTCCCCCCGCCACTTGTGCCGGTTCCACGCGGATCAGCGAGCGTTCGGATGAACCGCTCGAGTGAGCTGGGAGGTTAGCGCCATGTCTCCACTGTGGCGATTGCTGACGGCCGGCGCCCTGCTGGCGGTGTTCAGCCGGGTGCTGTTCCCCGGCGCCGCGGTGGCGACCGTGGCCGCGGACGTCGAAGCCGAGGCCTGGATGGTCGCCAGCCGCGAAGCCTTCAGCAACGCCCGCTGGGAGGACGCCCTGGCGCCGACGCGGGCGCTGGTCGAGCGCTTCCCTTCACAGCAGGTCTATTCGGATCGGCTCGCGCGCATCTACTACGGCCTCGGACGGCCCGCCGACGAGGCCGCGGCGTGGGAGCAGTTCATCAAGACCTCGCCGACGCCGGAGGACGCCTGCCCCGCGATTGGTCACGCCTATCTGCGGGCGGGCGATCCACGGGCCTCGGTGCGCGCGTTCGAGCGCTGCAAGGACTTCGATCCGATGAGCGGCGAGCTGTGGTCGTTCCTGGGCCGCGCCTACCAGCGCGAGCGTCGTCACGACGAGGCGCTGAAGGCGTTCCAGGAAGGCGTGCGGGTCGATCCCCTTCACAGCGACAGCCGCATCGGGCTGGCCGGCGCGCTGCTGATCCGCAACGACGCCCGCGAGGCGCTGGCGGTGATCGAGCCGGCGCTGCCGCACGTGCCGGACAACCCCGACGTGCACCTGATGCAGGGGCTGGCCTTGCAGCGGCTGGGCCGGCGCGCGGAGGCGCGGGCCGCGCTCGATCGCGCGGTGGCGCTGACCGAGACCTATGTCGACGTGCACGTCGCGCTCGGCGTGCTCGACTTCTCCGACGGCCGCTTCGTGGACTCGCGGGCGCGATTCACCCGCGCGCTCGAACTGGATCCGGGCCGCCGCGTCGAACTGCAGGTGTGGCTCGACCGCCTCGACACGGTGGCGCGATGATCCGCCGCGTCGAGGGTGTCGCCCGGGCCATCGCGGTGACGTTCTGGTTCATGACCGCCACCTTCAGCTGGCTGGTCTCCGTTCCGTTCGCGTATCGGAACTTCATCCAGCCCCGCCTGCTGCCGGACCTCGTCGAGTTCGCGGAAAGGCACGCCGCCATCGTCGTCGTTCCTGCTGCCCGTGGCGTGGGTGGCCCTGCGCCGCGTACTGGCGCACCCGCGCTCGCGCCCGATCGCACGCGGGCTGCTCGGCAGTTGGGCACTCGCCGCGCTCGTGCTGCAGTTCACGCCGAGCCTGGCCGCCGTCCAGCCCGATGGCTGGGCGCTGCCGGTCTGCTTCGCGGCGCTGATGTTCCCGGTGGGTTGCGCGATTGCCGATCTGCTGAGCGCGGAGCCGATGGCGGAAACCGCCGGCACCGACCGCACGATGCACGACTTCGTCGCCGCGATGGGCGCGGCGGCGTTCGTGGTGCTGTTCTACGGGTCGCAGGGCGTAGGTGCCGGGCAGTTCTCGGCCGCCGGCCTCGCCGCCAGCGCCATCACCCATGGTCTTGCCGCGGCGGCGATCTTTCTGATCCTGACCATCGTCCGCAGCCTGGCGGCCTTTCGCGAGCGGCCGGTCTACGCGGAATTCTGGCTGACCGCCTGCCTGCTCGCCGCGGGCATCACCGGCGTGATCGTCGCGGTGATCCTGCCGACGCTGTCGGTCTCCGGCGGCGGGCGCTATGCCGCCGGCGTCGGGTTTGCCGTGGCGTTGACCCTGGTGGTGGTGGCGCGCGGCCGGTTGACGGCGCTGCCGCACGGCGACGGTGTGCTGACCGCGCTCACCGGCTTCGTGCCGGCGCGACTCGCGTCGGCGTCCATCTGGGTGTGGCTGGCGTGGCTGCCGGTCGTTGCGGCCACCGCATGGGGATTTGCCGCCGCCAGCCGCATCGTCGACTGGAACTTCCTGATCGCCACGCTGGGGGTGATGATCGTGTGGCTGCTGTCGGTGTCGAGCGCACTGTCACTTGCCAGTCTCTTCGCCACGGCAACGTCCAGCCCGCCGCATCCCCGCGGCGCGTTTGCGGGCTGCGCGATCGCGCTGGGCATGTACCTGGCGGTGGTGCCGCCGCCAAGCGATGCGGGGACGCCGACGCCAGTCGATGCCTGGACGCTGGTCGATCCGTCGTTCCGGACGCTGCGCGAGGCGTTGCGTCCGCCGACGCCGGCCGACACCGACTTCTATCCATTCCTGCAGCGGAACACGAACCTGGGTCCGGACGTGCCGGTCACGGCGTTCGACATCCGCCATGCGCCGCTCGACGGCGACCCCGCGCCCGTGCGCCCGCACGTCTTCCTGTTCGTGATCGACAGCCTGCGGCGCGACTATGTGTCCGCCTACAACACGACGGTGACCTTCACGCCGTCGCTCGGGAAGTTCGCGGCCGAGAGCACCGGTGTTCGAGCGCACGTTCACCCGCTACGGCGCCACCGGTCTGTCAGTGCCGTCGATCTGGGTCGGCGGGATGGTGCCGCACAAACAGTATCCGGAGCCGTACGCGCCCGTTCAACGCGCTCAACCACCTGCTGCGGCACGAGCAGTACACGACGTGGCTGTCGTGGGACAACGTGGTGGACGCGGTGGTGCCGCGCGCAGGCTCGGGGCCGGCGCTCAGCACCGACCGCGCGGTCAAGGACTTCCGCTTCTGCGAGATGGTGGGCGACATCCGGTCGCGGCTGGGACAGATCTCGGCCGGCGGACCGCCGGTGTTCACCTGGGGCCTGGCACAGGACGTTCACATCTCGGCCATCACCCGCGAAGGCGGCGGGGCGGTGGACCAGGAGCCGTACGCCGGCTTCCACCCGCCGTATGCGTCGCGGGTGAAGCGCCTGGACGGCTGCTTTGGCGCGTTCGTGGACGACCTCAAGGCCCGGGGACTCTACGACCACAGCATCATCATCTTCACCGCGGACCACGGCGATTCGCTGGGTGAAGAAGGCCGGTGGGGACACGCCTACACGCTGTTCCCAGAGATCCTGCAGGTGCCGTTGATCGTGCACCTGCCGCCGGCGCTGGCGGAGCGGTTCTCGACCGACGTGGCCGCGCCCGCCTACACCGCCGACATCACGCCCAGCCTGTATGCCCTGCTCGGCCACCAGACCACGCCGCCGTCGCCGATCTTTGGCGAGGCGCTGTTCTGGCCGACGGGCAAGACGCGTCCGTCGCGCGCGACGGACGGCGCGCTGGTCGCCTCGAGCTACGGCAGCGTCTACGGCTGGCTGAGCGACGACGCCCGGCAGCTGTATGTCTCGGATGGCGTGTCGCTCCGCGACTACCGCTACGAACTGGACGGGACACCCACCGGGCGCGCCCTTCCGGTGACGCCCGAGGACCGTGTCGCGGGGCAGCTCGCAGTGCGTGAGGCCATCTCGGCCATCAGCCGCTTCTACAAGCTCGACACCACTCGCTGAGCGGCAGGCGGCTCTTTCGCACCCACGAGCCGGCCGTGGGAGTCATACGATGTAGGTATGGCCCTGCTCGTCGCGTCGGATCTCACCAAGACCTACACCGGAGGAACCGCCACCGTCAGCGCGCTGGCCGGTGTCTCGTTCGCCCTCGAGCGCGGGGACTTCGTGGCGCTGATGGGCCCGTCGGGCTGCGGCAAGTCCACGCTGCTGCACCTGTGCGGCGCCATGGATCGGCCTTCGTCGGGCTCGATCACCCTCGAGGGCCGCGCGCTGGCGTCGCTGGCGGATGACGCGCTCACCCTGCTGCGCCGCGATCGCATCGGCTTCGTGTTCCAGTTCTTCAACCTGCTGCCGACGCTCACGCTCGGCGACAACATCGCCCTGCCCTGCCTGCTGGGCGGCATGGCGGTGGCCGAGGCGGAAGGACGGGCGGCGCGACTGGCCGCGCGCGTCGGCATCGGGCACCGGCTGAAGCACTATCCGCAGGAAGTGTCGGGCGGCGAGATGCAGCGGGCGGCGCTGGCCCGGGCGCTCGTGCACGAACCCGCGCTGCTGGTGGCCGACGAGCCGACCGGCAATCTGGATTCCGAGAACGGCGCCCGGGTGCTGGCGCTGCTGGCCGAGCTCAATCAGGAAATGGGCATCACCATCCTGCTGGCCACGCACGCCATCGAGGTGGCCTCGGCCGCCGGCCGCGTCATGCGGATGCGCGACGGCAGGTTCATCCAGGCCGACGTGCCAGTGCCCCACCATGTTCCTGCGGCTGTTTAGGCAGTTCATCCTGCGGCGCATGGCGCAGGAGCGGGCGCGCACGGTGACCACCGTGGTGGGCATCGCCCTCGGCATCGCCGTGGTCATCGCCATCCAGTTGACCAACGGCAGTTCGGTGCGCGGTTTCGAGACCGCGCTCAACACCGTCGCGGGCCGGGCCTCGCTGGAGATCCTGGGCACCGCGGGCGTCGACGAGACTCTGCTCCGCGACCTCGGCTGGCTTCGCGAGTTCGGCGCCATCTCCCCGGTGATCGAGGGGGAAATGGCCATCGCCCCCGCCCCAGGCGACCCCGGCACGGGCGTCCCGGCGCGCGGCGAAGTCCCGCTCCGCCCCGCACGTCGCAGCGAGGCGGTGAAGGTGCTGGGCGTGGACATCCTCCGCGACCTGACGCTCCGCGACTATGCGGTGGGCGAGCGCGACACCCTGCCGCAGAGCGCGTCGGCCACCGACGCCATGACCTCGCAGCAGTTTCTCGAACTGCTCACCAGCCCCCGCAGCATCGTCATCACCGAGAAGATGGCAAGGCGGCGCGGGTATGCGCTGGGCGACGAGATCCGGCTGATGGCTGGCGATCGCGTGAACACCTACGTGGTCCGCGGGTTGCTGAAGGACGAGGGGCCGGCGCGCGTGATGGACGGCAGCTTCGTGCTGATGGACATCGCGGCGGCGCAGCTGGCCTTCGATCGGCTGGGTCGCGTCGACCGCGTGGACGTGCAGCTGGCGGGCGCCGGGGGCGCGGCGCCGACCACCGCGGAGATCGAGGCCTCGCTCGGTGCGATTGCCTCCCGGTTGCCTGCCGGTCTCACCGCGCAGCGGCCGGGCCGGCGCGGCGAACAGGTGGAGCGCATGCTGGCGGCGTTTCACCTCAACCTCACGGCGTTGTCGTGGGTCGCGCTGGTGGTGGGCCTGTTCCTCATCTACAACACGGTCACGATCTCGGTGATCGCCCGCCGTGACGAAATCGGGGTGCTGCGCGCGCTGGGCGTCACCCGCAGGCAGGTGCTGGCGCTGTTCCTCAGCGAAGCGGCGGTTCTCGGCCTGGCGGGGACGGTGCTCGGCATCGGCATCGGCCGGGTGATGGCCGACGCCGCGGTCGGGCTCACCTCGTCCACCGTCAGCACGCTCTACATCGCCACCGCGGCGGCCACACCGTCGCTGGCGCCGTGGCACATCGCGCTGGCGTTCGCCATCGGCCTGCCGCTGTCGCTGCTCTCGGCGCTGCTGCCCGCGCGCGAGGCCAGTCAGGTCTCCCCCACCGCGGCGATGCGCGGCGCCGACCGGCTGGAATCGCGCGGTGCGCCTGCGGCCGAGCGCCGTGGCCGTTCCGGCGCTGGTGCTCGCCGGCGCGGTCGGACTGGCGCAGCTGGGGCCCGTCGATGGCCGCCCGCTGTTCGGCTATGCCTCGTCGTTCGCGACGATCATCGGCGCATCGCTCCTGGTGCCGGCCATCATCTACGCGCTGGCGAGGATGCTGGGCGGCGTGCTCCGGCGCGTGCTCGGCGTGGAGGGCCTGCTGGCGCACGCCAACCTGGCGGCGGCCATCCCGCGGCTCTCCATCTCGGTGGCCGCGCTGGCGGTCAGCCTGTCGATGATGGTCGCCGTGGCGGTGATGATCGGCAGCTTCCGCGACACCGTGGCCTACTGGATTGGCCAGACGCTGCAGGCGGACCTGTTCATCGGCCCGGGCGTGCAGCCCACGGCCGGATCGGAACAGACGCTGTCGGCGCCGGTGATCGAGGCGGTCCGCGCGCCACCCGGACGTGGAAGCAGTGGACTCGTTCAGGAACGTCGACCTCGTCTACAACGGCAACCTGGTGGTGCTGGGGGCGGGCAACTTCGAGCTGGTGCTGTCGCACGGCTCGCTGCTGTTCAAGTCGCCGGCGGACGGCCGCGAGGCGCTCCGCCGCGCCATCGGCACCGAGTCGGTGGTGGTGTCCGAGGCCTTCGCCAACAAGTACCACGCCAAGGCGGGCGACACCATCACCCTGCAGACGCCCAGGGGAGCGCATCCGTTCGCGGTGGTGGCCGTCTACTACGACTACGCGGTGGATCGCGGCGTGATCGTGATGGACCGCGGCACCTTCGTCCGCTTCTTCGGCGACCTGACGCCGACCGGCATCGCCGCCTACCTGAAGCCCGGGGCCGACCCCGAGCAGGTGCGGGCGCAGATCCTCGAGGGCCTGGACGAGGGTCACCGCGCGTTCATCTACACCAACCGCGACCTGCGCGCCGAGGTCCTGCGCATCTTCGACAGCACTTTTGCCATCACCTACGCGCTGGAGATCATCGCCATCGTGGTGGCGATGCTCGGCGTGGCCGCCACCCTGCTCACGCTGGTGCTGGAGCGGCGGCGCGAGCTGTCGATGCTGCGCCTGATCGGCGCGGCGCGGCGGCAGGTGCAGCGGGTGGTGGTGATCGAGGCGGCGCTGATCGGCGCGGTGAGCCAGGCCATCGGTCTGGTCGTCGGACTGGCGCTGTCGGTGGTGCTGGTCTATGTCATCAACGTGCAGAGCTTCGGCTGGACCATCCAGTTCCACGTTCCGACGCTCTTCCTCGTGCAGGTCTCGGTGGCGGTGATTGTCGCGACGGCGGTGGCGGGCATCTATCCCGCGCGGCGCGCGGCGCGCCTGGTGGTGGATCATGACGAGTAACGTGCGAGCGGGTGCGGAGGGGTGCGGGAGGGTGCGACGGGGTGCGGTCTGGTGCGGAGGGGTGCGATCAGGTGCGGAGGGGTGTGGAGGGGTGCGACGGGGTGCGGTCTGGTGCGGAGGGGTGCGATCAGGTGCGATCAGCGGTGGGATCGCCAGGGCTGCGCTGCTGCTCGCGATCGTGCTCGGCAGTGGCGTCGCCGTGCCGGCCGCGGCGCCGGCCTGGCGCGAGGCGACGGCGGGCTATCGCTTCGAGTTCCCGCGCGATCACGCCAGCCATCCCGAGTTCAAGATCGAGTGGTGGTACTACACCGGCAACGTGCAGACGTCCGCCGGTCGCCGCTTCGGCTACCAGGTGACGTTCTTCCGCGTCGGCGTCGATCCGGCGCCGGCCAACCCATCCGCATGGGCCGTGCGCGACCTGTTCATGGCGCACCTGGCGGTGAGCGACCCGGCCAGCGACCGCTACCGCTTCGACGAGAAGCTCACGCGCGGCGGGCCCGGGCTGTCGGGCGCGGCCACCGACACCTACAAGGTGTGGAACGAGGACTGGACGGCGCACCTCGACGCTCAGGGCCGCCATGTGATCTCGGCGAAGAGCGGGCAGGCCGGCGTGGAACTGGTGCTGTCCGAAGGCAAGGGCCCGGTCATCAACGGACGTGACGGCATCAGCCAGAAGGGAGCGCAGGCCGGCAACGCCTCGCACTACTACTCGCTCACCCGCATGCCCACGCGCGGCACCGTCACCGTGGACGGCGAGCGGTTCGAGGTGACGGGCGACAGCTGGATGGATCACGAGTTCGGCACCAGCTTCCTCGAGCGCGAACAGCAGGGATGGGACTGGCTGTCGTTGCAGCTCGCCGACGGCCGCGAGCTGATGCTCTATCAATTGCGCCGCGGCGACGGCACCCGTGACCCGCGTTCGAGCGGCACGCTGGTGGACGCGCGGGGCCGAGTCACCCATCTGGCGACGAGCGACTTCACGCTGACGCCGGCGGGCCGGACGTTCAAGGCGGCCTCGGGCGCCGTGTATCCGATCAGCTGGACGATCACGGTGCCGGCGCAACAGCTCGCGCTCGAGATCTCCACGCCCCTCCAGAACCAGGAACTGGTGACCAAGGGCGCCGGCGTGGCCTACTGGGAAGGCCTGGTCGACGTCGCCGGCACGTCTCGCGGTGCGAGCCTCCAGGGCAGGGGCTACCTCGAGATGACCGGCTACAAGGGCAGCCTCGGCCGGGTGATGACCCAGTGACCGTCCTCGTCGTCGGCGCCGGCCTGGCCGGCCTCACCGCGGCGCGCGCGCTGCAGGAGCAGGGCCATGCGATCACCATTGCCGACAAGGGACGCGCGCCCGGCGGCCGCGTCTCCACGCGACGGGTGCTGAACGGCGATGCCGATCGCGCCGAGCTGACGTCGATGGCGTTCGATCACGGCGCCCAGTACTTCACCGTGCGCGACGTCGCGCTTCAATCGCGAGGTCGAGGGCTGGCACAAGGCCCGTGTGGTCCAGTTGTGGCACGGCAAGCTGGCGTCGTTCGACAGCGAGGGCCGCGAGCCAGTCGAAGACGACCACGCCCGGTGGGTGGGCGTGCCCGGCATGAGCGCCATCGGCCGGCACCTGGCGCGAGGACTGGACGTGCAGTGCGGCGTGCAGATCACCGCATTGGCAGCACGATGGTCACACGCCGCGGTGGCTGGCGGCGACGGCCAGCGGCCAGACGCTGGGCCCGTTTGACGCCGTCCTCATCACCGTGCCCGCGCCGCAGGCGCTACCGCTCGTCTCCGCCTCGCCGCTGCTGACGCAGTCGGTCAGCGGCGTCCGCATGCACCCGTGCTGGGCCGCGCTGGTCGCCTTCGAGGACCCGGTGCCGGCGCCGTTCGACGCCGCCTACGTCACCTCCAGCCCGCTCGGCTGGATCGCGCGCGATCGCTCCAAGCCGCAGCGCGGCCTGGCCGAAACCTGGGTGCTGCACGCCAGCGCCGCCTGGAGCGCCGCCCACGTGGACGATGCGGCGGATGCGGTGGGCCCGTTCCTGCTGAACGCGTTCGCGGACCTGGTGCGGGCCCGGCTGCCGCATGCCGGCGTACCTGGGCGCGCACCGCTGGCGCTTTGCCTGCGCGGATCCGCCGCTGGCCGTCGGCGCGCTGGCCGACCCGGAGCAGCGGCTCTATGTGGGTGGTGACTGGTGCGCGGGGAATCGCGTGGAGGGCGCGTTCCTGAGCGGCCTGGCGGCCGCGCAACTGGTGGGCTGAACAGCGGCGCACCGATCGCGCGAGCGGCGCGGACGTCTCAGTCCTTGTCGGCCTTGGGCTTCTTCGTCGACGCGCTTGCGGCCGATCCGTCCCTTGTCGCCGCCGGTCCAGTACATCTGCACCAGGGTGCCGACCGCGCCGACCGCGATGAACGCCCACGGCACCCACTCCTGGCCGGGCGCGGGATTCATCGGATACGCCACCCACACGTCACCTTCCGCCGCCGCCTTCAGCGCCGTGGCATTGCCCATCAGCGCCGTGCCGCCGACGATCATCGTCCACGCGCCGCCGAAGGCGGTGCCGAGGATGATGACGTAGCGCTGCATCCAGGTCGCGAGCAGCGCGCCGGCGATCGAGAAGAGGATGACGACGAACGGGTGCGGATCGCCCTGCACCTGCGTCCAGACGAGATTGGCGGCAAGGGCGCCGATGCCGGCGCCAACCAGCGCCACGCCGACGAAGTAGGCCGCCAGCAGCAGGAACGCGCCGCCAAGGCCGCCGACGACCGCGGCGATGACCATCGCCGTGGTCGTGCTCTCGCCGAACACCGAGCTGGCCGCCAGGCCGCCGAGGATGAAGCCGAAGAGGGCGAGCACCACCTTGAACAGGCGGTAGCCGAAGAAACAGGACAGGAATCCACCGGCGACGAGAATCGCGGCGGCGGGAAGCTGGTAGGCAACTGGAAGCATGGCGGCCGGGGGTGGCTGAGCCGATTCTAACGCCTACAGCTCGCGCCGGCCTTCGAGTGACCGGGTCATCGTCAGGTCGTCGGCGTAATCCAGATCGCTGCCGACCGGGATGCCCATCGCGATGCGGGTGACGCGCACGCCGAGCGGCTTCAGCAGCCGCGCCAGGTAGATGGCCGTCGCCTCGCCTTCCACCGTGGGGTTGGTGGCGAGGATGACCTCCTCGACCTCCTCGAGCCGGCCAAGCAGGCCCTTGATCTTCAGGTCGTCGGGGCCGACGCCCGACAGCGGCGAAATCGCCCCCATCAGCACGTGATACCCGCCGCGATGCCCGCCGGTCTTCTCGATCACGTTGACGTTCTGCGGCTCCTCGACCACGCAGATGACGCGACGGTTGCGCGAGTCGTCGGCGCAGATGCCGCACGGGTCGGTGTCGGTGATGTTGTTGCAGACCGAGCAGTAGGTGACGCGATCCTTCACCTGGCGGATGGCGTCGATCAGGCGCTCGGCGTCCTCGCGCGGCGTGCGCAGGATGTGGAACGCCAGCCGCTGCGCGCTCTTGCCGCCGATGCCGGGCAGACGCTTGAACTGGTCGATGAGCTGCTGCAGGGATTCGGGGAGCACGCTAGAGTCCTGGCAGGTTCAGCCCCGACATCATGCCGCCCATGCTGCGCTTCAACTCGTCGTCCACCTTGCGGTGCGCGTCGTTGATCGCGGCGACGATCAGGTCCTGCAGCATCCCGACGTCGTCCTTCGACACGACCTCGGGGTCGAGCGCCAGCTTCAGCAGGTGCTTGTGGCCGTTGACCACCACCGTGACCATGCCGCCGCCGGCGGTGGCCTCGACGCGGATGTCGGTCATCTGCTGCTGCAGGCGCTGCTGCATCTCCTGCGCCTGCTTCATCATCGCCTGGATATCCATGACCTCACCCCACAGTTCACTTGAGTTGAGCATCCGTCAGCCCGGACTCCCCATCGTTTGCGCCCGTCCGCGGAACCATTGAGCCGATGGACCCTCCACATCAGCGCGCTGAAGGGTTATTCCCCCTGGACCGTCGTCTTCTCGACGGGGAAGACCTCGAGCAGGTGCTTCACGGTGTCGTGCTCGAGCGCGGAGTTCGGGTGCGCGTCCGTGGCTGCGGGTTTGCTGGAGCCGACCGCGGCCGGCTTCGGCGCGGCGACGGCGCCGGCATCGGTGAAGACGATGTGCACCGGCAGTTTCTGGCCGGCCACCTTCTCGACGATGCCCTGCACCCAGGCGCGGTTGTCCTCGCACTGGCTCTTCGGCACCTTCTGGTTCGGCTGGAACGCGAACGTCACGCCGGATGCGTTGGCTTCGATGCTGAACGCCTGCGCCACCACCAGGTTGTAGAACGTGGGCTTCGCGGACTTCAACTCGGCGATGAACGCGTCACGATAGGGCCCGCCTGGCGCGGCGGTGGGCGCGGCCGCAGGAGCCACGACCGTGGAGGCGCCGGATGACGGCGCCACCCGGGCGGCGCCGGGGGCCACGTTCGGCGTGGACGCCGGTCGTGGGAGTGGAGCGGACGGGCGCGGGGGCGGCCCGGACGGGCGCGCGACCGGCATGCGCAGCCCGGATGCACCACCAGTGTCTGCGGGCCGTGAGGCGATCGGCCCGCGGGGCCCGTCGGCGCCGCTCGACAGGCTGCGGCCTCCGCCGGCCAGCAGCTCGGTGAGCGGCACCAGCTTCCGCAGGTGCATCAGGCGCAGCAGCGCCATCTCCATGTTGTAGCGCGGCTGATCGGAGCTCCGCACCTCCTGCTCGGCGCGGGTGAGCAGATCGAAGCCGCGCAGCAGATCCTCGCGCGACCAGCGGTCCACCAGCGCGAGCAGCCGCGGACGGTCGCTCTCGCCCACCACATCGGGATCCGAGGCGCGCGACTTGTCGACGGAGAGGATCAGCAGGTCGCGCATCGCCCGCGACAGCTCGCGGCACAGCAGGCGGAGATCGTAGCCGCGCTCGATGGCGCGCTCGGTGAGCGCGAACGCGGCCGGCGCGTCCTCGGCGACCACGGCGTCGAGCATGTCGAGCACGAGGTCGCGCCCCACCAGGCCCAGCACCGTGACGACGTCCTCGGTGGCGATGGTCTCGCCGGCGAACGCCCGGACCTGGTCGAAGGCGCTCAGCGAGTCGCGCATGCTGCCCTCGCCGGCACGGGCCAGCAGCATCAGCGCCTCGTCCGGCACCTCGATGTGCTCCTCGGTGGCGATGAAGCGGAGACGGTCGGCGACGATCTTCGGCGAGATGGTGCGGAACTCGTGCACCTGCGAGCGCGACAGCACGGTGTCCGGAATCTTGTGCAGCTCGGTCGTCGCCATCATGAAGATGACGTGCGGCGGCGGCTCTTCGATCGACTTGAGCAGGGCGTTGAACGACGAGGCCGACAGCATGTGGACTTCGTCGATGATGAACACCTTGTAGCGATTGCGCACCGGGGCAATCGACAGGCCCTCGATGATCACCTCGCGCACGTTGTCGACGCCGGTGTGCGTGGCGGCGTCGATCTCCAGCACGTCGATGTCGCGGCCCTCGGTGATCTCGACGCAGGCGTCGCAGACGCCGCACGGGTCGGCGGTCGGGCCGTTCACGCAGTTGAGCGCGCGGGCGAGGATGCGGGCACTGGTGGTCTTGCCGCAGCCGCGCGGGCCGGCGAACACGAACGCCTGGGCGATGCGCCGGCTCTTGAGGGCATTCCGCAGCGTCTTGGTCACGGCCTGCTGGCCGAGCACGTCATCGAAACGCTGGGGACGCCACTTGCGGGCGAGGACCTGGTAGGACATTGGGGGTGAAGAACCTTCGTTCCGGGCCTCACCGCGGCCCGGAATGGCTGCACACATCACGGAAACGACTTAGCGCTGCTGCCTTCCGGCCCTGACGCGGTTCGCCGCCCTGAGATTGCACAGGTTCCGAGCCGCGGTGCGGCCCGCCACCGGATCCCGGGGGACTGTTGGCACAATCCCACCCGCCCGGTGAAAGAACGTGAGGCCAGTGTAACACCGCCCGGTGTTCGCGCGCACCTGTGCGGGCCTGCCCGGCCGCGGTGCTGCACAGCTCCCATCCATATTCTTCAACAACTTACGGGCGACACCCGCTCAGGCGGAAGCGATCAGGGTCGCCGCCAGCGTGCGGTAGAGGTCCACGGCCTCGAGCAGTTCGCTGACGCGGATGTGCTCGTGGTCGGTGTGCGCCACGTGAATGGAGCCGGGGCCCAGCAGCAGCGGCGTGCCCCAGGCCGTCAGGAACGGGATGTCGGTGGTGTAGGCGAACACCGCGGTCTCGAAGCCGTCCCGCGTCTCGAGGTGCACGGGCGGCACCTCCAGCACCTCGGTGACGCGGGCCCGCTCGCCCACCGTCGCTGCCAGCACCGCTGCGCAGGTCGTCGTGGGAGCCCACTGTTCGGAAGATGACCTCGGCCTCCGCGCGGGCGGGAATCACGTTCGGGGCGACGCCGCCCGAGATCAACCCGACGGTGTAGTGCGTGCGCCCCAGCAGGGCGTCCTCGGGCCACGGCGCGCCGCGCATCGATAGCAGCACGTCGATCAACGCCTCGATCGCCGACCGGCCCAGTTCGGGATAGCCCGAGTGCGCGGCCTTCCCCTCGGTGGCAATCCGCACCCGGAACACGCCACGCGTGGCGGCGCCCAGACGGTTGTCGGTGGGCTCCCCGTTGATCAGATAGCGTGACCGCGACGCGATGCGATTGGCGGCCATCGCTCCGTCGCTGCCCCGCTCCTCGCCGGCCACGAACACCAGCCCGATGCGGGTCTCCCCCGCCGCCCGCAGGCGCTCGGCGGCCGCGACCTGCGCAGCGAGAATGCCCTTCGCGTCGCAGGCGCCACGGCCGTAGAGCACGCCGTCCTCGAGCCGGCTCGGGAAGAACGGCGGCACGCAATCGAAATGAGTGGAGAAGACCACGTGCGGCTCGCCCACCGCGGCAATCACGTTGATCCGCTCGCTGCCGGCGGCGCCGTCCACGGGTTGCTCCAGCACCGAGTAGCCTCGGTCGCGGAGATACGCGAGCCAGGACGCGCGCGACCTCGCCCTCGCGCCCGGTCGTGGAATCGATGTCGATCAGTTGTCGCGCCAGCGCGACCGGGTCTACCGGATCCACGTTTCGAGCTCCGTTCGGGTGTCGGTGCGATCGTCGCGATACTTCACGATGACCGGCGTGGCGAGCGACAGCCCCCACTCCTTGCCGGCGCCAACGGTCACCGCCGCGCGCCAGGCACGACCACCGCGCCCTCCGGCACCACCAGCGGCTGCCCGGCCTCCGGCTTGATGATGCGTCCGTTGGGCAGGTCGTAAACCGGCGTCGATCCGGTCAGCACCGTGCCCGCCGCAATCACCGCGCGCCGCTTGATCACCGCGCCCTCGTAGATCCCGGTATTGCCGCCGACCAGCACGTCGTCCTCGATGATCACCGGCAGCGCCCCGACCGGTTCGATCACGCCGCCGATCTGCGCCGCCGCGCTGATGTGCACGCGGGCGCCGATCTGCGCGCACGATCCGACCAGCGCGTGTGAATCGACCAGCGTGCCTTCGCCGACGTAGGCGCCGATGTTGATGTACATCGGCGGCATGCAGATGACGCCCTTCGCCACGAAGGCGCCGTCGCGCACGCTGGAGCCGCCCGGAACGATGCGGATGCCGGCGCCGGCGCCGGGGCGCTTCAGCGGCATGGTGTCCTTGTCGTAGAACGGCAGGCCCTCGCTCATCTCGACGAGGTCGCCGAAGCGGAAGCCGAGCAGGATGCCCTGCTTGACCCACGGCGTTGACGCGCCATCCGGACGGCTCGGCGGCATCGGGCTCCGCCGCGCGCACCTCGCCGGCGCCGAGCGCCCGCCGCAGTTCGGCGAACACCGCGCGCGCCTCCTGCTTGTCCGCAGCCGCGCCCGCGGCGAACAGCTGTTCGATGCGCTCCCTCACGACGCCTGTCCTTCCCCGCTCAATCCCAGCTCCGCCATCACCGCCAGGATCTTCTCCTTCGACGCCGGACGCGGCGACACCATCGGCAGGCGGAACACCTCTTCGCACAGGCCCATCGCCGCCATCGCGAACTTCACCGGCCCCGGGTTCGACTCGACGAAGTTGACCAGCAGCAGCGGCAGCAGGCGATGGTGCAGGGCCCGGGCGGCCTGATAGTCGCCGCGCTCGGCGGCTTCGACCATCTGCGCCATCTCCGCGGGAATCGAGTTCGACGCCACCGAGATGATGCCGCGGCCGCCAATCGCCATCAGCGGCATCGTCATCGCATCGTCGCCGGACAGCACCAGGAAGGTCGGACGGCACGGCGCGGCAGATCTCGGCCATCTGCTGGATGTTGCCCGAGGCTTCCTTCACGCCGATGATGTGCGGGATGGTGGCGAGCCGGGCGACGGTGGGCGCTTCCATGTTGCAGCCGGTGCGGCCGGGCACGTTGTAGAGGACGATCGGCAGCGCGGTCGCGTCGGCGATCGCGGAGAAGTGCTGGAACAGCCCCTCCGGCGTGGGCTTGTTGTAGTACGGCGTCACCGACAGCAGGCCGTTGGCGCCCGCCTGCTGCATCTCGCGCGCGGCGTGCACCACTTCGCGGGTGTCGTAGCCGCCGGCGCCGGCCATCACCGGCACCTGGCCGTTGGCTTCCTCGACGCACCAGCTCGACGACGCGGCGCCGCTCGGCCTCCGACAGCGTCGGCGTCTCGCCCGTGGTGCCGCACGGCACCAGGAAGTGCACGCCGGCATCGATCTGCCGGCGCGCCAGGCGCCTGACGCCGGCCTCGTCCAGTTCGCCGCTCTTCGTGAACGGCGTCACCAGCGCCGTGCCCACTCCCGTCCAGGGTGTCCGCATCGCAACTCTCCTTGCTGCCGTCGCCGGCTATCCCGCCAAGACATCGCGCATGCCGAACCAGCCGCGCCGGCCGATCACCCAGCGCGCGGCGACCAGCGCCCCGCGCGCGAACACCGCGCGATCGCGGACGGTGTGCGTCAGCTCGATGGTCTCCGATGGGCCGTCGAAGCCAACCGTGTGCGTGCCGGGCATGAACCCGGCGCGCGTCGACGACACGTCGATCGGGCGCGCGAAGCCGGCCTGCTCCATGCCCGCCCTTGAGCGTCAGCGCCGTGCCCGACGGCGCGTCCTTCTTCTGATCGTGGTGCGCCTCGTGAATCCAGGCGCCGAAGTCCGGCTGCGGCGCGAAGCGGCGCGCCGCCTCCTCGACGACCAGCTGGAACAGGTTCATGCCCAGCGAGAAGTTCGAGGCGACGACCACGCCGATGCCGGCGGTCCGTCGCCACCGCCCGCATCGCCGCCTCGTGCGCCTGCCAGCCCGTGGTGCCGATCACCACGTTGATGCCGCGCGCCGGCCAGCGGCCGGCAGGTTCGTCGGCACGGCGTCAGGCAACGGTGAAGTCGATGGCGACGTCGGCATCGGCGAACGCGCCCGTCGACCACGCCGCCTCGTCATGCGAACGGGTCGACGATGCCGCTCACCTCGAAGCCGTACGACGGGGCCAGCGATTCCACCAGCGTGCCCATGCGGCCGTGGCCGACAATCAGCAGGCGCATCGCACTCAGCCTCGCGTGCCGGCGACCGAGGCCGACACCGGATACGGCGCGAAGAACGACTCGTGCATGCGGCTGAGCGCGGTCGGCACGTCGGCCTCGCGGATCACGAACGTGATGTTCCGCCGCGACGCCGCCTGCGACACCATCCGGATGCGGCACGTCGCCGACCGAGGCCAGCACCTGCGCCGCCAGCGCCGGATCGCGCTGCAGGCCGTCGCCGACGGCGCAGACGATGGCCATCTCGTCCTCGCACGACACGTCGGCGAAGCCCTGCAGCGCCTGCGACGATCTCCGGCAGGCGGCGGGTGTCGTCCACCGTCACCGACACGCTGACCTCCGACGTCGTGACCACGTCCACCGGCGTCTTGAAGCGCTCGAACACCTCGAACAGCCGGCTGAGGAAGCCGTGCGCCATCAGCATGCGCGTCGAGGTGATGTCCACCACCGTCACGCCCTTCTTCGACGCCACCGCGGTCAGCGGCCGCTCGGTCTGACGGACGCTCGGCGGTGATCAGCGTGCCGCGCGCGTTGGCGCGCTGCGAGTTGAGGATGCGGACCGGGATGTTGCGCGCCACGGCCGGCTGAATCGTCGCCGGGTGCAGCACCTTGGCGCCGAAGTACGCCAGCTCGGACGCCTCGGCAAACGAGAGGTGCGGCACCACCTGCGGGTCCTTGACGATGCGCGGATCGGAGGTGAGCATGCCGTCGACGTCGGTCCAGATCTGGATCTCGGCGGCGCCGAGGCACGCGCCGACGATCGCCGCGGAGAAGTCGGAGCCGCCGCGGCCGAGCGTGGTCGTCACGCCGTCGCGGGTGGCGCCGACGAACCCGCCGATCACCGGGATGCGGCCCGACGGCCAGCAGCGGATCCGCGTGCGTCATCAGCGCCGCCGTGGTTTCCGGGAAACTGCGGCGCCGCGGCCGTGTGCTCGCCGTCGGTGACCACCGCCTGCCGCGCGTCCACCCAGCGCCGCCGGCAGCGCGTGGGCGGTGAGCGCGGCGGCGACGATGCGGCTGCTGAGGATCTCGCCGGTGGCGGCAATGGTGTCCATCCAGCGCGGCGACACCTCGCGCAGCACCGCCAGCGCCGCGACGATGCGCTCGAGTTCCGTCGAACTCGCGCGCCAGTTCGTCCACGCGTCTGCGCGCGCAGCGCCGGGTCGGTGACCACCTCCGACACCGTGATGTGACGCTGATGCAGGTCGCGCAGGCTGCTCCGCGCGCCTTCGGTGTCGCCCGCGCCGGCCTGCGCGGCCACGCCCAGCAGCCGATCGGTCACGCCCGACAGCGCCGACACCACGACGATCGGCCCGCGCGCATCGCCGCCTTCCTGCTGCGCCTCGGCCTGCCGCTCGGCCCGCACGATGGCCATCAGCCGCTCGATGGCGGCGCGATCGGCCACCGACGTCCCGCCGAATTTCATGACGACCATGGTCTTGAGTCTTGGGTCTTGAGTCTTGAGTCTTGGGGCCTGAGCCTGGGGGCTTCAGCCCCGAGGCCTACTCCGTCAGCCCTCGCGCGTGCATCAGTTCGGCGTTCAGGATCGCCGCGCCGGCGGCGCCGCGCACCGTGTTGTGCCCGAGCGCGACGAACTGCGTGTGCAGCACCGGGACACGCGCGCACGCGGCCGACGCTCACGGCCATGCCGCCGCCGAGGTCGGCGTCGAGCCGCGGCTGCGGGCGATTCGGTTCGTCCATCACGACGATGGCGGGCTGCGGCGCGGTCGGCAGCCCCAGCTCCTGCGGCGCGCCGCGGAACGTCGCGGAGCGCCTGCGTCACCTCGTCGATCGAGGGCTTGGCCGTCGAGGTCCACCGACACCGTCATCGTGTGGCCGTCGATGACCGGCACGCGGTTGGTGTGGGCGCTGACGACCGTCGGGTGCGGCGCGCGGCCGCCGTCGCTGCCGAGGATCTTCTGCGTCTCGGTCTCCATCTTCTCTTCTTCGCCGCCGATGAACGGCACCACGTTGCCGAGGATGTCGAGCGACGGCACGCCCGGATAGCCCGCGCCCGACACCGCCTGCATCGTCGAGACCACGACGGCGCGGATGCCGAACGGCCGCAGCGGCGCCAGCGCCAGCGCCAGCACGATGGTCGAGCAGTTCGGGTTGGTGACGATGGCGCCCGGCCAGCCCTTCTGCGCGCGCTGTTCGGTCAGCAGCTGCAGGTGATCGGCGTTGATCTCCGGGATGAGCAGCGGCACCAGCGGATCCATCCGGTAGTTGCGCGCGTTGCTGACGACGATGTGGCCGGCGGCGGCGAAGGCGCCTTCGATCTCGCCGGCGACCGAGGCGTCGAGGCCGGAGAACACGACCTTCGGTCCGCGGCCCGGCGTGCAGGCCTCGACCACGCGGGTCGCGGCGGCGTCGGGAATCGGCGTGGCCAGGCGCCAGGGCGCCACGCTGCGATAGGTCTTGCCCTCCGAACGCTCGCTGGCCGCCAGCCAGGTGAGGTTGAACCACGGGTGCGCGGCCAGGCGGGACACGAACTGCTGCCCCACCACGCCCGTGGCACCCAGGACACCGACGTCAATCGCTCGCACGAACCCACTCCCTTCGCTGATTCGATCCAGAAACGAAAAACCCGCCTGGGCATGTGCCGCGGCGGGTTGCTGGTGGCCCGAGGTGAGGGCCGGTCGATGGTTGACCGCTCAGTGGCGCGGCAACCAGAGACGCACAGATCCCGACGCGGAACAGGCCCGCTTTCGCGCGGATCGCTTTCGCATCTGGATCGTGGTCACTGCGCCAGAGTATAACACGCGCGATCGACGAGCGGCGCGACCGTTCCATGCCGCATCGAGCCGCGTGACGGTCGCGTGGGCGACGAGACAGTGGAGCGCGTCTCCCTCTACAGCTTGATGAACTCCGCGTGGAACTGAAGCTGCTGCAGCCGCGCGGCGAGTGCTTCATCACCAATGACGAAGTCGGGCCCGGCCTGGTTGGCCATCATCGCCCGCACGCGCTCCTGCAGTTGCACATCGGGCACGACCTCGGTAGCCATCGCGATCTGCAGCGTCGCCTGCAGGCGATCGCTCAGGAACCTGCCGAGCCGACCATGGCGATCGCTGACGAGCCCGACCAGGCGGGTGACGCCGCTTCGCCTCGCGATGCTGAGCGCATCGTTGGCACTGAAGCGCTGCGAGGCGTCCACCTGATAGCCGTCCGGCAGCAGTCCGCGGAGGTCGGTTGCCGATCGATCGATCCCCAGTTGCAGCGCTTCCTTGCCGAGCGAGGCTGCGCCGGTCGCGGCGGCAAAGAACCGGCTGGTCCGGCTCGGGAAGAACCCCACGCCTGGGACGCGCGTGGGACGGAACAGCCAGAACCACATGTCGAGATCGCCGCCGCGGCGGCCGTTACCGCTCGGCAACCCGATGTCGACGCGGCCATCGGCCGGGAGGCCGAACACGTCCCCATCGAGGTGCAACTTCGGCGTGCGTTCAGGCCCCCAGATGAAGTTGCCCGCCAGCTTCAACCTGACCAGGACGCGCGGGTCGAACTGGCTGGTCATCTCCGTGATCATCTGCAGCAGCCGCTCGTTCAACCACTTTTGAGTCGGCGCCAGTGGCATCCACGTGATCGCGTTCTCGCGCGATGTCACCTCGGCGGCGAGCGTCACCGGGGTGAAGCCGACGAACGCGCCGCCGTCGACGCCCCAGAACTGGCGTTCCTCGCCGCGCAGCGGCCACGGCACCTCCACCGTCACCGTGCAGACCGGATTGGGCAGGCCATTCTTGTTGACCACGCTGCCATCGAACAGCACCGCGTCGCAGTCGATGCGAAACCCCTTCAAGAGGTCGCCGGGCGCGATGAGTATGTCGTTGAGGAGCGGCGCGCCCGACGGAAGAAAGATCCCCTTGACGTGGATCCCGTCTTCGTTCTCGCCGCCCGTGCCCTGGCACAGGACGTCCAGCGCCTGCTGCACCGTGGACGTGCCCTTCAAGTTGCTGCAGTTGGCGGGATCGTACGACACGTCGCGCGCGGTGATCGCGGTGAGCGGCGGGAACAGCTTGCGGCAGTCGGTGACCGCCGGGTCGAAGGCGGTGCCGGTGAACGAGACGACGGCGAGCGCGGCATAGTGATGGACGGTACCGTGCGGCGCCTCGAAGACCGAGGCCCCGGTCCCGGTGCGCGGCCATTCCACCCGGCCGGTCAGCGTGCGCGCCGGAATCAGCCAGTGGTCGCCGACCACGAAGGTGCCGCCGTCGAATTCGATCTGGACGCCATCCTCGAGTTCCACTGGCGTGTTGGCCTTGAGGTCGCCAACGCCGTCCCAGCGCCGGAGCATCGGATTGGCGCCGAGCGCCAGGCTGGCATTAGACGGGTTCTTCACCCGGATCGACGTGCCCGAGACGGCCTCGACTTCGAGCAGCAGGCCGGCCTGTCCGGCCAACGTCTGCGACTCGTCGCTCAACTCGACGAACTTCGCGGCGGCGAACCCGATGACGTCATCGCGGCCGGCATCTTCGACGACGATCGTGGCGGCATTCTGATCGCTGCTCTTGACCTTGCTCGCGGTGCTGGCGTTGTCGCGCGACCACTTGAAGGCCGACCTGGCAGTGGTGACCGACGCGACCTCGACCCGATACAACTGGTTCTCGAGCCGGCGGTATCCGCCACTGGCCGGGACCAGGCAATCGTCGGCCGCTGCCCCGGCAGGCGCTTCGCTGGCCCGCAGCTTTCCTGTCGGCGACGACGGCGGCGTGAACGAGCCGCAACCCTTCGAGCCCACACTGGCGAGCTTGACCTGCCACACCACGCGCACCCGCGACGCGGTGTCGGGGCCGCCGAGCGCGGGTTCGCGCAGCGAGGGGAACCCGTCGGCGCGCTGCTCGCCCGCGGTCACATGCCGTTCCCACAGGTCCAGATAGACGGCATACGAACCGGCGGCAGTGGGCAGCGCTGTCCCGGGCAGATCCGGCTGCGCCAGGAACGTCGCCGGCGCGGCCTCGTTCTCGCACAGGATGCCGTCGACATAGAAGCGCCCGGGCGCGATCTGCAGATCCTTGCCGTCCGGAGCGACCTTGACCTGGAAATTCCGGAACGCGGTCGGTGGATGGAAGGGCGCGCCGCTCACCCCGATGATGTCGGTGGTGGAGCTCCGCGCGATGTGGCCGGTGATGTCGCCCTGCTCGTTGAGCTCGGCGTCGAGCACGCCGCGCCCCTGCTGGGCGCGGACCTGGCTGTAATGGTTCGTCGCGCGAAACGTGGAACGGCTGAAGTCACCCTTCATCTGGTTCTCCGCGATGTGCGCGCAGTCGGCTTCTTCCGCGCGGTTGCAGTCTTCGGCCTCGGCTTCGTCTTGGTCGTCGCAGGTGTCGTTCGCCCGGCGCGTGCCGGCGATTTCGCGCGCTTACGAGCGACGGCCGGCGCGGCAGCCGGCTGCCGCATCTCCCGGCTGAGGGCCGCGGCGTGCTTCGGTTGCTGCGGGACGATGAACACGCCCGCCTCCAACCCGAATCGCAAGTACTCGTCGATCGCCACCCGCAGATTGCGCAACCGTAGTGGCGCCTGCGTGAAATGCCAGGCGCCCATCTCCCCCTCGTCGTCGGCGCCGGTGACGATGTCAGGCGCGGTGGTTCCGGTCAGCTGCGCATACGCCGGCTCGCCGAAGCTCACCGACTCGAAGCGCGGCCGGACTCGCGCCGCCTGCGCCCCGTCCTGTGGCTGGCAGCGGTAGCGGCGCGGCGACTCGGAATCCGGCGGCAGATACGAGAAGCGCACGCAGCCTTCCTGCCTCCGTTCGACCGTCACCTTGCCCAGCAGGATGCTGTTGCTGGCATGGAGTGTCTGCGCCCTGGTGATGCCGAAGATCGTGCTGGCATCCACGTGGACGTCGCGCCCCGACACCTCGCCGTCGATGATGCACTCGGTGAGGCGAATCGTCCTGGCTTTCGCAGCCGGCGACAGATCGCCGCAGATCGCGCGCGTCAGCTCGATCGACAGACCGGGATTGTCGGCACAGTTCAGCGAACTGAGGCCGGGCGCAAGGGTGCTGTGCGCGAGCTCGAGGGCGCCCAGCGAACCGGCCTGGACCTTCAGCGCCCCCTCGATCAACACCCCGTTGACGATCAACCGTCCGGGGTTGGCGCTGTTCGCGGGGGCGGTGCCCACGACTTCGATCGTACCGCGCAGGTGCGTGCGCACGTCGCTCGCCGCGAGCTGTCCGGTCCGCCGGATCGGCGTGCCGTTCACGAGCTCGGCCGGCCAGCCGGCGGCGACGATGACCAACTGACTGCCCTCGGGAATCCTGATCCGCTTCGCCGCAGTCGTCAGATCCTCCTGGTAGGTGCGGCTGTCCATCAGGGCGATGACGCCGCTGGTGCCGGCAGGCTGCTTGTTCCACTCGGCGACGGCGGCGCCCACTGTCGCCACGACCTGCGTCTGGCTGGGCGGCGGCGCGTGCGACACGCCCATCTGCCAGCCCACCCCACGCCGCAGCGCGGGTTCGAGCGAGGAGCGCCGATCGTAGGGACCACCGCCGAGGTCGCCGCCGAACCCGTAGGCGTAGGTCACCGTGACGGCGCCGGCCGCGGGCGCCACGTCGAACGCGGCTCGGCCCAGTTCGGGGTCGATCGCGATCTTCCCCGCCGGTGCCGCATGCGCCCACTCGCCGGCATCGTCCGATAGATTGCACACGGCGATGCCGTCCACCGGCCGTGGGACGCCGGCAACCGAGACCAGCAGGCTGCGCGACGTGTTGGCATCGCCGTAGGAGTCGCGCAGCGCGTCGTGCAGTGCCTGCCGCGACAAGGGCATCGGCACGTTGGCCGGTCCGGTCGCCTGCGTCACCGAGAGCTCGGTCTGCGGCACGTTGAAGAGCCCGACGCCACGGCCCAGCGGGTCGAACGTGTAGCGCCTGGCGTCGATCTGTCGCGCCGATACGTCCCGCAGCAGGTAGCTCTGGAGGCGCCACACGAACAGCCCGACGTTCGGCACGTTGTATCTGCCGCGCGCGTTGTCGACGTGGCGGACTTCGGCGAGATGCGCGGCCTGCTCGAACGGCGTGTCGTACATCCGGATGGTCGATCGTGTTCGAACGTCGACCGTGAACGGGGGTGACGGGCGTGGATGATTGACGTGCTGCGTGGCTGCCGTTCGCTCGAAGAACTCCACCGCCCTGCATCGCCAGCCGGTGATGTCGCGCGCCAGCTGTTCGAGCACGGCCGCCGTCCCCTTGCGCCGACGGTACGCCAGCGTGTTGGCGACATAGCTGCGCTGGCTGAACGACGACTGGGCGCCTGAGGACCCGCCGGGCAGCGCGCGCACGCCGAGCAGGTCGGCGATGTAGGGCACGACCCATTCGTCGCAGGTCTCGATGAACCAGTTGTCGTAGAGCTGGCTGATGTCGTCCTCGACCAGCTGCACTTCACGGTCCATCAGGTTCAGCAGCGCACGCAGCGCATCGCCCTGGGCCGCGTCGCGCAGCCGGTGCACCGCCGGAAGGAGCGAGAAGAGAGGCTTCATCGCGACCTCACACGCGCACCAGCGCGATCCCGAACGGGTTGATGAGGAGCAGCTGCGCCAGCGCGCCTGGCGCCGCCTGGTCCTCCTGCCACTGCACCCCCGTGGCGCGGAGCACCCCGCCGGCGGGCAGCTCCGGCGAGGTCTGATCGAAGCGCCGCACGGTGTCGACATCGACGAAGACCACGCCGGCGACCGAGTGCAGCACGCGCACCACCTCGGCCAGCGACACCGACTGCGCGAAGCGGCGCTGGTCGAATGAGAAGGCGTTCACGAGCGCGGCGCGCACACCGCGTTCGACATCGCTCCACTCGTAGCGCGGATCGATGGCCACCTTGGCGCCGACATCGAAGTAGAGCGGCTGATAGGTGTCGAGGCGAAGCCGCATCGACGGCTCTTTGAACGCCTCGATCGCCGCGGTGAGGTTCCTCCCCAGCGGCGAGCCGAGATCGACCCGGAAGTCGGGGAGCGCGGAGGCGGCCCCGTCGCTCGCCGGGGTCGCCACGCTCGCGGCGACCGTCACGTGCACCCAGCGCGTGCCGGCGGCCCAGACCGCGGCGGCGTGCGTCTTGCCGATGCCCGCGAACGCACGCGCGAAGTCTTCGGCATCGCGCAGCGAGACGATGCGGCCCATCGCCAGGACGGTCAGCGGCACATTGGCCCGCGCGCTGTCGCGGCTCTCGGGATCGGCAGCTCCGGAGGCGGCCAGCGGGTTGCTGACGCCGCGAATGCCGAACGGCCGCATCGTCATCAGCGTGATCCGGTCGGCGCCCACCATGCCGGGGGCGCCGATGCCCGTCCGGTAGGTCGCCGTGACGTTCTCGACACCGCTCGGCAGCCGCGCACCATGCTCGCCATCGCCGAAGCTCACGCTCGCCTTGCCGTCGTCGGCGATGCGGACGGTGTAGC
The DNA here is from genome assembly GCA_963721715.1 of uncultured Acidobacteriota bacterium. Taxonomy (GTDB): domain Bacteria; phylum Acidobacteriota; class Vicinamibacteria; order Vicinamibacterales; family UBA2999; genus VFZN01. The sequence continues at coordinate 362,392 of CAVRKI010000003.1, read as the reverse complement.
TTTCGCTCGACGGCCCTTGATCGATTTGCTGAGCGGACTCCGCCCACAACAGGCGCTCGACGCGGACCTGCAACGAATTCTGGACGCCGGATTCCGACGACGCGGCGGTGTAGGTGAGCGGCGGCCGTTTGAGGGTGAAGCGCTGACAGCTGGCCGCGCCGTTGCCACTGCCGAGCACCTCGGCCACCGTCTCGCCGTGGGTCGCCGGCGCCACATTGGCGTTGAGCACCACCGTGTCGCGGACGTAGCGCAGCGTCAGGCCGGGAGATTCGAAGAACAGCGTGGTGAACCCGCCGCTGTGTTGAATCTCCTTCACCGTCACGATCTCGCTTGCCTTGACGCCCGGCAGGTCGGCGCGTTCGCCGGTGAGGGCGAGACACTGGCCCGGCCTCAGGTTGAGCACCGTGCGCTCGAGCGTCAGCTGCAGTTCTTCGGCGGTGCCCTTGCCGATCGGCGCTTCGATCGGCAACTGCGCCAGGGCCAGTCGCTCGCTCTGCACGTGCCCGGTGGTCTCCCGCACCTTGTACTTGTCGTCCTTCGTGGTGCCGGCATCGAGCACCAATCCCGTGGCCTTGCCGCTCAGCCCGAACTGGGCCTGCGACGCGTCGTGCGCGGTGGTGACGCGAAACGCGGCGAGCTGCTTCTTGAAGTCGAGCACCAGCCAGCTGTTGTCGCTGATGCCGGCGACGTTGCGTTCGAGGAAGCAGTCGGTGTCGCCGGTGCGCCAGATCGAGGTCGAGGAGAGATCCTGGCTCTGCATACCGGCGTTGCCAGCGGCGGCGACCAACGCCGGCGCGTTGTGCCCGAAGAACCCGAGCCGCGTCCGCATCGCGAAGGCGCCGGGCGCCGCCGGCGGCAGCTTGGCCTTGGGGGCGGCCTGCGTGAACGCGCGGTAGTAGTAGCTGACCAGCGACTGCATGCCCCAGCCCTGCACCGCGCCGAACGCGCCGAGCGCCTGCTCGCTGAACGTGGCCCCGGCAATCGCGTTGGCACTGGAGGCGTTGAGGCTGACCGCCTGCAGCGAGATCGCGGTCACCTGGTTCAGCTTGATGCCGTAGCCGAGCGGCTTGACGACCGGTCCTTCGAACTCGACGCGGGTGCGATTGAGCGCGTCCTCGGCGTCGACCGCGCGCACCACTTTGGGAAGCGCCTGCTCCGCCGCATCGGCTGCATCCTTCTTGCCCACCAGCAGGACGACGTCGCCGGTCTTGATGCCACTGTTGGTACCCGACAGGTAAATCGCGTTCACCTCGGCGGTCTTGATCTCGCCCGACGACGGGACCGGAAGATCGAGATCGAGCGGATGCACCGCCGATGCGTCGACGCCCACGGCCTCACCGCCGAGCCCGACACTCAGCCCGAGCATCACCAGCTTGCCGCCGCTGATCGCCAGTTCCTGCGGTCGCATCAGCCGCGGGCGCAGAGCGTTCCACTCGACCCGCGCGGTAATCGTCTCGGTGGTCTCGAACGGCTGCGGCAGCTCACCCTCGCCCGGCACGCTCTGCACCCGCATGCCCTTGGGCACCGTCGCCGAACCGGGAGCGCCAACGGCATCGTCGACCTGAAACGCGAGATGGGCGTTGGCGGCGACGCCCGGATTGAGCTGGTAACCGATCAGGGCTGCCAGCTCCAGGATCGATCGGCGCTCCGTCGCGGTGCGCAGGAAGCCTTCGTTGGCGATGCGCTCCTGGTAGAACGTGAGCACGTCGCCGACGACGGCCCAGCCGTCGAGCAGCGCGATGGCGGGGTCGTCGGCGTCGCGCGTGTGGCCAACCTGGCCAGTGGGTAGCGCAGCACGTTCGGGGCGTCCTCGATACCCTCGCGCGACAGCTGCGCCAGCATGCGGCGGAGGAATCCGCCGTAGCTGCTGAGCCGGTAGGTCAAAGCGGCGCGGCCCGGTGCGTTGTGCAGCCGTGGCTCGGCCACGCCGGTCTCGCAGCAACCGCAGCGATCCGATTCATCGGCCATGGCGTTACAGGCCCCCCTTGAGCACGAAGTCGATGCGCCCGTTCTCGGGCAGGCTCGGGTCGTTGTCGACGCGTGCGATCTCGAGGCGGTGGATGGCCACGTATCCGGCGTCGCGCTCGCCATGCGGCGCCTGTCCGAAGCGCTTGAAGCCGTCGGCCGGCACGTCGACGCTCTGAACCCCCGTCACCTGCATCGCGCGCGCGATGATCTGGCTCAGATACACCGGCTTGTCCGAACGTGTAGTTGTCCGGATGGAAGAAGCCGCGCGTGCCATCGACCAGCTCGCGCGCGCCGAAGGCGTCGAGCAATGCCTTGCTTGACGATGTCGCGCAGGTAACCGGGCAGGACGCAGACATTGAGCACGACGTCGAGCGGCGACGTAGCGCGGGCCGTCGATCTCGAGGTCGTAGCCGGCCATGCGGAACCGCTCGAGGAACGCGGCGCAGGTCCTGCTCGAACTCGGCCGTCACCGGCTGGCCGCCGCGGCGATCGACGGTGACGAACATCGTGTGGAACATGCCCGTCCATCGCCGCGTGCAGGCAGCGCGCTGCACGTCGGGATGACGCTGGGCCGCGGCCGCGTAGTCGGCCTCGGTGACCGCGCGCTCCTGCGTGCGGAAGGCCTGCGGCGCGTAGCAGCTTCGCCTGCGACGCGGGCTCGGGATCGGCACCGCCGTGGGCCGGCAGCGGATTCCGCACCTTGACGCCCGGAAGCGCGGTCAGCAGCTGGCGTCAGCGCGTCGGCGCCGACGTTGCCTGCTCGCGCCGCCGCCGAGCCGGAACTGGCACACGAAGCGCGTGCCGGCTGCCGGCTGGCGCCCGAGCACGCCGTCGCCGAACCGCAGGTGCGCTCGTGCCTCGCCACGGCCGTCACTCTCGGTCTCGACGACGAACTCGGGGGCGAAGCGATCGCTGTTCAGCAGATCGCGCTGCGGGCGCCAGGTGTCGCCCGTCAGCGCGCAGGGCAAGCGCGGGAAGCGCCATCCGCGGGTCGACACGGCTGAGCGCGGTGCGCGGAGACGGCGCCGGCGGCCGCCTCGTCGAAGGCCACCACCTGGGTCAGCCCTGCCTGTTTCAGGACCGGCCGGTATGGACGCGTGCTCGCTTCAGGCGGAATCAGGTCGTCACCAGGGGCCGCGGACACGAACGTCTGTCCGTGATCGGCCAGCGCCACGTTGCCCCGCGCGAGCGCGGCACGAACGCCGCCCGCGAACTCATGCAGACAGAGCGCAAACGGCAGGGCGTCCTCGTCGTGCCAGCGGATGTCCAGCACGGTCGTCTGGGTGAGCGGATCGACCAGTTCCTGTGGGTCCTCCGCCAGACGCACGACGTGGCGATGCGTCCGGTCCGCGTCCGCCGGCAATCCGCTCTCAGCGCCCAGCACCTCTTCGAGGACCAGCACATCGCCCTGGTGCAGCCCGAGGAGCCCGGCGCTGCCTTGCAGCGTGGCCCGCGTCGCGCCTGCCGGCAGGCAGCAGTTCGTATCGCTCCAGGTGTGGAACTGAATCGCGTTGCGGCTCACGCGCAGCTCGGTCACCGCGTGCACGGTCTCGAAGGCGAGCGCCGGCTGGGTGTCGGTGGCCGGCGCCATGACCAGCGTCTGCTTTGGCACCCCCGGCGCCGTGACGTTGCCCCGGTCGGCATCGGTTTCGAACACCAGCCAGGTACGCGCGCTCGCGCCGTCGTGCATCGCGTAATCGACCAGACGCGCGTGGCGGCGCACGCTGGCGCGGCGGCGCGCCGTGTCGAGGTAGGCCTCGGTCGCCACCGCGTCCTGGTGGTAACTCAGCTGGTCGCCGGCGTAGGCCAGCAGCTCGACCAGGGTGACGCCGAGGTCCGCGGGATTCCGCTCGCGCCACGCCGGCATCGTCACCGCCAGACGGTCGAACAGGAGCTTGCGGAAGCTGGCGTAGTCCTTGGCGAGGTAATTGATGTGCGGCGGCGGCAGATCGAGGGGGGCGCACTCGTTGTCGGGGGCGCAGTCGAAGTCGCTCGGACAATTCACCTTGAAGGAAAAGGACACCGCCGCGAGCATCGGATCGAACCCCGGCGGCACATCGCTGACCGCCGCGGACGTCACCAGCTGCAAGGTGTAGGTCGAAAAGTCGCCGCTACGATCGGTGCGTGAGTGTGACCACCTCTCCCACCGTGCCGACCAACGCCTGCACCTGAACACCGGTGACGCGGACGCCGCCGACAATCCGGAAGTTGTCCTTCGTCAGGCCGGCGGCCGGGTGGATGAAGTGCACCAGCAGGGTGCGCTGGTCGGCGAGTGCGACCTCGACGAAGTCGATGCCGTTCAGGAAGTTCGACCCGTCGTACTTCGTCCCGGCGGCGCTCGGTCGCGCAGAGGTACTGGGTCATGAGAGGTCACCGGTCGTAATCGACGTCGTCTGCCGCTGCTGCGTCCGGCGCACGACGTAGTCCACTCGCACCTGCAGCGCGGACTCGATGGCGTCGACCTGCACCGCATTCACCTCGATCAGGTCGCTGAGGTACTGCTGCAGGCTGCCCTGGACCATGAACTGCAGGGTCGCGGCCAGCTCCGGGCTGTTGCCGGCGAAGACCAGCTGCTGCAGGCCGCTCGCCGAAGTCCGGCCGGTTGACGCGCTCGCCGGGACCGGTGCAGCAGCAGCTGCTCGATCAGGTCGCGCACGTGATCGTCGTCGGTGGTGACGGCCGTCTGCAGCCGGTTGTCGACGATGGAACGGAAAGTCGATGTTCATGTCGCCGTCACCCTCGTCTGGGTCGCCGCGATCACCAACGGCGTGCCGTTCGGCGCGCACACGGCCTGGCTGTCGAGCAGCAGCAGCGGCTGGCCGTTCGACGTCACGCGCGTCGCCGCGGTCATCCAGGTCGCGGTCACGCACGGTGAGGGCGCGCCGCTGACGTTGAAGGCACAGCCGGCCACGCGCGTAGGGCGCCGGCATCGTGATGGTCGGCTGGCCGCTCACCAGCACGCGGGCGTTCGGCGCGGTCGGCTGCGCCTGTCCGCCATGCGCGCACAGCACCGTGGCGCCGACGTGGAGGAGGAATCCCGGCATGTCATCGCCTCCTTCAGACCACCACCAGCGCGCCGTTGTTGACGGTCACGGTCGGCCCGGTCATCACGATGCTCGCGCCCTTGCCGTTCTGGATGTAGATGCCGGTGTCGTTGACGATGATGCGTGGCGCCCGTCGTGCTCTTCAGCATGATGCCGCCCGTCGGCCCCGGCAGGTCGCTGATGACGACGGTGTTCTGCAGCGAGGTCTGCAGCACGATGTTGGGACTCGCCGGGTTGCCGGCCAGCGCCAGCGCCGGCACCTCGGCCGCCGACGCCCCAGAAGCCGCCGGTCCAGATCGGATAGTTCGAGTCGCCGTGCTCGAACTCGACCCACACGCCGGCGCCGATCTGGGGAATGAAGTAGGTGCCCCTGCTGCTTGCCGGCGATCGGGAAGCACGGCATCGCCCACGACGAGGGCATCACGCCGAGCACGTCGGGCACCATCGCGATGATGCGCCCGCGCTGTTCGGGATCGACGTTGATGATCACCGTGCCGCGATACTTGCCGTAGAACTTGTTCTGTGTCGCCATGATCCAGGAACGCTGCCTGCCCTACCCGCCGCTCACGCCGGCACGCTGGGCAGCGTGGAAATCAGCCCGTTGCGGACCAGCTTGAACCGCTGCTTGTACTCGCCGCGCGTGATCTGATGCGTGACGCTTTGCACGTAATGCAGCCCGTCGAAGGCCGTGCCGGCGCCGCGGACGCCGACCAGCCGGCGCGGCTGCAACACCCGGCCGTAGCGCAGCACGTCGAGCGAGCCCTCGCCCTTCACCGCGTCGGCCGTGCGCGCGGCCTTGGCCATGCCGACCATCACCGCCTTGGGGATCGAGTACTTCGAGACGCCGTCGATCGGCTTCAGCTTCACCGGGATCGGCTCGCACCAGGCCGAGTGGCGGACTGAGCGGCGTGATGTTCGGGATCGGGATCGGGAATCGGCACCTTGCGACAGCTCGTTGTAGACGTAGACCGTCGGCAGCTCGCGCAGCTGGTTGTCGAAGGTGAAGGACAGCGCCTCGCAGTTGGTGTGCGCGTCCATGTTGATGTTCAGCGCCGGCTGCGGGATCGCCGACCTTGATCTGCGGCCCCCAGTAGCCGATGCTCATGCCGGGCGTCGGACTGCGGCTCGAGGTAGAACACGTAGCCGACCTGGTCGGCGAGCTCGTTGATGTAGTCGAAATCGGTGCCCTGCTGCGACGGAATCTGGTTGGTCGGGATCGGCACGTCGATCATCACGCTCGGAATCACCATCGGCACGATGCCGAGCCATGCGTACTTCAGCAGCATCAGGCCGACCCGCCCTTCGGCGGGCGTGGCCGGGAACGGGAAGCCGCTGAAGTCGATCTGCCGCATCACCACGGTCAGGTCCTCGCCGGTGATCGACAGCGTCGAGTGCGCGGTGTCGGTGCCGGGCAGGATCTGCTGCTGCGTCACCACCCCGTCGATCAGCACCGACGGCGTGCCGCCGACGGTCACCATCACGACCACGCGCAGGATGCTGATGGGAGCGGCGCCGGCGGTGAGCAGGAAGAGCGTCTCGAGCGGCGACCGCTTGCTGACGGTGAAACGCAGTTGAAACACGCTGGGGCCGGTGTCGTTCACGGTGATGTCCACGCTCTGCAGCGCTTCGAGGACGAAGCGCGGCGCCGGCACCGGCACGGCCGGTCCGATCATCAGCGTGAGGTGGATCCCCTTGAACATGCGTGGCCGCCTATTCTGCGCTCGGAGCGGGCACGCCCTCCGGCAGGGTGATGCGAATCACGCTGCCGGCGGCGGCGGTGAGATCGTCGGGAAGCAGCGCCCGGTTGGCGTCGCACACGCGCCAGAACTGTTCCGGATCGCCGAGGTAGCGGGCGGTCAACACGTCGAGCCGCTCGCCCTCGACGACAAAGTGCTCGTGCAGGAGGGCGAAACTCTCGGGCGACGGCACGAATCGCCGGCGCAGGTAGATCACCTCCCTGCCATCAGGCAGCGTGTGCGTGGCTGTCTCGGTCGCCGCATAACGGCTGTTGGCCGGAAAGCTCATCACGTCCTCGCTCTTCTACGGCAATGCCGGTGATGCCGAGCGCGCTGAGCGCTCCGGCCTTGTAGCGTGCGGCGAGCTGTTCCTTGTTCCGCAGGTAGGCCATGAAGATGTTGCCGCCCCTGGTATCGAAGCCGAGATCGTCGACGCTCAAGCACGCGCAGGCCGAGGCTCACTTTGGCGCGGATGGGGTTCAGGCCCGGATCGAACGCCTCCTCGGTGATCGTGAACTCGGTGATCCGGACGGGGGCGACACGGTTCTTGCTCCAGACAAAGAGCGTCAGCGGCGCCATCGCCGGGGCGATCTCCAGCGTGCCGCTGCGGGACAGGCGATTCAGCTCGTTGAGCTGGGCGCTGGTCGGGGAGATCAACGCCTCGAGCACGGTCAGGCTGCGGATGAATGCCGACCTCGGCGGCGCTGCTGTCGCCGCGCTCGAGCAGGTCGGCGGCGTCGATCTCGACCTCGAGCTTGAAGGTCTCGACCGCGGGCCCCTTCAGCCGCAGCGCCTCGGCGCGATCGGCGGCTGTCGGCCCCCGCGCTCTTCGGCTGCAGCGTGCGGCTGAGCGTGTCGGGGTTGTACTGCAGCGCGATCACGCGCTGGATCGCCCCCGACGCGGCGTCGATCACGACGATGCCGCCCTTGAGCAGGCGCGGAGCATTCGGGAAGGTCGTCATGGGCTACTTCTTCTGGTCGTCCTTCTTCGCGGCCGGCTTGGCGGGCTGCTTGGGCTCGTAGGTGGACTTCGCGTAAAAAATCGGATTGTCCTCGCGCGGCGTGAACGGCTCGTGCTTCGACGGGTTCAGCGACTGGTGATGCAGGTCGGCAAAGACCCGCGTCGCCACCGCCGAGACCGAGAGCATCGCGCCGGTGCGCGCGCGCTTGACTTCCCACGAGTACTCCCGCGGATTCGGCGAGTCGGTCTTGGCTTCGCGCAGGATCAGGTCGTCGTTGACCGGGATATCGCCGATCTCGGCCGTCAGGTCACGCCCGTTCGTGCCGTAGATCGTGTAGGTCCTGGTTTCCTTGCCGTCGTCCTGTTTGGTGGCGATGATCTCGACCTCCTTCTTGCGATCGGGCACGACCGACTCCCGTCTCATCGCCTGAGCGAAGACGCTGAGAGCCTGGGCGGAGGTGGCGGGCACGTTGGCGCGGAAGTTCGGGAAGGTCTGCTTCTCCACCCGTTGCCCGCGCAGGACGCCGGCGATGAGCGCGACGCGCTGCTTCTTGGTGAGATGCTGATAGCGGCGCTCGATCTCGGCGGTCACCTCAGCCTCGCTGAACTTGCGGTCGCCGGGCCGCTGCATGACGACGCCCGACATGGCCTCGTAGGCCTGCGCCAGCGCCGCCGCTTCGTCGATGTCTTCCTTCTGGTCCTTCAGCTTCTGATCGATGCGCGCGCGACGCTCCTTGAGCGCCTTCTCGCGCGCCTGCAAGGCGGCCCGCTTCGCCGCCTTGTCCTTGATCCCCGGATCGACCGGTGGCGGCATCGGCTCCGAGTCCTCGATGTCCTTCTTCGCCTTGGCGCGCGCCCGCTTGGCCAACTCGGAATCCGTCCCGTAGACCTGTTCGTGCGTCGACGCGATCACCTGCCCCTTGCCGCCGAACGCCTCGTCGATCAGGTTGACGAACTCCTTGTTCTGGCCAAGATCGCAACCGCGGATGTGGATGGTGGTCTTGGCGTCGATCCTGGCGCTGACGTCCCGGCAGCGTGCTCTTGCCGCCGCCGGGGGGATGGAGCGCGTCGCGGACCTCCATGGGGCTGAGGTGGGAGTCGCCATGCAGGCTCTTCGGATTCTTCGGATCGCGCACCAGGTCGCTGTCGTCGAGCCCGAATTGCAGAGTGCCGTCCTGGTTGCCGTGCGACACGATGTAGAGGTGCCCGATCGGCGCATCGATCTTGCGCTCGATGTACGCCAGCACCCCGTCGAGCGTCCGTTCGCTGGTGATCAGCTCGGCCTTCGGATAGTGCACCTTGAAGTACTTCTCCGCTTCCGTGTAGAAGGGGTTGACCTTCTTCGCCCGGGCCGAGTCCTCTCCCATGATGAAGACATAGTCGAGCCGCGGCTTCTCCGGCGCCGCCTTGCTGGGCACCGTGGTCGCGGCCTTCGCGCCGCCGCTCTTGACCACGGCCTGCTTCTTCGCGCCCTCGAACCCGCCATCGAAGCGGTCGGCGAAAAAGGTCATCAGCGTGTCGTCTTCCGCGAAGTGAAAGTCCGACTCGAGGCTCTTCGCCGTCAGTCCCCCGATGGTGAACATCTGCGTCAACTCGTCGTCCGAGGCGCTGGTCAACAGGTCGAGAATCGCCAGCTCGTCGTCGGTTCCGCAGAAGCCCGATTGCATTTCCCGGATGAGCAGGGCCTTGAGGTTGGCGTTGAGAGCGAACGCGGTGTGGTCCTTCTTCCACGCGGCCACGATGGCGCGGGCCTTGTTGTCGCTGTCGGAGTGGTCCTCGACCTTTCCGGTCGTGCCCAGGTCGGTGAGGTACTTCGTCAGCGTCTTGGAATCGAAGGTGTCGCCGGCGAACCACCCGGCGATCTCGTCACCCAGCCCCCATCGCTGCAGCATCGGCGGCGCCGACGCCTGCTGGCGGACGTGGGTCAGTTCATGGGCAATCAGGCGCTGCCCCTCGCGGCTGCGTGGGGCGTACTCGCCGGCGCCGAAGACCACGTCGGAGCCGATGGTGTAGGCGCGCGCGTTGACGGCGCGGGCGCTGTGCGCGGCCTGCGCATCGGTGTGCACCCGAACGCCGCTGAAGTCGAATCCCAGGCGCTCCTCCATCTGCGAGCGGGTGGCCTCGGCGAGCGGGTGGCCGCCGCTGCGCAGCACTGGAGCGATCTGAGCGGTATCGATGGCGGCACCCGTCGGTCCGTCGCCTGCCCGTTGCAGCGTCGCAACCGCGCTGGACCCACCGGCCTCAAGTGAGGATTCGCCGCGAACCACGGCGTCGGCCACGCGGTCGGCTTCCTGTTCGAAGCGGTCGCCAGGCCTGCTGACGGGCAGCGTCGACGTGCGTCCGGGCACCGGCTGGTGCAGCTTCATCACGAGGCGGCACCTCGCACCGCGGTGAACACGCTGTTGGCGATCCCGGCGCCGACGCCGGCCGGCGTTCGCGCTGGTGTCTCGAACCCTCCACCGTCGAGACGGGCGACATCCGTCGACCGACGACCGCTCAGCTCGCTGGCGTAGGCGCGGGCCAGGCGCGTCAACTCCAGCGCCACGGCGTCGCCGATGGCGTGACGCTGCCGCGGGTCGACCCCATGCAGGACCAGCTCGTCGATCACCAGCTCGATCTTCATAGCCAGTCCCGCACCTCGGCGTCGCTCGGCGGCTTGTTCATCTTGGCGCACTCCGTTCGGGCGGCGTGCAGCAGGTCGCGCATCCGTACCGGCTGGCTGGCATCGGCCGCGAGGAACGCGGCGTTCATCGCGATGTTGCGGATGCTGCCGCCGGCGACGTTCAACCTGGCCAGCTTGTCGGTATCGAGACCGTCGACCGGCGTCGCCCCGGGAAACACGCGGCGCCAGATATCCGCCCGGGCCATCGCATCCGGAAACGGGAACTCGACGATGAAGCGGAGGCGGCGGAGAAAGGCGTGGTCGAGCGCCCCGCGTTGATTGGAGGTGAGAATCGCGAGGCCGCGATACTCCTCCATGCGCTGGAGCAGGTAGCTGATCTCGATGTTGGCGTAGCGATCGTGGCTGTCCTTGACCTCGCTGCGCCGGCCGAACAGCGCATCGGCCTCGTCGAACAGCAGGATCACGCCGCCGCCCTCGGCGGCGTCGAAGACGCGGCGCAGGTTCTTCTCGGTCTCGCCGATGTACTTGCTGACGACCTGGCTCAGGTCGATGCGATACAGATCGAGTTGCAGGTCATTGGCCAACACTTCGCTGGCCATGGTCTTGCCGGTCCCGCTGACGCCGGCAAAGAGGGCGGTGATCCCGAGGCCGCGGCGTTCGCCGCCAAACCCCCAGTCGTCGTAGACCTTCGTGCGCTGCCGGACGTGCGTGGCGATTTGCCGGAGCACGCTCATCTGCGCCGCAGGCAGCACCAGGTCGTGCCACGTCGCGGTGGGCTCGAGCCGGTGTGCCAGCTCTCCGAACGACGGTCTTGCCTGGAGACGGCTCGCCCGCCACAGCGAGTCTGGCGACTGATCGTCGGCGCCTTGAATCGCCGCGGCCATCTGTCCCGGGTTCAGCTCGAACTGCGCGGACAGCGCCTCGAGACGTCCGTTCAGCGCCTCGGCGCGTTCACCGAGCGCCGCGCGCCACGAGGCCTTGCGTTGGTGGGACGTCGGCGCGTCCAGGTGCAGGCGTACGAACGACCGGCTGGAGTCGGCGATGTTGTCCTCGGTGCTGATGACCAGCGCCGTGCCGATCCGCTCGGCGAGCGCCACGACCTGCGGCGAGGAGCCGCCGTCGACGAGCAGGACCGCGGGCGACAACAGCGCCTCCCGCATCCAGGCGCGGGCCAGGCGGTCGCGCGCCGCCGCGTCGCCCGGCACATCTTCGCCGCGCAGCGCGAACAGCCGCAGCCCGAGATCCGCGCAGGCGCGCGACACGACGCTGCGCCGCGACTGGACGTCGCCGCCGGTCAGGACGAAGGCGCGGTCCGCATTCGAGGAGAGCTGCTTCGACATCCGCGCCGCGACGTCGCCGTGCCCCGGCCACAGCTCGCCGGCGGCGTGGACCGCGCCCAGGAGCGCGTGCAGCGAGTCGTCCAGGTAGGCGAGCCCCAGCAGGTGATGAAGGGTGCGCTCGCCGACCAGGAGGCGGGCATGCGACAGCGATCCGTCGCGGCGCGGATCGAGGTCGACCAGCCGCCAGTAGCGCAGCGGCGCCGACGGCAGGAGCGCGCTCCAGTGCGCATCATCGAAGAGGCGACTGGCCAGTGCAAAGCTGGCTCCGCCGGCGCCGTGCTGCTGGTGCAATCGCCCGCACAACGCCGCCACGTCCGCGTCCAGTTCCACGGCGGCGGCGAGCAGTAGGAGGTTGGCCTCGAATGGCGAGAGCGCAAACGCCCAGCGCACGCTGCGCAGCGTCTCCGCGGCGGCTTCGAACGCCGGCGACGTCCCCTCGTCGCCGCCGGCCAGCGCGTCCAGGCGCGCGCGAACGGCCGCAATGTCGCCGCGCAGGGCGTCGCGCGCCGTGTCGACCGACTCGGACCGTGCGTCGACTCTCATGCGCTCACCGTCACACTGGGCGAATCGAACCTGCCGGCGGCCAGGCCGAGCAGGCTCTCCGCGCCGTCGACGCTCACATAGGCCAGGTAGTCCCCCAACATGACGTTCGCCACCGGAAACGTGATGCTCGCAGCCGTCGTTGCCGCGCCGGCGATGCCGTTGTCCCTGGGGGACGGAAAGCTGTGGGCGCGCGCCGGCCGGGTATCTGGAGCGTTGCGCTCGTAGAGATACAGCGTGACGCGCTGCGCCTTGCCGACGGCGGGATTGAAGCCGACCACCAGGTTCCCCGCCGCGAGCGAGACATTCGCCGGCACGGTGATGGCCGGATGCAGGACGAACGGCACGACGTTCGATTCGAAGCCGCGATGCGGCTGGCCCGGCGCCGGATCGCCCATCAGCAGGTCGTGAAGCACCTGGGTGGCTTGCACCCCGGCCCGGAGGTCGCCGACGGTGCTCAGATCGATCGTGATCTGCGCGTCGCCCACGCTCGCCGGGGTCACCGTGGCCTCGCCGATCTGAACCCGCGTGACGTCGCCGCCAAGACCGCTGCCCTTGATCAGAATGGTGCTCGCCGACGTGATGCGCACGTCGGCGGGCGGCCCCGCCGCCGAGACCACTTCGTCAATGCGCGGGTGCTTGAGCGGCATGACGTAGAGGTGGGATTTCAGCACCGGCAGCGAGGCGCGCGTCGATTTCCTGCTCTGAAGCAGGACGACCGACGCGGTGTAGCCCGCGGTCAGGCGGAAGTGATTGGCTTGAAACGCCGACCATAGCTTGCTGAGGTCCTCGACGCCAAGTGGCTCGGGACAGATCTTGACCGTCTCGATCTGATCGGCGAGATCGGCGGCGGCCAGCGCCTGATACGCCGGCGGCAGCATGCTGCCGCTCACCTGCAGCGATGGAATCGCCGAGAGCGAATCCTGAATGGCCTGGCGCGACAGCACTGGCGTCTCGTGCAGCAGCTGCATCGCGTAGCCCATGAGAATCTCGGCCTGGTATTCGTCCTTGCCGTAGGCCATCAGCAGGTAGTGGAGGTCGAGCCCCAGCGGCGGATTGCTGACGCGGGCGCCGCGGGCATCGAAGGCCGGCAGGCTGTTGTTGCGTGGCGTCGTGTTGTGCGCCGTGTGGTACAGGAACAGGTTGAGGCCGGCTTCTTCCTCAGCGCCGGTCTTCAGCAGATCGGGGGGCCGGGACGTGACGCGCACCGAGTTGCCGGCCACCGCCGCCAGGTCGTTGGCGATGATGCCGTTGTTCAGCAGGTCCTTGAGCACGGCAGTCACGGCCGCGAGCGCGAGCGCGCTGCTCACGACACCCCTCGGTCGCGCTTCTGGACGTAGTCTTCCAACGACATCAGCGCGCGCCTGCGGTCGCGGGGCACGGGAGGTGAACCGGACGCCGCCGTCGTCACCGCACGCACGTCGACGCGGCCGATGTGAATGCGAATCGTCGGTTCTGGCGCCGCCGACTCCCGTTCGCGCGCCGGCAGACGGGTGGCCGGACGCGCGGGTTCGATGCCAATCGAGCGGGCGGCGGCCGCGCGGCGACCGCCCGCCACCGCTGGGCCCTTGCCTGCCGCATCGCCGGGAGGTGCCGCCACGCGCTCGAACCGCACCTGCACGACCGGTTCCACCGCGCGCACCGTCGGGTGCGGCGGCGGCGACGTCGCCGCGATCGTGTCGTTTCGATCGCCGGCGCCCTTGCGCCTGCCGTGTTCCTGTCGCGGCCGCGGCGCGGCCGGCTCGCTCTCTGGCGGGCTGGCTTCGGCGGCCGACTTGCGGCGCGATCGACGAGGCGGCTCGCTTCCGTGCGACAGGCTCGTCCGCGCACCGTCGGTATATATTTCCTCCGCGGCTGGCGATCGTTCGGCCATCGGCTCCGGCACCTCCTCCCAGCGCACGCGCTGCCGCGGCTGCAGGCCGATCTCTGGCCGCAGCGCCCGCTCGGCCAGTGCGGCGAAGTAGTCGCCCATCAGATCATCTCGACGTAGGTCTGCCGGCGGCGGGCGCTCAGCTCGAGGATGTCGCTCTCGCGCCACCCGTAGGCACTGGCAATCACGTGAATCTCGCGCAGCGTCCGCAGCGCCCAGTCGTCCAGCTCGCGCCACACGAACCCGGCGATGTCGAACGCGGTCTGCCACGCATGGCCGCACGCCGGGCAGGTCAGGTCCAACCGCACATCGTCTGCCTGATCGGCCAGGAATGCGGCGGCCTGTTCGCGCAGGTCGGGGTCGTGGCTTTGCACGCAGCGGGCGATCAAGTGCTCGCGCGCTTCGGCAACGTCGGTGAGTGACATCACCGCCAGCAGGTCTTCGGTGTTCGGCTGACGGCAGCGGATCCGCGTGCCGCCGATCCGGACGCTCCGAAACGCCGATGGGGCGGCGGCGCTTTTCGACGGCGCGAGCTGCGCCAGCGCGAGCTGCATTTCCAGTTGCTCGGCGCACGCCGGACAGAGGGTCACCGCTTCGACGCGGTCGCCGAACACCTGGGCGTGGAAATCGAACAGCGCCTGGTCGCGCCGGGCCACACTCCAGCGCATCACCTCAGCCAGTGGCTGATCGGCCAACAGCGCTGCCAGGGCCGCCGCGCGCAACGGCATCGGCTGGCCGCGAACGGTCTCCCAGCGATCGAGCAGTTGTCGAGCCGGAGTCTGCCGCATGACGACCGCCTACGCCAGCGTCGGCTCGCTCGGTTCGACGACGCTCGGTGTCGCGCTCCCAGCCCTCGTTCTCCAGCTTGATGCGTCTGGATCAGCACGGCGTTGGCGTTGGCGTCGAGGTCGGCCTGCGCCTGGAACTCCGACACCCAGCAGCGGAAGACCTTGTAGGCGATGACGAGCTGCCCGGCCTCGTTGTAGAGCTCGATGATGAGGTCCTTGCGGAAGTCCTTGCAGCGACGTCTCGGCGCCGAGGCCGGCGCCGAAGTTCCACACCTTGTTCGCCCACTTCTCGAACTCGGCGTCGTGCGTGACGCCGCGCTCGAGCGTGATCGCGTCGTACTCGGTGCGGCCCGGCGACTTGCGGGTGCTGCTGGGATCGCCGCCCTCGCGGTGCTTGACCACCTCGGTGGTGCGCTTGAGCGCGCTCGACCTTGCTGACGCCGGCCACGTAGCGGCCGTCCCACTTCACGCGGAACTTGAAGTTCTTGTACGGGTCGAAGCGCTGTGCGTTGACGGTGAACTGGGCCATGTGACCTCCTGCGCTCAGGCCTGGATCTGGCCGGCCAGCTGCTGCAGCTTGATGATCACGAACTCGGCGGGCTTGAGCGGCGCGAAGCCGACGACGATGTTCACGATGCCGAGGTTGATGTCGTTCTGCGTGGTCGTCTCGCGCGTCGCACTTGACGAGGTAGGCCTCGCGCGGCGTCTGGCCCTGGAACGCGCCCTGCCGGAACAGGTTGTGCATGAAGGCGCCGACGTTGAGCCGGATCTGCGCCCACAGCGGCTCGTCGTTGGGCTCGAAGACCACCCACTTCAGCCCGCGGTACAGGCTCTCCTCGATGAACAGCGCGGTGCGGCGCACCGGGACGTACTTGTACTCGTCGGCGGCGGCGTCGGCGCCGCGCAGCGTGCGCGCGCCCCACACCACGCTGCCGAAGCACCGGGAAGCGTGCGCAGGCAGTTGATGCCGAGCGGATTGAGCAGGCCGTTCTCGGCGTCGGTCATGCTCGACGCTGCAGGCCGGCGACGCCGTTGAGCGCCGCGTCGATGCCGGCCGGCGCCTTCCACACCCCGCGCTGGGCGTCGGTGCGCGCGATCACGCCGGCGACCATGCCGCTGGCCGGGAACGTCTCGATCTGGCCGTCGAGCATCGGATCGGCCTGCTTGATGCGCGGGAAGAACACCGCGCGCGTTGCGCGCGGCGTCGCCGTTCAGGTTCATCCCGGCGACGCCGGTCTGCGCGCTGCTGATCGAGTCTCCAGGCGGTCTTGCGAATCGACGATCAGGAACGCGCGCCGCCGGGCGCAGAAGCTCATCGCCTCCTGATACACGTCGTCGGGCACGTCGCCGTCCCGGGCGTCGGGCAGGATGCAGAGCAGGTTGAAGAGATCGGTCTTCTCGAGCGAGAGCCGACTGCCCAGGCTGCCTTGAACTCGGTGGCGCCGAGGCGGCGCTGTCCACCGCTTCGGTGGTGGCCGTGCTCTGCGCCGGAGTGGACTTGGTCGCGTCGGTCCACACGTCGGCGTCGGTGAGGGCGCCGGTGCTCGGCCGCGGGCGTCGTGGCGGCGGGCAGCGCCTGCGTCGACGCGAATCAGGCTCGATTCGTTCTTCAGCACGCGGTCGGCCCGTCGCGCGCTCTCCTTGGTCGTGAGGTTCAGGAACGTTTCAACGCGTCCGGTGTTGCCGTCGCGGACGACGACATCGAACAGATCGGCGGGCGCCAGGCCCAGCCGCGCGGCGGCGGCGGCGAGGTTGGGATCGGCCACGGCCTTCTTCTCGATCCGGACGCGCACCTTCTGCCCCCACGCCCCTTCGTTGGCGGCTTCGAGCGAGAGGTTGCCGATGTTGAAGCCGGACTTGCTGCCCTTGTTGCTGGTCGGCTTGTAGAGCCGGACGATGATCGCGATCGCGCCGCCGTTGAGGAAGAAGTCGCGCACGGCATAGCCGAGCGTGAAGTCGCGATGCAGCCCTCCGAACAGCCGCTCGAACTCGGCGAAGCTGGTGATCGTCACGGGTTCGCCGGCCGGCCCGCGCACGGCCTTGCCGACAAATGCCGTGATCGAAGTCGCCACATTGGCGATGGTGCGCACTCCGCTCGGAATCTCTTCGATGTAGACACCGGGATAGCTGACGGACACGGGCATGGTGCGTCACCTCCAAAGGCCGAGGGCAGTTTACAGGCGCATCATACTCAAGCACCGCACGGACGGAGTGACGATTCTGTGACTGAAGAGCTTCCGCGCTTGTTTGCCGCGGCGGTGGTGACAGCCAAGCTCTTCTGTAGTCACTGCGTGCGCGGATGCCCGCCCACGATCGGCGAGCGGAATCGACCGATTCCAGTCCTCGGCAGAGATCTCGTAGTCGGGACACGCGATCCTCGCCAAGCCCGCTCGTGGCGCAGTCCGAGAGCCTGACGTCACAGTTTGCGTTTGGCCGGATCGCCGCCCTCCGATAAATTGTTGATTCGACTTGCCCGGCCTGTCGTGAGCGAGCCGCGGCAAGTCAAACGGAGAGATGTCCGAGTGGTACACCGACCGAGCGTCTGAACGCGCTTCATGGGGGACATCGTGACGGAGCGTCCGAACAATTCGGCACTGAGTCTCGCGTGGCTCATGACCCACCTCCGCGGGGACGGGGACGGCAGCGGCACGACCTTTTCGGAGCGATGGCGTTCGTTGGCCGAGGAGATGCGCGTGCACGGATCTGCCGTCGCTGCGGACTCGCCGCTCGACTCCGACGTGTGGCTTTGCAAGTCGGTCTCAATCATCGATGGCGCCGTCGTTCCAGTCTGGTCGCCGCCGGACGGAGTCGACGATTTCGCCCCGCCGCGCACGCGCGAGCAATTGTCCGGCTGGCGGTACCGAGAGACTCGGTACTCGCTCGTGGACGAGCTCGCCTCGGCGCGATCTCAAAGCGACGACGAAGCGCTCTCGACCCGGAACGAAGCACTGGCCGTCTACCAGCGGCTCCATGCGCTCACGCATCCCCCGTTCACCGATCCCAGCCTGCTTCCGATGATGGTCACGATGAACCAGTGCATCGCCTGGCTAGATGGGGCAGTGGGTTCCTTCCTCAAGGGGGTCCTCCTCACGCGCATCAACCGGCAGGAAGACCTGCAGCAGGTCGCCTCCGCGTTGTACCAGAGAATCCATCGCGTCGCAGGCAGCCACGACGCACCCTTTGCCGAAGCCGCGTTGCTGGCGATGTACGGCGCAACTCAACCGGTCGCCGGCTCGTTCGAAGTCCTTCGGGCTCCCGGTGGCCAAAGCGAGGCTTGGCGTGAACGTTGGGGCTGGCTCTCACAAGACTCGAATCCCGAGCAGGCGCGCCGCGCTCTTGCGATGTCGGGAGCGCTGCTTGCGAATCCAGCCTTCGTCCTTCCGCTTCTCTCTGCGGCGAACGAAGCCGACCCGATGGTCGCCGCCGTCGCTCTCTGCACGCTTCGCAGAATAGCTCTCGCCTTACGCGTCATGGCGTGGGCGGAGGACGCTCTACAGGACGAGTGGACATCGGTGCGGCCGAAAGACGTTCTGTGCTTCGCCTATACGGCGCTTCGGCCTGCGTGGCCGCGTGGCCGCATCGCCCTCAGCCACCGCTCCAGCACAGTCAAGCCGCTGCTGGTCGAGACTCGATTCTGGAGTTCACCGAGCGCGGCTCTCGACGCAACCTTCGTCCCCCAGTGGGAGACGAACATCGCGATGATTTGGGGTCTCTTCGCGCCGGCACCCGTTGTCGTGCGCATGCAGTCAGACGCGTATCGTGCCTCGGAATGGTGCCAGCGCGAGTCGGAGCTCCTAGATCATCTGCTTGAACGCGGCGACTTTCTGCGCGGCAGGGTCGTCGTCGACGCAATGGAATCAGAGGCGGCGCGGATGGATGGCCTCGTCGAGACTCCCGCCGGGGGCGGCGCGCGAGCGTTCCCGCCGGCGGTCGAGCTCCTCTGTCTGCCCCTGTTGAGCGAAAATGCGGCGGGTGTGCTTCGTGCTGCCGCCGCAGTTCGATTCATCGCGTGTATCGCGCGCGGTCGCGCCGAAATAGTGGCCAACGCTGTGCGAGCGCTCGGTCGGGGAAGCGCTCCGTCTTTGCCTTGTCCGACGAACAACGTCGGCGGGTGGGACGACTACGTCGCGATCTTCGAAGCACTCCCGCCCGCGTCGCCGGGAGTGGACGATCTGCCGATTCGATTGCCCGCGGACTATGACTCATCGACCTTCGATGTGGAACGAGATTGGTGGGCCAAGAATAGCCTCGATTTTGGAGACCCGCGCGTTCCGCCGCTCGGCGATCATCTGTGCGCGTGCGAGTGGCAACGCGTGCTGGGCCACTCGCTCGGGCCGGGTCGCGACACCCACGGCTTCGTCATCGACTGTCGGGCACTCTCGCGAGACGACTGGGAACGAGAACCGACCCGTGCCTTGCACCGGGGGTTTACGTCCGCGGCTACGACGTCGCCTGTCTGGTTCCTCCAATCGGCGGGGGTGCGCGTCGATCGCTGGGCAGCCATCGGCGACTACCGCCCCATTTTCACTGAGCATGTCGACGAGCAGTTTTCGTGGATGATTCTCCGCTATGCTCCACCCGATTGGATGCAGACCTACCTCCGTCGGAGCGCGCTCGTCTTCTCCGAGGCAGTCGCGGGCCGCCTCGCCGCGACGTAAGACGCCCGCGACAACGTACCAGTCGTCGTTTCGACAATCTTCGGTTCTTGCGAGCG
The DNA here is from genome assembly GCA_963721715.1 of uncultured Acidobacteriota bacterium. Taxonomy (GTDB): domain Bacteria; phylum Acidobacteriota; class Vicinamibacteria; order Vicinamibacterales; family UBA2999; genus VFZN01. The sequence goes on along the minus strand of CAVRKI010000003.1, from coordinate 342,808 downwards.
CAGTCTACAAAGCGCTTTTCGCCAACCGAGACTCCTCGCGGTCTGGCACTTCCCGGCCGGCACGCCAGGCATCATGAGCATCGTGTGCTCGCGGACGCTGAACCCTTCGGACGTCCCCGATGTGACCGTGAGCCCTGACGCGGCACCTCGCGGCGCTAGGCTGTACCTCCAAGCATCATGCTCATTGGGCTCCATCGCCGCTTCGTCGTGAGTATCCGCCTCCTTCCGCGAGGTGCGGCGTTTCGAGGCGCGTTGCGCGGCGCCCGGAAGGCTGCCCTTGTGCGAGTTTCTCGCTGGAATGGTCACGATACTGGGTAACACGGACGCCGGCGCCCAGGACGTACCTACGCCCGAGATCGGCGTCGTTCACACTCGGAGCGCGACCGCCGGAAATGGTGCCATCAGCACGTTCGCCGCGACACGAGGTGTGCGCACCGGACGTCCTATCTTCGCCGAGGGCGAGGTCGAGCGTCTCGCCAACTTGGTTTCCAATTCTCCGTCACTGCGGGGCAACTTGCCGTTCTACGCCGCAGTGTTCGTTGTTACTTCTCTTCACTAGTTGCGGCCGATGCCCGATCGAGTCATGCGGCATGTCGCCGCGCCTGCTCGCTGAATGGCTCGTCACCGCTGGTGGCCTTCACACAGCTGTTTGATCGTCGAAAGCAAGTCGCCGCCAGCCGACGTCTTCGAGACAAATGCCGACGCGCCGACTTCGAAAGCTCGTTGACGGACATCCTGATCGTTCATCGCCGTGAATATGATGACTTTCGTGTGTGGATGCCGTTGCCTGATCTGACGACACGCCTCCAGGCCGTCCATACCCGGCAGGTTGAGGTCGACCACAATCACGTCGGGCTCCAGTCGTTGCGCTGCCGCGAGCAGTGCGATGCCGTCTGCGACTGCTCCCACGACTTCGCAGTCCAGTGCCAGCACCCGGCAAACGGCTTTCGCCACGTCGGGATGGTCTTCGGCTAGCAGCACGCGCGGTCGGCTTGGGCAAGTATCGACCTCCACCATCAGGCAACACTCTCCGCCCCAGACAGGATCTCGGCTGCTTCGCCGCGGCGCAGGGTGACCGTGAATGTCGCGCCCCCTTCGGGATTGTTGTGGCCATCGATGGTGCCTCGGTGCGCATCGACGATCGTTCGGGCGATCGTCAATCCGATCCCAAGACCGTGCGCCTTCGTCGTGACGAATGGTGTGAACAACGCGCCGTCCACCTGCGTCGGCAAGCCCGTTCCGTTGTCGCGCACGGTCACTTCGACATCGGTAGCCCCAACGTCGGTGCTGATGGAGAAGCGACGACGTGCCGGAGGTGAGTCCGCCATCGCGTCCATGGCGTTCATCACGAGGTTCACCAGCACCTGCTGCAAGAGCACCTGATCGCCGGTGACGATGCAGGGACTCGACGACAGGTTGACGGCGGCCTCGATCTGCCGCGCTCGCATCTCGTGTGCCACCAGAGCAAGACTGGCGTGTATCACGGCGTGGAGGTCGATCGGTTTCGTGTCCAGTTGGCGACTTTTGAGCATCGTCCGATGCCGATCGATGATCTGCGTGGCTTGGACAGCCTGGCGCTCGATGTCGGATAGGATTTCGTCCATGGTGTCGGGAGTCGCACGGTTGGCGGTGATCATCATCCGACCCGCCTGAACGTTGTGGATCATCGCGCCCAGGGGTTGACCGAGCTCATGCGCAATCGAGTTCGTGAGCGCCGACATCGTCTGGCGACGACCGGCGTCGGCGGCGAGTGCCAGGTTCTTTCGGCCCTCCAACTCAGCCCGCTGCCGCGCGCGGCGCTGATACAAGAGCCCAACGATCAGAAGCGATTGGACGGCCAGCACGCTGACGGCGCTGAGCACCGTGCCGCGGTATTGCTGCCACAAACTCGGCGTGCGAAAGCGTACCACGCTACCGGGCGGCAACCGGTTCTCGGAAATCCCCCAGCGCTGTAACTCGCGCCAGTCGAAGATCGGGAGACCGGCTCGTTGTGGCGGTACGTTGAGGCTTCGCGGAGACGCGCCGTTCAACAGTCGAATGGCCACATCGGCTGTCCTCAGAGTCAGTTCGTCCATGCGCATCAGCGATCCGCCGACCACGCCTGCGCCGAGGTACGTGCTCTGTAGACCAAACACCGGAGCACGAGCCGTGGTGTTGAGGTCGCCGAGCACCCGCTCGTCCGCATAGGCCGCTCCGCCGGCGTCCGTGCCGAACGACATGAACAGGATCGCCGAGTGGTCTGGCAGACCGGCAGAGCGACGCAGGATCTCTGGAAGGGAGAGATCGTCACCCCAGACAAGTGTCACTCGATCCTGAAATCGAGCCAATGGTTTATCGAGTTCCCGCCGCCAGAAGGCACCGATCTGTCCGGCCCCCGTCACGATGAAGATCTGCCGCGTCTGGGGCAGCAACTGGAGAATCTCATCAACCATTCCCGGGAAATCGGCGGCCACCGCGACGGCGGTCTCGTTCTCCCCAAGCGGCGAGTCGCCAAAGAATCGCTGGTCGACAGCCGCGAACAGGAGCGGCGTGTCGGGAAAGAGTTGCTGGCGATGTTTGCGCGCGAAGACCGTCGCCGGCCCCGCAATCGCCACGACGAGGTCCGGCTTCGAACCGTCGACGAAGGTGGATCGAATGAAGTCGATGACCGCTTGTTCAGGCGCGCCGACAGACCCTGTCGGACCGACGACGACTTGAACGAAGTTCACCGGTTGGTCGGCGCGCTGGTCCAGTTCGACATGGAAATTCGTCGTGAACGTGTCGAGCACCATGTTGCCGCGGTTGACTGATTGCAGCACCAGGACCTGCCGCTGAACCGCCTGGGCGGCTCCATCCGTCGCCGCCCCGAGCACCAGCCAGACACCCAGCGCCACACACGCGAGTCGTGGACACACGTCTAGCCGCTGGCGGCGGGCTGTCGGTGGGCTTCCGGAGAACTCGCGCCCTGGCGACGTGGCACGGGTGACGTGGAACTGACGGTAGGCCATGAGGTTGTCGATACTCGATCGCGGTACGCGGGGTGAACGTATCGCCAGCGCCTGTCGTGGGCCAAATGATATCGCGTCCCCGCGATACCTCAGGCGGTGGACTCACCCTAGGCTTGGTCCGAAAAAGCCGGTCCCATCAGAGTATGACGTTCGGGAGCATCGAACTGCTTGATAAAGAGGTAGTTCCCAAGATTCGGAGAGAGCCTGAATCGTAATGAACGGCGGACCAGGCAGGGTTGCGTCTGCCATCGAACTCACCCTAAGCGATCCTGCGACATACGAGGTCTTACACAATTTCGACCGGTGCGACGATGACCCGTGCCGGGAAACTGTTGAATCACAACAGCATCGGTGAACGGCAGCATTTGAAGGAGGGTTTTGCGCTACACTGTTTCGGACCGCCTGCAAATCGTTGATTCTAAAGACGGAGAGATGTCCGAGTGGTTTAAGGAGCACGCTTGGAAAGTGCATCCGGCGACTCTCACAGAGCGACACCAAAACACCTCGTTGCGTAGTCGAATCAACGATTTGCCGCCGTGAAGTGCTCCTCGATGTGACGCCGTAAACGTCGGTATTCGTCGCCACCTTCGAGCTCGCCTTACACAGTTTCTACACAGTTCTCGGTTCCACTTGTTCGCGTACGCCGTCGTGTTGCTCGGTATGCGGCCGTTCCGTCTCGTAGAGAAGGCTCTTGATCGTAGGTGCCAATCCCTCGAGAAAGGCGAGCCTGAATTGGCTCCATCGCCCTGGGTACGGCAACCCGATGACAGGGCCTCGCCAGGCGGCGCGGCCAATGGCGCGCGCCACGTTGCCCTCAATTGAGCGAACGACGGTGACGATCAACGTTGGCCGCAGTCGAGCGATGGCCCGTGAGAGAGAGGCTTCGCCCTTCCGACAAGTGTCTCGCCGGTCTTGCGCGCTGAGTCGGTCCACGGGGTCTGGGCTCAGGTCGATGAGATAGCAGCCATGGGCGCGAAACGCGCTCAAGAAGTTCGTGCTGGTAATGGATGGATCGCCCGTGTGAAACGCCTGGAGCATCGCACGATAGAGTCCCGAGTCCCCGCGGTAGAAGAAGCGTCCCGAAGCTGGTGGCGACTCTCCAATGAATAGCGCGCGCACGTGGCGAGGGCGGAAGCCTCGCCGCACGCCCTCGCGACTGCCGCGAGAGGCGACGCTATTCGTGCGCCCGAGGCCCCGCTTGTGCCGAGAGGAATCGGACTTCTTGCTTGACATGGATCTCCCCACCCCTCGCCACGGCGCAGTTCAGCGCGAGTTTCCCGCCAAACCGTTTGACGATATCGCGCAGCACGTCTGGGTCGTGGACACCGGTATCCGGGTCAAATGTCGTCATGACACACCGTCCCCGTAGATCGTCGATGGCGATCTCGATGTCGCCGATCAGGAGCCGACCGCCTTGCCACTGCCGCTCGGTCAGGCCGTCAACGCCGCCCACGACGATGTTGGGGCGTAAGCGACGGCGGTCGCGGCCGAAGGCGGCGATGGCCCCATCCGTCGCTACCAAGAGCGGGAGGATGTCGAAGCGATCACCGCTCTCGTCTCGAACCAGTCCGGCGCCAGGACCGACAATGGCGCACACCGAGTGCAACACCTCGGGCTCGGTCCAGGGCCGACCGTCCACGCGTGGATTGCCCGTGGCATCCATCGTCGCGTGAAGCTGCAAGAGGCCAGGGTGGGTCCGGGCCGTGACCGTACGACCTGCCGCGTTATGGACTTGGACCACCCGGTCTCCGTCGATCCCAAGCGGCGTGAGCCGTGCATACTCGAGCTGCTCGCCGGCCAATGACTTCACCGGGTACCGCCACAGTTCTTCGACCCACATCGTTTGACTCCTTCTACCCGAGACACGGTCTCTACTCGGTGTCGGCCGTCGGCGCATCACCGACGCGTTCCGCGACGAACCGGGTTTGCACATCGGTGGCGCGAACCACGTCGCTCGCCAGCCCGTCGTTGGTCCCATCATCCCCGGGGTTCGGATGCCAGGCCTGTCCATCCGCGGGCTCCCCCCTGGCGAATGATGACCGCGGCGGTCTGGCTCCCACCATCGTGAATCAGTTGACCGATGCGGGCCGCCTCGCCTCGCAGGTCGGCCCGCGGCTGATCAAACGAACACTGCCTTGATGCCAAGTGCGTTATTGGTCTTCGTAATCGACTCATGTGCGTTCTTCACAATTCCGGTCAGCGCTCGAATGGCGTCGGTGGTCTCTGGGATTACGATGGCCTGGTGGTCGACGATATACGCGTAGAAGAGTTCGGCGCCCTGGACGCGGAGCATGTCGGCCCACAGCGCGACCTCGTGGAGGTTGTCATGCGGCCGCCCACAATCGGCCATGAGCAACTCAACACGCGCCCGCGCAAGGCCCTCGGGTAGGCCACGCCGGCCGATACGCTGGCGTCCCGCGTTGCATCGACCACTTGAATCCGCCGGAATGAGCCCAGCTGAGTGTGGTATCCGCTCGCGGCGGCCCCGGACGTGTCGCGTCGTGATCTCGAATCCGCCGTGGTTCTCCATGCTCCAGGCGCTGCCTCAGCGATCCCCCGACCTTTCCCGAGGCGCATCGCACAAAGCACAGTGTTCTCCGCGTCGGCGGCGTCGCCAATCCCACAGGCCGAAGATGACTGCGCTGACGGATGTCCAGGCGGCCCCTTCGACCATTGCGCCTTCGAGGGTGTGCCCGCGAAGGATGCGAGCGGCCGCAATGCAGAAGAAGGCCGCGATGAAGACGACGGTTGATGGCCGAAGTGTCGGTGAAATCGTCATGTCGCCTCTGCGCCAATTGGCGGTGGAAGAAGAAATACCGGCCGTGCGAACGAGGGTACCCCGTCAAGGAGGGCGCCGTCATTTGCACCGTCTCCCGCGATGCCGCGGACGAAGTCGGGTTCTAGTCTCCGCCGGTGACCGTCTGATGCATCATCGGCTTGATGGTCACGCGGATCACGTCGGCCGTCTTCGGATAGGTAAAGCGATCGCCGACCGGGCGCACGGTGCCATGCTCGTCCGGACCGGTGTTCGGGCCTGACTGACGGTGCGCCTGATTCGGGCCGAGTCCCGGTTCCTCGTTGACTTCGGTGCCCGCATCGCACAGCGTGAGCTGCGACGTGACATCCGATGTCAGCGGCATGCCTTTGGCGTCGAACAGCGCGATGCCGGTGTTGCCGGAGGCATAGAACAGGTCGTTTGACTGGACGAACATCATGGCGAGTGCGAGCCGTTCGGTCGGAGCCGCACTCACGGTGAATTCATAGGCCTGCCCTGGGCCGATGGGGCCGGCCGCCGTCTCGCCGACCGGGGTATTGACAATCCCATGGCTGCTGACGCCGCCGGGGTGCTTGGTGAGGTAGTCGTTCAACACGCCGGGATTGCCGTCCTCGGCCAGTGCCTCGAGCCCATGCCCTCGATCAGACTTTCCGCTGGTGAACTGCGGAGCGCCGGTCTTGGAAATGGTCCAGAGGATGGGTGCCGACGGTGCGGGAGCCGTCGTGCCGTTGGAGAGCGTGAGGGTCTGTGCGGTCGAGACGTTCTCGACGCGAACGGTGAAGCGAACGGGAGTTGCGCCCCCGGTTTGCGCCATCGTGGGCATCGAGACGAGCAATGCAACGGTCAGCGCCGCTCCGGTACGAATCGTGGTCATGATGTCAATCTCCGGTGAAACTAGGTTGTCGATGATGCCGATGCGGGATGTCACTGTGCGTCGGCCGTGCCCGCGTGGCACGAGCGACGTGCAGCCCTGCCCTCGGCGCTAGTGCGTACGCGCCTCGACGTGGTTGGCGTAGAAGCGATGCATTCCCGCGGCGATTTCGTTGAGCGAGTCCTCGACCGCGAAGTGACCGGCCGCAAGACGGTGCATCTCGGCCTTCGGAAGATCCGTCAGGTACGCCTCTCCGCCTGCCGGTGTGAAGAAGATGTCGTCCTGGCCCCAGAAGATGATGGTCTTGGGCTGTCGTTCCTTCAGGAAAGCCTGCCACTTCGGGTACAGGTCCACGTTCGTGCGGTAGTCGTAGAACAGGTCGAGTTGCACCCGCTTGGCATTCGCGCGCTGCATGAAGCCCGAGTCGGACTTCCAGTTGTCCGGGCTGATCCGTTCTGGGTCCTGGGCGCCGAAGAGATAGATCCCCTTGATCGCGTCATGCTCGAGAAAGGCCGCCAGCGGCGCCTCCGTTGCCGGGGTGCGGTCCTTCCACAGGGCGTTCCTGAACCCGTCCCACGCACTGGTAAAGCCGACTTCGTAGGCGTTCGTGTTCTGGATGATCAGCCAGTCGAGTGCCTCCGGACGGCGCATCACCACGCGGAAGCCGACGGGACCACCGTAGTCCTGCACGAACAGCCCGTAGTGGTCGAAGCCCTTGGCCTTCAGGAAAGCTTCGGTGACGTCGGACAGCCGGTCGAACGTGTAGCCGAAGACGGCAGGGTCGGGCATGTCACTGTTGCCGAACCCCGGGTAGTCGGGCGCGATGACGTGAAAGCGCGAGGCGAGAGCCGGGATGAGGTCACGGTACTGATGTGAGGACGCCGGGAACCCGTGGAGCAACACGAGTTTCGGGTTGCCGGGCTCGCCGGCTTCGCGGTAGGCGATGTTCAGTCCGTCTACCGCAATGGACCGGTAGGAGGTCGGCACGATGGTCGTGGTAGTTGCAGTCGCGTGTGGTGTCATGAACGTGTCCTCGGATACGGTTACGGGGCGGCGCGGCGCGCCGGTTCACCAGGGAGTACCGGCAGATCCTGAAGGCACGAGCGGGGCGCGCCAAGCCCCCGCTCGGTGTCGTCCTGTTGTCGCTCTAGTCGTCGGTGCGTTCGGCGGGAGGCATGATCGCAATGCCGTTGGCGTTCGGCACACCGAGGTTGATCGGATTGCCGCCGGTCGTCAGCTCACCGAATTTGTTGTAGCTGAAGAGCGAGAGGTGCGACTGGCCCGCGACGTGGTCGATGGCGCCCAGGATGCCGTTCGCTGCGTCGATATCGCTCGGCCCGCCGCCGGTGGTCGTCGTCGCGGCCACCACGGCGTCCACGAACACATAGCTCCCGGTGCCGACCACGCGACTGATGCTCCGGCTCGCCGTGTTCGCGGTGAACACGTACTTGCCAATCCGCGTCGTCCAGCAGGTCGCCGATTGGCCCGACGCGGTGACCGACACGAAGGCGCCGTCTCGGAAGAGCCCGTCCTCGTTGGAGTGCGCCAACGAAATCATGGCCGTCCCGTCGGGGTAGACCGAGAATCCGAACGGGGTGAGGCTGCCAGCCGGAGCGGACACGGCGGTCGGCATCGCGCCGGTAATGGCGCCTTCGTGCAGCGCGATCACGTCGACCGTACCAGGCGTCGGGTCGGTCTTGAGCGTGACGAGCAGGCGATCCTGATTGATCACGCCGACCTGCGCGGTGCTGCCAACGGGTGGGACGCCGCCCTCGGCCAACTCCAACGCCGTCGTTCCGTCCATCCATTCCACGCTGTGTCGACGCATCACGAACGAGTCCACGCTCGTCGCACCGGCGACATACATGTGGCCGTGGCCGAAGTCGATGCTGACCGGGGCGCTGGTCGTCGACACCGACCCGACATACCGCAGGCCGCCGCCGTCGCGGCGAAACATGGCCACGGAGTTCGAGCCATTGTTCACGGCAGCGACGAGTTCGCCCTGGTACTGCATGACGCCTCGGGCGTTCCCACCGGCGCCGCCCCGGCCGTGTGTTGACAGCGTCTGAAGAAGGATGCGTGTCGTCGCGTCGTAGACCTTGACCTGATTCGCGTTCACATCGTTGGTCATGGTGACCACCAATGTGCGGTCGGTGGGACGGGCATGAGCGACTCCGACGGCGGCGGAGACCGCGAAGAGCGCGGCGCTGACGGACGTGATGAACTTGGTCATGTGGGTTCTGCCTCTGAAGTGTTTGCGGGGTGTCCCGCCACGTTGGGAGCGGTTGCGCGGCTCTCGCTAATGTCTTGCCGCCTGTCTACGGACCCTACATACTGCAGAGGGTTTGCCAGCCCCTGTCGGCGCTAAACCATTGCAAACACTGGGGCGAGACAGGATCGACAAACGCGAGATCTTGGGGATTCGCGAGATCTCGCGAGATGCCTCACGAAGCGGTGGTGGCCCGACGCCATCGCCGGCCCGCCCGGCGGCTTCGCAACAGGCCCAGGTCGGCGTGCCGACCGAGGGGAGGACGACGTGCTCGAAGGCTACGAGATCGAATGCGAGCTCTACCGCGGCCGGCGGCGTGTCATCTGGCGTGCGGTGCGAGTGCAGGACCGCGCCCGACTAATCATCAAGTCTCTCCTCGTGGACGTCGCCACCGACGAGGACGTGGCCGCCGTCAGGCACGAGTTCGACGTGCTCTCCCACCTGACCGCGGACGGCGTGCCGCGTGTCCGGGATCTGCTCTCGGACGGCAGCGGGTTTCATCTCATCCTGGAGGACAAGGGCGGCGTGACGTTGGCCGAGTACGCCCGGACTGCGCCGCGCGATCTCGCCGCCCGCCTGGACGTGGCCATCGGCCTGGCAGCGGTGCTGGACCAGGTGCACCTGGGACGCGTGGCGCACCTGGACATCAACCCAACCAATGTGCTCGTCGATGCCTCCGGCTCGGTCACGCTCATCGACTTCGGGCTCTCGACCAGGCAGGCGGAGGAACACCAGCCCGTGACCCACCCAGGGCGCCTTCGGGGCACGCTGCCGTACATGTCGCCGGAACAGACCGGTCGGACGAACCGGCCGGTGGACCATCGCAGCGACTTCTACTCCTTTGGCGTGACGGTGTTCGAGCTGCTCAGCGGCCGCCTGCCGTTCCAGTCGGAAGATCCGATGGAGCTGATCTACAGCCACCTGGCGGTTCCCGCGCCGGGGCTCGGATTGGTGTGCGACGACGTGCCGGCATCAGTCGCCGAGGTGGTCGCCAGGTTGCTCGAAAAGACCCCTGAGGATCGCTATCAGAGCGCGCAGGGACTGCTGCACGACCTTCACGCGTGCCGGGCAGGCCTGGGCTCGGCGCCGACCGCGTTCGAGCCTGGCCGCCGCGACGTGGGCGACCGGTTCCTGCTCCCTCGCCGGCTGTACGGCCGCGCCCACGAGACACAGGAACTGCTGCGTTGCTTCGAGCACGCGTGCGGCGGCGGAGTGGGGCTGGTGCTGGTGGCCGGACCGGCTGGCGCCGGGAAGTCGGCCCTCGTCCACGGGCTGCAGACGCCGGTGACGGAACGCCGCGCGCACTTCATTTCTGGCAAGTTCGACCAGTTACGGCTCGGCGTCCCCTACAGCGCGCTGTCCGCCGCCGTAGCCGGGTTCGTGGCGCAGATTCTCACCGAGTCAGACGACGCCCTGCAGGCATGGAGCGTCCGCCTGCGGTCGGCCCTTGGCGCCAACGGACAACTGGTCGTCGACCTCGTTCCGGAGATCGAGCACATCATCGGTGCGCAACCGCCGGTGCCCACATTGACCGTCACCCAAAGCCGCGATCGTTTCAGGTTGGTGTTCGGGGATCTGCTGCGAGCGTTCTGCGATACCGACCACCCCGTGGTGTTGTTCCTCGACGATCTCCAGTGGGCGGATCCGGCATCGATTAGCCTGCTCGAGACCTTCTTGACGGATATCGACAGCCACCATTTGCTGGTCATCGGGGCGTATCGCGATTCGGACGTTGACGCGTCACGCCCGCTGGCGGGGTTGCTGGCCGCGGCCAGGTCGGAGCCGCGCGTGACGGTGACCGAGTTCGTGGTCGGAGCGTTGGATGCGGGTTCTGTCGCGCGGCTCCTCGAAGATACGCTGCACGCCACCCACGCCGATCTGGCGGGGCTACAGTCCCTGGTGCTCGCCAAGACTGCCGGGAATCCCTTCTTTCTCAGACAGTTCCTGACGACGCTGCATCGCAAACAGAAACTCACGTTCGATTACGTCCGGCGGCGATGGACGTGGAACGTTGATGAGCTCGAGGCGATGCACTTCACGACCAACGTCATCGACCTGATGGTGGCACGCCTGGAGGAGCTGCCTCCTCCCACGCTGCAGGCGACCCAGCTGGCCTCGTGCATCGGAGGCCGCTTCGACCTGGCGACGCTGGCGCTGATCGCGGGGGGGCACAGCGACGGCGCGCGTCACCTATTGCAGCCAGCGGTGGACGCTGGTCTCGTGGTTCCCGACCGGGATGTGTCACTGCGGGAGTCTGGTGATACCGCCGTTGGACGGACGGGTTTCCGCTTCCTGCACGACCGCGTCCAGCAGGCAGCTCACGCCATGCTCGACCGCAGGACCCAAGTCGCGGCGCACCTGCAGATCGGCCAGCGGCTCCGCGCGAGTATCCCAGACCTCGTAGGTTCTGACCGGTTGTTCGAGGTCGTCGAGCACCTGAACGCCGGCGCGGAATTGCTCACGGACGACGTCAGCCGAGGTGAGCTGGCTGCGCTCAATCTGGTGGCCGCCCGCCGGGCGCTGGCCGCCACGGCTCATGTGGCCGCGGACGAGTACGTGACGAAGGGCTTGTCTTGTCTGCCTGCTGACCCGTGGCAGTCGTCCTACGTGGTGACGAGGGACCTGCTGCGCGCCCGCGTCGATGCCCAGTTTCTCCGGGGTGATTTCGAGAGTTCGCAGCGCACCATCGCCGACATGCTCGGCCGGCTGCGCAGCCCAGCCGAAGAAGCCGAAGTCATGGTTGCGCTGGTGATTCAGCAGACCCTGGGTGGCCACTACCGGTCGGCGATCGACACGGGTCGACGGAGCCTCGCGTGTATTGGCGTGCATATTCCGGACGGCGATCCCGGGATGGCGCTCCAGGCTGCGCTGCAGACCCACCAGCAACTGCGGGCCGGCCGCCCCATCGCGTCGCTCGTCACCTTGCCTCAGGCCGACTCGTTAGAGGTGGCTGTGGCGATGCGGCTGCTCGCGCGGCTCTGTCCCCTGACGTATATCGCCGACCCGCCGCTCTGCCAATTGGTGACCACGCTCATGGTGAACCTGTCCCTCACCCATGGGCATACCAGCGAGGCCTCGCTCGGCTATGCGTTCTTCGGACTGCTGCAAAGCGCGCAATTGGGCGCCTATGAAGACGCCGAGCATTTCGGCGCGTTGGCCATGGCGCTGGCGGATCAGCAGGCGGATGTGTCGCATGTCTGTAAGGCCGCGCACCTGGTCAGCGCGTTCATCATTCCCTGGCGACGCCATCTGCTGGAGTTCGACGACCTCAATCGTCGCGGCTTTCAGGCGGGGCTGCACTCAGGTGAACTGCAGTACGCGGGCTACTGCCAATACAACCGCGCACTCTGTCTCTTTCACCTGGGCACCAACCTGAACGCGCTGGGGCCGGAGCTCGAAGAGTTGACGCGATTCGGCACCCGCACGCGGAATCAGCATGCGACGGATCCGATCGCGGCGACGATCCGCATCACCCGGGAGCTCAGCGGCGCGCCTGCCGGTGGCGATGCGCCGGGCTTGGAGGGCCGCGACGAGGCGGCCTTCGAGGCGGACCTCGCCGCTCGCGACGCCCGCCCGGCGCTCTGCCATTATCACGTGCTGAAGACCCAGGTGCTGTTCTTGTACGGGCACCTGGAACGGGCGGAGCAGCTCGCCGGTGTCGTCGACGCCGAGCTGCCGTACGTGTCGGGCCACATCGCCGTGGCGGTGCATACGTTCTACACCTCCCTGATCGCGGCGAGCCTCGCCGCGGCTGGGACGGATATGGTCGCAGAGAGGCGTGAGCGCACCCGTCAGGGGTGGCGCCGATTACGCCGGTGGGCCGAGAGCTGTCCAGCGAACTTCCTGCACAAAGCCCTTCTTGTGGAGGCGGAGTTGGCCCGGCTCGACGGCGATGCCTGGCGCGCAGCAGACCTCTACGACCGCGCGATCGTGGAAGCGGGTCGAAGTGGCTATCTGCAGGAAGAAGCCGTCGCACGTGAGCTTGCCGGCCGATTCTGGCTCGGCCAGGGCCGACGAAAGGTCGCGGCGCTGTACCTCAGCGAAGCGCGCCACGGGTACCGGTTGTGGGGCGCCTCTCGCAAGGCGACGATGCTCGAGGAGGAGCATCGCGGGTTGATCGCGGGAACGCCGGTCGCGCGTCAGAGGGATGACGCGACGTCGATACCGTTCTTCACGTTGGTCAGCACCACGGGCGCGGCGCTCGACTTCGCCACCGTCATGAAGGCGGCGCGCACGATTTCGAAGGAGGTGGCGCTCGACTCGCTGGTCAAGAGACTGGTCAAGATCGCCGTGGAGGCGGCTGGCGCCCAACGCGGGTACTTGCTGCGCCGGGAGTCCGGGACGTTCCTCGTTGTGGCGTCGAGCACCTTCGACGGCGGGGAGACGAGCTATGAACCGGGGCAGCCCGCGGCCGACGTCGGGATTCCCTCGACCATCGTCAACTACGTCGGTCGGACCAAGAAGACGTTGACGATCGGCGACCTCGAGGAGGACGCGCGGTTCGCCGGAGACGAGGTCGTGCGCCAGCTGCGACCGCGGTCCGTGCTCTGTGTACCCATTACCAATCGAGGCGACACCGCGTCGATCCTCTATCTCGATCACGGGGCGGCGCCCGGCGTCTTTACGCAGGACCGAGTCGAGATTCTGCAGAGCCTGGCGGCTCAGGCAGCCGTGTCACTCGAGAACGCGACGCTCTATCAAGCGCAGGAGCGAACGGCTGGCGAGCTGCGTCTGGCGTTGAGCGAGCTTCAGCGTCTCAAGACCCAGCTAGAGGCCGAGAATCTGTATCTGCAGGAAGAGATTCAGCTCGCCCACGGCGACATCGTGGGTGGATCCGCGGCCATCATGCGCGTCCTGAAGGCAGTCGGGACCGTGGCCAGCACCGACGTGACCGTGATCATCACGGGTGAGACCGGCACGGGCAAGGAACTGGTGGCCCGTGCGATTCATACCGCAAGCCCCCGCCGGCACAAGCCGCTCATCAAGGTCAACTGCGCGTCGATCCCGAAGGACTTGTTCGAGAGCGAGTTCTTTGGTCACGTCCGAGGGGCTTTTACCGGCGCTCTGCGGGATCGGACGGGCCGCTTTGAGCTCGCCGACAAGGGAACGCTGTTCTTGGACGAGGTGGGCGATCTGCCGCTCGACATGCAAAGCAAGTTGCTGCGCGTCTTGCAGGAGGGAGAGTTCGAGCGCGTGGGTGATGAGCGCACCAAGAAGGTCGATGTGCGCGTCCTCGCGGCAACGAATCGCAACTTGCAAGAGGATGTGCGGGTGGGCCGATTCAGACAGGACCTCTATTACCGGCTCAGCGTCTTCCCGATCGACGTGGCGCCGCTGCGGGAGCGGCGCGAAGACATTCCCCGCCTGGCAGCGCACTGCCTGCGCCTGGCGGCCGAGCGCCTCAAGCTGCCGCTGCCGACACTGACCGCGGCCAATGTCTCTGACCTGCAGGCCTACGACTGGCCCGGCAACGTCCGCGAGCTTCAGAACGTGATGGAACGGGCCGTCATCGTGTCCGGCGGCGGATCTCTCCGACTCGAGCTGCCGGTCGCCTCCGCGTCGAGCGGCGGCCCGCCTGCACAGCCAGCGTTGGGTGCACCGTCGCATGTGATCGGCGAGAGCGAGAAGCTGACGAGGGAACGAGAGAACGTCCGTGCGGCCTTGCGCAAATCGCAGTGGAAGATCAGCGGTGCTGGTGGCGCCGCGGAGTTGCTGGGCGTAAAGGCGTCGACGCTGGCGTCGCGGATCAAGAAGTTGGGGTTGACGAGGACGGAGCCCCAATGACGCGGTCGCCGCTGGACGCAGCGTCGACGAGGGCCTGGACGAGCGCCGCGACCTGCGGTTCGAACTGCGGGCCCCTTGATATGGGTGTCCCTCCCATGATGGTCGCTCGCACCGCCGAGAGCGTGTCGCGCAGGGCTTGGAGTCCACGTCGTCCTCGGTCGGCTCCGGGAACCGCGGCGGTGATCGCGACAATCTTCTGCTCGAGCTCGCCGGAGCCGATCACCCAGTCGATCCCGTTCTTCAGCGCGCCCGGCAGGCTGTGGCCGTATTCCGGCGTCGCGATCAGGACGGCATGACTCTGCCCCAGAGCCTGCCGCCATCGCTGCACACTATCGGGCGCGCCGCTGGCCTCCAGGTCGGGGTTGAAGTGAGGCAAGTCGCGGAGACCGTCGAACAAGACGACCTGCACGCCAGGTGGCGCCGACGAGGAGGCAACGCGCAGCAGCGCCAGGTTCCCCGACTCTGCCTGAAGGCTGCCACAGATGGCCAGGATCCGCACGCGCTGAGGATAGTGCACATCCGACCACTTGGCCGTCTCGGCTGGCCTGTGGGCCCCGCACCTCCGACAGCTCCTTGATGCCGTCGCAGCGCCGACGGCAACGAGCTGTCTCAAATCTTGTCCGCGTCGTGGTCAACTGGTCCCGGCTATACTGGAAACGCCCGTAAGTGATTTCCGCGGATTACGAGGTGTTGCACAATTCGCGGTCCGTTCGCCCGGGTTGTCGCTGTAAGCGATTGATTCTAAACGGAGAGATGTCCGAGTGGTTTAAGGAGCACGCTTGGAAAGCGTGTGTAGGGGAAACCCTACCGTGGGTTCGAATCCCACTCTCTCCGCCAGCCTTCGCTCACGCCTACCAAGAGCGCGCGAGCTACGGCTCGGCAAGCCAATTGTTCCAGTCTCAGTGAGTCTCGACTCGGCCGCCGCCCGCGCGCCGGTGGCCGAATTCATTGGAGCCGCTGGCGCCTGAGCGAGTGGGTCGTCGAACCCGAACGTTACCTTTGCCCGGCCGGATACCGAATCACGGATACCGGACACCGTCTGCCGAGACCCTCAGCCCTTCGCCACCAGCGAGTCCAGTTCATCCCAGCGCGCCATGGCGACCTCGAGCTCGCGGGCGGCGGCCTGGACGCGATCGAGCTTTGCCTGAATCGTCGTCGCGGGCTGCTTGTAGAAGTCGGGGGCGGCTACTTCTCTGGCCAGCGTCTCCTGCTCCGCTTCCAGTTGCTCGATGGTCGCCGGCAGCGCGTCGAACTCGCGCTGTTCCTTGAACGACAGCTTGCGCCGGGGAGCGGCGGTCTTGACCGCAGCCGACGCACCCGATGTGCTGGCACTGGCGGTGGGCCTGACGCCAGACGCCGACGCGCGCGCGGTACCGTTACCCGCCTTCGACCGCTTGGGCCTGGCTGCCGGCCCCGAAGCCGCGGGCGGAGCCGCGGCTGAGGCCTTCTTTGCCGCGGGCACCGCGGGCACCGGCGCGGTTGGCTCCGCGCGAACGGGCCGGGGCGGAGGCGGCGCCCCACTCGACTGGCGCTTCCAGTCCTCGTAGCCGCCGACGTACTCGCCGACGTGACCGTTCCCTTCGAACGCCAGCGTGCTGGTGATCACGTTGTCCAGAAAGCGCGCGGTCGTGGCTGACCAGCAGCAGCGTGCCGGGCCACTCGACCAGGTGCGCTTCGAGCAGCTCGAGCGTCTCGAGATCGAGATCGTTGGTCGGTTCGTCCAGCACCAGCACATTGGCCGGCCGCGTGAACAGCCGCGCCAGCAGCAGGCGGTTGCGCTCGCCGCCCGACAGCGCCTTCACCGGCGATCGCGCACGCTCCGGGCTGAACAGGAAGTCCTGCAGGTAGCCGTGCACGTGCCGGCGCATCCCGTTGATCTCGATGGTGTCGTTGCCGTCGGCGATGGTGTCGACGACAGTCCGCTCGGGATCCAGCTGCTCGCGCTGCTGATCGAAGTAGGCCACCTGCACGTTGGAGCCGGTGCGCACCTCGCCGGCGTCCGGGGCGAGCTCGCCCAGCAGCATCCGCAACAGCGTGGTCTTGCCGGCGCCGTTCGGGCCGATCAGGCCGATGCGATCGCCGCGCACGATGCGCGTGGAGAAATCGTCGCACCACCACCGTGTCGCCGTAGACCTTTCGCAGCCCCTCGGCCTCGAACACCGTCTTGCCCGTGGGATCCGCCTCGGTCACCTGCATCTTGACGCTGCCGGGCTGCAGCCGGCGCGCGGCGCGCTCCTCGCGCATCGCCATCAGCGCTTTCACGCGGCCTTCGTCGCGCGTGCGTCGCGCCTTGATGCCCTGCCGCAGCCACACTTCTTCCCCCGCCAGCCGCTTGTCGAACTTGGCCTGCTGCGTCGCCTCGTTGGTCAGCCACTCCTCCTTCTTGCGCAGGAAGGTCTGGTAGTCGCCTGGCCACGAGGTGAGCCGGCCGCGGTCCAGCTCCACGATCCGCGTCGCGATGTTCTCCAGGAACGCGCGATCGTGGGTCACGAAGATGACGGCGCCTGAGTAATCACGGAGGAAGGCTTCCATCCACTCGATGGCGGCGACGTCCAGGTGGTTGGTCGGTTCATCCAGCAGCAACAGGTCGGGCTGCGCCACCAGCGATCGCGCCAGCAGGACGCGGCGCTTCCAGCCGCCCGACAATGTGTCGACAATGGCATCGGCCGGCAGATCGAGGCGCGTCAGCACCAGTTCCACCCGCTGCTCGAGGCTCCAGCCGTCCCGCTCCTCGAGCTCGTGCTGCAGCTCACCCAAACGAGCCAGCGCCTCGGGTGAATGGTCGTGTTCGATCTCCACGGTGGCGTGGTGATAAGCGCGAATCAACTCGGCCAGGTCGCCCAGGCCTTCCGCCACCACGTCGAAGACCGGCGCGTGCGCGGAGAGGGGCACGTCCTGCACCAGCCTGGCCACCCGCGTGCCCGGCTGACGCCAGACCGTGCCGCTGTCCGGCTGCATCTCGCCGCTCAGGATCTGGAGGAGGGTGGATTTCCCGGTGCCATTGCGCCCGATGATGGCCACCCGCTCCCCCGCCTCCACCTGCAGCGAGGCGTCGTCGAGGAGCGGAAGATGCCCGTAGGCGTGGGCGATGTGGTCGAGCGTGATGAGTGGCACCGATCGACGGTACTACCGATTGGCCGATCTGCCAACGACGGGTCAGCTACAATCGTCTGACCCATGTCACTCGACCACTACGTCACCCTCGGCCGTTCAGGCCTCCGCGTCAGCCCGTTGTGCCTCGGCACCATGACCTTCGGCGAGGAGTGGGGCTGGGGGTCGACCGTGGCGGAGTCCGAGGCGATCCTCGCGCGCTACATGGAGCGCGGCGGCAACTTCATCGACACCGCCAACGCCTACACCAAGGGCCACTCCGAGGTCGATCATCGGCGACTACTTCGCCCGCACGCCGGGGCGGCGCGATCGCGTGGTGATTGCCACCAAGTTCCTGTCGAACCTGTATCCGGGCGACCCCAACGGCGGCGGCGCCGGCCGCAAGTCGCTGGTGGCGGCGTGCGAGCAGTCGCTGCGCCGGCTCAAGACCGACTACATCGATCTCTACTGGATGCACTGCTGGGATCAGCACACGCCGATCGAAGAGACGATGCGGGCGCTGGACGACCTGGTGCGCGCCGGCAAGGTGCGCTACGTCGGCTTCTCGGACACCCCGGCCTGGAAGGTGGCGCAGGCGCAGACCCAGGCGCTGTTCCGCGGCTGGGCGCCGCTCATCGCGCTGCAGATCGAGTACTCGCTGATCGAGCGCACCGTCGAAGGCGAGCTGGTGCCGATGGCGCTGGAGCTCGGGCTCGGCATCACGCCGTGGTCGCCGCTCCGCGGCGGCGTGCTCTCCGGGCAAGTACACGCGCGAGAACGCCGGGACGATGAAGGCCGATCGCGGCGAACGCGTGACGAACTTCCTCACCGAGCGCAACTACGTGATCATCGACGAGCTGATTCGCATCGGCCGCGAGCTGGCGTGCTCGCCGGCCTCGGTGGCGCTGGCCTGGCTGCAGGCGCAGCCCGGCGTGGCGTCGACCATCATCGGCGCGCGGCGCCTCGATCAGCTCGATCAGAACCTGGCCGCGCTGGACGTCACGTTGACCGCGGAGCACATCGCGGCGCTGAAGGCGGTGTCCGAGCCGGTGCTGAACTTCCCCGCCGGCATGCTCAAGTTCGTCGGCATGTTCACGCAGGGAGGGCTGACGGTGAATGGTCAGACCGCGCCGGTGTGGCCGGCGGCGCCGACGGGGGATGGGGAGCGTTATTAAGTCTTGGGTCTTGGGTCTTGGGCTTGGGTCTTGAGTCATGGCTATCTGTCGCGTAACGACCGGCGGAGTGCGCCGAGCGTGGCGGCGACCCGGTTGCCGTCGGTAGTTAACCGTTCCGATCCAGCGGCTTCCATGAAACCCAGACGCCGCGACAGGTCAGCCAGGTAAACCACCTCCCGCGATGAACCAAACGCGATCTCGAGAAAACGCAGGAACTCCGCCTGGCTTTCGCGGGCAGACCCTTCCACGATGTTGGTCGGCACTGAGACCGCGGCGCGCCGGATCTGCAGTCGCAGTCCGTAGTGCTCCGTCGGTTCGAATCGGGTCGTGAGGCTGTAAACCTTCAAGGCAAGGTCGTCGGCCAGGGAGAAGGCAGCGAGTTTCCTGTGATCGCGTGGCATACCCAACACCAGTGCAGGCGGCGTGCCGAAGCGAAACCCCAGAATTCGTGAAGGAAATCGTCGAATCGAGAGTTCTGAGATCACCAGCATCGCAGAATCTGCGAGCCGAGAACGTCGGCCGCGCGGCATTTTCTGCGGATTCGACGCGGTTGGCCCGGCTTTTACCTTGGGACAGGCTCAAGACCCAGGACGCAAGACCCACGACCTCTGCCCTGACTCAAGCCCCAAGCCGCGGTCTTAGGACCTCGGTCCTAAGACCGCATTGAACACCACCCGGAACGTCCCGAACGGCTGGCCGCGCCACTGCGGCCGGAAGCCGAGCAGGACGATGTGGCCCTTGCCGTAGGCGACGTCGAGTGCGGCGGCCCGGTTGTTCAGGAAGCGCTCGCCGAGCAGATATCCGGAGAGCAGCGGCGAGCCGGTGGCCTGATACTTCGCCAGCACCTCGCCCTTGAAGCCCTCGCCGGTCTCGAACGCCGGGCTGCTGTCCACGAAGATCGCTGCGCGCGCCGGCATGCCGGCCATCACCGGGTGACTGGTGGCCGCTTCGACTTCGAGCACCGAGCCGCCCGTGAAGAACTCCTGGCGCTTCATGCCTGCGACCACGTTCTTCACCGGCAGGCCGAAGTGCTGGATGGCAAATGCGGTGGCGCGATTGAAGCAGACCAGCGTGCCGCCGTCCTTGACGAAGCTGTCGATCGCGCGGACGCCGTCCTCGCCGATGCCGCCCTCGAACTGCGGCGGCACCATGCCGGTCGTGTAGCCCTCCATCAGCCCCCGCGCCTCGTCGGCGATCACCAGCGAGTCGATGCGGTCGGCCAGCGCGCCGCGGCCACGGAAATCCTTCGGCGTCAGGTTCACGACCTCGAAGCCGTAGCGCTCGAGCATCCAGCGGGTCCAGCCTTCGTCCATGCTGGCCATGAAGGGCCGGTAGAGCCCGACGCGCGGCCGCTTGACCTCCCGCGCGCCGGCGGGCGCCGTGGTGCGTTCCGCCTGCAGCGCCAGCGACTTCACCAGCTCGTCCTGCTGCGCGGCGCGTCAGCCCGCTGATCAGGTAGCGCGACTGCACCCCGTCGCCGCCTCTCGCACCCGCCGCACCGCGCCGCACCCGCGCACCCGTCGCACCCGACGCACCCGAGTAACTCACGCGCGCGCCCATCCCCCAGGCGCGATTCAGCGCCGCGAAGGTGTTGTTCTGCGCCGGATCCAGCGATAGCACCGCGCCGGTGCCGGTGATCTTCCCAGGCGGCGGCACGATCGCGGCGGCGGTGCTGTTGGTGTCGAAGCCGACGCCGGGCGCGCTGTCGAACGGCGCGCTGTCGGTGGCGCCCGTCTCATACGGCGTGACCGGACCGACCGCGGGCAGGTCCGCGCCAAGGCGCGTCAGCTTGCCGCGGAGTTCGTCGGTGATCGGCGTCGTGAGCGCCGTCACGGAGACGCCCATCTGGAACGGCAGCGTCCACCCGGCCGCGTCGTATGGCTGCTCGAGCGGCCCGTCCGGCGACTCCCGCAGGTCGGGATAGTGCTGCACGTCCAGCACCTGACGCACGGTCTCGGCGAACTCCTGATCCATCGGGATCACCCACGTGCCCGCGGCATAGCTGATGCCCTCCACGGTCGCGGCGCTCGCCAGTTGCGACACGCGCACGCCCTGGAAGGCCAGGCGCCGGAGCAACTCCACGGCGGCCGCCGGATCGCGCTGCTGCTGCGGGATGAGATAGGCATAGGGCGGCGCCTTCGTGTACTTGTCGATCTGCCACAGCCCCGACCGGTAGCGATTGAGCAGCACCTGCTCGCGGTATCTCGAGGCGTAGTCGAGGACCGCGATCGATGCCGTCTCCATGTACTCCACGGCATCACGCAGCCGCCACCATCCGCCCGGCCACGGGCTGGTGTAGAGCGCCTGGGGCCGCAGATCGCGCATGTTCGGCGGGAAGTCGTTCAGCGTGTACATCCGCGGCGTGGCATAAGAATAGAGCGCGGTCTCGGTCCAGAACGAGGCGATGTTCTGGAACACCGGCTTGTAGTCGATGTAGCCGGGATACCAGGCGTCGAAGCCGGTCCCCATGTGCGTAGCGCCCACCTGCCCGCGGGCGTCCAGGCCCTGCGCCATCGCCATGCCGATCATGTTGATCTCGCGCGAGATCAGGTACGGCGCCTGCGAGGCAATGGGCTCGGCGAACGGCGGCAGCCAGATGCGCGTCGGGAACGGCGCGGTCTGGTGGTGCACGTGGATGATCTGCGGCTCCCACTGGCGCCACGCGTGCTCCATCACCCGCGACTCGATCATGTTCAGCATGTAGCCGTCGCGGTTGTTGTCGTGGCCGACATACTCCTGATAGAGCGCCGGCAGCGGCGCCACCTCGAACGGCGTGCCGACGTTGCCGCGATACCACTCCGCCACCATCTGCTGCCCGTCCGGATTGATGGTCGGCCACAGCAGCAGGATGACGTTGTCGAAGATGTGCGCGTATTCGGGATCGTCCGCCTTCGCCAGCAGGTCGTAGGCCAGCTGCATCGTCTGCTGCGGCCCGGCCACCTCGGTCGAGTGCAGCCCACCGTCGATGTGCACGATGACCTTGCCCTCGCGCGCCAGTTGCCTGGCATCGGCCTCGCTCAGCCCCGCCGGCCGCGCCAGGCGCCGCGCGATCTCGCGGTAGCGATCGATCTTCGCGAGATTGGCCGCCGAGGAGATGGCCGCCAGCCAGTAGGTCCGGCCCTGCGTCGAGGTGCCGGCGCGCATCATCGTCATGCGATCGCTGGCGGCGTCCAGCTTCTGGAAGTAGGCCACGGTCTCGTCGTAGGTGGCGATCTTGTAGTCGGCGCCGACGCGGTAGCCCAGCACCGACTCCGGCGTGGGGAGCGGGGGCCTGGGCGCCGCGTCGGCAGCGTCGGTGCCTGGGCGCCGACCGCGGCCTGGAGCACCAGTGACGTCGCGGCGAGCACGAGGATGATGGCGCGCATCAGCGCATTCTACTTGGCGCGCCGCACGTCAAGGCCCAGATGGCGGGCGAGACCGACGGTCCCGTGCCGTCGGTCAAGAAGCTGCGAGCCAACGAAATCAACGCCACCTGCCTGTCCTGCCACGAGACTGGCAAGCAGGCGAGCTTCGCCGAGCAGCATGCACGCCCGCCGCAACGTGGCCTGCACGTCGTGCCACAGCGTCCACAGCTACAAGTCGAAGACCGCGCAGCTGAAGACGCGTGCGCGATCCCGAGACCTGCTTCACCTGCCACCAGTCGATGCGCGCCAAGTCGCTGCGCACGTCGCATCACCCGGTGCGCGAAGGCAAGATGAGCTGCGCGAGCTGCCACAACCCGCACGACGGCGTGAACGACAAGATGATCCTGAGGCCGTCGGTCAACGAGACCTGCTACGCAGTGCCACACCGAGAAGCGCGGCCCGTTCCTCTACGAGCACGCGCCGGTGCGCGAGAACTGCGTGTCGTGCCACGATCCGCACGGCTCGAACCACG
Organism: uncultured Acidobacteriota bacterium; assembly: GCA_963721715.1. GTDB lineage: Bacteria > Acidobacteriota > Vicinamibacteria > Vicinamibacterales > UBA2999 > VFZN01. Next base: position 319,980 of record CAVRKI010000003.1, on the reverse strand, counting down.
AGCGGCTGCTCGTCGCCAAGCAGCCCTTCCTCTGCCAGCGCTGCCACTTCTCAGGCCACGGCCTGACGGCCGACAACCCGAGCTCGCTCGAGGGGCTGCCCGTCGCGCCTCCGGGATCGACGGTCACGCGCAGCAGCCGCAACTCCGAACGTGGCTGCAAGCAGTGCCATCTGAACATCCACGGCTCCAACTCGCCCTCGGGCGCCTATTTCGTGAGGTGAGCCATGACGCGCACACTCTTCACTGCTGTGGCGCTGGCATGCGGCCTCCTCGCCCCGAGCCTGCCGGCCCTGGCCCAGGACGCCCCAGCCGCCGCCGCCGCCCCGATCAACTGGTTCGAAGGAACGGCCACGCTCGACCTGCTGGGCCGCGACGACGTCGACTCCTCGAAGTTCGAGGAGTACCGGGTCGTCCCGAAGGGCGTCTCGATGCCGGTGTTCAACGCTCAGCCGGCAGCCAGGACGGCACCGACTTCGCCCTCTGGGGCGAGCAACATCGCGCAGCGCGATCAGCGCTACACCGGCTTGCCGCGCACCGGCTGGGCCGGCGCTGACGTTCGACTACAACCAGATTCCCCACAGCATGGGCAACGACGGCCGGTCGATCATGACCGAGCTCGGCGCCCGGCGTCTGGGGCATGAACGCCACCGCTGCGCCAGGCGCTCGGCGACCGCGTCAACGCGCAGCTGCCGACCTCGACGCGCACCTACGACTTCTTCGCGGCGCTGTACGCGCCGACCATCGCGTCGGCGAGCTACGTCGACCTCGACGCCCTGCGCCAGCGCGGGAACGTCGAGGTCGCGCTCGGCCGCGATCTGCCGTTCGACGCTGACGGTCAGCTACATGCGCGAGGTCAAGTCGGGTACCGCGGCGCCGGAGGCGGCTCCATCCGCAGCTTCTCCGACAACATCGTCGAGGTGCCGGAGCCGCTCAACGACCTGACGCAGGATCTGGGCTTCCGGGTCGGCGTTGCCAGGACGTGGGGCAGCGCCTACGCGGGCTTCAACCACAACTGGTACAACAACCGCCAGGAGACGCTGATCGTGGACAACCCGCTCGTGGCCTACGATCAGGTCTACCGCGCGGCCGCGGGCACGATGCCGGCCACCGGCGGCACCTCGCGGGCGCTGTTCATCGGTCCGCCGGACAACACGGCCGACACCGTGTCCTTCGGCGGGCAGCTGAAGTTCGCCCGGCAGACCCGCCTCGGCGCCGACATCGCGCTCGGTCGGTGGACCCAGAACGCACAGCTCTACCCCTACACGATCTTCTCCCTGGGCGTGACCGGCACCGGCGCCAATGCCAGCGACCCGGCGATCGCTGCAGTTCCAGTCGCTCGACGGCAAGATCCACACACCGCCGCCACGCTGCTCGTTCTCGTCCCGCCCGATCGACGGGTTGGGCCTGCGGGCCAGGTTCCGCCGCTACGATTTCGACAACCAGACGGCGGCCATTCCGCGCGTCGGCAGCTTCTCCGCGTCGCCGGACCGTCTGTGGAGCAACACCAACCTCACCACACGAACCGCTGGGGTACATCACGGCGAGCCCCTACTCGCACGCAGACGACCGCTTCGACGCCTCGGCCGCGCTACGACGTCGGGATCGGTGACGTTCGAAGGCGCCTATCGGTCACGGCACGGTCGATCGCACCTACCGCGAAGCCGAGACCACGCACCGAGACGGGCTACACCCTGTCGGCCGTGCTCCGCGCGAACGAGCTGGTTCACCTCCGCGCGTCGTTCGACGATGCGTCCCGCACGGCCGATGGCGAGGAGCTGACCGGCCAGGACCGCCTGCCGGCCGATCTGGCCGAGCGCGACGCGCAGCGCTTCGGCCTCGAACGCCGAGTTCATGCCGATCGACAAGGTCAGCTTCATCCTGGGGTGGGTGCGCACCGACGCCGACTACAAGAACCGGGACGAAGTGGCCGGCGTGGCCGGCACCGCATACGGGCTGATCGAGACCTCGTACGACTCGTGGACCGGCGAGGTCGACTTACACGCCGAACGAGCGCGTCGAGCTGAACGGCTACTACACCTGGGAAGACAACCGCAGCATCACCCAGGCGTTCTCGGGCGGCATCAACCTGGTCAGCATGCTGACCTTCGACGGCAGCGACAAGACCAACACCTTCGGCGCCGTGCGCCAACATGCAGCTGGTGCCGGACAAGTGGGCCGCCAAGCTGACGGCGCGACGCCAGAAGCTCGATGGCCTGATGGACATCACCGGTGACCCGAATGGATCCTTCGCCCTGGCCCGCGCGGGCTACGGCGGTATCCAGGACATCGACGACTACAGCGACACCGAGCTGACCACCATCACTGCCGAGATCACCTACACCGTGACCAGGGCGTGGGCGACCAGCGTCGGCTACTGGTACGAGAGTACTTCTTCGCCGACGCCTTCTCCGCGGGCAACGAGATCTATCCGCTGGCCGGCGCGTTCTACCTCAAGGCCAACGACCAGGCGTACAAGGCCAACGTGTTCTACGCGAAGCTGAGCTACCTGTTCTAGTCGAGCTCGCCCCTTCAGGGACGCAGGCGGCCGGCGCACCGTGCCTGGCCGTTGTGTGTACCGCACGGCTCGGTCACCACCACCGGCGCCCGGCGACCGCTATACTCGGAGATTCCCCTGAATTCCTGATCTGCTCCTGACCTGCTCCTGAAGTCCGATGATTTCCCTTTCCAACATCAACAAGCAGTACGGCCGTCAGCTGATCTTCGTGGACGCCTCGTTCCAGCTGAATCCGGGCGAAAAAGTCGGTCTGGTAGGCCCCAACGGTGCCGGCAAGACCACGCTCTTCCGGATGATCGTCGGCGAGGAAGTCCCCGACGAGGGTGAAGTGACCGTGCCGCGGAAGCTGACCGTCGGCTACTTCCGCCAGGACGTCGAGGAAATGTCCGGCCGCTCGGTGCTGGACGAGGCGATTGCCGGCAGCGGCCGGCTGGGCGATCTGCACCACGAGCTCGAAGCCCTGCAGCACGCGATGGAAGACCCCGCGCAGGCCGACAGGATGGACAAGGTGCTGACCCGCTTCGGCGAGGTGCAGGAGGAGTACGAGCACCTCGGCGGCTACACGCTCGAGGCGCAGGCGCGCGAGGTGCTGCACGGGCTCGGGCTGGCGGACGACCAGATCGACGGTGACGTCGGCGCGCTCTCGGGCGGCTGGAAGATGCGCGTGGCGCTGGCCCGCGTGCTGCTCGGCAAGCCCGACGTCCTGCTGATGGACGAGCCGACCAACCACCTGGACATCGAGTCGATCATCTGGCTCGAGCAGTTCCTGAAGTCGCTGAACGGCGCGCTGCTGATGACCTCGCACGACCGCGAGTTCATGAACCGCATCGTCACCAAGATCGCGGAGATCGACAGCGGCGAGATCACGTCGTACTCCGGCGACTACGACTTCTACGAGCGCGAGCGAGCCATCCGCGAGACCAACCAGCAGGCGGCCTATGCGCGTCAGCAGGCGATGCTGGCGAAGGAGCAGCGCTTCATCGAGCGCTTCAAGACGCACGCGGCCAAGGCCTCGCAGGTGCAGAGCCGGATCAAGGCGCTCGACAAGATCGAGAAGATCGAGCTGCCCAAGAAGCGGCAGGTGGTGAAGTTCGAGTTCCGGACGCCGCCGCGCTCCGGCGATCAGGTGGCGGTGGTCGAGAACCTGCACAAGACCTTCGGCAAGCGCGTGATCTACGACGGGCTGAACCTGACCGTCCGCCGCGGCGAGCGCTGGGCGGTGATGGGCAAGAACGGCGCCGGCAAGTCGACGCTGCTGAAGATGATGGCCGGCGTGCTGGCGCCGGACGAGGGCGAAGTGCGGCTGGGCGCGAGCCTGAAGATGGGCTACTTCGCGCAGCAGGCGCTCGACGTCATGGATCCGGACCTCACGCTCATCGAACAGCTGCAGAACGATTTCCCCCGCGAGGGGCTGGGTGCGCTGCGCACGCTGGCCGGCGCGTTCCAGTTCTCGGGCGACGATGTGGACAAGAAGATCCGGGCGCTGTCGGGCGGCGAGAAGTCGCGCCTGGCGATGGCGCGGATGCTGTTCAACCCGCCGAACTTCCTGGTGCTGGACGAGCCCACGAACCACCTCGACCTGGCGACCAAGGAGATGCTGGTCGAGCAGCTGAAGTCGTTCGAGGGCACGATGATCTTCGTCTCCCACGACCGCATGTTCCTGCGCGGCCTGGGCAAGCAGGTGCTGGAGCTGGGTGGCGAGAGCGGCACCAGCCGCGAGCCGCTGATCTACCCTGGCACCTATATCGAGTACGTGGAGAAGACCGGGCACGAAGCGCCGGGCACACACACCTAGTGGGGCCTGGCACGATCGCGCCCCAAACGCGGCAGATTCTGCCCACGTGGCAGAATCTGCCGCGTTTTGGGCGCGATCGTGCCAGGCCCCAGGAGTTCTTATGAGCGAGCCGCAAGAAGAAGATTTCGCCACGATGTTCGAGGCTTCGCTCCAGGCGAAGCGCGTCAGCCAGGGACAGACCGTCGAGGGCACGATTGTCCGCATCGGCGCGGAGGTCGCGCTGGTGGACGTCGGCGGCAAGAGCGAAGCCGTGATCGACGTCAGCGAGCTGAAGAACGCCGACGGCGAGCTGGACGTCGCCGTCGGCGATCGCATCCAGGCCGTGGTGATGTCCACGGTCGGCGGCGTGCAGCTCTCGCGCAAGCTCGGACGCGGCGCCGCCACCGATCGACAGCTCGAAGACGCCTTCCGCGCCGGGCTGCCGGTCGACGGCACCGTCGAGAAGACGGTGAAGGGCGGCTACGAAGTGCGCATCGCCCGCCAGCGCGGATTCTGCCCGATGTCGCAGATCGACACCGTGCGGACCGCCGACCCCGAAGTGCACGTCGGCAAGGTCTACACGTTCAAGATCATCGAGTACAAGAACGAGGGCCGTGACCTGGTCGTCTCGCGCCGCGCGCTGCTCGAAGAGGAACAGCGAGCCGCCGCCGTGGAGGTCCGCCGCGCCATCGTTCCCGGCGCCGTGCTGACGGGACGCGTGGTCTCGGTGCGCGAGTTCGGCGCGTTCGTCGATCTGGGCGGCGGCGTGCAGGGCCTGCTCCACGTCTCCGAGATGGGCTGGTCGCGCGTCGCCGACACCTCGCAGGCGGTGACCCCCGGCGAGGAGCTCACCGTGAAGGTGCTGCGCGTGGAAGACGGCACGGGGAAGATCGCGCTCGGCCTGAAGCAGCTGACCGAGGATCCGTGGTCGAAGGTGCCCGACACCTACGCGGTCGGCCAGGTCCGCAGCGGCCGCGTCACCCGCATCGCCGAGTTCGGCGCGTTCGTCGAGCTGGAGCCCGGCGTCGAAGGCCTGGCGCACCTCTCCACCTTCGCGCCAACCGGCCGCCCGAAGGACTGGGCCCGCGCCGTCCCCGTGGGGACGACGGCGGACTTCGAGATTCTGAGCATCGACCTCGACAAGAAGCGGATCGGTGTGGCGCTCGTCCCGGAAGGGTCGACGCGCGCGAGCGAGCGCGTCGCCTCCCCCGCCGGCGAGATGGCCTCCGGCGCCCGCATCACCGGCAAGGTCGAGCGTCACGAGACGTTCGGCGTGTTCGTGTTCCTGGCCCCGGGCCGCACCGCGCTCATGCCGCTCAGCGAGACCGGCCTGGCGCGGGACGCCGACGTGGCAAAGGCCTTCCCGGTCGGCAGCGACATCGAGGTGATGGTGGTCGAGGCCGATCCCTCGGGACGCCGCATTCGCGTCAGCCGCAAGGCGATGATCGATGCGCAGGAACGTCAGGAGCTGCGCGAGTATTCAGAACGCACGGATGCGGCACCCGCCGCCGGCTTGGGCTCGCTCGCCGACAAACTGCGCGGAGCGATGAGGGGTAAAGACAGATAGGTTTGGTGATCGGCTGACCTGTCGATCTATCGATTTACCGGACGATCGCCGGATCGGGGGAGGGTCCGACCTCCCGCTCGCCGCCGCTGTTCAGCGCCAGACGCCAGATCGCCTGGGCGACGCCGGCGTCGTCGTGGGTGGCGGTCTGGTGCCAGCCTCGGCCGCCCAGCGCGTCGACAGCGTTGCCCATGATCACCGGCACGCCCGCGAACTCCAGCATCTCGACGTCGTTGAGGTTGTCGCCGATCGCCATCACCTGCGCCGGTTCGATCCCGAGCTGCGGCCGCGCGCGCGGCCAGCGCGTGGCCCTTGTTCGCGGTCGTGGCGGTGACGTCGACCAGCGCGAAGTCGCGCCGCTCGTACTCGGTCCGGCACACCGCCATCGGTCCCAGCCCCGCCAGCGACGCGTGGATCGCCCGCATCGTCTCCACGTCGCCGTTGAACATCACCTGAATCGGATCCTCGGTCAGCGCATCCTCGAGCGGCGAGGCCTGGCCGATCCAGTGACGGCGGCCCTCCCAGTAGCCGCGCCGGTGTGGATGGTCCCAGTCCATGCTCTCCGCGACGACGTGCCCTTCGGCCTCGCGATCGAACAGCAGCGCGCTGGTGTGACGGAACGCCCGCGTGTGCTCCAGCACCTGCCGGGCGGTCTCGCGCGCCAGCAGGCGGCGCGCCACCGTATGTCCGTCGAGGGTCCGCTCGATGGCGCCGTTCGACGCGATCAGCGTGACCGTATCGGGCAGCACCTCGACCACCGCCCGCGCGAACGGAAAGCTGCGCCCCGTGACGAGCACCACGTGCACGCCGGCGTCGAGCGCCGCCCTCACCGCGATGATGTTGGCCTCCGGGATCCGGCCGCGACTGTCGATCAGCGTGCCGTCGATGTCGATCGCGACCAGGCGCACGTCCATGATGGTCAATGCTAGCAGGGACCGCCCCAGGCGCTCGGGCGTGCCTGCATCAGCAGGTATGGACTATCCTGCTTCCATGAAATGGCTTGTCAAGGAAGAGCCTGCCAACTACCCGTTCTCCCAGTTCGTCAAGGACGGCCGCACCGTCTGGTCCGGGCGTGAGGAATCCGGTCGCGCAGCGGCATCTGCGCGGCATGGTGCCGGGCGAGCAGGTGTTCTACTACCACACCGGCGGCGAGAAGGCGGTGGTGGGGATTGCGCGAGTGGCGACGGCGCCGCAGCCGGACCCGAAGGACGGCTCGGGGAAGCTCTTCGCCGTGGAATTGGTCCCTGGCGCAGCGCTCAAGCAGCCGGTGACGCTAGCGGAAGTCAAGGCCGTGAAGGACTTCGCGGATTTCGCGCTGGTCCGCCTGCCCCGCCTGTCGGTGATGCCGGTGACCGACGAGCAGTGGAGCTGGATCGCGAAGCGCGGCGGCCTCTGACCCCTCAGCTCCCTCGAGTGCTCATGCCGACGGCTGGGCCGGCGGTGCGCCGCCGTCGGGCGCGCGCGTCGACACCCGGTCGATCAGCACCTTGTCGATGCGCCGGCCGTCCATGTCCATCACTTCGAAGCGCATGCCGCCCCACTCGAAGTGGTCGGCGGCGGCGGGCACGCGCCCGAGCCGCGCCATCACGAAGCCGCCCAGCGTGTGATACGCGCCGGCCTCCTCTTCGGGCAGCGGATCGAGGGCGAAGCGCGTCATCACCTCTTCCATCGACGCCGACCCCTCGACCAGCCACGAACCGTCCGCGCGGGCGACGAACACGCTGGCCGCGTCGCTCGCGTTGGCCGGCAGATGCCCGACCAGCGCCTCGAGCATGTCGGTGACGGTCACCACCCCCTCGACCGCGCCGAACTCGTCCATCACCAGCGCCATGTGCTTGTGTGATGAGCGGAACGAGTCCAGCAACTGCACCGCCGGCATCGAGTCCGGCACGAACAGCGCATCCTGGGTGACGGTGCGCAGCTCGATCGCGTCGCCGCGCATCGCCATCGGCAGCAGGTCGGCCGAACGGACGATGCCGAGCACGTTGTCGAGCCCGCTCTGGCAGACGACGAACTGCGTGTGGTTGTGGGAGGCGAGAAACGCGCGCAACTCCTCGGCCGAGGCGTCGGCGTCGATCCATTCGATGTCCGGCCGCGGGGTCATGATCGCCGACACCCGCTGGTCGCCCAGCTGCAGCACCCGCTGCACAATCGACTCCTCGGCGGCTTCGAGCACGCCGCTCTCCGCGCCCTGGCGAGATCACGGCCCTGATCTCCTCTTCCGTCAGGTGCTGCTCGGCCTGGCCCTTGATGCCGAAGATGCGGAGGATGAGATTGGTGGTGCCGGTCAGCAGTGCCACGAACGGCCCGCCGATCCTCGACAGCCACATCATCGGCCGGGCCACCCACGAGGCGATGGTCTCGGGCCGGGTCAGCGCGATGTTCTTCGGCACCAGCTCGCCGATGACCAGCGACAGGAAGGCGATGACGGCCACCACGGTGCCGAGCGCGATGCCGTTCGGCGTAGGGCGCCAGCTGGGGCACCACCGCCGCGATCTGGACCGCCAGCTTCTCGGCAATCGTGGCGCCGCCATAGGCGCCGGCCAGGATGCCGACCAGCGTGATCCCGACCTGCACCGTGGAGAGGAACTGCGCGGGATGGTTCGCCAGCTGCAGCGCCGCCGCGGCCCGCTCGTCGCCATCGTCGGCGCGCTGCTGAAGGCGGACCTTGCGGGCGGCGACCACCGCCATCTCGGACATCGCGAAGACGGCGTTGGCGAGGATCAGCAGCAGGATGAAGAGGACTTCGGTAGCGATGGGCAATTCTACGATGAACCGACGGGACGCCGCTCGATCGGCCAAACCCGCCGTTCGCGGCTGCCGGGTGAACCGTCGGGCGGCGGCATCGTCCAAGCCTGTGTTCACCATGCTCACCCTGACCCACGTCCGCAAGTGCTATGGCAACCTCACCGCCGTGGACGACCTGTCCCTGACGGTCCGCCGGGGCGAAGTACTCGGCCTGCTGGGGCCGAACGGCGCCGGCAAGAGCACCACCGTGAGCCTGGCCGTCGGTCTGCTCGAAGCCCGATCGCGGCGAGATCACGATCGACGGGCTGGGCTCGCCCAGCGAGGCTCGCGTCCGGGCCCGCATCGGCGTGGCGCCGCAGGCGCTGGCGGTATACGACCTGCTGACCGGCGAGGAGAACCTCAGGTTCTTCGGTGAGGTCTACGGCCTGTCCGGCGCCGCGCTCGAGCGGCGGGTGGCGGAGTGCCTGTCGTTCGTCGGGCTGGCGGAACGCGGCCGCGATCGCGCCGGCAGGCTATTCCGGCGGCATGAAGCGACGGCTGAACCTGGCGGCCGCTCTGGTCCACCAGCCGGATGTGCTGCTGCTCGACGAGCCCACCGTCGGCGTCGACCCGCAGTCGAGGAACGCCATCTTCGACAACATCGAATCGCTGAACCGCGACGGCCTGACGGTGATCTACACGACGCACTACATGGAGGAAGCCGAGCGGCTGTGCGACCGCATCGCGATCATCGACGCCGGCCGGCTGCTCGCGCTCGGCACGCTCGACGAGCTGCTCGCCGCCCACGGCGGCCCGCCCACCCTGGTGGTCGTCACCGGCCGCCGGTGAGATCACGCATTCAGACGTCCGACCCGCTCGCCGAACTCAACCGCATTGCCGCCGGCACCCCGGTGCGGACGTTCCACGTCGAGCGGCCGACGCTCGAACAGGTCTTCCTCCATCTGACCGGCCGCAACCTGAGGGATTGAACCATGCGCCCCATCCTCGCGCTCGCCCTGAAGGACCTCCGCGTGCTGCCCCGCATCCGGATGGCCTTCTTCTTCACCTTCATCTGGCCGGTCATCGTCGCCGTGATGTTCGGCTACGCGTTCTCCGGCTCCGGCGACGGCGCCACACGGGCGATGAAGGTCGCCGTGGTGGACGATGACGGCTCGGAGGGATCGCGGGCGTTCATCACGCGGCTCGAGACCTCCGGACACTTCGAGGTGGCGATGATGCCGCGCGCTGACGCCGAGTCGGCGGTGCGGCGTGGCCAGCTCGCGGCCTTCCTCGCGATCAAGCCGGGATTCGGCGCCGGATCGCAGCGCCTGTTCTACGGACCGCCGCGTGAAATCGAGGTCGGCGCGGACCCGTCGAGAAAGGCGGAAGCCGGGCATGCTCGAAGGCCTGCTGATGCAGGCCGCCGCCGAGGACATGCAGCAGATGCTCTCCAACCCCGCGGCATCGACCGCGATGGTGGACAACGCGATCGGCGATGCCACCCGCGATCCCGGTGCGCCACGCGAGCTGGTCCATTTCCTGAGCGAGCTGAAGACGTTCGTGGGCTCACCGGCGAATCAGCGGGAGGCCGCCGCTGGCGGCGGGTCGCGAGTGGCAGCCGCTGAAGGTGGTCAGCGCGCCCATCACCCGCGAGCGCGCAGCGGACCGGGCAACCCGTTCGAGATCACATTCCCGCAAGGAGTGCTCTGGGGCCTCATCGGCTGCGCCATGTCGTTCGGGCTCAGCCTGGTCAGCGAACGGACGCGCGGGCACCTTCGTCCGGCTCTCCATGGCGCCGCTGTCACGGGCGCAGATCCTCGGCGGCAAGGCGCTCGCGTGCTTCGTCGCCATGATCGTGGTCCAGGCGCTGCTCTACACGATGGGGGTGGCGCTCTTCGCGGTGCGGCCGAGTTCGTGGCCGCTGCTGTTCCTGGCGTCGCTCTGCGCCACACTCGCGTTCTGCGGCTTCATGATGCTGGTGGCGACGCTCGGCAAGACCGAGCAGGCGGCATCCGGCGCGGCCTGGGCGATCATGATGCCGCTGTCGATGATCGGGGGCGGCATGGTGCCGCAGATCGTGATGCCGGCCTGGATGTCGACGGCCGGCAACATCAGCCCGGTGAAGTGGGCCATCCGCGCCATCGAGGGCGCGCTGTGGCGTGACTTCACGCCGACCGAGATGCTGCTGCCCTGCGGCATCCTGCTGGTCTTCGGCTTCCTCTGCTTCGCCATCGGCACCCGGCGCCTGGACACGACCATCGCCTGACCTGGCGTTCCAGGCTGGAGCGCAGCCGTTTCTGCCTATACTGCCCAGATGCGCAGGATTCTGTGTGCCATCAGTGTGATCGTGGCGGGAGCGTGGGGCGCCCTCGGCGCGCAGTCGAAGTCGCCGGTGCAGATCGCGGACTACATGCGCCTGCAATCGGTGGGCGACGTGCAGCTCTCGCCGTCGGGCGCCGACCTGGCCTATTCCGTCTCGACCAACGAGCGGCCGGGCCGGCCGACCAGCAGCACCTGGCTGCGCGACATGACCTCCGGCGCCACCGTGCAGCTCGAGAACGGCTCCGAGCCGCGCTGGTCACCCGACGGCCAATGGATCGCGTACTTCGGCCGCACCGAAGAGGGGAACGGCCTGATCGTCGCCGACCGCCACGGTGAGGCGCCCCGGCTGATTGCGCCGATCGGCAGCACCAACCATCCGCTGCCTTCGTCCGGCGAGCGCGTGGCGTGGTCGCCGGATGGCCGCTCCCTCGCCTTCGTGTCCGCCACCGAGGGACCGGAAGCCGACAACGCCAACGGCGACCCGATGGTGATCACGCGCTACCTGTTCAAGCCCACGGCCGCGGAAGGGCTGACGCGCTTCAACGACAACAAGCGCCTGCACATCTTCGTGGTGGACGTGGCCACGCGCACCGCCCGCCAGCTCACGAACGGCCCCTACTACGAGCACTCCATCAACTGGTCGCCGAAGGGCGATCAGATCCTGTTCGTCTCGAACCGCGAGGCCAACGCCGACAAGGTGTTCAACTACGACATCTTCACGGTGACCGCGCGCGACGGCATCGTCAAGCGGCTGACGAGCACCAAGAGCGCCGAGTACGAGCCGGTGTGGTCGCCGGACGGCACCCGGATCGCGTTCTCCGGGACGACGCGCGAGCTCACCTCGTCCGAGACGACGAAGGAGGACACGCACGTGTGGGTGATGCGCGCGGACGGCTCGGCCAAGATCGAAGTGGGCCAGTCGATCGACAACCGTCAGGGGGCGCCGCAGTGGTCCCCGACGGGCGGCAGCTCTACTTCACCCTGCAGGAACGCGGCCACGTGCGGCTCGCGTCGCTGCCGGTGCCCGCCAGCACCACAGCTCGAGAGGTCGCCGCCGCGGCGCAGACCTCCGCTCCCACTCCCCCGCTGCCGGCGGCCGCGCCGACCCTGGTCGTCAATCAACCCGGCAGTGTCGAGCGCGTTCTCGGTGGTCAAGGGCAAGCTGGCCTATGCCTTCACCTCGCCGGACTCGCCCGCGGAGCTGTTCGTCATCGACGAGGCGACGCCGGGCGACACGGCGGCCGCGCGGGCCACGCCGTTGACCGCGCTCAACCAGGCGCTGCTCGACAGCCGTCAGATTGCCCCGGTCGAGGCGCATCAGCTTCACGAACGAGGGCTTCACGGTGGAGGCGTTCCTCACGCGTCCCGTCACCGCCGCCACCACGAAGCCGGGAACGGTGCCGCTGATCGTGATGATCCACGGCGGGCCACACGGGCAGCAGGGCCCTTCCTTCAACCACAAGGCGCAGGTATATGCCGGTCTCGGCTGGGCGTCGCTGATGGTCAACTACCGCGGTTCGACCGGCTACGGGCAGAGGTTCGCGGACGCCATCTTCCGCGACCAGAACGGCGCCGAGGCCCGCGACGTGCTCGCTGGCGTGGACGCGGCGCTGGCGAAGTATCCCTGGCTCGACGCCAACCGCCTGGGCATCGAAGGCGGCAGCTATGGCGGGCAGCTGACCAACTGGATCGTCACGCAGACGCCTCGCTTCAAGGCGGCCGTGCCGAGCGCGGGCATCTCGAACCTGGTCACGCAGAACTACCTCGCCTACTACCACGACTACCTGGCGGTGGAGTACGGCGGCTTCCCGCACGAGCGCGCCCGCGGCGACGCGGAGGAGCGCCTGATCATCGACATGCTGTGGGAGCGGTCGCCGATCCGCTACGCCAACAAGGTGAAGACGCCGGTCCTGTTCGTGCACGGCGAGAACGACAACGACGTGCCGATCGAAGAAGCCGAGCAGTTCTACATCGCGCTGCACGACGTCGGCGTCGAGACCACGATGCTGCGCTACCCGCGCGAGGGTCACGGCCTGCGCGAATCCCGCCACATCACCGACGCGCTCGAGCGCTCGATCGCGTGGTACCGGAAACACTTTGGGGGAGCCAAGAGCCGTTAGTTCACAAGTTCAAGAGTTCACGAGGACACTGCTGAACTCAACTTTGAACTCTTGAACTATTGAACTTGGAACTTTTGAGCCTCACCCTGTACCGTTGATCCCATGTTCAAGCGGCAAACCGAGGGGTCCGTCATCTGCACGTCGTGCGGCGTGCTGGTGGGGGTGAACGACGAGACCTGCTACAACTGCGGGCGGCGGAACCCAGGGCTGTGGGGTTATGGACCCGCGTTGCGGCGGCTTGGACAGGATCTGGGCTTCGTGCCGTTCGTCATCGGCGGCACCATCACGCTCTACGTCATCTCGCTGCTGCTGTCCGGCGCGCGCATCCAGGCGATGCTGTCGCCAAGCACCGAGGTGCTGTTCCTGATGGGCGCCAGCGGCGCGGTGCCGGTGTTTCAGTTCGGCCGCTGGTGGACCGTGCTCACCGCGGGCTGGCTGCACGCCGGTGTGCTGCACGTCGTCTTCAACGTGATGTGGATCCGCCAGCTCGCGCCGGCGGTGGCCGATCTCTTCGGCGCCGGGCGCATGGTGATCATCTACACGGTGGCCGGCGTGACCGGGTTCGCCGTCAGTTCGATTGCCGGCCTCTACCTCGGCCACCTGCCGATCATCGGCGGCGCCATGTTCTCGGTCGGGGCCTCGGCGCCCATCTTCGGTCTGCTCGGCGCGCTGGTTCACTACGGCCGTCGCACCGGCAACAGCCACGTCGGCCAGGCGGGGCTGCAGTACGCGCTGTTCATGGGTGTGTTCGGCCTCATCTTTCCCGGCATCGACAACTGGGCGCACGCGGGCGGCTTTGCCGGCGGCTGGCTGGCATCGCTCGTGCTCGACCCCAGCAAGCGCGAGCGTGTCGATCACCTTGCCGTGGCCGTGGTCTGTCTCGGGCTGACGTTGGTGGCGCTCATCGCCTCGTTCGTCACGGCGCTGCCGGTGCTGATGCAGCGGTGAGCCAGCGCATCCCGATGCGATGATCGGCCGCGCGCCGATTCAGTTTCACGAATTCCACTCCACCCGCTTGAAGTGCGCTCCCGCGGCTCGCGCCGCCATTCGTCACTTCGCGGTCCCGGTGCGTGGACGAGTGCCGTTCGTCACGTCCGATTCGCCACTCGTCCCACGGGGCGCGGGGACGAGTTCGGGTGACGGCCATGCGGCACATGAGGCACTGGAATTGCTCACCCTCCTGCGCGGCCGCGTGTTGCGGCGCGCCGCCCACCGTGCCCACACACGGACCGCGGGCAGTTATTTCTCTCAGGAGGTTTCCGAATGAAGCGTTGGACCAACGTCCTCTGGGCGCTGCTGGCGGTGATCGGTCTCACGACCGCGACCGGCCTTTGCCCAGGGCGGCGGCGCAAGCTCGACCGGCAGCATCAGCGGCGAAGTGAAGGACGCCCAGGGCGGCGTGCTTCCCGGCGTCACCGTGACCGCCACCAGCCCGGCGCAGATCGGCCAGCTGACGGCCGTCACGAATGAATCGGGGCTGTATCGCTTCCCGGCGGTGCCCCCCGGAGAATACCGGCTGTCCTATGAACTCGCCGGTTTCCAGAACGTCGTGCGCGACGGCGTGCGGATCACGCTCGGCTTCAATGCCCAGGTCAACGTCGCCCTCAACGTCGCGACGCTGCAGGAGACGGTCACGGTCAGCGGCCAGTCGCCGGTGATCGACACCTCGGCGACGCGCGTGCAGACCAACTACGACCAGCAGATGCTGTCGTCGATTCCGAACGCGCGCGACATGTGGTCGCTGCTGGCCACCACGCCGTCGGTGACGCTGAACCGCGTCGATGTCGGCGGCTCGACGATGGGCACGCAGACGACCTACTTCTCGTATGGCTACTCGGGGCAGAACCGTCCACTGGTCGAAGGCATCAACACCACGGAAGGCACATCGGCGGCCGGCTTCTACCTTGACTACGGCTCGTTCGAAGAGGTGTTCATCGGCGCGGCCGGCAACTCGGCGGAGATGCCGAATCCCGGCGTGCTGACGCAGTTCGTCAGCAAGGGCGGCAGCAACACGCCCGAGCGTCAGCCTCTACTACGACTTCGAGACCGAGAACATCCAGGCCAGCAACCTGGATGCGGACCAGATTCGCCCCGCGCCGGGTGCGATCATCAACGACGACGGCAATCGGCTCGCGTCCTACAAGAACCTCAACCTCGACGTCGGCGGTCCGATCGTCAAGGACAAGGTGTGGGGGTACTTCGCCTACCTGAACCAGCGCAACTCGGTCGCCGCGCCTCCCTCGGGCACCATCCAGGACGGGACGCCGTTCGACACGAAGCTGTTCAACTACACCGGCAAGGCCACCTATCAGATGAACCAGAACAACAAGTTCATCGGCTACCTGCAGCACGGCACCAAGCAGCAGCCGTTCCGCACCGACAGCAGCAACCGGCTGGGGGCACCGGTCCACCTCAGCTCCGACTCCACGACCCTGCAGGATTCACCGAGCTGGGTCTACAAGGGTGAATGGAATGGCACCATCAACCAGAACATGTTCGCCGAGTTCCGCGCCGGCCAGTTCGGCTACAACTTCGGGCTGGACAGCAACACCACCGACACGCGCTACGAGTCGCTGACCACCAACCAGATCCTGGGCGGCGGCCGTGACTGGGAGCTCCGTCGTCGGCGCAACCAGTACACCGGCGCCCTCAGCTACTTCAAGGACGCCTTCCTCGGCGGCTCGCACAACTTCAAGTTCGGTGGCGAGTACCTCGACGAGAAGGGCGAGACGCTGTGGAACCAGTACTACGCCGACAACGTGATCCACTTCGTCAACGGCGACCTCAGCAACGGCCCGGCGGGGACGACCCCGGCGTCGGTCCGCCTCGGCAACAACGCGGACAGCTGGAGCGCGCTGGCCTCCACGTCGTTCTTCGTCACCGACACGTGGCAGATCAAGCGGCTGACGCTGAACATCGGCGCGCGGTTCGACCGCTACCGCGTGTGGCTGCCGGAGCAGCAGCTGGCGGCGGGGCGGTTCGTCCCCGCGCCCCTGTCCTTCAGTGAAGTGTCCGAAGTCATCGCCTTCAACCACATCGTGCCGCGCCTCGGCGCCACTTACGACCTGGCCGGCGACGGCAAGACGGTGCTCAAAGCCAACTGGGGCCGCTTCTACTTCAACACCGGCGTCAACCTCGCCGACTCGGTGAACCCCAACACCGCCAACCAGTATTCGGACTACACGTGGAACGACCTGAACGGCGACCGCGTGTTCCAGGACGGTGAGCAGGGCGTGCTGGAGACGCGGTTCGGCGGCGTCGCCAACGCCCGCGTCGACCCGGACCTGAACAACTCGTACACCGACGAGACGTCGGTCTTCGTCGAGCGGGCCGTGCTCTCCGATCTCGGCGTCCGCATCGGTTACGTCTACAAGAAGGACAACGACGGCTGGCAGCAGGTCAACGAACTGCGCGCCGTTCGACGCCTTCAACGTGCCGGTGACCATCGTCGACCCGGGCCCGGACAACGTCTACGGCAACGGCGACGACTCGGCGATCCAGGGCTTCAACCTCGACACCACGTCCCGCGGTTCGAGCCAGGTGACGACCAACATCCCTGACTACGAGGGCACCTACAAGACGCTGGAGTTCTCGGCCAACAAGCGCTACGGCAACCGCTGGTCGATGGTGGCGTCCTACTCCTACACCTGGACCGAGGAGTTCGGGAACAACTACTTCAACAACCGCATCGGCACCGCGGTCAGCCAGTTCGCGTTCTTCGGCAGCTATCCGACCAACCCGAACGAGCGGACGCTGAACGAGTTCACGAACTGGAACGCGAAGGTCACCGCGTCGCTGGACGCCGGCTGGGGCCTGCGCGTGACGCCGGTGTTCAAGATGCAGAGCGGCGCGCCTTACGGCCGCTTCTTCCAGACCCGTGCCGGCGAACTGAACTACGGCAACCAGCTGATTCTGGCCGAGCCGCTCGGCACCCGCCGTCAGGACAACGTGGCGCTGTTCGACGTCCGGGTCGAGAAGCAGCTGCGGCTCGCGGATCGGGCTCGCCTGGGCCTGTTCTTCGATCTCTACAACGCGCTCAACAGCAACACCGCGATCAACATCAACTGGCGGTCGGGCGCGTCCTTCGAGAAGGCGACGACGGTGCATCCCGCCGCGCATCGCGAAATTCGGCGTGAAGTTCAACTGGTAGGACCTCGGGGCCTGGCACGATAGCCTCGAAAACGTCGCAGCTTCTGCGATCGGGGGCTCCGGCCCAAGGTCAGCGGAGAAAAAAGATGGCCTCCGGTGGGATGCGTGCCCACCGGAGGCCGTTCGTCTTCCAAGGAGAAAGCTATCGCGCGATGGCGAGATGGTCCGCCGCCGAGATATCGGCGGCGCTGGCGCTGGCGTGGAACTGCTGATCGAAGAACTCGACCTCGCCCGTCTCCACCGAGTACATCCCGCCGACAATGCCCACCTGGCCCTTGTCGAACAGGTGCTCGATGATCGGGCTGCGATCGAGGATCGCGTGCATCTGCTGCCGCGTGTTCTCAACCGCGACCGCTTCGACGAACTGCTCGCTGCCGGCCGTGGTCTTGCCGGCCTTCTCGACGGTGTAGACCGCCGGGCTGATCTTGTTCAGCAGGCCGGTGAGATGCCCCATCTGCACGTGACTGCACGCGCCCTTCACCGCTCCGCAGCGCGTGTGCCCGAGGACGACAATCAGCTTGGCGCCGGCCACCTGGCAGGCAAACTCCATGCTGCCGAGCACGTCTTCGTTCAGCACGTTCCCCGCCACGCGCGCACTGAAGATGTCGCCGAGCCCCTGGTCGAAGATGAGTTCGGCCGAGGTCCGGGAGTCGATGCAGCTCAGCACGATCGCGAACGGGTGCTGACCGTCAGAGGTCTCGTTCACCTGCTGCAGCAGATTGCGGTTGTAGCGCAGGTTGCTGATGAACCGCAGGTTGCCGTCCTTGAGAATCTGAAACGCTCGCTCCGGCGTCAGGCTCGACTGGATGTCCTTGGTCTGAGTGCGCATCGGTGTCTCTTCTCCCGGTCGGTGGTTACGCGGTCGCCCGGCGGGCAACGCGCTGCACGCGGCGCATGGCGTCTTGTCCCAGTGCAGCGTGTCGAGGCCGCGCGATCACGACGGCCGGCAGGAACGCCTCCCTCCACCCCAGCGTGTTGATGGCGATGAGGACGATGACGGCCAGGCCAGCGGCGGGCCCACTGACGCCCAGGGCCGACCCGATGGCAGCCCCGACCACGATGCCCCCACGATGCCGGCGATGGCGCCGGCAAACCGCGGCGCTCCAGGGGCCAGGGCGAGGCCAAGGCAGAGCGCGGTCGCGTCCAGAAAGACCACTAGATTGGCTGGCCGAGCGGCGCGGAGGTCCTCGGTGACCGGGGATGCGTGCATTGGGGCACTACTCTGTGAATCGGACCCTGATCCTGCCAAGGAGCCGGTGGTCTGCACCATGACAAAAAACGCTGCCGATTATTCGGCTTTTTCGATGTAACCAGACAACAACCATCGGCGCCTCGGCCTTTTCCCGGCTCATCCCTGGCTGTCCGGTGGCCACCCCTCCTTGCCAGGAATCCGGATCGCGCCGCTCCAGATTGTCGGAAACCCGTCCTACAGACGCTCCGAAGTCGATGGATCCCGCTGGTTATGGCAGAGTTTGCGAATTTGAACGCTGGTACAAATGGTGCTTGGGGTGGGACGAACTGCTGTCTTTCAGTGTCGAGCGCGGTGTGACTGACCGGGCTCGCTTTCGGATGGTTGAGGAGGATGGGATGACTTTGAGAACCGCGTTCGTGGCGGCGCTGCTTTCCCTGACAATGGGCACGGCGTTCGCCCAGCAGCAGACGGGTGAGATTTTCGGCAAGGCGACGGATGGGTCGGGCGCGGTGCTGCCAGGCGCCACCGTCACGGCGTCCGGCCCCGCGCTGCTGCAACCGCGCGTCGCCACGACGTCGGAGACCGGCAGCTATCGCCTCCCCGAGTTGCCGATCGGCACCTACATGGTGACGTTCGAGCTGCCCGGTTTCAAGACCATCCAGCGCACCGATGTGCGCATCACCATCGGGTTCGCGGCGCAGATCAACGCCGAGCTCGAGCTGTCGTCGGTGCAGGAGACCGTCACGGTCACGGGTGAGAGCCCCCTCATCGACACCAAGGCGACGGGCACCAAGACGTCGTTCGACCTCGAGTCGCTGCAGGGCCTGCCGACGGCGCGCGACCCGTGGGTCATGCTCGAGAAGACCCCCGGCATCACCATGGACCGCGCCAACGTCGGCGGCAGCCAGTCGGGCCAGCAGTCAGGCTACATCTCGCGCGGCGTCGCAGCACCGGCAACAACAAGTGGTCGATTGACGGCGTCGACATCACCGACATGTCGGCGACCGGCGCCTCGCCGATCTACTACGACTTCGACATGCTCGAGGAGATGCAGGTGACCACCGGCGGCGCGGATGCGTCGCAGCAGACTGGCGGTGTCGGCATCAACCTGGTGACGCGCGGAGGCACGGACCGCTTCAAGGGCTCGGGCCGCTTCCTCGTCACGGACGATTCGTTCCAGGCCGACAACATCACCGACGAACTGCGCGCCCAGGGCGCGGGCTCGGGCTCGCCGATCCAGAACATCCAGGACTATGGCTTCGAAGTCGGCGGCCCGATCATGCGCGGCAAGGCCTGGTACTGGGGCAGCTACGGCACGCAGGACATCAAGGTCGGCGTCGTCGGGTTCTACAAGAACACCTCGACCTGCCGTCCCACGCCCGCCCACCGACACCCAGGGGCTGCGTGATTGTCTCGAGACCGACCTCACGACCCTCAACAACTACAACTGGAAGCTGACCTGGGCGCTGTTCGAGGGCAACCGCTTCGGGTTCCAGAACACCTGGGCCGAGAAAGTGCGCAATGCCCGCGACGCCTCCGACACGCGGCCGATCGAGACGACCTATCGGCAGAAGGCGATCAGCAGCGACTACGGCGCCTTCGGCTGGATCTCTGGTCCCGGGCCGCTGTGGAAGGCGAGCGATCAGCACGTGTTCAACGACCGCTTCCTGGTCGACGTGCAGTGGGCGCACCTCGGCAACAACTTCGCGCTCGACTTCCACGAGGACTCGCTGGCCGACGTGCAGCCGGCCTTCGAGACGACCACCGGCGCCTACTCGCGATCGTTCCAGGCCTCGGTGTTCGCGCGCCCGACCAACAGCCTCGACGTCACCTCGAACTACTTCCTGCCGAACGTGCTGGGCGGCGACCACGCGTTCAAGGCCGGCCTGCGGTGGCGCAGTGCCCACTCGACCAGCCTGAACCACCGCGGCGGCAACGCCTACGCCCGCTTCACCAACGGCGTGCCGAACTCGGTCGACCTGTGGCGCGACGGCAACTCGGTCTCGCACCTCGACACCTGGGCGTTCTACGCGCAGGACAGCTACACGGTGAAGCGCTTCACCCTCAACCTCGGCCTGCGGCTCGACATCCAGGACGATGAGGCGCTGGCGGCGGACGTGGCAGCCAATCCGATTCTGCCGAACATCCTGCCGGCGGTGAGCTTCCCCGGTGCGGATGCCAACGTGACCTGGAAGAACCTGTCGCCACGCGTGGGCATGACCTACGACCTGAGCGGCGAGGGACGCACGGTGGTCAACAGCTCCTTCGCCACCTACTTCGGCCAGATGGCGCCCGGACAGCTGTCGGGCGAGCTGGCGGCGACCGGTGCGGTGTTCGTGCGCTATCCCTGGTCCGACACCAACGGCGACGGCTTCGTGCAGGCCAATGAGGTGAACGCCGCCGGGCAGCCGCTCAGCCGCAGCAACGAGTACAACCCTTCCAACCCGTCGAACTTCCTGTCGCCGGGCACGGTGGATCCGAACATCGAGAACGATCGCACCTTCGAGTTCATCGCCGGCGTCGATCACCAGATCATGAACGGCCTCGCCGTCGGCGCCAGCTACATCTGGCGCAAGTACGACAACTTCAACTGGCAGGACCGCGTGGGCCTGACGAGCGCCAACTACGTGCCTGTCAACTACACGCCCACCACCTGCCCGGCCACGGCTCGCTGCGAGCAGGTCACCTACTACCAGCCGAATATCCCGATCCCGTCGGCGTTCGTCCGCACCAACGTCCCCGACCGCTCGCGTGACTTCAACGGCTTCGAGCTGACGATGCGCAAGCGCATGGCGAACCGGTGGGCGATGAGCGGCAGCTACGCCTACAACAACGCCATCGACAACTGGGACTCGGCCAACGCCTACGAGGACCCGACCAACATCGACCTGTTGAACGGCTACCAGTACGCGCCGGAGAGCGCGGGCAGCGGCGTGGACTCGGTGTTCACCAACGCCAAGTGGCTGTTCAAGCTCAATGGCTCGGTGACGATGCCGCTGGAGATCAACGTCGGCGCCGGCTACCAGGCGCGTCAGGGCTACCCCTTCCCGCAGTCGATTCTGAGCCCGAACCGCATCAATTCGGCGGGACAGATTCAGACGCTGCTGGATCCGCTTGGTGACGTGCGACTGGACACGTTCCAGCAGCTCGACGTCAAGATCGACCGCGCGTTCCAGTTCGGCGCGATTCGCTTGATTCCGGCGATGGAGATCTTCAACCTGATGAACGGCAACACGGTCCTCGCGCAGCGCCGCAATCAGGCGGCCGCGAACGCGAACAACGTGAGCCAGATTCTGTCGCCCCGCGTCATCCGGTTCGGCCTGCGGGTGAACTGGTAACGGAGGCGAGCCGGGCCGGGTCCGGCTCGAGGCGCGGCTTTCGCCGCGTTGGCGGCGCTCCACGCCGTAAGAAGGGGAGCGACACGGGCGGGATCGAGGTAACTCGGTCCCGCTTCTGTTTGGCCTCGCTCACGCTCGGTAGGGAACAGGGCCGGCTGCGCCGGTGGGCCTCGCTACGCTCGGTAGTGTTCGCCCGTTCCTACGGCGCGAACGCGGCGAAGCCGTGCCTCTCTCCCTACGCGCCGAAGGCGCGCCTACCTACCCTCCGTTCTTCTCCAGCCACGACGCGATGTCTTCGCGCGTCCAGCGGTGCTCGTCGTTCAGGTGGACCAGGATCGAGGCGAGGGTCAGCGTCTTCCTGCAGCCCTCAGCCGGGCATCGCCGCACCGAGCCCTCCAGGCAATCGAAGAACCACTCCAAATCCTTGGTCGGGCGGGTGCCGTCCGCATTGTCGGGCAGGCGATACATGCCTTCGTACGCGGCACCGAGCGCGCACGACGCGTTGCGGCCCTTGAAGTAGTCGCCGAACGCCTGATCGTGACGTCGCTCCGACCCCGCCCGAATGAACGCCGCCAGCTCTTTCTCGTCGTGGTGCTCGGACATGAGGGCCTCGCTTCGCTCGGTAGGATTCAGGGCCGGCTTCGCCGGTAGGCCTCGCTTCGCTCGTGCGGACACGTCCGCCGTCCCTACGGCGCGCAGCGCCGCAGCACGCGGCGAAGCCGCGCCTTCGGAGCTCCGCCAGGCGCCGAAGCGGCGCGCCCCCTAGAACCCCTTGCCCAGGCGATCCTGCAGCCGCTCCCGATAGCCGCGGCTCAGCGTGAGGCGGGTGCCGTTGTTCAGCACCACCACGTACTCGCCGTTGAACCAGGGCTGCAGTTCCTTGATGCGATCGGAGTTGACGATCCGCGAGCGATGGATGCGCACGAAGCGCTGGCCGTCGAGCCGCGCCTCCATGTTGTTCATCGTCTCGCGGAAGAGATGCGACTCGGTGGCCAGGTGCAGCCGCACGTAGTTGCCCGCCGCCTCCACCCAGTCGATGTCGTCCGTGCGCAGGAAGAACACGCGGCCGCCCGACTTCACGACCAGGCGGTCCATCCGCTGCGGCTCCGGCTTGATGTCCTGCACCAGCGCCATCAGCCGGCGGCCGAGGTCGCCGGCGCGCCGCCGCTCGACGTGCGCGCGCGCGTGCTGCAGCGACTGCTGGAAGCGATCGCGCCCGAACGGCTTCAGCAGGTAGTCGATGGCGTGCACCTCGAACGCCTTGAGCGCGTATTCGTCGTAGGCGGTGACGAACACCACCGCCGGCATGCGGTCCGGGCCCGACGTTCTCGATCACGCGGAACCCGTCGCAGGCCGGCATCTGCACGTCCAGGAACACCAGGTCCGGCTGCTGCTGCTGGATGGCCGATATCGCCTGCGACCCGTCGGCGCACTCGCCGATGAGCTCGATGTCCTTCTCCTGGCCGAGCAGCCCCACCAGCCGCTCGCGCGCCATGGGCTCGTCGTCCACCACCATTGTTCGGATCTTGTTCATGCAGCGCCCTCCACGGCCCGCACCCCGATGACTTCCTCGGCCACCGCTTCCAGTGGCACCGCGATCAGCACCTGCAGGCCGCCTTCGGGGGGCTGCCGGAATTCAAAGCGGTGGAGCGCCCCGTAGAGATGCTCCAGCCGCGCTCGCGTATTCGAGAGACCCACGCCCCGATTGAAGTCGGAGAGCCGTGCCGCCGACATGCCGACGCCGTTGTCCTGGACGATCAGTTCCAGACGCTCGCTCCCCGCCAGTCGCGCCCTGATGGTGATCGTGCCGGGCGAGGGCCGCGGCCCGATGCCATGCTTGATGGCGTTTTCGACGAGCGGCTGAAGGATCAGGTTTGGCACCAGCGCGTCCAGGGCCTCCGGCTGCACATCGAACACCACGGTGAGACGGTCCCGGAAGCGTGTTTGTTCGATCTCCAGATACTTGGACAGGAAATCCAGCTCTTCCTTGAGCGAGATCTCCTGCACGCCGACCATCTGCAGCGAGATGCGGAGCAGATCGCTCAGCCGCGCGATCATCATGTCGGCGGCCTCGACGTCCCGGTGCATCAGCGCCGAGATCGTGTTCAAGGTGTTGAACAGGAAGTGCGGCTGCAGCTGGCGCTGCAGCGACTGCAACTGTGCCTCGACCAGCCGCGTCTCGAGCTGGCTGGCGCTGAGCGCGCGTGCCTGCGCCTCGCGGTGATAGCCAAGCGCGTGGCTGAGGCCGACGATGGCCCAGTAGGTCATCATCTCCCAGTCGAAATTCAGGAAGAACATCTTCTGCGCTTCGAGACGCCACGGCCCGGTGGAATCGCCGAGCGCCCAGTCGCTGTCGCCGAGCATCCGCGTGATCAGCATCCGCGAGGTCACCGCCATCGCGATGTGCAGCGTCGTCGCCGCGAAGACGCCGACAACGTGGACCGGCAGCGAGAAGTGCCAGTGCTGCTTGTCGAGCGGGAAGCGTCGCGAGACCCACAGGATGACGGGCGCGATGCACGCCCACGAGTACCAGTACCCGAGGTTCAGGAAGAACAGCAGCGAGAACGGCGCCGGCCGCTCGGTGAAGGTGGAGACGAAGTAGAAGGCCTGGAACGAGGAGAAGAACGTCAGCGCGGTGGCGACGCCGAAGATGGTGAGGGGCCGGATGTGAGCGTGGCGGTCCATGCGCATGGTCCGACTATCAGCATCCGGACGACTTCGATCAAGAGAAGAGTCACTCGTCCCACCGTTCGTCCCACGCAGTGGCCGCAGCCGAACAACGTTGTCCGGAACCGGAACGGATCCGCGTGGAAAGGGCATGCTGCAGCCGAACACTGCAGGAGGCATGCCGGATCGGGCTGCAGGTTCTAGGCTCTAGGCTTGGGGCTTCGGGGCGGCAACCGTCGGCTTCGCTTCGAGCGCGGGCGCGGTCTGTTGCCCGGGGAGGGGCTCTCCTGCCGGCGGCACGTCCGGCTTGAGGAGGAGGAACCCGAGCGGCGGCACCATCAGGTTGAGCGACTGCTCGAAGCCATGCGCGGGAACCGGCTCGGTGTGCACGAGCCCCTGGTTGCCGACGTTGCTGCCGCCATACGCCGCGGCGTCGCTGTTGAGCAGTTCGCGATAGGTGCCGGCCGCGAGGAACGCCGATGCGGTAGCCGGATCGCGGCACCGGCGTGAAGCTGACGACCGCGACCACCGTGTCGTCGGAGTCGTCGCCGCGCCGCAGCAGCGAGACGACGCTCTGCTCGACATCCGTGCAATCGACCCACTGGAAGCCGCGCGGGTCGTGATCGTCCTGCCACAGCGCCGGCTCGGCGGCGTAACACCGGTTGAGATCGCGCACCCAGCGCTGCAGCCCGGCGTGCGCCGAATCGCCGAGCACGAACCAGTCCAGCTCGCCGTCGTGATTCCACTCGCGCCACTGCCCGATCTCGCCGCCCATGAACAGCAGCTTCTTGCCGGGATGCACGGCCATGTAGCCGTACAGCGCGCGCAGCGTCGCGTGGCGCTGCCAGATGTCGCCCGGCATCTTGCCGATCATCGACCGCTTGCCGTGCACCACTTCGTCGTGCGAGAACGGCAGCACGAACTGCTCGCTGTAGGCGTACATCAGCGAGAACGTGATCTTGTTGTGATGCCACTTGCGATGGATCGGATCCTCGCTCGTGTAGTCGAGCATGTCGTGCA
Organism: uncultured Acidobacteriota bacterium; assembly: GCA_963721715.1. Lineage (GTDB taxonomy): Bacteria > Acidobacteriota > Vicinamibacteria > Vicinamibacterales > UBA2999 > VFZN01. The sequence continues at coordinate 294,592 of CAVRKI010000003.1, read as the reverse complement.
TCCAGCCCATGTTCCACTTGTAGGTGAACCCGAGGCCGCCGAGGTGCACGGGCCGCGTCACGCCCGGCCACGACGTGGACTCCTCGGCGAACACCGCCACGCCGGGGCACTCCGCGCCGAGCAGCACGTTCAGCTGCTTCAGGAACTCGATCGCCTCGAGGTTCTCGCGCCCGCCGTACTGGTTCGGCACCCACTGCCCGGCCTGGCGCGAGTAGTCGAGGTAGAGCATCGACGCCACCGCGTCGACCCGCAGGCCGTCGATGTGGAACTGCTCGATCCAGTAGAGCGCGTTCGAGAGCAGGAACGAGCGCACCTCGTGCCGGCCGTAGTTGAAGACCAGCGTGCCCCAGTCCTGGTGCTCGCCCTGGCGCGGATCCGCGTGCTCGTAGGCGGCGGTGCCGTCGAAGCGCGCCAGACCGTGCTGATCCTTCGGGAAGTGGCCCGGGCACCCAGTCGAGGATCACGCCGATGCCGGCCTGATGGCAGGCATCGACGAACGCCTTGAAATCCTCCGGCGGACCGAAGCGGCTGGTCGGCGCGAAGAAGCCGATCACCTGATAGCCCCACGAGCCGGTGAACGGATGCTCCATCACCGGCAGCAGCTCGATGTGCGTGAAGCCCATCTCCTTCACGTAGGGCACGAGCTCGGCGGCCATCTCGCGATAGGTGAGCAGCCGCCCTTCCGGCGAGCGCCGCCAGCTGCCGAGGTGCACCTCGTAGATCGACATCGGCCGCTTCAGCCACCGGTTCTGCGCCGGCGCGCGCCGCCATCCACGCCTCGTCGCCCCACGCGTAGCCGTCGCTGTTCCAGACGATGGACGCGGTCAGCGGCGGCTTCTCGAAGTAGCGGCCGTTCGGATCGGCCTTCAGCACGGCTCGCCCGTCGGCGCCCAGCACCTCGAACTTGTAGCGCTCGCCGACGCGCAGATCGGGAATGAAGATCTCCCAGTAGCCGCTGGTGCGCGCGCGCATCGGGTGCACGCGGCCATCCCACCCGTTGAAGTCGCCGACCACCGAGACGCGGCGGGCGCTCGGCGCCCACACGGCGAAGTGCACGCCGTCGCGGATGCCGTGCGTGATGGGGCGTGCCCCGAGCTTGTCGAAGCCGCGGACGTGGGTGCCCTCGCCGAACAGATGCAGGTCGTAGGCCGTCAGCACCGGCCCGTAGCGATAGGGATCGTCGAGGGTCAGCGTGCGGCCGCCGCCCTCGGCGATACGCAGGCGGTAGTCGATGTCCTCGCGCGTGCTCTTCGGCAGCGTGACCTCGAACAGCCCGGCCTCGTGCACGCGATTCATCGGCGCACGGAGCTCGCCGCTCGGCGTCACCAGGTCGATCGCCGCCGCGCCCGGCCAGAACGCGCGCACCACGAGATCGTCCCCGCGCTCGTGCGGTCCCAGCACCGCGAAAGGATCCGCGTGCTGGCCGCGGACCAGCGCGGCGAGGTCGGCGGTCGTCATCAACGCGCGCCTTTCATCACGGCTGTCCGGGCACCCGCTCCAGGCCGACCAGAGACCAGCCCGAGCCGCCGCGCCGGAAGTAGATGTGGACGGGACGGGCCCACGACGGATGCTCCGGATGATCCGCGGACAGCTCGACGCGCACGTAGCCGCCCGGCGCCGAGGGCAGACCCGCCGGGGCCGCGATGCGGGTCGTCTCGGCGGAGGTGTCGCCGATGCGCGTGACCGCGTCGGTGGCGTTGTCGAAAGCAGACCACACCGCAGTATAGCGGCGAGGCGCCGTCGCCAGCCTGTGGTCCACGGCCACGTTGGCGAAGGTCAGCGCCCCCGACGCGTCCAGCGCCGGCTCGACGATGGGGTTGATGCGCGGCAGGTAGGCGGCGCCGATCCGATCGCGGCGCTTGATCAGCACCTCCGCCAACAGCGACGCCGCGCGTGGATCGCTGAAGCGCCCGGTGCCGACAATGGTCTTGATCGCCTCGTCCGAGAACGCCATCACCCGCCGGGCCGCCCAGAACGCATCGTCATCGCGCATCTCGAAATAGGCGGTGGTGGCCGCACGCGGCTTCCACGTCAGCGGATCGAAGTCGTCACCCTCGAAGCGGCCGATGCTGGCATTGCGCTCGTAGGGCGCGAACTGCCACGGGCCGAACGCGAACCCGAACGTCAGCAGGCGTTTCATCGCCGGTGGCGCCTGCCAGACGAACTCCCACCCCTCGTGCCAGTCGTGCGGCCCGTTGGCGCCGACGCCGAACGTCGAGCCGACGTCCTGCAGGTAGTGCCGGACCACGCCGCGCGGCCCTTCGGTCACCACGGTGTCGAGCGTGTTCCCCGCCTTCATGTCGGTGAGGTTGGTCCAGGCGCCGAAGACCCGCAGCGCCCGCAGCTCGCGGCGGTGCTGATGCGGCACGATGTCGTTCGGATCGTCCGAGCGGGTGTCTTCGTAGTGGAAGCCGCCGAGCACCTTGCCGGGGAGCAGCCGCCCGGCATTGACCCGGTAGGAGCCATCGGGGCGCTTCAAGGCGCGCTCCAGCTGGGCCTGGACGTCGTCGTTCGTCATCGGCGTGCGGGCGCCCGAGGGGCGCTTGACGCTCGCGGCCGGGTCGATCCGGATGTCCGCGGGATCCAGTTCCGAGAGGAAGTTCTCGACCTGGTTGTAGCCGAGCGCCCAGAACAGCTTGGTGGCCACCACAATCGCGCCGGTCGCGCCGTCGGGATTGGCCGGTGAGTCGAACGACACGAACCACGTGTCGCCAGAAGCGTCTTTCGCGGTGAAACCCGCGGCGAACCCCGCGGTCTTCTCGCGGATGATCGTCCACGACGACGGATCCGGCGGCTGACTGCTGTTCGGCCCCTTGATCAGCTCGTCGTTGGTCAGCGTCCGGGTACCGATGCGATTGGTGAACCAGCTCGAATCGGGCACTTCGTCAACCGTGTTGATGTTCTGCGCGCGAATGCCCGCGGGCACCTTGCGCGGGGTGACGAACAGGTTGTAGGCGAGGTCGTAGAACAGATCGATGTCCCACGGCTGCGCCCCTGACGCGTCCTGGGTCTCCGGCTCGCGCTGCAGGGGGTCGTCGGCGAAGAATCGCGGTTGGGCGCCGTCGACCTGGGCAATCAGCAGGCCGGCCGCCACGGCCAGTCCGGCACCCGCGGCCCGCAGCCACGACCAGCGTTGCATGGGTTGTAGTGTCATGGGTGTCGTCCTAGAACGCCGCGGATGCGCCAAACACGATGGCGATCCCTTCGTTGCTGCGCGCCAACTCGATGCGGACCGGCGTCACGAACGGTCCGTGGATGCGGAACCCGATCCCGTAGTTGCTCTTCAGCCCATCCAGGTTGAGATCGCCACGCCGGGCTTCGACCTTGCCCGCGTCGTAGAAGATCGCCGTATCGACGAACCCGTTGACCAGCACCCGCCACTCCGCGGACAGCAGCAGGCTGTTGCGGTCCCTGAAGCGCCAGCTCGAGAAGCCACGCAGCGTCGATCCGCTGCCGAGCGCCGGCAACATGAAGAACGGCACCACTTCGTCATCATCCGTGTAGGTAGTCTGGGCTCGGCCGCGCAGCGACAGCACCCACGCGTCTCTCAGAATCGGCAGGTGCTGGATGACTTCGTAATCGACCTGCCGGAAGCTGTAGGGGCCGTCCTGGTCCACGTAGCTCCGCATCGTGGCGCCGTAGTAGCCCCCGCGCCGCGCGTAGCCGGCGGCCGGACGCCAGTCGAAGGCGACGGTGGCGTGTGGCTGCAGGTAGGTCGGTTTGGCGCCCAGACCCGGCAAGGTCTCCGGCGTGTACACCTCCTCGACCGACGGCGCCGAGCCCTGGCCCGACCGCTGTTCCCACTGCGAGTACTCGAGACCGCCGCCCACGATCAGCAGACGGCGCGTGGGCTTCACTTCGAGGACGGCCGACAGATAGGGCTGGCGGAAGCTGTAGTTCGCGCGATCGTCCACCGACGTGTTCGGCGTGCCGATGCCGTAGAACCCGACGTCGGTGGCCTCGCGCCAGCCGCCGAGCACCGACAACACGCCGCGGCGATTGAACATGCGCGGCGCGCGATACTCCGCCTCGATCCGCTTGTAGCCGCTGAAGGTGATGCTGCCGCGGAGGTCCACGGTGTTGTAGGGGCTGACGAACTTCGCGTAGCCCGCCCCTAGCGTGAAGCCGCCGCCGGCATAAGCGTTCTCGAAGAACGGGTGCCAGTTGAGACTGCCGGAGATGAACTGCTCCTCGACCTTCTTGACCAGCGCCTCGGCGCGGCTCGGGACGGGCGGGTGAAGATTCTTCGCCTTGTCCGCCTGCTGCGCGGCAATCTGCGCGGCCCGTGTGGGTTCGGCGACGACCGCTGGCTGTTCGTGAGCGGAGGCCGGGGCAGGCAAGAGACTGAAACCGAGGACCGCCGCAAGGGCAGCTGTGCCGATCCTGTGCATCGACAGAGTTTATTCTGAAGTCGGGCAGGGGTGCTCGCGCCGACCTGACGTCGGGCAGAATAGAGGGATGCCCACCCCGCACGCCGCCCTGCTCGACACACTGGCGCTGAGCGCCCTGAACCCCGGCGCCTGCACCGGTCCCGACGGCTGGATCAGCGAGCCCGACGGCCACAAGCTCACCTCGTTCAACCCCACCACCGGCGAGCCGATTGCGACCGTCATGCTGGCCAGCCCCGCCGCCTACGAGCGCGTGGCGGCCGCCGCCACCGACGCGTTCCGCACGTGGCGCGAGGTCCCGGCGCCGAAGCGCGGCGAGATCGTGCGCGACCTCGGGCAACGCGCTGCGCGAGATGAAGGAGCCGCTCGGCGACCTGGTCGCGCTCGAGATGGGCAAGATCCGCGCCGAGGGCCACGGCGAAGTGCAGGAGATGATCGACATCTGCGACTTCGCCATCGGGCTCTCGCGGCAGCTCTACGGCCTGACGATGGCCTCCGAGCGGCCCGGCGCACCGGATGATGGAACAGTGGCACCCGCTCGGCGTCGTCGGCGTCATCACGGCGTTCAACTTCCCCGTGGCGGTGTGGTCGTGGAACACCGCGCTCGCGGCGGTCTGCGGCGACACGGTGATCTGGAAGCCGGCCGAGCCCGACGCCGCTCACGCGCGCGTCGCCGTGCAGCACATCGCCAACCGCGTGATGGCCGATCACGGCCTGACCGGCATCTTCACCCTGGCCGTCGGCTCCGGGCCGCACCATCGGCGAGGCCATGCTGCACGACGCGCGGCTGCCGCTGATCTCGTTCACCGGCTCGACGGCCGATCGGCCGGCACGTGGCGCAGACCGTGGCCGGGCGCTTCGGCCGGACGATCCTCGAGCTCGGCGGCAACAACGCCATCGTCGTCGCCGAGGACGCGAACCTCGAGATGGCGGTGCGCGCGATCCTGTTCGGCGCGGTCGGCACCGCGGGCCAGCGCTGCACCTCCACGCGCCGCATCATCGTGCACACGGGCGATCGCCGGCGCGCTGATCGAGCGGCTGGTGAAGGCCTACGGGCAGGTGCGCATCGGCGATCCGCTCGACGCCGGGCACGCTGATGGGGCCGCTCGTCACGACCGCAAGCCGTCGATCGAGATGTCAGGCGGCCCTGGCGCAGGCCGTGGCCGAGGGCGGCGAGGTGCTCTGCGGCGGCGCGCCGCCGCCCCGACATCGGCCCGCAGTTCGTGGAGCCCACCATCGTCCGCATGCCGGCGCAGACCGACGGTCGTGCAGGCAGGAGACCTTCGCGCCGATCCTCTACGTCCTCGAGTACGACCGCTTCGACGAGGCGCTCGCGCTGCACAACGACGTGCCGCAGGGGCTGTCGAGCGCGATCTTCACCGAGAGCATGCGCGACGGCCGAGGAGTTCCTCTCGCGCGCGCGGGTCGGACTGCGGCATCGCCAACGTCAACATCGGCACGTCGGGCGCCGAGATCGGCGGCGCGTTCGGCGGCGAGAAGGAAACCGGCGGCGGCCGCGAGTCGGGCTCCGACGCCTGGAAGGTCTACATGCGCCGGCAGACCAACACCGTCAACTGGTCGACCGACCTGCCGCTGGCGCAGGGAATCACGTTTGGGGAGTAAAGACCCGTGAACTTACATGGGTTTCCCCCCAGGCTTCACCGTCTGGCTGGGGGGCGGCGCCTCTCCCCGTTCGACCCAGCGCACCAGGGAATCGAACGCGTCGCGCACCGTGGGCAGGTAAGACGGGCCTTCGCCCATCGCTTTCGGCACGTCGGGGTCCAACCCCATCCGCGTCGCGATGAACATGAACGACTGCACGCCATCGTCATCGCCGGACATGTGCCACACGCCGTCCACCTGATAGAGCCGGTGGTTCGATTTCGGTTCGACGCGCCGCTGATAGGCGAGCAGTTCCCTGAGGACGAAATCGTCCCATGTGCCGACGACTTCGATCGTCGGCACCATCAGACGGCCGGTGGAGTCCTCTCCCGGTGGCTGCGGCGGACGTGACGCGGCGTTGACGGCGTTGGTGGCCGTATAGGGCCACAACCGGCGGGCGGCGACCGGCGTGCCGATGGCCTTGGCGAATGCCGTCACCTTCGGGTCGGTCGGCGCCAGCCCGGGATTCCGCTTTGGATCGACGCCCGGCCACAGCGCGGCGAGTTGGGCCTGACGCGCCGTCCGCGTGGCGAGGTCACCGGCAGCGCCGGCGATGATGAGCGTGCCCACGTAGGTCCGGGCCGGGTCTTCGGCCGCCGCGCGCGTGATGCCGCCGCCCATCGACAGACCAACCAGGTACATCCGCGCCGGCGCGCCGAGGCGGCTGGCCACCAAGGCGCTCGCGATGGCGGCGAACTGATTGGTCAGCGCCAACCCCTCGCGCGCGCTGACCGCGCCGTCGCGATCCATGCTGGCGTAGGCAAAGCCGGACGCCACCGAGTGGAGGCCAATCACATCGTCCAGCGCGGTTTCGTCGGTGCCGATGACCTTGCCCGTGGGGTCGAAGTTGTTGCCGCCGGACCCGCCGTGCGCACCGATGACGAGCGATCCGTTCCAGCGCGCGGCGTCGGCGGGATGGCGCAGCACGAAGCGCTTGGCGATCGGCGCGCCCTTGACCTGGATGGTGACCTGCCCTTTCACCTCGGCGACCCCGTTCCGCGTCGACTCCGTGGTGGCGACCAGGCCGGGAGCGGGCTGCTGCGCAACCAAGGTCGCGGTCACCAGAACGGCCAGAGCGAGCACCACCTGAGGCATGCGCATGATGCCGCCATTCTAGCGGTTCACGACGGCGCATTTTTCCCGTGCCATGGCATCTGGCGCCGACCTAAGATCACGGGATGATGCACGCCACCTTCAATACGTCCGAGGGCACGTTCAAGGTTCGCCTGTTCGACGACAAGGCCCCCAAGACGGTCGCCAATTTCGTCGGCCTCGCCACCGGCGCGGTCGAATGGACCGACCCCAAGACCGGCAAGCCGGCCACCCGCCCGTTCTACGACGGCCTCATCTTCCACCGGGTCATCGACGGCTTCATGATTCAGGGCGGCTGCCCCGAGGGTTCCGGCCGCGGCGGCCCCGGCTACCGCTTCGCCGACGAGTTCGGCGCCGGCCTCAACCACAGCAAGGGCGGCCTGCTGTCGATGGCGAATTCCGGTCCCAACACCAACGGCTCACAGTTCTTCATCACCCTGGCGCCGACGCCGTGGCTCGACAACAAGCACGCGATCTTCGGTGAAGTGGTGGAGGGTCTCGACGTCATCCAGAAAATCGGGAAGACGCAGACCGGACCGCAGGATCGCCCGGTGAAGGAGATCGTCATCAACTCGGTGACGGTCGACAAGGCCTGACCCCTCGAGTGAGCTGAGGCTGAGACCGCCGTTCGAATCGTCTCGAGTGGTGGAGCGGCTGCCCTACCGCGGCTTGCTCCACCACTCGAGGCACCGCTGCCAGAACGCGCGCGACTGACGGCTTTCGGTCGCGACCAGCCGCGGCTTCGTCTGGACCGGTGCTGCCATCTGCTGGGCCAGCGCCTCTCGCAATTCCGTCTCGAGACGGCCCGGTATGGGCAGTGCGGCTCCCGCTCCCGCCATCCGTACCTTGGTCCAGCGCAAGGCGTGCAGCGTCCGCCGGCACGGCTCGCAACCAACCAGGTGCTCGCCGACGGCGAGGCGATCGGCCGCAGTCAGCCGGCCATCGAGTGCCTCCTGCAGCCGCAACGGCGAGTGCGGATCGATGGTCACGAGGAGGGCGTCCTCACGTCGCTGGTGCGGTGGGCGTACTCGAACAGCGCCGAGAACAGCCCGGCGCGCGCCCCGAGCAGGCCGAGGGCGAGTTCGTCCACCGAGCACGACAGGGCGCCGGCGGCCTCCTCATAGCTCAGCTCTTCGATGTCGACGATCAGCAGCGCGAAGCGATCGCGATCGGCGAGTTGGCGAAGGGCGACGTCCACGTCGGGCGAGGCGTCGAGGCGCGACAGCAGCACCCGATCGAAGTCGGCTTCCGCGCCCTCCATTACCGCGGCGAGCATGCGCTCGAGCGCCGGGGTGGCGGGCACACGCTCGTCCCGCGGCTCGCGGGCCGCCAGCTCGGTGAGGGTCTCCCAGAGCAGGCCGAACAGCCAGGCCCTGGTGCCAGCCGGGGGGATGGTGTGGTCGAAGGAGCGGGCGGCCCGCAGCACGGTTTCGCGGGTGACCTGGAGCGCTTCGTCGGTGCGTCGCGTCAACCGCCGCGCGGTACGGTAAAGCCCGGGCGCGAGGGGCAGGGCAATCGGTTCGAAGGCGTGACCCGGCATCGCGACAGTCTAGTGTTAGCATACGCCGTGAGCATTCAGGTCCGTCGCGCTGTTCTCGCTCTGTGTTGTTGCGTCCTCCTGGCAACCGGCCTGGCCGCCCAGCAAGTGGCGGCTCCAGATCCCGGCCCGCTCCCCAAGTACGTCGCCGACCCCATCTCGCTCTTCACCACCGGCCTCGGCCCCTTCACACCGCCCCATCTCCTCCAAGAACCCGGAAGCCCAGAAGTTCTTCGACCAGGGCTTCCAGATGATGTACGCGTTCGCGCGCCTCGACGCCGTGCGCTCGTTCCGCGAGGCGTGGAAGCGCGATCCCGAACTGCGCCATCTGCTACTGGGGCGAAGCGCTGGGCGTGGGGCTCGTACCTGAACGGCCCGATGTCGGCCGAGCAGTCGCCCTTCGCCTACTACGCGCCATGCAGAAGGCGATCAGCCTGAAGAGCCAAGGCCTACGCCGATCGAACGCGCTTCATCGACGCGCTGGCGGTGCGCTACGTCGAGAAGTTCGACGTCAAGACGCGCGCGGCAGCAGGACGAGGCCTACGCCGACGTCGATGCGCAAGCTGGCCGAGCAGTACCCGAACGACCTCGACGCGATCACGCTCTACGGCGACGCGCTGTTCCTGCTCGAGCCGCGGCGCGGCACGCGCGACGTCAACGCGCCGAACATCAAGCGGCTGCACGGCGTGCTCGAGTCGGTGCTGGCCAAGGACAAGCAAGCATCCTGGCGCCTGCCACCTCTACGTGCACGCCACCGAGTCGACGGTCAAGCCGGAGCTGGCGGTGGCCTGCGCCGAGTTCCTCGGCAAGACCATCCCGGGCGCCAGCCACATCAACCACATGCCGTCGCACACGTGGAACGAAGTGGGCCGCTGGGCCGACTCGGTGCGCGCGAACCTCGAGGCGTGGCACTCGGACCTGAAGGCCGACATCGGCGAAGGGCTTCGCCATCTATCCCGACCACAACCTGCACATGCTGCTCTACGCCGCGTCGATGGACGGCCAGGGCGCCATCGCGATGCAGGCCGGCAAGGACTACACGAAGCGCACCAGCGACACGATGTACCAGGTGCTGACGCTGATTCGCTTCGGCCGCTTCGACGAGGTGATCGAGGTCACCAAGCGACCCGAACGCGAGATTCCCGCCGGCGCGTGGGACTTCGCGCAGGGCTACGCGCAGGCTCAAGCTGGGCGACGTCGACTTCGCCAAGGCTCTATCTGGGCCGGGTGAAGAAGACCGCCGACACCTCGAAGCAGGAGTTCCGGCAGCACTCGGCCAAGCGCCTGCTCGGCGCTGCTGGCCGACATCCTCGAAGGCGAGATCCTGCGCACCGAGCAAGGACCTGCCCGGCGCGATCGCCGCGTTCGAGCGCGCCGTGCCAGCTGGACGACGAGCTGGAGTACGACGAGCCGGAGCCGCTGCCCTTCCCGGCGCGCCACTGGCTGGGCGCCGCGCTGCTCGAGGCCAAGCGCTTCGCCGACGCCGAGACAGGTCTATCGCGACGACCTGAAGGAGCACCCGCACAACGGCTGGTCGCTGCTCGGCCTGCAGCAGGCGCTGAAGGGTCAGGGCAAGTCCGATCCCGAGGTCGACAAGGACTTCGCCGCGAGCTGGGCCCGCGCCGATCACTGGGTGAGGGCGTCGAGGTTCTAGGGGCTTGGGGCTTGGGGTCTTGGGGCTTGGGGCTTGGGGCCAGGAGTTTCAGCTCCCGGCCCCTCGCGCAGTTCCTGACTCGTAATTCCTGATTCCTAGAAGTTCACCTTCAGGCCAATCCTTGCCAAGCGCGGCGGCACGACGCTGAGCGGGCGATTGTAGGCGGTGCCCGAACTCCACTGCAGGTTCTGCGCGGGATTGGCGTTGAACATGTTGTAGAGGTCGAAGAAGCCTGAGATGTCCCTGCGGTTCGGCAGCCGGAACGTCTTTTCCACCCGCAGGTCGGTGATGTAGATGGCGTCTTGCCGCTGCGTGCCGAGGGGCTCGGCGAGGAAGCGCACGCTGCCGTAGCTCAGGTTCGCCGCGAACGTCCGCCCCCACGGGAAGCCCTGCTGATAGCGCAGCATCGGCGAGATCGAGATATCCCAGAAGGGCGTGTTCCACGTGCCCGACAGCTTCACGTTCTGCCGCACATACTCGTACTTGCCGTTATCGCTATTGATCTCGTCATTCGGCGTGGCCGGCAGCGCGTTCTGCCGCACGGTGTTGCCCTGATAGGCGGTGTTGCCGTTGTCGAAGCTCTTGGTGTAGCCGTAGGACGCCAGCAGGCTCCAGCGGTTGCTCATGCGCTTGGTGCCGGTGATCTCGAAGGTGTGGAAGTCGGCGTCGCCGTTCCGCACGTTGGTCGTGAGGTTGACCGGTGTGAGGCCGCGGTACTCCGGCGCCAGGTCATACGCCGTCAGCGGCGTTCCGTCGTCGCCGGTCCCGTTGACGCCGTCCGGACCAGGATCGCGCACGGACACCGGGACGGTGAACGCCTCGTAGGGCTGGGCGGCGTTGATGCGGGCGAACTGGTTGCGCTGCCCGCGCCAGACGTAGCCCATACGCACGCCGAAGCTCGGCATCAGTTCGTGTTCGAGGAAGGTGGCGATCTCGTTGGTCCGGGTGTTCTCCAGGTCCGGATCCAGCGACTCGAGCGCCACGCCGCCGCGGCTCGAGACCAGGGTGCCTTCCTCGCCGGGATTCCAGCGTGCATCGCCGTTCCGGTCGGTCCACCGATACCGGCGCCACCAGGCGTTCGAGTTCTCGTTGACGTTGAACAGGAAGTCGGCGCCGGGATTCCACCAGTAGGTCCCGTAGTTGAACTTGACCACGGTCTTGCCGTTGCCGCGCAGGTCGTAGGTGACGCCCAGTCGCGGCGCGAACAGGTTGAAGTCGACCACGTTGTCGTTCGCGGCGAACGAGATGGGCGCGGGGTTGAAGGTACCGGCGTCGTGCACCTGCTCGGGAAGGTAGGCGCGGTAGCGATCGAATCGCACGCCCAGGTTGGCGGTCAGGCGATTGTTGACGCGCCAGGTGTCGTTGAGGAAAGTGCCGTAGGTCCAGAGACCGTTCTGTGACGTGTTCGGCGCCTGGAACAGGATGATGTCGAGCGGCGCGCCGTTCTGCATCACGTGCAGGATGTCTTCCTGGTAGCCGTCGATGTAGATGTCGGTGACGGTTTCCTGGAAGACCTCGCCGCCGATCTTCAGGTTGTGATCGCCGAAGCTGCTGCCCTTGAAGTAACTCAGGGTGCCGAGCACCTGGTTGCGCCGGCGCTCGCGGCGCCAGTTCCGGTTGCGCCCGTAGATCAGGTTGTTGCCGATGTCCTCGTAGCGCAGCCCCTCACCATTCACGCCGTTGTCCCAGTCGTAGCCGTACTGGCCGCCGCGAATCTCGGCAAAGGTGTTGTCGTTGAGCACGCCGTTCCACTCGGCCTTGTGCACCCAGGCCCAGAAGTTCTGGTTCCAGGTGGTTGCCTCCGAGGTGTTGATGCCGGTGTCGACGCCGAGCAGGAACGAATCGAAGCGCTGCGGCTGCTTCTTCTGCGACGGCTGCGTGTAGCCGATCAGCTTGTTGTTCTGCGACAGGTTGTAGGTGACCTTGGCGCTGTAGTTGTTCAGCACCGTCTGCTGGGGCCCGACCGGATAGTTCACGAAGCGCGCCTTCACGTCCTGGTGGCGATACGAGCCGTACCACCACAGCTTGTCCTTCCCCAGATGCCCGCCGATGCCGATGTTGTTGTCGTTGTAGGACGACAGGCGATTGACGTCCTCGGGCTCGAGCCCGCCGCCGGCGCGGAGCCCGCGATCGATCTGATCCTGATCGATGTTGTACGCCTGCCAGCTTTCGGGCGAGTAGCTGCCGAAGTAGGTGCCGCGGAACTCGTTGCCGCCGGACTTGCTGATGAACTGCGACTGCACGCCAGGCGTCGAGGCCTCGGCCGAGTGCGCCGCGGTGTTGATCTGCACCTCCTCCATCGCGCCGACGTCCGGGTAGTTGCCGAACGCGCCGGTGGCCTCGGTGGCGTTGAGGCCCTCGATGCTCGCGCGCACCTGACCGGAGGTGCCGTAGGTGACAAACGCCTGCTGCGTGCCGTTGGTGCTGCCGCCGACGTCGATGCGGCTCATCTGCACCGCCGGCGAGCCCGCCAGCAGCGAGAAGTAGTCGCGCGAGGTCGGCAGCGCCGAGAGCTGCTTGGCGTCGAACGTGGTGCCGACCTGCGTGGCCGAGGTGTCGACCACCGGCGACTGCCCCGTGACCGTGATCGATTCGGTCAGCGACGCCAGCTTCATGTCGGCATTCACCGTGGCGGTGAAGCCGACGCTGATGCGGATGCCCTCGTTGCGGACGGTGCCGAACCCGGCGAGCTCGAAGACAACGGTGTACTCGCCGGGCGGAACGGCGGTGAACCGGTACTGACCGTCAGGATCGCTGACGGCGGTGCGCGCGCCCATGAGGGATGGGCTGGTGAGCGTGACGGTGACACCGGGAATGACCGCCGACGTGCCGTCGGTGACCCTGCCGTTGATGGCGCCGGTGCCAGAGGTGACGGCCTGAGCGAACGAGGCCGTCGTCGCCGCGAGGACTAGCCAGACCGCAAGACCCAATCGCGCGCATGGGAACCCTCCACATCGAAACGAGGTGAGGACCACGAGATAAGCGCGACTCCGGTCTTGCCCGCTATGAATGCGCGTATCTTCCTCGGATGCCTCCGTGGAGTCAATGGGCGTTTTGATCAGTACGCCATCACATAGCTGTCCCTGGTCGGCGAGACGCCGCCCATCAACACACCGGTACGCGGGTGCACGATAATCGCCTTCACCGAGCCCACCCCGCGGATACTGCGGAGATCGAGCTTGTGGCCCATCGCCGCCAGTTCGTCCAGCACGTGTTTGGGCACGCTCGCCGGTATCTGCAACGTCCCCTCCGCCGGGTGAGGGTAGTACGAACTTCGGAACGACGTGCTGACGATGGACGACGCTTCGAGGGCCTGCTGCACGTTCATGCCGAACTCGACGACGTTGAGGAAGAACTGGAGCTGGGCCTGGGGCTGCGTGTCGGCGCCGGGGGTGCCGAAGGCCATGAACGGCTTGCCGTCCTTCAGCGCCATCGCCGGATTGATGGTCTGACGCACCCGCTTGCCGGGCTTCAGCACGTTGACGTCGTCCTCGTCGAGGCCGTAGTAGGCCATGCGGTTGTTCAGGACGAAGCCGGCGCCCTCCACCACGTGCCCGCTGCCGAACAGGCTGAGCAGGGACGAGGTGACCGAGACCATGTTGCGGTCCTTGTCCACGACCGCGAGATAGGTGGTGTGCCCGTCCTCGACGCCCATCCGCACCGAGCCGAGGTCCGGCGCATCCTGTGGCGGCGGCGTACGCGACCGGTGGCGCCGACGAAGGCGCGGCCTGCCGGGGATTGCCGAACGGCGCCTCGCCGACGATGGCCCGATCCGGATCGATGAGCGCGCGCCGGACGGCGGCGTACTCCTTCGACAACAGCTCGCGCATCGGGATGGGGGGCACGAACTTCGGGTCACCGACGTAGCGGTTCCGGTCGGCAAAGGCCAGCTTGAGAGACTCGGTCACCGCGTGCAGATAGGGCGCGCTGTTGTGCCGCATGTAGCGCACGTTCATCCCCTCGAGGATGTTGAGCGCCTGCAGCATCACGAAGCCCTGCGAGTTGGGCGGGCATTCGTAGACGTCGACGCCCTTGTAGCTGATCCGGATCGGCGCATCTTCGTTCGCGCGGATGCCGGCCAGGTCGGCGCGGTCAATCAGCCCGCCGTTGGCCTTCATGTAGGTGGCAAACTTCTCTGCGATTGGCCCCTCGTAGAAGGCGCCGCTCCCCCTGGCGCCAATCTCCCGGAGGGTGGCGGCCAGATCCTTCTGCACAACCCGGTCGCCCATCTCGAGCGGGCGGTCGCCCTTGAACCAGATCTTCCGTGCCGACGGCGACAGCTTCTCGCGCGAGCTCTCAATGGCGCCCGCCAGCGCCTCGGTGACCGGGAAGCCACGATCAGCCAGTTCCACCGCCGGCGCGAGGAGTTCGCCCAGGGGCCTCGTGCCGTAGGTCTTCGCCGCCAGTTCGGCGCCCGCCACGGCACCCGGCACGCTCACCGACAACACGCCGTCGCTCGGCAGGCCGCCCTTCGCCTTGTAGAAGTCCACCGTCGCCGCCATCGGCGCCACGCCGGTCCCGTTGATGAACTTCACCTCGCCGGTCTTCGCGATGTAGACGAGCATGAACAGGTCGCCGCCGAGGCCGGTCATCTCCGGCTCGGTGAGGCCCTGCACGGCCCACGCCGCGACCGCGGCGTCGACGGCGTTGCCGCCGGACTTCAGGACACGAATGCCCGCCTCCGACGCCAGCGCATGGCCGGAGGCGACCATGCCGGTGTCGGAGAGAATCACCGGCCGCCAGGTCGAGGTCTGGGCGCCCGGCCGCGCCCCGCTGAGGGTGACGAGCAGTCCGAGGACGACGAGCAGCGGCACACGGCGCATAAGTGACCTCGCTTGTCTTGGGTCGTGGGGCTTGGGGCTTGGGTCTTGGGGCTCGAGTCTTGGGGTTCGCCTAGATGTGCGCGCGCAGTGGATCGTGCATGCGTCGTCCGTGCGTCAGCGACATCAGCACGACGTCCGAGGTCACCGGCGCACGCCTGAAGGCGTCGACGCCGATCGCGTCGGCGATGGCGTTCAGCACCGCGCCGTAGCCGGCGCCGACGGGCGGCTCGCCGACGCCCTTGGCGCCGACCGGGGTTTCCGGATCGGGAATGCCCAGCGCCACGGCGGGCATGGTGTGCGGCACGTCGAGGATCGTCAGCGGCCGGTTGCTGTAGAAGCGGCGCGCCAGCGACAACCCGTAGTGCGGGTCGTACACCAGCCGCTGGTAGAGCGCGTGCGCGATGCCCAGGCACACGCCGCCGTTCAACTGCGCGGTGAGGCTGCGCGGATTCACCACCAGGCCGACGTCGCCGACGCTGAGGAAGTCGACGAGCGTCACCGCGCCGGTCTCGACGTCCACCTCGACCTCGGCAAAGCCGGCGACGAACGAATAGGTCTCGCCGTCGCGCGGGTAGGTGTCCTTCGCCACGCCCATCAGGCCGAGCCCGGCCAGGCCCGCGGCCGCGGTCTTCGTCACCGCGTGGATGTCCGCCGGCAGCTCGTGGCCGTCGAAGCGGCCGCCGAGCTGCGATGGCGCGCGGGCCGCCTGCGCGTAGGTGAGCGCGCGGCCGGGCTGCCCCTTGCGGAACACGCGCTCGTTGCCCAGTTCGTAGTCGTCGGGCGCGCCGCCGAGATCGCGCGCCGCGATCTCCTGCAGCTTGCGCCGTCGCGTCCATCGCGCCGGCGTGATTGGCGCGCGTCATCGCGTGCGTGGTCTGCGATGCCGACCGACATGCAGGTCCACGGCAGGCCCTGGCTGGTGTTGCCCCAGACCACCTCCACGCTTCTCCCACGGCATGGCCAGCACGTCGGCCGCGACGCGCGCGAGGTCGATCACCGAGTGCGTGCCGAGATTGCCGACGCCCGACTGCACGTACAGCTTGCCGTCGGGGCGGATGGTCATCAAGCCCGTCGTAGCCGACCGAGCCCGACGCCGTGCGGACCGATGGCCACGCCGACGCCGCGCACCTTGCTGCCCCGCCGCTGCCCGGACCGCGCCACGCGCTCGGCCCAGTCGAACTGCTCCGCGCCGCGATCGAGCGCCTCCTTCACGAACGCGCCCGGTCACATGGCGGCGCTGTCCGTTCGCGGCGGGCGGACCGAACGTGGCCTTGCCCTCGGGCGAGTTCATCCGCCTGATGGCGATCTGATCGAGGCCGAGCGCCTTGGCGGCCTTCGTGATCACCGGCTCGATGATGCCGTTGGCCTGCATCGGGCCCGGCGAGCGCTGCTGCGTCCGCGGCGGCGTGTTGGTCAGCACGTTCACGGCGCGCCAGCGCATCGCGCCCGGCTGGTAGATGAGCGACGCGGCGAGACCGGCCGAGCGATGATCGCCCATCGGGCCGTACGGGCCGCCGTCCTGCACGATGAAGAAATCGAGCGCGGTGATGCGGCCGTCCTTCGCGAAGCCGGCCCTGGCGCGGCCCACCATGCTGGTGCGGGCGCGGCCGAAGTAGCTCTCCTCCTCGCGGCTCACGCGCATCATCACCGGCGCGCCGGCCTTCTTCGACAGCAGCGCGGGAATCGCCATCGTCACCGAGCCGCCGCCCTTGCTGCCGAAGCCGCCGCCGGTGTACTCGCTGATGAGCACGACCTGCGCGGGCTCGATGCCCACCCAGCGCGCGACGAGATCGACCGTGCGCACGACGCTCTGCGTGGAGCAGTGGAGGTAGCAGCTTGCCGTTCTGCCAGTAGGCCATCGCCGCTGCGCGTCTCGAGCGGATGATGGCCGGTGGACTGCACGACGAAGGTCTCGTCCAGCACGAGATCGGCGGCCGCGAACCCGGCGTCGAGATCGCCGTAGCGTCCACTCCTCCGTCGCCTTGCCCATCGGCAGGCGGCCCTCGGCGGCGTCGGCGAAGTCGGCCTCGGTCCATTTCAGGCGCTCGACCGCTGGCCGCGCGGGCGGCCCACCAGGCGCCGCCGGCGGTGGCACACCCCACACGTTGCCCTCGGTCCGCGCATCCGGCCCATCGGGCCGCAGGCTGTCGAGCGGGTCGATGACGAACGGGAGCGACTCGAACGCGATGTCGATGCGCTCGATCGCCTCGGCGGCCGTGGACTCGTCCACCGCGGCCACCGCGAGGACGGGCTCGCCGCCGTAGAGCGGCTCGTTGGTCAGGGCGCGCTCGGCGCCGCCCAGGTCCGGCAGGTCGTCGGCCGTCAGGATGGCGCGCACGCCCGGCATCGCCAGTGCGGCGCGGGTGTCGAGGCGGGTGACCCGCGCGTGCGGCTGCGGGCTGAGCAGGAGCTTCGCGAACAGCATGCCCTCGGCACGGAAGTCCTCGGCATAGCGCGCCCGCCCCGTGACCTTGGCCACGATGTCCGGGGTGACGTAGTTGGTGCCGACGAGCTTATCTGCCACAGCCCCTCCTGATGCGGGGACTGTAACACCAGTGCCCGCGGACGGGGCTTGGGGTTTGAGGCTTGGGGCTTGGGGCTTGAGGCTGCAGGCGGGCTTACGGGACACCGGATACCGGTCTCCGGTTCCTCCCCCCATATGACCACCGTCATACCCGGCCGTGGCAAACGGTCGCACCATCGCCCGTGGAGAGGGACATGGGCATACGCGTGAAGCTGCCGGAACTGGAGGACTGGAAGGCGCAGGTCAAGTGCCAGACAGGCTGTCCGGTTTCAACCGATGCCGGCCGCTATGTGCAGTTGATCGCGGAAGGGCGGCTCGAGGACGCCTACCTCGTTGCCCGCGCGCCGAATCCCCTCGCCTCCGTGTGCGGCCGGGTCTGCGCCGCGCCCTGCGAGGACGCGTGCCGCCGCGGAGCGATCGACGCGCCGGTCTCGATCCGCGCGCTCAAGCGCTACGTCGCCGAGCAGTACGGGGTGGAGTCGATCCGGCCGGACACGCAGGATCGGCTGCGCACGACCGGCATCGACGAGGGCAATCGCTACGCCGGCCACCTGCCGATGGTGTTCCATCGCACGCCACCAGTCGCGCCCGCCGGCGGGCCCAGACGACGCGTCGCCATCATCGGGGCCGGGCCCGCGGGTCTCGCCGCCGCTCACGACCTGGCGCTGCTGGACTACGACGTCACCATCTTCGAGGCCGCCGCCGAACCGGGCGGCATGATGCGCTTCGGCATCCCCGAATATCGCCTGCCGCGGACGCTGCTTCGCGCGGAAATCGATCGCATCGTCTCCCTGGGAGTGACGCTGAAGCTGAATGCGCCGCTGACCGCCGAGTTCGGTCTGCGCCAGCTGCGCGAAGCCGGTTTCGACTCGGTCTTCCTGTCGGTCGGCGTCTCGCGCGGGCGCGATCTGCAGATCCCTGGAGTGGAGCTCGACGGCGTCGTGAAGGCCGTTGACTACCTGCTCAACATCAACCGCGGCTATCGCCTCGACCTCGGGCGGCGCGTCGTCGTCATCGGCGGCGGCTTCGTGGCCTTCGACGCGGCGCGCACGGCGCTGCGAGCGGGCCGCGAAGCGGTGCCGGAGGCGACCGAGGCCGAACTGGGGGCCGAGACCGACGCACGGCTGAAGGAAGCCATGGACTCGGCTCGAGCCGCGCTGCGAGGCGGTGCCACCGAGGTGACGGTCGTGTCGCTCGAGAGCCTCGATGAGATGCCCGTCCTCCGAACCACGCAGGGGCACGAGGAGTTCGAGGAAGCCGAGCGGGAAGGCGTCCGCTTCATCACGCGGCGCGGGCCTCAACGTCTGATCGGCAACGGCCATCTGACGGCCCTCGAGCTGCGTGGCGTCACCAGCGTGTTCGATGCCAACGGCCGCTTCGCGCCGCAGTACAACGACGAGGACGTCATGACCATCGAGGCCGATGCCTGCGTGCTGGCCATCGGCCAGCAGGCGGATCTGTCGTTCCTCACGGCCGAGGACGGCGTGGCACTGGGGCCGGGGGGGACGATCAAGATCGACCCCGCGACGCTGGCCACCTCGGCGCCCGGCATCTATGCCGGCGGCGACGTGGCGTTCGGCCCCCGCAACCTGATCGAGGCCGTCGCCAACGGCAAGCGCGCGGCGCGCTCGATTCACGAGCATCTGGCGGGCGATCGCGCCCGGCTGGAGACCACCATCGTCGTCGAGAAGATCCCCACGCCGCACTACGAAATGCTGGCGGGTTTCGAGCGGCTCGACCGTGAGACGCCTCCGACCTTGAACGTCGGACGGCGCACCGGCATCGCGGAAGTCGAGACCGGCTACGACCCCGACGCCGCCGTTCGTCAGGCGGCGCGCTGCCTGGTCTGCCATGTCCAGACCATCTACGACCCCGAGAAGTGCGTGCTCTGCAACCGCTGCGTGGACATCTGCCCCGAGTACTGCCTGGCGATTGTGCCGTTCGAGACGCTCGACCTCGACCCCGAAATGCGGGCCACGCTCACGGCGCGCGCCGAAGCCGGCGGCTTCCCGCTGGCGGCGATGGTGAAAGACGACGACCGGTGCATCCGGTGCGGGTTGTGCGCGGTTCGCTGCCCGACCGATGCCATGACGATGGAGCGCTTCAGCATCACGGAGCGATGGGCCCATGAGTGATTCACAAGAGAAGAAGCCAACCGACAGGCGCGATTTCCTGTTCAAGCTCGGCACCGGCGCCGGCGTCGCGGCGCTGACGGCCCAGGCCGCGGCCTCGCTGCGGTCGCTGGTGCCGAACGTGTCGTACGACTCGCCAACCACGGTCCGGCTCGGACCGCCCAGGGACTTCCCCGACGGCATCAAGTTCCTGCCGGACGAGCGGCTGTACGTGTTCCGGGAGGGCAACACCTTCCATGCGATCTCGGCGGTGTGCACACACCTCGGGTGCACGGTCCGCGCCGAAGCCCTGGCCAACGCGCAGACGGCTGGGACCGCCGGCGCCGAACTCCGGCTCACGCACCGTTTTCTCTGCCCGTGTCACGGGTCCGAATACAAGGGCGACGGATCCAACGTGTCCGGCCCCGCGCCCACGCCGCTCGCGTGGTACCGGCTGTCCGTCGCACCGGATGACGGACAGCTGATTGTGGATCTGGCCGACCAGGTCGACACCGAATTCCGACTGACGTTGGGGTGACGCCATGCGATTTTCCCTTCACGCACGCAAGGCCGAACCCGACGCCCCAGGCGTCCATCCACAGCCGCTGTGGAGCTGGCGGCCACGCTCCGACCGCGAGGCGGGCGACGCCGTCACCTCGAACTTCATGTTCCATGCCTTCCCGGCCAAGGTCAGCAAGGCCTCGATGGCGTGGAGCTACTCGTTCTGGCTCGGCACCATCTCCGCCGCGCTCTTCTTCCTGCTGATTCTCTCGGGCCTGCCGCTGCTGTTCCTCTACGTGCCGTCGGTCGAGCGCGCGTACCAATCGGTGAAGGACATCGAGTTCGTCATCACCTTCGGGTCGTGGATCCGCGCCGTCCACCGCATCGCCGCGCACGGCATGGTGATCGCGGTGTTCCTCCACCTGATGCGCGTGTTCCTGACCGGCGCCTACAAGAACGGCGCCGGTCGGGGGCAGCGTCGCGAATGGAACTGGGTGCTCGGCGTCGTCATGCTGTTGCTGACGCTGTTCCTGTCGTTCACCGGCTACCTGTTGCCCTGGGACCAGCTCGCGTTCTGGGCGGTGACGGTGGGCACCAACATCGCCTCGGCGATCCCCGGGGTCGGGCCGAGCGTGCGCGAGCTGCTGATCGGCGGACGCACCATCGAGCAGGCCACGCTCATCCGCTTCTACGTGCTGCACGTGGTCATCCTGCCGCTCGGCCTGGGCGTGCTCTTCGCCTACCACATGTGGCGCATCCGCAAGGACGGCGGGCTGGCCCGCGCCGAGCACGATGCGGTCGTCGAGCGCCCGCTGGCCGCACCCACCGTCGCCACCAAGACCTACACGCTGCTCGGCGTGGCGCGCGGGCAGGCGCCGGTGATCCGCGCCCAGTCCGTCGAGGCGCCGGACACGACGGTCAACGCGGTGCCGGACCTGTTGCGGCGCGCGGCCATCGCCACCCTGGCCACCATCGCCGTCGTCGGCATCATGGCGGTGTTCATCGAATCTCCGCTCGAGGAGCCAGCGAATGCCCTGGTCACGCCCAATCCGGCGAAGGCGCCGTGGTACTTCCTGTGGCTCCAGGAGATTGTCACCGACACGACGATCCGGATCGGTTCGTTCACGCTGAACGGCGCGTTCGTCGGCGGCGTGATCCTGCCCGGACTGCTCATCGGCTTGCTGACGGCATGGCCCTGGCTGGATCGGTCACCGCACCTGGCCGCGGGCGTGTGGCTGCCGCGCGCCCGCGCGCGCCAGAACGTCGTGTTCCTGCTCGTGGTGCTCGGCATCCTGATCCTGACCTTCATCGGGATGGCGCTGCGCGGTCCCTACTGGAACTTCTACTGGCCGTGGGAGGCCTGGCCGGACATCCCGGCAAGGATCTGACATGGAGAAACGTACCAACTCCCCGTATCCGTCGATCGACCGGCCCGTGATGGCGCTGGTCGGGGTGGTGCTCGTCATCGGCACGGCGCTCTTCATGTGGAGCGATCGCGCGCACGACTGGCGCTACTACCAGATGGAGTTCACGCGCATGGTGGCCGAGCAGCTCGGCGAGGAGAAGGCCGCCGATGTGCCCACGGGGCTCCAGCAGATCTGGGTCGCCGACCTGGAGCGGGCGGACCGCTGCACGACGTGCCACCAGGCCATCAGCTGGAAGGGCTTCGAGAAGGCCGAGCATCCGTACCGCACGCACCCCGAGGCGCCGCTGAAGACCCATCCGGTCGAGGACTTCGGCTGCACCTCGTGTCACGGCGGTCAGGGCTGGGCCATCGACACGGCGGCGGCGCACGGCGAGGTCGCGCACTGGGAGGAGCCCCTCCTCAGCCGGTCGCTGGGCGAGGAGTACACCCTCGCGGGCGACAAGAACGCGCTGATGCAGATGAACTGCAACACCTGTCATCGCTACGACCGGGAGACCACCGGCGCGACGGCCATCAACCTCGCCAAGCGCCTCGTCAACGAGAAGGGCTGCCGCGCCTGCCACGTCGTCAACGGCTACGGCGGCACCATCGGCCCGGACCTGACCGAGGTCGGCGAGAAGGCGCCCGAGCAGTACGACTTCAGCCGGCTCTCGGGACAGCGCACCGCGTTTGCGTGGCACGTCGCCCACTTCAAGGACCCGCGCGCGCTGGCCGAGGGCACCATCATGCCCAACTTCAACTTCACCACCGAGCAGGCGCAGGCGCTGTCGATGCTGGTGCTGTCGTGGCGGCGCCACGACGTGCCGGCCCGCTACCTGGCCGGCGCGCCGCGCACCGATCCGCGCAGCCCCGAGGAGGCCGCGGCCGAGCAGGCGATGAAGACCGGGCCCGGGCGCTGGTTCGTCGACACCGGATGCTTCGTGTGCCACTCGGTCTCGGCGCTGGGTGTGAAGAGCCCGGCACAGATTGGCCCGGATCTGTCCACCGCGGTCGAGGACGTGCAGAGCCGCTTCGGCGTGACGATCGACGCGTTCCTCGCCAACCCCACCGGCACGATGAGCGTCGTGCTGGCACGCCAGATCATCCTGACGCCGGAGCAGAAGAAGACGGCCGTCGAGAAGTTGCGCGAGGCGTTCGCCGAGCACCAGCGGCAGCGCGCGTCCGCAGAGACCCCAACCCGCACTCAATAGGAGACCATCATCATGGACAGACCACGTCGTCTCGTATGGGCACGCGTGCTCACCGTCGCCGCGCTCGCGGCCGCGGCCAGCCAGTGCACGCCCAGCCAGCCCGAGTCACGGCGCGCGCCGGCCGGCGCCCAGTCGGACCTTGCCATCGCAGCGCAGAAGACGTTCGTGGCGCCCGGTGACCTCGACGAGTACTACATGTTCTCGTCGGGAGGACACTCGGGCCAGATCTACGTCTACGGTCTCCCGTCGATGCGGCACCTGTCGACGATTCCGGTGTTCTCCCCCTACCCGGCCACCGGCTACGGCTTCGATGACGACTCCAAGAAGATGCTGGGCGACCTCACCTGGGGAGACGCGCACCACCCGGCCCTCTCCGAGACCAAGGGTGACTACGACGGCCGGTGGCTGTTCATCAACGAGATGAATGGCCGCATCGCGCGCATCGACCTGCGCGACTTCAAGACCAAGCAGATCCTCGGGCCGGTAGCCAATCTCCACGGCAACCATGCCTCGTCGTTCGTCACCCCCAACAGCGAGTACGCCATGATGGCCTCCCGCTTCTCGCGCCCGGTGCCGAACAAGGCCGTGGGCATCGACAAGTACGCCACGGAGTACAAGGGCATCGTCGCCGGCGTGAAGATCGACCCGACTAGCGGCGAGATGTCGCTGGGGTGGGAAATCCTGATGCCGCCCTTCGACTACGACCTGGGCGACGCCGGCAAGCTGGCCTCCGACGGCTGGATGTTCCTGACCTCGTACAACACCGAGCGTGCCACGGGCAAGCTCGAGGTCACGGCGTCGCAGCGCGATCGCGACTACATCGCCGCCATCGACTGGCGTGCCGCCGAGAAGGCCATCGCGGAAGGCAAGGGCGACATCATCGGGGGCGTGAAGGTGCTCGACCCGAAGAAGGTGCCGGGCATCGTCTACTTCCTGCCCTGTGGCAAGTCGCCCCACGGCGTCGACGTCGCGCCCAACGGCAACTGGATCGTCGGGTCGGGCAAGCTGCAGGGCGTCACCACCGTCTTCAACTTCGAGAAGATCCAGACCGCCATCAGGAACAAGGACTTCACCGGTGAGGAAGACGGCATCCCGGTGCTGAAGTACGAGTCGATCAAGGACGCCGAGGTGCCGGTGGGCCTGGGCCCGCTCCATACCCAGTTCGGTCCCGACAACTGGGCCTACACGTCGCTGTTCGTGGACTCCGCAGTGGCCAAGTGGAAGCTCGGCACCTGGGAAGTGGTGGACAAGGCGCCGATGTCGTATTCGATCGGCCACCTGAGCGCGGCCGAGGGCGACACGGTCAGCCCCGACGGCAACTACCTGGTCGGCCTCAACAAGCTGTCGCACGGGCGGCACCTCTCGGTCGGGCCATCACAGCCGGAGTCGTCGCAGCTGCTCGACATCAGCGAGGAGAAGATGAAGCTCCTCTACGACGCCTTCACCGAACCCGAGCCGCACTACGCGCAGATCATCAAGGCCGACAAGGTGAAGCCGATCGAGGTCTACCCGCAGGCCGAGAACAAGCACCCGATGGCGATCTGGGACATCAAGGACGCCGGCGTCACGCGCACCGGCAAGAAGGTGCTCGTCAAGATGGTGGCCGTGAGGTCCACCTTTTCGCCGACCGACTTCGAGGTGACTGAGGGCGACGAAGTGACGGTCGCCATCACCAACATCGAACAGACGACCGACGAGCTGCATGGCTGGGGCCTGCTCGACTACAACATCAACCTCGTCATCGATCCGGGCGAGACCAAGACCGTCACGTTCACGGCGAAGAAGTCCGGTGTCTTCGCTTACTACTGCACCAACTTCTGCTCGGCGCTGCATCAGGAGATGCAGGGCTACATGGTCGTCAAGTAACGAGAACGCTGTCCGGTGTCCGGTATCCGGTGTCCGGATGCCGGATCCTGGATGTCGGATACCGGAGCCTGTCATGACAACCCAACGCCCGCGCGGAGCACGATATCTCGATCAGCCGATCGACGCGCAGGCGCGCCTGATGGTGCTGGTCGCGACCGTGCTGCTGGCGGTCACCTACGTCCTGCCCCTGTGGAACCTGACGATGTTCGCGCCGCAGTACCCGGACGGGCTGCGGCTCGACATCTACTCCTACACGCTCGTCGGCGGGAACGCCGGGCAGGACATCAAGGAAATCAACGTCCTCAATCACTACATCGGCATGCGCGACCTGGTGAACGCGGAGTTCACCGAGTTCCAGTGGATGCCGTTCGTCATCGGTGCCCTCGGCCTTCTCCTGCTGCGCACCGTCGTCCACGCCACGGTGGCGTCGCTCGTGGACGTCACCATGCTGTTCGTCTACTTCGGGGCCTTCTCGCTGTGGTCGTTCGGCTACAAGCTCTACCGCTACGGGCACGAGCTCTCCCCCACTGCGGCCATTCAGGTGCAGCCCTTCATGCCGCCGATGTTCGGCTACCGGCAGATCGCCAACTTCGAGGTGTATTCCTACCCGCGAGCCGCGTCGTTCGCGATGGCCGGTGCCATCGGGCTGCTGTTCGTCGCGCTCGCATGGACGTGGTGGCGCCTGCGGCGGTTCACGCCACCCGACGAAGCCGCCGGTCAGGTGGCACGATGAACCTGGCGACCCCGCTGCTGGCATTCGCCCTGCTGCTGGCGGGAGCCGTGGCCCGGGCCGCGGCCGGTCAGGCCGACGATGCGCAGCCACCGGCGTCGGGCTCGATCGAGGGCCGGCCGGGCCCGGCGCAGACCTCCCCGCTGCAGGCGCTCATCGACCGCGCGCAGCCCGGCGACCGTATCGAGGTCCCCGCCGGCATCTACCGTGGTGACATCATCCTCGACAAGCGTGTCACGCTGGCTGGCAGCGGGCGCCCGGTCCTGCTCGGATCGGGCCACGGCAGCGTGGTGCGCGTCCGAGCGTCGGGGGTCACGATCGAAGGCTTCGACATCGACGGCGGGCGGGGCGGGGACCTGGGACGCGACACCGCGGGGATTCACGTCGCCGCCGCCAGGGTCACCATCCGCGACTGCCGCATCCGCGAGGCGCTCTTCGGGATCTACCTTCGCGAGTCGGACGATGCGGTGGTCGAGGGGACGACCATCACGGGTATTCCCGATCGGCCGCCTGGAGAGGTCGGCAGCGGCATCCACGTCTGGAACAGCCAGCGCTTCACGCTGACCGGCAACCAGATCGTCGGCACGCGCGACGGCATGTACATCCAGTCGTCGTCGAACGGCGTCGTCCGCGGCAACCGCGCTCGCGACCTGCGCTACGGCCTGCACTACATGTTCTCCGACGACAACCTGTTCGAGGACAACTCGTTCGAGACCGGTGCCGCCGGTACCGCGCTGATGTACTCGAAGCGGATCACCTTCCGCCGGAACCGCTTTCTCAGGAATCGCGGCTTTGCCTCGGTGGGTCTGCTGCTCAAGGCCTGCGACGAGGTGGTGGCCGAGGACAACCTCATTGCCGACAATGCGCGGGGCCTCTTCCTCGAAGGGTCGTACCGCAACACGTTCCGCCGCAACATCGTGGCCATGTCGGACATGGCGCTCGTCATCTACGACTCGAGCGGCGACAACGTGTTCGAGGGCAACGCCTTTGTCGGCAACCTCTCGCCCCTGTCTCTGGTCGGGCGCCGCACCGACACGAGGTTCGCGGGCAACTACTGGTCCGATCACGGAGAGCCCGACCTCGACGGCGACGGCATCGCGGAGCGCCCCTACCAGCTGTCGAACGTCTTCGATCACCTGCGAGGCAACCTCACCGCGGCGGACCTGTTCGCCCAGGGCCTGGCGGCCCGGGCGCTGGGTGTGGCCGAGAGGGCCTTCCCGGTGCTCGATGCCGTGCCGGTGGTCGACGAGCGGCCGCTCGCACGCATGCCTCGGCTAGTGGACGTGCCGCCCGTCGCTCTCGAGCCCATCCCCGCGGGGACGTCCGGCGCCGCGCCCTTCTGGCCGGCGGTGATGGTGATGTGCGGCGCGTCGGTCCTGCTCGCGGGCGGCCGCTCGCCTCGCTCCTCGCGGCGCCGTTCTCGTGGAGATGCGGCGTGATCCGCTACGCCGCCTTCACCAAGATCTACGCGGCGCACACCGCGGTGAACGCGCTCACGGTCGACGTGCCCGCCGGCAGCGTCGTCGCGCTGCTCGGACCGAACGGTTCCGGCAAGACCACGTCCATCAAGGCCGCGGCGGGCCTGGTACGACCCACCTCCGGCGATGTGAGGCTCGGGCCCAAGGGCCTCCCGGCGACCGAGGCCGCCGCCCGCCGCCTCTGCTCGTTCCTGCCGCAGCGCGTGTCGTTTCCAGACGCCCTGACGGGGCGCGAAGTCGTGGAGTTCTATCGCCGGCTGCGCGGCGTGCCTGGAGACGCGACCGATCGCGTGATGAAGTTCGCCTCGCTCAACGGCGCGGGCAGCCGCGCCGTCGGCACCTATTCCGGCGGCATGACCCAGCGCCTCGGCCTGGCCGTGGCGATGCTGCCGGAGGCCGAGGTGCTGCTGCTCGACGAGCCCACCGCGGCCCTCGACCCGGATGGACTGGCCGCGTTCTACGAGCTGATCGAGGCCCGGCGCCGCGCCGGGCGCACGGTCTTCTTCAGCTCGCACCAGCTGGGCGATGTCGAGCGCCTGGCGGATCTCATCATCGTCCTCATCGAGGGCCGGCTCTCGGCCACGCTCACGGCCGGCGAGCTGGCGGCGCGGCTTGCGGACCGCGGCGTCATGCGTGTGCGCCTCGCGCAGCGCCTTCCGGGGCTGCTCGACCGCGTGCAGGAGAGCGCGCCAGGTGCCGAGTGGATGGGCGACGATCTGGTCGTGCCGGGACCGACGTCCATACGCCTGGGCGCCCTCGACGCCATCCGTGCCGCTGGCGGCGCCATCGAGGGCCTGAGCGCCGACGAGGGTCGCCTGGATCAGTTCTACCGCTCCATCGTCGGAGGCGCGCCATGACCCGTCTTGGCCTCGTCGCGGCCACGCTGGCCCTGTCGGCGTGCTCATCCGGCGTGCCCGAGCCGGTGACGATCGACTTCGCGAACGACGTCTGCGCCGCCTGCCGCATGGTGATCTCCTCGCGCGCGACCGCCGCGCAGCTGCTGGCGCCTGGCGAGGAGCCGCGACTCTTCGACGATCTCGGCTGCCTGCGGAGTGACCTCGAGCGGACCGCGCCGCCGAAGGGGACGGTCATCGTCGTTGCTGATCATCTGACGGGTGCATGGCTGAAGGTGGAGGACGCGGTGCTGACGGAAGTCCCGGGGCTGCAGACGCCGATGGGCTCGGGACTCATCGCCCATCGGTACTGCCGCCGATCGGGATCGCGACCCTGCCGCGCGCGATGGGCGACCGTACCAGGCGTCCGCGCTTCTCGCGGGAGGGCGGCGATGATCGCGGTCATCTGGCTCTGTGCCAGGCACGAGCTGCTACTGGCGGCGCGGTCGCGCTGGCTGCAGTGGTTCGCCGTAGTCTTCGCGGGTCTCGCTCTGCTGGTGGCCGCGTCGGGATACGTCATCTCCGGTGGGTACGGACTGCAGGACTTCGCCCGAACCGCGGTCTCGCTCGTGCAGCTGGTGCTGCTGATCGTGCCGCTGGCCGCGCTCGTGTTCGGTTCGCTGGCGCTCTCGCCGGAGCGCGGCGCCGCCGAGCTGCTCTACGCGCAGCCGGTCGAGCGATGGACCATACTCTCCGGGCGCGTGATCGGCCTCTTCCTGGCGCTGGCCGCGGCGGAGCTGCTCGGCTTTGGCGTGGCGGGGCTGGCCGTGCAGTGGTACAGCGGCCCGAGTGGGGCATCGCAGTTCCTGGTCGTGGTGGCGTTGGCCATGGCGCTGACGGCGGTGTTCCTCGCAGTGGCCGCGGCCATCACCAGCGGTGCGCCGGGCCGCCGCGCCCGATCCCTGGCCATGGCGCTGGTCGTCTGGTTCGTCGCCGTCATCCTGTTCGATCTGGCTGCGCTGGGCGTGGCCTCGCTCCTCCGGTCGGGCGCCGCCTCGCGACTGCTCATCACCGCCGCGCTCGTCAATCCGGTCGACGCCGGACGGACAGGCGCGTACATGGCTATCGAAGGCACGGCCGCGTTCGGCGGCGCCTCACTCGCGCTGCTGCGGTTCGCCGGCGGCGAACGCGCCACTGCCGCCCTCATCGCCGCGTCGCTGCTGCTGTGGATCGCGGTGCCCTCCTGGATTGCGGCACGGCGCCTGGCGCGGACCGACTTGTAGGCCGCGCTGCGCGGTAGGGGAAACAGGCCGCGCGTACGCGCGGTAGGGGCAGGGGCCGGGCTTCGCCCGGTAGGCGGCGCTGTGCGCCGTAGGAAATTCCTTCCGAGCCGCCCGCGGCCAGCCCTACGGACCGCAGGTCCGCCTCCCCAACCTACGCGCCGAAGGCGCGCCTCTAGGGGAGACAGGCCGCGCGACGCGCGGTCGCAGGACAGGCAGCTTCGCGCGGTAGGCGGCGCTTACGCGCCGTGGGACATCCCGTTCCGAGCCGTCCGCGGCGAGGCCTACGGACCGCAGGTCCGCCTCAACACCTACGCGCCGAAGGCGCGCCTCTATGCCCCCGCCACCGCTTCGATTTCGTCCCGGTCCAGGATCACGAACCCGTCCTTGCCGGTGTGGACGACGTTGTCCTTCTCCCAGCGGCTCATGATGCGGATGCAGGTCTCGATGGTGGTGCCGGTCAGGTCCGCCAACTCCTGGCGAGCGCAGCGGCATGGGCACGAAGATGCCGCCCTGCTCCTGGCGCCCATCTGCTCGGCCAGCTTCAGGAACAGACGGGCGAAGCGCGTGTCAACGCGGCCGCCGCTCAACTCGGTGAGGCGGCGCGTGAGTTCGCCAATCCGGAGCGACAGCCCCGACAGCAGTCCGCGCACGAGCACGGGGTGTTGTTCGAGCAACCGGAAGAAGTCCCGCGCCTCCACCCTGAGGCAGGTGGTGTCTTCGAGCGCCAGGGCCGATGCGGGAAAAGGGCATGGCTTCGTAGACCGCCACCGCGCCCAGCGGCTCGCCGGCGCCGAAGATCTCGAGGATGATCTGCTTGCCGGAGGCCGTGGACTTGAAGATCTTCACGCGTCCCTCGACGATGACCAGGAGGGCGTCGCCGGGATCGCCCTCGCGGAAGAGGTCCTCACCGCGGGCGAATTGCTTCAGTCGCGCGTGCTCCCCAATCCGCGCCCGGTCGGCCGGCGTCAGTCGCCGAAACAGCGGAATGCGGCGCAGGATGTCTTCGCTGGGTCCGGACACGGAGGCGATCATATGTGATGATGCCGCTCTCCGCCTCGCTCAGCCGAGCCGCCGCTCGACCTCGAGCGCCTTCGGGAACAGCACCTCGTCCTCGAAGCGCACGTGCTCGTCCAGCGTGGCTTCGAGTGTGGCGAGCGCGTTGAAGACAGGGGCCCAGCGCTCCTCCCCGGCATCGGGCTGGGCGAGTCTGGCCGCCTCCGTACCCGGGCCAGCAGGTCATGCACGCGGACATGCTCACCCTCGAGCAGTCTGACCGGGTTCAGCACGGACGGGAATGGCAGCGGGGGGCGCGAGGCGCCAGCCCGCGCGGCCTCGGCCAACGCCTCGAGCGCGGGGAACAGGATGTTCTCCTCCTTCACCAGATGCAGTTCCAGGAACGTGGCCAGGCCGTCGAACTGCTGGACGATGTCCGGCGAAGGCGAGCCGGCGTCGGCGAGGCCTCGCAGCTGCTCTCTGACGCGCCGCACGTCCCGCCGAAGCTCCCGATGCCGGCGCCTGATGGCGTCGGCGCACAGCTCGTCGAGGCCTGCCGCGGGACGTTGGTGAGGTGAGGGCATATCGACCATGCACACCTGCTGCGCGGACAGGTTAGGCAGGTCCACGACCAGCGCCTATGACGGTGGTCATACGGAGGAAGGGCTTGGCGATGACGGTCTGGTGACGTGGGGTGATGAGAATCTCAGCGGCGATCAGCATCGTTCCGAGCTCCGCCATCGTCTCCCCAATCGTTACACGTTCCTCACGGCATCTTCGCACGTCCGACATGTGCGGGAACGACACTCCTGAACGACGGCATCGGATGCATGGCAGTCCGAGCCGATGACCTCGCCACTCAGGAGAACGCATGAAGAACACATCAGTATCTCGACGCATGTTCATCCAGCTGGGCACCGCCGTGGGCGGCGCCCTCGGCCTGGGCCTCACCGAATTCGGCCAGGTCCGTGCCGACGTGCCGCAGTTCGGCGGCACGATCCCGGGATTCGGCCCACTCGTCCCGACCGCGGCGGAGAACACCGGCGAGACCCTGCTCAAACTTCCCGAAGGCTTCAAGTACAACGTGCTGATCCGCAACGGCAACATCATGTCCGACGGCCGCCCGTTCCCGAGCAATGCCGATGGCATGGGCGCCTTCGACTACAACGGCATGGTGCGGCTGGTGTGCAACCACGAGCGCGGTGGTGGTCCGGCGATTGGCAGCTTCCCGTACGACCCGGGCGCCGGCGGCGGCACCACGACGCTGACCGTCGACCCGGCGACGCGCCTGCTGACCGAGAGCTTCGTCAGCTCCAGCGGGCACGTCCGCCACTGCGCCGGCGGCATCACGCCGTGGGGCACCTGGCTCACCTGCGAGGAAACCACCCAGGGCCCGACGTCCACCTACCAGCGGCAGCACGGCTACATCTTCGAGGTGCCGGCCTTCGCCTCGACGGAAGTCCCAACCGAGCCGCTCCGCCATCTGGGCCTGCACTATCCCGAGGCGGCAGTGGTCGACCCGAAGACCGGCATCGTCTACATCACGTCGGACCGCGGCCCCTGTGGCACGTTCCGCTTCGTGCCCAGCGTTCCCGGGGATCTCACCAAGCCGGGTCGCGTGCAGATGCTGGCGATCGAGGGTATGCCCCAGTACGACACGCGCGTGAACCAGCAGGTGAAGGTGAAGCTGCCGGTGAGCTGGGTGGACATCGACGACCCGAGCAACGAGGCGGTCTACAGGACCAACGCGCTCTACACCTACCAGCAGGGACTGGCAAAGGGTGGCGCGACGTTCTCCCGCGGCGAAGGCGCCTGGTACAGCCGCAACAGCGTGTTCTTCGCCTGCTCGAACGGCGGCAACGCCGGCCTCGGCCAGATCTTCGAGCTGCATCTCAAGAACAACGACGTGCAGCAGCTCGAGCTGGTGTTCGAGTCCACCGACGCCGCGGCGATGGCGGCGCCGGACAACATGTGCGTGTCGCCGAGCGGCAACAACATGATCATCTGCGAGGACGGCAGCGGCGCCGAGTACCTGCACCTGCTGCGGCGGAGCGGCAACCAGATCTATCAGCTCGCCGAGAACATCTACCCGGGGCAGACCGGGTCGGAGTGGGCCGGCGCCTGCTTCAGCCCGGACGGCAAGACGCTGTTCGCGAACCTTCAGGGCGCGAGCGTGGTGTTCGCGATCTGGGCGGACCGCAATCGCTGGGCGTCAATCACCTAGCCCTTTGCTGATAGCGGCAGCAACCTGAACAGAACGGACAAGAGAGGAACATGAAAGGGTGACCGGCGCGGTGGTTGCACAAGCAGGGGCGAATCGGTCGACAATGTCACCGTGACCACGCCCATGCTGACGACCACCGTGCTGCTCACGGAGGACCGGCTCGCACGCGATTTCCTCGCCGCCCTCGAGCGGCGCGAGCTGCCCGAGAAGTACTTCTACTGGTTTCCCACCTCGGTGCGCGCCTGGCTCAACCTGTGCGGCGACGGCGCCTACCGCAACTACGTGCGCTCGCACACCCTGCTCCAGGAGCACCTGGCAGACGTCGTGGCACAGCTGCCCGCCGGTGAGGCCACGGTGATCAGCCTCGGGGCGGGTCAGGGCACCAAGGACCTGCTGGTCCTCGAACAACTGCGGGTGTCGGGAAGAGAACCCCGCTACTTCCCGGTGGACGCCAGCCAGTCGCTGCTGGAGATGGCGTGCGCGGCCGCCCTGGAGGCGCGCGTCCCCTGCGTGGGATTCAAGGCCGACATGGCCGACAGCGCCCACCTGGTCTCCGTGCGCAACCTGACGCTCCGCGGCCCCCCGGCTCGTCATGATGCTGGGCAACACCCTGGGAGCGTTCGACCCTGCGGCGATGGCCCGGCAGCTGGCACACCTGCTCGGTCCACAAGACCACCTGCTGGTGGACGGCGAAATCTTCAGCGGCGAGACCACGCTGGCGGGCTATGACAACCCGCTGAACCGGCAGTTTGCGTTCGGCCCGCTGCGCGGCGTGGGCCTGGTCGAGCCCGATGACGGCGTGCTGCGCTTCGAGACCTCGGAGGACGATGCCCGTCCGGGACTGTATCGATTACGCAAGCACTTCGTGCCGGCCCGCGACCTCGCCGTGACGGTGGCTGGCGAAACCATCCGGTGGCAGGCGGGCCAGCGCGTGGAGATGAACTGGTCGGGCAAGTACACCCACGAGGCGTTCCTGGCCCTGCTGCGCGACGCCGGGCTCGCCCCCGTCACACAGCACGTGAGCGCGGACGGCCGATTCGTGATGGTGCTGTCGAGACCGCTGCACCCGATCACCAGGTTCGCCTAATCTGACTTCTTCTCCCCCAGAAGCGGCACGCCAGCGCTCCCCGGGCCCAGCAGCCCCGTCTCGGTGTAGATCCGGAGCTTGTCGCGGGTGTCGATGATGTCCAGGTTCCGCATCGTCAGCTGACCGATGCGATCCTGCGGCGTGAAGAACGCCTCGCCCTCGCTCCATCGTCAGGCGCTCGGGCTTGTAGGTGAGGTTGGGGCTGGTCGTGTCGAGCAGCGAGTAGTCGTTGCCGCGCCGCAGCTCCAGCGTCACCTCGCCGGTCACCGCGCGCGCCACCCAGCGCTGCGCCGTCTCGCGCAGCATCATCGACTGCGGGTCGAACCAGCGGCCCTGATACAGCAGCCGGCCCAGCCGACGGCCGTTGTTGCGGTACTGCTCGATGGTGTCTTCGTTGTGGATGCCGGTGACCAGGCGCTCGTAGGCGATGTGCAGCAGCGCCATGCCCGGCGCCTCGTAGATGCCGCGGCTCTTGGCCTCGATGATGCGATTCTCGATCTGGTCGCACATGCCGAGCCCGTGCCGCCCGCCGATGACGTTGGCTTCGGTGAACATCGACAGCGCGTCGCCGAAGGTGTGGCCGTTCAGCGCCACCGGCTGCCCTTCCTCGAAGCGCACCGTCACCGTCTCGGCCTTGACCGTCACGTCGTCGCGCCAGAAGGCGACGCCCATGATCGGCTGGACGATGGTGATGCCCTTGTTGAGGAACTCGAGGTCCTTCGCTTCGTGCGTCGCGCCCAGGATGTTCGAGTCGGTCGAGTAGGCCTTCTCGACGCTCATCTTGTACTCGAAGCCGTGCGCGATCATGTACTCCGACATCTCCTTGCGGCCGCCCAGCTCGTCGATGAAGCGCTGGTCGAGCCACGGCTTGTAGATGCGGAGGTTCGGATTGGCGAGCAGCCCGTAGCGGTAGAACCGCTCGATGTCGTTGCCCTTGAAGGTGCTGCCGTCGCCCCAGATGTTCACGTCGTCGTCGCGCATGGCGACGACGAGCATGGTGCCGGTGACGGCGCGGCCGAGCGGCGTGGTGTTGAAGTAGGTGGCGCCGCCAGTGGAGATGTGGAAGGCGCCGCACTGGATGGCGGCAAGGCCTTCGGCGACGAGCTGCGGCCGGCACTCGACGAGGCGCGCCAGCTCCGCGCCGTAGGCCATCGCCTTCTTCGGGATGTCGTCGTAGTCCGTCTCGTCGGGCTGACCGAGATTGGCGGTGTAGGCGTACGGAATGGCGCCCTTCGCGCGCATCCAGTGCAGCGCGGCGCTGGTATCGAGGCCGCCGGAAAATGCGATGCCGACCTTTTCGCCGGCGGGAAGACTCTGAAGAATGTTGGCCACGTGGGTCGCTCCGAAACGACCCATGATACGTGACCCGCGTCCCTCACCGCAGCACTTCCTCCAGCGGCCGGCGTGGCGTGTGCACCCGCGGCGGTGAGGCATGCCCCAGCCGGAAGGGCTGCAGCGGCACGCAGGCGATGTCCGGCAGCATGCCGGCCACGGCGTCCGCGGTCTCCGGCAGCTGCAGCAGCTGGCTCACGGGCTGCAGGCTGAGGCCGCGGAGCGTGGCCGCCAGGTAGATGCGCTCCAGCACCTGCCCGACACGAATCTGTGCCTGGTGGCTGTTGGCCTGCGCGCAGATGATGCCGATCACCGGCGAGCTCATGAGCGTCTTGTGGTCGGCCTTCGAGAAGCTGGAGGCCGGCATCAGATGCGACACCGCGAAGCGCCCCAACGTCGCCAGCAGCCACGGCGTGCCGAACACGCCCGTGCCGATCAGCTCGCCCAGCTCGTGGCGGTACTCGGGGTTCGACAGCAGCACCGCGTCGGCCCGCATCACCAGCGCGTCGACCTGCGCACGACCTTCGTCGGTGGTGATCCAGTGCACGCGCAGGCCGGGCTCGGTGCAGGCGTCGCTCAGGGCGGCCAGATGCTCGGCCTCCACCGGCGCGCCGTCGTAGACCCCGTGGTGGGTATGGCGATGGGTCAGGACCTTGAATCGGGGATCGGACTGGTCGGTCGGCAGGCGGCCGTCGCCCTCGAACCGGACGCGGACGGCAGGCGTGTGGTCGTCTACGCCCGAAAGATAGTCCGCCGCAGTGCGATAGCCGAAGTGGGTGGCGGCAATCAGCAGGTTCTCGAGCGCGCAGCCGAGGCTGATGAACATCTCCCGCTGGTCGGCGTCGGCCACGCGCTGCCAGCGTGTGATATCGAGGTGCATCTCCACCGAATCGCGCCCGACCACGAACTTCCACGGCTGGGTGTTCCGCGTCGACGGCGCCAGCAGCGCATATCGAACGAGGAAGCTCAGCTTTTCCGAGTCCGTGCCGTGGACCGGAAAATCGTCGGCACGAAGGTCCCAGGGGCTTGGCGGTTGTGGAATGACGTCCATGGCAGTTCCCCTTCCGGTTGTGCACTGCAAGAAGGTGGCCGATTGGGTTCCGCGAGTAAACGGCCCAATGGGTCAGATTGCCTGATCCGCTCGCGTTTGGTGCCGGAATCTCGTCAGTTCGTCCGGCGAAACTGACGGCCGTCATACGCCAGTCGCCGGACTGCATCATGATGGGGAGGTGGACCCTCTCGCCGGCTCATCGTGGAGCACGCCTCAGACGGTGGCGGGCTTCGCGAAATCGCCGCCCAATGCGCGGTTGATGCACCTCGCGGCGGATGAGCTGAAGCGCCGGCCCGGCGGCCTGGCTCTGGACATCGGCTGCGGGGCCGCCCGCAATGCCGTTCCCCTGTCGCGCCTGGGATGGCGCGTCGTCGGCACCGATCTGTCATGGCCGATGCTGACCGCCGCACATGGGCGAGCGCACGAAGAAGTCCCGGACGACAGCCTCCACGTGATTCAGGCGCCGATGACCGCCCTGCCCGTGCGCGCGGGAGCGTTCGACCTGGTCGTCGCCCACGGCATCTGGAATCTCGCGCGATCGTCCGAGGAATTTCGCATGGGGGTGCGGGAGGCGGCACGAGTCGCCGCTCCGGGCGCCCTGCTGTTCGTGTTCACGTTCTCCCGCCATACGCTCCCGCCGGATGCCGTGCCCCTGCCGGGGGAGTCGTTCGTGTTCACGCAGTTCTCCGGCGCGCCTCAGTGTTTCCTGACCGGGGCGGAGCTCCTGGCCGAACTCGGGGCCGCGGGGTTCGTGCCCGACCGTGCGGTGCCGCTCGTCGAGCACAACCGGCCGAAGCCCGGCTCGCTGAGCGGCGGCGCACCCGTCATCTACGAAGGAGGATTCCGTGTCGACCATTCCGGCCGCTGAGGCCCTGCTGCTCGCCGAACTGATCACCCCGACCGCTCAGGGCATCGCCAGCCGCGTGCTCGCGAAGAGCGGCGGAGGCAACCTGACCCTGTTTGCCTTCGACGCCGGGCAGGGGTTGAGCGAGCACAGCACGCCGTACGATGCGCTGGTGCTGGTGCTCGAGGGCGAGTTGACACTGACGATCGGCGGCGCGCCGGTCAAGGCCACGCCCGGCACCGTGGTGCGGATGCCGGCCGGTGTGCCACATGCGGTGGATGCGCCGGTGGCCGCGCGGATGCTGCTCCTGATGTTCAAGGAGCCGAAGGCCTGACGGTGGACCGGCGGGTGGCGTATTCATGCAGAATCGCCCCGGGGCGACCGCGCCAATACGCGTAGGCGCCGTCGGGCAGCAGCCACTCGACCACGGCATCGGCCGGCACCATCATCCCATCGCGCGCGGTGAACGCGAGGCACCGTCCCTGCCAGGGATGCCGGGACGGCGGGTGTTGACCATCGTCGAAGATGCGCGCTGGCACGTACATCGATTCGATCAGCCCGGTGACGCCAAAACGGAACTCCACGCTGGTGGTGAGCGCGCCCGTGCCGAGCGTGGCGAGGGCGCGCGTGGCGTCGACCGGTGTCCACGCCACGCCCTGACCGGGCAGCAGCGCGGTCGGCAGCCAGGCGAGCTCGGCCAGGTACCGCTGCATGGACCCGATCGTGAGATCCGCGGACGGGTTCGCATTCGCCACCGTCACCAATCCCAGGACGGCGGCACGCATCGAACCCACGCCGTCCACCAGCCCGTCACGGACGCGGACGCTGATGCCGGGCGCCATCGCCATGCGCGCGTCCCACAGCATGCCCGGCGCGCCGGGGACGAAGTCCTGAACCGCCGTGAACGGCGCCCACTTGTCGGCGCCTGGCTTGCCCATATTGAACTCGCCCGTCCAATTGACGCGCGCGCGCGTGACGATGGGCTGTCCCTCCTGCAGCGCGGCGCGGAAATAGCGCGCCACCGGCGGCGGAAGGCCTTCGAGCTGGCGCACCGAATAGATGGGAACGGGAGGGGGCTGTTGCAGCATCATCAGGCGCGTCCGGGTGGACGCGGTGGCCGCATCCCAGCGCACGGCGGCCATCCACAGGATCGCGCCACCGACGGCGGCGACCGTGAAGAGTGCGGTCAACAGCAGGTAGAGCCATGCGGGCACGGGGACCTCGCCGGGCGAAGTGCAAGAATCCCGCCTTGCGGGCGCGCGCGGTTGTGGCGGAAATTCGCCGGCGGTCCGTGCGTGACCGCCGGAAGCCCGGCGCGGCGGCGCCAGCGATGCTAGGGCACGGCGCGATCGAGGAGCCGACCGGTGGCGCTGTCGACCGCCACCAACGCCTTCTGCAGGTCGGCGAGCGCCCGGACCTCTCGTAGCGCCGCGTCGGCCGTGGCCAGTTCGCGGAGGTTCACGAGGAACTGGGTGGAGTCGCCCAGCGTGAAGCGGTCCCGTTCGAGCCCCTCGAGTTCGCGTGCCACGGTCAGTTCCTCGCTCACGACCGACAGCACCGTGCGCGCGGCCGCCAGGGCGCTCAGCGCGTCCTGCACATCGGCGCGCACCTCGTCTTCCATCCAGCGCAGATCCTGGTCGATCGCCGACAACTTCGCCTGCGCCTGCATGGACTTGCCCGTCGCCTTCCGGCGCTGGAACGGCAGCTCGAACACGACGCCCGCTTCGAACGACGACCCGGCACGGCTGTCGGGACCGCTCCCATAGTCGTTCGACACCTCGGAGAAGAGATTCAGGGCCGGCAGGACGGCGTTGTCGGCCAGCTCCAGCTCCACCGCCTGCTGGGCGCGTTTCAGCCTCAGCGCCTTCAGTTCGGGGCGGCGCTCGAGAGCCTGCTGAACGGCCACGTTCTCGTCCAGTGGCAGGCTCGCCGGCGGCGGCGCGAGCACCGGCAGCCGATCGACGGCCGGCCGCTGCGGCGTTCCGTCGGGCGCACGCAGGTAGAGCGAGAGATCGATCGCCTTCATCTGCACCTGACGCTCGGCCGTGGCCAGCGCCGACCGGCGCTGCAGAATAGCGCGACGATTGTCGGTGCGCTCGACCGGCGCAATCTGCCCCAGCGCCACGGAGTCCTCGAGCTGTACGTCCCGCGCCTCGGCGAGGTCCAGCAGGGCGCGGGCGACGCGCAGTTGCTGACCCGCCGCCACCCAGTCCCAGTACTCGCTGAGCGCTTTCGAGAAGTACGACAGTCGGGCCTTCTCGAGCGCGCGCTCCGCCACGTCCACGCCGAGATCGGCGATCTGCCGCGTGGCCCGACGGGAGTCGATGGCGCGGTTGCGAAGCAGCGAGAACTCGACGCCGCCGTTCAGCTCACCATCGGAGAGTGTCTGCGCCTTGCCGTCGTAGGGCGCGAAGTTGCCGCGCCCGGTGCGATAGCCGCCATACGTGGTGAGCCCCAGCGGTCCCAGGGGCTGCACGAGCGCGGTCGAGAATCGCTCGTTGTCGTAGAAGCCCCGATTCGTTTCAGCCGCCGCCTTGAACGACAGATCGAAAGCCCCTCGCGATTCCTGCGCCTCGCCCTGGGCCACCTGCACGTCGCGACGCGCGCGCTCGAGCAACGGCAGCGCCCGGTCGACGGACCGGAGCACGTCCTCTGCGGCCAGGGGAACCTGAGCGGCGGCCGGGCTGTCCACCATGCCCAGCCCGAGCGCCAGCGCGAGCCGAAGCCGCCAGGCGGTCGTCACTTCCCTGCCCCCTTCGCGGCCGACTCGTTGCGGACCGCCGGTCGAGATGGTCTCGAAGGCCGCGGCGGTGGGTTCATCCGGCGCCACCACCGGCGGGAAGCCGTTGAACTGCCGCCACAGCTCGAAGCCGATGGGCACGATGTTGAGCATCACCCAGCCATTGGCGCGCACGCCCTGCCGGAGGAATCGGCGCGACGGCCATGGCTCGTCGTCGGGATCGGGCTCGATCAGGACGCGGAATCGCCCCTTACCGTTGTCGGTGGCGTCGACGAGCTGCACCCGTCCGCCGAAGGTGCCCACCGCAATCGACGGCCACCCGGAGAACTGCAGCGCGGGCCAGCCTTCGAACTGGAGGCGCACGAGTTGCCCGGCCATCACCATCGGCATGTCGTTGCCGTTCACCCACAGCTCGACGACGTCCTTGCTGGACGCGGGCACGATGACCGCCAGCGCCCCGCCGGCCTTGAGCATCTCTCCGCTCTGCCGCGCCAGGACGCGGAGCACGGTCCCGTCGATCGGCGCGGTCACCTGCTGCGTCTGCTGGCGCGCCAGGCGCACCTCCATCTTGGCCATCTCACCGCGGGCCTTGGCCAGGTCGCTCGCCGCGGAGGCCAGCGCGGCGCGCGCCTCGTCCACCCGCGCCCGCGCGTCGGCGCGGGTGCGCTGCAGTTCGGC
The DNA here is from genome assembly GCA_963721715.1 of uncultured Acidobacteriota bacterium. GTDB lineage: Bacteria > Acidobacteriota > Vicinamibacteria > Vicinamibacterales > UBA2999 > VFZN01. Next base: position 254,545 of record CAVRKI010000003.1, on the reverse strand, counting down.
GGCAAGCGACGCCGCCTCGCTGCGGGCGGCGTTGAGCGTGGCGACGCTACGGTCGACGTCGGCGACGCGGGTGGCGGTCTCGAGCTCGGCCAGCTCCACGCTGCGGGTGGAGGTCAGCCCCTTGGCCGCCAGCGCCTGCTGCCGTTCGCGGTTGAGATCGGCGGTCACCCTGGCCGCCCGCGCGGCGGCCAGGGCCTGCTCGGCCGCGGTGACGCGCTCGCGGGCCATCTGCTCGCGGAGCTCGGCTGCGGTAACGCTGGTCTCCAGGGTCTCGACCAGCCCGGCGATCCGGTCATCGAGCGACTTCACCCGCAGATCGCCCTGCTGCACGGTCTGCACAATCTGCTCGCGCTCCTCGCGCAGGCGCTCCATGATCGCGGGGTCGTTGTCGGCGAGGTCGACGATCGGATCGCCACGCTTGACGAAGCTGCCTTCGACGACGTGCCACTTGACCACCCGGCCGTCGACCGGCGCCTCGACCTGCTGGAGACGCTCCTCCGGGCTGAACGCGATGACGCGGCCGGCCCCGGGAATGGTCTGCTGCCACGGCGTGAGCGTCAGCGCGAAGGCGGTGACCACGAGCAGAATCATCAGCATACGCGCCAGGATCCTGGCGGAACGGGGCGCCTGGACGTTGTGCAGCGCCAGGCGCTGGTCCATGTGCCAGTCGGCATTCCCGGAACTCATCGCAGGGCCTCCTCGGATGCAGCTTCGCGAACTTCGCCGTCGCGCAAGGTCACGACCCGCGTGCAGCGGGCCAGCAGATCGCGACGCTCGGTGATGCACAGCAGCGTCCAGGGGGCATCCGCGGCGAACAACACCGCGGCGGTCCGCTCCTGCTCGTCGTGCTGGTCGATCTGGTCGAGGGCGCCGTCCAGGATGATGAGGCGCGGCCGGCCGGCGATGGCGCGCGCGATCATCAGGCGGCAGGCCTGTCGATGCGACAGCGGGCGGCCGTGAGGCTGCAGCAGCGTGGACAGACCGTCGGGCAGCGTATTCAGCTCGCCCAGCAACCCGACCTGGGTCAGCGCCTCGGTGATGTCGGCGTGGGTGAGGTGATCGCGGCCGAGACGGACGTTGTCGATCACGCTGCCTGGGAACAGCTCGACGCCCCGCACCAGCGCCACTTCCCGCCGCAGCGGCACCAGCGGAAGGTCCCGCATGTCGAGGCCGTCGATCTGCACCGAGCCGCTGGTGGCGCGGCGCAGGCCGAACAGCACATCGGCCAGGGTGCTCTTGCCCGAGCCATTGGGGCCGGTGATGCCCACCCGCTCGCCCGCGGCGACGGACCACTCGCGCACCCGCAGTGCCGGCGTGGCGGCATCCTCGTACTGCACGGCGAGTCCGGTCATGGCGAGCGCCATGGGGCCGGTCGACGACGGCAGCGCGTGCCCGCCGCTGCGCTCGAGCGGGAGGTCGACCAGGCCGCCCAGCTTGTCGATGGCCGCGCACAGGTCGTAGAACACCTCCAGTTGCTTGCCGAACTTGGTGAAGGCGCTGAGCATGCCCGCGACAATCAGCTCGCTGGCCACGAGCTGGCCCAGCGTGAGCTGCCGCTCGATCACCAGCCACCCGCCGATGCCCAGCAGTGCCGAGCTCGCCACCGCCTGCAGCGCGAAGGAGCCGACGATCTGGCGGACCAGGATCCTGAAGTGCTTCTTCCGGTACGACAGGTAGTCTTCGAGCAGCCGATGGGAACGGCGCACGGCGTACTCGGCACCGCCTTCCGACTTGAAGGTGATGAGATTGGCGGCCATCTGCTCGAGCCAGGCCTCGAGCGCGTACTTCGCCTTCGACTCGCCCGATGCTGGTCGCGACCGCGCCGCGGCCCAGAACGAAGATGATGACCAGCATGGCGATGATCATCAGCACGTCGAAGGCCAGCAGCCAGGGGTGATACAGCGCAATCAGCACCATGCCGATGATGGTCTGCATCAGGATGCTGAGCCCGTCGATGAGCAGCAGGGCAGCCGACTTCTGGACGGTGACGGTATCGAAGAAGCGGTTGACGATCTCGGGGCCGTGATAACGGTCGAAGGCCTCGGCCCGCACCCGCAGCAGCCGCCAGGTGACGTCGGTCGCCACCCGGGCGAAGATGCTGCGCTGGATGATCTCGACCACGCCCGCGCGGAGGGTGTTCATCACGGTCGAGAAGCCGAGCGCCACGAACACGAAGATCGTCAGCACCACCAGCGGCTGCAGCGCCGAACCGAAGGCGATGGTGTTGACAATCGACTGCACCGCGACCGGCACCACCAGCGACAGCAGCGCGATGACCACCGAGTAGACGAGCGCCACCCACAGCGTGCGCCGCTCGCCCTCGAGCAGCGCCCGCAGGCGCGCGTACGGATCGAGGCCCGGCATGCCGTCGCGGGATCGCATCGGCGAGAGGGGCGCCGCCGGCTCGGCGAGAATCCAGTCGACGGCGGTGCCGTCATCCGCCACGCCCATCCACTGGCGGAGGCTGGCCGTCGACCAGCGCGCCGGGCCGGTGTGGGCGCCGGGCACCGCGACCAGGGCGCCGCCGCGGGTGGCCTCGAGCACGGCCAGCGCCTCGACGCGCCCGTCGGCCCCCGAGCGCAGGGTCAGCCACGGGATACGACGGGTCGGCATCGCGAAGCACGTCGGCGAGCGGCCGCCGCACCAGCGCCGTCGCGAGCCCGGTCTCGGCGGACAGATCGCGCACCGCCAGCTGAGGGGACTGGCTGGCCAGATCCGGCGGCAGGCGGCGAATCGCGCCGTCGAGCGCCTGCGGCGTCCAGGTCGACGCCGTGGGCGTGGGCGAGGAACTCGATGATCGCGCGGAGCCCCCGCGCATCGGGGGCACCGGAGCGCGCCGGAACGGGGTTCGGTGGTGCTGGCGACATATGACTCATAATACACGAAAAGTTTATCGCGTTTTACAAGACGCGATTTTAATGTATGCTATTGCGACATGGCCCACGAGCCCGGATCGCCGCGGTGGACGTTCCTCACCAACCACGGGCACGTGCTGTTGTGCCTGGCGCAGTCGCCGGAATTGCGCTTGCGGGATGTGGCGGAGCGGGTCGGCGTCACCGAGCGGGCGGTCCAGCGGATCGTGGCCGATCTCGAGGAGGCTGGCTACCTCACCCGGCATCGCGCGGGGCGGCAGAACGAATACGACATCAACCGCCGGCAGCAGATGCGTCACCCGGTCGAAGCGCACCAGACGGTGGGCGCGCTGATCTCGCTGATTGGCGGCGGCTCCGGAGCCGCCGGCGCCAGGCCGGACCGCGGCGCGGCGAAGGCCGCGCGCGGCGCGCGCCGGGCCCGCTAGCAACCACGTCCTGGACACTTACGCCTGGTCGTCGCCGGCGGCCAGCACGTCGCGGTAGTTCGCGTCCGACACCAGCACGCGGCGGGCGTAACCGCAAATCGGCACCACCCTGCGCGACGACGCGCGGGCCCAGTCCACCGCCGCCTCCACCAGCCGCACGCCAAGCCCCAGTCCGCGCTCCGCCGGCGACACTTCGACGTAGTCGATGTAGATCACGTCATCGGCGAGGTGGTAATCGAGGCGGCCAAGGTCGGCGCCGCGCCGCTTCAGAACGAGGACGCCGCGATCGGCGCCGCCGCGGTCGATGGTGTAGTCGTCGGGACCGCTCGCGGACATGGTCTCCGCATGATAGCCGACCCCCGCGCAAACGCCAGCGCTATGGGACGCGCTCGGTGAACTCGACCGGCGCGTAGAGAAACCCGAACGATTGCGCGCCATCGCGGCCGTGCGTGCGGTGATGCACCAGGTGAGCCTTGATGATGCGGCGCAGGTAGCGCCACTGCGGCACGCCGCGCACCCGCACCCGGCGATGCACCACCACGTCGTGGAACAGGAAGTAGATGAACCCGTAGCCGGTCATGCCCAGCCCGACCGGCAGCATCCACGACCCATCCCGCACGCCGTAGTAGATGCAGCGCGATCGAGGGCAGCGCGAAGAACAGGCCGAACAGATCGTTCCACTCGAACCAGCCGGCGTGCGGCACGTGATGCGAGCGATGCAGGAACCACAGCGGTCCGTGCATCAGATAACGATGCGTGACGTAGGCCACGCCTTCCATCATCAGCAGGGCGCCCGCGAACAGCGCGACCCACACGACCACGGCCATCATGATGTCGATTCTCCCACGGCCGCCGAGGCCGGCGTCCACAACCCGCGCCGCGGCGGCGCGCGCGGCATGTCGCCGGGTCACCGACCGCACGGCCTCGCCCAGCGCCAGAACCAATCGGCCGACCTTTGCGCCCGCGGCCGGTCGACCACACGGCTGTCCCACGCCGACGCGCCTCGCCGGCGGACGTCGTCGCCGATGTCGGCATAGACGTGGCGCGCGGTCGCCACCGACCACGCCGACCGCCACGGCAAGCGCGGCGACGCCGTGCCCGGCGGAGGCGTAGTAGCGATCGGCCTCGTCCAGCAGCCGGCCACGACCGGCACCACGGCCTGCCGTGCCGCCGGGGACAGGGCCTGCCCGGCCGTCAGCGTCGCCCCAGCCTCGCGAAGCCACGGCCGCCGGCAGATACACCCGCCCGTTGACCACATCGTCATTCACGTCGCGCGCGATGTTGGTGAGCTGGAAGCCCGATGCCCAGATCGCAGCCGCGCAGCAGCGTGTCCTCGTCGCGCACGCCCATGATCCACGCCATCATCAACCCGACCGCCCCGGCCACGTGATAGCAGTAGGACAGCGTGTCGTCGAGCGTCTCGTAGCAGCGGCCTGCGGCGTCCATCTCGAAGCCGGCGAGGTGGTCGTGCACATAGCGCCGGGGAAGCCCGGTGGCCGCGACCACCCGCGCCAGGCCGGCGAAGGCCGGTCCCGCCGGCGCCGTCCCCATCAAGGGCTCGGTCCGACAGGCGTCGCAGTTCCGCCACCCGCGCGGCCCGGTCCGCCACCACGCTCGTGGCCATGGCCGCTCACCTGCCCATCGGTCACATCGTCGCAGTGGCGACACCACGCGTAGAGGTCCCACACGAGCGATCGCGTGGCGGGCTCGAACAGCCGCGACGCCAGGGCGAAGCTCTTCGAGCCGGCTCGAATCGCCTCGTCCGGCGCGGCCACACCGGCGGCTGGTCATCGCCCGGCGCCCACGAGCGGTCCGAGGTCCTCGACCATCAGGCCCGCCGTGGCCTTGGCCGAGTTCACGACCCCGGGCACGCCAGCGCCCGGGTGGGTGCCGGCGCCGACGAAGTAGAGCCCGCCGATGCGGCTGTCGCGGTTGTGCACGCGGAACCACGCGCTCTGCGTGAGCACCGGCTCGAGCGAGAACGCCGAGCCCTGGTGGGCGTGCAGCGTCTCCTTGAAGTCGAGCGGCGTGAAGATCCGCGTGCGTGACGAGGTCGGCCTTGAGGTTCGGGATGTAGCGCGCCTCGAGATACGACAGGATGCGGTCCGCGTAGCGCGGGCCCTCGGTGCGCCAGTCCACGTCGCCGATGCCCAGGTGCGGCACCGGCGACAGCACGTAGAACGCCTCGCAGCCCTCGGGCGCGAGCGACGGGTCGGTCACGGTCGGCGCGTGCAGGTAGAGCGAGAAGTCGTCGGCCAGCATGCCCTTCACGAAGATGTCGTCCAGCAGCTCGCGGTAGCGCGGGCCGAAGACCACGTTGTGATGCGCCAGGTGCGGGTGCCGGCGCCTGGTGCCGAAGTAGATCAGGAACAGCGACATGCTGAAACGTGACCGCTCGAGGCCGCCCGCCTTCGCCGCGGCCGCCGGTTCCTGCCGCAGCAGGCGTCGATAGGTGTGCACGACGTCGGCGTTGCTGGCCACGGCCGCGAAGGCCTCCTCGCGACCAGCCGTCGTGCGCACGCCGCAGACGCGGCCCGTCGCGCGTCAGGATCTCGTCCACGCCGGTGTCGAGGCGCATCGTGCCGCCCAGCCGCTGAAACAACGCCACCAGCTGCCGCACCAGCGCGCCCGTGCCGCCGCGCGGGAACGTCACGCCCCACTTCCGCTCGAGCACGTGGATCAGCGTGTAGATCGACGAGGTGGCAAACGGATTGCCGCCCACCAGCAGCGAGTGGAAGCTGAACGTCTGGCGCAGGTGCTCGTCCTTGATGTAGCGCGCGACGATGTCGTAGACGGTGCGGAAGGCCTCGAGGCGCATCAGCTGCGGCGCCACGCGCACCATGCTCCAGAGGTTCAGGAACGGCACGTGCGCGAGCTTCGTGTAGCCCTCGTTGAAGACCTCCTCGGCATACCGGAGGAAGCGGCTGGTAGCCATCGACGTCCGCCGGGTTGATCGCGCGGATCTGCCGGGTCATGGCCTCCAGGTCGTTCGAGTAATCGAAGACGGTGCCGTCTTCCCAGAAGAGCCGGTAGAACGGCGTCACCGGCATCAGGTCGACGTGGTCGGACAACCGTTCGCCCGCCGCCTCGAACAGCTCCTCGAGACAATCGCGGCGCGGTGATCACGGTGGGGCCGGCGTCGAACGTGAACCCCTGGTCCTGGTAGACGTAGGCGCGCCCGCCCGGCTTGTCGCGCTGCTCGAAGATCGTGGTGGGAATGCCGGCGGCCTGCAGGCGGATGGCCAGCGCCAGCCCGCCGAACCCGCTGCCGATGACGGCCGCGCGTGGTGAGGAGGTGGACGGCGTCACGTTACACGCCCCGCAGGTGCGCCAGCGCACGTCCGATCGGCACCGGAGGCCGGCCCGCCAGCACCCGGGCCCGGTCGAGCCACGTGACATGGCCCGCGTAGAACCGCGCGATCAACGGCTCCGGCCGCTGGTAGAACTGCTCGAGCACCCGGAACCGCTCCGCCGGACGCGCCGCCCGGAACAACAGGCGGTTGAGCAGCCTGAAGAAGCCGCGCTGGCGCCATTCACCGAGTGCCACCTGTCTCACTCTTTGATAGACGCGATCCCGGTCGCTGGAGGTCCATTCCGGCCAGCAGCTCGGCCGTGGCCACCGCGTCCGGCAGGGAATAGCCGGTCGTGGGATGGAAGAGGCCGGCCCGCATCCCGATGCGCACGGTCTCGTCCGGCCAGAACGCCTCGCCACGGCCTCCCAGGGGAATGGGCAGGGCGCCGGATTCCTCGCGAAGCACGTGGCGCACGGCCCACCCGCGGCGGACGACGTAGTCGGCAATCGCCTGGCGGCAGGTCATCGCGGTCGATCGTCGGGGTGTCCGCATACAGCGTGTCCTCGACCAGGACGCGGCGGGCGCTCCAGGGCAGGACGTAGATGAAACGGAAGCCGCCAACCTGCGGCACCGTCGCGTCCATCAGGATCGGCTGCGCGAGACCGTGCTCCGCCTCGAGCTCGAGTTCCTGGCCGACGAAGGTCTGCCAGCCCACCGGAACCGGCGGCTCGAAGGCGCCGCGCGCGTCGATCACCAGGTTCGCCTGAATCTCCTCGCCCGATTCGAGCGTCACAGTCTGAACACCCAGTTCGGCCACGCGGGCCCCGAGCTGGAGACGATGTCCGAGCGCCGGCGCGATCACGTCGTGCAGGCGCGACGACGTGATAGAGAGGTAGGCGCCGGAGAGCACGCGAGGACCGCGGGGAAAGCGCACTTCATGCCGTGGCCACCGGGCCGTGATGATGGGCGCGACCCATTCGTGGGCGCCCGTTGACAGATCGGTGTCGTGGAATGACCAGGTGTGATTGCCGCCCAGTCGAGGTCCTCCCTCGACGAGGCGCAGGCTGAGATTGGGTTGAGCGGTGGCGAGCCGCCAGGCGGCAAGGCTTCCGGCCAGGCCGCCGCCGACAATGACCACATCGACGATCACAGAGTGATGACTATACTACCCCCCACCCTCGAGGTGAGGCACGCGTCCCGCCGCATCGACGACCGGCTCGTTCTGAACGATGTCTCGCTCGACGTGGCGCGCGGCCGAATCGTCGCCGTGACGGGACCGAACGGCGCCGGGAAGACGTCCCTGCATGCGCGCGGTCGCGGGCCGGCTGCGCCTCGACGGCGGGCGCGTCAACGTGAACGGGCTGTCTCCGGCCGAGGCCCGGCAGCGCGGCTGGCTCGGCATCGTTCCCCAGGACATCGCCCTTTATCCGTATCTGACGGTCCGGGAGAACCTCTCCGTCCTGGCGCGCCTTGCCGGCATGGATGGTGACGGGCTCGGCGCCCGCATCGACGAGGGCCTTCGATGGGCGGGGCTCGCCGAGCGCGGGTCGGCCCTCACCCACACGCTGTCCGGCGGCATGCGGCGCCGCGCGAACCTGGTGGCCGGGGTGCTGCACAAGCCGGCGCTGCTGCTGCTCGACGAACCGACGGTCGGCGTCGACGCCGAGTCGGAATCGCGGTTGCACTGGTTACTCCGGACGCTCCGCGACGAGGGCATGGCGCTGCTGGTCTCCACCCACAATCTCGACGAGGCCGCCGCGATCTGCGATGACGTGATCGTGATGGATCACGGCCGCGTCGTCGCCAATGGCGAACTGGGCGACATCGTGGCGAGGGCGTTCACCGCCGGACGCGAGCTGGCGGTGTCGATCGATGGGGGCGGTGACAGCTCGGCGCGTGTGCTCGAAGCGGAAGGCTTTCGCCGCACGAGCGGCCACACCTGGGTACGGCCGGCCAGCGCCAGCCTCGCCGACCTGGGCGCGACCGAGCAACGGCTGCTGTCGGCCGGCGTGCGTGTCGCCGAGGCCCGCCTGCGTGAACCGAGCCTGCGCGGCGCCATCGCCGTGCTCACCGGCGCGACGGAGGCTTCGTGAGGCGCGCCATCCTGCAATCGCTCGCGCTCGCCCTCTGGCGCGATCGCGGCGCGCTCGTCATGAGCTTCGTTCTTCCGGTGGTCGTCTTCGTCATCTTCGCCGCGATCTTCGGCGGGGCCACCGGCGAGCAGTTGCGCCTGCGGGTGGCGCTGGCCGACGAAGTGACCTCGCCGCTGTCGACGCGCCTGATCGACGCCGTGGCAAACAGCACGAACCTGCGCGTCGTCGCCCGCGGCTCCGATGCGGCCGCGGTGGACGCCGCGGTGGCGACCGGCGCGGCCGACGCCGGGCTGGTCATCAGGCGCGGCGGGCGCGGGCTCGACGCCCTTGTCGGCGACGGCCCCGCGCCCATCGTCATCATCACGCATCCGGCGCGCGCGGTGGCCGGCGCGTTGCTCACCGGAACGGTTCAGCGCCTCTACTTCGCGCGGCTTCCCGATGCGGCGCTGCGCGGCGTCGTGTCGCTGGTCGATCAGTCCATTGTCGAGCTCACCGACGAGCAGCGCGCCGAGGCCGACGCGCAGCTCGACACGCTGGCGCCGGAGGCCGGCGACGACGTCGGCGAGGATCTGGCACCGTTCGAAGCGCTCGTCGAGCAGCGCCAGTCGTCCAGCGGCGGCGCCGCGCTCGACCAGGTCGCGTATTACGCCGGCGCGGTCGCGGCGATGTTCGTGCTGCTCTCTGCCGTCCACGGAGCGAGCAGCCTGCACGAGGATCGCGATTCCGGCATCGTCGACCGGGTGCTGGCGGGCCCCGGCGGCATGGGACCACTCGTCGACGGCCGCGCCCTGTTCCTGATCGCGCAGGGTGTGGTCCAGGCCGCGCTCATCTTCGGCGTGGCGTGGCTCGCCTATGGCGTGGACCTGCCGGCACGGGCGGGCCCGTGGTCGCTCGTGACGTCGGGACTTGCGGTCGCCTCCGCCGGACTCACCCTGTTCGTGGCCACGCTTTGCCACACCGCACGGCAGTCGCACACCATCTCGAACGTCGCCGTGCTGGTGGTCTCGGCGATTGGCGGCTCGATGGTGCCCCGCTTCCTGATGCCGCCCTGGCTGCAGCAGGCCGGATGGGCCACGCCGAACGCCTGGGCCATCGAAGGATTCGATCGCGCGCTGCACGCCGGCAGCGTCTGGACGACGGCGCTTCCCGCGGCGGCGGTGCTGATCACCGCCGGGCTCGCCGGGTGGGCGGCGGCCCGTGTGCTGGCGCGGCGATGGGAGACGGTATGACGACGGAACCACAGACCGGTCTCGAGACCTTTACCGACTACGTCGCGGCGCGCCGCACCGAGATCGAGGCGGCCCTCGACCGGGTGCTGCCGCGGCCGCCCCTGTGTCCGGCGCTGGTGGCCGAGGCCATGCGCTACAGCGTCGGCAGCGGCGGGAAGCGACTGCGCCCGATTCTCACGCTGAGCGCGGCCGAGGCGGTGGCGCGCACGGCCCGGCACGCATCGGACCAGGCGATCGACGAGGCGCGCGGGCTGGCGATGCCCGCGGCCTGCGCGGTGGAACTCATTCACACCTACTCGCTGGTCCACGACGATCTGCCGGCGATGGACAACGACAGCATGCGACGAGGCCGCCCCACGCTGCATGTGGTGTACGGCGATGGCCTCGCCATTCTCGCCGGCGACGGCCTGCTGGCCGAGGCGTTTGCGCTGCTGGCCAACGAACCGTGCGACCTCGGCCGGCCGCAGCTCACCGAACGCAAGCTGCGCGTGATTGGCCGCGTCGGACAGGCCGTGGGCGCCGGCGGCATGCTCGGCGGGCAGGCGATGGACCTGGAATACATCGGGCGGGTCACCGCGCCCCAGCATCCGCGTCAGCCGCTCGATGCGCACGCGCTGCGCGACATGCACGCGCGCAAGACGGGCGCGCTCATCCGCGCCGCCGCCACGTCCGGCGCCATCATGGCCGGGGCCACGCCGACGCAGCTGGAGGCGCTCGATTGCTTCGCCGGCGAAATCGGCCTCGCCTTCCAGATCGTCGACGACATCCTCGACGTGCAAGGCACGTCGGAAGGTCTCGGCAAGACGGCGGGCAAGGACCGGGCGGCAGGCAAGGCCACCTATCCCGCGCTGCACGGACTCGAGCGCTCGCGCGAGCTGGCGGCCGAGAGCGTCGTGCGCGCGGAGCGGGCGCTCGTCGGCGCGGGACTGCCGAGCGATCGCCTGATGGAGATCGCCCGGTGGGTCATCGACCGGCGCTGCTGAGGAGCGGGCGGGACGGCAGTTTCAAGAGTTCAAAGCGTTCTAAGCGACCGAGCGCGCGCACCGCGTAAACTGGGTGTAGTGCCGGGGACCGGTGGTCCGCGGCGGGGTCACCAACGCGCGGTAGCGGCGCCATGATCGAGATCACTTCCACTCTTGCCATCGATGAGCGCGAGCTCGACGAGCGCTTCGTGCGCGCGTCGGGGCCGGGCGGCCAGAACGTCAACAAGGTGGCCACGGCCGTCGAACTGCGCTTCGACGTGGCGGGCTCGTCGCTGCCCGACGCCGTGAAGCAGCGTCTCACAGCGCTGGCCGGGCGGCGGATGACCGGCGAGGGCGTCCTGCTCATCGACAGCCGCGAGCACCGCACCCAGTCGCAGAACCGCGACGCCGCGCGCGAGCGGCTGGTCGCCCTCATCCGCCAGGCGACGATCGTGCCCGTGCGCCGCAAACCGACCAAGACCACGAAGGGCGCGAAGGAGCGGCGGCTCACCACCAAGAAGCGACGCGCGGTGATCAAGGCGGCGCGCGGCCGCCACTCCGGGGAGGAGTGATCGGCATCACCAAGTCACCAGTTCAACAGATCCAGGGCACCCGATCACCCCTTCACCAGATCAGATCTCCAGATCTCCACATCACCACGTCACGAGATTCGCGACGCCCCTACCTGCTGGTATCCGTCCGGCCCGAGATCTTGCGTCCCATGTCGACGGTCTTGAACCCGGCGTCGCCCCAGTTCATCACGAACACGCTGAAGCCCTGCTTCATGCGCATCTCGATGTCGTTGGCGCTGGCGGGATAGCCGCACGGCACGTTGAACTCCTTGCAGGCCGCCAGCACCTGCTGAATGGACGGCTTCCCACGCGGCCTCGTCCAGGACGCGCTTGCCGCTGGCGTCGGTGGTGCTGAAGATGCCGCGCAGCGTGCCGGCGCCGGGCCACAGCACGCCGATGCCCTTGACCGCCGCGATCTCGCGCACCTTCGCCAGGCCGGCCTTGCTCTCGACGATGGTCCAGTTGATCAGCTCGCCCTCGGGGTTGAGCGGCCACAGATCGGCCTTGGCCTTGTACTCGGCCTCGCTCAGGCCCCACAGCGCCGGGCGCGGTGCCGACGTCCTCGCTGCGCGTGCCGCCCTTCGACTTGAAGCGCATCGCGGCCAGTCCCTGGCGCACTTCGTCGGCGCTCTCGACCGAGACGAACATCACGCCGCTGACGCCGAGATTCAGCTGCTTGCCAATCTGCGCGCCGACAGCGGCCGGATCCGGCGCAATCTCCGGCGCCTTCACGACGAGCGGGTGGTGGAGCTTGTGCGACGGGACTCTTGGTGAACAGGCCCAGCTGGGCCACGCCCTTCACGAACTCCGAATACGTCGCGTAGCCGCGATCGAAGTTGCCTTCCATGCTGCCGTCGAACACGAAGTCGCTGTTCGCATAGCCCAGCGCTTCCTTGGCGAGCTCGGCCGGTGACTTCTCCGGCAGCTGCACGGCAGGGGCGACGGCGCCGGGCTGCGGCGGCCCACCCCGACGGTTCGACGGCGCATAGAGCCCGAAGACCGGTTTCTTCTGCTCGAGCAGCTCGATCACCGGGTTCAGCCGCGACTTGCGAGGGCGCCTGCCCCATCGCCAGGCTGCCGAGCCCCACAACCAGTACCGTTGCAACAATCAGCCGTGCACGCACAAACGCCTCCTGACAAGAACCTGTCCGCGAAACGCGCGGATCGGGCCGAGTATACGACAGGGGCTGGGCTGGGGAGGGCGCGCCTTCGGCGCGTAGGTGTTGAGGCGGATCCTCGTTCCGCTGGCCTCGCCGGCGGCGGCTCGAACCAGACTGCTTCGGCCGAAGCCCCGCACCGCGCGAAGCGCCGCCCAGCCCTCGAACTCCTACGGCGCGCAGCGCCGCCTATCGCGGGGCTCTGGGGCTCGGCCCTGGGTCGCCGACTCCCGCTTCCCGTCTGCCAACTCCAGTTCCCGACTCTGCCGTCTGCCGTCTGCCGTCTGCCGTTACCTATAATCCTCCCGCACCGGGGCGAAGGCGTCGAGCACGCGGCAGGCCGTCAGCGCGCGGCCGGCGTGCGGCGCGTGCGGCGGGATGACGAAGACCTTCCCCGGCGTCAGCACGGAGCGCTCGCCGCTCCACCACGATCTCGAGCTCGCCCTCGAGGACGCTGACGATCTGTTCGTGCGGGTGATGGTGGTCCGGGAACGTGGCGCCCTCGTCGAGGTCCACCCACGAGTGGGTGACGCGGTCGGTGTGCACGAGGCGGGCGCGCAGGCCCGGGAAGATCTCGCGAATCGGCAGCGCGTCGAGCGTGATGAGCGGCATGCCGACATATACCATGCAGCGGCCCACTCGATTCATACTGAAGCCCATGCGCACAGCGGCGGTGTGGGGACTGATGATGGCGTGCCTGGTTCCGAATGTGGCCTCGGCTCAGGACACGGTGGATGGGCAGGTGTGGCTGCAGGTGATCGCCACGGTGCGGCTGTCCGAGAACTGGCGCCTTCATCTCGAAGAGCAGCCTCGTTGGTACGAGGACGCCTCCGAGTCGTATCCAGGTGATCACCCGGACCGCGCTCGGCCGGCGGCTGGGCAACCGCGCGAGCCTGTGGGGCGGCTATGCGTGGGTGGCCAAGCCGCCCGGCGACGGCGTCACCCACGAGCACCGTATCTGGCAGCAGTTGTCGGCGACGTTCCCCGACGCGGGCCGCTTCACGCCGTCCATGCGCCTGCGGCTCGAGCAGCGGTTCCAGGACGGCTGGGCCGACAACTCGCATCGGCTGCGGATGATGGGCCGCGCGGTGCGACCGCTGAACGAGGCGCGCTCGTGGTCGCTGGTCGGCTGGGACGAGGTCTTCGTGACCTTCGATGACACCGAAGCCGGCCCATGGCAGGGCGTGGACCAGAACCGGCTGTTTGGCGGGGTGCTCAGGCAGTTCAACCCGAAGACCGGGCTGGAGTTCGGCTACATGTGGACCACGTCAGAGGCGCCGGACCAGGACCGCACGCACGCGCACGTGGCGTTCGTCTGGCTGAACCTCGCGCTGTGAGCAGGTGGCTCCGGGGCCCTCGTCGATCCCGAACATGAACCCACCCTCCCGCGCTGAAGTGCATGGTATCGTGACGGCGGCCGGGCCCACTTTGGCCCGGCCCGAAGGAGCTGAACTGTAGATGAAGGCCATTCACAAGATTGCTGCAGGTGTCTGCGTTGTCGTCCTTCCCCTGATGCTGAGCACGCTCGGCTCGCGCCTCGTGGAGGCGCAGCAGAAGCCGCCGGCCGCCGGCGCACCGACGTTCAAGATCGACCCGACCTGGCCGCTCGAGTTTCCGAACCACTGGGTGATGGGCTCGGTCACCGGCGTGTTCGTCGACTCGAAGGACCACACCTGGATCACGAGCCTGCCCGAGACGCTCACCGAAGAAGAGCTCTACGAGGAACAGACCCCGCCGATGGGCACCTGCTGCAAGGCGGCGCCGGTCGTCATCGAGCTCGACCAGAACGGCAAGGTCGTGCAGGGCTGGGGCGACAAGGCCAAGGAGGAGCCGGCGAAGTGGCCGCGCAATCCTCACGGCATCTTCGTCGACCACAACGACTTCGTCTGGGTGGGCACGCACATGCACCACCGCGTGATGAAGTTCACGCGCGACGGCAAGCTGGTGATGACGATCGGCGAGTACGACAAGAACGCCGGGAGCAACGACACCAAGCTGCTCGGCGGCCCGTCGGGCATCTGGGTGGACCCGAAGACCAACGAGGTGTTCATCTCCGACGGCTACCGCAACCGCCGCATCATCGTGTTCGACGGCGCGACCGGCGCCTACAAGCGTCACTGGGGCGCGTACGGCAAGATGCCGGACGACACCGTGAAGTTCGATCCGAAGACGATGATGAGCGGCGAGCTGCCGTCGCAGTTCTCGACGCCGCACGGCCTGACCGGGTCGACCGACGGCAAGATCTACGTCGCCGATCGGCGCGGCAACCGCATCCAGGTGTTCGAGCAGTCGGGCAAGTTCCTGATGGAGAAGATCATCGCGCCCGCGACCCTTTCCTCGGGCTCCTCCTTCGTCATCGTGCTCTCGAAGGATCCGCAGCAGCAGTGGCTGTACCTGGCGGACGGCACCAACCACAAGGTGTGGGTGCTCAACCGCAGCACGATGGAAGTGGCGGGCGAGTTCGGCCGCGGCGGCCGCCAGCTGGGCCAGTTCCTGCGCCCGCACGGCATGAGCATCGACTCGAAGGGCAACCTCATCGTCGGTGAGGCGTCCACGGGTCGTCGCGTGCAGCGGTTCAACCTGCAGAAGTAAGAACAGCAGGGGATCAGGTCAGGAGTCAGGGATCAGGGGGCAGGCCCTCCTGATCCCCTGATCTCCAAGTCGACCTCCAGATCTCCAGGGCACCAGCTTCGTGAAGCCTGGTCCCTGCTTCCTCCGCTGTTGTTCTTACCTCGACCGGGACCCGGCCGGCGCGGCGCGCAGGTACTGGGGCGGCCAGTCAATGGCCTGGCCCAGCGCTTCGGCGGCGTGCAGCGGCCAATAGGGATCCCGCAGCAGCTGCCGTGCCAGCAGCACGCAGTCGGCCCGGCGGTCGGCGATGATGGCGTTGGCGGCCTCGGGAGTGGTGATGAGGCCCACCGCGCCGGTGGCGATGCCCGCCTCGCGCCGCACCTGTTCGGCAAACGGCACCTGATAGCCCGGGCCGACGGGAATGGTGGCCCCGGCGACGTTGCCGCCCGACGAGCAGTCGATCAGATCCACGCCGCGCGCCGCGAGCAGCCGCGCCAGCGCCACGGACTGCTCGATATCCCAGCCCCCCTCCACCCAATCGGTCGCCGAGATGCGGACGAACATCGGCAGCGACTCCGGCCACTCCGCGCGCACGGCGTCCACCACCTCGAGGCACAACCGCACCCGGTTGTCGAACGACCCGCCGTAGGCATCGGTGCGCGTGTTGCTGAGGGGCGAGAGGAACTCGTGCAGCAGGTAGCCATGGGCGGCGTGGATTTCCGCCACCTCGATGCCGATGGCGCGGGCGCGGCGAGCCGCGCTGCGGAACGCGGCGACGACCGCGCCCAGGCCGTTGGCATCGAGCGCCTCGGGCACCGGGTAATCGGGCGAGAACGGCGCCGTCCCGGTGCCGACCGGCGTCCACCCCCCATCAGCCGCACTCACCGCGCCGTGCCCGGACCACGGCCGCCTGGTGCTGCCCTTCCGGCCCGCATGCGCCAGCTGCATGCCGGACACCCGTCCCTGCTGCCGGATGAAGGCGACGATGGGCGTCGAGCGATTCGGCATGCGCATCGCTCCAGATGCCCAGATCCTCCGGGCTGATGCGCCCCTCCGGGGTAACGGCGGTGGCCTCAGTCATCACCAGCGCCGCGCCCCCGACCGCGCGCGAGCCGAGATGGACCATGTGCCACATGTTCGCCAGGCCGTCGTCCGAGGAGTACTGGCACATGGGGGAGACGAAGATGCGATTCGGAAACGTGACGCCGCGCAAGGTGAAGGGCTCGAAGAGGTGAGGCATCCCTTCATTGTTTCATCAGCGCCGACCACCCTGGTCCCTTGCTCCTGACTCCCTGCTCCCTGCAAACCCTCCAACGCCGACGTCGCAGAACACAATGTGCTGATACCCAAAACTGAATGTAATGACTCCGGCTCGGCCTTTGCCGGTATCCTCGGACGGCATGGTCGCGGAGGGGCTCGAACCCCTCCGCGTTTCAGGAACACCCCACAGGAACACCCCGTGACTGTCGCCGCCGGCACCCGTGCGCTCACTCGATCGGTCAGCGGTCGCCGTTGGCTTGCCTGCGCTTTCGCCCTCTCCTGTCTGGCGTGGGGGCTTCCCGCGGCGGCGCAGGGCACGCAGCCGGCCGCGGGCGGCGCCGCGAAGCCGGCACCGCGGCCAGCCCCACGGCAGTTCAACATTCCCGGCATGCCCGACCCACCGGCGCCGGTGGCTCCCGAGGTGATTGTCCGCGGCGACAACGGCCGCGTAATCGTCCGCGCGACACGGCTGGCCGTGCCGCTCACCATGGACGGCGTGCTCGACGAGCCCGTCTACTCCGAGGTGAAGTCGATGAGCGACTTCATCCAGACGGTGCCGAACGAGGGCGCGCCCGCCACCGAACGCACCGAGGCGTGGGTCACCTACGACGACAACAACTTCTACCTGTCGTGCCGCTGCTGGGACTCGGCGCCGCCGGAGGAGTGGACCGCCAACGAGCTGCGCCGTGACACCAGCCAGCTGCGGCAGAACGACATGTTCGGTGCCCTGCTCGACACCTTCCACGATCGGCGGAACGGCTTCAACTTCTACACGAACCCGCTCGGCGCCCGCGCCGATCAGGTGGTGAGCAACGAGGGCAACCCCAACGCCGACTGGAACCCGGTGTGGTTCGTGCGGACCGGCCGCTTCGAGGGCGGCTGGACGGTGGAGATGGCGATCCCGTTCAAGTCCATCCGCTACGTCTCGGGCTCGAACCAGGAGTGGGGCCTGCAGATCCGGCGCTCGATCCGCCGCAAGAACGAGTGGACCCACCTCACGTTCGTGCCGGCCGCCACGGGCGGCGTGACCAGCATCTTCCGCGCGTCGGCCGCCGCCACGCTCGTGGGCCTCGACCTGCCGCCGGCCGCCAAGAACGTCGAGCTGAAGCCATACGGGATCACGAAGCTCACGACCGACAAGCTGAAGACGCCGCAGGTGCTCAACGACCTCGATGCCACGGCCGGGCTCGACGCCAAGTACGGCATCAACGCGAACATGACGGCGGACCTGACCGTCAACACCGACTTCGCGCAGGTCGAGGTCGACGAGCAGCAGGTGAACCTCACGCGGTTCCCGGTGGTCTTCCCCGAAAAGCGAGACTTCTTCCTCGAGGGCCGCGGCACGTTCGAGTTCGCCCGCGCCTCCGGCCAGGCCGGCTTCAGCGGACAGACGAACATCAGCAACAACGCGCCGCAGCTGTTCTTCACGCGCCGCATCGGACTGAACAACGGACGGGAAGTGCCGATCATGGTGGGTGGGCGTCTGTCGGGCACGCAGGGCAAGACCGCGATCGGCGCGATGAACATGGAGACGGGCTACGAGACGCTGACCGACATCGATGCCGACGCCTGCGCGGCGCCGTACGGCAACTGCACGCCCCGAACGAACTTCACGGTCCTGCGCGCGCGTCGCGACATCCTGCGGCGCAGCAACATCGGCGTCATCTTCACCAACCGCTCCATTTCGCCCACCGTGGCCAGCTCGAATCAGGCCTACGGCGTGGACGCCGCGTTCTCGTTCTTCCAGAACGTCACCGCCAACGCCTACTACGCCCGCAGCGAGTCGCAGAACCGCGACGGCGACGAAGACAGCTTCCAGGGCAAGCTGGATTACTCCGGAGACCGCTACGGCGCGCGCATCGATTACCTGGATGTCGGCGCCAACTACTATCCCGAGATCGGCTTCGTCCAGCGCCGCGGCTTCGGCCGCACCTTCGCCGCGGCCCGCTTCAGCCCGCGGATGCGCCGGAGCACGGTCGTCCGCCGTTACCTCTTCGAGGGCGCGAGCGAGTACGTCGATCAACCGCGGCAACGACGTCGAGTCCAGCCGCAACATCGCGCACTTCCTGACCGAGTTCCAGAACAGCGACCAGTTCGTCTTCGACTTCAACAACAACTACGAACTGCTGCTGCGGCCATTCGTGGTGTCGCCGGGTGTCGCGATTCCGCCGGGCGAGTACCCCTTCAACAACATCACGACCAGCTATGCCTTCGGGCAGCAGCGGCGGATCTCCGGCACGGTCGCGGTGCAGGCCGGGCAGTTCTACGACGGCGACATCCGCTCGCTCACCATCAGCGGCGCCCGGGTTGCGCTGATGAAGCAGTTCTCACTGGAGCCCGGGCTCACACTGAACAGGGTGACGCTACCGGCCGGCGACTTCACCAACACCCTGGTCCGCACCCGCCTGGACTACGCCTTCTCACCGCTGATGTTCCTGAGCGCCCTGGTCCAGTACGGCTCCGCCGACCGCGCGTTCAGCAGCAACCTTCGGTTCAGGTGGGAGTACCGCCCCGGCAGCGAAGTGTTCGTGGTCTACACCGACGAGCGGGACACCACCGGCCAGGGCTACCCCGGCCTGAAGAACCGCGCCTTCGTCGTCAAGGTGAACCGGCTCTTCCGCTTCTGACGTCCAATCAGTGACGTTGACACCTCCGGCCAATCGCCCGTACGATCACTGATGTTGGCAACCGCCGTTCCCTTGATGCCGTCCCTCTTGCTCTGGTTTCGCGAGCGCACCAGCGCGGTTGCGAACGTACTGAGTCGCCGCGAGCCCGTGCGACGCGTGTCGTCGGCCCAACTGCCGACCGAATGGGGCGATTTCACCATTCACGTCTACGAAACCGCCAGCAAGCACGAGACCCACGTGGCACTGGTCCGTGGGGACCTCGGCGACGGCAAGAATGTGATCACCCGCGTGCACTCGTCGTGCGTCACCGGGGACATCTTCCACTCGGCCCGCTGCGACTGCGGCCCGCAGCTCCACGCGGCGATGAAGCGCATCGCCGACGAGGGCCGGGGCGTGCTGATCTACCTGAACCAGGAAGGCCGCGGCATCGGGCTGGCCAACAAGATCCGGGCCTACGCGCTGCAGGACGAGGGCGCGGACACCGTCGAAGCCAACGAACGCCTCGGCTTCCCCGCCGACATGCGCGACTATCGCGCCGCCCTCGAGATGTTGCGCGACCTGGGGGTCAGCTCCGTCCGCCTGATGAGCAACAACCCGAAGAAGCTGGAAGGGCTGGTCGGCGACGGCTTCGCCGTCAACGAGCGGCTGCCGCTCGAGATCATGGCGACCGCGGCGACGCAGCACTACCTGAAGACGAAGAAGGACAAGCTCGGCCACTTCCTCGAGTCCGTTTAACCCCCCCGCTCACTTGAGCGGTCTGCCCACAGCTCACCGATCCGGTTGGAACCGGCACAATCCACGGGAGTGAGGGCTGATGGAACACTGAACACTGCCCACGTGCGCTCCTGGACCGCCTGGCCCGCCCTGGCCGCCGCCCTCGTTCTGCTGAACGCGTCGCTGACGTTTGGCAACGTCTGGCCGACCCCGAAGATTCGCTGGGAGAACGCCCTGTCGGTGGAGCTGGCAGTGGTGGTGCTGATGCTGGCCCTGCTCCACCGCCACGCCAAGACCCTCACCCGTCGTCTCGTGCCGACGCTGTGGGTGGCGCTGGTGGCCGGTCACTATCTGGACGTGACCGCGCCAGGCCTGTACGGCCGCGACTTCAACCTGTACTGGGACTCGCAGCACCTCGGCAACGTCACCGCGATGCTGGCGCGCGCCGTCCCGCCGTGGCTCATCGCCCTCGGCGTCACCGTCGTCATCACCCTGGTGGCCACGGTATGGCTGCTGTCGCGCGTCGCGCTTCGGCAGGTGGCGGGCGCGGTGGCGCACCGGGGACCGCGGCGGGCGCTGATGGCACTGTCCGCCCTGCTCATCGCCGCGTTCGCCGGCACCGCTCTCGCCGACCCGCCCGGCACGACCCGCATCTTCGCCAATCCGACCACCGCCGCCTATGCCCGGCAGGCCCGCTTCGTCATCGCCATGGCGGGCCCCGACCGAGCGGCGCCGGCGCTGGCCGACAGCCCGGAGATGAATGGCCGCCTGGACGGCCTTGCCGGGGCGGACGTCCTGCTGGCCTTCGTCGAGGCCTACGGCGCGGTCACCTACGACAACCCGGTCTTTGCCGAGGCGCTCGGGCCCAGCCGCCACGATCTGGCGGAAGCGGCACGAGAGGCCGGACGCGACGTGGTGTCGGCGTTCGTGGACTCACCCACCTTCGGCGCCTCGTCCTGGCTGGCACACCTCAGCCTGCTCACGGGCGTTGAGGTGCGCGACCAGTACGCCTACGTGGCGGTGATGAGTTCCGCGCGCGACACGCTGCCGAAGGCCTTCCGCCGCCAGGGCTACCGCAGCGTCGCGGTGATGCCCGGCATGCGCCAGGCGTGGCCGGAGGGAGCGTTCTACGGCTTCGACGAGATTCACGGCCGCGATGGGCTGGCCTACGGCGGCCCGAGGTTCGGCTGGTGGAGCATTCCCGATCAGTTCACGCTGGCGAAGTTCGACCAGCTCGAGCTGAGCCAACCCGGCCGCCGGCCGGTGTTCGCGGTGTTCCCCACCAGCACCTCGCACGCCCCGTTCGGCCCCGTCGCCCCGTATCAACCGGAGTGGCCGAAGCTGCTGACCGCCAGCGCGTTCGATCCCGCCGACGTGGAACGCGCCCTGGCGGCCAGTCCCGACCTCACCAACCTGTCGCCCAGCTACGCGAAGGCGATGGCGTACGAGTTCACCACCTTCGCCGGCTACGTCCGGCAGCACGCCGGTGACGACCTCGTGCTGATCCTGATTGGCGATCACCAGCCGGTGGCCGCGGTCAGCGGCAGCGGCGCCACGCGGGAAGTGCCGATCCACGTGCTGGCACGCCCTGGAGTGCTGATGGATCGCCTGCGCGCCGAGGGGTTCATCGATGGCGTCGAACCCAGGAGGCCGGCGCTCGGCTCGATGCCGGGGCTGGTGCCGATCCTGCTACGTGCGTTCGGCCCGCTGACGCCATAGACGGCCGATGTCCACGCCGAACGACCAGGCGAGCGCGGCCAGCGTGAGCGCGGCCACCAACGCACTGACCGGCGGCGCCACCACCGGCGCCAGCGCCAGACCCAGGCCGGCCAACTGCAGCACCGCCACGGTCTTGCCGCTCACCGTCGGCGTGAGCCGTCCGCGCATCCATGGCAGCATCCACCCCGCCGCGACGAAGAGGTAGCGCATCAGCCCACAGGCCACCACCCAGACGCCGGCCTTACCGTGGCGCCAGACCAGCAGCGACATCAGCAGGATGAGGAGCGCGTCGGTTTCCATGTCGAAGCGCGCGCCGAGGGCACTCGACAGCCGTGTCCGGCGCGCCAGCCAGCCGTCCACGCCGTCGAGCGCGGCGCCGACCAGGGCGAGGGCGACGACGAACCAGGCAAGGGGTGGGGATGCGGATTCGAGCGCGAGCCCCGCGACCAGCGCGACGAGGATGAGTCGCACGGTGGTGACGAGGTTCGCGGCGCCGAATCGGGGGAACGGATGCGCCGGGGCGGCCCGCAGAACGAGCACCATGCCCGCCAGGAAGACAGCGGACGAGAGCGCGGGGAACCGTGGCGACCCGTGCACGGCGTGACCGAGCGAGGTGGCCGCCGCGACAGGTGGTGACGAAGCCGATCGCCGCTGCCAGGGCCACGCGCGAACGGAGGGTCATCAGCGGCGGGGCCAAGCCGGGCCATTGTAACTGCGGCGATACGGAAACAGAATGGAGCGAGATGAACGAGACCGCGCGCGCGTTCTGGGTGGCCGAGCCCGGACGCGGGGAGATCCGCGACGAAACGCTGCCGTCGCCATCGGCGGGCGACATCGTCGTGCGGACCAGGTTCAGCGGCATCAGCCGAGGCACCGAGTCGCTCGTCTTCGGCGGACGGGTGCCGCAGACCGAATGGTCGCGCATGCGCGCGCCGTTCCAGGCCGGCGACTTCCCCGCCCCCGTCAAGTACGGCTACTGCAACGTCGGCATCGTCGAACGCGGGCCCGCGTCGATGCAGGGCCGCGAGGTCTTCGTCCTGTATCCGCACCAGACGCGGTTTGTGGTGCCAGCCGCCGCGGCGCACATGCTGCCCGAGGGCGTGCCGGCCGGGCGGGCCGTGCTGGCCGCGAATCTCGAGACGGCCGTCAACGGGTTGTGGGACGCGCGACCGCACATCGGCGATCGCATCACGGTGATCGGCGCGGGGACCGTGGGATGCCTCGTGGCGTGGCTGGCCACCCGCGTGGCCGGCTGCAGCGTGCAGCTCGTCGACGTGAACCCGTCGCGAGCCGAAGTCGCGCACGCACTGGGTGTGCCGTTCGCCGAGCCGGCGCAGGCGACCGCCGATGCGGACCTCGTCATCCACGCCAGCGGCTCGCCCGACGGCCTCGCCCTGGCGCTCCGAGTGGCCGGCGATGAAGCCACGGTCGTCGAGATGAGCTGGTACGGCGACCGCATCGTGCCGCTGGAGCTGGGCGGCGCCTTTCACGCACGGCGGCTGTCGATCGTCTCGTCGCAAGTCGGCCGCATCGCCCCCGCCCAGCGCACGCGGTGGGACTACCGCCGGCGCATGCAACTGGCCCTCACCCTGCTGCGCGAACCGGCGCTCGACGTCCTGATCTCCGGCGAGAGCGCGTTCGACACGCTGCCGCAGCTGATGGCCGACCTGACGGCCACGCCGGGCAACGTACTCTGCCACCGCATTCGCTACCAACCCTGATCCCTGATCCCGGATTCCTGAAAGCCCCGAACATGTATACCGTTACCGTCCGCGACCACATGATGATTGCCCACAGCTTCAAAGGCGAGGTCTTCGGCCCCGCGCAGCGCCTGCACGGCGCCACCTTCGTGGTGGACGTCGAGTTCCGGCGGCCGGAGCTCGATGCCGACAGCATCGTGGTGGACATCGGCCGCGCCGGCGACACGCTCAAGCGGCTGCTCGCCGAGATCAACTACCGGAACCTCGACGAGGTGCCGGCGTTCGCGGGGCAAGAACACCACCACCGAGTTCCTGGCCCGCCACGTCTTCGACGGCATCGTCACCGCGATTGGCGCGGGCGAGCTCGGTCCCGGCGCCGGCGCCGTCGAGTCCATCAAGGTGACGCTGCACGAATCGCACGTCGCCTCCGCGTCCTACGAAGGCCGCGTGCGCGCCGCCGCTTGATGGCGCACGACGTCACCTTCGTCGTTGCGGGCCGGCTCGACGCCAGAACCGGCGGCTCGGTCTACAACCGCGCATCGCGGAGGCGTTGCGCACGCAGGGCTGGTCGGTGGACGTGCGGGAATTGTCTGGCGGCTTTCCGCGCCCCGACGATGACGCTGTCGAAGCTGCGGCACGGGTGTTCGACGACATTCCGACGGGCCGGGTGGTGGTGGTCGATGGCCTGGCCGCCAGTGCGCTGCCCGGCGTGCTCGAACTGCACGCGATACGACTGCGGCTGGTGATGCTCGTGCACCTGCCGATCGCGGCCGACGTCGGGCTCGGACGCAGCCGACGCGACACTGTTTCGCGGCTTGGAGGCCCGCTCGCTGGCCGCAGCGGCGTTGGTCGTGGTCACGGGGGCCGCAACGCTGCCGCTGCTGGCGGGCTACGCGATCGCCGCCGATCGTGTGGTGGTCGTGGAGCCCGGCACCGATGCCGCACCGGCGGCGCGCGGCACCCCGGGCGGGCCGGTGCACCTGTTGTCGGTGGCCACGCTGAACCCAGGCAAGGGTCACGACCTGCTGCTGCAGGCACTGGCGCGCGTGCCCATCACCAGCTGGCAGCTCACCTGCGCCGGCAGCCTGACTCGCGACCCGGTCACCGCCGCTCGTGTGCAGGCGCTGACCCACTCGCTGGGCATGCAGGATCGCGTGCGATTCACCGGCGAACTGAGTGGCGAGGCGCTCGATCGCGCGTACGATGCGGCTGACGTGTTCGTGCTGGCCACCTGGCAGGAAACCTACGGCATGGCGGTGGCCGAGGCGCTGGCGCGGAGCCTGCCGATCGTCAGCACGACAACGGGCGCCATCCCGGCCCTGGTCGGCGACGAGGCTGGCCTGCTGGTGCCGCCCGGAGATGTCAGCGCACTCGGCCAACGCACTGACTCGCGTGATCGGCGACGCGGCACTGCGGCGTCGGCTGACCGCGGGCGCGGCCCGGGTGCGGAGTCGACTGCCGTCGTGGGACGATGCGGCCCGCCGCTTTGGCGCGGCGCTGGAAGGATTGAGCACGTAAATGGACGAAGCGCTGGCACACTGGCTGCGGCTGCGTGAGGCGACGGACTGGGCCTCGCGATCCGGCAGCCTCACTCGCGAGATTGCGGAGCACCTGGGATCGCACGAGGCCGTGCACGTGCTCGACCTGGCGACCGGCACCGGTTCCAACCTCCGCTATCTGGTGGAGCGGCTGCCGCCGCGGCAGCGGTGGCTGCTGGTGGATCGCAGCCCCGAACTGCTGTCGCTCGTCTCCGAACGGACGGCCGCCTGGGCCACCGCCCGCGGCTACGCGGTGCGGCCGACGCCGGACGGCTTCGCGCTGGACGGCAACGGCCTCGATTGCGTGATCACCCCGCGCCAGATGGACCTGAACCTTCCGCTCGACCCGACGCTCTTCGAGGGCCGGCACCTGGTCACGGGTTCGGCGATTCTCGATCTGGTCTCGGAGTCGTGGCTGCGGGAGCTGGCGGCCTGCTGCCGGCAGGCGGGTGCGGCGGCGCTGTTCGCCCTCACCTACAACGGCGTGTCGTCGTTCACCCCCCCGGAGCCGGAGGACGATCTGATCCGCGATCTGCTGAACGCGCACCAGCTGCGCGACAAGGGACTGGGCGGCCCGGCGGCGGGCCCCGCCGCGCACGCGACGGCTGAAGCAGCGTTCGGGGATGCCGGATACATCGTGCGGGCAGCGACCTCGCGACTGGGTCATCGACACCACGCAACGCGAGTTCCAGGAGCTGTTGATCGACGGACTTGCCGGTGCGGCGCTCGAACAGCGTTCCGACCTCGCCGGCACGATCAGGAGCTGGCTGGCGCGTCGCCAGATGCACATCGAGAAGGGCCGTTCGCAGGCGGTCGTCGGCCACCACGACATCGCGGCCTGGCCGGACCCTCGCTAGGTCGAGCAGCGCGATGGCGCGATTCGACGCGGCCCAGGTGCGGCGGTACTACGACGAACAGACCCGCGCGTTCGTCGCCTACGGCCAGGGCGGCGGCGAGGGCGCCATTCACCGCGCCGTCTGGGGGCCCGGCGTCACGACCCGTGACCAGTCGTTTCACTACGTCGAGGATCGCATCCGGGAGTGGTTGCCGGCGCTCGGCGCCGCGCCGCACGTCGTCGACCTCGGGTGCGGCGTCTGTGGCAGCCTGTGCTACCTGGCCGAGCGACTGCCGATGCGGGGCACCGGCGTCACGCTGAGCCCGGTGCAGGCGCAGCTGGCGGCCGAGCGCATCCGCGCTCGTGGGCTCTCGGATCGCGTGACGCTGCGTCGAGGGCGACTACACGCAGCTGCCACGCGATGTCGATACCGCGGACCTCGCCTTTGCCATCGAGTCGTTCGTGCACGGGCCGTCGCCCGAACGGTTCTTCGCGGAGGCCGCGCGGTTGATACGGCCGGGCGGCCTGCTGGTGATCTGCGACGACCTCCGGCGCGAGACTGCCGATCCGAAGGCGGCACGAGCGCTCGATCGCTTCGCACGAGGCTGGCACATCAACTCACTGCTCACGCGCGACACGCTCTGCCAGCTCGCCCGCGACGCCGGCTTCGTGCACGAGGCAACCACCGACCTCACGCCCTGGCTCGAGCTGGGCCGCCCGCGCGACCGGATGGTCGCGGCGCTCGTCGCGATGTTCGGATGGCTGCCTCTCGAAGAGTCGCGGTTCGGGATGCTCGCCGGCGGCAGCGCGTTGCAGACCTGCCTGCGTCGCGGGTGGATTGGCTACGACCTGGTTCGATTCAGGCGCAGTCCGAGGGTGCTCGAGCCTGCAGGAGACGCGCCTCGGTGACCCCCTGTCGCTCGAGGACGTGCATGACACCCTCGACCACCTGATTCTGGACGAGATCCAGAACGCTACCTCACCTCGACGACCACCTCGTTGGACGGTACGCTGGCCCCGATGTAGTTCCACGCCCTGACGCGCACGTAGTACGTGCCGGGCGGGACGTTCGGGACCGTGAGGGTCGTGCCGGTCATGACCGGCACGAACGCGAGGTTCGACAGCCCGGGCGCGGAGCCGGCTTCCACGGTGAACGTCGTCGTGAGCTCGGGCGAACGGGCCCATGAGAGCGTCACCGTACGGTTCGGCGTCACGACAGGAGTGCTCAGCACGGGTGGCAGGGGCGGCGCAGCAAACGCGACGCTCAGACACGCGTCGGTGCCAATCGGGACGTGCCACAGTTCCTGCCCCGTGGTGGCGGAGGTGACGTGCAGCCAACCAGCGCCGCAGCGCTGCACCGGACGCCAGGTATACCTCGCCGAGTAGGTCAACACCGTGCCTGCTCCGGCGTCGAGGACGCTGCTGGAGAGGCCCTCGAGCGGGACACGCCCGATCTCCGCCCCGTTGATGGTGTTGAATGTGAGCAGCTCACCACCGACGTAAGAGTAGGCCGAAGAGTCTACCCTCGTAAGGGACACGACCACCCGAGACAGGGTGTCGTCGACGCCCTCGATGCGCCCGAACCCCACGTAGTCGCTCCCTGTCAGCGTTATCGAGAGACGCGGGGCGCCGGAGGGCAGCAAGAGCTGGCGCAGGAGAGCGGTGTGGGTAGTGCCCACCCAGGATGATGAAAGCACCCAGACGGATGTCTCGTCTGGGGCGGGAACCACCTGGATGACACCGCTGCCGAGCGGCATGGCGCCGAGGAGCGCCCCGGTGGCCGTGTCGATGGCTCGGAGCTCGGAGTACTCCCGAGGCGGGATTTCGCTGACTACAACGGCGGCGAAGAGTCGTCCGCCATCGCGGGAGACTCCCACGGGCGTGAGCCCAGCGGTGTTTGGGACCACATGGGTGCCGCTCGGGCTCAGGCTGGCGATTTCGCCCCCACGCTGGACGAAGAGCCGCGGCCGGGTGGGGTCGCTGACCCCCAGACCCTGGACGTCCGGCAGCAGGTACGTCGTGCCGCTGGTGCGATCGAAGGCCGCCAGGTCCGTGGCGCCCGTACTGGTCATCAGCCGCCAGACGACCATCTGGCCGCCCGCAGTGACCACCGGCCCCCCCCATCCATCGTGGATGGTCAGTGGCCGGGCATCGCGCACCTGGCCCGCCTCGATCCGCGCCTCCCACAGGCTGGTTGTCGGATTGACGCCGTCCTGTGAGGTGATGAGCGCGACGATCCGCTGCTGCGCCAGTGCCGGTGCGCTGAGGAGAACAACGCCGACCAGGATCGCGAACAGCCTGACCATGGACAAGCCTTTCGACAGGTGCGACACCTCCAGCTTACACCCGCGCGCGGCGCGGTATCCCGCACTGTCATCGGATGCAGCGCGTGTGCGTGGTCTGTGGCGACGTCCGTCCTGGAGAGGCGCTAGATAACCCGTGAGACAAGCGCCATGGGCGTGGTGCCGCTGGAGGGTTCGGCGCTGGCCCCGAGGTCGTAGTCGAACAGCACGTCGCCGCCCATCCGGAACACGCGATAAGCGGGACGCGCGCAGTCGCGCAGACGGGCGCGCGCCGCCAGCCGGATGGCCGGACGTCCCTCCCCAATCAGCACCGGTGCAATCGGCCAGGTGCAGGCGATCCAGCAGGTTGGCCTCGAGGAACGCCGAGACCGTGACGCCGCCGCCTTCGACGAACACGCGCGCGCACCCGCGTTCGCGCAGCAGCCGCAGCAGCGCGCCAACCGCACCGCCGGCATCGTCGCTTCCGATCCCCGCCACCTCCGCGACGCCGACGTGTGTCTCGCCAGGCTGCAGCCGCTCCTGCTCGCACACATACAACGTCGGCGACGCCGCGTCGGTGAACACCCGATAGCCGGCCGTCAGCCGGCGCGTGGGATCGAACACCACCCGCAACGGGTGCGAGCCCGTCACATGGCGCGTGGTCAGCTGCGGGTCGTCGGCCGCCACCGTCCCAGCGCCGACCACCACCGCATCGCAGAGCGCGCGCAAGGCATGCAGGTGCACGATGTTCTCGTGCCCGGTCACGAACTGCGAATCGCCCGAGTGCGTGGCGATGAACCCGTCGACGCTCTGGCCGAGGTGGCCGACCGTGATCGGACGCGCCGGAGTGGCGCTGCACAACGGCAGATACAGGTCGAGGATGTCGGCGCGGGGATCGCCGGCGGGAAGGCGCGACTCCCAGCCATGGCCGCGGCGCCAGATCAGGACGACGTCGGGATCGTTGCCGGCGTGCGGGCTGCAGCCCCCCGCTCGCGCTCTGAACGAACGCCGCGTCGGCGTCGGCCGCATCCAGGCCGGCCGCCAGTGCCGAGGCGGCGAGCGTCAGCGTCCAGGCGGATTCAGCCGGTGAGCTGGGGTGTGAGGGCGCGGTTCCACTCGGCACGTGGAGAAACTATAGACTACTCACGCATGAGCGCACCCACCACTCCCGCCTGGCACGCGCGCGGGATGATGTTCGAGAACTGCAGCTGCCAGCTGGTGTGCCCCGGCCACATGCACTTCAGCAACGCCTGCACGCACGAGCGCTGCGTCGGCTACTGGGCGATTCGCATCGACGAGGGCGCCTACGGTGACGTGCCGCTGTCGGGGCTGAAGGCCTTCATCGCCTTCGACTCGCCGCAGCACATGATCGAGGGCAACTGGACCGAGGTCGTCATCATCGACGAGGCGGCCTCACCCGACGCAGCGGGTGGCGCTCGAGACCATCCTCACCGGCCGGGCCGGCGGCTCGTGGGGCCTGCTCGCGAAGTTCGTCTCCCGCTGGCTCGACACCCGCTTCCTGCCCGATCGAGTTCTCGGACGAAGACGCGCACCAAGCGCGCGCGCATTCCAGGCCTGCTCGACACCTCGATCACCGAGATCAAGGGCCGCGATCGCTCGCAGCCGGTGACCTTCGAGAACATCTTCAATCAGATCCACGGCTCCACGCAGGTGATCGCGCTCGGGCAGACGCACTACGACGATGGGGTGATTGCGATCCGCACCGAGAAGTCGCACGGCCTGCACTCGCGGTTCGAGTGGGCCGTCGCCTGACCCGGCCGGCCGTGCAACGGCTCGTCCTGTCGCTGTGTGCCGCCATCGCCACCGTCGCCGCCTGGCGGTGGCTGGCCGGCGCGGCGCTGGTCGCGCCGCACTCACGACCACGGCGGAGCGCAGGGATTTCTCTACGCCGTCGCTGATGTGGCAGGCGATGGTGGTGGCGATGATGACGCCCACCGTGCTGCCGTGGATCACGGCGTTCGCGCGGCTGTCGACGCCCGGCCCGCTCACGAGCGCCGGCGCCTGGGCTCCCGGTCCGACCCTCGCGTTCGCCGGCGGCTACTTCATCGTCTGGCTCGGCTACAGCGTGGCGGCCGCGTCGCTGCAGCTGGCGGTGCAGCAGGCGGGGTGGATGGCCGGCGATCGACTCGACGACCTCACTGGCGGCCATCGTCCTGATGGCCAGCGGGCGTCTCGCAGTTCCTGCCGCTGAAGCAGGCGTGCCTGTCGCACTGCCGCAATCCGCTCACCTACTTCCTGGCGCACTGGCGGAACGGCCCGATCGGCGGGTTGCGGATGGGCCTCGTGCACGGGGCGTACTGCCTCGGCTGCTGCTGGCTGGTGATGCTGAGCGGGTTCGCCCTGGGCGTGATGAACCTGGCGTGGATGGCGGTGCTGACCGTGGTGCTGTGCGTGGAGCAGCTGGCGCCGGGCGGCGCGTGGCTGGGCCGCGCCTTCGGCGCAGGTCTGGTGCTCTGGGGGCTGCGCCTGCTGATGTGACTTGCCGCCCGCCCCGCAGTCGTATAGATTCCGTCCACTCACCGCCGTTCCCGTCAGATTCCGGAGGCTGCTCGCATGAGGCGTTCCGTTCCCTTCTCGCTCGTGGTGCTCGCGCTCGCCGGCGCGGTGTCGCTGGCCATCCTGCCGCTGTCGGCCCAGACGCGCGCCAAGGCCACCAACGTGCCGGTGATCCCGCACGAGGCCGTGCCCAACTTCTTCAAGAACCCGCCGGGCATCTACACCGGCGAGAACATGGGGATTGCCACCAACTCGAAGGGCAACATCTTCATCTACCACCGCGCCAACGAGACGCGGCTGTTCGAGTACACGCCGCAGGGCGCGTTCGTCCGCGAGATCGGACGCACAACTACGGCTTCGCCTTCGCGCACTCGGTGCGCGTCGATGCCCAGGACAACATCTGGGCGGTGGACGAGGGCACCGACATGCTGGTGAAGTTCAGCCCCGAGGGCCGGGTGCTGATGGTGATCGGCCGCCGCGAGGATCCGGTGCAATCGATCCTCAACATGCCCGGCAACGGCACGTTCCACGGCCGCAACGAGAAGTACCGCTTCGGCCGCCAGACCGACGTGGCCTTCGATCAGCAGGGCAACATCTTCGTCTCCGACGGCTACTTCGACGCGCGCGTGGTGAAGTACGACAAGAACGGCCGCTTCGTGAAGGCCGTGGGCAAGCGCGGCAACGGCAACCTCGAGTTCAACACCCCGCACTCCATCGCCACCGACTTCCAGGGCAACGTCTACGTGGGCGACCGCGGCAATGCGCGGGTGCAGGTGCTCGACAACGACCTGAACTGGAAGGCGAACTACACCGAACGTCGGCAACCCGTGGGCGGTGTGCGTCTCGGGCGGGCCGGGCCCGAAGAACCCGGGCAAGCAGTATCTGTACTCGTCCAACTCGTGGCAGGACAGCGCGCCCGCCGCCGGCGCCGAGTTCACCGGCGAGGTCTACAAGATGGAGCTCGACGGCACCATCATCGGCAAGTTCGGCCGCGCCGGGAAGGCGGCCGGCGAGTTCGCGACCATCCACCAGATGGACTGCCGCGATCCCAACGTGATCTACACCGCCGAAATCAACAACTGGCGCTCGCAGAAGATTCTGCTGAAGCCCGCCACCACCACGAGTGCGCAGCAGGAGGCCCGCCGATGACGCGCACACTCAAGGCATTGCGTCGTCGGCGCTGGTCGCGGGCGGCGTCCGCCCTCGGCGCGCAGGGCGCGGTGCCGGAGATCGCCTTCGACACCAATGCGGACCTGCTGCGCACGCCGCCCGACGTCTTCGTCGGCGAGGTCGGCGGCGTCGGCGCCAATTCGAAGGGCCAGATCTTCGTCTACACGCGCACCGGGCATCCCTACGCCACGCTCGGCGACAATCGCACCTTCTATCGCGGCGGCTCGCGCCTCTTCCAGTTCGATCCGAACGGCAAGTTCGTGCGCGAGCTGGGGCAGGACGTCTACGGCTTCAACGCCGCGATCGGGCTGCGCATCGATCCCGCAGGACAACGTCTGGACCATCGACGCCGGCGCCAGCCAGGTGGTGAAGTTCGACACCGAAGGCCGCGTCGCGCTGGTGCTCGGCCGCAAGCCCGAGACGATGCCGGTGAGGCCCGCGGCGCCGCGGCCGGGCGGTGGTCCCGGCGGTGCGGGACCCGGCCCGGTGCGGGCCCGGGACCTGGCGTGGGTGCCGGGCCTGGCGCCGGTGCGGGCCCGGGCCGGACCGGGCGGCGCGGGCCAGGCGGCGCCGCCGCCGCTCGGAAGCCCGGTGAAGGCACGCCCGGGTTCCAGCTTCAATCGTCCCACCGACGTGGCGTGGGACGCGGCCGGCAACATCTACGTGGCCGACGGCATCGGCGCGAACAACCGCGTCGCCAAGTTCGACAAGGACGGCCGCTTCATCAAGCACTGGGGCTCCACCGGCACCGAGCCGGGTCAGTTCCAGGGCCTCAAGGGCCTGGCGATCGACGCCCAGGGGAACGTCTACGTCGCCGACGCCGGCAACAAGCGCATCCAGGTGTTCGACGCCGACGGCACCTTCAAGAGCCAGTTCGCGCGGACGTCGGCACGCCGCTGGCGATGTGCATGACGCGCGGCGCGACGCAGCACCTCTACATCTCGCACGCCGGGGATACCGACGGCATGGACGACGCCGCCATCTTCAAGGTGCGGCTCGACGGCACCGTCGTCGGCAAGTTCGGATCGGCCGGGAAGCTGCCGAAGGAGTTCGGCCTCGCCAACTCCAT
This sequence comes from uncultured Acidobacteriota bacterium, assembly GCA_963721715.1. Taxonomy (GTDB): domain Bacteria; phylum Acidobacteriota; class Vicinamibacteria; order Vicinamibacterales; family UBA2999; genus VFZN01. Next base: position 221,939 of record CAVRKI010000003.1, on the reverse strand, counting down.
CGACTGTCGCAGCGAGAACGAGCTGCTGATCGGTGAGATGACGAACTGGCGCGTGCAGAAGGTGACGCTGAAGGGCACATCTGCCGCGCGGTAACGCGCGCACCCATCATCGCCGGCGATCGATACGAGACGAAGCGCCGTGATCCTCGAGACTGCAGGGCTGATCCTGCTGATCGTGGTCTCGATGTTTCTGTTGACGCCGCTCATCCGGGCTGCCATTCGGCAGCGGGCGATGGACCGATGGCCGCGCGTGACGGGATTCGTGAAGCGCACCACGTGCGCGAGGAGGAGAACGGGACTGCGTTCCTGGAGTACCGCGTGCGCTACCAGACGCAGGGACGCGAGTTCGTGTCGATGTGCGGCGATGCGGATCGCGCGGGGATCTCCCACTTCAAGGTCGGCCGGGGGTCGACGTTTCGTCAGGACGCCGTCACACGGCGGCTCGACCGGTTCCCGGTCGGCCAGACCATTGTCGTGATGGCGAACCCGGCCAATCCAGCGCAGGCCTACCTCGTGCAGCGCGAGCTGCCGCTGACGGTGATCGCACTGGCCGCCACGACCATCCTCGTCGGATTCGTCGTGACGGCCGTGCGCATCCTCTTCCTGCCCTGACCGCTTACTTCGCCGCGCCCGCCTGAATCGACAGGCTCACCTTCACCTCGTCGCCGACCAGGAACCCGCCCGCTTCGATCGCCGCGTTCCAGTTCAGACCGTAGTCCTTGCGGTTCAGCGTGATCTCGCCCTCGAAGGCCACCTTCTGGTTGCCCCAGGGATCCGTCGCCTTGCCGAGATACGCCACCGGGATGACGATGGCCTTGGTGACGCCGCGCATGGTGAGGTTCCCGGCCACCTCGAACGCCTCCGCGCCCTTGGGCGTGACGCTGGTGCTGACGAACGTGAGCGTCGGATACTTCTCCACCGCGAAGAAGTCCTCGGACCGGAGGTGCGCGTCGCGATCTGGCGTGCTGGTGTCGATGCTCGCCGCCTGGATCGTGAAGGTCACGGACGACCGCGCCGGCTGTTCCTCGTCGAACTCGATGGCGCCGTCGAAGTCGGCGAAGCGGCCGCGAACCTTTGAAATGAGGTGGCGGACCTGGAACGCGGCTTCCGAGTGGGTCTTGTCGATGGCATACGTGCGGGTCGTGGTGGCGATCATGTGTGTGCTCCTGTGGACTTTGATGCTAGTTTGAACATTAAGTGTTGAAACAACTATAGGCGCAAAAAAAGGGCGAACCGACCGTCACTCCGATTGCCGAACCTCCGCCAGGACCTCGATCAGGCCGCGCAGCTTCGACCGGCTGATCTGCCTGAGCGCGTTGCGGTGGAAGGCGCGGACCGGCTCGTCGAGCGACGCCAGCACCTCGAGCCCTTTCGGCGTGATGTAGGTCCGCACCAGGCGCCGATCGCTGTCGGACCGCTGCCGCCCGATCAGCCGCAAGTCGGTCATCCGGTCGAGGAGGCGGGTCACGTCCGGGACCTGTCTCAGCAACCGGGCGCCCACCTCGTTCCGGCACAGCCCGCCCGGCCCCGCACCTCTCAGAATCCGAAGCACGTTGTACTGTGTCGGCGTCAGCCCGTAGGGCTTCAGCATCTGAGCGCTGGCGTGCTCGATCTGGGCAGCCGTCCGCACGATGCTGAGGTGCGCCTCCTCTTCGACCAGGTCGAAGGGCTTGGTGGACTTCAATTCGGCATGGAGCGCCCGCGGCATGAAGGCAACAATACGTGTTATCACACGCATTGTCAACCCCCAATCGGAGGGGAGCGCCGCGCCTCACGAGTGGGTCACAATGATGGATGCGCTTCCATCTGCCCGCCACCTCCGCAGCCATCGGCCTGGTGATGGTCACCACCATCGCCGCCCAGGCCGGCGACGAAGCCGCACCGCGATTCCGCGCGTCCGCCCTGCTGGCGGCAGACGTTCTGAAGGGACCGCACCACACTGTCCGCGACGCGGTGGCCACCGAAAGCTTCTTCCACGAGTTCGACATCACCTCGGACTACGGCGAGCTGCACGCGGTGGGCCTGTCGCAGCTCACGACCCGTCTCAACGAAGTGCGCGCGCTGGCCAGCCTCGAGGAAGTGTCGAAGACCGAGGTCTTCCTCAAGTCGGCCGGCGGCGCGGTCGTCAACGTCGGCAGGAGCGTGGGCAAGGTGGTGACCGACCCCGTCGATTCGGCCAAGGGCATCGGCGCGGGCGTCAAGCGTCTTGGCGTCAACCTCGGCCGGATGGGGAAGCGGACCGTGGACTCGGCCGGCAACGACTCGAAGCCGGCCGGCGGCGGTGATGGCGCCGCGGAGGGCGCCGCCAACTCCGTCCTGGGTGTGTCGTCGGCGATGCGGCGATGGGCGCGGAAGGTCGGTGCCGATCCGTACACCACCAATCCGGTGCTGCGCGAGGCCCTCAAGAGCATCGGCCAGATCGATGCCGCCGGCTCGATCGCCACGAAGGTGGTCCTGCCCGTGCCCGGCATCGTGACGGCCGCCGCGGAGGTGGGCGACCTGGTGTGGGGCAAGGATCCCGAGGAACTGCGGAAGATCAACGAACAGCAGTTGAAGACGCTCGGCGTGCCGGCCGCCGATGCCGCCGTGTTCTTCCAGAACCGCGGCTACACCCTCACCTCCCAGACGCGGCTGGCGCTGGCGCTCGGCCGCGTCACGGTGCCGGGCAGCGCCGACTTCGCCGCCGCCGCCGCCCGTGCCTCGGGCGAGCGCGAGGCGCTGTTCTTCGTCGAGAGCGCGGAGCTGCTGCAGCGCATGCACGCCGCGGAGCCGCTGACCGCGGTGATGACCGACTCGCGCGCGCTGGTCGCGGCGCGCGGGGCGCGGGCGATCGTCGTGCTGCCGCTCGACTACCTGCGCTCGACTGCCGCGACGCGCCAGGTGATGACGGAGATCGACGCGCGAGCCAAAGCCGAACTGCACGCCACGGCGATCGAGGTGCAGACGACGGGACGCGTCAGCGATCGCCTGCGCGGCGAGATGACGGCGATGGGTTGGACGCTGCGCGATCGGATCCCGCACGCGCGATGACGCTCACGTGGTCTTGGGGCTTGGGGCTTGGCGCACGGGACCGCGCGCGGAAAACGCACGTCGACGCGCCCGCGTAGCGCGAGCGCCGCGCTCGGCGACGGGCGACAACGCGATTGAGTGTGGGGTGGCGGAGGAGGGAAAAGGCGCGGTCGCTCCGATGGCGACCGCCCATGTGAAACGCGAAGTCTCGAGTACGGCGGCGTTGTCGGGAACGGGTGTTCCCAAGCGCCGCCCTGCCCGTTCGCGGTAGAACGCGCTCCGGTGGTTAGGCCACGCGGATGTTTTCGGCGCGCGGCCCCTTGGGGCCCTGGCCCTTTTCGAACGTCAGCGCCTGACCTTCACGCAGTTCGTCGAAACGGACGTCGGCACAAGCCGACTGGTGGAAAAAGTACTCCGTGCCGTCTTCAGCCTGCACGAAGCCGAAACCCTTGTCGCTAACCAGTCGCTTGATCGTGCCCTTGATGCTTGCCATGTCTGCTCCTATACGGTCGTCGTCGTCACGTCGATCGAACGGCACGATTGCCGATCGAATGCTCCCCTGCCGGCTGCTGATCGTTCAGCAACTGGCGCAGCGCACGAAACCCGAAGATTCGCGTGTGGCTTCGATGAGGGCTCGAGACGTTTTTCCGGCGCGGGCCGGAACAGCGGCAGGACTCAAGAAAGCGGAACACCCCATTGTACCAGCTTGCGGGGTCAAGAGGGTGATTGGTACGGGTGGCCAGGTTCCGGGGCGAGGTTTCCTGGCTCCTGGTTCCGGGCTCCTAGGTCTTAGGTCCCGAGCGCAGGATCTGCCGGATCGGGTCGGGCAACAGGCGATGGCCCAGCTTCCAGCACGTCTGGCAGACGGCGCAGTCGTAGTAGTGAATCGCCAGCTGAGGCATGGAGGCCGCTTGCGGGCGGAAAGCGCCGGACGACACCTCGGTATCGACGTACACGAGCGTGGCCCCGCAGGACGGGCAGGCGGGATCGGGTGGACGTTCAGCGCTCTCGGGGTTCAGGGACACGCGATATTCTAGCGCCCCGCGTCGACGCGCCGCGTCATCACCAGCGCCCGCGCCGCTGCCTGCCGGCGGCGTCGCGCGCGGGATTCCACACTTCGCCGCAATCGACACAGCGCCAGTAGGTTTCACTGGAGACGGTCTTGCCGCTCTGGGTCACCTTGTGCGAGCGGCAGAACGGGCAGTCGGTGACGACCTCGGCGACGGGCTCACCCTTGGCCGCCTGACCGGTGAACCGGCTGCGATCGGAATCGTACATGTAGTCTCCAGTGTTGTTGACCGACTCGAACCCTTCATGAGTACCACACGCGGCGCCTCCGTTGCTGCTAAGCTTTGGACGGTCGCTTCCGTCCCTGGGCCGCCAGTCGCTCATCACCGCAACGCTTGGCTCATTCAGAACGAAATCGCGCTCGCCATCCCCGGCTATCACGCGCCGCGTCAATTGGGAAGAACCGCGTTCACCCTCGCCGTGGCCTGGTCATCATCACCGCGCCGTGCCGCGCCGACGATGACCACGTACCGGAGTGGAAACGTGTATGGCGCGGGCCATGCAACGTGGGTCGTGGCTGGGACGCAGATCGGGCGGGTCTGTCGCCGTCACCAATCGAGAGTCGACACGCGGCCGACGCAGGAGTACGACGTGGACGGGAGTGCGTGCAGCGGTCGCCACCGCCCGCATCGGTCGGTTGCTCGACCGGTTCGGTCCGAAACGATTGGCACGTGGGTGATCAGTTGGAGTGCGACGCGCGATTCTCGGCCAGCCACCGCTCGCTCATCGAGCCGAGACTTCCGGAACTACGCCGGCCGCGTGGCCGGAAGCGCGCCGCCAGGGCCAGGACCACGACGACGGCGATGCCAATGGAGACAATCATGTTGGTAACTCCGATCATCGCACGCTTTGAGCTTCCGCGTCTGTTCTGTTGAGGGTCACGAGGATTCATGAGCATACTTTCTGTTGCCGGTGATGGCGTGGGCGCGGTGCTGATGGCACTGGCAGTCCCAGTGGCGATTCTCGCGGTGGGCCTGCCCTTCGCGTTCGTCATCGGTTGGCTCCTCCGTCTGACCGGACTCAGCTGAGGCTGAGCGGCCGCCGTCCACTCACGGCCGCGCTGGCGGAGTCGAACGATCACGCCCAGGACGCGCAGGATGAACAACGCCATCAGCACGGCCGTCAGCGGGGGCCAGAGCCGGCAGGCACTCCCGTGACGAGCGTCACGCGGACGAGCGGCGCCGCGACCTCGGAGCGCCTTGGCAGCAGGGACGTGCGGCAAGGAACAGCCTGGAGTAGCGCACGGTTCAGATTCCAGCGCTGAAGCATGAACGTTCGCGCGTTGGAACTCCTGAGGCTTACACCCCGCTTCTGGCATGAAAACCGAATGTCGGGATGCCATGCCCCTTGTGGATTGGTATCGCCGTAACCGCGCCAGGTCAGCCGCGCTCTTCGAACTCCTGGATGACGAGGCCTACTACGGAAGGCCGATTGCACTCAGGCAGCCCGTCGTGTTCTACGAGGGCCATCTCCCCGCCTTCAGTTTCAACACGCTGGTGAAGCGCGGGCTCGGACGCCCGGGCATCGACGCCCGCCTGGAGTCGCTCTTCGCCCGCGGCATCGACCCCGAAGAAACCGCCGCCGGCGCGCAGGCCTCCTCGGACGCCCGCTGGCCCACTCGCGAACAGGTGAAGGCCTTTGCCGCCAAGGCGGACGAACAGGTACTGGATGCGCTGGCGCACGGCGACATCGATCGGCCGGGTCATCCCCTGCTCCACCGTAGTGAAGCGGCGCTGTGCATCCTCGAACACGAGGCCATGCACCAGGAAACGCTGCTCTACATGTGGCATCAGATTCCCTATTCGCAGAAGCGGCGGCCCTCGGGGTACGTCCCCCGCGTCGAGGGTTCGTCGCCGCCCCATGCGTGGGTCCAGGTGCCGGAGGGCACGGCCACGCTCGGGGCGGACGCCTCGAGTGAACCGTTCACCTGGGACAACGAGCGTCCCGCCTGCGTGGCCCAGGTGCCCGCGTTCACCATCGAGCGGCACAACGTGACCAACGAGCAGTTCATGGCCTTTGTCGACGCCGGCGGCTATGCGGACGAACGGTGGTGGCAGCCGAAGGACTGGGCGTGGATCCGCGCGGCGGGGATCGCCCACCCGATGTTCTGGACCCATCGGCGCGGGCAGTGGTTCTGGCGCGGCATGTTCGAACTGCTGGCGTTGCCACCGGCCTGGCCGGTGTATGTGAGCCACGCCGAGGCTCGCGCCTATGCGCACTGGAAAGGCGGCCGCCTGCCCACCGAGGCCGAGTTCCAGCGGGCGGCCTACGGCACCAGGAACGGACACGGCCAGCGTCATCCATGGGGAGACATGTCGCCGGCTACGCGCCACGGCGTCTTCGATTTCTCGAGCTGGGAGCCGGCCCCCGCCGGCACCCATCCGGATGGCGCCAGCGCGTGGGGCGTCGAGGATCTCATCGGCAACGGCTGGGAGTGGACGTCCACCGTGTTCGGACCCTTCCACGGGTTCGAACCGATGCCGTCCTATCCCGAGTATTCCGCGGACTTCTTCGACGGCGAACACTACGTGTTGAAAGGCGCCTCGCCGGCCACCGCGCGCGAGCTGCTGCGGCCATCCTTCCGCAACTGGTTCCGGCCGCACTATCCGTACGTCTACGCCACCTTCCGTTGCGTGGACGACGACACGGACGCGAGGCGCGCATGAGCGCCGCCGCTGGCGAGGCGGCGATCGCTTGACAGCGGCCTGATCGTTTATATATAACCAAATGGTTTTAAAACCAATGCGTTATACACAAGCGTGGTCCGATCATCTCGACGCCACCTTCGCCGCGCTGGCCGATCCCACCCGGCGCGCCATCCTCGCCCGCCTCGCCACCGGCGAGGCGTCCGTCACCGAGCTGGCGGGCCCCTTCGCCATCAGCCAGCCGGCGATCTCGAAGCACCTGATGGTGCTGGAGCGGGCGGGCCTGATCACGCGGGGCCGCGACGCACAACGGCGGCCCTGCCGCATCGACGGCCGGCCGCTGGCGGATGCCAGCGCGTGGCTGGAACGCTATCGCGCGGTGTGGGACGGCAACTTCCGCCGGCTCGATGCCCTGCTGCACCGGATGCAGGACGGCAAGCCGGCCAGGGCCGCGAAGCGCGCGACCCCGAGTGGAACGAAGCAGACGCGGCGCCACCGGCGCTGAAGGAGCATCGATGGCGAACCCGGCGACCCTCACCCTCACCACCCCCACCGACCGCGAGATCGTGATGACCCGCGCCTTCCAGGCGCCTCGCGCGCTGGTCTTCGCGGCCCTCACCACCCCGGCCCTCCTCAAGCAGTGGCTGCTCGGCCCGCCCGGATGGGAGATGGTGGTCTGCGACGTCGACCTCCGCGTCGGCGGCGCCTACCGCTACGTCTGGCGGCGCGAGTCCACCGGCAAGGTCATGGCCATGGGTGGCGTCTACCAGGAGGTCGTCTCGCCAGAGCGGCTGGTGGCCACCGAGCGATTCGACGACCCGTGGTACCCCGGGATCGGCGTCTCGACCACCGTGCTCGAGGAGCGGGCCGGCACCACCACGCTGGTCAACACCGTCCGCTACGACTCGCGCGCCACCCGCGACACCGTGCTGCAATCCGGCATGGAGAGAGGCGTCGCCGCGTCCTACGATCGCCTCGAAGCGCTGCTGCCTCGCGGCTGAGCGTTGCGGCGGGCGACGCCCTACATCCAGAACCGCAGGCCGACGACCAAGCGGGTGCGGCCGACCGGCTCGCCGGCCGCCTCCTGGTAGTCCGCCGTGCCGAAGAACGAGCGGTCCCACGTCACGCCGAGATACGGCGCCAGCTCGCGGCGGAACTCGTACCGCAGCCGGAAGCCGGTGTTGAGCGTGCTGATGCCGCGACCCACCTCGCGCTCGGGATCGTCCTTGCCGAACACGCTCAGTTCCACGATCGGCTGCAGGATCAAGCGATTGGTGAGGAGGAACGAGTACTCCGTCTCGAACCGGAACTCGGTCCGTCCCGACCCGCCGATGTAGGCCGTCGCTTCGACGTCGAACCAGTACGGCGCCAGCCCCTGCACTCCAACGGCCGCCCACGTCTGCGCCGGACCGGGGTCGAGATCCTGCCGCAGCCCGCCGACGACGTTCCACCAGCGCGAGAGCGCGCGGCCATAGAGGAGATCCCCGTGGGCCTCCGACAGGCCGTCTTCGCTGCCGATGCCCTCGGTGCGGAACCAGAAGCGATCCAGGTCGCGGCCAACCCAGCCCTTGGTATCCCACGCGAAGGCATCCGCACCGCTGCCGATCTCCCACTCGAACTGATCGAACAGCACCAGGTAGTTCACGTCGTTGTCGCGCATCGCGTGGCCGTGAACGTCCGGGAACGCGGCCGCGCGGTCGGCGTCGGTGATCGGCGGGATGAAGTGCGGCAGGTCCACCGCCGCCGGCGCCTGTGGCGACTCGTCGTGCTGGTGCCCAGCCGGCATCTGGTGCCCCTCGTGCGTCGACGGCTGCGCGGCCGCCGGCAGGCACATCGCCGCGAGCACGAGCGTGGTCAGCAGCGCCCCCCTCATGACCGGGCCCCTTCGTCCACCCGCACTTCGCGGAGCATGCCCGCCTCCATGTGGAAGAGCATGTGACAGTGATAGGCCCAGCGCCCCAGCGCATCCGCGGTGACGCGGTAGCTGCGGCGGCTCCCCGGCGGCATGTCGATGGTGTGCTTGCGCACCAGGAAGCGGCCCTCATCGTCTTCGAGGTCGCTCCACATGCCGTGCAGGTGGATGGGGTGCGTCATCATCGTGTCGTTGACCAGCGTGATGCGCACGCGCTCGCCGTAGGTCAGCCGGATCGGCTCGGCGTGCGAGAACTTCACGCCGTTGAACGACCAGGCGAACCGCTCCATGTGCCCGGTCAGGTGAAGCTCAATCGTGCGGCCCGGCTCGCGGCCGTCCGGATCGGGGAACACACTGCGGAGATCACCATAGGTCAGCACCCGCCGCCCGTTGTTCCTCAGCCCGATGCCTGGATCGTCCAGCTTCGACGTCGGCATCATCGTCTGCATGTCGATGAGCGGATTGCCCTTCTCGGTCTCGGGGTGCGGTATCCCGGCCATCGCCGCCATGTCGTGGCCGGCGTGCGGGTCGGCTGGCTCCGCCGCTGGCATCGTGTGACCCGCATGCGGGTCGGCCGCCGCGGCCGGGGCTTCGTGGGCGCCATGGCCCATGTCGGCCATCGACAGCACGGGGCGCGCGTCGAGCGCGGGCACCGCCGCACGCAAGCCGCTGCGAACCGCCAGCGTGCCCGCGGCGAACCCGGTCCGATCCATCGCCTGCGCGAAAATCGTGAATGCCTCCTGCCCCGACGGCTCGACGATCACGTCGTAGGTCTCCGCCACCGCGATGCGGAACTCGTCGACCTCAACGGGCGTCACTGGCAGGCCGTCGGCGGCGACGACAGTCATCTTCAATCCCGGGATGCGGAGATCGAAGTACGACATCGCCGAGCCGTTGATCACGCGCAGGCGGACGCGTTCGCCGGGCGTGAACAGTCCCGTCCAGTTGGCGGCCGGCGGCTGGCCGTTCAGCAGGTAGGTGTAGGTGTAGCCGGTGACGTCGGCCAGGTCGCCGGCGCTCATCCGCATCTCGCCCCACGCGCGCCGCTCGCTCAGCGTGGCGCCGAGGCCGTTGCGGCGAGCGTCCCGGAAGAAGTCGCCGACCGTGCGCTGCCGGAAGTTGTAGTAGTCCGACTGCTTCTTCAGTTTGGCGAAGACGCGCGCGGGATCCTCGTCGGTCCAGTCCGTCAGCAACACCACGTGCTCGCGGTCGTAGGCGAACGGCTCGGGCTCGCGCGGCTCGATGACGAGCGGGCCATAGACTCCCAGCTGCTCCTGGAACTCAGAGTGGCTGTGATACCAGTAGCTGCCGCTCTGCCGCACCGGAAAGCGGTAGGTGTAGCTCTTCCCGGGGTGGATGCCGTCGAAGCTGAGCCCCGGCACGCCGTCCATGTTGGCGGGCAGCAGGATGCCGTGCCAGTGGATCGAGGTCTCCTCGGTGAGGGCGTTGGCGACGCGCAGCGTCACCGTGTCGCCTTCACGCCACCGCAGCGTCGGACCCGGCAACGATCCGTTGATCGTCAGGGCGGTTCGCGGCCGGCCGGTCAGGTTCACGGACGACGCTCCGATGCGCAGATCGAACTCCGAGCCGGTCAGCACCGCCGGACCGGTCGCGGGCGCCGGCTGCGCCGCGGCCGCGGTGTCGCGGAACACACCCACGCTGGCCGCCATCCCGGTCGCGGCCAGACCTTTCACAAATTCGCGGCGCGAAGACTTCGTTGTCATTGCTCCAACCCAGGCACGTCAGAAGCGTGCTCATCCCCGTCGTTCCGCCAGGCAGACGGACGACGGTCGAATCCATTACGCCTCGCGGCGTGACAGTCGAAAACGGACACCGGCGCGTGGCGCCGGGCTGGAGCGGATCAGATCCGAAGGACGAGGGGGGAACGCGGGGGGAGAAACAGGAGCGCTTGCCCGACCAGGGTGGCGCGGACCCGCCCCGCGTCACGAACGGCCGGGACCGTGATCAAGACCGCGACGGTGCCCGGGCCGATCAGTGCCGCGATATCGGTGCGGGCGGCGGGGGGCGCCGTGGAGACCCCGGTCTTCGGGTGGGCACAGCAGTCGGGACCGACGACGTCGTTGGACGAGGACGCGAGGTTCACCTGGACCACGGTCGCGTCGGGCCGAGGGGTCGCGGCAGGGGCTGAGGCTGAATGCCCTGCCGGCATCGCGTGGTGCATGTGCTCGTGCGCCGCCGCCTCGGCCGCGGGGACCGCATCCGCCGCGGCGACCGGCATCGCGCCGTGCGTCAACATGCCGGGCACGCAGATGGCCGCGCACGCCAGCAGCAGCGATGGGGTGCCGGCAAAGCACACCACCACCACGAGGCTGATCACGCGCCGCGGCAGAAGGATCACGATTCTGAGTATAACAGGCAGCCTTGCACAATCTCATCGTTTGCCGCGACTGATTGATTCGTCCCTGGGCTGGGTCACGCGGGCTTCGAGAGCATCGTCCGCACCGCGGTCATCTCATCCATGTTCACCAGGTGGCCCATGCCGGGGTAGATCCGCTCGTCCACGGCCGCCCCCATCGTCCGGCACACCTCAGCCGACTCGTTCACGCGCTCGAGCGGGATGTGCGGATCGAGGTCGCTGCAGCCAAGAAAGATCGGCGTGCCGTCGAACGTGCCGGCATAGGCTCGCGGCGTGCCGGGAGGGCCGATCAATCCGCCGCTGAACGCGGCCACGCACGCGTACCGGCGCGCGTGGCGGGCGGCGTACTCCAGCGCGAGGCAGGCGCCCTGCGAGAAGCCCATCAGGGCCAGGCGATCAGCCGGGATGCCACGCTGGCCGAGGTGCGCGACCAGCGCCGCGATCGTGCCGAGCGCCGAACTCAGGTTGGGCTCGTTCTTCTCCATCGGCGTGAGGAACGAATAGGGATACCAGGTGTTGCCGGCGGCTTGCGGCGCCAGATAGGCGACGTCGGTCACGCCGAAACCCGAGGCGAGGCCAAGGATGTCCTCGGCGGATGCGCCGCGGCCGTGCAGCAGAATCGCGACCAGGCGCGCGTCGGTGAGGGCGGCGCCGCTGGCGAGCACGGGTTGGCCGGCATGGGGATCGAGGGTCGTGGACATGGCTCTCCCGGTTTCAACGTCGAGGGCGATCAGTCGATCGGTTTGAGATTGCGGACAATTTGCTCGCGCTGCCGCTCGAGGAACGGCGGCAGCACCACCTTCTCACCCAGCATGGCGGCGTCTTCGTCCACGGCAAAGCCGGGGCCTTCGGTGGCAATCTCGAACAGCACGCCGTTCGGCTCGCGCACGTAGAGGCTGCGGAACCAGAAGCGATCCACCTTGCCGCTGTTGGGGATGCCGAGCTCGTTCAGCCGATCCGCCCACGCGTCGTAATCGGCGTCGGGTGAGCGGAACGCCACGTGGTGCACGCCGCCGGCTCCCTGCCGCGCGGGCTGCAGATCGGGCTGGACCGCGACGTGCAGTTCGGCGTGCGGACCACCCCCAGCGCCCATCGCGAACACGTGCACCACCGCTTTCGACGCATCGTCGTGCGCATACTCGCGCATCGGCGTCATGTTGAGGACGCGGGTCAGCAGCATGCCGGTGGGCGCGAGCACCGGCACGCTGATCGTGATCGGGCCCAGCCCGCGAACCTGATGCGCCGCGGGCACCGGGCTGGCGTCCCATCGCACGGGTGGATCGCCGGCGCCGCCGTCGTCCACCAGCGCCAGGCGCTGGCCTTCGGGATCCTCGAAGTCCAGGGTGGCCCGTCCGTCGCGCTCCACGATCTCGCCGTGGGTCACGCCGAGCTCATCAAACCGTCCCAGCCACCATTCGAGCGACGCGGGGCCCTGCACGCGCAGCCCGGTGCGGACGATGCTGCGGGTGCCGCGACGTTCGGTGGGAACGGGCCAGTCGAAGAACGTGAGGTCGGTGCCGGGGCTGCCCTTGGCGTCGGCGTAGAACAGGTGATATGCGCTCACATCGTCCTGATTCACCGAGCGCTTCACCAGGCGCATGCCCATCGTCCGCGTGTAGAAACGATGATTGTCGCGAATCTGGGCTGAGATGGCCGTCAGGTGGTGGGTGCCAAGGAGAACCATGCTGCCATTCTGCACCACGACGGGCCAGCCCATGCGTGACGCCGCCGAAGCGCGTTCAGGCACCGCCGCCGAACAACTCGTCGTGCGCGCGCGCCCGTTCCCGGTCGATCTGCTCCGCGGTGGCGCCCAGCCGGCCGAGGATGTCCTCGATGAAAGCCAGCGCCACTTCCCCCTCGCCGGTGTAGACGGTATTCGCGCCGGCGGCCTTCAGCGCGGCGAGATCGCGAAGGTAGGCGGCGCGTGCCAGTACGCGCAGGGACGGGTTCAGTTCGCGCGCGGCCCGAATCACCTCGGCGCCATGGGCCATGCCAGCCGAGGTCAGGATCAGGCTGCCGACGCGGCGGACGCCGGCTTCCTCCAGCGTGTCCGCGCGGGTGGCGTCGCCGTAGACCGCGTCCACGCCGTCCTGACGCAGCGCGCGGACGTTGTCCATGTTCAGCTCGATCACCGTCGGCGCGATGCCGTTCTCGCGCAGCAGACGCACGACCGTGCGGCCCGTCGGCCCGTAGCCAATGACCAGGGCATGATGCGCGGGGTTCGCGGTGCGTGAGGCCCTGGCCGGCGACGCGGCCGCGGCTTTCGGCGCCGACTCGCGATTCAGCAGCCGCGCCAGCGACGGCACCCGCATCACGGCGCGCTCGATGGGCCCGATCGCGCGGTACAGCAGGGGGTTGATGACGATCGAGACAATCGAGGTGGCGACCAGCGTGTTGGTGGCGGTGGTCGTCAGCAGCCCGAGGTCGCGCCCGAGGGTGGACAGGATGAACGAGAACTCGCCGATCTGCGCCAGGGCGATGGCGGTGGAAAGCGCGACGCCGAACGGATAGCGCATCGCCCAGACCAGGATGAACGCGACCAGCGGCTTGCCGATCAGGACGATGGCGAGCGCGCCGGCGATCAGGAACGGCGTCTCGAACAGCGCGCCAGGGTCGAGCAGCATCCCGACCGAGACGAAGAACAGCACCGCGAACGCATCGCGCATCGGCAGCGCGTCCGAGGCGGCGCGGAAGCTGTACTCCGAGCGGCCGACCACCATGCCCGCCAGGAAGGCGCCGAGCGCCATCGACACGCTGAAGATCAGCGGCCGAGCCGACGGCGATGCCGAGCGCCAGCACCAGCACCGTCAGCGTGAACAGCTCGCGCGAGCGCGTGTCGGCCACGTAGTCCAGCAGCCGCGGGATCACCCGGGCGCCGACCACGGCGGTGAAGGCGACGAGCGCCGACGACCTTCACGGCGGTGATCGCCAGGCTCTGCCAGAGCGGCGCCGACCCCGGAAGACTCTCCGACCAGCGCCGGCAGCAGGACCAGCGCGACGACGGTGAAGAGATCCTCGACCACCAGCCAGCCGACGGCGATGTGACCCGCCGGTGTGTGCAGGTGATTGTTGTCCGCCAGCACGCGCACCAGCACCACCGTGCTGGCCACGGCCAGCGCCATGCCGAAGACGATGCCGGCCGGCCAGCTCCAGCCGAACGCCACGGCGAGGAGCGCACCAAGCACCGTGGCGACCACGCTCTGCGCGATCGCGCCGGGGATCGCCACGCGGCGCACCGCCAGCAGTTCCTCGATGTGGAACTGCAGGCCGACGCCGAACATCAGCAGGATGACGCCGATCTCGGCGAGCTGCTCGGCGAGGGCCGCGTCGGCGACGAAGCCGGGCGTGTGCGGGCCGACCAGCGTGCCCGCGAGCAGATAACCGACGATCGGCGACAAGCCGAGACGATGGGTGATGTATCCGAACACCAGCGCGGCCGAAAGGCCGCCGGTGATGGTCAGGATGAGATCGTAGGAGTGCAGTTCTAACCCCTCAGTTCACTCGTGTTGGGTGTTCCATCAGCCCGAACACCCGGGAATTGTACCGGTTCCAAGTGGATCGGTGAGCTGTGGGCGCGAGCACTCACGCGGGCTGAGGGGTTAATCTTCCTTCCACGGATTGGTTGCGAATACCGCGAGCTCGGGCCACAGCACGCGCCGCGGCATCTCGAGCCCGGCGAGGATGGTGGCGGCGATATCTTCCGAATAGAGCTTGTTGGGGTTGTTGCGCCCGGTGCGGCCGCCGAAGTTGGTCTGCACCTCGGACGGCAGGAGACAAATCACGCGAATGCCGTGTGGCCGCAGCTCGGCCTGCCAGCACTGGCTGATGCCGCGGAGCGCCCACTTGCTGCCGGCATAGGCGGTGCCGCCCTTGTTGCCCTTCGTGCCCGAGGTCGACGCCACGTTGACGATATCGCCGGAGGCCTGCGCCTTCATCAGCGGCACGACGCGGTTGGTGAGGTCCACCACCCCGAAGACATTGGTCGCGAACAGGGTCCGCATCGCGTTGACATCGAGCGCGCCGATCTCCGCCGAGTAGCCGAACCCCGCGTTGTTGATCAGGACGTCGACGCCGCCCATCTGCGACTGACAGGCGTCGACCGTCCGCTGGTTGTCGCCGTCCACCGACACGTCGGCGCGCACGCCGTGGGCACCGGTATCGGCGGCGATGCGCGAGATCTGCTGATCGTTGCGGCCGGTGAAGACCACCTGGTGTCCAGCCTTGCGCGCCAGCGCGACCAGCGCGGCGCCGATGCCCTGGCTACCGCCAGTGATGAGGAATCGTTGGGTCTGCATCCCATCATTCTAGGGTACGGCGACGAGGCCATGGCCACCCACCGGGGCCGTAACGAATCGTTCACCCATGCCGGCGATGATCGGCCGTGCCTTGGCGATGGCCTGCTGCACGCCCGGCAACTTCAGTGATGCGGCGTGGCTGTCGGCGTTATCCCACGCTTCGGTGATCCAGATCGCATTCGCGTCGGAAGGATCGATGGCGACCACGTAACTGAGGCAGCCGGGCATCTCCTTCGTGCCGTCGAGCAGTATCGACACCAGCGCGTCGCGATTACCAGGGGTGGCCAGCATTTTTCCAATCAATCCGTACATGGGTACCTTTCCCTGGGCCCGCAGCCGGGGCGCGAACCACGCGCCCGTCACGACCGCGGCGATTGACGACAGCAGCGAGCGTCGGTTGAGTGGCGCCATGAACCCGGATCATACGGCACGTCACCAGCGGGTGGTACGATGGGCGGATGCGTCTCGTTCGACTGGTGCTCACCTTCCTGATGCTCGGCCCCGGCATCAGCGCGACGCAACCGCCACCGGTCCCGATTCGGACCATCGTCGGCATCGTCGTGGACGCCGGCACGCGCAGCCCCATCGTCGCGGCGGTGGTGTCGAGCGGAGCGGCGCGGTCGGTGACTGACCAGGCGGGCCGGTTCACGCTGCGGGTGTCCGCGGGAGAGACTGCGGTTGAGGTGGTCGCGCCCGGATATTTTCCGCTGTCCACCACGCTCGATACGCGCAGCGCGGATGTGCTGAATGCCGAACTTGCCCTGGCGCTGGACACGGGCTTCGCCACCTCCGTCGATGTCGTGGCACCCTCGCCGGTGGCCGCGCCGGCCACCGCCGTCGTGCCACCCGTGCAGGTCCTTCGCACGCCGGGCGCCCTCGACAATGTCTATCGCACGCTGCAAACGCTGCCCGGCGTGGCTGCCACCGAGGAGTTCGGCAGCCGCCTCGCGGTCCGCGGCGGCTCTCCGGATCAGAACCTGACGATGATGGACGGGGTGGAGATTCACGATCCCTATCGCCTGTTCGGCCTCACCAGCGCCTTCAATCCCGAGACGATTCAGCGCTTCGAGCTCGCCACCGGCGGCTTCAGCGTCAAGTACGGCGACCGCCTGTCGTCCGTGCTCCTCATCGAGAATCGCGACGGCACGAGCGGGCAGGGGCTCAACGGGTCGGCGGCGCTCAGCATCACCGACGCCAACATCGTCCTCGAAGGCGGACTCCCCGGCGACGCCGTCGGCTCGTGGCTGGTGACCGGGCGCCGCACCTACTACGACCTCGTGGCCTCGCGCATCACCGACCAGGAGTTTCCGGCCTTCGCCGACGTGCAGGCCAAGGGCGTGTGGGAGCCCGCGCCCGGGCGGCGCCTCACGGTGTTCGGCCTCAGCAGCCGTCAGGCCGCGGCGATTGCGGTGGACGAAGATACCGCGCAGGGTGAGATCGACGACGACACCGAGAACGACCTGGCGTGGGCGCGCTTCGATGCGTCGCTCGGCACGCGTGGCCAGTCGCACACGGTGGTCGGCTATTCCGACACGCGATCCACCTTCGGCGTCGATGCGGCGTTCGAGGATCAGGGCCAGCGTTCGAACGCGCCAGGCGACGTGGCCTTCGGGGTGGCGAACGTCCAGTTCCAGCGCGCGCTGACGGTGCGGGACGTGTCGATTCGCCAGGAGCTGGCATGGACACTGGGCGCGCACGTGATTGACACCGGCGCCGAAGCCCATCATCTGTCGACCGGCTTGCGATTCGAGATCGACGGCGATCGCAATCAGACCGCCGCCAACGGATCGAGCCAGCAGGGTGGCGCGGGCCTGCCGGATCTGCTGGACTCGTCACGCAGCTACAACCGTGGCGGGGTGTGGCTGCAGGACCGCTGGCAGCTCGGCAGCCGCGCCCTGGTCGAGACCGGGCTCCGCTTCGACTACGCCGGCATCACTGGCGACGTGCTCGCCTCTCCGCGCATCGCCGGCACGGTGCAGCTGAACACGTCGAGCCGGATCAAGGCGGCGCTCGGCCTCTACACGCAGAGCCCTGGATACGAGAAGCTGGCGCAGAGCGACTACGTGCTGGACTTCACGAACGAGGCGGTGCAATCGCTCAGCAGCGAGCGTTCATCGCAGGTCTCGGTCGGACTCGAACGCGATCTCCGTGGCGGGACCATGCTCCGCCTCGAGGGCTACTACAAGCGCTTCACCGACCTGCTGGTGGGCCAGCTCGAAACCGAAGAGGCGCGACTGGCACGCATCGCCCGCTACGACTTCCCTGCCGACCTGGCGTGGAGCATCCCGGTGGATCCGGTGATCACCACGGTGCCGGCCAACGACGGCCGCGGGCGCGCCTATGGTTTCGACCTGTTCGTCTCGAGGACCGCGGCGCCCGTCGACGCCAGGCTCACCGGCTGGGCGAGCTACACCTGGGGCCAGGCGGATCGCGACGTCTACGGCCAGGTCTACCCGTTCGAGTACGACCGGCGTCACGCCTTCACGACCGTGGCTTCCTACCGCTTCACGCCGCGCTGGGAACTCGGCACGACGGTGCGCGCGGCCTCGGGATTCCCACGCACCGCGCCGCTCGGCGTACGGGTGATGGGGGACGAAGACGACCTGGACGCGGATGCCGACGGGATCACCGACGAACTCCTGCCCAAGCAGGACGAGCTCGGCCTGCTGGTCTACGGCGTGAACTACGGGTCGACCACGAACATCAACCAGGCGCGCCTGCCGCTGTTCGCACGCGTGGACGTGCGGTTGACGTGGAGGCCTCGCGGCGCGGCCGGCCGATGGGAGCTGTACGCCGAGGTGATCAACCTGCTCGATCGACAGAATGCCGGCGCCTACGATCCGCGGCTCGAATACGACCCGACATCGGACCGCCCGCTGATCGTCGAGGAACGGGATCGCGCCATCCCCCGTCTGCCCACCATCGGTATCCGGTTCAGGTTCTAGCGGCCCCCATCGTCAGACGCTCGCCGCCTTCAGCGCCGCCAGCACGCGCGCGTCGCGGAACGGCACGCGGCGCAGCCGCACGCCGGTGGCGTCGAAGATGGCGTTGGCCACGGCCGCCAGCGTCGGCTTGCAGACCGTCTCGCCGGCGCCGTAGTGCGGCAGGTCGGGCCGCTTCGGGTTCGGATCGCCGTTCACCAGGACGATGTCGATCCGCTCGGGCGTGTCGGCGTGGGTCAGCGTGGGATGCGTGATCCAGTCCACGCTCGTCACCTTCTCGGTGTCGAAGCGCACCTCCTCGTGGAGCGCGCGGCTCAGCGAATGCAGCATGCCGCACTCGAGCGTCCGCGTCAGCGCCTCGGGGTTGATGACCAGGCCGCAGTCGTGCGCGCACACGAAGCGCTTCACCCACACGTGGCCGGTCCGGCGGTTCACCTCGACCTCGGCGATCTGCGCCACGACGGTCTGGCTGCGGTAGGCGTAGGCGATGCCGCGGCCGGTCAGGATGTCGCCGGTGGCCGCGCGGCTTCGGCGACGGCCGCGTCTCCCAGCCGAACTTCTCGGCCGCGGCCTTGACGCACCGCGATCGAGCGCGCGCGCTTGAAGCCGCTGTCGTCCGCGGTGCTCGCGGTCGAGCAGCTTCAGGCGGAACGCCACCGGATCGGCCTTGGCCGCCACCGCCAGTTCGTCGATGAACGATTCGGAGGCGAACGTCACCTGCGGACCGTTCGGGTCGCGCAGGTTGCCGGTCCGAAGCGGCGTTTCCCAGACCAGCGGCAGCGACACCACGTGCGGTGGCCATGCGCCGGTTCGGGATCGCGTACATGTCGGTGGGCGAGGACGCGCCGCCGCGCGCCGGCGTCGCCTTGCGCTGATCCGGTGAGCTGCGCGATCAGCACCGTGTCGTGCTCGTTGTAGCCGAGGTGATTGTGGTCGGCGGCGCGGGCGTCGTAGTCGAGCGCGACGAGATTGCCCTGCGCGTCGAGGCCGCCGCGCATCTTCACCGTGTAGGCCGGCCCCTTGGTGTCCCAGGCCGTTTCCTCCTGCCGCATCCACTGCACGCGCACCGGCCGGCCGAGCTCCTTCGCCAGGAACGCCGCCTCGAAGCCCGCATCGTCGGCGGCCGTGCGGCCGTAGCGCCTGCGGGCCCTCCATCCACACGACGCGCACGCGGTCGCGCGGCATGCCGAGGAACTGCGCGACGCCGTTGCGCAGGCCGTACGACTTCATGTCGTTCGAGTAGATCGTCATCTGATCGTTCGACGGATCGGCCATGCGCGTGCGCCGGGCCGAACGAGGTGTGCCCCTGGAACGGCACCTCGTAGTCGGCCTCGACCACCGTGGCCGCGCCGGCGATGGCGCCGCGTCGGGATTGCCGACGACGGTCGGCGCCGGGCTCGACGGTGGGCGTGGCCGCGCGCATGTAGGTGAAGAGATCCTCGGAGGCCGGGAACGGCGCCGTCGCCGGCTTCTGCCAGTTCACCTTCAGCTGCCGCGCCGCGCGGATCGCCTGCTCCTCGCGCTCGCAGACCACCGCCACGTAGTTGCCCTTGCTGACCACCTGGACGAAGCCGGGCATGCCTCGCACCGACGACTCGTCGATGCTGACGAGCGTGGCGCCGGCGACCGGCGGCTTCACGTTGCGCGCGTGCACCATGCCGGGCAGCTTCACGTCCACGGCCCACTTCAGCGAGCCGTCCACCTTGGGCGGGATGTCGTAGCGCTGCGGCGACTTGCCCGACGATCTTCAGCTCCTGCACCGGTCTTGAGCGGCGCCACGCCGGTCGTCGCGTCGATGTTGTTGCCGGTGAGCGTCACGTTGAAGCGCTTGCCGCCGATCAGCTCGCCGTAGGTGACCCGCTTCGACGGGTCGGCCGTGACGGTGACCACGCCGTCGCTGACGGCGAGCGCGGCCACCGGCACGCCGAGGCGCGTGGACGCCATCTCCAGCAGCACGCGCCGCGCCTCGGCCGCGACGCGGCGCATCGGCCAGCCGTCGGTCTGCAGGCATCCGAGCCGCCCGAGCCGCCCTGATCGACGGTGACGTCGGTGCTGCCCATGACGCAGCTGGTGCTGGTCGTAGGCGATGTCCAGCTCGTCGGCCATCATCTGGCGGAACGCGGTGCCGGTGCCCTGGCCGCAGTCGGTCTTGCCGACGTAGAACGTGGCGGTGTTGTCCTCGCGGATCACGATCCACGAGTCGAGCTGCCGGAAGTCCGGATCGGGATACGGACCCGGCGCCCTGCGCGAATGCGGCGGCCAGCCCGTGGGCCTCGAGCGCCGGCAGCGCGCTGAAGCCGACGACCAGCAGGCCGGAGGTCTTGAGGAAGTCGCGGCGTGAGGCGCTCATGCGATCACCTTCGCGGCGCGCTTGATCGCGGCCTGGACGCGGTAATACGTCATGCAGCGGCACAGCGTGCGCCGCCATCGCCCTGGCGGATCTGCGCGTCGGTCGGGTTCGGGATTCTTGTCGAGCAGCGCCTTGGCGGTCAGGATCTGGCCGTTCTGGCAGAAGCCGCACTGCGGCACCTGCTCGTCGATCCAGGCCTGCTGCAGCGGGATGCAGCGTGCCGTTCTCCGCCAGCCCCTCGAGCGTGGTGATCTCGGCGCTCTGCCACCGCCGACACCGGCCGGATGCACGAGCGCACCGCCTCGCCCTTGATGATCACCGTGCAGGCGCCGCACTGGCCGAGGCCGCAGCCGAAGCGCGGGCCCTGCAGACCGAGGTCGTTGCGCAGCACGTAGAGCAGCGGAGTGGACGGCTCGACGTCCACCGTCTGCCGCTTCCCGTTCACCGTCAACGTGATCTGGCTCATCCGGATGACTTCTCCCGCGTGCAGTCTGTCGCGAGCGGTGGCGCGAATGCAAGCTGGCACGAGGAAGATCGCGATGAAGACCTACCGCGCCTCGAGCTCGGCCTGAATCGCAGCGAAGAACGTCTCCGCAATCTTGCGATATCCGGCCTCGTTCGGGTGCCGCCCGTCGGCGCTGTTGTAGAGATCCGGCTGGCTTGCCATCGCCGCGTAGAGATCGACCAGCACGGCGTTCTCCCCTCGCGCCACCGTGCGCAGGCGATCGTTGAACGCCGTGATCAGCGAGTTGGACAGGCCGCGCGTGGCGTTGATATTGGGCGGCGTGAGCGTGGCGAGGAACACCCGGGTGCCGCGAAACCGGGCGATCTTCACCATCTCGTTCACGGCGGCGATCCCCGGTTCGATGCCGGCCGCGCCAATGCCCAGATCGTTGTAGCCGTCGAGCAGGAGCACGGCATCAGGCCGTTCGGCGCCAATCAGCCCGGAGGCACGCCCGACGCCGTCCACGGCCTTCTCGCCGCCCTTCCCGCCGTTGATGATTGGTGCGTCAGAACATGGCCCACGTCTTCATGGTACTGACCCAGGCATGGCGGGCGCCCCGGACCGCCCTCAGTTGGCATCGAGCTTGTTGACGTCGCGGATCTCGCGCATCGTCCGGCGCATGTCCTCGACCGCCTTCATGTGTTCCAGCGTCGCTGCCAGCTGTGCGCAACGGCACAGTCGACGCGAGTGGGACAGGGCCGCCCGCCCTATGCAGAGGAGTCGAAACCCGTGAGGAACGCCGCCAGGCAGTCACCGATATCGGCGATGGCATAGCCACCCTCCTGCACGATCACCGTCGGCAGCCCCAGCGCCCGCACCCGCGCGCCGATGCCGGCGAAGTCCTCGCTCTCGAGCCGCAGCACGCCAATCGGATCGCGGACGTGAGCGTCGAACCCGAGCGCCACCACCACCGCGCTGGCGGCGTAGGCACGGATGCGCGCGCAGCCCGTGTCGACCGCCTCGAACATCGCGTCAGCGCCGGAGCCGTGCGCGAGCGGGAGGTTCAGATTGCAGCCGCCGCCATCGCCGGTGCCTCGTTCCTCCACGTAGCCCGTGAAGAACGGGTAGTAGTTCCGGGGATCGGCGTGGACGGAGATGGTGAGCACGTCCTCGCGGTCGTAGAAGATCTGCTGCGTGCCGTCACCATGATGGGCGTCGACATCCAGCACGGCCACTCGCGGAAACCTCGTGCGCAGGCGAGCCGCCGCCACCGCCGTGTTGTTCACGAAGCAGAACCCGGACGCGCGATCGGCGCGGGCATGATGCCCGGACGGCCGGCAGAGAGCGTAGGCCGCGGCCTCGCCCGCGATCACGGCATCCGCTGCCGCCACCGCCGTATCGCAGGATCGCCGAATGGACATCCAGGTGTGCGGTCCCAGGGACACGGAGAGATCACCGAGATACCAACCCGTGCGGGCGACGATACTCTCGGCCGGGCACGACGGCCGCGACGGATCCTCGGGCCGCCCGCTCCAGTACGGAAAGGTGTTCGGCCACACTTCCGGGCCGTGTTCGGGCAGCTCGATCCAGCGGTCCCACGCCGTCTCCAGGTAGTCGAGAAAGCCCTGGGTGTGGACCGCCAACCGCGCGTCGGGGGCCTCTCCCGGCAGAGCGGGCACCATGCGGCGTCGCGCCAGGGCCTCCAGCAGCATCGCCGTCCTGACCGGCAGGTCCTTGGGCGGGATGATGCGGCCGTACCGCATGTACTGCTGGGGATCGTGCAGGGCCTGATCGGGGTGATAGAACGCGCGCATCGTGACGCGATCTTACATGCGAGCCGGAACCGCGCTCCCGGCCAGTCGACCGGCCGCACCCCGCCGGAACGGTCGAGCCAGGCCGTGGCCCCGCGCGCGCATGCATCACCTCCGCAGAATGCATCGGCGCATCGGGTGCCCTCAATCTACAATCGGCGCGGAGGGTTCTCATGTTGCGTCTCGCCGTTGCCAGTCTCCTGATCCTGTGCGGTCCTGCTCTCGCCCTGGCGCAGCAGCCCCCCGCCGCCACGCTCGCCGAGCGGACCGCGGGCATGACCCGCGCCGACGGCTTCGTCCCCTTCTACTGGGACGCGGCGCGCGGGCGCGTGCTGATGGAGATCCCGTCATTCAACGAGGACGTCCTCTACTACGTCTCCGCCGCCAGCGGCGGTGGTTCGGTCGAGCTGTCCTTCGACCGCGGCATCATGGGCACCAGCGTCGTCCACTTCCAGCGATCGGGCCCGCGGGTGCTGGTCGTCGAGCAGAACCTCCGCTACCGCGCCGTGAACGGGCACGCCGCGCTGCAGGAGAACGTGCGGGACTCGTTTCCCACCTCGGTGCTGGCGGCGCTGCCGGTGGAGGCCGACCAGGGTGGGCGCGTGCTGGTGGACGCCACGCCCCTCTTCATGCGTGATGCCGGTGACGTCGTCGGCGAGCTGCGCCGCACCAACCAGGGCACCTTCCGCTTCGACGCCGGCCGCAGCGCGTTCTATCCGCCGCGGATGAAGGCGTTCCCCGACAACACCGAGATCGAGACCATCCTCACCTTTGCCGCCGACCAGCCCGGCCGCATCGTCGCCAACGTGACACCGGACCCGCAGTCGTTCTCGATGCGCATCCATCATTCGTTCCTGCGGGCGCCCACGGGCTACACGCCGCGCCTCGCGGATCCGCGCATCGGCGTCAGCTCGGTGGCGTTCCGCGACTACGCCAAGCCGTTCAACCAGAACACCGACGTCGAGTGGGTCACCCGCTGGCGCCTCGAGAAGCAGAACCCCGGCGCCGCGCTCAGCGAGCCGAAGAAGCCGATCGTCTTCTATCTGGATGCGGCCATTCCGGAGCCGATCCGCGGCGCGATGAAGGAAGGCACGCTGGCGTGGAACAAGGCCTTCGAGGCGGCGGGCTTCCGCAACGCCGTGCAGGTGAAGGACCCGACGCCCGACATGGATCCGATGGACATCCGCTACGCGTGGATCCTGTGGATCAATCGCGACGAGCGCGGCTTCTCGAGCGGCGGCACGTTCCGCGACCCGCGCACGGGCGAGATCCTCGGCTCGAAGACGCGGATGGATTCACACCGTATCCGCACCATCGGCAACTACTTCGAGAGCTACACGCCCACCACCGGGGGGCGCGGAGACGACGCCGGGTTCGACAGCTGCGGGATGGTCCTGCCGGTGCCCGACGAGGTGCTGGCGCTGGCGTCGCAGGCCGGGGCCTCCATGCCCGAGGCGCAGCGCGAGATGGCCCTGCGGCGGCAGTCGCTGCTGACCTCGCACGAGCTCGGGCACGTGATGGGCTTCGGCCACAACTGGGCATCGAGCATCAACGACCGTGCGTCCGTGATGGAGTACCCGACGCCGCGCGTGAAGGTGACCGGCGATCGTCTGGACCTGAGCGAGGCGTTCGAGCCGACCACCGGCCTCTACGACGACTTCATGGCGCGCTATGCCTACACCGAGCTGCCCCAGGACAAGGAAGCCGCGGGGCTGAACGCGATCATCGCCGAGATGCGCGCCAAGAACATCCTCTACGTGCCCTCCACCGACCCGCGCTGGGTGTGGTACGACGATCGCGCGACACCGACCGAATACCTGCGCGAGACGATGGCGGCGCGGAAGATCATGCTGTCGCAGTACGGCCCCGCCATCCTGCAGGCCGGTGAGCCGATCGGCGCGCTGCGTGACCTGCGGCTGTGGATGACGTACCTGCACCACCGCTATGCGATCGAGGCGGGCATCGGCTACGTCGGCGGCATGTACCACAACATCGTCGTCAAGGGCGAGACGCTGCCGCCAACCGAGATCGTGCCGGCGGCGCTGCAGCGCGACGTGCTCGGGCTGCTGATGGAGGCCATCGAGCCCGCCAACATGGTCATCCCGGAAACGCTGCTCGCCCAGCTCACGCCGAGCCCGGTCAACAACCTCGAGGACCTGGCCGACGACTACGCCTTCGATCACCTGCGTGCGGCGCGCATCCTGTCGGCGATGGTGCTCGAGCCGCTCCTGGCACCGGCGCGGGCGGCACGACTGGTGGCGTTCGCGGATCGGCAGACCGGGGCGCTGTCGCTGCCGGAGGTGATCGACGCCGTACTGACGCGCACGTGGCGCGCCAGCGCTGACACCGATCCGAAGATGCGGTCGCTGCGCCGGGTCACCGAGCGTGTGGCGCTCGACTCGATGATGATCCTCGGCGGCCACGCGGACACGACGCCCGAGGCCCGCGCCTACGTACTGGACCAGATTGCCAAGCTGGGCGAGTCGCTGCGGACGCGCAAGGACGCCAATCCGCTGACCGACGCGCACTATCGCCAGGCGGAACGCGACATCGCCCGGTATCTGCAGGATCCGACCGGCAGCGCCCCGAAGAGCGCCATGCCGCCCTGGGGCGGCCGACCGCGGTCGCGGTACCCGCTGCCGCCGGGACCGCCTCTGGGCGGGGGAGGAAATTGAGCCCGGGAGACGTGCCGATCTCGTGAACTGGCGATGTGAAATCCGGCAGGCTGATAGCTTGTGCCCTGGAGAGCTGGGAGATCGGGAGATCTGCGCAGCGGGCTGCCACTTGGTGGCAACACGCTGCCCACTGCGGACCGGGTTGTGGCTCTGCCGGCTGGCCGCGGTCTTGCACCTCAGCAGGTCGTCAGGGAGACCACCATCATGAAACCACTCGGCATTCTGCTCATCGTCCTCGGCCTCGTCGGTCTCGTCTACGGGGGGTTGTCGTGGACGCGCAAGGACACCATCGTCGACGCTGGCCCCATCCAGATCTCCACGGACAAGCGCGAAAGCCTGCCGATTCCGCCGATCGCCGGCGCTGCGGCGCTGGTGGCGGGCGTCGTGCTGCTGATGAAGAAATAGCTCAGGCGCGCTCGAGCCGATGCAGCGCCCGGCGAAGCCGGGCGTCGGCCTCGGCCGCCACCTCGCGCAGCGCGACATTCCCGACGATGTCCATCGCGGGGATGGGCGACATCGCCGCGACCGTGGACGTGCCGGGTTCGCGCTCGTACACGACCACGTTGCACGGGAGCATGAGCCCGATCTCGAGCTCCGATTGCAGCGCCTGGTGCGCGAGCGCCGGGTTGCACGCGCCAAGAATCACGTATTTCCGAAAATCCTGATCGAGCTTCTGCTTCAGCGTCTGCTGCACGTCGATCGACGTCAGCACACCGAAGCCTTCCTCCTTGAGCGCCGCGGTCACACGTTCGACCGCCTGTCCGTACTCCACATTCAGATTCACGCGTAGTCCGTACCGGGTTTCTTCCATAACGGCTCCTGCAGCTACGTGCATCAAGGGACCACTTCCATTGTACGAGCCGATGCGGTTGAAGGACAGGCGCGCGAACGGAGATGACGGCGCCGCCCGAGGGCTGGCAGGCGCCGTCTCCGGGTGGGACGAGCGTTATTGCGCGATGCGCAGCACCTGACCGGTGCCCGCGGTCGCGGCGTTCACCGTGACGTAGATGGAGTTGTTGGGGCCAATCGCCATTTTTCCGGGTGCGACGAGCAGGCCCGCCGCCAGCTCGGTGCGAGAACCGAACAACCCGATCTTGGTCAGCCGGCCGACGCTGCCGGGTGCGAGCAGGCCGTTGGCGTCGTGCTCGAGCACGTAAGCGGCGCCGTCGGCGCCGATGGCGATGTCGATGATGTTGGTGAAGCCTTCCGCCACCACCACCGGCGTGCCGCCGTTGGCCGGCACGCGGTAGACTCTGGCGCCTCCCACCGGGAACGGGAAGCCGGTCAGCTCACCCACATACAGGCTGCCGTCCGGTCCTTCCGCGATCGAGGTGGGCACACTCTCCATTG
Organism: uncultured Acidobacteriota bacterium; assembly: GCA_963721715.1. Classification (GTDB taxonomy): domain Bacteria; phylum Acidobacteriota; class Vicinamibacteria; order Vicinamibacterales; family UBA2999; genus VFZN01. The sequence goes on along the minus strand of CAVRKI010000003.1, from coordinate 195,060 downwards.
GGATGTCGGTGCCGCCAGGGCCGGGAACCATGCGCGGCGGAAACACGGCCAGGGTGGTCACACTGAGGTTCGGGTCGACCTGCAGCAGCGTGTTGCCGCCGGCGTCGGTCATCACCGCACGGTTGGAGAGAATTTCCAGGCCGAACGCGTTCGAGTCCACGTGCGCCGGCTCGGGGTTGTTGGCCGTTTCATAGGCCGCCACATCGACGATCGGCGTGATGACACCCTGCAGTGATACCTGCAGGAGCTGGCCGAAGGGAATGCCCAGCAGACGGAACGGCTGCAGCAGGGCGGGATCGCCACCCGAGCCGACGGTGATGAAGGCGCGGCCGAAGCCGAAGTCGATGTCCTGCGGGCCGGTGGCTTCCGCGCCAGTGGGACCGGCCATCGAGGGCAAGCCAATCAGCACGCGCTGTTGCACGCCGGGGCCTGCAATGCGCGTGACGGCTCCGGTGGCGCCGTAGCATCGCGTGCCGGGTCCGCTGGGCGCCGGCAGACAGAGGGCCGTGGATCCACCACGGCCGGCTTCAACCACGTAGAGCATGCCGTCCGGACCGAACGCGAGCCCACGTGGGTTGTCGAGTCCCTGCGCCATCACGACGGGCGCCTGGGCACTCGCCGTGGCGAACGCACCAGCGACCACGACCATCATCAACGCCGTCGATGCATGTCGAACGAGCTGACGCATAAGCTTCTCCTGGAAGAATGGTGGACCATCGGGGAGGGCGCCATTAAGAGCACTTGCCGCCACGCGGGTCAAGCGTTACTGCGACACAGATCAGCTTGTGGGTATGTCCTTCATGGCGTCGAGAATCCACGCCTGAGCTCGCGCGCTGATGTGAGGACACCTCAACCACACGATCAGCGGGGGGCGCGAGCTGCGGGACGGGGCTCAGCGGCCCTCGGACACTCGTGGCCGGGCGAGTAGCGCGATGCCGACCAGGGCCACGCCGGCCGATGCGAGATGAGCCACCGTCAGCGGGCCCAGCACGCGCTCGTTCACCCGCAGGAACTCGATCGCAAAGCGGAACGTTCCCGACATGACGAAGTACGCCCCGAGCACGAACCCGTCCGGCCGACCGTCGCGGCGCCAGCGCATCAGCAGCCATGCCACGGGAACCAGGGCCGCAGCTTCGTACAACTGCGTGGGATGAACGGGTACCGTGGTCGGAGGCAGGCCATTGGGAAAGGCAACCGCCCAGGGCAGGTCACTGGGGCGCCCGTAGTCGTCGCCGACGAGGAAACACCCGATCCGGCCGATCGCGTGCCCGGCCGCCAGGCCAGGTGTGGCGGCCGCGAGTACGGCGGCCATGGGCAGCCGCCGACGCCACATCAGCACCAGTCCGGCGACGACGCCGCCGGCGACACCGCCGAACCAGCTCATGCCGCCCCGTGACAGCAGGAGGTCCACGATCGGCGCCTCGCCGGTGTGCTCCGTCACCCACAACAACTTCGCCCCGGCCAGCCCGCCGATCACCCCGGCGAATCCTGCGTCGAGCGCGCTGGTTGGCAGCCCGGCCCGGCGGAGCTCTCGCTCGAACAGCCACAACCCGGCGATTGCGCCGATCGCGACGAGCACGCCGAAGCTGGTGACCTCGACCTCGCCGATGCGAAACAGGACGGGATAGATATCAGCTCCTCACCGTGGTGCAGGGGCCAGCAGCCGCTGTGCCACCGACAGGTAGTAGTTTCGGGCGCCGGCGTTGCCCTGCCGCTCGCCCAGTTCCATCAGCGCCCGGCCCTTGAGTTGACGCGCGGCGGCATGCGACGGCTGTCCCGCCAGCACGTAGTCGGCGAGTTCCGCCGCCCACTGAAACTCGCCCTTGCTCAATGCCACGCGCGCTTTCTCCAGCACCACGGACTCTCCCCCGGCCAGGTCGAGCACCCTGGCCGCGTGCTCCCTCGTTGAGAGAGGGAACAGGTTCGTCGCGTTGCCATCGAACCAGCCCAGGTGGTAGGTGTAGATCGCCCGCACCGACCAGGCCACGGTGCCGTAGAACTCCTGCAGGTACGGGTTGTCGGCGAGGTCGGCCGGCAGCTTGACGCGCTCGACGAGTTCATCCGGCCTGAGGCCTTCGCGCATCCCCGCCACGGTTTGATCGAGCACCGACTTCACACCGTCGCGATACGCGGTCAGGGCGGATCGCACGACCGCGGCGCCGGACAACGGCCGCGTATGGCTGGGCACGAGATGGTCGGGAGCTTCGTCGATCATGTGCGTCAGGCTGTCGACCCACAGGTCCACGCGTCGCAGCGGCACCCCGCGTATGGCGTAGAGGTTCGGGAACGCCCGGTAGAAGTTGTCGCCAGGCAGCAGCACCTTCTTCTCGGGCAACCAGACGTAGATTTGATCGTCGGTCTCCCCGGGTGCGAGGACGAGGTCCATCCTCACGCCGGCGACCTCGATGCTGGTCCGATCGCCATCGAACAGCTTCGTCGGCGGAACGAACGGCGCGCCGGCGCCGCCGCCGGGCACCAGGCGCGGGCCGATGCCGTCATTGATCTTCAAGGCCTCCGGCAGCGCGGAGCCGAACTGGTTGCCGCCGTCGCGACCTCCCCGGCCGACGTTGGGCGCACGGTTCTCGGGCAGCAGCGATCGATGGGCGTAGATCTCCGGCGACTGTCCGGCGGCGAACACCGAGGCGCCACCGACATGATCGATGTGGTGATGGGTGTAGATGATCGCCTTGAGCGGCTTGGTCGAGATGCGATCGAATTCCGGCTTGACGGCCCTCGCCGCGGCCACGCTCGCCAGCGTGTCGACGATGATCAGGCCATCCGCGCCCTCGATGAGGATGGCGTTGCCGAGGTCGAAGCCGACGGCGACGTGCACGCCAGGGGCGACCGTGATCACCTCGCGCGTGAACTCCTGCGAGTGCGCGCGGAGCTTGTCGCGGCCGGCAAATTCCTGGGCGGCCGCAGTCTTCACCGCGGGCAGCATCGCCAGTGCCAGCAGCACACCCGTCAACACATTCTCTGCCTGAGACCGCATCGAAATACCTCCGGGCTGAACGGTACTCGATCTCGTTGTTCGAGCCGCGAATCAGGTGGCGAGGCGCGGGCGCGGCGCGCGCTCGGCCTGGGCTTTCACGGGGCCCAGCGACAACCAGCGAATCAGGTAGATGCCGGGCGAGAGCAGCGACCAGTAGACCCTGAACCACGTTCGCGCGTCGGCGTCGGTGGCCACCGCGCGCGTCTCGGTGCGGAAGACCGAGGACGAGGCGCTCGTTGGATCCGCGCGGAGCGTCCACACAATCTTGACGTAGCCAGGCTCGGCAAAGGCGCGAAACTCGTCGGGCGGAATCGAACGGAAGACGGGGTCGGCCTCCCATGGCCTGGTCACCGCGCCCATCACCACTTCGCGCCCGGGATCCTCGGCCAGCATCACCCAACCGAGTTCCTGGACCGCGGCCAGCATGCCCCGCGACGGCGGACGCTCCACGGGCGCACTTGCCATCAGGAGTTCACGGCCCCTGAAGATTGCTCTCACAGCCGGCAGGTTGAACAGGTCGATGTCGCCTGCGACCTTCAGCGTCGTCGCCGCCGGCGCGTTCACCGACACCCGATGGCGCTCGACCACGTCGTAGCGGGGCATGAAGTGGTCGAGCAGCGGATCGTCCTCGTCCGGAGCGGGGCGGGTGGGCTTCCCGTAGCGCGCCCACGTGATGCCGATGTAGGCGCCGTAGATCCCCGCGACGACTCCCGCCGCGGCGGCCATCCACCGCAGGTCCGATTGATGCCGTGAGGCCTTCGTCATATTGGACTCCTTTTGAGCGCGACATCCTCGGGCGGACCCGATCGGCTGCGCCATGCGGACGGCGCCAGCCCGACGACCTTCTTGAAGGCGCGGCTGAATGCGGCTTCCGATTCGTAACCAACGCGATCCGCCACGGCGGAGACGGTGTGACCATCGGCGAGCAGTCGGGATGCCAGCTGCATGCGCCACAGCGCCAGGTACTGCATCGGCGGCTGCCCGACCATCGCGGTGAAGCGCTCGGCGAAGGCGGAGCGCGACGCGCCCACGGTGCGCGCCAGGCTTTCGACCGTCCAGGCCTCGCGCGGCTCGCCGTGCAGCGCGGCGAGCGCCTGACCGACGATGGGATCGCGCAAGCCGGCGAGCCAGCCGCTCTGCGCCGCCGGCAGCGTCTCGAGGTGGCGGCGGACCACCTCGACGAACATCAGCTCCGACAGCCGCGACAGGATGTTCTCGCCGCCGGCGCGCGCGTGCCCGGATTCCGAGACGGCCATCTGCAGCAGCGTGCTCAACCATCCGGGCGTCGCCTGCGGATCGTCCGCGGGCAGGTGAATCACCGACGGCAGCGCGGTGAGCAGCGGGTTGTAAGGACGCTCGTCGAGGCCGAGGAACCCGCAAACGACGCGCGCCCGGTCCGCGCCGCCGCCGCCGAGCTCGTAGACGAGGGGCAGCGGCGTCGAGCCTCTGGCGTATTGCGACATGTCCGGCGCGGCCCGCATGCCCGGGGCGCTCGACATGACGTGCGGATCCCCCTGCGGGAACACGATGAGATCGCCCTCGCGCAGGCGGATCGGCTCCTGGCCGATGGCGTGGCCCCAGCAGGCACCGCGGGCGATCACGTGGTACTCGATCACCCGCTGGGCGCCCGGCATCACCCGCGGGGCCAGCTCACGCGAAGGCGGCGCCTCGGCCACCCAGGGCGAGCTCAGCTCGAAGTCGAAGTAGACCGCGCCGGTGAGACGCACGGCGCGCAACACGTCGGACAGCACGTCAGTCCTCATGCACACAGCCCCCGGCGCGGACGCGCGAGCACGCCGGGCGGACCCCTGGCCATGCCGCCCGCGTTGGCGGACGCCCGGCAACAGGAATCGGATGGGTGCGCATGGTGCTGACGGCGTCTCGCCTTTTACGGTGAAGGAGCACGCCGGCGATGGGCGCCGGTGTTCTCGAAAGGACAGTGTATGACGACTGTAGTGACCTGCGCCTCCCCGGCCGAGGCCGGGCCGTATGACGCGATCAAGACGCAGCAGCAAGCGATGTGGGCGTCCGGCGACTTCGCGGTGATCGGCACGACGCTGCAGATCGTCGGTGAGCAGCTGTGCGAGGCCGCGGACGTGAGGTCGGGGCATTTCGTGCTGGACGTCGCCGCCGGCAACGGCAACGCGACGCTGGCGGCCGCGCGCCGCTTCGCGCACGTGGTCTCCACCGACTACGTGCCGGTGCTGCTCGAGCGCGGCCAGCGCCGCGCGGAAGCCGATGGCCTCGAGGTGATCTTCCAGACCGCCGATGCGGAAGCCCTGCCGTATCCGGCGGGCAGCTTCGACGTCGTGCTGTCGAGTTTCGGCGTGATGTTCGCGCCCGATCACGTCCGCGCGGCCAGCGAGCTGCTGCGCGTCTGCCGGCCCTCGGGCCGCATCGGGCTGGCGTCGTGGACACCCGCCGGGTTCCTCGGGCAGCTCTTCCGCACCGTCGCCACGCACGTCCCACCCAATCCGGCGGTCCAGTCGCCGCTGCTGTGGGGTACGGACGATCACATCCGCACAATCTTCCAGGGTGCGCAGTCCATCGAGCACACCGCCCGTCACTTCGCCTTCCGCTACCGGTCGGCGGAGCACTTCGTCGAGGTGTTCCGGAAGTTCTATGGTCCGGTGCACAAGGCGTTCGCGGCGCTCGACGCCGATCGCCAGCGCGCGCTCGAAACCGACCTCCTCACGCTGCTCCGCCGGGTCGATCAGGGTGGACGCGACGGGCTCGTAATTCCCGCGGAGTATCTCGAGACGGTGATTACGCGGTGAGCCGCCGCGTTGCAGCTGACCGGCCTGTGCCTCTGCTAGGTCGGCAGCTGCAGCTCCGGCATCGGCGCCGCCGAGAACAGCTTCACGAGCGGCTTGGCCAGCAGGCGCGCCGAGCGGTTGGCGCGCGAGTGGCGCGCGCTGTCGGTGGAGATGCCCGTGTTGGCGTACATCTGCCGGTACAGCTTCGAGATCAGCACGAACGCCAGCCGCGCCTTCAGCGACTTCACGCAATGCGCGCGCTGCCACACCAGCGGCAGGCTGTAGAACGTGTCCCACACCACCTGCGTGCGCTGGCGGATCTCGTCTGGGCGACATCAGCGGGTGCGGCGTGTACACCTTCGGGCGCCGGTGCCTTGGGAATCAGCCAGTGCCGGGTGACCGGGACGCCGTCCACCTTCTGCACATCGGCGCCTGCCGACTCTTCCCACTTCTCGAAGTCGAGCGTGCCGGGGAACGGCGTCAGCATCACGAACTGCGCCAGCGTGACGTTGGCCTTCTGGGCCAGCGCCGCGGTGGCGTCGAAGGTCGCGGGCGTGTCGCTCGGCAGGCCGAAGATGAACGACCCGAGGACGTGCACGCCGCGCTTCTGGAACTCCTGCAGCCGCGCGGCCAGCTCGTCGCCGTGCAGGTTGAAGTCCTTGTAGACGTCCTTCAGCCCCTCGGGCGTGACCGACTCGATACCGACCAGCGCGCCCTTGATGCGCGCCTTGCGCATCGCGTCCAGGTACTCGGGGTCTTCTGCGGCCTCCATGGTGATCTGCGTGAAGAACACCATGTCCGACGGCAACTGCGACATCCGCTCCATCAGCTCGAAGCGTTCGTCCCGGATGGCCTTGAGGTTGTCGTAGGACGTCCGGTCGACGCGGCGGTCGGCCATCGCCAGGTCCTGCAGCGTCACCGGGTAGAAGTTGTCGTCGGCCAGGGTCACGAAAGCGGAAGCCCATGCGCCGCAACTGCACCATCTCGGCGATCAGCGCGTCGGTGGCCCGCACGCGCGGCTTCTGCCCGTCGGTGCGCCACACCGAGCAGAACGAGCAGTGCTTCGGGCAGCCGCGCACCGTCTGCACCGAGGCCATCATGTAGCGTCCGCGGGGCAGCAGGTCCCAGCGCGCCGCGTGCATCGCCGCGCCATCGATCCTGCCACCGTCGTAGACACGCTGCAGCGTGCCGGCCTGCGCGTCGGCGATCACCCGGCCCCAGACGCGATCGCCGTCGCCCTTCACCACCGCGTGCGCGCCGCCATGATCGAACGGCTCGTCGGGGAAGAGGCTGGTGTGGATGCCGCCGTAGATCACCGTGGCGCCGCGCGCCCGCGCCGCGCGTCCGACTTCGTAGCCGCGGAGCACGTTGAGCGTGTGGATGCCGATGCCGACGACGTCGCCCGACGCGATGGCGTCGAAGTCGAGCTGCTCGAGCGTCTCGTCCACGATGTGGGGATCGCCGTATTGCCGGGGCGTGGCAGCCGGCCAGCACATACAGCCACCGGGGCGTGATGACGGCCACGCCGAACGCAACGTCGCTGGGATTGATCAGGTGAATGCGCATGGTCTCAGAGGCCGCGCAGGGTCCAGCCGAGCATCAGCAGGCCGGTCGCGGCAACCCAGCTGCCCAGCACGCGCGCCACGACGCGCGACCACTGCGCGCGCAGCGAAACGACGATCGCCGCCCCGAGCGAGACCAGGACGAAGACGGTGGCGCCGATGCCAACGAGGCCCAGTATCTCGCGTTGTGCCTCAGCAATACCAGCGCCGTTCAGCCAGCCATGTACCCAACCGACCAGCGCCGCGAGCGTGGCCATCAGGGCAGTTTCCAATCCGCCGCGATCAGGCTCCCGAGCGCCAGGAAGGAAAGGGCCGGCGCCGCGGCGGACAGGACGTGCCGTCCGGAGACGAAGCCGGCGATGCCAGCCAGCACCCAGGCGGCCGTCGCCGCGAACAACGTGCGCCGCGCGGCGGTCGCGCCGTTCAGCCCCGCGAGGAGGGCGATGGCGACCACCGGCACCAGATCGTCAGGGCTCATCAGCACGTGGGAAATGCCATCGTCCCGGGAATGGGTGGGCAACGTCAGGGAGCTCGAGAGCGTCATCGAACGGGCGACCATCACGAGCCGCGGCACGGCGATGCAGCTGGCAGACGACCATGGGCCCGCGCCGGCAACCAATGCCGCCCAGTCGAGCAACGTGACGTTGCTGGCGGACGCGGAACGGCAGCACATCATGATGATGCTCGAGCGCACGGGCTGGCAATTAGCCGGCACCGGGGGCGCAGCCGACCTCCTTGGCATCAACCCGAGCACCCTGAGGAGCCGCATGCAGAAGCTCGGCATCCAACGCCCTCGCATCCGGCCCGAAGTCGCGAGTCAACCCGCGTCCAGTTAGCGGGTCAAGGCGGGGTCTGGCACGATCGCCGCCGAAACGGCGCAGTTTCTGCCGCCCCCTGAGGCCCTGTCCGGCATCCAAAGGAGGATGTCGAACACACTCCACCTCGCCGGGTTGTGGCGCTACCCCGTCAAGACGCTGGCGGGCGAAGCGCTGGCCGAGACCACCCTCACGGATCAAGGTGTCCCCTTCGATCGCATCGTCCAGGTGTACGGTCCGGAGGGCGTGCGCACCTCACGCCGCCACTGGAGCCTGCTGGGACTGCGCGGCACCCTCGGCGCGGACGGCGTCCCGTTGATCGACGGCCATCGCTGGGACAGCGCCCCGGCCCTGGCTCTGGTCAAGGCCGCCGCCGGTGATGACGCGTGGCTCGAGGCGTACGACGGCCTGGAACGGTTCGACGTGCTACCGCTGTTGGTGGCCACTGACGGTGCAGTGGCCACATTCGGCCGCGACGTCCGGCGGCTGCGGCCCAACATCCTGATCGGTGGCGTCACTGGCATGGATGAGACGACCTGGCCCGGCGCCGAGCTTCACATCGGGAACGCCATCGTGCGGCTGGACTCGCGCCGCGGCCGCTGCCCGATGACCACCGTCGATCCCGACACGTTGGCGCGCGAACCGGAGGTGCTGCGCGACATCGGGCGGCGCTTCGGTGGACGGCTGGCGCTCAATGCCGATGTCACCCGCGGCGGTACGATTCGGGTCGGCAATCCTGTCCGGCTGGTCCGTGCGGCCGCGACGGTGCGCGGCACCTGACGCGCGCCGAGCCAGGACAACGATGCGCCATCTGTCGGCCGCCATCGCCGTCTTGCCTCGAGCTCGACCACACTCCAGGCTCTGCACCACAACCCTTTGACGTTCTCCCGGCACCCGACTTGCACCCGGACAGGCAAGGAGGTGACCAGATGGCGAAGTACGGGAAGGCAGCCTCGAAGCGGGTCGAATCGGCGATGCGCCGGAGGAAGAAGGGCACGCTGAAGAGCAGCGGCGGACGGAAGGTCACGAGCCGCAAGCAGGCGATCGCGATCGGCTTGAGCGAGGCGCGCGAGAAGGGCGCGAAGGTGCCACCGGCCAAGGGCGGACGCGGGGCGAAGAAGGCAAAGGCAAAGAGAGCGACGGCGGCCCGGAAGGCGAAGTCGCGAACGTCCTAGCCAGACCGCGCGGCAGCCCACTCGCGCAGTCGAGCGAGTGGCCGCGCGTGCGCCATCGCCGTATCGGCATAGGACCACACTCCCACCCCGTGCGCGTCGCACGTGCCCCCGCCGTGAGCGATGATGAGCGCACCATGACCGGACGGACCTGCCATCACTGCAAGCAGTGGGTCGAGGAAGGCGAGGCGCACGATTGCTGGACCACCACCGAGGAGGCGCTGACCGAGGACCTGTCCGAGGATCTGCGCGAGGCGTGGGAGCGCCTGCGGGAAGCCGCTGCGGCGGCAGGCGAGCAGCGCATCTATGCGTCGCACCACTGCATCATGTTCGCGCGCCGCACCGCCTACTTCTTCGTGCGGCCGAAGCGCAGCTATCTGGAGCTCTGCCTGTTCCTCAATCGCACGGTTCAGGCGCCGCAGATCCGGCGAGTGACGCGCGTCTCTTCGACCAGGCTGGCGCACATCGTGCAAGTCAGGCATCGGGACGAGGTTGAAGCGCCGCTGACCGATTGGATCGCTGAAGCGTACGCGCTGCAGAGCGCGGCACCGCAGCGACGCCGCAAGACCGCGACCGTGGCCGCGAAGGCATCACGCACGCCAGTCGCGCCCAAGTCTGCGGAGCGCAAGGTCGTGGCGCGCACGGCTGCGGCGCGGAAGCGTGCGGCGGCGCCGCGGACGAGACCTCGGCCCAAACCGAAGTAGAAGACGAGCCGGCGGCACGCGGGGTCTGGCACGATCGGGCCCGAATTGCGGCAGTTCTTGCATAGGTAGCAAGAACTGCAGCGAATTCGGCCTTATCGTGCCAGACCCCGAATGCGATCGCGCAGCACTTCGCGCTCGGCGCCGTTCTGCGCCAGATCGGCCGCTCGCTGGAAACTGACGTGCGCCTCGTCGAACCGCCCGAGCTTCTCGAGCAGATCACCCCGCACCGCGGGCAACAAGTGGTACTCGGCAAGGGCCGTGACCAGGCGCAGCGCCTCGTCGCACAACGCCGGGCGGATCCAGTCGTCACCGGCGGTCGCCGAATACCCCTCGTTGAAGACGAGATAGATCACGGCCAGCACCGAGGCCAGGCGCGCCTCGCGCTCCGGGCCACGCGGCACCTCGAACGGGACGCTGGCCCTGGTCAGCGTCCGCTTGGCGCGCACGATCCGCTGTGCCATCGTCGCCTCTGGCACGAGGAACGCCCGCGCAATCTCCTCGGTGGTGAGACCGCACAGCAACCGCAAGGTGAGTGCGACCTGCGCTTCGGTGGACAGCACGGGATGGCACGCCGTGAACACCAGACGCAGCAGGTCGTCGCCCACATCGTCGTCCAGCGAGGCCTCGATTCCCGCCGCGGCATCGGCGCGCCAGCTGTCGATCTCGTAACCCAGCTGCTCGTGCTTGCGGTCGAGCATGCGCCGGCGGCGCAGCCGATCGATGGCCCGATGCCTGGCCGCGCCCATCAGCCACGCGCCGGGGTTCCGCGGCACACCCTCGACGGGCCACTGCTCCAACGCCGAGACGACGGCGTCCTGCGCCAGTTCCTCCGCCACGCCGACGTCGCGGACGATGCGCGTCAGGGCCGCGATGATCTTCGGCGACTCCATGCGCCACACTGTCTCGACCGTACGATGGAGGTCGGTAGCCGTCACGGCTACCGATTCCACCATCTTCGCGAGGCGCCAGCAAGCCGCCAGCTAGCCGATCTTCGCGCCGGCGGCTCGCATGCGCTCTTCCTGCTCACGCAGTTCGGGCGTCAGCGCCTCGCCGAAGTCGTCGGCGTCGAACACCTGGCGGATCTCGATCTCCGAGTCCCCGTCCATCGGGTTCGGGCACCGTTTCACCCATTCGATGCATTCCTCCTTCGAACGCACCTGCAGCAGCCAGAAGCCGGCGACCAGTTCCTTCGTCTCGGTGAACGGGCCGTCGATCACGGTGCGGGAATTGCCGGAGAACCGCACCCGCGCGCCCTTCGACGAGGGGTGCAGTCCCTCGCCGGCCATCAGTACGCCGGCCTTCACCAGCTCTTCGTTGTAGTTGCCCATTGCGGTCAGCAGCTCGGTGCTGGGCATCACTCCCGCTTCCGATTCTTTCGTGGCCTTCACGATCACCATGAACTTCATCGCGAATCTCCTGTGCGAACGATTGTTCTCAGTCGGGTCTGGACCTCGGATGACTCCAGTCCCGGGCTCCTGATCTGACGTCGAACGAGCCCCGGCGGGATCGACAGGCCTCCGCCACAACTATCGTCGGTCCCCAACCGTCCAAGCCTAGGTCATGACGAATCTCGTCCAGGATCTCCGATTCGCGGTGCGTTCGTTCCTGCGATCCCCGCGCTTCACCGTCCCGGCGGTGCTGGCACTGGCGCTGGGGATTGGCGCCACCTCGGCGGTCTACAGCGTGGTCCGGGGCGTGATGCTGAAGCCACTCCCCTACCGCGACCCCGAGCGCATCGTCTCCATCTGGGAGAACAACCTGCGGCGCAACCGTCCGACGGAACGTCGTCGGCCCGGCCAACTTCGTCGCCTGGCAGGAACGGAACCGCTCGTTCGAGCACCTCGGCATGGTCGGGCCCACCCGTCTCAACATCGTCCTCAACGATCGGCCCGAAGAAGTCGTGGGGCTGTCCGCCTCGTCCGAGGTGTTCGCGGCGCTGGGCGTGGCGCCGGAGATGGGGCGGGCCTTCTCCGCCGACGAGGACCTGGAAGGCAACGACGGCGTCATCGTGATCAGCCACGAGTTCTGGCAGACGCGCCTGGGCGGACGCCCGGACGTGCTGGGCCTGACGCTCACCACGAACACGCGCCCCCGCTCGATCGTGGGGGTGATGCCTCCGGCATTCACCATCGAGGGCCAGCGCGCCGATTTCCTCGTGCCCTACGGCTGGACGATGGAGCGGCTGCGCGCGGCGCCGGGCCGCGGCTCGTCGCATGCGGTGGCACGACTGCGCGACGGTGTGTCGGTACAGCAGGCCACCGACGAGATGAAGACGATTGCCGCGCAACTCGAAGCCGAAGTGCCGCAACGCAACACCGGATGGTCGGTCAGCGTGGTGCCCATCCATGAACTGACCGTGGAGCAGATCCGCACGCCGCTGCTCATCCTCGCCGGTGCCGTGGGCCTGGTGCTGTTGATTGCCTGCGTGAACGTGGCCAATCTCCTGCTCGCGCGCAGCACGGCTCGTCAGCGAGAGCTGGGCCTGCGCACGGCACTGGGCGCCGAACGCGGGAGGTTGCTGCGGATGATGCTGACGGAGAGCCTGCTGCTGGCGGCTGCCGGCGGGCTGGCCGGCCTCGCGCTGGCCGTCGTGTTCCATCGCGGCCTGCTGGTGCTCGCCGCCGGCCGAATTCCCGTGCCCCGTCTGGACCAGGTCTCGCTCGATCTGCCCGTCGTGTTCTTCACCCTGGCCCTGGCGCTCGGAACCGGCCTGATCTTCGGTCTGGTGCCGGCGCTGTTCGCCGCCAACCACGCCAACGATCAACTGCGGGCGGGTGGGCGCCACGGCGCCGGCCCCGCATCACGCAGAGCCCTGGACACGCTGGTGGTAGCCGAGGTCGCGCTCTCCCTGGTCCTGCTCGCTGGGGCCGGACTGCTGATCCGCAGCTTCGTCGCCTTGCAGCAGGTCAACCCCGGCTTCGTCGCCGACGGCGTTCTGACGGCGCGCGTGCAGGTGTCGGGCGATCAGTACAGCGAGCCGCGACGCATCGCGACGTTTTACACGGACGTGCTGTCCAGAGTGGCCGTTCAGCCGGGAGTGCAGAGCGCGGCTGGCGTGACGTTCCTGCCGATGTCCGGTCCCGGCATCGGCACCAGCTTCCATCGCCTCGACCAGCCGACGCCCGATGCGGGCGAGGCGCCGACGACCGAGGTGAGACCGGTCACGCCGGGCTTCTTCAAGACGATGGGGATCCCGCAGCTGTCGGGACGCGACTTCAGCGACGGCGACGCCGGGGATGCGCCGCTCGTGGCCGTGGTCAGTGACACCTTGGCGCGCCAGCAGTTCCCTGGCGAGAACCCGCTGGGCCGCCGCATGAACGTATCGATCGGACGTCCAGGCGGCATGGACGTGGAGATCGTCGGCGTCGTCGGCGACATCAAGATGTCGCACGCTCGACGCCGACACCCGCCCGGCGGTCTACATGCCGCACTCGCAACTGACGCTGGGGCTGATGACGCTCGTCGTCAGGACCGCGATGGATCCGACTGTCGCTCGTCGGCGGCGTGCGGTCGGCCGTCAGCGGCATCGATCCGACGCTGCCGCTGGCCGACGTGCGGCACGATGTCGGACGTGGTGGACGCGACGCTGGCACGGCCGCGGGCGATCTCGGTGCTGCTGACGGCGTTCGCAGTGATGGCGCTGGCGCTCGCCGGCATCGGCGTCTACGGCGTGATGGCGTATGCGGTGTCGCAACGCACGCAGGAGTTCGGCGTGCGCATGGCGCTCGGCGCCAGCGCCGAGTCGGTGTTCCGTCTGGTGCTGGGCAAGGCGCTGACGCTGGTGTCTGCGGGCGTCGTCGTCGGGCTGATCGCCGCCGCCGGGCTCACGCGCCTGCTGACGACCTTGCTGTTCGAGACCGAGCCGCTGGATCCGTGGACCTTCGGCGCGACGGCCGTGGTGCTGCTGCTGGTGGCGACGCTGGCGTCGTGGGTGCCGGCGCGGCGCGGCACGCGGGTGGCGCCGATCGAGGCGCTGCGCGCGGAGTGATCGCAGCGACGGCTCCGTCCGCGCGTCGGTCGCCGACACCCGCCCCCGGCGCTTACGGCCTGAACAGCTTCTCGTAGAACCCGCTCACCTTCACCGTGATCGTCACCGGATCGTCGGTCAGGTTCTGCCAGAACCAGCCGTGGTTCCCCGCGGCCGGCGCCTCGAAGGCGCCGTGTCCGCTCTTCTGGAACTCGTCCTTCCAGTAGCTGATCGACTCGCCGGCGCGCGCACCGACAAACTCGCTGTGCATGTCCACGTCCACGCCGCCGCCGGTCGAGGTCCAGGTGAAGACCAGGCGCTCGCCCTGCTTCATCGCCGCCTTGATCTCCGCGCCTTCACCAGACTGCAGCGTCAGGCTCATCTCGTCGGTGCGATACGGCGTGGGACTCTTCCGCAGCGAGCGGGATGACGCGACCGCCCCCGCGGCGGCGCCTTCCTCGCCCGCCGGACTACCCGCGGCAGCGGCCTCCTCGGCTGTCGCCGTCGGCGCTCAACTGACGCGTCACTCGCGGCCGGACGGAACAGCCCGAGCGCGCGCCCGACGCCGGTCGGGTCCAGGCCGTATTCGGCCGGCAGGACGATGGTCAGCAGCAGCGCGCCCGCGACGATCATGGCCAGCACGGTCGCGCGCAGCAACTGCGGCGATGAGGGCTGAGTGGTGGGCGACGTGATCCGGCACGATCTACTGGAGGAAGTATCCGGTGAGCTGGTAACCGAACAGCACGAAGCCGCAGGTCATGATCACCACGTTGCTGGCAAAGGCCTGGCGCTCGAACGCCGCGGTTCGCCGCCAGTAGGCCATGGCGATGAGGATGGCGCCGAGGGCGAGGAACTGCCCCACCTCCACGCCGACGTTGAAGGCGACGATCTTCGCGACCAGCCCGGCGCGCGGCAGCGCGAAGTCCTGCAGCTTGGTCGCGAGGCCGAAGCCGTGGAAGAAGCCGAAGATCAGCACGGCCGCCTTGCGTGTCCGGCTGGACGCCGAACCAGCGGCGGAAGGCGCCGAGATTGTCGAGCGCCTTGTAGACCACGGACAGGCCGATGACGGCGTCCACCAGATAGGCGTTGACGTGGATGCCGCTGAGCACGCCGAACAGCAGCGTGACGCTGTGGCCGATCGCGAACAGCGTGACGTAGGTGCCGACGTCGCGCAGGCGATAGAGGAAGAAGATGACGCCGAGGAGGAACAGCAGGTGGTCGTAGCCGGTGACCATGTGCTTGGCGCCCAGGTACAGAAACGCCATCAGGCCGCCCTGCTCCATGAACGCGCGGTCGGCGGCGGAGACGCCGTGCGCCGACAGGCCGGGCACTGCGACCACGCCCACGAGCACGGCGATGACCAGGATTCTGTGGAACACGCCTGACACCCGACCGGGGCGGGAACTGCCGCGAGGCACCATCGTCGCGGGCGCTGCTACTTCGAGGTCGGGGCCGCGCCCAACTCGATCGTTGTCGCGTTGAGGCGCTCGACGTTGTCCACCTTCACAATCACGGCGGTCACGACCACCCGCATGCCGGCCTTGATGTCGGCGACCTGCGCCGCCTTCTTGTCCTTCAGCACCTTGGTGTCCTTGGTGATGTGGACGGTCTCGTCCTTGCCGGCCTTGTCCTTCACCATCACGTGATCGGCGGCGGCCATGGTCACGGTGCCGAGAATCTTGTGATCGTGGCCGGGGTGCGCGAGGGCCGGAACGATCGCCAGCGCGAACGCGGCGAACAGGGAGAGGGTGAAGCGTCGGGTCATACGGCAGTCTCCTTCAAGTGGCGCGAGGGCGCCCTTACAGTACATCACGAACACGTTACTGGGGATGCTTGTGCGACGGCTGAGGTGCGGGCGCCTGGTCGGCGGCATCCTCCCCTGCCAGGAAGCGCCGGATCTCCTCTTCCTCGCGGAACTGGTCGGGGCTCTTCGGGTTGAGGCCTTCCATCCGCGCGAGGTCGTCGGGCGAGAGCGACGGCAGGCGCCGGATGAAGTGCACCAGCGCCCAGCTGCCATGTTCACCTTCCGGCGTGCCGGTCCCCCAGGCGGGCATGCCGGTGAGGCGGATGCCGTGCTCGATGATCGAGAACAGCTCGCCGTCGGAGAGCGCCTGGGTGGGCGCCACCCGCATGTCTGGCGCCGGCGGATAGAAGCTGCGGCCGATCTCGGTCTGGCCGCTGCCGTCGTTGCCGTGGCACGACGCGCAGTGATCCGCGAAGTGCGCGAGCGCCTCGTCGAGGACGGCCGCGGTCGTCTCCACGGGATTTTTCGCGTTGCGCATCGCGCGCGGCGTCGCCAGGCCGCGGACCGCGCGCGAGATCGTGGCCTCGAGGGCCGAGGGCGGCACGCGGGTGCTCAGCCCGCGGCTGAGGATCGGGTAGATCGCGGCCGCGCCCGCCACCGCGAGGATGACGACCAGCAGGAGGAACGCCCGCGCCATGACGAGCAAGTATATCGCGTACGAACTCCTTCGTAGATCGGCGGGACGACCTGTTGTAGGATGCTTCTCCAACGAAGGTCTTCGTAGCACATCCCATGGCCGAACTGCCCAAACCGACGGATGCCGAGCTCGCCATCCTCCGCGTGATCTGGACCGAGGGTCCCTCTACCGTCCGCCAGATCAAGGACGTCCTGCATCACCGGCGGCCCACCCTCTACACGACCGTGCTGAAGACGCTGCAGATCATGACCACGAAGGGGCTGGTCCGGCGCGAACAGCAGGGGCGCCTGCACGTCTACGCCGCCGCCCTCTCCGAGCAGCGGACGCAGCGGCAGCTCGTGCGCGATCTGCTGGACCGTGCGTTCGGCGGATCGGCCTCGCAACTCGTGATGCAGGCGCTCGCCACCACACGGGCCTCCGCGGCCGAGATGAACGAAGTCGAACGTCTCCTCACCCGCCGCCGCAAGGACACTCCTCGTGACGAGTGATCGCGATGCCCTGGCGGCCATCGGCCTCGGGGTGGTGCACGCCCTGTGGATCGGTGGCCTGATTGCGGCGTGGGCGGGCGTGTCGCTGCGACTGCTCGGCGCGGCGCGGCCGGCCGTGCGCCACGCCATCGCCATGACGGCGCTGGTGTCGATGGCCGTGGTGCCGCTGCTGATCTCGATCGCCACGGCCCGCACCGGGGCGACGTGGCTGCGCTGGGTGGCGCTGGCGTGGATGGCCGGTGCTGGCGCAGGGTGGATCCGGCTGGCGAACAGCCTGCACATCGTCCGCGGGCTTCGCCAGCGCGCGCGGGCGGTCCGCGGCCCCTGGCCGAGCCGGCTTCGTGCGGTGGCCGCCGCGCTCGGGGTCACGCCCGCCGTCGCCCTGCTCGAGTCCGCGGAGATCGACGCGCCTGGCAGCATCGGCGCCACCCAGCCGGCGATTCTCATGCCGCTCGGCGAGCTGGATGACCTGAGCGAGACGGGCTTCCGCGCAATCGCGGCGCACGAACTGGCGCACATCAAGCGCGCGGACTACGCCTGGAACCTCGCCCAGCGGGCGCTGGAGGCTGTGCTGTTCTTCCATCCCGCCACGCCGTGGCTGTCCGGCGTGATTGGCCGTGAACGCGAACGCTGCTGCGACGAGATCGCCAGCGGCGTGTGCGGTCCCATCGAACTCGCCCGCGGCCTCGCGGAAGTCGAAACCCGCCGCGCCGATCCCTCCGGGCGCGCGCTGGTGTCTCGAGACGAGCCGCTGCTGGAGCGGGTGCGAGACCTCGTGCACCGCGCGGACGCGGGCGGCGGTGAAGGCCGCGAGACGCACGCCGCCGTCGCCGCCATGGTGTGTGCGAGTGGTGCGGCACTGCTGCTCACCCTCGTCTGGGCGATCGAACTCGCCCCGGGCGTATCGGCACAGATTGCCGGACCGTGGCTGGCGGCCGCCGGGCTGGGCCTGCTGGTGGGGCTGCGTCACGCCTTCGAACCCGATCACCTGATGGCCGTCGCCACGCTGGTGTCGCGCGAGCGCAGCGTCGGCGCGGCCGCGCGGCTGGGCGCGTCCTGGGGCGTGGGCCACAGCGTGTCGCTGCTGACCGCCGGTTCGTTGCTGGCCGTGCTCCGCGTGGCGATGCCCATCGGCCTTACTTCGCTGTTGGAGGCCGGCGTGGCCGTGATGGTCACGGGCATGGGAATACGGGCGCTCCGCGAGTCGTGGCGGATGGCGTCCGGCGGCCCGTCGCAGTGGCACGCGCACGGGGGCTCGCGCCACATCCACGCCACCAACGGCGAGCACGTCCACATCGGCACGTGGACGCTGGCCCGCCGCCCGCTGCTGGTGGGCATCGTGCACGGGCTCGCGGGCAGCGGCGCACTCACCGCGCTCGCCCTCGCCAGCCTGCCCACGCTGCCCGCGCAGGTGGGTTTCATCTTCGTGTTCGGCGTGGGATCCGCTGCCGGGATGGCCGCCGTGGCGGGAGCCGCGGGATGGCCGGTCGCACGACTGGCGCGGACGCGGCTGGCGATGGCCTCGCTGTCGGCGGCAACCGGCACGGCCGCCGTCGCGTTTGGAGTGGCCTGGGGCATGCCCCTGCTGCGCAATCTCGTTCAACGGTAAGAGCGGCGCATGATCACTGTCCGGTATCGCATGTTGCTCGGGCTCGCGCTCGGTCTGCTGATCGGTACGACCTTCGCATCGGCGCAATCGGGCTCGATCGTTGGCACCGTGCGTGACGAGACGGGCGATCCACTGCCAGGGGTCAGCGTTGAGCTGATTCCGAGCGACGGCGACGCGCGGTTCGCCGAGACCGATGCACTGGGCACCTACCGTTTCGACGGCCCGCCACCGGGCGATGCGCGGCTGGTCTTCGCGCTCGTGAACTTTGCCAACGCGCGACGCGCGATCGCGGCTCCCGTCACGGGCGAGGTGCGCGCCGACGTCGTGCTGCAGCTCTCGCTGAGCGCCGATGTCACGGTCACGGCGAAGTCCACTTTCGTCAACCTCGCCGACGTCGAGGACCCCACGCGCAGCCTGGTCGGCATTGCGCAATCGGCAAGCCAGGGCGCGATCACCGCGCGGCAGCTCGATGCCCGGCCCATGATGCGGGTCGGCGAAGTGCTCGAGACGGTGCCGGGGGTGGTGATCAGCCAGCACAGCGGCGACGGCAAGGCCAACCAGTACTACCTGCGTGGCTTCAATCTGGATCACGGCACCGACTTCGCGGCCACGGTGGCCGGCATGCCGGTGAACATGCCGACGCACGGCCACGGTCACGGCTACTCCGACCTGAACTTCCTGATGCCCGAGTTGGTCAGCGGCATCCAGTTCTCGAAGGGTCCGTACTTCGCCGACCAGGGCGACTTCGCCACCGCGGGCGCCGCCAATATCGCCTACGTCAATCGCCTGGCGCGCACCCTCGTGCGCATCGGCGGCGGCGGTCAGGGGTTCGGACGGGCGATGGCGGCCGCCTCCATCGCCGCGGGCGACGGCGTGCTCCTGGCGGGCTTCGAGGTCCAGGCCAACGATGGCCCCTGGGAGCGGCCCGACAACTTCCGCAAGATCAACGGCGTCGTCAGGTTCAGCCGCGGCGACGCGCTGAATGGCTTCGCCGTGACGGGCATGGGCTATCGCGGCACGTGGGATTCCACGGACCAGGTCCCGAGGCGCGCGGTGGACGAGGGCCTGATCGATCGCTTCGGCTTCATCGATCGGACCAACGGCGGCGATTCCTATCGCTACAGCGGGTCGATTGAGTGGCAACGCACGCAACGCAACGCCAGCACCAAAGTCACGGCCTACGGGATCGGCTACGACCTGAACCTGTTCTCGAACTTCACATACTTCCTGGACGACCCGGAGAACGGCGACCAGTTCCAGCAGGTCGATCGCCGCTTCGTCACCGGCGGGAAGGTCAGCCACCGCCGCCTGGGCCGCGTCGCGGGACGACCCACGCAGAACACGGTGGGCGTGCAACTGCGGAACGACGACATCGGTAACGTCGGGCTGTATCACACCGTCGCCCGTGAACGCCTCGACACGGTGCGCGAGGACGCGGTGCTGCAGACCAGCGCCGGGGCCTACGCCCAGAACGAGACCGAGTGGACGCCGTGGCTGCGAACGCTCGCCGGCGTGCGCGCGGACGGCTATCGGTTCGGCGTGAACGCGAACCTCCCCGCCAACAGCGGCACCGAGTATGCCGGCCTCGTCAGCCCCAAGGGCGGCGTCACGTTCGGGCCGTGGAATGGCACCGAGTTCTACGTGAATGGCGGCTTCGGCTTCCACAGCAACGACGCGCGCGGATCGACGATCACGGTGGACCCGGCGACGGGAGAGCCGGCGGATCGCGTCACGCCGCTCGCGCGCGCGAAGGGCGCGGAAGTCGGGATGCGCACGGTGCGCATCCCGCACCTGCAGAGCAGCGTGGCACTCTGGACGCTCAGTCTCGATTCCGAGCTGATCTTCATCGGCGACGCTGGCACCACCGAACCCGGCCGCCCGAGCCACCGGTTCGGCGTGGAGTGGGCCAACTACTACTCGCCGCTCCCGTGGCTCACCTTCGATGCCGACCTCAGCCTGTCGAACGCGCAGTTCACCGACGACGACTCGGCGGGCGACCTGGTGCCCGGGGCGGTAAATACGGTGGTGGCGGCGGGCGCCACGGTCATCAACCGCGGCGGACTGTTCGGCAGCGTGCGCTGGCGCTACTTCGGGCCACGAGCGTTGGTCGAAGACGACTCGGTCCGCTCGGCGGCGACGAGCCTGGTGAACCTCGATGCCGGCTACGCGCTCCGTCCTGGCGTGCGTTTGTCGCTGGACGTGTTCAACCTGTTCAACGCCGCCGACAGCGACATCGACTATTACTACCCCTCGCGGCTGCAAGGCGAGCCGGCCGGTGGCTTCGACGACATCCACTTCCACCCGGTGCTGCCGCGGACGGCGCGGCTGAGCCTGATGATCGGCTTCTAGGATCCGGGGAATCGCATCAGCCTGCGCGCAGCACGGCTTCGCCTGCCAGCCGATACACGCCCGGCACCGCCATCGTCGCAAAGCCTTCGGCGACCAGCGCGCGGTTCCCGCGACCTGCTTCCGGTCGTGACAGACCCGTCACGCGCGCCAGTTCGCCCGGAATCGTCATGCCGGCGCTGGTCAGAAAGGCGCGTGCGATCTCGCGCAGGGCCGAATCGCGGCTGACGCGCCGGCGGAGCTCGTCAGGGAAGCGTCCGATGCCGAGCGTGTAGATGTAGGTGAACTTCGGCTGGTAATAGACGGCGCTCGGCACCACCAGCATCGCCGCCTGCAGTTCGTCCAGAGCGCGCGTGAACGCCACTCGTTCCTTCACGCCCGAGTCCGCGCGCAGATCGGCGGTGCTCGATTCCCACTCGCGGCGGAGCACGCGCAGCAGCGCCTGCGCGTCCTTACTGAGCCGTGTCTTCTCTTCCGCCCGGCGGAGGCCCCAGATCGCCTGGAAGTACG
Organism: uncultured Acidobacteriota bacterium; assembly: GCA_963721715.1. Taxonomy (GTDB): domain Bacteria; phylum Acidobacteriota; class Vicinamibacteria; order Vicinamibacterales; family UBA2999; genus VFZN01. Next base: position 173,698 of record CAVRKI010000003.1, on the reverse strand, counting down.
GGACCATGCGCGGCGCCAGGAACATGGCTTTGCCCCGGGCGAGCTTGGCGTAATAGACCTTGCCGCGGCCGATCAGCTCGTCCTTCAGCACCCAGGTGAGCGAGGCCTCTGGATCCTTCTGCACGTTGCGCGGCAGCACGGCATCGCGGCGGCCGCACACGGCTACGTAGAGCGACGGCCCCGGCTTGCGCGAGTCGGTGAGGCAGGCGGTGAATCCCACCTGCTCGATGAAGCGTTCTGCGTCCTGCGCGGATTCCACCTGGCGCGTGCCCTCGCGGCGCCACCGCGCGTCGCGGTACTCCTCGATCTCCGTCGGAACGGCGTGACGCATCCCCCGATTCTCGCATCACGCCGGCTGGGCCTGCTCTGGACCGACAATGCCGGGAACGGCGGGACCTTTGCCTTCAGCCAGAACACGGTCGGGGCGGTCAGGCCGGCGCCCGCGCCTGCGGCGCTGTTCGGAACGACGCTGGTGCAGCCAACGGGCGGCACCGATCGCGGATTGAGCGCACGAGTGAACACGGACACGGGCGGCGCACTCGGCGATTCGGCCGCCGTCTTCGGGCAGTTCGGCGACGCCAGCGGGTGGTTTTCTCCAGGCTCAGCCGGCGTCCGCGGCGACAGCGCGGCCGAGAGCGGCGTGGTGGGCACCACGGGGTCCGGTGAGGGGGTTGTGGGAATTGCCAGCAGCGGCATCGGCGTCTACGCGTCCGCCGGAGGACGCGGCGTCTACGCCCGCACCAACGACGGCGGGACCGCGCTCGAGGTCAGCAACGGCGCCATCAGGGTGAGCGGCGCGGTCACGCCCGCATTCGTGCACATCACGACCGCGGGCAATATCGGCGCGACCACCACCCGCATCGATCATCCGCTGACCGACAACGACCCGAACGCCATCCTCTTCGTCACCCACGACTACGGAGCGAGCGGTCCCTACCACAACTCCCCGGTTGGGGTGTGGTACGACGCCGGCAAGTGGCACATCTACAACGAGAACACTGCATTCCCCATGACAGCCGGGCGCCGCTTCAACATTCTCGTCATCAAGCGCTGACGACGAAGGCGGCGCGGCCGCCCGTCACGCCGTTTGCCCGATCGTCGGCGTGCAGGATCCTGCGCGCGCGGTCTCAGCTGTTCAGGAACGCCAGCAGATCGGCGTTGAGCTTCTCCTTGTGGGTATCGGTCAGGCCATGCGGCGCGCCGGCATAGACCTTCAGCGTCGCCTGCGGCACCAGCTTCGCCGAGGCCCTGCCGGCCGCATCGATCGGCACGATCTGATCGTCGTCTCCGTGCACGATCAGCGTCGGCACGTCGAACTTCTTCAGGTCCTCGGTGAAATCCGTCTCGGAGAACGCCTTGATGCAGTCGTAGGTGGCCTTGTGCCCCGCCTGCATCCCCTGCGCCCAGAACGAATCGATCAATCCCTGTGACGCCTTGGCGCCGGGGCGATTGAAGCCGAAGAACGGGCCGCTCGCGAGATCCTTGTACAACTGCGAGCGATTGGCCACCGAACCGGCGCGGATGCCGTCGAACACGTCGATTGGCAGGCCGCCGGGATTGGCCGCCGTCTTCAGCATCAGCGGCGTGACTGCGGAGACCAGCGCGATCTTCTTCACCCGCCCGGTGCCATGACGGCCGATGTAGCGCGCCACTTCGCCGCCACCCGTGGAGAAGCCCATCAGCACGATGTCGCGCAAGTCCAGCGCCTCGATCACGGCCGCCAGATCGTCAGCATAGGTGTCCATGTCGTGGCCACCCCACGGTTGACTGGATCGCCCGTGCCCGCGCCGATCGTGGGCGATGGCGCGGAAGCCGTTCGAGGCCACGAAGAACATCTGCGATTCCCAGCTGTCGGCGTTCAGCGGCCAGCCGTGGCTGAAGACCACCGGCTGACCGGCGCCCCAGTCCTTGTAGTAGATGTGCGTGCCGTCCTTGGTCGTGATTGTCGTCATGCGCGAGGCTCCTCGTGCGCCGGCGGGCGGCGCGGTGCGTGGAACAGGTGTGGGCCAGGTGTCAATGGCCGCTTGGACGTCCATCGTAGCGCCGAAGGTGCTAGGGCCGAGGTGGCGGCTCGTCGCCCTGCGGATGGCCTTCGAGTACACTTCGCACATGTTCAGGACGATGACGGTGAAGCTGTTGGCGACATCATGCGCGGTGTCCGCGGCGCTGGTGGTGGCGACCGCGCAGCAGCGCAGCGGCGCGCCCAATCCGTTTCCAGGTGGCGCCAACCCGGACGGTTCGCTCCGACCCACGCCGCCGCTGTCGCGCCTGTTCACGCAGGACGCCTACACCGAGTACGCCATCCTCGAGCCGGGCAGCGAGTCGTTCCGCATCCGCTTCCTCCCGGAGGAGACGCGCACCGGCGCCACCGAACTGGTGAACGCGACGCGCGGCGGCAGCGAAGGCACCGACATCGAGGTCTACGATCCGCGGACCGGCAAGCCGATGCCGTTCACCTACGAAATCGATCCGAAGGACCCCGAGACGCACGCCATCCACGCGAAGTTGCCGATCCCCGTTCCCGAAGGCGGCATCGGCCGCGTGCTGATCTACAAGACCTACAAGGACCCGCGCACCTACAAGATGAACGGCGACGACATCGTCTGGGTGCGGAGCCTGAGCGGCTATCGCCTGGGCGTGCTGCTGCCAAAAGGGTTCGCGTTCCTGTCGTCGAACGTCGCGGCGCAGATGTCCACCACCAGCGACGGCCGACTGAAGCTGGCGTTCGCCAACCCCAGCGGCCAGAGCAACCCGGTCACCATCCACGCGCGCCGCACCTCGGCCGCATTCACGCCGACGAAGTCCGCCGACGTGTTCTTCGACGATGTGAAGACGCTCTACGACCTGGAACCGCCGGAGTCGCATCGCGTCACGGTGGACCAGAGCTACAGCGACTACCGCATGGGCGCGAAGGCGACGCTCGATTCGCTGTCGTACCTGCCGCTGCAGAATCTCAAGGTGACGGATCTGGATACGGCGAAGGCCCTGACGCCGGCCAAGAGCGGCGCCGCGACCACCGTCGCGCTGGAAGTGCCGATCACCAGCGACAAGCAGAGCGCCCACCTGCGTGTAACCGGCACGCTGGTCGATCCGGGCTATACGACGGAGCGCGGTGACCTCGTGTTCTCGCGCACGATGAAGGGCCTGCGCAACACCGTGCTGCTGCCCGCCGGCTGGGAAGTGGCGGAAGTGTCGCAATCGGGAACGGTCGGGCAGTACAACGGCCGGGCCTTTGTCGCGCTCATCAACCTGAACGCCGAGAACCAGTACACCGTCCGCATTCGCGCGCGGCGGGCCACGACCGCGGGCTCGGCACAGCCGTAAGGCGGCAGCCTCGGCCCGACAGCTCAACCACCCCGAGGGGCGGCCGGGCGGCTCGCGAACTTTATATCTTCGACATCGTCTAAGATTCGCATGGCGGACGCGCGGCCACTCGGGGAATTCGAGCAGCTGGTGATGCTGGGCGTGCTCCAGTGCGGAGCCGACGCCTACGGCGTGCCGGTCTGGCGGGAGATCCAGGCTCGCACCTCGCGCGCGGTGTCCATCGCCGCGGTCTACAAGACCCTCGACCGACTGGAAGGCAAGACGCTGGTGCGCAGCCAGCTCGGCGAGCCGACGGCCGAGCGCGGCGGACGCGGCAAGCGCGTCTACCAGGTCACGCCGCCGGGCCTGCGCGTGCTGCGCGCGTCGCTCGGCGCCCTGGCCCGCATGACCGACGGCCTGGAAGGCGTGCTGGAGGCGTGATGACACCGCCACGACTCGCCCGCTGGATGCTCGAGCGTGCCGTCGCTCCTCACCTTGTCGACGCCATCGTCGGCGATCTCGACGAGCTGTTCGCCCTGGAATCCCGCACGCATCCCTGGCGCGCCCGCGCGCGCCTACTGGCGCCGCACCCTCGGCGCGCTGTGGCACATCCCGGCCTGGCGCACGCCGCCGCCGGCGCCCCACCTCACCGGAGATCCTGCGATGCTGACCTTCCTCAGAGACCTCGCTGCTCGGCGTGCGGCTGTTCGTCAGCCATCCCAGCTACGCCTGGGCCGCGGTCGTCACGCTGGCCCTCGCCATCGGCGCCAACACCGTCATCTTCAGCATGGCGAACGTGCTGGTGCTGAAGCCGCTGCCGATCCAGCAGGCGGATCGTCTGGGATGGATTCTCGCCAGCGGCCCGGGCGCCGCTCCCGATCGCGCGGGGATCTCGCTGCCCGACTACGCCGCCTATCGTGACGGCGCCGACACCTTCACGCGGCTGGCCGCATGGCGACGCGCCCAGGTCGACGCTACGGGCCGGGGACACCGCGGATCGCGTGCTGAGCATGCGGGTGATCGGCGACGTGCAGGGCCTGTGGGGCCTCGGCACCACGCTCGGACGAACGCTCTCTATCCGCGACGAGGCCGCCGGAGCGCCGCGCGTGCTCGTGCTCAGCCACCAGGCGTGGAGCACGCGCTTCGGCTCGGCGCCAGACATCCTGGGACGGCAGCTGATCGTCAACGGCGAGCCCCACGACGTGGTCGGCGTGCTGGCGCCGGACATCGAGCTCGGCAACCTCTCCGAGATCGACGTCTGGCTGCCGGAGACCACCGATCCGGTCACGGCGTCCCGCACCGATCCGTGGATGGCGGCCGATGGGCCTGCTGGCCGAGGGCCGCACGCATCGCGGACGCCAACGCGCAGGTCTCGACGATCGGCCGCACGCTGGCCGAGGCGCATCCCGAGACGAATCGCGAGTGGACGGTCCGCGTCGGCACCACCCGCGACGCGCTGGGAGGCACCAACATGTGGCTGGTGCTGTCGATGCTGTCGGTGGTCGTGAGCCTGCTGCTGCTCCTGGCCTGCGCCAACGTCACCAACCTGCTGATCGCGCGCCTCATCGGCCGCCGGCAGGAACTGGCGGTGCGCACGGCGCTCGGCGCCACGCGCGGCCGGATTGTCAGGCAGATCGTCGCCGAGAGCCTGGTGCTCGGGATCGCCGGCGGGTTGGCGGGCCTGGCCGTTGCCGCTGCCGGCCTGCAGGCCATGCACGCGATCGCGACCGAGCCGTTCTTCAAGCAGATTGGTTTCGACGTGCGGGTGATCGTGTTCGCGATTGCCCTGGCGCTGGTGGCGCCGCTCATCTTCACGGTGTTGCCGACGCTGCGCATGCTCAGGCGCGATGTCCGGCCGGCGCTGAACGAGGCCACGCTCCGGAGCGTCGGCGGGGGATCGCGGCGGCCGCTCCACCCTCGTCGTCCTCCAGGTGGCGCTCGCGGTGACACTGGCCGTCGTCTCGGGGCTGGTGGTGCAGTCGGTGCGCGCGGTCTCGCGCGCGGACCTCGGCTACAACCCGTCGCGGTTGATCGCGGCGCAGATCGACGTCCCGGAGTGGAAGATCGACGACGAGGATGACGCGCTGCGCCTGCGTCAGCGCCTGATCGAACGGGCACGGGCGATTCCCGGTGTCGAGTCGGCGGCCCTCGCCACCGAGATTCCCTCGCTGCACTTCGCCACGCCGACCGGGTTCGAGATCGTCGGGCGGCCGGCGCCCGATCAACGCGATCGCCCCTCGGCGGGGCTGACCGTCACGAGCGCGGATTACTTCCGCGTGACCGGCATCCCGGTGATCGCCGGGCGCGGCTTCGAGGCCGCGGACCAGGCGAGCCCCAACGCGGTGACCGTGGTGTCGGCAGAAACCGTGCGCCGCTACTTCACCGGCGGCGCCGCCGAAGCGCTTGGCGCGACCGTCCGGCTGCCGGCGACCGACGGACGGGCCGCGCTCGACGCCACCATCATCGGTGTCGCGCGCGACACCGCGAATCCCGATCTCGATCAGGCGATGAACCCGATGCTGTTCCTGCTCGATGAGCACCGGCCGGCCCGCGCCACGCACATCATCCTCAGCGCCGCCGCGCCCGCGCACCTGGCGGCCGACCTGCGGCAGGCGATCCGCGACGTCGATCCGGATCTTCCGGCCTCACAGCTCCGCACGGTGACCGAGCAATTCGCCGACGAGGCCTCCTCCAGCGTCCTGCTCGGCAGCTTGTTCGCCGCCTTCGCCATCGTCGCCGTCCTGCTGGCCACGGCCGGGTTGTACGGCGTCGTGTCCTACTCGGTGAGTCAGCGCACGCCGGAGATCGCCGTGCGCATGGCGCTCGGCGCGTCGGCGGGCGAGATCGCGAGGCAGGTCGTCGGCGGCAGCGTGAGGCTGGCGGCGCTCGGCACGCTGTTGGGCCTGGCCGGCGCGTTCGGATTGGCGAAGGCAATGGCCGCGGTCCTGTTCGGCGTCTCGGCGAGCGACCCCGCCACCTATGCCGCCGCGGCCGTGGTCGCTCTGTCAGCCGCGGTCGTAGCATCGTGGATCCCGATGCGGCGCGCCGCCACGGTTGATCCGATTCAGAGCCTGCGGCAGGCTTGAGATTGGGTGCTGAGCGCGGCGACCGGCTGGCCGCGGCGCTGATGCCGACGTGCTCACCTCCGCGCCCGGGCTCGCCGATCTGGCGGTCTTCGATGTCGGGGCGCGCACCAGCGTGCTCGTCGCTCCCGTACCGGCGGGCCGCTACTTCGTCCGGGTGCAGGCGGGCAACGCCGACGGCCTGGGGGTGGCGTCGGGCAGTGTGACGGTGATGATTCCGTGAGGGCCCCGAGGCGGCGCCGTCGAGAGGAGACGCTGCCCCCGCCTCAATCGCGGAGCAGCACGCTCAGGAGAGAGTTGTTGACCTTGAGCGCGCCGTTGTAATCGATGAACCCGAGCTTGCGGAACTTGGTCATGAAGAAGTTGACCCGCGAGCGCGTGGTCCCGACCATCTCGGCCAGCAGCTCCTGGGAGACCCTGGGCAGCGCCCGATGGGAGGCCTCCGGCTCGCCGTAGCGCGCCAGCAGCAGCAGCGTGCGCGCCAGACGCTTTTCGGTCGAGTTGAACAGCTGATCGATCAGGTCCTCCTCGATCCGGATGTTCCGCGTCAGCATGTGCTTCAGGAACAGCTCGGCGAAGGCGGGATCGGTGCGGAGTTGCTGCGTCATCTCCTTCTGCGTCACGGCCAGCACCGTGCTCGGCTCCACCGCCGTCGCCGTCGCCATCCGCACGGTCTGCCCGGCCATGCACCCCTCACCGAAGAAGTGGCCGCCGTCGAGCGTTGCGACCACGGCTTCCTTGCCGGTGTGCGAAACAACGGAGAGCCGCACGCTGCCGCGCTCGACGTACATGATGGTGGTGGCGGGGTCACCCTGCGAGAAGATCGCCGCCCCCGGCAGGTGCTCCGTCCGCAGGATCTCGACCCCGGTCCAGTCCGCCAGCAGCGACCTGCCGCGGACCGGCGGGCGGTCGCGCCCGGGCATCCCGGTGGGCGTGGTGGCGCGCGTGGCCGTGCTCTTTCGCGCTCGGGGCGGTGGCGGTCCGGTCAATGGGCGTGCGCCTCGTGCAAACCCGTCACTCTGGGCAGTTCGATCATGAAGACACAGCCGTGGTCCGGCAGGTTGCGCGCGGAGATGCGGCCGTCGTTCACCTCGGCGCCCCAGCGGCTGAAGGCCAGGCCCAAGCCGAGCCCCGTGCGGTCGGCGCTGCGCTGCTCGAATGGGCGGAAGAGATCGTCGAGGTTGCCATCGGGCAAACCGCCGCACTCGTCAGCCACCGAAATCTGCACGCGGTCCCGACTGGCGGTGACCGTGAGCGCCACGCTCGAGTGCGGTCGCGTGAACTTGAAGGCGTTCTGCAGCAGGTTGACCACCACCGCGGACACAATCTGGCGATCGGCGTGCATCGATAGACCGGCCTCGCCCGACTGTACGGTGAGCCGAAGGCCGCGGGCGGCGGCCTCCATCGCGGCTGACGGGGACAACTCGTCGATCAGGTCGGCGACGACGAAGTCGACGCGATCCTGGGTGTTGTGGCGAAGGCGACCTTCGGCGACCGAGCGATCGATCAGGTCGGTGAGACCCGAGAGGCTGCGCTTGAGCACCGCGCCGGTACTGCCGCTCGCACCGACGTTGCCGGTCCGCAGGACCTCGAATGCCATGCTCGCAGTGTGCACCAGGTTGCGGACCTCGTGGGCCAGGAAACCAAACCGCTGATCCTCCTGCGCGGCGGCGATGTCGCGCATCCCCCGATGCCGTTCACGTGCGTACTCCGTCACGGCGCTGGCGATGGCGTCATCGAGGCAGCGATTGAGCGTGCGGAAGTCGTCGACGCTGATCGGGGCTTCCTTCTCCATCGCCAGGTCGGTGATCGACTGGCACACGTCGCCGTAGTCGTGCACGACCTGCGAGACCGTGAACCCCTGCAGGCGCAGCTGGCGTCCGTGACGCGCCGCGCTGACGTCCAACTCCGAGGTGGATCCCATCGGATTGCGGAGCATCTCGACGAGCTGGTCCAGGAACCGCGGGACGCCGTAGGTCAACTCAGCGGGCGTCGGCGGCGGCACCGACCTTGCCGCCACTTTGACACGGCACCGCTGGATGATCTCTTCGCGGTTCTGGGCGACGAATTCGTGGAGCATGATGTGGGCCTGGAAGCACGAGGGGTGGAACCTCGGCCACCCTCACACTCTAGCCGGAATCGAGCGGTCGAGCTGTCACTTTGTAGACAGACAACCCAGCGAACTGAACCGCGCAGAATCATCCGGGCCCCCTCGATTGGGGTCGAAGGAGCCCGGCAATCTGATCACGACCTGCCCGCAGCCGGGCGGCGCGGATGGCTAGCCCTGCAGCAGGGACATGGGACCCAGCTCCAGCGGGGCGGCGTCCGCCGATGCGGCCAGCGACCGTCGTCGTTCGAGTTCCAGCTCCAGCAGCTCGGTCTGCAGGCACTCGCGGCGGGCCCCCAGCCGCATCCGCTCCAGGCGAATCAGCTCTTCGGCCTCCCGCATCGGCTCGCACGACGAGCAGTGCGCGAGCTCCGCTTCGTAGAGCGTGCCATCGGTGGGCAGCGTGATCTGGCGCGCGTCCTGACGACGATCGCCGGGTTTCGGCAGCTGGCGACGGATCTCCTCCAGCAGCTTCCGGACGCCGTCTGACAGGCCCTCGGTGTCGGCGAACGATCGCCATGCTCCGTCGCCCAGCCGCCACTCGATGGACGCCACGCGCGTGTGCACGGCATAGACCTCGTTGACGCGCCGCACGTAGTACGTGACCGCGTAGCAGTGGTTGTCGTTCTGCAGGATGCGCTCGGTGGTGGTCTGGTGCTCGTTCTCCTCGAAGCGGCTGACGACCAGCGACCGCTCGGCCTCGATCGCCTGCGAGGCGGTGACCGCGATCTGGGTGAACTGCTCGGCCACGGTCGCAGTCGACGCGCCCGACGCCACCGTGGTCTGCGTGTCGACACCGGCCTCGCCCTTCACCTGGGGCGCGCCGAAGAACCCGGCCAGCCCGCCGCCCGCGGAGACCGAGGTATCCGAGTGCGACCGGATGTCCACCAGCGCCTCGGCGTAGGCGGACGACGAACTGGAGCGCCGGCTCTGCGACAGCGCGCTCATCGTCTGGCGGAACGACGTGTGCACCGAGACGCGCTCGGTGGACGACTTCACCCGGCGATAGCGGTCGAACTCGAAGATGCGGACTTTCTCGCCAGGCAGCAGCGTCACCGAGTAGAGCAGCGGCCCTTGCTGGCGTCCGAGCAGCGACAAGCAGTGTTCGTAGGTGACCCGCACCTGCAGGCGGCGATCCTGGAGGTTCGGCAGATCGAACGCCCGCGCCTCGTAGAACATCAGGCAGCGGTCGAACGGCAGCCACGGTGGCGCCGCCGGCGCACGGCAGGCCTTCGGCGTCTTCTCGACGACAGTCGCCGCCGCAACCCGAGCACTCGTCGTCCTTGTCGGCTCCGAGCGCGCAGGCCGCCAGCAGCGCTCGCTCGGCGTTGACCCGGCCGTAACCGACTTCGGCGTTCCAGGTGCCGCTGGGCTTGGTGCCGACGTTCGCGTAGGCGTAGAGTCGCGGGCGAAATCTTGTCGCACGTGCTTTCGATCAGCCGGCGCGCGTCGACGTTCGTCAGCGAAGGCCGGCTGCTGAACAGCAACGCGGCAATGCCGGACACCAGCGGCGTGGCCGATGACGTGCCGTTGAAGTGATCGTAGTAGTCGCCGGCCGCGTAGCCGAACGCGCCGAGGCGATCCGTGGTCGGCATCTCGAGGCAGGGCGCCACGACGTCCACGTCGGGGCCCCAGCTGGCGCCCCACCAGTTCTCGCTGGAGGTGTCGCCGATCCGCTTGCGCTCGTCGCTGCGGTTGCTGCCGCCGACGCACAGCGTGCGGGCATCGCTGCCCGGAAAGCGCGCCTGCGCCTGGTCCTCGTTGCCGGAGGCCGCCACCAGCAGCAGGCCCTTGCTGTGGGCGTACTGCAGCGCGTCCTGAATCAGCGAGAAGTCCCACGTGTTCCACGAGGCGTAGACGCCAAAGCTCATGCTGACGACGCGCGCGCCATTGTCGGCGGCGAAGTACAGCCCCTCGGCGATATCGACGTCCGCCCACGTGGCGGTGGCAATCGCCATGATGCGGACGCCGCCCGCGGCGCCGGCCACGCCCTGACCGTTGTCGAGGCTGGCGCCGATGATGCCGGCGCAGGCGGTGCCGTGATTGCCCGTCGGGCTGCCGTCGGGCGTGTCGCTGGACGCGTTCCACGACTGCGGGTGCAGGTTGAGGTCGGCGTGATCGAGCTGCACGCCTTCGTCGATCACGGCCACGGTGATCGCGGCCGAGCCGCGAGCGATCTCCCACGCGCGCGGCACGTTGGTGCGCTGCAGGCCCCACTGCATGCCGAACATCGGGTCGTTCGGCGTGAACTCGGTGGAGGGCGGGCGGCATGCCACTGCGGCGCCGCCATCGTCGGCCCGACTGGAGCCACAGCCGCAACCGCCGCACGCCGGCGACAGGAACGGGATGGTCTCGTACTTGATGTCGCCCGCTTCGAGCGCGGCCGTGCCTGCGCGCCGCCGCGGCGATAGCCGCCGACGCCGCTTCGATTGCGGTCCGGCCTTCGGCAACGCTGGGGTTCTCGACCGCCAGCGCCACGTAACCGCGCAAACGCGTCGTGCGCGCCGCGTCCACGGACGCCGCCACCCCCAGCGCCGACAGACCGCCGGCGCGGAGCAGCGCCGCCTCCTTCACGTAGAGGCGCGTCGGGTTGACGGTGAAGATGGACGAGGTCTCCTGCGCGGCCCGATAGCCGGGCGACACCCACTCCACCAGTTCGCTGCCCTCGAGGGTGGCAATGGCCTCGGCGGACACGCTGCCGCCCTTCGCGCCCTGCACCCACGACAGGCCATCCGTCTGGTTCACCTGGAGCAGCGGCGGCGGCGCCTTCTCGTCCAGGCCGGCGAGCTCGACAGCAGCGTCGCGAAGCACCTTCGCCCGGGCGTCCGCCGACACGCCGTTCTTCCACCGCACCGCCAGATACCGATCGACCCGGGTACTCACGCCGGCGGACGGATGGACGAAAGACTCCGTCAGCCTGGCGTTCTTTTGCTGTGCCATGCCGATACCTCCACCAGCCTGGTGCGTCGGCGGCCGCGAACGTTACACAGACATCGGGATCTCGTGATGCGGTGATCTGGTGATCCGGGCGACTCCCGCCGGCGGGGTCGGAGCATCTACAATCAGGAGGTGCGTCAGACACCGGGCACCAACGTCCAGACCGATTTGCCGTGGGGCAAGCCGACCAGCGCCCGCGAGCGGTGGCGGGCGGGCGTATATCTCGGCTCGACGACGCTGATCGTGACGCTCGTGGTGCTGGCCGTGGTCTTCGACCAGTTCGCCGCCACCGGCGTGCTGCTGGTGGCGTTCCTGTCGTTCGTGCTCGCCTACCTGATCGCGCCGGCTGCCGAACGACTGCGCTATGCTGCGGCGCCGTCGCGACAGGGCCGGCCGCTCTCGCGCGGAGCTGGCGACGCTCGCCTTGTACGGCGCGCTCGCCGCCATCACCATTCCGGTGTGGGCGTTCAACGGCCCCAGGCTCGGCGAGGCGCTGGGCCGCATGCGGGTACTGGTGCCGGAACACACCGCGCGCTTCGTCAGGCAGTTGCACGCCACGGAAGGCTGGCACGAGGCGCTGGGGTTGCCGCTCTCGGTGAACGCGCCGGTCGACGCCGTGACCCGCATGGTCACGCAGAGCCTGGAGAAGGAGGCGCGCAACCTGGGTAGCGAGCTGGTGCACATCAGGGGGCTCGTGCCGTGGCTCTCGACCGTGCCGGTGGTCGCCTTCCTGCTGCTCACGCGCTGGCACCGCTTCCGCCGTTCCACCTCGCGCGTGCTGCCGACACCGCACCTGCAGTGGCGCGGCAACGAGTTCCTCGGCAATCTCAACAGCCTGCTGGCCGCCTACACGCGGGCGCAGACCGTTTCGGCGCTGATCGTCGGCAGCATGTGCTGGATTGGCTTCGCGGCGCTTGGCCTGCCGTATCCCGGCACGCTGGCGCTAGCCGCCGGCACCCTCGAGATGATCCCGCTGGCCGGCCCGCTGGTGGTCGCGGTGGTCGCCACCGCCGTCGCGCCGGATCGGGTGCTGGCCATCCTCGGCTTTCTCGCGGCGCTCCGGCTGCTGCAGGACTACGTGATCTATCCCCGGCTGATCAGCCGCGCGCTGCACCTCCACCCGCTGGCCATCGTGGTCGCGCTGTGGGCTGGAGCGGCGCTCGGCGGAATCGTCGGCGTGTGCCTCGCGGTGCCGCTGGTCGGCATCATGCAGGTGACGCATCGGCACTGGCGCGAGTACCGGGAGATCGAAGCGCTGGTGGCCGCGGCCGACGCCGAGCGCCATGTCGCCGAGGTCGTTGACGGCGTCGAAACGCAGCCGGCGTCTGTCGATCGGATCGGCTGACACGGGGTGCTCGCCCAGTGCGCCGGACGGATGGTGCCGGGCGTGATTCGGGGTCTGGCACGATCGAGGCCAAAACGGCGCAGTTTCTGCCGCTATGCAGAAACTGCCGCGTTTTAGCCGCTTTCGTGCCAGACCCCACCTCGGGGCCAGGGGCGACAAACAGGCCGGTATACTCCTCGGCACATGTCGCACGCACGCGTTCTCGGCGGCCTAGCCGCATCGCTCCTGCTCGCTTCGCTCGCTCACGCCCAGGAACCTGTCGCCTGGGGCACCGGCAAGGACATCAACTTCCACACCTTCTCCATCGTGGCCGTCGATCCGGGCACCGGCGAGACCGGCGTCATCGTCACGACCCGCAACCCCTGCGTCGGCAACGCCGTGCCGTGGGTGCGCGCCGGCGTCGGCGCGGTGGCCACGCAGGGAGGCACCCGGGTCGAGTACGGCACCGATCTCCTCGACCTCCTGGCGAAGGGCGTGGCGCCGCAGGACGCGATGGATCAGGTCGTCGCCGCCGATCAGGGCCGTGAGAGCCGGCAGGTCGGCGTCATCGACATCAAGGGGCGCTCGGCGCAGTGGACCGGCAAGGGCCAGTACGGCGACGAGAAGAAGGGCGACTGGGTGCACATGCGCAAGGGCGCGACCTTCGCGGTCCAGGGCAACTCGCTCGTCAGCCCGAACGTCGTGGACGCCGTGGCCGACACCTTCCAGGCCAGCGAGGGCTCGGTCCGCACGCTCGCCGATCGCATGATCGAAGCGCTCACCGCCGGTCACCTGCTCGGCGGCGACGGCCGTCACGGCGAGACGCAGTCGGCGGCGGTGCTGGTGGCCGACCCGCGGCCCGGCATGTCGCGGCGGCCCGACGGCATCACCGTGAACATCAACGTGTGCGAGCACCCGGAGCCGGTCGGCGAGCTGCGCCGCATCTACGACACCGCCAGCGAGACGCTCGGCTTCCGCAAGCTGGAGCAGTTCATGGGACGCGACGTGCTGCAGCTGAAGCTGATGCTGCACGCGCTCGGCTACTACCGCCCGAACGACAAGGAGATCCCGACCACCGGTGCCGGCGCAATGGTCTACACGGAGGAAACCGTTGCCGCACTCGATGCGTTCCGGGCCGCGCAGGAATGGGGCACCACGGTGCCGGGCTTCGTGGACGCGCGGGTGATCGATCGGCTGTGGACGCGATTGAAGGAGAAGGGGAAGGACGACGAGATCCGCCGGGCGCTGCTGACGATTCAGCGGATCCGATAGGCGCCCCAGACGCCAGCGGTTCGCATGAACCATGGCTTGGGGCAGGCGGGAGCCCCGATGAACAGGGCGCTGGTCAGTCCTCGGCGACCAGCGCGTCGCGGACCGTGCGCAGGCTGGCGGTCACCTGCTCGCGCTCGGCCGCGGTCAGGGTCGCGAGCTTCTCGTCGAGGCGCAGTTCGACGCGGCGCCGGCACTCGGCCAGCACGCGGCGGCCGCCGGCGGTGAGGCGCACCAGGGTCTGACGGCGATCGGTGTCGTCGACGAAGCGTTCGACCCAGCCGCGCCGCACCAGCATGTCCACGGACTTCGAGATCGTCGGCAGGCTGACGCCTTTGTGGCGCGCCAGCTCGCTCATCGTGCAGGGGCCGCGGGCGATTCGTGCGCAGGGTGGCCCACTGCGACGGCTCGATGGCGCGGCGGGACCGCCGCATGTCGGCCCAGATCGCCTGCATCACGAGATAGACAACGTCGACCAGCTCGCTGGTGCTCGTGTTCTGTAAGCGCGGGGTCTGTGGTTCGTGCACAGCTGCTCGGTGAAAAACAAAGGAGACGGCGGTGAGGCCGTCTCCTCCGAGTTGGTCTTGCTCGCCGCGCGAGGGTTACTTCTGCTGCTGCGGCGCCTGGCTCTGCGTCGTCGGCGGCGTGCGGCGCTTTTCCTGCTCCGCCTTGAAGTCTTCGTCCTTCATGTAGACGATGTTGATCCAGGCGTGCGCCATTTCGTCCACCGTGCGATCGCCCCAACCCACCCACTGGTTCGGATCGGGATTGGTCTTCTTGGCGGCGGTGTTGTCGTGCCACGACGTCACCTTGAGCATCGTGCCCTTCGGCAGCAGCGGCGCCACATCGTCGGCGTAGACGTAGGTGGTCATCCAGTTGAAGTTGAAGTTGCTGACCAGGCTGATGACTTCCCGGCGCCCGGTCGGGTAGATGGCTTCCACCATCATCGCCTTGCCGCGCAGGTGCATGTGCGGCTGGTAGCTCTCGATGCGGGCGTTCTCGCGCAGCACCGTGAAGCCTTCGGCCATCGACACCGTGTTGGGACGGATGTCCATCGTGCCGAGGGCGGCCGGCACGAGCGACAGGGTGGTGCGGAACTTCGGCTCCTCCCCCTTCGGGTAGAAGTAGATGCCCATCTCGACCTGGCTGGTGATCTCCTCACCGGCCTGCGAGTAGTGGATGTCCCAGTGGAACTTCGAACCGGGGAGCAGCAGCTTGCCGGTGTCGGGGCGCATCAGCTCGCCCTGCTTGCCGACGGCCCACTCCATGAAGGGCGTCGGCAGGCCGCCGTCCGGGGGCCGCGTTCGGGCTCCTCCTGCTCGAGATAGGCGATGGCGTGATGCGTGATCTTGCGGCCCTTCACGGTCGTCGGCCGGATCTCGATCGCGCGCACCCAGCGGGGCTCGGTGATGCCCGGAGGGCGTGACGCGCTTGTCCCACGCGTCCTGCGACTGCGCCGGCATCGTGAAGCTGTGCGAGTTGACGATCAGGTCGGGCTCCTTCTGGCCGAAGCAGCGCCGCGAAGTTCCAGCCCTGATCCTCGGGCCAGGTGCGGGCCGCCGGCATGTCCTTCGGGTCGCCCGGCGGCGCGCCGGCGTCCACCCAGCGGACGATCGTCTCCGTCTCGGCGTCGGTCAGCGAGCGATCGTTCTTGAACTTCTGGACGCCGACCGTGCGGTCGATGTCCCAGGGCGGCATCGTGTGGTCGGCGACCCGGGCCTTGATCGCGCGCGCCCACGGCCGCGTCTCCGCGTAGGTCTTGAGCGACATCGGCGCGATCGAGTCGGGCCGGTGACACGCCTCGCACTTCTCCTGGAAGATGGGGGCGACGTCCTTGGCGAACGTCGGCTGCGCTGGCGCCTGCGCCGCGGCGATGCCGGGCAGCACGAGAACCGCGCCCGGCGGCGCACACGCTGACAACGAGCTGCCGTACCTGTCGAAATGTTTCGTGATTCATACCGGTCCTCATGAGGAGCCTCACTGCACGGTCACCTTAACGTACGTATTGGTCCAGCAGCACTGGAATCCGCCGCCGCCTTCACCCGACTCGTCGTTGGCCTGGACGCGGAGCAGGTATTCGCCCGGCGACCGAGAAGGTCGCCGTGGTGGCCACCTTTTCGCCCTGCTTCTGGGCCGGAATCCTGGCCGGATCGAACGTCACCGTGCCAGGGCCGCGATACTTGTGGAACGAGACGGTCGCCACGGCTGGCGTCCGGCCGGCGCGCGCCGCCGGGGCCGGCCGTTCCTCGAACTTGGACTTCGCGTCTTCGACCCACAACGGGATCGACACCGGCTGGCCGGCCTTGCCGGTCAGGGTCGCCGCCACGTTGATCGGCGGGCCGGTGACCTTGGCCCCGCCCTCGGCAAACGCCAGGGCCGGCGGCTTGTTGCCCATCCCGAGCTCCTCGTACGGGGTGATCGTGTAACCGGGATTCAGGGTGAAGGGGATGGACTGGACCTCGCCGTTGGCGACGATGGTCCAGGTGACCTTCTGCTTGCCGAAGTCCTTCGGCACCTTCAGGACGAACACGCCCCACTGGCGGCCGATCTCGAAATGGGTGGGCTGGCCCTGGTCGATCTCACCGGGCTCGATGCGGTTGTTCGGCCCGATCGGGATGTCCAGCGCTTCCTTCGCGTTCCGGTTGAAGTAGCCGATCAGCAGGCTGTAGCTGCCGTCTTCGTTCTGATACCAGCCCTCGAAGGCCGGGGTGATGCTGGCACCGCGCTCGCGGGCGGGCCCCATCATCAGGGGCTCGGGTTTCTGCTGGGCGATGGCCACCAGCGCGCCGCCAAGCACCAGGACTCCGGCGAGCGTGGCGATGCGGAACGGCTTCGAGCTGAACATGTCGCGGTCCTGAGGGAAGAGGAACAAAATGGTTTGCCAACACCAACTGTTAGCTTACGCATCATATGCAGGGACGGCGGCGAGGTCAACCAGAGGCTTCCGGCGGCGGCTGGGGCCGGGATAAGTCCATTTGCGCATCCGCTCGACCACCATCACTGGCACGGTCCTGTTTGACACGCGTGCGGCCCGACGTGGAAGAGTGGTGCATGGCAACCGCGTGGTTCGTCATCGCGGGCGCCCTGCTGATCAGCGTGGCCCTGACCGGGTCCGTCCTCAAGCGGCTGCCGCTGACCGCCGCCATCTACTATCTCGGCGTTGGTGCCCTGCTCGGCCCCTGGGGCGCGGACCTGCTCCATCTCACCGTCCTCGACGATGCGGTGGCGCTCGAGCGCCTGGCCGAGGGCGCCGTCATCGTCTCGCTGTTCACGGCCGGGCTGAAACTGCGGCTGCCCGGCTCCGATCGCCGCTGGCGCCGCCCGGTCCTGCTGGCCACGGTGGCGATGACCCTCACCATCGGCGGCGTCGCCGCCCTGTCGATGGCCTTTCTCGGTCTGTCGCTCGGGGCCGCGGTGCTGCTGGGCGCGATCCTGGCGCCCACCGATCCGGTTCTCGCCTCTGACGTGCAGGTGACCCACGAACACGACGCCGAGCCGGTGCGTTTCAGCCTGACGGGCGAAGCCGGCCTCAACGACGGCACCGCGTTTCCATTCGTGATGCTTGGGCTGGGCCTGCTCGGGACGCACGATCTCGGCGCCTACGGCTGGCGCTGGTTGGCCATCGATCTGTTGTGGGCGGTGGCGGCGGGGCTCGCCGTCGGCACAATCTGCGGTGCGGGCATCGGCAAGCTGGTGCTGTACCTCCGCCGGGAGCATCGCGAGGCGGTGGGCCTGGACGAGTTCCTCGCGCTCGGGCTGATCGCGCTGTCTTACGGCATCGCCTTGCTCATTCACGCCTATGGCTTCCTCGCGGTGTTCGCCGCCGGGCTGTCGATGCGGCGGATCGAGCGCGAGCACAGTGAGGGGGCCGCAGCACGGGACGTCGCCGCGGCGCCTGGCAGCAAGGAGGAACAGGCCACCGACCCGGACGGCGCGCCCGCCTACATGGCGCAGGCGGTGCTCGGCTTCAACGAACAACTGGAGCGGCTCGGCGAACTGGCGGTCGTCATCGTGATCGGCGCGATGCTGGCGGACATCCAGCAGCTGCGCCCCGGCGTCTGGCTGGCGGCCGGGCTCTTTCTCGTGATCCGTCCGGTGGCAACCTTGGTGAGCCTGCACCGCACGCCGCTCTCGAAACCGCAGCGCGCGTTCATCGCCTGGTTCGGCGTGCGCGGCGTCGGCTCGCTCTACTATCTGGCCTACGCCATCACGCACGGCGCCTCGGCGCCCGACGATCGAGCGATGGTCGACATCACCCTGGTCGTGGTCGCCGCCTCGATCGTGCTGCACGGCGTTTCCGTCACGCCGCTGATGCAGCGATACTCCCGACTCACCCGTCATGCTCCTTGAAGTCCGTGTGACACTCGAGGCGGACGCGCCGGGGGTGCGAGGGGCGTGACACATCGACTACGATCTTCACGCGCCATGACATCTCAGACTTCGAGCCGGCGCGCGCTCGGCATCGACTTCGGCACCACCAACAGCGCGCTCGCGATCGTGAACGGCGACGGCATCGCGCAACTGGCCCACTTCGCCACCGAGCATGGCACCACCGACACGTTCCGATCGATCCTCTATTTCGACCCCACACCGGTGCGTGGCGCGATGCGGAAGGACGGCGTCGCCGCTGGGCCGGAGGCGATCCGGCGCTACCGGCAGGCCGCGCCCAAGGGCCGCTTCATCCAGTCGCTGAAGACCTACCTCGGAGACAGCAGCTTCACCGGCACGCAGATCGGCGGCAAGCAGCGCTCGCTCGAAGAGTTGATCGGGTTGATCCTGCAGCGGCTGCTGGCCGCGGGCACCGAAGCGCTCGGTCCTCTCCCCGCCCGAGCCATTGTCGGCCGCCCGGTGCACTTCACCACGGCACGCAGCGCGGAAGACGATGACCTCGCGCTCCGGCGGTTGCGCACGGCGCTGGGCTACGCGGGCATCACCGATCCGGTGTTCGAGTACGAACCCGTCGCGGCCGCCTATGCCTACCGGCAGCGACTCGAACGGCCGGCCACCGTGCTGATCGGCGACTTCGGCGGCGGCACCAGCGACTTCTCCATCCTCGCGCTGCAGCCGCCATCAGTGGCGGGCGTCGAGGGCATCACCATCCTCGGCAACGACGGCATGGCGATCGCCGGCGATGCCTTCGATCGCCTGATCGTGCGTCACGCCGTGGCGCCGCAGCTCGGCAAGGGCTCGGAGTATCTGTCGCCGCCGGACAAGATGCTGCCGACACCGGAGTGGGTCTACGCCAGGCTCGAGCGGTGGCATCACCTCTCGTTCCTGAAGTCGCCGGGCACGATCGAGATGCTGACACGCGTGCAGCGGACCTCGACTGCGAAGGACGGCATCGCCGCCCTGCTGCATCTGGTCGGCGAGGACCTCGGCTACGAGCTGCACGAGCAGGTGAACGCGACCAAGACCGCGCTGTCCTCCGCGCTCGACGCCGACTTCCACTTCGCGCTGTCGCCGGTGTCGCTCCACTGGCCCGCGACGCGCGCGGAGTTCGAGGAATGGCTGGCGCCGGATCTCGAGGCGATCGACGCCTGCATCGCCGGGTTGCTGGCGCGAACAGGCCTTCCCGGCTCGGCCATCGACACCGTGTTCCTCACTGGCGGCTCCTCGTTCGTGCCGGCGGTGCGCCGGCTGTTCGAGGCGCGATTCCCGGGCGCCACGATCAGCGGCGGGCAGGAACTGACGTCCGTGGCCACCGGCCTGGCGCTGCGTGCGGCGACATGATTTCGCCGCCGCGCTGTCACGAAATCTTCACTCGCGCCGGAACCCGCCTGCGGCTTTAATCGAGGCATGGACCTGACGCTCCGCGCCCTCAACCGGTTCGGTCTCGGCGCCCGGCCTGCGGAACGAGGCCGGATCTCGGATCCTCGGGGCTGGCTCCGGGCGCAGCTTGGCGGCGCTGCCCCGGGCATCACTCCGCCGGAGACTGCGTCGCCCACCGCCATTGCGCAGGCGCTGCGCGCGGTGCGGGCCGCCGCGCAGGATCAGGCGAAGCGCCAGGAGGCGCGCCGGCGCCTGGTGGCCATTGCGGTGGCCGAGAGCCGCGCCTGCCTCACCCAGCGCGTCAGCACCGACCGGCCCTTCGTCGAGCGGCTGGTCGCCTTCTGGTCCAATCATCTGTGCGTCTCGGCGGCCGCCAAGGTGCAGGTCGCGCCCCTCGCCGGCAGTTACGAGCGCGAGGTGATTCGCCCGCACGTCCTGGGCCGGTTCGAGGACCTGGTGCTCGCCTCGGCCCGGCACCCGGCGATGCTGATCTATCTCGACAACTTCCAGTCGATCGGCCCGGATTCGCCTGGCGCCAGGCGCGCGCGCGGCGCTCGGGCCCAGCGCGGGCTCAACGAGAACTACGCCCGCGAGCTGCTCGAGCTGCACACCCTGGGGGTGGAGGGCGGCTATTCGCAACAGGACGTGCAGGAACTGGCGAAGGCGCTGACCGGGTGGAGTATCGGCGGCCTCAACGACGGCCCCGACGCCGCGCCGATGGGACGCCGGCGGCCGCCGCAGAGCGGCGGCGCCGCGGCAGGCGCCGACGAGGCGATGTCGTTTGCCTACCGGGCCCTGCTCCACGAGCCGGGTGCCCGCACCATCGTCGGCAGACGCTACAACGACGAGGGCCTCGGCCAGGGCGAGCGGGTCATCCGCGATCTGTGCCGGCACGCCTCCACCGCGCGCTTCGTCGCGACCAAGCTGGTCACGCACTTCGTCTCGGACACCCCGCCACCATCCGCCGTGGATCGCATCGCGCGGGTGTTCCGCGAGAGCGAGGGCGACCTGCGCGCGGTCTCCGGTGCGCTCGTCGACCTGACCGAGGCGTGGAGCCCGGACGCGCGCAAGTTCCGGACGCCGCAGGACTGGCTGGTGGCCGTGCTGCGGGCCTTCGGCGTGAAGGACGTCGATGAGCGTGACGTGGCGGTGCTCCGCCAGCTGCGTCATCCACTCTGGTCACCGGCGGCCCCGAAAGGATTCGGCGACTCGCTGCAGGAATGGGCCGATCCCGACTCGCTGCTGAACCGCGGCGAGCTGGCGCGCACGTTCACGAGACGCGGTGCCGGCCGGCAGATCGAGCCGCGCGAACTGCTCGAGGTCGTCGACGTGCCGCCTGCCGATTCGTTGCGCACGCTGGTGGCCGATGCGTCCATCCCGGCCGCGGACCGCGTGGCGCTGACGATTGCCGGTCCTGCCTTTCAGTGGAGATAGCGATGAACCGCCGAGCCTTCGTCCGCACGATGTGTCAGGGTGGCCTCGCCACCTTCGCCTGCCCCGTGGTCACCTTCGCGCAGGTCCGCCAGCGCGGCCGGCTGGTCTTCGTCCTGTTGCGCGGCGGCTTCGACGGCCTGGCCGCCGTCGTCCCGCATGGCGATCCGGCCTACGCCTCGCTGCGCGGCGCTCTGGCCTACGAAGAGGAGAGCCTCCTCCCGCTCGACGGCACGTTCGGGCTGTCGCCCGGGCTCGCGCCGCTCCGCGAGCTGTGGCAGAAGGACGAGCTCGTCATCCTGCACGCGATGGCCATTCCCTACCGGACACGGAGCCACTTCGATGGCCAGGCGATTCTCGAGACCGGCATCGACAAGCCGGCCGGCTCCGCGGATGGGTGGCTGAACCGTCTCCTCCAGGTGATGCCGGGTTCCCGTTCGGGCATCGCCATCGCGGCCGGCATGCCGCGCTCGCTGAGCGGTTCCTTCGATGTCCAGACCTGGTCGCCGGCAAAGCTCGGCGTGGTGGACGATGCATATCTCCAGCGGCTGGCGGTGCTTTATCGGGGAGACGCCGCGCTGAGCGGACGATTCGAGGCCGCGCTGCAGCAGCAGGACATGGTCGGCGAGGAGCCCATGGCCGGCAGCGGCGCACGCCGCGGCGGCATCGCGCCGCTGATGCGGGCAGCCGCGCACATCCTGCGCGAGGACGCGGGCCCCAACATCGCGGCCATGGAATTCAGCGGCTGGGACACGCACGCCAACCAGGGGCTGGCGGGTGGTGCGCTCGATCGGCTGCTGGGGCAGCTCGCCGAAGGCTTGACGGTGTTCCGCACCGAGATGGGGTCCACGTGGGCCAGCACCACCGTGGTCGTGATGACCGAGTTCGGCCGCACGGCACGGCCCAACGGCACGCGCGGCACCGATCACGGCACCGCAGGGGCGGGGTTCCTGATCGGACCCAACGTCGCGAAGTCACGCATGTTCGCCGACTGGCCAGGCCTGGGCGACTCCGCGTTGTACGAAGGCCGCGACCTGAAACCGACGCTGGATACGCGCGCCGTGCTGAAAGCGGCGATCGCCGGCACCTTCGACCTCAACGCCGCGCAGGCCGATCGCGTGTTCCCCTCGTCGGAGACCGTGAAGGGTGCCTACGATCTGATGAAGTGAGGCGTGCCGTGGGCAGGCCGGTGGGACGAAGTGACGTAGGAGAGAAGTGAGGCAGGAGAGAGGGGGCCGGCGGCAATCGCCGGCCCACCGGTTGTGACCTAGCCCTGGGCGATCGTCGAGGTCGTCTTCTTCGGGAAGATTTCCTTGAAGCCCTTCATGAAGCGGTCCATCTCCTCGGGCAAGCCGACGGACACGCGCAGGTGCTGCAGCATCGGCGGGAAGGGACGGCCGACGAGGACGCCCTTCTTGCGGAATTCCTCGATCACCGGCTGCACCGTGCGATCGCCCAGGCTGACCATGAAGAAGTTGGTCTGCGACGGGATCACCGGGTAGCCCCACGCCTCGAGTTCGGCGGTGGTCTTGTTGCGCAGCGAGGTGATCTTCGCCTTCACGTCCGCCTGGCCCTGCGTGTCCTTGAGTGACGCCACGGCGCCCCACTTGGCCAGCACGTTGACACTGTTCATCGAGTACGGGCGCATCCGCTGGATGATGTCGGCCGGCGCCACGGCATAGCCGATGCGCATCGCCGCCAGGGCCGCGATCTTCGAGAACGTGCGGGCGACGACGACCGGGCGTCCCTCGAGCACGTAGGGCATCGAGGTGCCGTAGGCCGGGTCGTCCACGAAGTGGTGATAGGCCTCGTCGATCAGCACCGGCATGTCCTTCGGGATGCCGTCGAGGATCTGCTTCACTTCCTTCGCGGTGACGATCACCCCGGTCGGGTTGTTGGGGTTGCACAGGTAGAAGAAACCGATGTCGCGGGCGTTGCGATTGGCCGCCTCAATCATCGCCGGCACGTTCTGCCGGTAGTCCTTGAGGAGCGGCAGCTTGATCGCATCGGCCTTGATGTTGGTCGCGTGCTGGTAGACCGAGCCGTAGGACGGGTCGGCGCCGAGCACCTTCTCGCCCATCCTGCAGGAACGTCGTGCCCATCACCTGCAGCACTTCGCCCGAGCCGGCGGTGAGCAGGATGTTCTCGGGCTTCACGCCGTGGTGCTCGGCAATGGCCTGGACGACGTTGCCATCGGGATAGCCGTAGCGGTTGGCGTACTTCCACGAGCCGTTCATCGCCTTCATCACGGACTCGGGCGGGCCCCAGTTGTTCTCGTTGCTGGCCAGCTTGGCGTAGGAGTCGTACTCCGAGTCCGAGCCGCGGAACTGCGCCGTCTGGCCCTGCGCGAACAGCGATGACGAGGGCCGCAGCCCGAGGACGCCCATGGCAGCGGCGACCCCTCCGAAAAACCGACGACGAGAAAGCGGGTGCCTGACGTCCATGAGTCCTCCAATGAGAGACGATTTATCCTCGCTAAGATTACTCGATTTGCCCCCGGAATGCTCGGGGTGGCCGGGGGCCGCCGCCCAGGATCGCGGAAAACCCGTCACACGCCTGGCGGCTGGCCGAGACCGCTCCTGCGCGGTTCGCGGAAGTGGCCGGGAAAAGTCGCCCACGGCGCTGGTCCCAGACTTGCTCAGGTCGGAATCGTGAACAGCCCCTCCGATCTCCCGCCTCCGACCGACCGCGACCCGGGTATCACGGCGCGCGCTCCGGTCGCCGAGGCGGGCACCGCCGCCGTCGAGTTCCGCCACGTCTCGCTGGCCTTCGACAACCTGGTGGTGCTCCGCGACCTCAGCTTCACCCTGCCCGCCGGCTCGATGACCATCCTGCTGGGCGCCAGCGGCTCCGGGAAGTCGGTGCTCCTCAAGCTGATCCTCGGCCTCCTCAAGCCGGACGAGGGCAGCATCCTCGTGAATGGCGAGGCGATCGAGCGGATGGCCGAACACGAGCTGCTCCGGGTGCGGGAGAACATCGGGATCGTCTTCCAGGAAAACGCCCTGTTCGACTCGCTCACGGTCGAGGACAACGTCGGCTACCGGCTGGTCGAGGAGCACCTGCCCGAGGATCAGGTCCACGCCCGCGTCGAAGCGGTGCTCGGGTTCATCGGGCTCAGCGAGTTCATCGACCGCCTGCCGTCCGAACTGTCGGGCGGGCAGCGGCGGCGCGTGGCCATTGCGCGGGCGATGGCGCCCGAACCGAGCCTGGTGCTGCTCGACGACCCGATCACGGGCCTCGATCCCATCATCGCGATGCTGGTGGACGACGAGATCATCAAGCTGCGCGATCTGCAGCACGTGACGTCGCTGTTCGTCACGCACCAGATTCGGGACGCGTTCTATGTCGCCACCCATGCCGCCGTCCGCGCCGAGGGACGGGTCCGGATCGTCAGCGCCGACCCCGCGAGTGCTCCGCACGTGACGTTCATGGTGCTCCACCAGGGACGCATCCACTTCGAGGGCAGCGCCGCGGAACTGAAGGCGTCCACCGATCCGTATCTCCGCAACTACCTGTTCAACACGCTGCCCCCCTGGTAGGACAGTGTCGGCGGGCGCCGCCCGCGCCGCGGTCGGCCACCAGCGGGTACAATCGTCGGATGCCGATCACGCTGACCCCGCGCGAACGCGCCCAGTTGAAGGCCCGCGCGCACGCGCTCGAACCGGTGGTGCAGGTGGGGCAGGCCGGGCTGTCCGACACCGTGGCCGCGGAGCTCGAACGCGCCCTGACCGCGCACGAGTTGATCAAGGTGCGGATGGGCGGTGCGGATCGTGACGCACGCAAGGAGCTGGCCGCGGCCATGTGCGCCCGCACGGGAGCGGCGGAGGTCCAGAGCGTGGGCAAGGTGCTGGTGCTCTTCCGCCCGCGGCCAGACGAGGACGCGGCCGAGGACTGACGCCGTCCACCCGCCGCCCGCCCAACCGCACCCGCGCCGCTCCCTCCGCCCGTCCCTCCTTTCGGTCGCTGCCCGATTGACAATCCGGGCCAGCGGGTCTTTACTTGGTCGCTCGCGCCGCCGCATCGGCCGCCTCGGGCTGGGGATCGACGGCGAGGGACTTCCACGACATCAGCGCTTCGCGACCGGTCCCCTCGACTGGTCGAAGTTCCAGTGAGGGCCATCATGAACACCGCATCTCTGACGAAAGGCGCCGGCCTCGGCACGGTATTGCAAACGCTGATGGTGGTCATCGGCCACTTCATGTCGCCGGAACAGCAGGGCCTGCTCTTTCCCATTGCGGGCACGCTGCTCGGCGTCATCACCGGCTGGCTCACCGCGGGCGGCACGCGCGCGATGACGCTTGGCACCACGGCGGCGCAGGGTGCGATCGCTGGTGGCGCGGCAGGGGCACTCGGCAGTCTGGTGTCCACCGCACTCGGCGACGTGCCGTTCGGCAACATCGCCATCGCCGGCGGCAGCACCTTCGTGGCCGGCGCGATTGGCGCGGCGATCGGCCGTGCGATGACGCCGGCATCCGCGCGCTGACATTCGTTCTCGTCACACGAAGTTTCGCGAGACGTCGCCCGGTGGTGGCGGTTGAGAACGAGAGGAGACACACTCTGCCGTGGTTGCGTTCTCGCTGCCCCCCGAGAGCTGATCAACTCGCCGCGTGCGCGCCCGCTGGCTCCACGTGCACGAGCACGTCGGCCACCCATACCAGCTCACCACGCACCTGATGGCGGACGCGCCCGGCGACGACGTGCGCGTCGGCGACCGACATCGCGGGGTCGACCTCGATGTGCAGGTCGACGTGATACGACATCCCGGTCTTGCGCGCGTAGGCCTTGTCCACGCCGCGCACACCAGGCACGTCGAGGACTGTCGCCTTCAGCCGGGTCATCATCTCGTCGTCCGGCATGGTGTCCATCAGCTCGAGCGACGCATCCCGCAGCACGCGAAGGCCCGTCACGATGACCACCATGCCCACCACGAAGCCACCGTAGTGGTCCGCGGCGCGGAAGCGTTCGCTGTCGTAAATCGCGAGGCCCACAGCGGTCAGCGCCGCACTGGCCGAGAGGATGTCCACCGCGTCGTTCCAGGCGTCGGCCACGAGCGACGTGCTCCTGATGCGCTTGCCGACGCGGAACTTGATCCCCGACATCACGCCACGCACGACAATCGCGCCGGCGAGCGCGGCGATGGCGACCATCGAGGGCGGCGCGTGCTGTTCACCAACGGCCTGCAGTGAATTCCAGCAGATGCCCACGCCTCCGACGCTCAGAACCAGGCCGACCACGAATGCCGCCAGCGTCTCGATCCGGCCGTGCCCGTACGGATGGTCGTCGTCCGGGGGCTTGGTCGCGGCGATCAGCCCGAACAGCACCACGATCGAGGCGAGGACGTCTCCCGCGAATTCGACGCCGGTCGCGAACACCGACGTGGACCGCGACATCAGCCCCACGGTGATGTTCATCGCGGCGAGGCAGACGCTGGCGAAGATCCCCGCCAGCGCCACACGTTGACCCGTGCGCGCCTCGTTCTGCAGTGGTACGGCCATCTTCCCGATTATGGCTGGGATGGGCCGGCTGCGTCCTTTCGATTGCTCCTCCGTCTGTAGGTGTGACGACACAATCGAAGGAGAGACCGATGAACACTTCAACGCCAGGCTCGATCCGATCCGCAGTGCGCCAGGCCTACGGCGCCGTGGCGACAGCGACCTCGACACCGGGTGGATGCTGCGGCGGCACGACCTGCTGCGGCTCCGCCGCCAACACGTCCAGTCACCTTGGCTACTCCGACGCCGACCCGGCGAGCCTGCCCGAAGGCGCGGACCTGGGACCGGGCTGCGGCAATCCACAGGCCATCGCGGCCCTGAAACCTCGCGAACGCGTACTCGATCTCGGCAGCGGCGCCGAGCGGGCCATCGCGTCCGCGCTGATCGAGGCCGTCAAGCCCGTGCCGTCGCATGCGGACGGACCGGGGCCCGCGTGCTGCGACTCCACCGCACAGCTCACCTGCTGTGAGCCGGCTGGGAAGACCGCATGCTGTGGGGAGGCCTCGACGACGAGCCAGGCCTCCGCGAGTGCGTGCGGCTGCCAACCGCGACCAAGCCCGGCGCGATAGGATGATCAGCGCCATGGCCGAGACGCTCGAACCGCCGTGGGAGGAGCTCCACGCCAACCTCCGCGCCTTCATCGGCCGGCGGGTGCGAAACCAGGCCGACGTGGACGATCTGGTGCAGCGCGTGCTGCTCCAGATCGTCAAGAACGTGGGCTCCATCCGCGACACCGAGCGCCTTCACGCCTGGGTCTACCGCACTGCCCGCAACGTCATCGTCGATCACTATCGTTTGGCGACCGTCCGGCGAGAAGTGGCAAGCGGCGATGCGGCAGACATCGAGGAGGTGCAGCCGCCGGTGGCCGGTCAGGAGGCCACCGCAGAAGACGAGGGCACGGCGCTGTCCGAACTGGCGACCTGCCTGGCGCCGATGCTGGAGCGGCTGCCCGCCGCCCACCGCGACGCCATCATGCTGACCGAACTGGACGGCCTGAATCAGGCCGATGCCGCCCGCCGGTCGGGCATCTCCGTGTCGGGCATGAAGAGCCGCGTGCAACGTGGTCGCCGGCAGCTGAAGACGCTGCTCGACCAGTGTTGCCGCATCCAGCTCGATCGCCGCGGTGGCGTGATGGCCTACGCGCCCCGGAGCGACGACGGCTGCGGCCCGTGCGGCAGTTGCGGTTGACGCATCGGTCCCCTCCCTGCCCTCACCTCCGCCGCGAGCTCTTCTTCGCGCGCCGCCTGAACCGACGGGACCGGAGTTGACTAATCCGGTCGTCCTCTATATCGTTAATCGACGATAGCCGATGAAACAATCTGACGCTGATCTCTGCTGTCCTCCTGAACCCGACGGGATCGCTGTCTTGCGAGCGCCGCTCGATACGCCCGAAGCCGATGCCGAACTGGCGACCTTCGCCAAGGCCATCGGCCACCCCGTGCGCGTCCAGATCCTCCGGATGCTGGCCCGCAAAGAGGCCCGCATGTGCAGCCACATCGTGGACGAATTGCCCCTGGCGCAGTCCACGGTGTCCGAGCACCTCCGGATTCTCCGGACCGCGGGTCTCGTGCGGGCCAACGAGAACGGTCCCCGGGTCAGCTACTGCATCGTTCCGTCGGCATTGGCCCGGCTCAAGGCGCTGCTGGAAGCCGTGTAGACAGGTTATCCATATGACACAGATTGATGTCTTCGATCCTCCGATGTGCTGCTCCAGTGGTGTCTGCGGTCCCCAGGTCGATCCCCTGCTCGCCGCGTTCGCCGCCGACGTGGACTGGCTGACCGCGCAGGGTGTCTCGGTCGTCCGGCACAACCTCGCTCAGGACCCACAGCCGTTCGTCACGAACACGCAGGTCCTGGACTTGATGCAGCGCGAAGGCGACACGTGCCTGCCAATCGTGCTGGTCGATGGCGTCGAGCTCGCCCACGGCGCGTATCCCCGGCGAGACGAGTTGGCCCGCGCCGCGGGGCTCGTCGCCGGCGCCTCGCGGAGCAAGCCCTCGCTTCGGATGGCCACCAGCGGCGGATGTGCGCCTGGCTCGGGATGCTGCTGATGGCTCCCCTGCCGTTTGCCCCGACGCGCGTGCTGTTCTTCACGGGCAAGGGCGGCGTCGGCAAGACCTCGCTGGCCTGCGCGACCGCGATGGCCCTGGCCGACGCCGGGCGGCGCGTGCTGCTGGTTTCGACCGACCCGGCCTCGAACCTCGATGAGGTGCTGGGGGTGCGGTTGTCCTCGCGGCCGACCGAGGTGCCCGGCGTGCCACGCATGTCGGCGCTCAATGTCGATCCCGAAGCGGCGGCCCACGCCTACCGCGAGCGCGTGGTTGGCCCCTATCGCGCCGTGCTGCCGGCTTCCGCCGTCGCCAGTATCGAAGAACAGCTGTCCGGGGCCTGCACGGTGGAGATTGCGGCGTTCGACGAGTTCACGACCCTCCTCGCCGACGCACGCACGACAACGGCTTTCGATCACGTGGTGTTCGACACGGCACCCACCGGGCACACCTTGCGGCTGCTCACCCTGCCGGCCGCATGGACAGGGTTCATCGAGACGAACACCACCGGCACGAGCTGCCTGGGTCCCCTGGCCGGACTCCAGGGCAAGATGAACCTGTACCGCGACAGCCTGGCCGCGTTGATGAACCCGGACATCACCACGGTGATGCTCGTCAGCAGACCGGAAAAGACCGCGCTCGACGAGGCGGCTCGGACGAGCGAGGAACTCGCGACGCTGGGCGTCACGCACCAGCACCTGATCGTGAACGGCATCTTCACCGCGACCAGCGCGGACGATCCCATCGCGGCGGCGCTGGAGCGCCGCGGGCAAGCCGCCCTTGGGCAGCTGCCCGCCGCACTCGCCGGTCTGCCCAGACTCGACGTGCCACTGCGCCCCTGGGCGCTGCTCGGCGCGGACAGTCTCCGCCAGGTCTTCGCGGCCACCGCCACGAGCCCTCCGGCTCCGCTTCCGCCATCGCAAGCCGACCCCGCCCTGCTCCTGCTCGGCCGCATCGCCGATCTGGTCGATGCGATCGAAAAGGACGGCCACGGCGTCGTGCTGACCATGGGGAAGGGCGGCGTCGGCAAGACGACGGTCGCGGCGGCGATCGCCGTAGAGCTCGCGCAGCCGCGGGCACACCGTGCACTTGAGCACCACCGATCCGGCAGCGCATGTGGCCGCGGCCATAGGTGCCGCCGTGCCCGGGATCACGGTGTCGCGCATCGACCCGGCCGCCGAAACGCGCGCCTACAGTGAGGAAGTGCTGGCCGCGGCCGCCCCCTCGCTCGACCAGCGCGGCCGCGCGCTCCTCGAAGAAGACCTGCGCTCCCCCTGCACGGAGGAGATCGCCGTGTTTCGCGCTTTCGCGCGTGCCGTGGCCGGTGGTGAGAATCGCTTTGTGGTGCTCGATACCGCGCCGACGGGGCACACGCTCCTGCTCCTCGACGCCGCCGAGGCCTATCACCGCGAAGTCTCGCGCACGACGGGCGCGGTCCCCGATGCCGTGCGTCACCTGCTGCCGCGGTTGAGAGATCCGCGATACACCAAGGTGCTGCTGGTCACGCTGCCCGAGGCGACGCCCGTGCACGAAGCCGCCGGGTTGCAAGACGACCTCCGTCGTGCCGGGATCGAACCGTTCGCCTGGGTGATCAACCAGAGCTTCGCCGGCGACGACATCACGGACCCGGTCCTTCGTGAACGTGGTGAGAGGGAGCAGCCTTATCTGCGCGAAGTCCGCGAGGCCCACGCGACGCGCGTCGCGTGGGTGCCGTGGTATCCGGACGCGCCGGTCGGCGCGACACGGCTGCTGGAGATCGCACGCGGCTCCGGCGCGCGGCGCATCGACGCCCTCGCGGCCGCGGGTGCCCCATGACCTCGAATGGCGTCACCTCGGTGCCTGCCCAACAGAGTGTTGCCGCGAACCTGTCGTTCCTCGACCGCTACCTGGCGGTCTGGATCTTCCTCGCGATGGGCCTGGGAGTCGCCGTCGGCTACCTGTTTCGCACGGGAGTTGAGCGGTTCAACGCGGCGCTGACGATCGGCGACGCACACGAACCTGCTGATCGCCGTCGGCCTCATTCTGATGATGTATCCACCGCTGGCGAAGGTGAAGTACGAGCTGATGCCGAAGGTCTTCGCCAACGTCCGGATCCTCGGGCTGTCGCTGATCCAGAACTGGATCGTCGGCCCGGTCCTGATGTTCTCCCTGGCGGTGTCGTTCTTCGGCTTTCTCGCACCGGCGCTCTTTGGACCGGATCCCCGGTGGGGCGCCTACATGGTCGGTCTCATCCTGGTGGGCATTGCCCGCTGCATCGCCATGGTGCTGGTCTGGAACCAGCTGGCCCGCGGCAGCAGCGAGTACGCCGCCGGGTTGGTCGCCCTGAACAGCGTCTTCCAGATCGTCACGTTCGGGGTGTACGCGTGGCTGTTCGTCACGGTGCTGCCGCCGCTGTTCGGCCTGCAGGGCATGACCGTCGAGGTGAGCATCGGCGACATCTTCAGCAGCGTGATGATCTATCTGGGGATTCCGTTCGCGGCCGGCATCCTCAGCCGCGTGATCCTCGTGCCGCTGAAGGGGCACGACTGGTACGACCGCGTCTTCGTGCCGATCATCTCGCCGATGACGCTGGTCGCCCTCCTCTTCACCATCGTCGTGATGTTCTCGATGCAGGGCGAGCGGATCGTCGATCAGCCGCTCGATGTGCTGTGGATTGCGATTCCGCTCAGCGCCTACTTCGCCATCATGTTCCTGGTCAGCTTCTTCATGGCCTGGAAGATCGGCGCGGACTACTCGCGCGCCGCCACCCTGGCCTTCACCGCCTCGGGCAACAACTTCGAGTTGGCGATTGCGGTAGCGATTGCCGTCTTCGGCATCTCGTCGCCCATCGCCTTCGCCACCGTCGTGGGACCGCTGGTCGAGGTGCCGGTCCTGATCGGACTGGTTCACCTGAGCCTGTATTTCTTGCGACGGATCTACGGTGGCCGGGTCACTGACGATCACCTGACACTGGCAACCGTCAAGGTCTCGTGAGCGCGGACGTCATCATCATCGGCGGCGGCCAGGCGGGGCTGTCCGTCGCCTACTTTCTGCGGCGCACCGCGCGATCGTTTCTCATGCTCGACGCCGAAGACGGCGCGGGCGGTGCGTGGCGCCATGGCTGGCGCTCACTGCGCCTGTTCTCTCCGGCTCAGGCCAGCTCCCTGTCCGGCTGGCTGATGCCCGCAACCACCGACGGCTTCCCCACCAGGAACCATGTCATCGACTACCTGACCCACTACGAGCAGCGGTATCAGCTGCCCATCGCGCGGCCGGTGTGGGTGCACTCCGTCGAACGGGACGCTCATGGCCTGGTGGTCAGGTCAGCGGAACGCTCGTGGTCCGCCAGGGCCGTCGTCAGTGCGACCGGCACGTGGCGCTCTCCCTTCGTGCCGACGTACCCCGGACGCGACGCCTTCAAGGGCACGCAATTGCACTCGGCCGCGTATGACGGGGCCGAACCCTTCGCTGGTCGACGGGTCGCCGTCGTGGGTGGCGGCAACTCCGGCGCGCAGATTCTCGCCGAAGTGTCGACCGTGGCGGACACGATCTGGGTGACCGAGCGGCCGCCTCGGTTCCTTCCCGACGATGTCGACGGCAGTGTGCTGTTCCGCCGTGCGTCCGAGCAGTGGAAGGCTCGGCAGGATGGACACTCCGTGACCGCTTCTGGTGCGAGCCTCGGCGACATCGTGATGGTCCCGCCGGTCGTCGACGCCCGCTCGCGCGGCGTCCTCGTGGCGCGCGAACCGTTCCACCACTTCACCGAGTCGAGCGTCGTGTGGGCGGATGGCGCTTCGGCCGAGGTCGATGCCGTGATCTGGTGTACGGGGTTCCGGCCATCATTCGCGCACCTCGCGCCTCTCGGCGTCGTCCAGGATGGACGGGTTGCCGTTCGGGGCACGCGCTCAGTCGGCGAACCGCGGCTCTGGCTGGTCGGTTACGGCGACTGGACCGGCTACGCCTCCGCCACGCTCATCGGCGTCGGCAGAACGGCGCGCAGCACGGCTGAAGAAATCGATGCCTACCTGTTGTCGCCGGGATGACCACGGCGGATGCACCACAATAGAGGCCGAGGCGAACTGGAGGGACCATGAACCCGTTTCCGCACAAGTACGACGTGGCAGCCCGCGCGACACCGAATGACGACGTCGTGGTTGAGAGCCCGAGGCTGCCCTCGCTCCAGTCAGCGCCCCCGCTCGAGTTCGGCGGGCCGGGCGATCGCTGGTCGCCGGAGACGCTGCTCGTGGCGGCCGTGGCCGACTGCTTCATCCTCACGTTCAGGGCCATCGCCTCGTTCTCGCGGCTGTCGTGGGTGTCGCTCACCTGCGAGGTTTCCGGCACCGTGGACCGCGTGGACCGCGTGACGCAATTCACCGGCTTCGACGTCCGTGCCCGCCTGCGCGTCTCGGCCGGTACAGACGCGGAGCAGGCGCGCAGGCTGCTGGTCAAGGCCGAGCAGTCGTGCCTGGTGGCGCAATCGCTGAAGGCCGCGGCGCATCTGGACGCGATCGTCGAGAGTGACACCGTGGTGCCGTAGCATCGGCGTCTCGGTTCTGCCACGACCGCCTCAGAGGTCGGCGCGATCGACGGTCCAGGCGACGGTGGCCGACTCCGGCATCTCCCGGCCATCGTCGCTGCCGATCTCCGCCTTGATCAATGCCTCGAGCTCGCCGCTCATGGTCTCGATCAGGGCGGCGTTCTTCTCGCGCTCCATGGCGAGATTCTTTACCTCGGCTGGATCGGCGTTGAGGTCGAACAGTTCGACGTCGTTGACCTGGTAGAGCTCGTCGAGCGTGGTCGGCTTGTTGCGATCGACGGGCGCGAAGTAGCGCGAGAATTTGTACTGCCCGTCGAACACGGTCCGGACGCTCCCCCGCTTCTTCAGGTCGGGCCGGCGCCGGCAACGTCGGGATGGCGAATCAGCAGCGGGACGTGGAGGTTGCTGACCTGGAGATCCATCGTCCGGATCGAGTTCAGATAGAAGTCGCTGAACCGGTGCCACCGCTCCTCTTCGAGCGGGATGTGGCCGAGCACGTAGTCCCACACCTTGACGAACTCACCGTGTGCCTTCGGCCTCCCGGCCAACACGCTGGTCCCGGCCGACGGCTTCACGCCGATCACCTGCCGAGGTACGACATCCACGACGGTGAGGCGATCGACGCCTGGCCGCTCGGCTGAGGCGTGGCCCAGTGGCGAGCCATCACCCTCGCCGACCGGCCAGGTAGCGGACCAGCCCGAGGCCGAAGCCGAGGCCGCACACCAGCAGGTACATCCAGTAGAGGGACACGGCGCCAATCGCGAACCGGACGCCGCGCTGTCGCTGGAGGAAACGGAAGAACGCGCCGTTGAGCAGCACCACCAGGGCCAACGCCGCGGCGCACGCGCCGAGCCACAGCGGCGATCGCCAGCCGGCCGCGAGCGCGATCAGCGCCACGTACGCCAGCACCACGCTCAGCCGATCGCGGTTCCTGACGTTGAGGTCGTCGATCAGCCGACGCTCGCGGAACATCAACTCGCTCCACGGAACGGCCCGGCGCCACAAGTCGGTGACGAGCATGTCGGCCAGGCGCCACTGCTTGAGGTGCTTGACCTGAAGGTCCTTCACCAGCCGGATCGTCTGGCCCGTGGCGACGAGCCTGGAGCCCAGTTCGATGTCCTCGATGCTCGGCTCGGTCCACGACTCGTCGAAGCCTCCCACCCGCTCGAAGGCCTCGCGCCGGACGGCGCCGCAGCCTGCCCAGAAGGTGGACGCGGTCTCGCGCGAGGTCTGGTGGACGAAGTGGTGCAGCAGGTTGCGGAACTGGGACACGAGGCCTGGGGCCGCTGGCTCGGCGTCGTAGGAACCGAACACCGCGGCGACCTCGGGGTGCGCCGTGAAGAGCCCGGCCACCCGCGCCGCGAGATCGACGGGCACCTCGACGTCCGCGTCGACGAAGAGCAGGATGGCCCGGCCCGCCGCGCGGGCCCCACGATTTCGGGCGCGGGCGGGACCGCCGCGCTCGTCGAGCACCAGCACGGTGGCGCCGATCGCCGCGGCCGTGGCGGCCAGCGTAGCATCGGGGCCGTCAATCACCGCAACGACCTCTCCCGGGGGCGGGTTGAGCCGGCCGAGGCTCTTGGCCGCCCGGGCCCACATTGGTGCGGCTCCGCCCACGGGCACGACAATCGCCACGTCGGAGGCAGTGACCGGCCGGATCGGAGAGACGAGTGTGCCCATCAGGCGTTGGCGCGCTCGGACCCGCAACGCATCGGCTCGGTCACCGATCGCCAGAACGGCGGCTGGCCAGGACGTTGTAGAGCCAGGCCACGCACCAGCCGAGGATCGCCCCGGTGAGCGCGCCGTAGACGAAGCCGACGAGGGCGCCCGTCCAGGTGACCGCGTACCCCGGGTAGTAGAACCGGAGCAGGCCCAGGTGCTGGCCGACGTTCGGACCGCCCTTGATCACCAGCCACAGCGTCGCGGCCGACAGCGCGACGCCCCCGATCATTCCCGTCACGATGGCCACGATGCCCGCGCGAAGGCGGGCAATGGCCCGGGCGACGAGCACCTGTTCCCGATCAACCGAGGTCAACACTGCCTCCATCGACGGCCTCGAGGGTCGTCAGCGTCGCGAGCCGACGCTCCAGGTCTCTCAGGAGCATGGCGGTGAACAGGTTGACGAGCCTGGCCACGATCCACCCCAGCACGAATCCTGCGAGGCCGGCCTCCACCATCCCCACCAGCAACCCGGGCCAGGACACCTGGTAGCCGAACAGGTAGTGGCCCAGCAGCGACAGCATCGGCACGAAACCGTCGTTGGGCCCCCAGAGCAGCAGCGCCGTGGCCAGGGCCAGCACCGCCGTGGCCGTGATCCCGAACGCGCCGCCCAGGGCGACCTCGTCGTAGTCCGGAAACGCTTCCTGCAGCAGGCCGTCGAGACTGCCCCCGGCCGGCGACGGCGTGAGACGGTCGCGAACACCCTCGCCAGCCTCGCCACGGATCTCCTCGTGGAAGCTCGCTTCCTCATTCACCGTCCACACGTCCCGGCGGGCGCCGGTCAGGTTGCGCACGGCATAGAGAGCGGTGAGCATCGAGTGATCCTGGTTGTTATAGCGATGCAGGCCGTTGCGTCCTACCGTGAAGAGATTGTCCATTCGATCGAGCCAGCCGCGCAGCGTGTGGAGGTGCTGCTCGTACTCGCCGTCATACACCGGGTAGGCCTTGGGCATGCGAACCACGGTGCCGGCCCTGACCTCGCCGGGAGAGAACAGGCCGATGGTGGCGGCCTCCGCGGTGCCCAGCGCGATCAGTTCCTCGTCGGAGCGCTCCCACAGCGCATCGCCCTGGTTGGTGAAGTACTCGAGGCCGATGAAGGACACGGCCGGGTCGTCGACCATGTCGGGGCTCCAGTTCTTGAAGTTCTGCACACGGCCGACGTGGACCTCCGGCGAGTGGACGTAGATCCAGTTGTCCGGGAACAACTGATCGCGCTCCACGATCAGGGCAACGATGAGAAAGTCCCTGTGCCGCAGCTTCCCGGCGGCGTCGAGCACCTCGGCCGGCGGAGCGGGATCCATGGCGCGGACGAGGTCGCCCACGGGCATGGTCGAGATCAGCGCGTCGCAGGGCTCGCGCCGCGTGTCGCCGTCTGGGCCGACGACGTCGACCGCGTGCACCCGGCCGCCATCGTGCAGCACCCGGACGACCCGCGTACCGAGGTGGGTGTGCACGCCGCGGGCGGCCGCCAGGTCCCGGCACCGCTCCCACATCATGCCGGGGCCGAGACGCGGGTAGTGGAAGCGTTCGATCAGACTTGTGACCACCCGGCCGCCAGCGCCCGCGTTGCCGAGCAACGCGTTCCTGAGCGCGGTCATCAAGTCGAGGTTCTTGATCCGCTGGGCTGCCCACGCCGCGCTGATCTCCGAGCACGGCATGCCCCAGACCTTCTCGGTGTAGGTCTTGAAGAAGATTTCGAAGAGGCGCCGGCCGAACCGGTTGCTCACCCAGGCGTCGAACGTGCGTTCGTCGGCGACGGGAAACAGCTGCGCGTGGGCATAGCTCGCCAGCACGCGCACCGCTTCGACGACCCCCAGGCCCCGCAGCGCGTTCATTGGCCGGAGGGGATAGTCGAAGAACCTCCCGCCGTAGTAGATGCGGGACATCCTGGGGCGCACGATCAGGTCGTCGCCGAGGATCTCGTGCCACAGCCGCTCGACCTCCGGCACCTTGGTGAAGAACCGGTGGCCGCCGATGTCCAACCGGCAGCCACGGAAGACGACGGTACGCGAGATGCCCCCGACCTGGTCATCGGCCTCGAAGACGACCGCGTCGCGACCGAGCCGGGCCAGCTCGAAGGCCGCCGTCAGCCCGGCAGGGCCGGCCCCGACGATTGCGGTGCGACCGCCGCCGGGGGGTGAAGCAGGCCGATCGGCGGCATCCAGCGGGGATTCGGTCGTCGTCGCATCGCCGCGCAGTGGCTGCGAGCCTCGAGTTTCCGCGTCGACTTCAGAGCGCATCTCTTACAGGCACAGGGACATCACGGGGCGTTGTAGTAGGAGGACCGAGTAACGTGCGGTCACATAAACAATTGAGGCTACCATACCGGCGCCCGCGACTGGTCGTCGAACTGGTGACGCCGCCACGGGAGACACCGCCTCCGCACGCCGCGGCCACATCGGATCGTGGGCCCGGGCGAACTCGGGAAATAATACTGAAGGTCACCTTCCCCACCGGGTGGCAGCATGCCGAATGGCCAACATCCTCATCGTGACGCGGGGCCTGCCGAGCGTGCTCTACCAGAGCGTGGAACTCGCCAGGCGGCTG
This sequence comes from uncultured Acidobacteriota bacterium, assembly GCA_963721715.1. Classification (GTDB taxonomy): domain Bacteria; phylum Acidobacteriota; class Vicinamibacteria; order Vicinamibacterales; family UBA2999; genus VFZN01. Next base: position 136,153 of record CAVRKI010000003.1, on the reverse strand, counting down.
GCCGCCGCGGGCCATCGGCTCACGTTTGCCGGCGACCCGGACGCGCGTGAACTCGTCGAGCATCACGGACTGGCCTTCCGTCGCCTCGATCCTTGCCGGTACGAGCAGTTCCTGGAGGAGGAGGCGGCCACACCCGCACTCAGCAGGTTCCTCGACATCGGCCGTCGGCGTGAGCGCGCGCGCGAGTCGCTCGGCGTCAGCGCGTTCGCCCGTGCCGTACGCGACGAGCGTCCGGACCTGATCCTGATCAACGGCGAGATGCACGAGCACATCATCGCGGCCTCGGCGGCCGGGTCGCGGGTGGCCCTGCTGAACTCGTTCGTGTCGATCTGGCGGCAGCCGGGCGTGCCGCCGCCGCACACCCTGGCACGGCCGGGCATCGGCTGGTCGGGCACGAGGGCGGGCGCCGCACTGCTCTGGCGGGCGCTGCGGCTCCGGAAGCAGTACCGGCGCTGGTCCGAACGCGTGCGCCGGATCGGCTGCGACCGCGTGTCGGTGTACCGAGACCTGGCCCGTGCCGTCGGCTTCGCGTTCGAACGGGAGACCGACGATCGACAGTGGCTGATGCCGTTCACCTACCGGCACCTGCCCGTCCTGAGCCTGCACGCGCAGGAGTTCGAGTTCCCGCACAGCCCCCCCGCGCACGTGCGATTCGTCGGCCCCATGGTGCTCGCGTCCCGGATCGACCAGCCGCAGACTGCGGCGGATCGCGACCGGCTCGAGGCGATCCTCGCGCGGCGCCGCAGCGACGGCACGGACGGCCGGCTCATCTACGCGGGCTTCGGATCGGTCTTCTCCACCGACCTCGCCTTCCTGCGGCGCCTCGTCGGCATCGTCGAGGAGCGTCCTGGCTGGGAGCTGGTCGTCAGCCTGAGCCACCGCGTGGCGCCCTCGGCCCTGGGCCCGCTGCCGGCGCGGGTCCACACGTTCCCCTGGGTGCCACAGGTGCAGGTGCTGCAGCACGCCGACGTCGCGGTGACGCACGGGGGCATCAGCACGGTCGACGAGTGCGTGCTGAGCGGCGTCCCGACGCTGGTCTACTGCGGCTGGGAAACGGACATGGCGGGCACCACGGCCCGCGTCGTGCACCACGGCCTCGGCATCGCCGGCGATCGACGGCGCGACACCACCGCTGACATCCGCGCGCACGTCGATCGCCTGCTGACCGAGCCGGGCTTCCGGGAGCGCGTGCGGCGCCTGCAGGGGCTCTACGCCGCATACGCCGAGCACCGCGTGGCGGAGCGGGCGGTCGACGCGCTGCTCGAACGCCCAACGATTGGCGACGGCATCGGCACGACCGGCGATTCGGGCCGCAGCGGGCAGCGCCGGTGACCGGGACGACCCGCCGGCTCGCGACGGGCGCCAGGTGGCTCTACGCCTACCGCTGGCTCGAACGCCTGCTCGATTTCCTCGCCATCGTCGTGCTGGCGCGCCTGCTGGCGCCCGGCGACTTCGGCCTGGTGGCCATCGCCGCCTCCTTCGCGACCATCGTCGAGGGTCTCAGTGCGTTCGACGTCGACAAGGCCCTGATCCGGAGCCGCGACGACGACCGGGCCCTCTACGACACGGCGTGGACGCTGTCGGCGCTGCGCGGCCTGGTCGCGGCCCTCGCCATGTGGGCCGTCGCGCCGTGGGTGGCCGACGCCCGCATGGCGGCCGTGCTGCGGGTGCTGGCCCTGGGCCCGATCCTGAACGGCCTCAGGAATCCGCGGTTCGTCACCTTCGAACGCGACCTGATCTACTCGAAGCTCGCGGTGCTCACCGTCACGGCCAAGGTGCTCTCCGTGGGCGCGACGCTTGTGCTGGCCGTCGCATGGCGCAGCTACTGGGCGCTCGTGCTCGGGCAACTCGTCTATGCCCTCACCGGCATCGTGCTCAGCTACCTGCTGCAGCCCTATCGCCCCGCCATCTCGCTGGCCCGCTTCTCGACGCTCGCCGGATTCAGCGGGTGGCTGACGCTGACGAGCGTCGTCACGGCGCTCTCGATGGAGACCGACAAGCTGATCGTCGGATGGCTGGTCGGGGTCACCGACGCCGGCCTCTACTTCATGACCCAGCGAGTGGGCGTGCTGCCGACCCAGGAACTGCTCAGCCCGCTGCAGCGGATCCTGTTTCCGGCGTTCAGCGAACTGGCCGGCGACACTCCGAGGCTGCGTCGCGCCGTCTGCGAGTCGATCAACGTGCTCGCCAGCCTGAGCCTGCCGGCGGGCTTCGGCTTCGCCCTGGTCGCCGCCGATTTCGTCCCCCTCGCCCTCGGCCCGCAGTGGTCACCCATCGTCCCGCTGCTCGTCGTGCTGGTGCCCTACCTCGGCCTGCGCTCCACGCTGTCCATGACGTTGCCCTGCGTCCTCGCGCTGGGCCGACACCCGACTGCTGTTCGGGGTCAGTGCGGCTGTACGCGCTCGTCCACGTCCCGGTCTTCGTCGCCGGCACCGCCCTGTTCGGTCTGCCGGGATCGATCTGGAGCATCGTCGTGGCCGGCATCCTCTACTCGTACCTCAACGCCTGGCTGCTGCGCACGGTGCTCGGCATCTCGCTCGGTGAGATCGGTGCGCCAGATTCGGCGACCGCTGGCGGCCACGGCGCTGATGGTCGCCGCGGTGGCGGGCCTGGCCGCGGTCACGCCCCTCGACGTACTCGCCGGCAGCGCGTCGGGCCTGTCGCTGGTGATCAAGACCGTGGTGGGCGGGGCGGTGTTCTGCGGCGCGTCGTACGCGATCTGGAGGCTCGAGGGCCGGCCCGCGGGCATCGAGCGGCGGGTCGCTCAGCTCTGGTCCCGCTGACCCGTCGGTCGACCGGCCCGCGCGACGAGCCCCGCCAACGCCGACTCGGTCCGCTCGGCAATCGACGGCCAGGCGTGGCGGGCGGCCACGGCCCGGCCGCCTGCCGCCAGCCGCCGCCGCAGGTCGCCGTCGCCGAACAGGCGGACCAGGGCCTCGGCCAGCGCCCGGGGCGATTCCGGCGGCACGAGCAAGCCGCTCTCGCCGTCGCGCAGCACCTCGGGCAGCGCGCCGACGCGTGTGGCCACCACCGGCAGGCCGTGCGCCAGCGCCAGGAAGAGCACGCCCGACTGACTGACGTGCCGGTACGGCAGCACGAGCACGTCGGCGGCGGCGAAGTAGCCGGCCACCTCGGAGAACGGCACGTAGCCGAACCGGTGGACCGCGCCGACCCGCGTCGCCGCGGCGATCAGCGCGTCGCGCCGCGCGGCATCGAGCCGGACGGGGTCGCCGGCCACGACGAGCCGCGCCCCGGGTCTCGCCTTCGCGACCGCCGGCCACGCGTCGAGCAGCACGTCCAGTCCCTTGTACTCACGGATGTAGCCGAAGAAGAGCGCGACCTCGTCGCCCGCATCGAGGCCCAGCCGGCGCCGCGCCGCCTCGGGCTCGACGGGTGCCGCGTCGTGCCCGAAGAACCCGTACTCGCCGTGCGGCGATCACGATCGCGCGCCCCGGGTCGATCGCGAACTCCTCGACCAGGCGCGTCCGGTCGAACTCGGAGTGGGCGATGATCAGCGGGCTGAGACGATGGATGCGCCGGTGCACGGCGTCCTGGACGCGGGTCCGTTCGTGCGCCGTGACGACGTGTGCCGTCACGGCCACCGGGAGGCCGGTGAGGCGCAGCAGGATGAGGTACGCTAACGCGATTTGGTTGGTGCAATGCAGGTGCACGACGTCCGGACGGACGCGTCGTGCCAGGATCGCCACGTCGGACGGCGTCTGCCAGCGCCTCGAGCGTCACCGCCCATCCCAGGGCGCGGGCCGGCAGCGACGCACGGAGCCGGTGGGTGACGCGCGCAATCGCCTTCACCACCCGGACGCGCGGCGGCAGCGCCAGGCCGTCGAGCTCGTAGGCCGCGGCGGTCACGAGCGTCACGTCGTGTCCGCGGTCGGCGAGCGCGCACGAGAGGTTGTACACGTAGTGGATCAGCCCGCCGCGACCGAAGGTCTCGACCTCGAGAATCCGCAGGGGCCGTCGCGACGCGCCGCTCGTGGGGTCGTCCGCCATCGTGATCTTCATACATTGACCCGGAACCGCGACCGGCGTCGAGAGCGTTCCCGATGATCGGCCCCGAGAAGGTGAACGACCGCGCCGACCGGCTTCAGCGGGCCATCCAGCGAAGAAGGCCGGCGCGCGCCCGCGCGGGCTCGACCTGGTGGCCCGGCCCGCCGGTGAACCGGCCCAACTGGGCGAGATGCAGCGCGGCCTCTGGTTCGTGCACCAGTTGGACCCGGGCTCGCCCGCCTACAACCTGTGCAGCGCGTTCCGCGTCCGCGGCCCCCTCGACCTGCCGCGGCTTGAGCAGGCGTTCGAGCAGGTGGTGGCGCGACACCGGCTGCTGCGATCGACGTTCGAGGCGGATGGCGACAGCGCGCGCCAGGTGGTCCACGACGTGCCGTCGCTGGCCATCGAGCGGATCGAGGCGGAGGATGGCCAGGGACTGGCGGTGGCCACCCGCGAGGCCCGCCGCCCCTTCGATCTCGCGCGGGGGCCGCTGATCCGGCGTGCAGATCATCGAGGAGCCGTCCGGGCACTCGCCCATCCTGCTGCTCGTCCTGCACCACATCCTGGCCGACGAGCGGTCGCTGGCCTTCCTGTGGAAGGAAGTGGCGGAGGCCTACGCGGGCCGGCTGGCCGACCCAGCCCCCGCCGCGCAGTACGACGACTACGTGCACTGGCTCCGGCAGGCCGGCCCGGGCCGCCGCGACGAGGAGCTCGCCTTCTGGCGCGCGCGCCTCGACCCGCTGCCGGACGACCTGCGGCTGCCCTTCGAGCACCCGTCTCGATCCGGGAACGGCCGCGGGCGGCTGATCGAGCGGACGCGTGCGGGCGTCGGTGCAGGCGGGCATCCGACGCCTCGCCACCAGCGACCGGCGCCACGCCGTTCATGGTCTTCGCCTTCGTGTTCCGGCTGCTGCTGCACCGCTACACGCAGGGCCAGCGGGTGGCCTTCGCCACGCCGGTGTCGACGCGGTCGCATCCCGCCACGGCGGCGATGATCGGCTACTTCCTGAACCCGCTCGTGATCGCCACCACGGTGGACGAGCAGCAGCCGGTCGGGGCGTGCATCGAGTACTTCTGCTGCGCACCTCAAGGACCTGCTCGCCCACGCGGCAGCTGCCCTTCGACGTGCTGGCGACGGCCGTGTCGCCGCATCGCGAGGCGGATCGGCACCCGATCTTCCAGGTGATGTTCGTCTACCAGGAGTCGGACCCCGTCCCGTCGCTCGGCGACGTGGCGCTGGAGCCGGTCACGCTCGACCTGGGCGCCTCGAAGTTCGACCTGACGCTGCTGGTGACCGAAGACGACGCCGGGCTGCGGCTCGCCGTCGAGTTCCGCGCCGATCGCTTCGACGACGTCTGGATGGAGGCGCTGCTCGATCACTACGAGGCGCTGCTCGAGCACCTGCCGGCGGATCGCGACCGGCCCGTGCACGACGGTGCCGATGCTCGACGCCGCGCACGTGCGGACGGTGTCGGCGTGGGAGCGCGGGCCGCGACTCGCGGGGCCCGAGATCGATCTGCTGCCGCCGCAGATGCTCGGGCAGGCCCGCCGCCAGCCGCAGGCGCCCGCCGTGGCCTGCGGCGGCGTGAGCCTGGACTACGAGGCGTTGGAGTCGGCGGGGCGGCGGATCGCCACCGCCCTGCGGGCCAACGGCGTGACGCCCGGCGACCGCGTCGCGATCTTCCTGCCCCGATCGACGGACATGATCGCCGGCATCGTCGGCAGTCACCTGGCCGGCGCCGCCTACGTGCCGATGGATCCCGCGTATCCGGAGGCGCCGGAACCGCGATGTGCTCGCCGACGCGGAGGTGGCGGCCGTGCTCACCACCTCGGCGCTCGGCAGCCGCCTGCCGGCCGGCCCGTGGCGCACGATCGCCGTCGACGCGCTGGCGCACGACGCTCCTCGCGACTCGCACCTGCCCGGCCTGTCACGGGGCTCGCTGGCCTACGTCCTCTACACGTCGGGGTCCACCGGACGGCCCAAGGGCGTCGTCATCACGCACGAGCACCTGCAGGCTCTCGACCCAGGCGCGCCTGCAGGTACTACGACACGCCCCCGGGGCGGTTCCTGCTCCTGCCGAGCCTCGCCTTCGACAGCTCCGTGGCCGGCATCTTCTGGACGCTCGCCACCGGGGGCACGCTCGTCGTGCCGACCGACGACGAGGCGAGGGACGTCCGGCGCCTGGCGCAGCTGGTGGTCGAGCAGCGCGTCACCAGCCTGTTGTGCGTCCCGTCGCTCTACGCCCAGCTGCTCGAGGCGGGCGCCGAGCGGCTGCGCGGACTCCAGACGGTGATCGTCGCCGGCGAGAGCTGCCCGTCGTCGCTCGTCGAGGACCACGTCACCGGCCTGCCCCACGCGCGGCTCTTCAACGAGTACGGCCCGACCGAGGCCACCGTGTGGGCCACGGTCCACGAGATGACCGCCGCCGACGCGGCGCGCCCGGTGGCCATCGGCCGTCCCATCCCCGGCGTCCGGGTGGAAGTGCTGGACCCGCTGGGACGTCGCGTGCCGGCCGGGATTCCAGGCTACGGCTGGATCGTCGGGCCGACCGTCGCCGACGGCTACTGGCGGCGGCGCCGACCTCACCGACGAACGGTTCGCCGCGGCCGCGCCGGGCGAGGACGCGGCGCAGCGCCGCTACCGCACGGGCGACCGCATGGCCTGGACCGCGGACGGCCGGCTGCTGTTCCTCGGACGCGACGACGAGCAGATCAAGCTGCGCGGGTTCCGCATCGAGCCCGGCGAGATCGAGGCGGCCCTGCTCGAGCATCCCGCCATCGCGCAGGCGGCCGTCGTGGCGCGCGGTGCCGGCGGAGGATCGGCCCGCGCCGGCGATGGGGAGCCGACCGAACTCGTGGCGTTCGTCGTGGCGACGGGCCCAGGGGGCGTCCAGGAGTGGCGGCAGGCCCTCGCCGGGCGACTGCCGGAGCACATGGTGCCGAGCCGGCTCGTGGAGGTCCCCGCCCTGCCGACGCTGCCCAACGGCAAGGTCGACCGCCGGCGGCTGCGCGAACTGCCGCTCGCGGTCGAACGCCGGCCCGTCGCGGACGAGACGGTGCCCAGCACGCGCGAGCACGCCCTGTTGTCGCTGTGGGAGGGCCTGCTGGGGCGCACCGGCCTCGCGGTGGCCGACAACTTCTTCGAGCTCGGCGGCCACTCGCTGCAGGTGCTGCAGATGGTGACCGCCATCGAGCAGGACTTCGAGGTCACCCTGTCGGCGGCCGACGTGTTCCAGCACCCGACCGTGCGCGATCTCGCCGCAGCGGATCGCGCGAGCGCCGCGGCGCGCAGGCGCACGAGTACCAGCACCTGTTCCCCATCCAGCCGACCGGCCGCAAGGCGCCGTTCGTCATCGCCGTGCCCGACTTCTTCGCCCAGGCGCTGGCGGCCAGGTTCCGGGGAGAACGGCCCGTGTACGGTCTGCGGGGCGTCAGCCTGCGGCCCGAGGGCAATCGCGGGCGCTGGCCGACGATGACCGACCTGGCGGAGGAACTGGTCGACGAGATCCAGCGGCGGTTTCCGGCCACCCCCTGCATCCTCGCCGGCTATTCGTTCGGTGCGTGGGTGGCGATCGAGACCGCGCGCGTGATGGAAGCGCGCGGCCATGCCCGTCGCAGCGGCTCTACGCGATCGCGCCGATGCCGCTGGACTTCTACCGCATGGGCCCGTTCCGCGTCCGGATCGACGGCCTCCGCCGGCCGCTGAGCGAGTTCTCGGCCGGGGAGATCCTGCGCCTCTACCTGCGCGGCAACCACCCGCTCACGCGCGCGCCCTACCGGCGCGCCAGGCAGTGGCTCACCGAGCGGCCGTGGCGGCGTCTGCTGAGCCTGGTCGGCGGCCTGCGGCGGCGGGCCGGGCTGCCGCTCACGCCGCGCATCCTCCAGGCCGACGTGCGTGTCGAGCGCTTCCGGCTCCACGCGCAGTACCAGCCCGGGCCGGTGCGCACCCCCACCGTCTTCTTCAATCCCAGCGGCACGCCGAGCGATGCCGCGGCGACGTGGCGGCCCTATCTTCCTCGGTCCGTTCACCGTCCACGCCACGCCCGACCCACACGACGAGGCCTCCGTGGACGCGGCACGGGCCGTGGTCCTGCAACACCTCGAGGCCGACCTCTTGCCGCGCCCTGCCCAGGCCATGAGCGAGTCGCCGCGCGTCTCGGTGATCGTGCCGTTCTTCAATCGCCAGCAGTACCTCCCGGCGTGCATCGAGGCGCTGCTGGCGCAGGACGACGTGGGGGCCCGGTCGAGATCCTCATGGTGGACAACCGCTCGACGGATGGCTCCGCCGCCGTGGTCGCAGCGGTATCCGCAGCTGACGCTGCTGCGGGAGGAGACGCCGGGCGTCTACGCGGCGCGCAACGCCGGCATCCGCGCGGCGCGGGCGCCGCTGGTGGCCTTCACCGACGCCGACTGCGTCACCGACCGCGGCTGGCTGCGGGCGGTGTGCGAGGGCATGCGCGATCCCGGCGTCGGCGATCCTGATCGGCCACTGCCGGTATCCGGCCGAGGCGTCGCGCGCCCTGGCGCTGCTCGCCGCCTACGAGAACGCCAAGGCCGAGTACGTGGTCGTCGCACTGCCCGCCCGCCTACCAGTTCGCCTACGCCAACAACATGGCGGTGCGGGCGTCGGTGTTCGAGCAGCTCGGGCCGTTCAGGCAGTGGGACCGCGCCGGCGATACCGAGCTGGTGCACCGGCTGGCGGCGTCAGCGGCCGGACCTGCGGGTGGCGTTCCAGCCCGACATGCGCGTCACCCACCTGGAGTTCCTGCGCGTGCGCGACCGGCTGCGGCGCCTCTCGCTGTACACCCGGACGAACGCGCAGATCGCGTCCTTCAGGGAACTGGGCGTCGTCCAGGCGCGCCGGGGTGCTGCTGCACCTGCTGCGAGGCCGCGTGCGGACGCGGCGCCCGGGCGCGGGCGAGGCGCGCGGCCCGGGCTCGACGTCTCAGTCGGGGTGACGCGCCCCGGGGCCCGGCGTCTCCGGTGCGGGGCCGCCCGGGTCATCCGCGACGTCCGCGAGGATCCGGTCCTCCGCGGCCCGCGCCAGCTCGCCGAGGGTCGGGCGGGTGAAGATGGTCGCCAGCGGCAGGTCGATGTCGAACTCCCGGCACAGTCGCACCATCACCTGCATGGCGGTGAGCGAGGTGCCGCCGAGATCGAAGAAGCTGTCGCCGGATCCGACGCGCTCCACGCCCAGCTCTTCCGCCAGACGCCGGCCAGGAACTCCTCGACCGGACCCTCGGGAGGGCGGTACGCCGCCTGCGCCGCCCGCTCGGACAGCACGTCGCGACAACGCCTGCTCGTCGACCTTGCCGTTGGCGGTGAGCGGAATCGCGTCGACCCGCCGCAGCCGCAGCGGGATCCACTGTGCGGGCAGGCGCTCGGCCAGGCGTCTGCCGCAGGTCCTGCTCGGCGACGTCCCCGGAGGCGACGTAGAAGCCCACGAGCGAGGTCTGCTCGCCTGCCGCCGCGATCCGCTGCTCGTCGTAGCCGACCTCGGCCAGCAACCGGCGCACGTTGGCCGGATCGATGTCGTCGTCCAGCTCCTCGAGCGCGGCGGCGCGCGTCTTGTGGCCGAGGCGCACGTCCCAGCTGTAGGGCAGCGCGTAGCTGTGGTAGCCGCGCTCCTTCTGGTGCACGTAGATGCCGAGGTCGTTGATCAGGCAGTTGGTCGAGCGGCCGGTGTCGGACGGGCGGATCCACGGCACCGTCCGTCGCGAGATAGTCGAGCATCTCGTCCATGCCGACGTCGCAGTAGCGGTAGAAGTCGACGAACTGCACCTGCTCGAAGATCCGATCGTCCTGGAACGCGCGCACGTCCAGCGTGCGCGACACCTCGTCGGGGACGCGGTGGTACACCTTGCGCGCGGCCAGCACCGCCGCGTCGACCTCGTCGGGACGGAAGCGGCCGTCGCGGAACATCTCCTCCGACAGCCGGGTCTCGAACATCTGGCCGCGCGAGAGCCCGGTGACGACGATCGGGATCCCCAGGTCGCGGGCCCGCAGCATGCCCAGCGTGTAGATCGTCTTGAAGCAGCCGTTGCAGACGTTGGAGAAGCGCGCCAGGCTGTCGCGGAAGATGGCGTTCATCGCCGGCGTCGTGCCGAACTCGATCGGCACGCCGAGCTGCGCGGTGACCTTGCCGGATGTTCTCCTTGGCGCCGTCCGAGATGAAGCCGTTGTCGAGCGTGAAGGCGTAGACCGACAGCCCCATCTCCACCAGCCGGCACAGCGCGTAGGTGCTGTCCTTGCCGCCGCTGTAGAGCATCAGGCAGTCGTAGCGGGACGGGTGCGCGCGCGCCGACGCCGCGAAGAGCGCCCGCAGGTCGTCCATCGTGCGGAAGTAGGCCCGGGCGTGCGGCTCGATGGCATCGTAGGCGCGGCAGAGGTCGCACACGCCGTCGGCGTCGAAGGCCACGCGCGGGAAGTTGGAGGGCAGGCCGCAGCGGACGCAGTGGCGGACGGCACTCGCCGGCCGCCGGGTCGGCCGCCGGCCGGCGGCGGGCGATCACGGCGCACTGCGCGACCTGCGGCACCGCGAGCAGCGCGGCCTCGACCTCGCCGGGCTCGACGCGGAACCCGGACACCTTGAGCTGCCGGTCGATGCGGCCGAGGTACTCGAGCGTGCCGGGGTCGGTCATCCGCACGAGGTCCCCCGTGCGATACCATCGCTCGCCCGGACGCCGCGGGTGCGGCGTGAACCGCTCGCTGGTCAGCTCCGGCGCCCCGTGATAGCCGCGCGCCAGGCCGAAGCGCGACACCCACAGCTCGCCCGCCACACCCTCGGGGACGGGCGACAGCGCCTCGTTCAGGATCTCGACCTGGACGTGATCGGCCGGCACGCCGATGGGCACGCTGGCCGCGGTGTCCGACGCCGGGTCGTAGCGGTGCGCCACGCACCCGACGACCGCCTCGGTCGGGCCGTACTCGTTGTCGATCTCGACCGCCCCGTGCAGTTGCGCGCTGATGGCCGCCGCGAGCGAGGTCTTGAGATCCTCGCCGCCGACCACCAGGCGGCGCACCCGCGAGCCCTCGAGCCCGATGCGCCTCAACAGCGAGAGATGCGAGGGCGTGAGCTTGATGAAGTCGACCGTGTTGGCCTCGGCGACGTCCATCACCGCCGAATCGACGGGGCCGTCCGGCTCAGGGTAGACCTCCATCGTCCCCCCGGTGATCAGCGGCAGGAACAGGCTGGTGACCGTGAGGTCGAAGGCGAGCGAGGTGAACAGCGGATAGGTGAGGCGGTCGCCGCGGACGTAGCGGCGCTCCGCCCAGGACAAGTAGTCCGCCAGGCCGCCGTGGTCGATCAGCACGCCCTTGGGCCGGCCCGTCGACCCGGACGTGTACATCAGGTACGCGAGGTCGTCCAGGCCTGGTCCGGGCCGGTCCGGCCTCGCCCCGGCGCCGGCGTCGATCGCCTCGGCGACGGAGAGCACCGTGAGCCCCGGCCGCGCCGGCACGGCGGACACGCCCTCCCCGGTGAGGAGCAGGCGGGCGCCGGAGTCCTGCAGCACGTAGTCGAGGCGCGCCGGCGGCGTCGAGGCATCGATCGGGACGTAGGCCGCGCGCGCCCGCAAGCGTGCCGAGAATGGCGACGACCGAGAGCAGCGACCGGCGGCCGACGATCGCGACGCGGTCGCCGGGTGCGAGTCCGCGCGCCAGCAGCGTGGCCGCCAGCGCGTCGGCCTGCTCGCGCAGCGCCGCGAACGTCAGCGACGTCGTCCCCTGGCGGACGGCGACGACGTCCGGATCGCGGGCCGCCCGCGCCTCGAACATCGCGGTCACCGACTGCTGCGGCAGCGGGCACCGCGCCGGTGGCGTTGAGCGCGGCGAGCGCCTGCTGTTCGTCCTCCACGAGGACGTCCATCGCGGCGATCGGGCGGTCGGGATCCTCGAGCACGGCGTCGAGCAGCCGTCTCGAAGTGACGCAGGCTGCGGCGCCGCAGCCGCGGCTCGAGCGCGCCGTCGTTGACGTCGAAGTGCAGCACGTAGCGCCCCGTCCCCGCGAAGTCGTGGACCTGGAGCCGCAGGGCGTGCACGCTGTCGCCGTGTCCCGGGTGCACCCACTCGACCTCGGCCGGGAGCCCCGCGAACGGTCCGAACGAGCCCGGCACGTAGTTGAGGACGACGTTGCCGGCCGTGGCGCCGGAGGGCGCGCTGAGGCCCGGCAAGCGCATGGCGCAGCAGGAGCAGGGCTTCCTGCAGGCACCTCGCCGCCAGCGTCCGGAAGGTGTCGGTGGCGTCGACGGTCACCGAGAAGGGGAACATCTCGATGAACACGCCGAGCGCACGGCGGGCCTGCGGCGTCGGCCGGCCGTTGACCGGGGCGTCGAAGCCAAGCTCGCGGGTGCCGCTGATCCGGTGGAGCCAGCTGACGAGCAGCGTCGCGAACAGCGTGAACCGCGACACGCCCTCCGGCAGGCTGCGCGAGTCCCACCTCGTGGCAGAGGCGGTCGAGTGCGCGAGACCGCGACTCGTCGAGCTCCAGCGTCAGGCGGGTGCTCGCCGTGCCGACGGGGACGGCACGGGCGGCCGTAGAGGGGAACCGATCGGCCCGGCCGCTGCCGGCGGGCCCGCCAGTGGTCCAGAGCGGCCGCGCGCGTGGCCGCGCCGGCCGGCAGGGCCGCCATGGTCGGATAGTAGGCGGGGAGCGCTGGCGGCCTCGACGCCGTCGCCGCGCAGCAGGCGCCTCGTACTCGGCACCGACCTGCCGGTACAGCAGCTGGGTCGACCAGGCATCGGTGATCACGTGGTGCTGGTTGAGATACCACCCGGTGCGGCCGTCACCGAGCCGCACGAGCACACTGTCGACCAGCTCGCCGCCGGGCGGCAGCGGGCGGGCGCAGCGCTCGCGGCACCACTGGCGGAACGCCCCGCCGGGATCGGGTCGCAGGGTCGAGCGCGATCACCTCGGTGGACGGCCCGCGCGCCGCCAGCGTCCGCCGCGAGTTGCCGCGCTCGTCGTCCACGATCCGCGTCCGGAGCGCGTCGCTGGCGTCGACGACCCGCTGCCAGGCCTCGCAGAACAGGTCGGCGCGCAGCTCCGTCGGGAAGACGAAGGCGAACGCCATGTTGTAGAGCGGGCTCGCCGGGTTGAGCCGCTGGCCGACCCAGATCTGCTGCTGGCTGTGCGTCAACGCCTGCGGCGCGGCCGCGGTCGTCGCGCGGCCGGTCCGCCGATCCGGGATCGCTCATGGCCCGACGTCCTCTGCCGCGTGCGCCGCCAGGGCGCGACCGACGTAGCCGGCGATCACCGCGACGCTCCGGAAGTTCTCGACCACGAAGTCGGAGGGCTGGATGACCGATCCGGAACTCCTCGCCCACGAAGGCGGCCAGGCGCAGGACGCCGATCGAGTCGATCACCTCGCCCGACAGCAGGTCGGCGTCGCGGCCGATCGTCACGCCCGGCTCCAGCAGTTCGCGCTGCAGGAAGGCCAGGACCCGGCGCTCGATCTCGGAGGCCTCGGGCACCGGTCGCGCGTCATTCGCCATCGCGTCGCCGTCCTTTCCGCCGCATGCCCGCCGAGCGCCCGCACATCGACCTTGCCGGTCGGCGTGCGCGGCATGGCGTCGACGACGGCAATCGCCGAGGGCAGCGCGTAGGGCGGGAGCATCCTGCGCAGGTCGGCCAGCATCTCCCGTTCTGCCGGCGGCGCGTCGCCGCCCACCACGACCGCGGCCCGGAGCGCCGAGCTGCCCTCGCCGTCCGGCACGGTGAACACGGCGGCCTCCTCCACCGACGCCAGCGAGAGGAGGGCGGCCTCGACCTCCTCGAGCTCGACGCGGTGACCGCGCACCTTGACCTGGCGGTCGGCGCGGGCGACGAACGCGAGGTTGCCGTCGGCGAGCACCCGGGCCCGGTCGCCCGTCTTGAAGTACAGCTCGTCGATGTCGCCGCCGGCCGGCCGCCGGACGAGCACCTGGCGGTTGCGCTCGGGGTCGCCCCAGTAGCCCGACATCACCGTCGAGCCGCGCACGAACAACTCGCCCACCTCGCCCACCGGCACGGGCTGCAGCGCCGCGTCCGCCACCAGGGTGCGCGCGGTGGCGCACGCTCTGCCGATTGGCAGCGGGCCGCCGGGATCGCCGGTCTCCGGCAGGTGGTAGCAGGTGCAGACGTTGACCTCGGTCGATCCGTACACGTGACTGAGGCGGGCGCCGGGCAGCTGCTGCCGGATCCGGCGCAGGTGCTTGCCGGGGAAGGTCTCGCCCGCGAAGAGCACCCAGCGGAGGGATCGCAGGTCCCGCGCCTCGAGGTCGCCACGCAGCGACAGCTGGACCAGCGCGGCGGGCACCGAATACCACACCGAGACCCGCTCGCGCTCGAGGAGTGCCGACAGGCTGCCCGGCATCATCAGCACCGCCGGCGTCAGGATGACCGTCGTCGCGCCCGCGCGGGCCGCGGCGTAGTAGTCGAAGGTCGCAAAGCAGGTGTGATGCGACGAATGGTTGGTCAGCCGGTCGTCGCTCCTCAGCGCATACTCCGACGCCGCCCAGTCCACGAAGCTCGTCGCGCTGTAGTGGGTGTGCAGGATCAGCTTCGGCAGCCCGGTCGACCCCGACGTGTGGAGGATGTAGGCAGGGTCGAGCTCGATCACGGGGACGTCCGGGGGCCGGTCGCTCGCCTGCTCGAGGACCGTCGCCCACGCGACGCACGGCACCGGCATCGTCTCGTCGGAGGCGAGCCCGATCACGTGGGCCACGTCGGGGCAGGCGGCGAGCGCCCGGCCGACCAGCTCACGGCGGTCGGGCTCCGACACCAGGTGGGTCGCCCCGGTGGCGCGCAGGATGCCGGACGACCTGGTCCACGGGCGACTTCGGATCGATCGGCACCAGGGTTCCGCCCGCCGCGAGCACGCCGTAGAAGCTCACCGGCACGCTGAGGCCCTTGCCGAGCCACACCGCGACGCGGTCGCCGCGCGAGAGGCCGGTCTCGACGCAGGACCCGCGCGAGGCCGTTGGCGCGCCGCGCGAGCTGCTCGTAGGTGAGCGTCTCGCCGTCGCAGCGGATCGCCGGCGCCTCGGGGTGGCGCAGCGCCGCCTCGTCGACCAGCCGGTTCAGCAGCCTGGGCATGCGCACGCGCCTCCTCCCTCGGCCACGGCCGTCACGAGAGCCACGTGCGCACCGCCGAGACGACCATCCCCGGCCTCGGCAGCTTGACGTCGAAGGACCGCTCCACCACCCACCCCATCGAGATCAGGATCATCGCCGTCGCCGCGAGCGGCAGCGCCACGCTCGCGGTAGAGCGCCAGCCGGCGCACCAGGAACAGCAGCGGGAACACCACGACGACGATCGCGAGCTGGCCCAGCTCGACCCCGAGGTTGAACCCGAACAGCGTCAGGCCGATGTGCTCGCGGAGCACCCCGATCTCCTCGAGCGCCGCGGCGAAGCCGAAGCCGTGGAACAGGCCGAAGCCGAACACGACGAGCCAGATCCGCCCGTGGAACATCGGAAACAGGATGTCGGCGGCCGCCGCCGCGATCGAGCCGGCGATGATGACCTCGACCAGCCGCACGGGCAGGTGCACCAGGCCGAGCGACGCCAGCGAGAGCGTCACGCTGTGCGCCACGGTGAAGGCGGTGACGATCTTCACGACGTTGATCAGCGCCGGCGTGAACTCCCCGATCGCCTGCCACCTGCCGTCCCTGCGGACCAGCACCGCCGGCAGCAGGAGGGCGACGAGGAACATCACGTGGTCCAGGCCCATCCAGATGTGATCGACGCCGAGCCGGACGACGGCGACGAAGCCGCGCCAGCGGCCGCCGGTGGTGATGTCGAACTCCTGGTGGCGGGCGTCGGGACTGAACACCAGCGAGATCTGGCCCTCGTTGGCGATGGTGCCGGTGGCCCAGTTGTGCTCGACGATCAGGAAGCCGCGGTGGCTGGGCTCCTCGTCCAGCAGCACCGAGTAGTCGAACGTCAGCCGGTCGGGCACGCCGTCGAGCCCATCGAGGTCGAAGGCCAGCTGCGCGTAGCCGCCGCGCACGTCGAGCAGGTCGTGGGTCGTGAAGCGGATGCGCCAGCGGGCCCCGCGCGTCGGCGATCGTGACGCGCGAGCGGTAGTAGTCGCGCAGGACGCCGATCTTCTCGTCGAGGTTCGACGGCGTGATCTCCCGGTCCGTCCCCGTCAGCCCAAGCGCGGCGTTGAAGTCGGCCAGCGACACTTCGAAGCGTCCGGTGACGCGGTCCTCGTAGACCTGCAGGTACAGGTAGCTCTGGCCCACGTTGTGGGCGCGCGCCTCGCTGGCCGACAGGAGGAGGAGTGAGAGCAGCCCCACCCTGAGGGCCGCCACACGCATGGCCGTGCCCCGGCTCACGGAGCGCCTGCCCCCGACATCATCGACGATCATCCCAACCCCCTGAGCCCGGCGATGAGATTGCGCTGGATCTCGGACGTGCCCACGTACAGCGTGGCGGCGAGCGCGTCGCGCAACTCCCGCTCGAGTTCGTACTCGACGGTGTAGCCGTAGCCCGCCGAAGACCTGGACGGCGCTGCGGCACGTCTCCACATAGGCCTCGCTGACGGCGAGCTTGGCGAGCGCCGATTCCCGCGTCGCCGTGCCGTGGCGCGCCCTCTGCCAGGCGGCACGGTACAGCAGCAGCCGGGCCGCTTCCAGCTGCAGTTCCATGTCGGCGATGCGGTGCGCAATCGCCTGGTACTTCCCGATCGGAACCGATCCGACCTTGCGCTGTCTGGCGTGAGCGACGCAGCGTTCGAGGATGCGCTGCATCACGCCGATGGCCGGCGCCATCACCAGCAGCCGCTCGACCTCCATCACCTGGCTGAAGATCATCGCGCCCGAGCCGACGCCGCCCACCACGGCCGAGGCCGGCAGCCGGCAGTCGTCCAGGTAGACCTGCGACATCGGACTGGTGCGCAGCCCCATCTTCTCGATCGGCGGACCGATGACGAGCCCCGGGGTGTGACGCGGCACCAGGAAGGCGGTGGCCCCGCCGAAACCCGGTCCCGTGCGCGCGTAGACGATGAAGAGATCGGCGACCGGCGCGTTGGTGACGAAGGTCTTGGAGCCATGCAGCACCCAGCCGTCGCCATGCGGGACCGCGGTCGTCGCCAGCGAGAGCGCGCTGGATCCGGAGTCCGGCTCGGTGATCGCGGTGGCGCCGATGAGGCTGCCGTCGGCCAGGCCGGGCAGCCAGTCGCGTTTCTGGGCCTCGCTGCCGAAGGCGCACAACGGCCCCTCGCACGAGGCCGCATGGGCGGCCACCGAGAACACCAGCCCGTTGTCGCGCGAGCCGTACCCGATCCCCTCGAAGACCGCGACGGCCGACAGCAGATCCTGACCGGCGCCGTTCCACTCCGCGGGAACGAGGAGCCCCTGCAGCCCGAACTCGGCGCAGGCCTGCCACGCCTCGCGGGAGAAGTCGCCCTCGCGGTCGCGCCGGGCCACCCCCTCAACCAACCGCGCGGCGGCGAATTCCACGGCGCCGCGGCGGAGGCGCAGGTGGTCAGCGGTCCACTCGAAGTCCACCCGCCCTCCCCTCTGGCGATCGCGGCACCACACACCGGCTGCAAAGATGGAGACGCATCCTGTTCATGCTACACGACGGTCGGCGCCCGCCGGGGCGGCTCGTGATCGTCGAAGGGATGGCGTTCACGATCATTGCGGACCGATGACACGCAATTGACGGACCTGGACCCCGAGGGCACGCGTGTCGCCGTCCGGCTGGACGACCTGACCGACCTCCAGCGACAGCGTGTTCTCGCCAGCGCGCACCGCATCGGCGGGCACCGCGATGCGACCGGGACCCTGCCAGTCGGTCCGCAGCACGCGATCGTTCAGGCGCACGATGATGGTCTGGTGGCCGGTCGCCCCGCCAGCGCCCGTGGCATCCATCGCCAGTGTGAGCGGCATCGACGCGTCGACCCGAAATGCGGCGGTGGCCACGGGGCGAGCCGTCCACTGGGACACCTGCCCGTGCACCGATTCGGCGGCATGCCAGCCGTCCACAGCCGTCACGGTGAGTTCGCGTGCGCTGTCGTCGTCCATCGGGCCGTACTGCCCCTGCAGCAGTCGGTCACCCGCCGCCGCCATCGAGCAGACAGCCGACGTGGCGCTGCGTCGGCCCTCGGCCGCGATGCGCACGATCCACGCCTCGGGAGCGGTACCGGCGCTGACTGCCACGCGGTCGGCATCCCAGGGGCCGCGTGGTGCCACCATCACCCGCGCGACCCACCGTGCGCGCGGGCGCACCGCCGCGGGCACCTCGTCCTGCATCTCGAGCGCCTGCAACCGGCTTGCGTCAGTCGCGCCTTGCGTATCGAAGAGCTCGACCGACCACGCCGGCCACCTCGATTGTGACGCGAGGCCCGCGACGCCGACCGTCGGTTTCGCGGCCGAGGCGAGGTAGAGCAGGACTGGCCGCGCCGATGAAGCTCCAGCCGCCGGCACACTCAACCGGCGGCCGCCGACGGGCACCGGCGTCCAGCGCCGCGAGGAGGGGACGCAGGTCGCCGCGCCCGAGACGTCGACGTGTCGCCAATCGGCCTGGCGCCTCAGCGGAATCAGCAGCCCGGGCGCCGGCTCGCCCACGGCCCGCAGCGTGGCCGAGTGCGCGCGGTCGAAGACGGTCAGCGCCGCATGCTGGCCGGTGGCCAGACGATTGGGCGGGCTGTCCACCGACGTATCGCCCTGCTGCGCGCTCACCGACACCGGCGCGAACAACCGGCGCCCGCCGACGAGCGCGCCTTCCGGCAGGGACAGGTCGATGCCCTCGTGCCCGGTGCGCACCGGGCCGCCACGGTCGGTCCGCGCGACGACGCCAAGCGCTGGGCTGGAGAGCGCGTAAGGGGGGACCGGCGACAGGCGCGCAAGTGCGGCCATCCCCGCGGGACCCACCCATGAGAGGGCCGACGGCGAGAGCGCCAGCGCGACCAACTGGTCGGGGCGCAGGTCGCGGAGGACCGCCGCCAGCGGCGCGCGTAACGGCCGCTCGACGATGCGGTACCCCAGGTGCTCGACGCGCTGCACGGTGGCACCGAGCGCGTAGACCGGTCGGCCCGACGCCACGCAACGATCGAGGGTGCCTGCGTCGGCGGGAACCATCGTCCCTCCAGCCAGGCGCAGCCGGCGCATCTGCGCCTCGTCCTCGCTTGCGATGAATCCGCCGCGCCAGGTCCCGGCGACCGCCTGCGCCACCGACGGCATTCCGGCCGCCCATGGGTCAGGCACGATGCTGGCGTGACGCAGCACCGGCGTGGCGAGTGCGAGGACGACGCCGAAGCCTGTGGCCAGCGGCCGCGCGCGGCCGGACGTGTCGCCGATGAGCGCGGCCAGACCGCAACCGAACCACGCCGCCCACCAGGGCAACAGCAGAGCCGCCGCGTGACTCGGGGGCAGCGCCCCGGTCGCCACCGCGAAGACGGCCAGCGCAATCGCAATGGCGGTGGCGAGGCGCAGGGGACGGGTGCGCTCGGACGCCCGAGCGAGGCCGAGCGCCGCCACGCACAGGCCGAACGCATGCACGTCACCACCGAGCACGGTCATGGCCTGCCGCAAGGCCAGCCAGGGCGACGCATCGGCGGAACTGCCTGGCCGCAGCACCTCGCCGAGCGCAGACGGCCACTCGCTCGGGACGAGACACTCAATGCCGCCCCACGCCTGTCGCAGCAGCGCCACCTGTAGCCCGAGACTCAGGGCGATCAACGCGGCGGCCGAGAACCAGCGATGGCGCCACGACATCGGGAGCGCGGCCACTGCGGGCGCCACCAGCCAGGAGGCCGTCGTCGACACGGAGAGGACGCCCAGAGCGGCGGCCGCGGCCGCGAATCGACGGGCAGCCGGCCACGCGACGGCGACAACGGCACACGCCACGACGGCGACCGGCAGCGCGTCCTGCCCCGGGGACACGGTGCTCCAGAGCGAGCGCGTGGCTGCGAGGCCGAGGGCGACCGCGAGCGCCAGGGGCCCACGTACCTCGATGGCGAGCAGCGTGACGAGCGTGCACGCCGCCACTCCCAGCAGCACGAGCATCGAACCGAGGGGCAGATCGGGCGTGAGGGCTGCCCGCGCGTTCAGGCGATCGACCACCCACGTCGACGGCGCGAGCGCACGCAGCTGGGTGAACCACGGCGTCGCCGCATCGGGCCAGGGCGCGGGCTGACGGGTGTCGAGGGCCCACAGCCCAGCGACGAACAGGATCAGCAGGATGGGGAAGGGCCAGCCCGGAGGACGGACCGGCGTGAGCGGCGGGCTTGGCGACACGAGACTGATCGTAGGTATCATAGACCCATAGACCGGCCTCGCGCACTGATGACGTCCGCCTCGCCACTCGATCGGCACCTCGACGGTCGTGGCCTCGATGGGGCGGCGTCGACGACCGGCGATCTGTTCTGGCCCTGGTTGCTGCTGGCTGCGGTCCTGGTCGGCTTTCGTTGCCTGCCGTACGCGTTGTGGGGCACGATGGCCTTCGATTCCGATCAGGCCGTCGTCGGTCTGATGGCCAAGCACATCGCCGAGTTCCGCGCGTTGCCCGTGTACCAGTACGGCGCGCCATACGTCGTAATCGTGTCGGCATACGTCACGGCGCCGTTCATGTGGCTGTTCGGGCCCACGGTGTTCGCCCTCAAACTGCCGCTGGTGCTCATGAACGTGGGCGTCGGCATGGCGACGATCGTGGCGATCGTGCGGACAGGACTGTCGCCGTCGGTCGCGATGCTGCTGGCGATTCCGGTCCTGGTGCCGTCCGCGGTCAGCGGCGCCGGGCTCATGGATGCCCTGGGCATGACCGTCGAGCCGGCGGTGTTCATTCTGCTGTTGTGGTGGCTCCGATCCCGCCCGCTGCTGTTCGGCGTGATCGCGTGCCTTGGCTTCCACGTGCGCGAGTTCGTGGCCTACGGGGTTGCCGCGCTGGTCGCGATCGACCTGCTCACGGGTGCCCTCCTGACGCGCGACGGACGCCGGCACTGGGTGACCGTCGCACTGGCGATTGCCGGGACGGCCGCGCTCATCGACGGCCTGGCTCGCTTCGGTTCGGTGCGTGGCCCGGGCTCGTGGGCGGGCAGCGTGGAGGGGAACCTGGCAACACTGGGAGGCGCATTCTGCTTCGCGCCGGCCCAGGCCTTGCGCAACGTGGCCGACCTCGCGACGTCGTACCTCGGCCTGCTCTGGGGCGCCGCCCCCGCGCCGCTGGCCGATGCGGCCGTCCATTCGCAGGTGACCCAGGGCGCGCGGGGAGCGTGGCCAGTCCTCGGTCTGATGCTGGTTCTGCTGCTGGTACGCACGGCTGGGCGGCATGCCGGACGCCTCTGGCGTGAGCGGGCCACGCCAGCCGTCGGTCTCGGCACTTTCCTGGTTCTGGTTGGCGCGCAGGCCGTCCTGGTCTATGCCGTGAGCCGATGCGGACCAATCTCGCCGCTCACCTTCCGCTACGGCCTGCTCGGCCTGTTCCTGCCGACGGGGCTGGCGCTGCTGTGCTGGAGCGTCGAAGAGAGCCGTGCGTGGCGCGGGTTGCTGGCCGCCACGTTCGTGCTGCTCCTGCTGCTGAACCTCTGGCCGCACGCGCGCCTCTGGCATGAGCAGGCCGGGCACTTCGCGCCGCCCAACCGCGTGCAACTGGTCGGCGCCCTCGAGGCGCGGGGCATCCGGTATGCGCGCAGCGACTACTGGACGGCCTACTACGTCGACTTCATCAGCCAGGAGCGCATCATCGTGGGCTCCAACACGCAGCCGCGCATCCTCGCCTACGAGCGAGCCCTCGCCTGGCACGCGAGCGAAGTGGTCCGGATCGAGACCACCCCGTGTGACTCGTCGCCGGCGATCGTTCCGGGCTACTACATCTGTCGTTGAACCCGGTGACGCCTGCATGGTGGCCGGAACGCTGAACAAACAGATTGCCGCCGACACCGGCTGCTCGATTCGCACGATCCAGATTCACCGGTCCCGAGTCGTGCAGAAGATGCACGCCGCCTCGGTCGCGGACCTCGAGCGGATGTCTGAGGCTTTGCGCGCCGCCGCCGTGCCAAACCAGCCCCTCCTCCGTCGCAACTCGCGCGACCGCGTCCGATCGTGATCGTCGATGACGACGACGGAACGCGGCCCGCATCGCTCGAGACGCAGGCGAGGTACGACTTGATCGATGGCGTCTCGTCAGGTGTTCCTGTCTCCGCAGCAACGCGCGTCGTCCTGCTCGGCAGCATCGCGTCGAACAAGTACGTGGAGGCGCTGGGCGGCGTCGAGCTCGATTACGTCCGGCTCGATGCCGCGACCACCCGCCGCGGGACGCGGCCGCCGAAGCTCGGGCCACTGACTGGCCGTCGCTGACTCATACTGAGGAACCATGGCGCCGGTGATTCCCGATCCCGCGAAGATCAAGAGCTTCCGCTCCGAAGCGGCGTTCGCCACGTGGATGAAGGCGAATCACGCCCGCGAGACGGAGATCTGGCTGAAGATCCACAAGAAAGGATCGGGCCTGCCGACAGTGACCGCGGCGCAGGCGCTCGACGTGGCCTTGTGCTGGGGATGGATCGACGGCATCCGCAAGTCGTTCGACGACCAATCGTTCCTGCAGCGCTACACGCCGCGGCGGGCGCGCAGCATCTGGAGCCAGGTCAATCGCGAGCACGTGGCGCGGCTGACCGCGGCCGGCCGCATGACACCGCACGGTCAGCGTCAGGTGGATGCCGCCAGGGCCGATGGCCGCTGGGACGCCGCCTATGCCCCGATCCGCAGCGCCAGCGCGTCAACGATTCCCGAGGATCTCCGCACCGCGATCGAGGCCAACCCGAGGGCGCGCACGACGTTCCGCATGCTGGGGCGTCAGAACCTGTTCGCGCTGACTTTTCGCACCAACCACATGAAGACGCCGGCCGGGCGCGCGAAGAAGATTGCGGCGCTGGTCGAGATGCTCGCGCGCGGCGAGACCATCGTTCCGGAGCGAAGAGCCGGCCGAGACCGGCTGAACATCTGCGTCCGGATCAACGCCCGGTGCGGCGCGGACGGGACGGTTGATGACCGCGGACGCCGCGAGGTTCAGCGGGGCGGCAGCGGCCGTCCCTCTGTGAGCTCACGGATCATGCGATCGTCGCCGGTCACCTCCCAGTAGATGAGCGACGCGGGGATCATGCCCACGGCGTTGATTTCGTCGATGACGCGCTGGATGCTGAAGGCGTCGCCCAGCTGGCGCCCGCGTTCGGCGATCACTTCCTCGAGCAACCGCCCGCCGGTGATGTAGCTGGCGCCGTAGCCCGGCTGCCGCAGGTAGAGATGCTGCTCGAATCCGAGCAGCGGATCGCGGCGCATCCAGCCGCGCGGGGTCCAGTTCACGTGGATGTCGCCGGCCTGCGCCATGGTGAGCTGGTTGTCGTGGGCGAAGAGGTTGCCCACGGCCCTGGCCGCGCGGTTCATCAGCATGATCCACACGATCTCGCGCGAGCGCGGCGAGTCGTCGTAGAGCCCGGCGTGCATCATCCACTCTTCCATCACCGTGGCCATGCCTTCGGCGCGGCTCATCCAGACGTTGTAGAGCAGCGCGCCGCGTCGAATCGGGTTGGGATGGGGCGAGACGCGAATGCGCATGTTGTCCCACCAGTGATACAGGTGCGTCCACAGGAGCCTCGGATCCCGCTGTTCAGCCTGGTTGAAGAAGTTGCGTGACTGCTCGGGAGCGAAGCTGGCAAGGCGCTCCCGCAGGGCCCGCTCCATCCAGGGCTCCATCGTCAGAATCCTGTTGTCCGCCGCCCATTTCAGATAGAGCGGCAGCGCGCGTTCCTGGAGGGCCTTGTACTCCTCTGGCGTGTTGGCGATCGCCAGCGGTGGCAAGGCGCGATTGCGGTTCTCTTCGAGCCGCAGCGAGGCGTGCGCGCGCGCCAGCTCGCGCTTGGTGATCGTCACCTCCTCTTCCCACGAGAGCGGCACGAGCAGCACGTTGCGGAGATACCAGGTGTACTGGTCCCTGCCGATGCCTGATGGACCCGTCTTCTTCGGCGCCTCGGCTCGCAGCCACGCCGAGAACTCGTCGGTGGCGGTGCGCGCCGCCACAATCGCCGCCGACAGCCCCTCGTGGCTCCCTGCGACGCGGGTGCGGAGGGTGTCGAGCGCCTCGTTCTGTTCCTCGAACGCGCGCACGCCGCCAATCCACAGGTCGCGCGCGTTGGCGCCCGCAAGGTTGCCGCGCGCCGTCTTGAGCAGCGCCGGGATGGTCTGGAGCCGGGTGGCCAACTCTGCCGCCTGTGCAGGCTCGAGCGGTTCTACCCGATCCAGCCGCGTGCGCGGCCAGACGGGATAGTCATAGAGCTTGATGGCGCCGTGGATGACGGGACCTTCCTTGGCTGGCGTGTCGGACTCGTCGGTGATGATCGACGCGTAGTAGGCCGGGTCGCGCGCGAAGGGTTGAAGCACGCGGAGGTGGTACTCCATGCCGTTCATCTCCGCCCGCACCAGGTGGTAGTCCACCTGCTGCGATACGGTCCAGCCCGTCCGATCGATCGCGGCCAGGCGCCCCTGCATCGCCGCGAGCCCCTGGAGCCGGCTGGCGTTGGTCGCTGGCGTGTAGTCGGGCACTCCGCCCGCCAGCCGCGGTGGCTCCTCGAAGGTGCGCCACTCCTGGAAGAGGGCCAGCAGTTGATCGTGCGTGCGCGACTGGGCCTGTCCGGCGAGGACGGCCGACAAGACAAGGGCACTCGCAATCGCGAGACGGGTCGTGGTCATCAGCTCTGCCTCACGCGGCCGGCGCGTCGGGGCCGGGCCAGGGATCGTTGTGCCGCCGGCGAGCGCCGGCGCTCCTGTTTGTAGCACACCCGATCGTGGCGCCTGACCGGTGGATCGCGACACCAACAACGGATCCGGCCTGAGTTTCGTCTAAGGACGGCATGGGCACCCTTCGCCGCGACCTGGTCTACGCGCTCCGCAAGTTCGGCTCGGCGCGCGCCTTCACGGCCACGGCCGTCCTGACGCTGGCGCTCGGCATCGGCGGCACCACGGCGATCTTCACGCTCATCCATGCGGTGATGCTGAAGTCGCTGCCGGTGGGCGACCCGTCGCGGCTCTACCGGATTGGCGACGGCGACAACTGCTGCGTGCAGGGCGGCCCCCAGGATCGCTGGGGCATGTTCTCGTATCCCGCTGTTCGAACGCATCAGGGCCGAAGTGCCGGAGTTCGAGGAGCTCACCGCCTTCCAGGCCGGCATGGGACGCATGAGCGTCCGCCGGCAGGGCGTGAGCCGATGCGCCGCGGCCGCTCCGCGCCACCTACGTCTCCGGCAACTACTTCACGACGCTCGGCGTGAACGCGGTCGCCGGCCGCGTGTTCACGGCCGCGGACGACGCGGCGGCGGCCGCGCCGGTGGTGGTGCTGGCCTATCACGCCTGGCAGGGCGTCTACGGCGGTGACGCCGTCGATCGTGGGGGCCACGCTGGTCGTGGAGGGCCAGGCGTTCACCGTGGCCGGCGTGACGCCGCCCGGGTTCTTCGGCGAGACGCTGAAGGCCGATCCGCCCGACATGTGGGTGCCGTTGCAGCAGGAGCCGCTGATCGCCGGGGCAGAGACGTCGCTCCTGCGCCAGCCCATCGCGGCGTGGCTGCGGGTGATTGGCCGCCTCCGCCCGGGCGCCTCGATCGACGGCATGGAGGCGCGGCTCACCGGCCTGTTGCGGCAGTGGATGCAGCACGAAGCCGGCTATCCGCCCAACTGGCTGGCCGAGATCGAGCGCGTGCTGCCGCAGCAGGTGATCGCCGTGGTGCCGGCCGGCGCCGGCGTCGGCGTGATGAAGGAACAGTACGGCCGCAGCCTGCGGATCCTGATGGCCGTCTGCGCGCTGGTGCTGCTGATCGCCTGCGCCAACGTGGCCAACCTGCTGCTGGCCCGCTCGGTGGCTCGCCGCGGCCAGACCGCCATCCGGCTGGCGATGGGCGCATCCCGCCGTCAGATCGTGACCGAGGCACTCGTCGAGAGCGTCCTGCTCGCCATCGGCGGGGCTCTGGCCGGACTGATCGTGTCGATGGCCGCGTCCCGCCTCCTGCTGTCGCTCGCCTTCGCCGGCGCCAGCATGCTGCCGATCGACACCACGCCGTCGCCGCTGGTGCTGGCCTTCGCCACCGGCCTGGCGCTCGTGACCGGCCTGCTCTTCGGCACCGCGCCCGCGTGGTTTGCCACGCACACCGATCCGATCGAGGCGCTGCGCGGCTCGGGCCGCACCGCCGGCGATCGGGCGTCGTTCGCGCGCAAGGCGCTGCTCGTGGTGCAGGCCACGCTTTCCGTGGTGCTGGTGGCCGGCTCGACGATGCTCGGCCGCAGCCTTGGCAATCTCGAGGGACAGGACTTCGGCTTCAATCGCGACGGCCGGGTGCTGGTGTCGGTGGGCCGTCCCTCGGCGTCGATCACGGGCGAGCGGCTCACGGCGTTCTATCGCGACCTCGAAGGACGGCTCGAGCGCATCCCGGGGGTGCAGAGCGCCGGGCTCGCGCTCTACAACCCGCTCACCAACAACTGGGGCGAGGGCATCCTGATCGCCGGCAAGCCGCAAGCCGGCCCCGGGCGAGCAGACCGGCGCGTCGTGGGACCGCGTGAGCACGGACTACCTGCAGCAGCTGGGCGTGAAGCTCGTGCGCGGCCGCCACTTCACCGCCGCCGACAACGAGACGGCGGAGAACGTGGCCGTGGTGAACGAGGCGTTCGTGAAGCGCTTCTTCAAGCCCGAGGAGGATCCGCTCGATCAGCACTTCGGGCTGAACCTGCCCGAGAACGTCAACACCTTCCGCATCGTCGGCGTGGTCGGCGACGCCCGGTTCGCCGTCGTTTCAGCTCGACCGCCCGATGCGGCCGATGTTCTTCGTGCCGCTGGCGCAGACGGTGAACTACGCCAACGAGATGATGAAGCGCGTCGAGACCGCCTCGCACTACGTGGGCGGGCTGCTGCTGGTCACCAACGAATCGCCCGGCGCGCTCGAGCCGCAGGTGGCGCGGGCCCTGGCCGAAGCGGATCCGAACCTGGCGGTGATCAGCATGCGCACCCTGCAGCAGCAGGTGGAGCGGACGTTCGATCAGCAGCGCGCGGTGGCGAGCCTGGCCGGCCTGTTCGGCGATGATAGCGCTGGTGCTGGCGGCGATCGGCCTCTACGGCGTGACGGCGTACTCGGTGGCGCGCCGGACCAGCGAGATCGGCGTTCGCATGGCGCTCGGCGCCGATCGCCGGCGCGTGATCAGCGCTGGTGCTGGGCGGCGCGTTCCGGCGGGTCGTCGCCGGCCTGGTGCTGGGCCTGCCCTTCGCGGTGGGCGCGGGCTACCTGCTCTCGTCGCAGCTGTACGGCGTGACGTTCTGGGATCCGGCGGCGCTCGCCATGGCGACGGGGTCGCTGGCGGTGGCGGCGTTCATCGCCTCCATCGTCCCCGCCGCACGGGCAGCGGCGCTCGCGCCGATGAAGGCACTGCGGATGGATTAGCAGCGCGGGAGCGCGGCCCCAGGCTTCCCGTCAACCAGGCGATTCGGAGAATCGCCCCACCCGCAGGACCATCGCGCACAGGAACGCGAGCGGCGCCGCGGCCAGGGTGAGCAGCACGCCCATGCTCACCTCCGAATGCAGCTGTCCCGGCGGCAGCAGCGCCGATGTGAAGAACAGGCCGATGCTGAATCCCATCGCGGCGATCAGCCCGCTGACGAGCAGTTCGCGCCAGCCGACGCGATGCGGCAGGTGGAAGCCAGCCAGCCGCGCCACGCCGACGCCGACCAGCACTCCGACCGGCTTGCCGACGAGCGCCGCAATCGGCAGTCCCCAGGTCCCGGCCTCGAGCGCGCTCAGCGGCACGCCGGCGTTGACGAGACCGAAGAAGAACAGCGTCACCTGGACCGGGTACCGCCACCAGTTCTCGAACTGGCTCAGCGTGTCCTTCGCCTCGGGGAGCGCATCGACGAAGAACCCAGGGTCGCGCGGTGCGTGCGGCAGGAACGGCATGATCGGCATGAGCGCAAGCGCCGGGTGGAGCCCGCTCCAGAAACAAGCCAGCCAGGCGACCACGCCGGGGCCGATCACATACGGCCAGAAATTGACGACGCGCCACCAGCGCAGCCCCAGGGCCATGATGATCGCGCCTGCGAGCATCGCCACCCCGAGCGCCAGATTCACGTCGCCGGTCGGGTTGAGGAACGCGATCGCCAGGAATCCGAGCACGTCGCAACCGATGCCGAGCAGCAGGAAAAACGGGACCACGGGATGCGACCTGAAGATCAGCCGCAGCACGAAATAGCCCAGCGCCAGGTCGGTTGCCATGGACACCGGCCATCCGAACTCCAGCATCGGTTCGTCGAGCGCATCGACGACGCGGCCGTACAGCAGGGCCGGCACCGCGACCGCGGCGATCGCGGCGATCACCGGCAACATGGCGCGCCGCCACGAGTGCAGCACACCGCCCGGCGCCGTCGCTTCGATCACTTCCTTGGTGATCAAACCGAAGAAGAAGACCATGGCGATGTCGTTGACCGCGAACGCGATCGCAAAGGTGAAGCGGTAATAGCTCTCGGGTGCGGCGTTGACCCAGACCAGGGCCATCAACGCTCCCAGCGGCAGCAGCAGCAGGTGCTCGACCGCGAAGCGAGACAGGCGCGGAACGGTCGATCGCATGCGGCCCCGGAACCCGCGGCGTTCGTGGGGCGTTCCGGTCTTCTCGTCAGTCGTCATGGCGATGTCTCGTTCCGGATGACGCCGGAATCCACGACCCGGCCGGTGCGGGAGATGGACTGAAAGTTCATCTCCGCTCCCGTGACCTCCACCAGCATGAAGCTCTGGTCCTGATCGAACGACGCCGCCGTCTGCGCCGACGGGCTCATGTTGCCCCGACGCAGCTGTCCAGCCGCACCGGAGACGAAGTAGGAGATGCCCTTCTGGGGGTGCAGCCGCTCGTAGACGTGATCGTGGCCGGAGAACACGACGTCGACGCCGAACTTCTGGAAGATCGGCTCGAGCCGCAGGCGCAGATCGATTGACGATCCGTGGCGGTCGGCATTCGAGTACAGGGGGTGATGGAAGAAACAGACCTTCCACTCCTCGGTAGCGCCCTGGAGGGTGGCCTCAATCCAGGCCACCTGCTTGGCGTCCATCAACGTGGTATCGAGCGCCAGGAATCGGACGTTGCCGCGCACGAACGTGTAGTAGCGCTGGCCGTTCATGTTGAACGGTTGGTACGACACGTTCTGCGGGCGGTCGTGGTTGCCCAGGGAGGCCTGGAACTTGACGCCGGCCGCGAGCAGCGGCGCGTACGGCTGCTCGAACTTCTTCACGAAGTCGGAGGGTCGCTGCCCCCCGTACATGTTGTCGCCCAGCATGATGACGAGGTCGAAGGGGAACGTGCCGTGCGCTCTGGCCATCTGCTGCCCGACCTCGTACTGAGGCCGCTCGCCGGTGCCGTTGTCGCCGATCACGGCGAACTTCAGCGAGCCGTTCCGGTTCGGGAGCGCGACGGTTGACTGCGCCAGCAGCACCGCCGACGCGAGGGCGGCGATGAGGCACGCCAGGGCCGGGCGGCGCAGCAGTCGAAGTGCCATCCTCACGCCGCCTTCAGGCCTGGTGCGAGATCGTCCCGCCCACCACCGTGCGCACGATCTGGATGTCCTTGATCTTCTCCACGTCCGCCGTGTGCGGGTCGTCCGCGAGGACCACGTAGTCGGCCAGCTTGCCGGCCGTGATCGAGCCCTTGATCGCTTCCTCACCGGAGGCCCACGCGCCGTTGTAGGTATTGACGGCGATCGCCTCGCTGACGCTGAGACGCTGGTTCGCGCCCCACACCTTGCCGTCCCACCCCTTGCGCGTGACCATCCCCTGGATGCCCATCAGCGGGGCGAACGGTCCCGGGCTGAAATCCGAACCGGCGGCGGCGTAGACGCCCGCATCCACGAGCGAGCGGAACGCCATGCAGTTCTTCATCATGTCTTCGCCGTAGTACACGAACTTGTCCGGGTTGTAGAAGGCGTAGGTCGTGAAGAGGGCTGGCACCGCGCCGATCGCCTTGATGCGCTGGACCAGTGACGGGTTGACCAGCGTGCAATGCGTGATCTTGGGCCGGGCGTGGGCGCGCGGCACCAGCTTCAGCGCGCGCTCGGCCGCGGTCAGGTACATGTCGATCGCCACGTCGCCGTTGGCATGGCAGTTCACCTGGATGCCGGCGCGGTGCACACGCTCCACCCACTCGTTCAGCGTGTCCTGCGTCTCGGTGACGTTGCCCTTGTAAGGCGGCGTCACGCCCGGATACGGCGTGCTGAGCGCCATCGTCCGTTCCGAGAACGAGCCGTCCACCGTGTGTTCGGAGGTGGCGCCGAACTTGATCCAGTCGTCGCCGAAGCCGCTCTGGATCCCGGCGGTGATCATCGCCTCGAGCACGCGGCCGCTCGCCTCGTAGCTGATGCGGTGCCGCAGTTCGCCGCTGGCGCGCACGTCCTGCATGGCCTGCAGGTTGCCGCCCTCGTGATGCACGGTGGTGAGCCCGTAGCGCGCGAACTGCTTCGAGATGTGCGCCACGCCCGCGCGGGCTCGCTGCTCGGCCTCCGCCGGCGTGTAGGTGCGCCGCTCGCCGACCTTGCTGAACGGCGCCGACGCGAGGTCGGTGACCCTGCCGGTCAGCTGGCCGTTCTCGTCCTTGTCGTAGGTGCCGCCCATCGGGTTGGGCGTGTCCCTGGTGATGCCAGCCATGGCGAAGGCCTTGCTGTTGTAGAAGTAGGTGTGCCCGCCGCGATGGCGGACGATCACCGGGTGCTCGGTCGAGACCTCGTCGAGATCGTGGATGTTGAGGGCCCGCTTGTCGCTGAGCTTGGTGTCGTCGAAGAAGAAGCCTTCCACCCAGCCGCCCGCCGGCGTCTGCTGCGCCCGGTCCCGGAGCTTGCCGATGATGCTGCGGATGCTGACGAACTCCACCTCGAAGGGATTGCCGACGAGCACCTCGTTCAGCAGCACTTCCCCGCCCGCGTGGTTGTGGCAGTCGATGAAGCCCGGCACCACCGTCATCCCCTTGGCGTCGAAGATTTGCGTGTTCTTGCCTGCCAGGCCCTTCACCTCGCTGGTCGAGCCGACGGCCGTGAAGCGCCCGGCGGAGACCGCAAACGCTTCCGCGCGGGGCGTGCGCGCGTCCATCGTGTAGACCTTCGCGTTGATGACGATGAGGTCCGGATCGGACCCACCGGCACCGGCCGTCTGTGCCGCGGCCGACGCCGAAGCCTGGGCACTGGCGGCCAGTTCAGGCGCGCCCGCGATGGCGGCAAGGGCGGCGCTGGTCGCGCTGATGAACTGTCGGCGATCGTGGCGGGTGGGTGACATCGGAAATCCTCGTGCCGCCAATCCTACATGCGATTTCAAGACCGCCGGCGGCGGACCCATTCGACGAGCTCAGCGGTCGGAGTAGAGGGCCTTACCTGGAGGCGTCGAGCGATGCGAGGTCGTCCCGCAGGGCCAGCAGGCACGCACGGTGGTACAGGTCCGCCTCCCGCTCCGCGCCGCGCCGGAAGTCCCCGACCGCGCCGTCCACCTTGCCGCCCAGCCAGCGGAGGATCCAGGTCTCGCGCACGCGGCCGCGATACCGTCGTACGAGCAGGTTACTGCCCGGTGCTTCACGGGCCGTCAGTTCGAAATCCGAACCTGGCGTTTCGAACGGGTAACGAAGGGGGCTGTCGAGGAACGTCTCCACGAGGAACGGCAACTGCCAGTCCGGCTCCTCCAGAAACCTGGCCGAGAAGCCCTTTTCGACCGGCGTTCGCGTGAGCGCCACGTCGGCGGCGATGCGTTGTGCCCCCACCTGGAACCGGCCGATTCGCGTTGAGAGGTCGGCCGTGGCACGAAGACGCCCCGGCAGGCGACGGTCGGCGGGCCCTTCCAGGGGAACCAGGCTCCCGTCCCGGACCCGAAGGCGGACCGTCCACAGGCCGTCGGCGGCCTCGAGCGTCCACCACGTGATGCCTTCAGGGTCGGCGACGACGAGAGAGACGCGCATCGGCCTCGCATATCTCTCGAGGAAAGCGGCGTAGCGAGGGGCGAAGCCGCCGATGCCGGTGGGGGTCAGCCGCACCACGAGGCGCACGGACATCGCGCCGTGGGCATCCGGCTGCAGCGTCAGCGTCTCGAGGCGGAGAAGGTGCCCGAACTGCGCTGCGGCGCGAGGGAGGGCCTGTGCTATCGCGGCGCGGGCCGATGCCTCGGTCGAGCGCTCGGCGACGCGGAGGACCGTGTCGAGCGCGGCCGCGAGGTCGGACGGCCGCGCCTGGCCGATTGACAGTTCGTCACCCACCGTCCACTCGAAGCGTCCCGCGGCCAGCCGCTGGAGCCGGATGCGGCCGCGGTACTGCCCCGGGACTGCAGGCGTGGGCGCCTCTGCGCGCATGCCGATGTGGTACACCCCTCGCGAGGGATACCCGGCGAGCTCGACCCTACGCCAGTTGTCGCCCCGGCTCGTCCACGCCGTCGCATCGTCGAAGATCGGCGAAGGAACGAGCCCGGATCGAGCCAGCTTCGGCCGCAGCGCATCGAAGTCAGGCTCACGCTCGGTCGGACCAAAGCGGTCGGCGAGGGCCTCCACCACGATGCGCGGCCCGTCCCACGCGGCCCGACCAGGCTCGCTCCCGCGAGCGGCGGGAAGAGCGATGGGCCACAGCGCCGACAGGAGAGCGAGGGTCACCGCGACGCGATGCACCCGTCCATGCTGCCACAGTCGCCGAGGCCGTCGCGCCAACTCAGCTGCGGGTGGTCACCCGGTGAGTACGGTCCGGACGCGCGCGACCGTCGCCGGGAGGCCGCGCGCTCCTATCGGGGCGACAGCAACCGCTACCGCGGCCGCGCCATGAACCGGGCACCACCGGCATGATCGTCGGCGGCATGGCTGGTGGCGTACTCGGCAACATCATCGCCCCCGGCGGATGGAAGACGATCGGGACGATCATAGGTGCCGGCTCCGGCGCGCTGATCGGACGAGCCATCGACGACGGCGACATGGTGTGCCGCTGAGCGGTGGTTGAAACCCCCAGTCGTGGCCGGCGGGCGCGACCTCAAGGCTGTTTCCCGAGCTGGTCCGGCGATGCCGCCGCCGTGTCTCTGATGAAGTGCGCCAGGAAGCGGGCCACGCGCTCCAGGCCGGGCGCCGAGATCACGTCGAGCACCTCGCCGGTCGTGTGATAAAGCGGGGGCGCCTGCATCACCGTCACCCGGGCCGCCTTCAGCGCGGTGAAGCCTCCGGTCTCTCCACTCCCCATATCTGATGTCGCCGAGACGAAGTTCACGCCGTATTCAGTGACGCCCTTCTGGAGCAGTGCGTCCACGAACGGCGCCCTGGTCGAGACGCCGGCATAGGTGGGCGCCTCGCCGGAGTCGGCAATCGCCTGCCGGTAACCATCGTCGAACGTTGTTCGCGCCGGGGAGAAGTTGCGCTGGGCCACGTGCTCGATGTTCAGCATCAACATGGCGGCCGCGGCGAGCTCGGGGTTGGCGGCGATGAAGGCCCGCGGGCCGTTGATACCCGGTGTGTGGTGTCCGGCACTGACGATGAACACCAGGGACCGCTCGGGACGATGTTCCGGCCGGGCGAAATGGCGCGCCAGGCCCAGCATCACGGCCAGGCCATCGGCGTTGTCGCCGGCGCCGTCGAACCAGGCGTCGGCGTGTGCGTTGATGAGCAGCGTCTCGTCGGTCCGCCGTCCCGGAACCACGGCCACGGCATTGTGAGCGACGAGATTGCGACGGGTTTCGGACCGGAGCGTCAGTTGCGCTCGGACCGGTGCACTGGTCTTGCGGCGCGCGGCTTCGTTCAGCACCGACTCCACGAACCAGCCATCGCGGCCGCCGATGTTGAAGCAGGGGCCGCCGCAGTTCGAGAAGTCGCGCCCCCGCTCGTTGCCGGGCAGGCGCAGCAGCGTGAGTACGGCCACGGCCCCGCGCCTGAACAGTTCCTGGGCCTGCGAGGTGACGGCGCCGCGTTCGAACAGCATGTGCCCTTGCGGCACGGTCAGCTGCACCGCGATCTTGCCGGCGACGTCGATTCGATCGAGTACCGCCGGTCCGCCGCTGCCGATATACACGAGCGGTGCGGTCAGCGTTCCGCCAGTGATCTCGGACGGCACGACGGGAATGGCCGAATGCAGGACGACATCAGCGGACCCCGCGCCGAATCCCTGGTCGCCGAGCAGCTTCACTTCCCACGACTGCGGCAGCCACAAACCCGCGCGTGGCTCCTGCTGAATCGCCTGCACGCGCACATCAACGATGCCGGCCTTCCGCAACTGCTCGGCCGCCCAGTCGACGGCGCGATCGGCCGAGGGCAGGCCGGCGATGCGGCCCCAGATCTGTCCGCTGCCGATCTCGCGCTCGGCGCGGCTCGCCTTTGAAAACCCGACGATGGTCGTGAGGTCGCGCATCAGGGCGGCGGTCGCGAGTTCGGGCGATCGTGGATCCGCGGCGAGCGTCACTGGCCGAGGCAATCGAGTGCCCACCACCACCGCCGGTGCCGCATCGAGCGCGGGCGGCAACGGGATGCCGAACCATGGGCCGTCGGTCCGGCGAGGCGTGCCGGCGGCCGGCCCCTCGTCTTGAGCGCGAGCGGGAACCGGGGCGGACAGCGTGACGAGGACGGCAACGAGAAATGGGACCAGCCTCATGCGCTGGCATCCTACCCGAGTCCGCCCCGGGCGCGCGGGTCGAGGCGGGCGAGCTCGGGCTCGCCGTAACCGAGCTCGAGCAGCACTTCGCTCGTGTGCTCACCGAGCGATGGCGGCGGCCGTCGATAGACTGGCGGCGAGGCCGACAGCGCCATCGGGTTGCCGATGGTCTGGATCTCGCCGACGACGGGATGCGTCATCCTGACGAGCATCTGTCGCGCCTCCACCTGGGGATCCGCCAGCGCCTCGCCGATCGACCGCACCCTGCCACACGGCACGCCGTGGCGCGTGAGGCGGGCCACGAACTCGACGACGGTCAGCGACGCGACGCAACTCTCGATGATCCCGACCAGTGCATCGCGATGGTGCAACCGCCCGTTGTTGTCGACGAATCGCGGGTCGTCGGGAAGGTCCGGCCTTTCGATCGCCTGACAGAACTGCCGCCACAGCTTCGGATTGCCGGCGCACACCATGACCAGTCCGTCCTTGGCGCGGAAGGTCTCGTACGGCGCGATCGACGGATGGCGGTTGCCCATGCGTGTCGGCGACCGGCCGGTGGCGAAGGCGATGCCGGCCGGCAGCGTCATCGCCGCGAGAATCGCGTCGAACAGCGCGATGTCGACGGCCTGGCCACGGCCGGTCCGATCCCGATCGCGGAGCGCCAGGAGGATGCCCGAGAACATGAACTGCCCGGCAAGGAAATCGGTGACCGCCACGCCCACTCGCGACGGCTCGCCGTCGGCCGGCCCGGTGATGTCCATCACCCCGGCTTCGGCCTGCATCACCGGATCGTACCCCGCCTCATCACGACGCGGTCCGGTGTGGCCGTAGCCGGTGACCGAGGCGTAGATCAGCCGTGGATTGAGGGTCGCGAGGCGTTCGTAGCCGAACCCGATGCGCGCCAGTGTGCCCGGCCGCAGATTCTCGACCAGCACGTCGGCCTCGCGGACGAGGCGCGTCAGCACCTCGACGCCGGCGGGCGATTTCAGATCCAGCGCCACGCTGCGCTTGTTGCGATTGACGCCGAGGAAGTAGCTGCTCACGCCGTCGACGAACGGCGCCCACCCCCGCGTGTCGTCGCCCAGTTCGGGCTCTTCGATCTTGATGACGTCGGCGCCCATGTCGCCGAGCAGCATCGTGCAGAAGGGCCCGGCGAGCACCCGGGTGAGGTCGATGACTTTCAGTCCGTCCAGCGCTGGCATTGGGACACTCTACCAACCATCCGCGTCTTTCCCGCAAGCCGCAGGTGAACTGGGCGATAATCCCCCGGTCATGGCACGTTCATGACGTCCGCCGTCGCTTGTGGCGGCCCCGTGCTTCGCTCTGCCACCGGATCGACTCCCGAGGAGGTGCCATGTTCAAGCCGCGTATCCTGTTCCCCGCCTTCGGCGCCTGCGCCGCATTCCTGCTGGCTGCCTGGATCGCCGGCGCTGGCGCGAACACGTCAGTGTCGGCGCAAGCGGCCAGAGCCACGACCGTGGCCAACCCCATCACGGGCGAGGGCTGCCGAACCCGGCGCCGAAGGTGACCCGGAACTGGGGCCAGCTGCCGGCGGGCCGGAAGTGGGGCACGTCGGCCGGCATCGACATCGATCCGAAGGACGGCCACATCTGGGCCTACGAGCGCTGCGGCGCGGGCACGGCCGGCGGCGGTCCCGTCGATTGCGACAACAACCCCGGTCGATCCGGTCTTCAAGTTCGACCGCAACACCGGCGCGGTGCTCGCCAACATCGGCAAGGGCATCATGGTGACGCCGCACGGCATCCACGTCGACAAGGACGGCAACGTGTGGATTGCCGACTTCGCCGGCAACAAGGAAGGCACCAAGGGCCATCAGGTCCACAAGTTCAGCCCGAAGGGCGAGAAGCTGCTGAGCCTCGGCATCGCCGGCAAGCCGGGCAACGCCGACGGCCAGTTCAACCAGCCCAACGACGTCGTCGTCGGGCCCGACGGCAGCATCTACGTGTCCGACGGCCACGACGGCCAGGGCATGACCACCGACGCCGCCGTCGCCGAGGGTCTCAAGCGCGGCGCGACGGCCCGCATCAGCAAGTTCACGCCGGACGGCAAGTTCGTCAAGTCGTGGGGGACAGATCGGCGTGCGCCACGGCGAGTTCCGCACGCCGCACGCGCTGATGTTCGACGCGAAGGGCCGGCTCTGGGTCGCGGACCGCGGCAACCACCGGCTCGAGATCTTCGACCAGGACGGCAAGTACCTCGAGTCGCGCTACATGTACGGCCGCATCAGCGGGTTCTTCATCAAGGGCAACCTGCTCTACGCGATCGACTCGGAGTCGGGCCCGTTGAACCACCCGAACTGGCGCAACGGCGTGCGCATCGGTCCGCTCGACGAGGACCGCATCACCGCGTTCATCCCGCCCTTCGAGCGTGAGGACCGCGTCTACCAGGGCACGGCGGGCGAAGGCGTCGCGGTGGACGCGGACGGCAACGTCTACGCCGCGGAAGGGCCGAACTCGCTGACCCAGGCGGGCGGCGCGTTCACCAAGTACTCGGTGAAGTAGTCCGGCGCGTGCGCCCGGCTGGTATCGGGTCCTGCTGACCAGGAGGTCCGAGGTCCGGCCGGCTGAACACGCAGCGTCGCCCTCCGCGCGCGCGTGCCGCAATCGCGCCAGCGGCGGTTGGAGAGAGGTTGACGCATGAGCGCCGCTCGCGTCGTGGCGCTGCTGGCCGCGACGGCACTGGCCGCCGTGTCGTGCAGGGACACGACGGCGCCTCCAGCACCTGCCACCACCGCCGCGGCGACCGGCGAGGAGCTCTACTCGACCTTCTGCGCGGTCTGCCACGGGCCCGAGGGGCGCGGTGATGGGATCGCCGCGCCGTTCTGCCGCGTGTCGCCGGCGGACCTCACGCGCGCGCAGTTCAAGGTGCGCTCGACGCCGGCCGGCGCGCTGCCGAGCGATGCCGACCTGACCGCGGTGATCCGGCGTGGCGCCGGCGGTGACGGCGCGATGCCGTCGTTCTCCTTCCTGACCGGCGGAGACGTCGACCGCCTCGTCGCGCGAGTCAAGGCCTTCTCGCCGCGCTGGCAGCGCGAACAGGCGCCACCCGACGTCGTGCTGCCGCCCCGCGTCCAGGGCGACGCGCGCCGCGGCGAACAGGTCTACCGCGCATCGGGATGTGCCGCCTGCCACGGACCGTCGGGAGAGGGCAACGGCCCACGCGCGAAGGAACTGCGCGATGCGCGCGGCCGGCCCGAGATCGCGACCGACCTCACGCGCCCGTGGACGTTCAAGGGAGGCCGCGACGACGTCGGCCTGGTGCGCTCGGTGCTGACCGGCTTCAACGGCACGACCATGCCCGGCTATGCGGATCAGCCGGGCATCGAGAGCCGCGTGTGGGATCTGGCGGCCTACATCTGGTCCCTGCAGCGGCCGCTGCCCGTCCCGCCAGCCGCCGCGGTCGACACCTCCACGGTGGGCGGGTATTGGACCACGCCGATTCCCGCGCAGGGCGGCGAGCTGTCGTCCGTGTCGTGTGCCGCCTGTCACACGGCGCAGTTCGGCGACTGGTCGGGCGCGCGTCATGCGATCGCCATGGGGCCGGGCGTGTGGGCGCAGATGAACGACCAGCCCGAACTGAGCGGGATGTGCGCGACCTGTCATACGCCGCTTCGCGACCAGTGGACCGACCGCGTACCTCTCGGCGGACGGCGTCGGGTGTGCGGCCTGTCACTCGCGGGCGAGCCAGAAGTTCGGCCCGCCGCCGCTGCCGACGACCATCGCGCCGCTCGTCGCGCGGTATCCGGCCCCTCACGGGCCCGTGAACACGAGGGACTTCTTCGAGAGCGCGGACTTCTGCGCCGGCTGCCATCAGTTCGCCGAGGGCCGGGCGCCGCGGGTCAACGGGGCGTTCCTGCAGAACACGGTCGAGGAGTGGCGCGCCTCACGCGCGGCGCGCGAGGGCAAGACCTGTCAGACCTGCCACATGCCGGGCCGCCGGCACCTGTTCCGCGGCATTCACGATCCGGAGACCGTCCGCGGCGGCGTTCAGTGGACCTTCGACGCCCGCCGGGTGGGCGACCGGATCGAGAGCCGGATGACGCTGACCAACACCAACACGGGCCATGCCTTTCCCACCTACATCGTGCCGGAAGTCTGGATGCGGATCGAAATGGTGAACCGCTACGGAGCGGGCCCCGTCGTCGCGGAGCGGCTGATCGCGCGACGGGTCGCCTTCGAGCGCGGCCAGTGGACGGAGCTCGGCGACACGCGGCTCCGCCAGGACGAGACGGCCACGCTCGACTACACCGGCGCGATTCCGCCGGGCACCGTCGCCGTCGTGGGCACCGTCGTCGTGCGCCCGGACGCCTTCCACGTGCGCAGTCTCGCCGGCCACCTCCGCGACACGCGGTCTCCGGCGTCGCGGCGGTCCTACGAACAGGCGCTCGCCGAGATGCGGAACACGGACTACGTGCTCTTCAGAAAGGAGGGGCAGCTGTCCCGCTGAGAGCGAACCCGCGAAATGGCTGGGCCGGGCGTCCTTCGAGTGGCATTCCCAAAGGAAGGTCGCTCGTTGCAGCACCTCGCCGCATTGAGTATGCTGACGGGGATTTTCCGACTGCCGAAGCTCCAAAAAGGATTGAATCGATGCGATACCGACATCTGCTGATTTGCACTGCCGTCTTCACCGCCGCCCTCTTCTCGGCCAGCCCCAGCTGGGCCCAGGGCGAGGCGCGATTCGGGGTCTGGGACAACTCGACCAACCCCAACAACGTCATGACCTACGAGCCCTTCGAGAAGGGCGGCAGCAAGCTCACCGTGAGCAACCCCAGCAAGCCCGGGGACGAGTGGAGCTATGTGACGCTGTTCGACGGCAAGTTCCGTCCCGTCACCGGTCAGCCGGGCTCCGAGACGGCTGTTGAGCTCATCAACGGCAACGCGAAGAGCATCCGTATTCTGAACAAGCGGGACGGCCTGGTCTACCAGGTGGTGATCAACACGCTGTCGGACGACAACAATACGATCAGCAACGAGTACATCCGCCTGGACAAGGAAGGCAAGATCACGGGCGTCACGCACGTGACCTACCACCGCCGCAAGAAGTAGCACCGCGTCACGGATCGCCAGTTGCGAGCACACGGCCGCCGGGTCACCGGCGGCCGTTGTGTTGATGGGAGCGGCTCGCATGCAGAAGCATCACTTCATCGACAACAGCTGGCAGCCTGGCAGCAGCGGCGACACCATCCCGGTCGTGGACCCGAGCACGGGCGAGATCGTCGGCGCGCTGGCCCGGGGCACTGCCGCCGACATCGCGCGGGCGGTGGCCGCCGCGCGCGCGGCCATCGGTGAGACGTTCGACGGTCCGTGGGGACGCCTGCCCGCATCCCAGCGCGGCCGTCTGATGGCGCGTCTTGCGATCGCCGTCACCGAGCGCAACGAGGAGTTCGCGCAGCTCGAGGCGCGTGACACCGGCAAGTCGCTCAAGACCGCGCGGGTCGACGCCACCGCCCTGGCCCGCTACTTCGAGTACTACGGCGGCGCCTGCGACAAGCTGCACGGCGAGACGCTGCCGTACGAGCCGGGCTACACGGTGCTCACCCTGCGCGAGCCGCACGGCGTCACCGGGCACATCATCCCGTGGAACTACCCGATGCAGATCTTCGGGCGCACCGTCGGCGCCTCGCTCGCGGCCGGCAACGCGTGCGTGGTGAAGCCTGCCGAGGATGCCAGCCTGTCGATCCTCCGCCTCGCCGAGCTCGCCGCGGAGATTGGCTTCCCCGCCGGTACGCTCAACGTCGTCACCGGCTATGGGCACGACGCCGGCGCCGCGCTCACCGCCCATCCGGGCATCGATCACATCTCCTTCACCGGCTCCACCGTCACCGGGCGGCTGGTGGCCGAGGCGGCGGCGAGACGGCACTGCCCGGTCACCCTGGAGCTCGGCGGCAAGTCACCACAGCTGGTGTTCGACGATGCGGACCTCGATGCCGCCGCTGCCGGTGATCGTCAACGCCATCATCCAGAATGCCGGCCAGACGTGCTCGGCCGGCAGCCGGCTGCTGGTGCAGCGCGGCGTCTACGAGACGGTGCTCGATCGGCTCGCCGAGCGGTTCAGCGCGCTGCGCGCCGGGCCGCCCGCGCTCGAGCTCGAGATGGGGCCGCTCGTGAACAGGAAGCAGTACGAGCTGGTCCAGGGCTTCATCCAGCGGGCCGAGGAGGCACGGATTCCGGTGATGGCGCGCGGGACGCTGCATCCCGACGCGGCGAGCGCCGGCTACTACCAGGCCGCGGTGCTGTTCCGCGACGTGCCGCACGAGAGCGACCTGGCGCAGCGCGAGATCTTCGGGCCGGTGCTGGCCGCCATGCCGTTCGAAGATGAGGACGAGGCCATCCGCCTGGCCAACGGCACCGACTACGGGCTGGTGGCGGGCATCTGGACCCGCGACGGCGCCCGGCAGTTCCGTGTCGCGCGGCGACTGCGCTGCGGACAGGTCTTCATCAACAATTACGGCGCCGGCGGCGGTGTGGAGCTGCCGTTCGGCGGCGTGAAGTCGAGCGGCCATGGCCGCGAGAAGGGCTTCGAGGCGCTCCTCGGCTTCACGGTGCTCAAGACGATCGCCATCAAGCACGGCTGATCAGCGTTCTGCTGATATCCTTCCGGCCCAGTCCCGCCACGCACGGTGGGAGGAGGACCGGAACATGATCTGCAATATCGGGCATCGGGCTGCGCTTGGGGTTCTCTTGGCGGCGCTCGCCGGCGGCTGCAGTGGCGCTCCAACTTCGCCGAAGCCGGGCATCGCGACGCTCGACGGTCCGGAGATGACCGCCGCGCTCGACGGGATCCAGGGCAGTCAGATCAAGCAGCACATGAGCGTGCTGGCGGGTGACGCGCTCGAAGGGCGCGGTCTGGGCACCGCGGGCTACGAAGAGGCGCTGCGCTACGTCGAGACGGCGGTCAAGTCCTACGGGCTCGCGCCCTGCCGGGGACTCCGGCGGCTTCCGTCAGCGGGTGCCGCTCAGGAACAGCGTTGTCGTGGAGGACGGGAGCAGCATGCGTGTGCGCTCGTCGGCGGGTCAGCGAACCCTCGTCTACGGCAAGGACTACCTGCTCGGCGCGGATCCCCTGCGCGCCGACGTTCGCATCGACGATGCGCCGGTGGTGTTCGTCGGCTACGGCGTCAGCGCTCCCGCGCTCGGCTACGACGACTACGGGGCCTCTGTGGACGTGAAGGGCACGGTGGTCGCGTACCTGAGCGGCGCGCCCGCGATGCTGCCGAGCAACGAGCGCGCGTATTACTCGTCGGGGGCGGTGAAAGACGCCGAGGCGGTCCGGCGCGGCGCCATCGGCACCATCAGCTTCACGTCGCCGGACGACCCGCGCTTCCGCTGGGATGTGAGCGTCGCGACCGGGAAGCAGGGCGGCTATGCCTGGATCGATGCGCAGGGGAACCCCAATCGCGGCGATCCGGCGCTGCGCGGGTCGGCGTCCCTCAACCATTCCGGCGTGGAGGCGCTCTTCGCTGGCGCGCCACAGCCGCCGACGGCGGTCTTTGCGGCCGCGGCGAAGAGCACGCCGCAGGCGTTCGCGCTGGCGACCAGGGTGTCGCTCGTGACCCGCTCCACCCACAAGGACGTCGACAGCGCCAACCTCGTCGCGCGCCTCGAGGGGAGCGACCCCGCCCTCAAGAACGAGCACGTCGTCTACGTGGCCCACGTGGATCACTTCGGACGCGGCGTGGCGATGAACGGCGACGACATCTACAACGGCGCGCACGACAACGCCTCGGGCGTCGCGATCGTGCTCGAGGTGGCGCGCGCCTATTCGGCCCTGCCGACGCGGCCCCGCCGCTCCATCCTGTTCCTGTTCGTCACCGCCGAGGAGCGGGGGCTCCTGGGCTCGGATTACTTCGCACGCCACCCGACGGTGCCCGGCGACGGGATCGTCGCCGACCTCACGCTCGACATGCCGTTCCTGTTCCACCCGCTGCTCGACATCGTGCCGTACGGCGCACAGCACTCGACGCTGTCGGCGCCCGTCACGCGCGCCGCCGAGCGCCTGGGGATCGCGATCGCGACGGATCCGATCCCGGAACAGGTC
This sequence comes from uncultured Acidobacteriota bacterium, assembly GCA_963721715.1. GTDB lineage: Bacteria > Acidobacteriota > Vicinamibacteria > Vicinamibacterales > UBA2999 > VFZN01. Next base: position 93,514 of record CAVRKI010000003.1, on the reverse strand, counting down.
CTGTTCATTCGCAGCGATCACTTCTCCTTCGTCCGCCAGGGCGTCCCGTCGCTGTTCATCAAGAGTGGATTCCAGACCGGGGATCCAGCGCGGGATGGCTCGGCCATCAACGCCGCGTACCGCCGTGACGTCTACCACAAGCCCAACGACGACATGTCGCAGCCGTTCGACTTCGAGGCCGGCGCCGCGCACGCGCGGCTCAACTTCCTGACCGGCTGGCAGGTGGCCCAGGAGACCGTCCGGCCTGCCTGGAATCCCGGCGACTTCTTCGGCGAGTTGTTCGGGCAGGCGACGTCCAGCCACACGGGGCCGACGCAGAACTGAAGCGAGCACCAGCCTGCTGCTGGCTGACCCTCGTTCACGGCGACCGGCGCGCCTCGCCTTGAACCGTGTTCGCCGCAGCGCAGCGCGAGGTGGTCGCGGAGGCGCCCGGCTCAGCCACCGTTGTCGTTGCGGCGGCAGGACAGCAAGACGCCAGCATGGTGCCGGCGGGCTGCGTCACGCCGTTGACACATTCGTGACGTTCGTGCGACAACGGCGCGGTGAGAGTTCTCCTCACCTGCGCCTTGGTTGCCTACGTCACGCTGGTGCCGGTCGTCGGGGCGGTGGCCGCCACCGAGTCCTGCCGGGCGCCGAAACAGCCGGACTCGGTCCCGAGCCTCACGCTCGGGGTGCGGCTGGCGGCGGCCGCCACCTTGCCGGTGTTGGCGAAGCGCAGCCTGATGCGTGAGGTCGAGGCGATCTGGTGTCGAGAGGGCATCACCGTGCGCTGGCTCGCCGCGGGAGACGTGGATCTCGCTGGAGGAAGAAGCGCCCGCGTCGTCGTGGTGTCGTGGCCCGTGGCCGCCGCGGCTCGCGATGGTCACACCTGGCCGATCGGCGAACTGCGAGCCACGGACTCCGGGAGTTCGCTCGCCCTGGTCTCGATGTGGGCCGCCCGCCGGGCGATCGAGGCCAGCGGCACTCCCGAGGAGCCAGGCACGCGGGCCGACCACCGCTTGGGCGTGGTTCTCGGCCGCGCGGTTTCGCACGAGCTCGGTCACCAATTGCTCGGTAACCTTCATGCCCGCCAGGGGCTCATGCGTGCGCAGATCCCGGTAACGGAGTTCGCCGACCTTCGTTGGGGAGGATTCGAACTCGACCGCACCAGTGCCGCGCGCATTCGCAGGCTTCTGGCCGACACCCCGGCGCTCAGCACACGCGTGCAGACGCCCCTTCACTGAACATCCCTCTGAGCCGGCGGTTCTGGCGTTACCTCTGTGACGTCAGTGCAAATTCTGCCTGAGTCACACGGCTGACTCCACTTCGAGACGGCCTCGACACGCGCATGGCGCTCAATGGAGCGGTCGCAGCAGTTGCGACCCTTCTGGAGGCATCATGCAATTCGTCACGGTCCGCGTCCTCTTGCCCAGCCTGCTGACCCTTCTGGTCTCGGCCGCACCGCTGTTCGCCCAGGGACAAGCCATCGACGGCATCATCGAAGGGTTCGTTCGACAGCAGTCGAGCGCCACGCCGGTGAGCGGCGCCACCATCCGCGCCTTCAACGCCGCCACCGGATACGAACGGTCGGTGCTGAGCGACGCCTCCGGACGTTACGGCATGCCGCTCATGCCGCCCGGTGAGTACGTGGTGTTCGTCGAGGCGCCGCAGCTCGCGACCATGAGCCGCGACGCCCTGGTGCTGAGGGCCGGGGGAGTGCTCACCGTCGAGTTCGAGATGTCCACCACCGCGTTCTCGGAAAGCGTGCAGGTCACCGCCGCGTCACCGACAGTGGAGGTGGGCCGCACGGTCCAGAGCAACACCTACGACGAGCTCACCGTTCGCTCGGTGCCGACGATTGGCCGGAGCATCCTCGACTTCTTCGTCCTGCAACCGGGCGTGAATGCCCCGCCGATCTCGAGCGGGGGTTCGGGCACGGGCACGCCGAGCACCGTCTACGGCGGCCTCGGCCTGCGGCAGATGAACGTCGATGGCGTCTCGAACAATCTCCAGGGCGGCGCCCGCAACCTGGTGATCAGCCAGGAGGCGGTGCAGGAGTTCCAGACCGTCACCAACTTCTCCGCTGAATTCGGGCGGGTGGCGGGCGGACTGCAGAACGCCTTCACGCGATCGGGCAGCAACGCGCTGCACGGCTCGGCCTACCTGTTCACGCGGCAGGACTGGCTGAGCGCCCGTCCGTTCCTGCTGGCCCCGACCGCGCCGACCCCGGAGTTCGAGCGCTATAACTACGGCGGCACCGTTGGCGGGCCCATCGTGCGCGGCAAGTCGTTCTATTTCCTGAGCTACGAGCGCTGGTCGCAGGACCTGCCGCAGGTGCTGACCATCACCCCCGAGGACGCCGCGGTGCTGGGGATACCCGCTGACAGCATTGGCGCGCAGATCTCCACCTTCCGTGCGCACACGCTGACGGCCCGCAACGACACGCAGCTCACCCCGAGCCACCGCCTGTCGTTCCGGTTCAACTACTACTACGACCGTGAGTCACCGCTCGGCAGCGGCCAGGTGTCGCGCGAGGTGCTGGCGCGCTTCGACGAAGACCCGTATTCGTACACCGCACAGCTCGTGTCCGTGCTGCGTCCGACCCTGGTCAACGAGGCGCGCTTCCTCTATGCCGCACGCGGCATCTCGAACGGCGTCTCGGCCGACCCCGACGCGCCCAATATCAACATCAGCGGCGTGGCCAGTTTCAACGGTAACGCCAATGGCACCCGCATCACCAACGAGCGCGGCATTCACTTCATCGACAACCTGACGTGGACCACCGGGCGTCACGTCGTGAAGGCCGGCATCGACCTGCTGCCCGTCAGCTTTCGCGAGCGCACCACCAACATCAACGGCTCCTTCGCCTTCGGGGGGCTGGCCGCCGTCGCGGGTATCCGCGGGGCGGTCACGCCGCTCGACCAGTTCCTGTTCACCGAACAGGGGACGGTCGACCCGGCCACCGGCCGGCCCTACTCCTACTCCCGCTTCACCCAGTCGATCGGCGCCGAGTACTTCGAGGCCGCCACCTTCAACCAGGGCTACTTCATCCAGGACGATGTGCGTCTGGGCGATCGGCTGAAGCTGAACGTGGGCCTGCGTTACGAGCACTTCGGGCGCCCCGATGCGAACCTGAATCCGGCGCTGCCACAGACCGGCGTGTTCGCGTCGGACGCGAACAACGTCGCGCCGCGAGTGGGTCTGGCCTTCGACCCCACGGGTCAGGGCCGGACGGTGCTCCGAGCCGGGGCCGGCGTCTACTACAACGTGGTCGTCGCTCAGACCTACAACACCTTCCTGCGCGGCAACGGGGTGGACGTGGTCAATGTCAACGTGACGCCGACCACTCCCGGCGCGCCGGCGTTCTCGCGCGGGAAGGTGGCGCCACCCACTGGTGTCTCGGTCGTGTCGGACGTGCGCGTCCTCGATGAGGACTTCGAGGACATCCGGGTGACGACGTGGTTCGCCACCTGGGAGCAGGAACTGGCGCGCAACCTGGCGCTCTCGATCACCTATCAGGGCAACTCGGCGGCGAATCTGCCGCTGGCCCTGAACGAGAACCTCGCCCTGGTCGGCACGACGGCGGACGGGCGGCGTCTGTGGTCGACGGCGAACCGCCCGGACCCGCGGTTCGGCAACATCTTCGTGTCCAGCTCCGTCGGCGAGCAGCGGTACGACGGTCTGGTGGCGGTGCTGACCAAGCGCCTCTCGGCCGGCAACAGTTTCCAGCTGTCGTATCACGCGTCGCGCACCGACGGAACGGCGTTCGTCAACGACTTCACCGGCTTCGGCGTGTTCACCTCGCCATCCGATCCCCTGGACCCCGGCGTGGACCAGGGGCCGTCGGACTTCGACATGCAGAACCGCTTCTCGGCCACCGCCGTCTGGCAGCCGCCGACGAGCGGCCTTGAGGGCTGGACCCGCGGGCTGTTCCACGGCTGGCAGATGTCGACCCGCGTCATCGCCTCCGACGGCTTCCGCTTCAACGCCACGACCGGCCAGGACGGCAACGGCGATACGGTGTTCAACGATCGTCCGGCCGGGCAGGGCTACAACAGCTTCGAACTGCCCGCCTACGTCTCGCTCGACCTTCGCCTCGATCGGTCGCTCGAACTCGGTTCCGGCCGCCGGCTGGAGCTGATCGCCGAGGGCTTCAACCTCACCAACCGCCTCAACCCCACGAACGTGAATCGGACCTGGGGACCGAACAGCGCCGCCAACACCAACTTCAACACGCCGACCGCGGCCGAGACCGCACGGCAGTTCCAATTGGCCGCCCGTTTCAGCTTCTAGGAAGGCACCTGTCATGTTCCGAACCATCTCCGCACTGCTGTTGATCACGGGCGCCATCCTCTCCATGCCGCCCGCCGGCGTCGCCGTCGAGGACGCGGCCCGGGTCATTCTCATCTCCATCGACGGCCTGATGCCATCGAGTTACCTGGACCGCGCGACCGAGGCGCAAACCCCGAACCTGCGCGCGCTGGCGGCGAACGGTGTGTGGTCGGAGGGTGTGGTGGGCGTGCTGCCCACGGTGACCTACCCCTCGCACACCACGCTGATTACCGGCGTCGAACCGGCGCGACACGGCATCTACGACAACCAGATCTTCGACCCCGAAGGCCGGTCGAACGGGGCCTGGTACTGGTATGCCGACGCCATCAAAGTGCCGACGCTGCCGATGGCGGCCCGAGCCCGCGGCCTGCGAGCCGGTGCCGTCACCTGGCCGGTGACCATCGGCATGGATCTCGACTACCTCGCGCCGGAGTACATCGGCACGAAGCACGAGGAGAGCGTGTCGATGCTGCGCGTCCTCTCCAGGCCTCGCGGCCTGATCGAGGCCGCCGAGATCGCGCGCGGGAAACAGTTCTCCTGGCCGCAGAATGACCGCGACCGCACCGACCTCAGCACCTTCATCCTCGAGACCTACGACCCGCACGTGTTCCTGCTGCACCTCATCGAACTCGACGGGGCGCAGCACACGTTCGGCCCCGGCTCGCCGGAGGCGCTCGCGACACTCGCGCGGGTGGATGCCCATGTCGGAGAGATCGTGGCGTCGGTGCGCGCCGCCGGACGCGCCGACCGCACCACCATTGCGGTGGTGTCGGACCACGGCTTCCTGGCCGTGCGGCAGATGGTCCAGCCCAATGCCGCGCTCAAGCAGGCGGGGCTGATCACCGTGAACGAGCGCGGCGTCGTCACGGATTGGCAGGCCTACTACCACTCCAGCGGCGGCTCCGGGTATGTGTTCGTGAAAGACCCGGCCGATCGTCCCCGCGTGGCCGCGCTCCTGGCCGAACTGAGGCAGAACCCCGCGAACGGCATCCGCGAAGTCTGGAGCGCCGAGCAGCTGGCGGCGCGCGGGTCGCACCCCGACGCGGCGTTCGGGCTCGACGTGGTGGACGGCTTCTACTCCGGCGCGGGACACGACGTGCTGGTGAAGCCGGCGACCAGCAAGGGCGGACATGGGTTCGCGCCAGATCGCCTTGCCCTGCATTCATCGATGATCATGGCCGGGCCCGCGGTTGAGCGCAGGGGCAGCGTCGGCGTGATCAAGATGACGCAGATCGCACCGACCCTGGCGGCCATTCTCGACGTCAGCCTGGCGCCGGACGCTGGACGACCGCTGGATCTTCGCGCGTCCGGGGCGACCTCACCGCGGTGACGGCGCCAGGCAGTCGCTCAGGGGTAGGTGTGTCGAACCACCCGCATCAATCGCCGCTACACGCTCAGGCTGAAGACGTCCGCACGAACGCCTTCTCCGTTGCCGCCGACGATGCGGGCCTGGTCCGGCGAGTCGTAACACACCATCCCGGCGACGTCATCGCCGGGAATCAGGGTGAGGCCTTCGGCGTGGTCCTTGCCGATGCCAAATGGCACCGCGACCACCCTGGTCAGATCCTTCACGAACGTCAGGGAGTCCGCGGCCTGCTCCAGCGCGTTGCGCCAGCGGTAGATGAACACCGGCCCATCGAGGTCCATCGTCGGACCCGCCAGCACGAAGAGATCCTTTCCGCGGATGACGAGATCGCGGACCCCAAGGCCCTCGAGTTGCAGGAAGTGTCGCCGGAATCTGACACCGGCCGAGCCGAGGGCGTCCAGCATGAGCACGCCGCTCGCCCCGTCGGTCACCTCGAGTTCGATGATCACGGTCCAGCCCCGCAACACCGGTCCCCGGAGACCAAGGAACACACGATTCCCGGACACCGCCAACCCCTCGACGTCGAGCCCATTGTCCTTGCTCGGAATCCCATCGACGGTGCCGTCGGGCAACACCCGCGGCACGAACGGGCCGATGTGGTCGTCCTTCTTCAGCGCCTGGGTCAGGAGGTTGCCGCGAGCATCCCCTTGCAGGCGCGCCACGGCCAAGCTGCCCTGCTTCTGCACGGGACGGCCGCTCGAGTCCAGCGGCACTCTGGCGAGCGTGAAGCGATTGCCATCCACGCTGACATTCGCCAGCCGCTTGATGTTCTCCAGAACCGTCTTGTCGGCCTCCGCCTTCTTCCGCTTCAGGCTGTGAGAACCGATCAGCCATAGATACCCGCCGTCGACATCCAGCCCTTCGATGTCGATCTCCTCGCCGCCGCCAGGCAGATCCAGAAGCGGTGCCAGGTCGAAGCGGGTGTGACTGCCGAAATCGCCATCGGCGTTCCGGGTCATCCGATCGATGGATGTACCCTCGTCACCACCCAGCCACAGGTGGCTGCCGTGGAGGACGACGGCGGAGAAGTTGTCGCGGATCTTCGCGAGCTCTTTCTTGGGGAGTGAGGACTCGAGCCGCAGAATCGGAGAGCTCAGAGGGACATCGGGCATGACCACTCACCTCCTGGTTCCAGCACGCACGCAATGCGGCTATGCTACTCCACGCTGGAGAAGACGGTACGACCCAGTCGGCGTTGTCGCCGGTTCATCGTGAGCGATTCGGTGCTCGCGTTGCGAACGCCGCACCTGGCCGTCACCCGAGCCGCGATTCAGCCGCAGTGCCAACCGCGCGCCGACCGTCTCGATCCTCGACTTCCGCGCCGACAAGAGCTTCACCTTCGGCCGGTTCGGTCGGCTGACGGGCATGGTCGATGTGTTCAACCTCATGAACAACGGCACCGTGGTCAACTTCGCGACCACGACCGGCACCACCAACTACGGGCGCGTGCTCGGGATTCTCGATCCCCGCATCGTCCGCTTCGGTCTCCGCCACGACTTCTAGCACCGCACGATTCCTTCACTGATGATGGCCACGCCAGAGCAGGCGCAGCATGCGCACGTTGATGACGACGAACCGCACGAGTTGCCAGGGCACGAAGGTGCGCAGGCGTCGCGTCATCGGCGTCGGCACCGGTGCCGAGGATGACTGGTCTTCGACAGGGGTTGTGTCTGGCGCGGTCATGGCAGTCACTCCGGAATCAGGTGCCAGCCGGGCCTGAGCTGGGCCTTGTAGAGGAAGGCGTGATGCAGCAGCATCTTGATCCAGTGTCCGGCGAGACCAATCTCGCCGAACGTGCCGCCGAGGTCCCGGCCGTATTCGGGATAGCGTTCGAAATCGGGCACGATCGGGAACACAGTGATTGAGGCGGCGGTGCCGGTCCACATGTCCGCGCCCCCGGACGCCACGCACGCCGCGCCCATTTTCGCCATCGATGCCTCACGCGTGGGAGCCGGCGCGCCACCGATCATGTCGACGATGCTGCGCGCCACAGTCTTGCCAATCGTGGCCGACGGCATGCCGGTCCGCGGAGGGGCCGGCGCGATCGGCGAGCCCTTGGGTGTCTGGCGGGGCCGCGAGATGGCATGCGGAGGGGCGAAGGCAATCCCTGCCGAGAAGAGGTTCTGGTACGCCGGGGATTGATAGGTGCGCGGCCAGTCCTTCGGGGACCACGATTCGAAGGGCCTGGGCGTATAGTCGGCATCGGCTTTCATGAAGCCATTCGGCTGGAAGACACGCGCCGTGATGTCCGCGCCCTGCTGGTCGAAGGCCTTGAGGCCGACGCCGGAAAACGGTGGCAGCAGCATCGCGAAATCGAACGCAAACGTCCGCTCCGCGCCGTCGAGCGTCTCGTAGTGCGCCATGTTCGCGTCTACCTGACGGACGTGCGCACGGGTGATCCAGTGGATGCCGCGTTCCGCGAACAGCGACTCGGTGAAGACCTTGCTCGGGGTGACGAAGCCGCCCTGCCGCAGGTGCAGTCCCCCCATCCCGAAGTCGCCCAGTTCGTACTCGTTGGAAAGCCACCAGATGTCGGCGCGATCGCGAACACCCCGCCTGCGCAGCTCGAACTCCAGGTTCACGACATACTCGAACGCCGCGCCTTCGCAGGTGCAGGCGCCGTGACCGGTGCCGACGAGGAAGCGTGCGCGCTCACCCCGCGTCATCCGTTCGACCAGCTCATTCAGTCGTCTGGCCGTTTCGGCCGCGTGCGTTTCAGTGCACACTGACAGGCTGTGGCCGTCAGGGCCCAAGCCGGGCGTGGCCCCGAAGTTGAGCTTGGGACCCGTGGCGTTGATCAGGAAATCGTACCGGATCTCTTCCCGCACGCCCGCCGACTCGGACCGTGTGGATTCGATGACGACGAACGGCGCCGGATCACCGATCTTCCCTTCAGGATGGAGTTCCAGGGCCCGCGCCTGCTTGAAGACAATGCCATGCCGTTCGTAGAGCGGCGCCAGAGGGAAGGTGACGTCCGCGGGCGTCATCAGCCCGACGCCCACCCAGATATTGGAGGGGATCCAGTTGTAGAGGGCATTTGGTGACACGACCACCACTTCATCGCGCGCCGGTAGCCAGCGCCGCATGAAGCTCGCGGCCGTGTGTCCCGCCACGCCGGCACCCAGAATGACCACCCGGCTCATAGCGAACCTCCCCCAGTTGAGGCAGCAAGGGTGGTGCCAGCGCCGGGGCTCGCGGTTCGGCGCAAAGATGCTCCGGGGGGACGGCACCTGGCGGCGAAAAGCCGGTGGCCGGTGGGAAGTCGGCAGCCCGCGCCCCGGCACGTCGAGCTCGGCCTTCCGATGCTGCCGGGGCAATGGTGCTCCCGGCGCGTCCTGGTGGCACTGTGGCCCGCGCCATGACGGGGCCGAACCGCCGCAGGTCGCTGCCAATCCCAATCGTCAGTCTGGCGTCGGGCCCCGGGGACGGAAGAACCAGCGCTTGGTCGCCTCGGTAGCCCCCAGATAGACGGTGACGATACCGACGACGGCACCCATCTCGACGGTCGACAGCGGCACGAAGCCGAACAGCCCTGACGCGGTCGTCGGGGAACTTCCCGATCTCGAGCTCGAGGACGTGTCAGCCTGCCTGCGGTTCGCCAGCCGTCGCCTGTCGCACCCCTTCGTCGCGGCGTGACGTGACGACCTGGCTCGACAACCAGTTGCCGCCCGCGCTCACCTCGTGGGTGCGCGCCACCTTCGGCGTCGAGTGCACGAGCGTACGCGACCTGGCACTCCAGCGTGCCACCGACCTGGACATATTTCGCGCCGCACGCGACGCTGGCGCTCTCGTCATGACCAAAGATGCGGACTTCGCCGCGCTCGTGAACCAGTGCGGTGCACCGCCGCAGATCGTCCTCGTCACCTGTGGAAACACCTCGAATACCCATCTGCGAGACGTTCTTGGAACGGCCTGGCCGACCGTGGTGCTGATGCTGGAACGAGGTGAGCCGCTGGTGGAAATTGGCGACCGGCCGCGCTAGGGGCGTTGGCAGAGCCTCGAATCCCCTGACCCGCCTCGGGCAGACACTCTCGGACAGCTTTCCGCCGCAACGGGCGTTGAGACAAGTCGAGGCGTCGATCCGTCTCGCCGGAATTATTGTTGGCGGAGAGGGTGGGATTCGGACTGCGTCCACCTGTTGAAAACAAAGAACTTCGCGGAAATCGACTTCCTCCAGATCCGCTAGAAGCGCTCAAAGGCCAGGGTAGACGCACGTCTTGCGCACGTGACGCCATATACGTTTCGTATATGGCATACTTGGTCGGAGGGTCCAACAATGCCCCGAACCGCCAAGGTCTTCATGACCAACCGCAGCCAGGCCGTACGCCTGCCCAAGGAGTTCCAGTTCGCCACGGACGAGGTCCTGATCCGCAAAGTCGGTGACGACGTCATCCTCTCCCCTCGCCCCCGGGACTGGAAGGCATACCTGGCGTCGGCGCCGGTGGCGTCGGCGGCCTTCATGGCCGACGTCGAGGACTTGCCCGTTCAGGAGCGAGAACGCTGATGCCCCGCTTCATGCTGGACACCGACACGTGCTCCTACATCATGAAGCGGTCACATCCGCTGGTGCTGAAACGGCTGCAGACCTTCTCGGTCGACGATGTCTGCATGTCCGTAGTCACGAAGGCGGAGTTGCTCTACGGAGTCGAGCTGTCGCCCCGCAGAGCGCACGACGCCGCGGCCTTGGCAGCATTCTTCCCGTACGTCGAGGCGTTGGATCTCGACGAAGGCGCCGCGCTCCACTATGCCGAGATCCGAGCGGACCTGAAGCGCCGGGGCGTCATGATCGGCGCCAACGATCTCTTCATCGCCGCGCACGCTCGGGCGCTCGGGGTGACGCTCGTGACGAACAACACGGGGGAGTTCGAGCGTGTCATCGACCTGAAGGTCGAGAACTGGACCCTCCCGAGTCGACGTCGGCGACGGTAGCTCGCCGCGGCCGTTGTTGGCCGGTCGGTCTAGGGCCGACTGCGCTCAACGCACGGCGAACGCTTGACTTACTCGGCGCGTAGAACCTCCGCCGGCTGAACTCGTCCCGCCGACAGGAGCGGCGCAACCAGCGCCACTGCCGAGACTACCGCGACACCGGCAACGGATACGCCGAGCGACAACGGGTCGATCGGTTCGACCCCATAAAGAAGCCCGCGCAGAGCTTGAGCAGCGACCACCGCAGCCCCGAGGCCGACGGCAATCCCGATGCCGACGAGCCAGGCCCCATCTACCAGCACCAAACGCCGGACGTGGCTGGCCTCGGCGCCGAGCGCCATTCGGACGCCGAACTCTCGCCGGCGCTGGCGAACGCCGGTGGCAATCACTCCGTAGAGCCCGACGACTGCCAGTGCAACACCGGTGGCACCGAATCCGGTCATCAGCACGGTGTAGAAGCGCGGTCGCGCAAGCGGCACTTCCAGCAGCTCGGTAAACGCACGCAGAGGCATCACCGTCACGTTGGAGTCGAGAGCGCGCACGCGTGCCTGCACCAACTCCATCATCTGCCGCGTCGGCATCGACGTGCGTACCGCCAGTTGCTGGGCCGCCCCAATCATCTGCAGCGCCGGCACGTAGAGCGTCGACCGCTCCCATCGGAGGTCTCGATACCGGGTCGGAGCCGTGATGCCGACGACCGTCAGCCACCGGCCTCGAGAGGCCGGTAGGCCCATCTTCAACCGCCGGCCAATCGGGTCGAGGCCGGGCCACGTGCGGGCGGCGACATCGGCGCTGACGATCGCGACGGGCAGGGTTGTGTCGCTGTCGGCCGCAGTGAAGGCCCGGCCGCGCATCAGCGGAACCTGAAAGGTCGAGAAGTAGCGCGGGTGAATCTCCTCGAGGTTCAGCGGTGGATTCGCCTTGGCCTCGGCGTCCGACTGTCCTTCTGCCGTGAAGACCGGCACATCCCAGCCCACGCCGGAGAAAGGGGGGACGTTGATGGGCGTTGCGCCCGTGACGCGAGGGTCGGCCTCGAGGGCCTCCGCGAGATCCGTAACCAGCCGCTGCAGGCGCCCGCGGTCGCGGTAGGTGTCGTGCGGGAGGTCGAGCGGGACGTAGACGAGCTGATCGCTTGCCAATCGCGTGGCCTCCGCTTGAAGCTCCCGGAAGCTGCTGACCAGCAACCCCGCGCAGGCCAACCCGACCACGGCGAGGGCTACTTGCGCCACAACCAGGGCGCGGCGCCACCGTCCGCCGCTCGATGCGGTTCCGCGTGAGGCCGCGCGGAGGCTGGCGGCCAAGTGCGGGCCCACCGACGTCACGGCGGGGAGGAGGGCGGCCAAGATGGCAGACACGAGCGCCAGCGCGAGGCTCACGCCGATGACGCGCGCATCCACGTGAACGGCATCGGCCCGGGGCAGGCCGTCCGGCACCCATCGCATGAAGACGGGCAAGAGTGCGCCGGTCGCGAGCACGGCCAACGCCGCGGACGCCAACGCCAGCACGAGGCCCTCCGCTAGCACCTGTCGCACGAGCCGGGCCCGCCCAGCCCCCAGCGCGGCGCGGACGGCGAACTCGGAGCGGCGGGCATCGCCGCGGACCAGCAACAGGCTCGACACGTTGGCGCACGCGATCAGCAGGACCAATCCCACGGCCGCGAACAGGACGAGCAGCGTTGGACGGACGTCGCCAATGACGAACTCGCGATAGGGCTGCACCTGCGGGACGAACCCCCGTCCATCACCGGCTGGCCTCAGGGCGTCGAGAGCTGGTCCTAGGTTCCGCAGCTCATCCGCCGTCTGTGTCGCGGTCACCTCGGGCTTGAGGCGCGCGAGCAGATCGAACTCGCTGGTGATTCCCAGTCGGCGCGTCGGATCCGATGTGGTCGTGAGCATCGCCGTCGGGGTCATCCAGACCTCGACGCGCCGCGGGTGGTCCACGTCGCGCGGCATGACGCCGACGATCGCGAAGGGCTGACCGCCCACCAAGACGCGCCGTCCGAGCACGTCCCGTGCTCCCCCGAAGCGCGCTTGCCAGAGGGTGTGGGTGAGGACGAGGACGTTCTCCGCCCCCGTGACGTTGTCTTTCGGAGCGAGGGCACGGCCCAGCAGGGGCTCGACGCCGAGAACACCGAAGAACTCGCCGGTGACTCGTGCAGCACGAACGTAGCTGACGTCACCGCCATCCGCCAGTGGCATGGTCGCGGGATCGTGATACCCGACGCCCGCTACGCCCGCCAGCAGTCGGCTGTTGGTGCGCACGAGGTCGAGGTCATCCGCCGAGAACGGCCATCGTCGTGCGCCAATCTCCGGCAGTCCTCTCCATCCGACCACGAGTTCGGCTTCCGCGCGCACCGGGAGCGGACGCAGCAGCACGCCGTCGATCAACGCGACCATCGACAGCGTGCCCGTCAGCCCAATCGCGAGAGTGAGCACAGCAGCCACCGTGAATCCAGGAGCTCGGGCCAGCGTGCGAAGCGCGTGGCGGCCGTCCTGCACAAGGTCTCCGACGTAGTTCGTCCGCGCCATCCTTCGCCTCCGCGCCTGGTCGACGGCCACACACTCCCGGCGTGCCGCCTCGTAGTCGCCAAACCGGTCCAGCACCCTGCGCAGTGCCCGTTCGCGCGATTCTCCGCGCGCGACGAGCTCTTCCACCCGCATTTCGACGTGAAATGAGAGCTCCTGCTCGACGTCCTGCTCCGGATCCGGACCGAGCAGTCCACGAGCGCCGCGGCGGTTCACCATGGGATATTGCCCCGCTAGTCAGCCGGGCGAGCGCCGAGAGCCGCGGACACGGCGCCGGCGTAGCGGCGCCAGTTGTCGGCCTCTACACGCAACCGGCCGCGGCCCCGCGCAGTGAGGGCGTAGAACTTCGCCTGACGGTTGTTGTCAGATGTGCCCCAGGTGGCACCCACCCAGCCGCGAGCTTCGAGGCGATGCAGCGCCGGGTACAGGGACCCTTCACCAACGGCCAAGACATCGTTGGTCGAACGCTCAATCTGGCGTGCGATGTCGTAGCCGTGAGCGCGGCCATGACTGAGGGCTTGAAGGATCAGCAAGTCCAGGGTGCCCCGCAGAATATCGGGCCCAGTAGTGTTCTCAGGCGCTCCCATTGGCTTTCGATGGGAGACTATCGCCTACTGCCATCGGAAGGCAAGGCCGGAAGGCAAGGGTCCCGCCTCAACCGGGGACGGGGCCGGCTCATCGCCCACCACACCTGTCACGTCGTCCGGCTTGGCCACGGCGCAGTGCAACGCGTGCTGTTTGCGATCTCTCCAGGTGATCTAGTTCGACGGTGGCAGCGGCATTATCCACCGTATTTACGGATGCCGTTGCCTGTGTGCTACCGACTCTACGAGCGATGCGCGTGGACCCAGTAAGAGGCTTGCGCATGGAGTGACTCGCGGTTCAAGATGAGGCGCGCCCGGCCGCCTCAGGCCGTCCTCAGGGGACTTTAAATGAAAAGCGTAATCGCTCTCGTCTTCCTCGCCGTCACGGCCGGTTCGCTGCACGCCCAGACGCTCACGCCCGCGCAACAGTACGCGCGCGATGTGTACAAGGAAATCATTGAGTACAACAGCGTCAACATCGGCGGGGAGACCACCGAGGTCGCCAACGCGATTGCCAAACGGTTCCGGGACGCAGGCTTCGCGGATCAGGACATTTTTATCGGCGGCATCCAGCCGAACAAGCACAACGTTGTCGTCCGCTACCGCGGCAAGGGAGGGGCGAACGGCCCCAAGCCGCTGTTGTTGCTCGCTCATCTCGATGTGGTCGAGGCGCTCAAGGCTGATTGGTCACCTGGGCTCGACCCGTTCACGTTCCTCGAGAAGGACGGCTACTTCTACGGCCGCGGCATCATCGACGACAAGGCGCAGGTCGCCATCTTCACCGCCGTCGTGGTGCAGATGAAGAAGGACGGCTACGTTCCGGACCGCGACATTGTCGTCGCCTTCACCGCCGATGAAGAGGGTGGCTGCTGCAACGGCGCCCGCTGGCTGTTCAGCAATCACCGCGAGCTGGTCGACGCGTCGCTGGTCTTGAACGAGGGCGCGTTCGGTTTCATCAGGAACGGCAAGCCGGTGGCCAACACCATCGAGGCGACACAGAAGGTCACTGGTGGTTTCACCGTCACGGCGAAGAACCGCGGCGGTCATTCGTCGTTGCCGAGGCCTGACAACGCCATTTACCAGCTTGCCGCCGGCTTGATGAAACTCTCGGCGTTCAAGTTCCCGGTGGAATTCAACGACGTGTCACGCGCCTACTTCGAGCAGACGGCGAAGATCGAGACGCCGAGGATCGCGGCGGCGATGCGCGCCCTGATCAAGAACCCCGCGGACATTGACGCGGAGGCCGTGCTGGCCAGGGATCCCCTCTATAACTCGATGCTGCGCACCACCTGCGTGGCAACGATGCTCAAGGGTGGTCATGCGTCGAACGCGCTGCCGCAAACGGCGGAAGCGGGGATCAACTGCCGCATGATGCCCGACGCGCGGGTCAGCGATGTCCGCGCGATGATCGTCAAAGCGCTGGATGACCCGGAACTGGAAGTGTCGACGCCGGCGAATCGCGAACCCCGCGCCGCAGCGGCGGTCGTGCCTGAGGTGCTAAAGGCCGTCGAGCGCATCACACAGGAGATGTGGGGAAACATTCCTGTGATTCAGATCATGCAGGGTGGCGCTACCGATGCAATTCCCTGGCGCAACGCGGGGATTCCGGCCTACGGCGTTTCGGGTCTGATGGTGGATCCGGACGACCTGCGCCTGCACGGGCGCGACGAGCGCGTGCCGGTCAAGAGCTTCTTCGACGCGCAGGAGTTCACGGCCAGGTTGACGAGACTGCTGACGAGCGGGAAGACGGCACCTTGAACAAGGGAAACGGTGTGATGGCGGAGAGGGTGGGATTCGAACTCTGCCAGCTCCTTTAGAACCTGCAACTTACAGAAAGCACGTTGCCGCCGTTGCCATGAACGCCGTCGATGCCGTCGGGCATTGCCCGCCATTGCCCGCTGCGGATGCTCGGATTGGAACAAGCCCAGTCATGTTGTAGGCACCGCCGGAACAGCTGCGGCCCGTCTGGGCAACTGCCCAGCTGCGGTCATCCCAGAACACGCGGTAGCGCAACCCTGACCCGCAGTCCGATGTTCGTCGGCGGCATCTCGAGCAGGATCGTGCCCCGATGCAGGTCGATGATCCGCTGCACGATCGACAGCCCAAGTCCGCTCCCAGGCGCCTGTGTTCCCGGCGCCCGGTAGAAACGACGACCGACGTTCGCGCGCTGCTCGGCTGGAATGCCAGGGCCCGTATCTCTGACCGTCACACGCACCTCGGAGGCGTCCACCTCCATGTCCACATCGACCTTCGTGCCGGGAGCGCTGTAGCGGATGGCGTTGTCGATCAGATTCCGGAAGAGAATCGCGAGCAGCCCGGCGTCGCCTGAGACGACCGCGCCACGACCGGCGTTGAGCGCGATGTCCATGTGCTTCGCAACGGCGATCGGTGCGAGCTCGCCGATGGTCGTCTTGAGCACGGCCCCGAGCTCTACCGAGGTCGGCTGAAATGACACAGCGTCCGGGGCCAGGCGTGCCAGCGTCAACATCTGCTCGACGGCGTGGGTCGCACGGTCGCAGCCGGCCATCACGCCGTCGAGCGCCCGGGCGCGCTCCGCGTCACCCGTCGCTCCCCGAGCGACCTGCGCCTGCGCCCGAATGCCGGCCAATGGCGTCCTGAGCTCGTGTGCCGCGTCGGCCGTGAAGTGGCGCTCCTGTTCGATCAATCCTTGGACGCGCTGGAACAGTTGATTGAGGTTCGTGACGAGACCGCCGATCTCTGCCGGTGCGTCGGCGACATCAATCGACGTCAGGTTGTCCGCAGCCCTCGACGCCACCTGCTGGTTGACGTGCGTGAGCGACCGCATCGCCCGGCCCACGGCGACCCAGATGAGGACGCCGAGAATTGGCAACGTGACCGCAAGTGGCACGACGAAGTTGCGCGCGACGGCTGTGGCCAGTTCGTCTCGCTCAAAATACTGCTCGGCCACCTGGACCAGCACGCGGCGACGGGGATCCCACGCACTGAACACGCGCCAGCGCGATCCGCCGACCGTCGTATCGCTGAATCCGTCCCTCTCGCCTGACAGTGGTGTGTTCGGCGCATTCTGAGAATGCAGACGGAGCACGGTCCCACCTTCCCAGACCTGGAACATCACACGGCGGCTGTAGCGGTGCAGCAGCGGCGCGTGCTCGGTATCGATCTCGTCATCGTCACCGTCCGATTGCACGCTGACTAACGAGGCGGTCTGCGCGAGATGCCCGTCGAGCACCTCCGATACTTCATGTCGCGCGTCCACGAAGCTGAGTCCCGCGGCGATGATCCACGCCGCGGACACCGCCGTGAGCAGCAGCACGAGGAGCTGGCGTCGGACGGAGCGTTGGCGCGTTTCAGGCATGGTCGCCTCGCGGCATCATGTATCCCACTCCGCGAATCGTCTTCACGATCTGAGCGCCCAGTTTGCGCCGCAAGTGGTGTACATGCACTTCCACCGCATTACTCTCCACCTCGTCGCCCCATCGGTACATGCGTTCCTCGAGCTGCTCGCGCGACAGCACGCGGCCGGCGTTGAGCATCAACTCCTGGAGCAGCGTGAACTCTCTCGGCGGCAGATCCATCGCCCGACCGCCGAGCGTCACCATCCTCGCGGCCGGATCGAGCACCAGTTGCCCGATCTGCAGGACCGGCGCTGGCTCGCCCTTTGACCTTCTGACGAGGGCTCGGAGCCTGGCCGCGAGCTCATCGAGGTCGGTCGGTTTCACCACGTAGTCGTCCGCCCCGCTGTCCAGGCCCGCAATCCGGTCCTGGACGGCATCGCGGGCGGTGAGGATCAGCACCGGGACCTTGTTGCCGCGCGCGCGCTCGCCTCGCAGGAGTTCGAGGCCTCCCGGGCCAGGTAAGCCAAGGTCGAGGACGACCGCGGCAAACGGCTCGACGCGGATCGCGGCCTGCGCGTCGTGCCCATCCTGCACCCAGTCCGCCTCGAAGCCGCGCTGCTTCAGTCCGGCAGCCAGGGCGTCACCGAGCAACGGGTCATCCTCGACTATCAGCACGCGCATATCATTCCCTCGTCAGGCGGCCACGCTCTCGATGGTCCAGGGCCCATAAGCGTTGATGAAGTGTGCGCCGTAGCTACGGAGCACTTGCACGACTGTGTCACGCTTCTGGCGTCCGTGCACCGTGACATCGACGACGAGGTGCCCCTGCGCGAGTTCCGCTTCGTAGTGCCGGAGGTGATTGCCCTCGGTCGTCACGCTCTGCAGCGCACGTAGTACCTGTTTTGCGGCGCCGCCGTGGCTACCGTCGGCGTCGATCTCGCGAATCCCCTGGGCGCCGGACAGGGCCGCCAGTTCGTACTCCGGGACGCCGGCCCGTTCGAGCGTGTCGACGGCGGCCTGCGCCTTCCCAGCATCGTCAATTACGGCCATCACCCGGTTCGTCAGGTTCCACACCGTGTATCCATTGGGGTTCGTTGTCATAAGGGCCTCCTTGCGTGTCAACCTCGAGTGCCAGTGTAGGAACCGAGCCTTACCGGGCCCTTAACCTCAATTTGGCCAACGCCGACCGACCTGCGGAGGGTGTAGACCCAGGTGGCTCTTCCCACTCATCGCTCACCATGGTCCCCGCCACTGCCAGCGGCGCCGGGAAGGGACGCGCCGCTGCGGAGCTCGGTGTGACGGATGAGTCCGCCGAGATTCGCCGTGTACGCCAGAGAGCCCGCCGTCACGAGCGCGAGGACAAGACTGGCCATCATCATCGGACGAGGCGGAGAGACGGCGCGTCGTGCACTCCAGAGCCCCGCGATCGCCAGGACGCCGAGCGCCTCGCCGAGGATGAGCGAGATGAGCGCGGCTTCTTCGTGTGGCTCTACCCAGGGTTCGATCGCACCGGCCACCCCTTCGATGGCGTCTTCCGCGGGCTCACCCGTCAGATAGGTCGGGATGGTCGCCAGCGCCGAGAAGATGAAGACGATCAAGGCGAGCCTGGCGAACTCAGGGCGCGGTCGAAACATCGCCCAGCCCAGCACCGCCAGGCCGAAGGGCACGGCAAGCACAGGAACGTGGTTCAGCATCAGATGGAGATGGGCTGGATTCATAGGTCAAACTCCTTTGGAAGCGTGCACAGCGAGCACGGCGGATTGGCGTCTGGTCGTCGTTTCAGAGGGCCTTCGTGAGCGTCCACCGTGATTGCCACTGTAGGAGCTGGACCTTACCGCGCCCTTAAGGAGTGAGAAGGCGCAGCCTTGGCGTGGAGAGCACCCGGTAGAGGCAGAGGAAGATCACGGGGCCCACCGTGCCCAGGTACAGGAGGCTGACCCACAGGGTCGCGCTTTCGCTGCCGAGCGCCAGCCCGTGGACACACGCCAGGCAGAACGCGACGAAGCTGGCGTTGTGCAGTCGACGCCACGCCTGCCCACCGAGATGACGACGGAGGTGGAAGCGGGCGATCAGCAGCACCGACAGCCAGATTGGCGATCTGCCCAAAGGCCACCAACAGCGGTTCGTAGCTGCCCGTGAACGGCACGACAATCGCCAGGAGCGGAAAGCTCACGTACCGGTCGCCCATCAGCACCAGGCCGTGAACGCTCGCGAAGCCCACGGCTGCCGTGCTGAGGAACTGGTGTGCGTCGAGCAGGAGCGGCGGCCGCATCCAGCGCCGTCCTGTGCCGGTGCTGAGGAGCAGGCCGAGCGGCACTCAGCGTTGTCGGAGTGGCAACGCTCTCGAGGGGGAGGCGGGCAGAGACGGAGGTTCTAGGACTGCAGGCGCGTGCGCCACAGGGGCTTCAGCACCTCCAGAGCCCCGAGCACGACCAGGCCAGCTGCCACCGTCACCGACAGGTCGCCTATATGCAGGGGCCCAAAGCGGAAGAGGTCGCTCGCCAGTGGCCACAGGAGGGTCAGGCCCAGCATGGCCGCGACGGCTAGAAGCACCCACGCGAGCGCCGGATTCGGTCGCCGGAATGCCGTGACCATTGATGCACTGAAAGAGCGATTCACGAAGATCAACCCGACGATCGTGAACACCAGGGACACGAACGTGAGCGCCCGTACTTCTGACTCAGGCATGCCGCGCCCGGACGCCACGACGAAGATGGCGGCCACCAGCCCGAATGCCGTGGCGCCCTGCAGCAGGCTCCAGCCGATCAGCGCGCCGGAGAACAGCGGCTCCTCCGGCGAACGCGGCGGATGGCGCATCACGTCGGCTTCCTCCGTCTCGGCCTCGAAGACGAGGGCACACACCGGGTCGATCACCATTTCCAGGAACGCGATGTGCATCGGCCCGAACAGAATCGGGTACCCGAACACCAGCGGCATCAGGGCCAGACCCGCGATCGGGACGTGGACGGCGAAGATGAAGCCCATAGCCTTGCGGAGATTGTCGTAGATGCGCCGGCCCAGTCGCACCGACGCCACGATCGAGTCGAAGTCGTCGTCCAGCAGCACGATCGCCGACGCCTCGCGCGCCACGTCCGTGCCTCGCCCGCCCATGGCGATACCGATGTGCGCCGCCTTGAGCGAGGGGGCGTCGTTCACGCCGTCGCCCGTCATCGCGACGATCTCGCCGTTCGCCTTGAGCGCGTTCACGATGCGGAGTTTCTGCTCCGGCATGACCCGCGCGAACACGGTGGCGGTGCGAGCCCGAGCGGACAGATCCGCGTCACTCAGCGTCTCGAGCTCCTGGCCGGTCATGATGTCGGCGGCGTCGAGACCCGCCTGTCGGGCGATGGCCGTGGCGGTGGCCGGATAGTCGCCGGTGATCATCACCACGCGGATGCCGGCGGATCGGCATTCACGCACCGCCGCCGGCACGCTCGGGCGGAGTGGGTCGGCGAGCCCGACGAGGCCAAGGTACTCGAACGCAAACTCGTGCTGCGAGTCTGGCCACGGCTCGCCCGCGTACGACGCACGTGCCACACCCAGCACACGCAGGCCCTCGGCGGCCATCTCGTCCACCGACCGTGTCAGCGCCGCGAGATCGGTGCCAGCCAGATGGCATACGTCGGCGATCGCCTCCGGCGCGCCTTTGGCCGCGACGACGAACCCCTGCCGGCCGTCAGCCGCCTTCCAGATGTGAGACATCGCCAGGAGGTCGGGACGAAGGCCATACGCCTGCAGCAGCGTCCACTGGGTGCCGTGCAGGTGCTCGGTCCCCGCCAGTTGCTGCCCGGCAAGGTCGTGAAAGGCCTTCTCCATCGGATCGAACGGGTCGCGCGCACTGGCGAGCACGCCGAACTCCAGCAGATCGTGGAACGACTCCGGCAGTCGTGCGCCAGCGCTGTCTCTCGGCCGGGAGATGGTGCCGTCGATGAGACGAAGTTCCGCCACCGACATCCGGTTCTCGGTGAGGGTGCCGGTCTTGTCGGTGCACAACACGGTGGCGGAGCCGAGCGTTTCGATCGCGGCGGCCCGGCGCGTGAGCACACGGGCGCGCGAGATGCGCCACGCCCCCATCGCCATGAACACCGTCAGCACGACCGGAAATTCTTCGGGCAGCATCGACATGCCCAGGGCGATACCAGCCAGGACCGCGTCGAGCCAGCCCCCTCGCAACGTGCCGTAAAGCACCACGGCCAGGATGCTGACGGCCGCACCGGCCAGGGCGAACACGCGCACCAGCCGTCGGGTCTGAGCGCGCAGGCGTGGTGGCTCGAGTTCCAGTGTGCTCAGGGACTGGCCGATCTTGCCGATTTCGCTGCCGGCCCCGGTCGCCGTGACCTCGCCGATACCGGTGCCGCTGACCACGAGCGAACCCGAGAAGACATGCGGCAGGTCGTCGCCGCCGGGACGCTGTGTGCTGGCAGGCGCATCCTTACGATGGGCGACCTTGCGCACCGGCACGGACTCACCCGTGAGCAGCGACTCGTCGGTCTGCAGATCGCGGCTGTCGATGAGCGTGGCATCCGCAGGCACGCGGTCCCCTTCGGCGAGCACGACGAGATCGCCGACGACAACGTCCCGCCCGGCGATGCGCCGGCGGGTGCCATCACGAATGACCAGGGCCCGCGGGCTGGTGAGGTCGCGAAGGGCCTCGAGGACGCGTTCCGTGCGAGCCTCCTGGATCACGGTGATCAGCACCGAGAGCAGGGCGAAGACAAGCAGGATGATCGCTTCCTTCACGTCGCCGAGCAGCAAATAGACCAGGCCCCCACCGAGCAGGAGCGCCAGCATCGGCTCGCGGAGCACCTCGGCCACGATGCGAAAGGGCGTCCGTCGATCGGGCCGCGGCAGCTCGTTGTATCCGTGCGCCTTCAGTCTGGCTTGCGCATCGCCCTCGCTGAGGCCTCGGAGGGCCGTCGTCTCATCGCTCTTCATGTGAGTCAGGAACACTGTCACCGCAGATCGAAGCGGTCAAGGGCCATCACCTTGGCCCACGCGGCCACGAAGTCCCGTACGAACCGGTCCTGTCCGTCGGTCGCCGCATAGAACTCCGCCACGGCGCGCAGCTCGGAACTCGACCCGAACGCGAGGTCCACAGGAGTCGCCGTCCATCTGACCTTGCCGGTCACGCGATCGCGCCCCTCATAGAGGCCATCGGTGGTGGCGGACTTGCTCCACGTGGTGGACATGTCGAGCAGGTTCACGAAGAAGTCGTTGCTCAGGGTCCCTGGCCGGTCGGTGAACACCCCATGTCCCACCTGTCCAGCATTCGCGTTCAAGGCCCGCATGCCGCCGACCAGCACGGTCATCTCAGGCACCGTCAGTGTCAGCAGACTCGCTCGATCGACCAGCAGTGTTGCGGGCGAAAGACGTTGACCGCTCCGGTAGTAGTTCCGGAATCCGTCTGCGGTCGGTTCGAGAAAGGCGAAGGACGCGACGTCGGTCTGCGCGTCCGACGCATCCGTACGACCGGGTCTGAACGGCACCTGCACGTCGTACCCCGCCTTCTTCGCGGCCTGCTCGATCGCCGCATCGCCTCCCAGCACGATGACGTCGGCGAGCGAGACCTTCCTGCCGCCGGCCTTCGTGCCGTTGAAGTCCTTCTGGATGCCTTCCAATCGCGCCAACACTTTGCCGAGTTCCGCCGGACCGTTGACCTCCCAGTCCTTCTGCGGCGCCAGTCGGAGACGCGCGCCATTCGCGCCACCGCGCATGTCGGTGCCACGGAAGGAGGCCGCCGACGCCCACGCCGTCCGCACCAGTTCAGGGGCGGTCAGGCCCGAGGCGAGGATCTTGGCTTTCAGGATCGACACATCCTTTGCGTCCACCAGCGAATGCTCGACGCGGGGTAGCGGGTCCTGCCAGATCAGCTCCTCGCGCGGCACTTCGGGACCGAGATAGCGTGACCGCGGGCCCAGGTCGCGGTGGGTGAGCTTGAACCACGCCTTCGCGAACGCCAGCCGGTATGCCTCCGGGCTGTCGGCGAAGCGCTTCGCAATCGGGGCGTAGGTCGGGTCGACCTTCAGCGCGAGGTCGGTCGTCAGCATGGTGGGCGCATGCCGCTTGGACGGGTCGTGCGCGTCGGGCACCGTGTTCGCGGCCTGACCATCCGCGGGGATCCACTGGGTCGCCCCCGCGGGACTCTTGGTCTTCACCCACTCATAGGCAAACAGGTTCCGGAGGTACTCCGAGGTCCAGGCCGTCGGCTTGGCGGTCCACGCCCCTTCAAGGCCACTGGTGACGGTGTCGCCGGCGTTGCCCTTGCCGCACTTGTTGGTCCAGCCGAGGCCCTGCTGCTCGATGCCGGCGGCTGCGGGCTCGGGGCCCACACACTCGGACGGCGGGTAGGCGCCATGTGTCTTGCCGAAGGTGTGGCCACCGGCGATGAGCGCCACCGTCTCCTCGTCGTTCATCGCCATGCGTGCAAAGGTGTCGCGAATGTCCTTCGCCGCGGCCAACGGATCAGCGTTGCCGTCCGGTCCTTCGGGATTGACGTAGATCAGGCCCATCTGCACGGCCGCCAGCGGGTTCTCCAACATGCGGTCGCCGCTGTAGCGCTCGTCGCCCAGCCACTTCTTCTCTGCCCCCCAGTAGACCAGGTCGGGCTCCCAGTCGTCCCTGCGCCCACCGGCGAATCCGAAGGTCTTGAAGCCCATGGACTCCAGCGAGACATTGCCGGCCAGGACCATCAGGTCGGCCCAGGAGATCTTCTGACCGTACTTTTGCTTGACCGGCCAGAGCAGCCGTCGTGCCTTGTCGAGGTTGGCGTTGTCGGGCCAGCTGTTGAGTGGCTCGAACCGCTGTTGACCGCCGCCGGCTCCGCCGCGCCCGTCGGCAACACGGTAGGTGCCGGCGCTGTGCCATGCCATCCGGATGAAGAAGGGCCCGTAGTGTCCGTAGTCGGCCGGCCACCATGCTTGGGATGTCGTCAGCACCTTCGCGATGTCCTGCTTGACGGCGTTGAGGTCGAGGCTGGAGGGTGGGATTCGAACTCTGTCAGGTAATTTAGAATCTGCAAGTTACAGAAACCATGTTGCCGCGATTGCCATGACTGCCAGACCTGCCGCGGCGCCTTGCACCCGATTGCACCACGGAACGGTCGTACCCGCCCAAGCCAACCGCCCACCCGTGGGCGGGAACGGAGGGTCGGCTATTCGGGCAATGCCAAGTAGCACCCCAGGTCGAGCCCGCCGTGGAACACGCCGAGGACTTAGATGTCACGCGTTGCGGTGATCAGGTAGGCGATCCTGTAGTGGCCATACAGGAGCACTCGGATGTCCGGCCGCTGGCGATAGCGATAGCCGATCTCGGGGAACGTCAGCAGGATCTCGGCTCGCGCATGGATGGCGAGGACGGTGCGGTGCGCGGCCACTTCGTTGTCCGCGGCGATGTAATCGTAGATGTCCTGCAGCCAGCGCCTGGCTTCGGCCGTCCAGACTATTTGCGCCACGACTCGAGAGTCCGCCGCATCTCCTCATGGCTGATCGTGCGACCAGCCTCCGAATCCGCCAGGCCCCGCTCGACCATCGCGGCGAAGGCGAGCTCCTTGATGATCTCTTCGAAGGAGCTGTCGTCCGGCTGCTCGTCGATCACGCGGCGCAGCTGATCTTTCGGCGTAGCCGAGGTGCTCATGCCCCGATTGTAGCGCCGGAGCCAATTGGACCGACAGACGAATCGGCTGCGCCAAGCTCGTGTGCGCAAGCGCCGTCCATAGTCACTGGAGGGCATGAGCCAGCCATGTGCAAGGGCCCTTACCGGTTCCCTGGCTTGAGCCCATAGCTGGTCCGACAATCGTCAGGCCAGTTGATATTCCGCAAGAGCGGACGCCTCGGGTGCCACTGGCCAACACCAGTCAGGCAGGAAAGATTCCGGCCCGCGGGGACAGCGCAATGACCCCTTTCTTGGTCTCGAACGCATTCAACAGACCGAATCCTAGAGGCCCACACCCCGGCTCCGGGGGGAGTGTTCCTCCCTCAACAGCACGGCTCGGCAAGGCGCAGCCACATCGAGCGTGCAGGCCGTCGCATTTGTGAGCAATGGGCATCTTGACTCGCGCATATGTAGGTATGCTATACATAGGGTCGCGATGGCAACGATGAACCCTTCGATCAAACGAGGCAGTGCGGAGCTGGCGGTATTGGCGGTACTTGAACAGCAGCCGCTCCACGGCTACGAGATTGCCCGCCGTATCGAACAGGAAAGCGACGGCGCCCTGCGGTTCACGCTCGCCTCGTTGTATCCCCTGCTCTACCGCATGGAGAAGCGGGGCTGGACGAAGGCCACGTGGGAGACCACGCCCGCGGGCGTCCGTCGTCGCTGCTACGGACTGACGGCAAAGGGCCTCAAGCAACTCGGCGCGACGCGCCTCGAATGGGACGCGTTCTTCCAGGCACTCAGCCGCATTGGAGGGCTCCGCCGTGCGTGATTGGTCTGCACTCGTGCATCGCCACCTCGCGTCCGTACGCGTCGACGAACGCCGCCGCCGCGAGATCAGCGCCGAGCTGGCGGCCCACCTCGAGGACGCGTACGACAACGCCCTTCGGAGTGGATGCAGCGAGGCGGAGGCGATGGCCTGCGCGATGGAACGCGTGCCCGACTGGAGCGCGCTTGCGGTGGCGGTGGATAGATCGACCGATGAGGACTCGACCATGACGAGACAGGCAGTTACCGTGCTGGTGCCGGGCACCACGATGTTGATGGCAGCGGCCACAGGCATGTCCCTTGTGATCTCTTCGACGCCTGCCGATCGATGGCTGGACCCGCGCTGGCAGGTGCACGCACTCGCGGCTGGCCTGGCATTCGTCTTCTACCTCGTGCTCGGAGCTATCGGGGCCGCATGGTCCCGGCACGTCGGCGGTAGCCCCGGCGAGCGTCTGGCGGCCGGCGTGTTTCCCTTGGCGCTTCACGTGGCGATGGCTGGGCCAGCGGTCGGGGCAGACATGTTGTATGCGCTTTCGCGCGGTGGGGAGGGCATGGACGTCAACATCATCAACATGACCCTGGTCATGCTGGTGGTGCCCGGAGCGGCCCTGCTGCTTGGCGTGCTCCCCTTTGCCCGCAGAAGCGCACGCCTGGACGCACAGTAGCCGTGTCCCGCCACAGCGGGAACAGCACGGAGGCACATCAAGCGTCGTTGTCTGTTTCGTGTCGCCCAGTGGCGTTGGCGTCCGCGAACGCGTGGATCCCCCGCGAGAGGACGACGCTGAAACCACTGCGCGTTCGGCCGCTAACCTCCAAATGCAGCCGACGCGCCGCGTGTCGCGTGCCGGCGCGCGGCTGATTTGGCATCGTTGACTGCCGTTGCCTGAGAGTCGCACACAATGACGGTGAGCGGTATGGGCACGGCGTACTCGCGAACCAGGTCGAACGCCCCCCTCCCCGGCGCGGCCTCCAGCAGCCCGTCGCACACGCCCTGGATGCGACCGGCGCCATGATCGCCACGGCTTCGTGAATGTCACGCGCTGGCCGGGGAACTTGGAGCGCTTCGCCCAATTGAGACCACCGGGTTTGCGGTGGCGGCCGACGGCCCGAGGACAGTCGTTGACGCCCGGGGCTTGGCCTGTAAGGTCTCGCCTGGCGGCAGCGTTCTATGTGTAGGGAGGCAGGTTTTCAGGACCGGCGAGACAGCCGGCACGCTGGGGGTGTGTTTGGCGGAGAGGGTGGGATTCGTTCCCGACGAACCCGCGTTCCTCAACGATTTAGCCCGGATCGGAACCACCAGAAGCCGCCAGATCCTCTAGAAACCCGAGTATCAGGTACGAAGCAGGTACGGCGCAACTTCGCCCTCCTCCCCTACTAAACGCGACTCCATCCTCCAACCTTGCGAGATCTCAACATCGCCACGCCATGCAGAAGTCGACGCGCGCCATGCGCACTTGACTTGCCTACTACGTACCACGCTATACTCTTTGGTACGCAATATGAACGACCCGACACTACTCATCCTGGCCAGCCTCGCCGAAGGCGACAAGCACGGCTACGCCATCCTCACCGACGTCAAGACGTTCGCGGGAGTCGAGCTCGGCGTCGGCACGCTGTACGCGGCGATCACGCGTCTCGAGAATCGCGGCTTCATTAAGGCCCTGCCCGCCGAGGACCGCCGCCGTCCGTACCGATTGACGCCGCTGGGCCGACTGCACTTGAAGGACCAACTGGCGGCGCTCGCTCCGGTGATGCAGGTCGGCTTGCTCCGGCTCAAGCACTCATGAATCGCTGGACTCGTCTCGTGATGCTGGTCTATCCGCGCCGCTGGCGGCAGCGCTACGGCATCGAGTTCGAAACGCTCGTCGACGATACGGGAGGCGGGTGGCGGGTGGTGGCCGACGTGGCCCGACATGCGTTGCTGATGCGGACGCGCGATCACCTGCGACGTCTGGCCGCCGCACCCGTGTTCACGATGACGGCGGTGGTGACGCTCGCTATCGCCATTGGCGCCAACACCGTCATCTTTAGCATCGTCAATGGTCTGCTGTTGCGTCCGTTGCCGTTGACCCAGCCCGAGGCCCTCGTCGGGGTGTGGCATGTTGCACCGGGGTTCGTGAGCGGTCCGTTGAATCAGGCCGCATTTACGTACTTCACGTACCGCGACGATGCGACGTCCTTCGAGGACATCGGTCTGTGGATGAACTCCACAGCAAGCGTGATCGGCCGCGGCGACCCTGAGGATCTTCGAACCCTGTTGGTCACGGACGGCACACTTCCTGTGTTGGGAGTGCGACCGTCGGCCGGGCGATTCTTCACCGAAGCAGACGACGCACCTGGCAGCCGCGAAACCGTGGTCATCAGCCACGCGTATTGGCTGCGAGCCTTTCAAGGCGGTGCAGCGGCGATCGGCCAATCACTGGTCGTTGATGGGCGGGCCCGCGAGGTGATCGGCGTCTTGCCGGATCGATTTCGCTTGCTGCAGCATGCGCCCGATCTGGTGCTGCCGCTCCGTCTGAATCGCGCTCAAACGCAGATTGGCCTGTTTCGCTATCAGGGTATCGCGCGCCTCAAACCTGGCGTGTCGATCGAGCAGGCCACCGCCGACCTGGCCAGGCTGATTCCGGGAATGCCGGATCGATTTCCGATCCCCGCCGGCTTTTCCCGAGAAATGTATGAAGGCTTCCGGCTTGCGCCGGACATCCATCCGCTGCGCGACGATCTCACCGGCGGTGTGAGCGGAATGCTCTGGATCGTGTTCGGCGCCGTTGGCCTGCTCTTGATCGT
The DNA here is from genome assembly GCA_963721715.1 of uncultured Acidobacteriota bacterium. Classification (GTDB taxonomy): domain Bacteria; phylum Acidobacteriota; class Vicinamibacteria; order Vicinamibacterales; family UBA2999; genus VFZN01. The sequence continues at coordinate 65,277 of CAVRKI010000003.1, read as the reverse complement.
GGCCTGCGCGAACGTCGCCAATCTGTTCCTGCTCCGCGGGGAGAATCGACGCCGTGAGTTCGCGGTCCAACTGGCTCTCGGCTCCGGCCGCGCTCGCGTCGCCGGACAGTTGTTGGGCGAGGCGTTGACGCTGTCACTCGGCAGCGGGCTCCTGGGGGTTGCGATCGCGCACGCCGGTCTGCGATTCCTGCAACGCACGGCCGGGGACCAGATCCCGTTGATCGGAGAGATGACGATCGATCTCCCGGCGAGCGGATTCGCCACGATGCTGGCCATGCTCGCCGGCCTGGCATTCTGCGCGCTGCCAATCTTCCGGTTCACATCGCCACATCTGCCGGAGGCGCTGAGAGAGAACGGACGCGGGTCGAGCGATGCTCATGGTCGTCATCGCACACGCAATGCGTTGGTCGTCGCGCAAGTCGCCATCGCGCTCGTTCTGCTGGTCGGTGCGACGCTGATGGTGCGCACGTTCGTCGCGATTCGCGAAGTGAGACCGGGCTTCGCGGATGGCGAGCATGTGCTGACACTCCGGATCAACATCGCCGATGCCGTGTCGCCGGATCCGGAGGCGACAGCGCGCCTGCACGAGCAGATCGTCCGCGGCATCGCTGGTATTCCTGGCGTGCGAGACGCCGCTCTGACATCCTCCATCACGACCGACGGCGCCAATCGCAGGGATCCGCTTTTCGTGGAAGGCGTGATTGGCGAGGACGGGCGCATGCCGCCCGTCCGCCGCATGAAGTGGGTGTCGCCCGGCTACTACCAGACGATGGGAAATCCGATTGTCGCCGGACGCGACTTCACCTGGCCGGACGTCCTCGCACACCGCGAGGTCGCTATCGTCTCAGACAGTCTGGCGCGGGAGACGTTCGGGAGCGCGCAAGCGGCCCTCGGTCGGCGTGTGCGATCGTCACCGACCAGTCCGTGGCGCGAAATCGTCGGCGTGGTCGGCAATGAACACGACGACGGTCCAACGCGGCCCCCGACACCGATCGTCTACTGGCCGTTTCTGCAGGAGAACTATGCCCCGTCACGGATCACCGTCGAACGCGCGCTGGTGTACGCGGTCCGCAGCGATCGCGTGAGGGACGCTGGATTGCTGCGCGACATTCAGCAGGCGATCTGGGCCGTCAATCCCGCCTTGCCGATCTCACGCGTTGAGACGGTCGACGACGTCTATCGCCGTGCGACCGCTCAGGGATCGCTCACGTTGATGATCCTGATGATCGCTTCGGGTGTGACGTTACTCCTTGGCGTCGTCGGCGTCTACGGCGTCATCGCGTATGTCGTGGCACAACGCCGGAGAGAAGTCGGCATCCGAATGGCACTCGGCGCGACGGGGCATGATGTCGTACGTCTCTTTCTAGGCCGCGGTCTGGCGATTGTCGCAATCGGTCTGGCAATCGGCACCATCGCAGCGGTCGTCGGATCGTCGGCCCTCAGCACATTGCTGTTTGGCGTCGACCGTCTCGATCCGTCGGTGTATGGCCTAGCGATCACCACTTTGGCGGTCGTCGCCGGGGTGGCGATCTGGTTGCCCGCGCGACAAGCCGCGACCACGCAGCCGGGAATCATCTTGCGCAGCTAGCGTCCGAGCTACTGGCAGGGAAGACGACGTGAGTGCACGGCTTTCCTGATGCGATTGACTGATCGAGGATCGCCAAAGAGCCGCGACTCTCTGCAGCAGGGCCACACTACATCGTCGTCCTCGCCGTCGATGCCCTCGGCGGGCACGGTATCGACCTCGTGTCAGGGGTCAATGAGGAGGCACCAACCCAGCCGGCAGGTTCTCGTCGAGCTTGATCCTCACCGCACCTGGGCCGCGCCGACTGGCAGATCCTCCTGCGCCGAGGCTGCGGCGAACGCGATGGCCGCGCGGACGTCTTCCTCGGCGAGCGTCGGGAAATCCTGGAGAATCTCGGCGGTTGTCGCGCCCTCTGCGAGGCTGGCGAGAACGGTCCGGAGCGTGCCCTCGTTCCCTTGATGACAGCCTCTCCGCCGGCGACATTCGGGCTGCGCTCGATTCTCTCGTCGTAGTTCGTCGCCTGTTCCTCACGGCCATTCTAGCCCGTCCAACCGCGTCGAATCGGTCACGGTTCGTTCGGTGAGGTCTTGCGCGACGTGGGTGCTCACGTGCACCCACGTGGCTATCGTCAGAACCCACGGGACCGAATTGCGCCCTATTTTCAGGCGTTCGGACGCGAGACTGGGCGTCTGTTCTGAGCGCCATTGCCCGCGATCAGGGCCGACTGTCTTGAACGGGCCCATGTCAGCTGCGACGCACGACTAACCGTTAGTGCCGCGCTTCACGTTGTCGCTCTCGTGCTTGAACTTCTTGGTACCAGGCCCATCCCCTTCTGGCTTATGAGATCCAACTGAAGCGGCTCCTTTGGCCGACGAGGCACTCCGGCGGTTCTGGCCCTTGCTGCCGTCTGCTCCCCCAGCATCCTTTCCGATTTTATCGGCCGGCCCGTGCTGATTCTTGCCAGAAACGGTCTTCTGGTGCTGGTTGTCGGTTGTCTTGTCCTGCTTCAAGGCGTTATGTGACTTCATGAGAACCTCGTCGGTTAGATGGAGCAAGAAGTGTACCCGGCACAAGAACAAAACTCGCTGGTTTCTCCGGGCTTCACCTTCGGAATCGCCAGCTCGATGGTCCCCATGCGCGGGTGCCCTTCGCAACCAGTCGGGATATGAGAACGCAAGAAGGTCTTCGCCTCTGACTCGCCCCTCTCAGAGCCAGACGCAGTCGGGTGCCGGCACCTCACCTGGCGGCTGGGGGCTACGACCCCTCCAGGCCGATGGCGAGGACGATCGCCCCCAGACGCGCCTCGGACTCGACCAGCCGGTGCGCCTCGGCTGCTTCGGTCATCGGCAGCACGCGGTCGACGATCGGCGCGATCGCGCCCTCTTGGATCATGGCCTTCAAGGCCTGCAGCTCGTCCTTCGTCTCCCGCGCAAACGCGCACGTCGCGGTCTTGCTGGTGAACCAACGGACGAATGGGGCGCACATCAGCACCGACAGGCGCGGATTGCCATTCAGATAGCGCCCACCGGGCCGGAGCGCGCGGATGGCGGCGGCGAGCGAGCTGCCCGGGACCATGTCGAAGACCACGTCGTAGCGCCCGGGCATGGCCAGCGCGTCTTCCATCCGGTAGTCCACCACGTGATCGGCGCCTAAGCGCCGGAGGAACTCCGCCTTGGTCCCCTGATCAACACCCGTGACCTCGGCGCCCATCGCCTTGGCAATCTGTACGGCGTGCGCCCCGATACTGCCGCCGGCGCCGAGGATGAGCACGTCGTCGCCTGGGTGGATGCGGGCCAGCCGCATGAAGTGCAGGGCGTTCAGTCCCCCCATGGGGACGGCGGCGGCATCCGTGAAGCTCATGCTCCGGGGCTTCTCGACGATCGTCGCTCGCGCGGGCACGGCGATGAATTCGCCATACGCGCCCAGTCGAAGCCCGGACGTGCCGAATACCTGGTCGCCCACCTTGAAATCGGCCACGTCCCTGCCCACGCGCGCGACCTCACCAGCGAAGTAGGCACCGAGGACCCGGCGACGCGGCCGCCTTACGCCGAGCGCCAAGCGCAGTGGCAGCCAAAACCAGCGGACCGAGAACCTGAAGCTGCGCATCTCGCAGTCGGACTTCGTGGCTTCGGCGGCGCGTACCCTGATGAGGACTTCGTCGTCCTTGGGCACCGGCGTGTTGAGGTCGGCGAGGTGCAGCACCTCGGGTGGCCCGTACCGTGCGTAGGTGATGGCCTTCATGCCGTCGGCGTCGGAGCGGCAGGCCTGCTCAGGGCGCGCCTCACCGCGCTCGGCGTTCCCACTGCCCAGTCGATTCCGCCGATCCACCATCTCATAGAAAGCGGCCGCGTGCGAGGAGATCCGATGAGTACGCAGCGCTCGACAACGCGGAGATCCCGCGCCGACGCTTCGCGTCACGCACTACGCCCGAGGACGACACGGGGTTCTGCGCGGAGGCGGCATGTCCGCAAGCGTAGCGTCCGGGGGCCCACGGATTCGGCCCGACCGCCGAGACTCTGCATTCATCGATGAAGAGGGCCGGACCCGAGGACTCACCCAACCGCCCGCACACGAGAAGTCCGTTGCAGACTGCCTGAGTAGGCGACGTAGTCGGCAAACGGTGTTGCAGTGTCGCCGTCGAGTCGCAAGCTAAACACATGACATAGTAGGGCGTGCAACTGTGGCAGGCGATCGTGCTCGGCGTCGTTGAGGGGACTACCGAGTTCCTCCCCGTGAGTTCGACGGCACATCTGCTCGTGGCCCAACGGTTACTAGGTATCGCGGTCGACGACGCAAGCAACGCGTACGCCGTGGCGATTCAGGGCGGAGCGATCGCGGCGGTCTTGGTCTTGTATTGGCACCGCATCCGGCAAATGGGACGAGGCCTAGTCGGCCACGACAGCTCTGGCGCCCGATTGGCGTTGAGTATTCTGGTCGCGTTTCTCCCCGCCGCCGTCCTCGGACTGGCATTCGATGACGTTATCGAGCAGTACCTGTTTAGTCCGTTGCCGATAGCGGCAGCCTGGGCAGCGGGCGGCGGGCTGATGCTGGCGGTCTCATCGCGCCTCACACCGGGCGGCGCGCCGCTCGATACGGTCTCGACGCGTGCCGCGTTCATTATCGGACTTTGTCAGTGCGCGGCCTTGTGGCCAGGTGTGAGCCGGAGCCTTGCGACGATTCTTGGTGGCGCTATGGTCGGCCTGTCGCTGACCGCGGCGGTGGAGTTCTCCTTCTTGCTGGGACTCCTTACGTTGGGCGCCGCCACAGCGTATAAGGCTATCGATAGCGGCCCCGTGATGTTGCAGGCCTACGGTGGGGCAGAACTCGCTGCGGGATTTCTTGCTGCGTGGGTCGCGGCGATGCTTTCCGTGTTCTGGATGGTCAAGTGGCTCCAGCGCCGTCGACTCACCGTGTTCGCATGGTGGCGCTTGGTCGCCGCCGGAACAGTTGTCTGGCTCGTGCTTTCACAACGCCTCTAGCGCACCCGAGGCGGAGTCGAGGGGTGGCAGAGGATTCCATGGGCAGGCTACCGACCCGCAATCCACAGACGCGTGCCGGCTTCAGGGAACCACACGAAACCCGTAGGCGACCACTTCAGCCTTCCCGCCTCAGCGGGTACCTGTGTTGCCGCGTCCGACTGTGGCCGTAGCAGGGAAGTGCGGGTGTCAGTGCAGCGCGGCGAAACGTCGAGGTATGCATGTTCAATGTCCACTCTGGTGTTCTTCCGAAGAAGCTCCTTGCCGCCATTCGGGACGACAGCCCGCACGCCCAGATATCGCAAGTCTTGGTTGAAGCGGCGACGATGGAGATCGCGTCCGTCCTTGCGCGATTCTCGACCCGTCCCGAAGGGCTGACCACTGACGACGCTCGCGCCCGACGCGCTCAGTACGGGCCGAACGTCTTGGCAAAAGACCAGCGAACGAGCCTCGGCTAGGCTGCTCTGGCACGCGGTTCTCAATCCGCTGGTGATCCTGCTGGCGGTCCTGGCGAGCATCTCATTCGCCACCGGCGACCCTCGGGCTGGAATCATGATGTCGCTCATGATCGCGCTGGGTGTGGGCCTGAAACTCATCCAGGAAGCCAAGGCCGACAGCGCGGCGGCCAAGCTCAAGGCCATGATCTCGGTCACCGCCACGGCGATCCGTGATGGCAAGCCCCAGGAGATCGCCGTTTCGCAGCTGGTCCCCGGTGACATCGTCGAACTGGCGGCAGGGGACATGATCCCCGCCGACGTGCGCATGGTCGCGGCGAAGGATCTGTTCGTCACGCAAAGCGCGCTCACGGGCGAGAGCTTCCCGGTTGAGAAGTTCGAGGTCGAAAGGAACGCGGCAACGACTGCGCCCATCGATCTGACCAGCATCGCATTCCTCGGCACGAGCGTCGAAAGCGGTTCGGCGACGGCGGTTGTCATCGCCACCGGGAAAGAGACATTTCTCGGCGGCGTGGCCCATTCGCTGTCGGACGTGCCGACACAGACGGCGTTCGACAAGGGCATCGCTCAGTTCACCTGGTTGATGCTGCGATTCATTCTCATCATGGTGCCCCTGGTCTTCGTCATCAATGGTCTGACCAAGGGCAACTGGGTCGAAGCCTTCTTCTTCGCCGTCGCGGTGGCCGTGGGCCTGACGCCGGAGATGTTGCCGATGATCGTGACGGTGTGCCTGTCCAAAGGCGCACTGGCGATGAGCCGCAAGAAGGTCATCGTCAAGCGGATCAATGCCATTCAGAACCTGGGCGCGATGGACGTGCTCTGCACCGACAAGACCGGCACGCTGACGATGGATCACGTCATCCTGGAGAAGCACTGCGACGTCGCGCTGAAGGAAGACGACGGCGTCCTCGCGCTGGCGTACATGAATAGTCACTTCCAGACTGGCTTGAGGAACGTCCTGGACCGCGCGGTGCTCGCGCATACCGAGACCCACACGTCACGCGAAGATCCCCGAATATGCAAAGGTGGACGAGATCCCGTTCGACTTCCAGCGCCGCATCATGTCGGTCGTGGTCCGTACGCCCGAAGGCAAGGACCGAATCATCAGCAAGGGAGCCCCGGAGGCGATCTTCCCGCGCTGCGCGAACTTCGAGCTCGACGGCACGCTCTACCCGATGGATCACGCGCACATCGACGGGCTGAAGAAGGAGTACGAACAACTCTCGGCCGATGGCTTCCGTGTGCTCGCGATCGCCAGCAAAGACATTGAGCCGCGCGGTATCGTCGCGGGCGACGCGACTCCCTACTCCAAGGCCGACGAGTGCGACCTGATCCTGAACGGCTATGCGGCCTTCCTCGACCCGCCGAAGGAGACGGCCGCGGCGGCGATCAAGGCCCTGCAAGGCCACGGCGTCGCAGTCAAGGTCGTCACTGGCGACAACGACCTGGTCGCCCGCAAGATCTGCAAAGAGGTCGGGCTGTCCACTGAGTTCGTGCTGCTCGGCAGCGACGTCGAGAAGATGTCCGACGCCCAGCTTGCGGACGCGGCGGAGGCAGCCACGCTGTTTGCCCGCGTCTCTCCCGCCCACAAGCAGCGCATCATCAAGGCCCTGCAATCCCGCGCGCACACGGTGGGCTTCATGGGCGACGGCATCAACGACGCCCCCGCCTTGCACGCGGCGGACGTCGGGATCAGCGTCGATACCGCCGTGGATGTCGCGAAAGCATCGGCGGACATGATCCTGCTGGAAAAATCCTTGCTGGTCCTGGAAGCGGGCGTCGTCGAAGGACGAAAGGTCTTCGCCAACATCCTCAAGTACGTACGCATGGGCGCGAGCAGCAACTTCGGCAACATGTTCAGCGTCCTGGGGGCGAGCGTGTTCGTCCCGTTCCTGCCGATGGCCCCAATCCAGATCCTGGCCAACAACCTGCTCTACGATGTGAGCCAGACCGCCATTCCGACCGACGACGTCGATCCCGAGCAGGTTGAGAAGCCACGCCCCTGGGACATCAAGCAACTGACCCGTTTCATCGTCTTCATCGGCCCGTGCTCATCGATCTTCGACTACACGACGTACTTCATGATGCTCTATGTCTTCAACTGCTGGAACACCTCCACGCCGGAGGCTGCGGCTCGTAGCGCGAGCCTGTTTCAAACCGGCTGGTTCGTGGAGAGCCTGCTCACGCAGACACTCATCATCCACATCATCCGCACCAACAAGATTCCGTTTCTGCAGAGCCGCTCGTCCTGGCCGCTGATTGGTGATGTCCATCGTGATCATGGTGACCGGCATCGCCATTCCGTTCACGCGCCTGGGACGCTATCTGGGCTTCACGGCGCTGCCACCGCTTGTACTGGCCGCTGCTGGCGCTGACGCTCCTCTGCTACGTGCTCCTGACGCAGTTGGTCAAGATGTGGCTGCTGCGGAGGAAGTGGATCTGACGCGATCCCGGTGCGAGTTCGCCGCGGGATGGAAGTTGCAGTCCGACGGCGGCAGGCGCAGTCGAGAGCAACGCTGCGTGCTAGGTGGTACTTCGTTTGAGGAGTGAACTCGATGCCGTCTCGCTTCGCCATCGCCAATTCCGTGTGTTCGGAGGCCATCACCTCGCCGATGGTCGCCTGACACGCACCTGGTGCGCGGTCGGATCAGAATGGACTACGGCCGGCGCTGGCTGGTCGCCCATCGCCACGTGGGGTGGGGTCGGACCGTCGTGGCCGAAACAGGCCGGTTTTTGAGGGCCCTGGGTGGCGAAAGGCGGGGCGAAAACGAGGGGCCAGGTACAGTCAGAATCGTGGATCTGCTAACCCGCCTATTCTCAGTGCTTTAGAATGGCGGAGAGGGTGGGATTCGGACCCAGCAGGTCCCAATAGAATCTGTAAGTTACAGGAACCACGTTGCCGCCATTGCCATGAATGCCGTCGATGCCGGCGGGAATTGCCCGCCATTGCCCGCTGACAGGGCGCCCGAAGTGCCCGGATAGCCGCCCCGCTGCGATCAGGTTCGTCGACGGCTCAGCGCCCGGAGGACCGCATCGAGGACAGCGTCGAGTTCCCTGCCGACGTCCTCCGAGAGGAACCGCAGGACGAAGTACCCGTTCTCCTGCAGCAGCTGGTCCTTGCGGCGGTCGCGTCGATAGGCCGCCGGATTCGACAAGTGCTGAGCGCCATCCAGTTCCACGGCGACGCGCGCCTCAGCGCACAACAGATCGACCTCCAACATGCCAAACCCGTCGAACGCGATCGGCAGTGCTACGTTCAGCGCGAAGCGACCTCGAGTCTCTGGAAGCGACTCCAGGCGCCTCAACAGAAACGCCTCGGTCGCGCTCCTCGCCCTGGCGAGTCCGTCGGCGTCGGCCGAGACAGGGCGAACGGCGTGCACGAACAGGGTGGCCAGCGGGCTGTCCACGCCATCGCGAATCAGTCGGCGCACGCTCCCCGAGTAATCGCGCTTCCAGATCGGATCCGCCGGAAGTGTCACGTCAGCGGGCCAGCCTGGAATCGCGCTGGCTGGCAGCAGGACCGAATAGCCGATGGCTTCATAGCCTCGGCACCGCCGGTCGAACATGCGCGCGAGCATGGGCACATCGACGTCGGCGTAGTCGTAGACGCGCACCTCGCGCTTGGCATCGTGCAGCCGGTGCAGGCGACCCGCGTACTGGGCCACCGTGCCGCGCCACGACACGGGAAGTGTCAGGAACAGCGAGTCCAGCCGCGCATCGTCGAACCCTTCGCCCACGTGCTTGCCCGTCGCCAGCACCACCCTGCCCTCCTCGGTGGGAATCGTCGCCAATCGCTCGGCCACGGCCTGCCGATCCCGCTTGCCAGTTCCCGCGCGGAGCACGACCAGGTGCCGGACGCTGGGCGCGAGCAGTTGCTCGAGGCTGTCGAGATGGTCGTTGCGCTCGGTCAGGACCAGCGGCGACCGGCCGCTGTTCACGGCGTCGGTCACGTCATCCGCGATGCGGCGATTGCGTGTGTCATCGGCGACGAGTTCCTGATAGAGCGCCTGGAACTCCAACCGCCGGTCCGGGTCAGGTACCCGCCTGGAGCGGAACCCGGTCGGCTGCACCAGGACGACGTGCTCGAACGGTCGCGCGGCAGCCTGCACGCGCGCGTTCACGCGGTGGCGCACCGGTCCGCACTGCATCGTGACAATCGGATGATGCCCATCCTTGCGGGCCACCGTGGCCGACAACCCGAGCACGAACCGGGCCTTCGCCTGCCGCACGACCGACTCGAACGTCTGCGCCGACAGGTGATGACACTCGTCAACGATGACGTGGCCGTAGTCGGCGACGAGGTCGTCGACGACGCCCTTCTTGATGAGGCTCTGTATGACGGCGACATCAAGCAGACCTGTCGTTCGCTGGCGGCCGCCGACCACACGGCCGATCGACTTCGCCGGAACGCCGAGGAACGTCGAGAGTCGCTCGACCCATTGATCGAGGAGTTGCCGTCGGTGGACCAGCACCAGCGTGTTCACCCGGCGCTTGGCGATCAGCCATGCGGCAATCACCGTCTTGCCAAAGGCCGTCGTCGCCGCCAGCACGCCCGTGTCGTGCGATGCCATCGCCTCGGCGGCGGCCATCTGCTCGGGTCTCAGTTCGCCGACAAATCTCACGTCCAAGGCTCGGCCGGCCTCACGTTCGTCGCGAATGATGACGCGGATACCGAGATTCGCCAGTTCGGCGCGGATGTCGTCCAGGCAACCGCGCGGCATGCCGATGTGCTGCGGATGGTCCTCGGCGCACGCGATGACGCGCGGCTTGTCGTACGTCGACAACCGCATCGCCTGCGCCTTGTAGAACTCCGGGTTCTGGAAGGCGGCCATCCGGAGCAGTCGGTTCCGCAGCCCTGCGTTCAGGCCTTCCTTGGCGATGTAGATCTGGTTGGCGGAGACGAGTTCGAGGGTGTCGGGCAGTTGGCCGACGATCACCGCCTCGCGCGGACGCCGCGAGGCTGCCATGGTCCAGGGTTCGTCGTCGCCGTCCTCCTGCGGCGGCAGACGCACGCCAAGGACTCGGCCACATCGTTCCGCGTCCTGAACAATCGACTCGACCTCTGCCCGACCGATGCGTCGCACGCTCGCCAGGAACGCCCATTGGTCGGTCCACGGCACCAGCTCGTCGTCAACGAACACGCTGTTGCCCTGGTCACGCGGTGCGCGTTGCAGGGGCAGCGCGATCAGGTTCCCGAAGCCGCCCTGAGGCAGGGTGTCCTGGTTCGGGAAAAGCCGATCGTACGAGTCCAGGCCGATGTCAGGTCGGTTCTCCATCGCTTCCGTAAGCAGGTGCGAACCGAGCCGGCGCGCCAGCGAGGCGGGGATGGCCTGCTCGAAGAAGAGCCACACGTGGCCGCCACGCCCGGAGCGCGACCGCTCCAGTGCGGCCGCCAGGCCGAGGCGTCGACATCCGCCCACGAAGGCGATGGCATCAGCTTCCCATCCGGCCTTGTCGAAATCGACGGCCAGGAAGTAGCAGGTCTCGTCGAGCCGCATTGGATAGACGCCAGCGACGAATGGCTGATCACTCGCGTCTCGCCCGGACAGATGCCATCGAATGACTTCGTCGGTGACCGGGAGGAAGCGGCGATGCGGGCACACCGCGCACTTGATTCTGGGCTTCTCGCAGATGCCCGGCACCCACTCGTTCGCGCACGCGGGCGCGTAGCCGGACTTAGCCGGTCTTCCGGCTTTCGAATCGACGCGGGTAGACGTCTTCGCGACCGCGGAACAGCGATCGAAAGAGGGCAATCTTTCCCGCTACTGGCGAATGCTGAGTGAGAGCGCCGTCAGTGGCGCGGGCGGACGACTTGGCCGGGTCGAGACCACCCATCGACTACGTCGCATCGGTTTCGGAGCGGGCCGGTTCGAGGCGCCACCGCTTCAGATCGTCGATGGCATCGAAGTGCGCATCGACGGCCGCAAGCGGCACCTGATGCTCGACGCACAGCGCCGCGATCCAGAGGTCATGCTCTGGAATAGGCTTGCCCTTCTGCCGTAGCGCGAGGCGCAGTTCAGCGTAGACCTGGGCGGTGGCGACCGTGACGTTGAGGACGGCGCAGCGATTGACGAGCGCTTCCACTTTGGCGAGGTTGTCGGCCGCCTTCCGCGAATTGAGGGCACCGTAGCGCAATTCACCGACGACAGGTGCCGGCAGCAGGTGCTCGCTGACGCTCGTGAGCAGACGGACGTCAATCGCTGCAGCTAGAACATCGATCGCAACGCTCGTGTCGAGCGCGACCCGATCACCACTCCTTGGGGTCGACGCGCTCGAACTCACGATCGATGATCTCCCGGAGTTCCTCGGCGTCCTCAGCGGAGAGAGAGCCAGACACCTCGGCAAGCGCTGGGACCTGCTCCTCCACATCCACTGTGAGCGTGACGTGGTGATGCTCGGCCAAACCCGTGGGACGTCGGAGCGGCCGGAACACACCGTCCTCGAACACGGCAGGAATGGTCTGGCTCATGAGCATCATCCTAGCAGGTCACGGCTGCGCGACGGATTCGGACGCGCGTTCCGGCGACACCGGCCGGGCGACCGTGCTTGACCTGGCGCATGCCGGGTTCCGAATGCACCCGACGCGGCACGCCACGAGAACCCGCGTGGCCTGAATGCGCCGATTTTCGAGACTGCAGAGGCGAAGGTCGACGTGGAACTCGGCGTCATTGCCCGGCATCACCCACGAGAACCCGCTACGCCTCGGTAAGTTATTGAATCTAAAGGGTCGTGATTTGGCGGAGAGGGTGGGATTCGAAGCCTTCCAGCGTCTTTGGATTCTGTAAGTTGCAGACAGCACACTGCCGCGGTTGCCGACAATGCCAGCGTTGCCGTGGCACCTTGCACCCGATTGCACCCGACGCCATGCGTGACCGATGCCATTCGCGGGGGCGTGCCGCTCTGGCACGGCGACAGCCACCGCCGGGTCTGAGAGCGCTCACGCCGAGCTCTCGGGCAGCGACGTCAATGCTCTGGCAAACGTCGCCAGCGGCAGGCGTTCGACTCTGCGGCGAGGGACCTCGCGACCCGCCGCCGGTGGTAATCTTGAGTCGGCGCTATGACCACGCTTGCCGATCGCATCACCGTTGATCCCGCTCAGTGCGGGGGGCGTCCCTGCGTGCGGGGCCTCCGCATCCGGGTCACGGATGTCCTCGACCTGCTGGCGTCAGGCCTGACGCCTGAGGCGGTCATCGAGGAGCTGCCCGATCTCCAGCTCGAGGACGTGTCGGCCTGCCTTCGGTTCGCGAGCCGTCGCCTGGCACATCCGATCGTCGCGGCCTGACGTGACGATCTGGCTCGACAACCAGCTGCCGCCCGCGCTCACATCCTGGGTGCGCGCCACCCTGGGCGTCGAGTGCACGAGCGTGCGCGACCTGGCGCTGCAACGGGCGGCCGACCTGGACATCTTTCACGCCGCGCGCGACGCCGGCGCACTGGTCATGACCAAAGATGCGGATTTTGCCGCGCTCGTCAACCAGTTCGGCGCCCCGCCGCAGATCGTGCTCATCACCTGCGGGAACACCTCGAATGCCCATCTGCGGCAGGTTCTTGGAACGGCCTGGCCGACCGTGGTGCGGATGCTGGAACGAGGTGAGCCGCTGGTGGAAATTGGCGACCGGCCGCGCTAGCTGTGAGGATGAACGGACTCGCGAGGCCGTCCTCGGCCGGTGGGTGCGCTCGAGCCGACGGTGGCCTTGAAGGCCGAGTCGTTCAGGTCAGGCGCAACAACTCCGCCCTCGTATCCCCTGGGGCGCTGAGGGCAGACACTCCCTGAAAGGTTTCCGCCGCAGCGCGCGTTCAGATAGATGGAGGCGCGAGCCGTGACGCCGGAGGTGTGTTTGGCGGAGAGGGTGGGATTCGAACTCTGTCAGGCCTCCTAGAATCTGTAACTTACGGCAACCACATTGCCGTGAATGCCATAAATGCCATGCTTGCCGTGGCGCCTTGCACCTGGTTGCACCAGCCGGCCAGACTCCCTGCTCTGATCCTGAAACCTCGCGACAGCAGTCAGGTGATGACGGAGCGGGCCGGTACGGCCTAATGACGTCATGCCGGCTCCATCGGCGGCCAGGGCACGCCTGACTGCAAATCGGGATGGCGCGGTTCGGCTGCCGGACGTCCGCGTTCAAGACGCCATTCCTCGATCTGGGCGAGCAGCCCAAAGGCGGCCTTGCGCCCCTTCGCGTCCCCGTTTGCCATCTTAAACAGCGACGCGCGGACATCGTTCGATGCGCGGGCGTGCTGCGTGTAGACGCCAGGGCTGTCGCCATACGGCCTGCGCTCAACGAAGGCGCCTTCGAGAGACTCCCAGACGCCCTGCGGAACCGCCCCCCGGCCCTTGCTGTCGTCGATCAGGCTCAGCGCTGCGGCAAGTGCCTCGGCCGTCCCGAGCCAGCTCATGACCTTGGAAAGGAGATGCCGGGTGATGTCGGGCAGGTCGCCATCGCACAAAGCGATGAGGCGCTTAGCCATCGCGGGTTCGCGCCGGGCGAGGTCGGTGATACGCGGAACAACGAGGTCCTCGCGGTGATGACGTCGTGGCAGGTTGCCACCGGCTCCCGGCTCGATAAGTCCGAGGAGAGCCTCGCGCGCGCGTGGCGTGTCCAGCGCGGCGAAGGCGTTGATGAAGTTCTCCTCACAGGCCTCGAAGAGCTTAGGGTCGGCGGCCAGTTCGAGGAGATAGTCAAGCGCGGCCTCCGATCGGCTCTCGCCAAGCGCAGTCACCACGCCCCGCAGGTCGTGCCAGTAGACGTGACGCGCGGCGATTGCTTCGCGCATCTTGGCGACACCCTTCGCGGGGTCGTCAACAAACGCGCAGAGCGCGATGGCGCGATGGAAGAGGTACCTCTCGGAGTCCTGCAGCCCGTACTTCTCCGAACGCTTCAGGATGGAGCCGACGATGCCGAAGACTGCATCCGCAGGCACCACGACACCGCTTGTGAACAGCAGTTCAATGGCGTCGGCGCGGGTGTATTCATCCCACTCCGCTGGAAGCGCCATGACTTCCAAGATGACGGCCGCCGAGGCCCGGCCATCGATGGCCGCCAGCGCCTTGGCAAGCTCCTTCAGGTTCCGCATCGGCCGCTCCCTCTCAGGCAGCTTCAGGAGGCGCGCGATCTCGGCATTCAGTGCCGACGCGTAGCGTTCACGGCGCGCATTGTCGGGCGATGCGGGCACACGCTCTTCGCGGGCGGCCCACATCAGCTCGTAGCGGAACGGCCTGTCAAAGGCGCGTTCCGGCTTCGGATGGAAATCACGCGCCATCGCCTGCGCGGCGACGACGGCGTATTCAGGCTCCGGCAACAGGTCGATGAGCACCTGCCGCGCAGCCACGGCGTCGAGTTGGAGAACAGCTTCGACATGCCAGCTCGAATGGCTCATGACCGCGCCGTCGCCGCGCGGGCCGCGATCTCCTTCCGCCCTCGCCTTCCGGCCGTGCCGCACGCGTTCGATATCCGCGTTGATGAGGGCAACAAGCTCGGGCATGTCCTCGGCGTGGCCAAGCTGCGCGATTGCTGACGCCAGGTTCGCCTTGTCCCCGCCGTCGAAGTCGTCTTGCGTCAGGATGGTCCCGAGGTTTCCCTTCAGGTATTCCCGCAGGCGCGCCTTCAGGTCGGGGTCGCTGAGCTGGAGCGACGCGTCATTGCGCCGTCCGACCTTGCCGAGAAGGTGAGCCGCCACGACGATGTCGATCGGCTCGCCCGCGCCGTTGATGGACGCGAGAACGCCGGTGACCGCCGCGTCGTCGGGCAGCGACCGGAAGACCACTTCGAGCTGGTGCAGGATGGCCCATTCGAGCTTGTCGCGGGTCGCCGGCGCTTTCACGCTCAGCTCGCGTGTCTTCGCAAATACCCTGGCCGCGAGCTTCGCCGTTGCGCCGCCAGCGATGACCCGGATCATCCCTTCGAACCCCGCGTATTCGAGGTTCTCGGACTCAAGCCGGCTCAGGAACTTCTCTACGAGCGCGTCGGGAACGCCGGGCGCGAACTTCAACCAGTGGTCGGCGTGGTAGAGGACGCCCTCTCCGACCTGCACGGCAAGCCATTCGCTGACCCATGCCGGGTCGGCCTTCTGCAGATGTTCGACGGCCGGAAGGATGTAGTGGCTTTCCGCGTTCCGCATATCGTCGGAGCGCAGCGCCGCGAGCGCGGCTTTCACGACATCGTTCAGGCCGGTCTCGCCAGCCTCTATCAGGTTCAGCGCGGTGCGCAGGCGCTTCAGCTCGTCCGTCGTCTCAGCGATGAACTTCTTGAGCGCTGCAACAGCGTCGACACGAAGGACTGCGGGCACTTGATCGGTATGGCCGCGCGCGAAGGCCTCGAAGGCCGGGGCGTCCATGCTTCGGAGCACATCGGCCAGCGCATCCTCTGCCCCTGCCCACGCGAGCGCTTCCGCGCATGCCATCTTCACGGCGGCGCTCGTGTCAGCGGCGGCGAAGGTTGCAGCCTCCGGGTTGAGCCGGTGCTGCAGCATCTCAGAGACGAAGTCTGCACGCACCTCGTCGGGCCAGGCGCTGACGGTCTCTCGCCAGTCAGGGCCCAAGCTGCTGAGCCTGAAGTCCGGCCAGAGGCGATACGTGCCGAACCTCACGTTCCGGTCTGCCGACGACAGGAGGGGGACGACGATGTCCTGAAAGTCGTCGGAGCCCGTCGCGAGCATCGCCGCGACGGCGAGATTGCGGAACTTCTCTTCAGGGCTGGCGCGAAGCGCGCGCAGGCGGTCGCCAACAACCTTGCGGGCATCAGCCCACACTGCCGCGCCGCACAGGTGCGCGAGCTCTCCGGCGAAGACGACGTCGACGGCGAGCGCCATCTCGAGAAGCTGACGCCCGGCGCGGACTTGCCGCTTGTCAGCTTCCGCATCGCCGGTCGGGAAGCCGAGTGTTTCCGCGACCATGCGCAGCGGCTCTGCCCAGGCTGGTTCGTTGACGTACTCGGCCGTGTAGCTGCGCTGGCCGTTGGTATCGCCGTCAGCGATGGCTAGCAGTCCGACCCGGATGCCAAGCGCCGCGTAGTGTTCCTGAAACTGCTGATGGCCGAAGCGGAACGACACGCCAGGATAATCCGCACGCTCAAGAGCATGGTGCGCGGTGAGCGCGGCCAGCACCGCCGCAGGCTGCGGCACTTCGGCAATCTGGTTGCGCTGGAGGAGGTCTCTTGCGACGGCAACTGCGACGGCACGGGCGTCCCCCTCAGGCAGCGAAACAGCGCCGCGCCGCGTCATCTCCGTCGCAAGCGCCTCCAGGTAGTCGCCCGCGCGGCCGAAGAGCGGTGCCGCCTGCAGGGCGTTGCGATGCTCGCCCTTCTCCTGCAACTCAATCACGGCGCCGAGAACGCCCATCTTCGTGTCGGGCACTGGCACGCCCGCTTCGAAGAGCGACGCCACCTCCGAGAGGATGAAAGGCGTGCGCGTCAGCTCGTCGAGGACCGGTTCCGCGTCGAGCTGCGCTTGGAGTTCCAGGAGCCTTTGCGCCAAAGCGCGTGGCAAGGTATCCGGCCCGTTCGCGCCGGAGCAGCGGCAGCAGGCGCAACCGGACAGCGCCCGCCAGCGGCGGGACCAGATGATGTGTCCTGGTCGCAACGACGATGCCTGCACGGGGGAAGTGCAGATCGAGGTCGCGCAGCGCGTGTTCTGCCCGATCGGAACTCGACTCGGCAACCTCGTTCCAGCCGTTCAGGAGGAACCACATTTGCTCGGCTCCCTGGGCGCGGGCGAGCACGGCCGCGTCGAGCCAGCGCGCCTGAAACTGCGGCGTCCCTGCGATGAACTCCAGGATTGGCCGTCCCGAAGCGACCCATCCGGGAAGGTGACGAAGATCGGAATCAGCCCCGTCTGCACGTCGCTCGCGAGTTGGACGAGCGTTGTTGTCTTGCCGCGGCCCGCCGGCGCTTCGAGTACAATCCGCCGGTTCTCTCCAAGCGCCGCGCGGACGCCGTTCACAGTGAAGACATCTTGGGTCTCGGCACCTTTGTCATCGAGCCTGTGCGCGCGGAGGGCAATCATCGGCCCCTTTACCCTTGCTGCCAGATTGGCGGCAATCTCGGCAGCCGCCGCCTTGATGCGGGCGACTTCCCCGGCGAGGTCGGGTGGCGTCGGAATGTCCAGATGCAGGAAGTTCCTGCAGATGGTCACGCCATCCGGCATCATCAGCAACGTGATAATCTCTTCGCGCTCGATGACGTGAGTCGAGGCCGTACGTCGAGCCAATCTCCTTTACCCAAGGCTCTTGCTTCTTCCTGCTGACCGTGTCTGGCGTCACGAAGATGAGCACCTTCAGGTCGCCGTAGTGCTCTGGCGTTCTCGGCGTCGGCAGCGATCTTCTTGAGCGTGGGCGTCGTCGATGAAGCAAGCCCCCTGCCGACGCCATCAACAGTCAGCGCGCTGGCATAGGCGTCTAGCCCGAGGTCGGCCCTGCGCTCCGAGGCAACCGACCCGGGCCATCGCAGCTTTCCCAAGGCGACTGCCAGATGCTGGCAACTTCATGCCACTTTCATTGGCGATGAAGTCGTCGAGCGCCATTAGGATCTCGGCTCTTAGGGGCATATCGCGCACGTGATGTCGTCCGCCTCAGGCCTGGCCATCAGGCGAACACGTGACTCAGGTAGACGATGCCGTCCTCGACCCGCGTCTTGATGGCCACGAGGCTCGGGAACGCGATGCTCGCGGCTTCGCCGTGGGTGCCGGAGTTGAACACCTTGAACAGTTCGATTATGTTCTCGACGTCGTCGTCGATGAACTGCTCGAGCGGAGCGGCGAGCATACCCTTGCGATGCAGCGCGAACTGAATTCTGGCGCGGCGAGTCGGGCGACCATCCTGCGTCTTGGCGCACTCGGGAAGCGTCTGGAGTACCGCGTCATCCGGCGCGCGCTTCTCTAGGATCTCGGTGAAGATCTCGCGAGAGCTGGTGCAGAAGTGCCGCGAGGCGTCAGGGTTTCTCGGGTCGAGTGCGAACAGTGCGCCGCGCCAGCGGCTATCGAGGTCCTGCGACAGCATCACAAGCTCGCCAGTGATGCGCGTGTCCTTCAACCGGGTCAGGTCGTCTCCCGCCAGTTGCGCACCCTGCTCGTTCATCAGAGCGTTGATGACGTCGAGGCTGTTGGCGTTTTCGCGCTCCGATAGATCGAGCAGTTCGCTCATCTCTGGGGCGTAGTCCTGGTCGCGGTCGAGGGCAACGTAGGACCGGTGCAGGGTCTCGACTGACGTTCGGAACGTGACGTAGCGCGTCACGACGGCCGGGCGAGATTGCAGCTGGCGAATGGCCTGCTGCACACGCTGCTGGTTGGCGCGAAGGCGCTGGTACGCTCGCACCTCACGGTTGTAGTTGTCGATCGCCGTCTTAGCCTTGCGGTTATGGTTCTGAACCGCTTGATTGTAGCGGCTGATTGCCTGGCGCTGCCGATTGGCCTGCTGCTGCAGGTGGCTCCTGAACTGAGCCGGTGTCATGCTTCGAGCCATGGAACCTCACTGAACCTTCCGGTCGTAGTTCCGGTGATAATGAGGCGGGCCCCCGACCGTCGCCGGTCGAGGCTCGCTCTACCGCTTCGTGTCCCGTGGCGGGAACGGATCGTTGCCGAAGCTGTCCCGGTCGCGGATACGTCCATCACGACCGTGGATGAACAGCTCGGTGTGTTCGCGCTGGGCGGTGCCACGCCCGGAGCGAATCGCTTCGGCCTGGCTGTCGTGCCGCGATGAGTCGCGGTCGGCGCCAGACCGGCGCACGGCCCATTCCCCGTCACGGGAAACGGTGTGAACTGTCGGTTTCGCCATCCTCTTTACCTCCTTTCGTCGTAGCGTTCTAGCTCCTCGAGCGGATGCGCACGCCTGGCCGCACGACCAAATTGTCTGCCTGGAACCTCGTGCGGATCACCTGCGCCATCTCGTCGTAGACCGGCGCGGTTCGTTCCGGGTCGGCGATCGTGATCAGCAACGAGAACGGCTGGGGTCTAGCGTTCGTGTCGGTGTTGTCGACGCCGTGCCGACTGAGTAGCTGCAGCTTCAGGCGCCAGCGATTGCCGCGAGCGCCGTTCGGGTTCAGATCGCCGAAGTAGGTCCGCACTGGCGCCCATTTCCGCAGTTCGCGTACCTGGTAGGCCTCATGTAGAGCGCCAGGATTCTTGTGCTCGGGCGGCACTAGGCCCTTGAAGTTCTCCGTGACCTCACCCGTCTCGCGGTTGGTCCGGTCTTGATAGACGCCGAAGTGAGCCTCTATATGCGTTCTCGCGGTCCTTCGGTGCCCCAGCGGGCGCCACGGGCCGGCGCAAAGGCCACGGTCATCCACACCTGGCCGTAGTACCTTGCCCCCGCGCGTGAGTGACTTCGGGTAGGGGAAGTCGTCCCATTCAAGGTAGTAGCCGGGCCGCAGCGTGTCTTCGAACACGAGCGTCGAACTGTGTGGTGTGCATTCCAAGCGGTACGGCGGCGGCATCGGCCGGCCGAAGCCAAAAAAGTTCTCCTCGCCGTCCGGCACGCGACCGCCCGTGCGAGGGTCTCGCGCGTGATGCGTGAGGACCGCGCGCGCCAGAACGGGCGACGGCGTCGGCGTGATGTGGTGGTAGGTCTCGGCCAGGGCGCGAGAGACCAACGGCGTCGCGAAGCTCGTGCCGAGATCCTCGCCGCAGCCGGCACCGTGCAACGACGTGACGCCGGCCTGGTGCGAGAAGTCGGTGGCGCAGCTGCCACCATAGTGAACCAGGTCCGGCTTGATGATGTGATTCGGCCCGGCGCCGTGACGTGAGAAGGCCGATGGCTGATCGCGCTTTGGTCCCTTGGACGCGTAGTCGATGTGCGAAATTGCACCCACGGTGATGGCCAGCACGCTGTCGGCCGGGCTCGTGATGCGGCCGCTGGACAGCTGCGCCTTCTGGCGCGGAAAGTCGAGCAGCGGCGGCGTCCGGTAGTTGCCGGCGCTGACGACGAACGACACTTGATAGCGTTCCTGCAGATCGTCGAGCTGCTGCGCAAACAGCGAAAAGTCATCGAGTGAGCACACCTCGTTGGTGCCGAGTGACAGGTTCCAAACCTTGACCCGGTTGGCGTGTTTCTTCAGCGCCTCCTCGAGCGACTCGAGGAACTCCGACTCGCTGAGCCCGTCGGTGTCTCCGGCACTCGGGTCGTCATTGGGAATGATCTGCACGTCGAGCAAGCCGCACGGGCCACTGGTGACGTCCTTCAGGTGCGGGTTCAGCTCTGCGCCATAGCAGATCAGACCGGCCACGAATGTCCCGTGCGCGGTATTGCGCGTGGCCTCGGCCACAAACGACTCGCGGCCGATGATCCACGAATTCAGTTCCGAACTGGAGTCTGTGATGCCGGTGTCGACGACAGCCACGACCGGAAAGTCCTCGTTGACCTCGCTGGCACTGGGCAGGCTGCGGGAACAGCGGCTTCAAGTTGAATACCTGCGGGCGCACCGTGCGCAGCACCGGCATCGGGCCGATCGAGCGCACGCCGACGATTCGAGAGATCGCGTCGACCTGCTCGGCGGTGCGGCATTCAACTTCGTAAGTGAAACTTTTGACTGCGTAGCCAGCGCGCCGCACCGGCGTGCCGGCGCTCTTGCACGAGCGCATGAAGTCTTGCAGCAGCCGCTCTTGGTCCGGATCGGGACCGTAGTCGAACAGCTTCACCCTGGTGAGGAAACCCTTACGGCGCCGTGGGCTCTTGCGCAGGATGTCGATCGCTTCGACGCCGGCGCGCCGCGTCGCCGGCGTGATCGGCTCGATTGCGTCGACGGAGGAGAGTTCCTTGACGACGCGCTCGGCGTTGTCCGACTCGATCATGCGGCGCAGGTTGTGAAGGCCCGCTGGCGTGCCCTTGACGAAGAGCTCGCCGAGGCTGCCGGCGCCGACGATGGGGCAGGTGTCGTCGGAGAAGAGCCGTTCCGGG
The DNA here is from genome assembly GCA_963721715.1 of uncultured Acidobacteriota bacterium. Lineage (GTDB taxonomy): Bacteria > Acidobacteriota > Vicinamibacteria > Vicinamibacterales > UBA2999 > VFZN01. The sequence continues at coordinate 43,935 of CAVRKI010000003.1, read as the reverse complement.
CGGTGGCTCTTAGCAACGGCATTCGTGATGACCTTCACTCGCAGGGGTACGCTGCCGACCTGCTCTGCGAGCCTCGGTGTGATCGTCTCGCGGATCGCATCGACCTGTTTGCCGAGGCTGGCGCGGTAGGCGCGCGTGACGGGCCGAAATGGCTCAGGCTTCCCTCCACCGCCGGAGACACGGCGCTCCTTTCCCTGGTTGGGCAGTATTACCTTGATCGGAAGCCGCGATCCTTGTCGTCCGTCTCGCGGATCAGGCATGGGTTGCCTCTGTGGTGGCCCAGCGGTGGGCGGTGGCCTTGGACACTGACAGGAGCCGGCCGAGGGTTGCAGCGCTGTACAGACGTTCGTCGCGCGCGCGGAGCAAGGCGGCGATTCGCGGCAAGGCCAGATCGCGTAGCCCGGCCAACGGGCGGCGACCAGCATCCCCGTCGCCGACAGCGAGATTCCGCAGCGCTTCGAAAGCGGCGGCCAACGTGACGTCGGCCCCCCCAGTAATCTGCTTGCGGCGCAGTCGAAGCGAAACCTCTTGGATGTCGGCTCCGGTGAATCCCTCGCTGAGGTCAACGAGGACCGCCAAATCCTTCTTCTGGAACGGCACCGCCGACGGCAGGAACTCTTGCCACAACCGTAGACGCAACTCGCTGCTGGGCGGCACAAGCCGTACGCGATAGGCGAAGCGACGCCAGACGGCGCTGTCGAGAAGTTCCTCGTGATTCGTGGCGGCCAACACGATCGTCTGCTGACCGAGCGAATCGAGGTTCTGGATGAAGCTGTTAACGACGCGCTTCAGCTCACCGTGTTCTTGCGTGTCGCCGCGCAGCTTTGCGATCGCATCGAACTCGTCGAGGAAGAGCACGCACGGGGTCTGTGCGGCAAACTCGAAGAGCGCGCGGATATTCTTCGACGTACTGCCGAGGAACGAGGAGATCAATCCGTCGAGCCTAGCTACGAACAGCTCAAGCCCCAGTTCGGCGGCGATGTGACGCGCAAGGCGACTCTTGCCGGTGCCCGGAGGCCCATACATCAGCATCGAAAGTGAAGCGCGCACGCCGGCCGATTCAATCTGGCCCTGACTCTTGGCCACGCTGATGAACTCCGCAACGGTGCCGAGTTGCTCGTCTTCGAGCACGATGCCGGGCTCGTCGTCGGTTCTCGGCTTCGTACGCTTCGATGAGGGGGAAGCGGCTTTCGGCGTCAACGGGTAAGGCTCGAGCCGTGGAGATGCCCGCCGGGCGCAACTGGTGGTCGGTCTCCTGCAGGAGCTTTCGCAGACGGGCCGCAGTGGCCCGTTCTCCTTCGGCCTCGAGCTTCTCGGCGAGGAAAGCCGAGTAGTTCCGTACACGGTCAATGTCGAGACGAAGAGCGCCGCTGATGATACGAAACATCTCGCTCATGAAACGAATATCGCCTGACATGAGACGATTGTGGCATTTTAAGAGACGACTGTCAATATTATGATGCGGCCTCAAAGACGATTTCGGCAGCGAGGACCTCAGCCACCGGCGAGCAGCCGCGTGTGGATTCGCTTGGCCACCGACTCCGGAACCGAGTAGGCCGTGTGCACCTTCTTCCGGCCAAGCCGGATCTTGATCACGCCCACTTCGTCCTTGATCAGCAGCCGCACCGTCTCGCGCCCGAGCTTCCACATTTCGGCCAGTTCGCCGATGCGATAGTGACGCTCGAACGCTGGACCGACCTCACGCGGCGCTGGGCCGGAACCGACAAGCGTCGCGTCGGGACCCGATCTCGTTGAGAAGCCTGAGAACTCCATTGCCCCCTCCTGGCCCGAGCGCGTCTCACGCTCGGGCCGCCCAACCTGCTTTGGATCTAGTTCTTGGTGCTCGCCTCTGCGGGTCTCGCGTGCTGGACGTAGGCCTGCCGCACCAGGTCCGCCACTCGGCCCTGCGCCTCCCGCTTCGCTACCCACCGCAGCAGCGAGAAGCTCCGCCGCTCGCCGTGCACCACGAACTGGCGCGACGGGAACGACACGTCCTCGCCCTGGCCCTCGCGGTTCTTCCAGACGGCGAAGCCCACGAGCTTCAGGCCGTCGAGTTCGCCGCCGTTGAAGTGGATCTCGGCGTCGGCCAGCTTGCCTGGCGCCGCCTGGCCGTTCGCCTTCAGGATGTGAATGCTGATCGTCGTCATGGCTGATCTCCTGGTCGTTGAGGTGTGTCGATCACGCGTGCGCCGATGCCGGCACCTGCAGCCGCTGCCAGAGCCACTGCTGCAAGGTGGTGAAGCCCACGAGCACCGGGTCGGCCGGCAGCAGGCGATGTGCCTTCGCCCGGCAACGGGCGCGCTGCCAGCCGAGTTCGGTGGTGTCGATGAGCACCAGGCGCGACGGCGTCGCGGCCTTGGTGGTGTCGAAGGTCAGTTCCTCGCCGGCGAGCCCCGCCACGTCCTTGAGGGGCCCGGCGTAGAGCGTGACGGTCGAGGGCGCGTCGAGCGTCGCCGGGGCGGTCGTGATGAACGCGTGATAGAGCCGCGTCTGGCGACCGATCGTGACCTCGATGCTGGGCGTGCCGTGGATCTGGGTCATGGCGTACTCCTTCGAATTCGTTCGTGTTGCGTCTGCCGCCGGGCAGAGCCTGCCGGGCATCACGTAAGTGCCCTCCGCGGCTCGCACGAGCCGCTCGTCAAGGCCGTCAGCCCGCCCCGCGGGTCGGAGCGCAGCGGAGAGCCTTGACGACGGCGAGGCGAGCCCGAGAATCCCGAGACGTGATGCCCGGACGCCTTCGGTCGGCGGTTCCGAGGTCTCCCCGAGGCACGTCGCCCACGCACGCGGCGTGGACGACGTGTCGGGCCGACGCGCTATGCGCGCGTTCGGGTCTTGCGGGGTTGTGGCGGTGATGCCGGTGCGGCATCACCGTCCGTGGCCGTGTCGGTCGACGTGACGGCGAGGTCCTTGGACGTCACCTTCACGCCGAGCCGCTTGCTGAAGCGCAGGAGGTCGTCGCGTTCCCAGCTATGGCGCAGCGCGAGCGCCACCGCGACGGCCTGTGCGTAACGCTTGACCGGCAGGCGCTCGGCCTTGCCGATCACGTCGAGGAACAACTCATCCGGCTGGACGTCCTCGAGTAGAAGTCGCAGCAGCATCGGCGACCACGTCACCGTGGCGGTGCGTTCGGCGATGAGCCGAATCGCCCGCGCTCGGAGTTCATTCCGCCACTGCTCTCGCTCCTCGCGTTGCTTGGCCCACGCGGCTTCCTGCCGTTGCCGGGCCTCCACGGCCTCGGTGTCTTCCTGCGGACGTGCCACCTGCTCGCGCGCCGGCCTCCCCCAGTGCTTCTCGCACGTCTTCTTGGCGATGCACACCTGCAGGAACGTGCCCTGCCCTTCGCCGAGCACGATCACGCCAGGCCGTGTGTGGGCACAGCGGTCCTTGCCGTCGGCCGGCTTCCAGCTCTTGGCCAGAATCGGCTTCGGGTCAGCCTTGTCCGTGTGGAAGTGCAGGGTCGAGAGCGCCACGACCGACGCGTCGCGCTCCTGCTCCGCCGAGACCACTTGCTCCGCCAGCGCGGGCAGGAGCACGTGCGTGTCTTCGCTGCGGGGATTGAGACGGACGGTCTTCTCGATCCAGGCGGTGAGTTGCGCGACCGGTTCCAACTGGTCGCGCGTGGGCTCGTCGCGAAAGAGGGGACGAAAGCACTGGACCAGCGCCTCCTCCTGCTGCTCGGCGGGGACCACCGCGATCTTCAGCGCGTAGATCAACGGCAGCACGTCACGGGCCAGCAGGTCCTGAACCTTCGGCACGAGACGCGTCAGGCTGATGCGCTGATAGACGTAGCCCTTGGACTTGCCGAGGGCCGCGGCCACTTCGTCGATGGGCCGGCCGCCAGCCACCAGCCGCTGGAAGCTGAGACCCTCATCGAGCGGGTGGATGTCCTCGCGGTGGAGGTTCTCGATGATCGTGGCCTCGTCGGCCGCGGCGTCGTCGAGTTCCAGCACGCGCGCGGGCACCGTGGTGCATCCCGCGAGCTTCGCCGCACGCAGGCGCCTGGCGCCGGCAATGAGCACATACCCGTCGCCGTTGGGGCGGACGAGCAGCGGCTGCAGCACACCGTGCCGCCGCACGCTGGCGGTGAGGTCGTCCAGGCCGGCCTCGGTGAACGACCGGCGTGGATTGGTCGGCGATTCGTGAATGACATCCGTCGTCAGTTGTTGGAACTCACGCATGAGCACACCTCGAGTGATAGGGCGCCGGGGTCGCTGGGACGCCGGCGTCGGGCTGCACGCCAATCCACGCGTGCGGGTGGGACGGAGGGGCCTGAGCCGCCCCGTCAGGGGTTGAATGGGAGAAAGGCGCCGTGCGGACGCTGGGTCCGCACGGCCAGGACGACCAGGGTTAGTGCACCGTGGTCAGGAGGCGGGAGGCGGCGCGGTCGAGCACGAAGCGGCCGTCCTGCCAGGGGGTGCGCTGGCTGAGTCGAGTCAGCCCCTGCACATAGCCCCAGACCGAACGCGGATTCGGCTCGAACTGCTCCGCCAACGTGTAGGCCTCCGCCGCAGACTTCTGCGGCAGATCGAGGCGCGTGGTCACGGCCTCGATCACGCCGTCGCGCGTCGTCGCGATCTCCTGGGCGCTGGCGCGCAGGAGCATCGCCCGATCGGCGGACGGGTCGGCGTCGAGGGCCGCACGAACGCTCGCGAGCGAGTCCGTCCATGCGTCCTGAATCGACGTCCCCACGTGCCGGCGTCTGAAGCCAGCCACGTGATGGAAGCCCCAGATGATGTGGTTGCCGCAGACGACGCGGAACAAGAACACATCCAGGGTGAGGGCGGCGGCTCCCACATCGCTGTTCCGGAGGATGAACCCGCGGAACAGGCCAGACCGGGAGCTGTCGGTCGGGTCATCGAGGTCACGATTGCCGTCCACGAGGAACAGGAACATGTCTCGATCTCCCAGGTAGGCGCCGGACGGAACCCGCGCGGCGCCGAACACGCCGTCCTTGTACCCGAGCGGCAACTGCCAGGCGGGATGCACGGCCATGAGGTCGAGCACCCGGTCGGCCAGCTCGTCGTGGTGGACGCGCGCATAGCGAGGCGATGTGATCGCATGCACGGTCCACGGTGCGGCCTGATCGGTGAACAGCAGATGCTGATCCCGTCGCTGCCGCTGCAACCCGTGGTTGATCGCCGCTGAGGCGATCGGCGCGGGGAGCGTTCGAAGGTACTTGGGCGGCGCGCCGGCGATGGTGGCGAGCTGCTCGAAGGACCAGTGTGTGAGGGCGGCGGTGCGGCCCGATGGCTCGCGCAGGGCGAGGACATCGTCGGATACCGCCTCAGTCCCGAACTCCACGGTCTCGATGGGCCGCTCTTCGGTGCGCAGTCGCCGTGTGCGAGCTGCTTCGTAGAGCGCCTGAACGGATGTGAACCGTTCGTCTGGGGGACGTGTGGCCCATTCGCGATGAGCCGTGAACGCATTGACAGCAGACAGACCTGTACCGTGCATGTGAGTGCTCCTTTCAACGTGGCCGATGGGGCGACGAGGGTGAGGGCTCCGCATCGGGCGATGCGGAGGGGTGGCCGGGATGGCCACGGGCGAGAACTCAGATGCGAACGGGCGAATCGGTCAGTGGGTCACCTCTCAGAGACGGCGAACTCCCGCCGCAGGACGAAGGGCCCGACCTGGCGCGTCGCGAGGACGCCGTACACCGACAGAGCCGGCAAGGCCGGCTCGCGGCGCCACGTCAGGCGATGTTCACGGAGGGTCACGTCAGCGTCAGGCAAACGTGACTGAAGGTGTCGGACCATCGCCCACTGCGCGGCGGTGGCCGCGGTGGCGTCGAGCCCGACGATGCGAAGTTCGGTCGGCGCGACCGTCAGGTCCGTGCGACCGGTCAGCGCGCGTAGATGCGCCTGCAGACGATCGGCGCCGTCCAGGGGATAGGGCGTCACATCGTTGACGCACGCGAACGCGTCGTCTGTCAGGGCCGCGATCACTTCGGACAGCGGCAGCAAGCCTGCGGCGTGTCGGCCGCGCTGGTCGTCCGTGCCATGCGCCGCAACCCACTCGGCGACGACCTTGAGCTTCTCCTCGTGGAGCGCCAGCCCGTCGGCGCGGGTCTTGAGGTTCTGTTCCTTCCGGGCGCGGAGGTCGGCGCGGAAGCGCCGATAGGCTTCCTTCGGCAGGTCGCGGGCCGGTCCAACATCAGAGCCGGCGTCGAACATCACGCGCCCGGTCGCCGTGGCCAGGTAGCAGCGCCTTGGTGTGGGCGCGGGATGCGGCAGCGCGCGCTGCGTGGCGTCGCTCAGGAACTCGTGGGCCAGGGTGGACCGTCGATCGCGGTCCGCCTCGCGTCGACGATCCCTCGACTGGGACCGCTCGGACTGAAACGCGCGTTCGAGTTCGTGGTTCTTGGCGGCTTCGCGAAACAGGTCGTCGAGCGTGGGCGGCGTGTCGTAGGCGGGCGGGCCTTCCCGGCGGATGACGCCGTCATCGACCCGGTCGAAACGCGGCTGGAGCTTGAGGCGCGCGTTGCCCTGGAGGTCGACCGACACCAAGTGGAGGCGCGTGGCCGGCACCTGCACCGCCAGGCGCTGCACGCCCTTTCCATCGCCACCAGCGAGCAAGGAGGCTTTCCGGCCGACTTCCGTCAGATGGTAGACCGCGGCGACGGTCAGCGTCTGCGTGGCCGGAACGGCGCGGATCGCGTCGGGGGTGTGGGACGTGATCGGGTGCGTCGCAGTATCCATGGAGCCTCCGTCATCGGACTGTGGGCGACTGGAAACCGTGGGCCCAGGCGGCGGGCACTGGGCCCGACCGCCTGGGACGACACATTGGACGGTTCAGTTCGCGGCCTCGACGCGGCTGTACGCGTCGAGGATGCACTGCCGAATCGCGTCCTGCACGCTGGCGTCCCCGTTGACGGGACGGAGCAGCGCATAGCTTCGACGTTCTCCGTTCACGGAGTACTGTCGAGCCGGAAACGTCACGTTTCTCCCTCCGCCGCGACGTTCCCACACTGCGAAGCCGATCAACCGCAGTCCCTCCAGAGGACCGCTTGCGGCTCCGAAGATCACCTCCGCGTCAGCGAGCTTCCCCTGGGGAGTGCCGCTGCTGTTCGGAAGGATCGTGACCGACACCACTTCGCCATTGCCTTTGGACATGATGGGCCTCCATGAAAACGCCAGGGGTGCTGAACCGGTGGCGCTGGTGATGCCCCGTGAGCCGGTGTGGCGCGCGGGACAAGGGTGGGACGCAGGGGCTACTGAAGCACCTACGTGGACGAAACTCGTCGAAGGCCCCACCGCATGGAGTGCCTTGCACAAAAAGAAGAACGCAGGTTGCGGGCGAAACCTTACAGGCTATTTCTGCGTGGCTTAGCCGCGGCGAGGCCACGGCGCCACCATCGCGATGCGCCACGCTGACGTGTACCTTCACGTCGGCGAGCCTCGAACCAGTAAGGTGCGTGAGCGACTGAGCTTCGCCGCAACAGCACAGATCGTGCTGCTCGACGCAAGCGGGAGAAAGGTTCGCGAGTGGATCGGGCTTGTCGCCGAGTCTACCCCTGGCAACGGGGCTTGAGGATCTGCTCAGACGCTGAAGTGAGGGACCATCATTTCATCGTCGATCTGAGCGCCTTCGCAATCGCATCCGTGGACGGAACTCCGCCCGGGTACAGCCGTCAAGTTGGGGGCGGAGGTGGCACCGGGGGCTCGGCCAGGCCGAAGAGATCGCGCCCCCTATACAGAACGGTAGGCGTGCCATACCCGGCGCGCGCGTCCATCGTTGGAAGTGCCCCGGCGTCGATGAACTGGTAGTCGGTCGGCAGCCCCAAGCTCGAGAGCGCCGCGTCCAGTCGCGCTCGCATCGTCGTCGTGTTGACGCAACCATCGCGGGTCAAGAACACGAGGTCATGCATTGAGCCGACTCCCTCAGGACCCCGTGAGACAACGCGACGGGAACATCCGACGGTCGCAATGAGCAGCACGACGAGTCGCTATGATGGCTGTGGCCCTGCACATGGAATCAGGGTAAGGTCCGTACTGCAGTACGGAGTCAAGCACCATGTCGACACTCTCCTTCCGTGGATCCATCGGCGCCTTGGCGTCGGCGGCAGCCGTCAACGTCGAGACCATCCGCTTCTACCAACGTCGAGGCCTCTTGGCGGAGCCTACGGGACAACGAGGCCGAGTCCGCTACTACGGGCCGGCACACGTCGACCGGGTGCGGTTCATCAAGGCAGCGCAGCGGCTGGGTTTCAGCCTTGCGGAGGTGACGTCGCTGCTCGCCCTCGACGACGGTATGCACTGTGCGGCCGCACGGCAGCTGGCGGAGTACAAGCTCCGGGACGTGCGCGAGAAACTTCGCGACCTGCGCCGAATGGAGTCGGCTCTGAAATCGGCGGTAGCGGACTGTGTCTCGGCACCGAGCACCATGAACTGTCCGCTGGTTGAGTCCCTTCGCCGCGCGGATCGTGTATAGTCCGCCCGTGGTGAAGGCCTGCGCCATCGCGGTGTTGCTCGCCGTCACCGTCAGCGCGCTGTGGTGCGTTGACGGCTGCATCGACCCGCTTGCGGCCCGTACTTCTCACTCCTCGGCCCATATGCCGGACGATCCGGAATCGCGGCTCCCCTGCCTGTGCGTCGTCCCGTTCCAGACCGAGCCTCTCGGGCCGGCCGGTCCTTTCTGGCATGTCCTGGTCGTCGGTCCGGCATTGGCGCGACCTGACGCTCCGCCCGCCCCCGCTTTCGACATCGACCATCCGCCAAGAACCGCCTAGCGCCGTCCATCGGTGTTACCGGTTCGTGTTGCACGGTCTGCCGCCGCTCGGTCATGAGTGTCGAGTGGACGTGTCTGCACGCCCGGCGCGGGAATCGTGCAGCGAGATTGATTGGAGGATGTCATGAGAACTCTCATTACCTGTGCAGTGTCGATTCTGTTGGCGGCCGGCACCGCCGTCACCGCCCAGTCACGGGCGACTCAGAATGCGAGCGGGCGCGTCACCGCGGTGGTCGTGGACTCCGTCACGATTCAAACCAGCACAGACACGCTCACCCTCGTCGTGGATTCGTCGACAAAAGTTATCGGCAAAGGCGTCGGCACGATCACCGGGCGCTTGAAGGCCGAAGGCCGGGCCGCAGCGGTGACAGATCTGGTCCATCAATTCGACAGCGTGCGGGTCAAGTACGAGGTGTCGGCGGACCGGAGACCTCGCGCAACCGAGATCCGGATCGTCGTGCAGGGTGTGCGGAAACAGTGACGTCGGTCGAGCACGCCAGCGTGAAGCGGGCTGGCCCGGTGGGCTATACTCACCGGGCCGTGGCCCACTATCGGCGGAATTCCGTCGTTCGCGTTGTCGCATTCGTCCTGACGCTGTGGCTGGGATTGGACCTCGCCGCTGCCGGCTCATGTTGCCAGGACGAGCCGATGCCCGGTGCGACAGAGAGCAGTTGGGCGACGGACTGCACGGGTTCAGGATCTCAGACCGAACCCATGCGGGCAGATACGTGCTTCTGCTGCGCCCTGGTCGTGGGCCCCACGGTGGTCCAAATCCCTCCGCCACGCCAGACCGCTGTGATAATTCCTGACGTCGATCTGTCGGATCGACCGGGAATACGACCCGTCCTGTACCACCCGCCGCTGCCTCGCTCCTAACCTCAGAACACGTGTAGTCTCTGCGCTGCCCCGAGTCGGGGGGCGCCTTTGCACGGTTCCACCGAGATGTTCGGCCGAACTCTGCTCGCTAGGTTCGGCCAACTTCCGCCGAGCTGCTGGCTGGGCGCTTTGCGCCGCTCGAATCACCACGAACTGACGACGAGCACGCGGGTGACTGCCACCACGGGGCACGCCACGAAATCAACGGTTCCGGGTTGCTGGCCGTCCAGGGACCTGGAGCCGCGCTTGACCAGGACAATCGGAGGCCCAGATGCGGAAGCGGTTGATGACTGCAGCATCGGTTCTGAGTGTGCTGCTGTCCGCCATGACAGCCGCGGCACAGGACCGACCCCGGACGGTGGACGAAGTCGTGCAGCTCGCGCTCGAGCGCAATCGCGCGCTACTTGCGGCACGCGAGCGAGTGGCTGAATCGGAAGGTCTCCTTCGGCGAGCCGGTGTGCGTCCGAACCCAACAGTAGAGATTGACTACGGCGCTGGCGGACCGGTGGGCTCTCCGGGAACCGACGAACTCGCCCTGCGCTATGCCCATCCGATCGAGCTCGGGGGCAAACGCGGAAAGCGCCAGGCAATTGGGCTCAGTGGCGTGGGCGCGGCCGAAGGTGAGTTTGCGGAACGGACGCGGCAACTGGTGTTCGAGGTGAGGACGCGCGCCGCGGAGGTGCGGGCGGCGCAGGCCAAAAGCGCCGCGCTCGCCGGCATCATAACGGCTGGCCAGGAGGCGCTCCGACTGATGCGCGCTCGTGTCGGCGAAGGCGACGCCGCCGCGCTCGAAGCTCAGTTGCTGGCGGTCGAGGTGGCCCGTGCCGGGGCCCAACATGCCACCTATCGTGGGCGCGCGACGGCGGCGCTATTCGACCTGCGGCGGATTGCAGGACTCGACGCCGCGGAACTGCCGACGCTTTCGCCCGATCCGGTCCCGACGTTGGACAGTGCGCTCGTCCTTGCCGAACTGACTGCCCTTGCGATGAAGATGCGCCCGGACCTGCAGGCGGCGCGCGCGCTCGAGCAACAGGGCAAAGCCGAACTCGAACTCGCGCGGGCGGAGGGCGTTCCGGACCTGACGGCCTCCGCGACCTACACACAGGACTCTGACACGACTGACGGCCTCTTCGCGGTCACTGCCTCCGGACAGCCCGCGCCGATCGTCGACCACGACAAGCGGATCAGTATCGGAGTCTCCATTCCGCTCTTCTGGAAAGGACGCAACCGCGGGGCCATCGAGGCGGCGACCGCCCGCGCAGCGGGCGCCCGGCTGCACCGAGAGTACCTGGAATCTGCGGTAGTCCGCGATGTCGAGGCCACGTTCGCCCGCTGGACCGCCGCGCGGGACACGATGGCCGTCTTCAGACAGGGCGTCGTCGACCAGGCTGACCAGAACCTGGTCGTCATGCGCGAGGCCTACACACTCGGGCAGTTGCGGCTTCTCGATGTGCTCAACGAGCAACGTCGACTGATTGACACACGACTCGCGTTCGTTGACGCCGAAACTGAACTGGCTCAGGCCGCCGCGGATCTCCAGCGGGCGGTCGGAATGGACCTGCAATGAAGATGCACCTGTCAGCTCTCGGATTGATGGCCTCCTTCCTCATCGTGGGTTGTGGTGCTGGAAAGACGGCGGAGGATGCGGAGCGTGCTGCGCCGGCGCCGGCAGAGCGACCAGCTCAGGGGGCACCCGAGGCCCCGTCGCAGGATGATGACGATGATGATGCCGCGAAGGACCACGTCGAGATCGCTCCTGACGTCCAGAAACGACTGGGGATTGTCGTGTCGCCAGTCGCGTCAGAACCACTCGCCGTCGCGCTGCGCGTGACAGGCTCGGTGCAGCCGATCGAGAGTCGCCTGGCCCACGTCCGACCGCTCGCGCGGGGCCGCATCCTCGATGTGCTGGCAAAGGTCGGCGACCATGTTTCGCGCGGTCAGCCGCTGGCGCGCTTCGACAACATCGAGGCCGGTGAACTGGCTACCCAACGCGAAAGCGCCCGCGCCGATCTTGCCAGACTGCGCGTGCAACTGGGCACGGCGACGCGTCAGGCTGAGCGTGCCCGCCGGCTCGCCGAAATTGGCGCGGTGCCGCAGCGTGAGTACGAGGCCAGCGTCGGCGAGCAACAAGAGGTTGAAGCGACCATCCGCGCGCAGGAAAGCGCCCTTGTCGGGCTGGAGCAGCGGTTGCGCCGGTTTGGCACATCCGAGGCCGAGGCAGACGCGTCGTCGGTGGCCACGATCCCCTCGCCGCTTGCCGGAGTCCTTGTCCGCGCCGACGTCGCGCCTGGTGACGTCGTCGACACCTCTACTGAGCTGTTCGCAGTGGCCGACATCAGTCGCGTCTACGCGCAGGCGCACGTCTTCGAGAAGGACCTCGGGAAGGTCCGGCAGGGCCAGACGGCTACCGTGACGGTGGATGCCTATCCCGACCGGCGCTTTTCCGGGAGGGTCGCTGTCATCGGCGGCACCGTTGATCCGCGCACGCGCACCGTCCCTGTCCGCGTGGAAGTCGCGAACACGGACGCCCTGCTCAAGCTGGATATGTTCGCCCGGATCGATCTCGCCACCGATGTTACGCAGCCGGGTCTGGCCGTCCGGCGAGACTCGGTGCAGACCCTCGAAGGCCGGCAGATCGTCTTTGTGAAGACAGGCGACACGGATTTCATGGTTCGCGAGGTAGACACAGGCCGAACGTCAGGGCTCCTGATCGAAATCACGAGGGGGCTCACCGCCGGCGAGGTCGTCGTGACGGATGGCGCGTTCAGGCTGAAGTCGGCGCTGCTTGCCGGCACGCTGGCCGACGACGATGACGAAGCCAAGGAGCCAAAGCGATGATCTCAAGGATCATCGAATGGAGCATCCGCTGGAGGGTGCTCGTCATCAGTATGACGCTCGGCGTCGCTGTGGTCGGGGTGTACGCCGCGTCCCAGCTGCCGATTGACGCGGTCCCGGACGTCACCAGCAATCAGGTGCAGATCAACAGCCTGGCGCCAGCATTCACACCGGAGGAAATGGAGCAGTACGTCACGGCCCCGCTCGAAGTGGCGCTGAGCAGCCTTCCATACAAGGAGGAGATTCGGTCGGTGTCACAGTTCGGCCTGTCTCAGGTCACGGTCATCTTCAGCGAGTCGCTGGACATCTACCTCGCTCGGCAGCTGGTCCTCGAGCGGCTCATCGATGCACAGCGCGACCTGCCGCCAGGGGTGACCCCGGAGCTGGCTCCGGTTTCGACGGGGCTGGGCGAGATCTATCAGTTCACGGTCGTGAACACGCCAGGCCAGCAGCGCCATTCGCTGACCGAACTGCGGACGACGCTCGACTGGTTCATCAAGCCGCAGCTGCGCACGGTGCCTGGCGTCATCGAAGTCAACAGCTTTGGCGGTCACGAGCTGCAATACGAGGTCCTGGTCGATCCAGCCAGGCTGACGGCCTACGGTCTGACCATTCGCCACGTCATCGAGGCGCTGGGCCGGAACAACGCCAATACGGGCGGCGCCTACATCGAACAGGGCGGCGAGCAGCAGCTGGTTCGCGGTGTGGGACTCATTCGCAACGAACAGGACATCGAGAACATCGTCCTGACGTCAATCGGTGGCACGCCGGTGCTCGTCGGGTCCGTGGGCACGGTCCGGCTCGGTGCCCAGATCAGACAAGGCGCAGCCACACAGGACGGGACCGGCGAAACGGTGCTCGGCGTCGCCATGCTCTTGAAGGGCCAGAACAGCCGAGTCGTGGCCCACCGCGTGGCGGCCCGGCTCGAGGAGATCAAGAAGGCGCTCCCGGCGGGCATGGCGATCGAGCCCTTCTACGACCGCAGCATCCTGGTGGAGCGGACGATACGGACGGCCGCCACCAACCTGATTGAAGGTGGCCTCGTCGTGATTGCGGTCCTCTTCCTATTCCTCCTGCAGCTTCGCGCGGGACTGATCGTGTCGTCGGCCATTCCGATGTCCATGCTCTTTGCCATCCTGGGCATGTGGTACTTCGGGGTGTCGGCGAACCTGATGAGCCTGGGGGCCATCGACTTCGGCTTGATCGTCGATGCAGCGGTCATCATCGTCGAGAACGCGGTCAGGCGACTGGCGGACCGACGGCGCTCCCTCGGTCGAGCCCTGACCGTACCGGAGCGCCACGAAACCATCGCCAAGGCCACGATCGAGGTTCGGCGCGCCAGTTTCTTCGGCGAGATCATCGTGATGGCGGCCTATCTGCCCATCCTGTCGCTCGCCGGAATCGAAGGCACGATGTTTCGTCCGATGGCGCTGACCGTCATCCTGGCCTTGGCCGGCGCGTTGCTGTTCAGCATGACGCTGATTCCCGCACTCTGTGGCGTGTTCCTTCGGGAGCCGCGGTCGGTCACAGACGTGGGTGGTGACGCCCACGCGGGCGATGAGAACCCGCTCGTTCGCCGGCTGCAGCGGTGGTACGCCCCGCTCCTCGGCGCGCACGACCTCACGGCCGGTCTGGACGGCGCTCGGCGCAAGTGCTGTCGTCGTCGCCTGCATCGCGCTGTTCCCTTTGCTGGGCTCTGAGTTCCTTCCGAAGCTCGACGAGGGCGCTCTGGCGATCAACGCCGTGCGGCTCCCGAGTGTCTCCTTGACCGAGGCCGTGCAGATGACGACCGAGCTCGAGCGCCTCGTGAAGGAATTCCCGGAGGTCGAAAAGGTCGTGAGCCGCATCGGTCGCCCGGAGATCGCCACCGACCCGATGGGCCCGAACATGGGCGACACCTACGTCCTGCTGAAGCCGCAGAACGAGTGGACGACCGCCGACTCCCGCGAAGAGCTGATCGAGGCCATCGAGGCACGACTCACGAAGCTCCCCACGCAAGCGTACGCCTTCTCCCAGCCCATCGAGTTCCGCATGCAGGAGCTGATCGAAGGGATTGGAGCCCGGTCCGATGTCGTGATCAAGATCTTTGGTGAGGACCTCGACGCACTCAAGAAGGCCGCCGACGACACGGCGCGAGTCGTGAGCGCCATCGAAGGTGCCGGCGACGTGCGGGTCCAGCAAGTGACCGGCCTCCCGATGTTGCAGATCGCCATCGACCGCGACGCCATCGCACGCTATGGCATCAATGTCGCGGACGTGCAGGAGCTCGTCCAGACGGCCATCGCCGGCACCGAGGCGACTCGCATCATGCAGGGCGTCAGGCGTTTTGAGCTGGTCGTCCGTCTGCCGCCAGAGATTCGAGAAGAGGAGGCGGATTTCGGCGAGCTGTTGGTGAGTGCGCCCAGCGGCCAGGCTATCCCACTCGCGCAGCTCGCACGCATCTCCAGAATCGAGGGCCCGGTCGAGGTGAGTCGGGAGGAGGGCCAACGGCGCATCACGGTTGAGACGAACGTGCGCGGGCGGGACATCGGCAGTTTCGTCGAAGAGGCGCAGGCCGCAGTCACTGGCGCAGTGACGCTACCCGCAGGATACGTGATGCGGTGGGGTGGGCTCTGGGAGAACTTGGAGAGCGGGAGAAACAGGCTCCTGATCGCGGTGCCGATCACGTTCGTCCTGATCTTCTTCCTGCTGTTCATCACCTTCGAGTCTGCGACTCAGGCCGCGCTCGTGTTCACCGGCATTCCGTTCGCCGTCACCGGTGGGGTCCTCGCGCTGTTATTGCGTGGACTGAACTTCTCGATGAGCGCCGGTGTCGGCTTCATCGCTGTGTCCGGCGTGGCCGTGCTGAACGGTGTGGTCATGCTGGCCTTCATCAACGAACGACGACACGCGGGCGACTCCACCATGGCTGCCGTTCGGCAGGGTGCCCTGGATCGGCTGCGACCGGTGCTGATGACGGCGGCCGTTGCCAGCCTCGGGTTCCTCCCGATGGCCCTGTCGACAAACGGCCGGCGCCGAAGTTCAGCGCCCGCTCGCCACCGTGGTCATCGGCGGCCTCGTCACGTCGACCGCGCTGACGCTGCTCGTGCTGCCAGCGTTGTATGTCTGGTGGTTCGGCCGTGACAGCGCCGAGGCGACGACCGAGTGAGGACACGGTGCGTTCGTCCACTGACTCCGAGCCGGTCATGACACCTTGGTCATCGAGGCGCGCTGATGCTGAAGAAGACCGTCTTCGCGGTCCCCCAGATGGACTGCGCCGCGGAAGAACGGCTCATTCGACTGGCCTTGGCCGGCAAGGACGATGTGCGGTCCATTCACGCCGACCTCGTCGCGCGACGACTGACGGTGGTCCATGAGGGCCCGCCGGACGTCGTCGATGCGGCCTTGCAGTCCCTGAACCTCGGATCCCGACTGGTCGACACGACTGATGCCACGGTGGGCGATTCGGCGCCGGGGCCTTCGCAAGTAGAAGAGGCCCGCACGCTGAAGATCGTGCTCGCCATCAACGCCAGCATGTTCGTCGGCGAGGCGTTCGGCGCTGTCCTGGCCGATTCGTCAGCGCTGCTGGCCGACTCGCTGGACATGTTCGCTGACGCCGTCGTGTATGGACTCGCCCTGTTCGGCGTTCACCGTGCCCGAGCGACTCAGCTCAAAGCAGCCAGGCTGAGCGGAGTGCTGCAGTTGATGCTGGCCGCTGGCGCACTGGCAGAGGTCGTCAGGCGGCTGGTGTTCGGCAGTGAGCCGGAAGCGCCCCTGATGGTCGTCGTCGCCGCGGCAGCCCTCGCGGCGAACGCCACGTCGATGTGGTTGCTGGCGAGGCACCGCAAGGGCGGTGCGCACATGAAAGCCAGCTGGATCTTCACGACCAACGACGTCATCGCCAACTTGGGCGTGATTGTCGCGGCTGGCCTGGTGCGGCTCCTTGGATCGAATGTGCCTGACCTCGTCGTCGCGACGGGAATCGCATTGATCGTGCTGAACGGTGCGATCCGCATCCTGCGGTTGAAGGCATAGGTCCCCAAAAGTGGACTCAGATTCCCCACACGACCGGCACCGTGCCGGCGACTGCTTACTGGCGGGTGCGAGCCAGCGCGAACGCGTAGAGGGTGGAAAGCGGGCCATCCGTCGGGATCGATGTGCGAAATCTGGCCTGAATGTGCATGTCTTGAGGTCGAAAACGACGCCGGACGTCGACGAAGGGCTCTCGAGCCTTAACGCGCGCTCACCCACTGCGCCACCCGGGGCCACGCGGCGTGCGCGCCCGTCTCATCACTGCGGGGGTTGCGGCCTTATTTGACCGGCGATTCGGATGTATGTATTCTCCCAACGATATTTTGATGAATCAAAAAATATAATGGGTCAAATCAAACTTTGTTTCGCAGCAAGAGCGGCATGTGCCGCTCTCGTCAGGAACGCCGCTATCGGCGCCATGGTCGTGCTGGCTTTGCTGGTCCCTCCTTACGCGGTCCATGGGCAGAGTCGTGACGGCTCCGGCGGGACGGGACCCATTTCCGGCTATATGGAAATGCATCTGAACAAGCCCCTCGAAGACCGCGACACGCCGGCGCCGACAGCTCCCGCGGTGCTCGACTTTCACCGGTTCGTGCTCCTGTTCTCGCACAGCTTCACGCCTCGCCTGCGGTTCGTCGGGGAACTAGAACTGGAGCATGCGGTGGTCGCGGGCCTCGAAGACAAGGGCGAACTCGAACTGGAACAGGCCTACATCGACTACCTGATCACCCCCGAAGTGAACGTCCGTGCCGGCATGCTGCTGGTGCCCGTCGGAATCATCAACGAGCGGCACGAGCCGCCGATCTTTCACGGCGTGGAACGTCCCTTCGTGGATACCGTCATCGTGCCCTCCACCTGGTTCGACGTGGGCGCCGGCGTGCATGGCACCATTCGCGGCCAAATACGCTACCGCCTCTACGCCATGGCGC
The DNA here is from genome assembly GCA_963721715.1 of uncultured Acidobacteriota bacterium. GTDB lineage: Bacteria > Acidobacteriota > Vicinamibacteria > Vicinamibacterales > UBA2999 > VFZN01. The sequence goes on along the minus strand of CAVRKI010000003.1, from coordinate 26,557 downwards.
CGCTCGATGCCGCCTTCTTCACGGCCGACGAGGGTTTGCGAGGCGGGTCGCAGAAAGGGGCCGAAGCCCAGGTGCGGCATGTCGCCTTCACTGGACGCGCGGAGTATCTGGGTGTTCGGGGGCTGCAGGTCGGCGCCAGCTTCTGGCAGGGGAAGAGCGCCGTGTCACTGCCCCGGCTCGATGTGCCCACGGGGCTCGTCGAGTTTGACGCCAGGTTCTCCCGCGGCCGCCTCGAGACGCGCGGGCAGTATGCGCACGTGTTCATCGACGGCGCCGCCGCGTTGAACGAGGCGGTCGGCCGCCTCACGGGCATCAGTCCGAATGTCGCCCGGCAGATGCGCGGCTTCTACGTCGAGGGCTCCTACCGTGTGCTGCCGCGGCGCTTCCCGCATGACCTCGCGCTGTTTGCGCGCTACGAGAACTTCGACACGCAGTTCCGCATGGACGTCGGTGACGTGAACCTGCCGCAGTTCGATCGCGATGCGTGGGTCGTCGGCGGCACCTACTGGCTCGATCCGGATGTGGCCCTGAAGTTGGACTACTCGCTTGTCCGGTCGCAGAGTCAGGTCATTCCGGCGCCGCGTTCCCTCAACATCGGCCTCGGATGGTGGTTCTGAAATGTCTCACAAGCTCTTGCCTCTTATCGTCGCCGGCTTCACCGCGCTCGTCCTCATGGGCCTGTCGTTCTTCGGTTCGGCCCCTGCGACCCTTCACGCTGACACGCTTGTGCAAGACCCGCCCCCGGCTCGCCGAGTCGTGCGCATGTCGGCCGAGCGCTTCCTGTTCACCCCGTCGGAGGTCACGGTCGAGGAAGGCACGGTGCTAGAGATCCGGTTGACGAGCGACGACACCGACCATGGCTTTCGCATCATCGGGGCGTCGATCGACGTGTCTATTCCCAAGCGCAACCGGGGCGAAGCCGTCGCCGTCTTCACGGCGACCACGCCCGGCGACTACACCTTCGAATGCTCACACATGTGCGGCGCCGGGCACGGCTTCATGCGCGGCCGGATCCGGGTGAAGGCGCGGGCATCTGGCAGTGCGGAGAAGACTGGAGAACCCCGATGAGGTGGGCGCTCGTGTTGCTCAGCGCCGGTGCGGTCATGCTGCTGAGCTCGGTCGCCTGGACCGTGCATGGGCAGTCGGCCGCGGCTGAGGCTGGGCAGCCGTTGCCGGGGATCACGCCCGCGGATTTCGAGCGATTCCGGGTCGGGCTCGACGACTTCGCCGAGGTGGAGACCGCGGAGGATGGGTTGGGACCGGCATTCAACGGCGCCAGTTGTGCCGTCTGCCACAGCGTGCCGGCCATTGGCGGGTTCGGGCTGGTCTCGGAAGTGCGGGCCGGGATCCGCGATGCAAACGGGGAGTTTCGGCCGGTGGCGAAGATTGACGGCTCCGATGGCGACACGTTATTCCAGCTGTTCTCGACGCCGAATCACGTCTGCCAACCCGTGCTGGGTCCTGAGATCAATGTGGTCGCGCGGCGCATTCCCATCCCGGTGTTTGGCGCGGGACTGGTGGAAGCCATCCCAGACGATGCCATCGAGGCGCAGGCCGATCCCAGCGACCGCGATCGCGACGGCGTCAGCGGCCGCGCCGCACTCGTGCGCGACCTGGTGACGGGCCAGATCCGGGTCGGGCGATTCGGCTGGAAGGCGCAGCACGCCACCCTCAAGGCGTTTTCAGCCGATGCCTACCGTGGCGAGATGGGCATCACGAACGAAGTGCTGTCAACGGAACTGGCTGTCGGCGTCTCTGCCGAACGGTTGCGGCTCTGCGACCCGATTCCTGATCCCGAAGACGTGCCCGATCCTCGCACCGGCTTGTCCGCACTGGACAACTTCGAGGCGTTCATGAAATTCCTCGCGCCGCCACCTCGCGACCTCAGCAGCGGGGCGGTCATGGAGGGCGAGCGTGTCTTCGCCGCAATCGGCTGCGCGAATTGCCACACGCCGCAATTCATCACCGGCCCCTCGGCCAATCCCCTGTTCGATCGCCGCCCGGTGCGGCTCTTCGCCGACCTCCTGTTGCACGACGTCGGCACGGGCGACGGCATCGGGCAGGAGGCCGCTCAGCCGAACGAGATTCGCACCCCGGCGCTCTGGGGCCTCAGGTTCCGGGGGATCCTGCTACACGACGGCTCGGCCGCCACCGTGGACGACGCGATCGCGCGTCACGCCGGCGAAGCGGACGCGACGCGGGTGCGGCACGAGCGCCTAAGTGAGACGCATCGCGCCGCCCTGCGCGCATTCTTGCTATCGCTGTAGACGGGCTTGGTAGCGGCGGCACTCCGCTACATCGCATGCCGCGCGGGCCGGATGTTTAAGAATATGGCGACGCTGGGCGCCACACGCCCGTAGTAGCGAGGCGCCAGTTCGGGCGACAGCACGCTGAGCGAGAGAGAGCCGCCAATCCCCGGCACGAAGCCCTTGGCGACTCGCAGGTGCCTGACATACCCCACCTGCACCTTGCCGAGCGGGAAGAGAGACAGGGAGTACTCGTGGGCGTGCAGATGGTGGGCCGGCATGCGTCCGACCTCCGCTCGACTGAAGACCGTGTGCCGATCGGCGACTGTCAGGCTGCTCTCGAGGAGCGCGCCGACGCTCGTGGCGTCCAGGATCCCCCCGGACACGGCTTCCCGAGCATGGGTCGCACCGAAGGCGACCGTCGTGGCCCAGAGACTCGTCGCGCCAAACGGCACGTGGTACATCGCCGACGCGGTCGCGCGGGTCACCGGCGGCTTGCGACGGAAACGGGAAGTCGGTCGTGGCCTCGCGCAAGCGCCCGGCGGACACCTGCAGCGCGAGTCGGTCCGTGGGGAGGAATGACAGGCGACCCGCCACCGACTCGAACGCGCCCACGTCAAGATCGCTGCGGCGCTCATCGGGCTCTCGCCCATTGAATGTCGAGACCTCTGCCTTCCAGCGCTGGTTGTGTACGCCGAGAGTCACAAGCCCGAACGTCACGTGAGTAGCGTCCAGCCAGTGGTGCGTGACTGGTCCGATCGGGTTCGGCATGGCGGACGCACGGTGCGGATACCCGGGCGGGCCGAGCGCGGGCTCCCCCGCCAGACCGGCATAGACCTGCCACCGCCACCGTCCTCGGAGCGAGCGCTCGTAGTCGACCGCCAGCTCCATGACGAGATCGTGCGGCTGTTGTCGGTCGTGGACCGTGTCGCCGTCGCAGACTTCCCCGGTCGCAAGAAAGTTCAGCGAGCCGCAGCCGGGGACCGTCCAGGGCTCGGCGCTGAGCATGGTGCGCACACCGAAGCGACCGCCAACCAGGCTTCGACGCGCCATGAGCATGCCCCAGTTGAGACTGCCTGCCTGGCGCGTGCTGGAGCCGCCCGTCCGGTGGCGGTCACGAGGCTCGTAGAGCGCCTGCACGAAGACCGCCCCATTGATCCGGACGTCCCAGCCGCGCCACGGGCGGTGCACCCCGTACATCGGTGTGGCCGACGGGATCCACGCCGTCCCGGACGTCTCCCGGGTCGGCGTCAGCATGTCGCCGTCCACGACGACGTGTTCGTGCACCTCCGCCGGTGTCGACGGCTTGGGTTCCTGCGCCGTCGCGGTCACTGGCAACACCAGCAGGGCGCCAGTCAGCCACGCGGCGGCTGCGAGCGTCACGCCCGTGGAATTGCGTTCGCTGGGACCATGGGACTTCGCCACTTGCAGGTCTACTCTGCGTAGGCCAACAGGCGCAGCGAGTTGGCCACGACCACCATCGTGCTGCCCTCATGGAACAGCACGGCCGTGCCGATGCCGGCCCACCCGAGCAGGGTGGCGACCACCAGCAGCGCGATGACGGCCATCGAGATCGCCAGATTCTGCTTGATGATGCGCGCCGCCTGCCGCGACAGGCCCACCGCGAACGGCAACGTGCGGAGATCGTCGCCCATCAGCGCGACATCCGCTGTTTCCAGGGCGACCCCCGTGCCCGCCCCGCCCATGGCGATGCCAACCGTGGCCTGCGCCAGCGCTGGCGCGTCGTTCACGCCGTCGCCCACCATGGCGAGTGGGCCATGAGCCTGCATCAACGACTGGATGGCAGACACCTTGTCCTCCGGCAGGAGATCCGCCTTGATCTCGATCGACGCCCAGTGCCTTCCCGATGGCGTCCGCCACGCCCCGATTGTCACCCGTCAGCATGACGAGCGGGCGCAGTCCCATCTCTCGCAGTCGCACCAGCACGTCGCGCGCCTCCGGCCGCGGCTGGTCGGCCAGACCGAGCACGCCGAGCCATCGCGCGCCGTGGCGGACGATCATCACGCTGCGCCCGGCCTTCTGCTGTTGGTTGACGACCAGGTCCACGAGGACGGGAATCTCGATCTGCCGGTCCGTCCACAGTCTCGCGCTCCCGATCTCGACGGGCTCTCCGTCCACAATCGCCCGCACCCCGCGTGCGGTGATGCTCTCGAGCGGGCCGGCCTCGGGCAGGGCCAGCTGTCGCGCCGCAGCCGCTCGGACCACGGCCTGCGCCAGTGGGTGCTGCGACTGTCGCTCGACGGCCGCGGCCACGCGCAGCAGTTCGTCTTCCGAACTGGCCTCGGTGGTCACCACGCCGGTCACCTCAGGCTGGCCCACGGTCAGCGTGCCGGTCTTGTCGAAGGTCATCGTGCGCAGGGTGCCCAGGTTCTCCAGGTGCACGCCGCCCTTGATGAGCACGCCGCGACGCGCGGCCTGTGCGATGCCCGCCAGCACCGCAGACGGCGTGCCCAGGGCCAGCGCACACGGCGAGGCTGCCACCAGCAAGGTCAGGGCTCGATACACCGCGGTCGACCACGTCGCCCATCCCACCAGTGGGGGCACGATCATGACCGCCACGGCCGACACCAGCACGAGCGGCACGAAGACGCGCTCGAAGCGTTCGGTGAACTGCTGTGTCGGCGCCTTGCTCGTCTGTGCGTCCTCGACCAGGCGAATCACGCGATCCAGGGTGCGGTCACCCACGGCGCGCGTCGTGCGCACCTCCAGCGCGCCCTCGCCATTCACCGTCCCGGCGAACACGTCGTCTCCGGCCGCCTTGTCCACCGGCACCGACTCACCGGTCACGGGCGCCTGGTTGACCGCGGATTGGCCGCCCACAATGACGCCATCGACGGGAATCCGATCCCCAGGGCGGACGACCACGACCTCGTCGACCTTCACGGCCTCCACCGGCACCTCAACGTCCTGGCCGTCGCGGCGCACGCGCGCGATCGCCGGCGCCAGGTCGGCCAGCGCGCGAATCGCGCCACGCGCGCGGTCCATGGCGTAGTGCTCCAGCGCGTGCGCGAGTGCGAAGAGCGTCAGCAGGAACGCGCCCTCGGCCCACTCGCCGAGCCCGGCCGCCCCAAGCGCGGCCAGCAGCATCAGCAGATCGATGTCGAACGTGAACGCCCCTTTGCGCCACGATGCCACCGTGTGGCTGATCAGGTCCCAGGCCCCGAAGGCGTAGGCGGCCAGATACAGCGGGATCGTCACGCGATCCGGCCACGCCCAGAAGCGCTCTCCGGCCCATCCGAGCGCCAACAGCACCGCGGCGGTCAGGCTCCAGACGAGTTCGCGGTTGCCTGCCAGGAATCGGATGAGTGAAGGCGCCGGCACTGACGGCCCCGTGGGCTCGACGGGAAACCGTACCCGCTCCATGAGGCGTCGCAAGGTATCGGCATCCGTCTTCGACCGCTCGAACTCGACCCGGACACGCCGAGCAGCTACATTCGCCGACACTTCGAGCACACCGGCCTGCTTGCGCAGCAGGTCCTCGAGGCGGCGGCCGGCGTCCTCCCCCGGCAGCCCGCCGAACGCTATGGACACATGGCCGTACTCCGCCGAGAGACGCGCGCCTGCCGCCGTGACGATCTGCTCGCACCTCCGCCAAGGTGGTCTGCGAGGGATCGAAGTGCACACAGAGGGCGCCGTTACCGGCCGCATGCGCCAGCGATACGCCCGGCTGCTGTGTCGTCAGCGCCGTGAGGCGCTGCACGCAGGCATCCTGCGCATCCGGCAGGTCCGGGAGCACCAGCTTGATTGGAAAGGATCGCGTGGCCATGAAATGTCCCTACTGCAACGCGTTCAGGTCGGTCTCGCCGGTCCGCAACCGCAGCGCCTGCTCGACCCTCGACACGAACACCTTGCCGTCGCCGCGACGGCCGGTGTGGGCGCCCCGTGTCACGGCATCCAGCACCTGCGTCAGGCGGTCCTCACCCACGACGATCTCAATCTTCGCCATGGTTGCCCGGCCGAAGTCGGCCGGCTCGAGGACAGCGTCGGCATGGCGCCGCCCCACGCCCTCGACCATGGAGATGGTCAGGCCCGGCAAGTCAGGAACCGCGTGCAGCGCGGCGATCACGTCTTCCTGTCGGTCGAGTCGCACAATCGCCTTGACTTCGTACATCACAGTTCCACCTCACGTTCGTCTCGTTCGAACCACCGATAGAGAGCTGGAAGCACCAGCAGGGTGAGCGTCGTGGACGTCACGAGGCCCCCGATGACGACCGTGGCGAGGGGTTGCTGCACTTCGGCTCCCGCGCCCGTCGATAACGCCATCGGGAAGAACCCCAGGCCGGCTACAAGGGCCGTCATCAGCACCGGCCGCAGGCGGAGCTCCGCGCCGGTCATCACGGCTTGGTCGACGCCGAGGCCCTGGCGCCGGAGTTCGATGAAGTACGACACCATGACCACGCCATTCAGCACTGCGACGCCAAACAACGCAATAAAACCAACAGCCGCTGAGATACTGAACGGCATGCCGCGCAGCACCAAGGCCACGACGCCACCGGTGGCCGCAATCGGGATGTTGAAGTAGATGAGCAGCGCCGGTCGGACGGCGCCGAACGTCGTGTACAGCAGCACGAAGATGAGGAAGAGCGCCACCGGCACCACGAGTAGCAGCCGCTGAGACGCCCGCTGCAGGTTCTCGAACTGGCCACCGTACTCCACGTAGTAGCCCGGTGGCAGCGTCACCTGACTGCCCACGGCCTGCTGCACAGCCGCGACGAAACTGGCGAGGTCGGTGCCTCGGACGTTCGCCTCCACAGCAATTCGCCGATGGTAGTTCTCGCGGGTGATCTGCGCCGGTCCCTCTTCGACGACGATGTCGGCGAGCTGCGACAGCGGAATCATGCGGCCCTGGGGGTCGGCGACCTTCAGCATCCGGATCTTCTCGATGTCGCTGCGTGATTCCGGGGTGAAGCGGACTTGGATGTCGAAGCGCCGTTGGCCCTCGAGCACCTCCCCCACCGCACGGCCGCCCATCGCCTGGACGACATCCAGCACCTGCGAGGCGTTGATCCCGTAGCGCGCGATCTCGTCCCGGCGGACCTTCACGCGCAGGAACGGCAGCCCGCTGGTCTGTTCGAGTTTCACGTCCGCAGCGCCGCGGACGCCCGACACCACGCGCGTGATGTCGGCGCCAATGCGACGCAGCTCGTCGAGGTCCTCGCCGAACAGCGTGATGGCGAGATCCGAGCGCACTCCGGCGATGAGCTCCTGCACGCGCAGTTCAATCGGTTGGGAGTAGCTCAGCACATTCCCCGGCACCTCCCGTTCCAACGCCTCATTGAAGGCGGCGACGAGCGCTTCTTTCGTCGAGGCGGTGGTCCATTCGGCGTGGTCCTTCAGAATGACGTAGATGTCGCTCGTCTCCACGCCCATCGGGTCGGTCGGAATCTCCGCCTGACCGGTGCGCGACACGACCGTCACCACCTCGGGGAACTGCTTCAGCGTCCGCTCGATGAGCGTCGTGCTCTTGATGGACTCCGTGAGCGACACACTCGGCAGTCGCCACGCCTGGAGGGCCACGGCACCTTCATCCAGCTTCGGAATGAACTCCGCGCCCATGAACGGCACCAGGCCGAGTGAGGCCACGAACACGGCGGCGGCGATGCCGCCCGTGAAGAGCGGCCGGGCCACCGTACGGTGCAGCCAGGGACGATACCGATCCTTCAGCCAGTGAATCAGCCGCGGCTCGTGCTCGGAAGCCGTGGCCTTGAAGCCGAGCGAGGCCAACACAGGCATGAGCGTCAACGCCAGCACCAGGGAGCCGATCAGCGCGAACACGACCGTGAGCGCCATCGGGCGGAACATCTTCCCCTCCACGCCTTCCAGGGTCAGGATGGGCAGGTAGACGATGATGATGATCAGCACGGCGAAGAACACCGGTCGGGCCACTTCGCGCCCCGCATCTCGGATCACGTCGTCTTTCGATCGTCCTGGCGCTCTGGCTTCGCTCAAGCGGCGGACGATGTTCTCGATCATGACGACGGAGCCATCGACGATCAGCCCGAAGTCGATGGCCCCCAGGCTCATGAGGTTGCCTGACAGGCCGGCCTCGACCATCCCCGTGAAGGCGAACAGCATCGAGAGCGGGATCGCCGCCGCGACGATGAGGCCGCCGCGCACGTTGCCGAGCAGCAGGAGCAGCACGGCAATGACCAGAATGCCGCCTTCGATGAGGTTCGTCGAGACGGTGCCGATGGTCTTGCGCACGAGATCGGTGCGGTCGTAGTAGCTGTCGACGGTGACCCCCTTGGGCAGGCTGCCCTTGATCACCTCGAGTTCGGTCTTCACCCGATCGGCCACCACGCGGGCGTTCTCGCCAATCAGCATCATCACGACGCCGGTCACGACTTCGCCGCGTCCGTCTCGTGTGACGGCACCTTGACGGACCTGGGGCGCCAGTACGGTCGTACCCAGGTTCCTGATGAAGACCGGTGTCCCGCCCTTGGCCGCCGCCACCACGATGTTGTCGATGTCGGCGATCTTCTCGACGAGCCCTTCGCCGCGGATGACGTACTGCTCCTGCGCCCGCTCGATGTAGGCGCCGCCGGCGTTGGCGTTGTTGCCCTCGAGGGCCTCGAACACCGCCTCGAGGCTGATGTTGTACGAGACGAGCTTGTCCGGGTCGATCTGCACCTCGTAGGTCTTGAGTTCGCCGCCGTACGAGTTGACCTCGACAACTCCGGGCACCGATCGGAGCTTGAAGGCGATGTCCCATTCGAGGATCGAGCGCAGGTCCATCAGCGACTGCCCCTCGCCACGCACCTCGAACTGATAGATCTCGCCCAGCCCACTGGTGATAGGGCCCATGGACGGCGTGCCCAATCCCTCGGGAATGGCCGCCCGGGCGTCTGGCAGACGCTCCAGGACCAGCCGCCGCACGAAATAGAGGTCCAGGTTCTCTTCGAAGTAGATGTAGACGGCGGAGAGCCCGAAGCGGGACACCGACCGGATGTCGGTGATGCCGGGCAGGCCGCTCATCGCCGTTTCGACCGGGAACGTGATGAAGCGCTCCACCTCCAACGGGCCGAGCCCCGGCGCCTGGGTCAGCACGAGCACCTGGTTGGGGGTGACGTCGGGCACGGCGTCGATCGGCAGCCGGAGCATGGCGCGCACGCCGAAGCCCACCATGACGGCCGTCAGCACGATGACGAGGAACTTGTTGCGCAGCGAGAAGTCGATGAGTCTATGCATGAAGGGCTCCCGACTAGTGCTCGTCGCCGATGCGTTCGCGCAGGAGCGCGGTCTTCAGATAGAAGCTGCCGGCGCCGACGACGGTGTCGCCCGCCTGCACGCCGGAGCGGACCTCGACGAGATCGCCGGCCGTCATGCCCAGCTCGACGTTGCGTCGCTCGAAGCGATTCGCAGACTGCTGCACGAACACCACCGGCTGGTTGTCGATGGTCTGGATCGCGGCGAGCGGCACCAGGAGTCCCTCGCGTTGCTCCGCGGTAGGAATCGAGACACGGGCGAACATGTCCAGCTTCAGCGCGGTTCCGGGATTGGCGACCACGACCCGTGCCTTGGCGCTGCGCGTCTGCGGATCGATGAGGTCGGCGACGTAGGTGACGCGGCCGGCGAAGCTCCGGTCCGGGTAGGCGTCCACGCGCACCACGGCGTCCGTACCCGCCCGCACCTTCGTGATGTCCTTCTCGTAGATGTCCGCCATGACCCAGACACTCGACAGGTCGGTCACCGTGAACAGCTCGCGCTCGGGCTCGGCCACCTCGCCCTGCGCCACGTCGTACTTCGTGACCACGCCGTCGAAGGGCGCGCGCAGCACCGCGTGTGAGGCATCGCGATGGGGACTCGTGCCCTCGGTGGGCGACAGCTGCCGCAGGTCCGCGTCCGAGAGACCGAAGCGATGCAATTGCTCCTCGACTCGGGAGACGGCGGCCTGATCGCGAGCCACGCCGGCCTCGGACGTCTTCAGTTCGGCCTCGCGAAGATCCAACGTCTGTTGGGCGATCGCTTCCAGCTTGATGAGCTCACGGCCTCGTTCGACCACTCGCCGTTTCACGTCGAGGTCGGCTTCTGCCTGGCGCAGCACGGCGCGCGCGCCGAGGTAGTCGCCCACCAGTTCGCCGAGCTGGATATTGTCGTAGGTCGCCAGCGGCTGGCCCTTGGTCACACGCTGGCCCAGACTGACCCAGACACGCTCGATGAGGCCGCGGGCCAGCGGCCGGATGTGCGCAATACGGGCGTCCTCGGCGGCGACACTGCCCGTCACGTCGATCGTGGTCGGCAGCGGGCGAACCTCCACCGGCGTGAGGCCGAGCGCTGCGTTCTTTTGCGCGTCGGGCGTCAGCTCCACGACGCCGGCAGGCAGTTCGTCCGCGTGTTCTTCGGCGACCTCCGGCCCGGCGGTCGCGGGGCGCAGCAGCAGCCAGGCGGCCGTGCCAGTCAGTACGGCGGTGACAGCGACGGCAACGAGGAGCGCGCGCATCGAAATGCCCGGCTCCTTGGGGTTCGTGTCTGTGATGGCGTTCATAGGTGTCAAGCTCCTTACGGCTGCACGTCGGGTCGTCCGACGGCGGCGGCGAGCTCGAACAGGCTCACCCGCTGGTCGAACAGGGCGCGGTTGTAGGTACGTTGCGTGTCGCGAAAGGCGCGCTGCGCATCGAGGAAGTCGATGAGGTCGGCGACGCCCAACCGGTAGGATTCCAGGACGATGTCTCGGGACTCCTGCGCGTTCTTCAGGTACTCCCGCTCGATGTACTCGACCCGCGCGCGGTTCGTGTCCACGGCGTTCAGGGCACGCTGGACATCGAGTCGCACCACGGTGGCCGTGGCGTCGGCGCGCGCATCGGCCGCGCGCCGCTCGGCGTCCGCCCGCGCGATGCCGCCTTGGTTCTGGTTGAAGAACGGGAGCGGCAGCGTGACGCCGAACACCACGCCGTCGGACCCGAAGTTGTTCTGGTACCCGCCGCCCACGGTGACGTTGGGCGTCCGCAACGCTCGTTGCAGCCGGGTAGACGTCTCGGCCTGGACCTGCTCTTGCCGGGCGGCGAGGGCGTCGGGACGCAGCTCGAGGGCTTGAGCGAGCAAACGTGGCGCGTCCGCGGCGTCAGCACCCGCGGCGGTCAACGCCTCTAGTCCCTCGGCGGCCGACGCCTTCAGCCCGTCGGCCAGTTCGAGCGGCTGGTCCAGCCGCGGCGCGTTCAAGAGCGCCAACAAGGTGCTGCGCGCGTTCTTCAATGCGAGGTCGGCGCCAAAGACGTCTTCGACGAAGCGCAGTCGCTCCACCTGCAGCCGTCGCAACTCGGCCCCGGAGATCTCGCCCTGCTGCAACCGGGCCCGGTTGAGAGCAATCACCCGGTCGATTTCCTCGAGGGACGTCTGGGCGACGCCTCGGTCGGCCTGAGCCAGCACGGCGGACAGATACGCGCGTCTGACATCCAGCCCGATCTGCCGGGCGCGGTCCTGCACGCCGAGCTGAGCGGTCGCCCGACCGGATTCGGCGACCTCAGTGCGCAGGCGTCGCCGTCCAGAGGTCTCGAGTTCCTGGTCGAAGCGGACCGTAAACTCCTGATTTCCCCAGTAGCCGGGACGGGCTGACTCGAAGGCCGGGTACCCCGCGGAATCGACCGAAAGAGCCGGATTGGGTCGTCGCGACGCTGCCAATCGGTCGCCCTCGGCGGCGTCGACGCCAGCTCGCGCGGCCACCATGACCGGGTTCCGCTCGACGGCGAGCGTCACCGCTTCCCGCAGGGTCAGCCGCTCCGGGATGGCTGACTGGGCGGCGACGCCACCGGGAGTGAGGAATGGGACGCCAACCATCCACGCCGCGACGGCGAACAAGTGGACAGGCAAACTTCGAACAGATCTGCGCATACGCCTTCCGTAGCTCCTGAGTGGCCACGCTCCAGCGTCAAGGGCGCGTGCGCGAACGCACGAGCACCCGACACGACGGCCGAAGCCGCGAGCGCGCCAAGGTAACGCCAGAGCCCTGACGGTTCAGAACCCGTCAGAAGCCTATGAACTGGGGAAACGAGGAGTTAGGAGACGAGCGGAGGGTGGTACAGACCGCGCGGGATGCCGATAGCGAGGTTCTCGGCCGGAAAGCGTTCGACCACGACTGGAACGCCCTCCGAGAACGAGACGGCGACGGTTAGGGCCTTCTCGGTGTGCGAGCAGCAACAGAAGCAGTCGTCCTGGTCCTGCGAAGTTGGAGCACTTCCGTGATCCTGGACAGGCGCCTCGCTGCTGCACAACTCCGGCACGAGCAAATCCGCCGCCGCCCACGTCAGCAGGAGGCAGGTCACGATGCGGACAACGATGTGCCGGCGGATGGCGCGCACTGGTGTCAGGATAACCCCTACCGAGCCTCACCCGCAAGCCGTCCGGTCTCGCTTTCATCGCACTGGCGACGCTCGCATGGCAGGTTCCACCGGGTGGCGTCCCCTAGCTCGAGGCCTACCTGAACCCTGCGCGGCGTGCCCCCCTTGGACCGGACAGTAGCGAATATTTGGGTCGTCCGGCTGGCCTATGATGAGCGAACTATGAAGCCACTCCTCCCAACCGTGGCGATTGGTGCAGAACGCGATGCTGTGCCGGCGATGCCGACGCCACGGAGAAGAACTTGCTGCGTGGTAATGGCAGCGCTTCGACGGCACTACTCTTTGCTTAAAGCTGAGCCGACGGATGCCATACGCTACTCCCTCGTCAACTGACCCAGAGCGGGCGACCCGGAGTGAACGGACTGACTGGGCAACGCTCATCATTGTTTTGATTGGCCTCGGCGTTGCCCTCGCGGTCACGTTCCAGTGGTGGGCGCCGTCCTAGTTGGTTTTCGTATTGGAGCGCCGGTAGGCACGAGTTCTCTACATCGGTCTTGGCCGTTGGCAAGGTGCAGGTCGGTTCCGTGCGCCACCTTCCGCACTTAAAGGCTGACCGGTTCCGAAATCGGTGGTTGGAGAGAGTCGTTCGGTGTGAAGAACGCTCGGTCTCGTTCATTAGCAGCGCCATCGGAGCCACCATCATCAGCGTCATGTAGACGTTGTTGATGTTCAAGTAGAGATGCGCGACCGTGTCGATCATCGTGTACATCACGAAGTGCATGATGGTGAAGTCAATCGCCATCTCAATCGCGAAGTTCCTGTAGGCCTTCCCCTTGTCGTGCTCACCGTGTGGCTGCATGTCGCCTCCTTGTGATCCGCGGGTCGACAAATGACTGACAGGCTGAGCCGCAACACTCGCACCGGCACGGGTCGCGAGAGCTGTCAGTCTCCAGCGGGCCTGCGCGCGCGGCTCGACGTGTGCGAGTGCCGAATTTGCCAGGCGCCATTGGCGCCCTTGAGCAGCAGGTAGGTGGCCAGTCCTTCGGAGTCGATGTCGCGCTCGCCCATCTTGGCCTTCAGCGTGTAGCGGGAAGTGGCCGTTCGCACGCAATCGGCGAGCGGCAGGGCGTCAACGACACGAGAGGGCGCGTACGCCGCCTCGAGCCAGGGAAATGGGATCGCGAGAGCTAGGAGAGGAGCGGAGGGTGGTACACCGTGCGCGGCGCACCGACTGGCACGCCCTGGGCCGGAAGGGCCTGGCGCACAACGGGAGTGAGTTCAGCGAACGCCACTTCAAATCGCCGGCGCAACGATCCGCTTGAGGATCCTTGTCAGGCTCGTAGTGCGCAGCGTGCTGTCACAAGCCGACGTGTTAAGCCATCTCTACCACTCCCGAGCACTCCGGAGGGCCCTCTCGATCGCGTCTGTGGACGGAACTCCGCCCGGATAGAGCCGTCACGTCGGCGATGGAATCGGTGGCGTCGGCTCGGGCATGCCGAATAGGTCGCGGTTGTCGTAGAGCACTGTGGGTGTGCCATAACCCCGTCGAACGTCGCTGTCTGCGAGCGTATCGGCGTCGATGACTGCGTACGTCGTCGAACCGCCTAGCCGGGCCAGGGCTTCGTCAAGTCTCGTGCGCATCGTCGTCGTGTTGACGCAACCTTCCCGGGTCAGGAACACGAGGGGACCGGAAGGCACGCGTTGCTCCTGTCTGGCAGCCACAGTGGCGCCGGCCAGCAGCAACAGAGTCGCGGCTCCCAGCGTGAGGATGGCGAGCGAGGAATTGTTGCCCATAGTGTAAGCTTACGGGCCGTACCTGAGTACGGAGTCAAGCACCCATGATCCAACCCACGATCTCCGTTGGAGCGCTCGCCATCGAGGCCGGTGTCGGCGTTGAGACGATCCGGTTCTACCAACGGCGAGGGCTCGTGCCGTTACCCCCGCGGCCGTCACGCGGCCCACGGAACTACTCGCGCGACGCGATCGACCGCATTCGGTTCATCAAGGCGGCCCAGGGGTGGGGGTTCAGCCTGCACGAGGTGGCGGAGTTGCTCCGCCTGCAGGATGGCACGGGCTGTGACGAAGCGAGAGCCATCGCCGAGGCGAGGCTGGAAGTCGTGGCGCGTCAACTGCGCGAGTTGCGCCAAGTCCAGACCGCGCTCCGGCGAGCGATCGCCGCTTGCAGAACGCGCCGGAGCCGCGTGTCGTGTCCGCTCATCGCATCACTGCGTGTCAAGAACGAATAACCCTACTGCACGCGAGGACCTGCGCGCCACACGCCGAGGGTGGGAGGTGGAACGCCCGCCCAAACAGTCGAGATCGCGATTCGCAATCTGAAGAATCAGGCCGGAATTCGCGTAGGCCATCTCGCAATTCGGGACGACTCAGGCGCGTATTGCGCACGCGAAGATCGCGCAAGACTACAACTAGTTGATTACAAACGATTTGTTTTTGCAGAGAGGGTGGGCGTCGCACCATCCTCGTTGTTGAAAACAATGAACGTACGGGAAATTCACCTCCTCACGATCCGCTAGAGCCGCTCAAACGCCTGGGTAGACGCACGTATTGCGCACGCGGACCAAGGCCGGTAACGCCCCGGGCGCCGAGCCCCAAGAGCGGGATTCGGCATCCTCGACCGGCCTCCTCTCACCCTGGACCGCTACAAACTCACCAGCGCGGCAATCCCTCTGAGGACGCAAAACAACGTGCGGCGCGAATTCGGAACAGACCCAGGGAGCTGGCGAGCTTCCTGGTCAGTCGCAACGAACCTCGCGCGGCCCGTCAGACCGCGCGTCGCCAGCGGTGCCTATCTGGCAAGCAGCGCCTGCATCTTCGCGATTTCCGCCCGCTGCGACTCGACGATGTCACGGCACAACGCCACGATCTCAGGGTCGGTCAACGACGCCTGCTCGCACATCAGGATCGCGCCTGAGTGATGCGGGATCATCGAGCGCAGGAACTGGCGATCGCCGACCCCCGCCTGGGTCCGCATGCCCGCGTAGCTCAGCGCGAATATGACCACCGCGGCGACACCGATCGCCATGTTCCACGTCTTTGAACGGAACATCGACCGCATTGACAGGAGCATTAGCAGCGCCATCGGAGCCACCATCATCAGCGTCATGTAGACGTTGTTGACGTTCAAGTAGAGATGGGCGACCGTGTCGATCATCGTGTACATCACGAAGTACATGATGGTGAAGTCAATCGCCATCTCAATCGCGAAGTTCCTGTAGGCCGTCCCCTTGTCGTGCTCACCGTGTGACTGCATGTCGCCTCCTTGTGATCCGCGGGTCGACAAATGACTACAGGCTGAGCCGCAACACTCGCACCGGCACGGGTCGCGAGGGCTGTCAGTCCCCAGCGGGCCTGCGCGCGCGGCTCGACGTGTGCGAGTGCCGAATTTGCCAGGCGCCATTGGCGCCCTTAAGCAGCAAGTAGGTCGCCAGCCCTTCGGAGTCGATGTCGCGCTCGCCCATCTTGGCCTTCAGCGTGTAGCGGGAAGTGGCGTACGCCGACTGTCCGCCGGGCAGCACGGTCACCTTGGTCTCCGAATGCGCGAACTGGAGGTTCTGAAACGCCTTCAGCTCCGGTCCGAGATGGCGATCCCGGTAGTCGGCCCAGCCATTGTTGATGCCCGCACCCTCGTAGATGGTGACGTCGGGATGGTAGAACGTCGCGAGCTTTTCGAGGTCCTTCGCGTTGAAGGCGGCGTCATAGGTCCCGAGCCAGGCGGTCACTGCCGCTGCGTCGTCCTGGCTGGCGGCGGCGAGCGTCGTGATCGGTGCTGGACTCCGCGTCCCGGCTTCTCCCACCCAGTGGCTCGCCGTGCCGTCGGCGTAGCGCTGGTGCGCCTTCCACACGATGGATTCGCCCGTCTTCGGATTACGGCCGATGAACCCGAACTCGGCGAACTCGCCGGGCTTGATGTCCGTCGTCCAGACAATCGACGTCGCGCGATCGCCAGTGCGCTTCAGCGTGTGCGTCCAGCCCGTCGAGGCCTGGGGGCTGATCGTGACCTCTTCGGGAATCTCGAGCTCGACCTCCACGGTTGCGACCTTCCCCTCGGTCGGCACCCGCACTGTGTACCGCTCCGAGATGCCGGGGCGGGACTCCCGCGGTGCCACCGTCACGTGGGCCCACGCCGGGTGAGCACCCATCAACAGTCCAACCAATACCGACAAGGCCAGTCGTGTCATCGCGCCTCCTCCTGAGCCGGACGCTCCGGCAGCTGAATTGTCAACGCCACGAAGGTCTCGCCTTCCTCCTCCTCGGCTTCGACCACGATGCGCAGGCCGCTCCGCACGTCCTTGACGGTGCCGGCCTCCTTGCCCACGCGGATCTTCGTGTCCTTCGTGATGGCGAACGTCGTCTTCTCGTTGCCCCGATCGAGCACCTCGACGCTTGTCGCAGTGACGGTCGTCACGGTCCCGAGGATCTTGTGGGTGTGGCCGGGATGCGCCAGCAGGGATCCAGCCCCAACGACGAGTATGGTGACCACGATCGGAATCAGGCGTCGTCTCATGCGATGCGCTCCAGTTCGGTAGTGGAAGCTGAAACGGATTCCTGCGCCGCTTCCGGAAGCGCAGGTCCATGGCACTCTAGAACCACGTGCGAAGACCCACTGCCAATCGCGTGCCGGCCACGTCCTCTCCGGCGCTCCGCCATGGTCGGCGGTCCCGAAGAACTTGCGCGTCCAGACGACACCGACGTACGGCGCGAACTCGCGCCTGAACTCGTATCGCAGCCGCAAGTCCGAGTTCCCCCGTGGACAGTCCGGTGTCGATGAGGCGTTCCTCGTCGGCGCGGCCGTAGACTTCGAACTCGACGAGCGGTTGAAGCACGAGGCGGTTGGTGATGAGCAGGTCGTACTCCGTCTCGAAACGGACGTGCGTGCGCCCCGAAGGCTCGATGTACGCCGAGGCCTCCACCTCGAACCAATACGGCGCGAGGCCCTGGACGCCGAGCGCGAGAGCTGACCGAGGCGTGTCGGGCAGCGTGTCCAGCCGCACGCCGGCCGTCACGTCCCACCATCGGGCAATGGCGCGGCCGTAGAGCAGGTTCACCTGCGCCTGCTCGGTCCGACCGTCTGCTCGGTCACCTTCGGTGCGGAACCAGAAGCGGTTCCGGTCCTGGCCGACCCAGCCCTTCGTGTCCCAGCTGAACGCGTCGGACCCGCTGCCCGTCTGCCACTCGAGCTGGTCGAACAGGACGAAGTAGTTCACCGACATGTCGTGCACCGTGTGCCCCTGCACATCTGGGAATGCGGCCTGGCGATCCGCGTCGGTCACCGGTGGCACAAACGGCGGCAGCGGCGTCGCCGGACTCTGGTGCGCAGAATGATCGTCGGGCGGAGCCGTCGGCGTGGACGCCTGGGGCGTACCGTGCTGGTGCGCCGCGGGGGCCTGTTGCGCCTGCACACGCGGTGTCACCACCAGCAGAAGGGCGAGGGCGAGTCCGATGTACGTGCGGGTCACGACTGGCGGCCCTCCTCGACCCGCACCTCGCGAAACATACCGGCCTCCATGTGGAAGAGCAGATGGCAGTGGTACGCCCAGCGTCCGAGAGCGTCGGCCGTCACGCGGTAGCTGCGCCGTGTGCCGGGTGGCATGTCGATGGTGTGCTTCCGGACTTTGAACTTGCCCTCGGCATCCTCGAGGTCGCTCCACATGCCGTGCAGGTGGATGGGGTGCGTCATCATCGTGTCGTTGACGAGCACGATCCGCACGCGTTCGCCATAGGTGAGCCGAATGGGCTCGGCCCCGGAGAACTTGATGCCGTCGAACGACCAGGCGAAGCGTTCCATGTGCCCGGTCAGGTGCAATTCGATCGTGCGCGTCGGCTCCCGACCGTCGGGATCGTCGAAGACACTCGTGAGGTCCGCGTAGGTCAGGACGCGTCGCCCGTTCTCCCTCAGGCCGATTCCCGGGTCGTCGAGCTTGGCCGACGGCGTCATCGTCTGCATGTCGACCAGGGGGTTGCCCTGCTCGGAGGGCGGATGCGTCTGCATCCCGTCGCCCATCGCCGACATGTCGTGACCGGCGTGCGGATCCGGCGGCGTCGCCGGTGCCTGCGGCATCGCATGACCAGCGTGCGGGTCGGGAGTCGTGGTCGCCGGAGGTGGCGTCGGCGGCATGGCATGGCCCGCATGCGGGTCCGCGGCGGCGGGCGCGGGAGCCGGCATGGCGTGGCCGGCGTGGGGGTCCGACGGCTGCGGCCGTCGCTGGGGCAGCGTCCATCGCACCCATGTCGTGCCCCATCCCGCCGTGACCCATGTCGGCCATCGTCAGCACGGGCCGCGGATCCAGGTCGGGCACCGGCGCCGACAGTCCCGCGCGCGTGGCGAGCGTGCCGGCAGCGAACCCGGTACGATCCATCGCCTGCGCGAAGATCGTGAAGGCGTCCTGGCCGGAGGGCTCGACGATCACGTCGTAGGTCTCAGCCACGGCGATGCGGAACTCGTCGACGGACACCGGCCGTACCGGCAAGCCGTCCGCGGCCACGACGGTCATCTTCAGCCCGGGGATCCGCACGTCGAAGTACGACATCCCCGACCCATTGATGAAGCGGAGACGAACCTTCTCGCCCGGCGTGAACAGCCCCGTCCAGTTGCCGGCGGGCGCCCGGCCGTTCATCAGGTAGGTGTAGGTGTAGCCGGTGACGTCAGCGAGGTCGGCGGCGCTCATGCGCATCTGCCCCCACATCCGCCGTTCCTCGAGCGTGGCACCGAGCCCTTGCTTGCGCACGTCCTTGATGAACGTGGTCAACGTCCGCTGCCGGAAGTTGTAGTAGTCGGACTGCTTCTTCAGCTTCTTGAAGACGCGCTCGGGGCGCTCGTCCGTCCAGTCCGTGAGCATGACGACGTGCTCACGATCGAACGAGACCGCGTCGGGCTCGCGCGGCTCGATCACCAGAGGGCCATAGACACCCGCCTGCTCCTGAAATCCGGAATGGCTGTGATACCAGTAGGTGCCGGACTGCTTGACCGTGAAGCGATAGCGATACGCCTGGCCCGGATGGATGCCCGAGAAGCTGAGGCCGGGCACGCCGTCCATGTTGGCGGGCAGCAGGATGCCGTGCCAGTGAATCGACGTGTCCTCATCGAGGCTGTTGGAGACGTTCAGGGTGATCGTGTCTCCCTCCCGCCACCGCAGCAGCGGGCCGGGCAGCGAGTCGTTGATCGTGAGCGCCGTCCGCGCGGATCCCGTGAGGTTGACCTCGGTCTCGCCGATGCGCAGGTCGAACTCGGTGCCAGAGAGCACCGCAGACTCCCGGCGCTGTCGGGACTGTGCCCAGACCGGTTGCCGCAGGAGGCCGACGCTGGCGGCAGCGCCACCAATGGCCAGGCCCTTCACAAAGGTGCGGCGCGAGGGCCTCGGAGTCGAGTAGCGGCGACGAACTACGCGCGAACATCGTTGGAATCTCCTGAACTGAACGGGCACGTCACTCGTGCTTGTGCGTCGGCTGTAGCGCCGGTGGCGCCTGAGCTTCCTCGCCCTCAAGGAACCGGCGCGCCTCTTCTTCTTCGCGAAACACTTGGGGGCTCCGAGGATTCATCGTCTCCATCCGAGCGATATCGTCCGGCGTCAGCGACGGCAGCTTGCGGAGGAAGTGGACCAGCCCCCAGCTTCCTCGCTCCCCCTCTGGCGTCCCGGTCCCCCACGCGGGCATGCCGGTCAGCCGGATTCCGTGCTCGATGATCGAGAACAACTCACCATCCGAGAGCTGCTGCGTCCGGGCGGCTCGCATGTCTGGCGCCGGCGGGTAGAAGCTGCGTCCCATCTCGGTGTTGCCACTCCCGTCGTTGGCGTGGCAACTGGCGCAGTGATCGGCGAAATGTGCGAGCGCCTCATCGAGCACCTCCGGTGTCGCCCGGACGGGATTGGCTGCGCCACGCGCGGCGCTGGGCGTCGCGAACTTGCGCATCGTGAGCGCGATCGACGTCTCGATGGCACTTGGCGCCACCCGAGTGCTCAGCCCCCTGCTGGCGATGGCATAGGCGGCCACGCCGCCTCCGACAATCGCAACTCCGACGAGCAGCAGGAAGGCACGGAATACGGCCTTCATTGACGAATCCTTTTCTGCAACGCGGTCCGGCACAGACGTGCCGCCGCGGCGACCTACGACTGAAGTGGAATCAAGGGAAGCGCGCGGACGGCGCTCAGGCGGGGCCGATCAGATGCGGAGAACGACGGGGGCCCTGGTGGGCGACGGCGGTGGCACTGGCGGGCTGGGCGGCGACGCCCCGAGACCCAGCAGCGTCGGGAGGAACGACGCCATCTGCGACACGGTTGATGAAGCACTGAAAAACTTCGCGTCGCTCCGCTCCACGCCAGGCCCCGCCACCAACATGGCCTGCCCATCAGGGCAGCAGTTGGTGCAGGTGGCGCTCAGGCGGGCCTCCGGTGAGCCGGGGGACGATGCCGACGTCGGCGCTGTCGCGGCCGACTCGTTCGACACCGGCGAGCCATGATGCGCGTGGGCTGAGGCGCTGGCCGGGGACACCGCCAAGTGGGCCGCGTGTCCCGCCGACTGGCTGTCCGTGTCCGATGCAGCCGTGACCACGCCCGGCAGGCAGAGCGCCATGCAGGCCGACAGCACCGCCGGAGATCCGGACAACGCGATCGCGATCGCGAGGCTGGTCAGTCGCTTAGACAGAACCACGCTCCGAGTATACCCGCAAGTCGCCAGACGGCTCCGAGTCGCTGCCCACCGAGCGGTCATCGTCTCCGGCATCACAGCTCCTGCCGCCTCAATCGGAGGGCGTTGCCGATCACGGACACCGAGCTGAAGGTCATGGCTGCGCTTGCGATGATCGGACTCAGCAGCAGCCCGAACGCGGGATACAGCACCCCGGCGGCCACCGGCACGCCGAGCACGTTGTAGATGAACGCGAAGAACAGATTCTGGCGGATGTTGCGCATCGTCGCCCGGCTGAGGCGCCGCGCGCGGACGAGCCCGCGCAGGTCGCCCTGCACGAGCGTGACGCCCGGCGCTTTCCATGGCCACATCGGTGCCGGTCCCCATCGCGATGCCCGACGTCCGCCTGCGCCAGCGCGGGCGCGTCGTTGATGCCGTCCCCGGCCATCGCCACCTTCCGCCCCTCCGCCTGAAGTCGCTTGACCACCGCGGCCTTCTGCTCCGGCAGGACCTCGGCCTCGACCGTGTCGATGCCGACGGACCGGGCGACGGCCTCGGCGGTGACCCGGCTGTCGCCGGTGAGCATCACGATCTGCAGCCCCTCGTCATGCAGCGCCTTGATGGCTTCGACGGTCGTGGCTTTGATGCGGTCCGCCACGCCCACCAGGCCGGCGTAGACGCCGTCCACGGCCACGAACATCACGGTTTCGCCGTTCTGCCGCAGCGCATCCGCGCGATCCGTCGAGGTCACCGTCGCGCCCATTTCGGTCAGCAGCGCGATGTTGCCAATCGCGACGGTGCGGCCGTCCACCGTGCCGACCACGCCCTTCCCCGTCACGGACCGGAACCCGGTGACCGGACCGGTCTGGACAGCCCGCTCTTCGGCGCCGCGCACGATCGCCTCCGCCAACGGATGCTCGCTCACCTTCTCGAGACTCGCGACCAGCCGCAGCAGCGTGGGCTCGTCGATCGGCCCCGCGGGGACGACGGTCGTGAGGGCGGGCTTGCCTTCGGTCAGGGTCCCGGTCTTGTCCACGACCACGGTGTCGATCGTCTCCATGACTTCCAGGGCCTCGGCATTGCGAAGCAGCACGCCGATCTCCGCGCCGCGGCCGGTGCCGACCATGATCGACATCGGCGTCGCCAGGCCGAGTGCGCACGGGCACGCGATGATCAGCACCGCGACCGCGTTCACGAGCGCATGTGCCATGCGCGGCTCCGGCCCCCAGATGGCCCAGACCGCGAAGGTCACGACGGCAACCAGAATCACGGCCGGCACGAACCAGCCGGCGACGGTGTCGGCAAGTCGTTGAATCGGCGCACGGGAGCGCTGCGCCTCGCCAACCAGACGGACGATCTGCGCGAGCAGCGTGTCGCTGCCGACGCGCTGCGCCTCCATCACGAACGTGCCCGTGCCGTTGACCGTGCCGCCGGTGACCTTGCTCGCCGGCGGCCTTCTCGACGGGGATGGGTTCGCCCGTCACCATCGACTCGTCCACCGTGGTCGTCCCGTCGACGACGACACCGTCCACGGGCACGCGCTCGCCGGGCCGCACGCGCAGGCGGTCGCCGACCTGCACGTGCTCGAGCGGCACATCCTGCTCGGCGCCGGAGGCATCGACGCGCCTCGCCGTCGTCGGCGTCAGGCCCAGCAGCTTCTTGATGGCCGAACTGGTGCGACTGCGGGCGCGCAGTTCCAGCACCTGACCGAGGAGGACGAGCACGACGATGACGGCCGCCGGCTCGAAGTAGACGCCGATCTGATCGCCGTGCGTGCGGAACGATGCGGGAAACAGGCCCGGTGCCAGCGTCGCGACCACGCTGAACGCATACGCCGCGCCCACGCCCAGGGCGATGAGCGTGAACATGTTCAGGTGACGGTTCACGAGCGACGCCCAGCCCCGAACGAAAAACGGCCAGCCGCCCCACAGCACGACGGGCGTCGCCAGCAGGAACTGTGACCAGGTCATCGCCGCCGGGCGGCAGCGCGTGTTGCAGCGGCTGGCCAGGCAGGAACTCGGACACCATGAACGCCAGGATCGGCGTCGTCAGCACGAGCGACCACCGGAACCGGCGCGTCATGTCATCGAGTTCAGGATTCTGCTCCTCGAGCGTCACCACCCGGGGCTCCAGGGCCATGCCGCAGATGGGGCACGACCCGGCCTCGTCGCGCACGATCTCGGGGTGCATCGGGCAGGTCCATTCGGTCTTCGTCAACGGTGCCGCCGAGACCGGCTCGAGCGCCATTCCGCACTTGGGGCACGCGCCGGGACCGATTTGGCGCACCTCCGGGTCCATCGGGCACGTGTATTCGCGCGTGTCCCCGTGCGCGTGGGCTCGGTGGCGCGGCCGCCTTGGGGCTCAGGTAGGTCTCGGGCGCGGCCCGGAACTTGTCGAGGCAGCTCTGGCTGCAGAAGTGATACGTCTGGCCGTTGTGGTCGACTGACCGACGGCGTCTGCCGGGGCAATGCTCATCCCGCAAACAGGGTCGATGACCTCGACTGGTGCGATCGCGGTCGTGGTTCGGTGCGTAAGGTGACATTCTCTAGCTCCTAGCCCGTAAACGCAGTCGCTGGAAATACATTACAGGGAGCACCCAGGGCCCGTGCGACGTTTCCGGCTCGAGCGGTCGGAAACGCCGCACGGCGTACGTGCTCACTTTGCGTATTGGGCGGGATTCGCGTCGAACTTCGCCTTGCACCCCTTCGAGCAGAAATAGTACGTCTTACCGTTGTGCTGGGTCGTCCCCGCCGCCTTGGCTGGGTCGACCTGCATCCCACACACCACGTCCGTTTCCATGTCCGACCTCCTTGAAATGCGTCCTCACAGGTGCCGACGCACGAGGGCGCTTCGCATTACACCTGTCCGCTTCCGCCCTGCGTCACGGCGATGGCGCGTCTGGGCTGACTCCGCTCCGCATATCACCGACACTGCCCGTACCACTGGCAGAGCCAGGTCTCCATCAGCGCGATCTCCGCTGACTGCGTGGTAATGATGTTCTGGCAGAGCTCGCGCAGTTCCGCGTGGTAGGCCTTGTCCAGGCAGTGCTGCCCTTCTTTGATCGCCTTTTCGTGGTGCTTGATCATCATTTCCATGAAGGCGATCTCGAACTCGGCGCCGCTCAGCGCGGCGAGTCGTTCCATCATCTGCTGGTCACCGGGCTTCATCACCGGTTGATACGTGATCCCGTACCAGTCCTGGAGCCAGGCTTGCATTTCTTCGATCTCCGCCATCTGCGCCGTCCGGATGCTCTCGCACAGTGAGCGCAGCTCGGGGTGAATCGCCTTGGCGATGCACATCTCCGCCATCATGACCGCCATCTGATGGTGGTCGATCATGTCGGTCATGAACTTGATCTCGAAATTCGAGGTGGAAGGGCTGGGCGCCGCGGCGCTGGCGATGGTGACGCCCCCGCTAGCAGTGTTCGTTGGGGAACTCGCAGACGCTGACGCCGGCGGCGCCGAGCTCAGCGCTGAAGGCGCGGTCGGTGACTCCGGCTGACCGGAACACGCTGCGACAATCGTCGCAAAACCGACGACGCAGACCAGGTGAAGCTGTCGATAAATTGTCATTTTGTGTCCTCCATACTGCAGCGACATCACGCCCGCAACCGGGTCGCGGCCATCTCGCGACATGCCTCCGCGCACCGCCGACAGACGTCCGCGCAACGCTTCATCATGTCGTCATCGAATCGGTCACAGTCCTCGGCGCATGCCTGGCAAATTTCCGCACAGACTTCGCACGTGCGGGTGTGATGCGGGGATCCCAGCAGCATGAATCGTGCACTGGTGTCGCAGATCTCGGCGCACACCATCAGCATGTGATGTGGTCCGCGTCGGCGTGTTTTCCGCCCATTTCCAGGCAGTGTGCAACCGAGGCGAGACACACCTCCTGGCAGCTCTGACAGCGGTCGATACACTCCTGCATGTGACCGGTCGCTTGATGCAGCATGGCGGTGTCCCTCGTGGATTGATGACATGCGGGATCGCGTACACCCACGCATGTACGCGATCACCCGACGACCGCCGCGCCAGCTGTGCCGCCGCCTACGGAGCCTCGCGAACAGACCTAAAGACGAGTAGTCTGCTCTTGGATCGTGACGGCGCTGCCCACGCGGACCTGGAGTCGTCTGCTGGGCCGAGTGCCTGCAAGTTGAAATCCACTGGGTTGCGCGGGTTTACACTTCTATTCGGGAAAAAAGTGAATACCTTCGGCAAGCCTTTCTCTCGATTGGGAACGTTCGCATTAGCCCAGCTTCGTGGCGAACACGGCGTGGCCCACTCAACCGTGCGCGGCTCCGTCATCTCCGCCCTGTCGGAGCGGCAGATGCCGCCGTTGACAACTCGGCGGTCCGGGTCACTTATGATGAGCAGCCTATGAAGCCCTTCATGCTAGCGGTTGCGGTCTCCGTGGGAATCGGCGCCGTGTCGGCGAGGCAGATGCCGGCAGGGCCGGTGGCCGACCGGCGACCGACGCTCGTTCCCGTGACAGCCCCGTCTGGTGTCAACAGCGCCGAGCCGCAGATGACGGTATCGCCTCGGGGCATCCTCCTCAGCTGGATCGAGCGGACCGGCACACGAGCTGCCCTCAAGTTCGCCGAGCGCACGCCCAGCTGTGGTCGCCGGCCGACTACAGTCGCGGCCGGAAGACGATTGGTTCGTGAACTGGGCCGACGTGCCGTCGGTCCTGCGCCTCGACGACGGAACGCTGGCGGCGCACTGGCTGCAGAAGAGCGGCGCTGAAGATGTACGCCTACGACGTTCGCCTGGCGCACTCCAAGGACGACGGGACGCAACGTGGTCGGCGTCGTTCACGCCTCATCACGACGGCACCAAGCGTGAGCACGGCTTCGCCTCGCTGTTCCAGATGCCCGGCGCCGGGCTCGGCCTCATCTGGTTGGACGGCCGCGCGATGGGATTGGCCGAGGGTCATGACGCGCACGGGGCCACCGAAGGCGCGATGAGTGTCCGCTACGGCACATTCGAGCGGGCGTGGAAGCAGACGGAGCGAGATGCCCGTCGATCTGCGCGTGTGCGAGTGCTGCCCGACCACCGCGGCGGTGACAAGCGACGGACCCATCGTCGCCTACCGCAACCGCAGCGAAGAAGAGATCCGCGATATTTACGTCGCTCGCCTGGACAATGGCAAGTGGACGGAGCCGAAGGCCGTCCACAACGACAACTGGAAGATTGCCGCCTGTCCCGTCAACGGGCCGATGCTGAGTGCGCGTGGACGCAACGTCGTTCTCGCCTGGTTCACGGTCAAGGACGATGTGGGGCATGCCTATGTCGCGTTCTCCGCCGACGCCGGGCGCACGTTCGGTACACCGATTCGACTGGACGACACGAGCGCACTCGGGCGGGTCGATGTCGCGCT
>CAVRKI010000002.1:0-1396963 GCA_963721715.1 uncultured Acidobacteriota bacterium | reverse complement strand
GTCTCGGCGGAGTTCTTCCGCTGCCTCGTCTCCAATATGCGAAGCGGGGTGCTGGCGATCGACCGTGCCGGCAACCTGGTGCTGTTGAACGCCGAGGCGCGCCGCCTGTTCCGCCTGCCCGACGCCGACTACTCCGGGCAACGTTGTGAACTGGTGCTGGCCGAGCACCCCGACATCCTGCGGGTCCTGAGCGGCGTGTTCGATCGGCCCAGCCTGCCAAGCCGGGCCGAGATCCGGATGAAGTCCACCGACACGGTCGTGGGCTACAGCCTGTCGCTGGTGCAGAGCGAGGTCGGCGAGGTGATTGGCGCGGCGATGTTCTTCAAGGACCTCACCTACGTCGAGCAGATGGAAGAACGCGAACGCCTGCGCGATCGCCTGGCCGCGGTGGGCGAGATGGCGGCGGTGATGGCGCACGAGATCAAGAACCCGCTGGCCGGCATCGAGGTGCTGGCCGGGCTGGTCCGCCGCAAGACGCCGGACAACCCCGACGCGCAGGCCATGGTGGCCGACATCATCAGCGAAGCGAAGATGGCCAATGCCATCGTCCAGGAGGTGCTGGACTTCGTCCGCCCGGTGCGGCTGCAGGTCGAGCACACCGCCGTCGGCGACGCGCTGACGAGCGCGATCACCCTGGCCGACAGCCACGCCCGCCGCGGCGCCGTGCAGGTGCAGCTGTCGATCCCCGATCAGCTGCCCCCGATTCGCGCCGACCGTTATCAGCTGACACAGGTGTTCGCGAACCTGATCATCAACGCGTATCAGGCGCTCGAGGGCAAGGGCGACGTCGTGATTGCCGTGAGCGAGGCGCACACGGCCGACGAAGGGGCACTGGTGCCAGACACCCAGCACGCCGTCGCCAGCGTCGTCATCGACGTGGTGGACAACGGGCCCGGCATTCCGGCGGACCGCGTCGAGAAGATCTTCCAGCCCTTCTTCACGACCAAGCCCCAGGGGTCGGGCCTGGGCCTGGCCATCGTGCGCAAGATCGTGGACGCCCACGAAGGCCGCATCGATCTGGCCGCGGGTGACTTCGGCGGCACGCGCTTCCGCGTGACGCTGCCCATCGAACCGGCGCACTAACCGCAAGAACGACGAGGAAGACCATGGCACGCATTCTGGTGGCGGACGATCACGACGCGCTGCGGCGCGGGTTGGCGCTGGCGCTCTCGGCGGCCGGCCACGAGGTCGAAGAAGCCTCGAACGGCAACGCCGCGCTCGAGCGCCTGCACGAGAGCTACTTCGACGTCGTGGTCAGCGACCTCAAGATGGGCGGCTCGGACGGGCTCGACGTGCTGCGCACCACCAAGTCGCTGCACCCGACCGTGTCGGTGATCCTGATGACCGCGTTCGGCACGGTCAACACCGCCGTCGAGGCGATGAAGAGCGGCGCGTTCGACTACGTGCAGAAGCCGTTCGAGATCGAGGAGATGGAGGTGAAGATCGAGAAGGCGCTGGAGCTGAAGCGGCTGCGCCACGAGCTCGACTACCTCCGCAACGAACAGCAGGGCAGCTACGAGTTCGAGAAGATCGTCGGCAACAGCGCCGCCCTGCAGCGCGTGCTGACCGTGGTCCGCAAGGTGGCGAAGAGCAACTCCACCGTGCTGATCCACGGCGAGACCGGCACCGGCAAGGAGCTCATCGCCGGCGCCATTCACCACAATTCGCTGCGCTCGGCCCGCAACTTCGTCAAGGTGAACTGCGCCGCGCTGCAGGAGAACCTGCTCGAATCCGAGCTGTTCGGTCACGAGAAGGGCGCGTTCACCGGCGCCGATCGCCAGCGCATCGGCCGCTTCGAGCAGGCCGACGGCGGCACGCTGTTCCTCGACGAAATCGGCGACATGAGCCCCAGCACGCAGGCCAAGATCCTGCGCGTGCTGCAGGAGCACGAGTTCGAGCGCCTGGGCGGCACCCGCACCATCCGCGTGGACGTGCGGCTGATCGCCGCCACCAACCGCGACCTGCCGTCGATGGTGGCGGCCGGATCGTTCCGCGAGGACCTCTACTACCGGCTGAACGTCGTCTCGGTGCAGACGCCGCCGCTGCGCGAGCGCAAGGAAGACATCCTGGCGCTGGCCACCTCGTTCCTGCGGCGGTTCGGCAACGAGCTGAAGAAGCGGCTGGACGGGCTCGACCCCGACGCGCAGAAGCTGCTGATGCGCTACAACTGGCCGGGCAACATCCGCGAGCTGGAGAACGCCATCGAGCGCGCGGCGCTGCTGGCCGAACACGCCGTGGTCACGGCCGACGACCTGCGGCTGGGCGACTCGGCGCAGGGATCCGGCATGGGCGCGCGAGTCCGCGGTGGTGCGCATTCCGCCGACCGGCATCCCGCTCGAAGAAGTGGAACGCCAGGCGCTGACCGAAGCGCTGAAGATGGCGAACTGGGTGCAGAAGGACGCGGCGGACCTGCTGAGCATCAGCCCGCGCGTGATGAACTACAAGATCAAGACGCTGGCGATCGAGATGCCGAAGCGCCGGATGACGATCGCGAACTGAGTAACGGGCGGCGCTTCGCGCCGTCGGCAGACGGGCCTCGCTTCGCTCGGTAAGGCGCGCCTGCGGCGCGTGGGCCAGCAGCGGCCGTCCGCGTCAGCGTGACGTCACCCACGGCGCGAAGGCGCCGCCTTCCGGCCCGACCGCGCGCAGCGCGGCCTTCCCCGTCGCCCGTCTGACCTACGGCGCCAAAGTCGCCGCCTACCGCGGCTCGTCGTCAGGGGGCGCCGCGGCTTTCTTCGCCCGCGGATGCGCGTTCCGGTAGACCTCCATCAACTGCGTCGTGTTGACGTGCGTGTAGCGCTCGGTGGTGCTGATGCGCGCGTGCCCCAGCAGTTCCTGGATCCCGCGCAGATCGGCGCCGCGCTGCAGCAGGTGCGTCGCGAACGAGTGCCGGAGCGCGTGCGGGCTGATGCCCAGCCGCGTGCTGCACTTCGCCACGTAGCTTCCGCAGCAGCCGATCGACGCTGCGCCCGGTGATGCGGCCGCCACGCGCGTTGACGAAGAGCGGCTCCTGATCGCGCCGTCGGCTGTGGGCGCGGACCCGCGCCGCGCGGGCGGCGCGGCTGCCCGGTTCGGGATCGCGGCTCGCGGCGCCGGTCCGCATACCGAGCACGATCTGCCCTCGGGCCTGGATCCAGATCCGGATCGCGTCGCGCCGCCGAGTGGTTGAACGGCACGACGCGCTCCTTGCCGCCCTTGCCGAGCACGCGCACCAGCCGCGCGTGCAGATCGACGTCCTCGAGATCCACGCCCACCAGCTTCGCTCAACCGCAGGCCCGAGGCGTAGAACAGCTCGAACATCGCCCGGTCGCGGCGGCCGAGCGGCGTGCCGACGTCGATGGCGTCGAGCAGCGCCGTGATCTCGATCTCGGACAGATGGACCGGAATCGTCTTGTCCAGCTTCGGCGCCACCGCGGCGAGCGTCGGATCGCCGTCGATCACGTCCTCGCGGCGCAGGTAGTGCACGAACGCGCGCACGCCCGACAGCTTGCGCGCCACCGTCGTCCGGGCCTGGCCCGCGCGGTTGAGCGAGACCATCCACGCGCGCATGCTCGCGCCGTCCAGGTCCGGCCGGCTGCAGCTGCGAGATCTTGCGTCCGCAGTCGGCGGCCCGCCACGCCAGGTACTGCGTGACGTCGGAGTCGTAGGCGCGCACGGTGTGCGGCGAGACGTTGCGATTCAGCTCGAGGAAGGCGAGAAACGCCTTCAGGTGATCGCGGAGATTCTCGGGCTGCGTCCGGCGGATCGCCGCGCGACAGCAGGCCCCGTCGTCGCGCGGCGAGACCTGGGCGCGTGATCGGGGGCCATGGCGTTACCGGGCGCTGAGCGCGCCGTCGCCGAGCCAGTCCTGCAGCGCGGCCAGCGCGCGCTCGGCCACCAGCGCCTTCTTGCGCGCCTTGTCGCGCGGCGGGTTCGGCAGCGGCTCCATGATGCCGTGCGTGATGTTGCTCGGCTGGTAGTGCGCCGGATCGGCGTGCGACACGTAGTAGGCCAGCGCGCCCATCGCCGTCGTGCGCGGCAGCGTGCGCGGCGCCTCGCCTCGCGCCAGGGCGGCGGCGTTGATGCCGGCCAGCAGGCCCGAGGCCGCCGACTCGACGTAGCCTTCGACGCCGGACACCTGCCCGGCGAAGAACAGGTCCGGCCGCAGACCGCGTCTGCCACGTGGGCCGCAGCACTTTCGGCCCGCAGATGTAGGTGTTGCGATGGACCATGCCGAACCGCACGAACTCCGCCTGTTCGAGCCCGGGCACCATGCGCAGCACGCGGGCCTGATCGCCCCACTTGATCTGCGTCTGGAAGCCGACCAGGCTGAAGTGGTCGCCGGCCAGCGTGTCCTGCCGCAGCTGCACGGCCGCGTACGGGAAGCGCCCGGTGCGCGGATCGGTGAGGCCGACCGGCTTCATCGGCCCGAAGCGCAGCGTGTCGCGCCCGCGGTGCGCCATCACCTCGATCGGCAGGCAGCCCTCGAAGAAGTTGGCCTTGTCGAAGTCGTGGACCGTCGCCGATTCGGCCGCGACCAGCGCGTCGTAGAACGCGTCGTATTCGGCTTTCGTGAACGGGCAGTTCAGGTAGTCGCCCTCGGGCTCGGTGAGCACCGGCGCCACGAACTGCGGCTGTCCGTCGGCGTCGACCGGCCTGGCGCGCCGGAGCCGGTGCAGTCTCGACGGCGAAGGCGGCGTCCAGACGTTGCGGTCCCAGCGCGAGGCGCGGAACACCTTCGTCATGTCGATGGAATCGGCCAGCACGATCGGGCTGATCGCGTCGTAGAAGGACAGGTGCTCGTCGCCGACCAGCCGCTGGATGTCGGCCGACAGCGCATCGGAGGTCAGCGGGCCCGTGGCCACGATCACCGGCGACCAGCCGCTGTCCGGCGTCGGCACGTGGTCGACTTCCTCGCGCGACACGGTGATGCGCGGATGCGCCTGCACCGCCGCGGTCATCAGGCTGGAGAAGACGTGGCGATCGACCGCGAGCGCCGCGCCGGCCGGCACGCGCGCCTCGTCGGCCACGCGCATGACGAGCGAGCCGAGCCGCCGCATCTCTTCCTTGAGCAGCCCGACGGCGTTGTCCAGCTTGTCGCCGCGGAAGGAGTTGCTGCACACCAGCTCCGCCAGCCCGTCGGTCTGGTGCACCGCGGTCTTCACCACCGGCCGCATCTCGTGCACGACGACGTCGACGCCGCGTTCCGCGGCCTGCCAGGCGGCCTCGCACCCGGCCAGTCCCCCGCCGACGATGTGGATCATGAGGCGGCGCGAGCCTTCTTCCGTGCGCGCGCTGGCGCGGCCTTGGCCTTGGCCTTGGGGGCCGCCGCCTTGCGTCCCCGCGGCGCCTTCGACTTCGAGCTGCCGGCGCGTGCCTGTAACAGCTCGCGCGCCTGTTCCATCGTCAACGATTCGGGGGCCAGCCCCTTCGGCAGCGACGCGTTGGTCGTGCCGTCGGTGACGTACGGGCCGTAGCGGCCGTCGAGCACCCGCACGGCTTCGCCGCTCTCGGGATGCTTGCCGAGCGCCTTCAGCTCCTTCGGCGCGGCGCGCTGGCGCCGCATCGACTTCTTCGGCTGCGCCAGCAGCTCGCGGGCGCGCTCGAGCGAGATCGCGTAGACGTCGTCGGTCGGCTCGAGCGAGCGGAACTCGGTCGCCGTGCTTCACGTAGGGACCGAAGCGGCCGACGTTGGCGATGATCGCCTCGCCGTCGTCGGCGGTGCCGAGCTCGCGCGGCAGCGACAACAGCTTCAGCGCGTCGGCCAGGGTGATGGTGTCCTCGCTGAAGTCGCGGCCGAGCGAGGCGCGGCGCGGCTTCTCGTCCGAGCCGCGCTCCGGGCGTCTCGCCCAGCTGCACGTAGGCGCCGAAGCGGCCGAGCATCACGTACACCTGCTGACCGGTGGCCGGATCCACGCCAAGCGCCTTGGGCCCCTGCGCCTTGGCCTTCAGCAGCGCGATGGCCTTCTCGATGGTCAGATCCGCCGGCGCGAGATCGTCGGGCAGCGAGGCCGCGGACCTTCGTCGCTCGCTTCGCCAAGCTGCAGGAACGGGCCGTAGCGTCCCACGCGCACGCGCACCGGCAGGCCGCTCTCCGGATCGGTGCCGACCTGGAACACCGGGTAGTCGATCGCCTGGCCCTTCTCCTCGACCAGGTTCTCGAGCCCGTGGTGCTTGCCGTCGCCGCGATAGAACTCCGTGATGAAGTCCTGCCAGTCGCGCTCGCCGTTCGAGATCTGGTCGAGGATCGACTCCATCTCCGCGGTGAACCCGAGATCGACGTAGTCGCCGAAGTGCTCGCGCAGCAGCCGCGTGACCGCGAACGCCGTGAAGCTGGGCACCAGGGCCTTGCCCTGGCGCGACACGTAGCCGCGGCGCTGGATCGTGGCCACCGTCGGCGCGTAGGTGGAGGGCCGGCCGATGCCCTCCTCTTCCAGGCGCTTCACGAGCGACGCTTCCGTGAAGCGCGCCGGCGGCGAGGTCTCGTGCCCCTTCGGTCTCCACCTTGACCGCAATCACCTTGGCGTCGACCTGATCGGGCGCCTGCACCAGATCGCCCACCGACAGCTTGGGCAGCAGCGTTTCCTGCTCGTCGAGCTCGGCCGCCGGATCGTCGCTGCCTTCGACATAGGCGCGCAGGTAGCCGGCGAACTCGATGGCCTTGCCGCTGGCCGTGAACACGCCGTCGTCGCCGGTCGGCGGTGCGGCCGGTGATCTCGATGGTCGTGCGCAGCAATCGCGCTTCGGCCATCTGCGACGCAATCGCGCGCTTCCAGATGAGGTCGTAGATTCGCAGCTCGTCGCCTTCGAGAATCCGCTCGAGCGCCTGCGGGGTGCGGCGGAAGTCGGTGGGACGGATGGCTTCGTGCGCTTCCTGCGCGTTGCGCACCTTGGTCTGATACTGTCGCGGGCCCTTGTAGTACGTCGGCACCGTACATCTCCGACACGGCCTGTCCCGCTTCGCCCAGCGCCTTGTCGCTGAGCGTCGTCGAGTCGGTGCGGTGATAGGAGATGAGACCTTCGAGGTCGCCGCCGCCGACGTCGACGCCCTGGAACAGCCGCTGCGCCACCTGCATCGTGCGCTCGGCCGAGAAGCCGAACTTGCGGTTGGCGTCCTGTGTCAGCGTCGAGGTGGTGAAGGGCGGCGCGGGCCGCTGCGTGAACGGCTTCTCTTCGACCGCGGTGACCTTCCACGGCAGCCCGCGCATCAGCGCTTCGCGCAGCGTGTTGGTTTCCTCGGCCGTCTTCAGGTGCCGCACCTTGCTGCCGGTGGGCTTGCCCTGCGCGTCGAAGTCCTTGCCCGTGGCCACGCGCTCGCCCGACACCTTGGCGAGCGTGGCGACGAAGTCGCGCCCCTCGGCGCGGAGCGTGGCGTCGATGTCCCAGTACGACGCGGAGCGGAACGCGATCCGTTCCTCCTCGCGCTCGACGATCAGGCGCACCGCCACGCTCTGCACGCGGCCGGCGCTCAGCCCGGTCTGGACCTTCTTCCACAGCACCGGCGACAGCGTGTAGCCGTAGAGCCGATCGAGAATGCGGCGGCTCTCCTGGGCGCGGACCAGGTTCTCGTCCACGTGCTCGTGCGCCTCGGCCAGGGCATGCCGAATCGCTTCTTCGGTGATCTCGTGGAAGACGATCCGGCGCACCTTCACCTTGGGCTTGAGGATCTCCTGCAGGTGCCAGCTGATCGATTCCCCTTCGCGATCGGGGTCGGTCGCCAGAATCACTTCCGAGGCATCCTTCAGCGCGGCCTTCAGAGCGGTGACGTATTTCTTCTTGTCGGCGGGGACGACGTAGTACGGCTTGAACTCGCCGTCGGTGTCCACACCGAGCCGTCCCCACGACTTGCCCTTGATCTCCTTGGGCACATCGGCGGCCGATTCCGGCAGGTCGCGCACGTGGCCGTAGCTGGCCTCGACGTGATAGTCCTTGCCCAGAAAACGGGCCAGTGTCCGGGCTTTGGCCGGAGATTCGACGATGACAAGAGGCTTCGGCATTTCGGTTCTACTGAACAGACTACGTTAGCATGCGGCTTCGGACCCGCAGGAATCTGGCTGATCCAATGCGCTGAATTTCACCAGCCAGCTCCAGTTGCAGGAGCCTGGCCAGCACCGCCGCGGATCGGCTCGCCGGTTTCCCTGGCGACGTCATCCACTGTGAATTCAACACTTTCCAGCGATTCGGCAGGGCCCAGGCCAATCGGCAGACGGCCGGCCTCCCACCCCATCTCGAGCAGAATATCGTCCGCGGACTCCACCAGCTTTGCCCCGTCGCGGATTAACAGGTGTCCGCCACGGTTGCGGTGGCCGGCGATCCGCCCCGGCAGCACCATCACGTCCTTGCCCTGCTCGAGTGCCGCGGAGGCGGTGATGAGCGCCCCGCTCTTCTCCGGCGCCTCGACCACCACCACCGCGTCGGCAAGGCCGCTGACCAGCCGGTTCCGCCTGGGGAAGAGCCACGCCTGCGGCACCGTCGCCGGCGGGTACTCGGACACCACCGCGCCGGTGGCGGCGATCTCGTCCGCCAGCGCTTCGTGCTCGGGCGGATAGAGGCGGTCGAGACCGGATCCGAGCACCGCGATGGTGCAGCCGCCGGCGTCCAGCGCGGCGCGGTGCGCGACGCTGTCGATGCCGCGTGCGAGTCCGCTGACGACCACGACTCCGGCGCGCGCCAGTCCATCGGCGACCCGGCGGGCGTTGTCGAGGCCATCGCGAGAGGCGGCGCGGGATCCCACCACGGCAATGGATCGGGTGGACCACTCCGGCAGGCGCTCGGGGCGGCCATGAACCCAGAGCCGTTCGGGAGGTGAGGGAATGGAACCGAGGCGCGACGGAAACAACGATTCGCCGAGGGTGATGCAGAGATGGGACATGCCGGCTCTCCTGCCGGCGCCCGTGACCTCCGACGTCAGCCTACACCCGAACCCGTCGCGACCGGGCAAGGCAAATCGCTTGCTGGACCTCTGAGCTGTCGCTATAGTGGCCAGAGAGAGCCATGCCTGCCCGTCACCTGACGTTTGCGGT
The DNA here is from genome assembly GCA_963721715.1 of uncultured Acidobacteriota bacterium. Lineage (GTDB taxonomy): Bacteria > Acidobacteriota > Vicinamibacteria > Vicinamibacterales > UBA2999 > VFZN01. The sequence goes on along the minus strand of CAVRKI010000002.1, from coordinate 1,387,961 downwards.
TGTCTTCCTCCTGCTCGCGGCGAGTCCGTCGTGGGCCGATCAACGAGGGCAGGCGAAAGAGCAGGTCGAGTTCGGCGTCCAGGTGGCGCAGCGCGGCCTCTGGCGTGAGGCGATCTACCGCTGGGAACGCGCCACCCAGCTGGATCCCACCTACGCCGCCGCGTTCAACAACCTCGCGGTGGCTTATGAGCAGAACGGACAGTTGGACAAGGCGCGCGCGGCCTACGACAAGGCCATCGCGCTCGAGCCCAACAATCAGCTCATCAAGCAGAACTTCGACCTCTTCAAGGAACTCAATGACCGAGCGGCTCAGAAAGACGGTCGCCAGCCTTAGTCTGGTCCTTGCCTGTGTTGGCGCACAGACGGCTGCGGTGGCGGCGGCTTCGTCGAAATCCCGATCGAGACTCCGATCGCGCCCAAGCTCGACATCACGCCATTCCAGCGCGTCTACGTCGCCGGCTTCCTGGCCGGCGCCGGCGACGACGTCGACGCGAACATGGAGACGGTGCGGCTGCTTCGCAGCCAGCTCCGGAACAAGAACATCCTGCGCGTGGTCGATGCCGACACGGTGCCGCTGGCCGAGCGGGCGCTGCAGGAAGTGGGCAGCTCGCCGTCCGAACGCCGCCGCCGCCGGAGCCGCCGCCGCCGCCGGCCGAACCGGTGTCAACCCGCCCGACGGCCAGGCATCCGCGACCGATCGGCCGAGGCCTGGAGGCCGGTCAGCTCCCGCCGTTGAAAGAGGAGCGTGATCTCGAGCAGTACGCCAAGGTCTTCGACGACACGGAGTACTGGAAGAAGGTCGGCGAGGAACACGAGCAGGCGCTGATCGTCACCGGCTCGGTGCTGTTCGTGCCGCACGCCCGCTCGGGCTTCGTGCAGCGCGAGCAGGAGGTCTACGACTCGTTCGGCCGGCGGCAGGTGGTGCCGGTGCGCACCTACATGGAGCGCAAGGGCTACATCCTGCGGCCGACGTTCGTGTTCATCGACGGTCGGACCGGCGAACAGCTCTACAGCGAGTCGTTCCGCGAGGAAATCCTCTACAACGCCAACCAGCAGACCCCGGCGCTGTCCTCGTACTTCGAGCTGATGGACCGCCTGCTGCCGACCTTCCTGAACACCCTGAGCGCACAGAAGATTCGCGGTAACCGGGTGCTGATCAAGTAGGAGCGCCCTTCGGGCGCGCAGGACCGAATGGGCGCGGCACTGACTGTCGCTGGTGCCGCGTCGGAGCGCGCGCTTCGCGCGCGTAGGGAAGCCCCACGCCGCCCGAAGGGCGGCGCCTTCCGTCCCTACCGAGCCCGAAGGGCGAGGCCCTTACCGTCGCCGAAGGCGACGGCCTGTCCGCCCTACCGAGCCCCGAAAGGGGCGAGGCCCTGCGCCGCCCGGCGGGCGGCGCCCATGACCCTACCGCCGCCGAGGCGGCGGCCTTCGAGCCCCTCCCCGTCCGTGCTACACTTTGGGGTTCCTGCGCCCTGTCGAAACGTCGACCGGGGCGCGCCCATTCAAGCGGAGAAGAACCGTGTTTGCGATTATCAAGGCCTCCGGCCACCAGTTCCGCGTCGAGCCCGGCGCGATCATTGCCGTCGACGGCCACACCGGCGAGGCCGGCGACGCCGTGTCGTTCGACCAGGTCCTGCTCGTCGGCAAGGACGCGGGCGAGGTGCTCACCGGCGCGCCCTTCGTCGACGGCGCCGTGGTCATGGGCGTGATCGACCGCACCGACAAGAGCAAGAAAGTCCGCGTGTTCAAGAAGAAGCGCCGCAAGCAGTACCGCCGGACCGCCGGGCCACCGCAGCCTGCTGACCCGCGTGCGCATCACCGAGATCCAGGCGTAGAACCATGGCTACAAAAAAGGGACAGGGCAGTTCACGTAACGGGCGCGACTCGAATTCGCAGCGCCTCGGCGTCAAGCGTTTCGAAGGCAACGTCGTCACCGGCGGTTCGATTCTGGTGCGCCAGCGCGGTCGCAAGTACAAGCCGGGCCTGAACGTCGGCCTCGGCAAGGACGACACGCTGTTTGCCAAGATCGACGGCGTCGTCAAGTTCGAGGACCACGGCTCGCGCGGCCGCTTCATCTCGATTCAGCCGCAGCCGGTCGCCGAGTAGCGTCACGATTCCTTCAAGGGACACGACGGTCACGACGCGCGCGCGCCGGGCTTCTTCGGAACGCCCCGGCAGTGACTCGCCGCTCGTGAGCTTCGTGTCCTTTGTCTTTTCGAGGGTCAGACTAAACATCATGTTCGTCGACGAAGCCGACATCCACGTCAAGGCCGGCGACGGCGGCCGCGGGTGCATGAGCTTCCGCCGCGAGAAGTTCGTGCCGCGCGGCGGGCCCGGATGGCGGCGACGGCGGCAAGGGCGGCTCGGTCTACCTGGTCGCCGACCCCCACCGCAACACGCTCGTCCACTTCCGCTTCAATCCGGACTTCGAGGCCCAGCGCGGCGGCAACGGCGAAGGCTCGAATCGCCACGGCCGCAACGGCAAGGACCTCGAGGTCAAGGTCCCCGTCGGCACGACGGTGCTGGTGCGCGATCCGGAGACCGGCGAGTTCTCGCAGCTCGCGGACCTCACCGAAGAGGGCCAGCGCGTGGTCGTCGCCAAGGGCGGCCGCGGCGGCCTGGGCAACGCCCACTTCGCCACCTCCACCAATCGCGCGCCGCGCAAGGTGCAGCCCGGCGAGCCCGGCACCGAAGCCCAGCTCCAGCTGAAGCTGAAGCTGCTGGCGGACGTCGGCCTGGTCGGCTTCCCCAATGCCGGCAAGAGCACGCTCATCTCGCGCATCTCGGCGGCCAAGCCGAAGATCGCCAACTACCCGTTCACCACGCTCACCCCGCACCTGGGCGTCGTGTCGCTCAGCGACGAGCGCAGCTTCGTCGTCGCGGACGTGCCCGGCATCATCGAAGGCGCGCACTCCGGTCACGGGCTCGGCCACCAGTTCCTGCGTCACATCGAGCGCACGAAGGTGCTGGTGCACCTGGTGGACGTCTCGAGCGAATCGGGGCGCGACCCGGTCGAGGACTTCGACACCATCCGTCACGAGCTCGAGCTGTACGACCCGTCGATGCTGAAGAAGCCCCAGGTGGTGGTCGCCACCAAGCTCGACGCCGTCGACGACGAGACGCGCGTGACGGCGGTGCAGAAGCGCGCGAAGAAGCTGAAGCTGCCGTTCTTCAAGATTTCGGCCGTCACCGGCGAAGGTCTGCCGGCGCTCCTCGAAGCGCTGTGGGTGCCGATCGCGGAGGGCCGCTGGCCGAGCGCGAGCTGCTGGCCGCGGCGCGCGCCGAGGACTCGCCCGAGGCATGACCGGCGCCCGCGTCGGCGTCCTCGGCGGCACGTTCAATCCCATTCACCTGGGCCACCTCGCGGCAGCCCGGGCGGCCGACGCCGCGCTGGCCCTGGACCGGCTGCTGTTCGTCCCGTCCCATGCGCCGCCACATCGAACTGACAGCCTGCTCGCATCCGGGTATCATCGTCTGCAGATGACCGCGCTGGCCGTGGCCGGGGTGCCGGGCTGGCGGCGTCCGATGTCGAGCTGGTCCGTGGCGGGCCGTCGTACACCTACGACACGCTCACCACGCTGCGGACCGCCGAGCCCGCATCGCAGTTTTTCTTCGTCACGGGAGCCGATGCGTTTGCGGATATTGCGACGTGGCGTCACTACCCTGACCTGCTGGAGCTCGCGCACTTCGTGGTGATCGCGCGCACGGGCACGTCGTTCGACCGCCTCCGGTCGCGCCTGCCCCGCCCTGGCCCCGCGCATGGTCACCTGTGCGACGACGCCCGTCATCGACGCTGCCTGCTCGGCGCCGTTTCCGTCGATTTTCCTCGTCAACGCCGCCACGCCCGACGTGTCGTCCACCGAGATCCGCCGCCGCGCCGCGGCCGGCGAGCCGCTCGACGGCCTGGTGCCGGATGCCGTCGCGACCTACATCGCCGCCCATCACCTGTATGTCTGAACGCCCGCGCCTCGCACGCCGAGCCGGTTGCCGTCGCCCTGGAGACCGTATTGCATGACCCAGCCTAGCCCTCGCCGCGCACGCAAGACCGCCACGAAGACCGCCAAGACGACGAAGACGGCGGCCAAGACCGCGGCAAGACGGCGACGACCCGCCGGCCCAAGCTGCCGAAGTCCATCCAGACCGCGCTCGATGCGGCCTCGGGCCGCAAGGCCATGGAGATGGTGGTCCTCGACCTGCGCAAGAGCGATGCGTTCACGGACTTCTTCGTGATCGCCACGGGCGCGAACTCGCGGCAGGTGCAGGCGATTGCCGATGCGCGTGGAACAGGCGCTCAAGGCGCAGGGCTTGCGGCCCGTCGTACGTGGAAGGCTACCGCAGCGCGGAGTGGATACTGCTCGACTACTTCGACTTCGTCGTGCACGTCTTCTCGCCGTCGGCCCGCACGTTCTACGGGCTCGAGCGGCTGTGGGGCACCGCCAAGCAGCATCGCCATCGACGAGGACGCGCCGCGAGTAGTCACCGCGCGGCGTCACGCCGTGACGCTGCGCGCCGTCGTCAACCGCGCGCTGGCGCGGATCTTCGCGCCGCCCTGCGCCGCCTGCGGCGGCACCATCCCCCATCCGCTCGACGGCGCCGTCTGCGACGCCTGCTGGGCCGGCCTCATCGCCTTCACCCCACCGCTCTGTGCCTCGGATGCGGCGACCCGCTGCCCGCGTGGCGCCAGACGGCCCGCGGCCACGGTCGATGCGCCCGCTGCCGCCGGCGGTCGCGCCCGATCTCGCGCCAGGCGTCGCGTCGGGTCCGTACGAGGGCACGCTGCGCGCGGTGGTCCACGCGCTGAAGTACGACCGGCGCCGTTCGGTGGCCGCGCCGCTGTCGGCGCTGATGGCAGGCCGCGGGCCGGCGACCTGCTCGAGGGCGCCGATGCGGTGGTGCCCGGTGCCGCTGCATCCGCGGCGCGAGTGGACGCCGCGGCTTCAATCAGGCGGAGCTGCTGGCCGCGGGTCTCGCCGGCCCGTGCATCGCCTGCTGACGCGCGTGCGGGCCACGCCGCCGCAGGTGAACCTGCCGGCCGCGCAGCGCCACCGGAACGTGCGCGAGGCGTTCGCCCTCAACCCGCGCGCGGCCAGGCGCGTCTCGACGCGCGCCCACGGCCGCCAGGCGAGCGCCCGCCTCGACGGGCTGATCCTCGTGCTCGTGGACGATGTGGCGACGACCGGCGCGACGCTGGAGGCGTGCGCGCGGGTGCTGCTGGAGGCGCGGCGCCGCCGAGGTGCGCGCGCTTACGGCTGCGCGAGTCGTGACCGGACCGCGCTGACGACCGCCGCGCTGACGGCGTCCTTGTCCTGCTGGCCGTCGATCAGCACCCAGCCCGGCGCCTGGGCCTGGCGCTGATAGCTGGCCCGCACGCGCGACAGCAGCGGCAGATCGCGCTCGAACTTGTCGCGCGCGGCCTGCTTGCGCTGCAGCGAGACCTCGGGCGGGATGTCGAGGACCAGGGTCAGCGACGGCTGCGGCAGGTGGCGCTGCACGTCGAGCAGCCACGCCGGATCCAGCCCCTGCGCCTCGCCGTAGGCGACGCTCGACGCCAGGTAGCGATCGCAGATGACGATCGCGCCGGCCGCGATCCACTCCAGCATCTGCGGGCGGAACTCGTAGCGGTTGGCGATGTAGAGCAGCTGCAGCGTGTCGGCCTCGTAGTGCCGCTCGCCCTGCAGCGCCTTGCCGATCTCCGCGCCGATGGCGGTGGGATATTCCGGGAACGACAGGAACTCCACCCGCCGCCCTTCGGCGCGCGAGCAGCGCCGCCAGCCGCTCGGCCTGTGTCTGTTTTCCGCTCTGATCCAGGCCCTCGAAGGCCAGCACGTGTCCCTGCATCGAATCTCCGCTCCGGGCATGCCACTCGAGTGAACTGAGGGGTCAGCTCTCGAGGGCCAGCATGTCGTCCAGCGTCTGGCGCCGCCGCGTCACGCGCCAGCTCGTCGCCTTCGATGAGCACCTCGGGCGGCAGCGGCCGGCGCAGGTAGTTCGAGCCCATCGCCGCCGCATACGCGCCGCTGTCGCGGATCGACGATCAGGTCGCCGACTTCCACCGGCGGCAGCTCGCGGTCGCGCGCGAACGTGTCCGTGCTCTCGCAGATGGGCCCGACGATGTCCACGGCCACCGGCGCGCCGGGCCGCGGCCTGCACCGGCTCGATGCGGTGGAACGCGCCGTAGAGCGCGGGCCGCATCAGCTCGGTCATGCCGGCGTCGAGCACGACGAAGCGCCGCGCGCCGGGGAACTGCTTCACGTCCACGACGCGCGTCAGCAGCACGCCGGCGGCGCCGACGAGCACGCGCCCCGGCTCGATGGCGAGCTTCAGTCCAGAGCCGCCCGCCGCGCGGACGATGCGGCGCACGTAGTCCGTCGGGTCGGGCGCCACGCCGCCGTCGTAGGCGATGCCGACGCCGCCGCCGAAGTCCAGGTGCTCGATGGCGATGCCGGCGTCCCGCAGCTCCGCCGCCAGCCGCACCACGGCCTCGGCCGCCCGTTCCAGCGGATCGAGCGCGGTGATCTGCGAGCCGATGTGGACGTGGATGCCGACCGCCTTCAGCGACGGGCGCGAGGCGATCGTCCTTGAACAGGGCGGGGGCCACGTCGATCGGCACGCCGAACTTGTTCGACTTGAGGCCGGTGGAGATGTGCGGGTGGCTCTGGGCGTCGATGTCGGGGTTGACGCGCAGGGCGACCCGGGCCACGGCGCCGCGGTCGGCGGCCAGGCGGGCCAGCCGTTCGAGCTCGCCGGGCGACTCGACGTTGATGGCCAGCAGGTTCAGGGCCACGGCCCGTTCCAGTTCGCCCGGGCTCTTGCCCACCCCGGTGAAGACGATGTCGGCCGGGGTGAAGCCGCAGCGAAGCGCGACGTCCACCTCGCCCATGGAGTTGGCGTCGGCGGCGCTGCCGAGCGCGCGCACCAGCCGCACGATGGCCAGCGACGAGTTCGCCTTCATCGCGTAGTGAATGGCGTGCGGCGCGTCGCCGAACGCGGCGTCCAGCTGCCGGTACGCCGCCTGGATGGCGTCGGCGCCGTAGACGTAGGCGGGGGTGCCGACGCGTGGCGGCAATCTGTTCCAGGGTGGCGGCGTCGGCCGGGGACGCGGCCAGGGCTGCCGGCGTGGGAGGAAGGGCGCTCATCGACCCGCGATCATAGCGCGAAGGCGCAGCCGGGCGCCCCGGGGTTTCGTGGTATTCTGGCCCCGCCTGCCGGGGCACCCGACCCTAGCTCCGCGCCTCATGTCCGATTCTTCTCCGGTTCCCACCGACGCCATCGACACGCTGATCCAGCAGTGCCTCGCCGGCGATCAGCAGGCCTGGGAGCAGATCGTCCGCCAGCACCGGCGGAAGGTCTTCAACATCGCCTACAAGTTCACGGGCAAGCACGACGAGGCCGAGGACCTCACGCAGGACATCTTCCTCAAGATCTTCAAGTCGCTGCACACCTTCGACCGGCGCGCCAACTTCCAGACCTGGCTGGTGAGCGTGTCGCGCAACCTCTGCATCGACCACTACCGGAGCGTCCGGAAGGAGCGCGAGACGATCGATCGCGACGTGGACGCCGGCGAGCTGATGCCGGCGGCGATCACGCCGAGCGCCTATGCCGAACTCGAGACCCGCGGCCGCGTCGAACTGCTGCGCCGCGCCATGGCCGAGCTGCAGCCGACGCTGCGCAACGCCGTCATGCTGCGCGATATCCAGGAGCTGACCTACCAGGAGATCGCCGACAAGCTCCACCTGCCAGAAGGCACCGTGAAATCCCGCATCAACCGGGGACGCACCGAACTGGCCCGACAGATCCAGCGGCTGCGCGACGAACTCGAAGGGGTACGAGGATGAACCTCACGACCGACCGAACCGAAGACGTGGCCATCGTCCGCATTGGCGAGACCCGCATGATGTATCCGCTGCTGCAGGACTTCTCCGGCGCGGTCACCGGGCTGCTCGCCGCGGGCGATCGCAAGGTGCTGATCGACCTGTCGAAGGTCACCTACGTGGACTCGGCGACCATCGGCTGCCTGATGGATCTCTACCGCCAGACCACGACCGCCGGCGGCGTGCTGCGGCTGGCCGGCGTGCAGAAGCGCGTCGAGACCATGCTGACCATGACCGGGGCGCACAACTTCCTGAAGATGTTCCCGGACGAAGCGAGCGCGGTGCAAAGCTTCGGGGCGTGAATCATGCGTAGCATCAAGACGACCACCGGCGTCGACATCCAGCTCGACGGCGATCTGCTCGCCATCCTCGAAGCCCTGTTCCACGAGGTCACCGCCAAGGTCCTCGCGGGAGGCAGCTTCGAGGAGATGAACCGCGAGATCAACCACCTGGTGTCACAGCTGTCGGACGAGGAGCTGCGCGCGTATCTCGTCGAGAGCCTCTTCCTCAACCAGGTGAAGTACGAGAACGACCGGCTCGAGAGCTACATGAAGAAGCTGCCGAAGACGGAGCCCAAAGCCTAGAGCCTGAAGCCTAGAGCCTGAAGCCTGTATCCCGATGTCAGAGAACTTCCTCGCGACCCGCTTCACCTGCTCCTGGCCGCACTCCATCGCTGTCATGCTCTGCGACGGCCGCATCGTCTGCGGCTGCGCCGATCCGTACGCCAAGCGCGTGCTGGGCGACGTGCGGACATCGACGCGTGGCCGAGATCTGGACCGGGCCGACGGCTCGCCAGCTGCGCGAGGACCTGAACGCACGGCGGATCGTCGTTCTGCGGCGACTGCCCGCTCAAGCTGCCGCTCGCGCCGGACGAGCCCATCCCGCAGCGCGCCGTGGACGTCGGGCCGCTGCCCGGCCGCATGTACATCGAGTGCACGGCCGCCTGCAACATCTCGTGCTTCCAGTCGTGCTGCGCGCCCGAGACGGGCATCACGCGAACGCGGCAGGCCGGCATGCTCGACTGGGACGTGTTCACCAAGGCGGTGGACGAGGCGGGGCCGACGCTCGGGCGCATCGACTTCTTCAACTACGGCGAGGCGTTCCTGCACAAGCGCGCCGTCGAGATGTGCGAGTACATCAAGAGCAGGTTCCCGCACATCTATCTCTACACCAGCACCAACGGCCTGGCGCTCACCGAGGAGAAGGCGCGGCGCCTGGTGCACTCGGGCATCGACGAGGTGACGTTCTCGATCGACGGCTCGTCGCAGGACACCTACGTGAAGTACCGGCAGCGCGGCAACTTCGACAAGGCGCTGGCCAACCTGCGGGCGATGGCCGACGAGAAGCAGAAGAGCGGGCGCGACGTGCCGCACCTGAACTGGCGCTACATCCTCTTCAACTGGAACGATTCGGACGAAGAGATGAACCGCGCGCGCCAGCTCGCGGCCGAGGCCGGAGTCGATCGCCTGTGCTGGGAACTGACCGATCACCCGGAAGACTCCTACTCGCGGCGGTTCGCCGCCGGGTCGCCGGATCATCAGCGCATCGTCAACGAAGTGTGGGACATGAGCGGCCTCGGGAACGCGATTCCCGGCACCACGCCCCGCGCGCAGATCGACGTGCGGACGCTGATCCCGGGCTTCCCGCTCCGCGCGAAGGCGGCGCAGCCGGTGAAGGTGAAGACGCGCGTGAAGAACCTCTCGGCACGGCCGTTCCGGGCGCAGGCCAGCTACGGCCGACGACTCGTGCGTCTCGGCGCGCAGTTGATGGCCGAGGACGGCACGATGCTGAACCGCGATTACGCGCGCGCGTGGCTGCCAGGTGACATCCCGCCCGGCGGGACCGCCGATATCGAGATCGAAGTCCCCGCGCCCGAGCGGCCCGGCCGCTACGCGCTGAAGTTCGACCTGGTCAGCGAAGGCATCGACTGGTTCGAGAAGTGCGGCTCGCCGACAACGACGAAACCGCTCGTCGTGCGCTAGCCGGGGCCTGGCACGATCGCCCGAAATTTTCGGCAGTTTCTGCCAACATGGCAGAAACGCCGTCATTTCGGGCGGTATCGTGCCAGGCCCCGACCCGTTACGGTTCCAGTGACGCCGTATAGGCCGCGATCGCGATCATGTCGTCGAGCGTCAGGTTGAGCACCGCGGACTTCATCAGCCGCGTCCACGGGCCGCGGCGAGCGCCGTGCTTGATATCCCACAGCTGGCGAACTGTGTAGGTGGGCGACCTGCCCGCCAGCCCCGGCACCGGGCCAATGCCCCTGAAGTCCTCGCCGTGGCACACGCTGCAGGCCTCGCGGCCGTACACCCCGGCCTGGACCAGCGCCCTCCCCTTCTCGATGCTGCCCTCGGGCACGTAGGCGACGAAGCCCGAGGCGCCGTCGCGCAGTTCGGTCCTCGCCAGGTCCTCCGGCATCTCGACGATGCGCCGGCCGAGCGGCTCGGTGCCGGAGGTGGGCACGTGCATCCAGCCGGCGATGCGGGTCTGCGGCACTTCCTTCGCCTCGACCACCCGCACCCACTTCTTGAACGGGAACGACGCGAAGTATTCCGCCGCGGCTCGCACCTCGTCGTCGGTCGCGGCCTTGGCGTCGGCGATCATCGCCGCCGGCGGGCCCATCTTCGGCTCGCTGCTCTTGCGAGCGCCGCTCTTGAAGTCGGCCATCTGCTGGATGATGTACGCCGCCGGCAGGCCCGCCAGCGAGGCGTTCTCCGGGCGGCCCTGGCCGTTCGTCAGATGGCAGAAGCCGCAGGCACGCATCTCGGGCTTGCGTCCGTTAGCGACCGCGACAGGCATCGGTGGATGACCGGCGGGATGCCAGTCGGGCGGGTTGAATGCGTCGCGCGTCTGCGCGACGGTGAACGACGCATCGCTCCCCGGCAGGCGCTTTGGCGTCGTGTCCGGCGCCGCCGGCGCTGCCGGAGCCGCGGAAGCCGCCGCACCCGCGGGTGGCGGCGTGTTCACGGTGAACGCCCACGGCGGCGGCACCGGCATCCCCTGCGCCGCCATCGCCACCACCGACGCCGCCATCACGATCAACGCTGCTGCAATTCGCATAGGGCCACCAGATCTCCACACCACGAACTCACCACATCACCAGATTCGCCCTCTACTCCGCCTTCACTGGCGCCATGCAGTCCTTCTCGACGTCGACCACGATCGGCATCCAACCGGACACATCCGGCTGCCCCGCCATCGGCATCACCGGCGACAGCGCCGCGGCATCGAAGGCCATGCCGCCGAGCGAGCTGGCCCGGGCGGCCAGCGCCTGGCGAAACACCGCGAACTCCGGCATGTCGAACACGATGAAGTAGACCTGACGGGTGGCGCCCGGCTTCGAGTCGCGGCGATAACCCATGCAGCGCGGGTTCAATCGTGCGCGATCCAGTCCGGCCGTGCGCGCCATCGCCATCAGTTCGTCGACCGGCAACGTGATACCAAGCAATTCGTCGGCCAGCACCAATGCGATGCCCGGATTGAGCGGGGTGCTGAGCGATTCGCCCGCCCGGGTGAAGATCTGCCGGAACAGCCGCAGCGGCATTTCCGCCGGCGGCGTCAGGGCCACGACCGCGCGGTCGCCCGCGGCGGCGGCATCGGACGTCAGGGTCCATGGCGCCAGGTGCTCGCCCCTCACGGTGAACGGCTCGGCCCGCGCATCGTCCAGAGAGCGCATGAACAGAACCGCCACGCCCGCCAGCAACAGGAGGACGATGCCGATCTTGATGGGCAAGGGGGTACGACGGCGCATCGGCATGGCGAGGCTATTCTACCGGGCTGGCCGGCGATGCCAACGCTCGGCTCCGGTCGCCCGTCCAATCCATCCATGACAGCCCTGATCGCGGCGTTGCGGCAACTTCGTCAGCATCCCGTCTTCGCGCTGGTCACGGTGGCGGTCCTCGGCCTCGGCACCGGCGCCGCCGCCACGGTCTTCACCGTGGTGGACTCGGTCGTGCTCAGGCCGCTGCCCTACCGGGAGCCCGATCGGCTGGTGACCATCTGGGATACCAACAGCCAGCAGGCCCTCAGCCACGACCGGATTTCCCCCGTCAACTTCATGGACCAGCGGGCCCTGCCCGTGTTCGAGGAGGCGGCGGCCTGGTGGCGGCCCGGGATCAACCTCACGGATCCGGGGATGGACCCGGTGCGCGTGAGTGCCATCGAGACCAGCGGCAATCTCTTCCGCGTGCTCGGCGTCTCGCCACAGCTGGGCGAGGGCTTCCCCGAACAGGGCCCGCTGTTCGCGCGCGGCGAGCTGATCGCGGTTATCAGCGATCGGCTGTGGCGCAACCGCTACGCCGCCGACCCTGCGATCATCGGCCGGCCGCTGCTCCTCAACGGCACCCCTTACATCGTCACGGGGGTGATGCCTCCTGGGTTCCAGTACCCGGACGAGGTGGATGTGTGGCAGCGACTGCAGTGGGACATGACGCAGCACAGCCGGCAGGCGCATTTCATGGAAGCGGTCGCCCGCCTGAAGAGTGACGTCGCCGTAGAGCAGGCGCAGAGCGCGATCGATGCCCTGTGGACGCGGCTCGAAGTCGACTTCGGCAACTCCCGCAACAGCCCCGGCACCGGCTGGGGATCGCGACTGGTGCCGCTGCTTGACGAACAGCTGGGGTACTACCGTCCGGCGCTGATGGTGCTGTTCGGCGCCGTGGCACTGCTGCTCGTCATCGGCGTCCTGAACGTGGCGTCCCTGATGCTCACGCGGGCGCTGTCCCGCGAGAGGGAGATGGCCGTTCGCGTCGCACTGGGAGCCTCGCCCCGCCAGCTCGTGAAGCAGCTGATGGCCGAGAGCCTGATCCTCTCCGCCGCCGGGGCCGCGCTCGGGCTCGCGGCGGCCGCCGCGGCCCTGCCGCTGATCGTCCGGTTGATGCCGGTGGACATTCCGCGGCTGAACGAAGCCAGCGTCGACCTGCGCGCGCTGGCGCTGGGCCTCGTGGTCGTGACGGTGACCACCGTTTTCTTCGGCCTCCTGCCTGCGGCCCTGCTGCTGAAACGATCGATGACGTCCGACTTGAAGTCGGGAGAACGCGGCAGCTCGCGGGGCGCACGCCGGGTCTACTCGGTGCTGGTGACCGCCGAGGTCGCGTTGGCATGCGCGCTCCTCGTCAGCTCCGTCCTGCTGGTGCGCACCGTGCGTCACATGATGGACACCCCAATGGGGGTGCAAGGCGACGATGTGCTGGTGACCACCGTGCAGGTGACACCACCGGCACTACCGCGCGGCACGCCACCACGGCAGGCCTGGACCACGGTCGCCGCCACGCACGAAGCCATCCTTGACGCGATTCGCCGTCAGCCTGGTGTGCAATTCGCCGGCGCCAGCAACTTCCTGCCTCTCGAAATCGGCTGGCGCAATCCGTTCGTCCTGCAGGGCCAACCCATGCCGGCCCGGCCGGACGATGCCGCGCAGGCGCAGTTGCACAGCGTGAGTGACGGATATTTCGAGGCGATGGGCGCGGAGGTCGCATCGGGCCGGTCGTTCACGGCGTTCGATGGCGCGGAGGCGGCTGGCGTGGTGGTGGTCAACGACAGCTTCGCGCGCCGATACCTGCCAGAAGGACGGGCTGTTGGTCGCGTCATCACGCTCACCGCCAGCGGCATCGGTCCTCTCGGCGTGAACCTCAAGGCGTCCGCCGCGCAGATGCACGACGGCATCCCCTTCGAAGTGATCGGCGTTGTCAAGGACGTGCGGAACGTGCCGCTGGGGCAAACGGTGGAGCCGGCGATCTACACGTCCACCCGGCAGTTCCCGTTCTCGGAGGTGTTCATCGCTGTCCGGGCAACGGACCGGGCGGCGGCACTGTCTGCCATTCGCGAAGGGCTGCGCTCCGCAGCCCCGCAGGTGCCGATGGCGGCCGCGCGCACGTGGGGCGAACGCTTCGCGGCGCGTTCGGCGGAACCGCGCCTGCTGATGAGCGTGCTGCTGTTCTTCGGCGGGTTGGCGGCCCTGCTCGCGGCGCTCGGCGTTTACGGGTTGTTCTCGTGGGCGGTGGCGCTCCGCACCCGCGAGCTCGCGATCCGGCTCACGCTCGGCGCTCGTCCACTGGCGGTGGGCGGCCTGGTGCTGCGGCAGAGCGCGGTGCTCGTGATCGCCGGTCTGGCAGTCGGCATCGGCCTGGTGCAGCTGGCCCACACCGCCTTGGCGCGGGTGCTGTACGGCGTTTCGCCGGGCGATGTCGGCTCGACCGCAGCCGCGGCGGCCCTGCTGCTGGGCGCGGCGATCGGCGCGTGCCTGCCGCCGGCCATCCGCGCGATGCGGGTCGATCCCGTGGAGGGGCTGCGCGCGGAGTGAGGCCCCTCAACCCCTCGCCGCGAGCTGAGGGGTCAGTAGGTGTCGAAGACGCGCTGCAGCCCTTTCAGATCGCGCGACTGCGTCAGCGCCAGCATCAGCAGCACGCGCGACTTGTTCGGAGAGAGGTCGCGCGCCACCACCGCCGGCAGTCCCTCGACCGGGTCTCCGACGATGCGCCCGCCCGGCACGTGCGAGGCGACGACCACAGGGAGACCCGCCGCGGCAGCACGCTTCACCGCCTCGCGCGCTCCGGCGCTCAGCCTCCCGCCGGCAAAGCCAGCCAGCACCACACCGGCCGGCCTGGTCGCGATCACGCCGTCCATCAAGGCGGCATCGAAGCCCGGGTAGTCGGTGAGGATGGCCACCTCGGGCAACGTCTTCACCGCGCTCACCTCGAACGCGGACGTGACCGTATGCGGCCGCAGGCTCGCGCGGTAGAACACCACGCCGTCCGGATCGACGAAGCCGAGGAACCCGAGCTCCGGCGAGCGGAACGTCTCGACCCGGCGATTGTCGGTCTTCCACACGTCACGCGCGGTGGCGATGTCTTCGTTCAGGACGACGAGCACGCCCTTGCCGGCAGCGCCCTCCGACACCGCCACGCGCACGGCGTTCAGCAGGTTCGCCGGCCCATCCGCCGAGATCTCGTTGGCGGATCGCATCGAGCCGGTCACCACCACCGGCCGCGCGTCCTTCACCGTGAGGTGCAGGAAAAACGAGGTGTCCTCCAGCGTGTCGGTGCCGTGCGTGACGACGATGCCGCGGAGGGCGTCGTCAGCTCGGAACAGCGTGTTGATCCGGTTGGCGAGCGTCAGCCAGTGGCCGGGTGTGATCTGCGACGAGCCGACGCGCGTCACCTCCTCGACCGTGATGGCCGCGTGCTCGAGCAACTGCGGCACCGCGCCGACCAGCGTGTTGCCGTCCTGCATCGACGCGCCGACCCGGCTGGCGATGGTGCCGCCCGTCGTGAGGACGGTGACGCGGGGTCTGGGAGGCGCCTGGGCGCTGCCGATCAGCGACGCCGCCAGGATCGCCGCCACGGCAGCCATCATCCGCGGTCTAGTTGGCAAGCAGGCCCTCCAGTTCTTCGCGGTGAATCGAACGGGCACGGGCATCATCGGCGCCGAGCATCCCGCGCCGTACCAGCCGGGCCAGGCACTCCTCGAGCGTGAACGAGCCTTCGCGCCTGGTGATGGTCATCTCCTGATGGAGATGCTGCAGGGCGTTCTTGCGAATGTGCTGGCGGGCGCCATATCCAACCATCAACAGCTCGGCCGCCGGGATGCGCCCACCGCCGGTCTTTGGCAGCAGCATCTGCGTCATGACCGCCGCCAGCGCCATCGACAACTCCTGCCGGATGGTGCCCTGGCGTTCCAGGGGGAAGGCGTCCGCAACGCGTGACACCGTCGACGTGACATCGGTGGTGTGAAGCGTCGAGAACACCAGGTGGCCGGTCTCGCCCGCGGCCAGTGCCATGCGCATCGTCTCTGGATCTCGCATCTCGCCGACGACGATCACATCGGGCGACTGTCGGACGGCCGAACGCAGGGCGGTCACGAAATCGGGCGCGTCGATCCCGATCTCCACCTGCTCCACGACGCTCCGCCGGTGCGGGTGCTCGTACTCGATGGGATCCTCGATCATCACGATGTGCTTGGCATCGCGGCGATTGATCACGTCGACCAGGGCCGCGACCGTGGTGGTCTTGCCGGATCCCGTGGGGCCGCCAATGAGTACGAGGCCATGAGGGAGCTTGGTCAGCGCCTCGATGTTGCCCGGCAGCGACAACTCGCTCAGTTGCGGTGGGTCCAGCGGCAGCGCGCGGATGCTGGCCGCCGCCCGGCCGCGCTCGCGGTGCAGGTTGATGCGGAATCGCCCGCCAGTGCTCCGTCGGTACGACGCGTCGGCGCTGCCAATCGAACGGTAGCGCTGCGCCGCATGCGGGGGCAGCACCGGCAGGACGTGCTCCTCGATCTCGTCCCCGTCCAGCACGGCCTCCGCCAACGGCTGAACCTGGCCGTGGAGGCGAATCGACGGAGGCACGCCGGCAACGAGATAGAGGTCGCTGCCTCCCTGCTCCGTCAGCATCGCGATCCAGCGCTCGAACCGCTGGTGGTCGTGAGGCGCCCGCGTGCCCGAGCGGTTCAGCTCGGCGACGAGCCGGTCGAGCTCTGGGAGGTCGTCCATGTCGCTCATCAGGGGCGCGTCGCCTGGCGCAGGTCCGCCGGGAGATCCGATTTGGTGTCGCGCAGAATCTCGGCGATGGCGACACGGACTGGTGCGGAGAGGTGGGCGTACCGGGCGCCGGCATCGCGGGCGTCGAGTATCGCGAACAGTCGCCGATACACCGCATCCTTGACAGAGGTGGCCAGCCCGTCGAACGCCGGGCTGTAGATCATGTAGCTGCAGGGATAGCGCATCAGCCGTTGCTCGAGATCGAACTGCCCCAGCGAGCGGCCCTTCCGGTCCCGGGGCAGCCGTGCCATCAGCTGTTCGGCCAAGCCGGGACGAGGGGTCACCGTCAGCGCGAGAGGCGCCTCGCCGACGAACAGCAGATAGTCGGCCAGCTCCTCGACGCGCACGCGCATCTCGGGCGTCCGCACGTCCAGCGGCCCGGCGGCCGCGATGACACGCGCCTCCCAGTTCAGGCGCGTCAGCAGGTTCATCGCGTGCATCTGGTGGTCGAACATCATCAGCGAGGCGATGTCGCTCAATGCCGACGGGTAACGGCGTTGTTCGGGCGACATGGCCTGCCATTCCACGAACGCGTGATTCGAGAACAGCGCGGGACCCGATGTGGGGTGCATCGCCACCGTGGTGTTCCCGAGGTTGCCGAGCTGGATGTACGCCGGCGCGGTGGTGTCGGCAGTGACGAACCATCCACCCCATCGATCGGTGTGCGGCGTCCGGTGGTTCACGGTGAAGCTGCCGAGGCGCGGCATCACTCCGCCGTCACGTCCCACCATGTTGCTGCGCGCAATCACACCGGGAACCTCCAACGTGCTGACCGAGATATGGCACGACAGGCACTCGGTCCTGCGCGTGAACGTCGCGTTGGCGGGCTCGGTCTGATCGACCGTATAGAACTGGATGCCCTGCTGGGCGTCGTGGGCGGCAATCTCCAGCAGCGGCGCCCCGGCGATGTAGCCGACGATGACCTGGTCGTTGAAGTAGAGGGCGCGGGGATTGGCGGGGCCGGTGACATCGCGCTGCACGCCGGTCTTGGAGAACACCAGGATCTGCGATTCGGGCGGCACGCCCAGCGCCTCGAGCACCGAGAGCAGATATCCCATGCGCGGCTCGCGCGACAAGGATTGCTGACCCGCAGCGAGGGCTCGGTTCAGCACCGCCACGCGGTCGGAAGAGGGCCGCGCGACGTAGTCAATCGCACGATGCTCGTCGATGGTGCCGACAACGGCCGGCCCCGCCTGCCCGGACGACCGCGCGCTGGCGACGATCGCCAGTACGAGGGTCGCCGCCGCGGCGGCGAGTCGCCCGTGCCTCGCACCTTGCATGTGTTGATCCTACCCTGCCTCAACGCGAAGACGAGGAGGCAGCCGACAGCCGATGGGACTCCAGGAACCCCTGGATCAGGCCCCAGGGCCGGGGGCAGTCATTGTGCCCGCACGGCAAGACGTGGAACTCGGCCGACCGCACCGCCTGGGCCAGTGCACGTCCCTCGCTGACAGGGATCAACTGATCGTCATCACCGTGGACGACGAGGAGCGGGCCCCGGTAGTGGGACAGGGCCTCGAGGTTGTCGAAGGCGTCGCGCACCAGCCAGCCGGGAACGCCATATCGCGCCGCCAGCGGGCGGGTACTGGTGAACGCAGACTCGAGGATGAGGGCGGCCAGCGGCCTGGCCGTGGCGAGCTGCACCGCAGCTCCCCCGCCGATCGAGCGGCCGTAGCCGACGATCCGGCTGGCGTCGAAGCGGGGATCGGCGGCGGCCCAATCGAACACGGCGAGCGCCGCGTCCCGAATCGACGACTCCGACGGAGTCCCCGGCGACCCCCCGTAGCCGGGATACTCCAGCAGCACGACGGACCAGCCCCAGGCGCGCATCGGCTCGAACTCGTCGATCCAGTCGGCGGCGACCTCGCCGTTGCCGTGCGCGAAGATGACAACGGGCGATCGGCCCTGCGCCGTGTCGAGTGACGGGAGCAAGAGCGCCTGATATCCGCCAGCGCCGGGATCGACGACGACCGGCTCGACGCCCCGGTCGGAGGGTAGTGCACGCGCCGGCGGCGCGGGGAACAACACGCTCCGTTGCAGGCCCCACGCCGACACGAGCATGAGCAGCAAGAACAGTGACGCGACGACGAGGACGATCGCGACCTTCGTCATCGGCTCCTCAGTCATTTCGGTCGTCGACCGCAAGCCGCGCGCCGCGCATCTGGTCCATGAGCGGTACGGCCAGCAGCCACGACAGGCCAATGGTGTAGACGGCCATCGTCGATCCGGCGAAGGAGAACGGATCGGTCGCGCCCGGCACGGCCGCCGGGATGATGTCGGTCGTGTTGTTCACCGAGGCGTGCATCAGCATCACGAGCAGCAGGCTGCCATCGGACTTCCAGTAGAGCCAGGCAAGCGCCACCGACAGCGCGGTCACGTGGAGCAGGTAGATGGGAAACGACTGCCCATCGCTGCCGGTCCCCGGAATGAAGAACAGTGGCAGGTGCCAGAGCGCCCAGATGATGCCGAGCACGACGCTGGCGCCGCCGAGGCCGAAGGACGCCGCCAGGCGGGGCAAGGCGTATCCGCGCCACCCCACTTCTTCGCCGGCCTGCACCCAGGTCAACACCAGGATCGCGCCGAGCATCAGCGGCCATGGCGTGTCGCCGAACACCGGCCATGCGCCGAGCACCATTCGATGCAGCAGGGCCGCGGTCAGCTTGATGATCGCGAGATAGGTGAGCGCGAAGAGGTAGAACCGTGCGTCCACCTGCCATCGCCCGATGCGCGACAGCAGGCGCACGAGGCCCTCTCGGCCGTCGTCCCATGCCGTCAGCCCGATCGCCGCCAGAGCGGGGGAGAACACGCCGAGCAGGAAGACTGGGCCGCCCAGGCCAAAGACGAGCGGCAGGCGACTCCCCCACCGCGCGGAGGCCAGCCATGCCAGCCATGTGACCAGGAAGGTGAGCAGAAAGAACGCGATCAGGCGGGCGCTCCGCGCGCCGCTGTTCATCTCGCCACGTCTCCCGCGCCTGCTACTCGGCCGTCGTCGGATCGATCGTCGTCATGATCTGCGAGATCTTGTCGGCCGGGAACCCGCCAAGGCGGGCGTGCTCGAGCAGCATCTCTTCGTTGGGAGCGCGGTAGACGCAGAAGATCTGGTCGCCGGTCACGTAGCTGTGCACCCACTGGATCTGCGGGCCCAGTTCGTTGAGGACGCCGCAGGATTTCTGCGAAATGCCCTGAAGCTGCGCCGGCGTCAGCTTGCCGGCGCCGGGAATGTTTCGCTCGATCAGATACTGAGGCATGCGGGGCTCCCGTGAAGATGCGGGCCGGCGAGGGCCGGCCGGAGCGGATTGTGCCACAGCTGGGCACCCTCCGCGTGGCCAGGCGGCGTTCACCGCAATCCAGCGGTCCCGAAAGCTCGAGCACCTCCTGCTCGGCGGGCGGCTGCCGCACGGACCGGGCAGCGAACTCCTCCGGCTGAGGATAGGCGGTTGCGCGGATCCGCTCGGCGACTTGACGAGAGGTCATCGGCGGGACCTTCCGGTCGAAGAGCTGAGCACGTTCGGGTCACCCCGCCAGATCCCGATAGAACACGGTGGTGCTGCAGAACCCGCCGCGAGGGAACAGCGCGTAGTTCGGGATGTCGCCGACGCGCACCCAGCCGAGACGGGCATACAACCGCGCGGCATCGCCATCGGTGACCGCATCCAGCACCAGCAGCGTCTTGCCGCTGTCGCGGGCCATGTCTTCCGCGCCGCGCATCAGCGCCGCGCCAAGCCCCTGGCGGCGGGCGCGCCGGTGCACCAGCATCTTGGCCAGATCGGCGCGATGCGGCTGATTCTCGGGCAGATCGAACGACAACTGCACGGTGCCGCAGATGCCTTCGGCGTCCGCGGCGATCAGCAACGCGCGTCGGCCAGCGGCGACCTCGGCGGCAATGCGGCGCCAGAAGGCGGTGGCGCGCTCCCGCGTCAGCGGGAGCATGAAACTGACCGACGCACCGCCCTCGACGCAGTCGATCAACAGGTCGGCAAGGGCCTCGACCTGCGCTCCGTCCACCGTATGCAGCCGCCGCAACGACCAGTTCACCACCGCCATTCCCGCCTCCGTCACTCCCCTTGCGCTGTGAGCTCCAACTTTGAACTGTGACCCTACCTGCTCCCCCTAGAACGATCCGAACGTCGAGCCCAGCACCAGCACGACCGACAGCGCCACCAGCGGTATCGCCACCGAGACCATGAAGATGTCGAGGTACGACTCGCGATGCGTCAGGCGGCAGATGCCCAGCATGCTGACCACCGCGCCGTTGTGCGGCAGCGAGTCGAGGCCGCCGGCGGCGATCGCCGCGACGCGGTGCAGCAGCTCGGGGCTGATTCCGGCCGCCGCGCCCGCCTGCGCGTAGGCCTTGCCCATCATGCCCAGCGCCAGCCCCAGCCCGCCGGCCGCGGACCCGGTGATGCCGGCCATGATGTTCACCGTGATCGCCTCCGACACGAGGACGTTGGCCGAGACCCCGGCCAACGCCGCCTGCACCGTGGCAAACCCCGCGAGCGACGCGATCACCGCGCCGTAACCAATCTCGGACGCTGTGTTGAAGATGGGCAGCATCGAGCTGAACGTGCCTTGATTGAGCGACGAGCGGAGATCGCTCCAGCGCGACCAGTGCAGCGCGATGGCGGTGAGGATGGCCAGCGACAGCGAGGCGACGAGCGCCCAGATGCCGCGCACGTCGTTGGCGGTGACAGCGCCGAACTTCGGCTCCTTCAGGTAAGCGAGGTCCATTCCCGGGATGATCCACCAGGTCATCACCAGGTTCACCAGCAGCACCATCGCCAGCGGAATCATCGCCACGACCAGCGTCGGTTCGTCGGCGCTGGCCGTCACGTCGAGCGCCTCCAGTTCATGGACGCCGTAGCCTTCACCCGCGGTGGCGGCCTGGTTCGCGCGGCGGTTCAGCCAGAGCGTGCCGAGTGCCAGCATGATGATGCCGGCGATGCTGCCGATGCCTGGCGCGGCAAAGGTATCGGTGCCGAAGTAGGCCATCGGCATCGCGTTCTGGATGGACGGGGTGCCTGGAATGCCGCTCAGCGTGAATGTCGCGCCGCCCAGGAGGATTGCCGCGGGAATGAGGCGCTTCGGGGTGTTGGCCGCCCGGAACAGCTGCGCCGCCACCGGGTAGGCCGCGAACACCACGACGAACACCGACACGCCGCCGTAGGTGAGGACGCCGCAGGCCAGCACCAGCGCGAGCGGCGCCTGGGACGGCCCGAGCTTCTTGACGATCGAGCGGGCGATGCTCGACGCCGACCCGGAGTCGCTCATCAGCCGGCCGAAGATCGCGCCCAGCAGGAACAGCGGAAAGTACTTCGCCACGAACCCGCCGAGGCTGGTCATGTAGACCTGGGTGAATGTGGCCAGCACCCGCGTGTCGGAGCCCGCCACCACGGCCAGCAGCGAGAGCAGCGGCGCCAGGATCAGGACGTTGATCCCGCGATACGCCAAATACATCAGCAACGCGAGCGAGACGAGGATGCCGAGAACTCCGACCATGGTGACGGAGCATGGCTCAGCTGGGCGCGCGTGGCAAGCGCTCAACCGGGTGCGAGGAAGTACGCGAGCGCGATCAGGCCTTCGCGGCGATCTTCTTCATGCGCGCCTTCACCAGCTTCCGCAGGAGCGCGTCGGGCAGCGGCTTCTCCACGGTGAAGCGCAGCGTGCCCTTGCCGCTGGTGTCGTAGCGCTTCAGTGCGGGATCGCTCGCCACGCCGTAGATCGCACAGTGGTGCGCCGCGGCGCCGAACCAGATGAGCCCCTTGCCGTGCAGCTTGAACGCGGGGATCTGATAACTGATGCACTCCTCTGCGTCCGGTGCGGTGGCGCGGATGATCCGCCGCACCCTCCCGAGCGCGGCGCGCTGTGAAGCGGGAAGACCGGCGAGGTAGTCATCAATCGTCGTCGATTTCTGGGTGGCCTTCGGCTTCGGCTTCGCCTTCGTCGTCAGACGTTTCGCGGTCATGGCTCAGGAACTCCGATACCTGGATTTACCGGGACTGCCGTGATCGGTTGCGCAGCAACTCGAGGTACTTGTCGCGAGGCTCCGCGGTCCAGCCGTTGATGCCGTGTCGGGGCAGCCAGACGAGATGCACGTAAGCGGCCCCGAGCAGCGGCACCATCAGGACCGCATATGCCCAGACGCGGCCGACGGTGGCCGACAACGCAACCGTGACCGTGGCGACGATCAGCACCTTCAACACGCGGCGCGGGCGGGGTTTGTGCTCTTCGAAACGGCCGAACAGGATGCTGCCGATGGCGAAGATGGTCATCACCACGGCGACGTCGAACCAGAGGGTGGAGGTGGACCACATGGGCTTGGGGCTTGGGGCTGGGCTGATCGCGCGGGCGCTCACTCAGGCCGTCGCCCTCGCAGCGGAATTCTGCCACAAACCTGCAGGGCCGCAAGGCCGAGCGGTGCCCCCTGTTGAGGCTGTCATGTCAGCCCGGCCCGCGGACCGCCCACCGCAGCTTCGCCGCAGCAGCGCGTCGATTCGACCAGGTTTCCGCCTTGGCGGACCGGACCACCCGATTCGCGGCAGCGGAATAGATTCCGCTCCGGAGGCCGGCCTGGAACGCTTTCTTCACCCGCCGGTCCTCGCCTGAATGGAAGGTGAGGATCGCCACCCGGCCTCCCGGCGCCAGGCACCGCGGCAGCGACTGCAGGAGGGCGTCCAGCGCCGCGAATTCGTCATTCACCAGGATGCGCAGGGCCTGGAAGGTGCGGCGCACCGACATCTTCACGTCCGCCTTCGACAGGTGGGGCATCGCGGAGTTCAACCCTTTACGGACCAGGCGCTCGAACGCATGCGTGGTCTCGACCGGCTGCGCTTTCAGCAGCCGTGCGATCAACACCGCATGGGGCTCGTCGGCATTGGCCGTGAGGATCGCCGACAGTTCTGCCTCGCTCAATCGCGCAAGCAGCGCGGGTGCCGGATCGCCAACCAGAGGATTCATCCGGAGATCGAGTGGACCGACGCCCTTGTAGCTGAACCCTCGGGAAGGCGTGTCGTGCTGCATCGACGAGACCCCGAGGTCTGCGAGGATGACATCCGCCTTGTCGATCCCCTGTTCTGCCAGGACACCGGGCAATGTCGCGAAGCTGTGGTGCCTGGCGACGAACCGGTCGGCGCCGAAGCCCTCGGCACGGAGCCGAGCTTCGGTGCGAGGCAGTTCCAGCGGATCCACGTCCAGTCCAATCAAGCGTCCACCTGGTTCCAGCGCCTCGAGGATGGCGCGCGCATGCCCCCCGCCGCCAAGCGTGCAATCCACGGCCACCTCGCCCGGACGAGGGCGGAGAAGCTGCAGGACTTCGGCGATCATGATCGGCCGATGAACGCCTGTGGTCCGCGCGCTCGACAACGCGGGCGATGTGGCGGCAGTCACGGGCGCTGCGCCGCCTCCGCGTCGCGCAGGGCCGCCAGCAGCGCGTGACCAACCGCCCAGCGTCCGAGCCCGCTCGCGGCGTTGATGTGACCGGCGGCGCCGACGTTCACGAATGAGCTGCCCCAGGCATTCGCGTAGACACGGGCCTGCGCCAGGCTGATGTAGATGTCGTTCGTGCTGGCGACGACGATGCTGGGAAACGGCAGCGGGTCGAGCGGCACAGGAGAGAACCCGATCGGCCCTCGTGGATAGTTGGGGCCGTCGGGATCGCTCGGGGCGACGAGCAGGGCCCCGCGGACCCGCGCCAGCGCTTCGGGCGTCGCGGCGCGTGCCCAGTGCGCGACGAGCGCGCACGACGAGCTGTGGGCGACGAGCGCTACTGGGGCCTTGCTGCCGCCGATCGCGGTGGACAGCGTGGTCACCCAGTCGGCGAGACGGGGCGTGTCCCAGTCCGCCTGCGCCACGCGACGACATGAGGAGTCTTCACGCTCCCAATAGCTCTGCCAGTGTTCGGGGCCCGAGTTGCCAAGGCCGGGCAGGATGAAAGTGGTCACTGTGGCCAGTCTAACGCCCTCATCCGCTCACCGCAGCGTGAACGACACGTCGCGGCCAAGTGCTTTCGTCATGCACACCGCAGACGAAGGGCACGACGAGCGGAACTCTGCTGTGTGCTGAATCGCGGGCGGCGCCTGCTCGCGCGTGATCGTGACGAACCCATGCCGCGCGAAGTAGTCGGCGGCGTGTGCGCTCGGCGAGCGGGAGGTCATCGTCGCCGATTCTACCGGACTCCGGGCGGGCTCTTACCGGCCTGGCTGGCGGTCTTGAGAAACTCGAGCATCGCGTAGTTGAACGAGTCCGGGTTCTGTCGTGGCGAGCCATGGCCCGCCCACGGAATGGTGACGCGCTGGGCCTGCGGCAGCACGCGCCCCACTTCCTCCGCAACCGCCTTGTGCAGTTCGTCTGTCTCGGCCCCCTTCACGATCAGGATCGGCATGCCGAGCCGGCTCACGTCGCTGCGTGACAGGTTCGGATACGGATCGGAAGAGGCGGTCAGGGCCTGGAAGAAGCGGGCGTTCGACAGGATGGCGGTTCGGTTCTCCGGCGGCAGTTTCTTGAAGGCTCCGGGTCCATCGAAGGCGTCCACCAGGATGCGCATCGCAGCCTCGGTGTCGCCCTTGGCAAACGCCTGCCCCGCGGGCTCGTGCACGGTGGTCATGAATTGCTGGTGAAGCGCCGCGCCACGCGCGTCGCCGGTGACCCACTGATGAATGGGCGGTTCGGCCAGCACGAGGCTACGAACCATCTCGGGGTGCTTGAGAGCAAAGGCCAGGGCGGTGAAGGCGCCGTATGACGTACCCACGAGGTGGGCCGACCCCAGTCCGAGCTGCGCCATCAGCGCGGCGAGATCCTCCGCGTCCACGAGCGCGGAATGGGTCGTGCCAGCGAGAGGGTTGTCATTGGGAGAATGATAGCGGCGGCTGTAGGAAATGACGCGGTAGCGGGGCTTCAACACCAGGATCTGCGGCTGCCACGCGCGGTAGTCGCCCTGGCCGCCGTGGAGCAGGATCACCGCCTCGCCCTGCCCCGCTTCGATGTAGTGCAGTTCCACCCCGTTGACGACGACCCGCGTGGGTGCGTCCGCACGCGTGGACGTCCGGCCGGAGCACGAAGCCGCCAGCGCCGCGAGCAGCACAATCGAGGTTCGAAGCGACCTGCCTGCGGGCGTAGCCATGGCGCAGTCTAGCGCCATATTTCATTGGTTGAGTGTTCCATCAGCTCAAACTCCCGTGAATCGCGCCGGTTTCGAGCGGATCGGTGAGATGTGGAGACGACCACTCAGGTGAACTGAGTGGTTAATCGCCCTGCGAGCGAGGTCCGGGCATCAACGACAGGCCCACCCTGCGTTAGGCTATAAGCCATGCGCCGGTCCCCAGTTGTCGTGCTCGCGTTGTGCCTCGTCGTGTCGTCGCTCGCCACCCTGCGCGCACAGGACGATGTGAATGCGCGGATGAAGGAGTGGTCCCAGGCCCTGGGTGTGGAATGCACCCACTGCCACCTCGACGGGCAATGGGACCTGGCCTATCTGCCAACCTTCGACCTCGCCTACCGGATGTCGAAGATGGTCACCGACCTGAATGCGGGCGCGCTCAAGAGCTACGGCGGCGTCACCTGCAATACCTGCCATCAGGGCAAGCTCAGCCCCCCGAAGGTCACGCAGGAGCAGTGGGAGCGCGACGCCAAGCGCTACGAGTCCGCCTTCAACGGTGACAGCTCGCTCGCCCTGCAGATGG
This sequence comes from uncultured Acidobacteriota bacterium, assembly GCA_963721715.1. Lineage (GTDB taxonomy): Bacteria > Acidobacteriota > Vicinamibacteria > Vicinamibacterales > UBA2999 > VFZN01. The sequence continues at coordinate 1,361,880 of CAVRKI010000002.1, read as the reverse complement.
GCGTCTTCACCGCGTCGCTGGGCGTTGGCTGCTCGTTCTGTCACGACCCGGAGAACTGGGGCTCCGACGCCAACCCCAAGAAGACGGTTGGGCGCCGGATGCGTGGCATGGTCGGCGGCCTCAACAAGCACTTCGCCGGCGTCAAGAACCCGGAGATCGGGTGCATGGCGTGCCATCAGGGGAAGCTGAAACCCTCACGGTAGTTCCAAGCTCCAAGGTTCAAGAATTCAGGAGTTCAAAGCGGCCGCGGGCAACCGGAACGCGCCGTCGCCTGCGGTCCCTCCGGGTTCGAGGTGCCAGGGTTCTGGGTTCCAGGGTTCTCAATTCCAAGTCAGCTTCCTGCCGGCTCAGCCATGCGACCGACTCCGCGTGCGGCAGTGAGTGCCGTTCCGCAAGGTCTCGAATGCGTTTGCCCCTTCCGCTACGCCAACATCGTGGCGCCGCAGCTGAACGAGAACGACTGGCGATGAGCGTGCCTGTTGCCCGTGGCCGTCTGCTGGTCTTTGGCCTTTCTCCCCAGCCCATCTTTGAGTAGATTTAGCGCATGTTCAGGAATCCCCGCTTCCTCCTGGGCGCAGCGGCGCTCTGCGTGTCCCTGCCGCTGGCCGCCCAGGCGCCGCCACCGCTCGCCTTCACCGCGCGGACGGTGGATACCGGCCTCCGTGGCGGCTACCAGAGCGTGATCGCGGATCTGAACAAGGACGGCCGGCCGGACATCATCGCCGTGGCCACCGGCATGAAGGAGGTGCCCTGGTACGAGAACCCGGGCGCAGCCGACGGCACCTGGACGAAGCACGTGATGGTGACGGGCGTGAACGCCCCAATCAACGCCGCGGTCTACGACACCGATGCCGACGGCATCCCCGAAGTGGCGCTGGCCGCAGACTTCGCCACCGTCTACGGCAAGAGCGCCGGCACGCTCTACCTGCTCTCGCACAAGGGCGACCCCACCGGACCGTGGGACATGAAGGAGATCGACCGCACGCCGACGGCGCACCGCGTGCGCTGGGTGGACGTGGATGGCAAGGGCAAGGTGCTGGTGAACGCGCCGCTGATCGGCGCGAACTCCATCGCGCCGGACTACAAGGACAAGGTCGGCATCTTCTATTACCGCGGGCCCGACTGGAAGCGCCAGGGCGTGACCGACGCCGACTCCGGCGTCATTCACGGGCTGTGGGTGATGCCCTGGAACAACTCGAAGTTCGAGGCGCTGCTGAGCGCCAGTTTCAACGGCGTGTTCGCGCATCAGTTCCGGAACGGCAGCTGGACGCGCACCAAGGTCGTGGACGGCGATCCCGGCGCCTGGCCGCAGAGCGGCAGCAGCGACATCGCGCCCGGCCGCGTCGGCAAGGGCGGGCGTTACCTGGCCGCCATCGAACCGTGGCACGGCAACAAGGTGGCGGTCTACCTGCCGAACGGCACCGCCTGGACGCGCCAGGTGATTGACGAAACCATCACCGACGGCCACACGCTGGTCACCGGCGACTTCAACAACGACGGCACCGACGAGATCATCGTCGGCGAGCGGGCCGGCAAGCGCAGCATCTACATCTATCGCGCCAGCAGCCCGAAGGGCGACGCCTGGACGCGCGAGGTCCTGGACGATGGCGGCATGGCCGGCGCCGGCTGCGCGGTCGCGGACATGAACGCGGACAAGAAGATGGACGTCGTGTGCATCGGCACGGCGACGGCGAATTTGAAGGTGTACGAGAACACGGGGAAGTAGTCCCTGCTCCATTGGAGGACGTTCACATGAATCGGAGTTTCACACGCTGGGGCCTGCAGCTAGCCCCGCTGGCGCTGTTCGTGGCGGTGGCGGTGTTGCCGCTGGCCGGACAGAGCGCCGCACCCGCGGCCACGGGGACCAAGGCCGGTGAGTGGCCCACCTACGGCGGCGACCTTGCCAGCACGCGCTACTCGCCGCTCGATCAGGTGAACGCGACGAACTTCGACAAGCTGGAAATCGCGTGGCGCTTCAAGACCGAGAACCTCGGTGCCGCGTCCCGAGTTCCAGTTCCAGTCCACGCCGCTGATGGTGAAGGGCACGCTCTACTTCACCGCCGGCTCGCGCCGCGCGGCCGTGGCGGTGGATGCCGCCACCGGCGAGTTGAAGTGGATGCACGGCATCGACGAGGGCCCGCGCGCCGCCGCGTCGGCGCGCCAGCTCTCGGGCCGCGGCCTCGCCTACTGGACCGACGGCAAGGAAGAGCGGATCCTCTACGTCACCGTCGGCTACCAGATGGTGGCGCTCGACGCGAAGACCGGCGATCCGCATCCCGACTTTCGGCAAGAACGGCATCGTCGACCTGAAGCTGGAGATGGACCAGGAGATGGACCTGGTGACGGGCGAGGTCGGCGCTGCACTCCGCCCCGGTGGTCGTCAAGAACACCATCATCATCGGCGCGGCGCACCGCGAGGGCGGCGCCCCCAGGAGCAAGACCAACCAGAAGGGCTTCGTCCGCGGCTTCGACGTCCGCACCGGCAAGCGCATCTGGATCTTCCACACCATCCCCGCGCCCGGCGAGTTCGGCAACGAGACCTGGGAGAAGGACTCGTGGAGCTACAGCGGCAACACCGGCGTCTGGGCGCAGATGAGCGTCGACGAGGAGCTGGGCCTGGTCTACATGCCGGTCGAACTGCCGACCGGCGACTACTACGGCGGTCATCGCCCCGGGAACAGCCTGTTCAGCGAAAGCCTCGTCGCCGTCGACATTGCAGACCGGCAAGCGCAAGTGGCACTACCAGCTCATCCACCACGGCATCTGGGACCACGACATCCCGTGCGCGCCGATCCTGGCGGACCTGAACATCGACGGCAAGATCGTCAAGGCCGTGGCCCAGCCGACCAAGCAGGGGTGGGTCTACGTCTTCGATCGCGCCACCGGCCAGCCGGTGTGGCCGATCGAAGAGCGCCCGGTCGAGAAGGGCGATGTGCCCGGCGAGAGCTACTCGCCGACGCAGCCGTTCGTCACGCAAGCCGCCCGCCTTCGATCGGCAGGGCGTGTCGATCGACGACCTCATCGACTTCACGCCGGAGCTGCGCGCCGAAGCGGTGAAGCTGGTGTCGCGCTACAAGATTGGTCCGCTGTTCACGCCGCCGGTCGTCAGCAAGTGGGAAGGTCCGCTGGCGACGCTGATGCTGCCGAACGTCACGGGCGGCGCCAACTGGCAGGGCGGCTCGCTCGATCCGGAGACGAACATCTTCTACATCTTCTCCAACACCAGCGTCTCGGCGCTCGGCCTCACGCCTGGCGACGGGCAGAAGTCGGACATGCTCTACGTCCGCGGCTTCGCCTCCGACCCGGCCGACAAGAGCGGCCGTCCCGCGTTCCCCAACACCAACGTGCAGGGCCTGCCGCTGATCAAGCCGCCCTACGGCCGCATCACCGCCCTCGACCTGAACAAGGGCACGCTGGCCTGGCAGATCGCGCACGGCGACACGCCGGACAACATCAAGAACCACCCTGCCCTGAAGGGCCTGTCGATTCCGCGCACCGGACGCCAGGGCCGCATCGGCGTGCTCACCACCAAGACACTGGTGATTGCGGGCGAAGGCGGCATGGTGACGACGCCGAAGGGTCAGGGCGCGATGCTGCGGGCCTACGACAAGGCGACCGGCGCGGACGCCGGCGCCGTCTACATGCCCGCGCCGCAGACGGGGTCGCCGATGACCTACCTGCTGAACGGTCAGCAGTACATCACCGTGTCGGTGAGCGCGCCTGGATTCCCGGGCGAGCTGATCGCGTATCGGCTGGGGAAGTAGGCTCCAGGCTCTAGGCTTCAGGGTTCGGGCGCTGCCCGAACCCTGGGCCCTGGAGTACTGCACGCTGATGGCGTTCCTGGGCGTTCGGTCTGGTGCGCCGCTGCCAGCTGATTCCCGATTCCTGGCTCCTGTTCCTAAAGCCCCGTCTCCGCCGCCCGCCCCTCGAGCAGGTCGACGACCTCGGAATCCGCGACCGCCGAGAAGTCGTCGTAAAAATCGCCCACCGCGAAGAACACCTTCGGCGTGTAGAGGCACACGACCTCATCGGCGTACGACTTTGCGAGGTCCAGCGAATCGCGCGCCGACACGGGCACCGCGACAACGATGCGTAGAGGTCGCTGGGCGCGAACGGCACGGATGGCCGCCACCATCGACGTGCCCGTCGCGATACCATCGTCGACGATGATGGCCGTGTGCCCGGTCGCCGGGATGGCCGGCTGCGCCGAGTAGAGATGCCGGCGGCGGCGGATTTCGGCCACTTGCACGGCCACTTCCTCGGCGTAGATCTCGGGGCTCACCGCGGCCTTGTGTCCATAGGTGTAGACATGGCCGGCCTCGTCGACGGCGCCCATGGCCAGCTCCGGCTGCTCCGGCGTCCGGAGCTTGCGGACCAGCACGACGTCGAACGGACAGGCCAGCCGCTTCGCAATCGCACGGGCCATCGGCACGCCGCCGCGGGGAATGGCGAGAATCAAAGGCCGTTGCGCCTTGAACCGCAGGAGCTGCTCGGCCAGCAGGCGGGCCGCCTCGTCCCGGTTCGTGAATCGCATACCCCAGTCTCTACAAGCTCTTTGCCAACGGCACCGACCTGTTTTACTGAGCGATCACGTGCGGAACCGCCGGTGTGACAGCGAAGATCGTCAGGAACTCGGCAGGGCTAACAGGTGTGCGGCAGGAGGCTGCTGTCGGTGCGGCGACGCACGATGGAGCGACGAGGGCGGGAGGGCGGAGCGAGCCCCACGCCGTTGGAGGGCCGCCGATTCGAGAACCGGCAACCGCGGTGTCTGCGCGCCACGCGGCCTGTTTGAGCAAAGAGATGCGGGCGAGTTGGCCTCAGCGCCTGTTCGAGGCAGACACCGCGGTTGCCCGGCGGCCCGACCGGTCTGGGGCTCGCCCCGCCCTTGCGCCCGAGAGACCGCACCTTCCCGCACCCAGCCGCACCCAGCCGCACCCAGCTGTCAGCGTATCGGCAGCCAGAACGTCGTCTTCACCACGAACAGGTTCGGCCCGGGCGCGGTCACCGAGCGGAACATGTCGCCGATGTTCACGTAGTCGCCGATGATCGCGGTGTCCGACAGGGCCTGCTGCCAGACCACGAACAGCGTGCTGCCCGGCCGCCACTCCCAGCGGAGCACGACGTTCGAGCGGAACGACAGGGTGTTGAAGTCGCGATTGCGGAGCGTGAAGGTGGAGCCGTCGGCGGTGACGGTCTGGCTGCCGTCCTCGTTCACCACCAGGGTCGTCCCCTCGGTGCCGTACTTCAGCCGCAGGCGGCTGCGCGGCTCGAGCAGCTCACCGTAGTCGTAGTAATGCCCCGACGCGGCAAACGGCTCGGCATAGACGTCGAGGTTCATGTCGGGCTTCACCGTGAAGCCCATGCGGAACTTGGTGGACACCGTGCTGCGGTCGATGAAGCCGAAGACGTAGCGCGAGCCGTAGGTCTCCTCGCGCCCGTCCGGCAACGTAGTGGCGTACTGTTGCGGCTCGGTGACGCGGTCGTAGAAGGGCTCGGCCGAGAACTGCCAGCGCGGGCCTGGCCGGAACGAGACCGAGCCGCTCACCCGCCGGATCGACGCCCCGTCGTCGTTGTTCGCGGCCGTGGCGCTGGCCGTGAACCGGGTTTGCGAGGCCGCGCGATTGCCGACGGAGAGCTGCGTGGTCCATCCGGGGCCGCGCGCCATCAGCGGGCCGCCGCGGGTGAGCGTCGCGCTCATCTGCGGCAGATTGCGCGTCAGCGACACGTTGGTGGTCCAGAAATTCGCCCACGTCAGGTTTGCCTGGCCGCGGACCGTGCCCTCCTGCCGAAGCAGGCGCAGCGTGGAGTCGTTGGACGCGCTCAGCGTGAACGCGTAACCGCGGAACAGCCGGCCAGGCTGTGTTTCACGGTAGGTGAGGTTCCCCGAGATCAGCAGTCCGTCGGCGCCGTTCAGCACGGCAAAGTCGTTGGTCTCGAAATTGACCGAGTCGGCCTTGGTGCTGGTGCCCCACAGCCAGTGACGGCCACCCGTTCGATTGAAGTCCGCCTGCAGGGTCCATCCGGGCAGCTTCGTCAGCGTTGGATCCAGCACGGCATAATCCCGGTCGGGCCGCTGCGCAAAGTGTGCGCTCGAGCGCTGGACGCGCGTCATCGCGGCTTCGGTGCCGGTCACGACCGAGCCGCCGCCCGCGGCGCGGAACTGGTACTGCCCGCCCCGGAACCGCAGCAGCGTATTGCCGGCAAAGGTCGCCGCGTTCCGCGAGTAGAGATCCGACAGCGGGTCGACGTCCTTGAAGTCCCGGTGCACCAGGCTGGCGAACAGCCCCGCCGTGGACGCATTGGTGCCGAACTCCTGCAGCACCCGGCCCACGCCGTAGTAGGCACGAGGCGCCACGCGCACGCTGCGCTCCTCGCCGAGTGCGGCGTCGGCGATGTCGGCGGACTCCTCGGCGGTTGCCGCCGCGAGGAAGCCGATGGAGGTCTTCGACGGCAGGCGGCCCGTCAGCTTCGCCGCGCCGAGAATGGACGCGAACGGCGGGTACTCGACGTAATCCGCGGTCGCCGGGCCGATGGGACGCGTGCCCACGCGGCGCGAGTAGTAGAAGTTCGGATGCCCGATGTTGAACAGCGGCGAGCCCTCCAGAAAGAACGGCCGCCGCTCGGTGAAGCGTGTTTCGAAAGCCGTGAGGTTCACTTCCGCGGGATCGGCCTCCACCTGACCGAAGTCCGGGTTGATGGTGGCATCGAGCGTGAGGTTCGGTCCAATGCCGATCTTCGCGTCGGCGCCGACGCGGCCACCGGGGTTCGCCCCCTGGCGGAACGGATTGCTGCCCGCGGCATCACCATACAGGGTGGACGTCGCCGCGACGTAGGGCAACAGCTCGATGCGGCGTGCCGGCCGCACGTCCGAGACGCCCTGCAGTTCGCCGAACCGCGACGCCCATGCGCGCACGGTGCGCGGGATCAGCAGCCAGGTGTCCTCTTCGTTGATCGAGGGACGGAACCGTTGCACGTTGAGTCCCCAGGTGAGGTCGTCCTCCGGGTTGAAGCGCAGCTGCGTGAACGGGATCCAGATCTCCGCCGTCCAGCCCTCGCTGTCGATCGAGGTGCGGGTGCCCCACACCAGGTCGAAGCCGGCGTCGAAGCTCTCCTCGTTGTCGGTGCCGTGATAGCGATCCAGTCGCACGCCGGCCGCGGTCACGCCGAAAACCACGGACGTCCGTCGATCGAGGAAGGTGTCGAGCGCAATCAGGATGTGCTCGGCCTGATCGGTGTTGTCGCGCCGGCCCAGGGGCGCCTGAATCTCCTTCGCGTTGCGGGCCCACATCCTGGCGCCGACGTAGAAGGCGGCGCCATCGTAGGCGAAGCGCACTTCCATCGCATCGGTCGGGGCCGCGCCCTGCTCGGGCTCCTTCTGGATGAAGTCGGTGATCGCCGTGGCGTTGAACCAGACCGCTTCGTCGAGACGTCCGTCCACCCGGATGGTGCCGTTCTCGATGCGGGTGGCCGTGGCCCGCTTGCGTTCGGCGGCGGTCGGCGCGTCCTGTCCCGCATCGCCGGCCACCACCGGCGGCACCGACGGGGTCTGCGCGACGACAATGGCGGGAGACGCGTACGCAGCGAGAGCGCAGACAATCGCGAACAGGCGTCTCATGCGGGTGCGGCTGGAGAACTACTTCTTCGGCAGCTCGAACACGTACAGCGTGTGACCGCTGGCGGGCGGCTGGATTTCCGGTGCGATGGTCTGCGGCACCAGGCGCGGGCTGCCGCCGCCGACGCCGGTGGTGACGGCGACGTACTGCTTGCCGTTGGCCGTGAACGATACCGGATAGCCCTGCACGGCGGTATTGAGGCGCGTTTCCCACAGCACCTCGCCAGTGCGCACGTCCAGCGCGCGGAAGTAGCGCGACAGATCGCCGATGAACGTCAGCCCGCCGCCGGTGGTCAGCGCCGCCGTCAGGTAGGGCGCCCGCTGATCGCGCGTCCACACCTGGCGCAGCGTCTTGACGTCATAGGCCGCGAGCTTGCCGATGTTGCCGTCCGAACCCGGCATCTCGAAGAAGCGGCGGCCGGCCGCGGTGCCGCCCGATCCTTCCTTCAACTCGACCTTGCGGGCGGCTATCTCCATGCACGACTGCGTGAGGGGAATCACCAGCAGGCCCTCACCCGGGTGATAGCTCATCGCCTGCCAGTTGTGCCCGCCCTCGGTGCTCGGGCAGGCGCTGATCCACTCGTCCAGCTTCTGGTTCTTGATGTCGTCTCGGTACTCCGGCACGCCGGTCTCGGGATCGATGCGGGTGAAGACGTTCTGGAACACCGTCTCGCGGTGGCCCATGAAGCGGCCGGTCCGGCGATCCAGCTTCCACAGGACGCCGGCCTTGCCGATCGTGAACACCGCCTTGTCCTGGCCGATGTCGACGAGCACGCGCTCGAACACCTCGTCGTGGTCCATCGTCTCGGACGGGATGTGCTGATAGTGCCAGGCCAGCGTGCCGTCCTTGCCGCGGAGCGCCACGGTGGACGCGCCGTAGAGGGCCGCGTCCTTGATCGAGGTGCCGCGGCTGGCCGGCATCCACGGCTTGGCCTGCGCGATGCCCCAGTAGGTGAGGTCGAGGTCGGGATCGTAGCTGCCGACAATCCACGTCTCGCCGCCTTGCCGCATCATGTCGGGCAGGGTTCCCCAGGTGTCGCCACCGGGCTCGCCGGTGTGCGCGATGGTGTAGAACTTCCAGACCTGCTTGCCGGTGACGGCGTCGTAGGCGCTGATCATGCAGCGCTCCTCGCGGTAGCGGTCGCAGCCCTGCAGTCCCTGCACCACCAGCCCCTTGATGACGATGGGCCCGGAGGTGTTGGAGAAGCCCTTGGTGCGATCGGCGATCGTGGTGGTCCAGATCACCTTGCCGGTGCGCGCATCGAGCGCCACCAGGCGCGCGTCGGTGGTGGCGAGGAAGACCTTGTCCTGGTAGATCGCGATATTGCGCATCGAGCCGAAGCCGATCGCCTGGTTCGGACCGACCTGGTTCTCCCAGATCAGATCGCCGGTCGCGGCGTCCAGGGCCTGCACCATGTTCATCGTGTTGGCGAGGTACATGGTGCCGTTGTGCACCAGCGGGTTGGTCTGGTTGGCGCCCCCCTCGTTCATCGACCACGACCACGCCAGGCGCAGGTCCTTGACGTTGGCGCGGGTGATCTCGGTGAGCGGGCTGTGGCTCCACGCCTGGTAGTTACGGCGGGCCATCAGCCAGTCCCCGGCTGGCGGCGTACGCAGCATCTCGTCGGTGACCGGCACGTAGTTCGGCACCTCGCCCTGCACGCTGTGCCCGCGTGAAGGGGGCGGTCCCTGCGGCCGCGCCGAGGCCTGTCCGCCCGCGGCGGCGGGAGCCGGGGCGATCACGCTCGCGGTGGCGACTCCGGTGGCAACGGAACCGATGGTGGCACTGGTCGTTGCCGTCAGCGGCTGGGCGCCGGCGGTGGCGCCGTTGGCGGCGAGCAGATAGGCCGTGACGTTCAGGTAGTCCTCGGCGCCGAGCGTGCCAGCCGCTCCGGGCGGCATGGTGCTCTGGATGGTCTGAAAGAACTCGGCTGCGGTCTTCCCGCGCCACGCGCTCATGAAGTTCGCGCCCGCGAGCGGCGCGGCCTCGTTGCGGCCCTGGAGATCCGGAAGGTGACACCCCGCGCAGCGAGCGGTATACACGGTCCGTCCGGCCGTGGCCTGCGCCGCCGTGAACACAGGCGCGCCAGTTGGCGCTTGTGCCGCTGGCGCCGCGGCCGGTGCCTGCGTCGCGCTCAGGGTGAGACCGAGGCCGAGTGCCACGACGCCGATGGGGAGCAGTCTCATCACGGTTTTCATCGTCTTGGGTCTTGGGCCTTGGGGCCCGGGGCCTGGGGCTTGGGGTTTCGATGCATTCGCAGAGGCCTCGCGCACGTTGCCACTGGCATCTACGGAAGCACTACGACCGATGCGCGCCCGTTGAAGGCCCAGGTGTAGCCCGAGTTCGTTCCCGCGCTGCAACGCACCGCGACACGGATCGTGTGCACCCCGGCTGGTACCTCTGTCAGCACGAGACCGCTCATGCGGGGAAGGGCTGCAAGCAGCGGTGAATAGACCACGCTGTTAGGGATCGCGACTCCGTCAAGCGTCAAGAAGGCGTAGTAATTGCTCCCTGAGGAGCAGTTGTAGTTCCAAATACCGCCCGGTGTGCTGATGAGAAGCCGGCCGGCCTTCGGCGTCGTCACCTGGAAGCCAAAAAACTCCAGTTCGGGCGTGAAGTTCGCGGGAAGGCTACCTGTTGACTCCAGAACCCCGGCGGCACCGGCACCGACCGCGGCCGCGACCACGGCATTCGTCTCCGCCTCCGTGAAGTACCGCTCGTCGTGCGTATGGTCGCTGCGCGCCACCGTGGTCGCCGAGCCCGTCCCCGCGAAGATCGACGCGGCCAATTGTGCGCTGGTGATCAGGGTGGACCGCGTGGGGTCTGGGCGGGGCAATCCCTGGACCCCAGGCGGATTGAACACGAACGGCCCGGTGTTCCCGTCCGCGTCGGTCCACGTGCCAGACACGTTCGAGAGGTTGACCGTAGCGCTGACGTGCGCCGACGCACCGGACGGGGTGACGATGTTGAATCCCAGTGATATGGTCCCGTTCGGGTTGGGCGTCGCCGTGCCTGTCGCCGGCGCGAAGGCCGGCGCGCCGCACAGGTTGTCGTTCCCCGTCAGCTGATAGGTGGGGCCTTGCTGGATGACCGTGAAGGTGACCAGGTTGCAGTACGGCTGCATCTGCCACCGAAACACGCCGAGCACCTGCGCTGCCGCCGGCGTCCAGGCACCGGAGACCAGCACCGCGAACACGATGAGCGACATACGGATGTGCGCACGGAACATGTGGAGTCCTCCGGAGGAAGCGTCCGGCGAATTATATGGTCTTGACGGCCTCGCGGAGGGTTGTCTTCGCATCATCCGATCGGGGTCTTGGGTCTTGGGCCTTGGGGCTTGGGGGCGGTTGCCGTCTGCCGGTTCTCGGCCTTCTGCCTTGCCTACGGCTTCCCGAGCAGCCAACCCCACAAGTTGCCGTCCGGCGCCTTCTCGCTGTGCAGTTGCACGTAGAGCCGGCCCTTCTCCAGGTCTTCCACTTGTGCCGCGCTCAGCTCCAGCGTGCCGCTCAGTTCGCCGCTGGTGCCCGCGGCCGACACCGTCAGGTCGAAGATCGCATCGCCGCGCATGCCGCGAGTCGGACTGCGATGCACGCGCGCCACGGTGGCCGGTGTCTTCAATCCGGTGAACTTCCCGGTCAGCACCAGCGTGCGGCCCTTGAGCGTGCCCGTCACCGAACCGCTGCCGGCGATGGTGCTGGCCATAGTGAGGTCGATCGGCACGGTGGACAGGCGCGCGTGAAACGTTCTTGACGCGCCGGCCGCTTGCCCGAGTGCGGGCCGCGGCAGCGCGGCGGCGATCGCCGCGAACGCCAGGACCGTGAAAGCTCGTCGGTGCATGCCGGGATTCTAGTCCAGGTGCGGATTGCGCCTGTCCAGCGAATCGCCGGGAAGCAGGCCGTGGCACAACCCACAGGCGTTCAACGCTGCTGAACCACGATGACCGGCTCCTGTCGACCGGCCGTGACTGAGGCTGACTGGTGACGTTCCCCACCCACCATGGTGCTGAAAATGTAGGCCTGATCCTGGAATAGCTCCACTTCGAAAGTTCCCTGGCCATCCGTGACCGACGACCCACCGAAGGAGGGCGGGCCGAGATCGATGGGCAACTCCACCGTGACCCGCTGGTTCGCGGCGGGCCTGCCGTCCGCAAAGCGCACGAGGCCGCGCACACGGACTTGCACCAGGCGCCGCACGACAATCGGCGGCAGCGTCCGCAGTTCGCCCGCATCGAGGTCGATCGGCTCGGATCGCGCCGGCGCCCACGGATGCTGGCGAGCCGGGCCCCGCCGCAGATTCACGCCGACCACGTAACGGCCGGCGGGCAACCTCGAGTACTCGAACCGCCCCAACGCGTCCGTGGGGGTAATCCCATAGTGCGGCTGATCCTTTTGAAGCGGGACCTCGAGACGCAGGTCGACCATGGTCGACGGGACCGGCTTGCCGTCTTGATCGACGATCGATCCGCTGATCACTCCGTTCACAGCGAACGACACGTCGACGCTGGCGCACGCATGGGCGTTGACGATGCGCAGCGGGCGGCGGCCACTGCTGTTACGGCCGGCCAGTTCGGGCCGCGACGGAATCTCGGTCGCGACCTCATACTCGCCAGCCGGCAGGGCTTCAAAGCGATAACGCCCATCCGGGCCGGTGAGGGTGGATCGCTCCACCTGTCCCGAAAGCCGCACCTGGACTCCTTCGAGCGGTCGTCGAGACGATTCCGAGGGTGTCTCGACGGAGAATCTGTCCTGGTCCAGAGTGACGCGGCCAAAAATGGAGCCGCCGGAGGATGGGTGGGCGAGCGTCTTCAGATACGCCAGCAGTTCCGTTGCGAGTTCGACCGGCTTGGTCTGACTGCAGAGGCCCGTTCTCAACGCGCCGTTCGCAGGGTTGCGATTGGCATCGACGACATACCGGCGGCCGATCTCGAACCGATAGCCGCAGTCGGCGTCGCCCATGGCGGTCATCACCCACGTCGGGCCCTCGCCGATCCAGTTCTCGACATCACGGAAGGTGACTTTGCGATAGGGGTAGGGCCGTCCGTTCGAGGAGAGGGCCGGATCCGATTCCTGGTCGATGGAGACCACGGTGCCCTCGAACACGGTCGGAGGAGATTCGTCGCCTCCCATCCACAGCTGCTGGCAGGCGGGCAGGCCGCCCATGCACGTGCACGCCAGCGCGGGAGTGGATGCCAGCGGAATACCCGCAATCGCAACGAGCAGGGCAAACCACAATCTACGCATGGCTGCTGCCTCAGAAAGAGCGACTCAAGCCCCCAAGCCCCAAGACCTAAGACCTCCTGGCTCCAGGCACCAGCTACTTCCTCAAGCTGAGCGGCAGCCCCGCGCCGCCAATCGCCAGAGCAAGGAGTCCACCCAGCACCGGCAGACCATAGCCGTTGGTCAGGTAGCTGTACTGGAACATCACGCCGCTGGCGTAGTGGAAGTTCAGCACCATCAGCACCGCGAGCGCGGCGGCGAGCCGGGTGTAGCCACCCAGCAGGAACGCGACGGCCACCGCGAACTCGCCCAGCGGCACGAGGCGGGCGAAAACCTCGACACCCGGCATCAGCATCTGCAGATACGGGCGATTGAGCGGACCCGCGGACTGCAGCCACTCGGTGAGGCGGCTCGAGAGAACCGCGCTGCTGGTGAACCAGCCGATCTTGCCAATCGCCTCGAACAGGAAGAACACACCGAGACAGAGACGCAGCACGGCGAGCCCGTAGGCCTGACGCTTCCCCACCTAACCCCTCAATTCACTGCCGTTGAGCGTGCCATCCGCCCGAACTCCCGTGGCTTGTACCGGTTCCGAGCGGTTGAGCGAGCTGGCGGATTGACCACTCAAGCGAGCTGAGGGGTTATTGCTTCTGCTGCTGCGAGCTCGTCGTGGGCTTCGCCGCCTTTGTCAGGTCCTGGCTGTCCACGGAGTACTCGGTGAAGGGCTGGTACATCTCGTCCCAGCTCTGCTCGCTCCAGTACACCTCGAGGTGCGGAGCCGGGTTCCACTTGTTCTTCGGCGAGTTGTCGTAGAAGCCGATGCCCGAGATCTTGCTGCCGGCGGGAATCTTCAGCGGCTCGGCGAGCTCGTAGTTGAACTGCCAGTTGAAGTCGAACTTCGGGACGTTGAGGATCGTCTGCTCACGGCCGTCGGGATAGGTGACCACCCACTTCAGGCTCTTCCCGCGCAGGTGCATGTGGGGCGACATCGCGTAGAGCGTGATGTCCTCGGTCACCGGCGTGATGCCGGTGAGGCTCCAGTTCTCCACATACGGCGGGATGTTCGGCGTGGTGCGCGAGCGGCGCGTGCTGCTGGGGTCCGCTTTGTATTCGATCTCGCGACCCTCGGCGCGGTAGAGCGACAGCCCGCCCTTGGTGGTCGCCAGCGGATCGCCGGCCTGGCGGATGAGCACTTCGTGCGTCACCGGCACCTTGTTGAACCACAGGCCGAGCCGCGTGCGATCCTTCTCCGGCTTGCCGGTCGGGTTGTAGTGCATCTGCCAGTTGACATACTTGCCGGCGGGAATGCGCTTGCCGACATTCGCACGGTGCCGATCGAGCCCGCGCCCGGGCACCCAGGAGAGCAGCTTGCTCGATCCGGGCAAGCCGCCCTCGGTGGCAGGCAGGCCGCGCGATCCCCGATCGCCGATGACCTTGCCGTCGGGCCCGATGATCCGGCCGTCCTTCAGAGTCGCGCCCTCCGGGATATCCACGAAGTAGATGCCGGCGTGGTGGACGACCTTGCCATTGCCAGGTCGCAGCTCCACCACCTCCGCGAAGCGGTCCTCGGTGAACGGAACCTTCGAGTAGAACATCTGCACGCCGAGTTCGCCCTCAGCCGGAATGTCGAACTCGACCGGCATCTCGAGGATGTAGTCAGGCTCCTTGCCGTAGGTCCAGCCGGTGGCGAAGGTCGGCGTCGGCGGCATGTCGGCAACATTGCCCTTGGGCGCGCCAGCATCGACCCACGCGACGATTGTCTTGATCTGCTGCTCCGAGAGGCTGATGTCGTTCCGCATCGGCAGCGTCTCGCGCATGTCGGCGCCCCACGGCGGCATCTCGCGCGACACGACCTTGCTCTTGATGGCGCGCGCCCACGGCCGCACCTGCTCGTAGGAGAGCAGCGACATCGGCGCCACTTCGCCTTCGCGGTGGCACGACGCGCACTTGTCGAAGACGATGGGCGCGACGTCTTTGGCGAAGGTGGGAGCGTCGGGCGCGGCGGCGGCAGCCGACTGCGACGCGGTCTGCACGGTGGAGATCGATGCCGCGGTGAGGACGACGCCGGCGAACAGAGCGACCACGCGCTTCATAAGACCCCCGGGGACAGTGGACCAAAGGCCCGACGGCTCGGGCCGGAATGCCGACCAGATACTAGCCTATTTCGGGGCGCCCGGCGAACAGACCGGCAGGGCCTCGACCACCGAGGTGACGTTGATCCGGGACGTGGGCGTGTCCTTGATGAGCAGGCCCCGGACCACGGTGGTCTTGTCCTTCATGGTCGGCAGGTTGAACTCGCCGACGCCAATCAGCCGGAAGCTGAGTTTTCCAGCCGGAGCCGTGGTCGGAATCTCCTCCTTCGGCGGGGCGTTGGCGATGCTGGGCACCGGCTCGGAGGCCGCGACCAGCATCCACGTGCCCGGGCTCTGCTCGCGCAGGCACCCCGTGATCGAGACGATGTCCACCTTCTTCGAGGCGGGCTGGGCGACGGCAAGAGCCGCCGCGCCAAGGACCAGACCGATGGCGCCGACCAGAGGGGTTCGCATGGGGCCGTTATGATACCCGACGTGCTGGTCCGATGGGGGGTCGTCTCGCTGGTGGTGCTGGGACTGTGGCTGGCCATCACCGCCCGCCCGTCGGCCCACGATCTCGAGCGGACGCGCGTCCACCTCACCTTTACCGCTGACGGATCGTTCACCCTCGATCTCGCCAACGATCCGGAATGGCTGCTGCTGCGGCTGGAGCCCTTCCTGGCGGACTATCCCGACCTGCCCGTGAGGCCCGAGGGCACGCGGCTGCCGGCAGCCGACCGCGACGCCCGCCTCGCCGTCCTCGCCCCCGTCATGGTCGATCGCATCGTCCTCTACGTGGACGGGCGCGAAGTGCGGCCCTCCTCGGTCGTCTACGAACCGCCGTCCTCGCCCACCGAACCCGACGGCACGCCGATGGCGGCGCACTACCGCATGCAGGGACGCGTCGGCGCCGATGCCCGCATGCTGCGCTGGTTCTACGGCATCGTCGCGGACCCGTATCCGCTGACCATCGCCCGTGCCGACGGCCAGGTCTACACGGAGTGGATCGGCGGCACCGTGTGGAGCCGGCCGATCGACCTCACCGGGCAGTTCATCGCGCCGTCACGCTGGACCGTGGTGCGGCAGTACGTCGAGCTCGGGTTCACGCACATCCTGCCGAAGGGCGTCGATCACATCCTGTTCGTGATCGGCCTCTTCCTGCTGAGCACCCGGCTTCGCCCGGTGTTGACGCAGGTGACCGCCTTCACCGTCGCGCACTCGATCACGCTGGGGCTCTCCATCTACGGCATCGTCGCGCTGCCGCCTGGCATCGTCGAGCCGCTGATTGCGCTGTCGATCGCGTATGTCGCGATCGAGAACCTGATCACGCGCGAGCTGCACGCGTGGCGCATCGGCGTGGTGTTCCTGTTCGGGCTGCTGCACGGCCTGGGCTTTGCGGGCGTGCTGCGCGAGCTGGGTCTGCCGCGCAACGAGTTCCTCACCGCGCTGCTGTCGTTCAACGTCGGCGTGGAGTGTCGGGCAGGTGTCGGTGATCGCGGCGGCCGCGCTCGTCACCGCGCCGTTCGCCAGAGGCGAGCGCTATCGGCGATTCGTCGTGGTGCCCGCTTCCCTCGCAATCGCTGCGATCGGGATTTACTGGACGGTCACGCGCGTGATGGCGAGATAAGGCGGCCCTGCGGGCCGTGGGAACGACAGGGCGGCTCCCTTCGGGAGCCGTAGGCGAGCCCTCGGCTCGTGGGGAGAGACAGAGGCGCGCCTTGCGGCGCGTAGGACGGGGACAGGGCGGCTCCCGCCGGGAGCCCCTTCGGCTCGTTGGAGAACACAGGCGGCACTCGCTCCGTAGGGGCGCCCGCTACGTGCAGGAGCCTACCGAGCGCAGCGAGGCCCTAATACCTACCGGGCGTAGCCCGGCCCACTCTTACCGCGAACCACTGCCCGGCACGAACTTCTGCAGCCGCTGGCCGTAGGTGTCGGCCGCGTAGACGGCGCCCTGCGAGTCGACCACGATGCCGTGCACCCAGTCGAACTGGCCGGGCCCGAGGCCCTGCGAGCCCCAGGTCGCGAGGATCTTGCCGTCCGCGAGCGAGAACTTGTGCACGCGTTCGAGCATGTGGTCGGCAATGAAGCCCACACCCTCGGTGCCCTTGCGCGAGATGTGCACGTCCCACGGGTTCCACTCGTTCTTGATCTCGCGGAGGTAGTTCAGGTCCTTGTCGAACACCTGCAGCCGCTTGTTCTCGCGGTCGATGATGTAGAGGTTCTCCTGCGCATCGACGGCGAGCTTGTGCGGCAGGATCCACTCACCCGGGCCCGTGCCCTTGTCGGCCGGACCGCCGGCGCCCTTGCCCACCTGCTTGATGAACTTGCCGGCCTTGTCGTAGAGGATGACCCGGTTGTTGCCGTAGCCGTCGGTGACCACGATGTTGCCGCTCTTCAGGACCGCGATCCCCGAGGGCAGATCGAGATGGGTGGCGTCGGTGCCCTTCTCCATCGTGGTGCCAAGCTGCATCAGGAACTTGTCCATCTTCGGGCTCAGCTTGACGATGCGGTGCGCATCGCGCTCGATGATGTAGACGTTGCCGTCCCAGTCCACCGCGCCGGAGTGCTGCCACGACGGGTTGATCGTCTTGCCGTTGATCTCCTGATCCCCGCCCGACATCACCATCGTGCCCTTGGTGTCGAACACCATCACCGGCTTGGGCCCGCGATTGAACACGTAGATCAGATCCTGCTGGCTGATCGCCACGCCCGAGATACCCGGCTGGTTGGTGGGCCCGGTGCCTGGAGCGGCAGCCGCGCGCTGCCCGCCCATGGCGCGACGGGCCGCGGCCTGCGCGTCGCGCTCCGCGGGTGGCGGCGGCGCGTCCTTCAACCCGAAGAACATCCCGGCCGGCAGCGTCGGCCAGTTCGGCACCAGCCGGTAGCCGCCATCACCCTGTGCCCGAAGCGCGGGCGACAGCGCCGCGACGATCAGGGCCGTGAGCAACAAGAGTCGTCGCATGGTCATGTCTCCCTACTGTCCCTGCTTCCGCCACCAGGGCGTGCCGAAATTGGTGAACGGTCCGCCGTCCACCGACACCGATGTCGAGACCCGGTAATTGAACGGCGACATCGTGCGCAGCGATTCCTTCAGGGTGATGGTCTTGCCCTGCACGACGAACGGCTCGCTCTCGAAGAGGATGTTGTAGATGCCGCCGAGGTCACCGGCCACGGTGGCCTTCGAGCGATAACTGAAGCCGCGACTGTCCGTGACCTGCTTGGTGATGGTCTTGGCGTCCTTCTGATATTCGATCCGTTCCTTCACCGTATACGGTCCGGCGGGGCCTTCCGCCCTGGTGTCGGCTTCGTAGGTGGCGCCCTCCAGCTTGCGGTAGGTGGTGGTGCCGCTCAGCGGGCCGGCCGGGCCCAGCGGGCTGTCCGGCACGTTCCACTCGAAGTCCCACGCGCCCGGGAAGTAGTCGTCGAAGTCGAAGACCGGCACCTGGTCGGTGGACTCGGTGGGACGGCCGAGCACCGGCATCTGCCCCTTGGGCAGTGGCGCCTGCGGCGGCGGTGCTGACGGCTGCTGCGCCGCGCCTCCGCCGGCGGAGACCACGAGACAGGCCGCCACGAAGAATCCCTTCATGGCGGCACAGTCTACAGAGAAAACGCGAAAGGCAGAAGGCATAAGGCTACTTGCGGCCCGCCTGGATGTCCGCGGCGATCTTCTGGACGTCTTCCATCACGCGCAGCAGGTTGCCGCTCCAGATCTTGGCAATCTGCTCCTCGGTGTAGCCACGGCGCACCAGCTCGAGGGTGACGTTGAACGTCTCGTCGGCGCCATTCCAGCCCTTGACACCGCCCCCGCCGTCGAAGTCGGACGAGATGCCGACGTGGTCGATGCCGATTTTCTTCACGAGGTAGTCGATGTGATCGACGAAGTCGCTGACCGTGGCCATCGGCGGCGGCGGGAACTGCTTGTCGATCTCGGCCATCCGCCGGCGGAACTCGTTCCGCGTGGCGTCGGCCTGGCTCTGCCCGCCGCCCTGCAGCCCGATCTCGAGACGCAGCCTGGCGATGGCCGCGGCGCGCTCCGGCGAATCGGGCGGCTTGATCTTGACGTAGCTGTCGAACGCCACCGTCTGGATGACGCCGCCGTTCTTCTTCAGCGCCAGCAGTTGCTCGTCATCCATGTTGCGGCTGTGGTCGGCCACGGCGCGGGCGGCCGAGTGCGAGGCGATGACCGGCGCGCGCGACAGCGCAATCGCCTGGAGGTTGGCCTGCTTGGAGGGGTGGGAGACGTCCACCATGATCCCCCACGTGTTCATCTCGATGATGACCTGCCGGCCCAGCTCGTTCAGGCCGTTGTGCATCCACTGGCCGTCGCGTTCGCCGGTGTTGGAGTCGGCGAACTGGCTGTGGCCGTTGTGCGCCAGCGACATGTAGCGGCCGCCGCGGTCGTGGAACTCCTTGACCCGCGACATGTCGGTGCCAAGCGGGTAGGCGTTCTCGACGCCGATCAGCGCCACCTTCCGGCCGCTGGCGGCGATGCGGCGCACGTCGGCGGCGGTCAGCGCCAGGCCGATCTTGTCGGGCGCAATCTCCTCGGTCAGCCGGTGAATGGCGTCGAACTTCTCCACCGCCTGCGCGTAGGCCGGTCGTAGCCTTCCTGCGTCAGCGATCCCTGCCCCACGTAGACGATGAAGAACGAGGCATCGAGGCCGCCTTCGACCATCTTGGGGATGTTCACCTGGTTCTCGAGCCGCTGGGTGTAGTTGCGCTCCTTCGTGAAGTCGCGCGGGTTGATGTCGTTGTGGGTGTCGATCGCGATGACACGATCGTGGATGGCGCGCGCCCTGGCGACGAGCGCGGGGTCGGTCGCCTGAGCGGACACCACCGGGCCGAGCGACGGCAGCGCGACGGCCAAAAACAGTGCCGACAGGCAGGACAGGGTACGAAAACGTGACATGAAGACTCCCGGTTTGGGCGGAGTGTATCATCCGCCCGCGCTGAGCGCGGCCTCGCCGGGGCGAGGCGCCGGCGGTACGTCCCACTCGCGTACAAAAAAAAGGGCCACGTGAAGCACGCGGCCCGGCGATTGGAGGTGCGACGAAGGCGAGAGAGCTCAGTGCGCGCGCGCGGTGGCGGGCACACCGAAGACCGATTCTTCGGGAGCCAGGTCCGGAGCCTCGACGAGGCACCACGCGTCGCGGTCGGCCAGGATCGCCCGGCCGAGCTCGGTGTGAAGGGCGTGGCCGGCACGGTGCGCCACCACGTGGCCCACCACGGGGTAGCCGACCAGGGCCAGATCGCCCACCACATCGAGAATCTTGTGACGGACGAACTCGTCGTCGAAGCGCAGGGCGTTCAGCACGCCGGTGTCACCGATGACGATGGCGTTCTCGAGCGAGCCGCCGAGCGCCAGTCCCTGCTGCCGCAGCCACTCCACTTCCTTCAGGAAGCCGAAGGTGCGTGCCGACGCGATGTGCTCGCTGAAGCTCTGCTCGGTGATGCGCTCCGTGCGCGTCTGGTGCTTGAGCAGCGGATGGTCGAAGCTGATGGTGTAGCTCACCTTGAAGTGATCGGAGGGGTACACCGCGATGCGCTTGTCGCCGCTGGCAATCTGGAGGGGCTTGAGCACCTTCAGGTACTTGCGGGCCGGTCCGAGCCGCTTGACGCCGGCTTCCTGCAGCAGGAAGAGGAAGGGCGCACTGCTGCCGTCCATGATCGGCACTTCGCGCTGGCTGAGTTCGACCACGACGTTGTCGATGCCGGTGGCCACGAGGGCGGCCAGCAGGTGCTCCACGGTCTCGACCGTGGCGCCGTCCCGGCCCAGCACCGTGGCGTACTGCACGGCGGACACGTGTTCGACCGTGGCGGGAATCTCGATGCCCAGGTCGGTCCGACGGAACCGGATGCCGGTGTCAGCCGCCGCGGGCTTGAGCGTGAGCGTCACCTTCTGGCCGGAATGCAGTCCGATGCCGGCACATGAAATCTGACGCTTGATGGTCTGTTGAACGTCCATTCGCCTCTGGAGTCGCTTTTCGACACCGGATCAGGAAGCAAAGCTGATGCCCGCGTGAAACAGGACTCTACAATAGCTGTAAGTGCTTAGTAGTCAATATCTAACAGTCGTCGTCGCAATGCGAGAGCGCGGGCAACTGTGTAAAGGAGGCCACAGCTGACTGAGCCCAGCCTGTGTCAATTCTGACACACTCATCCATTCCTTCCGGTTTGAACGGCCACCGTGCGCGAGATTGCCTGTGACTTCACGGCCGACCAGATCCCAGGGGTTCGGCGTCCTTCCGTCAGGCCTTCAGGCACTCCTGTCACGGTTTCAGCACCGCTGCGAGAAACTCCCCCGTTGCCGATTCCGGCGTCCTCGCCACCTGTTCGGGCGTGCCCTGTGCGACGATGCGGCCGCCGCCAGATCCGCCTTCGGGCCCCAGATCCACCAGCCAGTCGGCCGACTTGATGACGTCGAGATTGTGTTCGATGACGACCACGGTGTTGCCTTGATCAACGAGGCGCATGAGCACATCCAACAGCTTGCGGACGTCCTCGAAGTGCAGGCCCGTCGTCGGCTCGTCGAGGATGTAGAGCGTCCGGCCGGTGCCGCGCTTGGAGAGCTCGCGCGAGAGCTTCACGCGCTGCGCCTCGCCGCCTGACAACGTGGTGGCCGACTGGCCGAGCTCGATGTATCCCAGGCCCACGCTCTGCAACGTGCGCAGCTTGGTCGCCAGCGGCGGGAAGTTCTCGAGCAGCGGCAGCGCCTGGTCCACCGTCAGTTCCAGCACTTCGGCGATCGACTTGCCGCGGTACTTCACGTCGAGCGTCTCGCGGTTGTAGCGCCGCCCCTTGCACTGCTCGCAGGTGACATAGACGTTCGGCAGGAAGTGCATCTCGATGGCGATGACGCCGTCGCCCTGGCATGCTTCGCAGCGGCCGCCCTTGACGTTGAACGAGAACCGGCCCGGCTTGAAGCCGCGCGCCTTCGCCTCCGGGCACCATCGCGAACAACTCGCGGATGAAGGTGAAGAGGCCGGTGTAGGTGGCAGGGTTCGATCGCGGCGTGCGGCCGATCGGCGACTGGTCGATCTCGATCACCTTGTCGACGTAGTTCGTCCCCTCGATGCGCGTGTGCTCGCCCGGCTCGTCGCCGGCCTTGTAGATCTGCCGCGCCAGTGACTTGTAGAGGATGTCGTTGACGAGCGTGCTCTTGCCGGATCCGCTCACGCCCGTCACTGCGACCAGGCGCCCGAGCGGAATCTTGACGTCGATGTCCTTCAGGTTGTTCGCGCGCGCGCCGCGGATCACCAGGTCGCCCTGCTTGCCCGTGCGCCGCGTGGCGGGCGGCTCAATCTGGCGATGGCCGCTCAGGTAGGCGCCGGTCAGCGAGCCGGTGCCGTTCGCCGCCAGCGCCGCGGGGGTGCCCTGGAAGATGACCTCGCCACCAAGGTCTCCAGCGCCGGGGCCCAGGTCGATCACGTAGTCGGCCAGGCGGATGGTGTCCTCGTCGTGCTCGACCACCACCACGGTGTTGCCCATGTCGCGCAGGCGCTGCAGCGTGGACAGCAGCTTCCGGTTGTCGCGCTGGTGCAGGCCGATGGACGGCTCGTCCAGCACGTAGAGCACGCCGGTGAGATTCGACCCGATCTGCGTCGCCAGCCGGATGCGCTGACCTTCCCCGCCGGAGAGCGTCGCCGCCGAGCGGCCCAGCGTCAGGTAGCCGACGCCGACATCGTGCAGGAAGCGCAGGCGATCCTGGATTTCCTTGAGGATGCGGGTCGCGATGATCGCCTCGCGATCGCGCAGCTCGAACGCATCGAACACGGCCAGCGCTTCCGAGATCGGCAGGTTCACGTACTCGGCGATCGTGCGGCCCTTGATCGTCACGCCCAGGCTCTCGGGGCGCAGGCGCTGTCCCTGGCAGGTGGCGCACGCGGTGAGCGCGCGATACAGGTCCAGTTCCTCCTGCACGGCCCACGACCCCTCTTCGAAGCGGCGGCGCAGGTTCGGAATCACGCCCTCGAAGTCGCGGCCGAACGGATCCGGTTCATCCGCCCTCTTCTTCTTCGCCGTCTTCGCGGTGGTCGCGCGCGTCGCCTTCTGGGGCGCTTCGTCGTCGGCAGTGCGCGCTGGCGGGCCGAACAGCAGCAGCTCGCGCTGCTTCTTGCTGAGCTTCGCGAACGGCGTGGTGGCCGAAATCCCCCAGTGACGGGCGATGGTCGGCAATCGCCTCGCCGACGAGCGCCGCGTCGCCGCGCGCCCACGGCATGATTGCGCCCTGCGACAGCGACTTCGATTCGTCGGGGACGATCTTCCGCGGGTCGAAGTCCCAGGTCGCGCCGAGGCCCTGGCAGCCCTGGCAGGCGCCGTGCGGCGAGTTGAACGAGAACGCGCGCGGCGACATCTCGGGGACGCTGATGCCGCAGACGACGCAGGCGAGCTTCCGCGAGTACAGGCGGTCGCCGTGCTCCAGCGACTGGATCGTCACCACATCGTCGGCCAGCTGCAGCGCCATGTCGACCGAGGCCGCCAACCGCCGCTCGATGCCGCTGCGGACGATGAGGCGGTCGACGATGATGTCGATGTTGTGGTTCTTGCGCCGGTCGAGCGCGATGTCTTCCTCGAGCGAGCGGAGCTGCCCGTCGATCCGCGCCTTGGTGAAACCGCGCGCCGCCAGGCCCTGCAGTTCCTTCTTGAACTCGCCTTTGCGCCCCCGGACGATGGGCGCCATCACGGTGAGGCGCGTGTCCTGCGGGTAGGTCATCACCAGGTCGACGATGCGCTCGATGGACTGCGAGGTGATCTCCCGGCCGCAGTTCGGGCAATGCGGCACGCCGATGTTGGCGAAGAGCAGCCGCAGGTAGTCGTAGATTTCGGTGACGGTGCCGACCGTCGAACGCGGGTTCGAGCCGGTGGTCTTCTGCTCGATGGAGATGGCCGGCGACAGACCTTCGATGAGGTCCACGTCGGGCTTCTCCATCTGCTCGAGGAACTGGCGGGCGTAGGCGGAGAGCGACTCGACGTAGCGGCGCTGCCCCTCGGCGTACAGGGTGTCGAAGGCGAGCGACGACTTTCCCGAGCCGGACAGGCCGGTGATGACCACCAGCTTGTCGCGCGGGATGTCGACGTCGATGTCCTTCAGATTGTGGACGCGGGCGCCCCGGACGGAGATCCAGTCGTGCGGCATGGGTACAGCGGGCGTTCAGGTGAACAACCCAATCCCCAATTGTACGCGTTCTGGCGGGGCCTGGCACGATACCCGCCGATTCGCGGCAATTTCTGCGTCGAAGGCAGAAACTGCCGCGAATCGCGGGCTATCGTGCCAGGCCCCGCCGCAGCCGGCTGTGCCCGTACCCGTAAAAGAAATAGATGAGCAGGCCGATCACGATCCAGATGGCAAACCGCTCCCACGCCTGGTAAGGCAGCCCGGCCATGACGAAGAGGCACGCCAGGATGCCCAGCGGAGCCGTCACCCACACGAACGGCACCTTGAAGGGACGCGGCCGCTCCGGCTCCTTCACCCGCAGCACCATCACCCCGGCGCAGACCAGGGCGAACGCGAACAACGTGCCGATGTTGGTGAGGTCGTAGGTTTCCGCCGCGTCGCCAATCATCGACGCGAACGCCACCAGCACACCCGTGATGACCGTCGTCACCGCCGGGACGCGGGTCCTCGGATTCAGCTTCGCGGCCCACTCCGGCAGCAGCCCGTCGCGCGCCATCGCGAAGAAGATGCGCGGCTGCCCGTACTGGAACACCAGCAGCACCGTGGACATCGAGACGGCGGCGCCGAGTGCCACGATCCAGCCCACGCGCGTGAAGCCCGCGATCTCCAGCGCGCGCGCCAGCGGGTCGGCCACCGCCAGTTCCTGGTACGGCACCAGCCCCGTGAGCACGATGCCGACGATGACGTAGATGACGGTGCACACCGCCAGTCCGCCCAGGATGCCCAGTGGCAGATTGCGCTGCGGGTTCTTCGTCTCCTCCGCCGCCGTCGAGATGGCGTCGAAGCCGATGTAGGCGAAGAACACGATCGCCGCGCCCTGGTGGATGCCGGTGAATCCGTTGGGGGCGAACGGCGTGTAGTTGGCCGGATTGAGGTTCATCATGCCGACGCCGATGAACAGCGTCAGCACCGCCAGCTTGATGGTGACCATCACCGTGTTGACGGTGGAGCTCTCGCGCGCCCCCCGCAGCAGCAGCCAGGTGATCAGCATCACGATGCCGAATGCGGGGAGGTTCAGCAGTACGGGCAAGCCGAGCACCTGCGGCGCGCTCTGCAGCAGCCCGTGCACGTCGGGATTCGAACTGAGGAGGGCGGTGCGATACCCGGTGGTGAGGAACGCCGGCAGGTGGATGCCGATGCCGCGCAGCAGCGTGGTGAAGTAGTCGCCCCACGAGATCGCCACGGCCACGTTGCCGACCGCGTACTCGAGGATCAGGTCCCAGCCGATGATCCACGCGACGACTTCACCCAGGGTGGCATACGAGTAGGCGTAGGCGCTGCCCGCCTGCGGAATCATCGACGCGAGCTCGGCGTAGCAGAGCGCGGCCAGCGCACACGCGCCGCCGAGGAGGATGAACGAGAAGACCAGCGCGGGGCCCGCGCCGTAGCGGATGATCACGCCGTCCGGCCCCACCTGCCCCGCCGCCGCGGTGCCGATCGCGCCGAAGATGCCGGCGCCGATCACCGCGCCGATCGCGAGCATCACCAGGTCGCCGGCGCCGAGGACGCGCTTCAGCGATCGCCCCTCGTCGGTGACGACGAGATCGGCGATGGGTTTTCGCGCAAACAGTTGGGACATGTCCGGCCGAGTGTAGCCGAAGAGTCAGCGCAACCCGAAGCCGTAGAGGGTGTCGTTGGAGGTGACGAACAGCGCGCCTTCGCCCGAGAACGCGAGCCCGACGAGACCAGGCGCCGACAGCACCAGTTCGCGTGGACGGCCGGGCCTCAAGGCGTAGACACCGCTCGAACCGGCGAGGGCTTCGACCACGTGCAGGACGCCGTTGGCGTCGAACGCCAGCCCCTGCGGGCGGCCGAACACCCAGTCGAGCACCTCCACGCGACCGGTCGCGTCAACCCGCCGCAGGAGATCGTAGGTGGAGAGCGTCGGCGCGGACACATAGAGCCAGCCGTCCGGTCCCATCGCCAGGTGAAACGCCGCCATGCTGCCAGGCAGCGTCGCCACCGTTTCGGTGCGGCCCTTCGAATCGATGCGGAAGATCGTGCCCGAGCGATCGCCGACAAACAGGCTGCCGTCAGGCGCGAATGCCAGCCCGGTCGCGATCCCCAGGTCCGAGCCGATCACCTCGTATTGCCCGTCATCGTGCACGCGGTAGACGCGGCCTTCGAAACGGCTGGACACATAGAGCTTGCCGTCGGGACCGAACGCCATCGAGGTGGCGTTCACCAGGCCGTGGACGAAGGGCTCGCGCACCCCCGAGAGCGGCGTGACGCGGAACACCGAGACCGCGGCCTGCTGGCCGCGCGATCCCGAGTAGGTGACATAGACCGCCCCCGTCGCATCGACGACCGGGTTGTCCACCTGATGGAGGCCGGTGGCGAGCACGCGGCCGATGTGCGCATAGAGCGTGGCGCCGGGCGCCCACGACACCTTCACCGGCGTATCGTCGCCTTCGACGCCCTCGGGCACGACCACCGCCATGCGATCCGGCGACGCGAACGAGATGCGGGCCGGCACCCCGCCAATCGTCACATCGTCAGCCATCGCCGTCGGCGTCGGAAAGGCGTCGCCATGGACCCAGAGCCGGCCGCCATGCACGACTCGGAAGGGCTCGAGGTTTGTCAGCACGGCCACAAATCAGGTCTCGTCCAGTTCCAGATTCCAGTACAGGTAGTCGCGCCAGCTTTCGGGAGCCTGCCGCAGACCGATGGTGATGCGAATCGCGGGGGCCGCATTCGGCCGGCGCGGGGGACGCACCAGGGCCATCCGCGCTTCGTGCGGGGTGCGGCCACCTTTGCGACGGTTACAGGTTACGCAACACGTGACGATGTTCTCCCAGTCTTTGCGGCCGCCTTGCGACACCGGCACCACGTGATCGAACGTGAGCTCGGGGGTAGGCAGGACCCGGGCACAGTATTGGCACATGTACTCATCACGGGCGTAGATGTTGGCCCTCGAGAAGGGGACGTAGTCGAACCGCTGCTTGATGCGGACGTAGCGGAGCAGGCGGATGACCGACGGCATCTTGAAGGAAAACGACACAGCGCGGATCTCGCGGTCGTGATGCGCAATGATCTCGACCTTGCCCTGGCACCACAGCGTGACCGCCTTCTGCCAGTGAACCACCTTGAGGGGTTCGAACGTCGCGTTGAGGAGGAGCGTCTGCTCCATAAGTCGTCCTGCTCGGGTATTCTGCCCGGATTGACACGATTATGTCAAGCGCCATAACCTCGTAAAGCAATGTGCGCCAACCAGTTACGGGTTTTCGAAGATCGTGGATGGACCGCCGCCCGAGTCCTGCCGATATGTAAAGAGACACGGATGCCAGCCCGCTCTCGCTTCGTGATCATCGTCTCCTCGCTACTGGCCACGGCCGCCCTGAGCGGTGGCTGCGCCTCGTCGGGCGCCGTGCCACGCCCCTTCCCGGTGCCCGGCAGGGACGAGCCGGCACCAACCGCACCAGCGCCAAGCCCGTCTGGCGCCGCCAGCAGGCCCGAGGTGGAGCCGCCGCCCCCCATGGGTGACGCGGAAGCCATCGCGGTCGCAAGCACCGCGCTCTCGTTGCGCGGGGCGCCGTACCGGAATGGCGGCACCACGCCCGAGGGCTTTGATTGCAGCGGGTTCGTGCAGTACGTTTACCGGCTCCACGGCGTCTCCGTGCCCCGCGAGACGCGTGAGCAGTTCCGACTGGGGCGTAGCCTGCGGCGCGACAATCTCGTACCCGGTGACCTGGTGTTCTTCACCACGGTCGCGCCGGGCGCCTCGCACGTTGGCATCGTGATTGGCCCGGACCAGTTCGTCCACGCGCCGAGCGAACGCGGCGTGGTGCGAGTGGAGCGCTTGTCTGCCGAATACTGGAACCGGCGGTATGTCGGAGCCCGTCGGCCGCGCTCACCTTGAGCCGACCCGTGTGAACCTGATACGCTGGCCCGTGTAATTCCTGCTCGTTCTCCGGTCGAGCAGTGTCCGGTTTCGCGAAAAGCCCGCCCCGCCTCGACACTTCGCGTGGTACTCCGCTTGCAATGAACCGCTCAGGCGAGCGGATCGCCAGGAGTCGCCAACACCCCTATGCCGTCTCTACGTTTCCGCCACTCGCGTCAGACTCTCTGGGCCCTCGCCGTGGTGGGTGGCCTGGTGCAGGGCTCCGTCCTCGGCGCCTCGCAGTGGGCCGTGCATTCCGTGATGACCGGCTTACCGGCGCGCGGCGAGTTGAAGGGCCTGGAACAGACTGCACAGGCCACGGTCATTTACGACGCGTCGGACAAGCCTGCGTTCTCGATCTTCCAGGAACAGCGGCGCGACGTGCCCCTGGCCAACATCTCGCCTCACCTGATTCAGGCCATCGTGTCGGTGGAGGATCAGCGCTTCTACGATCACAACGGCGTGGATCTGGTGCGCATCCTCGGCGCCAGTCTCGCCAACATCCGGCAGGGCCGCATGGCGCAGGGCGGCAGCACGCTCACGCAGCAGCTGGCGCGACAGAGCTTCCTGACCCTGGACAAGACCTTCACGCGCAAAATCCAGGAAGCGCTGCTCGCCATCCGCATCGAGAACGAGTACTCGAAGGATCAGATCCTGGAGCTCTACCTCAACAAGATGTACTTCGGCGCCGGGCTCTACGGCGCGGAAGCGGCGGCGCTCGGCTACTTCGGCAAGCCCGCCCGTGACCTCACGGTGGATGAAGCCGCGCTCATCGCCGGCCTCGTGAAGTCGCCGTCAACGATGGCGCCGACGGTGAACCTCGAGCGCGCCGTGGCCCGGCGCAACCTCGTGCTGCGCACGATGCACGACAGCGGGATGATTGACGACGCCACGCTGGCGAAGGCGCGCGCGGCCAAGGTCTACCTGAAGGACGGGCTGCGCGTCGAGGAGCCCTACGGGCAGTACTTCAAGGAACACGTGCGCGTGGCGCTGGTCGAACAGTTCGGCCGCGAGCGCGTCTACGAAGGCGGCCTGAAGGTCTACACCACCATCGACCTGAACATGCAGAAGGCCGCCGAGGCGGCGGTGGCCGCTTCGCTGAAGGATCTGGACACGCGACGCGCGGCCGCCCTCAAGGCGCGAAAACGCGACGCCGAAGACGATCCCGGCAGGCTGCAGGCAGCCCTCGTGGCGATGGATCCCACCACCGGGCACGTGCGCGCGCTGGTTGGCGGGCGCAGCTTCACCGACAGCCACTTCAATCGCGTCACCCAGGCTCGTCGTCAGCCGGGCTCGGCGTTCAAGCCCTTCGTCTACGCGGCCGCGCTCGAAGCCGGTTACACACCGGCAAGCCTCATCACCGAGCTCGACCAGCCGGTGAATCTCCCCGACGGGGCCTGGACGCCGGACGACGAGCACACGACCGGTGGCGAGATCACGATGCGCTCCGCCCTGCGGACGTCCAGCAACAAGGCCGCGGTGCGGATGATCGAGGAAATCGGCATCCCGGCTGCCGTCTCCTATGCGAAGAAGCTCGGCATGGGCACGGTGCCCGGCGTGCCGTCCCTGGCACTGGGTTCCGGCGAGGTCACGCTGCTGGATCTCACCGCCGCCTACGGCACGTTCGCCGCCGGCGGCATCCTGAACACGCCCGTGCTCATCCGGCGCGTCGAGGATGCGGAAGGCACGGTCATCTTCTCGGCCGAGCCCCACGCCGACCAGGCGGTCACGCCGCAGACGGCGTTCCTCATGGCCTCGATGCTGGCCGACGTCATCAACTCGGGCACGGCATGGAAGGCGCGACAGCTTGGCTTCAAGCTGCCGGCCGGCGGCAAGACGGGCACGACCAACGACTATCACGACGCGTGGTTCGTCGGCTTCACGCCGTCGCTCGTCAGCGGCGTCTGGGTGGGGCTCGACACGCCGGCGCCAATCCTCCCCGGCAGCGCCTACGCGGCGGACGTCGCCGTGCCGCTGTGGGCCGGGTTCATGAAATCGGCCACCTCCGGCGCCAAGGCCGAGTGGATCCCGACGCCCCGCAACATCGTCTCGGTGAACGTCTGCAGGCTGTCGGGCAAGCGGCCGGCCTCGGGGTGCGACTCCGCGCTGGTGACGCTGCCGGATGGCTCCACCACCGAGCGGTCGATGATCGCCAGCGAGTATTTCGTGCGCGGGACGGAGCCCACCGACACGTGCCATCTGCACGTGGGACGGTCGCTGCTCGCCAAGATGGGGGACTGGTTCCGCGACGCCCCGTCGGCCGAACGGAGCGCCGTCCTCGACGTGGCGCCTGCCGCCAGCGCGCCGGCCGTCGTCGAGGAAACCGCGCAGGCCGAGGCCGAAACGAAAGCGGCGCCCGAGGAGCCGAAGAAGAAGCGCGGCTTCTGGTCCCGGGTCTTCGGACGCGGCGACAAGGACGACGACAAGAAGAAGACGGAAGAGGAAAAGAAGAAGGCTCGCCCGCAGCCCTGAGGCCGGTCTGCAGGCGTGGACGACCTGTCAGCCGCCCATTCGCCGCAGCACGATCTGCTGCCGCCGCAGCAGCCGCCTGGTCGGGTGTCCGGGATTCAGCTCGCGGGGATTGATGATGGCGCCCGCCAGCAGCGCCGCTTCTTCTCGCGACAGCTCCGCCGCACTCTTGCCAAAGTAGGCACGCGCCGCTGCTTCGCACCCGAAGATGCCGTCGCCCCACTCAATCATATTCAGGTAGATCTCGAGAATCCGGCGCTTGCTGAGGCTGGCCTCGAGCCGCCGCGTGATCAGCAGCTCGCGCAGCTTGCGCACGGGGTTGCGCGTCGGCGACAAGTAGAGGTTCTTGGCCAGTTGCTGGGTGATGGTGCTGGCCCCGCGGGTGAAGCGGCCATCCTCCCAGTTGCGTTCGAGCGAGGCCTTGATCTCGTCGAGGTCGATGCCGTCGTGATCGAAGAACGCGGAGTCCTCCGCGACGATCACCGCCCGCTTCAGATGCGGAGAAATCTGCCCGTAGGGCACCCAGCGGTGGCGGAGGCTGAACTTGCGCTTGTGGGCCGCCGCCTCTCGCACCCGCAGTTCCATGAACGCGGTGGTCTGCGGGTTCTCCTTCGCGAACACACGGACGTCGGGCAGCGTCAGGTAGACGTAGATGATGTAGCCAAAGGCAAAAGCTGCCGCGGCCAGCAGGCCACGCCGAAAACGCCGCACCTCGACATTATGTCCTAGCCTTCGACGACCACCTTCACCCGTTCACCGGGTTCGGGCTGCTCGAACACCTCGTGGCCGTTCATGATCGCCAGCGTCGCGGCGTTGGTGATGCCCTTGCCCGCGCGTTGGGCGATGGACTGCCACGAGTCGCCCGCCTTCACCGTGTAGTACGACAGGCGGTTCGGCCGCACCTGCGAAGCCTCGCGCGCGCTCAGCTCGCGGAACGTCTTCAGCGCCGGGCCGATTTCCCGGTCCACCTGATCGAACTCGCCTTCGGGCGCGAAGCCGGCGAAGACGTAGACCTGGCGGCCGAGTGCCACGTGCGCGGCGCGCATCCTCACCTTCCCCACCCCGTCCAGCGATCCGCGGTAAACGCCGATGTGCGCGTCGAGCCCGCTCAGGGTGTCGTGGGTGCCATCGATGATCGAGTAGCCGGCCCGCCGCATCGCGTCGGTGGCCACCTGACCGATGTCGCGGCCGCGCGGCTGTTCAACCTGCTGCAGCAGCATGAAATGCTTCGTGCCCGGCTCGCGGGCCATCACCTGCTCCGCCGTGTTGGCCACATCCCAGCCTTCGGGGAACTCGAGGGCGATCCGCATCATCGGATGCAGGAACGCGTTGCCGCGGACGATGCCCTGCTCGAGGCTGTCGCCCACCACCACGCCATCGATGGCACGCGCGAAGTCCTCCTCGTTGGTCATCGTCGCCTTGCCGGAGGCGAACTTCGCGACCACGGGCGTCGCTTCGCCGACACGGGAGGAGGGATCAGGATGCGTGGAGAGCCAGTTCGGGACGCCGCGCTCGCTGGTCGCGCTGACGCGGGCCAGCGTGGAGAGGAACCGCGGCACCGCCGCCGGGTCCCATCCGTTCGCCGCGGCGTACTCCATACCCAGCCGGTCCGACTCGAGTTCGTCGTCGCGGCCATACTTGAGGAAGAGCACGCCAAGGCCCATCGACGAAACATCCTGGAAGGGCGCGGTCTGCGGCACGAAGATGCTGAGCACGGCGAGGCCGATGCCGCCGGCCGCTTGCCGCGAGTACTGCTGCGAGGCGTGGCGCGCGGTGACGTGGCCGATCTCGTGACCAAGCACGCCGGCCAGTTCCGCCTCGTCTTCGAGATACGGCAGGATGCCGCGCGTGATGTAGACGTAGCCGCCCGGCACGGCAAAGGCGTTGATGGCCGGGCTGTCGACGACGGTGAACGTCCACGGCAGGTTGGGCCGGTGCGACTGCCGAGCGAGACGCATGCCGATGTCCGACACGTAGCGCTGCAGTTCCTGGTTGTCGTAGACGCCCATCTCGCGCCGAATCTCGGCATCCGCCTGCTGACCGATGGCCAGTTCCTCGGCCTCGCTCATGAGGCTGAATTCCTTCTTGCCGGAGACGGGATTGGTGGCGCAGGCCACGGAGACGACAAGGACGATGACGGCAAGCGTCAGGCGGCGCATGACAGGCACCTCGGGAAGTGAGGACACGCGAGCGTTACGCGGGCCGCGTTTGCAACGCCCGTGCCACGGACACACGAGCTGGAATGTGGCTGGAATCAGCGCCCGGTCGCCGTCGCGCGGCCGATGCTGCCACCTGCGTGAGACACCAAAGACAGGCTCTAGGCTTCAGGCGATAGGCTCCCCCCTGGCCCCCGACCCCCTGATCCCTGCTTCTACAGCGCGTCCACCGTGTCGTCGGCCAGCAGGCCCACGGCCGTCAGTTGCGTTCGGAGCAGCGCGACCACCGCGGCGGGCGCCGGGCTGAGGGGCGGCCGGGGATCGCCGGTTTCGAACCCTACCAGCGTCAGCGCCGCCTTGAGCGCGGGTACGCCGTGCTGGGCTCCGATGGCGCGCGCCAGGGGCATCAGACGGGCCTGGAGCGACCGCGCCTCGGCGAAGTGGCCCTCGGCGACGAGCGCGCGCAGCCGGGCGCATTCGTCCGGCAACAACCCCGAAAGGGCCAGCACGCCGCCGTGCACGCCGAGCGCCAGCGCCGAATAGAACGACGTCGCCGATCCGCACAGCACGACGAAATCGGCGGCGGCCGCGGCCAGGTAATCGCCCAGCAACTGCAGGTCGTTGCCGCTCTCCTTGATCCCGGCGATGTTCGGGTGCTGGCTGAGGAGGCCGACCGCGTCGGCCTGGAGCGTGACGCCGGTGTAAACGCTCACGTTGTACAGCAGCACCGGCACGGGCGAGGCATCGGCCACCGCCGTGTAGTGCCGCACGAAGGCGTCGGTCGTCATCATGTTCTTGTAGAACGACGGCGTCCGCACCATCACCGCGCTGACGCCGAGCGCCGCGGCGCGACGGCAGGCGGCGATGGTGGCCCGCGTGGATTCCCGGGCCGCACCTGCCAGCAGCGGACGATCGGCGGGCACCACGGCGCGAACCGCGGCGATCAGCCGGTCCGACTCATCGTCTTCCAGTTGCGGCGACTCGCCGTTGGAGCCGAGCACCACCAGGCCGGTGAGCGGCGTCTTCAGCAGGCGCTGCGCGTTGCGGGCGAGTGCGCCCGGATCCACGTCGCCCTCGGGCGTGAAGGGCGTGACCAGAGGGTGGAAGAGTCCTGAGAATCTCATGATGTGGTGATGTGATGACCTGATGACCTGGTGATCTTAGCTGGTGATCGGGTGATCTGGAGAGCGCTCGCCCACCGGACGGGAACGTGTCAACGGCCGGTCCGGAGAGGCGCGGCGGTCGGTCGGGCGGCGTTGCAGGGCGAGGTTCGTGGCCAGCGTCACCACGAAGATAGCGATGGCTGGAGTCACGGTCCACGGGAAGCGTGCCAGTTCGTTCACGTCCGCCGCGTCGCGGAGCATCGTTCCCCAGGTGGGCGCGGTGTCTGGAAAGCCCAGGCCCACGTAGGAGAGC
This sequence comes from uncultured Acidobacteriota bacterium, assembly GCA_963721715.1. GTDB lineage: Bacteria > Acidobacteriota > Vicinamibacteria > Vicinamibacterales > UBA2999 > VFZN01. Next base: position 1,327,883 of record CAVRKI010000002.1, on the reverse strand, counting down.
GCAGCCTCCGCCAGGATGAAGGCCGGCAGCAGCAGGCTGGACTGCACCGCGATGTGGCCGAAGCACGCCGGCAGCAGATGGCGCCAGAGAATCCGGGCGCGACTGGCGCCGAGCGAGCGCGCCGCTAGCACGTACTCGCGCTCCCGCTCGCGCGCGATGATCGCCCGCACGCCGCGGGCCACGAACGGCCAGCCCACGAGCGGAAAGATGCCGGCCATCAGCAGGAACACTTTCGTCGACGACAACACCAGGGGCAGCACCGCGCGCAGGAGCAGCACCACGTACAGCACCGGCAGCACGAGGATGAAATCCGACAGACGCATCACGGCTTCTTCAATCCAGCCGCCGTGCGACCCGGCCCAGCCCCCCAGCAAGGCACCCAATGCCGCCGCCAGCAGGACCGACACCAGGCCGACGCCCAGGGAGATACGGGCGCCGACCAGGAGCCGCGAGAACACATCGCGGCTCGACTTGTCCGCGCCCAGCAGGAAGACCGGTTCGGTGCGCATCGCGCTCCACGGCAGGGCTACCGTTCGCGTCCGATCCTCCGAGAACCGCTCCTCGAGCAGGCTCTCTCTCCTCAGCGGATACACCCTCAGGCCTTCCGCGAGGCGAGGCCGCATCGGCGGCGCATGACGGTAGCCAGGGAACGCGGCCACCGGCTCGTACGGCGCGATCCAGGGCGCCACCACCGCGATCACGGTCAGCGCGAGGAGCAGCGCGGCCGCGCGCCTCGGCATCAGCGGGACTCCCGGACGCGTGGGTCAATGGCGGCGTGGACGACGTCGGTCACGAAGGTGGCGGCCGCGAGGCAGGTCGCTCCCGCCGCCGCGGCACCGGCCACGAGATAGATGTCGCGCGCACCAAGCGCATCCACCATCAGACGACCCAGTCCCGGCCAGGCGGTCACCACCTCGACGACGAACGAGCCGCTGAAGAGGGCGCCGACCATCATGCCGTAGAGACCGAGGATGGGCCCCAGCGACGCCGGCCAGGCGTGGCGGACCAGCGCATCACGCGGAGCCACGCCGCGCGCCAGCGTGGCGCGCAGGAAGGGCTCGTGCGACACGTCGGCCAGCGATTGCGATTGAAGTCGCTCGAGGGTCGCTGCCAGCGGCAGGGCCAGGGCCAAGGCCGGTACCGGCAGATGCACCATCACATCCACGAGCCAGCGCCATCCTGACAGACCGCCGCCGGAGGTCATGCCGCCAAACGGCAGCCACCCCGTTCTGACGGCCAGCAGCACCAGCAACAGCGAACCGATCAGCGGCGGCGTGGAAAGCAGCAGCATCGACAGCACGCGCGCCAGCGTTGGTCCGACCCCACTTTTGTGCGTGGCGGTGTAGACGCCGAGCGGCAGGCCGATCAAGGTGGCCAGGACCAGGGCGGTGGTCGCGAGGATGGCCGTGTTCACAGCCCGCTCGCGGAGCAGGTCGGACACGGGGCGCGAATAGTAGATGGACTCGCCGAAATCCAGCCGCGCGGCGCGGCCCAGCCACACGGCATAGTGTTCGAGGATCGGCCGGTTCAGGCCCAGCCGTTCACGTTCGGCCTGTAGGCGGACGGGATCCCCGAACGGGCCGTCCAGGGTGACGGCATCGCTTGGCGCCAGCCGGGTGAGCAGGAATGCGCCCGACGCCACGCCCAGGACCAGCAGCAGGGCGAGGAGCAGTCGTCGGACGCAGAAGGTGATCACGCGTGGAGCATTCTACGGCGTCACGGCAATGGTGTCGGCAGACCAGAGTAATTGCGGCCGCAGCACGGAGGGGGTCAGGTTCAGGGTACGGGACGAGACGCCCATGTAGAGGCGCGGCGCCACCAGGTAGAGGGCCGGTACCTGCTCGCCGAACACGCGCTGCACCTCGGCGAACAGGCGCCGCCGTTCGGCCTGATCGAGCGTCGCGGTCTGCTGCGCCATCAGCGTGTCGATCTCTTTTTCCCAGGGAGTCGCGGGCACGGCCTGGGCCATGTTCCAGACGTGAGCCGCGCCGGAGCTGAGCCAGAAGTCCCGCGAGATGGCCGGGTCCAGGTCGGTGGCGGCGTAGTTGAAGAAGATCGATTCGAAGTCGCCGCGCAGCATCCGGTCGATCAGCGCATTGGTTTCGAGCGGCACCACATCCACCGCCACGCCGATCTTGCGCAGCTCGTCGCGCAGCAGCGCCGACTCGCGCCGCAACAGTTCATTCGCTTGATACGTCAGCACCGTGAACCGGGCCTCGGTCCCCTGCTGGTCCTCGAGCCACTCGTCGCCGTCGCGGTTCGTCAACCCGATTTCCGCGAGCTTGGCGCGCGCCTGGTCGACGGAATACGGATAGCGGGCCACGTTGGGCGAGAACCACTCCTTGTTGCCGGGAGTCACAGGGCCCCAGATGGGCACCGCGGCGCCCAGGTAGATGGCGTCGGCAAAGGCCTCGCGATCGATCGCGTGCGAAATCGCCTGGCGGAACTCGCGGCGGGTGATCCACGCGCGGCGGGGGTCCTTGGCCCAGTGCCGCTCGCGCAGGTTCAGGAAGAAAACGTCCGGATCGGTGGTCACGCCCAGCTCGATCAGCGAGACGCGGTTCTGATCCACCAGCGGCCGCAGCGTGGCGATGTCCTCCGGGCGGAGCGCGTACTGGAACATGTCGGCCTGGCCGCTTTGCAGGCGCAACAGCTCCGCGCTCTGGTCGGGGACGATCTCCATGACCACTTCGTCCAGGTAGGGCAGCGCCGTGCCATCGTCGGCCTTGCGCCAGTAATTCGGGTTGCGGGCGAAGACCAGGCGTTGACCGGCGTCATAACGGATGAGCTGGAACGGTCCCATGCCCGCCATGTCGCCGGGCGGAGTGGCAGCGTTCCACGACTGCGCGAAGTTGCCGGCGGCCAGCGCCGCTTCCAGTTTGTGCCGCGGAAGAATCGGCAGGTTGTCCAGCAGTCGCAGGCCCGGGCCGAACGGCGCCGGGTATTCCAAGCGGATGGTGCGCGCGTCCGGCGCGGTCGCCTTGATGGGCTGGCCGTTCACTTCGAGGGCGGACGCGAGCACGCTCCCGGCCTTTTCGTCCTGCATCGCGCGAAACGTGAAGAGCACGTCCTCGGTCGTGAATGGCGTGCCGTCGGACCAGCGCAGCCCTTCTCGTAGCGTCAAGGTGAAGACCGTGCCTCCGGGATCGGTCTGGAGCGATTCCGCCAGCCACGGCTCCATTTGCTGTGTGGCGCGGTTGATGCGAACGAGCTTGGCCTGAGTCAGGTGCGAGACGGCGTCGGTCACGCTGCTGCCCGAGACGAGCCGGTTGAACGAACGCGGCTCGCTGCGTTGCGTCACGGTGAGGCGGCCGCCGCGTCGCGGTTTCTGTTCCGCCGCGGGCTGGGGTGCCCCACCGTCCCGCACTCCGTTGAGGTCGTTCCAGAGAAAGTAGCCCGTACCGGCGATAGCGGCGATGAGGAGAAGCGTCAGCAGTGTGCGCGGGTGTCGGTTCACTTTTTAACCGGGTGGCCAATATCTTGGCCGGTCTGAAAACTGCACGCGATCGTGGATTCGTTGGGAAAGTGTGCAATTTCTGCGATCTGTGTCTTGGCAGCCTCGCCGAAGGGCCAATCGCTTGGCCGAAGGGCCTTCCCGGGCCCGGCTGAAAGTCACTCGCATCGTAAACCACCAACTCTCACGGGCGCAATGACTTAGCGGCTGATCACGAAGGCATGGTCCGGTCTGGCATCGGCTTCGCTACTAGAGAGGGCGGAGGTTTGCACGACATGGACATGGCGCCTTTCGCGACGAGCTATTTGCCGACGACCGGTTTTCATCCGCAGCTGGGCCGCAGCGTGACCATTGATCAAGCCGCGGGCATGTTGGGCGTATCCCGCCGCACGGTTTACTACCGGATTCGCGAAGGGCGCCTGCAGACGGTCCGCACGCTCGGCGGATCGCAGCGGGTGCTCATGTCCTCCCTAGACGCGCTGCGTAGCTTCAATTGAACACCAGCAACGTTCTCCCTGTCAGCCACGTTCGACTCACCAAGGAAACCAACATGACTCTGCAGCCGACTGACTCGATTCACACCGCCCCCCAGGGCGTGTTTCGGTCGACACAGCAGTGTGCGCTCTCGTTCGTGCTCGCGCTCGGCCTGGCATTCGCCTCGACCCCGGTCGACGCGGCTCCCGGCGGCGCGCGCCTCTCGTCGGACCTCCAGGCGCGTCTCGCGGCTGGCCGCAGCGAGGCCGTGGACATCATCGTCAGCGGGACGCCCGACCGCATCGAGCGTTTGGCGCGCCGTCATGGACTGACGGTCAAGAAGACGCTCAGCACCGGCGCGGTGCTGACGGCTTCTGGTTCGTCGCTGGCCGCGCTGGCCGCGGACGGCGAGGTCGACTCGGTGTCGGCCGACGCCACCGTGCGCTCGCAGATGGCGGTGACCACCGCGACGACGGGAGCAGAAGCGGCGTGGTCGGGGCTCATCCCCGAACTCGGCCGGACGAGCGGCCGGGGCGTGGGCGTGGCGATCATCGACTCCGGCATTGCCGCGCATCCCGCGTTGGCAGGGCGGGTGGTCGTGAACCTGGACTTCACCGACGAGCCCGGACGCGGCGGCGACCGTTACGGTCACGGCACGCACATCGCCGGCATCGTGGCGGGCCGGCCCAACCCAACTGCGCGCGCCAGCCGCGGAGGCGCGGAAGGCGCGGACAGCGGGATGGCACCTGGGGCGCACCTGCTCAACCTGAAGGTGCTGAGCGCCGACGGCTCGGGCAAGGCCAGCGACGTGATCGAGGCCATCGACTGGGCCATTGCGAACAGGCGCCGCTATGCCATCAGGGTGCTGAACCTGTCGCTCGGCATGGCGCCGACGCAGAGCTACCGTGACGACCCGCTGTGCCAGGCCGTGGAGCGCGCGGCGCGCGCCGGTCTGGTGGTGGTGGCATCGGCCGGCAATTTCGGGCAGACCGAGGACGGCCGCACGGTGCTTGGCAGCGTGACCTCGCCCGGCATCTCGCCGTTCGCGATCACCGTCGGTGCGCTGCGGACGCAGGGCACGGCAGACTCGAGCGACGACGCGGTGGCGCCGTGGAGCTCGCGCGGGCCGACGAACGTGGATCACATCGTCAAGCCCGACCTGGTCGCGCCCGGCAGCCGGATCATCTCGACGGCGGCGGCGGGTGGCTCGCTGATGAGCCAGTTCCCTGACCGTCTGGTGGATGGCCCCGGCGCGAACGACTACTTCGCGATGAGCGGGACCAGCATGTCAGCCGCGGTGGTGAGTGGCGCGGTGGCGCTGCTGCTGGAGTCCAAGCCGGCGCTGTCGCCGCTCCTGGTGAAGCTTGCGCTGCAGGGTAGCGCGGAGTTCATGCCGAATGAGGGCCTGATCGCGGGGGGCGCTGGTCGGCTGCGGCTGGAGTCGATGCTGAGCCGGCTCAGGTGGTCGACCTCGCAATCCTTCCAGTCAGAAGAGCTTCTGGGGACCGACTTACGCTCCTCTCGCTGCCCAGATCCATCATCTGGGCAGATGGCCGGCTGGTGCCAACTCCATCATCTGGGCCGACACCATCATCTGGGCCGACACCATCATCTGGGCCGACACCATCATCTGGGCCGACACCATCATCTGGGGCGACACCATCATCTGGGGCGACACCATCATCTGGGCCGACACCATCATCTGGGCCGACACCATCATCTGGGCCGACACCATCATCTGGGGCAACTCCATCATCTGGGGCAACTCCATCATCTGGGCCGACTAGGCCTGACTGATTAGGGCTATCCGTTAAGGTCTAAAGGAGTTAGCATCATGAACCGACTCATTATCTGGGGCGAATAGGCCCTCGGCCCGCGAAAGCGGGAAGCCCCTGGGAAATGGGTTCCAGGGGCCTCAGAGCAACTCGATGAACCTACCGGTTCGCGGCCAGATCTACGTCGCTAGCGTGGCAGCCTTAGGCTTGATTGCCATCGGCATCTGCATCGCGACCCTGTACCAAACTCCGTCAGCTCGGAGTGGTTCTTTCTGGCGCTGCTAACCCTTCTGACCGGCTCGTTCACGGTCGCCGTCCCCGGTCTACCGGCCCGCATCTCGGTCTCCGAGACGTTCGTCTTCACGTCGGTCCTGCTCTTTGGCACTTCCGCAGGCACACTGACGGTCGCACTAGACACTCTCGTCGCAACTCTTGCTGCAAAGCGCAAAGCTCCACAGGCGCCGCTCAAGCTTCTGTTCAACTTAGCCTCCGCTGCCCTGTCCATCTGGATTGCGGGAACGGTCTTTCTACGCGATCTCCGGGCTTACAGCCGCTTTCGATTTCGTCCGCCCCGCTCCCTAAGATCTTGGGACCGCTAGTGGCGATGACGGCCATCTACTTCGTCCTGAACAGTGCCCTGGTCGCGGGGGCCCTTTCCTTTGAGAAAGGGCAGCCTCCGTTTCAGATTTGGCGGCGCAACTTCCTCTGGCTGTCCGTGAACTACTTTGGAGGCGCCTCAGTCGCCGCCCTTCTGGTGGCCTACACGAAGACGGTCGACCTGACGGCTTTCAGCATCATCGTGCCCCTGGTCGTCATCTCATACTTGACCTACAAGACGTCACTCGGCCGAGTCGATGACGCCAACAAGCACGTTGACGAAATGAAGCGTCTTCACCTCTCGACGATTGAGACTCTGGCCACTGCTATCGACGCCAAGGACCAAGTCACACATGGGCACATTCGGCGAGTGCAGCAACACACCCTAGGGTTAGCGCGAGCTCGTGGGTGTCAACGATGCCGTTCAGTTGAGCGCAATCGAGGCTGCCGCGCTGCTGCACGACCTCGGGAAACTGGTCGTCCCCGAACACATCCTCAACAAGCCTGGCAAACTGACCGTCGGAGAGTTTGAGCGCATGAAGCTCCACGCCGGAGTCGGCGCCGATATTCTGTCGTCGATCAAGTTCCCGTATCCAGTGGTTCCTATCGTTCGACATCATCATGAGAACTGGGATGGAACAGGCTATCCGGACGGACTGAAGGGTACACAAATCCCGCTAGGTGCTCGAATCTTGTCAGTCGTGGATTGCTTCGACGCCTTAACGTCCGACCGACCATATCGGCCTCGACTGCCGGATGAAGAGGCGATCACGATCCTTATGGCGCGCCGGGGTGTGATGTACGATCCACTTGTGGTGGATACCTTTATCGCCGTGAAGGACCAACTTGCGGAAGCCTACATTCGCAGCGTAGCGGTCGACAGCCAACAAATTGTTCCAACTCACGACCGAACAGTCGATTCCACCGAGTTGATCCCCACTCTAGACTCTGACCTGAGCAGCGCTCTCAGGACAATATTGGCCTCTGTCCGGGAAGAACTGAGCGCCAGCCTGGTTATTGCATTCCTAAAGGATCCGATCAAGGACGACATCTTCGTCGCTGACATCGTGGGACCAGAGGCCCATCGTGTACGGCCGTTCCGACTCGCGATTGGATCGCGCGTGACAGGCTGGGTGGTCGCGAACGCCAGGCGCATCGCGAACGCTGACTGTCAACTTGAGCTTGAGAACGTCTTCAAGGACTCGCGCGTTTGCCTGTCAGTGCCAGTGCTCTCGAGCGGAAACGTCGCTGGTGCGCTTACTCTATTCTCGGCGCCAGGCGAGACTTTTGATGATGCCGAGATTGACTTCGTCGAGAGAGTGGCGAAGAGTTTCGAAGCACCACCACTTAAGGACTTGATCGCGCGCGGACAGTCCGTACGCCCTTCCTCAACTGCTAGGCATCCCACGGTGCACTGAGATGGCGGAGACTTGGGCCTCGCTCGTTGATTCGGGCCGAGTTGGGCAAGCACTTTCGGCTCTAGCTCAACTCCGGAAGACACGCCCACTGTCCCCAGACGAGATCGTCGCTGAAGCAGAACTACTGGATATCGCCTCTTCAAGTGACCTCTGCCTTGATCGAGCAGAATCGATATTGCGCCGTGTCGACCTTCGAAAGGATCTCGGCGCCCGGGCGCTTGCCGTAACCGGCTCTCAGCACTTCAGGTTGTCTCGGATTGAAGAAGGTCATCGGGCCTTCGAGAAGAGCAAGGCCCTAGCAACGGAGTCAGGGGACAGAGTGGCCATCGCTAAGGTCCATGTCGCCTGCCTTGGAGCGATCACGGCGTGGGTCGGCCCCGAGGCCGCTGTGCCTCAAGTTCATGCCGCGAGGGCGTTCGTCACTGGTGCCGGCCGCTCTGACTTAGCTATCCAGTTTCGGCTCATCCTTGCTGAGATCGAGGCCAAGCGAGGTGCGATTCGACGTGCCAAGTGGCACATTGAGATCGCTGGCGGCTTGCTTTCAAGGTTCGACAACTCCGCCCTCTCCGCCGATCACCTCCTAAAGAGCGCAACTGTCGCCCTACTTGCCTCTGACCTTGCCAGCGCAATAATGCTTTGCCGCAAAGCATTGACGGCGGCCACAGCCTGCGGGTCGACATCCCTCGAAGTTGTTGCTCGGGCGAACCTAGCTCACGCGCTGATGTCGTCGGGCGAGGCGAAAGAGTCTGAGTCCCAACTCAGATCTTCTCTCCGAATATGCCGCAGCGGTGGAGGAGCGGAACTCGGCATCCTCGATGGACTGGCCTTGCACGCTCTCGAGTTTGGCACGGAGGCCTCGGTGACGGAGCCGATGATGGCCGCCTTCGAGCTTTCTCAGAAACTCGAAGGGGGCTACTCCTACTACGGGCTCTGGCACCTCCTCACCCGCGTCAAGTGGCTCCTCCAGCGGAACCGCGCCGCCGAAGCCGCCACCCTCGCACAGGAGACGCTGCCACGGGTCGAGCGCATGGCCGATCGCAACCTGTTCGAACGGATGCAGCTCGCCGCCGCCGAGGCGCTCGGCGCCAGCGGTCATCCGCTCGCCGGCGCCGCCCTCCTCGCCCGGACCATGCGCGAGAATCCCGATCCGTCGCTCGACCTGGTCGCCGAGGCCTCGCGCGTCGCCGGCTGCCTCGCCGTCGACGACCCCGACGCCGCCCGCACGCACTTCGCCCGCGCAATGCGCATCTTCCACGCCATCGGCCACCGCACCGCCTGCGCCGACGTCCAGCGCCGCGCCGGCCTCGGTGCCATCGGCACGACGATCACCGCCGACACCACACGCACCGCCGCTCCCGGACGCGTCATCGAAGCAGCGGCGGCCGTCACCCTCCTGGCCACACACCCACCCCTGCTCGGCCTCGAAGTGCTCGACCTCCTCGCCGATGCGCGCGCCTGCAACAAGGCGGTCCTCGTCGAGGAGGACGCCACCGGCGTGCGGCGCGTGATCTCCGCCCGGCCCGACACCGCCGCGGACGCCAACACCACCCCCTCACCCGAGAGCACCGGCATCCCGCTCGGCACGCTCGGCGAGCGCGCGTACGAGGTGCTGGTCGCGCCGTGCGCCAGCCCCGCCGCGCGCGCCACCGTCATCGCCGTCGAGCGGATGGCCCACGCCTCGGTCACGCTCACCACCATGCGGCGCGACGAACGCGAACGCATCTCGCTCTGGCCGGAGCAGTCGCCGGAGGAACAACTCGGCCTCGTCTGCGCCTCCGAGGCGATGGTCGAACTGGTGAAGACCACCCGCCGCGTCGCCCCGACCAACGTCACCGTCCTCATCTCCGGCGAGACCGGTGCCGGCAAGGAAGTGATCGCCCGCGCCCTGCACCAGGCCAGCGGCCGGCAGAGCCACACCTTCCTGCCCTTCAACTGCACCACCCTCCCCCGCGACATGCTGGACGCCCAGCTGTTCGGCTATCGCCGCGGATCGTTCACCGGCGCGGTCGAGGACTACCGGGGACTCATCCGCTCCGCTGAAGGCGGCACGCTGTTCCTGGACGAGATCGGCGAAATGCCGACCGAGCTGCAGCCCAAGCTGCTCCGCTTCCTCGAGTCCGGCGAAATCCTCCCCCTGGGTGAGACCCGCCCGATCCACGTCGACGTCCGCATCGTCGCCGCCACCAACGCGGATCTCGATCAGCTGGTCAACGAAGGCCGCTTCCGCGAGGACCTCTACTACCGGCTGAACGTCGTCCGGCTGCGCGTGCCGCCGCTGCGCGAGCGCCGCGAAGAGGTGCCGCTGCTGGTCCAGGCGCACCTCGAGCGCGTCGCGCGCGAAAACCAGCGCGACCCGATTCGGATGTCGGAGGAAGCGATGGAGTACCTGTCGCTGTACCACTGGCCCGGCAACGCCCGTCAGCTGGCCAACGAGCTGCGACGGCTCTCCGCGCTGGCAGAACCCGGCGCCCTGGTGATGCCTGAACACCTGTCGCCAGAAATCGCCAGCAGCCGGCCTCCGGCCGCGGCCGCGCGCGCGCTGAATGGCTCAGAGCTGCTGGTCCGGACCGACCAACCCTTGTCCGCCGCCACCGAGCACGTGGAGCGCGTGCTGATCGCGCAGGCCATGGATCAGTGCCATGGCAATCTCGAACGCGCCGCCCAGGTGCTGGGCTTGTCGCGCAAGGGACTCTTCCTGAAACGGCAACGGCTGGGACTTCTCTAGTCTCCGCGCCGCCGCACCCGGCCCTGCTAACCCCTCAACTCGCTGGTGTTGAGTGTTCCATCAGCTCACCCTCTCGTGAATGGTGACCGCTCAAGGGCGCGGAGGGTTAGGTGACCTTGATCTCGCGCACCCACTGCGCGTTGTCTTCACGGCCACTGGCCAGCCGCGTCTTGCGCTCGTCCTCGGTGGGCTGAATCACGCCCTTGGCGTCGATCGCGCGCGAGACCACGGCGTGGTTGCCGGGCGTCAGGTCCTTCACGTTCAGCGACCACAGCAGCCACGCGTACTTGCCGCGGCGATCGTCGATGCGAGCGCGTTGCCACGGGCCGCCGTCAATCTGCACCTCGACGTGCTCGATGGCGGTCTGCCCGCCCCAGGCGGGACCGGAAATCCGGTAGTCCCAGCCCGCGCCCGCCTTGCGACGCGTGACGCGCGCCACCACCGACTTCATGTTGGTCTTGCTGATCGACTGATCGAGCCACACCGGGCCGTCGGGAGAATCCACCGCTCGCAGGCTCAGGTAGTTGCGCGCCATGTGCTGCCCCTCGTAGCGGCGATCGATCACCTCGATGCGAGACAGCCACTTCACCTGGGTCATGCCGTACCAGCCCGGCAGGAGCAGACGCAGCGGAAAACCGTTCTTCGCCGGCAGCGGCTTGCCGTTCAGGTGGAACGCCAGCATCGCCTCGGGGTTGAGGGCGTCCTGCACGTAGACGCTGCGCCCATGCGGCGCCACGAACTCGCGGTTGCCCGCCTGCCACTTCTTTTCCTTCTCCGGGTCCGCGCCCAGGAACACCACTTCGCGCGCGTCCGCCTGGAGACCGCACTCCTTCAGCAGCGGCGCCAGCGGCACGCCCGTCCACACGCCGTTGCTCAGCAGGCCGGCCATCCGGGTGGGGCGATTCGAATTACCCGAGCACTCCAGGGTCACCGCTTCATCGCGCCTGCCCGGCCGCGCCATCACCTGCGCCAGCGTCAGCTCCATCGGCTTGTCGACGAGGCCGCCAATCCGCAGCCGGAACGCGGCGGCGTCCACCTGCGGCGTGGTGGTCTGGTGAAAGGCGTAGAAGTCCTCGTTGGGCGTCGCCCACGACGTCAGTGTCCGCAGGTCGTAGCAGCGCACCGTCGGGCTCGCCGGCTGCGCCTCGATCTTGAAGTCGTCGGTGTAGTCCGTAAAGGTCACCGGCTCGTCGCCGTCCTGCAGCGCCCACACGTGCGAGGGAAGTCCGAGGGCGGCCAGCGCCGCGGCGGTGGCCCGAACGAATTCGCGTCTGTTTCTCATAGGGCTCGGTAACTCACGATCGGCATGTCGATCATCGTGCGCAGGCCGGGGGCCACGCGCAGCATCTGTGGAACGGCGTTGACCGCCATCGAGGCGGTGGCGATATCACCATGAATCCCGCCGCTCACGCGCTGGACCAGGCGGGGGGAGCCTTCGATGGTCACGGCGTCGTAACTCTCGGGCGCTCCCAGGTAGGCTTCCATGTGCAGCGTGATCACGGCGTCGCCCTTGCGGTAGCCGACCCCGTCCTGCACGATGCCGCACACGTATCCGGGATCCACCGCCAGCAGCTCGCTTTCGACCGCGGTGGTCGCCACCTTCGGCGCGATCTCGTCGGTGATGCGGTCGAGCCGCCAGCCGAACGCCATCGCCATCATCGTGATGGACTCGGCCAGGCCGACGTGGCGCACCGAGCCATCCTTCACCTTCGCCGCGAACTGCTCGGGCGTCAGCCCGGCGCCAATCTTCTGCTGGAACGGCAGGCGCCGGATGCGGGCGTCCTGCACCCGGTCCACCCGCACGCGGTCGATGCGTTCGCACACGCCGCTCAGCATCACGGGCAGGGCGTCCATCGCGAAGCCGGGGTTGACGCCGGTGCCGAGCACTGCCACCTTGGCCTTCTTGGCCATCACGTCGATCTGCCGCGCAATGGCGCGGTTCCGCCCCACGGGATACGACAGCTCCTCGGTGGTGGAGACCAGCGGCGTCTTCAGTTTCACCACCGTCTCGATGGCCGGTAGCGCCTTCTTCAAGGAGGACGTTGTGCACATCACCACCACGTCGGGCGCCGCCTGCTTGATGCCGCCCGTCGCGTCGTTGGTCACGCGGACCCGCAGCTTCTTGCCGAGGCCGATCACCTGCCCGACGTCGAGGCCCACCTTGTTGCGATCGGTATCGACGGCGCCTACGAGGGTGAAGCCCTTGCGGGCGACAATCTGCCTCGACACCGCCGCTCCGATGGGGCCGAGTCCGTACACGAGCACGCGGATGGGCATGATGAACTCGGGCGATTATATGCGGCTGGCCGGCGCGGGAGGACAGTGTAGGATCAGCAGCGGAACGGACACGATGGGACTTCGACGGCAGGTGTGGCTGGCGGCCGCGGCCATGGCATTCATCGCCGGCGTGCAGGCGCCGGCATCACTCGGCGCGCAGGCGGGCGAAGGCCTCGCGCCGGACATCGCCAGCTACAGCATCGACGCCACACTCGACGCCACCGCCCGCACCCTGACCGGGCGCGAAGTGATCACCTGGCGCAATCCCGGGAGCATTCCCGCCTATTCGATCCGCCTGCACCTCTACTGGAATGCGTGGCGGAACACCGACTCCACCTGGATCTCGCAGCTGAAGCTGGCCGGCCGGGCGAAGGACGCGCTGGAGCGACCTGCCTCGGAATTCGGGTGGCAGCAGATCACCGAGCTGCGGCTCGTGAACCCGGATGGATCTCCCGGACCGGACCTGCTACCCGGCTTCCGCTACATCCAGCCAAGCGATCAGAATCCGGCGGACCGCTCGCTGGCGGCCGCTGACCTGCCGAACGCCGTGGCGCCGGGCCAGTCCATCCAGCTGCGAGTCGCCTGGAGCGCGCAGGTGCCTCGTACGTTCTCGCGCACCGGCGGGATCGGCAACTACTTCTTCATCGCCCAGTGGTTCCCCAAACTAGGGGCCTTCGAAGGCGACGGCTGGAACGCGCGCCAGTTCTTCGCCAACACCGAGTTCTACGCGGACTTCGGTCGATACGACGTCCGCCTCACCGTCCCTCAAGGCTGGGTCGTCGGCGCCACTGGCCGCGAGGTGTCGCGCACCGACACCGGCACGTCCACCATCCACCGCTACGAACAGGACGATGTGCACGACTTCGCCTGGACGACGAGCCCGGACTTCGTCGAGTCGACGCAGCGGTTCGAGCATCCCACTCTTCCGCCAGTGACGATGAGGCTGCTGCTGCAGCCGGAGCACCGCGGGCAGGAGGATCGCCACTTCGCGGCGACGGCAGCGGCGCTGAAGTACTACGGTGAGTGGTTCGGCGCCTATCCCTACCCGCGGATCACCATCGTCGATCCGGCGTGGCAGAGCGATACCGGCGGCATGGAGTACCCGACGCTCTTCACCGCCGGCACCAGCTGGCTGGCCCCCCGGCAATCGAACGAGCCCGAGGCCGTCACCGTCCACGAAGCCGGGCACCAGTTCTGGTACGGCATCGTCGCCAACAACGAGGTGACGTCGGCGTGGATGGACGAAGGCCTCAACACGTTCTCGGATGCCCGCGTCCAGTCGGTGGCGTTCACGCCGAACTACCGCGTCGAGCGGTTCTTCGGCGGCTTCATCCCCTGGCAGTTTCGCGACATCCCCCTTTCGCGCGCGACCGACGACAACTACCTGAACTCCTATCGCCTGGTGGCCGAGCGCGATACCCCGTCCACGCCCAGCTACCTGTACTGGCCGGGGGCGACCACCGGCATCACCTACAGCAAGACCGCACTGTGGCTGCACACCCTCGAGCGCTATCTTGGATGGGAGCGGCTGCAGCGCGTGATGGCCACCTACTTCCAACGCTACCGCTTCAAGCACCCGCGCCCAGAGGACTTCTTCGCGATCGTCAGCGCGGAGAGCGGGCAGGACATGACCTGGTTCTTCGACCAGGTCTTCGACAGTTCGAACGTATTCGACTACGCCGCCGAGCGGCTGGAGAGCTCGGAGGTCGCCTCGCGGGGATTCACCGAGCCGTCACCTGGAGCGACGCTGACCTACGAAGACAAGACGAACCAGACGTTGTTCCGTACCACGGTGGTGGTTCGCCGGATCGGTGAGGCCACCTTTCCGGTGGATGTGCTGATCACATTCGAGAACGGCGAGCAGGTGCGCGAGAGCTGGGACGGCAAGGGCCGCTGGCAGCCGTTCATGTACGAGAAGCCCACGCGCGCCGTGTCCGTGCAGGTCGATCCCGAGCGCGTGCTGTTGCTGGACGTGAACTACACGAACAACAGCATCACCCTCCGCCCACAGGCTGCCGAAGCGGCCGACCACTGGACGCTGCAGTGGGTGGTGTGGGTGCAGGATCTTCTGATGGACTACGCGTTTTTCGTGTGACGCCCGGGCAGACCCAAGACCCAAGACCCAAGACCTAAGACCTAAGACCTAAGATGATCGAAGCGTTCACGGAAGGGCTCGGACGGGTGCGACGTGCGCCGTGGGTGGTCGTCGGGCTGTGGCTCTCGACGCTGCTGGTGGCCCTGCCGTCGGCGCTCGTGCTGCACGGCCTGGTCGAGGGTCATCTCGGCGACAGCCTGATGGCCGACACCGCCGCGCGCGGCGTGAACTACGACTGGTGGAACGAGTTCCTGGTTCAGGCATCCGGACTCGGCCAGACCTTCGTGCCGGCGATCATCGGCTTCGCGGCGGTGCTGGACAACCTGAGCCGCCTCGCGGACCACCGCTCGCTGGCGCCGGCCCTGGCAGGCCTCGTGGGCACGCAGATCGTGCTCTCGATGTTCCTCGCCGGCGGCGTGCTGGAACGGCTGGCGCGCGATCGCGCGCTCGGGCCGGCGGCGTTTTCCTCGGCCTGCGGTGTATGGTTCGTCCGCTTCCTGCGGCTGGGCGTGGTCGCGGCCCTGGCCTACTGGCTCCTCTTCGCGCAGCTTCATCCGTGGCTCTTCGAGACGCTGTATCCCCGCTGGACTCACGACCTCGACGTGGAGAAGACGGCGTTCGGCGTGCGCGTGGCGCTGTATGCCGTCTTCACCGCGCTCGTCTGCGGGGTCAACCTCGTCTTCGACTACGCGAAGATTCGGGCCGTGGTGGAAGACCGGCGGAGCATGATCGGTGCGTTGGTCGCCGGCGACGCGGTTCGTCGTGCGACATCCCGCCCAGACGCTTGCCCTCTACGCGATGAACGTCGGCGCGTATCTGCTGGTGGTGGGCATCTACTATCTCTCGGCGCCAGGTGCGAGGGCCGGCGTGCTGGCGTTTGCGGTGGGACAGATCTACATCGTGCTGCGGGTGATGGTCCGGCTGCAGTTCACGGCCTCGCAGGCGGCGCTGTTTCAGCAGCAGCTGGCCCACGCGGGATACGTCGCGCGCCCGCTGCCCATCTGGCCGGATTCGCCCGCCGCCGAAGCCATCAGACCCTGACGCGAGCCCGGCCGCCGCCGCGGCTTGGCGTCCTCAAATCATCTCCATGCCGGGCGTTCGTGTCGCGGCTTCCTTCAGTTTCTGCCGCGCCTCCACCGCGGATGCCCGCAGCAGTGGATCCGGATCGCGAGTCCACTCGTCCAGCAACGGCGCGAAGCGCGCCAGGTGCAGCTCGCCAATCGTATAGGCGGCGCACGAGCGCAGCCAGGGATCGGCGCTGTTGGTCAGCACCTCGACGGCTTCTTCACGCCCGCCCAGCTGCGACCCGAGCAGCTGGTTGGCGCGTTCGATGCGGGCGGCGATGGACACGTCACGATCGATCACCGGCATCAGCACCGCTCGGATCTCCGGCGGCAGGATGGTGTCGATGAACTCCAGCGCGTTGTCGTGCACCACCGGATCGCCGGACTGCAGGCCGACGTAGGCGCTATGCAGGTCATGGCTGGGATAGAGCATCTTCAGCAGGCGGAAGATGCGCTCCGTCTCCTTCTCCATCGATTCCCGCAGGCCCTGCCGCACCGGGTCGGACGAGTCCGCGAGCGTGCGCGCCAGCGTGCCCATCACCTGGTAGGAGCGGTAGTGGCCGAGGATCTCCGCCGCCAGCACCGACTCCACGATCTTGCGGTCGACGGGGCGATCCGGATGGAGCTGGCCCAGCTTGTTGAGCGCCGCGATGCAGCGGTAGCGCAGCACCACATCCCGATCGAGCACGCTCTCGGTGAGCACGTTCTGCGCTCCGCGCGTGCCAATCGCCAGCAGCACGTCCGGCACCTCGCGGCGCACGTCCAGCGGCATCTCGGCGTCCACCAGGAAGTCGCGCAGCGTGCCGACGATGCGATCGCCGAACGAGGCGAGCGCCTGCACCGCGGTGGGCACCAGCGCGGGCTCCTCCATGCGCTCGATGATGCGGCCCACGAAGATGCGCTTCTTCAGCTGCGCGGCAGCCGAGATCGCGGCCTTGGCCACGTCCAGATCCTCGTCCTGCAGCAACAGGCGCAGCTCGCGATCGAAGAGGTCGGGCAGGAAGCCGATCAGCCGCGCGGCCTCGAGGCGCGTCCGCTGTCCGTCAGGGCCCGACTCCTCCGCCATCTTCGACAGCATCAGCCGAGCCGCGTCCGCGTTCTGCGCGCGGCCCGGACGCGCCAGGAAGGCCACCATCGACGCCCGGATCGAGAAGTCCTCGAAGTCGCCCACCGACTCGATGCTGGCCAGCGGATCGACGTTGCCGTGCTCCGTCAGGTAGAGCAGTGCCTCGGTCCGCACTTCGAGGTCGGGGTCGTGCAGCATCTGCTGCACCTGTTCCTTGACGCTCAGATCGTCGGCGCGGGAGAGCAGCGCGAGCGCGCGGCGCCGGACCTCCGGCGTGGGGTGCTTCAGCAGTCCCCGCACCGCCGGGTGCACCACGCGGTCGTGGGCCATCTCGAACAGGCTGAGCGCGTAGACGATTTCGCCGGTGTCACCCGACAGACGCGCGGTGAGCATCTCCGACGCCATGCGCTCCAGCACCGGCGCGGAGCCGCGCTCCGCGTCCAGACGATGCTGGTGGATGCTGTCCTGCAGGTTCTCGACGTATTCGCGGCGCGCCACCGCGGCCGCCGCCATCCAGCCGCCCAGCAGCAGCAGGCACACCCACGCCATGTCCACGGGGTTCCAGCCGAGCGCGGTCGCGAAGACCAGGACGATGACGCCACCCAGCCCATCGCCCATGCGATAGACCACGGTGTCGATGAACGACTTCACCACGAAGGTCTGGGCCACCGGCACCGGCAGATACAGCAGTTCGACCGTGGCCTTGTCGATGGAATAGCGCAGCACCTGGTCGCTGGCGCGCAGCAGCGTCGCCGCGAGCAGGGTGCCGGTGGCCAGGACGCCGACCGACGTGAAGGCCAGAGCGACCGGGACAATGAACAGGGTCATGCCGATGCCGAGCCGCCGCAGCACGCGGCCGGTCAGCAGCAGCTGCAGGGCCAGCGAGACCATGCCGGCGACCATGTTGAACGTCCCGAAGAACATAGCCAGCTCTTCCGTGTCAGGAATCGCCGCTTTCGCGATGGCCTTGAACTGCCACGCCTCGACGGTGGTCGCCAGGGAGGCGAGCAGGATCACGGCGCCGATGGCCTTCAGGTATTTCGAGCCCGCAATGACCTCCAGGGCCGCCAGCACGCCGCCGCCCGCCTTCTCCAGCAGGCACATCGCCATTCGCCTGGTTCCGCCGCTCGCGCCAGATGTAGACGACGAGCCCGGCGCTGATCACCTGGGTCAGCGCCGTCAGCAGCAGCATGGCTTCCGTGCCGTACCGCCCCACCGCTATCCGGGTCATGAGGCCACCGACGATCCAGCCCAGGATGGCGCCGCTGCCCACCAGGCCGAAGGCGCGCTTGGCCTCGCGGGTCGTGAGCACGAAGTTGGCCAGCGTCCAGACCTGGACCGGGACGAGCACCGAGAGCACGCCCACCCACACGTAGATCAAGAGGAACAGCACCGGGCTCTCGCCGGCCGGCAAGGTGGACCACCACCAGAACCCCAGGGCGGAGGCACCGAATCCGAGCAGGCTGGAGACCTGCAGGTTCCGCAGGTTGAGGCGTTCGCCCGCCCGGATGTAGACGGAGGCCACGACGCCGACGATCAGCGCGATGGCGATGTCGACGTAGGGCAGGTCCACCGCCTCGTAGCGCTCGAGGAACAGGGCGTCCCGGGCAGACTTGCTGGCTACCGACCCCGCCATGGTCAGGAACAGATAGCCAAACAGCGGCAGCGCGCGGCGGAGCTCGCGGGCATTCATTCCGAGCAGGCGTTGCAGAGTTGACGGCATGAAAAGGGGGGCGGAAAGTGGGAGTTTACCTTAGGGTAAGATTCCGGGAAGTGTTCGCCCGCCTGATCCGCCCGATCGTCCAGCTCCGGGAAGGTGAAAGCACCACCGTCCTGCTGATGTTCCTGTACTCGTTCCTGGCGATGGCCGGGTACAACATGATCAAGCCGGTCACCCGCGGCTTGTTCATCGAGAAGCTGGGCGCCGAGAACCTCCCCTGGATTCAGTTCGGCGCGGGCATCGTCATCGGCTTCATCATGCAGGCCTACACCCGCATCGTGGGCCTGGCGCCGCGCCGCTGGATGATCCCGCTCACCCTGGCCGGGATCGCCATGGCCACGGCCGTGTTCTACACGCTGTTTGCCGGCTTCCCGACCAACCAGGCGGTCGCGGTCGGGTTCTATCTGTTCGGGCTGATCACGGGGATTCTGCTCATCAGCCAGTTCTGGACGCTGGCCAACGACGTCTACGACCCGCGGCAGGCCAAGCGCATCTTCGGCTTCATCGGCGCCGGCTCCAGCCTCGGCGGCTTCGCCGGCGCGACGATGACCTCCACGGTGGTGGAGCGGATCGGCACCAACTCGGTGCTGCTCGTCAGCGCCGCGACCCTGGCGCTCTGCACCGTGACCGTCGCGATGATCGTGCGGCGCGAGCCGGGCGCGGGCCGCAGCGACGCCAGCAAGACCGGCGAGGAAGCCAGCGTCAGCGGCGCGGAGGCGTTCCGGCTGCTGCGTTCGTCGCGGCACCTGCAGACCATCGCCATGGTCATCGGCTTCGCGGCGATCGGGGCCGCCATCATCGAGCAGCAGCTGAACATGGCCGCGGCCGAGTCCAGGGGCGCCTCGAACGTGGACGCGGTGACGGCGTTCCTGGCGCAGATCACCGCCTATCTCTCCATGATCGGCTTCCTCGTGCAGGTGCTGTTGACGAGCCGCATCCACCGCTTCCTCGGGATCGGATTCGCGCTGATGATTCTGCCCGTCGTCGACAGCGTCACCGGCCTGCTGATGCTGATGAACGGCGCGCTGTGGACCGCCGGCCTCGCGCGCATCATGGACACGTCGCTGCGCTACACGGTGGACAAGACGACACGCGAGATCCTGTTCCTGCCGCTGCCGGTGGACGTGAAGTACCAGGCGAAGCCGTTCATCGACGTCACGGTCGACCGGGTGGCCAAGGGCATGGGCGCGTTGATGCTGCTGGTCCTGGTGCAGGACTGGGGCCTCGACCTCGGCTGGCGGCAACTGAGCTACGCCAGCATCACGATGATGGCGATCTGGGGCGCTTTCGCGCTGAATGCGCGGCGCGAGTACCTGAAGGCCTTCCGGCGCAGCATCGAGCAGCAGGACGTGCGTCCGGCCGAGGTGCGGCTCGACACCGCGGACCTCTCGTCGATCGAGACGCTCCTCACCGAGCTGTCCCATCCCGAGCCGCGCCGCGTGCTCTACGCCATCGACATGCTCGAAGCGCTGGACAAGCGGCAGCTGGTGACGCCGCTGCTGCTGCACCATCAGTCGGCCGAGGTGCGCGACACGTGCCCTGCGCGTCGCGCGCTACACAAAGCCCGATCGCGCCGAGCACTGGCTGCCCGGCGTGGAACGCGCGCTCAGCGACGAAGACGGCGAAGTGCGGCTGGCGGCGGCGCGCGCGCTGGCCACCCTCCGTGGCGAGGCCGCGGTGGACGTGATGCGGCCGTATCTCGATCACGCCGATCCCAACCTGGTGGTCACGGCCGCGGCCGCCCTCGCCTCGAGCGACGTGCCGTCGGATGTCGATCGCGCGGAAGAGACCTTCAAGCGCCTGAGCGCCGACAGCAGCGAAGCCGCCGCCGAGCGGCGGCGGCAGGTGGCCCGGGCTCTGGGCCTGGTCGCCAATCCGCGCTTCCGGCCGCTGCTGGTGCCGCTGATGTACGACGACCACTACTTCGTCGCGCGCGCGGCCGTGAACAGCGCCGGCACCATCGGCGGCGACGACTTCCTGTACGTGCCGACGCTGGTCACGCTGATGCGGAATCGCCGGCTCAAGGAGCCGGTCCGCAAGGTGCTGGTGGGCTACGGCGAGGCCGTGGTGCCGACGTTGGCCTACTTCATGGCGGACCACGAAGAGGACATCTGGGTGCGGCGGCACGTGCCGTCCACGCTGGCGCGGATTCCGTCCGAGGCGTCGGTCACCGCGCTGCTCGGCGCGCTGGATGCGGAGGACGGCTTCCTGCGCTACAAGGCGGTGGCGGCGCTCGAACGCCTCCGCCGCGACCACCCGTCGCTGACGATTGACGCCGCCGTCGTCGAGAAGCACGTCCTCGTCGAGGCGGGACGGGCCTTCAACGCGCTGACGCTCTATACCAACCTGTTCGTGCTTGGCGGCATCAGCGCCGGGTCACTGCTGGCCCGTGCGCTCGAAGAACGACGCCTGCGGGCGACGGACCGCGTGTTTCGCCTGCTCGGGCTCGTGCACTCGTCGTCCGACATCGCGGCGGTGTCGGTGGCCCTTCGCACCACCGAAGGCCGGCAACGGTCCGGCGCGCTCGAGCTGCTGGACAACATGCTCGGCGGCGAGGTGCGGCGCCGGGTGATGCTGCTGGTCGAAGACATGCCGGCCGAAGAACGCGTGCGCAAGGGCAACGTCATCTACAAGACGCGGCCGCGCGACCTCGAAGACACCGTGGCGCAACTGGTGCACGACGACAACCAGGTGGTGGCCTCGGCCGCGATCCTGCTGATCGAGGAACGCCAGCTGTGGTCGCTGGCCGACGACCTCGAGCACGTGCTCGGGCATCGCGACGTGCGGCACTGGCTGGTGTTCGAGGCGGCATCGTGGGCGCTCGCCGCGTCGCGCATGCCGGAGGAACGGCGCCGGCAGCTGTGGCAGGAACCGCTGCCCGCCGTGGTGCTGGTCGATCGGCTGCGCCGTCTGCCGCTGTTCGACTTCACCTCGGTCGACGAGCTCTTCCGCGTGGTCGAACTCGGCAAGCAGGTGCGCCACGAAACCGGCCGCCTGATCTACGAGCGCGGCGCCTCGGCCGGCACCCTGCAGTTCATCCTCGATGGCCGGGTCGTCGAGACGGGCAGCGGGGGCGAGCAGGTGCTGGACACGCCCGCGCCGCTGGCCTTCCACGAGATTCTGGAAGGTCACCCGATGCGCGGCAGCGTGCGCGCGCTCGAGCCGACGATCAGCCTGTCGATCACCACCGAGCATTTCCTGTCGCTGCTGGCGGAGAACGTGGAGCTGGCGGAAGGGCATCATGCGGTGGATCATCGACACGCAGGGCGATCTGCAGGAACGCGTGGTGCAGCACGGCGAGCTCTCGCCGGAAGTCCAGCGCAAGGTGGCCGAGGGTCTCCAGCCGGTTGACCGCGTGCTGATGCTGCAGGCGAGCCCCCTGCTCGGGCAGGCGACGGCCGCCCAGTTGCTGCGCCTCGCGGCGTGCGCGCGGCCGCTGACGCTGAAGGCCGGCACCGATCCGCTGGCCGGCATCTCCGAGCCGTCGATGCTGATCGTGCTCACGGGCACCGTCACGGTCACGACCGCAAGCGGCCGCAGCGCGACCGCGGATTCGGGTGACGTGATCGGCATGTATCAGGCGCTCAGCGGCAAGCCGCTGGCGGCGACGCTGGTGGCGGCGACCAACGGCACCGCGCTCCGCTTCAACCGCGCCGGACATCTTCGACGTGCTGGCCGACGAAACCGCGCTGATGCAGGCCATCTTCGCCGGGTTGCTGCACGCCTCGAGCGCCGAACGTCGCGAGCCGGTCGCGGTCTGACGAACGGGTAGCGGCTACCCTTCGGGCCCGCAACGCCGGTACAAACTACCCACGACCGGGTGGGCAACCACCCCGCCCGAGCTCTTCCCTCCGCAATTTCCGCACACCTTTCGCGAAATCTGATCGACCGGCACCCCGTTGATACGTCGGCGCCAACGGGCACTTCCCTTGCACAACGAACCGCGTCTGCTCGGTGCCGGGGCGAGGAGGTCGAGCCGGGCCCATCGAAAGGACTCGCCATGACCGATCGTCTCCGCCGCTTCGCGGCGTCTGCCCTGTTCTCCGTGTGCGTGTTGGCTGGAATGCCAGATGCACGGGCCGCTCAACCCGCGACCAGGCCGGCCACCTCCACCGGCTTCTCCGCCGATGTCGTCGTCGAACGCACGACGGTGGACCGGGACGGCACCGTGGTCGCCCGGATGCCGAAGGTGCGCTACCGCGTCACCGAGCGGCGCGGCCCTCGCGGCGCCACCACCGAGATCGCGTTTCAGAACACGCCGCCGTTCCCCGGCCGCGGGCCGCTGCAGGACCCCAGCGCCGGCTTCACGGTGTTGATGAACGATCGGGACGGCATCACGGTTGTCGATCCGGCAGGGAAGGTCGTTCCGGCCAACCGCACCCGTGCGGGCGGCGCGGACACCACCGCGGCGGCGCCGGCCGACGCCGCGGGATTCACGCGGGGGGTAACGCGAGCGGACGCCAGGCCCGGTCTCGGTCTCGAACGCTCCGGCGCCACCAGGCGCCAGGCGCTGATCGCGCGGTTCGGGTCGCCTGTCGGCCATCACGGCGATCGCGAGCGATTCGTCCGGAACGAGGCCGACACGTTCGAAGAGGTGCTGGTCGATCCCGATACCGCCCTGCCGGTGGAGATCAACACCATGCGCGCGGGCCGGCTGGTGCACCGGTCGTCGCTGTCCTACGGGGCACTGCCGGATGGCCGCTTCTATTGCTCGTCTCAACGTGACGAAGCGCTGGCCGATCCAGACGACGAGTCCGGGCCGCGCAATGTGACGACGACCACGTACACGGTGGTGACGGGCGGTGGCCGATGACCCGCGCGGCGACGATTCCTCGGCTGGCTCGGCTCATCGCGCTCATCTCGGCCCTCGCGGCGCACGCGGGCGTAGCCGCCGCACAGGATGTGCCCACGGTGTTCATTCATGGGCTGGCAAGCAGCGCCGACGCCTGGCGCGACACCGCCACGCGACTTGAACAGCAGCTTCGAATCACGGCGTACGCCGCAAACCTGGACTGGCGCGACTGGTACGAGAACCAGGGGCGGACGCTTCAGGCCGCTGGCGCTGCGCTCCCGGCGTCGACGATTGCGGTGGGGCACAGCAACGGAGGCATTGTCGCGCGCGAGTGGAGCAAGTGGCGGCCGCTGCGAAGCATCGTCACGCTTGGGACTCCCCACGAAGGCGCGCTCCTGGCCTCACGCGCCCTGTACGTGCTGGGCGTCAATCAACAGATTTTCGGGTCGGTCAACTTCCTCATCAGCATCCTGGGTGGCGCGCCGAACGAGTTCACGTGGATGTGGCCATTCGTCGCCGCGCACCTCGGTGGCGTGTCCTCGATCGCGTCGATGAGCGTTGCCGAACTCGCAGCGACCCTGGGCGTCGCCACGGGCGTGCCGGTGCTTGGTCAAATGGATCCAGGCTCGGCGTATCTCGGCCAGCTGAACAGCCCCCCCAATCTGGCACGCGAGGCCAATGCGGTGGCGCAGCGTGTGGGATTGGTGTTTGCAGCCCGCGACTACTGGAGGGCTGGAATCGCCGTCGCGGTACGGCCCGAGTGGCAGGACTCCGTGGCGCAGACAACTCAAATTGCGATCGTCATCTTTGACGCAGCGGCCGCACACCTTCGCACCTACCCGCCCTGGAACAGTACCGCACAGACGTTGCTCAACGTGTTCCAGGACGCCGCCGCGAAGCTGCGGCAACTCGACCAGACCTGGTGCTGGGCGGTTACGAATGACGCGAGCTGCGCGACCTCGCACGATGGCGTCGTGGCCACGCCGGCGCAGTTCTTCCCGGGCGGCGTCAACCTGGGCTTCTATGGTCCCGCGCACATCCGGGAGATCGCGTCCTCGCCGGACATCCTGCGCGACGTGTTCACCAACGTCCTTCGCGTCCAGCTTCGGACGGGCGGGTCGTCGTCCACTCCGACGGCACCGAGCGGGCCGGGGTCGTGGTCGTTGGCCCCGGGGCAGCGGTTGCTCCCCGATCGTGAGCTGGCATCTCCGAGCGGTACATACGTCCTCCGCTACCAATCCGATGGCAACCTCGTGATCTACCAGCGCGGCGGCGGGCCCGTGTGGTCCGCCAACACCGCGGGCCAGCCGGCCGGGCACGTGGAGATGCACGGTGACGGCAACCTGGTGATGTACAACGCGTTCGGCCAGCCGGTGTGGGCATCGGGTACCTGGGGATTCCCCGGGGCTTACGCCAGCATTCTCGATGACGGCCACCTCGTCATCGTCGATTCGTCGGGCGTGCCCATCTGGTGGAGCGGAGGCGAGTAATGACACCGCGAATCGGCCTGGCGGCAGTCTTCTTATTGCTCTGCGTCGCGGCTGGTTTCACCCAGCAGGCGCCCACCAAGGACCCCACCGCCAGGCCGGTTTGGCGTACCGCTCAAGCCACGATTGGTACGCCGGCCGTTGGCGGTGACGAGGTGTTTGCGCTTACGGCCGACCATCAGCTGCTGAAGGTGGCGCTCACCGACGGCAGCGAGCGATGGCGCGTCGAGACGGGAGAACAGGGCGTCACGTATGGCGACGCGCTCGCCCTGACCCCAGGCTCGGTGCTGGTCGGGGAGTACGACATCGTCGCCATCGATCGGATCACGGGCCACCGGCAGTGGACGTTCGTCCCGCGCAGTGGCTACGCGCCAGGGCCGTACCTTGGCGACGTCCATCAGGACGTGGCGTTCGCAGGATCGGCATCCGGCCACCTCTACGCCCTCGACACGCGGACCGGCCGGCCAGAGTGGATCGCGGTGATCGACCCCGACGCGGAAAGCACCGTGTACTGGCCGCATGTCGACAACGGTGTCGTCATCGCTGGGTTCACCCGTCACGCCGCGCCCAGCAGTGGCGGCGTGGTGGCGCTGGACATCGCAGACGGACGGGAGCGGTGGCGATTCGACTTCCCCAGGCGCGCGGTCTCGACGCACATGACGGGTGGGCCGGTTGTGGCCGGCGACGTCGTTGTTGCCGCCAGCGGCGATGGACGGGTCTGGGCAGTCGATCGCAGGAGTGGCGAACTCAGGTGGACGGCACCCGCCCTCGCGGGCGAGCTCGACAGCATCGTTCCCGCCAGCGAACAGGACTATCGCGCACTCGCGGTGGTCGGTTCCACGATCGTGGTGGGATCCACATCCGGCTACGTGCTCGGCCTCAACCTCGCCGGCCACGAGATCTGGCGATTTGCCGGAGGGCGACTGGGCTCCACGTCGTTCTCGATGGCGGCGGGAGCAGGGATGACCGTGGTGCCGTACGTATCCGGCTTTCTGGTGGCTCTCGACGCCGTGACCGGCCATCTTCATTGGCGCACCAACGATTGGCAACAGGGGTTCATCTGGCCGCCGGCGCTCACGGGCGACATCGCAATCGCCAGTTCCAGGC
Source organism: uncultured Acidobacteriota bacterium (assembly GCA_963721715.1). GTDB lineage: Bacteria > Acidobacteriota > Vicinamibacteria > Vicinamibacterales > UBA2999 > VFZN01. The sequence goes on along the minus strand of CAVRKI010000002.1, from coordinate 1,301,832 downwards.
AGGGCCTGTGGGCCCTGCGCACCACTCCGGAGGACGAGCCATGAGTTGGAGAGGCCGCATGCTGGCAATTGCCGTCGCCGCGTCCGCCTGCAGTAGTCCGACGTCGCCAACCATCAATGCCGGCCCCGGGGCGCCTCGGGCCCGGGCGAGATGGGAGGGCACGCTGACCCGGGCTGGCGAGTCAGCGACAATCGCGCTGACGTTGGACGAGCTGCCGCCGGCGACGCCTAATGCGTTCCTGCTTGGCGCCTTCACGGCCACCTACCCATCGGTCACTTACTCCGGTACGGCAGCAGCCTTTACCGATCGAGACGTGTGGAGCCTCAATCTCACGCCTTCTGCGAATCGGCCGTGTTCCGTGCCGCTGACCACCGCGCACGGTACGACTGTCGCAGTGGTGACGGTCACGGCCAGCCGCATGACAGGCGAGGCGACGCTGGTGGAATGCGAGGGCCGTACAACGTGGGCAGCCGAATTCATCCGGCGTTAGGGCTCGTGTTGCTGTTGCTGGGCGCCCATCCAGCCGGCGCGCAGCAGGCATCGGGGCCGCGGACGGCGGGCCATCCCGCCGCCGCCAGAATCGGGCTCGGCGCACTCGTTGGCGTGGCGGTCACAACGGACGATAACGCACTGAACGATCCCGCGACCGTCGACCTCTCCGTCAACGGCGACGTGCCGCTTTCGAGCCATTGGCGGCTGCGCGCGGAGGTGGGCCGCGCGCAGTGGACCTTCGGGGGCAACGAGGGGCTTCCGGCGCCGCGGCCACCAGAACGCATCGGGCTGACGCGCGCCACCGTCGCGGCCATCGTGCAGACGAACTCGTCGGCGGGTTGGTATGTCGGTGGCGGCGTGGGACTCTACCACTGGACGGCGGAACTGAGCCCGGTCCCTCGCTCGACGCGTCCTGGATTCCACCTGCTGGGAGGCGTGGAACTTCCCTTGGGACAGAGCGGCCTCGCGCTGCGGCTGGAAGGTCAGGGACAGGCGGTGGGCGGACCCCAGGCATCGGTGCCGCCGGGCACCTTGACGCGACCCTCGGAACCGGGAGCACGGATCACCCGTGTGTTCACGCCGTGGCTTCTCAACTTCTCCGCAGCGGTGGGTGTGGCATGGCGCTTCTGATCGTCGAGGCGAAGGGCGCTATCGCGAGACCTCGCCGCTCGCAGGAGAAACCAGGCCCGGCAGCTCGATCTCGAAGACGGTCTCCCGTCCCGGCGTGCTGCGCACCGCGACGCGGCCGCCGTGACGCTCCACGATCGCCTTGACGATCGACAGCCCGAGGCCCGAGCCGGTATCGGTGCGCGAGGGGTCGGCCTTGTAGAACCGGTCGAACACGTGCGGCAGGTGCTCGGCCGGAATCCCGCCGCCGGTGTCGGCCACCCGCAACCACACGCGGCCATCCCGTGCCTCCCCCGCCACGGTAATGCGGCCGTCGCGGGGCGTGTGCCGCAGCGCGTTCGATGCGAGGTTCTGCAGCGCCTGCTCGAGGCGCCGCGGATCCGCGATCACGGCCAGCTCCTCATCCGCCAGCCGCACGTCGATCGTCACGCCCTTCTCGCGCGCGGCCTGCTCGTGACGGGCGACGACGCGATCGAACAGCTCGGAGACCGGCACGTCCTCGGTGACCAGGGTCATGCCAGACGCTTCGTAGCGCGCGAGGTCCAGCAGATCGCCGACCAGGCGCTCGATGCGCTCGACCTCTTCCTGGATGATGCGCACGTAGCGCTGGCCGTCCGGGGACGGCGGCCCGAACTGCGGCAGGCCGAGCGTCTCCGAATAGCCGCGGATCGCCGTGAGCGGCGTCATCAGCTCGTGCGAGACGTCGGCCAGCAACTGACGACGCGCGCGGTCGGCTTCCGCCAGCTGCGTCTGCCGCGCGCCCAGGTCGTCCGCCATGCGGTTGAAGGCGTGCGCCACGGCCGCCACCTCGTCGCCGCCGGTGGCCGGCGCACGCGCGCGCAGATCGCCTTCGCCGAATCGCCGCGCCGCTTCCTCGAGCGCCCGGAGCTGGGCGTGCGCCGGGCGGAACACCAGCAACGCCGCCACGCCGATGCCGCCCACCAGCAACAGCAGGCTGCCCACCGCCAGCCACGGTCCCAGCTCCTGCGTGATGCGGCGCACGCCCACCACCGGCGACACGAACACCACCGCCATCGTCTGGCCCTGCGCGCGAACGGGAGCGATGGCGAGGCGGCGGCGCGCGAACATCGGCGGGCGCCGGGGCCGGGCGGCGGCGGGTCGAACCCGTCGTCCGGGGGCAGCCGCCGCTGTCGTCCGGGGCGCCGGGTTGCCTGTCACCCTCGCGTGGGGCCGGCTGCGGCTCGCTTTCCGGCGTCGGGTTCAACTGACCCTGGGGATCGTCAACGCCAGGCCGGCGACGCTGGGGCAACGGACCACCGTCGTTCTGCGGCCGGCCGCCCAAGGCCCCGCCGCGCCTCGGCCCACGCCCCCTGAAATCGGCAAAGCGCAGCAGACCGGGCGGCACGTCCACGCCGGGCGGCCCAATCACCACACCATCCGGAAACACCACGAACGCCGGGCGATGGAACTGCGAGAGCCGCGACGTGGCGTACTGCTTGAGGTCGATGGACCGAGTCCTTCGCCAGTTCCGACTCGAACTCCGCGGCGACCAGATCGGCGAAGTCCTGCCCCATTCGTTCGGGCTGGCCGCCTTCCGTCTGCACGGCAATCCACACGAAGGACGCCGCCTGCGCCGCCAGCATCGCCGCCAGCAGGACGATGAAGCCCAGGCCAATGCGCCAGTAGAGACTCCGGTACCAACGGCGTTCAGACATCGGCGAACTTGTATCCACTGCCCCAGATGGTCAGCACCAGCGTCGGCTCCGCGGGCTCGACCTCGACCCGCCGCCGCAGCCGCTTGACCAGCGTATCGACGCTGCGAGGCGTCACGTAGGTGTGGTCCGGCCACACCCTGGACAGCAGCGCCTCGCGGCTGAAGACGATGCCGGGATGCGACGCCAGCAGGTGCAGCAGCCGGAACTCCTGAGCCGTGAGCTCCACTTCCTCTCCGCGCACCCGCACCCGGCGCCGCGCCGGGTCAATCTCGATGCCGTGCACGTTGACGGGCCGCTCGGCCGCGGCCACCGACTCCCCGGCCCCAGCCGCCGCCGTGGCGGCCACCGCCGCGGCAATCTGCGATGCCCGCGGCCGGCGCAGCAACGCGCGCACACGCGCCACCAGCTCGCGCACGCCGAACGGCTTCGCGAGGTAGTCGTCGGCGCCGCTCTCCAGGCCCAGGACCTTGTCGCTCTCCTCGCGCCGCGCCGTCAACATCAACACTGGCGCATCCTGGTTCGGCCCCGACCGCCGCAGGGCGCGGCAGATGGAGATGCCATCGATGCCCGGCAGCATCAGATCGAGCAGCACCAGGTCGAAGGCCTCCGTGGTGACACGGTCGAGTGCCTCGCGGCCATCGCCCACGGCTGAGGTCTGCAACCCCTCCAGGCCGAGGTGCAGCGCAATCAAATCGCGGATGTGGACGTCGTCTTCGACGATGAGTACGTGGGGCATGTGGAGGCCGGGAGCACGGTGTGACGTATGGATTGGTACTACATACGACGGCCGCCGGCTCGCCCGAGACGCGCTGCCACAGATTTTTCACAGCCGGGCCACGGCAGCGCCATCACAATCCCGTCTCATAAAGCAGGGAGTTCAAGGAGAACCATCATGACGACCATGCTTCGAACGACAGCCATTGTCAGCATCCTCACCGTGTCGGGCCTGGCCCTGGCCACCACCTTCGCGCAGGACGGACCGCCGCCGGGTGAACCCGGTACGCATCGCAGGGGACCCGGACCCGGTGGCCCTGGTGGACCCGGCGGACCGGGTGGACCGATGGGAGGCCCGATGGGCCTTCTGGGCGAGCTCGGCCCCGGCCTTCGCGCCCTGGAACTGACCGACGCACAGCGCGAGCAGATCCGCGGCATCGCCAAGACGCGCGAGGCCGAGTTCCGCGAGATCGGCGAGCGCCTGCGCACCGCGCACGAGGGCGTGAACGCGCTGGTGACCGCCGACACGATCGACGAGGCGGCGATTCGCGCCAAGAGCGGTGAGGTGGCCGCGGTCGAGGCCGACGCCGCCGTGATGCGGGCCAAGGTCCATCAGGAGGTCTTCAGCATCCTGACCGCCGAGCAGCAGGCCAAGGCCAAGGAGCTGCGGGCGCAGATGCAGGAGCGGATGAAGCAACGGATGGAGAACCGCAAGGAACGCCGCCCGGGTCGGCAGGACCGCTTCTAACCGCGCATGAGCACGGTGACGGCCATATAGACCCGTTCACCTGATGGTTCCGCCCGCTCATCGCCCCACGCCCGTCCTCCCGGGCGGGCGTGGGGTACGATGGCTCCGAGCCATCACACATGCGCCGATTCCTCCTCATCGTCTCGCTCGTCCTGATCGTGACCAGTGCCGGCACCGCACAGGTCCGTCCCATCTACAACCGTGGCGCCGCCGGGCTCACTCTCCTGCTCGGCCGGCTCCAGACCACTGCCAGCGCCCTTCACACCGGCGCTCATCCCGACGATGAGGACTCCGCGCTGATCGCGACGCTGGCGCGCGCCGACCACGCGCGGGTCGCGTACCTGTCGCTCAACCGCGGCGAAGGCGGGCAGAACATCATCGGCACCGAGCTGTTCGAGGCGCTCGGCGTCATCCGCACCGAGGAGCTGCTGCAGGCACGCCGTCTCGATGGCGGTGAACAGTTCTTCACGCGCACCATGGACTACGGCTTCTCGAAGACGCTCGAAGAAGCCGGCACGAAGTGGGGTCGCCGCGAGGTGCTGGGCGACATGGTCCGCATCATCCGGCAGTATCGCCCGCTGGTCGTCGCCGCACGCTTCAGCGGCACGCCCGCGGACGGCCACGGGCAGCATCAGCTCTCCGGCGCGCTCACGCCGGTGGCCTTTGCCGCGGCCGCGGATCCCGCGCAGTTCCCCGAACAACTGGAAGAAGGCCTGCGCCCGTGGCAGGCGAAGAAGCTGTACGTGGGACAGCTCTTCCGCCCCGATCCCGCGGCGCCGCCCACCACGCAGATCGCCACCGGCCAGGTCGACCCGGTGATCGGACGCTCCTACGCGGAGGTGGCGTCGGAAGGCCGCAGCCAGCACAAGTCGCAGGAGATGGGCGGTATCGAGCTGCTGGGTCCGCAGCGGTCGGCGCTGCGCCTCGTGAACAACCGCGCCGGCGGCGCGGTCACCAACGAAACCAACCTGTTCGACGGCATCGACACCTCGCTTCCCGGCCTGGCCGCGCTTGCCGGCCTGCCGGCTGGCGCCCTGCAGGCGGAGCTGGCGGCGATGGACGCCGCGGCGAAGGACGCCGCGCGGACATACGACGCCCGCACGCCCGCGACCATCGTTCCGGCACTGGCGCGAGGCCTCACGGCCACGCGGGCCGCTCGCACGGCGGCACAGGCCCTCAGCGCCGCGACGCCAGACGCGCGCGCCGAGGCCGACTTCCTGCTCGCGTTCAAGGAACGCGACTTCGTCGAAGCCCTGGCCGCGGCCGCGGGCATCATCCTCGATCCGCTGGCCAATGCCGAGACCGTGACGCCCGGGGACGCCGTGTCCGTGGACGTGCGCGCGTTCCTCGCCGCGACGGACGGCATCACGCTGGGAAAGCCGTCGGTCAGCGCTCCGCCGGGATGGACCATCGCCGAGGCGCCGCGACCCGACGACAACGACGCCGACAATCCGTTCGCCAGATTCTTCCGCGAGACGCCGACCGCCTCCACCTCATTCCGCGCGCAGGCGCCGGCCGATGCGCCGCTCACGCAGCCGTACTGGCTCGCGCAGCCGCGCAAAGGCGACCTGTTCGACTGGCCGGCCGGATCGCCCAGGGGCGCGCCCTTTGCCGGGCCGCTCCTCACAGCGTCGCTGCCGGTGCAGGTGGCGGGGGTCTCGTTCGAACTGACGCGGCCCGTCGAGTATCGCTTCGCGGACCGCGTGCGCGGCGAGATCCGCCGCAACGTCGAAGTGGTGCCGGCTCTCACCGTCGGCCTCGACTCGCGCCTGCTGGTCGTGCCCTCGGGCGCGGCGCCGCAGCAGCGCACGATGGTGGTGCGCGTCGCGAGTCAGTCGCGTCAGCCCGTGAGCGGCACCTTGTCGCTCACCGCGCCGGCGGGCTGGACCGCCTCCCCCGCCGAGGCGCCCTTCACGCTGAAGCCCGGTGAGCGCACCGCCGCGTCGTTTACGCTGAACGCGCCTTCGCCCGTCCCGGTGGGCACGGTGGACGTCGGCGTGCGCGCCACCGTCGGCGCGGCGCGCTACACGCAGGACCTGCAGACCATCGCCTATCCGCACATCCAGACGCACCGGCTCTACACGCCGGCGCTCGCGCGGGTCCGCGCCTTCGACCTGAAGGTCGCGCCGGTGACGGTGGGCTACATCATGGGCAGCGGCGATCAGGTGCCGGACGCCATCCGCCGCCTCGGCGTGCCGGTCACGCTGATCGACAGCGAGATGCTCTCGACCGGCGACCTCTCCCGCTTCGACACCATCGTCGTCGGCGTGCGCGCGTCGGAAGCGCGGCCCGACTTCGTCGCCAACACGCTGCGGCTGCGCCAGTACATGGAGCGCGGCGGCACGATGGTGGTCCAGTACCAGCAGGGCGACTACGCCCAGCGCGGGCTGGCGCCATTCCCCGGCGTGATCGGCGCGCGGGTGACGGATGAAACCGCGGCGGTCCGCATCCTGCAGCCGTCGCATCCACGCTTCCAGTTCCCGAACGCGATCGTGCCCGGTGACTTCGCCGACTGGGTGCAGGAGCGCAACCTTTATGCGTTCTCGACGTTCGATCCGCAGTACACCCCGCTGCTCGAGGCCGGCGATCCGAACGAGGACGTGAACCGCGGCGGCGAGCTCTACGCGGATATCGGCAAGGGGCGTTACATCTACACGTCGTACGCGTGGTTCCGCCAGCTTCCCGCGGGCGTGCCCGGCGCCTATCGATTGTTCGCGAACCTGCTGAGCCTGTCGAAAGCGCCGAGGTGAGACGGGCCGGCCCGGTGGCACCGCCAGGGCAGACTACCGGGCCCGCAGCAACCGCAGCCCGTTCAGCGTGACGGCCACCGTGGCGCCGGTGTCGGCGAGCACGGCCAGCCACAACGGCGAGGCGCCCATCGCGGCCGAGACCAGGAATGCCAGCTTCGTGAACAGCGCCAGCGCCACGTTCTGACGAATGACGCCCATCGCCCGCCGGGCGTGGGCGCCGGCGAACCGCCCGCCATCCGCGTCGGCGCCGGGCATCAGGATCACGTCTCGACGCGTGAGCGTGGCGGACGGATCGGCCGCCGCGCGCTCCAGCGCCAGCCCGCCCTTGAACAGCACGCCGCGCCGGGCCGCGGAGGTCACCGCCGCCACGACCGTGACCGGCGTCGAGATCACCAGCGCACACGGGCACGCCAGCACGATGAAGATCAGCGCCGCGATAGAACCACGTCGCCCACTGCCCATCGAACAGCGGCGGCACGATGACCAGCGTCAGCGCGCTGGCGGTGACGAGCGGCGTGTAGACGGCGGCAAAGCGCTCGATGAAGCGCTCCACCTGCGCCGACTCCACCTCCCCGTCATCGTCCCAACCGGGCTCGTGGCCGACGAGCTCGCTCACCGCCACGCGCGCGCGCTCGATGCTCCACGATTCCATCAGGTGCGCGACACCGAACAGGCAAGCCACCGCGGCGCCTTCCGCCCATTGGCCGACGACCGTGGCGCCGATGGCCGAGATGCAGACCAGCACGTGCATGTCGAGCCGGGCATGGCGCAGTGACGCAAAGGCGCGCGGCACGACCGGGCGCAGGCCGACGGCGATGGCCGCGCCGTAGAGAGCGGTCGAGAGCAACGGATGCGCGTCGGCCCCGGCCTCCGCGTGGTTGTGGCCGAACACGGCCTCCACCCACGAGTCGGCGTACCAGGCATCCGCGAACCAGCCCGCCAGCATCAGCAGCCCGCTGGCAGCCATCCACCAGTGCACGCGATCGTGACTGTGGCCGGCATGCGCGTGCGCGTGGTGGTCGTCGTGCACATGCTCGCCGCGCTCGTGCGAGTGCACGCCGAGGCCGGTCGCCGCGACCATCGAGACGATGGTCGCGGCGGGCAGCACGGCCGGATCGTAGGAGACATCCACGCGGCGGCCGACGAGATCGAACTTGAGATCGAGGATGCCGGGCACTGCCAGCACGTGACGGACGAGCGCCGCTTCGTCGGCGCAGTCCATCCCGTGCACGTGCAGTCGCAGTTCGGCGCGGCCAGGGGCGGGCATTGGGGCTTGGGGCTTAAGGCTCCTGCAATCGTCTGCCGGTTGCCGTCTAGCCGGTTAGAGTTCCTTCACCGCCTCCAGCACTTCCTCCGCGTGCTCCTTCACCTTCACGCTGTCCCAGCGCCTGGCCACCTTGCCGTCGGCGCCGATCAGGTAGGTGATGCGCGCCACGCCCATGTACTTCTTGCCGTACATCGACTTCTCCTGCCAGGCGCCGTACTTGTCGATCACGGCGTGGTCGGCGTCGGCCAGCAGGGGGAAGGTCAGCGAGTACTTGTCGGCGAACTTCGCCTTGCTCTTCTCGTCCAGCACGCTCACGCCCAGGACCGCCGCCTTGCTCTTGCCGAACTTCGGCAGGTTGTCCTGGAACGCGCAGGCTTCGGTGGTGCAGCCCGGCGTGTCGTCCTTTGGATAGAAGTAGAGGATGACGGGCCGCCCGGCGTAATCCGCCAGGGTGTGCGTCTTGCCGTGCTGATCCTTCAGGGAGAACGCCGGGGCTTTCTTGCCGGGCTCGATGACAGACATAGGCTGAACCTTGTGATCTGGTGAGGTGATGATCTGGTGAACTGACCTGGTGACCGAGGAATCTTGCGAACTTATGTTGCGACCGTGTGAACTATAGACTCGGGACCCAGGACCCGAGCCCCAAGCCCGTCTCAGCGCCGCTCCGCCGCGACCGCGGCGTGCGAGCGCCTCGGCTCGGCGCCGCCTTCGACCGAGCCGTTCGCCACGTCAACGGTGATCGCCGCGGCATAGCCGTAGCGGACCTCGCCCTTTCGGCCGATCTTCTGGAATAGATGCCCGCGGCTGGTCAAGGTGTCGAGCAGGGTCCGCGGGAAGCGATCTTCGATCTCCACCCGCTCGCCGTTCTCCAGCGGATCGGCGGCATCGCGGCCGGGCAGGAACCGGGCCGCTTCGATCGCGCGCTGCGCGCCCAGGCCGCCGTCGATGACCCCCGTGATGATGTTGTAGACCGACACCGGGATCCACGCGTTGCCGGCGCAGCCGACCGCCAGCTTTGGCACTTCGTCGCCGTTGGCCTTGCGCTCGAAGACCAGCGTCGGCACGCTCGCCGTGCTCGACCGCATCAGCGGCAACAGGCTGCCGTAGGCGCCGGGCGTGAGGCGGTTCGAGCGCAGGTGGTTGTTGTAGAGGAAGCCGAGGCCCTTCGAGACGTAGAACGTGCCGCCCCACGTGCTCAGCGTCTGCGTCACGGCAATCATGTTGCCTTCCGCGTCGGCCACCGCGAACGAGGTGGTGCCCGTCGAGATGCGCGGGGTCACCGTCGGCGCCGTCGGCGTGCCTCCCGCCGGATCGTCCGGCGGAGTCCGCTCGTAACGCGAGGCCTTCACCGGGTCGATCTTCGCGAACAGCATCTTCGCGTGCTCGGGCGTCAGGTGCTCGGCGAACTCCGTGGGCCAGCGCTCCGGGTCCGCCACGCGCCGTAGCGGATCGCGGACCTTCCAGGCTTCGATCAGGTAGTGGAAGTAGTCCGCGTCGGTCACCAGCCGCGCGCCAGGCTTTGGCGTGTACTGCTCGAGCACGTGCAGCGACTCGAACAGCTGGATGCCCGTGGACACCGGCGGGCCGCCCGCGTAGAGGGTATGGCCGCGGTAGTGCCCGGCCACCGGCTCGCGCTCGATCGCACGATACTGCGCGAGGTCGGCATAGGTGAGGATGCCGCCGTTCTCCTCCATGTCGGCGGCGATCGTGCGCGCGATCTCGCCGCGATAGAACGCATCGGCGCCGCCGCGCTGGATGGCGCGGAGCGTCGTGGCGTAGTCCTTGTTGAAGAAGCGATCGCCGGGCCGCGGCACCTTGCCGCCGGGCAGGTAGATCTTCGCCGCCTCCGGCCACTTCTCCAGGTAGCGCCGACCCTCGGCGATGCTCGTCGGCAGCGACTCGTCGAGGATGAAGCCCTCGTCGGCCAGCGTGATCGCCGGCGCCACCAGGTCTTCCCACGTCACCTTGCCGCTGCCGTAATTGCGGTAGAGATGATCGAGCCCGGCCACCACGCCCGGAATGTTTGCCGCCGCCGGACCGTCCGCGACGATGCGCCCGTCCTGCACGATCGCCGGGTTGTCGGGCGTCGCGCGGATCGGCGTCATGTCCTTGTATTCGATCACCGTCGGGCGCTTCATGCCCTTGAGGTAGAGCACCGCCGACCCGTCGCCGCCGACGCCCGATGCTTCGGGCTCGACCACGCCGAGCGCGAACGACACCGCGATCATTGCGTCGACGACGTTGCCGCCCTTCTCGAAGGCGAGTCGCCCGGCTTCGGACGCCAGCGGATTGCCGGACACCACCATCCCGCCCTTCGAGCTGACCACCGGCTTGATCAGCGGCTGCTCGGCCACCATCTCGTCGACGATCGCTTCGAACGCGCGGTCACTCTTCGCCGCGGCGGCACGCGGACGGTAGGTGTCCCTGGCGCGGGTCCACGACGCCAGCGACGCGCCATTGGAGTAGTAGAGGCCCCGGAGCGTCTCCCACACGCGATCGAACGTTGAGGTGAGCTGAGCGGGCCCCAGGGGCAGGTCCACCGCGATGTCACCGCCGCGGTCGTGCACGGGCAGCGGCGCGGCCACGCGCCACATCTGGAAGGCGGCGTTCAGCGCGAACATCGGCGGCGCTTCCACCTCGCTGCGCTGCGGGTTGCCGTTGTAGACGGGCTGCGGATCCGGCAGCCCGGTGACGAGGATGGTGGCGCCATCCGGTGACCACGTCGGGGCGCCGCCCCGGCGGGAGACCAGCTGCGGCGGAGCCGCCGGCTTGGCCCGCGGCTCGGGGGCCTCGGTGCCTTCCGGACGCGCCGGCTCCACGGTGGTCACCCACACCGAGCCGATTCCCTCGCGCACCGCATAGAACGCGAGGCGCTCGTTGTCCGGCGCCCACGACAGGTACGCCTCGGTGCCTCTGGCGCGCACCGCGCGCGTCACGCGCGGCGGTTTCGTGTCCACCGACGGAATCGAGGCCGTGCTGCCGTCCCGACCCGGCGCCGGTCGCGCCCCGAGCGGCACCGGCTTGCTGGCGCTCGCCGACGGCATCGGCATCCACCAGATGTCGACGTCGTCTTCGGCGTCGCGCTCCGAGATGAAGGCGACGCGCTTGCCGTCGGGCGAGACACGCGGGAAGGTTTCGCTGTCGGTCGTGTCGGTGAGCGGCACCGGCGTCTGCCAGGTGTCGGAGCCGGCCACCGGCAGCGCCATGTAGAGATCCCACTGGCGGCTGGCATCGGCCGCACGGCCAGTCGGCGGCGCCGCGCGGTGCGCGAACACCAGACGCCCGTCGGGCGTCCACGACGGCCAGCGCTCGTCGCCGGCCATCGCCGCCACCACCGACGACGCGCCGGTCCTCACCGAGGCGACGACGATATCGAAGCTGTCGCCTCTGGCGGCGGCGTAGGCGAGGCGGGTGCCATCGGGCGACCACGCCGGTTCACGCTCCACCGATCCGGAGTCGGCCGTCGACAGCGCCCGCGGCTGACGGCCGTCCGGCGCCATGGTCCAGATGCGATCGAGATACGAGACGGCGATGCGCTTGCCGTCCGGCGCCCACGCCGCGTCCTGCACGCCCGGGGTGCGCGGCTGCGCACCGCCGCCGGCCTGCAGGGCCAGCACGAGACCGATGACCCCGGCGGTACTCCGAGCGACGGACATGCGAACTCCCTGTTGACCCCTCAGCTCGCTGCAGTGGTCGTGCTGACGCCGGCGTGAAGGGTCAGCGGACTGCCTCGATGATGGAACGGGCCGAGATGCCGTAGTGATCCACGCAGCTCGTCGGGCTTGCCGCTGCGCGGAATCTCGCGCACCGCGAGGTGCGTGACGGTGAGGCCCGCGGACGCCACCGCGCGCGCCACCGCGTCGCCAATGCCGCCGGCCAGGTAGTGATCTTCCACCGTGATGAGGCGCCCGGTCTGCCGCCCCGCGGCAATCAGCGACGCCGCGTCGATCGGCTGGATCGAGTAGAGGTCGATCACGCGAATGGCGATGCCTTCCGCCTTCAGCGCGTCGTAGGCCTTGAGCGCCTCGAACAGCGTGACCCCGGCGCCGATCACGGTCGCCTTGTCGTCCGCGCTCTGGCGCAGCACCTTCAGCCCGCCAATCGGGAAGGTCTCGTCGTTGTTGTAGATGACCGGCGTCTTCGGGCGCGAGGTGCGCATGTACATCGGCCCGTGGTGCCTGGCCATCTCGCCGATCAGCTGCTCGGTGCTGACCGCGTCGCACGGATACAGCACCGTGAAGTTGGGCTGCGCCGTCGTCATCGCGAAATCCTCGAGCGCCATCTGCGACGGGCCGTCCTCGCCGATCGACACGCCGGCGTGCGAGCCGGCCAGCTTGATGTTGACGCCGCTGATCGCGGCCATGCGGATGAAGTCCGCCGCGCGGGTGAAGAACGCCGCGAAGGTGGACGGGAACGGCACCGCGCCGCGCGCCGCCAGCCCCATCGAGGCGCCGACCATCACCTGCTCGGCGATGAAGCACTGGTAGAAGCGCTCCGGATGGGCCGCTTCGAAGCGCTCGCTGAAGGTGGAGTTCTTCACGTCGGCGTCGAGCGCCACGACACGGGGATCCACCGAGCCGAGCCGGGCGATGCCGGTGCCGTAGGCTTCGCGCGTGGCGACCATGTCGCCCAGCTGGTAGGACGGCGCCGGCAGCGACCCAGGAATCTCGGCCTTCGGCGCCGCGGGCGGCGGCGCGATGGCGGGCGTCGGCACGGTCTCGGGCTGCAGTTGCGCCTCGAGCTCGGCATAGGCCGCGGTGGCCTGCTCGGCGCTGAGCGCCTTGCCATGCCAGTTGGGCTTGCCCGCGGTCAGCGCCAGGCCCTGTCCCTTCAGCGTGCGCGCAAGGATGACGGTCGGCCGGCCCTTGGTGTCCCGCGCCTCGGCATAGGCCGCGACGATCTGGGCCATGTCGTGACCGTCGATGACGATGGCGTGCCAGCCGAACGCCTGCCAGCGGGCACGATACGTCTCCATGTCGTGCCCGAGTTCGGTCGCGCGGCTCTGCCCCAGCGCGTTGATGTCCACGATCGCGCAGAGCCCATCCAGCTTGTGGAGGTGCGCCACCGATGCGGCCTCCCACACCGAGCCTTCCGCCGTCTCGCCGTCGCCCATCAGGCAGTAGGTGCGATAGTCCGAGCCGATGCGGCGGGCATTCAGCGCGGTGCCAATCGCCGCGCACAGGCCCTGGCCAAGCGACCCGGTGGCGACGTCGACGAACGGCAGCCGCGGCGTGGGGTGGCCTTCGAGATCCGAGGTGAACAGCCGCAGGTCGGTGAGCTGCTCGCGCGGGATGAAGCCCGCCTCCGACCACATCGCGTACAGCAACGGCGCCGCGTGCCCCTTCGACATCACCAGGCGATCGGCCAGCGGATGCTGCGGGTCGGCGGGGTCGAAGCGCATCTCGGCGAAGAACAGCGCCGCCATCAAGTCCGCCGCCGACATGCACGTGGTCGGGTGGCCACTGGCGGAGGCCGTGGTGGCGCGGATGGACTCGATGCGGAGCCGGGTGGCGATGTTTCTGAGATTCGGGAGCAGCGATGCGTCAACAGCCAACCGGAAACCCTCCAGGGATGGGAACAGAACGCCAAAGTTTATCAGAGCAGTGCGGGCTTGCCGCGCCGAAGGCGGCCCAGCGCTGGGGCAAGAGCGGCTGGTTGCGCCGGAGCCCGCCCGCATGATGGCAGCGGCGAGCGAAGGCGGGAGCCTATAATGAAGGGATGTTCGTGTTGCGCTACCTGTACATCCTGGCCCTGGGTGTCTGGCTGGGGGGGATGGCGGTGGCAGGACTGGTGGCGGCCCCCACGATTTTCAGCGTCCTCGAGGCCTGGAATCCCGTGGAAGGCCGGGTACTTGCCGGGCAGGTCTTTGGCGCCATTCTGGCGAAGCTCCACCTCATCTTCTACGCGGCGGCGATGGTGATGATCCTCACCCTCACCATCCGCCGGCTGCTCGGGCCCAAACCCGTCGCCTACGGCATTCGCGCCTCGATCATCATGCTGATGTTCCTGATGGTGCTCGCCTCAGGTTTGGGCATCAGTCCGCGCGTCGAAGCCATGCAGCGCGAAATCGGTGGCTCGGTCGCCGCGCTCCCCGCCACCGACCCCCGCCGGGCCTCGTTCTACCAGTTGCACGGCATCTCGAACCTGCTGCTGAGCGCCACCGCCGTCGGCGCCCTGCTGCTAATCTTCTGGGAGTCGCGGGAGTGAGGAACGTCTTGGGCTTAGGCTTGGGGCTTGGGTCTTGAGGCTTGGGCTCGAGGCTCGGCGCCGATCCTGACTCCTGATTCCTGACCCCTTATTCCCTGATCCCTTTCCCTGACGCCCCTATGTCTCAGACCCTCACGCTCATTCCTGGCGACGGCATCGGACCCGAAGTCACCCGCGCCGTGGTGCGCATCCTCGCCGCCACCGGCTTCACGCCCGAGTGGGAAACCTTCTCGGCAGGCGCCGGGGCGGTGAAGGAACACGGCACGACGCTGCCACAGGCGCTCCTCGATTCCGTCACCCGCAACAAGGTGGCGCTGAAGGGGCCGATCGGCACGCCCGTCGGCAAGGGCTTCACCAGCGTCAACGTCGGCCTGCGCAAGGCGCTGGACCTCTATGCGAACCTGCGGCCGGTGTGGAACCTGCCGTCGGTGCCGTCGCGCTTCGCCGGCGTCGACCTGATCATCGTCCGCGAGAACACCGAGGACCTCTACGCCGGCCTCGAGCACGTGGTCGTGCCGGGTGTGGTGGAGAGCCTGAAGATCATCACGGCGGTGGCCTCGGAGCGCATCGCGGCGTTTGCCTTCGAATACGCGCGGCGGCACAAGCGCAAGACGGTGACGGCCATCCACAAGGCCAACATCATGAAGCTGGGCGACGGCCTCTTCCTCGAGAGCTGCCGGACGGTGGCGGCGCGCTACCCCGACGTGGAGTTCAAGGACCTGATCGTGGACGCGGCCTGCATGCACCTCGTGATGCACCCCGAGCGTCTGGACGTGCTGCTGCTGCCCAACCTCTACGGCGACATCGTGTCGGACCTGTGCGCCGGCCTGGTCGGCGGGCTGGGCGTCGTCGGCGCCGCCAACCTGGGGCTGGGCGGCGTCGGCGTGTTCGAGGCGGTGCACGGCACGGCGCCGGACATCGCCGGCCGGGACATCGCCAACCCGACAGCCCTGCTGCTCTCCGCCGTCCTGATGCTGCAGCACCTCCAGGAGGACGCCAAGGCCGAATCCATCATGACCGCGCTGCGGGAAGTGCTGGCATCCGGACACGTGACCCCCGATCTGGGTGGGACCGCCACCACCACGTCCTTCGCCGACGCCATCTGCCGGGCCATCGAGCGGGGATGACGCCGCTCACCACTCGGGCTATCATCGGTGCTCGCGCCAGATGGATGACATCACCGAAGCAGTTCTGAACCGGGACGAGGTCGCCAGGTTTCTCGAAGGCGGACACGGCCTGAGCGGCGATCAGGCCCGCGCGCGCATTCTCGAGTACCTCGAGGAGTTGAGGACGACGCAGCGCTACGAGCTGTATCGCGCCCTCGAGTACCCGCTGTACCCGATCCTCCGCAAGATCGAACGCGTCGCCGAGAACACCGCGTTCGCCACCACCGCCACGGCGAACGGTCGCGTGGTGTGGGCGTCCAACCACCGCAGCCATACCGACTATCTCGTCGAGCCGCTGGTCCTGGACGATGCCGGCATCCGCCCGCCGATCATCGCCGCGGGCATCAACCTGTTCGGCGGTCCGCTGGGGCTGATTCACAAGCACGTCACCGGGGCGCTGCCGATCCGGCGCAACACCAAGGACCCGGCGTATCTGATCACGCTGAAGGCCTACGTCGGGACGCTGCTGCACACCAACGACCTGTTCTTCTATCCGGAAGGCGGCCGCAGCTACAGCGGCGAGTTGAAGCACCCGAAGACCGGCCTGTTCAGCGCGTGCCTGAGCGCGAACCTGCCGGGCATCTCGATTGTGCCGGTGGCGGTGTCCTACGATCTCGTGCTCGAGGATCACGTGCTGGCGCGCCAGAAGGTGAAGCGCCGGCAACGCGCATTCAGCCGCGAGCTGGCGGAGATGGTGCGCTACGCGGTGGGTTATCGCAGCCGCGCCTTCGTCACGTTCGGGCGGCCGATCTCGCTCGACGGTTATGACGGGGAATCGCGCCGCTCGGTGCTGGACCTGGCGCACCTGGTGCAGGGCGAGATTGGCCGGCTCTACAAGGTGGTGCCGACGGCCGTGCTGGCCGCGGCGATGCGCCCCAACATCACCCGCGCCGAGTTGTCGGATCGCATCACCGCCATCCTCGACACCCTGGCCGCCACCGGCGCCAACCTCGCCGTGCACTCGGCGGCCGAAGTGCTCGAGACCGCCACCGAACCGCTCGAAACCCGCGGCATCATCGTCACCGAAGACGGCCGCTACCGCGTGCGCGACCGCAACGTCCTGCGCTACTACGGCCGCAGCATCCAGCACCTGATCACGCCTGCCGGCGCGACGCATTAGCGTGAGGTTCGTCGTTCGATGATTGGCGCCGCTTCGAAGGCCGTGTTCCATTCACTGGCGCAGGTCGAGACGCTGAAGCGTCTCGCCTCGCGCTACGGCATGCGCCCAGGGGGCTTCGCCCGCCGCTTCATCGCCGGCGAGACCGTGGACGAGGCGATCGGCGCGGTCGGCGACCTGCCCGGGCGCGGCCTGCGGCTGACGCTGGACTACCTCGGCGAGAGCGTCGCCAGCTTCGATGAAGCCAACGCCGCCGCCCAGGAGTACACGCGGATTCTGAACGCCATCGTGCAGTCGGGCATCGAGCGGAACGTGTCGCTGAAGCTCACCCAGCTCGGTCTCGACGTCGACCGCGCCACCGCCGTCGACAACATGCGGCGCATCCTGGAGCCCGCCGATCGGCACGGCTTCTTCGTGCGCATCGACATGGAGAACTCGCCCTACACCGATCGCACGCTGCAGGTGCTGGAGACCCTGTGGCAGCAGGGGCACCGCAGCCTGGGCACGGTGATCCAGTCGTGCCTGATCCGATCGCCGCAGGACGTGCGGCACCTGAACGGAATGGGCGTGCGCGTCCGCCTGGTGAAGGGCGCCTACAAGGAACCCAAGACGGTGGCCTTCCAGGACAAGTCGCAGGTGGACGCGGCGTTCATCGAGCTGATGCGCGAGCTGCTGGACCACGGCCACTTCCCCGCCATCGCCACGCACGACCCGGCGATGATCGACGCGACCAGGCGCTACGCCGAGCAGAAGGGCTACGCCAAGGATCGCTTCGAATTCCAGATGCTCTACGGCATCCGCCGCGACCTGCAGTCGTCGCTGGTCGCCGACGGCTACGGGGTGCGCGTCTATGTGCCGTTCGGCAACCAGTGGTTCCCCTACTTCATGCGCCGCCTTGGCGAGCGCCCGGCGAACGTGGCGTTCGTCCTGCGCGGCATCGTGGCGGATCGATAGGGAAGAGAGTTCACAGTTCAGGAGCAGGCAGCGCGACAGAACTTCGAACTCGTGAACTAATCGTTAGCGCCCCCGCACCAGCCCTTCGCCAGCGCCACGAGGGCGTCACGACAGGCAATCACACTCGCGGCTTCCACCCACTCCTCCACCCCGTGCAGCCCCGCCCCCGTGGGGCCGAACAGCAGCGACGGGATGCCGGCCTCGCCCAGCACTGACGCGTCGGTCCAGAAGCTCATTCCGATCGGATCGATCGATCCGAAAGCTCCTCGAGAGCCAGCGTTGAACTTTGAACCCTGAACTGTGAACTGCGCGAGCCCCATGGCCTTCACCAGCGGATGCGCCGCCGCGATCTCGTACGGTGAGCGCCCGAACATCGGCCGGCTGGCGGCCTTGAACGAGACGTCGGCCGCCGACAGGCGCGTCAGGATGCCGGCGACTTCGCGTGCCGCGCTGCCCGGCGCCTCGCCGGGAATCGTGCGGCGCTCCATCTGCAGATGGCAGCGATCCGGGTACGAGCTCAGCTCCCGCCCGCCGTGGATGAGTGAGGCGTGCAGCGACGCCGTGCCGAGCAGCGGGTGCGGATCCCGCGATTGCAGGGTGCGGTCGAGGAGGTCCAGTTCGGTCAGCACGCGACCCATCAGGCGGATGGCGTCGCGCCCGTCCGCCGGGCGGCTGCCGTGCGCGGCAATGCCTTCGGTTTCAATCTCCACCCACTCGAAGCCTTTGTGGGCAACGGCAATTCGCAGGTCCGTGGGCTCGGTGACCACGGCCCCGTCCGCCTTCCAGCGCGTGACCAGCGCGTCCGCGCCGATGCTGGCGTGCTCTTCGTCCACCACGCACGCCACAATCAGCTGGCCGGCATCCAGCCCGCCACCCTGCGTCAGCACCCGCGCCACGTCCACCATCGCCGCCACACCGCTCTTCATGTCCTGCGAGCCGCGCCCATAGACCCGCCCGTCGCGCTCGACGGGGTCGAACGGCCGCGTCATGCCGGCCACGCCGACGGTGTCGATGTGCCCGCACAGCATCAGCGAGCGGCCGGGCCCCCGGCCGTCCAGCACGCCCACCACGTTGGGGCGACCGTCGGCCACCTCCTGGATGTGCACGGCCAGGCCCATCGCGCGCAGGTGCTCGGCCAACGCGCGGGCCACGGCGGACTCGCCGGCGGCGCCTGGCACCAGCGACGGGTTCACCGAATCAATGGCGACCAGGCGCTTCAGCAGGTCAACGACAGGATCCATCACACGCGTGCCGTTTCCGTTACTTCAGGGGCGAGTAGTCGGTGGCCTGCAGGAACACCGAGTCCACCTTGGTGACGATGGGCCCGTTCAGCTGCGACTCGCTGGCCACCTTCTTCCATTCGGGGTCGTTACGGAAGGCGTCCCAGCTGGCCTTGGCAGCCTCGCGGCTCTGGTGCGCGAGCAGATAGACGAGCGTGTTCGTTGAGAGTGGCGCATCGGTCGGCGCCAGGTAGATGACGTTGGTCATCCCGTGCTTCTGGAAGATGCGCAGCGTGTGGTCGCGAAAGCGCGCGTGCAGGTCGGCGAGCTTGCCTTCCGGCGCGGTGTAGGTCCGCAACTCGTAGACCTTGGGGCCGGATTGCGCCTCGACCATGCCGAGACGAGGCCCCGCGAACACGCCCGCAGTAAACACGACAGCCAGCAGCATCAGGTTGCGCATGCCGCGTAGCTTGCCACAATCGGCTACTGCCTGACCATCGGCTCGCCCACCGCTTCGGCCTTGAAGCGCCGTACGTTGGTGTAGTCGGCGAGCGCCTCGACGTATTCGTCGGCGCGCTCGAGGTAGTCGTAGATCTCGCGCATGCGGACCGGCACCATCTGGTTCAGCCGGGCGTCGCGCGCGAACCACGTGGTGTGGCGCATCTCGATGTCGCGATCCGAGAGCTGCAGATCGGTGCGCCAGATACGCCCCGACTCCGGCTCCACCCACAGCATGCCGCGGCTCGGCCAGTCGCGGCCGTCACGCGTGATCAGGGTCGGCGAGCCCGTCTCCGAGAATGCGATCAGCGCCACCCGCGCGCCGTTCACCACGTCGTAGCCGCGCAACTCGAACGAGAAGCGGCCCTGGTTGGCGGGACTCGCCACCAGCAGCGTCATCGTCGGCACGTTGAAGTTGCGGCGGGCGGGCCCGATGTTGAACCGCGCGCTCGACGCCGCCACGCGGCCGAGTTGCTCCGCCGATGGAAACGTGCGGCTGACGAAGAGCTGCTCCAGCCGCTGCTGACGGTCGCGCACCGGCGCGCCATCGGCTTCCAGCACGTCGCGGAAGCCAAACCAGGTGCCCGGCGTCGGGAACCACGCGAAGCCCATCTCGGAACGCAGGTCTCGGCGCAGCAGCCGCGCCGGCGCCGGATAGGGGTTGACGCGCTGCGAGTAGGTCTGCACGTAGCGCTCTTCGGCGACGATGCCGGCCAGCGTGGCTTCGTAGGCGCCGACGTAGGCGCGCAGGCGAGGCAGCAGTTCCTGTGGCGGCACGGCTGACGCCGGCGGTTGCACCCGGGCTAGAGGTTCGGTGACGTCGGCCTCCGACTCGCCGAGCCAGTGCTCGAGCAGGCGCGCGGTCTCGTGAGCGGCGGACCGCACCACGTCGCGATTGGTCTGATTTCGTCCGCGGATCTCCGTGATGTTGCGGCCCGCCCGCACCGTCGCGCGGATGAGGAACACGGCGTCTGAACCGAAGCGGTTCTGGCTCGGAAGCGCGGTGCGGCCCGCGCCCAGGACGCGCTGTCCGGCCAGCTCGACGTGGATGGCGGCGCTGGTCGGCGACTCCGCCACCACGAACCCGCGCGCCGCGACCGCCGCAGTCAGCTCGAGTTGCACCTCGGTCGTCAACTCCGACTTGCGGTCCCCGTGCAGCGGATTCGATTGTCACCGCAAACGACGCGCGTCGTGCGGGCGTGGACGCTGAGGATGCGGCGGGCGTGAGGGGCGCCGCGCTGGCTTCGGGCACGGCCGGGGCCGCGGTCGTCACCACCGGCGGCGCCATGACCGGACCGGACGAACCCATCGTCGAGATTGCGGGGACGCCGATGGCCGGGTCCGGCAGCGTCACGGACGGTGTGGCCAAGGTGCGTACGTTATCGGTGACGAACTCGCGGCGGGCGCGCACGGTGACGCGGTGGTTCGGCACCCGAACCTTGATCTGGTGCGGCTTGCCGTCGCGATCGCCAGGGCCGGTCTCCACCAGCAGCAGGTAGCGCCCGGCCAGCTCCGCGATCAGGCGCGCCGCCACCTCCCGCTCGGGCCCCAGCTCGAAGACATCGCCCCCGGTCCAGTCCGCGACGATTTCCAATCCCTCGATCTGCCGCTGCCGTTCCTTCTGCGCTTCATAGCGAATCGAGGTGTAGCCCGCGTCCGAGGTCGGCGGCTGCGGGTGCATGACGTGAATCTGCGTGCGGGCCGAGGCGGCGGCACGCGCCACGCGGGCCATCTCGACGCGGGCGCCGTCCGTCGCCAGCTCCTCGGAGAAGTAGAGCACGGTCTTCGGGCCCTCCACCCGCGCCAGCGCCCGCAGCAACCCTTCCAGCGCCGATGTCGAGTTGGCGGCGCGGCTGTTGGCCTCCTGCACGAGCGCCCGCGCATCGGACTCGAGATTCGAACGGCAGGCGTCGCGGTTGAACGGATCCGTATTGGCGCAGACGCGGCTGACCACGCGCTCCCAGATCGGCTCGTTCCGCTCCATTCCCTGCGCCTCGACGATGCTGAACTCCTGCTGCCGTCCGAGCCGCGGCGACCAGCCGTTCAGACCCTGCAACAACTGCTTCGTGGTCTCGCGGTTGCTGGTGAAGGCGAGATCTCTCGCCCGGAGCGGAATCGCGACGGTCGCGACGCGGTCGCCGGGCGGCAGGCGATCGAGCACCGCGTTGGCCGTGGCGAGCACCTGCACACGGCTGTCCGGGCTGGTTGCGCCCACGTCCACGGCAAAGACGACCTGATTCGAGCCGGGGCCGCGCGGCGGCGTCACGGAGGCGGCCGATGGCGGCGCCGAAACGGATGCGCCGGGCACGAGCGCCTCACGCGAGGCGAAGTATTGCGCCGAGACGACAGCGCGCGCCTGGCCGTCCACTTCAACGGCGAAGTCGTCGGGCGCGAGCGTCGATACCTGGCGGCTGTCGCCGTCAAGGACCACCACGTCAATGGTGATGAGATCGACGCCGGCCCGGAACGTCGGCTGCGCGGGCACTGGCGCCTGCGCCGACGGTGAGGACGACGTGAGGGCGGCGACGAGGGCCGCGAGCGCCAGACCGGCGCGCGTGAAGATTGCGGTTCGCATGAGCGCCTCTGGCGGCATTGTAGCGAATGCCAGCGTGTAAGCTCATGGTGTGGGGACCATCGCTGGGACGAATGCTGCCGCGAGTGTCGCGGCGGAGGCGGCGCGGATCGCGCGGCACGTTCGCGAGCGCGGCGGACGGGCGCTGGCCGTCGGCGGCTTCGTGCGCGATCAACTGCTGGGCCGGCGATCCAAGGATCTCGACATGGAGGTCTTCGGCATCACCCAGGACCAGTTGCCGGCGGTGTTGAAGGAGCTCGGACGGGTCGAGCCTGTCGGTCAGGCGTTTCCCGTCTTCAAGCTGGGCGCGGTGGACGTGGCGCTGCCGAGGCGGGAGTCGAAGGTCGGCCGCGGGCACAAGGGCTTCGCGGTCGAGGGCGACCCGTTGATGTCGATCGAGGACGCGGCGCGCCGGCGGGATTTCACGATCAATGCGGTGGCGTGGGATCCCCTCACCGGCGACTACCTGGACCCGTTCAACGGCCGCGCCGATCTCGACGCCCGCGTGCTGCGCGTCGTCGATGCGGAACGGTTCGCCGACGACTCGCTCCGCGTGCTGCGCGCGCTGCAGTTCGCGGCCCGATTCGGGCTCACGCTCGAGCCTCGGTCGTTCGCCATCTGCCGGGCGATTGCGCTGGACGATTTGCCGGCCGAGCGCATCTGGGGCGAGTTCGAGAAGCTGCTGCTGGTGGCCGAGCACCCGTCGATCGGCTTCACCCTCGCCCGCGAGCTGGGTGTGATCGAGCAGCTCCTGCCCGAGATGACGCCGCTCTACACCTGCCCGCAGGACCCGGAGTGGCATCCCGAGGGCGACGTCTGGACCCACACGCTGATGGTGATCGACGAGGCGCGGCGCCGCAACGCCGACCTCGCGCGGCCACAGCTCGCCATCATCATGCTCGGCGCGGTCTGCCACGATCTCGGCAAGCCGATGACGACGACCCACGTGGACGGGCGCGTGAAGTCGCCGGGACACGAAGCGGCGGGCGTGGAGCCGGCCACCCGCATCCTGGATCGCCTGAACCTCAACACGCTGGACGGCATCGACGTCCGCAAGCAGGTGCTGGGCATTGTCGCCGAACACCTGCGGCCGAGCGCGTTTCACAAGGCGCAACAGACGTTGAAGGACGGCGCCTTCCGCCGCCTCGCGCAGCGCGTGGACCTGGAGCTGCTGACGCGGTTCGCGCGCGCCGACTGCCACGGCCGCAAAGGCACCTTCGATTGCTCGGCGATGGACTGGTTCATCGAGCGGGCCCGCACCCTCGGCGTGGAGCATCGCCCGCCCTCACCGATCCTGATGGGGCGCCACTTGCTGGCGATGGGGCTGACGCCCGGCCCGCGGATGGGCCAGGTCCTGAAGGCGGTGTACGAGCAACAGCTCGATGGTGCGGTGACGACGATCGAGGAAGCGCAGGCCGCCGCGCGCGGGCTGATCGGCGCGCCGAGCTGACTCCGCCGACCACAGAGCTCCTCCGGATCGCCGGCCCGCGTCCGGCTGCCGAGCTAGGCGCTCGCCGCGACGTACTTCGCGAACGCCTCCGGCGCGACGTTGCCGCCGCTCACCATCGCGACCACGGATTTTGCTCCCTTGGTGTCGCCCAGCCCGAGCATCACGGCCGCGGTCGTCGCCGCACCGCTCGGCTCGACGACGAGGCGCGCATGACGAAACAGCCACGCCACCGCCTCGGCAATCGCCGTGTCCGGCACCGTGACGAACTCGTCCACGAACTCGCGCGCGTGCGCGAACGTCACGTCGCCGGCACGGATGGTCAGGAGACCGTCGGCAATCGACCCGGTCTTCGGCAGCGACACCGGCTCACCCGCCGCAATCGCGGTCTTCATCGTCGGCGCGCCTTCCGGCTCGACGCCGATGATGCGCACCGAGCGCTTCGACAGCTTGACCGCGGCGGCGACGCCCGAGAGCAGGCCGCCGCCGCCGATCGGCAGGTAGATGGCGCCGACCTCGGGGCACTGCTCGAGAATCTCCAGGCCGGCGGTCCCCTGCCCGGCGATGATCTGCTCGTGATCGAACGGCGGAATCACCGTGAGCCCGCGCTCGGCGGCGAGCTGCAGTGCGCGGGTGTGGCGATCGGTGGACGTGGTGCCCGCGAATTCCACCTCGGCGCCGTACGACAACGCCCCCTCCACCTTCACCTTTGGCGCGGTGGTCGGCATCACGATCACCGCGGGCGCGCCGAGGAGTTGCGCCGCCATCGCCACGGCCTGGCCGTGATTGCCGGAGGAGTAGGTGACGACGCCGCGCGTCAGCTGCTCGGGCGTGAGCTGCGAGATCATGTTGTAGGCGCCGCGAATCTTGAACGCGCCCATCGGCTGCAGCGATTCGGCCTTCAGATACAGCCGGGAGTCTGGCGACAGGAGCCGGGAGCCGGCGCCCGGAGCTGAGGTCAGCCGCGGAAACGGGACCTCGAAGAGTGGCGTGACCCGTGCCGCGGGCGCGATGCGCTCGCGAGCGGCCTTGATGTCGTTCAGTGTGACCAGTCCCACGGGTGTCCTACTTTCTCGCGTTCGCGAACTGGTCGCCGTCGTTGTACTTCGGCATCTCGGGCGCGGCGGCAATCTGCCACGCCAACTGCGCCAGCACCTTCAGGTCGTCGACGGCGCCGCTGAAATCCCACGACGGATCGTACTGGTCGGTCGGCTGGTGATAGTCCTTGCCGTTGTAGTCTTCCTGCTTCTTCAGCAGCGCCGCGGCGTCCGGGCCGGTGAACTCCTTGGGCTCGGAGATGGAGAGCGCCGGCACGCCGAGCTTGGCGAACGGGAAGTGGTCCGAGCGGAAGAAATAGCCGCGCTCGGGATGCAGGTCACGTCCCAACGTGCGGCCGCGTTCCTTCAGGATGGCCTCGAGCAGCGGCCCCAGCGTTGAGCGATCCGAGCCGAGTTGCACCATGTCCCTCGTCGGCCCCAGGTAGTTCAGGCCATCGACGTTGAGGTTGGCGGCAATTTGCGCGGGCGGCAGCGGCGGATGCGACACGAAGTACTCGGAGCCCAAGAGCCCCGACTCCTCCGCGGTGACGAAGACGAACAGCATCGCTCGGGCGGGCTTCTGCGGCGCGCGCGCCATCGCCCGGGCCAGTTCGATCAGGCCGGCACACCCAGACGCGTTGTCATACGCGCCGTTGAAGATGCGATCCGCGTCCCTGGCGTCACCGGGCTGCGGTTCGCGGATGCCGAAGTGATCCCAGTGGGAGGTGAACACGATGGCCTGCTGATCGTTGGTCCCGGGCAACTTGGCGACAACGTTCGAGGCGGTCTTGCGGGCCGAGCGCTGCTGCAGGGTCGCTGCCGCGCGAATGCCAAGGTTCACCGCCTTGAACCCGCGCACCGATGCCGACTTGCGCAGCGCGTCGAGGTCCTTGCCGCCGCGCTTGGCGAGGTCGCGCGCGGCGCTCTCGGTCATCCAGGCCTTGATCCCGAGCGCCGGCGATCCGGCTTCCGGCGGCAGCGCGTACTGCGTGCCGCTCCACGAGGTCTGGACCACCTGCCATGGGTAGGTCGCCGATTCATCGGTGTGGATGAGCAGCGCCCCGGCCGCGCCTTGCCGCGCCGCCTCCTCGTATTTGTAGGTCCAACGTCCGTAGTAGGTGAGCGCGGGGCCGCCGAACAGCGTCGGCTCGTCCGCGGGCGCGGGCGGATCGTTCACCATGATCATCACCCACTTGCCCTTGACGTCGGCGCCGGCATAGTCGTTCCACTTCAGCTCCGGCGCGTTGACGCCGTAGCCGACGAACACCACGTCGCCCTGCACCTGCACGCGCGCGCTCTCGACGCCCGAGAACGCGACCACGTCCTGGAAGTAGCGATAGGTGGCACCCGGCACGCTCAACGCGAACGTCCGCTCCACGGTCGCCTCGACAATCGGCACCTGCTGGAAGAAGGTGCCGTTATCGCCGGCGGGCTGCAACCCGAGCGCGGCCATCTGGGTGGCCAGGTACTCCTCCGCCAGCCGGCCGCCACGCGTCGACGGCGCACGTCCCTCGAAGAGGTCCGACGACAGCATCCGGATGTGCGCCGTCAGCGAGGTGGCGTTGATCTCGTTCTCCGCCGGCCCGGCGGGCGGAGCGGCCGCCGGCGGAGGCGGTGCCGGCGCGCACGAGACGATGAGCAACGAGGTGAGGAGCGCGGCTGGGAGTCGCATAGCGAAAGCATAGCAGGGAGGGGATGGGCGCTCCGCGTAGGACGGATGGGCGCGCCGCCGGGTGAACGCGACGGTGCGGCGCGTAGGACAGAGAGGCCGCTGGTCCGCAGAGGCCTTCCTACGGGCGCGAAGCGCCCGCCCACCGAAGCCGCGAAGCGGCGAGGCCCCCAATCCTACCGGCGCGGAGCGCCGGCCTACCGTGGCGCGAAGCGCCAGGCCTACCGGCGCGGAGCGCCGGCCCACCGAGGTGCGAAGCGCCGAGGCCTCTACTGCCTCGCGTTCCGGAACTCTTCGAGCAGACGGGCGACGTTCCCCGACACGCTGCGCAGCGACGGGTTCCACCCCAGCGACCGGGCCCGTCCGCTCCGCACCTTCTGATCGAGCGCCAACGCGTCGGCGTACGGTCCCATCTTCGTCCGCGCCTCTTCAATCGGCACGTGCCGGACGTCGGGCCGCTGCGACAGGTGATTGGCCACCGCCTCGACGATGTCGTTGACCGTCTCGTCGGCTTCGTCGTTCGCGAAGTAGACGCCGGAGGCCTCGGCGCTCTCCGCCAGCCGCACGTAGAGCTCGCCCAGGTCGCGGTCGTAGACACAGGGCCAGTGATTCGTGCCCGGCCCGATCACCCGCACCAGGCCGTTCAGTGCGTTCTTCAGCAGGTCGGAGACGATGCCGCGATGCCCGCCGTACACCACTCCAGGACGGACGATGATCGTCCGCAGGCTCATCGTCGTGGCGTCCGTCACCAGCCTCTCGTGCGGCACGCGCCACGCCGAGATCTCCATCGGCGACAGCGGCGCGCTCTCGTCCAACGGCTCCGGCGCGGGACCCAGCACCCAGATCCCCGAGGTGTAGACGAAGATCTTGGCCGAACCGGTCTCGCTGATCGCCGGCAAGCACCTGATCGAGGAACTGGCGATCGAGCTGCGGCGCCGCGGGGCGAGTCCTCGAGCGCCGTGTGCATCACCACATCGGATTCGAGCACTGCCTCCATGTAGCGCTTCGGCGTGTCCAGCGCGGCCAGCAGGCCGGTGGCACCGCGCGTGGTCAGGGCTTCAACCTTCTCCGGATCGCGCGCAATCGCGGTCACCTGATGCCCCGCGCGGATGGCCGCTTCGAGCACCGCTGAACCGACATAGCCCGTCCCGCCCGTCAAGAACACTCGCAACGACATGAATGCCTTTCAAGCCAGAGCCCCGCGTCAGATATCCCAGACGCGGCCGCTATCGAAACACGTGATCAGCCCATCCTCGCTCACTTTGAGCACCGGACCAAACCGGCTGGCCGCGATCGCGGCCGTCGTCCGCGCGCCCTCGGCTACGCCGCTCCCATCGCCCTGTGCGGCCAGGGGATGGCGCAGAATGGCGCCCACCGCCAGCAGCTGGCCCGACGGGTCGCAGACCATGGCGCCGTCGAGCGTGGCCAGCGCGGCCAGGACCGTGGCATCGAGGTCGGTCACGGTGCGGCCCGCCAGCACGTGCAGCAGGTGACGCCGCGACGGCGTATCCGGATCCTGCACCTCGCCCACCGGCTCGACGTCCAGCCGGTCCTCGACCGTCACCAGCTCGCCCAGGGTTTCGAGCGGGCGACGGAGCACGACGAACAGCGCCCCCTGACGGGCGTCCGACAGATCCAGCGCGGTCTGGAACAACCGCCGCGCCAGCGACTGCGCCCCGACCGCCGCCTCCCACATCTGGTACTTCGCGGTCAGGTCCAGCAGGTGCCAGTCGGCGTTCCTGAAGGCGAACGCCTGTTCACCCCTGGCGAAGACCTTGATCTCGCGCTGCGGGCTCAGCACCACCGCCACATGCCCGCCCGACAGCGTGGCCCGGGCGTGCGGGTTGTACGCTTCGGCGCAGGGCACCGCCAACGGGTCGGCGCCCGCCGCCGCGGTGGCCCAGCGGTCCATGTCGACGATGTCCAGCAGGCGTCCGTCGCGGGCCACCAGGAACACCGTGCGCACCCCATCCGCCAGGCGGAAGAAGCTCTTGATCGACGTCAGCGCGCCAGTGTACTGCGGCCCCATCGTCCCGGCGCCTTCCGCGGCAACGGGATCCTCGTCGGTGCCGAGCAGCAGCACTCCGGTGGAAATCGGATGATTCTCGTAGGTGGAGAGCGCCGCCACGCGCAGGATTTCGATCACCTCGGCGACGCGATCCGGCGCCGCGACCATCGGCCCCGGGGCATAGACGGCCGGGTCGAAGAACGCGCCGACGTAGCGATCCTCGATGGCGCCGCGGAACAGCCCGCCCTGCTCGATCATCGCCTGCGGCTTGAGGATGGCGTGAAAGCGCGCGGACAACACCAGGCCGATGGCGCGCGCGAACCGCACCTCGTTCTCGGTGAACGGGCGCGAGCGCGGCACGCGCAGCACATAGCGGTTGCCGAACCAGCGCACCACCAGCGCCCCGGGATCGCCGGTCGGCTCGATCGCCAGCCGGCCGTCGGACGAGGGCGAGGGCACGGCCTCGGATTCGAGCGTCGCACGCTCGAAGAACCGCCGCAGCGCACGCTGCAGGAACGTATCGTAGTGGGCGCCGACCACCAGGGCGGGCGGAAGCCGTGACGTATCCACGTGGGACAGATGATACTAAACGTGCTTTGACCACGCTGATCGATGTGTTCCGCTCGCTGGAAGGGCGGCGCGGCGAGTTCGTCATTCACGATGACGGCTACCGGGTGCGGCGCTTCTCCTACGCGCAGGTCACCGCCGCGGCCCGCGGCTTTGCCGCGCGGCTGGCGGCCGCGGGCGTCCAGCGTGGCGACACGGTCCTGCTGTGGGGCGAGAACTGCGCCGAGTGGCTGGCGTGCTACTGGGGCGCGGTCATCGCCGGCGTCGTGGTCGTGCCGATCGACTACCGGTCGTCGGCCGCCTTCGCCCGCAAGGTCGCGGGGATCGTCAAGGCCAGGGTCGCGCTGGCCGGCGCCGAAGTGGAACACGAGGCGGCCCATCCCCATGCCGCCGGCGCCCCGGTTGCGGACTTCAGCCCCGGTGTCCCGCTGTGGTCGTTCGCGGACTTCGACTGGAAGGCCGACGGCCCCCTGCCGGCGCTCGCCATCACCCGCGACGACATCGCGCAGATCGTCTTCACCTCCGGCGCCACGGCCGAGCCCAAGGGCGTGGTGGTGCGTCACAAGAACCTGCTCGCGAACCTGGTGCCGGTCGCCACCGAGGTCGCGAAGTACAAGCCGTACGCCCGCCCGTTCCTGCCGCTGCGCTTCCTCAACCTGCTGCCGTTGAGCCACCTGTTCGGGCAGTCGATGGCGACCAACATCCCGCCGCTCGTCGACGGCACGGTCGTCTTCATGCGCAGCTTCAACCCGCACGACATCGTCACGCGCGTGCGCGAGTGGCGCGTGTCGGTCATCGTCTGCGTGCCGAAGATCCTGGACGTGCTGCGCGAGCACGTGGTGCGGATGGACGCCAACGCGGCGGATCCGCCGAAGGGCCTGTCGATTCCCGCGCGCTGGTGGCGCTACCGGTCGATTCACCGCGCGCTTCGGCATGAAGTTCTGGGCGTTCGTCGTCGGCGCCGCGCCGCTCGGCCCCGAGCTCGAGGAGTTCTGGAAGCGCCTGGGCTTCGTCGTCATCCAGGGCTACGGCCTCACCGAAACCGCGCCGATCGTCACGCTGAATCACCCGTTCAAGACCAACACCGGATCGGTGGGCACGCCGGTCGGCGGCGTGGAAGTGAAGATCGCCGAGGACGGCGAGATCCTCGTGCGCGGCGAGAACGTGACGGAGGGGTATTACGAACCGGCCTCCGGCAACCGGCAACCGGCAACCGGGACGCCGCAGCAGGAGGGGCGGCTGCGGGACCCTGAGGGCTGGCTGCACACCGGCGACATCGGCGAGCTCGATGCGCAGGGGCGGCTGTTCATTCGCGGCCGCAAGAAGGAGATGATCGTCACGCCGGAAGGCCTCAACGTCTATCCCGACGACGTGGAGCGGGAGCTGGAGGCGGTGGCGGGCGTGGTGGAGTCGGCGGTGGTCGGGCATCGCGAGGCGGGCCGCATCGAGGAGCGCGTTCACGCGGTGCTGGTGCTGGAGCCCGGCGTCGATCCGGCCGCGGTGGTCGCGCGCCGCCAACGCGCGGCTGGCGGATCACCAGCGCGTGCGCGGCGTGTCGCTGTGGACCACGGGCCCGCTGCCGCGCACCGAAGGCACCCGCAAGCTGAAGCGCGCGGCGATCCGTCAGTGGGTGGACGCGGGCGGCACGCCGAAGCCGCGCCGGTCAGCGGCGATGGCCTGCAGTCCGTGCTCGCGCGCTTCGCCGCGGGACGCGCCGTATCGCGGCGAGACCACGCTCGAGGCGCTCGGTCTCAGCTCGCTCGAGCGCGTGGAGCTGATGGTCGCGCTCGAGGACAAGTTCCAGACCCGCATCGACGAGACGAAGTTCGCCGGCGCGCGCACGCTCGACGAGTTGAAGACATTGCTCGAGGCGGGCCCGGCCGAGGCCGCCGTCGACGAGCCGGTGGACTTCCCGCGGTGGAACCGCACGCGCGCGGTCGGGCTGGATCCGCCGCGCCAGCCTGGCCACCTGGATCCTGCCGATCGCACGCATCTTCGCGTGGGTTCGCGTCAGCGGGCTCGAGCACCTGAAGGACCTCGAGGGGCCGGTCGTGTTCGCGGCGAATCACCAGAGCCACCTCGACGTGCCCGGTGATCCTGGCGGCGATGCCCGGCGCGTGGCGCGCGCGCGTGGCGCCGGCCATGGCCAAGGAGTTCTTCAAGGCGCACTTCTTCCCCGAGCAGTACTCGACGCGGCAGGTGCATCACCAACCGGCTCAACTACTACCTCGCGGCGTTCTTCTTCAACGCGTTCCCCTTGCCGCAACGCGAGGCCGGCGCCCGGCAGACGCTGCGCTACATCGGCGAGGTGACCGGCGACGGCTTCTCGGTGCTGATCTTTCCGGAAGGCGGTGCGGTCGGACACCGGCGAGATCCGGCCGTTCCGCGGCGGCATCGGGATGATTGCGTCGCGGCTGCAGATTCCCGTCGTGCCGGTCCGGCTCGAAGGCGTGGATCGGCGTGCTCCACACGTCCTGGAAGATGGCCCGACCCGGGCGCTGTTCGGTGACGTTCGGGGCGCCGATGCGCCTGAGCGGGGACGACTACGCCGCTCTGGCCAGCCAGGTGGAGGAAGCGGTTCGCCGTTTGCATGCGGCGCCCGGAGCGTGACACAATGTCGGTGCTCTCAGCTCCAGCTCCCAGCATCCAGCTGGCGGACGGGTCTCTGACTGATAGCTGAAAGCCGACAGCAGTCCTGAATGAGCAAAGACGATCTGATTGACATGCAGGGCACGGTGGTTGCCGTGCACAGCGGTGGACTGTACCGCGTGCAGGTGGACGCCGGCCACGAAGTGCTGGCCCAGCTGAGCGGGCGGATGCGGCGTTTTCGCATCAAGGTCGTGCCGGGTGACCGCGTCACCGTCGGCATCTCACCTTACGACCCCGCAGCGCGGCATCATCACTTTCCGCGCCCGTTAGCTCGAAACACGCACTTGAATTCACGTCCCACATCTTCACGACGCCCGCGCCGCGGGGGCGCGTCGGGTGGCGGTTCGCGGCGCAGCGGCCGGCCTGCCTCGATACCGCCCCCCACCGCTCCGCCGCCCAATCTCGACTGGCAGACGGTGGACGCCGCGGCGCCCCCGGTGCCGTTCGCGTCGCTGCACCTGGACAAGCGCCTGCGCCGCCGGCCTCGCCGATCTCGGGTTCGAGGGCACGCGGCCGGTGCAGGGCGCGGTCATTCCGCTGGCGCTGGCCGGACACGACGTGGTGGCCTGCGCCGAAACCGGCACCGGCAAGACCCTGGCGTTCGCCGCCCCCATCCTGCAGCGCCTGCTCCGCGAGCAGCCGCACTACGGCGATCCCGCGCGCGAGGCCTACACCCGGGCGCTGATTCTCGCGCCGACGCGCGAGCTGGCCGTGCAGATCGAGGACACGCTGGCGGGCCTCACCTATCACTCGCCCTGCACCACCGCCGCCGTCTTCGGCGGCGTGGAGATGGGCCCGCAGGAGCGCGCGCTCAAGGCCGGCGTGGACATCATCGTCGCCACGCCCGGGCGCCTGATGGACCACATGCGGCACGACGCCGTGGACCTGCTGCGCGTGCAGGTGCTGGTGCTCGACGAGGCCGACCGCATGATGGACATGGGCTTCTGGCCCGACGTCCAGCGCATCATGTCGTCGATGCCGCCGGATCGGCAGACGCTGCTGTTCTCGGCCACGCTGCCCGGTGAAATCCTGCGGATGGCCACCGAGATGCTGCGCGCGCCGAAGTTCGTGCAGGTCGGCACCCGCGGCGCGGCCAAGACCATTCGTCACGAACGGCACGCCGTCGAGGGCCCCGACAAGATCGACTGGCTGGCGAGGTTCATCAAGCAGGACGCCACCGGCCCGGTGCTGGTGTTCGTGCGGATGAAGATCGGCGCGGACAAGGTGACGCGGCATCTGCAGGCCCGCGGCATCCGGGCCGCGGCGCTGCACGCCGACCGCTCGCAGCACGAACGGATGGCCGCAGTCGAAGGCTTCCGCTCCGGGAAGCACCCGGTGCTGGTGGCCACCGACATCGCGGCGCGCGGCCTCGACATCGAAGGCATCGCGCACGTCGTCAACTACGAAGTGCCGGACACGGCCGACACCTACGTCCACCGCGTCGGACGCACGGGGCGCTCCGGCGCCTCCGGCCATGCGGTGACGCTGGTCTCGCCGGCGGAGGAGCGCAACTGGCGCTCCGTTGAACAATCGGTGGGTTTCGATGTCGTCTGAACTGTCGCCGGTCGAGAAGTTCCAGAGCTGCCGCTGGCGTAAGCCGGCGGATAACGGCCTGCCCGAGCACTGCGGCCATCGCGACGTGCTGCCGATGGCCGGCGTCGCCGGCTTCAGCGCCGACTCGTGGTGTGGCGATTGCGCCTACTACAAGGCCAAACGCATCACGCGCAAACGCGAAGACGAGCCGGTCCGCGACGACTATCGCTGGTAGGGACCGGCAACACGTCTCGTCGCCTGGACGCCAGACGGCGGAAGAGGGTCAGCGACACTCCGGTTGCGGACTGCCGACTGCCGGTTCTCAGTCCGAGAACTCCCGCGCGAGTTCAATCCACTCGCCCCTGGGCGCCAGGCTCTGATACGCGCGCCAGTGCGTGCGCGCGTCCATCGGACGGCCCATCTTCTCCAGCGTCACCGCCAGATAGAAGTGCGCGTCGGCATAGCCGGCGTTCAGACCCAGCGCCTCGCGGTAGCACGCCTCGGCGTCGGCGTAGCGCCCGTGGTCGTGGTGGATGTTGCCCAGGTTGAAGAACGCCTCGAAGTAGGTGGGGTCGAGCCCGATGGCCCGTTCGTAGAGCGCCTGCGCTTCGGCGAGCTCGTCCTTCGCGTAGCGGATGTTGGCGAGGTTGATGATGGCGGCCACCAGCTCGGGGTCGTGCTCGAGCGCGCGGCGGTAAGCCATCGCCGCCTCCTCCGTCTGCTCGGCGGTGCCATCGTCGAGAAGGGACCCCATCAGGAAGTACTGCTCGGCGGTGCTGCGGGCGCGATCCGCGGGTGGCCCGTGGGCGACCGTTCGTGACGCCAGCGAGGCCTCGACCTGGCCGCGAGGCGAGATCTGCTGCGCGGCGTCCTGGTTGCTGGCGCGGCTGCGCGGCCGCAGTTCGATGATGCGCGCCTGGTGGGCGTCGAGCCGGAAGTCGAAGGCCAGCTGCCCGGAGCGGGCGGCCTGCATGTCCCGCAGCAAGGCGCGGAAGGCGCCGCCCTGCTGCATCGCGGTGTGCAGCTGCCGCAGCGTGGTGAGATCGCCGAAGCCGTACCAGGTGCCGGCGTCGTTGCGCACCACCGGTGTGATGAAGCCCCACTTCTGGAGGTAGCGCAGGTGATCCTCGCGCAGCAGCGGGTACATCGCCAGCACGTCCTTCTGGCCGTAGTGCTGCGCCCGCCGATCCTGCAGGTCCGGCAGCCCCGCCACGCGGCAGAACTCGCCTTCGCTGATCACGCGCAGGCTGTCCGGCCGCTCGGCATTCATCTGCGCCACGCGCCGCAGCTTCTGCGCATGCACGCTGTTGTCGGCCGCGAGGGACTCGGGGGTGGGCACGCCCTGTGGATAGGTATCCGCGCCGACGACCACCGACGTCGTGTGCGGCGTGATGTCCTCGCCGCAGGTCCCGCCCAGTTGCTCGACGGTGGCGCGCGCGTCCTTCCGGCCGAGCGACCACAGCCGGCCAATGAAGACCAGCGTCTCGCCCTTGAAGGGGGGATCAGCGGGCGCGTCGAACGGCAGCTGGGACATGGTCGGCTCGATCACGATGGTGCAGATTCCACGCGATGTCAACGCACCAGGGCGTGGAGGCAATGGCTCGGGACGTGCTGGCGCTTCGGCCCCTGATCGTCGAGAATCAGCGCTCGGCGCCGCGGCTAAGCCGCACGACGTTGAGATGGCTCGGAGTAGCACATGAAACTGGCGACGCGCTACGGTGTTGTGGGACTCGGAGCACTGGGTACCCTCAGCCTCGTTCATCTTGGCCGCGAGTCGCACTACAGCTGTTCTGAGATATGCCTTTACTTGATGGGAGTGCTCCCAAACCTGGCGGCTGCCATGGCCATACCCTTTGTCCTGCTGAGCATTTGGGCAGATCAGAAACCTGATGCGCCTTACGCTTCCGCACGCCAGGCCTTTGCGCTCGTTTCGCTCATTGCTGGCGTCGGGCTCATCGCCTGGGAGCTCATACAACGGACTGGCAGCGCTCTGGTGTTCGACATCCACGACATTGGCGCAACCATAGTGGGTCTTGGCTTGAGTTGGCTCTTGTTCGCTCTCTTGACTCCTCGAGCCAGTGCCAGAGAAGCCTAGCGGCAGGCGGACCAGTCACCTGGCATCAGCCCGCACCAGGGCGTCGGCGAGATCGCGCGCGGAGGCGGCGCGCGCCGCCGCGCTGCCGCTGACCGCGCTCAGGATGGCGTCACTCACGCTGGCAGGGACGTCCGCGTTCAACGCGGCCGGCGCCACGGGCGTGGTCTGCAGCATCTGCCCAATCAGTTCGGGCATCGACGCCGCCCGATACGGCAGCCGGCCCGTAGTCATCTGGTAGGCCAGCACGCCCATCGTGAACACGTCGGCGCGCGGATCGGGCGCGCGTCCCATCAGCACCTCGGGCGCGACATAGGGCAGCTCCTGCTCGCTCGCCTCCTGCCCGCGCAGCTCCTGTTCGCGCATCGTCGCCAACACGTCCTGCACCGACGCGATGCCGGCCGTGGACAGCACGATCCGCTCGTGCCCGTCCTCGATGGTGAGGCGGATCATGTCGGGATTCACGCCCGCGATGTAGCCACCGCGGCGGTTGAGCGCGGCCACGGCGCCGAGGGCCTGGTCCAGCAGCAACTGGACGCGGCTCCACGGGAACGGCGACTGCTCCGCCAGCGCCTGACGCAGGCTGGGACCCTCGATCAAGTCGGTGACGACGAACACGCTGCGATCGTCCTCGCCGAAGTCACGGACCTGCAGCAGGCTCGGATGCGACGTCTGC
The DNA here is from genome assembly GCA_963721715.1 of uncultured Acidobacteriota bacterium. Classification (GTDB taxonomy): domain Bacteria; phylum Acidobacteriota; class Vicinamibacteria; order Vicinamibacterales; family UBA2999; genus VFZN01. Next base: position 1,266,146 of record CAVRKI010000002.1, on the reverse strand, counting down.
AGCGTCCGCCCTTCGAGCAGGAAGCGCGCGCGGACCACGTCCCAATGGGGCTGATCGTCGTTCTTCAGCACCCGGATGGCCACCGGGATGCCGAGCGCGCGGTGCGTCCCCTTGTAGACCAGGCTGCCCAGGCGGCCACGGCCAAGCTGTGCGCCGAGTTCGTAGCGCGCCAGCAGACCGGTGTCGGCGGCGACCGTCTGCGGCTGGGTCGCGCCCACCGCCTGCTCGAACGCCGCGGCAAACGCCTCCATCGACGGCCAGCGTTCCGCCGGCTCTTTCGCCAGCGCGCGCAGCACCACTTCGTCAAGGCTGGGCGGCAGCGCCTGGTGGCGCTCGGTGGGCTTCACCGGCCGGACCGTCAGCACCTGGTTCAGCAGCGTCAAGCGATCGGTGGCGTCGAACGGCCGCACCCCGGTCAGCATCTCGTAGGTGATGACGCCCATCGCATAGATGTCGGCCGCTGCCGTGATCTCGTCGCCACGGATCTGCTCCGGCGCGGCATAGGCCATGGTGCCGATGAACAGGTTGGGATCGGTGAGACGGGTGGCATCGCTGGCCGCCTTGATCACCGCGAGACCGAAGTCGATCACCTTGTAGGCGCGCTCGCCCGAGCCGTAGCGGTGCAGCACGATGTTGGCGGGCTTCAGATCGCGATGGGTGATGCCCTGCTCGTGCGCCATCTGCAGCGCCGAGGCCACCTCGGTCAGGATGCCGGCCACCCGCGTGGGCGGCATCGGCGACTCGAGCAGAATCTCGTCGCCCAGGCTGGGGCCGCTCAAGAGCTCCATCACCATATAGGGCTGCCGCGACGCGTCCACGCCGTAGTCGAGGATGCCGACGATGCCGGGGTGGCGGAGCTGGGCGCAGGCGCGGCTCTCGCGGAGGAAGCGCTCGTGGAGTTCGAGTGGCGCCTCGTTGGCGGACTGCATCACCTTCAGCGCCACTTCATCGCCCAGGCGCACGCGCCGGGCGCGATACACCTGCCCCATCCCGCCGGCGCCGAGCGGGGCCAGGATTTCGTAGCGATCGTCGATCTTGGTGCCGGTGGCGAGCATGACGGGAACCCGACGCAATTATGGCCGGGAAACCGGTACCCGGTGTCCGGTATCCGGTGATCCGGCAGACGGCAGACGGCAGACCAGCCTGCAAGCCTCAAGACCTCAAGCCCCAAGCCCCAAGACTCCCAGCCTCAGACGTGCGCCAGTTCCTTGTCCGCCTGGTCGAGGATGTGCTCGAACCACAGGTTCGACAGCTTCTCCTGCACGCTGTTCTGCCGCAGCCGGGCCTGGAGGTTCGCGAAGTCGACGCGGTCCAGCTCCTGATCCTGGTTGTAGCAGGAGAAGATGAACTCCTCGCGGCCGGTGGCGGGGTCGACGTGGCGCTGCAGGCACTGCGCGCACACTTCCTTCATCATGCACTGCATCGGCGAGTTGATGCTGCCGATGCCGACGTGATTCGGATTGAGATACGGCTGCAGCACGCCGTGACGCGCCAGGCGCACCGCGTTCATCATGCGGTCGGAGCCGATCGCGATGATGCGCGTGACGTCCTTCAGCGGCACGGCGATGTCACCGAGCCTGCCTTCCGCGTACGCCACCATCGCCTGGACGATGTTGCCGCGGAAGTGCGTGTCCTGCGGCCGCGACGGGCACGATCTCGTTGCCGGTGTCGGTGGCCCAGATCACCTGGTCGGTGGACGACTCGATGTCCTCGCGCTTGAACAGGTCGGCGCCGTTCTTGTAGCCGGCGAAGTAGATCACGCGGTTGCCCTGTGCCTTGAGCGCCTTGGCAATCGAGAACAGCACCGCGTTGCCGAGGCCGCCGCCGGCCAGCAGCACCGCCGAGCCTTCGGGAATCTCGGTGGGCGTGCCGGTGGGGCCCATCACCACGACCGGCTCGCCAGGGCGCAGGTAGGCGCACAGCCGGCTCGACACACCCATCTCGAGCGTGATCAGCGACAGCAGGCCCTGCTCGCGGTCCACCCACGCGCCCGGTCAGCGCGATGCCTTCCATCAGCATCGCCGCGACGTGATCGTCCACGTGCAGGTGCGGGCTCCGCCGCTCGAAGTTCTGCAGGCGATAGAACTGCCCGGGATGGAAGTGCCGCGCCGCCGCGGGCGCCCTGACGATGACCTCGACGATGGTCGGCGTGAGGCGGACCACGCGCTCCACGCGCGCCAGCAGCTCGTCGTCGAAGCGCGTGACCAGCTGATGCCACGCGGCCTCGCGGGCCGGCTGCGCCGCCGGATCGAGCGCCGTGATCTCGTCCGCGAACAGCGCGACCACGTGCGAGTAGCCGTGCTTGGCCGACGACATCGCCTTGACGACGTTGCCGTTGTAGCGCGGGTGGTTGTCGCCGTAGTAGGTGACGAACTTGCCGTCGGTGTTGTGCGAGGTGAAGAAGCCGTTCGGCGTCCGGCTCCAGCACGAAGCTGCCGTCCGCCTGCTTCGCCGCGCGGAAGCCCTGGAAGAAGCGCTGCCGGCCATCGAGCTTGAACGTGCCCGGGTGCTCCTTCTCGTAGGTGATGTTGGGCGCGGTGCCGGCGGCCACCAGCACGGTGCGGGCGGGCAGTTCGATGCGGGCCTCGCCCTCGGGCGTCGGGTGCGTGAAGGCCATCGCCGTGACGTGGCCGAAGTCGTCCGGAATGGCTTCCACGGGCGACATGTTCTCGGCGAAGGCAATGCCTTCCTCGAACGCCTTGGTCACTTCCTCGTGATTGAGGCGATAGGCCGGCGCATCCTGCAGGCGCTTGCGATAGGCCAGCGTGACGCCGCCCCAGCCGCGGATCAGGGTGATGAAGTCCGGCGCCTCGCCCGCCGCCCTGGCCCGCGCGCGTTCGGCGCGCACCGCGCGGCCGTGCTCCAGGAACTCGTCGAGGATGCCCTGCTCTTCGACGTCCATCATCCCGCGCACGCGCGCCTCGCCCAGCTCCTTCGACAGCGCCTCGTAGCGGGTCGAGCGTCTTCTCCACCTGGATCGGGTAGTAGGCCATCAGCTCGGTGGCCGTATCGACGCCGGTCAGGCCGCCGCCGATGACCACCGCCGGCAGGCGCACCTGCAGGTTCGACAGCGCGTCGCTCTTGAAGGCGCCGGTCAGCTGCAGCGCCATCAGGAAGTCGCTGGCCTTGCGGATGCCGCGAATCAGGTTGTTCTTGATGTCGATGATCGTCGGCCGGCCGGCGCCGGCGGCGATGGCGACGTGATCGATGCCGCGCTCCCACGCCTCCTCGATCGGCAGCGAGCCGCCGAAGCGCACGCCGCCGTAGATCTTCAGCTTCTGCCGCCGCGCCAGCGTCAGGTGGATCAGCGTCAGGAAGTTCTTGTCCCAGCGGACGGTGATGCCGTACTCCGAGACGCCGCCGAAGCCCTCGAGCACGCGCTCGTCGAGCGGGCTGTAGATCTCGCTCCAGCTGCGCACCGGCCGCGGCGCATGACCGTGCGCGCCGCTGATGTCGTCGGCCAGCGGCTCGATCTTCAGGCCGTCGATGGCGACCACGCCGAAGCCTTCGTTCAGCAGGTAGTGCGCCAGCGTGTAGCCGGCCGGGCCGAGGCCGACCACCAGCACGTTGCGGCCGTTGTAGGGCAGCGCGTAGGGCCGCTGAATGTTGAGCGGGTTCCAGCGCGTGAGCAGGCCGTACATCTCCACGCCGTACGGCATCTCGAGCACGTCGGTGAGGACGCCGGTCTCCGCCTGCGGGATGTTGACCGGCTCCTGCTTCTGGTAGATGCAGGCCTTCATGCAGTCGTTGCAGATGCGGTGGCCGGTGCCGGGGCACATCGGGTTGTCGATGATGACGATGGCGAGCGCGCCGATGGCGTCACCACGCTTCCGCGCCAGGTGCATCTCGGAGATCTTCTCGTCGAGCGGGCAGCCGGGCAGCGGGATGCCCAGCGCGTTCTCGGCGACCTGGCCCGACTTGTCGCGGATGCCCTTGCTGCACGAGTCCTTGTCGCGCTCGTGACACAGCACGCAGTAGTGGATCTCGCTCAGCACTTCGCGATCGGAGAAGCGCGGGTCGGTGAGCACGAAGCCCTGGCGCCGGCGCAGCCTGCCGTCGGGCCCGGTGATCAGTCTCGGGCAGCGCCGGGTCGCGTCGCTGAATCTGGACCAGGTGGTCGGCGTCCAGCGTCTCGGGGAAGCGGAAGACCACCCAGTCGCGATAGACGGGGTGATGCACATGGGCCGCCGCCCACCGCTTCAGCGACGTCGATCTGCGCGGCGACGGCCGCCTTCTCGTCCTCGCTGCCCGAGGCACGGGCGGCCTCGTCGCGATCCAGCAGCGCGCAGCCGGCGCGGGCGATGGCGAGCTCGGCTTCCGGCGTGCCGGGGATCGCCGACGCGGCCGCCAGCGTGCCGCCCACCAGGCTGGCGACGTAGGCGTGGTCCTCGGCGGTGGCCATGACGTGCGCGCCGCCCTTCAGCAGCGGCAGGGCGCGGCGGCGCACGAAATCGATCTTGAAGCGGAACAGGTCGTCGTAGGCCGCGGTGGCGGCGACCAGCGCCTCGGCCTCGGCGCCGACGCCGAACAGCCGCGACATGAAGCGGCTGACGTGCGGCGCCATCTGGACGATGAGGTTGCTCTTCGCGACGGGCCCGAGCGACTCCGGCACCTCGCGGTACTGCGTCCACTGCTGCCAGAGATCCGGCTCGGTGCGGTTCACCTCGGCGGTGAACGCGTCGTACAGGTCGCGCAGCCGTTTCGGCTCGTGCAGATCGGCAAACGTGAACCCGGAGCACACCAAGCGGATCGGACGCGGAGGTCTGAGGAGACATGATCACCTTGATTATAGGGCTTCGAACGTCCGTTCAAATATGCCGGATAGATGCATCGGCGCCGTGGACATAATCTAACGCTCATGCCAGATTCCCGCCTCCGGCTTGACCCCGCCGGATCCGGCCGGTACGCTGACAGGAGATCCTGTCATGAACGTCATCCTCAACGGCGAACCCCGCGACGTCCCGGCCCCGCTCACCGTCTCCACCCTGCTCGCGCACCTCGACATCGATGCGCGGCGCGTGGCGGTGGAAGTGAACGAGGCCGTGGTCAAACGCGCGAAGTACGACGACACCGCCCTCGCCTCCGGCGACGTGATCGAGATCGTCAACTTCGTCGGCGGGGGGTAGAATTCCTTCATGACCGACCCGTTCGTGATTGCCGGCCGCGAGTTCCGCTCGCGCCTCATCGTCGGCACGGGCAAATATCCTTCGCATGCCGTGATGCGGGCCGCGCACCAGGCCTCCGGCGCCGACATGGCGACCGTGGCCGTCCGGCGCGTGGACATCACCCGGCAGACCGAATCGCTGCTGGACTACATCGACACCGACGCCATCTTCCTGCTGCCGAACACCGCCGCGTGCTACACCGCGGACGAAGCCATCCGCACCGCGCGCCTGGGCCGTGAGGCCGGGATGTCGCACTGGGTGAAGCTCGAAGTGATCGGCGACGAGAAGACGCTCTTTCCGGACACCGCCGCCCTGGTCGAGGCGACGCGCGTGCTGGTGAAGGAAGGATTCGTCGTGCTGCCCTACACCAACGACGATCCGGTGGTGTGCCGCAAGCTGGAAGACGCCGGCGCCGCGGCGGTGATGCCGCTCGGCGCGCCGATCGGCTCGGGCCTGGGCATCCAGAATCCCAACAACATCCGCATCATCCGCGAGCAGTCGCGGGTGCCGGTGATCGTCGACGCCGGTGTCGGGCACGGCCTCGGACGCCGCCGTGGCGATGGAGCTGGGCGTGGACGGCGTGCTGATGAACACCGCCATTGCCGGCGCCCACGACCCGGTGGCCATGGCCCGGGCGATGAAGCTGGCGGTGGAAGCCGGACGCCTGGCGTTCCTGGCCGGTCGCATTCCCAGGAAGATGTACGCGACCGCCAGCAGCCCGCTCGAGGGGATCGTCGGGCGGTGAAAGTCGTCCGCACGGTCTCCGAAGCCGACCTGGCACGCCTGAAGACCGCGCGTCACGACGCCGACCGCCGCTACAACGAAGCCCTGACGGCGCTCGACGCCGCCATCCTGTCGCTGCCGGCGGTGCCGTCGCGCCCACCCGGCCCGGACGAAGCGCAGGTCACGCCGCATCAACGAACGCTGGGAGATCACGCGGGCGCTGCCGGCGTCTCTGGGCGGATGGCGCGGCCGCCTGGCCAGCTTCGTCTTCGGCCTCATCCGGCCGGCGCTCGATCAGCAGCAGGCCTTCAACGCCGCGGTCGTCGATCACATGAACCGCAACGTCGCGCAGCAGCGCGCGCAGCCGGAGGCGCTCGCCGCCACCATCGACCTGCTGCGTCAGCACATCGACCAGGTCCTGGCATTCGAGTCGCGCCTGATCGTGTTCCTGCAGCAGCTCACGCCGTTCGTCGACACCAAGGACTACGAGTTCAACGGCCTCGCCACGCGGATCGCGGAGGACGTCGCCGAAGCCCACGACCAGCTGGCGCACACCGTGCGCGGGCTGGCCGGAGCGTTGAGCGGCGTCTCGGACGATGTGCTGAAGCGGTGGGAACGATACGAAGGCCTGCGCACCTCGCTGGCGACGATGCAGATGACGGTGCAGGCGCTGAAGCGCGAGCTGACGCGCGAGGCGGGTGCGGCGCCCGCGCAGCCGCACCACCGCACCCCGGCGCAGCCGCGCCGGCCGCACCTGGCCGCACCCACGCGGCACCCGACACCGCGCCCGACGCCGCACCCGGCCCCCGGCGACCGGCGCCCGCCCGCGCCGCGGCGCCCCGTCCGGAGGCGCTGTCGTCCTCTCCCCTGGCCAGCCACAAGTACGTCGCCTTCGAGGATCTGTTCCGCGGCGACCGCGACGCTGATCCGCGCCCGGCAGGAAGACTACGTGCGGCTGTTCGCTCACCGGCAGGACGTGCTCGACGTCGGCTGCGGCCGCGGCGAGTTCCTGCAGGCGCTCGCCGAGCGTGGTGTGCGGGCGCGCGGCATCGACCTCAATCACGAGATGGTCGAGCAGTGCCGCACCGCGGGCCTGGACGTCACCGAGGCCGACGCGCTGTCGTACCTGCAGGGCCTGGAAGACGGCGCCCTCGGCGGGCTGATTGCGGCGCAGGTGGTGGAGCACCTCGAGCCGGACTACCTGCTCGCGTTCCTGGACGAGGCGTTCCGGGTGCTGTCGCCCGGCTCGCCGATCGCGCTCGAGACCATCAACGTCGCGTCGTGGTCGGCGTTCTTCACCAGCTACATCCGCGACCTCACCCACGTGCGCCCGATCCATCCGGACACGCTGAAGTTCGTGGTCGTGGCGTCGGGCTTCCTCGATGCCGACATCCAGCTGCGGGCGCCGCTGCCCGAGAGCGAGAAGCTGGCGCCCGCGCCCCCGGCGGCCCGGGCGGTCGACCTGCGGGTGACCGGTGACGAAGGTCGGGCGCTGGTGGCCCTGGCCGACACGTTCGATCGCAACATCGAGCGACTGAACGCCCAGCTCTACGCCCCCCTCGACTATGCGGTGGTGGCGTGGAAGCGCTGACGCGCCGCGCTCCCCCGGCCGATCGCGCCGCATGAGCCTGCCCGTGGGAACCCTCACTCGCGCGCTGGTCATCGCCTCGATGCTGCTGGCCGTGGCCGCCGGGCTGCGGCCGCTGGCCGCTCAGCCAACCGTGCTGATCAGCCTGACGCTCGTGTGCCTCGGCGCAGCCCTGGGCGCACGCCTGCGCTTCGGCCTCACCGCGTCGGTCGTCCTGTTCTTCGCCTACATCTCCTATGGCGTGGTGCGACTGATCGGCGGGCCGGCGCTGGCGGGCATGCCCTTCTGGCTGGCCGCGTTCTCCGGACTGGTTATCGGCGGCGTCTCGTGGACGCGGTGGCAGGCAGGCGACGGTTGGCGCGTGCCGCTCGCCTGGTGGGCCACCACGGTGGCAGTCGCCTGGCCCCTGGTGGCCGCACGCGAGCTGAACTACTCTATGGCGCCGTCGCTGGCGGCTGGCCCCATCATCACCACCGCGTTGATCCAGATGTCGGTGGCGTTGTGGATGGATCGCCTGCTGGCCTCGCGGCGTCAGCTGCGCGAGCTGCGGGCGGAGCCGATCACCGTCACGCATTGGGCCGCCGCGCTGCTGGCCTCGGCCCTCATCACGGGTGGCGCCGCGCTCTACCAGCACTTCGCCAACCTGGCGTGGCTGAGCGGCGAGCCGTGGATCTCGCTCCAGCGTGCGGTCGGCATGATGGGCGACGCCAACCCGATGGGCGTCGCGACGGCGCTGTGGGCGCCGCTGGCGTGGGCGATGCTGGCCGCGGGCGGATTGATTGGCGCCCTGATCGGCGCGCCGCTCGCCGTCGCGCTGTGGCTGGCCGCGTGGGTCTCCGGGGCCCGCACCACCATCATCCTGATGGCGGCAGGTGTCACCGGCATCGCGCTGATGTGGGCGGTGGCCCGCGGTGTCCCGCGCCGCACGGTGGCCCTCACGGTGGTCGTCGCCACGCTGGCGCTCGTCGCTGGTCACCGGCATCGCCGCCTCGCAGGCGCCCCCGGGCACACCGGTGGCGCGGCTGGTCGCCGCCTTGCCAAAGGGCGCGCCGCACCTGATGGCATACGAGCTGTTCTGGAGACGCGACGGCTACGGACTGGCCGCGATCGAGGCGATCAACGAGCACCCCTTCACCGGCGTGGGGATTGGGCGCTTCGCGTCGCAGGCGCCGGTGTATTACCACCGACTCACGGGCACGACCATCCCGCCAGACAACGCGCAGAACCTGTGGCGGCAGACGCTGGCCGAACAAGGGCTGCTCGGCTTCCTGCCAATCCTGTGGCTGACGATGCTGACCGTGCGGGCGCTCGTCTCGGGCAGCAGCGGCGGCGAGGAGCTGATCCTGCGCGTGATGCTCGCCGGCATGGGGGCTGCGCTGCTGTTCGGTTATCCGGTCCAGGATGCCGCGATCGCGGTCACGCTCGGCACGCTGGTGGCCGCTGTCGGCCGCGCCCGCGCCGACGGCTTCTAACCGTCCCCTCAGCGGGCCTGATCGAGCAGACCCGCGAACTGCTCGCGGTCCGGCAGCGCCGGCATCACCTTCCATGGCTGATGCGAGGCCAGTTCCTCGAACGAATGCGTGTTGGTGGCCACGGCCAGCACCGGCACCCCGATGGCGTGGGCGCCTTCGATGTCGTGCGGCGTGTCGCCAATCACCAGCGCTTCCGAGGCGCGCAGACCGGGCACGCGCGTCTGCGCCATCTGCAGGGCGCGGCGCACGATGTTGGCGCGGGGCTCCACCCGGCTCGAGAACGAGCCGACGAGCGGCGCGCCGCTGTCGCCCCATGACCCCGCCACCGCCGCATCAGCGGCACGGAAGAAATCGCTCAGTCCGTAGTGCCGCAGCTTCGCCGTGCCCCCGCCAATCGTGTTGCCCGTCACCAGCCACGAGATGGTGTGCGGCCGCTCACCCCGCAGCCACTCGAGCAGGTCCAGCACGTTGTCGAGCACGCGGCCTTCACGGAGCGGCAGGGCATCGGCCAGTTCCTGCTCGTAGCCCTGCACCAGCCGCGACGCGGCGGCCTGTTCGGGCGGCCCGGGCACGTCGCTGGCCGAGGTGTGGCCGAGCAGCCAGGCGGCAATCTGGTGATCGGTGAGGCCGTCGGGCCGCACCGTCGGGAACGCGCGGCCGCCGGTGGCGTGCGCGTAGGCGCGCTCCCACGCGATCATGCCCGCCCGCCCGGTGACGAGCAGCGTGCCATCGATGTCCCAGAAGAGTGCGCGAGTCGGTAGCTTGGTTGGAGAAGCCATGGGGGGAGGGTTGGGCCGTGGCCGAATCAGGGTGCGAGTGAGCAGCACCCGGCACCCTGATTGGAGTGGTTAAAGACCGAAGATCTTGTCGCTCTTCACGCCCTTGAGGGCGTTGCGGGTGTCCACCACCAGCGGGAACGCGGCGACGATGCTCGGGTAGTCGAACGCCTTGTGGTCGGTGACGATCACCGCGCAGTCGGCGCCGGCCTTGATCGCGCTGTCCATCGACACCGCCTTCATCTGGTGCGGGCCGTGGTCGATTTCAGGCACGTACGGATCGGAGTAGGTGACCGTTGCGCCACGGCGCATCAACAGCTCGATCACGTCCAGCGCCGGCGACTCCCGCACATCGTCGATGTCGCGCTTGTAGGCGACGCCGAGGACGTGGACCTTCGAGCCGTTCATCGGCTTCTTGTGGGCGTTGAGGGCCTCGGCCACGCGCGTGACCACGTGCTCGGGCATCGACGAGTTGACCTGACCGGCGAGCTCGATGAAACGCGCCTCGAAGTTGAACTGCTTCGCCTTCCACGACAGATAGAAGGGATCGATCGGGATGCAGTGGCCACCCAGGCCCGGGCCCGGATAGAAGGGCATGAAGCCGAATGGCTTGGTCTTGGCGGCGTCGATCACTTCCCACACGTCGATGCCCATGCGGTGGCACATCAGCGCCAGTTCGTTGGCCATGCCGATGTTGACGGCGCGGAACGTGTTCTCGAGCAGTTTCACCATCTCGGCGGCGCGGGTGGAGGTGACAGGGACAACGGTGTCCACCACCTGACGGTAGAACGCGGCGGCGACGTCGGTGCTGACCTCGTCCATGCCGCCGACGACCTTCGGGATGTTCCTGGTCTGATAGGTCGGGTTGCCGGGATCGACGCGCTCGGGCGAGAACGCGAGGTAGAAGTCCTTGCCCGCCTTGAGGCCCTTGGCCTCGAGGATCGGCTTCACCACTTCGTCGGTGGTGCCGGGGTAGGTGGTGGACTCGAGGATGATCAGCTGACCCTTGCGCAGCACGGCCGCCGTGGTCTCGACCGCCTTGACGACGTAGGAGAGGTCCGGATCCTTGGTCTTGCGCAGCGGCGTCGGCACGCAGATGTCGATGACGTCGGCTTCGGCCAGCGACGCGGGGTCGGTGGTCGGGATCAGCATCCCGGTGTTCACCGCCTCGGCGACGTGCTCGGACGGGACGTCGGGGATGTAGCTGCGGCCCGCGGCCAGTTCGCCGATCTTGCGGACGTCGGTGTCGAATCCGATGGTGCGGACGTTGGCGCGCGCCAGTTCCACGGCCAGGGGCAGACCAACGTAGCCGAGCCCGATGATGCCGGCCACCGCTTCTCGTGCTTCAATTCGCTTCTTCAGGTCCATCGCGGATCTCGAGTTCTCAAGTTCTAAGGTTCTGGAGTTCTGGGTTCTGGGCTTCTCATCCGTATCGGGCGCTAGCTCCGCGTCCGATAGTGGGCGGCAATCTGCTCGACGACGAACTGCTGCTGTTCGGCGGTCAGTTCGGGATAGATGGGCAGCGCGAGCACTTCAGTGGCCGCCTGTTCCGCCACTGGGAAATCGCCCTGCTTGTAGCCGAGGCTGGCGAAGCACTCCTGCAGGTGGAACGGCACCGGATAGTAGATTTCGGTGCCCACGCCGGCGGCGTCGAGATGCTGCTTCAGCGCATCGCGATCGGCGACACGAATCACGAACTGGTTGTAGATGTGGTAGCGATCGGGCCGCTCGGAGGGCAGCTGCACCGTCCCGACAAGACCGGCGTCCAGGAACAGCTGGCGATAGCGAGCGGCGTTGGCGCGACGACCTTCGGTCCAGCCGGCCAGGTGCGGCAGCTTCACGCGGAGCACGGCGGCCTGGATGGCATCGAGGCGGAAGTTGCCGCCGATGGTCTTGTGGAAGTACTTCGGCTCCATCCCGTGATTGCGGAGCAGCCGGACGGTATGGGCCAGCTTGTCGTCGTTGGTGGTGACGAGGCCGGCGTCGCCGAAGCCGCCCAGGTTCTTGCTCGGGAAGAACGAGAAGCAGCCGAGATTGCCGATGCCGCCGACCTTGCCACCGTGATCGCTGGCGCCGATGGCCTGGGCCGCGTCCTCGATGACCTTGAGGTTGTACTCGTCCGCCAGCGCGAGCACGGCGCTCATGTCGGCGCTCTGGCCGAACAGGTGGACCGGCATCAGGGCCTTGGTCCGGGCGGTGCAGGCGCGGGCGGCGGCGACGACGTCGATGTTGAAGGTCTCGGGGTCGATGTCCACCAGCACGGGCTTGGCGCCGACGCGGGCGATGCAGCCGGCGGTGGCGAAGAACGAGAAGGTGCTGGTGACGACCTCGTCGCCGGGGCCGATGTCGAGGGCCATCAGGGCGGCAAGGGTGGCGTCGGTGCCGGACGAGACGCCGATGGCGTGGCGCACGTCCACCACGGCCGCGACTTCACGTTCGAAGGCCTCGACTTCGGGGCCCATGATGAAGCGCTGGCTGTCGGCGACGCGGGTGAGGGCGTCGAGCAGCGGTTGCCGGAGCGGAAGGTATTGCGCCTGCAGGTCGAGAAGAGGGACGGTCACGAACACCTGATCGTAGTCGGTCGGGGCGGTCCGGCGCAACAAACGGGGCCTGGCACGATCGGCCGGAATTCGCGGCAGTTTTTGCCAACGTCTTGGAGACACCCTGCAGGGACAAGCCAGCGGGTGGGGCGCGGTGGGCCCGCGGCCCGCAGACCCGTCGGGTGGCCGGTCACCGGCGGCAGCCGTCAGCACAAAAGCGCATGGGCCAACTCGCCCCCAACGCAGCGCTCGAACAGGCCGAGTGGGGCGCGGCGAGCCGGCGGCCCGCAGACCCGCCGGGTGGCCGGTCACCGGCGGCAGCCGTCCGCCCAAGCGCTCGGGCCAACTCGCCTCACTGACGCTGCGCTCGAACAGGCCGAGTGATGACCGGCTGCAGCCGGTGTCGGATCACGAATCGGCCACCCGCCAACGGTCTGCAGTCCGCCGACTCGCCGCGCGTATCTTCCGACGGGACAACGAGCCCTGAACCTCGCGCCACAGCGCACCGCCGGCTCGCCATGCGAGAAATGCTGCAGATTCCGGTCGATCGTGCCAGGCCCCGAGCGGGCATTTGCCGTCATGGCCAACGACCGGCGATGATAACGAACAATGACCGATATCGACGTGGCCGTCATAGGCGGAGGCGTGGCCGGCCTCGCCAGCGCACTCGCGATTGCGGAAACCGGGCGATCGGTGTGCCTGCTCGAGCAGCATCCACGCCTCGGGCACGAAACCAGCACGCGCAACAGCGGCGTCATTCACGCCGGCATCTACTACCCCACCGATTCAATCAAAGCCGCGCTGTGCGTCGAGGGCCGCGAGCGGCTCTACGACTTTGCCGCGCGCCATGACGTTCCCCACGCGCGCTGCGGCAAGTTCATCGTCGCCGCGACCGCGGCTGAGATTCCCGCGCTCGAAGCCCTCGCGGCCCGCTCGGCCGCCAACGGCGTGCCGGTCGAGATGGTGGACCGCGCCTATCTCACCGCTCGCGAGCCGCACGTCTCCGGCGTCGCGGCGCTGTGGTCGCCCACTTCCGGCCGGATTGAACCCGAGACCTACGTGCGCGTGTTGACGCGGCTGTGCGAGTCCGCGGGCGTGGCCGTGCTCCGAGCCGCGAAGCTGACGGACGCGCGCCCCGCCGGCGATCGCATCGAAGTGATGACGCCGCACGAGTCGATTCACGCCACCACCGTCGTCAACGCCGCCGGGCTCTACGCCGACGACGTGAGCCGCATGCTCGGCGGCCAGTCGTTCACCATCTACCCGTGCCGCGGCGAATACGCCGAGCTGGCGCCCGGGAGCCGGTATCTCGTGAACGGGATGGTCTACCCCGTGCCGCACGCGCCGGGACACAGCCTCGGCGTGCATCTCACGAAGACGACATGGGGCACGGTGCTGCTGGGGCCGACGGTCCGCTATCAGGACGGCAAGGACGACTACGAGCGCGATCGCCTGCCGCTCGAGGCGTTCGTTGACGAGACGCGGGCGCTGCTGCCGGAGATCACGCTGGCGGATCTGCAGCCCGGCAGTTCCGGCATCCGCGCCAAGCTGTGCCCGCCGGATCAGCCGTTCGCGGATTTCCTGATTGCGCGCGACACGGTGAACCCGCGCGTCGTGCAGGTGGCGGGCATCGACTCTCCGGGCCTCACCTCGTCACTCGCCATCGGCGCGCGAGTAGCAATGATCGTGGGAATGCAGGACTGATAGGCGCCTCCGCTTCGCGTCGGCGTAGGCAGCCGGACACGGGTCGTAGGTGCAAGTGACGGTGGCAACACTGTCCTTGCCGTCGGAACCGGTGCCACTCACCCACCTTTCGAGTTCCGGACACCGGACCCCGGATACCGCCCGGTTTTCACCAGATCTCGACAATCCGCCAGGCCTCGTCTCGCCAGGCGAAGCACACCGGCGAATCCGATTCGGTCCACAGGCTGGCGCGGCGGGCGAGCGCAAACCCTCCCGGTCGAGGCACCAAGGCCTCGGCCTTCGGGTGGAGGAGGTCCACTTGAACCCGCAGGTAGCCCCGTTCGACGCGCGACGGACGCGCGGGCGTAGTCTCACTCGAGATATCGACCGCCTCCAGGACGACCGCTGTCTCCAGCCCCGTGTCATTCGACGAGGGGTCTGCTGCCGCACGTTGCGGTGGCAGCGCACGCTCGGCCCACGGCGCGCAGAACCTCCGTTCGCCCGAGTCGCGCTCGATGAACCTGCCGCCGTGCGTGAGCGCCCGCTCCGCGACCTCCCAGAACCGCTCTTCGGACGGATGAATGCTCGCCACCTCGACTCGCCGCTCGTCGAGCGGCGTCATCAACGACGCCAGCCCGGACACGTCCCTGGACCGCACGGCGGCCAGCGCCTGGTCGCGAACGGCCGCGAGTGCCGGCAGGATGATCGCTTCATCCACTGGCGCGAGGTCGTCCAACTGAGCCGAGGCCGAGCCGGCAAGCGCTGCCACGGCCAAGGCAACGACGAAGACGCCCGGGATGATCTGCATCGACTCCTCAGGGCACCACCACGACCGTGACGGCCGCGGGCGCGAGTTCGGTGGGCCCTGGTGGCGTTGCCATGGCCGACGCAACACACCCAATCGAGAGCGACCCGGCGCTGTACCGCACCAGGCTAGTGGTCCTTGATGCTCGCACCGTAACGCACATTTTTCTCGGCGGCAACGGAAGGCAGCAGGCCGAAGCACGTGGCCGGGAGAACAACGACCTGGCCGACGCGATGGGGTCTGATGACAGTCGTAACACCATTAGCGAGCTGCTTTGGACTTCAAGACCACACGCGCCGCCAGCGACGTGTAATACGTCAGCGGACCGCAGCGCACCACCCCGACGCGCGCCACGTCGATGCGCGCCGCGTAGGGCGCGAGCAACGCCTCCAGGCTCTGCTGCGTGAAGAAATTCAGATGCGTCGCCTCCAGCAGGTGCCACGGCACGACCCCGTGCCGGAATCCGCGCGGAATCGACGACATGTCCGGCACCGTGATGAACACGCACTCACGCGCCAGACGCACCAGCTCCCGCACGGCAGCCGCGGGATCGGGCATGTGCTCCAGCACCTCGCAGCAGGTGACGCTGGCGAAATGTCCATCCGGAAACGGCGCCGGCCCCGCACCATCGTAGAGCGTGACGAATGGCGCCGCCTCGGGCAGCAGGTGCTGATGGATCTGCGGGCGATCCAGTTCCAGCCCGAAGATTTCCCGGCCATCAGCTCGCAGCGCACGAACCAGCGCGCCGCCGCCGCAGCCGAAGTCGAGCATCGGTTGCGGCACGGTGCGGGCGATCGCCAGACTCTCGCCGAGCACCTCGTGCACCGGCGGGCCGGACGCGTAGATGTGCTCGCGATGATAGAGCTGCGACGTCTCGCGCAGCGCCTCGTAGGCGGGCGCCGCCCCGGCCGGCACTTTCAGCGTCGCCAGCACGCGGCCCTCGGCCTCGAGCGCCACCTCGCAGGCCACTTCCGGCAGCACCCATTCCACAATCGCGCCGGTGAAGCCGGTGCCGTCCGCGGTCGACGCGAACACATCCGGGCGCGTGATGCGGAACGCGTGCGTGGCGGCGACGACAGCCCCGTTGACGCGGAGCGCCAGGGTCTGGCGAAACCAGGAGAGGTCTGGCGCCCAGCCGGCGACCGAGAGCACGCGATCGGCGTGGACGATCAGGTGGTCCACGTGCCCGGCGGCAATCGCCGTCCGCACCCTCACTTCGCCCGGCAGCGGCGGGCGACCGTATCCGAGCCGGTAGAGAGCCGCGCGCAGCAGTCGTTCAATCACGGCGATGAGCCCGCGTCTATTTCCCCAATCGCACGAAGCGATACTTGAAGCAGGCGCGGAAGTAGGTGAACGGGTCGCGCCAGAAGCTCACCTTCTTGCCTTCCTTGAACGACCGCGACGAGTAGTTCACCGGGATCTCGATGCGGGATGTAACCGGCGCGCACCAGCTTGCCGACCAGCTCCCAGTCGAAGTCGAAGCGGTTCGACTCGAACGTCGAGACCGTGGAGGCAGTCGCGGCGGAACACCTTGTACATCGTGAACGGATCGCGCAGGCGCTGGCCGTAGACCACGTTGAACAGGCCGGTGAAGAACAGGTGGCCCAGGTTCATCACCTGGCTGACGAACACCTGGTCGGTGAAGTGCCGCATCTTCCAGGTCTTGCCGTCCATGCCGTGCCGCGCGCCGAGGACGAAGGCGGCGCGATAGGCGCGCAGCGGCTCCAGCAGGATCTCGTAGTCGTTGAGGTCGTACTCGAGGTCGGCGTCCTGGATCAGGATGAAGTCGCCGGTCGCCGCCTTCAGCCCGGTGCGCACGGCGTGCCCCTTGCCGCGCGGGCGCTCCTCGTAGATCACCTTCACGCCCGGGCGGCCCTCGAACTTGCGGACCTCGTCGCGCGTGCCGTCGGTGGAGTTGCTCTCGACGATCACGAACTCCATCTCGACGCCCGGAATCTGCTTCGCCGTCAGCTGCGTGGCGACATCGGCAAAGGTGTTCCGCTCGTTGAACACCGGCATGATCACCGAGAGCTTCGCCTGCCGCCGATCCACCGGCCCTTCGGCGGCCTTGTGCGCCAGCACGTCGATGCCGCTGGCCACCACGGTGACGCTCTGCTGCAGCAGCGCGTTGGGCAGCGCCGCCTTGGCCAGCTTGCCGAGCGGCGAGATCACCGGCACCGGGAAGCGCTCGAAGTGCGCGATCACGTAGCCGGGGCTGAGCGTCTTGCGGCCGCGATCGATCCGCACCTGGTCGAAGCCGGCGCGCACCAGCAGCGATTCCAGCGTCCGGCTGTCGAAGTAGAACAGGTGCTCGGCCTTGAACTCCATCCAGCTCTGCTTCATCAGCCGGGCCGACCAGCTGTCGAGCGACGGGATGGCGACGAACAACGTGCCTTCGGGCGCCAGCAGCTCCCACGCGCGGGTGACCACGGCCAGCGGATCGCGCGTGTGCTCGATGACGTCCGCGAACACGCAGACATCGAAGGTGCCTTCAAGCAGCGGTGCCGACTCCACCGTGCCCTGCACGACCACGTCCTGTCCGAGCCGCGCGTTGGCGCGCGCCACCGAGGCCGAGGCGTACTCCACACCGGTGACGTCGTAGCCGCGTTCGCGGGCCTCG
Source organism: uncultured Acidobacteriota bacterium (assembly GCA_963721715.1). Taxonomy (GTDB): domain Bacteria; phylum Acidobacteriota; class Vicinamibacteria; order Vicinamibacterales; family UBA2999; genus VFZN01. The sequence continues at coordinate 1,248,774 of CAVRKI010000002.1, read as the reverse complement.
ATCAGCATGTTGCCGAGGCCGCTGCCGATCTCCAGCAGCTTCTTGCCCTTTCGCGTCTCTGGCGTCCAGCCGCGATAGGTCTCCACCCGATCGAGATACCCGGCCGCCGTCGCCCGTTTCAGCGCGTTCACCTCCTTCTCGAACGCATCCGCGGCAGCCTTGCCGGTCGGCGCCGTGCCGAGGAAGTAGGTGTCGGTGTAGATCGCCGCCAGCTGCGCGTCCGAGGGCTGGGGATTGCGCATCAACAGCGAGCACCCGTCGCAGCGGACGATGGGACTGAGATCGTGGGTGAACTGGTAGACCAGGTGTTCGTGGCCGCAGAGGGGGCAGGCGGACAGCCGCGGCTGCTCCGGTGACGGCGCGGTCGATGACATGAGCCTGACTAGTGTAGCAAGCGGTGCCCGATCACGGGTGATTGACGCGCGAGACGCCCGTGACCCTGACATGACGCCCGCGTGCGAGGGGTACAATCTGCGCCGTGCTCGAGCATCAGTGGACACGGTGGATCCCGCGCCTCGTCGTGGCGGCATTGGCAGGCGCGATTCCGGCCCTTGGCGCCATCGCGCCAACGCTGGAGGACGCGCCGCCCCACGTCCTCGAGATCGTGATGGTCGCCGACACCGGCGGCACGATGCAGGTGTTCTACGACCGCGGCAACGGGGTGTCCGAGGCGGACTCCGTGGCCGCGCCGCTGGCGCCGTCTCCGGAGGCGCACACCTATCAGCTCCCCCTTCCGCTCGGCAACTACCGCCTGTTCCGCATCGACCCGAACGGCCGCGCCGGCCGATACGAGCTGAGGAGCATCCGCATCCTGAACAGCGCCGGAGACGAAGCGGCGCGCATTCCGCTCGACGCGATCCGCGCCGCGGGCCAGGTGTCGCTGGAGCCGGCAAGCGGCGGTGTGGTCATCGTGACGACGCCGGACGCCAACGACCCGCAGGTGCTGTACCAGCCGGCGCGCGCGCTGATGCTGGCGCCGGACCGCGCCGATCTTCGCCGTGCGGTCACCTGGGGGATCCTCACCGCACTGGCGGTGCTCTTGCTCGTCACGCTCCTGGACCGCATTCGTTCCCTCACCGAGGTCCTCACCACCGCCGTGGGATTCACGAGCCGCCGGCCTTACCTCGCGGTGCTGATCGCCGGCGTGATCGGCACGCTGCTCGCCATGTATCCACTGCTGCTCGGACGCAGCCTGGTGGCGCCGGGCAACGGTCCCGCCCACATCCTCTACGACCAGCCGCCGTACAGCCCGGGCACCACCGACCAGGTGGCGGAGTTCGCGCGAGGCGCCGACGTCGGCGCCATGATGTGGGCGATCCTGCCCTACACCGCAGTGCAACGCGAGGCGCTGGCCCACGGCGAGTTCCCGCTCTGGAACCGCTACAACACCATCGGCGAGCCGCTGTGGGGGCAGGCGCAGACCTTCTTCCTCGATCCGTTCCACCTGGCCTCGCTCGCCATTCCCGATCCCAGCGTCGCGATGGACCTCCGTTTCGTCGTCGGCCGCATGGTGTTCGCCATCGGCTCGGGCCTGACCGTGGCCGTGGTGACCGGCAACGGACTGGCGGCGGTGCTGATCGCCCTGCTCGCGCCGTTCCTGGGCCATTTCACCGCGCGCTTCAATCACCCCGCGTACTTCTCCATCGTCTACGCGCCGTGGATCCTGTTCGCCTACGCGCGGCTCGCGCGCGTCACCGTGATCGGCGATCGCGCACGGGTTGGCGCGCTGCTGGCGTTCGCCACGTGGCTGCAACTGGTGGGCAGCACACCCAAAGAGGGTCTGATCGCCCTCGTCGCCGCGCACGCCGCCGGCATGGCGGGGCTGCTCGCCGCACCGGGCACATGGAAGGACAAGCTCGGACGAGTCGACTTCGCAGTGCTCGGAGGCATCACCGCGATCCTGGCGGGCGCGCCGCACTGGTGGGTGTTTCTCGACACGCTCAGCCGGTCGTGGACGCTCTACGACACACCCAGCGTGCAGTTTGCCGAGTGGCCACACACCGTGAGCTACGTGCTCGGCGGCGCGGCGCCTGGCATCCTCCTCACGGGCGCCAGCCCCCTGGCGGTGATGTCCGCCGCGTGCGCGCTCGTCTACCCAACCCGCCTGGTCAGATCCGGAGTCGGCCTCGGCGCGCTCCTCGCGGTCGTGGGAATCACCGCCATCGCATACGGGGCGGTGCCCGCGGAGTTCCTGCATCAAGCTGCCGTTGCTGCCGAACATCCATCACATCGCCAACTCGTTCCTGGCCGCCACGCTGGCGCCGCTGCTCCTGGTCGCGGGTGTCGGACTCGCCGGCGCCCTGGACGAAGCGGCCAGCGGACCAGCCGTGAAGCTGGCCGTGGTCGCGGCCGCGGCCGCCGTGCTGTGCGCGAACGTCGTCCCGGGCAGCGCCTTCCAGCTGACCACCATCGTCGGGATGGGCGCGGTGGTCGGCGCCGCGATCAGCGTTGCTGACCCTGCCGGTCGTCACCGGCCGGCTGCTGCCGAGCGGCGCGCTGGCGCTGGCGCTTGCCGCGGCGATCGCGCTGTTCACGAACGGGCTGCAGCTCGAAACCGGTGTCGGCGCCGTCGATGCCTTGCTCATTCAACCGCGCCCGCGGGCCGACATCGACGCGCTCACGCCAGCGCTGGCCAGTCTGCCCAGGGGTGCTGATGTTGAACCGTACCGGGTGGCGCCCCTTGGAGCCGTCCTGTTCCCGGGCACGCAGGCCTTGTGGCACGTCGAAGGCATCGGCGGCCCCGACGCGCTCAGACTGCCGGCCATCGAGTCGCTGAGCGACGCAATCGGCGTCGAGCGCACCCCCTGGAGATGGTGGACGATCCTGCAGCCGGCGGCGCTGCCGCTCGCGAGCCAGTATCTGGACATGCTGAACGTGAAGTACCTGGTGACCCGCGCCGACATGGTCCCCGCCCAATCGCAGGTGCTGCCGATGAACGGCCACGACCTCGTGCGGGTGGTGGCGCGGCCATCTCCGTGGCCGCGCGCGTTCTTCACGGCAGGCGTGTCTCGGCACCGCGACCCGCTGGGCGTCGCCGAGAAGCTCCGCTCGTCAAATGGCCCTTTTTCGTCAGTTGACGGACAGGATGTGTCAGCAGTGGCAGCGGTAGCCGCCTTGCCGGCGACCGGATCGGTGGTGGCGGCCACCGACTACCTCGTCACACCCAATTCGACATCGTTCCATGTAAGAACTTCCGGCCCAGGGCTCGCCGTGCTCTCCGAGGCCTTCGTCGAGCACGACTTCCAGGCCACCCTGAACGGCGAATCCGTGCCGTATCTGCGGGTGAATCACGCACTGAAGGGGGTGGTCGTGCCGTCTGCCGGCGACTGGACCGTGCGTTTCGAGTACCGCCCCGAGCACTGGACCCAGTCGTGGATGGTCGCTGCCCTTGGGCTGGCTGGTTTCCTCGCGTTGCTGCTGGCAAAGCCTTTGCTCAGATAAGCCTGCGGGGCCTCGGTGGGCTCGCAAGATGTGCCGCTTCAGGACGCCGTGGCGTCCGCGGATCACAAAAGGGTAATCATGATGAGGGCGTGGCTTCGTTTGGGTCTCGGTGGAGTTCTGGTCACGGCTGTGGCCAGCAGCGCGTTCGCTCAGCCGGCGATCACGTCCCCGGCCGCGGGCCAGGTGTTCAAGGCCGGGCCCGACTACGCCACCGACGTCCTTCAGGACCCGTGGGACTTCTCGAACCACGCCGACATCAGCCCCAATCCGGACGAGTTCGGCGGCTGGGCCACGAGCCCCGCCAACGCCTGGAACGCCAACGGCACCGGCCCCACCTTCATCAACACCTCCGCGGGCCGGTTCGTCGGTCAGGCCGCCGGCGACAACCAGCTGATGCTGCTGTACCGTGGCGATGCCATCGCGCTCAACCCGGGTCGCACCGGCATCACGCAACCGATCGAGACCTCGAAATACCGCAAGCTCGCCGTGAAGATGAAGGTGACGGGCGCACCGGCCAACCAGCAGATGGTGGCGTACTGGTTCCACGACTCGTACGCGGCGGCGAACTACCTGAACCGGGCCGGCGGCGTCTTGCTGCCGATGGCCATTCCCGCGGGAACCTCCGAACAGATCTACGTGTTCGACCTGACGCAGGCGGGCAGCGGCGGCAGCCAGCTGGTGCCGGCGTGCGGCGGCGGTGGCGCCTGCACGGGCACGCCCGCGCCCTATGCCGCCGAAGGCGTGGTGCGAGGGTTGCGGCTCGACCCGACCTCGTCGTTCGCATCGCAGGGGATCGAGATCGACTGGGTTCGGCTCACGGCGTCGAACAGCCAGTCGCCGGCCGCGCTGATGACGGTGAACCTGAACAGCTGCTCCTCCTTCTCGTCGCTGACGGTCGCCGATGCCGCGGGCGTGGACTACATCGTCTCCGACTCCACCGGCAACAACAACCAGCGCACGTTCAACTACGGCATCTTCCCGCCGGGCAGCTACTCGCTGCGTGCCGTGTGCGGCAACGGCACCTCGGCCGCGTCCACGTTCCAGATCAACGCGCCGCCTGCCGTCACCGTGATCGATCCCGACGTGACGGGCGCACCCGCCAGCGACTACGCCGCCCTCACGCGCGGGGGTGATCGCTGGGACTTCGAGCAGGCGACCGACCTGGCCTCGACCTCCAACGTCTCGGTGACCGGGGGGGTGTGCAGCGGCGGCGGATGCGGCATCGTGCCGAGTGATCGCCCCGGCGCGGCGCCCGGCAGCAAGATGCTGCGCGCCTCGAGTGTCGGCGCCACGCCGTCACAACTGGGCGACCCCGCGCTGGAGTTCCTGAACGGGGCGATTCCGCCGCTCAGCGGCAAGCGCCACGAGTACGTCACCTTCTCGCTGCGGCTGCACCGTCCCTACGACATCGCCACCGGCTCGGTCACGCGCATCCTGTGGGGCTCGCAGTCGTTCGCCGATGCCAGCGTCATGACCCAGACGCAGGACATGCGAGTGTGGCCCGGCTTCAACGTGTATACGATCGATCTGGCCTCGCTCACCGAAGCCAATGGCGGGCTCGAACACGAGTGCCCGACCTGCCCCACCACGCCGTGGCCGTCCCGCAGCGTCCGCTTCTTCCGCATCGATCCGCATGAGTTCGGCGACACCGCCACCGGGTTCGACCTCGACGACGTTTCGCTGACCGCGCCCGATGAAGTGGCTCTCGGCCAGCAGTTCGCCGTGCGCTACAGCTTCACCGACGCCTATACCGCCGGCAGCACCTACGAGTCGCGGATCTACATCGAAACCTATCCGCAGCGCGCCGGCCGCGCGCTGCTGCAGACCACGCCTGGCGTGAGCCCGAACGCCGTGCTGCAGTATCAGTTCGACCCGGTCGCGAAGGCCGTGCCTCCGGGCCGTTACGTGATCTACACCGAAGTGATCGAGACCAACGGTGGCGTGCAGCAGGTGAGTGGCGCGTATGCGACGGGGCCTATCGTGGTCTATTCCACGACCGGGACCAGCCCGCAGCTGACGCTGGCCTCGCCCGCCGCGGGACAGATGGTGCCGTTCCCGTTCACGATCAACGGCTGCGCATTCGACCAGGGCGCGAACACCGGCGGCATCAACATGGACGATGTGGCGGTGTATGCCGTGGCCGGGGCTGGCGTCCAGGGCTACCCGGCCGGCACGACCTTCGCGCTCGGCTTCGGCGAGCGGCCTCGGCACGCTTGCAGTTCGGGCCGGTGACGGGCACCACCGTCACCTGCGACGCCGTGTCCAACCCCGGCTCGCCCTACCGCAACTCCGGCTTCCGCATCGTCGGCGTCGGCCTGACGCAGGGCCCGTGGACGCTGAAAGCATTCGCGCGCTCGACCTTGACCGGTCAGCTCTCGTCGCTCGGTGATGTTCCCATCCAGGTCACCCAGTCCACGCTGCCGCCGGAGAATTTTCAGGCGACGGGCAGCGGCAACACCGTGACCATCTCGTTCTCGGCACCCTCTGGCGGCCCGGCGGTCGGCGGCTACGCGGTCGACGGCTCGTTCAATCCCACCTTCAGCCCGGCCGCTTTCACCGTGCTCGTGCCGACGGCGGGCACCTACTCCGGCTCGCTGGCGAACGGCACCTACTACCTGCGCGTGCGAAGCCTGGCCGTCGGCGGCGCGCCCGGGATGTCGTCGAATACACGGGTCGGTGCACGCTCGGCCCCGCACCACCGGTCGCGCCAGGTCCCCCATCGCTGTCCCTGGCTCAGGCCGCCGCGAATCCTGTGACCCTCAGCTGGTCACCAGGCGCCGGCGGCGCGCCTGCCAACTACACCGTCTACGCCGGCACCAGCCCGGGGGCATCGAACCTGGCCGTGGCCCCGATGGGCGGCGCCACCTCGATCACCGCCGTCGCACCGGTCGGCACGCCGATCTACGTGCGCGTGGTGGCGACCAACGCCGCCGGCTCCGCCACCTCGAATGAAGTGCAATTCACGGTCGCGGCGCCAGCCGTACCCGGTGTGCCGACGCTGTCACCCGCCTCGGTAAGCGGAGGCAACGTCACTCTCTCGTGGGCCCCGCCCGCATCGGGCGGTTCGCCCACCGGCTACCTGATTCGGGCGCGCCTGCCCGGCTCGGCGGCGGTGGTTGCCGCGCTGCCGGTCACCGGCACGTCGGTCACCGTGCCCGCAGGGCCAGGCACCTATCTCGTGACCATCGCCGCCACCAACGGCGCGGGCTCGAGCGCGGAATCGAATCAGATTACCGTCGTCGTCCCCTGATCCTCAGGAGCGGGCTCACCAGGGGCCGGGTCGGCCGGTCCCTGCGTCCTCTGACATAATGTTGCCCGTCTGCCCGCATGAAGGTTGAATCCGTCACCACCCTCGCCCTTCCCGACATCAAGGTCGTTCGCTTCGCGCGCTTCCACGACAGTCGCGGATATTTCACCGAGCCGTTTCGCCGCGGCGATTTCGACCAGCACCCCGAGCTGACGTTTCTGCGCGGTGTGTCGCTGCCGCAGATGAACGAGAGCTGGTCGAAGGCCGGCGTCGTGCGCGGGCTGCACTTCCAGTGGAACCCGTACATGGGCAAGCTGGTGCGCTGCGTGCACGGCCGCCTGGTGGATCTGTTCCTCGACATCCGCCTGGGCTCGCCCACGTTCGGGAAGATTGCCGGCTACGACATGGCGGCGCCCACCGACGCGACATGGGGCGAGTGGATCTGGCTGCCGCCCGGCTTCGCGCACGGCGTGTTCTTCACGATGGAGTCGCGCATCGAGTATCTGTGCAGCGGCGAGTACAACCCGGCCTGCGAAGCCGGCCTGTCACCCGTCACCGGAGATCTCGACTGGTCCCTGTGCGACCCAGGCCTGAAGCGCGAGTTCGATGCGCTGATTGCCAATGGCGCCGTGCTCAGCGAGAAGGACCGGCAGGGACTGTCGCTGACCGCATGGGCGTCCGACCCGCGCGCCGAGCACTTCACGTTCGGGGCCCTCTGACCCCTCAGCTCGCTTCAGTGGCGAACCGCACGGCGGCGTGCGGATCCACCCGATAGTCCACGGCCACCCGGCTCAGGTTCGGGTTGTAATACGGATCCTCGTCCAGCCGCGGGCCCCAGCGTCGCCGAAGATGGGCGCTCTCCTCGCTGGTGAGCTGCCGCTGAGAGATCCCGCCGGACTCGTGATGCGTCAGCCGCGCGTAGGGGGTGAAAACCACGCGCAGCCCCGCCTCGCAGACCCGCAGGCCGTAATCCAGATCGGCGGCGGGCCCGGCCAGCGCCTCGTCGAACCCGCTCACGCCGTCCCACACCTCGCGCCGGGTCATCAGGCACGCCGCGCTCACCGCGCTGTAGTTGCGAATGCAGTTGGCGCCCGAGTAGTAGCCCACCGTCTCCGGCGCAAACCCCTGGAAGGGCCGGCCGAACACACCGTTCACGCCGGCCAGCAGTCCGATGTGCTGCAGCGAACCGTGCGCGTAATACAGCTTGGCGCCCACCGCACCCACGCCCGGCTGCATCGACAGTTCCAGCATCGCCTCCAGCCACTCGGGCGTCAGCGGCTCGACATCGTCGTGCAGCGACGAGGACGTGCTCGCCCTCGGTGGCGCGAATGCCCTGGTTCAGCCACGCTGGAAGTCGGAAGTCGCCATCGGCCTTCAGCCCCCTGATGCGAATGTGCGCCTTCGGCAACTGCGGCACCGACCCGGACGACGACACCAGCAGCAGATCCACGTGAGGATAGGCCGTGCTCCTGCCGATCGCCTCCAGCGTGCGCCTGACCAGAGGGCCGTGCGGATCCCGCGTCAGCATCACGATCGACACGTATGGCGTTCCAGTGATGCGGTACTTCATCCGGTAGAGACCGGCAGGCCCGGCATCGAGCGCCTCGCCCGCCACACCGGTGCGATCGAGATGGTCCTGCAGCGCACGGGCGCCGGCGCCGTGCGCCGTCGGCTTGCGATCGCCGGACAGCGCGGTCGATTCCGGCACCTTGCGCCAGTGATAGAGCACGTCCGGAATGTGATGGATGCGGCTGGTCTGCTCCATCACCCGCAGCATCAGGTCGTAGTCCTGCGAGAAGTCGAAGGCACTTCGAAACCCGCCCACCTGCTCGATCAGCGATCGACGAATGACCAGCAGGTGACACGCGTACATGGACGAGCGGAACAGGTCGGGCGACCAGTCGGGCTTGAAGTAGGCGTCGCAGCGCGTGCCGTCCAGCTCCAGCTTGTCTTCATCCGAATACAGGACGTCGGCGTCGCGGCCACCACCGTTCAAGGCCTCCACCACACGGTGCAAGGCGTGCGGCATCAGGGCATCGTCGTGATCGAGCAGCGCGACGTAGCTGCCGGTGGCGCGCGACAGTGCCAGGTTGGAGGCGGCCGCGGTTCCGCCATTGGCGGCGGCGTGGGTGACGACGATGCGGGCATCGCGCGCGGCGATCGTCCGCAGTGCCGCCAGTGTCTCCGCTCTGGTGGAGCCGTCGTCGGCGAGGCTCCACTGCCAGTGCGGGTAGGTCTGCTCGACGACGGAATCGGCGCAGGCCAGCAGCCAGCGCGGATCGGTGTTGTAGACGGCGGTGAGGATGGTGATCTGCGGCTGGGCGGGCCACGTCGCGGAGTGGCGGCGCATGCGCTGCAGCGCGGACGCGTCCGGCGTGTGCGTCTCGCACCAGGCGAGGTAGGCATCGCGGTTGCCATCCACCGCGGCTGTCGCCTGGATCCGCCCGAGCGCCGAGCGCAGGCCGTAGGCGCGCGCATGCCCGGCGAGGGTCCGCAGCAGCCGGATCCGGTCGGCCGGCGTTCGCGCCTGGAACGCACGCCAGGCCTTCAGCACACTGCGCATCCCCTCATTCTGGTGCAGAAAACCTGCGTGCTACAATTGGACTTTCTCTGTCGCGAGAATGCCGTTCACTCCCACCGCGACGATCCTCGTCCTCAATTACAACGGCCGCACGCACCTCGAAGGCTGTCTGCCCTCGCTCGCCCAGCTCGATTATCCGAATGCCTCGGTAACGGTGGTGGACAACGGGTCCACCGACGGCTCGCTGGAGTATCTCCGCCGCCACCACCCGGGCGTGCAGGTGCTGGCGCTCGGGAGTAATCGCGGTTTCGCGCCCGCCTACAACATCGCGGTGCGGCAGTGCGCGAGCGACGTGGTGGTGCTGCTGAACAACGACACCCGCGTCGAACCGGCGTGGTTGTCGTCGCTGGTCGAGGTGCTCGATCGGCACGACGCCGCCGCCGCGGCCTCGTGCATGCTCGACTGGGATGGCCGCCACATCGACTTCGTGGGTGGGCTGCCGACCTTCGTCGGGCACGCCTGGCAGGTGGACCACGGCCTGCCCGTCGGCCGCGCCTACCCCGAGCAGCCGCTGCTGTTCGGCTGCGGCGGATCGCTGGCGATCAGGCGCGAGGCCTTCCTTCAGGTCGGCGGCTTCGACGACGACTACTTCGTCTATTTCGAGGATCTCGATCTCGGCTGGCGCATGACGCTGGCGGGATTGCCCACCGTGCTCGCGCCACGGGCCATCACCTATCACCGCCTGCACGGCACCGCGAGCGGCTGGGGCGCCACGCTGCGCCTGCGCGTCTACGAGCGTAACGCGCTCTTCACGCTCTACAAGAACTACGGCGACGAAGCCCTCGCCCGCGTGCTGCCCGCGGCGATTACCCTGACGCTGGCTCGCGCCCTCGCCGGCGCCGATTTGGACGGCGACGCCGTTCGCTTCGGCCACACCGCTCCCGATCGGCTGCACTTGCCGTCACCCGTCATCGCGACCATGCTGGCGCTCGAGGACTTCGCGCGGGCGCTGCCGGCCCTGCGGGAGAAGCGGCGTCACGTGCAGGCCTCGCGCCAGGTCTCGGACGAAGAACTGTTCCGGCTGTTCCCCGAGCCGCTGAAGCTGCATCACGCTGGCGATGTCTACCAGGACGCCGCCCGCGCGCTGATCCACGACTTGCGCATCGACGAGTTGTTCGGGCCGCGGACCGCGCGGAGCATCAGCCTCGCCGCCACCGCGTCGAGCGCGAGCGAACCTCAGAGCGCGTCGCTCGCCGACCGCGCGACGCCCACCGAATACCTGCGCGAGGTCGCGCCGGCGGGGAAACCGCTGGTGTCGATCGTGGTGCTGACCGCCAGCGGCGCCACGCACCTGCCGGAGTGCCTCGACTCGCTCAGGCAGCACGCCTGGCCCGCCGAGCGCACCGAAGTGATCGTGGTGGACAACGGCTCCGCCGAGGATCCGACGGCCGTCGCCCACGCGCACTACCCTGGCGTCCGGGTGGTGCGCACCGGGAAGAATCTTGGTTTCTCCGGCGGCAACAACGCCGGCGCGCGCGTGGCCAGCGGCGACTGGCTGGTGTTCCTGAACGACGACACCAGGGTCGAGGCGGAGTGGCTGAACGCGATGATGGACGTGGCGGACCGCCGCCAGGCCGCCTCGGTTGGCGCCTTCATCGTCGACTGGGCGGGCGAGCGCGTGGACTTCGCGGGCGGACTGGTCAACTTCGAAGGCCGCGGTTTCGCCCAGGGCTACGACCTGCCGGTCGAGGACGTCACGCTCGAGGAGCGTCCGCTGCTCTTCGGCTGCGGCGCCGCGGTGCTGTTCCGACGCGATGTCTTCGAGGCCAGCGGCGGCTGGGACGAGCCGACCTTCGCCTACTACGAGGACGTCGAGTTCGGGTGGCGGCTGTGGATGCTGGGCCACGAGGTCTGGTTCGCGCCGAAGGCCATCGTCCACCACAAGCATCACGGCACCTCGGGCACCGAGAGCCCGGCGCGGGTGCGCGCCTTCGAGCGCAACGCGCTGCGGATGATCTATTCGCTGCTCGAGGAGTCGACGCTGCAGCAGGTGCTGCCGGCCGCGCTGCTCCTCGCCACCGACCGCGCGCTGCTCGACCACGCCGTTCAGCCGCGCCAACGACGGCGTCATCGAGCCGCGGCCGTGGCACGGGATGGCGCGCCGCCTGCACCCGCGCGTGGTGAAGGCGCGCCTGCTGCACGCGCTCAGCGTCCGCGGCGCGCGGCGGCAGTTCGGCACGCTCAAGAACCTGCGCCTGGTGGGCCCACGAGGCCTGGCCGGCGCGCTGCTCGACGTCGCCCGCGGCGTGCGCGACGGCTCGGCGTCCACCGGTGCGCGTGCGACCTACCTGATCGAGCACACGCGCCCGACGACCGGTCTGGAAGGCCGCCAGGAGTGGCTGCCGACGGCAACGGTCGCCCGGCTGCTGGGGCTTGGCGACTTCGTCGCCATGCTTCCGGAGCTGAGCGAACGCCGCGCCCGCCTGCAAGGTCAGCGCCGGCGGTCCGATCGGGAGATCGTCGAACGCTTCGGCGCCAACTGGACCAACGCTGTTCCCTCCGAGCGGCTGGATCTGCACATGGCGCTTCACAGGCGATGCTCGGTGTGCTGCGCGTGAAGCCTTAGACCAGCCTTTTCCACAACGAGCTGCGATCGAGCAGCGCGCCGATCTCCTCGCGGCGTGCGGACTCGCAGCGCCTTGCACCGTGGCGCGGGCGCGCCAGGCCTCGCCGCATCCCGCGCACGGCATCCCACTTCGCGCGCACGAAACTCCACCCGCGTCCACGCGCCGTGAACCACACCAGCAGCAGCGGCCACGTGACCAGGTGCAGCGGCAGGTAGCGCCACAGCAGCGGCGCCGGGCATGTTCTTCAGGAACAGCCACTCCAGGTTGCGATGGCCGTGGTACACCGCGAAGTCACTGCCGACGCCGGAGCTGGCCGATCCCAGATGCTGAACCACCGCGTCGGCGACGTAGCGGCACGGCCGCCCGGCGAGCTGCAGGCGAAAGCCGAGATCCACGTCCTCCACGTAACAGAAGAAGCGCTCGTCGAGTCCACCCACCCGGATCCAGTCGGCACGCCGGTAGAGCGCCGCGGCAGCACACGCGGAGAACACCGGCCCGCTGCGGCCGGCCTCGGGCACGTCGCGTTCCGGGCGTCCGTGCGCGTGGCGCCAGACCAGGCCGCTGACGTGGCACACGTCACCCACGCCGTCCAGTCGCCCGGGCTTGCCGTCCAGCATCAGCCGCGAGGCGAACGACCCGGCGTCGGGGTGAGCCTCGGCGTCGGCCAGCAGCGCCGCCAGCCAGCCGGGCTCGGGGAAGGCGTCGGGATTGAGGAGGGCGATCGACGTCGCACTGCGGCAGCAGCGCGACGCCGCGGTTGTTGGCAGCGGCAAACCCGAGATTGCCGCCGGCCGGCACCACGCGCACCGGGATGGACCACCCCGCGGTGGCCTGCTCGATGGCGCGACAGGTGCCGTCGGAACTGGCGTTGTCGATGATGACGACGTCGTCTGGCGGCCGCGTCTGCGCCGCCACCGCCGCGAGCGCCCGGCCGATGAACGCCGCGGCGTTGAAGGTGACGATGACGAGGCCGACCGTCATGGGAGGCCGGACCGCGCGCCCGTCAGGGGTGCGCGACCGCGCCCACCGTGGCCTGCTGACGCGCGACGCGATCGAGGTCGGCGTCGACCATCATGTGGACCAGCTTCTTGAAGTCCACCGAGGGCTCCCAGCCCAGCACGCGCCTGGCCTTCGCGGGATCGCCGATCAGGTGATCCACTTCGGCCGGGCGCAGGAACCGCGGGTCGGTGCGGACGAACTCCTGCCAGTCGAGGCCGACGTGGCCGAACGCCTCCTGCACCAGGTCCTTCACGGAGTGGGCCACGCCCATCGCCACCACGTAGTCGTCCGGCTGGTCCTGCTGCAGCATCAGCCACATCGCGCGCACGTAATCGCCGGCAAAGCCCCAGTCGCGGAAGGCGTCGAGATTGCCGAGCGCCGAGATGATCGGCCATGCCCAGCTTGATGCGGGCGACGCCGTCGGTCACCTTGCGGGTGACGAACTCCAGGCCGCGGCGCGGCGACTCGTGATTGAACAGGATGCCGGCGCAGGCGAACAGGTCGTAGCTCTCGCGGTAGTTGACGGTGATGTAGTGGCCGAACACCTTCGACACGCCGTAGGGGCTGCGCGGGTAGAACGGCGTCATCTCGGTCTGCGGCACTTCGCGCACGCGGCCGTACATCTCGCTCGACGAGGCCTGGTAGAACCGGATCTTCGGGTTCACGCGGCGGACCGCTTCGAGCACGCGGGTCACGCCCTGCGAGTTGAACTCGCCGGTCAGCATCGGCTGGTCCCATGAGGCGGGCACGAACGACATCGCCGCGAGGTTGTAGAACTCGTGCGGATCGGACTGCTCGACGGCCTTGATCAGCGACAGCTGATCGAGCAGGTCGGCCTGCAGCATCGTGATCCGATCGCGGAGGTGCTCGATGCGCCACTCGTTGGGCGCGCTCAGGCGGCGGCCGACGCCAAAGACTTCGTAGCCCTTGTCGAGCAGCAGTTCGGCGAGATACGACCCGTCCTGGCCGGTGATTCCGGTGATCAGCGCACGCTTTGACATAACAGCCCTAAACGATACCGCGATAGACGGAAGCGAGGCAAATCGGAGGGCCCGCTGCCGGATGCCGGCCGCTCGGTTCTAGATCGAGAACCCCGCGGCCTTCGCGTCGTCGTAGAACATCTTCACCGTCTCGAGCGAGTAGTCCGAGAGGTCCTTGTCGCGCAGCGACAGCTTCTTGAGGATGTCGTTGGTGACGGTGATGATGTGGCAGCCGATCTCGTGCGCCTGGAAGACGTTCAGCAGTTCGCGCGGGCTCGCCCAGATGAGCTCGGCCTTGCGGCTCGGCCTTCATGATCTCCAGCGCCGCCTTCATGTGCGGCACCGGATCGCGGCCGGTGTCGGCGATGCGGCCGGCGAACACCGAGATGTTCGACGGCGCGCCGCCCTTGAGGGCGTCGGTCACGGCCTGCACCTGCTCCAGCGTCATCAGCGCCGTGACGTTCAGCTTCACCCCGGCGTGCGACAGCCGGTTGACCAGATCGTAGGCGGGCTCGCGCCGGGTGTTGGTGACCGGCATCTTCACGTAGACGTGCTCGCCCCAGGTGGCGATCTCGCGCGCCTGGCGCTCCATGTCGGCGAACTCGTCGGAGAAGACCTCGAACGAGATCGGCCGATCGGGAATCGCGGCCACCACCTCCCTGGCGAAGGCGCGGTAGTCGGTGATGCCGGCCTTCCGCATCAGCGTCGGGTTGGTCGTGAACCCCTTGATGTGCGGCTCGCGGTACATCGCCAGCATGCCGGCGAGTTCGGCGCCATCGGCGAAGATCTTGGTTCTGAGGTCGGTCAATGTCATGTCGGTCCACTGCGGCCTGCCCTCGAGCGGCCGTTCAGTCGCGCGCCAGCAGCCAGTCGACGGCTTCGGCCAGCGACCCGACGCGTGCATCCGGCTCGTGGGGAATGACCTCATCGTACCCGTAATCGACGAGGATTGTCACACCGCATCCGGCGGCGCGGCCGGCCTCGATGTCGCGCCAGCGGTCGCCAATCATCACGCTGGCGGCCATGTCGTAGGCGGGCGTCCGCAGCAGGAGGCCGGGCTTCGGCTTGCGGCAATCGCAGCCGTCGGCATCGTCGTGCGGGCAGACGCGGATGTCGTCCAGGGCGAGCTCGGCCCGCATGTGGGTCGTGAATGCCGTCCACCGTCGCCTGCGTCGTCGTGCCGCGCGCGATGTCGGGCTGGTTGGTGACGACGACCACCGCATAACCCGCGCTCCGCAGACGCGCGATCGCATCCGCGACGCCCGGCAGGATCTCCAGCTCGTCCACCGTCGGCGGCGGGTACGGCCTGCCGTTCCGCACCACGGCGCGGTTGATCACGCCGTCACGATCGAGAAACGCCGCGCGCGGTAATGTCATCGGATCGTCCCATGCCGTCAGCGCGTGGACTCCCACTTCGTGGCGTTCGCCTTCAGCTTCGGGTGCGACACCAGCAGGTGCCAGACCACCGCCTGGAACGCTTCGCTGTGCGGCGTCACGGTGTCGGGGTTCACGGTCGGCACGATCACGCACGCGTCCGCGACCGTTGCCGTGTAGCCGCCGTCGCGGCCGACCACGCCGACGATGGCGGCGTCGCTCTCGCGGGCGTACTGCAGCGCCTTCACCAGGTTGGGGCTGATGTTCTTCTCGAGGCTGCCGCCGCCCACCGAGAACACGAACACGCCGTCTTCCTTGCGCAGCCGGCTGCCCTTCAGCCACGCCACGAACACCGTCTCCCAGCCTTCGTCGTTGGTGCGCGCGGTCAGCTCCGAGACGTTGTCGGTGGGCGCGTAGGCCTCGAAGCCGGCCAGCTTGCGGAAGTCGTTCACCGCGTGACCGCAGTTGCCGGCGCTGCCGCCGACGCCGAGGAAGAACAGGCGGCCGCCGCGCGCGCGCACGGTGGCGAGGACGTCCGCCATCTTCTCGATGGCGGCATGGTCGATCTGCTGGAGGATCTGGGTGGCTTCGGCCAGGTGCTGTTCGGTGTAGGTCATGATTCCTTCGCTCGGCGCCGCAGGTACGCATCGGTGTCGGCGATGCCCTCCGGCGATCCTATTTCATAGAACCGGTTGGTCACTTCATAGCCCGTCAGGTCGCCGGCGGCCAGCAGATCCTGATAGACGCGGGCCAGATCGAGCGGCTCGCCGTCCGGGTACGGGGCGAACGCGCTGGCCTTCAGCACCCCCAGCCCCCAGTCGATGTGGCGCATCGCGGGCGTGCGGGTCTTCTTCTCGTAGCGCACGATGCGGCCGTCGGCGAACTCGACGTTGCTGGTGTCGTACAGCCCTTCGTTCCGGTAGACGGTCATCAGGCCGGAGCGGCCGCTCTGCCGGAACACCCGCTCGACGTCGGCGAAGTCGCATTCCAGGTACGAGTCGCCGTACATCACGAAGAACGCCTCGCCCAGGTGCGGCAGCGCGCGGCGCAGCGCGCCGCCCGTGCCGAGCAGCACGGGGCCGTCGTGCACGTAGGTGAACCGCAGGTCCCACCGGCTGCCGTCACCCAGCGCCTCCTCGATCTGATCGCGCGCGATACCCGACCAGCCAGACGACGTCGGCGACGCCCTGGGCCTGCAGCATCTCGGCCTGGTGCTCGGCAAACGGCCGGCCCGCGATCTCGACCAGCGCCTTGGGAATCGTCTCGGTGATCGGCCGCAGCCGCGTGGCCAGTCCGCCGGCGAGAATCGCAACCGGAAGGCTCACGCCAGCAGGACCTTGGTGCCTTCGAAGTCGAAGCGGAAGCGCACCTCTTCGAGCCCGGCCTTCGGCCATCGCCTGGCGCACGCGGCGGTGATCCTCGGAATAGAACAACAGGAAGCCGCCGCCGCCGGCGCCGACCAGCTTGCCGCCGATCGCGCCGTTCTTCAGCGCCAGCTCGTACCACTCGTCGATGTGCGGGTTGCTCATGCCGCCCGAGCGCCGCTTCTTCTGCTCCCACTGCTCGTGCATCAGCGCGCCGAAGCCAGGGGTGTCGCCCTTCATCAGCGCGTCGCGCGAACGTAGGCCGAGCTCCTTCACGTCGTGCAGGTTCTGCAGCATCGCCGCGTCGTGCTTCTCGCTGCGCTTCTTCTGATCGGCGAGGATGCTGCCGGCGCTGCGGGAGAAGCCGGTGAAGAACAGCAGCAGGTTGTCCTCGAGATTGAAGAGCGCGTCCATCGGGATCTTCAGCGGCTCGGCCTCGACGCTGCCGTCCGGGTTGAACGAGAAGCAGGTGAGGCCGCCGTAGGCCGCGATGTACTGGTCCTGCTTGCCGACCGGCTCGCCCAGGCGATTGATCTCGATGTCGCAGGCCAGCTCGGCCAGCTCGTTCGGATGCAGCAGCCGCTTCCGGTGCGCGTAGAGCGCCTTGAGCAGCGCCGTGGTGAAGCTGCCGGAGGAGCCGAGACCGGTGCCGGCCGGGATGTCGGCGAGCGTGGTGATCTCGATCTGCGGCGTCCGGAAGTCGAGCTGCTTCAGCGCCTCGCGAATCAGCGGGTGCTCCACCTCGTCGATGCGTTCGACGTGCTCGAGCTGCGAGTACTTGAGGAAGATGCCCGGCACGAAGGGCCGCATCACCGTGACGTAGACGTACTTGTCGATGGCCGCGGCCACCAGGAAGCCGCCGTGATCCTGGTAGTAGGACGGCAGGTCGGTGCCGCCGCCGCCGAGCGTGATGCGCAAGAGGGCTGCGGGTGATGATCATCGGTGCGGACAGGTGCGGACAGGTGCGGACGGGTGCGGACAGGTGCGCGTGACCGTCACGACGCGTACCCGCTGCGCTTGTAGATCGCGTCAACCACTTCGAGAGCGGCCTTTGCCTCGGCCAGTCCCGGATTCGGTTCACGGCGCTGGCGGATGTCCTCGACGAACTCCGCGAACTCGATCGACCACGACTGATCCCCGCGGGGATACTCCCAGCTCGTGGTCTCGGGCGGGCCCATCTCCGGCAGCATCTTGTACCAGGTGATCCGCTCGACGCCGTAGCTGCCGCCAAGGCCGTCGAGCGCCAGCTTGCCGTCGCGCCCGTAGATCTCGAACGAGAACAGGTTCTTCCACTCGCTGCAGCTCACGTGGAGGAAGGCGCACTGCCCGCCCTCGGTGCGCAGCGTCATGAAGGCGTTGTCGTCCACCGGCATGTCCCAGAAGTAGGTGGCCGCGAACCCGTCGATGGTCGCGAATGGCCCGAGGAACCAGCGCGAGAGATCGATCAGGTGCACGCCCTGGTCGATCAGCTCGCCGCCGCCCGACAGTTCGGGGTTGGCGCGCCACTCCTTGTCGTAGCCCACGCGCCCGCCGTGACCGTAGCGGCCGCGGATGAACATCAGCGGGCCGAGCGCGCCGCTGCTGACGATCTCGTGCGCCTTCTGCAGCGCCGGGTGGTAGCGGTGGTTGAAGCCGACGCGCACGCGCACGTCGCGGGCGCGCGCCGAGGCGAGCAGCGGATCGACTTCAGCGACGGTGCGTCCGGCCGGCTTCTCGACGATGACGTGCTTGCCGGCGTCGATCGCCGCCTGCGTGACCACGGCCAAGGCGTCGTTGGTGGTGGCGACGACCACGACATCGACGTCCGCACGGGTGACGGCGTCCTGCCATCGCGGCACCGCGACGGGTGCCGGCTGGTCAGCCCCCCGACTCGGGGCCGTGCGCGCCAGCGCCTCGGCCCGCGAGAGGTCGAGGTCGGCGCAGGCGACGAGGTGGCCGCCCGGCAGCGCCGCGGCGCGCTTCCGCCCGATCAGGCCGCACCCGACGATGGCCACGCCGAGACTCATTTCTCTCCCCATGTCTTGCCGCGATCCTTCGGGACGATGCGCCGCAGGGTGTAGATGTCGGAGGCATCCAGGTCGCCGCGATGCTGCTGCAGCGCGTCCCACGGATCCCACGGCGCCGACAGCAGCCGGCCGGTGATGCCGTCACTGGCCGCCGACCCGAGGAACACCGCCAGCGCCGCGCCGACTTCGAGCGGCGTCGTGCCGCCGTCGGCCATCTTCTTCATGCGCTCGTAGAAGCCTTCGCCCACCGCTTCGGCACCGGCCGCCAGCAGCTGGTCCATCATCCGCGTATTCAGCGCGCCCGGGGCGATGCTGTTGACGTCGATCCCGTCGTCCTTCACGTCCAGCGCCACGCTCTCGGTCAGCCGCACGATCGCGGCCTTCGACGCGGCGTAGGCGGTGATGCGCGGCAGCGGGTTGGTGGCGCCGCCGCCCGAGAGCTGCACGATCTTGCCGTAGCGCTGCTGCCTGAAATGCGGCAGCACCGCGCGCAGCGGCAGCACCGAGCCGTTGATGTTGATGTCCATCGCGCGCGTCCACTCGGTCCAGTCCACCTCGTCGATGCTGCCCATCGGGCCGTAGACGCCGGCGTTGTTCACCAGCACCTGGAAGGCATCGAGCTGGGCGATGGTCGCGGCCACCAGCGCCTCCACGTCGGCGGGGTTCGAGACGTCGGCGCGCATCGCCAGCACGCGCTGGTCGGGCCGGGCCAGCGCCGCCACCTCGTCGCGCGCCTTCGCCAGCAGCGCCTCGTCACGCGCGCACAGCATCACGCTGGCGCCGGCCTGCACGTAGGCGCGGGCGATCGCGAGACCCAGCCCCTGGTTGGCGCCGGTGATGAGCGCGGATCGGCCGGCGAGCGAGAAGGGCATCATGATCCAGCCCCCACGGAGATCAGGGTGAACCGCGGATCGGCGCCGGCCGTGGCGGCGAGGAAGCGATTGGCGTCGACCACCACCGGGGAGGCCATGCGCGTCGCCAGGGCATCGAGATCCGCCTTGCGGTACTCCGGCCACTCGGTGGCGACGACCAGCGCGTCGGCGCCGTCGGCCGCGTCCTCGGGGGTGGCGCCGCGATGGGCGGCAGCAAGGTCCGCCGGCAGTTCGGGCACCGCGGGATCGTGAACGCGGACGGTCGCGCCCTGCTCCAGCAGCCAGCGGCACAGTTCGACCGCGGTCGAGCGGCGCAGCGTGTCGGTGCCAGGCTTGTAGGTCAGCCCCCACACCGCGACCGTGCGGCCCTTCACCGATCCCAGCAGCGACGCCAGCCGTCGTCGGGCCCAGTTGCGATGCTCGCGATTGGACGACTCGACGCCGTCCATCAGGGGCGTCGGCCGATCGGTGGCGCGCCCGAGCGCCTTCAGGAAGACCACATCGCGCGCCAGGGTGCCACCGGCAAACGCGGCGCCCGGCCCCAGGTAGGCGTAGGGACCGATGCGCTTCTCGGTCTTCAGGCCCCGCTCCACTTCCTTCGCGTCGGCGCCCGACTGCTCGCAGAGCGCCGCGATCTCGTTGATGAACGTGACCGAGGTGGCGAGGAACGCGTTGATGGCGTGCTTGGTCATCTCCGCCGATTCGACCGACATCCATTCCAGGCGATCGGTAATCGGGGCGAAGAGCGCGGTGAGGCGGGCGCGGTCCTCGGCGCTGCGCGCCCCGACGATTACGCGATCGGGCTTCGTGAACACCTCGATGGCCTTGCCCAGGCGCAGATTCTCCGGCGAGCAGGCAAACGACACGCGGCGCCTGCCGGCCACCTCCGCCCACGCGCGCTCGAGGCGCGCCATGCTGCCGACCGGCAGCTGCGACGAGCTGAGCACGATCGCGCCGTCCTTCAGGTGCGGAAACGCGGCGGTGACCTGGTTCACCACGTAGTCCACGTCCGCGCGATCCTCATCGTCCACGGGCGTGTCGAACGCCACCCAGACGATGTCGGCGTCGGCGACCGCGGCGGCGACGTCGGTGGTGAAGCGCAGCCGGCCGGCGGCGGCGCCGGACGGCCACGAGGTCGGCCAGGCCCGGCTCGCCGATCGGAGGGCGGCCCGCGTTCAGCCCGGCGACGGCGGTGGCGTCGGGGTCGTAGCCGACGACGTCGTGACCGGCGGCGGCGATGCAGGCCGCCGTGACCGAGCCGAGGTGCCAGCACCCCAGGACCGCGACCTTCATGCGCGCGCCTCGAGCAGCTCCGGATTCTGCTGCAGGTACTCGAGCGTCCGGATGATGCCGTCGCGGATGGTCAGCTTCGGCGTCCAGCCCAGCGCCGCGCATCTTGGCGTTGTCCAGGAAGATGAACGGGTTGTCGCCGATCCAGCCGCGATCGCCGCCGGTGTACTCGATCGCCGGCGTGATGCCGAGGCGCTCGCAGATCCAGCCGATCGAGTCGTTGACCTCGACGTACTCGTTGGTGCCGAGGTTGTAGACCTCGATGGTGCGGCGCGTCTTCTCCATCGCCAGCAGCATCGCGTCGAGGCAGTCGCCGATGTAGAGGTACGACTTGCGCTGCTTGCCGTTGCCGAGCACGGTGAGGCGGGTCGGGATCCTTGCGGAGATTCCGGTAGAAGTCGAAGACGTGGCCGTGGGTGTAGCGCTCGCCGAGGATCGAGACGAAGCGGAAGATGCAGCCTTCGAAGCCGAAGCCGCTCGCATAGGCCGCGATCAGCCCCTCGCCCGCCAGCTTGGAGGCGCCGTAGAGCGAGGTCTGCACCGGGAACGGCGCGTCTTCGGGCGTCGGAAACACGTGCGCTTCGCCGTAGACCGAGCCGGTGGACGAGAACGCGATCCGCTTGATGCCGTTGGCGCGCATGGCTTCGAGCACGTTGAAGGTGGCGATCGTGTTCTGCTCGAGATCCTTCTTCGGATGCTCGGTGCCGAAGCGCACGTCGGCGTTGGCGGCGAGGTGGAACACGACGTCGCAGCCGGCCATCGCGCGCGTGAGCGCCGGCGAGATCGAGCGTGTCGCCCTCGATCAGGCGGAAGCGCGGACTGGGTCAGCGCCGCGGCGACGAAGTCGCGCTGGCCGGTGGAGAAATTGTCGTAGGCGACGACGTCATGGCCGTCGGCGAGGAGGCGGTCCACGAGTGAACTGCCGATGAATCCGGCGCCGCCGGTGACGAATGCGTGCATTGGGAGTCTGGCCAAAGATAGTATCCTAGGGCGGCCATCGCTGGCCCCACCACAATCGTGCCGAGCCACCGCCAACCAGCGTCTCCGTCAGCCACGTACGCGTGGGATGCAGAGGCCAGTCTCTTCACGCCCACGACGCCTCGCGAAGACTTGGACTACTCGGACGGCGCGTCTCTGGAAGAGCGGCTGCTGGCCCTGGTCGGCGGCGCCGCCGACCGGTCGCTGCACTCCGCCGAGTTGGCCGCGGCGATCGAGGACTGGCCGACTCGCTGTCACCTCGATGCCGGGCGCGCCAACCTGCTGCGGCCACTGGCCGCGCGGCTGACCGGCCGGACGCTCGAAATCGGAGCGGGCTGCGGCGTGCTCACCCGCTATCTGGGCGAGCTGGGCGGACCCGTGGTAGCGGTCGAAGGCAGCCGGCTTCGCGCGCGAATCGCCGCCGCGCGCTGCCTCGACCTGCCCAACGTGGCGGTCGTGCACGATGTCGCCGAGCACTTCGAGGCCGACACCCCGTTTTCGACCGTCACCCTCGTCGGCGTGCTCGAGTGGGCCACCCGCTTCGGTGCCGGTACCGACGGCGCCCGACGGCTGCTCGATCGCCTGGCCGGGTTGCTGGCCCCCGATGGGACGCTGATTGTCGCCATCGAGAATCAACTGGGCCTGAAGTATCTGGCCGGCTGGCCCGAGGATCACCTCGGCGAGGCGATGATCGGCGTCAACGACACCTATCGCGCCGGTGAGCCGCGGACATACGGCCTGGGAGAACTCACCGCGCTGATCGCGTCGGTGGGCCTGGCTCACCAGGCGGTGTTTGCGCCGCTCCCTGACTACAAGTTTCCGCGCGTGGTCGTCTCGCCGCGCGGCCTGGCCGACGCACGATGGGCACCCAGCCTGGCCGGGTTGGTCTCGGGCACGCCCACCTCCGATCAGCAGTCGCCGGTATGGCCAGCGTTCTCGCTCGAGCGATCACTGGCCCTAGCGGCGCGCAACGGCGTGCTCGCTGGCGTCGCCAACTCCTTCCTGGTCGTCGCCAGTCGGACACCGCTCGTCGATGGCGACGATGCCGACGTGCTCACGTGGCACTTCTCCGGTGGACGGCGGCCCGCCTTCCAGGTCGAGACGCGCTTCCGCGGCACTCCGACGGGTGTGGCGATCGAGCGGGTGGCCATGGCTCCCGCAGCCATGCCGCCCTCGGACGCGCCGATCCGCCAGGCACCCGCCGCTGACACCTTCATCGAGGGTCAGCTCTGGATCGAGCGGCTCGGTGCCATCGTCAACCGTCCGGGATGGACGATGGCCGAGGTCGCGGCCTGGTCTGCCCCCTGGTGCCGCGCGCTGCGGGTCGAGGCCGCTCTGCCCGACGAATCGCTGACCGCGGTCCTGCCCGCGCGGCTGCTCGACGCCACACCGTTCAACCTGGCCGGCCCCGACAACCGCCTCCGGTTCTTCGACCTCGAGTGGCAGCCGGCGTGGCCGGTCGAATACGGGTTCGTGGTGTTCCGCGGCCTGTTCTGGAGCCTTGCGCGGCTACGGTCGGTGGCCACCGGCCCTTTGACCGGCCAGACGACGGTGCGTGCGGTGACCATGGATGTCCTACACGCGGCCGGCCTTCACGTTAGCGACGCGGACGCCGAGCGTTACCTCGACCTCGAGGCGGCGCTACAGGAACAGACCAGCGGCGTTGCGGCGCCCCAGGCGCGCGCAGTTCTGGCGTCGATGATGCTGGTGCCGCGCCGACCGCTCGGCGAACTGGTGCACGTCGCTGATCAATACGCCCTGCTGCGCGCGCACGCCACCGGGCTGGAGCAGCAACGTACCGCGCTCGAGGCCCACGCCCGGGGGCTCGAGCAGCAACGTGCGTTGCTCGCGCGCGAGCTCGACGCCGCAGTGGCACAACGCGATCGGGCCACGGTGCAGGGTGACGAGCGGCGGGTGCAGGCCAATCGCCTGGAAGAGGCACGCGCGCGCCTGGCCGCGCACTTGGCGCAGGCCGAGGCGGCGCACC
The DNA here is from genome assembly GCA_963721715.1 of uncultured Acidobacteriota bacterium. Lineage (GTDB taxonomy): Bacteria > Acidobacteriota > Vicinamibacteria > Vicinamibacterales > UBA2999 > VFZN01. The sequence continues at coordinate 1,225,088 of CAVRKI010000002.1, read as the reverse complement.
GCGGCACCGCCGACGAGTTGCGGGCCATGACGGGCGAGCGCAACCGGCTCGCCAGCGACCTGGCGATTGTCCGGACGCGCGAGGACGAGATCGCGGCGCAGCTGCGGGCGCGCGAGCAGACACTCCGGCTCGAACGCCGTGCGCTCGAGCGGACGCGCGTCGAGACCTCGCTGGCCGAGCAGCAGCTACGACGCCTGGCCGCCGCTCACGCGCGCGCGCCGACGGCCGACGACGCGTCGCTGCCGGGCCGCCTGCGCCGGCGGCTGCGCGACGCCGAGGTGCCCCTGGGGTTGCTGGTGCGTCACCCCGCTCGCTTCGCCCGCGGCGTCGTGCGGCTCAGGCACCAGGATTACCGCGCGCTGGTGGCGCAACTGGCCGACAGCGGGCTGTTCGATCGCGAGTACTACCGCCGCGCCATTGGCGCCGCGTCGCGCGTCAATCTCGTCGCGCGGTTCCTGCTGGGCGGCGACCGTGCCGGCGAGCCCTCGCATCCGCTGTTCGACCCGTGCTGGTACCGCGCCCGCTATCCCGATGTCGGGAGCACGATGCCGCCGCTCCGGCACTACCTGTCGGTAGGCGGCTGGGAGCAGCGGGCGCCGCATCCGTTGTTCGACCCGTCCTACTATCTGGCGCAGTGGCCGGCCGGCAGCGTCGGCACGCTCACGCCGCTCTCGCACTACGTGCAGGTGGGCGCGCGGGCCGCCGCCTCGCCGCATCCGCTCTTCGACGCCGGCCACTACCTGCGACAGCGTCCCGACCTCGCCGAGGCCGGCATCGATCCGCTGGCGCACTACCTGGCGCACGGCGCCGCCGAAGGCCTCGATCCGCATCCGCTCTTCTCGACGCGCCACTACCAGGCGCGCTATCCCGACATCGGCACGGCCAACCCGCTCGTCCACTTCGTCGATCGCGGCGCCGCCGACGGCCGCTCGCCGCATCCGCTGTTCGACACGGCGTTCTACTGGGAGCAGCGCCCCGACGTCCGCGAGCACGGCGGCAACGCGCTGGTGCACTTCCTGGCGTTCGGCGGTTTCGAGGGCGTGCAGCCGCACCCGCTGTTCGACACGGCGTTCTACCTCGAACAGGCCGACGGCCTGCGAACGCTCGGCCTCAATCCGCTGGTGCATTTCCTCCGGTGGGGCTGGCAGGACGGGGTGTGGCCAAACCGCTACTTCGATCCCGAGTGGTATCGCTCAGAGAACGCCGACCTCACGGAGGTCAATCCGCTCCTGCATTTCATGGCACACGGATGGCGTGAACACCGGGCGCCGTCACCCGCGTTCTCGATCGCGGGCTATCTCGCCGCCAACCCGGATATCGAGCAGGCCGGCGTCAACCCGCTCGAGCACTTCCTTCGCCACGGCCGTGCCGAGGGCCGCAGCGCCATCCCCGTGGTGCCCGCGCCGGCTTCTCCCGAGATGTCGGACGCCGAGGCGCTCGACCGGCTCGCCGCCAGCGTCACCGACGCGGTGCAGTTCCGGGTGCTGCTGCCGTGGACGGCCGGCTGCGGCCCGGCCGCCGAGGACACGCTCGCCTCGCTCCACGCGCAGCGCTACCCGCGCTGGCAGGTGATGATTGTTGCCGAAGCGTCGGCCGCCGCCGACGTGCCGGAGCACCTGCACGCCGATACACGGGTGCAGATCGTGGAGGATGGGCGGACCGCCGTGGCCGGGCCGCCGGGTTCAGCCCTGCCCGACGACGTGTTCGTCGGCTGGCTGCAGCCTGGCGACGTACTCGAACCTCACGCGCTGCTGCTGGCGGCTCACGCGATCGACGAAACCCCGCAGCTCGAGTTGGTCTACTCCGACGAAGCCACGCGGGGCGCCAGCGGACCGGTGGCGCCCGTCCACAAGCCCGACTGGGATCCGCTGCTGCAGGCCACGGTGGACGTTGCCGGACCGGGCACCTGGATGCGGGCCACGCGCGTGGCCGCGCTGCTGGCGCCGGCGGATGCGCCCGTCCTCGCCACTGCGGCCGCGGTACATCGGGCAGCGGCCGTGGGCGTGGCGCGCGACCGCGCGCGGCGGCTGCCTTTCGTCCTCGTGCATACCGACCCGTCTCATGCCTACGCGGTTCGCCGGACGGCGGTTCACACGCCGGCCAGCGGGACCCTCGAAACCGTCGCGCGCACGCTGTACGGCCCGCCGGCCGGGACCGCGCCCGACCTGCCGATGGTCTCGATTCTGGTACCGACGCGCAACCGGGCCGACCTGCTGGCCAGTTGCGTCGCCTCGGTGCTCAAGGTGACACGCTACCCGCACGTCGAACTCATCGTGATCGACAACGGCTCGGATGAGGCTGACAGTCTGGCTTTGCTCGACGAGCTGGGCCGGCAGCCGCGCTGTCGCGTGCTTCGCAGCCCGGGCCCGTTTAACTACTCGGCGCTCAACAACATCGCCGCCAACGTCGCGACCGGTTCGCTGTTGTGCCTGATGAACAACGACATCGAGGTCACCAACCCCGACTGGCTGAGCACGCTGGTGGCCGTTGCCTGCCAGCCTCGCGTCGGCGCGGTCGGCGCCAATCTGCACTACCCTGACGGCACGCTGCAACACGCGGGTGTGATACTGGGTGTCCATGGCGTGGCCGGGCACGCCTTTTCCGGCACTGTCCCCAGCGAGCCGACCTACATGGGGCTGGCCGGCCTGCCGCGCGAGGTGAGCGCCGTCACCGGGGCGTGTCTCATGGTGGCAGCCAGCAAGTACCACGAGGTTGGCGGCCTCGACGCCGCCTCACTGCCGGTGAACTTCAGCGACGTCGACCTCTGTCTCAAGCTGAGGCAGCACGGCTACTTCAATGTGGTGTTGCCGCTGACCGGCGTCATCCACCACGAATCGGCTAGCCGTGGCCGCGTCGAGCAGTCGCCGGAGCGACTCTCGCAGCTCGGCCGCGAAGCTCACACGATGCTGCAGCGCTGGGGCGAAATGCTCCGGCACGACCCGTACTACAACCCGAACCTATCGTTGACCTCGCCCTATGAACCGGTCGTGCCCTCGCGCGAGCGGTTGCCGCGGCTTTGGACCGGCCCGGCCGTGGCCACGCCGTTCACCTCGCTCGGCCGTGAGCCGCGCCTCGACATCTACGGCGAGGCGACCAACGATCAGCGCGTCGACACGGTGCTCGCGCCAGTCCACACGGGGCCGGCAGCACGCGACCTGCGCGCCGGGCTGAGCGTGGTGATTCTCAACAAGAACGCACCCGAGCTGCTCACACCCCTGGTGCGCCAGCTCGAATCGCAGATGCGCGCGTTCGAGACGGCCGGCGTCGGCTGCGAGGTGATCGTCGGCGACACCGGTTCAACCAACCCGGCCATACTGGCCCTCTACGGGGCTATGCCGCCCGGTATGCGGGTGGTGCGCGAGCTGCAATACAACTTTTCGCGCTGCAACAACCAGCTCGAAGAACTGGCTGCGTTCGACACGGTACTGTTCCTCAACAACGACATCATCCTCCCGGAAGCCGGTGCCGAGCTGTTCCGCGCCTACACCACGCTCACCAGCCAGCCCTCAATCGGGGTGCTGGGCGCGGTGATGCACTACCCGGACGCCACCATCCAGCACATGGGATGCGAGCTGCTGCGCGACCCCGGCCACTGGGGCTTGCCCTACCACGTCCACGCCCGGACCCGGGTCCCCGCCGACACGGTGCCGGCGCTCGCCGGCTATCCCGCGGTCACCGGCGCGTTCCTGATGATGGGCCGCGCGCTCTTCCGCGCCTGCGGCGGCTTCGACGAAGGCTACGCGGCCGAGTGCCAGGACACCGCGCTCTGCCTCGAGGCCCGTCGCCTCGGCTACGACGTGGCGTGCGCCGATGTCGGCGCGATCGTCCACATCGAGAACGGCACCCGGCCGAAGGGCGAGGAACACTGGCCCGATCGGCAGCGTTTTCTCCGCAAGTACGGCGCCTACATCCAGGCGGTGTGGCCATGAGGTCCGTGCTGTTCCTGGCGGTCTACATGGAACAGGGTTGGGGCGTGAGCCTCGAGATTGGCGAGATCTGCCGCCGCTTGCGGCGCGACGGCACCGGCGCGTTCGTCGGCGCCCAGCAGGTCGACGCATCGTTCGACTGGCTCGGCGTCGAGATCGTGGCACCCGAGCCAGACGCCGTCCGTTCCCTCGCCCGCCGCGTCGGCGCCGAAGTCATCGTCGCCCAGACCTCACCCTACTTCCAGGTGCTGCCGGCGCTGGAAGGTGAGTTCGAGACGTGGGCCTGGGAGAACGGCGACCCGACGCCGCGATTCTTCGCGGACAGCGCCGAGGAGCGGACGATCATCAGCCGCGACAAGCGCGCGACGGTCTACCCGCACGTGCACCGGGTGATCGCCATCTCCGATTTCATCAAGCACGACATCGAGTGGCCGGCTGCCCACGTCATCCGGCTCGGCGCCGATCACATGGTTGCGCGCCCGCCCAAGTCGCTCGACGAGTTGGGCAGCCCAGGCAGCGGCGGCCATCCGCGTCGGGCACGCTGATGCGACTGGGCGCTGGCGAGGCCCAGTACAAGGGCAACCACCTGTATCTGCGGTTGATCGACGACCTGCGCGGCGCGGGTCATCGCGATCGAACCCCACGTGGCCGGACGCGGCCACGGCCGAGGACGCCGCCGCCTTCGAGGCGCGCGGTATCGTCGCGCACCTGAACCTCAGCGAGGACGCCAAGGCCGACTACCTGCGGTCGCTCGACGTGTTCGTCTCGATGAGCCTCTGGGAAGGGTTCAACCTGCCGCTGGCCGAAGCGCAGGCGCTCGGCACGTTCAGCCTGGCGCTCGACGTCGGCGCGCACCCGGAACTCTGCCCATTCCTGATGAGCCGTCCCAGCGATGCGGGCCGCTACGTGCGGCGGGCCACCGAGCATCGGGCCTGGCTGCGGGACGCCTCGGCGTTGTGCGGCAGGTTCATCCGCACGCAGTACTCGTGGGAGACCACCGCCGCCGAGGTCAGGGCCCTGCTGCGGCGGGCCCCTCAGTAGAGACGGCCCGATCGTGGCGAGCTAGGTCGCCTCAATCCCGTCTTCGCGATACGACCGCGCGATCGGCAGGTGGTAGTCGGCGGGCTTGTGCCGGCGGAAGCCGTCGCTGGTCATGCGCGCGCACAGGTCGGCGGCAATCCGCGCCGAGGTCTGGCCGTCGCCGAGGTTGTGCTCCCAGGTGGCGCCCCGCAGGCTCTCGAGCTTGCGGAAGACCTCGGCGAACGGGTAGCGCGCCGGATCGGCCGGGTCGAACTTGACGCTCGACCGCGCGTCGTAGACCTGCGGCCGCTCGGTCGCCTTGCGCATCTGCACGCTCGGCACGTTGAGCACGCACGCCTCCTCGACAATGGTGCCCGAGTCGGTGAGGGCGCCGGCGCCGTTGACCATCAGGCACAGCAGTTCCTCGTACCCCACCGGATCCACCACCTTCACCTGTGGCGGCATCGTCAGCCCGAAGTCGGCCAGGCGGCGCTGGGTGCGGTAGCTGGCGGGCAGATACACCGGCCGCGGTGACGCCGCCAGGAACTCGACGATTGTCCGCAGCACCTCTGGCGACTCGACGTTCTCGCGGCGATGACAGGTCATCACGTAGTACTCGCCGCGGCTCAGCCCACGGTCGGCGAAGAACGCGGCGTCGGCCATCTGGTCGAAGCGGTCGCGGCGATTGAAGTAGTAGTGCTGCAGGATATCGACGATTGGGTTGCCGACCACGACGATGCTGTCGGGGTTGATGCCTTCGCGGACGCCCTGCGCCTTGTATTCGTCGAAGTAGGCGTAGATGACGTCCGACAGGTGATCGACGATGGTGCGGTACTTTTCCTCGGGCATCCGCCAGTCGTACGACCGCATGCAGCCTTCGATGTGCACGATCGGGATGTTGAGTTGCGCCGCCGCGATCGCGCCCATGGTGGTGTTGGTGTCGCCCAGGAACACCACCGCGCGGGGGTCGAGCTCGGCGAACGCGCTGTACATGCGCGAGACGACAGAGGCCACGACCGCGCCATCGGTTTCGCCGCCGCAGCCCAGCTCGATATCGGCCGGGCCCACGCCGAGCTCGCGGAAGAAGACGTCCTTGAGGTTGTCCGAGTAGTGCTGGCCCGACCAGATGAAGCGGACGTCGCACTCGCTGCGCGCGCGCAGCTGGTTGAGGATGAGCGCGGCGCGGATGATGTCGGGGCGGATGCCGAGGACGAACGCGAGTCGGTTGTTCATAGGCCGCGGTAGTCGAACGCCGCCATCTCGGCAATCATCTGCGGCACGGTCGGCGTGACGGCGTAGCCGGCGGCCCGCCACAACCGCGTGTTGAGGTCGTCGTTGGTGGTCGCCAGCGTGCGGTTGATGACGTGGGCCGCGTCGACGTCGGTGATGTGGATGTCGGGCCGGTTGAAGACCTCGGCGAAGGTGTGGAGCATCTGCGCCTTGGTGACGGTACCGGCCGGTACCACGTGCTGCAGGTGCGGCAGCGCCAGGTTGCTGCTGATGATGCCCTCGCACAGCCGCGCGAACTGCAGCGTGGTGACGCCGTTCCACAGGTGGTTGACGAAGCCGCGGACCTCGGCTCCCTGCGGCTGGCCGCGGAACCACTCGATCAGGAACCGGTTGTCCTTGGCCTCGGGCCCGATGATGCTGCAGCGCAGGTGGTGCACAGGGTCGAGCCACGCCTCGCCCAGGCTCTTGGTCTTGCCGTAGACATCCAGCGCGTCGTGCACCGCCGGCTCGGTGTAGAAGCCGGTCGCGCCGGAGTAAACGCAATCGGTGGCAATCTGCAGCACGCGGGCGCCGGTCTCGGCCGCGCGGTGGCCAATCTGGTGCGGCAGCCGCGCGTTGATCTCGATCGCCCGCTCCACCTCGAAGGCGACATCGTCGCGAATGAGCGGCTTGGTGATGCCGATGGCATTGACCACCCAGTCGTGCCCGTCAACGGCGGCCACGGTGTCGTCGATGGTCGGCGCCACCACGAAGGTGGCTTCCGGCATCCGCCCGGCGAGCACGGGCTGCAGCGCCGCGGTGCGGATGGTGGCGGTCACCCGCAGCCGCGGGTTGCGCGACAGCACGTCGGTCACCATCGAACCCAGCATGCCTGAGCCGCCCAGCACGAGCACGCGCGGCTGTCGATCGTCGGTCTGTGTCACTGTGATCACCGTCGGGGTTGGAAGAACGTCCGGACTCTATCAGAAAATGCGCGCACCGGATATTGCAGGTAGCGCCAGAACACCTCGGGCTGGTAGACGAACGAGGTCGGGCGCAGGTCGTCGGCGCGCGAGGTCAGCGTCACCGGGATCTCGACGCAGCGCGCACCGAGCCGGTAGTACCACCACGCCTCCTCCATGATGATCGAGAAACGGTTGTCGGTCAGGGTCATTCGTGACAGCAGCGACACCCGCACTGCGCGAAAGCCGTTGGTGGCATCGTGCAGGCCGAGCCCGAACAGCACGCCGGCCAGCCGGTTGCCGACCGCCGAGACAATCCAGCGGCTGAACGGCACGCCGTCGACCCCGCCGCCCTTGCTGTAGCGGGTCGCCTTGACGACATCCGCCCCCGCCAGCATCGGCGGCACGAACCGCCCGATGTCGGCCGGACTGTTGGTCAGGTCGCTGTCCATGAACAGCACGTAGTCGAGGCCGAGCTCGGCGGCGGTGCGCATGCCGGTGCGCAGCGCGGCGCCGTAGCCCTGGTTGGCGGGATGCCGAATCACGGTCAGCAGCGGTTCGCGCCCCTCCGCCTCGGCGAGGATCGCCGCCGTGCGGTCGCGGCTGCCGTCCTCGACCACCAGCAGGCGGGCGTCAATCGGCAGCGCCCGCAGCGCCGCGCAGACCTCGTCCACGGTGCGGGCAATGCCGGCTTCCTCGTTGTATGCCGGAATCACCACCCCGAGCCGGAGCGGCGCCTCGGAACCCGCCATCGCGCGGCTAACGCTCTTCCACCGACCACACGTCCCACAGGCGCGACGGGAACCGGATGTCGTCGCCGCGGCTCTGCTCGAGCGTGGAGGTCGAGAAGAACATCAGCCGGGCGTCGATGGTGAGCGACATCAGGCCGTTGGCGTAGCCGGGCGGAATCCACAGCACCCGCGGCTTGGCGGCGTCGAGCACGAAGCGGTGCACCTTCAGGTCGGGCGACGGTGATTCCCAGTTGTCCATCGCCACCGCCGCCACCACTGACGCGCCGGAGACCGGCAGCACGTACTTGCCTTCGCGCTTGTGGCCATGCCACGCGCGGACGAAGCCGGCGCGATGGTTGCGCACCATGTAGAAGCGCTTGACCTCGCCGAACGCGAAGTCGTTGACGAACGACACCTCGCCGCGGTCGTCGATGGCGCTGTCGCCGAGGATGAGCGTGGGCTCCTGCATCACACGTGCCTTTCCGGAAGTGGAAGATGAAGACGAGGGCGAGTGGTGGGCTAGGCCTTCTGGAGCGGGCCGTAGAGCCGCGCCGCCTGATCGGGGTCGTAGAAATCCTTCACCGCGTCGCGGGTGGTCTCGAGGTTGCTGTAGGCCGGCGTGCGGTAATCGCCGTAGTCGCCGGCCGCCAAGTGAGCCACCATCTCGCGGACGCCCGCCTCGACATCGGTCTCGGCCTGGAAGCCGAGCTGGGTCCGGATCTTGGCGAATGACACCGCGTAGTTGCGGCGGTCGGTCGGGTTTTCCGACACCTGCAATTCAACCGCGCGTCGCTCCCCCACCACCCGCTGCACCAATTCACCCAGCTGGCCAATCGTCATGTTGAGCCGGCCGTCACCGACGTTGAACACCTGGCTCTGCACCCGCGTCGGCTCGGCCTCCAGCACGGTGACGATGGCGCGGGCGAGGTCGCGGACGTGGACGAACGGCCGCCACTGGTCGGCGCCGACCACCGTGATGCGGCCGTTGTGCATCGCCTGGGCGGTAAACAGGTTGGCCACCAGGTCGAAGCGGGGACGGAACGAGTGGCCGAAGACGGTGGCGAACCGCAGCACGGTGACGTAGAAGCCGTCCGGCACGCCGTGCAGCAGCTCGCGCTCCGAGTCGATCTTGGTCTGCGCGTACAGGGACACCGGATTGAGATCGTCGAGCTCGGACACCTCGACGTCCGACACGCCGTACACCGAGCAGCTCGACGCGAACACGAAGCGGCTGACGCCGAGCGACTGCGCCACCTGTTTCACCATCCTCGTCGCGACGATGTTGGTGTGGCGGGTGAAGGCCTCGTCGACCGCGCAGGCCGGGTCGCCAACCAGGCCGGCCAGGTGCACGACCGAGGTGGCGCCCTGCAGCGCCAGCGACAGCTTCGAGATGTCGGTGGCGTCGCCCTCGATGAACTCGAACCGGGAATGGGCGACGAAGCTTTCGAGCGGGCTGCGGGCCGTACATCAGCCGGTCGAGCACGCGCACGCGGTAGCCCTTCTTCAGGAGTTGGTCCACGACATGGCTGCCGATGTAGCCGGCGCCGCCAATCACCACCACCGGCCCGTGCTGGTTGCGGACAATCGCCTGCAGGTACGGACGATGGCCGAACTGCAGGCCCACCAGGAGGCGGGCACTGACCAGCGTGGGCCCGACAATCGCCGCCCACGTGACCACCAGCGGCACCGGGCCGACGACCAGCCCCAGCAGCGCCGCGGCGAGCACCGCCGCGGCAACGGCGAGCACCTTGACGCGGGTGGAGGCAAGCCGCAGTCGCCCGTACACGCCAATCGCCAGCGCCGCCGCCAGGTAGCCGGGCAACACGATCGTGGCCGGCAGCAGGTCAGACGGCGGCAGCGCCGCAAACCCGACCTGCAGCGCGCTGGCGATGAGGTAGCCGCCGGCGATGGTGAGGCCATCGAAGAGCAGACGCGCTTCATTGGGGCCCAGGGTCGCCAGTGACCACCCGCGCGAGCGGCGAAGCTGAAGATAGCGGGTAAAGGACATCACGCGGACCACCCGGCCGCCGCCCGTTCGGAGCGCGCCGTCATGACCCGGTCACTATCCCGCCCAATCCGCCGGCCCGTCAAGGACTTCCGCGTCATGGCCGGACGGCCTCCGGGTAGGGGCTGGTACCGGCCCGCCCGAGGATGGTCAGCACGCGGACGCCGTCGTTCATCAACTCTCCCCCTCAGCCAGCGCGTGGTAGTGCTCGAGCCCCTCGGCGGTCGGCCCGTCGAACACCTTCCGGCCATGACTCAGCACGCACACCCGCGATGCAGATCTGCTGCACCGACGCCGCCGAGTGCGACACGAACAGCAGCGTCTTGCCGCGGGTCGATGAACTGCGCCATCGTCTCGCGGCACTTGTCCTGGAACGCCTCGATCGCCGACCGCGAAGATCTCGTCGAGCAGCAGCACCTCGGGATCGAGGTGCGCGGCCACCGCGAACGCCAGCCGCATCACCATGCCCGACGAGTAGTTCTTGATCGGCTCGTCGATGAACTGGCCGATCTCCGAGTAGTCGACCACCTGCATCGTAGATGCGCTCGACCGTCGGCCGGTCGAGGCCGTAGACCGAGGCGTTCAGGAAGACGTTCTCGCGGCCGGTCAGATCGGGATGGAAGCCCACGCCCAGCTCGATCATCGTCCCGATCTTGGCGCCGCGACGCACCAGCACCCGGCCCGAGGTCGGCCGGTGGATGCCGGCGATCAGCTTGAGGAGCGTGCTCTTTCCCGACCCGTTCCGCCCCACCAGGCCGATGGCCTCGCCGCGGCCGACGCTGAGCGACACGTCGCGAAGGGCCCAGAAATCCTCGATCCGCGGGCGATACCGCTGGTAGACCATCCCCAGCAGCCTGGTCTTCAGGGCGTAGGCGCGGTTGTGATGGATATCGAATCGCTTCGAGACCTGCTCGGCGACGATCACCGCATCCATGTCAAACCAGCTCCGGCATGCGCGACTCGTAGGCCAGGAACACGCTCAGCCCGCACACGAACGCGCCGCCCGCGTACGCGGCAGCGACGATCCAGATCGCCGGGTCGGGCCAGGTGTTGTAGTAGAAGATGTCCTGGTAGGCGCGGATGTACGACGTCATCGGCGCCAGCAGCGCCACCTCGCGGAACTGTTCGGGCACCATCGTCGGCTCGTAGATGATCGGCGTCAGCCAGAAGCCGATGCTGAGGCCCACTTCCACCAGGTGCTTGACGTCCCTGAACGCCGCCGCCGCGGTCGACAGCGCCATCGTCAGCCCGGTGATGAACAGCACCTGCAGCAGCAGGAACACGGGGAACAGCAGCATCCGCGGCGTCGGCGACACGCCGTAGACGAACAGCACGATCGGCAGGAACACCAGGATGCTGAGGAGGTACTGCACCAGGTTGAACAGCACCGCCGAGAACGGCAGCACGACGCGAGGGAACACCACGCTGCGCAGCAGTGACCCCTGCCCCGCCACCGCGTCGGTGGCGCTCATTACGGCGCCGGCGAAGAAGTTCCACGACAGCAGGCCGATCAGGATGAAGAGCGCGAAGCGCGGTGTCGGCAGCTTCATCACGTAGGTGAACGCCAGCGTGTAGACGCCAATCATCATCAGCGGGTTCAGCAGCGACCACGCGAACCCGAGCAGCGAGCGCTGGTACTTGAGCTTCAGATCCCTGGCGACGATGTTCCACAGGAGGTGCCGGTAGTCGAGGGTGCGGCCCAGCGATCCCGCCATGGACCCGACATCCTCGCCCTGCACCACCAGTTCCTGCCCGCCGAACTGCGCGCGGATCGTCGCCGCCTGATACTGGCGGAACTTGAGGCCGACGACGGCGCGCCACAGCACGCCCGAGAGACAGAGCAGCGCCGTCTGGATGGCCACGGCCTGCCGCGAGACGCCGTCATCGATGCCGAGCCAGGCGGCGCCGGCCAGGGTGATGCGCCGCACCGCCGATGGCGCCCGCTCCCAGCCGGACCGGCCACATCGTCTGGCCGTCGAGGCGATAGAGCTTGAAGATGGTGCCCAGCCCGGCTTGCAGCAGCAGGACGACGACCAGCACCGGGGCGGCCGCGGACATGAAGTGCAGGGCCTCGGCGGCGCCGAACCGCAACTGGTAGGCCAGCACCATCGCCAGGGCGGCGAGCGCCAGATCCACGAGCACCGCCCGCGCCCCGATTCGCCAGCGCGACGGGTCCATCATTGCGGCAGCCCGCCTGATCTCATCCTGTCCATTCTAGCGAGTCTTGGGTGGGCCGTGGCCGGACGGCCACCGCGCGAACGCCTGAGAACGAAAAAGCCCCCGGAGCGACGCGCTCCGGGGGCCTTCGATTGCTGACGCCTCGTCCAGGTTACGGGACCGTGACGACCTGCACGGGCGAGGCCACGCTCGACCCGCAGGCGTTGGTGGCCACCACGTTCAACGAGTAGCTGCCCGCTCCCACCGTGCCGCTCATCGAGCGGCCCGGAGTGGCAAAGCTGCCGTTGAATCCCCCGGATACGTTCAGCACGTAGCTCGGTGGGTGCGGGGCCGCTGGTCGGCGGATCCCACACCACGAACACCGTGCTCCCGATGCGATACCCGAGGAAGTTCGCCGGCGGCTCGGGCGCGCCCGTGCATGCGACCGGGAACGCGAGGCTCACCGGGTCTGACGAGGGGCTCGCCCCACCGCCGTTGGTGCCGCGGAGGCGGAACGTGTAGCTGCCACCCGGCACCGGTGTGAAGCTGAAGCGCTCGGTGAGCCCCAGCGGAAGCGACGCGTTCACCGAGCCGGTCACATCGAGGACCAGGCCGCTGGCCGGGCCACCACCGAACGTGTTCTTCCACGTCAGGTCGAGCGTCGAACCGGTCACCAGCCCCAGCAGGTTCACTGGGGCCGACGGCGGCACCGGCACGTTCACGTGCAGCGGCACCTCGTTGGAGGCTGGGCTCCTGTCCGCGCCCAACTGTCCGTGCATCCGGATGTGGAACGATCCGGTCGGGGCCACGAACGTGTAGATGGGTGACGCGCTTCCCGTCGGGATGCTCGCCAGCACCTCGCCCGGCGCGACGCCGCCTTCGAGGATGAAGGTCGAGGCCTGCGGCCCGATCGGCAGCGCGTCCCATCGCAAGGTCACGGTGGTCCCGACCACCGCATCCACGCGCAGGTTGTACGGCGGCTGCACGGTGGTCGGCGCGGCGACCACGAGTTCCACGGTCGCGACGTTGCCCGGCCCGATGCCGGTCTGCGCCAGATAGGTGAAGCTGTCCGTGCCGGCGAAGCCAAACTCCGGCGTGTAGCTGATGCCGCCGCCCGGGCTGAGCGACAGCGTCCCATGGGTCACGTCCGAGACCAGCACCGCGGTCATCGCGCCGCCGCCATTGCTGCTGTCGTTGGCCAGCACGCCAGGCGCGGTGATGTTCAGCGTCGAGAGATACGGCGTCGAGAAGCTGTCGGCGGCCGTGGTCGGCGTGCCGGCAGTCACGGTCAGGCTGACGGTCGCCACGTTGCCCGGGCCGCCGCTGTCCGAGGCCCGATACGTGAAGCTGTCCGCGCCGGCGAAGCCGGCATTCGGCGTGTAGGTGAAGCTGCCGTTCGCATTCAGCGCCACCGCGCCGTTGGCCGCGCCAGTCACCAGTATCGCCGTCATCCCGCTGCCGCCGTTGCTGGTGTCGTTCGCCAGCACGCCAGGCGCCGCGACGATCAGGGGCGTGGCGAATGGCGTGGCGTAGGTGTCGTTCACGGTCGTGGGCGGCACCCCGGCGCCGTCATCGTTGAGGATGGTCCCCACGCCCTGCGCGTCGCCGATGACGCCATTGACCGGGGCGGAGAGATTCACGAAGAACGTCTCGTTCGGCTCCTGAATCGTGTCGCCGGTGACGGTCACATTCACAGGCAGCGAGGTCGTCCCCACCGGGAACACGAGTTGACCGACCGCAGGCGCGTAGTCGCTCGTGGTCGAGGTCCCGATCAACAGCGTGAAGCCGGCAATGCTGCCGATGTCGACCCCAGCGTCGTCGGCGACGTAGAGACTCCATGTGCCGTTCGGATTGGTGCCGGTGAAGACCGACAGGGCGGAGCCGTATGGCGCCGCAGGCGCCGGGGCCGGCATGGCCTCACCGAACGGGGTGAGGTCCGTCGGCGCGTAGGTGCCGCCGGGGTCAGCCCGGCGCTTGGCATCGGCGGCGCGCCGTCGCGGAAGGTGATGGCCGCAGCCGCGAGGTCGGGGTCTCCCCCGGCATCCGACATCAGGCGAACATTCTGCCCGCCGGGACCCACGAGCAACACTTCGAGGTCACCGGGGAAGGTATGGGTAACACCGTCCAGCCTGACGGCCATGGTCTGGATGGTTCCCGTCAGGCCGCGCCACGTTCACGGTGGACGGGTAAGGCGTGGCCGCGGCGTTGTCGTTGACCGTGATCGCCGCGACGCTCTGAAACGGCGTCTCGGGGTTGGTGGCCGTGCCGTCCGCGGTGACGGTACGACACGCGGGACTCGCTGGCGTTCGGACCGGCGAGGTTCACCGTGAACGCAAAGATCTTCGTGCCCGCGTTCCCCTCAGTCAGGCTGACGTCGTTGATGGTGAACGTCGGCACCGGGTCGCCCGGCACCGAGAAGCTCTCGACCACCGTGCCGGTAGCCGCGTTGACGACCTGCGCGAGGACGCCCATGCCACGAGCTGCGAAGCCCGCCCAGATGTCCGCGATGTCGGCGGCCGTGCCGCCGCCGGCGTTGGCCGCGGCGATGATCGAGTCGCGGCCCTGCAGCAGCGTCGGGTTCGACGGGATCCAGCTTCATGCCGTCGGTGACGAACTGCAGGAAGCGCTGGTTGCCCGTGGCAAAGCCCAGCCGCGTGACGAACCGCGCGCGCACCTCGCACAGCGCGCTGGCCCACACCTCGCCGACGTTGTGCACCTGGAACGCGGTGGCCGACACCGATCGGGCCCCGTGGGTAGGCGCCGTCGGTGAGGTCGATCTGCGCCGGAGTCGATGTCGGCGAACGTCAGCGGGTTGTGCGGCCGGCCGTTGCGGGCCGCCCGTCGCCGACCGCACCGCGTAGGGGAAGCGGCGGATGCCGTAGTAGTAGTTGTCGGTGTAGCCGGCCGTTGATCTGCATAGGTCGCCCAGCCGCCCATGGTGTAGACGCCGTTCACGTTCTCCGACGCGTCGGCGAGCAGGGCGCGCGCGTAGAAGTCGGACCAGCCCTCGCCCATGCCGCCCGACATGGTGGTGGTCAGACCCGAGCCATTGTCGTGCAGCCGGTTCGACAGGCCGTGCGTCAGCTCGTGGAAGCACGACGTCCTGGTCGAGGCCGGACGAGCGGTCCAGGCGTCCGCCGGCCGTGAAGATGTACATCTGCATGCGGCCGCGGCCGCCATCGGCCGGGGTCGAGAAGTTCGCGTTGTTGGTGCCCGAGCTGTCCTGGCCCTCCGCGCTGCACGCGGTCGGCGCCAAGGCCGCCACGGCCGAAGTTGTCGTTCTGGAAGTTGCCGGCGACCTCGTTGAAGCCCAGCACGTAGGTGAGGTCGTGGTAGCGGTTCACCCAGTAGAACATGCTGACGGCTTCACCACTGCGGAAGTTGGCCGCGGTCGGAGAGTCGCCGGGCGCCGGGCTGCCGGGCGCCGGGTTGTAGGCGAAGTTGAACGACGCGCGCCGCACCGGTGACCGGGGCATCGACACCATTCGGCGCCACGAGGTCGATGCCCGCCTCGACGTTGTTGCCGTCGGTCAGGTTGGTGCCGTCCGTCATCCACCCCAGGTTGTTGAACGTGTTGGGCGCCTCGTTGCCAATCACCGCTGGGTTCTGCCGCGCGACCACGGTGGCCCTGGAAGTTGGCCCCGGGCAGCGCCGTCGTCGGCGACGAGGGCGCCGGGCTGTCGCTGGTGTAGACGTTGTAGGTCGCCGACTGCGTCTGGTAGTTCGTCATGTTCTTGCGGAAGAGCATGGTGCCGGTCTCGGCGTCGATGACCGTGAGGAACGCATCGGGGTCGCCCCAGATTTCGGTCGCCCACGCCAGCCGCGCCACGCCCGGCGACAGCGGGAAGTACACCGGCCACGCCTTCGCTTCGTCGGCCATCGTCGCGCGGTCGAAGGTCACCTTGGCGCCGTCGCACCGCCGTCTGCGCCAGGGCGCTCTCGGCCACCTGCCAGCCCACCGTGGCCGCGGCCAGCGACACGGCGCGAGCCGCGCTCACCGCCGGCGTGGTCGGCAGCGCCGACGCGTCGACGCCGGTGGCCAGCACACCCGTCGTCCGCGCCAGCTCGCCCTTGGCCGTGAAGCCGCCGCGAATGAGGCCCTGGAACACCGGGATTCCGTTGAAGCTGCTGCTCGAACTCCACGTAGCCCATGTTGCCGGCGGGGTTCATGTAGTCGGCCACCAGCACGAGCTCGGCCGCCTGCGCCGCCGAGATGCCGTAGGCATCCGCGTTCGCGGACAGGAACCCACGGAGCGCCCCCACGCGATCGCCCGACGCCGGTGTCAGGAAGCCCGCGCCGGGCTCCATGCTCACGACTTCGGTGCCGCCCAGCGCGGCGTTCTCCTCGATGTCGAGGCCCTTGTACGCCTTCTCGAGTTCGGCCACGCCGGCAATCCTCGTGGCCGCGAGGTCGCTCCGGAGCCCGGCCTCGGGAGCGAGGCGCACCATGAACGCGGCCGCGGCTTCGTTCCCTTCCCACCTGGGATCCACCTTGAAGGTGCGGATGTCGAAGTTCGGGTTCACCTCGACGGCCTCGGCCATCGCCAGGATCGAGCGATCGCCCGGCTGGGCAAACGTCGCCATGGTCGTAACCACGGCCGCCAGCAGCGCCACGAACGAGACCACGCGCGTGCGGCGTCGGCGCGCCCGCGTGGGTTCCGGATGGGATTTGCGATGTCTATGCGCCAAGGTATTGGCTCCGTGAGAGGTCGGCTTGCGCCGGGAACGAAAGAGGGATGGACGAGGTGAGGCTCAACGTGGGCTCCAATCAGCTTCCTGGGGGGAGCTGGTCAGTGGCGCTCAGCCTAACCCAACTGTCCAAACGGACGCAAGTGGGACGTTCGAGTCTGTTGGACGAACAAAGTGAGCGCTGCGTCACGACGAGCAGTCGTGTGCAGAATCAGGGCACGGCGATCGTCTGGATCGGGCTGGAGGGCCCCGTGCCGCAGGGGTTGGTCGCCCGCACACTCAGCTCGTAGGCTCCTCGCCCGACGACGCCGCTGAGCGACCGCGTGGCGGTTGGGAACTCACCCAGTAGCGCGCCGGAAACGCTGACGACGTAGCCGGTGGGCGCGGGCCCGGCGGCGGGAGGGTCCCATCCGGCGGTGACCGTGGAGCCGCGCCGCTCCACCCACATGGCGGCCGGCACGTGCGGCACCCCGCTGCACGCTCTCGGCAGCGACAGGGTGATCGGCGCGGTGGGCGGACTGACGCCCGCCGCATTCGTGGCCCGCAGCACCAGTGTGTAGGTGCCCGGCGGCACGTTCGCGAACGCGGCCTGATCGATGGCGCCCAGGCGCATCGACGTCTGGCCCGAGCCGCTCACGTCCAGGACGTAACCCGTCGGGGCCCCGCCGGCGAACGTCGGCTTCCACGCGAGATGCGCGGCGGAGCCGTTCACCAGCCCCAGCAGCGGGTGTGGCGCGGAGGGCGGTTGCGGCACGTTCACGAACAGCCGGATCTCGTTGGACGCGCCGCTGCGGGCGCCGCCGGACACGGTGTGGACGCGCAGGTAGAACGCGCCGGTGGGAGCGATGAAGGTGTAGCGCCCGCCCGGGCTGCCCGTCGGCATGCTCGCCAGCACTTCACCGGGGGCGATGCCGCCCTCGACCACGTACCCGGTCGGCGCCAGGCCGCCTGGCGGCGGCGTCCAGTGCAGCGTCACCGTGTTCCCGACCACGTTGTCCACCGCGAGCGCGACCGGCGGCAGGGGCTCGGCCCCGCCGCAGGCCGCGGGCCGGTTGAAGCCGTTCACCGGCGACGTGCTCGACGGCCCGTTGCTGATGGCATCGATGCCCAGACCGAAGGCCGCGAACGACGTCCACAGACGGCACACATCCTCTCCTCCGTGCAGGCTCTGGGCCGCCTGGATGATGCCGTCGCGCGCCTGCGTGAACGTGGGGCTGCACGCCGTGTTCTTCAGGCCCTCGGTGACGTAGAGGAGCGCCCGCTGATTGCCGGCGGTGCCCATCGCGTCGTGGAGGTTGTCGTCGAAGCCATGCGCGGCGACCAGGGCCCAGTAGGCTTCCCACAGCGCCTGCCCCCAGACGGCGCCGACGCCGTGCGGCCGCGACGCGCCGTTGATGCTTTCATAGGTCCACGTGTTCACCGACGAATCGGTGCTGTAGCGCTCGGTCCTGATGCCCTGCCCGGCCGGCGACTGGCCCATCGCATAGGTGCCGATGCCTCGCCCGTCGGTAGCGGTGTCTCCCGGACGCGCCGTGTAGACCAGGGCGAGGAAGTCGCTGATGCCCTCGCCGGGCTGCTGGGGATTGGCGAGGCAGTTGACGTTCAGGGGGCCGCCAACCAGCCGGTTGGACACGCCGTGCCCGTACTCGTGCACGATGATGCCCGCGTCCAGGTCGCCGTCGCGGGATGGCGTGGTCGTGGCCCACGTGTACATCTGCATGCGCGGGCTGATCCCGTCTGGCGGCGTCGCGAAGTTGGCGTTGTTCACGCCAAAGCCGTCCTGCGCTTCGGCCTTGACGGCATCGTTGCCCTTGCCGCCGCGGTCGTAGGTGTTCACCTGGAAATTGCCCGCCACCTCGTCGAAGCCATAGCGGTACTGGATGTCGTGCACGAGATTGGTCCAGTAGAAGAGGTTCGTCACCGCGGCGGCGCGGTAGGCCGAGGGCGGCGCCGTGAGGTCGAGCGCGAAATCGCACGACAGGCCTGGGCCGCAGGTGGGCTCGCTGCCCGGATCGGCGCGATCGTCCGCATCGAGGTCGGTGTAGGCGTGCGCGTTGTTGCCCTTGGTGACGGCCGACTCCTCACCGGACTTCCCGTCGAGGTCGTGCCACCCGAACGGCGAAGCCACCGGGTCGGCGGGAGCGGTGACCAGGGTGCGGCCGTCGATGGGCGTGGCCGGCGTCGCGTGCGCCGGGCTCTCGACCGGCTGCGCGTAGACGCGATAGGAATCCGCGGAGACCCAGTCGGTGCGCGTCCACACCTGTCCCGACGCGCTGTCGATGGTGTAGTCGAACGCATGCTCGCCGTCGGGCGTCCACACCTGGAAGTTCCACACGAGGCGCGCCAGTCCCCGCCGTACCGGCAGGATCATCAACCCCGCGGCCACCTCTTTCGTCGACAGCTCGGGCGCGGCCATTCGCACCATCTGCCGGGGGCCGCCGAACGCGCGCAGCCGGGCAATCGCGGTCCGCCCCTTCCCCAGGTGCTCGGCCGCCCGGCCCACCGCGCCCAGCGCATCCATCGCCGGCGCCAGCGACGGCACGGCGGAGGCGAGGTTCGGCAGGAAGCCGTTGTTCACGCTCAGCACACGACCGTCGGCGGCGACATTGACGTGCAGCTGCGCGTTGTAGACGGGTACGCCGTTGAGCCGCTGCTGATAGTAGAGGTGAGTGACGCCGGAGACCCGCGAGTAGACGCGATCCGTCAGTTCGACGTCGACCACGTCGGACGAGGAGAGCCCCAGCAGCTCCGTTTTCGAGGCGATGAAGTCCTCGGCGACGACCCGCGCGTCCCGGGTGTCGGGCGCGGTCAGGTAGCCGCTGGGATTCCACAGGGTATGCGTGGCCCCGGTGGCGTCGTTCAGCTCGAACCGCACGTCGGGAATCGCCGCCTGCAGTCCGGCCAGCGCCGCCGCCTGCGCCGCGGCCGGGCGCACGGGTTGCGGCCGCCCCGGGCCGATGCGGGCATCGAGATGGCGCGACTCGCCAGGCGCCTGCGGCCCGCCGGGCGCCGCCGCGCGGGGCTGGGCGCGCAAGGCGCCGCCGGCCGCGATGGCCGCGGCCGCCAGCACCAGGACGGTCAGCCTACTCATGAGTGATGGAGATCACGGCGCGATAGTCGCGGGCGTCGATGGGCCGGCCGTTCTCGGGATAGGGATCGAGCCGGTCGAGCACGAGCCGCCACCCGCCGACCACGACATCCTTCGCGGTCCGGGCGTTCACGTGCAACTGCACGGTTTCGGGCTCGCCCTTGTCGGGCGTGACCCTCAGTTCGATCGTCGCGTCGCCCTCCCACACGCACTGCACGCCCTTCGGGCAGCGCGAGTCGTCCACCACGCGCACGAAGGTGAACGTCGCCCTGGATGCAGGATCGGCGATCGGGGTCCCGATCGAGAGTTCGAGGGAGGTCCCCGTCAACATGAACAGCACCGGGAGGAGGGCCAGCACCCTTCCATTCTCCGTCATCCGGCGGCAGGCGGTCGCGCCCCCCTGAAAATCGAAACGCCGCCGATGAGCTGGTCATCGGCGGCGCTTCAGGTGTCAGACAGTGCCGCCTACGGCACCGTGACCGTGACCGGCGCGGTGGCCGGGCCGTTGCCGCACGGGTTGGCGGCGACGACGTTGATGGTGTAGGAACCGGGCCCGACCACGCCGCTCAGGCCGCGTCCGGCCGTGCCGAAGCTCCCGACGAAGGAGCCGCTGACGTTGAGGATGAACGCCGTCGGCGCCGGTCCGGCGGTGGCCGGATCCCAGGTGACGAAGATGGTGTTGCCGAGCCCTGTAGGCGAGCAGGTTGGACGGCGCCTGGGGCACCCCGGAACAGGCGCCGGGGAAGGTCAGGGTGATCGGGTTGGACGACGGGCTCACCCCGGCCCCGTTCAGGGCGCGGAGGCTGAGGGTGTAGGTTCCCGCCGGCACGCCGGCGAAGGTGAACGCATCGGCGAGCCCGAGCGGGATGGTGGTGGTCAACGCCCCGCTCACGTCGAGGACGACATTGGCTGGCGCCCCGCCAGCGAACGTGTTCTTCCAGGCCAGCGCGATGAAGTTGCCGTTGACCATGCCCAGCAGGCTGGACGGCGCGGACGGCGGCTGCGGCACGTTCACGAAGATCCGGATCTCGTTGGACGCCGCGCTCTTGCTGGCGCCCGACGCGGTGTGCATTCGCACGTGGAACGCTCCGGTCGGTGCGACGAAGGTATAGGTCGGCGCGGTACTCCCGGTCGGGATGCTGGCCAGCACTTCACCCGGGTTCACGCCACCCTCGAGGATGAAGTTGTCCGGTGCGAGCCCGAATGCCGGTGGGGTCCACCGCAGGGTGACCACATTGCCGTTGATCGATTCGGCATACAGCCCGGTCGGCGGCTGCGCGATAGGCGGGCCGGAGGTGCAGGACGCCGCGCTGAAGCTGAGGCTGTCCACGCTCCAACCGGCACCGTTCACCGAGCTGTCGGTGGCCATCCGCCACCGGAGCCGGATGCTCTGGCCCGAGACGCTGGCCGGCATGGTCACGGCGGTGGTGACGTAGCCGCCGGAGTTGCCGGTCCACGCCGCCCGGCCGCCGATGGGACTGCCGAAGCTGGAGGAGATGGTTCCGGTGTAGCCGTTCGAGATGAACGCGCCGCCCGCGGCGACAATGTCCTGGAACGCGCCACCGGCGATCGAGATCTCGAGCACGCCGCCGTCGAAGCCCTGCTCCGTGTTGAAGCTGTTGCGGAAGCTCAGTCGAACGACGCCGCCCGGCATCCCGATTGACGGCGACACCAGGTAGTTGTCGCTGACGACGCTCGGCTCCGCCGCGGAGGCCCGGTTCGGCGCGGTATCGGAACCGGAAGCGGTGGTCACCCACAGGTTGACCGCCCCGCTGCCGGTGGTCGTGGTCCAGCCCGCGGGCAGGGCCGGCGCCACCACACCGTCGAAGTTCTGGGCGAAGAACGACGCGAAGCTGCCGACCGGAAGGGTGTAGGTGAGATTGCGGGTCGCGCCGCCGCTCTCCTGCGCCTGCACCGTCGCCGTCAGCTCGGTGCCACATGCCGCGCTCACCACGAAGGTGAACGTGCGACAGGAAACGGCGGCCGGCGCGATCGCCCCGTAGGCCTGCGGGGCTGACGGCGAGACCACGCCGCCAGACGCCTGCAAGGCGCCGGTGACCGCGCCGCTCACCGCCGCGCCGGCGTTCGAGATGCAGAAGCTGACGCCCACGGTCTCGTTCGGATCGAGTTGCCCATTCGGCACCGACTCGGAGACCAGCGTCGCCGTGCCGGCCGCGATGCCGGGCGTGTCGAACGCCTGGACGACGGTGCCGAGACCGGCATTCACGACCTGCGCACTCGCACCCATGCCCCGCACCGCGAAGCCGGCCCAGATGTCCGCGACGTCGGCCGCGGTGCCGCCGCCGGCGTTGGCCGCCGCGATGATGGCGTCGCGCCCCTGCAGCAGCGTCGGGTTCACGGGATCCAGCTTCATGCCGTCGGTGACGAACTGCAGGATCCGCTGGTTGCCGACCGCGAACCCGAGCCGGGCGATGTAGCGGGCGCGGACCTCGTTGAGCGCACTGGCCCACACTTCACCGATGTTGTGCACCTGGAAAGCGCTGGCGGAGCCGATGGGCCCGCGCGGGAAGGCGCCGTCGGTGAGGCTGATCTGCGCCGGGTCGATGTCGGCGAAGGTCAGCGGATTGTGGGGCCGGCCATTCGCGCCGACGTTGGACATCACGGCGTACGGGAAGCGCCGGATGCCGTAGTAGTAGTTGTCGGTATAGCCGGCCACGATCTCGTTCGTGACCCAGCCGCCGGTGGTGAAGATGCCATTGGCGTTCTCGGCCGCCGAGGCCAGCAACGCCCGCGCGTAGAAGTCCGACCAGCCCTCGCCCATGCCGCCCGACATGGTCGTCGTCAGACCGCTGGCGTTGTTGTGCAGACGGTTCGAGGTGCCGTGGGTCAACTCATGGAGCAACACGTCGTGGTCGAGGGCCGAGGTGCGGTCGGGAGTCGGGCCCCGGGAACAGGAACATCTGCATGCGGCCACGCGTGCCATCCGCGAGCGTCAGGAAGTTCGCATTGTTGGTGCCAGAACTGTCCTGGGCCTCGGCACTGATCCGGTCGGCGGCGAGGCCGCCACGCCCGAAGTTGTCGTTCTGGAAATTCCGCGCGGCCTCTGTGAACCCCAGCAAGTACAGCCGGTCGTGATACAGATTCGTCCAGTAGAACATGTCGGTCACTTCGCCGTTGCGGAACGCCGCCGTTGCCGGCGAATCCACCTGCGGGTTGTAGGCGAAGTTGAAGACGCGATTGGTGCCGGCGACAACCGCGTCGACGCCGTCCGGCGCGACGAGATCCAGTCCGGCTTGAACGTTGTTGCCGTCGGTGTGACCGTTCGCACCGTTGGTGTTGTCCGTCATCCAGCCCAGGTTGTTGAAGGTGTTCGGGGCTTCGTTGCCAACCAGCGTGATCGACTGCCTGGCGATGAAGGGGGCCTGGAAGTTGGCGCCAGGCAGCGCCGGCGTCGGCGAGGACGGGGCCGGGCTGTCGTCGTTGTAGACGTTGTAGGTCGCGGCCTGGGTCTGGAAGTTCGTGAGGTTCTTCCGGAACAGGATGACGCCGGTGTCCCCGTCCACGACGGTGAGGAAGCCGTAGGGGTCACCAACAATCTGCGTCGCCCACGCGAGCCGCACGTTCCCCTTGGCCAGCGGGAAGTACACCAGCCACGCCACGGCGTCGTCGGACATCTGGCCCTTGGCGAAGGTGACGCGGTTGGCGCCGTCCGCCGCCACTTCGACCAGGCTGCTCTCACTGACCTTCCAGCCAACACTCGCGGCCGAGACCGCCACGGCCTGCGCCGCGCTGACCGACGGCGAAGTGGCGAGCGTGCCGGCGTCGATCGCGGTGGCGAGGACGCCCGTCGTCCGCGCGAGCTCGCCCTTGGCGGTGAAGCCGCCGCGGATCAGGCCCTGGAACACGGGAATGCCATTGAGCTTCTGCTCGAACTCCGCCCATCCCATGTTGCCGTCGGGATTCATGTAGTCGGCGACCAGTTCGAGCTGGATCGCGGCCTGGCCGGGTGCCAGGCCATACGCGGCCGCGTTGGCCTCGAGGAAGCCGAGAAGCGCGGCCGGACGATCGGCGGATGCGGCAGTGAGAAATCCCCTGTCGCTGCCGACGAGTTCAACCGAACCAAGGCCGGGATTGAGGTCCACCACCACGCCGCTCTGCTTCAGGCGGGCCAGCGCGGCGTCTTCCGCAGCGCTCGACGCCGCGAACGACGCCGACGCGGGGGCGCCAGAATACTGATCGAGGAAGGCGCGCTGGTCTGCCCCTGCCCGCTCCTTGTCCAACCGGATGTCGAAGTTGGGGTATTCAGCGGCCGCGGCCGCCAGCGAAGCCGCGCGGTTGGACTGGGCCGTGGTGCCGACCGTGCAAAGGGCGGCGAGGCCGAGCAGGGCCAAGACACTGCCGCGAACGCGGTAGCGCGGTGTGCGGGGACTGGGTTGTGATTTCATCAACGGGAACCTCGGGGTGTGCAGAAGCGCGCGGTGACGTTACTTCATGCATCATGGAACATCAAGCAGTACCTTCGAGTCGCTCACGGACCGCGACTCAGCCTGGTAGTGTCGTGACAGGCGCAGGCGTTACATTGCGGTCGGCGAGCCGTCCCCCGCCAGCCCGGAGCGCATGAAGAACTGGTCAGCGGCGGGCCAGGGCGCGCAGCGCGAACCGGGCAGCAAGGCCAAGGACCACCGCTGGACTCCAGAGCCGTCCAGCCCACGTGCTGTGCTTCCAGTAGTAGCGGAGGGCGCTGAGATGGAAGGCCCGCAGCGACCGCAGCGGTGCATGTCGGCTGGCCCGCGCGGTCAGGTGCCGCACCTCGGCGACCGGCGCGTACACGGTGATCCAACCCGCGTTCGCGGCCCGCTTGCAGAAATCCGCGTCTTCCCAGTAGAGGAAGAACCCCTCGTCGAACCCGTGCAACTGGTCGAAGGCCTCGCGGCGGATGAGCGTGAACGCGCCACTCACCCAGTCGACCGGCACGACCCCGTCCGCCGGCGCCGTGGTCAGGTTCCTGCGCGTCAGCGGGTTGTCGGGGGCCACGCGCGACAGCCACGAGGTTCTGCCGCCGAGCGCCGTGGTGACGTCGGGGAACCGGCGAGCCGAATGCTGCAGCGCGCCGTCGCCCTCGCGAATCAGCCCACCGATCACGCCCGCTTCGGGATGCGCCGCGAGCACGTTGACGAGCGGCGCCACGATCGGCCCGGCGATCTGGCAATCCGGGTTCAGCAGCAGCAGCGGCCCGGGACCGGCATGCCGTGCGGCGTCGTTGACGCCCGCGGCAAAGCCAGGGTTCTGGCGCCGCGGCACATAGGTGATCCGGGGGAACGCCGCGGCCAGACCGGGCCCGCGCGCCTGATCGGCCGCGTGATCGACGACCACGACCGGGACGTCCGGTTCGTGCGCGGCGAGCGACGCCAGGCACTGCTCGAGTTCCGCGTAGGCACGGTAGCCGACGATGACGATCGTCGGGCTCATGCCGGCAGCCGCGACAGGTAGCGCGCGACCGCGTCCTCCCATCGGGGCATGATCACGCCGGCGCGTGCCAGTTTCTCGTTCGACAGCACCGCGAACTGGGGCCGCGGCGCCTTCATCACGACCTCGGCCACCGAGGTCGGCACGATCAGCGATTCATCGAGGCCGAGCGTCCTTGCCACCGTCCGCCCGACGTCAAGCCAGGTGGTGGCGCCGGTGTTGACGCAGTGATAGACCCCGGGATCGGCGCGGCGCTCCAGCAGCTGCCACGTCGCCTCGGCCACGTCGTCCACGAAGCTGGGCGAGACGGTGCGATCGTGGAACAGGTTCATCGGCCGGCCCTCGCGGAGCGCGCTCACCACGCGATCGATGGTGGAGGGGCGCGGCGTTCCGCCGAACAGGCTCTCGACGCGGAGCACGTAGTGGCGGTCGCAGTCGCGCGCCAGCCACTCGCCCACCAGCTTCGACTGCGCGTAGACACTGAGCGGCTCCGGCGGATCCGCTTCCGTCCACACCCGATCCTCGCGGCCAGCGAACACGAAATCGGTGCTGTAGTGCACGAACACGGCGCCCGCCGCCTGCGCCGCCCTCGCCAGGATGCCCGGCGCCAGCCCGTTGATGGCGAACGCCTGCTGCTGCTGCTGCTGCGCGCCGTCGACGTCGTTGAACGCCGCGCAGTTGACGATCAGCGCCGGCGACAGCCGCGCCACGGCGCTCGCCACCGCGGCGGTATCGGTGATGTCCAGGGCGCGCCGGTTGAGCGCATGCACGCTGGCCTCACGGCCGAAGCGTTCGACGATGGCGCGGCCGAGCTGACCGTCGGCGCCCACCACCAGCACGATGGGTGTCGGGGACGTCATTGCGAGGTGCTCCATGCGTCACTCACCGCGTCGATCACGCGCGCCTGATCGTCGTCGGTCAGCTGGTAGAAGATCGGCAGGCGCACCAGCCGATCGCAGACGTGCTCGGTGACCGGGAACTGTCCGTCATGGCCGCCGAGGCGGCGGCCCATTTCGGACAGGTGCAGCGGCAGGTAGTGGAACACGGCGAGGATCAGCTGCGCGCGCAGCGCCGCCAGCAGCCGCGTGCGGGCCTCGAGCGACGGCATCAGCACGTAGAAGATGTGCGCGGGGTGGCCGCAGTGCGCGGGGACGATGGGCATTCGCACGCCGGCCGCCGCGGCACGGGGAGCCAGCGCCTCGACGTAGCGGTTCCACAGCGCGTGACGGCGGCCCTGAATCCGCTCGTGCGATTCGAGCTGCGCCAGCAGGTAGGCGGCGAGGATGTCGGACGGCAGATAGCTCGAGCCGACGTCGCACCAGGTGTACTTGTCCACCTGCCCGCGGTAGAAGCGGGTGCGGTTGGTGCCCTTCTCGCGGATGATCTCGGCCCGCTCGACGTATCGCGCGTCGTTGATCATCAGCGCCCCGCCTTCGCCGCACGACAGGTTCTTGGTGTCGTGGAAGCTGAGCGTGGCAAGGGCCCCGAAGGTGCCCAGCTGACGGCCCTTGTAGGTGCCGAACAGACCGTGCGCGTTGTCTTCGATCACCACCAGCCCGTGCCGCTCGGCAATCGCCATGATGGCGTCCATCTCGCAGGCGACACCGGCGTAGTGCACCAGCAGGATGGCGCGCGTGCGCGGGGTGATGGCGGCCTCGATTGCCGACTCGTCGATGTTCAGGGTGTCGGGCCGGATGTCCACGAACACCGGCCGCGCGCCGCGCAGCACCAGGGCGTTGACCGTGGACACGAAGGTGAAGGGCGGCACGATCACCTCGTCGCCCTCGCCGAGGTCCAGCAGCAGCGCCGACATCTCCAGCGCGTGGGTGCACGAGGTGGTGAGCAGCGCCTTCGGCGAACCGGTCAGCCGCTCCAGCCATTCGTGGCACATCTTCGTGAACGGGCCGTCGCCGTGGATCGGCCCTTCGGCAATCGCGCGCGTCACGTACTCGGCCTCGCGGCCGGTGACGGCGGCGCGGTTGAACGGAATCGGGTTCACCTATCGTCGCTCCTTGACGGCGGCCCGCGTCTCGCGGTCCACTTCGCGCTTGCGGATGGCGTCGCGCTTGTCGTGCGCCTGCTTGCCCTTGGCCAGGGCGATCGACACCTTGACGCGGCCGTTCTTGAAGTACAGCCGCGTCGGCACCAGCGTCAGCCCCTTCTCCAC
Source organism: uncultured Acidobacteriota bacterium (assembly GCA_963721715.1). Lineage (GTDB taxonomy): Bacteria > Acidobacteriota > Vicinamibacteria > Vicinamibacterales > UBA2999 > VFZN01. Next base: position 1,197,707 of record CAVRKI010000002.1, on the reverse strand, counting down.
GGTCTTGCCGATCAGCTTGCGGATCTCGTACTTGTGCAGCAGCAGCCGCCGCTTGCGCTTGGGATCGTGATCGACGTAGCCGCGATGCGAGTAGGGGTTGATGTGGACGTTGTGCAGCCACACCTCGCCGCGATCGACCTGGGCGTAGCTGTCGCGGAGGTTGGCCCGCCCTTCGCGGATGCCCTTGACCTCGGTGCCGAGCAGCGCGATGCCCGCCTCGAAGGTTTCCAGGATGTGGTAGTCGTGGAACGCCTTGCGGTTGTCGGCGATGAGCGTGTCTTCCGATTCGTCCTTCGGTCTAGCCATGTAACCCCTCGGAGGGGGTGCCCCTCGCCTCGGCCAGACGCGCGGCCAGCTGAATCGCCGCCACCAGGCTGCCGTGATCGGCCACGCCGCGCCCGGCGATGTCGAACGCCGTGCCGTGATCCACGGAGGTCCGGATGATGGGCAGACCCACCGTGACGTTCACCGCATCGCCGAAGGCCAGCAGCTTCACTGGAATCAATCCCTGATCGTGGTAGCAGGCGACCACCGCGTCGAACTCGCCGCGCGTCGCGCGCACGAAGACGGTGTCGGCGGGGAACGGACCGCTCGCCGCCACGCCCTCGGCGCGGGCGGCGGCCACCGCGGGCCGGAGCACGGTGTCTTCTTCCGTGCCCAGCAGCCCGGCTTCGCCCGCATGCGGGTTCAATCCCGCCAGCGCCACGCGCGGCGCGGCGACCCCGAGAGCGACCAGCCACTCCGACGTCATGCGAATGGTGCGCGCCACTTCCGCCGTGCTCAACAGCCGTGGCACGTCGGCCAGCGGCACGTGCACGGTGGCCAGCGTCACGCACAGCGCCCGGCGATCGCCATGAGCCGCGGCGTAGAACAGCATCCGCACGTGCTCGACGCCACAGAGGTGCGCCAGCAGATCGGTGTGGCCCTTCCACGGCAGCCCGGCCAGCGCAAACGCCCGCTTGCTGAGCGGAGCCGTGGCGATGGCGTCCACCTCGCCCCGCCTGGCCGCCTCCACCGCCCGGAGCAACGTCTCATAGGCCGCGCGGCCTCCGGCGGCGCTCTCCTCGCCAGGGCGGATGCCGTCCAGGCTGCCGGGCGCGAACACGATGGGGTCGCACACCGCCAGGACCCGTGGATCGACGCGGGCCTTCTCGGCGATTTCGGGACCAATGCCGGCCGGGTCGCCCACGGTGATGCCGACACGCACACGGCGCATCTGTTAAGTATCGCTCAGGGCGGGTTCGGGTGAGCTGAGGGGTTAGAGCGCCGCCCCATACTCCTTGCGCCACAGCGCCAGCATCGTCAGCGCGAACAGGCGCTGGACGTTGGCGCGGCCGGCGTGCTGGCCGGCGACGAGGCGGTCGACCGCATGCCGATCGAACAGCTCGGGATCGGCGTGCAGCGCGTCCGCGAAGAACGTGCCCCAGCCTTCCGCGAACCAGGCATCCAGCGGCATCGTGAGCCCCTGCTTGCGCGTGAGGTCGAAGGCGGGCGGCAGCAGCCGCGCGGCCAGGCGGCGCGGCAGGATCTTGCGCTCGTGACGCGTCACCTTCAGGTCCGGCGAGACCTGCATCGCGAACTCGATGACGCGGTAATCGAGGAACGGCGCGCGCACTTCCAGGCCGGCGCGCATGCTGGCGCGGTCCACGCGCACGAGGTAGCCGTCCACCAGCGTGGACGCGAAATCGGTGCGCATGGCGCGCTCGCGCGGATCATGTAGGCCGGCACAGAGGCCGCTCCGCCAGGCTTCGGGCGTGACACTCGTGGTGTTGGCAGCGCCGCTTCTCCCGCTCGAGGCCGGGACCAGGCGCCGACGGGTGGCGCGATCGAAGTACATGTTGATGTGGGCGATGGTGTCACCCAGATCGCCGGCCAGTCCGATCAGGTGATTCCGGCCCCTGGTGCCGGTCGGTAGTGCCGTGCCCAGCCGCGAGGCGAGGGCCCGAGCGGGCGCCGGCATCACGCGCCGCAGCCGGGCGACGTCGATCACCCACTGATAGTGCGGGTAGCCGCCGAACAGCTCGTCGCTGCCATCACCGCCCAGGGCCACGGTCGCCTGACGGCGAATCAGGCGCGACAGCAGCCAGGTGGGGACGATCGCCGAGTCCGCAATCGGCTCGTCGAACTGCCGCGCAATCTCGGGCAGCACCTCCACCACGGCGCCATCCGCTTCGAGCTCGGCGTGATCGGTGCCCAGGTGCGCGGCCACCATCCGCGCGTGCGGGCCTTCGTCGTGCGACGGATGGCCGGGGAAGGTCATCGTGAAGGTGCGCACACGCCCCGGCGAGCGGCGCACCGCCATCGCCGCGACCAGGCTGGAATCGATGCCGCCGCTCAACAGCACCCCGATCGGCACATCGGCCACCAGCTGGCGCGTCACCGCGTCTTCGAGCAGCGAGTCCAGCTCGTCGATCAGCGCCGGCGCGTCGGCAGTCGCGTCCGCCGGCACGTCGCGGGGCGCCGGCATCGACCAGTACGCCCACTGACGCTCGTCGCCGGTCTCGACGTCGATCGTCAGGGCATGCGCGGGCGCCAGTTTCTGGAAGCCGCGAAGCAGGCAGCGCGGGCCGGGCACGTAGCCGTAGGCGAGGTAGAAGTCGAGCGCCTCGGGATCGATCCGCCGCGGGGCCTGGTCATCGGCCAGCAGCGCCTTCAGCTCCGAGCCAAACGCCACACGATGCCCGAACCGCCCGATGAACAGCGGCTTCTCGCCGGCGCGATCGCGCGCCAGCAGCACGCGCCCGGCGCCGGCATCCGCCAGCGCGAATGCGAACATGCCGTTCAGGCGCGGAACGACGTCGAGGCCCCAGACTTCGTAGCCTTCGAGGATCACCTCGGTGTCGGTGCCGGTGCGGAAGCGCACGCCGTGCTGCTCGAGTTCGGCGCGCAGATCGCGGTAGTTGTAGATTTCCCCGTTGAAGACCAGCGTGCTCAGCCCGGAGGCCGAGCGCATGGGCTGGTGGCCGGCGGTCGTGACGTCGAGCACGGCCAGGCGCCGGTGGCCGAGGCCGACGCGGCGGTCGGCGCTCCACCAGGTGCCGCGATCATCGGGACCGCGATGCGCCAGGGCATCGCGCATGGCGTCGATCGGATATCCGGGTCCGAGCCCCGCCCGCGACACGACGCCGACGATGCCGCACATCTAGATCTGCATCGACAGCCACTCGGTGACCACCTTGGCGCCGGCGTTGCGATCGAGCGCGAAGAGCGCGCGGTCGACGGCGCCGAAGGCCGACCGGGCGCGGTCGCCGACGAAGTCCTGGGCGATGGCCTGGAGGTCGCCGGCGACCACCGGGTTGGCGAGGACGCGCGGGTCGGCGCCGCTATTGATGGCTTCGATGTCCCGCAGCATCGAGGCGGTCAGGCGCAGGATCACGGCGAGGTCCTCGCGCGTGCGCTCCTTCTTCGACGGCCCGCCGGCGACGGCGGCGGCAATCTGCAGCCGGCCTTGGGCGTCGGTCCGGCCGGCGGTCTGCTGCAGCAGCAGCAGGGCGGTTTCGCGCAGCACCGAGACGTCGGTGGATCCCAGTTCCAGCGCCTGGCCGACGCTGCCATCGGCCAGCGCCGACAGGGCGCGGGCGTCGCTCTCGGTGAATTCGTGGTCGCGCACCAGCAGCGCCGACACTTCCTCGGCGGTGAGCCGGCCGAAGCGCAGCGCCATCGCGCGCGAGCGGACGGTGCCGAGCAGCGCCCCGGGCACGGCGGTGGTGAGGATGAAGACGGTGGCGGGCGGGGGTTCTTCGAGGGACTTCAGCAGCGCGTTCTGGGACGCGACTTCCAGGGTCTCGGCCTCGCGGACCAGCACCACGCGGCGCTTGCCCTCGAACGGCCGGTACGAGGTCCGCGACAGGACGTCGCGAATCACGTCGATCTTGATCGAGGCCCTCTCGTCGGGCTCGATCGCGATGACGTCAACGTGGATGCCGCGGGCGATGCGCTCGCAGGCGCGGCACTCGCCGCAGGCGTCCATGCCCAAGGTCGCCTGGGCGGGATCACCGGGAAACGTCGCGGCAACCGCGCCGGCGGGTTGCACGGGCGTCAGACAGTTGAGCGTCTGCGCCGTGGCAACCGCCGCGCGCCACTTCCCCACCCCCGCTGGCCCCGTGAAGAGGAGCGTGGGGGGCAACGTTCCCCGACCAATCGCGCGCGAGAGCAGCGCGGTCAGCCGCCGGTGACCGGCGAGGGAACGAAAAGGCATGGGGGAATGATACCGCTCCGACTCTAGGTCGAGGTGCGCCGCACGCTCTCGGCGCGGGGTCCCTTGGGGCCCTCGCCGACCTCGAACTCAACCTTGTCGCCTTCGCGCAGGTTGTCGATGCCCTCGCCGTACACGGCGCTCTGGTGGAAGAAGTATTCCTTCCCCGCGTCGTCCTTGATGAAGCCGAAGCCCTTGTCCACTCGCAGCGTTCGAATCGTTCCTGTCATCGTCACCTCCAAAAAAACCGCTGGCATTGTATTCCTGGTTCACGCGAGTCCGTTGCCGGGGACCCGCATGAGGCGGCCGAGCCACCCCCGACTCCCGGACATGCCAACCTGTTGTGAAGATAGGGATGTTGGCGGGGTGGACGGGACTCGAACCCGCGGCCTCCGGCGTGACAGGCCGGCGTTCTAACCAACTGAACTACCACCCCTCCTGGGAGGGAACATGAAACGGTCGATCTTTTGATCTGGTGAACTGGTGATCTGATGTCGGGATCTTGCGATCGGGCGAGGTCAGTTCCGGCGCGGTGTCAGGGCGCCCAGGTCATCAGAAGATCAACGCTTCATTACATCACAACTTCGAACACCAAGTCACCAATTCACGGTCGCTCTGCCGATTGCTGGCCGGATTCGCAATCTGGTGGGCGGTACAGGGCTCGAACCTGTGACAGCCGGCGTGTAAAGCCGGTGCTCTACCAACTGAGCTAACCGCCCTACCCCCGGCAAAGGACCTAATTCTAGTCAGTCGTCGTCCAAACCGTCAATATAGGAGCCGATGTCCGACCGCAATCGCCTCATCGTCGCCATCACCGGCGCCTCGGGCTCCATCTTCGGCATCCGCGTCCTGCAGTTGCTGCGGCAGACCGACATCGAGGCCCACCTGGTGATCAGCAAGTGGGGCGCGCGAACGATGCTGCACGAGACGTCCTGGACCCTGAAGGACGTGCAGGCGCTCGCCCACACGGTCTACCACAGCAACGACGAGGGCGCCGCGATCTCGAGCGGCTCGTTCCGCACCAGGGGCATGCTGGTGGCGCCGTGCAGCGCCCGCTCGCTGGCCTCCATCGCCCACGGCCTCGGCGATTCGCTGGTCCACCGCGCCGCCGACGTCATCCTGAAGGAGCGGCGCCGCCTGGTGTTGGCCGTGCGCGAGGCGCCCCTCAGCGAGATCCACCTGGAGAACATGCTGAAGCTGTCGCGGATGGGCGTCGTCATCTGCCCGCCGATGCCGGCGTTCTACACGAAGCCGACCAGCCTCGACGATCTCGTCACCTACACCGCCATCCGGCTGCTCGACCAGTTCGATATCCACATCGACGTGCCGCGGTGGGACGGCGAGATGGGGACGGGGGAGTAGGCGCGCCGTTCCGGCGCGTAGGGGCAGAGGCGCGTCGCCACGGCGACGCGTGGGCGCACCTGCGGTGCGTGGGAGTCGTTCCCTACCGCGCGGAGCGCGGCCCTTACCGAGCCGGAGGCGCGGCCTCGTCTCCTACCGAGCCCGCAGGGCGAGGCCCGCCGTGGCCTACCAGAGAATCTTCGCGGCGAGCAGCGCGAAGCCCGTCACCAGGCCGGCAATCGTGTGGTGCTCGCGGTTCCGCATCGCGCGTTCGAGCGAGAAGGTCCGCGTCATCGGCGCCATCCGTTTCTCGACGTAGGCGTCGTAGGCATCGCCGAACTTCTCGCGCAGGTGCGCTTCCTCGCTCCGGCGCGCCGCCGACAACGTCAGTCCCAGATAGATCGCCGATGATCGCCGCCACCACCAGGTTGGTGGACGCGATCGCCAGCCCGATGCCGATCAGCGACGAGCCCATGTAGAGCGGATGCCGCACGTAGCGATACGGGCCGGAGGCGGTCACCTCGCGGCTCTTCTCGAGATGACCCGCCGCCCACAGCCGCAGCAGTTCGCCGCACGCCGCAATCGCCGCCCCCGCGGCCCAGGTGCTCCACGCCGGCCGGGCGAGCCACAGCACGAACGCCGCGAGGGCGAAGCCCAGCGCCACGCGAAACCGGGTCAGGAACCGCCTCACGACGCTCGCCTCGCCTTCGTCAGCCGCCGATCGACGGCCTCGATCACCTCGTCCAGCGAGATGTCGTTGATGCACGGCGCGCCAATCAGGCACTGCCGCTTGTGATGACACTGGCACTGCGCCGCTCGCGAGATCGCTTCGTCGTCCGGATCCCACGGCCCGTTCCGTTCGGGGCGGGTCGGCCCGAACAGCCCGACGATGGGCGCGCCCATCGCCGCGGCGATGTGCAGCGGCCCGGTGTCACCGGAGACGACCAGCGCCGCCCCGCGCATCAAGACGGCGAGATCGGCGATCTCGGTCGGCGGCGCGACGTGGGCCGCGCCGCCGGAGGCACGGACGATCGCCTCGGCCAGGGCGCGTTCCGAGGGTCCCCAGGTGATGAACGAGGCCAGGCCGAACCGATGCAGCAGCGCTTCGGCCAGGGCGCCGAAGCGCTCTGGCGGCCAGCGCTTGTTCGGCCACGCCGCGCCGGGGTTCAGCACCGCGTAGCGCGCCGGCCCCACGGCGTCCTGCGACCGCGGCGCTCAGGGTCGGTGACGGCGCCGCCGAGAGCGGCAGCGTGAACGGCGACACCGGCGCGCCGAGATGCGCGGCCATGGCCAGGTTCTTCTGGATGATGTGCGGCGCCTCGGGCGGCACCACCGTCTCGCGTGTACAGGCGCGCGGCGTAGCGGCTCGCGCAGGTGCCCGGGCGCGAAGCCGATCACGCGGGTGGCGCCCGACACCCGGGCCCAGACCGCGGACTTGATCAGCCCCTGCAGGTCGAGCGCGACGTCGTAGCGTTGACGCCGCAGGTAGGCGGCCGCCTTCAGGTAACCAACGCCGCCCGCGAACACCACGTCGCGACCGCGCGCGCCGCTCTCGCGCGCCCGCACGATGACGCGCCGTCGCAGCCCGTCAACCATCCCCAGCACCGCCGCATACGACTCCTCGACCAGCCAGTCGATCTCGGCCGACGGATCGTGCCGGCGGATGGCGGAGAGCACCGGCAGCGCGTGCACGATGTCGCCGAGCGCGCTCAGCCTGACGATGAGGATGCGGGAAGCCTGAAGCCTCATCGCAGCCGCCGCAGCCAGATCGCTGGTCGAATGATCCTTCGGATCGCCGACGATGGCGATGCGGCCGCCGTAGGCGCGGACGGTGTCGCGCTCGGGGACGGTGTCCACCGTGTAATCGGTGCCCTTGCAGTGGACGTCCGGCTGTCAGCAGCTCGAGCAGCGGCGTGACCGTGGGCTCCGGGAAGATCACCACGTAGTCCACGGCGCGCAGGGCCGCGACGAGCTCCGCGCGATCGGCCGCCGGCATCACCGGCCGCGCCGGCCCCTTGGATGCGCGCACCGACTGATCGTCGTTCACGGCCACGATCAGGCGCATCGGCTTCCTGCCGGGCCGCCTCGAGGTAGCGCACGTGACCGACGTGCAGCAGGTCGAAGGCGCCGTTGGCGAACGCGAAGCGGAGCCCGCGCTGGCGGCCCTGTCGCACGCGCTCCACCAGCTCGTCTCGCCTCAGCACTTCACCCACGGGCGCCTCCGAGGGCGTGCAGCCATCGATCGATCACGCGCACCGCCACGCGCGTGCCGCAGACACCGAGGCCCACCGTCAGCCATGCCGGGATCAACATCACCAGCGGGAACGGATCCCCGAGCGGCAGCGCGCGCTGCAGCGCGGCCGTCGCCACCAGGCCGGCGCCGGCGCCGGCGACAATGCGCGTCGCGACGCTGACGCCGAAGTGCGCCCAGTCCCGGCGGTACAGCCCCATCGCGAACAGGCCCACGACCACGCCGGCGACCGCCGCCGACAACTCCGGTGGCGAGGCCGTGCTGCCACTGCGCAACCACGCCATGGCGACGCTCAGGGCCAGCACCACGGTGATGCCGTCGAGAATCACCCACAGCATCTGCCGCTTGTAGAGCAGCTCACCCGGCAGGGTGAAGCCCCACGCCGAGGCCGGCCCGTCCGGCTCGGTGCCTTCCGGATAGACGCGCACGCGCGACAGCACGGCGCCGAACAGCGCCAGGCCCAGCACCAGGATGGCGACCGCGAACATCGCGTACGAGAACCCGACGTTGTAGAGCAGGTAGGCAATCACGCCGGCGGCCGCGGAGATGGTCCACAGCGTGAGCACCGCCGAGGTCTCGCTCAACCCGATGGCGACGAGCCGGTGCGAAGCATGATCGCGCCCGCCCTGGCTGATCGCGCGGCCCGAGAAGTAGCGCGCCACCGACACCAGGGTGGTATCGAAGATCGGCAGCGCCAGCGCCATCACCGGGAAGATGAAGATCGAGAAGACGCTCTTCGAATAGGACTCACCGTTGGTGAGGTTCAGCGCCGCCAGCGCGAAGCCGATGGTGAAGCTGCCGCCATCGCCCATGAAGATCGACGCGCGCGGGAAGTTGAACACCAGGAAGCCCAGCACCGCGCCGACGAACACCGCGCTCGCCAGCACGCCCTCGACGTTGCCGGTCTGGTGGAACAGCAGCAGCCGCGAGACGCCGGCGATGACCGCGGTGCCCGCGGCCAGCCCGTTCATGTTGTCGAGCAGGTTCATGGCGTTGGTGATGGCCACGACCCAGAACACGACAATGCCGAGGTCGAGCCACCACGCGAACGCGCTGTTGAAGTGGAAGTCCGCGGCGTAGAGCAGCAGCCCGCCCACGAGCTGCAGCACGATCTTCGTCTGCGGCCGGATGTCGGTCGCATCATCGACGAGTCCGGTGACGAACATGACGCCGGTGAGCACGAGCAGCGCGCCCATGAACGGCGACCACGGCACGTGCCACAGCAGGCCGATCGCGAAGCCGGCGAAGATGCCGACGCCGCCGTAGAGGGCCGTCGGCTCGCGGTGCCAGCGATCCGGGCGCGGCGGCGCGAGCCATCCGCGGCGGCGGGCGGCGCCTCGGATCAGCCAGGTCGCCGTCGCCGCCACGACAAAGGTCTGCGCGACGACGAGCGCGAGTTCGGCACCGCTGGGCACGGGCGTCAGTGGCTCCTGAGCGCGCGGACCAGCTCCGCGGCCCGGATGGTGGCGGTGCCCCGCTTCATCACGACCAGCCCGCCGGCCACGTTGGCGAGGCGCGCCGCCTGTTCGATCGACGCGCCCGCCGCGAGCGCCAGCGTCAGCGTCGCCATCACCGTGTCGCCCGCCCCGGTGACGTCGGCGATCTGATCCGAACCGAAGATCGGGATGTGCACGGTCTTCCTGCCGGGCTCGAACACCGCCATGCCGCGGCTGCCGCGGGTGACGATCACGGCCTGCATCCGGGTGCGCTGCAGGATGCGTCGTCCGGCGCGCTCGAGCACGGGCAGGTGATCGTCGATGCGCACGCCCAGCGCCTGCTCCACTTCCGATTCGTTCGGCGCGCAGGCCGTCAGCCCGCGGTACCGCGTCAGCGCGTAGCGCGAGTCCACCAGCACCGGCACGCCGCGGCGCTTCACGCGATCGGCGATGTCCCTCGCCAGCGCCGGGGTCACCAGCCCGGAACCATAGTCGGAAATCAGCACGGCATCGGCGTCGCGGACGGCGACGATCGCGGCGCCGGCAATGGCGCGGCGCTCGGCCTCGGTCACCGGGCGGGGCGACAGCCGGTCGATGCGCACCACCTGCTGCTTGGCGGAGTGGATGCCGCCGGCGAGGATGCGCGTCTTCACCGGCGTTCGAAAGCCGGCCGGGCGCACCAGCCCGCGGCGATCGACGCGCGCCGGCAGCGCCCGCTGCACCCGCCGGCCCGGCTCGTCGCGGCCGACCAGCGACACCAGCCGCACCTGCCCGCCCAGCGCGGCGACGTTGCTGGCGGCATTGCCCGCGCCGCCCGGCACCACCTCGGTCGAGTCGTACTCGAGGATCAGGACCGGGGCCTCGCGCGACACCCGGGCCACGCGACCGTAGACGTACTCGTCCGCAATCAGGTCGCCAATCACGACCACCCGCGCGCCCGAAAACTTCCGCGTTATCTCGATCATCAGATCCTACCGCGCGAAGCGCGGCCTACCGAGCGAAGCGAGGCCCGTGTGGAACATCCTGCCTACCGCAGGCCTTCTCTGCAGCACGAACGCCGTGGCGGCCATCAGGTTATCGCAGATGGCTTCGACCCGCTGGTCGACCGCGCGCGTGGCTTCCTGATCCAGTCCGTGTCCGGTCCGCAGCAGCACCGCGCGCATGCCGGCGGCATGCCCCATCTGCACGTCGCGCCAGTGATCGCCGATCACCCACGACCGCCGCAGGTCGAGCCCGTGTCGCGCCGCGGCCTCGAGCGGCATCGCCACGCCCGGCTTGCGGCACACACACGGCGTGGCCAGGCCCGGCACCACCGACGCGGGATGATGCGGGCAGTAGAACCAGTCGTCGACCGCCGCCCCGGCGCGCTCGAGGCGATCCGCCATGCGCCGGTGGGTCTCCTGGACGAACGCCTCGGTCATCAGGCCGCGCGCGATCCCGCCCTGGTTGGTGACGACGATGATCGCGAACCCGGCGCGGCGCAGCAGGCGAATCGCATCCGCGGCGTACGGGTAGATGTGAAGCGTCGCCAGGTCGGTCAGGTAGCCGACATCGTCGTTGATGGTGCCGTCGCGATCGAGGAACACCGCCGGGCGGCCGGGAAAGTCCGTCATGGTCGGGCTCGTGAGGGGCGCAGGATCGCCAGCGTGGCCGAGGCCACGGCTTCGGCGGTGACACCGGTCATGCACCGGTGATCGATGGGGCATTCCCGCAGCATGCACGGGCGGCACCAGGCGTCGGTGGCGAGGATGCGCGGCGGCACGGCGTCCGGTCCGTTGACGAGCGGCGAGGTGCGGCGCTCGTTGGTGGCGCCGAACACGGCCACCACCGGCGCGCCGACGGCGCCGGCCAGATGCATCGCCCCGGAGTCGTTCGACACCACGGCTGATGCGCCCTCCAGTACCACGGCGAGCTCCGCGAGCGAGGTCCGGCCGCTGAGGTCGATCAGCAGCTCGGGACTGGCGCCGCTCGCCTCGCGACGGATGGCGCCGCAGGTGGCGGCGTCGGCGCGGCTGCCCACCAGCACGACCGTCTGGCCGCGGCGTGCCAGCATCACCGCCAGCGCCGCGAAACGACCCGGCGGCCACTGCTTGGCCGAGCCGTAGGCAGCGCCGGGCGCGAGCACCACGTAGGGACGCGCCGTGACGGGGTTGGCCAAGCCGTCCGGCGCCTGCACGCGCGCGTAGGCCGGACCGTTCTCGATGCCGAGCGCGAGGACCAGCGCCTGGTAGTAGCCGGCCTGGTGCGCGGCGCCGCGCGGCTTCGGGGCGGATCGCGTGAGCAGTCGCGTGCGCAGGTCGGTGGCCAGCCCCCAGCGCTCGGCGACCCCCGCCCGGTGGACCACGAACGCCGAGGCCCACGAATTCGGGAACAGCAGCGCGGTGTCGAATCCGCCGCCGGTGAGGGCGGTCGCGTCCTGACGCCACGTCCGCAGACCCGCCGGCCCGCCGCGCCCAGGCAAGGTGAGCACCGCATCCACGCCCGGCACCATCGCGAAGAGGGCCGCGACGGACGCGCGGGCCGCCACCGTCAGCCGCGCCTGCGCGAAGTGCCGGCGGATGTCGGCCAGGGCCGGCAACGCCATCACGGCGTCGCCCAGCCAGTTCGGTGACAGTACGACCAGGTTCATGGCTGCGCCGCCGGGAAGATGCCCTTGGTGGCCGGAGCCGGTGCGTCACGCCACCGACGATGCATCCACAGCCACAGGTCGGGGTGGCGGCGCACGTACATCTCCAGCACGTCGGTGCAACGCTGCGTGAACGCGTCGATCGCCTCGGGACCCTCACCCACCGGCGGCTCGACGGGCGGTTCGTAGACGAACTTGAACCGGCCGCCGGGCAGCGGCAGCGCGAACACTGGCACCACCGGCGCGCCCGTCCGCAACGCCAGCGCCGCCAGCGTCGAGGTGGTCGCCGCGGGCCGCTCGAAGAAGTTCACCCAGATCGCATCGGGGCTGTGCATGTGCTGATCGATCAGCATCGCCACGCCGTGACCGCCCGCCAAAGTCTTCAGCACGCGCCGCACCGCGCCCTGGCGGTAAATGCAGTGATTGCCCGTCACGCCGCGCATCGATTCGAGCAGCGCGTTCAGCCGCGGGTTGTCCAGCGCGCGGGCCAGCACGCCGATCGGTTCGAAGGCAGAGCCGTGATGGATGGCGTGCAGTTCCCAGAAGCCGAAATGGCCGGTGAAGAACAGCACACCTTTGCCTTTCGCGTAGGCATGACGCACACGCTCGGCGCCCTCGATCTCGACCAGGGCCGCGCGCTGCGGCGTCGGTGCGCGCGCTGAAGCGCAGCAGTTCGAGCAGCAGCCGGCCGAAGTGGCGGAACGTCCGCCGCGCAATCGCGCGACGCTCGGCATCGCTGCGCGTCGGGAAGCATTCCTTCAGGTTGCCGAGCGCCACCCGCCGATGCGGGCGGTCGAGGCCGTAGAAGATCATCCCCAGCGCCCCGCCCCAGACGCGAATCAGGCGTCCGGCAGCACGCACGCCACGGCCCGCACCGCCGCCACCAGCCAGTACTCGATGGCGTACCTCACGACGGCCCGTCCCCGTCTGCCGGCTGCCAGTTGCCGGCTGCCGGTCCTCCGTCTGCCGTCTGCCGGTGGCCGGCTGCCATGAACAGCGCCGCCACACTGTCGAACAGCAGGTCGGGCGGGTGGAAGCGGAGCGCCAGCGGCAGCGCGATACAGCGCGAACGGACGGGCGCCGGCCTCCTCGAACCGCACCGCATCCTTGTCGGTGGTCAGCACGGCCTCGGCGCCGCTCTCGGACACCGCCTCCGCGATGCGTGTGATGTCACGCGCGGCGAAGGCGTGGTGATCGCCGAACAGCACCTCACGCGCCACCTCGTACCCGGCGTGCTTCACGTCCTCGACAAAGCGCTGCGGGTTGGCGATACCGCACGCGACCACGACGCGGGAACCTGGGGACAAGGGTGAGTCTTGGGTCTTGGGTCTTGAGTCTTGGGGATCGGGGCCTCGGGCTTGGGGTCCCGGTCCGACGAGGCACGGGGTGCCCAGCACCTTCTCCGCACCACAGGCCAGCCCGACGCCGAGCGCCCACCCTTCGGCGGTCGCGGCGCCGGCCGTGGCGCCCATCACCACCAGCACGTGCGCCCGAGCGGCGGCATCCCGTGGCTCGCGCAGGCGGCCGTACGGCAGCATGCGGCCGCCACCGATCTCTCCCGGTGCCGTCACCAGCACGTCGAGATCGCGCGCCAGGTTGAGGTGCTGAAACCCATCGTCCATCAGGTGCACGGTGGCGCCGAGCGCCCGCTCGGCGAGCACCCCGGCCAGATGGCGATCCGGGCACACGCAGACGATCGCGCCGGGCACCGCGCGAGCCAGCATCAGGGGCTCGTCGCCGGAGCGGCCGAGCCCGGCCCGAATGGCGTGGCCGTCCGACACCACCACCACGCCCGGTACCTGCGTCACGACGGCGATAGCCGCGGCTGAGGATCGCCGGGCGCTCGCCCTGGTGCACCAGCCATTCGGCCAGCGCCGCCACGACCGGGCTCTTGCCGGTGCCTCCCACCGAGAGGTTGCCGACGCTGATGACCGGACGCGTCAGCCGCCGACGACGGTCCGGGTGCCGCTCGAACGAGCGGCGCCGCCACCGCGCGACTTCGCCGTAGAGGAGATCAAGCAATGGGTCTGAACGGGACGACGTTGGACGGTGAGGCCGGCTGCACCAGCGCTTCGATCACCGTCATCGTCTTGTCCTTCGCTCCGCGATTGGCTTCGACCAGGGCCCGCGCCGCCGCGCCGAGCCGAGCGCGGCGCACTGGGTCGCCCAGCAGATCGAGCAACACCGTCTCGAGCTGCCCTTCGTCGTCCAGGCGCACGGCCGCGCCCGCGGAGACGAAGGCTTCCGAGATCTCGCGGAAGTTCTCCATGTGCGGGCCGAACACGATGGGCTTGCCGAACACGGCCGGTTCGAGCACGTTGTGGCCGCCCGTGGCCACGAGACTGCCGCCGACGAACACCGCCGTGCCAATCTGGTAGAGCGAGGCCAGTTCGCCGATGGTATCCACCACGACGATGTCGGCGCGAGGCTCGGCGTCGATCGCGAGCTCGGTGCGGCGGGCGGTCTTCCAGCCCTCGTTGCGGCACAGCTGCTCGACCTCGCCGAAGCGCTCGGGATGGCGCGGCGCCAGCACCAGCAGCGCCGTCGGCGCGGTGGCGCGCACGCGGCGGAACGCCTTCAGCACGGCCGGTTCCTCGCCCTTCATGGTGCTGCCGGCGACGATCACCGGACGCGAGGGCGGCAGCCGGAAATAGCGCAACACCCGGTCACGCGCGCGCAACTGCCCCGAGTGGTCCAGCGAGTCGAACTTGAGCGAGCCGGTGACCACCACCTTCGAGGGGTCGGCGCCGAGCGCGATGAAGCGCCGCGCAGATTCGTCACTTTGCACGCAGAAACGATCCACGTCCTGCAGCACCCGGCGCATGAAGGGGGTAATCAGCCGATAGCGCGGGAACGATCGCGACGACAGCCGCCCGTTGACGACCACGGTCCTGATCGCGCGGGCGCGGCACTCGCGCAGCACCACGGGCCAGATCTCCGTCTCCATCATCAGGAACAACCGGGGCTTCACCAGGTCGAGGGTGCGGCGGACGAACACGCCGAGATCGAACGGGAAATAGAACACGGCATCGACGTTCGGCACGCTCCGCCGGGCCAGCTGCTGCCCGGCGATGGTGGTGGTGGACAGGAAGATACGGAGCGCGGGATAGCGCTGCCGGAGCGCGGCGATGAGGGGACGCGCCGTCAGGACTTCGCCCACCGAGACCGCGTGGATCCAGATGGAGTCGTCGCCGTCGACGTTGAACGACACGGGCAGGTAGCCCATGCGCTGTCCGACGCTGCCGACGTATTTTCTGTAGCGAATGGCCTGGTAGGCGAACCACGGCGAGGCGATCACGAAGACCACCAGCACAAGGACGCTGTAAAAGGTATACATTAAAGGACTTACGCCCTCGCGAGTATATCGCGTCAAACGTCGTGCCCGCAAGGCGGGCAGGCTGTGTAGAATGGGCCGTTTCTCCGGAGGACTGATACATGTCACTGAAGGTCGGCATCAACGGATTCGGCCGCATCGGGCGCAACATCATGCGCGCGGCTCTCGGCCACGCGGACATCGACTTCGTGGCGGTGAACGACATCACCGACGCGAAGACGCTGGCGCACCTGCTCAAGTACGATTCGGTGCTCGGCAACCTGTCCGCCACGATTGAGGCCCGCGAGGGCGCGATCGCCGTCAACGGTGACGAGTTCAAGGTCCTCTCGGTGAAGGACCCGGGCCAGTTGCCGTGGAAGGATCTGGGCGTCGACGTGGTGTTCGAGTGCACCGGCAAGTTCACCAAGCGCGACGATGCGGCCAAGCACCTGGCGGCCGGCGCGAAGAAGGTGATCATCACGGCGCCGGCGACCAATCCCGACGTCACCGTGGTGCTCGGCGTGAACGACGAGGCCTACGACAAGGCGGCGCACCACATCATCTCGAACGCCTCGTGCACCACCAACTGTCTCGCGCCCGTGGCCAAGGTCATCCACGAGAGCTTCGGCATCAAGAAGGGCTGGATGACGACCGTCCACGCCTACACGAACGACCAGAACCTGCTCGACTTGCCGCACAAGGACCTGCGCCGCGCACGCGCGGCCGCGATGTCGATCATCCCGACCACGACCGGCGCGGCCAAGGCCGTCGGCCGAAGT
This sequence comes from uncultured Acidobacteriota bacterium, assembly GCA_963721715.1. Taxonomy (GTDB): domain Bacteria; phylum Acidobacteriota; class Vicinamibacteria; order Vicinamibacterales; family UBA2999; genus VFZN01. The sequence continues at coordinate 1,181,766 of CAVRKI010000002.1, read as the reverse complement.
GCTGCCGGAGCTGAAGGGCCGGCTTCGACGGCATCGCGATGCGCGTGCCGACGCCGAACGTCTCGGTGGTGGATCTCGTGTGCATCACGGACAAGAAGGCGACGGGCGAAGAGGTGAACGCGGCGCTCAAGGCCGCGGCCGAGGGGCCGATGAAGGGCATCCTGCAGTTCTCGACCGACCCGCTGGTGTCGATCGACTTCCGCGGCAACCCCCACTCCTCCATCGTCGACGCCGCCTACACGAAGGTGCTGGACGGCGACTTCCTGAAGGTGATGGCCTGGTACGACAACGAGTGGGGCTACTCGAACCGCTGCGTGGATCTGCTGAGAAGGCTTTAGGCTTTAGGCTCTCGGCTGATCACACCCATGACGAAATACTCGATCCGCGACCTCGACCTCGCCGGCAAGCGGCTCTTCCTTCGGGTGGACTTCAACGTCCCCCTGAAGGGCGGCCACATCACCGACGACACCCGCATCACCTCGGCGCTGCCGACCGTCCGCTACGCGCTCGACGCCGGCGCCACGGTCATCCTTGCCTCGCACCTGGGCCGCCCCAAGGGCAAGCCCACGCCCGAGTTCAGCCTGAAGCCGGTGGCCGATCACCTGGCCTCGCTCCTCGGTCGGCCGGTCACCTTTGCCAGCGACTGCATCGGCCCGGCGGCCAGGGAGGCCGTGGACGCGGCGCATGCGCCGGGCGGATCGAAGCTGGTGCTGCTCGAGAACCTGCGCTTCCACGGCGAGGAGGAAAAGAACGACCCGGGCTTTGCCGCCGCGCTGGCGGCGCTGGCGGATGTCTACGTGGACGATGCGTTCGGGGCGGCGCACCGCGCGCATGCGTCGGTGGCCGGGATGGTGGAGCTGATGCCGGCGGCCGGCGCCGGGCTGCTGATGGAGAAGGAGCTCACCTACCTGGGCCTGGCGCTGGGCGATCCCGAGCGACCGTTCGTGGCGGTCATCGGCGGCGCCAAGGTGTCGGACAAGATCGACGTCATCGAGAGCATGCTGGCGCGCGTGGACCGCCTGCTGATCGGCGGCGCGATGGCCTACACGTTCTTCAAGGCCCTCGGGATGCCGGTGGGCCGCTCGCTGGTCGAGGACGAGAAGCTGGACGAGGCCCGCGACATCATGACGCACGCGCAGGCCCGCGGCGTGCAGCTGCAACTGCCCGTGGATCACGTCGTCGCCGACGCGATTGACGCCGCTGCGGCCACCGCCGTGCTGACGGTGAACGATCCCGCCATCGGCAACCGGATGGGGCTGGACATCGGGCCCGCCACCGCCCACCTGTTCGCCGACCTGCTGAAGGACGCGAAGACCGTGGTGTGGAACGGCCCGATGGGGGTGTTCGAACTGGCGCCATTTTCCGCCGGCACGATGGCGGTGGCGCACGCGTGCGCCAAGGTCCAGGGCACGACGATCATCGGCGGCGGCGACTCGGTGGCCGCGGTCAACGCCGCCGGCCTGGCGGCGAAGATGACCCACATCTCCACGGGCGGCGGCGCCTCGCTCGAGTTCCTCGGCGGGCAGACGCTTCCAGGCGTCGCTGCGCTCCCGGAGAAAGTTCAGAGTTCATAGAGTCTCCCCCCATGCCTCAGCCTCTCATCGCCGGTAACTGGAAGATGTTCAAGACGGTTCGCGAATCGGTGACGTTCGTCACCGGGCTGCGCGAGCGCGTGCGCGGCATCACCGGCGTGGACATCGTCGTCGCGCCCACGGCGCCGGCCATCCAGGGGGTGGCGGCGGCGCTGGACGGGTCGGCGATCGGGGTGGCGGCGCAGAACATGCACTGGGAACGTGAGGGCGCGTACACCGGCGAGGTCAGCGCCCAGATGGTGCGGGAAGCGGGCGCCGGGTGGGTCATCATCGGCCACTCCGAACGGCGCACGCTGTTCGGCGAAACCGACGAGAGCGTCAACCGCAAGGTCCGCGCCGCGCTGACGGCCACGCTCAAACCCATCGTGTGCATCGGCGAAACACTGCAGGAGCGCGAGGCCAACCAGACGCTGCAGGTGCTCGACCGGCAGATCAAGGCCGGTCTCGACGGCGTGACCGGCGGTGAGCTCGCGGACATGGTCGTCGCCTACGAACCGGTGTGGGCAATCGGCACGGGACGCACGGCCACGCCGGAGCAGGCGCAGGACGCGCACGCGCACATCCGCTCGCGGCTCACGCAGTGGTTCGGGCAGGACGCCGCCTCGCGCTGCCGGGTGCTGTATGGCGGCAGCGTCAAGGCCGACAACACGGCCGCGCTGATGGCCAAGCCCGACGTCGACGGCGCGCTCGTCGGCGGCGCCAGCCTCGACGCCGACAGTTTCGTGAAGATCATCGAACGCAGCCGCGGCTGATCCGTTCGCCGCGCTGGATCCCTTTCCGGGACGAGCTGAAATAGCACGCTCCGGACGGGGGAGGGTGTCGTGGGCGCGCGACACCCTCGTTCGTCGTCAGGTCGTCGCCCTGGCTTCGGCGTCCATCTGGGCGATGAAGCTTTCGGCCTCGGCGATTGATGACTCGAGATCGAGCACCAGCGCGTCGACGTTGGTGCGCAGCGCCACCAGTTCCTTGTCGAGCGCCCCAATCGCCGAGGCGTTGAGATTGTGCTTGAGGAACAGCACGCGGTCGCGCAGCGGCTGCAGCACCGGGTCGACCCGCTTCTCGGCCTTCTCCATCGCCGCGATCACCGCCTGCGCCCGCCGCTTCGTTTCGCGCAGCTCACGTTCGCTCTCCGCCCGCAGCGCCCGATCGTTGTACTGACCAAGCTCCTTCTCCCATTCCTTGAACAGGTCGGCGGCCACGTCCTTCACCGACTTCACCTTGTCGTGAATCTTCTTGGCGCGATCCTCGCTGCGCTCCAGCTGCTGGTTGAGGTCGTTGTACTTGTCCTCGAGGCTGCTGCCGTCGGTCTCGACCACGGTCTTGAAGCGGTCGAGCGCGGAGCGGAACTCCTCCTTGCCCTCCTGCTGCGCCTCGCGCGCCTCGCGCACGCGCTTGACGAGGATGTCGCGCTTCTCCATGCCGAACTTCTTCATGGTCTTGTAGTAGAGCGAGTCGCAGGCCGGCAGCGCGAGCGCCGAGCCGGCCAGCAGCAGGACGAGCCCGAGACGAGGAAGCGTGACGTGCCGCATGGTGACGACAAGGCTAACACGCACCGACTGGACGGTGAACGCGCTCCCCCGCTGCGCTTCCGCTGGAATGCGATGAATAGTGGAGTACCCTCGGCTCATGCAGATCGGCATGATCGGACTGAGCCGCATGGGCGACGACGTGGAGCCACAGTCGTGATCGCGCCACCGACCACGATGGTCATCTTCGGCGCGACCGGCGATCTGGCGGCGCGCAAGCTGCTGCCCGCGCTCTACAACCTGGCCGTCCGCAAGGCGCTGCCCGACGCCTTCGCGGTCGTCGGTGTCGGCCGCAAGCCGATGACCGACGAGGCCTACCGCGAGAAGCTCCTGCGCGACGTCGAGGAGTTCAGTCCCCAGCCGGTGGACGACGCGGTCTGGAGCACGCTCGCGCCACGCATGTTCTATGCGTTCGAGCCGCTCGACACCGCCGCCAGCTTCCAGTCGCTCGGCAACCGGCTGGCGGCGATCGAGGCCGGCGGCTCGGCGCCGCGCGGCCGGGTCTACTACTTCGCAACGCCTCCGGATGTCGTGGCGGACATCGCCAGGGCACTGGGCGCTGCGGGATTGCTGACGGAAGCACCGGACCAGCCCCGCCGGGTAGTGGTCGAGAAGCCGTTCGGCTACGACCTGGCGTCGGCGCGGGCCCTCAACGAGCAGCTGCGCACCGTCCTCGAGGAGCACCAGATCTATCGGATCGATCACTATCTCGGCAAGGAAACGGTCCAGAACCTGATGGCCTTCCGGTTCGCCAACGGGATCTTCGAGCCGGTGTGGAACCGTCGCTATGTCGACCACGTGCAGATCACCGTCGCCGAGACGGTGGGCGTGGAAGACCGCGGCGGCTACTACGACGACGCCGGGGCGCTGCGCGACATGGTGCAGAACCACCTGTTCCAGCTGCTCGCGCTCACCGCCATGGAGCCGCCCCTCTCGTTCCGCGCGGATGACGTGCGCGATGAACGCGTGCGCGTGCTCCACGCGCTGCACCTGTGTTCCGAAGACGAGGTGCGTCGCCGAGTGGTCCGTGGGCAGTATGCCGCCGGCGCCGCCGGCGGTGAAGCGGTCGCCGGGTATCGCGACGAACCGCGCGTCTCGAAGACCTCCACCACCGAGACCTTCGTCGCCCTCAAGCTGCTCATCGACAACTGGCGCTGGGCCGACGTGCCGTTCTACCTGCGCACCGGCAAGCGGCTGCCCACCCGCGTGTCCGAGATCTCGGTGCAGTTCCGGCGGCCGCCGATGAAGCTGTTCCAGCACGTGGCGACGGACACCGTCGAGCCGAACGTGCTGGTCATCCGCATTCAGCCCGGTGAGGGCATCTCGCTGCGCTTCCAGGCCAAGGTGCCCGGCACCCCCATGCGCCTGGGAACGGTGGACATGGCGTTCGACTACGCCGACTACTTCGCCAGCACGCCGGCGACCGGCTACGAGACGCTGCTGTTCGACTGCATGTCGGGGGATCCGACGCTGTTCCACCGCGCCGACATGGTGGAAGCGGGCTGGGAAGTCGTCGCGCCCATCCTGCAGATGATCGAGGCCTCGCCCAGGGCGCTGCTGCAGGAGTATCCGGCGGGAAGCTGGGGCCCGGCCGCGGCTGACGCGCTGCTCGAACGCGAGGGCCGGTCGTGGCGCAACACGGACGCGTTTCCGCCGTCGCCCGGGCCGACCGGGCCGACCGGGCCGGTGTAGCAGCGGCTGGTGACGGCGGCGTCAGGGCGCGGCCGGCACGACGACGCGCTCGACCGCCGACTGGATCTCGGCCGCGCTCACCCTGAAATGGGACGCGTGCCAGAGCACGGTCCCGCGGTGCACCAGCAGCACCTGCGGCGACTCGTGCCGGATGCCGAAGCGCTTCGTGATGGCGTCGGACACCTCGCGCTGGGCGCGCACGCTGACCACGTAGAGCGGCAGCGGGAACGTTGCGCTCTCCAGCATCCCGGCGATTTCTTCCGACGCCTGCGCGCTGACACCGCAGGTGGGGCTGTGCTTGAAGATGACGATCGGTTCCGACTCCCCGCGAACGAGGGCGGCGTCGAGGTCGTGCAGGCTGCGCAACGGTGTCATGTCGGGGTCACGCCTCAGTTCGCGAACGCGGCAATCCCGGTCTGCGCGCGGCCGAGGATCAAGGCGTGGATGTCGTGCGTGCCCTCGTAGGTGTTCACCACCTCGAGGTTCACCAGGTGGCGGATGACGCCGAACTCGTCGACGATGCCGTTGCCGCCCATCATGTCGCGGGCCATCCGCGCGATGTCGAGCGCCTTGCCGCAGGAGTTGCGCTTCAGCATCGAGGTGATCTCGGGCGCGGCCGTGCCTTCGTCCTTCATGCGGCCCAGCCGCAGGACCGACTGCAGGCCCAGCGCAATCTCGGTCTGCATGTCCGCCAGCTTCTTCTGGATCAGCTGATTCGCCGCCAGCGGACGTCCGAACTGCTTGCGATCGAGGACGTAGTCGCGCGCGCGCAGCCAGCAGTCCTCGGCCGCGCCGAGCGCCCCCCACGAGATGCCGTAGCGCGCGCTGTTGAGGCAGGTGAACGGCCCCTTCAGCCCGCGGACGTCTGGAAACGCGTTCTCCTCGGGACAGAACACGTTGTCCATCACGACCTCGCCGGTGATGCTGGTGCGCAGGCCGACCTTGCCGTGCGTGGCCGGGGCGCTCAGGCCCTTCATCCCCTTGTCGAGGATGAAGCCGCGAATCTTTCCCTCGTCGTCCTTGGCCCAGACGATGAAGACGTCGGCGAGCGGGCTGTTCGAGATCCACGCCTTGGTGCCGGTGATGGCGTAGCCGCCGTCCACCTTCTTCGCGCGCGTGGTCATGCCGCCGGGGTCAGAGCCGGCATTGGGCTCGGTGAGGCCGAAGCAGCCGATCCACTCGCCAGTGGCGAGCTTCGGCAGGTACTTCTGCTTCTGCGCCTCGGTGCCGAACTCGTTGATCGGGACCATCACCAGCGAGCCCTGCACGCTCATCATCGAGCGGAAGCCCGAGTCCACCCGCTCCACCTCGCGCGCGACGAGGCCATAGCTGACATACCCCATCCCGGCGCCGCCGTACTGCTCGGGGATGACGATGCCCAGCAGGTCGAGCGCGCCCATCTCGCGGAAGATCGACGGGTCGGGCCGCTCGTGCCGGAACATCTCGAGCACGCGCGGCGCGAGCTGCTCCTGGCAATAGGCGCGCGCCGTGTCACGCACCATGCGTTCTTCGTCGGTGAGCTGCTGCTCGAGGAGGAGCGGATCGCTCCAGGTGAATCGGGTCTCGGATTTGGTGGTCGCCACGCTTCGATCATGACAGCAACACCCTGCAAATGGGAAGCAAAGGCGCGTGGGGCGCCTCATCCGGCCTGGCGGCGTCGCACTGCTGGGCTTAGAATGTGCGGAGTCTCTGCATGCCGCTTGCCCCCGGAGCCAGTCTCGGCGTCTACCGCGTCCTCTCGGCGCTCGGCTCGGGAAGCATGGGCGAGGTCTATCGGGCGCACGATACGCGGCTGAAGCGCGACGTGGCGCTGAAGGTGCTGCCCGCGTCGGTCGCCCGGGATCCCGATCGCCTGTCGCGATTCGTCCGCGAAGCGCAATTGCTGGCGTCGCTGAACCATCCGCACATCGTCACCATCCATTCGGTGGAGGAGGTCGAGGGCGTTCCCTTCCTCACGATGGAGCTGGTGCAGGGCCAGCCGCTCGATCGGATCATCGCCACCGGCCGGCTACCGGTCTCCCGCCTCCTCGACGTGGCCACCGCCATCGCCGACGCGCTGGGTCGCGGCGCATGCGAAGGGCATCGTGCATCGCGACCTCAAGCCCGCCAACGTCATGCTGAGCGACGATGGGCGCGTCAAGGTCGTGGATTTCGGTCTGGCGACGGCGATGCCGCCCGCCGACTCGATGGAATCGCCCCTGGCCGCGGCCGAGCCCGGCACGCGCGGCGACGCGGCGGGAACCGTCCGCGTCCCACTCGTCTGAATCGACGGTCACGATGGCCGGGCAGACCAGACTCGGCGCCGCGATCGGCACACCCGCCTACATGTCGCCGGAGCAAGTCCGGGGACACCGTGTCGATCACCGCGCGGATATCTTCTCGCTCGGCGTCATCCTCCACGAGATGGCGTGCGGGCGCCGCCCGTTTTCCGGCGCCTCGCAAGGCGAGCTGGCGTCCGCGATTCTGCACGACACCCCGGAAGCGATCACCAACGTGCGCGGCGATCTGCCCGACGATCTGTTGCGCCTCATCGGGCGCTGCCTCGAGAAGGATCCGCAGCGCCGTCTCCCGACCGCGAGCGAGATCCGCGGAGCGCTGCGCGCGCTGGCGCGACAGGCGGAGGACGGGACCGCCGATGCCGAGCCTGGGCCTCCACCAATGCCGGGCCAGAGCGACGAACGGCGCTCGGCACCGAGCCTCGCGATCGCCGTCCTGCCCTTCTCCGACCTCAGCGCGACGAAGGACCAGGAGTACCTCTGCGAGGGCATGGCCGAGGAAATCATGAACGCGCTCGTCAGGATACCGGGGATCCGCGTGGCCTCCAGGACCTCGACGTTCCGGGCCGGGCGGGAGGGGAAGGGGCTGGCCGCGGTGGCCGACGCGCTGTCGGTGAGCCACATCCTGGAAGGCAGCGTGCGGACGTCCGGCAACCACCTGCGCGCGACGGCCCAACTCACGGACGTGGCCAGTGGATTTCAAATCTGGTCGGAGCGATTCGATCGTGACGCCGTTGACATCTTCGCCGTGCAGGACGAGATCGCGTCGGGGGTGGTCGAGGCCGTCAAGGCGACACTCCAGGCGGGTCCGCGGACCGTCGTTCACCGCCCGCGCGGCGCGAACATCGGCGCCTACCGCGCGTTCCTGAAGGGGCGGCACCTGCGGCACACGAAGAACGACTTCCGGGGCGCCTTGGCCAGCTTCGAGGAGGCCGTTCGACTCGATCCGTCGCACGCGCCGTCGTGGGTGGGCCTGGCCGACGCGGTGACGATCGGCGCGGTCTACGGCTCGGTGGCGCCGCGCGACGCGTGCGCGACGGCCAAGGCCGCCCTGGCGACCGCGCACGACCTGCAAGGCGAGTCGGCGGACGGTCTGCAGGCCGAAGGCGCCGTTGCGTATCTGGAACGGCGATGGCAGGCCTGGGAATCGGCGTATCGCCGGGCGATGGCCATTCAGCCCGATCACGTGCAGGCGCGGGGCCAGTTCGGCATGACGCTCGGCACGCGCCTGCGCATCGACGAGGCGCGCGCGGTCCTGGAACGCCTCCGGGAGATCGACCCGCTCGGCGTCGTGCCTCACGCGTTCAGCGGCGCGGCGTTCGTGGCGGCCGGGCAGCTGGAGGAATCGCTCTTTCACTTCGAGAACGCGGCGGCCATCGAACCTGACCACACGCTGGCCTTGTGGGGATCGGCCGTGGCCAACGTCGCGCTGGGAAGGGTCGACGAGGGCATCGCCACGCTCGAACGCGGCGTTGACGTGACACGCCGCTCGGCCCACTTCGTTGGCGTGCTTGGGTGGGCCTTCGCGACGGCTGGCCGGATCGAAGAGGCCAACGCCCTGCTCCGGGAACTGCGAGAGCGCCCTGCCGCGGCGCCCACGGTGGTGGCCCAGGGGTGGTTGCTCGGGGCGCTTGGCGAGGCCGACGCCGCGTTCAATCTGCTGGCCCGCGCGGAAGACGAGCAGCAGGCCCTGCTCTACTACGTCGGGTTGCCGACCTTCGACGCGTTGCGCGACGACCCGAGGTTCTCTGCCCTGCTCGTGAGACTGGAGATGGCGCCCACCCCTGAAGCGCGGTAGACATCTTCGGATACCATGCGGCTGTTAGGGTCGAGCTTTGGCGCACCAATCCAAATGACCGCAGAGAGGGTCGATGACGAGTGTCCGCTCACGGCTTCCGCATCGCCTGGTGTCGCCCTGGCTCCTGGTGGCCGGGCTCACAGCCCCCGCCGCGGCACAGAGCGTGACGACCGGCAGCGTCGCTGGCATCGTCAAGGACGACTCGGGCGCCGTGCTGGCGGGCGTGGCGGTGGAAGCGGTCAGTCCAGCGCTCATCGAGCAATCACGGACGGCCACGACCGATGCCCTGGGCGTGTTCAAGATCGTCGACCTTCGCCCTGGAACGTATGTCGTCACCTTCACGCGGACCGGCTTCGCCGGCTACCGGCGTGAGGGTGTCGAGCTGACCACGGGCGTCACGACCACGGTGAACGTGGTGATGCAGGTCGGTGCGCTCGAGGACACGATCGTGGTCTCGGGCGCCACCCCGCTGGTCGATACCCAGGGCGTCATTCAGCAGCGGGTTCTCGCGCGGGAGGTTCGCGATGCGCTGCCGCTCCCGAGCAACTCCGGCGCCTACGTCATGATCATCCCCGGCGCCTCGCAGCCTGCCGCCAACCAGGACGTCGGCGGCAACATGGGCGAGAACCGTCAGCAGTTCACCATTCACGGCAGCCGGCCGGGCGACTTCCAGCAACTTCGCGATGGCCAGTTCTTCGGGACGCTGCTGGCCGCCGGCAACTTCATGTCGAGCGTCAACCCGACGGCGATCGAGGAGGTCGGCATCCTCACCGGTGGCCTTGGCGCCGAGAGCGAAAGCGGCGGTGCCCAGGTCAACGTCGTCGCGCGCGCCGGCGGCAACGTCTATAGCGGATCGTTCTACGGCACCGTCGGGGACAGCAGCCTGCAAGCCGGCAACGTGGATGACGCGCTGCGGGCCCGCGGGGTGACCACCTCGCCCTTCATCAAGGCGAGCTACGAGCTGGCGGGAGGCGTCGGTGGCCCGATCGCGCGCGACAGGCTGTGGTTCTTCGCCAGCGCGCGGCGATGGATCAGCCAGTCCTATCAGCCCGGCAACTACTTCAATCAGACCCAGGGCACGCTGTTCTACACACCCGATCTCGATCGGCCGGCCTACGAAGACAACTTCTACAACGAGGTCGCCGCCCGTGTGACGTGGCAGGCGACGCCGCGCCACAAGGTCACCGGCGCGTTCAGCAACGAGTACAACTGCAATTGCTTCTTCGGCATCCAGGCTGGCACGCTGTCGCCCGAGGCCGCCGGTGACGATCTCTACGAACCGAACTGGCGGGCGCAGGTGGGCTGGACGTTCCCGGTCACCAGCAAGCTGCTGCTCGAGGCGGGCGGCACGGTGGTCGAGGGGCTCGTCGTGCGGCGTCTGACCGGCGGAACCTACGACGACATCTCCGTCCTGGACATCGCCAGGAACTACCGCTACGGGTCGGCTGGCGGTCCGATCACGCTGTTCCCGCAGGCGTGGGGGCCCAGGGCCAGCGCGTTCGGTCAGTTCAACACGCGCTTCGTGGCGTCGTACGTGACGGGTTCGCATGCCTTCAGGGCCGGGGTTCAGTACCGGCTCGGGCACAACGAACAACAGTTGACGATCAACCAGAACCTGACCTACACGTTTCGCGGCACGGTGCCGCAGTCGGTGACCTATTTCGCGGGTCCGTACGGATCCGACGTGGGCCAACGGACGGTCGGCGCCTTCGCGCAGGATCAGTGGACCATCGGCCGCACCACACTCAACCTGGGTCTGCGCTTCGACTACCTCAAGGGATGGGTTCCCGAGCAGTATCTGCCCGCCGGCGATTTCGTGCCCGAGCGCAGTTTTGCCGAGGTCCCCGACGCCCTGAACTGGAAGGACATCAATCCGCGCCTGGGCATCGCCTACGATCTCTTTGGCACGGGGAAGACCGCACTCAAGGCCACCCTCGGCCGCTATGTGAGCTTCCAGCCCAATGTCGGACTGCTCGCCGAGCAGAATCCCTCGACGGCGATGATCACCAGTTCGACGCGCACGTGGAACGACGTCAACGGGGACTACATTCCGCAAGAGCCCGAGCTCGGGCCGCAGTCGGCGGCCAACTTCGGACAGATTGGCCGGGCGACCACCTACGACGAGGCGGTGACGCACGGCTGGCAGACGCGGGACTACAGCTGGCAGGGCTCGGTGTCGATTCAGCACCAGCTTCGCGACAACCTCTCGGTCGATCTCGGTTACTTCCGCACCTGGTACGGCAACTTCCTGGTCACCGACAACCTCGCGGTCACGCCGGCCGATTTCGATCCGTACTGCGTCCCCGCCCCAATCGATCCCCGCCTTCCGAACTCCGGGCAGCCGGTCTGCGGGCTCTACGACATCAAGCCGGCGAGCTTTGGGCTCGTCAACAACTTCGTGACCAAGGCGTCGAACTTCGGCGCACCACAGGAGATCTTCACGGGCATCGACCTCACCGTCGACTCGCGCATGAAGGGACTCTACCTGTCCGGCGGCATCAGCACCGGCAGCACGCTCACCGACAGTTGCTTCGTGGTGGATTCCCCCCAGGCCAGCTTCTCGTCGGCCAACCTCCGCGAGGCGGGCCTCTATCAGTGCCGCAACCGCGTGCCGTGGGCCGCTGGCACCCAGATCAAGCTGTCCGCGGTCTACACGCTGCCGTGGGACGTGCGGACGAGCGTGACCTACCAGAACATCGCCGGCATTCCGCTCGCGGCCAGCTACGTCGCCTCGAATGCCGCGATTCTGCCGTCGCTCGGCCGCAATCTGGGCGCGTGCCGTGACGCCGCGGTGTGCACGGCGACCACGACCGTGGATCTGATGCAGGCCAACCAGACCTACCAGGAAGGCCGCAATTCACAGCTCAACCTGCGCCTGGGCAAGATCTTCGATTTCGGCAAGGTGCGGATGGAGCCGCAGCTCGACGTCTTCAACCTGCTGAACGCCAACCAGGTGCTGGTGATGACGACGCGCTACGGCGCGGCGTGGCAGAACGCCAACAGCATCCTGGCGCCGCGCGTGTTCAAGCTCGGGGTGCAGGTCGGGTTCTGATCACCTGGATAAGGCCGTCAAGCAGGTGCCTGACGCCGCGCCCGTGCCGGCGTCGCTTCAGGCTCGTACAGCCAAGGTTTTTGGCCAATTGTCGGCTGATACCACGCCCCTGATTGCGGCCATGAACTCGCTGTCGAACGAGTTGGCGAGCTTCCTTGCGGCCAACGAGACCGTCGACGAGCAGTTCGAAGCGGCGGTGGCTGGCCTCAAGCAGCAGTTCCCGGCTTTCTCCTGGGCCTCGATACAGAACGAGCTCACGTTGCTGGAGAACTCCCTGCAGTTGGTCTGGGCAGCTGGAACGCCATCGCCAGCGACCTGGCCACCGTTCAAGTCCAGGCGGTTGATGTGACCATGGCGTTCATCGAGTCATTGCAGATCGAGGCCGCCATCGTGGCCTGGACCTCTATCAGGACCGAGGCTGCCGCCTTTCCCTCGCTCGTGTCCGGGCAGGAGCAGTACTGGCAGGATCCGGACTGACTCCGAAGTGTGATCCCGCCTTCAGCCGCCAGCGCCTGGCATCGGCGCGATCGCGACATCGGCCGGCTCCTTTCGCGTTGTGCCCGATGGACTCCAGCCCGCAGGCGCTATCGGAGCGGGAGACACCGCATGCGGCGCCGGTGCACCGTGAAGGCCCCAGGCGGGGTACGGCCCGTCGCCCCACGCGGCGTAGGCGGCCTCGACGCGGGCCTGGAATGCGGCCCACACTGCCGGGTCGGTCGTGATGTCGCTGTGTCCGCCGCCCGACGGGCCGCAATCCCAGTGTGAACAGAAGCCGAGCCCTTCGCCGTGTTCGGCCCATCGGCAGGGTAGGCCGTAGGTGCGCAGCAGCCACGCGATGACGATGGCGTCGGCGCCGAGCTCGTCGGCACTGAAGCCGTGTGCGCTGCGGCCGGCAATCTCGACGCCAATGGTCCTGCTGTTCTGCTGGCAGGCGTGCCACGCCTTGAGCTCGAACGGGACACACTGCGTGGCCTCGGTGCCGTCTTCATTGAGCACGATATGAGCACTGACCTGACTCCGCGGCTCTTTGAACCAGCTGACGGCCCCAGCGTAGGACCCTTCGCAATCGTGGGCGATGACGCGCTCGATCGGGGCGCCGTTCCGGCTGGACGCGTTCGGCGAGGGAACCTGCTCGAGGGGAGGAAGGATGGGTTGCGTCACGTGTGGTCTCCCGGGGGTTCGGCCGTGCCTGAGTTACGTCTGCGTGGCACGCTGCTCGCGCTCGTCGCGCGTCTTGTCGGTGATCTTCGAGCGCAGGCCGAGCAGCTTGTCGAGCAGCCCTTGCCAGAACGGCACGCCCAGGCTGACCAGAACGAAGGTGGTCCACACGCCGGGTTTGGTGAGCGACCCACTCACGGCGGCCTGTGCGGAACAGGCCACTGCGCCCTGGCACGCTTTGATTTTGGCCCGATGCACGCTGGCCTCCGAGAAGACATCGCCGAACAGGCCTTGCGTCTTCATCGCGTCCAGCAGTTCTGCCTGTGACCCGCGCGCGGCCGCTTCTGCTGCCAGGCCCGCGGCAATGGCGTCGTCGTTGACCAGACGCGCCAGCAGGTCGAACGAGTTGACGGGGTAGACGATCAGGAAGGCCAGCGTGAGCACCGCGCCGGCGACCTTGCGCGAGTAGGACGTGTTGTCGTCGGTGCGGACCAGCACGTCATCGAAGTGCACGAACAGGCGCGCGGCCAGAGCCGGCGCTTTCTGCTCGAAGGCGCGAGTGCGCCACACGTTGACCGGGTCCTTCGGGTGGGCCGCTTCTTCGTTCAGGATGGCTGATTCCACGGCGCGGAGCAGATCGGCCGGCGCCTTGTCGGTGAGCCCCTTGACCGCTTCGCCAACCTTCGGCCAGGCATCAGCGCGGCGCAGCAGCATCAAGAGGAACTCTTCGCGGCCAATCGCGTCGGTTGCCCCGAGGCCGAACTTTTGCCAGGGCGACCAACTGTTCATCAGCGGGTCGCGCAGCAGGCTGCGGACGATCGCCAGCCGCTCAGCTTCCGGCAGCTTCGCGTCGAGCGTGGACAGCACCTGCGTCAGGCCGTTCTCGAGGTTCCTCACCTTCGACTGAATCGCCGCCAGCCACATGGCGGTCGTGGTGCCAATCAGCGTCGCCAGCACCATCATGGCAAGGGTGAAGCCGATGGCGACGTCCAGGTAGTGCAACATGTCCACGTTATCCTCCCGCGGTCCCTAACCTATGGCCCTGCCAGGCTGCACCGCCCTGGACGTGAGCGCGTAACTCTCGCCTGGCACCGGGAGTTTGGCGTTGACACACATGCCGTTGGGACTCGCCGATGCGCACTGCACCACCGCCTGGTAGTTGGCGGCGGCATGACGATGCACGACGAAGTCCGGATCGAGCGGCAGCGTCTCGTGCTTATAGAACTCGATCAGCGTGACGTCGGAGACGTGCTCGTAGCCCTGAGCCTTGAGTGGCAGGTCTGGCACGACGTCGAGCACGTTCTGCACCCGCAGCGTCCGCGTCGCTTCGGCTTGCTCGGCTGGCTGTTGCTGATAGAACTCCACGAACGCAGCGTTGCCCACGCGTGGACTCGCGAAGTTCACGAGCGACGCCGCGATCTCGGGCCGGCACAGGGCCACGTCGAGCGCGAAGAGCGTGCTCAGCGCCGCACCCAGGCTGTGGCCGGTGATCCACAGCTCGATGGGTTTGCCGGGTGCCGCATAACTATCGAGCAGCGTGAAGACCTGCTGCCGCATCGATGGAATGGTGCCGTCGCCGGTCGTGTAGGCATCCCAGAAGCCAGCCTCGACGAGGACCCCGGCCGGCACATCTGGGACTGCGCCCCCGGGCCCGGGCACACTTGGACCGAAGGGCACGAAGGCGTGACCCCGGTAACCCAAGTCCATGCCGAAGTCTTCGGGCGACGCCGTGCCCCGGAACGCGAACACGTAGCGATTCGGCTTCTCCAACGACCGGAACACGACGCCGTAGGTTTCGACGTGCCGGTCTTTGCCGAACAAGGCGTCGACGCCGCGCCAGGTGTCGACGACTTCATAGCCGGCCGGAGCGACCGGGTCCGGCGTGGCGCCGAACGCGCGATACGCCTGGATGCTGGCGTCGATCAGCAGACACACACGGTCCCAGTCGTGGGGTTGGACGATGTTCATTGCGGCGCTCTCGACGAATCCCGTGCAGCGGCGGTGGCGTCGGCGGAGACAGTCGGACGGCATCGTGAACCGGACTGCACCGTCGACACACAGCCGCCTGGCTCGATTCGCCTGTTCGGGTCGCGAGAAGCGTAGGTCGAACCAGTCGCCGGATCTTAGGAAGTTCTGGGATTTCCCTAGGGTTTAGTGGAGGGCTTCGACTCGAACCGTGCGATGAGTCGATGAAACCTCACATCCTGGCGCAGGGACTCGAGTTCAGGGTCCATCTTCAGTTCCGTCGTGCTGTAGCCTCGGCCAAGTGCCCTCTCGAGCAGTGCCAACGCGTTGACGCGGTCCCCGGCCAACTCGTAGGTGACAGCACCTCGAAACAACGTGTTCACCTCGGTCGCCGTCCGCGTCGGCACCTTTGCCAGTTCCATCAGCGCTTCTGTGGTGTTGCCAGACTTCGCAAGGTACAGGGCCAGACGGCTCCGATTGACTACGTTGCCCGCATCCTCGGCCAATAGCTCACGCAGTCGTGCGATCGCTCGTCCGTACGCTTCCTGCGACCTTGCCGTGTTCCCGGGAACCCAACGGTAGGCGTCCGCCAGGTTTCCCCACAGAATCGGCCTCGACGGCGACAGTTCCACGGCGCGTTCGAGGCCCGACGAGATTGCGAATCGAACATTCATGAGATCCCAGTCCGTCGCGTCGTCGTCAGGGACCGTTTGTAACTCATCTTCGGCTTATTTTGTCCACATCCTCATATCACCAAGCCCTCAGTGCGCTCTGGCGTTTTCAGGATCGAGCGTCAGCGCGTACTCGGCGCCCGCCTAGCGCCGCACCTTCGCGCACCGTGTTTCGCAACCGAACCACACCGGCGTCCCGTCCGACAGCCGGAACACCCACCCATCCCTTCATGTTGTTCTCGCTGCCGGCCGGCCCGAGCAGCACGAGGTCCTCGAAGATCGTCGGCGGCATCGTGAAGGTCTCACCGTCCTCGGCCTGGCCACCTGCCGCGCCCACAGCAGCGCGCCGGTCTCGGCATTGAGGCTCAGGAGATAGCCGTCCCCTGTCCGCGCACGACGCGGCCGTCCTTGATGGCGATGCCGCGATTGCGATTCCAGAGGGTGTCGTCCTTGGGCTCCCACGTGTGCCGCCACTTGACGCGGCACGTCGCCGCATCCAGGGCCACCGTCACTCGGCTTACATGCACACGGGCACCAGCCGCGAGGCGTTCCCCGCATCGATCTGCGTCAAGGGCGAGTGGCGCGTACCCGAGTAGTCGTGGTTGTGGACCAGCCAGTCGGTGGAGCCCTCCGCGACGGCCCAGCGTGTCCTGGTCCGGGCCAAAGGACGCGGGGACCCCGCCATCGGTGCCGGCGATGAAGGCCGGCGGCTCGGGCCGGTTGGCCCGATCGAGCACGGCGACCTCCAGCCGCTCCTTGCGGAGTTGCGGCAGATCCTCGGTCAGGGCGACGCGACCTGCGGGGTAGCCGTTGCGCTCCAGGATGTGCGCGAACACCGCGGCCCGCTCCTCCTGCGACAGCGCGACATTTGTGGATTCGGCAAATTCGGTACACACTGGAATTCCTCAGATTCCAACACGGGCCCGCTCTCTGCGACAGCGCCTCGGTGTTGTTGGGCGGCATCGTGTTACGAATGACGAAGAAGAGGTCATCGAGCGTACGCGGGGATCTTCCAGCTCCTGGCGAACACCGGCCCGGCGAGCGGTGGCGCCGAGCCTCCGGTGAGCGTGGCGCCATGGCACCCGGTGCACGACCGCGCATAACCGCGGCTCCCCGTGTCGCCTGTGCCTCGGTGAACGGCTCCGGGCGAGCGGCACGTCCTTGCTGCCGCGCCTGCGCGAAGAGCCCGAACGTGCCGGCGGCAATCACGACGACGACGACGGAGAGCCCGCGTCGTACCGACGACGGCCGCATCAATTCGGGCATCCGAACCTCCCCGTCGAGCGCGAGCCGCGAATGGTGGCTATTGCTTCTCGTAGATCGCCGTGTTGTTGACAGGCTTCCCCTGCGGCGTTGGTCCCCTTGGTCACCACCGTCAGCGTCTTGCCATCGGCCGAACCTTGCCGTCGTACTTGGTGGTGTACTTCTGCGAAGTCTTCGAACCATCCGCGGCCACGCCGTCTGTCGTTACGGTGGTCCCCATGCTCGACGCTTCGTACTTCACGGTCTGGCTCTTCGGCGCGGCCGAACCGGAGTAGGTGGACTTCGCCAGGTTGAGCTTCCACGTGCCGAGGCTCGGGTCGGCCCCCTGGGCGAGTGCCGTGCTGGCGAGCGCCAACATCGAGAGGACCGCGATCGCCGAGAGGAGAGTCATCTGCCGCATTCGTTCGTGCATGGGTTGCCTCGCATTCGATGGGTGAACAGCGTGAGTTACTGGCCGGGCGACTTCAACTGATTGAGCAGCGGGATGTCCTTCGGGCTCTTCGCGGGAGGAACCGTCCGCAAGTAGGCGTAGATATCGGTCAGGTCCTGATCCGACACCTGGTCGGTAATCGCCGGCATGGCCCCCGAGGGGCGACGCACATAGCGGATGAAGCCGGCGAGCGCGCGACTGGGCGGACCGATGCGCGCGCCCACTCGACCGGCGCCCTGCCCCACGGTGCCATGGCAGTAGTAGCAGGTCTGGGTCATGTACAGCCGCTTGCCGTTGTCGGCGTTGCCGGCATCTAGCGGCGGCGCGCTGGCGGCGGCCGCGGTCGGCGTTTGCGGCGGCGTCTGCGACGCGACCGGCAACGGCGTGGCGGCCACGACGAAGACGGCCGCAAGGGCGAGCAGGAGGCTTCTGGTCATGGGCTCCCTCAGCGCGGCTGCGTCAGTACGTCCACGAGCGCGGGCTCGCCGCGCTTCACCACTTCGATCGCCCGCTTGATGGCCGGACCGAGATCGTTCGGGTTGTCGATGGGACCCTGGCCATACACGCCGTACGCCTTGGCCATCGTCGCGTAGTCGATGAAGGGATTGTCGAGCGCGTTGCCGATCTCCGACCGGGTGACTGGCCGCTTGGCGCGCGCCGCCATGTCGGCCACGTACATCCGCTCCTGATGGTAGGCGCGGTTGTTGTGCATGATGGTGAGGAGCGGAATCCGGTGGTGCGCCGCCGTCCACAGGATGCCCGGGGCGTAGTTCAAGTCCCCGTCGCACTGGATGTTCACGCTCAGCCGGCCGTGCTTCCTGTTGGCGAGCGCGGCACCCACCGCGGCCGGTGCGCCGTAGCCGATGCCGTAGGCGCCGGACCAGCCGATGTACTGGTAGTGCTTGGTCGAAGTCCCAGAGCCGCAGCGGCCAGTTCTGGACGAACGTGGCGTCGGAGACCAGCGACCAATCCTCGCTCTTGATCTGGTTCCAGAGCTCCATCGACAGCCGCGCCGTGGAGATGGGGCTCGCATCCCAGCCAACCGCCGCCTGCGACATCGCCAGATCGAAGGCGGCCCTGGCCGCCTCGGCCAGCCGTGCGCCGCGCTGCTCGAACAGCCGCGTGCGGTCGGGCGTGATGAGCTTCCTGCAGGCCTCGATCAGCGACGGCAACGTCGCCTCGGCGTCGGCGACGATCGCCAGGTCGACCTCGTTGTAGCGGCCGAAGTCCTGGTAGTTGCTCTTGGTCAGGAGCTCGTGCGACGAGATCGTCGCGGTCTTCGCGCCGGCCTTGGTGATCCGCCGCGACTCCATGCCCAGCTTGTTTTCCGGGGTCAGCGCGTGCACCTGATGGTAGAAGTCCGGCCACCTCGAGGCCCAGCACGAGATCGGCCTCTTCGACGACGCCGCCGCGAAGCGGGTGCAGCGACGGGAAGTTCATCCGCTGGACACGGGCCTGCTCGTCTCGCACCGGCGCCTGCAGCATCTCCGCCAGTTCGACCAGCAGCGCGAGGCCGTTCGGCGTCCGCGCCGCGCGGCCGGCGACGATCACGGGATTCTCGGCGGCCACCAGCATCCTCGCCAGTTCGCCAACGGCGCCGCTGTCGCCAATCGGCGGCAACGCGCGCGACAGCGTCGGCACGCGGAGGCGCGTGCGGTCGGCGTCCGGCATCGGCTCTTCCTGCAGCATGGCATCGGCGACGAGCACGACCGGGGCGTGCGGCGGCGTCATCGCGATCTTGTAGGCGCGCACGGACGACTCGGCGAAGTGCGCCGAGCGACACCGGCGTGTCGTCCCACTTGGTGCAGTCGCGCACCATCGCGGCGCAGTCCTGCACGGCGTGGGTCCACTCGACGTCGTTGCGGCGCCAGGCGACGTCGAGGATGTTGCCGAGCAGGATGTAGATCGGGCACGCGGTCGCAATAGGCGTTGTAGATCGCCATCGACGCGTGCTGCAGGCCGACCGTGCCGTGCGCCATCACCAGCATCGGCTTGCCTTCGATCTTGGCGTAGCCGTGCGCCATCGCCACCGACGACTCCTCGTGGAGGCACGTCAGCAGCTCCGGCGCGGCGTTGCCCCCGTAGTTGATGAGCGATTCGTGGATGCCGCGAAAGCTGGACCCGGGGTTGGCGGCGACGTACTCGAAGCCGAGCGACTTGATCACGTCGACCATGAAGTCGGCGCCGGGCCGGTCGGTGTGGAACACCTCGACCCGTTCCGGTGCCGGCACGGGCGCGGCCCCTCCCTGCTGTGCCTCGGGAAGGGCCTCGGCCTCACGGGTGTGGGCCACGATGCCCGCGGCGCCGACCGCGGCGCCCTGCAGAAACGTACGACGACCGACAGGTTGACGCGTCGTGGGCACGATATCTCTCGGAGTCCAGAAGCGAGGGGGCGGCGTCTACTTCTTCTCGTAGAGCTGCACGTTGAGCGAGCGGCTGTCCTTGCGCGGTCGTGCCCTTCGCCGTGATGGTCATCGTCTTGCCGTCCGCCGAGACGACCGAGGTGTTCACCGACGTCACCTTGCCGCCCTTCGTGAAGGTCGTCTCGGTCGTGGTGGGGCTGAGGCGCTTGCGCGTGGCCGTGTCGGCGTTGGGATTCCCGGTGACCGGCACGGGCTTGCCGTCGTAGCTGCCGCCGTAGACCCAGGCGAGCGCGTAGCACTGTCCGCCGATGGTCTCGGTCACGAGGCCCGCAGGGGGGTTCACGCAGTCGAAGGACGGGGCGACGAGTGAAGACGCCGGGATCCAGTCGGCCTTGACCTCGACGGCGTCGGTGGGGAAATTGATCGTGGCGCCGGTTGTGACGTAGTTGTTCTGCGCCGCCAACGTCGTCAGCGTCTGGCCGGGCACGGGCGCCTGGATGTAGGCGAGCTCCGCGCGGTTGATGAAGACCTCCTCGCAGAATGTGGGCGCCGCAGCCAGGTTCGACGGCACGAAGCGCGCGAGTGTCGCGAACGGTCCTTGACGGCCGTCGCCTTCGTCAACATCGGGCTGCACTCCTCGCTGAGCGGCACCGTGGCCACAGC
The DNA here is from genome assembly GCA_963721715.1 of uncultured Acidobacteriota bacterium. Classification (GTDB taxonomy): domain Bacteria; phylum Acidobacteriota; class Vicinamibacteria; order Vicinamibacterales; family UBA2999; genus VFZN01. Next base: position 1,161,317 of record CAVRKI010000002.1, on the reverse strand, counting down.
GCGGCGGTGCTTGAGGTGGCTGGCGTGGAGCACGCGGGTCGTGGCGTTGGGGGCACACGCAGCGTTGGACGGATCGGTGAGGCAGGTCTGCTCGGTCCAGGTCTCCCACACCAGCGGGGTCGCGCTGTTGCCGGTGGGACAGTTCACGGCGACGAAGATCTGCCACGCCGTCTGCTCCGGGGTAGCGGAGGCCGTCTTTGGAAGGTCGCACGGGTTGGGCACGACCAGCTCGACCTGCGGCTCGGGTTTGGCGTCGGGTTTGGGCTCGCCGCCCGTGCAAGCGGCGAATGAGGCGCCGACGAGCAGGCAGAGGATCAGCGGACGCTGAGATGTGTTCACGGAGATCTCCGGTGGTCGGCACGGGGTTCGAGAGACATCGTTCGGAGTCGTGGGCACGATGTCTCCCGGAGCCCCGAAGCGAGGGTGGCGTCTACTTCTTCTCGTACAGCTGCACGTTGAGCGACGGCTGCCCTTGCGCGGTCGTGCCCTTGGCCGTAATCGTCATGGTCTTGCCGTCGGCAGATACCACGGAGGTGTTCACCGAGGTCACCTTGCCGGCCTTCGTGAAGGTCGTTTCGGTCGTCGTCGGGTTGAGGCGCTTGCGCGTGGCCATGTCGGCGTTGGGATGACCCGTGACCGGCACGGGCTTGCCGTCGTAGGTGCCGCCGTAGGTCCAGCGCTGCGCCGGCCCCGTGGCGGGCACGAGGTCCACCGTCACGCCGCTCGCCGCGATCGTGAGGGTCGAGCTCTTGGGCGCGGGATCCGGTGAATACGTGGACTTGGCGATGTTCGCGACCCAGGTGCCCATGTTGCTCTGGGCCAGGAGAGGGGTGCCAAGTGAGACGACGAGGCAGCTGACGACGGCGCCGACGAACGACCGGAGGTGTCTGGGTTCCACGCTGATGCTCCTGCAGGAAAGGGGATGCGACCTATCGGAATTGCGCATACGATGACGGGGCGCTCGCCGGGAAGTCCCAAGGAAGTTCTAGGAAAGTTCCAGGATTCGCCCCGGGGCCGCGATGCCTATGCGTTACTACTTCGGACGCAGCTGTCTCGACACCTCGAGCCGCGAGCTCACCCTGGACGGCACCGCCAGGCACCTGTCCCCCAAAGCCTTCGAGCTGCTGCGGTTGCTGATCGAGGCTCATCCCCGGGTGGTGCCCAAGGCTGAACTGATGCAGCGGCTGTGGCCCGACACCTTCGTGGGGGAGGCCAATCTCCCGGTCCTGATTGGCGAGGCGCGCGCCGCGATTGGCGACGCGGGGCTGGCGCAGATCATCAGGACCCATCATCGAGTCGGATACGGATTCGCCGCGGAGATCCGCGAGACCAGTTCGGCCGCTGACAGTGCGCAGGCCAACTCGCGTGCGCTCGTGCTCCTGCTGCAGGGCCGGCGGATCGTCCTGTCCCCTGGCATCAACATCGTCGGGCGCGATCGGGATGCCGACGTGCGCATCGACGATCCGAGCGTGTCCCGCCGGCACGCGCGGATTCTGGTCGACGGCGACACCGTCGCCGTCGAGGACCTCGAGAGCAAGAACGGGACCCGGGTTGGCGGAGTCCCGGTGTCCCGGCCGACCATTCTGGCGGTGGGCGACGTCGTGACGTTCGGTGGCATCGACGCACGTTTCGAAGTCCAGACCTTCGACGACACCGCCACCAATTCCCTGTAGTCCGGCCGGGGCTCGACCGCCGCGCCATCAGGCAAACCCTAGAATTCCCTTAGGACTTCCGGTCCGGCCGACCTGCACAATCCGCGTCACCAGACCGCGGCCCAGGGCCCCCCAGCGTTCCAGGTCAGGTCCCAGCGGTCTACCTGGAGATGTGTATGAAGCACCGACTGATGTGTCTCGTCGCGCCGCTCGTACTTCTTTCGGCTCCCATGGCCTTCGCACAGGCCCGGTTCCAGCAGGTCCATGAGATCAGCGTGAAACCGGGTCAGGAGCTGGTGTTCGAGAACTACATCAAGAAGCTCGCCGCCGGCGCCGACAAGATTGGGGCCAAGACCTACTGGACCGCCTACGCGGTGTCGATCGGGAAGCCGGGCGGCACCTACCGCGTCGCGCTCAGTTTCAACTCGTGGGCCGAGCGGGAGGCCTGGGGCACCGTTCCTACGATCATGGTGAAGGCGTACGGCCAGCAGGAAGCGGAACGCATGATGAAAGAGGGCGGGAACGCCACGGAGCGGGCGGTCGTCGAGGTGTGGGAGCACCTGCCGGGTTCGTCGGCGAACCAGACCACCCCGCCGGCGCCGGCCGGCAACTTCGCGCGCGCGCAGATCGTGCGCGTGGCTCCGGGTATGGAGGCCGACTACGAGGCGATGACCGTGAAGTTCAAGCCGGCGTATGAAGCCGCGGCCGGCAAGCCCCTGGTCACGCGATGGGTGCTGCGGGTCGGCGCCAACAGCGGCTACACTTACCGCCGCGTCGAGCAGGTCGGCGCCATGAGCGACTTCGACCGGCCGACGGGCGCGGATGTCCTGCGGAAGTTCTTCGGCGCCCAGTGGGCGGCGATGGGCGCGGAGTTGAACAAGATGGTGACCTTCCGCCAGGAGTTCATCTCGACCCGCCGCCCCGACCTGAGCCGCCCGGCGCCCGCAATCACGAGCAGCCGGTAGCACCGGCGGCGACCACACGGTGCCCGGGGGAGTCGGATCGCGCCCGTCCGCCCCCGGGGCACTGCCCGTGCTGCATCGCCGTGGGTTGTCACCCGCCCATCGGAAGGCCGGCACCAGGAATGTTGTCGGCATCTCATCACCTCGTTGTTCGTGGGTCCGGCGACTTGAGGCCGCATAATGTGGCCGAGGCGCAAGGGACGCCCCAAGGCAGTTCTGGATCTTGCTAGGGCGAACTCTCCGGCAGTACGTCATCACGGGCCACCTTGGCCACGGCGGTGTGGGGGAGGTGTGGCTGGCGCGCGACCAGACCCTGGACCGCGACGTCGCCCTGAAGGTGCTGCCAACCCGCGACGGCGATGCGGTTGCTCGCAAGGAACGATTCTTCCGCGAGGCCAAGGCCGCCTCCGCCCTCAATCCCCCGAGCATCATCACGATCTACGAGATCAATTCCGACCAGGGCATCGACTTCATCGCCATGGAACTGGTGCGGGGCCGCACCCTGGGCAGCCTCCTCCAGCAAGGCCCGCTCGGCATCGACCAGATCGTGCGCTACGCCACCCAGATTGCGGAGGCCGTGGGGCGTACGCATCGTGCCGGTATCGTGCACCGCGACCTGAAGCCGGGCAACATCAGGCGCCCGCGAAGAGAGCGTCGACGATTCCGGGTCACAACGAGATCAACCAGGACCTTGCGAGGGAGAGCTGCAAGGATTGGACCTCCCCCGACCGGACGCGTAAGCGACGACTCCAGCGCCCCGATCCCGCAACCGCCCGTGTCCTGCCCCGAATGACTCCCATCCGTCGCGCAGTGCCGAGTGAATCGGCCATCTCCGCGAGGCGAAACAGCAGCGCCGGCCGCCATGGTCCTCTGGATGCCACACACGAGGATGTGTAATACAATGTGTGAATGGCGACGAATCTGGCGCTCGACAACAAGCTGCTCGACGAAGCCGTCAAGATCGGCGGCAAGGCGACGAAGAAGGAGACCGTGACCGAGGCGCTGCAGGAGTACATCGGCCGGCGCAAGCAGGCGCGCATCGTCGACTTGTTCGGAACGATCGACTACGACCCGAAGTACGACTACAAGAAGCAGCGACGGCGGTCATGAAGGTGCTCGTCGATACCTCGGTCTGGTCGCTCGCCCTGCGGCGACGCGCGCCGGCCCACTCGGCGGTCGACGAACTTCGCCGCCTGGTCGCACACGGGCGTGCCGCCATCGTCGGTCCGGTCCGGCAGGAACTCCTCAGCGGCATTCGCGACCGGGCCGTCTTCGAGCGACTTCGCGACCACCTGCGGGCGTTTCCCGACGAGCCGCTCACGGCTGCCGATTACGAGCGGGCGGCAGACTGTTTCAACCTCTGTCGCGCGCAAGGGATTCAGGGCTCGAACACCGACTTTCTGCTGTGCGCGGTTGCCGAACGATCCCGATTCCCCATCATGACGACCGACGACGATTTCTTGAAGTTCGGCCGTGTGCTGCCACTGCGCCTCCACGCTCAGGAGCCGTAGCCCCACGCCGCCGACACCGCCCGCAGCCCTGGGTCGCCGATTGGGCGCGGTCTACCGCGCCGCCGACACGAGCCTGGGCCGCCCGGTGGCGGTCAAGGTGTTGCCGGATGCCTTTGCCACCGACGCCGACCGCCTGGCGCGCTTCGAGCGGGAAGCGAAGACCCTCGCGGCCCTGAACCACCCGCATCGCGGCGATCTACGCGATCGAGAGGTCCGCGGCCGCCACGGCGCTCGTCATGGAACTCGTCGAAGGCGACGACCTGTCAGAGCGCATTGCGCGTGGTGCGATTTCGATCGACGAGGCGTTGCCGATCGCGAAACAGATCGCGGAAGCCCTGGAAGCCGCGCACGAGCAGGGCATCATCCATCGCGATCTCAAGGCCGCGAACATCAAGGTGCGTAGCGACGGCACGGTGAAGGTGCTGGATTTCGGATTGGCGAAGGCGATGGACCCGAGCCCAGGGCTCAAGACCCAGGACCCAGGACTTCAAGATTCGCCGACCCTCACGTCCCCTGCCATGACCCAGACGGGAATGATCCTCGGGACCGCCGCCGACATGGCGCCCGAGCACAACGCCGGCGCGCAGCGTTACCGGGGCGCCGTCGCCGATCTGGTCGCGCGCCTGCGGATGAGGGCCACCTCGGCGGCCCGGCGCACCGACGGGTCGCCATCACTCGTCAACTGCGACAGCGCGGCCTCGGCGCCCGCGTCCCCCACGAACCCCGTCGCCATGGCGACGCGCTCGCGCACGATCGCGTCTTTGTGCTGCAGATAGGGCACGAGCGCCGACGGTTGCGCGCCGCCCAGCTCCACCAGGTACTCCAGCGCCTGATTCGCCGTATCGGGATCGACGAGCGCCAGCACGAGCCGGTCGACGTACGGCCGGCCCGTCGCCGCCAGGGCAAACGCCATGGCCGCCGCCACCTCCTCCTCGCGTTCCTCGGTCAGCAGTCGTTCGAGGGCCACGGCGTCGGCCTCGGGAATCCCGCCGAGCCGGGCGATGCCTTCATACGCATAGCGGCGATGCGCCTCGCTCTTCGAGAACCGCTCCTCCGCGAACAGGGCCGCCGAGGATCGGTGGGCAATGCGGGCCAGGGCCTCGAGCGCCATCCGGCCGGCCGTCCCCCCGCGGTAGTAGTCGAGTTGCTGCTGCAGGGCCACCAGGGCCCGCGCCTCGCGGATCTCACCGACGGCATGCATCGCCGCCAGACGGACGGGCAGGTCCGGATCGACGATGCGGCCGATCAACTGGTCCCCGGCCCGGGTGGCCTGCAACCGGCCGAGCGCGCGCACCGCTGCGAGCCGCACCGAGCTCGAGGGGTCCGCGAGCGAGTAGGTCAATTCGTCGGACACCCGCTGGTCGATCGGCGCCGTCATCACCACACCCAGCGCATAGGCGGCATCGCGGCGCACCGACGACCAGTCGTCGGCCAGCGCCCGCACGAGGTTGTTCACCAGCGCGGGCGGCACCGCCCACGGGGTGACCCGATAGCGGGTCCACCCGAACGCGTCCTCGGCGCTCTCGACACGCTCGCGGGGCGGTGGCTCGACGTAGATGGCGAGGATCGCCGCGATGGCGTTGGTGCGGATGTCGCGCTCGGGATCCCCGACCAGCAGGCTGAGCGGCTCCAGGGCCTCCGGCCCCAGACCGGCCAGCGCCTTCAGCGCCGCCCGGCGTATCTTGGGCTCCGCGCTGTTCACATCCTGGGCAAGGCGCGCGATCGTCGGCGCCTCCTGGTCCAGGGAGGAGGCCCACGCAATCGCCGGCGCGGTGATGACGACGACCAGCGCCGCCGACACGAGCAGCCGCCAGAGCCGACCTGCCCGGCCTGGTCTGGAATTCGAGACGCCAGCGTGGTTTAGAAGCGCCATGTGAGAAACGCGCTGATGGGCAGCGAGACGCGGCTGCCGGTGTCGTTGATCCCCTCGAGCCCGGTGCCGTCCAGGATGAGCGCGGGACTGAGCTTCGGCTGATAGCGCAGGCCGATCTCGGCGCCAATCGCGATCGTGTCGGACAGATCGCGGCTGATGCCGGTATCGCCGCCGAAGATGAACAGCGTCGAACTCTCGAAGTAGTCGAGGTTGTTCAACGTCAGCCCCAGTTCGAGCACCCTGATCGTGGCGTTGACCTGGTCGTGGAACCGGATGCCGGCGACGCCGGCAACGTAGGTTCGGGTCGGCCCCTCGGGGCGGAAGTAGTAGCGGACGCCGCCCTCCACGTCGATCGCCGACGTGTTGCTGAAGCGTGTGTAGAGGGGATAACCGCCGACCGATCCCGTCACCCGCTCGGTGGCGTTCATCTTGTTGTAGGCAAAGGTAACAAACGCTTCCTTGTTGTAGTCGAGCCCGATGCCGCCGATGAAGCGCAGCCGCAGCGCGTCGCTGAAGTGGTTGGCGTAGCTCTGTTCGACGAAGATGGCAGGCGTGCCGTTGACGCGGCCGACCGCCTCGGTGATGACATTGCCGCCGAGCCCGAAGCCCGTACCCACCGCGAGCGAGACCGAGCGCGTGTTCTCCATTCCCTGCGCTGCCCCAGTGGAGGGCGACAGCGCGGCGGCCAGGACGGCCGCCACGATCACGGAACGATATCGCGACAATGAAGACTCCGTTCGAAAAGGACGAGAAAGGGCGCCACTTCGCGTGGCTGCCCGGAACTTCACTATACGTCCCTGCAAGGCGGTGAATCAACGGTTGAACTGGTGCTGAGCGTGCGGACGCGTATCCTGTAGTGGCGTGGGCGACCTGCTCGAGGCGCGTGATCTGACGGGGCCGGTCACGGCCGCGCCCACCTGTGTGCGCGTCGCCCCCGCCCCGGCCGACGTGGCCGATCTGCTGCGGGACGAATCGCGCCTGACCGCGGCGGGCGTGGCGTCGGTGGCCGAGCCGGACACGCTGACGGAGCTGCGCCAGGTGATGCGGTGGCATGCCGTCACGCGACATCGCGTCACCGTGAGCGGCGCGCGCACGGGAGTCACCGGCGGCGCCGTGCCGGATGCCTCGACGCACCTCGTGTCGGTGGCCCGCCTGCGCGGCATCGTCGCCCTCGACCTCGAGGCGGATCCTCCCTGGGTGCGGGCGCTCGCCGGCACGACGTTGCGCGAGCTGCACGCCTCGCTCGCCACCCGCGCGCCCGGCTTCACGCTGCCGCTCGACCCCACCGAGGCGGGCGCCTCGCTGGGCGGGATGGTCGCGACCAACGCCGCCGGCTCGCGCGCCTTCCGCTTCGGCGCGACCCGCGACTGGGTCGTGGGGCTCACCGTCGAGCTCGCGTCAGGCCGCACCCTCGACCTGTGCCGCGGCCGCGACCGCGCCGCGGGTGACGCCCTCACACTCGTCGATGGCGACGAGCGGCGCACCGTGCATCTGCCAGCCATTCCGAAGCCTCGGACGAAGAACTCCGTTGGCTACGGCTTCCTGCCTGGTGGCGATGTCGTGGACCTCTTCGTCGGCAGCGAGGGCACGCTCGGCGTCGTGACCGAGGTCACGCTCCGCCTCGCCCCGGTCACCGAGTCGCGGCTTGCCTTCCTGCAGTGCTTCGCCACGCCGGCGCAGGCGTTTGCGCTGGTCGAAGCGCTGCGCGGCGATCACGCGCTGCACACCACGGCCATCGAGTTCCTGGATGCCCGCTCGCACGAGCTGGCGCGTGACACCGGCAAGCCCGAGGTGACGCGCGTGCTGGCCCACGCCCCGGCGGGCAGCTGCTCGGTGTTTGCCGAGTTCGGCTACGACGACGAAGAGAGGCTCGACGCCACCATCGAGCGCGTGCTGGCGCACATCGCGGCCGCCGGCGGCGACGAGGCGGCGGGACTGGCCGGCATCGACGATCAGGCCTTGCGCGACATCCGCGCTTTCCGCCACGCCGTGCCCGAGCGCATCAATGCGACGATTGCCCAACGGCGCGAGCAGCACCCCACGCTCCACAAGATTGCGACCGACATGGCGGTCGAGGACCAGGACCTGCGGTGGGTCTACGACCTCTACACGACGCGCCTCAGGGCGGCCGGCCTCGACCACGCGATCTTCGGACACGCCGGCAACAACCATTTCCACGTGAACATCCTGCCCCGCGACGACGACGAGCTGCGGCGGGCGAAAGCCCTCTACGCGGAGTTCGCGGCCGCCATCGTCGCGCGTGGCGGATGCGTGTCGGCCGAGCACGGCCTCGGGCGGATCAAGAAGCACTTCCTGCCCGTGCAGTACGACGCCGCGACCCTCGCTGCGATGCGGGCCGCCAAGCGCTGGCTCGACCCGGAGTGGCGGCTCAACCCCGGCGTCCTGATCGACCCGTAACGCCGTCCGGCGCGGCTCGTCATCGGTCGCTACGGTGGCATCGACATCGTCTCACCGCGGGAGTTCCTGGCGGGGCTGGCCACAGGATTCGGCTGAGGGCCGCACTGGGCGGCGGCGCCGACCGCCTGATCGGGGCGGGCATGCCGTTCAGCCACCCGGCCCATCGTCAGTCGTCGAGCAGCGCCGCAAGGTCGAAGGCCGGCGTGGGCGCCGGCGGGGCCAGCTCCGGGCAGTGCACCCGCGCGATGGTGCACTTCAGCTCGTCGTCCGCGATTTCCGCGAACTGGTGCTTCCACCACGCGTGCCGCACGATCGTCCCGCAAGGCGTGTTGAGCACCGCCGTCCGGCACACGTAGAAGCGCCCGCGGTGGCCCTGCACGAACTGGCTCGCGGCGTGCTGCTCGTGCGGCCAGTCGTATCGGTACTGCGGGCGCGCCTCGACGTCGTCCCACACGGTCTGCAGGAAGTGCCGCGAGAAGTCCGTGTTCCTGAGGATCAGGCAGCCGGTGTTGATGAAGGTGTTCTTCGGCATCAGGGGGTCGCGCGACAACGCGCCGTGCCGATCGGGCGCCGCCCGCAGTGCGCCGGCCAGCGCGAGGAGCGCCCCCTCGTCGCTGATGAACGCGTCCGAGTCCAGGAACGCCACCACCTCGGCCTCGGGACGGGCGCGCATGAAGTCCAGCAGGACGCGGACCTTGCCCCACGTCACGTGCCGGTCCGGATGGTCCTCCGGCCGGATCGGCACGAGGTGGTGGGCGCAGCCGAGGATGTCGCACTTCAGCCGGTTGACGAGGGCCGACACCGCCCAGTAGTCCCAGGCGTGCACCAGCGACCCGCCGTTGAGCGACCGCATCTTCTCCTCGGTGTCGTCGTGCGCGTCGTACGCGAGTGGCCGCGACCGGGTGTGGAGGACGAACGGCCGCGAGTCGGCCTGCACGACGTGCAGTCGCGCTGCCAGGTCGCGTGCGGATTCAGTGGGCATCACTCGCGCTCCACGAGGGAAATGACGAACTGCGGCCCGGGCTGGATCGGGCGGTCGAGGTTGATCGGCAGGAAGAATGCGTCCCACGGCTCCAGCAGGTGACGCCCTGGCGGCAGCGGACGCCCGATGCGCACGGAGCCGAGGATTCGGCCCCGGGTCCACTGGGCAAGGCTCCCCGCGTCGGTGACGACCGTGGGCGACGGGTACGCCGCCTGGACGACGCAGATGAGCCGATCCGGCACCTGCCCGGGCTCCGGGTTGCGGAACACCTCATAGGCGTCGGGGCCACCTGCCGCCGGCGCGCGCATCGACAGCAGGTACACGCGATCGATCACCCGGGCGGCCACGGGACCGTAGGTCCGCTCGACGTACGCCACGCGCCGGCGGATCGACGCCGTCGTTTCGACGATCTGCGGTTCGCTTTCGGGCATGCCAAGCCACACGATGGGCACCGACGGCGGGACGTTGGCGGCAACCCACCGGCCCGCCTCGGACCGGGTGTCCTCGAGGGCAAGGCTGTTGACGAGGTGCAGGGCCGCCGGGGCCGTGGCGACGAGACCCGCGAAACCCACAACGGCCAGCGCCGTCGCGCCGGATCGACGCGGCCACCGGCGGCCGGCCGCATCGAGAGCCACGGCGGACAGGACGGCCGAGAGCGGCAGCAGCGGTGCGAGGTAGCGGAAGGGCAGGGTGTGCGCCGGGGCGAACAGCGCCACCAACGCCAGGGCCGCGCCGAGCGGCGCCAGCACGCGCCCGTCGGTGACGCGGCATCGGGCGGCGGCGGCCAAGGCCCCCGCGGCGGCGCAGGCGGCGCCCACCAGGCCGCCGGGCATCAGGCCGGCGTAGTCAACCAGGCGCGTCCAGCCGTGGGCCGTCTCGGGGTCCGCGGCGATCGCCGGGCGCTCGGCGTAGATCGCCACGAGCAACTGCCGTATCCACGCCGCCAGCGGCTCGGGATGCGTGACCAGCCACGGGTTCAGCATCGCGAAGGTCGCGGCCGCCGCGGCCATCCACAGCCCCAGGTCGGCCGCACGGGCACGGACCCGCAGCCCGTGACGGGGCCACAGCAGCGCGGCCGCCAACGCGGCCGCCGCGACGGCGGCGGTGTATTTCGTCGCCACCGCTGCGCCCGCCACCGCGCCACAGAGGACCAGGTCGCCGCGCCGGGACGAGGCGGGCGATTCGAAGACCCGGATCGCCGCCAGCACGGCGCACCCGACCAGCAGCGCCATCGCCGTGTCGGTGACGGCGTAGTGCGCCTCGCGGACCGCGAGGGGCGACACGGCGTACCACGCCGCCGCGACGGCAGCCGCCAGCGGCGACGCGAAGCGGCGCGCGGTGCGGTAGACGATCACGGCGAGCGCCGCGCCGCATGCCGCCGAGACGACGCGACCCGCGAGGACATACCGCGACGGGTTGGCCCCGACATCGTCCAGGAAGGACGACGAGGCCGCGCCTCCCATCGCCAGCACCGCGTGCAGCGCGCGATAGAGCACCGCGAGCACGTCCATCAGCGCCGCCGGGTAGTTGATGTGCCCGGGATTGCCCAGCCGCGATGGCAGCTCGACGGATGGGATGACGACCAGTGTTTCGTCGGGTCGGATGTAGTAGTTCGACAGCAGCGGCAGCCCGAAGCCGATGCCGCGCAGCCGGAAGCCGAGCGACACCGCGAACAGCACCACCAGGCCCGCCGCCTCGCGCGCGCTACTTCTTCTGGGCCAGGAGGAAGACATAGGCACCTTCGCGGTCGGGCACGCGCCGCGCGAGACGGGTGAGCATCGCGGTCCATGCCGGCTCGAACACCGGACGTCCCATCCAGTGCCAGCGCCCGAGGCAGGTCCAGGCCAGCAGGCTGGGCGCGCTCATGTAGTGGAGCAGGTCGAACCAGAACATGGCCGACCGCGACAGATAGTACTCGTGGCGCACGACGTGGAAGCCGGTGGCTTCGAGCCTGCCCTGCCACGTCTCGGCACTGTCCAGGTGATGGTGCCGCGACCGGCGGTTGAACCAGTCGCGGTAGCGGCGCGCCGATCGGGCCAGCCCCAGCCGGTCGAGACCGACGGCGACGCCGAAGCCGTCGGTGAAGCGGTGGCTGGGCGCGGTCACGACGAGCCAACCGCCGCTGGCCAGCACGCGGTGCGCTTCCGCCAGCGGCCGGTCCAGTTCCGGAATGTGCTCCAGCACGCTATTGGCCAGCACCAGTCTGCACGACCCGTCTGGCAGCGGGATGCCATCGGCGGACTGACAGAACACGCGCTCGAACACGCCCGAGCGGCGCGCGCGATCGAGCGAGCCGGGTTCAGGGTCCAGCCCGTACGCCACCGGCGTGGCCAACGTGACACCGGCGAACTGCCCGTCGCCGCATCCCAGGTCGAGCACGGGCCCCGCGGCGGGCGCGTGGCGGCGGATGATCGACGACTCGACCGCCCGCACCAGCGCGCGAAACGGCGGGACACTCCGCGTGTGCAGCCGCATCAGGCGCGCGAGGTCGTCGCCCGGCGGCGGCGCCGGACGGCCTGCCCCCACGCAGTCGGTCAGCAGGCGCTCGCAGTCGTCCACGAATCCGTCGGTGCCGAACAGGCCACGGATCTCCTCACCAGATCGAACCAGACGGGCGCGGTCGCGCACCACGTCGACAATGGCCTTCGCCAGTGCGGCGGCGTCGCGCGGCGGCGCCAGCCGCCCCATGCCGCTCCGCACGATGGGGTCGCGAATGCCAGGAAGGTCGGTGGCCACGACCGGCGTGCCGCACAGCATGCTCTCCACCTGCACGAGCCCGAAGCTCTCGGTGCGGTTCACGCTGGGCAGGCAGGTGACGTCGCAGGCGCCGAAGAACACCGCCATCTGGCTGTCCGGCAGCGGCCCGAGGAACGACGCCCGGGCGGCCCACGCGTCGAACAGCGGCGCCACGCGCGTCCAGTAGGCCGCCTCGCCCAGCGCCCCGCCCGGCCCCCCCGTCAGCAGCACCTGCACCCGTCCGAGGGCGTGGCCGAGCGGCGCCCTGGCCGCCAGCAGATACTCGATGCCCTTCTCGGCGGCGATGCGGGCTGCCACGCCGATGACGACGTCCGCGCCCGGCGCGTGCCGGGCCCTGAAGCGTGCCACCTCCCCGGGGTCGGCTGGCCGCAGCGACGCCGGGGGCGCGTGCACGGCGCACTTGGCCAGGTGCGGCCGCAGCAACCGGCTCGTGCGCGCGTAGTCCATCGACAACACGAGGATGCGGGCCGCGTCGTCGAGCAGCCGGCGGCCGGCCGCCTCGACGGCGAACTGGACCGCGCGGTTCCATCCTGTGCCTGGCAGCTCGAGGTCGCACTGGTAGGCGGCAATCACCGGGATCGCCGAGGCGCGTGCCGCGCGCACCAGCGCGTCCGACTCCGGGGGCGTGATCGGGTAGTTCGCGAGGATCACGTCGTGGGCGGCGGCCAGGGCCCGCGCCCGGCGCGCGTATCCCGGCATCAGCACGCCCTTGCCGATGCGCGCCAGCACACCGGCGCGCACCACCCGTACACCGTGGCGGTCTTCCTCCAGCGGCAGGCACGCGTCGTAGTGCGAGGTCAGCACCGTCACCTGGTGGCCGCGGGCCGCAAGGCCCTCGGCCAGCCGCTGCGCATAGGTGGTGAGGCCCGAGATGTGGGGCCGGTAGTAGGTGAGGGCGACGAGGATGCGCACGGCGGCGGCCTCGAGGGGTTAGAAGGGCCGCGCGCTGGCCAGTGGCGGAGGGATGATCTGGCGACGCTCCCCGAGGCCCTGCCGATCGAACCACGCGGCGTAGTCGTCCCCGACGAACCGCCCCTGCACGCCGAGGCCGTGGTCGATGCTCTCGGTGGCGTAGTCGCGATACGACCGCGTGCGCTCGTGCTTCTGCAGCCCGACCTTGTAGTCCATCGTGTGGAGGTGGAGGAGCAGCAGGTCGGGATCGATCTCCTCGCACTCGGCGCACTGGTGGAACCCGAACTCGTAGCGAAGAGGCACGCGCGCGATGAGCGGCTTGTCGTACTCGGGATTGCGAAACCAGTAGCGTCGCTGGCTCAGGATGCTGCGGGCGGGATCCAGGTCCGGCTCCTGCGACCGGTCGTGCCACAGGTTCCAGCCGGTGGCGCGGACCGCGTCCCGCGTGAAGAACGTGAGATACCGCCGGAGGCCCGAGGGATGCCAGAGGATCTCGTCGGCCTCCGCGTACGCCACCACGTCGTAGGACTCGAGCAGTTCCCGCTGCCGCGCCTCGACGAACGCGGTGTACCACGGAAAGTCGTTGAACAGCGGGTGATCCACCCGTGCGTGCTGGAAGCCGAAGCGGGCCTGCGCGGCCGCCACGCTGCCGTCGGTGCTGCCATGGTCGAAGACGAAGATGTCGCGCGCGGAGAAATGACGCGAGTAGTAGCGCAGCCAGATCGGCAGGAACACCGCCTCATCGCGAACCGTCGTGAAGATCGCCCGCCGACGGTTACGGTTCCGCCACGCCGTGAACCACACTAGGAGAACGCCCTCCATGCCCGCAGCGCGGACCTCCACTCGCGGACCAGGGTCATCGCCTGCTCTTCGCGGCAGGATGGAACGACGCAGCCGATGACCATGGGGTAATCTGCGGTGAACCCGGGCCCAGTGCCCGGACCGGCGCCATATGTTACCAAGAATCATCGCCACGACGTTTGGCGGGAGGCAGGATCGGATGGCGATCCTCGTCGACTACGTGCTCGACGCGCTCGGCGCGGGCACGGTGACGGAGTATCACGTCTGGGACTACGCGCGGACCGACGACGATCGGCGCTGGCTGCACGGACTGCCCGCGAGGCATCCGGCGATCCGATTGCTGACGCCGCCGCGCACGGTGACGCACTACGGGGAGTACTACCGGCACTATCGGCGTGACGAGTATCACGACGCCGTCTTCCTCAAACTGGATGACGACATCGTCTATCTTGACCTGGACCACCTCGCGGCGTTCCTGGCGTTCCGTGTCGCGCATCCCGAGTTCTTCCTGGTGTCGGCCAATGTCGTCAACAATGGCGTCTGCGCGTACTTCCAGCAGCAGCAGGGCGTGATCCCGATGTCGCTGATGGAACTGCCCTATCCGGACCGCGGGTTCTGCGGGGCGTTATGGGAGCGTGCGGATCTGGCCGAGCGCCTCCACGACTACTTTCTCGACCATCCCGGCCGCTTCCGCGCCACGGGCACCGACGTCGCGCCGGATCGCCTGAGCATCAACTGCGTCAGCTATCTCGGGGCGGATCTCGACGAGATGTCGGCGATTGGCGACGATGACGAGGAAGAGTTGAGCGTGACGATTCCGCGGCGCACCAGGCGAGCGAACGTCATCTACCGGCCGCTGGTGGCCGCGCACCTCTCGTTCTTCTCGCAGGAGCCGGCGATGGACATCCCGCGGACCCTGGGGCGCTACCGCGCGCTGGCGGACGCGCGTCTGGTCCGGACACGCGTGTCACCCGTCTGATGCACGCGGCTGTCCTGCGATTGGCGGAGCGGCACTTGGGGGCGGCCGTCCAGCGCGCGAGTTCGTGTAGCATGACGCGCGTGGCACTGCGTGCGGCACTCGGTCTGCTGTTCCTGGCGGGGGGCGTGGGCGTGGCCCATGGCCAGTACGATCCCCGTCCGACGCCCGGTCCGATGGATCCCCGCGATGGCGCCGGGGGCTACGTCCAGTTCCGCAGCTGGAGCGGCCAGCCGAAGCAGTTCCTGCTCACGTGGCCGCCGGCCTGACGACACGGCCCCGATCTCTCACACACCACTCTCGGAGCCTCCAGCCGTGTCTCCCGCCTCATCAAACGATGTCACCCGCCTGCTGCACGACTGGGCCAATGGCACCGCGGACGCGTTGCCTCGCTTGATCGAGATCGTCTACCCGGAACTGCGTCGAATCGCCGCGCGGCATCTCTCGCGGGAGCGGAAGGGCCACACCCTCCAGCCGACGGCGCTCGTGAGCGAGGCGTACCTGCGGCTGGCGAAGCAGCCCGCCGGTAAACCGTTTCAGGACCGCACGCACTTCTTCGCGGTGGCCGCCCGGGTGGTTCGCGCGGTGCTCGTGGACCATGCGCGGGCGCGCCTGGCGTCGAAACGTGGCGGCGGTGCGATCGCGGTGGAGCTGACCGATGCGGTCACGCCAGTGCCGGCGCCGTCCGTCGATCTCATCGACCTCCACAACGCGCTGACCGCGCTCGAGCTCGTCGATCCGCAGCAGAGCCGGGTCGTCGAGCTGCGGTGCTTCGGCGGGCTGTCCATCGACGAAATCGCCGAGGTGCTCGCCGTGTCCTCGTCGTCGGTCGACCGCGATTGGTTGCTGGCCAAGACGTGGATCCGGCGGCAGATGACCCGGCCAGGTAGGTCGGCATGACCTCCGGCGAGAATCCGGGTATCGCGTGGCTCTTCAGCGAAGCGCTGAAGCAGCCGGCCGGGAGCCGCGACCACTGGCTCGCGAACGCGGCTCCGGACGCGGCCACCCGCGACGAAGTACTGGCGCTGCTCCTCGTCTACGACGAGGACCCGGGCTTCCTCGAATCGCCGATCGATGCCGTGGCAGCGGCCGTCCGGGTGATCGAAGAGCAGGAAGGCGGCGTGGCCGAGAGCCGCCGTCTGGGCCCCTACCGCCTGGTGCGCGAGATCGGCCGTGGCGGCATGGGCGTGGTGTACGAAGCCACCCGCGACGACGCTGAGTTCGAGCGCCGCGTCGCCATCAAGCTGCTGCCCGCCGCGCTGGCCTCGGCCGCGCTCGACGAGCGCTTCCGCTTCGAACGCCAGGTGCTGGCCGGTCTCGATCACCCGAATATCGCCCGCCTCTTCGATGCCGGCAGCAGCGACGACGGCGTCCCCTATCTGGTGATGGAGTTCGTCGATGGCCAGCCCATCGACGCCTGGTGCCGGAGCCGGCAGCTCACGATCCGCCAGCGCGTGGAGCTGTCGCTGGCCGTCTGCGAGGCCGTGGCTCACGCCCACCGGAACCTGGTGGTCCATCGCGATCTGAAGCCGGCCAACATCCTGGTCAACGCCCAGGGGCAGCCCAAGCTGCTCGACTTCGGCATCGCCACGCTCATCTCCGAGCAGGGGCAGAGCGTGGGCATGACGAGAACCGGCCAGCACAGCTTCACGCCCGAGTACGCCAGTCCGGAGCAGGTGCGTGGCGAGCGCGTGACGACCGCAAGCGACGTCTACTCGCTTGGCGTGCTGCTGTACATGATGCTGGCCGCGCGTCCGCCGCATCCGCTGGCCGACCTGACGCCGCTCGAGGCGATGCGCGCCATCTGCGAGGTCGATCCGCCGGCGCCGAGCAGCGTGGCGTCACCGAATGACCGGGGCCTGCTGCGTGGCGATCTCGACGCCGTTGTGCTGAAGGCCCTGCGCAAGGACCCCGGCCGTCGGTATCGGTCGGTCTTCGAGCTCGACGGGGATCTCCGTGCGTGGCTCGATGGCCGCCCGGTCACGGCGGGGCCCACCAGTGTCGGCTACCGCGCCCGCAAGTTCGTGGGCCGGCACGTGGTCAGCGTGGCGGCGGCCGTGGCGGCCACCCTCGCAGTTCTCGCCGGCGGCGGCGCGGCGGTGTGGCAGGCTCGTGAGGCCGCGACCCAGCGAGACCGGGCCGAGAATCGCTTCCGCGAGGCGCGCCAGTTCTCGCGCGCGCTCCTGTTCGACGTCAACGAGGCGCTGTCGAAGGTGCCAGGCAACACCGAGCCGCGACGGCTGCTGCTGGAGCGGGCCGTGCAGTTCCTGGACGGCCTGGCCGGCGACGCCGGTATCGATGCATCGCTGAAGCTCGAGCTGGCGGAAGGGTACCGCCGTCTGGGCAGCATCCAGGGCGGCACGGGGACCGCTAATGTCGGGAATCGTGCCGCCGCACGCGCGAGCTTCGACAAGGCCGCGCGTCTGACCGAGGAGGTGCTGGCGAGTCGGCCAGACGACCTCGACGCGCTGATCCTGGCGATGGAGGTGCAGGCCGACCTGGAGCAGACGTCGCTGGGACTGAACGACGTGACGCGGGCGTCGCTGGCCCAGGCTCGGCATCGTAACCTGCTGCAGACCCTCGAGCGCCGCACCCAGGAATCGCCGCGAGTCGCCGAAGCCATTGCCGACGGCTACGCCGACCGGGCCGCCGCGTACGAGATCCGCGCCGACTACGCCGACGCCGAGACGGCGCTGATGGTGGCGCTGCCACTGTTCGAGCGTCTCCCCACCGAGCGGCGCACCGCCGCGGTGAGGGAACGTCATGCCTTCGTGCTGAAACGCCTGGGCGCCGTGCTGCAGTGGCTCGACCGCTACGCCGATGCCGAGCTGCGCTATCGCCAGGCGCTCGTCCTCGACGAAGAGGCACTGGCGGAGCACCCTGACGATCCCGAGGCGCAGTGGCGGGTGACCGTCACGCTCTCGAACCTCGGCGGTGTGCTGACCAGGCTGGGGCGTCGCGACGACAGCCTGGCGCCGTGGACGCGCGCCCTCGAGATGCGGCGGGCGACCGTTGCCGCCGATCCGAAGGATCAGCGGGCGGTAGAGGGCCTGGCGATGTTGCTCAGCCGTCTGTCCTCGCGTGCGTACGAGGACAAACGCTTTGCCGACTCGGTGGCTTACAACCGGGAGAAGCTGCGACTGCTGGACGATGTCGTCTCGCGCGAGGGCGCGACCCCCCGCGCGCGTTCGGATCGGGCCCTGGCCCGCCTGGAACTGGTCATGGCCCTGGTGGCCCAGGCCGACGCCGGCGCGGCGTCGCGCGCCGACCTGCTGGCCGACGCCCGCCACCTGCTCGCGACATCCCCGGTGGAGGAATTCACGACCGAGACCGCGTTCTCGGGCGTGACGATCGAGGCGTTCCGCTCCACGCGGGCCGGGCTGGCCCGACGCCTGGGCGTGACCGACTCGGGCCAGCCGCACTGACGGCGGACCGCGCCCAGCCGCGTGGCCCCCACGTCGCTCCCCGCGATTCTCCACTGACCCCGGGCGACCGGCGCTGACGTCCCGGCCGCGGTTCTCCCGCTTACGGCAGCATGGGGTCTACGACTCGTCGCGTCCTGGTTCTTCTCCTGGTGTCGTGGGTGCTCGGGGCGGCCCACGCTTTCGGGCAGACGCCTGCCGTCGTCCATGCGTTCGACGGGGTGGCGGCCGGCAATCCGGCCGCCGGCCTGACGCTCGGCGACGACGGCTTCCTCTACGGCACGACCGAGGCGCCGGCCTCGGAGGGCGCGGTGTTTCGCGTCCGGCCGAATGGCACGGGCTTCCAGGTACTGCACACCTTCGCGCTGCCGGCAGGCGTGATGCCCAGCCATGGCGCGCTCGCCCGAGGGGCGGGAGGCGTGTTTTACGGCACGACCTTGCGGGGCGGGGCCGGCAACCGCGGCACCGTGTATCGGCTCGAGACCGGGCCCTTCGGTGCCACGGTGACGACGCTGCACGAGTTTGGCGCCACGGACGCCAACCCCGACGACGGCGTGATTCTGGCCAGCGATGGCCTGCTCTACGGCACCTTCGGCGATGGCGTGGCCGCGGCCACCGCGGTCTATCGCCTCGCTACCGACGGCACCGACTTCCACCGCGTCCGCTACCTCTTCAGCGGCTTTCGGCCACGGGAGACGTTGATCGAAGGGAGTGACGGTTTCTTGTATGGCACGACCGAGCGGGGCGGCTTCTACGATGGCGGTATCGTCTTCCGCCTGAGCAAGGACGGCGCCGTGCTCACCACCCTGGTCGACCTCGAGGGCGGCCCGGTGGTGAGGCTGACCGAGGCGCCCGGCCCGGATGGCACCCCGCACCTGTACGGGGTCGAGACTGCGGGCTACAGCAGCGGGGGGATGGATTTTGGCGGCATCTTCCGGATGCGGCCCACCGGCGCGGACTTCGTGCGTCTCGCCGCCTTCACCGGCCAGCAACGCTGATCGCGACACCCCGCGGTCGCCGTTGCTGCTTGGCCGCGACGGCGCGCTGTACGGCGCCACGACGAGCGAGAGCATCGACTGTCCGCCGGACCGCTGCGGCACGGTGTTCCGCGTCACCCCGTCGGGGCGTCCTTTCAGCCTCTTCACCTTCCCCAGGGTCGCGGGCGGCGCGCCGATGGGCGCCCTCGTCCAGGGGCCGGACGGCACCCTCTACGGCACGGCCCGCGTCGGCGGCCCCGACGCCACCGCCCCGGGGACGGGTCACGGCGTCGTCTTCGCCGTGCCCGCGCCCGGACCGCGTGCCGCTGGCGCTGACCGGTCCGACCATCAGCGACGAAGGCGGCGAGGCGGCGTATACGCTGACCCTCCGCAACACCACCAACCACAGCCTGGCCGGCCCGCTCACCGTCGTGGTGACGCCGTCGCCCGGGCTGGTCTTCACGGACCAGTCGGTCGACGGCTGGAGCTGCACGCAACCGCAGGCGGTGGGCCTCTTGTGTGTCTGGCCCACCGAGCTGCCCGCCGGCGTCGACAGCGACGCCCATACGCTGCGCTTCACGCTCGCGCCGCCGTTCTCGCTGAACTGCGGTACCGGCCCGTCCCCGTGCGTCAGCCTGCTGGCGACCGTGTACGACGACGGCGCCGCGGCCCGCGTGACGACGACGGCGCGCGCGCTGGTGGGCGGCACCCTCAACACGCCGCCGGTGCCGCAGAACGACACCGCGCCGATCTACGGCACGGCGACCGCCGTGATTCGCGTGCTCGACAACGACACCGACCCCGACGGCGATGCGTTGCGCGTGACGCGCCTGCTCGAGTTCCCCCGCTTCGGCGACGCGACGATCAACGCCGATGGGACGATCACCTACACGCCCACCGACACCCTGCCTCAGCCCGACACGCTTCGCTACGAAGTGAGCGACGAACGGGTGCCGACCGCCGCGACCGCCTCGGCGGTGGTCACGCTCACCCCCTCGGTGCCCCCGCTGACGGCCAGCAAGACACGCCTCGACCTCGGGCCGCTGGCGCCGCGCCGCATTGCCACCGGACGGTTCTCGCTGCGTAGCCCGGTCGCGATGGAGGTCCGCATCGAGCTGCAGCCGGTGACGGCTGCCGAGATCGCGGCCGCCCTCCAGGGCACAGCGTACGACCCGGCGCAGGCCGTGTCGGACCCGGACGCCTTCCGCAGCGACGGCCGGCTGTCGATCGACCCGCTCTACTCCTCTGCCTACGTGGTCGGGGTGCACTACCAGGCGCCGCCCTCGGTGGGCCGCGTCTCGGTGGCCAGGGTGCAGATCATCGGCGAGCCGCCCGGCCTGGCGCCCGTGACGCGCTCGCTGCTCATCGTAGCCGAGCAGCGCCGACCCGGCGACCGCCCCGCCGCGCGCGGTCGACGACACCACGGCCACCCCGGTGCAGACCAGTCTCTGGTACGACGTGCTGGCCAACGACGGCGGCGTCTCGGTCGATGGACGGCCGCTCTACGTCTCGAGGTGGGGTGCATGAGTGCCTTTCCCGACACCGACTGTTTCGTGCCCGCCAACATGGCGGCCACCGGGACCCTGCCGGCGTCGATCACCGGACCGCAGGACCTAGGCTTCGCCACCACCACGACAGTGACGGGCACGGCGACGGTGATGTACGCCGTCTCCGAACTCGACGCGTGCGTGGGCGCGCCGCAGCCGGGCGACTGCCAGCTCGAAGGCAACATGTACTACGGGTATCTGAGCGTCGACGTCGGCGGCACGCCGCCCGACCTGTCCCTTGCCATCGTGCCGGCGACCCAGACGGTCGCGCCGGGTGACGTCGGTCACGCTGACGGCGACGGTCACCAACCAGGGCCCGGGCATGGCCTCGCGGGTCACGGTGGCCGGCTTCGCAGACCTGACGCGCCTGACTGGCCTCGTGGTCACGCCGTCACAGGGGACGTGTGCGATACCCGCGCCTGGCGGGCCGCTCACCTGCACGCTCCGCAGCCTCGTGCAAGGCGCCAGCGCGACGATCACGTTCCAGGGCACGGCAGAGGCGACCCTGATTCCGGCGGGGCAGACGTCGGCGACGCTGGATGTCACCGCCAGCGTGTCCTTCGGCAACGCGGACTCGCAGCCGGGCAACAACGCCGCGCAAGCGCAGATCGCCATCACCCGGGTGGATCCCCTGCCGACCGTCGACTTCGGGCCTTCGGTAACTTCTGCAGAGGGCACAGCGCCCGCTCCGCCAGGAAGCATCCGGCTCAGCTTGATGCGCCAAGGCGACCTGTCGCGGGAATCGACGGTGACCTACTCGCTGTCGGCGGGGCCTGCGCCCAGTGCGTCGCCCGATGACATTGTCGGGGGGTTCGCCAGCGGCTCGGTCACGTTCGCGGCGAATCAGGTCTCGGCGCTCATCACCGTCGCCACGACGCCCGACAGCTTCGACGAGCCCGATGAGAACGTCCTGCTGACGCTGACCGGGGCCACAGAGGTGACGCTGGTCAGGACCACTCTGTCCTTGACGATCTTCGATGACGATCTGCCGCAGAGGTCCGCGGACGTGAGCGTCACACTCACCGCCACGCCGACCGTGGTTGACGAGATGCAGCCAGTTCAGATTCGCGCTACCGTCTACAACGCCCTTGTTGGCGACGCGAGCAACGTGACCTTCAGCGGGCTCGACGCCATCGTCAGCACCCATATCATCGACTCGTTGACGACGTCGCAGGGTACCTGCGCGCCCGTCGTGCCGGGGTCGCCGGTGCGCTGCTCGCTCGGGTCGCTGACAGTCTGGGGCACCGCCACCGTCACCGTGGTCGCGCGGCCCACGTCGGGCGTGTTCCAGGGGACGTCGCAGCTCACGGCGAACGTGGCGATGAGCGCCGTGGTCTCCGCGGATGAACTGGATCCCGTGCCCGCCAACAACACGGCCGCTGGCGTGTTCCAGGTGCGTCGGCTGACGGCGGACCTTGCGATCGCAAAGACGACGGCCAGTGCGTTTCAGCAGGGCGGCACGGCCACCTACAGCCTGGCCGTCAGCAACATCGGCAGCGGGCCGACGAGCGGCAGCTACACCATCGGTGACGTGATGCCCTCGGGTCTGAGCATCGCCGGCCTGACGCCTGGCGCGGGCTGGGATTGCAGTGCGAGCGCGGCTACGGTCGTGAACTGCACGAGTATCACAGTGCTAGCACCGGGCCAGTCGGCGCCCGTGGTGGCCGTCAACGTGGCCATCGCGACTACGGCGCCCGACTCGGTCACCAACACCGCCACGGTCGTCGGCGGCGGCGAGACCAACACCGGCAACAACACGTCCTCGGTCACGAGCGCCATCCTTCGGCTGCCGACCATCGACTTCGGCTTCTCCAGCGCCTCTCCCGAGGGCACCTCGCCCGGTCCGGCCGGCGACATTGCGGTGAACCTGGAGCGCCTAGGCGATCTGTCGCGGGAATCGACGGTGACCTACTCGCTGTCGGCGGGGCCTGCGCCGAGCGCGTCGCCGGATGACTTCGTCGGCGGGTTCATCAGCGGCTCCGTGACGTTTGCGCCGAATCAGGCCTCGGCGCCCATCAGAATCTTCACGACGCCCGACAGCCTCGACGAGCCCGACGAATTCTTTCTGGTTACGCTGACCGGCACCATCGGGGCGACGCTAACGAGGACCAGCCTGGGCTTTTCAATCTCCGACGACGACCCGCCGCCGTCGGCCGACCTCGGCGTCACTCTCGCGGCCGCGCCCGGTATCGTCGACCTGCTGCGGCCAGTGACGCTGACGGCCGTTGTCACGAACGGTGGACAGATCCCGGCCACGAACGTGGCGTTCACGGGGTTCGACTCCATCGTGAGCACGCACTTGATCGACTCGATCACCGCGTCGCAAGGCAGCTGCGCGGCAGCCGCGTCTCCGAATCCGCTCCAGTGCCTGCTGGGCACGCTCGCCCCTGGGGCGTCCGCCACGGTCACCGTCGTCGCCCGGCCGACACTGACGGTGTTCCAGGGCTCCTCGCAGTACACGCTGACCGTGAGCGCGCAGGCGGCGGTGCGGGCCGATGAGCAAGAACCGACTCCGGCTGACAACAGCGCCTCCACCAGTTTCGACGTGCGAATTCCGATCGCCGACATTCAGCTGACGGCGTCCATCGCACCCCAGGTTGTCGACCTGCTTCAGCCGGCGACCATCACGGCCGTGGTTCGCAACAACGGACCGGATGTCGCGACGAACGTGACGTTCCGCGGTCTCGACCTGATCGTCAACACTCACACCATCGATTCGGTCTCGGCATCGCAGGGCAGCTGCCTGCCGCCACCGTACAACTACAGCCCCATCACGTGCCAGATCGGCACGCTCGCGCCAGGGGCGTCGGCCACAGTGACAGTGATTGCACGACCGACTGTGGGCGTGTTCCAGTATGACTTCCAGCAAGAAATAATCGTGGACGCGCTCGCCGATGCCACTGCGGACCAGAGCGATCTGACACCGGCGAACAACGGCGTCCTGACGTCGTTCCGGGCGCGGAGGCCGGCTGCCGATCTTCAACTCGCGCTCACGGCCACGCCGTTGGTCCTCGATCAGCCGGCCACCTACACCGCGACGGTGACCAACCTCGGGCCCAGTGCCGCCACCAACACGATCTTCCGGGGACTCGAGTTCGTGTTCGCTACGCACCCCGTCCTGTCGTTCGTGTCGTCGCAGGGCACCTGTATGTTCGTGCCAGGTGGCGGTGCTGCTCCCCAGTGCGCGCTCGGCACGCTCGCCCCGGGGGCGTCGGCGACGGTGACGATCGTCGCCCTGCCCAGCATAGTGATCTTTCAGGGGTCCAGTCAGGCCACTGCCAGCGTGATTGTCCAGGCTGGTGCGGCGTCGGAGGTGCAAGACCCGTTGGTCGCCAACAACACCGTCAACATGACCGTCGAGGTGCGGCGCAACATCGACACGACCCCACCGACAACCACGATCACGGCACCGGTCAACGGCGCGACCTACACACTGAACCAGATCGTGAGCGCGTCGTACTCGTGCACGGATGCGGTGGGCGTCGCCACATGCGAGGGCCCGGTGCCGACCGGCGCGGCACTCGATACGTCCACTGTTGGTCCGAAGACCTTCACCGTGACGGCCACGGATGCAGCGGGGAATCAGAGCCAGGTGGTGCGGCAATACTCCGTCGCGCTCCCCACCGTCACGACGTGCCGCGGTGAGCCCAGCCGCCAGATCCTGGCGCCGATCAACGCGGACGGCAGCAGTCGGTTCTTCGCCGGGCTGCCGGTGCTGGCGCGGTTCCGTGTATGTGGTCCGGGTGGCCAGTCGCTCGGCACGCCGGGTCTGGTGACCAGCTTCCGGCTCGTGCGCTCCACGACGGCGGCCGGCGTGGTCGTGGCCACCGATGCCCCCGTGCCGACGTTCTTCGGACCGTCGACCATCGCGTGGAATCCCCTCACGCAGTCGTGGCTCACGCTGATCGATACCCGCCGGATCGCGAGAAACGCGACTCACGAATTCCGCATCACGCTGAACGACGGCAGCACGATCGACTTCACGTTCATGGTGCGCTGAACCCTTCGTTGAGGCGACACACCATCGGCCTGGCCGTGCCCCGCGACGTTCCACCGCGGGGCACGGGACGCCAGGGCCGCTACGGCCACGATGCGACCCGTGCGGCCCGCGGCGCGGGCGCAGGCCGGCATGAAGCGACTACACTCGTCACATGCGCGTCCCGCCCCTGTTCCGCCAGTTCCTGCTCGTCCTCCCCCTTGCGGCCCTGACCGTCGTCCTCACCGCCCAGCAGCGGACGCCGATCGACACGCCCGACATCCCCGGCACGTTCGTGCGCCCGACCACCGGCTTCGACTACGAGAAGCGCGTGGTGATGATCCCGATGCGCGACGGCGTGAAGCTCTACACCGTCATCGTCGTGCCGAAGGGCGCGAAGGACGCGCCGATCCTCCTGACGCGCACGCCCTACAACGCGGCCGGCGCGCGCGACGCGCACGCAGTCGGCGTCGCATGCTGGCGACGCTGCCCGCAGGGCGACGAGGTGTTCGTGGCCGACGGCTACATCCGCGTGTTCCAGGACGTGCGCGGCAAGTACGGCTCCGAGGGCGACTACGTGATGACGCGGCCGCTGCGCGGGCCGCTCAACCCGACCGCCACGCGACCACTCGACCGACGCCTACGACACCATCGACTGGCTGGTGAAGAACGTGCCCGAGAGCAACGGCCGCGTCGGCATGCTGGGCAGCTCCTACGAGGGCTTCACCGTGGTGATGGCGCTGGTCAACCCGCACCCGGCGCTGAAGGTGGCCGCGCCGATGAGCCCGATGGTCGACGGCTGGATGGGCGACGACTGGTTCCACTACGGCGCCTTCCGCCAGACCAACTTCGACTTCTTCGCCGGCCAGACGGCGGCGCGCGGCGGCGGCAGCACGGTGATCCGGCGCGGCTGCGACGACTACGAGAACTTCCGGCGCGCCGGCTCGGCGGGCGACTACGCCACGGCCGCACGGCCTCGAGCAGCTGCCGATGTGGCGCAAGGTGTCGGAGCATCCCGCCTACGACCAGTTCTGGCAGGAACAGGCGCTCGACAGGATCGATGGCGAAGCAGCCGCTCACCGTGCCGACGATGTGGATCCAGGGCATCTGGGACCAGGAAGACATGTGGGGCGCCATCCAGAGCTACCTGGCGGTGGAGCCGAAGGACACGACGCAACGACGCTGAACTACCTGGTGATGGGTCCGTGGCGGCACAGCGGCGTGAACTACGAAGGCTCGACGCTCGGGCCGCTGAAGTTCGACGGCGACACCGCGCTGCAGTTCCG
Source organism: uncultured Acidobacteriota bacterium (assembly GCA_963721715.1). GTDB lineage: Bacteria > Acidobacteriota > Vicinamibacteria > Vicinamibacterales > UBA2999 > VFZN01. Next base: position 1,135,265 of record CAVRKI010000002.1, on the reverse strand, counting down.
CCGCGACGTGCTGAAGCCGTTCTTCGATCAGTACCTGAAGCCGGGCGCGCCGAAGGCCGACACGCCGCCGGTCTTCATCTACAACACCGGCGAGAACCGCTGGGACCGCTTCCCGCAGTGGCCGCTCGTCGTGCGAGAAGGGCTGCGCCAGCCAGTCGCAGCCGCTCTACTTCACGGCCGGGTCGGGCCTGTCGTTCACGGCGCCGGCCTCCGGCACCGCCACGGCGCCGCCGGCTACGACGAGTACGTGTCGGACCCGGCCAAGCCGGTGCCCTACCTGCCGCGGCCGGTGCGCTTCGCGGACGGCGCCCGGTGGCAGACGTGGCTGCTGCTCGGATCAGCGCACGGTGGCCGACCGCACCGACGTCGTCACCTACGTGACGCCGGTGCTGACCGAGCCGGTGCGCATCAGCGGCGCGCCGGTCGTCAACCTCGTCGCGTCCACGAGCGGCACCGACAGCGACTGGGTGGTGAAGCTGATCGACGTCTACCCCGACGAGGTGCCCAGCCAGCCCGAGATGGGCGGCTACCAGCTCGCCGATCGCGATGGACATCTTCCGCGGCCGCTACCGCGAGAGCTTCGCGACGCCGAAGGCGCTGACGCCCGAACACGCCGCTACCGTACCGCTTCATCCTGCCGACGGTGAACCACGTGTTCCAGCCGGGCCACCGCATCATGGTGCAGGTGCAGTCGAGCTGGTTCCCGCTCTACGACCGCAACCCGCAGACCTTCGTGCCCGAACATCTTCTTCGCCAAGCCGGCGGACTACGTGAAGGCCACGCAGCGCATCTACCACGCGCCCGGCGCGGCCAGCTTCATCGAGCTGCCGGTGGTGAAGTAGCGCCGGGAGGCGGTGACGGCGCGGCGTCGCGGAATCCTCAACCTCATCCAAGGAGTGCTGCATGTCTGCTTCCAACGACGCTGCGTCGTTTGCCGCCCTCGCGGGCGCGACCACGGCGACGCTGACCACGATTCTGCTGAAGAAGGGCCTGCGCAATGTGTGGATCCGCGGGGCCTTTCCGCTGGCCAGCGGTGGGCCGCGCATCGTCGGCCGCGCGTTCACGGTACGGTTCATTCCCGCGCGAGAAGATCTGGCCACACCCGCCTCGTGGAGCTCGCCCAACTCGACCCGCGCCGCGATCGAGCAGATGCCGGCCGGCTGCGTCGCGGTGGTGGACGCCAACGGCGTCACGGATGCCGGCTTCTGGGGTGACATCCTGTGCGCGCGCATGGCCATGCGCGGGGTCGCGGCGCTCGTGAGCGACGGCGCGGTGCGCGATCTCGCCGGCGTGCTGTCGACCGGATTGCCGGTCTGGGCCAGGGGCACCGCGGCTCCTCCGTCGGTAGCCGGGCTGACGTTCGTCGATTGGCAGCAGCCGGTGGGCTGCGGCGGCGTGGCCGTGTTCCCCGACGACGTCATCGTGGCCGATGGCGACGGCGCCGTCGTAATCCCGGCCGCCGTGGTCGAGGAGGTGGCGGCACTGGCCGTCGAACAGGAACGCCTCGAAGACTGGATCATGAACGAGATCAAGGGTGGTGCCGCGCTGCCAGGCTTGTACCCGGCGAACGCCGAGAACCAGGCGCGCTACGAGGCCTTCAAGCGTCGGACCTGAACGCGCGGGGGGACTCGTGCCCGAAGGCCGAGCGCGAAGCGCGACGGTCGAGCGCCTGAGTCCCGCCTTCCGCACCAACAGAAAAGGCCCCGGATACCGGGGCCTTTCTTTGTTGGTGCGGAAGGGGGGACTCGAACCCCCACGGTATTGCTACCGCCAGCCCCTCAAGCTGGTGCGTCTGCCAATTCCGCCACTTCCGCATCTCTCGAGACGACCGGGATATTTTGGCAGGTCCCGGTCGCTGCTGGAGGCTGTCTGACGTCGGTTTGCCTTCAGCCCTCTTGCCTTCTCGCCAACTCACCCCTGCGGCGGCTTCGCTCCGCTGGGGGGCGGAGGCGTCGTCGTCGCGGGCGCTGCCGGCTGGCCAGCCTCCGGTGCGGCCGGGGCCGGGGCCGGTGTCGTGCTCGGCGCGGGCAGTGCCGCCGCCGGCGGAGGCGCCGGCGAGTCGATGCCGCCAACCACCGAACCCGGGCCACGCTGGCCCCAGGTCGTCAGCACCAGCGACAACACCACGAAGAGACCCGCCAGTATCGACGTCGCCCGGGTCAGGAGGGTCGCTCCAGCGCGGGCGCCGAACGCCGCCTGACTGCCGCCACCGCCAAAGGCATTGGCGATGTCGCCCCCCTTGCCCTGCTGAAGCAGGATTGAGCCAATCAGGGAGAGGCACACCAGCACGTAAATCCCGACAATCAGGTAGTAGAGCATGTCATCTCACACGGCCCGCCCACGGGGGCGGACGGCAAACCAAAACTATAGCACGGCACCCCCGAATCCGTCGCCGTGGTGACGCGGACGCCCTTGTCACGGGGTAGCATGACCAACGGGGACGAAAGGCCCCTCACACGAATGAGGCGACCAGGGTCGGAACGGTTCGGCGAACTGCTCTTCTACGGGGTGCTCCTGCTCGTCGGCTATCTCGCGTATCTGGTGATCGCGCCCTTCCTGGCGTCGCTGGCGTGGGCGGCCATCTTCGCCCTCACCCTGAAGCCGCTGCACAGCCGGCTTTCCGCCAGCATCGGCAACTCTCGCGCCGCGCTGGTCACCACGCTGGCCGCGGCGGTCCTGATCGTCGGTCCGGTGGCCTCCCTGGTCTCGATGCTCGCCGGCGAGCTGCCGCAGATGGTCGAGTTCGCCCAGACCCTGCCCGCCCAGGCCACGCCTGAACGCGTGCAGATGGTCTGGGACAACCTGCGGCACCGGATTCCGGTGTCTCTGCCCGACGATCCCACGCAACTCATCAGGCAGGGCGCGCAGTCGGTGGCGGCCTTCGTGGGCCCCCGCGTCGGCGGGGTGGTGGCCAACCTCCTCGGCATGATCGGCAGCATCTTCGTCATGCTGTTCGCGATGTTCTTCCTGCTGCGCGACAGCGATCGGGTCGTCGACATGCTCCGTCGGGTCTTGCCGTTCCCGACTGCCGAGCGCGAGCAGTTGATGAAGGAAACCCACGACCTGGTGATTGCCTCGGTCGGCGCCGGCCTCGCCGTCGCCGCCATTCAAGGGGCGATCGGCGGCGTCACGTTCTGGGCGATGGGGCTGGGCGCACCGGCGGCGTGGACCGTGGCGATCGGCATCTGCTCGCTGATCCCGGTGGTCGGCGCCACGCTGGTCTGGGTGCCGGTGGCGTTGTGGTGGGCGCTGTCGGGCGAGGTCGGCAAGGCCATCATCCTCACCGGCATCGGCGCCGGCGTGATCGGCATGGTGGACAACATCCTGCGGCCGATGCTGCTGAGCGGACGTGCCTCGGTCAACGGCCTGGTGGTCTTCATCGGCCTGCTGGGCGGCGGCTCGGCGTTCGGGTTCGTCGGGCTGGTCGTCGGCCCGATCGTGCTGGTCACGGCCGGGACGCTGATCAACGCGCTCACCCGGCGCCATCAACAGGTGGCGCCGGATGAACTGCCGGTGAAGTAACGTCGGCCCGCGCGGCGCCGCGCCCGTCAGGCCCGCCGCGCGACGAGCAGGGTGATGTCGTCGAACTGCGGCGCGCCGCCGGCGAAGCCGTCGATCGAGGCCATGAGCCGCTCGATCATCACCGTCGCCGGCTGATCCGCCACGGCGCGCAGGCAGTCCACCAGCCGCGCCTCGCCATATTCCTCCTCGTCCGCATTCTGCGCCTCGGTGACCCCGTCCGAGAACAGGACCAGCGTGTCACCGGGCTCGAGGGCGACGCTGACTTCCGTGTACGGCATCAGCAGCGGCAACAGTCCCAGCGGCGTGCCGGTGGACGCCAGCGTCACGGTGTCGCCATTGGCGCGCAGGATCAACGTGTCCACGTGCCCCGCCCCGACGAAGCGGATCGCGCCGGTGCGGAGTTCCAGATCCGCGAGCGCCGCGGTCACGTACTTCTCGGGCGCGGTGGAGGCGAACAGCAGGTCGCTCGCCTGTCCGGCCAGGACCGGCAGCGACTCGGCCCGGCCCAGCAGCGCCCGCAGCGTCGCCTGCATGTTGCTCATCACCAGCGAGGCGGGCAGCCCCTTCCCCGCCACGTCCGCCACGCACAGCAGCACGCGCGCCTGGTCGCCGCCGCCGACGACGATGGCGTCGTAGTAGTCGCCGCCGCACTGACGCGCGGGGCGATTGCGGGCGGCGAGATCGTAGCCCGCGATCGCCGGCATCGACGGCGGAAACAGGTCGGCCTGGATGCGGGCGGCGAGCTTCATTTCGCTCTCGAGCTTGGCGCGCGCCACTTCCACTTCCTGATGCAGCGCCAGCAGCCGCTCGCGCTCCCGCGCCGCCTGCACGGTGCGCTCGAACAGCCGCGCGTTCTCGATCGCCGTCGCCGTCTGCAGCGCCAGGGTGTTCAGCAGCTTCGACTCGGCAGCGGTGTAGGCCATCGGCAGGGTGCTGCCAATGGCGATGACGCCGGTCACGCGCTCCCCCACCCGCAGCGGCGCGGCGATCAGCGCCTTGACCGTGGTCTGCTCGGTCACACGGCGCGGGTCGAGGTCGACGTTGTTGACGATCTCGCCGACACCCGTCTGGGCAATCGTGCCGATGATGCCGTGGCCGCGACGGAAGCCCTGGAGCACGGGCATCTCGTCGCCGAAGCCGGCCACCGCGGTCAGCACACCGCTGTCCTCGTCGAGCAGCATGATCACGCCGTCGGTAGCGACGATCATCTGCCGCGCCTGCTGCAGGGTGAGGCTGGCCACGCGCTCGACCTCGAGCAGCGCGGCGAGCTTCTCGGAGAAGTTGTAGATCAGGTTGATCTCGCGATAGAGGTGCAGCACCTCGGCGCCGAGCGCCTTGCGCTCGACCTCCTTGGTGACCAGGTGATCGAGCAGCGTCGCCATCGCCTGCGCGCCGCCGACGCCCGAGACCCAGCCGAGCGCCGCATCACCGTGCGAGACCGCGTGGCGCTCGGTGTGATCGGCGCTGCGTTCACCGTGCAGCAGCCGCCCCTCGGCGTCCTCGATGGCGATCCCGGCCCCCAGCGCCGCCGACAGCGCGTCGACCAGCGCCCGCGCCTCCGCCGAGCGCCCGATCAGCTGCTTCAGTCCGACGCGGCTCATCGGCGCCTCACAGGCCGAGCACGGTGCGGGCCTTGTCGAGCAGGGCGTCGGGATCGAAGGGCTTGGTCATGTAGAGATCGGCGCCCACTTCCTGGCCCTTCTGGCGATCGAACTCCTGTCCCTTGGCGGTGAGCAGCACGATGTAGACCTGGTCCAGGCCGAGCACCTTCTTGGCGCGCTGGCAGACATCGAAGCCGCTCAGTTTGGGCATCATCACGTCCAGGAACACCAGGTTCGGCTTCACCGACTCGATGGTCGCCAGCGCGTCCTCGCCGTTCGACGCCATCAGCAGTTCAACGCCTTCGTCCTCGAGTTCCTCCAGGGTCTGCTGGATCAGCATGCGGAGGTGCGGTTCGTCATCCACGATCAGAATCGTACGGGTCACGGGGGGCCTCTATTGATAGACGAGGAAGAGGACGTGGTCCATCCCCTTCTCGAAGCGGAGCATCCGCACATTGTCCGATTGCGCGGACAACACGGAGTTGAGCAGGATGATGTCGGGTTTCACCGCACGTGCCGTCTCGACCAGGTCGGCATCCCGCGCTTCGGACACGCGGTAACCCTGGGAGGTGAGCACGTCGGCCAGGGTCTTGACCGTGGAGCTGTCCTCGTCCACGACCAGCACGTGCCGGTGCGACTTGCGCTGCTCGATCAACGCGCCGACCTCGCGGAACAGCAAGTCGGTGTCGATCGGCTTGGTGAGGTAGCGATCGACGCCGATGCGGATGCCGCGCTCGCGGTCCTGCACGATCGACAGGATCACGATCGGGATGTCCATCGTCAGCGGATCGTTCTTGAGCACGGCAGCGACGTCGAAGCCGTTCATCTCCGGCATCATCACGTCGAGCACGATCAGATCCGGGCGATCGCGGCGCACCTCGGTGAGCGCTTCGCGGCCGTTGGTGGCCACGCGCACCAGGTAGCCGGCCTCGGTCAGCTCCTGGGTCAGCAGTTCGCGGATGCTGGGATCGTCGTCGACCACGAGGAGCCGCGGCTCGCGCTCGGCGGTGCGCGGCGTGGTGACGACCACCTGGTCGCGCAGCCGGCGGATGAGCGCGGCGAGCTCGACCGGGGTGCCGCCCGCGCCGGCCGTGGAGACCTCCGCGTCGGGCACGGGGAGCGAGAACGAGAACGTGCTGCCCTTACCCAACTCGCTCTCCACCCACACCCGGCCGCCATGGTGCTCGACGATCTCGCGGCAGATGGGCAACCCGAGTCCGGTGCCCTTGGGCTTGTCGGTGAGCGTGTCGCCGACCTGCTTGAAGCGCTCGAACACCTTGGGTTGATCCGCGGGCGCGATGCCCATCCCGGTATCGACGATGCTCACCACGACTTCGCCGCCGCGCCGCACGGCCCGACAGGTGACCGAGCCAGCGTCGGTGAACTTCACCGCGTTCGAGATCAGATTGATGACGACCTGGATCAGGCGATCGCCGTCACCGGTGACCACCGGCAGGTCCGGCGCGACGTCGGTGACGATGCGCAGGCCCTTCTGCTCGAACAGCGAGGCGGTGGCGGCCGTGGCGCGATCGATGACATCGGCCACCAACACCGGCTCCATGTTCCATTCGAGCTTGCCGGCCTCGATCTTGGCCAGGTCCAGCACGTCGTCGATCAGCTTGGTCAGGCGCTCGCCTTCGCTGACCACCACCTTCAGGTTGTCTTCCACCTGCTGCATGGTCTGGACCACTTTCTTGTCGTCCTTCGGCACCAGCGGGAAGATGCGGTCTTCGAGGCGCTTCTTGATGATCTTGGCGAAGCCCAGCACCGAGGTGAGCGGCGTCCGCAGCTCGTGGCTGACCGTCGAGAGGAACGCGCTCTTCGCGGCATCGGCTTCCTCGGCCACGGCGCGGGCCTGCTGCGCCTCCTCGAACAGGCGGCGGATCTCGTGCTCCTGCTCGTTCATCTGGCGGTAGGCGGCGGCATTGTCGAGCGCGATCGCGGTGTACGACGCCAGGCTCCGCATCATGTTGAGGTGATGCTCGGTGTAGGCGTGCTTCTCGAAGCTCTGAATGGTGATCAGCCCCAGGACGCGGTCCTTGGCCTCGAGCGGCAGGTAGATGATCGACTGCGGCGTCTTCGACATCGTGCCGTCCTCGAGCGGGCGGCTCTGCTCGTCGTAGCGGCTGACGTACTTCTGGTACTCGTTCTGGAGATCGTTGATGAACACCGGCTGCCGGTGGGTGATGCACCACACGGGCAGCTGGTTCGGGTCGGCGGTGCTGCGCGAATAGGGCGCGTAGCGCTTGCCCTGCTCGATCGCCAGGCGATACTCGATCTCCTGCGTCTCGGGCCGGTAGAGACCCACGCCGAACACGTCCGCGTCGGCCAGGCCGTTGACGCGCTCGTAGAGCTTGCCGAAGATGGTGTCGAAATCGAGCGAGGCGGTGATCTCGCGGCCGATGTCGCTCAGCAACTCGATGTTCTTCTTGCCGTCGCTTTCGGAACGCGCGAGCGCTTCGGCCGACTCGGCACGCAGCCTCGCCTCGGCGAACTCGGATCGCTGCCGTTCCTTGCCGACGACGCGGTGGCGCTGGACGCGCGCCGCGCCATAGACGAGCCCGATCAAGCCGAGCAGGTACAGCGCATTGGCCCACCAGGTGCGATACCAGGGGGGCAGGATGGTGAAGGCGTAGACGCCCTCCTCGCTCACCTGACTGAGCTCGTTCCGGGCCCGCACGTGGAAGCGGTAGTCACCGAACGACAGGTTCGTGTAATCGCGCCGCGACTCCGTCGACCACGTCGACCAGTCGCCGTCCACGCCGTCCAGACGTGACTGATACTGAATCGTCCGCTCGTTGATGAACGAAGGCGCGGCGAACTCGAACCGCAGCGACCGGGTCACCGAATCCAGCGAGGGAACCGTACCAGGGCCTGAGGTCGGCGCGACGGCATCGGCCTGATTGACGGTGATGCGGCGGATGAGCGCGGCGTAGGCCGGCGACGTCCGGGAGAGGAGCCGCGTGTCGAAGCGCACCAGCCGACCACCGGCACCGAACCAGGAAACCCCGTCCTTCTCCACGTAGAAGGCCCCGGTTCGATCCGCCGAGAACCGGCTGAAAAGCTGCCGGTCGGTGGCGAAGCTGCCGTCCGGCTGACGCGTCAGGACGGCGGCATCCCGGCCGGACTGCACGTAGATGCGTCCGTCGGGGCCTTCCTTGAAATTGATGAAGTTTCCCTCGGGGTCGCGCTCCACGACCTCGAAGGTCTTGTCCTCGACGAAGCGTCCCGACTCTGGGTCGAGAACCGCAATCTTGCCCAGCACGGAGACATAGGGGCGATCGGCGACGTGGCGAACGCTGGCGAAGCCGGCAGCCAGACCGTGGTCGGCGCCGTAGCGCTCGACCACCGGGCGTTCCGGCCGCGCGCTACCGGCGGCCCCATCGGCATTGCGTACCAGGAGCAGGCCCGACGACTGCGTGCCCACCCACAACGTGCCGTCGGCAGCCTGGAACATCGAACGCACCTGCTCGGTGATGCCCGGCACGCGTCCCTCGTTGATCCATCGGCCGGTGTCCCAGCGGACCGACGCCAGGCCATCGGCCAGCCCCACCCAGACGCGGTGGGGGTCGACGCGGGACTGCACCAGCACGAATGTGCCAAACGACCGATCGGGCGATGGCACGATGGCGCGCGCCCGCGTCCCTTCAATCAGGAACAGGCCATCGGAGGCGGTGAGGAGCAGCTGCGGCGGCAGCTTGCCGTCGGGATCGACGAACTCCATGAACGCCCAGCACTGGTTGACCACGCCGGTGACCGTCGGCAACTCCGGCAGTCCTCCGGGGCGGGGATTCAGGTACTGCACGCCCTGCCCATGCGCGATGTAGAGCCGGCCGTCGTGCCGGATCAGGTCGGCGGCCGCCGCGCGGAGGCCTTCCTCGCGGCCGAACAGCGAGAAGGGCGACTGTGCCTCCACCCGTGCCAGTCCCACGGCCAGGCCGAGCCAGAGGCCCCCTTCGCGGTCGGGCATCACGTAGTAGACCTGCTCGCTGAGCAACCCGCTCTTCTGGTCGATGTGTTCCAGCAGACGACCCTGCCGGTCGACGATCACGACGCCGGCGAGGGTCGTCGTGAAGGCCAGCGCTCCGTTGGGAAGAACGAAGCCCCGGTAGAGACTGCCCTTGATCAGCGCATCCGCCTCGCTGGCGAACGGCCGCATCACCGCGCCGTCGTACAGGAACAGGCCGCTGGTGCGGGTGCCCATCAACAGGCGCGTCTCGTCGTAGGGGAGGATGATCGGGTAGATTTCCTCGCCCATGCGCTCTGCGCCCGGGACCGGCTGCAGGGTATCGCCCCGGAGCGCCATCAGGCCGAGGCCGGGCTGCCCCACGTAGAGGGTGTTGTTGACGAACTGGGCGCGGTTGAAGATGCGGGCCGTCGGTTTCCAGACCCGGAACTCCCCGTTCGCCCAGCGGAAGATGCCCAGCTGCGTCTGGAAATAGACGCCCTCGGGCGCGACGAACGTGCGCCATACGTCCTCGAACACCCGCACGTCCTCGGGCAGCTTGTCCACGAGTGAGACGAACCGCGTCTCGCCCTTCTCGTCGGGCTCGACATAGCCGAGATTGCCGACCGCGCCCACCCAGATTCGGCCACTGGCATCGGCCTCCATCGACCGGATAGTGGTTCTCGTGGGCGTGAGGATCCGGCGCCACGTCACCCCGTCGTACTCGAGCAGGGCGTTGGTCGAGCCGACGTAGATGATGCCGCGCGCGTCCTGGAGCAGCACCCAGTTCTGCGCGCCGCCGTCATAGGCCTCGGGCGGATACTGCCGGATGATGAGGCCGCCGGCTTCGGGGTGCCTGAGCGCCGGGGCCGCGGGGGCCGGAGGCACGACCTGCGCGGGCGGTGCCCCACCAGCGGGCACCTGCGTCCGTGCCTGTCCGGTCGCGATGAGGAGCGCGGCGCCCACCAGCAGAAGCCGCAGGAGGGGTCGGGGCCGGAGATGGGCCGTCAAGGTGGGCTGATTCTATAGCAGCTGGGCAATACCTCCGCGCATCCCCACCTACGCGCACCTGCCCGCACCGTCCGCCCCCTTCCGCACCCGTCCGCACTCGCTCCGCACCCCTCCGCACCCCTCCTTCTGCTATCCTCGCCCGATGCGCAGCCTTGGTCTTGCCCTCCTCGTCTTCGGCCTGACGGTCACCTCGCCTGCGGCACAGACCACGGCCCCCGCCGCTACGGCACCGCAGGCCGCCGCGCCGGCGCCGCCGCCAAACCTGATTCAGCAGGTCCGCGCGGTGATCGGCAAGGGCGACCTCCCCGGCGCCGAGGCCGTCGCCACGGCGTATCGCAAGGAGAAGGGCATCACGCCGGAGTACCTCGAGGCATATTCGTGGCTCGGACGCGGCGCGCTGGCGGCGAAGAAACTGGACCAGGCCGAACAGTACGCACTGAACGCCTACGACCTCTGCACCGACGCGCTGAAGACCCGCCGAATGGACGACGAGGCGCGGCTGCCGATTGCGATTGGCGCGGCCATCGAAGTACGCGGACAGGTGCTGGCCGAGCGCGGCAACCGCTCGGAAGCGGTCTACTTCCTCCGCAAGGAAGCCGACCTCTACAAGGACACGTCAATCATTCAGCGCATCAACAAGAACATCAACCTGCTGAGCCTCGAGGGTGCGCCCGCGTTCGAGGTCGCCTCGAGCGAATCGCTCGCCGGCACCGCGCCGACGCTCGCCAGCCTCAAGGGCAAGCCCGTCGTCCTGTTCATGTGGGCCCACTGGTGCCCGGACTGCAAGGCGGTCGGTCCGTTCCTCGAGGAATTGCAGAAGACCTACGCCAGCACCGGCCTCACCATCCTCGCGCCGACCCAGCGCTACGGCTACGTCGCCTCGCGTAAACCCGCGCCCGCGGCCGAGGAGACGGCGTACATCAAGGCGATCCGCCAGCAGCACTATCCGTGGCTGTCGGACACGATGGTGCCGGTCAGCGGCGAGATCTTCACCCGCTACGGCGTGTCGACGACGCCGACGCTGGTCTTCATCAACCGGGATGGCACGGTGAAGCTCTATCACCCAGGGCAGATGACGAAGGCGGAGCTGGAGCCGGTGATCAAGGCGATCACCGCGCCGGCAGGCTCGGCACGATAACCGCTCTGTGATCTGATGATCTGGTGAGGTTGTGAGCTACCTGCGCCGGAGCAGGTCGCGCCGCTCGCGCAGGAGCTTCTGGAGCTGCGGTGAAGGCCGAAGCTTCAGCGCGCGGTCGATGGTGGCCAGCGCCTTCTCGGTGTCGCCCTCGTTGGCATAGGCGACCGACAGGCTGTTGAGCGCCTCGATGTTGTCCGGCGCGATCGCCACGGCCTGTTCGAGCCGGCGCACCGCCTCGCGGCCGCGGCCCATCTGCAACAGCACGCTCCCCATGTTGGCCAGCGCCACGCCGTAGTTCGGGTTGATGGCGATCGCGCGCTCGTACTGCGTGATGGCCGGCTCGAACTGGCCGGCCATCGCCAGCGCGGTGCCGAGGTTGTAGTACGCCGGCGCCGAGTCCGGACGCGCCTTCACCGACGCCTCGAAGTGGCGCACCGCATCGGCCGGCCGGCCCGACCCCAGGTACAGCAGCGCGACATCGTCGTGCAGTTCGTAGTCACCGGGCGAGACGGTGAGCATCGTCTCGTAACCGATGATGTCCTCGGCGAGCATCTTGATGGCGATCTCGCCGTTCAGGCGTTCGCGGTCCCGCTCGTTTTTCGTCAGCAGCTGGAACCAGAGATCGCCCATCTCGTCCTTCGAACGTTGCCCCCAGAGCACGCGGCGCGGCGGCACCTCGGGATTGCGGATGTTGTCCGGCGAGTTGTCGTAGGTGTACTCCATCGACAGCCGGGTGCCCTTCGGCAGCGGCAGCGGCTTCACCAGACGATAGACGTGCTGCCAGCGGAAGTCCCAGTCGCGGATGTGCATGACACGCCGCGAGGTCCCGTCGGGGAACGTCGCCGTGCCGATGATTTCCTTCGCGCGATAGTGCGCGTGCGGCTGGATGGCCAGCATCTCCGCGTCAACCGGCAGGGTGTAGGCGTCGCCAATCACATAGGCCGCTTCCCCTGCCGGGATGTCGATGCCCTGCGAGCCGAGCCGCAGGATGGTGGGTGTGCGGACGGGCGGTGTCTTGCTGAAGTACAGGCCGATCACCGGCCGCACCTCCTCCACCGCGCCCGACGGCTGCATGTGCAACTGCACCACGAGGTCGCTGCCGGGCTCGAGCGTCCAGGCGAGGTCCGGCGCGACCAGCGGCGCCACCTGCCCCGGCGTCCAGCCGAGGAAGTGTCCGTCGGGATACTCGGCCGATCGCGGCATCAGTCCGTCGTACCCGGGCAGCGGATCCTGCGCGTCCAGCTGCCGCGAGGCCGGGGTGCGGTCGACGCGGATGTTGGCGTGGTGCACCACCCGGGGATTTCCCGGGTGGAACTCGATACCGCGCACATAGGTGCGCTGGGACACCGGGAGCGGAATGGCGAAGATGCGGAACGCGTCATTCGGATCGGCGGACAGCGTGAACGACTCCGGCGGTGTCACGACCAGATCGGGCGTGCCGAGCAGCCAGCCGTCCGGGAAGGCTGGCAGCGCCGGTGTCTCGGCGGGGTTCCCCTCGGGGGTGTCCGCCGCCACCCACGATTCGATCGTCGCCAACTCCGTGTCGGTCAGCACTCGCTGCCCCTCGAAGTGGCCGAGGCCGGGCTCGACGTTCCAGGGCGGCATGAAGCGGCGCTTCGTCACCTGCACCACCTGCGTGGCGCGCTGCCGCACCTCGCGATAGGACGCGAGGCTGAACGGCCCCGGCCCGCCAGGGCGATGGCAGGGCGTGCACGCTTCGAAGATCACCGGCGCCACGTCGCGGGAAAAAACAGGCCCGCCCTGCGCCGCGTGCACGGCCTCGCGTTGCTCGGTAGGGGTGGAGGGCGCGGTAGGCGCGGCTTCCGCCGCGTAGGAAGAACGGGCCTCGCTGCGCTCGGTGGGCGCGCCTGACGGCGCGTGGGACACGGCGGCCGCGCTTGGCGCGGTGGATGCGCCTCGAGCGGTCAGGACTGACGCGGTCAGCAGCGCCGCGACAATCACGAGCGCGGCTCTCATTTCAGAAGGTCCGAAAGAATACAGCCGACCGCGCGCGTGGTCTTCGGCTCGATCGGCCTCCCCGCCAGGAGGTTCGTCAGCGCCTGATCCAGGTCCCGCGTCGTCGGCGCCGGCCGGTCGCGTCCGAAGTCCACGTAGCGATCGTCGACGCGACCGCGGTAGACCACCTCCCCGCCGGGGACGACCACCGCCACTTCAGGCGTGACGCTCACCCCGGTGTGCTTCACCAGTTCCGCGCGGGTGTCGCGTGCGATCGGCAGCTGAAACCCGAACTGCGCCGCGTGCGCCCGGATCTTGTCGGGCGTGTCGCCCGGCACCGGATACACCAGCCAGAACGCCACTCCCCGCCCCCGATAGGCCGCGGCCAGCCGTTGGATCTCAGGGGCGTAGCGATTGGAGATGGGACAGTCCGTGGTGGTGAACACCAGCACGTGCGCACGCACGCCGGCCGGCAAGGCCAGGGGATCGACGATACGGCCGTCGAGGTCGAACACACCGCGGACGGCTTCGGCCTGCAGCGAGCCGGACAGCATCAGCACGGCCAGGACGAGGCGCGCGACGGACATGCTTCAGACAGTATAGGCCGCGCTACGCGCGGTAGGGACAGAGTGGGCCGCGCTGCGCGCGGTAGGGGGAAGGGCCTCGCCCTTCCGGGCTCGGTAAGGAGGGAAGGCCGAGCCTGCGGCTCGGTAGGGCCGGACAGAGCCTCGCGCGTCGCGCTCGCGGGCTCGCAAGGGTCGCCCTGCGCGCGGACCAATCCCACGCGGCGCAGCCGCGCCTACGCTTCGCGTCAGCGAAGCGCCCTCTGTGAACGAAAAAAGGGCGGCCTCCCGAAGGAAGCCGCCCTTGTCGTTGTCGCGCCCGGCTTAACGTCTGCGGTCTGCCGGTTGCCGTCTGCCGTGCGTTCCTACCAGGTCACATCCACGCCGATGCGGATGATGCGGCCCTGCAGGACCACCGAGGGCTGCAGGTAGGTGCGGCGCGCCGAACTGCGCCGTCGCCACCGACGAGTAGTCGTCGGAGTTGAAGGCGTTGAAGAAGTCGATCTTCGGCAGCATGCCGAGACGGCCGAAGGTGACCTTCTTGCTGAACGAGAAGTCCATCTGGTTGATGCGCGGCGTGTACTCCGTCTCCGGAGCCACCAGCGCCACGTTGACGCTAGCCTGGCCGGCGGCCGTCAGCGCCGCGCGAAGGTCGGCCGGGGCGGTCGTCGTGGCCGGCGTGATCTGCAGGAAGGTGCCCTGGCCGCGCGGGTTGTCGAAGCCGGTGCCGGCCGTGAAGCCGCCGTAGGCCTGGGCCGCAGTGCCGACCAGGTAGCCGTTCAGGCTCTGCAGCGCGGCGCTCATCGAGATGCCCCAGAACGGCAGCGGGTAGACCACCGTGGCCTTGAACTGCTTCTGCCACGGGATGCCGCTGTCGGCCTGGTTGCAGTAGAGCGAACGGTTCGGGTCGCTCTGCGCGGACACGCACACGTCGTTGATGCTGCGCTCGAGGTTGAAGCCGCCGAAGGCACGGACCCCGCCGCGGATGCGGGCGTTGAAGTTGATGTCCACGCCGTTGTAGTTGCGCTTCATGTCGTCGTTGGTGCTGTCCACGTTGGTGACGCGGCCGCGGAACTCCGGCTTGATCACCCACACCGGCACGTTGTCGCCGCCCAGCGGGTTGGCCACTTCGAAGCGGTTGTAGCTGTCCGCGTTGAGCGACGTGTTCAGGCGCATCGTGATGTTCTTGAAGTCGATGCGGTAGTACTCGGCCGCCACCGACAGGCCCGGGACCAGTTCGTGGGTGATGCCGAAGTTGAGCGCCTGCGAGTAGGGGCGCTTGATGTCCGGATCGAACTGCGCCAGCGAGCGCACGCCGAAGCTCGGCGACAGGTTGGCGAAGTTGATTTCGCAACCGGCGGTCAGGTAGCTGCAGCCGCGTTCGCCCTGGGCGATGTCGTCGCCGTTGACGTCGGTCCAGGGCAGGTCCTGGGTCGTCAGCGCCGTCGGGTTGTAGAGCTGCGCGAACCCGGTGGTCTGCGCCGTGACGAACTTGTTGAAGCCGGCGCGGACCGCCGTGCGGCCGTTGCCCGAGATGTCGTAGACGACCGACAGGCGGGGCGAGAAGTCGTTCCACGTCGGGAACTCGATGTCGTCGTACGCCGGCGAGTTGGCGAAGCGGCCGATCTGCACGTCCTGGCCGACGATGGTCTGCTTGTTGCGGTCGAAGCGCAGGCCGTAGTTCAGGGTCAGGCGGTTCAGGTTCCACGTGTCCTGCACGTAGAAGCCCAGGTTCGCGTTCAGGTCTTCCTGCACGCGCAGGGGGGTGTTGAGCACCGTGACCTGGAACGGCACGCCGTTGTTGTAGGTCTGGTAGAGGTCGGCGTTGGCGTTGTTGTAGCGGGGATAGATGCCCCACTGGTAGGCGCCGCCGAACTTGATGTTGTGCGTGCCGGTCACGTACGAGAGCGCGCCCTGGACGTTGTAGCGATCCGGGTAGTTGCCGAGCTGCGCGCCCGAGGCGCCCCACAGCAGGCCCGTGCTGGTGTCGTTGCGGCGGACGTTCTGGTACCAGGCGGGCGTGTTGCGTTCGGCGAGGATGCCGGGCTGATACAGGTTGTCGTAGCGTTCGCGATTGAACGAGAAGCCGGTCTCGAGCAGCAGCTTGGACGAGATCGTCGACGTGTACTTCAGCGACCCGGTGCCGAAAGTCGGCGTGTTCCAGATCACCGACGCGGTGCGCGGGTCGGTCAGCGAGCCCATCGCGTGGCCGCGCAGGCGCAGCGCGCGGTCGGCGTAGGCGGCGATCTTGTTGCGATCCGACACCTGCCAGGTCAGACGGAGGACGGGGTTGTCCATCTTCTCGTCCGAGATGCCCTGCTCGCAGCTGATCGCGCCGCTGGCGCAGGCGGCGTAGCCCACCGGGAACGGCACGCCTTCCGGCGTGTAGAAGGTGTTCGCGATCGGCCGGTCGTACTTGGCCTTGCGGAACGCGCCGAAGAACCACAGCTTGTTCTTGACGATCGGACCGCCCTGCTCGAAGTTCCATCTCGTAGAAGTTGTCGATCTTGTCCACGGCGCTGACGCCCAGGGCGCGCAGATCGTCGGTGAGGTTGTCACCCTGCCACGAAGAGGGCGACTTGAAGGCCTTGAACCCGCCGCGGAACTGGTTGCCGCCGTCCTTCGGGATCAGGTTCATGTTGACGCCGCCGGTCAGCGTCTCGGCGTTGCCGCCGGCCGTCTGGTACACGGCTTCCTGCGTCATCGACTCGTTGTGGTACGCCTGCACGGCGCCGTCGCCCATCAGGCCGTTGGTCATCATGCCGTCGACCAGCACCACCGTCTGCGCGCCGCCCTGGCCGCGCACGGCGAAGTAGGTCTGCTGCATCGCGCGCGAGCCGCCGACGTCGGGCACGTTCAGCGTCACGCCGACCACCAGCTGGCCCAGGCCCTGAATCGTGCCGGAGGTGGGAACCGCGCTCAGCACGTCGCGCGTCAGCACCTGCTGCTTGGCGTTGCTCTGCACGTCGACCACCGGCGACGCGCCCGAGACCGTCACGCTTTCCTGCAGCGTGCCGACCGTCAGGTCGATGTTGACCGTGGCCACGAAGTTCGCGGCCAGCTCGAAGCCTTCGCGAATCTGGGTGTTGAACCCGGTGAGCTCGTACTTGAGGGTGTAGACGCCGGGTCGCAGGTCGACGATGCGGTAGGCGCCGTTGCTGTCGGTGACCGCGGTGCGCACGCCTTCGATGAGGGCGGGGCTCGCGGCTTCCACGGTCACACCCGGCATCACGGCGCCAGAGGTGTCTCGGACGATTCCAGTAATGACACTCTGTGCCCATGCCGCGGACGGCAGCGCGGCGATACACGCCAACGCAAACGTCACAGCAAGAATGCTGCGTTTCACTGTCATTCGCGCCTCCTGATACTTGCCAACAACAAATGCCGGGTAGAGGATTGCCAGAGGCGCCGCCACGCGCCCCCCTACACACCGGCTGAACTGGCACAGACTACGCATGTCGTGCAAGAGAGTCAAACAAACTTGCGCCATGCGCCTTGCAACATTCACGCCACGCCAGAGGCGCATGACCTCATGGATTCGGGAAACGCACGGGCGCGCCCGCCGGTTACGATGTTTCATCATGACGGGCGCCGCCCTCTTCGTCGTCGCAATGGCGGTGCGACTGCTGCATCTCTGGGCCATCCGCGACTCCGCCTTTTTCACCGTATTGATGGGCGATGCCCGGTCGTACGACCTGTGGGCCCAGCGCCTCGCCGCCGGTGACTGGATCGGCGCCGACGTCTTCTACCAGGCCCCGCTCTACCCCTATTTCCTGGGCGGCCTCTACGCCGTGTTCGGACGCGATCTGCTCATGGTTCGCCTGATCCAGGCGGTGGTTGGCTCGGCCGCCGTCGTCCTGCTGGCCTCCGCCGGCGAACGGCTGTTCTCGCGCCGCGTGGGACTGGTGGCCGGTCTCGCCCTGGCCCTGTACGCGCCGGCCATCTTCTTCGACGCGCCTGCTCCAGAAGTCGGTGCTCGACGTCTTCTTCATCTGCCTGTCGATCTGGGTGGTCAGCCGCCTGGTCGACCGGCCCCGGAGCGCGCCGCTGTGGCTGGGCCTGGGTGCGGCGATGGGCGCCCTCAGCCTGACCCGCGAGAACGCCCTCGCGCTGGTGGCCGTCGCCGCCGTCTGGAGCCTGGCCGCCGGATTCGGTGGGAAAACGTGGGCTGGGAAACAACCGGCCGGATCGACAATCCCGGATTCCGGATCGCGGGGGCTCCCGCCACTGGCCTTTGCCCTCGGTCTGGCGCTGCTCCTGCTGCCGGTCGCCGGTCGCAACTACGCCGTCACCGGAGGCTTCTATCTCACCACCTCGCAGTTCGGCCCGAACTTCTACATCGGGAACAATCCGGCCGCGGATGGCACCTACATGTCGCTCCGGCCCGGACGGGGCGCTCCGGAGTTCGAACGGCAGGACGCGACGGAGCTGGCCGAACGCGCGCGTCAGCGATCGCTCACGCCCGGCGAGGTGTCGTCCTACTGGACCGAACAGGCCCTGGCCTTCATCACGAGTCAGCCGGGCGACTGGCTGGCCCTGGTCGGCCGCAAGATCGCGCTGCTCTGGAACCGCAGCGAGATGCTGGACACGGAGAGCCAGGAGAGCTACGAAGAGATCTCACCCGTCCTGCGCGTCCTGGGCGTGGTCGGCCACTTCGGCGTCGTCGTGCCCCTGGCGCTGGTCGGCCTGATCGGCGCGTGGCCCGATCGCCGGCGGCTGTGGCCCTTCTTCGCGCTGCTCGCCGCCTACGCGGCGAGCGTCGTCCTGTTCTATGTGTTCGCGCGCTATCGCTTTCCGCTGGTGCCGTTCCTCCTGCTGCTGGCAGCCAACGGCCTCGTCCTCGCGCCGCGGCTGTTCGCCGCCGCCATCTCCGGCGCGGCGCGCCCGCCTTGGCGCCGTCGTCGCGATCGTCGCGCTCGCCGTGAACTGGCCGATGCTCTCGTCCACGCGCATGCGCGCGATCACGGAGACGAACCTGGGCACCGCGCTGCACGAAGCCTCTCGCTACGACGAAGCCGTCGACGCACTACCGGAAAGCCGCGGCGCTGCAGCCCGACTACGCCCCCGCCTACAACAATCTCGGCGTCACGCTGCGCGCGCAGGGGCGGGTGGACGATGCGATTGCGGCGTATCAGGAGGGCCTGAAACTGCGGGACGCCTACCCCGATCTCCACTTCAACCTCGCCAACGCGCTGCTGGAGCAGAACCGCGCCGACGAGGCCGCCGGTCACCTGCGCGCGGCGCTGGCCGGCGGGCGCGAGGCGAGTGGCGGTCAGGGCTCGGCCGGCGCGCACAACAACCTGGGATGGCGCTGGCGTCGAAGGGGCAGTACGCCGAGGCGGCGGCGGAGTTCCGCGCGGCGATTGCCGCGGAGCCGACCTCGGTGCTGGCGCACCGGAACCTGGGCAACGTGCTGGCGTCGATGGGGCGGGGCGACGAGGCGCTGGCGGCGTTCGAACGCGCGGTGGCGCTCGACCCGAACGACCCGCGGGCCACCTACGACCTGGGCAGCCTGCTGATCGAAGCCGGCCGCTTCGAGGAGGCCGCGACGCAGTTGCGCGCCTCGCTCGCGGCGGACCCGCAGTCGGCCGAGACCCTGAACAACCTCGGGCATCGCGCTCGCCTCGCAGGGCCAGCTTCGCGAAGCCGCCAGCCTGTTCGAGCGCGCCCTCGCGATCAAGCCGGACTTCCCCGACGCCCAGCGCAACCTCGCCACCGCCCGCCAGGCGCTCGGCGGTCCCAGATCAAGAGATAGATCCCGCGATCACTCGGATCTTCCGACCGATCGCCACGATCACCAGATCAACGATCGCCAGATTCACCACATCGCCAGATCGCCAGATCAGAAAAAACCCGGGAGCGGCAGGCGCGAAGCCCGCTCCCGGGATAACACGGCGATCGGCGCCCGTCGGCGTCTCACGCCGGGCGACGACGCCTGCGCTCTACCAGCGAAGCTGCGCGCCGACTGCGGAAGGTGCGGCCGTTCAGGATGCTGTTCGGCTGGTTGTAGGTCGGCCGTGCCGTAGTTCACCGACTGCACGCCGAGCACCGGGTTGGCGTTGAACACGTTGAAGATGTCGAGCTGGCCCTGGAAGCCGCCGTGAGCCGCCGAGGCCGAACCATTTGGCGAAGCTACAGGTCGAACTGCGTGCATGCCGATCGCAGGAACTCGGTGCCCGGCGCCACCAGCGGCACCGTCAGCGAGGCCTCGGTCAGGTTCGGCGCCACCAGCCCGCCCGGCACGCAGGGCGCGCTGCAGTCGTGCCGGCGTAGCGGGTGGTGCGCGTGATGAGCCACGAGGTGCCGGCCGGGCTGCCGACGTCGCCGTAGCCGGGGCCGCTGATCTTGTTCACCGGCGTCGTGATGTAGCCGCCGAGCGCGCGGCCGGCGAGGCTCTGGAAGGCGCCGCTGATCTGGATGCCCCAGAACAGCGGATAGGTGCCCGACACCTTCATCTGCGGTCGCCACGGGATGTCGTTGTCGGCGTCGTCGCAGTAACGCAGCATGTTCGGGTCGTCGGGCTCGCCGCACACCACGCGCGTGGTCCGCTCGGTGGTGAAGCCGCCGAACATCGAGCCGCCGCCCGGCAGCCGGGCGTTGAAGGTGAGGTCGACGCCGTTGTAGGTCTGCTCGAAGCCGTCCGTGGCGTTGGTGTCGAAGTTGTCGACCAGCGACTGCACCGCCGGGTTGACGGTGTAGATGTTGAACACCGAGCCGTCGAGCGGGTTGACCACGCTGATCGGGATGTAGTCGTCCTTCGTGCGCAGCAGGTTGTCGGTGACCCGCAGGTCGCTGAACGTGCGGCGGTAGTAGGTGGCCGACACCGACACCCGCGGGAACAGCTCGTGCTGGATGCCGGCCGTGGTCTCCCAGTTGTGGGTGCGCTGGAAGTCCGGGTCCACGGTGTTCAGCGAGCGGATGCCGAAGTTGCGCGGCAGCTGCGCGAAGTTGATCTCGCAGCCGGGCGTCAGGTAGGTGCAGCCCGGCTGCGCCATCGGCGACGTCGTTGCCGTTCAGGTCGGTCCAGCTCAGGTTCGCGCTCGTGCAGCGTGAGCGGGTTGTAGCGGCCCGCGAACTGCGTGGTCCGCGACTCGTTGTAGCGGTTGAACGCCGAACTTGAGCGCCGTCTTGGCGTTGCCGAACAGGTCGTAGACCACGCCGAGGCGGGGCGCGAAGTCCTTCCAGACGGGCATCGGAATCGCGTCGAAGGTTCGCTCCGGGACGAAGCGGCCCTGCCCCGACGTGGACGCCGACACCTCCGCGTCCATGTACTCCCAGCGCAAGCCGGCATTGATGGTCAGACGGTTGAGCGTCCAGGTGTCCTGCGCGTAGAGGCCGATGTCGGCGACCAGGCTGTCCTTGTAGCGCAGCGGCGTGTTGTACACCGTCACCTGGAACGGGCACCCCGGTGCGATACACCTGCTGCAGATCGGCATTGGTCTCACGCGTGTTGATGTACGGGCCCCAGGTGTACTGGATGCCGGTCTTGAAGGTGTGCGCGCCGGTCACGTACGACAGCGCGCCCGCCGTCGCGAAGCGATCGGGGTAGCGGCCGCCCCAGTTGGCCAGTCCGCTGCGCAGCGTGACGAGGTCGGCGTCGCGGCGGCTGGCGCCCGCGTACCATTCCGGCGTGAAGGCCGTCTTGTTCACGCCGTCCTGGTTGGTGATGACGTACTCCTCGTAGTTGAACGAGTAGCCGGCCTCGGCCAGCAGGCTGCTGCTGAGCGTGCCGGTGTACTTCAGCGCCGCGGAGTTGTAGCGCGGCGACGTCCAGATCTGCGACGCCGTCCGCGGATCGTCGCCCGCGTTCATGCCATGACCGCGGTACTTGTTGATCTCGTCGTAGTAGGCGGAGATCTTGTGCTTCGGGCTGACCTGCCAGGTGAGCCGCAGCAGCGCGCTCTCGATGCTCTGGTCGTCGATGCCCTGCTCGCAGCTGGCGGCGCCGCGACTGGCACTGCGCGAAGCCCTGCGGGTAGGGCACGTTCTCCGGCGTGTAGAACGTGTTGGCGATCGGCGCGTCCACCGACCACGCCCGCGCCGAGGCGAAGAACCACAGCTTGTCCCGCTTGATCGGCCCGCCGACGCCGACGTTGAAGTCGTAGATGCGATCGATGCCGCCCGCGGCGCGCAGGCCGCGGCTGATCAGGTCGTCGTCCAGGTTGTTGGCCAGCCACGAGCCCTGCGTCTAGCCGGCGAAGAACGAGCCGTTGAACTGGTTGCCGCCGTCCCTGGCGACGATCGCCATGCGCACGCCGCCGGGCGACACGTCGGCGCCGGCGCCGCTGGTCTGGTAGCTCATCTCCTGGACCATCGCCTGGTTGAAGTACTGCTGCACCGCGCCGTCACCATCCAGGCCGTTCACCATCAGGCCATCGACCGTGACGATGTTGTTGGCGGAGGTGAGGCCGCGGGTGGACATGTAGGTCTGCTGCATGCCGCGCGAGCCGCCCACATCGGGCACGTTCAGCGTGACGCCGCTCACCAGCTGCGCATAGGCCTGGATGTTGCGGCCCGGTCGGCACCTGGTCCAGCACTTCGCGGGTGAGCACCTCGACCTTGGCATTGCTCGACACGTCCACCACCGGCGAGGCGCCGGTGACGGTCACCGATTCCTCGAGCGCGCCGACCTCGAGGTTGGCGTTGAAGGTGGCGGTGAAGTCGGTCGCGCAGTTCCACGCGCCTCGAACCGGGCGGTCTTGAAGCCAGGCAGCGTGAACGTGATGGTGTAGGTGCCCGGTCGCAGGTCGACGATGCGGTAGACGCCGGAACGTCGGTGATGGCGCTCTTGGTGCCCTCGATCAGGACCGGGCTCTGAGCCTCGACGGTGACACCCGGCAGGACCGCGCCGCTGGTGTCGCGGACGACGCCGGTGAAACTGCTTTGTGCGGCAGCCGTGATCGGCGCGCAGCAGCGCGAACAGCAGGACGACTGCGATTCCAGACACGTCGGGTGCATGCGGCTCCTCCTGAAGCGCCGTGCGGGACGGCGCAAGGCGACGACGATAGCGGCATCAAAGAGCGACCGGGAAAAAACCCGGAGGCAGCAGGCGCGGCGGCCCCCGGGTACACGAGGAGGTGGAGGCGGGCGGGCGTCAGGACCCGCCCGGCTGCGGGACTTACCAGCGCACCATGGCTCCGAGACCGTAGAGACGGCCCTGCATGATGCTGTTGGGCGCCAGATACGCGGAGCTGAGCGCGTTGGTCGTGATGTAGCTGATGATCGCGTCGGAGTTGTTCACGTTGAACACCTCGAACGTGGGGATGACGCTCATGCGGCCGAACTTGAAGGTGCGCGATACCTTGAAGTCGAGCTGCGTGATGCGCTCGACGAAGACCGCGCTCTCGGGCACGAGGTTGAAGGTGAGCGTCGGCTGGGCGAAGACGGTCGTCGGCATGATGATCTCCCCGGCCGGGCACGGCGACGGGCAGTTCGCCGGGTAGCGGGTGGCACCGCGGGTGGCCGTCATCCGGCGGCTGGCGGTGAGCGGCTCGTTGCTCTGGAAGGCGGCGCTGATCGTGAAGCCCCAGTACGGGGGCAGCGA
The DNA here is from genome assembly GCA_963721715.1 of uncultured Acidobacteriota bacterium. Taxonomy (GTDB): domain Bacteria; phylum Acidobacteriota; class Vicinamibacteria; order Vicinamibacterales; family UBA2999; genus VFZN01. The sequence continues at coordinate 1,111,984 of CAVRKI010000002.1, read as the reverse complement.
GCCCGCCAGCTTGTAGTTCTTGCGGTAGGGCGTCTGGCCATGCGCGAAGTCGTCGCACCACTGATCGGTGTTGTAGACGCCCGCCGTCCCGGAGACCTTGTTCGGATCGTCGGGCGCCGTGCAGAAGGCGTCGCGCTGGCGCTCGATCGAGACGCCGCCGAAGATCTGGGAGCCTCCGCCGGGCCGGGCGCGGAACTGGAACGCGAACGAGTCGTACTGCCGCTTCGCGCTCGGGGTCGTAGGTGTCGAGGTTCCGGGTCGGCCGCGCCTGCGCGGCCGCGCTGCGCGCGTAAGCCGTGAAGGGCGCGCCGGTCTCGGGGTTGTAGAGCGTGTAGGGCGTGTAGTCGGCGAGCGACCAGCTCTGGTTGATGCTCACGGTGAGATTCTTGAATGAGCCCTTGTAATAGGCGCCCGAGACCGACAGGTTCGGCAGCAGTTCCTGCTCGAGTTCGACCCCGGTCTCGAGGTTCCAGGTGCGGGGGTAGTTGCCGTACTCGGCGAGCGCGGCGATGCCGAAGTTCGACGACAGGGCCGCGAAGTTGATCTCGCACCCGGCGGTCGGATAGCCCGTGCAGCCGCGCTCGCCCTGGGCGATGTCGTCGCCATTGACGTCGCGCCACTGCAGCGTGGCGGTCTGCGACAGCAACGGGTTGTAGGCCGAGGCCACGCCGGTGGTGCGGGCCAGGTTGTAGCGGTTCACCGAGGCCTTGACCGCCGTCTTGCCGTTACCGAACAGGTCGTAGACGATCGCCAGGCGCGGGGCCCAGTCGTTCCAGTTCGGCAGGTTCTCGATGGCTTCGAACTGGCGGGCGGGGACGAACCGCCCGGCCGGCGACTCGGCCGCCAGCACCTGTGCCTTGATCTTCTCGTAGCGGATTCCGGCGTTGACCGTCAGGCGCTTGATCGCCCAGGAGTCCTGCACGAAGAACCCGAGGTCGTAGTTGAGGCGCTCGCCGTAGACGAGCGGCGTGTTGCGGATGAGCACGCTATCAGGCACGGTGAAGGGGATGCCCGTCGTCGAGCTGCGGTACTGCTGGACGAGATCCGCATTGGCGTCGCGTGAGTGCGTATAGCTGCCCCACGTCATCTGCATGCCGGCCTTGAGCGTGTGCGGGCCGGTCACATAGGTGCCGGTTCCAGACACGGCATACCGGGCCGGGCTCTCGGTGAGGCGAGAGGTCGGCGCGACGTTGATGTCGCCCAGGTCCAGATCGTTGCGTGAGGCCTTCGCGTACCACGCGGGCGTGAATCTCGGCTCTTCGACGCCGTCCTGGTAGCTGTTGGTGTAGTACTCCAGGTTGCTCGACCATCCGGCCTCCAGGAACAGCTGGCTGGTCACCGGGGAACTCCACTTGACGGCGGTCGTGTGGTACGCGGGCGAGAACCACTGCCACGACGCGGTTTCCGGGTCCACGCGGCTCTGCATGTCGTGGCCGCGGTACTTGTCGATCTCGTCGAAGTAGCCCGAGATCTTGTTCCGCGGGCTCACCTGCCAGGTCAGGCGCGCGAGACCGCTCCTGATGAACTGGTCGTCCACGCCCTGACTGCCATCGTCGAAGAATGTGTTGGCGATGAAGTTGTTCACCGAGAAGTAGCGGAACGAGGTGAAGAACCACAACGTGTCCTTCTTGATCGGGCCGCCCAGCGCGAAGGTGTAGTCGACGATGCGGTCGGTGGCGTTGCCCGCGGTCAGCCCCCGCTCCTTGTGCCGGTCGGTGAGGTTGCTCGACTGCCATGCGCCAGGGCGGAGCGCCATCTTGAAGTCGCCGTTGAAGCGGTTGCCGCCTTCGCGAGGGATCATGTTGAGCCGGATGCCGCCCGCCGACGTCTCCGCGCCGATTCCGGCGGTCTGGTAGCTGACCTCCTGGTTCATCGCGTCGTTGAAGTAGCTCTGGATGGCGCCGTCGGCCTGGAGACCGTTGACCATCATGCCGTCCACCAGCGTGGTGACGTTGGCGGCGGTCATGCCGCGCGTGTTCATGTAGGTCTGCTGCATCGCCCGGGCGCCGCCAGTGTCCGGGAGGCTGAGGTTGATGCCGACCACCAGCTGCGCCATGCCCTGGATGCTGCGGCCCGTCGGGATGACGTCGATGGACTCGCGATCCATGGTCTGTGTCTTGGTGGCGGTGGTCACGTCCACGACCGGCGAGGCGCCGGTGACCGTGACCGTCTCCTCGAGCGAGCCGACGGCGAGGTCCGCGTTGATCGTCGCGGTGAACTCCGCCGCGATGCGCACCTCACGCCGGAAGGTGTTGAACCCGGGCATGACGAACGACACGACGTAGGTGCCGGGTCGAAGATCGGAAATTCGATAGGAGCCGTCGCCGTCGGTGGTCGCCGACTTCACTTTTTCGATGAGCACATCGCTCGCGGCTTCGACCGTCACGCCGGGAAGGACTGCACCCGAGGTGTCCTTCACGGTGCCGACGATGGCACTCTGCGCGTAAGCCAGGCCCGGCGCCAGTACCATGAGCAGCCCGGCCAGGCACGCTCTTGCGAACACACTTCTACCCTGTCTCCCCTTGCCTGTCGTCATCGCGCCTCCTGCTGGTCAAACAACCGAACGGGAATGATTGCGACAACTTCTCGAGCACGCAGGCAAGGGCTGGGTATGAAGTGGGCTTTCACCCGGACCTGCGCGATATGTGCGGCGGAATGTAACGCGTTGTCACAATAGTGTCAATGCGGATTGCACATGAGAAATGGCAATACCGCGATAAGGACCGGTGTAGGCTGGCTGCATGGGCGCCGATCTGGAGCTGGAGCTGGACCGTGATGGCGTGACGCCACCACCGCCGCCGCGCGCGCCGGACTCGGTGCGGAAGTGGTTGATTGGCGGTGCGATCGTGGTGGCGATAGCCGGTGGCGCTTTCGCGCGCTGGTGGACGCTGCGTGGCGGTGACGGCGAGGCGCCAGCCGCGGCACCGACGGCCACGGCACCGGCGGCGCCCGGCGAGGTCGCACCGGCCGCCGCTCCCCTCCCGCCGATCGAGGCCATGGATCCGTTCCTGCGCGGACTGCTCGGGGCGCTCTCATCGCGGCCGGAGCTGGCGCGGTGGCTCGCCACCGATGGGCTGATCCAGCAGATGGCGGTCGCGATCGACCGGGTGTCACGGGGTGGCTCGCCTGCCGCGGATCTCAAGGTGCTGGCGCCCGGGTCGGCATTCAAGGTCGAGGGTCGCGGCTTCACGCGGACCATCGACCCCGCCAGCTATCATCGCTACGACGGCATCGCCGAGACCGTGGCGAGCATCGACCCGTCAGCGGCGGCGACCGTCTATCGCACGATCCGGCCGCGGTTGAGCGAGGCGTACACGAGCCTCGGCCGGACCAACGCCGAAGTTGACGTGGCGGTGCAGCAGGCGCTCGAGGTGCTGATCAACACCCCGATTCCGACGACGCCCATCCGGCTCAACGAGGGCAGCGGCGCGAGGTGGGTGTTTGCCGACCCCGCGCTGGAATCGCTCGACCCGGCGCAGAAGCAGCTCCTGCGCATGGGCCCCGAGAACGCGCGCAGGATCATCGACATGCTCACACAACTCCAGCAGCACCTTCGCCAGTGACGTCCACCCGATCCGAGCGCCAGAAGACACGGCTCGACATCCTGCACGCCGAGCGCGACCTCCTCGTCGTCAACAAGCCCGCGGGGCTGCTCACCATTCCGTCGGCGCCAGGGCGGGCCGACCACGAAGACACGCTGCTCGGGCGCGTGAAGGAGTACGCCAAGCACAAGCGCGGACGCCAGGCGTATGCGGGCATGCTGCACCGGCTGGATCGCGGCACCTCGGGCGCGCTGGCCGTGGCGCTCAGCCCGGCCGCGCACCGCGCCGGGCGGCTGATGTTCAAGTCCCACGAGTTCGATCGCACCTACCTGGCGATCGTCGACGGCATCCCGGAGTACGACGAAGGCACCATCGACCGGCCGGTGGCGTCCGAGTATCGCGACGGGCGTCGTGACGCCACCTGGGGGACCGAGCTGCTGGATGCCTGCACCCACTACCGCGTACTCGATCACTACGGCTCGCGCGCGGCGCTCGTGGAGCTGACGCTCGAGACCGGGCGGCAGCACCAGATCCGGATTCACATGGCGTCAATCGGCAATCCGGTGATGGGCGACCGTGTCTACGGCCCCAAGCACGACAGCGCACGATCCACCGATCGCCCGCTGCTGCACGCGTGGCGACTGGCGTTTCCGCATCCGCTGCTCGGGCACCACATCGAGGTGGAGGCCCGCCCGCCGCACGATTTCCGGAAGGCCATGAAGCGCCTCGCCGGCCCGATGCGCTAATCGTCGGATGGTACGATTGGGGATGGAATCCCTACTCGGCCGCTACAAGACCACCTTCTACGCCCTCCTCCGCATCGTTTCTGGACTGCTGTTCGCGGTTCACGGCGCACAGAAGCTATTCGGCGTGCTCGGAGGGCCTGGCCCCGTGAACCTGATGTCGCAGATGGGACTGGCCGGCATCATCGAATTCGTGGGCGGCCTGTCGATCGCGGTGGGATTCTTCACCAGCATCTGGGCCTTTCTCGCGAGCGGGCAGATGGCCGTGGCCTACTTCCAGGCGCACGCGCCGAGGGGCTTGTGGCCGGTGCAGAACGGCGGCGAGCTGGCGGTGATGTTCTGCTTCGTCTTCCTCTACATCGCCGCCGTCGGCACCGGGAAGTGGGGGGTCCGCAAATAACGGCAACCGGCAACCGGCAACCGATAGCGCCCTGGCCCTCGCCGGCCCTCAAGGCTGCGGATTCAGCGCGGTGATCGGATCGATGCGAAGGGCGCGACGGGCAGGGGCAAGCGTCGCGGCCAGTGCGGCGGCCGCCAGCAGCGACACCGCCAGCAGGTAGCTGAGCGGATCGCTGCCGGACACGCCGAAGAGAACGGACTCGAGCGCGCGGCTGAGGCCCCATGCGCCCGCCGCGCCACCCGCCAGACCGGCCACCACCGGCCGGATGCCCTCGCCCACCACGAGCCGCACCACGTCGCCCGATGAGGCTCCGAGCGACAGGCGCACGCCAATCTCGTGGGTGCGCTGGGCGACCAAATAGCTGACGACGCCGTAGACGCCGAGGCTGGCGAGCAGGCAGGCAAGGAGGGCGAAGAGGCCGATCAGCCCGGCGCGCAGACGCGGCTCCGCCACCGCGCGCGACAGTACCTGTTCCAGCGAACGCGCCTGGTAGAGCGGTACGGACGGATCCATCTCCTTCAATTGTGCCCGTGCCATTCCGGGGAGCCCGTCGGCCGGTCCAGCGGTCCGGGCCACCAACGTCATCGTGTGGTACGACGGCTGCTGGGCATGTGGCGTGTAGAACATCGGGACGTGGTCCTCGTCGAGCCCCAGATGCCGGACGTCGCCGACGATGCCGACCACCTCGCGGGAGCCGGGCCCGCCTACGGTCTGCTGCCGCTCGCGCGGGATGCCGCTGTTGAACGTGATGCGGCGGCCCACAGGGTCTTCGCCGGGCCAATAGCGGCGCGCCATCGCTTCACTGATCAGCACCACGCGCGGCGCTCCTTCCACGTCTCGAGGCTCGAACAGCCGGCCGCGGACCAGCGGGATGCCCATGGCCTTGAAGTATCCAGGGGTGACCGAGCGTGCCTGCGGCGCCTCACCCTGTCCGTCCGGCCGTGGATGATCCTCGATCTGCACGCCGCGGCTGTCATAGCTGCCGCTGAGCGGGAGGATGTTGACCGCGCCGGTGGCGATCACGCCCGGCAACGTTTCGATTCGCGCCTGCAGCCGTTCGTAGAACGGGATCTGCTCGCCCTCGGCGTAGGTGGCCACCGGCAGTGACACGTCCATGGCCACCACCGAGGCCGACGAGAATCCGGTGGGGACCTGTTGCAGGGCCCACATGCTGCGCAAGAGGAGGGTGGCGCCGACGAGCAGAATCACCGCCAGCGAAACCTGGACGGCGATGAACGCCTGGCGAGCGCCACGACGGACCAGGCCGGTTGGTTGACGTCCACCTTCCTTCAACGTGTCGTGCAGGGCCTCCTGCGACAGCTGCAACGCCGGGATCAGGCCGAAGACGAGCGCGGAACCGGCCGCCACCGCTGCCACGAACGCGAGCACGCCGGCGTCCATGCCGGCATCGGCGGCCCTCGGCATCGCCTCGGCGCCGACGACGCCGAATGCCGAGGTCGCCCACCAGCCAATGCCAAGGCCGGCAAGGGCGCCAAGCGCGCTGACGACGAAGCTCTCGGTGAGGAGCTGCGCGACGAGGCGGGCGCGCGACGCACCAAGCGCCGTGCGGACGGCGAACTCGCGCTGGCGCGAGGCGCCGGCGGCGAGCAGCAGGTTCGCCAGGTTGGCGCAGGCGGTCAGCAACACGAGGCCCACCGCCGCCGAGAGCAGTATCAGGCTCTGCCGCGCGTCGCTGACGGTGGCTTCGTGCAGGGGCAGCAAACGCACGCCCTGGCCGTGGTTGCTGGCCGGGAACTGCTGCTCGAGGCGGGCGGCGATGGTGTCGAGCTCGGCGCGGGCGGTTTCGATGACCGCACCTGGCGCCAGGCGGCCGACGGCGCGGATGAAGTGCCCGCCCCGGTTCGGTGAGGCGGCGTTGAAGCCATACGGGACGAACACGTCCGCCGACCGATCGGGGTTGACCTCGACGTGCCGATACGAGGCCGGCAGGACGCCGATGATGATCGCGGGGCGTGCGTTCAGGAGAATCTGGGTGCCCAGCACCGCCGGGTTCCCGCCGAATCGGCGATGCCAGAAGCCGTCGCTCAGCAGCACCGCCGGCGGAGCGTCGGGCTGGTCGTCCTGCTCGCCGATGGTCCGGCCCAGTGCCGGGGCCACCCCCAGGGTCGGGAAGAATCCATGCGTGACGTTCACACCGCCGACGCGCTCGGCGTCGCCCGCCGTGCCGGCGACGGTGAACGACCCGACATAGCCGTGCGCGCCCATCGAGGCGAACGCGCGGGTTTCGCGCTCGAAATCCAGGAAATCGCCCGGGGCGAGGTTGCCCACTTCGTTGTCATCGCTGTCGAACCCGAGGACGCGGACGAGCGCCTCGGGTGCTGCGTACGGCAGGGGCCGCAACAGGACGGCCTGGACCAGGCTGAAGATCGCGGCGTTGACACCGATGCCCAGTGCCAGGGTGCCGATCGCGACCAATGCAAAGCCGGGCCGTTCGGCCAGGCGCCGGAACGCGAAGCGGATCATCATGCGGATTCGACGGCGCGCCGCGGGGGAAGGTTGTCGCAGGGCCGAGCCTTCAAGGCCGAGCTGCGCGCGGGTAGGAGGAGTCCCTACGCACCGTGAGGTGTGCCCACGCTTCGCGTCAGCGAAGCGCCTCGTCACCTACGCGCCGCAGGCGCGCCAAGGAGCGCGCCCTGCTAGAGTGTGCGGATGTCAGACACCGTTCGGCTCAACGAGTTCGGCCAACCCATCGGCGAGAGCCTGCCCGGATGGACGGCGCCGCCCGAGCCTCCGAAGAACGCGGTTCACGGGCGCTACTGCTCGGTGCAGCCGCTCACGCGCGCCGAGGCACCGGCCCTCTGGGACGCCTACCAACGGGATGCCGATGGCCGGAACTGGACCTATCTGGCGGTTGGGCCGTACAGCGACTTCGAGTCATTCGACCAGTGGGTCACGCAATCGAGCGCCAGCAGCGACCCGCAATTCTATGCCGTGACGGTGCACGACGGGTCGGCGGATGCGGGACAGGCGGGCGTCCCCGCCGGTGTCGCGGCCTACCTGCGAATCACGCCGGCGATGGGCGTCATCGAGGTCGGGCACATCCACTTCTCGCCGCTGCTGCAGCACACTCCGGCCGCGACCGAAGCGATGTATCTGATGATGCGCCGGGTGTTCGAGCTCGGCTACCGCCGCTACGAGTGGAAATGCGACGCCCTGAACGCCCCGTCACGCCGCGCCGCGCAGCGGCTCGGCTTCTCCTATGAAGGCATCTTCCGCCAGGCCATTGTCACCAAGGGACGGAGCCGCGATACCGCGTGGTATGCCTGCATCGACAAGGAATGGCCCGCGCTCGACGCCGCCTATCAGCACTGGCTGGCGCCCGAGAACTTCGACGACCAGGGCCGTCAGCGCGAGTCGCTGTCGTCACTCACCGCGCCGATTCTGGTTGCCCGCGGATAGGGCGCGCCTGCGGCGCGTGGGAACGAAGGGCGCTCCGCTGCCGCGGAGCGTTGGCGCGCCTGCGGTGCGTAGGAGAAGAGGCGCTTCGCTCACGCGAAGCGTAGGCGGCTGCGCCGTGGGTTCAAGTGCAGCGCGAGGCCCATCCGTCCCTACCGCGCGAAGCGCGGCCTGGCGTTCCTACCCGCGCGTCAGCGCGGGCCCTACCGAGCCCGAAGGGCGAGGCCCTGTTTCCCTACCGAGCGCGAAGCGCGCGGCCCTCTAGAACTTCCAATCGAACCCGAGAATCGGAAACAGCCCTTGCTGCTCGTTGAAGTCGAGCGAGTTGGTGCGCCGATTCCAGACGTAGCCGCCGAAGTTGCGGCGGTTCGTCAGGTTCTGCACGCCGAAGAAGAGATTGAGCGGCTGGCCGCCCACCGTTAACGTGCGGTCCACCCGCACGTCGAACCGCGCGTAGGCGGGGCCGCGCTCGCCGTTCACCCGCGTCAGATCGTAGACGCCGCGGTACTGTGCCGCCGACACCTCTTCGTCGTAGGGTGTGTAGGGGCGGCCGCCGAGCACCGCCACGCGGGTGGAGAGCTCCCACTTGGACGTCAGGCGGTAGCCACCCGTGACGTTGAAGACGAACGGGTAGTCGAACGACCCTGGCCGCAGGATGCCGTCGAGCGCCGCATGCCGCGTCCGCGAGAATGCCAGGTTGGTCTGGCCGTAGATTTTCGACGTCAGCCGCTTCTCGACGAACAGCTCCACCCCGTACACTTCGCCGCGCCCGGCGCTCGTGAGCGGGAAGAGAATCTCTCGCACGTCGAAGGTGTCACCAATGTTGGCCAGAGACACCGACGGCAGCGTGGCCGCCACGGGATAATCGCGATACTTCTTGCCGTAGACCTCGACGGTCGCGCGCAGATCGGTGGACGGCGCCCAGGCCACGCCGGTGACGAAATGATCGGCGCGCCATGGCACCACGTCCCGATTCTCGGGAAAAGCCGACAGGAAGAGAAACGCCGGTTGCTGGAAATAGCGCCCGTAGCTCGCGCTCCACGACACGGTCGGTGCCAGCCGCACCGTCAGCCCCAGGCGCGGGCTGAGGCGCGTCTCGCCGACATAGTCGTAGTTGTCCAGCCGCAGGCCGGCCGTCACACTGGCCCGGCTCGTCATCGCCTTCGTCGCCTGGACGTAGGCGCCCGTCTGGTAGGAGCGAAACTCCGTGTTCAGGAAGAACGGGTCGACCCCAGGCACCGGCGAGAACGGCGTATCGTTGCCGAAGGGCGAGGTCGCCACGTAATCGATGCGGAAGATCTTGAAGCTGCCGCCCGTCTGGATCTTGTCCACGTACGGCACGTTCAGCGTGAGGTCGTACTTGATCGTGGTCTCGCCCTCCCGCGAGTCCTCGAAAAACACCGTCGGGCTCGATGCGATCGCTTCCTCCGCGGACCCGGTGGGCGGCACGCCATCGGCCGCCAGGTCCTTGACGCGCTGCCCGACCTTGGCCTCCGAGTGCGTCACGCCGAGCAGGCCAACGCCGCGCGCGCCGAACAGTCGCTGCCAGTTGAAACCAGTGGCGCTGCGCCAGCCGTCAAAGCGGATGTCGAGCGTCGACAGTTCGTCTTCCGGCACCACGTCGTCCTGATAGCCGAGGCGGATGTTGTCCTTCCCCGACACGTTGACCACCCACAGGCGGTCGCGTGGGGTGAGGTCGTACACCGCCTTGGCGTTCAGCGTGTAGAGCACCGGCACGCCGCCGAAGCCGATGTCGTCGGTGAAGAAGTCCAGGAAGCTCCGGCGCGCGGACACGATCCACGATCCCTTGCCGCTGGCGATCGGCCCTTCCAGAATCGCGCCCGCGCCGGCGAAGCCGAGCGTCGCCCAGCCGCCGAATTCCTGCCGATTGCCCTCGCGCTGCGTCACTTGCAGCACGCTCGAGGTGCGGTTGATGTAGGGCGCGGGATAGCCGCCGGTGAGGAACGTGACGTCCTGCAGCAGTTCGGCATCGAGGATGCTGACCGTGCCGCCCGCCGAGGCGAAGTTCGCGAACGAGTTGATGTTCGGGATCTCGATGTTGTCGACGATGAACAGGTTCTCGAGCGGGCTGCCGCCGCGGACGATGATGTCGTTGCGGAAGTCGTTGGTGCCAATCACGACCCCGGGCAGCGACTGCACGTAGCGCGACACGTCCTGCAGGGCGCCGGCGCTCTTCAGCACCTCGCGTGGCGCGACCAGGAAGCCCGAGTTCTTCACTTCGGCTGGCGCCGTGTAGGCGGGCGCCGTGACCGTGACCGACTGCTGCACTTGCTCCAGCTTCGGCAGATCGACCTCGACCGTGCCATCGAGGCCGGCGCGCACCTCCACCGGCTCGCTGGTGAACGGCAGCCCCTGCGGCGGCAGCACCTCCAGCCGGTACGAACCGGCGCGCAGCCCGGTGATGCGGAACGTGCCGTCGGCCTCGCTGGTCACGCACTGGGACGTGTCGAGCGCGCAGATCCGGACGTCGGCCACGGGCACGCCCGCGGCATCCAGCACACGCCCGGCGATCGCGCCCACGCCAGTGGTGTCCTGCGCCAGGGCGGTTGAGGCAAACAATGAGATGAGGATGACAAGAAGGCCCGGCAGTGCACGAAAAGAGGTCACAACAAGGAAGGACGCCCGAAAGGGGCGGAGGGTGCGCGTTTGATATCATCGGCGCCTTCCCGAACGGAGCCCCAATGTCCTCGAGCCGAACCCTGCTGGTCGTGTTTTCCGCCTGTCTGACGGTCGCCTGCGCGCCCGCGGCGCCGCCGGCCCCCGAAACCTCCCGTGCCCCGTTCTCGGTCGTGGAAGCCACGATCCCCGAGATGCAGGCCGCGATGAAGGAGGGGCGCACCACCTCGCGCGAAATCGTCACGCAGTACCTGACGCGCATCGCGATGTACGAAGACGCCATCAACGGAGTCATCGCCGTCAACCACCAGGCGCTGGAGCAGGCCGACGCGCTCGATCGCGAGCGCGCCGCCGGCAAGGTCCGCGGGCCGCTGCACGGCATCCCGATCGCGCTCAAGGACAACATCAACACCTCGTTCATGCCGACCACCGGCGGGGCGCTGGCCTTCGCCGGCCTGGTGCCGCCCTACGACGCCACGCTGACGAAGAACCTCCTCGATGCGGGGGCCATCATCATCGCCAAGACCCAGCTCTCCGAGCTGGCCAACTGGGTGGCGGCGGGGATGCCGGGCAACTACAACGGCCTCAACGGCTACGGGTTCAATCCCTACGATCCGCGCCGCGATCCGCGCGGGCTGGCACCCGCTGGCACCCCGACCGGCCGTGCGGCACGCGGCCCCGGTGCCGGTGGCCCCGGTGGCGGCGGTCCCGCCCGCTTCGACGATGGCCGCCCCGCGCTGGGCACGGGCGGATCGAGCTCCGGCACCGGCACGGCGTCGAACTTCTGGGCGGCAAACGTCGGCTCGGAGACGTCGGGGTCGATCCTCAGCCCCTCGAACCAGAACATGCTGGCCGGCATCAAGCCCACCGTCGGCCGGATCAGCCGCTACGGCGTCATCCCGATCACCGCCGACCAGGACACCGCCGGCCCGATGGCGAAGAACGTCACCGACGCCGCGATCCTGCTCGGCGCCCTCGAGAGCCCGGCGCCGGATCCGAACGATCCCGCCACCACCACCTGCCCCGTGCCGCCCAATCGTGACTACACGGTGCACCTGAAGGCCGACGCCCTGAAGGGCGCGCGCATCGGGATTCCCCGCGCCAACTTCTACGATCAGGTCACCGTGCCCGGCGAGAAGGAGCCGCGCGGCGGACTCAACCCCGAGCAGCGCAAGGCGATGGACGAAGCCATCGAGATCCTCAAGAAGGCGGGCGCGGAGATCGTGGATGCCGACATCCCGAGCATCGTCGATCCCGACCCCGCGAAGAACTTCCTGGCGTGGGGCACGTGCTCCGGTCCCAACGACGTCCACGGCAAGGACGCCAACTGCTCGTCGTCGCTCAAGTACGGGATGAAGCGCGACTTCAACGCCTGGCTGGCGTCGCTCGGTGACAAGGCGCCGGTGAAGACCCTCACCGAACTCCGGGAGTGGAACCGCGCCCATGCCAACATGGGCGCGATCAAGTACCAGCAGGCGAACCTCGACGTCTCGGATGAAGTGGACCTCGCGCGCGACCGCGCGAAGTGGGAAGCCGATCGCAAGAAGGACATCTTCCTCGGCGCCACGCACGGCATCGACGAGGCCTTGCAGGCGCACAAGCTGGACGCGCTGCTGTTCCCGGGCGCCAGCGGCGCGGGGATTGCCGCCAAGCCGGGCTACCCGACGGTGATTGTGCCGTTCGCCATGGTGCCCAACGCGCCCCCGAACCGCCCGTTCCCGGAGGGGTTCAACGCCAAGCCCGCGCCCTACGGCGTCAGCTTCACGGGCACGGCCTGCAGCGAGGGCCGGCTGATCGAGCTGGCCTACGCGTTCGAGCAGATCACGAAGCGCCGCGTGCCTCCGGCCAGCGCGCCGTAGGCGGCCGCACAGGCGTCCCCGCCGTTGTAGAGTTGCACCCCGTGGACTACCATCGATTCCATGCGCAGTCCACGGGGCGTCAGCCTCTGTTCCCCCGTCCTTCTGCTCGTCGCTGCTCGCGTGCGGCTGCGCGGCACCGATTCAGCGCGCGGGCGCCGTCAAGACACTGCCGGATGCCGGTCTCTCGGCGCAGCGTCCCGCGCCCCGTAACGCCGCGGCGTCCCGTCCCGCCGTGGGCATCGCGCTCGGCGGCGGCAGCGCCCGCGGCATCGCCCACGTCGGCGTCATCCGCTGGTTCGAGGAGCACCGCATTCCGATCGACCTGGCCGCCGGCACCAGCATGGGCGGCCTCATTGGCGGCTCGTTCGCGAGCGGCATGGATGCGGACGAGCTGGAGGCGATGCTGAACGGCCTCAACTGGGACGAGATCTTCGGCTCCTCGAGCTTCGACTTCAAGAACATCCGCCGCAAGAACGACGGGCGCGCCTATCCCTCCCGCCTCGAGTTCGGCATCAAGCGCGGCATCGTCCCGCCGACCTCGCTCAACAACGGCGAGCAGGTGGAACTGCTGCTCGGCCGCATCGCCGGCGCCGTACTACGACCTCAAGAGCTTCGACGAGCTGCCGACGCCGTTCCGGGCCGTGGCCGTGGATCTCGTCAGCGCCACCGAGGTGGTACTGAACCAGGGCTCGCTGGCGCAGGCGATGCGCGCGACGATGTCGCTGCCGCTGATCTTTCCGCCGGTGGAGGTGGACGGCCGCGTCCTGGTGGACGGCGGCGCCATGAACAACGTCCCCGCCGACGTGGTGAGGGCGATGGGCGGGGACCGAGTGGTCGCCGTCAACGTCGGCGAGCTGGGGGACTCCGAGGGCCTCAGCTACACGCTGCTCGGCCTCGCCGGGGCGACGCTCGACGCGATGATGCGCGCCTCGACCAAGAAGTCGATCGCGAGCGCTGACGTGATCATCAACGTGCCGCTCAAGTCGTTCGGCTCGCTCGACTGGCGCCGCAGCCCGGAGCTGATCGCCGAGGGCTACAAGGCCGCCGAGGCGATGCGCGACCAGCTGCTGCCGCTGGCGGTGAGCGAAGCGGAGTACGAACAGTGGCAGCAGTCGCGGCAGGGCCGCCGCCGCACCACGCTGCCGGTACCGGCGTTCGTCACCGTGGAAGGCTTCAGCCGCGACGATCAGCGGCGGCTCGATGCGCTGCTGGCGAAGCACGTCGGCGTGCCCTTCAACATCGAGACCATCCAGCTCGATCTCGCCGAGCTCTCGGGGCTCGATCGCTACGAGACCATCACGTGGCACATCGTCTCGAACGACGCGGGCGATCGCGGGCTGCTGGTCCGGGGACGCGCGAAACCGTACGCGCCGCCGTTCCTCATGCTCGGCGTGAATCTCGAGAACACGACCTCGAGCGACTTCCGCATCACCATGACCGGGCGCTATCTGGCGTTCGGCGTGCTCGGCTCCGGATCGGAGCTGCGCGTGGACGGCACGCTCGGCTCGGACCCGCGCGCGTGGATTGAGCTCTACCAGCCGGTGCGATCGAGCCCGTTGTTCGTGGCGCCATATGCCGGGGTCGGCAAGTCCACCGTGGACTTCACCGCAGGACGATGCCGTGATCGCCCGGTATGGACAGACGTATACGCGGCTGGGGCTCAACCTCGGCTCCAACCTCGGGCGGGTCAGCGACATTCGGCTTGGCGCCTACATCGGCCGCGTCGATGCCAGCGTGCAGGTGGGCGACCCGGGGCTTCCCGATCTCGAGGGCAAGGAGACCGTGAGCGAACTGGTGTGGCGCTTCGACGGCCAGGACAGCCCCGCGGTGCCGTCGAAGGGCACCTACTCCAACGTGCGGCTGAACTACGTGTTCGACAGCCCGGATGTCTCAGCAGACTTCGCGACCGACCGCACCAGCGTGGGATTGACGCAGCTGGCCGGTCAGGGCACCCGGTTCTGGAGCCTCACCGAGAAGCAGCGCGTGTTTGTCGTGGGGGGCCTGGGGACGTCATTCGACGGCCAGCCGCTCGCCTACAATCAGTTCTCGATGGGCTCGGCGTTCCGGCTGGGCGCCTACAGCGCTGGTGAGATCCGCGGCGATCACTATTACGCCGCCACCGGAGGGTACCTCCACCAGGTGTTCCGTCTCCCGGACTTCATGGGCGGACCGGTCTTCGCTGGTGCGTGGCTCGAGAACGGTGACGCGTTCAACGACTGGAAGGACGCCACCTGGCGTACCAACGCCAGTGCCGGCGTGATCATGGACACGCTGCTCGGACCCGTGCTCGTCGCCGGTTCGTACGGCTTCGACGGCCGGTGGCGCACCTACTTCGGCGTGGGAAGAATCTTCCGCTAGGGCGGCAGTTCGACGTTCAGACGTTCAGAAGTTCAAATGGACGCGATCGTCTTCACCAGACGTCGCCGTCGAACGGTTAGCCGCCCAGACACTCCGTGACCAATCCAACTCGACCGTGTCAGGATTGAAGGCATGACTCACCTCACCTTCATCCGCCCCGGCCGGTTTGCCCTGGCAGTGCTTTGCCTGCTCGCCGCTGCGGGCCCCGCGCGCGCGCAAGAATCGGTCAGCGGCGCAGTGGCGGCAGCGGTGTTGCCAGTGACGACGGTGACCGCGAGCTCGGCGAGCGGCGCTGGCGCGGGGCCCTCGTCCGGGGCCGCCCAGACCGGTGCGGCCCGGCGTCCGAAGATCGGCGTCGCGTTCGGAGGCGGAGCGGCCAAGGGCTTCGCCCACATCGGCGTACTGCGATGGTTCGAAGAGAACCGCATCCCCGTGGACGTGGCCGCCGGCACCAGCATGGGCGGCCTGATCGGCGGGGCGTTCGCCGTCGGGCTCTCTCCAGCCGAAGTGCAGACGTTCGCCGAGGACATCGACTGGGACACCGTCTTCCTCAACGACACCCCCTTCAAGAACAAGACGTGGCGGCGCAAGGAGGATGCGCGCCGGTTCCCGGCCCAGATCGAGTTCGGCTTGAAACGGGGGCTGATCTCACCGACCGGCCTCAACTCCGGCCGCGAGGTGGATTCGGTCATCGACGGCCTGACGTTCCCATACGACCTCGTCACCGACTTCGATCAGCTGCCGACGCCGATGCGGCTGGTGGCGGCCGATACCCGCAAGGCCGAAGTGGTGGTGATGGGGTCCGGCAACCTGTCGGACGCGATGCGGGCGACGATGTCGCTGCCTGGCATCTTCCCGCCGGTGGCGCTCGGCGACCAGCTGCTCGTGGACGGTGGCACGCTGAACAACGTCCCGGCAGATGTGGTGCGGGCCATGGGCGCCGATTTCGTCATCGCCATCGACGTCGGCGGCGGTGCCGAGGCGGCCGAAGCGGCCACCCAGGAAGCGAAGAACGCGCCGACCCTCTTCAGCGTGATGGGGGCGGCCATCGACACGATGATGCGGAGCGCCACCAATCGCGCGCTCAAGGAAACCGACCTGCTGATCGTGCCGAAGATCCTGCCGTACGGGGGCATGAGCTGGAAGGACAGCCGGGCCCTGGCACAGCGCGGCTACGAGGCGGCCGAGGCCCATCGCGAGGCGCTGCTGAAGCACCAGATGGACGAGACCACGTACGCCGCGTGGCAGGCCGCGCGGCAGGCCCGCCGTCGCAGCGCTGCCTTCACGCCGGCATTCGTTGACGTCGTCGGCGGCGAGGACTCGCGGCGCAAGCTGATCGACGATGCCATCGTCGATCTCAAGGGCCAGCCGCTCGACCTGACGGCGCTGAAGGCGGCCATGGACCGGCTGCACGGCACCGATCGCTACGAGACGATCCGCTACGGGCTGGTGGAGCGTGACGGCCAGACCGGGCTGCAGATCGATCTGGTGCAGAAGGGCTGGGGCCCGCCGTTCCTGGAACTGGGCTTCGAGCTGAACAACCTGTCGACCACCACGTTCGCGGCCGACCTCGCGGGGCGGGCGACCTTTGACGGCTTCCTCGGTGGCGGCTCGGAGTTCCGCTTCGACTTCAGCGTCGGCACCACGCAGTTGCTGGCCGGCGAGAACTTCCGCCCGCTCTGGGGGACGCCGTTCTTCCTGGCGCCGCGCGCCTTCTGGATGGAAACCCCGCGCTACTTCGTGCAGGACGGCGAGATCGCCGCCGAGTATCAGTTGAGCCGGCTGGGCTGGGGCGCTGACTTCGGCGTGCTGATCGGCAACAAGGGACAGATTCGCGTCGGCTACGAGCAGTCCGACACCGAGGTGAAGCTGGACATCGGCAGTCCGCTGCTGCCGACGCGCGACGGCAAGGAGGCGCTGGTGCGGCTGGACGTGCAGGTGGACACCCAGAACAGCCCGATGGTGCCGACGCGTGGCGTGTTCCTGCGCGGCCGCGTCGATCGCTACCTGGATGTCGCCGACATCATTCCGGCGATCGGGGAACCGTTCGACGAGGTCGACGACTTCACGCGGCTGGAGTTGAAGGCCTCGTGGTTCAAGCGGGTAGGAATGGGCCGGATTCTCACCGGCGGCGGCTACGGCACGACCTTCGACGCCAGACCGGGACAGCCGTACAACTTCACGCTCGGCGGGCCGTTCACCCAGGGCGCGCTCGTGCCGGGGACGCTGGTCGGCCCGAACTACATCCAGGCGACGGGCGGCTACCTGTACGAGATCGGCCGCTTGCCGTCGCTGCTCGGCGGCCCGGTGCTGGCCGGCGGCTGGCTCGAGACCGGCGGCGTCTACGACCAGTTCGACGACAAGACCTGGAACAACAACGTCAGTGGCGGCATCATCGTCGAGTCGATCCTCGGCCCCCTCTTCGGCGGCGTCAGCATCGATGTCGACGGCGGGTGGCGCTACTACATTTCGATTGGGAGACTGTTCCGGTAGGAAAGAACGTTCAAGAGTTCAAGAGTTCAAGCCGCAGTACAACGCTCGAGGTGCCATGTTGCTCTCGCAACCGGCACCTCGAATCGTTCCTGAACAACTTTCAACTCTTGAACTCTGAACTCCCTAGTTCGGCACCTGCAGCTCCGGCATCGGCGGCGCGGAGAACAGGCGA
The DNA here is from genome assembly GCA_963721715.1 of uncultured Acidobacteriota bacterium. Taxonomy (GTDB): domain Bacteria; phylum Acidobacteriota; class Vicinamibacteria; order Vicinamibacterales; family UBA2999; genus VFZN01. Next base: position 1,094,363 of record CAVRKI010000002.1, on the reverse strand, counting down.
CGGGTCGGCGCCGCCAGCATGCGCGCCCACTTCTCGGCGCGCGACACGCGCGCGCTGTCGGTGGCGATGCCGGTGTTGGCGTACATCTGCCGATAGAGCTTCGACACCAGCACGAAGGCCAGCCGCGACTTCAGCGACTTGACGCACTTCGACCGCTGCCAGATCTTCGGCAGGCTGTAGAACTCGTCCCACACGCCCTGGGTGCGGTCGCGGATCTCGTCCGCGCGCCATCAGCGGGTGCGGCGTGTAGACCTTCGGGCGCACGGCCTGCGGGATGAGCCAGTGACGCGTGAGCGGGATGCCCTGGATGCGCGTCTCGTCGGTCGCCATCTCGCGCTCCCAGCGCTCGAAGTCCACGGTGCCCGGGAACGGCGTCAGCATCACGAACTGCGCGAAGGTGATGTCGGCCTTCTGCGCCAGCGCCGCGGTGGCGTCGAACGTGGAGGGCGTGTCGCTCGGCAGGCCGAAGATGAACGAGCCGAGCACGTGCACGCCGTGCTTGCGGAACACCTTCAGGCGCTCGGCCAGCTCGTCGCCGTGCAGGTTGAAGTCCTTGTAGACGTCCTTCAGCCCCTCGGGCGTGACCGACTCGACGCCGACGAGCGCGCCCTTGATGTTGGCGCGGCGCATCGCGTCGAGGAACTCGGGGTCCTCGGCGGCTTCCATCGTGATCTGGGTGAAGAACACCATGTCGCGCGGCAGCTTCTCCATGCGCGACATCAGCTCGAAGCGCTCGTCGCGAATCGCCTTCAGCCGGTCGTAGCCCGACTTGTCGGTGCGGCGATCCGCCATCTTCAGGTCGTTCAGCGCGACCGGATAGAAATTGTCGTCGGCCAGCGCGATGAAGCGGAAGCCCTTGCGCCGCAGCTCGACGATCTCCTCGATCACGGCATCGGTGGCGCGGACGCGTGGCTTCTGGCCGTCGGTGCGCCAGACCGAGCAGAACGAGCAGTGCTTCGGGCAGCCGCGCACGGTCTGCACCGAGGCCCACATGTAGCGATCCTGGGGCAGCAGATCCCAGCGGGCCTTCGAGAGCCGCTCGCCGTCGACCCGGCCGCCGTCGTAAATCCGCTCCGGGCGTGCCCTGGACGCAGGCGTCGATGACGCGGCCCCAGACCAGGTCGCCGTCGCCCTTGACGACGGTGGTGGCGCCGCCGAGTTCGTGGGGTTCTTCGGGAAAGAGGGTGGCGTGGATGCCGCCGAAGACGACGTGGGCGCCGCGCGCCTTTACGCAGGCGGCCGATTTCGTAGCCGCGGAGGGCGTTGCCGCTGTGGATACCGATCCCCACGACATCGCCTGCCGCGATGGAGTCGATGTCGAGGGGTTCGAGCGTTTCGTCAGTGATGACCGGGTCGCCATAGGACGCCGGTGTGGCGGAGGCCAGCACATACAGCCAGCGAGGGGTGATAACGGCCACTCCGAACGCGAGATGGCTCGGATTGACCAGGTGAACGCGCATCCGAACACTTTACCTGTTCGGTGGCGACCCCGTCCATGAAACTACGCCTGTCCGCCGTCTTCTTCCTGTTCGTTCTCGTCGGGCGGGAGCTCGTCGCCCCACGGATTGGCCTGCGGTCCCGGCACGATGCCGGCGATGTCCGGGTCCTCGCCCGCGGACGCTGGGACCAGCGCTCGCGCGGCGGACCTTGGCCTCCTCGCGACGCGCTGACTTCTCCTTGTGCCGTTCGGCGCGGGCGCGTTCGCGCTCGCGCTTGCCCCGGCCCATTGGTCCTCGTACGGCCATGTTCCTCCTCGTGTTGCCTGACGACTGTCGGTGCTACCAGCGGGGCTCGCGCCGGCGATTGCCGCCGCCACCGCCGCCGTATCCACCACCACCGCCACGGCGATCGCCGCCGCCGCCACCGTCACCGAATCCACCGGTGCGGGGCGCCTTGGGACGCGCTTCATTGATGGCGAGCGTGCGGCCGCCAAGCTGGGTGTTGTTGAGCTGGTCGATCGCCTTCTGAGCACCCTCGTCGGATGACATCTCGACGAACGCAAAGCCGCGGGCGCGGCCGGTCATCTGGTCACGCATCACCGTGACCGTTTCCACCGTATCGACCTGGCTGAAGAGATCGTGCAATTCCTCTTCGGTCGTCTGAAACGGCAGGTTCCCCACAAACAGCTTGCGTCCCATCGCTACTCCCACTCTGGACACCAGTACCCAAATGAAAAAGGGGAGCCCAGAAATGAGGGCCCCCCTTTCCGGTGTCTCGGATTTCCTGCCATTACGTTAGCACTATTCGGTGCCGGACGCGAACATGGCTCTGCTGTAGGATCGCGCCATGTTCGACTGGCGGGAAGTGTCCGGACGACGTGGGATTGCGGCCACGTTGACGGTGCTCGCCGGCCTCTCCATCCTGGCGCCGTTGCGCCCCGCCGCCAGCCCCGAAACGACGGTCGGACTGTTCCTGATCGCCGGCGCCATCCTCGAGTGGGTGCACGGCCAGCGGCGCCCCACCGCCGCCGAGCGTCTGTCCGCCTGGCGCGAAGGCGCGGTGACGCTGCTGATGGCGACGCTGCTCCTCGGCGCGCCGCTCCTCAGCGGCAACGCCCTCGTCATCTTCCTCGCCATCTCCTTCCTCGTCGAAGGCGTGCGCCACCTGGCCCGTGGGCTGCGTCGGCGGGGCCCCGGTCGGCCCCGCCGCCTCACCGCGGGCGCTCTCGACGTCGTCGCCGGCCTGGTGCTGCTGCTGTTCCTGCGCGGCAACGCCGCGGTGGTCTGGACGGTGGCCGCGGCCGGCGCCTTCCGGCTGTTCGACGCCGCGGGACGCATCGCCGCGCCCGCGTCCTGACGAGCGAGGAAGCCGGCGACTCGCTGATCGAGGACCTGCAACTGCTCGACGTCCCCGAGCTGAAGGCCCTCGGCGACACGCTCGAACTGGAAGCCGCGGCCCGCGCTCCGGTGGACCGCGGCTGGGTGACGGCGTTCCTGGCCACGCTGCTCGCCATTCACTCCGGCCGCATGGGCGGCGGGCTGTCGCTCAGCAGCCTGCTCGGCCCGGTCGCCGCCGTGCTCGGCGACGTCCTCGTCGCCCTGCTGTTCACCATGGGCGTGGCGCTGCCGTTCCACCTGCTGCTGCAGCGCCTGAGCCACCCGTTCGAACGGCGGGCGTGGCGCTGGCTGGTGACGCGGGCGCCCACCTCGCGGCGCGAACGCCTGCTCTGCGGCGGCGTGCGCACGGTGCTGATGTCGCGCCTCCGCTCCGAGATGCAGTGGCAGCTCGCCCGCCTCTCGCTGCCCGCGGCGGTCGGACGCGGCGTGCGCATCGGCCTGCCGTTTGCCGCCATCATCGCGGCGACGGTCCCGATGTGGGGCATGAGCTGGTACTTCGACACCGAGAACTGGGCCGCCGGTCTCTACAACTCGTGGGCGGAAACCCGCACCGACGACTGGCGCGCGGCGATGGTGCGGGCGGTCACCGCCGCGGAGCGTCAGGCCGGGCGCGTCCCCGACTTCAGCGTCTCGCCGCCGGGCCTGGGCGAGGCGCTTCTCGTTCATCGTCATCGGCGACACCGGCGAAGGCGATGCCTCGCAGCACGTGCTGCGCGACCAGTTGCTGTCGGTCGCCTCGCGTGACGAGGTGCGGTTCGTCGTGGTGTCGTCCGACGTCGTCTACCCGACGGGCGCGATGCGCGACTACGAAGCGAAGTTCTGGCTGCCGTTCAAGGGCGTGACCAAGCCGGTGTTCGCCATCCCCGGCAATCACGACTGGTACGACGCCCTCGAGGGCTTCAACGCCACGTTCCTGACGCCCGGCGCCGCCCGGGCCGCGATGGCCGCGCGCGTGAACGCGGACCTCAAGATCAGCACCACCACGGCGGGACGGATCGACGAGCTGGTGGCGGAGGCCGCGAGGCTGCGTCGCGAGTACGAGCGTCCCCACCGGCTTCCAGCGCGCTCCGTTCTTCGAGATCCAGACCGACACCTTCGCCCTGCTCGCCGTCGACACCGGCGTCGTCAGGCGCGTGGACGATGAGCAACTGGTGTGGCTCGAACAGGCGCTGGCCCGCGCCCGCGGCAAGACGATCCTGGCCGTGCTCGGGCATCCGTTCTATGCCGGCGGCATGGACCTGCGTCCCGGCCACGAAGATTTCCAGAAGCTGTACGACCTGCTGAAGGCACACGACGTGGCGATCGTGATGGCCGGCGACACGCACGATCTCGAACGCTACGTGGAGCCGACCGGCGCCGGCGGCGCGATGCAGCACGTGGTGAACGGCGGCGGCGGAGCGTATCTGAGCTTTGGCTCGGCGCTGGCCTGGCCGGCGGAGCCCGCGCTCGGCAACTGGGCCTACTACCCCTCGTCAGGCGCGGCCATCGCCAAGATCGACGCGCAGACGCCGTGGTGGAAGCGGCCCGCCTGGTGGTGGACGCGCAGCTTCGGCGCCTGGCCCTTCTCCGCTGAATGGCTGTCGGCGGCCTTCGACTACAACACCGCGCCGTTCTTTCAGAGCTTCGTCGAGGTGCGCGTGGAGCCAGGTCGCCTGACCATCCACCCGTACGGCCCACACGGCCGGTTGCGCTGGTCCGACCTGTCCGCCGCCGCCGGCGCACGCCCGGCCGGCGCGGGTCCTGACGATCCCGTGGAGTGGGTGGTCGAGCGGCAGCGATAGAATGCTGTCCGGTGCTCTGGCTGCTCCCCCTGCACGTCGTCGCCCTGTTCCTGGCGACCGGACTGTCCGTCTGGGCGGCGGTCATCGCCCGCAGCCGCCGCGCCGTGCCGGGCAGCAACTCATTCGGCTGGCTGATGCTGGCGGTGGCGCACTGGTGCCTGATCAGCGCGCTGCATGCGCTGGTCACCGACACCGACGCCCGCATCGCGCTCAACAAGGTCCAGTTCCTCTCGGTTGCCAGCATCGGCGTGCTGTGGCTGTCGTTTGCCAGCGGCTATGCCCGCATCGGCTGGCCCTCCCGCCCCGGCGTGCGCGCGGCCCTGTGGCTCATTCCCGCGACGACGATCCTGCTCGCCGTCACGAATGAAGCGCACGGCCTGATCTGGACGGACATCACGCTGCGCGAGACACCGTGGGGGGCGCGGCTCGTCTACACGCCCGGGGCGTGGTTCTGGGTGCACGTGGTGTTCACCTACGCCCTGGTCGCCATCGGAACGTGGATGCTCGCGGTCGGCGTGAGCACGTTCCCCCCGCCGTACCGGCCGCAGTTCTGGGCCGTGGTCGTCGGCGTGATCATGCCGGTCGCCGGCAACCTGACGTTTCTGACGCAGTGGCGGGCGCGCGGCGGGTTCGACGTCACGCCGCTGGCGTTCGCGGTGTCGGGGCTGTGCTTCACCTGGGGCCTCTATCGCTATCGGCTCTTCGGCCTGGTGCCGGTCGCCCGCGACATGGTCGTCGACAGCATGGAAGACGGCGTGCTGGTGCTCGATGGCGATCGGCGCATCGTCGACCTGAACGCCGCCGCCGAGCGCTACACCGGCTGCACCGCGATGTGCGTCGGCCGCGAGATCGGCGAGGCCGTGGCGTGGTGGAACGACGCCGCCGCCGAACAGCGGGCCGCGGCGGACAGCCCGGCGGTGGTGAGAACCGAGCCCGGGCCCCGTTTCTTCGAGGTGCGCATCGCACCGGTGCGCGATCGCACCCGCCACTTCACCGGCTGGCTCGTGGTGATCCGCGACATCTCGGCCCGCCGGCGGGCCGAGGCCGAACGCTACGCCCTCGAGCGGCGCGTGCAGGAACAGCAGAAGTCCGAGAGCCTCACGGTCTTCGCCGCGGGCGTCGCCCACGACTTCAACAACCTGCTCACCGGCATCCTCGGCAACGCCGACCTGCTGGCGATGCAGGCGCCGCCCGATTCCAGCCAGCGCCGCACCGCCGAAGCCATCGTCATCGGCTCGCAGCGGGCCGCCGATCTGGTGTCGAAGATGCTGGCCTACGCCGGCGAGGGGCGCGTGGTGTCCGAGCGCGTCGATCTCGACACGCTGACGCGCGAGATGGTGGACGTGCTCGAGGCCTCGGTGACCAGGCACTGCACGCTGGTCTACAAGAGCCCCGGCCCCCTGCCGCTGGTCGATGCCGACCCGACGCAGATTCGCCAGGTCGTGCTGAACCTGATCATCAACGCGACCGAGGCGGTGGACGAAGGCGGCCTGGTGACGGTGGCCACCGGCCAGGAGATGCTGGACCGCGAGTCGCTGGCGCGGATGACGTTCGGTGCCGAGGTCGATCCCGGCCCGTATGTGTTCGTGGACGTCGTCGACAACGGCCACGGCATCAGCGACGAGACGCTGTCACGCATGTTCGACCCGTTCTTCTCGACCAAGGATCAGGGGCGGGGACTGGGGCTGGCGGCCGTGCGCGGCATCGTCCGCAGCCACCAGGCGGCGCTGCGGGTCAGCTCGGCGCCGGGTCAGGGCACGCGCTTCCGCGTCTGGCTGTCGCTCATGCCGGGGCGTCAGTCCCGTTCAGCCACGAACTGATCTCGTCGAGCCGCCGCACGCGCGGGCAGTCCGCGTGCGGGTAGAGATCGGCGACGTCGTACAGCACCGCGCCAGCCAGCCCCGCCTGCCGCGCCCCGGCCACGTCCACGTGGTAGAGATCGCCGACGTGCACCGTGCGCTCCGCCACCGCGCCCGACTCGGCGAGCGCCAGGTGGAACAGCCGCGGATCCGGCTTCTCCACGCCCCACTCGTGGGAGTCGAGCAGCGCGTCGAACCACTGCGTCAGGTCCAGCCGATCGAACAGGTGGCGCAGCCGTCCGTTGGCGTTCGACACCACCACCAGACGCAGTCCACGCTCGCGAAAGATCGCGCAGGGCGGGGACCACGTCCGCCTCGACGTGCTCCCAGAGGTTGTGCGCCTGGTGATAGTCGCGGAGCGAGGCGAGCGCCACGTCGGTCGCCTCCGACAGCGGCACGCCCACCTGATCGAGGATGAGGTTGAAGTACATCCAGCCGCGCTTCCGATCGTCGGTGGCGCCAATCACGGCCGCCTCGTCCAGCACGCGCATCGCGTGCGGTTCGGCGGCGGCCAGCCGGGCCGCGTCCACCAGCACGCCGGCCTCGGCCAGCGCCGCGCTGACGCGCGTCCACGACGGGTGCACCAGCACGCCGCCGGCATCGAGAAAGAGAGTGTCGATCATCTGATGATCTGGTGAGGTGGTGATCTGGTGATCTGGCGCCCAGCCCCAAGCCCCAAGCCCCAAGCCCCAAGCCCCAAGACGAATATAATCACCCGAGTGAGCGCTCCGCTGCACGCCAGTTCGCAGTTGCCAGCGATACTGGGCCCGCTCGAGTTGCGGGTGCTCGAGGAACTCTGGGCCCGCACCGACACCGCCACGGTGCGCGATCTGCTGCCGGCGTTTCCCGGCGTCGCCTACACCACGCTGATGACGACGGCGGATCGGCTGTTCCGGAAGGGGCTGCTGACGCGGCAGAAGATGGGGCGCGCATTCGGCTATGCCGCTCGCTGGAGCCGCGCCGACACGGAAGCGCGCCTGGCCAGTTCCGCGCTCGCCACGCTGTTCCCCGGCGATGCCGTGTCGATGCGTCCGCTGATCTCGATGTTCGTGGACGAAGTGAGCCGCCGCGACGCCTCGATGCTCGACGAGCTCGAAAGCCTGATCCGCCGCAAGAAGGAAGAAGACCGATGACGCTGGGCTTCTTCGCGCGCGCGATGGTCCAGGTGCTGGCCGCGCATGCGGTCGTCTCCACCCTGGTCAGCCTGATCGTGCTCCTGACCTGGCGCCGCGCCGCATCGGGCACGGTCACATCGGCGCCAGCCCTGTCGCGCCGGCTCTTCAGCCTCCGCATGGCGCCGGCCGCGGCCTCGGCGGTCATCGCCTGGGGCGGCATCCTGATCGCGTTCGCCCTTTGGGAACCGACGGGGGAAATCGAGGAGGTCGGACCGGTCGCGCTGGCTCTTGCCGTCGCCGGCGCAGCCCTGGTGGCCTCCAGCCTCTGGCGCCTGACGCTGGCGCTGCGGGAGACCCGCCGCATTCATCGGTCGCTGGTGGGCGCCACCCGCGCGTCGTTGCCAGCTTCCCCGCTGCCGGCCTTCGTCATCGATTCGCGCTTCCCCATCGTCGCGCTGGTGGGTCTGTTCGTGTCGCGCCTGTTCGTGGCTCGCAACGTGGTGGATGCCTGTGATGACGGTGAGCTGCGGGCCGTCATGGCGCACGAACAGGCACACGCTGGCGCGCGCGACAACCTGAGGCGCCTGCTGATGGCCGGTGCGCCCGACGCCCTCGCCTGGCTGCCGGCCGGCGCACGCATGCTCCGCGAGTGGGCCGCGATGGCGGAGCTGGCCGCGGACGAATCGGCCGTCAGGGACTCTTCCGACCGTCTCCATCTGGCTGCGGCCCTGGTCAAGGTGGCGCGCCTCGCCACCACACCGCCGGGAGCGTTGCCCGCGAGCACGCTGTACCGGGGCGAACCGATTGCCGAGCGCGTGCACCGGCTGCTCGAGGCGCCGGCGCCCACGGCGGCCGGGCCCGCCTCACATTGGTCGTGGCGCGTGCCCATCGCGCTCGCACTGGCGACCGCCCCGCTGTGGCTGCGCGTCCTGCACGGCGCGATCGAAGCGCTGCTGAAGGCCGGGCTCTGAGCCTCTCCGCCATCTACGACGGCTGGTAGTAGGTGCCGTCCGGCTTCCATACTGGCCGGCACTCATGACCGCGCGGTTCGTCGCTGCCCTGCTGTTCCTGCTCGCCTCCGTCGCGCCGGTCTTCGCCTGGGACGGTCGCATCGTCACGACAGACGGGCGCCCGGTCGCCGGCGCCACCCTCTCCATCCTCGGACGAACCGGCGAGGCGATCACCGATGCGGAAGGGCGGTTCGTGTGGCGTCCCGATCCCACGCCGCCATTCGAGATCCTCGTCATCACCTCGAACGGCACCTACATGAAGCCGATCACGGTGGAGTCGCTCGGCGAGGGGCCGGTGACGATCACCGTCGAGTCGCTGTTGAGTGAGGCGGTGACCGTCTCGGGCTCGGCCCCGGGCATCGAATCCACGCCAGGCGCGGGCACCACCACGCTCAGCGGCCGCGAGGTGGACGTGCGGCAGCCCACCAATCTGATGCAGGCGATCGAGAACGTCGCCGGCGTCAGCCAGGTGTCTGAAGGTCAGGCCGCCGTGCCCGCCGTGCGCGGGCTGGCGCGGGGCCGCACGCTGATCCTGATTGACGGCGCGCGGGTGACCTCGGAGCGGCGAGCAGGGCCAAGCGCCACCTATCTGGATCCGAGCATCGTCGAGGGCGTGGACGTGGCCCGTGGACCAGGCTCGGTCGCGTACGGCTCGGACGCCTTTGGCGGGGTCATCTCCATCCGCACGCGGCGCGTGACGCCGGGCACGCCCCTCGAGGTACGGTTTGCTGGAACGGCAGGCACGGGCATCCCGGACCGCCGGCTCACCGGCCAGATCTCCAAGGGCCTCCCGGCGGGCAGCGTGCTCTTTGCCGCCCACACCCGCGAGGCCGACGACTGGGACAGCCCCGAGGGCGAGGTCTTCAACTCGGGCTTCAGCGATCACGGCTTTCTCGGCCGCTTCGAGCAGCAGGTCGGCACCGGGATGATCAGCGTCGGCTGGCAGAGCGACTTCGGCCGCGACATCGAGCGGCCGCGCAACAACTCCCGCATCATCCGCTTCTACTACCCCTACGAGAACTCGCACCGCTTCACGGGGTCGTACGAGGTGCCCGACGTCGGCGGCTTCAAGCGGCTGCACGTGAACACCTTCTTCGGCACCTACGACCAGCGCACCGACCAGGACCGCTTCGCCACCGCCACCACGGGGCGCAGCATCGAGCGCGCCGATATCGAGGCCAGGGATTACGGCGTGCGCGCCTACGGCGAGCGTCTGCTGGGACGGGCCCGCGTCGAGATGGGCGTGGACCTGAACGGCCGCTTCGGACTCGAGGCCCTGGACGAGCTGATCACCTACGACCTGGCCGGTGACATCGTCAGCACGGTCGAAAACGTCTCGATCGAGAATGCGCACCGCACCGACACGGGACTCTACGCCAGCATCGACACCGCGTTGACCTCGGTGCTGTCGCTGGGCGCCGGCGTGCGCGGCGACTACGTGGTGACCACCAACACCGGCGGCTACTTCGGAGATCTGTCCACCGGCAACGGCGGCGGTTCGGGCTATGCGGCGCTCACAGCCGGCAGCTTCGGCGGCTTCAGCACCACCCTGCAGGTGGCGCGCGGCTTTCGCGATCCGACGCTGTCGGACCGCTACTATCGCGGCCCCACGGGCCGCGGCTACATCACCGGCAACCCCGACTTGAAACCGGAAGACAGCCTCCAGCTCGACGTGAGCGCCCGTTACACCGCATCGCGCTATCGGCTGGCCGCGTTCTACTACCAGTACCGCATCAACAATCTGATCGAGCGGTATCAGACCACCATCGACAACTTCTTCTTCCGCAATCGCGGCAGCGCGCGGATCCGTGGATTCGAAGTGGAAGGACAGATCGATCTCGGCGGCGGATTCACGGTCGATCTGGCGACGCAGGTGGCCGAGGGCCGGTCCCTGGACGACGATGCCTATCTCGACGACATGTCGCCGTTCAACCTCACCACCATCCTGCGGAAGTCGCTTGGCTCGCGCGCCTTCGCCCAGGCACGACTGGCGGTCTTCGCCGAAGACGACAACTACGGCCCGACGGAACGCCCGGTGCCGGGCTACACGCTGCTCGACATGGCGGCGGGCTACAACGTCTCGGCGCCGCTCGAGATCCGATTCCAGGCGAGGAACCTGCTGAACGAGGAGTACCTGGCGAGCCAGGACGTGCGGACCGTGGCCGCCCCCGGACGCTCGGCGTCGATCACGCTGGCGGTGAAGTTCTAACGCAAGCGGAGGCCGGCGACGGCGGACCGGACCCGCCTCCTACGAGGGCGCCAGCGCCTCCACGAGGGCATCCACATCGCGACGATCGTTGTAGACGTGCGGAGCCACGCGGATGGCGCTGCCGCGCAGCGACACGTGCACCTTGCGTTCCCGCAGCCGTTCGCCGACGACGCTGATATCGGTGCCGGCGGGCGCCCGCAATCCGAAGAGGTGGGCGCCGCGATAAGCGGGATCCTCCACCTGATAGCCCAGCGCTCCGACGCGGGAGAAGAGGTCGCTGGTGAGCGCGGCGCAGTACTCCTGGATGCGCGCCGGCTGCCATTCGAGCACCTGTTCCAGCGCGGCCACCGCCATCGGCATCAGGGCGAAGTTGCTGCGTTCACCCACGTCGTAGCGCACGGCGCCCGGCTGGTAGTCGTCGCGGTAGTTCACCAGGTCCTTGAAGTTCTCGCTGCCGGCGCGGCCGATCCACGTCTCCTCCAGCGGCTCGCCGTTGTCGAAGCGCGGCCCGAGATAGGCAAAGCCCAGCGAGTAGGGGCCCATCAGCCACTTGTAAGTGGCGCAGACCAGGACGTCGGGCTGAATGGCGGCGACGTCGAACGGCAGGGCGCCCACGGATTGGGTGCCGTCGACGACGAGCGCGGCGCCCACCTCGCGGGCACGGACGCCAATCGCCTCGAGATTGAACTTCGTGCCGTCGGTCCAGTGCACGTGGCCCAGCGCGACGATGGCGGTCCGTTCGTCGATGGCGTCCAGCAGCCGTGCGTTCCAGCCTTGTCCTCGCCCCTCGGCGCCATCGGGCGGCCGCACGGTGCGAAGCTCCACCGCGCGGCCGGTGGTCATCTTGCGCCAGGCGTGCACGTTGGCCGGGAACTGCTCGTGGGTGACCACGATGTTCTGCCCGGCGGCGACCGGCAGGTTGCGCGCGGCAATGGCGAGGCCGTAGGACGCCGACGGGATGATGGCGATACGGGACGGATCTGGCGCGTTGATCAGCCGCCCGAACAGGGCGCGCGCCCGGTCGGATTCGGTGAAGAAGTCGGCCTGCGACAGCCGCGACGGCACGCGCTTGCGCGCCACACCCGCCACGCCCGCGGCCTCCACCGTAGCGGACAGCGGCGACATGTAGGCGCAATTCAGGTAGTGCTCGTCGTCTGGCAACGAGAAACGCGACTTCTGGCAGGACAGCATCGCTGCATTCTAGCGGGACGGGAGGACGCGTGTCGGCGAGCACCCCCGCCGGCCACTTCGTGCTGCGGGAACACCCCTCGATCTGGGCCGGATCCATCCTGGTGGGCGAGCCCTGACGTCCGGGGCTCCGACGGCCCGCTATACTGATCTTCTCCGATGGAGAAGATCATCGTTCACGCCAAGTTCCACACCGGACACCGCCAGCCGGGCTATCCCGGCGTGTGCCGCTTCGTGCACGGCCACACCTGGCGCGGCACGATCACGGTCGCCACCGACGAGTTCCCGCGCGACGAGCTCGACATGTCGCTGGACTTCGGCCATCTCAAGAAGATCATGCGCGACCTCGACCACAGGATGCTGGTCACCGCGCACGATGCCGCCTTCATGGACCCGTCACTGTTCGAGCCGGAGGGGATCGTGGTGATGAAGGGCAAAGGGCCGAGCGTGGAGAACGTGGCGATCTACGTATTCGACCACGTGGTCGAGACGATTCGCGCCAAGTATCCCGATCGCGGCATCGACTACCGCATCGAGGTGACGATCCAGGAGACCGAGAACAACTGCTTCGTCGTCGACAAGCACGCGGTCGTGTGAGACGCAGGGTGCGGAATGGGTGCGGAATGGGTGCGGAATAGGTGCGGTTGGGTGCGGTTGGGTGCGGAATAGGTGCGGTTGGGTGCGGTTGGGTGCGGAATAGGTGCGGTTGGGTGCGGTTGGGTGCGGTTGGGTGCGGAATAGGTGCGGTTAGGTGCGGTTAGGTGCGGTTGGGTGCGGTTGGGTGCGGTTGGGTGCGGAATAGGTGCGGTTAGGTGCGGATAGGGTGCGCATCGTCGGTGCGTACGGGTGCGCCAGAGTGCACGCGGGAGGGTCCGCCCAAAGGTTGCCACTTGGTGCGGGGCCCCTCGAGCCTGATGCTCGGAACGTCCATCTTCTTCCATACACGCATCTCCCCAGTCGCACCTCCCCAGCTTCCTTCCTCCCAGTCACGCGCCCGCAACTGGCGGCGCACCCGACTCGCTCGTTCTGGTTCGCTCACACCACCGCGCACTCTTTGCCACCTGCCACGGCAGGGACGATCGCAATCCGTGACCATGCCAACCGGGAGGCGTCCGCGATCCGGCGCAATTACGCGCCTTACGCGGCGGTGCGCCACTTGCGGATCACAACGCATGGCACGGCACTTCAAGGAACTCGTCGTCTGGCAGCGGGGCGATGCACTTCGACAGATGATCTGGCGCATTGTCGAGCGGACCCCGGACATGGAGTGGCGATTCCGGGCGCAATGGACCGACGCCGCGCGGTCCGTCTGCGCGAACACCGCAGAGGGCTTCGACCGCTGGTCCCACCGTGAATTCAGCCGATACCTCGGCCACGCGTCGAGTTCACTCAGGGAAATCGAAGACGGCATTCACGAAGCCCGCATGCGCGGCTACATCAGCGAGACTGAGGCCCTGGAACTCGAGCGGCACGTCCGACGAACCTCAGTCCCCCTTGCGCGTCTGTTGCGCTACCTGCGGAGCCACCCCGACCGGCCGGACCGCTGAACCGATGCGCACGGCAGGAACTCGAGGGCGTGGACACCGAGCGCCCACGCAGCCAGAGGGGTCGCACCAGCGCGCATGAGGCGCGCCGCGCGCACCTGACGCACGCGTCGCACCCGCCGCACCTGACGCACCTGCGCGCACCCGCGCGCACCTGACGCACCTGCGCGCACGCGTCGCACCCGCACCCGACGCACCTGGGCGCACCCGCGCGCACCTGACGCACCTGACGCACCCGCGCGCACCTGACGCACCTGCGCGCACCCGCGACGCACCTGGGCGCACCCGCGCGCACCCGCGCACCCGACGCACCTGACGCACCCGCGCGCACCTGACGCACCTGCGCGCCCGCGTCGCACCCGTCACTCGTAGCGCAGCGCCTTCATCGGATCGATCTTCGACGCCCGCAGCGCCGGCAGATACCCGGCCATCAGCGTCACCAGCGCCAGCACCACCGTCGCCCCGGCAATCACCCCGGGATCGTAGCCCTTGATCTCGAACAGCATCGACTGCGCCGCCTGCCCGATGCCCGCAGCCGCGACCAGCCCGATCAGGCCGCCAATCCCCGCCATCACCGCGACCTGCTTCAGCACCATCCCGCGCACGCGGGAGCCGTCCGCGCCAAGCGCCATCCGCAGGCCGAACTCGCGCGTCCGCTGCGCCACCGTATAGGCCAGCACGCCGTAGAGGCCGACCGACGCCAGCAGCGTCGCCAGCAGCGCGAACCCGGTCGAGAACACGCTGATCATCCGGTCGACGAAGACGTTCTCCTTGATCTGCATTTCCATCGTCTTCAGGTCGTCCACCGGCAGGTTCGGATCCAGGGCCTTGACCACGCCGGGGATGGCGGTGAGCAGCTGTTCCGGCTCCATCTCGGTCCGCACGTAGAAGTTGCCGAAGCCGAGGCTTTCCTGCTGCCGGTACGGCGTGAAGTACTGCGCCACCACCGCGAGCTTCACCTCGCTGTACTTGGCGTCCTGGACGATGCCGATGATCTCGGTGTCGAGCGGGCCTTCCGCGCCCTCGCGGATCCGCTTGCCGACGGCATCTGGCCCGAGGTTGAACTTGCGCGTGAACGCCTCGTTGACAATCGCCACCTTGGCCGTGCCGAGCGCGTCGGCGCGCGTGAACTCGCGCCCGCGCAAGAGGGTCATACCCATCGTGCGGAAGAAGCCCGGCCCGACGCTGTTGTAGGCCGACGAGGTGTTGGTGTCGGGCGCCGCCTCGAAGCCCTCCACCCCGACACTGTTGTTCCAGTTGTCGCCGGCGAGCATCGGGATGATCGAGAACACCGTGCTCGACACCCCGGGCAGCGCCGCGATCCTGTCTTCCATCGCCTCGAACAGGGCGCGGGTGCGCGGCGTGTCGTAGCCGTTCAGCGCCGGCGACACCGCGAACACCACCAGATGATCGGTCTTCATGCCCAGGTTCGCCCTGCTCACGTTCAGCAGGCTCATCGCGAACAGGCCGGCCGGCACCAGCAGCGCCATCGACATCGCGATCTGCACCGTCGCGAGCGTGGCGCGGAATCGCTTCGCCGCCTTGGCGCCCGACGGCTGCCCCGCCTGGTTCTTGAGCGTGGTCGCCAGCTCGGGATTGGTGCTGTGCAGCGCCGGGAACAGGCCGAACAGCAGGCCCGTGCTCACCGCCAGCAGGCCGGCAAACGCCAGCATGCGGGGATCCAGCTTGAAGGCCACGAGCGCCGCGGCCTCGGGCGGCATGAACGTGCCGATCAGATCCAGCGTCCACTTCGCCACGAGCACGCCGCCTACCGCGCCCATCACCGCCAGCAGCACCGATTCGGTGAGCAGCTGCCGCACCAGCTGCCAGCGGCTGGCGCCAATCGACAGCCGCACCGCCATCTCGGCGGCCCGGCCGCTGCCTCGCACGAGCAGCAGGTTGGCGATGTTGGTACACGCGATCAGTAAGACCGTGCCGGTGACCGCGAACAGGATCAGCAGCGGCGCACGGGCTTCGCGGTGGATCTGGCTCTGACCGCGCGCCCCAGGCTCCACCGACACCGCCTTCGACATGAACCGGGCCATGGTCTGCTCGCTCATGCCTTTCTGCAGCGGCGCCTCGACGTCGTTGATGATCGCCCGGTACGGCCCGTTCAGCGCGACGCGCGCCTGCTCGATGGTCACCCCCGGCTTGAGGCGGCCGAACAGATAGGCCCAGTACTGCCGGCGGTTCTCGAACCCGGGGCCCTGGGTCCCGGTCAGCATCTGCCCGCGCATGGTGATGGGCACGAACACGGCGGGATGGACGCCGAGCGTGGTGCCCTCGAAACCCGGCGGGGTGACGCCGATGATGGTGAAGGCATGACCGTTGACGATCAGGGATTGCCCGACCACCCCGGGGTCTTCCTGGAAGCGGCGGCGCCAGTAGTCGTGACTGATGACCGCCAGGTAGCTGGCGCCCGGCGTCTTGTCATCGTCCGGGGTGAACAGCCGGCCGGCGATCGGCGTCAGGCCGAGGGTCGGGAAGTAGCTGCCCGAGACCAGCACACCGCGCGCCGACTCGGTCTGGCCGTTGTAGGACAGGTTGGTGTTGATGATCCGATGCGCGGCAATGCCGACGAAGCTGTCCTGCACGCGCTCCAGGTCGCGGAACATGGGATAGCTGAAGGTCTCTTCGCAGGTGCCCGCCTGGTTGCACTGCGTCGAGCCAGGCTTCGGTCCCGGCGCACCCAGGTTGACCAGTTCCTGCGCCTGCGGCACCGGCAGCGGCTGCATCAGGATCTGGTCGAACAGCGAGAAGATCGCCGAATTGGCGCCAATCCCCAGCGCCAGGGAGAGGATGGCTACAAGGCTCACGAAGGGCGTTCGGGCCAGGGTCCGGAGGGCGAGCCGCACGTTGCGCATGTCGGTATGAGACGAGATCGGCCGACGATAAGTTGTCCGGCTCCCTGATCCCTGATCCCTGCCTTACTATTCCCCCATGTGCCGCAACATCAAGACCCTGTTCAACTTCGATCCGCCGGCCACGGACGAGGAGGTCCGCGCCGCATCGCTGCAGTTCGTCCGCAAGCTGAGCGGCTTCACCGCGCCCTCGCGCGCCAACGAGGCCGCCTTCAACCTGGCCGTGGAGGAGGTGACCGCGGTGGCCCGCCGGCTGCTCGACTCGCTCTCCACCACGGCCGCGCCGCGCGACCGTGAAGTGGAGGCGATGAAGGCGAAGGAACGCAGTGCGCAGCGGTTTGGGAGCCGACTCTAGTTCCGGGTTCTCGCGTTCCAGGGTTCCTGGCTCTGAGCCCAGACCCAAGACCCAAGACTCACGCCTCCGGCGTCACTGCTTCTTCGAGTGCAGCGCAAACGCCGCGCCCTGCGGATCGGTGCACTGGACGATCCAGTCGCCGCCAGGCACTTCCATCGGGCCGTTCACCACGGCGCCGCCGTTGGCCTTCACGCGACCTGCGGCCTCGTGCACATCGGGCACCCGGAAGTAGATCAACCAGGCGGTTGGCAGGTGCGCCATGTCGCCCGCCTTGGTCATCATCCCGCCGAGCGAATGCGCGGCGCGGCCGAACATGTCGTACTTGCCCATCGGCCCCATGTCCATCGTCTCGGTCGGCTGCCAGCCGAACAGCTCGCCGTAGAACGGCATCGCCGCGGCGCCGTCGGTGGCGTAGAGCTCGAGCCACGACACGTCACCCACCGGGGCCGGCCCCTCGGGCGACTGCGGCGCAGACGAAGGTTGGTAGATCGAGAACGCCGCGCCTTGCGGATCCTTCAGCGTCTGCATGCGGCCGACGTTGGGCACGTCGATCACCGGCGACAACGTGCTGCCGCCCAGGCGGGTGGCGTGCGGCGGCGGCGGCTTCCAGCGCATCGACGCCGATGTACATCATCCAGTGAGGCGGGACCTGGTGCGACCGCAACTCGTCGGGCAGGGTCATCACGCCGCCCATCGGGACGCCATCGGGCCGTGTCCACATCGAGTACGGCATCCCGGCGTCGCCGAACGGCGTGGTGGTCCAGCCCACGACCGGCTGGTAGAAGGCCTCGGCCGCGGCGATGTCGGTGGTCATCAGTTCGTACCAGAGGGGTCTGCCCAAGACGGATTGCGCGGTCATCGAAACCTCCTGTAAGCCCATGTGGCACGCATGGAGCAGGGAGAGTCTGCCACACCCGAGTGACGCCGCACCGGCTGGGCAGGAGCCTCCCTCAGAAGGGAGTGCCGAACGGTGGGACCAGTGGCGAGACGAGGTGTCGCGGTCGAGCGATGCTCAGGAGCGCCAGGCGTAAGGTCGCTTCGAGTTCGAGGGCGGCGGCGACGAGCGGCGGCGTCATCACCGGACGGGTGGCGACCAATCCCCCGCGCCGGGGCCTGAATGAGGCGTTCTCGCGGCTTCAATGAGGCCACATCGGCCTGGGCAACCCTGCCCACCCCTGCGCTATTCTTAGGGGATGAGGAACTTCGGGGTCGGTCTGTCGTTCGTCCTCGCGGCGATGGTCATGGTCGCTGTCGCCTCCGTCCGCATCGGCGCCCAGGGCGCTCCGACCACGCCAGCGGCGACGACCGCCTCGGAACCGGCCGCCGACCAGGTCACCGGGTACATGTGCCCGATGCACCCCGACGTCGTGGAGGGAAAGCCAGGCTCATGCCCGCGCTGCGGCATGACGCTGGTGGCCGGCAACCCGCTGGGAACCGCCAACTACCGGCTCGCCGTTGAGATGGTGCCCGGCATCGTCAAGGAAGGGCAGAAGACGAAGTTCCGCTTCCACGTCGAGGACCCGGTCACCCGCAAGAAGGTCACCGACTACGCCATCGTCCACGACATGCCCTACCACCTGTTCGTGCTCAGCCGCGACACCAGCGTCTTCATGCACGAGCATCCCACGCTCGATCCCGACGGCGTCTACGCCATCGAGCTCACGCTGCCCAAGGCCGGGCACTACGTCCTCATCTCGGACTTCTTCCCCACCGGCGGCAGCGGCCAGGTGCTGATGACACCCATCGTCACCGCCGGCTTCGAGGGCGACGTCGTGTCGGCATTGCCGACCCTGGTCGTGGACGACTCGTGGACCAAGCGCGAGGCCGGCGTGGCCGTGGACCTGAGAATGGCACCGAGCAGCCTCGTCGCCTCGGAAGACCTCGATCTGCCGCTGCATTTCGTCGACGCCGCCAGCGGTGAGCCCGTGCGGAATCTGGAGCGCTACCTGGGCGCGTTCGCGCACGCGCTGATCGTCAACGAGGAATTGTCGGAATACATTCACGCGCACCCCGAAGAAACGCTCGAGGGCACGGAGATCAAGAGCGGTGGCGGCCCCGACGTGGTGTTCCACACGCTGTTCCCCAAGGGGGGACGCTACAAGGCCTTCGTGCAGTTCCAGCGCGGCGGCAAGCTGTCCACGGTGTCGTTCACGTTCAAGGTGCTGCGGCCGGGCGAGACCGCCAGCGGGCAGTAGGGACCGCGCGAGACTCTGGCCTCGCCTTCGGCTCGGTAGGGAGAGAGGCCGGCTGCGCCGGAGGGTCTTGCGTGCGCGGTGGGGATGTCATCCGATTCCCACGGCGCGGAAGCGCCGCCTCCGCGGCGGCCGCCGGCCGGGGCTGCTAGCGCACCACGCCGCGGCGGGCGCGGATCGAGTAGCCGAGGCTGCGGTCCACCGAGACCCGGATCGACCGGTACTTCCCGTCGCCAGGAGTGGTCGGGGTGTAGCCGATCATGTACTGCGCGTTCAGTTCCTCGGCGATGCGCGAGGTGGCCGGCCCGATGTCCGCGGTGGACGAGATGATCTCGGCGTAGCCGCCGCTCTGCGCCGACAGTTCGCGGAACACCTGCGGGTTGATGCGGGTCGACGCCCGATCGTTGGGGCTGTCCACGGCAATGCCGTAGAGGAACACGTCACCGCGCCCGAGCCGCTGCTTCAGATCGATCACCGAGATGTCGCTGGCGGTGTCGGCGCCGTCGGACACCAGGACAATGGCCGCACGCGGGTTCCGGCGGTCCTCGAACAGCGGCAGCGCCGAGTTGACCGCATCGTAGATGGCGGTGCCGCCCGTGGGCCGCACCGCCTCGAGCGCCTCGCGCAGCCGGTCGCGATCCGAGGTCCAGCCCAGCAGCACGCGGGACTCGTGGTTGAACACCAGCAGCGCGGCTTCGTCCTCCGGCTTCAGCAGATCGGCCGCGAAGGTCAGCAGCGCCTGCCGCGCATCGTCCATGCGCGGGCCGCGCATGCTGTCGCTGATGTCGAGCACCAGCGCCAGGCTGACCGGCACGCGTTCGCGCGCGAACTGCGTGATCGGTTGCACGCTGCCGGCTTCGGCGACGTTGAAGTCGTCCTGCCCGAGCGAGGTGACGAGGCGCCCGGTGCCGTCGCGCACCGTGACCGTCGTCGGCACCAGCTCGGCGTCGATGCGGAAGATGTCGTTGGAGATGATCGGCCGCGGCCTGACGCGTGGCGCGGCAGGGCGAGGGGCGGTGCCCTGACCGCTGGCCAGGCGCGGCCAGCCGGCGGCGGCCAGGCCCGCGCCAGCGCCCAGCAGCTCCGTCATGAACCGGCGACGTGTCGCCATTTTGCCTGAACGGGTTAGAAGGTGGCCGCCGTGGGCGGGACCCGCACCAGGCGAAGGCGGGGCTGCGACTTGACAGCGGCATCGCCGGCGTTGGCGATGTAGGCGGTCATCACCAGCCGGGTGCCGCGCGGCAGCGGCACGGCATCGGTGTAGACGTAGGGCGACGGCCAGTCGTTGCGATAGTCGCGCAGCCACAACAACGGCCGCACACCGCCGCCGGGAAGGAACGCCGTGAGCTCCAGCGACGCCGCGCCAGGCCCCAGCTCCGGCCACAGCGCGTAGATGGCGGTGGACTCGTCCAGCACCAGCTCGCCACGCGTGCGGGTTGGCGCCGCGCCCGCTGCCAGTTCCAGGGCAGCGGCCTGCATCGACAAGGCGCCGGCCACGCCGCTCGTGCCCGCCTCGCCCAGGTAGAACCCGACTTCGCTGGTGTCCGTCGTCGCTTCCTCGGTGCCGCGATATCCGATCTCGACGGAGAGCTTGGCGTTGGCCGGCAGCGTGAACGCGACGCCTTCGGGCAGGTGCATGCTGGTGCCCCACGGCGTCCACGAGAACAGCCAGCGATTGGTGCCGGCTTCGTAGACCGCGGCGTACCTCACCACCCGGCGGTCACCCGGCTTGAAGGCAAGGCCGTGCACGCGCTGTTCGGTCTTGAACGGCGTGGTGATCTCGAAGCGCTGCACGGAGTCGGCGGCGTTGGCCGTCACCGGATGCGCGGCCGCCGGCTGGACGACGACGTCGGGATTGCCGTGTTCCCACATCGGGCTGGTGGCCACGAACACGGGCGGCTGCTGCTCTTCCTCGAGCGTCTGTCCGCTCGGCGCACCGCCGTCCACCCACGCCACCAGCAGGTCCCACTCACCTTGCGTCAGGCTGGGATCGTTCTGGAAGCGGCCGTAGCCGGCCACGGCGCTCCAGGTCGGCATGTGGCGCGTGAGGATCTCCTCGCGGATCGCCGCGGCCCACGGGCGTGCCTCGGCGTAGGAGGCAAACGACATCGAGACATTGTTGGGCGAGTGGCAGCTGAAGCAGCGGCGCTGCAGGATCGGCGCGATGTCCTTCTTCCACAGCAGCGTGGTGGTGATGCGCGGATGGGTCTCGACCGGGCGGGTCGTCGCCCACGCCGCGAGGCCCAATACCACGGCGCCGGCCAGCACCGGCGCCATCACCCTGAAGAACGGTCGGGGCAGCATCGAAGTCAGTATGGCATGAGAGCCGGTGCCCGGTACCCGGCTACTTCGTCACGACGAACGTCACATCGTGCGTCGTGCCGATGGCGCCGTCCGAGGCCAGGCAGCGCAGCACGTAGGTGCCGGGCTGGCTGAAGGTCACGGTGGTGTCGATCTTCCCGTCCTCCGGGATCTTCGGGGCGACCCAACGGGGGGCCCAGGGCGAGTTCGCGCCGGCGCGGGTGTCTTCCCACACCTTGGCCTGCTCGGGGGTGAAGGTGGCGGCGTTGGGGCCGCGGTAGACGTACCACGACACGCGGAGGCCGGCCTGGCTGCCCACCGTCAGCGCCACGGGCGGACGCTGCGACGGGTGCACGCCCGCCACCGGGCGATCGAAGAACTGCTCGCTGCGCGAGCCCGGGCCATACCGCGGCCGCGGCTGGCCATCGTCGAACGCCCAGGCGTTCAGCGCCACCGGCTCGCCCACCTTGACGTTGCGGGTCGGGCCGCTATCCACCTTCAGCGTCGGCGCGGTGTTCTTGCGCATCGCCGGCGAGCTGACGCCGGCGCCCAGCGCGCCCTGTTCGGAGGCCTGCACCAGGTCGTCGACGAACGAGTCGGGCCGCAGCGTGGCGAAGGCCTTTTCGGTCTTGCCGTTGGCCGTCAGGGTCCACACCAGTTCCTTGTTGCCCCAGTCCTTGGGAACCTTGACCTTGAACACGAAGCGATTGCGGCGCGGATAGAAGTGCGTCGGCTGTCCCTGATCGGGCGCGCCGGGCGAGAAGCTGTTGTTCGGACCGACCGGGATGTCGAGCTCCTCTTCCCAGTTCCGGTTCATGTAGCCGAACAGCATGTTGAACGACCCGTCCGGGTTGTTCTCCCAGCCTTCGAACGCGGGCGAGATATTCTGCCCCTTCAGGTACGACGGCGTCTGCGCGCCGCCCTCGGTGCCCGCCATCGCCACCACGACGAGCATCCCCAAGACCAACCCAAGCCGCTTCATCGTCGATTGCTCCCTCGATAAAGGCAAAAGGCAGAAGACAAAAGGCAGAACTTCCAGCCCTCTATCCTCTGCCTCTGCCTCAAGTCCCCGTCCGTGTGCCCGCTGCCGCCGTCTGCCGCTTACGGCTGCGGCTGCTGTGTGTTCGTCGTCTTCGGCGGCGGCGGCACGCCGCACAGCGGGCAGTCGACGAAGTAGTCGTTCTTCTTCATCTTGCGCTTCTCGCGCCGGGCGGCCATCTCTTCCTGGAACTGCTCTTCGGTGAGGCCGACGCTCTGGCCCAGGTCGATGAACATGTTCGCGATCGAGCGGTTGCCCGAGCCCTGCCAGTTACGCGGATCCGGGATGTTCTTGTTCTTCTCGGTGTTGTCCATGTAGCCGGTGATGTGGAGGATCGCGCCCTTCGGCAGCAGCGGCGCGTAGTCGTCCTCGTATTCGTACTGGCGGACCCAGTTGTGGTCGTAACCCGAGCAGGTGAGCGTCTGGATGTTGATGCCCCAGATGTACTCGAGGCACATCCGCGCGCCCGGCGCGTGCAGGTGCGGCTCGAAGGTGACGATCTTGGTCGGCCGCTCGAGCACCAGGTAGGCGTGCAGCTGCTGGTTGGCTTCGTTCGGCTTGATGTCGATGTCGAGGCCGTTGCCGAGGGCACGCAGCGTGCTGCGATACGTGGGCTTGTAGCCCTTCGGGTGGAACTTGAACCCGAAGCGCAGGCGCGACTTGGTGTCGCGGCCGTTCGAGTGCAGGTGCGTCGACTCGTAGATGATGCTGGAGTTCGCCTTCAGCAGGCGGCCGGCGGCCGGGTCGAAGACGTCGGCGTTGCGGCCCACTTCATGAACCGGCCATCCGCCGAGCCCGGTGCTCTCGGGCAGCTCGCCGCCTTCTTCGATGACCGCGGTCGACCAGATCAGGTGGTGATAGACATAGCGCTGTCCCACCGTGTGTCGTCCAGACTCGTCGGGCTTGACGTCGTTGACTTCCTTGATCTCGACCGCCGCCACATAGCGATCTTCGTCGAGCGGAATCTTGGTCGGCTCGAGGTCACCCCACCAGTCGGGCGCGTTGCCCTTCACGACGATCTCCCGGCCGTCCACGATCAGGTCCGGCTCGCCGATGGACCACGAGGCCTCGTCCGGCCATTCAATCGCCTTCGGCATGTCGGCGGCGTTGCCACGCGGCGCGCCCGCTTCGACCCACTGCGCGATCTTCGCCACTTCCTCGTCGGACAGCGAAGGATCGTGCTTGTACTGCTGGATGCCGATGTTCTTCTCCACGTACCACGGCGGCATGGCGCCGGCCTTGTCGCGGATGGCGGTGCGCTGGCGGATGGAACGCGCCCAGGGCCGCACCTCTTCGTAGGTGATGAGCGACATCGGCGCCACCTGGTTCGGGCGGTGGCAGTTCTGGCAGCTGCGCTGCAGGATCGGGGCGATGTCCCTGGTGAAGGTCACGGCCGGCGCGTTGGCGGCAGCCGCGGGAGCGGCCTGCTGCGCCCCCACCGCCAGCGGAGCGACAAGACCGACAACGGCGGCGCCGAGCGCGGCCAGACCCAGGGTCAGGCCCCAGCCGGACCTCTGCGAAGCATTCATAGTGGACTCTCCGTGGACCCGAAACCTACCGGTTGCTTTGCCATGGCAAAGGTATCGGTTCTGACGCCGGAATGTCAACGGATGTCTCCAGTCAGCGTCAATGGGTCATCGCATACAGCAACGTGTTGACGCCGAACGCGTAGCCGTTGACCGAGAACGCGTAGAAGTAGTTCGGGTCGTCGCCCTCCCGCTCCCAGGAATCGCCGATGTCGGTGTTGTGCGTCATCAGCACCATGATGCGGTCCGCCTGGTCGATGATGGCGCGGGCGTGCGGCGTGGCGCTGTCGGCGCCCCGCTCCGAGGTCGAACCGCCGACGCCGCCCCAGAAGTTGATCGACGGAATCTGCGGCACCTGCTCGATCTCGAACTGGGCGCGGAACAACGGATGCGCCGGCGGCAGGTCGATCATGCGGTAGTCGCTTGGCGGCAGGATGCGCTCGATCTGCCCCTTCCAGACCTCCCACGCGTAGCTGCCCCAGAAGTCGTCGGCCCACAGGAAGCCGCCCTTCTTCAGGTAGTCGCGCAGGTGCGCCGACTCCTCCTCGTCGAAGTAGGCCGCGCCGGGCTCGGTGGCCATCACGAACGGACACATGAACAGCTCGGGATCGGTGGGCCGCACGACGAGGTGGCGCGGCTCGTGCGCCTGGTCGAAGCTGACGTGCGTCTTGGTCAGCTCCGACAGGCGAATCGACAGGTTGATGTCGGCGCGTGGGAAGTCCACGCTCCAGCCGCCGCCATCGCCCCCGCGCGACCCCCGAAACGCCAGCCGGCAGAAGTGGAAGGCGCCATCGAAGCTCTCCGGCGTGGCGAGCGGAATGGCGCCGCCGAAGCGCCCGCCCCGGCGCCCCTGCGCGGTGGCCAGCGAACCGGCGATCGCCAGGGCCAGCACCAGCGCAGTGAGCCAGCGGCCGGTCATGGCGCGGTGGCCAGGGCCGGCCGGCGCTTCGTCGCCAGGAACTCGAACACCTTCGGCAGGTTCGGCATCACCACGTCCACGTGGCTGCCGCCCGGCACCTCGAGGTAGGTGACGTCCATCCCCAGCTTCTTCATCTCGGCCACCATCGCGCGCGAGCCGTTCACGCTCACGGTGTTGTCGCGGTCGCCGTGCACGACCATCTGCGGGATGTGCTTCATCCGCGCCGCGGTCGCCGGCGCCGCGACGCCCGAGAACGGCGCCAGCGCCGCCCACATCTCCGGGTACTTGGCGCCGAGCGCCCAGGTCCCGATCGCGCCCATCGAATGGCCGATCAGGTAGATGCGGCTGGCATCCACGTTGTAGTCGGCGCGCATCCGCCGGATCACCTCCAGCACGTCACGCTCGCTGTACTCGGCGCGCTCGGCCGCGGCCGGATCGGCCCCCGCCATCATGCGCGAGCCGTAGAAGCCGTCGACGCGGAAGCCGAGCGGCGCCGCCATCAGGAAGCCATGCTGTTCCGCCAGTTTCGGCGCCACGCGGCCGTAGCCGTCGAAGAACGAATCCTCGTTGGCGCCCAGGCCGTGCAGCGCGATCACCAGCGGCGTCGCGGTCCGGGCGCTGTAGCTCGCCGGCACCAGGACGCGATACGGCATGATCTCGTCGGCGCCCGCCAGCAGGTAGTGCCGCTCGAAATCGCCGGTGCGGCCGGTGAACGGATCGCGGCCGCCTGACGCCTGCGCGCCGATCGCCTCGGCCGCCTGCAGTTCGCGTCCGAGATCGAAGCCGCCCATCTCCACCAGGCCGCGATTCACCTTGCGCATGAAGTCCAGCGGGTAGGTGATGTCGGCGCGCACCGCCTCCGGCGCCTTGGCGGCGGCGGCCGTCAGCGCCGCCATGCGCGCGTCCAGCCCGCGCTGCACCGCCACGCGCAGCGTGACCTGCCCCAGCGAGCGCTCGCCCTGCGACAGGGACACCGACAGCTCGTGCGGGCCGTCCGCGGCACGGGCCAGGTCGAGATCCACGACCAGCGGCGATTCGCGCAGGTCGCGCGGCACCCGGCTCTGCTCGGTCAGCGCCAGCGTTTCGGCGGCGCCCGCCGGCTGCGCCAGCAGCGGCCGCAGCGTCACGGACGCGGTGATGGGCGCCGTGATCTCGATCGCCGGCGCGTAGATCTGCTCGAGCCGGACGGTGAACGGGCGGGTGGAGTCCGCGAACACGCGCTCGGCGCGCAGCACCAGCGAGTGGCGGAAGTCCTCGACCTCGGTCCACTCCCGTCCATCGAGCAGCGTCGTGCCCCTGGCGAGCAGGCGGCGGACCTCGCCGGTTCGTCCCAGGCGCGAGGCGTCGGCGATCTCCTTGTCGAGCGCGTCGAGTTGCGCCTTCAGCTCGCCGTCCGGCCGGGCGGCGGTCCGGGCGGTGTTGTAGCGGACGCGCAGGAGCGCCAGGTTCGGCAGCGCCTGGGCCATCGCCCAGGCCGGGATCAGGACCAGCAGCAGGGCGACGAAGGCGGTCGCCGGACGGAGGTGGGGACGGGCCATGCGGGGAAGATAGCACGCGGGATGCAGCGGGGCCTTATACTTGACCGCCGGGATACCCCTCCCTCCAGGAGACTTCAGATGCGGACACTCACTCGCGCGCTCACCGTCCTCACCTTCGTCGTGGCCTTCGCGGCCGTCACCGCCGCGCAGGGTGTCAACGTCACTGGCACCTGGACCTTCACCGTCGAGACCGGTGGGGGCAGCGGCGCGCCGACCCTGACGTTCAAGCAGGACGGCGAGAAGCTGACCGGGCACTACAGCAGCCAGACGCTGGGCGAGGCCGACCTCACCGGCACCGTGAAGGGCAATGCCATCCAGTTCACGTTCAACGCCAACGCGCAGGGCACCGAGATCGACGTCGTCTACGCCGGCACCGTGGACGGCGGCACGATGAAGGGCACCGTCAACATGGCCGGCGGCCAGCTCTCGGGCACGTTCACCGGGAAGAAACAGTAAGGTTGGCGGCTCCGCCGGACCGTCTGCTCTCGAAGCGTCAACTCAATCGAGCCCTGCTCGCGCGCCAGCTCCTGCTGGCCCGCGAGCCGGTGACACCGGTCGCCGCCATCGAGCGGCTCGCCGGTCTGCAGGCCCAGCTGGCGCGGCCGCCGTTCATCGGGCTGTGGAGCCGCCTCGCCCGCTTCACGCGCGACGACCTGCTGAAGGTGCTGCACGCGCGCACGGTGATTCGCGTCACCGCCATGCGCGGCACGCTGCACCTGATTTCCGCGCGCGACTATCTCGGCTGGCGCGGGCCGCTGCAGCCGGCGCTGGACCGCGGCATCACCAGCATCGTCGGCGCCGCCCTCGCGGAGATCGACATGCCGGCCGCCGAGCGCGCCACGCGCGAGTTGCTCGAGCGCGCGCCGGCCACGTTCGACGCCATCCGCGATCACCTCGCGCCCGCCTTCTCGCACGTCAACGTCCGCCACCTGGCCTATGCCATCCGCATGACGCTGCCCCTGGTGCAGGTGCCGGAGCGCGAGACCGAGTGGGGCTTTCCGGGCGCGGCGGACTTCGCGCTCGCCGACGCCTGGCTCCGCAAGAAGGTCTCGGCCACGGCCTCGTCTCCCAAGGAGCTGATGCGGCGCTACCTGGCGGCGTTCGGGCCAGCCAGCGTGACCGACGCCCAGACCTGGTCCGGCCTCCCCAAGCTCGCCCCGGTCTTCGAGGAACTGCGTCCCACGCTGGTCACATTCCAGGACGATCGCAAGCGCGAGCTGTTCGATCTGCCCGATGCGCCCACGGCCCGATGCAGATACGCCGGCGCCGGTCCGCTTCCTGCCGGAGTTCGACAACCTGATCCTCGGGCACCAGGATCGCACGCGGGTGATCAGCGAGGAGCACCGGCAGCGCATCACCTCGCCGAACCTGCTGGTGCCCGCCACGCTGCTGGTGGACGGCATGGTGGCCGGGGTGTGGGCGATCGAGCGGAAGAAGCGCGAGGCGACGCTGGTGATCGAGCCGTTCGTCACCATCCCGGTGAAGCGGAAGTCGGAGCTGCGCGAAGAGGCGGAGCGGCTGCTCACCTTCTCGGAGCCCGACGTTCCCTCTCACGCCGTCAAGTTCAAGGCCTGACGGTCACGCGGGCCTCGTCACGCAGCGTATCGGGCGGGTGCACCACCACCCGCTGCCCTTCGTCCACGCCGCCGCGCACTTCGGCCTCGGTGCGCGTGCGCTGTCCCAGCTCCACCACGCGGCGCCTGGCGCGGCTGCCGTCCAGCACGTACACCGCCCACTGATCGCCGTCGCGGAACAGCGCGCTCGTCGGCACCTTCACCACCGACGCCGCCTCCCAGATCTGGATCCGCACTTCGACGCGGTAGCCGTCGCCCATCGCCTGCCACGCGGCGTGGTCGTCGTCGAGGTCCATGATCACGTTGACGCGCTGCTCTTCCACGCCGAGGGCCGACACCTTGGTGAAGCCGGCGGGCTCGACGCGTTCGACCACGGCGCCGAGCGGATGGTCGCCGCCCCACTGCTCGACCAGCACGCGCATGCCGCGGCTTCACCTTCACGGCGTCGGTCGAGAGCAGGTCGGCGACGATCTCCAGGTGGCTGGGATCGCCAATCTCGACCAGCGGCTCTCCCGCCGGCACCACGCTCTCGCTCTCGCGAAAGCGCCGCAGCACGACGCCATCGACCGGCGCCAGCACCGGCAGCACCCGGCCGCCGGCCTCGAGGCTGGCGGGCCGCAGCTGCGCTCGCGCGCGTTCGAGCTCGGAGGTCGCGGCGGCGGCGGCAAACCGCGCCGCGTTCATCGCCTCTTCGGCGGTGATCACCGCGGTCTGCCTGGCGTCCAGCGCCTGCCGGGTGGTCAGGCCCGACTCGGCCAGCGCCTGCTCGCGCTTCAGCTCGGAGCTCGCCAGCTCCAGCGCCGCCCGGGCCCGCTGCTCCTCGGCCTGCGCGCGGCCGACGGCATTGCGCGCGGCGCCGACACTGGCCTCGGCCTGGGCCCGCGCGCGATCGTCGAGGAGCGGCGGCGCGTCGGCCTGGAGCCGCGCGACCACCGTCTTGTTGCGCTCGACGAGGTCGCCCGGTTCCAGCTCGATGCGCAGCACGCGACCCGACACCGGCGCCGACACGGCGAAGCGATGGTGCAGGCGCGTCTCGCCCTCCTCGTCGATGGTCACCACCAGCGGCCCGCGCGCCACCGTCGCCGCGTCGACCTCGATGGCCTGCGGCCACAGCGCGACGGCCAGCAGCGCCACGCACGAGGGCCGCCACGAACAACACGCGCCGATTCCGCAACAGGCCCCACATCTCGCTACTCCCGGGACTTGAGCACCGCGACCAGATCGAGACGATCCAGCTGCCGGCGGACGGCGGCCGCCGACACCATCGTCGCGCCGATCACCGTCAGGAACGTCCACGCCACGGTCTGCGGCGTCACGCTGAACGGCAGCCGGTAGACCTCGTTGGTGAAGATCGTCATGATGAACTGGCCCAGACCGTAGCCGATCAGCGCGCCGAGCGGCAGCGACACCCCGGCGAGGATCGCCAGCTCGCCGAGCAGGATCAACGCGATCTCGCCGCGGGTGAAGCCCAGCACGCGCAGGCTGGCCAGCTCGCGGCTGCGCTCGGACAGCGACACCCGCGCCGAGTTGTAGACCACGCCGAATGCAATCACCCCGGCGAAGAACACGTTGAAGAAGATCATCAGGTTCATGTGCTCGGCCATCGTCTCCCGGAAGTTGCGCAGCGTGGCGGCGCGCAGCGCCACGCCGGCCACCGCCGGCAGCAGCTTCACCCGCGCGTTCAGCGCGTCCACCTGGCCTCCGTCCACCATCATCGCCGCGCCCGACAGCGTACCGCCCTCGTGCAGCAGCCGCCGCAGCGTGCCGATGTCCATGTAGGCCTGCAGTCCCATGCTGTCGTCCACCAGGGTCGCCACCGGAATGTCGAAGGTCGGCCGGCCGCCGTCGAGGACCTCCACCCGCACGGTGCCGCCGGGCCCGACGCCGAGGATCTCGCCGAGCATCTTCGACAGCACCAGTCCCTGCGGCGGCAGCGCCAGCACGCCGCCGTGCCGATCGACCACGCGATTGAGCGACGGCTCGGCCACCAGCCCGGTCACCGCCAGCGTCCGGTGCCGGTGTCCGACGCGGAGCCGCGCCGGCACCACCCGCATCGGCTCCACCGCCATCACGCCCGGCAGACGCTGCACGGCATGCAGCGCGGCGGCGGACAGCGGCTCGACGAAGGTCAGCGTCACGTCCTGCCGCATCGCGCGCACGAACTGCTCGTCGATCAGCACCGTCATCACGTCGACGAACGCGAACCCGATCAGCAGCACCGCGCCCGCGAACGCCATGCCCAGCACCGACATCGCCGCCCGCAGCGGCTGGCGTTCGAGGTTGCGGAGGATCATGCGCGTGGTGTTCGGCAGGCGCCGGAACACGCGCCACCGCTCGCCGATGCTCCTGCGGTACTTCACCGGCGACTCCGGGCGCATGGCTTCGGCGGGCGGCACCGCCACGGCACGCCGCACCGCCGACTGCGCCCCGAGCGCGGCCACCGCCAGGCTGCCGGCCAGCGAGCCGATGGCCACGCCCGCGGACAGGCGGTAGTCGAGCATCGGGAAGCGGAAGTACTGGTTGTAGAGCTCCGCCATCTGCGCGCCGAGCCACGCCCCCATCACCACGCCGGCCACGGCGCCGAGCGCGGCAATCGCCAGCGCCCACTTCACGTAATGCCAGGCCAGCTCGCCGTTGGTGTAGCCGAGCGCCTTCAACGCCGCGATCTGGCCGCGCTGCAGGGCCAGCGCCCGCGCCAGCGCGATGTTCAGGATGAAGGCCGCCACGCTGAGGAAGATGAGCGGGGTGATGAAGCCGAAGGTCTGCAGCTGCGTCAGCTCGTTCGAGATCGTCCACGCCGAGACCTGCAGCGATCGCGGGTAGGCGCCGCGGCCGCCGTACGGCTCGAGCAGCCGGTCGAGCCCGGCCACGACGTCGTCCACCGACGCGTCGCGCGCCAGCGCCAGCGACACGTCGTTGAAGCCGCCCTCCATGTCGAAGGCGCTCGCCAGCGCCTGGCGCTTCATCCAGAAGATGCCGAAGCGGCGGTTGTCGGGGAAGATCTCGCCCGGGCGCACGCTGTAGACGTACTCCGGCGAGAGGCCGACGCCGACGATGGTCAGCGTCCGCCGGCGGCCGTTGATGATCGCCGCCACCCGATCGCCGGGGCCGAAGCCGTGCGCCTCGAGGAAGACCTCGCTGGCCACCACCTCGTCGGGCCGCGCGGGGTCGGGCCAGGCGCCGCGCCGCAGCGACACCGCGTTCAGCAGCGGCTCACCGCGATCGGGCAGCGACACCAGCCGTCCGGTCGCGGGCTCGTCCATGCCCGGCACGTCGAGCGTGACGTCGGCCACCACGCGCGTGTCGACGTCGACCACGCCCGGCATGGCGGCGATGCGCGGCGCCAGCCGTTCCGGCGCCCGCGCGGCGTTGGCGAACACGTCGGCGAAGCGCTGGCGCTGGTAGTAGTTCTGCAGCGTCCGCTCCAGCGAATCGAAGTTCGACAGATAGGTGACGAACATCGTGACGCCGGCGGCGATCACCGCGGCGATGGCCAGCGCCTGCCCCTTCATCTCCCACAGATCGCGCAGGAGCTTGCGGTTGAGCGCCGAGACGCGGACGAGGCCGGTCACCACGACAGCTCCCGCGCGGAGATCTTGGTGGCGTTCCGCTCCTCGCTCACCACGCGCCCGTCGGCCAGGCGCACCACGCGATCGGCCATGCCGGCGATGGCGGCGTTGTGCGTGATCACCACGGTGGCGGTGCCCAGCTCGCGGTTCACGCGATCGATGGCCTCGAGCACGACGACGCCGGTGGAGATGTCGAGCGCGCCGGTCGGCTCGTCGCACAGCAGCACGTCGGGCCGCTTGGCGATGGCGCGGGCGATGGCCACCCGCTGCTGCTCGCCGCCCGAGAGCTGGGCCGGGAAGTGGTCCAGCCGCTCGCGTCAGCCCACCATGCGCCAGCGCCTCCTCCGGCGTCATCGGGTGGGTCGGCGATCTCGGTGACCAGCGCCACGTTCTCGCGGGCCGTCAGGCTGGGAATGAGGTTGTAGAACTGGAACACGAACCCGACGTGGGAGCGCCGGTACTCCGTCAGTGCCGCCTCTCCGGCAGTCGTCAGGTTGTGGTCGCGGTAGACCACGTGCCCGGACGTGGGCACGTCCAGGCCGCCCAGGATGTTGAGCAGCGTGGACTTGCCGCTGCCCGACGGCCCCAGCAGCACCACGAACTCCCGCGGAAAGAGGTCGAAGTCGACGCCGCGCAGCGCCTGCACCTCGACCTCGCCCATCGGATAGACCTTGGTGAGGTTGCGCGCCACGAACACCGGCTGGGGCGCGTCCGTCATCAGCGTGGTTCTCGTGGCTCACCACAGCAAGAACCACGCCCGCCGCTACTCGACCACGACCGCGGTGCCGCTGACGCTGACCATCAGCATGCTGCCGCTGCCGCCCACCGTCTCGTAGTCGATGTCCACGCCGACCACGGCGTTGGCGCCCACTTCCAGGGCCGCCTGCTTCAGCTCCGACACCGCGATATCGCGGGCCGACCGCAGCTCGCGCTCGTAGGTCGCCGACCGGCCCCCGACGATGTCGCGGATGCCGGCGAACAGGTCCTTGAAGATGTTGGCGCCCAGGATGGCCTCGCCGGTGACGATGCCGGCATAGCGGACGATGCGGCGGCCTTCGACGCTCGGGGTGGTCGTGACGATGATCTCGGACACGGATGACGCTCCTCTCTTCTGCGGAAACCGGTTCCTATAGTACGCTTGCGGGCTGGAGGAACTCACGTGATCCGACCCGTCGCATCCCTGCTCACCGTGGCTCTCGCCCTGGCCGTCGTTTCGGTGGGCGCCGAACAGGCCGCCAGCCGCAAGGCTCTCATGAATCCCGCCGGGCTGAAGGCCCAGGCCCCCGCCGCCTACAAGGTGAAGTTCGACACCAGCGTCGGCGAGTTCGTCATCCAGGTGACCCGCGAGTGGGCGCCGAACGGCGCCGACCGCTTCTTCAATCTGGTGAAGAACGGCTTCTACGACGACGCCCGGTTCTTCCGCGCCATCCCGAACTTCATGGTGCAGTTCGGCATCCACGCCGACCCCGCGGTGTCGGCGGTGTGGCGCAACGCCCAGATTCCCGTGGACGCGGTGAAGCAGTCGAACAAGCGCGGCTTCATCACCTACGCGATGGGCGCGTCGCCGTCGACGCGCACCACGCAGGTGTTCATCAACTTCCGCAACAACACCAACCTCGACGCGATGGGCTTCGCGCCCTTCGGTGAGGTGGTGACGGGCATGGACGTCGTCGACAAGATCAACACGATGTACGGCGAGGGCGCGCCGCGCGGCAAGGGGCCCGATCAGGGTCGCGTGCAGGCGGAAGGCAACGCCTACCTGCTCAAGAGCTTTCCGAAGCTGGACTACATCACGAAAGCAACGGTCGAGCCGTAACCGGCTCTACCTCTGCCATATCGAGGCCTCCGAGGCCGGGTCTTGCACACTGTTTGCGGGACCCGGCCGACTTTCCTTGCAGACACGCGCACCCGCGCATAAGGTGGTGTGCAGGGAACGTTGAATCGCCATTTCAGCAACCTCACCCGCATCACCCGGCTCGGGCGAGGACACACCCGAACACGAGCACGTGAACAAGGTGCGCGCTTCAACGGAAGAGCTTAACCCTCGACCCGCGGTGGAGACCGCTGCGACGTCGCGGCGATCACACCTTCGCCGCGGCCTTCCACGCCAGCCCCGTCGCCAGCGTCATCAGCGACGTCGCCACCGATCGCATCCTGCACATCAACACCGCCATGCTGTCGCTGCTCGGTGTCAGCGCCGCCGACACCGTCGGCCGCAGCGCGGCCGGGTTGCCGATCTGGGGCTCGGAGGACCAGCACCGCGACCTGATGGAGCGCGTGCTGTCGGGACGGCACGTGAACAACGTCGAGGTCGTGCTGCACCGCCGCGATCACTCGACGCACACCGTGCTGCTCTCGATCGAGCTGGTGCCGCCATCCGACCCCGGCGAAGGACACGCCCTGATCACCATGGCCGTGGACATCACCGAGCGGCGGTCGCTCGAGGAGCAGTTCCGGCAGTCCCAGAAGATCGAAGCGGTGGGCCGGCTGGCCGGCGGCGTCGCCCACGACTTCAACAACCTGCTGACCGTGATCATCGGCTACAACGAGTCGCTCGACTTCGATGAGGCGCTCGGCGAGAGCGCGCGCGAGGCCGTGCAGCAGATCAAGCTGGCCAGCGAGCGCGCGACGGTGCTGACGCGCCAGCTGCTCGCCTTCAGCCGGCGGCAGGTGCTGCAGCCGCAGACGCTGGACCTGCGCGACGTGACACAGCAGGTGGCGCCGATGCTGCGCCGCCTGATGGGCGAGGACGTCGAGCTGGTCACGCGATGGGGCGACCGGGCGGCGGTGGTGCGCGCCGACCCCGGACAGATCGAGCAGGTGCTGATGAACCTGGCGGTGAACGCGCGCGACGCGATGCCGCAGGGCGGGCGGCTCACCGTCGGAGATCGGCGACCTCCGAGCTGGATGCGGCCTTCGTCGAGACGCATCCTTACGTGGTCGCGGGCCCGTATGTGACGCTCACCGTGTCGGACACCGGCAGCGGCATGCCGCCCGAGACCAAGGCCCGCATCTTCGAGCCGTTCTTCACCACCAAGCCGCAGGGCCAGGGCACCGGCCTCGGCCTCGCCATGGTCTACGGCATCGTCAAGCAGAGCGACGGCTACATCTGGGTGGACAGCGAGCCCGGCGAAGGCGCGACGTTCCGCATCGTCCTGCCCGCGGCGCGGTCGCGCATGCGCGGAGCGGATGCCGCCAAGACCATTCGAGAACGCCCGGCGGTCACGAGACGGTGCTGGTGGTGGAAGACGAGGACGCGCTGCGCGAGCTGGATCGGCAGGTGCTGATGCGCTATGGCTATCGCGTGCTGCACGCTCGCTCCGGCCCCGAGGCGGTGGCCACCGTCAAGGCCCACCCGGGCGCGATTCACCTGCTGCTGACCGACGTCGTGATGCCGACGATGAGCGGTCGCGAGCTGGCCGACATCCTCCAGGCGATGCAGCCGGAGATGAAGGTGCTCTACACCTCCGGCTACACCGCGGATACCGTGCTGCGGCACGGCGTGTCCGAGGCGTCGATGGCGTTCATCCAGAAGCCGATGTCGCCGCCGGCGCTGGCCCGCAAGGTGCGCGAGGTGCTGGACGGGAAGTAACCGGGATCATAGATTTTCCTGGATGAACCGCGGGCTGAGGTGCACGTCGAGCTGCACCAGCGGTTCGTCGCCGGTGTTGCGGAAGCTGTGAATCTCCCCCGCCTTGATCACCAGGACATCACCCGCGCCGGCCTCGAACTCCACCCCGTTCACCACCCACACCCCGCGGCCGCTCTGGATGAACTGAATCTCGTCGTAGGGATGGCGATGCGGGCCGGGGCCGCTGCCCGGCTGGCCGTTGAAGAGAAAGACCGAGACGTTGGTGTCGCCGTGATCGGCGCCGACGAAGCGGTGGGAACTGCCCGTGAACGGCAAGTCCTGATGTCGTGTGCGATGCATGAGACCCTCCTGAAGGCGCTCGCGTAGGGTGAGATGGCGCTCACTTCGTTCGCGTAGGGAAGGGCAAGACAGCGGGATAAGCCGTTTCGCCCCACGGCCCGCAGGGCCGCCACAGCCCGAAGGGCTGCCTGTTGTTCCCTACGCCCCGCAGGGCGCCTCTCAAGCCGGCCAGCTGGCGGCCGGCTTGTCGATGAACACCCACAGGATGAAATCGGTCGCGGCCGGCTCGGCGCCCAGTTCGCGCATGCGGGTGGCGATCTGGCCGCGATGATAGGTGCTGTGCATCGGGATCTGCAGCAGCGTCTCCACCAGCGTCACCGGGCCCGGCGGGCGGCCCAGGCTCTGCTCGACGATCCCGGCCCACGGCAGCGGGAACGCTTCGTCCAGCCGATCGGCTTCGAGCGCCTCGATGAACGGCGTCGCCGCCTGGTGATACTCGTGTCCCCAGCGCATTCGCGACGCGACATCGGCAAACGCCGGAACTGTCGGATCGAACTCGCGCCCTTCCCAACCCTGCAGGTAGACCCGCTGCACGAGATGAATGTGCACGAGCCGGTCCTGAATGACCGCGTCGGTCATCGCGGCGGGGGACGCCATGACGGCGCTCCACGTCGCGGCGTCAGCCCAGGCCTGGTGTCGATAGAGATCGACGACCGTGTCTCGATAACTCATGGCAATCCAGAGTTTACGCCGGCCCCGAGCAGCGCCTCGCCTTTGGAGGACGTCCATCGATTGAGATGTTCGCGGAACGACGGATGCGCGCGAAGCGCGGCAAAGCCGGGGTCGCGCACGACCCACCACTCGTTGTAGAAGCCCGGGATGCTGAACATCCTGTCGAGCGTCGCGAACGCGGCCGCCTGCTGCCCGACGCGCGATTGGACCTGCGCCAGCAGATACAGGTAAAGCGGTCCCTCCGCGGCGTCCTTCGTCACGGGCAGCAGTGCCACGGCCCGCTCGCCGTGCCTGAGGGCGTCCGCCGCGCGGCCGAGCCCGGCAGCGGCCAGGCCCATGGCCGCTTCGATCTGATAATCGTCGGGAGCGGCCAGTTGCCGGTGCTCCAGTTCGGCCATCGCGGCGGCATAACGCGTGGACGCCTCGGCGCGGCGACCCATGTCCTCGTAGACCTGGGCGGCGGCCAGCGACGCCGGGTAGCGGAGGTTCGGCGACAGCCATGCGCCGGCCGGGTCCATCGCCTCAATCAACTCGAGGGCCTGCTGATGGCGGCCGTCGAACCATTCGAAGCGCGCGAGCAGGGCCCGCACGCGGCCATCCACCGGCGTTCGCGTGCCGAGCGCCGACTCGAGCAACGTCCGCGCCGCGGCCACCTCACCACTCTCGCTGAAGCGCCCCCAGGCGTCCGGCACGACGATCCCTGTGCGATTGGCCGCCCGGGCGATTCCCACGAACCGCCGCGAATCGGCGTACTCGCGGAGGTGCAGATAGTGAACAGCGATCAGGTCAGCGGTCGTCGAAGGGTCGAGCTCGAACGCGCGCATGTAGGCGGCCAGGGAGTCGCTCCAGCGACCGTGCCGCTGGTCGATGAACGCGATCGTCTGCCACAGTTCCGCCGAGTTCGGCAGACCGGCGCGGGCGAGGTCGAGTTCCTGGCGCGCCCGCTCGAACTGACGGTCGCTCGCCAGCACGAGTGCCAGGCCCAGGTGCGCCTCGGGCAATCCGGGCTCGAGATCGATGGCCGTCTGCGCGGCGCGGTACGCCGCCTGCAATGTCTCGGCTGAACGCCGCGAGCCGGTTCGGTATTGTGTGGCGTAGACACGCGCCAGCCAGCTCCAGGCGAGCGCAAACCGCGGATCGCGCGCGATCGCCTGCTCCATCTCCGACCGCGCCAGCGCGAGGTTCGCGGTGTCGGACGATCCTTGCTGATAGGACGCGAGCCCGCGGATGTAGGCCAGGTACGCCTCGCCATCCACGGTCGGCCGCGCGGCGACGGCGCGGCGCTCGCGGGCGTCGAGCGCCACCTGCAGCGCGCCGGCAATCCGCTGTGCGATCTCGGCCTGCACCGCAATCAGATCGGACAGCGACGCGTCGTATTGCTCGGTCCACACCACCGTGTCGTCGGCCGCCCGGATCAACCTGGGCGTGATCCGGATGCGCGGCGCGCCGGCCGCCTGCGCCCACCGCACCGAACCCTCGATCACGTACTCCACACCGAGGTCGGCCCCAAGCTGCCTGAGGCTCTTGCCGCTGCGATCGTAGCCGGCGACCGTGGTCGTCGACGGCACCGCCAGTCGGCTCAGGCTCGCGAGACGGCTCGCCACTTCTTCAGTCAATCCAGCCACGAATACCTGGTCGCCCGGCGAACCCAGGTTCGCGAACGGCAGCACGGCGATCCGCGTGACGCCGGCCTGCCCAGGTCGAGCCGCGTTCGGCGGCGCGTCGGATGCGCCCGGCCGGGGCCGCTGCCACCATCCCACCGAAACCAGCAGGACGGCCAACCCGGCGAGCGCGGCCCACGCGCTGGCGCGCCGCGGGCCGGGCCGGCGCCGTAGTGTCGGCGTCTCCGCGACCAGCTCGGCCGTCGCCGCCGGCGGCGTCAGTGTTGGCGCTAGATCCTCCGCGGCACCGTTGCGGTCTCGTTCCACCTGCCTGACGACCCCGCCGGCGAATCGGTACCCACGCCTGGGCACCGTCTCGATGAACGGCGCTCCGCTGTCGCTGTCGCCCAGTACCCGGCGCAGGGCCGAGATGTGCTGCGCCAGATTGTTCTCTTCCACGAACGCGTCGGGCCAGACGATGCGGAGCAATTCCTCTTTGGTGACGAGATGCCCATGCCGCTCGACCAGTGCGAGCAGGGTCTCAATGGCTTTGGGAGTAAGAGGAACAGGTCGATCGTGGCGGAACAGGACCCGTTCGTCCGGGTCCAGGCGGAAGTCGCCGAAAACGTAGACAAGCCGGGTGGCCATGCGGGGAGCGTGGGGGTTTCAGAACCGATTCAGAACTCTTTCACGAGTCTCTAACGACTTCCGAGGTCCGGACGCGGCACTGTGGCGCCAGGAAGATTCCTGGAGGCTACCCCTATGCACTGCAGAATTCTAGTCCGCGTCGCGAT
The DNA here is from genome assembly GCA_963721715.1 of uncultured Acidobacteriota bacterium. Taxonomy (GTDB): domain Bacteria; phylum Acidobacteriota; class Vicinamibacteria; order Vicinamibacterales; family UBA2999; genus VFZN01. Next base: position 1,055,948 of record CAVRKI010000002.1, on the reverse strand, counting down.
GGTCATCACAATTGCACTGGCGACCGTCAGCCAGGCCGCCGCCCAATCGGCGGCGCCGACCAAGCTGGAAGGAGTAATCAACGACTACACCGACGTGGCGAGCGCGTCTGGGCCGTGGCACATCACGGGCGATTGGTCGGCGCAGCTCAAGGGCCACAGCGGTAAGGTGGACTTCGTCGCCAGTCTGACGATGATTCGCTCGACCAGCGGCGGCTCACCCCACACGCACCATATCGGGCTGACCGACGGTCAGGTCACGGCGATCCCCAACGGTTACCGGATCTCGGGTCAGGCCGCGATTACCTCGAACGGCGCGCTGGCCGGCTTCACGGGTTCGCAAATCGACATCGAGCTCACGGGCAGCACCGCCCTGAAGTTCTCCAACGTCAAGATCACCTTCGGAGGCGCCGGCGCCATCGGCCACTTCGGCGACCTGCCGCTCGATGGCGTGGTGACGGTCAGACAGTAGGGTCGATCCGGTATCCGGTCGTCCGGTCTCCGGATGCCGGGTACCGGTTCTCTGCCGTCTGCCCGCGTTCTTCCTTCGGCCTGCTAAGGTCGTTCCGGTCTGCTGAACACGGCGCCGTGGGGAATCCCCCTGGCATGGCCACCGTGCGGCCAGGTCTTGTTGTCCATACGGAAGCCGGGCTCAGCCGCGCCTTCGTCCCTGAATCGCTCATCGATTGCGAGCTGACCCGTGGCCGGATCGAAGCGCGCGATCACCACGCGGTGCTGCATACCCTCGTAGCCGGTGACCACCACGCGCCGCTGATCGGGTGAGATCGCAATCCAGTGCGGGACGTCGCCTTCGCCGAGCGTGATGCGGCTCACCTCGCGGGGCGCGGCCGGATCGCTGACGTCCAGACTCACCACTGCGCTCCACGCCGGCACGGTCACCAGGTAATAGTGGCCGCTGATCACCGGGATCGCGCAGTTGGTCTTGTCCTTCCGCGGGAACGAGGCCACCAGCCGTCCCGACGGCGTCTCGCCATCCAGGCCTGCCATCAGGTAGAGACCGCAATTGAACGTGGAGACCAGCATGGTCTTGCCGTCCGCCAGCAGACGCGGTTCCGCGGTCAGCAGCCCTTCACCGCCGAGCGGCCCATCCGGCAACGCGAATGTGCGCAGCAATGAGAGATCGGACAGACGCCACAGCTGCAGGTTGCGCGACGCGGCGAAGTCCTTGTCCATGTCGGTGGTCGTGGTGACGATGCGGTCCAGAGACGGGATGATGCCGCCGCTGTAGACCCGAAGGTCAGGGTCGGCGCCAGGGACATCCGCCGAGCGCGAGCGGACCGGCTTGCCTGCAGGCGTCAGCTCCACCAGGCCGCCAGTCCGCATGCCACCGTTCTGGTGGCGCATCTGGAACGTGGCGAGCACGTTGCCGTTCGGCAGCCGCAGGAACGAGTGCGGGTGCGAGTAGCCTTCCACGTCGCCGAACTGTCCGCCGATGCGCGGCTGCGTCGGGTTCGAGAGGTCGAAGATGAAGCTCTGGCCGGTGCCGAAGCCGTTGGCGAACAGCTGGCGGTCGGCGGGCATCTCGTGCTCGGTGTGATGGGGGCCGTTCCCCAGTCCCGGCACTGGCAGGGTCGTCACCAGCCGGCCGTAGCGGCCGGGACGTTCGGTGACGTCGAGGACGGCGAGGAAGTCCGGCTGCTTCTCGTCGGCGGACGCCGTCCAGAGATACAGATACTCCGCCGCGGTTGGAGTGGGCGTAGGCGTGGGGCTCGCGCACGCCGACAACGCCAGCAAGACGATCAGTGAAAGCTTCGCGACGCGCATCGGTGCCGCTAACAATACGGCATCTCGCTCGGGGCGGGTGGCCGGCTTGGGGCTTGGGGCTTGGGGCTTGGGCCCCACGGCTTGTCCTCCAGCTTCGATCCGGTCGCGGGTGAAGCCGAGGACGTTGACGTCGTAGTCGGTGGCGATAGTCAGGTCGCGCACGGCGAGCACGGATCGGGTCTGCAGGACGCGAGGCATGCGATCTCCTGGTCAGCGGACCTGGGCCGCAAGGTGACGAGCCGGAGGGCGCTCATCCGCGCGAGCGTACGGCCCAGCGCAACTTCGCGGACGAGGCCCGCGGGTTGGCGTGGCGCTCCTCCGCCGTCGCACGCACGACCTCGTCGCTCACGGAAGCGTAGATGCCATCGCGCACGCCAGCCTGGAACGCCTTCTTCACGCGGCGATCCTCGCCGGAGTGAAACGTCAGGAACGCCACGCGTCCACCCGGCGACAGGCACTGCGGCAGCGAACGTAGCAGCGCGTCGAGCACGCCGAACTCGTCGTTGACGGCAATGCGCAGCGCCTGGAACGTGCGCCGGATCGTCATCGTCACGTCGTCCTCCGTGACGCGGGGGATCGCCGCGATCAGACCATTGCGCACCACGCGCTCCAGCGCCGCGGTCGTCTCGAGCGGTTGCTGCTTCAGCAGAGCAGGCGACGACCTCCGCATGCGGCTCGTCTGCATTCTCTTCGAGCACCGCACGAAGTTTCTCTTCGCTGAGGTGAGCCAGCAGCTTCGAGGCCGGCTCGCCGCGCGACGGGTTCATCCGCATGTCGAGCGGCCCCGCGCCTTTGTAGGTGAAGCCGCGCTCGGGGTTGTCCAGCTGCATCGACGACACGCCAAGGTCGGCCAGAATCACGTCCGCCGCCGGAATCCCTTCTGCGGCCAGCACCTGCGGCAGGCCAGCGAAGTTGCGACGATGGGTGACGAACACGTCAGGCCCGACACCCGCGGCGCGGAGGCGCGCTTCGGTGCGTGGCAGTTCGATCGGATCGATGTCGAGCCCGATCAGGCGTCCCCCCGGCAGCACGCGTTGCAGGATGGCCTGCGCGTGACCACCACCGCCGAGTGTGCAGTCCACGGCGATGTCACCGGCGGCTGGGGCCAGCGCGCGCAGCACCTCGTCCACCATGATCGGGCGGTGCATGCCGGCCGGCGTGCGGCCCGACGCGACCACTTTCTGCACCTCCGAGGCGTAGCGCTCGGGGTTCAGCTCCTTGTACTTGTCCTGAAACCGGCGCGGGTTCCGGCCCGGATAGCGCGGACGCCGCACGTGCGGAGCAGTCATCCGCGCATCGTACTCGGTTGCGCGGCAGCTGGCAGGTCAGCCGTTCGCGGTTATCGCCGCACTGGGGATTCCCGGCGGAGTGTGCGTCATGGTCGTGGGCTACCGCTGCCAATCAGCAGCCTAAGAGTGCCTCTGGAGAGGACATGTGCTCCGCAGATCTTAGGACCGGGACTGCCAACGCTTCGGGTCCTGTCGCCCATGAACTGCAAGGACCACGATTATGGTTCCGTCAATTCGGAAGTACACGGCGTAGGGAAAGCGCCGAAGCACCGCGCGCCGAATCTCGCCGCGGACCCGCGGGAAGGCGATGGGGCGCTCGACAATCCTCGCGGCGGTTGCACCGAGTTCCTCGCTGAAGCGCTGACCAAGACTCGCCTGCCGCGCGGCGTACCAGGCGCGCGTCTCCAGCACCTCGGCCGAGCCTCGGGGCGGACCAGCACGTCGAACGCCATTCACGTCCTGAGCTTGCGCTGCAATTCCTCCCACGGCACGGCGCTGTCGGGATGGGCAAGGTGCTCGGCCCAGCGGCGGTCCAACTCCTCGAGCAGATCCGGCTCCAGCGGCAGAACCCGATCGCGCTCGGCGTCCGACAGGCTCTCCCACAATGCCATGGCAAGATCGGCGCGCGCACGTGGCGGCAGACTCAGCAGATCCGAGAGCGGCGTCGCTGGCATAGGCCGAGCCTCCCACGTTCGGGGCACGTCGGCAAGCCATCGCGCACCGCAGTCCTTTGGGCCGTGGACTGCGGGCCCGAACTAGGCATTCCCTACATCCGGATGCCGATCGTGCCAGTCGGTCGCCTGCTCATACGCATGCGCGATCCGGCATAGCATCGGCTCCGACAAACGTCGCCCGGCAAACTGGATGCTGAGCGGCAGGCCGGCGGTGGTGAACCCTGACGGCAGGCAGATGGCCGGCGTGCCCGCGAGATTCATCGGCGCCGGGAACTCGCGGTTGCGCGGCGACGCCTTGTCCCACGCCTCCATGAAGGCGGCAAGCGGACCAATCTGCAGATCGCGCGTGATCGGCCACGCCGGCGCGCCGCCGGAGGGGCACGCGAGCGCGTCCACCGACTGCAGCAGCCGGTTGAAGCCGGCGGTGATCCGCGCCCGAATCTTCTTCGCGCCAGCGAGCTGTGCCTCGGTCCAGCCCGAGCCGATCTGCAGCACTTCGCGGAAGTAGAGCCCGTACTCGTCCGCGCGCGAGGGGAAGTTCGCCTTGTGCGCGACCACGGCTTCGGAGCTGGCCAGCATGAACCACGCGGTTTCCATATCCGTCAGATCCGGCATCCGCACCTCGACGATGCGCGCGCCGAGCCCGGCGAGGACGTTCAGCGCCTCCTCGATCGACGCGACTTGCTCCGCGTCGATGCCGGCGAGGTGGTACTTGCGATCGATGCCGAGCCGCAGGCCCTTCACTCCGCCACCGAGCTCCGCGACCGCGCTCACCACTGCATCAGCAAGCGACGTGGCATCTTGCGGATCGTGGCCGGCGATGGCGTCGTACATCACGGCGACGTCGCCCACCGTGCGCGCCATCGGCCCGACGTGATCCAGCGACTCGGCCAGCGGCAGCACGCCGAAGCGACTGACCCGCCCATAGGTGGGCTTCAACCCGACGAGCCCGTTGGCGCCGGAGGGAAAGCGGATCGATCCGCCGGTGTCCGTGCCAATCGAGGCGTAGCAGAGGCCCGCCGCGGTGGCCACGCCCGAGCCACTGGACGACAAACCCGGCCACTTCGTCGCGTCCCAGGGATTGACGGGGATGCCCATGTCCGGGTGATAGCCGGCCATCGCGCCTTCGGTGAGATTCAGCTTGCCGAGGATCACGGCTCCCGCGCTCCGCAGCTTCGCGACCACCGTGCCATCCACATCGGGCACGAAGTTCTTCAGCACCGGCGTCCCGCCCATCGTCGGCACGCCCTTCGTGTAGCAGAGGTCCTTCACCGCCACGGGCACGCCGTGCAGAGGTCCGCGATACCGGCCTGCCACTATCTCCTGCTCGGCGGCACGTGCATCGGCCAGCGCCTGCGTCGCCATCACGGTGGCGTAGCTGTGCAGACGGGAGTCCAGCCTGCCGATGCGCGCGAGCATGCGCTCGGTGACCACCACCGGCGAGAGTTGCTTCGAGGCGATGCGACGGCCGATCTCCTGAAGGCTCAGGTAATGCAGCGCCTCGGCTGCCGCTGGCGCAGCCGCGGGACGGGGCCCAGTCGTGGAGGCCTGGGTCAAGTTCGGGTCCGCAGCAGGCGCCGGCGCCGGGTTGCTGCACGCACCCAGCGGCGCGAGCGCGCCCGCGCCGAACAACGCCAATGCCCGGCGTCTCGAGATCACGGGGGCTGTGCTCATTGCGTGGACACCTTCCGCGCCGGCTGCCATGCCGGCGTCCCCTCCTCCCACTGATTGTCCGTCAGTTGCTGAACGTCCGTGCCGTCGGCGCGCATCACGAAGATCTCGCCGTACGGCTGCGGCGCGTCGGTGTAGGTCGCCTCGTCCTTGAAGCCCATGCGCGTGGACGCGAACAGGATGTGCGTGCCGTCCGGCGACCAGGCCATGTGCGCGTCGTTACCCTTGCTGCGCGTCACGCGCCTGACGTCCGTGCCGTCCGGCTTGATGGTGTAGATCTCGTAGTCGCCTTCGTCCTGCCTGGAGAACATGATCAGGTCGCCGCGCGGCGACCACAGCGGGAAGTTGTCGTAGCCGCCGGCGATCGACGTCACCTGCTTCGTGTCGATGTCCATGATGCGCAGGCCTTCGCCCTCCGGTCCGAAGGTGCGATAGACGAAGCGGCGGCCGTCCGGCGCCATCGACGGGAAGCCGTTGTTGTTCGGCCCGCTCGTCAGCTCGCGGAAACCGGTGCCGTCGGCGTTGACGATGGCCACCTGCGCGCCGCCCTCGGCCCGGTCCTCCGGCTTGAGGAACAACCCGATGAAGCCGTTGAAGAACGCGTTGAAGGTGCCGATGCCGAAGATCAGGCGCTCGCCGTCCGGCGACCACTGCGGCCCGAGCACGTTGCGCGTCGGATCGCGATACACGATCGTGGACGTCGTGCTGCCCGCCTCCGCCACGGCCAGCCCGGCGCCCATGGCGTTCTCGGCCGGCCCGACGAAGGCGAAGCGATCGCCCATCGGACTGAACGACGGACCGCCGCTCGTCAGCGTCAGCTCGTACTTCGGATGGCGGCTGTACGTCCTGACCCACGGCTTCCGCTCGAACGGGAGGCGCTTGTGGAATGCGACCAGCGTGCCGTCGGGCGACCACGCCGCGGCGCGGATGTCTCCGGCCGGGCCGCGCGTGCCATTCGAGTAGTGGATGCCTCGCGCGTCGCCGTCCCTGCGGATGAACGCGACGACATCATCGGCCAGCAGCGACGGATTCAGCTTCACGCCGCCACCCACCGGCAGCTCGATCATCGCGCTGGTCTTGATGTCCACCGCGACGATGCGTGTGTCTTCAGGGTGCTGGGGCGACGCACGCCGGTTGTCCAGGGTCTGCGCCGCCGTCATGCAATCGGCGACGATCTCCAGGCTGTCGGCCGACCACCGCGGACTGCCGCAGAACTCGCCGTGCGGGGTCAGTCGCTTCAACCCAGTCCCATCGGGATGGACGATATAGAGATCGACGAGATGGAGATGTTCCCATCGTCCGTGGGCGAAGGGCAGGTTGCTCTCGCGATCGGACGAGAACGCGATCCACCGGCCGTCCGGCGACCATGCCGGGCGGAAGTCCCCGCCTTCGCCGAGGGTCAACGTCCTGGCCCGCCTCGTCTGCAGATCCATCGTCCACAGGTCGGCGTTGCCAGAGGCGCGGGTGCTGACGAACACCAGGTGCTTGCCGTCCGGCGAAAACGAGGCCTGATCGTCGAAGGCCGGGCTGTCGGTAAGACGCTCGAGGCCGGTGCCGTCGGGCCTCGCGCGATAGATGTCGGCGGAGCCGTTGCGCTCGGAGGTGAAGGCGATGGCCTTGCCGTCCGGCGCCCACGCCGGGTTGTAGTCGATGGTCGCGGGCGAGAACAGCGGACGTTCGTGGCTGCCATCGGCGGCCGCCAGGAACAGGCCGATCTGGCCGGGCTGCGGGAACACCCGCGTCATCACGATCTTCTGAGTGGTCGGCCGCTGGGCGAGAGCCAGACCCGAAAGTGCGGCGATGGCGACGGCAGAGGCGGCAAAGAGACCGGCGCGCATGGTGAGGTTCCTTGAGGGGCATGATACCGGGATCCGGTACCGGGGTCCGTTGTCCGGGGTCCGAACCGGCAACCGGCAACCGGCAGACGTAAGGCCCTCACTGAGGCCGATTCGCCTAGGCCAAGGAGAACGCGGCCTCGCTGTCGCCGAAGCTCTGGAGGTCGTTGAGTCCGAGCTCGTGCAGGATGCTGAGCATCACGTTCGAGAGCGGCGTGCCGTTCTTCGCCCGCAAGTGTACGCCGCCGTTGATGGCGCCGGCGCGCCCTGCCATCAGGAAGGGCACGCGCTTGTGGTTGTGCTGATTCGGGTTGCCCATCGGCGAGCCGTAGATCACGAGCGTGTTGTCCAGCATCGGACGGCCGGCGGCGTCCGGCGTCTCCTTCAGCAGCGTCAGGAAGTACGGCAGCTGGCTGACGTGATACGCGTTGATGCGTGCCAGCTCGCGAACGCGCTCCGGCTTCTCGCCGTGGTGCGAGACGAGGTGGAAGGCGCCGGTGGAGCCGCTCTCGGGATAGACGCGATTCGAGCCGTCGCGTCCGAGCTTGAACGCGAACACCCGCGTGATGTCGGAGCGGAACGCCAGCATCTGCAGATCGAACATCAGCCGCACGTGGTCCGCGAACGAATCCGGAATGCCGTCGGGCGCGCCGGGCAGCTCGCGCGGTTCGCCGCTGCCGTTCCGGGCCTCCACCGCCTGGATGCGACGCTCGATCTCGCGCACGCTGTCCAGGTAATCGGTCAGCCGCACCCGATCCGAGGCACCGAGCGACTGTCCCACGCGCTTCGCGGAGCGCTGCACGAAGTCCAGGATGCTCCGGTCCTCGGCGCGGCGCTCACGGCGACCGTCCGGCGTCGCCGCCATCCCGAACACGCCATACATCTGCTCGAAGACCACCCGGGGGTCGCGAATCATCGGCAAAGGTTTGGTAGGCGATGCCCAGCTGATCGCGTCGGTATACACGCACGAGTAGCCGTAGCCGCAGCCGCCGGCCTGATCGACGTTCTCGATGCACAGCTGGATCGAAGGCAGCGGTGTGTCCTGGCCGAAGCGCTGGGCGTAAAGCTGATCGAGCGAGATGCCGGCTTCGACGTCCGCGCCTTCCGTCCGCTTGATGTACGACTGCGTGAGATATGCCGCGCTGGACCGATAGTGATCGCCGCCGATCTCGCGCGCGTCGGTGGGATCCGCGCTCGGCACGTCGGTGTTGCTGACGATGGTCAGGTAGTCACGATAGGGCTCCAGCGATGTGAGGCTCGTCGGCGTGAGATCGAACTCACGGCCGACGGCCTCCGGCGCCCACAGATTCTGCGACAAGCCGTACGGCGAGCTGCCGGCGGCGCCGTGCACCATCTCGATGCACACCAGGCGCGGCGGCACGGCCGCGCTCGCGCCGGGCGCGCCGATCGCGTTGCGCACTGGGATCATCGCGTCGAGGAACGGCAGGGCGACGGTGACGCCCATCCCCTTCAACACCGCACGCCGCGACAGGTGCGTCCCGGTCAGGAACACGGCCACGGTCTACCCCTTTAACCCTTTCGCTTCTTCAGCTTCTCGGCCGTCCACTTCACCGGCCCGGCGTTCGTCATCATCTCGCCCACCAGCGTCCCATCGTCCTGAAGGGTGGCGATGATCGGTTTGGGCGTGGGGGCAGCGTGAGCGTTGTGACCGGCGGCGGGCTCGGCGGCGGCGTGCGCGGCGGCGGGCTCGGGCGCGGCGGCGGCTTCGGCGTCGGTCTTTACGCCGACCAGCGTCAGCGTGCGGCCCACCAACTCGCCCTTGAGCGGCGTGTCGCGGCCCATCGCCATCATCGTGGCGGTGACCCTGTTGCCTTCCTGAGCTTCGATGACGAGCGCGATCTGGTGGCTCATCACCTCGATGTTCCAGGTGCCGGCGAAGTCCGCGGTGGTGACGGCGGGCTTCTCCTGCGCCGACGCACCGGCGGCGAGCGTGAGCACGGTGACGAGTGCCGAAAGGGTCTTCAACATGTCCTACTGACCTCCATGAAGGGTGCGCAAGAGATTCGGCGCGAGCACGTGAAACACGACGACCAGGGCGAGGATGGTGGCGGCGATGATGAGGAGCCAGGGCGTCGAGCCGCTTCGCATGTGGAGGCAGCGTAGTGGGCCGCGGCTGAACGCGCCCTGAACGGCGGGGTCGGTGCGAGGACTAGTGGGGACGAACGGAGGGACGCGCGACAGGCACCCGAGCCGCGTCGCCACTACCCCGCTCTACAGCGCGCCTGAGCGCGAGCTGGCGCACGGGCCCGTCAGCCACGGCATGCCATCTCGCCGCCCTCGCCGACCGCGATCTGGCGCACGGGCCCGTCAGCCACGCGGCGCCTCCGGGAGACCACTCTCGAAACCGCGCCGGCGCCGACTCGGATTGCCGACTGACGCAGAACGCGCCACTCCGCAAACGGGCGGAGCTGGCGCGTGCACTCCTCCTCGGCGCCGACGTGGTTTCGTACTGACGCCGATCGCGTGGCTCCCACGTCGGCACCGCCCGGCTGCCGGTCACGCGCGCCACCCGTCGCGCGCGCCAGGGTCGCAGCGTCGCCACGCCGCACCTCCGGATCTTGCGCGCCACGCCTCGCGCCCGCGCTCGCGGCGCGGGTCGCGCGCCTGAGCCCTCGTAGGGTTCAGTCTGCGTCTGGCCCGAACGCGCGTTTCCACCGGCGCTTCGAGTCGGAGAACTTCACCGCTGCAGGGTTGAATGCCTCAGGCGAATAACGGCCACCCACCCATCGCAGCAACTCGGCGTGCTCGGGATGATGGGGATCGTCAATCGCTTCCAGGAACTCGGCAAGGCCGTGCACGCCGCCACAGTCCTCTGGTGGACAGGCGCGGGCGCCGGCGACGCAGCGCGGATACTTCGCGGACCCGCGCGGGAGGACGTCCTCGAGTGTGACCAGGTGGCGCCAGCTGTCGCCGAAGTCGTACAGATAGTGCGCCGTCGCGCCCTCCGACAGCGATTCCCAGCCGAAGTAGTCCGACAAGGGCACATCCCAATCTGGCGTGCACGGGCTCTCGTCGATGCCATCGGGATCGGGGATTCCAAGACGGCTCGGCTCACCACTCTCTGGGTTGTAGACCCTGAACTCGTGCAGGTGAGTGTCTTCCCAACCCATAGCGTCCTGTATGGCAACGTGTAGGTCCCAGAAGGACGCGTCGTCCGCAATCAGAATGCGGCGCCAGATCAGGGGAGCCGTGCCCAGCAGCACGACCAGAAACTGGAGCGCATCGGGTTTTCGTTTCGGCGCTGGGCCGCGCTTCGTCTTGACGAGCTTGATGGCCATTCACCGAAATTCAATCACAACTGGTGCCGCATGATCGGTCTCGCCGGTATGCGTCGCCCGATGATGCGGAAGCCGGCGCGGGCGAAGGTCGAGACGTATCCCGTTCCCGATGCGCTCGGCAGCCTCCCGCCGCGGCGCCTTCGGCTTCATCGACGTAGAGTATCCGCGTTCGCGTAAGGCGACTCACACGGGTCCACGATCCCCGCCTGCATCCGGCAGCCCACGTCAGTGCGGGATCCGCCGCACGTCGATCTGCCCGGCGACGTCGATGACCAGGAGGTCCTCCGCCCCTTCCAAGCGGCCCGAGTAGTGCTGCCGGGCCTGCGCCAGCAGGGCATCGGACGCCGGCGCGTGCGAGAACACCGCCAACCTCGGGTTCACGCGCGCGAACACCTGGCCTGCCTGCTCGCCGGTCGTGTGATGGGCGATGATTGACTCGGTGAGCGCCGCGTCCCGCGACGCCGCGCGTAAGGCGACGGGATCTACTGCCTCGTGGATGAGCACATCGGCGCCGGCAGCCGCGCGAATCAGATTCGCGGACGGACGCGTGTCCCCGGAGAGCACGACCGAACGGCCGCGGTAGTCCACCCGGTATCCAAAGGCCGGAGCGACGGGCTCGTGATCCACAAGGAACGCGATCACCTTCAGGCCGCCTTCGTCGAACACGACGCCTGGCTCGACGTCGTGACTGCGCACGGCGATCCCCTCCGCCGTGAACTTCTCGTCGATGTCGCGCCGCAGGTGGATGTCGAACGCGAACGCCTTCTCGAGGGCGGCCATCATGTCGACCGTCCCCCGCGGTCCCCATACGTTGAGCGGGGTCTTCCTGCCGGCGCCAACCACCCAGCCGGCGAGCAGCAGATCCGGAATCTGCATCACGTGGTCCGAGTGCAGGTGCGTCAGGAACAGCCGGCTGACGGAGCTCAGGGGAATGCCGGCCTGGGTGAGCCGGATGGTGGCGCCGCGGCCGCAATCGAAGAGCAGACGGGTGCCGCCCGCCTCGATCAGCGTGCTTGCTCCGTATTGATTGAGATTGACCGGCGGGCCGACTCCCGTGCCGAGCAGGATGACTCTCATCCCGTCGGCGGGCACCGGGTGCGCGGATGCACCCGTCGGCATCGCTGGTGGTTGTGATCCGGAGCGCCCGACCGCGTGAGTGCCGTTCGGCGCGAAGAGCATCAGCCCCACCAGGCCAAACGTCGCCAGCGAGTGATTCGACATGGGCTCACACTACCATCGCGCGTCGGGTGCTGGCGGCGGCGGGGCCTGGCACGAATGGGCGCAAAACGCGGCAGTTTCTGCACCGCGGCAGAAACTGCGCCGTTTTGGCCGCGATCGTGCCAGGCCCCGCGGCGCCGATTCCGTGACGCGGACGACTGCGAGTGGACGTCAGGCGGGATGGCGCGCGGTCAGCTCGCTCGCGCGCTTCCTGAGCATCCCCCAGGCCGGGGGTCCACCGAGCCCCAGGGTTGCGGTCTCGACCGTCGTGAACGCGAGGCGCTCGTAGAAAGCCAGCTCGACTCGCTGGTCTCGAGGTAACACGGCACTCTGGTCCTGATCGGCGCGCGCCAGGCCGTCCTTTACCAGGCCGTAGCCGATCCAGCGCCCCTGGAGCTCGGGATCGACGCCGACGATCATCAGGTGCCAGTGCGGTTCGGGGACGTGCCTGCGCGTGGAGCTTCCCCATCATATCGTTGGCGACCGGCGAACCGGCCGAAAGCGCGGAAGCCCGACGCGGAACGGGACGCCGAGCAGGCCGCAGCGATCATGCCGCCGGCCGTGGCCTTGCGAGGCTCGGAGGAAGCCAGACGGCCACGGCCTTCCCGTCGTGAGACTGCGTGATGCGGCCGAAGCGAAGGCCGTACGTCCAGCGGGACGCGGTTCATCACGCTCGAGCGAGTACGCGCGGTGTTGCGGATCCGGAAAGATCCACTTGAACATCGGCTCGTCGTCAAAGGCCCGCGTCAGTGTGGTGGTGGCGCGTGTCCAGGAGGTCCCGACGCAGAGGTTCGATGGCGATCACCTGGAACGTTCTCGCTGTCTGGTGTCGCTCACGCTCCCTGTCGCGAGGAGGCATCTGGCGCACCAGATCGCAGCGCCACGGTGCGCCACGCGCAGGCCGGCCAGAGCGCCACGCCGTTCATGCCGTCGACCACTGCGCGCCGTCGAGGCGAGGCGTGGCGGCCCGCCAATGCGCGTTGTATGGCGGCCATATCCGTGACCGAGCTCCGCCGGCCACGGGTACCGGCCGACGTCGGGCCGCCGAGCTGCGACGTCCGCTGTCCAGCCAACACGTGACCCAAGCCGCGCCAGGATTGGGCGAGCAGCAACGCAGCCGCGCCGTTCCAGCGAACCTCTGCATGCAGCAGGCGTCAGCACGCCCGGCGGCGCCGACCCGAGGGCCCGGCACGAAGGCCCGCGCAGCGCAGGCGGCAGACTGCGCCGTGCAGTGACGGCGCGATCAGCGAGCGAGACGCCGGGCGTGGCGCAGCGGTTCGAGAGGATCGCCGACGGCCGATTGCACGGCCGAGACAGGCTCGTGTCCGGTTCCTGCCATTCGCTGATGGAGCCCTCGAGCGGGGCGCAAGTTTGCCGTGGCGAGGGACCCCGCTGGTTTCAGCCTACACCCGTTGGGCGGCACCAGCGGAGTCGCGCGCGCGATTCCTCGGCCCACGCCTGGCCCAGGACGGTGGTCTCGACCACCTCTGAAGCCGAGGCGCTCGTAGAACCTCAGGTTTCGCTCCTCGGCGGTGTCGAGGTAGCACGGGGCGTTGTCCTGGTCGGCGCGCCGAAGGCCCTCCATCACCAGCGCGGTGCCGAGACCGCGCCCCTGGAGATCGGGGTCAACACCGACGACCATCAGGTACCAGTGTGGCTCCGGCATGTGCGCGGCGCGGATCTTGCGCAAGATCTGGTTCGCCCGTGCGAACTGGCGGGAGGCATGGGTGCCCACACGGAACTGCACGCCGAATATGCCGCAGCGGATCAGCCGAAACGCGGTGAAGCTGACGCCTGGAGGCAGCCAGGCGGCCACTGCCCGGCCGCCATGCGACTGCATCGCGTGGCCGTAGCGAAGGCCGTACCGTAGGGGACCGCTGTTCATTACCTCGAGCGCGCGCGCACGACGCTGCGGGTCCGGAATGACCCACTTGAACATCGGCTCTTCGGCAAAGGCCCGTGTCAGCGCGGTGGTGGCCCTGGCCAGCAGATCCCGGCGCAGCGGATCGATAGCGCTCACCTGGAATCCGGCACGAATACATGGCAGTGTGGGGCCTCGACTCTCGGCTGTCGCGAGGAGGCCGTAGGCCGGCGCAGGCATCCGGCTCCACCGTCCACATCGAGTTCGAGACGCGCCATTCCCCCTCGAGCTTCATGAAGTCAAAGACGTCGACGCCGCAGTGGCTGGTCTTGCCATCGACCCAGAACTCGTACGGCGCCCACACCCTGCGATCGACCCGCGCACCAGGACCGTCGGCGCCCAGTATCGCTCGCGCACCACGCGCCCATCGGCGCTGCCGGGTCCACCCAGTAGGCGTTCGGCGTCCGACAATCGCCAGCCACCACCACCGGTGGCGCGTGCCCGCTAGGTCATGCCGTCCGGCGTCTGCATCGCCGCCATCGCCGCGAGATCATTCGCGGAGATCGCGTGCATGTAGCGGTCCATCGCCGCCAGCACCGCGGCTTCTTCCCGGCCTGGTGTCCGGCGGCAGCAGCAGGGACCGAGGCGCGGGAGGCGCGCACCCGGACGAGCGCGGCCGACAGCAGGGTCACGACGGCAAGACACTTCGTCGCATCCAGCGCTCCTTCCGGGTGGGGCCTGGCACGATCGGGCCCCAAACGTGGCAGTTTCTGCAGGGTCGGCCGGCTGCCGGCCAGGCGCGAGCGCCGGTTCGCAGAAACTGCGCTGTTTTGGGCCCGATCGTGCCAGGCCCCAACTCATTGAATGATCGGCAGGATGATCCGCGACGGATGCTGCGCATCGTGGTACACCGAGTTGTCGGCGATTCTCCAGCGCCGGTTCTGGTTGAGCGGCTCGCCGGTGTTGGGGTTGACGTCGAAGCGCGGGAAGTTGCTGCTGGAGATGTCCAGCCGGATGCGGTGACCGCGCTTGAACACCAGCGACGTCGGATACATCTCGATGGTGAACTCCGCCGCGCGATCGCCGTCGAGCAGCTTCGCCGTCTTCAGCGACTCGCGATAACGCGCGCGGACGATGCTGTCGCCGATGTTGAGGTCGACGCCCGCAGGGATAGTCGCGGCTGGGCGGGTAGACATCGACCAGCTTGGCGGTGAAGTCGGTGTCCGGCGCGTTCGAGCTGGCCCACAGCTTCACCACCAGCCTGCCCGTCACCTCCACATCGTCCTGCAGCGGCGGCGTCTGGAAGACGACGACGTCCTGCCGGGCGGAGAGCGGCAGCGTGTCCTTGCACAGCCAGTGCTCGCGATAGCAGCGCTGGTCCTGCGCGCCTCTGGGCATCAGCACGCCTTCCGACGAGACGTTGCCGCCGATCGTCGGCACGGGATGACGCGGATCGAACGAGTACTTCGTCGGCGTGGACGCTGCGGCCGGCGCGTTCGGGGACAGCGTGCCGTCACGCATGCAGGTAGTAAGGTGTGTAGGCCGTGCGGGCGAGCGGCCACTCGCGTTCCTCGCGCCAGGCGCCGCCGACGAACAGCCGGCCCTCCGCGGTCTTGCGCGCGTCGCCGCCGCCCATCACGAAGAGGCGGACCGGCGGCTCGCGGTCCACGCCGTTCTGCAGGCCGAGCAGCCAGCGATCGAACCAGCGATGGCGAAGCGCGTTCATGTCCACGGCCGCCGCCGGGCCGAACTCGGCGATGCCCGAGAAGCTCTGGCCCTGACCGCCGTGCGTCCACGGCCCGACGATCAGCCGCTGCAGGCTCTTCTTGGCCTTCGACAGCTCGACGAAGTTGAGGTTCGCCACCTGGGCTCCCCACGAGTCGTACCAGCCGGTGACGTGATACGACGGCACGTCCTGATACTCGGCGATGTGATCGACGACGCTGGATCCCATGTTGGCCCAGTAGGCATCGTTGTCGCCGTGGCCCATGGCCTCGATCAGCCAGGCCTCGTACTCGGGCGCGAACTTGAGCGGCGTGGTCCCGGGGCGAAGCGGCAGCGCCAGCGCGTACTCCTGCATGCGCGTGCCCAGTTCCTGCAGCGCACCAGCGGCGTCGGGCGGCGACGCCGCTCTGGCAGCGGCCAGCACGCCGTTCGGCGTGGGCGCCAACCCGGTGGCCGAGGCGCGCAGACCCGTGGCGTTCCCAAGGCTGAAGATCCAGTTCAGCCAGCGCAGTTCGAACGCGCCGTTGTGGCGGACGCCGAACTGTCCGGCGTTGCTCATCGCGTCCACCGGCACCATCGCCGCGAGGCTGGGCGCGTTGGTGATGCCGATGGCGTGCTGCGTGGCGCCCGAGTACGACGTGCCCACCGTCCCGACCTTGCCGTTCGACCACGGCTGCGCGGCAATCCACTTCAGCAGGTCTGCCCCATCCGGGCCATCATCTCGAATAGGCCGCCACGTGCCGCCGGATCGGTAGCGCCCGCGAACATCCTGGGTGACGACGACGTAGCCGCGCGGGACGAAATACTTGGTCAGCACCTCCGCGACGCTGTCCTTGTTATAGACCGTTCGCTCGACGATGGTCGGAAACCTGCCGGTGGCCGCGCTGCCGCCGCGCCCCGGCGCATACACGTCGGTCGCCAGCGTCACACCATCCCGAGCCGTCACCATGGCGTTGCGGGTGGCGACGATCTCATAGGCATCCGCGGCCTGGGCGCGCGCCTGCCCAGTGCGCACCGCGGGCATCGAGCAGATCACCGCGACGACGCACACGCAGATGCAAGCCGACGTTCGATTGCTGATCGTCATGCCCGCATCATCGGCGATTTGACGTCAAGAATCACTTCAATCGCGGCGGAAGGTCAGTCGGGCAGGACAGAGAGCCCCAGCTCCCGCGCTGATCGTCGAATCCTCTCATCGAGACTGAGCAGGCTCATGCCGGGGACTGCGGCCCTGACCACAAGCGCTGTCGCCAGGTGGATGGGCCTACTTCCTCACCTCGTAGCGGAGCGCTGTCATTCCGCTCGTGTAGGCCTTCACTTCCACGAGGTGCAGGGCGACATCCTTGTCGAGCCGCTCGAAGAACGGGATCCCTTCACCGATCAGGATGGGCATGATCGAATAGCGCACCTCGTTCGCCAGTCCGAGCCGAAGGCATTCCCCCGCGACGGCACCGCCTCCGACAAACCAGATGCTGCGAAAGGACGGTTTCAGCCGCTCGTTCACCAGGTGCGCGAGATCGCCCGAGTAGAACTCGACCGTGTCTCTGGTCTTCGGTAACTGCCGATGGGTCAGGACAAACGTGGGCTTATCGCCATAGGCCCAGCCGAATCCCCTGGTCTCGAAATCCAACGCGGTCTCGTAGGTACGTGAGCCCATGACGTAGCAGTCGATCGTCTCGAGGAACGCCCGTACGGCATCCGCGTCCAGGGTGTCCCCGTCCTTGAACTCGTCTGACGTTTCGAGCCAGTCGACCCTCCCGTCCTTTCGGGCAATGTACCCGTCGAGACTTGCCACCATGTGGATGGTCACGCAGCACTCCCGGCTCGCCATGGTTACCCCTCCAACCGCGCGCGCGCGGCATGATCGCAGGGACTGGCGCCGCGTCGGCTCCGTTCAGGTGCCAGCCTGCGCCTGTGATTATTGAGCCTTTGGAGCATCCGACAGGCTTCGATTCAGCCATGCCGCCAGTCGCAGGCCACCCATTGCCAGACGCTCCTCGGCCACGGCGATCTGTAGGCGGAAGTACGTCTCGTCGGCGACGCCTCCGGCCGGCAGTAACGCTACTTTCGCCAGGGCATGCGACTCCATCGCCCATTGGGCAGGCGAGCCGGTGTCCCTGGCGGCCCAGCCGTGCTGCTTGATCTGACGCTCGAGTTCCGCCAGGTATTGCCGATCGCCAAGTCGACGACGAGCGATGAGTTCCGTGTCCCAGACGCCGTGTAGATTGCAGGGATACCGGGTTCCGTCGTCGTACGAGCAGGTCGGGGAGCCAAACGCTGAGACAAGAATCCCGTTGCCGCCACGCTCCACCCCGAGCGCATGAAGGGGCTGGTGCACATCGCCAATCAGGTGCACGAGGAACTTGAGCGCGATGGCGCGGTCGGCGCGATCCAGCGAGGGGTTCGCCAGCCGCTCCTGGTTGTACAGGATCCGGTCGACGACGCAGTCTCGCCACTTGTCGGCCCGCCCACCCGCGGAAGCCCCTGGCTGCCTCGGACAATCGCGCTCACGGTCGTAATCCGTCGCCTCGGGCGGAATGTTGACGTAGTGCCAGAAGGAGGTTTGATTGTTGCCTTCCAGATACTGGTCAGCCCACACGGCGACATCCGCCAACGTGTTACCTCCAAGGAGCCACGACACATTCTGCCGCGCCGCAGGCGTCAGATGGTTTGTCGCCAACGACGCCACGAGCCGGTGTCCCTGCGGACTCCAGGCGTGGGCCGTTGTGGCGGTCATCCATGCGCACGTCAGGAGTGCCGCGATGCGCAGCCGCCGCTGGGAAGTCATTGATGACACCTCACACCCTGCATTCTGCCATGGTCAACAGCGCCCGCCGGCTGCCCGGCAGGTCACTGCAGCGGCGGATGCTTCAAGTGACGGTCGGTGAGCAAGCCCTCGGCCCCGAGGAAGAGGTCGATGGGACGCGGACCGCTGAAGTGACGGTCACGGCCCGAATCTGAATTGCGTCTCGCCGCCCCAGATGTAGGCCAGCCAGGAGGTTGCGACGCCGACAGCGACGACCGCACCGACGCACAGTGCAAGGGCAGGGGCGACCTGCCGGTCGAATTCGGAGATCTGGCGGGAGGCGTCACGGCGAAGAAAGATGCCGTAGGCGACGAAGGCCAAGAAGACGCCCGCGATCACATCCAACACGTAGTGCTGCTTCGTGAACAGTGTGGAGAGGGCGACGAGCGTGGCGGCGATCATGGCGACGAGCCCCAGCCGGCGATGCACAAGGGAACACGCGAGCGCGGACACGAACGAATGCGCGACATGGATCGACGGAAAACAATTGTACGGGGGGTCGGCTGAATAGAGTGCTCGCAGCCCCCACACCGCGAAGCCTTCCCCAGTCACCTGGTCGGGTCGGGGTGCCGCAGTCGGATAGACCACGAAGAAGAAGACGTACGCCGTGATCCAGATCAGCAGGTAGGCATGGACCGTGCGCCGGATGAGCTCCTGCTGCCGGACGACGAAGATGGGAAGGAGGATCAAGAACAGGTAGAGGGCGCCGTAGACAATTGCCCAGGAGGGGACCAGGGGCCAGGCGCGGTCGAGTGCCAGTTCGGGAACGTGTCTCGTCCTTGGCGGGAAGAACTCCGGAATCAAGATATAGAAGGGCACCAACGCAACCAGAAGGACCATCGAGACCGATACGCGATATGGCCGCGCCAGGGACCGTCTGACCAATTGCCAGTCGAGAACGGTGGGTGCGGATGCGCTGGGAGATGCGGGCATTCCGATTCGATGCCAGCCGCTGGTTGGGCGGCGCTCTTTCGCTGAGTCTATTTCGTTGCCTTCGCGCGCAGATAGCCGGTCTTGATCAAGAACCGATCAGCTGCCAGTAGGGTTTCCGAATACCACTGTCCTTCTGCCGTGTCCGAGTTGAAGAAGCCGTGCGTGGCGCCTTCGTATCCGACGAGTTGACACTGATTCCCAAAGGCCCTCGCTCCCGAACAATACCGATCCACGTCCGCGTACGGCACGGTCGTGTCGGCCTTCCCATGGAGGATGAGCGTGGGCGGCAGGCCAGCGGCCAGATGGTGAACAGGGGAGCCATCTCGGCCTCGGACGCCAAACCGGTCTGGTGCTGACCCCGTGCTGTGCGTCGTATCCACCGCGGGATTGAAGAGCACCAGCGCATTCGGCTTCGAACTGATCGTCTTGTCCTCGTCTGGCTCGTCGTAGGCATCGAAGACCGCAGCGCTCAAGGCGATGTGCCCGCCGGCGGAGCCTCCAGCCGCCACAATTCGGTTCGATTCGATTCCAAGCTCTGCAGAGTGCGCGCGCACCCACCGTAGCGCCGACTTGGCGTCTGCCATAGCTTCGAACGCACTGGTCCGATGACGCCCAAACACGCGATAATCCGCGACGATCGCGACCATACCACGCTGCGCGAAGTACTTCGCCTGTCGCGCGAATTGTGTGACTGATCCGTTCGTCCAGGCGCCGCCAAAGAAGAATACGATCGCCGGGCTCCTGCCGAGGGGCTCAGAGCGGTCCGGGCTGAAGACATGCAGACGCAACTCGCCTTCGCGGGTTGACTTGTACACGCGGGTTGCCGCCCCGTCGACGCTCAGCGGCTGAGGCGCGACGGATGCCGTCTGCGCAAACGCCAACGTCGGAATGAGGAGCAACGAGGGCACCAACCAACTCGCGATGCGACCCGTGGTCATGTCATGTTCTCCTGCTCTGGATAGGTCGCAACCGCTCGTTGTCCGCCCAACGGACGGCGCGTAAGCCGCGGCGGTCAGCAGCCCGGATTGTGCCACAACGAGTCGGCGCCGTCGGCTTCACGCGCTTGTTGGGCAAGGCGACCGGGGTGTAGAGTGGTGAGGTGACGTTCACGATCGAGCTCGAGCGCGAGGACGACGGCCGCTGGCTGGCGGAAGTGCCAGCACTGCCCGGCGTACTCTGCTACGGCGCTGACCGAAGCGAGGCGGTGGCCAAGGTCCAAGCCTTGGCGCTGCGGGTGATTGCCGAACGCCTTGAGCACCGCGAAACACCCTCCGAGTTCCTGAACGTCACCTTCAACGCTGCGTGAGCAACTGGCCGGCCACCAAGGCGCGGCGCGTGCTCGCCGCACTGAAGCGAATTGGCTGGGCGGTGAAGCGCCAGTCAGGTTCACACCGAACCCTCGCGCGCCAAGACTGGTCCGACCGTCGTGTTCGCCTTTCACGACGACGAAGAACTCGGCCCCAAGATGCTCGCAAGAATCAGCAAGCGGACTGGCTTACGTCCCGAAGGCCTGTAGCGCGCGTTCGTCTACCCAACGGCGCAGCGCTGAGCCGCGCCGCCGAGATGCCCGGATTCTGCCACAAACGCTCGCCGCCGTCGGCTCCACCCGGTTGTTAGGCAGCCGGTCGAGTGCTACGCTGCGTCGTATGACGATCAAAGCCCGGGTGCAAGCGGGCCGCCTGGTGGTCGATGAGCCCACGACTCTCCCGGAAGGCACGGAAGTGGAGTTGCTGCCGCTGGACCCTGGTGACTGGCTCACCGACGCGGACCGGCAAGCCTTGCATGCCGCCCTGGCCGAATCCGAGGCGGATATCGCCGCGGGCCGCCTGGTCGATGCCGCCGAGGTCTTGAAGGAGTTGCGCTCCCGTTGAAGGAGCGTCGGGTCCGCTTCACGGCTACGGCGCGAGCGCACGTCGGCCGAGAGCGGCAATGGTGGCTCGAGCATCGTGACTATCCGGAGATCTTTGCCGCGGAACTCGAAGAGGCCGTGAAGATTCTGGCCGTACTGCCTGGCGCCGGCAATCTGTATGCCGGGGCCGGAGTCCCGGGCCTGCGACGCCTCTACCTTGAGAGGGTCGCCCACCATCTCTACTACACCTTCGATGACGAGCAGGTGATCGTTCGCGCGTTCTGGGGCGCTCGCCGAGGCCGAGGGCCAGTCTTCCGATCGTCGAAATCGAAGTGAGGGCCGTGTCTGCCTAACATTGCATTAGACCGTTCTGGGTAACGCCCCAGAAAACGGCCGCTCGCAGTCTAACGTGACTTCACCACACCTGTGTCTGATCGCAAGGATCCGTGAAGTCAGGGGATATTGATAGGCAACGTGGACGGCTTTGGAGTTAGGCCGATCTCGATAACAGAGACATCCCGAGAGGTCGGCCACCCGCTCCATCCGGCTGTCAGCCCCGCAGGACCACCGACCGAGGCACCTGGTGCCGTCCCTACCGCGAAGCGGCCTACCGAGCAGCAAGCGAGGCCCCTTCCCGCTCTGCCCTACGGCGCGAAGCGCCGCCCTCCCTGAAGCGCCGCCTTCACCGCCTACTTCGCTTCAAACCGAAACACCAGATAGCTGATCGGCCCATCCAGCTCGCTGAAACTGTGCACCGTCCCCGCCGGGATCATGATGATGTCGCCCGGATTCACGCGGCGGCCTTCTCCACCCTGCCGCGTGCCCTGCATGCCCATGCCGGCGTTGACCCTGGTCAGGTCGATCGGCTTGGCATTGCCGAGCGAGCCGCCGGTCACCAGCGTCCCCGAGCCCTTGACGATGTAGTAGGTTTCGGTGGCGTTGTTGTGAATCAGCGCGCCGGCCTCCGCCTTGGCGCGGTGCAACCACGCCACCGACGCCAGGCCGCCCACCACCTGGCTGCTCTTCATCGGCTGATCGACCACGTTCTTGGCGATCTGCTCCTTCAGCACCGCTTCCGCTTCCGCGGCGGTGATGAACTGCGCCGGAACCTGCGGCGCCGCTGGCGCGGCGGGAGGAGGAGGCGTAGCGGCGGCCGCCTGCATACCGAGAGTCAGCAGCAACACGAACGAAGCATTCATCGGCACAGGCTCCTCCAGATAGAGAAATGGGGCGACTCACTGACGTTCATCAGATAAATCACCCCATCAGTTGGAGCAGGGATCAGGGGGCAGGGATCAGGGATCGCTGCCCTCGGACTACCAGCTCACATCGTCACCAAGTCTCTTACATCTCGTCTCGTCCGCGCCGAACCTCTACTTACCGGAATCGCGCCTGTAGTTTCTGCAGCTCGGCATTGCCCGGGCAGAGCGGTCTCGAACGGCAGATTATAGACGGGCGCGTCTACCATTTCATTCTGCTCGGTCATGTCCTTCGAGTCCGGCGACAGATACAGCAGCCCGGTGAGCACCTCGCGCTCCTTCTGCCGCTCGCGGATGTAGGCATAGGCGCGATCGCGGTCCGACGGATCGTAGTTCTCCGCCACCTTGTGCAGCTTCACCCAGCTGCCGTCGTGCAGCAGCACGCTCTTGACGCTGCCCGGATCCTGCGTCGAGGTGATCTCGTCGGCCGGCGGCACGAAGTCCGCGGCCACGACCTCCACCTGGTGCTCGCGCGTGTAGGCGTAGCTCTTGGTCGAGCCCTCGTGATCGTTGAAGGTGACGCACGGCGAGATGATGTCGATGAAGGCAAAGCCCTTGTGCGCGAGGCCGGCCTTGATCAGCGGCACCAGCTGTCCCTTGTCGCCGGAGAAACTGCGCGCGACGAAGGTGGCGCCGAGGGTGAGTGCCAGCAGGACGCTGTCGATGGCGTCCATCTGGTTGACTTCGCCCTTCTTGCTGGTGGAGCCCGGGTCCGCCGAGGCCGAGAACTGCCCCTTGGTCAACCCGTAGACGCCGTTGTTCTCCAGCAGGTAGAGCATGTTGACGTTGCGGCGGATGGCATGCGACAGCTGGCCGAGCCCGATCGACAGCGAGTCGCCGTCGCCCGAGACGCCAATCATCATCAGCCCGGCATTGGCCGCGCCGGCGCCGGTGGCGATCGCCGGCATCCGCCCGTGCACGCTGTTGAAGCCGTGCGCCTCGCGCAGGAAATAGGCCGGCGTCTTCGACGAGCAGCCGATGCCCGACAGCTTGGCCACCGTGTGCGGCGCAATCGACAGATCCCAGAACGACTGGATCACCGCCGCGGTGATCGAATCGTGCCCGCAGCCGGCGCAGAGCGTGGTGATGGCGCCTTCGTAGTCGCGGCGCGTCAGCCCGATCGCGTTCTTCTGCAGCGAGGGATGGTGAACCTTGGGTTTCGCGATGTATGTCATGCCGCCTTCTCCAGCCTGGCCTTCACGCCCGAGACCACGTGATGCGCGCTCATCGGGAAGCCGGCGTAATACCGCACCGACTCGAATTTCTCGACGCCGAACCCGGTCTCGAGCATCAGCAGGCTCCGCAGCTGCGCGTCGCGGTTCTGCTCCACCACGAACGTCACCTCGTGCTGCTCCACGAACGCCCGCACGTCCTCGCCGAACGGGAAGCCTTTCACGCGCATGTAGTCCAGCGCGATGCCGTCCTTGGCCATCTGGTCGATCGCCTCCATGCACGCGGCATGGCAGCCGCCGATGGAGACGAGGCCCATCTTCGCCGGCGTCGCCGACTTGCGCACGAACGGCGCCGGCACGGCCTTCGCCGCGTTCTGCACCTTGCGCGCGATGCGATCCAGCACTTCCTTGTACTCGTCAGCGTCCTCGGTGTAGGCGCCGTACTTGTTGTGGCCCGAGCCGCGCGTGAAATAGGCCCCCTTCGGGTGCACGCCCGGCAGCGAGCGCTGGGGGATGCCGTCGCCATCCACGTCGAGATAGCGGTAGAAGGTCTTGGCCTCCTCCAGCTCCGCCGCCGACAGCACCTTGCCGCGGTCCGGGCGATAGCTGTCGTCCCAGGCCAGCTTCGGCACCATCCAGTCGTTCATGCCGATGTCGAGATCGCTCAGCACGAACACCGGCGTCTGGAACCGCTCGGCCAGGTCGAAAGCGTTGACCGCCATCTCGAAGGCCTCGCGCGGGTCCGACGGGTAGAGACAGATGTGACGGGTGTCGCCGTGCGAGGCGTAGGCGCACAGCATGATGTCGCCCTGCTGCGTGCGCGTCGGCATGCCGGTCGAGGGGCCCGTGCGTTGCACGTCGAACACCACCGCCGGCACCTCGGCGTAATAGGCCAGGCCGATGAACTCGCTCATCAGCGAGATGCCCGGGCCCGCCGTGGGCGTGAACGCCCGCGCGCCGGCCCACGAGGCGCCAATCACCATGCCGATGGCGGCCAACTCGTCCTCCGCCTGGAGGATGGCGAAGCGGTTCTTCTTCGTCTCCGGATCGCGGCGGTACTTCAGGCAGAAGCCCTTGAACGCTTCCATCAGCGACGTCGCCGGCGTAATCGGATACCACGCGCCGACGGTGGCGCCGGCATAGAGCGCGCCCAGGCCCGCGGCGGTGTTGCCGTCGATCAGGATGGAGTCCTTGGTGGCGTCCATCCTCTCGAGATGAATCGGCAGCGGGCAGCTGTAGGTCTTGGTGGCGTAGTCGAAGCCGAGGGCGATCGCCTTCTCGTTCGAGTCGAGGAGGGACTGCTTCTTCGAGTACTTCTCCCTGGTCAGCGCCTTGATGACCTCGGTGTCCATGCCCAGCAGCGCCGCCAGCGCGCCGGCGTAGGCGATGTTCTTCATCAGGATGCGCTCGCGCACGCCCTTGAAGGCGGCGTTGCACATCTCGGCCAGCGGTACGCCGAGGTAGGTGACGTCGGTGCGCTTGAGCGAGTCGTCCAGCGGCCAGCTGCTGTCGTACATCAGCCATCCCCCCGAGCGGACCTCGGCGACGTCCTTGGCGTAGGTGGCGGGGTTGAGCGCCACCATCAGGTCGAAGCGCGGCGTGCGGGCGGTGTAGCCGTCCTTGTTGACCCGGATCTCGTACCAGGTGGGCAGGCCCTGGATGTTCGACGGGAAAGACGTTCTTGCCGGTGACGGGCACGCCCATCCGGAAGATGGCCTGCATGATCAGGCCGTTGGCGCTCGCCGAACCGGTACCGTTCGCGGTGGCGATTTTGAAAGCGAAGTCGTTGATCTGGGACATGAGTGGTCTTGGGTCTTAAGTCTTGGGTCTTGGGCCGGCTTGGGGCTTGGGCTCAGGCCCGGCCGAGGACCGCCTCGAGTGGGATGAATGTCAGGCCGGCGTAGGGCTGCTGCAGGACGAACTTGCGCATATCCCAGGCGTAGGTCGGGCAGCGTTCGGCGCACAGGCCGCAGTGGACGCAGACGTTCTCGTCCTTCACCATCACGCGCCCGGTCTGCTTCAGGGCGCCGGAGACGAACAGGTGCTGGTCGAGGTTGTCGGCCGGCGCGGTCAGGCGCATGCGCAGCTCGTGTTCCTCGCCATTCGGCGCAATCGTCAGGCAGTCCGTGGGACAGATGTCGATGCACGCGTCGCATTCGATGCACAGCGAATCGGTGAAGACCGTCTGCACGTCGCAGTTGAGGCACCGTTCCACTTCGGCCGCGGTCTGATCGGCGGTGAAGCCCTGCTCCACCTCGATGGTCATCTTCGAGAAGCGCAGCGGCATGTCGACGTGCGTCATCTTCTGACGCGCCACCGGGCTGTAGTTGTTGCTGTAGGACCACTCGTGCAGGCCCATCTTGGTGCTGGTCAGCGTCTGGCCGTCCTTGGGCCGCTCGGTGACCGGGACGCCCTGACAGTAGTTGTGCACCGAGATCGCGGCGGCATGTCCGTGCGCCACCGCCCAGATGATGTTGGCCGGGCCGAACGCGGCGTCGCCGCCGAAGAACACGCCCGGACGCGTGGCCATGTGCGTCACCTTGTCCACGACCGGCATGTTCCACTTGTCGAAGTCGAGGCCCATGTCGCGCTCGATCCAGGGGAACGCGTTCTCCTGGCCGATCGCCAGGATCACCGTGTCGCACGGGACGATGGTGCGGCCGGCGGGCTCCTGAATCAGCTTGCCGTTCTCTTCGCGCGAGGTGAAAGTGTCGAACTCCATCCCCGTCAGCTTCCCGTTCTCGATGACGAAGCGAACCGGCGAGTGGTTCTCGAGGATGTCGACGTGCTCTTCCTCGGCGTCTTCCAGTTCCCAGGGCGAGGCCTTGAAGTACTTGCGCGTCTTGCGCGCGATCACCTTCACGTCCTTGGCGCCAAGGCGCTTGGCCGAGCGGCAGCAGTCCATCGCGGTGTTGCCGACGCCGATGATCAGCACCTTCTCGCCGACGGATTCGATGTGGCCGAAGTGGATGGACTCCAGCCACTCGATGCCGATGAAGATCTGGTCGGTGTCGTGGCGGCCTGGCAGCTCCAGCTCTTTCCCCTTCGGGGCGCCGCTGCCGACGAACACCGCGTCGTACTCCTTCGAGTCGACCAGCGCGCGCAGGCTCTCCACGGGCGTGTCGTATTTCATCTCGACGCCCATGTTGGTGATGTAGCCGATCTCCTCGTCCAGCACCTCTTCGGGGAGACGGAACGCGGGGATGTTGATGCGCATCAGGCCGCCGGGACGGGGGCCCTTCTCGAAAATCGTGCACTGGTAGCCGAGCGGCATCAGGTCGTTGGCCACGGTGAGCGACGCTGGTCCGGCGCCAATCAGCGCGACCTTCTTGCCGTTCTTCAGGGTCGGCGCGGTCGGGATGCGGTCCGAGACGTCGTCCTTATGGTCGGCGGCGACACGCTTGAGGCGGCAGATGGCGACGGGCTTGCCATCCACGCGGGTGCGGCGGCAGGCGGGCTCGCAGGGTCGGTCGCACGTTCGTCCGAGGATGCCTGGGAAGACGTTCGACTCGCGATTGACGATGTATGCGTCGCTGAACCGACCCTGAGCGATCAGGCGAATGTATTCGGGGACATTCGTGTGGGCCGGGCAGGCCCACTGACAATCGACGACTTTGTGGAAGTAGTCCGGGTTTCCGACGTCCGTCCGCTGCATATTCCGCGATTATATGGCCGCTGGGGTGCTGTCGTGCGGCACCCGACTCCGAGGCCGGCATCCGGCACCTCCGGATTGCTTCCGCGAGCCGCTCGGCATCAAAGCCTCGCGGGGGTCTCGCCTGCGGTGCCGGCTGCCTGCATTGCCCGACGGCCTCTCCGTAGGGTGCCGCCCGCCAGCTCACCAGCGGCTCGGCTGCAAGTGCGCGGCATCCGCGTGCCCCAGTGCAACGGCGTCGCTGGGGCGCTCTCGGTCGGCCCCCGACTCCGAGGCTGGCATCCGGCACCTCCGGATCGCTTCCGCGAGCCGCTCGGCATCAAAGCCTCGCGGGGGTCTCGCCTGCGGTGCCGGCTGCCTGCATTCCCCGACGGCCTCTCCGTAGGGTGCCGCCCGCCAGCTCTCCGCCCCCGCCTCATCGCACCGGGAACCGCCACCCCTGCCGCACGCACTCAAGCACACGGGCGACCTCGGCCTCGCTGCGCTCGGAAGAGGGCCTCGCGCGCTCGGTAGGGAGACAGGCGCCGCTTCGCGCGTGGGACGGATGGCGCGCCTGCGGCGCGTAGGGGCCGGCTCCGCCGGTAGGGGAACGGGCGCCGCTATCGCAGCTTGGGACGGATGCGCTCGGATTCGTGGGGCTTCGGCCGGCTTCGCCGGTAGGACCGGGAGGGCCGCGCTGGCGCTCGGTGGGACTGTTGGCAGCGCGACGGGCATCCTACCGAGCGGAGCGAGGCCGTTCTTTCCCTGCGCGCCGCAGGCACGCCCCGTCGTTCCCTACCGTGCGCAGCACGGCCTAAGCGCCGAAGGCGCGCCCGGTTGCCCCTACCGGCGGAGCCGGCCCTTCCGCGCCGAAGGCGCGCCTCCCCCGGGGACGAGTGCCGGTGACGGTCCGCACGCACCGGCAGGATGCGTAGGTTACGATCCGGGCGGCCGCCGGCCCCCATCCATCGACCCGATCCGTCAGGAGCTGACCATGTCCACTCGCCTTCGCGTTCTCGCCCTAGCGTGCCTGCTCGTCGTCGCCTCGTTCCCCGCCCACGCGCAGAAGCGCGCCGGCCTGATGGGCGACCTGATCGCCGATGTCACCGACGTGGAGAGCAAGATCGTCGGCCTGGCCAAGGCCATGCCCGAGGCGTCGTACGCCTGGCGCCCGATGCCCGGCGTGCGCTCGACCGGCGAGGCGTTCACACACGTGGCCGCCGACAACTACTTCATGCCGGCTGCCCTCGGCGCCGGCGCCCCGGCGGCGACTGCCATCTCCGGCACGGACTACAAGACGGTCGAAGCCTACGAGAAGAAGACGCGCACCCGCGCGGAGATCATTGCCGAGGTCGAGCAGTCGTTCGCCTTCCTGAAGAAGGCGATGGCCGACACGCCCGACGCGAAGATGGACACGACCATGAAGATGTTCGGGCGCGAGAGCAGCGTTCGCAGCACCTGGGTGTCCACCGTCACTCACCTGCACGAGCACCTCGGGCAGCTGATCGCCTACGCCCGCAGCAACAAGGTGACGCCCCCCTGGAGCAAGTGAAGGGCCTCGCTGCGCTCGGTAGGACAGATACGGGCGCGCCTGCGGCGCGTAGGGCCGGCTGCGCCGGGAGGAACAGAAGGGCGCGCTGGGCGCTGGCGGGCGACACCCTACGGAGAGGCCGTCGGGAATCAGGCAGCCGGCACCGCAGGCGAGACCCCCGCGAGGCTTTGATGCCGAACGGCTCGCCGAGTCAGTCCGGAGGTGCCGGATGCCGGCCTCGGGCCGTCTTCCCTACCGAGCGCAGCGAGGCCGTTAGCGCCCCGAAGGGGCGCCCTCCATCCTACGAGCGAAGCTGGCCCCCTGGAAGCCCTGCGCCGCGAAGCGGCGCCCCTGCCGAGCGAAGCGAGGCCCCAGCCCGCGCCTATCCCTCCGACGCGCCGCGATAGCGACGCGCCCCCCTCACTCCTTCTCCGCCATCAGCAGCCGCCGCACTTCCAGCAGCTCGGCCTTCTTGGCCTCGGTCACCTTCGGATACTCGAGGTTCAGCTTCTCGAGCGTGTCATAGACAATCGCCGCTACCGCCAGACGCGTGAACCACTTGTTGTCGGCCGGGACGATGTACCAAGGCGCCGTGTCGGTGCTGGTGTTCGAGAACACGTCCTCATAGGCCCGCATGTAGTCGTCCCAGTAGGCGCGCTCCCTGGCATCGTTGATCGAGAACTTCCAGTTCTTGTCCTCCTCGTCGATGCGGGCAAGGAATCGCTTCTTCTGCTCGGCCTTCGAGACGTGCAGGAAGAACTTCAGGATCACCACGCCGTTGTCGGAGAGGTACTGCTCGAAGTCGTTGATCTCGCGGAAGCGGCGCTTCCAGATTTTCTCGTCCTTCAGGTGTTCCGGCAGCTGCTGCGACGCCAGGATCTCCGGGTGGACGCGCGCGACCAGCACTTCCTCGTAGTACGAGCGGTTGTGGATGCCGATGCGGCCGCGCTCGGGCAGCGCCTTCATCGAGCGCCACAGGTAGGTGTGGTCCCGCTCCTCCGCCGAGGGCGCCTTGAAGTTGAACACCATGCAGCCCTGAGGGTTGACACCCGACATCACATGGCGGATGGTGCCGTCCTTGCCGGCCGCATCCATCGCCTGGAAGATCATCAGCACCGAGCGCGTGTCCTGGGCGTAGAGCTTGTTCTGCTGCTTCGCCAGCCGGCGGATGCCTTCGGCCAGCAGCGGCGCGGCATCCTTCTCGTCCGCCAGGCTCCCGGTCCAGCCCGGGTCGAAGTCCTTGAGCCGGATGCGCTTGCCCGGCCTGGCCGTGATCTGCCTCCGCAGCTTGCCGATCCGCTTCGAGTGGTTACCGATCTCGATGTCTTTTGCCACCAGACGTTCCTTTAGAGAAGCTTCAGCCAATCGGTCGAACGGAACCAGTAGTCGTAACGTTCGATGGCCCATCCCGATTCGCGATGATAGGCCAGCCAGGCGTTGACGAAGTTCAGGAAGTCGTAGTCGCCCTTGCGCATCGCCATCGCCGCGCTGCCTGTCTGCATCTCGCTGCCGCCCGGCAGGAACAGCTTGTCCGACGCCGCCGCCACCGTCACCCGCGGCACCGGCGACATCACCACCGCGCCGTGCGCCTTGCCCTCGATCACCGGCGCCAGCGGATCATCGTCGATCCCGATCTTGATGAGTTTCGCCTTCGGGAACTGCCGCGCCGCGGCCTCCTCCATGCCCGTGCCGGCGTTCACCACCAGCGAGACCTCGGGCTTGTTGAAGTCCGCCGCCGAGGTCAGTGACGCGGCCAGCGGACGGCCGCCGACCAGGTGCACCGAGGCCATCGACGTGGCCTCCGAATAGTTCACCAGCACCGCCCGCGCCGGCGTGATCCAGAGCCCCGAGGCGATGACATCGAAGCGGTTGTCGAGCAGGTCGCCGATGATGTGCGGCCACGAGGTGGGGACGATTTCGAGGCGGACGCCGAGGTCCTCCGCCATCTTGCTGGCGAGATCGACGCTGAAACCAATCAGCTCGCCCTTCTGATCGCGCATCACCCACGGCATCGAGGTGGCCATGCCGACGCGGATGGCGCCGCGGCGACGGATGGTGGCGAGCGTGTCGATCGCGGGACGGGCGTAGACCGGCGACACGTCGACGACCGGCGGCGCCGAGGCCACCCCTTCGGCGCCCGGATAGCCGCTCGACTGCGGCTGCGGCGATGACGAAGGCGGCGGCGGTGGCGCCGGCGCGGCAGATGGCGTCGCGGCCTGCTGGGCCGAGACAATGGCCATGGTGGCCGGGAGGAGCAGCGCGATCAGGAGGACGGCTGGATGTCGCATGATGGCCCTCCTACCAGCTCGCGGGGGTGAAGTAGATCTGATGGCTGCTGTCGGTCTCGTCCACCGCGTTGAAGCCGTTGCCGCTGCGCGTGACCTTGAACCTGTAGCGCGACAGCTCGAGGCGGTCGCTGGTCCATCGCCCGGTGAAGCGTTCGCCGTTGGCGGAGCCGTCGACGGTGCCGCTCGGCGTGATGCGCACCTCGAGGTCGGCGCGCTCGCGCGCATCGTGACCGCGGAAGGTGCCGACCACCCAGGCCGGAGTCTCGTCCTTGTTCTTGTCGTGGTTGCCGGCGATGATCGCGGCGATGATCGCCGCCCCGGCCACCGCGCCAACCGCGACCGCGGCGCCGCTGCCCCCGCCCTTGCCGACGCGGAACTCGCCCGCGCAGCCGCGATCCACCCACACCCCGCGGTTGTCGTAGCCCCACGTCCGTCCCAGCTCGCACCGCGCGAACGGTGAGAACTGTCTGACCAGTGACGCACGGCTGTCGGTATCGGCGCGGCAGTAGTTGTAGCGGTAGTTGCGGCTCTCGCAGCGGATCGTCCGCTCGTCGGCTCGTGCGGGCGCCACCGGGGTCACCAGCACGCCAACCAGCAGCGTGGCGATCAGCCGGGTGGTCGAACGAAGGCAAGGCTGTGTCATGAGATCGGGCCTTTCTATTCGGGGCAGGACATGGCGCCCAGTTCCTCGACCTTGTGCTGGAACACGGCGACCCAGGCGTCCACGCCGGTCAACAGTCGCCTGGTCTGCGGGTCGCGCCACTCGTGCGGCTCGGCGAGCTCGACCACCCGCGAGGCGTCGAAGATGGCTCGCACGTGTTCGGGGGTGAGCGACGCCAGCCGCTCGTAGAGAAAGCGCCGGCCGGCTTCGCCGACGCGGGGATTGTCCTCGGCGTCCCTGCCGGCGGAGACCGACGTCACCACGTTGCCGCGGCAGGCCATCGCCCGGCCATTGCGGCGCCGCTCGAGCGTGGGCATGGTGAAGAGCGCGGTGCTGGCCCACGACGACAGGTGCATCTTCGCCAGCACGTTCGAGGTGAATTGCCCACCGCCGCCAAAGGTGGCGCCGAGGTCCTGCACGGTGATGCCGGACTGCGCGCACGCCCGGGCGTCGCGCAGCTCGTGGAACACCGGCACGTGATAGCCGCCATCATCGTCGACCACCTGGAGATCGCCCTTCTCCATGTCAATCGGTGACAGGCACACCAGCCGCTGCTGCGACGGCTTGCGATCGCCGTGCTGCACGAAGACGGCCAGCAGCTGCAGCGCGTCGAAGTACATCTGCTGGCGGGCCTGGTGCTCGCCGGCGGGCAGGGCGGCGATGGCCGCGGTCATCTCGCCGAAGCGCCAGCCCTGGTTGACGTCGCTGGTCGAGCCGATCATCGTGCCTTCGTAGAAGGCCTCGACGACGCCGAGAAACGGACGGTCGGCCTTCGGCCCGGTGCCCGTCATCGGATTCGCCGGGCACTGGAGGCAGCGGATCTTCACGGGATAGACCGGGTCGGCGTCGAAGCCCAGCGCCCAGAACAGCCGCGTCGCGGCGACTTCCGCGAACACCTCGCGATTGCCGGTGCGCACGTTGCCGTCGTAGTACTTCACGCGGATGGTCCGGCCCGCCGGCGTGCGGCAGGTGAACTTCGCCGACAGGCCAGGCGAACCGGCGCCGCCGTGTTCGTAGGTGCAGGGAATCTCGCCATCGGCGTTCGGCACCACGCCCTTGACCGGAAAACGACCGGCGGGGCCGGCGCGCAGCTGGTCCGGGGTGGGCACGCCGCTCGGTTTCCAGATGACGGCATCGGCGAGGTAGCGCTGCCGCTGGGCGTCGGAGGTCCTGAACAGGGTCGGCGTGGGCGCGGCGACCGCCTGGGCGGTGGCGCCCTGCGCCAGCGCGCGAGCGGCGCCGGCTCCCGGAGCCAGCGCGAGGACGGCCAGAATCACGCCGAGAGGACAGACCATGCGCATGACCGAATGCATCGTACGAATGTTGAGTCCGCACTCACTATCCGATTCGTGCCATTCGACGGCGCCGCGGCACGACGAGGCGCATTCGGCCCGTCACTCGTGAGAAGCTGATAGCAGAGGAAAGCAATGGCTCACAGACTTCGTCTCGTCGCGCTGGTCGTTGCCACCGTCACATCGTTGGCCTGTCGAGGCCATGGCGCGTCTCCCGACGGCCGCGACCTGCCGCACATGGCCGCGGCGATGGAAGAGGCTCCGCCGACCATGGCCGACGCGGCCGCCGCCACTTACTGGGGCGGCCAGGCCCGCCAGATCACGCTGACCAACGGCGAGTATCGCGGCCCGAAGGGCCAGCACGTGCAGCTGCTGCGCCAGTTCTATCGCACCGGCGATCTCGAAGGCGACGGCGCGGTGGACACGGTGGTGGTCCTGTCGGTCACCGACGCCGGCGACGAGTCCGGTCAGTACGTCGCGGTGCTGCGCCACATCGGGTCGGACACGATCAGTCTTGGCGCCCAGCACCTGGGCAACCTCGTGGAGGTCCGCGACGTGCGGATCGAGGGCAGGCGGATTGTCGTGGATCTGCTGCGCCAGACAACGCCCGGCGCCGCGCCGGAGCCGGCGCAGATTGCCTACGAACTGGGCCGGGGCGAGCTGGTCAGGGTCGCGGACCCAGCGCCGACGAGATGAGAGCGCGACTGAGGGCTTGAGGCTTGGGGCTTCGGGCTTGAAGCTTGCAACGGCCTTCCGGCTGCCGTCTGCCGGTTGCCGGTTTCACCACCACCCCAACACGTTCGACCCGATGCTCCAGTGCGGCACCTCCGGCGTCAGCGCGCGGCCGCGCACCCAGTAGGCGTGCGCGTCGGCGAAGTTGCCCGCCGCCCGCGTCACGTCCACCCAGCTGTTCACCAGATTCAGCAGGGACGCCGCATCGCGCGGGACGGCGTAGGCCACCACCGCGTGCGTGTTGTCGTCCTCGGGCAGCACCGCGGACAAGCCGGGCTGCACGCGGCTGACGTAGCGGGCCTGGTCGATCGGAATGACGTAGGCGTCGATCCCCGGCATCTCGCCGGTACGCATCACCTCCGCGAGCTCGGTCGGCACGACGGTGGCCTGCGGCAGCAGCCGCGAGACAGGGACGACGAAGCGGCTCGACAGGACGCCCAGCCGGAGCGGCCGCCCGCGGATGTCCGCGACCTTCGCGAACAACCCGCGATCGTGGTCCGGTACCAGGAACCCGACGCGCTCCTGGTGATACCCCTGCGAGAAATCGACTTCGGCGGCGCTGGGGACCGTGACGACAACGCCTGACATCACGATGTCGCAGACGCCGGACTCGAGCGGCGCCGTCAGCGCCCCGCGAGCGATCGGCACGAACGCCGGCGTCACGCCGAGCGCAGCCGCGAGCTGGAACGCCATCTCGACGTCGAAGCCGACGAGCTCCTGGCTGCTGTTGAAGAACGCGTACGGCACGGCGTCGGCGTAGAACCCGACGCGGATGACGCCGCGACGCAGGATCAGATCCAGCCGATCGGCGACCGGCCCCGGCGGCTCCGGCGGCGTCGCCGGATCGATCAGCAGCGGTGTCGGCGTCCCTGCGCGCAGGTGGAACCCCGCCAGCGACTCCAGCCCCGAGGCCGCCGGCGGCACCACGCGCTCGAACATCAGCCGCGTCCCGCCGATGAACAGCCCGAGGATGATCACGCCCATCACCCCGAGGCGGACGAGCCGCCGCGCGCTGACCCGCAGCACGCCCAGCAGGCTCGCGGCCACCAGCATCGACAGGGCCGCCGTGTGCATCGTCGCCACCAGCGAGCCGAAGCGCGAGTTGAGGACACCCGACATGGTGAAGAGGTCGAACAGATCGGCGGGCAGCCGCACCAGGTCCAGCAGGAACGGCATCGCGGCGTTGATGCTGCCGAACATGCTGAGCGAGCCGGCGGTCGCCAGGCTGAACCACTGTCCGAGCGACAGGTCGATGTTCGAGAACCAGGCGGCGAAGGGCACGAACGCCAGCGACAGGATCTTGCCGGTGTGCGGGAAGTTGAACAGCAGCGGCACCACCACGCCGATGGTGCGATCGGCCTCGTGCTCGGTGCGGCCCTGCTCCACCAGCAGCTGCTTGTTGGCCTCGGCAATCATCGGCAGCACGACGAAGTAGTCGCCGGCGGCGAAGGCCGTGAGCATGGCGGTCTGCAGGGTGCGGACGAAGCGGCCGTAGGGCACCGGCGTCAGCAGCGCCACCAGCGCCGGCAGCAGCCACAGCGAGATGAGGCACGCCGAGCCGATGTAGACCACGAACCACACCTGGAGGCGGACGAACTCCTCCACCCGCATCGTGCCCGCGGCCGCCGCCGACATCGCGAACAGGCCGATCGGGGTGGTGACGATGATGGCGCGGCTGATGCGACCCATCGCCTCGTTGAACGCGTCGGCGACGGAGAGCAACGGGCGTTTGTGCTCGGCGCTCATGCCGCTGAGCGCGGCGCCGGCGAGGATGCCGAACAGCACCACGGCGGGCAGGACGTTGAAGGCCAGTGCGTGGAAGACGTTGGACGGGATGTACAGACCGATCCAGTCGATCGGCGCCGCCGGCGGCAGGTCGGCGACGAACACCGAAATGCTCCGGCCGGGCGGGTAGGCCAGCGAGGTGGCGACGACGATCGCGAACGCCGCGACCCAGAACAGCAGCAGCAGCACGCCGCCGCGCACGGCGAGCCGTTTGCCGTCCTCCGGCGAGTGGGCGCCGAGACCCGCAATCACCGAGCCCAGCACGTAGGGCAGCACGGTGACCTGCAGCAGCTTGACGTAGACGTCGCTGACGATCTTCAGCGGCCACACGTACTCGCCGAGGAACAGCCCGACGGCGATGCCGAGCGCCAGTGCGGAGAGAACGCGGCGGAACAGCCGATCAGCGGGCGTGGCGGTGGTCGCGGCGGCAGTCATCACTTCGTCTGAGGGACCAGACGATGGTACTCGACCAGCAGCAGGCGCGCCACGATCAGCGCCAGCACCACCACGCCCACGTTGACGGCCGCGAAGCCCGAGGCCGAGAGCGTGAAGTAGTGCGTGCCGGCGAACACCACGCCGGCCGACAGCAGATCGCCGAAGCGGACGAAGAAGGTGTCGATCGCCTGCTTGGCCTTGAACTTCTGCTCGCGCGTGGTCGGCAGCCACAGCATCTGCTTGGCGGTGTTCATCACCGAGTAGTCGGTGGCGTTCTCGGCCGTCTTCACCACGCGCACCATCGCCAGGCCGGCGCCGACGGCGGCCATGCCGTAGGCGCCGAACGCCAGCATCGGCAGCGCGAACAGCGCGCCGGCCATGCCGAAGCGCTTGACGATGCGCGAGACGACGAAGGCCTGGAGCATGACCGAGGCGATGTTCACCCAGAAGAAGTAGCTGCCGTAGAAGGCGCCGATGAAGGCGCCGCGATCGAAGTCCGGGGCGCCCGCCGCCAGCTGCGCCGCCTGGCCGGTGACGAGCCGCGCCAGGATGAACTCGCCGGTGGAGTTGACGATGTTCAGCAGCACCAGCAGCAGCGCGATCAGACGCAGGTAGGAGTTGCTGAGCACGAGGCCGAAGCCGCCGCCCTTGGTGCTGGTCTTCGCTTTCGCCTCGCCCACCGACGGCCGCTGCCACACGCGCGTGTACATCACCAGGTGCAGCAGCAGCAGGCCCGCCGCGATCTGCATCATCGCCCACGGCGGCACGCCACGCGAGAACAGCGAACTGCGCGATCGCGGCGCCGAGCGGCGCGCCGGCGGTGGAGCCGACCGCGATCAGCGGGAACAGCCGATCGCCCGAGTCCTTGGCGTAGATGTCGTTCGCGAACGACCAGAACTGCGCGATCATCGTCAGGCTGAAGATGCCGACCCAGACGTAGAAGGCGAAGCCGACGTTGGGGCATGCCGAGGCGCACCGCGACGAAGAACAGCTCGATGCACGCCACGAAGACGAGCACCACGGTCGTCGACCAGGCGGTTGCGCGAGAGCCGCGAGACCAGCCAGCCATAGAGCGGCACGTAGCCGAGCAGCACCGCGGCCTGCGCGCCAGCGGCATAGGACTTCAGCTCGGCGCCGCCGGTGGTGAGGATCAGCGGCTCGCGTACCGTCTTCAGGATGTAGTACGCCAGCAGCAGCAGGAAGACGTTGACGAACATGAACAGCGCGTGCCGTGCCTTCGCCGGCGCGGACGTCGCCGAAGACGCGGAGCACTCGATCGAGACGGGAGCCTGACGCAGGGACTGTCGCTGAGGACATGCGGTCTCATCTTGCCCTATCGAGACCGTGAGACGCCAATCCTGATGGCGGCGGCGGCCAGCGTTATCCAGATCCTGCCAACTGTGCGCGGCCACTTGAAATGGACGTCGCACTCGGTCACAGTCGGGTTGGGCCCGTGTTCAGATGATCAGCCGTCGCCAGTTCGTCACCACCGTTCCCGCCTGGCTGGCGCTGCTCAGCGCCGAGGCGCGCGCGCAAGGTCCTCGAACCATCATTGGCGCGTGGAGCGGCGCGGTGACGCCCGAGGGCGCCACGCTGAAAGTGCTGGCCGGCGCCCCCGGCGTGCCGATCACGCTGCAACTCTCGGCGGCAGCGGCTCCGCCAATCGTGCCGCGGACCGTGGCAACGAATGCCGATGGCGTCGCGGCCTTCGTGCTGAAGGAGTTGCAGCCGAAGACCCGCTACCAGTACTCCGTGCGCACGTCCAGCGAGCCGGCGCTCGAGGGTTCGTTCCGCACCTTCGCCGACGGGCCGTTCTCGTTCCGCGTGCTGTTCGCGTCCTGCGCGGCCACCGGATCGGACAGCCAGGTGTTCACCGCGATGCGGGACCTTGCGCCGGATCTGTTCGTCCACATGGGCGATCTGCACTACGAGAACATCAGCCGCAATCAGGTGGATCTCTTCAGGCAGGCGTACGCCCGGGTGCTGTTGTCACAGACGCAGTCGGCGTTGTTTCGCGCGGTGCCGATCGCGTATACGTGGGACGATCACGATTACGGCCCGAACAATTCGGACCGCACCTCGCCAAGCCGCAGCGCCGCGCTCAGCGCCTACCGGCGATTCATTCCGCACTACCCGCTGGCGGACGCGCCCGATGCGGCGGTTTACCAGTCGTTCGCGGTCGGACGCGCGCGGTTCCTGCTGACCGATGCCCGCTCGGCGCGCGCGCCCGAGCGGCTGCCCGAGGCCCAGCGGACGATGCTGGGCGAGGCGCAGCTGGGCTGGTTCGAGCAACAGCTCGACGCCGCCCGCTCGGCCCCGCTGATCGTGTGGGTGAACACGATTCCGTGGATCACCAAGCGCCGCGAGTCCACCGGCGATGGCTGGGCGCGCTATGCGCGAGAGCGCCGGCACATCGCGGACACGATCGCGCGCTTCGGCCTCACCGAACGGCTGGTGATGCTGAGCGGCGACGCGCACATGCTGGCCCTGGATGATGGGACCCACAGCCAGTACTCGACGCTGGCCGACGCCCCGCGCCGCGGGTTCGTCGTGGCGCATGCCGCACCCATGGATCGACGCCCGACGAAGAAGGGCGGCCCCTACAGCCATCCCGAGGTGGCGAAGAACGGGCAGTTCGGGGTGCTGGACGTCACCGATGACGGCAGCCGGATGACGGTGAGAATTCAGGGCATGCGGGGAAGCGCGAAGGTGCCGGGTATGGAGCTGGAGGTGACGCTGTGAGGCGAGGCGCGAATGGGTGCGCACGGGTGCGCGTGGGTGCGACAGGGGCGGTGGGCGCGCTGCTCGTGCTGGGCGTCGCGTGCTCGGCGCCACCGGACACTCCCCCCGCAGAGCGGACGTCCACCACGACATCGGCTGAAGGCGCCGTGGGCGCGGCCGGACCGGCGGAGGGACAGAGCCCGCCGGCCGGGTTCTCCCGCACGCTGACGATGCAGGGCATTACGTTCCGGGTGTCGTGTGCCAACCGCGGTTCGCTCAACGAGCTGCGCATCGAGCCCGAGGGCCTGCTGACGGACAACTCGCCGATGGTGCAGGACGTGGATGGCCGCGTCACCGGGGCCGAGGTGGCCGATCTCAATGCCGATGGTTCCCCCGAGGTGTACGTCTACGTGCAGTCGGCCGGCAGCGGTTCCTACGGATCGCTCGTGGCGTTCTCCGCCAACAACCTGAAGTCGCTGAGCGGCATCTACCTGCCGCCGGTGGTGGAGCATCCGCAGGCCTCGAAGGGCTACATGGGGCACGACGCGTTCGCCGTGTCGGGCAACCGGCTGGTGCAGCGCTTCCCCGTCTACCGCGATACCGACGCGAACGCCGCCCCGACCGGCGGCACCAGGGAAGTGCAGTACCGGCTCGACGCCGGTGAGGCCGGCTGGCTGCTGCGGGTCGATCGCATCGTGGAGCGGTAGGGCCGGCAGGCGGCGGCAGACGAGTAGACCGGCAGACGGGCAAACGAGAGTGGTCGCGCGGGCTAGCCGCCAGTGACCAGCGCGTCGGGTACTTCGACTCGTTCGTCGGTGCCCATCGTCACGATCGTGACGTCGCCCTTGCGAGTCGCGGTCAGCGGGTCGGTCGAGTCCGAGGTCACGGGCCTGGCGGCCACGAACAGGATGCGGCGCCGGTAGCCGTCGGGGCCGCGCACGTCCACCGTGGCCGTGCCGTCGCGGCCACGTCGCACGACGGAGGCATCACACTGCTGCGGCTTCGGGTCCCACATCGTGACGCAGGTCACCTGAGCGGAGGCGTGGAACCTGGTGCCGGCGACCAGCGCATCCTGGGACTTCGGGAGCGCCGCGAGCGCCTGTCCCGTCACACCGATGGTGAGGGTGAAGGTGCTCGACTCGTTCCTTCGCGCGGCGGCACGCATCAAGTAAACCCGCACCGTGTACTCGCCATCGTCCGGGAGCACGGCCTTGGCGTCACCACCGCTCGTGCTGCCGATGAACATCGCGGCCACGCTCTCGGGCGGCAGCAGGTTGAAGTAGTTCTGCTTGTTCGAGGCGGTCAGGGTCACGGTGAGGGTCTGGCCGGCGGCGGCGCGAATCTGGTAGTCCACCGTCTCGTCGCCCTTGATCTGCGCCTTGATTGCCTTCGAGCTGGACCCGGCCGCGAACTGCACCCGCTCGGTGCGAATGCCCGGCTGCGCCCCGGCAACCCCGTGCCCGAAGGCGAGCAGCGCGAGGACGGTCAGGATGTGCGTGGTCTTCATGGTGTGTTCCTGCCTTCTGTCAACCTTATCGCTCGCTTTGCGCGGCCTACCGCTCGCCGCGTCAGCCCAACGAGCCGGGCGCCGGCGGTTGGCAAGGGGTGAGCCGTCCCGTCAACCCGACGAGTCCGGCCGGTCAACCGCGCCGCTCGGTGCACAGGCATCCGCGCCAGCTCGCCTGCCTGCGCCCGGCTCGAACAGGCCGCGTGGCGACGATCGGCGCGGTTGTCGGTGATCGAAACGGCCGGACTCAACGGCTTGCCGGCTCGGCTCGCCCCGCGCCTCCTCGCTGCCTAGTCGCGCGACGAAGCGTCCCTACCGCGCGCGAAAGCGCGCGGCCCTCTCCTCACCCCTTCGTGAGATACGGATACCCCTGCTCGAGCGCGGCGCTCAGCGTCCGATCGTGACCGTAGATGTCCTCGGCGAAGAACACCAGGTTCTCGGAGTTCACGTGCACCGTGTCGTAGAACAGCACCACGGTGAGCGGCTGCTTCAGGTTGACACGTGTCGGTCGGCTGGCCTGCATCGCGGCGTCGATCCGCGCCCGCGTCCACTCCGGGTAGTCGCGCAGCACCCACTCGCCGAAGCGGGCCGGTTCCTCGAGGCGAATGCATCCGTGGCTGAAGTCGCGGCGCGCGCGCGAGAACAGTTGCTGCGCGGGCGTGCCGTGCATGTAGACGTTCTCGGAGTTCGGGAAGATGAACTTGGCGAGGCCCAGCGAGTTCGTCGGCCCCGGCTTCTGGCGGATGTACAGCTTCCCCGCCACCACCGCCGACAGGTTCTCCGGCGTCGGAGGCAACGCCCGGGCGTTGTCCTCGCCGCTCGCCACGATCTCGATTTGCTCGCGATCGAAGTACGACGGGTCGCGCCGCTGCGTGCGGGATGATCTCCTTCACCGTGATGCCGCGCGGCGGGTTCCAGTAGGGCCGGAAGATCACGTACTCCATCTGCTCGATGAAGAGCGGCGTCTTGTGGTTCATCGACTGGCCCACCACGACGTTCATCCGCAGCGGCTCCTCGCCGCGAACGGGATCGGTCGCCCACAGCGGAAGAGCGGGACGTTGACGAAGACGTTGGGCCGATCGTCCAGTTTCGGCAGCCAGCGCATGCGCTCCATCGCCAGCTCGATCTGCTGCACGCGCTGGGCCAGCGTCACGTTCAGCGCCTTGATGGTACCGGCGCCGATCACGCCGTCGGTCTTCGAGTCCGTGCCGATCCTGGAAGCGTTTGACGGCATCGACCAGCGCGCCCGAGTAGCTGGTTGACTGACCGGCCGCTTCGGCCGCGTCGGCCGGCAGATCGCCAAGCACGCGCAGGCGCGCGGCGAGCGCGGTACGCCCGCCCAGATGCCCGCCGGCTTGATGCCCGGCCCTTTGCCCAACTCGGGGATCGGCGGCGGCTCGCCCTGCGCGGCCAGGGCCTTGTAAGCCGCCAGCGTCGTGCGGGCGCGCGCGTAGTGCGCGAAGGGTGGCTGCAGCGAGTCGAGCATCGCCGCCAGGCCGCGGCCCTCGCGGGCCTCGCGGAGCAGCACTGGCGCGTCCACCGGCTTGCGCTCGAGCTGATATCCCCAGTGCATGGTGGCGGGGTCGACCCGACCGATGTGCACGGCGCGGAGCATCCGCGCGGCGGCGACGCTCAGGGCCAGGTCGAACATCGCCCGGTCCGTCGCCGCGGCCGAGCCAGCCTCGAGCCCGGCCCACTGCTCCTTCAAGGAGGCGGCGTCGTAGTCGGCCGGGTCGAGACCGTGGTCACCCGCGGCGGCGAGCGTGGACACCGTGCGCTCGACCGTCGCCAGGGGCGCCGACCCGTTGAACCACAGCAGACGGTCCGCTTCGGCATCGTAGAGCGGCTTGAGATCCGCGCTGACGTCGCCGATGGAGGCCCAGGTGAGACCGGGATGCTCCGCGGCGGTCAACACCTTCTCGACCGCCTCCGCCACGGCGGGCTCGAGCGCGGCGACGGGAGCGGGCGGCGCTGCGGCTGGTGAAGCGGCGGTCGTCGCCGAGGCCGTCGCGGTCATCGCGGCCGTCGTCGTCATCGCGGCCGGCCGCGAATCACCGGCGCAGGCGGCACCAATGAGGGCCGAGAGCACGACAAAACGGGGCGTCGCGCCGCCGATGGCCCTGCGAATCACGGCCGCACCTTGCACTGCAGTTCCTCGGTGACGCCGGTGGCGGGGTTCAGCCACGAGACGGTTGCCTCGTTGCCCTTGTTCCAGAACGTGACGTTCTGGCCCTCGTACTTCGCACCGCTCGCGGAGGTGACCTGGTAGGCGGTCACGGTCCGATCGCCGCGCTCCAGGCGCGTGGTCGGTGGGTCCGTGTCGAAGAACGACGCGACGATCTCGTTGGCGGGGTTGTTCTGGCAGGCGAAGGAGGCCGTCTTCGGCGTGACGAGTCGCCAGACTGCCTGCAGTTCGGAAGTGCGCAACCTGTATTGCGCCTCGACGCAGTCGCGGACCGAGGTGACCGTCCAGCTGGCGGTGAGGAACCACGGGTTGTCGGGCCCCTTTGCCTTCCAGCACTCGTTGCGTCCGCTGATCCAGCCGCGCTGTTCCGCCCGGAGCGTGGCGAGCATCTGGCCCTGGGCCTTGGCCACGGCGGCCTTGAACACCTCGTCCAGCGTGCGATCACGGGCGGCCAGCGCGGCGTCCTTGCAGATCAGTTGCTCGACCTCGCCTTGCGCCTTCGCGCAGTCGAAGGCCGGTCCCT
This sequence comes from uncultured Acidobacteriota bacterium, assembly GCA_963721715.1. GTDB lineage: Bacteria > Acidobacteriota > Vicinamibacteria > Vicinamibacterales > UBA2999 > VFZN01. The sequence goes on along the minus strand of CAVRKI010000002.1, from coordinate 1,013,284 downwards.
GCGCATGGACCGCGGTCAGCCCGAGTGCCACCGCCATCGCCGCCGTCAGCCGCATGACCATTCCGTGCATGTTCCAGTCTCCTCTCCGCTCGATCTTCATTCGTGGGGCTGCGGGCGGCTATCCACATCGCGCCACCGGCGAGGTTGACCAGGCGAATGGCGCGTCATGAACGGCTTGATCGGCAGCAGCGACAGCACGAACGACTTGAAGCGCTGCCAGCCCGTGCTGTGAGGGTCGAAGTCGTAGCGCATCTCCTGCTCGTCCTCCACACCCACGAACTCGATGCGGGGGCGGCTGCCCTTGACCGGCTGCAGCTCGAGCCGGTAGGCAGCCCTCGCCAGCATCCCGTCGATGCCCTTGCAGAGCCCACCCGCGAGGTCCGGCGCGTCGACCACGAAGCCGATTTCCGTGTTCGTGAAGGCGGACCGCGGATCGAGGTTCATCGAGCCGACGAAGAACTCGCGGCAGTCGAACACCAGCACCTTGCCGTGAAGGGCCGCATGCGCGCGGCCGCCGCCATGCGCATCATCGTCTTCGGCGGCCTGGGCCTGGCCCGGAGCGCTGTCCAGCACCGTCGACGGGTTGATCTCGTGACCGGCCTCGAAGTACTCGTCGCCGATGTTGCGGCCGCCGACGATGGTGATCTGGTTGTCGGCGGTGAGCGACTTGTTGTGCATCCGCCGGTTGACGCGGGCGAAATCGCCCGCCATGCTCAGCGTTCGCCTGGAGCGGTTGGCGATCGGGTTGAAGAGGCGGACTTCGATGTTGTCGTGACGAGGAAGGCGTCCGGCCCGTGCTGCATCAGGCGCACCCCCGTCGGACCGTTCAGCCCTGCCAGCGCCCCGGGAATGGCGCGGCCGAGCGTGGTGTCCGTGGTGTCGGTGATCGCGGTCGAGGGAACGGTCGTGCGGGTCGTCGGCAGGCTGGCGCACCCGGCCAGCGACCACAGGGCGAGCATCGTCACCAACCCGCGCGCGCGGGGGCCGGCCGCGGGCCGTGACGATGACGACGTCAGCCGTCGCACCGGAACTCGCTCATTTGAAGATGCCGAGCGCCTTGAGGATGGCGATGAGGACGACGGCGCCAATCACGGACATGATGTAGCCGCCGCCCAGCCCCAGTTGCGCGCCCAGCCAGTTGCCAATCGAGGCGCCGACGATGCCGACGATGACATTCGCGATCAACCCCATCTGGGCGTTGGTCTTCATGACGATGCTGGCGAGCCAGCCGATGATGCCGCCGATGATCAGCGTGATGATGAGTCCCATGGTGCGTGAATCATCCCATGAATCCGAATTGGCTCAGAACGGGTAGCCGAACCCGATCAGGAGCCGCGTGCCTTCCTTGCCGTTCGCGGCAATGGCGTGCAGCAGCAGCGGCGCCCCCACGGGCTGCAGCAGCAGCCCGCCGCCGAGCGACGGATGCCAGATCGACGAGTCCTCGCCGTCCACCCACACCCGTCCCACATCGCCGAAGCCGACCAGCCCCACGCGCACGGCGACGAACGATTTCCCCGCCGTGCCGAGCCAGCCGCGCAGCGACGCGCTGCCGTAGAGCGCCGAGTCTCCGGTGAACCGGCGGCTGCGGTAGGCGCGGCTGTTGTTGCCGCCAATCGCGGCGGCATCGAACCACGCGTAGTCGCCCGAGAGCGTCCGCCCGCCCACCCGCATCGCGAGGTGCGCGCGCGGATTGCCGACGTAGGCCGAAACGACGCCGTCGACGCCTCCGTACTGCGAGGTCACATCCCACGCCTTCGGCACGAAGAAGCCCGAGGCCTGGATCCGCACGCCCGTCATGCTGGACTCGTCGCCGGAGCGCAGCGAGGTGTCGGTGTAATCGGCCTTGGCCGCGACGACGGAACGCTGCCTCGAGTCGAAGGCCAGGCCGGCGCGAATAGCGACACGCCCGAAGTTGCCGACGCCGACCGGCGCTTCCTCGGCGACCAGGGTGCCGGAATCGGTCGGCGTCTGCGAGTACCGCACCTCCGGCCCGATGAAGGCCTCGGTGCGAAGGCCCGCCTCGTAGCGGAGCACGGGGGTGATCTGGAAGACGTTCTCGCGGGTCTTGTAACGGGCGCGATCCGCGATCTCGTCGCTGTCGTTGCCGTAGCCGAAATAGTTGAACGCCTCGACACCCGACGCGTAGGCGCCGATCTGGTAGCCGACTCCAGACGCCGGCCGGCGGAAGGTGCCGAGGTACTCCAGCTTGCCGCGGGTGTCGCCGGTGGTGATTGCGCCGCGCAGGGTCTGGACCCGTTTCGCCGGCTCCGTGCGGAATCCCCATGAGGTGCGCGTGTCTGCGTCGAGGAAATGATCTCGGTCGCGCCCATGAACCCCGGGGTCGCGCCGCGGGTCGGCTGCGGGAACTCCTCGATCGTGCCGATCAGGTTCGCGAACGTCTTGCGGAACTCGCCGAGCGCCGGATCGTCCGGCATCACCACCATCCGGGGTGTGGTGTGCGGCACGCCCGCCGCTTCCGCCAGCGTCGGGAGAATGACCCCCGCGGCGGGGTGCGTGCCGGAGGTGAGGTCCCTCAGCACCTCGCCGACGACCGTGCCCCGCAGTTCGGCGGGCAGCATCCGATCCGCCTCCTTGTGAAGCGAGCGGAAGGTGTAGGACCGGCCGTCCGCGCCGGCCATCGCCAGGCCGACGCTCTGGTTCTGGCCGACCTGCCGCACCGGCTTCAGGCCGCCGGCCTCCTTCTGTAGATCGAGCGTCGGCAGACGCACCGGCTCGGTCCAGAGGTCACGGTACCCGCCTCCCAGCCAGAAGCGCTTGATGCCCCCCGCCTTGTATTCCGGTCCGACGGTGACCACCTGCGTTTCCTGCGCGTCCTGTGCGCGCGCCACGGACGCCAGGGAGACACCAATCAGGAACACCACCGTCGTGCACGCGCCCACACCAGCTCTTCGTGACATGCACCGCTACTCGCAACCAACCAAACCGCGGGCCGTCATCTCACGTCCCCTCCGTCCGCCGCGCGAAGTCCCGCTGATGCATCCACGACCGCCGGCGAGGTCACGGCCGGCGCCGTCACGGCGGCGGGGAACCCGCGGGCCATCAACCACGCCAGCGGCGGCACGCCAAGCAGCGGAATCGCGACCGAGGTGACGATGATGCTGACGAGCACGACCATGTAGACGAACTGCTGGACCGCCTCGCCCCCGGCAATGCCCATCTGCATCGGCACGCCGGCCAGCACCGCCGCCGCCAGCCCCTTCGGCGCCATGACCGAGGCGACGGCGGCATCGCGGCGCGGCACGGCAGGGCCGAGCGTCAACCGCACGAGGGCCAGCCGTGCGGCATAGGCGCCAATGACGGCCACCAGGCTCCACGCCACGATCGACCAGCTGGAGAAGCGGATCGAGATACCAAGAAAAATGAAGAAGAACGTCTTCAGGATGAAGACCAGGTCGCCGAGGAATCGCATCAGGTAGGGCGCATCCTCGAAGCGCTGGAGCCGGGCAAACAGCGGCAGCCGCGTAATGCCCAGGGCGTCGCGATTCGCGAGCGTGAAGCCGAGGGCGAGCGAGGCAATGGCGCCGCTGGCGCCCAGTCGTTCGGCGATGCCATAGGTGATTAGCACCGACGCGGTGAGCACGACCATCGCGTTCGGAATCGCCCGCACCGCGTGCACGAGCAGGAGCAGCAGCATCGCGGCCGCGGCGCCGACCACGATCGCGATGCCGAACGAGGACACGACACTCCACTCAATGGCGAACGCGCTGGCGGAGCCGGAAAGCGCGGCGCCGAGAAACGCGTACGCCAGCACGATGCACAGCACGTCGGTCAGCGCCGACTCGAGCAGCAGCACCGTCGTCGTCAGCTCGCCGAGTCCAAGCTGTTTGACCAGTGGAATCACCACCGCCGACGAGGTGCCGCCGAGGGTGGCGCCGGTGGCCAGCGCCAGCGGCCACGAGATGCCGAGCGCCGCCGCGGCGATGACCGCGACCACGGCGACCGTCGCCGCAAAGGCCGCGCCGCTCAGGGCCAGCGTCGTCGCCGCCGATCGGCGCAGCGAAGCCAGGCCGAATGACAGCCCGCTCTCGAACAGGATGATCGTGAGCGCGATGGTGCTGGCCGCGGCCCCGACCTTCCCGAAGTCCTGGGGCGTGGCCGTCGCGGTGACGGGACCGAGCAGCAGCCCGACGCCCGTCAGCAGCAGCACGTCGGGGACCTGCGTGCGCCGGAAGAGCACGATGAAGAGGCTGGCCGCGATCAGCGCGGCGCCGATCACGAGCATCGTGGTGGCCATGGCCGATTCGGTCCCAGGTCGGTGAGCGCGTGCGGGCACGCGGGTGGCGGTCCCGGCGATGAGCGCTACCAGATGCGGACGCGGTCCTCTGGTTTGAGATAGAGCGCGTGGTCCGGCGTCACGTTGAAGGCCTCGTACCACGCGTCCATGTTGCGCACCACCCCGTTCACCCGGTACATGTCCGGCGAGTGAACGTCGCTGGTGACGATCCGGCGCAGGTACTCGTCGCGATTCTTGCCGCGCCAGACCTGGGCCCAGCCAAGGAAGAAGCGCTGCGTGCCGGTCAGGCCGTCGATGACCGGCGCCGGCTTGCCGCCAAGCGAGGCCTGATAGGCGGCGAGGGCCACGGACAATCCGCCGAGGTCGCCGATGTTCTCACCCGATGTGGCGTTGCCGTTCACGTTGAGCCCGGGGAGCGGGGAGTAGGACGAGTACTGCGCCGCCAGCTTCTTCGTGAGCGCGGCAAAGCGCACCTCGTCCTCCTGCTGCCACCAGGTGCGGAGCACGCCGTTCTCGTCGGACTTCGCGCCCTGATCGTCGTAGCCATGACCCATCTCGTGGCCGATCACGCCGCCGATGCCGCCGTAGTTGACGGCCGGATCCGCGTTGGGGTCGAACATCGGCGCCTGCAGGATCGCCGCCGGGAAGCCGATTTCGTTGAACGGCGCGGTGTAGTAGGCGTTGACGAACTGCGGCCCTTGCGACCACTCGTCCTTGTCGGTCGGGCCGTTCAGGCGCGCGAGGACGCGATTGGTCTCGAACAGGCTCATCCGCTTGCGGTTGCCGTAGGCATCGCCCGGCTCGATGGTCAGCGCCGAGTAGTCCCTCCAGCGGTCGGGATAACCGATCTTGATGCGCACGGTCTGCGCCTTGCGGATCGCGACTGTCTTCGTCTCGGCCGACATCCACTCCAGCGACTGAATGCGCTGCTGGTAGGTGGCGAGGAGGTTGTCGACCACGGCTCTGATCGCGGCCTTGGCCTCCGGCGTGAAGTGCTCCTTCACGTACATCCGCCCGACCGCGTCGCCAATCGGGCCTACGCCGTACGGCCCGTTGATCTCGTTCACCGCCCGCTTCCAGCGCGCGCGCGGCTCGGTGCTGCCGCCCAGCACCCTGCCATGGAACCCGAAGCTGGCCTCGTCGAACGCCGCCGGCATGATGTCGGCCTGGCTGTTGAGATAGTGGAACGTCAGGTAGGCGCGCCAGGTGCCGACCGGCGTGGCGCGGAACAGTCTGGCCAGCCCCTCGATCGCGCTCGCTTCCCTCACCACGAAGCGGTCGTGATCCTTCAGCCCGCCGCTCTCGAGCATCGCGGCCCACGGAAACTGCGGGGCAAACGCCTGGAGCTCCGCTCGGGTCTTCGGGTTGTAGGTGAGATCCTTGTTGCGCACCTTCTCCAGGGGCCACTGGAGTTGGGCCATCTTCGTTTCGAGGGCGGCGATGGCCGTTGCCGCGGCGGCAGGATCCGGCGTGCGGGCCAGGGTCAGCATCTGCGCGATGTAGTCGCGGTACTTGCCGCGAATCTGGACGAACGCCGGGTTGTCACTCAGATAGAAATCGCGAATCGGCAGGCCCAGACCGCCCTGTCCGACCGCGACCGTGTAGCGGTTCGGGTCCTTCGCATCCACGGTCGGGCCGAATCCAATTGGCGAATTGCCGGGCAGGCCGGGCCGGCCGATCGCGGCCGCCACGTCCTCGTGCGACTTCAGCCCCTGGAGCAGCGCGAGGTCGGCCTCGAACGGCTTCAGACCCAACTCGTTGATCTTCGCGGTATCGAGATACGACGCGTAGGCGTCGGTCACTTTCTGTTCGACCGTCCCCTTCGCCGGCTTCGCGGCCTGTGCCTGTTCGACGACCCGCCTGACATCCTCCTCGGCCTTCACGGCAAGGGCGACCATCGAGTTCCAGTAAGGGAGGTCCGCGGGGATCTCCGCGCGATCCACCCAGCTGCCAACGGCGTATCGGAAGAAGTCGTTGCCTGGCGTCGCCTTCTTGTCCATCCCGTCCAGTTCGAACCCCCAGGGGCCGACCTGTGGCTGTGACGTCTGCGGAGATGTCGCGGCTGGCGCAGGGGAGACAGTCGCGGCAGGCTCGTTCCCTCGTCGGCAGCCGCCGACGAGGGCCGAGGCGGTCACCATGAGTCCAGCGACGACAGCAAGCGTCTGGTTGCGGGTCATCACGGGATCGTCCGGCACCCGGGCTGATCCGGCAATCCGTTTACCGCCAGCCCGCCCACCATCAGGCCGAGATGTACCTCTCCGTGACCTCAGGTTCCGCTTGCGGAACGGGCACTGCCGGCGGCTGATACCTCAGCCTGGCGCGCCTGAGAGTCTCGGACGGGGCCTCGCCGAATTTTCTCGAGTACTCCTGGGAGAAGCGCCCCAGGTGTGCGAGACCACAGTCGAGCGCCACCATCGTCACCGTGGTTCCGGGCGCGGCCATCTCGAGCCGTCTCCTGGCAGCCCGGAGCCGAATGCGCCGGAGCATCGCCATCGGCGCCATCCCGTGGTCACGCAGGAACGCGCGATGGAGGGTGCGGCTGCTCACGCCCAGTTCGGCTGCGAGTCGCGTCACGGACCAGGGGTCTCGAAGATGACGGGTCAGCAGGTCCCAACCAGCCTGCGATGGCACCATGTTCGCACTGGAAGAACGCATCATGTCGGTCAGACGCAGCCGACCCCACACAGGATTCCCGAGTTGCACGCATCGGGATACTTCCCTTTGGTGAAGGGTGCGCGTTACTTCTCTGGCGGCGAGTTACTTGCCAGTGGAGAACGGGTGCGGGAACACCGCCGGACGCGATGCGCTAATCAGCTAATCAGACGGGTGGGCCAGGCCGAGGCGTTCGGCGATGCGCACGAGATCGGCCGTCGAGCGGGCCCCCAACTTCTCCATGGCCTTCGCCCGGTGCAGCTTGACTGTGCGGTCGACGATGCCGAGGTCGATTGCAATCTGCTTGTTCAGCTCGCCGCGTATCACTCGCAGCCAGACCTCGCGCTGCCGATCGGTGAGGGTGTCCACGCGCGCGCGCAGCGCGGCGAGGTCCGCATCCTCGCGGGCGTGCCGCAGCCGGACCTCGTCCTTCACCAACGCCGCGGAGACAGCCGCGAACAGCTCGTCGGCGATGACAGGCTTCTGGAGGAAGTCCACGGCGCCGTGCTTCATCGCGCGGACGCTGGCCGGGACATCGCCGTGCCCGGTCAGGAAGACGATCGGCAGCGCACAGCGCCGCTCGACGATCTGGTCCTGCAACTCCAGCCCGCTGGCGCCCGGCAGGCGCAGGTCGAGCAGCAGGCAGCCGGTCAAGTCAGGCCCTGCCGCGGCCAGGAACTCTTCGGCCGTGGCGTACAACGCGATGCGGTAGCCCGCTCCACCCAGCAGTCGCGCGAGCGATCGCCGCATCGAATCGTCGTCGTCGACGACGTGGACGGTTGGTGGCTCGATCACGACGGGGCCTCGGACGGACCGGCCGCGTGCATCGCGACCGGCAGCGTCAGCGTCATGCAGACGCCGCCTGCCGGCGGTGAATCCACCGTCAGCCGTCCACCATGGCGCTCCGCGATCGAGCGGCAGATCGCGAGACCCACCCCGAGCCCTCCAGGCTTGGTGGTGACGAAGGGCTCGAACAGCTGTGCGGCCACGCCGGCGGCAAGCCCCGGCCCGTTGTCGCACACCGTCAACTCGACGTGACGGTCACGGGTGGCCGTCGCGATCGTCACCCGGCGGTCGCCCTCGACGGTTGCGAGCGCTTCGCAGGCGTTGATGACGAGGTTCACGACGACCTGGCCAAGCTGCACCCGGAGGCCTTCCACGGGAGGCAATCGATCGGCCAGGGACAGCTCGACGCGCACCCGATTGTTCTCGAGCTCGCGCCGGACGACCGGGAGCAGATCGCGCACCAGTGCCGACACATCGATGGGTCCGGCCTCGGGCCCGCGCGGCTGCAGGAACCCGCGCAGCCCCTGGACCACCTCGGACGCCCGCATCCCGTCCGCCACGATGTCGGTGAAGAGCTGCTCGAGGTCCGCAGGGTGCTGCAGATACTGGGCGAGGTGGCGCCGGCCCGCCTCGGCATTGTTGACGATGGCGCCGATTGGCTGGCGCACTTCGTGGGCAATGCTCGCGGCCAACTCGCCGGCGAGCGCTGCACGGGAGACGTGCTCCAACTGGGCACGGACGCTGGCCATCCGCTCTTCGGCAAGGCGCTGCTCCTCCAGGACCCGCACACGGTCGGCGTGTCGGCGCTCGATGCCACGGAACCGCGCCCGTGCGCCGGCTCCCCCCAGCAGGACCAGAGCCAATGCACCGACGACGCGGAACGTCGTGGTCTGCCACCAGGCGGGCAGGACGTCGAACGTGACCGTCGCCGGAGCCGCGGACCAGATCCCGTCCTCGTTCCTGGCCTCGATCAGGAATGGATAGCGGCCCGGACCGGGTGGCGTCCAGTCCACAACGCGGCTCGCCCCGGCATCGACCCACGCGGGATCCGTGCCCTCGAACCGGAAGCGGAATCGTATCTGCTCGGGGTAGAGCAGTTCGTTCGTCGTGAAGCTGATCCTGAGACGCGCCGTCAGTGCCGGAACCTCGACCACCGGGGCGAGGGGCAGCGCCCCATCGCCGGCGCGGATGTCGTCGATGCGAACCGCCGGCGGCCTGGTGTTGAACGGGAAGGCCTCACTGTCCACGACGACCACGCCATCGATGGTGCCGAACCAGAGACGCCCACCGGCATCGGCAAAACCGGCCGGGCTGCCGAAGTTGGCCTCCGGCACGCCCCGCTCGGTCCCGAGGACCACTGGCTCGAGCGTGGGTGCACGCCCCTCGGTCACGGCCAGCATCCGGCTCCGATCCACGATGGCCAGCCCCCGGTTGGTCGAGATCCACATGCGGTCGCGTCCATCGACGATGATCCGCGAGACCGAGTTGTCCGGCAGCCCCGCTTGCACCGTCAGGCGCGCGACCTGGCCCCCGCGCATGCGGCCGACGCCCCCGCCATAGGTCGCCACCCACACCGTGCCTTCCTCGTCGACGACAATGTCACGCACCTCGCCTCTCGGCACCTGCTCGCGCTCGGCGAAGCGCTCCACCGTCTCGCCCACGACCCGGAACACCTCCCCTTCTCCACCGATCCACAGCGCCCCGTCAGAGGCGAGCGACGCGGATACCAGCGGCCCGCTCAGGGCGAGCCTGCGCGTCACCAGACCATCCGGAGACACGAGGTGCACGTGTCCACCACGGGAAATCACCCAGACCGAGCCATCGCCGTTCACGACGATCGGTCCTTGCTCCGCGGGCAACCCAGAGGCAAATCGGCGCACCTCGACGGGGCGGTTCTGCAGCACGAGCAGGCTCGCGCCTGCCCGTGCCAGGACACGGCCGGCGGCTCCCGGCGCGAGCGAGATCTGGCATCCACCGAGGGGTTGTCCGGCCATGAGGTCTTGATAGGGGACCGGACGACTCGCACCTGTTCGATCGAGATGGAACAAGTCGCCGCAGCCGCTGGACACGAATGCACCCCCTGCCCCGTCAGGGGCCAGACCAAGGACCGCGGCGAAGCCCGATTCCGCGCCGAATCGGCGGGTCGGCAAACGGTTGACGCGATACACGCCACTGCCCGCGGTACCGACCCACAGGGTGCCCGCGCTGTCGTGCAGCAGGGACGCCACTCTGAACGGCTGTGGCAGGTCGAGCGGCACGCGGCTTCGCCGCCAGGTACCGTCAGCGTGCACGGTCGAGGCGAGACACCTCGCTCTCTGTCGCTACCCAGAGGGCGTCATCGCCGGCCTGCCGGACTGCGATCACCCGTGCCCCGAGAGGCGGATGGATCGCCAGGGTCTCGAAGCGCCCATCGGCGAAGTGGCCGAGGCCCCGTCCCGTCCCCACCCACAGTCCTCCCCCGGCCCGAGGTGACAGGGCCCATCCTCCGGCATCGACGGGGACCACGGGTTGCGACGACTCGCCCTGGATCGTCACGAGCCCGTCGCCTGACACCCCCCAGGCCTCGCCGGACGCATCAATGGCAAAGTCGTGGAGCGGGCCGTGACTGGATGCCGCGCCGTCGACCGGCTGCCATGCCTGCGTGCCATCCGTCCGCCAGACGCGGCCCTCGGTCGACCGGCAGTAGATCGTGCCGGTCGGCGCAACCAACAGATCGAGGGTGTCGACAGAGGGGGCTGGCGGCGGCAACAACGGAACGGGCCGCCCACGGTCGACGCGTCCCAGGTGACCCTGCTGCGTGAGGAACAAGAACGACTCTGCACCGACGGCCGCCAGGGCGACGATTCGGTTGGCCGGCATGCCCTCGTCCGCGATGTCGAGGACTTTGAACGCATGTCCGTCGAAGCGCACGAGGCCGCCAAACGTCGCCAGCCACATCTCCCCGTTGGGCAGGATGACGATGTCGTTGACGCTGCTCTGCGGCAGCCCATCCGCCGTCGTCCACTGAACGATCCGGTAGCCACCGAAGGACCCCCTGACGGCCGCGAAGGGGGCGGCCGTGCCGGCCTCCACGCCCAAGGCCCTCAGCAGGACGCAGGCGAGCGCGACCAGCGCGGATAATTGACGGTCCGCACGCACAGCCGCACTTTATCGCATCGCTCCACGAATGGCTTGATTGGCAGCAGCGAGGCCTTCCGCCCCCCAGGCGGCGAAGCCGCGCCTAGTTCCGGCTCATCCCGATGACGAGCAGCGTCTGGTCATCGTCGGGCTCCAACCCGCCGGCGAACGCTTCGAGATCGATCATCAGCCGCTCGACAATCGACGCCGGCGCGAACGGCGCCACGCGATCGAGCGACGCGATCAGCCCGTCCTCGTCGAACAACGTCCCGTCCGGCGCCGAGCGATCGGTGATGCCGTCGGTGTAGAGCACGATGCGGTCGCCCGGGAGCAGCGCCTGCTCGTTGCAGCCCACCGCCTCGAGGTCGCTGAACAGCAGCATCTGCGTGCGCTCCGACGGCAGCGGCGACGCGCCCTGCCCGGCGCGCACCAGCAGCGGTGGCGGGTGACCGGCGCAGGTCGATCGCCAGGTGCGCCGCTTGACGTCGAGCACGCCGTAGACGGCGGTCGCGAACATCGCCGTATCCCACAGGAACTGGAAGTGGCGGTTGATGTGATTCATCACCGCCGGCGGGTGCACAGGTGAACCGGGGAACGTGTGCAGCACCGCGCGGATCATCGCCATCACAATCGCCGCCGGCGCGCCGTGGCCCGAGACGTCGGCGACGATGACGCCGAACTGGTGCGGCCCGATCGGGATGACGTCGTAATAGTCGCCGCCGGCGTGACGGCTGGTCTGGTAGAACGCGGCGAAGTCCACGCCCGGATGGTCCGGCATCTCGCGTGGCAGCAGCTGCCGCTGCATGTCCGCGGCGTTGGCCAGCTCGCGATCGAGGCGGTCGCGGCTGCGCCGCAGCTCGCGCTCCAGGTACTGGCGCGTCAGGTGCGTGGCGACGCGGGCCAGCACTTCCTCGGCCTGAATCGGCTTGGTGATGTAATCCGCCGCGCCCAGCTTCAGCCCCGCCACTTTCTCCGACACTTCACCGAGCGCGGACAGGAACACGATCACGGCGTCGCGCGTGTCGGGGCGTGACTTGAGCGCGCGGCACACCTCGAAGCCGTCCATGTCCGGCATCATCACGTCGAGCAGGATGAGATCCGGCTTGGCCTTCGCCGCGACGTCGATCGCCGCCCGGCCGCTCCTGGCCGCGAGGATCCGGTGCCCGCTCGACTGCAGCGTGCGCACCAGCACCTGCAGGTTCATCGGGCTGTCGTCCACCACCAGAATCGTGGCGGTGGGCGGCAGCCGCAGCCCTGCCTCCGTGGACTCAGTCACGAACACTCGACGCGCTCCTCTCCCCCGCCAGCCGTTGGGCCATGTCGGTCAGGCCATCGAAGTCGAACTGTGCCGTCATCCGCGCGATGCGCTGGCCGAGCGCCGCCTCGCCGGCATCCCCGGCCACCAGTTCCTGCGCGAGCGCCTCGAGGTCGGTGACACTGCCGATGCCCGCTGCCTCCTGCAGGCGCAAGGCGAGCCGCAGGCGGAGCGAATTGCTCGACAGCTCCGGATCGGACGGCGCCTCGGGCGCGCCGGTGGAGACGAACGCCACGCCGAGGTGCGCCTGCAGCGCCGCATAGAGCGACTCCGCGCGCACCGGCTTCGACAGGTAGTCGATGCAGCCGGCGTCCTTCGCCGCCTCGCGCGACGCGCCGAACGCGCTGGCGGTGACGGCAATCACCGGAATGCCGGCCGTCAGCGGATCCGCCTTCAGCTGGCGCGTGACATCGAGCCCATTGATGTCCGACATGCGGATGTCCATGAAGATCACGTCGGGACGATGCTCGCGGGTGAGGCGGAGCGCTTCCTGCCCGCCGGCGGCGGTGATCACCCGCACCCCGGCGCTTTGCAGCAGCCGCGCCAGGATGCGGCGATTCACGGTGCTGTCGTCCACCACCAGCGCCATCAGGTCCTCGCCCGTCGCCAGCCGCGCGTCGAGCGGCGGCTCGTCGCCGGCGTCCACCTTCAACAGGTCCGCCGCGCTGGTGTCCGCGGCCGGCACCAGCGGCAGCGCGAAGTAGAAGCGGCTGCCGTGGCCGACCTTGCTCTCCACCCTCAGCTCGTCACCCATCGTCGCAATCAGGTGCTGGCTGATGGCCAGCCCCAGCCCGGTGCCGCCCGCGGCGGCGCCTTCGCGCGTCTGGGTGAAGGCCTCGAAGATCCGTTCCAACCCGTCCGCCTCGATGCCGATGCCGGTATCGCTCACCTCGAAGTACAGCGTGTCGTCGGCGGTCGCCTCGATCGACAGCCGCACCTCGCCCTGCGCGGTGAACTTGACCGCGTTCCCCAGCAGGTTCAGCAGCACCTGCCGCAGGTGCCGTCCGTCCACCACCACGCGCCTCGGCACATCGGGCGCCAGCGTCATCGTCAGGAGCAGTCCCTTGCGACGAGCCGCGTCGGCGACCACGTACTTGAGATCGATGATCAGCTGCGCGAGATCCGTCGGCGCGGGTTCGATGTCCACGCGCCCGGCCTCGATTCGCGACAGATCCAGCACGTCGTTGATCAGGTCCAGCAGGTGGACACCGCACTTGGCGATGGCCTCCAGCGCTTCGCGCTGCGTCGGATTCAGGCTGCGATCGCGCTGCAGCAGCTGGGTGTAGCCCAGCACGCCGTTGAGCGGCGTGCGCAGCTCGTGGCTCATGCTGGCCAGGAACTCACTCTTCGCCCGGGTGGCGGCCTCGGCCGATTCCTTCGCCGCGTGCAACTGCGCCTCCTGCTCGCGGCGGGCGGAGATGTCGCGCAGGAACGCGCCGAAGAAGTAGCCGTTGCCGAACGGCATCGGCGAGGTGATGGTGATCTCGATCGGGAACTCCCGTCCCGATCGGTGCAGCGCGGACAGCTCGAGCCGCGTGTTCACGACCGGGGCGTGGCCGGTGTCGAGGAAGTGCGCCATGCCGCGCAGGTGCGCGTCGCGATACGACGCCGGAATCAGGGTGCCGGCCATGTCGCGTCCGATGGCCTCGTCGCGCGTCCACCCGAAGATGGCTTCCGCCTGCGTGTTCCAGGTGACGATCCGGCCCACGGTATCGATGCCGATGAACGCGTCGGGCGCGGTATCGACGATGAGGCGGGCGCGGGCCTCGCTGTCGGCCAGGCGCGCCAGCGCCACGCGGCGCTCGTCGTCGGCCATGGCGACGGCGATCAGGTTGGCGGTGGAGACGGCGAAGTTCTGCTCGTCCACGGTCCACGTGCGGACGCCGCCGACGTGCTCGGCGCACAGCACCCCGATGATCCGGTCGTCCTGGCGGATCGGCACGTCGAGCATGGCGCCGATGCCGTGCGGCCGCAGGTACGGCTGCATGAACTCGTGAGTCCGCGGATCGGTCTGGGCGTCGGGCGCGGCGATCACGCGCTCGTGCTCCAGCGCCGCGAAATAGGATGGCGCATCGACCCGCTGCAGCACGGCGCCCGATTCGTCGACTCCGGGCGTCAGGCGATGCAGGCTGACGCAGTGAATGCTGCCGTGGCCCGGCGCCATTCGCCACAACCCGATGCGCTCCACCTTCAGCGTCCGCGCCGAGGCGTGGAGGATGCCGCGCAGGCGGTCGTCGAAGCCGCCGCTCGCATCGGCGTGGCGCGCGGTGAGCTCGGTGAGCGCGTTGCTCTGCGACACCAGCCGCTCTTCACTGGCCTTCAGCACGCGCTCGGCTTCCACCTGCTCGGTGATGTCGCTGAACACCGTGAGGATGGCGGGCTCGCCGCCGAACTCGACGCGGCGCGACGAGACGCTGGCCCAGAAGGTGTCACCCGTCGGCCGCTTCAGCTGGAAGCGCAGATTCTCGGCGCGGCCGTGCCGATGCACCTCCTCCGCCAGCATGCGCCGCTCCTCCGGGTTCACGTAATAGTCGGGGGCGTGCTTGCCGATGGCGTCTTCGTGGGCGACGCCGAAGACATGCGACGTGCGCTGGTTGATGGCCAGCACGACGTGATCCCGCAGCCGGCTGACGACGGCCGGGAAGGGACTCGCATCGAAGAGCTCGAAGAACAACGCCTCGTCCGGGCGTGGGGGGGTGTCAGGCATGGATGAGCTGGCGCGCCTTGAGAGCACTCCAGGCTCTCGAATAACTGAGCCACGCTACCCGTCAGCGGCAGGGACGTCAAGACTAGGCTCGAGCACCCGCCGTCCTACGGCGCCGGATCCGGCGCCGACTGTGCCGGCGCGGGCGAGGCCTGCTCGGTGAGGTGCATCTGCCCCGCGGGTGCGGCCAGGCCCTTCGCGAAGCGCTCTTCCGGCGTGCGATCGAGGACGGTCTTCATCGCGAAGTAGTCAGCCTGGAGCCGCTCGCGCGTCAGATCGACGACGAAGTAGCCGCGGTAGCGGCCATCCACGTAGTGCAGGTGGGGCCGTGACTTCAGGATGCCACGCAACTGGTTCTCGCCGTCGGGTCCGGTACCGAGCGTGCTGTAGGAGGTGACCGAGGTGCCCGCGAACTCCACGGCCAGCGAGCCGCGGCCAGTGCCGGGATCGTAGTTGTCGAAGGGCCGCCGCGGCAGGTCGAAGGCCCAGGAGCTGTGGACGTCGCCGGTCAGCACGGCAACACTGTCGAGCTTCTGCTCCTCGATCATGTCGAACACCCGATCGCGTGCCACGCGGTAGCCGTCCCACGAATCGGCGTTGCTGGTCGGCTGCCCCGGCCGCGACTGCGGCGCGAACATCACCTGTTGCCCGATCAGCTGCCAGCGCGCCCCGTTGCGCTTCGACTCCGCCAACTCGCCGCGGAGCCACGCGTCCTGCGCCGGACCGAGCAGCGACCGCGTCGGCGATTCGATGCTCGCCACGTCCTCGCGCGAAGCGGCCTGCAGATCGCGCCCCACCAGTCGCGTGTCGAGCATGACGAGATCGGCAAGGTCACCGAGCTTCAGCGTGCGGTAGATGAGCGGGCTGAGGGCCTGGCGATCCTCGCGAATCGGCATCCACTCGAAGTAGGCCTGGATCGCTGCGTTCCGCCGGGCGAACCAGTCGCCTTCCCCCTTCTCGGGATTGTGGCCCTGGGCGCCTCCGGACCACGCGTTGTTCGTGAACTCGTGATCGTCCCAGACGACGATGAACGGATGCTGACGGTGGACGGCCTGAGAGTCAGGGTCCGCCTTGTGCTGGGCGTGCCGGGCGCGGTAGTCGGCAAGGGCGAGGATCTCGTGGTTGGGCTCTGGAATGCGGCCAATCGCGGTGCCGTCGCCGAAGCCGCCGTTTGCATGTTCGTAGATGTAGTCGCCGAGATGCAGCACCGCATCCAGATCCGATCGGCGCGCGAGCGCGGCGTAGGCGTTGAAGTAGCCGAACGGGTAGTTCGAGCACGACGCGACGCCGAGGCGGACGCGCGCCACGCCGCGCGCGGGCAGCGTACGGGTGCGGCCGATCGCGGACTGCGCCTTCGCCGCCTCGAAGCGGTAGTAGTAGGTCGTCCCCGGCTCGAGCCCGCCAACATCCACCTTCACCGTGAAATCGCGGTTCGCCCCCGTCTGCTGTTCGCCGCGCGCGACGATGCGCGCGAACTTCGGATCGCGGGCCATGACCCAGGTGACCACGGCAGTGGTGCCGGGGACGCTGACGCGGGTCCACAGCATCACGCGGTCACCGAGGGGATCGCCGCTGGCCACGCCGTGGCGGAACACGGGCTCGACCTGGGCATCGAGGCGAACGGTTCGAATCAGCGGGAGAGCCGCCGCGGCCGAACTGGCGGAGAGGAACAGGCGCCGGGAGATGCGTCGCATGGGGGGAGTGTAGCCCCGCCGCGTAACAGCGGTGTGGCGGGGCGTGGAAGGCGCGGGCTTCGCCCGCGTAGGGAGGGGGCGCGAGCTTCGCCCGCGTAGGGAAGGAAGGCGCGGCTTCGCCGCGTAGGAACGGCAGACGGCAGACGAACAAGCCTACGCGCCGAAGGCTCGCGCGTTCCGTTCGATCCTACGCGGCCGCAGGCCGCGCCCCACCGAGCCCCGCAGGGCGAGGCCTTCCCCTCCTACGCGGGCGATAGCCCGCGCCTTACCTAGCCTCAAAGGGGCGAGGCCTCCCACGCCGGCGAAGCCGGCGCCCTTACCGAGGCCCGACAGGGCCGAGGCCGTGCTTTCCTACGCGGCCCGAAGGGCCGCGCCTTTACCGAGGCCCAAGAGGGCCGAGGCCCTGTACCCCACGCGAGCGAAGCGAGCGCCTACAAGAGTCTTCTCGTTCCCTGCTCCAGATCCAGCAGCGCGCGCTTGGTGGGCAGTCCGCCGCCGAATCCCGTGAGCGAGCCGTTCGCGCCAATCACCCGATGGCAGGGCACGATGATCGCGATCGGGTTGGCGCCATTCGCCGCGCCCACGGCGCGCACCGCCTTGATCGCGTCGATGCGCCGCGCCAGCTCGCCGTAGCTGATCGTCTGCCCGTAAGGAATCTCGCAGAGCGCCTGCCACACGCGTTGCTGGAACGGCGTCCCCTGCGGCGCCACCGGCGTGCGGAAACGCTGGAGCTGGCCGCTGAAGTAGGCGGTCAGTTCCTCCTCGACAGCGCCGAGCACGCCGGTCGCGTCCGGCATCCACGACGGACCCGGCGTCGGCGGCTGCTCCGACGCGAACGCCAGACGGCACAACGCCTCGCGCGTGCCGGCCAGGAAGAGCGGCCCGATGGGGCTGTCAATCGTGCGGTAGACCGTGGGCATTTCCGGGAACCCTTGCCGCCATCATAAGATCACCTGCACCGATGCACGAGTCCCTGTTCCCACTGCCCCTTGCTGCCTAC
This sequence comes from uncultured Acidobacteriota bacterium, assembly GCA_963721715.1. Taxonomy (GTDB): domain Bacteria; phylum Acidobacteriota; class Vicinamibacteria; order Vicinamibacterales; family UBA2999; genus VFZN01. The sequence goes on along the minus strand of CAVRKI010000002.1, from coordinate 995,761 downwards.
GTCAACCCGCCGTCAGGGGCACTGCTGGACATCCTGGCCTCTCGCATCGAGCAGCAGCCGGTCAACCTTCTGGCCACGGCCATCTTCCTGCTGGCGATCCTGCACACGTTTTTCGCGAATGCCTTCCGCCGCAAGGCGCACCACACCCAGCACGCCTTCGACGAGCGGTGCCGGGCCCGCGGCGAAGCGACGCGCCCCAGCGTCACGGCCGAGATGCTGCACTTCCTCGGCGAAGTCGAGGTGGTGTTCGGGCTGTGGGTGCTGGTGCTGCTCGCCGCCATCACCGTGGCCATCGACTGGCCGACCGCGCACACCTACATCACCGAGACCGTCCACTACACCGAGCCGATGTTCGTGGTCGTGATCATGGCGATGGCGGCCACCCGCCCGGTTGTCGGATTCGCGCAGGCCTGCCTGCACCAGCTGGCCTCGCTCGGCGGCAGCACGCCCGCGGCGTGGTGGTTCACGATCCTGACCATCGGTCCGCTGCTCGGGTCGTTCATCACCGAGCCGGCGGCGATGACCATCTGTGCCATGCTGCTCGGACGGCAGTTCTACGCGCTGCTGCCGACACGACGCCTGCGCTACGCCACGCTCGGCCTGCTCTTCGTGAACGTGTCCATCGGCGGCACCCTGACCCATTTCGCGGCGCCTCCCGTGCTGATGGTGGCGCGGACGTGGGACTGGTCGCTCGCCTACATGGCCACGCACTTCGGCTGGAAGGCGGCGCTGGCGATCCTGGTCTCGAACCTGACCTACTTCCTCGTCTTCCGCAAGGAGCTGCAGGCGCTCGAGACCGCAGCCGCGGTGACGACGATCGATGATGGAGACAAGCTGCCGAAGACGCCCTGGGCCATCACCGCCGTGCACCTGGCGTTCCTGGCCTTCGTGGTGACGCAGGCGCACTACCCCGCGTTGTTCATCGGCGCCTTCCTCTTCTTCCTCGGCTTCGCGCAGGCAACCTCGCACTACCAGTCGGCCATCGATCTGAAACCGCCGCTGCTGGTGGGGTTCTTCCTCGGCGGGCTGGTGACCCACGGCGGGCTGCAGGGCTGGTGGATCGGCCCGATGCTGAACGGACTGTCGGAGCAGCCGCTGTTCTGGAGCGCCACGGTACTGACGGCGTTCAACGACAACGCGCTCATCACCTACCTGGCGACGCTCGTACCCGACCTCAGCGACACGCTGAAGTTCGCTGTCGTCGCCGGCGCCGTCACCGGCGGCGGCCTCACCGTGATCGCCAACGCCCCGAACCCGGCGGGGCAGGCGATCCTCGGCAAGTACTTCCCGAACGGCGTGTCGCCCCTGTGGCTGGCGGCCTCGGCAGTCGTGCCGACGCTGATCGCGGCGGCGTGCTTCCACATCTTCTGACCCCTCAATTCACGTGTCTTGAGTGGTCCATCAGCTCACACTCTCGTGAATTGTGCCGGTTTCGAGTGGATCGGTGAGCGGCGGGGACGGCCACGCGAGTGAGCTGAGGGGTTGGACGTCCACCCCGCCGGGGGCACGCGGCCCGGGCCCGGGCTCGCGCTAGCGCACGCGACGGAACGTCAGGACCCCGACGCGCTGCCCGCCGGTATTCTCCTGCCACACCTGCAGGGTGTCGCCGTCGACCGAGTAGTGATGCCATGCCGACGGCTCCGAGGCCGTGGGCAGCATCTCTTCGGCCGGCGCGCGGCGCTCGAGGCCGATGTAGGTCAACTGGTCGCCGCTCACCGTCGCCTTGGCCGAGAAGTCCAGCAGCACCACACGCGGCGGCGTGACGTCGGCTTCATCCGGCGCCAGTTCGGCGCGCACCGCGATGTTGTTGAACGCGTCGAACGACAGCCGTCCGACGGCTTGTCGTGGCTGCCCCTGCGCTTCGAGGCCGACGAGCTCCCACTGCCCCTGCAGCGCGGACTCCATCGGCGACATCGCCGGCGCCGATGCCGTCACCCGCGGGCGAGCGCCGCCCCCGCCCAGGCACGCGGTGGTGGCCACCACCGCCAGCAACACCGCCGTGGGCCAAATGCCGAAGATCGGTTTCATGCACGTCCACTATTGCAGAACCAGGGGCCAGTGGCGGCGAAACGGTCGAGCAGGCCGCCGCTCACGGACGAGCAGACCACTATAATTCTGCGGTGCCCGTCACGCTCGGCTCCACACACCTGCTGGCCTCCGGCCGCCTGCGCGGCCGCCGCCTCGGCATCGTCTCGAACCCGGCCTCGGTCGACGGCGCGTTCACGCACATCGTCGATGCGCTGATTGCCGACCCCGGGGTGACCGTCGCCGCCATCTTCGGCCCGCAGCACGGTTTCCGCTCGGACGTGCAGGACAACATGATCGAGACGCCGCACGGCGAGGATGCCGTGCGCCGCGTGCCGGTCTACTCGCTCTACAGCGACACCCGCGAGCCCACGGCCGAGATGCTGGCCGGGCTCGACGCGATGGTCATCGACCTCCAGGACATCGGCGCCCGCATCTACACCTACATCTACACGATGGCCAACTGCCTGCGCGCCTGCGCCCGGCACGGCGTGCGAGGTGATCGTCTGCGATCGGCCGAACCCGATTGGCGGCGTGGACGTCGAAGGCCCGATGCTCGAGCCCGGCTACGAGTCGTTCGTCGGCCAGTTTCCGATCCCGATGCGGCACGGCATGACCATCGGCGAGCTGGCGCGCTTCTTCAACGAGCAGTTCGGCATCGGCGCGCGCCTCGAGGTGGTGCCGATGACCGGCTGGTCCCGCCACATGTACGCGGACGAGGCCGGCGCGCCGTGGGTGATGCCGTCGCCCAACATGCCGACGCTGGACAGCGCCATCGTCTACCCGGGCACGGTGCTGTTCGAGGGGACCATGGCCTCGGAGGCGCGGGGCACGACGCGGCCGTTCGAACTGGTGGGCGCGCCGTGGGTGCAGGCGGAGCGGATGGCCGCCGCGCTCAATCGGCGCGGCCTGCCCGGCGTGCACTTCCGCCCCGCCGTGTTCGAGCCCACGTTCCAGAAGCACGCGCGCGTGGCCTGCGGCGGCTGTCAGATTCACGTGCTGGATCGCCGCCGCTTCCAGCCGGTGCTGGTCGGCGTGGCGCTGCTCGAGGCGATCCGCGCCGAGGATCCCGTCGCGGTTCGCGTGGCGCGCAGCCGCCCTACGAATACGAGCACGACAAGATGCCGATCGACATCCTGGCCGGGCTCACCCGCGCTCCGCGAGGCGATCGACAGCGGCGCCTCGGCCGAGTCGATCGCGCGGTTCGTGGCCGTCCACCCACGCGCCATTCCTGGACGCGCGGGAGCGCCACCTGCTGTACCGCTGATCATGGCAACCCGCGAAGAAGGCCTGGTCGTTCAACGCGCCATCCGCATCCGGGCGACGCCGGAGCGGGTGCTGAACGCGTTCTTCAATCCCGACGACCTCGCGACGTGGTGGGAGGTGTCGCGCTCGGTGACGTTGGCGCGGCCGCTCGGTCCCTTTGCCGTGGAATGGCCGCCCACCGACTTCACCGACGAGGTGCTGGGCAAGCTCGGGGGCACGCTGCACGGCGTGGTGATGGATGTCAGCCCCGGCGTCTCGTTCTTCGTCGCCGACCTCTACTACCAGCCGCCCAACGGCCACACCATCGGGCCGATGGCGCTCAACGTCCAGGCCCGGCCGCTCGACTCGGGCCGCTCCACCGAGCTCGCCGTGCGGCTGAGCGCCGACGACGAGGGGCCACTGTCGCAGCGCTACTTCGCGATCATGGGCAACGGGTGGGACCGGGCGCTCGAGGCGCTCCAGGTGCACCTGGAATGGTCCGGCGTGCGGCCGCCGCATGCACGCTGACGTCGTCATCATCGGCGGCGGCGTCGTCGGCTCGAGCGTCGCGTGGCATCTGCGCGAGCACGGGTTCACCGGCCGCATCGTGGTCGTCGAGCGCGATCGCAGCTACTTCCGCGCCTCGTCGTTCCTGGCGATGGGCGGCATCCGCCAGCAGTTCTGCACCGCGGTCACCGTGCAGATGGTGCAGCACAGCGTCGGGTTCTGGAAGTCGTTCGACCGGCGCATGGGCACGCCCCGGGCGCGACCTCGGGCGTGGTTCCGCCAGCGCGGTTACCTGTTCCTGGCCGACGCCGCAGCGGCGCCGGCGTTGATGCGGCGCTACGAGCTCGAACGGCGCGCGGGAGCCGGCGTGCGAATGCTGGCGCCGGACGAGATTCGCGAGCTGGTGCCGGACGCGTGGCTGGACGACATCATCTTCGGCGTGCTCGGGCCGGAGGATGGATACGCGAACCCGCGAGAGGTGCTGAGCGGCTTTCATCGTGCGCGCCGAGGCCGCGGGCGTCGAGTATCTGGAAGGCACCGTGACGTCGCTCACGCTCGACGGCAGTCGCGTGACCGGCGTGACGCTGGAGGATGGCACGACCATCGCCGCGGGCGTGGTGGTGAACGCCGCCGGCGCGTGGGCCGGCCACATCGCCCGCCTGGCCGGGCTGGCCGTGCCGGTGTCGCCGATGCGGCAGATGCTGTTTCGCTGCACGTTGCCGCGCCACTGGCCGCATCACTTCCCGATGCTGATCGATCCGGGCGGCGTCCACTGGCGCCACGACGATCCGGAGGAGCCGGGCGGTGACGATCGCATCGTGCTGGCCTTCACCAACTGGAACGAGCCGACGGCGAGAACTTCGCGGTGGACGAGTCGCGATGGACGCGGGAGTTCTATCCGGCGATGGTGCGGCGCGTGCCGGCGCTGGCCGGCGTCCGCGACGTCTACGGCTGGTCCGGGCTCTACGAGATGACGCCGGATCACAATCCGGTGCTGGGCGAGCATCCCGAGCGCCAGGGTCTGATCTTCGCCAACGGCTTCAGCGGTCACGGGCTGATGATGTCGCCGGCCACCGGCGTGATCGTCTCGGAGATGATCCGGCTGGGACGGAGCGAGACGTTCGACGTCTCCATCTTCGCCCCCGACCGCTTCGAACGAGGCGCGCTGGTCCGCGACCTCGCCACGATCTAATCTAGCGTATCGACCCGTGCTCCTTCGTCGGTCCCGACGCGCTCGACCCAGGGGCCTGTGGTCACACCGGCTGGAGGCTCGCGGCAGTTGAGGCCTGGCACGCGCCGTGGGCTGCCAGGCCGGCCCGACTTGGGAGCGACGCGATGGGCGTCAGAACGAAACCGTGGCGCCGGTCGTGAGGATTGCACGGGCCAGCTCCGCCCGTTTGCGGAGTGGCGCGTTCGGCGTCAGCACGCAATCCGAACCACCGGCGACCGGTTTCGAGCGTCGGCTCCCGGAGGGACGGCCTGGCAGCCCGCGCCGCGCGCTACACGCGACGCACGCGGATGAAGTTCGCCACGCCGCGGTCGAGGTCGGGCGTGGCGTTCACGACCACCACCGTGGCGCCCGCGGCCAGCTGCCCGGTCTGCTGCAGCTGCTCGATCACCCGCGCGGCCACCGTCTCGACGTCGCCGTCGATGTCGACGACCATCGAACAGCAGCCCCACCACTGCCCGAGCCGCCGCGCCACGTCCTCACGATCGGTGGCGGCGTAGATGGGCGCGAACGGACGCCGCATCGAGAGCAGGCGCGCGGTCCGCCCCTCGCGGGTCACCGCGACGATGGCCTGCGGCGTTCGACTTGCGGGCAAGGGTCACCGCCGCGTCGCAGAGCGCCGCGACGTGATCGACCGGCGGCGCCGGCGGGCCGGCTCTCCGGCTCGCAGGTCTCGGCCTCGACGGATGATCGCGTCGAGCATCTGCACGGCGCGCACCGGATGCGCGCCCGGCGGCCGTCTCGCCCGACAGCATGATCGCGTCGGCGCTCTGCGCCACCGCCGTGGCGGCATCGCTCACCTCGGCGCGGGTCGGCCGCGACTCGGTGCGCATCGACTCCAGCACCTGCGTCGCCAGCACCGTCGGCACGCCGCGCTCGCGCGCCCGTCGCAGCACCTCGCGCTGCACCCGCGGCACGCGCTGCAGCGGAATCTCCAGGCCGAGGTCGCCGCGGGCGACCATCACACCGTCGGCGGCGGCCAGGATCTCGTCCAGCCTGTCGATCGCCTCGGGCCGCTCGAGCTTGGCGATGATCGGCACGTCGGGCCGGCCCTCGCGGGCCGTGATCGCACGCGCGCGCGATGATGTCGGCGGCCGACTGGACGAAGCTGAGCGCGACCACGTCCACCCCGAGCGCAAGGCCGAAGGCGAGGTCGCGCGCGTCCTTCTCGGTGACACCCGAGGCGGGCAGCGGCACGCCCGGCGCGTTGATGCCCTTGTGCTCGCCCAGCTCGCCGCCGAACATCACCGTCGTGGTGATCAGCCGGTCGGTGGCCGACTCCACCCGCAGCTCGACGTGCCCGTCGTCCAGCAGCAGGCGATCGCCGGAGCCGACGGCGCTGGCCAGTGGCTGATAGGTGGTGAAGACGTGCCCGGGACGCCCCACCTCGTCGCCGATCTCGATGATCAGTGTCTGACCGGGGACGAGCGGGATGGGCGTGCCGCCCTCCAGGCGGCCGGTGCGGATCTTCGGCCCGGAGAGGTCCTGCAGCACCGGAATGTGACGGCCGGCCCGCGCCGCGGCGTCGCGCACCATCTTGAAGCGGGCGGCGTGCTCCGGCGTGGGTCCCATGGGAGAAATTGAAGCGGAACATGTCCGCGCCGGCGGCGATCAGCGAGTCGATCGTGACCGGGTCGTTCGAGGCCGGTCCCAGCGTGGCGATGATTTTCGTGTGACGCACCTGGTTTAATGGGCTGTAAGGTCGGTTTCTACAGCGGCCGTTCCTACGGAACGGCCGATAAACGTTGGCGGAGCATGCCGCTGACAACCACGGTTATCGTCGATCCGCTCCACTAGTCTACAATCGATGCTTCGATGACATCGCTGGTACATCCTGCTGTCGTCGACTACCTGGCTGGGTTGTCCCGCCTGCCCCATCCTCAGCTGGACGTCGTCGCGCGCGAAGGTCGTTCCGAAGGCCTGCCAATCGTGTTCCCGGACACGGGCGCGTTGCTGCACGCCCTCACGCGGCTCACCGGAGCGCGTCGCGTGCTGGAGATCGGCACCGCGATCGGCTACTCGGCGCTGTGGATGGCCACCGCGCTGCCGCCCGACGGGCTGCTGATTTCGCTGGAGCGTGACGCCGCGCGGGCGGCGCGCGCACGCGACCATGCCCGGGCGGCGGGGCTGGACGCACAGGTGAACGTGATGATCGGCGACGCCGCCCGCTTCCTGCACAAGGTCGCGGGGCCGTTCGATCTGATCTTCCAGGACGGCGACAAGGGCGGCTACCTGACGATGCTCGATCGCGCTGCATGGGCTGCTGCGCCCGGGTGGCGTGCTGGTCACCGACAACGTGCTGTGGAGCGGCGCGGTGGTGCCGGGGATGACGCCGCTGCAGGAGCGCTCCGCGACGGACACCGAGGCGATCGCCGCCTACAACGAGCGGCTGAAGCACGACGCGCGATTCTTCACCACCTGGCTGCCGATTGGCGACGGCGTGTCGATTTCGACGAAGGTACAACCCACATGAGCGACCGGCTGACCGAGTTCCGTGAGTTCCGCGAGAAGATGAACGCCCGCATCCACGAGAGCGGCAACCTCGAGATCAAGCGCTTCTTCGCGCTCGACTCGCGGGCCTATGACGAGGGCGCGCTGCCGGTGAAGACCAAGGAGCTGCTCGGGCTGGTGGCCTCGCTGGTGCTGCGCTGCGACGACTGCGTCACCTATCACATCGTGCGCTGCCGAGAGGAAGGCGTCACCCGCGACGAGTTCTTCGAGACGTTCAACGTGGCGCTGGTGGTGGGGGGATCGATCACGATTCCGCACCTGCGCCGCGCGGTGAACACGCTCGACGAGGTGGAACAGCTGTGAGCGTGAGCCACTGGCTGGAGATGGCGCGGGCCGACGCCGACAAGCGTGGTCTGGCGCCGGTGGTGCCGCTGCTCGACGGCCTGGCCGCTTCGCTGCGGGCGCTGCGGGACGCGGCCGACGGCCTGGACGGCGACGACCCGGAGCCGGTCGCTGAACGCGCGGAGGACGGCGCAGGGGCCGCGGGCTCTCGCACGGCAACGGGCACGACTGGCACGTCGAGCACGGCGCCCACCGCGGAGTCGGTCCCGGCCTCGGGCAGCATCGCCGACCTCGTCGCGCAGTTGTCGCGCGGCACGCTGAAGTCCGAACGCCTGGTCGAAGACTGCCTGGCGCGGATCATCGAGCGGCAGCCCGAGCTGAACGCCTTCATCACCATCACCGCGGACGAGGCGCTGGCCGCGGCCCGTGTCGCCGATCGCGAAGCCGCCGCCGGCCGGCAGCACGGGTCCGCTGCATGGCATTCCACTCTCGCTCAAGGATCTGATCGACCAGGCGGGGGTGCCGACGACCGCCGCCTCGCTGGTGCGGAAGTCGCATCGCGCCGCGGCGGACGCGCCGGTCACGGCCCGGCTGCGCGAGGCCGGCGCCGTGTTCGTCGGCAAGACCAACCTGCACGAGTTCGCCTTCGGCACCACCAGCGACGACTCCGGCTTCGGCGCGGCGAAGAACCCGGTGGATCCCACGCGCTCGCCGGGCGGATCGAGCGGCGGGTCGGCGATCTCGGTAGCGACGCGGCATGGCCATCGCCACCGTCGGCACCGACACTGGTGGTTCCATCCGCATCCCGTCCGCCGCGTGCGGCATCGTCGGACTGAAGCCGGAGTGGGGTGAGATTCCGGCGGCCGGCGTCGTGCCGCTCAGCCGTCAGCTCGATCACGTGGGGCCGATGACGCGCTCGGTGGCCGATGCGTGGCTGATGTACGACGTGATGCGCGGTGCGCGCCAGCCGGGCCACCCGGCGGCGGCCGCGGTGAGCGGCCTGCGTGTCGGCGTGCCGCGCGGCTTCCTGTTCGATCGCATCGACGAAGAAGTGGAGCAGGTCGTGCTGCAGGCCATCGACAGCCTGCGCTCGGCCGGCGCGCAGGTGTCGGATGCGTCCATCGCGCACGTCGCAGACACGCCGCACGTCTACCTGCCGCTGGTGCTGTCGGACGGCGCCGAGTACCACGCGCGCACGCTGGAGACGCAGCCGGGCGATTACACGCCGAACGTGCGTTTCCGTCTGGAGATGGGCCGCTACGTGATGGCCGAGGACTACGTCCGCGCGCTTCGCCTGCGGGCGCGGCTCACGCGCGCGGTGGACGCGGCGCTGGCGGACGTGGACGTGCTCGCCCTGCCGTCGCTGGCGATTCCGGCGCCGCCAATTGGCGCGGCGACCGTCAGCGTGAAGGGCGGCACCGACGCCGTGCGCGCCTTGATGCTGCGCTGCACGCAGCTGTTCAATGTCACGGGACACCCCGCCATTTCCATCCCCTGCGGCACCACGCGCGCCGGCCTGCCGGTGGGCCTGCAGCTGGTGGGCCGCAAGGGCGGCACCGCCCGCCTGCTGCAGCACGCGCTCGGCGTGGAAGCGCGGCTCGCGACGCGCGCATGATCAGCTCGTTCTTTCATCGCTGGGAGCAGCGCCTCGCCGACGTCAGCCGCGACGAGCGGGTGGTCCGCCCGTTCGACTGGGGAATCGACTGGATGCCGGCCACGCACGCGCCGGTGAACGGCGACGATCCGCGCGCGGCCATCCGGACGTGGGTGGACGAGGTGATGGGCGATACCGACGCGTTCTTCACCCCCGCGCCGACCACGGATTACACGCTGGTGCCGGCGAGTGACGCACGGCGCGCCGGCGGCGAGGCCGGTACGCTGATGTTTCCGAGCGGCTACGCCACGCCGCATCGCGAGAACAACACGGTCTACGCGCGGTACTTTCCGGCCAATCCCATCCGCAAGCCGCGTGGTGGGAAGTCGCCGGCACGGCGCGCGGTAGTGGTGCTGGCGCAGTGGAACTCCGATGCCGAGGGCCACATCGGCCTGTGCAAGCTGCTGTCGAAGCTCGGGATCGCCTCGCTGCGCATCAGCCTGCCGTATCACGACCACCGCATGCCGCCGGAGCTGACCCGGGCCGACTACATCGTCTCGGCCAACGTGGTACGCACGCTGCAGGTGTGCCGTCAGGCGGTGATGGACGTGCGGCGCGCGCTGTGGTGGCTGCACGGCCAGGGCTACGAGCGGCTGGGCCTGCTCGGCACCAGCCTCGGATCGTGCCTGGCGATGCTGACCGGCGCGCACGAGCCGCTGGTGCGGGCGCAGGCGCTCAACCACGTCTCACCGCACTTCGGCGACGTGGTGTGGCGCGGGCTCTCCACCGAGCACGTGCGCCAGGGCATGGAGGGTCACGTGGATCTCGAGGATCTGCGCGACCTGTGGCGGCCGATCAGTCCGTGGAGCTACCTGAACCGTGTGCAGGAAAAGCACACGCTGCTGGTGTACGCGAAGTACGACCTGACGTTCCCGGTGGATCTGTCGCTGATGCTGCTGGACGAGTGGAAGAAGCGTCACCCGAACACGCGCACGGCGATGCTGCCGTGCGGGCACTACTCGACCGGTGTCGCGCCGTTCAAGTTCATCGACGGCTACTACCTCGGCAATTTTCTGGCGAGGAAGCTGTAGACGGCTCGACCGGGCCGCGACTCAAGCCCCAAGGCTCAAGACCCAAGACTAAAGACTAAAGGTACTTCAACAGCTGCCTGAGCGCCTCGTAGATCGAACCCGCGAGCGAGCGTACAAGGGGACTGACCTCGCCGGAATCGACGGATTCGGCGACGGTCACCGGATCGGTCAGCAGCAGCCAGACGGTGGCACCGGCGATGACCAGGGCGAGAAGCCCTACCACGCCGACCAGGCTGAAGCTGAAACTGCCGAAGCCGGACTTGCGCTGGATCGGGACATCCATCGAAGGCTCTGCGGCGGGATCATACACCCCACGACTCATCTACTGACGTACGGAGAGCCCTCGAAGGTTCTATGCGGTGAGGACGATTTTCCCGAAACCCGCGCGCGCTTCGAGACGGCGATGCGCCTCCGCGGCCTCGGCGAGCGGGTAGACCTGGTCCACGACCGGCATCAGCTCGCCGCTGAACAGGAACTCCGCCGCCCGCAGCAGCTCGCCCTTTCGTCCCATGTAGGAGCCGAGCAGCGAGAGCTGGCGGCTGAACAGGAAGCGCAGGTCGATCCGCGCGTCGTGGCCGGTGGTGGCGCCGCAGGTGACCAGGCGGCCGCCGCGCGTGAGGCTGCGGACGCTGCGATCCCACGTCGCCGTGCCGACGTGTTCGACCACGACGTCCACGCCGCGGCCGTTGGTCAGGCGGCGGACCTCCGCCGCGATGTCGTCGCTGGTGTGGTTCACCGTTTCAAACGCGCCCAGCGCACGAGCCCGCGCCAGCTTCTCGTCGCTGCCGGCCGTGGCGATCACCCGGGCGCCGTGCAGCCGCGCAATCTGGATGGCGGCCTGGCCGACGCCGCTGCCGCCGCCGATCACCAGCACCAGCTCGCCGGCCTGCAGCCGCGCGCGCGTCAGCAGCATGTGCCACGCGGTGAGGAAGGTCAGCGGAAACGCCGACGCCTCGACGAAGCCGATGGCGTCGGGGATCGGGATCAGGTTCTGCACGGGCACGCGCACGTACTCGGCGTAACCGCCGTCGCTCTGGTAACCGAGCACGTCATAGCGCGGGCACTCGTTGTCGCGGCCCTCGAGGCACATCGCGCAGCGGCCACACGACAGGCCCGGCTGCAGCATCACGCGGCGTCCGGGGGCCAGCGTGCCGTCGGGGGCCTCGACCACCTCGCCGGCGACGTCGGCGCCGGAGATGTGGGGCAACGGGATGCGGACGCGCTCGATGCCGCGGCGCTGCCAGATGTCCAGGTGGTTGAGCGACGTGGCGCGCACGCGCACCACCGCCTCGCCCGGCCGCGCCTCGGGCATCGGCGCGTCTTCGTACCGCAGCACCTCAGCGCCGCCATGCGTGTGAAACCGAATTGCCTTCATTTCGCCCCGACCGTGCCTGGCACGATCACCTCAAAAACGATGCAGTTACTGCGTACAGCGTCAGATAGGGGGGATGACCGCGACGGGGGCGCCGAGGCCGAGGTCGCCGATGCGCATCGCCGATCTTCTCAGTGTCGCCGACGACCACGGCGGCCATGCGCTCGGGATCCAGATAGCGTTCGGCCGCGGTCGTCACCTCGTCCAGCGTGACCGCCAGCAACTTCGGGACGAAGTCCTCGAAGTAGGAGTCCGGCAGCTCGTGCAGTGCCAGCTGCGCGACCGATCGCGCTACCTGCTGCACCGTCTCGAACCCGCGCGGATAGCCGAGCGCGACCGACGACTGCGCCAGCGCCAGCTCGTCCGTCGTCACGGGCCGCGCTCCGCGGATGTCGGTCAGCTCGCGTAGCGACTCGCGCAGCGCCGGCACGGTGACGTCGCTGCCGACGCTGGTCTGCAGCACGAACGGCCCCATCCCGCGTCGCAGATCGAAGCCCGTGCGCACGCCGTAGGTGTAGCCCTTGTCCTCGCGCAGGTTCATGTTCAGGCGGCTGACGAACTGCCCACCGAGCACCGCGTTCAACAGGATGATGGCGTGATAGTCCGGCGTCGCCCGCGAGGCGGCGACATGTCCGACCCGCAGTTCGGACTGCGCCGACCCCGGCCGCGACACGAGACCCAGCCGGGTCGCCGGCGTGCGCGGCGGATCGACACGGCCGGGATCGCGCGGTATGGGCGGCGACGTCCGATCGTTGGCCCAGCCGCCGAACACGGCCGCCGCCGCCGCCAGCAGCTCGCTCGCCGGACGATCCCCGGCCAGCACCAGCGTGGCGCCGTCCGGCTGGAACATCCGCGCGTGACGGGTTCGCACCTCGCCCACCGTGAGCGCCGCCAGCGACTCGCTGGTGCCATAACCGGGCTGCGCGTAGGGGTGCGTCTGGTAGAGCACTTTCGCAAACGATCGATCGGCAAGCGCGCCGGGGTGATCGCGCAGCTGACGCAGCCGCTCCAGCCGCAGCTGTCGCACGCGCGTGAAGTCGGCGTCGGTGAGATTCGGCGCGGTGCTGATCTCGTGCACCAGCGACAGGCCGGTCTCGAGAAACCGATCGAGCGTGGTCAGGCTGACGACGGTGGAGTCGTGATTGACGTCGACGTCGAGATCGCCGCCGATGCGGGCGATGCGATCGGACACTTCCAGCGCCGACATGCCGCGGCTGCCTTCGTCGAGCAGGTCCGCCAGCAGCGACACCAGTCCCGGCCGCTCCATCTCGTCCGAGGCCGAGCCCGCCGGGCAGGAGCAGCACCATCGACGCCACCGGCACCGAGCGGTGCGAGATGACGCGCACCTCGAGACCGTTGGCCAGGCGCGTGCGCTCGATGCGGGGAAACACGAAGGGCCCGGCCGGTCCGGGAATCGGCAGTTGCGACCGATCGAGGCGGCTCACGAGACTGCGACCTCGGTCGCGCCGGCGAGCGCCAGCGACTGCTGGCCGCGCGGCACCAGGCTGAGCGCCACGCGGGGCTGGCCGACGAGCCACTGGCCCATGGCCGCGGCCATGCTGGCCGGGGTCACCGCGCGATACCGCGCGAGGTCATCGTCGAAGAAGCCCGGGTTGCGATTGAACACGTTGTAGGCGTTCAGCTGATCGGACTTGCCGCCGAAGCCGCCCACCGTCTGCAGCCGGTAGACGAACTGCGCCTCGGTCTGGGCCTGCGGCCCGCGCCAGTTCGTCGGCGGTGGGGCCCGACGCCGCCATCTCGTGCAGCGCCTCGGTGATGGCTTCCTCCAGCACCGGCAGCGACACGCCGGCCGCGGCGGTGCGTCGCCACCTGGAACACGCCCGACAACTCGCGCGAGTGCTGGTAGGCGGAGACGTCGGCGGCCACGCGCCGCTCGTAGACCAGCCGCTTGTAGAGGCGCGAGGTCTTGCCGTGGGCCAGCACGTCGGCGCCGAGATCCAGGTCCGCGTCACCGGCGTGGAACATCGCCGGCGAGTGCCAGCTGAGATACAACCGGGGCAGCTCGACGCGATCCTCGAGCAGCAGCGACTGTTCGGCGGTGATCGGGATGCCGGCGTCACCGGCGGCGGCACCGGGCCGCGCGGAATCTCGCCGAAGTAGCGCTCGGCCAGCTCCAGCGCCCGCGCCGTCTCGATGTCGCCCGCCAGTGTCAGCGACGCATTGCCCGGGTGGTAGTAGGTCTCGAAGAACGCCCTCACGTCGCCCAGCGTCGCCGCGCGAAGGTCGTCCGGGTCGCCGATCGTGATCCAGTGATACGGGTGATCGGGCGGAAACAGCGCCGGCGGCCAGGGCCACGCCGGCCAGGCCGTACGGGCGGTTCTCGTAGTTCTGGCGCCGCTCGTTCAGCACCACGTCGCGCTGGTTCGAGAACTTGTCCTCGGTGAGCGCCGGCAGCAGGAACCCCATCCGATCCGACTCCATGAACAGCGCCAGTTCGAGCGCGCCGGTCGGCACCACTTCCCAGTAGTTGGTGCGATCGGTGTTGGTGGAGCCGTTCAGCAGGCCGCCGGCGCGCTGCAGCGGCTCGAAGTAGCCGGAATCGTGGTGCTTCGACCCCTCGAACATCAGGTGCTCGAACAGGTGCGCGAAACCGGTCCGGCCCGGCCGCTCGTTCTTCGACCCGACGTGGTACCAGAGATTCACCGCCACCATCGGCAGCTGATGATCCTCGTGGACGATCACGTCGAGGCCGTTGCCGAGCGTCTTCTTCGTGTAGGGTATCTGCACGTTCCTTTGATCCTATCCCACGACGGCACCGCCCCACCGGGCGCCTGGTTCCAGCTCTTCATCATTGCCCTGGCCGAGTTCCTGGGCATGACGCTGTGGTTCTCCGCAACGGCTGTGACGCCCGCGCTCTCGCGCGAGTTGCAGCTGACGCCCACCGAGGCGTCGTGGCTGACGATGGCGGTGCAGGGCGGGTTCGTGGGCGGCACGCTCGTCGCCGCGTTCGTGAACATCGCCGACCTCGTCTCCGCCCGAAAGCTCGTGTGCGCGGGCGCGATGCTGGGCGCGCTGGCCAACGCCGCCGTGCTGCTGTCGCCCAGCCCCTGGGGCGTCATCGCGCTGCGCTCAGCGACCGGCGTGGCGCTGGCGGCCGTCTATCCGCCGGCGATGAAGATGGCGGCCAGCTGGTTCAAGGGCCAACGCGGCCTGGCGCTGGGGCTGTTGATCGGCGCGCTGACGCTCGGCAAGGCGGTGCCGTACCTGATCACCACGCTCTTCGGCGATGCGTGGCGCCTGCCGATGGCGCTGGCCTCCGGACTGGCGGTCGCTCGGCGGCGTGCTGGTCCTCGCCTTTGCCGCCGACGGCCCCTATCCTGGCGCCGGCCACGCGCTTCGATCCGCACGCCATCCGCCGCATCCTCTCGCATCCGCGGCGCGCGACTGGCGATTGCCGGCTACCTGGGCCACATGTGGGAGCTCTACGCGATGTGGACCTGGGTCGGGGTGTATGCCACGGCCAGCTTCACGGCCGCGGGCTTGGGCCGGCATCGTCCAAGGCCGGATCGCTGGCGGCCTTCCTCGCCATCGGCAGCGGCGCGGCCGGATGCGGGCTGGCCGGGCTACTACTCGGACCGCCTGGGCAAGGCGCGCGTCGCCGGCTGGTCGCTGGCGGTCAGCGCGGTCTGCTCGACCCTCACCGTCGCCGCCTTCGGCCAGCGCGCCGTTCTGGATCTTCGCGCTGGTGATGGTGTGGGGCTTCGCGGTGGTCGCCGACTCGGCGCAGTTCTCCGCGCTGGTCAGCGAGTACGCGCCCGCCGATCACGTCGGCACGGCGCTCACCTTCCAGACCTCGCTCGGGTTCCTGCTGACGATGGTGACGATCGACGCGCTGCCGCGGGTCGCGGCCGGCGTGGGCTGGCAGTGACGCCTCGTTGCTGCTCGTCCCGGGGCCGGTGCTCGGGCCGGCGATGCGCGATGAGGCGGCTTACCGAACGGGCACCAGCGGAATCCGTCCCTTGAACTCCGCTTCCGCGCGCGCCGCCTTGATCGAAATCTGCGCCGCCATCTGCGAGGCGACCTTCATGAACGCCTGTGACGCGCCGGACTGCGGGCTCGGCGATCACCAGCGGGATGCCGACGTCGCTGCCGACGCGGATCGGCTCGTAGATCGGCAGCCGTCCGAGGAACGGCACGCCCATCTGTTCGGCCATCGTCTCGCCGCCGCCGTGGCCGAAGATGTTCGCTTCGTGGTGGCACGACGGGCACTCGTAGTAGCTCATGTTCTCGACCACGCCGAGCGCCGGGATGTTCAGCTTCTCGTACATCTTGATCGCGCGGCGGCTGTCGGCGAGCGACACCTGCTGCGGCGTGGTGACGACGATCGAGCCGGCGACCGGGACGGTCTGCGCCAGGGACGAGCGCCACGTCGCCCGTGCCGGGCGGCATGTCGATGATCAGGTAATCGAGGTCGCGCCACGCCACGTCGTTGAAGAACTGCTTGATGACGCTGTGCAGCATCGGCCCGCGCCAGATCACCGGCGCTTCGTCCTTCGTCATGAAGCCGATCGACACCACCTGGAGGCCGTACTTCTCGGCCGGCCGGATCTTCTGTCCGTCGGACTCCAGCTGCGCCTGCAGGCCCAGCATGATCGGCACGTTGGGGCCGTAGATGTCGCCGTCGAGGATGCCGACGCGGCTGCCCATCTTCACCAGCGCAATCGCCAGGTTGACCGCGACGGTGGTCTTGCCGACGCCGCCCTTGCCGGCGCCGACGGCGATGACGTTCTTCACGCCAGGCACCGGGAACGCGCCCTTCTCCGGCGCGCTGACCGATCGCACCTGCGCGGTCATGGTGACGTCCACCTCGGTCACGCCAGGCAGCGCCCGCACCAGCTCCTCGGCCTGGGCCTTCAACAGGTCCTTGACCGGGCACGCCGGGGTCGTCAACTCGATGGCAAAGGACACCCGGCCGCCGTCGATCGCGAGGTTCTTGATGAAGCCGAGCGAGACGATGTCGCGCCGCAGGTCAGGGTCCATCACGCCCTTGAGCGCATCCAGAACGATTTCAGGAGTCATGTCTGGTTTCGAGCTTACCACGCGCTGGAAAGCCATCCGCCATTCGAGTAGACTCACGCGCAAGCTTCACCCCTTCAAGGAGTTACAGATGGCCGACGCGACGCCAGGGAGCACCGCTCCCTCCAACAACCGCACGGTGATGATCGTGCTGTCCTATCTGTGGCTGCTGGCGCTGATCCCGCTGCTCGTGGAGAAGGAAGACAAGGAAGTGCAGTGGCACGCCAAGCACGGGCTGGTGCTGCTGCTGGCGGAGATCATCCTGTGGGTGGTGATCACGATGATCAACATCGTCACCGGCTTCTTCATCGGCTGCCTGGTCGGGTTGCTCAGCCTCGGCTTGTGGGTGGCCATCGTCATCCTGCACATCGTCTGCATTGTGAAGGGCGTCAACGGCCAGCGCCTGATCATCCCGGGCGTCAGCGAGTACGCGAACAAGTTCTGACACGCCGTCTTCTCGTCCTGATCGTGTCGGCTGCGAGCGTCCTGCTCGCGGCCGACCTCTCGAGGCCGCCGGCGTCGCAGGTGACCACACGCGCCGCGCTGGCCGGGATTCACGTGTATCAGGCCACGCTGTCCCCCTTCTACGCGCGCACGGGCGTGCAATGCCGCTTCAAGACCACCTGCAGTCACTACGGGGAAGCGGTGGTGCGTGAATTCGGCGCGGTGAAGGGCGGATGGCTGGCGTTCAAGCGCGTGCTGCGCTGCGGTCCATGGACGCCGATGGGGACGGATGATCCCCCTCCCGTCACTTTGGACTATTCGTGAAACACGTTCCGTCCCTCGTCCTTCAAGAGCACCCAGCACGCGTAGGCGCCGAGGGCGGTGCCGAACGGCAGCAGCACCATGTTGACGACGGCGAGGCCGAGGGCGAGGAGACGGGCGCGCGGGGTATAGCCGCCGAGCGCGCGGCCAATCCACAGGTGCAGCGCGGCCCACAGCATGGCGATGCCGGCGACCACGAGCAGGGAGACCGCGGTGAAGCGGGCCGCCATCGGCGAGCTGACCTGTACGGGACTGGCGCCAGTGGAGATCGCGAGCGCACCCGCGGCCAGCGCGCCGCCGGCGAGGGCCACCAGCAGGAAGATGAAGCCCCAGGCGAGATAGAGCCAGGAGAGAAAATCGACGTGCCGCTTCACGGCCGTGCCATCACCGCCAGGCGGACGTCCACGCGCGTGCGTGGTCCACGCCGTGGCGTGATGGCAAACCGCAGGCGGTCGCCGTTGGCCGCGCCCGGCAGGCACACGCACTTCAATCCAGAGCGGGCACACCGCGTCGCCATCGCCGCAGCACGACGCGCAGATTTCGTCCCACACCTCGCCGCGGCCGCCGCAGTGGGTGCAGGTGTGGCGCACGCCGAGTGTGAGCGGCACCAGCGCGCCGGTCGCCGCCTGGGCCCGGTCGAGGACGATCTCGGCGGACACGACCTCGGCCATGTCCGGATCGGCAACCGAGCGGCGCAGGCACTGCACGGCCGCGCTCGCGCTCGGGAAGTCGATGGCGACTTCGTCGGTCAGCGAGCGGCGGAACGCACGATCGTCGGGCGCAAGGGCCTGAATCGCGGCGTGCGAAGAGTGCAGGCGTCGGGGTACCACAACGGCCGTACGATAGCGCGGTTGCCTTCAAAAAGGAACCGTGAAGCTGCTACCATTCGCCTATGAAGGGCAAGGAATGTCCGATGTGCGGGGAGTTCATGCGCCTGGTCGTGCGCGAGAGCATCGAGCACGTCCCAGGCCTGCCGAAACCAGTCACGCACGTGACGCGTGAATGGATCTGCCCGGATTGCGACTACTTCGAGGACGCGGACGACTAGCGGGCGCCCAGCGTCAGCAGGATCTCCTTGCGGAGCACATCCTCGACTTCATCGAAGGTCAGGGTGGTGTCGCATTCGTCGCACAGACATTCGATCACACCGGGCCGGCCCTCTTCGGCCACCTCGACGCGCTCGCCTTCGATCTGTACTACGTGCACTTGCAGGGTCTTGATGAGGAAATTGCGGGAGTTTCCGCAGTTCGGACACGTCAACGCCACTAGGCAGGCTCTCCTTTAATACCGACAGGGATTGTACGGGATAGGTGAGTCCCGGCAAAGCAGTTTCGGCGCAACTGGCCTGAATTCAGCCCGCCTGGCCCGAACCCACGTAAACGAGCCGGCCTTCGACGCGGCGGTCAGCGTAGTGGCCGCCGATCGCCTCGACGTATGCGGCCAGCTGATCCCTATGCTCGTCGCGCGGCGCCCCGGTCTTGAACTCGAGCACGGTGGCGCTGTCGTCGGTGACGACCAGGCAATCGATGGCTCCCCGCTCCACGGCCCCGCCAGGCAGCCGCCGGGAGTAGGCCACCTCGAACACCATCTGTGCCCCCTTTGGCAGCGTCATCAGCTCCGGCCGGGACAGCACCCCCAGCGACAGCGACACGGCCCGCCGCACGATGTCGCCGGCGTCCTCGATCTCATACCCGCCCTCGATGAACTGGCGCGCCACGCGAGCCAGTTCGCCAGCGTCCCTCTCGTCTCGCTGCTGCGCGTAGGCCAGCAGCCGGTGCACGAGCGTTCCCAAGAGCGACGACGACCGATCCGCTTGCGAGCTGACGGCCGTGGGCGCGGGCGCCTCGACAGTGGTGGAGAGGCGCGGCGACGCCGTCCGGCGCCAGCGGCGCGAAGTCGTGCGCGAGGCGAGGCGTGGCCGCGGGTGCCGCGGTCCAGCCCACCGGCTCGGGACCAGCCGGCGCCACCACGCGGATGGTGTGCGGGGCGGAGGGCCCGGTCCACAGCACCTCGTCGCGGCCGGTGGCCGTCGCCACCGCCACCAGCAGGGACGGCGGCAGCAGCCGCCCCAGCGAGCCTTTCATCGGCGCGAACTTCCCCTCGTCGGGCAGCGTCGCGCACAGATACAGGCGGTCGCGCGCGCGGGTGAGCGCGACATAGAGCAACCGCTTGGTCTCCTCCGCCTCGCGCGCCGCGGCGTCCTCATCAGCCTCGCTGTCGTGCTCGCCGATCGCCACCGTCGGTTCACCCTGCGCCTCGCCGCTGGCGGCGCCCATCACGACGCGAATCGGATCGCGCCCGCCACCGCTGCCGCGCCCGAGGTTCACCACGAACACCACCGGGAACTCCAGCCCCTTCGCAGCGTGGACGGTCATCAGGTTCACGGCGTCCACGGCATCGATGATCGCGTTCGACTCGTCACCGCCCGAGACGAGCTGCGAGAAGTGCTCCACCAGCCGCTCGATCGTCGCGTAGCCGCGATTCTGGATGCGGCGGACGAGGCCGCGGATCTTCTTGAGGTTCTCGCGGGCCTGCGCCAGCCCGGGGCCGGCCAGCTCGCGCGTGTAGGCCGCCTCGGCCAGCACCCGATCGAGCAGTTCCGCCGGCGGCAGGCGATCGACCAGCGGCAGCCACCCGGCGAGACTGCGGCGCGCCTCCGACAAACGAGCCACATCCTCGGGGCTCAGCCATTCCGGAAACGCCGGCCCGTTCGGGTCCAGCGCCCCGGCCAGGTCCGGCGCCAGCTGCTTGAGTCCCTCGTCCGACACCCGCACCAGGCGCGAGCGCAGCAGGGCGGCCGCGCGAAGGTTCGAGGAGGGGTCGCCAAGGAACGCGAGCAACGCGAGCACGTCCTTGATCTCGTCGGCGTCGAAGAAGCCGAGCCCCTTGTAGACATAGAACGGGACGCGGCGCTTCGCCAGCGCCTGTTCGAGCAGGCGATGGCCCTCGCGCGTGCGGAACAGCACGGCGATGTCGCCAGGGCCGACCGTCCGCCGCGCGCCCGTCATGCGATCGCGCACGGTGACCTGGGCCTCCAGCAGCCGGGCAATCTCCTCCGCCACCGATTCGGCCTGCTCCGCGTCGGTGCGCGCCACCACCACACCGACCGAGTCCCGCGCCGTCCCGGCATCGGTCGCCAGCGGAAACCGGTCATCGTCCGAGTAGCGGAACGCGTCGGCCCGCAGCGGCTGCTTGTCGACGGCGTCGAACACGTCGTTGACGAAGTGCAGCAACGGCAACACCGCGCGATGGCTGCGGGTGATCGCCGCGCGCGCCGGCAGGTCCGGGCGCAGGGCGTCGATGTGCCGCGCCGCGTCCTCGAGTACCGCGACTTCGGCGTCGCGGAAGCCATAGATGGACTGCTTACGATCGCCGACGATGAAGATCGAGGGTGGCACGACATCGTCCGCGGTGCCCGCGCCTTCGGCCCAGGCCGACATCAGCTCGCGCACCAGGCGCCACTGCGCGCGGCTGGTGTCCTGGAACTCGTCCACCAGCACGTGGCGGTAGCGGGACTCCAGCTTGAAACGGCTGCGCGAGAACTCGTCGCGCTGCTCGAGCAGCGCCACCGTGCGCTCGAGCACGTCGGAGAAGTCGAGCACGCCGTGCTTGTCGAGCGTGCGGCGATACTCCTGCAGCGCAATCGCGAACAGCTGGCGCACGCCGCGGGTCATCACCAGGTTGAGATCGCGGCGGAACGCGGTGAACGCCTCGAGCACCTGAGGGCCAAGCGCCAGCACCTGCCCCTTGTGCGCTTCGTAGTCGGCGGCCGAGCGGAACTCGACCTTGGTCTGCGCCAGCCGCTGCCGCGGCTCGCGCTTCGACGTCAGCACGTGATCGCAGAGCCGATCGAGCGCACCTCGCAGGCGCTCGGGCGGCATCGGCGTCGCGCTGTCCAACAGCCGGATGTCGTGGCTCAGCAGGATGAAATCCGGGGTGTCGGGGCCGCTCAATACAAACGCGCCGGCGCCACCTGGCAGGTTGCGCAGCGCGCCCCGCAGCGTGTCGTGCAGGCGCTGGCAGGCGTCCGCGACGTGCAGCGTGCTCCCGCGCAGGAAGCGGTTGATGGCATCGAACGCCACCAGACGCCGGTCGAGCAGCACGGCCAGCCCGCGGCGGAGCTGATACTCACCCAGCTCCGCGAACAGCAGCGCGACGCCGGCGTCGGTCTGGGCCAGCGAGCGGCCGATCCGCAGCGCGCGATCGAGCGCGCCGTTCACCAGGCGCGGCGTCTCGGTCTCGTCGGCCAGCTCGAAGCCGGGATCGACGCCGGCCTCCAGCGGAAACTCGTAGAGCAGTGACAGGCAGAACGCGTCGATGGTGCTGATCGTGATCTCGGGAAACGCGTCGCGCACCTGGCGCCATCGCTCGCCCGCCAGGGCCCCTTCGCGGTGACGGGCCTTCAGCGTGTCCAGCACGCGCTGCCGCATCTCGGCCGCGGCCTTGCGGGTGAAGGTGATCGCCAGGATGTTGCGCGGCGGCACCCGCGCCTCCACCACCAGCCGCACGTAGCGATCGACCAGCACCCGCGTCTTGCCGGTGCCGGCCGAGGCCTCGAGCGCCACGTTGCGGCGCGGATCGGTGGCCAGGATGCGGGCCGCCCGATCGCGCTCGAGCAGCGGGTCGACCTCGTCCACCTCGTCGAACGAGAGCCGGCGTTGCTCACTCATCTGGCGTGGCCTCGACCACCGCTTCGACGAACTGCTTGCGGCACACGCTGTCGAACGGACACATCGCGCACAGCGAGCGCGGCACCGGCCGAGCCGGGAAATGCCCCGCGCCGATGTCGTCGATCGCCTGCACCATCCGGTCTTCCGCCGCCAACAGCACATCGTCCAGGGACTGTCCCTTCGCCGGCTTCAGCGCCTTGATCGGCGAAGGCCCCTCCATCGACAGGTAGAAGGCCTCGGAAGGCCTGCGGCTGGTGTCGCCGGCCTTGTGCAGCTGCTGCGCCACGGCCGAGGTGTAGACCTGCAGCTGGATCGTGCGCTTCAGGTCCGGCACGTTCTTCGACTTGTAGTCGATGACGCGGAACCCGCCGCCGGCCAGCAGATCCACGCGATCGATCTTGGCGCGGAGCGGCACCATGCGCGTCTCGCCGTTCGCGCGGCGGAAGACGAACGCATCGTCCAACTCGTATTCGATCAGGCGGCGATCGATGGCGCCTGGCCGTTCGGCCTCCATCGACAGCACGCGGTCGATGATGCCGGCGCCGGCGGCCGATCCGTAGAGGCGTGTGCGTTCGAGACCGGCTTCGGCCTCCGGCAGCGTCGACAGGGCCGTCTCGCTCAGCTCCAGCAGCAACTGGCGCGCCTCGGGCACCTCGTTGGCGCCGATCGCGCCGTGGCCGCGGCGCTGCCACTCGCGGAAGAAACCCTCGAACAGCGCGTGCAGGAAACGGCCTCGCTCCAGCGGCGGCGGTGCCTCTTCGTCGTCCGGCTCCTCTTCCAGCTTCAGCACTTCGGAGGCGAAGAACTGGAACGGGCACTTCAGGTAGCGATCGATGCGGCTGACGCTGACGCGGGGAAACACCCAGGGGCCGGCCTCACCGCTGAAGCGGGGGTCTCCGGTCGCCGGCCGGTCCAGGCGCAACGCCGCCCAGGGGCGAGCCGCGGGCATCAGCGCGTCAATCACCGGCGGTTCGGCGACGAGCGCCTCGTCCGCGAACACCGCCAACGCGTGATCGGCGGGCTCCACCTGCCGCTCCAGACCGGCGGTGGCCAGATCGTCGACGAACGTGGAGGGCTCCACCACGGCGTCGGATTCGAGGGAGAACGTCGACACGCGCACGCGTTCACGGGCCAGCCCCAGCAGGTCGATGAACATCGCCCGCGCCGCGGCCATCGCGTCGCTTTCGCGCTGGTTGGGATCCTCGGCGGCCGGCGTCGGATCCAGCAGACCGAGCAGGAACGGCGGATAGAAGATGCTGCGTCGCGTCCGTTCGGGCCACTCGCCTTCCACCAGGCCGACCAGCTGCACGTCATCCACGTCGGCAAAGCGGGCCGCCTGCGCGTCCAGCAGCCGCACGCCCTCGACGCCGGTGCGCACCGCGAAGGTCTGCGCGCCAAGCCAGCGCCGGATGGCCGACGACAGCTCCAGCCCGCCCGCCAGCGCGTCTGGATCGTGCTCGGCATACGCGCGGCCAAGGGCGGCCAGCGCGCCGGACACCGCCCGGCGCACGCGCGCCAGGCGCTCGATGTCCACGCCTTCGCCCGGCTCGCGATGACGACGCGAGAGAAAGCCGAGGAGCGTGGCCATCTGCGTCGTCACCGGGTGCGACTCGGCCAGGGGCGCCAGTTCGCGGGCCAACGCAAGCGCCACCTGCGCCGCCGGGGCTGCACGTTGCTGCTTTCGCTCGTCGCGGCTGGCCGGTGCGGCAATCGCGCCCCAGGTTTCCGTAAGCCGCGCCAGGCGATCCATGCCGCCCAGATAGCGCGCCTCCGCCAGCGCGCGATCGAAGGCTGATACCGATCCGGCCGGCAGTCCCGTCCGCCACGTCATCGAACTGGAAATGCGGCGAGCGGAGCAGCGCGATCGTTGACGACCGTGAGAAGCCGGTGACGATGCAGTCGAGCACGAGGTCGAGTGCGGCGGCGTACGGTTCGGCGGCGAGAGGCAGGGTGTCGAGGGTCTCGAACGGCAGGCCCGCGCCACCGAACACCGAGCGAGCGAGGTAAAGATATGGCAACGGCCGACGAACCACGAGCGCGTGCTTGTGCAGGGGCGTGGCGTCGCCCGCCGCACGGGCGGCCTTGATCCGGCGCGCCACGTGCGCGAGCTCGTCCTCGCGATCGCGTGCCTGGAAGGTCACCGCGCCTTCGCTGTCCGGCACGACGAGACGCGGGTGCACGACGGTGGACGAGACCGTAGCGTAGGCCCGGGAGCCCGCCATCTCCTCCAGGCCCGGCAGCGCCGCGTGGATGCGCTCGAGGAAGCCGGCGGCCAGCATCGCTTCCGTGGCCACGACGTCCACCTGCTCGAGTGAGGGCACTGTCGAGAGCAGCGTGAAGTCCACCGGCCACAGGCCATCGGCGTCGGCGACGCGATCGGCGACGGTAACCACCACGTGCCGGACCGGCCTGACCGGCGTGCCGGACACCATCGCGGCGCGCGCGCCATGTTCGTCGAGCAGCCCGTGGCTGACCAGGTGCGCTTCGTAGCCTTCGAACACCGCGGTCAGAAACGTGGTCTGGCGCAGCAGTTGAGCGGCGCCGCGATCGGTGTCGACCGCCGGCTCGAGCTCGGCGCGCAGATTGCGGTCGAAGTCCTCCACCGTGCGCGCCTGCCGGCGCACGTGATCGTAGAGCGCGAGCATCTCGGCCACGAGCGCGGGCCGGATGGCGAACGGCGGTTCGATGCCGGAGGCCGCGACCTCTCGGGCGAGGCGTCCGAGAATCACCTCCCGATCGAATGGCGACAGCAGCGCCAGCGGCTGCGGCGCGCGCGAGAACAGTTCGCGATAGAAGTCGGAGCGCGGCCCCACGCGCGGCCACGTCACGGTCGCCGCGGTGGCGAGCAGGCGATCCTCGACGGTGCGCCGCAGCTGTTCGCCCGCGGCGCGCGTCGGCACCAGCACGAAGGTGTCGGCGGCAGTCAGCGGATCGAGCGTGGCCACGATGCCGGTCAGCAGGCTGCGGAGACCGGCCAGCGAAGGCACGCGGAGCAGTCGCGTGCGGCGGGGGGTGATCACGGCGTCGGCGCCGCCAGCGCGGCGTCGAGGTCCGCGCGGGCGCGAGTCAGCAGCATCAGCGCCCCGGCGGCGGCGGACGAGGCCTGTTGTGCGCGGGCCGCGTCGTTGGAGGCTGGCGGCCGACAACCGCAGCGAGAACGCCTGCGCCCCCATCTCCCACGCGCTGCGGAACAGCGCGTGCACGGGCACCATGTCCGCGGGCGGCGTGATGCGGTCCAGCCGCGTGCCGTCGCGGCGCCAGCGATCGAGCATCGACTGCAGCTTCGAGGCGGGCGGCCCCGCCTGCGCGCGCACGTCTTCCAGCGCGGGTGTGTGGCGATTGATGGCCCGCAGCGTGAGTGTCACCGAGCGCCGGTACTTGCGGCGCGGCCGGCGCCCGCAGTTCCCACTGGTCGCGCGCGAGCTGCATGCTGCGCGCGGCTTCGAGCTGGGCGTCGAGCGCGGCCATCAGGCCGGTGATGTCGGCGGGACGGCTGCCGCCCAGCCGCGTGTCGGCCTCGCGCACCGCGCCGCGCAATCGTTCCAGCGCGCGGACATCGGCGCGGGCGGCGCTCTTCGCCGCCGACGCCAGCGTCGTCGTGCGCAGCTCGGCATACGCGCGATCCAGCCGCTGTTCCTCCGCAAGCTTCGCGGTGGCCTCCCCGCGCATATAGCCGGCCCAGGCCTCCGGCAGCAGGCCGACCGCTCGGTCCAGCAACCCGAGCAGCGTCTGCAGCAACGAGGTCCGCTCGGCCGGCGTCTGTGCCAGCTGCGCGGCGGTCAGCAGCTGCTCCACCATCTCGGCTTCGGTGGGCTCGGGCAGCAGCGGCTCGTCGGGCAGCAACGGCGGCGGCGCGACCAGCGCGAGATTGGTCCCGCCCTGGCCGACCTTGGCGCGCAGGTCGACAATCAGCTGGTCCAGCAGTCCGAGAATCTCCCGGACCTCGACGGCTCGATAGGCATAGTGAGCGCCGGGCCATTCATTCAGCGTCTTGCGCGCGAGCTCGGCGCGCGCCAGCCGCTCGGCCGGATCCTTCACCGTCGCGATGTCGTTCAGCGTCCGCGCCACATCGTCGCCGAGACGCGCGAAGTCGGCTTCGCCGCGGGTGGCGGCGTAGTTCTGCGCCTGGAGAGCGGTGGCGTAGCGCTGGGTGCGTTCCCAGTCCACCTCGGCGGCCGGCCAGCGTGACGATGTGCAGCTCGGCGGCGGGATCGCCGCGTCGCGTCGGCATCGAGAAGACGACGCTGTCGTCGAGCCGCGCCCATTCGCCGTAGGAGGTGAGGACGCGTCCGTCCTTGAGGAAGACGCGGTAGAGACCGGCGCCGGCGTCCTGCGCGCGCACCTCCGGCGCAAGCAAGAACGTGGCCGCGCCCGCGAAAAGAGCCGCCCGGAACCATCCTGTGGAAATCCTGTGGATGGACCGTCGAAAGCCTGTGAACGGCACGACAGAATATTAATTCTTACGTGGGATTTCCCGGCAACTTCTCGCCCGAATGGTTTCGAGCGCGGCCTTCGTGCGTGGCTTCGCTTGATCGCGCCGGCTGGATCACTACAATCGCTACTCCCGTTATCCCCCGAAACGAACCTGTGAACACTCAACGCTTCGAGCACTGCATTGCCGGACGCAACTATGTCATCGAGGTGTTGCCGGTGTCGGCCACGCGCTGGCGGGCGCAAATCGCGCGCCTGCCAGGGATGCCGACCTCGTTGATGCCTTTCTACGGCGCGACCGCGGAGGATGCGGCGCGCGAGCTGACCAACTGGCTGTCGCTGGTCTCGGCCGGGCCGGCGCTGGCGGCCCCCGCCCCACGTCAGGGGCACTAGATTCCGCGCGAATCGCGGGATTCCACCCATGCACGCATCGCCGGGGCTTCTGGCCCCGGCGATCACGGCAGTTGCCTGCGTCACCCTCCGCGGGTTACGATAACCTTCTTCCCAAGGGGCCTGTAGCGCAGTTGGGAGCGCGCCTGAATGGCATTCAGGAGGTCACCGGTTCGATCCCGGTCAGGTCCACCATCCTTCGCTCGCCTTCGGCGAGCTTCGGCTCGGTAAACCCCGCGAGTCTCCTTCAGGCGAAGGATGCAGTATCTGCGTGCGGACGCGGCGCCGATCGTCAGTGCCCGACCTTGATGTAGCCCCACCCGCCACGCTGCCTGGCGACGAGTTCCCCGATGCCGTCGGCTCGAGGAGGGTCGCGCACGTCGATTCGTACGGGCAGGATGTGGCGTCGCCCTGGAGGCTATTGAGCGCCAGCGCTCCATCCCGGCATCTTCGACTCATCGAGCCCGGCAACGTCGAAGCTGACGGGGCGGGTGCCACCGGCCTTCACGGGGAACTCGATCGTCAGCCGCCTGGCGCCTGCCGTCAGTCGCCACAGCGTCGCCGCGTCATTGATGAACATGGCAATCGCCTCGTCAGTCTTCGGCCGCCGTGCCGCCATCTTCTCCGGCGCCAGGTCGTCCACCGTGACGTTGACCATGCAGCGGGGCGCGCAGTTGAAGTCCCCGGCCTGCAGCACGAGGTAGCTGCTGCGGCCCCAGGCGGCGTGGTCACGAAATACCAGCTGCACCGGCTTGGCGCCCTTACCGTCGGTGTCCACGTTGTCGATTGACAAAATCGACGCGGTCACCTGCCGTCCCCCACCTACGGTCGCTTCCTGATATCGCCACAACACGGCGAGCCGCTCGGCTTCGACGCGTGCCTTGCGCTCCTCACGGGCCTTCTCGTCAGCCACCCGCTCGGCCTCGCGCGCGGCGGCCGCGGCCTGCTCCGCCGCGGACGGACCGCGGTCACCGCACCCGGCTAGCACCGCAACGATGGTCAGGACGACACACCCGGCCAGAACGGGTCTCAATGCGTGCACCTTCAGCATGCCGCCTATCGTAGGACACCTGACCCGTTGATCGGGTGTCGCAGTTACGATGGGAGCGAGGTGCGACGCGTGGAACAGGTCGATGTGCTTGTGTTTGGGTCGCGCACCCTGACGCCATCGCGTTGCCGATCGAACAGATCACGAATGGCCAGGTGTTCGTCGCCGAGCGGCACGGCGCGACGATGGGCTTTGCCGCGGTGCTGCCGCGCAGCGACGGGGCAAGTGAGCTCGACGCCCTCTTCGTGGAGCCCGCCGCCTGGCAGCAGGGCGTCGGGCGGCTGCTCGTGGATCACTGCGCCGGCGTCGCGCGGGCGCGAGGATCGGCCGCCCTGCACGTGATCGGCAACCCTCACGCGGAGGGCTTCTACCGGAAATGCGGATTCGAGCGGATCGGAACGGTCGCCACCCGTTTTGGTAGCGGCCTGTCTCTTCGGAAGATCCTGTAGTGGCTACCCGCCAGGGAGCGCGCGCGAGACCGACCCAGCCATCGCCCGCGTCACCTCCTCCCGGTCGTCGTCGCTCGCTCTATAGCTCGCGCGTCATGAACCCCGCCAGCCGCGCGGCGAAGCCCGCCGGGTCCGGCGGCGCGGCGCCTTCGGCGAGCAGCGCCGTGCCCAGCAGCAGGTGCGCGGCATCCACCAGCGCGGAATCGTCCGGCGACGCGGCGTGCATGGCGCGCAGCTTGGCGACCAGCGCGTGGCCGTCGTTCACCTCGAGGATGCGCTTTGTGGCCGTCGCCCTCGTCCTTGCCCGGACGCCTGGCGAAGCATGCGTTCCAGGCCGGGGCTGAGGTCGTGCTCGCCGGCGACGAGGCACGCGGGCGAAGTGGTGAGGCGTGACGACACGCGCGCCTCGCGAATCGTGTCCGCCAGCGTCTGCTCGAGGAACGCCAGGAACGGGCGCATCTCGCCCTCGCGTTCCTTGCGCGCCTCGTCTGCCTGCCTTCCGCTCGGTCTCCGTGCCTGGCTCGACACCGGCCCGGGCCACCGAGACGACCGGCTTGCCCTCGAACTCGGGGACCGACTGCGCCACGAACTCGTCGATCGGATCGACGAAGAACAGCACCTCGTAGCCCCGCGCCCGGAACGCCTCGAGGTGCGGTGACCGCTCGGCCGTCGCCCGGGACTCGCCGGTGACGTAGTAGAGACTGGCCTGACCCTCGGGCATGCGCGACACGTACTCGGACAGCGACGTCGGCTCCGCCTCCTTCACGCGTCGACGGGAAGAGCAGCAGCTTCAGCAGCCGGTCGCGGTGCTCGGTGTCGGCGGCGGCGACGCCTTCCTTGAGGACGGTGCCGAACTCGGCCCAGAACTTCAGGTACGTCTCGCGGCGGCTCGGCCTGCATCGTCGCCAGGTGGTCGAGCACCTTGCGGGTGAGCCAGGTGCGCATCTGCGCGATGTGGCGATCCTGCTGGACCATCTCGCGCGACAGGTTCAGCGGCAGGTCTGCCGAGTCCACCACGCCCTTGACGAAGCGCAGGAACGGCGGCAGCAGCGTGCGGCACCGGTCCATGATCAGCACGCGCCGCACGTGGAGCTGCAGGCCGTACTCCTGATCGCGGTAATAGAGGTCGAACGGCGCCTTCGACGGCACGAAGAGCAGCGCCTGATACTCGAGCCGGCCCTCGGCCTTGAGCGACAGCCGGTCGAGCGGGTCCTGCCAGTCGTGCGAGAGGTGGCGGTAGAACTCGGCGTAGCTCTCGTCGCTCACCTCGGACGCCGTCTGCGTCCAGATTGGCTTCATCGAGTTGATGGTCGTCCAAGGCGGGACGCCGTCCTTCACCTCCTTCAGCTTGATTGGGTGCGCGACGAAGTCGGAGTGCTTCTTGACGAGCGACCGGAGCACCTGCGCGCTGGTGTAGTCGGTCAGCCCGCTCTCGGGATCGACGGGCTTCAAGTGCAGGATCACGTCGGTGCCGCGACGGAAGCGGCTGGCCTCGCTCACCGTGTAAGTGCCGTCGCCGGTCGATTCCCAGCGGGTCGCCGTGTCGGCGCCGGCCTTGCGGGTGACGATCTCCACGCGGTCCGCCACCATGAAGGCCGAGTAGAAGCCGACGCCGAACTGCCCGATCAGCGTTGCGGCGCCGTCGGCGGAGGCGCCGGCCTTCAGGCTGCTCCACCAGCTCGCGCGTGCCCGACTTGGCGATCGTGCCGATCAGCGCGATCAGCTCGTCGCGGGTCATGCCGATGCCGCTGTCGCTGACGGTGAGCGTGCGCGCCTGGCTGTCGGGCACCAGCTCGATCTCGAGCAGCGGATCCGTCGTCGAGCAGCGCGTGGTCCTGCAGCGCCGCGAGCTTCAGCTTGTCGAGCGCGTCGGACGCGTTCGAGATCAGCTCGCGGAGGAAGATCTCCTTGTTCGAGTAGAGCGAGTGGATGACGATGTCGAGGAGCTGCCGGGTCTCGGCCTGGAACGGCAGCGTGGTGGTGGCGGAGTCCATCTCCATATTCTACAAAGCGTCCGCCTGGCCGTGCCGGCCCCCTGCTGCCTGCCGTCCAGGCAGCGCGGTGTCAATGGCACGAGCGGGGCCTCGGCATCGCTCAGGCGATGTTCGTCGCCGACAGGTGGTGGCGCAGGTCATCCAGTGTGCCGCCCTGCCACCCATCGCACATATCGTCCACCGTCTGCAGCCCGAGCGAGCGGTAGCTCTCCGTCTGCGACTCGTTGAACCACTGATTGCTCGTCGTCTGGTGTGGAAACGATCGGGTTGGCGGCGGCGTAGCTGAGGATGTCCGGGCTCTCGTTCCCGACCAGCATGGCCTTCACGTAGATCAGCCGGCCGTCGGCGACGTCGCCGTCCACCGGGGAGTAGCGGATTGTCCCGACGGCGCACCGGCGTTGACGCGCCCGAAGCGGCCGCATCTGCTCGTCCTCGAACTCGATCCTGATGCCCATGTCGATCCGGATCTTGCGGAGTGCGTCGCCGAGGTCGTCGTAGCGGAACTCGGGATCGCACCCGCCGTCGAGGACCACGATCGTCCGGCACCGGCGCCGCACCATCTCGTACATCGCCAGGTTCTCGAAGTGCCCGCCGTCGGAGAGGTACACGTACTCGCTCTGATCCGACGTCTGGCCGAGGGCTTCGTTGACGATCAGGCGCACCGCTCGCAACGGGCTCGGGTGGCGCCACGTGACCGCTCCCGCCGGGCCGGGATTACCCAGCCAGCATCCCTGCCGGGCGTTGAAGAGGGTCATGATCGCCCCCACCGCCGACGACGAGTGATAGCCCATGTTGGGGCTCGCGGCGGCGCCGGAGATGGCAATCGCGGTCCCCAGCGTGATGCCCCCGCCGTACTCGGACGAGGGCCGATAACCGACGCCGCGGCTGCCGCAGTGGAACGGTGTCGCGGTGAAAGACTCGGCCTTCCGCTGCTGCCAGTCGAGGCGATTGCCGCCGACCAGGTTCAAGGCGAAATTCAGCACGTGAAACGGCGCGCGTCCCGATGGGGCGAGGTCGGCCAGCTTGATGTTGTCGTTCGCGGCAAAGCCCGTGAATCGGCTGACCCGCCGTGCCAGGTTCGAGGCCCCGAGGTACGCCCGGATCAGGCGGTCACGGTACATGCCGTGCATCGAGAAGGTGTTGATGTTGACGAAGCGGGCCATCAGCATGCTGGTCGCTACCAGCGCCAGCGCCACCACCGAGAGCAGCCCAAGCGGTGTGCGCGTCAGCACCGCGTCGTGCTCCATCCACGAGATGGCCTCGCCGTTGGGACCGGCCGGCCCCGAAAAGCCCAACCCGGGGACCTCGGCTGGCATGGCCGAACCCACCGCGACCAGAATCATGTTGGTGAGCACCGAGAGCGCGCCCGGCCAGGAGCGCGAGGAAGACCGGGGCCGCGAGCATCGAGGCCAGCCCCAGCAGCTTGTCCTTGGTGGTGTTGGTCTGCGGCGAGCCTTGAGGCGGGGGGCCACCGAGCGTGCTGAGCCAGGCGCTGGCGGCGGTCGCCGCGGCCAGCGCGCCATGTCCCCATGCGCGCCAGCCGAGTGCCCAGCGGGGCAGCAGCAGCACCACCGCGCAGACGCCGGTCCAGGCGACGCAGAACAACAGGATGGCGCCCATCGCCCGCGCCATCCACTCCCGATCTGCGTCCTGCAGGAACCGGCTCGAGAGCCCGACGAACAGCACGGTGCCCAGCACGAAGCCGAGGAGCACCAACGGCGGGCCCACGGTGACGTAGCCGGCCCAGGTCATCGACCTGGTGGGATTCGCTGCGTCCCACAACACGAAGTTGGTCACCGCCCAGATCGCGCCGCCGGTGCCGGCCGCCATCGACACGACGGCAAGTGAGAGCGGGCCCATGAACATCTGCAACCGTTCACGCAGGGTGCCGCGACGCACCACCAGGTACAGCAGCCAGGCGGCCACGCACGGCACGAGTGTCCAGGTGCACGACCAGCAGCAGCTTGCTTTCGACCTGATAGTTCTCGCCGATGTAGAACAGCGAGTCGAACGCCAGGAAGGTCAACACCGACCCGACGAGCGGCGTGAGCATCTGCAGCGAGAACTCGTAGCGCGAATGGTCCCGGCCACCGACGCTGGGCAGGCTGAGCAGCGTCGAGAACAGCGCGATCGCCAGCAGCACACCACTGATCGTAGGAAGCAACGGCCAGACCGAGGCCGACTGGCTGACGGCGTCGAGCAGCGGGTTCGCCCAGTCCGGCTGGGTCCCGGCCAGGACCTGCGGGAAGAGGCGCTCGGGAAACGACAGCGTCGCCAGGTAAAGGCGCGGCACCATCAGCACCGCCATCAGGAGCGGAATCAACACCGTCCAGTTGAGGAGGATGTTCCGCGCGTAGATGGCGACGATGGTCCACACGTCGTTCGAGAACAGCCCCGTCTTCGGCGACATGTAGCTGTTGTATTCGCGAAGATAGTGCACCGGGTCGAGACCACCCTCGGGAACGCGCGGGGCGTCCCGGCAGAGATGCGGCGCCACTTGGCCGATGCCGCCCGCGCGGTGCGACCAGGCCGTCAGCCAGCCGCCGATGTAGCCGCCACCGGAGACCGTCGACAGGTAATCGAAGCGTGGCAGCAGGCCGCGCTCCGCGAGCCCCTGGATGATGCCCAGCGCGAAGGTGGCGCTCCGGATCCCGCCGCCGGAGATGCAGAGCGCCGTCAGCGGCGTGGGGTCGCGATGCATCCGGGCGATGAGATCCTGCTCGTCGCCGCTCTCGAACCCGGAGTCCGGGCGCAGCGCCCGGTACTCGGCGGCAAGAACGTCCTCGAAGGCAACGGGCCTCTCGTCATCCACCGGCTTCATGGTCAACTCCTCGGCGCAAAGGTGGACGAGCGGAGGGCGCTAGCTGAACGCGATGGTGCTGATGCGTCCGTTCTTCCGGTTTCTGGCCGCGAAGAAGATGGGCATGGCGATGGCCTGGAACGAGTAGAAGTACATCAGGAACTGGAACACGAGGCGTGCCGTCGGGTTGTTCGGACTGTCGAGGATTGGGACCCCCAGCAATAGCGAGAACACCGCCACCTGACAGGCGACCGTCGTCACGAGCAGGACGACCAGATAGGTCTTGGCCAGTGGCACGCTGGCACCGAACGGCAGTGCGCCGGTGGCGATCAGGTACTCCACTTCGTGGATGGCCAGCAGACCGAGCGCCAGCTGCAGGGCGACGTACGGCAAGTAGTGCGGGCACGAAATTTCCGAGCGGGTCGTCAGGCGCGTTGCCGAGCCAGACCCCGGAATCGTCCGGCGAGTTCACGAACCACATGTAGGTGTAGCAGACGGCGAGGAAGACGAACGGCGTGACGATCTTGCTGTAGGTGTGCAGGCGCATCGGCACCTTGCCCCTGCGAGCCGCGTCGAAGGTGCGGAAGTACGAGCAGACCACGAAGCAAGCCATCGGGACGGTGAACAGCAGGACGAGCAGGCCGGAGATGGTGCGGCTCGGCTGGTGATCGAACACGTTGCAGATGTGGTTGAACCCGAAGATCCGGTAGATCACGGTGTGTTCGACATCTTCGTGCACGAACAGCTTGGTGACGACGATGCCGACGCCGACCATCAGAATGAGGGCGCTGTAAGCCAGCAGCCGCAGCGACTCGATGTTGAACGTCGCCTTCAACTCGCGATCCGTCGTCAGCGTGGGTTCCGCCATGTCCGGGCTCCTTTTTCTCTACCGTGATACCGACGCCGACAATCCCGAACCAGCGGCCTCGCGTCGTCAGGCGATCCACTCGGTGCCCATGGGCTCGGGCTGTGCGCCACGCCGCAGGCCACTGACCCGATAGGCGGCGTTCCGCGCCCGCATCAGCGCGCCGAGCGGCCGGCATTCGAGCGGGGCGTGCCAGGGGTCGAATGACAGGCGTTCGACATAGTCCGCCAGCCGTTGGCCGGACTCGGAGTCGATGTCCTGTTGCGGAATCGTCAGCCGCGCGATCGGCACGAAGGGGCTGTCGGACGCCTTCCACTCCACCGCCGTGTTCTCGATCGGCGTCTGGTCCTCGCCGACGTAGAACTGCACGCGAAACTGGTAGTGGATGGGGCCTCCGAGCAGGCGCTGGCGCAGATCGTCGTGGACGTAGGTCGCGGTCGTGCCGCTCGGCGCGCCGGGGACGCCTGGGTCCTCTGCCGCAAAGGAAAACCGCACCGCGTGATCGCCGAACTGGATGGCGAGCGCGCTGTGGAACGTGCTGACGGCGGCCGACGGGTAGGGCAGGGACAGCTTGCTCTTGAGTTCTTTGATCAGGTGCAGCGCGCGCGCCGGACCGAGATGGAACATCGCCCGCGGCAGGAAGGTCAGCGGGTTCTGCGCGGCGCACGCCACCCACACGAACTCGTCGGGGCTGAGGAACGGCGCATAGGGGTCGCGGATGGTGAGGAAGTCCTGCGTCGTCGCGGCTTCCAGGCCCGGGATGATCTTGGCGCCGGGCACCCCGAGCACCTTCACGGCCAGGCCGCGCACGTCGGGCTTGCTATCGGCCTGCGGCACCGCGGCGCCATTCGAGAAGCGGACATAGGCCCGATAGGTGGCGGGCTGGGCGAAGATGCCGACGCGGGCGGAAGCCGGCACGTCATCACGTACCGTGAGCTCCGCGCGCACCCCGGCGACGCCCTTGGCGTGCAGCGCCCGATGCTTGTCCCCAGGCGCGCGCTTCGGCGCATCGCGCAGCTGGGTCGCCAGCCGCTCGAAGCGCTCGGCCTCGTCGGGGAGGATCTGTTCCTTCCAGTCGGTGCGAGGTGTCGCCATCGCTTTCACCTCGGGGGGACCGCGCCGTTGGGCATCAGCAACATCGACTTTGGCGGCAGTATAGTCGAACGCCGGCACCGTGTTGGCGACGAAGTCGAGCGAGAGCGGATATGTGCAGCGGTGGATGGCCCCGGGCGCCGGGCACCGGCGCCCGCGCTCACGGCGCCGCCATCAGCTCCGCCGGCGGCAACGCCATCGGCTGATCGTGATCGAGGAACTCACCGCAGATGCGGTGGAAGTCCGCCGCGGTCTGCGTGCGGCGAATCTGGTGCAGGAACGGCGCGGGCACGCCTTCCCCCAGGTAGTTCAGGAACTTCTTCATCCGCTCGCACTGGACCTTCTCCGGCTTGTCGAACGAGGCCTGCGAGTCCCACAGCGCCTGGACGTAGCCCCAGACGTCGCGCCCCGTCGGCAGGGTGACCGCCTCGCCGCGAAGCTGCTGCCGAATCTGGTTGAACAGCCACGGGCTCCGGATCACGGCCCGCCCGATCATCAGGCCGCGCGCCCTCGTGTGCGTCAGCACCTCCTGCGCCTGCGCCGCCGAGTACACGTGTCCGTTGGCGATGACCGCACACCCCATCGTGTCGGCCGCTTGCCGGATGCGGTCGTAGTCCACCGGCAGCCGGTACAGCTGCGCCACGGTCCGGCCGTGCACCGTCAGCGCGTCGAGCGAGTGCCTGGCGAAGATCGGGAGCAGCCGATCGAACTCCTCCGCGGAGGCGAAGCCCAGTCGCGTCTTCACCGTGAACTTGATGTGCACCGCGTCGCGCAGCGCGCCGAGGATGGCGTCGATACGCTCCGGCTCGCGCAGCAGGCCGCCGCCCGCGCACTTGCGGTAGACGATGGGCGCGGGGCAACCCAGGTTGAGGTCGATCGCGGCCACGGGATACTGCTGGAGCGCCTTCGCCGTGCGGACCAGAGCTGTGATGTCGTTACCGATCATCTGCGCGATGACCGGCCGTCCCGTGCGGTTCTTCGTGATCGCGTCGAGGATCCGCTTTTCCGGCGTCGAGGTGTCGTGGACCCGGAAGTATTCGGTCCAGTAGACGTCGGCGCCGCCGTACTGGTGGACGAGCGTCCAGAAGGCCCCGTCGGTGACCTCCTGCATTGGCGCCAGGGCCAGGAACGGCGCGGCGCCCGTCAGGAGCGCGTCAAGCTGTTCGGGCGGGCCAGCCGGGTGCATGGGCAAATTGTACAGGCGGGCGTGATGTGGACCCCACCATGGCCGAACCGCCTCGCGGCGTCAGGCCTTTTCCTCCCACACCTTCGCGACCTCGACGATCACGTCGACGGCCTTCTCCATGTCGTGCACCGACACCCACTCCAGCCGCGAGTGGAAGTTCTGCTCGCCGGCGAAGAGGTTCGGCGTCGGCAGCCCCATGAACGACAGCCGCGAGCCGTCGGTGCCGCCGCGGATCGCCCGCTCGCGGACAGGAAGCCCCACACGCGTGATCGCCTCGCGCGCCCGCTCCACGACCAGCGGATGCTGATCGATCACCTCGCGCATGTTGCGGTACGACTCCTCGACCTCCACCTCGAAGGATGCGCCCGGCACGCCGGCCACCACCTCGGCGGCCAGCGACCGCAGCCACGCTTCCTTCTCGGCGAGACCAGCGGTCAGGAAATCGCGCACCAGCAGCTTGACGGTCGTCCGGTCCACTCCGGCGTGGAGGACGTAGGGGTGAACGAAGCCCTCGCGGAGCTCGGTGGTCTCGGGCGACAGCCGATCCGCGGGCAGCCGCTCGATGAACCGCGCCGCCAGCTTGATCGCATTCACCATCCGTCCCTTGGCGTAGCCGGGATGGGTGTTGAAGCCGCGGAAGGTGATGCTGATGGCGTCGGCCGAGAAGCTCTCGAACTCCAGCTCCCCGCGCGGGCCACCGTCCATCGTGTAGGCGTAGCGCGCGCCGAACTTCGGCACGTCGAAGAACTTCGTCCCGTGCCCCACTTCCTCGTCCGGCGTGAACGCGATGCGGATGGCGCCGTGAGGAATCTCGGGATGCGTCATCAGCCGCTCTGCCGCCGTCATGATCGCGGCGACGCCACTCTTGTTGTCGGCGCCGAGCAGCGTGGTGCCGGAGGCGGTGACGATGTCGTGGCCGAGGCACTCGCCGAGGTAGGGCGCATCGGCCAGCCGCAGCACGGCTTCGGGATCGTCGGGCAGCACCAGGTCGCGCCCGTCGTAAGCGCGATGCACGATCGGCTTCACGCCGGCGCCGCTCATCTCCGGGGAGGTGTCGACATGCGCGATGAACCCGATCACCGGCACGTCTGGTTTCGCCGTGTTCGCTGGAATGGTGGCCATCACATAGCCGTGTTCGTCCATCGCCGCGTCGGCCACTCCCAGGGTCCGCAGCTCGGCAACCAGGTCTCTGAGCAGCACGAGCTGCGAGGAGGTGCTGGGATAGGTGCTCGCCCCTTCGCGCGACTGGGTGTCGTAGGTGACGTAGCGGAGAAAGCGATCGAGAACCGTCATGGGTGGCCCTTCCAGCGTGGCGTCCGCTTCTCCAGGAACGCGTCCACGCCTTCCCGGCCGTCCTCGCCGAAGAAATCGCACGCGATGGCGTGCCCGGCCACCTGGTAGGCGTCAGCCACCGCCAGGTCGAGCTGCTGGTAGAAGACGCGCTTGCCAGAGGCGATTGCCATCGACGACTTCGAGGCAATCAGGCGGGCCAGTTCGTCCACGGCGGCGTCGAGCGCGTCAGGCGCGACAACCCGGTTCACCAGCCCGATCTCGTACGCGCGCTGGGCGTCGATGAAGCTGCCGGTCAGCAACATCTCCATTGCGTGCTTGCGCGAGACGACCCGGCCGAGCGCCACGCTCGGTGTGGAGCAGAAGGCGCCGATGTTGACGCCGGGGGTCGCCAACCTCGCCTCCGAGGACGCGACCGCGAGGTCGCACGAGGCGACCAGCTGGCACCCGGCCGCGGTCGCAATCCCATGCACCTTCGCGATCACCGGCTGCGGCAGCGCCGCGAGGCTCATCATCATCCGGCTGCACCGCGCGAACAGTGCCTCCACCTCCGGCACGTCACCCATGGCGCGGATTTCCTTCAGGTCGTGACCCGCGCAGAAGCCGCGCCCGTTTGCCGCAAGCACCACCACCCGCACGCCGCGATCCGACGCGATGCGGTCGAGCGCCGACTGCAGGTCCGCGATCAACGCCGCCGAGAGGGCGTTGAACTGGGCCGGACGGTTCAGCGTCATCGTCGCCACGCCGTGGCGCACCTCGACGAGGACCAGCGCCTCGGCCGCAACGTTGGTGTTCGTAGTCATGATCGTCGGACTCCTGGTGTCGCACGGGGCCGGCCCGTGCGCGTCACTCGATCGCCATCGTCGATTTGACGCGCTCGCGCAGGACGTACTTCTGGATCTTCCCGGTCGAGGTCTTCGGGACCGGCCCGAAGACGACCTGGCGTGGCGCCTTGTAGTGCGCGAGGTTGGCCCGGCAATGGTCGATGATCTCATGCTCGGTGGCGGTCGCGCCGGCCTTCAGCTCGACGAACGCGCACGGCGTCTCGCCCCACTTCTTGTCGGGCATGGCGACCACCGCCGACACCAGCACCGCCGGATGCCGCGACAGCGCATCCTCCACTTCGAGGGACGAGATGTTCTCGCCGCCGGAGATGATGATGTCCTTGGATCGGTCCCTCACCTTCACGTAGCCGTCGGGATGCCTCACCGCGAGATCCCCTGAGTGGAACCACCCGCCGGCAAACGCCTCGGCGGTCGCCCGCGGGTTCTTCAAGTAGCCCTTCATCGTGAGGTTCCCGCGGAACATCACTTCGCCCATCGTCTCGCCATCGGCCGGCACCGGCGTCATCGTCGCCGGGTTCATGACGGTGAGCCCCTCCTCGGCGAGGAAACGGACACCCTGCCGGCCCAGGCGCTCGGCCCGGTGTCCGACATCGAGCCCCGACCACTCGTCCTGGACGGCACAGATGGTGGCCGGGCCATAGGTTTCGGTGAGCCCGTAGACGTGGGCGATCGCCACGCCCATCCCCTCCATGCCCTCGATGGTCGCGCGCGGCGGGGCGGCGCCGGCGATCATCGCCGTGATCGGCCAGTCGATGCCCGCCC
Source organism: uncultured Acidobacteriota bacterium (assembly GCA_963721715.1). Lineage (GTDB taxonomy): Bacteria > Acidobacteriota > Vicinamibacteria > Vicinamibacterales > UBA2999 > VFZN01. The sequence continues at coordinate 956,282 of CAVRKI010000002.1, read as the reverse complement.
GCCACGCCGGGTTCGCGTTGATCAAGGTGGTGTGGACAATCGGCGCGCCGCCGTAGTTGGTGACGCGGTGCCTCTTGATCAGGGCGAAGACGCGCTCGGCCTCCACCTTGCGCAGGCACACGCTGGTGCCCGCTGCCGCCGCGATGCCCCACGCCATGCACCAGCCATTGCAGTGGAACATCGGTACGGTCCAGAGGTACACCGCGTGCGGCTGCACGCCGCCATGGAAGCACATGCACAACGCGTTGAGGTAGGCGCCGCGATGGTGGTAGACGACGCCCTTGGGGTTGCCGGTGGTGCCCGACGTGTAGTTCAGCGAGATGGCATTCCACTCGTCCGCCGGAGGCTGCCAGTCGTAGGCCGGGTCGCCTTCGGCGATGAGCGACTCGTAGTCGATCTCCCCGCGGCGTGTGCCCTCACCCGTGTACTTCGGGATCGTCGACGTCGACGACGAGGGGACGGCGCGTGACGAGCGCGAGGGCGCGTTCGATGGTGGGCGAGAACTCGCGGTCGGTGATGAGGACGCGCGCGTCGGCGTGGTCGAGCATGAACGCAATCGCCCGCGCGTCGAGCCGGGTGTTGAGCGTGTTCAGCACCGCTCCGGACATCGGCACGCCGAAGTGCGCCTCGATCATCTCGGGGGTGTTCGCGAGCATCACCGACACCGTGTCGCCGACCCGGATGCCGCGACGGACCAGCGCGGAGGCCAGACGGCGGCAACGGGCGTAGGTCGCGGCCCAGGTGTAGCGGCGCGCGCCGTGGATGATGGCGAGGCGATCGGGATAGACCGAGGCGGCCCGCTCGATGAAGCCGAGCGGCGTCAGCGGCTGGAAGTTGGCCGGATTGCGCTCGAGCCCGTCGTCGTACGGATTGACACCATCGGCGCGCGGCATGTCGGTCATCGTGGCAGCCTCAGGGCCGCTTCACTCAATCCCGGCTGGTCCATCAATTTCTCGATGTCATCGATTTCAATCGGGACCAACGCCGACAGGTTCTCGTAACCGGTCTCCGTGATGAGAATCATGTCCTCCAGCCGGATGCCCAGCCGCTCGTCGTCGATCTGCATCGCCGGCTCGATGGTGAAGATGCGGCCGGGCTCGAGCGTCTCGGCCTGCAATCCCCCGACGTCATGGACCTCGAGGCCGACCATGTGGCCGAGGCCTTTGGCGTTGGTGCGCCCGCGATAGCCCTCGACGAACCGCTCGGCGGCGGCCTTGATCTTGGGGTCGGTGAAGTGAAACCCGGCCATGATGCGTTCCATCTTCGGCAGCGCCCGCGACACCACCTCGCCAGGCGTGACGTGAACCGTGATGGACGTCATCAGCGCCTGGTACAGGCGGAGGTAGATCGTGTAGAACTCCCGCTGGCGTGGTGTGAACCTGCCATTGGCCGGGAACACCCGCGTGACGTCGGACTGGTAGTACTTGTAGTCGGGCGCGTAGTCGTACTGGACCAGGTCGCCATCCTGCAGCACCGCCGTGTTCCGGTGATAGTGCGTATAGAAGGTGTTGCGCCCGGTGGCCACCAGGGCGAAGTACGACGGCCCGTAGGCGCCGTGCTTCTTGAACACGAACTCGCTCACCGCCTGCAGCTCGTACTCGTGCATGCCGGGCCGGGCATCGCGCATCACCTCCATGATGCCGAGGCCGGTGATGCGCGTGGCCTCGCGGATGAGAGCGATCTCGCGCGGGCTCTTCACCGCGCGCATCGCATCCAGCAGCGGGTCCAGGTCGGTGAGCGTGGCCCCCGGCGCCGCGGCTTGCAGCTTCTCCCGAAACGCCGCCTCGCGCGAGGGGCGGCCATCCCACGGGTCTTCGCGGTTGGTGCGTGCCAGCCTGGTCGGGTCACCGGACGACTGGCTGCCGAGCACCTCTTCGCGAAAGGGGGTGTAGATGGTGCGGCCGGCCAACGCGGCGGCGACGCGCGCGAACTCGTCGCGCGGCAAGGCCTCGTCCACGCCGAGCAACGCGCGCGGTCTCGGCGCCGGGGACAAGAGCCGGGCCATAGTTGCGCAGTCTCGCGGCGCTCGTCACGGGGCAACACGAACACCGCGGTGCGCTTCGACGCGCCGTCGATCACGGCGATGGCCCGCGGTTCGACGAGGCCCGTGAGATAGAAGAACTGGTTGTTCTGACGGAACGGCTCTTCTCCGCCCCGCTCGGTGGCGCCCTGGATGACGACCACGCCGCTGCCGATGCGCGACATCAGCGCGGCCCGCCGCACGGCGAACTCCTCGGCGGGCAGGATGTCGGTGCCGCGGAACACCGGCTGCGCCGCCATGACTGCGGGCAGCATGCACAGGATGGCGACCCCGAGGCGGCGTCTGGTCATGGGGCGGAGTATAAACTCCCGCGTGCGCTCCGACGTCAACCGCATTGCGCAACCGCGATAGTCTGGTGTGACCACGATGCCGGAGAACCGCTGGGAGGTGCTGCCTCCCGAAGACTCGGACGGCTCGGCGCAACCGGGACCGTCGTTCGGTCGCGGCAATCGCCTCGCCCTCGCGTTCGCGATTGCAGTGGCCTCCGATCTCGCCTCGGTGTGGCTCGAGTTCCTGCCGCCCCTGCAGTGGACGCTCGACCTCGCCACCGCGGTGGCCCTCTTCCTGGTGCTGGGCCGGCAGTGGCTGATCCTGCCGGCGCTCGTCGCCGAGGCCATTCCCGGCGTGGCCGTGCTTCCAGCCTGGGTGCTCGTCGTCGGCTCGATTGCGCTGTGGGGAACGGTCACGCCTGGCGCCCGCCCGCCGAAACCCTGAGCGCGGAGGTCCGGTGTCCGGTGTCCGGTCTCAGGGTACCGGGCGCTATGCCGTCCCCTGCAACGCCGGATAGCTGAACAACAGCAGGTGGATCAGGTTCAGCCCCGTGTGCGCGAGGATGCTCGCGGCGATCGACCCGCTGGCGGCGTAAATCCAGCCGTAGCCGAGTCCCGCCAGCGTGGCGAGCGCCACGTAGGTCCAGCCGCCCGCGAGGTGCGCGAGGCCGAACAGCGCACCACCGGCGGCCATCGCGGTCCACCGCGCGCGGCTCGTCCCGCCGAGCCAGTCCTGCAGGCCGCCCTGGATCACATGGCGGAACACGGCCTCCTCGGGCAACGCCGTCAGGAACACCATGCTCCACGTCCACAGCGCCCACCATGCCGGCAGCTTCGGATCCCAGCGCGCGAAGCCCACCGCGACAGTCGCGGCCATCACCACCGCGGCGACGAGGGCGAAGCGCGCCAGCAGCGGCGCCAGCGGCACGCGCGACCGGCGCGCGGTGCGTTGGGGCGCGACGAGCCCGAGCAGGAGCAGCCCCATCACGCCTTTGTCGAAGTTCAGATACTTCGTGTACGGCAGCGAGTCGGCGCTCGGTTGCACGGCGTCGAGGACGCGTGGGTTGGCAAAGCCCGGCAGCGCGTGCGCAAGGAGCCCCGCGCTGATCACGAGCACAACGGCGAGAGCGACGGCACGTGGCGCAGTGCCCGGCGCGTGGTGCTGCAGCAGGCATGCCGCGGCGAAGCCGACGATCGCGGCGAGACCCCATGCGTCAACGAGGCCGCCCGCCAGGGCCAGCATCAACGCGACGGCGAAGGGCAGCACCCACCACAGCGCGGCGCGTGACGCGCCCAAGAGGCGTGGCGCCCACAGGGCCAGCATGGCGGCGACGAGCATCGCGAAGGCCGCGATGACGGCGGGACTCAGGAGGGCGGCAGCGATGGCCGATCATAACGGGCGAGCAGCCGTTTGATGGCGTCGATGCTCCAGTCGTCCTCGGGCAGCGTGCGCCGGCGGCTTGGCACGATCTCCGGCGCAAGCGAGCGGATCCGTAAGCCCTCGAGCAGCAGCGGCTGCGCCAGGCCGGGCTTCCGGCGCGCCAGCTGCACGACCGCGAGATTGATCGTGTAGATCGCGACCAGTTGATGATCCCCTCCCAGGGCGGGACGCGCGATGTCGAGCGCGCCCTGCAGCGCCTTGGCCGCCTCGTCGTGTCGTCCCTGCGCCATCCACACGTGCGCAAGGTTGTTGAGCGCGGTCGCCACCAGCGGGTGCCTCTCGCCGAGCGCCTTCCGGTGAATCTCCATGGCCTGCCGGAACAGCGCTTCGGCCGACCCGTAGTCGCCCTTCGCAACGGCGATCAGCCCGAGGTCGTGCAGGCTGGTGCCGGTGTTCGGGTGACCGTCGCCGCGAGTCCTGCGGTTGAGCGCCAGGCTTTGCCGCAGCAGCGCCTCGGCGCCGTCGAGGTCGTCATTCAGCCGCAAGACCGAGCCGAGGTCGCTGAGGCTGACGGCGGTCTCCCGGTGATCCTCGCCGAGCACCCGCCGCCGAATCGCCAGCGCCTCACGTTGAAGCGGCTCCGATTCGCGGTTGAGCCCTCGGTCCTGATACACCCGTCCGAGCTCCACCAGCGTGATCGCCACATCCGGCGTCCTCCGAGCCGAGCAGATGCCGGCGCATCTCGAGCGCCCGCTCCAGGCTTCGCGCCGCCGTTGACGTAGTCGCCTTTCTCGGTCAGCACGGCGCCCAGTTCGTTGAGGGTCTGTGCCAGGCGGAGGTGCTGGGTGCCATACGCCTTCTCACCGCTGGCCAGAGCCTGCTCCAGCAGGAGCTGCGCCTTGTCGAACACGCCGAACTGGCGATAGATGCGCCCGAGCACGGTCAGGATCTCGGCTTGCGCCTCGGGCTGCCCGGCGAGCGCCTGCTGCACCTGCTCGACGCCCCCGTCGAGCAGGCCTCGAACCGTCAGCCCCTCGGGCGTCGCGCGGTTGGCAATCGGATCGGCGCTCATCAGCAACCCGGTCAGCACCTCGCTCACCTTGGCCGCCTTGGCGGCTTCGCGCTGGGCGCGATCGCGCTCGGCGGCAAGCCTGTGTCGTATAGAACGCCGTCATCCCGGCCACCAGCGCGACGACTGCTGCGGCCGCGGCCAGGCCCCGGGCGTGCCGCCCGACGAACTTCGCGGCCCGGTATCGCAGCGTGTCAGGACGCGCGCCGATCGGCTCGCCGCGCAGGTAGCGCCGGAGGTCGTCGGCCATCGCCGTCACCGAGGCGTAGCGCTCCGCCGGATGCTTCTTGAGCGCCTTGGCGACGATGGTATCGAGATCCCCGCGCAGCACGCGGCGCAGCCCGCCTGGTGTGGTGCCGCACCGGCCGGCATGGGCCAGCGCGCGCCGCCGCGTCCGGCGCGCTGCCGGCGACGACCTCGGACATCCGCGGCGGCTCCTCGCTCGACGACGGCGCGGACGAGCGTCGCAGGCGATCGGATGGCGTCGCCGGCGGGGTGCTGGCCGGTCAGCAGCACGTACACGAGCACCCCGAGCGCATACACGTCGGTCGCCGTCGTCACCGGCCCGCGCGTCATCTGCTCCGGGGCCGCGAACTCCGGAGTCAGCGCCGCACCCGCATCGCGCGTCAGCGCGCTCGTCTCCGCCGGGTCCGATCGCTCCCACCGCGCCATCGCCCTCGATCAGCTTGGCGATGCCGAAGTCGAGCAGCTTCACCTGTCCATCGGCGCTGACGAGCACGTTCGGCGGCTTGATGTCCCGGTGCACGATCAGGTTGGCGTGTGCGTGCGCGACCGCCTCGAGGACGTCGAGGAAGAGCCGCAGCCGGCTTCGACGCCCAGGGCGCGCTCGGCGCAGTAGCGGTCGATGTGCTGCCCCTCCACGAGCTCCAGCACCAGATAGGGCTGGCCGTGCGCCGTCACGCCGGCGTCGATCAGGTGCGCGATGTGCGGGTGGGTCACCCGGGCCAGGATGGTCCCTTCACGCCGGAACCGTCCCTCCACCGCGCGCCCCATCAGCGCGAGGTTGAGCAGCTTCACCGCCGCGCGCCCTTCGAAACGGCCGTCGCAGCGCTCCGCCAGCCACACGCTGCCCATCCCGCCCTCGCCGATGAGCGAGATCAGGCGATACGAGCCGACGACCTGTCCGGCGAGCGAGGACGTCGGTCCCGGGTGAAACGCGGTGCCGATGGCGCCTTCGAGGAATGCCGATTCGCGCGCGGCGTCGTGCTCGTCGAGCAGCGACCGCAGATCGGCCGCGAGCGCGGCGTCACGGGCGGCGAGGGATGCCAGCCAGGCCGCCCGGGCCTCGTCGCTGGGCAGGTCCAGCGCTTCGTCCAGGTACGGGCTGAGGGCACGCCAGCGGTCTGGGTCGACTGGTGGCATCGGGGACCAGCGGCAGAATGATACGGCAGGATGCCAGTCGATAGACCGGCGAGCCGTTCAGGCTGCGACCAACTCATCATTAACGACGAGCGCGAGCCCGCGGCCGCGGTCCGGGCCTCGACCCGTTCACCGAACGGATCGAGGCGGCTTCCGCGCCGCATCCAACTACTGACGGTTGTAGCGGATGCCGGCTTCCTGCGCCCGCTCGATGGCAATCACCATCGCCGGCACGATCGTCACGCCCGGCAGCATGTTCGCACGCAGTTCCTGTTCGATGTCCGCGGCCTTCCCGTGCCCCCTGGCCTCGAGTTCGAGGCACCAGATGCCGAGCGCGTTGGCGCAGAGCAAGAATTTCGTGCCCATCTCCTGCAGGCTCTCGATGCCGAGGGCCGGCATCGCCCCGGCCAGCGCGGGAATGGGCGGCGCGTCGATCGCCTTGAGCAGCAGGTGCAGGTCGGCGGGTGTCGGCCGGTTGAACACGTTGCGCGTGTAGGGCTTGCCATCCGCATCCTTCAGGCCGGTGTAGGCGCCGAGGGCGTACTTGGCCCAGATGCCGTCGTTGAAGGCCATGGAGATGCTGGCCTGGCTGCCGGCGCTGTAGAGGGTCCCGACCGCACCCACCTCACCAGGGCCGGTCTTGTACGCGGCGGCGTAGGTGTTGATGTAGTTCAGGATGTGCAGCAGCGGCATGGCGTTCTTGTGCTGCGGGAAGTCGAAGAGGCACTTGTGCGTCCCCTTCACCTCCGCGATCCAGGCGTCGGGCGCCGAGGCCTCGGCGGCTTCGGTACGTGCAAGGGAGGTCGCGATGCCGGCGGCCGCGGCCGCGCTGGCCATCCGGCCCAGGAACTCGCGACGAGGGGTCGGCGATTCGGATTTCACGAGAGGCTCCTTCCAGGGTTGGTTCGTTTTCGATTCTCGGGTTCGTGGGATTGCCCACACCTGAGATATCGAAATCGGCCGCGGAAGTCCGCCACCCTGTGCCAGAGGCAGGTCGCGAACAGCAAGAACCAACGACGTCAACGCACGGCCAGCAGCAGCTTGCCGTGGCTCTTGCGCGCCTCGAGATCGCGATGGGCCTGGGCTGCCTCGGCCAGCGGATAGGTCGCCGACACGCGCACCTTCAACCGCCCGCTCGCGACCATCTCGAACACCTCGCCGACGCGCCAGCGCAATTCGTCGGGCGGCGTGATGTAGTGGCCCAGGCTGGGACGCGTGAGGAACAGCGAGCCGGCATTGAGCGTCAGCGGATCGACCGGCGCCACGGGGCCGCTCGACTGGCCGAACAGCACCAGCATCCCGCGTGGGCGGAGAATCTTCAGGCTCTTGTCGAACGTCGTGCGGCCCACCGAGTCATAAACCACGTGCACGCCCTTCCCGTCGGTCACTCGGCGTGCCTCGATCTCGAAATCCTGCTCCGTGTAGATGACGACGTGGTCGGCGCCGAGCGCGCGCACCTCCTGCGCCTTGGCCTCGGTGGAGACCGTGCCGATCACCCGCGCCCCCGCGGCTTTCGCCATCTGCACGACCACACCACCGGCGCCGCCAGCGGCGGCGTGGATCAGGCAGGTGTGCGTGTCGTTCAGCGGAAACGTCGATCGGGTGAGGTAGTGAGCCGTCGTCCCCTGCAGCAACACGGCCGCGGCGGCCTCGAAGGTCAGACCGTCTGGAATCCTGATGATGTTGATTGCGGGCACCACCGCGTACTCCGCATAGGTGCCGCGCACCATGGTGTAGGCGACACGATCGCCGGCCTTGAGATCGGTGACACCCTCGCCGACGGCCTCGATCACGCCCGCCGCCTCGCTGCCGATCGCCACCGGGTGATCGCTCTTGTAGAGACCAGACCTGAAGTAGACGTCCAGGAAATTGACGCCGCTGACGTGAATCGCCACCAGAACGTGGCCTGGAGGCGCCACCGGCGTCGGCACTTCGGCCAACGTCATTGCTCCGGGGCCGCCGGGTTCGTAGGCGAGGATCTGCTTCACGCGACTACCGTCCTTCCCCTGACATCATCCAACGCGGGGCTGCCTGCCCGACACGCCGCCGCACCGCTCAGATCGCGTCCGAGGTCGAGGTGAAGGCGAAGCCGGACAACTTCAGCGCCGGCACCATCAGCGGCGATCGTCGCTCCGCCGCGCCGACGGCTTGCACGTTCCACGGCGCCAGCATCGCCAGCACGCTCTGGTTGAACCGCAGGTTGCGCACCGGATGCAGAATCCGGCCCTTCTCCACCCACCACAGTCCGTCGCGGGTGAGCCCGGTCAGCATGATCGTGCGGGGATCGATCAGCCGCACGTACCAGAAGCGCGAGATCACCAGGCCGCGCTCCATGCCCGCGATCATGTCGTCGAGCGAGGTCGGCGGCCGCGTGCCCTCCATGATGAAGTTCACCGGCCCGGGCGTCGCGTCTCTCTTCTTTTCCTGCGCCCAGAACCGCGAGTAGTCGAGGTTCTCGAGCACGCCGGCCTTGATCAGCGACAGCCGCGATGCCGGAATGCCCTCGGTGGTGGCGGGCGCCGCCGGCATCTCCGGGTGCATCGGGTCGCTGTAGAGATTCAGCCGCTCGCTGAACAGCGCCTCACCAACCCGCGTCTTGCCGTCCTTGCCGGAGAATGCGCTGCGCCCTTCGTCCGCGGTCCGCGCGTCGAGACTGCCGGTGAGCGAGCCGATCAGATCGGCCACCGCCTGTGGCTCGAGAATGACAGGATAGACACCGGGCTCGATTGGCTTCGGCGAGCGCGAGCGCACCGCCTTGCCGACCGCCTGCTCGACGATGTGCTGCGCGTTCAGTTTGGCCAGGTCGAAGTGATCGCCGGCGAAGTAGCCCGAGCCGGTGCCGTCGGGCGTGCGCGCCGTGATGCTGAGCGCGCCTTCACTGGCGCGGAAGTAGCGGCGATTTCCGTTGGCGGTGGCCACCGCGGTGGCCGACGCGGTGGCGTTGTGGAAGCCGGCGCCGGTCACCTTCGCCGCCCGGCAAGCCGCGAGCACGGCTTCGAGCGCCGTGGCGCGCGCCGCCAGATCCGGATCCGCGGTTGCGGCGACGAACGCGCGACCCTCGGCGTACTGCAGCGGACCGAGCGTCGGCACATACTCCCGCTGCACCGGCGACACGCGCGCGATGCTCACGGCATCGTCGGCCAACTGCTTCAGCGCGGCGTCGCTGGCATCGTTGCCCGTGGCCGCACCGCGCCGGCGCCCGGTCCACACTGTCGCGGTGATGCCGAGATCCTCCGACCGGCCGCTGGTGGTCACGCGGTTGTCGGCAAAGCGCGCATGGGAGGCCACCGAACTTTGCACCGACACGTTGGCATCATCGGCGCCCGCCGTCTTCGCGTGCGCCAGAACGACCTCGCAGATCTTGAGCGCGTCTTCGCGGTTCAGCATCACGCCGCCCCCGTGTTCAGCACGGTCACGTTCCGGAACCGCGCCGGCGGACAGCCGTGGCTGACTGCGTTGGTCTGGCCGGGCTCGCCCTTGCCGTCGGCCGAGGTGCCCCACAGGCGATAGGTCTCCGGGCCGCCGAGGCCATCGCACGACGCCCAGAAGTCGGGCGTCCGCGACTGGTAGGCCGCATCCCGCACCATCGCGCCGAGCTTGCCGTTGGTGATCTCGCGAATCACCGCCCCGCCGAACTGGAAGTTGTAGCGCTGCTGATCGATGGACGAGACGCCGCGGCCCTCCACGAAGAGGCCGCGCTTGATGTCGCGGAACAGGTCGTCGAGTGTGACCTCGGTCGCCGCCGGTTCCAGCGAGACGTTCGGCATCCGTGGGAACGGCACGCTCGACCAGTCGTCCGCGTGCAGGCAGCCGTGCGACCGCTGCTGGCCGACGAGCGGGGCCAGCTCGCGGGTCGTCTGCCAGTCCACGAACATGCCGTCGCGCACCAGGTGCCAGCGCTCGGCCTTCACCCCCTCGTCGTCGAATCCCGTGGTGGCCAGACCGCCAGGCTGCGTGCGATCCCCCACCAAATTGACGATGTTCGAACCGAAGCGGAGCTTGCCGGCATCAGTCGGTTTGAGGAAGCTGGTGCCGGCCATGTTGGCCTCCCAGCCGAGCGAGCGGTCGAGCTCCGTGGAGTGGCCGACGGACTCGTGGATCGCCAGGAACAACTGCGACGGATCGACGACGATGTCGTACCGGCCGGGCACCGCGGGCTTTGCCTTCAGCTTCTCCACCACCTCGCGGCCGGCCTTCTCCGCATCCTGCAGCCAGGGGTAGTCCTCGACGTACTCGTAGCCGAGCAGCTTGGCGCGATCGACCACGGCACGGGTCTGGAAGTCGCCGGCGGCGCGGTCGGCGGCGGTGGCCGTGAACTGCGGGTAGGTGCGCACCAGGCGCTGCGTGATCCGCGAGCCCTCGCTCGAGGCGAAGTACTTCTGTTCGTCCACGAACAGGATCTGCGAGCTGACGAAGGTGACGCCAGTGACTGCCAGCGCCGCCTCGTTCAGCGACATCAGGAATGCGGTCTTGGTTTCGAGCGGCACCTCGAATGGATCGCGCTTGACCTGATTGGCCCAGGTGGTGACCACCTTGTCGGCGTTGGCCAGTTCCACTTTCCGCGAGGTCAGCCGGGCGTTGGCGCGGGCGATGGCCACCGCTTGGTCGGCGGCGGTGCGCGCCGCGGCTGGGTCCACCACGTTGGTGGCGGCAAAACCCCAGGTGCCGTTGACGAGCACGCGTAAGCCAAGCCCGTAACTCGTCGAGCGGGATACGTTCTGGACTTGACGTTCGCGGGTGGCGATGGACTCGCGTCGATAGCGGTTGATGCGGATGTCCGCGTACGAGGCGCCCAGGGCCGCGGCGCGCGCCAGCGCCGCCTCGGCCGCTTCCGCACGTCGCGCATCGTCGGTGGCGCCGGGCTGGAAGGCCTCGGCCCAGTCGGGCACATAGCTGGCGGCGAGGAGTGCGGTCCCGGTGGCCAGGAACCGACGCCGAGACACTGGCGGTATGGACATTGGAGGTGAGTATATTTCCGGACGAGCGGTGACGCGCCGTGTCTGGCAGAATAGCCGCTCGATGCCAATGAACCGACGTGAGTTCGTCCTGACGTGCGGCATCACCACGGCTGTGCTCGCGGCGCGTTCGGTTCGGCTGTCGGCGCGGGCGCCGCGGCGCATCGTGGTCGTCGGCGGCGGCATCATGGGCGCGTCCATCGCCTACCACCTCGCCAGGCGCGGCGCGGAGGTGCACCTGCTGGAGAAGCGTGGCCCGGCCGCGGGCGCCACCGCGAACTCGTTCGCGTGGATCAACGCCGGCTCGAAACGGCCGCGCGGCTACTACGAGCTGAACCACCTGGGCATGGCCGGCTGGCGCCGGCTGCAGTCCGAGCTCGGCCCATCACGCCTGGTCGTGCAGTGGGGTGGCACGGTGCAGTGGCAGAGCGAGCCGGAGCGGGCCGAGGCCCTGCGGCGCGGCGTGGTCGCGCAGCAGGCGTGGGGCTACAGCAGCCGGCTCGTGGACGAGCCGGAACTGCGCCGCCTGGTGCCGACGCTGGAACCAGGACCGGTCGCCGCCGCCAGCTTCTGCGACGAGGAAGCCACGGTCGATCCGGTGGCCGCGACGAAGCTGCTGCTCGAGGCCGCGGCGTCGCACGGCGCCGTCATCCGTCATCCCGCCACCGTGTCGGGCTTCGACATGAACGGCGCGCAGCGTCCGCGGCGTGCGGGTCGGCAGCGACGCCATCGCGCGTGGATGCGGTGGTGCTCGCCACCGGCGTCGAACTGCCGGCCCTTGGCGCCCTGCTGGGCCTCACCGTCCCGATGCAGGACTCGCCGGGACTGCTCGCGCACACGCGACCGCACGGACGGCTGCTCGATCGCGTCGTCGTGGCGCCCGGCGCGACGCTCAAGCAGTTGCCCAACGGAGAGATCGTCACCGGCGTGGACTTCGGCGGCTCGCCCTCGCAGGACACCAGCGCCGCCATGGGCCAGCGCCTGCTCGAAGGCGCCGGCCGGTTCGTGCCGCGGCTGAAGGAGGCCACGCTCGACCGCGTCACGCTGGGGTGGCGCGTGCTACCGGCCGACGGGCAGCCGATCATCGGCCGGGTGCCGTCGCGGCCGAACGTCTACCTGGCGGCGATGCACAGCGGCATCACGCTGTCGCCGGCGGTCGGGCAGCTGGCCGCGATCGAACTGCTCGACGAGGTGCAGGTGGATCTGCTGGAACCGTATCGCCTGACGCGGTTCGCGTAGCGATCCTGCCGCCCGGCCCGGCCATTCCGTGGGACAATTCGCGCCGAAAGGTGGAGCTCTGCCATGGCGTCCCGTCTCGCTTCGGTCCTCGCGCTCCTCGCTCTTGCCGCTGCCCCCGCGACCGCGCAACCGCCGTCGGCCGGCACGGGCACCATCTTCATGGGTTCGTATTCGGGCCACATCACCGCCGTTGACGAGGCCACCGAAAAGGTCACACAGATTCCGCTGAAGACGGGTGCCCCGTTCGTGGTGCGTCTGTCATCCGACAAGACGCGGTTCTACGTACAGAGCGCCAACCAGGAACACTTCGAGGTGGTGGATGTGCGAAAGCGCCAGAGCCTCGACAGCTTCACGCTGAGTGATGCGCGCAAGCACGTGCGGCCGGTCGCCTTCGAGGCGGATCCGCAGCACAAGACCATCATGTTCATCGCTCGGACGGCGACCCGACTCATCGATCGGTGGGAGATCGGCGACCCGGAATTCATCCAGTACGACCTGGCCGGGCACAAGGTGCTCCGTACCGTTCCGTGGTCAGCCGACTTCGAACCGTCGTACTACAACGCGGTCCTTCGCTACTCGCCCGACGGCAAGCTCCTGTACGTGTTCGGGCACCAGATCCTGATCTTCGACGCGGAGACGATGAAGCAAGTCGATTCGTGGGATTTGTCGATTCCGAGCGAATCGGGGATGGGTCGCCTGGACCCGGGCTCGTTCGACGAATCCACCGACAAGCCGGGCTTCGTCACCGGCGTGTTCACGATGCGGGATGCATTGCAGAAGCGCGATCTGCTGGTGGTCGGCCAGATGAACCTGACGGCGAAGACCGTCGAGACCTTCCCGCTCGGACCGGCGCCGGTCGGGGGGGACGTGAGCTTCACCATTTCGCCCGACCGCACGCGCGCGCATGTGCTCCACCAGCAGATTGGCCGCCACGAGCTGTGGACGATCGACATGGCCACTCACCGCGTGCTGAGCCGGGTACCCGTTCCGTCGCGCCCGCGCATGCAGGTCCGCGCCAGCTCGAGCGACCAGCTGCTCTACTTCTACGAGGCGGGCCGCCTGATCGAGGTCTACACCGCCGATGCCTCGAAGCGCCTGCGGACCATCACGCTCGACTCCGACATGATGTACGGCACGTTCGTGATCGTGCCGTCGCCGGCAGCGGCGCCGCGCTAGGTTTCCGGCGAGCAGCGTGCCGCTGCCGGCGAAGCGCATGTGGCCGCCGTGAAAGGGGCCCGCTCTGCGCCGGCGGCAGCTGGTGGCTTGTCCTAAGATGGCCAACGGGTTGCGCACGACCGTCAGCGCGGCTGCGATGCAGCTCACACGGACTCGCCTGCCGCAAGGCGGCTCGGAGCAACGCTTCCGCATTGCGAGGCACGCCGGTGAGATCGATCGCGGTGGTCCGCGCCGTTGGCGTCCACTTGATTGATCAACTCCAAATCCCTCTGCGGCGTTCTGCGTCGCGCTGTCGCCCTCCTGATCGACGGAGTTGACGTCCGCGCCCGACTCGTCGACTAGTTGCCCCACTGTCACCATGATCCTCGTCGGCGCCAAGTTGCGGCGGCTCGATGTCGGGAGTGAACAGGCACCTATTCGTCGGCACCACCACGTGTCGCTGTGCGTCCCGCTCGAAGTCCGTTCATGGCCACTCCGCCGCTCTGTGCTGGAGGCCCCCGCACTCGCCCAAGAGCACGTCAGTAGCCGCACAGTAGTGTTGCGCCTCCGAGGTTAACCGAGCGAGACGCCGAACCACCCGAGCGGTCACCCGGACCTACCGGAGCACCTGGCCGGCATCACCCGAGCGATTGGCGAACCTACCGAACCAGTGCCCGGGCATCACACGAGCACCTCCGGGGACTCCCCCGACCAACCGCCAGACTTACCCAAGCAGACGTCGGACGATGTCGAGCGGTCAGCGGGCACTCCCTTCGCGGTGGTGCGGACGAACCCGAGCGGTCCCCGGGACGCGCCGGAGCGCCAGGCAGAGTGAACTGAGCGAGAGGCCGGATCACCCTGACGCAAACCCGGCATCACCCGACCGAAAATCTGTACTCGCCCGAGCGGTCCGCGCAGTTCGTTTTCTGGCGGCACTTAAGTTGTTCAGCGTCAATCACTTACAGCTGCACACTACCCCTCGGATAAGTCTGACGGGTGCTCAGGGTAGGTCCAACGGTTGCCCCGGGTGGGTCTCGCGGGTGCTTGCACACTGTTCACTGGGTGCTCACGTAGGTCGCGCGGGTGCTCCGGTACGATCCGCCCTATGCAGGCGGTTACCGGCTTGGCCTTCGGCCCCTGCCTGCTCGACACGCGAAGCAGGTCGCTCACCCGCCAGGGTGAGCCCGTCGCCTTGTCGACGTATCAATACCAGGTCCTCCACCTGCTCGTACTGCAAGCTGGGGTCGTGCTATCGAAGGACGCACTCATCCACGCCGGGTGGCGCGACATCGCCGTGGGGGATAACAGCCTCGAGAAACTGGTGGGTCAGCTCCGTCGTCGGCTCGACAAAGAACGACCTGAACCGCTACATCAAGACCGTGCCGCGGCACGGGTATCAGTTCGTCGCGGCCGTCACCCCTGTCCACCACCCGGAGGGCGAACAGGACCTGGAGTTGCTGGCTGGCGCCGCATCGGGCTGTGGCCGGCCTCGGACCACATGGCGGGCCGACTCACGAGGGTGCCGTCAAAGTCCCACCAAAGTACGCCGGCCATCTGGCCCAAGCGTAATGCTTTCTGTTGCCTGAACGCCGGCTCGGCGGTCAGCCCACGGAACACGCCGATCGCGCGTGCTTGCCGCGCGGCTCCAAAATGGCTGGACTTCTGGCCACACCCTCCACGACGGATCGGGAGTAGTCTCCGTGGTGATGCCAGCATACCGGCCGGTCGACCTTCACGCGCTGTTCATGTCCGCGTTCAATCGCCAGGACGTCGATGGCCTCTTGGCGCTCTACGAGCCCTCCGCGCCTGCCTGATCGCGCGGTCCATCGAGGCGTCTACGGGGTGCGGATAGCTACTGCGCGACTACTCCGGAGGTATGGCGTTCTCGCTCTAGCCCTCGGCTGCCTTCCGGGACTTGGCCGCAGCGGTGAAGAGGGTTTGAAGCGCGACTGCGTCCACGTCGGCGAGACTCTTGATGTGGATGCAGCCCCCGGCGGTCTTGTGTTTCCCGATCTTCTTGAGCAAGTCGGCGTGCTTGCGCCAGCCGATGTAGAGCACGAACGCTCCCTTGCGTGGCGACATCGCCACGAGCGGCCAGGGCGACTCGCGACCGTCGGCGTACTTCACGGAATACGTGTCGCAGCCGACGATTGCATCGCCCCACATCGCGGGTTTCTTGCCGGTGGCCTTCTCCATCATCCAGACAATCGCCTTCGCATCGTCGAGACGGTCGGCGGCAGCCTTCGCGAGGAAGGCCGGCACGCTGGCCGAGGTGAGCTGAGTCTTTGGTTTCGTCGACGCAGACTTTTTCGGCACGGCTTTTCTGGCAGCCATCAATGCGGTGCTCCTATGTTGTTGACGCCTGCGTAGCACGGACCTCCAGGTCCGTTCGCGGCCAGGCTTGAAAGCCCTGCGCTACAGTGTCGCCGAAAACGCCCTAGGAACCCTTGCAGAGCTCGGGCGGCCGGCGCCGCATGGGCGAGCACGGATGGCACCACCGGTTTGCACCAGAACGAAGGGCCTCCGGCCGCGTCACACTTCGCGCGCGGACAGTGGCGCATCTTTGCCTCAGTCAATCGCTCCGCTAGCCCTTCGAGGGTGCGCCGCTCCCCGTCGCTGTGAGCGACCAGAAAGTCATTGTCGCTGAAGGAGATGTCTGCACTCGCCCTCTTTGACTCATCCGTGAGACTCATGCATGAGATTGACAATTCACTCTCCGCGCAATAGCCTCGCCTCCGCGTAATCAGCGGTTCAAGCGATCGTTTGCACACACTGGCTGACATTCGATAAGAACTCGTTGCCTTTGCTGGCCTGCTGAAACCTACGGCGCGGGGTGAGCATGAGTCTATTGAGTTCGGTGGGACTTCCTCCGTTGATGGAGCGCTCACAGGGCCGCCCCAGTGTCGTGGTTGGACTCATCGACGGCCCGGTCGCCTCGGGCCATGCCGATCTCGCCAACGGCAACATTCGCGCAGTCCCAGGGACCTTGGGCGCATGCGCCACCTCCGGCAGCCTCGCGTGCCTACATGGAACGTTCGTGGCGGGCATATTGAGTGGCAGGCGCGGCTCGCCGGCGCCTGCCATTTGCCCCGGGTGCACGTTGCTCATCCGCCCAATTTTTGCCGAGTCAGGCGCCGCCAGCGGCGCCGTGCCGACGGCGACAGCGGGAGACCTGGCTGCCGCGATCTTGGACTGCATCGAAGCGGGAGCCAGCGTGCTCAATCTCAGTCTCGGACTTTCTCCCTGCGCGGCCGCGTCGGAGCGTGAACTAGAGGAGGCCTTGAACCATGCGGCCCGGCGCGGCGTGCTGGTGGTGGCGGCGGCCGGCAATCAGGGCACGCTCGGCAGCACCGCCGTCACGCGCCACCCGTGGGTCATACCGGTGGCGGGCTGCGATCGCGGCGGCCGGCCGATGCGCGATTCCAATTTCGGCAACTCAATCGGGCGGCGGGGCGTCATGGCGCCGGGCGACGGCGTGACCAGCCTCGGAGCCGATGGCAAGGCTGTGACACTGGGGGGCACCAGCGCGGCGGCGCCGTTCGTGACTGGCACGGCGGCGCTCCTGTTGTCCGTGTTCCCAAAGGCAACCGCCCCGGACATCAAGCTAGCGATCACCCGGCCTGCGCCTGCCAGACGCAGTTCGGTTGTGCCGCCTCTACTGAACGCGTGGGGCGCCTACCAGACCTTGTCTTGACCGCGAGCCGGGAGGTGAATGCCATGGATGAAAACGACGCTGAACAGGAAACCCAGCCGCTTCGTGTTCGGCTTCCGGGCTTTGTGAGCGACGAGGACATCGGGCTTGGCGACGCACTGAAACGCGTGAGCTACATGGTTGGGATCAAGCCCTGCGGCGGCTGCGACAAGCGCGCCGCAGCGCTGAATCGCTGGATGCTCTTCTCCGCCAAACGCTGAATATTTCTGTCAACCCAGACGCAAGGGAGACGACGATGGAACAGGCCGATGCGATTGCCAACACCCAGGCGAATGCGCCCAACGGCGCGGAGTCCATTGTCCCCGCCGCATCACCCGCGCAGCAATCCTACATGCCGCAGGAGAGCTGCCCGACCTGCGGCGGCGCCGCGATCGGCCGTGCTGACGGGGGCGCTGCGCCGCACTTCGTCTATGCCATCGGCCGGATCGAGGCACGCTTCGGCAGCCTCTCGATCGAGAAGGAGTTCGCCCAGGCGGCCGGAAGGACGGACACGGCCGGGAAATCCGACCAGCAGACGTTTCATTCCGTCCTGTCCGGGCGTGAACACCGATACCTGGCCCGGAAGCTGTGCTGGGTTCTGACCGTCCAGGGGGTGGAGACGTATCTGCTCGCCCCGCGCGATCCCGCCGATGTCGACCTGCTGGTGGAAGCCATCCGTCCCGCGCCGAGTCCGGCCGACATCGATGTCGTCATCGGCATGCGCGGCCCCATCGCGCCGCCGGACATGTGCAACGGATTGATGGTTCCGATCGTCCTCTTCGACCAGATCTATTCCTTCGATCGCGGCACACTGATCAAGGCCATTCCGAAACCGGAAAAGACCAGTGCCGCGCAGTTTGCGACGGCGGCCGAGGACTTGTTCGACCGCGTCATGCTGATGACCGACAATGCCGGGGCCACCGACGAACACCGCGCATTGAACTACCTCGCCATGCGCTATCCGGCCATCTACGCCAAGGCGGCGGAGAAGTTCGCCCAGGACTTTTCGCTGAATGGGGTACACGTGCGTACCTCGCCCGTGAGTGGTTCGCGCAACATCGTCGACGTGGTACTGGCCTTTGCGAATCGCAAGAACGACTTCGTAGAGAAAGAGTTCGTGCGAGTCGACGTGACCGAGGAGTTTCCGTTCCTCGTGACGAAGCTGTCGCCCTACTTCGACCGTTGAGTGCGAACGCGATTGGAGTGGTCGCGATGACGATGCCTGGATTCCGTGCAGCCGCTAGCGTCTACCGATCGCCGGCCGTCTATCGTGCCGGCTCTTCCGCCACGCTCTCACCCGGCAACGCTGTTGCGCCGGCGATCTCCTCGGAATGCATCGACCATGTCATGCACGCGTCGGAGATGACCTACGCGGATGCCGTGTGGTGGTGCCAGGGTTACGAGGGGGGCTCGGGTGGTGGCGGTGGAAGCGGAGTTGACCCCGGCTGCATTCCGGCTTGTCTTCCGTGCCGCTCCGACGATCTATCGGAGACGGGCAGATCGAGAGACTGCGTCAATTCCCAATGTGAGTCGTACACGATTCCTTGCGAATACTGGGAGTCCTGAGGTGTTGGCCCCGCAAGCGCCTCAACCGTCAAGCCCGAACAACACCGAGGAGGTCACATGAGCACGCCTGGATTTACCGCTGATCTGTCACTTCGACAGCATCAAGAGAACTATCCGCATGTGTTGCAGGCCATCAAGACGACCGACGGCGTCCGCCCCCAGTTCTTCAGCGACATCATTCTCGGCGGCTTGTCCCGGTGCTGTATCGAGGGCACACATCCGGGCTGCTGCAGAGCATTGGGAGAATGGATCGCCTCTCGTTTGTAGAGGCACGTCAAGTAGTCGGCGATCACCCGACCCGCCTTGTCACCACCGCAACCGGCCAGAAGGAGACTTGAAATGAGCACCCTCACGCTTCCCGGCTTTACCGCCGAAGCATCTCTCTATCGTCGCGCGAGGCTGTCTAGTGGCGCTATCACGAAGCGCGGCCGATTCGCTGCCCTGCCGTCAGGCACGGTCGTTCCAGCGATTCCCTTTTGCGGCAACTGCCCTGACATTCTCGATAGGTGCGCGGAAACCGGCGGGCGCCCGCGTGCGGTATGCCGCGCCTGCGCGATCGGCGATTGCTTCAGCGGCGTCGAGAATCCCGTCGAGCCTCCCGGTGGCTGGCCTCGGCGCCCCGGTAGCTGGGGCTGGTAGCGAGCCGAAGGAGTTGGGCGCCGTAAAGGGGGCCCCGTAGCAGTGTGCGAACTTCAGCCACAGGAAGGAGATCCGACATGACCATGCCAGGATTCACAGCCGATGCCTCGCTCGGGACGGCTTCGCGCACCTACTGGCGAGGGACGGGCGGCTCGCTGCCGCAAGGCGATGGAGCCATTGCGCCGCAGGCGCGCTTTGGGTCCGATCCGGATATCGGCGCCTACTTGCGCTGTAGGGCCAATGGCGGGAGCGAGCTCGTGTGCCGTTTCTTTGGCGGGCTTCCGCCCTTCACGATCGGGCGCGTCTTCTTCTGAGAGAGCTCGGAGCAGGGCGTCGTGAGAGGCCGTCGACCACGGCGGCCTTCTGAAGTGCACGTGTTCCGGAGCGCCGCCACCGGCCGGTGGCTGATGAGGGCCTTCACCACGACGGAGCGGTGCTACCGCACGCAGGCGGCCGCCGCGCGCGCCGGCGTTCGTGAAGCGAAGCGGCGTTCCCTGGACCTGGTGATTCACGGCCGCAATGGGCGCATCCGCTCGAAGGACAGCTACGGCATCGCGCCCGGCGCCGAAACGATTAGGAAACGTGAGCCAGCGTCAATTCACCGACACCAAACAAAGGACGTCGCAAGATCCGACTAACGGCATGACGCAATCATCTTGTCCCCAGATTGAGCGCAGTGTCACAGCTCCAGACAGATTCACATCGTTGCCCGAGGTTGTGTGGACGTCAGCGCCGAGGGAGACACCCACGAGTGCGATGTCGTACCGTGGCGAATATCGTCACCCGTTTGACGCTAGCGGCTCTGCTTGCGTTTGGAAGCCGCCTCGTCCAGTCGCGCGAGGACGCGCGATGCGATGTCGTCGGCCAGCGCGTCGCCGGCGAGGATGGGCGACGTCACCCGGCCCAGGGGCGGCGGTCCCGCGGGCACACCAGACAGCCGGCGATCCGCCAGGTGATCGGCGGCATCCTGCGAGTCGATGCCCGTGGCGATCTCGTGCAGCAACCCGTCCTTCAGGTCGTAGACGAGCCCGTGCAACAGTGGCCGGCGCCCGCGTGCCCACGCCTGCTGGATGATCGGGGTCTCGGACAGGTGATAGAGCTGCTCGAGCACGTTGAGCTCGACCAGCCGATCGAACCGGGCCTGCGGGTCGGCGATCGCGTCCAGCTCCTGCGCGTTCCAGCGAAGAACGTTGCGGATCGGGCCCAGCCAGTGGTCGACCAGGCCGTGCTGCTGGCCGGACATCGCCGCCTTCACGCCGCCGCAGCCGTAGTGGCCGGTCACCAGGATGTGCTTCACGTCGAGGACGTCCACCGCGTACTGCAGCACGCTCATCGCGTTGATGTCGCTCGGCATCACCAGGTTGGCGATGTTGCGATGCACGAACAGCTCGCCCGGCTTGGTGCCGGTGACCGAGTTCGAGGGGACGCGGCTGTCGGCGCAGCCGATGTAGAGGAACAGCGGTTCCTGGCGCTGCGCGCTCTCGCTGAAGAAGTCGGGGTTCTCGGCCTTGACGCGTTCGGCCCAGCGACGGTTGCCTTCGATGATGCGACGGTATTCTTCCATGAGGGTCTCGGACGTCTAGAGGGAACCGCGGTCGTGGGTGGGCGTCAGCTCCGTCTCCGGGATGCCGACCAGCCGGTAATCGATGCCGCGGAGCCGTGCGGTCTCGCGGAAGATGTGCAGCACTTCGAGCGCATCGTGGTCGAACCGCGTGGTCTTGCGGCCGTCGATTTCGACGCGCGTCCCGGGCGTCAAACTGTTGAGGACGCGCGAGATGCTCGCCTTGCTGAGGAACGTCACCTGCTCGGGGAGCAGGTAGCGCGTGAGCACCGCGCCGGGCGGGCTGACGCGCGTGAGCACCGGGCTGCGCAGGTGCTCGAAGACGATGAACGCCACGCTCACCGCGAAGCCGATGCCGAGGCCGCGCAGGAGGTCGGTGAACACAATCGCCACGATGGTGACAGCGAACGGGATGAAGTGGCTGTAGCCCAGGTGCCAGGCGTTCCGCCACAGTGACGGCGCGGCAAGGCGGAAGCCGGTCACCAGCAGCACCGAAGCGATGGCGGCCAGCGGGATGCGGTTGAGCACGGCGCCGAACGCCAGCACCGCCACCAGCATCAGCGCCGCGTGCACCATCACCGACAGGCGTGAGCGCGCGCCGGCATCGACGTTGGCCGAGGACCGGATCATCACGCCGGTGAGCGGCAGCCCGCCCAGCAGTCCCGCCAGCATGTTGCCCGCCCCCTGCGCCATCAGCTCGCGATTCACCGAGGCGTCACGGCGCAGCGGATCGAGCTTGCGCGTGGCCTCGAGGTTGAGCAGCGACTCGAGGCTGGCGACGAGCGCGATGATGACGGCGAGCTGCCACACCACCGGGGTCGACAGCGCGCTCCAGTCGGGGAGCACGAGATGCGGCGCGATGGCGCCGCTGTCGATCGTGGGCAACGACACCAGGTGCGTGCCGCGCACCGCGAACTCGGGGATGTAGACTGGAACAGCTCGTTCAGCGCCCACCCCGGCGCCGACCGCCATCAGCGGCGCCGGCAGCAGCCGGATCCGGGCAAAGGGCGAGCGTGGCCACCACAGCATCACCGCCACGCCGATCAGCGCCGCGATCACGGCGCCAACCTGAATCTGCTGCAGCGCGGCCGCCAGCGTGCTCAGCGTCGTCTCGCCGGAGGGCTCGATGAAGGACAGGTCGCCCTCGGCGTCGCTGTCGTAGCCGACCGCGTGCGGTACCTGCTTGAGAATCAGCGTGATCCCGATGCCCGCGAGCATGCCCTTGATCACCGAGGACGGCACGTAGTACGCCACCGTGCCGGCCCGCGCGGCGCTCAGCAACAGCTGCAGCGCACCGGCCAGCACGACGGCCGGAAGCAGCCGCTCGAAGCCGCCGACCTGCTGAATGCCCAGCAGGACGATGGGGGTCAGTCCCGCGGCCGGGCCGCTCACCATCAGCGACGAACCGGACAGCGCGCCGACGACGAGGCCGCCGACCACGCCGGCGACCACGCCCGAAATGAGCGGCGCGCCCGAGGCGACCGCAATCCCCAGACACAGCGGCAAGGCGACCAGGAACACGACGATCCCGGCCGGCACATCGTCGCGCCAGGTGTCGAAGAACGAGCTACGGGAGATGGTGCGGACGCCGTCCGCGGCGAGGTCCGGCTCTGCCATTGGTGCGGCCATGGCGACTGGATGCCCTTCTCAGCTCGCCTCGATCCACTGCGGCGGCGGCTGAATCGATTCCAGTGGGGCGCCTCCGGGATCGGGGCGTCCGGAACCTTCGAGCCGGCTGATGGCGCGCACGGTCATGTCGTGGTCGCACAGGATCTGGCACGACAGGCGCACGCCGGTCAGGCCGCGGGCGGTGAGCCGCTCCTGCTCGGCGGCGGTGTGCTTCGTCGGCTCGCCCTCGATGAACTCGACCCGGCAGGTCGTGCAGCGGGCGTTGCCGCCGCAGGCGTGCAGGATGTCCACCTTGGCATCCTGCTCGATGGCCAGGACCAGCCGCTTGTCATCCGCCACGTCGAACGTTCCGTATCCTTCAACCGTCAGCTTGGGCATCCGACGATTGTATAGGCGTTGAGACCGGGCGCGCGCCATGGACGCGCTGGCTAGGGAGTCGCCAGCGCCTTCCGGATCGCCTCGACGGCGAGGTTGGCACGAATCGCCACCAGCTTCTTGCCGTTGGCCACGGTGGTGTCGAGCGGCAGCAGCGTCTGGCCGTTGATCGACGCCTTGCCGGCGCCGCGCCGCTCGTCGAAACGGATCTTCGCGGGATCCACGGTGGCGATGATGGCGTTCACGCTGTAGTCATCGTGAATGCCCTCGTCCATCGTCTTGGGCACACCGAGCGAGGCCCACGCGCCGTCGGCCGCCTCCCAGCTGGCGTAGTACTCGGGGATGAAGTGAATCGTCGTCCCGGAGCCTGCCCAGGCCGCGCTCAGCTTCTTGGCAACACGTTCGAGCCCGCGCTGGTTCCCGCCGCTGTCGCCCAGCAGCACGACGTGCGCGAAGCCGTTGGCCTTGAGGCCCTCGGCTTCGTCTTCCACCAGCGCCTCGTAGGTTTCCGGGCGCACCTGCAACGTGCCAGGCGTGGTTGAGGTGCTGCCGGGCTCGAAGGGGATCACCGGCGCAATCAGCGCATTGCCCAGCGTCCGGGCAATCGCGTCCACGGTCGCGCGGAGCACGTAGACGTGCTTGCCGGTCGGGACATACGGCCCGTTCTGTTCAGTGCTGCCGGCGGCGATGATGGCCGTGGTCTTGCCGGCCTTCATCGCGTCCCGGACTTCCATCCAGGTGAGCTCTTCGATCCAGACGCTGTCGCGCGCGGGAATGGGCCGCGGCGTGGTCAGGTCGAAGGGGCGGCGCGCGGGCCGCGCGGTTCCCGCGGGCGCGGTCTCGCGAGGCGCCTGCTGGGCGTCAACCGGCGCCGCGAACGACAACGCCACGCACGCAAACATCAGACACACACGTCGGGTCATGCCGGCACTCCTGCGATCAACCGTCTTCGTCGAGGAACACGGGCGGTGTCCGAGACAACGCCGGGAAATTGTGTCACAACGAACGGGTTCTGCCGCCAGGATGGCGGCACCAAGGGCCATGATGCGAAGGGTCGCCCGCGTCGGGGCGGAACAGGATGCCGCCCATGCCCATCCCTCAGTTCCGCGTGCGCAGCACCGGATAGCGCGATGCCTTGATCGCCTCGTCCACGACGTTCCAGGTGGCGACGCCGTCGTTCGATCGTGGCTCGAGCAGGTAGAACGCCAGCCGCGCCAGCGGCTGGGTCATCGGCACTCGAAACGCGCCGGCGACGTCGCGCTCGACCGGCGCCCACTCACCGGTGACGGTCCGCTCCTGATGATTCTCGAACGCGCGCTCGGTGACCGACGTGCCGGCGATGCGGAACTCCTCCAGGGCCGGCGCGGGCCCGGCCCCCAACGGCTCGGTCTTCACGCCGTGCGCGCGCAGGCGCTCCAGCACCGCCTTCTCGCTCGCCGGGACGATGTAGGCAGTGGGCACCCGCTCACTGTCGGTCGACGCGAACGTGGTCTCGTCCCACATCTGTTCCGGCTTCCGCACGTCGAGCCGCTTGTGCATGATGCGACCGGAGTAGGGGTTGACCTCTTCCTCGACGTCGCCCATCAGGATCTCGATCTTCCCGCCCCGTGCCACCTTCGACGCCAGCGACAGCCGCTGCCCGACCAGCGACGTCGCGTCGGCTGGCGGCCGCCACCTCGCGCAGGCGCGCGGCGTTGGTGTGCGCGTAACCCAGCACCTCTTCCAGGAATCGCCGGTTGTTGGCCACACGCTCGGCGAACGGCAGGTAGGAATATGTCTCGCTCAGGATGCCGAACCGGTTCCGCAGTCCCCAGTAGTTGTGCGTGTAGCGCGGCAGATCTTCGACCGTCGTCCACACCCGCTCCGGCGCCTGGCCCGAGACGTTGCCGTAGGAGTGGAAGTCCCAGCCGTCCTTGGCCTTCACCGCCTGCACCACCTTCGCCAGCCACGCGCGCGTCTCGGTGACGACGGCCGGGGCGACGGCGGGGTTGTTGGGCGTCTCGTAGGTGAGCTGATAGGCGTGACGCGATCCGTTGGTGGTGTGCAGGTCGATCATCACGTGCGGATCGAAGTCGTTCAGCATGCGCACCATCGAGCGCGCTTCGGGCGTCTCGAGCTTGATGTTGTCGCGGTTGATGTTGAGGCCCTGCGCATTGGGCCGCGTGCCCTGGCCGCCGATCGGCCCGTGCTGGAAGCCGCGGCTGGTCAGCGTGACCCGTTCGTTGCCGTCGGCGTTGTAGATCGGGTTCACGAGCAGCACCATCGACTGCAGCCAGTCGGCATGCGCGCCCGCGGCGATGTCGCGGACGAGCGCGAGCACGGCCTCCTTGCCCTCGACTTCCCCGGCGTGGATGTTGGCCTGGATGTAGACGCGCAGGCGTCCCGAGCCGCGCACCGCCGCCGGCGTGGCGTCGGCCACCCGTCCCACCACCGCGAGCGGCAGCGACCGGCCCTCGAACGTGTAGCCGAACGACGTCAGGTGGACGAGGTCCGAGGCCTGGTCCACCGTCGGCGAGGAACCGCTGCACGTCGTCGTAGCGGCTGGTTTCGGTGAAGTTCGAGCGTTCGGCGCGGGTCTGGAGGCCGGCGAGCGGCGACCGCTGGCCGGACTGGGCAACCGGCGCGGCCGTGGCCGCGACGACGAGGAGGAGGACGGAAAGGCGACGATACATGACGGGAATCTTAAGCCGTCTTCGTGAAGAGCGATGCATCGGAAGCGAGGTGCCGTTCGAGCCCAGGCGCAACGTCCCGGGGTGCCCAGTTGACGGGCGCGGCACGTAGAATGGCCGCATGATCGCCTTCACCCGACGCCTCCCCCGGTTCGCGTATCCCTGCGCCTCTGCCCAGCTGCTGTTGATGCTGGCCGGCTGCTCCGCAGCGCCTTCAACCCCAGCTGCCGGCGCAACAGCCAACCCGGGAGCCCTGCCGTTCGCCGTGGTGCAGCGGGACGCGATGGCCGTCGCCGGCTCGTTCGCCAACGCGTGGGGCGATTTCGACAACGACGGCGACGTGGATCTCGCGGTGTCGCTGAGCACCGGCGAAGTGCGTCTTTACCGCAACGACAGCGGCACCCTCGTCAGCATCGGCGCCACGGTGGGCATGCCGCAGGCCGGCAGCCACGAGCTTCGCGGCCTGAGCTGGGGCGACTTCGATGGCGACGGCTTCCTCGACCTGCTCGGCGGCTCGACGCCGACCGACAAGCCGACCATCGTGCTGAGAAACGAAGCCGGCACGAAGTTCACCGACGTTGCCGCCGCCATCGGCCTGACCATCCCCGGTCGCTCCGCGCGTCAGACCAACTGGATCGACTACGACAACGACGGCGACCTGGACGTCTACGCCGCCGACCGGCAGGGCGAGAACAAGCTGTTCCGCAACGACAGCGGCCGCTTCACGCAGGTCTTCGCCGGCGCCGGCCCCACCGATGCCCGACCCACGGTGGGCGCGTGCTGGCTGGACATCGACAGCGACGGCGATCTCGACCTCTACCTCGCCAATCAGTCGGGCGCGGCCGATGCGATGTGGCGCAACGACGGCACTGCATTCGTGGACGTGGCAGCCACGCTCGGCATGGCCGGGCCGCCCCGCGCCAAGGACGAAGGCGGCGTCGGCTGCGCGATCGGCGACTACGACAACGACGGCGACTTCGACATCTTCGCCCCCAACTACGGCCACAACCTGCTCTACCGCAACAACGGCAACGGCACGTTCACCGAGGTCGGCAAGGCGGTGGGCGTCGGCGTCGAGAACCACGCGGTCGGCGCCGACTGGGGCGACTACGACAACGATGGCGACCTCGACCTCTCGGTGATCTCGTATGAAGGCCCGGTCGGCAACCAGACGCCGCTGAACGCACTGTTCCGGAACGACGGCGCGGCCGGTTTCGTCAACGTGTTGACCAAGGACAGCCCGCTGAATGCGGGCGATCACGGCGTGCAGCTGGTGGACTACGACCACGACGGCGGCCTGGACCTGACACTGACCGATGGCTATGGTCCGGCAGGCGGCCATTTCGTGTTCAGGAACACGCTGCCCGACGACATCAAGCAGCGCAGCCTGAGCATTGTCGTGCTCGACGCCAAGGGCCACGCCACCCGCTTCGGCGCGGAGGTCCGGCTGTTCGATCG
This sequence comes from uncultured Acidobacteriota bacterium, assembly GCA_963721715.1. Lineage (GTDB taxonomy): Bacteria > Acidobacteriota > Vicinamibacteria > Vicinamibacterales > UBA2999 > VFZN01. The sequence continues at coordinate 929,205 of CAVRKI010000002.1, read as the reverse complement.
CGCCGGACGGATCCTCGCCTCGCGCCAGGTGGTCACCGGCGGCGGCTACAACACCCAGAGCGCGGCGCCGATCCACTTCGGCCTGGCGGCGGTCCAGCCGCTGCGCGTGGAAGTGACGTTCATGACGGCAAACGGACGGAAGACGCAGACGGTGAACGACGTCGATCCAGCGGCGTTCCACGGCAAGAGCCTGGTGATCCGGCAATCGGTGGATCAGCGGTGACCCCGATGAGACGGCCCGTCATCGGGCTCCGCGCCATCCTCGGCCTGTGCGCGCTGGTCGTGTCGGTTGCCGCGCCCGTGCGCGCGCAGGGCACGATGCAGCAGGGTGACTACGTCATCCCCATCTATACCTTCCGCAGCGGCGAGACCCTGTCGGACGTGCGCCTTCACTACCGGACCCTCGGCACGCCGATCCGCGACAGCCGCGGAAAGATTCGCAACGGCGTCCTGGTGATGCACGGATCCAGCGGCGACGCGTCGCAGGTGCTGGCGTCGTCGATGCGCGACGTGCTGTTCGCGGCCGGCGGGCCACTCGACGCGCGGCGCCACTTCCTGATCTTTCCGGACATCCTCGGAGCCGGAGGATCGTCGAAGCCCAGCGACGGTCTTCGGGCCCGATTCCCGAAGTACGGGTACCACGATCTGGTCGATCTGGAACACCGCCTCGTGACCGAGCACTTCGGCATCGAGCGGCTTCGGCTGGTGCTGGGCATCTCCATGGGCGGCATGCACACCTGGCTGTGGGGCGCGCGCTATCCCGACATGATGGATGCGCTGGTGCCGATCTCCGCGCTACCTGTCGCGGGTTGACGGCCGGAACCTGCTGTGGCGCCGCATCCTGTCCAACGCCATCCGCACCGACCCCGAGTGGAAGGCCGGCAACTACGTGGAACAACCGCGAGGATTCCTGAACATCATGCCGATGTTCGACATGCTGGTGCAGAGCCCGGCCAGGCTGAGCGAGCGTCTCGAGACCTATGCCCAGGCTGACGCGCACGTGAGGGAGGTGGTCGAAGAAACCCTCGACGAAGACGATGCCAACAACATCCTGTATCGCTTCGAGTCCTCCTTCGACTACGACCCGGCCGCCGAGCTCGGCAAGATCACGGCGCCGCTGCTGGCCATCCTGTTCGCAGACGACGAGCTCAACCCGGTGGAACTTGGCGTGATCGAGCCGCTCATCGCGCGAGTCCCCCGTGGGCGTCACGTCGTGCTCCCCGCGGGCCCGTCCACCGAAGGACACCGGACGCAGGTCAAGGCGTCGGTCTGGGCCGATCGATTGGCAACGTTTCTGGCCGCGCTGCCGCCGATCGAGTGACAACCAGCCGGCGGAACGTCGATGCCGGCGCTCACTGGCTCTACAATCAGCGCCATGCGACGACGACCGTTTCTGACGTGCGTGGGGTTGGGACTGCTGGCGCTGGTGCTGGCGAACGAGCGGCCGGCCGCGCAGCCGGGCGTCACCGCCATCACCGGCGGCACCCTCATCGACGGCACTGGCCGGGAGCCGGTGGCGAACGCGGTGGTCATCGTCGAGGACGGGCGCATCAAGGCCGCGGGGCCCGCGTCGCGCGTGGCCGTGCCGTCCGGCGCCACCGTCGTCGATGCCACCGGCCGGTTCATCGTGCCGGGCTTCTTCGACACCAACGTCCACCTCTCGCTCTACGGCGGCGTCAACGACCGCTACGAAACGCTGGTGCGCTACAACGCGCGCCAGGCCGACATCGTCCTCGAAGCGGCGCAGATCCAGCTGTCGCACGGCATCACCACCGTGCGCGACAGCTACGGCGTGCTGCCGCCGCTGGTGGAGGTGCGCGAGCGGATCCGACGAGGGGAAGCAGTGGGCGCGCGCATCCTTGCCGCCGGCAACATCGTCGGATGGGGCGGGCCCTACTCCGTCTCGTTCAGCCTGATTCCAGAGCGCGGCCTGACGCTGTTCCAGGAGCAGATGAACGACCAGGTGTCGCAGGGTGCCGGCGAGGATCTGGTGGACCTGTCACCCGACGAGCTGCGCACGGCGATCGGCGCGTATCTCGACAAGGGTCCCGACTTCATCAAGTACGGCGGCACCGCCCACTTCGCCCGTCCGGCGTTCATCGGCTTCTCGCCGGAGGCGCAGCGCGTGATGGTGGACGAAGCCCACAAGCGGGGACGCAAGGCCGAGACCCACGCCACCACTCCGGACGGACTGCGCCTGTCGGTGGACGCCGGCATCGACGGCATCCAGCATCCCGAGATGATCGGCCTGCGCGAGCTGCCGGACGCGCTGGTCCGCACGATCGTGGAGCGCCGCATCTTCTGCTCGATGCTGGTGAACACCATCACCGGCGCGGCGTGGACCAAACACCTCAAGGAGCGCGACGAGGCCGTGAAGAAGGCGGGCGAGGAAGCCGCCAAGGGGCCGGCGCGCGCGAAAACCAGCGCGGAGCAGCGGAAGGATGCGGCGGACCAGCAGCAGGAACTGGAGATGCGGCGGCGGAACGCGAAGAAGCTGATTGCCGCCGGCGCGGTGGTGACCGTGGGCACCGACAACTACTGGGCTGCCGCCGCCGAGCTGTCGCGCACGCCGAAGCCCGAGAACCAGGATCACGGCATCGGCACGATCATCGGCATCGAGGGGCTGGTCGAGCTCGGGATGACGCCGATGCAGGCGATCGTCGCGGCGACGAAGAACGGCGCCTTCGCCGCCGGTCGCGTCGACGATCTCGGCACGCTCGAAGCGGGTAAGATGGCGGACCTGCTGGTGCTCGAGGCCAACCCGCTGGTGGACATCAAGAACATCCGCGGCATCCGGACCCTGATGGCCGCGGGCCGCGTGGTGAACCGCGCCACGCTGCCCGAGTCCCGTGTGCTGTCCGCGGCGCCTCGTTGAGGCTTGAGGCTTGGGGCTTGGGGCTTGGGTTCCGTTCTACGGACACCGGATACCGGCGTCGTCTGCCTGCCGAGCTTGCTCAACGCAAGTCTCCTCATAGACTGGCGATGGCCTCGCGTGCTGATCAGGAAGTGCTGACCGTCGCTTCTGGGCGTCAGTAGAGGCGCATAATGAGTGCTGAAAGCGAGGATTCCATGCCAGACACCAAATCGGGCTCGCCGGAGCCACGAAAATGCGCACACCCCAGCTGCACCTGTCCAGCGCCGGCCGACAGCAAGTACTGCAGCGAATACTGCAAGACCGCCCCCGAGACCGAGTTGCACTGCAACTGCATGCATAAGGGTTGTCATCTCTGATTCACGCTGCTCGGCGGCCGTAGCGATCGGCGGGGCCGCGGGGCCCCGCCCAAGGCCTCCACGGCCCTCTCCGCGGTGACACAAACTGGCTCATCCCTGACGAATTCAGTCACCCCGCGCCGCTCCCGTCGCGTGCAACGGCAGCGAGACCTGCGCAAGCCAGGCTGGCAACGATCCTGCACAGCAGCCGGCCATGACGTGGCTCTTGCCTGCCTCGCGGTGGCTCGTCACCGTCGCGTGGATCGTGTCGGGTGCTCGGACTGGCGACGGCGACCGCCCTCGAGGTGAAGAACGTGTGGTTCATGCCACCGACGCCACCCGAGGTCACGCGCGACATCACCATCACCAACGCCCAGGACACCCAGGGGCGTCGCGCCTCGTTCCGCATCCTGCTGTTCTCGGACGAGTTCCGGTGGCGCCTCAGTTCCTACGAGTCCACCGAGGACGGCGCCCCGTTCCCCGCTTTCACCGACGAGATGAAGGCGGTGCTGGATAGCGCGCACGAGATCATCTGCGTGGGCGCGAGTTCGGAGGAAGTGCCGGCCGGCGTCGGCCTCAAGGCCGGCCGCGCGCAGGAGGAGTGGCGGGCGGCGCGGCGGGCCGAACGCATCGCGGTCTGGGTGCGGCAGGGGCTGTCGAAGCCGGTGCCGGTCCGCAAGTTGAACATCGGCCATCACTCGCCCACCAAGGCCACCGGCAACACCTCGGATCAGCGACGCGTGGTCGTGATCCTCGTGCTCGATCAGGACGAGGGCACGAACCTCGACGAGTCGCTGCGCGGCGCCATGACGCAGGAGGCCGGGCGGGCGCCAATCTTTGAATCGCTGCTGACCGACTACTCGCTCGGTGCTGGAAAGGCGTTCACGTGGGTCCCTTGACGACACTGCCCCCGGAACTCGTGTTCGGGTGGGTGCTCTGGCTGGCAGGGGGCCTGCTGCTGATGCGCTGGTTCCGGCGGCGCAGCGCGGCGCCGACACACTCGCAGAGCACCGTGCGCCACATCGCGCCCAAGGGCGATGCGCGCCCGGCCGGCCGCCAGCCGGTAGCCCCCCGCCGCACGCAGACCTCGCCCGACGTGTTCACCGAACTGCACACCCTGCTCGATCCCCCCGACGATCCTCCTCGCTGACCCCGGGGCCTGGCACGATCGGGCCGAAAACGTGGCAGAAAGTTGGGGCCTGGCACGATCACCCCGAAAACGTGGCAGTTCCTGCTATCGTGGCGGGCACATCGCCATGACACGCCTCCTCTCCCTCATCCTCATCGCCGCAGCCACCGCGTCGCTCGCTGGGCAGTCATCACCCATCGCCACCTGGCGCGCCCAGCACGAGCGCCAGATCGTGGACGAACTGGTGCAGCTCGTCGCGATCCCGAACGTCGCCGGCACCGACGCGGACATGCAGAGGAACGTCGAACACCTGGCCGCGCCTGTTCAAGCGCCGCGGGTTCACGGTGGAGACCACCACCGGCCCCGGCTCGCCGGTCCTCTTCGCCACGCTCGACGCTCCCTCGCCTCGCGGGACGCTCACGCTCTACATCCACTACGACGGACAGCCGGTGACCGCGTCGGAGTGGACCCGCTGCAAGCCCTTTGCGCCGTGCCTCTACGGACCGACCGGCGAAGTGCCGCTGTCGCCGACCACGACCCTCAATCCCGACTGGCGCGCTCTACGGCCGCTCCGTCTCCGACGACAAGGGCCCGATCGTCGCGGTGCTGAACGCGGTGGAGGCGCTGAAGGCCACCGGCAGCGGGCCGACCTGGAACCTGCGCGTGGTGCTCGACGGCGAGGAAGAAGCCGGCTCGCGCAACTTCCGCCGCTTCGCCGAGGCGCGTGCGGATGCGCTGAAGGCCGACCTCGCGATCACGCTGGACGGCCCGCGGCATCCGAGCGGCCGGCCGACGCTGTACTACGGCGTGCGTGGCGGCGCCGGCCTCACCGTGACGGTGTTCGGCGCGCGCAGCGATCTGCACTCCGGCAACTACGGCAACTGGGCGCCCGATCCGTCGATGCGCCTGGCGCGCCTGCTCGTGAGCATGAAGGACGACGCCGGCCGCGTCATCATCGAGGGCTTCTACGACGACGTGACGCCGCTGACGCCGACCGAGCTGAAGGCGATCGACGAGATGCCGAACGTGGAAGCCGCGCTGAAGAAGGACTTCCTCGTCGCACAGCCGGAACGTGCCGAGCAGCGCCTGGAGCGCAAGCTGAACGAACCGACGCTCAGCATCCTGACGATGGAGGCGGGCGGCGGCTTCGAGCGCGGCACCGCGCTCGGCGATCCCTGGCTCAGCAGCCGCGCGCATCGAGATGCGCCTCGTGCACGGGCTGGATCCGGCGAAGCAGACGCGCCTGGTCGTCGACCACATCCGCGCGCAGGGCTACTTCATCGTCGAGGGCCGCGATCCGAGCGACGACGAGCGGCTGACTCATCCGCTGATCGCACGCATCGACGCGCGTGGAGGCTCCAGCGCACCGCGGGTGTCGATGGACGACCCGATGGCGCGCGCCGTGGTCGCGGCGCTCACGCGCAACGGCCGCCAGCTGGTGCGGCTGCCCACGCTCGGCGGCAGCATGCCGTTCTCGACCTTCAGCGAGCGCATGCCCACGGTCGGGTTCTCGATGGTCAATCACGACAACAACCAGCACGGCCCTGACGAGAATCTGCGGCTCGGCAATTTGTGGGAAGGCATCGAGATGATGGCCGCCATCATGACGATGACGCGGTAGGGCCTTGTCCCGGCTCCGAAGAGGCTGTAGACTCGCCCAGCCGTGGCGCGGACCCCCAATTCCGCCGACTCGGACCAAGCCAGCGTCGTGCGCGGGGTGCAGCGAGCCCTCGCCAACGCTGAAACTTTGCCCGATCCAACACTGAGCGTTCCTCCAGAGCGCCCTGCCGACGATTTTTTGTCGGATTTCGTATCAGAGAAGCAACTCACGCCGCCCGCGCAGCGGAGCCGTCGCGATCTGGCACACAGCCCAACGGTCGGGGCGCCAATCCCGCGCCGCTTCTCGTGGAAGCGCATTGGCATCGCGGTCCTGGCCGTGCTGGCACTGTTCCAGGGCGGCCTGATCGCGTGGTGGCTCTTGTCCGGCAGGGCCACGCCGGCCCGCACTTCCCCGGTCAGGATCACGTCCGAGCCCACCGGCGTCCCCGTGACGGTGGACGGCGTCGCTCGCGGCGTGACTCCCTTCAGCGACGCCTTGGACGCCGGCACACACACCATCCAGGTCGGCGCCGGCAGCGAGGCCCGAACGCAGACCATCAGCGTCGAGCGCGGTGCGGCGTCGAGTGTGCACATCGCCTTGCCTGTTGTCGGAGGGGCCGAGCGGTTGCCGGCGCAGAGCGGCCGACTACAGATCAGCACCGAGCCTGACGGGGCCACGGTGTCGATCGACGGCGAGCCGCGCGGCGTCTCTCCGATCCTCATCGAGGACCTGACTGCCGGTCCACACGAAGTGACGGTCTCGAGGGCGGGCAACGTCAGACAACGCGCGGTGACCGTGGAGGCCGGAGCAATGGCTTCGCTCCTGATCACGATGAGCAACAGCGGCGTGGCATCTGGCTGGCTGACCATCGACAGCCCCATTCCGGCACAAATCTTCGAGGCCGGCACCCTGCTCGGCCGCACGGACACGCCGCGCATCCTGCTCCCCATCGGCGCCCACCAGCTCGAGCTGGTGAACGAGGCACTCGGGTTCCGCGTGCAACGCGCGGTGCAGATCTCGGCTGGCCAGAACGCCTCGCTGCGGCTGGAGCCGGTCAACGGCACGCTCAGCGTCAACGCTCAGCCCTGGGCCGAAGTCTGGATCGACGGCCAGCCAGCAGGAGAGACGCCAATCGGGAATCTGTCGATTCCCATCGGGACCCACGAGCTGGTGTTCCGGCATCCCCAGTTTGCTGAACGGCGGCAGACTGTCACGGTTGCCGTCAGCACGCCCGCACGCGTCGGCGTGGATCTCCGAAAATGACACGGCCGGGCCTCATCCTGATCGCACTGCTCCTCGCGTGCACCGCCGCGAGGGCTGAAGCGCAAGAGTCACTCGACTCGATTCGCCAGCTCTATGCCTCGGCCGACTACGAAGCCACGCTGGCGGCGATCGGACGGATGAGCGTGACGGTGCCGGCGGCTGAGGTCATCGAGGTCGACCGCTACCGGGCCATGTCCCTGATTGCGCTCGGCCGAACCGACGAGGCTGACGCGGCGATCGAGCGGATTGCCGTGGCCGACCCCCAGTACGAACCTGACGCCGAGGAAGCCTCACCTCGAGTCCGGGCGGCCTTCGACACGGTGCGCCGCCGCGTGCTGCCCGGGATCGCGCGCGCGCGCTATGCAGCGGGCAAAGCCGCCTACGACCGTCAAGCGTTTGCCGAAGCCGTGCCACTGCTCGAAGGCGCGCTGGATATCAGCCTCGAGCTGGCCGAGACCGAGCCGGGAATAGCCGACCTCAGGATGCTTGCTGCCGGGTTCATCGACCTGAGCCGCGCATCGCTTGCCCGCGCCGAAGCGCAGGCCGCAACCGCCGCTGCCCCGCCAGCGGCCGAACCGGCGCCACCGACACCGCCCACGGCGCCCACGGCGCCGGTTGCTCTGCGGCAGACGCTGCCCCCCTGGAACCCCAGTACCTTCGGCAGTCAGAACATCGCGGATTTTCGCGGCATCGTCGAAGTGGACATCGACGAGCGCGGGGACGTCGTGGACGCGCGAATCATCGAATCGGTTCACCCCGCCTACGACACCGTGCTGCTCGAGTCCGCGCTGACCTGGACGTATCAACCCGCCCGTGCCGACGGCGCCCCCGTCAAGTCCAGCAAGCGCGTGGAAGTGGTCCTCCGGCCTCGCTGAACGCCGGCGTCACCGCGCGGACGCCACCTCCTTCGGGATACGATTGGCGGATGCACCTGCCGCCATCCACGCAGATGGTCCTGCGGGACGGCTACAGCGAATTCGGCTTTGGCCAGCCCGACCCCGACCTGCTCCCCGTCGCCGAAATGCGACGCGCCCCCGCCAGCGCCTTCGATCTCTACGGCACCGACGCCCTCGCCTACGGCGCCCCCGAAGGCGCGTGGCCGCTGCTGGGCTGGATTCAGGAGCGCACGCGGCGAATCGAAGGTCTGGAGGTGGGGCTCGACGAGCACATCGGCACGGGCGGCAACTCCGACGCCATCGATCAGGTGTGCACCCTCTTCACGCAGCCCGGCGACGTCGTGCTGGTGGAATCACCAACGTATCACCTTGGGCTGCGGATCCTGAACGACCATGGGTTGGATCTCCGCGCCATCCCCACCGATGGCGATGGCCTGTGCGTGGAGGTCCTCGCCGACACCCTTGCCGGCCTGGCGCGCTCGGGCAAGCGCGCACGCCTGCTCTATACCATCCCCACGTTCCACAATCCCACCGGCGCCAACCTGTCGCTCGCGCGCCGGCAGGCGGTGATCGATCTCGCCGTGCGGCACGACCTGCTGATCATCGAAGACGATGTGTATCGGGAGCTGGCGTACGACGGCGCGGCCCCGCCCTCGCTGTTCTCGATGGCGCCGCGCGGCACGGTGATGCGCCTGGGGTCGTTCGCGAAGTCGCTCGCCCCGGGTCTGAGGCTGGGCTGGATTCACTGCAGCGCCGCACAGGCGCGGCGGTTCGCCGATGGCGGGCTGCGCGACAGCGGCGGCACGCCCAGCTACGCCATCGGCATGATCGTCTCCGCGCTCTGCCGCTCCGGCGACTACGACGCGCACGTGGACCGCCTGCGCGCCAGCTACCGCGAGCGGCGCGATGCGTTGAGCGCCGCGCTCACCGCGCATCTGCCAGAGGGCTGCACGTTCACCACGCCTGGCGGCGGCTACTTCATCTGGGTGACGCTGCCGGAGCGCATCGACACCAACGCGCTGCTCGCGCGGGCCGACGCCCACCAGGTGGCGTTCATTCCAGGCCAGCGGCTGTGCTTCGACGGACGTGGCCGCAACTGCCTGCGGCTGGCCTTCAGCCTGATGAAGCCGGATCGGCTGGCGGAAGGCGCCGAGCGGCTGGGCTCGCTGATCTCCACGCAACTCTAGTAGTCGAATCTATACGATTTAGTATGATTTGATTCACGGCTTCAGCCGGTGCTACAGTCCGCACCTGTGTTTCGACTCGCGTTCGCCCTCTCCTGCCTGGCCGTCACCGCCATCGCCCACGCCCAGATCTCATCGGGAGCCATCAGCGGCCTGGCCCGCGACCGCGACGGCGCGCCGTTGGCGGGCGTGGTGATTGACATCGCCACGGCGGCGGGCGCTCCCGTGCGGCGCGTGGGCACGAGCAGCGACGGCCGCTACCTCGCGGCGGCGCTGGCACCGGGACGCTACGACCTCACGGCTCGCCTGCCCGGCTTTGGGACGGTGCGCCATCAGGGGGTGCCGGTCTCGACGGGCGAGACCGTAGCGATTGATCTGTTGCTGGAAGTCGGTGGCATCGAGGCCTCCGTGGTCGTCACTGGTCGCGCCGAGGACAGGCCGCGGGAGTCGGCCGGCCTCGGACAGGTCGTGTCCGCCGAGCAGGTGCAGCGCTTGCCGCTCAATGGCCGGAGTTTCATCAGTCTGGCCGCCCTCTCGCCTGGCGTGGCGCTGCCGCCCGGCTCGTCGCTGCCCCGCATCAACGGCGGGCGGCCGCGGACCAACGAGTACATCTTCGACGGCATCTCGGTACTGCAGCCGGAGCCGGGGCAAGTGCCGTTCTTCCCCAACATCGACGCCATCCAGGACTTCAGGATCGAGACCAACAGCCCGCCCGCGGAGTTCGGCCGCTTCAATGGGGGCGTGGTCAACCTGACCACGCGGGCAGGAGGCGCGACCGTGTCGGGAAGTGCCTTCGAGTTCCTGCGGCATGAAGCGCTGAACGCGCGCAATCCGTTCGCACCCGCCGACAGCTCGCCTCGGTTTCGCCGCAACCAGTTCGGCGGCGTGATGGGCGGCCCGATCGCGAAGAACCGCACCTTCTTCTTCGCCGACTACCAGGGGCAGCGGCAGGAGATCGCGCGCACCGTCATCTCCACCGTGCCCACGGCGCTTCAGCGCCAGGGCATCTTCACCGAGCCGGTGGCCGGACGCGTGCCGGTCATCTACGACCCGGCCACCACGACGACGAGCGCAGCGGGTGCGGCCACCCGGACGCCATTTGCGGGCAATGTCATCCCGCAGGAACGGATGGACGCGGTGGCCCTGGACCTCCTCGGCCGTTACCCGCGGCCGACCAGCCCGGGCACCGCCAACAACTACACGCGCGTGGCCAACGAGACGGTGGACAACGACCTGTTCGGCCTGCGCCTCGACCATCGCCTTGCCGACCGTGGTGACCGCGTGTTCGCCCGCGTCACGCGCTTTGCGGAGACGTTCCTGCCCGTCGCGCCGCTGCCAGACGGCAGCGGCACCACCACCGGCACGCTGGGGCCGCAGGAGACCGGCGCCTGGGCGCTGGCGTCGGCCTACCAGCAGGTGCTCTCCCCGACGCTGCTGAACGACGTTCGGGTGGGGCACACCCGCCGCTCCGTGCAACGGCGCGCCGTGACGCTGCCAACGAGCCCCGGCGTGGACCTGGGGCTGCCCGGCATCCCCTCGACCGCGAGCTTCCCCTCCACACTGCCCACCTTCCAGGTGGCCGGCTACCAGCTGCTGGGTTCGCCACTCAACACCGCCAGCGACTTCGGCACGCACGTCACCCAGGTGGCCGACACGCTGACGTGGCTGCGGGGCCGGCACGCCCTCAAGGCGGGCGCCGACCTGCGCTGGTCGGCGTTGAACATCGTCCAGCCGCCGTCGCCGACCGGCGTCTTCCAGTTCACGAATCTCTTCACCGATCAGCCGGGCGTGGCCAACACCGGCGCGCCGTTCGCCAGCTTCCTGCTGGGCCAGGTGCAGTCCTTCTCCATCGATCTGCAGCAGGACGAGATCCGGAACCGTGCCCGCACCCAGGAGTTCTTCGTCCAGGACGACTGGCGCGTGTCCGACACGCTGACGATCAACGCCGGGCTGCGCTACACGCTCAACTTCCCCTCGACCGAGGAGCAGGACCAGGCGGCCGTGCTCGACTTCGACACGCGGCGCCTCGTGTACCTCGGCCGCGACGGGCAGCCGAGGGCCGCCCGCCAGCTCCACGGGCTGAACTTCGGGCCGCGCCTGGGCGTGGTGTGGCGTGCCGCCCCGCGCACGGTCGCGCGTGGCGGGTACGGCCTGGTGTGGATCGAACAGGCCGGGATCACCACGCCCTTCACGACACCCGCCTTCCCGTTCCTCCAGACCGCCTCGCAGCGCACGCTCGACAACGTCACGCCCGCCTTCACGCTGGCCACTGGCCCATCGGTCGCGCCGGTCGCGCTCACGCCGGAAGCGGGGCTGGGGCAGGGCGTGTTCGGCGTCGATCGCGGCCTGGGCTCGGGCTACGTGCAGCAGTGGCATGCGGCCGTGCAGCGCGACCTGGGCCGCGGCTGGACCGCGGACCTGGCGTATGTGGGCTCGCACATCACGCGCGTGGGCATTCCCGACGCGAACCTCAACCAGCTCTCCGTCGATCAGCTGGCGATCGGCGCACCGCTGCTGGAGCGCGTGCCCAATCCCTACTTCGGCATCATCCCGCGCTCATCGTCGCTGGGCGACCCCACCATCACGCGCGCGCAGCTGCTGAAGCCGTATCCCGAGTACACGGCCGTCAGCCTCTATCGCAACAACGTCGGCACCACCCGGTATCACGGGCTCGAGGCCCGGCTCGAGCGCCGCTTCACCGCGGGCGTGTCGGTGCTCGCCAGCTACACGCGATCGCGCCTGGTGGACGATGCCTCGTCGGTGTTCGACGCGTCGATTCTGACGGGGCCCGTGCTCAACGCTCCGGTGGCGGACGCCTACAACCGCGCGCGGGATCGCGACGTCTCGACCGGCGACATCCCGCACGTCTTCGTCACGTCGGTGGTGGCGGAGTTGCCGTGGGGCGAGGGCCGGCGCTGGCAGCCGGACGGCGTGGTTGGCGCCCTCGTCAACGGCTGGACCATCACGGGCATTGGCACGCTGCAGTCGGGCGTGCCGATTGCGGTCACCCAGGTGACGAACTTCAACGCGTTCGCGGGCTTCGGCACGCAGCGGCCGAACCTGGTTGGCGACCCGGAGCTGCCGGCTCGAGCGAGCGCACCACGGCCCGCTGGTTCGACACCAGCGCCTTCGCCGTGGCGCCGCAATTCACGCTGGGCAGCGCCTCGCGCAATCCGGTGCGGGGGCCCGCCTGGCGCAACCTCGATCTGGCGCTGCTCCGCACATGGCCGACTGGCCGGTCGCACCGCTCTCGAGCTCCGGCTCGAGGCCTTCAACCTCACCAACACGCCTGCGCTGGGGCGCGCCCAACGGCGTCGTTCGGATCGCCCGCCTTCGGCAGCATCACGTCCGCGGGCGATCCGCGCGTGTTGCAGCTGGCGGTGCGCTTGCTGCTTCTAGGCAGACACCGGCGGCGTCTTCGGCGGACCGCCGTCCGCGTCGCGGAACTCCTCGCGCAGCGACTCGGCATCCCATCCCGCGTCGCGGTCCAGCGACGGCTCGGATCGATCGGCCTCGAACATCTGCTCGAGCGCCTCGATTCGCTGGCGCGCCAGGTTCACGTACACGGCGTCGTCGTCACGGCGCCCGGTGAGCTCGCGCAGCGACTCCTCGTCGTGCCGCAGGAAGCGCTGCGCGGCGCGGTGCGCGCGGTAGGCGCGGAAGCCCAGCAGCCGCAGCGCGTCCGGTGCCGAGCCGCAGCGAGGTGTCGAGCGTCTCGCGGTAGACGTGCGTCACGCCCGCCTCGAGCAGGTCGTGCGCGTCCTGCCAGTCGAAGGCGCGCGCCAGGATCGTGAGCTGCGGAAAGTGCTTCTGCGCCGTGTGCACCAGCGTCGAGCGTCTTCTCCGGCGTGTCGAGCGCGATCACCAGCAGCCGCGCCCGCGCCGGCGCCCGGCGATGTGCAGCAGGTCGTGGCGCGTGGCGTCGCCGTAGTAGACGTCCAGTCCCATCCGCCGCAGCAGGTCGACGCGATCCGAGTCGATGTCGAGCACGGTCGTCGACGACGCCGTTCGCGCGCAGCAGGCGGCCGACGGTGGCGCCGAAGCGGCCGAAGCCCGCGATGATCACCGGGCCGTCCTCGTCGATCGCGTCGGCCTCGCGCTCCGGCCGATCGCGCGTGCCGACCCGCGCGCCGACACGCGCTCGTTGACGAGCAGCAGCAGCGGCGTGAGCGCCATCGACAGCGCGACCGCGGCCACCAGCGGGCCGCTCACCTCGCGGCGCGAGCACGCCCTGCTGATCGGCGAACGAGAACAGCACGAAGGCGAACTCGCCGACCTGCGGCAGTGCGAACGCGAGCAGCAGGCTCTGCGTCGAGGCTCAGGCCGAAGGCGCGGCCCAGGCCGAACAGGATGACGAACTTCACCGCGACGATCGCCAGCCACCAGGCCGGCGACGAGTCAGCGGCTGCGAGACGATGAGGCCGAAGTCGATCGAGGCGCCGACGGCGATGAAGAACAGCCCGAGCAGCAGGCCCTTGAACGGATCGATGTCGCTCTCGAGCTCGTGGCGGTACTCGCTGTTGGCGAGCACGACGCCGGCGAGGAAGGTGCCGAGCGCGGGCGACAGGCCGACCGCGCGTCATCAGCAGCGCGATGCCGATCGACCAGCAGCAGCGCCGCGGCGGTGAAGATCTCGCGCAGCCGCGTGCGCGCGATCTGGCGGAAGACCGGGCCGAGCACGAAGCGCCCGCCGCCGACGACCAGGCCGACCGCCGCCAGCACCGCCAGCGTCTGCCCCCACGCCGGCAGGTTGGACGACCAGCGTCGTGCGCGTGCGCCGACTCGCCGTGATCGCCCGCGGCGCCGCCGCTCGCCAGCAGCGGGAAGATGGCGAGCATCGGGATGACGGCGATGTCCTGGAACAGCAGCACCGCGAACGCGCTCTGCCCGCCGGCCGTCTTCAGCAGGCCCTTCTCGCTCAGCGTCTGCAGCACGATGGCCGTGGACGAGAGCGAGAGCGTCATGCCGATGGCGAGCGCGCGGACTGCCACGGCAGGCCCAGCGGCCATGGCGCCGCCCGCCGACGACGAGCGTGGTCAGCGTCACCTGCAGGCCGCCGAGGCCGAGGATGGGCCCGCGCAGCCGCCACAGCAGCGCCGGCTGCAGCTCGAGGCCGATGACGAACAGCATCATCACCACGCCGAACTCGGCGAAGTGCATGACGTCCTGCGCCGCCGGCGCCGAGCAGCCCAGAGGCCGAACGGGCCGATGGCGACGCCGGCCAGCAGGTAGCCGAGCACCGACCCGAGGCCCAAGCCGCTGCGCGAGCGGCACGGCGAGCACCGCCGCCGCCGAGGTAGACGAACGCCTGGAAGAGCAGGCTCGCTCGCTCATCGCTTCACCTCCGGCGGTGGCGTCAGCGAGCGCGTCGTTCAGCGTCGGGAAGCGGCGAGGCCGCGTCCAGATTCAGCCGGTCGTCGCGCGAGTCCGCGTCAGCAGTTCGCCATAGCGCCGGGCCTCGTCCTCGATCTGCGGCTCGGTCAGGCGGTGCGTGCCGTGGACGACGTACGGCGGCACCCAGGTCATGCCGCAGAGGAACGCCGTCTGCTCGAGCGGCGCCAGCAGCTCGCGCATGGTGAAGCGGTTGTAGCCCTCGTGCTGGTACGCCTCTTCGCGGCCGCCCGCCGAGATGATGTGCAGCGCGCGCTTGCCGCGGAGCGCCGTGCCCTCGCGGCCGTAGGCCCAGCCGTGCTCGAGCACGAGATCCTCCCACTGCTTGAGCGAGCGGCGGCGTGCTGTACCAGAAGAACGGGTGCTGGAAGACGACGAGGTCGTGATCGACCAGCAGCGCCTGCTCGCGCGGCACGTCGATGTCGAAGTCCGGGTAGGCCTCGTAGAGATCGTTCAGCGTCAGGCCGGGGCGGGACGGCAGGCGCGCCAGCAGGCGCGGCGTGCACGCGCGATCGCTCGAGGGCGGGATGGGCGAACTCAATCAACACGCGCGCCATAGGGACCGGCCTCCACGTGCAGCGTACGACCGAAGGCCGCTCGACGCACGGGTACAAAGTGAAAGGGGCGGGAGTGGCTCCCGCCCCTTGCACCAGGTTGTGTGCCGCCTCGCCTTACTGGCGGGGAGCGGTCGTGGTGCGTCTCGGTGGCGGGCAGCGCGGAACGAGATGTACTCGCCCGTGTAGTTGCCGCCGCTGACGCCGACGATGATGTACTGGCGGCCGTCGACCGATGTAGGTCATCGGGTGACCCGCCGACCGGCGCCGGCATCGAGCACCTCGCCCACCTGGGCGCCGGTCTTCTTGTCGTAGGCGCGGAGCATCGCGCCACGGCCGCGCGGCTCGGAGGTGCGTGACCTGCGGGTCGCCGGCGACGACCAGCGTCTTGGTGACCATGCACGCCGACGCTGCCGGGCTGGCCGGTCTTCGGGATGTTCAGCCCGCGCAGCATGCGGGTGGTTGCGGACCGGGTCCGGCGTGTCGCCGTGCGGCACCTGGAACATCAGCTCGCCCTTGTTGACGTCGATGGCCGCCATCACGCCGTAGGGCGGCTTCACGATCGAGCAGGCCGTCGAGGCCCTCGGCCAGCGCCCGGCGACCCGTCGCCGCCGCCGAAGCGTGATCTGCGGCCGCGCCACCGTGCCATCCGGGGTTGCGGCCGCGGCAGGCCGTAGTCGGGCTCAGCTTCCCAGCGCGGCTGGCGCGGGGTGTTCTTGAACTGGTCCGGGTTGCACCTTGCTCGAACTCTTCCTCGTCGTACTTCGCGACGGTGATCGGCCGAGTTGTGCGCCTGCGTGTAGAAGATGCCGGTCTCGGGGTCGAAGCCCGAGCCCGGCCAGTTCACGCCGCCGCGTGGTGTTGGCGATGTTGATCGTGCCGAGCTTGTCGGTCTCGGGGCCGACGGGCGGCACGTAGGGGGTCTGCTCCCAGCGGAACTTCTTCAGGTTCTTGAGCGCCTGCTGCGCGCAGTTCCGGCGTGAAGTCGATCAGGTCGTTCTCGGCTGACGAAGGTGCGCGAGTACGGCGGCGGCTTGCGTCGGGAACGGCTGCGTCTTGGCCGGTCTTCTCGCCGGGCATCGTCGGTCTGCGGCACCGGGCGCTCTTCGATCGGCCAGATCGGCTGACCGGTGATGCGGTCGAAGATGTAGAGCCAGCCCTGCTTGCGAGGGCACGGCCAGCACCTTGCGGGGCTTGCCGTCGATGGTGACGTCGATCAGCAGCGGCGCCGACGACATGTCGTGGTCCCACAGCGGGTGGTGCACGAACTGGAAGTGCCACTTGCGCTTGCCGGTCTTCAGGTCGACCGCGACGATGCTCTCGGCGAACAGGTTGTCGCCGGGGCGGTTGCCGCCGTATTCGTCGATGGTCGGCGTCTCGACCGGCAGGTAGACGAGGCCGGCTTCCGGGTCGACCGGTGATCTGGGTCCAGACGCCGATGTTGCCGGTCCACTCCCACGAACCGTTCTCCCACGTCTCGTTGCCGAACTCGCCCGGGTCCGGGATCGTGTTGAAGCGCCAGATCTGCTTGCCGGTGCGCACGTCGAAGGCGCGGACGAGGCCCTTGGCGTTCGTGCTGTAGACGTAGCCGAGGCCCTCGAACATCGACGAGCCGACGATGATCATGTCGTTGACGACGGTGCGGCGTCGAGTGGAGGCCGATTTCGCCCTTCTCGAGGTCGATCTGCTTGTCCTGCCGATGACGACGCCCTCCTTCAGGTCGACGACGCCCTTGGTGCCGAAGCCGGCGATCGGCTGACCGGTCTTGGCGTTGAGCGACACCAGGCGGTAGCCGGTGGTGACGTAGATGATGCGCTCGTCGCCCTTGCCGTCGGTCCAGTAGGACAGACCGCGGCCGGACAGCTGGCGGGGCGCCCAGCGCGTGGCGCGCTCGCCCTCGTCCATGCGTACATCCACTTCATGCTCGCCGGTTGCGCGTCGAGCGCCACGACCGCGCGGCGCGTGCCGGCCGTGGCGTAGACCATGCCCTTGACCATGATCGGCGTGCCCTCGAGCTTGTTCTCGGGACGCGGCCCGAGGTTGTCGGTCTTGAACCGCCAGGCCACTTCCAGCTTGCTGAAGTTGCTGGCGTTGATCTGGTCGAGCGGCGAGTACTTGCTGCCGTGAAGGTCGGCGGTGTACATCGGCCAATCGCCGTTCTTGGTGCTCGGCATCGGACTGCTCTGTCCGGCTGCGCGCGGGCCCAGCCACGCGACACCTGCGACGAGCAGCGCCGCTACGGGCACGACTCGGAATGCGATGCGCTTCATCGTGTTTGCTCCTGACAGTGACTCACCAAAGGGCAGCCGTCCGACGAACTGGACCCGGGCCGGCGTTTGACATTCTAGCGCGGACCGGGTCCGTTACGCCCCGGTTTTCCATCGTCCCCCGTCCCGGCCCGCCCGGCCGTCCAGCTGGGCCGTAGTCAGTCAGGCTGCCCGCCAGGGCTTGGTCATCCGCCCCAGCAGCCCCCGGCGGCAGAGGGCACCGGAACGCCTGCCCGCCAGATGGGTTGCCCGGCGTCGAAATTAGGGAAGGACGCCGGGGCAGCCGCTAGCGCGGCTGCTCGAATCGCACGGCGTAGATGGGCGGAAGATGGGACGACGCCATCTGCCACGAGTCGCCGCCGTCGTCGCTGAACCACAGCCCGCCGGTGGTCGAGCCGAAGGCGAGCACCTGGCCGGTCTCGTCCACGTCGAGGGCGTGGCGGTAGACCAGGTCGTAGGCGTGCTGCTGCGGCAGCCCGGTCGCCAGCGTCTCGAAGCGTCTGCCCGCCGTCGCGGGTGCGGGTGACCACCACCCGGCCGCCGGCGGGATAGCGGGTCTCGTCCTTCACGGCGGGCACGAACCAGGCCGTGCCTTCGTCGCGCGGATGGGCGGCGACGGCGAAGCCGAACGTGGACGGCTGCACGCCGGTGATCTCGGTCCACGATCGCGCGCCGTCCACCGACTTGAAGATGCCGTTGTGGTGCTGCACCCACAGCACGTCCGGGTTGGCGCGGCACTGCGCCACCATGTGCGGGTCCTGGACGTTGGGCTCGAACTGGCGTTCGGGCGGCATGAACTCCGCGCGCATGCCGGTGGCCGTCGGCTCCCAGCTCGCCCCGCCGTCGCGCGTGGTCCACACCCCGCCGCACGACACGCCCACCTTCACGTGACGCGAATCGCGCGGATCGACCAGCACCGAGTGGATCCCGGGATGATCGGCGCCGCCGCCGAACCACTCCTCGCGCCGCGGGTCGTCCCACAGCGGCCGGTTGAGCGACCACGACTCGCCGCCATCGTCGGAGCGGAACAGCCCGCCCGGCAGCGTGCCGCACCAGATCACGCCGGGCTCGTCCGCGCCGCCGGGCGCGAGCGCCCAGACCAGCTTCAACGCCCACTCGGCCGGCGTGCCCTCCACCGGCGTCTTCGGCGTGTAGCCTTCGGGCTTGTCGGGATACTTCGGCGCCGGCACCTCGTGCCAGGTGGCGCCGCCGTCGGTCGAGCGCTGCAGCTTGACGCCGAAGTGGCCGTGGTTGAGCGCGGCGAGGAGGTGGCCGTTCCGCGGGTCGTGCATCGCCAGCGTGACGTTGTCACCGAGAAAACTGGTGCGGGCGATCTCCCAGCCGCTGGCGGCCTCGCTCGAGCGTGAAGAGCCCCTTGCGCGTGGACACGTGGCAGCGCGTGCTCATGGGCGGACTATCCTCCGGACAACGACTGCACGATGTCGATGACCGCATCGTCGTCCAGCGGATCGCTCAGGTGCAGGCGGTCTTCGATCTGACGGCCGTTGATGAAGGCGGCCATGTGCTTGCGCAGCGTGCCGCGATCGTCCAGCACGTAGCCGCGGGCCAGTGCCCGCGACGCGAAGTAGGCGTCGAGCGCCTCGCGCAGCGTGCGCGCCGGCACCTGCTCGGTCGGGACACTCCACGTGCCGCTGGAGGTTGCGCGTGAATCGCACCGTCGCCATCGATCGCTACGCTAACGAAGACCACTCAGCGACGCAAGCTCGTCAACATCACCATCACCTCGCGCGTCTGTGGTCCGTCGAACTCCGCCAGCAGCACGCGCTGCCAGCGCCCCAGGCACAGCGCGCCACCCACGACCGGCACCGATTCGGACGAACGGAACAGCGCCGCCCGGCAGTGCGCATGGCCGTTGATCCGCTCGCCCGGCCCGACGTTGACCACGCGGCGCGAGAAATCGTCGTGCCGGTAGGCGTCGGCCGCGGGCGCCCATCGCTCCAGCCGTTCCGCGAGATCGTCCAGCAGGAGCGGTTCGGCTTCGTTGATGAGCAGTCCCGTGGTGGTGTGGCGGGTGAAGACGTGCAGCACGCCGCTCGAGATTCCGCAGGCCAGGCTCGCCAGCCGGTCGGTGAGATCCACGAACTCCAGCGACGCGCCGGTCTGGATCTGGAGGACCGTCCAGCCGGCAGGCGCGACCGTCAGCGTGTCAGTCAGCATGACGAGCCCTCGAACCGGAAAGGCCGGCGCTGAAGATGTCGCTCCACCGGACACGTGCCGTCATCTGCATCAGCACGAACAAGGTGATCACGGCGCCGATGGTCACGGCCAGGCCCGTGAAGCCCTCGAAGAAGAACGCGTAGCTGAAGGCAATCAGGTAGATCGCCTGCGCCACCACGGCCTGCCCCACGCGCGCCGACCGCCCGCCAATCGCGCGAAGGTAGCTGGCCACGAGCCCGACGCTGACGGCGGCCGCCGCCACGAAGGCGACGTGCACCGACACCTGGTCGACGAGGTAGGCCAGCAGCAGGTGGAAGGCGAAGAACGCGGCGGAGATGAACACGTAGTTCATCGGGTGCAGCGAATCGCCGGAGAGCACGTCGAGCACCACCATCACGGCGAGGAAGAACAGCAGCGACACCGGCGCGAAGAACGTGATGCGCGCCGCGAGCGGTCCCGGATTGAGCCGCTCGGGCAGATCGACGCCGATGGACTGCCCGGTGACCAGGTTCGCGAACTGCCAGGTCAGGGCCCATCCGCTGCCCGGCCGCGGCACGCGCCGTCGGCGACATCGTGCCGGCTGGAAAGTCCACGTCGGAGACGTTGGTGCTGACCGTCAGCAGGAAGTCGCGGACGTCGGCCACGCCGCTCGACGCCAGGCCATACCGCCAGTCGTCGAGCCCGCGCGAACGGTAGGTCACCTCGAGGGTGAGCTGCGCGTTCGGCGCCAGCACCGCCATCGTCTCCACCTCCTTGGTGAGGTCGCCGCCGCGGGCGGCGGCGACGCCATTCACGGTGATGGTGAAGTCGTCGTAGATGGCGTGCTCGGCCGGGAACGAGAACTTCACCCGCACGTCACGTTGTTCGCGCGTCCGGATTCTGGAAGACGTAGGTGCCGCGAAACGCCACGGTGTAGGTGTCGTACCAGAGCAGGCCCTTCTGGCGATGCTCGAGGTCGAGCGCGGCATCGGCCCTGGTCTGCTGCAGCGGCGCCGGCGCCCAATCCACGGTCGAGCGCCGGACCTGGCGCGTGGTATCGCGTCCGGCGCCATCCTTCTCGACCACGGTTTCGGTCACTTCTCGCCGGACGCGCGACCCAGGCTTCCGGCGCGACCTGCACGTGCGGTCCGCCCCACAGCAGCGCCACCTCCTTGCGCAGGGCGCCATCGAACTCTCCGGTTCGGATCACGAGCGACGATCCCAGCGCGAACCAGGCGACGGCGGTGGTCAGGAAGATCAGGGCAATGGCCAGCAGACGGCGGACGGTCACGAGTGCCTCCTTCGACGCGCGGCGGCCTCCACGGCAACCGGGCACGGCCACCATGGCACCGCGCTCCGCGCCGAAGTCCTCAGCGAAAGGTGAGCATTTCGTGAACGGCCGTAGATCTCAGGAAACCGGGCCGGAAATCGCGGTCGACCCGACCCGTCGCGTCAGGCCCCAGGCGAGGCCGAACCCGAACAGCCCCCCTTCGAAGGCGGCGACGAGGCGCTGCGTGAGCGGTCCGAAGGCGGGTTCTCCCAGCCAGCGACCGAGCGGCGTGAACTGGACGTGCGATCCCGCGGACGCCTGCGCCACGGCGTGGATCACGCCGCCGACCATCGGGCTCCCCATCGCCGAGAGCGTCATGGCGGTGACGGCGCCGCACGCGGCCACCACGGCCGCGACCCGCCATCGCGCGGCGCCGGTTGGTCTGGCGATACCGCCTTCCGGTCGCCGGGTGGTGGCCGCGTAGCCGGCGCCGATGGCGGCGCCAAGGCACAGCCCTTCGACCGCGCCGCCGACGCGCACGTGAAGGCCGAACAGATCGGCCAGCGTCCATGCCGCCACCGCCTGGACGGCGGCGCCAATCAGCAATCCACCAATCGCGCCGCCCGCGACGATGGCGAGGCCACGTCGCGAACGGGCCAGCGCTTCGGCCGAGACGATCCCCGCGGCCACACCGGCGGCGCCCGTGAACCCGGCAGTCGCCCCGAGCGCGCTCAGGGCCACGACCGCGGTCATCGGCGTAGGCGACGAGGGCGCGGCCACCAGCAGCAGTCCGCCGACCGCCCCCGCCAACGCGCCGGCGCCCGCCGCGCCGCCGGCGGCCTGTGCCCATCGGCGCTTCGTGACGCGCAAGGCGTCGCGCGCGCGCAGTCGGGTCAGCGCCCATGCCGCGGCCCATCCTCCAGGCTGCGTCAGCAGCGGCACCGGCCCGGCTCCCGGCACGTCCCAGCGCGTGTCGCGCATCAGCGCCAGCGCTTCGGCATGCGCGGGCTGCGCGATCAGGTAGTCGACGGCTCGCCGCGTGTCGAGGACGTGGAGCTGCTGCGCCAGGTCACGTCGATCTTCGAGTCGGCGTCGCATCCGCGCGCGGACCAGCGAGGAGGCGCGTCGCCAGGTCGATCAGCCGTTCCTCCGCCGACTGGCCCGGTTCGCCTTCGTCTTGCGGTGACGGCACGGCAGCGGCAGCGTGCTCGGGCGTCGAAGGCCGGGCGGCATCGTCTTCTTCGTGCACTTCGGTGAAGACGAAGCTGTAGCCGTGACGCGAGACGGTGCGGATGAACGTCGGTTCGCGCGGGTCGTCCCCCAGTGAACGGCGCAGGGTGCGGATGGCTTGCGAGAGCGCGCCGTCGGAGACGATGACGTCGCCCCAGACCAGGTCGAAGATCTCGCGGCGGGTGACGACCGCCGGCCGCCGCTCGATCAGCAGGACCAGCAGATCGAAGTAGCGGGGGATCAGCGGTAGCGGCTCCCCGCGCCGCAACACCAGCCGGCGACGAGGCGAGAGGACGAAGTCGGCAAATCGATACCCGGGAGGCGGCGCCACGCGATGCTATTGTGCACCGCGACTCCATCGACGGCTACCGCCGCCGTGGTTCGAAGGACAGGTAGCCCGCTGGACCGTTGAACGTGACCGCTGCGAACAAGTGGAGCGGCAGCAGTCCGTCACCCATCAGCGTCTCGGGCTCGGAGCCCTCGATCAGCACGCCCTCGTGATCGCCGAGGCGAGTGTCGCCGACATGGAGCGCCTGCACCAGCACGCGCCGCGCCAGCCGCTGCCCGGTGATGGACCGCGTGCGCACGGTCTCGAGCGGCGTGATGAGGGCAGGCACGCTCTGCCCGGGCCGGGTGAACAGCACGAGCCGGTCGGCGCCGCTGTCCGGCACGAGACATAGCGTGCCGCGCGACTGCGGCAACGACACGAGGGCCCGGCCATCGGTCACCGTCAGCGGCAGCCGCACCCCATTCAGCGGGTCGCCGCCGGTCGCGTGACAGCGCAGCACGGCACGGTCGTAGTCGAGCGTGTAGACCTGCGCGGCCAGCACGTCCTGCCCGATGAGGCCGTCGATCCGCCCGCTCGAATCGAGGTCCACCGCCGGCACCACGGCCGCACGGAATCCGGTCGCGGGAAAGCATCCGGCCGTCGCTTCGTCCACGGTCGTCAGCGGCCGAACGGTACGCCCCGCTGGCGCGACCACCGCCGATGATCCGGTGAGCCGTAAGCCCAGCCGTGCCACCAGTTCACTGGAAACAACCGTCCGGCTGGCGCCGGTATCCAGCCGGAATCGGAACGGGCCCGCGCCCTGGATACGAACCCCGATGGCTATCCCACCGTCCATCTCCATGGCCAGCGGCGCGGTTGGTGCTTCCGGGGGCCGTCGGACGTTGCCGGACTCGCGGGCGGACACCGCCGGCGCGCCGGCGGCAAAGTACAGGAGCAACGTGGCGCAAACAATTCGACCAGGGCATCCGTCCATGACTGTGACGATGCGGGTCGGGGGTAGGCGCCGTCGTGAGGCGCAGCTGACGAAGCGCCGTGGTTTCTCTGATGAAGGCGCCGAAGGGGTGAATGGTGGGACGAACGCCTGATGTTTTCGTGTGGGACGACTTCCGGCTGGATCTGGATCGCTACGTTCTGGAGCGCGCGGGCTCCGTGCTCGCGCTCGAACCCAAGGCCCTGGACCTGCTGGCGCTGTTGGTGAGCCATCCCGGGCACCTCTTCGGCAAGCAGGAGATCTTCGACACGCTGTGGCCCGACACCGCCGTCACCGATTCCGCGCTCACCCGCGTCATCGCGCAGCTGCGGCGGGTGCTGGCCGATGAGGCGCGCGACCCGCGCTTCATCGAAACGGTACCGACCCGCGGTTATCGGTGGAAGTGTGCGGTGCGCGTGGAGCCGCCCGCAGAAGCGCAGCGACGTGCGACCACGTCGTCGGCGCCCGCCCTCACGAACGTCAGTGCGGACATTACGTCCGGCCGCGTCCCAGCCGCTCCAGGCGCGCCTGCCATCACGTCCGATTCCTCCCGTCCTGCCACGACCGACGCGTCGAGCCGGCCGTGGCGGACGGCACACCTGAACCCGGTGCTCGTCGCGATGGCCGCGGCAGCGGCGCTCGTGCTGTTTGCCGCGTTCCTGTGGATGAACGCCCGGCTCGTCCGGTTGCCGGAGGTAGTCACGGCCGAGGCCGCCGCGGGCCATGTGCCGTGGCCGGTGCAGGTGACCACCCACCACGGCCTCGACATGGGGCCGGCCTTCTCGCCTCGCGGCGAGGCGCTGGCGTTCGCCTCGGACCGCAGCGGCGGATTCGAGATCTACGTGCGCTCGCTCGGTGAAGGCGGCACGGAGAACGCGCTGACGGCCGACGGCGGCCAGAACGTGCAGCCGGCCTGGTCACCGGACGGGACGCTGCTGGCCTATCACTCGAACAGGAGCGGCGGCATCTGGGTGATGCCGGCGCGTGGCGGTGTGGCTCGGCAGGTGGCGGCGGAAGGCTCCCGGCCGGCGTGGTCGCCCGATGGCCGTCGGCTCGCCTACCAATCGGACGAGCACGTCGACGTCACCCCCAGCGCATTCGGCGCCGCCGCCGGATCCACGATCTGGATCGTGAATGCGGACGGCAGCGGGGCGCGGGCCATCACCTCGAACGCGCGCCCACTCGGCGGTCATGCCTCGCCGGCATGGACCCCGGACGGGCGGTTCATCGGCTTCACCGTCTTCGAGGGCGGCCGCGAGAACGGCGCCTGGCTGGTCGAGGTCGACGCCGGCCTCGTCACGCACCTGGAATCCGGGGTCCGCGTCTTTGAACTGGCGTTCGCGCCGGACGGCCGCTCGATCTACCTGGCCGCTGGCGAAGCGCTGATCTACCGCCTGCCGTTCGATCCGGAGAACGGCGTGCGGCGTGGACCGCTCGAACCGATCGCGGTGCCGAGCGTGCCCGGTGTGCGGGGACTGTCGGTCTCCGCTGACGGCACGCGCCTCAGCTTCGCCGGACTCGCGCTGAACAGCCAGATCTGGTCGCAGCCGATTCGCGCCAACGGCTCGGCGCGCGGCGCGGCCACCGCGCTGACCCAGGACACCAGCCGGCGGACGTCGATGGCGACGATCTCGCCGGATGGATCGCGCATCGCCTACATGTCCTCGCGCCGGGGTGATCCGCCGAACGTGTGGGTGATGGACATCGATGGCGGCCGCAAGGTGCAGATGACGTCGAGCGATGCGGCGGAGGGCAAGCCCAGCTGGTTCCCCGACGGCGAGCGCCTCGCCTACTTCTCGAATCGCGGCGAGAGCAACGGGTTGTGGTCGCTCGCGGTGTCGACGCGGCGCCAGACGCTGCTGCTCGACATCGCGGCGCACGCGTGCCCGCTGTTGGCCTCCGGCCGCCCCGCGGAGATCGAGCCATCGCCGTCCTTGACCCGTGTCGTCCTCTCCGTCGTCAGCCAGCCCGATGCCCGGCGGCGGCTGTACACGACGTCACTGTCCTCGTTCGAACCCCAGGTGATCGGCGACTTCACCGACTCGGTCGGCTACCCGGTGTGGTCACCTGATGAACGGCTGCTGGCGGTGGAGATCAAGGACGGCAGCTCGACGCAGGCCGGAGTCGTGGATCTGTCCACCGGCACGCTGAAGCGGCTGACGACGGCACACGGCCAGACCTGGGTGCGGAGCTGGTCACCCGATGGACGGAAGATCGCGGTGGCCGCCTTGCGCGACGGCCAGTGGAGCCTGCGGTGGATTGACGTGCGCACCGCGGAGCAGGGCGAGATCACGGCGCCGGCTCCGCCGAACGTCTACCTCCGCTACCCGGCATGGTCACCGCGCGGCGACGTCGTCGTGTTCGAGCGCGGCGAGCTGCACGGGAACATCTGGATGGTGCCGTTGCGCTGATTGCGAGGGCGTCAGTGCGCCGCGGCGGCACCGGCCGTGGTCCTGGGGCGCTTCATCAGCAGCACCAGCGGCAGCAGGCACAGGAAGATGAAGCCCAGCAGACGGAAGACGTCCACGAACGACAGCATCGCGGCATGCTGCTGCACCAGTCCGAAGGTGGCGGCGTAGGCGCGCTGCCCCGCGGTGACCGGATCGGAGCCCGAGGCGATGAACCCCTGGCGCGGCGTTCTCCAGCGCCCGCTGCGCTTCGGGTGAATACGCGTCGACGTGGCCGCCGAGGACGTTGACGTAGACCTGCTGCTTGCGCGCGAGCATCGTAGCTCGTCACGGCGATGCCGACGCTGCCGCCGAGGTTGCGCATCAGGTTGAACAGGCTCGTGGCGTTGCCCATGCGCTCGCGCGGCATCGGGTCCATGCTGATGGTGGTCAGCGGCACGAACAGCAGCGACAGGCCGATGCCCTGCAGGAACTGCGGCCAGAAGATGTCCCAGTAGCCGGCCTGCAGATTGAGCTGGCCCAGCCAGAACAGCGTGCCGGCGCCGACGATCAAGCCCGAAGGCGACCATGCTTGCGCGGATCGACCCTGCCGATCAGCAGCCCGACGGTCGGCATGCCGATGAGCGAGCCCATGCCGCGCGGCGCCATCGCGATGCCGGCCTGCAGCGACGGATAGCCGAGCAGCGTCTGCAGCATGATCGGCAGCAGCACCAGGCTGCCGTAGAGCACGAAGCCGAGCGATCGTCATCAGGAACACGCCGCGTGCGTAGCTGCGCAGCTTGAACACGCGCAGGTCGATCACCGGATCGGTCGGCCGTCAGCTCGCGGACGAGGAACGCGACCAGCGCCGCCGGCGCGACAGCACGACCAGCGTCGATGATGAGCGGCGACGAGAACCAGTCGTCCTGCTGCCCGTTGTCGAGCACCAGCTGCAGCGTGCCGATGCCCACAGCGCCAGCAGGCCGATGCCCCAGTAGTCGACGCGCTTGCGTCTCGCTGCCGCAGGTACGGCGGGTCGAAGACGTAGAGCTTGGTCATCACCAGCGAGGCGATGCCGACCGGCAGGTTGATGTAGAACACCCAGCGCCAGCTGTAGGTGTCGGTCAGCCAGCCGCCGAGCACCGGGCCCGAGGATCGGCGCGACGACGATGCCGAGGCCCCAGAAGCCCATGGCCTTGCCGCGCTCGTGCGGCGGAAACGCCTCGAGCAGCACCGCCTGCGACAGCGGCTGCATCGCGCCGCCGGTCGCGCCCTGCAGGAGGCGGAAGACGCACCAGCAGCGGCAGGTTCGGCGCGAGGCCGCACAGCAGCGACGACGAGCGTGAAGCCGGTCGACCGACGCCATCAGCAGGCGCTTGCGGCCGAAGGTGCTGGCCAGCCAGCCGGTCAGCGGCAGGATGATGGCGTTGGCGACGAGATACGAGGTGAGCACCCACGTGGACTCGTCGATGGTCGCCGACAGGTTGCCGGCGATGTGCGGCAGCGACACGTTCACCACGGTGGTGTCGAGCACCTCCATGAACGTCGCGAACATCACCGCGACCGCGACGATCCAGGGATTGACCGTGGCGATGCTCGTCCATCGCGGCTCACTTCGTGTAGACCGTCGGCATCACCGACATGCCGGGGCGCAGCAGGTGCTCCGGATCCTGGCCTGGCGTCGAGCACGATCTTCACCGGCACGCGCTGCACGACCTTGACGTAGTTGCCGGTGGCGTTCTCGGGCGGCAGCAGGCTGAACTCGCGCGCCGGTCGCCGCGCCGATGCTGTCGACCTTGCCGGTGAAGCGTCGCGGCCGCCGAGCGCGTCGACCTCGACCGTGGCGCGCTGGCCCGGGCGCATCTCCGCGAGCTGCGTCTCCTTGAAGTTGGCCGACCACCCAGACGTCGTCGCGCGAGACGATGGCGAAGAGCGGCTGGCCGGGCTGCACCTGCTGCCCGAGCTCGATGGCGCTGCTTGCCGACGATGCCGTCGGCCGGCGCCTTGATCGTGGTGCGCTCGAGGTTGAGCTCCGCCTGCGCCAGCGCTGGCTTCCGCCTGCTTCGACGCGCGCGTCGGCGGCGGCGGCGCGCGCGCGCGTCACCTGCAACTGCTCGGGCGCCGGTCCTGCGCCGAGCGCGAGCGACGCCTCGGCCCGCGTCGCACCGAGCGCGGGCCTGCACGGCGCGCTGTTCGGCCACGGCGACCGCGGTGCGGCGCGGCGGCGACATCGGCTTCGCGCGGCTTCGGCGGTGGCCTGCGCCGCGTCGGCCGTGGAGACCGCCGCATCGAACTGCTGTTGCGCGATCTCTTCCTTGGCCACGAGCGGCTTCAGGCGCTCGACGTCGCGCGCCGCGCGCGTGGCGGTGGCGCTGCGCTCGCGCACGCGCGCCTCGCGCGGCGCGCGAGCTGCGCGCGGGCCGCCTCGACCTGGCTGTCGGACACCGTGATGCCGGCCTGGGCCTCGTCGAGCCCGCCGGCGGCGGTGCGAATGTCGCTGGTGGTCGAGACGGTCGGCGATCGGCACGTTGATGCCGGCGGCCATCGCGTTGGCCCTGGCGTCGGCCAGTTCCGCGCTGCGCGTGATCGACGCGCCACCTGGTACTCGCGCGGATCGATCTGCGCGAGCACGGTGCCCTTCTCCACGTACTGGTTGTCGGACACGTTCAGCTGGATGATCGGCCCGCCGACGCGCGTCGCCGATCTGCGTGATGCGCCCTTCGACCTGGGCATCGTCGGTCGACTCGTGGCCGGCGCCCAGCCAGAAGAGGACGACCGGCGACGGCCGCCACGACGACCAGTGCCAGCAGCACCCAGCGCGCCGGACCGCGCGGCGCCGTGAATTCCATCCGCCATTACTTCACTCCTGACAGAAAGGTCGTCACGGCCGTTTCGGCGACGCCGACCGCGCGTGCCAGCATGGCCTTGGCCACGTTGTGGTGATAGAGCGCGTCGATGTAGGTCTCGGAGGCCTGCGGCCACCGACTCCTGGGCCTGGGTCACTTCGATGTTGCTGGCGACGCCGGCGGCGAAGCGGTCGCGCGCCTGCGTGAGCTCCTGATTGGCCAGCGTCACCGTGGTCTGCGCGGTGTCGACCTGCTGCGCGGCGGCGCGCACGTCGAGAAACGCGGTGCGGACCTCGAGATCGATGCGTCCGCGGAAGTCCTCGAGCTCCGCCCGGCGCTGGCGCAGCACCGCGTCGGCCTCGGTCCGTTTCGCCTGCACGCGCCCGCCTTCGAAGATCGGCACGCGGACGTTGGCGGCCATGCTGTAGGTCGGGTGCGCGGTCGAGAGCGTCTGGCCGATGGTGCCGTAGTCGGCATCGAGCGTCACCGACGGCAGGTGCTGGGCCGACACCGCGGCGGCGCTGGTCTCGGCCGCGGCGACGCGGTCGCGCGCGGCAAGATAGTCGGGCCGCTGCGCGTAAGCGTCGGCGAGCGCCTGCTCGAGGGTCACGGGCTCCATCGGCGCATAGGGCACCTTGTCGGTCAGCACGATCGGCTGCCCCGGCGGCAGGCCGATCGCCCGCCCCAGCTGCAGCTTCGCCTTCTCGAAGTCGTTCTCCGCGACAATCTGCTTCTGACGCTGGCGCTGCACCTGCACCTGGGCGCGCACGACGTCGATGCCGGCGACCAGGCCCGAGTCCTTCAGGTTCGACGCCTGGCGGAGCAGCGCCTCGGCCGTCTCCTGCTGCGCCTTAGCCACGTCGATGCGGCTCGAGGCCGAGACCGCCTCGAGATACAGGTTCACCGCCACCAGCACCACCAGCTCGCGCGACGATCGCACGCCCAGCGTCTCGGCATGTTCGATGAGTTCGGCCGCGCGCGAGTCCTTCAGGGCGGAGAGGTCGAACAGGCGCTGCGACACGGCCACGCGCGCATCGAAGACGTTGAACGGACCGACGATGGGATCGGGTGCGGGAAAGCCGTAGGCCTCGAGGTTGATCACCTGCCGGCTCTCGCGGACCAAGCCGCGCACGTTCGGCAGCAGATCGGCGAGAGCGCGCCGGCGGGCGCCGGACGAGCCGCGCCGCGACTCCTCCTGCAGCAGCAGGCCCAGGTTGTACTGCAGGCCGCGGGTCAGCGCGTCCCGCAGCGACAGGGCGAGCGGTTCCGCGGTGGCGACGCCCTGGGGCACGCTGCCGGCGAAGGGCCCGCTCATCGGTGACCCCGACTGCGCCGCCGCCGGCACGGCCAGCAGCGTCAGCAGAACCACGGCCGATCGAACGTCGAACCGTCATTTCTTCTTTCCTCGCGCGGGCTGCAAACCCGACCAGATCAAATCGGTGAGAAACGCGATGTCGCGCTGCACGCTGGAGCGCGAGCCGATCAGCAGGCGCCGGCCGACCAGGCCCTTGCTCATGTCGAACACCGCCAGCGCGGCGGCCTCGGGATCGACCGACCGCACTTCGCCGTTGGCGACGGCCTTCTCCATCACCCGCTGCAGCGCGCGCGTCTGGCGGTCCAGCGCCAGCTGGCAGCTGCTGCGCTCGTCGGCGCCGGCGGCCACCTGCCGGGCGAATCTCGGCCACGTAGACCCGGAAGAAGTCGGGATGCTGCTGGAAGTACTCGGTGCGCACCGTCACGAACCCGGCGATGGCTTCCCGCGCGGTGGCCGCGGCCGCCACCCGTTCGCCAATCAGGCGCTCGATCTCGCTCATCCCGGTGGCGAACACGGCGTCGTAGATGGCGCGCTTCGACGGGTAATAAAGGTAGACCGTGCCCTTGGCGACCTGAGCCGTCTCGGCAATGGCGTCCATCGTCGCCTGCTCGAAGCCGCGCTCGCCGAAGACCTGGCAGGCCGCCTGGATCAGCGACCGGCGCCGGAATTCGGCGACGACCTCTTCCTTCGAAGAGGCGGGAGGTTCCTTCTGGATGGAGTGGGCTGGGGTCATTGGGGTTGGGCTAGACTGGTCAGTCACTGAACTGACCGATGAGTCAATATAGCAGACTCACCGGTCAGCCCCCGCTTCGTCACCGCCCGCCATCACCGCCGTTTCGCCCAGCGATGCGGACGGCGATAATGTCGGGATGCATTTCGAGTCTGGCCAACTTCGAGCGCGGCACGCGGTCGCCGCCGCCCTGTTCCTGTGCGCGCCTCTGGCCGCCGCCGCACAGTCGCAGCAGCCCCCCACTCCCCGCCTGACGCTGCCGCCGGTCATCGTCACCGCGCAGAAGGAACCGACCAATATCCGCAGACATCCCCGGCAGCGTGACCGCCGTCACCGCCGACACCCTCACCGACAGCGGCGTGCGCATCGTCAGCGACGCGGCGCTGTTCGCCCCGAACACGTTCTTCACCGAGTTCACGGCCCGCAAGGCCAGCAACCCGCGCTTCCGCGGCATCGGCGCCAGCCCGGGCAACCCGGCCGTCACCACCTACATCGACGGCGTGCCGCAGCTGAACGCCAACTCGTCGAGCATCGAGCTGATGGACGTCGATCAGATCGAGTTCGTCCGCGGACCGCAGAGCCCGCTCTACGGACGGAACGCGCTCGGCGGCATCATCAACGTCACCAGCACGCGCCCGTCGCTCTCGAAGTGGAGCGGCAGCGTCGTCGCGCCGTTCGCCAACCAGTCGTCGCGCGAGGTACGCGGCAGCGTCACGGGGCCGCTCGGCGACTCGGTCGGCATCAGCCATCGCGGTCGGCAAGCAGGCGCGCGACGGCTTCACCGTCAACGAGGTGACGGGGAACGACGTCGACTCCCGTTCCGCCACGTTCGGCAAGGCTCAGCTGATGTGGGTGCCGGCGCAGAACTGGGAGGCGCGCGTGATCTTCAGCGCGGAGCGCGATCGCGACGGCGACTACGCGCTGATGGACCTCGACCGCCGCTCGCGAGCGCCCGTTCGTCGTGCAGCGCGACTTCGAGGGCTACACCCACCGTGACGTCCGCGCCACCACCGTGATGCTGCGCGGCGACGGCGAGCGCGTCTCGCTGACCAGCAGCACCGGCTTCGTCAGCTGGCAGACCGAAGACGCCACCGACCTCGACTACACCCCGCTGCCGCTCGCGACCCGCAACAACGCCGAGGACGACGTGCAGTTCACGCAGGAGATCCGGGCCGCCTCCCCGCCGAACGCGCCGGTCCAGCTGAGCGACGCGCTGACGATGAAGTGGCAGACCGGCGTGATGCTGTTCACGCAGGGCTACGAGCAGCTGGCCGTCAACACGCTGGCCCCGTTCCTGCTGTCGCCGCAGCTGGGCATCCCGGTGCAGCAGTACTCGCCCGACGCCTCGCTCGACGATCTCGGGATGGGCATCTTCGGCCAGGCCATGTTCACGCTGCGCGACCGGCTGGATCTGACGTTCGGCGGCCGCTTCGACCACGAAGCCAAGGAGGCGGTGCTCGACTCCTATCTTCGTGCCCGCCATCGCCCCGGCAACCACGGTGCGCGGCGACGAGAGCTACTCGAACTTCTCGCCCCAGCTGGCGGTCGGCTATCGCCTGCAGCCGGACGTCATGGCCTACGCCTCGGTGAGCGAAGGCTTCAAGGCCGGCGGCTGGAACCCGGCCTCACCCACGGGCAACGAGGCCTACGGCGAGGAGCACGCCTGGCACCTCGAGTCCGGCGTGAAGGGCGGGTTCGCCGGCGGCCGGGTGGCTGCGTCCGCGGCCGTGTTCTACATCGACTGG
Source organism: uncultured Acidobacteriota bacterium (assembly GCA_963721715.1). Lineage (GTDB taxonomy): Bacteria > Acidobacteriota > Vicinamibacteria > Vicinamibacterales > UBA2999 > VFZN01. The sequence goes on along the minus strand of CAVRKI010000002.1, from coordinate 896,772 downwards.
GCCGACCTCCAGTTGAACGTGCCCAACCCGTTCGTGCCAGGGCAGTTCTACATCGCCAACGTCGGCGAAGCGCGCAGCGGCGGCGTCGAGTTCGAGCTGACCGCCAGGCCGCACCCGCGGTGGAGCTCTTCGGCAATGCCGGCTACACCAACGCCCGCTTCGGCGACGGCAGCGTCTCCAGCGGCGTCGACGTCTCCGACAACCTCATCCCGAACACGCCGAAGTACACGGCCACCTTCGGCGCCCACGTCGAGCACCCGATCGCGGACGCCGTGACGCTCTTCGGCCGCGCCGAAGCGGTGTTCTACGGCGAGATGCAATACGACGATGCCAACACTCCAGAGCCAGGAGGCGTACTCGCTGGTCAACCTGCGCGGCGGGTTCAGGGCGCGGTATTTCTTTGCCGAAGGCTGGATGCGCAACGCCTTCGACACCCGCTACGTGCCGGTGGCCTTTCCGTATCAGGGCTTCGCGCCGTCGGGTTTCATCGGTGAGGTCGGTCGTCCCCGCACGTTCGGTGTGTCCGCGGGCGTGACGTTCTGAACCCGTCACCGAGGGATCTAGGGGTCCAGGGGATCCCTGGCGTCTGCGTGCAGCGACTGCACCGCCGGCCTGAACTCGAGGTCGAACCGGGAGAGGCGGGCGCCCACCACGCCCGGAAGGTAGCCCAGTTCGCGCCGACACCGCTCGCTGAACTCCTGGCCGCTGATGTACGCGCTCTGCGACTGGTCGGTCGTGATCAGCAATGGCTTGGCCGCCGTCAGGCCGTAGCGGAACACGAGGCGCGCCGCATTCCGCAGGTTGGTCGTGGTGTGACGCGCATGCGGGTCGATGAGCACCGCGTCGGCGGGCACGCCGAAGTCGGCCATCAGTGAGCGCTTCATCTCCAGGGCCTCGTTGAAGCGGGTCTGATTCGGGTGCACGTTGCCACCCGAGACGATGATGAACGGCGCACGCCCGGCCTTGAACCGCGCCACGGCTAGCTCGAGGCGCATCTTGGCCCAGGGATCGAGGGCCACATCCGGGCGATCCGGACCTGCGCCCGGCACGACGATGGCCGCATAGTCGAAGCGTGACCAGTCCACGCGCGCGACCCGCCGATAGGCGTGGGCGTTCTCGCCCTCGTGCAACGGCTCGAACCGCCCGGCCTCGTCGCGCCGGTTGGCGTCGAGCAGCCTTCGCACGAAGCCCAGCGTGGGCGCATAGAACGTGGTCAGGTCGCCGCTCTGCTCATGCAGCACGGCAATCATGATGTCGACGAGACGGCGATAGGTCTCGGAGGCGGGGTCATAGGACACCGCGTCGATCCCGGGGTAGAGGGGCGGCGTGCCACGACCGTAGACGTCGATGACCCGGTTCATGGCGACGGCAGCTTCTCTCCATCCGCCCGCCATCAGCGCCACATCATCGCCATCGGCAAACGACTGCAGCATGCCAGAGACTCGAAGGTCGCGCGCCACCCAGGTCCGGACCGCTTTGTCGCTCCGCACCAGCTCCGTCAAGGCCCGTTCGGCCATGGCGATATCGGCCGCGGTCCACTTCAGCGCGTCGGCATGGCAGGCGCTGTCGATGCCGCAGGTCGCCGCGGCGTGGGCCAAGGCCTGCAGCCGTACGTCGCGTAGGCGTTTCAACTCGGGCGCCTGCTCGATCCGCTGGCGGACGCTGGCATTGCTCGACAGCGCCTCGAACAGGTAGAAGTTCTTGCCGATGACGGGGTCCGCGAAGGCGACTGGCTGCCACTGACGTGGAGGTTCGTCATCATCGGGCGTCGGGGCCTTCGGTGCGGCCGTATGCGCGGGCGCCGAACCGGTGGCGGGGTTGTACCTGGGGTGACCCGGAACAATGGGGTTGCCGTCTGGGTCGTTGACCGGGGCGGCGCCGCTTCTCACCCAGGCGGTGTGCGCGAGGTCGCGGAGAAGGGCGGCACCGTGCGCCGCCTGCTGGATGACCAGGGCTCGCGCCGCCGCCGGGTTCGAGGGATCGGCGAGCGCCCCCTTCTTCTCCAGTTCGTACACCTGCTCGGTGTGGCGGCCGGCTTCGTCGAGGTGCGCCAGAATCGCCGTGAACGGATCGGCCAGCACCCGGGCGGCGCCCACCGCGGGCTGGAGATCCCCGCCTTCCAGCTTCATCGCGTCCACGAACTGGCTCTCGAACAGGCCGTGCACGCGCGGGTTGGTGGTGTAGCCCGCAGGGTTGGATCCCTGCCAGCCATCGTGATGCACCGTGTCATGGAGCGGCTGCGCGCCGTCCCCGGTGTAATGACCGGTCCAGCCCATATAGAACGCCACTTCGAGTTCGACGAACCGCGTGTCCTCGCCCCGGGCACGCAACTCGCGATAGTGCCGCATGCCCGTCAGCATGCGCTCGTAGCCCTCCACGGCCGCGTAGGCCATGGTGCCGGTCCATCGAACGTTGGTGAGTGCCGCCGCCGGATCCCCCGCGGCGGCGAGACGCCGCTGTTCGTCGTAGAGCTTGACGACGAACTCGTAGCGCGACCGGGGAATCTCGGTCATGAAGGCGAACTGTTCCTTGAACCACCCATGGTTCGGGTCTTCGAGCATCTTCAGGAACGGCTCGGATGGCCGGCGCCAGGCGTCAGGAATCACCGACAGGTAGGCGATCCAGTCCTCGTGGGCCCGAAGGAAGGTCGGGCCGTCGTCCGGAATGGTCCGGACCGCCACCCTGTTGATCCAGGTGTGCGCCCGACCCCCCCACGCCTCGCCGTGCGTCGCCGTCAGGGCCAGGGTCGCGATCATCGTCAAGGCGAACGCGATGCGTCTCATGCTGCCGTCCTTCCACCTAGAACAGGACACGGGCACCCAGCTGAACGTAGCGTCCGGGGCGCGTGCTGGTGATGCGACCGAAGTCACTGGCACCATCACGGTTCACGACCGCGCTGGTGCACCCGGCGATGCTGCACGCGGCGTTCAGCCGGTTGAACAGGTTCTCGGACTCCACCATCAACTCGACCGAAGCCGCGTTGGTGAAGCGGAAGCGCCGTGACAGGCGCAGGTCCACCTGGAAGTAGTCGGGGCCGGTGAAGGCATTACGCCCGCGGAACGGGACGCGATCGTTGAGGACCAGGTCGTTGTTGAGGTCGGCGCCCGCCAGTGCGTTCACGGGGAAGCCGGAGTTGTAGAAGACCAGCGTCGAGAGCTGGAAGCCCGTGAGCCAGCGGAACGCCCCGTCCTGCACTTCGGGTGCGACCGACGCCTGCGCGGACAGCGTGTGCCGCACGTCGCCCGGGCTGGGGCCCCAGTCGCGTTCGGGGTCGCTCGGATCCATCAGCGCGCCGCCCTCCATGTCGCCAATGCTCCGCGCCTGCGCGTAGCTGTAGGTGCCGCTCAGCTGCACGCCGCCGCTCAGCCGCTGACGCAGCGTGAGGTCGAGCCCGTGGTAGCTGCTGCGCCCCTTGCTCTCCACGAGGTTGATGGCGCGGAAGCTGGGGTCGGGGCGGTTCGCCGTGCCCGTATAGACCGGCCGTCCATCCGCGAGGGTGGCAACGACCGGCCCCAGGTTGGTGTCGTGGGAATACGGCGCGTCGCGATGCGCCCAGAAGCTGTAGCCCACCGACGCCAGGAGATGATCGGTGAGCTGGCGCTCCACCGACACATTCGCCTGGTGCGCGAACATCGTCTCGAAGTCCTCCGGGAACACCGTGATGCTGGGCGGCGTCGAGAACACGGCCTGTCCGGTGGACAGGAGACTCGGATACTCAGGGGCGCGGACGTCGGTGCCGGGCACCACATAGCTCAGGATCCGGCGGCCGTTGATCTGCGCCGCATTCAGGATCAGCCCGAGGCTGGTGGTGTCGTAGAACAGGCCGTAGCCCGCACGAACGGCCGTGCGGTCGCTGCCCCCCGGACGCCAGGTGACTCCCAGGCGGGGAGCGATGTTGTTGGTGTCGTTCACGACTTCACGCGACAGCTCATACGGCGCCTGCTCGTCGAGCAGCGGGTAGCGAATCAGCTCGTAGCGGACGCCGGCGCTCAACGTGACATCGGACCTCAGCCGGATCTCGTCCTGCAGGAACAGGTTGAGGTAGTGGAAGCGGAGATCGAGCGAGGGGTCGCCCAGTTCCTGCTGCAATTGCGTGTAGGCGAAGGGGCGGCCGGTCGCGGGGTCGGTCACACCGGCCTCCGTGTTCAGGTACTGGTCGAGCGGCGTGACGGCGCCCCGACCTCCCGCCGCTGGCAGTCCCGCGAAGGTGAAGACCCGGGCGAGGGCGCTCGTCACGTCGTAGCCGGTGGTCTGGTAGTCGAAGCCCGCCTTCAGTGACTGCCTGCCCCGGGTCCACGTGATGTTGTCGATGAATTGCAGACTGGCCTCCACGCTCGTGGACCCGGACAGCGGGTTCACCCCGAAGTTCGCCACGCCGGTGATGTTGATGTTCGCGCCATCCGGCGTGCTCTCGCCGTAGGGCGCGCGCTCTTCGGCGCGGCGGTTGAACCCGACGCGCAGTTCGTTGAGCAGGCCATCGCCGAAGGTCGTCGCCAGCTGCGCGCCCAGGCCGTACATCCGATCTTTGAACGAGACGCTGCGGCTCGGAGTGGTCAGCCCTCCGCCCGCGCCGGGCTGATCGTTGGTGAACCGGTTGTAACGAACAAAGCCGCTGTGACGTTCGCCGGCGCGGAAGTTCACCTTCAGGCTGGGCGTGTGGAAGGTCTCGCCGAACGGTGAGTTGCCCAGATCGGAGGCCGGCAGACCGATCGCGGCGGCCGCGGCCGGGTTGATGGTCACCGGTTGGGGCGCTTTGAGAGGGTTGTACTCGTAGTTCGCGAAGAAGAACACTCGGTCGCGAACCAGCGGTCCGCCGGCGTTCCCCTGAATCATCCACCACTCCTGCTCCGGCTTCACGGTGGCCAGGGGCGGCCGGGCGGCCCACTCGTTCGGGCGCACGAGCGCCATGGCGCCGCCCCGGAAGGCGTTGGTGCCGGACCGGCTGATCACGTTGATCACCCCGCCAGCCGCGCGACCGAACTCCGCGGAGTAGGCGCCGGTCAGCACCTGCATCTCCTCGACGTTCTCCGGCGTGCTGATCACGAGGCGAATCTGACGGTTGGTGCGGCGCTGCGAGTTATCGATGCCGTCCATGGACCACGTCATCCGGTTGTGGCCACCGACCAGGAACTGCGTCGTGCCGAAGCCCGTGCTCGGCAGCCCCTTCACACCCGGGCCGATCAGGTGGAAGTTGTAGACATTGCGTGAGGTGATCGGCAGGGTCCGCACCGCTTCCGCGTCGAGGACCTCACCGGAGGCTCCCTGCCCGGCCATGACCATCGACGCATCGGCGGTCACCGTCACGGTCTCGGTGGCGCCGCCCACGGCCAGCACCACCTCGACTCGTGCCTGGGTGCCGACACTGAGGCGGATGCCGGTGCGCTGGTAGTCGGAGAACCCCGGCGCGCTGACCAGCAGTTGGTAATCGCCCACCTGGAGCAACGGGAACCGGAAGTACCCAGCTTGGTCCACCGCACTCTCTCGAACCTGGTTGGTGCCGAGGTGCAGCGCGATCACGGTCGCCGCCGGCACCGACGCGCCGCTCGGATCGCGGACGAAACCATCGAGCGCGCCATCGGTGGCATTGCTCTGGGCGAATAGACCGGGCGCCGATCCAAGCAGCATCACGGCGAGTAAACACAGGCGAGCACGCATCCCCATCTCCCTTCGCCAACGTGGCGGAATGACTGGGGAGGATGATGCGGGCTGGGTGCAACAGGTCGAAGACCCCGACGTAACTTCGCCTGCACTTCGGCGCGACGCTCGGATGACTCAGCTGGACGCGAAGCGTAAGATGCCCTCGGAGATTCCTCATGGCCACTTCACGCTTGGTACTCGGGATTGCCGTGGTCCCGGTGGTCCTGCTCGCGGCGGCTGCCGGCTGGCTCGCCGGCCGCGCCGGGATCGGGGCCGCGGTCCCGGTCGCATCACTCGAGGCGCGTGAGCGCGCGTTCGTCGAGCAGATGCGGAACGTCGTGCTCGACGGGGCGTTCACCATGGATGGGCAAGCCGCGCCGCCCCGTCCGGATCGCTACGAGATCGCGAGCGTCGAAAAGGTCGGCGCGAACCTCTGGCGCTTCAATGCCCGCATGGTGCACGAGGGCATGGACGTCACGCTCCCCATCGTCGTGCCGATGGCGTGGCTGGGCGATACGCCGGTGGTGATGCTCACCGATTACACCATCCCCGCGGTCGGCACGTTCACCGCCCGCGTGTTCTTCTACGGCACGCGCTACGCCGGCAGCTGGCAGCACGGTGACGGCGTCGGCGGGCACCTGTTCGGCAGGATCGAGAGATAGATCACCCGATCGCCAGATCCCCATGGCGCGAGAGGCGCGCCTCAGTAGACCCTCTGACAGGCATTGACGTTACCCGACGTCCGCATGCAGCGAAACTGGGTCATCGCGTAGGTGCTGCCCGGCAGATTCGATTGCAGGACCGTCGCCAGAATCGTGCTGCCTTCTCCCGTGCAGAACGGGGCCGACAAGGTCACGCCCGCACCGTTGGCCCCACGATAGGTCGTCGCCATCGCGGCCGAGCCCGGTACGCCGACGACGCAGTTGGTCGGGTACACGAATGAGAACACCAGCCCCAGATCGTTCAGGGCCCGCAACGTGAGTGTCGCGGGGTCGGGCGACTCGAGCACGAAGTTCGACCCCGTGTAGTGCGTGGCCGTTACCGGCGGGTCGCCAAAGGACCTGATGGTCGGCAATGGCGCGAGGAAGGTGCCGGCGGGCCCCTGCGGCCCGACGGGACCCTGGCCCCCCTGAATGCCTTGAGCACCCTGCGGGCCTTGCGGCCCCGCCGGCCCGGCGGCGCCGGCGGATCCCGCAGGTCCCGCGGGGCCCTGGGGTCCGGCAGGACCCTCGGGGCCAGCCAGGCCCGAGACGAGATCGCGGTTGCGGATGACCACGCCGGCCGACACCGCCAGTGGCGAGAAACTCGGTGAGGGTGACGTCGCGCCCTGAATGTAGTAGCGGTCCAGTTGCGTGCCTGCGAACGGCGGCGTCACCGAGGTGATGACGGCACCGCTCTGCGGGATGGCGCCTGTCGCCAGCACCACGAAGTCAGCCCCCACGCGGAGCGCGACGCCGGCATAGCTGACCCCGGCGCCGACCGAGCTGCCGATGAGTGCCCACTGCTGGCCGGCCGGGCCCGTGATGGTCACCGCGACCGCCTGGCCGGGGGAGGCGATGTCGGACGACACGGTGATCGTGGGCTGCGCCTGCGCGACGGCACTGCCGGCCACCACGCTGGCGGTCAGGCAGAGCACGCGAAGAAACCGGGGGCGGATGGACGGCATGTGAACTCCCTGGCGGGCGTAGCGCCGGCCGCAAGGTATACGGTTCAGGTTCGGCGTGAGGAACAAACGCCGGCGGGACCCACGGTTGCCGGCCGAGTTACCGCCAGCCGGCTTTCGTCGCGGCGAGAATCTCGAGCACCGCCTGGCGATCGCCGGCGGCCACTCGCTGGTAGCGGGGCGCGGGGTCCTGGCCCTCCAGGACCGCCCGCATGCGCGCGTAGAGCGCCTGCCGCGCGGCGGCTGGCATCTCGTCCACCACCGGTGAGTAGATCATGTAGCTGCCCGGATAGCGGAACAGCCGGGTGCGCCGATCGAAGTCGCGCAGCGAGCGTCCGCTCGCGTCCTTCGGTCCTTGCGCGGTGAACCACTCGGCGAAGCCGGAGCCGCCGCTGATGGGGCCCTCGAGCGGCGCCTCGTCCACCAGCAGCAGGTAGTCCGCGGTCTCGCGCAGGAGATCGGCGAGCGAGCCGTGCTCGAAGTCCGGAGTGCCGGCCGACGCCGCGGTCCGCGCTTCCCAGGTCAGCCGCGTGAGCAGGTTCATCGCGTGCATCTGATGGTCGAAGACCGCCAGAGCCGTGACGTCGCTGTACGGCGACATGTAACGCTCGGTCGGCGCGCCGCCCTTCGAGCGACGGCACGTCCGAGGCGGTGGCCGCAGGGGCGACCTCGGGATCGCTGACGATGGTGTTGCCCAGGTGCCGCAAGGTGTCTGGCGCGCCGGTGACGAACCAGCCGCCCCATCGCTCGGTGTAGTCGCGGCGGTGATCGACCAGGAAGCTGCCGAGCCTCGGGATGCGTGCGCCCGTCACGCCCGGTATACATGCTGCGGGCGATGAAGCCCGGCACCTCCATCGTGTTCGACGAGACGTGGCAGCGCAGACACTCGCCGCTGGCCGTGAGCACCGGCTTCACGGCCGGGTCCTGGGGCAGGGTATAGAACCGGGCGCCGCCGCGCGGATCGTGCACGGCGACTTCCATGAACGCCGCCCCCGGCACGTGGCCGACGATGACGCGATCGTTGAAGTAGAAGGCGCGGGGGTTCTGGGGGCTGGTCAGCGCCTGCTGGACGCCGGTCTTCGAGAACAGCAGCAACTGCGACGACACCGGGATGCCGAAGGCGTCGAGCGCGGCGGCAAGATAGCCGCGCCGCGGGTCGTAGGTGGCACCCGACTCGAGCTTGCGATTCGCCTCGACGACCAGCGCCGACACCCCGGGCGACCGATAGTCGATCGCCGGGTGCTCGTGAAGGAGGCCTGTGAACGGCTGGGCGGACGATGCGGATTGGCCGGCCACGGCCATTCCCCAGGCGGCCATCGCGGCCGCGATCAGCAAACCAACGCGCACTGGCGAAGAGGATACTCCGGGTGGCGCCGCAAGGGGAAACCACGGCCCGGTCTGAGGCGTCTACCCCTCTGGTATAGTCGAACGTTGGGCATCGAGCAGCAGCTCGACAGGCCCTGGACTTTCCTTCAGGAGGCAACGAATGCGTCGACTCAGGTTCCCCGTGGCAGCGCTGGCAGTGGCTGCGCTCTGCACCACCGCGCTCTACGCGCAGAAGACGACCCAGCTGAAGACCGGCGGCGGCGGCAGCCCGCACGTGCGCAGTGAGTACGTGATCGACGGCGCCAACATCTCGATCGAATACGGCCGGCCGTCGCTGAAGGGCCGCACGGTTGGCAAGGAAGTGGCTCCCTACGGCGAGGAATGGCGGACCGGCGCAGACGAAGCGACGACCATCAAGTTCGACAAGGCGCTGATGTTCGGGGTCGATGCACGTCAACCCCGGCACCTACACCCTCTACACGCTGCCCGGCGAGAAGCAGTGGCAGCTGATCATCAGCAAGAAGACCGGCCAGTGGGGCATCCCCTACCCGAAGGGCGAGGACGTGGGCCGTGCGCCGATGACTGTGACCGCCGCGCCGGCGCCGGCCGAGATGGTGACGATCACGATCGAAGACACGAAGGCGGGTGGCACCCTGCACATCGACTGGGGCACCACGCGCGCCAGCATTCCGTTCACGACGATGTAGGACAGGGAGCAGGGGATCGAGGATCGGGGATCAGGGATCAGTCAGACCGATCCCCGACTCCCGATCCCTGACTCCTGGCTCCCTGCTCCCTGCTCTCTCACCATCCTCACCACACGCTCGTAGTCCTCCGGCACATCCAGATCCACGAACGCGCCGTCATCGGTCACGGGCAGGTTGACCAGTTCGTGGGCGTGGGCGTGCACCACGGGTTTGGCGCCGGCGCGAGGGTCCGCGGCCCGGAGCTCGCCGAACAGCCGTCGGTCGAACAGCACCGGATGTCCGTGCCGCTCCCCCTGCGCGGGACGAACGATGGGCGCGCCGGTGGTGCGCCACTCGCGCATCAAGGCGCGCACGGTCTCGGGTGAGACGAGCGGGACATCGACCAGCGTGACCAGCACCGCCTCCAGGCCCGGATGATCGAGTGCGTCGAGCCCGCACAGCAGCGTCGACAACTGCCCGTCGACGCCAGCCGGGATGATCGATCACCGAGACGCGCCGATCGCGCGCGCCGATGGCACCGCCGGACCGCGTCCGGATGCGCGCCGGCCACGACGACGACCCGCGGCACCCCGGCCGCGAGCAGCGCGCTCACGCCCATCGACAGCACCGTGTGTCCGCGCCCGCCGAGCGGCAGGGCCGCCTTGGGTCGCCCCATCCGTGACGAGGCGCCGGCCGCCAGGACAATGGCGCCGATCACGAGCGGTTCTCCCTCATTGTATGGCCATTCTGCGCAGTATTTCCCGGCCGAGGTAAGCGCTCCGTCCCAACCGCGACCGTACACCTTGACTTACCCCAATCGCGTGCCTAGACTCAGCCCAGAATTCGGTTCCCGCGCTCCCCGGCGCCGGCCAAGCTCCTCTGGCCTCATTGTCTGATACCACCGGTATCTGCGGGTGCGGCAGTTTCTGGGACATCCCCAGGGACTTGGAATCGGAGGATACGGGTATGCCGACCGGAACGATCGCACGACTCCTCATCGATAAGGGGTTCGGGTTCATCCGTGATGAGTCCGGGCTCGAGCACTTCTTCCATCGCAGCTCGGTGCGCGGAACGGTGTTCGAACTGCTTCGAGAGGGGCAGCGCGTCGAGTTCGCCCCTGAAGACTCTCAGAAAGGCCCTCGCGCGGGTGATATCCGCCTGATCGAGTAAGGCGCTGTTCCACGCTGTTGCTGTTCTTCCTGTAAGACGCTGCTTCCCGACCGGCCCCGTCCTGGGGCCGGAGTCTCCACTCACTCACAAGTTCACGATGTCACGGCGAAAAGAAGCCAGGGCGGGACGGCCGTGGCTGGCGGCCCTTCGGGTAGGCGCGCCTTCGGCGCGTAGGGCGGAGATGGCGCTTCGCTGACGCGAAGCGTAGGTTCGGCCGGCGCCAAGCAGGTCCGCGTCGCGGTAGGCAGAGCGGCGCCACTCACACGTGTGCATGGCGGAAGCGTCTGGGAGTCGTGCCCGGTCCGGCACGCCCGCAAGGGCGGGACGGCCGCGCCTGGCTCCCAGGCGCTTCAACGCCACTCGCAAAGCGAGTGGCGGAAGCGTCTGGGAGTCGAACCCAGCCTGCCCCGCAAGGAGGCAGCAGCCGGTTTTGAAGACCGGGAGGGCCACCGGGCCCCGGTCGCTTCCGTCACGATCATAGCCGCCTTCGCTCCACTGCGCCTACGGAGCTACGGCGCTACGGGGAGACCAGCAGGTCGAGCACCGCGCTTGGTGTCCGAGAAATCGTCGAGCGCGATATCGGCGCCGGCCCGGGCCAGCTCGTCGCGCGAATGGCCGCCGGTGGCGACCGCCACGGACCTCGCGCCCGCGACGGCCGCGCACGTGATGTCGTGCGGCGTGTCGCCAATCACGACGACCCGCGCGCAGGCGGCATCGGGCACGCCCTGCTCCCTGGCTCGGCTCCCGGCAATCGGCACCAGGCGCGTTGCGATCGGCCGAGTCGTCCGAGAACACGCCGAAGGGGAAGTAGTCCCACAACCCGAAGTGGCCGCAGCTTGATGGCCGCCGCGTCGCGGTAGTTGCCAGTCAGCAGCGCCAGGTGCAGGTGCGAGTGCGTCGCCGGCGGCGTCGAGCAGCTCGCGCACGCCCGGCATCACGGCCTTGGTGCCGGTGCCCGGACGCACAATCTCCTCGGCCAGGCGCGGCACATACGACGCGCGAAACCGCGCGTGGTGCGCCGGCGTGTCCTCGATACCCCACTTCGCCAGCGCCTGCGACAGCAGCCACGAGTCGGTGCGTCCGCCCATCGAGACGTCACGAAACGCATCGGGCACCCCGAACTCGACCTCGAACGTCCGCACCATGGCGCGCAGCCCGGCCCGCCCGGTCAGCACGAGCGTGCCATCGATGTCGAACAACAGCAGCGTCGGGTTCACTCACTCACCTCTTTGCGTGACTCGGCTCGTCGCCCGCCAACCCACTCGGTCAGCCGGTCAACCGCAGCTCCGGGCTGCACAAGCCCTTGGGCAACTCGCCCCCCTGCGCTGGGCTCAGACAAGCCGCGTGGAGCCCTCCGCAGCGGTTGTCGATCGAACCGAACGGCCGACCTCAAGGGCCGGCGACCGACGACCCGCGTCCCCGCAAGACCACATCTGGAGGAACCGGCTGCTTGCACAGCCAGCGCCGCCTACGCGCGCCGAAGGCGCGCGCCTCTTCCCCTATCTGTCCCGTGATCAGTCCAGCTGCTCGTGATGGATGTCCGCCGCGCGCGGGCCGCTCTTCGTCGCCTCGGACGTGAAGCCGACGCGTTCGCCGACCCAGATGCGCGTCGAAGCGGCCGTCGCGCACGTCGTCGGTCACGAAGAACCAGTCCATCCCGCTGTCGTCGACGATGAAGCCGAAGCCGTGCCGGGATTCGATGCGCGTGATGTTTCCGTATGGCATATCGCTATCCTCCAAACACCCGCTTGAATCGTTCCATGAAGCGGCCGCCCGACGCCAGCTCGCCGGTCGCCGGGCTCAACGTCAGGACGTCGCCGCCGATGCGGCTCACCCACTCGGGATCGGCGGTCAGCGTGAGCAGCGCGGCGTTTCTCGCGCGGGCCATCGCCGCGACGTGTTCGGCGACGCGCGGCCACCGCGTCGCGGGGCAGTGCCGCCGACGGGTGCTCGGCGATGATCAGCGTCGGCTGCGGCGCCACCGCGCGCGCGAGCCGCACGCGCAGGTTGGTCTCTGCATCGACGTGTCCCAGCGGGCGATCCCAGAGCGACTCGTCGATGCCCGCTTCGCGCGCCAGCGCCTCCACCTGCGGGCGCATGTCGTCGGCGAGGGGATCGACCTCGAGGGTCAGCGGCATGGCCACGTTCTGCAGCACCGTGAGCATGTCCACGAGCACGGCGCGATGGCTGACCAGGCCGAGTCCGTCGAGCGAGTGCAGCCACGCCTCGGCGTCCTGAATGTGCCGCGTGTTCGTGCCGAAGAGCGAGATGTCGCCTTCGTCCGGCAGCGAGGCGCCGGTCACCAGGTGCACGAAGATCTCCGCCGCCGCGGCGTCGAAGCCGGCCAGGCTGAGCACCCGGCCCGGTGCCACGCTCAGCTCGCGCACCCGCAGCGGACGAAGCGCCTGGTAGTCCTTCACCAGCAGGCGGATGTCGAGCAGCGCCGCCATCACGCTCCGTGGGGCACGGCCGGAGGCCGCACGCGCGCCTCGAGCGCGGCGAACTCGGCGCGGGGCAGCTGCACCAGCCCCAGCGTGCCGCGGGTTTCCCCGAAGCCGTGGAAATCCGACCCGCCGCTGGTGGCCGTGCCCAGGCTGCGCGCCATCGCCCGGTAGTGGCGACGCACCTCGGCGCTGTGATCGGAGTGATAGATCTCGATCGCGTCGAGGCCGGCCTCGGCGAGCGGCGCCAGCAGCTGATCCTTCTTCGTGACGCCCGGGTGCGCGAACGACACCACGCCGCCGCAGGCGTGCACGATCTCGAGGACGCGGAACGGCGTGGGCCCGAAGCGCGGCACGTAGGCGGGCTGCCCCTGCCCGAGCCAGAAATCGAACGCCTCGGCCACCGACGCCACATGGCCGGCCCGCACCAGTGCGCGCGCCAGCCACGGACGTCCAATCGCGGTGCCCGGCTTCGACCGGGCGCGATCGAGCAGCGCCTCCACGTCCACGGGCACGCCGTTGGCGGCCAGGCGCTGGCCGATCTCGCGCACCCGTTCCATGCGCAGGCGCTGCTGGCTGTCGAGGAACGTCGCCAGCGCGGCGTCGTGATGCTGGATGAAATAGGCCAGCATGTGCACGTCGCGGGCCTCGTGCACCGCCGTGATCTCGATGCCCGGCACCACCCGCACCCCATGCTCGGCGCCGAGGCGCGTCATCTCGTCGATCGACTGCGTGGTGTCGTGATCGGTGACGGCGATGACGGTGAGACCGGCCTCGACGACGCGCGCCATCAGCTCGGCCGGCGTGAGCCGGCCGTCCGACGCCGTGGTGTGCATGTGGAGATCGATCACGATGGTGGGCGGCGCCTCCGAGGAAACGCCGGCGCGCGGCTCAGGACCGCGAGGCCGTGCGCCTGGCGGTCCGGCCCGCGGGGCGGGCCTTGGCGGCTTCCTGCTTCTTGCGGAGCAGGCGGTACTCGCGGATCAGCATCTCGAGGTGCTGACGTTCTTCCTCGGCGAACTCGAGGAAGATCTGCTTGCCCTCGGAGTCCTCGAAGCGTTCGCCGTAGCGCTTGAAGAAGCGGTGCGACCCGCGCTCGCAGCGGATGCCGATGCGCAGCGCCTCGAGATCGTCGACGCCGTCGCGGCGCAGCTGATCGGCGCCGGCGGCGAACAGCCCGTTGGCCGCGCCCTTGAAGAACAGGAACGTCGGCCGCGACTCGAGCTGCGGATCCTGCTCCAGCAGCTTGCGGTAGCGATCCTCGAGCGTGCTGAGGTGGTGCTTCTCTTCCTCGGCCAGCTCGTGGAAGATGCGCTTGCCGCGCGCGTCCTTGGTGATGCGCGCCGCCCGGGCGTAGAACTCGAGCCCGCTGCGCTCGGTGGCAATCGCGATGCGCAGCGCATCGCGGGCGAACAGCAGTTCGGAGGTGGAGCCCTCTTCAGTGGGTGCCCGCCCGGTCCGGCAGGCCTCGCAGGTGCCGTAGATCTGCACCACGCTCTGACGCGCGGTGAAGCCGCGCGCCGCCGCCACCTCCTCGACCAGCGCCTCGATGTCCGAGCTCAGGAACTCGTACGATCGGTTGCAGGTCTTGCAGATGAGGTGGAAGTGACGAGGATGCCGGTACGAGTGCTCGAACCGGAAGCGACCCTCGCCGAAATCGACCTTGCGCGCGATGCCCGCTTCCACCATCCACTGCAGGGTGCGGTAGACGGTGGCGCGGCTGATCCGCTGGTCCTCGCGCTTGATCACCTCGACCAGATCGTCCGCGCTGAGGTGGCCCTCCTGGCGGAGGAACACGTTGACGATCAGGTCGCGCTTTCCGGAGCGCTTGGTGCCGGCAGGCCGCAGCCGGTCGAGATCGGGAATGGCCGACGCTGTGGCCATGCTCCCTTCCTTCCGCTTGCGCTAGGCGTTGAACGACTGGCCGCACCCGCAGGTGGACGTCGCGTTCGGGTTCTTGATCGTGAAGCCGCCGCCGGTGATGGTGTCGACGAAGTCCACTTCGGCGCCCTTCAGGTAGCTGACGCTGACCGGATCGACGAACAGCTTCACGCCGTTCGATTCGTAGGCCTGGTCACCGACGCCGGCGCCGCCCTCTTCGATCATCAATCCGTACTGGAAGCCCGAGCAGCCGCCGCCCTGCACGAAGACGCGCAGTCCGCTCTCGGCCTTGCCTTCTTCGGACAGCAGTTCTTTGATCTTCGTCGCGGCCGCTTCGGTCACCGTGATGAATCCCGGCAGCATGGTCGGCACCGGAGTGATCGTCTGGGTTTCTGTCTGCATGTTTGTCATTCTAGCAAATGGAACGCGGGTTCAGGCCAGTTTCGCCAAAGCTTCGGCTGAGCTGGCTTCGACCTCCTTGTGGAGGCTGTTGCCATGCGCATCCATGGTCACAATCGCCGGGAAGTCCTGGAACTGGAGGTGCCACATCGCTTCCGGCGTGCCGAACTCGAGCAGCGACACCCCATCTACCTGTTTGATGCACCGGGCGTAGAACTGGGCCGCCCCGCCGATGGCATTCAGATAGACCGCGCCGTGTTCCTTCAGACCGGCCAGCGTCTTCGCGCCCATTCCGCCCTTGCCCATCACCGCGCGGATGCCGTACTTGCCGATGATGTCGGCCTGGTACGGCTCCTCGCGGATGCTGGTGGTCGGCCCCGCCGCCGTCACCGTCCACGACCCATCGTCGTGCTTCTTCACCACCGGGCCGCAGTGATACAGGACCGAGCCGCGCAGGTCGACCGGCGGCTCGTGCGACATCAGGTGATGGTGGACCGCGTCGCGGCCGGTGAACGCGGGGCCGCTGATGATCACGACGTCACCCACCTTCAGCGAGCGCACCGTGGCTTCGTCGAGCGGCGCGCGCAGCACGATCTCGCGGCCGGTGCGCTGGAAGCCGGCCTGGTCCATCATCGGCACGGTCGCCACCGCCGGGTCGCGATAGAGCCACTGGGCGATGGCGCCGGTCGAGGCGTCGAGCACCACGCCGAGGCGCCGGAAGGCCCAGCAGTCGTAGGCCACCGAGACGAAGAAGCTGGCCGGCAGCCGGTTGAGCACGCCGACCTTGCAGCCGATCAGCGAGACCTTGCCGCCAAAGCCCATGGTGCCCACGCCCAGCGTGTTCACGGTCCGCATGATCTCGGCTTCGAGCGCGGCCAGCCGCTCGTCGCGGTTCACATCGTCCAGCGTGCGGAACAGCTGCTGCTTGGCTTCGACGTAGCCGCTGGTGCGGTCGCCGCCGATGCAGACGCCAATCGCGCCGGGGCCGCAGCCCTTGCCCTGCGCCTGCCACACCGCGTGCAGGAGGCACTTGCGGACGCCGTCCATCGTGCGATCGGCGCGGCCCAGGTGCGGCAGCTCCATCGGCAGCGAGTACTGCACGTTCATGTTCTCGCAGCCGCCGCCCTTCAGGATCAGCTTCACTTCAACCTCGTCGCGCTCCCACTGCTCGAAGTGCAGGATCGGGCGTGCCCGGGCCGAGGTTGTTGCCGGAGTTCTCGCCGGTCAGCGAGTCGACGGAGTTCGGGCGCAGCTTGCCGAGGCGGGTGGCTTCGGCCACCGCGGCCTTGACCTGCTGCTTCATCCAGATCTGGTTGGCGCCGACCGGCGTCTTGATCTCGAAGGTCGGCATGCCGGTGTCCTGGCAGATGGCGCCTTCGCCCTCCGCCGCCTGGTCGATGTTCTGCGCGACGATGGTCAGCGCCTGGGCGGAGCGGGAGCCGGCCTCTTCCGTGGCGCGGGCGCTCTTCACCGCGGCCCGGACATCCGGCGGAAGATCGGTGGAGGTCTTGATGATCAGCTGCAGGACGGAGTCGAAGAACTGCGGGAGCATAATCACGTCAGTCTAGGCGAACTTCCGCCGCCGCGCCATCGTCTACCCACCCGTGAAGCACGCCCTGCGACGCCTGGCCGGCAGCCCGATCTTCAGCCTCACCGCGCTCGTCACGCTCGGGGTGGCGATTGGCGCCAACGCGCTCATCCTCAGCGTGGTCAACGGCGTGCTGCTGAAGCCGCTGCCCTACGCCAACCCGGAGCAACTGGTCGGCGCCTGGCATCTGGCGCCCGGGGTCATGGCCGGCGACCTGAACCAGTCCCCCGCCACCTACCTCACCTACCGCGAAGCCAGGGTCTTCCAGGACATCGGCATGTGGTCCGACGGCGCCTCGTCGATCACGGGGCGCGGCGAGCCCGAGCGGGTGGATTCGCTCTCGGTCACCGACGGCACGCTGCCGCTGCTGGGCATCCGGCCCGCGCTCGGCCGGCTGTTCACCGCCGAAGACGACGCGCCGGGCAGCGCGGAGACGGTGATCCTGAGCCACGAGTTCTGGCAGCGCGTGTTCGAGGGCGACCCCAACGCCATCGGCCAGTCGCTGGTCGTGGACGGGTCGCCGACCCAGGTGATCGGCGTGCTGCCGCCGGGCTTCCGCTTCCTGCGCGAGCGTCCGGCGCTGGTGCTGCCCTTCCGCATCAACCGCGCCGAGGTCTTCGTCGGCAACTTCAGCTACCAGGCCATCGGCCGGCTGAAGCCCGGAACGACAATGGCGCAGGCCAGCGCGGATATCGCGCGGCTGCTGCCGGGCATCCCGGATCACTTCCCGATGCCGCCGGGATTCAGCCGCGAGATGTACAACGAGATTCACATCGCGCCGAACCTGCGTCCGCTGGCGCGCGACGTCGTCGGTGACATCGGCAACATCCTGTGGGTGCTGCTGGGCGCGGTGGGCATCGTGCTGCTGGTGGCCTGCGCGAACATCGCGAACCTGTTCCTGGTGCGCGCGGAAGGCCGGCAGCAGGAACTGGCGATCCGGACAGCGCTTGGCGCCAGCCGCACACAGGTGGTCGGCGCGCTGCTGGCCGAAGCCGCGGCGCTCAGCGCGGGCGCGGGGCTGCTCGGCCTGGCGCTGGCCTACGGTGGCATTCGGCTGCTGCTCGCGCTCAATCCCACGCAGCTCCCGCGTCTGGACGAGATCGCGATCGACCCGATCGTCATCGCGTTCGTGCTGGTGGCCTCCGCCGTGGCGGCGTTGCTGTTCGGGCTGCTGCCGGTCGCGAAGTACGCCAACCCGCGGCTCAGCACCACGCTGAAGGAAGGCGGCCGCGGCTCGAGCGACGGCCGCGAGCGGCATCGCGCCCGTCACACGCTGGTGGTGGCGCAGGTGGCGCTGGCACTCGTGCTGCTCGTGGCGTCGGGCCTGATGATCCGCACGTTCCTGGCGATGCGGAACGTGCAGCCCGGGTTCACGGGTCCGGAAGAAATCTTCACGATGCGCATCGCCATCCCCGAGACGGTGGTGAAGGATCCGCTGCAGGCCGCGGCCACGCACGAGCAGATCCTCCGCCGCATCGAGGCCATCCCCGGCGTCACCTCCGTCGGCCTGGCCTCGTCGATGCCCATGGACGGCATCAACAGCAACGATCCGGTGTGGGTGGAGGACAAGCCCGGGCCCGAAGGGCAGATGCCGCCGATCCGCCGCTACAAGTGGGCGACGCCGAACTACTTCGGCACGATGGGCGCGACCGCTCGTCGCGGGGCGCGACTTCACCTGGGAAGACCTGCAGAATCGCCGTCCGGTGACGATTCTCAGCGACGCGCTCGCGCGCGAGTACTTCGGCAGCGCCGCCGCCGCGCTCGGCCATCGCATCCGCAACAGCCCGAAGAACACCTGGCGCGAGATCGTCGGCGTGGTTGGCGACACGCGTGAGGACGGCGTGACCAAGGCGGCGCCGCCGACAGCCTACTTCCCGATGGTCATGAACGACTTCTGGGACAGCCCGCTGTACGTGCAGCGCTGGATGAGCTACGCGATCCGCACGCCGCGGGTCCGCACCGCCGGCTTCCTCGCCGAAGTGCAGCAGGCGGTGTGGGGCGTCAATCCCAACCTGCCGCTGGCGCGGCCGCGGACCATGCAGGCGATCTACGACGAGTCGATGGCCTCCACCTCGTTCGCGCTGGTGATCATCGGCATTGCCGCCGTCGTCACCCTGCTGCTCGGCTTCGTCGGCCTCTACGGCGTCATCGCCTACATCGTCTCGCAGCGCACGCGCGAGGTGGGCATCCGCATGGCGATTGGCGCCAGCGGCCACCAGGTGCAGTCGATGTTCCTGCGGCGCGGCCTCACGCTCACCGGCATCGGCGTGGCTCGTCGGCGTCGTCGCGGCCGCCGGCGGCATGCGGCTGCTCTCGGCGTTGCTCTACGGGGTGAGCCCGTTCGACCCGCTCACCTATGGCGCGGTGATCGTCGCGCTGGCCAGCGTGGCGCTCCTGGCGACGTGGCTGCCGGCGCGGCAGGCGACGCGAGTGGATCCGTCCGTCGCGCTGCGATCTGAGTAGCCGCCGCGGGCCTTGAGGCTTGGGCTTGGGCCTGCCCCTGATCGCAGGAGAGTGTCCGCCGAGGAGCCGCCCAGCCGCCCAGCAGCACGAAGGGCGGCCCGGGGCGGACCTATAATCGGACAGGGCCGATGTCGTCCCGATCAATCCTCGCTCTTTGTGCGCTCTGCGCGGTCGGCACGTGGACCGTGTCGGCTCAGCAACCGCGCAATCACGGCCGGCTGTTTCCGCCGCAGGATCTCGGTCTGCTCGAAGCGCCGGACCGCGACCAGTGGCAGCGCCCCGATCGCATCATGGATGCGCTGGCCATTGCCGACGCCTCGGTGGTGGCTGACGTCGGTGCCGGCAGCGGCTGGTTCACCATCCGCCTGGCACGCCGCGTCGGCCCGCAGGGCCTGGTCTACGCGCAGGACGTGCAGCAGGAGATGCTCAGCGCGATCTCACGCCGCGTGCAGCGCGAGGGGCTGGTCAACGTCCGCCCGATCATGGGCCGCGGCAGCGATCCGCACCTGCCCGCCAACACCCTGGATGCCGTGCTGCTGGTGGATGCCTATCACGAGATCGACGACCGCGTGACGCTGCTCAGCAACATCGCGCAGTCGCTGAAGCCGCAGGGTCGGATTGGCGGTGATCGATTTCAAGCTGAACGGCGGCGGCGGTCCGGGGCCCGATGCCGACGAGCGCGTGAGCCCGGATGTGGTGACCAGCGACGCCGCCCGCGCAGGTCTGCGCCTGGTGGCGTCCGAGACGTTCCTGCCTTACCAGTACTTCCTGATCTTCGCGCGCCAGGATCGCCCGGCGGGCGACCAGGCGCGCTAGCGCGCCTGGTCGGCGTCGAGCACGCGCCACGCCGCCGGCAGCACGGTCGCCGACGACACGATCTTCACCACGTCCACGAACAGGAACGGGTAGAGGCCCACGGCCAGCGCCGGCGCCACGCCGAGGTCCTTGGCCAGCCACAACACGCCGCCAGCGAATACGATGGCCAGGCCCGCGGCCATCGCGAGGATCGACGTGCCGACGCGGCGATCCAGGCCGCGCTGGGCCAGCCAGCCGGTGACGAACGCGGCCAGCGGATACGCCATCAGGTAGCCGCCCGACGGGCCCAGCAGACGCAGCAGGCCCTGCGGCAACTCCGGCGCGTAGGCAAACACCGGCAGGCCGGCAGCGCCGAGCATGAGATAAAGGATCTGGCTGGTCGCGCCCAGACGCGCGCCCAGGGCCGCGCCGCCGAGCAGCACCACCATCGGCTGCAGGGTGAACGGCACCGGCGTGAACGGCAGCGGGAAGCTGACCTGCGACAACGCGGCGGTGAGCGCGGTGACGAACAGCACCGCGAGCACGCGGATGCCAGCCTTGGGAGCGGTCATCCGCTCGATGAGCGTTGGAACCAGGACAGCAGACGAGGCGCGTACAGTCATGACGACAGATTCTACCGCAGGCCGCGGGCGCTGACAATCGCTGGTTCCGACTCGGGCGGCGGCGCCGGCATCCAGGGCGACCTCAAGACCTTTGCCGCGTTCGGCGTCTACGGCACCTCCGCCATCACCGCGCTGACCGCCCAGAACACGGTGGCGGTCTCGGGCGTGCATCTGATTCCGGCCGAATTCGTCACCGCGCAGATCGAAGCCGTGGTCAGCGACATCGGCTGCGATGCGGTGAAGACCGGGATGCTGGCCACCTCTGCCATCGTCGAGGCGGTGGCGGCGTCGGTCGAAGCCCTCGAGCTGCCCAACCTGGTCGTGGACCCGGTGATGGTGGCCAAGAGCGGCGATCGCCTGCTGGACGATGACGCGGTGCATGCGGTGCGCGCGTCGCTGCTGCGCCTGGCGCGGGTGGTGACGCCGAACATTCCCGAGGCCGAGGTGCTGACCGGCATGGCCATCGGCTCGCGCGAGGCGATGCGTGAGGCGGCCCACCGGCTGGCCGCCCTGGGCTGCCGCGCGGTGCTGCTGAAGGGCGGCCACCTGGCCGGCGAGGACGTGGTCGACATCCTGTTCGAGGACGGCCGGCTGCACGAGTTCGTCGGGTCGCGCATCGCCGGGCCGCACACGCACGGCACCGGCTGCGCGATGGCGGCGGCGGTGGCGGCCGGGCTCGCGCGCGGCATGCGATCTGGTGACCGCGGTCGGTGATGCCAAGGCCTACGTCGCGGGCGCGATGCGCCACGGACTGCCCCTTGGCCGCGGGCACCAGCCGCTGGATCATTTCTGGCGGTTTGGCGAGGGGCGGTAGGCCCTCCGCGGGCGCAGGTCGCGGTTCCGGGCGCGGCTCGCGCCACATAAGTCGTACCGCTATACTCGGGTGTTCTCATGACGTCGCGAACAGCCATCACCGCATCCGTGCTCGACCTGCCGGCGCTCGTGCGCCTGGTCGAGGGGCCCGGGCACGGGGCGGTCGTGGCCTTTCTGGGGCTCGTGCGTGACCACAACGTCGGGCGGCAGGTCACGCATCTCGTCTATGAGGCCTACGACGCGCTGGCGCTGAAGGCGCTGGACCGCATCGTCCAGGAGGCCGCGGAGCGCTGGCCGTCGGTGCAGATGGCCGTGCACCACCGCACGGGACGCCTCGAGATCGGCGAGGCCAGCGTGGCCATCGTCACGGCCTCGGCGCATCGGGCGGACGCCTATGCGGCCAACCGGTACGCGATCGAGCGCATCAAGCAGATCGTGCCGATCTGGAAGCACGAGTTCTTCGAGGGCGGCGACGCCTGGGTGGAAGGCGCGACGGCGGATCCCGACAACGCCGACGCGCGCGAACACGCGATGAGGATCGCATGCGCGTAACCGTCCGCCTGTTCGCCCGCTTGCGCGACCTGGCCGGGGCCGGCGAGCTATCGCGAGAAGTGCCGCCGGAGTCCACGGTCGACGCCGTGTGGGCGGCGCTGGTGCGCGAGTATCCGGCGTTCGAGGCCTACCGGCAGTCACTGTCGTGTGCCGTCAATGCGGAGTACGCCAAGTTTCACACCCCGATCGCCGAGGGTGACGAAGTGGCGTTCCTGCCGCCGGTATCGGGGGGATGACGTCTTGAGTCTTGAGTCTTGGGTCTTGGGTCTTGGGTCTTGGGTCGTAGGTCTTAGGTCTTTCCAGGGATAACACGCGTGTTTGACAAGCTGGCGTCGGTCGAAACCCGGTACGAGGAGCTGATGGCGTCGCTCGGGACCTCGACCGTCCAGAACGATCCGACCGAGTATCGCAAGCAGGCCAAGATGTTGAGCGACATCGAGGCGCTGGTGCTGAAGTACCGCGAATACCGAGTCGTCTCCGCCGAGCTCGCGCAGGCCGAGGAGCTGATGAAGAGCAGCAGCGATCCGGAGATGCGCGACCTCGCCGAAGAGGAGCTGAGCGATCTCAACGCGCAGCGCGGCCGCATCGTCGACGAGCTGAAGATCCTGCTGATCCCGAAGGATCCCAACGACGACAAGAACGTGCTGGTCGAAATCCGCGCCGGCACCGGCGGCGAGGAAGCGGCGCTGTTCGCCTCGGAGCTCTACCGGATGTACACCCGCTATGCCGAGCGCCAGGGATGGAAGCTCGAGATCCTCAACATGAGCGAGGCCGGCCAGGGCGGGCTGAAGGAAGTGATCGTCAGCATCACCGGCAAGGCCGCCTACAGCCGCCTGAAATACGAGAGCGGCGTGCACCGCGTGCAGCGCGTGCCCGCCACCGAGGCCTCGGGCCGCATCCACACCTCCACGGCAACCGTGGCGGTGCTGCCGGAAGCCGACGACATCGACATCCAGATCCAGGACAAGGACCTGCGCATCGACACGTTCTGCTCGAGCGGACCCGGCGGCCAGAGCGTCAACACCACCTACTCCGCGGTGCGCGTCACCCACATCCCGATCCGGCATCGTCGTCTCGCAGCAGGACGAGAAGTCGCAGATCAAGAACAAGGCGAAGGCCCTGAAGGTGCTGCGCTCGCGCCTCTACGACATGGAGATGCAGAAGCAGCAGGACGCCATCTCGAAGGATCGGCGCAGCCAGGTCGGCTCCGGCGATCGCTCCGAGAAGATCCGCACCTACAACTTCCCGCAGAGCCGCATCACCGATCACCGCGTCAACTTCACCACCCACCAGCTGACGTCGGTCATGGACGGCAACATCGCCGAGCTCGTGGACGCGCTCACCACGCACTACACCGCCGAGAAACTGAAGGAAGTGACGACGGTGGAAACGGGGCTGTGAGATCTGGCGATCGTGACGTGGTGATCTGGTGATCTGATCTCGGTGATCTGGTGATCTGGTAGATCTGCGACGATCTGATGATCTGATGACCTTGCAAGCGATCGTCCGGCACGCGCGCGCGGAGCTGGCGGCGGCCGGCATCCCGGCGGTCGAAGCCGCGATGGACGCCGACCTGCTGGCGCGGCACGCGCTGGGGTGGGACCTGGCCACGCTGGTCTCGCGCGCGACGGACGAGGCGCCCGAGGGGTTCGAGGCGCGATTCACCGCCTTGATCGAGCGGCGGCTGCACCGCGAACCCGTGGCCTACATCCGCGGCACGCAGGAGTTCTGGGGACGCGACTTCATCGTCCGGCCCGGCGTCCTCATCCCGCGGCCGGAAACCGAGTTCATCATCGAAGAGGCGATCGCGTGGAGCCGCGGGCGTGACGCGGGCACCGGGCCATTTCGCGTACTCGACATCGGCGCCGGCAGCGGCTGTATTGCCGTCACCCTGGCGCTGGAGCTGGCGGGCGCGCGGGTGGCCGCCACGGACATTTCTCCCGACGCGCTGGACACGGCCCGGGAAAACCAGCGGCGCCTCGGCGCCGAAGTCACGTTCCACATGGGTTCATTCCTGGCGGACGCCAGCCTGCCCGTCGATCTCCTCGTCTCGAACCCGCCCTACGTCGCTCTCAGCGACTACGCGCAGGTCCAACCCGAGGTGCGCGACTTCGAGCCCGTCACCGCGCTCGTCTCAGGGGAGGATGGCCTGGATGCCATTCGCGGCGTCGTGCATGCCGCGTCGATGGCCCTGGCGCCGCAAGGGCTGCTGCTGATGGAGATTGGTTTCGGGCAGGCCGAGCCCGTGCGACAGATCATCGACAGCACCAGGGCGCTCACATTCCTCGGCTTCCGCGACGACCTGCAGGGTGTGCCGCGGGTCGCGAAAGCGGCTCGCGCTCAGCTCGTCCGCTGACCCTGGAGGAGCACCTCGGGCTTCAGCCGGCGACGGCGGCGCTTGAAGCCCCCTCGACGACGAGTCTTGTCGTGGGCGCCGACCTGGGGCAGCATGTGACGCATGTCCTGCCTGTTCTGTCTGATCGTCGAGGGCAAGATCCCGGCGGCGAAGGTGTACGAAGACGACCAGTTGCTCGCCTTCAACGACATCAACCCTCAGGCGCCGATGCACGTGCTGGTGGTCCCGAAGGCGCACATCGCCACGGTGAACGACCTGGCGCCGGAGCACGAGGCCCTGGTCGGCGCGATGATGCGCCGCGCTGCCGCGATTGCCAAGGAACGCGGCTTCGACGGCAGCGGCTTCCGCACCGTCGTCAACTGCAACGCGCAGGCCGGCCAGACCGTGTTCCACCTGCACATGCACGTGCTGGGCGGCCGCTTCCTCGCCTGGCCGCCGGGGTGAGCGAAGACCGGTATCGGTCCGGGGTCCGTGTCCGGTCCGGTGCCGACTACCGTCTGCCGGCCGCCGTTCCCTAGGCCGCCAGGTCTGGCGCCGCCAGCAGGTAGCGCCCGAAGCCCGCCTCGCGATCGAGGGCGAAGTCCACGACGCGGTAGCCGCGCTTGAAGTAGGTCTCGAAGATCTCGCGGGTGTGCATGCGCCACTGCATCGCCAGCTCCGGCGCGTGGTGCTGCATGTCGGTGAAGCCGGTGGGAATCTCCAGCCAGAAGCGCCGCACGTCGAGGTTCAGGTCGATGCTCGGCGCAGGTGCGCCAGACGCCGGCCATGGCCGTGCGGTTCACCAGCGGCGCGTCGGCCACATCCTTCGCCCGGAAGCGCAGTTCCGGCGCCGTTTCGAGCCGCCGCGCCACGTGCGGCTCGGCGATGTGCCACTGCGCCACCAGCCGATCCGTCGGCGTCCCCTTGTGCAGGTCGCTGGTCGATTCGCCGTAGACGTTGCGGTGATACTCCTCGGCCACGCACCCCAGCTTGGTCATGTTCAGGTGCGCGTTCATCGCCTGAAGCGGGTCGAAGGTCCACTCGATCAGGTCGTAGCCGAGCGCCAGCGCCCGCTCCCGCTGCGCCAGCTTCAGCCGGTGCCCCAGCCCGCCGCGGTATTCAGGGAGGACGCCGGTCATGTGCGACCACTGCAGGACCTTGCCCGCCTTCATCCCCACCAGCGAGTAAGAGAAGCCGATCATCCGATCCCGCTCGTCGAACGCGCCGAGCAGGATCGCGCCGCGCTTGACCGTGATGGTGAAGACGACGGGCGGCACCATGTCGTACGGGTCCGAGAACCCCCACACCTGGCGCTCCAGGGCCAGCACCTGCTTGAATTCCTCGTACGTGCTCAGGTTGCGAATCGAGATCGATGACATGCCGCTCTAGAATTTAGTGCAGTTCGGCCGTCAGGTGCGCCCCGACTTGCGGAAACCGTCCGTCAGAGGTGCGCCGCCAGCTCCGTCAGCGCGTGAATCACGGGCACGCTCCGGGGGCACATCGGCCGGCACATCGCCGGATCGGCGCAGCAGCACCGCCCGCATCCCCGCCGCCAGCGCGCCCTGCACGTCCGCCTTCAGGCTGTCGCCCACCATCATCGAGGACGCGGCCTCGGCCCCGGCCCGGACCAGCGCCTCGTCGAAGATGCTGCGGTGCGGCTTCAGGTACCCGTGCTCGTGGGACGACACATGCGGCGTGAATCAGCCCGCGCAGCGAGAAATGCTCCAGGAACGCGTCCAGGCTGCGGTGGCTGTTGGAGATGGCCCCGACGATGAAGCCCTGCTCCACGAGCGCGCGGAGCACCGGCTCCACGTCGTCGTACAGCTCGAAGTGATGGTTGCCGGCCCACGCCTGATAGAGATCGCGGGCCGCCTTCACCACCTCCGGGACCGCGGCCGCCCATGTGCTCGATGATCGACGCGGTGTAGTGGATGAACAGCCCGTCGTCGTAGAGCGGCTCCTCGACCTCGTCCAGGATGAACGACGAGGCCTTCACCGCGTCCTCGAAGCGCCGCGGATCGACGGCGATGCCGTGCGCCTGGCAGGCGCGCTGATAGCCCTCGCCCTGAAACGTGGGTCCGGGGTAGATCAGCGTGAAGTCGACGTCGAAGAAGACGGCCCTGACGCGGCCGGCGTCGGCTCACGACCGCTCGGCCTCGGGGCCGGCGACGACCACCGTCGCGCGGGCGGGATCGAGCAGCCGGCGCCCGGCCTCCATCGGCGGCGTCGCGCGTCACGCCGCGGATGAGATCCGGCAGGCGCCGGTCGTAATCGAGTCCCAGGCCGTAGAACTCGGCATTCAGCAGGAACGAGGCGATGCCGCCGTTGGTCTCGAGCTGGCGCGGCAGCGACCCGACCAGGTACTGCCTGGATTCCGCGATTTCCTTCTCCGTGAACCCCTCGCCGAGGACCAGCGCGATCTCCTGATCGATCGAGGCAATCGTCCGCGCCACGTTCTCGGCGGACACGCCCGCCCGCACCATCACCGCGCCGGGGCCAAGCCCGGCGTCGAGCGAGCTGAACACGTAGTAGGCCATGCCCTGCCGCTCGCGGATGCTGTCGCCGAGCCGCCCGCCGAGCGCGTACTGGCCCAGCGCGTTGTTCATCACCGACGCGGCCATGTAGCCGGGGTCGGATCGGCGGATGCCCACGAACCCGTACGCCACATCCGACTGCGACTTGTCCGGCATCGGGATGTCCACCAGACGGCGTCCGGTGGCCACGTCGGCGTCAGGCACGCGACGCGCGGGTGACGCCGCGCCCGGCGCCCACGATCCCAAGCGCCGCGGACACCGCCTGCAATCATCGCCTCCACCGGCAGGCTGCCGACCACGACGACGACAAGGGCGCCGGGCGTGAAGTGCTGCTGGTGGAACCGGCACGAGGTCGTCGCGCGTGATGCGCCTCCACCGACTCCACGGTGCCGCGCACCATGCGCGCATAGGGGTGCGGCCCGTAGAGCTCGCGGACCAGGCGGTTCACGGCCACCGAGGCCGGGTCGTCCTCTTCCTGGCGGATGGTGGTGATCAGCTCGGCGCGCCGCGTGGCGACATCCCGCTCGGGAAAGACCGGCTGCGCGAGCATGTCCGCGACGATGGCCAGCACCGGCGCGAAGTCGTTCGCGAGGCAGGTGGCCGAGACGCGCAATCTGGTGGCGGCCCGCGGACACGGTGACCGACGCGCCGCGGCCGTCCAGATCGTCGGCAATCTGATCGGCCGTGCGACTCGCCGTGCCCCGATCGAGCACGCGCGCCAGCAGGGCCGCGGTGCCTTCGCGGTGCGGCGCGTCGTCGTAGCCGCCGGCGCGACATCGCCGCGACCAGCGAGACGGCCGCCGTCGTGTGATTCTCCTGGGCGATGACGACGACGCCGTTGGGCAGCGTCTGCCGGACCGGTGTCAGCGGCATGCGTCCGCCACGGGTTCGAACCAGCCGATGGTGCGGTTGGCGGAACTGAAGGTGGTGCGGGCGGCGGCGTGCACCTCGTCCGCGGTGACGGCCTCGAGCCGGTCACCCAGCGTCAGCGCGTCCTTCCACGACCCGATGGTTTCGAAGTAGCCCAGCTGATGGGCGATGTCGGTCACGCCGTCCATGTCGAACACGAAGCGCGCGCGGAGCTGGGCTTTCGCCTTCGCGAGCTCCGCTTCGGTGATGCCTTCCTTCGCGATCCGATCGAGCTCGGCCAGCACCGCCGCTTCGACGTCGGCCAGCGACTTCCCTTCCATCACCGTCGCCTGCACCGAGTAGAGGAACGGCTGCGCCGTCGGCAGCAGCGAGCCGCCCACCGACGAGGCCAGCCCGGTGTCGACCAGCGCCCGGTAGAGCCGTGCGCTCCGCTGCGGACGAGGCACCCGCCCGTTCGACCAGATGTTGAGGCCCGCCCCGCCGCTCAGGACCGCGTCGGCAACCAGCAGCGGAAAGAATCCCGCGTCGTGAAACGCCGGCGAGTGGTACGCCGCCTTGAAATACGCCGTGGTGCCTTCCTTGCGGAGCGTCACCCGGCGTTCCGCCTGCTGCGGCGGCTCCGCGGTGGCCCGCCGCTCGGGCGCCGGCCCTCCGGGGATGCCACCGAACTGCCGCTGCACGCTCGCCAGGGCCTCCTCGGTGTCCACGTCGCCGACGATGACCAGCGTGGCGTTCGAGGGCCGGTAGTAGCGCCGGTAGTGCCCGAACAGGTCCTCGCGAGTCATGGTCTCCAGGTCCGACTGCCAGCCGATGGTGGGGTGCCGATACGGGTGCACCTTGAACGCCGTGGCCGTCACCTCCATGTCGAGCAGCTGCTCGGGGTCGTTCTCTCCGCCCTGCAGCTCCGAGATGATGACGGTGCGCTCCGAATCGCACTCCGCCGGCTCGTACAGGCACTTGTCCATCCGCTCGGCCTCGATGAACAGCATCCGATCGAGCGCCTCGGTGGTCGCGGTCTCGAGATAGGTGGTCTGGTCGATCCAGGTGTAGCCGTTCCAGCTGCCGCCGAACTGCTCGATGATCCCCTTCACCTGGTCGCGAGGGATGTTGGTGGTGCCCTTGAAGTTCATGTGCTCCACCCAGTGCGAGACCCCGGTGACGCCCGGGCCCTCGTCGCGGGAGCCGACGCGGTACCAGCACCAGACCGACGCCAGCGGCGCGGTGTGCACTTCCTGGATCAGCACCTTCAAACCGTTATCGAGCCGGAATTCCTGAACCTGTGGTGGCATCGTCCTCACATTACAATAGTCAAATCGCCATGGCTGAGTGGAAGGACACCTGTAATCTGCCGCGCACGGCCTTCTCGATGAAGGCCAATCTCCAGACGTCCGAGCCGGAGACCATCGCCCGCTGGGACGCGATGGACCTCTACGGGCAGATTCGCGAGGCGCGGAAGGGGGCCAAGCTCTTCCTTCTGCACGACGGGCCTCCGTACGCCAACGGCGAGATCCACATCGGCACGGCGCTCAACAAGATCCTGAAGGATCTGGTCGTCAAGTCCCACAACATGGCGGGGTTCGATGCCCCCTACCTGCCGGGCTGGGACTGCCACGGCCTGCCCATCGAGCTGAAGGTCGACCGCGAGCTCGGCCCGAAGAAGCGGCAGATGAGCACGGCGGACTTCCGCCGCGCCTGCCGCGCCTACGCCGAGAAGTACGTCGACATCCAGCGCCGCGACTTCAAGCGCCTCGGCATCATCGGCCTGTGGGACGACCCCTACAAGACCATGGCGTTCCGCTACCAGGCCGCCATCGTCCGCGCGCTCGGCCGGTTCGTCGAGCAGGACATGGTCTACAAGGGCAAGAAGCCCGTGCACTGGTGCACGCACTGCCGCACCGCGCTGGCCGAAGCCGAGGTGGAGTACGAGCCGCACACCTCGCCGTCGATCTACGTCGAGTTCCCGCTGAGCGATGCCAGCGCGCCCGAGCTGGCGAAGCGCCTGCCGGCGCTGGCCGGGCAAGCAGGTGTCGGTGCTCATCTGGACGACGACGCCCTGGACCATCCCGTCGAACCTGGCGATCGCGTTCCACCCGGAGTTCCAGTACGGCGCCTACGACGTCGGCGGCACGGTCGTCATCGTCGCGAAGGACCTGGCCGAGAGCGGTGGCCGGCAAGACCGGGCGCACGCTTCGGTGAGCCCCTGGTCGGTGTTCGACGGCGCGGTGATGGAGCGGCTCGTGTTCCGCCATCCGCTCTACGATCGCGATTCGCTGGCCGTGCTGGCCGACTACGTGACGCTCGAGGCCGGCACCGGGCGCCGTGCACACGGCGCCTGGCCACGGCGCGGACGACTACAAGACCGGCGTCAAGTACGGCCTCGAGATCCTCGCGCCGCTCGACGCCGGCGGGCACTTCGTCGAGACGTGTGCCGCTGTTCGCCGGGCTGCAGGTGTACGACGCCAATCCGAAGGTCGAAGAGGCGCTGCGCGAGCGCGGCCGCCTGTGGCACCGCGAGGACTACGACCACTCGTACCCGCACTGCTGGCGCTGCCACAACCCGGTGATCTTCCTGGCCACGGCGCAGTGGTTCATCGCCATGGAGTCGCACGACCTCCGGGCCCGGGCGCTGCAGGAGATCCGCGGGCGCGTGCGCTGGATCCCGTCGTGGGGCCAGGCGCGCATCGAGGGCATGATCGCCAACCGCCCCGACTGGTGCATCTCGCGCCAGCGCGCCTGGGGCGTGCCGATCCCGCGATGGACTGCACCAAGTGCGGCACGGCGGTGCTCACCTCGGCCCTCGTGGAGAAGGCCGCGGGAGTCTTCGACGAGTACGGCGCCGACGCCTGGTACGAACGCCCGCTCGAGGAGTTCGTGCCGGAGGGGCTGGCCTGCCCGTCGTGCGGCGGCACCGCGTTCGAGCGCGAGAACAACATCCTCGACGTCTGGTTCGACTCGGGCTCGAGCCACGAGGCGGTGCTGCCCTTCCGCGAGGACCATCGCTGGCCGGCGGACATCTACCTCGAAGGCAGCGACCAGCATCGCGGCTGGTTCCACAGCTCGCTGCTCGTGGGCATCGGCACCCGCGGCCGCGCGCCCTTCGACCAGGTGCTGACGCACGGCTTCGTCGTCGACGAGCACGGACGCAAGATGTCGAAGTCCGCTCGGCAACTTCATCGCGCCCGCAGGACGTGATCAAGCAGAGCGGCGCCGAGATCATCCGCCTGTGGGTGTCGATGGTCGACTACCGCGAGGACATCCGCCTCGGCAAGGAGATCCTCGCCCGCACCGTGGAGGCGTATCGCAAGTTCCGGAACGTCATCCGCGTGCTGGTCGCCAACCTCTACGACTTCAATCCCGCCACCGACGCGGTGCCGAACGCCGATCTGCTCGAGATCGACCGCTGGGTGCTGGCGAAGTACGCGGAGTGCGCCGAGAAGATCGTCACCGCCTACGACGACTACGACTACCCCGGCATCTTCCAGGCGGCGAACACGTTCATCACCAACGACCTGAGCGCGTTCTACGTCGACGTCACCAAGGACCGCATGTACACCTTCGGCGCGGCGTCCGTGGCGCGCCGTTCGGGCCAGACCGCGATGTTCACCGTCGTCGACGGCCTGGCGCGCCTGCTGGCGCCCATCCTCTCCGTGACGATGGACGAGTTGTGGCGGGCGCTGCCGGGCGAGCGCGTGCCGTCGGTGCACATGGCGCTGTTCCCGATGGGCGACGAAGTGACGGCCCACCGCGATCCCGACGCTGCTGGAACGCTGGGAGCGCCTGGCGACCGTCCGCAACCTGGTGAACCTCGCGCTCGAACAGAAGCGGCAGGAGCAGCTCATCAAGGCCAACCTCTCGGCGCGCGTGCGCATCGAGGCCTCGCGGCGACGATGCCACGCTGCTCGGCGGAGTACCAGGACTTCCTGCCCACGCTGTTCGGCGTGTCGCAGGTGGAGCTGGCGGCCGGCGGCACCGAGGCCGGCAGGCTCCGACCCGGCACGCCGATCGTGCACGTCGAGAAGGCGGACGGCATCAAGTGCGAGCGGTGCTGGCGCTTCGTGCCCGAAGTCAGCGCCGATCCGGCGGTCGCGGGGCTGTGCTCCGCGCTGCGTCGAGGCGCTGGCGCCGGCGGTCCGGCATTGATGAGGATGCTGCGCGAGCGCCGCCTCGAACTGGCGCATCGTCCTGGTCGTGGTCGTGCTGGATCAGATCACCAAGATGCTGGTGCGGAACGCCCTGGCGCTGCACGATAGCGTCGAGGTGATTCCCGGCTTCCTGGACCTGACGCGGGTCCACAACACCGGCGCGGCGTTCGGCATGATGAACGGCGTGGACTTCGCCTTCAAGACGGTGGTGATGTCGATGGTGGCGCTGGCCGCCCTCGGCGGCGTCGGCTGGTACGCGATCAGCGTGCCGCTGACCGACGTCGTGGCCCGCATCGGCATCGCGGGCGTCGTCGGCGGGGCCGTGGGCAACCTGATCGACCGGGCGACCGCGGGCTACGTGCTGGATTTCGTCGACGCCTACTGGAACGGCTGGCACTTCTGGGCGTTCAACGTCGCGGATGCCGCCATCACGCTTGGCGTCGGTTGCATGATTCTCGATATTCTGGGGCTGGGCCGCCGTGCATCCAATTCTGTTTAGTCTCGGACCGCTCACCATCTACTCCTACGGCGTGCTGCTGGCCGCCGCCTACCTGATCGGCCTCGGCATGGCGGTCCGCCGCGCCAACGCCGCCGGCCTCGACGGCAACCGCGTGCTCGACCTCGGCATCTGGGTCATCATCGCGGCCCTGGTCGGCGCCAAGGCGCTGCTGTTCATCGTCGATTTCGAGCACTTCACCAGCAGCTGGGCCGAGTTCATGTCGCTGCTCCGCTCGGGCGGCGTGTTCTACGGCGGCCTGATCGCCGCGGTCGTGGTGTGCATCTACCAGCTGCGGAAGCACAAGCTGCCGCTGTGGACGTCCGGCGACCTGTTCGCGCCCGGGCATCGCCCTCGGCTACATGGTCGGGCGCCTCGGCTGCCTGATGGCGGGCTGCTGCTACGGCCGGCCGACCGACGTGGCGCTGGGCGATCACGTTCACCGATCCCGCGGCCAGCCTCAACGTCGGCACGCCGCTCAACGTGCCGCTGCACCCGACGCAGATCTACGAGTCGGCGGCGGGCCTGGTGATCTTCCTGCTGCTGATGGCGTTCGAGCGCCGCGGGCCGCGCCTTCCCGGGCCGCACGTTCTGGATGTTCGTGCTGCTCTACGCGGTCTCGCGCTTCATCATCGAGTTCTACCGCGGCGACGACCGCGGCCTGGTGTTCGACGTGGTCTCGACGTCACAGGCCATCTCGCTGGTGCTGGCGCCGCTCAGCCTGTTCATGCTGTGGTATCTGGGCAGGCCCGAGCAGCCGGCCGCTCCCGAGATGCCGCGCGGCCCGCGAAAGCCGCGTTTCGCGTGACGCACCTGAACTTCGTGGTTCCGCCGGACTCGGCCGGCGAGCGGCTCGACCGCTATCCTCGCCGGCGAGGTACCGAACTACTCCCGCTCCCAGATCCAGCGCCTGATCGACGACGGCCAGGTGGTCGTCGCGCGCGTCAAGGTGACCAAGGCCAACGTCCAGCTGCGCGAGGGCGACGAGATCGCCCTCACGCTGCCCGACACGGTGGCGGCCACGCCCGCCGCCCAGGACCTGCCGCTCGAGATCCTCTTCGACGATGACGACCTGGTGGTGGTGAACAAGCCGGCCGGCATGGTCGTGCATCCCGCGGCCGGGAACCCCGACGGCACGCTGGTCAACGCGCTGCTGCATCACGTGAAGGACCTCAGCGGCATCGGCGGCGAGGCCCGGCCGGGCATCGTCCATCGGCTCGACAAGGGCACCAGCGGCGTGATGGTGGTGGCCAAGAACGACATCGCCATCGCGAGCTGTCGCGGCAGTTCCACGATCGCGAGATCGAGAAGGAATACGTCGCGCTGGTGTGGGGGCTGGTGCAGCAGCGCAAGCGCATCGAAGCGTCGATCGGCCGCGACCCGAAGAACCGTCAGAAGATGTCCACGCGCGCCTCGCACGCGCGCGGAGGCCGTGACGCGCGTCACCTGGGCCCGGGACCTGCGCGGGCTGACCCTGCTGCGGGTGACCATCGCCACCGGGCGCACGCACCAGATCCGCGTGCACCTGAACGCCATCGGGCACCCGATTGTCGGCGACGCGCTCTACGGCGGCGTGCACCGGCGCGTGCCGGCGCAGTTCCGGGCGGTGCAGCGGCTGACGCGGCCGTTCCTGCACGCCGAGCGGCTGGCGTTCACGCACCCGACGCACCGGCGAGCGGCTGTCGTTCATCGGCGCCATTGCCGAAGGACCTGGAAGATGTGCTGATGGCGGTCACGCCGCTCGAGATGCGGGAGCACCTGTTCGGTCCCCCGCCCGAGGAGGTCGAGCCGGACCTCGAGAGCGACGACGACCTGGACGACGAGAGCTAGCCCGACGCGACCCTCGCGACTATCTTCTTCGGACGAGCGACGCTGACCAGCAGCGACTCGTAGTACGTGACGTCGACGGTGTCCCCGGCTTTGATGGCCTTCAGTTGCGCCGGGTCGGTCACCGTCAGCGAGCGCTCCTCACCCGCCGTCGTGGTCACGGTCAACGACGACGACGCCTGATCGACCGTCTTGACGGTGGCCCGGATCGACTGCTCCTTCATCGTCCTGGAGCCAGGGGTGTCGTCCTTGCGTTTGACGATGGTCGTGGGCGCGGCGGGTGGCAACGGATCGTCGGGCTTGCGCAGCCGCACGGCAATCGCCTCGAAGTAGGTGGCCGTCACCACGTCCCCGACCTTCAGCGTGTTGAAGCCCTCCATCTCGTCGGGCGCCCGCACGTGCAGCCAGCTGCCGGCCGCGGTCTTCAGCGTGACGACGCGGCTGTCCTTCTCGATGACGGCGATCGTTGCGGTCAGCGTCTTCGGGGCCGATTCGTAGACCGCCTGCGCGGCGACGTGGATGGCGGCGAACGCGACCAACGCCGCCACGCAGCAGATCTGCCTTGCTCGCACCATGACCTCGCTCCGCCTGGACGCAATTGCCGCCTACTTCTTGGCTTCCAGCTTCAGCTCGTTCAGCCGCACCGGCTCGCTGGAGTAGTTCTCGATTTCGATCGAGTTCTTCTTCTTGTCGAACGAGATCTGGGTGGCGTAGGCGAGGCGTCCCTCACCCTTGCCGCTCTTGTCGAAGCGCATCTCGAACAGCGAGAAGGGATAGTCCACCGTGCGCGGCTGGTTGCGCGCTTCCTGGAAGCCGATCACCCGCGGCGTGATGACGACGATGCGGCGGCCGCCGTTCTCCATCGGGAAGCTCATCGCGTAGCGGATGTCGGTGCCGAGCCGCATCACGTTGTTGGGATCGGGGCCCATGTAGCCGGGGAAGCGGAACTTGCCGAGATCCGGCTGCTTCTCGAGCTCGCGGACCAGGCCGTCCTGCTTCTTCTCCATGAAGGTGTTGATCAGGTGCTGCCGCTGCGAGGGGTTCGACCAGCCGTCGATGTCGATCTGGATGGTCTGGTTGGCGCCCGTGGCGATGTTGCTCATGTTGAGCGCCCAGCCGGTGATGCGCACCTTGTCGGTGGCGCTCGGCTCCTGTGACGGCTGTCCCTGCGCGACGACGCCCGCCATCACGCCAAGTGTGAGGAGTGCCGTGGCCATCGTGGTCGTCAACAGCTTCTTCATGCCTGGCGTCCTTTCTCTCGTCTGTGCCTTCGTGCCTTTTGCCTTTTGCCTTTTGCCTTCAGTCTCCAGCGCCGGCGACCGCCGCCGCCCCGCCGCCGCGAGATCCGCCGTAGCTGCCGGCGCCGGAGCGCGTCGCGCCGCTCGACTGCCAGCCGCTGCGATCGGCCGTGCGGGTGTTGCCCGAGGTCCGCGCGCTGCTGTCGCGTTCGAGCTGGCCGGTCGCGCCGCTGGTGGCGGCGCGATCCCGCGTGCCGGCGGCCGTGGTGCCGGCCGTGGCTCCGCCGGTCGCCGCCCGGTCGCGCGCCTGAGCGCCCGCCTGCTCACGATCGACGCTGCTCCAGCCGCCGGAACCGTTGCTCTGCTCCCAGCCGCCACCTTCGTTCCGCTGATAGACGTTGCCGTCCTTGCCGGCGTAGACGTCGCCGCCCTGCGGTTCGGGCCACGCCTCCGGTGCTGCCACCCGGCCCCGTGCGCGCGACGGCGGCGCCACCTTCGCTGGTCCGGACCGCGCCGGTGTTCGTGCCCGTCCGGTAGTTCTCGCGGTGCGCGGTCTGCGCCCAGTTGTCGCCGCGCTGCACGGAGCTGCTGCCCCAGTTGCCGTAGACGTTCGAGCCCTGCCGCGTCTGCGCGTAGGTGCCGGTGCGCGGGTTGTAGGCCTGGCCGGCGGCGCGCGATCCGTACGGGCCGTAGGCCGCCGCGCCGCGCGCGTAGGTGCCGGTCCGCGGGTTGTAGGACGCGCCCATGCCGACGCCGCCGTACGGGCCGTAGACCGCCGCGCCGCGGCCGTAGCCGCCGGTGTAGGGGTTGTACCAGGCGCCCATGCCGTAGGTGTGCGGATACGGGTAGTAGATCGGGATAGTAGCCGCCGTAGAACCCGTACGGCGGGTAGTACCAGCCGCTGCCCCACACCGCGCAGCCCCAGCCGATCATCAGCCCGGTATACGCCGCGACATACGCGAAGGTCACCCACTCGTCGTTGTCGTCATCGTCTTCCACGGTGACGTAGGTGACGTGGTGCACCGGCGAGCTCGCGGGGATGGTGTAGATCTCCTGCGGGATGTTCGAGGCCACTTCCCACGGCCCCTCGGCCGCGCGCGACACGAACCACACGCCCTGGAAGCACATGTAGTAGAGATCGCCGTACTTGACGATGTCCTTGTCGGTGTTCACCGCCTGCTGCACGCCCTTGGTGCCATCGATCGGCTTCAGCTCGGGCTTGCCGCCGGCATACGACGACGTCCGGCGCCTTCAGCTCCTTCTTGTTGACGCGCGCGGTCCTGCGGAATCGTCGCCAGCAGCACCGCCTCGGTGGCCTGCGGCGTGCCGGGCACCGACGCCAGGACGCGCGAGCGCGGATGCTCCACCGGGATCTGCTTGAAGTCCGCGGGCAGCGTCGGCGTCGCGAACGTCCACGGACCGTCGAGGCTCGCCGCCTTGAACCAGCGGCCGGCGACGAGGAAGTAGAAGTCGCCGTTCCGGCCCATGCGGAACAGGTCGCTCTCGGTGTTGTTCACCCACAGCAGCGTGGGCGCGCCCTCGACCGCCAGGTAGCTGATCGGCGCCCTCGAGCACGATCAGCTCCGCCGGCGTCGGTGCTGACGAACACCTTCGGCATCGTCTTCGACGAGAGCTTCTTGCCGGGCACGGCCGCCTTCACGTCCTTCCAGTTGTCGTCGGCCGGCAGCTTCGAGAAGCTGTCGGGCAGCTTGCCCGATGACGGCCGTCCACGGTCCCGTCACCGCCGTCGCCTGCAGCCACGATGTCGTTGTAGCGCGCGTAGAACGTCTTGGTCGGCGTGTGCTCGAACAGATCCCAGTTGGTGTTGACCGCGTAGCGCAGGTCCACGTCCTTGATCGGGCTCCAGATCGGGTCGCCGTCGAGGTTGATGAGGGCCGCGGGCGCCGGCGCCGAGAACACCTTCGGCGGATCGGCCTTGATCCCCTCGACGTTCTTCACCGCCAGCGGGCTGTCGGCCACGTACGCCAGCACGCGGTCGAGGTCGAGGACGCGCTGGCGGGCGGGCAGCGCCGTGCACGTCGGCGACCAGGGTCTTCACCTGGTCGGGCGACAGCGTCTTGAAGTTGTACTCGCTGATCCGCATGTCGAAGGTGACGACGCGGTCGTCCACGGCCACCTTCGTCGGCCCTTCGATCTTGATCGTGCCGAGCGCCGGTTCCTTGGCGCCGGTCGGCGTGTAGGCCACCGCCGACCACGCCACGATCTCCTTCTGGTTCGCCCAGCTCTCGATCTGCGGCTGATACCAGATGGCAGTGCCATGAGGCAGCGTGACGGTCCGCGGCCAGCCGGTGTCGGCGTTGGTGCCGGGCGGCAGGCCGCCTGCGTCGCGGCGACCGCCGGCGGCACCCCGGGTTTGCTCTGTGCCCGGACCAGCGAGCCCGGCGGAATGGCCAGCGCCAGCGCGAGCGAGCGCGGCGACGCGGGGTGAACGATATGAGGTGATGCGCATGGGTCGTTCCATCCTGCCGAGCCCGGCTGGGCCGGCACAGTCGTGCTCCGTTGCTGCCCCGCTACTTCTTGGCCGGCTCGACGCTGACCGCCAGCGCCTGGGTATAGGTTACTTCGACGGTGTCGCCGACCTTGTAGCCTTCCAGGTTCTTCGCGTCCTGAACCCGGAAGGACATCTGCCGGCCCTTGTCCGTCTTCACGGTGACCGAGGGCACCTTGGCATCGATCGCCTGAATCGTGACGGTCGCGTGTGACCTGCGTCGACGCGGTGCCGCCCGGCTTGCTGCCGGGGATCGCGCGTCACCGCCGGACGATTCGGCCGGGCGCGCGGTCGCGCCCGGGCGGCGAAGCGCCGACACCACCGACTCGTAGTAGCGGAAGGTGACCGTGTCGCCGACCTTCAGGGCATCGAAGCGCTGCACCTCGGGACCGCAGAACAGATCCTCGATGTTGCCGTCCTTGTCCTTCAGCGTCACCATGCGGGCCGTGCTGTCGATGGCCTCGATGGTGAAGGTCTCCGTGATCACCTCGGCGGCGCTCACGGGCTTCTGCGCCGCGGCCGGGCTGCCCGATCAGCAGGGCCGTCACCGCCACCGACGAGACGATGAGTCCGATGAATCGTGAAGTCATGGATATGGCCTCCTCAGAACCGAATGACTACGCCGCCGTTGAACTGGAACTGGTTAGCATACTTCGCATCGGCCACCGTGTAGCAGCCCCAGTAGGGATCGCACCACCAGCCCTCGGAGTCGGACTTGATGTAGGTGGGCGTCCAGTGGAGGCCGGCGCGGAAGCCGACGTTCGACCCGCCGTAGACCTTCACGCCCGCGCCCCACGTCGTCGAGAACTGCGTCTCGCTGCCGGTCTCGCCGGCCTGACCGTTGGCGCGGGTGAACTCGACGTTGCTGTAGTTGGTGGCGCCGAAGCCGATCAGGAAATAGGGCCGCACGCGGGCGTCTGGCGCGCCGGCGTTGTAGGCGACGTAGGGGTGATAGGTGTTGATGTTCACGTCGCCGACTTCGCGCGTCGCGGTGCCGCTGATCTCGAGCGTGCTCATCTGCTGGCCGAACAGGAACCCGACCTCGACGTTGTCGGTGGCGTTGAAGCCGACCGCCAGCCCCCAGGACGCCGAGTCCTTCAGGTCAACCGTGTCGTACAGGTTACCGTCACCGGCCAGGACCGCATCGCCTTCCACGCCGTCGGACAGCGTCCAGCCGAACAGGCCGCTGACTTCCACCTTCTGAGCCGACGCGGGACCCACCGCTACCAGGACAGCCATCAGCGGCCATCGCCAATGCTCGCTTCAACATCACTCGAACCTCCAGGATAGGAAACGACAATCATTCCCACAATTGCAGAGCTAACGCGGTCGTGCCGCGTACGGATTGCCGCCGAGCGCGTTCGAGATGTCGGCAATCGCGCGCTGCGCGCGGACGCTGTTGCCGGCGTCGTCGAGCGGCGGCGAGACGACGGCGATGCCGAACTTGCCGGGAGACACGGCGATGATGCCGCCGCCGACCCCGCTCTTGCCGGGCAGCCCGGTCTTGATAGAGCCACTTGCCCGAGTCGTCGTAGAGCCCGGCCGTGGCCATCACCGCCAGCACGCCGGGCACCTTGGCGGCGTCCATCACCTGCTTGCCGGTCACCGGATTCTTGCCGCCGGTCGGCCAGCGTCGCCGCCATCATCGCGAGGTCCTTCGCGTTGACGCCGATCGAGCACTGCCGCGTGTAGAGATCGACCGCCTGCTGCCAGTTGTCCTTGATGTAGCCGTAGGCCAGCATCAGCGCCCCGATCGCCTGATTGCGCTGGTTGGTGTCGGACTCGGACTTGTAGACGTCCTGGATGACGCTGAGGTTTCGGCCGGCCGCGTCGTTGTGGAAGCCGATGATCTTCTTCCACACCTCGTCGGCGCTCGCGCCCTTGACCATGCTGGTGGCGGAGATGGCGCCCGGGTTGACCAGCGGGTTCATTTCCGGCGCGCCGGTGCCGACCACCGTGCGCACGCCTTCGATGGCGATGATCGAGTTGAAGCGGGCGCCGGTGGCGTCAACGCCGATCCGGTTCGCGATCGCGTCGAGGCCCTGCTCCTGGATGACCTGCGCCATCGTGAACACCTTCGAGATCGACTGGATCGAGACCTCGGTCTTGACGTCGCCGGCGGTGTAGACCTTGCCGTCCGGCGGTCACCACGGCGATGCCGAACAGGTTCGGGTCCACCTTGGCGAGCGCCGGAATGTAATCGGCGTTCTTGCCCTCCTGCAGGCCCTTGTACTTCGCGTAGGCGGCGTCGACGGCCTTCTGCACGTCGCCACCGCCTGCGCGCCGAGACCGTTGCCCGAGAAGCCGACGACGGCCCCGAACAGGGCCACGCCGATGAGTGCGCGGGTGATGATCTTCATGACTAGTTTCCTCCGATTCTGGCCGAGAAGTTGTACTTGAACGAGAACTGGATCTTGAAGCCGTCCGACGTGAAGCCATCGAGGTAGTTCTCGCGGCGGGCCCACTGCAGCTCGCCGCCAGCCATCACGTTGGGCACCGGCGTGAACAGCAGGTTGCCGACGGCATAGTGGCCGCGGCGGAAGGCATCGGGGTTCGACCCTTCGCGATTGTCGTTGTCCTGCATCGAGTAGCCGACGGAGCTGCTCCAGCGGCTGCTCCACGCGTGATCGACGAACGCCGTGATGCCCAGCAGCGGAATGGCCTCGGCGGTCACCGGCGTGAGCGCGTTGCCGGGTTGACGGACGATGCCGGCGTCCACCGGCGAGTCGTTCATGTAGTTCTGGATGCCGGCGCCGTAGACCAGCCCCAGCCGCAGGGTGTCGCCGTCGGTGACCTTCAGTGCCGACGTGAGGTTGATGCCCCACCCCATCTCGCTCCCGCTCAGGTCGTACTGGTCGTCGTTGTTGTCGTCCCAGCTGAACTTGCGCACGATGCCGGCCACCTGCGCGTGGCCCCAGTCGCCCATCATCCGGTAGTGCCCGGAGAAGTCGGGCAGCGGAAAGCGTGCCGTCACGTCCTCCAGTTCGACGCGGTTGGTGAGCCGGCCGGTGTCGTTGCTCGCGCCCGGCCGCTCGAGCGCCAACGTCAGCTGACTGTTCGTCGTTCTTCACCGGCATCCAGCGCACCTGCACGTTGCGGAACAGCACCATGCCCGTCGGGCCCCAGTACTCGATCGTGTTGGGGAAGATGTCGATGTCCATGAACGGGCTCCAGTACTGGCCCGCCCCGAACGCGCCGAGCTCGCCGTAGGCGTGGCGCAACCGGAAGGTCGTCTGCCCGGTGTCGTCACCGGTGCCCATGAGCTCGAACTCGAACTGCGTCTTCAGCTCGCCCATCGCGGTCGGCGACGAGGTCCGGACGCCGAGGCGCGACTGCCGGACCCCGGCGAAGTTGCGGTTGTCCTCGCCGAACTGGTTCTCGTAGGACGGCAGCTTCGTGGCGCGCAGCGTGTCGAACCAGTCGGGGTCGACCTGCTTGAAGTCGTGGCCGATGTCCATCATGGCGAAACCGTAGACCTCCATGCTGGGCTTCGGCTCGGCCGCCTGCGGCGGGGTCACGCTGACCGCAAGGCCGCGAGTGTAGGTGAGGGTCACCTGATCACCGGCCTTGTAGCCCTCGAGGTTCTTGACGTCCTGGACCTTGAATACCGAGCGGCCGCCGGCCGCGGTCCGGACGGTCACCTCAGCGGCCTTCGGATCGATCGTCTCGATGGTGAAGGTGGCGGCGGTCTGGCGGGCGATGCTGCCTCCCGGTGCGCCTGCCGTGCGGGTGACCGTGGTCGACGGCGTCGCCGCGGCGCCGGGTTTGCTCAGACCGGTCACGACCGTCTCGAAGTAGCGGAAGGTGACCGTGTCGCCGACCTTGAGCGAGTCGAAGCGCTGCACCTCGGGACCGCAGTACACCTCTTCGAGGAGACCCGCTTTGTTCCGCAGGGTCACGACGCGCGCCGAATGGTCGATAGCCTCGATGGTGAAGGTCGCACTTATCTCTTCGGTCCGGCTGACGGGCTGCTGCGCCGCCACCATGGCCGGGCCGATGAGCAAGACCGCCAACACGGCCAGCCCGATGAATGTTCTCACGACGTTACTCCTTTGGAATGTGTCTCGCACCTGTGGGGGTGTCGCCTCACCGATCGCCTCTTGCATTGGCTCTCTCCCAAGCCCGCACCCTGCGACGCGCGTCATCGAAGACTCGCTCGTAGTTTTCCAGCCGCACCTTGCGGCTGGTCTCCGGCGTGAGCTGCTGGAACACCGGCGCCCACATCTCGAACACCGCGAAGTACGGAGCCGGGCCTGCCGGGGCCACGGTGTCGGTGCCGAACAGGAAGCGGTCCGGGTACTTGTTGAGCAGGGCGGCGACGCGCCCGACAGCTTCGGGAGACGACACCGCGTACTTGGCCACCTCGTCCCACGAGATATCGAAGCTCAGGTGACTGAGAGCCGGGTCGGTCAACATGGCCTCCAGGGTTTCCACGTGGCGCGGGCGACCGCTCGGCCGCGTTGGCCGTCACTTCCGCCGGGTGCACGACGCGGCCCAGGCCGGTGTGGGCCCAGATGATCGTCGTCTTCGGATGGCGCCTGAACAGCGCCTTGGACTGGGCCAGGTAGACCGGCTCCGCATCTGCCTTGGCGAACGGCATGTCGATGTCGTTGTGCAGGATCACCGCCAGGCCGGCCTCTCCCGCGAAATCCAGGATGCGATCGAGCGCGGGGTTGATCAGGCTGGCCGTCTCGCCCGCGATCTTCGACGAGACGAATTCCTTGTGAATGCTGAACTCGCCGATGCCGCTGAACACGCCGGGAAAGGTGCGCAGGACCCGCTTGATGTGCTCCACGCCGTACATGTCGGCCGGGTTGAAGCCGGTGATCATCGGGTCGAGGCGCGCCTGCTGGTCCTTCGGCAGCGCGCGGTAGACGCTGGCGATGTAGGCGTCGGTGAACGAGTAGTAGTAGAGCGGGGCGTCGCTGTGCAGGTAATACGTGGGCGCGTAGTCGGCCGAGTTGGCGTAGGACCACTGCTGCTGGACCGGGATGCCGAACAGCGTCGAGCGGCCGACGCGGGTCCCCATGATCTCCAGAAACCGGCGGACGTCGATGCCTTCCTGGATGTAGTTGGTCAGGTGAAAGTGCGAATCGTGAAACTGCGGCGCCGCGCCGCCCTGATCATCTCGTCCAGCGTCCGCGGCGCGTGCCGGGGGGATCGCCGCCAGGCCGACCGCCAGCAGGAGCGCGAGCGCGCCCGCGATCCGCACCCTGCGTCCCACGTCGTCGTGCACCGTCATGATGTCACTCCGGTTTCATTAGAAGAAGATCGAGAACGCTGTCGACAAGCTGGTCCCCTTGAGCCCGCCGACGTAATAGCCGAACGCGCTGCTGACCGGCGAGCGATCCACGTAGGTCGCCTGCACGTTGAGCCGGTGGTTGCGCGTGTCGAATGGGTAGAAGTTCATGCCGCCGCCATACTCGTGGCTGTTGTCGAACCCGGCGCTCTTGTCACCGAAGATCTGTGAGGTGATCCCGTAGAGCTCGAGTTTCTTGGGCACGGGATAGAAGGCGGCCTGCACATAGAACCCGCTGTCGTGGATCTCCGCCACCGGCAGCAGACCGTCAGCATCGAAGTCGTTGAGCCAACGGTTGTAGATCTCGGTCTGCAGGAAGATGCCGCGGTACTTCATGCCGGCATCGATCGAGATGATGCGGTAGTCCACGTTCTCCACGGTGACGCCGTCTGCCAGCGCGCCGGTCTCGAAGACATTCACGCTATCGACCAGCCTGATGGTGGTGTTCTCCGGAGCGTTCGTAGTCGAGTTGCCAAATCGCTGCTCGGGACTCCACGTCCAGGAGAGGCCGAGGCGGGTTGCCAACTTTTCGTGTTGCTCCCAGTCGCCGTAGCCGCCGCGCGGGCCGAACTCCTTGGTCGTCGGCATCCACCATGTGGACGCGCCCCACGAAAACGTCCGGTCCAGCTGGCTCGACTTCACCCCGAGCGAGCTGTTGTTGTTCGTCATTACGGCGTTGTACCAGAGCCCTGGCGTCACCTCGCCCTGGGCCCAGATACCCGAGCCGAAATACGGCCGAAAGAACTCGTCGGCCATCACCCGATCGTGCCCGAGCCAGTAGGGGTGCGACCCCTGGAGGGAGCGCGTACCGGGATTGCCATTCAGGCCGCCGTAGAGACTGAACTTGCGACTGAACTGATAGCCGATGTTGCCGAACAGGGCGCGCTGGTCGGTCGTGGCGACCGTCCAGAGGGTGAGCGCGTAAATCAATTTCTCGTTCCCGAGCCAGCCCTTGAGGAACACCATCACGCGGTGCGGGTAGATGTCATTCCGGCCATCGACCGTGCGCTCGTTACCAAGGTGATCGGTGAACGTCTGCTCGCCCGGCATCTGGTTGACGTAGCGCAGGAGCGCGTAGGCGCTGATTGACAACTCGCCGGCCCGGCTCCTTCCGACGAGGAACCCATTGCCAGGGGCAAAATCTCCCCACTCTTCAATGGGCACATGCGGCGTCGCCGGAGCCGGGGCTGCGACCGGCGGCACCGCTGCACCCGGTGGCTGGCCCGTCATGAACTCGCCGGAGCAGCCGTCCGACACCCACACGCCCTTTGTCGTCGTAGCCCCACGT
Source organism: uncultured Acidobacteriota bacterium (assembly GCA_963721715.1). Lineage (GTDB taxonomy): Bacteria > Acidobacteriota > Vicinamibacteria > Vicinamibacterales > UBA2999 > VFZN01. The sequence continues at coordinate 852,197 of CAVRKI010000002.1, read as the reverse complement.
CTTGCCGAGCAGGCATTCGCCCGGTCCGGTGGTTCGCACGAGCGCAACCCCCGCCGAGGTATCCGCGGCACAGTGCGTGCGCGCACCCGCCTGCGAGCTGCACACGACTGTCGCTGGCGACGCAGGCTGGGAGGGTTCCTGTGCGCTCGCGTCGGAGACCGACAGGCCCGCCATGAGAATGGTGGCCATCACGGCGGTTCCGCCAAAGGCTGATCGATTACCGGGTTTCACGACGCACGGCCTCCACATACTCCAGCCCCTGATGGCGGGAGACAAAGTCGAACTCCACCTGCGGGGGCTCAACGGCCCCCTCGAGCAGCTCCAGTACCTTCGTAAATGCGTCGGAGCGGACCCGGCGCTCGATGCTGGGCTCGGTGCTCCACCGCTCTTCGTAGTGCACTTCCATCCGGCACGGATCGTCCTCGTCCTCGGTGGTCCACGCCTGGCACTCGATGCAGCCCAGTTCGAGCCTGGTGGCGCGCATCAACATGCGCAGGGCATCCATGATGGCCAGCGCGTGTCGCGCCGGCGCGTGCAGGATGACCGTCAGACGCACCATGCCCTGGCGGGGTGCAGAACGGATACCAGCCTGCGCCGAATACCGGAATTAACAGTTAAAGACTTTCCTTGATTGCATTTACGGCGTGAAGGGGGCGGAGCTCCGGCCGCGGGTTCGGGCCTGAAGCCCCGGAATTACGATGGTGGCTTCCGAAATCTCGGGGGTTCGCTGGCACTGGTGGGGCGGCTTCGCTAAGGGAACTGGCTGAAGGGGCGATGCACGGATCTTGCATGACAGTCGAGTCGATGGCACCTCCCCGCCACGACCAGTCCAGGCCGATCGACGCCACCCGGCGGCAATGGCACCGCGTCGACAGCTATATCCGGGGCGAGCTGACCTGGAACCGGCTGTATCGGGCCACCAGCTACGCGCGGTCCGCGCTCTGGATTGTGCCGTTCGTCTCCATCCTGCTGGTCCTGCTGATCGCGCCGCCGCTGCGATGGCTCGACACCTGGCTCGGGTGGCGGCTGTCCGGTCTCGGCGTCGCCGGCGCGACCGCGCTGTATCAGACCATCATCACGCTGACGCTGTCCTTCCTGGTCTTCACCTTCGGCTCGCTGCTGGTCGCGGTGCAGATCGCCGGCGGGCAACTCACACCCCGCATCATTGCGACCACGCTGCTGCGCGACAACGTGGTGCGCTACAGCGTCGGGCTGTTCGTGTTCGCGCTGATCTTCTCGGTGATGGCGCTCGACCGCCTGGAAGGGCGGGTCCACGAGATCGTCGCGCTCCTCACTGCCTCCCTGGGCATCGCCAGCATCGCCACCTTTCTCTTCCTGATCGACTACTCGGCCCGGCTGCTGCGCCCGGTCAGCATCGTCTCCCGCGTTGGTGACGAAGGACTGGCGGTCATCAAGCAGGTGTATCCCACGCCCGCGGGACAGGTCGACGAAAGCGAGCGTGCCGGCGACCGAGCGCCCGACGGGCCACGCCGCGTGCTCGCGCATGTGGGCCGCTCGGAAATCGTGCTGGCCCTCGACATCCCGACGCTCGTTCGCGAGGCGGAGTGGACCGGCGGCGTCGTCGAGTTCGTGCCGCGCGTCGGCGACTTCGTGGCGAGCGACGAGCCGCTGTTCGTGCTGGTCGGCGGCGCCACTCAGATTCCGGATCGCACGCTGCGCTCGGCGGTGGCCTTCGGGCCAGAGCGGACCCTGGAGCAGGACCCGCTGTTCGCGTTCCGGATCCTGGTCGACATCGCACTGAAGGCGTTGTCGCCCGCGATCAACGATCCGACCACCGGCGTGCTCGCGCTCGATCAGGTGCAGCGGCTGCTTCGCACGGTCGGACGACGGCATCTGCGCGGCGAGGTGATTGCCGGAGCGAGCGGGGGGCCGCGGCTCCTCCTCAGCAGGCCCGTACTGGGAAGACTTCGTCACCGTCTCCTGCCATGAGATCAGGATGTGCGGCGCGAGCAACGTGCAGATCGCGCGGCGATTGCGGGCGATGCTCGAGAATCTGATTGCGACCCTGCCGCCACATCGCCATGCCGCGCTCGAAGAGGAGCGGCGGCGGCTCGATCTGACCATTGCCAGCCGATATGCGATTGCCGAGGATCTCGCCCTGGCCAGCGAGCCCGATCTCCAGGGTCTCGGCGGATCGTCCGGCCCCAGGCCTCCAGTCGTCCGGAGCAGAGATGGGCACTAGCGCCACGCCGCGGACCCGCGCCTCCAGCAGGATCATGGCCCGGAGCCCATCGTGGAGTCCGCATCGATGAGCGTGGTCATCCGGACCGAACCCGTGGGCGACCGCGTCCGTCTGCGCCTGGCCGGCTCCTTCGACCTTCCGCATGCGGCGGCGGTCGCGCAGGCGGTGGAGCAGGCCGAGCGGAGCCTGAACACCGGCGGCGAGGTCGAACTCGACCTCTCCGCGCTCGAGCGCATCGACGGGACCGGTGCGGTTCTGCTGGCGCGGCTCGTCGACCGGCTCGAGGCGAACGGACCGCACGTCCGCGTCCTCGACGGCGACAACCCTCACGCCGCGCGGCTGATCACCCTCTATCGCGAACGACGGACCGCGGTCGTGCCCCCGGCCGCGGCTCACACGGGCACGCTGACCCGCCTGGGGGCCGTCGCCTCCGGTTTGCCGGCCACGCTCACCAGCGCGCTTGATTTCACGGGGCACGTCGCCGCCGCCGTGCCGAAGGCCCTCCTCTCGCCGCGCTCGGTCGATTGGGAGTCGCTGCCGCGGCTGATCCAGGCGATTGGCGCGGACGCGCTGCCGGTCACGAGCGCCGCGAACCTGCTGATCGGACTGATTATTGGATTTCTCGGCGTGTCGCAGCTTGGGCGGTTCGGTGCAGTGGTGTACGTCCCCGAACTGGTCGTCATCGCGCAATTCCGCGAGCTCGGTCCACTCGTGACCGCCATCGTGGTCGCCGGCCGCTCGGGCGCCGGCCTGGCCTCGGAGCTCGCCACCATGCGCGTCTCAGAGGAGATCGACGCGCTGCAGTCGATGGGGTTCGACCCGGTGCGCTGGCTGGTGATACCGCGCTGCCTGGCGCTCGTGATCACCGTGCCGGTTCTCACCTGGATCGGCGACCTGCTGGCGCTCGGCGGCGGCTTCCTCGCCACCACCATCGCCTCGGACCTGACACCGCGCGCCTACATCCTCGGCACCTCAGCGGCCATCTCCGGCGCCGATCTCTTCAGTGGCCTGCTCAAGACCCCCTTCCTGGCGCTGGCCGTCGGGCTGATCGCGTGTGGACAGGGGCTGGCCGCCCGTGGTGGGGCGACGGCCGTCGGCGCCCGCACCACCAGCGCCGTGGTGCTGGCGATCTTCAGCGTGATCGTCATCAGCGCGCTCTTCACGCTGTTTCTCACACTCCTCGGCATCTGATCATGCCCGCGTCCCGGCCGCACATCGTCGTCGAGGATCTCCGGATCGGCTGGGGCACCCGCATCCTGATGGAACACGTCTCGTTTGGCGTCGAGCGCGGGACCACCCTGGCGATCCTCGGCGGATCCGGCAGCGGCAAGAGCACGCTGCTCCGCTACCTGATCGGCCTGGAACGGCCGATGGCAGGGCGCATCGACATCGACGGTATCGGCGAGCCACACAACTATGAAGGCGTGCCGCCGTTTGGCGTACTGTTCCAGTCAGGCGCGCTGTTCAGCTCGCTGACGCTGGCAGAGAACCTGGCGCTGCCGCTCACGACCTGGACCAGAATCCGCGGTCCCCTGGTGCGGGATCTCGTGCAGGCGAAGCTCGATCTGGTCGGGCTCGGCGCCTTTGCCGGGCACCTGCCGGGCGAGATCTCCGGCGGCATGAAGAAGCGCGCCGGCATCGCCCGGGCGATGATGCTCGAGCCCGACCTGCTGTTCTTCGACGAGCCGTCCGCGGGCCTCGATCCGATCAGCGCGGTCGAACTCGATCAGCTGATCAACACCCTCAGCCGGGACCTCGGGATTACCATCGTCATCGTGACCCACGAGTTGCCCAGCATCTTCCTGGTGGCCGACAACTGCATCGTCCTCGACAAGGAGGCGAAAGGGATCGTGGCGAGCGGCGATCCGCGGCGGCTGCGGGACGAATCGGAGATTCCATTCGTGCACCACTTCTTCACCCGGTCGTCGCCTGGGGCGTCTGCGACCGAGAAACGGTAAGCCATGGCTGTGGACAAGAGCTACGCGCGCCTCGGAGGCTTCATCGTGATCGGCCTCGCCGTGATCCTCGCGACGGCGCTGCTGTTCATCCAGCGGATGCGGAGCCGCGAGGTCATGGAGTTCGTCACGTATACGCAGGAGAACATCGCCGGTCTCGACATCTCGAGCCCGGTGCGCTACCGCGGCGTGGCGGTGGGCCGGGTCTCGAACCTGCAGGTGGAACCTGGCGGCCGCACCATCGAGATCGACTTCGAGCTGTTCACCGATCGTCTGACGTCCGTGGGCGCCGACGTCACCAACCTCCAGGCACTGGCCAAGTCCGGCGTGCTCGAACGGATGCGCGCGCAGGTGGTGGGCAACCCTGTCACCGGCGAGGCCTACCTGTTCCTCGACATGCCCGAGAACCCGCCGCCGCCAATGACACTCGGCTTCACGCCAACGCGGCCGTACATCCCGTCGATGCCGACCCCGTTGTCGGAGATTCGCGACCGGCTTCCCGAAGTGCTGGAGCGGGTCGAGGCCACGATGCAAACCCTGCATGAACTGGTCCGCCGGATGCCCGACAGCCTCGACCGGGCCGATCGCTTCTTCGCCAATGTCGAGCGCATCGTCCGTGAGAGCGAGCTGCCGGCGCTCAGCGCCGACTCGCGGAAGTTCTTCTCGACGACGAGCACGCAGATCGAGGCGATTGCGTCGAGCCTGGACGGATTGGTCGGCGAAGAGGGCACGCTCTCGAAGTTCGCGTCGGAAGCGCGCGGCGCGATCGAGGCCGCGGACCTGCCCGCCTCCGGCCGGGCGACGCGCGACGCGATGGACCAGACCAGCCTCGCGGCCGAGGACTTGCGGCGGTCGCTGCCGGCGATGCGCGAGTCGCTCGAGGAGCTGCGTGAGATCGCGCGACAGTTGCAGCAACAGCCGGAGTCGGTTATCTACGGCCCCCGGCCCGCAGGAGCGAAGCCGAAATGAACCCGCGATCACGATCTGCCCTGATCATCCTGCTGACAGCGGCCAGCCTGGGGACCGCGTGCCGGCTCCGCCTGGAGCGCCCGGAGCTCGAACCGGCGCGCATGATCGAGCCGCGGCTCGTCGAGCCGGCCGGCGCAGTGGCTGACGCCCCGAACGCGACGAGCGTCCGGCTGCTCGAGACCCAGGGGCGCGGTCATATCGGCCGCCGCCTGCTGCACCAGCAGCCCAACGGCGAGGTGTCCGAGGATCCGACCTGGCTCTGGACGTCCACGCCCGTCCGCTACCTCGATTCGGCGCTGCGGATTGCGATCGCGGCGAATCCCGACCTCCGCCTCGTCGACGTTCGCGGCGGGCGCTCGCTGGCGGTGACGCTCGTCGCCTGGCAACTGGAGGCGGCGCCGAGCCCGCGGCTGGTCGGGGCCGTCGAAGTGGAGGTGACGACCGCCGATCGGGCTGTCCGTTCGGAGATCGTGCGCGGAGAAGAAGCGGTCAGCGCCGACCTGCCCGGCGATCTGGCGGCGGCGGCCGGTCGCCTCCTATCACGCCTCGCCTCCGACAGCCTCTCGCGGGTGACGCGCGCGGGCTCCTGACGCCGCGTACGCGCCAGGAACGTGGTGAACGCCTGGTCTTGCGGATGGGGCTCTTTCCGCAGCGCCGGGTAACACCCGGCGGCGGCGACGGCGAGCGGCCACGGCTGGTTCAACGCGTTCGGTTGCAGATCAGGACGCGAACGGGAGGTTCGACAATGAAGGCTGCACGCGAGTTCGTCACGAACGCATTGGTCGGTGGCATCTTCGTCGTGGTGCCGGTCTACCTGGCCGTCTTGCTGCTGCTCAAGGGCATGCAGTCGGCGACCGGCCTGGTCCGGCCACTCGCTGCGCTGCTGCCCGACTGGGTGCCCGCCGAGAACCTCTTTTCTCTCATGCTCGTCCTGCTGGTCTGCTTCCTGGTCGGGGTTGCCGTGCGCACCCGGGCAGGGCGAGTGGTTCGCGAACAACTGGAGGTCGTGTTCTTCGAGAGACTTCCCGGTTACGGCCTGCTCCGCGGCCTGACCCAGCGGCTGGCGGGAGACAGCAAGGGGAAGGCGTGGCAGCCGGCGCTCGTCGAGATCGAGGACGGGCTGGTGCCGGCGTTCATCATCGAGGAGATCGAAGGCGGTCGCTTCACGGTCTTCGTGCCGTCGGTTCCGACGCCGATGGCCGGAGCCGTGTATATCCTCGACCGGGAACGGGTGCACATCGTCGACATCGCCTTCAGCGAGGCCATCAGGTCGATCTCCCGCTGGGGAGCGGGGACGGGAGACATGGTCGCGGCGATGCGAACCGCGCCGCCAGGATATCGGGTCAAGCCGAGGCCGGCCTCGACCTCATAGCGTTGTCCCACGGTATTTCGTGGGCAACGCCGCAATTCCGGGGCCTGAGCGGGTACGGCGCGGCGCGTGTGCGGCGGCTGCGGGCTCGAAGACGCCCACGATCTTGCAGAATAGCTGGCGAAATCGCGCACGTCCCGCACCTGACCTCCGCCGGCGGCGCGCGGAACGCAATCTGCACCACCATCACCCGGCCGCCCCGGCCGAAGCAACGGACGGCGATCGGAAATGGGCGTCCAAAAGCTCGACTATGCTTTAGAGGCGTCCGCCCCTGAACTCGCGGGACGGAGAATGGGCGCACAGGAGAAGAATGTGAACAGGTTATCCGACGCAGCAAGGACGGCGGCCATCGGGATCGCGATCGCGGCATTCACGATTGCGTGCAATGAGCCGCCCCCAGCCGCCCCACCTCCGCCTCCGGAGGTCCTGGTCGCGGACGTCATCCAACGCGACGTTCCCGTCTATCTCGAACTGGTCGGCCAGACCCTCGGCTTCCAGGACGTGGAGATTCGAGCCCGGGTCGAGGGTTACCTGACGAAGATGAGTTTTCAGGAAGGCTCGTTCGTGCAGAGGGGCGACCCCGCTGTACGAGATCGACCGCCTGCCGCTCGAAGCGATCCTCGCCGAAGCCAGAGCCCAGCAGGCCACCACGGAAGCCGGCCTCGCCAAGGCCAACAACGACGTGGCGCGCTACCGGCCGCTGGTGGCCAAGCAGGCCGTGAGCCAGCGCGAGCTCGATGACGCGGTCGCCCAGCAGGACGCCGCCCGGGCGCAGGTGGAGGCCGCGAAAGCGGCCGTCGACAAGGCGACGCTGGATCTCAGCTACACCCGTATCACCGCGCCAATCAGCGGGCTGGTGGGCGCCACGCTGGTCAAGACCGGCAACCTCGTCGGCCGGGGTGAGAGCACGCTGCTGACGACGATCTCGCAGATCGACCCGGCGCTGTTCCGCATCGGCATCACCGAGGCGGATTACCTGCGGGTGGCGCGACGCGTGCTCGACGGCGGTGACAAGGCCGGCCGGCAGAGCGCCATCCAGCTGACGCTGGCCGACGGCACGGTGTACCCCCACCTGGGCAAGGTCAGCGTGATCGACCGGGCCGTGGATTCGACCACCGGCACCCTCGGCATCCAGCTGCTGTTCCCCAATCCCGACCTGCTGCTTCGTCCGGGCCAATACGGGCGGGCCCGGCTGCTACTCGACAACCGGGTCGGTGCGCTCCTGGTGCAGCAGCGTGCGGTGCAGGAGCTGCAGAACCTGTACAGCGTGGCGGTCGTGGACGGCAGCGGCAAGGTGTCGTTCAAGAACGTGAAGGTCGGCCCGCGCGTCGAGTCGCTCTGGGTGATCGAGGAGGGACTGACTGCAAGTGACAAGGTGGTGGTCGAGGGGCTGCAGCGCATCCAGGACGGCATGACCGTCACCGCGAAACCCGCGCCTCCCACCCCGGCACCGACGACACCTGCCGTGGTGACCGCCGGCGAGGCCAAGTAAGCCATGTCGCGATTTTTCGTCAACCGGCCGATCGTCGCGATCGTGATCTCGATCGTGACGGTGCTGCTCGGTCTCGTCGCCATGAGCGGGCTGCCGATCGCCCAGTACCCCGAGATCGTGCCGCCGATGGTGCAGGTCACCACCACCTTCATCGGCGCCAGCGCCACCGACGTCGAGGCCTCGGTGGCGACGCCGCTCGAGCAGCAGATCAACGGCGTCGAGAACATGCTCTACATGAAGTCCACCAACGCCAACGACGGGACCCTGACGCTGAAGGTCTCGTTCGAGGTGGGCTCGAACCTGGACATGGACAACGTGCTCACGCAGAACCGCGTGTCACAGGCCCAGCCGCAGATGCCGCAGTCGGTGAAGAACTACGGCGTGTCGGTGAAGAAGGCGCTGGCGTTTCCGCTCCTGGTGATCTCGATCAAGTCGCCGAACGGCACCTACGACAACAGCTTCCTGTCGAACTACACCACCATCAACATCAACGACGCCATCGCCCGCATCCAGGGCGTCGGCCAGATCAACCTGTTCGGCGGCAGCGACTACGCCATGCGCGTCTGGCTCCGGCCGGACGTCATCGGCCGCCTCGGCCTGACCATCCCCGAGATCGCCAACGCCATCCAGCAGCAGAACCAGCTGACGCCGGCCGGCCAGATTGGCGGGCCGCCCGCGGCGCCCGGCACCGAGTACACCTACACCGTGCGCACGCAGGGGCGCCTGCTGAACGAGGAGGAGTTCGGCAACATCCTGGTCAGGACCACGCCGCAGGGCGAGGTGCGGCTGAGGGACGTCGCCCGGCTCGAGCTCGGCACCATGCTCTACAACTCCCTGGGCCGCCACGACGGCAAGCCGTCGGCGGTGATCGCGGTGTTCCAGATCCCCGGCACCAACGCGCTCGACGTCGCCAACCGCATCAAGGCGCAGATGGAAGAGCTCAAGCAGCGCTTCCCGCGCGACATGGAATACGTGGTGTCGCTCGACACCACGCTGCCGGTCACCGAAGGCATCAACGAGATCGTCCACACCCTGTTCGAGGCGGTGGCCCTGGTCATCATCGTCGTGTTCGTGTTCCTGCAGAACTGGCGCGCCACGCTGATCCCGCTGATGACCGTGCCGGTCTCGCTGATCGGCGCGTTCATCTTCTTCCCGATGCTCGGCTTCTCCATCAACGTGCTCTCGCTGCTCGGCCTCGTCCTGGCCATCGGCATCGTCGTCGACGATGCGATCGTCGTGGTCGAGGCGGTGATGCACCACATCGAGCACGGCATGGAGCCGAAGGAAGCCACCATCAAGGCGATGGAAGAGGTGTCGGGGCCGGTCATCGCCATCGGCCTCATCCTGGCGGCGGTGTTCGTGCCGGTCGGCTTCATGGGCGGCATCAGCGGCCTGCTCTATCAGCAGTTCGCCATCACCATCGCGCTGTCGGTGCTGCTGTCGGTCGTCAACGCGCTCACCCTGAGCCCGGCGCTCGCGGCGCTGCTGCTGAAGCCGATCGACCCCAACAAGAAGAGCCTCCTGACGCCGTTCTACAACGGGCTTCAACAAGGTGTTCGGCTGGACCACCGATCGCTACGTCAGCGTGGCCGGCATCCTGATCCGCAAGACGTTCCGCAGCCTCGCGTTCATGGGCGTGCTGATCTACGTGATCTTCGCGCTGGTCCAGCGCATCCCCGGCGGCTTCGTCCCAGAGGAGGATCAGGGCTATATCCTGATCAACGCGCTGCTGCCCGACGCGGCGTCGCTCGAGCGCACCGACGCGGTGATGAAGAAGGTCGAGAAGATCCTCGAGGAACACGAGGCGGTCGAGGGCTTCAACACCATCAGCGGCTTCTCGCTGATCACCGGCGCCTACTCCTCGAACATGGGCTTCTTCTTCGTGCAGCTGAAGCCGTGGGAAGAGCGCCACGCCCCGGAGCTGAGTCTCGTTCGAGGTGGTCAACGCGCTCAATCGGGCCTTCGCCCAGCAGATACCGGAGGGCGGCGTGGTCGCGTTCGGCCCGCCCGCCATTCCCGGCCTCGGCACCGGCGCCGGGTTCACGATGCAGCTGCAGGACCGCAGCGGCGGTTCCCCGGAGTACCTGGCGCAGCAGACGCAGCGCTTCATGGAAGCGGCGCGCAAGCGACCCGAGATCGGCCGCATCGGCTCGCTCTATCGCGCCAGCGTGCCGCAGATCTACGCGGACATCGACCGCAGCAAGGTGCTGCGAGCCGGGGTGCCGCTGAACGACGTCAACACCACGCTCGGGGCGCTTGCTCGGCAGCTCCTACGTCAACGACTTCAACCGCTTCGGCCGCGTCTACAAGGTCTACATGCAGGCGGAACCGGAATTCCGGAAGGACCCGAAGCAGATTGGGCTGTTCTTCGTCAAGAACGCGCAGGGCGGGATGGTGCCGCTCGACACGCTGGTGTCGACGCGGCCGACCCAGGGGCCCGAGTTCACCAACCGCTTCAACCTGTTCCGATCGGCGGAGCTCACCGGCGTGCCTGCCGCGGGCGTCTCGTCGACGCAGGCACTCGACGCGCTGGAGGCCACCGCCCGCGAGGTGCTGCCGCCGGACATGAGCTTCGACTGGGCGGACATGTCCTACCAGGAGCGGCGCGCGCCGGGTGTGGCGGTGGTCTTCGCCCTGGCCATCTTCCTGGTGTTCCTGATTCTGGCGGCGCAGTACGAGAGCTGGGGCCTGCCGTTCAGCGTGCTGCTCGGCACGCCGTTCGCGGTGTTCGGCGCCTACCTGGGCCTCTACCTGGCACGCACCTTCATGGGCCCGAGCTACGTGAACAACGTGTTCGCCCAGATTGGCCTGATCATGCTGATCGGGCTGGCGGCGAAGAACGCCATCCTGATCGTCGAGTTCGCGAAGATGGAGTTCGACAAGGGCACGCCGCTGGTCGAGGCAGCGCTGCTGGCCGCGAAGCTCCGCTTCCGGCCCATCCTGATGACCGCCTTTGCGTTCATCCTCGGCGTGGTGCCGCTGCTGACGGCAGCCGGTGCCGGCGCCGAAGGCCGCAAGGTGATGGGCATGGCGGTGTTCGCGGGCATGCTGGTGGCGACGTTCCTCGGCGTGCTGCTGATCCCGATGCTGTACGTGGTGGTGATGAAGGTCACGGGAGGCAGCAAGCCGGCGTCCCGCCAGCCGGAGGCCCACCACCGGCACTGGCCACCGAGCACGGACAGGGAGGGCACTGAGATGATCCGCCCCTCTCTCCGCGCGCTCGCCGCAACGCTGACCGTCTCGGCGGCCCTGGCCGGCTGCACCGTCGGCCCCGACTACGAGCGGCCCCAGGTCGTGAGCCCGGATCAGTTCCGGTTCGTCGACGGGCCCGCCGCAGGCGCAGACGCTGGCCGACGCGCCGTGGTTCGAGATCTTCAAGGACGCCGAGCTCCAGGCGCTCATCAAGGAAGGGCTGGCCAACAATCTCGACCTCAAGGCGGCGCTGGCCAGGGTCGAAGAGGCCCGCGCCCGCGCGGGGATCGCGAAGTCGTACTACTATCCGCAGGTCGACGGGCAGGTCAGCTTCACCTCGCGCGGCGCCTCGAGCGACAACGCCGACCGCCGAGACGTTCACCGAGAACGTCAACTACGGCTTCAACCTGTCGTGGGAAATCGACGTGTTCGGGAAGCTGCGGCGCCAGCGCGAATCGGCGCTCGCCATCGCGCTCGCGGCCGAGCAGAACCGGCGTGGCGTGCTGGTCACGCTGATCGGCGACGTCGCCTCGAACTACTTCCTGCTGCGCGAGCTCGACCTGCAGCTCGAGATCGCGCGGCGGACCCTGGCCCTCAACGACGAGACGGTCACCTACTTCCGGAACCGGCTGGACGGCGGCGTCTCGAACCGCCTCGAGCTGGACCGCATCGTCGCGAACCGCGCGCAGACCGCCGGCGCGATTCCGGATCTCGAGCGCCAGCGCGCATACGCCGAGAACTGGCTGTCGTTCCTCCTCGGCCGGTCGCCCGGCCCGATCCCGCGGCAGGCCCTCAGCCTCGGCGAGACGCTGCCGCCGCCCATCCCGGCCGGCCTGCCGACCGCGCTGCTCGAACGGCGGCCCGATGTGGCGCTCGCCGAGCAGCTGCTGGTGGCGGCCAACGCCGACATCGGCGCGGCGAAGGCGCTGTTCTTCCCCTCGATCGGCCTGACGGGCTTCCTTGGCGGCGTGAACGGCGACCTCACGTCCTATCTGGGCGGAGGCGGCATCGTGGGGTCGATCACGCCCGGCCTGCTGCAGCCGATCTTCAACGCCGGACGCCTGAAGCAGAACGTGGCGGTGATGCAGGCCCGCTTCGACGCCGGGATTGCCGAGTACCAGAAGGCGGCGCTGAACGGCTATCGCGAAGTGGCGAACGCCCTGGTGACGATCCAGAGGCTGGCGGAGATCCGCGAGCAGCAGCGGATCGGCGTCGAGGCCCTGACCGACGCCGCCGATCTGGCGCGCGCCCGGTACGACTCCGGGCTGGCCAGCTACCTGGAGATCCTCACCGCCGACCAGGACCTCTTCTCCCGGCAGCTGCTGCTGGCGCAGACGCAGGGCGCCGAGCTGCGTGCCCGCGCGGAGCTCTATCGCGCGCTCGGCGGCGGCTGGCAAACGCCCACGCCACAGCCCTGACAAGACAGCAGGCACAAGGCGGAAGGCAGAAGATACCAAGGGGCAGGCCCTTCTGCCTTCTGCCGGTTTCCCGGGGCATCCCCCGGAATTCCGGGGAATTGCACCGCCCTGCTGGCGTTACGCGATCGTCTCATTCCCGCAAACTGCCTGGTTACAGGTGGTTACCGGCGTCGACCTGCCGCGATCGCATGGCACCGCTTCTGCTCAGAAGTGCAGTATCCGGGCGCTACGCGTCCATCAGACATTCTTTCAGGAGAGGGCACCATGACGCCAAGGACGACCGTGAGACCTCGTTTCCGCCGATGACCGACCCGAACGCGATCGAGGTGCCAGCAGGCGTCGACCGCCGCGCGTTCCTGATGCGCAGCGCCGTGGTCGGCGCTGCCAGCGTCATCACCGGCTGCTCCCCTGCCGCCCCTCCTGCGGGCAGCACCGCCCCGCCGCCGGCGCCACCGGCGCCCAAGGCCAATGTCTCGGCCGACCTGAACGTCGTCAAGAAGGCCAAGGGGCCGGTGATGACGACGATCGACGAGTTCTACAAGGTGGGCCCCGGCCCGTCGAGCTCGCACACCATCGGGCCGATGCGCATCACCTACGACTTCTACCAGCGCTGCACGAAACTCCCCGCCGACCAGCTCGCCAAGGCGACCGACATGAAGGTGCACCTGTTCGGCAGCCTGAGCGCCACGGGCAAGGGGCACGGCACCGAGCGCGCCGCCCTGGCCGGCATCATCGGCAAGGAGCCGGCGACCGTCGAACCGCAGTTCCTCGACAGCCTGGTGAGCAATCCGGACCAGACCTTCCCTGTGAAGCTCGGGGACAAGAGCATCAACGTCTCACTCAAGAACATCGTCTACGACGCGCCGAAGGGCGAGTTCCCGCACCCCAACACGATGACCTGCAAGCTGTTGGCGGGCAGCGACGTGCTGCTGGAGCAGGAGTACTACTCGGTCGGCGGCGGGTTCATCGAGTGGAAGGGCTACGAACCGCCCAAGAAGGGCGCAACCGAAGTATCCGTACGCGACGATGGCGGAGCTGCAGAAGCACGCCGATGCCAACAAGCTGTCCATCGCCCAGGTGGTGATGGCCAACGAAGTGGCGGTTTCCGGCAAGAGCGAAGCAGAGGTCACCGCGTTCATCGACAAGATTCACACCGCGATGGTCAACATCGTCAAGGCCGGTCTGGAGGCGCCGATCGCGACGCTGCCCGGGCCGATCAAGCTGAAGACCAAGGCCAGCGAGGTCTATAAGCGCGCGCTGGACGACAAGTACGAGGCGCAGCGCGGCGTGGGTGTCGTGGCGGCGTATGCACTGGCGGGATCCGAGGAGAACGCCCGTGGCCACCTGGTGGTGACGGCGCCGACCGGTGGGTCGGCCGGCGTGATTCCGGCCATCGTCTACGCCCTCGGCGAGGGTGGCCGCAACCTGTCCAAGGACAAGCTTCGGAATGGCTTCCTGGCCGCGGCCGCGGTCGGCTATCTCTGCAAGCACAACGCGACGCTGTCTGGTGCGGAGGGCGGCTGCCAGGCCGAGATCGGCGTGGCCTCGGCCATGGGCGCGGCGTTGATCTCGGAGGCGCACGACTTCCCGCCACAGGTGGTGGCGAACGCAGCGGAGTCGTCGCTGCAGCACCACCTCGGCATGACCTGCGACCCGGTAGCGGGCTTCGTCCAGGTGCCCTGCATCGAGCGTTGCGCATTCGGCGCCGTCAAGGCATGGACCGGCTTCATGATCGCGAGCAACGAAATCCCGGCGGATCGCCGTGTCGACTTCGACACGACGGTGGCCGCGATGGCGCTGACCGCGAAGGAAATGAATACCAAGTACAAGGAGACCTCGGAAGGCGGCCTCGCCGTGTCCGTCGTCCTCTGCTAGCGTCCCTGCACGTTCAAGAGACACACCATGACTCAAGTCACGGGCACGGGTAAGTACGAGCAGTTGCTGGAGCGGTGCCGCAGCCTCGGCGCCATTCCGACCGCGGTGGCACACCCCTGCGAGGCTTCGGCGCTGGCCGGCCCGATGGAAGCGGCCGCCAAGGGTTTGATCATTCCCATCCTCGTCGGCCCCGCCGCGAAGATCGCCGAGGTCGCCAAAGCCGAGGGCATCGACCTGGGAACCACCCGGATCATCGATGTCCCGCACAGCCACGCCGCCGCAGCAAAGTCCGTGGAGCTGGTGCGGCTGGGCGAGGCCGAGCTGGTGATGAAGGGGAGCCTTCACACCGACGAACTCCTGGGAGCGGTCGTCGCCAGGGAGACGGGCCTCCGCACCGGGCGCCGGCTCAGTCACGTCTTCATCATGGACGTGCCCACCTATCACAAGGTGTTGATCGTCACCGATGGCGCCATCAACATCGCGCCCTCACTCGAGGACAAGGTCGACATCTGCCAGAACGCGATCGATCTGGCGGTGTCGCTGGGCGTGGCGCGGCCGAAGGTGGCCATCCTCGCCGCGGTCGAGACCGTCACCTCGAAGATGCCCGCCACCATCGACGCCGCCTGCCTGTGCAAGATGGCCGAGCGCGGCCAGATCAAGGGCGCCCTCCTCGACGGGCCGCTGGCGTTCGACAACGCCATCAGCCGCGACGCCGCCCGCATCAAGGGCATCACTTCCGAGGTCGCCGGCGATCCCGACATCCTGCTCGCGCCGGACCTCGAGGCCGGAAACATCCTGGCGAAGCAGCTCACCTTCCTCGCGAATGCCGACAGCGCCGGTCTGGTGCTGGGGGCACGGGTGCCAATCATCCTGACGAGCCGCGCCGACAGCGTGCGCGCCCGCATCGCCAGTTGTGCCGTCGCCATGCTCGCCGCCCACTCCCGTCGGGGCGCCAGGGTGCGGTGATGGACGACTACGCACTGGTTCTCAATGCCGGCTCCTCGAGCCTGAAGTTCTGCGTCTACCGCAGGCCCGAGGGCCAGATGTGGTCGCTCGAGGCTCGTGGCCAGATCGATGGCATCGGGACCACGCCCCGATTCACGGCCAAGGATAGCGGCGGCGCCGTCGTGCTCAGCGAGACGCTCGACAAGAGCATCGCTGACGTCCCGGCCGCGCTCAACCGGCTGGCCGCCTGGCTGCGCAGCCGGTATGCCGGTGCGCGGGTGGTCGGCGTCGGACACCGCGTGGTGCACGGCGGCGCGACCTACGGCGGACCGGTGGTCGTCACCCCTGAAGTGATCGGCGACCTCCGCGCCCTCATTCCTCTCGCACCGCTCCACCAGCCGTACAACCTGGCCGCGATCGAGGCGGTAGCCGATCGCCTGCCCGGCGTGCCGCAGGTCGCCTGCTTCGACACCAGTTTCCATCGCACGCAGTCCGGCGTCGCCCAACTGATCCCGCTTCCCCTCGAGTTCCGGCAAGGCGGCGTCCAGCGCTACGGCTTCCATGGGTTGTCGTACGAGTACATCGCCTCGGTCCTGCCGGAGGTGGCGCCTGAGATCGCCAAAGGGCGCGTCATCGTCGCCCACCTCGGGAGCGGCGCCAGCCTGTGCGCGCTTTCCGAGGGCCGCAGCGTGGACAGCACCCTGGGATTCACCGCACTCGACGGGCTGTGCATGGGTACGCGCCCAGGCGCGATCGATCCAGGCGTGATTCTCCACCTGTTCCAGACCCTTGGCCTCTCCGCCAAAGAAGTGGAGACGATCCTCTACAAGAAGTCCGGGCTGATCGCGATCTCGGGCATCAGCAACGACATGCGCGACCTGCTCGGGAGCAGTGAGCCGGCCGCCGCTCTCGCCGTGGACTACTTCGTGTATCGGATCACGAAGGAGATCGGCGCACTGACGGCGGTGCTCGGCGGGCTCGATGGCATCGTGTTCACGGCCGGCATCGGCGAGAACTCCGCCGAGGTTCGTGAGCGGATATGCCGGGCGTCGAAGTGGCTTGGCATCGACCTCGATCCAGACGCGAATGAACGGAACGATTCGCGCATCTCGCGCGCAGGCAGCCGCGTCTCGGCCTGGGTCGTCCCGACCAATGAGGAATTGATGATCGCCCGGCACACTGGAGCGCTGCTAGGCCTTTCCGGGCGACGCGCCTGACGGTGCGCACCCTTGGAGTCTGACATGTCCGCGAGCAACCTCAAGCAGCCCATCGCCACCGCCGCCGCGTCACCGTGGGATGGATTCAGCGGAGCGCTCTGGCAGAGGGAGCTCAACGTCCGGGCCTTCATCCAGTTGAACTACACGCCCTACGACGGCGACGAGACCTTCCTGGCGCCAGCGACCGCCCGGACGAAGAAGATCTGGGAGACCCTCGAGACGCTGTTCTTGGAGGAGCGCAAGAAGGGCGTCCTCGACATCTCGCAGATCCCGAGTTCGATCACCGCCCACGAGGCCGGGTACATCGACCGCGAGAACGAGATCATCGTCGGGCTCCAGACCGAGGCGCCGCTGAAGCGCGCCATCATGCCGAACGGCGGGTTCCGCATGGTGCTCGGGGCGCTGAAGGCCTACGGCTACGAGCCCGACCCGCACATCGTCGAAGCGTTCACCAAGTACCGGAAGACCCACAACGAGGGAGTCTTCGACGCCTACACGGCGGACATCCGCCGCTGCCGGAGCTCGCACATCCTGACGGGGCTCCCGGACGCGTACGGCCGCGGCCGTATCATCGGCGACTACCGTCGGGTCGCGCTCTACGGCGTCGATCGCCTGATCGAGCACAAGAAGCAGGAGAAGCAGGCACTCGATCCCGAGCCGTCCTCAGAAGCGATCATCCGCGATCGGGAAGAACTGTCCGAGCAGATCCGCGCGCTCGACGAACTGAAGAAGATGGCGGCGAAGTATGGCTGCGACATCTCGGGCCCGGCCCGGACCGCTCGCGAAGCCGTGCAGTGGCTCTACTTCGGCTACCTTGCCGCGGTGAAGGAGCAGAACGGGGCGGCGATGTCGCTCGGCCGCTGCTCGACCTTCCTCGACGTCTACTTCGAGCGGGACTTCAAGGAGGGACGGCTCACCGAGGAGCAGGCCCAGGAGATCGTCGACGACTTCGTCATCAAGCTCCGCATCGTGCGGTTCCTGCGCACACCGGAGTACGACGAGCTGTTCGCGGGCGACCCGACGTGGGTCACCGAGTCGATCGGCGGGATGGGAGACGACGGCCGCTCGCTCGTCACCAAGACCAGCTTCCGGATGCTTCAGACCCTCTACAACCTGGGGCCGGCGCCCGAACCCAACCTGACGATCTGGTATTCCCCGCGGATGCCGGACGGGTTCCGGCGGTTCGCGGCCAAGGTGGCCATCGACTCCAGCTCGCTCCAGTTCGAGAGCGACGAGATCATGCGGCGGACCTGGGGCGACGATGGCGCCATCGCCTGCTGCGTGTCGCCGATGCTGGTCGGCAAGCAGATGCAGTTCTTCGGTGCTCGGGCCAACCTGGCGAAGTGCCTGCTCTATGCCATCAACGGCGGCCGCGACGAGGTGAGCGGCCAGCAGGTAGGGCCGGCGTCGGAACCGGTGCAGGGTGAGTTCCTCGAGCTGGACGATGTGGCGATCCGGTTCGAAGCGATGATGGATTGGCTGGCGGGCGTCTACGTGAACGCCATGAACGTCATCCACTACATGCACGACAAGTACGCCTACGAGCGGATCGAGATGGCGCTGCACGACCACGCGCCGCTCCGCACGATGGCGTTCGGGATGGCCGGCTTGTCGGTCGTGGCCGACAGCCTGTCGGCCGTCAAGTTCGCGAAGGTGCGGGTCGTTCGCGACCAGACCGGGCTGATCACGGACTACCAGACCGAGGGCGCGTTCCCGTTGTTCGGGAACAACGACAACCGGGTGGACCAGATTGCCACCTGGGTGGTCAGCACCTTCATGAGCAAGCTCCGGAAGTACCCGACCTACCGGAATGCCGTGCACACCCAGTCGATCCTGACCATCACCTCGAACGTGGTCTACGGCAAGGCCACCGGGAACACGCCGGACGGGCGCCGCCAGGGCGAGCCGTTCGCGCCGGGCGCCAACCCGATGCACGGGCGGGACAGCCACGGCATCCACGCCGCGGCCGCCTCGGTGGCCAAGATTCCCTATCGCGACGCGGCGGATGGCATCTCGCTCACCGCGACCCTGGTGCCGGAAGGACTCGGGCGCGTGGTCGAGGACCGGGTCACCAACCTCACCGCGATCCTGGATGCCTTCTTCTCGGCGACCGGGTACCACATGAACATCAACGTCCTCAACCGCGAGACGCTGCTCGACGCGATGGATCATCCGGAGAAGTACCCGAGCCTCACCATCCGCGTCTCCGGCTACGCAGTGAATTTCGTGCGGCTCACCCGCGAGCAGCAGATGGACGTCATCAATCGCACCTTCCACGGAGCCGCCCATGTCTGACCATCCAGCGCTGCATCAGGACACGCCGCTCGAGGCCGCCAGTCCATTCGAGCTGCGCGTCAATCTCGGCAAGGGGGTGCCGGAGACCGATGTCCGCACCGCGCTGGCCACCGGCGACATGGGATTCATGCACTCGTTCACCACCGGATCCGCGGTCGATGGCCCTGGCGTGCGCGTCGTGGCATGGACCACCGGCTGCATGTGGCGGTGCCGCTACTGCCACAACCCCGACACGTGGACCCTGGGGAATGGTCTGCCGGTCGCGGTGACGAAGGCGGCCGCGGAGCTGGCGCAAGTACCAGCACGGCCTGAAGGTGATGAAGGGCGGGTTCACGCTGAGCGGCGGCGAACCGCTGATGCAGCACCGTTTCGCGGCGAAGCTCCTGGCCGCCTCCAAGGCGATGGGCATCCACACGGCGATGGAGACCAACGGCTATTACGGCGATCGCCTGAGCGACGCCGAACTCGAGTCGCTGGACCTCGTGCTGCTCGGCATCAAGACGTGGGGCGCGCGAGCGTCACAAGGCCCTCACCGGCATGGACATCGCGCCGACCCTGGCGTTCGCGCAGCGGCTGGCCGCGCTCCACAAGCCGGTCTGGATCCGCTTCGTCCTCGTGCCCGGCCTCACCGACGACGAGGCGATCCTGTCGGGGATCGCGGAGTTCGCGGCTGGACTGGGAAACGTGCAGCGCGTCGAAGTGCTGCCGTTCCACCAGCTCGGGCAAGTTCAAGTGGGAGCGGCTGGGTCTCGACTACACGCTGAGCGATGTCCAGCCGCCCTCGCCAGAGGCGGCGGCGCGGGCCTGCGAGATCTTCAGGAAGGCTGGCCTCACGGCCTACTGAGGAGGCCCCGTCAGGCCTTGTCGGGCCGGCGGATACCGAGCTTCGCCAGCCGTGTTTCGAGGGTGCTGGGCTTCAGGCCCAGCCGCTCGGCGGCGCCGCCGGCACCGCGAATCCGCCAGGCGCAGCTCTCGAGAACGCTCCGCATGTGTGCGATCTCGACGTCAATCAGCTTCGAGCTCCTGGGCTGGGCCACGGTGAAGGTGGTGGGCACCAGGGGGATCACCAGCTTGCCTCCCGGTTTGGCGACGATCATTGCGCGCTCGACCACGTTGCGAAGCTCACGGACGTTGCCGGGCCAGGAATGGCGCTGCAGTTCGGCCATGCTGTCCTTGTCGATGCCGCTCAGAGACTTGCCGAACCGCTTCGAGAACTCGTCCATGAACCGCCACACCGAGCAGCGGAATATCGGCCGGGCGCTCGCGCAGTGGCGGAACGCGAATGGGGAAGACGTTGAGGCGGTAATAGAGATCCTCGCGGAACGTCCCCGCTGCCACCATCTCCTCGAGGTTGCGGTGCGTGGCGGCGATGATGCGGACATCGACGTGAACCGTTCGGGAGCTGCCCAGCCGTTCGACCTGCCGATCCTCGAGGACCCTGAGCAGCTTCACCTGCACCTCGAGCGGCAGATCGCCAATCTCGTCCAGGAAGATGGTGGACTTGTCCGCAAGCTCGAAGCGGCCGGTCTGCCTCGTGAGGGCGCCCGTGTAGGCTCCCTTCTCGCGGCCGAACAACTCGCTTTCGAGCAGGGTGTCGGGAATGGCCGCGCAGTTGACGCGCACCATCAGCCGGTGGTGGCGCGCGCTGAGCTCGTGCACCTGGGTGGCGAACAGCTCTTTGCCGGTGCCCGTCTCGCCAAGCAGGAGCACGCTGGAGTCGGTCGGCGCCACCTGCGCCACCAGGTCGAGAGCCTGCAGGATGGCCGGGCTCTGCCCGACGATCGGGGAAGTCCCCCGCACCTCATCCACTTCGCTGCGGAGATACGCGTTCTCGTCCTTGAGCCGTTCACTCAGGCGCTGCACCTGCGACAGCGCGGCCGCCAGCGCCCTGTCGCTCCGCTGGCGGGCGATGGCGCCGGCGAACACGCGGCTGAGCAGCTGAAGACGGCCGATCTCCGCCTCCGGCCACTCGCGCTCCTGCCGAGTCGTCGCAAACGCGACGCAGCCCGCCACGGTACCCGCGATGGAGAAGCCGACCGTGGCCCCGGCGAGCGCGCCAAATCGGATCACGCTGGCTCGTGTCACTTCGTCCGGGATGTCTGATATGCGCGAGTACGCCGCGACTCTGCCGGCCATGATCTGCGTCCACGACCAGGGGAACAACCGCCGGACCGACAGGCGCTCCGCCGTCAGCGGCACTCCCTCGCGGGCCCATCGCTGGGCAGGGTAGAAGTCGTCCTCGTCGCGCAGCCATACCACCGCGCGATCGAGGTCGAGGGCATCCACGATCTGGTGCAAAGCCTCGGTGATCGCATCGTCTAGCGCCTCGGCCGGGAGATTGACGAACTTCGCGGTGATCTCGCTGATCAGGACCTCGAACGAGAGGCGTTCGTGGGTCACACTGCGCGTCGCGTCCTCTGCCTTCAGACGCTCGGTGATGTCCACGACGGACGCCACCACGAACAATCGCGCATCGACCCTGACCGGGCTCAGACTCACTTCTACCGGAAACTCGGAGCCGTCCGCACGGCGGGCCAGCAGGTGGCGGCCGGCGCCCATCTGGCGCGCCTGTGGGGCCGTCAGGTAGTGCTCGCGCAGGGCGACATGGCGATCGTGGAGCGCCGGTGCGATCAACTTCTCGACACGCATCCCCTCGAGTCGCTTCTCGCCATAGCCAAAGATCCGCTCGGCTTCGCGGTTCGCGAACAGGATCCCGCCCTGATCGTCGACGACCATCATCCCGGCGGGCAGCGCGTCGACGACCTGAGCGATCAGGGAAACGACAGCAATGGCCCTCCCGGCCGCCGGCGGTTCGCCGGACTTGGCAGGATGCGTCATGGGGACGCTGCCATCATATCCGTTAGCCGCGGGTCAGTTTCACGCCCGGCCCTTACTTACGCATTCTTTACAACTGATTGCGGTTCGCACCAGGGACGAAGGTACAGTGAGCGGATGGAATCTCGGCCGCTCGCACGCCTGCAGTCACGGTCGGTGGTGCATCACGGCCGCATCTTCCGCCTCGAGATCGACACCGTCACGCTGCCGACCGGCCACACGCTCGACATGGAGATCGTGCGCCACCCCGGCTCCGTGGTGCTGCTGCCGATGCCGTCGCCCGACCAGATCATCCTGATTCGCCAGTATCGCTACGCCATCGACCGTTACATCTGGGAGTTGCCCGCGGGCAGCCTGAAGCCTGGCGAGGATCCCGATGCCGCCGCCGCCCGCGAATGCGAGGAGGAAATCGGGCTGCGTGCCGCGTCGCGTCGAACGTCTGCAGGGCTTCTATCCGACGCCTGGGTTCTGCGACGAGCTGATGACCTACTACCGCTGCACCGAGCTCGGTCCGCCGCCGCCCGATTCCACCGCCCAGAAGGACGAAGACGAGGACATCGAGCCGCGCACGTTCACGCTGGCCGAGGCGCGGGCCCTGATTGCGGATGGGTTGGTCGTGGACCTGAAGACGGTGGCGGGCCTGGCCCTGCTGTAGGGTGGGGCCCTGCGCCAGAAGGGCACGACGGTCGCGACGGCGGGGCCCGGTATACCCGGGAGCGCATCGTGTCCGTTCGTGCCCGTACTGACAGCGTGGACGAGCGTGCTACTGCAGCGCGGCGTGAGGGCGGGCGCGGCCGGCGGCCTTGGCCTTGGTCGCCCCGCCCCGCGTCGCCGGCAGCAACGCCAGCAGCAGCGCTTCGTCGATCGTGTTCACGAGGTGAATCGTGAGCCCGCGCCGGAGTTCCTCGTTGAGGTCCTCCTTGACGTTCTTCTCGTTCTGCTTCGGCAGAATCACTTCCTTGATGCCGGCGCGCTTGGCGGCCAGCACCTTCTCCTTGATGCCGCCGACCGGGCAGCACCTTGCCCGACAGGGTGATCTCGCCGGTCATCGACACGTCGCCGCGAACCGGGCGGCGGGTGAGCGCCGACACCAGCGCCGTGGCCATGGTCACGCCAGCCGAAGGGCCGTCCTTCGGAATGGCGCCGGAGGGCACGTGCAGGTGGATCTCGGAGGCCTTGAAGAACTCCGGATCGATGTTCCACTCGGTGGCGTGGGCACGGACCCACGACAGCGCCGCGCGCGCGGACTCCTTCATCACGTCGCCGAGCTGACCGGTGAGCGTGAGCGAACCGCCGCCGGCCATCCGTGAGGCCTCGACGAAGAGCACTTCACCGCCGACGGGCGTCCAGGCCATGCCGGTGGCCACGCCAGGCTGCTTGGTGCGGTGCTCCATCTCCTCTTCCATGAAGCGCGGAGCGCCGAGCAGCTCGCTGACCAGCTCGGGCGTGACGCGGATCTTCGCCTCGTCGCCCTCGGCCCGCCGGCGCGCGATCTTGCGGCACACGGCGCCGACTTCGCGTTCGAGGTTGCGGACGCCCGCTTCGCGGGTGAAGCCGCGGATGATGGCGCGCAGGCCGGCATCGGAGAAGGTGACGTGCTTGCTCGTCAGCCCGTGGTTCTGGACCTGCTTGGCAACGAGGTGATCGCGCGCGATGGCGAGCTTCTCCTCCTCGGTGTAGCCGGCCAGTTCGAGCACTTCCATGCGATCGCGCAGCGGCCCGGGAATGGTGTCGAGGACGTTGGCGGTGGTGATGAACAGCACCTCGGACAGATCGAACGGCACGTCCAGGTAGTGATCGCGGAACGTGTTGTTCTGTTCCGGATCCAGCACCTCGAGCAGCGCCGACGAGGGGTCGCCCCTGAAGTCGGAGCCGAGCTTGTCGATCTCGTCGAGGATGAACACCGGGTTCTTCGATTCGGCACGGCGCAGGCCCTGGATGATCTGGCCGGGCAGCGCGCCGATGTAGGTCCGGCGATGGCCGCGGATCTCGGCTTCGTCACGCACGC
This sequence comes from uncultured Acidobacteriota bacterium, assembly GCA_963721715.1. Classification (GTDB taxonomy): domain Bacteria; phylum Acidobacteriota; class Vicinamibacteria; order Vicinamibacterales; family UBA2999; genus VFZN01. The sequence goes on along the minus strand of CAVRKI010000002.1, from coordinate 828,424 downwards.
CGCCGAGCGAGATGCGCACGAAGTTGCGGCCGAGCGCCTGGGCGATCGAACGGGCCAGCGAGGTCTTGCCGACGCCCGGAGGGCCGACGAAGCACAGGATGGGCCCCTTCAGGGCCGGGTTCAGCTTGCGCACCGCCAGGTATTCGAGGATGCGGTCCTTCAGCTTGTCGAGGCCGGAGTGATCCTTGTCGAGCACGTCCTTCGTGCGCGGCAGGTCGATCACCTCGTCGGTCCGCTTGTTCCACGGCAGGGCCACGATCCAGTCGAGATAGGTGCGCGCCACGGTGAACTCCGCGGCGGCGGGCGGCATCTTCGACAGGCGATCGAGCTCGCGCAGCGCTTCCTTCTTCACCGCCTCGGGCAGGCCGGCGGCGTCGAGCTTCTCGCGCAGTTCGTCGATCTCGCGCGTCTGATCGTCGCCTTCGCCCAGTTCCTTCTGGATCGCCTTGAGCTGCTCGCGCAGGAAGTAGTCGCGCTGGTTCTTGCCGACCTCGGACTGGACCTGCGACTGGATCTTCGAGCCGAGCTCGAGCACCTCGAGTTCCTTGATCAGCAGCCGGTTCAGCAGATCCAGGCGCGCGCGCACGTCGAGCGTGGCCAGCACCTCCTGCTTGGTGTCGGTGCCGATGGTGCTGAGGCTGGAGGCGATGAAATCGGCCAGCCGTCCGGGCTCGGTGATGTTGATGGCGAGCGTCTGCAGGTCGTCCGACATCAGCGGCGACAGCGAGACGATCTGCTGGAAGTTGGTCTTGATGTTGCGCTGGAGCGCGTCGATCTCCAGTTTGTCCTTGTCACCGACCACTTCTGGCATCTCGGTGACGCGCGCCTTCAGGTACGGACGTGCCGTCGTCACCTCGTCGAGGCGGACCCGGGTCACGCCCTGGACGATGATGCGCAGGCTGCCGTCCGGCAGCTTGAACATCTTGTGGATGTGGCTGGCAGTGCCGACGGGATGGAGATCCTTCTGCTGCGGATCGTCCTCGGAGGCCTCGCGCTGGGCGAAGACCGCGATCATCCGGCCCGACGCCACCGCCTCGTCGATCAGGCGGACCGAACTCTCACGCGCCACCGCGAGCGGCATGAAGGCCTGAGGAAACAGCACCGTGTCGCGGAGCGGCAGCACCGCGATTTCCGGCGGCACCGGTGCCGTCAACTGATTGAGCTCGTCGGACACGATGGCTTCGATGTGATCGCTCATGCGACCCCCCAACGGATAGTGAAACTTCGGGCTCGCCGGGTCGAATCTTGTCAGCTGCTCGCCGGTGGGTCAGGGGTGCAGGCCCCGCCACCGGCGGGGCCTGCTGTCAGGAAGGACGCCGGGTGTTAACCCTGGAATTCGTAGAAGAGGCTGCTGGCGCCGCCGCGGCGCTGCGTCATGCGCTCGCGCTTCTGCGCGTTCTCGCGGGCTTCTTCGCAGTCCTTGCAGCGGACGGCGAAGGGGAGCGCCCGGAGGCGGGGTTCGGCGATTTCCTCGGCGCACTCGAAGCAGCGGCCGTAGGTACCCTCTTCGAGACGCGACAACGCCTCGTTGATCTTGTTGAGCGTTTCCGCCTTCATCTGGATCAAGGCGAACTCGATGTCTTCCTGGATGTCGACCTCGCTGGTCTCACCCGGATCCATCACTTCGTGCGGCTTCTCGGAGCCCTCGGCGCGGACGCCGCGAATGCGACCCTGCACCTCGCTCAGAATGTCGCGCTGACGATCCTCGAGAATCTTCCGCAATCCCTCGTAGCGTCCCTTGGTGTCGGACGCCTCTGCGACAGCCGTGCTGCGCTTCGTAACCTTGGCCATGACAGCCGCTCCTTCCTGTTCCCCTTCCCCAGCCGTTCTACCGAGGAAGCGTATGATGCCCGCCCTACTATGCAAGGACGGTGCCTATGAATCCGATCTGAACCCTGAGACCGGGAAACGATTTGACGGTGCTGCGATTGGCCGAACGGGGGTATGAACTGGCGGGAAATCACTCGCGCACACTCAACTGGCCTGCCGTGCGCCCCCACCCCGATCGATTATTCGCAAATCACTCATTCGTAAGCACTTGACTGACACCCTCTGGTTCAGTGACGCTGTGTTTAACACCGTTCACTGCTATTAGACGCCGGAGGTTGCCATCGGGTTCTTGGACAATTGTCACCCCTGTCTGTCCTATAGGGGTGACACCTATGAAGCCGCGAAACGGTATCACGAATGGACGCATCGGGCAAGTTGCCCACATCGTCACCACGACATGTCGGGGTTCCCACGGCCGGGCGGTGGCTGAAGCCGGGATGCCGCGAATCTGGTGCCGGCTACCGGATCTCGCTCACGGCTTGCCGGCAGGCGTGCGTCGGGCCTCCGGGACGGTTAAGCTTGTGCCGTCGTGAGCTGCCCACTCTGTCTTCGTCGGCCCGCCAAACGCGCCTGCCCGGCCCTCGGCCCAGACCATCTGTCCGACCTGCTGCGCCACCAAGCGGCTGGTCGAGATCCGGTGCCCCGCCGACTGCCCGTACCTGGAGGGCGCCCAGCGTCACCCGGCGGCGGTTGTCCGCAAGCAGCAGGAGCAGGACCTGACCGTGCTGATCGGCTCGATGGGCCGCCGCCTCTCGGAGATGCAGCTTCAGCTGTTCTTCCTCCTCGGCAGCGTCATCGTCCGCTATCGGCCCGACGGCCTGGTCACGCTGGCGGACACGGATGTGGCCGAAGCCGCCGCGGCCATGGCCGGCACCCTCGAGGCCGCCAGCCGGGGCGTCATCGCCGAACTGGCCGCCCCGTCACCGGTGAGCGAGGGGCTCCGCCGGCAGCTCGATGGCATGCTGGCGGAGCTGGGCAAGGGCGGCGGTGCCCGTTACGCCCAGGACGCGGCCGAAGTCCTGAGGGGCATCGAGCGCGGCGCCTCCCACGAGGCCCCAGGCCTCGGGAGCGGCGCCGGCGACTACCTGACGCTGTTGCAGCGCGTGCTGCCGCCCCCGCCGGAAGATCGGCGGGAGCCGACACCTTCGTCGATCATCATTCCGTGACGTGATATCATCGCGGTTTGTCTCAGGAGTCCTAACGATGGCAATGCGCTGTGAAGTCTGCGGCAAGGGACCGGCTTATGGCCGCAAGGTGTCCCATGCCCACAACGTCCGTCCCCGCCGGTTCGAACCCAATCTGCAGAGCGTCCGGGCTCTGGTGAACGGCGCGACCAAGAAGATGAAGGTCTGCACCCGCTGCATCCGGTCGCAGAAGATCACCAAGGCGGCCTAGCCATGCGCGAGGCCTTGAGCCCGCCGGGGTTTCCCCCGGCCATCGGCCCCTATTCGCCCGCCATCAAGGTGGGCAACATGGTGTATCTGTCGGGATCGATTCCGATGGACCCCGCCACGGGGCAGATGCTGACGGGCGACATCACCGAGCAGGCGACGCGCGTGATGGAGAACATCCGCGCGCTGCTGCAGTCGGCCGGCGCCGACTTCCGGCACGTCGTCAAGACAACGGTGTTCCTGGCGGACATGAACGAGTTCGCCGCGATGAACGCGGTCTACGCGAACTACTTCGTCGGCGCCCTACCCGGCGCGTTCGACGGTGCAGGTCGCCCGGCTTCCCCGCGACTGCCGCCTCGAAATCGAAGTCATCGCGGTCCTCGACTGACGTCGAGCACACCGGCCACGCCACGCAGGGACTTGATCACCTTCTCCAGGTGCTTCATGTCCCGGATCTCCACCGTCATCCCGATCGTCGCGTGCGCGGAGTCGCCGGTGGTGGCTTCGAGGTTGGTGATGTTGGTGTTGATCTCCGCCACGCGCGCGCTGAGCGCCGCCAGCATCCCCTTCCGATCCTCCACCGCCATCGTCAGGCGCACCGTGTAGGGCGCGGTGTCGCTGCCCTTGTCCCACTCGACGTCGATGCGGCGCTGCGGGTCGTACTGCAGGTTGACGACGTTGGGGCAGCGCGCCGCATGGACCGAGACGCCCTTCCCGCGCGTGATGTAGCCGACGATCTGCTCGCCCCGGATTGGATTGCAGCAGCGCGCGCGGAACACCATCAGTTCGTCGGCGCCGCTGACCTTGATGCGATCGGCCTCGCCGCTGCCCGGCTTCAGCACCCGCTTCATCGCCGACAGCACCGGGTGCTCGGGCGCCTTCTCCTTCAGCTGCCCTTCGGGCACGAGCTTGTCGAGCAGCTGCCGCGCCGAGACCTTGCCGTAGCCCACCTGCGCCAGCAGGTCCTCGGTCTTCTGCGCGCCGAACTCGGCGGCGGCCGCGGCCACCGCCTCGCTCTCGAGCAGGCGGGCAGGATTGAGATCGAAGCGGCGGGCTTCCTTGTCGAAGACCTTGCGGCCCAGTTCGACCGCGCGCTCCTTTTCTTCCGACTGGATCAGGTGCTTGATCTTGTTGCGCGCGCGCGAGGTCACCGCGAAACTCAGCCAGTCCCGGCTGGGCTTGTGGCCGGCGTTCGTCATGATCTCGACGATGTCGCCGTTCTTGAGGCGCGTGCGCAGCGGCACCATGCGGCCGTTGACGCGCGCGCCGACGCACCAGTGCCCGACGTCGGTGTGCACGGCGTAGGCGAAGTCGACGGGCGTGGAGCCCTTCGGCAGCACCTTCACCTGTCCCCGCGGCGTGAAGGTGTAGACCTCCTCGGGGTAGAGATCGATCTTCAGGTTGGTGAGGAACTCCTGCGGGTCTCGCACCTCCTGCTGCCATTCGAGCAGCTGGCGCAGCCACTGGAAGTACTGCTCGTCGCGCCCGGCGCCGACGCGGCCTTCCTTGTACTTCCAGTGCGCGGCGATGCCCTCCTCCGCGCGCCGGTGCATCTCCTCGGTGCGGATCTGGACCTCGAACGGCAGGCCACGCTCGCTGATCACCGAGGTGTGCAGCGACTGATAGCCGTTCGGGCGCGGCATCGCGATGAAGTCCTTGATGCGCCCGGGCACCGGCGACCACGTCTGATGGATGATCCCGAGCGCGGCGTAGCAGTCCTTGACCGAGGGCACGACGATGCGGAGCGCGATCAGGTCGTAGACCTGATCGAGGTCGATCTTCTGCTTCTTCAGTTTGAGCCAGATGCTGTAGAGGCGCTTGATGCGGCCATCGACGGTGACCACCGGCACCTGCGCCTCGGCCAGCTTGGCCCTGATGCGCGCGGTCAGCTCTTCGATGCTGCCTTCGGCGGTGCGGCGCTTGGCCTCGACGCGCGTCTTCAGCGATTCGAACGACACCGGCTCGAGGAACTGGAACGACAGCTCCTCCAGTTCGTTCTTGATCTTCGACATGCCCAGGCGATTGGCGATCGGCGCGTAGATGTCGAGCGTCTCCTGGGCGATGCGGGCGCGCCGCTCCTCGTTCATGTGCTGCAGCGTGCGCATGTTGTGCAGCCGATCGGCGAGCTTGACGAGGATGACGCGGATGTCATCCACCATCGCCAGCAGCATCTTGCGGAAGTTCTCGGCCTGGCGCTCCTCGGTGGACGAGAACGGGATGGCGCCGATCTTCGTCACGCCCTCGACGATGTGGGCGACGTCCTCGCCGAAGCGCTCGCGCAGCGTTTCCGGGGTGGTGAGGGTGTCCTCGACCACGTCGTGGAGGAGGCCGGCGGCGACGCACACGGCGTCGAGCTTCATGCCGGCGAGGATGTCGGCCACTTCGAGCGGGTGGACGAGATAGGGCTCGCCGGAGTGGCGCACCTGTCCCTTGTGCTCCAGGGCCGAGAACACATAGGCCCGCCGCAGCAGCTCCAGGTCGGCGTCCGGGTTGTAGCTCCGGACCCGGTCGAGCAGATCCTCGAAGCGAATCATCGCGGGCGGTGTCTAAGGTTGGTATTGACCGTTTGGGTGGCCTTCGCAGTCCATCATAGGGTCGGGGTTGCGAGGGGTCAAGAATCGGGGCTATACTCCGGGTCTTCCGGGCCGACGCGGAGCGGATATTGTAAGCGCTTGTAACGGCGCCACTTGGGAACCACAGCACCACAGGGGGATACGATGAGGATTCGGTCAGCGGGGGCGTACCTGGCTCTGGTCGCCGGGATGAGTGTGGCGCTCGCCGGATGCGGACAGCTCAACCAGGTCCGTGCCATGAAGGCGTTCAAGGATGGCAACAAGCTCTACGCCAGCAATGATTTTCGTGGCGCGGCGGCCAAGTACGAAGAAGCAGTGGCGGCCGATCCGGCCGGCGAGCTGAACTCGTGCGGCACCAGCCCCGGCTGTGTGTACTTCTACCTCGCCAACTCCTACGACAACCTGTACCGGCCGGCCCGCAAGGGCGAGCCGAACAACGACGCCCTCCTGACGAAGGCCGTCGAGCACTACAAGCTGGCTTCCGAGAAAATCAGCGACCCGATGATGAAGACCCGGTCGCTCGAGTATCTCGTGGCCGCCTACGGCCCCGACAAGTTGAACGACCCGACGATGGCCGAGCCGATCATCAAGGAGATGATTCGCCTCACCCCGACCGAGCCGACCAACTACTTCATGCTGGCCCGCCTCTACCAGGACTCCGGTGAGTACGAAATGGCCGAGCAGACGCTGCTCCAGGCCAAGGACTCCAAGCCGAACGACCCGGCCGTCTACCTGCAGCTCGCCAACTTCTACAACTCCCAGGGCGACTTCCCGAAGACGATCGAGTACCTGAACGAGCGCATCAAGATCGAGCCGAACAACCCGGAGGCCCACTACACCGTGGCCACCTACTACTGGGACAAGGCCAACCGCGACTTCCGCCTGGCCGACAAGGAAAAGATCCAGTTCGTCCAGGACGGCCTGGGTGCGGTCGACAAGGCCATCGCCATCAAGAGCGACTACATGGAGGCGATTGCCTACAAGAACCTCCTGCTCCGCCTCCAGGCCAACCTGGAGAAGGATCCGAAGAAGCAGCAGGAACTGCTGAAGGAAGCCGACCGGCTGCGCGACCAGGCCACCGAGCTCCGCAAGCAGAAGACCGCCGGCACCGACTAGCGCCGTCAGACCGGCCCAGCCGGTTCTGTCGTTCGACCAAAACAGGCCGCTTCCCTTCACGGGAGGCGGCCTGTTTTCTTGCGTAACAGGCACCCAGAAACCTGAGCCGTTTCCGTCACGACTGCGTAACAATTGGGTGGTACTTTTGCTCAGTCTTGAGGAGAGTGAGGAAATTGACTGCCATGTTGTCTTTGCCTGTTCGGTTGATGCGTCCGTTCCTGATCGCGGTGTGTGTGCTGGCACTGTCCGTTGCGCACGCGGCCGCCCAAGGTGTCACCACCGGTTCGATGACCGGCGTCGTCACCGACTCGCAGTTGTCGCCGGTCTCGGGCGCCAGCGTCATCGCGATTCACGCGCCGTCCGGCACCAACTACGAAGCCACCACGCGTGCTGATGGACGCTTCACCATCATCGGCATGCGCGTGGGCGGTCCCTACATCGTCACCGTGGCCTACACCGGCACCGGCACCGCGTTCGAGCCGCAGACGGTCGAGGACTTGACGGTGAGCCTCGGCGTGTCGACCGACGTCAACATCCAGGTCCGCGCCATCTCGGTGCAGGAGACCGTCACCGTCGTCGGCCAGTCCGACACGGTGTTCAGCTCGACGCGCACGGGCGCGGCCACGGCGGTGGCGCGTGAGCAGATTGCGACCCTCCCGAATCTGAGCAATCGCCTCGACAACTTCACGCGCCTGACGCCACAGGCCAGCGGCCTGTCGGTGGCCGGCCAGGATGCCCGACTGAACAACATCACGGTGGACGGCTCGTACTTCAACAACTCGTTCGGGCTGGGCAACACGCCGGGTGACCGCACGGGCGTCGCGCCGATCTCGCCGCAGGCCATCGAACAGATTCAGGTCAACGTCGCGCCGTTCGACGTGCGGCAGGGCAACTTCGTCGGCGCCGGCATCAACACCGTCACCCGCAGCGGGACCAACCAGTTCACGGGTTCGGTCTACCGCCAGTTCCGCACCGAGGATCAGGTCGGGACCAAGGCCAAGGACCTGCCGGTCAACCCTGGCACCTTCGAGTTCGCGAACACCGGCGTCTGGGCGGGCGGCCCGATCGTGAAGAACAAGGCGTTCTTCTTCGGCAACTTCGAGGACGAGTCGCTGACGCGCCCCGGGACACGTCTTCCGCGCCAACGCCGGCGGCGAGACCGCGGCGGGTTCGGTGACGCGCGTGCTGACGTTCGGACCTGCAGCGGGTCTCGCAGCCTCCTGCAGAACAGCTTCAACTACGAACCGGGCCGTGGCAGGACTACGACTTCGCCACCCCGGCCAGGCGCTACCTGATCAAGGGCGACTACAACATCAACGCCGCCAACAAGATCACGTTCCGCTACACGCAGCTCGACTCGAACACCGACGTGCATCATGTCCAACTCGAGCTCGCTCGGGTTCGGCAACCGCAACAACAACCTGTTCTCGATGAGCTTCGACAACTCGAACTACCGGATTCTCGAGAACATCAAGTCGGGCATCGGCGAGTGGAACTCGGTGATCGGCAGCAGCATGTCGAACTCGCTCATCGTCGGCTACAACTCCTCGGACGAGAGCCGCGAGCCGCGAGGCACGCTGTTCCCGATGGTCGACATCCTCGGCGGCGACAACACCACCTACATGGCGTTCGGCTCCGAGCCGTTCACGCCGAACAACGAGCTCCGCTACAACAGCTTCCAGCTGCAGAACAACTTCACGAAGTTCACCAGCAAGCACACGATGACCTTCGGCGGCACGTTCGAGCGGTACGAGTCCGAGAACGTGTTCTTCCCCGGGTCGCAGAGCGTCTACGTCTACAACACGCTGGACGACTTCCTGCACCGACGCGAACGGCTACCTGGCGAACCCGAACCGGACGACGTCGACGCGTCAACCTGCGCCGGTTCCAGGTGCGCTACAACAACATCCCCGGGCAGGAGAAGCCGATTCAGCCGCTCGAAGTGCTCTACGGCGGCGCCTACGCCCAGGACGAGTGGAGCGTGTCCGACAACCTGAAGCTGACGCTCGGCCTGCGGTTCGACGTGCCGGTCTTCGGCGACACGGGTTACGCCAACGCCGATGCCGACGCGCTCACCTTCCGCGACGAGAACGGCCAGCCGGTGCAGTACGACACCGGCCAAGCTGCCGGACGCGAACATCCTGTGGTCGCCGCGCGCGGGCTTCAACTGGAACGTCGACTGCGGAGCGCAAGACGCAGGTCCGCGGCGGCACGGGCATCTTCACGGGCCGCCCGGCGTACGTGTGGATCTCGAACCAGATCGGCAACACGGGCGTGCTGACCGGGTTCGAGCAGCTCGACCAGTCGGCAACGCGCCGCTGTTCTCACGGCCGTTCAACCCGGACCCCAACGCCTACAAGCCCACGCAACGTCACCGGCGCGCCGGCCGCGACGCTACGAGCTGGCGCTCACCAACCAGGACTTCAAGTTCCCGCAGGTGTGGCGCAGCAACATCGCCGTCGACCGGCGTCTGCCGTGGGGCATCACCGGCACCGCCGAGTACATCTACTCGAAGGACGTCAACGGCGTGTACTACATCAACGCCAACCTGCCGGCGGCGCAGGCCAGCTTCACCGGGCGCGGACAACCGCCCGCGCTACACCAACAACCGCATCCACTCGAACATCGCCAACGCCATCGTCCTCAAGAACCAGAACGTGGGCGATTCGTGGAACCTGGCGTTCACCGGCAACAAGAGCTTCAAGGGCGGCTTCGTGAAGGCCGCCTACAGCTACGGTGAGGCGAAGAACACGGTGGACGCGGGCTCGATCGCCTTCGGCTCGTGGAACAACAACCAGCACCCCGGCGATCCGAACAACCCGGGCATCGGCTACGCCGCGGGCTCGGCCGGGCCACCGCTTCTTCCTCACCGGGTCGTACACGAAGGAGTACTTCGGGTTCGGCGGCACGACGTTCTCGGCCTACTACGAGGCCCGGACCATCGGCAACACCAGCTACGTGTTCTCGGGCGACCTCAACGGCGACGGCGGCACGAGCAACGACCTGCATCTACATCCCGCGCGACGCCTCGGAGATGAACTTCCAGACCTTCGCGACGGGTGGCCGGACCTACACCGCCGCCGAGCAGGCGGCGGCGTGGGACGCCCTGATCGAGCAGGACGACTACCTGAAGGAGCATCGCGGCGAGTACGCGCAGCGCGGCGCGGTGTTCCTGCCGCTCGTCAAGCGCCTGGACTTCAGCGTCTCGCAGGACCTGTTCACGTCGCTCAAGGGCCGCCGGCACTCGTTCCAGTTCCGCGTCGACTTCATCAACTTCGGCAACCTGCTGAACAGCGACTGGGGCGTCAGCCAGCGGCTGGTCTCGAACTCGCCGCTGCGTGGTGCCCGACCACCGCGCAGGGCGGCGTCGTCGACGCCCTGGGACGCGCGCAGTATCGCCTGCGCCTCATCAACAACGAGTACATGACGCAAGACGCTGGAGCAGACGGCCGACCTCAACGACGTCTGGCGCATCCAGTTCATGCTGCGCTACACGTTCAACTAGACTTCAGGCTCCAGGGCTCAAGGCTGCGGCTCCGGCGGCGGACTTGAACGGGCTCCGAGGGCCGTCAGCCTGGACGCTGGCTGGGGCTTCAGGGTAGGGCCTGGCCCCACGTCGGCATCGGTACACTGCCTGCAGCGAGGGTCCCCGTCCATGCCCCGCCGGTCTCCGCTCGTGTCCCTGGCCCTCGCCTCGCAGGCGCCCGGGTCGGCTCCCGCGGCGCGCCAGGACTCGCTGGGCCGCGTCGACTTCCCCACCTCGCAGACCGGCGCCGCCCAGAGCGCGTTCCTCAAGGCGTGCTGCTGCTCCACAGCTTCGAGTACGACGATGCCCGCGAGGCGTTCGTCGAGGCCGAGAAGGCCGCGCCGGGCTTTGCCATGGCCTACTGGGGCGAGGCGATGACCCACAATCACCCGCTGTGGGCCGCAGACCGCGCCGGATCTCGCGCGCGAGGCGCTGTCGCGCCTGGCGCCGACGCCGGAGGAGCGCCAGGCCAGGGCCGCGAACGACAAGGAACGCGACTGGCTGCGCGCCGTCGAGGCGCTCTACGCCGACGGCGAGAAGCCGGCGCGCGACACCGCCTACGCCGCCCAGATGCGGCGCATGCACGACAAGTATCCGGACGACCTCGAGGTCACCGCCTTCTACGCGCTGGCCACGCTCGGCGCCAGCCCCGGCGGACGCGATGCCGCCACCTACATGCGCGCGGCGGCGCTGGTCGAGGACGTCTATCGCAAGAACCCCGAGCACCCCGGGGCCGCGCACTACCTGATTCACGCCTACGACGACCCGATTCACGCGCCGCTCGGGCTGCGCTACGCCGAGGCCTACGCGAAGATTGCCCCGGCCGCGTCGCATGCCCTGCACATGCCCTCGCACATCTACTTCGCCCTCGGGATGTGGGACAAGGCGGGCGAGCTGAACGAGCGCTCGGTGAAGGCCGCGGACGAGCGCGTCGCCCGCAAGGGGCTGGGCGTCGACGAGCGCGAATCATCACGCCCTGCTGTGGCTCACCTACAGCTACCTCCAGCAGGGCCGGCAGGCGGACGCGCAGAGCCGTGCTGAACCAGATCGAAGAGGCCGCCGCCAAGAGCGGATCGGTGCGCACGCGCAGTCATCTGGCGCTCGCGCGCGCGGCCTGGCTGGTGGAGACCAGGAAGTGGACCGACGCCCGGAGCGCGGTGGATCCCGAGGGCCTCGGCGCCGCGGCCACCGCCGCCGATCTCTTCGCCATCGGCATGGCGGCATTCAGGAGCGGCAATCGGCCGGCCGGCAACGACGCGCTGCAGCGCATTGCGCTGCTGTCCGGCGATGGCGATCGGCCGCTGCGCAGCGTGACCACCGCGCGCCCGAACCCGCCAGCTGGCCGGCCAGGCTCGGTTCGTCCGGGCGCGACGCCCATCCCGACCCCGAGGCCGGCGATGCCGACCATGCCTGGATTCGGCGCGCCCGAACCGCCGCAGACCGGCATGCCCGCGCCGGGCAGCAACGAGAAGCGGGTGGCGGCGGTGATGGCGCAGCAGCTGGAGGCGGTGCTCATCTTCGTGGAGGGCCGGCGCGAGGAAGCGCATCGTGCTGGCACGACAGGCCGCCGCCGTCGAGGACGAGCTGACGTTCGAGTTCGGCCCGCCGGTGCCGGTGAAGCCAGGCCACGAGTTCGTGGCCGACCTGCTGATGGAGGTGCGGCGCCCGGGCGAGGCCATCCCGGAGTTCGAAGCCTCGCTGAAGCGCCACCCCGGTCGGGCGCTGTCGCTGCTGGGGCTCTACCGCGCCGCCACGGCCGTGAAGAACACAGCAGAAGGCGCAGCAGGCGGTGACGGAGCTGCGGAAGGTGTGGAGCCGCGCCGACAAGACGCTGCCGGAGCTGCGGGAGATCGCCAACGCACCGACGAGCTCGTACTGAGGGCGTGGGGCTTGAGGCTTGGGGCTCGAGGCTTGGGGCCGGTGAGCTCAGGGCTTTCTCCCTCCGGCCTTTTGGTTCGCCCCAAGACCTGAGAGACCTGAGACCGACCTCGCCGTACAAAGGAAAAGGCCGTCTGAATCATCCAGACGGCCTTTTCTGTCGAACGTTGAAGGACGGATGCGGCGCTAGTTGCTGCCGCCCGAAGCGCCAGCGGCGCGCCGCATGGCTTCGGTGACGATGCCGACCTTCTCGACGCCTGCGCCCTTGGCGGCGTCGATGACTTCCACGATGTCGCCGTAGGTGAGCGCACCGGCGCCGGCGATGAACATCGTCTTGTCCTTGCGGGCCTCGAAGATGGTGCGGAGTCGGCTTTCAAGCTCCTGGACGGTGACGTCCTGCTTGTTGACCGAGATGCGGCGGTCGGCCGTGTACTCGAGCACGATCTGCGAGATGTCGACCTGCTGCTGCTCGGCCTGCTGCGTTTCGGCGGGCAGGTTGATGTCCAGTCCCTTCTGGGACAGCGGCAGGGCGGCCATGAAGATGACGAGCAGCACGAGCAGCACGTCGATCATCGGGGTGATGTTCATGTCGCCCGACACTTCGAGCTTCTTGCCCATGAACACTCGGTCGGCGCCGAAGTGATTGTGTGCGTGCGCCATTAGTTGCCTCCCCCGGGACGCTGCTTCGGATCGGTGATGAGGCCCATGTCCTCGATACCGGCAGAGCGGAGCTGGTCCATCGCGTCCATGACGGCGCTGTACTGCGCCTCTTCGTCAGCCTTGATGAGGACAATGCGTTCGGTCTTGTCCTCCAGGATGTCCTCGACGCGCTGGCGAAGGTCTTCTTCGCGCACGGGCACGCCATTGACGAAGAAACGGCCCTGCGAGTCGATGGCGACGACGGTCTGGTCCTGCGTCTCGGGCTTGTCCGAGCTGAAGGCTGCAACCGGGAGCTTGACGTCAGCGCCCTTCTGCAGCAGCGGGGCCACGATCATCATGATGATCAGCAGCACCAGCATCACGTCCACGAGCGGGGTGACATTGATGTCGGATTTGACTCCGCCTTTTGCCCCCCCCATGTCCATTGCCATGTCGGTTCTCCTTGAGTTGCCTGCGCACGTTGGAGGCGCCGGGAGATGCCCGGCGCCTCACCCCCGTGACTAGAACTAGGCGGCGGTCTTCTTGATGAAGTAGTCGACCATCTCCGACGAGGAGTTGTCCATCTCCACGTTGAAGTACTCGAGGCGGCCCGACAGGTAGTTGTAGAACCACACCGCCGGGATGGCGACGAACAGACCGAGCGCGGTTTCGACCAGCGCTTCCGCGATACCGGCCGAGACGGCGCCGATGCCGCCCGAGCCCGTCGACGCGATACCGACGAACGCGTTGATGACGCCGACGACCGTGCCGAGCAGACCCACGAACGGCGCCGTGGCGCCGATGGTGGCCAGGCCCGAGACGCCCTTCTTGAGGTCGTTCGAGGTCAGCGCGGTGGCGCGCTGAATGGAGCGACGGACGGTGTCGAGCACGTCCTCACGCGAGAGGTTCGAGCCGCTCTCCTGCTGGAACTGGTATTCCTGCAGGCCGGCGAGCACGACCTTGGCGAGGTGGCTGTAGCGGTATTCCTTGTTCGAGGAGAGCGCGATGGCCTCCTTCAGACGGCCTTCCTTGAGGTGCTTGGCCACCTGCGGAGCGTAGAGCTTCGACTGCTTCTTCGCCTGGGCGAAGGTGTAGATGCGCTCGATTGCGACACCCACCGACCAGAACGACATGATGAACAGCACGACGGCGATGCCCATGGCAACGCTGCCCATCTGTTCGAACATCTCGACCAGGTCGAGACCGCCACCCTCCTGCGCGAACGCGGGGGTGCTGACAAATGCCATTGCGAGCCCGGCATATGCGATTCGCCCGATCTGACCCATCTTCCGACCTTCCATCGCATTCCTCCCGAAAGAATCCGTGTTACCAGTTGAAGACATTTGTCCGGCTCCTACTGCAGCGTGAACTGCACCGTGACGGTCATGATGACCGGCACCGGCACGCCGTTGAGGAGGGTCGGCGTGAACTGCCACTGCTTGACGGCGTCCAGCGCCGACGCATCCAGCAAGGGAATCGAGCGCAGCACCTTCGCGTCCTTCACCGCCCCATCAGGACCGATCGTGGCCTCGATGATGACGACACCCTGAACGCGAGCCGACTGCGCGATCGGCGGGTAGACCGGGTTGACGTGCTTGACCTTCTGCGGCGCCTTGATGTTGCCACCCACGCGGACCGGGGCGGCCGGCGGGGGCGGCGGGGGCGGCGGGGGTTCGGGAATGCCGCCCGTGATGCCGCCGGCGACACCACCCACGATGCCTCCGTCGATACCACCGACATTCTGCTCGAATCCGGCCTCGAGGCCCGTCTCCGGCTTGATCTCGGACGGGGCTTCCACGGGCGCCGCATTCGGATTCACGTCCACCGGAGGCGGAGGTGGCGCATCCGCAGCCGGCGGCGGCGGGGGCGGCGGGGGCGGTGGGGGCGGCGGCGGCGCCGCCACGAACGCCATCATCGATGGAGTCGTCGGCAGGGCTCCCACGGCCATCAGCGGCACGATGACGATCGCCGCCAGAACAGTGGCCTGGATCAACATCGTCAGTGGCACCGTGTACCACATCTTGTTGCCCATCTTGATGGAAGGGTCGACGACATCGCCGAACATGTCGCGTGGCACGTATCCTCCTAGAATCCCCGCGGCAACCGCGAGGGCTGCCGATTATAGCCAGCACGAAAAAAGAGTGTCAACGGAACGCGGTGACAGTTCCTTTTCGCCCAGATACCGGGTTAGACACCGGTTTCGGGAAAGTGCTCCCGGTGAGCGACGCTTTCCCGTGATTCCCGGCCCCGGCACCTTGTCCCTGGGCCAAACTTACAAACGCCCGCCGATTCTAGTCGCCGGGCGATGCGACGTCAACGGTTCGGTTGCCTCCGAACCATTCAATTTCCAAATATTACAAACGATGACACACCCTCACGACGAGATGGCGGCCGCGGCCGGGCGAGCCGCGGACCCCCACGCCACGTCGTCAGCTCTCGATCCGCATGCCGTAGAACGACCGGTGCACGAACACCATGCTCACCACGAAGAACGCCGCCGCCAGCACGTGCACGAGCAACGCGCCCTGCTGAGCCGACAGGAACACGCCCAGCTCCACCGCCAGCAAGCCGAACAGCGTCGTGAACTTGATCACCGGGTTCATCGCCACCGACGAGGTGTCCTTGAACGGATCGCCCACCGTGTCGCCCACCACCGAGGCGTCGTGCAGCGGCGTGCCCTTCATCTTCAGCTCGGTCTCGACGATCTTCTTCGCGTTGTCCCACGCGCCGCCGGCGTTGGCCATGAAGATCGCCTGGTAGAGACCGAACAGCGCGATCGAGATCAGGTAGCCGATGAAGAAGAACGGCTCCACGAACGCGAACGCCAGCGTCGAGAAGAACACCGCCAGGAAGATGTTGAACATCCCCTTCTGCGCGTACACCGTGCAGATCTCGACGACCTTCTTGCTGTCCTCGACCGACGCCTTGGTCGTGCCCTCGAGCTTGATGTTGGCCTTGATGAACTCCACCGCGCGGTAGGCGCCGGTGGTCACCGCCTGCATCGACGCGCCCGTGAACCAGTAGATCACCGCGCCGCCGGTGATCAGGCCCAGCAGGAACGGCGGATGCAGGATCGACAGGTTGGTCAGCGCCGCGGTGTCCTCGAGGCCCTGCGTCAGCGCCATGATGATCGAGAAGATCATCGTCGTCGCGCCGACCACCGCCGTGCCGATCAGCACCGGCTTCGCCGTCGCCTTGAAGGTGTTGCCGGCGCCGTCGTTCTCCTCGAGCAGCTCCTTGGCCACGCCGAAGTTCACCTTGAAGCCGAACTGCTTCTGGATCTCCTGCTCGATGTTCGGCAGCGACTCGATCTGCGACAGCTCGTAGACCGACTGCGCGTTGTCGGTGACCGGGCCGTAGGAGTCGACGGCGATCGTCACCGGGCCCATGCCCAGGAAGCCGAACGCCACCAGGCCGAAGGCGAAGATCGCCGGCGCCGCCATCATGCCGTCCGGGCACCCACAGCGACACGCCGTAGGCGATCGACATCAGGCCCATGATCGTCAGCCCCAGCCAGTAGGCGCTGAAGTTGCCGGCCACCAGGCCCGACAGGATGTTGAGCGAGGCGCCGCCCTCGCGCGACGAGGTCACCACTTCCTTGACGTGCGCCGAGTGCGTCGAGGTGAAGACCTTGACGAACTCCGGGATGATCGCGCCGGCCAGCGTGCCGCAGCTGATCACCGTCGACAGCTGCCACCACAGCGACGCTGTCGCCGCCGAGCGTCGGGATCAGCAGATACGACAGCGACGTAGGTCAGCGCCACCGAGACGAGCGAGGTCAGCCACACCAGCGAGGTCAGCGGCGCCTCGAAGTTCATCTTCTGCGCGCCGGCGTAGCGGCCCTTGGCCACGGCGTTGTTCACGAGGTAGGAGCCGGCCGAGGCCAGCACCATCATCACGCGCATCATGAAGATCCACACCAGCAGCTGGACCTGGACCATCGGGTCCTTGCACCGCCAGCATGATGAACGAGATCAGCGCCACGCCCGTCACGCCGTAGGTCTCGAAGCCGTCGGCCGTCGGGCCCGACCGAGTCGCCGGCGTTGTCGCCGGTGCAGTCGGCAATCACGCCGGGGTTGCGCGCGTCGTCTTCCTTGATCTTGAAGACGACCTTCATCAGGTCCGACCCGATGTCGGCGATCTTGGTGAAGATGCCGCCGGCGATGCGCAGCGCCGCCGCGCCCAGCGACTCGCCGATGGCGAAGCCGAGGAAGCAGACGCCCGCGTACTCACCGGGGATGAACAGCAGGATGGCGAGCATGAACAGCAGCTCGACCGAGATCAGCATCATGCCGACGCTCATGCCCGCGCGCAGCGGGATGTCGCACACCGGGAAGGCCTTGCCCTCGAGGCTGGCAAACGCCGTGCGCGAGTTCGCCAGGGTGTTGATGCGGATGCCGTACCACGCCACGCCGTAGCTGCCGGCGATGCCGATCAGGCTGAAGATCAGGACGATGGCGATGCGCGAGGCCGGAAAGCCGATCAGCGCGAAGTAGGCGACGATGATCGCGCCGATGAACAGCTCGAGGACCAGCAGGAACTTGCCCTGCTGAATCATGTACGCCTTGCAGGTCTCGTAGATGAGGTCCGAGATGTCCGCCATCGAGCGGTGCACCGGCAGGTTCTTCACCGCGGTGTAGGTCCAGAAGCCGAAGAGCAGGCCCAGCACGCAGACCACGAGGCCCGACATCAGGATCTGGATGTCCGGTCATGCCCAGGAAGTCACCCTGGTTCAGGTCGGGCAGCTGGATGTTCACCTCGCCGCCCGGGCGGTGCTCGCCGGCCGCCTCTGGCTGCTGGCGGCCAGCACGGCCGGAACGGCCACCATCACCAGCGTGAGGGCGAGTGCCGCCACCCCTGCCGCCCGGCGACACATCACGTGCTCGCTAAGTCTCTTCAGCATGTTCTCCTGTCCTCGTTAAGCACGACCACCCTCGCCACCCCGGCTCCCCGCGATCGCGGAGGGCACGGCGGGCGTCTTCCCCAACCCCTGCACCTGCTCGGGCAGCGCCATGCCGCCCGTCAGGAAGATCCGGATGCCGTCCTCGATCGACAGCGCCGGATAGAACGCCAGCTCCCGCGGATAGACCACGACGTCGCCCAGATAGAGATGATTGGTCGGCACGTAGACCGCCACCATCGCCTCCGGCCCCCGCCCGCGATCGAGCGTGAACTCCTTGGTGAGAAATCCCATCACCAGGCCGCGCCGCGAATCCTCCACGACCACCACCTTCTTGAAGCCGGCCTCGTTGTCCGGCGAGAAGGCGGTCACCAGCTGCTTGACTGGTGCGTAGATTGTCTTGAAGACGGGCACGTGGAGCAACCAACTTTCGGCCCGCGCCAGCACCCGCCGTCCGAACACGTTGGTGGCGATCGCGCCCACCAGCAGCACGACCAGCGCCGTGATCAGCACGCCCAGTCCCGGCACCGGCCGCCCCAGCACCCGCGTCGACACCGGCCTGGCCACATCGTCGACGACGCCGAAGATCCAGACCAGCGTCACCAGGCTCACGATCAGCGGGACCGTGACGATGATGCCCGTCAGGAACGTGCGGCGGAGCCATCCCATGAGCGCGACCTCACCCTCGGGTGGCGAGCCAGGCGAACGTGACGCCGGCCAGCACCAGCCGGTACACCGCGAACCCGTGCAGCGTGTGCCCGGCGAGATAGCGGATGAAGAACTTCACCGTGATGTAGCCGACGATGCCCGAAACGACCAGGCCGACCAGGAACACCGTGACCGGCAGGCCCTCGACGCCCATCTTCGCCACTTCCATCGTTTCCTTGATCGCCGCGGCCAGCACCGCCGGCAGGCTCAGCAGGAACACGAAGCGCGCCGCGGACTCGCGCCGCAAGCCGAGCAGCATCGCGATCGTCAGCGTCGCCCCCGACCGCGAGATGCCGGGCACCAGCGCCGAGGCCTGGGCCACGCCGATCGCGAAGGCCTCGCCGTAGCCGATCGTGTCGTCGCCGCGCCGCTTCGCGCCCTAGCCACTCGGCGACGATCAGCCCGATCGCGCCCACCGTCAGCGCGACCGCCACCACCGCCGGTGATCGCAGCGTGGTCTCGATGGCGTCGGCGAAGAGCAGACCGACGATGACCACCGGCACGGTGCCGACGATGATCATGCGGCCCATCCGCTCCCAGCCGCCGTCGCGGCCGGCGAGCGCGCCGGGCGCCGCGAGCGTCAGCCTGAGGATGTCACCGCGGAAATACACCACCACGGCGAGCAGCGTGCCGACGTGGCAGGCGACGTCGAACGCGAGGCCGAAGCGGCCTGGATCCCAGCCGAAGAAGGCCCGAGCCAGGATCAGGTGCCCGGAACTCGAGACCGGCAGGAACTCGGTGAGCCCCTGGACCGCGCCGAGCAGCGCCGCCGCGACGAGATCCACGTGCTTACGAAGCCTTGCGTGCTGCCTGCGGTCGGCCCGGGGCCTGCTTGCCGCTCAGCAGAATGGCAATGGCGGCCGCGATGAACACCGTCGAGTAGGTGCCGCTGATGATGCCGACGAGCATCGTGAAGGCAAAGCCCTCGAGCACTTCGCCGCCGAACAGGTAGAGCGACAGCACCGCCAGGAACGTGGTGCCGGCGGTGATGACGGTGCGGCTCAGCGTCTGGTTCACGCTCGTGTTGACCACCGTCTCGAGCGAGTCGCGCCGCTTGCTGCGCAGGTTCTCGCGGACGCGGTCGAAGATGACGATCGTGTCGTTCACCGAATAGCCGGTGATGGTGAGGATGGCGGCGACGATGTTCAGCGACAGGTCGTAGCCGAAGAACGTCAGCAACGCGAGCGTGACCAGCACGTCGTGCAGCGTCGCGGCGATGGCGCCAATCGCGAACGCGAAGCGGAACCGGATGCCGATGTAGATGGTGATGCCGACGATCGACGCCAGCGTGGCGTAGATGCCCTTGCGCTGGAGGTCCGCGCCGATGACCGGGCCGACGATTTCCTGGCTGATGACCTCGAACTGGCCGAGGTTGGCCTTGGTCACCGCGTCGAGCACCGCGCGGGCGCCCTGCTCGAGCGCGGTGCCGCCCTCGGCGGCCTGCTCGGGCAGACGGACCAGCCATTCGTTGGCGGCGGCGTCGCCGTACTGCTGGACGACCTTTTCACCGGGCACCGCATCGAGCGCGGTCCGCAGGGCGTCCTCCGCCACCGGCTGCTGGAACTTCAGCACGACGATGGTGCCGCCCGAGAAGTCGATGCCGAGCGGCAGACCCCTTGCGTGGCGATCGAGACCAGCCCGGCGACGATGACGAGAGCCGAGAAGGCGATGGCGTGCCAGCGCCACTGGATGAAGTTGAAGTTGGGGTTGTCGAAGATGCGCATGGGACTAAATGCTCAGTTTCGTCGCCTGACGCCGTGACAGCGCCAGCTCGAACATGGTGCGTGACACGAAGACGGCCGTGAACACGTTCGACAGCAATCCGATAGTCAGCGTGGTGGCGAAGCCGCGAATCGGGCCGGTGCCGAACTGGAAGAGGAACGCCGCCGAGATGAGCGACGCGACGTGGGTGTCGAGAATCGTCAGGAACACGCGGTCGAACCCGGCCGCCACCGCCTGCTTCACGCCCTTGGCCGTGGCGAGCTCTTCCTTGATGCGCTCGAAGATCAGCACGTTCGAGTCGACGCCCATGCCGATGGTGAGGATGAACCCGGCGATACCGGGCAGCGTCATCGTCGCGCCGAGGTAGGCCATCAGGCCCAGCAGGATGATCAGGTTGATGGTGATCGAGATCAGCGCGTTGAAGCCGGACAGCTTGTAGTAGACCGACCATGAAGAGCATCACCAGGAGCAGGCCGCCCGTGGCCGCCATCACGCCGGCGCGAACGGACTCGGCGCCGAGCGACGGGCCGACGGTGCGCTCCTCGAGATAGGTGAGCGAGGCCGGCAGCGCGCCGGAGCGCAGCGTCAGCGCCAGGTCCGCCGCTTCCTGCGCGGAGAAGGTGCCGGTGATGCGGCCGTCGTAGTCGATGCGGCTCTCGATGCGGGGCGCCGTCTGGACGCGGCCGTCGAGCACCACCGCCAGCTGCCGGCCGATGTTGGCGCCGGTGAAGGCGCCGAACTTCTGGGCGCCCTCGGTGTTGAAGTTGAAGCCCACCGCCGGACGGTTGTACTCGTCCATCTGCGGCGTGGCGCTGCGCAGGTCGCGGCCGGTCACCGCCGGCACGCGGCGCAGCGCGTAGTAGACCGCGCCAGCCGGCTGGCCGGCCGCGGCGACTTCCGGCGCGCCCGGGCAGGATCTGGATGTCGGGCGGGACGTTGCCGCCGTAGGCCTGCACCGCCGCGGCTTCATCCGGGAACGGGCCCTGCTCGACCAGCCGCAGCTCGAGGAGCGCCGTGGACCGGATGATTTCCTTGGCGCGGTTGACGTCCGTCACGCCCGGCAGCTGCACCAGAATCTGGTCGGCGGCGCTGTGGCGCGCGACGATCGGCTCGGCCACGCCCAGCTCGTTGACGCGGCGCTCGATGGTCTGCAGCGCCTGGTTCACCGTGCTCTCGCGGTTGTCGACGATGATGTTCGGCTTCATCTGGAAGCTGTAGCTGCCAGGGCCGGTCGACGAGCGATCGTAGGAGAGCTCCACGGTCGTGAGCGCGCTGCGGAACACCGCGTCCTGCTCGGGCGGGACGCCGGTGACCGTGAACGACGTGGTGCCGGTGGCGGCCACCGTCGGACCGGCGAGGCCGGCGGTCTTCAGCGCCTCGCGCAGCTGCTCGGCGGTGCCTTCCGTCAGCAGCCGCAGCGCATCGTCGGTCTGCACGCGCAGCACGAGGTGCACGCCGCCCTTGAGGTCGAGGCCGAGACGGACCTTCTTGTCGGGCGGATAGAACGCGAAGACCGACAGCGCGACCACGCCCACGATGACGAGCAACTTCCAGCGCAGGTTCTTACCCATGGTTCATGCGTTCTGGTCGGCCACGGGAGCCTGTCCCTGGTAGCCGACGATGGCCGCGCGCGAGACGTCCACCCGGACGTTCGGCGCGATTTGCAGTTGAATGGACTGGTCGGAGATCTTGGTAATCGACCCGAAGATGCCGCCGGTCGTGACCACGCGGTCGCCGACCTTCAGCCCGTCGAGGAACTCCTGCACCTTCTTCTGCCGCCGCTTCATCGGCAGCAGGATCACGAAGTAGAAGATGCCGAGGACAAGGGCAAACGGAATGAGCTGGATCCACGGACTCACCGCCTGATCGGGCGGGGCGGCCATGGCCAGCACTCCGGCTGCGTTGGTTACCGTGGGGATCATGCGATCAGGGGGCGGGAGGAAAAAGTCCGGTGGAAATCCTGCCTGAACTTTTCGAACGTCCCAAACGCAATAGCCTCCCTTACCCTCCGCATGGTGTCAAGGTAAAAGAACAGATTGTGCAGCGTGTTGAGGACGCCAGAGGTCATCTCGCCGGCCATGAACAGGTGGCGCAGATAGGCCCGCGAAAACGTCCGGCAGGTGTAGCAGCCGCACGCCGGATCGACCGGGCCCGTCGTCCTCGGCGTGGCAGGCGTTCTTGATGTTGATGGCGCCCTGGCTGGTGAACAGCCGGCCGTTCCGGGCATTCCGGGTGGGCATCACGCAATCGAACATGTCCACGCCTCGGGCGACGGCCTCGATGAGGTCGGTCGGGGTGCCCACCCCCATCAGGTAGCGCGGCTGATCGGCTGGGAGCAGGGGCGCCGTGTGCTCGATCACCTTATACATAGTGTCGTTGGGCTCGCCGACGCTGAGGCCGCCGATGGCGTAGCCCTCGAACCCGACCTCGACCGTCAGGACCGCGCTCTTGGCCCGAAGCTCCGGGTCCACGCCGCCCTGGACGATCCCGAACTGCAGCTGGCCGCGGCCGGTGTCGGAACCGGGACGCCGGGCCAGGAAGTGCTCGCGGCAGCGCCTCGCCCACCGCGCCGTTAGGTCGACCGACCGATCCATGGCATCGCGTTCGGCCGGCAGTGCCGGGCACTCGTCGAGCACCATGGCGATGTCGGAGCCGAGGTTCAGCTGGATGTCCACGGCCGACTCTGGCGACAGCAGGTGCCGGCTGCCGTCGAGATGCGACTGGAACTCCACGCCGTTTTCGGTGAGGACCCGCCGATCGGCCAGGCTGAAGACCTGGTAGCCGCCGCTGTCGGTGAGGATGGGCCGGTCCCAGCCGATGAAGCGGTGCAGCCCGCCGCGCCGCTTGATCAACTCGTCGCCGGGCCGCAGGTGCAGGTGATAGGTGTTGCCGAGGATGATGCTGGCGCCCACTTCGACGAGATCGCGCGGCGTCATCGCCTTCACCGACGCCCTGCGTGCCGACCGGCATGAAGACCGGCGTCTCGATCGTCCCGTGCGCGGTGACGAGCTGTCCGCGGCGCGCGGCGCCGTCGTGATGGGTGAGCGTGAACACGTTCATCGGCAGGAAGCGTCTATTATTCCTCCAATGGCGAAACTGCGCGTGGGCGTGATCTACGGCGGACGATCGGGCGAGCACGAAGTGTCGGTGGCCTCCGCCGCCTCCATCATCAAGCATCTCGATCGCGCGCGGTACGAGCCGGTGCCGATCCGCATCGAGAAGGACGGGCGCTGGACGCTGCCGTCGCAGCCGCCGACGGCGATCTCCGCGGCGGAGGTGATCGACGGGCGCGACGGGCCGCCGGCGGCCGCACCGAGCGTCCGGTCGACCGTGATGCCGGCGTTTCCCGGCGCCGAGACGCTGCTGACGATCGACCGCGCCGGTTCGGCCCCGGTCGGCGCCGCCGGCGGCGCCACCGTCACCACGCGGCCTCGCTCGACGTGGTCTTCCCCGTGCTGCACGGCCCCTTTGGCGAAGACGGCACCGTGCAGGGACTGCTGGAGCTCGCCAACGTCCCGTACGTCGGCCCCGGCGTGATGGCCTCGGCCGTGGGCATGGACAAGGCGACGATGAAGATCCTGTTCGAGGCGCGAGGCCTGCCGGTGACGCCGTGGTATGCGTTCGTCGCCGCCGACTGGGCGCGCCAACGCGACGACGTGGTCCGCGCCTCGCTCGCCCTGGGGCTGCCGCTGTTCGTGAAGCCGGCGAACCTGGGATCGAGCGTCGGCATCTCGAAGGTGAAGAGCGCCGAGGCGCTGGTGCCGGCCATCGAGCTCGCGCTCTCGTTCGACCGCAAGGTGATCGTCGAGGCCGGCGTGCCGGACCCGCGCGAGATCGAATGCGCGGTGCTGGGCAACGACGAGCCGGCGGCCTCGATCGCCGGCGAGATCATCCCGTCGCGCGAGTTCTACGACTACGAGGCAAAGTATCTCGACGAGGGCTCGAAGACCATCATCCCCGCCGACCTCACGCCGGCGCAGCTGGCCGAGGTGCAGCGGCTGGCGATCGAGGCGTTCAAGGCCATCGACGGCGCCGGCATGTCGCGCGTGGACTTCCTGCTGTCACGCGCCACCGGGGCGCTGCTGCTGAACGAGATCAACACCATCCCGGGGTTCACCACCATCAGCATGTTCGCCAAGCTGTGGGGCGCGAGCGGCGTCGACTTCGCGGCGCTGGTGGACCGCCTCATCCAGCTGGCGATCGCCCGGCACCAGGAGAAGCAGCGGTTGAGGACGAGCGTGCTGTGAGGCGGGTGCCCGCAGCGGTCCTCATCTGCGGCATCGCGTTGCTGCCGGGCACCGGCAGCACTCTGGTCGCGGGCCGGGTGGCGCCGAGCCGTGGTCTCACTGACGCCAGCGGCGTCGCCAACGCCTACGACGCGGTGCTCAACGCCGACTTCGACCGGGTGCCGGAGTTGCTCACGGCGACGTGTGGCCCGGCGCCCCCGGTGGCGTGCCTCGGCATCCGGGCCATGGCCACCTGGTGGGACATCCAGCTCGATCCCCAGAACACGGCCCTCGACGCCCGCTTCTCGCGTGAGGTGAACGCCGCGGTCGACGAGGCGGAGCGCTGGACGGCTCGCGAGCCCGAACGCGCCGAGGCCTGGTTCTACCTCGGCGCGGCGCTCGGGGCGCGCAGCCAGTGGAAGGTGCTGCGCCACGAGCTACCTCTCGGCGGCGCGCGACGGCAAGCGCATCAAGGAGGTGCTCGAGCGCGCGCTCGACCTCGACCCTGGCCTGCGACGACGCCGCCTTCGGCATCGGCGCTCTATCGCTACTACGCGGCGATCGCGCCGGCCTACCTCCGCTGGCTGCGCTGGCTGCTGCTGCTGCCCGGTGGCAATCGGGCGGAGGGCCTGGCGCAGATGGAGCGGACCAGCCGTCTGGGGCAACTGGTGCGGGGCGAGGCCGACTATCAGCTGCACCTGGTCTACCTGTGGTACGAGCAGCGCTTCAGCGAGGCGCTGGCGATCGTGATCGATCTGCAGCGGCGCTATCCGCGCAATCCGCTGTTCCGGCATCTCGAGGCGACGATCACCGACGTCTACTTCCACGATCACGCGCGCAGCCTGGCCGCCTCCGAGGCGCTGGTCGCGGCGGCTGCGCGCGGCGAGGTCAACCGTCCGCGCATCGCCGACGTGCGCGCGCGCCTCAACATCGCGGTGCAGCTCGATCAACTGGGACAGCGCGATCGCGCGCGCCTCGCGATCGAGACGCTGCTCGCCGGCGCGCCCACCGCGCCGCTCGACGCGATCGCCCGCGCCCGCGAGTTGAAGCGCGCGTGGTCGGCGCGCTGACGCTACAGAATCACGCCGCTCGAGCCGACAGTTTGTGAGTCGAATGCCGCATCGGGCCTAGCAGAAAGCCCGATTGTTTGACAACTACAAACGGTTTGCGCTTGACAACGATATTTTCTCATCCATAATCTACATCTGGTATGAGGGCGTAAGGCTCAGGCCACGGCTTGTGAAGCACGACTCACTCAGGCCGAGGTTGCCATCAGGCGGGGCTGGCCCTTCAGGAGGCAAAATGGCGAAGAAGGCAAAGAAGGCGGCGAAGAAGAAGACTGCTGCAAAGAAGAAGAAGTAAGCACGCCGCTTACCCGGGGCGGTTTTCCAAACTGCCCCACTTTTCCGCATCGCGCGCCCACGTGAGTCGCGCAGCAAGGCGCAGGAGAAGCCGGCACCCGCGAGCTGAGTGCCAGGCGGCAGAGGCTACCGCAGGTGGCGCGGCAAACCCTGACGCATAACCCAACCTGAAGGGGGGGATGAACCGATGGCAAAGAAGGCAGCAAAGAAGGCAGCCAAGAAGAAGACGGCCGCAAAGAAGGCGAAGAAGCGATAGCTTCTTCCCGGAAGATCGAAGAGGGGGCGCTCGCTGCGCCCCCTTTTTGTACCGCGCGCCGACCCGCCCTCTAGTGCCGCTCGTCGCTGCCGATCCAGGCGACGCCGTCCCACACCCGCACGCTGCGGATCACGTCCCACTGTTTCAGCTTGTCCACGACATCCATGCCCGTCACCACCTGGCCGAAGACCGTGTAGCGGCCGTCGAGATGGGGCTGCGGCGAGTGCGTGATGAAGAACTGGCTGCCGCCGGTGTCGGCCCAGTCGAGCGCCATGCCCACCGTGCCGCGCATGTACGGCCGCTGGTTGATCTCGTCACGGATGGTGTAGCCCGGCCCGCCTTCGCCGTCGCCGCGGTTGTCGCCGCCCTGCACGACGAAGTCCGCCACCACCCGGTGCCACGGCACGTTCGTGAAGAAGCCCCGCTTCGCCAGCGCCGTGAAGTTCGCCACCGTGCGCGGCGCGTCGACCACCGCCAGCTCGATCTGGATCATCCCGGCTTCGGTGTCGATGTAGGCCGTCGGCGTGAACGCGGGCGTCAGCAGCGCGTCGAGGTTCGACAGTTCCGGCACGAGCGGCGCCGGCGCCGGCGTCGCCGGCTCGGCGGTCGACGCGGTGTCGAGGCCCTTCAGCAGCGCGGCCGCGCGCACGCGCATCGCCCAGTCCTTGTCGTTCAGTGCCGCCGTCAGCACCGGCTGCGCCGCGGCCGGATCGAGGGTCGTCAGCGCGTTCAGCAGGGCCGCGCGCGCGACATAGGTGCCGTCGTTCTGCGAGGTCGCCAACGCCGCCGCCACCGCCGGCGCACTGCCGGTCGCCTTCAACCGCGCCAGCCCGTTCGCCGCGGCCATCCGCACGACCGCGTCCTCGCTGGTCAGGCGATTGGTCAGCGCCGCCGGCGCCGACGCCGAGCCGGTGGCCGCCAGCGCGGTCAGCACCGCGGGAATCACGCGCTGATCCTTGTCCTGCAGCATGGCCATCAGCCGGATGTCGCTGCGTTCGGCGCCGCAGTTCGCCCAACGCCGTCGCCAGCGCCGCCCGCACCGACCAGTGCGGATCGTCGTCGAGGCCCGAGATGGCGCTGATGAACGTGTCCGCGTCGATCCGCGCCAGCGCGACCAGCGAGGCCGAGCGCAGCGTCGGCCACGACGCCGAGGCGAGTTCGAGCAGCGCATCGACCGCGGGGGCGTGCTTGAGCTGTCCCAGCGCGACCACCGCCTCCATCTGCAGCGTCTGATCGACGCCCCGCGCGGTCGCCACCTTCAGCAGCGCGTCACCCGCGGCCGGCCGCCCGATCAATCCCAGCGCCCGCACCGCCTGCACGCGGACCGCACACCGGCTGCGCCGCGTCCGCGGCGACGGCCTGCAGCGCCGGCACCGCAGGCTCGTGCTTCAGCGTGCCGAGCCCCTTGGCGGCAAACGCGCGTGTGACCTGTCCGTCGCCGGCGAGGAGCGCGGTGAGCGGCGCCGCGGCACGGGGATTCCCGACGCGCTGGAACGCGAACGCCACCGGCCACCAGCGGCTGCGCGGCTGACCGGACGCGTCGAGCAGCGTTGCCGCCAGCTCGTCGTAGGCCTCGAGCCGCACCAGCGCATAGATGCCCAGACGCACCGCCTCGATCGTCGCGTCCTTCGGATAGCCGACATCGTCCGGCGCCAGCGCGCCGAGCGCACCGGCGGTGATCGGCGCGGCGATCATCGAGGCAATGGCGCCGGCGCGCGGCCTTGTGGCCGAGGACGCCCGAGCGCCTCGGCCGCCCGTCCCTGCGTGAGCGGCTCGCCCGCCGCGAGCGCGGTGATCAGCGCCGGCGCGGCCGCCTGGCTGCCGATCAGTCCGAGCGCGAACGCGGCCATCTGCCGCACTTCGGGATCCGGCTCGGTCGCCAGCATCCCGCTCAGCGTCGGCACGGCCTCGGCGATGTGGGCGCGGCCCAGGGCGAGCGCGGCTCGCCGCCGGATGTGCGCCCCCTGATCCGCCAGCATCACCACCAGGTCCTGTCCCGGCGCGTCGCCGCGGGCGATGCGCTCGTCTTCGAGCTGCAGGATCCAGGTGAGCTTCTGGGTATCGGTGGGCGGCGGCGGCCCGGCCGTCACCGTCGGCGCCACCTTCGGCCCGCAGCCGCACGCGATCAGCACGGCGATCAGGACATGGGCGCCGCGCACCGTCATCTCGCGACCTCGCGGGCGTCGATGACCAGGTGGCGCTCGGTGGCCTTCTCGACGCGGTCGCGCCGGACGGTGACGCCGATGCCTGGCCCGGTCGGCACCGCGATGGTGCCGTCCGCCGCGATGTCGATGCCCGGCTCGATCAGATCCGGCACGTAGTAGCGCTTGCTGGCGGCGATGTCGCCGGGCAGGCGGAAGTTCGGCAGGCTGGCGAGGTGGATGTTGTGGGCGCGGCCGATGCCGCTTTCGAGCATGCCGCCGTGCCACACCGGGATGTCGTTGGCGGCACACAGATCGTGCAGCTCGATCGACTGCTGGTGGCCGCCGACCCGGCCGGGCTTGATGTTGATGATCCGGCACGCCTTGGCGGCGATGGCGTCGCGCGCGATGCGGACGGTGTGGATCGACTCGTCCAGGCAGATCGGCGTGGCCAGCGCCTGCTGCAGCGCCACGTGGTCCATCACGTCGTCGTAGTCGAGCGGCTGCTCGATCATCATCAGGTCGTACGGATCGAGGCGGGCCAGGTGCGCGCTGTCGTCGAGCCGATAGGCGGCGTTGGCATCGACCATCAGAGGAATGTCGCCGAACGCGCTGCGGACGCGATCGACGGCGTCGATGTCCCACCCCGGCTTGATCTTGATCTTGATGCGCTGATAGCCCGCGGCGCGCTCCCTGGCCACCTTCTCCACGAGCTGGTCGAGCGAATCCTGGATGCCGATCGACACGCCGGAGGCGATGCGATCGCGCGTGCCGCCCAGCTCCGCCGACAGCGAGCGGCCGGTGGTCTTCGCGTAGAGGTCCCAGGCGGTCATCTCGAGCAGCGCCTTGGCCATGTTGTGGGTGCGCACCCGCTTCATCGCCGGGAACACCTCGCGCGGATGCTCGAACTCGCGCCCGACGACCAGCGGCGCCAGGAACTGGGTGACGATGTGCCAGACGGTCTCGGTGGTCTCACCGCTGTAGTAGGGATGCCCCTCGGCGACGGCTTCGCCCCAGCCCTCGTGGCCGTCGCCTTCCATGCGCGCCAGGATGAACTCGCGGTCGTACGAGCGGCCGAAGCTCGTCTCGAAAAAGTGGACGAGCGGCAAACGGCACAGGAACAATTCCAGTCGATCAATTCTCATCGCGTCTCCAGCAGGGTTGGTACGAACCTGCAATATACTCGCCCGGCGTGGCCTTTCATTATCTGGCTGTTGAAGGCCCGATCGGGGTCGGCAAGACCGTCCTGGCCGAACGGCTCGCGTCGCGCCTCGACGCCACCACCATCCTCGAAGACGCGGACAACCCGTTTCTCGCCGACTTCTACACCGAACGCCCCGGCGCGGCGCTCCAGGCGCAGCTCTTCTACCTGCTGAACCGGCATCGCCAACTGACGGGCTTGCGACAGGCCGACCTGTTCCTGCAGGCCACGGTCTGCGACTACCTGTTCGACAAGGACAAGATCTTCGCGTACCTGAACCTGGACGACAACGAACTCTTCATCTATCAGCGTCTCTTCGACCTGCTGGCCCGCGACGTGCCGCCGCCGGACCTCGTCGTCTACCTCCAGGCCCCGACCGAGGTGCTGCTCGAGCGCCTCCGCCGCCGGCCCGACGACACCGAGAGCGACCTGCCCCGCCCCGGCGAGGACTACGTGCGCGAGCTGAACGAGGCCTACCAGCACTTCTTCTTCCACTACACGGCCACCCCCCTGCTGGTCGTCGAAACCTCGGAGTTCGACCCGGAAACCGACGATGCCGCCCTCGACGAACTGGTGCGGCAGATCAAGGGCATGGGCAAGGGGACGCGCTACTACATCGCGCGGAAGTGACGCGTTGAACTTTGCACTTTGAACTTTGAACTTGCTAAGCTGTTCCCATGGCTTGGTTCAAGAAGGCCCGCAAGCCGCTGGCGGGGTCCGAGAAAACCAGCCGCGTGCCCGAGGGGCTGTGGGAGAAGTGTCCGGAGTGCGACACCATCATCTACGCGAAGGATCTCGTCAAGGACCTTCACGTCTGCCACAAGTGCGGGCATCACTTCCGGATTGACGCGACCACCCG
The DNA here is from genome assembly GCA_963721715.1 of uncultured Acidobacteriota bacterium. Taxonomy (GTDB): domain Bacteria; phylum Acidobacteriota; class Vicinamibacteria; order Vicinamibacterales; family UBA2999; genus VFZN01. Next base: position 798,097 of record CAVRKI010000002.1, on the reverse strand, counting down.
CCTGAAGGCGCTGTTCGACCACGAGCGCTGGGAAGAGCTGGCGCCCGAACCTCCGCTCGAACGATCCCGCTCACCTTCACCGACACCAAGCCCTATCGCGATCGCCTGGCGAAGACGATTGCCGCCACCGGCAAGTCGGACGCCGTCATCGTCGGCGTCGGCCGCCTGGACGGCCTCGAGACGGTCATCTGCTCGATGGACTACAGCTTCATCGGCGGCTCGATGGGCGTGGTCGTGGGCGAGAAGATCGTCCGCGGCATCGAGCTCGCGATCGAACGGCGCGCCGGCGTGATCATCGTCTCGTGCTCGGGCGGCGCGCGCATGATGGAAGGCACGCTGTCGCTGATGCAGATGGCGAAGATCTCGGCGGCGCTGGCCCGGCTCGATCGCGCGCGGCTGCCGTATCATCTCGGTCCTGACCGATCCGACCACCGGCGGCGTCACCGCCAGCTACGCGATGCTGGGCGACCTGAACATCGCCGAGCCGCGGGCGCTGATCGGCTTCGCCGGGCCGCGGGTCATCGAACAGACCATCCGCCAGAAGCTGCCCGACGGCTTCCAGCGCAGCGAGTTCCTGCTCGAGCGCGGCATGCTCGATCTGGTGGTCGATCGGCGCGAGATGAAGGCGACGCTGGCGCGCGCGCTCCGCTTCATGGGCAAGACCGCCTAGACCCCGACCGGCTCGCGTTCGCGGCGCACGACGGGCCCCGGCTGGCATCGGCCACAATGGAGGCCATGCCTGATGGGGACGTGACCACGACCGAACGGCTGCTGGCGCTCGAGGCGTTCGGCATCAAGCTCGGGCTCGACAACATGCGCACGCTGGTGGCCGCCCTCGGCCACCCCGAGCGCGCCTATCCCACCATCCACGTCGCGGGCACCAACGGCAAGGGCTCGGTCTCGGCGATGGTCGAACGCGCGCTCCGCGCCGCCGGTCATCGCACGGGCCTCTACACCTCGCCGCATCTGGACCGCATCGAAGAGCGCGTGGCGATCGACGGCGCGCCGGTGGACGCAGGCCACCTTCGAGGCGTGCGCGCGCGACGTCCTGGCGATGGTCGACGCCCTGCGCGCCGACGGACGCCTCACCGTCTGCCCCACGTTCTTCGAGGTCACCACGGCGGTGGCGTTCGAGGTGTTCCGCCGCGCCCGGGTGGAGGTCGCGGTGATCGAAGTGGGCCTCGGGCGGCCGCTTCGATGCGACCTCGGTGATCTCGCCCGTGTGCTCGGCGATCACCTCGATCGCCTTCGACCACGAACGTCACCTCGGCTCGACGCTGGCGTCGATCGCGGCCGAGAAGGCCGGCATCGCCAGGCGCGACGTGCCGCTGGTGGTCGGCGAGCTGCCCGACGAGGCCCGCGCCGTCATCGCCGGGGCCGCCGCCGAGGCCGGGGCGCCGCTGGTGGAGGCCGCCGCATGTCGAAGGCGACGTCGACATGACGCAGCGGAGTGGCGACCGTGCAGTATCGCGGGCGCGACGCGCGTCTACCCTCCCGTGCGGCTGGCGCTGGCGGGGCGGCATCAGGTGGCCAATGCCGCCACGGCCGTGCGCGTGCTCGAGATGGTGGATCAGCGAGGGCCTGCCGGTCGGCAGCGACGCCGTCCTCACCGGGCTCAGCGAGGCGCGGTGGCCGGCCCGGCTGGAGTGGCTGCGGTCGACCGGCGGCGAACTGCTGATCGATGCGGCGCACAACCCGGCCGGCGCCGAGGCGCTGGCGTCGTACGTCGAGGATGCCGGCGTCGCACCTCTGCCGATCGTCCTGGCCGTGATGCGCGACAAGGATCTCGCCAGCATCGTCCGTCCGCTGTCGCGGGTGGCCTCGCGCGTTCGTCGCCACGCAGGTGCCGACGGCGCGTTCGTGGACCGCGGACGCGCTCGGCGCGCGACTCGCCGAGCTGCTGCCCGGCGTGCCGATCGAGGTCGAGCCCGACCCGCGGGCCGCGGTCGCGCGCGCGCTCGCGGGCTCGCGGACAGGCCGTGGCGGCCGGGTCGATCTTCTTCGTCGGCCCGCTTCGCGCCGCGCTGATCGGCTCGGGCGCCGTTTCAATTTGATATTCTCGTTGCCACTCGTGCCGCCGTCCCCATCTCGCGCGCTCCGCACCGCTGCAGGCTGCCTGGGCGCTCGCATTGCTCCTCGTGTTCACCGCCACCGCCTCGGCTCAGCTGGTACCGGGCTGGAACACCAAGCAGTTCACCCTCGAGCGCCTCGACGCGGACCGCATCCGCCTGATGCGCGAGGTCGAGATCGAGGGCGAGAAAGGCAGCCCCGAACGAAGGCCAGAAGTTCTTCGCCGACGACATGGAGCTGAACACGCGGACCGGCGAGCTGACCGCCAAGGGCAACGTGGTGTTCGCCACGCCTGAGGCGCGCATCTCCGCCGACTCGGTGGTCTTCAACACCCGGACCAAGCTCGGCACCTTCACGCTGGCCTCGGGCATCGCCGCGCTCGGCGAGCGCGGCGAGCAGGACCGCAGCATGTTCGGCACGCATGGAGCCGGACATCTATTTCTACGGCGAGACCATCGACAAGATCGGCCCGGACAAGTACCGGATCCACGAGCGGCGGCTTCACCACCTGCGTGCAGCCCTCGCCGCGCTGGGAGATCGTCAGCGGCAACGCCACCGTGAACCTGCACGACTACGCCCTGCTGCGCAACGCCGTCGTCCGGGTCAAGGACGTGCCGGTCTTCTACCTGCCGGTGATGTACTACCCCATCCAGGACGACGACCGCGCGACGGGGTTCCTGCTGCCCACCTACGGCCGCTCGACCTATCGCGGCACGTCGATCAGCAACGCGTTCTTCTGGGCGATCAGCCGCAACCAGGACGCCACCTTCATGCACGACTGGTTCACCGTCGCGCGGCCAGGGCGGCGGCGGCGAGTACCGCTACATCCTCTCGCCGCAGTCGCAGGGCGACTTCCGCGCCTACGCGCTGAAGGAACACGCCAGCGACACCGGCGACCCGAGCGCACCGGAGCGCACCAGCTATCAGGTCAGCGGCAATGTCACACAGGCGCTGCCGGCCGGGCTGCGCGGCCGCGGCGCGCGTGGACTACTTCTCGGACATCACCGCGCAGCAGCTGTACAACAACAACCTGTATCAGCAGACCTTCAGCACGCGGTCGATCGGCGGCGGCATCTCGGGCGCGTGGAGCGGCCTGAGCGTGTCGGGCACCTACCAGCGCAACGAGTCGTTCTACAACACCAACGACTCGTTCGTCAGCGGCCAGGCGCCGGGCGTGATCGCCTCGTTCACGGGCCAGCGCATCGCCCGGCTGCCGCTCTATGCCTCGGCCAACTTCGACGCCAGCCGCGTGCTGTATCAGCAGAACTCGGGCCTGAACGTCGCCGACTTCGGCCTCGGCAAGGTGGACCTGCTGCCGTCGCTGCGCGCGCCGCTCAGCACCCTGCCCTTCCTGTCGCTGAACGCCTCGATCGGCTACCGGGTGACCTACTTCACCGAGAGCCTGAATCCCGCCAACGGCCGGCAGATCGAAGAGCCGGTGACGCGCCGCTACGCCGACATGCGCGCCGAGGTCGTGGGCCCGGTGTTCACCCGGGTCTTCACCCCGAACAACGGCTTCGCCGAACGCCTGAAGCACGTGGTCGAGCCGGCGTTCACGCTGCAGCGCATCACCAGCATCGACAACCTGAACCAGATTCCGACCACCGCCTCCTACGAGTACGTGGTGGGCGGAATGACGCGCATCACCTACGGCCTCACCAACCGCCTGCTGGTCCGGCGGGGCACGGCGAAGGACGCCGCGGGAGCCGCCGGCCCGGCCTCGGCGGGCGCGCCGCGCGAGTTCCTGAGCGTGGCCGTGAACCAGAGCTACTACACCAACGAGGACGCCAGCCGCTACGACAACGCCTACAGCTACTCGGCGTATTTCCGCGCCGCCGAGCAACTTCTCCACGGTCGCGCTTGTCGGCCCGGGCGATGCCGGCGCAGGCGGTGGGCGTGGACGTCCGCATGGAGTACGACCCGATTGCGGAGGAACAGCCGCTGGTGGGCCTGGGCATCAACGGCGTCATCCGGTCGCGCCTGATCGAGACGACGGCGGGATGGAGCAAGCAGAACTACGGCGGGCGGCAACCAGTTCTCCGTCGAATCACTACATCCAGCAGTCCACGACCATGCGTTTCGCGGGCAACAAGGTGGGCGGCACGGTGCAGTTCAACTACGACATCGCCCGTTCGACCCTCCTCAACCAGCGCTACATCGCCAACTACAACGCGCAGTGCTGCGGCATCGCCTTCGAATACCAGGCGTTCAACTACCCCAGCGTGGGGTTTGGCGGCGTGCCCCAGGACCGGCGCTTCAACTTCGCCTTCACGCTCGCCGGCATCGGCAGCTTCTCGAACTTCTTCGGGACCTTCGGCGGGCGGACATACTAGAATTACCGGCTGACTCTTCCTTACAGCAGCAGGCCCAGACAGATGACACAGGCTTCCACGAACGTCCTCGTCACCGGCGGCGCCGGGTTCATCGGCAGCAACTTCGTCCGCCACGCGCTGCGGGCGCACCCCGACTGGCACGTCACGACGCTCGACAAGCTCACCTACGCCGGCCGGCGCGAGAACCTGCACGACGTGATGGACAACCCGCGCCACACCTTCGTGCACGGCGACATCTGCGACGCGGCCGTGGCCGCGCCGCTGGTCGAGGCGTCGAACGTCGTGGTGCACTTCGCCGCCGAGACGCACGTCGACCGCTCGATCCTGGCGGCCGGCGACTTCATCAAGACCGACGTCGACGGCACCTTCGTGCTGCTCGAGGCCGCCCGCCGGCAACCCGAACCTGCGCCGCTTCGTCCAGATCTCGACCGACGAGGTCTACGGCAGCGTGCGCCGAGGGCTCGAGCTCGGAGACCGACGAACTGCGCCCGCGCAATCCCTACTCGGCCAGCAAGGCCGGCGCCGATCGCCTCGCCTACAGCTACTGGGCCACCTACGACGTGCCGGTCATCATCACCCGCGCCTCGAACAACTACGGGCCGTACCAGTTCCCCGAGAAGGTGATCCCGCTGTTCGTCACCAACCTGATCGACGACATCCGGTGCCGCTCTACGGCGACGGCGGCAACGTGCGCGACTGGCTGCACGTGCTCGACCACTGCCGCGCCATCGACCTGCTGATCGACGAGGGCCAGACGGCGAGGTCTACAACATCGGCGGCGGCAACGAGGTGAAGAACGTCGACCTCACGCACGCGCTGCTGCGCGCTGGTCGGCAAGGACGACTCGCTGATCCGCCGGGTCGAGGATCGCAAGGGCCACGACCGCCGCTACAGCGTCAGCACCGACAAGCTGCGCGGCATGGGCTGGGCGCCGCAGGTCGACTTCGAGCAGGGCCTGCGCGAGACCGTGGACTGGTACCAGCAAGAACGAGTGGTGGTGGCGCCCGGTGAAGGAGCGCGATCCCGCAGTACAAGGCCTACATCGAGCAGCAGTACGGCAAGCGCCAGGCGCACTGATGCGCCGCGTCGCGAGCCGACCTCCGCGTGACGCCGCTGACGACCCGCGCTAGACCGGCCCCGTGCTGGTGACCGGAGCCGCCGGCTTCGTCGGCTCCTACCTCGTGGAGCTGCTGCTCGACGAGGGCGCCGAGGTGGTGGGCTGGCAGCGGCCCGGCACCAGCGCCGCTGACCACGGCCGTCGGTCGCGCTGGCAGACCATCGAGCTGCTCGATCGCCGCGGCCGTGCGCGCGGCCATCGGCCGAGCTCCGGCCCTCGGCGATCTACCACCTCGCCGGCTCCGCGCACGTCGCCGACTCGTGGCAGCACACGCGCGAGACCTTCGAGGGCAACGTCCTCGCCACGCATCACCTGCTGCAGGCGCTGCACCGCACCGGGCAGCGCGCCGCGCGTGCTGGTGAGCGGTTCGGCCACCGTCTACGGCCCGTCGAGCGATCCGCTCACCGAGGACTCGGCCGCTGGCGCCCGCCAGCCCCTACGCCACCAGCAAGCTGGCGCAGGAGATGGTGGCGGCGCAGGCCTGGCGCGAGCAGGGCATCCCGGTGCTGCTGGCGCGCTCGTTCAATCACGTCGGCCCGCGGCAGACGCCCGCCTACGTCGCGCCCAGCATCGCGCGGCAGATTGCGCGCGATCGAACGCGGCGAGCTGCCGCCGGTGCTGAAGATGGGCAACCTCGATCCCGAGCGCGACGTGATGGACGTCCGCGACACCGTGCGCGCCTACCGCGCCATGATGGCGAGCGCCGAGCCGGGCGTGCCCTACAACGTCTGCGGCGGCCGCGCGATCCGCATCGGCGACCTGGTCGATCTGTTCCGCTCGCGCGCGCGGGTGCCGGTCGCCATCGAACTCGACCCCGCGCGGATGCGGCCCAGTGACGTGCCGCGCCTGTGGGGCAGCCACGATCGCCTCACGCGCGCACACCGGATGGGCGCCCGCGATTCCGCTCGAACAGACCGTCGACGACCTGCTCGCCTGGTGGCGGACGCAGCGCTGACCGCGTGCGCAGCCAGCGTGCGCGTGCGCAGGCGCACGGTTCGTCCCCGCCACTTTCGCAGCTCGGCCACAGTCTTCTCTTGACTGGCGAAAGTTAGGCGAAATAATGAGACCGCCAATGTTCGTGGGATTCTCGTGGAACAAGCCCCGCTCTTCGCCGATCTCCAGCCCCTCCGGCCCACCACGCGGGACGTCGCCCGTCTCGTCAAAGGCGGCGGCGTCGACGCCCTCCCGGGCGCCGTCCGGCGCGGCGACGATGCCACCTACCAGGAAATCCGCTGCCGCTCGGCCCTCAACCGGGTCCACGGCATGCCCTTCAAGTGGACGCTCAACCCCTATCGCGGCTGCACCCACGGCTGCCACTACTGCTTCGCGCGCCGCTACCAGTCGCAGCTCGAGCTCGACGCCGGCGACCAGTTCGCGTCGCTGATCTTCGTCAAGACCAACTTCGTCGAGCGCCTGGCGCACGAGCTCGACCGGCCCTCGTGGAAGCGCGAGCATGGTCGCGCTCGGCACCGCCACCGATCCGTACCAGCCGATCGAAGGCGTCGTACCGCCTCTCGCGCGGCGTGCTCGAGCGTCTGGCCCTGGCCGCGAACCCGGTCGGCATCGTCACCAAGGGGCCGATGATCGTGCGCGACCGGGACGTGCTGCAGGATGTGAGCGCGCGCGCCGAGTGCCGCGTCTATCTCAGCGTGCCCACCGTGGACGAGGACGCCTGGCGGCGCCTCGAGCCCGGCACGGCGCACCCGCTGCAGCGGCTGCGGGCCGTCCGCGAGCTGGTCGATGCCGGCATCGATGCCGGCGTGCTGATGGCGCCGATCGTGCCCGGGCTGACGTCCCAGCCGGCAAAGCTCGAGCGCACGGTGAAGGCGATCGCCGACTCGGGCGCGCGGTCGTGGGCGCGATGGTGATGCACCTCGAGGCGGGCACGCGCGATCACTTCATGGGTTTCTCGCGCGCGAGTTCCCGAGCTGGCGAGCGCTACGGCCACCTCTACGCGGCCAAGTACGCGCCGGGCCTACGTGAGCGCGTGCAGGAGATGGTCGGGATGCTGAAGGCGCGCTACGGGCTGCGGGTCAGCGCGGCGCGGGTCAGCCGGTGCAGCAGCCCGCGATGAGGGCGGCGCGGGCCGGCAGCGACGCCAGCTCGACGTGCTCGTGCAGGGCGTGCGCGCCGTCGCCAATCGCGCCGAGGCCGTCCAGTGTCGGGATGCCGAGCGCGGCGGTGAAGTTGCCGTCGGAGCCGCCGCCGGTGCCGCCTTCGTGCAGCTCGAAGCCCATCTCCGCGGCCACCGCCTTGCGCCACGCCGAACAGCCGGATCACGCCCTCGGACCGTTCCATCGGCGGCCGATTGAAGTCGCCGGTCACCTCCAGGTGCGCACCGGGCGTCAGCGCCCGCAGCGCCCGCATCGCCTGGTCGATGTCGTCGGCGTCCGCGCATCGTCTGCGCGCGGACGTCCACCGTCGCGGTGGCGAAGTCGGGCACCACGTTCGGCCGCGAGCCGCCCGAGATCACGCCGACGTTCACCGAGATGCCGCGATCGAGATCGCGAATCGCGTCCACGGCCAGCACCTGGTGCGCCAGCTCGCGGATGGCGTTGACGCCCTTGCGCGGGTCGACGCCGGCGTGCGCGGACACGCCGCGCACCGTCAGCTCGTACTGGCCGCAGCCCTTGCGGCTGGTCTTGAGCGCGCCGCCGGCCAGCGCCGGTTCGAGCACCAGCACGGCGTCGCTGCGGCGCGGCCTCGGTTTCGATCAGCGCGCGCGAGGTGTGGCTGCCGGTCTCCTCGTCCGTGGTCCACAGCATGGTGATGCCGACGTCGCCGAGCGGCCCCAGCGTCGAGGACGCGCGCGCGTCGCCAGCATGCCGAGCGCGAGGCCGGCCTTCATGTCGAGCACGCCGGGTCCGTGGAGGAAGCCGTCCTTCACCACCAGCGGCATGCGGGCGAGCTGCCCGATCGGCCACACCGTGTCGAAGTGGCCGAGCAGCAGCACCTGCCGCGGCGCCGGAGCCGAAGCGCGCCACGAGGTGATCGCCCGCGGACGTGCTGGCGACGCGCTGGACGGCGCCGCCCATCTGCTCCAGGCGCTGCGGCGAGCAGCGACGCCGCAGCGATCCACGGCGGCCTTGTCGTCGGTGGGCGATTCGATGGCGACGAGCGTTTCGACGAGCTCGAGCATCCAGGGCTGGTGCGTGCGGCAGTATTCCAGGAGGCGCTTGGTCATGTGGCGTGCCTATAATACTGGTCATGCGTGGCTTGACCGGATTGCTGTGTTTCGCGATCACCACGGGCGTGCCGGCCCAGACGCCGCAGCCCTTCCCCACGCCCCGGAGCAGTGCGCCGGCGTCATCGGCGGCGCAGCCGCCCAAGCCCGCGCCGCCAGCCGCCGCACGCACCGGCAGCCCGCGCCAGCGCCCACGGCTGCCACGACGGCGAGGCCCGCTCCGGCAACCGCCCCTGCGGCGCCGCAGGCTCCCGATCTGGGGGCGTGCCGCTCTATCCGACGCCGTCTATCTCGCGTCCGTACGACGCCGGCCGCGGGCAGCGCTTTCACCTCTACGGCGTGATGCTGCCGTACCTCGATGCGGTGAACTTCTATCGCACGGCGCTCAAGACGAAGGGCGACGAGCTGTTCGAGTCGCCGCCCACCCACCAGTTCGACCTCGGCCGCTTCCGCGAGGCGGACGTGGCGTTTCCGCCCAGCGTCACGGTGAAGGACTACACGTGGGGCGGAGCGGCCGGCTATCGCGAACCCCAAGGCCGGTGAGAAACCCGAACGGTTCCCCACCATCATCCAGATCGTCCCGCCCCCGCCGGCGCGAAGTAAACGCCAGCGACCAGGTCGCGAGCTCACCAGCTCGAGAGATCGCCAGATCTACGTGTTCTTGACGTAGATCTCGCCCTTCCTTCTTGAACTCCTCCGACTTCTCGGCCATGCCCTTCTGCGCCTCGGCGCGCAGCTGCTGCGTCAGCTCCATGCTGCAGAACTTCGGGCCGCACATCGAGCAGAAGTGCGCCACCTTGGCGCCGTCGGCCGGCAGCGTCTCGTCGTGATACGCGCGCGCGGTGACCGGATCGAGTGACAGGTTGAACTGATCCGCCCAGCGGAACTCGAACCGCGCCTTCGACAGCGCATCGTCCCAGACGCGGGCGCGAGGGTGGCCCTTGGCGAGGTCGGCGGCGTGCGCGGCGATCTTGTAGGCGATGACGCCGGCCTTCACGTCGTCGCGGTTCGGCAGCCCGAGGTGCTCCTTGGGCGTGACGTAGCAGAGCATCGCCGTGCCGTACCAGCCGATCATCGCGGCGCCGATCGCCGAGGTGATGTGGTCGTAGCCTGGCGCGACGTCGGTGGTGAGCGGACCCAGCGTGTAGAAGGGCGCCTCGCTGCACCACTCGAGCTGCTTCTCCATGTTCTCGCGGATCAGGTGCATCGGCACGTGGCCGGGGCCTTCGTTCATCACCTGGACGTCGTACTCCCACGCGATCTTCGTCAGCTCGCCCTGCGTCTGCAGCTCGGCGAACTGGGGCTCGTCGTTGGCGTCGGCGATCGATCCGGGCCGCAGGCCGTCGCCGAGCGAGAACGAGACGTCGTAGGCGCGCATGATCTCGCACAGCTCGCGGAAGTGCGTGTAGAGGAAGTTCTCCTGGTGATGGGCCAGGCACCACTTGGCGATGATCGACCCGCCGCGCGAGACGATGCCGGTGAGGCGCCGCGCGGTGAGCGGGATGTAGCGCAGCAGCACGCCGGCGTGGACGGTGAAGTAGTCCACGCCCTGCTCGCACTGCTCGACGATGGTGTCGCGATAGACCTCCCAGGTGAGGTCCTCGGGACGGCCGCCCACCTTCTCGAGCGCCTGGTACAGCGGCACCGTGCCGATCGGCACCGGCGAGTTCCGGATCACCCACTCGCGCGTCTCGTGGATCTGCTTGCCGGTGGAGAGATCCATCGCCGTGTCCGCGCCCCACAGCGTGGCCCAGCGCAGCTTCTCCACCTCCTCGTCGATCGACGACGAGACGACGGAGTTGCCGATGTTGGCGTTGATCTTCACCAGGAAGTTGCGGCCGATGATCATCGGCTCGAGCTCGAGGTGATTGATGTTGGCGGGGATGATGGCGCGGCCGCGCGCCACTTCGCTGCGCACGAAGTCGGCCGGCAGCCCCTCGCGCAGCGCGATGAACTCCATCTCCGGCGTGATCTCGCCCTTGCGCGCGTAGTGGAGCTGCGTGACCACCGGGGCGCCGACGACGGGCGGCCGCACCCATTCGGCGCGCAGCTTCGGCAGGCCCTCGCGCGGGTCGAAGCCCTGCGGGCCGCTGGTGTCGTAGAGGCGGACGGCGGGCTCGTTCCCCGTCAGCGTCACCTCGCGCACCGGCACCTTCAGCAGCACGTCACCGTGCGGCGTGGTCACGGTCTTCTCTTCGTAGACCTTGGTGGAGCCTGGATAGCGCGTCGGCGTAGGTCTGGGCGGACGCCGGAGCGTTCGCGGGGCGCGTGATATCGGACTTCGGCATGGCCGCACTTCCTCCGCCGGTCTGAACCGGATCAGGTTCCAGGGTCTCTCTCAATCCGCCGGCGCACGACACGAGTGCGTCGCGGATACCCCTGGCGGTCAGCCTCGATCATAGCGGCTTTTCGACGGCGCGTGCGGGCCGCGGATGACCGAAGGCCGCAGTGTAAACTCGCTCAGCCATGTCGCCCGACGTGCTGCCCGTCGAGGCCGCGATTCCCAGTCTCCGGACGGCACTAGCCCAGCAGCGTGCCGCCGTGCTGATCGCCGCGCCCGGCGCGGGCAAGACCACGCGCGTGCCGCCGGCGCTGATCGACGCGGGCCGCGTGCTGGTGCTGCAGCCACGCCGCGTCGCCGCGCGGGCCGTGGCCCGGCGCATCGCCGACGAACAGGGCTGGACGCTCGGCGCGCGAGGTCGGCTGGCACGTCCGCTTCGAGCGGCGCTTCACCGCCGACACGCGCGTGCTCATCGTCACCGAGGGCATGCTGACCGCCTACCTCGACGCCGACCCGCTGCTGAGCGACGTGGCCACGCTGGTGCTGGACGAGTTCCACGAGCGCAGCATTCACACCGACCTCGGGCTGGCGCTGGCGCGGCAGGCCTGGCGGGCGCGCGACGACCTGCGCGTGCTGGTGATGTCGGCGACGCTCGATCCGGCGCCGGTGTCGGCGTTCCTCGATCGCTGCCCGGTGTTCGATGTGCCCGGCGCACCGCACCCGCTTGAAGGTGGAGTACGCGCCGGGCCAGAGCGTGGCGCAGGCCCTGGGCGATGTCCTTGCCGGCGTCGCAAGGGCAGGTCCTCTGCTTCCTGCCTGGGCGCGGGCGAGATCGACCGCGCGGCACAGGAATCCGGCGGCGTGGCCGCTCGTCACGGCGCCGAGATCGTCACGCTGCACGGCTCGCTCGACGCCGAGGCTCAGGACCGCGCGCTGCAGCCTTCGGAGACGCGCCGGGTCGTGCTGGCCACCAACATCGCCGAGACCTCGCTCACGGTTCCGGGCGTGAGCGCGGTGATCGACACCGGCCTGCAGAAGGTGGCGCGCTACGACGCCGAACGCGCGATCGATGCGCTGGTGCTCGAGCGCGTCACGCTGGACAGCGCCGATCAGCGCGCCGGTCGTGCCGCCCGCCTCGGTCCCGGGCGTGGTGCGCCGCCTCTGGGACGAGCGCGATCGCCTGCGCCCCGCGCGAGAGCCCGAGATTCAGCGCGTCGACCTCGCCTCGACGCTGCTGGGCGTGCTGGCCGCCGGCAATCAGCCGCACGCCTTCGAGTGGTTCGAGGCGCCGGATCGCGATCGCGTGGACGCCGCCCTCGCGCTGCTGCGGCGGCTGGGAGCGCTCGACGGTGTGACCGTGACGCCCCTCGGTCATCAGCTGCGCCGCCTGCCCCTGCATCCACGCCTCGGCCGCGTCCTGCTGGAGGGCCGGGGCTCGTTCGAAGCCGCCGCGGCATGCGCGCTGCTCTCGGAACCGGGCACGCGACCCGCTCCCTCGGCCGCCACCAGTTGCGACCTGCTGCCGCTGATCGATCGCTGGCCGACGATGCCTTTCCACACGCGACGGGTGGCCGACCATCTGGCGCGACTGGCGGCTGAAGCGCTCGGGTCGAGCGTACAGGCCCACATCGACGACGCCGCGCTCGCGCGGGCATTGCTGGCGGGCTATCCCGATCGACTGGCGCGGCGCAGGACGACCGATCGTCAGCGGGTCGTCCTCGCATCCGGGCGGGGGGCCGCCATGGGACGCGAATCGCGGGTGGTGGAGGGCGACTGGCTGGTGGCGCTCGATGTGACCAGCGGCCGCGCCGGCCCGCACACCGAGGCGCTGGTCCGCATGGCGGCGGCGGTGGACGCCGAGACTGGATCGTGCCCACCGCCCGCGCATTGGAGCATCGTTTCGACGACGCCCAGGGCACGGTGCGCGCGATCGAGGTGGAGCGATACGACGCCATCGTCGTGCGCGAGCGCCCGGTGGCGCCCGACGCCGCGGTCCGCGCGGAGGTCCTGTCCCGCGCCTGGCTCGAACGCGAGCCGGACGAGGAGACACGCGCAGCTGATCGCGCGTGCCCGCTTCGCCGGCGTGGAGCTGGATCTCGCCTCGATGGCGATGCAGGCGGCCGGCACGGCGCGCTCGCTGGCGGACCTGCGCCTCGGTGGAGGCGCTGCCGTGGGAGGTGAAGCAGCGGCTGAACGAGGCCGCGCCGGAGTCGCTGGTGGTGCCCAGCGGCCGTTCGACGCCGCTCACCTATCGCGAGGACGGCGGCGTCACCGCCTCGGTGAAGCTGCAGGAGCTGTTCGGGCTGGCCGAGACCCCTCGCGTCGGCCCGCGGCATGAGCCGGTGACGATCGAACTGCTGGCGCCGAATGGCCGCCCGGTGCAGACGACCCGCGACCTCCGGAGCTTCTGGGAGCGAACCTATCCGGAGGTCCGCAAGGAACTGCGAGGGCGCTACCCGCGGCACCCCTGGCCCGACGATCCGTGGACCGCCACGCCGACGCATCGCACGGTTCGCAGGCGCTGAAACGGTAGGCAGGGCTTATCATCTGTGCATGCGTTTTCTCGGTGCGTGCGCTGTTCTGGCTGGTGGTCCTGGCGCTGATTGGCGTCGGGGTGGGATGGTTCCTCGCCGGCCGCGAGGCCGGGCCCGTCATCGCCATCACCTCGCCTGAGGCCGTTCATCGGCCAATCCGGCTCGCTCACCTTCACCGTCGATGCGCCCGCGGCCAGCGGACTCGAGGCGCTCGAGACAATGGTGACGGGCCGGGCCGCCGGCGGACCACGGCTCACGCGACTCGATGCCGTGGTGGAGCAGAACGGACAGTCGATGCCGGTGCTGTCGCTCGAAGGACTGACACCGGAGGAGCTGAGCGGCACGAGCGACGCCCCGTCCCGCCTCACCGTCACGCGCCCGATCGGCAAGAAGGTCCAGCCGGACCTCGCCGGTGGCGCCGCCCGACATCGTGGTCACCGCCGAACGGCCGGTGTTCTTCGGGCTGCGCACCGTCGACGAGTTCGTGCCAGCCACGACGTGCAGGTGCGGCTCGAACCGCCGCGCGTGGCGGTGCTGTCGCTGCACCACTACATCAACCTCGGCGGCGCCGAGTTCGTCGTGCTGCGGGCGACGCCCGCCGACGTGGACGCCGGCGTGCGCGTCGGCGACGCGGAGTATCCGGCCTACCCCGCTGCCGTCCGTCGGCCTCAGCGACCCGACGATGCGCGTGGCGTTCTTCGCGCTGCGGCACGATCAGGACGTCAACACCACGATCTCGGCGTATGCGCGCGACGCCGCCGGCAACCAGGTCTCGACGCCGATCGAGCACCGGCCGTTCCCGAAGGCCTTCGTGCGCTCGCGGATTCCCGATCGACCAGCGCTTCCTCGATCGCGTCGTGCCGGCCATCGCCGCGCAGACGCCGGACCTGAAGGTGGACACCAGCTCGCCAGAAGGGCTGCTGCAGGGGTTCCTCACCATCAACGGCGAGCTGCGCAGGAAGAACGGCGAGACCATCCGCGGCCTGGCGGCGCAGACCAGGCCCGAGATGCTGTGGCGCGACGCGTTCGCGCAGCTCGGCAACTCGCAGGTGGAATCGCGCTTCGCCGATCAGCGCACCTACTTCTTCGGTGACAAGGAGATCGATCGCCAGGTGCACCTGGGCTTCGACCTCGCCTCGGTGCAGCAGGCGCCGGTGCACGTCGCCAACACCGGCGTGGTGGTGTTCGCCGACTTCCTCGGCATCTACGGCAACTGCGTCATCGTCGATCACGGCCTGGGCGTGCAGTCGCTCTACGCTCACCTGTCGTCGATCGGCGTGAAGCCCGGCGATCGGGTGGAGAAGGGCGCGGAACTGGGGCGCACCGGCGTCACCGGCCTCGCCGGCGGCGACCACCTGCACTTCACGATGCTGCTGCAGGGCACGCCGGTGAACCCGGTCGAGTGGTGGGACAGCCACTGGATGGACGACCGCGTGCTGCGGAAGATCCGGGAAGCAGGGGGAACGAGGTAGGTTCACGGCAGACGGTCAACGGCATGCCGTTGACACGCGCGCCGGGAAGGCGCAGGCTGTGACTCGTCGGAGGCCCCATATGCGCATTGCCGCGGCAACGCTCTCGCTGTTCCTGCTCGTCCTCGTCGTCCCCTCCCGGGCGCAGGCGCCCGACTGGCACCTCACCGCCACCGTGGCCGAAAGCTGCAGCTGCACCATCGCCTGCCGGTGCAACTTCGGCGGCGAGCCCGACGGGATGAAGTGCGAAGGCAACCGCATCATCTCGATCGAGAAGGGCCACTACAACGACGTCGACCTCGCCGGCGTCCAGTTGCTGGTCACGTTCCAGATGCGGACCTGGTCCAAGATCTACATCAGCGACAAGGTCTCCGACCGGCAGATGCAGGCGGTCGAGGCGATGATGCCGCTGGCCTTCGCCGGCTTCCAGAAGGGCATGCTGTCGTTCTCGAAAGCGCCGATCACCATGGAGGTGAGCGAGACCCGGGTGCGCTTCTCCGGCCCCGAATCGGCGGTGGACATGGAAGTGATGAAGGGCTTCAACGGCCAGGCCGTGAAGATCCTGAACCTGCCGGCTGCCGTCTTCCAGGACTACACGCAGTTCCGGTCGGTCTCGCACACCCACACCAGCGCCACCCACAACTGGAAGCACTCCGGCACCAACGGCTTCACGTCGAAGTGGGACGTGGGCAGCCAGCGCTGAGCGGCGGCCGGTCCGGGCCGGGCCGTGGCACCATCGATTGACAGCGCCCCCTCCGATCGGGGACGCTGTCTGCCGATCGGCAATGACCGGCTCCTCCCCCGAGTCGTCCAACGGCCAGCCACCCTCGTGGCTCGAGCACCTGCTGGAGCATCTGCAGGACCTCGGCCTCAGTCCGCACCTCATCGAGCGCTTCGTGAGCTGGTGGCGGCGCTACGGACTCGTGAAGACCCTGGTCCTGTCCCTCGCGGTGTTCTGGCCCCTGCTGCAGTTCGAGATCCTCCCGGGCGCCACGTCGAGCCTGGTCGAGACCCTCGCCGAGGCGCAGGGGCTCCGTCTGAAGGTCGAGGACTGGAGCTTCTCGCTCGCCACCTTCTCGGCCACCGCCCACGGCGTGGTCATCGAGACCGGCGGACGGTACGCGCAGCCATTCGTGCTCAGGGCCGCCGCGATCGAGGTGGACGCATCCCTGTGGCAGAACCTCTCGGACGGGATCGGCCGGCTCAAGCGAAGGGCCGCCAACGCCGGGCGCTGGGTCAGCGGACGCGAGACGATCCCCCTGCCGCCGCGGCCGGTCGGACGCGCCGTCACCGTCACCGGTGGGGACCTCTATCTGGAACGCCTGATCTCCGGGCGCGGCAACTGGCAGGACGCCTTCATTCCGACCGCGTCCCCGGGTGCGGACGACGACGCAGCCTCCGAGCCGTTCTACGTGCCGGTGCTCGAACTCGAGGATTTCAAGGTGACCTACGTGGAGCACCTGCCCGCCGAGTCGGCCAGCGGGCTCGAGCAATCGCTCACCTCGACGTTTCACCTGGACGAGGCGACGCTCACGGTGGGCGACTTCGTCGGCCCCGCCGATGCGCGGGACAACCCGACCGACTTCTCGCTCGATGGCCGCGTGGCTGACGGCCGCGTGTCGGTGACCGGCCGCTTCAACCTGTGGGCGCCGGCCTTCGCCTTCAACATCGGCGTCAGCAACGTGGGCGCCGCCACCCTCGGCGTGATGTCACCCGAGGCCTCGATCGTGCCCGCCTCTGGCACGATGACCGGCCACGTCATCCTGGCGATGAAGGACAACACGCTGCGCGAGTGCACGGTGAACGTGGAGTTTCAGGACGTCCGGTACCGCGTCAATCCGCGGTCGCCATTCATGCGCACGCGCCAGCGGATCATGCAGGCCCAGTTGGACGAGATGCGCGTCAGTGGGCCGGTGCAGGCGCCGTGCAGCGGCGACTGGGCCGACCCATCGTTCCGGCCGCTGTGGGCGGCGCAGGCCAGCATGACGGCCCAGGCGCTGCAGGACGCCCCGCCCGCGGTGCAATCGGCCGCGCGGTTCGACCAGAAGCGCTTCTCGGAAGCCCTCAGCCCCGAGGGCGTCCAGGCCGAGCTGCAGCGTGCGGCCGGAAGTTTCACCGACCAGGTCGGCGCGCAGGTTGGCCAGCAGACTGGCAATGCCGTCAGCCGGGGGCTGGCCGGCGTGGGCCGCGGGGTTGGGCGCCTGTTCGGGCGCAAGCCTCGTTGAGGACCGATCAGCCGCGCTCGCTCCATTCCAGCATCGCCACGGCCGCCGGCTCGTCGAAGCCGGGCCGCACGAAGCTGCGGGCGCGTGGGAACAACCGGTCGAGCGCCGCGGTGAGTTGCTGCAGTTCGGTGAGCACGGGGGCGGCCTCGAACAGGCTGATGACGCCGAGCTCGGCCAGGCGCAGCCAGGCCTCGCCGAGCCGATCGAAGGCCAGGAGCGCCACCTTCGCCGAGCCAAGGGCGTCGCTGCGCTGGCCATCTTCCGCAATGGCGGCGCGGCCGGTGAGGGCTCGATGGACCTTGGGGCCGATGAAGAACCCGAAATGCCGTACTACCTCGGCGGCGTCGGCCACCGCCGGTTCGCTCGCCCGGCCCTCGGGCACCCGCCATGCCAGGAGCCTCCTTCCCAGTCCGCTGACGCGGCCGTTGAAATCGGCCTCCTCTGTCGTGAAGATCGGTTCGCTCCGGAGAAGGGAGGCCTCGTCCAGCTGGAGATCGGAGGGTTCGTCGGATCGGTCGCCTTCAAATCCTGCCGCTGCGGCGCCAAGGGAGCGCGGCGGCATGGACTGGAGGAGCGTGGCCGGAAACGCATCCGCGCCTGATTCGGATCCTGGCTGGGCGCCGAACATCATCCGCTGCTCTTCCGCGAACACGCTGCAGCGCCCGCTCAGCGTGCACCGCTCGCACCAGCGGTCGCAGTAGTTGAAGATGCCGAGGATGAAACCGTCCCGTGTCTCCATTGAGGCCTCCTGTATCGGAGGCCTTATGGAGCAAGGGTGGTGCCGCGAGAAATCCTTGGGAAAACGCCTGAATGGCCCCCGAAGATCGCAGTTGCTGCGTACAGGAATCGCCTGCGCGATCGCAGAAATCGCGACGGGCGAGGGCTAGCGCGACGCCTTCTGCAGCGCCTGCGCCGCGTCCTGCACGTGCGCGGCCAGGGCGCTGACCGCGGCGGACACCGTGCGCACGCCTCCCTGCGCCTCGTCGAAGCGGTTCTCCTCCAGCCCCTCCCGGATCTGCGGCATCGTCTTCACGCCGTAGCCGGTGTAGAAGCCGGGGGCATAGATCTGGTGCTTGAACCAGTCGCGGCGCGGCAGCCCGTCGCCGTTCCCCAGCTTGCGCTCGGACTGCAGCAGCAGCTTGTTGACCGCCCGCAGTTCCTGGCGGCCGAGCAGCGCCGCCGAGGGGGCGCGGTCGACGCGCGCGTAGGCCTGCTCGTAGTCCTGGCCTGCCTTGCGCAGGGCCTCCACCGCCGCCCGCACCGGCGCCAGGTTCACCTTCGCGTCCTTCTTGGTGCGCGTTGAGCGTCTCCAGTTCGACGACGTAGCGCATCAGCGTGTCGGCGGTGTCCGTGAACTGGAACGGCAGCACCGCGCGCGTCCGACAGGCGGAGCAGCAAGCGTGCCGGTCAGCTGCGCCAGCGTGCGCCCGTAGAGGAACTCGCCGTCGGAGAACTTCGTGTACCAGTTCAGCGAGTCGTAGGCCGAGTGATAGATGCCGCCGCTGCTCTCGCCGCCGAAGCCGACGTTCAGCGACGACAGGGTGAGGTGCTGCAGGAACGGCGTGAAGTCCGAGCCGGAGCCGAGCGGCTCGAGCCACAGTGCCGCCGTCCTTCTCGCGCGCGGCCTTCTCGGCCTCCGGCGTGTTCATCACCTGCCGGCGGCGGGACTCCTCGGCGACCGGCTTGCCGGTGCGCGGATCCATCACGTCGCGGGCGACCTCGGTCATCATCTGCTGCAGTCCGTGCGAGCCGCCGACGTTGAGCCAGCCCTTGCCCGAGCTGTCGGAGTTGATGTAGACCGCCGCCTTGTCACGCAGCTCGGCGGCGTGCTTCTCGGCCCACTCGGTCGAGCCGAGCAGCCCCCATTCCTCGCCGTCCCAGAGCGCGAGGATGATGGTGCGCTTCGGGCGCCATCCGGTCTTGAGCAGCTCGGCGAGTCCGCGTCCGGTCTCCATCAGCGACACCGCGCCGCTGATCGGATCGTCGGCGCCGTTCACCCACGCGTCGTGGTGGTTGCCGAAGATGATCCACTCGTCCGGGAAGGTCGAGCCCTCGATGCGCACGATGACGTTGTGCAGCGGGCGGTTCTGCCAGTCGAAGGCCAGCTTGACGCGCACCTGCGCGGGACCGGGGCCGACGTGATAGGTCACCGGCAGCGCGCCGCGCCATTCCTGCGGCGCCACCGGGCCCCGTCATCGCCTTCAGCAGCGGCAACGCGTCGCCGTAGGAGATGGGCATGCACGGGGATCTTGAGGATGGTGGCGGAGTCGGCCTGCGCCAGCTTCTTCGCTCCGGGCTCGGACGCCCAGCCTGGGCTGAGCGGATCGCCCGGGTGAACGGGCATGTCCATCACGCTGCCGCGCTGCACGCCCTGCTCCGGGCGGAACGGGCCCGCCGGATAGACATCGCCCTGGAAGTAACCGTCGTCTCGCGGGTCCGAGTAGATGAGGCAGCCGACGGCGCCGTGTTCGTAGGCCACCTTCGGCTTGATGCCGCGCCAGCCGCCGCCGTAGCGGGCGAGCACGATCTTGCCCTTCACGCTGACGCCGAGCTGCTCGAGGCGGTCGTAGTCGGCGGGCATGCCGTAGTTCACGTAGACGACCTCGCCGGTGGCGTCGCCATCGGCGGAGTAGGCGTTGAAGGTGGGGGTGAGGTCCGCGTCGTTCGAGTCCGGATCCTCCGCGAGCACCGGTTCCTTGATGGTCGAGCGCCGAGCGCGTCGGCGCCACCATCTCGAGCACGCGCTCGCTGGGCCAGGGCATCAGCGCCTCGAAGCTCTCGATCTTCGCGTCGAGGCCCCACGACTTGAACTGCCCCAGCGCGTACTCGGCGACCTTGCGCGAACCCGGGCGGCCGGCGACGTGCGGCTCGCCGGCCATCGCCGTCATGTATTCCTTCAGCCGCGCGCTGTCCGGCACCTTGCGGAACTGCTCCTCGCGCTGGCGCTCGGCGGCGACCGCATCCGAGGGAAATCCTCGAATGACCGGGGCCTGTGCGTGCGAGGCGGGGCCGGCGCACAGCGTGATGACGAAGGCGGTCAGCAGGAATCGGGCGGCGTTGGGCATCGGAGCGTTCCTTCAGGCGAGTTTCCTCAGGATGAAGCACTTCAGGTAGTAGGTCTCCGGCACGCCGAGCAGCACCGGATGATCCCGGCCCTGCATGCGCTTCTCGACCACGGTCACCGGGGTGTGGCTGTCGACCGAGGCCTCGTAGAGCACCTGGCCGAACATCGCCTCGTCCACGTTGTACGAGCAGCTGCAGGTGACCAGGTATCCGCCCGGGTTCAGCAGCCGCAGCGCGCGCAGGTTGATTTCCTTGTAGCCGGCCAGCGCCTTCTCCACGGAGGCCTTGTTCTTCGCGAACGCCGGCGGATCGAGCACCACCATGTCGTAGCGCGCGCCTTCGCGCTCCATCAGGCGGAGCGCGTCGAACACGTTGGCCTCGCGGGCGGTGACGTTCTTCAGGTTGTTGGCCGCGGCGTTCTGGGTGATGCGCGCCACGGCGTCGGCGGAGCTGTCGAGCGCGTCGACATGGCTGGCCTTCGACGCCAGGCGCAGCGCGAACCCGCCGTTGTAGCTGAAGCAGTCGAGCACGCGGCCGTGCGCGTAGCGCGCCGCGGCCTCGCGGTTCTCCCGCTGGTCCAGGAACAGCCCGGTCTTCTGGCCGTGCCAGGGATCGACGTCGTAGGAGACCGACCCCTCCTTGCACCGCGATGGTGGGCGGCACCTCGCCGTAGAGCAGCTCCACCTTCTGCTCCAGCCCCTCGAGCAGCCGCACCTTCGGGTCGTTCCGGCCCAGCACGCCTCTGGCGCCGGTCAGCTCCACCAGCAACGGAATCAGCGTCGGCAGCAGCGCATCCATGCCCTGCGACAGCGCCTGCAGCACCAGGTAGTCGCCGTACCTGTCGACGATCAGCGACGGCAGCAGGTCCGCCTCGCCATGGACGAGCCGGTAGGCGGTGGCGTTCATGCCGAGCGAGGCGCGGAAGTCGATGGCCGCCTTCAGCCGCCCGCGCCAGAACGCCTCGTCGATGACCGTGTCGCCGCGCGAGATGACGCGCAGGACAATCTGCGACTGGTTGCTGAACAGGGCGTGGCCCAGCGGGCGATCCTGATGGCCGAGCACGCGAACGACCGGGCCGGGCTCGCCCTCGACATCGCGCACGTCCGAACGGTAGATCCAGGGGTGTCCCGCCCGCAGGCGGTCTTCGCCACGGGGGGTGATGCGGGCATTGGTAATCACAGGTATCCGATCACTATAACCCCACGGTTCGCGTGAGTTGGCCATTCCGCCAGCTCGACTGTATGATCCGGCTCATTCCATGAGCACACCGCGCCGCCTTCGCGTTGGCGTCCTGGGCGCCGGCGCCTGGGCCTCCTTTGCCCACCTTCCCGGCTTCACCCGCGACCCGCGCTGCGAGGTCGTGGCCATTGCCGACCCTCAGCGGGATCTGGCCGATGCCGCCGCACAGCGGTTCGGCATCCCCGACGTCTACACCGATCATCAGTCGCTGATCGGCCGTGACGACATCGACATCGTCGACGTCTGCACGCCCAGCGCCACGCACTTCGAGCTGGCGTGGGCCGCCCTCTCCGCCGGCAAGCACGTGCTGTGCGAGAAGCCGGTGGCCTACGACTTCCGCGACACCCGCCGGGCCGCCGCGCTGGCGGCGTCCAAGGGCCTCAAGACCAAGCTGGGGTTCACCTTCCGCTACGCCCCGGCCCTCCGCTACATGCGCGAGCTGGTCGAGCAGGGCTTCATCGGCGAGCCGTACATCTTCAACGGCTTCGAGCAGAACTCGCAGTGGATCGACCCGAAGACGCCGCTCCGCCAGGCCAATCACGAGGCCGATCAGTCGGTGCTGCAGGTCTCGTCGCTCGAGGGCTACGGCGCGCCGATCATCGACATCGCGCACCTGCTGGTCGGCAGCGACCTCTCCTCGGTCATCGGCACGATGCGCAACTTCGTTCCGGAGCGGATGGTCCGCGCCACCGGCCGCATGATGCGCATGAACATCGACGATGGCGACATCTTCATGGGCGAGTTCGCGAACGGCGCGCTCTGCTCGATCCAGACCAGCTTCGTCACGGTCGGCAACTACCCCGGGCATCGAGGCGCGGCTCTACGGGTCGAAGGGCGCCCTCATCTGCCGCCTGGTCGAGGAAGGCGGCATCTGCGAGCGCCTGTGGGCCGCCACTCCGGACCAGGTCGAGTTCCGCGAGCTGCCGGTGCCGGAACGCTTCTATCCCACCGGGGGGACGCGCGAGGAATCGTGGCGCTCGCTGTTCTACGCCAACCTGGTCGCCAGCTTCATCACGGAGATCCTCGACGGCGGCACCGCCAACGAAGGCAACTTCGAGGATGGCGCGTGGGTGCAGGAAACGATCAACGCCGTCGAGAAGTCCTACCGGGAACGGCAATGGGTGAATCTGCCACTCGCGTAGACGCCGGCACGGCGCTGGATCGCTTCTTCGCGGCGTACTACCGCCAGCGCCCCGTGACGGCCACGTTCACCGGCGTGCACGATCACGACCACCGCCTGCCGGACTGGTCGCCCGAAGGGCTCGACCGAGGCCGTCGCCGAGATGCGCGCGCTCCGGCGCGAGCTGGATGCAGCCGGCCGCGTGCCGGACGATGAGGTGCGCGCGTTTCCGGGCGAGGTGGACCTCGCCCTGGCCGACGCGTTCCTCGAGATCCAGATCGGGGAGCACGAGGGCGGCCACTTCTACCGAGGCAATCCGTCGCTGTGGTCGGGCGAAGCCATCTTCTCGGTGATCGGCGCTGGTGACGCGCGACTTCGCGCCGCTGCCCGACCGGCTCGCGGCCGCGACCGCGCGCATGGCCGCCATTCCGCGCTTCCTTGGCGGACGCCCCGCGGACGATCATGTCGGTGCCGGCCGGATGGCGCGACAAGGCGCTCCGCGAATGCGACGCGGCCGAGACGCTGTTCGGACGCAGCCTGCCGGCGTGGCTGCAGGCGCAGACGGGCGTGCCCGAGGACGCGGCGGCCGCGTGTGAGGCCGCGCGTGTGGCCTTCGCGCGATTTCAAGCAGTGGGTCGCCGGCGAGCTGCCGTCGGCCGAAGACGGGCGCGAGTCGGCCGGCCGCTGAGTTCCTGTCGCTGCTGCTCGAGGCGCGGGCACTGGTGCCGCACGCCGCTCGAGTCGCTGATGACCGAGGCGGCGCAGGCGCTGGCCGAGGCCCACGCCGGTCTGGCCGACCGCCTGGCCGACGTCGGCCTGACGTCCTGGTCCGATGCGCAGGTGCAAGCTGGCCGCGTTGCGCCCCACCGCGGACGACTACCTGCCGCGCTTCGCGCGTGTGTGGCGGCGCTGCTACGACGCGACGATCGCCGCTGATCTCGTCACCTGGCCGGATCGTCCGATTCGCTACGTGCCGATCCCCGCGCACACGCGCGACGCGGCGCCGCAGCTCTACTACCTGTTCTACCGCTCGCCCGCGGCGTTCGACCGATCTGCCGGTCCACGACTACGTGGTGACGCCGATCGACGGACGTCCCAGACGACGAGCGGGACCGCCGGCTCGCTGCCGCGAACGACAGCACCATCCTGCTCAACCACGTCGTGCACCACGGCGGCCTCGGGCATCACGTCCAGAACGCGCACGCCTACGCCTCGGCCTCGCGCATCGGGCAGGTGGCCGCGATCGATGCCGCGAGCCGCATCGCGATGTTCGGCGGCGGCACCATGGCCGAGGGGTGGGCCTGCTACGCCTGCGACCTGGCCGAGGAGATCGGACTGCTCTCGCCGCTCGATCGCGTCGCCCAGCAGCACACGCGGGTCAGGCTCGCCGCCCGGGCCGTGGCCGACCTGGCCCTGCACAGCGGCGCCGCCACGCTCGAGGACACGGCGCGCTTCTACGAGTCGAAGGGCCTGATGCCGTCCGCGGCCGCACGCGGTGAAGCCGTGAAGACCTCGATGTTCCCAGGAGCAGCGGTGATGTACTGGCTGGGCACGCGCGAGATCCATCGGCTGCGCGAGGCGCGGCGGGCCGCCGACGGGCCAGGCGTTCGTCGCCAGGCGCTTCCACGATGAACTGCTGGGCCATGGCGCCATTCCCGTGGCGCTCACCGCGCGACTGATGACGCAGGGGATCGAGTGAAGATGACGCGCATGTGGTGTCTGGTGCGTGATCGGCACGCTGGCCGTGGCCTGCGGCCGCGGGCCCGCGGGCGGGCCGCCCGCCTCGAACAAGCTGCTGGTCGTCGGCTACGACCGCGAGCCGGACACGCTCAACCGCTTCAGCACGCACATCCTGGAAGACATCCAGACCTGCGTGATCGAAGGGCTGACGATCACCGACGATCACATGACCATCCAGCCGCTGCTGGCGGCCGAGGTCCCGACGCTCGCCAACAACGGCGTGGCGCTGCGCAAGGACGGCGGGATGGACGTCACCTGGCGCCTTCGGCCCGGCATCAACTGGCACGATGGCACGCCGCTGTCGTCCGCGGACGTCAAGTTCACGGTCGATGCCATCAACGATCCGTCCTACAACCCGGAGAGCACCGACGGCTTCGACCGCATCTCTTCGGTCGACACACCCGATCCGCTCACCGCGGTCGTCCACTACCGGGAGGTCTACGCGCCCTACGCGCTGCAGTTCACCCGCGGCCTGTTGCCGAAGCACGTCCTGCAGGGACGCGACATCGATCGGGCCACGGACTACAACCGCGTCGCCGCTCGGCACCGGTCCGTATCGCGTGGCCGAGTGGAAGAGCGGCGAGTACATCCGGCTGGAGCGGGTGCCCAACTACTGGCGCGGCGCCCAGTTCCCGAAGATCGAGCAGATCCTCTTCCGCTTCGTCGCCAACACCAACACCCGCATCAACCAGCTGAAGAGCGGCGAGGTGCACCTGGTGGCGATGTTCCCGTGGGACAAGCACCGCGAGGTCGAGGCCATCCCCGGCGTCTCGGTCCACCGCACGCCGGGCAACGCCTACGAGCACGTCACGCTCAACCAGCGCCGGATCGCCGCGTTCCGCGACGTCAACGTGCGCAAGGCGCTGATGCACGCCATCGATCGCGACGGCATCGCCAGCTCGATCCTCGAGGGGCTGGCGCCGGTCACGAACGGGCCCATTCAGGAAGTGTCGTGGGCTCACGCGAAGGACGTCACCACCTATGCCTTCGACCCGGCGAAGGCGCGCGCGCTGCTCGACGGCGCCGGCTGGAAGGACGGCAACGGCGACGGCGTTCGGGAGAAGGACGGCCAGCCGCTGGCGCTTCACGCTGATCACGCAGGCCGGGTTCGCCGTCCGCGAAAGCGTGTCGCAGGTGCTGCAGCGCCAGTTCCGCGACGTCGGCGTGGACATGAAGGTGCAGCTGGTGGACGGCACCAGCATCAGCGGCCTGTGGTTCGAGGGCAACTTCGACGCGATGCTGCACTGGTGGCAGATGCCGGCCGATCCCGAGCTGGCGCTGTTCTTCGCCTCGGACCGCATGCCGCCGCGCGGCCGCAACATCAACTACTTCGAGGACGAGGCCGTCACCGCGCTGGTCTACGCCGCCGATCGCACCGTGGATCAGGCCGAGCGCACGCGCCTGCTCGGCGAGGCGCAGCGGCGCATCGCCGACCTGCTGCCGGAGCTGCCGCTCTACGCCATCACCAAGCTCGACGCCGTGCCGGCCACGCTGCAGGGCTTCAAGGGCAACCCCACCAACACCGGCGTCTTCTGGAACGTGCACGAATGGGAGTTCCGCTGATCAGGCGCGTCGCCGGCGCGCTGCCGCTGCTGCTGGTGATCTCGGCCGGCGTGTTCGGGCTGCTGCACCTGGTGCCGGGCGGCCCGCTGGCCGTGTACCTCTCGAACCCCGACGTGCGCGCCGAGGACCTCGAACGGTTGCGCCGCTCGCTGGGCCTCGACCAGCCGGTGTGGCGCCAGTACGTGCAGTGGCTCGCCGGATTCCTCGTCGGTGACTGGGGCTACAGCTACAGCGACGGCCGCCCCGTGCTGGTCCGCGTCTGGGAGCGCGTGCCGGCGACGCTCGAACTGGTCTCGGCGTCGCTGCTCCTCGCGATGATCGCCGCCGCCCCGCTGGGCATCACGCCGGCACTCACGCGCTGGCGCTGGCCGGATCGCGTCTCGTCCGCGCTGTCGTTCGCGGGGCTGGCGCTGCCGGTGTTCTGGTTCGGCCTCGTGCTGCAGCTGATCGTTCTCGCTCGGCCTGGGATGGCTGCCCTCCTCGGGCCGCACCACCGTCGGCGATGGCACGCATCATCGATCGCCTCGTCCACCTGATCCTGCCGGCGACGATGCTCGCGGCCGTGCATGCGGCGGCGTGGTCACGCTATCTGCGAGCCGCGGTGCACGAGACGTGGCGGCGCCCTTTCGTGGCCGCGGCCCGCGCCCGCGGCGTCGGCGGACGCGCGCTGCTCTGGCAGCACGCCCTTCGTCCGGCGCTGCTGCCCGTCGTCACCATCGTCTTCCTGGATGCCGCGCTGATGGTGGCCGGCACCGTCGTCACCGAAAGCGTGTTCGCGTGGCCCGGCGTCGGCAGCCTGTTCACCGAGGCGCTGGCCCGGCGCGACTACACGGTGCTGATGGCCCTGCTGATGGTGGCGTCCACGACCGTCATCGTCCTCAACCTGATCGCCGATGTGGTCTATCCGCTGATCGATCCGCGGGTGCGGGCATGAAGCCGGCGCCCATGAGGCGGCTTGGCGTGGCCGGCGCGGTGCTCGCCGCGATGATCGTGATGGCGGCGCTCGCGCAGTGGCTGGCCCCCTATGCGCCCGACGCGCTGGACCTGGCGAATCGCCGGGCGATGCCGTCGCTCGCGCACTGGTTCGGCACCGACGAACTGGGCCGCGACCTGTTCTCGCGCGTGCTCTACGGCGCCCGCGTGTCGCTGGCCGTGGGCCTGCTGTCCGCGCTCGTCGCCGGGCGTGATCGGCGTCGGCGTGGGCGCCACCAGCGCCACCGCCGGACACGTCGCCGACGCGGTGCTGATGCGGCTGACCGACGCGGTGCTCTCGGTGCCCCGCCTGCTGCTCCTGATGGTGGCGGCCGCGGTGCTCGATCCGTCCATCCCGATGCTGGTGCTGCTGGTCGGCATGGTGGGCTGGATGGAGACCGCGCGCGTCACCCGCGCGTCGCTGCTGACGCTGCGCGAGCAGGAGTTCGTCATGGCCGCGCGGGCGATGGGGGCCTCGACGCTGCGCGTGGTGCTCACCCACCTGCTGCCCGTCGCCGCGCCCGCGATTGCCGTGTCGGCCACGCTCGCCGTTGGACGCGGCATCCTGCTCGAGTCGGCCCTCAGCTTCTTCGGCATCGGCGTGCAGCCGCCCGCGGCCAGCTGGGGCAACATGCTCTACCAGGCGCAGACGACGATGAGCACCGAGCCGTGGCTCGCGCTCTTCCCCGGCGCGTGCATCTTCGTCACCGTGGCCGCGGTCAATGCGCTGGGGGAAAGGATGAGTGCCAGGCGAGTCCGGTGATCTGGTGATGTGGTGAGCTGGTGATCTCTATGGAGATCTTCACGCGAACAGGCGTCAAGCGCGACCGAGAGCCCCGGCAGCAGCGGCGTCGTCAGCACCTCGTGTTCAGCGGCGGTCAGTGACCTTGCTTCCCCGAACTGGCCGCCGTCGTCGCGGCGATAGACGGTGATGACGTTGGTGTCCGGGTTCACGAGCCAGTACTCGCGAACGCCGACGCGGTTGAAGAGGTCGCGCTTCAGGCGTTCGTCACGCGAGCGCGTGGAAGGTGACATCACCTCGATGACGAGCGACTGGCGGGCCCTGGACGTTCTTCGCCGTCAGAATCTCCGGCTGATCGGGACCAATCAGCAGCAGATCGGGCTCGACGACATCCCAGTGAGAGAGCACGACGTCGAACGGCGCCAGGAACACCTGGCCCGAGCCCGGGTGCGCGCGCAGGTGCGACTCGATCTCGAAGTGGAGTCGCCCCACGAGCACCTGGTGACGCGTCACCGGCGACGCCGTCACGTAGTGCTCCCCATCGATGATCTCGTGCCGCAACCCATCGTCCGGGAACAGCAGGAAATCGTCGTACGTGAGCCGCCGTCTGGGGCTGATCGCCGTCGGCATTGTCTGGTCTCCGTCCATTCGCGAGTCCACACGCGCACGGCGTTGACAGGTGCGAGCGCCGTGCCACCGGGAAACCGGCCACAATCGGCCGGTTCGACGACCGGAGCCGCAGAAATTGCGTTCGCCCGCGCGCGGCGGCGCGGCACTTCCTGCCCGGTGCTGCTCCGAGACGACGATGCCATCGTCGGGGAGGGGAGGTCAAGCGCGGGTACTATGAGTGCGGACTGCATGGCTTCCGTCGAAACCGCACTGGCCGCCCGTCTGCACGCCCGCGCCGGCGCCGAGCGGTGGGCATTGCCGGTGGAGATCTTTGCGAGGGCACTGGAGCGCAGCGCGGCGAAGTGCCCGGCGGCCACGAATCTCGCGCGATATCTCGAGGCCTTGCACCTCGAAGATCTCGCGCTGGCGGCGGCGTGCGAGGAGGGGCTCGACGCGCGCGTGGGAGCACTTCGTCCGCGAGTACCGGCCTGCCCTCTATCGTGCGGCGCAGGCGATCGATCGGTCCGCCGACGCGCGCGAGCTGGCCGATTCGCTGTATGCCGAGCTGTTCGGCGTGCGCGATCGCGGCGATGCCCGTCCCTCGCTGTTCCGCTACTTTCACGGCCGCAGCACGCTTGCCACCTGGCTGCGCTCGGTCCTCGCGCAGCGCCACATCGATCGCGTGCGCGCGGGCCGGCGGTTCGAGCCGCTGCCGGAAGAGGACGAGCCCGGCACGCTGGCGGCGCCGGCCGTCACCAGCGATCCCGAGGAACGGCCGTGTGCGCGAGCTGGTGCGCGCCGCGCTGGCGACGGCGATCGCCGGCCTCCCGCCGCGCGATCGGCTGCGGCTGGGCTGGTACTATGCGCAGCAGATGACGCTGGCCGAGATCGGCCGCGCGCTGAAGGAGCACGAAGCCACGGTGTCCCGACACCTCAGCCGCACGCGGAAGGACCTGCGGGCCGGCATCGAGCGGGCCCTGGCCTCCGCCGGGCTCAGCCCGGCCGCGATGGACGAATGCTTCGCAGTCGACGATGGCCGATCCGGGCATGATGGATCTGGACGAGATGCTGCCATCCGGGGACGTGCGCAAGAAGCCCGCGCTCGATCGTTCTACTCTCGAGGACCCCTCGTGAGCACGCCACATCCACGCGATCGCGCCGTCGAGCAGCTGCTGCGACGCCGGACGCCGGCGGCGTCGGCAGAGACCCCCTCGTGCGCCGATGCCGAGACGCTGGCCGCGTGGGTCGAAGGCGGGCTCGACGCGCAGGCGATGGCCGAGACCGAGCTCCACCTGTCGAACTGCGCGCGCTGCCAGGCGATGCTGGCGGCGATCGTACGCAGCGAGCCCGACGCGCCGGCGGTGGAGCCCTGGTGGTCGCGGATGCATCTGCGCTGGCTGGTGCCGCTGACCGCCGCGGCCGCGGCCACCGTGCTGTGGATGGTCGTCCCCGGTGCGGGCCCAGACCAGCCGATTGCCGAGCCGGAAACAACGCAGGCACGAGCGGAACGGAGCGATGCGGCCGGTGCGCCAGCGCCATCGCCTGAGCAGTCCAGAAGCGCGGCGGTGGGCGAGCGTTCACCCGCCGTGGCGACGCCGCCGCCCGCACCGCCTGCCAGCCCCGCCGCGCCCGTGCAGGCCGGCAACGAGGCGCGCAAAGCGGCGCCGTCCGCCGATCAAGGGCGAGCGGACACGTCAGCATCGGATCAGCCGCGCCCAGGCGCATCGGCCGCGAATCGCGCGCGCGAGGAAGCGCCGGCGGAGCGCCAGGCGTTGGCCAAGCAGCAGTCTGCGGACAATCTTGCGAGATCGAATGAGCGCCAGACCCGAGCCGCTGAAGGAGGAGATCGCGGCAGCGGGCGTCACACCGGCAGCCGAGGCGCCTCGGGCGGCGGGAGCGATGCCGCCGCCACCAGCTCCGGCCGCAGGCGCCGCGGGCGCGGTCACCGGCTTCGCGGATGGTGGAATGAAGACGATTCCATCACGCGACGCGGCTGTCCGCTGGCGACTGCCGATGCCCGCCCCCGCCGATGCGGGCGCTCGACGAAGCACCGACGGGATGGTCGAGCGCAGCGACGATGGCGGCGTGACCTGGCAGAGGATCAGCACGGGTATCGCGCGCACGTTCACTGCGGGGATTGCACCGTCGGCGACGGTCTGCTGGCTGGTCGGGACGGGTGGCACGGTAGCCCTCACCACCGACGCGCGCACATGGCGGCAGCTCTCGCCCCCGACACCAGACGCCAACCTCACGAGCGTCGAGGCCAGCGACGCGCGGACCGCAACGGTTCGCGACACGCAAGGCCGGGCGTACCGGACGACCGACGGCGGCGCGACCTGGCTCCCCGTGCCGTGAACGCCTGGAGCCGACTCGGCTAGCGGCCGTCGATCTGACGCTGGTAGTCGGCGGCGTCGTACTGACCCACCGACTCCGCTATCAACCCCGCCGGGCTCAGCACCCACTTCTCGAAGCCGCTGATGCGCACGGAGCGGCCGGTGCCGCCCGGCCCGGTGTTGGTGCCAGTCAGCGTCCACGGATAGATGGTGTAGCTGCCTTCCTCGACGAGGTCGTGCATCACGACGCGCAGGTCGGGGAACGCGGTCATGAACCCCTGCGTCACCTCGGTAATTGCAGGACGCGCGATCGCCGGCGGCGCGTCGTTCACTTTCAGCGATCCGTCGGGCGCGAAGAACGCGGCGACCCGTGCGGGATCCTGGCTGCACCACGCGGCGGTGTAGCGCTGGGCGAAGTCGCGCAGCCCGTCGGGGACCGGCGCGACGCCGCGCACTTCGAAGCGACCGCCGGTGCTGACCAGCCTGATCGTGATCAGGCGGCCGTCCTCGAGCTGCAGCACGAGGTCGTCCACGCCGGACAGGACGACGGCCTCGGCGACGTCGCCGATGTCCATCTGGCCCTCGACAGGGCCGTAGGTCAGACCCCGAGACGCCGTGGCCGCATCGCGTTCCGAACGAAACAGCCGGTACAGCACATCGCGCAGCGGCACCGGCCCGCCGAACAACGCACCAACCCCCTCGGACAGCTTGATCACGACCGGTCTGGACATCCGCAAATGCTACACCGGCCGTGCCGGGTTGCCGTGACGGCTGCCGGTCGCGGCAGCGTGCCCGATTACTTCGCCAGCGGATCGGGCCGCAGCTGGAAATGCGCCGCCAGCGGCCGCGTGCCCTTGCCGCCTTCGATCAGCCACGGCGTGCGATCGCCGTTGGCGGACCACAGCCCGCGGCCCTTCCAGCCGCCGTTGGGATCGTCGATGCGGCCGTCGAAGCCCTTGGCGTAGAAGCCCATCGGATACGGCACGCGCAAGACGATCATCCGGCCGTCCTTGAGCGCGATCAGGCCGTCGTTCAGGTTGCCGGTGGACATCGGCACGTCCTCGCCGAGGCCGAACGTGTTGTGCTGATCCACCCACGTGTAATAGCTGGACTCCGCGCTGTTCTCGCCGATGCCCTCGAAGCCAGGCCCGGGATACTGGTGGAACGACCAGCCCTCGGGGCAGTGATCGCCGGTGGCCTTGGGACCGTTCAAGGGCGCCTTGCACTTGCGCCGATCGAAGCTGCCGAGGTGCCCGCTCGCCAGCGACACCCACACCACGCCCTGCTTGTCGATGTCCGCGCCGCGGACGCCGAAGCCGGGAGCGGCACGTTGTAGACCTCGGCGATCGCGGTCTGCGGCGGGTTGTTGCCGGGCGCAATCCGCACCACGCCGCTCGTGGCGCCGCGGAACGAGCCCCAGATCGAGCCGTCCACCGGGCTCGGCATCACCGCATAGAAGCCGGCGTTGATCCGCTTGTCCTTCGTCGCGATTCACCGGCTGATCGGGCTCGACGTAGTCGTCGCGGCTGCCGTTGCCGTTGGTGTCGAGGATCAGCGCCGTCCAGCCCTGCGACTTCGCCGCGTCGCCGGTCTCGTCGAACATCTTCGTGTTCAGCCAGCCGACCACCGGGCCGCCGCCGCTGGTCCACAGCGTCTCGTTGGCGTCGTAGGCGAACTGCAGGTGATGGGTGCCGAAGCAGGTGTCCACGAACGTGTACTTCTGCGTCTTCGGATCGAGGACGGCGATGTGCCGGTTCGATCGCTCCAGCGGAAACGCCTTCGCCGACGGATGGTCCGAGCCCGCCTTGCAGAACGCCGGGTTCTCGGCCCCGCGAATCGCGGCGGCCAGCCACAGCCGCCCGTCGCGCCCGAACATCGAGTTGTGGTTGTTGACGCGCGTGTCCCAGATCCGCTCCTCGCCCCAGTAGGCCGAGGGCAGCAGCGGATCGAGCGCCGCGGCATGACCCGGCCCGAGGCTGAGCGGCATCTCCGGCGTCGCGCACCGGCGCCTTGAACGTCGTCGCGGTGTTCTTCACCGGATCGAGGACGGGCATCGTGTCGGAGCTGTACTCGGGCGACCCGAACAGCGGCCCGTTCGCGTTCACGGTCGGGTACCGCCGATCGCTGGCGATCAGATCGTGCAGGTACTGCTTCTCGTTCATCCAGTCGCGCAGCGTGACGACGATGTTGCGCTCCACGCCCTGCGGGCGTTGCGGTTTGGCGTGCGGCAGCTCACCCTTCGCGATGCGATCCGTCCAGTCGCCGTAGAGCTCGAACGACAGCGGTCCGAGGCTGGTCAGCTGACCCAGCATCATCTGGCCGGCCTGCCCCGCCTGCACGCGGCGCCGCCAGGCGTCCGCGACGACGCGAACGTGCCGAACGCCGTCGGGATCGTGCGCGTGGACTGCTGCCCGAGCTGATGGCAGCCGATGCAGCCGTTGCTCTTCATCGCGTCGAGCCAGCGCGTCTGCGTGACGTTCTTGCCGATGCCGGCATGGGCGCCGAACTGATCGGCCGCCGGGATCTTCAGCATCGAGTACCAGTAGATGGCCGGGTAGTACTTCGCGGCCGCGGCCTCGTTGGGCGCGGGGATCGCGCGTGATGCTCACGTGCGCGCCGGGACGCGCCTTCGTCTTCGCGCTGTCGACCAGCCCGTAGCCACGCGCCCACACGTCGTATTCCGCGGTGGGCAGATCGGGCACGACGAATCGCCCCTCATCGTCGGTGACCACGCTCTTGATGTAGCGGACGCCGAGTTCCCGCGTCTCGGCGATGACCCAGACGCCGGCCTCGGGCCCGTTCGGGCCCGATCACCGCGCCGCCGATGTCGTCGGCATCGATGGCCACGGTGTCGCCCGGCGTGGGCGACGAGCAGGACGCGGCGACGAGTGCCGCCAGGCAGAGGTGGAGGACCCTGACCAGGGTGGATGGCGATCGGCGCTGCATCGTGAGACCCTCCCGTCCCCTCAGGGGGATGGTGAATGGCGCGAGGGTAACACGGTCGCCGCGATCCTCCGGCTCATCTATACTTCGCGGGAAGCTTCGTCGACTACGGAGCAGCGCTCGCCACCCAAGTGAGAACAGATACCGATGAAGACATACACAATGCCCGCCAGGATCGCAGTCGTAGTGCTGTTGTTCTTACTCGCCGCCGCCGGACCCGGCTTTGCCCAGTCGCTTGGCACGTTCCGCTGGCAACTGCAGCCCTACTGCAACGTCATCACGGTGAGGGTCACGCAGATCGGCAGCACGTACACCCTCGACGGTACCGACGATATGTGCGGCGCGTCTCCGAGCGCGGCCGCGACCGGCATGGCCTTCGTCAACCCCGCGGGCAACATCGGCTTCGGGCTGACCCTGGTCGTGCCGCCGGGTCCCACCCCTGTCCACCTGAACGCGACCATCGACATCGCGTCGCTCAGCGGCACGTGGCAGGACAGCGCCGGAAACACTGGACCGTTCGTGTTCAACCCAGCCTCGGCTTCGGGCGGACCGCGGCCGCCGGCGCGACAGGTGCTCGGTGGCGGGCTGTCACTCGGGGGCAGCGCCATCACCGACGTGGGAACGCCCGTGAATCCCTCCGATGCGGCCACCAAGGGGTACGTCGACACCACCGTTGCAGGCGCCACCACCGGTCTGGCCACACAAGCGTTCGTGAACAGCGCCGTCGCCACTGCCACCAGCGGCCTGGCGACGCAGGCCTTCGTGAACAGCGCCGTCGCCACTGCCACCAGCGGTCTGGCGACGCAGGCCTTCGTCAACAGCAGCGTCGCCGCGGCGATGACGGGCGCCATCCTGGTGACCGCGGCCCCGGCCGACTGGGTGCCATTCAACTCGACTGACGGCCTCACCTTCACGTACTTTTCATCGGTCGCTTACATAAGGAGGGCGACAACGGGAAGCAACTTCCTGTCCGTGCACCCCGCGATCCCAACGGCACTGTATGGACGAAGTCTCCGGTTGCGGGGCGTGCAGTTCTGCTACACCGCCGCTGCCTCGGCCACTCTCAACTACATCGAGGTCAATACCACCAC
Source organism: uncultured Acidobacteriota bacterium (assembly GCA_963721715.1). GTDB lineage: Bacteria > Acidobacteriota > Vicinamibacteria > Vicinamibacterales > UBA2999 > VFZN01. The sequence goes on along the minus strand of CAVRKI010000002.1, from coordinate 763,469 downwards.
GGCAACGGCCGATGCAGGGAGCCGGTCACTGCGGCTGTCTGACCCAACGGTCCGCAACGACGCCGCGTGCCGCTACTATGCCCTGCCGACGCCGTACACGCTCACCGCGGCGGACGGGGTCAATTTCTTCATCCAGGTGGGCTGGTCGGCGGATGTCATTTTCACTCTCGGGCGCACCACCTTCGTGCTGGAGCCCACCACGACGCCAGTGGTGGTCCCGACCCTCGCTCCCGACGCCGTGACCGTGCTCTCCCCCGGCGGCGCCGATGACCGTCCCTCGACCGGGGCGCCCCCGCCACCGGCACGGAAGCAATAGCGTGGGCCGCGCGGGCCGGGAGTGCTACTGTGTCGGCCAATGAGCCTCCCGCCCGCTGCCGGTCGCGTTCCCACGGACGCCACGTTGTCGTCTGAGGCAGGCCCGCTGGCCTGGTGGCACGAGGCCGACACCCGGGCGCGGCGCGCGTTCATCGCGGCATCGCTCGGCTGGATGCTGGACTCGTTCGACGTGATGCTCTACTCGCTGGTGCTGGCGTCGCTGATCCAGGATCCGGTGCTGCAGCTGTCGACATCCGTCGCCGGACAGCTGGGCGCACTCACGCTGCTGGCCGCCGCGGTGGGCGGCGTGGCGTTCGGCGTGATCGCGGATCGCATCGGCCGCAAGCGGGCGCTGATGGCGGCGGTGCTCATCTATTCCGTCTTCACCGCGGCGTGCGGCTTCGCGCAGACCGTGCCGCAGCTGGCGGTGTTCCGCATCCTGCTCGGACTTCGGCATGGGCGGCGAGTGGGCCACCGGCGTGGCGCTGGTGTCCGAGACGTTCCCCGCGCGGCATCGAGGGAAGGCGCTGGCCTTCGTGCAGAGCTCGTGGGCGATCGGCTACGGTCTCGCCGCGGCGGTGAACCTGGTGGTGATGCCGATCTGGGGCTGGCGCGGCGTGTTCTTCGTCGGCGTGCTGCCGGCGCTCTTCACCATCTGGATTCGCCGCAAGGTGGAAGAACCGGAGATGTGGCATCGGACGGCGCCAGAAGCGCGCGGGCGCATCAGTGCGCTCTTCACGCCGGGCATCGCCCGCACCACGGTGTTCATCACCCTGATGAACGCGTGCACACTGTTCGGCTGGTGGGGGCTGAACCTGTGGGTGCCGGCCTACCTGAACCTGCCGGTCGAGCGCGGCGGCATCGGCTTGTCGTCCTCCGCGATGTCGTGGTTCGTGATCGCGATGCAGGTCGGCATGTGGTTCGGCTACATCAGCTTCGGCTACATCGCCGACGCCATTGGCCGCAAGCGCGCCTACGTGATCTTCGTGCTGATGGCCAGCCTGCTGCTGCCGCTCTACGGCGTGCTCCGCGAGCCGGCGCTGCTGCTGGTGCTGGGTCCGTTCGTCGCGTTCTTCGGCACCGGCTACTACAGCGGCTTCGGCGCGGTGATCGCGGAGCTCTATCCCACCTCGGTCCGGGCCACGGCGGCCGGCGTCTGCTACAACGTCGGCCGCATCGCCAGCGCCGCGGCGCCGTTCGTGGTCGGGCTCGATGGCCGGCACGCGCGGCTTCGGCGTGGCGTTCGCGATCACCGGCGCGGCGTTCCTGCTGGCCGCGGTGATGTGGATCGGCATTCCGGCGACGCAGAACCGCGAGCTGCAGGCGAACTAGCGATCGAGCGGGCGACGAGCGGATTTGAAGAAGGAAAGACAGCGCCGGCCCCAGGTAGTATGGTGGAGGTGAGGTGTGCTCATGCCACGTCCATCCACTGGGTTCCGGCGCTTCAGCGTCCCGACGATCGTCATCCTCATCGCGCTCGCAATTCCGCGCCAGGCGTCGGCGCAGGCGTTCATCAGTCCGTTCATCGGCTACAACTTTGGCGGCGATGCGGGCTGCCCTCAGGTCACCCAGTGTGAGGACAAGAACCTGAATTGGGGGGCGTCGCTCGGCGCCACGAACAGCCTCGTCGGCATCGAGCTCGATCTCGGCTACGTCAGCAACTTCTTCGGCGACTCGAGTCAGGTACCGATTCCAGCGTGCTGACGCTGATGGGGAACTTTCTGCTGGCGCCGCGGTTTGGCCCAGTGCAGCCGTATGGCTTGTTCGGGGTCGGCCTGATCAAGTCGACCACCGACCTGGGCGCGGCGGGTGCGGCCGAGGAAACCTCCAACGACCTGGGCTGGGACGCGGGGGGCGGCTTGATGCTGCACTTCTCGCAGACTGGGCGTGCGGGGAGACGTCCGTGTATCCTGCTACACCTTCGATGCGCAGAAGAGGCTCCTCGGCCTGGCTCGGCTCGGAACAGAAGCTGGATCTTCGGCGCGCGTCTCGGGTGCGATGGTCTTTCGGATGCTTGCTCGCACGTGGCCACTAGCGCCTGAGCTGCCGAGCCACAAGCGGAGCGCACGTAGTCAGGACGATGCAGGCGCATCGCCTGCCCCGCTTCCATCAGTTCACGAGCGTTTGACTCGGGCGAGCTGCCGAATTGCCCGGGGTTGCTGGCGCGCGTCCGCCCACGGTATGCTGCGCGCGCCTCCATGCAGCGCTGGCGCCTCTTCTTGCCGACGACGGCCGTGGTCTTGACCTTGGCGTTACCAACAGCGGCGCAGCCGCCACTGCCGCTCTCTCCAGAAACTCGCGGCTACGTCGAACGTCGGCTGGACGCGGCGGAGCGGGAGGAGAAGGCTCTCACCCGGCGCGTCGCCAGCGCCCGCAAACGGGCGGTGTGGAGCGACGTGGTGCGGATGATGCGCGTCGAGGACGAGGTCGTGGTCCTGTCGTGGGCGCTTGGGCAGGTGCAGGATGAGTTGCGGGAGCTGCGCCTGCTGGATCTGCGGCGGCGCGGCAAGCCGATCGGCGGCGATCCCCGCGCGAACCTGCGGCACTACTCGGAACAGGCCGTGGGGCTGATCGCGTCAAGGGATTACTACCTCAAGAAGCGCGACGAAACCGAGGCCGCCATGCGTGCCCTGGCCGCCTCACCACGCCGCCGTCCCGGCGACGTCGAGATGATTCAATGGGCCGTCGAGGCGTATCCAGCGCTGATGGCTGCCATCGCCAACCGCCAGGTGACCGATGACCATCTGCTCGCGGCCCTCGGTGCACCGGGGGCCGCCACGCTTGACGCCGCTCAACGGCGCGCGGAAGCCGAGCGGGAAGAGGCGATGCGGCTGCGCGCCGCGCGGGAGGCATACGAGGGCCAGCAGGCGGTTGAGCAGCTGCTCGGCGCGGCCGCATCGTTCGTCGGCGTCTTCCTCGAAGCCGTGACGGAGATGAGCAACCACGACTTGAAGGACCTCGGCGATGGTGGGGCGCAGGCGCGGGCCTCGCGGGCCTTCAGCCCGGTGGGCCTCCACCACGGCGAAATGCTCGGCCGGATCCTGATGGGCGAGTCGGTCCCCCGCGACATGCGCGTGCGCCTCGCATTCGACGCCTACGTCGTGAAGTTCTCGGGGATGTGCGAGAAATTCTTGCCGGCCGACCAAGTGCAGATTGACGAGATCCCCGTCCATACGGTCATCACCACGAACCGCAACTATTGGGGCACCACGGTGTCGACGGAGACCACCCGCGGGGCGGCCAACCCCACCGGCGTCTTCGCCGCGCCGGAGTTCGCGCGGGCTCACGTGCGGGTCACCGGTACCGACATGCTGAACGCCCTGGGCTTGCTGGCCAGCGGCCCGTCGGCCGCCTTCCGCACCTCGACCGAGATTCGCGCCGATATCCGCCGCGTGATTGCCCGTCACGACTGCGACGGGCCGGTGGTCCAGCAGTTATCGCGCAACCTGCTCCGCCTGGTGCAGTGATCTGCCGGGCGCGCTGGCCGGGCGCCCTCTGAGGTCATTGCCCTCGGAGCGCGCCACCGATACCCTGGCCATACCGTGGCACTCGACCCTACTGCCGCACACCAGGGAGTGGTCGGCGGTTGGCTACTTGATGCCGATCACCATCGAGTCCGGGCCCGACCAGGTGTTCGACCCGAACCGCCGAGAATCCGGCCTCCTTCATCCATCCCGCGCAGTCGGCGCCCGTGTAGTCGAAGCCGCCCGGCGTCTCGATCAGCATGTTGAGGCTCATCATCAGACCGAACGCGTTCGTCTTCCGCTCGTCGTCGATGATCGACTCGTAGACGATGAGGGCGCCGCCGGTGGGGAGGGCCTGATACGCCTTCGCAATCAGCATCTGCTTGGTCGGCAGATCCCAGTCGTGCAGGATGTGCCCCATCGTCACCACGTCGGCCTTCGGCAGGTCGTGCGTCGAAGAAGCTGCCGGGCACGAAACTCACGCGGTCCCCCACGCCGACGGCCTGCACGTAGTCCTCGAAGATCGGCGCCACTTCGGGCAGGTCGAAGCCGATGCCCTGCAGGTGCGGGTTCGCCAGCGCGATCTGCGCCGCCAGATCGCCCTGCGCGGTGCCGACGTCGACGAAGGTGCGGTGATCCTTCCAGGGGAACTGCCGCGCGATGGTCATGTTCGCGCCGTGGCTGATGCCCGTCATCGCGGCGAGGAACTCCCTGAGGCGGAGCGGGTCGGCATAGAGCGTCTCGAACATCCCGGGACCGCCGTGCTTGACCTCGTTCTGCGGCTGCCCGGTGCGAAGCGCCTCGGTGAGATGGCCCCAGAACGGGTAGAGCCGATGGTTCGCCATCTCGAGCATCCCGCCCACGTACGACGGCTTCTTGCGATCGAGGAAGAGGTCTGTCTCCGGCGTGTTGCTGTAGCGTGTCGCCTTCGACGCTGCAGGAAGCCCAGCGCCACGAGCGTGTCGAGGAAGTCGCGGGCCGAGCGCGGGTGCAGGCCGAGACGACCGCTGAGCGGCTCGAAGGCCTCGGGCCCGCGGGCCAGTTCGGTGAAGACGCCCATCTCGATGGCGCTCAGCAGGGTCTTGGCAGGCCAGAACGCCAGGCCGGTCTGCAGGATCTTCTCGGGTGTCAGGGGGGCGCTCATCTATCAGTCCTCGTCTGCTGGTGATGGTGGGTGGCTTCTACATCCAGCCCAGTTGCTTCAGCGTGATCCCATCGTTCCAGATCTTCGTCATGTGGCGGATCTTGTCGCCGTCGAACGTCATGGCGTAGACGTAATCCGCTTCGGCCTGCTTTCCAGTTGGCGCCACCGGTCCGCCGGGCCCCGAGTGCGTCCCGCGGAAGACGGCGTAGGCGATCACCGTGTTGCGGCCTTCATCCACGGCGAAGGCGCGCAGCTCGTAGCGGCCGTCAGGGACGGGCGTGAACAGCGCCTTCATCCACTCGGTGTAGGCCTCCAGCGTCTCCACGCCGGCCAGCGCGCCGGCCTGTGCGGAGAACGTGGCACCGGGGTGGCAATACGACTGGCACGCCGCCCAGCCCTTGCCGGTCTCGCAGGCGTCGAAGAACCGTTCCGCCGCGTCTTTGATGGTCGTCATGAGTTGCTCCTTGTGGGGGGGTCGACGCCGGGCTCGCGATGCACTCTACCGTGAATCGACGGCAGGCGCCTGCAAGGAATCCCGGCGACACCGTTCAGAGGACATGGGGCCGGTGGCGGCCCCGCCTTTCAAGGAGCGGTTCACATGTCTGCACGCACCTGGATGACCGCGGCGATCCTCGCCGCCGGCGCCTTTGTCCTTCGTCCCGCGGCGCCCGCCGTCTCGGCCCTGCCCGCGGAGGTCCAGGATCAGACCACCACGCTGGACGACCAGACCGAGCTGGCGATCACCGTCTACAACTCCGACATCGCGCTGGTGCGCGACGTGCGGCAGATCCAGCTGACGCGCGGCACCGCCAGCCTGCGCTTCATGGACATCGCGGCGACGGTGAACCCGGCGACGGTGCACTTCCGATCGCTCACCGAGCCGTCGCGCGTGAGCGTGCTGGAGCAGAACTACGAGTACGACCTGCTGGAGCCGGACAAGCTGCTGCGCAAGTACGTCGGCCGCGACGTCACGCTGGTGCGGCGCCGGACGGAAGGCGGCACCACGCAGGAGGAGGAAGTGACGGCGCGCCTGCTCAGCTACAACACCGCCCCGGTGTGGAAGATCGGCAACGAGATCGTCACCGGCATCGGCGCCGACCACATCCGCTTCCCGGAGCTGCCGGACAGCCTGTTCTCGCGCCCGACGCTGATCTGGACGGTGGAGAACCAGGGCGCGGCGAAGCATCGCGTCGAAGCGTCGTACCTGGCCGGCAAGCTCGCCTGGAACGCGGACTACGTGCTGACCGTGGGCCGCGACGACAAGGCGGCGGATCTGGACGGCTGGGTGACCCTGTCGAACAGCAGCGGCACGGCGTTCCGCAACGCGAAGCTGCAGCTGGTGGCGGGCGACCTGAACCGCGTGCGCCAGCAGATCGGCAAGATGCAGATGAACGAGAGGCAGGACATGGCGCGCGCGGCCGCGCCGCGCCGATGGCGCAGGAATCGTTCTCGGACTATCACCTCTACACGCTGGGACGGAAGACGACCATCAACAACAACCAGACCAAGCAGGTCAGCATGCTCGCGGGCACCGGCGTGCCGGTGCAGAAGCGCTACGTGGTGGACGGCCAGTCGTACTACTACCGCAACGCCGGCCAGCCCGGCGCCCCGATCAAGGACCTGGTGCAGGTGTTCTACCAGTTCAAGAACGAGGAGCGCGGCGGTCTCGGCATGCCGATGCCATCCGGCACCGTGCGCGTGTATCAGGAGGACTCGAAGGGCGCAGTGCAGTTCGTCGGCGAGGACCGCATCGACCACACGCCGAAGGACGAGGTGCTGAACCTGAAGATCGGCAACGCCTTCGACGTCGTCTGCGAGCGCAAGCTGATGGACTTCGAGAAGATTGCCAGCAACGTCTACGAGATGGAATACGAGATCACGGTGCGCAACCACAAGACCGTGCCGGTGTCGGTGGAAGTGAACGAACCGATTGGCGGCACCTGGCGCATGGTGCGCAACTCGCACGAGTTCACGAAGACGGCGGCCTGGGCGGCGCAGTTCAACGTGCCGGTGACGGTGGACGGCACGGCGGTGCTGAAGTACCGGGTGAGAGTGACGTACTGACGACTGGTCAGTTCAAAGTTCAAGAGTTCAAAGTTCAAGGCGCCCCGGAGTCACCGGGGCGCCTGAGCGCCGACGCCCACCGGCTGGGTCCAGGCCACCGCACCATTCGACTCGAACACCTTCGCGCGCACGTAGCCTTCGTCGCCCTTGAACGTGTAGGTGCCTTCCGCCGCGGCCACTTCCTGCAGCACGCGGCCGCCGCGGCCGATGAACTGAATACGGTACTTGCTGGTTCCCGCCGTCTTCACCACCACCCGCAAGCGATCCGCGCCGGCGTCAATCGCGTCGAGGACGACCCCGGTGGACGAGTAAAACTCGCCGCGCTCCAGCGCGTCGACCAGCGCGCGCGGCTGGAGCGCCGTGCTTCGCACGTAGACCCACCCGTGACCGGGCGACGACGCCGTCGGATCCCACGGCCGCTTGAAGTGGTGCGCATCGTCCACGGCAATGCCGTAGATCAGCTTGCCGCTCGAGAGCAGCCGATCCCACACCTCCTCCAGGCCGGGCACTCCTCCGCCGCCCTGGTTGTTCACCGACGGGTGACCGTTGTACAGCTCGAACAGCTTCGTGCGCTGCACGCTCGCCAGTTCGTCGGCGGAGATCGCCCAGCCGAAGTTCGGATGGTTGACGCTCGGCACGCCGCTCGCCGCCCGAATCCCATCCACCATCCCCTGCACCATGCTCACGACGGTGGACGCGTTCGGCGGTTCGACCAGGCGGCGCAGGTCGAAGCCGTTGACGTGGATCGGCTTGTCGCCGACGCTGCTCGTCACCTCTTCGCCGCGGACCACCAGGAACTTGCCGGGCGCGCCCTGCAGCGCGTTCAGCCCGTCCACTTCGGTGATGAAGCTGTGATCGGTCAGCACCAGGAAGTCGTAGCCGTGCTCGCGATACCAGCGGACGACTTCATCCGGCGTCGAGTCGCCGTCGCTGTTCAGGGTGTGGGTGTGCAGGTTGCCCTTGTACCAGCGCGGCGTGCCGGCCCCGGTCGCCTGCTTCCGCAAGGCCCAGCGCGCATCGGCTGATGACAGCCAGATCAGTGCCGTGCCTGCCAGCAGCAGCAACCCGACGACGAGCAACCTTCGAGGAAGCAGCATGGTGGATCTCGACAGAGTTCACAGTTCAAGGTTCAAGGTTCGCCGCTTTTCCCACCAGCAGCCGGCCGCGCGTGAAGGAGACGGAGAGCACCTCGCCCGCCTTTTTCGACACCGGTTCACAAACCGACGTGCCCGGATGGCACAGCTTACCGTCGAAGCTCCTGGCCACCTTCAGGGCATAGGTCCCCGCGGGCCCGTCGATGGTGTACGCGAAGCGGCCATCTGCGGCAAGCGCGCCGTCGACGCGGACGTCGCCCTGAGCCTCGAGCACCCGGATCGCTCGCGAGGCCACGCCCGAGTGGTGGCGCGTCTCGTAGCGCATCACGTCGCTCGGCAGGAGCTGAACCGCCCTCGGGACGCTGTGAAACCCGGCCTCGGTGGCCAGGCCGCGCTCGATCTTGACGCCTTCCCCCGAGAACCAGACGAACGCCTGTCGGGCGATGTGGCTGGCGAGCACCAGTAGTGCGATGGCCTCGTCATCCAGCTCGTCCTGGTTTTCGGTGACCGAGACCAGGGCCCCGCTGCCAGGCGGCTCACTGCTGATGCCCAGCCGCCGCTTCGGCATCGGCCGGCCGTCGCCATCGCCGTCGCGGGTCAGGCTCGAGATGTGACGCCGCTTGTCCCACGAGTGCCCGCCACGCCATGAATGCACGTCGAAGGCATCGGCCGGGTCGAGGCTGAAGGCGTCGAGTTCCGTCGCGTCCTCGGTGGGCGGAGACGACAGGGTCTTCAGCGCGCGGCCACCGGCGGCCTCGTAGAAGCCCAGGCACTCGGCCAGCGCCGCCGGAGCGGGATGGTCGTCCCGCTGCCACACCTCGTTGCCGCAGTCGATCCAGTCGATCACACCGTATTCCGCGTCCAGCCTGGCGATGCGGGTCATGAAGTCGCGCCGGTCGCCGATGACCTGCACGTCGCCTTGCGACCAGACCGCGCGCAGCCGCCGCTCCTTGAGCGCCGCGAAGAAGCGACCGACATGCGCGTAGTAGTCGGGTGTCAGTTGCGGGCCCACCTCGCGGCCGCGCCAGAATGCGGGCTCACCGCGTTCGTCCCGTTCGGGACAGGGCGCCGATGGACTACAGCCAAGCGCGGACCAGACGCGCACACCGTGATAGCCGGCGCGAGCCACGGCGTCCAGTTCGGCCAGCGCGCGCGCCTGATCGCGGATGAAGAGAGAGAACAGATCGCCAGCGTGCGCGTAGAACGGCAGCACCGGGCCGCGGTCGTCGACGAAGGCGACGCCGTCGATGCGCAGCCGCCCGACGAGCGGCCCGGCAGGTGCGGCCTGGCGTGCGGCATCGGGCGGCGGCTGTGCCAACCCCGGACTGCTCATGAGCACTGCCGCCCCCATGGAAGCCACAAGCGTCAAACGGGACCAGATCCACATCCCCTGACGCTAATCGACGCCAGGCAGCAGCAGAAGTTCAAAGTTCATGGTTCAAGAGTTCAAAGCAGACGTGGACCTCAGCTGTGGAATCCGTGGCGCGACAGCCGGCCGTGCACCCTTGAACGTTGAACTCTTGAACGTTGAACTCACAACGCCTCCATCTTCGTCGGCTTCACCAGGTGCCATTTCGCGGCGTCCTGATAGGCCTTGGCCAGCGCCAGGATCTCCATCTCGCGGAACGGCTGCGCGAAGATCGTGGCGTTGGTCGGCGTGCCGGTGTCGGCGAAGCCGTTCGGCAGGTTGACCGCCGGATAGCAGGCCAGGTTCGCCATGTTCGAGTGGCGCTGCGCCGGCGTCTGCGGACGGTCGGGTTGGCGCGGGCCGGCGCCGGGCGCGCCTGGGCCCCGGCCACCGGGTCCGCCCGGGCCGCCGACGCCGGTGTTGTTCGACGCGGCGATGTAGACGTCCACGTGCGAGGTGGCCTTGGCCAGCTCCATCATCATCATCATCCGCATGCGCTGCGACTGCAGGTAGTCCACCGCCGGCACCAGGCGGCCGGTGGGCCGCGCGCTGCGCGTGTCCTTCATGCGGCCGGCGCGAGCGTGCTCGTCGAAGAACACCGCGGACTCCACGCTGATGGCGCTGGGGTTGCCGACCGGCTCGGGTACGTTCGACCGGGAATGAACTCCTTGACCCCGATCGCCTTCAGCGTCTCCAGCGTCTTCGCCGCGTTGGCCTTGGCCGAGGCGTTGGTCAGCTCGTCGAACGACTCCTGGAGGATGCCGACGCGCAGCGTCTTGACGTCGAACTCCGCGTTCCAGTTGAAGGGCAGGTCCATCACGCTCATGTCGCGGCCGTCCGGCTTCGAGATTGCCTGCATCACCAGCGCGCAGTCTTCCGCGTAGCGGCAGATCGGGCCCAGCCGATCCTGCGTCCATGACAGCGCCATCACGCCGTAGCGGCTGATGCGCCCGAAGGTGGGACGGAGGCCCGCCAGCCCGCAGCGTGCGGCGGGGCTGAGAATCGAGCCGCTGGTCTCGCTGCCAATGGCGAAGCCGACGCAGCCCGCGGCCGTGGCCGACGAGGGGCCGGCCGACGATCCGCTCGACCCCTGCGTGGGATCCCACGGGCTCTTGGTCTGCCCGCCGAACCAGTTGTCGCCGGCGGCGAGCTCGCCGGTGGAAACCTTGGCGATCAGCACGGCGCCGGCATCGCGCAGCATCTCGACGACGCTGGCGTCGTAGTCGAACACCTGCTCCTTGAACACCGCCGCGCCCCAGGTGGTCTTGAAGCCCTTGACCGAGATGATGTCCTTGGCGCCCCACGGAATGCCGTGCAGCGGCCCCTTGTAGTTGCCTTTGGCGATCTCCGTGTCCGCCTTCGCCGCCTCGGCCAGGCCATGGTCGTCGAGGAACGTCACGACGTTGTTGAGCGTGGCGTTGTAGCGATGGAGACGCGTCAGATACATGCGCGTCAGCTCCACCGACGACACCTGCCTGGTGCGGATCAGCTCCGCCAGGTGCCGCACCGGCCAGAACGCCACGTCCTCGAGATTGGCCGGCCGCTTCACCTTCACCTTGCTGATCGTGAACGGCTTCGCGACCTTGTCCACGCTTCAGGCCAGGCACCATGGGGCTGAAGTGGAACGGCGGCGACACATCGTTGGGGATGTGCACCTCGCGCATTTCCTTGTACTGCGTCAGGTTCCGGTTGGCCGCCTCGACCATGGCCTCGCGATCGGCCTCCGGCAGCTCGATGCCGGACAGCTGCAGCGCGTCGGTGACCATCGCCAACGTAATGGTCTGCGTGCCCGCGTCCTGCATGCGAGCCCAGACGATGCCGGGCGCGAGCGTGGTGCCGAGCCCGATGCTGGCGAAGTGGGTCATGAAACGGCGGCGGGTATCGAAGAGGTCGGCCATGCGCGGCATTATCCGATATTCAGCCGCCGCCAGAACGCAAAGGGCAGATGGCAACGATGCACGACTGCGCTAGGATGGGGCCGCAGACGGCAGACGGCAGACGGGAGACGGGAGACGAGACGGGAGACAAGGGGAATCTGATGAGCGACAGCGTCCACGTCAAGCGGCACGTGCAATCTGTTCGAGTGGCGATGCTGCTCGTGCTCGCGCTTGGACTGGCCGCCGCGAGCGGGTCAATCGCCAGCGCGCAGGCGGTGGCATCGGCCCCTCCCCAGACGCGTCCAGAGCGGTTCGAGGCGCAGATCACGGCAATGCTCGAGCGCGATCGCACGGCGGCGCCGCCGCGTCCCGGCATCCTGTTCGTGGGCAGCAGCATCTTCCGCCTGTGGGCCGACCTCGAGACGCACATGGCGCCGCTGCCGGTGTTCAACCGCGCCTTCGGCGGCTCGCGCACGGAGGACCTGCTGCACTACATGGACCGGATCGTCCTGCCGTACGCACCGCCGGTGATTGCGTACTACTGCGGCAGCAACGACGTCAACGCCGGCGCATCGGCAGCCGCCATCCTTCAGCGCACCCACGAGTTCATCGAGCGCGTCCACGCGGCGCTGCCAGCGACGCAGATCGTCTACTTCTCCATCAACAAGGCGCTCGACAAGCGCGACAAGTGGGCGTTGGTGGAGGACGTGAACGCGGCGATGAAAGCCACGACGACCCGCTGGCCCTGGGTCACCTACGTGGAATCGAACACCGCGTTGTTCGATGAGAAGGGCGAGCCCAGAGCCGAACTCTATCTCGCCGACGGACTCCACTTCAAACCGCCTGCCTACACGCTCTTCACGGGCATCCTGAAGCCGGTGATCGCGGACGCCTGGCGCGACGCCACGAAGCGGTAGGCACGCCGACCGGCGAACCGCAGCCGCCGCGCGAGCACCTGGAGCGATCGCCTCCACCTCGGCGTGGCGGGCAGCCAGGTCCGGGCCTCGCCGGCTCTTGCCGCGGCGGCCGCCTGGCGGAACGCGCGCAGCGTGGCCTCGGGGAGGATGACGTCGGTGCCGGACATCATCGCGATCGCTCCGCGGAGCGCGAGGTGCCCAACGTCGAGATCCAGCGCTCGACCACGGACAGCGCTTCACGATCGCTGACGACCGTGCCGAGCGGCGGCATCTGCGACGCCGCCCAGCGCGACTTCATCCGGCGAACCAGGGCGCTCTGCTCAGGGTGGGCAGGATCGATCAGCAGGCTCTCGCCTTCGGGCACGCCCGGCACCTGCCACTTGGTGCGGTGCGCCAGCAGTCTCTGCGCCGGATCCGCGCCGGCCGTGGCCAGCTCGCCCTGCTTCCAGTGCAGGCCGAGCGGCGCCAGGTCGGTCGTCCGGTTGTGGCAGACGCCGCAGTTGCCGGCGAGATAGCCAAGCAGCGATCGCTCGTCCGCGCTCGGCGCCTCGATGCGCGGGGGTGTCGTCACCAGGTCGGTCCGCGCCGGCGTCAGGCGTCCGTCGTTCACGAGCGTCGCCAGGGTCGCCATGCCGGGCTCGAGCGACTCGCCATGAATCGCATTCGGATCGCGATCCGTGGAGAGCTGCAGCGCGTTGAAACCCAGCACTTCGGTCCGGTTCGACACGTGACAGGCACGGCATTCGGTGAGCGACGGGATGCTGTGCGACTTGCCCGGCGCGATCTCGGCCACCCGCGGCAGGCCGTCCTCGGGTGCCTTCTCGGCCGACGTACCGTCCGCGTTCCACACGTAGCTGGCGAAGGCCCACTCGGCGTCGCTGGTCTTCCACAGGAAGCGCGTCTCCACCTTGCGGCCGCCGAACGCGAACTCCTTCCACAGCTTGGTACCCACCGGAAAGTTCCACTCGTAGGCGTCGCTCGCGTCGATCGTCGCGCCCGCCGGCAGGAAGATCCAGCGGCGCTTGCTGGCGCCGTCGCTCCACAGCGGGTACTGCGGCGAGAACGGCTGATTGCGGGCGGCCACCACTCCCGGCCGACCAGACTCGTAGAGACCGGTCTCCATCAGCGTCTCGGGAGCCACCAGCGGGGGGCCGGCCGGCGACGCCGCGAGTGCGCGACGCCAGCTCGTTCCCGCTACCGCCAGTGCTGCGATCAACACGATGACGGCGAAGTGCCTTCGGTTACCCATGACCCGCTCCTGATCTTGCCTGCTCGCGTCTATCTGCTGCTGTCTGCCGACTACCAGTTGCCGTCTGCCGGCTCTTCTACTTCGCTTCGGTCGGCTCCACCGGCTCGGGCACGCGGTTACGCACCGGCGGCAGCGACTGCAGATACGCGAAGAGATCCTTGATGTCGGGATCGGTCAGCGCACCGACGACGAAGTACGGCATCGGCGGCAGGATCTGGCGACCCTTGCCCTGGTGCAGGCCCGTCCTCATCGTCTTGATGAACATGTCCTCAGTCCAGTCGCCCAGACCCGTTTCCTTGTCGGATGTCAGGTTGGCCGTGAAGCTCACGCCCCAGGGCCCGGCAAAGGCGGTGTTGGTCGCAGCGCCGAGCCACTGCCACGGTCCCGGCGGCAAGGCGGGAGGCGCCGGCATCTTCAGATCAGCCGGGTGCCCCGTCAGCGCCCGCGTCATATCCGGCTCGGGGCCCTTCGGGCCCATCTTCAGCGGCGTGTGGCAGTCGTTGCAGCCCATCGTCTTCACGAGGTAGGCGCCGTGCTCGACACTCGGCCGGTGGCCCTGAGCCTGCACGGAGGCGGCCGTCACGTTGGTGGCCGCGGCCGTCAGTGCCGCCGCCAGCGTGAGGAAGGAACCGCCGAGAATCGTCTGGATGCGTCCGTTTGTGTTCATGTGTCTCTCTCCTACGCCTGGTTAAACGAAGAGAGTGCGTTCGAGAGTTCGCCCTCGGACGCTAAACGTTCCTTACGAGCTTCTTAAGACTTTCCTAACGGCGCGATATACTCGCGCAACGTCATGCTGGACAAGGAGTTGGCGGCTTTTCTCGAAGAGGGGCTGTCGATCTACGTCGCCACCCGGAACGCGCGGTTGGAGCCGAACGGCGCCCGTGGATCGGCGGTCAAAGTCGACGACGACGGCACGCACCTCGTTGTGTTCGTCCCCGCCGTGTCCGCGGCAACGGTGCTCGACGATGTTCGCGCCAACGGCCAGATTGCCGTGGTGCTGACGCGGCCGCCGGACGATCGCGGCTGCCAGGCGAAGGGGGTGTTCGTCGAAGCCCGCGAGGCTGCCGAGGACGAGCGCGCGTTCGTGGTGTCGCAGTGGGAGCGGTTTCGCGATCGGCTCGAGATGGTCGGGCCTGCCGCGCATCGCCACCGATGGCTGGGTGGTGTGGCCGGCGGTCGCGGTCCGGTTCCGTGTCAACGCGCTGTTCGATCAGACCCCGGGCCCCGGCGCGGGAGCGCCGATCGCATGAGCGTCACCCTCGAATCGCTGGCGCCATGCTGGCAGGGGTTGATCCCCGCCACGCTCTACACCTGCTCGCTGGACGGCATCCCCAACGCCGCCTACCTCAGTCACGTGGACTACGTGGACGGCACCCACGTGGCGTTGTCGTTCCAGTTCTTCAACAAGAGCCGCCGCAACATCGCCGAGAACCCGCACGCGCTGGTGCGGGTCATCGATCCCGACACCTCGCAGAGCTGGGCGTTGCGCCTGCGCCTGGTGCGATCGGAGACGTCCGGCCCGGTGTTCGAACGCATGGCGCTTCGCATCGAAGCGATCGCCTCGTACACCGGCCTCAAGGGCATCTTCAAGCTGATTGCCGCCGACATCTACGAAGTCCTCTCCATCGAGCCGGCAACCGACGATGTGGCGGGGACCTTCGCACGACAGGCGGAAGCCCGCTGCGGCGCCAGCGCAGATCCGCGCTTCACGATGCGGGCGATGCAGGATCTGGCCGCGCGCATCAACCAGGCCGAGGGGCTGGACGACCTGCTCGACTCGATCCTGGCCGGGCTCGACGATCTCTACGGCTTCCACCACTCAATGCTCCTGGTGCCGGACGAGGAGCCCGGCGTGCTGGTGACGCTGGCGAGCCGCGGCTATCCCGAGAACGGCGTCGGTGCCGAGGCCCGCGTCGGCGAGGGCATCATCGGCGTCGTCGCCGAGGCGCGGAAGCCGATTCGCATCTCCGGATTGCTGCGCGCCATGCTCTACGCGCACGCGGTGGCGCAGCGCGCGCGCGAGACGGGCTTGTGCCCGCCCGAGCGCATCGCGCTGCCGGGGCTGGTGAATCCCGAGAGCCAGTTGGGGGTGCCGCTGCTGGTGCGCAACGAACTGGTGGGGGTGCTGTGCATCGAGAGCGAGGATCCGTATCGCTTCCACGAGGAGGACAAGACCTCGATCGAGCTGCTCGGCAGCTACCTGGCGATCGCGATTCAGAACGCGCAGTTGCAGGAGCGCGCCGAGGCCGCCGCGGACGAAAGCGCCGCGGCCCTGGCCGCCGCGATCCCGGCGCCACCGCCACCCGCACCGGCGCTGGCGCGGCGCGAGGTGACCTACTACACGGGCGATGAGCTGATCATGGTGGACGGCGAGTACCTGATCCGCAGCCTGCCCGCGCGCATCCTCTGGAAACTGCTGAAGGCGCACCAGGACGAACAGCGGAGCGAGTTCACGAATCGCGAGCTGCGGCTGGACAAGTCGCTGCACCTGCCGGAGTGGAAGGACAACCTCGAGAGCCGGCTTCTGCTGTTGCGGCGGCGGCTCGAGCAGAAGTCCCCGGACATCCGCCTGACGCCCCGGGCTCGTGGGCGCTTTGCGCTGGAACTGGGCTGCGCGGTGACGCTGAGCACGCGCCCCTGACCGCGAATCGACAGCTGCCAGCGAGGGCTGCCGTAGGCAGGGGGCTGCTCTTTCTGGGTGCTTCGCTACACATCACCCCCCATCGGGCTGTGAGCTGATACATGGCGGCGTGGTACGCCCATTGCTCAAGCCTGGCAGGACCATGCAAGAAGACCCCGCAATCCGACAGGCGCCTGTTGTGCTTGACGACCTGCGACGCGATGCGGCTGGTCGGGCCGGTGGCGCCAGGCGCCAGGGTCGTCCTGCCATGACACGCCCAGGCCGGCGGCGAATGCTCCGCGAGGACGTGACCATCGAGCCGTCGCCGTCTGCAGGTCCCGGCGTATTGCAGGACGACGTGGACATTCTGCGAGCTCGACGATTGCGCATCCCGGTGGAGGGCGTGGACCAGCTCGATCCGTCCGAGTCGTTCTGCTACTACTACGCGCACCTCGATCGCTATTCGCCCACGCTGGACGAGCACCAGATGGTGTCGGCGGGCGAGGTGATCGGCTATGTCGGGTCGACGGGGAACGCGTCGCCGGACGCGCCGCACCTGCATTTCGCGATCTTCAGACTGGGTCCCGAGCGCCGCTGGTGGCAGGGCCTGCCGATCGATCCGTATCTGGTCCTCAGGTGATGCGCAAAGCACCACGTCGCTCGCCGGGCCGCCCTCGCGTGTCGCTGCGGATGTCGCGGGTTCCGAGGAAATGGCGTCACCGGCTGGAACCGCTGGAGACCCGCAAACGCCGGCCCCACGGCATACCCGGGCTGTGGACGCGGGCCCGCCGGCTGTTGTGGTCGTGGGGGCTGTGGCTGACCTTGGCCGCCGCATCTCTCTACGTCGATCGCTGGTGGACGGCGGTGAGCCTGGCGCTGGTTGCGCTGGTCGCGTACCTGATTGCGCCGCAAGAGCAGCCGCCGGCGTACGGCCTGGATCACGAGACCACGGTCAACTCGGCGGCCTTCCTGCCGAGCGTGGTCGGCCTCACCGGCAGGCCGATGATCGACGGCAACCGGGTTCGGCTGCTGAACAACGGTGACGCGTTCTATCCCGCGATGTTGAGCGCCGTGCGCGAGGCGGCGGCGTCGGTCACCATCGAGGCCTACATCTACTGGGAGGGCCGCATCGGCATGGAGTTCGCCGTGGCCCTGGCCGATCGCGCGCGCAATGGGGTGAGCGTCAAGATCCTGCTCGACGCGGTCGGCTCGTCGACCATCGGCACCGAGATCCTGCAGGTGCTCGAATCGGGCGGCTGCGAGCTGGCGTGGTTCAACCCGATTCGCCCCTGGTCGCTTGGGCGCTTCAACTACCGCACCCATCGCAAGACCCTCGTCATCGACGGCCGGCGGGGCTTCACCGGTGGCGCGGGGATCGCCGATCACTGGGCCGGCCACGCCGAGGATCCGGAGCACTGGCGCGACATGCAGATCGAGATCGAAGGCCCGGGCATCGTGCCGCTGCAGACCGGGTTCGCGCAGAACTGGCTGCAGACGACCCGCGAACTGGTCAGTGGCCCGCGCTTCTTCCCGCTGATTCCGACGGCGGGCGACGTCGCCATCCACGGCATGCTCAGCTCGCCCTCCGTCGGCGCCTCGGCCGCGCGCCTCGTCTACTACTTCGCGATCATCTGCGCGCGTAAATCGATCCTGATTGCCAATCCCTATTTCATCCCGGATCAGACGGCGATCGATGCGCTGGTCGAAGCGCATCGTCGCGGTGTCGACGTCCGCATCACCGTGTCCGGCCGCTTCAACGACAACTGGCTGGCGCGGCACAACAGCATGGGGCTGTTCGGTCCGCTGCTGCGCGCCGGCCTCGCCGTGTTCGAGTACGACCGCACGATGCTGCACCACAAGACGATGGTGGTGGACGGGCGATGGGCGACGATCGGCACCACCAACTTCGACAACCGCTCGTTCGCGTTCAACGAGGAGAGCAACATCGCGTTCACGGATCCGGCGCTGGTGGCGGAGCTCGAGGAGACCCACCACGCGGACGAGGCGGTGAGCACCCGCCTCACGCTGGAGGCGTGGCAGCGCCGCGGCATGGTGCAGCAGGGACGCGAGTTCCTCGCATCGTTCCTCCAGGACCAGGTCTGACAGCGCGGCAGGAGAACAGGCAGCGCGGGGCGCGCGTCAGCGGGCTCTGCCTCAGGCCCGGCCCAGCGCCTCGGCGATGCGCTCTGACGATCGCAGCGTCAGCGCGACGAACGTCAGCGTGGCATTGGTGCAGCCGCCGGTCGGCAGCGTCGGCGCGCCGACGACGTAGAGGTTCTCGTGATCGTGCGTGCGGCCGAAGCTGTCGCAGACGCTGGTCGCGGGGTCGGTACCCATGCGGCAGCCGCCCGACGGGTGATCCAGGTAGTCACCCTCGCTGGTGTTGACGATCTTGCCGTTGCTCGCCCGCGCCATCCGGTTGAACAGGTCCAGCACGTGCTGCTTCGACGCCGCCTGCCGGGCCGTCGTCGCCTCGTCGTAGCGGTGCGCAATCGACGGCATCGGATCGCCATGGCGGTTCTTGCGGGCGGCATCGAGCGTCAGGCGGCTGTCGGCCGACGGATGCATGTCCAGATAGGCACGCAGGCGGACGGAACTGCCTCTGGCGCGCGAGCGCCAGTCCTCGAACACCTCGTCGCCCAGCAGCAGGCGGCCCTCGGCGCTGCGAAGCCGCGGCTCCCGCCCCGACGAGCTCTCCCACACGCGCGTGTCGTGCCGCACGAACGGCCGGTCCGTGGCGCAGCGGAAGTGCTCGCGGGAAATCAGGCTGTGCACCATGTGCTGGCCGGGAAACGTCTGGTCGTCGATGGTGGCGCGCGCTTCGATGAACGGGTGTCCGGTCATGTAACGACCCACCAGGCCCGAGCGGTTGGCCAGCCCGTCCGGGAACCGCGAGTTCGCCGACAACAGCAGCAGGTGCGGGCTCCAGCAATACCCCGATGCCAGCACGAACAGCCGGGCGCGATACTCCTCGGTCTCGCCAGGCCGATTCTGGTGGACGCCGGTGGCGGCCGCCACCACCGGCCTGGCCTCGTCGAGCGTCAGCTTCCGGATCAGCGTCCGATCGTGCAGCACGATCTGCTTGCGCTCGAGCAGCTGACGAAAGGTGAAATCGGGTGAGTAGCGGGCGCCGGATGGGCACACGTCACCGCAGGTGTCGAACACGCAGCAGCTGCCGCGGCCATCGGCCGGCGTCAGGTTCCTCGCCATCGGCAGCGCATTGAACTTCAGCCCGCTCTGTTCGGCCCAGGTCTTCAGCACCTGCAGGTTGTAGGAGAGCGGCACGGCTGGTTGCGGATAGGGTCCGGAGCGCCGATCCTCGGGATAAGGGCTCGGCTCGCCCGCCACGTTCAGCGCCCGCTCGGCTTCCACGTAGTAGCGCTCGAGCTCGTCCCAGGCCACCGGCCAGTCGGTGGCGAGCCCGTACATGGACTTCAGCCGCAGATCTTCCGCGGAGAACCGGTTGCACGCGCCGCCCCAGTGCAGCGCCAACCCACCTACCGCCATGGTCATCGAGATGATGCCCTCGGCCTTCTGGTCCTCGATGTAGTCGTCGCGCCACGGATGCTCGCCGTAGGCGAGCGCGCGATCGCGGTACATGCCGCGATTCTCCACGTCGAAGATCGAGCGGCCCGCCTCGACGATGGTGATGGTGGTGCCAGGGCGAAGGTTGGCAAGCTTCCTCGCGAGCATCGCCGAGGTGATGCCGCCGCCGATGATGCAGACGTCGCTCTCGTGAAGGGACATAGGAAGCCTTGGGGCTTGGGGCTACGCGGTTGACGTCGGGCGGCGCGTCGTCAGTTCAATCGGACGGCAGACCTGGCGCCCGATGCGCGCGCGGTGAGCCACGTCGTTGGCTTCGCTGCTGCGAAAGTAGAACGCCATCAGGTCGGAGACCACGTGCCCGCCGGTCGGGCGCGAGGGGAGCTGCGTGACCTTCGCCGCCGTCAGCGCCTCGTCCAGCAGCGCGCGACGCGTGTCGAGCGGCAGCGTTCCGAACCGGCCGCCGCGGGCGCGGGCGGCGGCATCGAGCGAGGCGAGCTGCGCCACGTAGTCGGGCACGGGCGAGGCGGCAGACTTCACCAGACGAGGGTGGCCGTAGCCGTGCTGCAGCGGGATTCCTTCCTGGTAACCCAGCGTCCAGGCCACGAAACGGTCGGCGGTCAGTGAAATCCTGTCGGCCCCGAGTGACGCCGGCAGCACCGTCGCCGCGATCTCCCGCAAGGTCGCGGTCGCTTCGGGCGTGAGCGTCCGGATCTGCGCATGCAGCCGCACCCGCGAGAACGACAGCGCGGGCAGCGTGGTGACGATGGCCTGGAGCAGCGTGCGTCGTCGCATGCCGCGCATCTTACCCCTATACTTCCTGCATGCGAGTTGCGATTGGCGCCGACCACGCCGGGCGTGGGGTTGAAGGACGAGTTGAAGCGGACGCTGGACGCGATGGGCGTGGCCTACGAGGACCTCGGGACGAATGGTCCAGCCTCGGTGGACTACCCCGACTTTGCGGTGGCGGTGGCGCGCGGCGTCCAGGACGGACGCTTCGACCGCGGCGTGCTGGTCTGCGGCAGCGGCGTCGGCATGGCCATCACCGCGAACAAGGTGCCCGGGATCCGAGCCGCGGCGATTGCCGACGAGGAGACCGCCCGGCTGTCGCGCGAGCACAACGATCTCAACGTCCTGACGCTGGGCGCACGAATGCTCGCGCCGGATCGAGCCGAAGAGATTCTCCGGATCTTCCTGACCACGCCGTTCCAGGGCGGGCGTCACGAAGGACGCGTGGCGAAGATCCACGAGGCCGAAAAGGACGGACGCTAGGGGCTACTTCGCCCTCTTCGGCTCGGGTGGCTGCGTCCGTAGGTGCGCCCGAACGTGCCCGCGATTGTAGGCCATCAAGGTCCGCAGGAACTCGATCACGATGGTTCCGTCCTGCTTGAACCCCGGATCGAGGAGGCGAAGCGCATGCTCGAATCGAGCGACCGGGATGCGGAGGAAATCGGCGCGGATGTGGGCTATTCGGACGCGTCGTTCGTCCGGCGCCTGTTCAAGCGGCTGGTTGGCATCACACCCGGGCAGTACCGACGGATGTTCCAGCGCACCGGGAGCGCGCTGGCCCGAACCGGGCGGCGCCTCGAGAAGATTCACCAGACCGACCCGCGCCAGTGATGAGGCGCGGCAGACGGCGACGGACGAGCCGCACCCTACCAGCGCTGTGTCACCATCGCTCCGATACATCCGTCAAGCGGAGTCGCGGCAGCCACACCGGCTGCCATTGCAGCCTTGCCCGTGGCGCCTGGGGCCGCGCTGAGCTCGATCACCGCGGCATGACCCGAGGCCGCGAAGCGCCGCTCCGCGGTGACCGCACCGAACCTGGATAGACGGGCCAGCAGCACGTCGTCGAATCCGGCCGGCTGGTCTGGAAACCCCGAATACACCAGCACACGTCGCCGATCCACCAGCAGGTCGGAAAGATGATCTGGCACGCACTCGTCGCCTGAACGGAGGCCGACTTCGACGATCGGCGTGCCATCAGGCAGCGAGCCGCCGGCGGAGGTACCCGAGATGGGGATCTCGCCGTACCACCAGAACGCCGGCACGCCGAGGTGGGTCGTCATCAGGACGTCACCTGGACGACGCTGGTCCATGAGCCAACCGACGGCCGCGCGGTCGTCGAGCCCGTGATTGCTGTCCGGCCATCGGCCTGTGCGGTACTCGAGCCAGCCGCGAGCGATGATGTCGGCGCACACGGGGCCGGCGAGCGCGGCCACCGACACGACCATCAGCAGCCGCAGACCCCAGTGCCGGGCCGAGGAGGGGCGGGCGCGCCGAACCCCGCCGTCCACGAAGAGCGCAACGCCGAGATAGAGCGCCGGGACGATCCACAGCGCCAGGCGATCGTGCAGCGGGACCACGCGCAGGGCGCCCAGTGCAAGCGCTGAGAGAGGAACCGCCGCCAGCACCACACCCAACCGGCGTTCGGCCATCGCGAATCCGCAAAGCACCACCAGCCAGAACGTCATCCACCATGCGGTGCCGCCGGGGTTGCGGGCGAGGGGCTCGAGCCTGGATGCCATCCAGCGCAGCGTCTCCGGGATGCCTGCGGACTGGGGCGGGAAGCCGGGCGACCAGTAGCCGAGCAGGTAGTCATTCGTCGCCGTGTGCCCGAGCGACACCAGATAGTGCAGGCCAAAGGACACCAGCCAGGCCGTGCCCATCAGCGAGAACCGGAGGGCCGGGCGCCAGCCGCCACGTCGCCACTCGTCCGCCAGCAGGAGCAGCGCACACGCCGGGGTGACGAGGAGGGCGCCGTAGGCCAGCCAGTGGCCGACCAGGGCAGCGGCCCACCACGCGGCCAGGCGGCGCTGGCGCGCCCCAGCGGGCTCGGCCTCCATCGCCCACACCGCAAGGGCCGGGAGCAGCAGGCCCCAACAGGTATCCCCCGAGTAGTGCTTGAGCTCGAAGGGGTAGTGTGACAACCACTGCCCCATCGCGCAGAGCAGCACGAACACTCCGGCGCCGAACCGGCTCATCGTCCGCCGACCCACCCAGGCCGCGACCGCGAGCATGCCGCACCCGGCCAGCATCGGCGCCAGCCGCAGAGCGAGTTCGCTGCGCCCCAACGAGACGAGCGCGGCCCTCTGCAGCGCCAGCCACCCAAATGGCGCGCTCTGCCCGAGCCACAGCGAACCGGTCAGCTCCGCGAGCGAACGGTCGCGCAGGTTGATCGCGATCATCTGTTCGTCGAGCCAGAGCGGGCGGGCGCCGGCCCAGAAGTAGACCTCGGCGGCGATCGCCACGAAGGCAACGAGCGCGGCCGGATCGGCCCACCGCAACCACGGCGTGTGTTGATGAATCGACCGTCCGAGGTCTCCATACCGACGCCAGGCCTCGGTGAGCGTCCGCCTCCGGTCCGGCATCGGCAACGACCACGCCAGCACGCTGCTGATCAGAAGCAGCCAGAGCGGGTTGCGCGGGTTTCGTGACGTGATGGGCAGGTCGAAGACGTGCAGGACGACGCCGCCCGTCGCGGCGACAATGCCGGCCCACAGCCCGGAGAGCACGGCGACGCCCACAAGGGCCCGGCGGAGACGACGAACTCGGTCGTGATTCATCGATACCGCGTGGGAACTCCTCGACTGATGGTTCCCATCAGCCTGCGTCAGAAGACGATGGCGTCGCGGGGTCGCGACGCGGGCGGTGCGTCGGCCTGACGCACCGCCCTGGCACCACGATGGGTTATCGGCTGCCGGCGCCCTTGGTCACGAGCTTCTGCACCCGCCAGTTGATCAGCTCGCCGACCCAGATCTCGTTCTCCGAGGGGCAGGCGATGGCGTGAATCCAGCCGAACTCGCCGAGGTTGCGGCCCGGCTGCCCGTAGACGCCGAGCACCTTGCCCTCGAGCGACACCTTGTAGATGCGGCTCGGATAGAGGTCGCCCACGAACAGCACCGGGTTCGGCCCCGGCGTCATGCACAACGCGTCGGGCGCGCCCGGCGCCTGCGAGCCGGTCTTGGCGTTCGGCGTCTCCGCGCCGTAGGTGATCTTGCCGCGCTTCACGTCCACCGGCACGTCGATGATGAACTCGCGCAGGTACTTGCCCTGGGTATCGAGCACCTGGATCCGCCGATTGCCGCGATCCGCCACGTAGATCTCGTCCTTCGGCGACACCGCGATGCCGTGCGGCGTGTCGAACTCGCCGGGCCCCTTCCCGAGCGCGCCCCAGCTGGCGATCCACTCGCCCCGGGCGTTGACCTTGGCGACGCGCGAATTGACGTAGCCGTCGGTGAAATACGAGTTCCCCTGCGAGTCCCACGCCACGTCGGTCGGCTGGTTGAACACGTTGTCGCGGTGCACCGGCACCGGATTGCGCGGGTTGTTGTTCTCCGGGAGGGTGACCGCGACGCCGGCCCGCTTCAGCAGGTTCCCCAGCTGCGAGGCGTAATCCGGCGGCACGTCGAGGTGCGAGGATTCGCCCTTGCGGCCGAACACCCAGACGACCCGCCCTTGCGGGTTCATCTTCAGGATCATGTTCGATCCCTTGTCCACGACCCAGATGTTGTCCTGCTTGTCGATGCGGACCGCATGGGCGTAGGCCCAGGCGAACAGGTTCTTGCCCACCTCGCGGACGAACTTCCCGGTCTGGTCGAACTCCAGCAACTGCGACGCCGTGGCCATGTAGGCCGGGCCGGTCGAGTTGCCGCGGGAGAACACGAACACGTGCCCCTTGGAGTTGACCGCCACGCCCGCGATCTCCCCGAAGTGGATATCGGGCGGCAGCGTCAGCGGATCGGGCACGGACTGGAACGGCAGTTCCGGAACGGTCTGCGCGACGGCCGGAGCCATCGTCACACCGACAAGCACGAGCGCAAGGAATACACGTCTCACTACTACCTCCAGGGAATGCACGAACGGCGCGTCACCAATGGGGACGGAGGATCGTAATCGAAATCCGCATGGTATGGTGACCCCGCCGTTTCACCTGGGAGCGGCCCACCATGACCGTGCTGCTGGCCCTTGGAGGCCTTGGCCTGCTGCTGCTCTCCGGGCTGCTCCTCTGGCTCGGCATCCCGCTGCTCCGTCGCCTGGCGCTGCCGGTGCCGCTCATCGGCGGGTTCGTGGGACTGGCTGCCGGCCCCTTCGGTGTCGACCTGGTGCCCCGGGACACCTTCGCGATCTGGACGGCGCTGCCGTCGGTGCTGATCAACTTCGTGTTCGCAGGACTGTTTCTGGGCGTGACGGTCCCGTCCCTCGCGACGATCGCGCGCCTCGGCGGACCGCTGGTGCGCTTCTCGGTGGTCGGCGCGCTGGGGCAGTACGTGGTGGGCCTGCTGTTGACGGGTCTGGTGCTGGGGCCGCTGTTCGGCACGCCCGCCTTGTTCGCCTGCCTGCTCGAAGTGGGCTTCTCCGGCGGGCACGGCACCGCGGGCGCCATGACCAGCGTGTTCGTTGCTCTCGGCTTCCCCGCCGGCGGTCCGCTCGGACAGATGTCGGCGACCGTCGGCCTGATGGCCGGCGTGGTCGGGGGCGTGGCGCTGATCCGGCACGGCGTCCGGCGCGGGTTCACGGTCATCCGCTCGAGCCCTGAGGAGGGTGGCGCCAGCGTCGCGGCGGGGTTGATTCCACCGGCGTCGCGGCGGCCGATTGCGATGGGCACCATCACCGGCGACGTGCTGGAGCCACTCACCTTGCACGTGGCGGTGGTGACGCTGGCCACGCTCGCGGGCTGGGTGATGCTGCTCGGCGTCCGCGCCATTCATCCGTCACTGAGCGGCTTCCCGCTGTTTCCGCTGGCGATGATCGGCGGCATGCTGATCCAGGGCACGGCGGATCGTCTGGGCGCCGCGACCTACTTCGATCGCGGCACGTTCCAGCGCATCAACGGCCTCTGCCTCGACCTCCTCGTCGTCGCCGCCATCGCCTCGATGCAGCTGGACCTGTTCCTGCAGAACGTGGTCCCGTTCACGCTCTTGATGCTGGCGGGCATCGCCTGGTGCGTGGCTTCGTTTCTGCTGCTGGGGCCGCGGATGCTGCGCGAGTTCTGGTTCGAGCAGGGTCTCGTGGTCTACGGCACGCAGACGGGCGTGGCCGCGGTCGGCCTGATGCTGCTGCGGATGGTCGATCCGCACAGCCACACGACGGCCGCCCAGGCCTTCGCGGCGCGGTCGATGGTGATTGCGCCGCTGCTCGGCGGCGGCCTGATCACCGCAACCATGCCCCTGATGCTGCAGCAGTTCGGGTTGTGGCCGATGCTGGCCGCGGTGATGGCGGCGACGCTGCTGTTCTATCTGTGGCCCGGCCCACGGGCGGCGCGGTCCTAGCGAGCGCGCGTCACGAGATCGACGGGAAGCGCGACAGCGCAAACGGCCGCAGCAGCTCGGGGACCTCGCCGGTCAGTGCCCAGTCGGCGAGGAGCGGCGCCACCGCCGGGGCAATCGCCCAGCCATGGCCGGACCATCCGGACGCGACCAGCGCATTCGACACGCCGGGCACGCGGTCGATGACGGGCGCCAGATCGAGGCAGGTGGTTTCGGCGCGATCGGCCATCGATTCCGCGATCTGCAGCTCGCCGATGGCCGGAAACAGCGACACCGCCTCCGCCCAGTTGCCGGTCACCGATTTGGCGATGGTCTCCCCTCGCCCGCTCTCCGGGTTCCAGCGGCCACGCCATCCGCCCGACAGCATCACCGAGCCACCCGGAATCATCTTGAGCGCCACCGGGCGGTGCAGGTGGCCAATCAGCGAACGAAACGGCGCGCGCGCGGCCTCGGTCGAGCGCACCACCTGCGGAAACACCGTCCACACCGGCAGGCGGCACTGCAGATGATCCTCGAGCAGGCCGCTCATCCCGCCATTGGCGAGCAGCAGCAGTTGGCGTCCGACGGCAACCGACGACCCGTCGTCGAGCGTGACGGCGTGGACGCGGCCGGTGCCGTGCGAGATGGCCACGACGCGGGCATTGGTGCGGATGCTCGCGCCGGCGTGTTCGGCGGCCCTGGCGTAAGCGCGAGTGGTCGCCTCGTGATCGGCGACACCGTCGAGCGGGGCGTGCAGGCCACCCAGCACCTGCGCGCCGAGACCGGGCTCGAGTTCGCGCACCCGCTCGCCCTCCAGATGCACCGTCGGGATGCCAAGGGCGGCCTGCACCCGCGCGCGGACCGCGGCCCCGCCGATATCGTGATGGCGCTCGTACAGCTGCAGGTGGCCGATGCGTTCGTAGCCGGTGGGCGCCCCCAGGTCCGCGTCGAGGGTAGGCCACTGAGCGTAGGCCAGGTGCATCAACGGCAGCTCGCGGATGTCGCGCCCGTTGGCGCGCACGCCACGCTTGCCAAGCCCGCCCGACGCCCCGGACGCAATCTCCCGCGCTTCCAGTACCAGCACCTCGGCACCGCGACGGGCGAGCGCCAGCGCCGTCGCCACACCGTAGATGCCGCCGCCGACGATGACGAACTCTGCGTGCACGTGCCGCCCCTTTCCAACCTGACGAGGGCGCCAGTATACGCTCGCCCTCGCCATTCGACACCGTGAGGTCGCGCGGCGCGAGCACCAACAGAAAGCCCACGACCCGCGCCGGAATGGCAACGGATCGTGGGCTGGTCGAGGACGGCCGTCACGGCACATGGCCGTGACGGAACCGGATTAGAAGCGGTACCGCACGCCCAGACGGAAGACGCGGGGCGCGATGATCTCCGTCGGTTGGCCGAAGGTGGAGCCATTGCGCGTCACCTGGGCCGTCACGGCGTTGATGTTCAGCGAGTTGAACAGATCGAACATGCCCTCGATCGACTGGCCGTGGGGCAGGTTGAAGCGCTTGCTGAAGCGGTTGTCCCACAGCTTCACCCACGGGTAGCGGTCCACCTGCTGCTCGACACGGATATTGACCACGGCGTTCAGGGCGTTCCGCACCTGAACGTCGCGGCCATACCAGTCGCCGCTCTGTGCCGTGAAGGCGGAGCCGTACTGGATGCCCCAGGGCAGCTGGTAGGTGCCGCTCATGCGGAACGAATAGTTCCACTCGGGCGCCACCGACTGATACGGGTTACCAGTGGTCGCGCCGCCGTTGGTGGCGGTGTTGCTGGCGGGCCCGTAGAGCGCCTCGTTCGGATCGCGCGGCCCGAAGTTCTTGAGGTCGCGATAGTCCATGTTGAACGAGGTGAGGAACGACCACCCGTCCGACTGTTGCTTGTTGAGGGTGATGCCGTAAGCGGTGTAATCGTTCCGGGCCTCGTCATCGCCCGCCTGCACGATCTGCTCCGCGATCTGGCCAAAGCCCGGGTAGCTGCGCGGCACCGCGTAGACGGTGAGCGCCCGATCGTCTCCGGTACCCAGCACGTTGTCGCGACCGGGATCGAGGCCGGTGCTGACGGCCGTGAAGGCCTCGTACGGCGTCGCCACGTTCAGGCGCTGGTTGGCGAGACCGTCCTTCTTGTAGACGTAGTTGAACTGCATGGTGACCACGCGGCTGAGGCCGACGTCGACGCCCGCGGTCCACTCGTCCACGTACGGTCCCCTCAGGTCGGGATCGATGCTGCGGTTGGTGCCGCCGCCGGTGACCGAGGTCAGCTGCGCCGGGTTTGGCACGTACGGAATCGTGCCGTCCCAGTTCGAGTAGATGCGCTGGAGCGACGCGTTCGGGTTGACGTCCGTCGCCCCGGGCGCGGGGTTGGCCGAGGCGCCCGAACTGCCGCCGACGTAGCGGCCATAGCTGCCGCGGAGCGCAAAGCGCCCCTGACCCGTGACGTCGTAGATGGCCGAAATGCGCGGCACGAAGGTGGAGTAGATCGGGAAGTTGCCCTCGCCCTGGTACGGGGTGATGCGCTCTTCCGAGTAGGGTCCGGTGCCGGGATTGCCCTGCTCGGGCAGGAAACTCGAGTAGCGGTCCCACCGCACGCCGACGTTGAGCGTGAGCTTCGGACTGAGGGTGATGCGGTCGTTCAGGTAGAGCGAGTGGTACTTCTCGCCCGCGGCCACGGTGAACGGGTAGTCGTAGACAATCACCGAATCGGGCCGCGCGAACGGATCGGTGTCGTTGATCAGGCTCCGGTAGCGATACTGCTGCTGGTTCGGATAGCCGATCGTCTCGGTCTCGTTCATGTTGTACCAACCGAGATAGCCGGTCTTGAACTCGTGGTTCTTGCCGAGCAGCTCCGTGAAGTACGACATGGTGCCGCCGTACTGCCAGCGGCGGGGCGTGCGGTCGCTCTCGAGGAACGCGCCGTAAGTGGTGCCCGTCGTCTGATCGTTCTTGCGCACGTCCGTCGTCCACGGCACGTCGGGCCACCAGTAGCCGCCGCGCTGCACGCTGGCGTCGAACGTCAGGTTCGGGCTGAGCACCGACAACCACTTGAACGACGGCCCGATCAGCGACCACGAGTCCTGGTTCTGCGTCGCCTCGAGCGGCACGAACCGGCTGGCGCCGCGATAAGGCTGCCACTTGCGGCCGACCTGCGCCATCGCCTCGAACTTGTTGTTCTGGCTGACCTGCCAGGTGAACTTGCCGGTCGGGTTCTGCAGCTTGCTGTAGAACTCCTGCTGCTCGCCAGTCTCCAGGCTGATGAAGCCCGGGATGAAGTTGCCGGACTCGGAGTCGCGGTGGCTCACGTAGAACCAGAGCTTGTTGCGCACGATCGGGCCGCCGACCTCGGCGTAGAAGTCGTTGAGGCTGGTGAACTTGTTGGTGCCGGGCGCATACCCGCGCGCCAGCAGCTCGTCGTCCACGTTGTTGCTCTGGAAGGCGCCGTCCTGATAGTTGGCCGAGCCCACGCCGTGGAACTGGTTGCTGCCCGACTTGACGACCAGGTTCATCGTCACGCCGGGGTTCATCGCGTCGGCGCCCTTCGCCGCGGTCGTAATCTGCGCGTCCTCGTAGGAGCCGAAGTCCCCGTAGGTCTGGTCCCAGATCATGCCGTCGTAGCTGACGACGTTGCCACCGGCGCGGCCGAAGGTGCGCGCCGCGGGGCCGGACCCGGTCGCGAAGCTCGAACCGCCGACGTCGTATGACGTGGCGTAGAGGCCGGGCACGAGCGCCACCAGCCCCGTGAGGCTGCGGCTATAGGGGATCTCGTCGAGCTTCTGCTGATCCCAGTTCACCTGGACGTTGGCGGCCTGAAGGTCGATGGTGGGTGACTGACTGGTGACGGTGACGGTCTCCTCCAGCGTGGCGACCTTCAGCTGCCCGTTGATCGTCGCGGTCACACCGGTCGGCAGGTTCACGCCCTCGATGTTCAGCGTATTGAAGCCGGCCAGCTGGAAGCTGACCGTGAATGTCCCCGTGGGCAGCAATGTGAAGCGGTAGACTCCCTGCTCGTCGGTGACCGCCGTGCGCGGTTGCCCGATCATCTGTGGACTGCTGAGCGTGACGGTGACGCCTGGCAGCGCTCCTCCACTCTCGTCCGTTGCCCGGCCCGTGATGTTACCGGTCTGCGACTGTCCGGCGGCGATGCCTGACCAGCCCAATAGCGCCGCGGCCAGCGCCAATATACACACACCTCTCCTCGTCCACACCATAGTGGGGTCCTCCCAAGCGACGTGCCTCGTCACAAAACTCACACCTCGGACAATGGCAGAACGATCGGAATGATGGCGGGAGGTTAGCGGCTGGATCGGGTGGCGTCAAGCCATCAAGGCCCGAAACGATGTCATTTCATGTCACGGCGAGGCGTCCTCGTCACTCCATGCGACGCGTTCGCCCCTGCACTGAATCGCCGGACACGTCAGGGCCTGCCGTCGAAGTACTCGACGATCACCCGGGCGACGTGGCCCATGCGGTCCTCGGCCTCGGCGTAGGGCTCGCGGATGGCGTTCAGCAGGAACGACACCACCACCGGCCCGGAGCGGGTGTAGATGATGCCGACGTCGTTGGCCACGGCCGGCGCGAAGTCGCCGGTCTTGTGGCCGACCGGGACCGTGATGAAGTGCGGCAGGCGCCGTGCGCCCGACTGTTGCCAGCGGAACATGCGGCTCATCTCGTCAGCAGACGCGGCGGAGGTGAGCGTGCCGCTTTCCATCGCCTCGATCATCCGGCCGACGCCGGCCGGAGTGATCTCGCCCAGCCAGCTCGCCGGATCCTCGTTCAGCCGCCGCACGTTCTCCGCCTGCACCTCGGGCTTCTGCATGCCGGCCTGAATGCTTTCGAGGAACGCGCGCGGCGAGGTGCCATAGGCGAGCTCGCCGGAGCCCAGGCCGTAGACGTCGTCGGCGGTGAGCGTGGCCGCCCTGGGGTCCGCCAGCACGTAGCGGTTGCGGAAGACCTCGAGGATGGTGCCGTTCAGCTTCAGCGCCGGCGCGTAACCGTTGGCCTTCAGCCAGGCGTTGACCGCGGGCACGCCGCCCACCCTGGCGATGGCGATGTCGGTGGCGGTGTTGTCGCTCGTGATGATCATCTGCGTCATCACGTCACGCAGCGTCGGCTGCAGCCCTGCATCGTGGTAGCGCAGCACTCCGGATCCGCCGCGCTTGTCGCTCTTGGCGATCGTCACCCGCGCGTTCAGGTCCAGCGCCGACTTCTCGGCCATCTGGTAGGCCATCACCAGCACCGGGATCTTGATCACGCTGGCGCTGTTGAACGACTCGTCCGGCAGCACCGACGCCGTCTCGCCGGTCTTCAGGTGCTTGACGTAGATGCCAGCCTTCGCGGGGATGCGCGAGAGTTCGGCCTGCAGCAACCGCTGCAGCGGGCCCGGCGCCTGAGCGGACACCACCAAGGAGAGCGACAGGGCACAGACCGCGGCCAGGATCACACGCATCGGGCAACCTCCAGGGGGCTGAATCGTAGCACCAGCACGGGACACGCGAGCGCCCTCAGCCCCTCAGCCGCTGCCGTTGCTGAAGCCACCCTGCGGCCAGCCGGCGCGACGCCGCAGCGAGCGCCACCGCAGTCGAGTATCCGGCTCGCCCGGTGACGGCATCGCCGCGAGGTCGTTCACCGTGGGCTCGCCGAGGTGACGGGCGATCGCGCGCGCGATGCGCGTGGGGTGATCGGCCAGCCGCAGCGCCCACAGCAACTGCGGCAGCGCGCCAGTCATCCAGTCGTCATCTTCCAGTCGCTGACGAATCGACCGCGCCGCGTTGGCCAGCCGCGGCAGGCGCCTGGCGTCCTCGGCAAGCGCCCGCGCGGCTGGAGCGAGTGACACCGACAGCGCCGGCACCCCCAGGCGCCGGGCCGTGTCGTTCGACAGGTCCTCGGTCACGGCCAGCGCCACCCGGACGCTGTGCAGTCCTCCGCGGCGGCTGGCCACGTCGCGCACGCGCGCCCAGTCGAGATCCGGATGTTGGCGAAGCAGGCGAGCCGCATCGGCGATCCATCGCAGGCCGTTGCCGCACGACTTCATTCCGTCCGCCACGTGCGCGAGGAACAACTCCTCGGCGGCCGGCCAGCGGACGCGGCCGCCCATCCACTGACGTTCCGTCAACCGCGCCATCACGTCGTCCACCGCGCAGGGAGCCGGGTACCACCCTGGTGACATCTGCCAGTGCAACTCGATCAGGATCGCGCCCTGGTGCGCGACCAGCCCCGCCTCGGAGGTGACCCTCGTCAACCACGAGGATGCCCACGCCTGCGGCGGGAGAATCGGCGTGTAGCCGATCGGCGCGAGCGCGCGCATCGCGGGGACGACGTCCGCCGGGCGCACGAGGACATCCAGGTCGTTCATCTCCCGCGAGCCCGGGCCCTCACCGGCGAGCGCCGCGAACACGGGGCCTTTGAAGGGCACGGCCAGGAGGCTCGCCGCGTCCAACGTGTCGAGGACGCGGCGCAGTTCGGCCGCCATCAGCCGGCCGCGGCCCTGCGTGGCCGTCGCAAACACGGCCAGGCCGGCCCCGAGCGCGCCAGCTGGATCGATGGCAAGGCGCTGCGCCTGCGCCGCCAGTTGCGGGCGCAATTGATAGCGTGAGGCGCGGTCCAGCAGGCCCGCCTCCGCAGTCCGGTTGCCAGCGGCCGCGCCGAGCGCCGGGGACACATCCACGCCGGCCGGCGCCAGCGCGCAGGCTGCCAGCGCGCACAACTCGGGGTCGAGAGATGTCGACCTCATCCCGCGTGTCTGCGTCCGAGGTTCAGACCACGACGACGAGGCCATGGCCGGCCAGGTCTTCCACGAGGTCCATCACGTCGCGCGCGAGCTGCTCCTCGGACACGTCGTATTCCTCGACGATCGCCGCGCACACCTCGGCCAGTGTCGCGCCCTGCGCCAGCAGTTGCCACACCCGCGCACCGACAGGGTCGAGGGAGAAGTACGTCCCGCTCGCCAGGTGCAGGATCACCGTCTCCTCGCCCACCTGGCGCGCCAGCACCTCGTCGGGGATTCGCACGCAGTCGCTCACGGTCATGCCGCGGCGTCCTCCTCGCCCGCGTGCGAGACGATGGCGGCGTGGACGCGTGGCAGGTCCTCGAACCGCCGCGGGTAGTCGAGCCGATAGGCGACGGGCAGGTTGGCGAGCACGGCGATGTGATTGAAGTGGTGGGCCAGGTCCGGCTGCTGGTCGAGGTCCAGGAGGAACGAATGCGACACCCACGCCACCAGCGCCTCGGTGGCGCTCATGCGTTCGCAGGTGAACGAACGCGCGCCCCCGTCACCCAGGAAGTACGCCCGCCGCAACGGGCGAGCCTGGCCACAGTGGGCCATCTGCTGGCCGGCGTAGACGCGGACCTTCGAGTCATCGCCGGATGACGCCAGGTTCGGTCCACCGGCGAGCAACGCCGCGCTGTCGCTCCACAGCCGCAACGAGGGATGGCTGGGCACGACCTGGAAGCCGCCGCCAGCGGGCTCCAGCACGAGACCGTCATCGGTGAGGAAGCGAAAGCCTCCGCTCGAGAACGTGGCTGCGAGGGTGGACTTGCCCCGGCCGGATTCCGCCACGAAGGCCACGGCCTCGCCGTGAATCTCGACCGCGCTGGCATGGATGACGATGCGGCCGCACCTGCTCATGGCGAGGGGACGCACCTGGTTCAGGTAGAGGTGTTCGATCGTGTCCTCGGACACGCCCGGCACCGGGCGGCATGACACGGCCCGCGCGTCGGGGGCGATTGTGAAGTCGGCCAGCCCTGGAAACCGAACCAGGTAGCCGGCGTCCGTGCGATGGAACGTCGTCCAGACCGCGCCGTCGGGAAATGTCCACTCGCGAAACGGCGGGCCGGGCATCGGGGCCTGGGCGCGAGCGCGCCGCCGCGTGTAGTCAATGGTCATAGCGTGTCGAGCCCGAGGACACGCGCCACGAAGCGCGAGATTTCGCTGCCGGAGGGGAACATCTCGGGATGATCGCGAAGGACGGCCTGCTCGATGTCACGGGCCGAGCGGCGGCCGTCGCAGTAGCCGAGCACCGTCAACCGGGCCAGGCCCTCGCGGCTCAGGCGTGGCACCCGGGATGGATCCGCGCTCGAGAGATCCTCCGGCGACAACAGCATGCCCTGCAGCGTCGATTGGGTCAATCGCTGCCCCGTGGCCTGGAACACCAGCGTCCAGGCCAGCATCTGATCGGATGGCCTCGCCATCAGCGTCGCGGTGACGCGGTCGCCGGCCGTCACGCGAACCGGTTCGCCGATGGGGAGGAACGCCTGCGGCCGATCGATGGGCCGCTCGGCGGCAGGCGCGTTGGTCATGTGGATCCCTGGGGCGAGTTCGCAATCGAACCATCCGGCCAGGCCATGCACCACCCCATCGCGCGTCATCCGCAACTCGGTCATCCAGGAGCCGAACCCGGGCTGGTCCTGGGCCAGGTCCATCGCGGCGAGGTCGGCGGGCTGACTGATCAGCTCGTGCCGCGTCACCTGCAGGATCTGTTCGGTGTTGACCTCGATGTTGCGCAGCCAGTGGAAGTCGCGTGGGACGTGCTCGGCGGCCCAGCCCTCGACGTGCGCATGGCACGCCTCCGACTCGACCGCGGCCACGTGCAACGTGAAACGTGACGGAATCAGCCTGCCGGCCGGGACCAGGAACCGCTGCCTGGCGTCCTGCAGGAGAGGCAGGATGCCGTAGTCGAAGCCAAGGCATCCCACGTGGTCGCAGACGATCACGTCGACGCGGGACGGAAGGTCGACGTGCTGCGACCGCCCGCTGATGAACGAGGCGCGGTCGTGGAACCCCGCGCGCGCCATCGTCTGTCTTGCCACCTCGAGGATGGGCCCGTGCTCGATGAAGGTCACGTGCGCCGCACCTGCGCGCAGGCACCACAGACCGAGGAGGCCGGTTCCGCACCCGAGGTCGGCCACGCGATCGCCCGGCCTGACGATCTGGCGGATGGCCGCTTGAAAGAGCTCGAGCCTGACTTTGTCCCCGACGTAGCCGAGGTGTTCCTGCAGCACGACGTCCGCGGTACCGCCTACTGGCCGGCGGGAACGATGCCGAGCATCGCGTAGTTGACGACCTTGTAACCGTCGGTGCGCAGCGACACGGCGTCCGGCATCACGGCTTCCACCTCGTCGGCCATCACGCCGAACTGCCTTGCGCCTGCCGATTCCGCGCCGTACCCGGGCTTGTAGGTGAACAGGTAGAGGCCGACGCCCAGCGGGTGATCGCCGATGCGGACGATGTCCTGCTTCAGGAGACGATCGGACGTCTTCATCATCTGCCCGCCGTCGCCGTTGGCCGTGATGCCAGCCCCGCGGGTCAGCAGGTGCACGGCCCCCAGCACACGCACGGCGGGCCGGTGGTAGGCCTTCTTGGGCGCGGCATCGGGCGGGGGCGGCGGTCCGTCGCCGGTCGTGCTGTCGTGTTGCTTCATACCGTGATGCTCCGCCTGTGATGCTCCGCGTTCATCCCGCGCTGGACCGCAGGAGGCTCCACCCGAACAGGCTCCAGAGCCTCCATTCTGCCACGCCGTCGCTGGCGGGATCCCCGTAGCGCTCGCACGCGGCATCCAGCTCCGGACGCTGCACCCATATCTCAAGGCCCTGCCGGACAACGGGTGTCAGCGCGCCGCGAAGGGCGTCGGCATGGTGCCGGAACGTTACCATGAAGTCCGCCTTCGACTGCCGCTCCAGCACGCGCTCCGGCAGCAGATCGCGCATCGCACGTCGGTGCAGCGCCTTGATCGTCTCGCCCTGCACGCGCAGCCGGTCGGGCGTGGAAAACGCAAACTGCACCATCGCCGCGGTCGCCAGCGGCAGCCGCAACTCGATGCCCAGGCTTGCCGCCAGGCGCTCCTCGGATTCGTGCGCGAGCGCATCGTACGGGGCGTGGAGTGTGGCGGACAAGGCAGCCTGCCCCGCTCTGGGGAAGCTGGCGCGTCGGGGTGCGTGGCCGGTGGACGCCGCCCGTTGCTCGAGCACGTCCGCCAGGTGCGGCGAGAGCCATCTGCCAGGACTGGCCCCCGCGTCCCGGCGCCGCTGCCGACGCGCGCGCAGCGCCTCGAGGACGAATGGCGGGAGCAGCGCCACCGCGGCGGAGCGTCCCAGCCGCCGGCTGGCGTTTCCGACGCCGGCGCCCCGCGCGTCCGCGCGCAGCGACCTGTGCAGGTGCCCCCACTCGCGCGCCACGATCTCCTCGACGTAGTCGTCGCGCGTGCCGGCCAGCCACTCATCCCCGCCGCCGCCGGCCAACAGGACACGCGCGCCGCCCTCTTGGGCGGCCTGGCGGATGCCCAGGCCCATGATGCCGTTGGGGTAGCCCGGGAAATCCAGATAGGCATGCGCCCACGCCTCGTACCACGCCAGCGGCGGACTGGTCGGCGCGATCTCGGCGACGGGCACGCCGACGTGGGCGCCGACGGCCCGCGCGAAGTCCAGTTCGTTGGCCGCCGAGTCGCCTTCGAACCGCAACGTGAAGCCCGACACACCGGGCGCGGGCAGCCGGTGCCGGCGCTCGAGGTCAACGGCCACGGCGAAGACGGCGGACGAGTCGAGCCCGCCGCTCACCTCGCAGGCGAGAGGCCGATGGCTGCGGGACGAGCGGCGGACGGCATCCGTGAGGAGGTGCCGGTAGTGCTCGACGTACTGCTCGTCCGTCGCGTAGACGATCGGCGTGTGCAGATCGGGCTGCCAGTACTGCGCGACCGTCCGGGTACCGGGACCGACCTCCATCCGGTGCGCGGCGGGCAGGCGCTGCACGCCGGTCCACGGGGTGTCCTCGCGCGAGTGCCATTCAAGCTGCAGGTACTCCGCGAGCAGGCCCTCGTTCAGCGAGCGCGGCACCCACGGCATCGCCAGGATGGGGTGTAGTTCCGAGGCGAACGTCAGCCGCGTCCCATCCCAGTGGTAGGTGAAGGGCTTGCGGCCCATCCGGTCCCTGGCACAGAAGGCGCGGCGGCGGTCGGCGTCCCAGATTGCGAGCGCGAAGTCGCCGTCGAGGTGCGCCAGGCAGTCGGGGCCCCACGCCTGGTAGGCCCGCAGCACCAGCTCGGCATCCGAGCGGTCGCGCAGCACGGCCCCGTGCGTGAGCAGCCGCTCGCGCAGTTCCTGCCAGTTGTCGAGGCGTCCGTCCATCACCAGCACGAGGCCCTCGTCTTCGCTGGCGAGCGGCTGGTGCTCCGCCAGGGACTCGGGGGTCGTATGGAGCTGGCCGTGACCGAGCGCCACCCCGCGGCCGAACCAGTGGCTGATGCCGTCAGGACCTCGATGCGCCAGGGCCGAGGTCATCGCCACGATCCGCTCGCGCTCAATCGGCGCCTGGTTGAAGTCGATGATGCCGGCGATGCCGCTCACGGGGCACGCTCGCGGAAAGAGGAAAGGATTCGCGGAGGGTATCGGCTGCATCCGCGGCAGTCAAGCGATGAACATCGGCCGCCGCGTTTGTCGGTCCGCGCCGGCGCGGGCCACGGTACAATTCACGCACGATGTCCACCGACACCCGCCTCGCGCCCCGGACGCTCGCCCAGATGGATCCTGACATTGCCGCTGCCATCGCGCACGAGACCGGGCGCCAGGAAAGCGGGCTCGAACTGATTGCCTCGGAGAACTTCGTGAGCCCGGCCATCCTCGAGGCGGTCGGCTCGGTGATGACCAACAAGTACGCCGAGGGCTACCCGGGCAAGCGCTACTACGGCGGCTGCGAGTTCGTGGACATCGCCGAGTCGCTCGCCATCGCCCGCGCCAGGGCCTTGTTCGGCGCCGAGCACGTCAACGTGCAGCCGCATTCCGGCGCGCAGGCGAACATGAGCGTGTTCATCACCGTGCTCCAGCCCGGCGATACCATCCTCGGCATGAACCTGGCCCATGGCGGCCACCTGACCCACGGACACCCGCTGAACTTCTCCGGCAAGTTCTACAAGATCGTCCCCTACGGCGTGCGCAAGGAGGATGAGCGGATCGACTACGACGAGTTCGAGCGGCTGGCGCACGAGCACCAGCCGAAGCTGATCATCGTCGGGGCGAGCGCCTATCCTCGCGTCCTCGACTTCGAGCGCGCGGGCAAGGTGGCCCGCGACACCGGCGCGCTGCTGATGGTGGACATGGCGCACATCGCCGGCCTGGTCGCCGCGAGAGTGCACCCGAGCCCGGTGCCGCACGCCGACTTCGTCACCACGACCACGCACAAGACGCTGCGCGGGCCGCGTGGGGGCATGGTGTTGTGCCGGTCACAGTACGCGAAGGACCTCGACCGTTCGGTGTTCCCGGGCATTCAAGGCGGCCCGCTGATGCACGTCATCGCCGCCAAGGCGGTCTGCTTCAAGGAGGCCTCCGAGCAGGCGTTCGTGGACTACCAGACACAGGTGGTGAAGAACGCGCAGCGGCTGGCAGCGGGGCTGGCCGCCGCGGGCTTCCGTCTCGTCAGCGGCGGCACCGACAACCACCTCGTCCTCGTGGACGTGTTCTCGAAGGGGCTCACCGGCAAGGTCGCCGAGAAGGCGTTGAACGAGGCGGGCATCACCGTCAACAAGAACGCCATCCCCTTCGATACCAACCCGCCCATGGTGGCGAGCGGCGTGCGGGTCGGGACGCCAGCGGTCACCACCCGCGGCATGAAGGAACCCGAGATGGACCAGATCGCCGCGTTCATCGCGCGGGTGCTGGCCTCGCCCGAGGATTCGCAGGCTCTGGCCATGGTGAAGGCCGAAATCGAAACGCTGTGCCGGAAGTTCCCGCTGTACCCGGAACTGGCCTGAGAGCCGCGGCCGAGGCCGTCTTCGCGGACGACGGCCCGCTCGCGCGCGAACTGCCTCACTTCGAGCC
This sequence comes from uncultured Acidobacteriota bacterium, assembly GCA_963721715.1. GTDB lineage: Bacteria > Acidobacteriota > Vicinamibacteria > Vicinamibacterales > UBA2999 > VFZN01. The sequence continues at coordinate 724,723 of CAVRKI010000002.1, read as the reverse complement.
GCGTCAGGGACAGCGCGCCATGGCGGGCGCGGTCGCCGACACGCTCGAACAGGGCGGCGTGCTGCTTGCCGAGGCCGGCACCGGCACCGGGAAGACGCTCGCCTATCTCGTCCCCGCCATCCTGAGCGGGAACCGCGTCCTGGTGTCCACCGGCACCAAGAACCTGCAGGAGCAGATCTACTTCAAGGATCTGCCGGTGCTGCAGCAGGCGCTCGGCGTGCCGTTCACGGCCACCTACATGAAGGGGCGGTCGAACTACCTGTGCCTGCACCGGCTGCAGCAGGCCCGCAGCGGCTCGTCGGCGGGCGCCGACCTCGAACGCATCGCCGCCTGGTCCGAGACATCGGAAACCGGCGATCGCGCCGAGCTCGAGGACCTGCCGGAGTCGTCACCGCTGTGGCACGACATCTCGGCCACCTCCGAGACCTGCCTCGGCAGCGACTGCCCGCAATACCAGGAATGCTTCGTCACCCGGATGCGGCAGCGCGCCGCGTCCTCGGACCTGGTGATCGTCAACCATCACCTGCTGTGCGCGGATGCCGCCGTGCGCCAGGGCTCGTACGGCGAGGTGATTCCCACGTGCCACTACGCGGTGGTCGACGAGGCGCACCAGCTCGAAGACGTGGCCACGCAGTACTTCGGGGTGGCCGTCAGCAACTACCGCCTCGACGAGCTCGGCCGCGACTGCGAGCGCCTGATCAACGCCGGCGTGGTGAGCGACGAGGACGGCGCCCTGCGCCGACAGGTGCGGCGCGTGGACGATCACGCCCGGGCATTCTTCGGCGGGCTGACGCTGGCGCGGGCCAGCCGCGGAAACGCGAACGAACGTCTGCGCATCGGTCCAGCGTGGTTCGGCGACGTCATCAACGACGGCCTGGCGCTCGTCAGTGCCCTCGACGGGCTGGAAGGCGCCATGAGCCTGGCGGCCGGCGGCGCCACCTCGAGCAGCGGCAGCGAGGACGCGCTGGCGGCGGGCAAGCGCGCCGCCGAGATCCGCGACCACCTTCGCTTCCTGATGTCGGCCTCCGACCCGCGCCACGTCTACTTCGTGGAAACGCGCGGACGCGGCGTGTTCCTGCGCGCGGCGCCGATCGACGTGGCCGACATCCTCCAACAGATGCTGTTCGAGCGGATGCGCGCCACGATCCTGACCTCTGCCACGCTGACCGTGGAGGGGTCGTTCGACTACGTGCGCGGACGCCTGGGCGTGCGGAACGCCGAGGAAATCTCGATTCCCTCGGAGTTCGACTACGCCACCCAGGCCATGCTCTATCTGCCGCGGAAGATGCCGTCGCCCAAGACCCCGGGGTTTGGCGAGGCCGCCGCGCGCGAGGTACTGGAGATTCTGCGCCGCACGCGCGGACGGGCCTTCGTGCTGTTCACCAGCTACGGCGTGCTGCGCGAGGTGCAGGACCTGGTGACCCACTCGCTGCCCTATCCGCTGCTGGTGCAGGGCGAGGCGCCGCGCACGGTCCTCCTCCAGCGGTTCCGGACCACCCCCAACGCCGTACTGCTGGCGACGTCCTCCTTCTGGCAGGGGGTGGATGTGGCCGGCGAACAGCTGAGCTGCGTGATCATCGACAAGCTGCCGTTTGCCTCGCCGGGAGACCCGATTACGGCGGCCAGGGTCGAGGCGATCACCGCCGACGGCGGCGACGCGTTCCAGGAGTATCAGGTGCCTCTCGCGGTGCTGGCCATGCTCCAGGGCCTGGGCCGGCTGATTCGGCACCGGGACGACCGGGGTGTCCTGGCGGTGCTCGACCCCCGCCTCCGGACCATGCCCTACGGCCGGCGCTTCCTGGACTCGTTCCCTCCGGCCCCCATCTCCTACGATCTCGGCGCCATCGACCGCTTTCTGGCGGAGTAATCTACACTCTTCAACGAGGGTGCGACACATGTCCAAGACACTGACAACTTCATTTCTGGCACTGGCCGCGGTGCTGATGCTCGCCACCGGCGCGCTGGCCCAGTCCACCATGATCAAGGGCAAGGTCGTGGACGGGCAGGGCAAGCCCATCGTTGGCGCGTCCGTCGTCATCGAGTTCAAGGGCGGCACGAACCGGAAGTTCCAGACCAAGAGCGACAAGCGCGGCGAGTTCGTGCAGCTGCTCACCGAGTCCGGCGAGTACGTGGTGACGGCCAGCGCCGACAAGGTGGGTACCCAGACCGCCCCGGTGCGCGTCCGGCTCGGCGCGCCGGCCGATGTGACCATCACGCTGACGCCCGGCGGACCGGGCGGCGCCGACACGGCCAAGGCCGCGGCCCTGAAGAAGATCTTCGACGAAGGCGTGACGGCCAGCCGGGCCGGCGATCACGACACCGCCATCGCCAAGTTCAACGAGGCGGCGACGATGATTCCGAGCTGCCACGACTGCTATTACAACCTCGGCGTGTCCTACCTGCAGAAGAAGGATGAGAAGCAGGCGGAAGAGTCGTGGAAGAAGGCCATCGAGCTGAAGCCCGACTACGGCGAGGCGATGAACGCGCTGGCCACGCTCTACAACAACCAGAAGCGGTTCGACGAAGCGGCGGCGATGAGCGCCAAGGCCGGCTCGGCCGGCGGCGCCACCGGCGGCTCGGCGGACGCCACCTACAACCAGGGCATCATCCTCTGGAACCAGGGCAAGATCGCCGAGGCCAAGACCAAGTTCGAGGACGCCATCAAGGCCGATCCGAACATGGCCGATGCCCACTACCAGCTGGGCATGGCGCTGCTGAACGAAGGCAAGATGCCAGAGGCCGTGACGTCCTTCGAGTCGTACCTCAAGCTCGCCCCCACCGGGCAGTTCGCGACCCAGGCCAAGACGATGGTGGAACAGCTGAAGAAATGAGCGAGATCGCGGCCAGGCTCGCGGCGGTGCGCGAGCGCGTGGGGAACGCGGCGCTGCGGGCGGGCCGGCGTGCCGAGGACGTCCGGCTTGATCGCCGTGTCCAAGACCTTCCCGATCGAGGCGGTCCGCGAGGCCTACGACGCCGGCCAGCGCGAGTTCGGCGAGAACAAAGTGCAGGAGGCCCTGCAGAAGATCGACGCTGCGACCGACATGCAGATTGGGTGGCACCTGATCGGCCACCTGCAGTCGAACAAGGTGCGGAAGGCCGCGGGCCGGGTGGACTGGATACACGCCATCGACAGCCTGGACCTGCTGCGGCGGGTGGACGAGGTGGCGGCAAGCGAAGGCCGGCGGGTGCAGGTGCTGATTCAGGTGGACCTCGCGCTCGAAGCCACCAAGCATGGCGCCCGCGTCGAGGATGTGCCGGCGATGCTGGCGGCCGCGGAGGGCATGCGCGGGGCCGCGCTCGCGGGCCTGATGCTGCTGCCACCCGCGGTGGACGACCCGGAGGATGCCAGGCCGTGGTTCCGCCGGTTGCGCGAGTTGCGCGACGGCTGGGTGCAGGACGGCACGCCGGCCGAGCGTCTCCGCGAGCTGTCGATGGGCATGAGCCACGACTTCGAGGTGGCGATCGGCGAAGGCGCCACGATGGTCCGCGTCGGCAGCGCGATTTTCGGCAGCAGGTTCTAGTGACCATACATCCCACTAGGCCCCACAAGGGCAGTGAAAGGTTTGCAGCATGAAGGTGACTCCGCTCGATCTCCGTCAGCAGCGATTCAACACCGTGATGCGCGGTTACGACCGCGGTGAAGTCACGGCCTTCCTGACGGAAGTGGCCGACGACTACGAGAACGCCCTGCGCGAGACCGAGAAGCTGCGCCAGGAAGTGGCGAAGCTCGAATCGGTGCTGAGCGAGCACCGCGGGCAGGAGCGCAGCCTGCGCAACACCCTGCTCACCGCGCAGAAGGTGGCCGACGAGATCAAGGATCAGGCGAACGAAGAGGCGCAGCGCGTGCTGCGCGACGCCGAGGCGCGCGCCGACCTGATCGTGCAGAAGTCGCAGGGGCGGCTCGAAGACATGCAGCGGGAGATCGACGGGCTCCGGATCAAGCGCCGGGAAGTGGAAGAAGGCGTCGAGGGTCTGGTGAAATCACTGCAGACCACCCTCACCTTCCTCAAGGACCAGGAGGCCAGGCACCGCGACGACAAGGTACTGCTGCTGCACCGGCCGAAGCAGGCCGACAACCCGCCCGCGGCCGCTCCGGCGGGCACGCCGGTGGCCGACACCGACGAACGCGTGTCGCAGGGATAGCCGGACACGGTGACCTGCGAGCTGGCGGTCCGCGTCGTGCCGCGCGCCTCGAAGGCGGGCGTGGCCGGCACCCGCGACCACGCCATCCTCGTGCGCATCGCGGCGGCGCCGGTCGACGGCGCCGCCAACGCCGAGCTCATCGAGACCCTGGCCCGCGCGCTGGACGTTCCCCGGCGCGCGCTCACCATCACCAGCGGGACGACCTCCCGGAACAAACGCGTGCGCGTGGAGGGGCTGTCCCGCGACGCCGCCCTGCAGAAGCTGGGAGTGACTTGACCCCTCAGCTCACGTGCGTGGCCGATCGACCTGCTCGCTGGCTCGACCTGACGGGCGCAAGCCGACGGGAGTCCGGGCTGATGGCATGCTCAACTCAAGTGGATTGTGGGGTTAGGTGATCTCCGCCGACTTCCTGATCGAAGACGCCGACCTGGTGGCCACCTGCGCCGGCGCCGCGCCCCGTGCCGGCGCCGCACAGGGCGACATCGCCGCGCTGCCGCGCGCGTCGGTGGCCTCGCTCGACGGGCAGATCGTGTTCGTGGGACGGGCGCAGGACGCCCGGCACGAGCTGTCGCTGAAGCCGGATGCCACGGTCGTCTCCGGACACGGGCGGACGGTGATTCCCGGCTTCGTCGACGCTCATACCCACCTGGTGTTCGCGGGCGATCGTCGCGACGAGTTGCAGCGCCGGCTGGCGGGCGCCACCTACGACGAGATTGCCGCCTCCGGAGGCGGCATCGTCAAGACGGTGGCGGCCACACGCGAGGCAGCCGAGGGCGACCTGGTCGCGGCGGCGCGTCCGCGCCTGGCGGCGATGCTGGCGCACGGCACCACCACCGCCGAGGTGAAGAGCGGCTATGGGCTCGACCTCGATTCCGAGCTGAAGATGCTGCGCGCCATCAGGCGGCTCGGCGCCGAGCAGCCGGTGTCACTGACCGCCACCTTCATGGGCGCGCACGAGTTCCCGTTGGATTACCGCGCCGACCGGGCCCGCTACGTGGATCTGGTGATCAACACGATGGTGCCGGCCGTGGCCGCCGAGGGGCTGGCCGAGTGGTGTGATGTGTTCTGTGAACGGGGCGTGTTCACGCCAGAGCAGTCCGAAGCGATTCTTCGGGCCGGCCTGGCCAGGGGACTGAAGCCGCGCATCCATGCCGACGAACTGGCGCTGAGCGGCGGTTCGGCGGTGGCGGCCCGGGTGGGCGCGCGCTCGGCGGATCACCTGATCTTCGTCGACCAGGCGCATGCCGATCAGCTGGCAGGCGCCGGGGTCGTCGCCACGCTGCTGCCGGCGGCCGCGTTCTTCCTGAAGCTGGGCCGCTTTGCACCCGCGCGGATGTTGATCGAGCGCGGCGTGGCGGTGGCGCTGGCCACCGATCTCAACCCGGGCGGGGGCTTCTCACCCTCGATCCCCTTCGTGATGTCGCTCGCCTGCTTCGGCATGCACATGACGGTCGAAGAGGCGCTGGTGGCCTCCACCATCAACGCCGCGGCCTCCCTCGATCGTCAGGCCATCTGCGGCAGCCTCGAAGTCGGCAAGGCCCTCGACGCCGTCATCGTCGAGGGCCCGTTGAGCGAGCTGGTCCGCGTCGGCGCCCCGGTGATCGGCGGCGTGATCAAGAACGGCCGCATGGCGGCGTAGGGGATGGAAAGTCCAAAACGGCCATGAACGCCTTCTCTTCTCTGTCTCTCGGTCAGTTTCTCGATGCCCTCGCCAGTGCTGAACCGACCCCCGGCGGGGGCACGGCGTCGGCGGTGGCCGGCGCGATGGGCACCGCGCTGCTGGTGATGGTGGCCGGCCTGCCGAAGACGCGGACCAACAGCGACGAGGCGCGGGCGGCGCTGGACGGGGTGCGCGCCGGGTTGCTGCCACTGCGTGCCTCGCTCGAGGTGTGCGCGGATCGTGATGCCGAGGCGTTCAACGCCGTGATGGCGGCGTACCGCCTGCCGAGGGCCACGGACGAGGACAAGGCGTCGCGGAAGACGGCGATCGCGAGGGCGATGCGGGGCGCGACCGAGGTGCCGCTGCAGACGCTGCGCCTGACGTGCCGCGCGCTGGACCTGGGCGAAACGGTGGCACACCACGGCAACGTCTCCGCCGCCAGCGATGTCGGCGTGGCGGCCAGCCTGCTGCACGCGGCGTGCGAGGGCGCCGCGGCCAACGTGCGGATCAACCTGGGAGCGTGGTCGGAAGAGAGCTTCCGGACGGAGACCGCAGCCGAAACCGACGCGCTGGCGGCCCATGCCGCGGAGACCCTGACCCGCATTCGCACAGCGCTCAAGAGCTGAGCAAGGGTCACCCGATCTCAAGCTCACCCGATCAGATCACCACATCACCAGATCGCTATCTTCGCTTACCCCGCGGCGCCGTGCCGCGCGGCCGGGTGTCCTCGAGCAGGCGCACGGCGACGGAGGTGTCGAAGTCCCAGGCCCTGGAATAGAACCCGGGAAGCACGTTCACGGTGTCGGTGTAGGGCGCGTCGATGGTGATGAGGAACGGCTCGCGGGTCACGGTCAGCCGATCGGGATCCAGCGGGATCTCGCGGTCGGCCGCCAGTTCCATCACCTTTTCCGCGATCTGCGCCTCGTTGAGGCTGCCGCCGAACAGCAGCGCCTCCTGGAGCGTGTCCACGAACGTGTAGTGCTTCAGCGCCGCCCGTCCGCCTTGGACAGTGGCCGTCATGAGGACCAGCGCGAGTGCAATCTTGATAATGCTCGTCATGGGCCGTTCTCGGAGCGTCCTGAAACGGTGTTATCGGCCAACCGCGTCGCGGACTGTAGCCCCATCGCCTCGACTCGGAATCGCCGTTGCCCGGCACTGCCGGGGAATGCGCGGTCGTTTCGTGGCTCGACCGTCAGTCGTAGCGCAGGGCCTCGACGGGATCGACGTGCGTGGCCCGGCGCGCCGGGATGATGCACGCCAGCAGCCCGGCCGCGGTCAGCGTCAGCACGACGGCAGCGAAGATGACAGGATCCCAGGGCTCCACGCCGAACAACAGGATGCCGAGGCCGCGCGAGAGGAGCGCCGCGAACGCCAGACCGAGAGTCAGACCGGCTGCCAGCTGCCCCGCGCCCTGGCGCACGATCAGCATCAGCACGCTTCGCGCACCGGCACCGAGCGCCATCCGCACACCGATCTCACGCGTGCGGTTCCCCGCCGAGAACGCCATGATCCCGTACAACCCGATGGTCGCCAGCGCCAGCGCCGCGATCCCGAAGGCCACGAACAGCGTGCCGAAGGCACGGTAGAACCAGGTGTCCAGCGCATACTGGTCCGCCAGCGAACGCACCCAGTACAGCGGCAGCGCGGCATCGATCTGGTTGACCTCTTCCTGGATCGTGGACGCATAGCTCAGCGCGTTCTGCTCGGTGCGGACGGCCAGGCTCATGAAGTTGATGACGTTCTGTGCCAGGGGGACGTAGACGCCTTCGTGACGGGGGTTGTTGACGCCGATCGCGCCTCCCAGGTACAGGTCCGGCACGATCCCGACAATGGTCCGCCACGGAACATCGTCCTCGCCCAGCTTGACGCGGCTCCCGAGTGGGTCGCGACCTGGAAACAGCAGCGCGGCAAACCGTTCGTTGACGATGGCGACCGGCTCGGAGCCGGGACCGTCCGTGCGGGCGAAGACCCGCCCCCGCACGGGCTGCACGCCGACGATCTCGAAGTAGGCGGGCGTGATGACGATGCGATGGGCCAGCGGATGGTCCTGTGGCGTCGGGTAGCCGACGCCGTCGATCGTGACCGGCTGCAGCTGGCCGCCACGGGCCGGCAGGTCGGACGTCAGGGCCACGGCACGAATGCCGGGCCGACCCTCCAGACGAGCCGTGAGCTCGTCGTAGAAGCGCAACTGAGCGTCGCTGCTCGGATAGTCCTTCTCGAACAGGCCCAGACGCGCGGTGAGGATGTTGGACGTCGAGAAACCGTAGTCGAAACGGGTGACGTTGATGACGGTCCGGATCATCAGGCCCGCTGACACGAGCAGGCCGCACGACACCGCCAGCTGGCCGATGACCAGGGCCTGGCTCATCCGGCCCATGCGCATGCTCGACGAACCGCGCGCTTCGTCGTTCATCACCTCCGCCATGTTGGCGTTCGACGCGCGGAGGGCCGGGAGTGCGCCCGCCATCAGCGCCGAGACGACGGTGAGCCCGATCACGAACGCCATGACGCCTGGCTCCAGTGAGGCCACGAACCACAATGGCATCTCCTGGGTGGCCAGGCTGGCGTTGAAGAAGTCGATGCCGATCTTCGCAATGACCAGACCGACGCCGGCGCCGACGATGGCCAGGACCAGCGTCTCGCCCAGCAGCTGCGCGATGGTCCGGGATCGGCTCGCCCCGAGCGCCGTACGGATGGCGACCTCCCTGCTCCGCGACACGGTGCGCGCCAGCAGGAGGTTGGCGACATTCGCGCACGCAATCAGGAGCACGCCGAACACGGCCCCCAGCATCGTGTAGAGCATGGCGATGCCTTCCGGTCCGATGAACAGGTCGACCTGCCGTCGGGCGTCGACGCCGATGCCAGCGTTCGATTCGGGATAGGCGGTGGCGAGCCGGCCGGCGATGCCCGACATCTCGGTCTGGGCCGCCTCCAGCGTCACGCCGTCCTTGAGCCGGCCGATCGCCTGCAGTTGCGTGCCCTCGACGGCCGGACCGCCCCCACGCCTGAACGCCAGCGCGTCGATCCGCAGCGGCAGCCACGCATCCATCTGCCCCGGAAACCCGAACTTCTCAGGCATCACGCCGACGATGGTGGCCATCTCGGCATTGGCCCTGACGGGTCGGCCGATGATGCCCGGATCGCCCTGGAAGCGGTCCTGCCAGGCGCGGTAGCTGAGGATCATGACCGGCGGCGTCGACGGGTGGTCTTCCTCGGGTCGGAAGGTGCGGCCGAGGATGGGTTGCACGCGCAGGAGGTCAAAGAGGTGAGCGCTGACGAAGGCCCCGAGGTAGCGGATTGGGCGGCCTTCGGTCCCACCCAGATTCACCGTCTCGGCGTAGTAGGCGGCGATGTCCTCGAAACTGGTCTGCTGCTCGCGCCAGTCCTGGAAGTCGTGGATGGTGACGCCCATGAACTCGGCACCCTGCGCGGGCCTGTTCCGGAAGAGGGCGACCAGGTCCTCGGACTTCTCGAAGGGCAGCCCTCGAACCGCGAGGTAGACGATGCTGAACATCGTCGTGGTCAGGCCGATGCCGAGCGCGAGGGCGATGACGGCGGCGGCGCTCAGACCCGGCCGCCTCACGAGCATGCGAACGCCGTGACGGATGTAGCCGGACAGGTCGTTCATGGAGGCCCCCCGGTGCTTGGACGGAGCCGGGGTGGTCCTTGTTCAATCCCCCTCAACGGGAGAGCCGCCAGAATCAGCCGCATCGCCCGCGCAAGGCTGGCCTCTGCCCAGTCGGCCGCGCCCGCCTAAAGCAGGAACCCGCCGTCAACCGGCAGCGCGTGACCGGTGGTGAACGACGCCGCGGGTGAGCACAGCCACAGCACGGCGTTGGCCACCTCGTCGGGCGTGCCGACGCGGCCGAGCGGGTGGAGCGCGGTGACCCGCGCGCCAATCGCCTCGTCGTGGAAGAACGCCCGATCGGCCATGTCGGTGCGGATCACGGCGGGCGCCACGGCGTTGATGCGCACCCCCTGGCTGGCGTACTCGACGCGCGGCGGCCTTGGTCATCCCCACCACGCCGTGCTTGCTGGCGTAGTACGCCACGCCGATCCGGCCGCCCTTCAGCCCCGCCACCGACGCCATGTTGACGATCGCGCCCCGGGTGGCGATGAGATGCGGCAGTTCGTACTTCATCGAGAGGAACACGCCCTTTGAGGTTCGTGGCGATGACGCGGTCCCACGTCTCCTCCGAGTAGTCCGCCGTCCGCACGAACGGGTCGCCCTCGATCCCGGCGTTGTTGAAGGCGACGTGCAGGGCGCCGTAGTGGGCGACGGTCTGCGCGACGAGCGCCTCCACGTCGGCGGCGACCGACACGTCGGCCTTGATGAAGATCGCGTCGCCGCCAGCCTCGCGGATCGACCGGACCGTGTCCTCGGACTCGCCCGAGCGCCGGCTGGCGACCACCACGCGCGCGCCCTGCGCCGCGAACGCCACGGCCGTGGCCCGGCCCAGACCCGAACTGCCGCCGGTCACCAGCGCGACCTGGCCATCGAACACACCGCTCATCGATCCCTCCAGTTCCCCTTCAAGCGCCGCCAACGGTATCACCAGCGGGACCGTGCGCGAAACTGTGCAACGGACGCAAAGGGGCGGGGCGGATCGGCCGATAAGCCGAGGGTGATGAGTGGACTCAATCGGTCGGCTGGCCTGCAGTTCGAGAAGCACCGTGCGTTCGCACGGATTCTTCTCTCCAACGGCGAACGGCGCGACGGCTGCTTCTTCGTGGCCGGAGTCAGCGCCTGGCACGAGGGTCCGGAGCGGGTCGGCGAGCTGCTCGAGAAGCACGAGGGCTTTCTCCCCCTCGAGTCGCAGGCCGGCGCCGACGCCCGGACCACCCTGATCAACCCCGGTCACATCCTCATGGTCGAGCTGGCCGAGGACGAGGCTCGCAGCGATTCAGGCTACGCGGTGGCTCGCCGCCAGCCCGTCTCGCTGCTCCTCTCCTCGGGCCAGCGCATCACGGGCGTGGTGCGTGTCCACCGGCCCGAGGGTCACGATCGCCTCAGCGACTGGACCCGCCAACCGGGTCGCTTCCGGTACGTCGAAACCACCAGCGGCACCTGCCTGCTGAACGCCTCGCACATTGTCGAAGTCAGTGAGATCCCCGAGTGATGATGGAAAGCCCACGCATCGACACGCTGTTTCGCGCGATGGTGGAGATCGGGCGCGTCCGACCTCCACCTCTGCGGTCGGCTCGCCGCCGATGGTCCGCAAGGACGGCCGGATGCAGCCGCTCGATCCGCCGCGATGGCCGCCGCTGACCGGGCCGATGGTCGACGGAGCTGCTCGCGCCGATCATGCCGGAGCAAGAACCGGCAGGAGTTCGCGCGAGCGGCACGACACCGACTTCGCCTACGAGATCCCGGGGCTGGCGCGCTTCCGCGCCAACGTCTTCTGCGGACCGCCACGGGCCCGGCGCGGTGTTCCGCGTCATCCCGGCGAAGATCCTCACGGCGGAGCAGCTCGGCCTGTCGCCGCACATCCTGAAGCTCTGCCAGCTGACCAAGGGGCTGGTGCTCGTGACCGGGCCGACCGGCTCCGGCAAGTCGACGACGCTCTGCGCGATGGTCGACTACATCAATCGGACGCGCCAGGACCACATCATCACGATCGAAGACCCGATCGAGTTCGTGCACGAGAACCAGAAGTGCCTGATCAACCAGCGCGAGGTGCGGCACGCACACCGACTCGTTCAAGGACGCCCTGCGCGCGGCGCTGCGCGAGGATCCGGACATCATGCTGGTCGGCGAGCTGCGCGACCTCGAGACGGTGGCGATCGCCATCGAGACGGCCGAGACCGGCCACCTCGTGTTCGGCACGCTGCACACGACGACCGCGGCGTCGACCGTCGACCGCATCATCGATCAGTTCCCGGCCGACCGTCAGGCGCAGATCCGCGATGATGCTGTCCGAGTCGCTGCGCGGCGTCATCGCCCAGACGCTGTGCCGCAAGATCGGCGGCGGCCGCGTGGCGGCGCTCGAGGTGCTGATCGCGACGCAGGCGATCAGCAACCTGATCCGCGAGGGCAAGACGTTCCAGATCGCCGTCGATCATGCAGGTGAACAAGGCGGCCGGCATGGTGACCCTGAACGACGCGCTGATGGACCTGGTGACGAAGAAGCTGGTGGCGCCGGAAGAGGCGCTGTCGAAGGCGGTCGACAAGGCGGGCCTCGAAGCGCTGCTGAAGCGCGCCGGCATCAACGTCGCGCCGCCGGGAGGCGCCGCCCACCCGCCCTGCCACGCCAGTGCGCTGAGGGTCGCGCGCGCTCGCCGATTGGGGTCTAATAAGGGGCGAATCCGCACGACGTTCACCCCGAGGAAACACATGACGACACGTTCTACGCTCCATGCGGCCGCGCTGGTGGCCGGTATGGCCCTGGCGACCAGCCAGATCCCGTCGGCGCAGACGCCGGCGGCCTCAGGCGCCCGCCCCGGCCGCGGCACAGGCCCGCCAGGGACGCGGCGCCGGCGACACCCCCGCGCCCGCGCGCAAGGCCGGCGACGGGCAGGGACCGTTCAAGAAGATGGTGATCCGCGGCGTCACCCTCATCGACGGCACCGGCGGACCGCCCCTCAGCCCGATGGACATCGTCATCGAGGGCAACCGCATCACCGCAGGTGCGCCAGGCCGGCTGGCCGGGGCTGCCGCTGCAGGCGACCCGCGAGCCGCGCGACGCCGACTTCGAGATCGACGGCAAGGGCATGTACGTGATGCCCGGCTTCGTCGACATGCACGTCCACGGCTCGACCACCGGCAAGGCGCCCGACCTGAGCTACGCCTACAAGCTGTGGCTGGCGCACGGCGTCACCACCGTCCGCGGCGTGTCGCTGTCGTCGGCGGCGGTCAGCAGCTCCGAGAAGGATCGCTCGGCGAAGAACGAGATCGCCGCGCCGCGCATCATCAACTACCAGACGCTCGGCTCCGGCTGGCCGAACGGCCCGGTGACCTCGCCCGAGAAGGCGCGCGAGTGGGTGAAGTGGGCCGCGGCCAACAACATCGACGGCATCAAGTTCTTCAATCGCGGTGACGAGACGCCCGAGATCATCACGCGCCGCCATCGACGAAGCGCACAAGAACAAGATGGGCACGGTCGCCCACCTGTCGCAGAACGGCGTCGCCAACTTCAACGCCCGCAACGCCGGCGATGCCGCACCTCGACACCGTCACCCACTACTACGGCCACATGGAATCGCTCCTCAAGGACAAGCACCATCCAGGAGTATCCCGATCGGCTACGACTACAACAACGAGCAGGACCGCTTCGGCGACATCGCCCGCATCTGGAACCAGACCTACGAGCCCGGCTCGAGGAGTGGGTCGCCTATCTCGAGCAGCAGAAGGCGAACCACGTCACCTTCGATCCCGACCTTCAACATCTACGCCGCCTCGCGCGACCTGATGCGGGCGCGCAACGCCGACTGGCACCAGACCTACACGATGCCGCAGCTGCTGGAACTACTTCCAGAGCACGCGCGACAACCACGGCTCCTACTTCTACGACTGGACCACCGAGAACGAAGTACCACTGGAAGATGTTCTACCAGCGCTACATGCGGCTGATCAACGACTACAAGAACATGGGCGGCCGGGTCACGGTGGGCACCGATTCGGGCTTCATCTGGAAGACCTACGGCTTCGCCTACATCGAGGAGCTCGAACTGCTGCGTGAGGCCGGCTTCTCGCCGCTGGAGATCATCCGCTCGGCGACGATGTGGGGCGCGAAGACGCTCTACGAGCCGAAGGGCGAGGCGCCGCCGATGGGCGTGGTCCGCACCGGGATGCTCGCCGACCTCGTCATCGTCGGCGAGAACCCGCTGTCGAACCTGAAGGTGCTCTACGGCACGGGCCACATGCGGCTCAACCCGCAGACCAACCGCCAGGAGAAGGTCGGCGGCGTCAAGTTCACCATCAAGGACGGCATCGTCTACGACGCGCAGAAGCTGCTGGCCGAAGTGGCCGCGGACGTGGCCGCCGAGAAGCGGCGCATGTCCACCACGACCTCGCAGCAGCGCTAGGCTGCGCTCGTCGATCACGCGGAGAGACGACGGGATCAGTCCCTGTCGTCTCTCTTTTTTTGTTACGGCACCGGATGAACCCTTCGGGCTCCTCGCCCGTCTCATTGGGCACCAACCCTTCACGTCTTCGAGGGCCCCCGATGGACCAGATTCGTCACGCGCTTCGCTCGCTCGGCCGCACCCCGGTCTTCACGCTGCTCGCCATCCTCACGCTCGGGCTGGGCATCGGCGGCACCACCGCCGTCTTCAGCGTCGTCAATGGCGTGCTGCTGCGCCCGCTCGCCTATCCCGACGCCGACCGCATCGTCATGATCTCCGAGGCCAATGCGCGCACGCGGACGATGGGCGTGTCGTACCCGAACTTCCAGGACTGGATCGCCGGCGGCGCAGAGCTTCGAGGCGATGTTCGCCTGGAGCGGAGGCCGCGCCACCGTGCTCGGCGGAGCAGGAGCCGGTGGTGACGGGCGTCTACCAGGTGACGGGCGGCTTCTTCGACACCATGGGCGTGTGCCCTCTGTACGGCCGCACCTTCGCGGACGACGAGCGCCGCGAGCACGGCGCGGCCGCGGTGGTCGTCGGCCACGGCTTCTGGCAGCGCGTGCTCGGCGGCCGTCCGGATCTCGAGGCCCTGACCGCTGCGCGTGGACGGCCAGGTGGCCGCGGTGGTGGGGGTGATGCCGCCGGGGTTCGCGTATCCGGCCGGCGCCGAGGTGTGGACGCCGAAGGAGCGGGTGCCCGACGCCTCGGGCCGCACCGCCCACAACCTGCGTGTCGTGGCGCGGGTGCGCCGGGACGTTCCGCTGGCCCAGGCTCGCGCCGAGATGTCGGCCATTGCCGCGCGACTCGAAGCCGCCCACGGTGACAATCACGACGGCACCGACGCCGCCGTGGACAGCCTGCAGGAGCGCATCGTCGGCGCCTCCCGGCCGCTGCTGCTGGTGCTGCTGGGCGCGGTGGCGGTCGTGCTGCTCGGCGCCTGCGTCAACGTGGCCAGCATGCTGGTGGCGCGGAGCACCGATCGGCGGAAGGAGCTCGCCGTGCGGCTGGCCCTGGGCGCGAGCCGCGGCCAGCTGGTGCGCCTGCTGCTCACCGAGAACATCGATCCTCGGGCTGGCCGGCGCGGTCCTCGGCCTGGGGCTCGCCGAGCGTGCTGATGCGCGCGCTCGTGACGCTCGCACCGCCCCAGCTGCCTCGCCTCGACGAGGTCGGCATCGACGGTCCGGTCGTGGCGTTCGGCATCCTCGTGGCGCTGGCGACGCCGCTCCTCTTCGGGCTGTGGCCCGCCCTGCGGTTCTCGCGGCCCGATCTGCGCGACGCGATGGTCGAATCCGGCCGCGGCATGGCCGCCGGCGGCCGCGCGCGGGCGCGGCTGGCGCTGGTCGCCGATCGAAGCGGCGCTGGCCGTGGTGCTGGTCTGCGGCGCCGGGTTGCTCGTGCGCAGCTTCGTCGCGCTGCTGTCGGTGAATCCCGGCTTCCAGGCGGCCGGCGTGGTGACGATGCAGACGACCGTGCCCGGCGATACCTACGCGGACCCGGTCCGGGCGTCGCAGTTCTATGGCTCGCTGCTCGAGCGCGTGTCGGCCGTGCCGGGCGTGCAGCTCGCCGGCCTGATCAACACGCCGCCCCTCAGCGGGCAGGACGCCAACGGCGCGTTCCTGCACGAGGGTCAGGAATGGAGCGAGATCAGCGGCAACTGGACGGCGCAATCCGCCTCGTACCGCGTGGTGTCCGGCGACTATTTCCAGGCGATGGGCATCCCGATCGTTCGCGGCCGCACGTTCGGCGCACGGGATGTCGCCGGCGCGGAGTACGTGGCGGTCGTCAACCAGGCGATGGCCGCGCGGCACTTCGCCGGCCGCGATCCCGTCGGCGCGCGCATCCGCTTCGCCGGCATGGACCAGGACAATCCCTGGCTCACCATCGTCGGCGTGGCCGGCGACGTGCGGCATCGTCTCGCGAGCGATGCCGCGCCGGAAGTGTACGTGCACTACCCGCAGCGGCCCGCGCGCATGGCGTACTTCGTCACGACCGTCGCACGGGTGGCGCCGGGAGTGTCGGTCGCGACGGTGGCGCCGCGAATGCGCGAGGCGGTGCGTCAGATCGATCCGGACGTGCCGGCGGAACTGTCGACGATGGAGGCCTCGGTCGGCCGGGCGGTCGCCGATCAGCGGTTCGCCGTCCTGCTGCTGAGCGGCTTCGGCGCGCTGGCGCTGCTGCTCGCCGCGGTGGGCATCTACAGCGTGCTCGCGCAGACGGTGACCGCGCGCGCGCCGGAGATCGGTGTGCGCATGGCCCTCGGCGCGGCGCCGGGGTCGGTGGTCGGCCTGGTCCTGCGCGACACGATGGGGGCGGTGACCGCTGGAGTGGCGGTGGGACTGGCCGCGGCCGTGCTGCTGTCGCGCCTGCTCGGTTCGCTGCTGTACGAAGTGACCACGTCCGATCCGTTCTCCTACCTGGCCAGCCTCGTCGTCCTCATGGTGGTGGCGGTGATCGCCGGGCTGGTGCCGGCGCGCCGGGCGACCCGGATCGACCCGGTCATCGCGATGCGCGCGGAGTAGCGGCGCCGGACCGGCCCAGTGATCGCCAGACTTGATCCGGCAGCGGCCGATCAGCATGACCGTGCACGCTGCCGCCGAGCGAGCCAGGCGGCGTGTCGCCGCGCCGCTACTTCGCGCGCGCACGATCGTCGTCGCCGATGTAGCGCATCATGCGAGAACGCACGTCCGCCGCCGGGCATGCCGTAGAGCGCACGGCCCCGGTTGCCTGCGGCCGATGTGCGAGGGCCGGCGCGCATGCCGCAACCCCGCAGCGCGGCGTAGCCGATTGTACTGCGGCTGAGCTGCGTCGTCCGATGATACCGTCCACAGGCGCGTGGCAGATGTCCCGGTCACGATGCCAGCGGAGGACTGGTATCGGCTCCAGTACCAGGTCGTCATCGGGCCGAGCTGTAGCGGCCTGCGTGCCAGATGCCTTCACGCGCCGGTCGGCTGCCCCGGTCGGCATCGGGCGCTGCGGCGAGTGGCTCAGCCCGTGGCGAGCGTGGGCAGCGGTCCTCGCGACGGTCGCGCGACGTCCGTCGGCGCTGTCAGTGAGCGACGCGCACAGGACCGCGGCGCCCACGGCTCGATACGAGGGCTGCGCGATCAAGCGCTGCGCACGGCTGGTCCGCACGCGCACGGCCTCGGCTGCGCTGACGCGGGACGATCTTGACGCGATCTGCGGTGCGCCACGTCTCGCAAGGTCGCACCGTTGCCTGCAATGCGGCATCGCGAAGAGTTCGCCTCGATGGATCGCACGCGTCACGCCTGACTCTGCGGCACCGCAGCGACCGGATTGTCCGTCGTGTCCGATGACCGGCGGGCGCGGGGACAGCGCGTCTAGAATGGCGCCGAGGTCTCATGCACAGCCCGCTGCTCTCGCGCCGCACGCTCGGGGCGCTCCTTCTCTGCGCGACCGCGCTTGCGGGCGCGGCCGCCGAACAGCCGGCGCCCGAGGGGATCACCGACGCCACGATCGCGATCGGCGTCGAGGCCGCGGTCGGCTCGCTGTCGCTGGACGGCGAGAACCAGGGGTTCCGGCTCGCGTTCGAGGAGGCCAACGCGCGCGGCGGCGTTCACGGCCGGCGATTCGTGTGGGGCGATCGACGGCGGCGGAGCGGCGAGCCCGCCGACGTGCTGGCCGTGGCGCGCCAGATGATCGACGACGACCGCGTCTTCGCCCTGGTCAACTTCAGCGGCCCGGCGATCGGCGACATCGTGGCCTACGCGCGGTCGCAGCGGGTGCCGGTGATGTTCCCGCACACCGCGCTGGTGTCCTCCGAGGGCGAGCGCTACCTCTTCACGTCGTTTCCGCGCTTCGAGGGCGAGGCGGCGGTGATGTTCCGCTACCTGTCGAAGGATCGCAAGTTCACGCGGCTCGCGATCGCGCACGATCCCAACGCCTACGGGCTGACCTTCCGCGATCGCCTGACGGCGCATGCCGCCGAGTTCGGCTACGAGGTCGCCGGCGCCGTGCCGATCACCTCGCGCAAACCCACGGACCTGTCGGCGGAGTTCGCCGCGCTCGTGGCGACGCGTCCCGACGCGATCGTGATGGCCATCTACCCCGAACAGGCGCAGGCCCTGATGGCGGCGCGGGCGCGCGCCGGCTGGCGCGGCCGGATGGTGTCGGCGGGCCCGCTCACCGACGAGGCCTCGCTCGACCGTGCCTGGCGGCGACGCCGATGGCACGCTCGGCTTCTGCCACTATCCGGACCCGGAACGGAGCCAGGCGCCGGGCGTCGTGCGTTACCGGGCCGCGCTCGCGCGCATCTACCCGGGCCGTCAGGTCGATCGCTACACGCTCTACGGCTACACGTTCGGCCGGCTGGTCGTGGAGGGCGTCGAGCGCGCGGGGAAGGCGCTGACGCGCGAGCGCTTCATCGACGCGATGGAGGGCATCGTCGAACTGGGACGCGGGCGGCGTGTTGCCGAACGTGAGCTTCTCGGCCACGAACCACCACGCCCAGCGGGCCGGCTTCATCTGCGAGATGCAGGGCGGGCGCCTGGTCGCGCTCACCGACTGGATCGCGCCGTGACGATCGACGACGACGGATGAGGACCGGGGCTGGGCTCGCGCGTGACGCGCGCTCGTCGTCGGTGGCGGCCGCCCGCGCCCGAACCGTCGCGCGTCGGGTCAGTGAATCTGGTGCAGCAGGCGGCCGAACCGCGTGCCCTGCGGCCCGCCGAACGACCAGTAGATGAAGAGCGCGCGGCCCTTGACGTAGCTGGCCGGCAGGAAGCCCCAGTAGCGGCTGTCCTGCGAGTCGTCGCGGTTGTCGCCCATCATGAAGTAGTGGCCGTCCGGGATGGTCACCGGACCGTAGCGCACGCGCGGATCGCTGCTGTTGCCGTCACCGGTCGCCGGCAGCTGATAGTGCGCGTACGGCTCGATCAGCGGCATGCCGTTGATGAACACCCGCTGGTCCTTGTACTCCAGCGTCTCGCCGGGAAGCCCGATCACCCGCTTGATGAAGTCGCGCTCGGGCTCCTCGGGAAACTTGAAGACCAGCACCTCGCCGCGCTCCACCTGCCGCATCGGCAGCAGCGTGCGCTCGAGCCCGGAGGCGGCCGGCCCGAAGATGAACTTGTTGACCAGCAGGTGATCGCCGACGAGCAGGTTCGGCTCCATCGAGCCGGTCGGAATCTTGAAGGCCTGGAACCCGAATGTGCGGACGAACAGCGCCAGGATCACCGCGACGACGAGGGACTCGAAGTACTCCCGGGCGGTGGATTTTCGAAACGTCGTCTCGGCCATAGGGGCTTGGGGCTTGGGGCTTGGGGCTTACCCAGCCCTGATCCCTAGTTCCTGGTTCCTACTCTTCTCCAACCTTCAGGACGGCAAGGAACGCTTCCTGCGGGATGTCGACCTTGCCGACCCGCTTCATCCGCTTCTTGCCTTCCTTCTGCTTCTCCAGC
Organism: uncultured Acidobacteriota bacterium; assembly: GCA_963721715.1. GTDB lineage: Bacteria > Acidobacteriota > Vicinamibacteria > Vicinamibacterales > UBA2999 > VFZN01. The sequence continues at coordinate 705,439 of CAVRKI010000002.1, read as the reverse complement.
AGCTTGCGCTTGCGCGAGATGTCGCCGCCGTAGCACTTGGCCAGCACGTTCTTGCGCAGCGCCTTGACGCTCTCGCGGGCGATGATGCGGCTGCCGATCGCCGCCTGGATGGCGACCTCGAACATCTGCCGGGGAATCAGCTCGCGCATCTTGGTCGCCAGCATGCGGCCGCGATCGTAGGCGCGGTCCCGGTGCACGATGATCGAGAGCGCATCGACCGGCTCGCCGTTGACCATGATGTCGAGCTTCACCAGCGGCGACGTCCAGTAGCCGGTGACGTGGTAATCGAGCGAGGCGTAGCCCTTGGAGACCGTCTTCAGGCGGTCGTAGAAGTCCAGCACCACCTCGTTGAACGGCAGCTCGTACGTGACCAGCACGCGGTCGGAGGTCTTGAACTCCAGCGTCTTCTGCACGCCGCGCTTGTCCTGGCACAGCTGCAGGATGGCGCCGACGAACTCCGACGGCGTCAGCACGGTCGCGGTGATCACCGGCTCCTCGATCTTCGAGATGGTGCCGGCATCCGGCAGCTTCGCCGGGCTGTCGATCTCGGTGGTGTTGCCGTCGGTGGTGGTCACCCGGTACAGCACGCCCGGCGCCGTGGTGACCAGGTCCATGCCGAACTCGCGCTCGAGCCGCTCCTGGACGATCTCCATGTGCAGCAGGCCGAGGAAGCCGCAGCGGAACCCGAAGCCCAGCGCGACCGAGGTCTCGGGCTCGAAGAAGAACGCCGAGTCGTTCAGGCGCAGCTTCTCGAGCGCTTCGCGCAGCTCGGAATACTGATGGCTCTCCACCGGGTAGAGCCCGGCGAACACCATCGGCTTCAGCTCCTTGAAGCCCGGGAACGGCGCCAGCGTCGGCCGCGCGGTCTCGGTGACCGTGTCGCCGATCTGCGCGTCGGCGACGCGCTTGATGCCGCACGCGACGAACCCCACTTCACCGGGGCCGAGGCTCTCGACCACCACCGGCTTCGGCGTGAACACGCCGAGCTGCTCCACTTCGTGGTCCTGCGCGGTGTTCATCAGCCGCACCTTGGTGCCGGTGCGGATGGTGCCTTCCAGCACGCGCACGACGATGACCACGCCGCGGTAGGCGTCGTACCAGGAGTCGAAGATCAGGGCCTTGAGCGGCGCCGCGGGATCGCCCTCGGGCGGCGGCATCCGCGCGACGATCGCCTCGAGGATGTCCTTGACGCCGCGGCCTTCCTTGGCGCTCGCCAGGATCGCGGTGTCGCCGTCGAGGCCGATGATGTCTTCGATCTGCCGGCGAGCCTCTTCCGGCTGCGCGCTCGGGAGATCGATCTTGTTGATGACCGGGATGATCTCGAGGCTGTGCTCCACCGCCAGGTAGGCGTTGGCCAGGGTCTGCGCTTCCACGCCCTGCGACGCGTCCACCAGCAGCAGCGCGCCCTCGCAGGCGGACAGCGACCGCGTCACCTCGTAGCCGAAGTCGACGTGCCCCGGCGTATCGATGAGGTTCAGGATGTAGGTCTTCCCGTCGGCCGCCGTGTAGTTCAACCGGACCGGATGCGCCTTGATCGTGATGCCACGCTCGCGCTCCAGGTCCATGCTGTCGAGCACCTGGGCTTCCATCTCACGGGCCTGCAGCGCCCCGGTGACCTCCAGGAAGCGGTCGGCGAGGGTCGACTTGCCGTGGTCGATGTGGGCGATGATCGAGAAGTTGCGGATGTTGCTCTGTATCAATGCGGTCTCGGAAGAATATCCGTTCATTATGGCCCATGCCGCCCCCTGGAAGTAGTGCTAGCATGCCCGCGCCGATGCGGTTCCGCGACGATGTGCCCACGCCTGCCCTGCTGCTCGACCTGGAGCGGTTCGAAGCGAACGTCACCCGCATGACGGGTTACCTGCGCGAGCGGGGCAAGGCGTTCCGGCCCCACGGCAAGACGCACAAGTGCCCGGAGATCGCCCACCGTCTGGTCGCCGCGGGCGCCGTGGGCGCCTGCACGGCTCGTCTGAGCGAGGCGGAGGTGTTTGCGGCGCACGGCATCCGGGGACTGCTGATCACCACCGCCGTGGTCGGTCGCCGCGAAGATTGGGCGGGCCCTGGAACTGGCCCGGATTGCGCCGGACACCATCTTCATCGTCGAGTCCGAGCAGAACGTCCGCGACCTGAGCGAGGCCGCCGGCCGATTCCCCGGGGTCGACGTGAACCTGGCCGTGGACCTGCACTTCGGCCGCACCGGGATTTCGCCGGGCGCGCCGGCCCTGGACCTCACCCGCTTCATCACCCGCCAGCCGCGCGTGCGGTTCGTGGGCCTGCAGTCCTACGACGGGGCCGCGGCGCACACGGCGCCGTTCGACGCGCGCCGCGCGCGCACCAGCGGCAGCATGAAACAGGCGGTGGAGACCAGGCGGATGATCGAGCGGGAGGGCATCGCCTGCCCGCTCGTCACCGGCGGTTCGACCGGCACCTACCGGATCGATGCCGAGATCGACGGCGTCACCGAGATCCAGCCTGGCAGCTTCATCTTCATGGACATGGAGTACGGCCAGATCGGCGGACCCGACAACACCGACTATCGCGACTTCGAGCAGGCCCTCACCGTGGTGGCCACGGTCATCTCACGCCGCCCAGGTCTGGCGATTGTCGACGCCGGCTACAAGGCGTTCGCCACCGATCGGCCCTTCACGCCCGTGCCCGTCGACCTGCCCGGCGCCGTCTACGCGTGGGCCGGCGACGAGCACGGCCGGCTCGATCTCACCCACGTCGACCGCGACGTCAGGGTCGGCGACCGGGTCGAGTTCGTGCCGCCGCACTGCGATCCCACGGTCAACCTGTACGATCAGATCCACGCCCTTCGCGGCAATGTGGTCGAAGCCGTGTGGCCAATCGCGGCCAGAGGGAAGAGTCAGTAGAATGGCAGAAGGCAGAAGGCGGAACGTCAAGCCCTAAGCCCCAAGCCCCAAGACCTCAAGACTCAAGACTCAAGACCTCCGAGGTTCCCATGCACCACGTCGAAATCCGCTACTGCCGCGTCTGAAACTACCTGCCCCGCGCGACCCGTGTGGCCGCGCTCATCAAGGCAGCGACGGGGGTCGACCCAGCCGTGGTCGAAGGCGCCCGCAGCGAGTTCTCCGTGCGCGTGGACGAAGACGTCGTCGCGGAGAAGAGCAGGACCGGTTTCCCGTCCGACGACCAGGTCGTTCGCGCGGTGCGCGAGGCGCTCGCCCGCTGATCCGCCCGGCGGTCACGGTTTCCGCAGCAGTACCAGCGTCTGCCCGGCGTCGCTCGCGCGGATCGCCAGGAGGTCCCACCCGTGGGCGAGCGTTCGCTCGATGTACGCGACCGGGTGGAACACCGCGCACAGATTCGAGCCCGCGACCGAACCGTATCGGACCACCAGTTCCCCGGCGTCGAAGCGCCGGCGCTCCTCGGCACTGAGCGTGCCGGATTCACGGTCCGAATGCACGGTAATCACGGCGTGCCCGCCTGGTTTCACGACACGCCTCAGTTCCGCGGACCAGGCGACCTGAAGATCGTCGGGCAGGTGGGTGAACACCGAGAACGAGTATGCGAGCCCGAACGTGCCATCGGCGTACTGCAGCGGCGGCGAGAGCTGGTTGACGGCGAAGCTCGCGAACGGCAGGTGCCGGCGGCACCACTCGATCGGCGCGCGCTCGTAATCGGTGCCGTGAAGTTGGACCGCGGGGGCGAGATCCCTCAGTCTGCGCAGCACCCGGCCACACCCGCAGCCGAAGTCCAGCACGGCAGTGGCCTCGGCCGCTGAAATGCCGTGGTCCTCCAGGATCGCCCGGATGGCCGTGGCCACCACGACGCCGCCGTGGAGATAGGCCGCTGGTGTGGTGGCCCCACCGATGCCGATGAGCAGGTGCGCCGGTGGGATGGGCAGCCCGTCATCGAACTCCGGTGGCAGGGCCGATGCCGATGCCGCCAGCCGCACGGACCGAAATCGGGAGAGGAGCGCGAACGTGGGGCGCAGCAGCCCGAGCCGCTCGAGGAGAGACTTCAACGCGGGTGAGATCACGTCAGGGCCCGACCAGTCACGCTCGATAGTACACCTCGCCGCCAGGGCCTTCGCCAACCCGTCATACAATTGGCGAGCTTTCTGAAGGCCCGATCGCCCCGGACGGCTTCGTGCGATGCCTTTAGCCTCCCCATCTCTCAGACACGAACTCCAGGCGCTGCTCGACGGCGAGGTGCGGTTCGACGCCGCCTCGCGAGCGTTGTATTCAACCGACGCCAGCGTCTACCAGATCGAACCGCTGGGCGTCGTCGTGCCCCGCTCCGCTGAGGACGTGGTGCGGACCGTGCAGCTGGCCGCGCGGCACGGCGTGCCGATCACGGCCCGCGGCGGCGGCACCTCGCAGGCCGGCCAGGCGATCGGCGCGGGGCTGGTGCTCGACACCTCGAAGTACCTCAACCGCATCCTCGCGATCGATCCCGAGGCGCGGACCGCCCGCGTGCAGCCCGGCGTGGTGCTCGATGACCTCAACGCCGCGCTCAAGCCGCACCATCTCCGTTTCGCACCTGACGTGTCGTCGTCCAGTCGCGCCACGGTCGGCGGCATGATCGCGAACAATTCGAGCGGCGCGCGCTCGGTGATCTACGGCAAGACCATCGACCACGTGCGCGATCTGCACGTCGTCCTGGCCGATGCGCGCGTGGCGCACCTGCGCCCCACCGGGACGGCGGAACTGGCCGCGGCCCGGGAGGCCGTCGGCATCGAAGGTGACGCGTACCGGGCGATTCCCGCGTTGGCCCAGACGCACGCGGCCGAGATCGACCGTCGCTTCCCCAAGCTGTTGCGGCGCGTCGGCGGCTACAACCTCGACGCCTTCGTCGACTCTCTTCAGCCCGTGGATCTCTCCCGCATCATCGTCGGCTCCGAAGGCACGCTGGGCTTCGTCGTCGAAGCCACGGTGGGCCTGGTGCCGCTGCCGAAGGCCAAAGCGCTGCTGACGGCGGAGTTCGACGATCTGCTCGACGCGCTTGGCGCGACGCCGCTGGTGCTCCGCCACGGCCCCGCCGCCGTGGAAGTGATGGACGACTTCATCCTCCGGCACACGCGCGACAACGCCGGACTCGACGCGCTCCGCCGGACCATCGTCCAGCGCGACGGCTCGGCGCTGCTGTGCATCGAGTTCTACGCGGATCACGCCGACGAGCTGCCGCCGCGGCTGGCGGCGCTCGAGCGCGACCTGCGGGCGGGCGGCGTGGCGTGCCGCACGCGCGCCCTGACCGACGCCAGCGCTCAGGCCAAGGTGTGGAGCCTGCGCGAGGCCGCCCTCGGGCTGTCGATGGCGATGAGGGGCGACGGCAAGGCGGTGTCGTTCGTCGAGGATACGGCCGTCGCGCCCGAGCATCTGCGCGCCTACATCGCGCGATTCCTGCGCGTGCTCGAACGGCATCAGACCGCCGCCGGCATCTACGCCCATGCCTCGGTCGGGTGCCTGCACGTGCGGCCGGTCATCGACCTGAAGACCGCCGACGGCGTCGCCCGGTTCGAGTCGATCGCCCGTGATGTCGCGGAGCTGGTCCTCGAGTACGGCGGCTCGCTCTCCGGCGAGCACGGCGATGGCCTGGTGCGCGGCGCCTTCAACGAGCAGATGTTCGGAACGGAGCTGTATCAGGCGTTCCGCACCGTGAAGCGGACCTTCGACCCCCAGGGGCTCTTCAACCCCGGGCGCATTGTCGATACGCCGCCGATCACCTCGCACCTGCGCTACGGTGCCGGCTACCAGACGCCCAATCCGGTCACGTTCTTCGACTACTCGCCGTTCGGCGGCTTCGGCCGCGCGGTGGAGATGTGCAGCGGCGTCGGCGCGTGCCGCAAGACGCGTGACGGCACGATGTGTCCGTCGTTCATGGTGACGCGCGAGGAAGCGCATTCCACCCGTGGCCGTGCCAACGTGCTGCGGCTGGCGACCAGCGGCCGGCTGGCGGAGGCCGGGCTCGACGACGACGGCGTGCACGCGGTGCTCGACCTGTGCCTGGAATGCCGCGCCTGCAAGAGCGAGTGCCCGGTGGGGGTGGACGTCGCCCGCTACAAGAGCGAGTTCCTGGCCGGCTACTGGGAGCGCCACGGGACGCCGCTCAAGGTGCAGGCCTTCGGGCGTATCAACGAACTCGCGGGATGGGGCAGCCGCTTCGCCCCGATCGTGAACGCGGTCTCGGCCAGCGCCCTGGGACGATGGTTGGGCGAGTCGATGCTGGGCATCGATCGCCGCCGGTTGCCGCCGCAGTGGGCGCGGCGCACGCTGCGCCACCGGCTGAACGGCGTGCGGGCGCGCACGCCGAACCCCCGCGCCGTGCTGTTCGCCGACACCTTCACCTCGCATGTCGAGCCGGAGATTGGCGTGGCCGCGTTCGAGGTGCTGGACCGCGCCGGCATTGGCGCGTCGTTGGCGCCGCATGTGTGCTGTGGACGGCCACTCATCTCGCAGGGCCTGTTGCGCGAGGCCCGCGACCTGGCGGCCCGCAACGTCGCGGCGCTGTTCCCGCGCGCGTCGCGTGGTCAGTCGATCGTGTTCGTGGAGCCCAGCTGCCTCTCGGCGGTGAAGGAGGATGCCCCCGACCTGCTCGCGGGATCGCTGCGCGACAAGGCCCAGGTCGTCGCCCGCCACGCCGTGCTGTTCGAGGAGTATCTGGAGCGCGAGGTCGACGCCGGGCGAGCGACGCTGCCGCTGGCCGTCGGTCCGCCTGACATCCTGCTGCACGTGCACTGTCACCAGCGCTCGATGGGCCTCGGCGCCTCTGCGGCGGCGCTGCTTCGCCGCATCCCGGGAGCCACCGTCACCGACCTCGATGCCGGCTGCTGCGGGATGGCGGGATCGTTTGGCTACAGCCGCGAGCATTACGACGTGTCACAGGCGATCGGCGAGCGCAAGCTGCTGCCGGCCGCTCGCACCCTGCCGCCAGGCGGGGTGCTGGCCGCGGCGGGCACCTCGTGCCGGCACCAGGTGGCGCATTTCACCGGTGTGCAGGCCACGCATCCCGCCGTCCTGATCCGATCTCTTCTCGAGGAGCCCTAGAGCATGAGTCTTGCGTGGATCTCTCTCATCGCGCTCGCCGCCGCCGTCACGCTGAGCATGCTGACCAAGGTGAACGTCGGCGTGGTGTCGCTCGCGCTCGCGTGGATCGTCGGCGTCTACCTCGGCGGCATGCCGCTCAACTCGGTGATCGCCACCTTCCCGGTGCAGCTGTTCCTGACGCTGGCCGGGGTGACGCTGCTCTTCGGCATGGCCTCCGCCAACGGCACGCTCGAACGCCTGGCGGCGCGCGCGGTCCACATCTGCCGCGGCAATGCCGGCCTGATTCCGCTGATGTTCTTCGCGGTGGCGGTGCTGCTCTCCAGCATCGGCCCCGGCAACATCTCGACGACGGCGATTCTGGCGCCGATGGCGATGGCGGTGGGCGCACAGGCCGCGGTTCCCCCGTTCCTGATGGCGCTGATGGTGGGCAACGGCGCCCAGGCCGGCGCGCTGTCGCCGTTCGCGCCGACCGGCGTGATCGTCAACGGCATCATGGACCGCATCGGCATGCCCGGCGTCGAGTTCGCGACCTACACCAACAACCTGATGGCGCACATCGCCGTGACGCTCGTGGCCTACCTGATTTTCGGCGGCGCCGGGCTGTTCCGGAAGGGCTCGAAGGAGATCAGCGAGACCCAGGCGGTGAAGCTCGAACCGTTCTCGCCCGTGCACTGGCTGACGCTCGGAATTCTCGTCGCGCTCGTCGCCGGCGTGATCGGCTGGGATCTGCAGGTCGGCATGGCGGCGCTCACCGGCGCCGCGGTGCTGTCGCTGGCCGGCGCCGCGGACGAGAAGGAGGCGATCCGCAAGATGCCGTGGGGCGTGGTGCTGATGGTCTGCGGCGTCACCGTGCTGATCGGGGTGCTGGAGAAGACCCAGGGGATGGCGCTCTTCTCCGATCTGCTCGCCCGCATCTCGACGCCGTCCACGGTCACCGGCATCGTCGCGCTGGTGACCGGCGTCGTCTCGGTCTACAGCAGCACCTCGGGCGTGGTGCTGCCCGCGTTCCTGCCGACCATTCCCGGGCTGGTGGAGCGGCTGGGCGGCGGCGACCCGCTCGGCATCGCCTCGGCGATGATGGTGGGCGGCCATCTCGTCGATCTCTCTCCGCTCTCGACGATCGGCGCACTCTGCATCGCCGCGCTGCCGGCCGGTGAAGACCCGCGCAAGCTGTTCAATCAGCTGCTCGCGTGGGGCCTCTCGATGACGGTGATCGGGGCGTTGATCTGCTGGATGATGTTCTGACGGGTTGGGGCCTGGCACGATCGCCCGAAATTGGCGGCAGTTTCTGCCAAGGTGGCAGAAACGCCGTCATTTCGGGCGGTATCGTGCCAGGCCCCACCTCGGTGGCCGGCCGTCGTTGAACGCGGCGACGCCCTCGCGGAAGTCGTCGCTGCCGTAACACGCGGCGATGATGTCGTCAGCAGACCCCTCGGGCGGCGTGCGGAACTCGCGCAGTCGCGTCAGCATCGCCTTGGTGGCCGTCACCGTACTCGGCGCGCGCGTGGCCAGTTCGCCGGCCAGTTCGGTCACGTGCGCTGAGAGCGCGTCGGCTTCGACGATGCGCGTCGCGAAGCCGAGCGCGAGGGCCTCCGGCGCGTCCACCAGCCGCCCGGTCAGCATCAAGTCGCGGAGGCGCGCCGGGCCGACCAGCTCCAGCAGCCGTACGGTATTGGCCATCGACAGGCAGTTGCCCAGCGTGCGTGACACCGGAATGCCGAACCGCGCGCGCGGCGAACAGACCCGGATGTCGCAGGCGAGCGCGATCAGGCAGCCGCCGCCCGCGGCCACGCCGTCCACCTCGGCGATGGTCGGCACCGGCACGCGCTCGAGCGTGTCGATCATCCGGTCCAGCCGCCGCTCGTAGGCAACCCCGTCCGCCCCCGTGGTGAAGCCGGCGAACTGGGCGATGTCGGTGCCAGCCGCGAACGAACCGCCCGAGCCGCGTATGATGAGCGCACGCAGACCGGCGCCGGCGCTGGCCTCTGCGCAGGCGCGATCGAGCGCCTCGTACATGTCCCACGTCAGCGCGTTGCGCGCGTGAGGCCGAGTGAAGGTCAGGATTCCAACCGAACCGCTGATGTCCCAGGCTACGTTGCTCGACGGCATAGTCGTTCTCGATGCGACCCAGGTGATGGCCGGGCCCTACTGCGCGATGTTACTGGCCGACATGGGCGCGCGGGTCATCAAAGTGGAACCGCCCGACGGCGATTCCACCCGCGCCATGGCCGGCGCCCGCGGCGGCGACAGCGCGGCGTTCGGCGCCGTCAATCGCGGCAAGCTCGGAATGGTCCTCGACCTGTCGCAGCAGGCGGGCCGTGACGTCTTCACCCGGCTGGCGCGCTCCGCCGACATTCTCATCGAGAATTTCAGGCCCGGCGTGATGGCGCGGCTGGGCCTCGACTACCCACGGCTCTCACTCGAGAACCCGCGGCTGATCTACGCCTCCATCTCGGGCTTCGGTCAGACCGGGCCCGAAGCCTCAAAGGGCGGCTTCGATCTGGTGGCCCAGGGCATGTCCGGCATCATGTCGGTGACGGGAGAGCCCGATGGCCCGCCGGTGAAGGCCGGCATCCCCGTCACCGACCTCGGCGCGGGACTGTTCGCGCTGAGCGGCATCCTGGCGGCGCTCCACTGGCGGACGTCTTCCGGCCGTGGTCAGCACATCGATACGTCGTTGTTCGAAGCCGGGCTGGCACTGTCGGTGTGGGAAGCGACCGAGTACTTCTCCGGACGCGGCATCCCGACCCGGCTCGGCTCCGCGCACCGGATGGTGGCCCCGTATCAGGCGTTCCGCTGCACCGACGGATTCATCAACGTCGGGGCCGCCAACGATCGCTCGTTCGCGAGGTTTGCGGCAACGCTGGGTCACCCCGAATGGACGACGGACGAGCGCTTCGCCACCGCCAGCACGCGTGTGGCCAATCGCGCCACGCTGTCAGCACTCATCGAAGCGGTCACCAGCACCGCATCGCGCGACGTGTGGCTAGCGCGGCTGGAGGCCGCGGGCGTGCCGGGCGGGCCGATCCTCGACTACGCCGAGGCGTTCGCGCATCCACAGGCGCAGGCGCGCGAGATGTCCATCACCGTGCCGCATCCGATCATGGGCGACACTCGGATGATCGGGACGCCGCTGAAGCTGTCGGCCACGCCGCTCGATCCGAGGCGCCGCGCGCCCATGCTTGGCGAACACACCGACGATGTGCTGCTGGCGGCCGGCTACAGTCCGGATGAAGTGGAGCAGCTCCGCGCCGCGGGCGTGGCGCGCTGATTCGTCGCCGCGCGGCCTCGACGCCCGGCGCACCGGCCCGTCCCCAGTTGACCTGGGCTTGCGGAAAGGTATACACCTCTCCTTTCCGTCAAACACCGCCCTCGCCTGAAGGAGAGAACGCATGCAGACGCGGCTCTACGTTGGCGCCTTGGCCGTCGCCCTGACGGCACTTGTTTCCCCCTCGCCACCGATCGGCCTGCCCCGGTGGCTCCAGCCGATTCGGCGATCGAGTCACAGGGCCGGCTGAAGAAGCTGCCGGTCGGCCTCGCCCGTAAGTTCGCGGCCATGGCCACCTATTCGCCTGGCGCGGCCAGTCTGTACGCGGAAGGCGGCGGCGGCCCTGGCGTGCAGGACTGGATCGAGCACGCGACGCCGGGACTCGACATTCCCTTCGCCGCCTTCGCCGGTGCGCGTAACGACTGGCGTGGCCTGAAGGCGAGGCCCGCGGTCGGCGGCGGCGCCTGGACGCCGCTGGGGCCGGTGAACGGGCTGTCGGCGGAGAACGAGTTCCGGGACCGGTCCGTCTACAACGCCGGCACCGAGAACTTCAGCGGCCGCACCATCGCCGCCGCGATCGATCCGGACTGCGTGGCGGGGGACTGCCGCCTGTGGCTGGCCAACGCCAACGGCGGGGTCTGGATGACCAGCGATGCGCTGGCGCCGGAACCGGCGTGGGAGTTCCAATCGCACACCTTCGAGCACAACAACGTCGCCGAGCTGACGCTCGACCCGAACGATCCGGCGTCGAACACCCTCTGGGCCGGCACCGGCGAGCCGAACGCCTGTGGCAGCGGCTGCACCGCCGGCGTCGGGCTCTACAAGAGCACGAACGGCGGCAAGTCCTGGCGTGGTCCCTACGGGACGGCGCAGTTCGCCGGCCGCGCCGTGGGCTCCATCGCGGTGCAGCCGGGCAACTCTCAGGTGATCTTCGCCGCGTCTGGCCGCGGCGTCCTCGGCGTGTCGAACACGTGCTGCGGCGGCGTGGATGCCTTGATCCCGGGCGCCCCGCATTTCGGCCTGTATCGCTCGCTGAATGGCGGCAGCAGCTGGCAACTGGTCAACCAGGGCGCCCCGGCGCTGTGCACCGCGTCCACGCCCGATCAGGTAGCGCTGAACCAGACTCCGTGCGGCCCACGCGGGGCGCGCCGCGTCATGTTCGATCCGGTCGATCCCAACACCGTCTACGTGTCGTTCTTCTCGCGCGGCATCTGGCGGTCACGCGACCTCGGAACCACGTGGGAGCAGATCATGCCGCTCATCGGCGTCGCGACGAGCACCACCGAACGCGCGGAGTTCGACGTGGTGGCAGTCGGCGACGAGACGCGGATGTACGTCGGCGTCGGCGGCGGCGGCGTCTTCGCGCGCTTCCGTCGCAACGACGCGGTCCGTCTCGCCGGTGCGGCCGCCGTGGCCGCGAGCTGGACCGACCTGACGAGCAACAACGTCGCGAATGCCGCCGGCTACTCCAGCTTCGGCTACTGCGACGGGCAGTGCTCCTACGACAACTACGTCTACGTGCCGCCCGGCGCGGGCCCGGACACGGTGTATCTGGGTGGCGACTACGAGTACAACGAGAACGACTACGTCGCGGGCCGCTCGAATGGCCGCGGCATCCTGCTCTCCACCAACGCCGGCGTGCACTTCACCGATATGACGGAGGACGCGTCCGACGACTATCTACCCGGTGCAGGCGCATCCCGATCATCACGCGCTCGTCACCAACCCCGGCAACTGGCGGCAGTTCTTCGACCTTGGGGACGGCGGCATCATCCGCTCGAACGGCAACTTCGTGGACGACTCCGGCGACTGCGCGGGCGTCAAGCAGATTACCAACGCCTTGCGCCTGGCGTTCTGCCAGCTCGTGCTCGCGCGCATCCCTGAGCGGCTGCAGGCCATCAACAACGGCCTGCGGACACTGCACTTCTACCAGGTCGACTACAACAAGGCGAACCCCGACATCATCAGCGGCGGCACCCAGGACAACGGGTCGTGGGAAACCGTGGGCGGGACCACCTGGCTGAACACCAACATCGCCGACGGCGGCCACAACGCCTACGATGCGCTGGGCGGCAATCCGTCGTTCCGCCTCACCGCCTGGCAGCAGGGTCAGCTCGAGGTCAGCTTCACGCCGCAGAACCAGACCGACGTCACGTGGATCTCCGACACGCTGTTCGTGTCCTATGGCAACGAAGGGGTGCCGTTCATCGGCAACGCGATCACCGATCCGGTCCAGCCGGGTTGGATCTGGCACGGCCGGGAGCACGTCTTCCGCGCCACCAATCACGGGCTGAATCCGGCGTTTCCGGAAGCCGCGGTACTCCAGGCCTGCAACGTGTGGACCGGTAACGGCGACATCGACGGGAACGGTGTCTACCAGCCCTTGATCGACATCTGCGACAGCTTCCAGCCACTCGGCAACCCCGGGTTTCCGGGACGAATGACGCAGACCGGGTTCGGCGCCGACCGCGTCGGGGGCCACGTCTCGGTGGTCGAGCGGGGCAAGAACGATACCTCCACGCTGTGGGTGGCCACCAGCGTGGGCCGTGTCTTCATCTCGACCAATGCGGATGCCGCCGACCCGGCCTCGGTGCAATTCACGCGCCTCGACAGCCTCGCGACGAACGATCCGCCGCGTTACCCGACGTCCATCTTCGTGGACCCCGAGGACTCGAACCACGCCTGGATTACCTACAGCGGCTTCAACGCGAAGACCCCAGACACTCCCGGGCACGTGTTCGAGATCCGCTACACCCCCAGCGGCGGAGGCGGCACCGTCACGTTCACCAACCTCGACGGCCAGAAGAACAACGGCTACGGCGACATCCCGGCCACCTCGATCATCGTCAGCCCCAAGGGCACGCTGTATGTGGGCAACGACTTCGGCGTGGTGCAGAAACAGAAGAATTCGCCGGTGTGGCACATGACGGCGGCCGGGCTGCCCAACGTGACCGTGGCGGATCTGGTCTACGTTCCGGAGCGCGGCGTCCTCTACGCCGCCACGCACGGGCAGGGAATCTGGCGTCTGAAAGTGCAGTGACAGCAGCGCGGCCGTGAGCGCGCGCCGGGGTTCAGATCCCGGCGCCGCTCGCGCCGGCGCCGACCAGCTCCTTCACAAACTTCGCCGCCACGCGCGCGGTGAGATCGCGCACATCGTTCCTCGGGTTGTACTCGACGACATCAGCACCCACCACCGGCGCGCGGACGGCGCCGATCAGATCGGTGACCTCGCGCACCGACAGGCCGCCGGGCTCCGGGTGCGACAACCCGGGCGCGAGCATCGGCTCCAGGACATCCAGATCGAGCGAGATGTAGACCGGCCCGTGGAGGCCGGCGATCACGCCGGTCGCCTCGCGCCAGCGGCTGGCGGCGTAGACCTCGACGCCGAAGCGCGCCACCTGCGCCCGCAGATGCGCCGTCATGCAGCGGATGCCCACCTGCACCAGCCGCACCATCAGCCCGTCTTCCAGCGCCCGCGCGAACGGACAGGCGTGCGAGTAGCGATCGCCTTCGAAGTCGTCGTAGAGGTCGGAGTGCGCGTCGAAGTGCAGCACTGTCAGCGCCGGCTCACGCCCGCGCCAGGCCCGCAGCACCGGATAGGTGATGGAGTGGTCGCCGCCGAGGACCAGCGGCGCGCGCCCCTCGTCCAGCAGCGTGCGCACGCGCGCCTCGATCAACGCGCGCGCCTCGGCGCCATCTTCTGGAAGGGTCAGATCGCCGCCGTCCTGCAGCAGATCCGATCGGGACACATCCTGCCCGCGCTCGTTCCAGGTATTGCTGGACGGCGACCACAGTGCCTGGCGAATCAGCGGCGGTGCCTCGGCCGGGCCGCGCTGGAACGAGGAGGAGGCGTCCCAGGGGACGCCGAGGAGGGTGGCTGGCGCGCGCATGCGGTTAGGGGGTCAGCCCTCGACGCAGACGCGGTCGCGGCCGCCGTTCTTGGCGTCGTACAGCCGCTTGTCCGCCGCCGCCAGCAGGCCGTCCGCGCTCTCGGCGTCCTCGAGCGAGACCGCTACCCCAAAGCTGAGCGTCACCGGAATCGTCAGGTTCTGTTCGGAGATGATGCACGGCGCCAGCGCCAGTGCCGCCCGCACGCGATCCATGGCGATCACCGCCTCGCGCCGACCCGTCTCCGGCATCAGGATGGCGAACTCCTCGCCGCCGAACCGGGCCACGCGATCGAGCCGGCGCAGCGTGGAGGTGAGCACCTCGGCGACGTGGCAGATGACGCGGTCGCCCACCATGTGGCCGTGGCCGTCGTTCACGCGCTTGAAGAAGTCGATGTCGGCGAGGCCGACGGAGAACGGCCGGCGGAAGCGCACCGAACGCATCCACTCGTTCTGCAGCAGGTTCTGCAGCTCACGGCGATTCAGCAGACCGGTCAGCTCGTCCCTCAGGGCGAGCGCCCGCAGCTGCTGCAGGCTCGCGCCCAGCTTCACGGCATACCGAACCGCGCGTTCGAGCATCGGCGGCGTCAGTTCCGACTTGAGCAGGAAGTCCACCGCGCCCGTTTCGGCCGCGGCGATGTCGACCTCGTCGGATTCCGACGAGGTGATCATGATCACCGGCGTGTCGGGGTTCACGCGCCGCGCTTCCCGCAGCAGCTCGATACCGTTGCGCTCGTCGAGCTGGTAGTCGAGCAGGCATGCGGCATGCGACCCGTTGACGAGCTTGACCAGGCCGTCCTCGTAGGACGAGGCGAAGTCGCAGTCGTAGCGCGAGTAGCGGAAGCCATCGACCAGGTGCTGCACGATCCGGTGCACCATGGCATCGTCGTCGATGCACAGGAGCGTCGGCCGCGGCGATGCGGAACGCGCGAGGGACTCGGTCATGACAGCCCCGCGGCGCTCATCGCTGCTCGACTGGCAGCCAGGTCTGCGGGTAGGTCGGTCCGGTGTAGTCGGCTCGCGGGCGGATCAGGCGGTTGTTGGCGAGCTGCTCGAGCACGTGCGCGGTCCAGCCGGAGATGCGGCTGACGGCGAAGATCGGCGTGTAGAGATCGATGGCGATACCCATCGTGTAGTACATCGACGCCGAGTAGAAGTCGACGTTCGGGTAGAGCTTCTTCTCCGACTTGACGAGGGCCTCGATCCGCTCCGACATCTCGAACCAGCGCAGGTTGCCGGCCTGCTGCCCGAGCTGTTTCGACATCTGGCGCAGGTGCGTGGCGCGCGGATCCTCGGTGTGATACACGCGGTGGCCGAAGCCGGAGATCTTCTCCTTGCGCGCGAACTTGCCCTTCACGAAGGCGTCGATGCGCTCGCCCGGCGCGTCCTGCCCGATCTCGATCAGCATCTTCATCACTTCGGCGTTGGCGCCGCCGTGCAGCGGCCCTTTCAGGGCGCAGATGCCGGCGACGATCGCCGAGTGCATGTCGGTGAGGGTGGCGGCGGCGACGCGGGCGGCAAAGGTCGAGGCGTTCAGCTCGTGGTCCGCGTGCAGCGTGAGGGCGATGTCCATCGCCCGGACCGCAGTCGCGTTCGGCCGGTTGCCGAACAGCATGTAGAGGAAGTTGGCGGCGTGGCCCATCGCCGGATCTGGCGCAATCGGACCGCCTCCCTGCTGCATGCGGCCCCAGGTGGCCACCAGGCTGGCGATCTGCGCGGTCAGGCGCACGGCCTTGCGGTAGGAGGCGGCCGGCGAATTGTCCGAGGCGTCCGGATCGTAGTGGCCGAGGGCCGAGGTGAGCGTGCGGAGCGCGTCCATGCCGTCCGAGGGCGGCAGCATCTTCATCAGCCGGATGATCGACTCGGGCAGCGCGCGCGCGGCGGCCAGTTGCGACTGCAGGTCGCCCAGTTCCGCGCGGCTGGGCAGGCGGCCATGCCAGAGCAGGAAGCAGGTTTCCTCGAACGTGGCGTTCCGGGCGAGATCGTGGATGTCGTATCCGCAATAGGCCAGCACGCCCCGATCGCCGTCGAGGAAGCAGATGCGGGACGAGGTGGCAACAATGTCTTCGAGACCGGCCTTGGGTTTGACGTCGGCGGACATGGGGGGATCTTAACAGGCGGGGTTGGGGCCTGGCACGATCACCGCAAAAACGTTGCAGATCCTGCGATCAGGGGCGGGTTCACGCCGCCTCAGCTGGGCGGTGTCGCGGGCTGATTTGCCGCGAGGACCAGACGCCTCGGCCACTGGCACGCCCTCCTGCGATTGTGAGGGAGACGCCGCCGCGCCGGCGGGAACCGTGCAAGCGGTCGACAACCAGCTCGCTGGGAACGCAAAAGGGCGGCCCCGAGAGGCCGCCCAGTCCTTGGACTTTGAACTCTTGAACTTTCTTTTACGCTTCCTTGCCCTGCGCGACCTCGACCACCGTGTCGCCGCCGAACTGCTGGAAGAGCGAGAGCAGGCCGGTGTAGAGGAAACCCACCTGGAAGAGCATCAGGAACGGCACCGTGCCGTAGATGCCATTGGCGAGCGCGTAGAAGAGCGTCGCGGTGAAGTAGAGGCCCAGCGCCACCTCGATCAGCGGCTGAACGGCCACCGTCTGGCGGTACTTCTTGGTGGCCCAGTCGTCGGCGCGGCCTTCGACCCGTACTTCGGCGTGCGCGCGAACTCGCTGGGCTTGTGGAACAGGGCCTCGAACACCGCGCGGGTGTTGTTCACGGCCAGGCCGATGCCGATCGACATCAGGAAAGGCAGGTACTTCAGGCGGTCGGTCCAGGTGTCCGGGTAGACCTCGCGCTGCGAGACCATGTAGAAGTTGGCCACCGACGCCGTTGCCGCGAAGAACAGCGGGATGTCGATGAGCATCATCTCGTACCACCCCATGTTGTAGCGGATGATCATCGAGGGCGCCATCAGCACGGACAGGACGCACATCAGCGGGTAGTTCAGGTTCGCCGACAGGTGGAAGAAGGCTTCGACCTTCACCTTCATCGGCTGGTTGGACCGCAGGATGCGCGGCATCAGCTTGAGGAAGGTCTGAATGGAGCCTTTCGCCCAGCGGTGCTGCTGCGACTTGAACGCGTTCATCTCGACGGGCAGTTCGGCCGGAGCGACATGGTCCTGGACGAACACGAACTGCCAGCCACGCAACTGCGTGCGGTAGCTGAGATCGAGGTCTTCAGTCAGCGTGTCGTGCTGCCAGCCACCGCCGTCGGCGATGGCCTCGCGGCGCCACATGCCGGCGGTGCCGTTGAAGTTGAAGAAGCAGCCGCCGCGGTTACGCGAACCGTGCTCGAGCACGAAGTGCGCGTCGAGCAGGATGCTCTGGATCTTGGTCAGCAGCGAGTAGTCCTGGTTGATGTGCCCCCAGCGCGCCTGCACCATCCCCACCTTGGGATCGGTGAAGTAGTGGACCATCCGCATCAGGAAGTCGGACTTCGGCATGAAATCGGCGTCGAAGATGGCCACGAACTGGCCTCGCGCCACCTTCAGGCCCTCGTCCAGAGCGCCGGCCTTGTAGCCGGCGCGGTCGGTCCGGTGCAGGTACTTGATGTCCATCCCATGGGCGGCGTGGCGACGCACGGCCAGCTCCGCAATCTCCCGGGTCTCGTCGGTCGAGTCGTCGAGGACCTGGATTTCAAGGAGATCCCGGGGGTAGTCCAGCTGGCACACCGAGTCGATCAGGCGGTCGACCACGTACATCTCGTTGAAGACGGGCAACTGAACCGTGATGACCGGCAGAGCAGCGAATGCCCTGGCAGGCACCGGTTGCTCGTCCTTGTGCTTCATGTACAGGTAGACCATGTAGTACCGGTGCCACCCGTAAACCGCGAGGATGAGCAGAACGAAGAAGTACGATGCGAGGATGAGCGTTTCTATTGGGGTCATGCTAGGCCCGAGCTGGTCACGCCAACTCAAACAACCATTGTACCTTCGAAGCCTCTAAAGTCAACAAAACAGGCACGATAGACCGATGATGAGCCCAGACGAGCTGCGTATCCTTCTCGACGAGGTCCGCGATGGCGGCCGATCGGCAGACGATGCCCACCGGGCGTTGCTGGCGGCGCTCCGGTCCGAGCCCTTGTCCGATCTCGGGTTCGCGAAAGTGGATCACCATCGCGCCACGCGACAGGGATTCCCGGAGGTCATCCTCGGCCTCGGCAAGACGCCCGAGCAGATTGCCGCCATCGCCGGGGCGATCGTGGGCCGCGGGCATCCGCTGCTGATCACCCGCGCCGACCATGCCGCCTGGCAGGCCGTCGAAGCCCGCATCCCCGGCGCGGAGTACCACGAACTGGCCCGCGCCATCACCCTGCGACGCGAGGTGCCACGAGGCAAGGGCACCATCGCCATCGCCTCGGCGGGCACCTCCGACGTGCCGGTGGCCGAGGAAGCGGCCGTGACCGCGGAGCTGATGGGAAACGACGTGGAGCGCCTGTACGACGTCGGCGTGGCCGGCATCCACCGGGTGCTCCGCGAGCGCTCCCGTCTCGAAACCGCCCGCGTCATCGTTGTCGTCGCGGGAATGGAAGGCGCGCTGCCGAGCGTGGTCGCGGGAATGGTCCATGTCCCGGTGATCGCGGTCCCCACCAGCATCGGCTATGGGGCCAGCTTCGGGGGCGTCGCCGCCCTGCTCGGCATGCTGAACTCCTGCGCGAACGGGGTGTCGGTGGTGAACATCGACAACGGGTTCGGCGCCGGCTGCATCGCCAGTATGATCAACCATCTGTAAAGGCGGCCCGTCCGCCGTGGCGTCGCTAAGGCTGGTCGGGCCGTCGGCAGCAGGGCCCTCGGCAGGCAGTCCTCCGGACCGTAGGCAAGGCGGACATCGCAACGAGAGCGGCGGCCTACAGTGCGACAGCGCCGCCCACCGAGCGGAGCGAGGCCCACAAACCCTGCCGAGCGTAGCGAGGCTCATCTCATGTTCGCTGTCCGCACCCTTGAATTCGATCGCATCGTCGCCGACGTTGCCGGCCTGTCGCTGACGCCGCTCGGACGGGCGCGGCTGGAGGTGGCAAAGCCGGCGACCGAGCTGCGCGACGTGGTGGCGCTGCAGCACGGCACCAGCGAAACGGTGACGTTCTTCGAGCAGAACTCCGCTTTTCCGCTGCGCGCCGGACCAGGGCTGGTCGAGTCGCTGGCCTCGCTTGGCATCGAGGGACGCCCGCTGGATCCGCTGTCACTCCGCACGCTGGCGGAGTTCGTCGACTCGGTCGAGCGGTCGCGCGCCGGCATCCAGGCGGCGAAGGGTTCGTTCCCGCTCCTGAACGCGATCGTCAGCCAGCTGGCCAGCTTCAAGGCCGAGGTGACCGCGGTCCGCGATGCCATCGACGTCTCCGGCGAGGTGCTCGACAACGCCAGCCCCGCGCTCCGTGGCATCCGCGATCGCCTGCGGCAGCTGCGCCAGAAGCTGCGCCACACGCTCGAACAGTTCGCCCGCGGCAAGGACACGTCGAAGTACCTGCAGGACGAGGTCATCACGGAACGGAACGGCCGCTACGTGCTGCTGGTGCGCGCCGAGCACCGTGGCAACGTGCCGGGCATCGTCCACGGCAGCTCCGGCAGCGGCGCCAGCCTGTTCCTCGAGCCGGCCGCCACCGTCGAAATCAACAACGACATCGTCGAACTCGAGGAGCGGGAGCGGGAAGAGATCTTCCGGATCCTGCTCGAGCTGACCGATCGCTTCCGCCGGCGGCCGGGCGATCTGCGCGCGGTGGAGACCGTGGCCACCGAGCTCGACGTGCTGCAGGCGCGGGCGCGACACTCCGCGCGGGTGGGAGGCATCGAACCGAGGTTCGTGGCGGACCGTTCGTTCGAGTTGCGCGGTGCGCGCCATCCGCTGCTCGAAAAGGCCGTCCCGATCGACATCGTGCTGGAACCGCCCAGCCGAGTACTGCTCATCACCGGCCCGAACACCGGCGGCAAGACCGTGGCCCTGAAGACCGCGGGCCTGTTCGCGCTGATGGCCCAGTCGGGCCTGCACGTCCCGGCGGTGATCGCACGGCTGCCGGTGTTCCACTCGGTGTTCGCGGACATCGGCGACGAGCAATCCATCGCCGCCAGTCTCAGCACCTTCTCGGCGCACATCACCAATCTGGTGGCCATGGATCGGTCGCTGGATCTGCCGGCGCTGGTGCTGCTCGACGAAGTCGGCACCGGCACCGACCCGAACGAGGGCGGCGCGCTGGCCACGGCGCTCGTGAACCATTTCCGCCAGCGGGGGGCGCATCTGATCGCGACCACCCACTTCGACGTCGTCAAGACCTGGGGGACGGCCACCGAGGGCGTCACCGTCGCCGGGTTCGCGTTCGATCCGCAGACCTACGCGCCGACCTACCGGCTGATCTACGGCGCACCGGGCCGCAGCCTGGCGATCGAGATGGCGCAGCGCCTGGGGATGCCGCTGGCCGTCGTCGCGGCGGCGCGCGGGTTCCTGAGCGACGACCAGAAGCGTCTTCAGGCGCACCTCGACCGCATCGACGCGCAGGCGCGCGCGCTCGACGCCGAGCGCGGCAAGCTGGACCGCGAGCGCCGGGCGGCGGCCGAACAGCGCGCCGCGATCGAGCAGCGCGAGCGGCAGATCACCGAGCGCGAAGAGGCGCTCAGGAAACGGTTGAACGAGAAGCTGGACGACCGGCTGCGGCAGGCCCGCCGCGACATCGACAATGTGATCGATCAGCTGAAGGAAAAGTCCGAGGCGCTGGTGGAGAAGGCGTCCTCCGTCCGCGCCGTCGGCACGGTGCTGAACACCGGCCAGTCGGGAGCGGCGAAGGCCGAGGCGCGCGCGGCACTCGATCGCATCGTCGAGAGCCTGAAGCATCCCTCGACCGAGCCGGCCGCCGAAGCCGCGCCGGCTGGGCCGCTGGTCATCGGCTCGAGGGTGGCGGTAGGCATGGGCCTCGAGGGCACGGTCGTCCAGGTCCACGGCTCGCAGGTGGAAGTGGACGTGCGCGGCAAGCGGATGCGCGCCAAGGTGAAGGACGTGCGCGTGCTCGGTGGCCCCTCCACGCCCGCTCCCGGGCAGTCCCGGGTGCGCGTGAACGTGGACCTCCGGACGCGCGAGGGCTCACTGAGCGAGATCAACGTGATTGGCTGCACCGTGGACGAGGCGGTCGACCGCGTGTCGCGGTTCCTCGACGACTCGATGGTCACCGACCTTCGCGAACTGCGCATCGTCCACGGTCACGGCACCGGCCAGTTGCGCCGCGGCCTGCAGGCGTTCCTGAAGGGCCATCCGCTGGTGGCAAAGTATGCCCCGGCGCCAGAGAATCAGGGTGGCGGAGGGGCAACGGTGGTGGAGTTGAAGGACTAAGATCACCACCTCACCACATCAAGAGATCGCCAGATTTGAAGTTTCCCCAGACGTTCATCGACGAAGTCCGGTCGGCCGCCGACATCGTGACGGTCATCTCGGACTACGTGTCCCTGCGCAAGGCGGGCACGAGCTACAAGGGACTGTGCCCGTTCCACGGCGAGAAGTCACCGTCGTTCAACGTCAATCGGGACCGCGGCTTCTTCCACTGCTTCGGCTGCGGCGTGGGCGGGGACGTCTTCAAGTTCATGGAGCTCAAGGAGCAGCTCGGGTTCCAGGACGCGGTGCGGCAACTGGCGCAGCGGTTCGGCATCCCGGTGCCGGACCTGGAAACGAGCGACGGCGCCCGCGACGATGCGGCGGCGCGCGAGTCGCTGCTGAAGATTCACGAAGTGGCCGCGGCCTACTACCGCGACGCAGCTCGAGTCGCCCCAGGCGGGCCGCATCCGCGACTACCTGCAGAAGGAACGCGGCCTCACCCAGGAGACGATCGCGCGGCTGCAGCTTGGGTACGCGCCGCCGGGGCGCGATGCGCTGCGGCAGCACCTTCTGAAGGCGGGCTTCGCGCCGGCGGTGATGATCACCAGCGGGCTGGTCACGCGCCGGGACGATGGCAGCGAGGTGGACCGGTTCCGGAACCGGCTGATGGTGCCGATTACGCGGGACACCGGGTCGATCATCGCGTTCGGCGGGCGCGCGCTGGAGAAGGATCAGGTGCCGAAGTACCTGAACTCGCCCGGAAACCCCCATCTACAGCAAGGGACGCACGCTCTACGGCCTCAACCTCACGAAAGGTGACATCCGCAAACGCGGCTTCACCATCATCGTCGAGGGCTACTTCGACTACGCCCAGGTCTTCCAGTGCTCGGGGCTGCCGGTGGTGGCGACCTGCGGCACGGCGCTCACCACGGCGCAGGCCCAACAGCTCCGGCGCTTCGCGCCGAAGGCGGTGCTGTGCTTCGACCCGGACTCGGCTGGACAGGCCGCGGCCGAGCGGAGCTCGGAGCTGCTGGTCGGCGAGGGGTTCGACGTCAACGTCGTCCGGCTGCCGGCGGGCGAGGATCCCGACACCTTCATCCAGAAGCGCGGCCGTGAGGGGTTCGTGCAGCAGCTCAAGACCTCCAAGCCCTATCTGGAGTTCCTGCTGGACCGCGCGGCAGCGGAGCATGATTTGACCCGCGACGAGCCGCGGCGTGAATTCCTGCGCAAGATGCTCGGGGTGGCGGCGCGCATTCCCGACCCCGCGACGCGTGACCAGTTCGCCGACCGGCTGGCGCACAAGGCGCGAGTGACCGAAGAAGTGGTGCGGGCCGAAATCCGCAAGGCCGCCGGAGCCAGGAAGACCGAACTGCCGGCCGCCCGCGTGCCGACGCTGATGGGTCAGTTGCGTGGCGCGGAGCGGGGCCTGCTGTGGGGGTTGATCCACGATCCGGCGACCGTGGTGCCCTGGATCAAAGACGCTGGAAGACGATGACCTGGAAGGACTTAGCTCTGCCGGGCTGCTCCAGATGGCGCGCGATCTCGAGGTCGCGGACGTCGCGGATGTGCCCAATGCCCTGATGGAGCGTCTAAGTACTGCAGAGGCCCAGTGGCTGGCAGCGGTGGCGTCGGAAGCTTCGGCGCCGGTCCTCGACGCCGAGTCGTCCGTGCGGTCGATCAAGCGCCTTCGGCTCGAGCGGGAGCTGTCGGCGGTCCAGCGAGCCATCGACCGGCTGCAGGAACACGGCGAAAAGGGGGCGGACTTCCTGACCCTGCTGCAGAAGAAGCTCGAATTGGGCCGGCTGCTCGAGCCCGAGAACAACTGAACCGGGCTACAATACATAGCTCCCCTTTTATTGGTTTCGGGGGGCACGCACTATTCGTTTCGCTAGGAGGATGGGCCCTTGTCCCTCGAAGACAGGTTCGACGAAGTCCGGCAACTCATCATCATCGGCAAGGAGAAGGGCTTCCTCCTCTATGACGAAGTGAACGATCTGCTGCCGGCAGAACTCACATCATCGCCGGAAGATCTCGACGAGCTGATGAGCATTTTCGCGGCCGCCGGGATCGACCTGGTCGATTCCGACAAGGGCTACCGCGAGCGCGAAGGCATGGAGCGCGGCGAGGGTCCGGCGGTGAGCGAGGACGGCGGCGAGCTCGACCTCACGCCCGGCGCCCTCGACAAGACCAACGACCCGGTCCGCATGTACCTGCGCGAGATGGGCACGGTGCCGCTGCTCACCCGCGAGGGTGAAGTGGCGATCGCCAAGCGCATCGAGCAGGGCAAGCTCTCGGTCATCAAGTCGATTTCGCGCATGCCGGCGATCGCCAAGGCGGTCATCCGCATGGGCGACTCGCTGAAGGCCGGCGAGCGCACCATCCGCGAGCTGGTGATCTTCAACGACGAGGAGATCACCGACGATCGCATCGAGGAGCGCGCGCAGAAGTTCCTGCGCGAGGTCGACGGCGTGCGCAAGGCGCGGCTGGCGGTCGAGAAGCTCGCCGAGAAGCTGGCCGTGGTGCTCAAGGCCGACAAGAAGAAGTACCGCCGCGCCAAGTGGAAGAAGATGCGCGCGGAGATCGAGCTGTCGCGCCTGATCCGCAAGATCGAGTTCACCGAACCGGTGAAGCGCCGCCTCGTCGAAGAGGTGAAGGACATCGTCGAGCGCGTGTCGAAGATGCAGCGCGAGCTCGACAACATGAAGAAGACGCTGACGGCGAAGACCCGGAAGCCGAAGCTCAAGGAAGAGGAACGCAAGAACCTCGAGAAGCGCCGCAAGGAACTGGCCGCCGAGATCAAGCAGAAGACCGACGACCTCGAGGAGAGCGTCGAGCACCTGCGGCACACCCTCGAAGTCATCATGCGCGGCGAGGCCCAGGCCGAGCAGGCGAAGAAGGAGCTGGTCGAAGCCAACCTCCGTCTCGTCGTCTCGATCGCCAAGAAGTACACGAATCGCGGCCTGCAGTTCCTGGACCTGATCCAGGAAGGCAACATCGGCCTGATGAAGGCCGTCGACAAGTTCGAGTACCGCCGCGGCTACAAGTTCTCGACCTATGCGACGTGGTGGATCCGCCAGGCCATCACCCGCGCGATTGCCGACCAGGCGCGGACCATCCGCATCCCGGTCCACATGATCGAGACCATCAACAAGCTGATTCGCACCTCGCGCGCGCTGGTGCAGGAGCTCGGCCGCGAGCCCACCTCGGAGGAGATCGCCCGGCGCATGGACATCCCGGTGTCCAAGGTCCGCAAGGTCCTGAAGATCGCGCAGGAGCCGATCTCGCTCGAGACCCCGATCGGCGAGGAAGAGGATTCGCACCTCGGCGACTTCATCGAGGATCGCACCGCGGTGTCGCCGTCGGAGGCGGTCATCAATCTCGACCTGAAGGAACAGACCGAGTCGGTGCTGAAGACCCTCACCCCTCGCGAGGAGAAGGTCATCAAGATGCGGTTCGGCGTCGGCGACGGCAGCGAGCACACGCTCGAGGAAGTCGGCCAGAACTTCGCCGTCACCCGCGAGCGCATCCGGCAGATCGAGGCCAAGGCGCTGCGCAAGCTGCGCCACCCGTCGCGGTCGCGCAAGTTGCGCGCATTCCTCGAGGGACGGTCCTAAGCATGGTGTCGGGAGTCGGGAGCCGGGAGTTCGGGAGTCGTGAGACCCCGGGCTCCGGCGCTCCCGGCATCCCGGTCTTCCAACCCCGCCTCACTCCGGTTCTTCCGACTCCCTTTCTTCCGACTCGCGACGTCCGTCACACACTCGAGGGCCCATAGCTCAGCGGTTAGAGCGGCCGGCTCATAACTGGTTGGTCCCTGGTTCGAATCCAGGTGGGCCCACTCCTCGTGGGGACGACGAGGAGAGTTCAAAGTTCAAGAGGTCAAGGTTCAGAGGTCGCAGTTCAAAGGGTGAAGGCGGTCGGGCCACGTCACACACGCCGATGTGCCGCCGGAAGTCTCAAGGAGTAGAATCCAGCAGAGCAACGTTCCACTTTGAACTTTGACCTTTGACCTTTGAACTCTCACTGGGGCTTTCCGCCTGATGCTGCCTGACCTCGAACGCCTCATCCACCTGCAGGAACTCGAAACCCGCTCAGGGACGGCCCAGCGCGTGGTGACATCGGCGCCCGAGCGCATCGCTGCGCTCGATGCCCGGCTCGCCGCCGCCAAGGCAGGAGTGGAAACCGCCAAAGCCGCCATCGCCGAGAACCAGACGGCCCGCCGCATGGTGGACAAGGACCTCGCCGCTTCCCAGCAACGCCTCGAGAAGTACAAAGAACAGTCGATGGCGGTGAAGACGAATCACGAATTCCACGCCATGCAGCACCAGATGGAGGCGGTGAAGGCCGAGATCGATCATCACGAGAGCAAGGTGCTCGAGATCATGATGGGCGCCGATGAGTTCGCCGCCACCTTGAAGCAGGCCGAACTCCAGCTGAAGACCGACGAGGCCGCCGTCGCCGCCGAGCGCAGCGCCATTACCGCCGAACGCGCCGAGAACGAAGCCATCGTCAAGGCCTGCGCCTCGGAACGGGCCAGCATCGTCGCCACGATGAGTCCCAACGTCGTCTCGCTGTTCGACAAGCTGGCACGCGCCCGGGGCGGCATCGGCATCGCCCGGGCCGAAAAGGAACGCTGCATCGTCTGTCAGGTGCGCCTGCGGCCGATGGTCTTCAGCGCCGTCGTCCGGAACGACGAGATCGTGCAGTGCGATTCCTGCCAGCGGATTCTCTACTTCGTGCCGCCGGCCACCGGGACGGCGACTTCCGGCTCCGAACCGCCCGCCACGTCCTAGTCAGCCTCCCCGGTCGGCGCCGCGACCATCGCCACCATGCGGCCGGCGCGCCCGGCATCCCGCCGAAACGACTCCAGCCAGTCGGGATGGGCTACGGTGCTCACCCCCGCGTTGAAGATCGAGCCCGGACCCACGCCGGTGCGTTCGAGCTGATCCTGGTTGGCGCGCCACAGGTCCAGCAGCCATCCATCCGCCGCCGGTGCGCGCCTGAACCAGCGCGCCAGCGACGCCCGATCGTGCCCCGCCGCCGCAAACGCCTCGACCGGCGCCTCCCCCACCACGTAGTCCTCGGGACCGATGCTCGGGCCAATGGCCGCCACCAGATTCTCCGGCCGCGTTCCGAACGTGCGGCGCATGGTCTCGACGGCCGCGGTCGCAATCCCGGCGCAGGTGCCGCGCCAGCCGGCGTGAATCGCTGCCACCGCGCCACCATCGCGATCGGCCAGCAGGATCGGCACACAATCGGCGACAACCACGGCCAGCACCAGGCCCGGCGCGTTCGACACGATCGCGTCCCCATCGGGCTTCTCGGATGTGGTGGCCGCCGTCACGCCCTCGCGCGTCACCACGCGCACTACGTTGCCGTGAACCTGCTTCACGCGCAGCAATTTGTCGGTCGTCACTCCCATCGATGCCGCCAGGGCTGACCATGCCTGCCTCGTCTCGGCATCCGCTCCGTTGGCTGGCAACCGCAGTTGCTTCGACGTAAACAGATGTTGCGCGCTCGCCGCGAACGGCACGCAGCGCAGCGCGTGCCCCCAAGTCTCACGATCCCAACGAAATGCGGCGCTGACGCGCGGTGGCGTGAGCGGTGACGTCGCCTGCGGGCGTAAACGGAAGTTGTCGTTCGGCATGACCCCGATCCGAATCATGCCCTGAAAACGGGGCCTTTGCGCTGGCATCGCTCTTGATGAGAGTGCTGACGCAGGCCCACGGGCTGTGACCAACGCAAACGGGCGCGCGCAGGAGCCGCGCCGGACTGGAGTGTCATCAATGGTGATCAAGATCACGCCGAACGACAAGGGAAGCCCCGCCGGCAAGCTCGCCGACGCCGAGCTGCACTTCGATGGCGGGGAACTGGAAGGCCTGAAGCTGGTGGGCTTCGCGGTCTGGGAGCGGCGGACCGGCACCGGCCGCAACGTCACGTTTCCGGCGCGTGCCTATTCCGTGAACGGCGAACGGCGCAGCTTCGCGCTGCTGCGGCCGATGGCCGACAACGCCAGCCAGGACAAGGTGCGCGACGCCATCCTGCACGCCTACGCCGACTTCGAGGCTCAGGCGGCCGTCGCCAGCTGACTGGCCAGGCGCCGGCGGCTGCTGTCGTGCCGCTAGCGCGCTGGCTCTCGGTGCGCCATGGGTGGGCCGATCACGCGTGCCCAACCGATGCGGGCCTGCCGCCAGACGGCGGCCCCTCTGTCACGCGTCTGCCCGCGTGGCGCACGCGCGGACGCGGTCGATGTCGATGGCCGATGCACCCCGGCACCGGCATCGGCCGCGGACGAGGAGGAGAGGAGGAGGAGATGACGTGAAGGAGCAGCGATGACGAAGACGAGGCTACGTCAGCACGGGCAGGAGGCGCGCGCTATCCTTCGATCGCTTGGCCGGCAGCGTCCATTCGGCGCGGCTGCTCTTGTCGAGCTCCGAGCGGAAGAACGACGCCTTCATGC
This sequence comes from uncultured Acidobacteriota bacterium, assembly GCA_963721715.1. GTDB lineage: Bacteria > Acidobacteriota > Vicinamibacteria > Vicinamibacterales > UBA2999 > VFZN01. Next base: position 677,528 of record CAVRKI010000002.1, on the reverse strand, counting down.
CGCCGTCGATGATGTCCCACGGCAGCACGGTGTCGTTCGAGCGATCGCGGTAGATGTAGAAATCCCCGTCGAGGCCGGCATCGTTCACCGCGCGGCGCCACTGGCCGCCGTTCTGTTCGGCGAGCTCGATGGCCGGCGCGATGCGCCGATCGCCAAGCGACAGCAGCGCCTGGTAGTAGGAATGCCGCTCGCTCTTGATGTTGAAGTAGACGTTGTCGATGTCGGACACCAGCCCACGCAGCCGCTTCATCTTGCGCTCGATGACGTCGGTGGCCTCCATCCCCATCCACTGATAGGCCGTGCCCGGCTTCGGCACCAGCGGGTTCACGCTGCCGACGATGCGGCCGATGCGGCCGCGAGCGCGGGCGTGCTTCAGCATCACGTCGCGCAGCTGGACGGTCAGGTCCCGGATCGCGACCAGGTCCTCGTCGTCTTCGCCGGGAAGCCCGATCATGTAATAGAGCTTCAGGTTCTCGATGCCGCTGGAGAAGATCAGCTCGGCCGAGGCCAGGATCTCCTCGTTGGTCACCGTCTTGTTGATGACCCGGCGCAGCCGATCCGACCCGGTCTCGGGCGCAATCGTCAACGTCCGTTCGCCGCTCTCCTTCAACAACGTCACGATGGTCGGCGTCAGGTCGTCCAGACGGAGCGACGCCGGGCTGATCGAATACCCCATGCCCTGCATGCTGCGCAGGATGTGCTCGATGTCGGGGTGATCGCACAGGGCGATGGAGACCAGGCCGACCTTGGTCGCGTGCTGACGGGCGTCCTGCGCCAGCTGCAGGATCCGATCGGTCGGGAAGGCGCGCACCGGCAGGTAGTTGTAGCCGGCCCAGCAGAAGCGGCACAGGTTGGCGCAGCCGCGCACCACCTCCACCAGGAAGCGGGATCCGAACTCGGTGTCTGGGGTGAAGATGCTGGTCGCCGGCGGATCGCAGGCCTCGGTGGTCTTGAGCGCGGCCTTGCGGACGGTCGGCGGCGCCCCGGTCCCGGCGCGCGGCACGTAGCGGGCGATGGTGCCGTCGGCGTTGTACTCCACGTCGTAGAACGACGGGATGTAGAACCCGCGCTGCGCGGCCAGGCGCCGCAGCGTCTCGCTCCTCGATGGGGTGCCACAGGCGTCGACCAGCGGCCCGACCAGCGACTCGCCCTCGCCCGCGGCAATCACGTCGGCGAACATCGCCAGCGGTTCGGGGTTGACGAAGGTCACGGCGCCGCCGATCACGACCAGCGGGTGACGGTAGTCACGATCCGCCGCACGCAGCGGAATGCCCGCCAGGCGCAACAAGGTCAGGACGTTCGTGTAGTCCCACTCGAACGACACCGAGAACGCGATCACGTCGAAATCGCGCACCGGGGTCTGCGACTCCAGCGTCACCACCCGCGCACCGGACTCGAGCAGCGCGGCCAGTTCCTGCTTGGCGGGCAGGAAGAAGCGCTCGCAGACCGTGTCTTCCCGCGCATTGAACAGCTTGTACATCGTCTGCAGCCCGAGATTGGACATGCCAACGAAGTAGGAGTTCGGGAACGACAGGGCCACACGCAGCCGGTCGCCGTGAGGCTTGACCACGTGACCGACCTCGCGGGAGAGGGTGAGTTGTGCTGAATCGCGCTGGGACAGGACTTTCATCAACAACACACCAGGGAACCGTCGAGCTGGCGTTGCGGCGTCGCCGCAGCTCGCGTGTTCCCTGGCTGTTTCTACTGTATCACCGGCCTAGCCTTCGCTTCTCCGCAGGAAGGCCGGCACGTCATAGTGGCTGTCCGCATCACCGTCCGGCCCGGCCTCCGAGTTCAGGCCATTGGACTGGCCCACCGCCCTCGGCAGGGGCCGGCTCGACGACAGGTCCAGACCAGGACGACGGGCGATCATCACGCGAGGGGAGCCTGCGTTCGCCTCCTGAGCGACGGGCACGCTGATGCTGCGCGCGTGCGTCGCGTAGGAGGTCATGTCCACCGGCGTCTGCATCGGGCTGGCGGCCGGGATCGAGCGGTCGGCCTTGACGTGGTCGAAGCCGGTGGCAATCACGGTGATCTTCACGCGGCCATGCAGCTGCGGATCGACCACGGCGCCGAAGATGATGTTGGCGTCCTCGTGCGCGGCTTCCTGGATGATGGTCAGCGCTTCGTTCACTTCCATCAGCGACATGTCCGGGCCGCCGGTCACGTTGATGATGACGCCGCGGGCGCCGTTCACCGAGGCGTCCTCGAGCAGCGGGCTCGAGATGGCGCGATTGGCGGCGTCGGTGGCGCGCATGCTGCCTTCCGCGGTGGCCGTGCCCATCATCGCCACGCCCATGCCGGACATGATCGTCTTGACGTCGGCGAAGTCGAGGTTGATGAGGCCGGGCACCAGGATCAGGTCCGAGATGCCCTGAATCGCCTGCCGCAGCACATCGTCGGCGGTGACGAACGCGTCGAGCATGCTGGTGCTGCGGTCGATGACCGAGAGCAGCCGCTCGTTGGGGATGGTGATGACCGTGTCGACGGCCTCCCGCAGCGCGTCGAGGCCCTCTTCGGCCTGGCGCTGGCGCTTCTTGCCCTCGAACTTGAACGGCCGTGTCACCACCGCGATCGTCAGCGCCCCGAGCTCGGTGGCGAGCGAGGCAATCACCGGCGCGGCGCCGGTGCCGGTGCCGCCGCCGAGGCCGGTGGTCACGAACACCATGTCGGCGCCGGAGATCGCCTGGATGATCAGGTCCGTGTCCTCGAGCGCGGCTTGCCGGCCGACATTGGGATCGGCGCCCGCGCCCAGCCCCTTGGTGAGCTTCGAGCCGATCTGGATCTTGATCGGCGCGGGGTTGGCGCGCAGTGCCTGCGCGTCGGTATTGGCGACGATGAATTCCACGCCGGACAGCCCGGCCTGGACCATGCGCGTCACGGCATTGCTGCCGCCGCCGCCCACGCCCACCACCTTGATGCGCGCGCCCGCGCGGGTGGCCTCGTCCAGCGTCAACCGCAGTGCGTCGTTGTCATACAGGTCCGCCATCGCGCCTCCTAGAAGAACTCTCTGAACACCGTTCGCAACTTGACCATCACGCGCATGAACCCACCGTGCTTGCCGTCGTCGGCGGGCGCGCGGTGCCGTTCGGCATAGCGCACCAGCCCCACCGCCGTCGAGTAGGATGGGTTCGCGACGTGGTCCGCGAGACCACCCACGCCCGTGGGCACCCCCCGCCGGACGGGCAGATCGAAGATCTGCTCGGCAATCTCCGACATCCCTTCGAGCACCGAGCCGCCGCCCGTGAGCACCAGCCCCGAGTTGAGCGACTTCTCGTAACCGGCCTTGCTGATCTCGTCCCAGATCAGATGGAACAACTCCTCGGCCCTGGGCTGCAGGATGTCGGAGAGAATGCGGCGCGCCATGACCCGCGGCCGGCGGCCACCGACACTGGCCACCTCGATCGTCTCCTCCTCGTCCACCATGCCGGAGAGCGCGCAGCCCACCCGGCGCTTCACCTTCTCGGCCTCGGGGATCGGCGTGCGCAGCCCGACCGCGATGTCGTTGGTGAAGTGGTCCCCGCCCACCGCCACCACCGCGGTGTGCCACAGGCTGCCGCGCTCGAAGATCGCGAGGTCGGCGGTGCCGCCGCCGATGTCCACCATCGCCACGCCCAGCGACTTCTCGTCGTCGGTGAGCACGGCCTCGGCCGCGGCCAGCTGGCTGATCACCGTGTCGGAGACCTGGACGCCGGCGCGGTTGACGCAGGACACCAGGTTCTGGGTCGCCGCCTGGCTGCCGGTGACGATGTGCACGTTCACTTCCAGCCTGGCGCCGCTCAGGCCCACCGGGTTGCCGATGCCCTCCTGCTCGTCGACGACGAAGTCCTGCGGCAGCACGTGGATGATCTCGCGGCCGGCCGGCAGCGACACCGCGCGCGCCGCGTCGATCGCCCGGCGCACGTCCTCGCGCGTCACCTCGCGGTTCTTGCCCGCGACCGCGACCACGCCCCGGCTGTTGAACCCCTTGATGTGCGGCCCGCTGATGCCGAGGTGCACCGAGCCGATCTCGACGCCCGCCATCAGTTCGGCTTCCTCGATCGACTTCTTGATCGACTCCACCGCCGCCTCGAGGTTGACGACGACGCCGCGCTTCAGCCCCTTCGAATCCGCCGAGCCGATGCCGATGATGTCGAGCCCGCCCTCGTCGACGATCTCCGCGACCACCGTGCACACCTTCGACGTGCCGATGTCGAGCCCTACGACGTAGCGCTCACGCTGTGCCACGCTGCCTCCGTTCCACCCTACCGCCGTGCCTGCGCCGACGCCGGCGCCGTCGCCGCCCTCTTGGACGGCCGCACGTACAAACGTTCAGAAAAGCGCAAATCGACGTAATCAATCGCGGACACGCGCTCGCGCAGCGCATCGCCGAGCTCGAGGTACTGCTGCAGGCGCTCGACGAAGTCGCTCTCGCCGAGGCGCAGCAGCGTCGTGTCGCCTTCGAGCATGACCACCGCGTCGTGCGCGTCGGTGACGTCGATCTGCGACACCTTGGCCCCGAGATCCGGGTCGCGCAGCCAGTTCCCCGATCACGCGCGCCGCCAGCGCGGCACGGGCCTCGTCGAGCGGTCTGCGTGTTGCCCCTGGGCGCCAGGCCGTCGACGATCGGCAGATCGAGGTCGGCGTAGGCCGGACCGTACTCGTCCACGACGGCGCCGTGGGAATCGACGAGATACAGCGCGCTGCCGACGCGTCCGATCGCCATCGGCGTGCGCTCGCGCACCCGCACTTCCACCGTGCGCCGGGAAGACGCGACGCAGCGTCGCCTCCTCCACCCACGGCGACGACAGCAGGCGATCCTGCCACTCGACCAGGTCGACGCCGAGGATGTTGCGGCCGCGCAGCCCATCGAGCAGCGCGAGCACGTCGCCGGTGGCCAGCCGCTCGTTGCCGCTGACGATGATGTGGCCGACCTGCAGGGCGGTGGCGTTGGCGACGAGCGCCGCTCCGCGCGAGCCGGCGTAGACGACCACCGCCACGCACGGCCACGGTCCGCACCACGAGCCAGGCATGCCGGAGCCGCGACGAGGAGCGCTTGCCCGACGGCTTCACGTGCGAGCGGCGGAAGCGCTTGTCCGCTGGTGCGGCGACCGGCGGCATGTCAGGCCCCTCCCGTCTGCAGGCGACGCGCCTCGAGCGCGGCCACCAGGTTCGACGGCGACGCCGCCGATCGAGCCGGCGCCGAGGGTGAGCACCAGGTCGCCGGCGCGCGCGAGTCGCGCCACGGCCTCCGGCAGCGTCGCCCACGGTCCGGACCGGTGTGCACCGGCGTGTGCGCGGTGGGCGTTGACCGCCGCGGCCAGCGCCTCGAGCGTGACGCCGGGAATCGGATCCTCGCTCGCCGCGTAGATGTCGGTGAGCACCACCTCGTCGGCCTGGGCCAGCGTCGCGGCCGAACTCGTCCATCAGGTCGCGCGTCCGCGTATAGCGATGCGGCTGGAACGCGATCACCAGGCGCGTGGGCCGGGCCGCGCGCGCGGCGGCCACCACCGCCGCGATCTCCGTCGGGTGGTGACCGTAGTCGTCCACCACGGTGATGCCGTCGACGACGCCGACGTGCTGGAAGCGACGCTCGGCGCCGCGAAAGTCGGCCAGGGCCTGGGCGATGCGCTCGAACGGGACCTCCAGCTCGAGGCCGACGGCCACGGCGGCCAGGGCGTTCAGCACCGAGTGCCGGCCGGGCACCTGCAGGGTGAGCGGACCGAGGGCCGTCGCGGGTCCATCGCCGTGCGGGTGGCGGCGGTGCACGACGCACCGCGCGCCGAAGCCTTCGAGCACCACGTCCCTCGCGCGCACCTCCGCGTCCGGCGCGTCGATGCCGTAGGTGATGGTGCGGCGGGTGAAGCGTGACGACACCTCGCCGAGCTCGGCATCGTCGGCGCAGGCCACGATGGCGCCGTAGAACGGCACCTTGTTGGCGAAGTCGACGAACGCCTGCTGCAGCTCGGCGTAGCTGCCGTACGCCTCCATGTGCTCGCGGTCGATGTTCGTCATCACCGCAATCGAGGGCGACAGCTTCAGGAACGAGCGGTCGCTCTCGTCGGCTTCCACCACCATGTACTCGCCGCGGCCGAGCCGGGCGTTGCTGCCAAAGGCGCTGAGCCGGCCGCCGATCACGGCGGTCGGGTCGAGTCCCGCGCGCTCGAGCACCAGCGCGATCATCGAGGTCGTGCTGGTCTTGCCGTGCGCGCCGGCGACGGCGATGCCGAAGCGCAGCCGCATCAGCTCGGCCAGCATCTCCGCGCGCGGAATCACCGGCACGCGGCGCTCGCGGGCCTGCGACAGCTCGGGGTTGTCGGCCTTGACCGCCGACGAATACACGACGACGTCGGCGTCGCCGACATGGCCGGCTCGATGGCCCACGTGCACCGTCACGCCCAGACTCTCCAGTCGATCCGTCACCTCCGATCGCCGCGCGTCCGATCCCGACACGGCGTAGCCCAGGTTCGCCAGCAGTTCGGCAATGCCGCTCATGCCGATGCCGCCGATGCCGACGAAGTGAATGCGCCGCGTCTTACCGAGCAAGCGCGTACACCTTGTCTGCAATCCGTTCGGCCGCATCCGGCCGCGCCAGCGTGCGCGACTGGCGGCCCATGTCCGTCGCGGCGCGCCGGGTCCTGCGCCAGCGCCAGCACCTCGGCGGCCAGGCGCTCGCCGGTCAGGCCGCGCTCCTCGAGCACCACCGCGCCGCCGATGCGGGCAAAGGCCTCGGCATTGCGGCGCTGGTGATCGTCGGCGGCGGTCGGCAGCGGCACGAGAATCGCCGGCCGGCCCGACGCCGCCAGTTCCGACAGCGTCGTCGCGCCGGCGCGCGCCACCACCACGTCGGCCTGCTTCATCTCGCGGTCCATCTCGTACAGGAACGGTTCCACGCGCGCCGTCAGCCCCGCCGAGGCGTAGGCCTCACGCACGGCCGCCAGATCGCGCTCACCCGTCTGATGGGTGATGGCGAGCCGGGCGCCCGACGCCGCCAGCGCCGGCGCCGCCTGCGCCATCGCCATGTTGATGGCGTGCGCGCCCTGCGAGCCGCCCATGATCAGCACCTGCACGCTCCCGTCACGCGGCGCTCCCGCCGACGGCTCGAAGAACTCGGCGCGAACGGGATTGCCGGCGACGAAGCCGGTGCGCGGGAAGTAGCGCAGCGCCTCCGGAAAGTTCACCGCCGCGGCTCGCACGAGCGGCGCCAGCAGCCGGTTGGTGATGCCGGGCAGGGCGTTCTGCTCGAGCAGCAGCGTCGGATAGCGGCGCAGCGCCGCCAGCGCGAGCACCGGCCCCGACGAGAAGCCGCCGACGCCGACCACCACCGAGGGCCGCCGCCGCGAGATCACGCGCCACGCGTCCACGGCCGCCATCGGCAGCAGCAGCAGCCCGCGCAGCCGCGCCATCCGCGACTTGCCCTTGAGCCCGGCCACCCGAATCACGTCCAGCGGAAAGCCCTCGCGTGGAATCACCTTCGACTCGATCCCCGCCGCCGTGCCGACAAACGTCACCACCGTCGCCCGATCGCGCCGCTGCAGCTCGCGCGCCAGCGCGATGCCCGGGTAGAGATGGCCACCCGTTCCGCCCCCGGCGATCAGGACCTGCACCCGTCACACCGCTCCCGTCTCGGTTTCGGCGTGCTGCGAGATGTTCAGCAGCACGCCCACGCCGACCAGGTTGATCAGCAGCGACGAGCCGCCGGCGCTGACCAGCGGCAGCGGAATGCCCTTGGTCGGCAACATGCCGAGCACCATGCTGATGTTCACGAACGCCTGGAGCACGAGCATCATCGTGATGCCGAGGGCGAGAAACGAGCCGAAGCTGTCGGGCGCGCGCATCGAGGTGCGCATGCCGCGCCAGGCGATCACCGCGAAGCAGGCCAGGATGACGAGCGCTCCGATCAGCCCGGTCTCCTCGGCGATCACCGCGTAGATGAAGTCGGTGTGGGGCTCCGGGCAGGTAGAACAGCTTCTGCTTGCCGTCCATCAGCCCCTTGCCGAACACGCCGCCGGTGCCGACGGCGATCAGCGACTGGATGATCTGAAAGCCGGCGCCGAGCGGATCCGCCCACGGATCCAGGAAGGCCATGAGGCGCTTGACGCGATAGGGCTCCTGGATCAGGACGATCGCCAGCACCGGCACCATCAGCAGCACCGCGCCGACCAGGTACCTGTAGCTGAGGCCGGCGGCGAAGATCATCACGCCGACCACCGCGAGCAGCGACACTGCGGTGCCGAAGTCGGGCTCGAGCAGGATCAGGCCGAGCAGGCCCGCCGTGATCAGCGCGATCGGCGCCAGCGCGTAGCCGACCTCGTTGATGCGCTGCCAGCGGCGCTCGAGAATCAGCGCGGTGAAGAAGATCGCCGCGAGCTTGGCCAGTTCCGACGGCTGGATGCCGAAGCCGCCCACGGCGAACCAGCGGCGGGTGCCGTTGACCTCGCGCGAGAACAGCACCGCCACCAGCAGTGTGCCGACGACGCCGAGCAGCGCCCAGATCAGGCGTTCGTTGCGGTAGGTGCGGTAGTCCACGCGCATCACCACCGACAGCAGCGCCAGTCCGAAGGCGACCCACATCACCTGCTTGGTCACGAACAGGTACGGCTGCTTGAAGCGCTCGAGCGCCACCAGTGCCGAGGCGCTGTACACCATCACCACGCTGACGCAGATGAGCGCCAGGGTGGCGAGAAACATCCATCGATCCGATTGCAGCTTGCGCGCCATAGTGTGCAGCCCCTTGCCCGTTCCGCCCGCGTCTCCCCGACACGGGCCCCTAAAGTTCAGCAGCTTCGACTCGATACGAGGGTGGTAGCAGTCAGCAGTCGTCAGTCAGTTGTGGGAATGGGACACCAGTCTCGCAGACCGGGGCAGGCTGCGTTCCCAGCGACCGGCTCCCATTCGCCTTCAACCGGCTGACGACTGCTCACTGCTCACCCTCGGCGATGGCGCCCTGCGCCAGCCGTTGAACCTCCTCCTTGAACTGTCGGCCGCGATCCGCGTAGTCCGCGAACATGTCGAAGCTGGCGCACGCCGGCGCCAGCAGCACCACGCCGTCCGGGCGGGCCAGCGACCATGCCCGCGCCACCGCCTCGCCGAGCGACGCCGCCTCGACCACCGGCAGCGTCGGCGACAGCGCCTCGCTCACCAGCGGGCGCGCCTCGCCGATCGCCACCACGGCCCGGCCGTGCGCCTTGAGCGGGCCCGCGAGATCGCGCAGGTCCCCGCCCTTGAACTTGCCGCCGACGATCGCCACCACCGCGTCGAAGCTCTCGATCGACCGCGCCGCCGCGTCGACGTTGGTCGCCTTCGAGTCGTTGACGAAGCGGACGCCGTCGATCGTCGCCACCGGCTCCATCACGTGCTCGAGTCCGGTGAAGCCGTCGAGCGCGCGCCCGGCGGCGGCGCCATCGGCGCCGGCCAGCGTCGAGATCGCGGTCGCCGCCACGACGTTGCTCAGCTGGTGCCGCCCTGCGAGCTGGACCGCGCTCAACGGCACCAGCGGCACGTCGCCATCCGACGTGCGCTGCCAGATGAAGCCGCGATCCGCGAACACCGAGGCCTGCGGCGCATCGGGGCCCAGCGCATAGCGCACCTGCCGCGCGCGGCTGGAGGCCGCCACCGCCATGGCCTCGGCGCTGTCGGCGTTCACCACGGCCCAGTCGTCGGTCGTCTGGTTGGCTGAACACCCGCGCCTTTGCCGCCGCGTAGGCGTCGAGCGTGGGGTGCCGGTCGAGGTGATCGGCCGACAGGTTCAGGAGCGCCGCAATCCACGGATGGAAGCGGTCGGTGGCCTCCAGCTGGAAGCTGCTGGCCTCGATCACGTGCACGGTGTCGCTCGGTGGAATCGTCCACCTGCGCGCTGAGCGGCACGCCGATGTTGCCGCCCACCCGCACGCGGCGCCCGGCCGCCTCGAGCATCCGGCCGACCAGCGTGGTGGTCGTGGACTTGCCCTTGGTGCCCGTGATCGCGACGATCGGGCCGCGCAGCCAGCGCGAGGCCAGTTCCATCTCGCCGATCACCGGCACGCCGGCCGCCCGCGCGCGGACGACCTCCGGCAGTTCCAGCGGCACCCCGGGACTCATCACCACCAGATCCGCGTGCTCGAACGAGGCGCGGCGGTGTCCGCCGAGCTCGAGCGCGACGCCGGCCTCCCGCAGGACCAGGTCGTCGGCGATCGTCGGCTTGCGATCGGTCAGCGTCACGCTGGCGCCGCGGCGCACGAGCAGCAGCGCGGCGGCCACCCCGCTGCGGGCGGCCCCGACGACCAGCACCCGCTGGCCCTTGACGGAGAAGTCGATGGCCTTCATCTCAGCTTCAACGACGTCAGGCTGAAGAGGGCGAAGATGAGGGCCACGATCAGGAATCGCGTGATCACCTTCGGCTCCTGCCAGCCGATGAGTTCGAAGTGGTGGTGCAGCGGGGCCATCTTGAAGACGCGCTTGCCCCGCAGCTTGAACGACCCGACCTGGATGACGACCGAGGCGGCCTCCAGCACGAACACGCCGCCGACCAGCACCAGCAGCAACTCCTGCTTGATCAGGATGGCCACCGTGGCCAGCGCGGCGCCGAGCGCCAGCGAGCCGACGTCGCCCATGAAGATCTCGGCGGGGTGGGCGTTGTACCAGAGGAAGCCGAGGCTCGCGCCGACCAGCGCGCCGCAGAAGATCGTCAGCTCGGCCGCGGGCGCGAAACCGCACCAGCAGCAGGTACTCGGCGAAGACGCGGTGCCCGGTCACGTAGGCCAGCGCGGTCAGCGTCGCCGCCGCCACCGCGAAGGTGCTGATCGCCAGCCCGTCGAGGCCGTCCGTGAGATTGACGGCGTTGCTCCACGCCACCAGCACGAACACCGCGAACGGCACGTAGAACCAGCCGAGGTCCGGAATCAGCTGCTTGAAGAACGGGAAGATCAGCCGCGTGTTGTAGAGATCCTGCGACGGCCAGCCACATCAGCACCAGGCCGACGACCAGCGCGGCGGCGACCTGGAGGCCCATCTTGTAGCGGGGCGCGAGACCGCCCGACGATCGGCGCGTGATCTTCAGGTAGTCGTCGAGGAAGCCGATGCCGCCAAAGGCCGCCGTTGTCATCACCGCGATCCACACATAGACGTTCGTCAGGTCCGCCCACAGCAGCGTCGGTCCGAGCGCCGCGGCGAGGATCAGCAGGCCGCCCATCGTCGGCGTGCCGGCCTTCGCCTTGTGCGACTGCGGCCCCTCCTGCCGGATCACCTGGCCGATCTGGAACTCGCGCAGCCGACGGATCAGCCACGGTCCCAGAATCAGGCTCACGGCCAGCGCCGTCAGGCTGGCGGCCGCGGTCCTGAACGTGATGTAGCGCGTCACGTTCAGCACCGGCACCTGCGGGTAGAACGAGATCAGAAGGTGGTAGAGCATCTCAGCCGCCCACCGCCACGAGCCGGTCCACCACGAGTTCCGTCCTCACGCCGCGCGAGCCCTTCACCAGCACCACGTCGCCCGGTTCGCACCAGCGAGGCCACGAGGTCGGCCGGCTTCCGCGCTGGTCGCCACGTGCCGCACGGCCACGGCCTCGAGGCCCGCCGCGATCGCGGCCCTGCCGAGCGCCTCGGCGGGCGCGCCGCCCACCGTGACCAACGCGTCGAGATGCGCCGCCGCGGCCGCGCGGCCGCACGCTTCGTGCAGTCCGATCGCGCGATCGCCCAGTTCCAGCATCTCGCCCAGCACGGCCACCCGGCGCCGCGCCGGCCGCTGGCCCGACAGCATCTCCAGCGCGCGCAGCAGTGCCGACGGACTGGAGTTATAGGTGTCGTCGACCACCATCACGCCGTTGCCGAGGACCCGCACTTCGCCACGGCGGCGCGCGGGCGCCAGCGTGGCCGCGCGCGCGACCACCGTGTCGAGCGGCACGCCCAGCTCGGTCGCCACCGCGGCGGCGCACAGCACATTGGCCAGGTTGCCGCGGCCCAGCAGCGGCACCTGCAGCGGCCGCTCGCCAAGACGGCTGACCACCGTGCACTGCGTGCCGGCCAGCCCGAGGTCCACGATGCCGGTCGCTCTGACGTCGGCCCGGTCGCTCGTGCCGAAGGTGATCACGCGCCCCGGGAAGCCCTTCGCCCGCGCCATCACCCGCGCATCATCGGCGTTGCCGACGAACACCGACGAAGCACTGGCGCCTTCGAGGATCTCGGCCTTGGCGTCGGCAATGGCGTCGACCGAGCCGAAGTGGCCGATGTGCGCGTCGCCGGCGTTGAGCCACACACGGATATCCGGTTCGGCGATGCCGACCAGGATTCGAATTTCGCCCGCGTGGTTCATGCCCAGTTCCATCACCGCCACATCCGCGCCGTGTCTCAACTCGAGCAGCGAGAGCGGCAACCCGAGGTGGTTGTTCAAGTTCCCGTGGTTCTTCACCACCCGGAACGTCCCCTCGAGAAACGCCGCCACCGTTTCCTTGGTCGTGGTCTTCCCGGCGCTGCCGGTGATCGCCACCACACGCGCGCCCGACTTCCGTCGCACCTCCCGCAGCCAGGTCCTGCAGGGCGCGGGTGGTCTCGGCCACCTGCACCACGGCGGCCGGCGCCAGCGCCGCCGCGTCGACCGTCTCGCTCACCACAATCACCGACGCGCCCTTGCGGGCGGCCTCGGCCGCAAACTCGTGCCCATTCCGCTCGGCGACGATGGCGAAGAACGCCTGCCCCGGAGCGAGGGAGCGCGAGTCAATCGAGAAACCCGTCGGCGCCGCCGCGGGATCGCCCGCCACCACGCGCCCGTGCATCGCCTCGGCCATGCTTCCGGCCGAGATGGACATCGCTTCGCCCGCCACCTACGTCGCCTTCGATCGCCGGGCCAGCCGACGCGCCAACGCCTCGCGGGCGACGGCGGCATCGTCGAACGGCAACACCCGATCGCCGATCTGCTGGTACTTCTCGTGTCCCTTGCCGGCCACCAGGATCAAGTCGCCGGCGCCGGCCATCGCCACGGCCCGCTCGATGGCCTCGGCCCGATCGACCACGGCCAGCACTTCGGTGCGGCGCCCGGCCGCCGGGCCGGGCGTGATGCCGCGCCGGATCTCCTCGATGATCCGCGCGGGATCCTCGGTCCGCGGGTTGTCCGAGGTCACGATGACGATGTCGCTCAGCCGCGCGGCGACCATGCCCATCAGGGGGCGCTTGGTGCGATCGCGATCGCCGCCGCAGCCGAACACGGTGATCAGGCCCTTGTCCGCCAGCGGGCGCGCGGTTTCCAGCAGGTTGCGCAGCGCGTCGTCGGTGTGCGCGTAGTCGACGACCACCGTGAGGTCGTCACCCGGGGACGAGACGACCTCGAAGCGGCCCGGCACCCCAGGCAGGGCGTCCACGCCACGGGCGATCGCCTCGAGCGGGATGTCGAGCGCCAGGGCCGTCGCCGTCGCCGCGAGGATGTTGTAGACGTTGGGCCGGCCGACCAGCCGCGAGCGGATGGCGACGCTGCCCTTCGGCGTGCGGACATCCAGCGTCAGGCCGCCCAGCGCCAGCTCGATCGGGCCCGGCGTGACATCGGCGGGCTGCGTGATGCCGTAGGTGATCGCGCGCCGGCACGAGGCCAGCAGCGAAGGCGCACGCGGATCGTCGGCGTTGATGATCCCGGGGGCGTCGGCGTCGAGCATCTCGAACAGCCGGCGCTTCGCCGCGAAGTAGGTCTCCATGTCCTCGTGGAAGTCGAGGTGGTCGCGGGTGAGATTCGTGAAGATGGCGGCCGCGAAGTGCATGCCGTCCACGCGCTTCAGCGCGAGCGCATGGGAGGAGACCTCCATGATCGCGGACCGGCACCCGTTCTCGAGCATCTCCGAGAGCAGCTGCTGGACGTCGGGCGCCTCGGGCGTCGTCCGTGCCGCCTCGCGTTCCTCGCGGCCGACGCGGTAGGCGACGGTGCCCATCACCCCGGCGGTCATCCCCGCCGCATCCAGCACGGCGGCGAGCAGGTAGGCGGTGGTGGTCTTGCCGTTGGTGCCGGTGACGCCGACCACCGGCATGCGGCGGCTCGGGTGGTCGTAGAAGCGATCCGCCAGCAGCGCCAGCGCCAGCCGCGCGTCCGCGGTCTGCAGCCAGGGAACCGCGATGCCTTCGGGCCGGGGCGATTCCGCCACGATGGCGGCCGCCCCACGCGCGATCGCCTGCGTCGCGAACGAGACGCCGTCGGCCTTCAGGCCGCGCAGCGCCACGAACACGGCGCCGCTCGACGCGCGCCGCGAGTCGTAGGCAATCGACGACACCGGCAGACTGGCCGGCTGTCCGGCCAACGCCTGCTCGCCGTTGCCCGGACGGACGACGTCGAGCACGTCGCCGAGCGTCATTGCGGCACTCCGGCCACCAGTGCGGGATGAGGCGCGCGCGTCAGCACGAGCGTGCACGCGGTGCCGGGCTCGAGCGGCGATCCGGGCTCGGGCGACTGCTCGACCACGACTCCGGTGCCGGTCACCCGCGGCGTCAGGCCGAGGCGCGCCAGCTCGTGGATCGCCTCGCGTGCGCCGTAACCGCGCAGGTCGGGCAGCACGGCGACGCCGTTGTCCACGGTGGTCGCCGGCAGCACCTGCGGCACCAGCGGCCTGGCCGGCTCGGCCCGCGCCTGGCGCGGCTGGACGATCACCGGCTGCGCCGGGTCGACGTTCGGCGGCACGCCCAGGTACCGCAGCGCGTCATCGGCGATGCGCTGGAAGATGGGCGCCGCGACCACGCCGCCGGTGTCCGCACCGTCGCGCGGCGAGTCGACCATCACGATCACCGCCAGGCGCGGGTGGCGCGACGGCGCGAAGCCGACGAACGACACGTTCTGCTGCGTATTCGAGTAGCGGCGGTTGACCAGCTTGTCGGCTGTCCCGGTCTTACCGGCAATCGTGTAGCCGGCCACCTTGGCGCGGGTCGCGGTGCCGCGCTCCACCACCTGCTCCATGATCGTCGTCAGCGTCGCCGCCGTCTCGGGCTTGATCACGGTGCGCACCGGGTTCGGCTTCACCACCGAACGGATGCCTTCGCGCGTCACCGCCGAGACGATGCGCGGCTCGAACAGCGTGCCGCCATTGGCGACCGCACTGGCGGCGGTCACCACCTGGAGCGGCGTGACGCCGATCTGGTAGCCCATCGACACCGACGCCAGCGCGCTGTCGTTGAGGTTCGACCACACGATGCCCGGGCTCTCGCCGGGGAAGTCCCGCGAGGTCGGGCGGCCGAAGCCGAAGCGCCGCACGTACAGCCCCATCTGCTCGGCGCCGACCCGCGCGCCGATCTTGATGGCGCCGACGTTGCTCGACTTCACCAGCACGTCGGTGAACGACAGCGGGCCGTAGCGGTGCATGTCGCTGATGACGCGGCCCTTGAACCGGATCAGGCCGGCGCTGACGTCGATGACCTCGCTCGGCTTGAACAGCAGCAGCTCCAGCGCCGCCGAGGCCGTCACCAGCTTGAAGGTCGAGCCGGGCTCGTAGAGATCCTGGATGGCGCGATTGCGCCGGGCGTTTTCGGGCGCGTCGGCATAGACGTTCGGATTGAACGTCGGATAGTTGGCCATCGCCAGGATCTCGCCGGTGTTCGGGTCGAGCACGACGGCGGTGCCCGAGTCGGCGCGGTGCTGCTGCACACCCGCGCGCAGTTCGCGCTCGACGATGAACTGCAGTCCCGCGTCGATGGTCAGCTCGATGGAGCCGCCGGCGGTGGGCGGGCGCTCGAGGCGGCTGAACGCCTTGCCACGCGCGTCGGCCTGGGTGATCATCTTGCCTTCGTGTCCGCGGACCACCTTGTCGTAGGTCGCTTCGATGCCCCCCAGCCCGACGTTGTCCAGGCCGGCGTAGCCGATGACGTGTGACGCCAGCTCGCGATTCGGGTAGAAGCGCTTGCTCTCCTTGGAATAACCAATCCCTTTGAGCTGGAGCTTGGCGACGCGCTGCGCCTCGGCCGGCGTGACGCGGCGCTTCACGTAGACGAAGGCGCGGGAACCGTGAAGGAACCGCTCGGCCAGCGCGGCCTGCTCCTGGCGGTTGCAGTCATCGAGCGCGCGGCACAGCGCCGCGGCGGCCGCAGGCGCATCCGTCAACGCGGAGGGAACGGCATAGATGGTGTCGGCATCCACGCTGTAGGCCAGCAGGCGGCCGTTGCGATCGTAGATCTCGCCCCGCTTGGCCGCCAGCACCACCGTCCGGTTGTGCTGACCGTCAGCGCGCATCACCATCTCGTCGTGGCTGATCACCTGCAGGTAGACCAGGCGACCGACGATCGCCGCCACCCAGCACGCGAAGACCACCGCGAGCACGGTCAGGCGGCGCTTGATCGTCGAGCGCCAGTCGGGATTGGTCAGGTCGGCCACGGCAGTCCTCTTTCCGCGTCAGCGGGCGGCGACCACGGAGGCGGCGGGCGGCTGCGGCGCGATCACGCGCTCCAGCACCACGGCGTCGCCCGGACCCGGTTCGATCATGCCGAGCTGTTGTAGCGCGAGCTTCTCGATGCGCTGCGGCGCGCGCAGCGTCTCGATCTCCAGGCGCAGGTGCCGGTTGACATCGGCCTCGACGGCGCGGTCGCGCTGCATCTGCTCGAGCCGGTAGCCGTGGCGCAGGAGCTCGAAGTGCTGCCAGGCCGAGGCCAGCAGGACCAGCACCAGCAGCACGCCCACCCCCGCCGATTGCCACAGCTCGCGCTGACGCTGCTCGTCCACTTCGCGAACGATGGGGTTGTTCCGGACGTCCTTACGGATGGCGTACTCGAAAGATTCCGTCTGCTCCATCACGCCCTCCCCCTCAATCCGCCTGGGCCACTCGCTCGACGCCGCGCAGCTTGGCGCTGCGCGCGCGCGGGTTGGCCGCCACTTCCTCGTCGCCCGCCACGATCGGCCGCTTCGTCAGCACTCGCACCCGGGCCGCGTCGCGATGCGCCAGCGCCCGGAACGTGTGCTTGACGATGCGGTCTTCCAGCGAATGAAAGCTGATCACCGCCAGCCGTCCACCCGGGGTGTCCTCAATCGCGGGCTGCAGCACATCCACAGCCCGTCCGAGACACGAATCGAGCCCGTCCAACTCGCCGTTCACCCAGATCCGGAGCGCCTGGAACGTCCGGGTTGCCGGATCGATCCGCTGCCACGGGCCGCCCACCGCCCGGCGGACGATGGCCGCCAGCTGGCCGGTGCGTTCGAGCGGCTCGCGCTGCCGCGCCTCCACAATCGCGCGCGCCACACGGCGCGACTTGCGCTCTTCGCCGAACTGAAAGATCACGTCGGCGAGCGCCGATTCCTCCACGTCCACTAATCGCTCGGCGAGCGTCTGGCCCTGCGTCCGGTCCATCCGCATGTCGAGCGGCTCGTCGCGCCGGAAGCTGAACCCCCGGCCTTCCTCATCGAGCTGCATCGACGAAACGCCGAGGTCGAGCAGCACGCCCCTCACGTGACCGATGCCTTGCGCTGCGAGCACAGCCGGCAACTCGCGATAGTCGGCATGCACCAGCGTCACACGTTCACCGAACGCCGCCAGCGTCTCCCGCGCCAGAGCGAGGGCACGGGGGTCGCGGTCGATCCCGATCAGCCGCTCCGCCCCGCCCTCGAGCAACATCCGGGCGTGCCCGCCGAGGCCCACGGTGCCGTCCACGAACAGGCCGCCGCGTTGGGGCTCGAGCAGCGCCCGAACCTCGTCGACGAGGACCGGCACGTGGCGCGGGGCGGCGTCGTCCTCCATCACGCCCCACCCGCCGCTTCAGTCACCCACGCCATCAACCCGCACACCCCGCTGGCGTCAGCCGGAGGGGTCAAATCCCGAAATCCGACAGTGCCTTCGCGTCGTCGTCGCCGAACGGCTCGGCCGCGAGGCGGGCGAGGAACCGGTCGTGGTTCCACACTTCGAGAAAGTTCTGCTGCCCGAGGACGTCCACTTCGCCGGCCATCTGGGCGCTGTCGCGCAGCCGGGCGGGAATGAGGACTCGGCCCTGGGGGTCGAACTCGCTCACCTGTCCGAAGAAATTCACGCGATCCAGGAACTTGGCCCGGGAGGGGTGGGTGGATGGCATCTGCGCAATCTTGCGCTCTATTTCCATCCAGACCGGCATCGGGTAAATTCGTACAGACGCGCCCGACAGGCTGGTCACGAACAGCTCGCGGCCATGGTCTTCCTGGATGGCGGCGCGAAATCCGTTCGGGACCTTGAGCCGGCCTTTGTCGTCGATCTTCGCCGGTGAGTTGCCCCGGAGCACGTTATTTACTCCACTTCACTCCACAAAAGTCCACCCGGATAGTAGGCGGATGGCTCGCTTCCTGTCAATTGGGAAGTCAGGCAACCTCTCTATTTTCTGTGAGTTACGTCTTTGCTTCGCCCTGAAAGCGGGAACCGTCAAGTTCTTGGCGCTTTAGGGGTTTCGCCCAGAGGCGTCGATCCATCTCGCATGCTACGATCCCTGATTCGTTGAGCATCCGAACCGTTCTCGTCTGCGAAACCCAGGTGCCATTCGTACGAGGCGGTGCCGAACTGCTGGTCCGCCAACTGGTGGACCAGCTGCGCATGCGCGGGTTCGAGACCGATCGGGTCTCCCTGCCCTTCAAGTGGTACCCGAAAGACGAGATCCTGGCGCACGCCGCGGCATGGCGGCTGCTCGATCTGACCGAAAGCAACGGACGGCCGGTCGATCTGGTGATCGGCACGAAGTTTCCCAGCTACTTCGCCCGGCACCCGCGCAAGGTGAGCTGGCTCGTCCATCAGCACCGCGCGGCCTACGAGCTGGCGGGCACCATCTACAGCGACTTCGGCTACGACGAACGCGACATCGGCCTGCAGTCGCAGCTCCTGGCGCTCGACGAGCAGATGCTCGGCGAGTGCGTGGGCCGCTACACCATCTCGAAGACGGTGAGCGACCGGCTGCGACGCTTCAACGGGCTGGACTCCACGCCGCTCTATCACCCGCCGCTGCTGGCCGATCGACTGACGCCTGGCGAGTACGGTCCGTACGTGCTGTCGGTGGCGCGCCTCGAAGGCAACAAGCGCATCGATCTCATCGTGCGGGCGATGGCGCACGTGCCCGAACCGCTCACGCTGGTCGTCGTCGGCGACGGCAGCCACCGCCATCTCATCGAACGGGCGGCGGAAGAGGCCGGAGTGACGGCCCGCGTCCGCTTCGCGGGTGCGGTGCACGACGACGATCTCGTGACGCTCTATCGCGACGCGCTGGCGCTGGTCTACGTGCCGTTCGACGAGGACTACGGCCTCGCCACGCTGGAGGCGTTCCTCGCCGCGAAACCAGTCGTCACCGCCGCCGACTCGGGCGGCACGCTCGAGTTCGTGAAGGACGAGACCAACGGCCTGGTCTGCGAAGCCGACCCGCAGGCGATCGGCGCGGCGCTGGCGCGGCTGGCTGGGGATCGGACGCTCGCCGGCCGGCTCGGGGAGGCCGGGCGGTCGCTGGCCCTCGCCGTCACCTGGGACACGGTGATCGACCGGCTGGTGAGCCATGGCTGACCCCTCGACGATCTCCGTCGTGATTCCCGCCTACCACGAAGCCGCCGTCATCGGCTCGGTGGTCGCCGCGCTCCGCGCCGCGGCGCCGTGGTGCGAAGTGCTCGTCGTCGACGACGGTTCGAGCGATGGCACCGCGGCGGCGGCCGCGGCGGCCGGGGCCCGGGTCATCTCGCATCCCTACAACAAGGGCAACGGCGCGGCGGTGAAGAGCGGCATCCGCGCGGCACGCGGGGAATGGGTCCTGATCGCCGACGGCGACGGCCAGCACCGGCCCCAGGACGTGCTGACGGTGTCGTCCAGGCTCGGCACCTACGACCTGGTGATCGGCGCCCGGGCTGGCGAGCACCAGGCGACGCACGGGCGGCGCCTGGGCAACGCGGTGCTGAACGGCCTGGCCTCGTACCTCACCGAACGGCCCATCCCCGACCTCACCTCGGGCCTCCGCGCGGCGCGGCGGGAACACCTGCTGGAGTTCATTCACCTGCTGCCGAACGGGTTCTCGACGCCGACGACCACCACGCTGGCCTTCATCAAGGCGGGCTACAATGTCATGTTCGAGCCGGTGCAGGTGCAGCCGCGTGTGGGCACCTCGAAGATCCGGCTGGCGCGCGATGGCGCGAAGTTCCTGCTCATCCTGGTCAAGGTGATCACCATCTTCAGTCCGTTGCGTGTGTTCCTGCCGCTCAGCCTGGCCTCGTTCGCGGTGGGGCTGGCGTACGGCCTGTGGACCGTCGCCCAGCAGTCGCGCATCCCCAATGGCGCGGTGCTGCTGCTGATGTTCTCCGTCATGGTCTTCCTCGTGGGCCTCGTCTCCGAGCAGATCTCGTCTCTGCGCTTCGAGAACCGCCGCTAAGCCACCCTTCATGAAGACGCTGGTCCTGATCCCGACGTACAACGAGCGCGACAACCTGCCCGTGCTGGTCGCGGACGTCATGAAGATTCCCGGCACCGAAGTGCTGGTGATTGACGACCAGTCGCCCGACGGCACGGGCCAGGTGGCCGATGCGCTCGGCCTCGAGTACCCGGGCCGGGTGAGCGTGATGCATCGCACCGGCCGGCGCGGGCTGGGCGTGTCGTACCTGGACGGCTTCCGCCACGCGGTGGGGACCGATGCCGACCTCGTGGTGCAGATGGACGCGGATCGCTCGCACGACCCGCACTACCTCCCGGCGATGATCGAGGCCACGGCGTCGGCGGACCTCGTGATCGGCTCGCGCTACATGAACGGCATCAGCGTCGTCAACTGGCCGCTGCGCCGCATCATTCTGAGCACCTTCGCCAACACCTACATCCGCACCGTCACCGGCCTGGGCGTCCGCGACTGCACGACGGGGTACCGCTGCTGGCGCCGCGACGCGCTGGCGAGGCTGCCGCTCGACCGCATCGTCTCCGAAGGCTACTCGTTCGTCGTCGAGGTGACGTTCCTGGCGGCGGCCTTGGGCTTGCGCATCAGCGAGTCGCCGATCATCTTCATCGAACGCCGCGAAGGGGCCTCGAAGCTGTCGTCGGGCATCCTCTTCGAATCCCTGATCACGCCCTGGCGCCTGGTCCGCCGGCACGGGCGCCTGCGTTCGCCGGGGGCCGCGGCGGCGGGATACAATTCCGGAGGCGCGCCGCGATGACCTCCCACCCGACACCGAGCCTCAGCGTGTTCTTCCCGGCGTACAACGACAGCGGCACCATCGCCAGTCTCGTGATCAGCGCCGTGCAGACGGCGGCGACGCTGACCCCCGACTACGAAGTGCTGGTGATCAACGACGGCAGCCAGGACGACACGCCGCGCATCCTGGACGAGCTGGCCCGGGTGTATCCCGAGCACGTGCGCATCGTCCATCACGTCAAGAACCGCGGTTACGGCGGCGCGCTGCGATCGGGATTCGAGCACGCCTCGAAGGACCTGGTCTTCTACACCGATGGCGACGCGCAGTACGACCCCGCCGAGATGACCGTCCTGTGGGCCAAGCTCACCGACGACGTCGACTGGGTGAACGGCTGGAAGATCAGCCGTTCGGATCCGCTGCACCGCATCATCATCGGGCGCATCTACCACCACACCGTGAAGACGCTGTTCGGCCTCACGGTGCGCGACGTCGACTGCGACTTCCGCCTGATGCGGCGCCGCATCTTCGACGTGGTGCGGCTCGAGAAGAGCAGCGGCGTCATCTGCCTGGAGATGATGAAGAAGTTCCAGGACGCCGGGTTCCGGGTCGCGGAGGTGCCGGTGCACCACTACCATCGCGCCTACGGCAAGTCGCAGTTCTTCAACTTCCGGCGCATCGCCCGGACCGGCATCGACGTGATGAAGCTGTGGTGGTCACTGGTGATCAGACGCGAGCACCTGGCCGCGCAGCGGGCGCGCGCCGCGGCGATCGGCCTGCGGCAACCGTCATGAGCTACGCCGAGTTCTATCGCGGGCGCCGCGTGATGATCACGGGCGGCCTCGGCTTCATCGGCAGCAACCTCGCCCATCGCCTCGCCGATCTCGGCGCCGACGTGCTGCTGGTCGATTCGCTGATCCCCGACTACGGCGGCAACCTGCACAACATCGCCGGCATCGAGGATCGGGTTCACGTCAACATCGCCGACGTGCGCCAGGCCAGCACGATGAACTACCTGGTGCAGGGGCGCGACGTGATCTTCAACCTGGCCGGCCAGGTCAGTCACATCGACAGCATGCGTGACCCGCACACCGATCTCGAGATCAACTGCCGCAGCCAGCTGACGCTGCTCGAGGCCTGCCGTCATCACAATCCTGGCGCCAAGGTCGTCTACGCCAGCACCCGGCAGATCTACGGCAAGCCCGACGCGCTGCCGGTCACCGAGCGTCATCTGGTGCGGCCGACCGACGTCAACGGCATCAACAAGGCGGCCGGCGAGTACTACCACCTCGTCTACAACAACGTCTTCGGCGTGCGCGGCGTGCGCGCTGCGGCTGACCAACATCTACGGCCCGCGCCAGCTGCTCCGCCACAACCGCCAGGGCTTCATCGGCTGGTTCATCCGCCTCGCGCTCGAGGATCGCGAGATCCAGGTGTTCGGCGACGGCTCGCAGATTCGCGACTTCGTCTACGTCGACGATGCCTCGGAGGCGTTCCTGCTGGCGGGAGCCACCGACGCGGTGAACGGCGAGGTCTTCAACGTCGGCGGCGACGAGCACTTCGCGCATCGCGAGGTGGTGGATCTGCTGGTGCAGGCCGCCGGCACGGGCCGCTACCGCTTCATCGAGTGGCCCGCCGAGAAGAAGGCGATCGACATCGGCAGCTTCTACGCCGACTCGACGCTGTTCAAGACCCGCACCGGCTGGACGCCGCGGGTCGGACTGGCCGAGGGTCTGCGCCGCACCCTCGATTACTACCGCACACGGATGGAGCACTATGTCTGACGCGCGCCGCGTGGTGTTCAACGCCTTGAAGCCCGGGGAGGACGCCGAGGAGGTGGCGGCCGCGATCGCGCGGGTGGTCGCGTCGGGCTGGTTCGTGCTCGGCCCCGAGGTCGAGCAGTTCGAAGCCGAGTTCGCCGCCGCCTGCGGTGGCACCCACGCCGTCGGCGTGGGCACCGGCACCGACGCCATCACGCTGATCCTCCGCGCGCTCGACATCGGGCCGGGCGACGAGGTGATCACGCCTCCGCTCTCGGCCGCGTACTCCGCGCTGGCGGTGATGATGGCAGGCGCACGCCCGGTGTTCGCCGACATCGATCCCGCCCGCCTGACGCTGGATCCGGCCGCGATCGATGCCGCCGTCACCCGCCGCACCCGCGCCATCCTCCCCGTGCACCTCTACGGCCAGCCGGCGGACATGACCGCGATCATGGCGGTGGCCGCGCGGCACAATCTGGCGGTGGTCGAAGACGCGGCGCAGGCGCACCTCGCCACCTCGGCAGGCCGGCCCGTCGGCACGATCGGCGTGGCCGGCGCGTTCAGCTTCTATCCGACCAAGAACCTCGGCGCCCTCGGCGACGGCGGCGCGGTGGTGACGAGCGACGCGGCCCTGGCGGCGCGGATCAAGCGCCTCCGCAACGGCGGGCAGACCACCCGCTATCACCATGAAGAGGCCGGCGCCAACAGCCGCCTCGACGAGCTGCAGGCGGCCATCCTGCGCGCGCGCCTGCCCTATCTCCGGGGCTGGACGACCAGGCGGCGGCAGATCGCGGCGGCGTATCGCGCGGGCATCACGGTCCCCGGCCTCACCGTGCCGGCGCAGCTCGACGCCGGCCACGTGTATCACCTGTTCCCGATCCTGACGACCGCGCGCACCGCGGCCCAGGCGCACCTCGCGGCGCACGGCATCGAGACGCTCATTCACTATCCCGTGCCGATTCCGCGGCAGCCCGCGTTGCGGTCCACGGACCCGCGGCAGTGCCCGGTGGCCGATCGCGTGTGCGGCGAGATCTTCTCGCTGCCCATGTACCCGTCGCTGAGCGATGCCGACGTGACCGCGGTCGTCGCGGCGGTCAACGCCTTCCCGCCGCACTCCGCTGACGAATTGAGGGCCGACTCACCATGCGCATCCTGATCACTGGCGGGGCCGGTTTCATCGGCTCGCATCTGGCCGAGGCGCTGCTCGAGAGCGGCCACGAAGTCTTCGTCCTCGACGACCTGTCCACCGGCTGTATCGACAACATCGCCCACCTCAAGGGCCACAGCCGCTTCCACTACACCATCGACAGCGTGTTCAACGAGTCGCTGGTCGCCGAGCTGGTGGACCGCGCCGCGGTCGTCTTCCACCTGGCCGCGGCCGTCGGCGTCAAGCTGATCGTCGCAGGAGCCGGTGCACACGATCGAGACCAACGTCCACGGCACCGAGGTCATCCTGCGGCACGCCTCGAAGAAGAAGAAGCTGGTGTTCATCGCCTCGACCTCCGAGGTCTACGGCAAGAGCACCGACGTGCCGTTCCGCGAGACCGCGGACCTGGTGCTCGGCGCCACCACGCGCCACCGCTGGGCCTATGCCTGCAGCAAGGCGCTCGACGAGTTCCTGGCGCTGGCGCACTGGAAGGAACGGCAGCTGCCGGTCGTGATCGTCCGCTTCTTCAACACGGTGGGACCGCGGCAGACGGGCCAGTACGGCATGGTGGTCCCGACCTTCGTGCGGCAGGCGCTGGCCGGCGAGCCGATCACGGTGTTCGGCGACGGCACCCAGTCACGCAGCTTCACCTATGTCGGCGACGTGGTCGGCGCGCTGCTGAAGCTGATGGTCGAGCCGAAGGCGATCGGCGAGGTGTTCAACATCGGCAATGTCGAGGAAGTGACGATTCACCAGCTTGCCGAGCGGGTCAAGTCGATCACCGGCAGCGCCTCGCCCATCGTCACCATCCCCTACGAGGAGGCCTACGAGGCCGGATTCGAGGACATGCCGCGGCGGGTGCCGGAACTGTCGAAGGTTCATGCCCTGATCGGCTACGAGCCAGCGGTCGGGCTGGACGAGATCATCCGGCGGGTGGTCGCCAGCCAGCGAGACGTATAATTCGTCTGAAGGTAATAACCATGCGGATGATCCTCGTCGCCGTACTTGGGCTGGCGTTCGCCGTGCCCGCCTCCGCCCAGCAGTTGACGCTCACCTTTCGTGAAGGCCGGGTGACGCTCGACGCCGCGGCGGTGCCGGTCCGCACCATCCTGTCGGAATGGAGCCGGCTCGGCGGCACCAGGGTCGTCGGCGCCGAACGCATCACCGGCGCCCCGCTCACCATCCACCTCGAGAACGTCACCGAGGCACAGGCATTGGAAGTGATCCTGCGCAATGTGGCCGGCTACATGGCCGCGCCCCGCAGCGCCGAATCCCTCGGGGCCTCGGCCTACGACCGCATCCTCGTGATGCCGACCAGCACGGCGGCCGCGGCGGCCGCGGCCAGTACCGGCCGCCCCGGCGCGAATGGCAGCAACGCCGCCAACATGGCCGGGACGCAGCGCGGCGTCCGGGGCGGTGTGCCGCCACCGCCGCCGGCGGAAGACCCGGCGATGCAGGACGTCGACGTCGACGCCGCTGTCAACGAGCCCGCATTCTCGTTCCCGCAGCAGAATCCCTTCCAGGCGATTGGCCAGCCTGGACAGGCTGGTCAGCCAGGCCCCTTCGGCACGCCGATTCCTCCCGGCTCGCAGTCGCCGGTCGTGCAGTTCGGTCCCGGCCCGGGCGGGCAGACCGTCACGGTCAACCCGACGCAGGAACCGCAGATGCCCGTCATGCAGTTCCCGGGAGCGGCGCCGGCGGGTAACGGGCCCACCGGTGGATTCGGCGTCGTCGGCTCGCCCACGCCCGGCATGATTGTGCAGCCCGCGCAGCCAGGTGTTCGGCCTCCCGGCGGTAACTGATCGCCACTCCCGGCCGTCATACAATGACGAGACGGCGCCACGGTGGCGCAGCCTCGTAATTCGTCCATGGCGGACATCGAACGCTACTCTCCAGACGACCGGCGCGGCCTCGAGCAGCTGTATCGACGCACGTACGGTCATGAAGCGGTCGACCGGCTCCGTTTCCTGTGGGATTGGTCGCGACGAAACCCCGCGGCCAGCGGTGAGCCCGCCTACTGGGTCGTTCGCGAAGGCCCGACCCTGATTGCCGCGTGCCCGCTGACGCCGGTGCGCGTCTCGGTCCGGGGCGAAGAGGTGGCTGGGACCTGGAGCGCCGGGCCTCTGGTGGTGGGCGAACGCCAACGGCAGGGGCTGGGCGGGGCGTTGCTGCGTGCCTGGGATCGCGGTACGGGAGTCGCGTTCGGCGCGGGGTTCTCGGACGCCACGCGCCAGCGCCTGGACGAGCTGCGCTGGCCCAGAACGGTGGCGCTGGCGTGCCTGGTCAAACCCATCAGTCGGCGAGCGCTGCGACGGCCCAACTGGCCGGTCCCCCTGAACCGGTTCGTCTCGGCCCTGGCGCTGCCGGTGGTGCGGTTCGTCTCGCGGCTGCAGCCGCTCAAGGAAGAAGTCCAGGCGGTACGCCGCTTCGACAGTGGCGTGGACCAGCTCTGGGAGCGGGTCAAGGCCTCGCTGGCGTTGGCGGTGCGGCGCGACTCGCGCTATCTGAACTGGAAGTTCATGGAGCCGCCGCACGTCCGCTACCAGGCCGCGGTGCTGCGGCGCGACAACGAGGTCGCCGGCTACGTGATCTACCGTCACCTCCGCGAACCGCAAGGGCGCGTCACGCAGATCGTGGACTTCCTGGCGGACCCGTCGGACGAGCGGGCGATAGCCACCCTCGCCGGCTGGGTCGATCGGGAAGCGCGGCTCGAGGATTCCGACAAGATTCGCTGCTACGCCACGCATGCCGAGTTCCGCCGCCTGCTGCGGCGTCACGGCTTCTTCGCCGTGAAATCGGCGATCAGCGTCATCGTCAAGGTCAATGCGGTGGATGTCCCGAAGGAGTTCTATCAGTCCGGCGACCAGTGGCACGTGACGCTGGGCGACGGGGCGATGGACCATTAAAGGTAGGTATCCCATGTCACTCGAACAGCAGCTGAGCGCCGATATCGCCGTCGCGATGAAAGCCCGCGACACGGTGAAGCTCGGCACCTTCCGCATGCTCAAGACCGCGCTCACCAACAAGAGCATCGAGAAGGGCCGCGCCCTGGAGCCGGCCGAAGAACTGCAGGTGGTGAGCATGCTGGTCAAGCAGCGGCGCGATTCGATCGAGCAGTTCACCGCCGGCAACCGCCCGGAACTGGCGGTGAAGGAGCAGGCGGAGATCGACGTGCTCGAGACCCTGCTGCCGCCCGCGGCCTCGGCTGAAGACATTGCCGCCGCGGTGGAGCAGGCGGTGACCGACACCGGCGCCACCGGGCCGAAGGAAATGGGGAAGGTGATGAAGGCGGTGATGGCCGCGCTCGGCGGCAAGAGCTTCGACGGCAGGGCGGTCAGCGAGGCCGTCAAGGCACGGCTGAGCCGCTGACGATTCGATCCGGCCGCCGAACCATTTGCCGGAACGCATCGTCTATCCTTAGTGAAGGCCTAGTCAGCCTCTCACCATCCTCCTCGAGGCCCCGCCGAACGGTGGGGCCTCTTTTTTTGCCAGGGTGTCCCCGCTCGGGAGGCGGCCCCCCCCGAGCGGGCACCGCGGCCCGCGTGCTACGCTTCCGTTGCCCGATGCCCGATTCAGCGCCCCGCCTGGCCCGCTCCGCGGGCGTGACCGGGCTCGCCACCATGACCAGCCGCATCCTTGGGCTGGTGCGCGAACAGGTGCTCGCCTACTACTTCGGCGCCGGCGACGCGATGGACGCGTTTCGGGTCGCGTTCCGGGTACCCAATCTGCTCCGCGATCTCTTCGCCGAAGGGGCGATGAGCGCGGCGTTCGTCCCCACCTTCACCGGCTACCTGACGCGCGGCGGACGCGACCGGGCCTGGGCGCTCGGCAACTCGGTGCTGAACGGCCTGGCCGTGGTCACCGGCCTCATCGTCGTGCTCGGCTTCTTCTTTGCGCCGGCGCTGGTGCGGTTCTTCTCCGGCGACTTCGCGGAGGTGCCCGGCAAGCTCGAACTGACCATCCTGCTGGCGCGCATTGTCCTGCCCTTCCTGACGCTGGTGGCGATTGCGGCGGCGCTGATGGGCATGCTGAACGCGCTGGGGCATTTCTTCCTGCCCGCGGTGTCGCCGGCCACCTTCAACGCCGCCAGCATCGTGATGGTCGTCGCGCTGGTGCCATTCGCGCCCGCCCTGGGCGTGGCGCCGATCGTCATCGTCGCGATCGGGACGCTGGCGGGCGGCCTGGCGCAGGTGGCGATTCAATGGCCGGCGCTGGCGCGGGAGGGGTTTCGCTATCGCCCGCGCATCGACGTGCGCGATGAAGGGCTGCGGCGCGTGCTGCTGCTGATGGGCCCTGGCACGATCGGGCTGGCTGCCACGCAGATCAACGTGTTCGTGAACACGATCCTCGCCACCGGCCAGGGCACCGGCGCGGTGTCGTGGCTCGACTACGCGTTCCGGCTGATGTACCTGCCGATCGGCCTGTTCGGCGTCTCGGTGGCCACGGCCTCGACGCCGGCGGTGTCGCGGCTGGTGGCGGAGGAGCAGTTCGATCGCGTGCGCGCGACGATCGCCCACGCCATCGGCCTGATGATGCTGCTGAACGTGCCGGCGACGCTGGGGCTGATCGTCCTGGCCGAGCCGATCGTGCGGGTGATCTTCGAGCACGGCAGCTTCACCGTGACGGACACCGCCAACACCGCCTCCGCCCTGCGGTTCTATGCCGCGGGCCTGCTCGGCTACTCCGTGGTCCGCATCGTGTCGCCGACGTTCTACGCGCTCGGACAGAGCCGGACGCCGGTGATGGTGAGCATGGCGTCGGTGCTGGTCAACGTCGCGCTGAATCTCGCGCTGGTCCGGGTGCTCGGCTATCGCGGCCTGGCGCTCGGCACCAGCATCACCGCGCTGTTGAACGCGACGGCGCAGCTGTGGCTGCTGCGGCAGCGGCTGTCCGGCATCGAAGGCCGTGCCATCGCGGTGAGCTTCGTCCGCGTGTCGATCGCCTCGCTGGTGATGGCCGTGGTGGCATGGGGCACGGACCTGGCGCTGCCGCGGTGGCTGCCGGGCGACACGCTGCCGTTGCAGGCGCTGCGGTTGTTCCTGGTGATCGCATTGTCGGTGACCGCCCTGGCCGGCGCCGCCGCGGCGCTCGGCATTCCCGAACTGGCGGAGGCCATCGCCATGGTGCGGCGGCGAATCAGGAGGCGATCTGGAGAGTAAGCGCGGATGGCTGGGGCTCGATGTCCGCATCTGGAAGGTGGCATCGACGCACCTGGTCGTGGATACCTACACGAACATGTACGCGCCGCTGCTGCCGCTGCTGATTCCTCACCTGAATCTGTCGCTGACCACTGCCGGTACGCTGGCGATGTGCTTCCAGATGTCGAACTCGGTGTCGCAGCTCGGGTTCGGCGCGCTCGCCGATCGCTGGAAGCCGCGCGCGCTGATTCTGGGCGGGCCGATCGTCGCGGTGACGATCCTCAGCTTCATCGGCCTCTCGCAGTCAGCGCTGATGCTGGGCGCCATCCTCGTCCTCGGCGGGCTGGGCGGGGCGGCCTTCCATCCGCCGGCCGCGGCGCTCGTCTATCAACTCGCGGACCATCGCAAGGGGCTGGCGATGTCGGCGCACATCTCGGGCGGGTCGCTCGGCTTCGCGCTCTCGCCGCTGGTGTTCGTGCCGATCATCGCGCGGATGGGGCTGCAGTGGTCACCGCTCATCATGATCCCCGGCGTTGTCGCGCTGTCGTGGACCTTGCGGCAGGTGCCGCCGATGGCGAGGCCCGAAGCCCACGAGCGGTCGAGCTTCGCGTCGCTGCGGCCGGCCGCCGTGCCGCTGGCGCTGGTCTACTTCACCGTCGTGCTGCGCACCGCCACCTCGTATGGGTTCATGACGTTCGCGCCGACGCTGCTGACGCGCCGCGGGCTGTCGATCGACCAGGCCAGCGCGGCGGTCTTCCTGTATCTGCTGACCAGTGGCGTCGGCGGATTCTTCGGCGGCCCGCTGTCGGATCGCTTCGGCGCGCGGCGCGTGATGGTGGCCACCCTGGTGGCCTCGGTTCCGTTCCTGGCGCTGGCGCCGTCGCTGTCGCCATGGGGCTTCACGGCGATGCTCGCAATCGGCGGCCTGCTGCTGCAGTCGACGCTCCCGGTCAGCGTCACCTACGCGCAGTCGGTGACCAAGGCCGGGGCCGCCACCGTGTCGTCGCTGATGATGGGGTTCGCCTGGGGCATGGGCAGCCTGGCCGTGCCGCTGATCG
Source organism: uncultured Acidobacteriota bacterium (assembly GCA_963721715.1). GTDB lineage: Bacteria > Acidobacteriota > Vicinamibacteria > Vicinamibacterales > UBA2999 > VFZN01. Next base: position 647,418 of record CAVRKI010000002.1, on the reverse strand, counting down.
GCCTGGCCGCCGATCGCTGGGGCATCAACACCGCGCTGCTGGGGCTGTCGGCCGTCCCGCTGCTGGCGGCGTGCCTGGCGGGATCCCTCCCGAACGAGGCTGAGTCCGACGACGCGGTCCCCGTCGGGTCGTAGTACGATTCCCCCGTGCCGCGGTACGGAACGTCCTCGTCCTATCAGCTCGGCCCCGGAGCGCTGACGCCCGCGGTCAAGATCCTGCTCATCACCAATGTCGTCGCCTGGATCCTGAACCTGATCGTTCCGGGCATGACGTTGCGGCTGGGACTGTCACCGCGGGACGTGTTCACCGGCTTCGCGTTCTGGCAGCCGCTGACCTACATGTTCCTGCACGACACCGGCGGGTTCAGCCACCTGCTGTTCAACATGCTGGCGCTGTGGATGTTCGGCACCGAACTGGAGCGCACGTGGGGCACGCGGTTCTTCACCAGGTACTACCTGATCACCGGCGTCGGCGCGGCGGCCACCACGCTGCTGCTCGCGCTGTTCTCGAACGACGTCTACTACTCGCTCACCGTCGGCGCCTCCGGCGCCATCTACGGGCTGCTCCTGGCGTGGGCGATGTACTTCCCGCACCGCACGATCTACTTCTATTTCCTGTTCCCGATCCCGGCGCGCATCTTCGTGATCATCGTCGGGGCGATCGCCTTCATCTCGTCGTTCGGCGGGCCGGGCGGCGGCATCGCGCACGTCGCCCACCTCGGCGGCCTGGTCGTCGGCTACCTCTATCTGAGCTTCCTGCGCGGACGCCCGCTCGACGAACTGAAGTACCGCTGGCTGCGCTGGCGCATGGGCCGCGCCCGCAGCAAGTTCGACGTCTACTCGGGCGGCAAGTCGGACGATGACGCGTGGAAGCGCGAGTGGAAGAAGCATATTCACTGATCGGGCTCCGGTACCCGGAGTCCGGAGACCGGAGACTAGCGCCGCTCGAAGGCCATCGCGCGCAGGGCGTCGATCCGTTCGTGCATCGGCGGATGCGTCGCCAACAGGTCCGCCCAGCGCCCGTGCGCGTCGTTGACCCTGCGGCCGAGCGGATCGGCGATGCACAGTTGCGCGCTGCCCTGGTGAATGGCCGCGGTGGGCTCCACCCGGCTCTCGATCACGTCGAGCGCATCGGCGAGCGCGCCGGGGTTGCGGGTCAGCTCCGCCGCTGAGGCATCGGCGAGGAACTCGCGCTGCCGCGACACCATCATCGCCAGCAGCCTCGCCACGATCGGGGCCAGCACGACCGCCAGCAGCCACACGAACAACAGCAGCAAGGCGGCGGCGTTCCCGCCATCGCTCTTGCCTCGGCCGGATCGCGACGAGCGCGCGCTGCCGCCGAATGCTCCGTAACGCCACCCCCGTGCCGACCAGTCGGCGAGCAGCGCCACCGCGCCAACGAGCGCGGCGACGATCGTCATCAGCCGGATGTCGAAGTTCCTGATGTGCGACATCTCGTGTGCCACGACGCCCTGCAACTGGTCGCGGTTCAGCGTGTCGAGCAGGCCCTCGGTGACGGCGATGGCCGCGTGGTCGGGGTCGCGACCGGTCGCGAACGCATTCGGATCGCGGTCCGGCACGATGTACACCGCGGGTCGTGGCAGACCGGATGCGATGGCCATTTCATCGATGATGTTGTCGAGTTGCCGATAGGCAAGGCGCGACGGTTCGGCCGCAATGGCCGAGTCCAGGTCCACCGCCCGGGTCGACGCCAGGACCGCGCGATCGCCCTTGAAGTAGGAATAGGTGGCGGTGCTGCCGCTGTAGATCAGCGCGACGATGGTGCCGAAGGGGATGAAGAGGCCCTCGGCGGCATAGGAGGCAGTGTCGAAGAGAACGCCGAGCAGCAGGACGAGCACGACGAAAGCCGCCATCACCAGCCAGGTGCGGCGCCGGTTACGAGCCTGCTGCTCGTAGAGATTCATGGCGCGAATGCCAGGGCGTCAGCCCTTCTTCATCGTCAGGTCGACGCCCGGCACCGCCCGCTCGGCGTCGTTCGTGATCTCGAAGAGTTCGGCCGGCCTTGAAGCCGGCGAACCCGGCGATGATGTTGCCCGGAATCACCTGGGTGGCGGTGTTGTACTTGGTCGCGATGTCGTTGTAGAACTGGCGGGCGAAGCCGATCTTGTTCTCGGTGCCGGTCAGCTCTTCCTGCAGGGCGCGCACGTTCTGGTTGGCGGTGAGCTGCGGGTAGCTCTCCGCGAGCGCGAAGAAGCGCCCGAGCGCCGCCGACAGTTCGCCTTCCTTGCGGCCGGCGTCGGCCGGCCCGGAGGCGCTGACGGCGCGGTTGCGCGCGGCAACCACGGCTTCGAGCGTGTCGCGCTCGAACTCCATGGCGCCTTTCACGGCATTGACGAGATTCGGGACCAGGTCGTGGCGGCGCTTCAGCTGCACGTCGATCTGACGCCAGCCGTTGGTCACCTGATTGCGGAGGCCGACGAGCCTGTTGTAGCTGCCCATCGCCCACAGGGCGACGAGCGCGACAGCACCGATTGTGACCAGCACACTCATCGCGGGCCTTTCGTCAGTCGCCGAATGTCATTTGTTGTGAAAGTAGGTATCCGTCCCATCCAGCCAGTCGTGGCGAATGGGACTGAAGATGTCCATCTCGAAGGTGTCATCGAGGGCCTCGGCCTGGTGCGGGACCCATGAAGGAATGTGCAGCACCTCGCCCTCGCGGACGGTGATTTCCTCGCCGTTGATGAGGAATTTCAGCGCGCCCTGGAACACATAGGTCATCTGCTCGCTCTCGTGCGAGTGCATCGGCACCAGGGCGCCGCGCTTGAGATGGATGTGCGCGATCATCTCGCGCTCTCCGGTGATGAGTTTCCGGGAGATCATCTCGGTGACCTTCTCGAGCGCGATCTCGTCCCAGCGATGCAGGCGAACAGCGGGTGAATTCATGCGTTTTCCGTGTCGATTGGCGCGGATTATAGCACCGGAAGCGGATGGTATAATTTCGCGGTCATGAAGGCTTCTACCCTGACGCCCGTTGCCGACGCTCGTGCCGAAGGGGCGCGCGCCCGCGAATGGAACGGTCTGACGCGCGAGGATCTGCTCCGCGCCTACCGCACCATGCTCCTCTCGCGTCGTCTCGACGACAAGGAGATCCAGCTCAAGAACCAGAGTCGCATCTTCTTCCAGATCAGCGGCGCCGGCCACGAAGCCGTCCTCACCGCGGCAGGCATGCAGCTGCGCGCGGGCTACGACTGGTTCTATCCGTACTATCGCGATCGCGCGCTGTGCCTCGCGCTGGGGATGACCCCGCTCGAGATGCTGCTGGCCGCGGTCGGCGCCGAGGACGATCCGAACTCGGGCGGCCGGCAGATGCCGTCGCACTGGGGCCACCAGGCGCTCAACATTCCGTCGCAGGGCAGCCCGACCGGGACGCAGGCGCTGCAGGCCGTCGGCTGCGCCGAGGCCGGGATGCTGTTCGAGCGGGTGCAGGACATTCCCGATCGCGAAGCGAAGTTCCACGCCGACGAAGTCGTCTACATGTCGATCGGCGACGGCGCGACCAGCGAAGGCGAGTTCTGGGAAGCGCTCAACTCGGCCTGCACGCGCATCACGCCGGTGCTGTTCATGGTCGAGGACAACGGCTACGCCATCTCGGTGCCGGTCGAGGTGCAGACCGCCGGCGGCGACATCTCGAAGCTGGTGGAGTCGTTCCCGCACCTCAAGATCGTGCGCTGCGACGGCACCGACTTCCTCGACAGCTACCGCGCGGTCAGCGAAGCGGTCACCTACATCCGCCGCGAGCGCAAGCCGGCGATGGTGCACGCCAAGGTGATTCGCCCCTACTCGCACTCGCTCTCGGACGACGAGCGGCTCTACAAGCCGGCGGAAGAGCGCGAGGCCGAAGCGCTGCGCGACCCGCTCACCCGGATGCGCGCGTTCCTCGCCGCCGAAGGCCTGGCCACCGACGCCGAGGTCGAGGCGATTGCGGCCGAGGTCGATGCGGAGGTGCTGGCGGCCACCGACGCCGCGCTGGCCGCGCCGAAGCCGGCCGCCGAAACCGCGGGCTGGTATGTGTTCTCGCCCGACGTGGATCCCACGTCCGCCGCGTTCGAGACGCCCGAACAGCCCACCGGCAAGCCCGACACGATGGTCGTCGGCGATCAACCGCACGATGAAGAGCGAGATGGCGCGCAACCCGCGCATCGTGATCTTCGGCGAAGACGTCGCCGACGCCAGCCGCGAGGCGGCGCTCGCCAAGGTGCCGGGCAAGGGCGGCGTGTTCAAGGTCACGCACGGCCTGCAGAGGGCCTACGGCGGCGAGCGCGTGTTCAACTCGCCGCTGGCCGAAGCCAACATCATCGGCCGCGCCGTCGGCATGGCCACGCGCGGCATCAAGCCGGTCGTGGAGATCCAGTTCTTCGACTACATCTGGCCCGCCATGATGCAGCTGAAGGACGAGATGTCGATGCTGCGCTACCGCTCGAGCAACCACTTCTCGTGCCCGATGGTGGTGCGCGTGCCGATCGGCGGCTACATCACCGGCGCGCCGTACCACAGCCAGTCGGGTGTCAGCATCTTCGCCCACTGCCCCGGCATCCGCATCGCGTTCCCGTCGAACGCCGTCGACGCCGCCGGCCTGCTCCGCACCGCGATTCGCTGCGACGATCCGGTGATGTTCCTGGAGCACAAGCACCTCTACCGCCAGACCTACAACAAGGGCGCCTACCCCGGCGACGAGTTCATGATTCCGTTCGGCAAGGGCGCGCTGCGCCGGCCCGGCACCGACGTCGTGGTGCTGACCTGGGGCGCGCTGGTGCAGCGCTCGCTGCTTGCCGCGCAGCAGGCGGAGAAGGACGGGATCAGCGCCGCCGTGTTCGACCTGCGGACCATCATGCCCTACGACTGGGCCGGCATCGCCGCACTGGTGAAGCAGACCAACCGCGTCGTGATCGCGCACGAAGACACGCTCACCTGCGGCTTCGGCGCCGAGATTGCCGCGCGCATCGCCGACGAGCTGTTCGGCGAGCTCGATGCACCAGTCCGCCGCGTCGCCGCGATGGACTGCCCCGTCGCCTACGCGCCCGACCTCGAACGCGAGATCCTGCCGCAGTCGGCCGACGTGCTGAAGGCGATCAAGGAAACAGCAGCATACTGAGCAGGCTGGGAGTCGGGAGCCGGTCTGACATCGATTTGGGCTCCATACCCGGACCACGGTCATGAACGAGGGTCGCTCGTGAGACAAGGCCTGGTCCTCTCTCTGGCGGCCCTCGTGCTCTGTACGGTCGCACTTGCGGCGACCGTGCAGTCCGCCGTCACCGCCCAGACCATCGCCTCGCCGGGCCGCACCGAGATCCTCGTCAGCGTCGATGCGCTGCCGGCCGACCTCATGGGCCGCTTTCGCGAGCCGGCTGGCTGCGAACGGGTACCCGACGGTCCCACCTATGTCTTCGATCGGCGCGGGCACTCGGTCCACACGGTCAACCCGGGCGATCGCAGCGTGCGGACGCTCGTGGAGATCGGCGGCGAGCCCGGCCGCCTGCTCGAGCCGAGTGCGTTCGACGTGGCAGCGGACGGATCGTTCGCGGTGGCCGATGCGCCCGGCGGCCGCGAGCGCATCCAGGTGTTCGGCCCCGCCGGCATCCGCATCGGCGGATTCACCAGGGCCGGCCGCACCGCCGCGCGCGTGGCCATCGGCTCGCTGGTCCTGAGTGGCGTCGGCAGCCTGGTCTACACCGGGCCGACCGTGATCCTCAGCGAGCCGGACACCGGCTGGCTGCTCACCGAGTACACCCCGCTCGGCGCGCCTATCCGCAGCATCGGCCGGCTCCGCGTCACCGGCCACGAAGACGATCGCGAACTGCACCTCGCGCTGAACGCCGGTCTCGCGCTGCCCGATGGGGACGGCGGCTTCTTCTTCGTCTTCCTCTCCGGCACGCCGGCCTTCCGCAGGTACAGCGCTTCGGGCGAGATGATGTTCGAGCGGGTGATCCAGGGCCGGGACCTGGATCCGACCGTCGCCGTGCTGCCGCAACGATGGCCGCCCCGCACCGTCGATGCGCGGGAGGCGCCGCTGGTGCCGCCGATCATCCGCACCGCGGCTGTCGATCCGCGGGGTGCGCTGTGGGTCTCGTTCGTCCTGCCCTTCACCTATGTCTTCGACGCCGACGGCGAGAAGATTCGAACCGTGCAGTTCCGTGCAGCGGGGGTCGTCGCCCCATCGAGCCTGTCGTTTCCAGCGCGGAATCGGCTCCTGATCACGCCGGGCTGCTACGAGTTCGCATTCTGATTGATAGAATCGAACAGCCCAGCTCATGAAGGCCCGGTACGTCTTCCTGCTCGTCGCGACGCTCGCCATGGGGTGCGGCGGATCCGACACTCCCACCTCCCCATCCAGGCCGGGCGGTGGCGGCGGCGATGTCGTGGCCGGGCCGACGATCGTGTGCCCGGCGAACATCTCCGCGAGCACGACCACCAGCACCGCGCAGGTGGCGTTTCCGGCGCCAACGGTGTCGGGAGGACTGGCGCCGGTCACCGTCTCGTGCACCCCGGCCTCGGGAGCCACCTTCCCGCTGGGCTCCACCAACGTCAGCTGCACGGCCACCGACTCGCTCAGCCGGCAGGCGATGTGTGGATTCACGGTGAACGTCACCCGGGTCCCCACTCTGCAGCGCACCAGCTTCCTGGCATTCGGCGACAGCGTCACCGCCGGCGAGGTGTCGGTGCCGACCTCCGCTCGGTGCCACGCTCGACGGGTTCCCGTCCTTCAAGCTGGTGGTGGTTCCCAGCGCATCGTATCCGACGCAGTTGCAGGCGCTGCTCCGCACGCGCTACATCACGCAGCAGACCACCATCAGCGTCGTGAATTCCGGCGTCCCTGGCGAGTTCGCCGCCGAGAGCGTCAGGCGATTCACGCAGACCATGAACACCGTGCGCCCGGAGGTCGTGCTGCTGCTCGATGGCTACAACGACCTCAATACCCTCGGCTCCAGCGCCATCAGTTCGGCCGCCGCCGCGGTGGAGGTGATGGCCAAGGAGGCACGCGGGCGTGGTGCGCGCGTGTACATCGCCAGCCTCACACCGCCACGCACGGGAGGGCGGAACGCCATTCCCGCGTCGACGATCGCGGCGTACAACGACCGCATGCGTGCCATCGCCGCGGGCGAGAACGCGGTCTTCGTGGATCTGTATCAGGCGCTCGTCGGCAACGTCACCACCTACATCGGCTCGGACGGACTGCACCCCACCGAGGTCGGCTATCAGAGGATGGCCGAGGCGTTCTTCACCGCCATTCAGGCCACCCTCCAGAACCCCTAGCGTCGCTGCGATGCGACAATGATGGCGGCATGGCCACCGAGGTCGTCCGCACATCCGGCTTGAGCCGCAGCTTCGACGAGCGTCCCGCGGTGGACGACCTGACGCTCTCCGTTCACGCCGGCGAGGTGCTGTGCCTGCTCGGCCCGAACGGCGCCGGCAAGACCACCACCTTCCGCATGCTGGCGGCGCTGCTGCTGCCGACGCGCGGCGAGGTGATGGTGGCAGGCACATCGCTCACACCGAGGACCGCGGACCAGGTGCGCAGCCGGGTCGGGTTGCTGACGGAAGCCCCCGGGCTGTGGGAGCGCCTGACGGTGCGCACCAATCTCCTCACCTACGCGCGCCTGCACGGCGTGCCGGACGAGGCACGGCGGGTGACGACCGTGATGCAGGACGTCGGCATCGACGACCGCGCCGACGACCGCGCCGGCGCGCTCTCCAAAGGGTTGAAGCAGCGTGTCGCCCTCGCCCGCGCCCTGGTGCACGATCCGCCGGTCGTGCTGCTGGACGAGCCCACCTCCGGCCTCGATCCCGCCAACGCCCGGCACATCCGCGATCTCATCGGCCGCTTGCGAGCCGAGGGTCGCTGCGTGCTGGTGTCCACGCACAACCTGGCCGAAGCCGAGGAGCTCGCCGATCGCATCGCCATCCTGAACACCCGGCTGCTCGCCTGCGACACGCCTCGGCGGCTGCGCGAGCAGCGGCGTGGGGGCACGCTCGTCATCGACGTCGAGGGTGACGCCGCCGCCTGGCGCGAGGTGATGGCGGGCGCTGGGGCGGCGATCGTGTCCGCAGATGGCCCACGTCTGGAGTTGCGGCTGGCGGCGTCGCTCGGCGTGCCGGAGGTGGTGACGGCGCTGGTCTCGGCCGGCGCCCGCGTCACCCGCGTCGAACCGCGCGACGCCTCGCTCGAGGACGCCTATCTCGCCCTGGTGCAGGCCGATGCATAGCCATTGGCGCCGCATCTCCGCGATTGTCCGCAAGGACGCGAACGAGATTGGACGTCAGCCGGGCCTGATCCTGCCGGCCGTGGCGATGGTGCTGGGCCTCAGCCTGCCCGCATTCCTGCTGCTGGTGATCACGCCTCGCCTGACGGGAGAGTCGCTCGCCGACTCGGAGTTCGCGGAGGCCGCCGCGGCCGCGGTGACGATGCTGCCGGGGTTGAACGCGCTCGATCCCGCCGGCCAGGCCCAGGCCTTCGTGCTGCAGCACTTCCTGATGTTCAGCCTGATCGTGCCGGTGCTGGGATCCCTGTCACTGGCGGCACAGGCGGTGATCGGCGAGAAACAGTCACGGGCGCTGGAGCCGCTGCTGGCGACGCCCCTCACCACCGCCGAGCTGCTGGTGGCGAAAGCCGTGGCGCCGTTCGGCCTGTCGATGCTGCTGATGCTCGCCACCTTTGTCCTCTATCTGGCGGGCATGGCACTGTGGGGCGAGCCGCGCGTGTGGCAGACGATGTTCTGGCCGCGCACGCTGCTGCTGTACGGCGTGCTGGGGCCGCTGGTGTCGTGGACCGCCCTGATGCTGGCCGCCATCGTCTCGTCGCGCGTCAACGACGCCCGCACTGCGCAGCAGCTGGGCGGGTTCATCATCCTGCCGATCACCGGGCTGTTCGTCGCGCAGCTCGTCGGGCAGTTCCTGCTGGGCGTGCCGGCGCTCCTGCTCTCGGCGCTGGCCATCGTGCTCGCCAACCTGGCGCTGACGTGGGTGGGCGTGCGGGTCTTCCAGCGCGAGACCATCCTGATGCGGTGGAGATAGGAAGGCGGCCGTCAGCTACTTGCGCCCGTAGGCGGTGCTCCGGGCCAGGCGGTCGAAGTGGCTGTACGCCGCGGCGGTCATCTCCCTGATCACGCGTCCTCCCTCGTCTTCCTGCCCCAGGTAGGTCGTCATCACGGCCATCGAGAACGGGCGGCCGTCCACCGCCACCACGGCCGCTTCGGTGCGAACGCCGTCGAGGCTGCCGGTCTTCGAGTACACGGGCACGCGCGCGGGTACCGCGCTTCGGATCGAGCCCGACACCAGCGTCAGCATCCCGAGCGCGATGTCGCGGCTCTCCGGCTTCAGCCCTTCGCCCCGCCACAGCAGCTCCGCCATCTTCGCCAGCGACTGCGGGCTGGCGATGTTCTCGTCGCCGCGCTTCACCGCGGCCGCGTCCATCATCAGGCGCCGCAACCGGATGTCGCCGAGCCCGAGTGCCGCCATGCGGGCGTTCACCTTCTCCATGCCCACCGCCTGGATGACGATGTTCGTGGAGGAGTTGTCGCTGACCATCATCATCAGCGTCGCGTGATCGCGCAGCGACAGCGACGCGGTCGTCAGGTGCTGCACCACGCCGGTGCCGCCCACGAGCTGGGCGCGATTGAGCGGCGCGGGGGTATCGAACGTCAGGGCGCCGGCTTCGACCTGCTTCATCAGCTCGTAGAGCACGGAGAGCTTGATCGCCGATGCGGTCGGGAACACCTCCCGCTCCAGGTGCGCCGCCACGCGTTCGTTGGTGGTCAGGTCCGTGACGACGTAGCCCACCACGCCGTCCAGGCTGGCGGCGGTCCGCTCCAGCGCGCGCACGAGCTGTGCGGTGAGCTCGGCCTGGAGGGCGCCGGCCTTCGCCGCCGCCGGCCCTGGCGACTGGGCGCCGATGGTCACGGCGGAGAGGGCGATGAGACAGACTGCGCCGAGGATGAACGGCCGCATGGCGCGCGGATTATATCCGGTTGGCCGGCCCGCGGCTTGGCGTGATAATCGGGCTTGCCGCACAGGGGGCGGCCCTCATGACCGCACGCGCTGTCCTCGTCCCGCCGGTTCGTTCTCGCCTTCGTCGTCGCGTCGCTGGCGGCCGCGGCCTGGCTGCCCGCCCAGCAGGCCGCCCTGTCGCCAGCCGAACAGCAACGGCGCAAGGACCTCGAGCGCGAACTGCAGTCCATCGCCGTCGTCGAGCGGAAGGTGATGATGCCGATGCGCGACGGCGTGCGGCTGGCGACCGACATCTACCGGCCGAAGGACGCCACCGGCCCCGTCCCGGTCGTGTTCTCGAAGACCCCGTACAACTTCAACTACTGGGACGTGCGCAACCGCGTGCCGGCTGACATGTCGACGGCCCTGATGGTGGTGAAGAAGGGCTACGCCTACGTCGTGCAGAACGAACGCGGGCACTTCTTCTCAGAGGGCAACTACGACATCCTCGGCGCGCCGATCACCGACGGCTACGACGCCATCGACTGGCTGGGCCGGCAGGCGTGGTCCAACGGCAAGGTCGGCACCACGGGCTGTTCATCGACGGCGGAGTGGCAGCCGGCGGTGGCCTCGCTCGGTCATCCCGGGTTTGCGGCCATGAACGTGCAGGGCTTCGGCGCGGGCGTGGGACGGGTCGGCCCGTACGTGGAGCAGGGCAACTGGTACCGCGGCGGCGCGGTGCAGATGCTGTTCATCGCCTGGCTCTACGGCGAACAGAACCAGATTCGTCCGCAGTTCCCGATGGAGACGGGCCGCGAGGACCTGGTGGCGGCGTCGCGTCTCTTCGACCTGGCGCCGCAGATGCCGCCGGTCGACTGGGACAAGATGCTGTGGACGCTGCCGATGGAGGACATCCTGAAGGCGGCGGAGGGCCCGAAGGGCATCTTCGCCGACAAGATGGGGGTGCCGACCGGCGGGGCGATGGTGCGGCGGACGCCGAACGATCCCGGCCTGGACCAAGGGCGGGCTGTGGCACGACACCATGCCGCTGAACGTGCCCGGGCCTGTGGTTCATGTCCTGGTACGACGTCTCGGTGGGGCCCAACCTCGAGATGTTCAACCACGTGCGCAAGACCGCCAGGCGAGAGGTCGCGGAGCAGCAGTGGGCGATCATCGCCCCGGTCGCGCACTGTTCGTTCACGCGCGCCACCGCGGACACCGTGGTCGGCGAGCGCAGCATGGGCGATGCGCGGCTGGACTACGACGACATCGTCTATGGCTTCTTCGACAAGTTCCTGAAGGGCGACGCCAAGACGCGGCTCGATTCGCTGCCGAAGGTCACCTATTACACGATGGGCCTCAACAAGTGGCAGACCGCCGAGACCTGGCCACCCGCCGGCGCCAAGCCGATGACGTTCTACCTGTCGAGCGGCGGCCGCGCGAACTCGCTCTACGGCGATGGCCGGCTCGAGGCCGCGGCGCCGGCGACCGATGCGCCGGATGCCTTCGTCTACGACCCGCTGAACCCGGTGACGTCGTACGGCGGCAACGTCTGCTGCACGGGCAACGCCATCCAGGCGGGCTCGTTCGATCAGCGCCGGATGGAAGCGCGCAGCGACATCCTGGTCTACACCACCGAGCCTTTCAAGGAAGGCACGGAGGTGAGCGGGCCGATGATCCCGACGCTGTATGTCTCGTCGGATGCGAAGGACACGGACTTCACGGTCAAGGTGCTGGACGTCTACCCCGACGGGCGCGCCTACAACCTGGACGAGTCGATCCAGCGGATGCGCTACCGCGACGGCTACGACAAGCCGCCGGTGTGGATGGACAAGGACAAGGTCTACAAGGTGAGCCTGCAGCCACTGACGACCAGCAACTACTTCGCCGCCGGGCATCGGCTGCGCATCGAGGTGTCGAGCAGCAACTTCCCGCGTTTCGATCGCAACCTGAACACCGGTGGCAACAACTACGACGAGAGCAAGCCGGTGGTGGCGCGTAACGTGGTGCACCACTCCGCGCAGTATCCGTCGAGCATCACGATCACGGTGGTGCCGGCGCGCGCGGGCACGAAGTAGCCGCGGGGCAACAGGGTTCGCGCCCTGATGGGGCCAGTCCACCAGCGTTGGCGACGCCAACGTCGCTGAACAACCCCACCAGGGTCGCGCATCCCCCAGGGCTACTCGAACAGCCGCCAGTAGCGCCCCAGTCGCAGGAACCAGGTCTCGCCCGACCAGCCGTCGACGCCGTCGTTGTCCGTCACGACGAACAGGCGGCCGTCGGGCAGCACCGCCACGCCCTCGGGCTTGTCGGTGATCCACCCGCGGTTGGCGGTGAGGCGCGGGCGCAGGTCGTAGACGGCCTTTTCGTCGCGCGTGAATGCGCCATCGGTGCCTGGGGTCAGAGGCAGGTGCGCCAGCGTCTTGAACACGCCGAAGTCGCCAGTCAGGTTGTCGCGCTCGATCAGGATCCAGCCGTCCTCGACGAGGGTGATCTCGGAGAGGCCCACCCACGCCGCGTTGGCCGGCTTGGGCGCCAGTTCGTAGGGCACGCGGTTCCACGAGCGCGTCTGCGGGTCGAACACCCAGATGCGCGTCCACGTTGGCTCGGTCGCGCTGCCACCGCCGATTCCTCCGTCGGTCGGGTCGTCATCCAACCGCGCGCACGAGTCGGATGTCGTGTAGTTCCAGCCGCGCTGCTGCGCGACGAAGATCTGGTAGGTGCCGTTGCCGGTCGGCAGGATGTCGAGGCCCTCGAATCCCGAGCCGAAGGTGCCGGTGCCGTTGGCGGGCGCTGGCGTGGCGGAGCCGGCCTTCACGCGTTCCGCGGCGCGGCAGGCGAGCACGTCGGCGGGAAGGCCCACTTCATCCAGCACCGCGCCGGTGGTCGGGTCCACCTTGATCAGCCGGTTCGGACGGCTGTCGTCGGCATTGCCTTCACTGGCGAGCCAGAGCGAGCCATCCGGTGCGTACGCCAGGCCCTCGGGATCGTAGAACGGGCTGGTCGCGGGACGCGCCACCGTCAGGGCATTGGTGATGACGGCGGGCTTGCTGGTCACGTCGATCGTGAACACCCTGGTCGGAGTGTAGAACGAATCCCATACCGCCTGCACCTTGCGGAACTCACCCGGGATCTCCGTCATCCCTGACAGGGCCGACCACGGGATTGGCGTGCCGGCGGCGTCGTCGAGCGAGGCCACTTGCGGGTAGGTCGGTGCACCCGGCTTCAGCTGGTAGATCATCACCGTGGACCGCACGCCGTAGGGCGGGGTGTCGTTTTCGCCGGACGCGATCAGCAGGTTGCGATGCGGGATGGCCAGCAGCCCCTCGGGGCCGAGCGGCGCCGGCAGCAACTGGGAGAACTCGGGTCGGCCCTTCCGGTCGAGGCTGTAGACCGCCACGAAGCTGCCACGCTCCGACCCGACGAAGAGCAGGTCGTTCGGGCCGAACTTCGCCGCCGCGATCGCCTCGGGCTCGGTGCCCTTGGCATTGGATCGGCGCTCCGGGTAGTGACCGAATCGCACCGCCAGGTGCTCGAGCGTGTTGCCGCTGTCGAAGGCCACCGACCCGTCGATGTTGAAGATCGAGAAGCCGCGGCTTCCACCCACGAGGTCGCCTTCGTTCGCGGTGGCGATCTGCTGGCCGCCCACCCACGCCGCTGCGTCGGGCTCGCGCAGCCGGCCGGTGGCGCTGTTGACGAGGGCGATCGTGTTGGGTACTCCGCTCCCGGCTCGGACCGTATCGATCTGCGTCAGGTCCACGGCGCCAGCCGGGAAGTCGGCCACCACCGTGCGGCTGGGCAGATCCACGATCACGATGTGGTTGTTCTCCTGCAGCGTCACCACCGCCTGGTTCTTCTGGTTGACGTCCACGAACTCGGGCTCCGGGTCGTCCGGGTAGAGGTCCGCCACGCCCGTCAGGTCGACATCGCGGCGGACCCACGACGCCGGGGCGCCGGCCGTCCTGATCACCGTAAGGTAGCCGGCGGGGTTGCCGAGCTGATTCTGCGGCATGACGCCGACGGCGCCACCGCCCGCCGTGCACAGCGCGGCGGTCGTCTGGCCCGCCCCGGGGCTGCTGCCGACGACCTCGAGGTCGTTCTGCGAGCCGCCCACGCAGAGGTTCTCGTCGCGCTCGTTCTCGATGGCGATGGCGATGAAGCGATGGTCAGGGGAGACTTTCAGTGAGTCCGGCTGGCCGCCGAGGTCGATGCGCGCCACCGTCGCCCGCGTCGCCAGGTCGATGACCACGAGCTCGCCGCTCGCGTCCTTCTTCGACGCGCTGGTGTCGGCGGCGACCAGCGCGTACTGGTTGCGCAGCACATCCACCGAGGTGGGGGAGTAGTCGACGTCGTCAGTCGGATCCGGGTCGAGGACGATAGTTCCACCGGCCGTTGGCGCCGCGGGGTTGGTGATGTCGATGAAACCGATCGTGCCGCGCTCCGCGTCGGTGTAGATCAGCGTCCTGCCGTCGGCGGTGGCGGCGACGATCTCCGAGACGGTGGTCTCGCCGATTGGGGCGTTCTTGTAGTTGGCGAAGGTGCCGACGCGCTGGAAGCTCCAGTCGCGCCGACCCTTGCGGTCGTCGTCTTCATCATCGTCGTCGCGGTCGTCCCGGTCCTGCCAGCGCTGGCCGTCGCGGTCGTCCCAGTCTCGTGCGAATGTGGTGTGCGATGCAGTGGCGCCAATCAATCCGGCGCAGAAGATGGCCAGTGCGGCTCTTTTCATGGGGAACCTTTCGTCAGGAGCTACGAGAAGGCCCTACGCTACACAGCCGGTGTGTCGCACCGATGGCGGCCTTGTAACAACGCCGTGTCACGCCGCAGCGCGCCGTGCTGGTGAGGAATGCCATCAAGCGCCACGACCGTGGCCAGGTGGTGCCGATCGGCCTGCGATTCATCGAGGAGCACTCAGCTTCCTGGCGGTCACCGTTCCCGACCGCATGGTGCGGGACGTCACGACGGCCTGTCGTTGGTGCCACCCTCGTCCGAGGCAAAGTGCGCCGTGCGCCAGCCCTGCGCCACCAGCACGCTGATGAACTCTTTCATGCGCGCTTCGGAGATGCGTGCGCCATGCTCGGGGCCGAACACCTCCGTGAAGACTTGTTCGCCACCCAGCGTGGCGGTCAGCTCGCGGCCATGCACGACATTCTCCAGGCGGACTTCGGCCACCCGGGTGCCGTTGATGCCGAGCCACAGCAGTCCATGCACGGTCGTGGAACGATGCGAGGAGTGATGGTTCATGCCGGGAAGTCTACGGAGCCGATGTATCGCTCTTGTGACGGCGCCTCCCGGCCGGCTGCCGTTACAATGCTGTCGTCTGCGCGTTGCAGAATGCTGCCGTCCCCTCGACCATCGTGCCGCAGAAGCTTCAAATCGTGGAACAGCTCGGCGAGTCGGCCCTCGTCCTGCCGGAGTTGATTGCTCGTGGGCTCGCCGCCAACGACCGGGTCAAGTACTACATGGCCCTGCTGCAGGCGTGCCGCGACCACGCCGCAGGCGGTGCGCCAGCCGATCTGAGCCTCGACCGAGTCGGCGCGGGCGAAGCGGACGCCACGCTCGACTCGATCGTGCAGCGCAGCCAGTTCGACGCCGAGGCACGCTTGCGCGTGCCCGATGCTGCTCGCGTGCACACGCGCTTGATCGACGGCATCGAAGCGATGCTGGCACCGGTGGTGGCCGCCGGCGGAGCGCCGGAGGCCGCGCCGATCGAGGCGTGGCAGCAGCGCCTGACGTCGCTGCGGGCGTCGGTGCCGGTCGAGCAGGAGGAGCTGCCCCCGGACTACTTCGAGCGGGTCACGCGTGCCGATCGCGCGAGCGGCGACAGCCTGCACCTGCTCGTGATGGACCTGCACAAGGTGCTCAACCGGATGCAGGCCTCACTCGCGGTCGAGTCCGTCGATGGCGCGAGCGCCTACCACCTGGCAGAGCCGGATCGCCCGCTCGTTCAGGCCTTCATGCGGGGGCTCGCCGGGACGGCACCGCTCAAGTTGGGCCATCCCGGCCTCGGCACCACCGCGACGCGCACCGGCCAGCGCCTGGTCATCCAGAACGACATCGGCACCACCGACGCACACGTCCTGGTCGCGCATGTCGAGGGTCTCGACCTCTCGTTCACCTACACCGACATCCACCCCACGCGGGCGCAGTTCTTCCAGGAACTGTTCGAGCCGCTGGGCATGCAGTGGACCGTTCGCTCGGCCACCGACACCACGGGCTACGAAACGCGCATCGCCCGATTGACGGCGCGGGATACCAGCGAGCTCGAGAGCCAGCTGACGTTTCTCGGCTCGCGCCTGGTGTTCCTCATCGACTGGAACCGCGCGCGCAAGCGGCTGTCACGGTTCGTCGGCAAGGCGGATGCGCTGGCGGTTCTGCGGTGGTCGGCCGAACACGGCATCGGCCATCGCGCCTTCCTGGAGGCGGGCGGCGAGCGGCTGATCAGCCAGGCCCTCGAGCGGATTCCCGGCGCGCACCTGCCGTACGGCGTCCGACTCGACGAGATCGTCGGTGCCGATCTCGCCCGGAACTTCCTGATGGCCGTCCTCCGCATCACCAGCAGCGGCTACGCGCAGGGACGCTCGCTGCGCTTCATTCGGGACGAGGTCGAGGCCGAGCTGATCGAGCTGTTCCACGACACGCAGGAGGGGGCACTCGGCCTGGTGGCCGATCACGCGTCGCTGGTGGCCTCGCTGGCCATCTCGCTCCGCGACGTGCTGGTCAGGGCGGTCGCCGGTGCCGACACCGAGGCCATCGCGCGCGCGGCCGATCGAGCCAAGCGGATCGAGACGCGCGCCGACGAGATCGTGCGCGCCGCCCGGGGAACGAAGCAGCACACCGCCGGCGCCGAGGCCGTGGCGCGGTTGCTGGCCGAGGCCGACGACGTGGCGGATGGGCTGGAGGAGGCGGCCTTCCGCCTGACCCTGGTGAAGGAGCGGCAGTGCCACCCACGCACGCTGGGCGCGTTGCAGGAGCTGGCGCAGCTGGCCGTGCAGGGCGCCCAGGAGTATGTGCGTGCCGTCGAGACGGCCCAGGACATCCGGCGGGGGAGCGCCCGCGACGAAGTTCAGGAGTTCCTGATCGCGATCGATCGGCTCGTCACCATCGAGCACGAGTCGGACGAAGCCGAGCGGCAGGCCCAGACCGTGCTGCTCGATGCGGCAAGCGACTTCCGCGAGCTGCACCTGCTGTCGCAGATCGCCTCGGGCCTGGAGGCCACGGTCGACGCCCTGAGCCGATGCGGCCTGATGCTGCGGGACCACGTCATGGGCGACTTGATGTCCGAGTCATGATCACCGCAGCCGGCATCACGACCCACATCAGGCCGATCGGCGCTGGCGGGGCGCCCGAAGCCCCGCAACTCGCGGCGGAGGAGGTGGGCTCCAAGGCGGCGAACCTGCAGCGCCTGGCGACCATGGGGCTGCGAGTGCCGTCGGCCTTCGCCGTGACCACGGGAGGCTGCCGCGCCTTCCTGGCGGCCGGTCAGCGTCTGCCGCGGGGTCTTGCCGACGAGTTGCGCGCCGCCCTCAGCCACCTCGAAACGTCGACCGGCCGGCGCGCTCGGCGGCCGGCATCCCCTCCTGGTCTCGGTCCGGTCCAGCCCTCCGGTCTCGATGCCCGGGATGCTCGACACGGTACTCAATGTGGGCCTGACTGAGGCCGCGGTGCACGGGCTCGTGCGGGTGACGGGGAATCCATGGCTGGCGTGGGACGCCTACCGCCGGTTCGCGCGAGGGTACGCTGAGACCGTGCTGACGTGCCCATCGGCGCCGTTCGATCGTCTCGTCGACGGGCACCTGCAGGCAGCCGGCGCCAGTTCAGCGCAGGATCTCGATCCAATCGCGATGCGTGAACTGGCCCGCGCCACGGTGGCGCTGGCCCGCGCGCTGGCCGGCGAGCCGATTCCCACCGATCCGGCCGAGCAGCTCGATGCCGCCATTGCCGCCGTCTTCCGATCGTGGACGGCGCCGCGCGCACGCGAGTACCGCCGTCTGACCGGTCTCCCCGACGACTCCGGCACGGCCGTCGTCGTCCAGGCGATGGTGTTCGGCAACGGCGGGGGCCTCTCGGGTTCGGGGGTGGGGTTCACGCGGGACCCCTCGACGGGCGCCGACGAGCTCTACGTGGACTTCCTGTTCAACGCGCAGGGCGAAGACGTGGTGTCCGGTCGATATGCCGTCGCCGGCGTGTCGGGGCTGGCGACGGGACTGCCCGACGTGCACGCCGAGCTGCTGGACGCCAAGCGCCGGCTGGAGACCGGGCTGGGGGACATGCAGGACTTCGAGTTCACCGTGGAGGATGGGCGCCTGTACTTCCTGCAGACCCGCGCGGGCAAGCGTACGCCGTGGGCAGCGTTGCAGATTGCCGTTGATCTCGTGAGGGCGGGGCTGCTGAGCCCGGCTGCCGCGCTGGAGCGCCTCCGCCCCTACGACCTGTCGTCGATCGCCCGCACGCATCCGCAGACGGACGCCGCGACGCTCCGGCTCGCCTCTGCGGTGGGCGCCGGCCTCGGCGTGGCATCCGGTGCGGTGGTGTTCGACGCCGATCGGGCCCGTTCCCGGGCGACCGGCGAGCCGGTGATTCTGGTGCGGCCGGACATCGCGACTGACGACGTCGCCGGCATTGCCGCGGCAGCAGGCGTGCTGACCGCCCAGGGCGGGCGCACGTCGCATGCCGCCGTGGTTGCGCGCCACCTGGGCAAGGTCTGCGTGGTCGGCTGCGCCGATCTCCACATCGACCTGTCGCGGCGGCGAGCGACGCTCGGCGCTCATACGCTGTCGGAAGGTGAGCCGATCACCCTCGATGGTGACAGCGGGTGCGTGTACGCGGGCATCATCCCCGTCAGGCGCGAGCGGCCGGAGGCGGCGTTAGCGGACGTCGCGCGATGGCAACAGGCAGCGTCGGCGAATCTGACGGGCTAGGGCGCGGCGCCGGCGCCGGCGCCAGGAGCCGCTCACAACAGGAACACCGTGGCCAGCGCCAGGAACAGGAAGAATCCCATCGCATCAGTGATGAACGTCAGCAGCACGCTGGCACCCTGGGCGGGGTCTCTCCCCATGTGGTGAAGACCGAGCGGGATCAGGACCCCGGCGGTGGCCGCTACGCCCAGATTCAGCACCACGGCGGTGCTCATGACGAGTGCCAGCCCGAACTGGGCGTAGACCACCACCGCGAGCACTCCGATGATGAGTCCCCAGACGGAGCCGTTCAGGATTCCGACCACCAGCTCCTTCCTGAGCAGCCGCCGGACACCCGACGGTTGGATCTGATCCGTCGCCAGCGCACGAATCATCAGCGCTATCGTCTGATTGCCCGTGTTGCCGCCGATGCTGGCCACAATCGGCATCAGGGTGGCCAGCGAGGCCATCTGCTCGATCGCGCCTTCGAACTGGCCGATCACCCGCGACGCCACGAACGCCGTCGCGAGGTTGATCCCCAGCCACGGCCACCGGTTACGTGCGCTGTCCCAGGGCGCCGCGAACAGGTCTTCGTCCCCACGGAGACCGGCGGTGCGAAGCGCCTGCAGGTTCGATTCCTCCCGAAGGACGTCCATCAGCGTGTCCACCGTCAACCGGCCCATCATCCGACCGCGCTCGTCGAGCACCGGGGCGGACACCAGGTCGTAGCGTTCGAACGCCGACACGGCGTCCTTCACCTCGTCAGTCGGTGCGAAGGTCGCAATCTCGTCCCGCATCACCCCCACGATGGGGGTGGACGGGTCATGCACGAGCAACGCCTGAACCGGAACCGCGCCCCTGAGCACCTGACGTCCGTCCAGGACGAAGATGTGATCAGTCTGCGGCGGCAACTCGCCACGTCGCCGGAGGTCGGCAAGGGTGTCGCTGATCGTCTGCGTCTCGCCCACCGCCACCCACTCGCGCGTCATGTAGTGACCCACGCATGGTGCGGGATACTGGATGGCATGCTCGAAGACCGAGCGGTCGGCAGACTGGAGCGCTTCGGTGACATCGTCGTGGACCTCCTTCGGCAGCGAGGCCCAGACGTACCCCAGATCCTCCGGATCCAGGCGGGCGAGGAGCGTGATGAGAGCCGGACGCGGCGTCAGTTCCACCAGCGTGGCGCGCACGGCGGCGCTCAGTTCGACGAAGACCAGGCCGACCTGGTCAGGGCTCACCTGATCCCAAATCGTCAGGCGGTCGGCCAGGGGTAACGCCTCGAGGACGTAGGCAATGTCGGCGGCGTGCATTGCGCGCAGGCGTCTCTGGAGTTCGGCCACGTTCTGCCGATGCTGGAGATTCTCCAGCACGTCGCGCCGACGGCCCTCCTGCTGGTGGGCGAGCGCGTCGAGAACCCGGTGTCGTTCGAGCAGACGGACGATGTCTGCCAGGCTGGCCTGCAGGCGGCTGTCGGATCGCTTGGGCACCATGGCCCGATGGTATCGCCGGGATGTGACTTCTGCGTGCGGGGCACACCGCCCGAGGGTGTCAGCGCGAGACCGGGTCCCCGACCGCGAGGAGTGCAGGTGAGCGGCTACTCGTGCGCGATGCCTTTCACGTGCTCGCGCAGCAGGTCGCGACCGAAATCACCGGCGAAGTCACGCCACACGGCGTGGACATGGTTGCCGTCGTTCTGCGTGTTGTCGTACTCGATGAGGAACGTCGGGCCCTGCACGCGGTAATAGTGTTTGGCGCCCTTCTCCACCGGACCCGCCCACGCGAACGTGATCTTCTCGATACCAGCCGCCTTCAGCCTCGCCATCCGGTCGGCGGCGAGATCGTCGGCGACCATCGAGGTGTAGGCCTCGATCAGCCGCATCAGCGCGGCGCGCTGATCGACGGTCATCGCCGACGCCGGCGACGCCGGACGGGGCCAGCGGCGAGATGTCGTTCTTGTTCATCGTGATGATGTCACCAGGCGCGGTGGCGTCGAGCACCGCGGTGCCGCGCTGGCCGGCGTCGAGCGCCATCACCATCGCCCGGCCCAGGTCCTCGAGCGGCGCCAGCACGCGCAGCCCCTTCTTCGGGCCGTCCTTCACCTCGGCGGGGTTCGAGCCGGTGAAGGTCGGCGAGGTCGCCACCGCCGTGCCTCCGGCGACCGTGAAGTGCAGCGACAGGTGATGGCCCTCGACGCGCCAGCCCCAGGCGTCCTTCGCCCCGGGCGTGCCGAACACGGTGAACTGGTAGTCCACCGGATCGCGGGCGAAGCGCGCGCTCTTCTCGATCTCGCGCAGCACGTTCTCGAGCTCGATGATCGCGGACGCGGTGACGTAGCCGCGCTGGCTGAGGCCCGACTTCAGCAGGTCCATCGCGCGCTCCCGCTGCGGCGGCGTCATCGCCCGCAGGGCCACGCCCTTGCGCGGGAACATCTCGTTGGGGATGAAGTGCCAGCGCATCCGCTCGTCCGAGGCGACGGGAAACGCGGCCTGCTGCCGCTGCTCGGGCGTGAGCGCAGCGAGGAACTTCTCCGCGGCGGAGGCCATGGCGGCCAGCGAGCGCTCCGCGGCAATCATCTGCCCGAGCGGCAGGCACGCCAGAATCGCCGCCGCCGCCGGAGTCGTAATCGCGTCGAGGTCATGGCGCCTCCTTCGTCTTGGGTCTTGGGTCTTGAGTCTTGCTTGCCGCGCCGAAGCCTCAGCGAAGGCGGGCCTTTTGCCTGCCTACTTCGTCTTCGGCACCGTCTCCATCAGCACCGCCACCGCCTTGCGGAGCGCGCGGCCGCCCGGGCCGGCGCCCTTGTAATGACCGAGGCGCACCACCACCAGGTCGTGCGACGGCACGATGAGCGTGGTCTGGCCGCCGACGCCGCTCATGTAGTACGCGTCCGTCGGCACCGGGAACGTGCTCTCGCCGTTCAGCCAGAAGAAGCCGCCGTAGATGGGCCGGCGATCCGCCTCCCACGCCGGCGCCAGCGTGCTGACGAACTTCACGTAGCCCTCGGGCAGGATCCGCTCGCCGTTCCAGACGCCGTCCTGGAGATAGAGATTGGCGATGCGCGCCCAGTCGCGGCCCGCGCCCAGCTCGTAGCCCTGCGTCAGGAAATTGCCGTAGGGATCGGTCTCCATCACCATGTTGCGGACGCCGATCTTGTCGAACAGCGCCTTCTGCGGGAACGCGTGGTACGGCTCCTTCTTCTTGTCGAGCGCCAGCCGGATCAAGTAGTTGATCAGCACCGGGTCGGTGTTGCGATAGCGGCCCACGGTGTTGGGCGGCCATTCCAGCGGGCGCGTCGCCGCGTACTTGTACGAGTCGATGGTCGCGGTGTAGAGATACAGGTGGTCCGGATAGGTGCCATTCGGATCGAAGTCGGGATCCTGCGGCGCCTTGATCCGCAGGCCGCTCGACATGTGCAGGATGTCGGCGATGCGGATCTTCGCGCGCGCGTCACCGGGCGCCTGCCACTCGGGAATGGGAGCCGGCTGCCACAGGTCGTAGACGCCCTGCTTGATCAGGACGCCCATCAGCGTGGCGGTCAGGCTCTTGCCCATCGACCAGCTCTCGAGCGGCGTGGTCGGCGTGATGTTCGGGCCGTAGCGTTCGGCGATGATGCGGCCCTTCCAGGTGACGACGAACGCGGCGGTGAAGCCTTCGGGATCGAAGGCGAGGTCCATCGCCTGCTGTAGCCTGGCGGCGTCGAGCTCGGGCGGCAGCGGCGTGGACGGCAGTCGGTCGCCCATCGGCCAGTCCTGCGTCTTCGGATCCGGCAGCGTGCTCTTCACCGTGACGGGCGTGAAGCTGACGTCGGTCTTGCCGATCGGCAAGGCCACGCAGCCCTGGCTGCCCAGGTATTTCGCCGTGCGGGTGACGCCGTTCGGCATCGTGACGTGCACGGCCTTGTTCACGCGATCGATGACTGGCTTGCTGACCTTGGCGCGCGCCTCGTAGGGTCCGGTGAAGTAGCCGACGTGTTCCTGCGCGAAGTCGGGGTCGAGGCCGGTGATGAACACGGCGGAGCACATCACCTTGGCGTAGCCGGAGGTGTAGTGCTCGAGCGGATCGCCTGGCGGCGGGACGTAGGGGGTGTTCAGTTCGAGCGCCTTGGCCCGCTCGATCGCGAACTGACGCGCCGCGTCCTGCGTCTGGGAGGCCACCGGCACCAGGAACATCACGACGGCGAGCGCAACCAGCCAATGACGGTGCATGGCCGGGAAGCTTACCAGAGCTGCACGCTGCTGGCGCGGCCCGAATCGTCCGCCCGGCGGCCGCCCGGCATCACCCCTTCTTGACGCCGGCCAGCGCCCGCAGCTTCACGAGCGCTACCTCGGCGGCTTCCGGGTCCTCGCCGGGATACTCCCAGATCAGGCCATCGTGATCGTCGAGGATGGCTGGAATGGCGGCCACGCCTGATTCGGCAAACCGCAACGCCGTGCGGGCGGCGGTCCGGATGGTCGGGTACTGGAGCCGGGGCAACACGACTCCGGAGTGACGAACAACGAGCGACGCAGCCATGAGCACCTCTCCAGTCGGGCAGGCTGATAGGACCTGGCCACGTGCCTGATGTCTGCATGACGCGTTCCAGCCGCGGCGCCCGGAAATGATGGGCGGAATCCACTCATCCGCTGAGGCCCCAGGTGCAGATGCATCGGCTGGGCAGACTTTCGTCGGCATTTGTCGACGTTCGTGAGCAGGAATCGGCCCAAAAGGTGCAGCGCGTTGCCCTAGGCTCTGGCGTCGACCGAACGGTGCTCGGCAATGGTGGTCGAGAACGTCCGCCCATCCAGCTCCACGTACAGCTCGCGCTCGGTGATCGACAACGACAGCGACGACCGCCGCTCGAGGCGCGAGCCCAGTTCCTCGATGAGGGCGCGGTCGAAGGCGTAGACGGGGATCTCCTTCGCGTTGTGGATACGCTCGCCCGCCCACAGCGCCAGCAGCTGCCGGGGATCGCGATGCGTGTAGACCGCGACCCGCCCGGCCAGCTTGCTGCCCCGGTGCACGCGGCTCGCGTCGGGCAGGCCGACCTCGATCCAGGCGGTGATCCGCCCCGTCAGGTCACGGACCAGCACCGCCGGCTCGTCGCCCGACGCCACGCCCTCGGTCAAGGTGATGCCTTCCGTGTACTCGAGGCAGTACGCCAGAACGCGCGTGAGCATGTACTCCACGGTTTCCGACGGCTGCCGGGCGATGCGGAGCGCCAGGGTCTCGTAGACCCCGCGATCGATGTCGGCCAGTTCGATGTCGAGGTTGTAGATCGTCGCGGTGAGGGCCATCTGCCCGTCAGTTCTTTCCAGCGGTCATGCGCACGGCGAGCAGTATGTCACCTCGCTGCCACCTGGGGCTTCGATCGCGGAGGTCTTCAGCAGCCCCCTGCCGTCGCGCTAGGGCTGATCCCGATCGCCGGCCGGCACCGCGGCGTTCACGGCCACGCGCACGACGCACAGCACGCTCGGGTGCATCGGCGTCCCCATCGCCTGCCACAATGACGCCATCTCGT
Organism: uncultured Acidobacteriota bacterium; assembly: GCA_963721715.1. Classification (GTDB taxonomy): domain Bacteria; phylum Acidobacteriota; class Vicinamibacteria; order Vicinamibacterales; family UBA2999; genus VFZN01. The sequence goes on along the minus strand of CAVRKI010000002.1, from coordinate 623,089 downwards.
CGAGCGACGGGGCGCGCAACAACACTTCGGCCGAGACCCGCGCCGCCAGCGAGCCCAGTTCCGGGGTCGTGCGCAGAATCTCGGAGGCGATCTCCAGCAGCCGGATGCCCTCGAAGCCGCGCTCCGGCGGGGCGTGAGCCGACACGAGCAGGTCCACCTCGATCAGCGACTGCGTGGCCCGGCCCGGATGCGAGCGCCAGGTGGCGTCCTCGCGAATCTGCAGGACGAACAAGCTGAGCCCCAGCGCGTACTCCTCCTGCGCGCCCGGGTGTCCGATGACCACGCTGGCATCGGACAACTCGGGTGGCAGGACGGCGGCGATGAGGCCGCGGATGCGATCGACCGCGGCGGCCGCGCTCATACTTCCTCCGTTCTGGGGCGCTACTGTCCGGGCTTGTACTCGCGCTCGGTGTGCCCCTTCAGCTGTTCCCGATAGAAGTACACATCGCGCAGGTTGCCCGTGGCATAGCGCTCCGCCTGGTCGTTGAAGTGCTTCGACTTGGGATCCGCGTTGAGGCCGCCGGCCGTGACCGCCTTCGCCGAGACCTTGTCGCCAAACTCCACCGCGGCCACGAAGCTGTTGCCGCTGGTGCCGTACCACTTCTTCGTGCCCTTGTAGGCCCTGGCGCCGAACGACGCGAGCGAGCCCCACCGTGCCGAGGTGAACGGCACCGGGAGGCTGGCCCCGCTGTCGTCGAAGGGCTGCACGATGTCGCCGGTGAGCCGCTGGAAACGGTTGACCTCGCCCCATGGCGTGTTCCACTTGCCGAAGTCCGCCGCCAGCTGATCGGACGCCGCCGCCAGCGCCTCGAGGCGCTCGGTCGGCGTCGCCTTGCTCCGCATGAAATCGTACACCGAGACACCAGACTTCGCCGCCTCGGGCGTGGAGCGGCGCCACAGTTCTTCGCCCCAGAAGATGGCGAGCGTGTTGGCGACCGAGTCGGCACTCCAGCGCGAATCCCAGGTCCGCAGCAGCGCAATCTGCGCCTTCAGGCGCGCCTTCATCGCATGGCTCGCCGGGAGCTGATCGTAGGCCTTGATCAGCGCGGGGATCAGGTTCTCGAACTCCGGCTGCGCGCTGTCGAACGCGGCATCGCGCAGCGTGTCCGTCGTCAGCCCCTTGGCGTTCTCCAGCACGCGCACCGCGTGCACCCCGCGCGGGTTCTCGCCGTTGCGATCCATGTACGACGGGTAGTCTTTCTCCTTCGGGCTGTGGGGGCCAGACACCGAGTACGGCCAGTTGTTGGTGTTCTGAATCCAGCCGTTCGGCGGGTTGAACATGTTCGGGCTCTCATCCACGGTGTGCACGCCCTGCCACTCGGTGGCGGGGGTGCTGCCGTCGACCGGCCTGGTCCAGTCGATCTTCGGATCCTTCCTGGGGACGAAGTTGGCATGGAAGTAGGCGATGTTGCCCTCCGCGTCGGCGAACACCGTGTTGTTCGACGAGTTCGTGTGCAGGTCCATGGTCTCGCGGAAGGCCGCCAGGTTCTTCGCCTTGGTGCGCGAGTACGACTGGGTGAGCGCCTTGACCGGCTCTTCCATCAGCCGCACCGCCACCCACTTGCCGTCCACCTCGCGGACCACCGGCCCGTGGTGCGTGCGATACACCGTGAACTCGCGCTGGGCCATGCCGGTGGCCGTCTTGTACGGCACGACGATGCGCTTCATCGTCATCGCCCGCTCTTCGGCGCCGTAGCGATAGAAGACGCCGTTGTCCTTCTTCACCACCGTCTCGAGGTACTCGTCGATGTTGTCGGCGCCGCTCGAGGTGTGCATCCACCCGGCGCGCTCGTTGAAGCCCTGGTAGATGAAGAACTGGCCCCAGGTGATGGCGCCGTAGGCGTTGAGGCCCTCCTCGCTCACCATCTGCGCTTCCTCGCGGAAGAAGAACGAGGTGTGCGGGTTGATCCAGAGGATGGCCTTGCCGCTCGCGGTCCGCGACGGCCCGACGGCGAACCCGTTGGAGCCCGTCGGCTCCTCGGCGTAGGTCAGCCCGGAGGCAACCGCCGCAGCGCTCCCGGTGGCCGGGAGCGCGGAGGCGTCAGCCACCTGCCGCTTCGCGGCGCCGCCGTAGAACGCCTCCAGCTGCGTCAGGTTCACACGCTCGATATCGCCGCCGATGCTGCCCTCGCTGAAGCTGAGCGCCATCCACGGCTCGAAGCGCTTGATGACCTTCGGCTGCGTCTCGGGATGGGTGTGCAGGTAGTAGTTCAGGCCGTCGGCCCAGGCGTCCATCAGCGCCTTCAGCCAGTCGGGGCTCGACTGATACTTCGCCTTCAGATCGTCGGGGTCGATGAACAGCTTCATGCGGAGGTCGCGCCAGATCTCGGCCTCGCCTTCCGCCTCGGCCAGGCGGCCCATGCTGTTCATGAAGTTCGTTTCGATGCGGTTGAAGTCGTCTTCCGCCTGCGCGTAGATCACGCCGAACACCGCATCCGCGTCGGTCTTGCCGTAGACATGTGGCACGCCCCAGTCGTCCCGGATGATGGTGATGCCCTGCGCGCGCTGCTGCCAGGCGGTCACCTGCGGATCCGCGGCCGGGACCGTCTGCGGCGTACTGCACGACGCGCTGACGATGAGGGCGAACAGAAGGACGAGCTTCTTCATGCCGGGATTGTGCCACAGGTGCCCCCTCACCTACGCTGAGGCATGACGACCCCTCGCCGGCACATGTCCATGCTGCGGTCGTACACGCCGGCCGACGCGCTGACCATCGGCAACGCGGCGTGCGGCACCATCGCCATCTTCCTGTGCCTGGACTTCCTGGCGACGGGCAACCGATCCTGGTTGTGGACGGCGTTTGCCCTGCTGCCGATCGCGCTCGTCCTCGACGTCCTCGACGGCTACGTCGCCCGGCTGGATCGGCGGCGCCAGTCGACGCTCGGCGCGGATCTCGACTCGCTGGCGGACGTGATTTCATTCGGGGTGGCGCCGGCGGTGATTGGCTACACGCTGGGCATGCGCGGCGGCTGGGACGTGGTGGTGCTCACCTATTTCGTGGTCTGCGGCGTCAGCCGCCTCGCTCGATTCAACGCCACCGCGGCCGCGCTGGCCGACGAGGTGACCGGCAAGGTGAAGTACTTCGAGGGCACACCCATTCCGACGAGCATCGTCATCGTCGCGCTGCTGTCGATCGCGGTGTTGCAGGAGCGCACCGACGATCGGCTGTGGCTGGGCGCCCTGCAGCTCGGTCCGGCAGTGCTGCATCCGCTGGTCCTGATCTACGCGGTGAGCGGCAGCGCGATGATCAGCGCCACCTTGCGGATACCCAAGCCCTGAGCGCCGGCGTCACGGTCGCGGTCGCGGTGATTCGCCGCCGCCGGCACTCACCACTTGAACGCGGTGCGCGCTGCCTGGGTCGCCAGGCGCTTGCGCAGCGCATCCGCCACCTCCTCGCCGAGGTAGGGAATATCCACTCGGTGCGAGCGATCGCCCGCCCCGGCCGTATCGACGCGCACCCGTGCCATCGCCGAGCGGCGATCGAGCGGCGAGGCGTGAGTGCTCACCGCCTGGATTCGATTCACCTTCACCAGCGTCTGGCCTCGCGTCAGCCAGCCGCTGCGAAACGTCACCCACTCGTCAGTCGCCGCCCAGCCGAGGTGACGCACGTGTTGACGGGCCGTGACCACCGCCCAGGCGACGAGCGGGACCGACACGGCCAGGCCACGCCAGCCAATCACTGCCGTGACTGCGACGGTGATGATCAACGACACCAGGAGGGCGGGCTTCACCGCGCGCCTGAACGCCCGCGGATGAACGGGCGCCCACCCTGCGTCGTCCAGCGCGACGTCCGGCAGAATCTCCGCCACGAGCTGCGCACCCGCTCGATGCGGATGAGCGGCGCGACCCACTCCCGATCGCGCACGGCGCGGCCGGCCTGACCGCCCGCTGTCTCCACGCGCACCGACGCCCGGCCGAGGCGACGGTGCAGCCAGCCCTGGTCGATGGTGACGGTCTGCACCCGGCGCAACGGGATGGTCGCGGTGACGCGCGTGAGCCATCCGTAGGTGGCCCGCAGATCGTCGCCGCGGCGGGTCAGCCGGAAGTCGTACAACCGCACGAACGCCCACGCCATCGAGATCACGCGCACGAGAATCAGGAACACCGCGACACCGCCGAGGGCCAGCAACACCCGGCCGACCGGCAGCGGGCCCCGGCCGAGCACCGCCGCCACCACCTCGCGGAGGAGGCCGCGCGCGTCGACATTGCCCTCGAACAACCAGCTCCAGACGCGGTTGAGGGCGCCGGTCTCCCACAGCGTGCCGTAGGCCGCGCCGACGAGCACCATGCCCTTGTTCTCGAGAAAGCCGCAGAGCAGCAGCTCCCGGAGCGGCAGGTGCAGCAGTTCGCCCGGCGTGTCGACGTCAGGTGGCCCGGCGAGGCCCGAGGCCGCCTGCCCGGCCGCCGCCGGCCGGGCGCGGCCCGCGAACACTCGCGCGCGCATCTCGTCCAGCGCGGCCACCGGCAACACGCTCATGCGGGCCTCGGGCTTGGAGCCGCCGCCGGTTTCCACGCGCACGTCCACCACGCCGAACGCGCGATGGAAGACGTTCTGCACCGCATCCAGGTTCTGGATGCGCGCGTACGGCAGGTGCCGCACGTTCCGGAACAGGACGCCGGAGCGGATCACGAGCTGGTCCGGCTCGTACTGCAGCCGGAACGACAGGTACCGCGCCACCGAGAGCACCACGCTCGGCAGGATCAGCACCCACATCCACGTCTCGATGTTCGGGAACGCCGTAGCCGTAACGCCCCATCGGCCCGCCGCCGCGGCTGCTGGTGAACCAGCGCCAGCAGCGCCGGCCCGGCAAAGATGCGCGCGTAGCGGGCGATGTCGAAGAGGATGGACGCCGGGTGCAGCCGCTGCTCAGACGGCGTCATCGACCCGCTCGGCGCGAAGCTCGTCGCGCAGGGCTCGCGCCACCTCGTGCGCCAGCCCGGGCAACGCGACGCGCGCGTGGTCGGTGCCCGCGGTGTAGACGACCAGCGTGCCGAGCCCGTATCGCCGCTCCAGCGGCCCCTGCGAGACGTCGGTGTGCTGCACGCGCGACCGCGGCACGTGGGTGACGCTCTGCCACAGCACGCCGCGGCGCACCTGCAGGCCATCGCCATCGAGCTGATAGCCGGTGTGCGCGTACTGCAGCGCGGGCCATCGTTCGGCGGCCCACGCGCCGGTCGACCACGGCAGCGAGCCAGCACACGCCCAGAACGACGCGCGCCCAGGTCGGCAGCGAGTCGGCGGCCGCGAAGACGATCAGCAGGACCAGCAGCGACGCTGCCGTCACCGCCAGCGCGAACACCACGGAACACGACGCGCTGCTGGGGAACGAATCGCGGGTCGAGGGACGTCATGGGACGAGCACCGCGGCGCCCTGCAGGCGGCCGTCGCGCAGATCGTTCGAGGGCGGTATTGGCGTCCTCGAGCGCATACGGAGTGGCATCGACCCTGAGCGGGCTGCGGGCGGCCACGGCGAGAAAGGCGTCGCCGTCCTCGCGGGTGAGGTTGGCCACGGAGCGCACGACGCGCTCCTGCCAGAGCAGCGCGTACGGGAACGACGGGATGTCGCTCATGTGGATGCCGGCGCAGACTACCACGCCGCCTGGACGCACCACGCGAAGCGCCGACGGCACCAGCGCGCCCACCGGGGCAAAGAGGATGGCCGCGTCGAGCGGCTCGGGCGGTGCGTCATCGGAGCTCGCCGGCCCACACGGCGCCAAGCCGCGCGCATGTTCCTGCGCGGGACGATCGCCCGATCGCGTGAACGCATACACGTGGCGCCCGTCGGCCGCCGCCAACTGAGCCAGCAGGTGCGCCGCCGCGCCGAAGCCGTACAGGCCGAGGCGTGAGGCCTCGCCGCCGAACGGACGCTCGACCGCCATCCGGTACGCTCGATAGCCGATCAGCCCCGCGCACAGCAGCGGCGCCGCGTGCACATCGTCGTAGGCGTCCGGCAGGGCGAAGGCAGAAGCGCTCGTCCGCGACCGTGTACTCCGCGTAGCCACCCTGACGCGTGTAGCCGGTGAAGCGCGCCGACTGACAGAGGTTCTCCGCCCCGGCCCGGCAGAAGGCGCAAGTCGCCGCAGGTCCACCCGAGCCACGGCACACCGACCCGCGTTCCGGCGCGCAAAGCGCGTCGCGCCGGGGCCTGCGCCGGCGACGATACCGACGATCTCGTGACCGGGCACGAGCGGCAGCGCCGGATGCGGCAGCTCTCCGTCAACCACGTGCAGATCGGTACGGCACACCGCGCACGCCGAGACCCGGAGCAACAGTTCGCCCGGGCCCGGCTCCGGGCGAGGCAGGTCGGCCAGCCGCAGCGGACGATTCGGCGCGTCGAGGACCATCGCCTTCATGCGACGTCAGCGCTTCCTGGTGCGCGCGTCCTTCCAGTAGCCGAACTCCGCGTTCGAAACAGACGCCCTCGAGATCGTTGGCCCGCTCCTGGAAGTAGCGCTGCGCGTCCTGGATCGCCTGGTTGTAGACGCTGGGCGCGATCTCCTCGAGGACGTAGTCGAGGAGCAACCCCGCCTTCAGGTCACCGATGTCCTGATCCAGGTTCTCGGCGACGTATCGCTTGATGGAAGACAGGAGCTGGGTCTTCGTTTCGGGCTTCAGCGTGATCGCCATGAGGTCAGTTCTCCAGTGAGATCACCGTCAGCACCACGATGGCGACGAGCAGGATCACCAGCAGCACCTTCCAGATGCTGATCGGATACTTGCCGGCGATCTTCCCGGTGTAGCCGTTGACGATCACCTGGAACGCCTTCGCCCGGTAGTTGTAGATCAGCAGCCACACCGGCACCAGCACGTGCTTGAAGGTGCGGCCGGAGAACGTCGGGAAGATCCGGAGGTTGCGGTGCGTGTCGCCCGGCACCTGGGCCGCGCACAGGCGCTCGAGCGCCGCGTGCATCTGCTGCTGCGACTGCTCGGCGGCCTCGATCAGCACCACCTTGTAGTGCTCCACGACGTGCCCGGACAGGAACGCCGTGTCGTAAGGCACGACTTCCTGAGTTGGAAACGGCTCCACCTGCCGGAGCAGTTCCATCGGCAGCCCCTGCGTGCCCGGCACCGGGTCGTCGTCGAAGGCGTGATCGATCTCGCCGTGCGCCGGCTCCCAGCGCGTGCGCTGCTCCTGCCGCACGACGCGGTTGCCCTTGCTGTCGCGGCCCTCCACGTTCACGTAGTAGTGATAGCCGGCTTCGGCCTCCCACGGACAATGCACGCTTGGCGTCGAAGGTCCAGTAGGGAATGTAGAGGCTGTGGACGGTATCGACCATCGCCGTGCGCGACAGCCGGCCGGGGGCGAACCATTTGCTGCGCCACCAGCCGCGGATGTCGTCGCGCACCTTGTTGCGATCCACCCGGAACGGCAGCACGCCCTGCGGCCGGATCGGCGACTTGATCTCCTGGTAATCCACCAGCGCCGGCGAGCCGCAGAACTCGCAGTTCTGCCCCACCCGCGCCGCGTCGAAGACCATCACCGCGCGGCAGCTCTGGCACTGCACGCTGCGGGTGGCCGCCTGCCAGCCGCGTTCTTCCTCAGGCAGGTCGCGAAGCATCGCCACGAGGTCCAGCTCGACGACCTTGCCGGTCTCGCGATCGATCGTGTACGGCGACTCGGTGCCGCAGAACGGGCACACCAGCTTCTGCTTGCCCGGATTCCATTCGGCCTGCGCGCCGCACGCCGGACAGGCGTGCTTCTGGAGAGCGGCGATCTGCTCCGACATGCTCGCGTGACTGTTCGACGAGGGTGCGGCCCGCCGCTACTCGGCCATGTAGGCCGCAAGCGCCGCGCGCGAGATGCGCCACGCCGAGCCGATCTTCTTGCCCTTCAACTCTCCGGACTCGAGCACCGCCATCACGTCGGCTTCAGAGACCCCAAGCGCCGTCGCGGCGTCCGCCGGCCCCATCAGCTCTGGCAGCCCCGTGCCTGCCGCTCCTGCCGGGGCCACGGGCGCCACCGTCGGCGTGGCCTGCCCGCCGGCAAAGCCCTGCTGCACCATCTGCTGCGCCAGGCCGAAGCCAACGGCCAGTTCGGCTGCCGTGCCCGCCGCGCCGCCGCCACCGCCGGACTCGAAGCCCTTGCCCATCTGATACTTCACGAAGTCGTTCAGGTTGCCGATCGCCGCCATGCTCGAGCGCTTGTCGATGGCCGCTTCCACCTCGGGCGGCACCGAGACGTTCTCGACGATGAAGCTCTTGATCTCGAGGCCGTACTTCGCGGTGACGGCCGGGTTGATCAGCGGCAGCAGCGCGTCGCCCAGCTCCGAGTAGCGCGCCGCCACGTCCAGCACCGGGATCTTCGCCGAGGCAATCGCATCCGTGAAGATGCTGACGATGCGCGAGCGCATCGTGTCGGCGAACTCGTCGAGCCGGAAGTTGTGATCGGACCCGGCGACCTCGCGCAGGAACGTCTTCACGTCCACGATCTTGAAGTCGTAGGTGCCGAAGGCGCGGACCCGGACGATGCCGAAATCGTTGTCGCGCAGCATCACCGGGTTGGACGTGCCCCACTTGTTGCCGGTGAACAGCCGCGTGACGACGTAGTAGACGTCGGCCTTGAACGGCGAGTTGAACCCGAACGGCCACGACTTGATCTTCGTGAGCACCGGGATGTTGTCGGTGGTCAGGGTGTGCTTGCCCGGGCCGAAGGTGTCGCCGAACTCGCCGAGATAGACGAACTGCGCCATCTGCGATTCGCGGACGATGAGCTGCGCGCCATTCTTGATGGCCTTGTCATCGTCCGGAAAGCGGTACGACAGCGTGTCGCGCGAGTCGTCGGTCCACTCGATGACCTCGAGCAGTTCGCCCTTGATGAAATCCATCAGCCCCATGACTCACGCTCCTCTGAACAAGACCAGTCGATTGTAGATCGCGCCGGTTACGGCTTCTCGGGCGTCTGCAGCCAGCGGCCGACGGCGTGCAGGCCGGCGAAGACGAGGCCGCCGACGGAGATGTCCTGCGCGAACGAGACGTCGCGCATCAGCCCGGCGAAGGTGGCCTCGGTCTGACGGCGGGCGCGCTCCAGGTTCATCGGCAGCGCCGGATCGACCGGCTGGCCGGAGCGGTCCGCGCGCTGCAGCTGCTCGATCAGCGCCTCGGCCTGCGACAGGTCGAGCATCGACAGCGGCGAGCCGCAGTGGCCGCAGGCGGATGCCTTCGCCAGGTCCACCGGCGCGCCGCAGTTCGAGCAGTTCAGGAACTGCACGGTCTGCCGCAGCTCGGCCAGCTGAGGCGCGGTGAGCGGCCGCACGAAGTCCTTCTCCTTCAGGAACTCGAAGAACGTGATCAGGCGGCCGTGGCTGTTCGGGCAGCGCAGGTACTCGAAGCGGGTGTTGCGCTGCATGTCCCGTGGTGAGCCGCAGCCGCGCCTGGCAGCGGGGGCACTTCGCGAGCTCGGCCGCAGTGGCGTGGGAGCGGCCGGTGTGGTCACCGATGACGCGGAACAGCGCCAGCGTCGAGGCCGGGGTCAGCGCGAGGCTTTCGCGGGCATCGAACCAGAACGACTGGCAGGGGACGCACAGGTCGAGCGTCACCGACCGGCCGTTGTGGCTGGCCAGGGTGTGCTCCTCCATCGGGTTCGTGCAGCGAGGGCAGTTCACGGCCGGTATTGTGACAAGGCCGCGGCAACATTGGAAGTCGCGAGGTGGCGCGCGCTACGCCGCCCCTTCTGTGGCAGAATCCGGCATCCGTGTATCGATCGAACCATCGCCGGAAATCAGGAGGGCCATGAAGATCGCATCGACGCTGCTCGCCTGCTTCGTGATCGGAATGGGAACCCTGTATGCCCAGTCCGGCACGAGCATCTTGTTCATCGGCAACAGCTTCACGTTCGGCTCGGGCTCCGCCGTGCGTTTCTACCGCGCCGACACGGTCACCGATCTCAACCACGAGGGCATCGGTGGCGTGCCCGCGCTGTTCAAGTCGTTCACCGAGCAGGCCGGACTCGACTACGAGGTATCGCTCGAAACCCGCGGCGGCAGCGGGCTCGACTTCCACCTCGAGAACAAGCTTGGCGTCATCGGCCGCCGCGGCTGGGACACCGTCGTGATGCACGGTTTCAGCACGCTCGACGCCGAGAAGCCGCGCGACCCGGCCAAGCTCGTCGCCACGAGCAAGCAGATGGCGGACGTCCTCCGCGCTCGGAACCCGAACGTGCGGTTGTTCCTGATGGCCACGTGGTCGCGCGCCGACCAGGTCTACCCGGCCAGGGGCGCATGGGCCGGCACGCCCATCGACGCCATGGCCCGCGACGTGCGGGCGGCGTACGACCAGGCCGCCAGCACCGCCTCGGCCAAGGCCGTGATTCCCGTCGGCGAAGCCTGGTCTCGCGCCTTCCAGACCGGCGTGGCCGATCCGAACCCCTACGACGGCATCGAGGCGGGCAAGGTCAACCTGTGGACCTACGACCACTACCACGCCAGCACATACGGGTACTACCTCGAAGCCCTCGTGGTCTTCGGCAGCGTCACCGGACGCGACCCGCGCTCGCTCGGCGACAACGAGTGCTCCGCGTTTGAGCTCGGGCTGCCGCGAGCGGAGGTGAAGGCCCTGCAGCAGGTCGCTTTCGATCAGCTCGCCAGCACGGGTGCGGTCACGCCCGCTCCACTGGTGCTGCCGAAACCCGCCGCGCCCGAACGCTGTGTCCACGGGCGCTGAGGCCCGCGCTCACCCTGGCGGCGACATCACCGCCGTCGGTCCTGGCGCCCGGCCCGAAGGCGACGAGCTGGATGATGGCCGTGTGGACGAACCTGGACCTCACGGGGGTGCGGCCGTGACAGCACCCAGCCGCGCTTCGCGAATCACATCCTCGAGTCTCGTCAGCGCCATCGGGTGCTCCTTCAGCAGCGCGCTTGCGTCCCACCGCTCGTCGATGCTCTCCGCCGCGATGCTCGCGCGCATCACCCGCGCGATGCCCGGGTGAAGGGGGCCGATCACGGTGGCCAGCACGCGCAACGCGCCGAGCGGGACGTGCCGCACCTTCGGCTCGCACCTGCACAGCTGGCCGTAGAGCGCCGCGACCTCGTTCTGCGTGAGGTTCTCGGGGCCGCCGATCTCGATGGTCTGGCCGCGCAGGGCCGGATCCGTGACGACCCTCACCGCCAGCCGTGCCACGTCCCGGACCGCCACGAAGTTCATGGGCCGATCACCGCGACCGAGAATCGTCGCCGTGCCGCCAGCGATGATGCTCTTCCCGATCAGCTCGTGCGCGTGCATCTCCATGAACGCCGCGGGACGCAGGATGGTCCACGGCAGGCCGCTCGCCTTCAGATACTGCTCAACCTTGAACTTGGTCCGCCAGAAATCGACCGGGTGATCCGGCGAGGCGCCGAGGACGGAGGTGTAGACGAAGTGCCGCACGCCTGCCGCCTTCGCGGCATCAATCAGCGCCCGTTGCCCGGCATCGTCGACGCGCTCGGAGGTGTAGCGTCCGCGTCCGAGCATCGCGTGCGCCGCGGACACGACGATATCGACACCGCGGCACGCCGCGGCCAGCGACGCCGGTTCGGTGAGGTCCGCGACTCGAATCTCCGCGCCGAGCGAGGCCAGATCCGCCGCCCGCGCACGGTCGCGCGTGACCCCCACCACGCGATGACCGCCAGCGAGGAGCTGCCGCGCGACATCGCGACCGAGCATGCCGGTGGCCCCGACCACGGCCACGGCGGCCCGGCCGTCAGCGCCGTGACTGCTCGCAGGCACGGCTGCTCAGCCCTCCTGGCTGACGCCCACATGCGTGGGGGTGACGTCCAGCAGCATCTCCGTCGGTGGTCCCAGCGGCTGGTTGTCCTGATCGATGCCGGTCACGACCCTCACCTGGTCCTTGAACCAGCGCTCGAACCCGGCCTGCGCGGCGGCGTAGGCCTGCCCGGTCACCGCTGGCTCACCGGACATGTCGGTGACGGCAATCACCCACGTGCCGTGCGGCGTGTCCTGCAGGTGCCAGCTCTCCCGCTGGATGCCAAATCGACGATAGAACGCCTCAGCCTCCTGCCGGCGGCTGCCAGTCAGCTCCGCCGCGAACTGGCGCGCGGCCTCTTCCTGGCCCGGAGTGACGGGGAAGGCGCGAACAATCAAAGGCATGGGGACCGTCCCTCCGCGCTATCGGCCAGCGGCCCTGGTCCACTGGCCCGTGTCGGTGTGCTGCGATTACTGCCCCGTCGTCGGCGACGTGGTCGCGGGCCGCACGAATCGCTTGAAGAAGCTGTCGCCCTTCCACGAGGGCCGCGTCTCGCGGTTCGCCACCCTGAGCGACAACCGGCCGATCATGTCGGTGAAGCCCACGGCCGCGGCGCGGTCGATCGGCTGCGCCAGGTCGTCCGACGGCGCATGATACCGCTCGCGGGTCCAATCGGCGTCCATCTTCGCCTCGGGCGAGTCCGGCTCGAATCCGAGCTTCAGCGCCAGCGCGGGAATCCCCTGGCGAATGAAGTTGTATTGGTCGCTGCGGATGAAGCGGTTCCGCTGCGGCTGCGGATCGGGCTGCACGCCGATCCCCATCTCCTGTGCCACGGCCCGCACATCGTCACCGAGGTCGGACTCGTCGAGGCCGAGCACCATCAGCGACTTCAGCGGGTAGAGCGGCAGGAACATGTCCATGTTGACGTTGGCGACGATGCCCTCGCGCGGGACCGTCGGGTTCAGTGAGTAGTAGCGCGAGCCGAGCAGTCCCTTCTCCTCCGCGGTCACCGCGACGAACACGACCGAGCGCCTCGGCTTCGCCCTGGCAATGACGGAGGCGGATTCAATCAGCGTCGCGATGCCAGAGGCATTGTCCATGGCGCCGTTGTAGATGTCGTCACCGTTGATCGGCGCGCCGACCCCGACGTGATCCAGGTGGGCGGTGAGCACGACGAACTCGCCCGCCAGCTTCGGGTCGCTGCCGCGGACGATGCCGGCGACGTTGTGCGACTCGACGTCCTGGTTCTCCACGGCGACCTTGGCGCGAACCGAGATGGGAAGCGGGAAGTGCGGGAGCGCCTTGCCCTCGTCGGCGATCTTCAGGATCTCGGCGAAGGTGTGGCCGGAGCCCTCGAACAGCCGCTCCGCACGCGCGGGGTTGAAGGCGATGGAGACCTGCTGCCCGGCGGTGTCGTCGAGCGACGGCGTCGGCGAGGGCCATCGCGGGATTGAGGCGGTTGGGCGCCGAGCGCTCCCACGGCACGTCCATGCTCTTCGGGTTGGCCAGCGAGATCGTGCCGATGGCGCCGAGCCGCTTCAGGGTGTTCCAGCGCTCCGCGCCCGACTGGTAGTGTGCGCTGAGCGCGCCTGGGACCGACGCGGGACTGCCGGAGAGCAGGACCACGACCTTGCCTTTCACATCGAGGCCGGCAAAGTCGTCATGCTTCAGTTCCGGGATCTGCAGGCCGTGGCCGGCAAACACCAGCGGCGCCTCGATGCTGGGCGCCGGGTCGATGCGCATGCCGAAGGTGGCCTCATCGCCGAGCGTCACGGGCACGGCTTTGCCCTTCGTCACCAGCGCGAGGCTCGACTGCGCTTCGTTGATGCGGCGCGAGCGGAAGGCAACGGGCTGCAGGTAGCCGGCGGTGCCGGCCGGCTCGAGCCCCGCCTGCTTGAAGTGGTCCGCGACGTACTGGGCGGCCTTCAGATGCTCGGGGCTGCCGGTCTCGCGGCCACGCATGCCGTCGTTGGCCAGCGCCTCGACGTGCGCAAACCAGCGGGCTTCGGCCGCGGCGCCGGTCGTGGCCAGCTCAGCCGGTTGTGAGGGCGGTGCGGGAGTTTCGGGGGCGCACGCGGCGGTGAACGCAGACAGCGCGACGGTCAGGCCACACGCGGCGGCCGAGCGGCGGACGGAGCTGAACGGGTTGGTGGCGACCATGGGCGGAAACACTAGCACACGCCCCCCAAGGCCCGCCTCACGCGCGCCCTACTCGATGTACACGACCACTGCCAGCCTGACAGCGGTCGGGTTGGTGGTCCACACCGGGGTCGTCCACAGAATCTGGAAATAGTCGCCGGCCGCCACCGGAACCGACAAGGCCGCACTGCGGGTCGTTGTCGCGCTGTTGTTGAGCAGACCCGTCGCGACCAGGGTATTGGTCGTTCCGTTCAGCCGGAAGTTGACGGCGGAGGTCTGCGCCGATCCGAGCGTGCCGGCATTCCAGAACTGGAGGACCACGGCGGTCACCGTCCCCGCCCGTGGGACATAGCACCGCGAGTTGGCGGCCGCTGCCGCGGAGTTTGCGGCCGCAACGGCGGGGAAGCACGCGTAGTAGTACGTGGTGTTGTCGGCCGGGTTCAGGTTGGCGGACGACCCTGCCTGGAGCGCGAACCCGAGGCCTCCGGCCGGCCCGGGTGGACCCGCCGGCCCGACCGGACCCGCTGGGCCGACGGGGCCTTGCGGACCGATGGGGCCAAAGGGACCGGCTGGACCTGTGGCACCGACCGCCCCGGGCGCGCCCGTGGGACCCGTGGCGCCCGTGGGACCCGCAGGTCCGACGGGGCCCGCAGGACCGGTCGTTCCAGCAGGCCCTGCTGGTCCGACAGGACCCGGCACCCCCGCCGGGCCAGCCGGCCCAGGATCGCCCGGCAACCCCTGGGCACCAGTGGCCCCCGTCGGGCCGATGGGCCCTGCGGATCCTGTTGCGCCCTCCGGCCCGGCGGGTCCCGTCGGGCCAGCCGGTCCGGGCGTGCCGGCTGGGCCTGGGGCGCCGTCGGTACCCGCTGGACCGGTTGGGCCTGGAGGACCGGCCGGGCCCCCTGGCCCCTGCGGTCCAACCGGACCCGGGGGTCCCTGCACGCCAATCGCCGACTGTCGCACCATGGTTCCGGCCAACGCGCGGCCAAACGCGCGCTGCTGTTCCCCCGCCACCACCACCAGGGCGCTGGCGACGCCATCGGAGATGCCGGACAAGGCCCCGAGGATGATGTCGTCGTTCCCCAGGTGCAGGAGCGCGCCGTCGAACCAGTACGGCACGGTGTCCCGATACGAGAAGTACGGCCCAAGGCCGCGGGCGGTGAACAGGACGTCGATCACCGCGGTGCCGACCGCGTTGACCGCACACGTCGCGGGCGGTGAGAAGGTGACGACGCCGCCGAGTTGATAGGGGCCGTCGGGGTAGAACAGTGACACCGTGACGGCGTACTGCCCCGTGACCGAACAGGTCGTCACCTGCGCCTGCGCGGGCGTGGCGAAGGCGCCAAGGCCGACGAGGGCGGCAACGACGCACAGGATGCGGGCATTCGGTCGGAGCATGCGTGACCTGATCTATAGCACGGCGGTCCCCGCTCTCGAGCCCACCCCCGGAGATGCCGCTGCTATCCCGCGCACCGTTCGAAGGCCGGCAGGTGATTGAACAGCGAAGCCGCGCGGTTGTTCTCGAACACCTGCCGCACGTCCACGGGCAGGTCGAGCGGGAGCAGCCGGTCGTAGATCGCGATGTTCTCGTGCTCGGCCGTCACCCCGGCGGTGCATCCCATCGGCACCGACGCGAAGTGCGGCACCGTGGCCACGGTCCAGCCATTGGCCGGGACCGGCAGGCCGCGGGCTTCGAACAGCCGCGCCAGGCTCGTGGAATGCCGCTGCTCGGCCGTCAACACGTTGACGAACGGCAGCACCGTCCCGAAATCGTCGATCACGCCCTGATAGATGGTTTCGGCCCGGTATTCATCGGTGATGGCCTGCTCCATCGCCAACTGGACCTGGGGCGCGAGTGCGGCGCCGCCCACCGGCGTGGGTGAGGTCGGCGTGTCGGTTCCGCACGCGCTGGTGAGCACAGCGGCGATCACGGGGATGAGGACGAGGCGTGTCATGGCAATTCTCCCTGCCGGGCCGTGACCGCACGGCCTTGCTCCAGAGATGCAGAACGCCGCCTCGCGGTGACAGACGTGTTCTTGACGCCCGCGGCGAAATGAATGACCATTCATTCATTCCGATGCCAGCCACCTCCTCGCGGCGCCTGGCGGCCGTCAAGCCGCCCCCCATCACCGACAAGCGCGACGCCATCCTCAAGGCCGCGGTGAAGGTGTTCGCGCAGAACGGCTTCTTCCAGTCGCAGGTCGCCGACGTCGCCCGCGTCGCCGGCGTCGCCGCCGGCACCGTCTACCTCTACTTCCGCAGCAAGGACGACCTGCTGGTCTCGATCTTCGAGCGGACGATGAAGGACGCCATCGACGAAGGCAAGGCGGCACTGGCCGGCGTCCCGGATCCGGCGGACCGGCTCCGCCAGATCGCGCGCCTCCACCTCGAACGGGTGGGCCGCGATCGCGATCTCGCCGTGGTCGTGCAGGTGGAGCTGCGGCAGTCGATCAAGTTCATGGAGCGCTTCTCGTCCACGCACCTGCAGGACTATCTCGGCCTCATCCGCCGGACGATTGCCGAGGGCCAGGAGACCGGCGCGTTCCGACGTGACATCAACGCCAACATCGCCGCCAAGGTCTTCTTCGGCGCGCTCGACGAGATGGCGACCAACTGGATGCTGAGCCGCCGGAAGTACGCCCTGGCCGGCGATGCCGACGCGGTGGTCGACCTGCTGATTGGAGGCCTGGGCCGATGAGCCACATCAACGTCAGTTCCGTGACAGTGCTCGGCGCCGGCACGATGGGCGCGCAGATCGCGCTGCACTTCGCCAATGTCGGCATCCCCTCGCTGCTGCTCGACCTCACCGCCGACATCGCCCGTCAGGGGCTGGACAAGGCGCGCGCGCTGAAGCCCGATCCGCAGTTCACGCCCGACGCCTACTCGCTGATCGCGACCGGCGGCTTCGACACGCACCTGGATCAGATCGCCGCCACCGACTGGGTGATGGAAGCCGTGGTCGAGCGGCTGGACATCAAGCAGCAGCTGCTGGCGCGCGTCGACGAGAAGCGCCGGCCCGGCACCATCGTCAGCACGAACACCTCGGGGATCCCGATTGCGGCGCTGGCCGAAGGCCGCTCGGACGACTTCCGCCGCCACTGGCTCGGCACCCACTTCTTCAACCCGCCGCGCTACCTGCGCCTGCTGGAACTGATCCCGACGGCCGAGACCGATCCCGCGGTCATCGCCGCGGTCACGCGCGTCGGTGACCACCTGCTCGGCAAGGGCGTGGTGGTGGCGAAGGACACGCCGAATTTCATCGGCAATCACATCGCCCTCTACGGCGTCGCGTGCATGCTGCAGGCGCTCGACGGCGGCAAGTACACGATCGAGGAAATCGACGCGATCACCGGACCCGCGATCGGGCGCCCGGGCTCGGCGACGTTCCGCACGATGGACATCGCCGGCGTGGACGTGCTCGCCCACGTGATGCGGAACCTGAACGAGCGCCTGGCGGATGCCGATGACCGCGCCGCCTTCGCGGTGCCAGCGTTCGTGGACCAGATGATCGCGCGCGGCCAGCTGGGCGAGAAGACCGGCAAGGGCTTCTACCAGCGGCGCAAGAACGACCAGGGCGAGTCCGAAATCTGGACGCTGGACCTCGAGACGCTCGACTATCGCCCGAAGAAGTCCGCGAAGATCGGGTCGATCGAAGCCGGCAAGTCGATCGACGACCTCGGCGAACGCATCCGGATGCTGTTCGCCAGCAAGGACAAGGCCGGCGAGTTCCTCCGCGAGACGCTGGCACCGACGCTGGTCTACACGGCGCGGGTCACGCCGGAGATCGCGCACTCCATCGACGATGTCGATCGCGTGATGCGGTGGGGCTTTGGCTGGGATCTCGGCCCGTTCGAACTGTTCGACACGCTGGGCGTGCGCGAGGTGATGGCCGCGGCCGCCGAGGTGGGCGGCCATGCGGTGAAGGGCGGTATTCCGCCGCTCGTGCAGTCGGTGATCGAGGCCCAGGCGAACCGCTTCCGCGAGGGCCTTGTCGCTCCCGCCGCGCCCGACCTCCAGATCCTGCGCAGCGCCAGGGACCAGCAGCGCGTGGTGAAGAAGAACGCGGGCGCCAGCCTGGTGGACCTCGGCGACGGCGTGCTCGCCGTGGAGTTCCACTCGAAGATGAACGTCATCGGCGGCGACACCATCGCGATGCTGCAGGCGGGCGTCAAGGAAGCGGCGAAGAACCATCGCGCGCTGGTGATCGGCAACGACGCGCCGACCTTCTCGGCCGGCGCCAACCTCATGCTGGTCCTGCTCGAAGCGCAGGAAGGCAACTTCGACGAACTGGAGCTGATGGTGCGTCAGTTCCAGCAGGCCATGATGATGCTCCGCTACGCCGAGGTGCCGGTCGTGGTGGCCCCTGGCGGGCTCACGCTGGGCGGCGGCATGGAAATGGTGCTGCACGGCGACCGCGTACAGGCGGCGGCCGAGACCTACATGGGTCTGGTCGAAGTCGGCGTCGGGTTGATCCCGGCTGGCGGCGGCACGAAGGAGATGCTGATTCGCGCGATGGCCGGGCTGCCGACGCCGCAGAGCGATCCGCTGCCCTACGTGCAGAAGGCCTTCGAGACCGTGGCCCTGGCGAAGGTGTCGGCCAGCGGACCCGATGCCATGCGGCTGGGCTATCTCGCCGCCACCGACAGCTTCACCATGAATCGCGAGCGCCTGATGGCGGACGCCAAGGCCAAGGCCCTGGAGCGCGCGCGCGAGGGCTATCACACGCCGGCGCCACGCACCGCCATTCGCGTCGGCGGCGAGTCGGTGACCGCGGCGCTGAAGCTGGGGGTGCACCTCGCCTGGCGCGCCGGCCGCGCCAGCGATCACGATGCGCTGATCGGGCGCAAGCTCGCGCACATCTTCGGCGGCGGAGCCCTCCCCCACCCGACGACGGTGAGCGAACAGTACCTGCTGGATCTCGAGCGGGAGGCGTTCCTCAGCCTGCTCGGCGAGCCGAAGACGCTGCAGCGGATTCAGCACACGCTGAAGACCGGCAAGCCGCTGAGGAACTGATGATCGACATCGGCCGCGGCGCGCCCGTCGTCATCATTCCCGGCCTGCAGGG
Source organism: uncultured Acidobacteriota bacterium (assembly GCA_963721715.1). Lineage (GTDB taxonomy): Bacteria > Acidobacteriota > Vicinamibacteria > Vicinamibacterales > UBA2999 > VFZN01. The sequence goes on along the minus strand of CAVRKI010000002.1, from coordinate 604,207 downwards.
CCGATGGGAGTGGATGCAGCCCACGGTGGAGCTCCTGGCGGAGCACTACCGCGTGATCGCGTACTCGCTCTGCGACGAGCGCACCAGCCACTGCGCGTGCGATCTCGCGCTGGGGTTCGAGAACTACGTGCGGCAGGTCGGCGAGGTGCTGGACCTGGCCGGGCTCCAGCAGGCCACGCTGATCGGCGTCTCCTACGGCGGTCTCATCGCCACCGAGTTCGCCGCGCGCCATCCGGAACGGGTGTCGAACCTGGTGCTGGCGTCAGCACTGCCGACGGACTGGACGCCCGATGCCCGCGCCCGCTTCTACATGCGCGCGCCGCGGCTGCTGAGCCCGGTGTTCGTGGCCACCTCGCCCATGCGCCTGCAGCCGGAAGTGCGGGCGGCGTTCCCGCTGTTTCGGGAGCGTCTCCGCTTCATGCTCGGGCATGGGCTGCGCGTGGCCCGCGCGCCGATGTCGGCGGCGAAGATGGCGCGTCGCATCCAGTGGGCGGAGGCCCATCGTTTCGCCGAGCCCTCGGCGGTCAGCGCGCCGGTGCTGGTCGTGACCGGCGAGCCCGCGCTCGACCGCGTGGTGCCGGTGGAGGTGAGCGAGCGGAACATCGCCCGCCTCCGGGCGGCGCGGCACGTGGTGCTGCCGCACACCGGCCATCTCGGCATCGTCACCAGGCCCGACCGCTTCAGGACGGTCGTGGACGACTTCCTGAAACCGAGCGCGTGATGATCATGGACATGATTCGAGAGATTCCGGGCCCCGTCGGGCCCCTTGAAGCGCGGCTCGACCTGCCGGACGGCGCCCCGCGCGCCGTGGCGGTGTTCGCCCATCCGCACCCGCAGTACGGCGGGACGATGCACACCAAGGCGCTGTATCAGGCGGCGAAGGCCGTGACGCGCAACGGCGTGGCGGCGCTCCGCTTCAATTTCCGTGGCGTCGGCCTCAGCGCCGGCACCTTCGACGACGGCCAGGGCGAGAAGGACGACTTCGAGGCCGCGCTGCGATTCGCGAAGGCGCGCTTCCCCGGATTGCCCCTCTGGGCCGCGGGCATGTCGTTCGGCTCGTGGGTGGCGCTCACGGTCGGCGCCGCTCACCCGGGTGTCTCGGTGCTGCTCGCGATTGCGCCGCCGGTGGGCATCTACTCGTACGACGAGGTGAAGGCGAGCACCAAGCCGACGTTCCTGATTCACGGCGAGGAAGACGAAGTGGCGTCGGTGAAGCTGGTACGCAAGCTCTATGGCGAGCTGGCGGAGCCGAAGGAGCTGGTGGTGATCGAGGGCGCGGACCACGTCTTCGACGGCATGACCTCGCTCGTCGCCGATGCCGTGGAAGACCTGCTCGGAGATTTCGACACGGGAGTGGCGTGATGCAGGAAGCAGTCATCGTTTCAGCCGTTCGTACCGCCGTCGGCAAGGCGCCGAAGGGCACGCTGAGCGTGGTGCGGCCCGACGAGATGGCCGCCGCCGTGATTCGCGAGGCGCTGGCGCGGGCCGGCCACTTCGACCCGGCGCTGGTCGACGACGTCATCCTCGGGTGCGCGATGCCCGAGGGCGAGCAGGGCCTGAACGTGGCGCGCATCGCCAGCCTCCGGGCCGGCGTTCCGGTGGAGGCGTCCGCCGTCACGGTAAACCGCTTCTGCTCGTCCGGGCTGCAGGCCATCGCCTATGGCGCCGAGCGCATCATGCTGGGGCACACCAGCGCGGTGGTCGCCGGCGGCACCGAGTCGATGAGCATGGTGCCGATGGGTGGCAACAAGATTTCACCGAATCCGGCGTTGGTCGAGACTTACCCTGATGTCTACCTCACCACCGGCCTGGTCGCCGAGAATCACGCCCGTGAGTCGGCGGTGACGCGCGAGGCGCAGGATGCGTTCGCCTACCGCAGCCACCAGCGCGCGGTGGCGGCCATCGAAGCGGGCCGGTTCAAGGACGAGATCGTTCCGCTCGTCGTCCGGCTCGCATCTCCGGCCGGGGCCGGCTCGGGACGCGGCGGGCGCGCGCCGGCACCGTCGGTGCGCGAGGTGATCTTCGACACGGATGAAGGCCCGCGCCGCGACACGTCCGTCGAGGCGCTCGGCAAACTGAAGGCAGCGTTCCACGCCAGGGGCACGGTCACCGCCGGCAACTCGTCGCAGATGAGTGACGGCGCCGCGGCGGTGGTCGTGACTTCCGCGGAACTGGCGAAGGCACACGGCCTGAAGCCGCTCGCCCGCTTCGTCGCCTTCGCCACGGCCGGCGTGCCGCCGGAGCTCTTCGGCATCGGCCCGGTGCCCGCGATCAAGAAGGTGCTGAAGCTGGCCGGGCTGACGCTCGACCAGATCGATCTGATCGAGCTGAACGAGGCGTTCGCGGCGCAGGTGCTGGCGTGCCTGCGCGAGCTGCCGATCGATCCCGAACGGGTGAACGTGAACGGCGGCGCGATCGCGCTCGGCCATCCGCTGGGCTGCACCGGCGCCAAGCTCACCGCCACCCTGATCCACGAGATGCACCGCCGCGGCTCGCGCTACGGCATGGTGACGATGTGCGTGGGCGGCGGCATGGGAGCGGCAGGAATCTTCGAGCGGATCTAGGTCTTTTGAGCTGGTGAACTCTTGAACTGACGGCAGGGGGTTTCAGTGATGGGTGCGACAACCGAAACGATGAAGGGTGGATCGTGGCTGATCGAGGAGACCGATCCGGCGGCGGTGATGACGCCGGAGCGGCTGACCGAAGAGCACGTGCTGATCGGCCAAGCCTCGGCCGAGTTCATCGACGGCGAGGTGCTGCCGCTGGTTGATCGCCTCGAGCAGAAGGAATGGGCGCTCAACCGCGAGCTGCTCAAGAAGTGCGGCGCGCTGGGCCTGCTCGGCACCAACGTGCCGGAGGTGTATGGCGGCGTCGATCTCGACAAGATCTCCACGCTCATCGTCTCGGAGCAGGTCTCGCGGTATGCCTCGTTCGGCGCCACCTTCGGCGCGCAGGCCAACCTGACCATCCTGCCGATCTTCATGTTCGGCACCGAACAGCAGAAGCAGACCTATCTGCCGCGGCTGATTGCCGGCGAGCTCGTCGGCGCCTACTGCCTCAGCGAGTCGGGGTCCGGATCCGACGCGCTCGGCGCCAAGGCGAAGGCGACGAAGCAGGCCGACGGCAGCTTCGTGCTGTCCGGCGAGAAGATGTGGATCACCAACGGCGGCTTCGCCGACGTGTTCATCATCTTCGCCAAGGTGGACCCTTCGACAGGCTCAGGGCAGGGCGGCGACTTCACGGCGTTCATCGTCGACAAGGCGTGGCCCGGGGTCACCACCGGCAAGGAAGAGCACAAGATGGGCCTGCACGGCTCGTCGACGACCCCGGTGATCCTGCAGGACGTGAAGGTGCCGGCCGACGCGGTGCTGGGCGAGATCGGCAAGGGCCACAAGGTGGCGTTCAACGTGCTGAACTTCGGCCGCTTCAAGCTGGGCGCGATGGCCTCCGGCGGCGCCAAGGCGGCCCTGGCCGAGGCCGCGAAATACGCGGGGCAGCGCAAGCAGTTCGGGGTGCCGATCGCGACGTTCGGCGCGATCAAGCACAAGCTGGGCGAGATGACCGCGCGCGAGTACGGTCTCGAGAGCATGATGTACCGCACCGCCGGGCTGATCGACGCGCACATCGCCGCCGCGCCCGACAAGCGGCCGAACGACGCCGCGCCGATGCTGAAGGCGCTGGAGGAGTTCGCGGTCGAGGCGTCGATCGCCAAGGTGCTGGGCAGCGAGGTGGTGGACTACATCATCGACGAGAACGTCCAGATCCACGGCGGCAACGGCTTCGTGAAGGACTACCCCGCCGAGGGCCACTACCGCGACGCCCGCGTCAACCGCATCTTCGAGGGCACCAACGAGATCAACCGCCTGCTGATCCCCGGCATGCTGATGAAGAAGGCGATCAAGGGCGAGCTGGCGCTGATCCCCGCGGCGAAGCAGCTCCAGGACGAGATCATGAGCCCGTCGCTGGCGCTGCCGGACGACACCGAAGGCGTGCTGGTGGGCGAGCGCCGGGCCTGCGGCGTGTTCAAGAAGGTGGTGCTGCTGGTGGCCGGAACGGCGATGCAGCGCTACGGCGCGAAGCTCGAACAGGAACAGGAAGTCCTCACCTATCTCGCCGACCTGGTGATCGACGCCTACACGGCGGAGAGTGCGGTGCTGCGCGCGATCGCCGCCGCGAATGGCAAGGCTCAGGACGCGGCACTGCACGCGGACGCCGCGGCGGTGTTCACGCACGAAGCGGCCGGCCGCATCGAACTGAACGCGCGCGCCGCGCTGGCGGCGATGGCGGAAGGCGACATCCTCCGCACGCAGCTGGCGGCCTTGCGGCGCCTGCTGAAGGTGACGCCAGCCAACACCGTGGCGATGCGCCGCCGGCTGGCCGACGCCACCGTCGCCAAGGGCGCATATCTGTTCGCCTAGGCACGGGAGGACGGGCCATCGGCACGGGTCGGTCGTTACCATATTGAGTATGGTAGTATTGCCATGGTATGGCAATGACCAAGGTGACCTACACCCTCGACGATGGCACCGTCGACCTCCTGAGGCGGACGGCGGCGCAGCAGCGCAAGGCGCAGAGCCTGGTCGTCCGCGAAGCCATTGCGGAGTACGCGGCCCGGGTCGAGAGGCTGAGCGAATCCGAACGCAGCCGCATGCTCGAGGTGCTGGCAAAGGTGCGTGCCACCGCGCCCAGCCGTCCAGCCACCGAGGTCGACGAGGAACTGCGGACCCTGAGAGCGACGCGCCGGCAGGGCGGCCGCCGCACGAAGACACCGTGATCGTCCACATCGACACCTCGGCGCTGGTCGACGCGCTGACCGGGCCGCGCCGCTCGCTCGACACGCTCATCGGCCTCGTCGAAGCCGAACATCGCATCAACATCTCGGCGCCTGTGCTCTACGAGTGGCTTCGCGGTCCGCGCACCCGTGCGGATCTGCGTGTGCAGGAGGAATTGCTGCCCGCCGAGAACGTCGTGGTGTTCGGGGCGATCGAGGCGCAACTGGCGGCCACGCTATACGCCGCCGTCGCCAGACCGCGTGGGCGTGAGATCGATCTGGCCGTTGCCGCCTGCGCGCTGGCGAACGGCGCCGCGCTGTGGACCCTCAATCGCAAGGACTTCCACGACCTCGAGGCGCTGCGACTGATCTGAGCCCCGCCGCGGGGGCGTTTATAATCCGCCGCAGGAGCGTGCCCATGAGGACCATGTCTGTCGCGGCGATCGTCGTTGCCGGCTTCGTGCTCGCGGGCGCGCAGCGCCTCGATTCCCTGGCTGCGTCGGCGCAGGCGCCCGCAACGGCTGCCACGCGGGCGCCGCGGAACGCCGCCGAGTTCGACGAGCTGTTCCAGTCGGTCAAGAACTGGGGGCGGTGGGGCGCCGACGACCAGCTCGGGGCCGCCAACCTCGTGACCGACGCCAAGCGCCGGCAGGCGGCCGCGCTCGTCAAGACCGGACTCACCGTGTCGCTGGCGCACAACCCGATCACCGAACCCGCCGACGACAATGCGAGCCCGTTCGAGCACACGATGAACCGCGGCTTCACCACCGACACCTACCGCGTGTCGTACCACGGCTACGCGCACAGCCACATCGACGCGCTGTGCCACATCCTCTACAAGGACCAGACCTACAACGGCTACGCGCAGGTCCGAGATCAACACCGAGAAGGGCTGCACGAAGCTCGTCAATCGACACCCTCAAGCAGGGCGTGATCACGCGCGGCATCCTGATCGACATCCCGCGCCTGAAGGGCGTGCCCTTCCTCGAGCCCGGCACGGCGATCTATCCGGAAGACGTCGAGGCCTGGGAGAAGCAGGCCGGCGTGAAGATCGGCCCGGGAGACGCGCTGATGCTGCGGACCGGGCGCTGGGCGCGGCGCGAGAAGATGGGGCCCTGGCCGGTCGGCCGTAACGCCGCCGGGTTTCACGCCTCCATCGCACCGTGGATGAAGGCTCGCGGCGTGTCGTTCGTCGGCAGCGACGCGGCCTCGGAAGTGACGCCGACGATGGTCGAAGGCGTCACACTGCCCGTGCACACCCTGCTCATCACGGCGCTCGGCATCCACCTGCTGGACAACCAGGATCTCGAGCGCCTGTCCGAGACCGCGGCCCGGCTGAAGCGCTGGGAGTTCATGCTCACCATCAATCCGGTGCCGGTCACCGGCGGCACCGGCTCGCCGCTGAATACCCTCGCCACATTCTGACCCGGCCTGGGTCTACAATGCGCCGCATGAGAACCCTGATCGCATGCGGCGTCGTCGCGGTGCTGACGGTGGCGGTGTTCGCGCAGGAGCCGGTGGACACGGCCATGGTGGCGAAGATCCGCGCCGAGGGCATGGATCGCGGCGAAGGTGCTCGACACCTTCAATCACCTGGCCAACGTCATCGGGCCCAGGCTCACCAACTCGCCCGCGCACAAGCGAGCCGTCACCTGGACCCAGGAGACGCTCCGCGGGTACGGATTGACGAACGTCCATGCCGAGCCGTTCGAGTTCGGCCGCGGCTGGACGCTCGATCGTTTCTCCGTCGAGATGATCGAACCGCGCTACATGCCGCTCACCGGCTACCCGAAGGGTTGGTCCGCCTCGACCAGCGGCACGATCACCGCGACGCCGGTGTGGCTGCCCGACCCGTATGCCGCCGCGCTGAAGGCCCAGGCCGGCAAGCTGCGCGGCGCCATCGTCATGACCAGCCCGGTGCAGGAGTACTTCATCCGCGCGGACCGGCCGCCCGCCTCGGGCGACCTGGTGAGCGGCCGGCCCCGCACCACACCGGCGATGCCGCCCGCCGATCTGCTGGCCGGGCTGAAGGCCGAAGGCGTGGGCGTCACCCTCGAGCCCAACATCGGCGAGCACGGCACGATCTTCGTCACCGGCCGCGACGCCGGCGCCAATGCGATTCCCGCGGTCGTGCTGGCGTCCGAGCACTACAACCTGGTGGCGCGCCTGCTGCAGCAGGGCATCCCGGTGAAGCTGTCGGTGAACGTGCAGGCCAGCTTCGATGAGTCGGATCGCAACACGCAGAACGTGATCGCGGAGATCGCGGGTACCGACCCGGCGCTCGGCAGCGAGGTCGTGATGGCGGGCGCGCACCTGGACTCGTGGCACTCGGCGACGGGCGCGACCGACAACGCCGACGGCGCCGCCACCCTGATGGAGGCGATGCGGATCCTGAAGACCCTGGGCGTGCGACCGCGCCGAACCATTCGCATCGCGCTGTGGGCCGGCGAGGAACAGGGGCTGCTGGGGTCGAAGGCCTGGGTGCAGCAGCACCTGGCCGGTGACGCCAACGCCGCCGCGCGCGACAAGCTGTCGGTCTACCTCAACTTCGACAATGGCTTCCCGCCGGTCACCGGGTTCTACATGGAAGGCAACGAGCCGGCGCAGCGGATCATGGCGGCGTGGCTGCGTCCGATGGCGGACCTCGGCGCCACGCTCACCCCTTCCGGCGGCATCGGCGCCACCGATCACCTGTCGTTCAAGGCGCTGGGCGTGCCCGGGTTCCAGGCGGTGCAGAGCTACTCGGGCTACGACGTGCGCACGCACCACACCAACGCCGACTTCGTCGAGCGGATCGAGCCAGACGCGCTGAAGCAGGCGTCGGTGGTCACGGCTGCGGTGCTCTACCACGCCGCGATGCGCGAGCAGAAATTCCCGCGCTAACCCTGTGGGGTTACCATGTCGCCTATGACCACGCCCGTCACGCTCGACACCGACAAGGCCCACCTGCTCCACCCGCTGCACCACCCGTCCGCGTATGCCGCGACGCGGGTGTGGGTCGTCGGGCAAGGGCTCGATGATCACCGACTCCACCGGCCGGGAGTACATCGACGGGCTGGCCGGGCTGTGGAACGTCAACGTCGGGCACGGCCGCCAGGAACTGGCCGACGCGGCCCAGAAGCAGATGGCGACGCTCGCGTTCCACTCCGCCTATGCCGGCGGCACGAACGAGCCGGCGATCCGGCTGGCCGAGCGGCTGAGCGGCTTGACCTATCCGTCGATCAACACGTTCTTCTTCACCAGCGGCGGCGCCGAGTCGTCCGAGTCGTCGTTCAAGACCGCGCGGTTCTACTGGAAGGCGCTGGGCAAGCCCGACAAGATCAAGGTGATCTCACGCCACCGCGCCTACCACGGCCTGACGCTGGCGGCGATGAGCGCGACCGGGCTCCCCGCCTTCTGGCCGATGTTCGAGCCGCGCACGCCCGGCTTCCTCCACATCGATGCGCCAGATCCCGTACCGCTTCGTCAACACCGATCCGAACGTCAGCCTCGGCGTCGCCGCCGCCAACAAGCTGGAGGAAGCCATCCTCCGCGAAGGCCCCGATACCGTCGCCGCCTTCATCGCCGAACCGGTGCAGGGCGCCGGCGGGGTCATCGTCCCGCCCGCCGACTACTTCCCTCGCATCCGCGAGATCTGCACGAAGTACGACGTGCTGCTGATCGCCGACGATGTGATCACCGGCTTCGGCAGGACCGGACGCTGGTTCGGCCTCGAACACTACGGCATCGAGCCGGACATCATGCAGTTCGCCAAGGGCATCACCAGCGGCTACATCCCGCTCGGCGGCATCGGGGTGTCGGACACGATCCGCGACGTGATCAACGGCGTGCCCGCGGGCAAGCGGTGGATGCACGCGTTCACCTACTCCGGCCATCCGACCTGCTGCGCCGTGGCGCTGGCGAACATCGACATCCTGGAGCGCGAGCAGCTGGTGGCGCGCGCGGCCGCGCGGCGGCGCGCGGCTGCTCGAGGGGCTGCGGACGCTGGAGTCGATGGACTGCGTGGGCCACGTCCGCGGGCAGGGTCTGATGGCGGCCGTCGAGGTGGTGGCCGACAAGGCGACCAAGGCGCTGTTCCCGGCGCCGGTGGGGCTGACGCAGAAGCTGATGGACGCGCTGATGGATCGCGGGCTCTACACGCGCGTGGTCATGGACTGCATCTGCATCGCGCCGCCGCTCGTCACCAGCGACGCCGTGATCGACCGCATTGTGGAGACGTTGCGCGAGACGATTCCATCGGTGGTCTGGGCGGCCCGGGATCAGCTGGCAGCGACGCCAGCCTGATCCGGTTGCTGAAGCGGTGTGCTGAAGACTTCCGTGACCGTGGTTAGCTGAATCCACGCCGCGCCGATGGGCTCGCACCTGACGTGCGACTGCAAGAGGAGTGCGAGAGCAGCGCTACGGTCGATGCGGGGCTGGCCAGCATGCGAGTGATCGGATTGCACATTGTTTGCGGATGGCCGCGCAGGCGCCGAGGGAAACGGTGTACTGTGCGGGCTGACAGCCATCTGAAAAGGAACTACACGTGAGGCACACTCCTTCGACCTCCGTCAACCGTCGCCATTTCGCCGCCCTCGTCGGCATCGGCACGGTGGGAGCACTCGCCGCACCCTTCGCACAGCAGCCCGGCAAACCAGAAACCTATCCGAGTCCGACTGGCTTGATGGGGGCCAGGAATCCCGCCCTCGACCACGTCTTCGCCGAATACAACCGCGTGTGGACCGGGCTCGCTACGTCTGGGGATGGCGCCGACACCACCGCACTGCTGGCAACGTTCGCGTCCGCGCAGCGGTTGGAACTGCGCGCGATGCGGGAGTCCGGGGTGGAGAGCAAGCTGCGAGACGGCGTACGAAAGGCGGTCGAGTCGAAGGGCAAGCCGGCCGTGGCCGAGGAGATGCTGCGCGGCGCGGAACGAAGTGAGCAGAAGTTCGAGCGCCTCTACCAGCTGGCGGGTAGGTCGAAGCGGAAGAAGGTCCAGTCGTCGCTGGCGGAGTTCGAGGCAGCGATTGACACCGTATTGACCACCGACCTCACGAAGCTGTTCGATCGCAGCATCGCCCTGGTCGAAAAGGAGATGGCGAGGCAGGCGAAGGGCAAAATGCAACAACAACTTCGTGCGCGTCCAACTCAGCGCTGAGTGCGAACAGGCGCAGAACCAACTGAGCGCGTTGTCGTACACGATTTGGGCGATGGGCGTCACATCTAGTCGCAGGAGCCTCGTCATGGACGAGATAGCACAGTCGCGGTACCGCATCCACGCGCCGGGGATCATCGGCATGACGCTGGTCCTCTCGCCAGTGATTGCCTATACCCTGTGGAGCGACGGCGCCCGGCTCAGCACAGTAGTCGGGCTCACTGCATTCGTCGCCATCGGCACCCTCGTGTCCATGTACCGCTTGCGACGGTGGGAGCAGCGGACCATCACCATCACGGTTGGGGAGGTCGCCCAGCGCGGCTACCAACTGCTGTGGCTGATCCCCGTGTTCGCGCTGATGGTCGTCTGGATGATCAGGCGGTAGCTTCAAGACTGGGAGGATATCTGGGCGCGCTCACCATGTCACGGATCCGTCCAGTGCGCAGACACGCGGTTAGCTCCTTGCGCAGCCCCCCGCGCGCTGCACCAGCAACGCCGCTAGCGGACGAGCCGGTTGTACTTCGCCAGGATCGCGCGGAGTTGACCGGTGGGGAGCGCGGGCGCCGTGTTGCCGTTGATGCCGACCATCGTCTCCGCGGCCACCAGCGCGTTGACGATGGCCTCCTCGGTGGCGTGCACGGTGGCGTCGAAGAACGGCGTCAGATCGCCGTTCGGCAGCCACGAGATCGGCGGTGACGCCGCTCTCCGCCGCCGCGCCCGGGATTCGCGGTGGAGAACGCGATGAAGATGTCGCCCGATCCGTTGGAGGCGGTGCCGCCGAGCCGCGCGATGCCCATCGGCACCCGCCGCGCCAGCCGCTCGAGCTGATGCGGCAGCAGCGGCGCATCGGTGGCCACGACGACGATGATCGAGCCGTCGCGATCGGCCGGCGGGCGGCTGCCGCGCACGCGCTCCGCGCCCTGGATCTCGCGGCCGACCGGCACGCCGGCAATCGTCAGGCTCTCGCGCGTGCCGTAGTTGGCCTGGACCAGCACGCCCACGCATGAACGCGTCGCCGACGCGCCGGCTCGACGTGCCGATGCCGCCCTTGAAGCCGTGCGCCACCATGCCGGTGCCGCCGCCGACGTTGCCTTCGGCCACCGGCGCCGGCCGCGCGCTGTTCAGCGCCTGGAACGCGTGCGCCTTGGTGACGTGCTGGCCGAGACCGTCGTTCAGGAACGCGTCGGAGGTCTCGCCGACCACCGGCTGGTGCCACGGAATCTCGCGCTTCAGCACCTCGGCGAACCAGCTGTTCACCGCGTCGCGCACGACACCCACCGAGTAGGTGCCGGTGATCATCACCGGCCCGCCGAGCACGCCGCCCTCGACCACCCACGGCGCGCCGGTCATCTCGCCGAAGCCGTTGCCGGCGAACCATCCGGCGAACACCGGCTCCCAGCGTCTTGCCCCTGCGGCAAGATCGCCGTCACGCCGGTGCGGACCGGGCCCTTGCCGACCACCAGCGGCCCGCTGCCCTCGATGATGGTCGCGTGGCCCACCTCGACGCCGGCGACATCGGTGATGGCGTTGAGCGGTCCCGGCGTCCCGTCGAACGGCACGCCGAGCGCACGCGCGCGTGGCTTCTGCTGCGCCGTCAGCGCCGGCGCCAGCGCGGCGAGCACCAGGCCGGTCATGGCCGCCCGCGCGAATCGAGAGGAGAACGTGGTCATCACGTCTACCTACCCGCTCGCGACCAGTGCCAGTAGAACGGCAGGCCCAAGGCCACCAGGCCGAGCCCAGCCAGCGACGCGCCCGGCCGCTCCATCAGCGTGTTCCAGGTGAGCGCGAACGAGCCCAGCACGTACAGCGCGGGAATCACGGGATAGCCCAGCGCCCGATAGGGGCGAGGCAAGTCGGGTCTTCTTCGCCCGCAGCACGAAGATGGCAATGCCACCCAACGTGCCGAACAGCACCGACGCGAACGTGACGTAGGTGAACAGCGTCTCGTAGCCGCCGGTGAGCGTGAGGAACACCGACCAGATGCCGGTGACGACCAGCGCCACGTGCGGCGTGCGGTGCACGGGATGCACGCGCGCGGCAGACGGGAAGAAGCGCCGGTCCGCGGCCATCGCGAAGCAGACGCGGGACGCGGCGATGACCCCCGCCACGTTGCAGCCGAAGGTCGAAACCACCACGCTGGCCGCGACGAGGGCGGCCCCGCCCGGGCCCACCAGCGTGGTCACCATCTTCTCGGCGATGCGGGTGACGCCCGACATCTCCTCCACCGTCAGTGACAGCACGTAGGCAAGGTTGACGCTGACGTAGATGGCGGTCAGCGCCAGCGTGCCCATGATCAAGGCGCGGGGCACCGTTCGGGCGGCGTTCCGGATCTCCCCGGCCGCGAACGCGACGTAGTACCACCCCTCGTAGGTCCACATCACGGCAATCATGATGACGCCGAAGGACGCCAGCGGCCGCGCGCTCGAGGGCGGCACGATCGGCACCAGCACCGGGTCGACGCGGTGATACACCAGCGCCAGGATCGGGATGGCGACGAGGCCGCCGATCTTCGCCGCCGTGACGACGCTGTTCGTCAGGTTGCCGCTGCGGACGCCGACGTAGTTGATGGCGGTGATCACCACGACCGACGCCGCCGCCACCAGCTGGCCGGCGCTGATGCTCCAGGCGCCCCAGGGCAGCGGGATGCTCGCCACCACGCGGTCGGTGCCGAGCGCGGGGAAGAAGTAGCTGAAGTACTCGGCGAAGCCGATGGCCACGGTGGCGACGCTTCCCGTGAGGATGACCAGCAGGCAGGCCCAGCCGAACAGAAACCCCCACACCGGCCCATAGGCTTCGCTGAGGAATACGTACAGCCCGCCTGAGCGGGGATACATCGAGCCCATCTCCGCGTAGGTGAGACCGCCGGCCATCGCCAGCAGCCCGCCCGCGGTCCACGCGGCCAGCACGAGCGGCACGGAGGGCAGTTCCTGCAGCATGATCCCGGTGGTGAGGAAGATGCCGGAGCCGATCACGGCGCCAATCACGAAGAGGGTGGCGCCCCAGACGCCGATCGCCCGGTCGAGCTGGGCATCCGCGTCAGGGCCGGGAGAGGGAGGCGAGGCAGGTTGAGTCACGTGCCGCGAACGGTAACACGGACGGGGGCGAGCGGCGACGAATCCGGTGGCTGCTGGTGTATGTTTGTCGCCATGAAACGCACCATCCTCATCGCCCTCGGCATGCTGGCCATCTCCGCCAGCGCCTTCGCGCAGACCAACGACGAGATCATCGAGCGGGCGCTGGCCGCCGCCCCGCGCCAGGCCAAAGAAGGGGCCACGGTGATCAAGTGGAATGCCGACCAGACCTACGAGACGCTGAAGAAGGGCACCAATCGCCTGGTCTGCTACGACCAGTCCGGTCAGCCCGGCGAGCAGCCGTTCTCGGTGCAGTGCACCACCGTCGGTAACCTGGACCGCGTCGCCCAGAACCGCAAGTTCGAGGTGGAACAGGACAAGGCCAAGCGGGCGGCGCTGTTCGAAGCCGCCGAAAAGGACGGCACCCGCGTCAAGCCCGAATACGGCTCGCCGTGGCTGTCGATGAGCGGCGCCGATCGCGCTACCGCGCGCGTGCACACCACCATCGCGGTGCCCGGCGCGACGACAGCGTCCACCGGACTGCCCGACAACAACAAGATGGGCGGCGCCTGGATCATGAACGCGGGCACGACCACCGCGCACATCATGATTCCCGGCTCCTAGGCCGCCGAGCGCTGCGAAGCACGAGCCCTGGTCGCGAGACGACCAGGGCTCTTCGTCGTTCTCCGGCTGGTGACCTGCGCTACGGCAGCAGCGAGCCGTTGTCGCCCGGCAGCAGCAGCTGGCGATGCGCCCACCACGGCGCGATGCCGTTGGTCATCACCTGCTCGTGGAACTCGCGCAGGTTGAAGCGCTCTCCCCTTGCCGCCCGCACATCCTCGCGCAGCTTGAGCGCCTGCATCTTCCCCAGGAAATAGCCGCCGTAGGTCGGATCGTAGGTGCCGCGCTCGGCCTCCTGCCTCGCGGCGGGCGCCGGCAGGTGCGCCTTCTGCTCGAACAGCGCGGCCGCCTGCTCCACGGTCCACGACCCGGTGTGCAGCTGGATGCCGGAGATGAGGCGGCAGATCCGCGTCATCGCGTCGCTCAGCTGCGCCATCCGATAGCGGGGGTCATCGGCACGGAAGCCCTCGTCCAGCATCATCTGCTCGGCGTAATGCGCCCAGCCATCCTGGCCCGACGAAGGCTGGGGAAAGGGATTGAGTCCGATCCAGATGCGGCGAATCTTTCCCGGCGTCTTGCGCATGAACACGCTGTGCACGTAATGGCCCGGCATCACCTCGTGCGAGGTCATCACCGTGAGGGATGGGATGTTGAACCGCTGCAGCCATGCGTCCTGACGGGCGGCGTCCCATTCCGGACGCGCGTCGGTGATGTAAAAGTAGCTCTTCACCGGCGTCTCCTCGAGCGGCGGTGAGGAGTGCATCGAGGCCAGGCCGAGGTCGAAGGGCGGCGCGGCTTCGACGATGACGCGCTCCGACGCGGGCAGCGTGACCAGGTTGTTCTCGACGACGAAGGCCTGCAGTTCGTCGACGGCCTTCTGGGCCGCTGGCACCAGGGCGCCGCGCGCCGGGTGATTCTTCAGCACGTCTGCCCAGACGTCGAGCGCGGGCCGCCTGGGGTCGACGCCGGCCGCCGCGGCCACGAACGCCGCTTCATTGGTCACCAGCTCGCGTTCGCCGAGGGCAAGCAGCTGCGCCGCGGGCACGTCGATCAATTCCTCCGCGCGATATCGCGCTTCGAGGTTGTCGCGACCGACGGCGAAGGAACCGTTGGCGGACGGCAGCTTCTCCTTCTCGAACCAGGTGACGAACGTGTCGATCTCGCCGGCAGCCACCTTGGCGCCGGCCGCGAGGTCGGCCTTGAGGGCGGCGTCGGACAGGCCGGCAAAGGCCAGCGGCAGGTCGCCGGTCAGCATTCCCGACGCGCCGCGCAACATCCGCACGCCGCGCTCCGCCATCACCTTCGGCGGCGAGGCGATGTTCGCGCGGGCCGCCGCCAGCAGCGCCGGCACGCCCTTCAGCTTGGCGATGATGCGCCGTGCCCGCACCTCCGCCGGCGACGACTCCATCGTCATCAGGTTGTGCACGCCGTCGGACATCGCCGAGGCGTAGAGCATCAGGTTCCGTTGCCAGTTGCGGTTGACGTCGAGCTCCAGCAGCCACGCGTCGATCAACCCGCCGATGATGCGATGGTCCACGCGCTCGTCCGGGGTGAGCGCATCGACCGGGATCGTGCCCAGCCGCTCGCGCAGGGCCTTCAGGCCCGCAATCTCGTCGGCAATGGCCCGAGCGCTGAAGTCCTCGAGCCGCTCGTCGTGCTGGTGCAGGCCGTTGCCCGCCGCAATCGACGGGTGGTGGCTGGCGAACTGATCGAGGAACTCGTCGACGAACGCGCTGAACGCCGGCGGCGTCGGCCCCGGAGCCGGGGTCGGACTGGGACTCGAACCCGGGCTGGAGCAGGCGCAGAGCAGGCCTGCGGTCATCGCCGCCGTGGCCATGGTCAGCACACGACGGCTTCGAGCGAACACGGCGCCGGGCAGAGCGTGGAGCATGCGCAGCATGGTAGTGCACCCCGGGGTGCTATAGTCCCGCGCATCGGTCGAGCGATGAGACAACGCCTGCGGTTTGGCCTTCTGCCTTTTGCCTTCTGTCTTGCCCTTTCCGCGTCGCCCCTTCCCCAGGACGCCGGCGCGGCGGGCACCTGGCACTGGCTGCAGAAGCTGGCCACGACTGCCAGCGCCATGCACGCCACCGCGCATCCGGACGATGAGCACGGGGGCATGCTGGCCCTCCTCAGCCGCGGTCTCGGGGCGCGGGTGTCGCTGCTGACGCTGACGCGCGGCGAGGCTGGCGACAACGCGCTGGGGCCGCAATTGTTCGACGGCCTGGGGCTGATCCGCACCGAAGAGCTCGCGGTTTCGGACCAGTACTACGGGGTGGACCGTCAATACTTCACGTCGGTGGTGGACTACGGCTTCTCGAAGCGCCTCGAAGAAGCCTTCGACAAGTGGGGACGCGAGAACGTACTCCGTGACGTCGTCCGTATCATCCGCACCGAGCGTCCACTGGTGATCATCTCGCGCTTCCAGGGCAACCAGCGTGACGGGCACGGCAACCACCAGACCGCGGGGCTGCTCACGCAGAACGCCTTCGAGGCCGCAGCGGATCCGAAGATGTTCCCCGAGCAGATTCAGGCGGGGCTGCGGCCGTGGCAGGCCCGGAAGCTGTTCATCGGCGGCATGCGCGAGGACGAGGACTGGACGGTCCGTGTCGATACCGGGCAGTTCAGCCCGTGGCTTGGCGACAGCTACGACAACTTCGCGCGCACCGGGCTCAGCTTTCAGCGCTCGCAGAACGGCGGACGGCTGACGCTGTCGTCGGGTCCGAACTACGGCTACTACAAACGCATGGGCACTGGCTCCACCGCCGGCCCCAGGGAACCCGATTTCTTCGCCGGTCTCGACACCACCATTCCCGGCCTGTTCAGGGCGCTGGGCCGGCCGGAACCCGCCGAGGCCGCGGCGCTGCTACAGCCGATCCACGCCGCCGTGCAGGAAGCGATGCGGACGTTCAACGGCCGCGACCCATCGGCGATCGTGCCCGTGCTGGCACGAGGGCTCGCAGCGGCACGCCTGGCCGCGACGAAGCTGCAGGGTGAGCCGGAGGTCGCGCTCATCCTCGATCGCAAGGTCGAGCAGTTTCAGATGGCCATCAATACCGCACTCGGTCTCGATCTGACGGCCGTGGCGCAGGAAGCGAACGTGCCGGAGCCCAAGGGGCCTGGCGCCGCGTTCGCCGCGCCGCCGCTGATGGGCGCGGTGGTGCCAGGGCAGACGTTCGAGGTGCGCGTCTCGATGAGCAACCGCGGTGGCGTACGCATCACTCCCGAAGCGGTGACGCTGGATGTGGACCGCGGCTGGCAGGTGTCCGAACCGGCCGCGGCCGCGGCCGCAGGCGTGGGTGCAGGCGTGGGTGCAGGCCCCGCCGCTTTCGAGCTGGCGCGCGGGGACGTGCTGCGCCGCCGATTCACCGTCACGCTGGCCGCCGACACGCCGATCAGCACGCGACCCTACTTCTCGCGCGCCTCGATCCAGGAGTCACGCTACGGCTTCTCGGACGCCTCGCAATTCAACCGCCCCTTCGCGGATGCGCCGGCTGAAGCCGTGGTGCGCTACCGCGTCGGCGACGTGCCGGTCGAGACCCGCACGGTGGTCCGGCGCCGGGAGGCCAGGCTGCCCTACGGCTACGTGATGCGCGAGCTGCGGGTGGTTCCCGCCGTGTCGGTCACCGTCGCGCCGACGACGGCGGTGGTGCCGCTCGCCGCGAGTCCCAAGCGGGTCGGCATCACGGTGGAGTTGCTGAACAGCCGCCCCGCCGGCAGCAAGGGCGAGGTGGCGCTACGAGTACCCTCCAGCTGGAAGGTGGAGCCGGCGCAGGCGCCATTCGCCTTCGCCCGCGCCGGCGAGCGCGGCTCGTTCCGCTTCACCATCACCATCCCGGTCATCGAGAACCGGCTGTACGAGGTCCGCGCGGTCGCGACCTCGGATGGGCGCGAGTTCACCGAGGGCTTCGAAGAGATCGACTTCCGGGATCTCGAGGCTCGCCACCTCTACCGACCCTCGACCGTCGCCGTGCGCGGCATCGACGTCAGCGTCGTGCCCGGCCTGAAGGTCGGCTACGTGATGGGCGTCGGCGATCAGGTGCCGCAGGGCATCGCGCAGCTGGGGTACGAGGTCACGCTGCTCGACGAGAGGGCGCTCGCCACCGCCGACCTCTCGCAGTTCGACGCGGTGATGACCGGCACGCGTGCCTACGCGGTGCGCGAGGACCTCAAGACCTACAACCAGCGGCTGCTCGACTACGCGAAGAACGGCGGGCACCTGATCGTGCTCTACAACACCCAGGAGCTGGTGCCGAACCAGTTCGCGCCGTTCCCCGGCGAGCTGACGCCTCGTGCCGAGGAAGTCTCGGAAGAGGATTCACCGGTCACGATTCTGGCGCCGACGGCGCCGATGCTGAACGTCCCCAACACGATCACCGCCGCCGACTTCGAGGGCTGGGTGGAACAGCGCGGCTCGAAGTTCTGGAGCACGTGGGACCCGGCCTACACGCCGATCATCTCCACGTTCGACAAGGGGCAGGCGCCACAGCGGGGCGGCTGGCTGTGGGCGAAGGTCGGCAAGGGCCACTACACCTACTTCGCCTATGCGTTCCACCGCCAGCTTCCCTACGGCGTGCCGGGCGCCTACCGGCTGCTCGCCAACCTGCTGGCGTTGGGGAAGAGCGGTCAGTAGCCGGGACGATGCGTCGCCGCGGGCTGATGCGCCGCGGCAAGGCCGCCGTACTTGAAACGAAGGGAGTCTGACCATGGAACTTGGCGTGTTCTCGGTGAGCCTGGCGGTGAAGGACCTTCAGGCGTCGAAAGCCTTCTACGAGAAGCTGGGCTTCACGGTCTTCGGGGGCAACGGGCAGGACTGGCAGATCCTGAAGAACGGGACGACGATCATTGGCCTCTTCCAGGGGATGTTCGAGAAGAACATCCTGACGTTCAATCCGGGCTGGGACGCGGACGCGAAGACGCTGGAGCGCTTCACCGACGTACGCGAACTGCAGCGGCGATTGAAGGCGCAAGGCGTGACGCTGATGAGCGAAGCTGACGAAACCACCACCGGCCCGGCCAGCTTCGTCGCGGTTGACCCGGACGGCAATCCAATCCTGGTGGACCAGCACGTCTGAGCGTGGTGCCTCGAGCTACGCCGCCAGCCGGCGCTGCCGCGCGAAGACGAAATAGGCCATGACCGAGACCGCGAGGAAGGCGAACGAAAAGACAATGCCCTCCCATGGTCCGGTGAAGAAGATGTAGAGCCACAGCCCCAGCGACAGCAGCGCGGGGAGCGGGTAGAGCCACATCGTGAACGGCTGCGGGATGTCCGGACGATAGCGGCGCAGCAGGATCACGGCCGCGCATTGCCACACGAAGCGCAGCAGGATCTGCACCTGGATCAGCCAGCTCACGAGCTGCCCCAGTGAGAAGAAGCAGAACGGCAGCGAGATCAGCGTGATCACCACCAGCGACACGTGCGGGAAGTGCTTGGTCGGATGCACCTTCGCGAACACCGCGAAGAAGTCGCCGTCGCGCGCGGCCGCGAAGGGAATGCGCGAGTAGCCGAGAATGGTGGCGTAGAGCGACGCCGCCGCGACGAACAGGATGAGGCCGGTCATCACCATGCCGGCCAGCCGGCCGGCGGCCGGGTCCGCGAAGGTCCGCACGATGAACTCCGAGGCAATGGTCCGCAGCCCGGCGGCTTCCTGCCAAGGAATCAGCCCCAGCACCACGATCGTCATCGCCATATAGAGGGCGGCGACGATGAAGATGGACATCACGATCGAGCGCGGGACCGTGCGGGTTGGGTTGGTAATCTCCTCACCGATGTTGCAGACCTGGTTGTAGCCGCCATAGCTGTACATCGCCAGCACCGAGGCGGCGCCGAGCGCGGTGGCAAGCGATCCGTCGAAGACATAGGCCCGCGGCGGGAAGTCGAACGCCATCGACGGCGAGAAGGTGAACAACCCCACCACGATCACCCAGCCGACGGTGACCAGCACGCCGACCAGCATCACCACCGCCAGGCGACCGATCGACTCGATGTCGCGCCACAGCAGCGCGGTCATCGCCACGCACACCGAGGCCGCCAGCAGGTGGTGCTGCAGCGGCGTCATCGTCGTCCAGACGAACTGCAGATAGTCCGAAAAACCGACCGCGCCGCCGGCGATGGATAGCGGTGCGACGAGGATGGTCTGGAAGATGAAGAGGAACCCCATCAGCCGGCCGAGCCCGAATGGCTGGAACGCTTCGCGCAGATACAGGTAGCCGCCGCCGCTTCCGGGGAGCGCGGCGCCGAGCTGCGCGTAGACGAGGCCGTCGGCCAGCGCCAGCACCGCGCCCGCAATCCACGCATAGAGGATGTGCGGCCCGTTCATCGCCTGGATCATGAACGGAATGGTGAGAAACGGCCCCACGCCGACCATGCTGATGATGTTGGTGGAGGTGGCCTGCAAGAGGCCCATGCGCCGGTCGAGATGCGGCTTCTCCATCGTCACAGCTGCAGCACCTCGACGAGTCTTGCGGCGGCGTCGCGGGTCGGGACCAGCGGGTTCAGCGCCAGGGCATCGACCAGGGCCGTGCGCGTGCCGGTGCGGACGGCGGCGATGGTCGCGCGCTCGAACGCCTTCACGCGCATCACCAGGTCGCGCACCTGCGGCGGCAGCGCGCCGACGTGCAGGGCGTAGGGGCCGTTGGCGTTGACCACGCACGGCGCCTCGATCACATCGTCGTTCGCCAGATCGGGGATGTTGCCGTGGTTCACGACGTTCAGGGGAATCACGGCGTTCGAGTGCCGCACCATCGCCTGGATGGTGTTGAGCGCGATCTTGTCGTAGCCGGTGAGGTGGGCCCACGGCGCGGGGCCGGCCGGGCCACCCTGGCCGCCGGACTCGAGCTGCATGTAGCCGGCGCTGCGATCGGCGAGATACCGTTCGTAGCGCGCCACCGGGTCCGGTGCACCCTTCGCGAGATCCGCGACGAGGTCCCGCGTCAGCCGCGCGATGACCGCCCCTCGCGTGTCGCCCGCCGCGCGCAGGTTGGCAACCGCGCGTTCCGGCGAGTCGTAATAGAACACGTACTCGGTGGGCAGCAGGCGCAGATCGCGGAGCCGTGCCGGTGAGAACAGCGGCGTCCGGTAGACGCGGGCCAGTGCCTGTTCGTTCTCCCACAAGGCGTGCAGCCGCGGTTGTCCCCGCCAGTACACCTCGCGGATGAAGCCAAGGTGATTGAGGCCGACGTAGTCGAAGCGGCACTCCTCCGCCGGCAGGTCCAGGGCGTGCGCGACTTCCTGGAACACCTCGGTCGGCGTGTCGCAGATGCCCACGACCGGGGCGCCGGTCTCTGACGTCAGCGCCTGGGTGACCAGCCCGGCGGGATTGGTGAAGTTGATGATCCAGGCGGTCGGGCGCGCGGGCCATGACCTCGCGCGCGTAGGCGACGAGCGGTGGAATGGTGCGCACCGCCATCGCGAAGCCGCCAGGCCCGACGGTTTCCTGCCCCACGATGCCGAGGTCGAGCGCCGCCCGCTCGTCGCGGATGCGCGCCTCCATGCCGCCGACGCGAATACTGACGATCACGAACGACGCTCCCTCGATTGCGGGAGTCGATGAGTCGTGAGTGGTGACGCGCGCGGAACCCGACCGATGCCGGGCGAGACCGGCGATCACCGCCAGCCGATCCTGATCCGGATCGTAGAGCGCGAACTCGTCGATGCCGAGCGCCGCACTGGCGAGGCCGTTCACCAGCAGCGGCACGCGCACGCCGGCGCCGCCGATCACGGCAATCTTCATCGTGGTGCTCGCTTCATAGTGGTGCCGTCATCAGCGATCGGCCTTCGACCTTCAGTGCCCAAGCCCCAAGACTCAAGACCTAAGACCTAAGACCTCGTCCATATCCCCGCCACGCGGCAGCCCGTCGATGCCGCCGGCGGCTCGGGTCGAGAGGCTGCCGATGCGCGCCCCGAACCGCAGGCAATCGCTCACGTCGCGGCCGTGAACCAACGCCGTCAGGAAGGCGCCGTTGAAGGCGTCGCCGGCGCCGGTGGTGTCGACAACCTTGACCTTCGGCGCGGGGACGCGCAGCACCGCGCCATCCACCAGCGCGATGGCGCCACGAGCACCGCGCTTCACCACCGTGTGACGGGCCATCGTGCGCCAGCGCGTGGCGGCCTGCGCCAGGGTCGAAGTGCCGGTGTAGAGACGGGCCTCGCGCTCGTTGACGAACACCCAGTCGAGCGCGCCGACCAGGGCCTTGAAGCCACGGCGCGTTGCCAGGTCCTCGTGCCAGCCGAAGTCCCACGACGTGGTGATGCCGCGCGCGCGCAGCCGCGCCAGCAGCTGCGCCCACGCTGACATCTCGCGCGGACCGAGGGCGATGTGCACATGAGTGGCGCGAGGCAGCCGGCGACCGAACTGTTCCAGCACCCTCGCCTCGAGCTTCTCGTTCACGCCATCGAACGTCGCGAACGCGCGATCGTGCCGGGTCGAGAGCGCGACCGACACCGCAGTGCGGTTCGCCAGCACGCCGCAGGTTGAGCACGCGGGCGCCCTCCTCTTTCAGCCTTCGCACGGCATCGTCGGCGAGCGCGCTCACGACTTCGACGCGCGCCCCCAGCCGGCAGGCTGCGACGGCGGTGATCGGGGCGCCGCCGCCCAGCGTGCGCGTGAACGCGCGCGTGCGCAGTTCCTCACCGGGCCGAGGCAGGCGCGGCAGACCGTGGAAGATCAGGTCCTCGAACGCTTCGCCGACAGAGACGAGATCGACCGGCAGTGGGAATCCTCGGAGAACGCTACTGGACCGTCACCGGGTAGGACACCGACTTGGCGGCCGTCGTGGCGGCGCCCATCTTGTAGTCGAAGGTCAGCAGCGTCTGCCCGGTCTTGACCGCCTTGAACCGGAACACCTCGACGCCTCCGGCCGCGGTCTGTCTCGTAGGCCGGCTCGCCCTGGCGCAGCACCACACCGCCATCGCTGGCCGGGCGCAGCGACCAGCGCCCGCCCTTGGCGCGATCGGCGGTGAGGCGCGCGGTCATCTCCTGCCCCATGCGCAGCGTCATCGGCCACCCGGACGCCAGATCGGTCACCATCGCAGCGGGCTCGGCGGCGCCGAGCGTCACCGGCGCCTGGGATCCCGCGGGTGAGGCGAGTGTGAATGTCCCGGGGGCCGGCGTGCCCGGCTGGTCGGAGACGCGAATCAGGCTGAGGGGTTGCTTCGAGTCGATGCGCTGCTGCGCGCGATCCAGCAGGCGCAGTTCGGTCTCGCTCACCCGTTCGAAGCTCCGGGCGAATTCGGCCTTGCCGCCGCCATCCAGCCGGACAATCGTCATCGCACCGTCCGCGGCACCCTTGGCGATCGACCACATGCCTTTCGTGGTCACGGCCTTCTCGCCATCGTTGCTCATCGAGCCCAGATAAGTCTCCACCAGCTCGTAGGTCTGCGGCTCACCCGTCTTCGGGTCCTGGACCAGCACCAGTTCGTTTCGAATGCCCGCGCAGTCGGCGCACGGCAGAACGCCCCAGAACCTGTTCACACCCGGTTTGTCTGAGGCTGCGGCCGGCGGCGGCAACTCAATGGGTTTGAACAAGGGTTCCTGCTGCGCGGGGGAGGGCGATTCCTTCGCGCCACCGCAGGCAGCCGCCAGCATCAGGGTACCGGCCGCGACGGCCGATCGCAGGCTCGAACGAAAGCGCATACGCGTATCTTACCCGCGGGTGCAGCCGGGCGCGGATGGGTGCGCCTGGTGCGCCCTGGGGTGCGGGCGGGCGGGAGACATGGGTGGGTGCGCGGGTGAGCTGGGTGCGCACGGTCTCGAAAACCGGCGAGAATATGGCGCATGAACCACGCTCGCTCGCTTGTCGCCGGACTCGCTGTCATCAGCCTCGCCGCCTGCGCCCCGGCGCCGTCCGCGCCGGCCACCCCGGCCACGACACCGCGCCAGGACCCGCTGCCCGGCACGAAGCTGTCCGTCGAGCAGCTGCGGCAGCAGATGTTCCACGTCAGCGCCGGGCGCCGGATGAAGCCCACTTCGTGGCCCAACGGCGCGCGCGTGGCCGTTGGCCTGTCGTTCGACGTGGACAACGCCACCGCCACGCTCTCCACCGGAACCCTCGATTACGAGGTGATCTCGCGCGGCGAGTACGGCGCCGTGGACGGCGTGCCGCGCCTGCTGCGGATGCTCGACCGGCAGAAGGTGCCCGCCTCGTTCTTCATCCCTGCCGTGAGCGCGGTGCTCCACCCGCAGATGCTGAAGGACATCCAGGCGTCGCCCCTCGCGCACGAAGTGGCCGTGCACGGCTGGATTCACGAACGCCTGCCGCTGCTGAACGACGAGAAGGAGGAGCAGCGCCTGCTGAACCAGTCGCTCGAGACGCTGACGCAGATGGCGGGCAAGCGACCGGTGGGCTATCGCGCGCCCTCATGGAAGTTCAGCGGCTGGACGATGGGCCAGGTGAAAGCCGCTGGCTTTCTCTACGACAGCAGCCTCATGGCCAGCGACGACCCCTACGAACTGCTGCTGGACGGCCAGCCGACCGGCATCGTCGAGCTGCCGATCGAGCGCATCCTGGACGACTTCCCGTACTTCGGCGGCAATGCCGATGGCTCGAATCCATCCCTCAGCGACGTCTACGAGGTGTTCCAGTCGGAGTTCGACGTCGCCTACGAAGAAGGCGGCCTCTACCTGCTGACGATGCACCCCCACCTGATCGGCCACCGTTCGCGCACGGCGATGCTGGAGCGGCTGGTCGCCTACATGAAGGGCAAGCCGGGCGTCTGGTTCGCCACGCACGAGCAGATCGCCAGATATGTCAAGGAATCAGTGAAATAGAAACTGGACACTAGCCCGCCGCGGCGAGCCACGCGACCGTGCCGGCGGGGTCGAGCACGGGAAGTCCGGCCCGGCGGAAACCCTTCGGATCGCGCGTCACGATGGCGTGGCAGCCGGCGGCGCGGGCGGCGGCGGCGGTCACCGCATCTTCGAAATCCGGCCAGTCGAGCGCCAGCGCCCCACGCAGCACGTCTTCGGACACCGCCGCAATACCGAAGACCTCCAGCAACGCGTCAGTCGTGGCCCTGGCCCGCCTTGGACCGACGACTTTCTGATTGAGGTAGTGAACGGTCGTCACCGCGTGCGCCGAGAGCAGACCCTCGGCGCGCCCGAGTTCGACGACCGCCCACGCGTCTGACGCAGAGTCGGCGTGGGGACGCCGGTCCAGCAGCACGTCGAGGACGACGTTGACGTCGAACAGCAGCCGCCTCATTTGTACTTCCGCTCGAGGTGCTGGTGATAGTCGCCGGGCTTGGCGCCCTTGAGCGAACCGCGCAGGCGCGCGAGAACCGGGGGCGGGGCGCCAGCGCTCTCGCGTGTCACCGCATCGAGGAACGTCTCCACGAGGCGTGACACCGAGGTCCCCTTCGCGGCCGCGTACCGTTTGGCTCGCTGGACCACGCCGCCGTCGACGCTGAGCGTCAGCTTCTCCATACGTATGATTTATCACACTTCATACGTAACGCGCGGATTCATGCGCTCTTCCTTGCTCAATCCGCCGCGCGGGTCCCTTTCACGTGCCGGTGGCACTGGACGCACTTGAAGGTCAGCGCCGCGTAGTCCAGGGCGGCGGCGTTGAGGTCTCCGGCGCGAGCCGAGGCCGCCAGGTTCGCGGTTTCCCGCAGGAACTCGGCGCTGTGGCGCGCGTACTCGGGTGTCTTCAGCACGCCCCATTCGGGGCTCTTGGTCAGCGCTCCCAGCTGGTTGGCGCTGCGCTCCAGGGCCGGGAAGTCTTCGGTGACCAGCGCGCTCAGCACGGCCTGGGCGGAGTCCAGTTTGAGCCGCATCACCTGCGGCAGTGGCGAGGGTTGAACGGCAGCGGCAGCGGGGCCGCGCGAGACGGCGACGCCCACCAGGGAAACGGTCAGGAGCAGGCTGGCCATCAGCCAGCCGGTCGACCGGCGAGTCTGCGAGGTCATTGGGAACCTCCTCTCGCCAGTCTACTGCCGTATGGGGAGGGCCGGCAGCCCCCCGGCCGGCGCCGTTCCTCCCGCCGGACGTCCCCGCCGGCTGGCTTGTCCTCGCTTGTCTCGCCCGCGGCGGCGGATTCTTTAGTACTATTCGCCATCGTGCATCCAGACCTCGAAGAAACCATCGCCTTCCACGAAGCCGTCATCGCGGAAGGCGGCAAGGCGCTCGTCGGCTACCAGCTGCCCAAGATTCTCGCGAACGTCGTCCTGCTGTCGGAGATTCCGACGACCTACGACAAGAAGGAACAGCGTCAGGTCAACTCGGGGAACCTCCTGCTCCGCGGGGTGCCCGGCGTCGGCAAGACGTTCTTCGGCGTGATTCTGGCGGCCATCAGCAACGCCAAGTTCGCGCGCATCCAGGGCCGCGCCGACATGCAGCCCACCGAGGTCGTGGGCTTCCAGATGATCAACCCCGCCACCGGCGAACTCATCACCGAGTTCGGGCCGCTGGCCGAGGCCGAGGTCATCCTGCTGGACGAAATCAACCGCATCCCGCTCAAGTCGCAGAGCGCGTTCCTCGAAGGCCTGCAGGACCGCACGGTGACAGTGGGCAAGACCACCTACGAGCTGCCGGCCTTCAACTTCGCCATCGCGACGATGAACCCGGTCGAGCTGGGCCAGGGCACCTTTCCGCTGTCGGAAGCGGCCACGGACCGCTTCGCGATCATGGTGAACATCGGCTACCTGCCGGCGGAGGAGGAGCGGAAGCTGGTCAACTTCGACTTCAAGCACATCCGCCTGAACCCGTTGATGGCCAAGGAGCGCATCATCCAGCTCCGCTCCGCCATCACCGAGCACGTGTTCCTGCACGAGCGGCTGGGCGACTACATCCAGCGGCTGGTGGCGGCCACGCGCCCCTATAACCCGGAAACCGACTGGCACATTCATTCCGCGTCCGAGCTGGTGGAAACCGGCGTGGACCTTGGTGCCTCGCCCCGCGCGATCATCTGCTGGGGCCGGCTGGCCAAGGTGTGGGCCCTGCTGGTCCGCCACCGCGACGAGGTCTACCCGGAAGACATCCAGGATCTGGCGCAGTACGTGCTCGGCCACCGCATCTGGCTGGGTCCGCACGCCGCCAGCCACGGTCTGACGACCGACGCCGTGGTGAAGGACGTCATCGAACGGGTGGCGATTCCCTAGGCTTTAGGCTCCAGGCTTTGCCCCAAGCCTCAAGACTCAAGACCCAAGCCCCCGAGACCCACGCTGTGCGAACGCGAGAGCAGGAAGTCGAGCCCCTCATCAACCTCTCCGAGGTGACCGAGGTCGAACTTCTCATCCTGAAACGGATGCGGGAGTTCACCCCGGGCGAACACTCGAGCATGTTCCATGGAACGGGCTTCGATTTCGTCGGGCTGCGCAACTGGCAGGCCGGCGACCGCTTCGAGACGATCGACTGGGCGCAGTCCTCGCTGACCAACTTCAGCCCGCTGGTCGTGCGCGAGTTCGAGCAGCCGACGACGTCGGGCGTGATCATCGCGGCCGACCGGTCGGCCTCCACGCGCTGCGGCATGGACGGGGTGCCCATCGCGGTCACCATCGCGCGCGCCATCGCCACCATCGGCATGTCGGCGGTGTTCTTCCAGGACTCGATCGGCCTCCTCACCTTCGACACCCGGACGAACCAGCTGGGCGCCGTGCGGCCGCGCATCGGCAAGGGCCAGGTGATTCACTGCCTCGAGGCCTACGACCGCGGCGAAGGCCTGCAGGACCTGACGATGGCCGCCAGCCTGAGCGCGACGCTGGTGGGCTTCTCGCGCAAGACGTCGCTGGTGCCGGTGGTGTCGGATTTCCTGTTCGAGGACACCGATGCGGTGTTGCGCGAGCTGGCGATGGCCAACAACGTGCACGACGTGTTCGTGGCCCTGGTGGACGCGGCGTTTGCGTTCGAGCTGCCGAACGTCTCGGCCGGGTGGATCGAGGCGTTCGACGTGGAGACCGGCCGCACGCGGCTGCTCTCCCGCCGCGAAGCCCGCAACCTGCAGGCCCGCGTCACGGCCTGGCAGGACGATGTGGCGAAGAAGGCGCAGAAGCAGGACCTGGACGTGCTGCGGCTGGGCGTCGACCAGACGAAGTTCGACATCGCGCTCCTCGAGTGGGTGCACGAACGCCGTCTGCGCCGGAAGAAGTGACCGCAATTTGAACGTTGAACTTTGAACTGACGAGAGTGTCTCCGATGAGCCGAACCGCAGCCGTAGCGTTGATGATGATGCTGAGCCCGTTGGCGGCCTTGGCGCAGGCGCCGCCCGAGGGGACGACGAACGTCGAGGTGGAACCGATCACCTGCTGGTGGCGGAGCTCGACGTCGGCGGTGCGGTCCGGTGAACCGTTCGGCCTGACGCTCACCTGCCAGGTGGTCGAGACCGAGACGACCAAGGTCGTGCCGGATCAGTCGAAGCTCGACTCCTCGGTGGTGCAGCTGCAGCCCTTCGAGGTGATCGGCGGCTCGCACGCCCCGGACATGCGGGTGCCGGGCAAGCGGTTCTTCCAGTACCAGTACCGTCTGCGCCTGATCAACGAAGGCGCGTTCGGCGCCGACGTGGACGTGCCGCAGCTGCAGATCAGCTACCGCATCGAGAGCCAGGTGGCGCGAGGCGAGGCGGTCTCGGGCCGCGATCTCAACTACAACCTGCAGCCCATCTCGATCCGCCTGATGTCGATCGTCCCGGAAGACACGATGGACATCCGCGAGGCGCCGGCGGCGGCGTTCCAGGCGGTCGAGGCGCGCGAGTCGCGCGCGGACCTGCTCCGCCTCGTCGGCTCCATCCTCTTCGGCCTCGCCGGGGTCGTGCTCCTGGTGATGCTGGTCAACGTGTTCCGGCAGCGCCGCGTTCGCACCACCGTCGAAACCTGGCGGTCGTCGTCGCGATCGATCGCGGCCAGTGTGCAGCGCGAACTGTCGGCGATTCGGCAGCAGAGCCGCGGCGGCTGGGACTCGGAGCTGGCGGGACGGGCGCTGGCGGCGACGCGGATTGCGGCGACGCTGGTCAGCGGGCGCGCGATTGCGCAGACGCGGGTCAGGGCGGCCACCGTGCCGCTCGACGGGCAGCTGATGATGAAGGGCTGGATGGGGCGCTCGGGATCGCTGGTGTCCGGGTCGCTGACGTCGCAGAGCACGACCGACACCGCGGTCGCCAGCAGCCTCGAGACGTTCACGCGGGCGCGCTACGGCCGCGATCCGAAGCTCGATGGCGCCGCGCTGGACGAGGCGCTCGAGGCGGCGATTGCCGCTGCCGGCCGCACCGCCACCGCGCATTCGTGGCTGACCGAGATGATGAAACGGAAGCCGCGTGACTGAGCAGTTTCGCGCGCTCCTGACCGTGTTGCGGGGCTCGTGGGCGGACTGGAACAGCGTCCGCCTGGCGGAGCTGCAGTTCGCGCAGGCGTCGACCGCCCGGATGGCGGTGGTGACGATCATCGGCGTGGCCCTGGCCGTGCTGTTGCTGCGGATGATGGTGCGCGCCTCGGCCCATCGCGGGCGCGTGGCGCTGCCGGCGCTGGTGGCGTTCTCCGCGCCGCGCCGCGGCTCGTTCGTGCGCCACGGCGCGCTGCTCCTGGGCCTGGCCGGGCTGCCGTTCTTCGTCATCGCCCTGGCGGATCCGCGCACCGCGGTGACGCGCGAAGAGGTGTCGTACCCAGGCCGCCGCATCAGCCTGATGATCGACGCCTCGTCCAGCATGCTGACGGCGCTGCCGGCGAACCGCTTCGCCGAGGGTGCGCCGAACAACGCCGCGTTCTTCACCACGGTCGGCGCGGCCCGCTATTTCATCGAACGCCGCATGAACGGCTCGTACCGCGACCTGATGTCGCTGATCGAATTCGGCGACGATGCCTACGTGATCACGCCGTTCACGACCGACTACGAGAACATCCTGCTCAGCACCTCGCTGATTGGCGACTGGCAGGAATTCATGTCGTTCCCGGATCAGGGCACCGTGATCGCCCGCGCGGTGTCGCAGAGCGTGGCGATGTTCGAGTCGTTCAAATACCTAGACGCGGCCGGCAACCTGATGGTGATCTTCACCGACGGCGCCGATGCCGAAGTGCTCGAGAACGGCAAGTCGGCCTTCGACGTCGTCGAGGACGCGCGCCGCGCGAAGATCCCGATCTACTTCATCAAGGTGGCGCGCGAAGTGCCGGGCCGGGTGCAGATTGGCGACGACATCTGGCGCTCGGCGGTGGAACGGACCGGCGGGCATTTCTATCCCGGCGCCGATGAAGCGTCGCTCCTGAAGGCGCTGTCGGACATCGACCGGGCCGCAGTCGGCAAGATCGAGGTGAAGCAGTACAGCACCGAGCGCCCGCGATTCTCACCCTTCGCGCTGGTCGCGGTGGCGATGTGGTCGCTGGCGCTGCTGCTGAGGATGACGGTACCGACGTTCCGGACGTTTCCTTAGGTGCGGAACGGGTGCGGCAGGTGCGTCGGGTGCGGAACAGGTGCGGAACGGGTGCGGCAGGTGCGGAACGGGTGCGGCAGGTGCGGTAGGTGCGGCAGGTGCGGACGGGTGCGTCGGGTGCGTCGGGTGCGGCAGGTGCGTCGGGTGCGGCAGGTGCGGACGGGTGCGTCGGGTGCGGCAGGTGCGATAGGTGCGGACGGGTGCGGCAGGGTGCGGCAGGTGCGATAGGTGCGGACGGGTGCGTCAGGTGCGCCCGGGTTCGTGTGTGAGAAGGAGCAGGCGATGCGTTCAGCAATCGGATATCTGATAGTGGCCGCTGTCCTGGTGGCGGCTGGCGCGGTGTTGTGGCGTGGCAGCGACCTCGAGATGCGCGTGGCCGCGGCCGAGCGCGACCTGGTGACGCTGCGCTACCAGGAAGCCGGGGCGCGCGCTGTTGAGCCGCCTCCGGCGTGGTCGGCCTACCTGCCAGGCGCCGCGAAGACCGTGGAGGACGCACAGAAGCTGAGCGCCACGTCCAAGTACTGGGACGGCGAGTACGCGGAAGTCGCCGCCGATCCCAACGCCAAGCTGCTGGCCGCCAACGCCGCCTACCGGGCGCTGCGGCGCGACGGCGGCAAGTGGCAGGAGGTCGTCGGCCGTCTGGACGGCGTCGTCAAGAGCTATGCCGACGTGCTGCGAGACGATCCCGACAACGCCGAGGCGGCGTTCAACTTCGAGTACGCCACCCGGCTGCGCGCGGTGATCGCGGCCCGCCGCCAGAACATGGCGCCTCTCGATGCGATGGCGAGCGGCAACACCATCCACGGCGGCGTCGGTGAAGTGCCGGTGGACGCCGACGCCAAGAAGTTCAAGATGATCGTCCCGATGCGGCCCGACGAGCGGCAGGAAGCCGAGAAGGCCGGCAAGGGCGGCACGCGCGTGCGGAAGGGCTAGCGCTTCGTGATCAAGTTCGGCGCGCCGCAATACCTCCCGCTCCTCGTCGTCCCTGGCGTGCTGCTGCTGCTGTGGCTGCGCCAGGCCTGGCAGCGGCGTGGAGACGTGGCGGCGCTCCGGCGGCGGCGGCTGATGCCGGTTCGCGAGCGGATTCCGTACCTGGGCGAGCTGCTGTTCTGGTTGTGCCTGCTGCTGGCGCTCGGACTCACCATCACCGCGGTGGCGCGGCCCCAGACCACCTCGTCGATCATCCGTACCGCCGGCGTGGACCTGATCGTCCTGCAGGACGGCTCCGCGTCGATGCACGTGGGCGATGTCGGCGGCCGGGGCAGCAACCGCTGGATGCGCTCGATGGCCTTCCTGCGCATGCTGGGCGAATCCCTCCGCTGGGAAGACGACCGGGTGGCGCTCGCGCTGTTCGCGCACATCGCCACGCCGCAGGTGCGGCTGACCAAGGACCCGAACACCTACTTCTTCTTCCTCGATCACCTCGACACCGGATCTCCCTTTCGCCTCGAGGACGATAACTCCTGGGACACCAACATCGAGCGCGGCCTCTACTGGGGGCTGCGGCTGCTGGACAAGGACGAGGAGATCAGGGGCAAGTCGGCCAATGCCAAGGCGTTCATCCTGATCTCCGACGGCCAGGCATGGAGCGGCGAGGTGGCCAAGTCGCTGCAGCTGGTGCAGGCGCGGGGCCTCCCGGTGCACGTCGTCGGCGTGGGCACGACGGCGGGCGGCATCATCCCCGATCCCAAGCGCGACGCCACCCAGGCCGCCGTGCGCTCGATTCTCGATCGGTCGTCGCTGTCGACCATCGCCACGGCGGGTGGCGGGCGCTACTTCGAGCTGGGCCGCGAGCCCGACCGCGAGATCGCCAGCGCAATCATCGACCTCACCCGCCGGCGCGCCGGCGGCCAGGGCGTGGAGGAGACGTTCAACGATCGCTACCGCGAGTTCCTGATGGGCGCGGCCGGGCTGGTCGTCTTCGGCATCCTGTTCCTGCGCGATCAGGCCACCCTGGGCCTGCAGCTGACGGCAGGCGTCGGCCTCCTGATCTTCGTCGCGCGGTTGTTCTGACCAGGCAATCTGCGGTCGTCTGCCGAGCTGGCCGTCGTTCGACACCGGCCCGCTTCGGGGCTACAATCGCGCCAGTCGGGACTCTCTGGGTTCTGATGGTCCGGCGTTCACAGGTTCTTTGGGGGAGACATGGCCACACACGCGGTTTCACGGCGCAACTTCATGGGCGGAATGGCAGCGGCGGTGGGGTATCTGAGCACGCGGCCCAGCGCTGAACTCTGGGCCCAGGGCGGTCCGGCGGCCGTGGCCGCGCAGAGAGCGCGGGGACCGATGTCGCCCGAGCAGTACGACCGCATGGTCAAGATCTCCAGCAACGAGAACAACTGGGGCCCGCCTGAATCGGTGATGAAGGCGATGAACAACGCCTGGAAGTACGTGGGCCGCTACGGCTATCCCGATGGCGACATCGTCCAGCGGATCGCCGAGCACCACGGCGTGAAGGCGGAGAACATCCTGCTCGGCGCCGGGTCCGGCGAGATCCTCGACGTGGTGGGCACGACGTTCCTGCTGGGCGGCAAGAAGGTGGTGGGCGCCGACCCGTCCTACGGATCGGTCTACCAGCACGCGACCGCCATCAAGGCCGAGGCGATCAAGCTGCCGCTCCTGGCCGACTTCCAGCAGAACACCAGCGCGATGATCGAGGCGGCCAACAAGCACGCCGCCGAAGTCGGCTTCTACTACCTGTGCAACCCGAACAACCCGACCGGGATCGTGGTGCCGAAGCAGGAAGTGAAGCAGATCATCGACAACCTGCCGAAGGACATGCCGATCCTGATCGACGAGGCGTATCACCACTTCGTCAACACCCCGAACTACGAGACCGCCATCCCCTACGTGCTCGAGGGCCGGCCGGTGATCGTGGCGCGCACGTTCTCGAAGATCGCCGGCCTGGCGGCCATGCGGCTCGGCTATGCCGTGGCGCCCGCGGCCCTCATCCAGAAGATGCGCCCGTTCGCGATGAACAGCATCAACGTGCTGGTGAAGCACGGTGGCGCGGCCTCGCTGATGGACACCGCGGCGCAGGCCGAGGTCAAGAACAAGGTCATCGCGATCCGCACCAAGACCTCGAACGATCTGAGGGCCTACGGCTACGACGTGATTCCGTCGGAGACGAACTTCTTCATGGTGCACCTGGGCCGCCCGGTGCAGCCGGTGATCGAGGAGTTCCGCCAGAAGGAAGTGCTGGTCGGTCGTCCCTTCCCGCCGATGCTGGAGCACCTGCGCGTTTCCATCGGCACGGCCGAGGACATGGACCGCTTCATGGTGGCCTTCAAGCAGATCTTCCCGGCGAAGACGCCGCAGACCAACGTGGCGCGGGGATAGAGACCCGGGATCCGGGATCCGGGAGTTTCAGTGGCAGGCAGGGCCGGAGCGCGCGAGCGTTCTGGCCCTTCGCCTGTACCGTGTCCCGCCTTCTGCCTTCTGCCCCTCCCCCCGCGGGCCGACTGCCTCTTGCGTGTTCGCTTTCCCGGGTACCGGAGACCGGACCCCGGACCCCGGGGTATATTTGTTCCGTGAGACGATACGCCTTGGGCATGGCCCTGGTGGCCATGACTGCCCTCGCCGCCTGTGCGCCGGGCTCCGGGGTTGAGGACTACGGCGCCACGATCGCGCAGAACCGCGCGCTGAAGGACGAGAGCTTCCGCTCGTCGCCGGATTCGCCGATCCCCCCGGACAAACGCAACGTGCTGCTGCCGCTCGCCTACTACGCCATCGACGAGGCGTTCTCGGTGCCGGCCGAGTTGGAGCTGTCACAGGATCGCTCGCCGCTGAAGATCCCCACCTCGACCGGCAAGCTGCGCGATTACGAGCGCATCGGCACGCTCAAGTTCAGCCTGCAGGGGAAGCCCATGCGGCTGACCGCGTTCAGCGAGGTGGGCCAGCCGGTGTCCCGGCTGTTCGTGCCGTTCGCCGACACCACCAGCGGTGAAGAGACCTACGCCGCCGGGCGCTACATGGAGCTCGACCCGACGGTCACCGGCATCTACGTCATCGACTTCAACGTCGCCTACCACCC
The DNA here is from genome assembly GCA_963721715.1 of uncultured Acidobacteriota bacterium. Lineage (GTDB taxonomy): Bacteria > Acidobacteriota > Vicinamibacteria > Vicinamibacterales > UBA2999 > VFZN01. Next base: position 570,227 of record CAVRKI010000002.1, on the reverse strand, counting down.
GTTCTGCTACTACAACGCCGAGTACGACTGCCCGTTCCCTCCGGCCGAGAACCGCCTCCCGATTCCAATCCGCGCTGGCGAACGGCTGCCGATCCCGGCGAACGCCGCGCGATGAATCTCCACGCCATCGTCTTCGACTTCGACGGGGTGATCGCCGACAGCGAGCGACTGCACCTGCGCGCCTACCAGGACATCCTGACGCCGCGCGGACTCACTCTCTCGGAGCGCGACTACTACGATCGCTATCTCGGATACGACGATGTGGGGGTGTTGCGGACGCTGAGCCAGGATCGGGGCGTGACGCTCGAAGAGGGGGAGATGGCGACGCTGATTGCGCGCAAGGGCGAGCGCTACGACCAGCTCGCCGCCGCGGGCGAGATGCTCTACCCCGGCGCGGCCGACTTCATTCGCGCCGCGGCCGCGGTCGTCCCGATCGCGATTGCGTCCGGCGCGCTGACGCACGAGATCGAGGAGATCCTCGAGCGCGCGGGGCTGCGCCAGCTGTTCCCGGTGATTGTCGGCGCCGACCAGACCGAGCGCAGCAAGCCGCATCCGGAGCCCTACGTCACAGCCTTCGCCAGGTTGAAGGCGCACTCCGGGCTGCCGCTCGAACCGTGGCGCTCGGTGGCCATCGAGGATTCGAAGTGGGGGCTGGTCTCGGCGCGCGGCGCCGACCTGCGCCTGGTGGCGGTCACCAACACCTATAGCGCGGCGGAACTGCGCGAGGAAGCCGAGCTCGTCTGCGACGGCCTGTCGGCCCTGACGCTCGACCGACTGGACGCCCTCGTTGCCGATTGACATGGCCGCGCCACGCACCCTCGCCGAACGGATCGTCGACGCCGCCGACCGGCCCGGCCCCGATCTGGCCGCGCCGGCGTTCCTGATCGCGCGGCTGGAATACCCGCACCTCGATCCGGGGCCGTATCTCGATCAGATCGACGAGATGGGCATGGCCGCGGCGTACCGCATCGCCCGTGACACCGGCCTCGATGCGCCGCTCGGCGCGCGGGTGGACGCGCTCAACAAGTACCTGTTCAACGAGCTGGCGTTCACCGGCAACCGCGAGCACTACGACGATCCGCGGAACAGCTGCCTCAACCAGGTCCTCGACAAGAGAACGGGCATCCCTATTTCGCTGGCGCTGATCTACATCGAGGTGGGCAGGCGCGCCGGCGTGCGCGTCGAGGGCGTGAACTTCCCCGGCCACTTCCTGGTGCGCGCGCTGCAGGACCTGCACACCGACGATCCGGACGAGGGGCTGATCATCGACCCGTTCCACGCCGGGGCGATCCTGGACGAGGCCGACTGCCGGGCGCTGCTGCAAAAGCACATGGGCGACGACACCGCGTTCTCGCCGTCGCTGCTGGCGCGCGCCACTCGCCGGCAGATCATGGTCAGGATGCTGCTCAACATGAAGCGGCTCTACGTGCGGATGCGATCGTTTCCGCAGGCGCGTCAGGTCACCGACATCCTGCTGGCACTGCAGCCGACGTCCCTGAACGAACTTCGCGATCGCGGGCTGCTGGCGTATCACTTGAACGACGTGTTCCACGCGCTGAAGGACCTGGAGCAGTACCTGAAGATGGCGCGCCTGGTCGAGCAGGACGAGGAGCAGCGCAAGGAAACCGAGCAGGTCTGGGACCACGTGAAGACGCTGCGGCGGCGGGCGGCGCAGCTGAATTGAGGGACGTCGTAGGGCTTGGGGCTTAGGGCTTAGGGCTAGAGCCCAGAGCCTAGAGCAGCGCCTACCGGGCGGCGACCGTCTGGACCGCCGTCAGCTCGAGCGCCGGACGGGCGTGCCCCTCGGACCACGTCGCCAGCAGTGCGCCCACCATCAGGATCAGGATTGACTTCGTCATCGTGCGCTCCGGCCCGCCGGGGGATGGCGGGCCGGCCTCCAACCAGTTAGTGCCGGAGGGGACCGATTCGTTTCAGCCGGACGAGGGCGCTCGTGCCTACGGCACTCGCGTAGGGTGAAATGGCGCTCACTTTCGTTCGCGTAGGAATAGGCGGAAGAGCGGGACAAGCGGTTTCGCCCCACGGCCCGCTGGGCCGCCCACAGCCCGAAGGGCTGCCTGTTGTTCCCTACGCCCCGAAGGGCGCCTCGCCCGCACTCAGGCGTTCATCGCGCCGATCTCGCCGTACAGGTGCGCGGCGGAGATGATGCCGCCGTGGAAGTTGCCGAGGTCGAGCTTCTCGTCGGGAGCGTGGGCGTTCTCGTCCGGCAGGCCGACGCCGAAGAGGACGCACGGCAGCCCGAGCTCTTCCTGGAACGTCGAGACCACCGGGATCGAACCGCCCTCGCGATTGAAGACCGGACGCTTGCCGAAGCCCGCTTCGATGGCGCGGCCTGCGGCCTGCACGTAGGGGTTGTCGAACGCCGTCATCCACGGCTTGCCGCCGTGCATGCGCGTGATCTTCAGTTCCACCGTCTTCGGCGCGACCTTGCGCACCCACTCCTCGAACAGGTCGCCGATCTTCTTCGGGTCCTGGTTGGGCACCAGGCGCATGCTCACCTTGGCCATGGCCACCGCCGGGAGCACGGTCTTCGCGCCCTCGCCCGTGAAGCCGGAGAGCAGCCCGTTGACCTCGAAGGTCGGCCGCGCCCAGGTGCGCTCGAGCGTGGTGTAGCCGCTCTCGCCGAACAGCTTCGGGATGCCGAACTCCTGGCGGTACTTCTTCTCGTTGAACGGCAGCTTCGCGAACTCCGCCCGCTCCTCGGGCAGCAGCTCGACGACATCGTCGTAGAAGTTCGGGATCTTGATCTTGCCGCTCTTGTCCTTGGCCTGGGCCAGCATCTGCGCCAGCACCATCGCGGGATTGGCCACCGCGCCGCCGAACGAGCCGGAGTGGAGGTCGGTCTTCGAGCCGCGCAGGTCGATCTGGAAGTAGGCCAGCCCGCGAAGCCCGTAGCAGATCGAGGGGATGCCGCGATCGAACATCGGCGAGTCGCTGATCACCACCACGTCGGCCTTCAGCAGCTCCTTGTGGCTGCGCACGAAGTCGTCCAGGTTCTCGCTGCCGACTTCCTCTTCGCCTTCGATCAGGAACTTCATGTTCACCGGCAGGCGGCCGTTCTGCTTCATGTGCGCTTCGACCGCCTTGAAGTGCATGAAGACCTGGCCCTTGTCGTCGGCCGAGCCGCGCGCGTAGATCTCGCCGTCGCGGACGGTCGCCTCGAACGGCGGCGAGGTCCACAGGTTGAGCGGATCGACCGGCTGGACGTCGTAGTGGCCGTAGAAGAGGATGGTCGGCGCCCCGGGCGCGCCCAGCCATTCGCCGTAGACGACCGGATGACCCGGGGTCTCCTCGATGCGGGCGTTCTGCAGGCCGATGCGGGTCATCTCGTCGCGGGTCCACTCGGCACAGCGGCGCACATCGGCCGCATGGCCGGGCAGCGCGCTGATGCTGGGGATGGCCAGATACTGCTTCAGCTCGTCAACGTAGCGGTCGCGGTGGACGTGGATGAAGTCGATGACGTTGTTCATAAGGTAAGTGTATGACGGCGCACGGGCCGGGCGGTCGGATTGCGCCTGCCGGTCTGCCGGCTGCCGGCTGCTTCGTCAGCTCACACTCTGCCACCGCTCCCCGTTCTTCCGCGCCAGGCCGTCGTGCTGCAGCTTGATCAGGTGCGCCAGCACGCTTTCGCGTGCCAGCGGGCCCAGTTGGGGGTTGAGGCCGGTGTAGATGCGCCCGGTGATGGCGTCCACGGTATCGAGACTCGCCTCGAGCGCGGAGAGGATCTGCACTTCGCGGTGATGGCGATGCGCGAGGTACTGCTCGATCAGCGCCAGCGGGTCGTCGATGACCGGACCGTGCGCCGGCAGCACGCGTGACGGCTTCAGCGCCTGCACCCGTCGCAGCGAGCGCAGATAGGCCGTCAGGTCGCCGCCGCTCGACGCCGGAATCGCCACGGTATTTCCAAGCTGCATCAGATCAGCGCCGAAGATCGTGCGCGACTCCTGCGTGCCACAGCACCACGTGATCCGGCGCGTGTCCGGGCGTGTGGACGACCTCGAGCTCACCTTCGCCGGTCGTGATCCGATCACCGTCGGCGACGGGCGACCACGCAAGCGTCGCGCTGTCCTGCCCCGGCCACGGCATCTTGCTGAACACGGCCGACGGCCAGCGCGCCGAGAGGGCCGGCGCGCCGGAGGCGTGATCCGGATGCGCATGGGTGACCAGCACCAGCGCGGGCCCCGCCGGCGCCGCCGCGGCGATCGCCTCGAGATGCTCGGCCCGGCCGACGCCAGCATCGATCAGCAGCGGCCGGTTGCCAGGAATCAGGTAGGTCCAGTTGCCGGCGCCCGTGTAGGGCCCGGGATTGGCGGCATGCAGGCTGAGGATGTTCACAGGCAGTTCCCTGGAAGCTAGGCCGAGCGGAGCGAGGCCACGGCCACGCCGACGGCGACGAACATGATGGCCGCGGCACTGAGGTAGGGAGAGGTGATCCCCATATTGTCGAACAGGAACCCGCCCCAGGCCGGGCCCGACGACGCGCCCGAGGCTGGCCAGCGACGACGCCAGGCCCAGCATGCCGCCCTGATCGTCGGCGTGCGTCAGCCGCGACACCATCGACGACAGCGACGGGCCGTTGAACCCCATGCCCACCGCCAGCGTCCCAATCGCCACCAGCAGCGTCGGCACGCTCCACGCGAACGGCACCAGCCCGATGCCGATGCCGATGATCGCAATCGCGATCGGGATCAGCCGGGCCTCGCCCACCCACTTCACCGCCCGTCCCACCAGCAGGCCCTGCACCACGGCCAGCGTGACGCCGATGAACGCGAACAGATAGCCGATGGTGGAAATCGTGAAGCCGAACCGCCGCTCGCTGAACAGCGCAAAGGTGGTCTCGAAGCCGGAGAACGCCGCGGTGACGATGAAGTAGAGCGCCAGCAGGAGCAGCAGCCGTCGATCCGCCATCGCCCGGCGCAAGGCGTCCATGCGGCCCAGCGTCGGCCTCGCCGGGTTGGCCGAGCGCGACTCCGGCAACAGGAAGTACGCCGCCATCAGGTTGGCGCCGCAGAGCGCCGAGGCAAACCACATCGGCGCCGACGGGCCGAGATGGCTGAGGATGCCGCCCAGCGCCGGGCCGAAGATGAACCCCAGGCCGAAGGCCGCGCCAACCAGCCCCATCCCCTTCGCGCGATTCTCAGGCGTCGTCACGTCCGCGATATACGCCTGCGCGGTCGGAATGTTGGCGCCGGCGATGCCGCCGACGATGCGGGCGATGAAGACCAGGGCCAGCGTGTCCGCCATGGCCAGCACCAGGTAGGACGCGCACGAGCCCGCCAGCCCCACCAGGATGATCGGTCGTCGCCCGATCCGATCGGAGATGCGCCCCCACACCGGCGAGAACAGGAACTGCATCAGCGAGAAGCTGGTCCCCAGCAGGCCCACCGTGAATCCGTTGGCCCCGAACGACTCCGCATAGAAGGGCAACAGCGGGATGATGATGCCGAACCCCAGCAGGTCGATGAAGACGGTCAGGAAGATGATGACTAAGGGCGACAAGTTATCTGGTGATGTGGTGACGTGGTGAGTTGTCTGGTGAACGGGTGATCTTAGCGCGCGGAGCGGGCGTGTAGCCAGAGCGAGAGCACGGTGTAGTAGACCGGAAACACGAGCGACAGCGCGGCCCAGGGGCCGTCGGTGGCGGGGAGGCGCCAGATCATCACCAGGACGAGCACACCCCAGGTCGCACCGAGCACCAGCGTGGGCGCGCGCAGCACGACCGTGCGGGAGGGGTAGACGAAGCGGATCGGCACGAAGACGAGCGCGGCGAGAAGCAGGATCAGGGCGGCGTTCACCCCGGCCGGCAGGCGCCACACGTAGAGATAGAGCGCGACGATGTTCCAGTACGACGGAAATCCCGTGAAATAGTGGTCCGAAGTCACCACCTTCGCGTCCGACTGCGCGAAGCCGTAGGCGCTGGCCAGCAGCACCGCCGCGCCGACGCCCATGCCCCACCCGTCCGGCAGCAGTCCGGCCGCACCCAGCAGCAGGACCGGCACGAACACGTAGGTCAGGTAGTCGACGATGTCGTCCAGACGCCCGCCGTCGACGCCCGGCAGCACCTGCTTCACGCGCAGGGCGCGGGCGAGCCAGCCATCGGTGGCGTCGACGAAGGTGGCCGCCGCCAGCGCCAGGAACGCGGCGCGGAAGTCGGAGCGGAACACCGCCTGCGTCGCAAACAGCGCGAGCACCGCGCCGAGCGCGGTGTAGAGGTGGGCCAGCCAGGCGGGGGACACAGGGAGAATCAGTGGCCAGGAACGGGAGACGGGAGACGGGAGACGGGAGTCGGGAGTCGGAGGTCGAGAGTCGGGAGTCGGGAGTCGCCCCCAGGCCCCAAGCCCCAGGCCCCAAGACCCAAGCCGCAAGCCTCGAGCCCCAAGCCCCCGCTCACAGCCGCCGCTCCGCGTGCGGGAACGACTGCCACACCGGCACGCCGCAGAAGTGCGTGCCTTCGGTGCACCGTGGCGAGACGATGCGATTGCGGAGGACGCACGGTGGGCCGAGAAACCTGCCGAGAAGCGGGTGCACCGCCTGCACCTGCTCCACTTCGTCCATCGACGCCAGATAGATCTCTTCCTGGGCGTTGAAGCAGGTGCGCAGCGTCCACTTGTGCTGCAGCGCGATGAACGGCCCCGACTCCACCATGCGCAGCGCCTTGGCGTTCGGCAGCAGATAGAGCGCGAACTCCAGCGGCACGCCAAGCGCCAGCAGGCGGTTCTTCGCCGTCCACGCGTCGGTGATGGCGCGGTCGTAGACGGCCTGCGCCGCGGGGTTCTGCCGGATCAGGCGCGGCGTGATCACGTCGGGCGCCGCGGTATCGGCAAACGTCATCATCGGCCGCGACGCCGGCACCATGCGGTGGCGCTGATCCTGCGAGTCGGCGGTGTGGCTCAGGCGCTTCTCGAACACGTAGCCCGGGTGATTGAGCGCGCGCATCAGCGGCGAGTGATACGACACGTTCAGCATGTCCACGCGGTACGGGTTCCGGGCCGGGTTCATCACCCGGTCGATCGCCTCCTCATCGTCCATCTCCGCGGCGGTGAGGCCGAAGGTGGCGCGCACGGCCTCGGCCACCACGCCCTCGGCGCCGGCGGACCAGTCGCGCAGCCGCGACACCCGTCCGCCCAGCCGCCGGTCGAACTCGCGCGCGAAGGCATCGCCAGAGGCCAGCGGACGCGGAATCGCCGCTTCCGGCAGGGCCTCGGCGCCGAGCGTCTCGAGGCCCACCTTGTCGAAGAACATGGGGTCGACCTCGTTGACGAGGTCGACCATCGCGCCGATCACCATCTGCGCTTCGTAGGGTGTGTCGCCGGCGTTCATCATCCGGTGCAGGCGGTGCAGCACCAGGCCCGACACCGTGTGGACCATCGACGTGAACGCGCCGATCGGAATCACGTAGCGCGCCGTCTCGATCGCCTTCTTCTCGGCCTCGCGCTCCACCGCCTTCAGCCGCGCCGGCGCGTTGGTGGGCCGCACATAGCGCAGCTCCTTGAGAATCGCCCAGGCGTCGTCCTTGAGCAGCGCCGAGAGCTCGCTGTAGGCGTCCCACGCCCGCAGCACGGCCTGCTCGTAGACGTCGCGCGCCTCGCCCTCGAGCGGCGGCATGAAGGCGCGCGGCTCGTTCAGCTTGACGTAGCGCTGGCTCGACTGCTCGGAGTTGTAGAACGGGTAGGCGTGGAGGATGCTCCACACGAACTGGCGCGAGACGTTCTCGAGCCCGAACTCGAAGTGCGCGTGCTGGAAGACAGTGTGGTGGCCGCCCTCGAAGGTGAGCGGGCCGATGGAGTCGCGCTGCTTGTCGGTGACTTCGTCCCGCGTGATCACCCGCGGCGAATAGCAGGTGCGGGCGGCCGCAATGGCCCCATCATAGGGAGCCTGCGGGGCGCTGAGCAGCGTGACGCGGGGCGGTGCCGTCGATAGCGCGAGGGCGGGCATTCGTGTGAAAGTATAAAGTTTCACAGCCTCTCGCACGACAAAGAAGAGCACAGGATGCGGCCCCCAACCTCGAATCCATTCATCGAGGCCGTGTCCCGACTGGGGCGCGACGTCTGGAACGGCGACCAGCTCGACCAGCTTCTCGCCAAGGCGGCACGCCTGGCAGCCGACACCACCGGCGGCGATGCTGCCCTTGTCCTCGAGCGCACCCTCGGCAACCGTCTGACCACCGCGAGCGGCGCCTTCGGCTGGCAGCCCGCGCCGACGGTGCGCGACCTGACCACCTCCGCAATCTGGCATGCGCCCGAAGTGCTCGAGGCGCCGAACGGCGCCGTGCTGATCGCCGACCTCCGCGAGCGCCGGAACGAACCGCTCATCTTTCTCGCCAACGGCTTCCGCTCCGTGGCGGCGGTGCTCATCGGCCATGCCGGCCGGCCCTACGGCGTGCTGGCCGTCTATGCCAGGCGGCCCGCCGCGTTCGGCGCCGACGTCCTGCCGATGCTGTCCACGCTCGGCGTGGTCATCGGGCTGGCGGTCCGGCACGAGCAGCTCGCCGCCGAACTCGACCGCGAGCGCGACGAGCGCTTCCGACTCGCCTCGCTGGTCGAAGGCAGCGACGATGCCATCGTCAGCGCCACGCTGGACGGCACGATCATGTCGTGGAATCCCGGCGCCGAGCGCCTCTACGGCTATCCCGCGCACGAGATCGTCGGCCATGACGTGTCGATGCTGGTGCCGGCCGAGCGCACGCCCGACCGCCACTACCTGCTCGACCGCGTCCGTGCCGGCGAGCGCATCCCGGCGTTCGACGCCGTACACCGCCGCAAGGACGGGTCGCCCGTCACCATCTCGCTCAGCATGTCGCCCATCCACGACCGCCACGGCCAGGTGGTGGCGGTGGCCGGCATCGCCCACGACATCACCGAGACCCGCCGGCTCGAATCGAACCTGCGGCAGTCGGCCAAGATGGAGGCCGTCGGCCGGCTCGCCGGCGGCCTGGCCCACGACTTCAACAACATGCTGACGGTGATCGACGGCTACAGCGAGCTGGTGCTGATGAAGCTGCCGGCCGACAGCCCCGTCCGCAGCCTGGTCGAGGAGATCCACAAGGCCGGCGAGCGCGCCGCCGAACTGACGCGGCAGCTGATGGTGTTCAGCCGCAAGTCGATGGTCGAGCCGCGCGTCCTGGACCTCAGCGAGGTGGTGCTGGCCGACGTCGAGATGCTGAAGCGGGTGATCGGCGAGGACATCGCGATCGACACCAGGCTGGCCGCTGACCTCGACCACGTGATGGCGGATCGGGCGCAGTTCGACCAGATGCTGGTGAACCTGGTCATCAACGCGCGCGATGCCATGCCCGATGGCGGCCAGGTGACCATCGAGACCGCCAATGTCAATTTCAGCGCCGCCCACGGCGTCGCGCCGCGCGAGGTGCCGCCCGGCTCCTACGTGATGCTCGCCGTGTCCGACACCGGCGTCGGCATGGACGCCGCCACGCGCAAGCGGGTGTTCGAGCCGTTCTTCACCACCAAGGGCAGCGGCCGCGGCACCGGCCTCGGCCTGACGATGCTGCAGAACTTCGTGATGCAGAGCGGTGGCTACGTCGGGGTGTACAGCGAGCCCGGCCAGGGCACGACCTTCAAGATCTACCTCCCGACAGTAGCCCTGCCGGTGGCGGCGATGCACACGCCCCGCTCGGACGAGCCCCCGCCCGGGAGCGAAACCGTCCTCGTCGTGGAGGATGACGATGCGGTGCGGTTCTTCACGGAAGCGGTGCTGAAGGCCGCCGGCTACGACGTGCTGACGGCGTCGAACGGGATCGAGGCGCTCTCGATCGCGCAGTCGAGCGGGCGCCCCATTCACCTGCTGATGTCGGACGTGGTGATGCCGGTGCTCGGCGGCCATGCGCTGGCCGAGCAGTTCCACGCGCTGCGCCCCGACGCGCGCGTGCTGTTCACGTCCGGCTACACGCCGGAGGCGGTCAGCCGCAAGGGCATCGCGATTCCGGCAGATCAGTTCATCCAGAAGCCGTACTCGCCCGCCGGACTGTGCCGGAAGATTCGCGACATCCTCGATCGCTGAGGGCGGCCCCGCCCGTCCCTATTCGTCGTCTTCGTCGCTGTCTTCGCGCTTCACCTGGTAGCGGGAGTACTCGTCCAGGAACGTCAGCGACTCGAACGTGCGCATGCGATCGAAGAACAGCACGCCGTCCAGGTGATCGGTCTCGTGCTGGATGACGCGGGCCGGGAAATTGCGGGCTTCGATGTCCACGCGCTTGCCTTCACGGTTCAAGGCGCTGACGCGGACGTGCGGCGACCGCGGCACGCGACCGCGGATGTCGGGGATGCTGAGACAGCCTTCCCATCCCTCGATCAGATCGTTCGACAGCACCGTGATCTCGGGGTTGATGAGCGCGATCGGCTCGCCCTCCCCCTGCCCGTCAGTGTCGAGAATCGCGACGAACATGCGGACGCTCTGATGCACCTGCGGCGCGGCCAGGCCGATGCCCGCATACTCGTCCATCGTCTCCATCATGTCGTCGATGAGCTTCTGGAAATCGGGGGTGCGAATCTCGTGCTTGTCGACCAGTCGCGTTCGTTGACGGAGGACGGGATGCCCCATCCGGGCCACTTTCAGAATGGACATGTCTCAAGAATCTTATACTGACGCCGATGGCCGACACCTTCCGCTTCTGCCCGGTCTGCGGCTCCCCGCTCGAGCCCCGGATCCTGCGAATGGGCGAGCCGACGCGGCTGGTGTGCACGAGCGGCGCCTGCGGCTTCGTGTTCTATCTCGACCCGAAGGTGGCGGTCGGCACCGTGATCCGGGGCCCGGACGGGCGCATCCTGCTGGTGAAGCGGGCGATTGAGCCGGGCTACGGCAAGTGGGTGTTCCCCGGCGGCTACGTGGATCGCGGCGAGGAAGTGATGATGGCGGCGATCCGCGAGGCGAAGGAGGAGGCCGGGCTCGACGTGCACATCGAGCGCCTGATCGGCATCTACTCGTACGCGGGGCGGACGCCCATCATCATCGTCTACGCCGCGACGGTGCTCGGCGGCGAGCTGGCGGTGGACGAGGAAGGGCTCGAGGCGCGATGGTTCGAGCCGGCCGCGATTCCCTGGGACGAGCTCGCGTTCCTGAGCACCAGCGAGGCGATCCGGGACTTCCTGGAGGGTTAGCCGCAGCGCGTGGTCTCGACGCCGGCAAGGTCGCAGAGCCGGACCAGGTCCGCGACGGACGTGGCGCCCATCTTCTCCATGGCGCGGGCGCGGTGCAGCTTCACCGTGCCCTCGGCGATGCCCAGGTGCGCGGCAATCTGCTTGTTCAGTGCCCCGCCGACCACGCACTGCATGACCTCGTGTTCGCGTGGGGTGAGTGTTTCGACCCGGCGCCGAACCGCATCCCGCTCGTCGCGTGCGGCCCGGGCGGCGCGATGGCGGGCCACGGCCGCATCGATCGTGGTCAGCAGCACCTCCTCGTCCACAGGCTTGGTGAGGAAATCCACGGCGCCCTGCTTCATGGCCCGGACGCCGTCGGACACCGCGCCGTGGCCGGAGAGAAACACCACCGGCAGGTCGCTCGAGAGCTCGGTCAGTCGCTGCTGCAGTTCGGTGCCCGACGCGCCGGGCATCATCAGGTCCAGCACCAGGCATCCCACGCCGTCGAAGAGGCCGCGGGCCACGAACTGCTCACCCGAGGCATAGGCCTCCACCTCGAACCCGGCTGATCGCAGCAGACGTGACAGGCTGGTGCGGACCGACGCATCGTCGTCCACGACGAACACGGTGGCGGGCGTGGTCATGACGCTGTCCGCGGTGTCGGCAACGAGAACAGGAACGTGGCGCCGCCAGTGGATGCCGGGCCGACGTCCAGGCGTCCGCCGTGCGCTTCCGCGATGCGGCGACAGATGCCGAGCCCGACGCCCAGCCCGGTCGTCTTGGTGGTGAAGAACGGTTCGAAGAGCCGCGCGCGCGTCTCCTCGGAGATGCCCTTGCCGGTGTCGTGGACCGTGACCACGACCGATTCGCCACTGCGGGCGGCGTGCACGTGCAAGTGCCGGATGTGGCCGCCGGCCTCCGTCATCGCCTGGATCCCGTTCATCATCAGGTTGAGCAGCACCTGCTGCGTCGCCACTTCGTCGGCGTCGACCGGCAGCGGTCCGGGAGGCAGATCCAGCCGGAGGCTGACATCGGCGGCGATCAGCTCTCCCTGTAGCAGGGCGGCGACGTCCCGGATTGCCTTGGCCAGATCGATACGCTGCGGCTTGTGGTCGCCCTTCTTCATCAGCGCCCGCATGCCATGGATGATCTCGCCGGCGCGCTTGTCGTCGGCGATGATGTCGTCCACCGTGGCGCGAACCTCGTCGAGGTTCGGGTGGTCGGCCTTGAGCCATCGCCGCGTCGCCTGCGCGTTGCTGAGGATCGCGGCCAAGGGCTGATTGATTTCGTGCGCCAGCGTGGTGGCCAGCTCCCCCATCATCGTCACTCTGGCGGAATGGGCCAGTTCGTCGCGAAGCTGCGCCGCCCTGACCTCGGCCTGCAGACGGGTGGCCTCGGCGACGCGGCGGCGCTGCAGGGCGACGGCGAGCGCGGCAATCAGCGCCAGTTGCGCGATGCCGATGGCGGCAAAGATAACGACCTGGGTCCGATACGCCTCCCACAGCGTCGGCTCCTTGAAGCGGATGTCGGTGCCGGGGGGAAGCCTGGATTCGTCAATCTTCCACCTCTGGATCTGGCGCCAGTCCACGATGGTGGAGACGGGCATCTCCAGCCCCTGCGCGGCCGCCTGTGGAGCGGCGCCCGCCAGGATCCGCTTCACCTGCGTGGCGGCAACCTGGCCCGCCGCGCTCCACGTCTGCATCGTGCCACCGACGAGCCCGTAGCCGACCTGGCTCTCGTACAGTCCGAAAAACGGCACCGACGAGAGCGGGGCGAGGATCTCGACAACGTCCCGTGACAGGTAGAACTGGCCCGCGGCGTCCTCGAGCTGCGACAGGAACAGCACCACGGTTCCGCGCGGCAACGCGGCCACGTCGGTCTTCAGCTGCGCCAGCGTGCGGTCGGTCAGCCATGTGAAGGACATCCGGTCGGCCACCCGCGTCGCGGCCTGCCGCAGAGGGGCCACCAGTTCCTTCTCGCGTGCGGACACCCCGTTGATCACGACCATTCGGGTGGTGCCCGGTTGCAGGCGCAGCGCCAGCTCCACCGCCGGAGCCAGGTCCCACGAACCGGGCACGCCGGTCACGCTCGCGTCCAGGCGATCGCGGGGCACTTCAGCCTCACTGAGGCCCATGAACACAATCGGGGTGCCGGGGAAGAGCGTCTGCCGATGATCGAGCAGGAAGAGCAGCACGGCTCGGCCGGCGGCGACGAGGACGTCCGGGGGGCTCTCGCGATACTTGGCGAGCAGGTAGGCGTGCATCACTTCGTCGTGGCCCGCCATCGGGAAACGGGCGGCATGGAAGAACTCGCCGAAGTATTCGATGCCCGTCGGCGGCCCGGCCGCGAGTCCGGCACGCAGCCCCTGTTCGCCTTGCTGCACCGCCGGCAGCAGCCGGTCGTCCGTATAGATGGCCAGCACGCGCTTCGCGGCAACGGCGTCACCCGCCGTCTGTGCGGAGGCCATCCCGCAGCCGAGCACTACCAGGAGGACAGAGGCTGTCGCCCGCAGCATGCGCCGCCATCCTATCAGGCTCGATCGGGATATCTGTACGACCAAGGTCGAGTATCGGGGGCGCGGGAGGGCGTGATACTCAAGGTACATCTCTACCATCTACATCGTTGACGACGACGCCTCGGTCCGCCGATCCATGGAACGCCTCATGCGATCGCTCGGTTACGCGCCCCTGGTGTTCTCCAGCGTGGACGAGTTCCTGACGGCGCCGCACCTGGCGTCCTCCGCCTGTGTCATCGCCGACGTCACGATGCGGGGCGGGTCCGGGACGACGCTGGCACTGGCGCTGAAGGAGCGCGGCGAGCCGCTGCCGGTGATTCTGGTCACCGCCAACGACAGCGACGAGGTTCGAGCCGAGGCCCGACGGTGCGGTGCGTCGGCGTACTTCCGGAAGCCCGTGGACGATCAGGCCCTTGTCGATGCCATCGAGTGGGCGCTCAGCGCGCAGCGACCCAGCCCGGCGAAGCCGGCCAATCCCGCCTTTCGCGCGAAGTAAGGTGACCGCCGTGAATTCCCTCAGGAGACGAACGACGATGAAACGAACAGCAACGCTGGCGATCCTCACCTCGACGTTGTGCCTCGCGCTGAGCGCCGTCGCCAGCGCCCAGCCGGCGGCGCCCAGGAAACCCAACGTGCTGGTGATCTGGGGCGATGACATCGGCCAGTTCAACATCAGCGCGGTGAACCGGGGCTTGATGGGCTACCGCACGCCCAACATCGACCGGATCGCCGCCGAAGGTGCCACCTTCACCGACTGGTACGGGCAGCAGAGCTGCACGGCCGGCCGCGCGGCGTTCATCACCGGGCAGTCGCCGATCCGCACCGGCCTCACCAAGGTGGGACTCCCCGGCGCACCGGAGGGCATGAAGACCGAAGACCCGACGATTGCCACCCTGCTGCGCGCGCAGGGCTACGCCACGGGCCAGTTCGGCAAGAACCACCTTGGCGATCGTGACGAGATGCTGCCGACCAATCACGGGTTCGACGAGTTCTTCGGCAACCTCTATCACCTGAACGCCGAAGAGGAGCCGGAGAGCCCTGACTACTTCAAGGATCCGGCGCTCAAGAAGCAGTTTGGTCCGCGCGGCGTCATCCACAGCTTTGCCGGCGGGAAGATCACGGACACCGGCCCGCTGACGAAGAAGCGCATGGAGACGGTCGACGAGGAGGTCACCGCCAAGGCGCTGGAGTTCATGGAGAAGAACGCGAAGGCCAACAAGCCGTTCTTCCTCTGGTGGAATTCCACCCGCATGCACATCTTCACGCACCTGAAGGCGGCCTCCGAGGGCAAGACCGGCCTCGGCATCTACGCCGACGGCATGGTGGAGCACGACGGCCACGTCGGCCAGGTGCTGGCGAAGCTGAAGGAACTCGGCCTCGACGAGAACACCATCGTCATGTACTCCACCGACAACGGCGCGGAGACCTTCACGTGGCCCGATGGCGGCACGACGATGTTCAAGGGCGAGAAGAACACGCAGTGGGAGGGCGGCTTCCGCGTGCCCACGTTCATCCGCTGGCCCGGGGTGATCAAGCCGGGTACGATCATCAACGAGATCGGCGCGCACGAGGACATGCTGCCGACCTTGCTGGCGGCGGCTGGCGACACCACGTCACCGACCGCGCTGCTCAAGGGCATGAAGATCGCCGACCGCAGCTACAAGGTCCATCTGGACGGCTACGACCTCGGTCCGGCCCTTCGTGGCCAGGCGCCGTGGCCGCGCAAGGAGTTCATCTACTGGACCGATGACGGCAGCGTTGCCGCACTCCGGTACGACAATTGGAAAATCACGTTCCTCAAGCAGAACGCCGAGGGCCTCAAGGTGTGGCAGGAGCCCTTCACGCCCCTGCGCGCGCCGCTGGTGACGAACCTGCGCATGGATCCCTTCGAGCGGGCCGAGGAGGAAAACGCCATGGGCTTCCAGCGGTGGTACCTCGATCACATGTTCGTGATTGCGCCGGCAGGCGGGTACGTGGGCAGGTGGCTCCAGAGCTTCAAGGAGTTCCCGCCGCGGCAGAAGCCGGGCAGCTTCAACCTCGATCGCGTGATGGAAGCGGTCATGAGCACCTCGAAGCAGTAATGCGTCTCCTCATGTCCAGCAGTGCCGTGCGCCTCGCGGCACTGCTGGTTTTTTTCGCCGACGTGGCGACCGCCCAACCGGCGGCAATCCCCTGCCGTCCTGGAACGACTCGGCCTCGCAGCGGGCCATCGTCGCGTTCGTCTGGGCGTACGACCGGGCATCGTCCATCGGCCGTCTCGACACGGGTCTCGACGCGGCCAGGGCGGGCGGATGGACCGTCGTGGACATCCGGCGCGACTGGAAGGTCATCTACGACTTCGAGAAGAAGTAGAGGGCTGGACGGAGCGGCCACCGCCGCCGTTACTGGCCGCAGGGCCGGTACGTCCGTCGGCGCAGGGCGCCTCAGAGCGCGCGCTCGATGGCGTCGTTCATCACGCGCAACACCTCGACGCGGGCGTGGTTCTTGTCGTTCGCGGGGACGAGATGCCACGGCGCGTGGTGGGTGCTGGTGTGCTCCACCATGTCGTTGACGGCCAGCTCGTAGAGATCCCACTTCTCCCGATTGCGCCAGTCTTCATCGGTCAGCTTCCAGCTCTTGTACGGCGACTTGGCGCGCTCGTTGAAGCGTCGCTCCTGCTCGTCCTTGGTGATGTGCAGCCAGTACTTCACGAGCACGATCCCGTGCTCGGTCAGCTCCTCTTCGAACTGCCGAATCTCCGCGTAGGCGCGGCTCCACTCGGCCTGCGTGGCGCAGGCTCTCGACGCGCTCGACGAGGACGCGGCCGTACCAGCTGCGGTCGAAGATCGTCACGCGACCGGCGCGGGAGAGGTGACGCCAGAAGCGCCACAGGTAGTGATGGGCGCGCTCCTCGTCGGTGGGCGCCGCGACCGGGATGACCCGATAGCTTCGCGGTTCGAGGGCCGAGACGATGCGCCGGATGGCGCCGCCCTTGCCGGCGGCGTCCCAGCCTTCGAACAGCACGATCACCGAGCGCCCCCGGGCCTGGGCCTTGCGCTGCAGCTGGTTCAGCCGCCCTTGCTGCTCCAGCAGACTGGGTCTTGAACGCAGCTTTCGACAACGCCGGGGTCATGTCCAGCACGTCGAGGACCGAGCGCTCCCGGTCGATGCGGGACACGAGCCCGGATGGCTGAGCGGGCACGGCGGCGGGTTCCTCGGGCTTGATCGGCCCGGCTCCGCCGCTTGGCCGGCACCGCCGGCGTGCCCGGCCCGAGCGATCGGTAAAGCGCGTCACGAACCTCGGTCGCCACCGCCAGGTTCCGGTAGCGCTCGTCGGCGGCGTCGATGATGAACCAGGGGGCGTGTCCGAAGCTGGTACGTTGAATCAGCCGCTCGGCGGTCGCGTTCCAGCGGTCGTACTGGCGGTGCCGTTTCCACTGCGGTCTTGGTCACGCGCCAGCGGGTCAGCGGGTCTTTCGACAGCTTCTGCAGCCGCCGCTTCTGGTCCCGCCGTGACAGGTGCATCCAGAACTTCAGGACCAGCGCGCCGTCGGCCGCCAGCGTGCGTTCGAACGCGGCAATCCGGTCGAGAGCCGACATCGAAGTCGGTGAGCGTCGTCTTCCGGGTGGCGCGGCTGACGAGCGGGACCGAGTACCACGCGCTCATGAACAAGCCGATCTGGCCGTGCGGCGGGAGCGCCAGCCAGAAGCGCCAGAAGGGTGGCCGCTCGCGCTCGTCTTCCGAAGGCTCGTCGAACGCGCGGTTGACGATGCCCCGGGGATCCATCCACTCGTTGAGGAGCTGAACCGCCTCGCTCTTGCCGCCGCCGTCGGGCCCGCCGAACAGGACGATCAGCGGAAAGCGCGACGACTTGAGCAGGCGCTGCGCGTCCAGCAGCTCCCACCGCAGTTTCGCCACCTCGGATTCGTAGTCGGCCTTCGAGACCGTCCGCCCTGCCTCTGCTGCTTCGAACATGGCTCCCTCTATTCCCGCACGTTGATGGCGATGGACTCGTTCGAGCGCAGGAGCTCGGCGACGATCTCGTCCCGAGGCCGTGCCGGCCCGCGCGTGTGTCGGTCGTCCTCCAGAAACGGCCACAGCCGGTCGTGGATGTCTGGCGGGAGCACCGCATCGAGATACTCGAGCGCCGTTCCCCTGAGCCTCTGGTCGGCGGCGTGCAGGCCGGCGAATGCCACGCGCATCGGTTCGGGGGGCAGCACGAGTCCGAGCAGGGTGAACACGTGGGCAAGGCTCCGGCTGGCCCGAGCGCTGACCAGGCCCTCGAGGCGCGACACCTCGTCGTGTGCGGGGGCCAGGTCGTCGAGTAACTGGCGTCCTTCCCAGACCGAGCGGCTGGCGCCCACTTCCCGGCGCACGACGCGGAGCACGGCGTCACGGTCGATCCGCACCCGCGGGTTCTTCTCGACAATCGCGGCCAGCGATCGCGCGCACTGATAACGCACCTCGAAGCGCAGGTCGTCCAGTCCGAGCATGAGCCCGTCGACCGCCCGCTGCGAGACACAGACCGAGAAGACGCGGGCGAGCCGGCGCCGGACCGCAAACGGCTGGCCGGGATCGACGAGCACATCGACGAACGCGCCGACGTGCTCTTCGGCAACCTTGCGCAGGGCCCGAATCACGTCGTTGGCCACCGCGTCCCACTCCAGCAGCGGAATCGCGTGCGGTACGAGAGACGCTGGCAGCCCTGGCTCCGTGGCCAGCACTCCGCGGATCGCATCGACATCCCGCGAGTGCAACGCCACGATCTCGCGAACCCCGGGATCCACGATCGGAGCGGGGGCGGCCTCCAGCTTGGCGAGATGCAGCGTGCGCAGGACCACCGTGCGGGTCGTCCCATCCTCGATGTCGGAGAGATCCGTCTCCACGCTGTGATCGAGCAGGCTCCGTTCGAGGGCGGTCACATAACCGCGGGTCAGTCGGCTGCCGACGGCCAGCGCAGCGAGCGCACTGGCAACCGCCAGCCCGAGTAACGCTCGCGTCTGCTGGTCACCGGGCAGCCAGAGCAGGGCCTGAATGACGATCGCGCCGATGATATCCCCGGCTCGGTCCATCCCGACATCGATGGTGGCCTTGATGGCCCGCCGGTCGTCGGGTGGGAGCGGCGTGTAGAACAGTTCGTAGCCGGTGCGGAGCAGCGCCTTCCGGCAGACGGCCTCGCTGCCGCGAGCCATCACGATGCTGCTGAAGCCCGGTACGAAGAGGTTGACGGCGCCGCCCACGGCCACCGCCAGGTCCGGAGCGCTCGAGGCGGCGCCAAGCCCCAGCTTCTCCAGAATCAGGCGGCTTCCCAGCATCTGGACGATGAACGTGAGCAGGCTGATCGTCGCGTAGTAGAGCGAGAAGAAGCGTCCGAGGCCAGGGCCTTCGTCGAAGGTCGCCTTCACCTGCACCATGAAGACATAGTCGATGAACATGGCGCCCAGTGTTCCCAGCACGACGACCGCGGCCAGTTGCTGCAGGTAGGTGCTTCCAGCCAGCACATGGAGGCCGGACGGCGTCGTCTCCGCCGCCGGCCGGACGTCACGAATCTCCGGCATCGGCGGCCCCGTACCTCGCGACCGGTCGCGCAGCTGCCAGGCGCACGCGGCCTGCAACGCGGCCACGAGCGGCAACATCACCCCGACGCCTCCGGCCGCGGCGACTTGCGCGGCAATCAGTCCTCCAGCCAGGCCGCCCAGCGTGCCTGCGCCTGCGATCTCCCCGTAATGCTTCCTGGCCGACCGGGGATCGAAGCGCTCACTGGCCAGCAGCCAGAACCCCGATCCCAGCATCGGGCCGAGTCCGGAGACCTGGAGATAGACGAGCCGCGCGGCAAGGCCAGGCGTGGCGAAGGTCAACCCCCACTCCACCAGGATGAGCACGGCGCTGAACGCGAACGCAGCGGGAACGTAGGTCGAAGGTGCGACTCGCCGCAGCCCTCTCGACCCAATCACGACCAGCAGGATTGAGACCACCGCGGTGGCGACGATCATCGGCGGGAGCGATTGAGCCTCGAAGTGGTTCAGGAACAGCGCATTGCGTGCGGCCTGGCCCGCCACGAACTGGGCGCCCACCACGGCCGAGCCCGACATCGCCGCGATGACGCTGGGCCCTGGGCGCCGCCACCCGAACGGAGTCACGGCTAGATCCTGCCGGAAGGCGACGACCGGGCAGGCGGCGGGAACGCGGCCTGGGCCGTCGTCGGTTCGATGATCAACGACGCCACGAGGGCCGCCGTCGCGACCGCGACGAACAACATGGCGAACTCGGGATGAGCGGCGGCGATCGCGAATGCACCCACCATCAGGAGCGACGCGAACATCAGGTCGCACCACCGCTTCAGGTTGCGCGTCCACCCCTGCTGGGGGGGCAGGTCGGCAGGGAAGTACTGCGCGGTGAACCACGCGTGCAACCGCAGGCTGGTCGCCGCGGCCACCGCCGCCAGCACCGTGAGCACGAAGATCACGCCCCAGGGGCGTGGCAGCCAGGCCCGGACGATCCAGACCGGGTAGAGCATCAGCACATAGACCGCCGACGTGGCGAGTTGATGCACCTGCCACCACCAGCGCGGCCTGAAGCGCTCGACGCTGTAGACAGGCTGGCTGCGGTGGGAGGAGATGCGCCGGCGTTCGGCGAGATCGGCCGCCAGTTCCTCGAGTTCGATGACCAGTTCCTGCGTCGACTGGTACCGTCGGAGCGGATCCTTCTGGAGGCAGGTGGTCACGATCCGCTCCAGTTCAGGGATCGCCGAAGGCTGGACCTGGCAGAGCGGAGCGGGATCCTGTTCGACGATGCGCGCAATCGTCGCCGTGATGGTCTCGGCCATGAACGGATTGACGCCCGAGGCCAGTTCGTAGATCACCAGGCCGAGCGCGAACAGGTCCGTGCGAAAGTCGGCGCGCTGCCCACGCGCCTGTTCGGGTGACAGGTAGCCGGGCGTTCCGAGGATGACCCCCGTCTGGGATCGACTCGTGGTGCCCTCCACGCGCGCCAGCCCGAAGTCGAGCACCTTCACCACGCCGCTCGGTGTCTTGATGACGTTCTCGGGCTTGATGTCCCGGTGGACCACGCCCGCGGTGTGCGCCACGGCCAGCGCCCTGGCCAGCTGCAACCCGATGTCGACCACCTGCTCGATCGGCATCGGGCCCGATCTCACCAGCCGGCGCAGCGTGTCACCGGGCACGTACTCGTAAGCGAGGTACAGCTGATCGTCGATTTCCTCGAGCGCGTAGACCGTGGCGATGCCAGGATGCGACAGCCCAGCCGCGGCCCGCGCCTCTCGGCGGAGGCGTTCGCGCCCGTCGGAATCCCGGCTGAACTCCTGGTTCAGCGCCTTGAGCGCGACGGTTCGTGACAGGCGCGTATCGTCTGCCAGATAGACGATGCCCATGCCACCGCGGCCAATCTCGTGCCGGATGAGGTACGGGCCCACCATCTGCCCCTGTGCATGTCCAGGTCGGTAGTCGCCGCCGCCGGGAACGGCCACGGTCGGGGTTTCGAGAAAATCCTGTGAGTGCGCCTCGAGCAGGGCGACGACCTTGGCCCGCAACTCTGGTTTGTCGGCGCAGACCTGATCCAGATACTCGCCCCGTTCTTCCGGGTCGCGCTGGAGAGCGCCCGCGTAGACCTGACGGATCAGCCTCGATTCTTCATTCGTGGCGGCCATGGCGGCTGACGATGTGCCCATGCTACCACCTGGGCCGTGCGTCGCGTGCCGCGCACACCACGCGATGGTCGGCCCATTCGCGGGCACGACCGCTACGGCAGCGGCTTCTCCACGCGCGCCGTCCTGATGTAGTCGAGCCGCGGGAAGTTCGTCTTCAAATAGTCGTTGCCGCGCTCGAAGAGCGGATCCTGCTTGCCGGCGCGAATGCCGCCCAGCGCCGATTCGCCGTAGCCGTCGTAGAGCGCGTCGACCACGCCCATGCCTTCGACGACCCGTCCAAAGGGCACGAACGGTTCCTTGTCGTGCGCCGCCTGGTTGTCCACGAGATTGATGAACACCTGGGTCGTGCGGCCGTTCTTCTCGGCGAACGCGAACGCCACCGTGCCTCGCGTGTTCGACTGACGGAAGGGATCGTCGGGGATCGTGCGCGTTCTCCACGCCGAGGCCACCTCCGGGCGTCCGCTGATGCCGAACTGGGCCCACTTCCCCGCCACCACGCGGAAGAACGCGGAGTCGTCGTAGTAGCCGGACGTGACCAGGGTGTAGAAGCGATCGGCGCCGAGCGGGGCCCACGCTCGTTCGCAGGCGATCACGATCAGGCCTTTCGTGGTGTCGAGCCTGACGCGGAACTGCTCGGGCGCCCGCTCGTCGACGGCCGAGGCCGCGAGTCCTGCCAGTGTCAGGGCCAGCACCACCACGGTCGTTCCCGCGACCATCGCGCGCCTGGTGCCGCGCACGGGAGCGTGGGGACCTCGATTGGTGAGTTGGGTTCGGATCGGCATTCCCATGGATTGTAAGGCGCGGCCCATATAATCCGGCGATGCGCGTCGCCATGACTCGTCGTTTGCCGGCCCTCCTGTCCGCCGGCCTGCTGGCATTCGGCGCCTGCGCACCGGGCCCGTCGCCAGGTGCGGCCCCGCCTCCGGCTGCGGCCACCGCTCCCACGGCCACGACCCCTCGCGTGCCGGACGGCTGGTCGTTCCCTCTGGACAGGCCTGCCGCGGTCGGCGACCAGGGCATGGTGGTCACCGATCAGGCGCTGGCCACCGAAGCCGGACTCGCCGTGCTGCGCGATGGCGGCAATGCCGTGGATGCCGCGGTGGCCACGGCCTTCGCGCTCGCGGTGGTGCTGCCGAGCGCCGGCAACATCGGCGGCGGCGGATTCCTCGTCGCCCATGTCGAGGGAACGAGTCATGCGCTCGACTTCCGCGAGACGGCGCCCGCGGCAGGCAGCCGTGACATGTATCTGGACGCCAGGGGTGAGACCGGCGACCGCTCGGTGACGGGCCACCTGGCGGCGGGCGTCCCGGGAAGCGTCGCGGGGCTGTGGGCCGCTCATCAGAAGCTCGGGTCCAAGCCGTGGGCCAGCCTCCTGGAGCCGGCGATTCGCCTCGCCGAGGACGGCTTCGAGGTGGACGCGTACGCCGCGAACGTGATCAAGGCCGAAGCCGAGCGGCTATCCCGCTTCCCCGCGTCAGCCGCGCTCTATGTGCCGGGCGGCAGACCGCTGGCAGTGGGGGCGCGCATCGAGAACGCCGACCTCGCTCGCGCCTTGCGGCGAATCGCCGAGCATGGCCGGGATGGATTCTACAAGGGCGAGACCGCGGGCCTGCTCGTGGCGGAGATGAAGCGCGGGAAGGGGATCATCACCGCGAAGGATCTCGAGGGCTACGAGGCCAGGTGGCGGGCGCCGATCACGTTCCAGTATCGCGGCCACGACGTGATCTCGATGCCGCCCCCTTCTTCGGGCGGCATGACGCTGGCGCTGATTGCCAATCAGCTCGCGCCGTACGAACTTGCCGGCCTCGGCTGGCACACCGCGAAGGCCGTCCACGTCCAGGCCGAGAGCATGCGCCGCGCGTTCGCGGTGCGGAACGCAGGTGCTCGGGGATCCAGACTTCGTGACGTTCGATCAGGCGGCGCTCCTGTCGCCGGCGTTCAGCGCCGGGTTGCGCGCGACGATTTCCACCGACCGTGCCACCCCCTCCCGCGAGGTGTCAGGCGGGCCGGCACGCGGCGAGAGCCGCCAGACGACGCACTTCTCCGTGACCGACAGCCGCGGAAACGCCGTGGCCCTTACCACGACCCTCAACGGCTGGTACGGATCCGCCGTCACGGTCACCGGTGGCGGATTCCTCCTCAACAACGAGATGGACGACTTCGCCGCCAAGCCCGGCACGCCGAACATGTACGGGCTGGTCCAGGGCGAGGCCAACGCCATCGCCCCTGGCAAGCGCATGCTCTCCGCCATGACCCCCACCATCGTCCTGGGCCGCGATCACCGGCCGCTGCTGGTGACCGGCGCCAGCGGCGGCCCCTTCATCATCACCACGGTCTTCCAGGCGATCTCCAACCGGCTCGACTACGGCCTTGGAGTCTCGGCCCTGATGCAGGCGCCGCGCCTGCACCACCAGCACCTGCCGGACGCGCTTCGTCTGGAGACAGGGCGGCTTCGACGAGGCGGAGGTCCGGGAGCTCCAGCGGCTCGGTCACGACGTGCGCCTGTTCTCGCACCAGGACGATGGCAGCATCGGCGCCACCATCGAACGGCGCGACGGCCGCTGGTACGGCCAGTCCGATCCGCGGATCACGGGGTTGGCAAAAGGGTACTGAGACTCCTCGCGCGTCGATGACAACCATTCCTGGATCGAGGGTTCACGTCATCCGGGTACGGTGTATCGTTGCGGCCTATGACGCCTCTATCCCGTCGCGAGTTCACGATGTCCCTGGTCGGTGGAGTGGCGGCGGGAGCCGCGGCGCGCGGTGACGCAGCGGCGCTCCAGCAGCCGGCAGGCGGTGGGAGCCGTGCGGCGTCAGCCGCCGCGATGCCGGATGCGCTCGCCGCCATCAGCCTCACCGAGGCATCGGCCCGCATCAGTGCCCGCTCGGTCACCGCCGTCGAACTCGTGAACGCCTGCCTCGGGCGCATCGACGTCTACAACCCGAAGGTGAATGCCTTCATCACCGTGACGCGCGAGGCCGCCCTGGCGCAGGCGAGGGCGCTCGACGCCGAGCAGGCCGCCGGCAAGCTGCGCGGCCCGCTGCACGGGATTCCGATTGTCCTGAAGGACAACATCGACACCGCCGGCGTGCGGACCACCGCCGCCAGCGCGGTGTTCGACGATCGCGTGCCCTCGGAGGACGCGCCGGTTGCCATTCGGCTGGCCGCGGCCGGCGCGATTGTCGTCGGCAAGGCCAACCTCCACGAGTTCGCCTTCGGCGGCACCTCGGCGACCAGCTACTTCGGTCCGGTGCGCAATCCCTGGGCCCTCGATCGCAATCCGGGCGGATCGTCCGGCGGGTCCGCCGCGGCGGTGGCGACCGACCTCTGCTACGCGGCTCTCGGGACCGACACCGGAGGCTCCATCCGCACCCCGGCGTCGTACTGCAGCGTCGTCGGGTTGAAGCCGACCTACGGCCTGGTGCCGATCCGCGGCATCATCCCGCTGGTGGTCTCGCTCGATCACTGCGGGCCGATCACCCGCACCGTGCGCGATGCCGCGATGATGCTGAACGTGATGGCCGGCTACGACCGGCTGGACATCACCAGCGTCGAACATCCCGTGGAGGACTACGTCAAGGCGCTGGAACAGCCCGTCAGGGGCTTCCGCGTCGGCGTGGCGCGCGGCCCGTTCTTCGACATGCTGGACCCGGACATCGCCTCGGTCGTGGCCGACGCCCTCAAGCTGCTGGCGACGCTCACGCGCACGTCGCTGACCGACACCATGCTGCCGTCCACCCGCGACGTGAACGTCAGCGCCGAGACCTACGCGTATCACGAGGAACTCTTCGAGAAGCAGCCTGGCCGCTACATGATTCCGACCCGCCGCTCACTGCAGAACGGCGCCAACGCCAAGGCGGCCGACTACGTGCGCGGCCGCTGGCAGCTCGAGCAGCTCCGTCGCACGATCGACGACGCGTTCCAGAAGGTGGACGTCGTGGTCCTGCCGACGCGCCGGCGTTCGCCACGAACGGTGGACGCCGCGATCAAGCGCGAAGAGACCGACGTCCCACGCAATCCCGAGCTCGAGAACACGCAGCCGTTCAATGCCTACGGCATCCCGACGATTTCCATTCCGTGCGGCTTCACGTCCACGGGGTTGCCGGTCGGGCTGATGATCGCGGGCCCGCGTTTCGCGGAGGGGAAGGTGCTGGCCACTCGCCCACGCCTTCGAGCAGGCGACGGAATTCCACAAGAGGAAGCCGCCGATCCGCCCCGACACCCCGGTGCCGCCGCTGGCGGCGACGGAGGAGGGGGCGGCGGAGAAGAAGAAGAAGTGACGAAGGCGGCCCTTCGGGCCGTAACAGGCAGCCCTGCGGGCCGTAGGGGCGAGCCCTGCGGGCCGTAGGAGTCCACACGCTGGCTTCCCCTACGCGAGCGCGAAGGCGCGAGCGCCGTTCTTACCTACGCGAGTGCCGAAGGCACGAGCGCCTATTCCTGTTCCTGCTTCCGCACCGTCGGGTACTCGATGCCGAGCTGCTCGAGGTAGGTCTTGTACTTGGTCGGGTCGTAGTAGTACTTCTTCATCTGCTCGCGGTACTTCGCCAGGATCTCGGTATTGAGGTGCGTCGCCGGCGGCGTGTCCGCCTTGATGAACGGCACGTACTTCACGTCCTTGGTCTGGACGTTGTTGAAGTAGTCCCAGGCGTTCTTGATGATCTCGGGCTTCGTCAGCAGGTCGAGCACCGTCATCGCCTGCACCTTGGCGCCGGCCACCACGCCCTTGTGGGCGATTGGCGTGGCACTGGCGATGGCGCTCGACCAGTTGTGGCCGGGCAGCCCGGGGATGTTGGCCGGGTAGCGCAAGGTGACCGTGGGCAGATTCCACGAGATGTCGCCGATGTCGTCGGAGCCGCCGCCCATGTTGTCTTCGAGCTTCACGGGGCCGGTGATCTCGCCGAGCTTCGTCGCCAGGCCGTCGGCGGTGGCGTTGCCCAGTTCCTTCTGCAGCGCCCTCGCCAGCGTCTGATCAGCCTCGCTCCACTGCGGCAGGCCGACCTTCTTGATGTTGGCGAACACGGTCTCGGCCACCGGCCGGTTCATGTGCTGCGGATAGCCCGTCCCGAGGATGCGCGACGTCCACTTCGTGTTGGTCATCAGCGCCGCGCCCTCGGCCATCTTGTCGGCGATCTCCCACACCTCCTTGATGTGCGGCTGATCGATCTCGCGCAGGTAGAACCACAGGCTGGCATTGCGCGGCACCACGTTCGGCTGGTCGCCGCCGTTGGTGATCACGTGGTGCGAGCGGTGCGACAGACGCAGGTGCTCGCGGCGATACTGCCAGCCGACGCTCATCAGCTCGACCGCGTCGAGCGCCGAGCGGCCGCGCCACGGCGCCCCCGCCGAGTGCGCCGTCTCTCCCTCGAACGTGTACTCCACCGAGACCAGGCCCGTGCCGCCGCGATCGCCCCACGACACGTCGAGGTTGTTGCCGACGTGCGTGAACAGCACCACATCCACGTCCTTGAACAGCCCTTCGCGGATGTACCAGGCCTTCGCCCCATCCAGTTCCTCGGCCACGCCTGGCCACAGCATCAGGGTGCCGGGCAGCTTGTCGCGCTCCATGATCTTCTTCACGGCCAGCGCCGCGACGATGTTCAGCGGCACGCCGGTGTTGTGCCCCTCGCCATGCCCGGGCGCGCCTTCGACGATCGGGTCGCGATACGCCACGCCTGGTTTCTGCGAGGCTTGCGGGATGCCATCGATGTCGGACCCCAGTGCGATCACCGGCTTGCCGGAGCCCCAGGTGGCGACCCACGCCGTGGGAATGCCGGCCACGCCTCGCTGCACCTTGAAGCCGAACTTCTCGAGCTGGCCGGTGAGGTACTTCGAGGTTTCCACCTCCTGGAAGCCCAGCTCGCCGAAGCTGAACACCGAGTCGACCATCTCCTGGGCGATCTTGGCCATCTCGTCGACGCCCCGGACCGCCTCCTTCTTGTAGGCTTCGAGCTTCGGGTCGGTGTCCTGCGCGAACGCCGTACCCGCCACGAGCGTCACTGCCATCACCATCACCGCGAGTCGCACACGCATCGTCATCCTCCTCATTGGCTTCGAGTCCATATAATGACCGAAGACCATGAACCGACCCGGACCGGCTGCACCACGCGACTGGCGCGGCCGACTGCCCGAGGGCGTGCGGCCCTACTTCGAGTCCGCGCCCCTGGCCGCCGCCTGCCTGGGCATCTCGTCCGGCTTCGCCTTCGCGATGATCGGGGCGACGCTGACGACCCGGCTGGCGCAGTACGGGATCCGGAAGAGCACCGTGACGGCGTTCGCGCTCACGTTTCTCGCCTACAACTTCAAGTGGCTGTGGGCGCCGTTCGTGGACACCATCCGCATTCCGATCCTCGGCCGCTTCGGCCAGCGCCGATCGTGGCTGTGGTTCGTCGGCGTGCTCGTCATGGCGGCGGTCACGTTCCTGGGCGCCACCGATCCGGCGACGGCGCTGCCCGTGGTGGCGGCCGCAGCCGTGCTGGTGGGGTTCACCGGCGCCACCTACGACATCGTCATCGACGCCTACCGGATCGAGCTCCTCGAACCGCGACAGCTGGGCGTCGGGTCGGGCATGTCGCAATACGGCTGGCGGATCGGCGCCGCGTCGGCAGGCGCGCTGGCGCTGGTGATCGCCGCGCGGTACGGGTGGGCCGTCGCGTATGCGGCCTGTGCGCTGTTCGCCCTGCCGGCGATGCTCGTCGGCGTTGTCATGGGCGAGCCGGCGCGCCACCGGCCACCCGCGCCGCCGGCGGGCCTCATGGAGGCCGTGGTGGCCTATTTCAGCCCGCTCGCCGAGTTCCTGCGGCGCAAGGGCGCGGTGGTCGTGCTGATCTTCGTGCTCGTCCACAAGGTTGGCGACACGCTCGCCAACCTCACGCTGCGGCTGCTGTTCGAGGACCTCGGATTCAGCAACGACGAGGTCGCGTTCTACGACGTCGGCGTCGGCTTCATCGCGCTGCTGGCTGGCGTGTTCGTCGGCGGCGTGATGTACGCCAGCATGGGCATGAAGCGGGCGGTCCTCATCAGCCTGGTGCTGATGGCGGTCTCGAACTTCAGCTTTGCCGCGCTGGCGGCGTTCGGGCACAGCAACCTCGGCATGGCGGCCGCCATCGGCTTCGAGAATTTTGCCAGCGGCATCGGCGGGGTCGCGGTGGTCGCATACCTGTCGGCGCTCTGCAACCTGCGCTTCACGGCGACGCAGTACGCGCTGCTGTCGGCGCTGGCGAGCATTGCCGGACGATTCCTCACCGGCACCACTGCCGGCGCCCTGATCGAGACCATGGGCTACGTGAACTTCTACCTGCTGACGACGCTGATTGCGGCCCCCGGCGTGGTCCTCTACTGGTACATGATCCGATCCGGGCCTGGCTGATGTCTCGATCGGGTCTGCCGGACAGCAGGATTGAGCCGCGCATGAACCGTAGACGCTTTCTGGGAACCTCGGCGCTCGGAGGCGTTGGCCTGATCGCCAGCCAGTCGGGTTGCGCGCAACCGAGGTCGCCCCTGCCACGCCGGCCGCGTACCGCGGCCGGTAACGGGCAACGAGTCGTTCGAGCTCCACGAGGCGACGATTGACGAGTTGCAGGCAGCGATGCGTGCCGGCACGCGCACCGCGCGATCGATCACCGAACTCTACCTGGCGCGCATCGAGGCCCTGAATCGTCAGGGACCGGAACTGCGGGCGATCATCGAGACCAATCCCGAGGCGCTCGACATCGCCGACCAGCTCGACGCGGAGCGCAAGGCCGGCAAGGTCCGCGGCCCGTTGCACGGCATTCCCGTCGCGCTCAAGGACAACATCGACACGCACGACCGGATGACCACCACCGCGGGATCGCTGGCGCTCGAAGGCTCCATTCCCCCGCAAGACTCGTTCGTGGCACAGAAGCTGCGCGAGGCCGGGGCGATCCTGCTGGCCAAGGCCAACATGAGCGAGTGGGCCTACTGGCGCGGGATGCACGCCTCGAGCGGATGGAGTGCCCGCGGCGGGCAGTGCCGCAACCCCTACGCCCTGGATCGCACACCCTGCGGATCGAGCTCCGGCTCCGGCTGCGCGGTCTCCGCCAATCTCGCGACGGTCACCATCGGCACCGAGACGGGAGGGTCGATCATGTGCCCCGCCTCGATCAACGGCGTCGTCGGCATCAAGCCGACCGTCGGCCTGTGGAGCCGCGCCGGCATCATCCCGATCTCGCACTCCCAGGATTCGGCGGGGCCGATGACCCGCACCGTGCGTGACGCCGCCATCCTGTTGGGCATCGCCGGCGGCGTCGATCCTCGCGACTCCGCGACGGCCGCGAGCGACGGCCGCTTTCACACCGACTACACGACGTTCCTCGATCCCGCCGGCCTGAAGGGCGCGCGGCTCGGCATCGTGCGGAACATCGCGGGCTTCGACGAGCGCGTCATGAAGCTCTTCGACCAGGCCATCGACGACCTGAGGGCCTGCGGGTGCCGTGATCGTCGATCCCGCGAACCTGCCGAACATGGACTCCGGCAGCGTCTTCCAGGAGCTGCCGACGACGGTCCTCAATTACGAGTTCAAGGCGAACATCAATCGCTACTTCCAGAGCCTGGGGCCGAATGCGCCGGTGAAGAGCCTGGCGGAGCTCATTCGCTTCAACGACGCGCACCGCGATCGGGAGATGCCATTCTTCGGCCAGGAGCGCCTCATCATCTCGGAGGCCACCACGTCGCTCGACGACCCGGAGTATCGCAAGGCGGTCGAGACCATCCAACGCCTGACCCGCGCCGAGGGGATCGACGCCGTGATGAACCAGCATCGCCTGGACGCCCTGGTGGCGCCGACCGCGGGCCCGGCCTGGCTCACGGATCACATCCGCGGCGATCGCTTCGATGGCGGCGACAGTGCCGGCACCGCCGCGATTGCCGGCTACCCCGACATCACGGTGCCGATGGGCCTGGTCTCCGGCCTGCCGGTGGGTCTCTCGTTCTTCGGACGGGCGTGGAGTGAACCGACACTGGTCAAGGTCGCCTACGCCTACGAGCAGACGACGAAACGTCGGCAGCCGCCGCAGTTCCACGCGACGCTGGGCTGAACCCAACTACTCAGACCGGCTCAACGCGAACGGCGAGAGCAAGACGGCCCGCAACCGGCAACGCCAAGGGGTACGACTCAAGACTCAAGACCCAACACTCGAGTCCCGACCGAAGTGGCCCGCAACCGTCACCGCACCAGCGGCTTGTCGAGTGAGTCCCAGTTGTAGGCGG
Source organism: uncultured Acidobacteriota bacterium (assembly GCA_963721715.1). Lineage (GTDB taxonomy): Bacteria > Acidobacteriota > Vicinamibacteria > Vicinamibacterales > UBA2999 > VFZN01. Next base: position 539,729 of record CAVRKI010000002.1, on the reverse strand, counting down.
CCGCCACTCGCGCTTCGATCTCGTTGATGAGCGCGCGGCCGCGATCGCCGTTCGTCATGATGGCGATGCCGTACCCCTTGCGCAGGTGCCCGACGATGTCGGCCTGGAAGCCCCAGTTGGAGCCGCCGTGCGAGAAGTACCAGCCCTCGTTGCGCTGGTCGATCGCAAGGCCCACGCCGTAAGGGCCCACGCCGACCGGCGAGGTCATCTCCTTCGCGGAAGCCTGCGACAGCACCGCACCTGACGGACCGCGCACGGCCGTCTGCACCTCGATGATGAACCGCGCGAGATCGCTGGCGGTGGTCCACAACCCGGCCGCCGCCTGCTCCGGATACACGTGCCAGGTGGCGTTCATCGCCCGGCCCTGTCCGTCGTGCGCACGTGACAACTGGGCGGCCACTTCAGGTGGCGGGGGCTGTTCGAACGAACTGCTGGTCATCTTCAGCGGCTTCAGGACCGTGAGCGTCCATGAACGCCGCGAACGGCTGCTTCGTGATCTCGGTGAGCGCCAGCTGCATCACCGTGACGCCGCCGCCGGAGTACTTGTAGCCCTGGAACGGCGGGCGCGCGAACAGCACCGGGCCAAGACTCGAAGGCGCCTGCCCGTTCAGCACCTGCACCACCGTGGGGCGCGGCGCCGCGGGATCGTAGCCAGGGAACCCGAACCCATCGTCGGCGCCAGACGTGTGGCTGAAGAGCGAGCGCGGCGTGACCGGCCGCCCGCGCGTGTGCGCCGATTCGGGCACCTTCCACGACGCTGAGCATGGTGTTGACGTCGGCGTCGAGGTCCAGCCGATGCTCCTGGGCCATGCGCATCGCCGCCATCGCCGTCACCGGCTTGCTGATCGACGCCGCCTGGAACCGGGTGGAGGTCTCGGCGGGCCGACCGCTGGTGACGTCGGCTGTGCCGTAGGCCCTGGCCCAGTGCACCTGGAAGTCCTTCACCACGGCGATGCTGACGCCGGGCACCTTGAGCCTTTGCATCACCTGCGCCAGGGTGAGACTGTCGAATCCCTGGCGATCGGGCACTTGCGCGCGCTTCGATGCGCGCGATCATCGCAGCGGTGTCGCCCTGCGCCGAGGGTCGCGACGTCGCGAGGCCGGCAGCGAGTGCGAGAGCCGCGAGGGGCCACGCCAACAGTCGGCGGCGGGGACGGGTGATGCGCATCAATCTGCCTCCATGCTGATGGGCATCCTATACTGAGGGCGCTTCGGAGCCATGACCACACGCCGGGACTTCCTCATCTCCGCCCCGCTGGGCCTGCTGGCGGCGGCGCGCACGGCCTCGGCCTTCCCGGCACGCATCGGAGACCACGTGTCCGCACAAGACGTCACGCCCATGTCCGCGACCGCGCGGGCCGAACTGGCGCCCAACGGCCGGCTGCGTGCGGCGCTCAACTACAGCAACTTCCTGCTGGTGTCGTCGCGAACGCCGGAACACACCGGGGTTGCCCCTGACCTGGCTCGTGAACTGGCCCGGCGAGCCAACGCCACCGTCGAGTTCATCGGTTACGACAATGCCGGGCTGGCGGCGGATGCGGCTCGCGAGCGCGCCTGGGACGTGGTGTTCATCGGCGCCGAGCCGGCGCGTGCCGGGGAGATTACGTTCACTCCCGCCTACGTCGAGATCGAAGCGACGTACGTCGTTCCGGCCGGTTCGCCAATCCGGTCGATCGACGACGTGGACCGGGAGGGCGTGCGCATTGCGACGACAGCGCGTGCGGCCTACACGCTGTACCTGCAGCGCACGCTCCGCCACGCGACAGTGGTGGAAGCCGACGGGCTGCAGGGCTCGTTCGATCTCTTCACCGGCTCGACACTCGATGTGCTCGCGGGGCTGAAGCCGCGCCTGCTGGACGACGTGAAGAGGATTCCGGGAGCGCGGCTGCTCGATGGTCGCTTCACCGCGGTGCAGCAATCGATGGGCGTCAGGAAGGAGCGGACGGCGGCCGCCGCTTACCTGGTCGCCTTTGCGCAGGAGATCAAGTCATCGGGACTGCTGGCTGCGCTGATCGAGCGGCACGGCGCCCGCGGACTGACGATCGCGAAATGATCGAGGCGCCCCTTCGGGGCGTAGGGAGAGAGGCAGCCCTACACGGGCTGTGGGCGGCCCTGCGGGCCGTAGGGCCGGACAAGTCGGTCCCGCGGTCTTGCTCTCCCCTACGCGAGCGCAGCGAGCGCCCTCCCTCCTACGCGAGTGCCGCAGGCACGAGCGCCCTCTCTGTCCCTCTCTTCAGACGTCATCCGGTCTGAACTGCCACGACCGCAGAATCTCCGCCTGTTCCGCCTCGCTCGTCGCCTTCTTGAACCGCGCGCCCGATCGCCCCTTCACGCGCTGCTCGCATTCCGCCCAGGTCGCGTGTCGCATCGGCTTACCGTCGACGACACTCAGGTACGAGTAGGCGGGACCTTTCGATTTCCCGTTTCCGGATGACGACGAGCTGCGCTTCGGCACGCTGGTGTCGTCGGGCAGATCGAGAACGGCCACCCCGTATTCGAGCAAAGGGCCGTCGTAGAGGGCCACCGGCTTCTGCACGGCAAACGAATCGGCGATCTCGTCCACGCGCTCGTTGCCAGGAATGCCGATGTGTCCGCGCACGTAGTGCCAGGCGATGTTGCGCGGGCCTCGCGCGGCGGTGAGGCCGGAGAGCTCCTCCCACATCTCGCGATTGAGCACCTCGGCGCCGGTCGCGGTCTTCCAGCCGCGCCGCCGCCAGTTGTGCACCCACTGCTCGATGCCCTGGATCACATACGTCGAGTCGGTGTAGATCGCGACCTTGCCGGGGACGCCCTGCAGCCGTGTCAATGCCTGGATGGCGCCGGTCAGCTCCATCTTGTTGTTCGTCGTCAGCGCCGCGCCCCCGCCCAGCTCCGTGACGTGCCCGTCAGGCCTGACGATCACCACACCCCATCCACCGGGGCCGGGATTGCGCTTCGACGCACCGTCGGTGAACACCACGATCTGCTGCTCGCTCATCACTACCCGATAGTGTGACCGGTTTGCGCAATTGGTTCCAGCGCGCCCAGGAGGCGCTGGCGGCGCCAGAGAATTACTTGTCGCGATGGCGCCTGGCGGCTGCGAGATCCTGGCGCAGCTGCCCGGCAGTGCGGCGCGGACCGTAGCCGGGCGTGTCGGGCTGGATTCTCCAGCCTTCGCTGAGCGGCCCGGCATCGACGACGTCGAACCCGAACTGATCGAGCAGCGACGCCACCGTCGCCTTCGCCTGGGCATCGTCACTGGCAACTACCAGCGCGCGCCGGCCGGCCGTGCCGGCCGGCTGGCCGTCGGCAGTCAGGTGCGGGGCCTGGATGTGATTGAAGGCCTTGACGACCTTCGATGACGGCAGGTGCGCCTGCAGGAGCTCGGAGGAGGTGGTGGACTCGTTGTCCAGTTCGGTGATGTGGCCGTCGCGTTGCGGGTAGTAGTTGTTGGTGTCGATGACGATCTTGCCCGCGAGCGGCGCCACCGGAACGTCGAGGTAGTTCTTGAGCGGCACGGTCACCACGACAATGTCGCCGGCCTTCGCAGCGCCTTCGGGTGTGTCCGCTCGCGCGTGCGACCCGAGCTCCTTGACGAGATCCGCGAGTGTGTCCGGGCCGCGGCGGTTGCTGATCACCACGTCGTGTCCCGCTTCCACGGCCAGTCGCGCCACCTGACTGCCGATGTGTCCCGCGCCGATGAGGCCAATCGTCATCCAACCACTATAGGCACGGCGTCCGGCAAGCGTCCAACTGAGCCGTGACGCGCAGTCTCGATCAGCGGTCGGCGGCGGACGACCGGCCGAGGGGCCGGAGCTCGAGCACGCGCATGCGCGAATCCTCCGAGACGATCCGCGTGGCGAACGGGGTCTCCGCCAGCGCGCGTTCGAGAAACCGCGCCGACGGCCCGACCGGCAGTTCCTTGAAGACATCGATCACCAGCACTGTTGCAGGCGCTGGCTCGCGCTCCGTGGCCGCGAACAACTCGGGCAACGTACGGGCCACCGGCCGTCCGGCATAGACGCCTTCCTCGCCGCCGTTCCTCGACACGATGAATCGGGTGCGGAGGAAGTCGTCCAGCGCGAGCCAGCGATCGACGCGCCCGGCCAGCAGCAGGCAGGCGAGCTCGTCGGTGCAGGCCACGCGCTCGGCATGCGCGGCGAGATCGCGCAGCGCCACGCCCGCCGGCGCCGCGATCGTGGGACGCGCCGCGTCGAGGCGGGCCACGGCCTGCGCCGGACTGCTCCATTGTTCCGCCGCAACGGTTGCGACCAGGAGCATCGCGATCGGCACGAAGAACGTCCGCGGCACCTGCGCGGCGAAGTCGATGGCGAGGGCGATCATCATCAGGGTGACCGGCACCAGCAGGTAGTTGATGGTGATGCCCGAATCGATCACGCCGAAGAACAACACCCACCCAACCCACAGCAGGTGCGCGAAGCGCTGGGGACCCGTCCACGGCGCACCCTTGCCGAGGAGGCGCATGAGGAGAAGAGCCAGCACGCCAATGGTCAGCCCGGGCATGGTCCGGGCGACGTGCGCGAAGAAGTCGAGCGGATCCAGAGGCCACTCGATGAGGTTGACGACCTGCCACACGAAAAAGCGCGTGAGCATCGAGGGCGGCTCACTCGACGCGGCCAACGACGGCGCGGTGGCCACCGGGGTAGCGACCGACGGCATCTGATGGAGCGCCACCAGCGCGAGCTGGGCGGTGACGAGGCCGGCGATCGCCGCCACCGCGCACGAGGCCCAGGCGCGCCGCTGCGATCGCGGGCACAACAGCATCGCGGCCACCGGCACGCCAGCAAGCGTGAACGCGAGTTCGTGGGTGCCGCGGGCGAGACACGACAGGGCGGCGATGCCGACCAGCGACCACGTGGTGGCGCGCGTGAACGGGACGGCCTGACCGATGCGGCCGGTGACTCCGGAAGACTGCGCGTCCAGGCTGCCCCCGCGCTCACCAGCGGCGCGGGCGAGGGCTCGAAGCGTCAACAAATAGAGCAGCAGGAACGGGGCGTAGAACCGCGCCGTGGTGGCGACGGCGACGAAGGGCACCGACACGGCGGTGAGCGCGGCCGCCAGCCACGCCGCGTTCGAGGACGCGACCGTTCGCACCAGCGAGAACAGCGCGGCGAGAGCGGCGATGGCCGCGGCGCAGGCGACCACGCGATACGCGAAGAGCGACGGCGCCGCAATCGCTCCGCCAAGCCACGCGGCGTAGGAATAGGCGACGCCGCGATCGTAGAGCAGCCGGGACGGCAGCAGCGGCAGGCCCGACGATTGGATACCCTGCACGGCGAAGAGGGTGAACTCCTCGTCGGTCGAATACCCCGGGCGCGGCAGTTGCCAGGCGGTCAGGAGCAACACGACGAGGACCGGGAGCAGGAGGAGGACTGGTGTCCGGTGTCCGCCGTCGCCAAGAGCTCCGGCGCGACAAGCCCGGCTGTCGTCTGTCGTCTGCCGGTTACCGGTGGCCGACATCCGTCTGCCGTCTGCCGGTTGTCGTCTGCCGGTTCCTAATCGTGCAACCCTTCCGCCTTGCGCTCCGCGGCTGTGATCTTCCCGGCCGCGGCGGCGATGACGTCGGCCTTCGGCGGCAGGCCCTGGTACGGCGTCACGAACTTCGCCACGGCGTCGGCGGTGTTGCCGATCCGCAGCTTCTCCATCAGGAACACGAACTGATCTTCCAGTGTCTTGCCGATGGTGGCGCGGGTCTCGGCCGGCAGCGCCCAGAACTGCTTCTTGAACGGGCCAATCGCCTTCTTGCGCGCCTTGTAGATGAACTGCTCCTCGGTGTCGCTGGCCTTCTTCTCTTCCTGGGCGTTCTCGCGCACCCAGGCGTACATTTCCGCCTTGAGCTCGGCGGGGAACGCGGGGTGGTCGTAGACCATGTTCTGGAAGTTGGTGGCCAGATGGATCTCGCAGGCGCCGACTTTCGGGAAGGCATCGAACGCCTCGGCCGGCAACGTCGAAGCGCCGTGCTGCACCGCGCCGCCGAGGCCGTAGCTCTCACGAGCGACGCGGGATAGTTCCTCCAGCGCCACCAGATCGATCTTCACGTCCATGCGGACCTTGCCGTCCGGCCCGACGAAGCCACCATGCGCGGTGCCGGTCTGGACGCTGATCTTGCTGATGCCGATGGCGTCCTTGCGGCGGCGGCCGAGCGCGGCCTGATAGCCGCGCATGAAGGCGTGCAGTTCGTGCACGTCGGAGTTCTTCCCGCCCACTTCGCCGATCTCGCCGCCCACCGACACGGTGACGCCCTTCGGCTCGTGCTGCCGGATGAAGGCGGTGAAATCCGCCGCCAGTTCGCAGTTGACCGCCTGCTGCTCGTCGAGGGTGGCCTTGTCGAGGTCCACCAGCGTGGAGGTGTCGATGTCGATGTTGAAGAAGCCGGCCGCCATCTCCTCGCGGATCAGCGCCTTCAGCGTCTCGACCTCCTTGTCACGATCCGGGCTGTTGTACTTCTTGGCGTTGGTCTGGACGTGATCGCCCTGCAGGAACAGCGGCGCGTGGAACCCCTCGCGCAGCGCCGCCGCCACCATCACCGCCGCGTACTCGGACGGCCGCTGCTCGGTATAGCCGATTTCGGAGCGGGCGATCTCGATGATGAACGCGCCGGCGTTCAGCCGCTTCGCCGCGCGCATGATGGCGCGCCCGGTGTCGTAGGCCATCGCCCGGACGTTGATCGCCGGCACCGTGAAGCCGCCCACCTCGCCCCGCCCCATCGCCATGTAGAGGTCGTGAATCGAGGCGAACCGGATGCCGACAGCGGCGCCGGCCTGCAGCAGTTCGTAGCGGGCCTCGCCCTTCTGCTCGGGGGTGGCGCCAAACACCGCGGTGTGGATGAGCGAATCAATCTGATCGGGGGTCATAGGGTGCTCTTGGATCAGGGGTCAGGGGTCAGGGGTCAGTCAGGACTCTGTCAGTACGCCGGGTGATCCTGGGGACCGGATCGAGCCCACTCCGACCGGTGATTCTATCACCGGGAAGGTGAAGCGCTCCACCACCGACTCCCGCAGCGCCGAGGCGATGAACTCGGCCGTGGGCAGCCCGCGCTCGGCGTTCTCGATCTCGGCCGACCGTGCCCTCGTCACCGGGTGGCGCGGCGTGAACAGAGTACAGCAGTCCTCGTCCGGCAGAATCGAGATGGGATAGGTGCCCAGGCGCTGGGCCTGGGCGATGATTTCTTCCTTGTCCATCCCGATCAGCGGTCTGAACAGCGGCAGGGTGGTGGCGGCGCCGGTCACGCTCATGTTCTCGAGCGTCTGCGAGGCCACCTGCCCCACCACGTCACCGGTCACCAGCCCGAGGGCATCCACCCGGTGCGCCACCCGCTCGGCAATCCGCAGCATCAGCCGCCGATAGACGACCACGCGCAGCGCGCTCGGCACCGACAGCGTCACCTGCCGCTGGATCTCGCCGAATGGCACCAGATGCAGCGTGGCGCTCAGCTGATATCGGGTCAGCACCCGTACCAGCTGCCGCGCCTTGTCCTGCGACGCCCGGGACAGGAACGGGTAGCTGTGGAAGTGGACGAAGGTGGCCTTGCAGCCGCGACGCATCATCCGCCAGGCCGCCACCGGCGAGTCGATGCCGCCGGACATCAGCGCCACCACGCGGCCGCCGGTGCCGGTGGGCAACCCACCGGCCGCCGGTTCCTTGCCGAAGTGATAGAACGCCTCCCCCGGCACGATCTCGACGCCGATGGTGAGCGGCGGATCCTCGAGGTTCACCGCCCAGCCCCGCTCGTCCGCCACCCGGGCGCCGATGATCCGCTCGATCTGCGGCGAGCGCAGGGGGAACTGCTTGTCGGCGCGGCGGACCCGCACGCGGAAGCTGGAGGGGTTCCCGGGCGGCAGATCGCGCAGGATGCCGGCGAGGATGGCGTCGACGTCCGGCTCCACGCGGGTGGCGACCGAGAAGTTGGCCAGCCCGAAGACATGCCGCAGCCGCTCGCGCACTTCCGCCGCGGTGGACTCACGGCCGAGCACCACCTCGATGCGGCCCATCGGCACGCGGATCTGCTGCACGCTCAGGCCTGCCAGCGCGCGGTGCAGGTGGCGGATCAGGTGCCGCTGGAACCACGGGCGGTTCTTGCCCTTGAGCGCCAGCTCCTGATAGCGGAGGAGCACGGAGATCATCCCGTCCAGCGTAACCCGGTTGACGGGCGGCATCCGGAATACACTGGTCGCTTCATTCCACGCTGCGGGCCTTCCCGCGTGCGCTCGAGGAGACGATGGGGCAAATGTGGGTGTTGGCGGTGGGTGCGGCCGTGGCTGGCCTGGTCCAGGGGATTTCGGGATTCGCGTTCGCCATGGCGGCCATGTCGATCTGGGTCTGGGGGGTCGATCCCCAGGTGGCCGCGGTGATGGCCGTCTTCGGCGGTCTCACCGGACAGATCATCTCGGTGATCAGGGTGCGCCGCGGCTGGCATGTCCCCCTGTTGTGGCCGTTCGTGGTGGGGAGCGCGATAGGGATCCCGATCGGCACCCGGCTGCTGCCGCTGCTCGACCCCAATCGCTTCAAGCTGGTGCTGGGAGGAATGCTGGTCGTGTGCTGCTCGGCCATGCTGGCGACGTCACGCCTGCCCCGCATCACCAGCGGCGGCCGGTGGGCGGACGCCGGCGTGGGCCTCCTCGGCGGCATCATGGCCCCATTGAGCGGCTTCAGCGGCCTGGCGCCGGCACTGTGGTGCACGCTGCGCGGCTACACCAAGGACGAACACCGCGCCGTCCTTCAGAATTTCAACCTCCTGGTGCTGTCGGCCACCATGGCCTCGCTGGTGTGGTCAGGGCGCGCCAGAGCCGAGCACCTGCCGCAGATGGGGGTCGTGGCGGCGTCACTGCTGGTGCCCTCGCTCTGGGGGTCGAAGATCTACATTGGCATGAGCCCGACCGCCTTCAGGAACGGCGTGCTGTGGCTGCTGACGTTTGCCGGGCTCGTCATGCTGGCCGCGGCGCTGCGCAGCCTGATGGCCTGATCGCGGAGGGCTGGGCCGTCACTGGCCCGTCGTGCGCGCCGCACGCGCGGCCCAGTGGCCCGAGACCACGGCGCCTTCAATAGTGGCCGGCAGGCCGGTGTCGACCCAGTCGCCCGCCAGGAGGAATCCCGCCACGGGCGTCTCGCAGGCCGGACGCCGCGGTTGCCCCGGCGCGAGCGAGAACGTGGCGTGCCGCTCACGCACCGCGATCGCGTGCGTCACGGTGGCGGCGGCCGCACGGGGCAGCGCCGCGGCGACCTCGCGAATGGCGATCGCGACGAGCTCGGCGTTGGTCCGCGACACGATGTCGGCGGCGCCGCTGGCCACCATCGACAGGTGCGATCGATCGCGGCCGAAGATCAGGCCTTTGTCGAACACCCACTGGAAGGCGCGACCCGGCAGCCCAATCAGCGCTTCGTCCAGCACCTGACGGTCGTACCAGAGATTCACCGTCACGATCGGTGAACTGGCGGTGGCCGCGGCGCGCGCCAGCAGATCGGCCAGCGATGGCGGCGGCGTGACGAACAGCGGCGCCAACGCAAACCACGGCGCGGTGACCACCACCACGGGCGCATCGATCCTCTCGCCGCGCACGTCCACGCCCTCGACGCGATCGCCGCTCACCCGGACCCGCGCCATCGCCCGCGTCCGCACTTCAGACCCGCGCGCCTCGAGCCACTCACGCGCCGGCTCGGCATACATCTCGTCCAGCGGCACCGCAGGCAGCACCAGCGACGCGCGTTCCGCCTCCGGGCCGAACATGCGCGAGAGCACTTCCACGAAGGTGACCGCCGCGGCTTCGTCGATCGGTTGGTTGAGGGCCGCCAGCGCCAGCGGTTCCCAGAACAGGCCCACCAGTCGGGGCGCCTGGCCGTGGGCCATCAGCCACTCGCGCACCGTCAGGCGCATGAGGCCGGCGTCCGCCGCAGCGGACGGGCGGCGGCCCGTGATCGCGGTGCCCACGCGCATCACCGACAGCTTCTCGGCCCACGACAGCGCATCCCAGGCCAGCACGCCCGCCAGCAGGTGCAGCGGCGCGGGCAGCGGCGGCAACTGCAGGCGCGATTGCCGCCCGCCCTCCTCCACCATCGTCACCGCCAACCCGCTCTGGCGGCGGACCCGATCGGAGGCGCCGATGCGGTGAAGGAACGCCAGGGAGGCGTCGTAGCACCCCATCAGCACGTGCTGGCCGTTGTCGAGCTTCTCGCCGGTGGTCGCATCGCGGACCGCGGAGGCGCGGCCGCCGAGCACCGGCCGGCCTTCCAGGACCAGCACCTGCGCGCCATCTTCGACCAGGGCGGTGGCCGCCGCCAGCCCGGCGCAGCCGGCGCCAATGACGATCACGTCGGGCGTCATGTCCGCGGGGCAGGTCCGAGACGCATGCCGGTCATGCCGAAGCGGCTGCGCATGAAGATGCCGATCGCGATGAACGCACGCGCGGGCTTCGGCACGCGGACCCGCGACGCGAACACGTCATAGCCGTTCCGCTCGATGCGCTGGAGAATCTCGAAGTAGATGCCGCCCATGATCTCGGCGGCCACCAGCTTGCGGGCGCAGCCGGGTGGCATCGCCTGCGCGGCCAGCATGTACTGCTCGCGGGCGCGCGCGCACTCGAAGCGGAGCAGCTGCTGAATGGGTTCGGTGACGACGCCGGCCGCCAGATCGGCTTCGGTGCAGCCGAAGCGGCGGAGGTCCTCGGCGGGCAGATAGACCCGGCCGCGCGACAGGTCGTCCTTCACGTCGCGGATGATGTTGGTGATCTGCAGCGCGAGCCCGAGGTGCGTGGCGTACTCGCGGGCCTGCGGTCCGCGGCAGCCGAAGATCTCGATGCACATCAGGCCGACGGCCGAGGCCACTCGCTTGCAGTATTCGAGCAGCTCGTCGAACGTCTCGTAGCGCGGGTGGTGGAGGTCCATTTCGACGCCGTCCACCAGGGCATCGAACGGCTCGCGCGACAGGTGGAACCGCTCGACGAAAGGGCGCAGGCGACCGCCCTGTTCCGTCTGCGGGGGGGCGCCGCCGAAGACACGGGCCACTTCCGCCCGCCACTCCGCCACCCGCAAAGTGGCGGTGGCCACCACGGGCTCCTCATCCACCGCATCGTCAACCGCGCGACAGAAATCCCAAACCGCGACGATGGCGTGACGCTGCTCCGCCGGGAGCACCACGAACGAGTAAGAGAAGGAAGTATCGCGCGACACGAGTCAGCCGAGGGGTTAGGGCGATCGCCGCCAGGCGAGCGTCCTACACGCTATCACCAACCCGTCCGTGGCGCCGAGCGAGGGGCGGGCGGCGAAGACGTCGAAGTGGTGCTGCTCCAGCCGTTCGAGGATCCGCGTGCCGCCGAGCCAGGTGGCGCGCAGCTCGTGGCGCAAGCGGCCGCCGACGCCGTCGCACACCGCGCGGCCCTGTTCGAACAGCGCCCGCGTGCGCCGGCCGCAGTCTTCGAGCGCGGCCCGCCAGGCTGGGCTCCACGCGCCACGGTCGAGGTCGCGCAGATCCGCACCATGCGCGCGCCAGATCTCTTCGGGCACGTAGAGCCGTCCGCGCGGCCAGTCCACCGCCAGATCCTGCCAGAAATTGGTGAGCTGCAGCGCGCTGCACACCGCATCCGACGCGTGGTCGAGCGGCTCGCTGGCGTAGCCGCTCAGCCGGAGGACGATGCGCCCCACCGGATTGGCGGAACGGCGACAGTAGTCGAGCACGTCATCCCACGTGGCGTAGCGGGTGACGGTGACGTCCTGTTCGAACGCGCTCAGCAGATCGGTGAAGAGCGACGGGGGCAGGTCGAACCGCTCGATGGTGTCGAACAGGGCGGGGAAGATCACGTCGGGAGTCGGGAGTCGGGCCTGTCCGCCGAAGCCTTGGCGAAGGCTGGAGTCGGGAGTCGGGAAGCGGGTCGTCGCGTCGCGGCCAATCAACCGTTCCCGGTACTCGCCGAGCAGACGCAGGCGCTCGCCCGTCTCGAGCCCCGGCTCGTCGGCAATGTCGTCGGCGGTGCGGGCAAACGCGTACACGGCGGCCACGTGCGGTCGCAGGCGGCTGGGCAGCAGGCGGGAGGCGACCGGGAAGTTCTCGTAGTGCGTGCGCGCCAGGTGCTCGCACGCCGCGTACGATGCCTGGAGATTCACGCGGTCGTGGTGGGTGTCACCACTGCGTCTCCTCGACGCCGGCGCGGTGATTCGCGGCGCGCGCCATGGTGAACAGCAGATCCGAAACGCGGTTCAGGTAGGTGATGACGACCGGCTCCACGGCATCGTGGCCGATGGCGAGGGCGGCGCGCTCGGCGCGCCGGCACACGGCGCGGGCCAGGTGCAGCGCGGCGCCAGCATGGCCACCGCCGGAGAGGATGAAGTGCCGCAGCACCGGCAGCTCGAGATCGAGCTGATCGATCCAGCCTTCGAGGCGCGTCACCTGCGCCTCGCCAATCGTCGCCTTCTCCACCCGCGCGGCGATCTTGTGCGAGGGGTCGGCCAGCCGCGCCCCGACCGCGAACAGATCGCGCTGCATGGTGACGCACATCTCGTCGAGGTCGGGCTCCAGTCCGGCGGCGCGCGCCACGCCGATGCACGCCTGCAGTTCGTCCACTTCGCCGTAGGCGGTGACCCGGAGGTCGGTCTTGCTGACGCGGGTGCCGTCGAACAGGCTGGTCTCGCCGGAATCACCGGTCTTCGTATAGATTTTCACGTGAGAGAATTATACGGGTTCGGCCTCACCCGCCGGCGCCTGATACCGACGTGGCCACTCGATCGAAGCCGAAACCTGCTCCCCTGCCCGCTCCGTCCGAACGGCAGCGCTTCCGCCGTCACCTGCTGGCGTGGTACCGGGCGCACGGGCGCGACCTGCCGTGGCGCAACACCAGCGACCCGTACCACATTCTCGTCTCGGAGATCATGCTGCAGCAGACGCAGGTGGACCGCGTGCTGCCGAAGTACCACGAATGGCTGGGCAAGTACCCGAGCTTCGAGGTGCTGGCCGAGGCGCCGGCGACCGAGGTCGTGGCGACGTGGTATCCGCTCGGCTACAACATCCGCCCGCGCCGGCTGCAGTCGATCGCCCAGCAGGCGGTCGCCAACCACGGCGGCCAGCTGCCGTCCGACGCCGAAACGCTGCTGGCGTTCAAGGGCATCGGCGAGTACACCGCGGGCGCCATCCGCAGCTTCGCCTTCCGCCAGCGCGCCGCCATCCTCGACACCAACGTCGCGCGCGTGCTCTACCGGGTGTTCATCGGCAAGGGCGACATCAAGAGCCACGCCATGAAGAAGCGGCTGTGGGCGCTGTCCGAGTCGCTGGTGCCGCACAAGCACGTGTTCGACTTCAACCAGGCGTTGATGGACTTCGGCGCGACGCAGTGCCCGGCGCGCAAGCCGCGGTGCCTGGTGTGCCCGATGAAGAAGTACTGCCGCTCGTACCCGCTGCAGCCCTAGCTGCGGCATCGCCAGCCACTCGAGCCTTGCTCGCGCTGCAGGCGTGTCTATCGCCCCGGCGGTCACTCGGCGCCGTGGCCCCTCGACCAGGCGGTCACACGCCTCGCCCGGATGACGTTCACCCGGCGCCAAAGGGCCGCGCCCGACATGACGGCCGAGTCGTTTGTCTGGCCGGGGTGCGTCGCCTGGTCTCAAAGGGCCACGGCGCCGAGCGTCCGCCGCGAGTGCGGCGTCTGCAGTGCGAGCTGAGTGAGTATGGTGGGGTGGGAAGGTGACTGGGGCCGGCAACAGCGTCAGGAACTGCGACTTCCTGCGTGTCCATCGGTGTCGTGTTAGGCTGCGCCATCGTGCAGGCTATTGTCGGCACCCCAAGGGACTACGCCCGCCCTGCAAGTCATGGTGTGGCGTGGTTTACGAGCATGCCTGGCCCTGGTGTTCTGGCTGAAACGCTGGCGATGGCTGGCGATTAGTTAGGCGGCGCGAGCGAGGTCGACGTGGAATTCACCAGGGAGAGAGAAATGGGACCACGTTGGACCTTCTTGATTGCGTTTGCGCTCGTGTTCTACGGCACTGGCGCAGCCGTCATTGAGAGCTTTGTAAACTATGCGAGCTGGCCTCTCATCGGAGCTGACGAGTTCATTGCCTACCATCAGTTCATCTCGCCGCGAGTGCTGGCGTTCCTGGTTGCGCCACTGCTTCTTGGCACCACGTTCACGATCCTCATGTTGTGGTCACGGCCCGCCGCGATTCCGGCGTGGGCCGTATGGGCAGCTATTGCTGCGCAAGCGGTCGTGTGGGTCTCCACGATCACGATACAGGTGCCGATCCAGCTCCAACTGAGCGATCACGGGCTATCGGTCGAACTTATCGAGCGCCTGATCGAGACCAACTTCTGGCTTCGCAGGATTCCGTATGCGATTTGTGCGGGGCTGTTTCTCTGGATGGCAGCTCGAGTCATTGGTGCAAGTGGTGAAAAGTTGAGCGGTCGGAAAGACAGGTGACAGCTCGGCCCGACACCTGAATGCAGGCGAGTACGCGTGCCCCCTCCGAGCGCGAACGGCGTCAGTCGGCGAGCGCGTGCCTGAACGTGGCGGACGAGCGCTCACTGGCCCGCCGCCCTCACCAGCAACCGCACCAGATCGCGATCCGCCTCGGGAAACGGCAGCGCGGCCAGCTCCGCGCGCGGCACCCAGCGCATCTCCTGCCCCATCATCGGCTTCGGCACCCCATCGAAGCCGCAGCGATAGAAGTGCAGCTCCACCACCTTCTCCGGATACGCATGCGTCACCTGATGCAGCACGTCGCCCACCTGCGCCACGATGTCGAGCTCCTCGAACAGCTCGCGCCGCAGCGCCTCGACGTGCGTCTCGGAGACGTGCACCTTTGCCTCCCGGGAACTCCCAGTGCCCCTCGAGATGCGTGCCCGACGGCCGCAGCGTCAGCAGGAAGGCATCATCTCGTTCGATCACGGCCGCGACAACGACAACGGCGTTCGCCATCACACGGCCGGCGGCACGAACGGCAGCACGTGGACGACGGCCCGCACCGGCCCGTCGGCCGAGGCCACCTCGCACCGCCGTCCCTGGCTCGACGAAGTCACGGTGCACGTAGCCGAGGGCAATGTGCGCGGAGAGGGTCGGTGACCACGCCGCGCTGGTGATGTGGCCGATGGCCCGGTCGCCGGACTGGATCGGTGTCTTGGCGGCCGGAGCCGCGGACGCCGGCCCGCCCGGCACGTCCAGCGTCAATCCCACGAGCTTGCGCGCCACGCGCCCGCCCCCGCGCGTGGTGACGCGCACGATGATCTCCTGGCCGACATAGCAGCCTTTGGTGAATGAGATCGCGCGGTCCTCGATGCCCGCTTCAAGCGGAATCGTGTCCTCGGTCATGTCGACGAGAAAGCGGGGTACGCCGGCCTCGATGCGCACCACATCGAGCGTGTCGAGGTCCACTTCGAGCGCCGAGGTCAGTTCGTCGAGGCCGTTGTCGGCCAGCAGCGCGCCCAGCGGGCCGTAGGCGACCAGGCCGGGCACCCCGTACTGATGGTCCGGCACCAGCACCCCGCCTCCCGGCAACACGGGAACGGGCAGCGCCGCGACGCGCGCGGCCGGGCCCAGCAGGTGCACACAGGGCATCTCGGCGCTCACGTCGCTGACCTGGACGTCCTCGGCGAAGATCAGGCCGTCCAATCGCTCGGCCAGTGACGCCGCGAGCGGCGCCGGCACGTCGAGCAGCAGCGCGTGGTCGGTGGCCACCACCCAGAGGTCCGTGATCATCCGTCCCTGCGGCGTCAGGTAGGCGCTGTAGACCCGGTGACCGGGCTGCAGCGAAAGGACATCGTTGGTAACCAGCCCCTGCAGCCACGTGGCGCGGTCGGCGCCTGCCAGACGGAGGACACCCCGGTCGGTGCGGCGAACGCAGGCCAGGCCGAGACGAAGCGCGTCGTAACCCTGTGCGGAGAACATGAATTACGATCATAACGATGTCTGGACCTGGCGGCGGCAATAACACCCGGAGGGTGCGGAAGGTGCTGAAACGACTGTTCGTAGTGCTGGCGATGACGGTCGGCTCGGCCGGGCTGGATGCGCAGAACCGCCCACTGCAGATCGCGACCGAGCCTGGCAGCACCACCTACCTGGTGTTCTTCCGACAGCGCCCGGTCGGGCGCGAGGAGGTCACCGTCGTCCGCAACGCCGAGGGCTGGACGGTGCGCGGCACCAGTCAGCTGGGCGGCCCGATCGACATCACCACCAGGCGCGCCGAGGTCCGCTACGACGTGGACTGGAAGCCGCGATCGCTGATCGTCGACAGCATCGCCGGCGGCCAGGACATGCAGCTGCGCACCACGTTTGCCAACGGCATCGCCAGCAACGAGCTGGTGACGCAAGGCAACGACCACCTCCAAGGACATCCCGGTCTCGGCGGACGCCGTGGTGCTGCCGAACACGTTCCTCGGCTCATACGCAGCGCTCGCACACCGGCTGCAGGGCCTGAAGCCGGGCGCGGAACTGCGCGCCTACATCGCGCCCCAGATTGAGGTGCCGATTCGCATCGCCGAAACGGCGAGCGAGACGATCGAGACGCCGCGTGAGACCATTCCCGCCACGCGCCTGTCGCTGAAGGTGGTGAACCCGCCCCCCGCCCCTGAACTGGACATGACCGTGTGGGTGGACGGCAACGGCGGCCTCCTGCGCCTGAGCATCCCGTCACAGATGCTGGAGCTGGCGCGCGAGGACATCGCCTCGGCCGGCACGCGCACCGCGGCGTTCTCCATTCCCGGTGACGAGCGCGTCTCCATCCCCGCGACCGGATTCATCCTCGCCGGCACGCTCACCAGGTCGCCGTCAGCCACGGGCCAGCTGCCGGCGGTGGTGCTGATCGGCGGCTCGGGCCCGACCGACCGCGACGAGACGGTGTTCGGCATCCCGGTGTTCGGCCATCTCGCCCGCGGGCTGGTGGAAGCCGGCTTCCTGGTCGTGCGCTACGACAAGCGCGGCGTGGGACAGAGCGGCGGCCGCGTGGAGTCGGTGACCCTGAGCGACTACGCCGACGACGCCCGCTCGGTCGTGCGGTGGCTCGAGCGGCGGCCCGAGGTCGACAAGGATCGCATCGCCATCGTCGGGCACAGCGAAGGCGCGGCGGTGGCGATGCTGCTGGCATCACGCGAGAAGCGCGTGAAGGCCGCCGCGCTGATCGCCGGCCCCGGCACCACCGGGGCCGAACTGGTGCTGGAACAGCAGCGGCATGCGCTGGATCTGCTGAAGCTGGATGCGTCGGAACGGGCGGCGAAGATCGCGCTGCAGGAACAGATTCACGCCGCCGTGCTGAAGGGCACCGGCTGGGAGGGCGTGCCCGACGGCATGCGCCGCGCGGCCGACACGCCGTGGTTCCAGAGCCTGCTGACGTTCGACCCCGCGAAGGTGATGAAGGACGTCGACCAGCCGCTGCTGATCGTGCAGGGCGAGCTCGACACGCAGGTGCCGCCGCACCACGCCGACAAGCTGCTGGCGCTGGCGCAGGCGCGCAAGAAGAAGGTGGACGTCCAGTTGCTGAAGGTGCCGGGGATCAATCACCTGCTGGTGCCGGCGAAGACCGGTGAGGTGAGCGAGTATCCGTCACTCGATCAGGAGGACGTGATGCCGGCAGTGCCGGCCGGCATCGGCGCGTGGCTGGCGAAGACGCCTGGGGCCGGGCAAGGCGCGCTAGAGCCGCTCCCACATCTGCCTGCACGCGTGCCTGCAGCCGGCTGGCGGCTTCGGCGTAGGTCTCGCCCTCGGCGAAGTGCATCGGGTCGCCGAATTCCACGGTGACCTGCGAGCGGCTCCACGGCAGCAGCCCCTTCCAGCGGAACGATCCTTCGCGCGCCCACACTTCGTGCGCGCCCTTGATGGCCACCGGCACGATCGGCACGCCGGCATGCCGAGACAGGATGGTGGCGCCCTTGCGGAAGCGCTTGACCGTGCCGTCGATCGACCGCTCGCCCTCGGGGAACAGCATCAGGATCTTGCCCTGCGCCAGGCCGAAGGCGCCCGCCTTCATCGCCGGCACCAGGTTCGAATCCGGGTCCACGGGGACGCAGTTGATCTTGCGCGCCACCCACGCCATAAGCGGCGTCTCGAAGTACTCGACCGCGCCGATGAAGAAGAGGTTGGCCAGCGTCCGCCGCGGCAGCACGCCGCACACGAGGAACGCGTCGATGTAGCTCTGGTGATTCGGGCAGATCAGGTAGGCGCCGTCCTTCGGCAGCTTCTCGAGGCCGCGCACGCGCACGCCCGACATCAGCGGTTGCGCCACGCGCGTGAACGCGAACAGGATCGGCTCGAGGAACGTCCGCTGCTCGAGCAACCCGCTGAGCACGGGGTCGGTCGTGGGCGGCAGGTCGCGCAGGATCAGCGACCACGACTCGTCGGTGGCACCCTGGCGCGCGCGACCGCCGGCGCCGTTCGCGCCGGTGCCATCCGGACGGACGGCCTCGACCAGCTGCCGCAAGGTGAAGATCTCGTGGACCTTCTCTTCCGGGACATCCACCGCGAACTGCTGCTCGAGCTCGGTGAGCAGCTCGACGCGCTCCATCGAGTCCAGGCCGAGGTCGAGCTCGAGATTGGAGCTGGGCAGGCACGACACCCCCTCGGCGGCGCGTCGCTTCACGGCCGTCAGCGCCGCGCTCACATGCGGATCGTCGAGCCAGGCGGCATCTTCGGCCGACGCTTCCACCTGCGGCGCGTCGGCGCCCGGCGTCAGCTTCAGCCGGCGGACGATCTCGTGGCGCTTCAGCTTGCCGGTGGTGGTGCGAGGCAGCGGCTCGAACCAGATCTCGTAGCCGAGCACGCGCTTGTAAGAGGGCAGGCCGGCGCCCAGCCGCTCCATCTCGTAGCGCAGCATGTCGCCGGCGTTCACGATCTTCCGCTCGCGGAGGATGTCCATGTTGGCCACCAGCACGGCGTAGAGCCGCTCGCCCGCCGGCTTGTCGTCGGTCTCCACCGTCGTGACCGCGATCTCCTGCAGGAACGGCGACTTCCGGTAGTGCGACTCGATCTCCTCGGGATAGAGGTTCTTCCCGTTGGCGAGGATGATCACTTCCTTCTTGCGGCCGGTGATCGTCAGGCGGCCGGCGGCATCGACGCGGCCGAGATCGCCCGGTCAGGAACCAGCCGTCCTGCATCACCGCGGCGGTGGCGTCGGGCCGGTTGAAGTACCCCTGCATCACCAACGGACCACGAATCGCGACTTCCCCGTCGGCGCCTTCGCCCGCCGTGGCTTCCGGCGGCAGGATCTTGATCTCGGTGCCCGGCAGCGGGCGGCCTACGGTATCGATGTGCGCTTCGTGCGGCGTGTTGATGGTGCAGGCGCCGCTGGTCTCGGTCAGGCCGTAGGCCTGGAGGATGGTGAAGCCGAGCGAGTAGAGATCGCGGCCGATCGCCGGGTCGAACTTCGAGCCGCCGGTCACGAACAGGCGCATCTGGCGGCCCATCAGCTGGTGCACCGTGCGAAAGAGCGTGGGCCCGAGGTTCACGCCCATGCGGCGGGCGCGGAAGTTCGCCGCCAGCATCGCCCTGAAGATGGTGCCCGCCAGCGCGCCGCGCTTCTCCACCTCGCGCATGATGCGCTCGTGGATGAGATAGAAGAACTGCGGCACGCACGCGAAGATCGTGATCTGCGCGCTCGGACAGGGCACGCACCAGTTCCTGCGAGCTGAGCGTCTCGAGGTAGACGACGCGCGCGCCGACGGCGAAGGGCAGCAGCAGGTTGGCGAGCTGCGCCAGCGAGTGGAACAGCGGCAGCACGCCCAGCACGCTGTCGTTCTCCGACACGTTGACCACCGCGAACGCCGAGTAGCGCTCGGCGATGAGGTTGGCGTGCGACAGCACCACGCCCTTCGGATCGGAGGTGGTGCCCGAGGTGTAGAGAATCACCGCGGGCGCGCCGCCGTCGAGGGCCCGCCCGGCATCCGCGGCCGCGTTGGCGTCGGCATCGCTCACCGCATCGGCGGGCGCGTGCACGTCGAGCCGGGTGACGTCCGGCAGCTCCGCCAGCGCCTCGGTGGCCGTCGCCTCCAGGCGCTCGCCGGCGAACAGCACGCGGGCGCCGGAGTCGCGGAGGATGGTGGCCACCTGCGCCGCCGAATAGTTGGTGTCGAACGGCACGACGATGGCGCCGCGGGCGAGGATGGCGAGGTAGGCCGCGCACCAGTGCGCGTCGTTGTGGGCGAGAATCGCGCAGCGATCGCCGGGCTGGACGCCGGCCGCCTTCAACCCGGCCGCCCGATTCAGCACGAGGGCGTGCAGATCGCGATAGGTGAAACGATCGAGACCGTCTTTCCGCTGGACCTCCACCGCCACCCGATCGCCGACACGGCGGACGGTGTCCTCGAACACGCTGAACAGGGTCGACACGCTAGGGTCACACACTACCACGGCCGAGCGCCTGAAGCCCGGCACCGAAGTCCCGTCACCGGCGGTCGCGGCGCTGACGGCAATCCGTCCAGTGGTCCCGAACATGCGCGATTTCCGGCCTGCTCCCGCGCGGTCGACGGTGGCAGGTTTGATGCAACGGGGAGTAGTGGCTTTCGACGGTTCCGCGATAGGAAGTCGAACAGGTGTTCAACGATCGGGGATCGCCGAAGCAAAGGAGGGTGAGGCAATGACCGCGCTCCTTGAGAAGACCGCCATCAAACCTCGGGCGCTGTCCCTGTTCGATCAACTCCGCCACGAAATGGATCGGATGTTCGAGACCGCGCCGCTCGCGCGCGCCGGGTTCGCCCCGTGGCGCGACATGGGCTTCGTGCCCGCCCTCGAGATCGAGGAGAAGAACAACGCCGTCTTCGTGAAGGCCGATCTGCCCGGCATGCAGAAGGCCGACGTGAAGGTGGAGGTGGGCCCCGAGGGGCTGACCATCACCGGTGAACGCAAGGAAGAAAAGGAAGAAAAGAAAGAGGGCTACTTCCGGACCGAGCGGATGTACGGATCGTTCGAACGGTTCGTGCCGCTGCCGGACGGGGCTGAGGTGGACAAGGCGGTCGCCACGTTCAAGGACGGTGTCCTCGAAGTGAAGGTGCCGCTCGGAGCCGTGCCGAAGCCTCAAGCGAAGACCTTGACGATCGGATAGAGAGCTTCTCTCGATCCGTCGCATGCGGAAGGCGCGCGGCGGTTTGTTGATGCCTGGAAGTGGGGACGACCTGGCGTCAATGGCCGCCGCGCACCCTTGAGGTAGGATCGCAGGGTCCTCTTCATGTGCAGACGAATCTCGATCCTGGCCTTGGTCGCAGTCCTGGCGCTCGAGGATGCGACGGCGATGGCTCGTGGCCAGGATCCGGATCCCACCCAGGCGCCGGTCTCCGCGCCCGCCGAAACCGACATCGTCGATCTGATTCGGTCCATCCGCCGCAAGGCGCCGGCCGCTCAGCCACCGCCGGCGTGGGACTATCACCGGCCCATGCTTGCCATTTTGCCCACGCTCAGTTCCAAGCCGTCCACCGGCTTCACCGTCGGTGCGCTCGCCAACGTGGCGTTCTACCGCGGCGATCCGGCAACGACCGGGATCTCGGCGGCGGCGGTGGGGGCGACGGTCTCCAGCCGCCAGCAGGTGTCGCTGTCAGCCCGGCTGCACATGTTCACGCGCGGGAACCGCTTCAACATCCAGGGCGACAACCGCTTCCTGTGGACGTCGCAGGACACCTTCGGCCTGGGACCGGACACGGCGCCGGAGGACGCGGTCAACGTGCGCTTCGATCACTTCCGCATCTCCGACATCGGCTACCTGGCCATCCGGTCGCGGGTCTACGCCGGCATCGGGCCGCACTTCAACGTGCATCGCAACGTCGAACCTGGCGAGAATGCGGACGCGGCGTGGGAGAGCTCGCCGTACGTGGAATACAGCCGCAGGAACGGCCTCCCCGAGGATTCGCAGACCAGCAGCGGCCTGACGATGGGCCTGGTGGTGGACACCCGCGACAACGTGATCAACGCCCGGCAAGGGTGGGCGGCGTCGCTGACCTACCGGCCCTTCTTCGAGGCGCTCGGCAGTGATTCGGCGTGGCAGGAACTGCTGTTCGATGCGAGGACCTACCGGCCGCTCACGGACAACGGCCGACACCGAATCGCACTGTGGCTGTACGGGGATTTCGTCGTCGCCGGAGTCGCGCCGTACTTCGACCTGCCGTCCACCGCGAACGACACCTACGGCCGCGCGGGACGGGGCTACGTGGAGGGGCGCTTCCGCGGGGAACGGCTGGTCTACAGCGAGATGGAATACCGCGGCACGCTGACGCGCGAACGGACTGCTGGGCATGGTGGCGTTCCTGAACCTCACGACCGTGAGCGATGACGCCAGCGGCCAATCGCTGTTCGACGACGTGGCACCGGCCGGGGGCATCGGCCTTCGGGTGCTGATGAACAAACGCGCGCGCACCAACATCTGCATCGACGTGGGTGTCGGCCGGCAGGGATCGAAGGGCCTGTATCTGGGCCTGCAGGAGGTGTTCTGAGCATGAAGCCGTCCACTTCAGAGGGAGCGGCGCTGCTGCGCAACCCGTCGCTCAACAAAGGCACCGCGTTCACCGAGGTCGAGCGGGATCGGCTGGGCCTGCGCGGCCTGCTGCCGCACCACGTGTTGACGCAGGCGCAGCAGGTCGAGAAGGTCCTGGGCAACTTCCGGCGCAAGCCGACCGCCCTCGAGAAGTACATCGACCTGACGGCGCTGCACGATCGCAACGAGACGCTGTTCTTCCGCGTGCTCACCGATCACCTCGAGGAGATGATGCCGATCATCTACACCCCGACGGTGGGGCTGGCGTGCCAGGAATACGCGCACATCTTCCAGCGCTCGCGGGGTGTGTTCATCACGGCCACCGACCGCGGCCGCGTCGCCGACGCACTCGCGCACTGGCCCGAGCGCGACGTGAAGATGATCGTGGTCACCGACGGCGAGCGGATCCTGGGACTGGGCGACCTGGGGGCGGACGGCATGGCGATCCCGATCGGTAAGCTCGCGCTCTACACGGCCGCCGCGGGCATTCCGCCAACCCAGTGCCTGCCGGTGGTCCTCGACGTGGGCACCAACAACATCGAGCTGCTGAACGATCCGCTCTACATCGGCCTGCACGAGCGCCGGCTCACCGGCCAGGCCTACGACGACCTCGTCGACGAGTTCGTGGCCGCCGCGCAGACCGTCTTCCCCGGTGTCATCGTCCAGTTCGAAGACTTCGCCAACCACAACGCGTTCCGCCTGCTCCGTAAGTACCGCGACAAGATCCGAACGTTCAACGACGACATCCAGGGCACCGCCGCCGTCGCGCTGGCGGGCCTGCTGTCGGCGCTGCGCGTGACCGGCACGGCACTGTCGGAGCAACGGTTGGTGTTTGCGGGCGCGGGTGAAGCGGCGACGGGGATTGCCGACCTGACGGTGGCGGCGATGGTCGCCGAGGGCCTGCCACTCGACAAGGCGCGCCGGCGTTGCTGGCTGGTGGACTCGAAGGGGCTGGTGGTGGCCGGCCGAACCGGATTGGCCGAGCACAAGCTGCCGTACGCACACACGCACCACGAGATACCGGACCTGAAGACCGCCATCGCCGAGCTGCGGCCCACCGCCCTGATCGGTGTCGCCGCCACCGGCGGCCTCTTCACGAAAGAGGTGGTCCATGCGATGGGGCACCTCAACGAGCACCCCATCATCTTCGCGCTGTCGAACCCGACCTCGAAATCGGAGTGCACCGCGGCCGACGCCTATGAGTGGAGCAATGGCCGCGTCCTGTTCGCATCGGGCAGCCCGTTCGACCCGTTGACCGTGGGCGGGCGGCACCTGGTCCCGCGTCAGGGGAACAACGCCTACATCTTCCCGGGAGTCGGGCTCGGCGTGATCGCCTCCGGCGCCACACGCATCACCGATGAGATGTTCCTGGCGGCGGCGCGCGCGCTGGCGGCGTGCGTGTCAGACGACGACCTCAACCAGGGCAGCCTGTACCCACCGCTGGCGGCGGTGCGCTCGCTCTCCGCGCGGATCGCGGCAGCAGTGGCCGACCAGGCCTACGCCCAGGGGCTGGCGTCCACGCCACAGCCCGCTGACACACTGGCATTCGTGACGGCGAAGATGTGGGCGCCGGACTACCCCGCGTACGACCAGCGGTAGCGACGGTCGCGGCACGTCGCCGTAGTCCTGCGCTACACCAGCAGGTGCAGCGAAGCTGGTTCGATCTGGATCGAGACGCGCGCCTCGGATGGCCAGCCGAAGACCATGTCATCGATGTGCAGCAGGTCGCCCTGCTCGATCTCCACGCGCCGGGCCCGCCTGCAGGTGACGCCGAGGCCGATGTCGCGCTCGGCGGCGCGGTGCTGCAGGTGCCGCGCGATCGCATCGCGGTGACGCTCCTCCGCCATCACCACCGCGAACTCGCCATCGGTGGGATCCGCGTGCGGGCACAGCTCGAGGTTGGGGCCGATGAACGGGATGTTGAGCACGGCCACCAGCAGGAAGTCGCCGGACACCGAGACCCCATCCAGGGTCATCTTCCACGGCCTGGCCTCGAGGCCTGACAGCACCTCGGCGTGCATCCGCACCGCGTCGATCAACTCCTCTCGCTTCGGTCGACCCTCGTCCGGAGGCTGCCGCTCGAACGCCTCGATGCTGCGGGCGATCAGGCCGCCACCGACGCTTTCGATGAACCATCGCTCGCCCCACGGGCCCGAGGCACGGCCGAGATCGAAGGGCCGGCGCCTGGCCGTGGCCCAGGCGGCGACGATCTGGTCCGTCGTGCCCGTGATCCTCATGCTGCGGGCGATGTTGTTGGCGGTGCCGTTGGGCAGGATCGCCAGCGGCGTCGGCTTCCCCGCCAGCACCCGGGCCGCGGTCGAGACGGTGCCATCGCCACCGGAGGCCACCACCAGATCCGATTCCGCGTCCAGGACGCGCGTCGCATCGTCACTGGTGCCGACGACGTCGACCACCCTGTGGCCGTGCCGCTCGATTGTTTCCGTCAGGTCGTGGACCGAAGTGCCTTCGCCGGCATCCTCGTTGTGAAACAGCGTCACTCTCAAATGGCAGCCTCCCGTGGCGACAACCGCGACCGTCTGCAAGAGTTGGACCCGCGTTTGCACCGAGCGCAGCATGCGCATACTCGTGTCGAACGACGACGGCATCTACAGTCCAGGTATTGCGGCGCTCGCGCAGGTTGCGTCGGAGTTCGGTGATGTGCGGGTGGTCGCTCCGGACGTGGAGCGGTCGTCCGCAGGTCACTCGATCACCGCCTCGCGCCCGCTGTCCTACCGGCCCACGCTGATCCAGGGCCTCTCGGCCTACCGCGTGAACGGCACTCCGGCCGACTGTGTGGCCCTTGGCGCCTACCACTGGGACAAGGTGGATCTGGTCCTGTCGGGTCTCAATATCGGACTCGAACCTCGGCAACTCGATCTGGCACTCGGGCACGGTGGCGGCAGCGAAGCAAGCGGCCCTGCTGGGAATTCGCGGCATTGCGCTCAGCGCACCGTCAGGCGCGGAGCCTGACTTCGAGCCATACAAGCCATGGCTGCGCCGCGTGCTGCAGCTGTTGATCCACGAGGTCTCGCTACCGCTCGTGAACGTCAACCTCCCTCGTCATCCACAGGGGCTGGTGTGGACGCGTGCCTCGGTGAGGAAGTACGACGGACAGATTGTCCCGACCAAAGACCCGCTCGGCCGCGAGCTCTACTGGTTCACGGTGACGCCGCTCGAAGGAGCGGAGGAAGGCACCGATCGATGGGCGATGGAGCAGGGGTGGGTCTCGATCACGCCGCTGCGCCTCGACCTGACCGATGAGGCTGGTCTGAAGGGGGCATTGGCGAACCACCCGCTCAATGAAGAGACGGCGCTGGCGGTGTCGCCCGCCAGGTCGTCACCCGAGGCCGCGGCGTCGGTCCTCGAAGACGAGGCGGCGCCATCTCCGGCCGTGAGCGTGGGCCACAAGGCGGACGTGCCGGCAAGGCAGGGGTAGTGCCGCGTCGGAGCATACTTGGGGCACCCGCGTCCCTACATTGGCCCGGGCCGTGGACGACAGCTTCACCCGCATCGGGACCGACGCGCAGCGGCGGGCCTCGTCCACCTCGAGCCGGCTCGACGGCACCAACGGGCGATGGTACCCTGTGCGCGCATGTCACTCGACGCTTTGAACCGCAGCCTGGCCCGCGACGTGGCCGATCTCGAGCGAGAAGGACGGGCCAAGGCGCCCGAGCGCGTGATGGTGGGATACGTCCCAGCCACCGGCGCACGCGGGCCCAGGTACCTGCTGCGCGACAGCGCGGGCGAGTACCTCCGCATGAATGCCAACAGCTACCTGTCCCTGTCGCACCACCCGGCACTGGTGCACGCTGCCGACGAGGCGTCACGGGTGTTCGGGACCGGCCCCGGCGCGGTGCGGTTCATCGACGGCACCTCCATTCACCACGTCGCGCTCGAGGAGCGGATTGCCGCGTTCACCGGCCGGCCTGCGGCCAAGGCCTTCAACTCGGCCTATACCACCGTGCTCGGCACCGCGATCACCCTGACCGGCCCGGACACCTACTGGATCGGCGACGCGCTCAATCACAACTGCATCATCCGGGCAATGCGCATCGCCAACGTGCCGAGCGAGCGGCGCTCGATCTTCAAGCACAACGACGTCGAGGACCTGGCACGGCAACTCGGGAAGGTGCCAGCCGATGTTGGTCGCGTGATCGTGATCTTCGACGGCATCTTCAGCATGCGCGGCGATGCGGCGCCGCTGACAGAACTGCTGCGCGTGACCGCGACGCACGAACACCGCTTCCGTGACGGCGTGGTGACGATGATGGACGACTCGCACGGGATTGGCGCCTACGGCGCCAGCGGACGCGGTACCGAGGAGCACGCCGGCGCGCGGGTGGACATCCTGATCGGCACGTTCGGCAAGGCCTTCGGCGTGAACGGCGGATTCGTCGCCGGCAGCCCCGAGCTCGTGGAAGCCGTCCGGCAGAAGTCCGACACCTACATCTACACCAACCCGCTGAGCGCGGCCGACTGCGCGGCGGCGGTGACCGCCATCGACATCACCGACAGCGCGGAAGGTCTCGAGCGGCTGGCCAACCTGGCCGCACGCACGCAGCAGTTCCGGCACGGTCTGGACGCGCTGGGGCTGGAGTCCATCCCGGGGCCGCACCCGGTGGTGCCGCTGCTGGTGCGCAGCACCGACAAGGTCAAGGCCATGGTGCGTGGGTTATTCGACCGGCACATCCTCACCGTGGGGCTGACGTTCCCGGTCGTGCCGCAGGGAGACGAGACCATCCGCTTCCAGATCAACGCCGCCCACACCGAAGGCGACATCGCCGAGGTCTTGGAGGCGCTCCGTGATCTCTCGCGCTAGCACGCGGCTGGCGGCGCCCCTCGCGGTGGCGTGGCTGTGCGCGCTGGCCGTATCGCCGGCGTATGCGCAGGATCCCGAACCAGCGGCTCTCGCGGCACCTGCCGCCTCCACCGCGCCGGCCT
Organism: uncultured Acidobacteriota bacterium; assembly: GCA_963721715.1. Classification (GTDB taxonomy): domain Bacteria; phylum Acidobacteriota; class Vicinamibacteria; order Vicinamibacterales; family UBA2999; genus VFZN01. The sequence continues at coordinate 512,375 of CAVRKI010000002.1, read as the reverse complement.
GGTCGTGGTCGGCGGCGGCAGCGCTTTACGTCCTGCCAGACGATGTGAACTACCTGCAGCCGACGGTGGCTGCCGATCGCGGCCGGCTGCACCTTGAAGCCCGCTACAACTACGAGGCGCAAAAGACCTTTTCGGCGTGGGCCGGCATGAACTTCGAGACCGGCGACACGGTGACCCTGGCGGTGACGCCAATGTTCGGCGTGGTCACCGGCGATCTCGATGGCGTGGCGCCCGGGCTCCTGCTGACGCTGAACGTGTGGAAGCTGGAGTTCTACAGCGAAGGCGAGTACGTGTTCGACCTGAGCGACGAGGCTGAGCACTTCCTCTACAACTGGAGCGAGTTCACGATCCAGCCGACCGAGTGGTTCCGGACGGGATTGGTCGTGCAACGCACGCGTGCCTATCAGTCCGAGCGCGACATCCAGCGTGGGCTGCTGGTCGGCGTGGACGTGTGGAAGAGCTCGCTGACGACGAGCGTCTTCGAGCCCTTCTCCGGGTCGGCTACCGTGGTCGTCTCGTTCGGCGTCGAATTCTGATCCGGTGTCCGGTACCCGGATTCCGACTCCCGACAAGTATTCGACTCCGGTTGCCGGCCGTTACTCCCCCGGTTTGACCGCCGGCTTCGACAACGGCTCGCCCGGCTTACCCAGGATCACCACCGCGATCTTCGCCGGCTCGGTCGCGCTGTCGTTGGCCGAGGTGCTGTGCACCGACCCCATCGGCTCGAAGAACGACTGCCCGGCCTCGAGCACCTTGGCCGGCTCGCCGTTGATCGCCCACCGGATCCTGCCGCTCACCACGTAGCCGAACGTCGGCCCCGGATGCTGGTGCGCTGCCGACACCACGCCCGGCGGATAGGTGACCTCGATGATCGTCCCCTGCCAGCCCGCCATCGCGGCTCCCAGCGGATGCGCGCCGAGCGGTTTCGACTGGGTGGCGGCTGGCGCCGTACCGGTGGGCGCCTGAGCGCCCGCCTCGGCCGCGGCGACGGGCCTGATGTCGCCGGTGACGACGGCGCCGGCAATCGCGGTGAGCCCCGCCTGAAGAACGGTTCTGCGATCCATGGTCATCCTCTCGACGGGGATGCTAGCACGCGTGGCCCTGATGACGGACGCAGACCGTCCCTGCGATAGAATCGCCGGAGTCGTGGAACACGCGCTTCGTGTTCAACGCGTTCCGCTCGTGACGAGGTGGCGGGCCGGTGCCACCCTCGCTGCCTGGTTAGTGGTCTGCCTGCTGGTGCCGATGGGCTTGATCGCCACGCTCGTCCCGGCAGCCGCGCAATCCCCAACGCCTACCGTGGTCGTCGCCGAGTACGACGGCGTCATCCACCCGATCACCGCGGAGTTCGTCGAGGATGTGATCGCCCGCGCCGATCGCGCCGGCGCGGTGGCGGTCATTCTCGTGCTCCGGACCCCCGGCGGGCTGCTCGATTCCACCCGCACAATCATCTCGCGCATCGTTGCCTCCCGCGCGCCGGTCGTGGTGTTCATCGCGCCGCCGGGCGCGCGCGCCGCGTCGGCCGGGTTCCTGATCACGCTCGCGGCGGACGTCGCGGTGATGGCGCCCGGCACGCACATCGGCGCCGCGCATCCCGTGTCGTCCGACGGGCGAATCGCCGGGCGGCGAGGTGATGTCGCAGAAGATCGCCGCCGACGCCGCGGCCTACGCGCGGACCATCGCCGAGGCGCGGCAAGCGCAACGCCGCACTGGCCGCGGAAGCGGTCACCGAGAGCCGCGCCTTCACCGATGGCGAAGCGCTGAACGCCGCGCCGCCGCTGATCGACTTCATCGCGCGCGACGTCGACGACCTGCTGCGGCAGCTGGATGGCCGGCCGATCACGCGCTTCGACGGACGCACGGTCACGCTCGCCACCGCGGGACGCACGGCTCGAGCGCGTCGAGATGACCTGGCGCCAGTCGCTGCTCGGCGCCATCGCGCATCCTCAGATCGCCTACCTGCTCCTCACCCTCGGCATGCTCGGCCTGGTCGTCGAGATGTGGAACCCCGGCGTGGTCCTGCCCGGCGTGGCTGGCGGCGTCTGCCTGCTGCTGGCGTTCTTCGCCTTCCAGGTGCTGCCGGTCAACGTCACCGGCCTGCTGCTGATCGTGTTCGGCATGGCCTTGCTCGGCGCTGAGCTGATGGTGCCGAGCTTCGGTGTGCTCGGCATCGGCGGCGCCGTCGCGCTGCTGTCCGGCTCGCTGATGGTGACGCGCGAGGTGCCGGGCATCCGTGTCGGCTATGGCGTGATCCTCCCCGTCGTGATCGCCCTCGTCGTCATCGTCCTCGGCCTTGGACGGCTGGCCTTGCAGGCGCAGCGGCTGCGGTCCCCGACCGGCGCCGAGGCCCTGATCGGCGCCACGGCCGCGCCCTGACGGCGCTCGAGCCGCCGCAGGCTGGCCAGATCAGCGTGCATGGCGAGATCTGGCAGGCCGTGAGCCGACATCCCCATCCCCGCGGGACGGCACCTGCGCGTCCGCGCCGCGGCCGGCTTGACGCTGCACGTCGAGCCCGCGGACATCGACACCCCCGACACGCCAGGAGGCGCCTGATGATGATTTCCCCGCTGCTGATCCTCCCGCTGCTGGTCCTGCTGTACCTCGTCAGCGCGGTCTACATCCTGAAGGAGTACGAGCGCGGCGTGATCTTCCGGCTGGGCAAGCTGCTGCCCCAGCCGAAGGGCCCGGGCCTCGTCTTCGTCTTCCGCCCGCTCGACACGCATCGTCCGGGTCAGCCTGCGCACGGCGGTGCACGACGTGCCGCCGCAGGACATCATCACGCGCGACAACGTGTCGGTGAAGGTGAACGCGGTGGTCTACTACCGGGTGGTCGATCCCCGCCGGGCCATCGTCGAGGTCGAGGACTACACCTACGCCACCTCGCAGCTGGCGCAGACCACGCTGCGCAGCGTGCTCGGCCAGGCCGAGCTCGACGACCTGCTCGCCTCGCGCGATCGGCTGAACCAGGATCTGCAGCGCATCCTCGACAACCAGACCGACCCCTGGGGCATCAAGGTGTCGGCGGTCGAGGTGAAGCACGTCGATCTGCCGGAGGACATGCGGCGGGCGATGGCGCGCCAGGCCGAAGCCGAGCGCGAGAAGCGCGCGAAGATCATCCACGCCGAGGGCGAGCTGATCGCGTCGGAGAAGCTGACGCAGGCGGCCGCCATCATCGGCACCGAGCAGGGCGCGATGACGCTGCGCTACCTCCAGACGCTCAACGAGATCGCCGCGGAGCAGAACTCCACCATCGTCTTCCCGCTGCCGATCGATCTGATGGGCTCGCTGCTGCGCCGGCCGACGTGACGCGACGGGGTGCGCCGGCCTCAGAAGCGCTTCGTGTAGACCACCTTCGCCGCCGTCCGGCGATCGAGGGTGCGGAAGCGCGAGCTATTCGGATTGAGCGGATCCTGTGGGTCGACCGAGTCGATCCAGTTCTGGGTGTAGACGATGAACACGTCGTTGCCGGGCTTGAGGATCCAGCGGAACCGAGCCTGCCAGCCGACCACCTGGCTCACCGAGTCGTACTGGATGTTGTTGACGAGGTACATGAACGGGCTGAACTGCGTGTCGGCCACCACCCGAATCAATCGCGTGTCGAAGTCGCCCTCCACCAGTGACACCGTGTTGTACTCGTAGGTGGTATTGATGCGCACGCCGGTGCGAGGCCGCAGATCGAGCCCGAGCGAGTACTCGACGCGGTCGCCGGAGAAGAACGTGCCCCACTCGACGCGCGGCCGCAGCGCCACCACGCGCCGGTTGGCCGTGCTCAGCGACACCGCGTAGCGGAGGAAGTCGTAGTCGGTGCCGCCCGGCAGGGTCACGCCCGGCGCAATCTCGAAATCCTCGTCGAGGCGCTCGTAGCTCGGGCTGATGTTGGTTTCGAGGATGTCGCCGCTGTGCAGTTCGACGCGGAGCGGCTGGATGTTCAAATCCATCGACTGCTTGGCGATTCTCGAGGTCGGTGAAGATCTCAGGGTCGACGCCGAAACCGAGCCGGCGGATGTAGGGGTGCCGGGTCTTGGGACGGGGATTCCAGCGGAACTCCGGGTTGTAGCGGCGGTACTCGCGGCGAGGCGTGAACCCGAGCGCCGGATCGTAGTTCTCCTGCACTTCCTGGAAATCCGCGCTCAGTTCCCAGATGTCGTTGGGGTAGTCGATGCGCGTCCCGAACGCCGCGCTGTCCCCGGCATCGTCCACCGTGGTGTTGGCCACCCAGTAGCCCGAAAAGTTCAGGTTCTTGTTGCGGCGGAACGTCGCCGTCGCCAGGCGGAAGTCCGCGCCCACGGTCTGACTCGAGGGCGTGGAGACGTCAGCATGCGTGTTGCGGCCGGTATAAATCGCGCCGAAGTAGGACTGCTGCAGCACGCGCCGCCGCCAGCGACCGACGAGAAAGTCCTCCGCCGGCGCACGGAGGTCGTCGTCTTCCGCCGTACGCACGTACAGCGCGCCGAGGTCGCTGCGGCCCGCCTGCCCGGTCATCTTGCCGCCGCCGACGATGGATTGCGGCTGTCCGTTGACCAGGCCGATGCGCCGGGAGAAGAACGCGGTGATCGGAAAGTCGAAGAACGTCGCGCCGTCGAGGAAGAAGCTGCGCTTCTCCGGGAAGAACAGCGGGAACCGCGTCAGGTTGACGAGCCGTTGATCGACCTCCGTCTCCGCGAAGTCGGTGTTGATGGTGCCCACCGCCCGCAGGCTCGGCGTCACGTTGTAGGCCACCTCGCCACCGATGTCGGCGCTGGCGTCGTGCGCCACGACAGGAATGCGGCCTGGCGCATCGGCGACGAAGCCCGAGCAGGTAGGGCTTCAGCTCGAACCCCTTGCCGGAACTCACGTCCCTGAGTCCCGTCAGCAGACCGGCGTTGGCCATGCGGCGCAGGCCCTGGTTGCGCTGGTAGCCCGTCCACATCAGCTCTTCCTGCTTGCGGCGAACCGTGCGCTGGAAGTTGATGCCCCACGCCGGGGCGTTGGGATCGAAGGCGATCGAGCGGAAGGGAATGTCGATCTCGATGACCCAGCCGATCTCGCTCTGCCGCACACGCGCGTTCCAGATGCCGTCCCACTCGCGGTTGTTGGTGCCGCCCGGCCCCATCAGCGCGTCGGCCATCAGCCCCGCGGGGTTCATCTCGAAGAAGTAGCCCGTCTGCTGATTCAGGAACGTGTCCATCGTCCACATGAACCGGTCGTCGGCGCTGAGGAACTCGTCGCGCTTGCTGGTGTTGCCCTGCAGCTTGTCGGGCTCGGAGTCGAAGCAGATGACGCCGATGTAGAGGTGGTCCTGGCTGAACACCACCCTCACTTCGGTCCGTTCCGTGGGCGCGGCGCCCAGGACGGGATCCTGCTGAATGAACTCGCCGCCGTGCTTCGCGCGCGTCCAGACGGGCTCGTCGAGGATGCCGTCGAGCACGACGCGCTCGTCACCTTGCATGCGCTCGGCTTCCAGGATGCGGCGGCCGGAGGTGAGCGGATCGATCGCCTGCGACCAGGCGCTGGTGGTGGAGAGCAGGACCAGGCCCGCGGCGGCAATCAGACGAAACATGAAGCGCTAAGGATACGACACTGCCCCGGCCAATCGACCCAGCTACTTCAGGCGTCCGTACTTTCGCATCGCGGCCAGCATCCGCTCGACCGGCATCGCATAGACGCGCACGTCGTCAGCGCCGGTCATGGTTTCCGCCGCGAGCAGGGCGTTGGTGATGGCCGCTTCGGTGGCCTGCGCGGTGGCCTGGAAGATCGGCGAGATGCGATCGTTCGGGAGCATCTTCACGTCCCTCACCGGCACATCGTCGTGCCAGGCGCGGGGATTGGCGGTCGAGAACGCGATGAAGATGTCACCGGAGCTGTTGCCGCCGAAGCCGCCCTGACGGCCGATGCCGAGCGACACCCGCGTCGCCACGCGCTTCAACTGGTGCGGCAGCAGCGGCGCGTCGGTCGCCACGACCACGATGATCGACCCCTGTTCCCGCTCCTCGTCTCGAGGCGGGGCGGGCGCGCCACAACGAGGCCGAGTGGATCCCTCGGGCAACGGGGCATCGCCGGCGACACACGCGGTGAGGTCGGGGATCTCTTCGCCGACCGGCACGCCCGCAATCCGCAGATCGCGGCGGACGCCGTAGTTGCACTGCACCAGCACGCCGACGGTGTAGCCGCCCTGCGCCTCGGGGAGCTTGCGCGACGCGGTGCCGATGCCACCCTTGAAGCCGTGACACACCATGCCGGTCCCGCCGCCGACGTTGCCTTCGGCGGGACGCCGCCCCTGGCGCCGTCCAGCGCCGCCAGCACGTGCTCAGCCGTGACGTGGAAGCCGCTGATGTCGTTGAGCGTGCCGTCGTAGGTTTCGGCCACCACCGGGAGCCACCACGGCTGCAGGGCGTTCTTCAGGCCGACCTCCCAGCGGATGATCGCGTCGCGGACGATACCGACGCTGTGGGTGTTGGTGATCGCGACCGGCCCTTCGAGCAGCCCGCTCTCCTGCACCCAGGTCGTGCCGGTCATCTCGCCGTTGCCGTTCAGCGTGAACCACGACGCGAACACCGGATCGGGGTTGGCCTTGCCGCGCGGATGCACGACGGTGACGCCGGTGCGGACCGGGCCCTTGCCCTGCACCAGCCGCCCGCTGCCGGAGATGAGCGTCGTATGACCCACCTCCACGCCGGCCACGTCGGTGATGGCGTCGAGCGGCCCCGGCGTGCCGCCGATGGGCAGGCCCAGCTCGCGCTCGCGGGCCTTTTGCGCCTGCGGCGCGGCCGGCACCATCATCACCGCGAGAACCGCCGCCGCCATCAGGCTCGCCGTCCGTCCCCGACCCTTGGCCACGCATCATCGATCCCTCCTGCGGGCTGGTTGTATCAGGGGTGACGTCGACCTCACCAGTCAATTCGATGGCACCGCCTCCAAGCCCGTCGGCGGGTGCGCCCGCATGTGGGGCCGCAATTCGGCCGGCCAGTCCTCCGGGTGCTCCGATGGATAGATGCGCAGCGACTGCCCCGTGCGCCGTGAGCAGCTCGTCGGCCGTGCAGCCGAGCGCCGCCGCGGCCGCCTGCAGCCCCGAGGTCGTCACGCCGTTGATGCCGGGCGCGATGATGCTGGCGCCGCACTGGTAGAGCCCGTGGATGTGCGTGTCCACGGCGAAGCCGAAGGGCCCGAGATTCCCCACCGTCTTCTCGGTGCCGTAGATGCCGCCGCGGGTGGCGTGCAGGAAGTGCTGATTCGTGAGCGGGGTGCCGAGCGTCCGGAACACCGTCCGCTCGCGCAGGCCGGGCACGAAGCACTCCACCGCATCGAGAATGCGCTCGGTGAGGTCGGCTTTGAGCTGTGCGTATTCGGCCGGCCGTTGCCCTGGCGGCGTGTCCTGCCACCGCGAAAACGGATCGATCGACGCCACCGTGATGGCTTCGACGGTGTGCAGGCCGTCGTGGCGCAGCGACGGATCCTTCAGCGTGGTGACGTTGAAGAACAGACCGGGAATGACCTCCTGTCCGGTGAGCACCTGACGATCGGCCAGCGAGTAGACGGCGTCGATGTCCGGCGTGCGGCTGTACCAGATGTTCCCGGAGTCGATCCCTGCCGCCCTCAGGTCCATGTCCACCGCCATGAACAAGCTCAGCGTGGAGATCGAATAATGCAGGTGCTCGATGCGATGGCGAAGGCGCCACGGCAGGTGTTCGGGCTCGACCAGCCGGCCCCACGTGACGCCCGGATCCGCATTCGACACGACGATGCCGGCGCGGATCTCCTGTCCGTCGGCCAGCCGGACGCCGATCGCCCGTCCGTCCTCGATCAGGATGCGCTCGACCTCGACCCCGAGCTTCACGGCGCCGCCGTGCCGCCGGATGTGGCGCATCAGCGTGTCGGGGATGTGGTGGCCGCCGCCCTTCGGATAGCACCCGCCGTCGAAATAGTACGCCTGCAGGCCCGCGTGCAGCGCCGCCGGCGCGCGCGACGGCGCCATGCCGTGGTCGCCGCACTGGATCGAGAGAATCGCGCGCAGCAACGGATCGTCGGTGCAGTGGTCGAGCAGCGTGCTGAGCGGCAGCATGCCGTGCAGCAGCACCGTCGGCATGTGCGTGGGAAGAGCAACGGCGGCCTCGGCAAGCCCATGGATCGTGGCGCCGTAGCCCATCTCGTCCACCATGCGGCTGATCAGGTCGAAGTAGCGATCGATGCCCGCGCCTCCGACGGGAATCGCGCCTTCAGCCGCTCCGCGAAGCGCTCCTTGCCCTTGGGGATGTCGAAGCGCTCGTCGCCCACGAACACGCGGTCGTAGCCGTCGGGATCGAGCTCGAAGAAGACCAGGTCGTTGGCGACGCCGAGGCCCTCGTAGATCCGGCGCAACCCGCCATTCGGCCCTAGCGCCCCGACGTAGTGGATGCCGGGGCTGAAGCGGAAGCCCTTGAGCATGAACGACTGGCTGTAGCCGCCCGGCAGGTAGTGCTGTTCGAACACGACCACGCGCTTGCCCGCCCGCGCCAAGGCCAGAGCAGCGGTGAGGCCGCCGGATCCGGATCCAATGACGATGGCGTCGTAGTCCTGCATGGCTTCCCCCGCGTCGGAGACGACGATGGCCAGTGCGGCCACGTCCTACCTGAACTATAACGCGGGAGGCTGGGGAGCCCGGCGAGGTTACTCGTAGCGCAGCGCCTCGATGGGATCCAGGCGGGACGCGCGCATCGCCGGCACCAACGCGCTCACCAGGCCCACCACCATCAGGATGCCGCTGCACACCAGCAGCAGTTCCACCGACAACGCCATATGAATGTCGGCGGAGCGGCTCGCATCGTCGAGCAGTTCCGAGAGGAACGGCTGCGGGCTGAACAGTACCACCAGGAGCCAGGACACCGCCACGCCGGCCACGCCGCCGGCAAAGGCCGTGACCAGGCCCTCGAGCAGGAACTGCAGCAGAATGGCCTGCCGCCGCGCGCCCAGCGCCTTGCGGATGCCAATCTCGCGCGTCCGTTCGGTGACCGAGACGAACATGATGTTCATCACCCCGACGCCACCAATGGCCAGTGTGAGCACGCCGATGAACCCGAGCACCAGCTTCAGGCCCATGACGATACCCGCGGTGATCTCGGCGGTCTGCGACGAGCCGAACATGCGGAGCGCCCGCTCGTCGTCCGGGTTGAAATCCAGCCGTTTGCCGAGAATGGCCTTCACCTGGGCCGTCGCCTGCGCTTCCTTCGTCGCATCCACGGCCTGGTACACCATCACGGTCGTGAATTCGGTGTTCCACAGCTGACCGGCGGTGGTGTGCGGAATGAAGATCGACTCGCGGTCGGGGCGGAGGTAGTTCGAGAGCTGCACCTTTTCCTTCTGGACGCCGACCACCTCGAACGCCATCCCGCCAAGGCGGATGCGCTGTCCCACCGGCGGCACGTTGCCGAACATCTTCCGCGCCACTTCGCTGCCGATGAAGGCGACGCGGCGCTGCAGGCGCACGTCCTCGGCGTCCGGGAAGCGGCCGGCCGCCACCCACTGGCTGCGCATCACGGCATACTCGGGCGACACGCCGCGGATCAGGTAGGTGCTCTGCTTGGCCTCCCACACCACGGGGAACTCGCGGGTGAATTCGGGGCTGACGAACTTGACGAGCGGCGCTTCGGCCACCGCCATCACGTCGGCTTCCTTCAGCCGGATGCGCTTGCCCGCGCGCTCACCTCCCGCCTGCTGGCTGGTCTGCCCAGGCCACACGATGACCACGCCGTCGCCGAACGCGCCGCGGAAGCCGCGCTCGAGTGCGTCGCGGAAGCCGTTGCCGTACGACAGCAGCATCACCACCGAGACGATGCCCCAGGAAATGCCAAGCATCGACAGCACCGCCCGCGTGCGGTTGCGCGCCAGTCCCGTGAACGCTTCTCTTACGATCTCGATGAGGAGTTGCATCCTAGGTTTCGTACCTCAGCGCTTCCACCGGCGGCAACAACGCCGCCCGGCGTGCCGGATAGGTCGACGTGACCACACCCACAATCACCAAGGTGGCCAGAGCGACGGCGCCCGACTGCCACGTCATCACCATGCCCTGGAAGCGTTCGGGCATCGGCAGCAGGTTCACGAGCGCGCAGAGCCCAAGGGCCACCGCGAAGCCGGCGACGCCGCTGATCATGGTGAGGAAGAACCCTTCCAGGAAGAACTGCCGCTGCACCTCGCGCGTGGTCGCACCGAGCGCCTTGCGCACGCCGATCTCGCGCGTCCGCTCGCGCACCGCGACCAGCATGATGTTCATCACGCCCAATCCACCCAGCGCCAGGGTGATGAAGCCGACGATGCTGAAGAACTGCTTCATGGTGCCGATCATCCGGCCGAACATCAGGCTCTCGAGCGAGGTGTCCCAGACGGTAATGGCGTCGCGATCCTCGCCGTCGAACGCCTTGCGCCGCGCCAGCACCTGGCGCAGGTCGCGCTCGAGCGGCCAGTCCACGTCCTGGATGCGGCCGGTGCGCGCGTCCAGCACGCGCGGCAGATCGGCGACGACGAACGGCTTCGGCGCGACGATCAGCTGCGACACCGTTCCTGGCGGCGCGTCCGTGCGCGGGAAATCGCGCGCCATTGCCTGGAAGGGCACGAACACCTTGTCGTTGTCGGGCCCGCTGTAGTTGCTGTCCTGGTTCTTCTTCCGGATCTTCCCAATCACGGTGTACGGCACGCCGTTCAGCTCGACCGTCTGATCAAGTCCCGGCCGCGTCCCGAACAGCTGCGCCCAGGCATCGGCGCCGATGATCGCGACGCGCCGCACCTGCTCGTCGTCCAGGGCGACGAAGCCGCGCCCCTGCTCGATGTCGATGGTGCGGATGGCCTGGTACTGAGGCTCGATGCCGTGCACCGAGAGCGAGGCGGCGTTGAAGCGGCTCTTGATGCGGAGCCCGCGATTGATCTCGGCGCTGACCACCGCCACCAGCGGGGCTTCCCGCTCGATGGCGCGCGCATCCTCGACGGTGAGGAACACACGACGCCCAGCACGCTCGCCGCCGGCCTGCATCGAGGTGCGGCCGCCCCAGACGATGGCGATGTTCTTGCCGAGTTCCTCGAGCACGGCCTGGTTGCCGCGCTGGAAGCCCTCGCCCGTCGCCGACAGCACCACCACCGCGATGATGCCCCACAGAATCCCGAACATCGTCAGGAAGCTGCGCAGCTTGTTGGCGCGGAGGTTGTCGAGGGCCTGGGAGAAAGCCTCACTCATGGTCTTGGGTCTTGGGCCTTGCGTCTTGCGTCTTGAGTCTCGAGTCGCGCGGCTTGGACCCTATCCCGGCAGAACCACGCGGTCGCCCTGCTTCAGTCCCTCGAGCACCTCGGTCTTCGTGCCGTTGCCGATGCCAACCTTCACCTTCACGGTGCGGCGGCCTTTTTCGGCGGCGGGGTCGGCGACGTCAACGGAGGCCTGCTTCTGGCTGTCGTAGGTGATCGCCGCTTCCGGAATGATCAAGGCGTCGGCGTGCTCATCCAGCACGATCTCCGCGTTCGCCGTCATGTTGGCCTTCAGCTCCTGGCCCGGGTTGTCGATGGACACCTCCACCTCGAAGGTGGTGACGTTGTCCTTCTCGACGCCGATCGGCGAGATCTGCGTGACGCGGCCATTGAAGACCTTGTCCTTGAAGCTCTCCGCGGTGATGCGGGCGGAGAGGCCGAGCTTCACCAGGCCGATGTCGGCTTCGTCTACCTTGCCGCGGACGAAGACCTTCTGGATGTCGCCCAGCGTCATCACCAGCGAGGCGTTGGCGCCGAGGTTGAGGATCGACGAAACCGGGCTGCCGATCTCCACGTCGCGGGTCAGCACCGTGCCGCGAATGGGCGCCTTGATGGTGGCGTTGGCCAGCTCTTCGTCGGCGCGCTCGACGGCAGCGCCGGCCTGGGCGACCTGGGCGCGGGCCTCGTTGACCTTGGCGCGCCCGATCAGCGACTGCGCCGCGGCGGCGCGCTGGCGGTTCACCGCCTGCTCATAGGTGGTGCGGGCCTGGTCCAGCGTCTCCTGGGACACCAGCTTCTGTTCGTTGAGGGAACGGGCTCGGTCGTAGGCGCTCTTCGCGAAGGCCACTTCCGGGGCCTCGGCTTCGACCTCGTACTTCGCGACCTGCGCCTCGGCGGCGGATAGCGCGGCGCGCGCCGCCTCCAGGTTGGCGCGGGCCTCGCGCAGGCGGGCGCGGAGGTTCTCCTTGTCGAGCTCGGCCAGCACCTGCCCAGCTTCGACCTGATGGTCCACGTCAGCCGCCAGGCGCTCGATGATGCCGTTGGCCTTCGACTTGATCTCGACCTTGGTGATGGGCTCGATCTTGCCTGTCGCCACCACCGACCGCACCATCGGCGCGCGCTCCACCGTGGCCAGCCTGGAGGGGTCGATGCTGGTGGACGCGCCGTTGGCGGTGGTGATGCCGTAAGCGGTCGCGCCCAGCACCCCCAGCGCAACCGCACCAAGGGTCCATTTGCGAGACTTTGTCATGCAAATGGTTTCGACGGTCGCGGCGCCCGGCGAGTTCCGTCGCCTGCCGTTGCCGGTTGCCGGGGCCTATCCCCGCTCGATCGCAAAGCTGACCCGGCCCACCTTCAGCGTATCGGTGGGCTGCAGCGTCATGGGGTGTTCGACGCGGAGGTCGTTGACGTAGGTGCCGTTCGTGCTGCCGAGGTCCTCGACCGTCAGATCACCGTCGGCCGACGACGTCAGTCGGCAGTGCACGCGCGAGACCAGCGGCGCATCGACGATGAACTGCGCGCCGGCGGCGCGGCCGATGGTACGGACATCACCGGGGAGCAACCGGAACGAGAGAGCAGGCTCGGACGATCGAAGCAACCACATACAGCTGGACAGTGTACCAAGGTCGAGACTGCTGGCGGCAGCTCCTACCGGCGCTGGGCCATCCACTCGAGTACGAACGGGTTGGTCGCGCGTTCCCGGCCGATGGTGGTGTCGGGCCCGTGGCCGGAGTACACGACCGCGTCGTCGGGGTGCTTGAAGAGCGTGGTGGTGATCGCCCGCAGCAGCGTCTCGTAGTCCCCACCGGGCAGGTCGGTGCGGCCGATCGAGCCCGCGAACAAGGTGTCGCCGACGAACAGGCCTTCGAGCCCACGCGGCGGGCCGGTGCGGAAGACCGCCAGGCACACACCGCCTGGACAGTGGCCCGGCGTGTGTTCGACGATGACCTCGTAGTCGCCAAACCGGCCCCACGGGCCATCGCCGTCGTAGTAGTGATCGACTGGCGGCGGCTGCTCGATGCGCAGGCCGAACAGCAGCCCCTGCGCCGCGGCGCGCTCGTAGAGCGGCTGGTCGGCGGCGTGCAGCCAGACCGGCACCTTCAGCACGCGTTTCGCCCGGGCCACGCCGGACACGTGATCGACGTGCGCATGGGTCAGCAGGATCGCGACCGGCTTCAGGCGCTCGCTGGCGATGGTGGCCAGCAGCTCGTCGACCTCGTCGCCGGGATCGATGTAGACCGCCTCTCTGGTCCGCTCGCAAGCGAGGACGAAGCCGTTCTTCATGAAGGGGGGCGCCGCCGCGGAGAAGCAGAGCATGGGCTTAGGATACGATCATGGAGGTCTTGGGGCTTGAGGCCACACCGACTGCCGGACGTTACCTACCTATGATCCTTGTTGCTGTTGACGACCTGATGTTTGCCTCGCGCATTTCGACCGCGGCGAAGGCCGTGGGCGCCGCGATTCAGTTCACGCGATCCGTCGAGTCGGTGCTGACGGCCGCCAGGGCCGCCACGCCGTCGCTGGTGATCCTCGACCTCAACAGCACGCGCACGCAGCCGCTCGCCATCGTCGCGGCGCTCCGGAACGAACCGGCGCTGGCCGCCGTGCCCACCGTGGGCTTCGTGTCGCACGTGGACACCGCCACCATCGACGCCGCACGCCAGGCGGGCGTCGGCCGCGTGCTCGCCCGCTCCGCGTTCGTGGAGCAGCTGCCGCAGATCCTCGCGCCATCCACGCCGTGACACCGCCGACAGTCTCGGACATCTACCGCGCGCGGTTGCGGCTGCAGCACTACCTGACGCCGACGCCGTTTCGGGTGTCGCCGTCGCTCGGCGACCTCACCGGGCGGCGCGTGCTGCTGAAGCTCGAGTCGCTGAACCTCACCCACTCGTTCAAGATCCGCGGCGCGTTCAACGCCTTGCTCGAGCTGATCGACGCGCACCCCGAGCCCGCGTCGCGCCCGCTGGTGGTGACCGCCTCCGCCGGCAATCACGGCCGGGCCATGGCCTACGCGGCGGAGCGGCTCGGCCTCGCGCTCGTCGTATTCGCGCCCACCACCGCGCCACAGACGAAGACCGCCGCCATTCGCCGCCATGGCGCTACCCTGCATCTGGCGCCGGACTACGACACCGCGGAACAGCAGGCGCGCGGGTTCGCGGACCAGGAGGGGGCCGTCTACATCTCTCCCTACAACCATCCTTCCGTCATCGCCGGCGCCGGCACGATCGGCCTGGAGATCGTGGAGCACTGTCCGGACGTCGGGACCGTGGTGGTGCCGCTGGGCGGCGGCGGACTGGCCAGTGGCATCGGCCTGGCGCTGCGCGCCGCGGCGCCGCGGGCCCGGCTCGTCGGCGTGGAAGCCGACGCCTCGACGCCGTTCACCACCGGCCTGGCGCGCGGCGCCATCACCACCATCGATGCGGGACCGACGCTCGCGGACGGACTGGCGGGCAACCTGGAGCCCGATGCGATGACGTTCCCGCTGGTGCAACAGGTGGTGGACGAGGTGGTCACCGTCAGCGAGCGGGCGCTGATTGGCGCCATGCGGCGGATGGCCGGCGACGAACATCTGATCGTGGAAGGTTCCAGCGCCGTCGCCGTGGCTGCCGTCGAGGGCCGGCGGATCGGCGATCGCGTAGGCCCCGTGGTAGTGATCATTTCTGGCGCCAATATCGACCTCGACACGTTCCTGGCGACGGTCGCTCCGGCCGGACGATAGCCCCTCAATCGGCTACTTGCTGGGGCGCGACGGACGAATCTCCACGCGGCTCGGCAGGCTGCGCCGGGGATGGTCCAACAAATCTTCAATCACCTGCGCCACATCGTCCGGGCTCAACTTCCAGGCGTCGCCGTCGGAGACCTCGCGGCCGGAGAAGCCGGTGGCCACCGACCCCGGCAGCACATAGCTGACGCGGATGTTGCTGGGCCGCAGTTCCAGCATCAGCGCCTCGCTGAAGGCATTGAGACCGGCTTTCGAGGCGCAGTAGGCGGCGCCGCCGATGAAGGGGTTCTTGCTCGCCAGGCTGCTGATGTTGATGATCCAGCCGGCGCCCCGCTTCACCATGTGCGGGATCGCGGCGCGGCAGCAGTGGAAGACACCCGTCAGGTTGGTGTCGATGATGCGGCTCCACTCGTCGTGGGTCAGCTCCGAGATGGGTTGTCCGACGCCGACACCGGCGTTGTTCACGAGCACGTCGATCCCGCCGAAGTGCGCCACCACCGTCTGCATGGCCAGGTCCACCGCCGAACGGTCGCGGACATCGCACTCCAGGGCGAGCACGCGGCCGGGGTCGTCGCAGGCCTCGGCCAGCGCGTGCGTCGCGCGGGCGACGCCGCTCGCCGTCGTGCCCGTCACGGCCACGCGGTGACCCCTCGACAGGAGCCGCAGCGCCAGGGCATGGCCGATCCCGCGCGTTCCACCGGTGATGAGAGTGACCTGTGACATAGGCATACAATCCTACTGTGACCATCGTTGTTCTGGGCGCGGGGGAGATCGGCGCGGCCGTGGCTCGCCAGGTGGCGACCGCCGACATTGCCGCGCGCGTCGTGCTGGTGGACGAGGCCGGCGCGGTGGCGCGTGGCAAAGCGCTGGACATGGCGCAGGCGGCGCCCGTCGATCGCCACTCCACGACGCTGTCGGGTACCGAGGACGTGACCGCGGTGGTGGGGGCGGGCCTCATCGTGCTCGCCGACCGGCATGAGGGTGGTGAGTGGTCCGGGGAGGCTGGCCTGGCGCTGCTGAAGCGGGTGGCGGAGCTGAACCAGGTGGCGCCCATCCTGTGCGCCGGCGTGACGCAGAGCGCCCTCATCGACCGCGGCGTGCACGAGCTCGGGATTGCGCGGACCCGGCTGTTCGGTACGGCGCCCGAGGCGTTCCGCGGCGCCGTGATCTCGCTGGTCTCACTCGACGCCGAGGCCGCACCCGGCGACATTGCCCTGATGGTGCTCGGCCGCGCCCCACGCGAGATCATCGTGCCGTGGGAATCAGCCAGCATCAACGGCCGCCGCCTGATCGACGTGCTGACGCCGCCGATGCTGACGCGCATCGAGGATCGCCTGCCGCGCCTATGGCCTCCCGCTGCCACCGCCCTTGGCAGCGCCGCGGCGCGGGTGATGCGCTCGATGCTGACGCGGGCGCCGCGCACGCACATCCTGCAGGTCGTCCTGCCCCGCGACGAGCGCGCGTCCGGCCAGTCGGCGATGCTGCCGGCCCGCGTCGAGCCCCGTGGCATCCGCCGCGTCGAGAGCCCGCCGCTGTCGTCGCGCGATCGCGTCCGGCTCGATACCGCCCTCGCCCGCTGATGTCCCCATGCGCCGTGCGCTGACGCTGGTCCTGCTCGGCGGTGCGGTACTGACGGCGCAGGCCCCGGCGCGGATC
This sequence comes from uncultured Acidobacteriota bacterium, assembly GCA_963721715.1. Lineage (GTDB taxonomy): Bacteria > Acidobacteriota > Vicinamibacteria > Vicinamibacterales > UBA2999 > VFZN01. The sequence continues at coordinate 495,817 of CAVRKI010000002.1, read as the reverse complement.
ACGGCATCGTCCTTCCTCGCCCACGTCACGTTGCTGGCCTCCGACGAGATGGGCGGGCGCGGCAACGGCACCGCCGGGCTCGAACACGCCGCCGACTACATCGCCACCGCGTTCCGCGATGCCGGACTGCGGGGCGGCGGCGGGGACGGCGGCTTCTTCCAGGGTTTCGACGCCGAGGTCCGGGTCGAACCGCCCGCCACGTCCACGGTGATGCTGGGGACCCCCGCCGGCGCGCAGTCGTTCGTGCTCGGTCGAGACTACTACCCGCTGTCGATCCGCGATCGGCTGACGCCGCCCCTTGGCGTGCGCGACGTGCCGGTGGTGTTCGCCGGCTACGCGATCTCGGCGCCGGGCCTCGGCTACGACGACTTCGCCGGCATCGACGTGCGCGGCGCCGCGGTGCTGGTGTTCACGCACGAGCCGCAGGAAGGCGACGAGCAGAGCCGCTTCGACGGCCGCAACCTCACCCCAGGCGCGGCCATCTCGGCCAAGGCGCGCGAGGCCCGCGAGCGCGGGGCGCGCCTGCTGATGGTGATCGAGGACCCCTCTCACCTCGAGGACCGCACCATGCGGAGCAGCTGGTGGATGGATCCGCAGAGCGAGGCGATGGGGATGCCGGTGGTGCGGCTGGCGCGCCAGCGGCTGGCGCGCGCGCTGCCGTCGTTCGAACCGGCGCGCATCGGTGCGCTGATCGATCGCACGCTCGTGCCACAGTCCCGGAAGCTGGAGGGCATCTCGGTGAGCTACGACGAGCTGCGCGCGCAGTTCACCGCGCCGCTCCGCAACGTCCTGGGCATCCTGCCTGGCTCCGATCCCGCCCTCGCCGCCGAGGCCATCGTCGTCGGCGCGCACTACGACCACGTCGGCACCGGCGGGCAGTTCTCCGAGGCGCCCGAGTCCACCGGACAGATTCACAACGGCGCCGACGACAATGCCTCCGGCACCGCGGCGCTGCTCGAGATGGCGCGGACTGCGGGCGGGGCACGCTCGCGCTTCGGCCGGACGATCGTGTTCGCGTCGTTCGCGGGGGAGGAGCTGGGGCTGCGCGGATCCGAGCACTACGTGGCGCAACCGGCGGTGCCGCTCGGGCGAACGGTCGCCATGATCAACCTCGACATGATCGGGCGCGCGCGTGGCCGGGTGATGGTGGGAGTGTTCGGCCGCGCGCCGATGCTGTCGTCGCTCACCGGCCACATGCGGCCGTGGACGCGCCTGTTACTGCAGGACTTCGGGCGCGGCGGCTACGGGCAGGACGAATCGGACGTCGGCCCGTTCGCCGCCCACGGCGTGCCGGCGGTGGCGTTCTTCACCGGGTTTCATCCCGACTATCACCGGCCGTCGGACGACTGGCCCCGCATCGACGCGGAGGGCGGCGCCGAGATTGCCCGGCTCGCCCTCAGGCTCGTCGAAGAGCTGTCGCGTCAGAATGCTTCGGCGGGACGGTGAAGCGTGAGGCCGTCCGCGAAATCCTCGAGCCGCTTGCGCAGCATCAGGCGTCCGCGGTGCAGACGCGACTTCAGCGTCTGATCCTTCAGGTTGAGGCGGCGGCTCGCCTCCTCGGTGCTCAGCCCCTGCAGGTCGCGCAGGATGACCGGCGTGCGATAGATGGACGGCAGCGCCCCGACCGCTTCGGTCAGCCGCTCGCGCATCTGCTGACGCAGCATCTGCTCGTCGGCCAGCGCCGACCAGTCGGCGGGATCGTGGTGTCGGGGGCCGCCCGGGATGTCGTCGTTGCCGGGGCCGACCGGGATGTCGGCCATCTCGGCCATCCGCGCCGCCCGCGTGTTGCGCAGCCGCGACATCGCGGTGTTGAACGTGATGCGATAGATCCAGGACGACAGCGCCGCATCGCCGCGGAAGGCGTCGATCTTCTGGTACACCTTCATCAGCACGTCCTGCGTCACTTCTTCCGCGTCCTCGCGGTTCTTCACGTAACGGAACGCCAGCTGGAAAATCTTGGAGCCGTAGGCCGCGGACAAGTCGCCGAGCGCCGTTTCGTCGCGCTGGCGGAGCCGTTCGACAAGAAGTCCTTCTGTCATCTGATCGCGCATCGGATTCATCCCCTTTTTTGTTCTCGGGAGATAAGAACCCCACACCGCGCCCAGATATTCCCGGCCCGGAGGTCAACCGCGTCGAATCTGGCTAAGTTGTTGGGAAGTCGGCAATTAGCTCGCGCTCGAAAACCGCGCAGAACTGGCGGACGATCGCGGCTTCGACGTCGGCAGCGGCCAGCGGGCCGCCGGTGGCGGACTCGAGCGAGGTGACGCCGTGGTCGGCAATGCCGCACGGCACGATGAGCTGGAAGAAGGCCAGGTCGGTGCTCACGTTGAAGGCAAAGCCGTGGCTGGTGATCCAGCGCGAGATGCGCACGCCGATGGCACCGATCTTTTCGGGGCCACGCACCGGGTCCGTGACCCACGTGCCCGAGAGCCCCTGGATGCGGCCGGCGCCGACACCAAAGTCGGCACAAACGCGGATCATCATCTCCTCGAGGTCGCGGACGTAGCGGTGGACGTCGCGCCGATCGGGGTTGAGGTCGATGATGGGGTAGCCGACGATCTGCCCGGGGCCGTGGTAGGTGACGTCGCCGCCGCGGCCCGTGTCGAAGACCTCGACGCCCAGCGACTCCAGTCGGTCCGGTGGGGCGAGGATGTGGCTGCGGCCGTCCTTCTTCACCCCCACCGTCAGGACGTGCGGGTGCTGCAGCAGCAGGAGTGTGTCTGGAATCTGTCCGGCGCGACGCGCCTCGACCAGCTGCTTCTGCAGTTCGAGCCCCTCGCCGTAGGGAACGATGCCGAGCCGCCGGACGTCGAGTGCGCCCATGACCCGCGTGTTATACGTTCGACGGATCGAACTGCTCGATGCTCTTCTTCAGGTCGGCCATGAACTGATCGGCAACCGCGCCGTCCACCAGCCGGTGGTCGTAGCCGAGCGTGAGGTAGCCCATCATCCGGATACCGATCATGTCGTCGATGACGACGGCCCGCTTCTCGATGGCGCCGACGCCGAGGATGGCGACCTGCGGCTGATTGATGACCGGCAGCCCGAACTGCGCCCCGAAGTTGCCGGGGTTGGTGATGGTGAAGGTGCCGCCCTGCACCTCGTCTGGGTTCAGCTTCTTGGCGCGCGCGCGGTCGGCCACGTCCTGGATGGCGCGTGACAGGCCCAGCGTGTTCTTGTCGTCCGCGCCCTTCACCACTGGCACGATCAGGCCGTTCTCGAGCGCCACGGCGATGCCGAGATTGACCGAGCCGCGATAGATGACGTTGTCGCCGTCGATCGACGCGTTGATCACCGGGTGCCGTCGCAGGCAGTCCACCGCCGCCTTGGCGATGAAGGATGTGAACGTGAGCTTGGCGCCGGCGCGCGCGTAGTCGTCCTTCTTCTCCTTGCGGATCTGGTCCACCCGGCTGTAGTTCACCTCGAACACCGAGTAGACGTGCGCCGAGGTGTGCTTGCTGAACACCATGTGCTCGGCAATCTTCCGGCGCATCACCGACATCGGCTCGACGCGATCCGAGGCCAGGCGCATCACCGGCTGCGGCGCGGGGGCGGTAGGGGCCGGGCGCGCCGAGGACGCGGCCATCGGCGCCGCGGCGCGGGCGCCGCCGGACTCGATGAACGCCAGGATGTCGTGCTTCGTGACGCGTCCGCCGATGCCCGACCCGGCAATCCGCGACACGTCGACGTTGTGTTCCTGCGCGATGCGCCGCACCAGCGGCGACGAACGCTGACGCTCGCCCGAGGGGGCGCTGTCGGCCGCGGCCGAGGCCCCGTCCAGTCCCGCCTGGGGCTGTGCCGGCGCGGCCGCCGGAGCCGCTGCGGCCGCGCCCTCGGCCTGAGTCGCGGGGGCCGCGGCAGGAGCAGGCGCCGCGGCCGCAGGGGCCGTCGCCCCGGCTTCGCCCTTCTCGCCAATCATCGCCACCACGCTGTTGACGGGGACGGTCTCGCCCTCTTTCACCGAGATGTCGAGCACGAAGCCCGACACCGGAGAGGGGATCTCCGCGTCCACCTTGTCGGTGGAGATCTCGAACAGCGGCTCGTCGCGATCGACGGCATCGCCCACCTTCTTGATCCAGCGAACGATGGTGCCTTCGGCGATTGACTCGCCCATCTGCGGCATGACTACGGGTGTGGACATGGCGGAAGTCTTTGTGTCTTGAGGCTTGAGTCTTGAGTCTTGAGGTCTTGGGGCTTGAGGCTTGAGTCCTGAGCTTCACCTCAAGACCCAGGACCCAAGACCCAAGACCTAAATGTGTATCGCCGCTCCGTGCGCGGCGTGCGCGGCCTCACCCACCGCCTCCGACATCGTCGGGTGGGCGTGGATGGTCTTGACCAGCTCCTCGACCGTGCATTCCAGTCTGAGGGCGAGCACGGCCTCGGCCACGAGCTCGGTGGCGCGCGGGCCGATGATGTGGACGCCGAGCACCTCGTCGTACTTCTTCTCGGCGACGATCTTCACGAAACCGTCGACCTCGCCCGCCATCCGCGCGCGGGCCAGCGCCTTGAAGGGGAACACGCCGGTGCGCACGTCGAAGCCCTTGGCTTTGGCCTGCGCCTCGGTCAGGCCGACGCTGCCAATCTCCGGGTCGCAGTAGGTGCAGCGCGGCACGTGGTCGTAGTTGATCGGCGTCACGTGCTGACCGGCGATGCGCTCGGCCAGCAGGATGCCCTCCATCGACGAGACGTGCGCCAGCTGGTAGTGCGGCCCGCCCATCGTGATCACGTCGCCGATGGCCGAGATGTTGGGGACGTTGGTCTGGAACAACTGGTCGACGACGATGTAGCCGCGATCCATCTTGAGGCCGAGCGCCTCGACGCCGAGCCCTTCGGTGACCGGCCCGCGACCGGTGGCGACGAGCAGGATGTCGAAGGTGGCCTTCTGCGCCTTGCCCGCCTGCCCTGAGCCTGTCGAAGGGGCCTGCCCTGAGCCTGTCGAAGGGTCGGCGGCCTGCATCTCGATCTCCACGCCCTTGGGCCCGGCCACCGCGCTGGTGACCTTGGTCGAGGTGTGGACCTTGATGCCGCGGCGCTTGAAGTGCTTCTCGAGATCCGCCGACACCGCCTCGTCTTCACCGGGCACCAGGCGCGGCAGCAGCTCGATGATGGTGACGTCGCTGCCGTAGCTCTTGAAGATCGACGCGAACTCGACGCCGACGGCGCCGCTGCCCATGATGGCGATGGTCTTCGGCACCTCGGGCAGGTGGATGGCCTCGTCGCTGAAGATGATCTGCCTGTGATCGACGGTGATGCCGGGGACGCTGCGCGCGCTCGAACCGGTGGCGACGATGATTTCCTTCTTCGCCATCAGCGCCTGTTTGGCGCCGTCGTGCAGCGTGACCTCGACGCCGAGCTTGCCGGTGAGGCGGGCGGTGCCCTTGATCCAGTCGATCTTGTTCTTCTTGAACAGCATCTCGATGCCGCCGGTGAGGCCGGCGATCATCTTGTCCTTGCGCGCGTGGACGGCGGGCATGCTGATGCCGACGCCCTTGCCGTCAACGCCGGTCAGGCCCCATTCAGCGGCGCTCTGTGCCACCTTCAGCGCGTGCGCGTGCTCCAGCAGGGCCTTGGTGGGAATGCAGCCCCAGATCAGGCAGGTGCCGCCCAGCGCCTTCTGGCGCTCGACCACGGCCACCTTCAATCCCAGCTGAGCCGCCCGAATCGCGGCCACATATCCGCCCGTGCCCGCGCCGATCACCACCACGTCGTACTCGTTGGCCAAGACCCCGCTCCTTATCCGTGCGATGCGTTCTGCGTATCGATAGAACAGACAGCCCTTCACTGTCGCTTGGATCGCGGGACAGCGTCAAGACGTCCGTGCCGGGCGAGGGCTCAGGATTTGGACCGCTTCAGCGACCCGAGCGGCACGAAGCCCGAGATCGGCGGCGGCGGCGCGGGCGTCTCGGGGTTGACGGCGGACTTCAGCTCGCCATGGTCGTAGCGCAGCTGCCAGTACATCTCGGTGAGCTGTTCGAGCTTGCGCGACTGCCGCCGCACGAGGGCCAGGGCGACGAGCGCCACCACCAGCGACATCGAGGCGAGTGCCACCGTCATTGCCAGGTCCTGCCTTCTTCCATCTCACGAGTCTTGGGTCTTGGGTCTTGAGGCTTGGGGCTTGGGGCTTGGGCCTGGAGACTCGCGACCGGATACCGGATACGGATACCGGACACCGGACACCGGATCATGCTCTGCCGGCTGCCGGCTGCCGGCTGCCGGTTGGGTCGTGCCTTCCAGCTATACTGCCCTCCGATGTCCCTTCGCCGCAAGACCATCCTCGTGGTGGATCAGGACAATGAGATGCGCGAGGCCATCGCCGCACCGCTCAAGCGGGACTACCGCGTGCTACGGGCGTGGTCCGGCGGCGCCGGGGCCGAGATCCTGACGAAGGAAGAAGTCGACGTCCTCATCGCGGAGGTCGATCTGCCGGACATGACCGGCATCGAGCTGCTGCAGGTGGCGCGGGTGAACTTCCCGCTCACCGAGATCATCATCACCTCCTCGTCCGCGAGCGTCGACAAGGCGGTGCAGGCGATCAAGCTGGGCGCCTATCACTTCCTGACCAAGCCGGTCCTCCCCGAAGCGCTCCGCGCCATCGTCCAGCACGCCGAGGAGCACGCCAGCCTGAACCGGCGCGTGCTGTCGCTCGAAGATCAGGTGGGCGAGAGCGGGCACCACGAGTTCGTCGCCGGTCCCAGTCCGGCGCTGCGCGACGTGCTCGACATGGCGCAGCGGGTGGCGAAGCTCCGCACCACGGTGCTGATCCTGGGCGAGAGCGGCACCGGCAAGGAACTGCTGGCGCGGCGGCTGCACCGCGAATCGGAGCATCCGGACGGCCCGTTCGTCGCCGTCAACATGGCGGCGATTCCGCGCGACCTGGTCGAGAGCACGCTGTTCGGCCACGAGAAGGGCTCGTTCACCGGCGCGCTGCAGCAGCGCATCGGCAAGTTCGAGCTGGCGAGCGGCGGCACGCTGTTCCTCGACGAGATCGGCGATCTGCCGCTCGATCTGCAGGCCAAGCTGCTGCGCGCGATTCAGGAGAACGAGATCGAGCGGGTCGGCGGCGATCGGCCGATCCCGACGTCGTTCTGCCTGATCGCGGCCACCAACGTCGATCTCGATCAGGCGGTCAAGCGCGGCTCGTTCCGCGCCGATCTCTACTACCGCCTCAACGTGATTCCCCTGCGCCTGCCGCCGCTGCGCGAGCGCGCCGAGGATCTGCCGCTGCTCATCGACTTCTTCGTCCGCCGCTACAACGCGCGCTTCAAGAAGCAGGTCGCCGGCGTGGCGCCGTCGACCGTGCGGCTGCTGTCGAATTACTGGTGGCCGGGCAACATCCGCGAGCTGGAGAACCTGGTCGAGCGACTGGTCGCCACCGCCACGCGCGAGTGGATCACCGACGAGGACCTGCCGTTCGAATTCCACGTCGCCGAGCTCGATCGCACCAGCTCGGACAAGAGCCTGCTGGATCGCGCGCTGATGACGTTCGAGCGGAACTTCATCGTCCGCGGGCTGGAGCGCAGCGGCTGGAACGTGACGCAGACGGCGCGCTACCTGGGCGTGCCGCTGAGCACGCTGAAGTTCAAGATGGAGCGGCTGGAGATTCGCGAGCTGGCGAGAAAACTGAAGGGGAACTGACGTTCCCCTCGGGCGGAGAGCGGTTCACCTGGAGATCTGGGGACCAGATCTCCAGGTGCGTCCCTTACTTCTTGGGCAGCACCGAGTCCTTGAGCTGCTTGATGATCCGGGCCTTGACCACGGTCTTCGCCGGAATATCGATGGGGCTGCCGTTCGCGGGGTTGCGGCCGACACGCGCCTTGCGCTTCTGGACGACCAGCTTCACCATCCCGGGCAGCACGAACTCGCCCGAGCGCTTCAGTTCCTTCTCACACAGCGCCGCGAGCTCGTCGAAGAAGTCGCGGGCCTGCGTTCGCTTGATGTCGAAGCGCTCGGCGAAGTGAGAGAAGAGTTCCGACTTGCCCATCCTGCGGGCTTCTGGCATCGTGTCCCCCCGATTGAGTGTGGCGCGCGCGTCGTTATGTGACCGATGTCTGCCGACCGCGCCACCGCACGCGAACGGCTGCCGGCGCAAAATAGCGGCAAAGCGACGTGCATCCTAACGCCGCCGCTCTGACCTGTCAAACACTGTCGAACACTGTGACCGGCCGATCTTAGCCCATTCCGCGCGGCCCACGACGTCACATCGCACGGAGAATTGTCCGCGGCGCGAAACGCAGGTGATGACAGCAGCCCGCGGGCAGTGCATGATCGAAGGGTGTCCGACACCCCTGCTGCTCTGCTGGAAACCTTTCCCAACCCGCGCCCCGAGCGCGAGTTCACGATTGCCATCGACTGCCCCGAGTTCACGTCGATGTGTCCCAAGACCGGCCTGCCCGACTTCGGCACCATCCGGATCCGCTACGTGCCGGACACCACCTGCATTGAACTCAAGTCGCTGAAGTACTACCTGCTCGAGTTCCGCAACCGCGGCATCTTCTACGAGGCGGCGACCAACCAGATCCTCGACGACCTCGTCGCCGCGTGCCAGCCCAGGCGGATGACCGTGGAGGGTGACTTCAGCGCCCGCGGCGGCATCACGACGAAGGTGACGGCGGAGTTCATCAAGGGATAAGGCAAAAGGCCCGCGCACCCGCTGGTCTCGCGCTACCGGGACGCGCCTGAGTCCTCGCTCGGCGCCACGATGGCGGCTCTCGCCGAGGGCGGGCCGACGGTATAGGCTTCGCCCGCCATCGCCCGGGCGATGGCTTCGACGTGACGCTGCAGATCGGTGCCGCGCAGCGAGCGGATGGGCTCCCCCGAGGTCACCGCCGCCGCCACCGTGCGGTAGTCGCTGGGAACGCTCCAGTCGATGGTCATGCCGAGCACGCCTTCGATCTGCGACACCGACACCACCCCGTACTCCGACGCCCGATTGAGCAGCACCCTCAGCTGATCACCCGACACGCCCGACAGCCGCACCGCGTCGATCAGCCGCTGCAGGTTTCGCAGGCACGGCACGTCGGGGTTGGCCACCAGCACCACCAGGTCAGAGGCCTGCAGCGCCGCGGCCGTGGCCGGCGTCAGCGTCGACCCGGCGTCGACGATGACGAAGGCGTGACTGGCGCGCAAGGCGTGCAGCGTGGCCTCGAGGCCTTCGGCATCACGTACGGACGGTCGGCCCCATTCGTCACCGGCGGCGAGGACGTCGACGCCGCAGGCATGCGACGAGAGATAGCCGCTCAGCAGGCCGGGGTCGCGCCAGGCCATGCGATCGAGCAGGTGCGTCAGTGTGTAGCGTGGGCGAACGCCGAGGTAGAGCGCCACGTCTCCGGGCGCGGCCTTCATGTCCACCAGCACGGTGGGGCGGGCCGTGGTGCGTCGCAGTTCCGCGCCGACGTTCACCGTCATGGTCGTGGTGCCCGTACCGCCCTTGGTGCCGAGAAACGTGACCGTCATGCACAACCCAATCGCAACGCCTGTGCCACCCGCCGGCTCCGGCCCCGCCGTTGGTTTCACGGACATTCACGCGCACGTCGCCCCGTGCACGGTTGCAGAAACGTAAGGCGGAGCGCGAAGTTTCGTTGCCGGCCGGACCGCAGAACAGCGCAGAGCGAAGGCCGGCTCAAGTTTTCCGGCCAATTCCCGCGGGACCACGCCGTGACGCACTGGGCACGGTAGTTGCTCAACCTCCGGTGCTGCCGCCCCCCGGGAGTCAACGACGAATGCCCATGTCACCCTCGTCCAACGCAGATCGGCGTCCCACCGTCGACGAATGGGGCGTCTACGATCCGCAGCAGGCCGGACTGGCCGCGCTCTACACGCGCCTGACCACCGCACCTGATCCCACGCCGGTCAAGGCGCCTGCCGACAGCACCCGCACCCGGGTGCTCGGCGAACCGCCGTCGGCGCCGACCTCGTTGATCTGATTCACCACCTCCCTCGGACGCGCGCGATGCTGCCGCCCCGCCTGGTCGGGGCGGCGACTTCGCCGCCCAGCAGCGCCGCCCGTCACCCGCAGCGCCCTCCGCTCCAACCCGAACTCGGCACCACCCTTGCCCCGCTCGTCGGGTACGCGCCCCAGCGACCGCGATCGTCGCGATTTCTGACGGGCGCGGCCGGAGGGGCCGATGGAGAAATTGCCCGGTGGTGTGTCGGCAGGCACCGTGGTCCACGCCCGGGGCGACCGGTGGCGCGTCGCGCACGTGCAGCCGCTCGACGCCTGCGCGCTGGTGACGCTCGATGGGGACGGGGCGCGCAATCGTGGCCGGCGGACCACCCTGATCACGCCGTTCGATCGGCTGGTGCCCCGCGGGCCGTACCGAGCCGTACGCCGTCATCGTCGCGCCACGGTGCGCGCGGCGGCCGCGGCTGTGGCGCGCGAGCGGCCCGGGCGCGGATTGTGGGCCGCGGTGGACGGCGCCTTCGACGTGCACGCCTGGCAGCTCGCGCCGGCGCTGGCCGTCGCTGGCGGCGCCACGCGGGTCATGCTGGCCGACGCGGTGGGACTCGGCAAGACCGTTCAGGCCGGGCTGATTCTCGCGGACCTGTGGCGGCGGGGTGTCCTGACCCGCGCGCTCGTGCTGACGCCGGCGTCGCTGCGCGCCGCATGGGCCGCCGAACTTCGCGAGCGGTTCGACCTCGACGTGCTCGTGATGGATCAGCCGGCCCTGATCGAGCAGCAGCGCGCCGGGCTCGCGGATCTCAATCCCTGGACCAGCGTGCCGATCGTGATCTCGTCCATCGACCTGGTGAAGCGCGCCGAAGTGCGGGCGGCGGTCGAGGACGAACCGCTCGACCTCCTGGTGGTGGACGAAGCACATCACGCGTCGCCAGGTTCGGATCGCGGCGCGGTGGTGGCGCGGCTGGCGGCGCGCGTCCCCTGGCTGGTGCTGGCGTCGGCGACGCCGCACAGGGGCGACACCCGCGCCTATCGCGCACTGCTGGACCTCGGCCGCGTCTGCGCGGCCGGCGACCCGCCAATGATGGTGTTCCGCCGATCGCACCGCGACGCGGCGCTCACCACGTCACGTGCCACCCACGTGCTGCGGGTGACGCCGACACCCGCGGAGCGGCAGCTGCAGCACGCCCTCGTCGAGTACGGCCGCGCCCTTCTCGGTGGGCCGTTCGGCACGCAGGCTGGCGTCCAGCTGGTGGCGAGCGTGCTGGCCCGGCGAGCGACGTCCAGCGCGTGGGCCGCCGCACGCACGGTGCGGCGCCGGCTGGACGGCCTCGCCAGCGTGGCGCCGGCCAGTGACAGGCAGCCAGCGCTGCCATGGGAAGAACTGGAGGAAGGTGACGGCGTAGGTGAGGTGGAGGCCCGATGGCTGTCGGCACCTGGCCTGCTCGGCGGCGCGAACGAAGGCGACCGCCTGCGAGCCCTCCTCGCGCTCGCCGACGAGGCCGCGTCCAGGCCGTCGAAATTCCTCCGGCTCGCTCGGCTGCTCACGCGGCTTCGCGAGCCCGTCATCGTGTTCAGCGAGTTCCGCGACACGATCGAAGCCTGCCTCCCGTACGTGCGGGCGGTGGCCACGGTCGTGGTGCTTCACGGCGGTCTCGACGCCATGGAACGCGGCCGCCTGCTCCGCCGGTTTCTCGACGGACACGCCACCGTGCTGCTGGCGACGGACGTCGCCGGCGAGGGCCTGAACCTGCAGCAACGGAGCCGCGTGGTCATCACGCTCGAATGGCCCTGGAGCCCGCACCGGCTGGAGCAGCGCATCGGACGCGTCGACCGGCTCGGGCAGTCGCGCCGGGTACACGCGTTTCATCTGACGGCGGCCCGCACGTTCGAAGAAACCGTGGTGGCCCACCTGCTGGAGCGGCACGCGCGGGCGCGACGGGATCTCGATGAGGGCGACGACCAGACCGAGACGGCGGTGGCCGCGCGGGTGTTCGCCACGGCGCCGGTGGGCTCCGAGGACCATTCCTCCGGCGACCATCGCTCCGCGATCGTTGGCTCATCCTTCGCCGAAGGGTCGACGCGCCACGCGGCGGAAGAGGCGGCGCGAGTGCTCGTCGGCCGCCGGCTCGGCGCCCGCGGCGCCGGGACGGACGGCGACACATTCTGGTGCTACCCACGCCGGCTCCGCGCCGTCCGCGTGCTGTCCTCGATCGTCGAGGTCGCCTCGCGATCGGTCGAGGGGCGGACGGAGTGGTCGCACGTCGTGGCGCTTCGCGTCGAGTTGAATCGCCCCTGTGCGGACAGACGGGCCTGGGCGCGCATGTGCCGATCCGTTGCCCGCGACTCGCGCATCCACGACGCGGCCGTCACCGCGGCGCGCGCCACGGCATCGTGTGCGCGCTGGTCGCCAGCCATCACCCGGCTGCACGCCATTGCTCTCACGACGGCGCAGCAGCGTCAGCCCGGCGTGCAGCCATCGCTGTTCGATCGCCGGGCGTTACGGGCCGCCGAGGCGCGCGAGGCGGTCCTCGCGAAGCTGGCCGCCCACGCGGCGCGGCAGTCCCGCTGGCTGCTCGGGGCCGGCGACGGCGCGCGGCTGGAGGCACGCGTCGTGGCGCTGCTGCCGATCGAGATCGAGGGAACACGATGATCGCCGGCGTCTCGGGCAGCATGTTGTCCAGCGGGTTCCTGGCCCGTCACGTCCAGGAGGAGCAGCAGGCGGTGGCCCCCGAGTTCGACCGCTGGGTTCGCGCCACCACGCGGTGGTGGCAACGCACGCAGCAGGTGCTTGGCCCCGCCTCCCCGCCGCGTCTGGTGTTCGACGTCGGCGCCAGGCCGCTGCTCGAGCTGCTGGGATACCGCGTGGCGCAGGTCGAGCCGCAGGCGTGGGGACACGCCGCGGTGCTCGGCGTCAACGGCGCGCCGGTCGCCGCGCTGCTGACGACGGCGTGGGGCGCGCTGCCGGCGAGCGCCTGGCGCCAGGCCCTCCGCTCCAGCCTGGCGGTGCGCCTGCCGTGGGCGCTGGTGTTCAGCGGCAACGCGCTCACGGTGGTGGACGGCGCACGTCCGTGGACCCGCCGGCAGCTGTCGTTCGATCTCGAGCTCGTGTGCCGCGATCGGATGGCGATGCTGGCGCTGTGGACGCTCGCGCACGCCAACGCCCTGCAGGCCCAGCCGTCGCCATCGCGGCTGGCCCAGGCGCTGTCGGCGTCGGACGCGCACGGCCTGACGGTCTGCGCGTCGCTCGGCGCTGGCGTGCTCGATGCGCTCGCGGAACTGGTCTCGGCCCTCGATGCCGCACCCGTCGCCGGCCGTCGCGCCCCACGCGAGGCGCCCCGCGTGTTCGAACAGTCGCTCACCATCGTCTACCGCCTGCTGTTCCTGCTGTTCGCCGAGGCACGGCAGCTGGTGCCGATGTGGCACCGCGTCTACCGCGATTCGTACAGCGTGGCCGCGCTGTGCCAGCGGTTGCTGACCGAGCCCCACGCCCGCGGCGTCTGGGCGGCGGTGCAGGCGATGTCGCGGCTGGCGCACGCGGGCTGCCTGGCCGACGGCCTTCGGGTGACGGCCTTCAACGGCCGCCTGTTCGCACCGGCCCGCACGCCCCTCGCGGAGCTGCGTCGCGTGCCCGACGCCGCCGCGGCACGAGCGGTCCTCTCGCTCGGTACCACGGCGACACCGGAAGGCCGCCGGCGCATCGCCTTCCACGACCTGGGCGTCGAGCAGCTGGGCGCGGTCTACGAGCGCGTGCTCGAGTACGAGCCCGTGCGCCAGCGGCGCCGCCTCTCGCTCCGAGCCACGTCCACCGAGCGCAAGACCACCGGCAGCTTCTACACGCCGCGCGCGGTCACCGACTTCCTCGTGCGCCGCACGCTCGGCCCGCTGGTGGACGGCCTTCGGTCGGCTGACATCCTCAAGCTGCGCGTCATCGATCCGGCGATGGGCAGCGGCGCATTCCTCGTGGCGGCGTGCCGCTACCTCACCGAACGCGCCGAGCAGGCGCTGGTGGCGGAGGGCGAGTGGCCCGCCGGCGACATCATCGAGGCGGACCGGGCCGACCTGGCGCGGTCGGTTGCGGAACGGTGTCTCTATGGGATCGATCGCAATCCCACCGCGGTGCAGCTCGCCCGGCTCTCACTGTGGCTGACGACGCTGGCGGCGGATCGGCCGCTCACCTTTCTCGACCATCACCTCGCCGTCGGCAACAGCCTGATCGGCGCCCGGCTCGCCGACCTCGGCCAGGCACCCGCTGGCCGCGCCGCCGGCCACGCGCGCCGCGACGGCGAGGCCCAGCGTTCGCTGTTCGATGCCGACGCGGTGGAAGACCTGGGACGCGCCGTGGTGCCAGAGCGGCGGCGATTGTCGCTCGCGCCATCACTCACACCCGCCGCCGTTCGCGACAAGGAGCGGCGGCTCGATCGGCTGCTCTCGGACGGCAGCGCGATGGCGCGCTGGACGCGCGCCGCCGACCTCTGGTGCGGCCTGCTGCTCGAGGGCGATCGCGAGGTCGGCGCCGGGCTCTACGACGAGCTGCAACGGCACCTCTCGGACCAGCCGACGGCGCTCGCCGCCCGTCAGTGCGAGGCCCGGGCGCAACCCGCGCTGCAGCAGGCGCGGATGCATGGCGCCTGTCACTGGGAGCTGCTGTTCCCCGAGGTCTTCCTGGGCGAGGACGGCCACCCACGGGACGACGCCGGCTTCGATGCGGTGCTCGGGAATCCGCCGTGGGAGATGCTGCGCGCGGACACCGGCGATGACGATCGGCGCACCGGCGCCCGGGAGGACGCGCGGGCCGTGATGCGCTTCATCCGCGGCTCGGGGCACTATCCGCTGCAAGGCCACGGGCACGTCAACCAGTACCAGCTGTTCGCGGAACGGGCGCTCAATGCGCTGCGACCGCGCGGTCGCTTCGGCCTGATTCTGCCGTCCGGCATCCAGACCGACGTCGGCAGCGCCGGTTTGCGCCGGATGTTGCTCGAGACCTGCGCGATCGACACCTGGCTCGGGTTCGAGAACCGTCAGACGATCTTTCCGATTCATCGCGGGGTCCGCTTCGTGGTGCTGGCGGGCTGTCGAGGCGCCTCCGCGCCGGCCATTCCGATGGCGAGCGGATTGGTGAACGCCGACCTTCTCCACCGGCTGCCCGACGATCCGCGAGCAGCTGGCACGGACGTGCCCGTGGTGCAGGTGTCGCGGGCGATGCTGCATCGCTGGGATCCGGCGCACCTGACGATACCCGCCCTGGCCTCGGCGCTCGATGCCGCCGTCGCCTGGCGCGCCCTCGGCGCGCCGGCGTTGTCCTCGCCCACCGGCTGGGACGTGCGCTTCGGCCGCGAACTGAACGCCACTGACGACAGCGCCTATTTCGTGGCCATCCCCAAGGGCGTGCGCGCCGGGGCGGATCCGGTGGCGCGCCACGGGTATCGGCACGAACGCGCGCCGGGCGCGCTGCTTCCGGTGGTGGACGGCAAGCACCTGCGCCCGTTCGGCGTGGCCGTCGCCGACGTCGGACGGGGCATCGCGCGCGACACGGCGGCGAGGCTGCTGGACGGCGCGGTGAGCTTCGATCGCGATCGCGTCTGCTACCGCGACGTGGCCAGCGTCTCCAACCGCCTCACCCTGATCGCCGCCCGCCTGCCGGCCGGAGTGGTATCCACCCACACGGTGTTCTGCGCGAAGACGGTTCTCGCTCCAGCGGATACCTGGTGCCTGGTCGGACTGTTGAACAGCCTGGTCGCCAACTACCTGGTCAGGCTGCAGATGACCACACACGTGACCACCGCCCTGATGGCGCGCCTGCCGGTGCCCAGGCCCGCTGACGGCAGCCTGGTTCACGCGTCGCTGGCGGCGCTGGCCGAGTCACTGTCGCGCCGGCCGTTCGAGGAGGATGCCGAGGGCTACGCGCGGCTCAACGCGATCGCCGCTCAGGCCTACGGCGTGACGAAGGACGAGTACGCGCACGTGGTGTCCACCTTTCCGCTGCTGCCGGCTGCGCTGCGGGCGCGCTGCGTTGAGGCGTTCGAGCAGTGACGGGGGTGCGCCTTGGGGCTTGGGGCTTGGGGCTTGGGGGCCCGCCCATCCACACGCTCAAGCCTCAAGCCTCAAGCCTTAAGACGTCTGTCACCGCCCTACCGGCGCGAGGCCGTCCACGCGCTGATCGCGATCACCACCAGGATGCCGGCGGTGAGCGCGGCCGACATCCGATCGCCGTCGCGGACGTAGCGCGCACAGGCGATGACGACCCGCGTCACCGGCGTCAGCATGAGGATGAGAAGGCCGGCGTAGACGGGGGCGGTCGACCAATACGCGTGGGGGCTCCACGCCAGCGCACCGAGCCCGTAGATCATCAGCGCGGTGCTGAGATAGCCGCTGAGGACGATGGCGCGGTCAATCATGGCAGGCGGCTCACCATCAGGACGGCAACCAGCAGCAGCACTACCGCCAGCACCATCTTCAGCAGTCGCGGCGGCAGCTGCCGGCCCAGCTTCAGTCCGAGGTTGGATCCCAGGCGGACGCCGATCACAGCCGATGCGGCGAGCATGGGCAGGAGCAGGCCGCGGCCCAGGTAGACCAGCGCCCCCGAGGTGGCGGTGACGCCGATCATGAAGGCGCTGGTCGCGGCCGCCACGCGCACGGGCACGCCGCACCACGCGGTCAGCACCGGCACCTTCACCACTCCGCCGCCGATGCCGAGCAGCGTCGACAGGTTGCCGGCGAAGAAAGACGTCGCCATCGCGAGCGGCATGCGCTTCACGCGATAGGTCACCATGTGACCGAGGCGCTCGTCGAGGAAACGGCCCCCCCACTCACCTGGATCGTCCGCCTCGGACAGGTTGTTGCGGACATCGCGCCGGACGAAGATGAGCACGCTCATCAGCGCCATGACGACGCTGAACGTGATCATCAGCGCGCGCGGCGGCACCAGCATCGCGGTGAGGCTGCCGAGCAGGCCACCCGCCGCGGTCAGCAGCTCCAGCATGAAGCCGAGCCGCATGTTGATCGCACTGCGGCCCGCCGTGGAGGCGGACAAGGTGTTCGAGGTGGCGATGACGGTGGTGAGGCTGACCGCCACCGCCTGTGGCATGGGCACGCCCAGTCCCTGCACGAGGAAGGGCACGAGGAAGACGCCGCCCCCCAGGCCCAGCATCCCGCCAAGGACGCCGGCCACGATGCCCGCCACGCCGGTGAGAAGGGCGAGGGGGAGCGTGACCTCGGTCAACATCAGCGGCTGCTCATGTGCGTGGGTTGCCCGACTCCCAGGCCTTCAGCGCCGCGTAGAGGGTGGCGGTGATCGGCACCGGCACGCCGTGCGCCGCCGCCCGGCGCAAGGCCGCGCCCTGCAGCGCCTCGACTTCGATGCGCTTGCCCTGCTCGAGGTCGATCAGCAGCGACGAGCGGGTCGACCCCGGAATGTTCGTCATGTAGTCCTCGAGCGTCGCGAAGCGATCCGGCGAGATGGTGACGCCTTCGGCGGCGGCAATGGCCGCGACCTCGCGCGCGCAGGCGTAGAACCTCTCGCGCACCGCCGCGTGGGCCCAGATGTAGCCGATCGGCAGGCGGGCGGCGCCGGTGAAACCGGAGAACGGCACCAGGTAGACGAACTTGTCCCAGAGCGGGGTGCGCGCGTCGGGCACCGCCGTGACCTGAATGTCGGCCGGCGCCATCACCTCCGCAATCGCCCGCACCCGCGGCGTCAGGCCACGCCCGCCGAACACCTCGCCGAAAATGATCGAGCGGTGCACGCCCGTCTGCACGATCAGCCCGGGCGCCTCGAGCGCGGTCGCGAGGTAGGTGGTGCCGCCGAGCACACGCTCGGGTCCCACCATGCGGCCGAGCTGGTCGACGTTGTCCACGCCGTTCTGCAGCGTCAGCACCACGGTGTCCGGCCCGAGGAGGGGCGCAATCATCGGGTAGGCGGTGTCGTTGTCGTAGGCCTTGACCGCCACCACCACCACATCGACCGGGCCGACGCGGGCGGTGTCTGATTCCGCCGGCGCCTGGGCCACGAAGCCACCGAGCGCGGCGCTCCGGATCTCGAGGCCGCGGGCACGGATGGCGTCGCGATGCGCCCCACGCGCGATGAAGGTGACATCCTCGCCGGCACGGGCGAGCCGGGCGCCGAAATACCCCCCCACCGCCCCCGAGCCGAGAATCGCGAACCGCATACGAGAGGTGAGCATACCGCGTCCGAACGGTCTCGCCGGCCGCCGGTGCTAGAATCGGGCGCATGGCTGCCCGTCTCACGGCCTACATCGTGGCCTTCATCGTAGGGCTGACGCTGATCGCCGGGCTCATGGTCGGCGCTCAGCGCGCCGACGACGGTCCCGTCGACTTGATCATCGTCAATGGCAAGGTCTTCACCGGCGAGGAATCGCTCGCGGAGGCGGTGGCGGTGCAGGGCAACAAGGTGCTGCGCGTCGGCAGCAACCGCGAGATTCAGCGCCTGGCTCGCGCGCAGACCACCGTCATCGATGCCAAGGGCGGCAGCGTCCTGCCCGGCTTCAACGACGCGCACGTCCACATGCTGAGCGGCGGGCTGTCGCTCGACCAGGTGAGCCTGTCCGAGGCAACCACGCTCGAATCGGTGAAGGAAACGCTGAAGGCGTGGGCCGAGGCGAACCCGACGCACGACTGGATTCGCGGCCGCGGCTGGCTGTATTCGTCGTTTGGCGACGGACTGCCGACGCGGCAGATGCTGGATCAGCTGGTGCCCGACCGGCCCGCCTACCTCGTCTCCTACGACGGCCACACCGGCTGGGCCAACAGCTCGGCGCTCGATCTCGCCGGCATCACGCGCGCCACCGCCACCCCGGTCAACGGCACCATCGTCAAGGATGCGAGGGGCGAGCCGACCGGCGTGCTGAAGGAAGCGGCAATGAGCCTGATGAGCCAGGCGATGCCGGTGGCCTCGCGTGACGACAAGCTGTCGGCCCTGCGCGCGGCGGTCGTCGAAGCCAACCGTGTCGGCATCACCAGCGTACAGAACGCGGGCGGCTCCGCGGAAGACCTCGGCCTTTACGACGAGCTGCGCAAACGCGGCGAGCTGACGGTGCGCGTCTACCAGGCGCTGACCGTGGATCCCACGGCGACGAACGAGGACCTCGATCAACTCGACCGCGCCCGCGAGCAGTTCCAGGACGACCCGCTGCTGAAGACCGGCGCGGTGAAGCTGATGGCCGATGGCGTGGTCGAAACGCGGACGGCCGCGATGCTGGAGCCGTACGCCGGCCCCGGGGACGACCGCGGTGAACTGCGAGCCTCGCCGGCCGAGTTCTCGCGGCTGGTCACCGAACTCGATGCGCGCGGCTGGCAGGTGATGACCCACGCGATCGGCGATGCCGCGGTCCGCGAGGTGCTCGATGCCTACGAAGCGGCGCGCGCCGCGAATCCCGCGCCCGAGCGCGGACGCCGCCACCGGGTGGAACACGTCGAGACGCCCGATCCGGACGATGTCCCGCGCTTCGGCAAACTGGGCGTGGTCGCCAGTGTGCAGCCGGCGCACGGACTGCCGCCCGATCCCGCGGATCCCTGGGCCGCCAATCTTGGCCCCGAGCGCGCGGCGCGGGGGTGGATGTCCGGCAGCCTGCTGAAGGGCGGCGCCCCCCTGGCCTACGGTTCGGACTGGCCGGTGGTGTCCCTCGACCCGATGCGCGGCATCTTCGTCGCCGTCAACCGCACGTCCTTCGAGGGCGAGCCGGAGGGCGGCTGGATGCCCGAGGAACGCCTGTCGCTGCGCGAGGCCATCCGCGCGTTCACCAGCGGCGCCGCGTGGGCGTCGTTCGACGAAGTGCGCAAGGGCACCCTCGAACGCGACATGCTGGCCGACATCGCGATCCTCTCCGCCGACATTTTTTCTCTGCCGCTCGACCGCCTGCTCGAGGCGGAGGTCGTGATGACGATCATGGACGGCAAGGTCGTGTTCCGCCGCGACGCGCCAGAAGCCACCGACCACTAACCCCTCAATGCACTGGTGTTCGCAGGGGTGAGCCAGGCGGCGGCACGGAACCCCGCCGCCGCCCCGCTCGTCACACCATCAGTCCATGCGGATCATCCTCGCGGTGTGCGCGGCGTTCGTGGCCCTGGTCGTGACGCTGCCCGCCCGCCAGGCGCCGGCCACCGATCTCGACCAGCTCATGGAGCGCGTGCTGGCGCGCCGGGACGAGAACTGGAAGAAGCTGCAGCAGTACGTGCTCGACGAGCGGGAGACGTTCGACCTGGCCGGTCCCGGCGGCGCCAGGCTCTACGGCTTCCGGCGCGACTACACCTGGTTCCTGCGCGAGGGTGTGTTCATCCGCAGCCCGCTCCGCGCCGATGGCGTCACCCTGACCGAGGAGCAGCGGCGCAAGGCCGAGGCCGACTGGCTGCGACGCGAGAAGCGGCGCTCCGAGCGGCGGCGAGACGACGTCACCCTCACCGCCGGCGACACCCCGGCCGCCAGGCCGGCCGCGGAGCCGGATCCGGCCGCACCCGCCCAGCCGCCGAACGATGCCGCCATCTCGGCCACCTCGATCGAGCCCGCGTTCGTCTCCTACGCCTACTTCCTCCGCTTCACGTTCGAGCCGAATCACTACGCGCTCGTCGGCCGCGAGGACCTCGACGGCCGCCCGGTCCTGAAGATCGAGTACTACCCGACGGCGCTCTTCACGGAGGGGCGCACGCGCCCCAACCGCCGGGCCCGCGATCGGGACGCGGACATCGAGGAGAAGATGAACAAGGTCTCGATGATCACGCTGTGGGTCGATCGCGAGCGCCATCAGATCCTGCAGTACACCTTCGACGACATCGACATGGACTTCCTTCCCGGCCGCTCCGTCGCGCGGGTCGACGACGTCCGGGCGACGATGCGCATGGGCCAGCCGTTCCCCGACGTGTGGCTGCCGAAGGACATCGAGATGCGCTTCCGCATGGCGCTGGCGGTCGGCCCGGTGGACGCACGCTATCGCGTCGAGTATCACGACTACCGGCAGGCCGACGTCACCTACAAGATCCGATGAGGCTGCTGGCGCTGCTCGTCATCCTGTCGGCGGCCGGTCATGCCAGCGCCGAGCCCGCGGCGGCTGCCGGCCGGGTGCTGCCTCCCGCAGCGGCAAGCACCGCGCGTGAACCAGGGCAGGCGGGCCCGACGCCCCAGGGGCAGCAGACGGCTTCCCCCCCAACGCCGGCGGCCGTCGTGGAATCGGTGATCGTGCATGGCAACCACACCACCCCCACGGACGAGGTGCTGGCGATCGCCGGCGCGGTGACCGGGCAGCAGGCCACCGATGCCCTGGTGGCCGAACTGAAGACACGGCTCGAGCGGAGCGACCGCTTTGCCGGTGTCGACGTGCGGCGGCGGTTCCTGTCGATCGACGACCCCTCGCGCGTGCTGATCGTGATCGTGGTGGACGAGCGCGCCGGCGTTTCGGAAGACGACCTCACGCCGGGCCCGATGAAACAGGTGATGGCCAGCGGCATGTGGCTGCCAGTGCTGGACTATCAGGAGGGCTACGGGTTCACCTACGGCGCGCGTTTCAGCTTCGTGGACCTGCTCGGACCGCGCAGCCGCATTTCGACACCGCTGACGTGGGGAGGCCAACGCCAGGCGCAGGTGGAGGTCGAACGCACCTTCACCGGGCCCGCGGTGGCGCGCGTGGTCGGCGGCGGCGGCATCACGCGGCGGGAGAACCCGTTCTACGAGCTGGGCGACACGCGGCAGACGGTGTGGGGGCGGGTCGAGACGGCGCCGCGAACCTGGCTGCGCGCCGGCGCGCAGACGCGCTATTCCAGCGTGTCGTTCGGTGAGCTGGAGGGCGAAGGGCTGAGCACGATTGGCGCCGACGTCGCCCTCGACACCAGGCGGGATCCGGCCTTGCCGCGCAATGCGACCTTCGTGTCGCTGGGCGTCGAGCGGCTGGGCTTCGACCAGGCGGCGCTGGGCATTCCAGCGGCGGGCGCGGGATCGCTCTCGGCGACACGGGTGGCGCTCGATGCCCGCGGGTATCTGGGCCTCGTGCGGCAGACGGTGCTGGCCGTGCGCGCGCAGTCGGTGACCGCCTCACGCGCGCTGCCGCCGTTCGAGCAGCAACTGCTGGGGGGGATGGCGTCGCTGCGCGGCTACGACGTGGGCAGCGAGGTGGGCGACAACCTGGCGGCGATCTCGGCGGAGCTGCTGATGCCGATCACCTCGCCGCTCAGCCTGGCCCGCCTGGGCGTCAAGCTGTTCGCCGACACCGGCACGGTCTACGGCGCCGGCACCTCGCT
This sequence comes from uncultured Acidobacteriota bacterium, assembly GCA_963721715.1. Taxonomy (GTDB): domain Bacteria; phylum Acidobacteriota; class Vicinamibacteria; order Vicinamibacterales; family UBA2999; genus VFZN01. Next base: position 473,679 of record CAVRKI010000002.1, on the reverse strand, counting down.
CGAGGATCAGCGATTCCGCTGGGGATACGGCGTCGGCGCCTTCATCAACGCCACGGTCTTCACCCTGGGCGTGGACGTCGGCTGGCGGGAAGGCGGCGGCACGCCGAACGCGCATGTGCAGCTCGGCGTGCGCCTGACGCGCTGAGGGCTGACGCCCGAATCACGCCGCACTGTGGATGACCACTGAAGAAACCGAGGGGGTCAGGTGACGCGCTTGCGGAACGCCTCGTAGGTCTCCGCCGCCGGTCCCCTTCATGTACTCCGCGAACTCGGCGCCGACGGTCTCGAGGTTCTTCAGGTAGTTCGGATCCTTGTAGGCCTCGCGCATCGAGGGCAGGAACCCGCGCACGCGCTCCCACACCAGCAGCAGCTCGCGTCCGCTCTGGAAGAACAGCTCCTTGTGCAGGATGCCGCTGGCGATGAACGACGAGACGAGGTCCCAGTAGGTCACGACCATCCGGTACGAGGCGTTCTCGTCGCTGCCGCCGGGCGCGAGCTTCATCAGGTCCTCGTAGCTCTGCACGCCCTTGCACTTGCTGGTGAACCAGGCGCGGGCCTGGCGCATGCGCTCCTCGCGCCGCATTTCGTACAGCCGAAGGATGAGGTTGGCGTCGTCGTAAGTTGGTCGTGGGTGCATACGCTTCAAGGATGAATTGTATCTGTTCGATGTGTGAATAGGGTGCAACCCTTCGTTAAGATAGGAAGGTTATGAACCCGTGGGACCAGTTTACCGGGGCTAACGCCGGGTACGTTCAGGAGTTGTACGAACGCTACCAGCAGGACCCTGGATCCGTCGACGAGGCCACCCGCCAGGCATTTGCCACGTGGGCCCCGTCGGTCGAAGATGGCATCATCAGCGCCGGCCACCCGACGGCCGGTCCGGCCGCGGGCGGGACCGCCGAGCTCAAGGCCGGCATCGCGGCCTTCACCCTGGCCGAGTCCATTCGTCGTTTCGGCCACCTGGCGGCGCGGCTCGATCCGCTGGGCTTCGACGCGCCGGTGGGCGACCCGTCACTGAGCGCCCAGGCGCACGGCCTCACCCCAGACGTCCTGCGTCGCCTGCCCGCCGACATCGTCGGCGGCCCGGCCGCCCAGGGCGCGGCGAACGCGCACGACGCGATCGATCGGCTGCGGGCGGTCTACTGCGGCAACACCGGACACGACTACAACCAGGTGTTCGTGCCCGACGAGCGCGAATGGCTGCGGCGGGCGGTTGAATCGTCGCAGTTCCGTCCGCCCAACGATCCGATCGACAGCCGCGAGCTGCTGAATCGCATCACGCAGGTGGAGAGCTTCGAGCGCTTCCTGCACCGGACGTTCCCCGGCAAGACGCGGTTCTCGATCGAAGGCCTCGACATGATGATTCCCGTCCTCGACGAGATCATCAGCGACGCCGCCGCGGCGGGCGTCAAGCACGTGATGATCGCGATGGCGCACCGCGGCCGCCTGAACGTGCTGGCGCACACGCTGCAGAAGCCCTACGAGCAGATCCTGGCGGAGTTCAAGGATCCGCTGTTCTCGCGGTCGTGGCGCGTGGACCTGGGCTGGATGGGCGACGTGAAGTACCACGCCGGCGCCCGCGTGGAGCGCCGCGGCGATCGGCCCGACACGCTGATCGTGTCGATGCCGCCCAACCCGAGCCACCTCGAGGCCGTGGATCCGGTGCTGAACGGCATGGCGCGCGCGGCGGCGACCGACGTGGACCAGCCCGGGCCGCCTCGCTTCCGCAAGGAGCAGGTGCTCGCGATCCTCATCCACGGCGACTCCGCGTTCCCCGGCCAGGGCGTGGTGGCCGAGACGCTGAACCTGTCGCGACTGAGCGGCTACGACGTGGGCGGCATCATCCACATCATCGCCAACAACCAGCTCGGCTTCACCGCCGAGCCGCACGAGTCGTTCAGCACCAGCTATGCCAGCGGCCTGGCGCGCGGGTTCAAGATTCCGATCACGCACGTCAACGCCGACGATCCGGTCGCCTGCATCGAAGCGGCGCGGCTGGCGTGGGCCTATCGGCATCGCTTCGGCCTGGACTACCTGATCGACCTGGTGGGCTATCGCCGCTATGGCCACAACGAAGGCGACGAGCCGGCGTTCACGCAGCCGCAGATTTACCAGCTGGTGACGAACCATCCCACCGTGCGCGAGCTGTATGCGCGGGCGCTGGCCGAGAGCGGCGAGGTGCCGGCGGCCGATGCCGAGGCGATGGTGCAGCAGCATTTCGGCAGCATGGAGCGGGCCTACGCCGGGATGAAGCCGGAGCAGGACTTCATTCCGCCGCTGCCCGAGATTCCCCCGACCGGCGCCGCGCAGCGCGCGGTGACGGCCGTGCCGCTGGAGCGGCTCCGCGGCCATCAACGACGAGTTGTTGCGCGTGCCCGACGGCTTCACGGTGCACCGCAAGCTCGAACGTGGCCGCGAGCGCCGCAAGCAGATGTTCGACGTCGCCGGCCGAGCGGACGGTGGACTGGGCCGCCGCCGAGGAGCTGGCGTACGCCTCGATCCTGGCCGACGGCATCCCGATCCGGCTCACCGGCGAAGACGTCGAGCGCGGCACCTTCTCGCACCGCCACGCCGTGTATCACGACGCCGTGACCGGCGGCGAGTACGTGCCGCTGCACTCGTTCGCGAGCGCCCGGGCGGCGTTCGAGATTCACAACAGCCCGCTCACCGAGAACGCCACGATCGGGTTCGAGTTCGGCTACAACATCCAGGAGCCGAACCGGCTGGTGCTGTGGGAAGGCCAGTACGGCGACTTCATCAACGGCGCGCAGGTGATCCTCGACGAGTTCCTCACCTCCGGCCGGGCGAAGTGGGGGCTGGCGCCGTCGCTGGTGCTGCTGCTGCCGCACGGCTACGAAGGGCAGGGCCCGGATCACTCGAGCGCGCGGCTCGAGCGCTTCCTGAACGCGGCTGCCGACACCAACATGCGGATCGCCAACTGCACCACCGCGGCCCAGTACTTCCATCTGCTCCGCCGCCAGGCGCAGTTGCTCACCACCGACCCGCTGCCGCTCATCGTCATGACGCCGAAGAGCCTGCTGCGGCACGCGAGCACGGCCTCGACGCCGGCGGAGCTGAGCGAAGGCCGCTTCCAGAAGTTCATCGACGATGACGGCATCACGCAGCCGGCCAAGGTGAAGCGGCTGGTGCTGTGCAGCGGCAAGATCCACGTCGACCTCGCCACCAGCGAGGCGCGCAAGGACAACCAGAGCGTGGCGCTGACGCGCGTCGAGCAGCTCTACCCGTTCCCCGCCGACCAGATTCGCGCCGCCTTCGACCGCTACCCGAAGCTGCGCGAGGTGTGCTGGGTGCAGGAAGAGCCCGAGAACATGGGCGCGTGGGAGTTCGTGCGCCCGCTGCTCGAGCAACTGATCGACGGGCGGTGGCCGCTGCGATACATTGGCCGGGTCCGCAATTCGAGCCCCTCGGAAGGGTCGTCCACCTGGCACGCGGCCAACCAGCGCGCGATTGTCGACCAGGTGTTCGAGCAGAAGCTCGATCCGAAGGAACTCGATCGCGTGCTGTCGAAACAAGTGTAGGAACCGGGGATATGCAAAACATCGTGGTGCCCGAACTGGGCGAGTCGGTGGTCGAAGCTCGGGTGGCGAAGTGGTTGAAGCAAGGCGGGCGAGCGGGTCGCCGCCGGCGACCCGCTGGTGGAGCTTGAAACCGAGAAGATCGACCTGGAGGTCAGCGCCGATCGCGCCGGCGTGCTGCAGTCCATCGCGCACGCCGAAGGGGCGGACGTCAAGGTAGGCGAGGTGCTCGCGGTGCTCGATGACAGCGCCGGCGCCGCCGCGCCGGAGGCGGCGGCAACGGCGGCGCGCCGCCAGGTCCGTGCCTGCGGCCCCTGCCGAGGTCGCCGCGGCCGACATCCGCGCCACACCCACGGCCCGTAACGTGGCCAGGGCTCACGACGTGAAGCTCGAGGCCGTGCCCGCAAGCGGACCCCGCGTGACCAAGGGCGACGTCCTGCGTGCCGCCGCGCCCGCAGCCGGTCCGGCGGCGGGGCAGCCCGCCGCGGCGAAGCCCCCGTCGCCCGCGCCCGGGCCCGCCGCCGCTCGCCCCGGAACCTCTGGCGAGTCTCGGCGCGGCGAAACCCGCGAGCGCATGACCAAGCGCCGCGCCACCATCGCCCGACGGCTGGTCGAGGCGCAGCACACCGCCGCCATGCTCACCACCTTCAACGAGGTCGACATGAGCGCGGTGATGGACCTGCGCGCGCGCCGCAAGGAGGGCTTCCAGAAGGCCCACGGCGTCGGCCTCGGCATCGCCTCGTTCTTCGTCAAGGCCGCGGTCGCCGCGCTCAAGGCCTTCCCCGCCATCAACGCCGAAATCCAGGGCGACGAGGTGGTCTACAAGCACTACTACGACATCGGCATGGCCGTCGGCGCGGAGGGTGGACTGGTGGTCCCGGTCCTGCGCGACGCCGAGACGATGTCGTTCACCGACATCGAGCTGGCCATCCGCGACTTCGCCAAGCGGGCCGGTGACGGCACGCTCACCCTCGAAGACCTCAAGGGTGGCACCTTCACCATCACCAACGGCGGCGTCTTCGGATCGTTGATGAGCACGCCGATCCTGAATCCCCCCCAGGTTGGCATCCTCGGACTCCACAAGATTGCGGATCGCCCCACCGTCGTCGACGGCCAGGTGGTGGTGCGACCGATGATGTATCTGGCTCTCAGCTACGACCACCGTCTGGTGGATGGGCGCGAGGCGGTGCAGTTCCTCGTGCGGATCAAGGACTTCATCGAGGATCCGGCGTTCATGCTCGTCGAAGGATGAGCTGATGGACGACTCTGACCGTCGTGCGGCGACCCTGCTGCTGCGCGCGTGGCGCGGCGGTGACCGCGGCGCGCTGGATCAGCTGCTGCCGGTCGTCTACGACGAGCTGGCGGGCATCGCTCATCGCGCCCTGCGCGCGGAGCGCAACGATCACACCCTGCAGACGCGCGCGCTGGTCCACGAGGCCTACCTCCGGCTCGTGGACGCCGATATCTCGTTCCAGGATCGCGCGCACTTCATGGCCGTGGCCGCCCGCACCATGCGCCGCATCCTGGTCGATCACGCCCGGGCCCGCCTGCGCGACAAGCGCGGCGGCGGGGCGATGCGCATCGACATCGACAAAGTGAACCTGCCCGCGCCGGGCAGCGGGCTCGACATCCTCGAGCTGCACGAGGCGCTCGAGCGCCTCGCGGCCTTCGACGCGCGCAAGTCATCGGTGGTCGAGCTCCATTTCTTCGGCGGCCTCAGCTACGAGGAGACCGCCGAAGCCGTCGGCATCTCGCCGGCCACCGTGGATCGCGAACTGCGGCTGGCCAAGGCCTGGCTGAAGGTCGAGCTGGCCCGTCCGACGCCGTCCTGACATGACTCACGAGCGCTGGGCCCGCGTGCAGGAGCTGTTCGAGGCGGCCTCGCCGCTGCCCGCCGCCGATCGCTCCGTGCACGTCCGCGCCGCCGCGGACGACGACGAGATGGCGATGCTGGTGCTGTCGATGCTCGCGGCCAGCGACGACGACACCGGCGAGCTCGAGCGCGCGGTCGGCGACGCCATCCACACCGTCACCGCGGCCGTCGCCGGCGCCGTCGATCAGCGCCTCGGGCCCTACCGTATCGTCTCGGAGCTTGGCCAGGGCGGCATGGGCACGGTGTACCTCGCCGAGCGAGACGATGGCGCGTTCGAGCAGCGGGTGGCGATCAAGGTCGTGCGCGGCCTGCTCGACCAGGAGCGCGTGCGCCGGTTCCGCGCCGAGCGCCAGATCCTGGCGTCTCTGCATCATCCGAACATCGCCCGACTCGTCGACGGCGGCACCACCGACGATGGCTGGCCGTACCTGGTGATGGAGTACGTCGAGGGCGCCGCCATCGACACCTACGCGCAGGAGCACGACCTCGCCGTCGGCGAGCGGCTGTCGCTGTTCCTCGTGGTCTGCGAGGCGGTGGGACACGCGCACCGCCACCTGATCGTCCACCGCGACATCAAGCCCTCGAACATCATCGTCACCGCCGACGGCACGCCCAAGCTGCTCGACTTCGGCATCGCCAAGCTCCTCGATTCCGACGACCCGGAGATGTCGGCGCGGACCATGACCGGCATGCGCCTGCTGACACCGGACTACGCGTCTCCCGAGCAGGTCCGCGGCGACGCGGTGACGACGGCGACGGACGTGTACGCGCTCGGTGTGCTGCTGTTCGAGCTGCTGACCCGCAAGCGGCCGCACACGTTCCGAACGCTGACCGCGCAGGAGATCGAGCGCGTCGTCTGCGACACCGATGCCCCGCGGCCCAGCACCATCAACCCGGGACTCGCCGAGGACCTCGACATCATCGTCGGCACCGCGCTCAACAAGGACATCGAGCGCCGCTACCTGTCGGTCGAGGCGCTGGTGGAGGACCTGCGTCGCTACCTGGATGGCCTGCCCATCCACGCGCGGCGAGCCACGTGGTGGTATCGGGCGCGGCGCTTCGCCGCGCGGCACCGGTGGGAAGTGGCCGTGGCCTCGCTGTTCGTGCTGATGCTGGTGGGATTCTCGGTGCTGGTGTCGATCCAGGCGGCACGCGTGGCGCGCGAGCGCGACGTGGCGCAGCAGGAGCGCGATGCCGCGGAACAGGTGTCGTCGTTTCTCGTCGGCCTGTTCGAGGTGTCCGATCCCAGCCGCGCGCGCGGCAGCACGGTGACCGCGCGCGAGCTGCTGGATCGAGGCGCTGCCCAGGTGGAGTCGGGCCTGACCGCGCAGCCCACCGTGCAGGCGCGGCTGATGGACACGATTGGCCGCGTCTACCGGCAGCTGGGCCTGTTCGATCAGTCGGAGTCGCTGCTGTCGAAGGCGCTGGCGCGCCGTGAGGAGGCGGCGGAGGGCCCGGCTGACGCCGTCGCCGACACGTTGCAGGAGCTGGGCGAAGTGGCGCGCGACAAGGGCGCCTACAAGGACGCCGAGGGGCTGCACCGGCGGGCGCTGGAGATGCGGCGGCAGCTGCACGGCGAAACCCACGACAAGGTGGCGTTCTCGCTCAATGCCCTTGGCCTGGCGCTCGATCAGCAGGCCCGCTACGAGGAATCCGAGCAGATGCTCCGCGCCGCGATTGCGATGTGGAGCCAGGTGCGCTCGCCGGACGACCTGCAGGTGGCAGTGGCGCTGAACAACCTGGGACAGTCGCTGCGCCGCACGGCCCGCCTCCAGGAAGCGGAGGCGGTGCTGCGCCAGGCGCTGGACATCCGCCGCGCCGCCTTCAAGACCGCACATCCGCTGCTCGCCAACTCGCTGATGCAGTACGGCCAGCTGCAGAATCAGCTCGGCGACTTCGAGGACGCGGAGCGCCACATGCGCGAGTCGCTGGCGATGCGCCTGGTGGTGTACGGGCCCGACCACTATCAGGTCGGCACCGCGTACAACAACCTCGCGTCGCTGCTGCACGACATGGGCGCCTACGACAAGGCCGAGCCGATGTACCGCGCGAGTCTCCAGATTACGCGGGCGGTTTACGGCCCCGATCACCCGGAGACCGCGGTCACGATGAACAACTTCGCGTCGCTGCTCGAGGACAAGGGCGAGCCGAGGGCGGCGGAGCCGATGTTCCGAGCCGCCCTGGCCATCCGCCGCAAGGCGCTCGGCGACGAGCATCCGGCAGTGGCCCGGGGCGAACACAATCTGGCGCGGGTCCTGGTCACGCTGGACCGGCTGCCGGAGGCCGAGACCCTGCTCGAACACGCCCTGGCCACACGCCGCAAGGTGCTGGGCCCCGCGCACGTGGAGATCGCGGGCACACTCGGCATCCTCGCATTGGCGCGGATGAAGGCGGGACGCACCGACGACGCGATGACCTTGGCGCGCGAGTCGCTGGCGATGGTGCGGAGGATTCTGCCCGCTGATCATCCGTCAGTCGCGACGAGTCTGCTGACGCTCAGCCAGGTCCTGATCAACGCGGGACGGTCCGCGGAGGCCGTGCCCCTCGCCGCAGAGGCCATCGCGATTCGCCAGAGGAGGTTGGCCGCGGGCCATCGGCAGATTGCCGAAGCGCAGGCGGTCCTCGCGGACGCCAGGGCGCGCTGACGGGGCCTGGCACGATCGCCCCAGATTTAGCGCAGTTTCTGCCTTCGACGCAGAAACTGCTACAAATCGCGGGCGATCGTGCCAGGCCCCTAGAACACGATTTGCAGCCGGAAGACGCCGGACCAGAACCCGGTCTCGCCAGCCTTCGGGGTGCGCTGGCTGTCTTCGAACGACTCGTGAATCGCGTTGCCGACCAGCTTCATGTGCTCCATCGGGTACCAGTTCACGCCGGCGGTCCAGATGCGGTCGCTGTTCTCGAGGATGTGGTCGGCCCGCGGGTTGCGCTCGGGCGGACCGTCCTTGCTGGCGCTGGCGAAGCCCAGCACCTCGTAGCGCGCGGCGAGTTCGATTGCCCCCGGACCGCCGCGGATGACCGCCCGCCGCATGCTGATGTTCTGATCCTTGTTCTGGCCGGTGACGATCCAGGTGCCACTGACGTACCAGCCGGTGCCGAGCACATCGGAGAGATCGCGATCGCCGAGGCCCTGGCCCAGCCGGTCCTCGCGCGTCTGAATCCACTCGGCGCGCAACGACGTCGGCCCCGGCGTCCAGTCGAGTTCGACGCCGAGCCGCTGCCGCCGGCCCTTCACGTAGACCGGCTCGAAGTAGTCGAAGCCGTACGGGGTCTCGCCCCGCAGGCTGTTCAGGCCTTCCGGCAGCCTGCCGTTCGTATAGGCGATACCCAGCCGCAGGCTGCGCAGCGCGGCGTCCTGACCGACCAGCGGACGCAGGACCGTGCCGGACACCCGCCCGGCGTAGGTGGGGCCGAGACGCGCGTCCCCTCCGGTGTCGAACTGCGGCTCGTCGAGCTTGCCGATGTCGCCGTCGGTATTGAAGACCCCGAACTCGTAGCTCAGGCCGCGAGCCAGCCCGCGCCCGTACACCATGACGCCGCGATCGCGCGCCGGCGTCAGCTGGGTGGAGATCCGCGAGCGGTAGATGAAGTCGAGGTCGGTGCGGCCGAAGTTCTGCTCGAGGCCGAAGGGCATCTTGAACCGGCCGCCGCGCACCGACGCGGTGTCGAACGTGTCCCAGTTGAGGTAGACGTCCTTCCAGTCGGTCCACTCGGCATCGTCCGACAGCTCGCGCTCGATCTCGAAGTCGAAGTGCCTGGTGAGCTCGCCCTTGAGGCCGAAACGGAGGACGTTGAGGTCGTACCGATCCTCGTCGACGTCGGGATCGAACGCCCGCCAGTCGAACGCCATCTTGGCGCGGAAGTCCACGTGCACGTCCTCACCGAAGACGATCGACGGGCGGTCGTCCCAGACGAAGCCGCGCTTCTCGGTGGATTGCGCATGGGCGCTCCCGGTGCCGAACACGGCGCACCACGCCAGGCCGACGACCAACCGTCGCATCGCGGGTGTCACGGCTGATCTCCCGGAAGGCGGGTGAGCGGCACGCCGGCGCGCGCGCTGAGCTCCTGGTAGGCGATGTTCAGCTGCCGCACCGCCGACACATCGTCGATCACCACCGCCACCTCGCGGTGGAAGTCGAGGCTGAGCGTGGAGAGCGCCATGCTCCCGATCACGGCGCGCGCCTCGTCGATGATGATCAGTTTGCCGTGGGCGGTGAGCGGCCCCGGCAGCGGATGCCCGAGCAGGCTGACGGCGACCCCCTGGGCCCGCCGCTGGCGCAGCTGGGCGACGACCTCCGGGTCCGACAGCTTGTGATCGAGGATGCGGATGCTGCGGCGGGCGCCGCCGATCAGCTCGTGCACGTCGGCGCGGGCGCGCTCCGGCCCGACGATCAGCCGGCTGCTGAACCGGCGCCCCAGCGATACCGGCTGCCCGTCGGCATCGGCGTCGAACAGGTGCAGCAGGCTCCGCACGACGCCTTCGTCGTGAGTGATCAGCACGGTGTCCCAGGTGCGGGTGAAGCACTTGCGCGTGGGGTTGAGCGTCGCAATCATCGCCGGCCCGTCGTCAGCCACGAGGTACTTGGCGTGGTATTTCACCACTGGATCGGCGAACCAGTTGACGACCGCGCCCATCTCTTCGAGCGCCTCCCACAGCTTCTTGAGACGCCTCCTGCCGCCCTTCGCGCGCTTGGTCAGCAGCGCGTGCACGGCCACGCCACGCTCCAGCGCCGAGGCCAGGGCGTCGAGCACCTCGAAGTCGTCGCACCTGAACAGCGACAGCACCAGCCGGCGCCTGGCCGCGCCGATCACCTTCAGCATCGCCGTGCGGCGCTCGGCCGGCTCGAGCACCACGAACTCGCGCCGCGGTGCGCGGCTAGGCGCGCTTCGGCGGCGACCAGGAGACATTCTTGATTCCGATCTTGCCATCGCCCATCAGCTGCGCGCTGAGGTCCTCGAGTGAATCGGTGGGCTTCAGCGTCGCCAGGTAGCGCACCGTCGCCTCCTCGCCCTGCGACACCTCGCGCGGCTCGAACACGATGCCGTTGACGGCGAATACCTGATGGATGTGCGCCATCGGCAACTCGCGGCCGCTCGCCACCACCTCGACCAGCATGGTGCGCGGCCGGTCCTCGCTGAAGAGGTTCAGCGCCGGCAGCATGGCGCACAGGAACAGCGTGCCCAGACCCGCCACGGCAAACGCCCCGAGCCCCGCCGCCATCCCCAGCCCCATCAGGATGAAGAGGATGGTGATGTCGCGCGCGTCCTCGACCGGCGTGCGGAAGCGGATGATGCTGGCGGCGCCGGCGATGCCGAACGCCCGCGCCAGCGAGTTGCCGATGATGATCATCATCAGCGCGCCGGAGATGCAGAGCAGCACCTGCGCCTGATCCATGGTCGGGTTCGGCGTCCGATCGCTCCGGTACTGACGATGGACGACGGTGACGAGCATGCCGATGACGGCGGCCGCCACCAGCTTCGCCAGCTCGAAAAACGGATGGCTGAGGCCGTTCTGGCCCAAGGCCGCAGCCGCGGCGAGGGCTTCGGTGCCCTGCGCCGGCCCCTGGATGCCAAGGCCCGGCCACACCATCCCGACGCCCACCAGCGCCGTCCCTACGATCAGGACCCCGGCCACGGTGAGCATGCGATCCCAGTGCACCGCGGCGTCGCGGGCCTCGGCCACCGACTCCTTGATCTCGAGCACGCGGTCGAGCAGCGACATCTGCAGCAGCGCGGTGACCTTCGGCGTCGGGCCGACAATCGTGAACCGCCGGTTCAGCCGCTGCGCGGACGTGTGGCCGCGTACCAGCGCGCGGATGCCGGCGCTGTCGGTCCGGGTCACGCCCCGCAGATCGAGCACGACGTGGCGGTATCCCTGCCGGAACAGGTCCTGCACGCGGCGTTCGAGTTCTTCGGCTGGGCCGCCGGCCACCAGGTCCTCCTGCGGCGAGAGCACGAGCCTGGACCCCGGCGCCTGATGAGTGGAAAAGGCCATGTGTGAGAGTAGTGGCGGAACGGTAGCACGTATGGATAAGCTGGACAAAATAACGTCCCATGACCGAAGGCTCATCGCGACGACCGCCGGCCGCGCTCGCACTGGGGATCTGCCTGACAGCGATCCTGATGGCCTGCGGCGGAGGCGGCGGGGGCTCTCCGTCCGGGCCGACCCCGGGCCCGATCATAGGCGACCGCAACGCCGAGGTGATCGTGGTCGGCGACATCGGCTGGTGCGGATCGAACGCACCAGCGGCCACGGCCCAGCTGGTCGACCGACTGTCAGGGACCTTGCTCCTGGCGGGTGACATCGCCTACCCGAACGGATCGGCCGCCGACTTCCAGAACTGCTTCCACCCGACCTGGGGGCGTTTCCGCGATCGCTGGCACGCCGTGCCCGGCAATCACGACTACCTGACGCCGAACGCCGAGGGCTTTTTCAACTACTTCGGCGACGCGGCCGGCGCCGACCGCAGCGGCTATTACTCAATCCTCGTCGGCGACTGGCAAGTGCTGATGCTCAACTCCAACGTGCCGGCGCAACGCAACACGGCGCAGTGGGAGTTCGTCCGCCGCGAGCTGGACCTGCAGCGCCGCCCGTGCACGCTGGCGGTGTGGCACCATCCGCTCTTCACCTCCGGACAGAACGGCCCGAATCCCGCCATGCGTGACATGTACAGCCTGCTCGAAGCCGGCGGCGCCGACGTCATCGTGAACGGCCACGACCACGTCTACGAGCGGTTCGCGAAGCAGACCGCCGAGGGCCGGCCCGCCGACCGAGGGATCCGCCAGTTCGTCGCCGGCACCGGCGGCGCCGACCTCTATCGCTTCATCACGGTCGCTCCCAATTCGGAGACCCGCATCGCGCAGTTCGGGGTGTTGCGCCTGCTCCTGCAACCATCGTCCTACCGCTGGGAGTTCACCGCCGTGCAGGGCGGCCTGGCCGACTCGGGCTCCGAGTCCTGCCACTAACCCCCCAGCGCACTTGCGCGGAGGGTCGATTCGCTCGCTGTGTCGACCGAACGGGCGCGAACGATGGGGAGTCAGGGCCGACGGAACGCTCAACGCCAGTGAACTGTGGAGGTGAGCCGAGCTGGGGGCTTCAGCTACGATAGAGGGATGAGAATCTCTCGTCGCTGCCCTGGTCCTCGCGCTCGGCGCCAGCCTCGCCGCTCAGCAGCCCGCGCGTCCCGTCTACTCCGCGCCCGCGCCGCCCGATGTGGCCAAGGCGCCTGCCGACGCCGTGAAGACGGCTTCGGGGCTCGCCTCCAAGGTGTTGCAGCCGGGAACGGGCACCAGCAAGCCCACGGCCGAGGACTTCGTCACCGTGCAGTACACGGGATGGAGCTCGGACGGAAAGATGTTCGACAGCTCGTATGCCCGCGATGCGGCCAGCACCTTCCCGGTGAACAAGGTGATCAAGGGTTGGGGCGAAGGCGTGCAGCTGATGACGGTCGGCGAGAAGCGCCGCCTGTGGATTCCGCAGGAGCTGGCGTACGCCGGCCAGGCCGGCCGGCCACAGGGCATGTTGGTGTTCGACGTCGAACTCCTGGAGATCGTGCCGTCACCGGAGAAGCCACCTGCCGACGTCGCCGCCGTGCCAGCCGACGCGCAGAAGACGCCATCCGGTCTCGCCTACAAGGTGCTGCGGCCCGCCGCGAAGGCCGGCGCCCACCCCACCAAGACCAGCCGCGTCACCGTTCACTATTCGGGCTGGACCACCGACGGCAAGCTGTTCGACAGTTCGCTGATGCGCGGACAGACCGCCAGCTTCGGCCTCGGCGACGTCATCGAGGGCTGGACCGAGGGCCTGCAGCTGATGATGCCCGGTGAGAAGACGCGCTTCTGGATTCCGGAACGCCTGGCCTACAAGGGCCAGAGCAACGGGCCCAAGGGCATGCTGGTGTTCGACGTCGAGTTGCTGTCGGCCACGGTCGGCCGCTGAGGACCGTGCTCCGCGCACGCACGCGAGGCGCGGTCCGCCCCGGCGGGGGCGATCAGGCGCGCTGGCGCGATGTCCCCGTGGATCGCGGTGACATCGGCCTGCGCCTCGATCTGGTGCTGCTCCGGCACCTGGGCCACGAGCCGGGCGTCTCGCGCGCGCGGATCCAGAAGTGGATCACCGCGGGCCGCGTCACGGTGAACGGCGCGCCGGCGCCGCGCATCGCCTGGCGCGTCGCCGAGGGCGACACGCTGACCCTGGATGCCCGCGAAGTCCGCACCCGCGCCAAGCCACGCGCCGAGGAGATGCCCCTCGACGTCCTGTTCGAGGACGCCCACCTCCTCGCGCTCAACAAGCCGGCCGGCGTGGTCGTGCATCCGTCCTACAAGCACGCCGCGGGCACGCTGATCAACGCGCTGCTGTGGCACGCGGCGCGCTGGCCCTCGGGCGATGCGCCGGCGTTGCTGACGCGGCTCGACAAACTCACCTCCGGCGTGCTGCTCGTCGCCAAGCGGCGCGAGGTGGTGGCGGCGCTGCAGCGCGAGATGAAGGCGGAGCGGATCCAGAAGGACTATCTGGCCGTCGTGCACGGCCGGCCGGTGCCGGCTCGCGGCACCATCGATCTGGCGCTCGATCGCGACCCGTGGGATCGCCGCAAGGTGACGGTGACCGACCGCGGCGGACAACGCGCGGTCACGAAATACGAAGTGCTGGGAGAACCCGGCGACGCCGGCGGCGTGACCGGCGCCGGCGGGGCGGGCGCGGGCCTCGCCGGAGCGGACGATGGCGCCGCGGGCAGCGCGGCGGCACCGTACTCCGTGCTGCGGTGCCGGCTCGTCACCGGCCGCATGCACCAGATCCGGGTGCACCTCGCGCACAAGGGCTGGCCGCTGGTCGGCGACGCCGTCTATGGGCGCGCGGATGCCTCGCCGTCGTTTCCGCGGCAGGCGCTGCACGCCTGGCGCGTGTCGCTCACCCATCCGGTGACCCACGAGCCGCTGACGGTGACGGCGCCGGTGCCCGCGGACATGCGGGCGCTGATGGAATCGCTGGGACTGCCCGCGCCGGAGTAGCGCGCTAGAACAGGACCGCGGCTTCGCCGCGCGCGGCGATCAGCTCGTCGAAGCGACGGACGATCAGATCGCGGCGCTTCATCACCGCGTTCACCTCGTCGCCCGTCAGATGCTTCCCCGCCGCGCGCGCCACGTCGTCCCTGGTGAGCGTGCGCAGCCGCGCGAGCAGGTCGCGGCTGCAGCGCGTCAGCGAGTCGGGCAGCCGCAGCTCCGGCTGCAGGCGGAAGGCGCGGGTGAAGTCGAGCATGATCACGCGCCACTGGTTGGTGTAGAGCACGTTGCCCTTGTTGCGATCGGTGTCGCGCACGAGCTCGGTGAAGACCTGCATGAGCAGGCGCTGGCGCGCGAGGTCCAGCGCGCCGCCACCCGGAGGCATCGCCTGCGTCCGCTCGCGCTCGGCCTCGTCCATCAGCACGTTGTCCACCCACCACGACAGGGCCCCGCGCTGTCCGCCATGCGCGCGCTCGACGGTGGCGGGCATCATCTCGTCCAGCGCGAGCAGCCGCGCCAGCTCCCATGCCGCGATGTTGTAGCGATAGGCATCCACGAACCGCAGTTCGCCCGCCATCTTCTTCCCCTGGCGGAGGTTGTCGGTCGGGTTCTGCTGGTCCACGCGCTGGAACGAGGCGTCGTGGGTGAGCGAGCCGTCGGACAGCGTGAGCCGCAGCGCGCCGGTGGTGCCCTTGCCGATCGGCCTCGAGTCGACGATCTTCGCTGAGGTCAGGAACGCCAGTTGCCGCTCGACCGGGAGCGACTGGCGGGCTTCAGTGCCGGCGACAGAGGCCAGCACGAGGGCCAGCGTTGCGGCTACGGCGGCGAAGGCGCGGTGCGGCTTCACGCACAAGGAGACGGCGACGCCGGCCGGCGGGTTCCGCTGCACAGCGACAGTGTAGCCGCCTTTCGGCTCGACTCGACTCCGGCCGCGTCTGGGTGCCTGGGCGGGACGATGGCGGTCGGTGCACGGACACGGGACCAGAGCCATGGCCCGCTGGACAGGCGAACTGGCGGGACCGAAGTCGCCGGCTAGCGGGGACGCCTGGTGATCTTCTGGACGATGGCCTGCGTCCACGCAATGGCAGCGGGCACGCTGGCGAGCACCCAGAGGACCGCGGCGGCGGAAGCGGCTTCGTGATGTCGGCGCATGATGACCTGCTCCGACGATAGCACGATCCACGGTCGCCGGCCCGGGGCCTGGCCCGGGCGGCGGCGACGGTGTCGGGAGGCTGGCAGACTACTGCGTCGGCCGGAGGATCTGCCGGAACGTCAGGGTGTTGATGTCGCGGAACATCGGCGTCCGCGGCGGCAGCAGCGTCGGCGTCAGGAAGTCGGTGTCGAAGTTGTAGCCGCGAGTGGGCGCCGTGTAGACGATGTCGCAGCACTTGTAGGTGCCGACGGCCTGGGCGCTCGAGAAGAAGCTGACCAGCGAGCCGCGGTAGTTGAGGGTGCCGTCCCACTTCTCGATGTAGCGGATGAAGTTGTGGGCGCCGCCATCAGTGCCGAAGTCCTGATGGTCACGGGCGTTGTTGGTTGGCCTGGTGAAGCTGAGGCCCTTGCCGCCGATGATGGCCAGGCGGTACCAGGTGGTCACGGCCTCGCGGGAGTCGTAGTTGCTCTGCGCGTCGACGTGTGTCAAGCCGTCGATGCTGACGGCGTGCGGGTTGACGAACGAGCGGATGTCGTTCCACGAGTTCGACAGGAACGTCACGGCGTCGGCAATCACCGCCGCCGACACGTGGTCGGCACCGGGCGCGGCGCCGAAACCCGCGCCCACGCAGCCGGGCTCCCAGCCGTTGCCCTGATTGGGCACCGCGTTGGTGCACGCGTTGAAGTTCCCCTCCACGTAGACCGGGTTCTCGGCGGCGACGGTCAGGCCCTGGCTGCCATTGGCCGGCACGTTGCCCCGGCCGCCGTCCACCAGCTTGAGCGCGCGGCGGAAGAAGAAGGCACGATTCACCCGGGCGACGTTGCGGTCGATGGGCGTGGTGTAAAGGTTGTAGACGTTACCGGCCGGCGTGTATGGCGCGGCCACGCTGAGCATCGTCAGCGTGCCGACCCCGGCATCCGGCGGCATCAGGCGCGGGATGCCACCGTAGGTGTCCAACGCACCGCTGTCGTTGACGTCCTCCGCCCACCGGTTCACGCCCTGCGCGTCCACGAACGCGCCGTCCAGCACGCCGTTGGGCGTGCTCGCCGCGGTGTTCGGGTTGATGACATCCTCGAACCCGAACTCCCCGCTCTCCCGATCGTCGGCGTAGACGAACCCATTGGCGGCGTCGTACGCCACTTCCGCGGCGCCGTCGGCGCCCAGGTTGCGGTTGCCCCGGCGATCGGAAAAATAGACAACGAAGCCAGTGACGTCCATCGGACACGTATCGGGCCCGGCACCGTTGATGCATCCGGCGTTGCTGCTGACACCGAGCGTCCCGCGAAGCCAGCTGCGCAGGTTGGCGACATCCAGCTCGACGTAGTGCATCACGCCGCCCCAGTACAGCCGGTAGTTGTTGTTGGCCACGTTCGCGGGCAGCGGAGCCGAGGCCACCGGCCGCGCGGCCTCGTCGTCCCGCAGCATCCCCTCGCGCGCGTCGTAAAGGGCATTGGGCCAGTAGTCGCTGGTCAAGGTTGGTGCCGCGGCAACCGGGAACGTCGTATCGCACGCGGCGGCCGTGGCGAGGTTGTCCCTCACGCGCTGCACGCGGATCACGGCGTTCGGATGGACATCCAGGCAGTTGTTGTTCAGGTTCACACGGTCGCGGTTGCCGTTCGACAGCCGGCGCCCGGAAAAGCCAAGGCTCAGGATCTCGCGCGTCACGTCCGTCCAGTTGCCGGCGCGATCCTGCATGTTGATGAGAATCCAGCCGTCGATGCTCTCGACGAACTGCCGAGTCCTGAAGCCGTCGGCCGCGACGCCCGTGGATTGAGCAAACGCCTGGGCCCCGATCACGGCCCCGGGTATCGCATCCGGGTTGAAGACGCCCGCCAGACGCACCGGGCTGACGCCGGCGGTCGACACCACGCCTGGCAGGGCCGTGAGGTCGCCCGGCTGGTCGGACATCAGGATCCGCAGCGTGGCCATGTTGTAGAAGCGCTGCCGGCCGATGGCGCTGTTGGTGGCCTCGCCGAGGGGCGGGCGCCGGACCAGGTCCCGCGGCAGGGCGCCGTCGCTGACAATCGGCAGGTCGAGCCGCCGCGCGCCGGTATTGCCGCTCTTCAGCCACCCGTTCGAGGTGCCGATCGACACGTCGGTCCAGGTCGGCTCGTTGGCGGCGGACCCGACCGAGTCGACGACGCTGCCCTGGTTGTTGAGGAGGTTGAAACAGTTGGCGTTGGCCGCCGTCGGTGCGGCCGGGCACCCCGGCGCGCGGGCGACGCGGACCGTGCCGGTGTGCGAGATGACGCCATTGGACAGCCGGTTCCTGATCACTTCACCGACCGCCGTGACGCGATCGCGAAGCGTGAGCGTGCCGCCGGCGTCCTGCTTCAGGAACAGGTGCTGGTTGGTGTGGACGCGGCCTCCGAACGAGAAGTTCGGGCCGGCGAAGAAGCTCAGGTTGTTCTCGGAAAACAGACCGAACTGAAACACCGGGATGGCAATCGTCTGCATCGTGCGCCGCATCCGCACTTCGGCAGCGCCAGCAGTGCGCGAGGTCACTTCGACCTGATAAGGCGTGATCAGGCCGATCAGCCCCTGATACGGGCCCGCCCCGATCGGGGTGCCGTTCGGGTCGGCGATGTCCGGGTTCCCGTCGCCGTTGTCGTCCTCGAAGGTGATGCGATAGCCGGACGAGTCGTCAGGACGCAGGAACGAAATGTGAGGCAGCGTCGGCTCCATCGCGCCGGCCGTGAGGGCCGCCAGCTGCGCGCCGGTGGGGCTGAAGTTGCCGGCGAAGAGCTGGCCGAGATCGGCCGTCAGCTTCTCCACCCCCGCGTGCGCCCCCGCATAGGCCTGGGTCTGGTCGCGCTCGATGCCGCCGGCCGCCTGGTCGGCATTCACCATCACCAGAAAGCCCGCGAGCATCGCCGAGATCACCATCGTCACGAGCAGTGCGGCGACCAGCGCCACGCCGCGTTCATCCGTTCGTCGCGTCATTGTCCGTCTCCGTCAGCGATACCGATCCACGAACGCCATGCTGCGCAGGCTCACCTGCGTGTAGAGCGTGTTCTGTGATTGCCGCCCGTGGTCGGCCAGGCTCCCGGCCTGTTCGCGGCTCGCGTTCATCGCCAGCACGATGTTCACCTTGCGGACCTGGTTCGGCGAGCAGGGCGAAGGACTGCACGCCCCGGTTCCCCCCAGGTCGGCGGCGTCCATTCGCACCGAGGTCGGGTTGTCAGACTGGTTGGAAATGTCATAGGTCAGCCTGAACGCTTCCACGCCCATGCCGACCGCATTCGGCTGCCCTCCGCCAAGCACCCGGACCAGGCGGGGCACGAGCGGGTCGGTGTCGATGTCCACGAAATAGGTGATCATGCGGATGCGCGTCGCCTGTGAGGGCCCCGGGTCGAGGACGCCATCGGCAGGAATGCTGACGTCCGTTGGGACGTCCGGATCCGCCGGCGCCAGGTTCTTCAGCTGGTTGATCGTCCCCTGCACGTCGAGAGCGACGTCGAACTGGTTGAGTCCGAGTGGATCGCCGCCGCCGGCCGCAAACGTCACCGTCTGCCCGGCGACGTCGGTCACCTGCATCAGCACGCTCATCGTGCCTTTCGACAGCATCAACAGGTCGCCCGGTCGGAGGTTGTCGCCGGCGAGGTCCGGGTCGTCGGAGATGTTCACGACATTGCCGAGCGGATCCCGGGTATGGATGACCGCGGACGCGCCGCTCGGCGCGATCGAGGCGACGGCAATCGGTCCGAACTGATTGTCGGCAGCGAGGATGGTGATGACGTCGGTGCACACGCCGTTGATGGGGGGACCTTCATCCGCGCCAACGGTCACCGCCGGGATCGTGGCGTCGAGCGGGAAGGTATCCACACCAGGACAGGAGCCGGAGGGACCCGGCCCGGGGCGAACGATTGGTGTCGCGCCGATGTCGTTGGGAATGCCGACACGACGACCGACAGGCAGCCCCTGGCCCACCTGCAGCAGATCGCGCTGGACCAGGTCCATCGCCGCCCGCAGCTGGCTGTTCATGTCGAGCATCCGCTTGGCGGCAATCTGCGTGCTCATGGCGTTCGACAGGATCTGGGTGGTCCCCGCCAGCACCAGAAGCATGACGCCCATGGCAACCAGCAGCTCCAGCAGCGTGAAGCCCGCCTGATTCGAGCGGCGTTGGCTCCTCATGAGAACCTCGAGATCAGCGTCGTCAGCTGGTACTGACGGCGCCGCTGGCCAAAGGCGTTCGACCCCTGGTAACTGATGGTCACCACGATCTGCCGCAGATCGGGGTTGCCATCGACGTCGCAGATCTCGATCTGACGCGAGTAGCCCTCGAGAGGCACGTCGTCGGCGGTGCCGAGGAGATTGTCCGGTCCGGGCGTCGCTTCCAGGCCGTCGTCGTCCGCGGTGTTGACGAGGCCGTCGGGACCCGGGGCGAGCATGTCGAGGTCGCCATTCGTGAAGGCGCCACCGCCGGCGGCAGTGGTCCCGGCCGGGCAACCTGCCGGCGGGGCGACGTTCCGAATCTGCGCCCACAGGATGGTGTGAGTATCGCGGGCGGTGTGCACGCTTTCGACCGCCTCGCGGGCCTTCTCGCGCGCCACCAGGTTGGGGGTCGAGGTCGAGGCGATGGAAAGGCCGGCATAGAGCACCTGGGCCATCGCCATCAGGCCCACCATCAACAGCACCATCGCGATGAGAGCCTCGAGTAGAGAGAACCCGCGCTCGCGTCCCACGTCGGGATTGTTCGTCGTCATTTCACCCATGCCGCACCGTTCCATCGAAAACGTTCGATACTGGCCGTCGCCCCGAGGATGGTCACCGCCGTGGCCGACAGCGGGTCGCCTTCGATTCCGAGCAGCACGGTGGCGTTGACGGGGTTGCCACCAGCGTCCAGGAATGCCCCTTCGCTCGAGAACATCACCGGCGTAGCCCCGCCCAGGTTGATCTCCGCGCCATCCCCGAACAGATTCGGCGTGTCGGGCAGCCCGGCAAAGAATCGGTACTCGACGCGGCCTTCGAACGTCACCCGTTCGAGCACTTCGGGAGCGGGGGTCACCGCCGGAGGATTGGGAATCGCGCGCTCGCGGCTCTCCACCTGGTTGGGTGGCAGGAACCAGACCTCGATGTCGCGGCGCCGGGCGATGGCGAGCTCGCGGTGCCGCTTCAGGAACGCCTCGAGCTGCTGCGCCCCGGTCTCACCCCGCGTCATGCGGACGATCGTGGTCGTCACGCCGATGCCGATACCGGCAAGCACACCAATGATGGCCAGGGTGATCAGAAGCTCGACGAGGGTGAAGCCGCGTTGACTGCGCATCTTGGACTGCTCGGACCAGTCCATAGCAAATTCCGGTCCGAGAACTACAAATGCGACTAAAAACACTTTTATAAGACTTTAACGTAAAAGAAACCCAAAGAATAACCATTAACTGTTCAATAACAGCGCATCTATCTACTAAAATCGTCTGTTCTGGCGGGAAGGAAGCCGTTGCTCATCGGACGCGGCGGTGCGGGCCCGCCCGTGAGGGGGAGGCGGGGATCTACGAGCCAGCTCGTCGGCGCTCCTGGATGTCCCGAAACGAATCACGACACGACAGTTTCGTAACAGTTGTCGGCTGTTCGCTGGTCGCCCATGAGGGGTCTGGCTCCGACCGGCGAAGCGCGCGGGCGTGAATGCAGGACGGCTGCCAGTGACCGTATAATGCCTTCACCGATGTGCTGGACAACTCGCGGACCGACGGCCGGCCCTCACCGTCCGCGGCCCTGACCATCGTCACGATCACGCGTTTGTTCCGCTGGAAATCATGATCCTAGGTGCTCGACGCACCCCGCTCTGGGCGGTCCTGGGCGCGGTGCTGTGCTGTTCGTCGCCCGCGTCCGCACAGGTTCCGGAACTGCCCGAGGTCATCGTCCGCGACGCCCACGGGGTCGCGACCGTCCGCACCCTTCGCGCGCCCTCGCCCATCATCGTGGATGGTCAGTTGGAAGAGGCCGTCTATCGGGACGTGAAGCCGTTCGGGGAGTTCGTGCAGCAGGAGCCCTTCGAGGGCAAGCCCTCGACCGAGAAGACCGAGGTCTGGGTCTTCTTCGACGAGAAGAACGTGTACGTGTCGGCCCGGTTGTGGGAAACCGAGCCCGGACGCCGTGTCACCAGCGACATGCGGCGTGACGCCAACAACATGTACAACAACGACCACTTCGCGGTGTTGTTCGACACCTTCAACGATCACCGGAATGCGTTCGGGTTCTCGTCGAACGCCCAGGGCGGCATGTTCGACTGGCAGGTCACCAACGAGCAGCCGAGCAACAACTGGAACGGCCTCTGGAATGTTCGCGCCGCCAACTTCGACGGCGGGTGGAGCGTCGAGTTCGTCATCCCGTTCCGCTCCATGCGCTTCAAGGAAGGCGCCACGAGCTGGGGCATCAACTTCCGTCGCATGGTGCGGTGGCGCAACGAAGTGTCCTATCTCTCGCCGGTGCCGCTCGCCTGGGGACGCCGGGGCCTGTCGAAGGTGTCGTCCACGGGACCGATGGTCGGACTCGAGGTCCCGAGCAAGCTCCGCAATCTCGACATCAAGCCCTACGCGCTCGGCTCCAACGCCACCAACAAGCTGGCGACGCCGGCGGTCGACAACGACCTGACCGCGGAGTTCGGCGTCGACGCCAAGTGGGGCATCACGCAGTCGCTGTTCGCCGACTTCACCTACAACACCGACTTCGCCCAGGTGGAAGACGACGAAGCGCAGGTGAACCTGACGCGGTTCAGCGTGCTGTTCCCCGAGAAGCGCGACTTCTTCCTCGAAGGCCAGGACGTCTTCAACTTCGCGGGCGCGGGCTCGAATCAGGGCGGCGGCGGCATCCCGCTGGCCACGCAGAGCCAGCCCACCAACAACACGCCGGTGGTGTTCTTCAGCCGCCGCATCGGCCTGCAGGGCGGCGCGGTGGTGCCGATCCTCGCCGGCGCGCGCATGCTGGGTCGCGGTGACGCGTTCCAGATGGGCGCCGTTCACATGCGCACCGAAGAGGGCCTGACCCCCGGCTCGCCGGCGACCGACTTCTCGGTGTTCCGCTTCAACAAGGACGTCCTCAGCCGCAGCCGCATCGGCGCCATCGCGACGAGGCGGGGTCCCGGCATCAAGGGCGACGAGAACTACGCCTACGGCGTCGACGCGACCTTCAACCCGCACAACAACCTCGCCATCACCAGTTACTGGGCGGGCACCGAGGACACCAGCGCCCCCGACGCCGGCGATCGCCAGAGCTATCGCGGGCAGTTCAACTGGAACGCCGACCGAACCGGCCTGCAGGTGGACCACACCTACGTGGGCTCCGGGTTCAACCCTGAGATCGGCTTTCTGCGGCGCACCGCCTTCGCCCGCACCTACGGCTCCACCCGCTACAGCCCGCGGCCCAAGAACTGGAAGGGCGTCCGCAAGGTGTTCTACGAGGGCAGTGTCGACTACTTCGAGAACACGGTGGGCACGCCAGAGTCGCGCGAGATCCAGGGCGCCTTCCGCATGGAGTTCACCTCGAGCGATCAGTGGGCCGTCGAGTACTCCAATCAGTTCGAGCGGCTGGTCGTCCCCTTCGTCGTGACCACGGGCGTGGTCGTGCCGCCGGGAGAATACGAGTTCGGCCAGACCCGCGGGCTGTTCTCGTTCTCGCCGCAGCGTCCCGTCTCGGGCACGCTGACGCTGACCAATGGCGGCTTCTACGACGGCACGCTGAACGAAGTGACCTGGCGCGGCCGGGTGGAGTTCGGCTCGCAGTTCCTGGTCGAGCCCACCGTGTCCCTGAACTATTTCGACACGCCGTACGGCACCGGCGACTCGCACCTGGTGAGCGCGCGCATCACCTACACGCTGACGCCGCGGATGTTCGTATCGGCGCTCCTGCAGTACACCTCGGCCAACGAGCAGGCCAGCACCAACGCCCGCTTCCGCTGGGAGTACCAGCCGGGCAGCGAGCTGTTCGTGGTCTACACCGACGGCCGCACCACCGACCAGGGCGGCTTCCCGCCGCCGCTGCAGAACCGCAGCCTCGTGGTGAAGGTGACGAGACTGTTCCGCTGGTAGAAGCAGCGGAGCGATCTTGCCCTTACTCCTCCGCCATGAACGGGTAGTCGAACGCCGTCGGCGGCGCGAAGGTCTCCTTGATCGTCCGCGCCGACACCCAGCGCAGCAGGTTCATCTTCGAGCCCGCCTTGTCGTTGGTGCCGCTGCCGCGGGCGCCGCCGAAGGGCTGCTGGCCGACCACCGCTCCGGTCGGCTTGTCGTTGATGTAGAAGTTGCCCGCGGCATTCCGCAGCACCGATGACGCCTCGCGCACCGCGGCGCGGTCGCGCGCGAACACCGAGCCGGTGAGCGCGTAGGGCGAGGTCCGGTCCACGACCGATAGCGTCTCGCTCCACTTCGCGTCCTCGTACGGATGCACCGTCAGCACCGGCCCGAAGATCTCCTCGCACAGCAGGCGATAACCCGCGTCGGACGTTTCCACCAGCGTCGGCTCGATGAAATAGCCCTCGTCACCGCGGCAGCCGCCGCCGTGGATGACGCGCGCGTTCTTCTTCGCATCGTCGAGATAGCCGCTGATCTTGGTGAACGACTTCTCGTCGATCACCGCGCCCATGAAGTTGCGGAAGTCGCGCACGTCGCCCATGCGGATCTGTTGCATCATGCCGACCATCCGGTCGCGGATGTCGGGCCACTTCGACTGCGGCACGTACATGCGGCTCGCCGCCGAGCATTTCTGCCCCTGGAACTCGAACGCGCCACGCACCGCCGCCACCGCCACTTCCTGCGGATCGGCCGACGGGTGCACGACGATGAAGTCCTTGCCGCCGGTTTCGCCGACGAGACGGGGATAGCTGCGGTAGCTGCCGAGGTTCTGCCCCACCCGCTGCCACATGCTGTTGAAGACCGCGGTGCTGCCGGTGAAGTGGACCCCGCCGAGCTCGCGGTGATCGAGCAGGATGTTCGAAATTTCGATCGGATCGCCCGGCACGAAGTTGATCACGCCCGGCGGCAGGCCCGCGGCCTCGAGCAGCTTGTAGGTGTAGTAATTGGCCAGGATCGCCGTCGCCGCCGGCTTCCAGACCACGGTGTTGCCCATCAGCGCCGGCGCGCCCGACAGGTTGCCGCCGATGGCCGTGAAGTTGAACGGCGAGATGGCGTAGATGAACCCCTCGAGCGGGCGGTACTCCATCTGGTTCCAGGTGGAGTGCGAGCTGTCGGGCTGCTCGCTGATCAGCTCTTCAGCGAACGCGGCGTTGAACCGCCAGAAGTCCACCAGTTCCGACGCCGCGTCGATCTCCGCCTGATACGCGGTCTTCGACTGCCCCAGCATCGTCGCCGCGTTCAGCGTCTGGCGCCAGGTCGTGGTGAGCAGTTCCGCCGCGCGGAGGAACACCGCGGCGCGGTCCTCGAAGGGCCAGCTGGCCCACTCGCGGCGCGCCTCGAGGGCGGCATCCACGGCCTGGCGGACGTGATCCGCGCTGGCCTTGTGCCAGGTGCCCAGCACGTGCCCGTGCTTGTGCGGCATCACCACCGACGCCGTGTTGCCGGTGCGGATCTCCTTGCCGCCGATGATCACCGGGATCTCGATGCGCTCGGCGGACATCGCCGCGAGCCGCGACTTCAGCTCGGCGCGTTCGGGCGAGCCGGGACGATAGGTGAGGTTCGGGTCGTTCTGCGGACGCGGGACCCGGCGGCGGGCGGCAAGGACATCGGTCATGGGTGATTCCTCTCGTCAGTTCAACATTCGAAGTTCAAAGTTCAGGCTCTCGCGCCTTCGATCTCGACCTTGATCTGGCGCCAGCGGCCCTGGCGGAAGCGCAGCACGGTGAGCACCGCACGCGTGAAGTGCCCCAGGACGATCGCCAGCCAGATATCCGACGCCACCAGCGGCCGCGTGCTCTGGATGAACGTGCACATGCCGATCGGCACGGCAATCTGCGACGCCAGGGTGATGAACAGCGGGCTGCGCGTGTCGCCGGTGCCCTGCAGGCCCCCGGTATAGGTGAGCGCGACGGTGATGAAGAAGCCGGAGATCGCCAGGTAGCGCAGCAGCTCCTCGCCCAGGCGCGCCACTTCGGCCTCGGTGGCGCCGAACAGCGCCAGCAGGAAGTGCGGCGCCACCATGAAGGCGACCCCGACGACGGTGGCCACCCACAGCCCGATCCTGCACGCGGCGTGCACGCCCTGGATCGCGCGTTCCGGCTGATTGGCGCCGAGATTCTGCCCTGCCACCGTGGCGGCGGCACCCATCAGCCCGACCGAGGTCCAGGTGATCAGCGAAAACAGCTCGGTGTAGCCGATGGCGTAGGCGGCCTGGGCCGCGGCGCTCTGCTCCAGCCCGCCGATGAACCGCAGCAGCGTGACGCCGGCCAGGTTCATGGCGATGCCCTGGACGCCGGTCGGCAGCCCGAAGCGGAACAGCGATCGGATGACCATCCAGTCGGGCTGGAAGTCCATGTGCCGCGAGAACTTGACGATCAGCCTGCCCTTGAAGAGCAGGTAGAGCGCGACGAAGCTGACGGTGCTCGAGGCGATGACGGTGCCTATGGCCGATCCGGTCGTCCCATATTTCGGCACCAGAATCAGGTTGAGGACCAGGTTGAGCAAGGTCATCGTCACGCCCAGCCGGAGCGGCGTGCGGGCGTCGCCCGCGGCCCGCAGCGCCGAGCTCAGCATGAAGAACAGCAGCATGCCGATACTGAACATGAAATTGATGCGCAGGAACGGCAGCGCCTGCGCCTTCACGTCCGGCGCGGCGTTGATCATGTCCAGCAGGTAGGGGGCCAGGAAGTAGCCGAGCGGCCCCATCACCGAATACATCGCCACCGCGGTCAGGAACGCCTGATAGACCGTGCGGTTCACCTTCTCGGGCTCGCAGGCGCCCACGAACCGGGCCACCAGCACCGCCTGGCCGGTGAACAGCGAGGCCATGAAGACAATGACGACGAGGAAGATCTGCCAGCTGATGCCGATGGCCGCATTCGCGGTGTAACCGATGAGGTTACCCACCAGAATGTGGTCAACCACACCCTGCAGCCCGGCGATCACGTTCTGAACCATGGTGGGCCACGCCAGCTTCCAGACGGCGGGTCCGATGGGGCCTTCGATGAGCGAACGATCGAACGGGTTGGGCTTCTTCTGCGCTGGTGTCGGCGCGTCGGCCATAAGGAGGGGCTATCTCACTTCGGAATGAAGACGACCCCGAATTCTACTCCAGGCCGACGCCGGCCATCGTGAAACCACCGACGGGCTTGCCCGGCCCGCTGCGCAGTTTGGCGTTCCGGACGTGGTGTTTGGGGCAATAGCCGTGTTACCTTACAGAGCCCCGGGCCGTGGTCGTTCGATCGTCCAACGTCCCTTCCGGCCAGAAGTTGAATGCCCTCAATCCCCGGGTACTGGATCCCAGCCGAATACGACGTTCCAGAGAGTGGGGCCGCCGGTGTGCTTGCGGCCCTGGAGCGTTGCCATGAACCCGTCTGGGTCGTGGGCGGACTCGACGGCGACCCGTCGCGCCTGGGCGTGGCCTTTGGCGGGCACGTGAGCGCCTCGCCGGTGCCTGGCAGCTACCCCCTGCACGCGCTGCTGCCGCCAGTCCACGCCGAGTGGCTGGGTGACCGCACGTTCTGCGAAGAACACGGGACCCGCTTTGCCTACGTCACCGGCGCGATGGCCACCGGGATCGCCTCGGTGGACCTGGTCTGCGCCGCCAGTGGCGCGGGCTTCCTGGCCTTCTACGGCGCCGGCGGCCTGAGCCTGGAACGGGTCGAACGCGACCTCGACACCATCATCGGCCGGCTGACCGACCGCCCCGACGCCGCCTGGGGCGCGAACCTGATTCACTCGCCGGATCAGCCCGCGCTCGAAGACGCCCTCGTGGACGCCTACCTGCTCCGCGGCGTCAGCCGGATCGAGGCCTCCGCCTTCATGAGCCTCTCGCCCGCCATCGTCCGCTATGCGGCGACGGGCCTGTACTGCGATGCCTACGGCCGGATCCATCGCCCGAACCGTGTGATGGCGAAGATCAGCCGGCCCGAAGTGGCGCGTCACTTCCTGCAGCCGCCACCGCCGGCGCTGCTGGCCGACCTCGCCGCCCGCGGCGGCATTTCCGCCGAGGAAGCGCGGCTCGCCGCCCTCCTGCCAGTGGCCGACGATGTGACGTGCGAGGCGGATTCGGGCGGGCACACGGATCGCCGGCCGCTGCTGGTGCTGCTGCCCGTCATCCGTCAGCTGCGCGACGAGCTCACCCCGCCCGGAGGCTGGCCGCGACCCGTGCGCATCGGCGCGGCGGGAGGCCTGGGCGATCCCGCGGCCATTGCCGCGGCCTTCGCGCTGGGCGCCGACTACGTCGTCACCGGATCGGTGAACCAGGTGGCGATCGAGAGCGGCACCTCGGACGCCGCACGCGCCATGCTGGCGCTCGCCGGACTGGCCGACGTCACCATGGCGCCGGCGGCCGACATGTTCGAGCTGGGCATCGAGGTGCAGGTGCTGCGCCGCGGCACCCTGTTCGCGCAGCGGGCCAAGCGGCTCTACGAGCTCTATCGCGAGTATCCGAGCCTGGACGCGCTGCCGGCCGAGACGCGGCAGAAGCTGGAACGCGAGATCCTGCGCGCGAGCGTGGACGAGATCTGGCGCGAGTGCGAGGTGTTCTGGTCGGGACGGGAGCCCGCGCAGCTCGAACGCGCGGCGCGCGATCCGCATCACCGGATGGCGCTGGTCTTCCGCTGGTATCTCGGGAACTCGAACCGGTGGGCGCGCGAGGGCGCGTCGAACCGTCAACAGGACTATCAAATCTGGTGTGGGCCGGCCACCGGCGCGTTCAACGCCTGGGCGGCAGGCACGCGTCTGGCTGACGCGTCGGAGCGCACGGTGGCGGCCATCGGCCTCAACCTGCTCGCTGGCGCGGTGCGGCTGACGCGAGCGCACCACCTGCGCACGGCCGGCGTTTCGCTGCCGGACCAGGCGCTTCGCCATTCACCTCTCCCGCTGGAGTCGCACGCGTGACGGGTTCACCGATTGCCGTGGTCGGGCTCGCCTCGCTGCTGCCGGGCAGCGACGACCTGACCGGATTCTGGAACAGCCTGGTCGAGGCTCGTGACTGCTTCAGTGACGTGCCGGAGCAGCACTGGCGGATCGAGGACTACTTCGATCCGACGCCCCGCGCCAAGGACAAGACCTACGGGCGCCGCGGCGGCTTCATGCCGCCGCAGCCGTTCGACGCGCTGGCCTTCGGCCTGCCGCCGTCGAGCCTGCCCAGCACCGACGTTGCGCAACTGCTCGCGCTGCTGATCGCGCAGCGCTGCCTGGCCGACGCGGACAACGGGCTGACGCCGCGCTTCGATCGGAAGCGCACCGGCGTCATTCTCGGCGCCGCCGCCACCACCCAGCTCGTCGCGCACATGTCGGGACGCATGGCGCGCCCGATGTGGCGCGAAGGCCTGCGGCGCTCGGGCATGGACGAGGCGACGATCGATCGCGCGTGCGATGCGATTGCCGATCAGTTCGTGCCGTGGCAGGAAAGCACGTTCCCCGGACTGCTCGGCAACGTCATCGCCGGCCGCGTCGCCAACCGCTTCGACCTGGGCGGCACCAACTGCGCGCTCGACGCCGCCTGCGCCAGCTCGCTGGCCGCGCTGTCGATGGCGATGGGCGAGCTGCGCAGCGGCCGCGCCGACACGGTGCTCACCGGCGGCGTCGACGCGCTGAACGACGTGCTGATGTTCCTCTGCTTCTCGCAGACACCGGCGCTGTCGCTCACCGGCGACTGCCGCCCGTTCAGCGACCAGGCCGACGGCACCATGCTCGGCGAAGGCGTCGCGATGCTCGCGCTCCGTCGTCTCGAGGACGCCGAACGTGACGGGCACCGCATCTACGCCGTGCTGCGCGGCCTGGGCAGCAGCTCGGACGGGCGGGCCAAGAGCGTCTACGCGCCGCGGCCCGAGGGGCAGTCGATGGCGCTGCGCCGCACCTACGACGACGCCGGCTACTCGCCGACGACCGTGGGACTGGTCGAGGCCCACGGCACCGGCACGGTGGCCGGCGACGCCGCGGAGTTCGCGGCGCTGCGCGACGTGTTCACCGAGGCCGCGCCGTCGAGCACCCAGTGGTGCGCGCTCGGCTCGGTGAAGTCGCAGATCGGCCACACCAAGGCGGCGGCCGGCGCCGCGAGCCTGGTCAAGGCGGTGCTCGCGCTGCATCACCGCACGCTGCCGCCGACCATCAAGGTGCAGCGGCCGAACCCGGCGCTGCAGCTCGAAACCAGCCCGTTCTACCTGAATACGACCACCCGGCCGTGGTTCCACCTCGCCGATCACCCGCGGCGCGCGTCGGTCAGCAGCTTCGGCTTCGGCGGCAGCAACTTCCACGTGACGATGGAAGAGTACCGGGGGGCGGCGACCGCGCCGCGCCTGGACGCATCGTCGGTGCGGCTGCTGCTGTTCTCGGGCAGCAACGCGGCCACGCTGCGGGCGGAGATTTCGGCACTGCCGGCAAGGCTCGGCACGGCGACGCAGCTCGCGACGTTGGCGCGGGAGACGCACGCCAGCTTCTCGCCCGATGCGGCCATCCGCGTCGCGATCGTGGTGCCGGAACTGGGGCAGCTGGCCGCCACCTGCGCCGAGGCCGCGGACCTCCTGAAGGGTTCGGACGCCCTGGCTCGCTCCTCGCACTGCGTCGTGCGGCGTGGCGCGGCCGCCAGCGCCGACTCGGTGGCGTTCCTGTTCCCCGGTCAGGGCAGTCAGTACGTCGGGATGGGCCGCGACCTCGCCGTCGCCTTTCCCGACGCGTTCGAGGCGTGGCAGCGCGCCGTGACCGCCTTGCCGGTCGTGGACGGCGCCGATCACCTCGGCGACATCGTCTTTCCGCGCCCGGCGTTCGAACCGGAAGCCCTGCGCACGCAGGAGGCGCGACTGCGCGCGACCAGCGCCGCGCAACCGGCCCTGGCCGCGGCCAGCCTCGCGCAGCTCGCGCTGCTCGATCGGCTGGGTGTGCGGCCCGCCGCCGCGGCCGGCCACAGCTTCGGCGAACTCGTGGCGCTCCACGCCGCCGGCGTCTTCGATGCCGACACGCTGCTGCGACTGGCGCGCGCCCGTGGCCTGGCCATGGAAGCGTGCGGATCGGGCGAGGAGGCCGGCGCCGGCCGACTGGGGAGCATGCTCGCGGTAGCCGGCGACGCCGCCTCCGTTCGGGCGATCGTCGATCGTCACGGCGACGCGAACCTGGTCCTCGCCAACGACAATCACCCGAAGCAGGCCGTGCTCAGTGGCCCGGTCGAGAGCCTGAAGAAGATCGAAAAGGCCCTGACCAGCGCCGGGCTCAGCTTCCAGCCATTGAAGGTAGCGGCGGCGTTCCATTCGCCGCTCGTCGCGCCAGCCGCGGACACGTTCGCCGCGGACGTGCGCAAGTCTGCCGTGGCCACTCCACGCCTTCCTGTGATTGCCAACGGTACGGCGGAGCCCTATCCGGCCAAGCCCGAAGCCATCAAGGCGCAGCTCGCGGGACAGCTCGCCGAGCCGGTGCGGTTCCGCGAGAGCATCGATGCGCTCTATGCGCACGGGTGCCGCGTATTCCTGGAAGTGGGCGCCGGCAGCGTGCTGACGGGCCTGGCCGGCAAGTGCCTGGCTGATCGTCCTCACGTCGCCATCTCGCTCGACACCGCGGGCCGTCACGGCCTGCGCTCGTGGTGGGGCGCCATCGCCGAGCTCGCCACGCTCGGCCTGCCGCTTCGCTTCGATCAGCTGCACGCGTCGTTCGGCGAGACGCTGCCGGCCGCCGCGCCGCCGAAGGGGCCCGCCGTGGTGATGGTCGGCGGCGCCAATCTCGGCAAGCCCTATCCACCGTCGTCCGCTGCCTTGGCGGCTCGTGGCGCTGCTGCGCCCGTGGCCGCGGCGCACGCGCCGGCGGCGGCATCCGTCGCCGCTCCACGTCCAGCGGCCTCCATGTCCGTTGCCGCGCCTTCGGGCCCGGCTGCGTCCACCGTGACCCCTGAGCCAAAGGTGGGGCCTGTCGCCGCCGTGCGACAGCCCGTGGCCGCGCTCCCAACCGCGAGAGATCGAAAGAGCATGTCAGACACTTCCCTGCCCACTGTTCCCGTCGTCATGCGCAGCGACGATATGCGCGCCCAGATCCTCGAAGCCCAGCGCCTCACGCAGCAGGCCCTGCTCGAGAGCTACAGCATGACGCTGCGCGGCCTCGGCGGCGCTGCTGCGAACGTCGCCCCGGCGGCGTTGCAGATGGCCGCACCCCAGCCGGTCCAGACGATGGTGCTGGCCGCCGCGCCGGCACCGGTGGCGGTGTCGCAGCCGGCACCGGCACCGCAACAGCGAACCGTCCTGCAGCCGCCCCCGCAGGCGGTGGCCGCGCCCCGGCCCGCGCCCGTGCAGACGGCCGTCCAGGCGCCCGCGCCTCCACCGCCCGCGCCGGCTCCGGCACCCGCACCCGTAGCGGCGACACCCGCCGTCGCGCCCGCGGTGGCGTCGGCCGACACCGTGCTGGCGATCATCGCGGAAAAGACCGGCTATCCGGTGGAAGCCCTGGCCGCGGAAATGGATCTCGAAGCCGACCTCGGTATCGACTCGATCAAGCGCGTCGAGATTCTCGCCGCCGTGAACGAACGCGTGCCCGGCCTCGACTCGAGCAAGGTGTCGCCGGCAGACGTCCGGCGCATCAGTGACCTGCTCGCGTTGCTGGAGGGCTCTCCGGCAAACCCTCAGCAGGCCGCGACCCGGTAGCAGCTTCCGGGTCAGCGGCCGTCTCCGCCGTCGAGCGCCGGGTGGTCGAGTGGCTGCCACTCGCCGCCCCAGGCACGGCTTTCCCTGCCCTCGGCTCGTGCCGCACGGTGGGCGTGGCCGGATCGACTTCGGAAGCGGCGTCCGCGTTCATCAGCGCACTGGCGGCCCACGGCGTGACGCTGTCGCCTGCCGACCCTGCTGACGCCGACCTGGTGGTCCTCGCGGATGGCCTCGGCGCCGACGCCGTGCGCGCCGCCTTCACGCATCTCACCGCGCTCGCCTCACGGTCCACCCCACCGCGCCTGGTGCTGGGTGTGCTCCGCGACCGCGTGGACACCGCGGGCGTCGCCGGCCTGGTCAAGACCGCCGCGCTCGAGTGGACCGCGGAGTGGAAGTGCATCTACGTGGCTGACGACGTCGAGCCGCTGGCGGCCGCGGCGGCGGAGCTCGCGCACGGTGGCGTCGAGCGCGAGGTGCGGCTCGCACGTCAGCGCGCGATCTGCACCCGCGTGGAGGAAACCATCGGTCACGTCGTCCGGCCGTTGCCCGAGGGACCGTGGATCGTGTCCGGCGGCGCCCGCGGCGTGACCGCCACCTGCGGTCTCGCGCTGGCGCGGGCCGGCGCTCGCCGCATCGTGCTGATGGGCCGAACGCCGCTCGAGGACGAGCCGGTCGCCTGCCAGGGCATCACCGACGAGGCGGCGCTGAAGCGGGCGTTGATCGCACAGGCCGCCGGCAAGCCGGATCTGCGCGCCATCGGCCGCCGGGTCAGTTCGATCCTGGCGCAGCGCGAGATTCGCGCGACGATTGACGGCATCGAGGCGGCCGGCGCCGAGGTCCGCTACGAGCCGGTGGACGTGGCCGACGCCGCCGAGGTGGGCCGCGCGGTGGCCGCCGCCCGCGAGGTGTGGGGCCCAATCCGCGGGCTGGTTCATGGCGCGGGGGTGCTGGCCGACAAGCGCCTCGGCGAGAAGACTCGCGAACAGTTCGAGAGCGTGCTGCGGCCGAAGCTCGATGGCGTGCGGGCGCTGCTCGATGCCTGTGGCGGCGATCCGCTGGAGCACATCTGCTTCTTCTCGTCGGTGGCCGCGCACAGCGGCAATCCCGGCCAGTCGGATTACGCCGCCGCCAACGCCACGCTCGATCGGCTGGCGGTGGACGAGCAGGCGCGGCGCGGCGATGCCTGCCACGTGGTGAGCATCGCCTGGGGCCCGTGGGACGGCGGCATGGTCACCGAATCGCTCGCCAAGCATTTCACCGCGCGCGGCATCAGCCTGATTCCGCAGGACGCGGGGGCGCAGGCTTTCGTGGACGAGCTCCGGAGTGGCGTCAGCACGCAAGTGATCATCGGCTGCGGCCTCGACCAGATGCGCGACGCGCGCCGCGAGCGGGTGCGCGTGGAAGTGAGCGCCCTGCCGGTGCTGCAGGACCACCGCATCGGCGACTCGGTGGTGCTGCCGATGACGATGGCACTGGACACGCTGCTCGGCGAGGGCCGCCGCACGCTTGGCCTGGCGTGCGAGCTGCGCGATCTGCAGTTGCTGCAGGGTCTGGTGCTGGCCGACGGTTCCGCCGAGCTCGAGATGCACAGCGACGCCTCACCATCGGGCCGCGGCATCGTCAGCACGTTGACGCACCCCTCGGGCCGGCCCGCCTATCGCGCGGAGCTGGTCTCGGTGAACGGCGAACCGCCGCCCGTTCCCGCGCCGGCCGCGGTCAACGGCACCGCGCTGCCGGACGCCTGCCTGCATCCCTACGCCTCGGCGCTATTCCATGGCCCCGCGTTCCAGGTGATTCGCGAAGTGCTGCACTGCGGCGAGCACACGATCAGCGCCCGGCTGGCGACGGCCGGCGCGATGGGCTGGCCGGCGCAGTGGCAGCTCGATCCCGCCGCGCTCGATGGCGCGCTCCAGTTGCTGCGGCTGTGGGGGGTGGCGCAGGACGGACGCGCCAGCCTGCCGACCGGCATCGGCCGCTGCCGCGCGTGGGCGCCGTGGCCCGATCACGGTGAGGTCGGCTGCACGGTGCAGTGCCGCCGCGACAACGCCTACCGGCTGAGCGGCGATGCGCTCTTCACCGATCTCGCCACCGGCCGCCCGCTGCTCTCGCTCGACGGCATCGTGATGCACGTGCACGCGTCATGACGCCGCCAGTCGCCATCGCCATCGTCGGACGCGGATGCGTGCTGCCCGGCGCGCTCGATCCCGGCGGGCTGTGGACGCGCGTCCGCCAGCGTGACGACCTCACCGGCCCCAGCACGCAGGCGATGTGGGGCCTGCATCCCGCCGACGTGTGCGGCGATCCGCGCGAGCCCAGCGCCTGCGCCCGCGGCGGATACGTCAGCGGGTTCGACGCGCTGTGGCGTCCCGACGGCTTCGCGGTGCCGCCCGAGCGGCTGGCGGCGCTGCCGGTCGGTTGGAGATGGTTGATTCACGCCACGCGTGAGGCGCTCACCGAGGCGTCGTTCGGGATGGATGGCGGCGCGCGCGCCGGCCTCGTGGTCGGCACGCTCGGCTATGCCACGCGGGCGCTCGCCGACGTCGCCGCCCGCCGCTGGTGTGGTGATCTCGATGCCGACAGCCCGGCGCTGTCCGGACAGACCGGCGCGCTGCACTGGACCCTGGCCGCCTGCGGCCTCGACGGCCCGCGGATCGCGCTCGACGCCGCCTGCGCCTCCGGTCTCTACGCGCTGAAGATTGCCTGCGACGCGCTGCAGTCGCGGCGCGCCGACCTGATGGTCGCGGCCGGCCTCAACGCCGCCGACGACCTCTTCCTCCACATTGGCTTCACCGCCCTCGGCGCACTCAGCCGCAGCGGCCGCAGCTCGCCGCTCAGCTCGCTCGCCGACGGGCTGCTGCCCGCGGAAGGCGCCGCCGTGCTCGCGCTGAAGCGGCTCGATGACGCGGTCGCCGCCGGCGATCGCATCTACGGCGTCGTGCGGGGCGTCGGCCTCAGCAACGATGGGCGCGGCCCCGGGTTGCTCGCGCCCACCACCTCGGGACAGCAGCGCGCCGTGCGCGCCGCCTATGCGGCCGCGGGGGTGTCGCCGGCGAGCGTCGAGTATCTCGAGTGCCACGCCACCGGAACGGCGGTGGGCGATCGCGAGGAGATGCTCAGCGTCCGCGCGGTGTTCGGCGAGGATCATCCGCTGCAGCTCGGCTCGCTGAAGGCGCAGCTCGGACACTTGATCACGGCCAGCGCCGGCGCCGGCCTGCTGAAGATCTGCGGCGCCTTCGAGCACGACACCATGCCCGCGGCGCCCCAGGTGAGCATCGAGCATCCGATGGAGGCGCTCGCCGGCAGCGCCCTGCTCCTGCCGGCCGTCGCCGCCGAGTGGCAGCCGGGCACAGGTCCGCGGCGGGCCGCGATCAACGCCTTTGGGTTCGGCGGCTGCAACGCGCACGCGGTGATCGACGGTCCCGAGGTCGCGGCGGAGCTGGTCAAGAAACCGCGCGGCCGCGCCAGGAAGAAGCCGCTGGCCGAGCCTCGCCGTCACGCGCTGGCGCTGGTCGCGTGCGAGGTGGCGGTGGGCGCGGCGCCGGACACGACAGCGACGCTCCGGGTGCTGCTCGGTCTCGACGGCCCCACGCGCCGCATCAGCGATCTGCAGCTCGGCCTCAAGGGTCTTGGCTTCCCGCCCGCGGATCTCCAGCAGACGCTGCCGCAGCAGCTGATGCTGCTGCGTGCGGCGCAGTCGATGCGCCCGCACCTCGAGGGCCTGGATCGCGATCGCGTGGGCGTGTTCGTCGGCACCGACATCGATCCGGCAGGTGCGCGCCACGGCTGCCGCTGGCGCCTGGAGCAGTTCCTCGGACGCCCCTGCCGCGAGGCGGAACGCGACGCCGTAGTGCCGGCCCTCCAGGCCGCGGGCGTGGTCGGGACCATGCCGAACATGCCGGCGAACCGGTTGAACAGCGCGCTCGATGCCCGTGGGCCGGGCCTGGTCGTGAGCGATGGCTTCGCCTCCGGCCGGCAGGCGATGGAACTGGCCGCCGACGCCATCTCGCGCGGCGAGCTCGATGCCGCGCTGGTGGGCGCCGTCGATGCCAGCGGCGGCGCGTTCGGCGACGATCCGTCGCGCGCCGACACTGCGGTGCTCCTGCTGCTGATGCCCGCGCGCAGCGCCGGCGCGCGCGAGGTGCTCGCCACCTTCACCGCGACCAGCGACGACACCCCGACCACCACGCCGACGCTGCCGTGGTCCGATGCCGGCGCGGCGCACGAACTGCTGCAGCTTGCGGTGGCCGCGCTCTGTTGTCGTCACGCGCTCAGTCCGGCGAGCCCCGCCGATCCGTGGCTTGCGGCTGACCGTCACCTGCGGATGCACGGCTGGGAGATTCGCGCGCCACGCGTGCAGGGCCTCGCCGAAGAGGCGCCCCGACTCCCCGACGCCGCGGCCGAGCGGTCGACAGACGGCAGCCGGCAGACGGCAAACCGAACGGACGCCGCGCGGCCGGCGTCGGAAGTGGCCTGGGTGTTCACCGGCGCCGCGGCCGCCTACCCCGGCGCCGGGCGGCAGCTGCTGCGCGCATTCCCCGAACTGGGCTCGGCCCTCCGGGCGATGGCGCCGCGACTGACCTCGCTGCTGCCGGCCTTGATGGGACAGAGCGCGCTGACGCTGATCGACCAGCTGCAGCTGGCGACCATGGTCAGCCAGGCGCACGCGCAACTGCTGCGCCGCGTCGGTCTCGTGCCAGGCGCGTGCCTCGGCCTGTCGAGCGGCGAGACCAATGCGCTGCTGGCCACCGGCGCGTGGACCGACGCCGACGATCTGTTCGCCGACGTCTCGCGCTCCGGGATGTACGACGAGCACCTGGCGGGCGACTACGAAACCCTGCGCGCCGCGTGGTCGCTCGACGAAGACGCCACGCCGGACTGGCGCTGCTACCGCGTCACGCACCCGGTGGACGCGATTCGCTCCGCCCTCGCGACGCGGCCGCGCGTGCGGCTTCTCATCGTCCACCACGCCACCGACGTCGTCATCGGCGGCGAGGACGCGGCCTGCCGCGAGCTGGTGTCATCGCTGGGCGCGCGGGCCGTGCCAATCAACCACGACCTCGTGGTGCACTGCCCCGAGCTCGAGCCGTTTGCCGACACCTGGTACCGCGTGCACCACCGCGACACGCAACCGATCACCACGCCTCGGCTCTACGCGAATGCGGTGAATCGATCGTTTGCGCCCACGGCGCACCGCTGCGCCGAGATGCTCACCGAGCAGGCGCGCCACACCGTGATCTTCGACGCCACCGTCAAGCAGGCGCACGAGGACGGCGTCCGCTGTTTCGTCGAGCTGGGACCGCGCAACGCCTGTACGGGATGGATTCGCGAGATTCTCGGTGACCAGCCGCACGTGGCGTGCGCCGTCGATGGCACGCGCGGCACGATTCGCGAGGCGGCCGAGGCGCTGACCACCGTCGCCAACGCGGGATACACCGTCGACGCGGCATGGTGGAACGCGCAGATGGCCGACCTGCGGCTGCTGCCGCCGTCCGCCGACGCCACGCCTGGAACCAGCGACGGCGTGATCACGCTGCCCGGTCACCGCGCGCTGCCGGCGTTCGATGCCCGGCCGGCTGCGGTGCTGCGGATGCCGACGCCGCCCGCCGTCGCGCCCGCACTGCCCGATCGCCTGCTGCCGGTCGGCATGGAACAGGCGACGTGGGAAGCCGCGGGTTGGGAGCACCACGAGATGCCGGCGCCGGTGTTCGAAACCTCGATGGACGTGGCCGCGCTCGTCGCGCTCAGCAACTGCCAGCACGCGCTGCTGCAGGTGCAGGAACTGGCGATTCATCACCTGATCGCCACGGGAGCCGATGAGCTCGAGCCCGTGACGTTCGCGGCCACGGCCGTGCCCACGGCGGAGCCCGAGGTGCAGATCGTCGAGGCCGTCGCCCTCGACGACGAGGCGTCGGTCACGCTCGAGATCCCCGCCGTCACGTTCACGCGCGAACAGCTCGAAGTGCACGCCAGCGGCCGTATCTCCGAAATTTTCGGACCCGCCTTCGTGGCCCAGGACTCGCACCCGCGGCAGGTCCGCATGCCGATGCCGCCGCTGCTGCTGGCCGATCGCGTGGTCGGCCTGCTCGGCGAGCCCGCCAGCATGCGCACCGGCACGATCTGGACGGAGACCGACGTCC
The DNA here is from genome assembly GCA_963721715.1 of uncultured Acidobacteriota bacterium. Lineage (GTDB taxonomy): Bacteria > Acidobacteriota > Vicinamibacteria > Vicinamibacterales > UBA2999 > VFZN01. The sequence continues at coordinate 435,287 of CAVRKI010000002.1, read as the reverse complement.
GCGCGGACTCGTGGTACCTCCACGAGGGCCGGATGCCCACCGGCATCCTCATCGAGTCGGGCCAGGCCGACCTGATGCTCATCAGCTGGCTCGGCGTCGACCTCCACAACCGCGGTGACCGCGTCTATCGGCTGCTCGGCTGCGAACTGACCTTTCACGGCCAGCTGCCCGCCATCGGCGAGACGCTGCGCTACGAGATCTCCATCGACGGGCACGCGCGGCACGGCGAAGTAGGTCTGTTCTTCTTCCACTACGACTGCAAGTCGAACGGCGCGCTGCGCCTGAGCGTACGGCAGGGCCAGGCCGGGTTCTTCACCGACGAGGAGCTCGACGAGAGCGCCGGCATCCTGTGGAACCCCGCGGACGATGTGCCGGCTCCGGATGCGCCGCTCGCGGGGCCGCGTCCTGGCGTGGCACCCTGGGCGAGCTACAGCGACCAGCAGGTCGCGGCGTTTGCCGAGGGCGACGTCATGACCGCCTTCGGGCCAGCGTTCCTCCGCTGCGCCAGCCATACCCGCACCCCGCGCATCGCCAACGGCCGCCTGCTGCCTGTTCGATCGCGTCGACGAGCTCGACCTGACCGGGGGTCCGTGGGGCCGCGGCTACCTGCGCGCGACGATGGACGTCACGCCCGAGGCGTGGTTCTTCCCCGGCCACTTCTACAACGACCCCTGCATGCCCGGCACCCTGATGTTCGAGGGCTGCCTGCAGACCATGGCGTTCTACGTGGCGGCGCTGGGCTACACGATCGATCGCGACGGCTGGCGCTTCGAGCCGGTGCCCGAGCAGCCCTATCTGCTGCGCTGCCGCGGCCAGGTGACGCCGAAGAACAGCACGCTGGTCTACGAAGTGTTCGTCAGCGAGCTGCACGACGGCGCCGAGCCGATGCTGGTCGCGGACCTGATGTGCACGGTGGACGGGCTTCGCGCCTTCCACTGCCGGCGCATGGCGCTGCGGCTGACGCCGGACTCGCCGCTCAGCGCCTACGACCTGACGCAGATCGCCCCGGACGCCGAACCGGTGGCCGAGTACGAGGGCTTCCGCTACGGCCAGGCGTCGCTGCTGGCGTGCGCGACCGGCAACCCGGTGGCCGCGTTCGGGCCGCTCTATGCCACGCTGCCGCCCTCGCGCCGCGTGCCACGGCTGCCGGCGCCGCCCTATCACTTCATCAGCCGCATCCGCTCGCTCAGCCATCCGCCGGGCGGCATGCAGGCGGGCGTCGTGGTCGAAACCGCCTACGACATCCCGGCGGACGCCTGGTACTTCGAGGCGCATCCCACCGGGCCAGATGCCGTCGTGCGTGCTGATCGAGGCCGCGCTCCAGCCGTGCGGCTGGCTGGCGTCGTACGTCGGGTGCGCCGTGCACGAGGCCGACGAGGTGTTCTTCCGCAACCTCGACGGCAAGGGTGTGCTGCATCGCGCGGTCCGCGCCGACGATGGCTGCCTGCGCGTCCGCAGCCGGCTCAAGTCGATCTCGCGCGCGGGCGGCATGACCCTGGTCGGCTTCGACGTCGTCTGCACGGTGGGCGACGAGGTGATCTACGAGCTGGGCACGACCTTCGGCTTCTTCCCGAAGGCCGCGCTCGAAGGGCAGACCGGCCTGGCCGCCGAGCCGGCCGAGCGGGCGTTCGCCAACACCAGCGCCGACACCGACCTGCTCGACCAGCTGGGTCCTCGTGGACAGGAGCGGCTGCCGAAGCCGGCAGTCCGGATGTGCGAGCGCGTCACGCATCGCCAGGTCGCCGCCGATGGCCGCGCCATGCTCCGCGGCGAGAAGCGCGTGCGGCCCGATGAGTGGTTCTTCAAGGCGCACTTCTTCCAGGATCCGGTGCAGCCGGGCTCGCTGGGGATCGAAGCGCTGGTGCAGTTGCTGCAGGCCCATCTGCTGATCGAAGGCGCGGCCGAGGCCCTGCCCGGCGGCGTGTTCGCGGACATGGTGGCGCCCGATCCCGCCGCGTGGCAGTTCCGCGGCCAGGTGATGCCGGAAGCCTCGCTGGTCTCGCTCACCCTCGACGCCGAGCCGATCGAGAAGGGCGATGGCCGCTGGAGCGTGCGCGCGCAAGGCTCGGTGTGGGTGGACGGCCGTCGCATCTATCAGCTGCGCGGGCTCACGGTGTCGATGGCAGCCGCGGCGGCGCCGGTCGGGGGCGGCACGGTTCGCCTCGATCCCGCGGTCGAGCCGTGGTGGAACGATCACCGCCCCACCTATGCCGCGCCGGTGCTGCCGGGCATGGCGGTGCTGAGCCTGGCGATGCAGAGCCGCGCCCGACGTGGTGGGCGTTGACGATCTGGTGCTGCGCCGCTGGCTGGTCCTGGATCATCCGGCGACGCTGACCATCGACGTCAACGACGATGGGATCGGCATCACGGAGAACGGCAAGCCGCTGGCCGACGGCCGCCTCGTTCGCGGGCCAGTCAAGCCGCCGGCCCCTGAACCGCTGCCGCCGCTGCCCGCGTCCGCGCCGGCGCTCGATGATCCGTATGCCAGCGGCGCGATGTTCCATGGGCCCGCCTATCAGCGCCTGGTCGAAGGCCGCCGCGATCACACCGGCTGCGACGTGTGGGTGCGCATCGACGCCGCCCAGGACGCCCGCGAGCGCGTGCCCCACATCGTGCTCGACGCCGGCCTGCACGGCGTGCCGCACGACGCGATGGAGCGCTGGTTTCCCGAAGTCGCCCCGGGCCAAATCGCGTATCCCGCCCGCGTGGAGCGGTTCCGGCTGTTCGCCGAAGCCCCGCGCGACGGGGTGTGCGAAGTGCGTGTCCGCCCGGCCGGATTCCACGGCGGCTCGCATCGATTCCCGCGACTGCTGCTGCACCTGCTGCACGAGGGACGGCTGTGGGCGGAACTCGTGCTGGTCGAAGCGTGCCTGCCCGCGACCGGCCTGGGGCAGCTGCCGGGCGAGAGCCGCCGCGCGTTCCTGCGCGATGGTCAGTTCGTCGCTGGGGCGCGCCTTGGTCACGAGGTGAACGGCACCAGCACGCTGACCCAGGCCGAGCTCGCGAGCGCCGACTGGCTGCCCGGCACCGTCCAGACGCTCTACGGGTTGTCCGATCACGAGCCGCTGCCGCGGTTGCAGGCCGTGGTGGCGCGCGAGCACGCGGCGGCGCGTGTGCGGCTGCACCCACGCGCCCTTCACGTCGACGCCAACGGCCGTGTGCAGGCGGCGGCGCTGCCGCTGCTCGACTATCGCCTGACACTGGCGGGCGACGACCGGCGCGCGACTGCGACCGACGCCGTCGCGCCGGGGCTGGACATCGCGGCCGTCGCGGCCTGGTGGGAGGCGCAGGCCTGGCAGGCCCGCGTGCCTGCGCTTCGCGCGTTGTTCCTGGCGGCGTGCCGGCGCTTCGTCGGCGGCGTCCGCCTGATCGACCCGGCCGCGATGGCCGCCCTCGGCAACGCGCCGCTGCTGCTGCTCGCCAACCACCAGGTGGCGGTGGAATCGGTGCTCGCCGGCATGGCGCTGCCTCCCGTGCTGGGCCGCCCGCTGCTGACCCTGGCCAAGCAGGAACATCGCGACACCTGGGTCGGACGCCTGGCCGCCGGCCTCAACGACGACCGCCGCGGGCCCGCCATCGTCTACGTCGATCGGGATCGCCAGCAGGACATGCTCGAGCGCCTGGCCGAGATGGGCCACGCGGCCAGGAGCGGCGCCCGATCGCTGATGGTGCACGTGGAAGGCACGCGCGCCGTGCACGGGCGCCAACCGGTGGCCACCATCAGCGCGGTGTGGGCCGACATGGCCGTGCAGGCCGGGCTGACCATCGTGCCGCTTCGGTTCTGCAGCGGGCTGCCCCTCACTGGCGCCGAGCAGCGCGTCGAATTTCCCGTCGGCCTCGGCGCGCAGGAACTGGTGCTCGGCCGGCCGCTCGCCGCCGCCGAGCTCGCCGGGCTGCCCTTGAACGCCAGACGCGATCGCATTCTCGCGGGACTCGCCGAGCTCGAGCCCTACGACCTCGAACCGGTGCCCGATGCCGGCTTTGCCGCTCGTGTGCACCTCGCGCAGCAGCGCTGGTCGCTGGACGAAGTGCGCGCGGTGTTCCTGCTGCTGCAGGCCGAGGCGCAGGCATGGGCCCTGGACGCGCAGGGCCTGCCGGCGGAGGCGATGGCCGCACGCGACGGCACCGACCCGTTCTGGGAGTGGTTCGAGCAGCACTCGACTGCGGCCCAGCCGCGATGAGCGTCACCGCTCAGCGCACAGTGACCACCTCGAACCGCACCCGCACGGCCGCCGCCATCTTCGACGTCGATGGCACGATCAGCGCGACGCGGTCCACGACCAGCCTCATCTGGCTGCGCCGGCGTCAGTCCTCGGCGTGGCAGCACCGGCGCTGGCTGGCGAGCCTGGTCTGGCGCGGTCCGCTCGCCTGGGTGGCCGATCAGATCAACCGTGACCACGCCGACCGCATGGTCTACGCGCAGTTCGCCGGCCTCTCGCGCCGCCGCCTCGAGGCCGATGCGGAGCAGTGCTGTCGAGGCCGTGCTGCTGCCCACCTGCTTCCCCGATGCGCTGGCCGAGATGGCGGCGCATCGCGACGCCGGACGTCGGCTGGTGCTGGTCAGCGGCGGACTCGACCTCGTGCTCGCGCCGCTGGCGCGGGCGCTTGGCGCGGAGCTGCTGGCTCAACGACTGGTGGCCGAGCGCGATCGCCTCACCGGCAGGCACCTGAGTTACGCGGTGCTGGGCGAGCAACCCGATCCAATGAATCAGTCGGAGCGGAAGGCTGCCGCGCTGCGCCGCCACGCCGAAGCCACCGGCATCGACCTCGCCGCGTCATTCGGCTACGGCGACAGCGTCAACGATGTCGCAATGCTCGAATCGGTGGGAACCGCAATCGTGGTGAATCCGGATCGCGGACTGACGCGCATCGCCGACGAGCGTGGTTGGGCTGTCCGGCGCTGGAGTCTGCCGGCGCGCTGATCCTCGGCTAGTCGCCGCAGTCTCCTGGATACCGCTGGGACCAGAACGCCAACGGCTTCTTCGTCCTCGGCTGGGCCTGTCCATTCGCCCGCTCGCGCAATCGTGTGTCCTGCTCCCAGGCCACTGGATCCATCCCTCAACAGCCGTGAGGGGATTTCCAGTAGCCGCTCCAGAACTCGCGCCAGCGCCCCGCGAGTTCGCTGAGCCTCGCGCCTGCGCCGGAGCCGCGGAGCGGTCTTGGTGTTCATACCGCCATCGTACTCGAACTACCGAGCCTTGCCGCCGCGCGCGTTCAGTCACTCAGCAGCGACAGTAGCTTCGTCGTCAGGGCCGGGCCCCAGGTCGTCGACCTTCGAGATGCGCGTGGCGTTGGCGTAGAACTGCGAAACGTCGTGCCCGATGCCGATGGCCGCCAGCTGCACCGGCGAACGCGTCTCGATGTGCCGCACCACCGCGGCCAGGTGACCGTCCAGGTAGTCGAAGCCGTTGGCCGCCGAACGTGGCTTCGTCCATCGGCGTGCCGTCCGACACGACGATCAGGATGCGGCGCCGCTCGGGGCGCGCGAGGAGTCGCTGGTGGGCCCACGTCAGCGCCTCGCCGTCGATGTTCTCCTTCAGCATCGCGTCGCGGAGGAACAGGCCCAGCGCGCGGCGCGCGCGCCGCCACGGCACGTCGGCAGCCTTGATGACGATGTGCTCGAGCGCGTTCAACCGGCCGGGCTCGGGTGGATAGCCGTCGGTGGCCCACTTCCGTGCCGGCTCCCCGCCATCCCAGTCGCGCGTGGTGAAGCCGAGCACCTCGCACCGCACGCCGCACCGCTCGAGCACGCGCGCGAACACCTCGACGGTGAGCGCGGCAATCTGCATCGGGCGCCCGGCCATCGAGCCCGAGTGGTCGATGAGCAGCGTCACCACGGTGCTCGGGAACGGCGATTCGAACTCCTGCTTGAACGGCCGCGCGGCGCCGCCGCTGGCGACGAAGGCCGGCAGGCGCGACGACTCGAGCAGCCCGTCGTCCAGGTCGAAGCGCCACTCGCGCACCTGCTTCGCCATCAGCACCCGCATCAGCCGCTTGGCCATGCGGGCGACGACCGATCGGAGCGGCGTGAAGTCGGTGTCGAGCCGGAGCCGGAGCAGCGCGAGCTCGTCCGATGACGCCAGCGCCGCCGCGTTCACCACACGGTCGAAGGCGGTGGTGTAGACGCGGTAGCCGGTGAGGGGCGCCACCGGGTCGTGCGGCGGCTGCCGGGGCCCGGTGTGCTCGCCCGTGCGTTCATGCGCGTTCGCCTGCTCGCGCGTGCGGCCCGGCAGCGCGTACCGGCCACGTCGGATATCCACGCCGGCGGGGCCATCGGGGATGTTGAACGACTGCTGTGCGGTCCGAGCGGTGGGCACCGGCGCGGCGCCGACGGCATTCACGCACCACGCGGCCGCGCCCTGGGCAAAGGTCGGCTGGTCGCCCACCACCGCGGCAAGGGACCCGAGCTGGTTCAACAGGGGCGCCGGCAGCGACGCGCGCGCCCGCTCCGCGGCCTCCGCCTTCGCCGCCGGCACCAGCATCCCGCTGAAGCGCTCGAACGCCAGCCACCGCAGCCCGTCGTCATCGAGCCCGGGGTGCGCCAGCAGGTTGCGGGCCACGCCGAGCGAGCCATCGCGCGCCAGTGCGTCCAGCCGCGCCTGTTCGAGCGCGTCGAACAGCGCCGCGGCCGCGGAGTCGGTGGGCCGCGCGGCGTCGTGGATGAGGGGGTCGTGGAAGCGACGGCGCAGGGCGGCGCGGTCGGCACGCCGCGCGGAGCGGGCCGATCGTCGCCGCACCGGCCTGTTCCAGCGCCTCGTCGGCGTCCGGCGCCTCGCCCAGCGTGCGGGCACAGGCGGCAATCGCGGCGAGCGTGCGCGGCGTCACCTCAGCGGACCGCGCATGGCCGCTATCGGACCGGCGGGCCCGTGCGCCCGCCCTCGGTCATCAGCTCCTGCCCGATGCACCGCTGGTAGTACTCGGCGACGAGAGCGCGCTCGTCCTCGTCGCAGCGATTGAGGAACGTCAGCCGGAACGCCAGCGCGAGATCGTGGAACAGCGTGGCGTTCTCGGCCCACGTGACGACCGTTCGCGGCGACATGACCGTTGACAGATCGCCGTCGGCGAAGCCGCGGCGCGTGAGCGCGGCCAGCGCCACCATCGCGCTGACCGTCTGGCGTCCGTCGGGCGTGACGTACTCGGGGCAGCGGGCCAGCACCACGTCCACCTCCTGGTCGTGCGCCAGGTAGTTGAGCGTGACGACGATGTTCCAGCGATCCATCTGGCCCTGATTGAGCGGCTGCGTCCCGTGATAGAGGCCGGTCGCGTCGCCGAGGCCCACGGTGTTGGCGGTCGCGAACAGCCGGAACGCAGGGTGCGGCTCGATGACGCGGCTCTGGTCGAGCAGCGTGAGCCGCCCTTCCACCTCGAGCACCCGCTGGATGACGAACATCACGTCGGCACGTCCGGCGTCGTACTCGTCGAACACCAGCGCGCAGGGACGCTGCAGCGCCCAGGTGAGAATCCCGGGCTGGAACTCGGTCACCTGCTGGCCGTCGCGCAGGACGATCGCGTCCTTCCCGACCAGATCCATGCGGGTGACGTGACCATCCAGGTTGACGCGCACGCACGGCCAGTTCAGGCGGGCGGCCACCTGCTCGACGTGGCTCGACTTCCCGGTGCCGTGGCGGCCCTGGACCAGTACGCGGCGGTTGTGGAGAAACCCGGCCAGCAGCGCGAGCGTGGTGTCGCGCTCGAACACGTAGCTCGGGTCCACCGGCGGCACGTGCTCGTCGGTCACCGAGAAGGCCGGCACCTGCAGGTCGGTGTCGATGCCGAAGAGGTCGCGGGCGGAGAGGACGAGGTCTGGAAGCGTCGGAGTCACGGCAGGCCTAGACGTCGAGTTCCTGCGCGTCCTCGGCGCGGTCCATGATGAAGCGGAAGCGCGCCGACGCGTCCTTCCCCATCAGCTCGTTGATCACGCGATCGGTGACCAGCTGGTCGGCGATCTGCACCTTCAGCAGCCGCCGCGTTCGCGGGTTGAGGGTGGTCTCCCACAGCACCTTCGGCATCATCTCGCCGAGACCCTTGAAGCGCGTGATCTCGGGCTTGGCACGGCCGCCCTTGTGCCGCACGATCGAATCCTTCTGCGCATCGTCCAGCGCCCAGAACGTCTCCTTGCCGATGTCGATGCGATAGAGCGGCGGCTGCGCCAGGTAGACCCGCCCGGCCTGAATCAGCTGGGGCATGTGGCGATAGAGGAACGTGAGGAGCAGCGTCGAGATGTGGTGACCGTCGGAGTCCGCGTCCGAGAGCAGGATCACCTTGCCGTAGCGCATGCGCGTGATGTCGAGGTTCTTGCCGACGCCGCAGCCGAGCGCGGTAACCAGGTCGGACAGCTCCTTGTTCTCGAGCACCTTGCCGGTGGAGACGCCCTCGGTGTTCAGCACCTTGCCGCGAAGTGGCAGGATCGCCTGCCGCGCGCGATCGCGCCCCTGCTTCGCGGACCCTCCGGCCGAATCGCCCTCGACGATGAACAGCTCGCTGGCGACCGAGCCGGGGTGGGTGCAATCCGAAAGCTTGCCGGGCAGGTTGACGCGGCCCGAGGTCGGGCCCTTGCGCACCACCTCCTGCTGCGCGGCGCGGCTGGCCTCGCGGGCGCGGGCGGCCAGGATGATACGGGCGACGATCGACTCGGCTACCGACTGGTTGTTGTTCAACCAGTGCTCGAGGGCCGGGCGCACCAGGCCATCCACGGCCGACTGCACTTCTGGGTTGTTCAGGCGATCCTTGGTCTGCCCCTGGAACTGCGGCTCGGCGAGGAATACCGACAGGATGCCGGTCACACCTTCGCGGATGTCGTCGGCGGTAAGCGTGACGCCCTTCGGCGACAGGTTGTGGGTCTCGATGTAGTTGCGCACGGCCTTGCCGAGGCCGGCACGGTATCCGGCTTCGTGCGTACCGCCGGAGCCGGTGGGGATGCCGTTGACGTAACTGCGCAGGTGCTCGTCGGTGGACTCGGTCCACTGCAGCACGAGCTCGAGCTTGACGCCGTTCTCCTTCTCGACCGCGAACGGCGCGTCGTGCACCGGCTTGGCCGAGCGCTCGGCCACCACCTTCTTCAAGTAGTCGACGACACCCTCGGCGTGCTGGTAGACGTTCTTCTGCCCGGTGGATTCGTCCTCGAAGGTCACCTTCACGCCGCGGTGCAGGTAGCTGGCCACTTCCAGCCGCTCGCGGATGGTCTGGGCGTCGAACTCCACCTTCGGGAAGATCGTCGGGTCCGGACGGAAGAACACGGTGGTGCCGCTACCGCGCGCGGCGCCGGTCTTCTTGAGCGGACCGGTGGGCTTCCCTTGCTTGAAGCTCATCTCCCACTGCGAACCATCGCGCCGAACCGTGGCCACCAGCTCGCGCGACAGCGCGTTCACCACGCTGGCGCCGACCCCGTGCAGGCCGCCGGCCGTCTTGTAGTTGCCGGACTCGAACTTGCCGCCGGCGTGGAGCACGGTGAAGATCACCTCGAGCGCGCTCTTCTTCGTCTGCGGATGGAGATCGACCGGGATGCCGCGGCCGTCGTCTTCGATCGTCAGCGACGAGCCGTCCTCGTGCAGCGTCACGCGGATGTTCGACGCGTACCCGTTCATCGCCTCGTCGATCGAGTTGTCGAGCACCTCCCACACCAGGTGGTGCAGCCCGGTGGCGCCGACGCCGCCGATGTACATGCCGGGGCGCTTGCGCACCGGCTCGAGGCCTTCGAGAACGGTGATGTCTTTGGCGGTGTAGGAAGTGGACAAGGGCGGAATCAGTATAGACGGCAGACGGGAGACGAACAGCAGCCTATCCGCGCTCGACGCGGCCGCGCTCCTCGTTCCAACGCCACATCGTCGACGGCACGTCGGGTGCCGCGGTCGCAATGTCGGGTACCGGAGACCGGACCCCGGACCCCGGTCCGACGACGAGATGCACTCCACCCAGCCAGCGGTCGATGCCGTTCAGGCGCACGTGATCCGCTTCACCAGCCAGCACGCGCGCGCCGGGGCCGGTGAGGCGCTAACGTCGGCGCTGGCCCGTCGTCTCGCCACCAATCCTCGTGATGCCAGTCGGCCGGGCAATCGCCGGCGGGCTCGAGGAGCGGCTCGGCACCGGTCAGCAGCGGGCGGATGTGCGACCACCAGCCGGCATCCCCCATGAAGATCGCGTCCTCGCACTCGTGGTTCGACGCGCGGAACAGCTCGCGGAGAGGCCGTGGGCCCTTGGCTGCGGCCGCCAGGGTCTGACGTTCCGTGCGGGAGAGGCCGGTGCCCACCGCTGGAAACTGCTGAAGATGCCGCCGCAGCGCCCGCGTGAGCGACGGCCAGGCGCCGGGGTGGCGGAATCCCTGCAACGCGATGGGCTCGGGTGCACGGAACGCCTCCCACGCAGCGGCCGCCGCGGCAAACTGCGCCTCGGACACGACCACGCGCGAGGCAAACCACTGACTGAGGAGATCGTCGGGCTGCGCCGCCAGGTAGTCGTCGGCAAGAATCGCGGTCACCCGCGCGGTGAGCCGGCCGGTGGCCCGCAGCCCGTGAAGCAGATCGAGCACCTGCAGGACGTGGAGTTGATCGTAGAGGTCGTGCTCGAACCACAGCACGATCTCCTCTCCCGCCGCGGCATCGACGACCGCCTGATCGCGAGAGGCCAGGCCGCGCTCGATGTCGGCGACGTCACCCCAGTTGATCGCCAGGAACTCCGCCCGGCAGCGGCGCAGTTCACTTGGCGACAGCCCGGCCGGCACCGGGCCTTCGTGCAGCACATCGTCCCAGGGGACGATCGCCCCCGGCACGCCCAGATCGTGCAGGCGCGAGAGGAACACGGAGCCGTTGGTCACGTGGAGCATGGCGTGATTCGTGATAGAAGTTCGCTCGTGCGGCCGGCCGTCCTCGGCTTCGGCGTCGCGGGGCTCCTGACGATGGGGCTCGCCTGGATAGCGTTGTCGCTCGGACCCGACCCGCCCCCGCGCTGGACCATCACCAAGCGCGTGTCCGCACACCGCGCACTGGTGGTGGAGGTGGATACCCCCCACCTGGAAGAGGCCGCAACAATCGCGCGGACCATCGCCGACCCCGTTCAGCCCCGCTTCACCGAAATCCTGGTGTTCTTCCATCGCCCCGGCGGCCACGAACTGCGCCGCCGTGTGCAATGGACCAGGGAACACGGGTATGTCGAGACCGTGTACCCCTGATGGAGAACTTACTCAGTCTTCCTGCGCCTTGCGGCCGGCCGCTTCGCGGCGCTCGGCGCGCGCTTGGCGGCGGGCCGCTTCGCGGCGGTCTTCCGTCCGCGACCCGGCTTCGCGGCTGGCGGTGCGGGCGGCTGCGGCTCGTCGTCCGCATCGTCCGAGTCGTCGATGGCCAGCGCCGGCACGGCAGCCCTGCCGAAGCCACGGCCGCCGATGGTTTCGCGGGTGACGTCCACCGCGCCGCCGCTGATGCGGTTGCCGATGTCATCGTCCGGCAAATCGTCGCGGTGCGCCGGGATGATTGGCTGCTCTTCGTGCGGCTCGGGACCTTCACCGGTCTCGTCCGGACCCGATGAGGGCTGTCCACCGGCCAGGATCGACCAGCCGTGCGGCACCGAGGCGCGGGGCGTTCCGCCGGCGGCGGCGAACACGCGGAGCCCGCCCTGTCGATCGCGTTCGAGCTTCAGCAGCCCGTCCTTCTGGCAGGCCCGCATCAGTTCGGCAATCGAGCCGTACTTCCGCTCGTCGAACGCCGGATCGGCCGCGCGGAGGAACTGCTTGAACTGACGCGGGTACATCGGCCAGCGCGGCGGCGTGGTGGCCTCGGCCAGCACGCGGCGCACCAGCGCCACGCCTTCACCGAGCGAGGCCGCATCGGCGGTACCGCCGCGGCGGCTGTCGTCTTCGGGGCCACGCGGCGGCGGCGGCGCGCCGCCGCTGGCGGGCACCTCGGTGACGGCCGAGACGATGGTCGCGTCGACGATCGGCGCGAGCCCCCCGTCCATCGGCAGTTCGGTGGCCATCGACACCGGCTCGATGACGGCGATGGTGTCCCCGGCCCCCTCGACGAGCTCGACCAGCGTGCTGCGACCCTGGTGCTTCAGCGTGACCAGCCCGTGCTCGGCCAGCTTGTCGGCGAACTCGCGGAAGCTGCCGCAGCCGTAGTCGCGTTCGGAGAACGACGAGTCGAGCTGGAGCAGCGTGCTCTTGAGCAGCCCGAGCTGCGGCGTGACCTCGCGATCGGCCAGCAGCTTCAGCGCGCGCTTGACCAGCGCCACCGAGCCGTCGACGTTCTGCGCCGTGACAGACGAACGCGGGCGGTCGCCGCCACCGCCGCCGCGCTCGCGGTGAGGCGGACGCCGGTCGGCCACCGGCACCACGTTCTCGTAGGCGATGAACTCGGTGCAGTTCTTCTGCATCACCTGGCTGGTGAACGCCCGGCCGCCGACCACGAACACCTTGCGGTCGTACTGCTTCAGCTTCTCGACCAGGGTGATGAAGTCGCTGTCGCCGCCGACGATGACGAAGGCGTTGATGTGGGCGTGGGTGAACGCCATTTCGAGCGCGTCGAGCGCGAGGTTGATGTCGGCGCCGTTCTTGTCGCCGCCGGGCGTCATCACGCGCTGCACGAGACGCACGGCGTGGTTGGACATCGCCCGCGCGTAGTCACCGGAACGCTTCCAGTCGCCATAGGCGCACTTGGTGACGATCTCGCCACGTTCCTTGATGGCCTCGAGCACCGCGCCGATATCGAACTGCAGGCCGAGCGTGGTCTTGACGCCGATTTCGACGTTGTCGAAATCGATGAAGACCGCAATCTTGAGTTTCTGATCTGACATTGGTTCCTAAAATTGGAAATAGATGAAGTCGAGGGAGACGCGGCTTCTCAAGACGAGAATCAGCGTGACCATGACTCCTGCCGCGGCGGCTTGCAGCAACGCGCGGCTGAAACTGGCGGGCCCCATGGCCTCCCAGCGCGATTCGGCCCGACGAACGAGGCGCCAGCCCCGTTCCCGTCCCAGCGTCCACAGGTCGTCCACGAACAGCGGCAACCCCCAGGTCGCCGCCAGGACGAACAGATAGACGCCCACCTGACGTTCCATGGCCGTGCTCTCGGCCGGAGAGAGCACCAGCCACCGGCGAAGGAAGTCCGGGTTGGTTTCCCTGAAGAACAACCAGCCCACGAACGCCGCCGATACGGTCAGGAGAATCTGGACGATGGCCAGCGGACCGGGCCATTTCTCGGGCAGCTTCAGCAGCTTCCCGATGCTCCGCGTGACAACCACCAGTGTCCCATGATAAAGGCCCCAAAGCACGTAATTCCAGCTGGCGCCGTGCCAGAGGCCCGAAATCAGGAACGTGGCCATCAGGTTGGCCTCCCGCTGCAGGGCGCCGGCCCGGTTGCCGCCCAAGGGGATATAGACGAAGTCACGGAACCAGCTGGACAGGGAGATGTGCCAGCGGCGCCAGAAGTCCGTGGGGCTGTGCGAGATATAGGGGTGGTTGAAGTTCAGCACCAGTTCGAAACCGAGCCACCGGGCCGTGCCCCGCGCGATGTCCGAATAGGCCGAGAAGTCGGCGTAGATCTGCAGCCCGAACGCGAACACCCCCGCCCAGAGCATCTCGAACGACGGATCCTCGTGGCTGAACACGCGGTTGGCGATGATGCCGACGTTGTCGGCCACCACCAGCTTCTTGAAGAAGCCCCAGGCGATCAGCACCAGCGCGTCGCGCGCGCGATCCACGTTCCAGGCGCGCGGCTGCTCGACCTGCACCAGCAGGTTGGTGGCGCGCATGATCGGCCCCGCCACCAGGTGCGGGAAGAACGCGACGAACAGCGCGAAGTCCACGGCGTTGCGCCGCGCCCGCATGTGGCCCCAGTAGACCTCCACCGTATAGCTGAGCGCCTGGAAGGTGTAGAACGAGATGCCCGCCGGCAGCACCAGCTCCAGGATCGGCGGCGTCACCGTCAGCCCGAAGCCCGCCAGCAGCTCGCGCACGTTCTCGATGAAGAAGTTGTAGTACTTGAAGACCCCGAGCATGCCGAGGTTCACGGCGAGGCTGGCGTACAGGTAGGTCTTCTTGCGCGCCGGATCGTCCTCCATCCGCTGCCCCGCCCAGTAGTCCACGGTGGTGGAGGCGAGCATCAGGATGACGAACCACGGATGCACCCACCCGTAGAAGATGTAGCTGGCGCCGAGCAGCAGGATGTTCTGCCCGCGATGCGGCAGCCTCCAGTAGATGGAGACCACCACCAGGAAGAACACGAGGAAGTCGAAGCTGTGGAAGATCATCGCCGTTCGACTACGCTCACGGCGCCCTGAGCTTGGTCGAAGGGCGCCCTTCGACCGTGCTCGGGGCGCCCGGAGCCTTGGCCGAGGGGCGGAACAGCGGATCGAGCCGCTTCCGGAAGATCTCGGTGTAGCGGCGGCGATCGCCCACGTGGTCGCCGTCCGCGTAAAGGTCCAGCGTCAGCTCTGGATCGCCGGTGTCGTCGTGGAACATCGCCCCGTTCGCCTCGAGCCACGCCTTCAGATCGGCGATGTAGCGCACGAGGTCGGGTGACTGCTCCGGCGGCTTGTTCCCAATCGGCCGGCGCTGCACGCGGACGAAGCACACCGGGATGCCGTGCTGCTTCGACAGGTTGACGATCAGCGGCAGCACCGAGATCGGCAGGTCGCGCTTGAAGTCAGGCTGGTCGGCCACGTCCGACTGCGCCAGGTCCGCGGGCACGTCGTAGCGAAGGCTGTCCACGGAGAAGATCTGATCGACGTTCCACTCGAAGGCCTCGATCGCGCCGGGCCGAGGATCGCGCCAGCGCACCCACCAGCGGCGGATGGCCGGCTCCATCCACGACGTCGCGAGGTTCGCTTCGTAGGTCTTGTCGAGCACCCGGTGCGCGCGGTACCACGCGCCTTTGCGGTGCGCGGCGACCAGCGCGTCGAGCTCCGGCTCCGACGGGCTCGCCACTTCGTCCAGGCCGTGGCCGTACTGACCCTCGAGCCGGAACATCGTGTCGGTGAGGTTGGTGTCGCGGAAGAAGATGAAGGTCATCTTCGGCTTCACCCCACTCACTACGACCTGGTTCTTGAAGGCGAGGTACCACCACGCCGGCCCGGTGGCGGCGTGGTAGAGGAACGACACATACTCGTCTCCCGTCGTGGAGATGCGCCCGAGATGCCGAGGATCGATGCGCGTGCCCAGCATCGAGTCACCGATGAACACCCAGCGCGGATTCCCCACCCTCAGTTCCTCGACCGAGACCTCGCGGAATGGCTCGTGCGACCGGCGGATCTCGAGCGACGGCAGATAACCGAGCGGCGGCAGGGCGCCGACGACGGCACGATTGATGGGACGGAGAGACAGCGGTATTACGAGGGCGCCGATCACCAGCACGGCAATCAGGAACCAGCCCCAGATGGCGGATGAGCCTGCTGGTTCAGGCCTGGAGGGCGGCGTCGCTGACGAGGCCGCAGGGAACACGAATGACACAGGTTTGTAAGAACGGCACTCAACCCGGGCGGCGTCACGGGGCCTCGACAGTATAACTGACCCGGCACTGGCGGCACGATCGTTGCAAAATGGGGAAATGAGGTCACACATGCCTGCATTCCGTCTCGCAAAGTGGTCAGCCGCGCTGGCGCTTCGCCGTCTCGACCGTCGTGGCGGCGCAGGATCCTCCGATCGCTCCAGAAGCTGATCGAAACCGGTCAGTACGACGCCGTCGTCGAACGCGCCGCGGAAGGCCGCAGCGGGTCGCCCGAAGACATCTACCTGGCCGCGATGGCCTACCTGAAGATGGGCAACAGCGGCGGCGCCGCCGCCGAGCTGCGCCGCCTGCAGGAGCAGGGCGACGAGAGCTGGAAGCGGTGGGCGCGTCCGGCGTGGCGATGCTCGAGAACAACGACGGCGAGGCGTCAATGCCGCGGCCGCCAGGCCACCGAAATGGCTGGCGACAACCCGTACACCCACTATCAGCTGGGCATGGCGGCCGCGCGCGCCAACGACTTCGGCACCGCCGCGCAGGCGTTCGAACGCGCCACCGAGCTGAAACCCGACTTCGCCTACGCCCACTATCTACGCCGGGCAGTCGTTCCACAAGGAGCGCAACCTGGAGAAGGCGATGGAGCACTACCGCTACTTCGTCGAGCTCGCCCCCGAGTCGCCGGACCGCGCCGCGGTGCAGGGGATCATGCGGACGTTGCGGAAGTAGGCCGGCTGTCGACGCAGACCCGGGGGTGCACGCGCGACGCCGTCCGCTGTGGCGCCACCGCTGGCTGAGGCACGTTCCGGTCGGCTTAGAAGATGTGCCCGAGACCGAAGTACCACCGGCCGCTGCCCACGTCGTTCGCGCGGCGCGTCGAGGTCGGGATCGTCGTGCGCCGGGATGCCGAAGTCGAGCCGCAGCAGCCCGATCGGCGAACTGAAGCGCAGGCCCGCGCCGTAGCCCACCGCCAGGTCGCTCAACGCAGAACGGCTAGAGGTCGCTGAACGCATTGCCCGCGTCGACGAACGCCACCGCCCGCACCCAGCGATACACCGGGAACGCGCAGCTCCTGGTTCAGGATCAGCAGCTGGTCTGCCGCCGAGGACGTCGCCGAAGATGTCGCGAGGCGCCGAGGCTGTTCTCGGCATAGCCGCGCACCGTCGTGGCGCCGCCCGCCTGGAAGCGATCGGCTGGGATCTGTCGCTGCCGTAGGTCGTCCCGCCAATCGCACGCGAGGCGAGCACGACAGGACCGACGCGTCCAGAACGCGTACTGCTGCGCGAGCATCTTGCCGGTACCGAATCGTCGATCCCAGCCAGCTCGACGCCTGATCGAGCGACGCCGACGAGAACGTGCCGCGATGGCTGTCCGCGGGATCGTCGCGCCGATCGCAGAAGCCCCGCCAGCGTTGAGACGCGCCACCGTTGCGTGTCCAGGAACGCGAACGGATCGTCTGGCGCGGCGTCCGGGGAAGTAGGTGTGGTTGAACTCGTAGCGGTAGCCGTAGGTGATCTCGACGCCACGCCGCCGCCGCCAGCGCTGTTCGAGGCTGATGCCGCCGCAGCTGCTCGACGGCGCACGGTCTCGCCTTCGAACTTGAAGTCCTCGCTCGACGCGTAGAAGAACAACGCCCGTCCGCAGCGGCAGGCCGAAGAAGCTGGCGTTCTGCAGGAAGGTGTTGACGCGCTGGAAGTCGCGCTCGACGCGCGTCGCCACGCCGGCGGTGATGGCTCGGCCGAACACGTTCTGGTTGCGCACTTCGCCAATCGCGCCCAGGTTCAGCGCGAAGCGGCTCTGTTCGTCCACACTTCGCCGACTCGCGATTCTCCCGCTCGCGATCCACCTGCAACCCGTAGCGCAGCCGCCAGGGCGGATACTCCTCCACCGTCACCCGCGCCTGGACCGGCTGCACGCCGTCCACCGGATCGCCGATCGGCACCGACTGGATGTCCACCGTGCGGAACACGTTGGTGTCGAACACGCGCTTGCGCGCCAGCGACCACTCCTCGGCATTGGCCGGCTGTCCCACGCGCAGCCGCAGCGCGCGGATGAGGACGCCCTCGCGCGTGCGTGTCGTGCCCGAGGTGACGACTTCCTTCAGGATCTCCTGCGCGCCCTCGGTGATCGTGAAGTCCACGTCCACCGTCGCCGTCGAGTCGATCGGCACAGCCGCGGCCGCCACCTGCACGCTGTTGAAGCCTTGCGCGCGATAGTGCCGCTCCACGTCATCGCGGGCGGCGTTCACCGCGGCCAGCGTGTAGGGCTGCTGCGCCTGGAGATTCGCGTTGTCCTTCACCAGCGCCAGACGGGCTTCGGACACGCCCGCCCAGCGCACCTCGCGGATGACCGAGCGCGGGCCTTCCTGGATCGCCACCGGCAGCACCGCGGAACCATTCTCGAGAATCGGCGCGCCGACCTCCACGGCCGCGGCCAGGTATCCCTCGTTGCGATAGAAGGTCGTCAGGGTCGCGTCCAGTGTGGCGCGGTCGATCCACCCCTGCACCTCGAGATCGCTCTGGGTCACGACCGCTTCGAGGTCCCTGGCGCGAATCGCGGTGTTGCCCTCGAAGCGCAAGGCCCGGCGGCTGGACGGCGGCCCTGGCGTCACCGACAGGCGCAGCGTCTTCTCGCCGTTCGAGACCTCCATCTTCCCGGTCACGGCGCCGGACACGAAGCCGGACGCCAGCAGGTGGCGCTGCACGCGCGCCTCGGCGTCCTGCACGACGAAACGATCGAACACCGCGCGGCTCCACATCTCCCGCATGGCGTCGAGTTCGTTCTTCGACAGGACGATGCCCTCGATCTCGAGCGTCGTCGCCGGCCCCCGGTTCACCAGGAAGACCACGTCGATGACGCCTGGCTCGGTTTCGTCCCGTCGCCCACGGACCCGGGCCTCGTAATAGCCGCGGTCCACGTACAGCCTGGTCAGATCGTCGAGATCCTTCTGCCAGGTGTAGTACTCGAACGTTTCTCCCACCTTCACCCGGACCTTCGCGCGCAGCTCGGCCTCGGTGAACGGCGCCGGATCGCCGTCGAACCTGACGCCGCTGACGCGCAGCACGGCCCGTTCGACCGCGCCGGCGGAGGGCCGATCGGCCCCGAGCGTCACCTGATGCCGCAGTCCCAGGCCCAGCGTCGCGTCGTCGCGGGAGATGGCGCGCAGCTCGAGGTTGGGCAGGGGAAAGTAGCTGACAACGTAGGTGGTCTTGCCGTTCTCGCGCAGATTCTGGGACAGCGTGAATTCGATGTTGTCGCGCAGGCGCTTCGACAGCGTCAAGCGGGTGACCGGGTCGTCGGTGTCCTGCAGCAGGGCAGCGGGATCTTCGCGGAACTCGTCGACCACGACGTCGCCGCGATCGATCCGGAGCGCGTCGAGGCCGAGCTGCCGGCCCGTCACGCCCAGCAGGTCGCTCGACAGCAGCGTCAGCGCGTTGGCGCCGGACACCCCGCCGCCGAACAGCGCCGTGGCGATCTCCTCCTGAGATCCACCGTTATCGGACGTGAGCTCGAAGCTGAACTTGTCAGGGGTGCCCTGCAGCGTGAGGGTGACGGTGCCCTGACCGGCCACTGACGTTTCCGCCGCAATGTCGAGGTCCGGCTCCACCCGGCTCAGGTTGGTGAACGAGATCGTGCCGCGGGAGAGCGTGAAGGTGCGGCCCGCCGCGTAGATCGTGCCGCCTTCGCGCAGCGTCGCCTGGCCCGACATGCCGGGCTGCCCCACCGTCCCGACGATGCGGAGTTGGGCGCCGCCGTCGAAACGGCCGTAGTTGTTGTCGACGCGGAGGTCGTCCACGGTGGTGACCGTGACGTCGAGGCGCATGGCGTCCAGCGCCGACGGCCCCGTCGAGGGGCGCACCACCGCCGCCGAGTTGGCGCGCGCCAGCGCCGCCAGACTGATCGGATCGGTGTACGAGCTCCGCTGCACGCGCACGTCGCCGCTCAGCAAGGGAGTCGCGCCGCTCATGTCGTAGGTGAGCAGCGCATCGACTTCGCTGCGCAGCCCGCGCGGATACTCCACCGCCACGCCAGAGGCCTGGACGTAGAACTCGCCGGCACCGATGCTGGTGCCCTCCAGCACGACGCCGCCATCCACCGCCAGCTGCCCGCCGTTGGCCGAACCGGTCAGCCCCTGCAGCTCGATACGGTTGCCCGTGAACCTGATCGGCCCCATCAGCTCGGAGATGACGATGCGCGGCGACTGGAGGGCGACTTCCGCGTCCCTCAGATCGATGCCGCCCGAAAAGGTGGGACTGGCGGTGGTGCCGCCGACGCCGATGTCCACGTTCGCCGAGCCGTCGAAGCCCACGCCTGGCACGAACGCGGCCAGCACGCGCAGCACCGCGACGCCCTTGAGGGTCAGGTTCAGCGCCGGCGTGCTGCCGGTGACATCGACGTCGCCGCCAAGGGTGATGCGCACTCCCCTCGGCCTCCCAGACGATGTCGCCCATCGAGATCACGCCGTGGTCCACGGTGATGGTGGACGGGCGGCTCTGCTTGACCTCGAGGCCGACCGAGTCGAAGCTGGCTTCGTCGAGCGCAAACGTGCCGACGGCACGCATGGGCTCGAGGCCGGGTATGGTCGCCCGCCCCTTGCCGGTGAAGGCGCCGCTGGCGCGCGCCGCATCCAGGTGACCGCTGATGGCCTCGAGCGTCAGCTCTTCGCCCTTGAGCACCGCATTCAGGTTCAGGTCCGCCAGCACCAGCCCGTCGGCGGCCTGCAGGTATCCGCCGGAGAGGTTCACGTTGGAGTACAAGTCGGCGCGATTGCCGGTGGCGTAGAGGTCCAGCGACACCCAGCCACGAGTCACCAGGCCGGTCTCGACGCCAAAGGCGCTGGCGACGGTCACCATCTCGCTCAACTCGCCGCGGTAGCTGCCCGAGAAAATGGAGTTGGCGCGGTCGCCCCAGACGCCGTGCGCCAGGATGCTGCTGGTGCCGAGCGTGGCCGCGAACTCCCGCACCGTGAGCTCGCCAGGGGACCAGGTGATGGCGGTGGGCAACACCAGCGTCAGCGGCACCCCCGCCAGTTGCGCGGTCAGCTGCTGCAGGTTGGCCTCCACCAGCGGCGGCGCGTCGCTGCCGAACGCGCCGTTCGCGGTCGCGGTTGCACTCAACTGTCCGGCGATGCCACCCGGGACGGCGTCGAGCATGGGCGTCAGGCGGGCGAGGTCCAGGCCATTGAACGCCGCCTCGGTGCGGTATTCATAGGGCGCCGCCACGCCGACGGTGCCCTTGGCGGACGCGCCAAGCGACGGCACCTGCACCTCGAAGCGGGCCTGTCGATCGGCGAGCGTCAGGTCGAGCGTGCCCCCGCCGACGATGTCGCCGGCCAGACCGC
This sequence comes from uncultured Acidobacteriota bacterium, assembly GCA_963721715.1. GTDB lineage: Bacteria > Acidobacteriota > Vicinamibacteria > Vicinamibacterales > UBA2999 > VFZN01. Next base: position 414,521 of record CAVRKI010000002.1, on the reverse strand, counting down.
CGGTGATCAGGACCGAAAAATCTCCGTCGCCAACGGGATCGTCCAGCGTGCCCTGCGCGTTGAGCTCGCCACCGACCGACACCCGCGATTCCGCGTCGCCTGCCAGCACGCCGCGCCACGCCATCTCGGTCAGATCGAGCTTCAGGGTGAACGAACGGTCGAAGCCGTAGCGTCCGAAGGCGTCCAGCCGCCCACCTTCCTGCCGCGCGCCGAGCCAGGTGACGTCGATGCCCTGGTCCCCGATCCGGCCGCGGAACTCCAGGTCCTCGAAGGTGTCCCCCGCGAACACGACCGACGGGCTCACCGCGGTCACGTCCACGAACGGCTGGTCCATCGTTCCGCCGATGGTGGCGTCGGTGGTCAGGGCGCCGGACAGGCGCCACGCCTCGGGCACCGCCTCCTGCAGCTCGCGCGCATCAGCGGTCGTGGCGTGGGCCGTGCCGGCCAGCGTGCGCGCATCGAGATCGATCGTCACGTCCCCGGCGGCGTCCGTGGTGTCGTGGCGGATGGTGAACGGCGCCACCACCACGCGGTGAGTGTTCGCATCCACTGCGGCCGTGAGTGCCGACGGACCGAGCCCGGGCAGGTCGAGGTCGGCGGCGCGGGCCTGCACCGTGGCGCCGGGCGAGCCCACCGTGCCCGACAGCTCGACGTCGGCGTCGAGCGCGCCGGTCATGTCGCGCACGGAGGCGGGCACGCGGAAGCCATGGGGCGCGAGCGCGCGATCCGCGGCCGCCAGGCTGGCAACGGCCACGCGCGAGGGGCCACCGAGCACGGAGCGGCGGAACTCGTCGTTGTCGATGCGAATCGTCGCGGTGCCATTGGCCGTCACGCCGTCGGCGCGGAGCGCGTGCTCCACGGTCAGGCGGTCGCCATCGATGTTGGCCAGGATCCGGCCGGCCAGCGGCGTCACGTCCCGCTCGTTGATGGCAGTGGCATCGGCCTTCACCACCAGAGCGCGCCGCGGCCCGCTCGTGTACTGGGCGGTGCCATCCAGCCTGGTGCCGATGGCCAGCGGATTCAGTTCGTTCACCCGCAGAAAGACGCGGGCATCCACGCCCTGCCAGTTGGCGGTCACCGTGAATGGCCGGTCGCCGAAGGGGACGTCCAGCGCGGCATTCACCTGCCCGCCGCTCGCCGGCGACGCGGCAAGGCGATTGGAGGCGAAGCGCTGGCGATCGATCACGAACTCGCCGCTCAGCGCCAGCCCGCGCTCGGCGCCGGCCGACAGGGCCTCGGTCTCCACCCGCACGACGGTGTCCAGCGTCTTCAGCGGACCGGTGAGCGTGCCCTGCACGCGAGCGGTCCCCGCCACCGCCATCGGCGGCGGCGCCCAGGTCGCGGCCTGGGCGACATCGACCGGTCCCTCGAACTCCAGTTCGAGCGACATCGTGTCCAGCACGCGGTTGACGCGGCCCGTCAGCGACAACGGCCCCATCGCGGTGACGATCGGCAACTCCTGCATCGAGACGGTGCTGCCATCGAACGCCAGCCGCGAGTCGATCGGCTCGATCCGAAGCGCGCGCCGCTCGAACTGCACGTCGATGCCGCCCTTCACCGCGAACGGCCCGGTGACACCGTCGAAGACGCGAATCTGGCGATGATCGAGGGTGGTGTCGATGCCGGTGGCGGTCACGCGGATCGGCAGCGTGCGGTCGTCGTAGAGGAATGCGAAGTCGCGCAGGCGCAGTCCGCGCAGGTTCAGCGATCGCGGGTCCGCGGGCGGCGGCTTGTTGGGATCAGACGCGGGCAGGTTGCTGGTGCCGTTGGCGTCGGTCAGCATCTCCACCCGGCCGCCGTCGACCTCCACGTCATCCAGGATCAGCCGGCCGGCATAGGCCGCCAGCGGCACATCGGCGCGCACGCGGGTGGCGGTGAAGAACGGCTGCGCGGCGCCGCGCGCGGCCAGCCGCACGTTCTCCAGCGTCACCGTGCCGGTGACGATGTTGTAGCGGAAGGTGTCGGCGGCGAGCGTGAGCTGATAACGCGATTCGAGCTGGGCAATCACCCAGGTGAACACCCGGGCCCGGATGGGCGGGGCGTGCATCAGCGCCAGCAGGGCGAGCGCGACGATGGCCGCACTTGTGGCCCAGATCGCCACTCGTCGTCGCATCGCCACCGGCACCCGTCGATTTTACCGGGCGCGCGGGCGAACCACCTCAGCAAACTGTCGCATTTCCACGGTTTTTCGCGCCAACCGGGCTGTCGCGGGTTTGGGACACCGGGCCCACCTCTGCTAGCATCCCCAGGTGGAGGAACTGTTGATGCGAGTGAAGTCCCTGGTCGGTGTGGGGCTCGCTGCGGTGCTCGGCGTGATGTCCAGTGCGAGTGGACGGGCGCAGGCACCGGCAGTGGAGCTCAAGGTGGGAGACGCCGCACCGGCGTTCTCGCTGCCGGGATCGGATGGCAAGACACACAGCCTGTCCGATTCGAAGGGGAAGAAGGCCGTCATCCTGGCCTGGTTCCCCAAAGCGTTCACCGGTGGGTGAACGGCCGAATGCAAGTCGCTCCGTGAGAGCGGCGAACTGATCCGGCAATACAACGTCGACTACTACATGGTCAGCGTCGACAACCTCGAGGACAACACCAAGTTCTCGCAGATGCACGAAGCCGATTACCCGATTCTGAGCGACGTGAAGAAGGAGATCGCCAACGCCTACGGCGTGCTCAGCCCGATGGGCGTGGCACGGCGGTGGACCTTCTACATCGCGCCGGACGGCAAGATCCTCCACATCGAGAAGACCGTCGCCCCGGCAACCGCCGGACCCGACATGGTGAAGAAGCTCGGCGAGCTGAACGTCGCCAAGCGGTAGTCGTCGTCGCACACGATGAGGCAGGGGGCCGGAGCCGATGTTCCGGCCCTTTGCGCGTACCGCGCCGCATCCGAAAGCCACCCACCGCATGAATTTCCGATCCGACAACATCCTCGGCTGCCCGCCTGAAGTGCTCGACGCGATGGCGCGCGTGAACGAGATGCCCACGCATCCGTACGGCAACGACCCGGTCACCGCGCGGCTCGGGCCGCTGGTCTCCGACATCTTCGAGCACGAGGCCTGGGTGTTCCCGGTCTCGTCCGGCACCGCCGCCAATGGACTGGCGCTCGCCGCGATCACGCCGCCCTGGGGCGCGGTGTTCTGCCATCCGCTCGCGCACATGCTGCGTGACGAGTGGTGCGCGCCGGAGTTCTTCAGTGGCGGCGCCCGACTGCTGCCGGCGGATGGCGCGCACGCGAAGCTCGATCCCGCCGCGCTGGAGGCGCGCATCCGCGACACCGTCTACGCGGCCAAGCCGGCAACCGTCACCGTGACGCAGGCGACCGAGGCGGGCACGGTCTATCAGGTGGACGAACTCCGCGCCGTGACGGACGTGGCGCGCCGCGCGGGCCTGGCCGTGCACATGGATGGCGCGCGGTTCTCGAACGCGGTGGCGACGCTCGCCTGCTCGCCGGCGGATCTCACCTGGCGCGCGGGCGTCGACGCGCTGGCGCTGGGCGCGGCGAAGAACGGCACGATGACGGCGGAGGCAGTGGTCGTGTTCCGGAAGGACCTTGCCGAGCAAGTAGCGCACCGGCGCAAGCGTGCCGGTCATGTCTCCGCGAAGCTGCGCTTTCTCTCCGCGCAGCTCGAGGCGTTCTTCACCGGCGATCTGTGGCTGAGGAATGCGCGCGCCGCCAATCAGCGCGCGCGACAGCTCGAAGACGGTCTCGCCGCATGCCCGGGCGTTCGGGTCGTTCAACCGGTTGAGGCCAACCTGGTGTTCGTCGCTTTCCCCCCCGCCACGACGGTGGCGCTGCGCGCGAAGGGATTCGAGTTCCTGGATTGGCCATCGCTCGGTGAAGGGGTGGTTCGACTCGTCTGCGGATTCTCCACTACGGAGGCTTCGGTGCGGGGGCTGATCGGGAACGTGGAGGCGTTAAGTCTTGGGTCTTAGGTCTTGGGCCTGCCACCAGACTCAGCATTCAGGGCTCAAGACCCAAGACTCAAGACCCAGGACCCAGGACCTCCGCCCCTCCCCTCCCTGACCCACAAGCGGCAGCGCACTTCCAGTTCGAACCCCTGCCTCGGGCGGCGAGGGGCCGGGCCGGCGCTCCCCGCGATGGAATGCACTTTGCTCTCCTGTCGGCCATCATGGCTATCGCAACACGCGCAGTGCGTTACGGGCAGCGGCGGGTAACGAGGAAGCTCATCCGATCTGTTCCTTTCCTCGGGGCGGTGATCGCGGTCGCCACCGTCGCTGCCGTGGCGCGTCGGAAGGGTCTGGCCCGAGGCGTCGTGGATTCTGCGCTCGACTTCACACCCGTCGTCGGCTTCGTGAAGAATGCGCTGGAGGTGCTGCGAGGACGCGACTTCTTCCCCGATCGTACTGCCTCGCCGGCCGTGGCCGTGAAGAGCCGAGACGGAAACAGATGATCGCGCGCGTGGTCAACGCGCACTCAGGAACTCAGCACGCACGATGCCGACCTTAGTGCTCGAATCACAGAGCTGATCGATGCCCCGCCAGGAACGGCGCCGCCTCGCTGCGGTGCGTTCGGACGCATTCCACGACGAGGTCCACATCATGGCGTCGAACGACCCCGAACGGGTCTGGGCCACGCGTGATGAAGTCCGAGTTCCGTGTTGATGCGCCTCGATCTGTAGACTGTGGACGTGGCACGAGCGCGCTCAATCCGGCGACTCACGCAGGCAGTCCTGGTCGCAATCGGCCTGGTTGCCAGCCTCTCCGTGGCCCTTGGCCAGCCCAAATCGAGTCCAGCCGCGGATCCGCCGGACATCGAGATCTTCGTCCGCGAAGGATGCCCGCACTGCGAGGAGGCGACGGCGTTTCTCGGGGATCTCAACCGCAGGCGGCCGGAACTGACGGTCGTCGTGCGCGACGTGAGCCGGGAGGAGGGGGCCCTCGACCGGCTACGGGCGATGGCGGCCGCACGCGGCTCGGCCAACGTGCGCGTGCCCGCCGTCTTCGTCGGGAACCAGCTCATCATCGGATTCTCTTCCGAAGCCGGCACCGGGGCGCTCATCGAGGACGCGCTCTCGCGCAGTGGCGGCAATGGCTCGTTGCCACCCGGTGTCGAGGCCGCCCCGGCGTGCGCGGCGGAGTCTGGTCTGTCCTGCGAGGCCGAGCCTTCCCCATTTCAGGTGACTGCGTTTGGCCGCGTGATTGCGCTCGATGCCGTGGGCCTGCCCACGTTCACGCTGGTCATGGGCCTGCTGGACGGGCTCAACCCCTGCTCGATGTGGGTGCTCGTCCTGATGATCTCGCTGCTGGCGCCGCTCCACGACCGGCGGCGCATGCTCGTCATCGCCGGCACGTTCGTGCTGTTGCAGGGCGTTGCCTACTTCGCGTTCATGGCGGCCTGGCTCAACCTGTTCCTCTTGATCGGGCTCTCGCGCGCATCCGAGGTGGCGCTCGGCGCCCTGGCGGTCATCGCCGGCCTCATCAACCTGAAGGACTTCTTCGCCTTCCGCCGCGGCGTGTCACTGTCGATCCCGGACTCCGCGAAGCCTGGGATCTACGCGCGGATGCGGCGCATCCTGCACGCCGACAGCTTGGCCGCGGCCCTCGCGGCAACGGTGATCCTGAGCGTCCTCGTCCAGCTGGTCGAGCTGCTGTGCACGTCCGGATTCCCGGCGCTGTTCACGCGCATCCTGACGCTGCGACAGATGGATGGTGCCAGCTACTACGGTTACCTGCTCGCCTACGTTCTCGCCTACATGTTCGACGACGTGATTGTGCTGGCGATCGGCGTCATCACCCTGTCGAACCGCCGGATGCAGGAGAAGGAAGGCCGCGTCCTGAAGCTGATCAGCGGGCTTGCGATGGTGGTCCTGGGGCTCTACCTGATGACGGGATTGGGGGCGTAATGGGCGGGTCGCCTCGCCCGGCCGCATGCAGACCTCCGGCCATCGAGCGGGGGCGGGTATGGCGGGTGGCCCCGGCAGTCCCCCGTCCGCGGCGCCGGTTACCTGGGCCGCGCGGACCGGATCCGGTTCCTCCAGCCAATGCGGTTCAGGTCCGATATGCGGTTCCTGGTGAATCTCGGCACAGCGAATGAGACAGGTGTCGGCAAACGAGATCGGTTGATTCGAGTACTTCTTGAGCAGCGCCTCGATGTTCGTCCAGTGCGCCTCAGCGGAGATCGCGACGGTGTAGACGCCGCGTCGTCCGAGGGCGATGACTTCGGCGGGACCTGCAGCATGCACCCGTCGCATCAGGATGCAGGCTTCGGCGATGACCGCCTCGCAACAGCGCAGCGGCGGCGCACACTCGGCGAACAACTGGCGCGCTCGCGTGTGATTGGCGTCGTTCTCGGACAGCAGGGCAACGAGCGGCCCGGTATCCAGCAGGATTCCGGCGGGGTTCACTCGCCGTCGACTGCCTCAACTCCTCGAGTGCGGTTCGCTCTTCTTCGCCAAGCCTGGCGTGAATGTAGGCCTTCATCCCGGGGCCCTGTAGCACATGAATCACACTCTGTGCGACAGCTGGTCGAGATGGCGCTGGGGGCGGAGCATCTCCGGCGGGAGGCTCGCGCGCGCGTGATGGTCCCGGCTGAGTGAGGAAAGGCGGTCCCCGATGAGCGCCTATTGCCGCACGTAGATCGACCTGCCGCCTTTGATGGTCTCCATCACCTTGATGTCCTTGATGGAGGTGGGCTCCACCTTCAGCGGGTTCCGGTCGAGGATCACGAGGTCCGCCAGCTTTCCCGGCTCGAGGGTTCCCTTCGACGCCTGCTCGCCATATTGCTCGGCCGCCCAGATCGTCATGGCTTTCAGCCCTTCGAGCGGCGAGATCCGCTGGTCGACGCCAATCTCGGCTCCCGCCCTGGACACGCGGTTCACGGCCGACCAGAGCATGAACATCTGATCGAGCGGAGCGACCACGAAGTCCGTGTGGTTCGTCGGATGGAGTCCGGCGTCGATCGCGGCGCGCATCGGGCTGATGGCCATCGCCTGCTCCTTGCCGCGGTTGGCGATGTGCGCCTCGGCGAAGTAGTAGGTGTGCAGGGTGTAGAACGACGGGCGGATCCGGTACTCGACCATCTTGGGGATCTGATCTTTCCGCGTGAACTGCGCGTGGATCATCGTGACGTGCCGGTCCTTCGCGAGGTCGCCCGCGGCGGCAAACTCGTGTGCCTTCAGGAACGCGTCGATCGCCCCATCGCCGTTGGCGTGGATGTTGAGCGGGACACCGGAATCGTAGATCCGCTTGATGCCCTGGTTGATGACGTCCTGAGGCGCAGCCAGTTCACCGCTCCAGGCCTTCTGGCCCCCGGGACCGCCGGTGAGATACGGCGTCGTGAAGAAGGCTGTCCTACCCTGCGGCGAGCCGTCGATGGTGACCTTGACGCCGCCGATCTTCAACCGCCTGTTGTAGGTGCCCCACCCGGTCACCGGGAACTCCCGGATGATCTGGTCCAGGTCGGTGATGAACGGGTAGGCGACGACGTCGATGATGTGGGCGCCGGCGTCCGCGGCGCGTTTCATGGCCTGCAGCTGCGGCAGGAACGTCGCCCCCTCGTGCGCCGTGGTCATTCCGGCTTCCGCGTACAGCATCTGGCCGGCCCTGCTCCAGGCGATCTCCTGCTCTGGCGTCATCGGCGGCGCCTGCTTGATCACCGGCTCGAACGCGGTCTCCATGATCAGGCCCCACGGCTCGTTCGTGCCAGGCTTGCGCACGATGATTCCGCCGGGAGGCGTCCTGGTGGCGGCGCTGAACCCGTACTTTTTCAGCGCCTGACTGTTCATCACGGCGCCGTGCATGGACACGTGATCGATCCGGACCGGGTTGTCCGGGAACGCCGCGTCCAGGTCGTCGCGGTTGAGGAGCCTGCCGCCGGGCATGACGTTCTCGTCGTAGCCGTAGCCCATGATCATCTCGCCCTTCGCGATCTTGCGCTCCCCGGCGAATGCCTTCAGCGCGGCGACGATGCTGTCCACGTCCTTGCCCGGGCCCGCCGGCGGGGCATACAGCTTCGCCTGGTTGGCGACCAGCAGCGAGTTGATGTAGTGGCTGTGAGCGTCGATGAAGCCCGGGAGCAGCGTGCGGCCCCGAAGGTCGACGGTCGCCGTCTCGGACCCCTGGTGTGCCTTGTCCACGTCCAGGCGCGTGCCGACAGCCAGGATCTTCCCGTCCTTGACCGCCACCGCCTCCGCGGTCGGCTGCGCCTCGTTCACGGTGACGATATCGCCGCCTGCGTAAATCGTGTCAGCCGCCGCGCCGCCCGCGGGCGCGGACCTCGTGGGCGCACCGCCGCACCCGATCGTCAGCGCCCATGCCGCCACCATCGCCGCCCCGCCAGTTCGCCTCAGCCTCACCTCGTCCTCCAACAACCCGCTATTCGCGTTGGTCCGCGATCGCGCGATACGTGAACGCGCCAGCACCGCGCACACCCTCCCAGTACCAACCAGAACGTGCCGAGACACTCCGCACCGTACTGGTTCATGTCACGCCTCATCTGCTCGCCGCCCGAGCCCCTAACACGGTTGCATCCCGACCATGACCCGGTGGTGGTGCGCAGCTTGCCCAGTCACATCAGCGCCAACTCGATCGCGCGGCCCCGCGCGTCACGGCAGGCGCCTGCATTCCAGAAAGGCCGCACGGCCCATGGCGTAACGCACGGCACGGCCGCCCTCGATCTCCTGCGTGAATGTCATGCGGCCGTTGCTGAACAGCCGCGGCGCCTCGGGGTCGGCGCCGCCGGGCGGGCGCTGCCGCGGCAGCGCCATCATCGTGCTGTCGGGCACGGTGACATAGGCCACACCCTCCTCGAACGCGACCTTGAAGATCTGATCGCCGCAGGCATAGCCGTCGGGCACCGGGGTGATGCGCGGCACTTCCCCGCCCGTGCCGACAGGCGCCATGGAGGACCGCTCGGCGCATGCGGCTGACGTCAGTGCGAGAAGCGCGACCAGGGCGTTCGTGCGGAATTCAGGCATGGAGTTCTCTTCGAGCCCGATCAGCCGAACGGTCTGCGCCGCAGCGATGTGCTGACCGGCCGCGCTGATTGCGAGCGCCCCGCCGCGAGGCACTTGGTGGTGAGGCGATTCCTGCGTGTCTCTCCGACCGTTGAGATTACGGCAGCCGGCCCGGCGCGCACAACTGTCAAGAGTGACAGGAGCCCGACCACGTCGCGCGGTCAACCGCAGAGCGCACGAGTTCGACCCTGGAGCGGAGGCCGAGGGTCTCCATCATCCAGTACTTGTGGAAGGCGACCGTTCGGGCGGTGATGCCGAGCACCGCCGCCACCTCCTTCATCGCCTTGCCTTCGACCAGCATCGCCAGCACCTCGCGCTCGCGCGGCGTGAGATGGTCGCCGCCGCTGCCGGTCCGACCCGGCAGGGGCACGCCAGGTCGGCATCTCGTCCCTCAGCTGACCGTCGCGGTGCGCTCCGGCTTGCCACCTCTGACAGTAGTGAATGCCCTCCGCCTGGCGCAGCCGCCTCAGTCGCCCCCCGGCAACATCGGCAGCGACACTTCCTGCGGCAGCATCCGCACGAACTGCGCCCGCTGCATCAGTTCGCGGCCCTTGCCGCCACGCCCGGTCACTTCGTACTTCCCGGTGCTGATCGTCTGCTCCGCGCCGCGCGAGGTCTCCACCGTCATCAGGTCGCGATCGCCCTTCGACACGATGGCGCCGATCACTCGGTCATCATCGCCAAGCTTGATCAGGATGACGCCGCGGCCGGGGCCGGACAGGAAGTTCACTTCCTCCGCCGAACACAGCATCGCGCGCGCTTCCTTCGTGGCGGCAATCACCGTCTCTTCGCCGGTGGTCGTCGCCACGCTCACCACCTCGGCGCCGTCGGGCACCCGCGCGTAGCGGCGGCCCGATCGCGTGCTCGGCTCGACGAAGCCGGCGAGCGAGAAGCGGAGGCTGTAGCCGTCGCTCGTCACCGCCATGGCGTGCACCGGCGGCGGCTCGGGCTCGCCCGTCGTGGGCTTCGCATCCTCTGCCACACGGCCGATGTCGCCGCTCACCCGCGGATCCATGCTGAACGCGGCGATCACGCGCTCGCCGTCCTTGAACTTGAACAGCTTCTGCACCGGCTCGCCGTAGCCGGTGGACGCCGGCACGTCGACGATGCGGCAGGTGTAGGCCGCGCCGAAGTTGGTGAAGAACACCGCGGTGGCGCGGGTGCTGCCGGCCAGCGCCGCCAGCACGCTGTCGCCCTCGCGCAGGCGCGTGGTCGCCAGGTCCTTGACTTCCTTCTGCCGCTTCACCCAGCCGTCGCGCGACACCAGCACGATGTTGTCCTCGTCGACGATGAAGGCGTCGGCCGAGTACTCGATCTCCTCGGCTTCCTCGATCTTCGTGCGGCGCGGATCCTGCTTCGGATCGCCGTACTTCTTCTGGATGTCGGCCAGCTCGTTTCGCACCAGGGTCCAGCGGCTGGTCTCGTCGCCGAGCAAGGCGCCGATCTGCCGCGCGCGCGTGCGCTTGTCGCGCAGTTCGGTCTGGATCACCTGAATCTCGAGCCGCGCCAGCCGATAGAGCTTCAGCTCGAGGATGGCGTCGGTCTGCTCGGCGTCCAGCGCGAAGCGCGCGATGATCTTCTCGGCCGCGTCGGCCTTGCCGTCGGACTTGCGGATGATGCGGATGATCTCGTCGAGCGCGTCGAAGATCTTCTCGAAGCCCTCGAGCAGGTGGATGCGCTTCTCCAGCTGCGCCAGCTCGTGCTCCAGGCGGCTGGTCACCACTGCCAGGCGGAAGTGGAGGAAGTGCCACAGCATCTGCTTCAGGTCGAGGCGCTCGGGACGGCCGACCTCGGGGTTCTCGGTCGGCACCAGGCACGTCAGGTTGACGGCGAAGGTGTTCTGCAGCGAGGTGTGCTTGAACAGGTACGCCATCACCAGGTTCTCGTCGGCGCCCCCCTTCAGCTCCAGTTCGATCCGCACATCGTCCGTTGACAAATCGCGGACGTCCACCAGGTGCGGCATCTTGCGGCTGAGGACGACGTCGCCGATCTGCTCGACGAGCTGCGCCTTGTTGACGCCGTAGGGCACGCTGGTGATGTAGAGCAGCTTGCTGCCGCGCGAGACCACGCCCATCTCCCAGGTGGCGCGGATGCGGACCGAGCCCGAGCCGGTGCGGTAGATCTCCTTCAGCTCGTTGGGCGAGTTCAGGATGTGGCCGCCGGTCGGGAAGTCCGGCCCCTTCACCCAGCGGCACAACTGCACGGACGTGAGGTCTGGATCGTCCAGCAGCTTGACCAGCGCGGTGCAGACCTCGTGCAGGTTGTGCGGCGGGATGTTGGTGGCCATGCCCACCGCGATGCCGGTGGCGCCGTTGACCAGCAGGTTCGGGATCCGCGACGGCAGCACCACGGGCTCCTGCCGCGTGCCGTCGTAGTTGGGGCGGAAGGGCACCGTCTCCTGCTCGATCTCCTGCAGCACTTCGTCGGAGATTCGCTGCAGGCGGCACTCGGTGTAGCGCATGGCCGCGGCGGAGTCGCCGTCGAGCGAGCCGAAGTTGCCGGAGCCGTCCACCAGCGGATAGCGCAGCGAGAACGGCTGCGCCATGCGGACCAGCGTCTCGTAGATCGCCGAGTCGCCGTGCGGGTGGAAGTTGCCCATCACGTCGCCGACCACCTTCGCGCACTTGCGATGCTTGGCGTCGGCGGTCAGGTTCTGCTGCCACATCGTGTAGAGGATGCGGCGCTGCACCGGCTTGAGGCCGTCGCGCACGTCGGGCAGGGCGCGGGAGGTGATCACCGACAGCGCGTAGTTCAGGTAGCGCGACTGCGCCGCTTCGTGCAGCGACACCGACGAGCCGTCACCGGGCGCGGGCGGTCCGCCGCCGGCGGGAGGTGGCGGCGGGGGCGGCCCCTGAACGGGCGGGGTGACGGGCGTGTCGTTGTCGTCGAAGAGCGAAGGTTCGGCCGGACGTTTGGACATTGCGATGTGGACTCAGAACGTGAAGATTCGTGTAACAGGATAGCGGATTGTGATCCGAGCGTGAGTCGTGGGCGCGATCTCCACGCTCACGCGACGAGGACCTGGGAAGGCCGTGGCCGCTTGTCGCGGACGGCCTGTCGCCTCCGAATCACCGCGAGGACCAGTGGCGGTGCCACGAACAGGGCGAGTCTCACCGACGAGGACAACAGGCGATCCAGGACGTCGAGTATGGCGTCCTACCGGGAAGCACAGTTGCGCGTCGCGCCTGCCCGGTGCGCGCTACTCCCGCACGGTCAGCCGTCCACCCTTCACCCAGACTTGCCCGTTGATCGCCTGCGCGCAGTCCACGGCAAAGCCCTAGCGCCCGACAGGCATCCCGGGGCCAGCGGCGCGACCGTCGGTCCTACACCTTTTCCCATTGCCGTCGGGTGATGACGGCTTGCCGAAGCACGAGGGCCAGCAAACCGACGCCGATGTCGCCTCGATGCGGGTTGGGCACGGTCAACACGAGAATCGCCCTTGACCATGAACTCGTGCTTGCCGCCTGTGAAAGGCCCGTCGAACCCGAGCGCCCGAGGACCGGCAATCAGGTGGCGCCGTTTGGTCGGGCCCCAGACCGGCATCAGCTCGCGCGCCGAACCTTGACGGTGACGCCATCGAGTGCAGGCACACTCAGCCCGCGCGCCACGCGCACGAGCACCCAGGCCTCCACGGCTTCCGCCAGGTCTCTCCGGCAGGCCTCGAGCGTAGGTCCCGTCGCCACGATTCCTCGCAGACCCTGGACGGTGGCCGTGAACGTGTCGTCGTCAACCAGTCGGTACTGCGCGCGTTCGAGCGCACGGTTCACGTAGTGGGTCAGCATCTCAGCCCGATTCTAGCGCGCCAGGGTCGCAAGGGCACGATGCCAACGCCGAGTGGCGCCTGGCCCGATTCGGCTCCAGCATCCCTGCCACCGCGCATGATACTGGCCGCCGGTTCTCGCCTCGGGCCAGGGAGGCATGGGGAGGCGCCTCGTGCGCTGAGGCCTTCACCGACACGTGGAGCGTCACCCTCGGTGACGAGACGGTCCGGGCGCGGCACTGGGGCGCGGCGCACACCAGCGGCGACGCCTCGATTCATTTCGAGCAGGCACGGCTGGATCCGCGTGCTCGAGCAGATGGCGCCGGCCTACCCTACGGGCATGCGGAAGCCGGACACCCGTTCATCGGCACGCGCCGACCTGCTGTATCAGCGCGACTACTTCACGGCGGTCGTCGACTACGCCGCCCGCGCGCGCAAGGAAGGCCGCCCGAAGGAGGAACTGGCCAAGGTGGAAGTACTGCCGAAGTTCGAGCACTTCGGCGGCATCAAGGCGCGCCTGGGACTGGCGCTAACCATGGCCTATGACGAGTTGGCGAAGGCGGGGTGAGTCTTGCGCCTCAGGGCTCCGCGATGACGCCGGTCTGATACACGCGATCGAGCCAGGCAACCGCGTCCAGTACCGGCATGCCCGCCTGAATCAGTTCGTCGGTAATCTCCGACGTCGTGTGCGTGCCCTCGCGGATCAGGTCGCCGAGGCGCGTGTGGTGCGGGCCGCCGCGCACGGTCTGGCTGCGGTACCGCGACGTGAGTCTGAACCCGTCATCCAGTCGCTCGTACCCGACGTCGTCCCAGAGGCGCACCGCGTCCTCGGGCGCGAGGCGCTCGCGCATGTGTGCGGCGACGGTCTGCTCGAGGAACGCCCGGAACTCGTCGCCCGTGCGGAACGTGCCCTCGGCGTGAGTGGCATAGCCGAGCGGAGCGCTCGCGGACGGCGTGGCCGGGCTGATCAGCTGGATCCGCCCGGTGACCATGTTCACGAGGTATCCGCACGTGCACTCGCACGTGGTCTGCACGTCACCGGGCTGCGGGATCTGCTCGCTGGCGCGATACTGCGATTCCGCCGCGACGCGATCCGGCCGCGACACCGCGCGGCCGCACTCCACCTTCCGGTTGAGCGCCTCCTTGTGCTGCATCACCAGGGTGACGTCGAGCAGTTCCTCCGGCGTGAACGTCTGATGGATGCGCCGCAACATGCCGAGCGTCAGCACCGAAAAGCGATGGTGCGACAACGGGTGCTGCTGCTGGTAGCGCAGCAGCGTCCGCGTCCACTCGACGTTGCGGAGCGGCTGCGCGGTGGTCACTTGCGGCAACACCCCGAAGATCTCGATGACGTCGTCCTGGAAGCGGAAGAAGTCGGGGTTATCGGTGGGATCGGTGCCGTGGTAGCAGATGGTGGACCGGCACCCGTCGCCGAAGAGATCCCACGAGTGGCGGAGCACGTCGCGCCAGAGCTGCCGGTTCCCGGACGTGTACGCGAAGTGGCTCTTCAGCTTCTCGGGATCGAGCGCGCAGAACCAGCACTGGACCGAGCAGCCCTGGGAGAGTTCGAAGGAGAGGAGCGGGAAGTGGCTCAGGTCCTCGGCGGCGAGGGCGTTGCTGCGCACTCTGGAGAGATGGCGGGCGCGCCAGCGGCGGGCCCGCGGATCCGCGGGTACTGAGCGCCTCGTCGAGGTGGCATGGCGCGCCCCGTCCCCTTGCCGCCACTCGGCCCACAGCGCCGCGAGGCGGCTCTTCTCGAACTCCCGTCGCCACGTCTCCTGCGCGGATCGCGGCAGCCGGAGCACCAGGGGGATCTTCCAGAACTCCGCCATCTCCTCGACCGGCAGGTCGAGCCCGGCGTCCTTCAGCACCTGCTCGCGCGGCGTGCGCTCGTCCAGCAGGCGTGCACGGACGTCGGGATCGCCCTCGACCAGTTCGAAGAACCGCTTCAGATGCGCGCAGGTGGTGGCCGTCTGGTCAGCGACGTGCACGGCGCCTCCCGGTCGTGCCACCCCGCGCACGCGCGACGAGGCGTCGTCGGACCGACCAGCTACCACACCAGGACGTTCTTGCCGCTCTTGTACACGCCCATGTACGCGCCGCCCGACAGCGTGGTCGTGCCGTCGGTGTAGAGGATGGTCATCCCACCCGCGACGCCGGCCAGCTGGTCGTCGCTCAGCTCGCCGCTGGCGCCGAGCGCTTCGACGTCGGCCATCGTGAAGTTGTAGCCCTTGGCGTTCGCGAGGCTCAGGATCGCTTCCTGGTCGGTGCCGAGCGGCTTGATTTCCGCGCGGAGGGCCTCGTTGCTCTTCACGTCCTTGGCGAAGCGTTCGATTTCTGAGGCAGCACTCATGGTGAACTCCTGTTGGCCGGGGTTGGCGCCGATAGGATACCTTATGGTCCGGCTTGGTCTACACCGGAGTGTCTGCATGCGCGCGGCCATCGTCGTTGGCGTGATCACCGGGGCGGCCCTGATTGCGTCTGCCGGGGTGAGGCCTGTCGTCGCGCAGGGCCAAGCCGCGGCACCGCCCCCCCTGGACATCGTCGCCGCCGCGCAATCCACGCTGGATCGTCACCCGCTCCTCGAAGCGCAGCGCCAGCAGGTGGCCATCAGCCGGGCGGTCCGGCAACAGCAGACGGGCGTCTTCGACACGCAGCTCGAGTGGGGGGTGACGGATCGGCACACGCGCACGCCGCTGACCGACGCCGAGAGTGCGGGGCTGCCGTTGAGCGCGCTGCTCGAAAATGCCTTCGGCGTCAGCGGCAGCGCGCAGCGCCTGCTGCGCTCGGGCATCGCGCTCGGGCCCAGCCTGGTCGTGAATCGCGCCACCGACAACGTCCAGGCGACCGACGGGCTGAACCGGGCCCGGGTCAGCTTCGACGTCACCTTCCCGCTCCTGCGCGGGAAGGGCGAAGCCATCGTGGCGGGCCCCGAGACGGCGGCGGCGATCGATGTCGATGCCAGCCTGCTCGACCTCGGCCAGCAGGCGGCCGATCTGGTGCGGACCACCGCCACCAGCTACTGGCAGTACGTGGCATCGCGGCGCCAGCTGGAGATCGTCACGCAGTCGGAAGCCCGTGGCCGGCAGTATGTCGAGGCCGTCAGGACGCTGGCCGACGCCGACCGGCTGCCGCGCAGCGAAGTGAACCAGGCGCAGGCGAACTTCGACAGCCGCGCCGCCGGCCGGTTCCTGCTCGAGCAGCAGGTGGTGGAGGCGCGGTCGGCGCTGGCGCTGGCCATGGGCCTGCCGGCCGATCGGATTGCGAGCCTGCCCGCACCCGGCGACGGGTTTCCGGACGGCCTCGCCGAGGCCCTGCCCCTTCGCGGCCCAGAGGCCGTGCAGGCCCTCGTCGACTTTGCCCTCACGCGGCGCGCCGACTATCTGGCCGCCGAGAAGAGCCGCGCGTCCGCCGAGGTGCGGCGCCAGGTGGCCACCAACGGCGTCCGCCCGCAGATGGACATCACGCTCAGCACGGGCTACTCCAGCCTGCGGCTCGGTCGCGGGGTGGGGGGATTCCTGGGCTCGCCCTTCTCTGGAGCCAGCGGGCCCGACGCCCTCGTGGGTTTGCGCTGGACCCGGCCGATGGCCAACAACACCGCCCTCGGCGCGATGGCGGAGGCCGAGGCCGCCTACCAGCAGGCGCTGTGGCTGCGCACCGAGCGCGGACGCGTGATCGCCGTGGAGGTCGTGAACGCGGTGACGGCACTGCAGAACGGCGTTCTCCGGCTGACCAGGGCGACCGAGGCCGTGAAGGGCTTTCAGGCGGCGCTCGACGGCGAGCAGGACAAGTTGCGGCTTGGCGTGGGCTCGCTCACCGACC
The DNA here is from genome assembly GCA_963721715.1 of uncultured Acidobacteriota bacterium. Classification (GTDB taxonomy): domain Bacteria; phylum Acidobacteriota; class Vicinamibacteria; order Vicinamibacterales; family UBA2999; genus VFZN01. The sequence continues at coordinate 397,967 of CAVRKI010000002.1, read as the reverse complement.
TGCTGACGGTGGAGGGGCGGCTCACCGAGGCGCTGCTCGACCTGGTCGCCGCGCAGCAGGCGTATGCCGAGGGCCTGGTGCAATTGCGCTACGCCAGCGGGACGTTGATCGACGTGGCGGCGATGCAGGCCCCGGCTCGCGACGCCTTCTTCCGGCCGCCGAACCAGGTCGCCGGCCAGCCGTGAGCAGGACACCCATGGATGCCAGCAAGGTCTTCCGCAAAGTCGCGCTCGAGCGGATGTCGTCGCCCGAGCAACTCGACCAGTTGCTGCGGGTCACCACGCCGAAGACGTGGCTGGCCCTGCTGGCCCTCATCGCCTTCCTCGGCGCGGCCGTGGCCTGGGGATACTTCGGGGAGCTGACCACCCGGGTGTCGGGGCAGGGCGTGCTGATCCGGTCGGGCGGGGTGCGGAACGTCGTGCCGCTCGGGACCGGGCAGGTGCTCGACATCACCGTGAACGTCGGTGATTTGGTGAAGGTGGGCCAGGTCGTTGGCACCGTGGCGCAACCCGCGCTGGTCGAGCAGATCCGGATTGCCCGAAGCCGCCTGGACGAAATCAGAACACAGCGCGGCGAGATGCTGAAGGTGCGCCAGGACCGCGGGCGCCTCCAGCTCGAGGCCCTGAAGCGCGAGCGCGCGAACATCGAAAGCGAGATCGCGGGCCTGCTCGAAGAGGCCCAGGCCATCCGCGAGCAGATTCCGGTGGATGAGGAGCTGCTCGCCAAGGGGCTCATCACCAAGTCACAGGTCTCCGATACCCGGGCACGGCTCGAGAACACGCAGTCCACCGCGTCGGCGCGCCGCGCCCGCCTGGCCCAGCTCGATGCCGCCGAGTTCGAGACCGGCACGGCCAGCATCGAGGCCAACCTCGTGTTGCAGAACGAGGTCGCCGCGCTCGAGCGCGAGGTCGGGGTGCTCGAGGCGCAGCTGCAGAGTGAATCGCGGGTGGTGAGCCCGTATGCCGGCCAGGTGCTGGAGATCAAGGTCTCGCCGGGCGGCCTGGTCGCGGTCGGCACGCCGATCATCAGCCTGCAGCCCGACGTCGAGACGCTCGAAGCCGTGCTCTACGTGCCGGCGGATCGGGCCAAGGACCTGCATCCCGGCATGGATGCCGAGATCCTGCCGACCACCGTGCGTCGGGAAGAGTACGGCTTCATCCGGGGCACGGTCACGTTCGTCTCCGACTACCCGGCGACCGAGGCGGCGAGCATGCGCGTGTTCGAGAACGCGCCGCTGGTGCAGGCGCTCGGCGCGCGCGGGCCGGTCACCGAGGTGCGCGTGGAGATGGCCATCGACGCCGGCACCCCCAGCGGCTACCGATGGTCGTCGCCGCTCGGGGCGCCCGTCACCCTCAGCGGCGGCACGTTGTGCGTGGGCGATGTCGTCACGCGGCGGCAGCGGCCGATCAACCTGGTCGTGCCGGAACTGAAGGCCGCCCTGGGCACGAGCTGAACGGACGTGGCGACGCGGAAGCGGGTAAAGACGCCGACCGTCATCCAGATGGAGGCGGTGGAGTGCGGGGCCGCCGCGCTGGCGATGGTGCTCGGTCACTTCGGGCGCTTCGTCCCGCTCGAGGAGCTGCGCGTGGCCTGCGGCGTGTCGCGCGACGGCAGCAAGGCGCTGAACGTCGTCAAGGCCGCCCGCGGCTTCGGCCTGCACAGCAAGGGCTACAAGAAGGAGCCGGCGCAGCTCCGCGACCTGCCGCTGCCGCTCATCGTCTTCTGGAACTTCAACCATTTCGTCGTCGTCGAGGGCTTCCGCGGCGGCAGGGTGTACCTGAACGATCCGGCGTACGGCCCGCGCGTGGTGTCGGACCAGGAGTTCGACGAATCGTTCACCGGCGTCGTCCTCGTCTTCGAGAAGGGGCCCGAGTTCCAGCCTGGAGGCCAGCCGCCGTCGGTGCTGCGAGCGCTGAAGAGCCGCCTGCCAGGGGCCCGGATCGCGCTCGCCTTCGCCGTCCTCGCCACGCTGGCGCTGGTGCTGCCAGGGATCGTCGTCCCCGTGTTCTCGCGCATCTTCATCGACACCATCCTGGTGCAGGGCTCGACGGCGTGGCTGCGGCCGGTGCTGGCGGCCATGGTCGCGACCGCCATCGTCAGCGGGGCGCTGACTTACCTGCAGCAGCGCGGGTTGCTGGCGATGGAGACCAGGCTCGCCACGGCGGGATCGACCCGCTTCTTCTGGCACGTGCTGCGCCTGCCGATGGAGTTCTTCTCGCAGCGCTTCGGCGGCGACATTGTCTCGCGCGTCGAGATCAACCGCACCGTGGCCTCCCTGCTCTCGGGGGAACTCGCCACCAGCCTGGTGAGCCTCCTGCTCGTGGGCTTCTTCGCCGCCCTGATGTTCCAGTACGACGTGGTACTGACGATGCTCGGCATCGGGGTAGCGCTGCTGAACGTGCTCGTGCTCCGGCTGCTGGCGCGACGGCGACGCGACGCCAGCATGCGCCTGCTGCAGGAGCGCGGCAAGCTGGTGGGAGCGTCGATGGCCGGACTGCAGAGCCTCGAGACGCTGAAGGCATCGGGCGCCGAATCGGAGTTCTTCAGCACGTGGGCCGGGCACCAGGCGCGCGTGGTGACCTCCGAGAACGACCTGGGCGTGGTCGCGCAGTACGTCTCGGCGGTGCCACCGTTCCTGACTGCGGTCAACGCCGCCGCCGTGATCGGCCTCGGCAGCCGCCGCATCATGGACGGCGTCCTGACGATGGGCATGCTGCTCGCGTTCCAGACGCTGATGCAGCGCTTCGTCGAACCCGTCAACCGCCTGATGTCGCTCGGCGGCCGGCTCCAGGAGGCCGCCGGCGACATGAGCCGCCTGGACGACGTGCTGAAGTGCGCGCCCGACCCGCTGGCCGTCTCCCTGGCCGAGGCCCCGGCCGGCACGCCGGACAAGCTCGAGGGCTGGCTCGAGCTGCGGAACATCACCTTCGGCTACAGCCGGCTCGACGCGCCGCTCATCGCCGACTTCAGCCTCACGCTGCGGCCGGGCCAGCGCGTGGCGCTGGTGGGCGGCTCGGGCAGCGGCAAGTCCACCGTGGCCAAGGTGGTCGTCGGCCTGTTCCGGCCGTGGTCGGGCGAGGTGCTGTTCGACGGCGTCCGGCGTGAGGACCTGCCTCGCGCCCTCGTCGCCAACTCCGTGGCGATGGTCGACCAGGACATCACGCTGTTCGAGGGCACGATTCGCGACAACCTCACCTTGTGGGACGACACGGTCGAGGAACCCGTGCTGCTGCAGGCCGCGCGCGATGCCTGCATCCACGACGACATCGCCGACCGGCCCGGCGGCTACGACTACCGGGTCGAGGAGCAGGGGCGCAATTTCAGCGGCGGCCAGCGCCAGCGGCTCGAGATTGCGCGCGCGCTGGTGTCGAACCCGCGCATCCTGGTGCTCGACGAGGCCACCAGCGCCCTCGACGCGCTCACCGAGAAGCGCGTGGACGATGCCCTGCGCCGGCGCGGATGCACGTGCCTGATCGTGGCGCACCGGCTGAGCACGATCCGCGACTGCGACGAGATCATCGTGCTCGAGCGCGGAGTGGTCGTCGAGCGCGGCACCCACGACGACCTGGTCGCAAAGGACGGCGCATATGCCCGGCTCATCAGGACCCACTGATCGCGTGGCGCCGGTGCTGCTGACCGAACCCGCCGTGGTCTGGCGGGTGGAGCACGGCAGCGCCGACGTGTTCCTCGTCCAGCTGCGGGGGGGCGAAGCCGTCGGCGTGCGCCACCACCTGCTGCGCGTGCCGCCGGGAGCGGCCCTGTTCGGCGCCGCCGCCGGCCAGGATGGCCGGGCGCTGCTGGCGGTGCCGACCCCCGACGCGCGTTTCGGTTCGACCAGCCGTCAAACCCTGCTCCAGGCCGAGGGGCCCGCCGCCGTGAGCGCCGCGATCGATGCCTGGATCACTGCGCTGTCGAGGGCGCTGGCGGGCGAGGCGCTGCCGCGCGTCTTCGGGGTGCTCGAGTCCGGGGTGGAATTCGCGGTGGCCGATCAGGCGCGTCTCCTGCTGCCGCGCGACGGGGTGGTCTGGGCGCGCGCGGTGGAAGGCTCCGCCCGCTTCCTCGGCGATGGCCAGATGCCGATGGGGCGCGACGCCGTCCCCGTGGCGACCTCCGCCTGGATCGAGGCGGAGGCGCAGAGCCGCGTGATCGCGGAGCGGACCGCCTCGCGCATCCAGTCGCCCGCGTTCTGGGAGGATGTCGACCGGTTCATGGTGATGGCCGTCGGCGCGGCGGCACAGAACGTCGAACGCGCTCGGGTGCGCGAGGCCGCACGCCTCGAGCGCCGTGCCGAGTCGGAGCGCCTCGGGCTCGATCGTGCCTTGCGCCGCCTGGCCGCGGTCGATCGGGCCGACGCGGTGACCGACGATGCCGCCGGCAACCCCTGGCTGGCGGCCTGTCGTGCGGTCGGCCGCGCGATGGGCATGGCGCTCGACACCGAGGCCGATCCCGGTCCCCTGAACCTGCAGGATCCGGTCGCCGCCGTGGTCACGGCCCTTGGTGTGCGCTCGCGGGTCGTGGCTCTCAAGGGCCCGTGGTGGACGCAGGATGCCGGGCCCATGGTGGCGAGGCGGGAGGCCGACGGCGCGCCCGTCGCGCTGCTGCCGATCGCGGCACGGCGCTACGAGCTCTACGATCCGGCCACCGGGCTGCGCACGCCAGTGACCGAATCGGTGGCGGCCTCGGTGGAGCCGCTCGCGTGGTGCCTCTATCGGGCGTTCCCGGCCCGTCCGTTGGTGGGCGCGGACCTCGTGCGCTTCGGACTGCAGGGCGGCCATCGCGACCTGACTACCGTGGTGCTGATGGGCGTCGGCGGGGGCCTGCTCGGCCTGGTGTTTCCAGTGGTGACCGGCGTGGTCTTCGACACCGTCATTCCGGGCGCCGACCGTCAGCAACTGCTCGTGGTGACGCTGCTGCTGATGGCGGCCGCCGGCTGCGGCGCGATCTTCCAGCTCGTGCAGAACTTCGCCATGCAGCGCGTCGAGAGCCGCATGGACGCCTCGCTGGAGGCCGCCGTCTGGGATCGCCTGCTCGGCCTGCCCGTGCCGTTCTTCCGCAACTACTCGGCCGGCGACCTGGCGATGCGCAGCCTCAGCATCAGCGCCATGCGGCGCATCGTCACCGGATCGGTCATCTCGTCGGTGCTCGGGGGCATCTTCTCGGTGTTCAGCTTCGGGTTGCTGTTCTACTACAGCTGGCCGCTCGCGTTGTTGGCGATGGGCCTGACCGCGGTGACGGCGCTGGCCACCGCGTGGATGGGTTACCTCGACGTGCGCTACCAGCGCGACGTGATGGCCTCGTCGGGCCGCCTGTCGGGCATGTTGCTGCAATTCGTGAACGGCATCTCGAAGCTCCGCGTGTCGGCCACCGAAAACCGTGCCTTCGCGGCCTGGGCCGAGGAGTTCAGCCGTCGCCAGCGGGTCACCCGCAAGGGCCGGCTGGTCGGCGTCGGTCTCTCGGTGTTCACGGCGGTCATGCCGGTGCTGGCGATGGCCGTCATCTTCTGGGCGACCGCCAGACAGATGGGACAAGGCGCCGGCTCGTCACTCTCGACCGGATCGTTCCTCGCGTTCAACGCGGCCTTCGCGCAGTTCCAGATGGCCGTGCTCGGGCTGAGCAGCGCCGTCGTCACGCTGATCGGACTCGTGCCCCTGTACGAGCGTGCGCGGCCGATCCTGACGGCCGTCCCCGAGACCGATCGGGCCAAGGGTGATCCCGGCGAGCTGGCGGGCCACATCGAGGTGGCGCACGTGAACTTCCGCTACCGCCCCGACACGCCGCTGGTGCTCCGCGACGTTTCCATGCGTATCCCGGCCGGGCGCTTCGTCGCCATCGTCGGGGGGTCGGGCAGCGGCAAGTCGACGCTGTTCCGCATGCTGATGGGATTCGAGAAGCCTGAGTCGGGCGCGATCTACTTCGACCAGCAGGATCAGGCGCACCTGAACGTGGAAGCGCTGCGGCGACAGATCGGCGTGGTGCTGCAGTCGGGCCGGCTGCTCACCGATTCGCTCTTCCGGAACATCGTCGGCGCCTCGAAGCTGACGATCGAGGACGCCTGGGCGGCGGCGGCGATGGCCGGCCTCGAGCCCGACATCCGGGCGATGCCGATGGGCATGCACACGCTGATCTCCGAGGGTGGCGGCGGCCTGTCGGGCGGGCAGCGCCAGCGCGTGATGATCGCCCGGGCCATCGCCCGCCGGCCGCGCATCCTGCTGTTCGACGAGGCGACCAGCGCACTCGACAACGAGACCCAGGCGATCGTGACCCGCAGCCTCGCCAGCTTGCAGGCGACGCGGGTCGTCATTGCCCACCGGCTCAGCACGATCATGCATGCCGACTACGTCTACGTGATGGAGAAGGGCGCGGTCGTGCAGCACGGCACCTATCAGGATCTGATCGAGCGCGAGGGACCGTTCGCGGACCTCGCCAGACGCCAGACGGCCTGAGGCGCGAGGGACGACATGAGACGAGCGTTGTATTTCCTGGGCATCCTGGACGATCAGGACGTGGAGTGGATGATGCGGCACGGGCGCAAGATGACCGTGGCGCCCGGGGAGCACCTGATCCGGCAGGGCACGCCGACCGAGTGGCTCTACTTCGTGCTGGACGGGTGCTTCGTCGTCTACACGGCGAGCGCCCCTCGGGTGGCCGAGTTGAAGGCCGGCGAGGTGCTGGGCGAAATCTCGTTCGTCGACGCGCGGCCGCCCTCGGCCAGCGTGCGGGCCGAGATCGAGTCGAAGGTGGGCGCCATCCCGAGGGCCGCGCTGCAGGCGAAGCTGCGGCAGGACGTCGGCTTCGCCGCGCGCTTCTACCAGTCACTCGCCGTGTTCCTGGCCGACCGGCTGCGCACCACGACGGGCAGCCTGGGGAGCAGGGATCTGCAGCTCGCCGAGGACGTGGAGGACGTGGACGAACTGGCCTCGCACCTGATGGCCAACATCTCGATGGCGGGAATGCGCTTCACGGAAATGCAACGCGGACGATGGGGCGTTGACTGAGTTCGTATAATTCGCGACAAGGAGAGCGTGCGATGAGCAGCGAGTCATTCAAGGCATTTATGGCGAAGGTCGATGGGGATCAGGCCCTGCGCGAGAAACTGCGCACCGCCGGCGGCGACGCTGGCGTCTCGGCGCAAGCCCTGGCGGAGTTCGCGAAGGGACACGGCTACTCGTTCACAGCCGAGGACGTGACCGGCGAGCTGTCCGACGCAGACCTCCAAGGCGTGGCGGGTGGGATCTTGATTGGGATGAATCAGCCCCTGGCCTTCGGGGACAAACTGTCGCCCACCTTCAGCGTGCTGCGCGCGGGCAGCGACTTCATCTTCAAGTTCTGACGCCGTCTGCGCCAACCCACTGGCGATGTACCCGCCGCCCCGCTTCGCAGGGACCGCGGCGCGCGACACGGTCCGCGCGTCGTTTGACGACGCCGGTTTCACCGAGACCGGTCTCGAGCAGGGCCTCGGGCTGGACCTGCCCTCGCGGCTTCGGCCGCGAGGGCGCTTCGGGCGCCCGAACAGGCCCGGCGCCCATACCCCGCAGGCGTTGCTGGCGCGTCTGTTCCTTGCCGGGATGCCCGCGACGTGGGAGGAGACTCACGACCTGCTGGGGCGTGACGCGGCGGAGGCGTTCCGGCAGGCGGGCCTGCTGACGGGCGATGCCGAGTGCCGCGCGGCCGTCGCCGTGACACCGGTAGGCGGGCGGCTGATCGCGCACGACCGCCGCGATGCGCATCAAGCGGGGGCGGCGGAGTTCGTGCCAGGTCCCGCGCCGGCGACGCGCCGCTTCGCGGACCTCGCGATTCGTCGCCCAGAGGCGCGGGTGCTCGACCTCGGCTGCGGTCAGGGCCTGCTGGCCCTGCTCGCCGCGGAACTGGGCGGGCAGGTGACCGCCGCCGACCTCAACCCGCGCGCCGTGGCGTTCGCCGCGTTCAACGCCGCGCTGAACGGCCTCCACAACGTCACCTGCGTGCACGGCGATCTGTTCGCCCCGGTCGCCGGCAGGCAATTCGATCTCATCCTCGCCAATCCGCCTTTCGTCATCTCGCCAGACTCCACGTATCTGTACAGGGACGGCCGTGGCATCTGCGAGCGCATCGCGCGCGAGGCGCCGCCGTTTCTGGCCGACGGCGGCATCCTGCAGATGGTCTGCAACTGGCCGTGTCACCGGGATCGCGCCTCGCGGGAGGACCTGGCCGCCTGGTTCCAGGACAGCGGCTGCGACGTGTGGGTGCTGCAGACCGACCAGCTCGACCCCGACACCTACGCTCGCATCTGGCTCGGGCAGGCCTTCGAGGATCCGGCGGAGCTCGGGCAGGAGCTCGACCGGTGGATCGCGTTCTACGAGGAGACCGGCATCGAGGCGGTGGGCGGCGGGGTGGTGGCGATGCGGCGGCGAGCGCCCGGAGGCGGAGCGTCACGACCGTGGATCGAGATCCGCGAGATGCCGCCGGCCAACGGGCCAGGCGGCGAGACCATCGCGCGCGTGCTCGAAGCCAGGGACACGCTCGCCCGCCTCGACGACCAGGCGCTGCTCGAGGCGCGGGTGGCTCTCGTGCCGGAGGCGAAATGCGTCGTCACCCAGCGTCCCTCGGCCTCGGGATGGGAACGCGAGTCCAGCGAGGTCCGGCTCATGCGGGGGCTGGCCATGGCGCTACGGCTCGACCCCGTCGGCGCCGCCATCGCCGGCTTCCTGGACGGCACACGTCCGGCCCGCGAAGCGGTCGGCGCAGTGGCCGCGGCGATCGGCGTTCCGGCCGAGGCCCTGATGCCCGAGGCGCCCCTGCTCCTGCGGCGGTTGATCGAGATGGGGCTGGCGGTGGAGTCGGCCGAGGTCGCGCGATCTCACCGCCTGTAGCCCGGCGACTCCAGACACCCGCCCCGCTACGGGATCTCGGTCGCCCTGAGGTCGACGCGGCGGACAGCGCCCGAAGGGGTGATCACGTAAACCTGGACAACGGGCAATTCGCCCGCGCCTCCCGTGACCACGATTTCCGGCCTGCCCGGGCCTCCGGCGAGCGTGCCGATGTCGACGCGCAATCCTCCGACGAAGCCGGCCGACCCGGCGGGTGCCTCGAGAACCGGCTGTCCTGTGGTCAAGGAGAACACGCGCAGCAGCCCTTGTTCCGCGTTGTCCGGAGCCACGGCCAGTTCGAGCGTGCCATCACCGTCGATGTCGCCGAGCGCGGCCGTCGCGCCGCCGGCATAGGACACCGGGTAGACGGCCCCGCCCGCCACCAGCGAGGCGGTGCCCCCGCCTACCGACCAGGCACGCGCCACCACCGGGATGCCGGGACCCGGCGTTGTCAGCACCTGGAAGGCCCCAACGAAACCGCTGCCGGCATGCGCGCCGGTCGCCACCCGCACGCCGCCGGCGAACGGCGCCGGATACGCCTGCCACGAGGCCACGCCGCCGACGCCGGCGCTGCTCACCGTGAAGACGCGCACGTCGGCCGCGCGACCGGGGCCCGCGCCCACCACCACGTCGTCGCGGCTGTCGCCGTCCAGATCGGCGCACGACAGGAAGACGCCCCCGGCAAACGCGGGCTCGAAGGGCTGGAAGCCCGTGACCTCCACCGCCGTGCCAGCCACGATACGCATCACCCGCACGGCCGATCCGCCTGGGCCTTGTCCCACAATCACCTCGTCGATGCCGTCCGCGTCGATATCACACGAGGCCACGCGCACGCCGCCCAGGAACGACGGCTCGAAGGCGTAGAAGCGAAGGCCCGTGTCGACGCCGTCACCGCGGAAGACACGGACCTGCGGGCGATCGCCTTCGGCCGTGCCGGTGACGATCTCCTCACCTGCCGCGCCGTCGATGTTGCCGGTCGCCACCCAGCGCCCGCCGCCCGGCGCGGGACCGACGCCGTCGATGACCAGTTCCGAGATGTCGTTGGTGGCATCGGGATCCGCCGGCCCGCCGCGGAGGCGCACGGCGGTGAGCCGGATGGCGGTGGCACGCGTCATCCGCACGCGGAAGTCCGCGTAGATGGTGGTGCCGGGCGCGACGGGGCCGGTCAGCCAGTCGGCCTGGTTCGGAGCGCTGCCATTGATGACGCCGCTCGTGGCGGTGGCGCTTTCCACCACCAGCGCCCCGGCTTCGCTCAAGGTGAGGGCGTAGTCGCCCGAGCCCACCGCGGGCCCGTGATTGGTCACCGCCAGCCGGACGACGAAGGGCTCGCCCACCGGCACCGACGCCTCGGACAAGGGTCCCTCCGGCCGCATCACGGCGCTCCGCACCTGCAGGTCGGCTCGGCTGCTGCCGTCGTCCACGTAGACGTAGTTGTCCACCATGTCGTTGGCGTGATTGCAGTCGCCATTGGACACGTGGGTCATGAACCAGCCCCACACGGTGGAGCCGGCCGGGGCCGTCGGGCTGACCCGGAACACGACATCGGCAACGCGTGCCGCGCCTTCGCCGATGAGCGTCGCCCCGAGCCAGTGGCACACCACCATGTCGTCCATGACCATGCACGACCCGCCACTGCTGGCGGTCATCGACTCGACGGTCACGCCCGGCGGGATCATGCCGCTGATCTCCAGGTCCATCGCGTAGGCGGGTCCGAAGTTGACGGCGGTGTAGCGCTGCGGCACCAGGCCCCCGGGCGTCGTGAACGGCGCGAACACCTGCCGCAAGGCGACATCCGAGCACGCACCACCCGTCGTGGCCGGCGTCGACACGGGCGCCGACGCGGTGTTGTCGGCCGGGTTGAGGTCCGGTTGATCGACGTGGCTCATGGTGGCCACGTTGACGATCGGGCCCGGGGTGACCACGCGCGCCACGATCTGCAGCGTGGCCGTCTGCGAAGACGCCAGCGAGCCAACGGCCCAGATGCCCGTCGCCGGCGCGTAGGTGCCCTGTGATGCCTGCGCCGAGACGAATACGAGCCCGTTGGGAAGGCTGTCGGTCACTTCGACGCCCGTGGCCGGGCTCGGCCCGTCGTTGGTGATCGTCACCAGGAACGGCGCGTCCTCGAAGATGCCGACCGTGGGCCTGAGCGCCGCCTTGGCGACACGCAGGTTGACCTCGGTGATCGCGTTCAGGACGACGGCATCCTGGTCGTTCACCGGGTTGGGATCGAAGATGCCGACACCAGTGACGCGCGCGCTGTTGATGAACGGCCCGGCCTGCGCCACGGTAGTGGCCAGGGTCAGCGACGCGGATGCGCCGTTGAGCATCGTGCCAATGGTCCAGCGGCCCGTCGCGGGATTGAAGGTCCCCACCGACGGCGTGGCCGAGACGAACGTCACGGCAGGCGGCAGCACATCGTCCACCGTCACGGCCGGTGCGGTGTCGGGGCCGAAGTTGCGCACCACGATGGTGTAGGTGAGCGGTGCGCCCACGACCGGGGCCGTCGGGACGGCGCTCTTCAGCACGCCGATGTCGGCGTACGGACCGCTGTTGACCGTGGCCGCGGCCGAGTCGTTGGACGGATCCGCGTCGGGCTCGTTCTGGAACGTGCGGACCACGACGTTCGTGATGGGACCAGCCACCTGCACGGTGGCCACCACCGAGAGCGTGACTGACTGTCCGACAGCCAGGTTACCGATGGCCCAGCGACCCGTAGCCGCGTCGTAGGTGCCGGCGGAGGGCGTGGCCGACTGGAACGCCAGGCCGAACGGCAGCAGGTCGGTGACGATCACACCGGTCGCCGGGTTCGGGCCGTTGTTGCCGGCCGTGATGGTGAAGGTGACCGGCGCGCCGATCCGCGCCTGGGCGGGCACCACTGACTTGGCCACGCCCACATCCACGCGCGTGTCCACCGTGGTGTCCACCGTGGACACGTTGTTGGCCGGGTTGGTGTCCGGGGTGGTGGACGTGACGGTGGCCGTGTTCTGGACCAGCGTGCCATCGGGCACGATGCCGACGGTGAACGTGGTGGTGATGACGCGCTCCTCCCCCGGCAGCAGGTCGCCGAGCGCGCATGGGAACGCCGTCGTGCAGGCGCCGCTGTTGGACACGAACGTCAGGTTGGCTGGCGTCGGATCGGTGACGACCACGGCGGCGGCCAGCGCCGGACCGTTGTTGCGCACGGTCAGGGTGTAGGCGAAGGTGGCGCCCGACAGCACCCGGGCGGGGCCGGTCTTGAGAATGGCCACGTCGGTCTGGTTCACCGCCACGGGGGTCACCGTGGCCTCGTCGTTGGCCGGGTTGTTGTCGGGCTGATCGCCGCCGGTCCGCCGTGCCGTATTCGGCAACGGTCCGGCCACGTCCGCCCGCACCGTCAGCGTGAGCGTGGCGCTGCCACCGCCCGCCGCCAGGGCCGGGATGGTCCACAGCGCGGTGGCCGGCACGTAGGTGCCGCTCGACGTCACGTGCGACTGGTAGGTGACCCCGGCTGGGAGGAACTCGGTGACCACCGTGTTGGTCACGTCCGACGGACCGAGGTTGCGCACCGTGATGACGTAGTCGAAATTGGCGCCCACGCCCGGTGACAGCGTGCTGGCGGTCTTCAGCACTTCCACGTCGCCCGAGAACGTCAACGGGGTGAGGGCCAACGCCGCGTTGTTGGCGGGGTTGTCGCCGCCGGTGGTCGTGCTCACCGTGGCGATGTTCACGATCGGGTTGGGCGCGGTGTAGCCCGACGGAACCTGGAAGACGACGTTGATGGTGCGCACCGCCGCCGGCGGCAGCGTACCGAGCAGGCACGGGAACGCCGTGGTGCAGGCGCCCGAGGTGGACACGAACACCAGGCCGAGCGGTGTGGGGTCGACCACGGTCACGTTGTCGGCCTGCGACGGCCCGTCGTTGGTGATGACGAGCGTGTAGCTCACCGTGGACCCTGGCGTGGCGCTCGCGGGACCGTTCTTGGCAATCCGCACGTCGGCCACCGCCACCAGCACCGTGGTTTCCGGCTCGGTGTTGTTGCCCGGTACGGGATCCGGCTCGTTCGCCGCCACGGTCGCCACGTTGTTGATCGTCCCGGCCACCGGCGGTGTGGAAATCGTCACCCCGACGGCCGTGCTCGCGCCCGGCGCGAGCGTGCCGATCGCGCACGTGAGCACCCCCGCGGTCTCGGTGCACCCGGGAGAGGCCGCCAGCAGCGTCGTCCCAGCCGGAAGCGGATCGGTGATCGTGACACCCGTCGCCGTCGAGGGACCGTTGTTGGTGATCGTCAGCGTGTAACTGACCGGGGCGCCTGCCGCCTGCGGGTCCGGCGCGTCGGTCTTGATGATGGCCAGGTCGGCAGCGCCGGCGCCGACAACCAGCGTCGGCTCGGTATCGGTGTTGTTGACGGGGTTTGGGTCCGGGGTCGCGGCGCCCACCGTCACCGTATTGGTGACGGTCGTGCCGGCCGGCGTCCCAGGCAGCACACGCACACCGATGTCGAAGGTGGCGGTCGCGCCAACGGCCATGGCCGCCGTGCTGCACGAGATGGCGCCGGTGCCGCCGGGGGCCGGGGTGGTGCACGTCCAGCCAGCAGGGGCAACCAGGCTCTCGAACGTCGTACTGACCGGCACCGTGTCGGCCACGACCACGCCAGCCGCGGCCCCGGGCCCGCGGTTCTCCACCGTGATGCGATAGCCAATCACGCCATCGGCCAGCACCGGATCCACCGCATCGACCTTGGTGACGACGAGGTCGGCGTCCGTGGGATTGCCGACGGTGGTGGGCTCGGTCGCGACGTTGTTGCCAGGCGCGGGATCGGGCTCGGTGGCCGTCACCGTGGCCTGGTTGGTGATGACGCCCGGAACGCTGGTCGTGACGACGACCACCACCGTGGCTTGCGCCCCGTTGGCCAGCGCGCCCAGGTCGCAGCTCACCGTTGTCGTGCCCGTGCAGCCCGCGCCCTGACTCGGCGTCGCCGACACCAGCGTCACGCCAGCGGGCAGCGTGTCGGTGACCACCACGTTGGTCCCGTTCGCAGGGCCGTTGTTACGAATCGTCAGGGCATAGGTGACGTTCGATCCCGTGGTCACCGGATCCGCCGCGTCGGTCTTGGTGATCGAAAGGTCGGCCGTGCCGGGTCCGGCCACCACCGTGGGTTCGGCGTCGCGGTTGTTGTCGGGACGCGGATCCACGGTGTCCGACCCGACGGCGGCGGCGTTGGTGATGACCGCGCCGCTCAGCAGGGTCGGGCTCACCAGCACCGTCAGCGTCACGGTGGCCGATGCACCCGACGCCAGGGAGGCGACCGTGCACACGACATCGCCCGTGCTGCCTACCGGCGGCGACGTGCACGACAGCCCCGGTGAGGTCAGCGACGCGAACGCCGTGCCGGTCGGGATCGGGTCGCGGAACACCACGTTGGCGGCGGCGCTCGGCCCGTTGTTCCGGACCAGCATCGTGTAGACGAGCGGACTGCCAGGCACGACCGGATCCGGCGCGTCGGTCTTCGTCACCTCGAGATCGGCCGTCGGGCGCTCGCCGAAGTTGTAACCGATGGCATTGGTCTGGACCCCGGTCGGCAGCAGGATGCCCGTCGTCACGTCGTTGCCCACGGTGCCGCCAGCGCTGCCGGCCGAGTCGAGCCCGTCGGCATAGGCCAGCGGCTGCGCCTCGCGCACGGTGTAGGTGCCCGGCCGCAACAGCGTGAAGGCGTAGGTGCCATCGGCCAGGGTCGTCGTCGTCAGCGTCACCGGGTTCCCAAGGTGGTCGGTGCCCGTCAGCGTGATCGTGACGCCGCCAATCGGCGGCTCGCCCGGCGTGTAGACGCCATCGCCCGTCGCGTCCACGTAGACCCGGCCGGCCAGGCTGTTGCTGTTGATGGTCACCGCCGCCGGATCGCTGGCGGCGTAGGTGTTGGCGGCGCCACCCGGGTCCGCCGGGTTTCCCGTGCGTTCCACCGACAGCGGGTTGTAGGTCGAGAGCGGCGTACCCACAGTGCCGGGGAGGCCGGTCCACGTGGCCGCTGCCGTGTTGGTGACGACGGTGCCAGGCAGTAGCGCCGTGTCGAGTGTGGCGGTGAAGGTGATCGTGGTGGTGCTGCCCAGGGGGAACGCGGTCCACGTGGCATTGATGACGCCGGCCGTGAGGGCCAGTGTGGTGGGCGCCACGCCGGTGGCGGTGGGACCGGACGTCACCGTCAGCCCTGCCGGGATCGCGTCGGCCAGCGCCGCGTTGAAGGCATCGGTGTTGCTGGCGGCGACGTGCGAAATCACCATTGTGAAGGTGACGCTGTCGCCCGCATCGGCTCCCGTCGGGGTTGCCGTCTTCACCACCTGCAGCGTCGGCTCGACCAGGGTGACGTTCGGCGCCGACGCGGTGACCGGTGCGCTGCCGGCCGTCCACGACACGCTGTTGTTGCGCAGCTGGCCGCGCACGTTGGACGCGGTGTTGAGCACGACGGCACGATAGGTCAGCGTGATGGTCTCGGCCACGGTGCCGTTGACATCCGTGTTGGTCACCGTCCCGAAATTGAAAGTCACGCGGCTGCCGGCCGTCTCGGGATTCCCCGGTGTCGGATTGCTGACCGTCGCTGCCGCCAGCACGGCGGGAAACCCGCCGCCGACCGAGGTGGTCACGGCGCCGGGGTTGCTCACCGCGAGCGTGTCGAAGCCCACGAATGCCAGACCCGGGTCGAGCGTATCGACCAGCGTCACGCCATTCGAGATGGCTTCAGGCACGGTAACCGTGACCGTGTAGGTGAGAATCTCTCCGACCGCGACGTTGTTGCCGGCAGTGTGCGGCTGGTTCGTGTCGACCACGGCCTTGGTGACCGCCGCCGCGCTCACGGTCACGCCGGCTGACCCGGTGAACGTGTAATCGTTCTCGGCTCCGCCCGGATTCGCCGGGTTTCCGGTGCGCTCGGTCGACAGCGTGTTGAAGGTCGATTGCGCGGTCGTGACCGCGCCAGGCAGGCTCGTGTAGGTGGTCGTGGCGCTGTTGGTCAGCACCGCCCCGCTCGGCAGGCCCGAGTTCACGGTGGCGACGATCTGGAACGTGGACGTGTTGCCGACGGGGACGCTGGTCCACGTCGCGAGGAAGCCGCCGGCGGCCGTGAACGTCGTGGGGGGCAGGCCGCCCGTGTTCGTGGCGCTGACGAAGGTGAAACCGGCCGGCAGGACGTCCGAGAGCGTGACGTCGAAGGCGGTGGTGTTGCTGCCGCCCGCGTGGGCCAGCGTCACCGTGAAGGTGATGGGATCGTTGGCGTCACCGGAGGTGGGCGTCGCCGTCTTCACGACCTGAAGGGTCGGCTCCACAATCACGACATTCGCGGCGCCCAGCGTGGATGACCCGCCGGTGTAGGTGAGGGCGGCGGCGTTGTTGCGCCCGACGCCGCGGTTGTTCCCGGGCGAGTTGAGCACCACCACGGTGTAGGTGAGGACGATCGTCTCTGCGGTGGCGTTGTCGGTGTCGGCGTTGGTGATGGCACCGAAACTGAACGTAATCTGACGGCCGGCGTTCACCGTGCCCGCGCCAACCGGCCCAATCGTGGCCGCCGCCAGGATGGCGGCGAACGAACCGTTGGCCGCCGTCAGCCCTGCCGATGCGGTGATGGTGTCGAGCGACACCACCGCGAGCCCGGAGTCCAGAGTGTCGACCAGCGTCGCTGAGGGCGTCACGCCCTGAGGCACACGGACCGTCACCCGGTAGGTGATCTGCTCGCCAATGGCCACATTGGAGCCGCTGGTGTGCGCCTGGTTCGTGCCCACGGCGGCTTTGCTGATGACGACCGAACCCGGCACGGTGACCGTGGCCGGATCGGTGAGGTCCACGGTCGTGAAATCCGGGCCACCTTCGGTGCCGGCATAGTTGGCCAGCGTGGCCGTATTGGTGAGCACCGAGCTGGCCGGCACGGCGGCCGCCAATTGCAGATCGAACGTGAGAACGGCGATGTTCGCGCCACTGGTGGCGTTGTAGGCGGCAATCGCACCCTGCGAGACGCCAGGATCGTTCAGCTGGATGCCACCGCCGAAGAGTCCGCCACCGAGGTCGGTGAATGGCAGCGCGGTGCCGGCACCGTTGGTGACGCGGAGGTTGAGCCCGCCCGCAGGGACAACGAGGTTTGCCGGCAACGTGTCGCGAATCACTACGTCGAATGCGCCCTCGGGCCCGTTGCCGAGGTTCTCCACCGTGATCGCGAACGTGACGATGTCGCCGGCGTCGAGTGCCGAGACGTTGCTGTTGATGGGCGTCGCGGCCAGGCCATTCGAGGAAATGGTTCCAGCGAACCGGTTACCGGCCGTGCCGGGCGCGTTGAACGCCACCGGGCCGACGGTGACCGGTGCGTAGACGTCGGCCGCGTCGTCGGAGGTGACCGCCCCTTTCCGAATCCGCAGGTCCGGCTCGTTCAGGATGATCTGCACGATGCCGTCGATGATCACCTGACCGGCGTTGGTGGTGCCCTCTTCGACGCGCACCTGGTTGGTGAGGAACAGCCCATCGGCAAACGGCGTGTTGGTGGCCGTCACCGTGAACAGGATGTCGATGGTGGATGGCCTGTTCAACGGATCGTCGAAGGAGGTGTACGCGAACCGCAGGCTGTTGCCCGCGACGTCAGAGGTGATCGCTGGCAGCAGCCCCGAGAGACCGAAAAACGTGTCGGCCGGGCCGAATTGGGCGCCGCCGGCCGGCGGCGGCACGGCGCTCACCGTGGGAACGAAGGGCCCGGCGATCTCCGAGGACAGCAGGACCGGCAGCGGCAGATAGTCGGTGATCGTGAGCGGCTCCAAGTCGCTCGACGGCAGGGTGTAGCGAATGCGATAGGTGACCGTGTCTCCCGGCCCGAGCGAAGGGGGCAGCGGGAACGACGGGTTGCCATTGATGGCGTAGATCGTCTTGGTGAGTGTGCCGGTCGGGATGGTCACGCCGCTGCCGCTGGCGTCGTCCTCGGCCGACCCGGTCGGCGTCATGACGTCCGCCGTGGAGAGCAGGTCCGCCACCGCGGTCACGGTGTTGCCAAGGACGTCGCCGTGGTCGACGGACGGATCACCCGACGGGAAGGTGTTGGTGAACTCGTCCAGGATCACGGCGCGGTAGACGACCGTCACCGTCGTCGCGCCACCGTTGAAGGTCGTGCAGTTGGGCGGCGGCCCCCCGGTTCCGCCCGCGGGCACACACCCGCCCAGCAGGCTGGCGTCGAGGCCCCGACTCACCTGCTCGGCCGCCACGAGGAACGTGGCCGCGGTCTCACCCGTCGTGCCGCTGACGACGAAGGAGAAGTTCGCGAGGTTCATGTTGCCTGCCGACGTGCCCCCGCTATGCTCCGCAATGGCCAGGGTGGGCACGAAACCGGGGTCGCGGCGCTGGCCGTCGGACATCACGTCGCTCAGCACCAAGCCCTGCAAGGCGAAGAAATCGGACACCTGTGCCTGCAGCGTGTACTGCAGCGTGTCGCCAGGGGTCGGACCGGCGGCGCCGGTGTCGATGGCGATCGTCACGCTCTTCTGAATCGCCAGGGACTTGACCGCCAGCGTGTGGTCATTGGCGGTGGCGTTGTTGGTGAGTATCGAGGCCGAATCGCGGGCGTCGATCGGTGTCCACGCACCCGACGCGCTCGCATCGTCAACCGCGGTGGCGTCGTCACCGGTGCCGGGATTGATGACGGGCCCGTTGCCGCTGTCCACGCGTGGCACGAAATAGCTGAAGATCAGCGACACGTCCTGGGCCCCGGCGGTACCGGTCACGCTCGCGAACTGCCGCGTCAGCGTGCCCCCGGGCGTGGTCGTGGACGGGGTCGCCACCGCTGTCGCGACCGCGGGAACCCCGTTGACCAGCGTCCCCACGACCGCGACGAACTGCAGGTTCCCGGGCAGCAGATCCGAAATGGCGAGCGTGGTTACCGTCTGGCCCGTCGCGACGTCCACGTCCAGCCGATACTGCCGGGGGAAGTTGGGGCCCGTCGTGGTCTCGTCCTCGGGACCGACATAGGTCTTGGACAGCGTCCAGACGGCCGGCGTCACCGTCGGCGCAACGCCGACCGCCGGAAACGTCCCGACAATCGACGGGTCGGTCGCCGGGTTGCTCAACGGATCCGCGCCGAACTGGAATCCGCCGCGGACTCGGATGGGAAGCGCCACGCCAAGGTCGGCCAGGTTGCTGAGATTCGCGGTGATCTGAATCGTGGCGGCCGGCTGCGTCGGCGTAAAGCTGCCGAAGGGAAGACGCAAGACCACGAGCTGGTCGCCCGGCGTGCCCGTGACGACGACCGGAGCGCCCGCCGCCGTCACCGCATAGGGATGCGTGGCCTGGCCGCTCGCGTTGAACGTGAGCGTCACGGCGGTGACTGGCTGACCCAGATATGTGGCCGAGACGAACGTGACGCCGTCATCGATGGCCGCGCCGGCGCCGTCCGCACCCGTGGCCGGCAACACGAGATCGATGAAGGGCCCGTAGCCGGTGATCGTCCCGGTGTTGTCGAACGTCACCGGGAAGGACAACGCCTGCCCGATGAGCGGCGAGGCCGGCGGCGTGACCGTGGTGGTGGCCACGGGCTGGGCCTCTGCCTCGGATACGAAGCCGGCGAGCAGGGCGAAGGCGGCGACCAGGAGGATCGCGAAGGTGGAACGTACCAAGGTTAAGAGCGGGGTCGATCCGGCGGCACGACTCATCGCGTGTCGGTTCTCCTGGCCGCTGACAATCGCGGCACATTCTTCTTGCGGCACATCGTCGCCGAGGCAGCTGCCGAGCTTACCATGGCCGCTGGCGCATCTTGCGCGCTGACGG
This sequence comes from uncultured Acidobacteriota bacterium, assembly GCA_963721715.1. Classification (GTDB taxonomy): domain Bacteria; phylum Acidobacteriota; class Vicinamibacteria; order Vicinamibacterales; family UBA2999; genus VFZN01. The sequence continues at coordinate 378,363 of CAVRKI010000002.1, read as the reverse complement.
GTGCTGATGAAGCACCTCTGCGGCGTCACTCCTCCCGCAACATCTCCCCCAGGTCAATCAGGTCGTGCGGCGAAATCAACCATCTGGCCCCGCCGTATAATCCGTTCCGGGGTATGCGACCGGACCGCTGGCCGTGGAGGCCCACGGCCGTTCGCGTGGAGGGGGACCGGATGGCGTGGACACGTCGCGAATTCGTGAAGGCTTCAGCGCTGGCCATCCCGGCCTCGGTCGGTCCAGCCGTCGTGGGCGCTCAGCAGGGTTCGGCACCCGCCGCTCCGGCCACGCCTCCCCCCGCGCCAGCGGTGTTCACCCCGCTGCGGCGAAATGTCGGCATCTTCCACCAGCGTGGCGGCACTATCGGCTGGCTGGTCAACCGCGACGGCCTGCTCGTGGTGGACAGCCAGTTCGCCGACACGGCGCCGAACCTGCTGAGCGGGCTCAAGGAGCGCAGCCCGCGCGCCATCGACGTCCTGATCAACACCCATCACCATCCCGACCACACCGGTGGCAACGGGGTGCTCCGGCCCGCGGCGAAACAGATCGTGGCGCATGAGCGGTCGAAGCAGAACCAGGTGGCCCAGGGCGAGCGCATGAAGTCCACTCCCACGCTTCCGGACGTGACCTTCACCGACACGTGGAGCGTCACGCTCGGCGACGAGACGATCCGGGCGCGGCACTGGGGACCGGCGCACACCGACGGCGATGCCTCACTCCATTTCGAGCAGGCCAACGTCGTCCATCTCGGCGACCTGCTGAACAATCGCGGGTATCCCAACGTGGACGCGCCGGCGGGCGCGTCGGTGCACGGCTGGATCCGCGTGCTCGAGCAGATGGCGCCGGCCTACCCCGCGGATGCGCTCTACGTCTATGGCCATGCGGAGGCCGGACACCCGTTCATCGGCACGCGCGCGGACCTGCTGTATCAGCGCGACTACTTCACGGCCGTGATCGACTACGCGAGACGCGCGCGCAAGGAAGGCCGCGCCCGCGAGGAGCTGGCGAAGGTGGAGGTGCTGCCGCGCTTCGAGCACTTCGGGGGCACGAAGGCGCGCCTCGGACTGGCGCTGACCATGGCGTATGACGAACTGGCGAAGATGGGGTGAGCCGCTCACTCCTCCGGCAGCATCTTGCCGGGGTTCATCAGGTCGTGCGGGTCGAGCGTCTGCTTGATCGCGCGCATCACGTTCAGCGCCTCGCCGTGCTCGGCCTTCAGGTACTTCATCTTCCCCAGGCCGACGCCGTGTTCGCCGGAACAGGTGCCGCCCATTCGCAGCGCGCGCTCGACCAGTCGCTGGCTGTAGGCGCTGACGCGCGCGACCTCCTCCGGGTTCTCGGGATCGAGCATCAGGATCAGGTGGAAGTTGCCGTCGCCGGCGTGGCCCACCAGCGGCGCGGTGATGCCCGATGGCCCGAGCATCGGCTTGCGTTTCGAGGATGCAGGGCGCTAGCTGCGAGATCGGCACGCACACATCGGTGGTCATCGCCCGCGCGCCGGGCCGCGAGGCGAGCGTCGCGTAATAGACGTCGTGCCGCGCCTGCCACAACACGGCGCGGGCCTCGGGCGTCGTGGCCCACTCGAATCCGAGGGCGCCGTGCTCGCGGGCGATCTCCTCCACCGCGCGGGCCTGCTCGTCCACCACGCCCTGGCTGGTGCCGTGGAACTCGAAGAACAGCGTCGGCGTCTCGGGGTAGCTCGTCTTCGAGAAGCGATTGACGATGGCGAGCTGCGTGTCGTCGATGATCTCCATGCGCGCGACGGGGATGCCGAGCTGAATCGTCTGGATCACGGTGTTGGCCGCGCCCTCCATCGACGGGAACGGGCACACCGCGGCGGCCACGGCTTCGGGCCGGCCGAACAGGCGCAGCGTCACCTCGGTGATGACGCCGAGCGTGCCTTCGGAGCCGACGAACAGCCGGGTCAGGTCGTAGCCGGACGAGGACTTCCGCGCGCGGCTGCCGGTGTGGATCACACGACCGTCCGCCAGCACCACGGTCAGCCCCAGCACGTTCTCGCGCATCGTCCCGTAGCGGACGGCGGTGGTGCCAGAGGCGCGGGTGGCGGCCATGCCGCCGATGGTGGCGTCGGCGCCGGGGTCGATGGGGAACATCAGGCCGGTGTTCTTCAGGCGTGCTTCCAGCGTCTTCCGGGTGATGCCGGCTTCCACGGTGACGTCGAGGTCGTCCTGGCTGACGCGCAGGACGCGCGTCATGCGGGTGAGGTCGATGCTGACGCCGCCGCGGACGGCGTTGACGTGACCTTCCATCGAGCTGCCCATGCCGAAGGGAATCATCGGCACGCGGTGCTCGGCGCAGGCGGAGACCACGGCCGCCACTTCGTCAGTGGACAGGGGGAAGACCACCGCGTCGGGCCTGGCGGGCGTGTGCCACGACTCGGCGTGACTGTGATGTTCGCGCACGGCGTCGGTCGTGGAGACTCGGTCGCCGAGCAGTGAGCGGAGCGTGTCGATGATGGCCACGGTCCCGCTATGGTCGCAGATTCTGCAGCAAAATCGGGGACATCGTGCCAGGCCCCAATCCGGTAGGCTTGTTTTGACATGTTTTCCCGCAAGTCCATCGCATTTCTCCGAAAGCTGAAGAAGAACAACGACCGGGCCTGGTTCCATGCGCATCGGGACGAGTACGAGCGGCACGTGCGCGCGCCGATGGTCGAGATCGTCGACCGCCTGGCGCAGGACCTGCGCACGTTCGCCCCGGAGCTGGTCGCCGACCCGAAGGTCTCGTTGTTCCGGCCGTGGCGCGACACCCGCTTCAGCGAGAACAAGGCGCCGCTCAAGACCAACATCGCCGCCAGCTTTCCGAACCGCACGCTTGGGCGCATGAACGGCGCGGGCATGTACCTGGAGGTGGCCACCACGTGGGTGTGGATCGGCGGCGGCGTCTACGCCCCCGACAGCGGACAGCTGCACGCCATCCGCGAGCACATCGCGGAGAACCAGCGCGAGTTCGAGGCCATCATCAAGACGACGGCGTTCAGGAAACTGGGCGGCCTGAAGGGCGACACCATCACCCGCGTGCCGCGCGGATGGTCGAAGGATCACCCAGCCGCGCCGTACCTGATGCACAAGCAGTTCCTCGGCTTCCGCGAGGAGGCGGCGGAGTTCGCGGCCCGTCCCGACTTCTACCGTCAGCTGCTGGGCACGATGAAGGCGCTGGCGCCGCTGGTGACGTTCCTGAACCAACCCCTGCTGGAGAACTTGCGGCTCCAGAAGCGCGCCCATATCCTCCACGAATGACAGGCGCGAGTTCGTCGGCGGCGCCATCTCCACGGGTCTCAGCCTGGCCGGCGCCAGCCAGGCGGCCGCGCGGACGCAGAGCGGCTACACCAAGGGCATCTTCGTCGGCACGGCCCGGGGGCCGGTGGAACTGATCGCCTACGCCGACCGGATCAGCATCGGCCAGCTGCGCATGTCGTACGGCTCGTTCGAGGACGTCCCAGCCTTCGACAGCGTGTCGCGGGTGCTCTGCAACCTGCCCAACTGGCGGCCGGAGCTGGTGTGGCTGTCCACGAAGCGTATCTTCAAGGACGAGTACGCGGAGCGCCGCATCCCTGCCCTTCGCCGTGCGCCAGATCAACATTTCGGCGCTGGAGCTGCGCATCGGCGACATGGAGGATCCGGCGCGGATCAGGACGCTGGTCAGCGCCGTGCGCGGCACGGCCGACAATCCGCCGTATCTCCTCATCACCCTCGTGGCCAACGGCGTGACCCGCGACTACCTTGCGGAGCTCAAGATGGCCGACCCGCAGCTCGCCCGATAGAACACCAGATCTACCTGGCGAGGTCCCTTCTCGCAATCGCGAACAGGACGGCCCCCGCCCCCAGCGCCGCCGCGCCGGCCGACAATTGCTGCCCGGTCGCCCCGAACAGGATGCCGAACGAGACCAGCGACGCCAGCACCGGGATCACCGGGCCCAGTGGAATCACGAACAGCGCCGGCCCCATCTCGTCGGTCGGCTGGCGGCGACGGAGGACCAGCGTCGAGAGGCAGACGGCCAGGTACATCACCAGCCGCGCCACGGCGCTGACCGCGGCCAGGAACACGAACGACCCGGACAGCGCCAGCGTCAGCGCCACCACCGCCGTGAACAGGATGGCGTTCTCGGGCGTGCGGTACTCGGGGTGCACGCGGGCGAACCACCGCGGCAGGTCGCCGTTCTCCGCCAGCGCGAAGAGCGTGCGCGACCCGTTCAGGATCTGGCCCATGTTGTTGCCCGCCATCGACAGCGACGAGCCGAGCGCCACCATCAGCGCGCCGCCTGCGCCGAGGAACAGCACGGCGCCGTCGGCCAGCGGCGTCCGCGACTGCGCGATCTCGGGCAGCACCCCGGTCGCCACGATCGAGGTCAGCGTCATCACGGTGGCGACAATCACCAGCGTCATCACGAACGCGAACGGCACGTCACGCTTCGGATTGGCCGCCTCGCCGGCGAGCACACCGGTCACCTCGTATCCGCCGAACGCGAAGATCAGCAGCAGGGCGGCGGCGCCGAACTGGGCCGGCGTCACCTCCGGCATCACCGCCCAGCGCGCCGGGTCGACGAACCAGATGCCGGCGACGATGAACACGGCCAGGGGCAGGAGCTTGCCGATCGTCAGCACATTGACCACCAGCGACGACTGCTTCACGCCGCGCACGTTGATCCAGGTGAGGACCACCGTCAGGACGGTGATCAGGGCGCCGCGCTGCAGCCCGAGCGCCAGTGACGGCCAGTAGAATGCCAGCGCCAGGGCGAGGCCGTTGGCCACCGAGGCCTGGCTGGCCACGCGCGTGAACCACATCATCCAGCCCACTTCGAACCCGATGAACCGGCCGAAGGCGGTGCGGGCCGGCAGATATGGGCCGCCGGTGCGATCGAAGCGGCTGCTCACCTCCGCGAAGCACAGCGCGATGCACAGCGACAGCATCCCCACCGCGAAGAACGCCAGCGGTCCCCACGGCCCGACCAGGCGGGCGACGTCGGCCGGCAGGATGAAGATGGCTGCGCCGATCACCTGATTGACGCCAATCGCCGTCAGGTCCCATCGTCCCAACTCGCGTTTGAGTTCAGCCACGTGTCTGTCCAATCAGGAGGAGAGTGGTCAAGCGATTCGCGTCAGCGGCCGAGCCACGCCGGGTAGAGTTCAGGGCGGCGGTGGCGCAGGAACAGTCGGCGCGCCGTCGACCGTTCGCTGGCGGTGAGGTCGAGATCCGCGAAGAGGATGTGATCCTGACCGAGCGGCGCGCGCGCCACGATCGCGCCGTCGGGATCGCACACGAACGATTCGCCGGAGAAGTCGAGGCAGTCTTCCTGGCCGACGCGATTGCAGAGCGCCACGTGATAGCCGTTGTGCAGCGCGGCGACCCGCATCTCGCCCTCGTACATCCCGTCGGGCCACTCGCCCACCGCGCCCGCCTGCGGCACGAACACCAGGTCGGCGCCGTTCAGCGCCAGCGCCCGCATGTACTCCGGGAAGTGCCGGTCGTAGCAGATCGCCACCCCAATCCGTCCGGCCCGGGTCTGGTAGACCGGCGCGCCCGTATCCCCCGGCGTGTAGTAGCCCTGCTCGTGGAAACACGCGTACTCGGTGATGTGCACCATCCGGGTCACGCCGAGCAGGGTGCCGTCCGCGTCGATGACCGGCGAGCTGTCGAACATCCGATCGCCGTCGCGCTCGTAGAGGTTGATCACGACCACCACGCCGAGCTCGCGCGCCTTCTGCTGGAACGCGGCCACGGTCGGACCGTCGATCGCTTCGCCCAGCGAACGGACGTCGGCGCCCGCCGGCCGCTGCGGGTAGAACCACTCGAACGCCAGCTCGGCGAACGCCACCGCCTCGGCGCCGCCGCGGGCGGCCGCCTCCAGGCCCGCCAGGCCGCGGGCGAGGTTGGCGGCCTTGTCGCGCGTGGCGTGCTGCTGGACGAGGGCGATGCGCATGGGGGGACAGTGTAAGGCAGAAGGCAACGGCGTGTATGATGCCCTCTCTGGAGGAGCGTCCGTGACCCGATTCATCCGCGCATCGATGGTGGCCCTTTCACTCGCGGCCGGGGCCGGGCTCGCGCTGCCGCAGGCGCAAGGCGGTCCCACGCCCTACAAGCTCGGCATGTTCCAGCAGGGAGACCGCACCTTCGTCGGGATGGTGCTGAAAGACGAGGTCGTCATCGACCTCGGCCGCACCATCGCCGGCACGCCCACCACGCTGAAGGCGCTCATCGCACAGTGGGGACCGCCCACCGCGTCGCGGTTCGCGTCGGTGGCGTCGGACGCCACCTCGAACCCGCCGGCCTCGGCGATGAAGGTGTCGCAGCTGAAGCTGCTGCCGCCGATCACCGACCCGAAGGTGCTGCTCAGCACCGCGGTGAACTACCAGGAGCACGCGATGGAGATGCGGAGCACGAGCACGACGGCCGACAGCGCCGCGGCCGTGGACCCGAAGATCGCACGCGGCATCCCCGGCTACTGGGAGCGCCGGGCCGGCGACCCCCGCCAGAACCCCTACTTCTTCGTCAAGGCCAACACCGCCATCACCTCGCACGACAGCCCGATCATCCTGCCGAAAGGGCGCACCCAGATCGACTGGGAGTGCGAGATGAACATCGTCATCGGCAAGACGGCCAAGCACGTGTCACGCGACAACGCCGCGGACTACATCTTCGGCTACACCCTGATGAACGACGTCTCGGATCGCGGCGGCCGGGCGGACGGACGCCACGGCTCGGACTGGCAGCTGGGCAAGAGCCACGACACCTTCGCGCCGCTCGGGCCCTACATCGTCCCGCGTGAATTCGTGGCCAACCCGCAGAAGCTGGCGGTGAAGTTCACGCTGAACGACACCGTGATGCAGGACTCGAACACCGATCGCATGACCCACACCGTCTACGAACTGGTGGAATACGCGTCGAACATGATGACGCTGCACCCGGGCGACCTGATCTCGACGGGCAGCCCCGCCGGCGTCGGCACCGCGCGGGCAACGCCGGTGTATTTCAAGGACGGCGATCGCTCGACCTGCACGATTGAATCGATCGGCACGCTCCGGAACGTGGCACAGGCGGAGAAGTAAGGCCGGCAGACGGCGGACTGTGGCAGAAACTGCCGCGTTTTGAGGGCTATCGTGCCAGACCCTTCCCGGCGAGGGCGAGGTAGCCGCCGCGATGGCGGAGCCTCACGTCCTTGTCCTTCGCCTCCACCTTGATGCGGCGATACTTGCCGTCCATCGGACTGGTGCTCGCGTAGCCCACCAGATACTGGCTGCGGAGGTCGCTGAAGAACGCCTCGGCGCTGGCCGCGACGGCTTTCTGCTCGCTGATGATGTGCCGCGCCCCGCCGGAATCGCCGACGAGCTGTTCCATGTAACGGCCGAACGTGCGCCCATCGAACCGCTGCACCCACCGTGGCAGTTGGCGGTGGCCTTCGGCATCCCACGGCGGATCGAACTCGAAGGCATACACGGCGGTTTCGCTCTGACGACGGGACTTGACCACGGTCGAGAGCGACGTCGTGCTGGCGATCTCCAGCCCGTCGGACAGGATGCAGCACCACGCCCCGCCCATGTGACGCGCCATCCATCAGCTCGAACGACGCCTGCACCGCATCGAGCAGCGCCGTCTCCGGCGACATCACCCACTGCGCCCAGCCGAGCCCGGGTAGAGTCGCCACCGGGGACCATCCGATTGGCGTGATGGCCCACCCCCCGAACACCACCAGCGACACTTCATCGGTGGGGAGAAGCCGGTCGAACACCGCGTCCATGGCAAGCGCGGCCCAGTCCCTCGACAATCCCACCATGCTGCTGCTGACGTCGAGGACGATGGCGAGGCTGAGCGGACGGGAGTCGCGTTCAATGAAATCGATGCGCTGCTCGGTCCCGTTCTCGAAGACCCGAAGGTCCGCGGCCGTGACTGGGGGCACCGCGCGCGACGAATCCTTGTGCTTCGCGGTGACCGGCACCGTCACCAGCTCGACACCCGAGCGGAAGCTCGGCTGCGCGCCGGGGAGCGCCAGGGCGAGGGCGACGAGCAGAGCGGTCACCGCCGCGCGCATCCGGGGATTGTAAGCGGGTTCGCCGGCCGGCGCCGGCCGCCCGCTGTGTCATGATTCCCTCATGCCCGCAACGACCCGCTACGTCGGTCTCCTCCTGATGGTCATCGGCATCGGCAGCTACATGCTGACCGGCCGCACCAGCGTCACGGCCCTCATCCCCGCGTTCTTCGGCGTCGTCTTCGTCGTCCTGGCTTATGTCGCGCGCAACGAAGCGGCTCGCAAGCACGCCATGCACGTGGCCGTGGCCCTGGCGCTGGTCGGGGCAATTGCCTCGCTCGCACGCGCGATCCCGGCGGCCGCCGGCGGTCAGTTGATGAGGCCCGCCGTGCTCGCGCAGCTCGTCACGGCGGTGGTGATGGCCTTCTACGTGGTGATGGGCGTACAGTCCTTCATCGCCGCCCGCCGCGCGCGCAAGGCGTAGGCCGGCACCGCGCCTGGCTCGCGATTCTGGACGGCTAGCGCGCGGTGGCGCCGGCCGACATCGCGTAGACGGCCACCGGAGCGCTGAGCCCTTTGACGGTCATCGGCGGCAACGCCGTGGCGGCCACCAGGCCGCTGACGCGACCGAACGTCTCGGCGCACAGCAGAATCTGTCCAGGCTCGGCCGTCGCGCAGAGCCGCGAGGCCAGGTTCACCGCCGGACCGATCGCGGTGTAGTCCAGCCGATCGTCGCTGCCGATACTGCCGACCAGCACCTCGCCGGTGGCAATGCCCACCCCCACCGACAGCCCGGCCTCGTCGCCCGACAGGCCGTTGAGCGCGCGCTGAATCTCGAGTCCGCAGCGAATGGCGTCGAGCGGCATGTCCGGACCGGTGAAGTGCGCGAACACGGCGTCGCCCATGAACTTGTCGACGTCGCCGTGAAAGCGCTTGACGAGATCGGCCTGCAGGCTGAGATAGCGGTTGAGCACCGCGACGGCTTCCTCTGGAGCCCGCCGTTCCGCGAAGGCGGTGAAGCCGCGGATGTCGGCGAACATCACCGTGATCACCTTGCGCTCCCCGGTCCGCGCGCCCGGCTCGGGCTGGCGCTGGATCATCTCCATGGTCGAGGCCGAGACGAACTTCGTCATGTCCGCCCGCTCGCGGAGGCCGGCCGTCATCTGGTTGAAGGCGCGGGCCAGCTGGCCGATCTCGTCGGCCCGCGGCACGTCGAGGCCGACGTCGAAGTTGCCGGCGGCCACCTTCCGGGTGGCGCCCACCAGTTCGCCGATCGGCGCCGAAATGGACTTCGCCAGCCACGCGCTGCCGGCGAAGCCGAGCGCCGCCGCGACCACACCCAGGAGGATGAGACCGAGCTGAAGGTTGCGATAGGGGGCCAGCGCCTGATCGCGCGATTGCAGCACGATGATGCGGCGCGGGCCCGGCGGATCGAGCGCGGCCGCCACCGCCTGGAACCGTTCGCCGGTCAGCCTCAGCTCGCGAGCGCCGGTGTCGAGATCCGCGGGGACATCGGCGCCGCTGCGCCACGCCAGGCGCGAGCGTGGCAGCGAACTGCCCTCCACGTTGCCGGGCGAGACCACGACGAGGTCGGCGCCCACCGCGTCACGAAGCGAGCTGGCCCACCGGTCGTCGATGGGCGAGGCGGCCAGCACGACGCCGAACACGGTGCCGCCGGATTCGGCCGCGGACGCCACCGCGTGATGGATGCGCCCGTCGATGGTGACGAAGCCGCGCGCGGGCCGGCCCTCAACAAGAGGCGCCAGCCAGGTCCGCTCCACGTCCGGCAACGTGAGCGGCGCGAAGGTATCGCTACGCGCCACCACCTGTCCGCGCCCGTCGAGCGCGATCAGCACCCCGTCGTGACCGTGGCGTTCGCGATAGTCGCTCAGGAAGTCGCGCACGGTGGCGGTGTCGGTCGCCAGCAGCGCCCGCAGTTCCGGGAACGACGCCACCATCTGCGCCAGCAGTTGCAGCCGTGAGAACTGCTCGGCCTCGGCGGCGGCTACGGCGCTCCGGCTGCGCTCCAGATCCTCGGCCAGCCGCCCGTCCACGGTCCGGTTCGCCAGCACGCTGACATACGCCAGCGTCGCCAGGGTGACGCTCACGATGAGCGCCCCGGTCGTGGCGATCAGCCGGGCGCGCAGGGAGCGGAAACGCATCAGGGGCAAGGATACCTATAATCCCCACATGCCTGTGGGCTCGGCCTTTCATGAACGGACGGCGCCGCTCGCCGAAAGCCTCAGCTTTCGCGACTGGGCGGGCTACTACGCGGTCAGCTCCTACGAGACGCACCACGACCACGAGTACAACGCCATCCGCAACGCGTGCGCGCTGATCGACATCTCGCCGCTCTTCAAGTACCGGCTGCACGGCCCCGGCGCCACGCGGCTCGTCAACCGCATCATCACCCGCGACGCCACGAAGCTGGCCGTCGGCCAGGTCTGGTACACGCCGTGGTGCGACGAGGACGGCACCGTCATCGACGACGGCACCGTGACGCGGGTGGCCGAAGAGACGTATCGCTGGACGGCAGCGCACCCGAACCTGCGCTGGCTGGTGTCGAACGCGAGCGGACTGAACGTGGAGATCGAGGACATCTCCGAGCAGGTGGCGGCCCTGGCGCTGCAGGGGCCGACCTCTCGGGCCCTGCTGCAGGCGGTGTGCGCGAGTCCCATCGATGGCCTGAAGTACTTCCGCGCGATGCCGAACGAAATTGGCGGCGTGCCGGTCGATGTGTCGCGCACCGGCTACACCGGCGATCTCGGCTTCGAGATCTGGATGCCGTGGGACCGGGCGCTGGCGGTGTGGGACGCGATTGCCGCGGTCGGCGCGCGCTTCGATCTGCATGCCGCCGGCATGCTGGCGCTGGACGTGGCCCGGGTCGAAGCCGGATTGCTGCTGATCGACGTGGATTTCCAGAGCAGCCGCAAGGCGCTGATCGCGTCGCAGAAGTATTCGCCCGCCGAGCTGGGGCTGGGCCGGCTCGTCGATCTCTCAAAGCCGGCGTTCATCGGCCGGCGCGCGTTGCTCGACGAGCATCGCCGCGGCCACGCGCGGCAGATCGTGGGCCTGGAGCTGGAGTGGACGGCGGTGGAGGCGCTCTACGAGGCCGTCGGCCTGCCGCCGGCAGTCGCGGCGCAAACCTCCCGGGTCGCGGTCCCGGTCTACAAGGGCGGCACACAGGTCGGTCGCGCCACCTCCACGACCTGGTCGACGACGCTGAAGAAGATGATTGCGCTGGCGACGATCGACCGGCCGTACTACGCCGTCGGCTCGCGCGTGGAGATGGAAGTGACGGTGGAAGCCGTGCGGCGCCGGGCGCCGGCGCGGGTGGTGGCGACGCCGTTCTTCAATCCCCCGCGCAAGACGGCGTAGCCAACGGCCGGGGTTACGTCGGCTGACAACATAGACCAACGACGTAGTTACCATGCATCCCATAGGCGGGCCCTATGGCACCTGCCCGCCAAAGGATCGGGCGATTCGCATGGAGATGCACCAGCTTCGCTATTTCGCCAAGGTGGCGGACCTCGGCAACGTGACGCGCGCGGCGGAAGCGTGCTTCGTGTCGCAACCCTCGCTCAGCCAGCAGCTGACCAAGCTGGAACGCGAGCTCGGGCAGCCGCTGTTCGAGCGGCTGGGGCGCGGGGTGCGCCTCACCGAGGCGGGCCGGCTCTTCAAGCGCTACTGCGATCAGATCCTCAGCCTCACCGAGGACGCGCGCACCCGCGTGGCCGACGACCCCGACTCCGGCCGCATCGTCCTGGCCGCGATCCCGACGGTGGCGCCCTACTTCCTGCCCGGCGTGCTCACCCGGTTCGCGAAGCTGGCGCCGCGGGTCCGGATCGAGATTCGCGAAGACACCACCGCGCACATCGTGCGGCAGCTGGCGGACGGGGACATCGAGATGGCCATCCTGGCGCTGCCCGTGCAGGCCGACCACCTGCACACGCAGCGCCTGTTCACCGAGGAGTTGATGGCGGTGCTGCCGGCCGACCATCCGCTCGCGAAGAAGCCGCGTCTGGGGCTGAAGGACCTGGCGGACGAGCCGTTCGTCGTCCTCAACGAAGCGCACTGCCTCACCGGCAACACGATGAGCTTCTGCGCGCGGCATGCGATGGCGCCGCTGGTGACGGGCCGCAGCCACCAGCTGCTGACCGTGCTGGAGCTGGTGCGCCTTGGCCACGGCGTGTCGTTGATCCCGGCGATGGCCGTGCCGAAGGGCGCGGACCAGGGGCGCGTCTATCGGTCGCTCTCGGGCGACAAGCCCACGCGCACCATCGCGGTGGCGTGGAACCGGATGCGCTATCAGACGCAGCTGTTCAAGCGATTCGTCGAGTTCCTCACCGCCCAGGCGTAACACCCGCGGCAGCCATCCCGGTGCGACGCCGCATCGAGGACGTCATCGGGACCGCCGTGGGCGGTGTGTCTTCAGTACCGCCACCAGGGGGTCGTCGTGCCCTCCGGCTTGTGCCGGGCCATGTGCGCGGCCATCTGCTTCAACCGCTCCGCCGGAGTCTCCGGCCCCTGCCAGCAGTGCCCCTTCCCCTCGCCGTAGAGGAAGAACCCCTCGTAGTGCGGGTTCGCGGTCGTCTTCATCCAGTCCTCGAGTTCCTTGGTCGAGTTGTTCAGGAAGAAGTTGTCCATCGTCCCCGTATAGACGTGGATCTTGTCCACCAGCTTGGGCCCCAGCGTTGCCCAGTTGCGCTTCATGTACTCCAGCAGGTCGTAGTGATCGCGCCAGTAGTTCGCCACCGAGCGGTTGATGACGCCGGTGCGCTTGTCGAACAGCGGCTCGAAGTAGCCGTCCTTGCCGAGCGGGCCGAAGACGGCGGACCAGATGTCCAGCTGCTCGCCCGAGCGGCCTTTGGTGCCGTTGACGAGCTCCATGTGATTGCGCTGCTCCGAGGTGAGCCGCACGTGGCCGTTGATCTCGCGGGTGTTGATGATCGGCACCGTGCGCCAGTCCACGGTCCGGTAGTAGGCGTTGTCGTCCTTGTAGACGTTGATGCCCTCGACATCGGTGAACGTCACCGAGTCGGGGCAGTAGGACCAGACGCCGCCGTAGAAGTCCGGATAGAACAGCTGGTGCGCCAGCGAGATCCAGCCGCCGGTGGAGCCGCCGTCGGTGATGCGCGCCCACGGTTCGCCGATCACGCGGAACTGCTTCTCCACCGCCGGGATCAGCTCCTGCATGATGGCGTCGCCATACGGCCCGACGTTGACCGAATTCACGCCGTAGCTGTCGTCGAAGTACGGCGCCGGATGCTGCAACGACACCACCAGCATGCGCGGGAAGTCGTCGCGCATCCAGGCCTGGTGTGAACTCGCTGCCCTCCTGGAACGCGATCGGCGAGCTGAGCGAGAAGTGACCCTGGCGATAGAGGACCGGATACTTCATGGTCGACGTCGCGTAGTCGCGCGGCAGCAGCACCGTGGCACCCAGGTAGATGGGACGGCCCCAGAACTTCGTCAGCAGCGCGCTCTGAATCTTGATGCGCTTCACGAACTCCGTGTCGGCGGGCACGGTGATGGCGGGGATCACCTGGTCGGCGACCAGCTTGATCGGCTCGGTGGCGGAGTCGATGCGGATCTTCTGCGGCTTGCTGTAGAGATTGCCGGGCGAGACGTTCCAGTGCTGCCCTTCCCACTGATCGTCGTGCATCCACACGGTGTGGCCGTCGGCCCGCTTGAACTCGGAGTAGACGTTGACGAACGCCTGCACGAAGTAGTCGCCTGGCGGCAGGTCCTTGAGGCTGGCCACTGGCGTGCCCAGATCGGTCGCATCGATGATCGCGGCCTGTCCCGGCGCCAGGTTCTCGACGTCGCGGCCGAAGAACGGCGTGCCGGTGCGGCCGATCTGCAGGCGCGGCTCGCGCTCGTCGGTGCGCGCGACCATGAAGTAGACGCGGCCGGTGATCGGCTCCTTCTTCACCGACGGCGGCACGGTGACCTCGACCCGCACCCCGCGGTCGGCAGGCTTGGTCGTGCCGGGGCGTACCGCCTGAGCGGCCAGGCCAGAGGCGAGGGTGAAGGCGAGCAGGGTGGCGACGGCGATGCGCTTCATGATGCGGCTATCGTCGCCGCGCGGCCAGATGAGGTCAACTCCCATCGCGCAAGGCCGGCCAGTTGTCTCCGGGCCGCGCTCGCGCTACGCTTCCCCACTCTCGAAAGGGGTTCCGATGCATCACGTCACACGCCGCTCCCGACACCTCCCTGCCCTGGCCGCGCTCATGGCCCTGGCGCTGTCCGCCGGCTGGTCCATGACCGGCCGCGCCCAGGCGCCGGCCGGCGTCACCGCCTTCGAAGGCGCCCGCGTCATCGTCGGCGATGGCCGACCCGCGATCGACAACGCGACGGTGGTCGTCAACGGCGGGCGCATCGAGCAGGTGGGGCCGGCGAGCAGCGTGAAGGTGCCCGCAGGCGCGGCGCGGGTGAGCCTGGCCGGCAAGACCGTGATGCCGACCATCATCGACACCCATACGCATCTGGGCCAGACGCGCGAGGACCTCACCCGCGACCTGCGGCAGCGCGCCTACTTCGGCGTCAGCGCGGCGCTCAGCATGGGGCTGGACCAGGGCGAGGTGCCGTTCCAGATTCGGGCGCAGACCCCGCCGGGCGCCGCCCGCTATTTCCTCGCCGGGCGTGGCATCACGATGCCCGAACCGGGGCGCAGTGATGTCCCCTACTGGGTGACCACCGCGGCCGAGGCACGGAAGGCCGTGCAGGAGCAGGCCGCGCTGAAGGTGGACCTCATCAAGATCTGGGTCGACGATCGCGACGGCAAGTACAAGAAGCTGCCGCCGGAGCTCTACACCCCGGTGATCGACGAGGCTCACAAGCACGGCCTCCGCGTGGCGGCGCACATCTTCAACCTGTCGGATGCCAGGGGCCTGCTGAAGGCCGGCATCGACGCTTTCGCCCACGGCATCCGCGACATGGATCTGGACGATGAGCTGCTCGGGCTGGTGAAGTCGCATCCGAACGTGGTGCTGATTCCGAACATGCCGGACCGCGGCGTGGCGGCGGATTACAGCTGGCTGTCGGGCAGCATTCCTGATGCGGAGCTGAAGAAGCTGCAGGCCGGCGCCACCGATCGTCCGCAGGCGCAGGCGGCATTCGGCATCCAGGCCCGCAACCTGGCGAAGCTCTCGAAGGCCGGCATGACCATCACGGTGGGCACCGACGGCAACACGCCGTGGGCGCCGCACGTGGAGATGGCCGACATGGTGGCGTCGGGCATGACGCCGGCGCAGGTGATCACCGCGGCGACGAAGAACGGCGCGGCGTTCCTGAAGATGACGGACGCCGGCACGATCGAGGTCGGCAAGACGGCCGACTTCCTGGTCCTGGACGCCAACCCGCTGCAGGACATCACCAACACGCGCAAGATCTCCGCCGTGTATCTGAAGGGCGTGGCGGTCGATCGCGCGAGCGCGCGGCCTTGACCCCTCGGCTCACTTGAGTGGTCGTCCCCACCGCTCACCGATCCGCTCGAAACCGGCGCCATTCACGAGAGTCTGAGCTGATGGAACGCTCAACCGACCGGAGTCGGGAGTCAGTCTCCCGCTGTCACCAGCTGTACGCGGTCGCCGACGCGAATCGCACCCAGGGCGGTCACGGCGGCGTAGGCGCCGGCGCACGGATACAGGGCGCCTCCCGTCAGCGGGAGGCGATTGTGCTCCACCAGCGCCTTCAGGATGCCGGTGTCGGCCGGCAGATCTTCCTGCTCCAGGGTCGTCATCACGCAGCGCGGATCCGGCATTGTCACCTGAACGCGGGCGGTGTCGCCGATCCTGACCTCGTGTCCCACCCATTCGTTCTCGGGAAATCCGGGCGCGGCCGAGCCGATGATGACGTTCATGCGGAACCGGCGTTCGTCGAAGCGGCTCTCCGGCTGGCGCAGGTTCATCTGCGCGAGCGTGGACGTGGTGAGCAGCGAGACGGGAAAGACATCGAACAGCGCGCCTTCCGGCACCGGAGACGGCGCCCCCATTTCCGAGAACAGCGCGGAGCCGAGCTTCTGCGGGACGATGGTGTCGCGGTGCGCGGGGTCCGCGTTCTCCACGTCCGGATGGTACTGGTCGATCGTGAAATCCGCCGGGGCCGCGCGCACGAGCGAGACCTCGCGCTTGAAGCACGCCGACAGCAGGCGGTCCGCGTTGCCGGCGTCACTGGTGAACGTCGTCCCGTCGAAGAGCGTGATCCGCACGGGTGGAAGCTCGTGTCCCAGACGCGGCGGATCGACGAACACCGCCTTGCAGGCCAGCATCTGCGGGAATCGGCGCACGCTCTTGGCGCTGACGACCCGGCCCGTTTCCTTGTCGAGCAGCGCGAAGGCGCGATCGCCGAGGAATCCCCGCTCGGTGAGATCGGCCTGCTGCAGCCGCTCCCCGCGCATCGACTTGACCGGGAATCGCCAGATTCCGGCCACCGTTCCTGCCGCTGTGTCGGTCGTCATCGCTACCCCCACGCGCCGGATTCTGCCACAGAGGGGGGGCTTGGGGGCTTGGAGACGGGGTCGTTCCCCGGCTGCCGGCTGCCGTTCCCTACGCCCCCACCTGTCGCCAGAACGTGATCGCCGGCTGTCCGGCCAGGAATGCGGGTGCCTTCTGGATGAACGCCTTCAGATGCGGTGTCTGCATGTGCGCGCCGAGGTAGGCCTCGCGGCTGGTCCATCGTTCGTAGAGCAGGAACCGGGTGTCCTCGTCCGGGTCCTGCAGCATCGTGATGCCGAGGCAGTCGGTCTCGGTGGTCACCACCTCATCGATCAGCCGTTCCAGCTCGTGCCGCGTCATCGCGCCCTGCCCCGGCTGCGCCTGGTAGCCAATCACCACCACAATCTCGCTGTTCATCATGCATCCTCCCGCCCCTCCAGCGTGCCGAACCAGCCGGTGCGCCGCGCGTCTTCGAGCCGCTGCTCCATGTAATCCCACAGCGCAGGGCAACCGGCCTTGATCGGCGGACCAATGCGGGCCACCACGCGCGCGTGCGTGATGCCGTTCTCACGCCAGCTTTGACCCTGGTTCGCCAGGTTCAGCAGCGCCGGCATGGCGCGATCAACGGCGTGCGCGAAGCGCGCCTCAACCGTCTCCGCGTCCTCGAACTCCTGCCACAGTTCCAGGAAGCGCGCCCCCTGCGCGTCCGGCAACATCCCGAAGATGCGCGTCACCGCCGTCAGCTCGGCGGCCTTGCGCTCGGCCAGGCCCTCCTCCGCATAGACGATGGTGTCGCCGGTATCGATTTCGCCGATGTCGTGAACGAGCAGCATATGGACGACACGGTCCAGGTTCACGGGCGATTCCGCGAAATGCGCCAGCGACGCCGCGAGCATGGCGATCTGCCAGCTGTGCTCGGCGGAGTTCTCGTAGCGATCGAGTCCCAGGGGACGCGTCTTGCGCGTCACCGCCTTCAGCTTGTCCAGCTCGAGGATGAAATCAATGAACGGCTGCATCACGGCTTGTAGGCATCCTTCGGGTAGGGCTTCCCGAACTTGTTCGTGTGCGGCGTCGCGAGGAATGCGGACTCGTCCAGCACGAGCCCGGCGACGGCGGTGGCCGCACCGGCCACGGTGACCTCCACGACCACGGGTGAGGCGCGCTCGGACAGCGCCGTCACGCGGTACTTGCCGGGCGGCACGTCCAGGCGCCAGGTGCCGTCCTGAGCCGCCACCGTCACGAATGGCGTAGGCGCGACGACCAGGAACGCCGACATCTGCGGATGGATGTTGCAGAACACGTGATGCACGCCCGGCTTTCCGAACACCTGCTGCTTGGACGCTCCGGCGCGATACAACCCCAGGTCGAACGGCTGCGGCTGCGACAACGAAAACACGTTGTGGAATATCGCATCGTCGTTCGGGAAGACGATGGTGGAGCCGACCGGCACCGCGGCGACGTGCGGCAGGAACGTCTTGTTCTTCTGCTGGAATGTCGCCTTGCCCGGGGCGGCGGGCACGGGCCGATCGAGCGGCTCCGCGTAGACCACGGCCGGTGACGGCTGCGTGCCACCGCGCGTCTTCCACTCGATGCGGCCGGAGAGCGGGTCGGCGGCGCAGACAGAGACGGCGACAGCCACGAGTGACGCCGCCAGGAGCAGCCGGGATCCGATACCCGGCTTCCGGTGTCCGGGATCCGCAGTGACTTCGGCACCCGCGAACGCAGCAGTCAATCGCCCCACTAGAACCTCACCACGAACACCGCATTCACGTGATGGTTGTCGCGCTTCACGAACGCGTTGCCGAGTTGCGTCTCCAGCCATCGATACTCCATCGATACCGCCACTTCCGGCGTGAGATCGAAGATGACGTTGCCGAACGCGCTCTTGTTCTCGCGGCGGGCGCCCAGCGGGACCGTCTCGCGCACTTCATCCAGGCCGACGCCAACGTTGGTCGAGATCTTCGACGTCAGCCCGAGACGCGCCTCCACCCACCCGCCCCGGGCGGGGCGCGCCTGCGCCACGCCGGCGCCGAACTCCGCCGCGTCATCGGTGTAGAAGAACTCGCCGGCGGTGCCGATGCGGCCGACGCGCGCGTTGAAGTCCACGGCGTAGGAGCCAGCCGACTGCACCTCGGTGAGCGGCTTGCGCCAGCCGTACCGTCCGGACACGCCAATCGTGAACTCACTCCCGGTGTCGGGACTGCCCGCGGTATAGTCCGCGCGGCCTTCGAAAGCGGGGCGCTGCGACCGCTCTCCCGCGCCTGGGGCAGGCGCGAAGGTATAGAAATTGATGGCATCGGCGGCCAGTGGCGCGGCGATGCCGCCCTTCAGCGTGATGCCCGCGCCCAGCTTCTGCTCGAGCCGAACCTGCGGCGAGCGCAGATAGAGATTGCCGGAACGGAACAGCAGCGGGAAGCTCTGCGCGGCCAGCGACGTAGGATCTCGAGGCGCCAGCAGGTTCAGGTCCTGCCCCACCTGCAGCGCCGTGCGTTCGCTCTCCAGCCGCGCGAAGGCGTAGACCATGCGCGGCAGGCCCATGACCGTGCCCGTCACGAAGCCAGGCACGCCGCCCATGAAGTCCGCCACCACCGCGCCGCTGGCGGTGAGACCACCGACCGGGATGGGACCGACGTTCAGTCCGATCTGGCTCTGCCGGAGCGTGGACGTGAACGAACCGGGCGTGGTGCCCGGCGGGTCCGCGTCGGCGATGTTCGGGTTCTCCAGCCAGTTCGCCGCGCCGCTGTTGCCAACGGTATTCGACACGATGGCGCCGAACAACCGCACCGGCATCCGCGACCGCGACTCCACCTTGGTCTGCGACATCTCATCCACCTGCGTGCGGAGCATGTCCACGCCGGGCGCCGCCTGCTCGGGCTGCGCCGCAACGGCGGTGGTGGAGGTCGCAAGGCTGGCGGCAGCCAGCATGGTCGGCGTCGGGACCAGACCGGCACCCGTCGGGGCCGACGCGGCGACCGCGGCGACCCCGCGGACGCTGGCAAGTTCACCGCGCAGTGCTGCCACCTCGGCACGCAGCCGGGCCAGTTCGGTGGCCACCACCTCCAGTTCCTCCCGGCTCACCGCCGCGCCCACGCTGGACGCTGCGGGCGCGGGGTCGTCGGCATCGTTGCCCGAGCGCCCCTGCCCGAACGCGGGCATGGCAGCGATGACGACGGAGAGCCAGATGGTGATGGCGGCAAGTTGGCGAATCATCCGGGGATTCTACCGGCAGACGGCGGACGGCAGACAGCAGACGGACACCGGATCCCGTCTTCCCGAGCCGTCTATAATCCGACCACCTGTGAAATACGACGCCATCGTCATCGGTGGGGGCCACAACGGGCTGACGTGCGCCGCCTACCTCGCGCGGGCCGGGCGCAAGGTGCTGGTGCTCGAACGCCGGCACGTGCTGGGCGGCGCGGCCGTGACCGAGGAAGTGTTCCCCGGGTTCAAGTTCTCGGTATGTTCCTACGTGGTCTCGCTGCTGAGGCCCGAGATCATCCGCGACCTCGACCTGCCGCGGCACGGCATGGAGTTGCTGCCGCTCGATGGGACGCTGACGCCGATGCCGAACGGCGACCACTTGTGGCGCGTCAACGACCACGAGAAGTCGAGACGCGAGATCGCGCGCCACTCGCGCCTGGACGCCGAAGCCTACGACGAGTACGGCCGCGCGATGATCGAGATGGGGCGGTTCGCGAAGCCCATCCTCTCGATGACGCCTCCGGATCCGACGTCGCTCGACCCTCGCGGCCTGCTCGACCTGCTCTCCATGGGCAGGCGCTTTCGCGGGATGAGCGCGCACGATCGCATCAATCAGGTCCAGCTGCTGACGATGAGCGCGGCGGACTTCCTCGACCAGTGGTTCGAGACCGATGTCCTGAAGGCGACGATGAGCGCGTCGGGCATCATCGGCACGTTCCTGGGCGTGCGGTCGCCGGGTACCGCCTACGTGCTGCTGCACCACTACATGGGCGAGATCGACGGCTCGTTCCGGTCGTGGGGCCTGTCGCGCGGCGGCACCGGCGCGGTGTCGAACGCCATCGCCGACGCGGCCCGCCGGTTCGGGGCCGAGATCCGCACCGAGGCGCCGGTGGTGAAGATCCTCACCCGCAACGGCAAGGCCACGGGGGTGGCGCTCGAGAACGGCGACGAGATCCAGGCCACCACGGTGGTCTCGAGCGTGGATCCCAACCACACGTTCCTGCGGTGGCTGGACGACAAGGACTTGCCTCCAGACTTCATCACCGCGGTCAAGCGCTACAAGTACCGGGGCTCGTCCGGCAAGGTGAACCTGGCGCTCGACGGGCTGCCGGATTTCACCTGCATGCCCGGCCCCGGTCCGCATCTGCGCGGCGCCATCTCGATCTCGCCGAGCGTGAACTACATGGAGCGCGCCTACGACGATGCCAAGTACGGGCGGTTCTCGCGCCGGCCGTACATGGACATCGTGATTCCATCGCTGACCGACCCGTCGGTGGCGCCACCGGGGAAGCACGTGATGTCGTGCTTCGTGCAGTACGCGCCGTACGAATTGAGAACGGCAGATGGCAGCCGGCAGCCGGCAGACGAATGGGATCGCCAGCGCGAGGCGTTCGGCGATACGGTGATCGACACCATCGCCGAGTACGCACCGAACATCCGCGAGCGGATTCTCCACCGGCAGGTGCTGACCCCGCTCGACATCGAGCGCGACTTCGGGCTCACCGAAGGCAACATCTTTCAGGGTGAGCTGACGCTGGAGCAACTCTTCTTCCTGCGTCCGGTTCCCGGATGGGCGCAGTACTCGACGCCGGTGCAGCAGCTCTACATGTGCGGCTCGGCGACGCATCCCGGCGGCGGCATCATGGGCGCGCCAGGGAAGAACGCGGCGGAGAAGATCCTTGGGAAGTGAAGTGACCGGCAGACGGCAACCGGCAGACGGCGGCCGCTACGACGTCATCGTCATCGGCGGAGGCGTGAACGGCCTCACCTGCGCCGCGGTGCTGGGGCAGGCGGGGCTGCGTACGTTGCTGCTCGAGCAGCGTGACGAGGTGGGTGGCTGCGCCACCGAGCACGAACTGGCGCCGGGCTTCCGCGTACCGACGCTGGCCCACCGGGCCGGGCCGTTACGCGCCGACGTCGTCGAGCAGCTGCACCTGACGCAGCACGGCCTGGCATTGACGACGCAGCCGATTCGTCACACGGCGCTCTCGCCCGACGGGCGAGCGCTGCCGGTCTTCGCGGACGCGGCGCTGGCGTCAGCGGCGATCCGCGAGTGGTCCACGCGCGACGCCGCGGCCTGGCCAGAGTTCACCCGCTCGCTGGCGCGGCTGGGCCACGTCGTTGGCTCGCTCTTCACCCGCATCCCGCCGGATATGGACGATCCGGGCACGAACGATCTGTGGACGGTCATGCGCACGCTGCGCGCCTTCCGCGCGCTACCGAAGGACGATGCCTGGCGGCTGCTGCGGTGGGGACCGATGGCGGTGGCAGACCTGGTGAGCGAGTGCCTCGAGACCGAACTGCTGCGCGCGACGGTGGCCGCCGACGGGCTGCTGGGCGCGATGCTCGGGCCGTGGTCCGCAGGCAGCGGACTTCAACTGCTTCTGCACGAGGCGAATGCGGCGGTCGGCGTCACCCGCGATGCAGACGTGGTGGGCGGACCGGCGGCGGTGGCCGCGGCTCTGCGGCGTGCAGCTGAGCGGCACGGTGTGGAGGTGCGGACCGGCGTGGCGGTGAAGCAGGTGCTGGTCCGCGCGGATCGCGCCGTGGGCGTGGCGCTCGAGTCGGGCGAGACGCTCGAGTCGCGCGCGGTGGTGTCCGGCGTGGACCCGAAGCGCACGTTCCTGTCGCTGTGCGAGGCGGAACACCTGCCGCCGGAGTTCCTGTGGCGGATCCGGAACCTGCGCGTGCGCGGCACGCTGGCCAAGGTGAATCTCGCCCTGTCGGGACTGCCGGCGTTTGCCGGCGCGACGCGGCCGATGCTGGCCAGCCGCGTGCGGATTGCGCCCGACCTGGAGTACCTCGAGCGGGCCTACGACCACGCCAAGTACGGTGAGAGCTCACCGCATCCCTGGATCGAGTTTACGGTCCCGTCGCTCGCCGACCCGTCGCTCGCTCCGGCGGGCGCCCACGTGCTGTCGGCGTACGTGCAGTGGCTACCAACTGCCGGCAGCCGGCAGCCGGCAGCCGGAGAACCCTCGTTCGGGGTATTGGAGGCGACGCTCGCCACCTTGGAACGTTACGCGCCGGGGCTGCGCTCGCTGGTGGTGCAGGCCGAGCTCATCACGCCGTCAGATATGGAACGTGGGTGGGGCCTCACCGGCGGACACATCTTCCATGGCGAGCTGTCGCTCGATCAGGCCTTCACCATGCGCCCGCTGCTTGGCTGGGGCCGATACCAGACGCCGATCGACGGCTTGTACCTGTGCGGCTCCGGCACGCATCCGGGCACAGGGCTCACCGGCGGGTCGGGGCTGAACGCCGCGCGCGTGATCGCCGAGGCCCTCACCTAGGAATACACCCTTACACCATCGGTGCGATACCATGGTGTCATCGTGGCGCTGAACCTGAAGAACGCGGAAGTCGAACGCCTGGCTGCCGAGGTGGCGCGCCTGACTGGCGAGACCAAGACCGAAGCCATCCGACGCGCGCTCGAAGAGCGTCGCCGACGCCTGAAGGGGCCGGCTTCCGAGGCCCGGCGCGCGCGGGTGATCGCGTTCCTGAAAACCAAGGTCTGGCCCACGATTCCGCCCGCACAACTGGGCCGGCGGCTGTCGCGCGAGGAAGAGGACGACCTTCTCGGTTATGGCCCCGGGGGCGCATGACGCTCGACTCCTCCGCGCTCATCGCCATCCTGTTCTCGGAACCGGGTTATCTCGACCTCGTGGATGCGATCCTCGAGGCGGAGCCCGTGCGCGTGGGCGCGCCCACGCTGGTCGAAGCCGGCATGGTGCTGGCCGGTCGGCGCGGCACGGTCGTAGGAAGTGAACTCGACAGCCTCGTCCGGGAGTTGGGTGTCACCATCATCCCGTTTGGCGAACCTGAGTGGCATGCCGCCCTGGACGCCTTCAACCGGTTCGGCCGTGGACGGCACAAGGCGTCACTCAACTTCGGCGACTGCCTGGCGTATGCCGCCGCCGCGGTCGCGGGAGACACGCTGCTGTTCGTCGGGGACGACTTTCGTCACACGGACATCCCGGTAGCGCTCTAGACTTGATGCCATGAAGGCCGCTCTCCTCACCATGGTGGGGCTCTTGCTCTGCGCCAGCATCGCCGCCGGCCAGACAACGGCCGCGCCGGGCGAGGCACGGCCGCCTGCCGGCGGAGCACGCACGCCGGCTCGGGCGGGACGCGTGGATCCGCAAGCGGCGCAGGGCACCGCCGTGCTGCGAGGCCAGGTGGTGGCCGCCGACACCGGCACGCCCATCAGGCGCGCGCAGGTCCGCGTCAGCGCCCAGAACGTGCGCGAGGCGCGCATCACCATCACCGACGGGCAAGGGCGCTTCGAGATTCGCGACCTCGCCGCCGGCCGCTACACGCTCACCGCCAGCAAGGGCGGCTTCGTCACCCTGCAGTACGGGCAGCGCCGGCCCGGGGAATCCGGTACGCCGCTGGATCTTGGTGAAGGGCAGGCCCTCGATAAACTGCTGGTGGGCCTGCCGCGCGGCAGCGTGATCGGCGGACGCATCACCGACGAGTTCGGCGAGCCGCTGGTCAACGCCGCCGTCACCGCGCTGCGCTACGCGTTCGTCGGCGGCGCGCGGCGGCTGGTGCCCGCAGGCGCGCGCGACACCACCGACGATCAGGGCAGCTATCGCCTGTTCGGGCTGCCGCCCGGCGACTACCTGGTGAGCGCGACGCTGCGCGCGGCGGAAGTCACCGATCCCGGCAACGACTTATCCGGCTACGCGCCCACCTACTTCCCGGGAACGCCGAGCCCGTCCGATGCACAGCGCGTGCGGGTCGGGCTGGCGGCGGAGAACGTCAACGTCTCGTTCGGACTCATCGCCACCAGGCTGGTGCGCATCAGCGGCCAGGTGATCAGCGCCACCGGCGGGCCCGCCGGTGGCGGCCAGGTGATACTGGGTCCCGCGGGTGGCAGCGGCGAGCCGGCGATGTTCACGCAGGGTGGAGGCGGCACGCGCGTCGACGCCAACGGCACCTTCCACTTGAACAACGTCGCGCCGGGGCGCTACACGCTGCAGGCCCGCACCGGCCCGCGCGGTGACGGCGAGTTCGCGCGCATGGACCTCACCGTCGGCAGGGACGACATCGACGGCGTGACGCTGGTGATGGCGCCGGCGGGTTACCTGAGCGGCGCGGTGGTCACCGACAGCGGCACGCCGCTGCCTTCGTCTGGCGTGCAGGTGATCACGCGTCCGGCATCGCCGGAGGCCATGCCGATCGGACCGGGCGGCGGGGGCCCGGCGGGCCGTGTCTCGCCCGAGGGCTACTTCGAGGTCGGCAACATCACCGAGCCGCGCCTGATCCGGGTCACTGCACCTCAAGGCTGGGCCCTGAAGACGGTGCTCCTCAACAACCAGGACATCACCGACGTGCCACTCGATGTACCGCCGGGGCAGCACGTGACCGGCGTGAAGGTCGTGATGACGCAGAAGCTCAGCACCGTCACGGGTACCGTCACCGACGCGGGCAAACAGCCCGTGCTCGACGCGACGGTGGTGCTGTTCCCCGTGGACCCCGCGCTCAGGGGCTACCTGTCACGCTTCATCCGCGCCGCGCGTCCGAATCAGCAGGGCACGTTCAGCATCACCGCGACGCCACCGGGGGAGTACCTGGCGGTGGCGGTGCAGGCACTCGAAGACGGCCAGTCCAGCGATCCGGAGTTCCTTGCCTCCATCGAATCACTGGCGATGCGGGTGACGGTGGAGGAAGGCGAGAGCAAGACGGTGAATCTGGAGCTGAAGGGACGGTAAGTCTTGGGGCTTGGGGCTTGGGGCTTGAGGGGTAACCGGAGACCGGAGACCGGTCTCAGAAGTAATCCCCGTGCCAATACGCCACCTGCTCGGCCGAGAGCGGCGGCAGCGGCAGCGTCCGATCCTTCAGCGGGCGGATCATCAGGATCTCCTGCGTCGGGGTGGTCGTGACCGTCACCTGCGGCGGCTGGAGCGAATGCGGGAACCACGCCCGGATGTGCGGCAGGGTCTCGCCGGGGTGGCGCGCCAGCATCACCTGCAGCATCGCGCCAACGCGGGCGCCGGTCGGATCGCGATCGCCAGCGTCCTCGATCGTCCACGTCCCCTGATACGAGACGCACACCAGATAGGCAGCGGCCTGGTGTCCTTCCTCGGAGACGAGGAACTCCACCTCGCGCACGCCCGGTGGCCCGAGGCCTGCGAGCAGCCGGCTCCTGGTGATCCCGTAGCGAATGTAGTCCTCGCTTCGCGCCACCGACAGCCGCGTGCCGCTCGCGCGCGTCGCGCTCATCTCGGCGATGAAGTGCAGGTCGCGATCGTCGCCACTCCGGACCAGCGTGGCCGGCGGCCCGCCGTTCTTGCGATCGACGTCGAGGCGGCATTCGTTGAGCGGCACCGGCACGAAGTCCAGCCGCTCGTAGAAGGCAGGCGCGATCTCGGAGAACAGCGCCGCGAACTCATAGCCCTCGGCCTCGGCGGTCTCCATGATGCGCGTCAGCAGCTCGCGCGCCGCACCGCGTCCGCGATACGCCGGCGCGGTGAACACCGCCCCGATGCCCAGCACACGCCGGGCCCGGCCGTCGAGGGTGAAGGCCAGGTCGTAGCGCTTGGCGCTCGCCACCACGTGCGGTCCATCCTGCAGCGCCACGCGATCGAGATGCGTGGCGCCCCATGGCGTCTTCAGCTGCGCCGCCCAGAACCTGCCATAGCCCTCTCGGCTGAGCCCGTCGTGCCAGATCGGATAGGTGTCGTCCAGAATCCGCTCGAGGACCACGCCGACCGCCGGCACGATGTTCAACGACATTCCCGACAGCCCCGCTGAGACGCAACAGTCATCACGACTTGCAGAGGGTACTCCATGTCCCACCGCTCGTGGCATGATCGCCCGGTGACGCTGACCGATCTCCGCACTCCCGCCGTGCTCATCGACAAGGCTCGCGCGATCAGGAACATCGATCGCATGCAGGCCACCGCCACGGCGCGCGGCCTGCGCCTGCGCCCGCACGCCAAGACCCACAAGAGCCCAATCATCGCCCGCTGGCAGATCGAGCGCGGCGCCGTCGGCATCTGCTGCGCGAAGATCGGCGAGGCCGAGGTCTTCGCCGAGGCCGGCATCGGTGATATCCGCATCCCCTACCCGATCAACCCGGCGAACGCGGACCGCGTGATCGCGCTCGCCCGCCGCACGCACCTCTCGTTCATCGTCGATCACCCGCGCGTGGCGGGGCAGTGGTCCGAGGTCCTGACGAAGGCAGGGGTCACCGTGGACGTGCTGGTGAAGATAGACGTCGGCTTCCACCGTTGCGGCATCGCGCCGGACCCGGCGACCGCCGTGCCATTCATCGCTGATGTGGCCGCGCTGCCGGGCCTTCGCCTGAATGGACTGCTGTCGCACGCCGGGCAGGCGTATCACGCCGCCTCCGCCGAGCATCTCCGCGAGATGGCGGCCGACGAGGCGGCGACGTTGCGCACGCTGGCGGCGGCCGCGCGCGCGGTGGGGTTGACGGTCGATGAGCTGAGCGCCGGCGCCACGCCAACCGCGCGGTTCTCGATGCTGCAGGACGGCCTCACCGAGTACCGGCCAGGCAACTACGTCTACTTCGATCGCACGCAGGTCGGCCTGGGCGCCGCGGCGGCGGACGACTGCGCGCTCACGGTGATGGCGCGGGTTGTCAGCAAGCCCGCCGTCGATCGCGTCATCCTCGATTGCGGCAGCAAGACGCTGAGCAGCGACGGCGGACGCGGGTTCTCGCCCGCGCCGGGCTACGGCGTGGTGCTGGGGCACGAGGATCTGCTGGTGGAGCGGCTGTCCGAGGAGCACGCCACGGTGAAGGCGACGCGCGGAACCACGACGCTCGAGCCTGGCGACCTCGTCCGCGTGCTGCCGAATCACTCGTGCGTGGTGTCGAATCTGGTGGACCAGGCGTGGCTGGTGGATGGCGACGAAGTGACGGCACTGCCGGTGGCGGCCCGCGGCCGGATTGCTTGAGCAATGATGTCCCTGCTCGGCAAAGGCCGAGCGCGCGAGCGCCAGGATGCCATTGGCGACGATTGTTTCGTGACCAGTCACGCCTGGCGCGGCCCAACGCGCTGGACAGCTGACGCACAATGGAGGGCGTGTTTCGACTATCGCCCTCGAGCGCGACCATCGACCTCGGGTTTCGCCCATGATGTTTCGCCTCGCCGGTCTGCTCGTGTTCTTCTTGTCCGGCTTCGCGGCGCTGCTGTATCAGGTGATCTGGCAGCGCTTGCTGGTGTTGTTCTCAGGGGCCGACGTCTACTCGGTCACCATCATCGTCTCGGCCTTCATGGGCGGCCTGGGGCTCGGCAGTCTCGCCGGCGGCCGCCTGGCCGACCGCCTGGGTGCCGCCCGGTGCCTGTGGGCGTTCGTCGGCGCCGAGGTGCTGATCGGCATCTTCGGACTGCTCAGCAAGGCGATCTACCACGACCAGCTGGCGGTGCGGCTGCCGCAGTGGGGCGCGGAACCCGCGACGGCGGCCGTGGTGCTCGTGGCCAGCCTGCTGGTCCCGACCTTTCTCATGGGCATGTCACTACCGCTCCTCGCACGCGCGATGACCGGCAGACTGAGCGCCGCCGCGGTGGTCGCGGGCTCTCTGTATGGGTGGAACACGATGGGTGCGGCGGCTGGCGCGTTCGCCTCGACCTGGCTGCTGGTGCCGCGGCTGGGCTTCGAGCGCTCGCTGCTGGTCGGCGCGTCGGTGAATTTCGTCTGCGCGGTCGGTGCCACGGCCATCGCGGCGCTGTCACGCGGACGGCCGGGCACCATGGCGGGCAGGAGAGAGGATGCCGCGGCGTCACCACGCGGCGGTGACAGCGTCCCGTTCGCCGTCCTGCCGTCGCTGCCATTCTGGATCTGGGCGCTGCTCTACGCACTGACGGGATTCATCGCCCTCGGCCTCGAGATCGCGTGGTTCCGCCTGCTCGGCGTGATGCTCAAGGCGACCGCGTTCACATTCGGAACCCTGTTGACCGTTTACCTCGCCGGCCTGGGACTTGGTGGGGCAGTCGGCGCGCGCCTGGTGGACCGCAGCCGCCGCCCCGGGGCCACCTTCCTGTGGCTGCAGTACGGCGTCACGCTGTATGCGGCGCTCTCGCTGGCCGCGTTGATGGCACTGGTCGGCGCGGGCCAGCCGGTCCTGTTGGCTGACTACCTTGTCGGCTATGACCCGATTGACGTCGCCGGAGCGATTTGGCAGTGGCGCGACTGGTCGTGGAGCGATCCAGGCCGGGCGCCGATGCTGCGGCAGTTTGTCTTGCTGTATGTGGTCATGCCCGCGGCGATCGTGGGACCGCCGACATTTCTGATGGGGCTCAGCTTTCCGTACCTGCAGCGCGCCAGTCAGTCGGACTTCGATCGCCTCGGCAGCCGGCTGGGCGCCCTGATGGCCTCGAACATTGCCGGCGCCATGTTTGGCGCCATGGCGACCGGGTGGGTGCTGTTGCCTGCAATCGGTACCGCCGGCACGATGCGGGCGCTGGTCGCCTTGGGCGCCGTGTTGGCGTGGCCGCTGTGGCGTCTGCGCCACCCGGACGGCGGGCGCGGCCGGGTCGCCGCGCCGTTGGCGGTCGCGATCACCCTGACCGCAGTCGCGGTGATGCCTGCCAGTTCGACGCTATGGGCGCGTCTGCACGGGTCGGAGCCCCGGATGACCATCGTTGCCGAAGATGGTGGCGGACTTTCGGTGCTGAGGTCTGACCAGAGTGGCCGCCAGGCCGTGTTCGTCAACGGCCTTGGCCAGAGCTGGATTCCCTACGGCGGTATTCACACCGTTCTCGGCGCCCTGCCACTGGCCGTGCATCCACTGCCGCGCGAGGTGCTGGTCATCGGGCTCGGGTCCGGCGACACGGCATTCGCCGCGGCGGGTCGCGCCGAAGTCCGGCGCGTGGTGTGCGTCGAGATTATCGGTGCACAACTGGACACGCTCCGACGCCTGGCCACCGTCCACCCCTATGCCGGGCTGACCGGCCTGCTGTCGGACCCCCGATTCGACCATCGTGTCGGCGATGGGCGCGCGTTTCTGATCCCGGACGGACGCCGGTTTGACGTGATCGAGGCCGACGCGCTGCGGCCGACCAGCGCCTACGCCGGCAACTTGTATTCGCGCGAGTACTTCGACTTGTTGCGGCGACGGCTGAACCCGGGCGGCCTGGCGGTGAGTTGGGGGCCGACGGAGCGGACCATCGACACCTTCGCCAGCGTCTTTCCGTACACCCTTGTGTTCGGCGATGTCATGATCGGCAGCGAGGCGCCGATCGCATTCGATCGTGCCACCGTCGCCGCCCGCGTGGCCGCGATGCGGGATTACTTCTTCCCTGCGGGCATCGACATCGTGTCGTTGATGCGCCCGTACGTGACGGGCATACCGCGGCGGTTCGACCCGGCCACGCCACGACGGTGGACGGACCTCAACTCGGATCTGTTTCCGAGGGACGAGTTCGGGCTGCCGGAATAGCCGCGTCCGGGGCGGCCGGGTCGAACGCGCTCACGCTGGCCATTCGCCCCCGTCGCACGGTCGGGTTCAGGCTTTCGGATATCCGACCGTCTGCGCGAGCAGCACCTGCTGGTCGTGAGCCAGACCGAGCGCCTCGGCAATCGCGGCGCGGTCGATCCACGCGCGAATGACGGTCGCCAGACCATTGCTCGCAGCATACAGATACACGTTCTGGGTGATCGCTCCCGCCGCAACCGACGCGTACGACTCGCGCTGGGCGACCGGCACGAGCCGCGTGTGCGCGTAGTCGGCCACGAAGACGAGATCGAGCGCGGCGTCGTCCACGAAATCCTGATAGCCGGTCACGCGCCGGACATCACGTCCCGCCACCAGGTGCAGCACGTGAGCGGCGGCGTCGTAGCGGTAGGCGCCTGCCGGAAGCGCGACGTACACGTCCACCTCCTGCGCGTTCAGGGCGGATGGCGCCGTGCGACCGCCGTCGGGGCGATTGACACCGTACGCCGCCCAGAGCAGGCCAGACAGCACCGGCGGCGGCAGCGGGTCCGGCGAAAACTCACGCGACGACCGGCGCTTCGAGAGCGCCTCCATCAGCGGGAGCCCGCCATGCGGGTCCACCGGAGGCAGTTCGATGATGGGCGTGGCCTCTCCGAGCCCCGGTTTCGGCCGCAGGCGCCCCATCATGCCCAGCGCAAGCTTTCCCACCGTCGTCATACGCCACCTCCATGGATCGTTGGGACCCGTTGCGATGTCAGGCGTCGTGTCCCCATCACGGCCTTGTCGCCGCCACCAAGGCCGGATCGAGCCGGAGCATCTTCTGTGCCCCGGCCGCGACCCACAACGAGCCGTGCGCTACGAGAATGGCGCCGCCGCCCTCGCCGGTGAAGCGCTGCACGGCACGGTTCGTCCGCGGGTCGATTCGCGTAATCGGCACGCCTGGTGCGCTGATCCACACCGAGCCCTCCCCCGCCGCGATCTCGGCGGCGGCGCCGACGTCGCCGATCGGAATCGTGGCGACCACCTTGTTCGTCTTCGGGTCGACGCGTGAGACGGAGGCGACGCCAGCACCGTTGCCGCTGGCATCACCGCGGTTCAGCGTCCACACGCCGCCCTCGCCCACCGCCAGCCGGCCGGGGTTCGTGCCGACCTTGATGATCTCGACCACTTCGTTGTTGTGCGGGTTCACCCGGGTCAGGGTGCCGCTCTTGCCGCTGGTCACCCACAAGGCCTCCTCGCCGGCCACCACAGCCTCGGCACCTTCGGCCACATAGGTCTCGGCAACCGGCGCATTGGTGTCCGGGTCCACGCGCGACAGCACCCCTTCTCGGCTGGTGATGACCCACAGGCTGCCGATCGCGATCGCCGTGCTGCCCTTCCGCGCCTGCCACCGTCACCGGCACCGTGGCCGTGACCGTTCCCCTGGCGGGATCGACGCGCGCGACACCAGGACTGCTGCCGCACAGCGGCACCCAGACGCTGTCGAATCCGGCGCTCAGCGACGCGCACGGCGCCGTGCCGGCCGATACCGGCGTGGCCGCGGTGTTGGTCTTCGGGTCCAGCCGGGTGATGGTCCCTGCCGCCCGTCCCAATACCCAGATGGCGTCCGCCGTCGCCGTCGCCCCGGGCTCCATCGTCACCGGGATGACGGCGTCTGGTGTGAGCCGGGAGAGCGCGATGTCAGTCAGCGGGCGCGCGGGGGTGGGAGTGTCAGACTGCGCAGGCGACTGAGCCGCGAACAGCCCGGCGGTGACCAACCCCGGCATCAGCACGCCGAAAACCACTTGCCGAATCATGCTCGCGCATCATACTTAACTCCCCATGGCGTCATCGATCCCCCGAAGACGACGGCCGGCGGCGCTGGCCGTGGCCGCCCTCCTGCTCCTCGGTTCGGCTCTTCGGGCGGGTCAGGCGCCTCCCGCGCCGCAAGCACCCTCGTCAGGTGCGACTGCCCTACAGCCCGCGTCCGGCGCCTCGGCAGCCGCCGCAGCGGCACAGCCCAACGAGCTGTTCGAGACCAGGGTGCGCCCCTTGCTGGCGGCCAACTGCTACGCCTGCCATGCCGACGCGGCGATGGCCGGCCTGCGAGTGGACTCGCGCGAGGCGTTGCTCCGTGGCGGCGAAACCGGTCCGGCCCTGGTGCCCGGCGACCCCGAGAAGAGCGCGCTCCTGAAGGTGGTGCAGCACGCGGAAGGGTTCCCGCGCATGCCGCGCGGGCGCGCCAAGCTGCCGGCCGCGGACATCGAGGCCATCGCCCAGTGGATTCGCGACGGTGCGGTGTGGCCCGCATCTACCACCGACGCCGCGGCTCCGGCGCCCGCCGTGGCGCACGAGCGCGTCATCACCCCGGAGCAGCGGGCGTTCTGGTCGTTCCAACCGATTCGCAAGCCGGCGGCGCCTCGCGGTGCAGAACAGCGCTGGCCGCGCACCGACATCGATCGCTTCGTCCTGGCGCGGCTCGAGCGAGACGGCCTCGCGCCGGTGGGCAGCCGCCGACAAGGTGACCTTGCTGCGCCGGGCCACGCTGGGACTGACCGGCGTGCCGCCCACACCGGAAGAAGTCGACGCCTTTCTCGCGGACAACTCGCCCACCGCATTCGAGTCCGTGGTCGATCGACTGCTGGCGTCTCCGCGCTACGGCGAGACGTGGGGCCGGATGTGGCTGGACGTCGCGCGCTACGGTGAAGACGACTACCGCAGCCTCGATCCGATGCGGCCGCGGCTTCAACCCGTATCCGAACGCGCACCTCTATCGCGACTGGGTGATTCGCGCCTTCAACGACGACCTGCCCTACGACCAGTTCGTCACCGCGCAGCTCGCGGCCGATCTGCTCGAGGGCCCCGACCGCGTGCGACAGCTGCCGGCGCTCGGATTCCTCGGCCTCGGCCCCTGGTACTACGACAACGGCGCCGTGGAGATCACGAAGGCCGACGAGCGGCACGACCGCGTCGACGCCGTCAGCCGCGGCATGCTGGGCCTGACGGTCGGCTGCGCCCGCTGCCACGACCACAAGTACGACCCGATTCCGACCAAGGACTACTACTCGCTCGCCGGCGTCTTCTACAACACCGAGTACCACGAGTACCCGCTCGCGCCGAAGGCGGTCGTCGAGGACTACAAGACCAAAGAGAAGCAGCTCAAGCTGAAGCGCGAGATGCTCGGCGAGTTCATGGCCACCGAGGCGCGCCAGCTCTCCGAGACGCTGGCGTTCCAGGCCGCCACCTACATGAAGGCGGCGTGGCAGGTGACCGGCGAGCCGAAGAAGGACAAGCTGAAGGTCGTCGACACCGAGAAGCTGGACTACGAACTGTTCGACCGCTGGCTGCTGTTCCTCGAGAAGCGCCCGGTGTTCTACCCGTTCCTGAAGGACTGGCAGGCGCTCGTCGCCAAGGGCGGCACCGCGAAGGAAGCCGACGAACTGGCGGTGAAGTTCCAGGACCTGGTGATTGGCGTGATGCTCGAGGAGCGCGAGCTGAAGAAGGAGAACGACATCATCAAGGCGCGGGCGCTCCCGACCAGCAAGCCGAAGGAGCCCGCCAACCTGCCGAACGAGTTCAAGACCAACGACGACTTCTGCCCGGGCTGCGGCCTCGAGCTCCGCAGCATGACCACCGATCGCACCGCGCTCTGGCGCGATGTCTTCCGCGCTGAACCTCGATCCGGACGATGCGCCCGGGAAGCCGGAACGGCCGGGGCTGCTGCGCTTCTCGGGATGGGGGCTGGAGCAGCGGCTGGGCGGCGATCGGCGCGCCCTGGTCGAGGGGCTGCGCAAGGACATCGCCGCGATGGAGAAGGCGCTGCCGACGAAGTACGCCTATGTCCACGGCGTGCGCGAGATGGAGACCGCCACCGACCTGCAGGTGCACCTGCGCGGGAACCCGATGCGCCTGGGCGACTCGGTGCCGCGCGGGTTCCTCTCGGTGCTCGGCCACCCCGCCGAGCGCGTGACCTTCACGAAGGGCAGCGGCCGGCTGGACCTGGCGCGCACCATCGCCGTGCAGCCCGTCGCCCTGCGGGTGATCGTCAACCGCGTGTGGAAGGAGCACTTCGGCACCGGGCTCGTGAACACCCCCAGCAACTTCGGCGTGAACGGCGAGCGCCCCACTCATCCCGAGCTGCTGGACTATCTCGCGCAGTACTTCGTCGACCACGGACTGTCGATCAAGGCGCTGCAGCGCGAGATCATGCGGAGCGCCGTCTACCGATTGAGCGCCGACCACCAGGCGGCGGCGTTCGCGAAGGACAGCGGCAACCGCCTCTACTGGCGCGCGAACCGTCATCGCATGAGCGCCGAGCAGATCCGCGATTCGGTGCTCTACGTCTCCGGCGCGCTCGACGAGCGCCTGGGCGGCCCGTCGCAGGCGCTCACGCCGCTCGGCGATCGCCGCACCATCTACGGGCGCGTCAGCCGCTACAAGCTGGACGAGTTCCTGCAGCTGTTCGACTTCCCCAGCCCGAGCCAGACCGCCGAGCAGCGCTTCTCCACCAACGTGCCGCTGCAGCGCCTGTTCTTCATGAACAGCGACTTCATCCAGCAGCACGCCGAGCGCGTGGCCGAACAGGTGGCAGACGAGGCCGACGACCACGGCGCGCATCGAGAAGGTGTACCGGCGGCTCTTCGGCCGTTCGCCGACGGCGGATGAAGTGAAGGCCGGCCGCGAGTTCCTGCAGGCCGAGGCGCTGAAGCAGCACGACGAGCGGCGCGCGGCAGCGGCGAAGGCCGAGAAGACGCCACCCGCGCCGGAGCCCGAGCCGTCCGACACTGGCGCCGACGGCGACTCCGCCGAGAACGCCGCGCCATCCGCCGACGGGATGATGGCGGGCGTGCTACCGGGCGTGAAGGCCGAAAGACGACGAGAAGGCGAAGATGCTGCCCATCACCACCTTTGGCCGTTACGTGAAGATCCTGCTGAGTTCGAACGAGTTCCTGTTCGTGAGCTGACCCATGTCGCACCGATCACGTCCGCCCGTCACCCGCCGCGAGGCGCTGTGCCGCATCGGCAACGGCTTCGGCATGCTGGCGTTTGCCAGCATGGTGGGCCAGTCGCTGTCCGCCGCCGGTCTCGACCAGAAGTCGGCCGTGCCCACGCTCGCGAAAGGGCCTGCACCATCCCGCGCGGGCCAAGCACGTGATCTTCCTGTTCATGAACGGCGGGCTGTCGCAGGTGGACAGCTTCGATCCGAAGCCGATGCTCGAGAAGTACCACGGGCAGCCGCTGCCGGGCGGCACCGTCGCCACCGAGCGCAAGACCGGATCGCTGATGAAGTCGCCGTTCACGTTCAAGAAGTACGGCCAGAGCGGCATCGACGTGAGCGAGCTGTTCCCGCACGTCGGCGGGTGCGCGGACGACATCTGCCTGATCCGCTCGATGCACACCGACATCCCGAACCACGAACCGTCGATGCTGATGATGAACACCGGCCACAGCCAGGTCGGCCGGCCGTCGATCGGCGCGTGGCTCACCTACGGGCTCGGCACCGAGAACAAGAACCTGCCGGGCTATGTCGTGCTGTGCCCGGACATTCCCACCACCGTGGGCCCGCCGCTGTGGAACAGCGCGTTCCTGCCCGCGATGCATCAGGGCACCTACATCCCGAGCAAGGTGGAGCGGCCCGACCAGATCGTCGGCAAGGACTTCGATCCGAAGAAGCTGGTGTCGTTCATCAACAACAAGGCGTTCACGCTGGCCGAGCAGCGCCGCGAGCTGGATCTGCTGGCGTCGCTCGATCGGATGCAGCGCGGCAGCGCGCCCGCCGATCCGCAGCTCGAAGCCGCGATCAGCTCGATGGAAACGGCCTACCGGATGCAGACCGAGGCGCCGGACGTGTTCGACATCCGCAAGGAGAGCCAGGCCACGCTCGAGCTCTACGGCCCTGGCAGCACCGCGCGTGGCTGCCTGATGGCCGTGCGCCTGGTGGAGCGCGGCGTCCGGATGGTGCAGGTGTACTACGCGAAGGGCGATCCGTGGGATGCGCACTCCGACATCCAGCAGCACCGGAAGAACGCCAAGGACTCGGATCAGCCGTTCGCGGCGGTGATCAAGGACCTGAAGTCACGCGGGCTGCTCAACGACACGCTCGTGGTGTGCGGCTCCGAGTTCGGGCGCACCCCGGTCGTGGAAGTAGGCGGCATGGCGGGCGCGCAGAGCGGCCGCGATCACAACCCGTTCGGCTTCAGCATGTGGCTGGCGGGCGGCGGCGTGAAGGGCGGCCTCACCTACGGCGCCACCGACGATTTCGGATTCAAGGCGATTGAGAAGCCGGTCCACGTGCACGACCTGCACGCCACGATCCTGCACCTGATGGGCATCGATCACACGAAGCTCACCTACCAGTACAGCGGCCGCGACTTCCGCCTGACCGACGTCTCGGGCACCGTGCTGCACGACATCATCGCCTAGCCTGGCGGCCACCTCGGTTAAGCTCTTGCCGTGAAGACCATGCCCTCACGGCTCGTCGCCCTCGCGGTGTGCCTGTTGTTCCCGGCCTTGATTGCCGCCCAGAGCGCCAGGGCCAAGGTGGCCCCGGGGTCGCCGACCGCCGACAACCTGCCCATCTACGTCATCGATCCGACCTGGCCGCCGACGCTGCCGAACGACTGGATCCTTGGGGACATCCGCGGCCTCTTCGCCGACGACAACGACCACCTGTGGGTGATCCATATGCCGTCGAGCCTGACGCCCCAGGAGATCGGCGCCGCGGTGAAGCCGCCGATTGCCGACTGCTGCTTCCCGGCGCCGCCGGTGCTGGAACTCGATCCGGAGGGCAAGGTGCTTCAGGCCTGGGGTGGCCCCGCCGCGGGCTACACCTGGTTCGACCAGGAACACGGCATCTACATCGACCACAACGGCTTCGTCTGGATGGGCACCAGCAACGGCATGCACGTGATGAAGTTCACGAAGGACGGCAAGCACGTCATGACGATCGGCGAGCCCGGCGTCAACAAGGGGAGCAACGACCCCGACCACCTGGGCGGCCCCGCAAACTTCTACGTCGAGCCGAAGACCAACGAACTCTTCATCGCCGACGGCTACATCAACAGGCGGGTGGTCGTCTACGACGCCGCCACCGGCAAGTATCTCCGCCACTGGGGCGCCTACGGCAAGACGCCTGACGACACGGTGAAGTATCAGTATCCCGTCAAGATCAACGACCCGCCGCAGCAGTACTCGACGCTCCATGGCCTGGTCGGCACCAAGGACGGGCTGATCTACGTCTCGGATCGCCGCGGCAACAGAATCCAGGTGTTCCGTCAGAACGGCGAGTATCTGATGGAGAAGTTCGTGCGACCGGAAACCGGCGGATCGGGAAGCGGGTTCAGCCTGCAGGTCTCGCGCGATCCGGAACAGAGCATCCTGTATCTGATCGACGGCACCAACCAACGGGTCTGGATCCTGCGGCGGAAGGATCTCGCCATCCTCGATCGGTTCGGCAAGCCGGGCCGTCAGTCCGGTGAGTTCATCCGCGCGCACATGATCGCGATCGACTCGCAGAACCGCATGTATACCGGTGAAGCGGGCAACGGCCGCCGGATCCAGCGCTGGATCCTGAAGGGCACCCGTCCCGCGGCCAGCGTGAAGCCGCCGGTGCCGCCGCAGTAGGGCGAAGGCGCTTTACCAGTCCGCGAGCGCGAGCACCGCCTCGAAGTCGCTGCACGCAAGGTCGGGCGGGTGGGCCAGCGCGGTGAACTGGGCGGCGCTGAAGCTGGTGGTGACCGCCACGACCCGCATGCCCGCGGCCCGCGCCGCGAGGATGCCCATCGGGGCGTCCTCGAACACGACGCAGCCCTCCGGTGGCACCTCGATCTGCCGGCTCGCCTCGATGAACACATCGGGTGCCGGCTTGCCACGCGGCACCTGGTCGCCACGCACGATGGTGGGAAAGGCCGAGGCCAGGCCAACCTCGTTCAGTGTGTGGGCAACGTTCAACTCGGGCGCCGAGGTGGCCAGTGCCAGGGCAATGCCCCGGCTATCCAGCCGATCGAGCAGGGCCGGCAGGCCGGCGACGAGCGTCAAGCGGCCGCGCGACAGCTCCCGATACAGTCCCTCCTTCTCGTGCTCGTAGGCCTGCCATTCCTCGGGCGCCATCTCGCGACCGAACAGCACCGGAAAGATCTCGCTGTTGCGTCGTCCATCCAGCTTGGCGCGGTCGGCAGGCGTGAGCGAGGGCAGCCCGTGGCGCTCGGCAAACACCGCGAACGCCTCGGCGTGCAGGAACATGTTGTCGACGACGGTGCCGTCGAGATCGAAGATGGCGGCGCGGGGGCGTTCAGTGAAGGGCACGGACCATTGTCGCCGAACCGGTTGGAGGACTCGAACTGCCGCGTCGGCTATGATGGACTGGTGACCCGCTTTACTTATCGCTCATATCTGCTCAGCGTATTCATCCTCATTGGCGTCCTGTCCGGCGGCTGCTCCGGTTCGGCCACCAACCCAACTTCGCCATCCGCCGCAGGCGGATCCCTGGCCCTCACGGCCGATCAGGTGGCAGGCACGTGGACCCTGGCGTCCATCCAGCCCGCAGGACAGGCCGAACAGAGCCGCCCCGCGGACGCCACCTATACTTTGTCGTTCGCGGACGGGCGCCTCTCGACCCGGGCCGACTGCAACACCTGCAGCGGCTCGTTCACCATCTCGGGCCAGACCCTGACCGCGGGCCCCGCTCTGGCGTGCACGCGTGCCGCGTGTCCGACGATGGCCTTCGAGACGGCGTACACCAGCATCCTCGGCGGCGAGAGCTCGGTGGCAATCACGGGTAACACGCTGGTGCTGACCTCATCGCGCGGCGTGCTGCGTTTCACGCGCTGATCGACGCCGTCGGCTGGCGTCACTGGCGTCTCGCCGCGTCTCATCCTGGTGCGAGCGCCAGGCATGGCCTGCGGCCACGAGGTCGCGCCCGCGGTCGGACCGCGCTACCGCGCCGCCGTCACCGGCGCCGCACACGTGGTGTTGCCCGCCGCATCGGTCGCACACACCCGATAGCTGGCGGCGGGATCCACGTCCGCCGGCCAGTCCGCCCGCCACAGGTACTCGCCGTACCAGCGCATCGGCAGGTCCCGAATCCCGCTGGCCGTGGTCCATTCCACGGCCACGCGCGTCCACTCGGTGGCAAGGCTCGGGCTCTTGTAATCGTGGACGCGGGCGCGGACCACGCGGGCGCCAGCGGAAGTCCCTGCGGCCACCAGCGACACCGCCGGCGCCGCCGTGTCCGGCCTCAACCCGCGGCCCGAGAACACGCGTTCGTCGATCGCGGTCTTGTGCTCACCCTGTCCCTGCACCACGTCCAGGCGATGGTCGCCATCGAGATCCGCGAGCGCCAGGCCGAGCGTGCCCGGTGTCGGCTCGCCATCGAAGACGTCGAGCGCCACGGCCAGCCGGCCCTTGCCGTCGTTGATCAGCAGGCGGTCGGGGCCGCTCAGTGAGCCGACCACGATATCGGCGTCGCCGTCCGCGTCGTAGTCGAGGAACGCCGCCATGTTGTCGTCCTCGCCGACGTTCTGCGACGCTGGCCACCAGGCCTCCGTGGCGTCGCGATAGCGGCCCTTGCCGTCGTTCCGGAACACGTGCTCGCGACGGCTCGAGCTGTTCTCGCCCACGATCTCGCCATCGTTCATCGTGATCAGGTCGAGAAAGCCGTCGCCGTCGAGATCCATCGCCTCGAACTCGTAGTTGTTCGTGTACTGAGGCATCCCCCGCCCATCGTCCACGAACGTGCCGGCGCCGTCGTTGCGGAACAGGTGGCTGCCTGGGCAGCGCTTGCACGACACCAGCACGTCGAGATCGCGATCGTTGTCGACGTCGGCCAGCTCGAGATCCCACGAGAAGCGGACGTTGATGTTGGGCATTCGGGCATCGGTGGCATCGCTGAAGCGACCGGTGCCGTCATTCAGCCACAGGCGAGTACGACCGCCGTCGTTCGAC
Source organism: uncultured Acidobacteriota bacterium (assembly GCA_963721715.1). GTDB lineage: Bacteria > Acidobacteriota > Vicinamibacteria > Vicinamibacterales > UBA2999 > VFZN01. Next base: position 338,420 of record CAVRKI010000002.1, on the reverse strand, counting down.
ATGTTGTTGCCGGCGCCCCAGTCGGCGAGCACCAGGTCCAGATCGCCGTCACCATCGACGTCACCCGGCTCCAGGTCACCCACGCTGAGCGGCATGGCCGGAAGGTTGGTCGCGGTCACCTCCTCGAAGCGCCCGGCGCCGCGACCGAGGAACAGCCGGCTCTGCGTCTGGTAGGTGGTACCGACAACGATGTCGACGAAGCCGTCGTGGTTGAGATCGCGGGCCTTGATGACGCGCGCGAGGTCGGGGGTGGGGCCGAGCACCTGCAGGGTCGCTTCGGCGAAGCGGAATCCCGGGCCGGTATTGAGGAACACCTGGTTGGGCTCCGGCGTGCCGGGCGTGGAGTAATCACCGCCGTTGGCGAAGAGCAGATCGGGCCGTCGGTCACCGTTGATGTCGGCGATCTCCACCTTGTTGGTCCAGTACTTCGTGACGCCGATCGCTTGCGAGGTGACGTCGGTCCACAGGTGCGCGGCGGGCGATCGGGCCGCTGACACCGATTGCGCAACCGCGCCGGGGCCGGGGAGGGCGAACAGGCCCAGCGCCAGGATGGCAGGGACGCCGACGAGGCCCAGGCGCACATGAGAGTTCACCGGCGCATCTTACACGCGCCGCGAGAGTGGGGCGCGGCGACCGTAAGGCCGGCATCGACCTTTCGTCTTGCCGGTCGCGTCTGCCGGTGGCCCATTGCCGGCTAGTTCGGCTTCGCCTTCAGCACGCCCAGTTGCATCAGCATGCTGGTGAAATCGTACAAACGCCGTTCGCTCACGATGAGCCCGTCCCTGAAGGTGAAGAAATAGGCGATCGTTCGCTCGATGCGCTTGCCCGAGCCCGGCATGCCGAAGATGTTGCCGGTGTGAATGGACTTCACCGTCCAGACGATGACGGCGCGCGCCGGTTCCGAGTTGCCGATCACGGTGTCGTCGACGTGGATGGACGGATTGGAGAAGGCCTGGAACAGATCGGCGTAGGACTTCTCCACCTTCGCCCGGCCCTTGAGCATGTTGAAGATGGGGCTGACCACGACGCAGTCCTCGGTGTAGCAGGCGCCGAGCGCCGCCACGTCCTGATGCTCCCATGCGTGCACGAACCGATCGAGGAACGAACGGATCTCATCGCTGGTCATGACAGCCCCCCGGCTGGAACGAGTCGCGCAATTATCAACGGGTTCACCTGTTTTGAAACACGTTATCGACGCACGGGCGCTCGGCACCAGAGACGCCGGCTTTCTGACACCACGCCGGACGACCGGTCTGCCGGTGGCCACGGCGGAGCACAGTCGCCCGGTCAGGCCCATGCTTCAACTGGCACGTGATGTGCAGAGCGTGCGCGGGGAGAGCGTCTGCTCGCCCCTGGAGGCGCGGATGAAGATCTGGATTGGCGCGGCGGCGGCGCTGGCGGCGCTCGGCGCGGGATTGCTCTATACCGAGGCCGGGCGAGAGGCGCAGTTCGTGCTCGGCGGCGCGATGGTGAACATCGGGTTCCGCATGCAGGATCACCTCGACCGCTTCGACTTCGAGCACCACGAGGAGATCGCACCGGAGGACGTCTGGCGGGAGATTCTGGCGCAGAACCACCTGGCGTCGCGGGTCCGCACCGCATTCCCTCGTACGCCTCGGCACCCGGTGGCCGCCATCGTCGCGTGCATGGATGCCCGCATCGACACCAGCGAGCTGGCCGGCGACACCCGCAAGTACTACTACGTGCTCCGCACCGCCGGTTCGGTCCTCGCCGAGAAGGAAGAGGAGATGCTCGAACTCGCCGTCGAAAACGGCGTCAAGGTCATCGTCCTGACGACCCACACCGATTGCGCCGCGGAGCGCGCGGCCACGGTCGATGACCTGCGCCAGCGGTTGCCCGCGCTCACCCGCGCGGTGGACGAGCGCGACATGCGCATCCGCGAGCTTCTGGAACGCCCCGCCATCCGGTCACGAATCGCCGACGGCCGGCTGCTCGTGAAGCTGGTTGACATCGACACCATGACGGAGCGCATGCTGCCGGAAGGCGCGCCGGCGCCACCGGCCACCGGCGCGGTGCACTGAGGGGCGCAGTCGCCACGAAGTCGGGCCATACTGGCGCCTTCCAGGAGGCGCCACTCATGTCATTTCCAAATCCGCCCGCATGGCGGCACATCGTCCAGGTCGCCATCGTCCTGCTGGTCGCCAGCGTCGGCTACGCCACCGGTCAACAGACCCGCGGCCCGGCGCCCGTCCGTCGGGTGATTCAGCCCGCCAACTACAAGCCCTCGCCGGCGCCGCTCGTCCCGGCGATTCTCGTCGGCGACACGCTGTACATGTCCGGCAGCACCGCCGGCAATCCCGCCACCGGCGAACTGGTGCCGGGCGGGCTGGAGGCGGAGATGAAGCAGATCATGTCCAACCTGAGCACCGTGCTGGCCGGCGCGGACATGACGATGAGCGACGTGGTGTCGGTCACCGTCTACCTCGCGGACATGGCCGACTACGCGCGCTTCAACGAGCTGTACCGGGGCTATTTTCCCAACGGCAGCTACCCGACGCGCTCCACGGTGGCGGTGAAGGACCTCGCGCGCGGCGCGCGTCTCGAACTGACGATGACCGCCGTGCGCGGCAGGTGAGGCCCGGTGGCCACCTTGAAGGGTCAATCGATGGTCGCCACTTTGTGAAGGTCGCCTTCCGTGGTGCCTTCGAAGACCTGGAAGGCGATACGTGCCGCCGTGGTCTTCGGCACCACCTCCTCGCCTCGATGCAGCATCCGCATCTTCGAGAGCGCTGCGCCGAACAGAATGATGAGCGCGGAGTAGTACACCCAGAGGATCACGACGACCAGCGAGGCCGCGGCGCCGTAAGTGGATGCCGGCGCCATGGCCGTGAGGTACCACGAAATCGCGTACTGTCCCGCCACGAAGAGCGCGGCTGTCGCGGCGCCGGCCTTCCACATGTCGCGCCACTGCAGCTTCACGTCGGGCAGCATCTTGAAGATGGTGGCGAACAGCGCCGTCGCCACCGCCCACGACAGCACCAGGTCCACGGACGCCGCCACCAGCGGCGCAATCGGGATCCACGCAGACGCCCACTTGATGAGGGCGACGATGCTCATGCTGATGATGAGCGAGGTCAGCAGCAGGAACCCGATGACCAGGACGACGCCGAGCGACAGCAGCCGGGTGGTGAGGAACACGGCCAGGCCGCTTCGCGACGGACGGGCGACCACGCCCCAGAAATCGTTGAGCGAGGTCTGCATCTGCGCGAACATCGTGGTCGCCCCGAACAGGAGCGTCGCGATGCCGATGATGGTGGGGAAGAGCCCGCCGTCCTTCATGCGCGAGCTGCGCACCGCGTCCTCGACCGCGATCGCGGCCTGGGCGCCGACGAAACCCTTGATTTCGGCGGAGACCTGCCCGCGCGCGGCATCATCGCCGAGCACGATGCCGATGATGGCGACGATGATGATGACGAGCGGCGCCATCGAGAACAGGGTGTAGAACGCGATGGCAGCGGCATGCTGGAAGGCATTGCGTTCCAGCCAGATGTTGAAGGCGCCTTGCACGATCGGCAGGCTCTTCCGTGCGGCTCGTATCGCCCGGATATTCATGATGACCGCTCGCATCCCTGCACCACGCACAACCTCCGTTCAAGAGCAATCGGGGTGCCAGGGCAGGCACCATTTCCTGCGCTGTTCCCGGGCACGGACGCGCTGGATCGGCGCGGCCGTTACCCTTTCTGGGTAAGCGAGGTCTCGGCCCTTCACGTAGCCCGAGCCAGGCTCAGTAGCGGATGTCATCACGCCCGACGCTCTGCCCGATGTGACCCACCTTGCGGTCCATGGTGTGGAATTCGCCACACCCAGCCATCATCCCGAAAAACGCCGCCCACCCGCGGCGGGTCGCCATTGACGACGAAGGTCCACAGCACGGAGAGCTCGTCCGGATCGCCGGGCTTGCCGTGCACGCTGCTGATGATGGCGGGTACGGGCGGCAGCATCGGCCCCGGCTTCGGGATAGCGCGACGGGCGCGGCCGCCCAGAGCGGGGGCCTGGCGAACCGTCGCCGCAGTCGCAGCGGGGGCTGGCCGGAGCAGGCTCGCCACGGCAGCCTGCGAGAGGAAGGTTCGTCGGTGCATGGCGCTAGCTTAACGCCCCGGGGAGCGCATCCCTCGATCGGCTTGCGCGGCAAGTCGCCCATCCCGCTGTGATAGATTCTCGCCCTGCTCCACCACACGCACGCCGTCGTCGCCATTCACCAGAAAGGAGGCGCATCGATGCCGGGCTGGTTCATTCGCGCGGTCACGATCATCGCGAGCGGGCTCCTGTCGGTCGCCGCTCCGGCGCCGGCCACCGCACAGACCGCCTCGTCCGACCGGCCGCTCACGGCGGCCGACGCGGCCGACCTCGCCGAAGGCAAGCGCTTGTACAACGCGCAGTGCGCGCTGTGCCACGGCATCGACGGCAGCGGCGGCTATGGTCCCTCGCTTCTGCGACCCACGTTTGTTCGCGCCGCGGACGATGCCGGGCTGGTGGCGATTCTCACGGCAGGCATTCCCGGCCTGATGCCCGACTTCGGTCGCGCCAACGGGGTCCGCCGCACGTGGCAACTCGCGGCGTTCGTGCGCTCGCTGAACCGCGCCGGCACCGAGCGCGCCACGGGCAACGCGCAGAACGGGCTGGCCATCTACCAGAAGCGCGGTTGCGCAAGCTGTCACGTGGTCGCCGGCGCGGGTCGCGCCCTGGGACCCGACCTGTCGTCCATCGGCGATCAGCGAGGCCTGGCGTATCTGAAGCAGTCGCTGGTCGAGCCCGCGGCCCGCGTTCCCGAAGGCCACGTGGTGGCCACCGCGCGGCCGACGAGCGGTGCGGCGGTGCGCGGCGTGCGCGTCAGCGAGGACGCGTTCTGGGTGCACATCCGCGACACGAGCGGGCGCCTGCACGCGTTTCGTCTGGCCGACCTGGCCGAGTTGCAGCGTGAAGCGGGCGCGAGCCTGATGCCGTCGTACGGCACGGCGTTGTCGGCATCCGACGTGGACGATGTGGTGGCGTACCTGGCGAGCTTGCGAGGACAGCGATGAAGCGAGTGACGCTGGCGGTGGTGTTGATGGTCGTGTCCGGGGCCGCGCTCACCGGACAGGTTCCCTACCAGCGACTGGTGGACGCCGCCACGGAACCTGGCGCATGGCTCACCTATTCGGGCGGGTATCACGGCCAGCGCTACTCGGCGCTCGACCAGATCACGACAGCGAACGTGACCAACCTCAGGCCCACCTGGGTCTACCAGGTCGCCGGCCAGGGCCAGATGGAGACCTCCGCCATCGTCGCCGACGGGATCATGTACGTGACCGAGCCGCCCACCACGGTGACCGCGCTCGACCCGAAGAACGGACGGCCGATCTGGAGCTACGTGCGGCCCATGCCGTCGGACCTGCGGCTCATCGGCTTTCCGGCCACCAATCGCGGCGTCGCGATCCTCGATGACATGGTGTACGTGGGATCGCTCGACGGGGTGCTGATCGCGCTCGACGCGCAAACCGGCGCGGTGCGCTGGGAAACGAAGGTGGCTGCGAACGAAACGGGCCACTCGATCACCATGGCGCCGCTGGCGGTCAACGGCAAGGTGATCGTCGGCATCAGCGGTGGCGAGGCGGGCATTCGCGGATTCGTCGACGCCTACGACGCGAAGACGGGCAAGCTCGCGTGGCGCACGCACACGGTCCCGACGAAGGGCGAACCCGGCGTGGAGACGTGGGCGGGCGAGAGCTGGAAGAATGGCGCCGGCGCCACCTGGCTGACCGGATCGTTCGATCCCGGGTTGAACCTTCTGTACTGGGGGACGGGCAACCCGGGGCCGGACTGGAACGGCGATGTGCGCCTCGGCGACAACCTCTACACCTCGTCGGTGCTGGCGCTCGATGCCGACACGGGGAAGATGAAGTGGCACTTCCAGTACACGCCACACGACGTGCACGACTGGGACGCCAACCAGATCCAGGTGCTCGCGGATCTCGAGATCAACGGGCGCGCGCGCAAGACGCTCGTCACTGCCAACCGCAACGGCTTCTACTACGTGCTCGATCGCGTGACGGGCGAGTTCCTGCACGCCGCGCCCTATGCAAAGCAGACGTGGGCCAAGGGGATCGACGCGAAGGGACGGCCGATCGTGCTGCCAAACACGGAGCCGACGCCCGAAGGGAACTTGGTCTACCCCAGCCTGCAGGGCTCCACCAACTGGCCGAGCCCGTCGTTCAGTCCCCGGACGGGATTGTTCTACGTGCCGGTGCGCGAGATGGGGTCGTACTACTACAAGACCGACGCGGAGTACGAGGCGGGGCAACCGTTCACGGGCGGCGGAGAGCGGCGGCTGGCCGACGAAGCGTGGGGCGCCGTGCGCGCGCTGGACGCCAGGACCGGCGCGAAGGTGTGGGACTTCCGGCTGCCGTCGCCGTCGTGGTCAGGGGTGCTGTCCACGGCCGGCGGCCTGGTGTTCTCCGGGTCGAACGAGGGCAACTTCTATGCCCTCGATGCGAAGACCGGGGCGCCGCTCTGGCAGTTCCAGGTCGGCGGCATGGTGCGCTCGAATCCCACGACGTTCATGGTGGACGGCCGCCAGCACGTGTCGGTGGCGGCCGGGCACGCGGTGTTCATGTTTGCGCTGCCGTAGCGGCCGCGCCTACTTCGTTCCCGCAGCCAGCTTCAGATCCGCGGTCGCTACCGTCTTGTCCCACGCGATCGACAGCGTGGCGCTGGTCTGGCTCACGTTCACGAACCCGATCGTCAACTGCTCGATCGTGACGTCGCTGGCGCGCACGGTCATCGGCACGCGCACCACGTCGAACTTCGCGTCGTAGTTGTACGAGCCGTACAGCTTCACCTTCTCGTTGGGATCGTACTTCTCCTGCACGGGCTGGGTGTTCAGCACGAGGGCCCAGTTACCAGGCTTGAGGTCGATGAACACGTTGTAGACGCCCGGTGGCAGGGTCTTGCCGCCGATCTCCAGCGGCGCCTGGGTGGTGAGCCGGGTGGTGTCGTTCGCGCCCGCGCGCCAGACGGGGGAGCCGTCCTTGATGGTCTTGCCGTAGTCGGCTCCGCTCCCGAAGATGTCCGCGCGTCCGCGCAGAAGCGGCCGGCCATAGTCCACCACCACCCACTTGCCGTCGCGATACCGCTGACCGCCCTCGGCGGACTTCTCCCAACGCCCACCCAGCTGGACGGCGGCCTGACCGGCAGGCGACGGCGGCAACTTCACGTCGGGGACGGCCTGGGCGAACGACGTGGCGCTCATCGCGCAGCACAGGGCCGCGGCCGAAAGCAGGTGACTGACACGCATGGGGATCCTCCTGGGGAATGACGCGAGAGACATCTCCCGACTATAGCCCGTTGGCGCCCGCCTCGCGCGCCGGCGCCGGGCGCGTATACTGCGGCCTTCGAGGAGGGTCCAGCATGCGCCGTCCCGCCCACATCGCCCGCGTCGTCTGGCTCGCCCTCGTGCCGCTCCTGGTGGTGGGCGCCTGGCGCAAACGCCTGCCGGTGCTGACGCCGAGGCGCTGTTCGCGGCGGCTCGAAACGGAGATCGTCGCGCGCGTGGCCGAGCTGCTGGACCGCGAGGTGGACGTCAATGTGCGCTCGCGCTACGGGGTGACCGCGGTCGGTTTCGCCGCCGACAAGGGTCACCTCGAGGTCGTACAGCTTGCTGGTCGAGCGCGGCGCGGATCTGGACGTCACCGACTCCTTCTACGGTTCGCGCCCCATCGACTTCGCGCTTCGCGGCGGCCATCCCGAGGTCGTGCTGTACCTGCTATCGCGGCGATCGAAGGGCGCTGCTGGCGCGCTGATGGCCGGCATCCGCACGGGCAATCAGGCGCTCGTTGAAGCGGCGCTCGCGACCCACGAGCCGGACGGCGTGGCCCTCGCCGCGGCCGTCGCACTCGCCGAACGTCAGACTTCGCCCGCGATCACCGAGCTCGTGAAGAAGGCCGCGTCAGCCAGGCCCGTCGACATCACTGCCGCCGGTGATCTCGGTGCCAGCCTCCGCTCTTCCCGCACTGGAAGGGCGCTACCTGAGTGCGACCAGCGGAGCGGCTGTGACCGTCGCCGCGGCTGGCGGGAAGCTGACCCTGGCCGCGCCTGGGGAATCGGTGATGGAGTTGCAGCCGTTCGAGGAACGCCGCTGGCGCGCCGTCGATGCACCGGAGATGATCGTCACCTTCGCCGGCCGCGGCGGCATCGTCGAGCGGATGACGATCGCGCGCGGCACTTCGCAGCTTCGTTACGAGCGCGAAGGCTTCGCCGACGCGACCTCGGCCGCAGCCGTTCCCGCGGAGACGCCAGCCTCCGCGCCCACGGCACGGCCAGCGCCCGCCGGTGCCACGCCGGCCGCGCTCGTGGCTCCCCGCACCTCGGCGCGCCCATGGCCGGCGTTCCGCGGCGCCAATGCGGACGGCACCGCTGATGGGCAGGGAGCCGTCAGTCGAGTGGGACGTCGCCTCAGGGCGCAACATCCGCTGGAAGACGCCGATCCCGGGGCTGGCCACCTCCAGCCCCATCGTCTGGGGCAATCGTGTGATTGCCGTCGCCGCCGCCAGCGCCGACGACACGTCGTTCCGCACCGGGCTTTACGGCGATGTCGCGCCCGTCGAGAACCTCTCGCATCACACCTGGCGCGTCCACGCGCTGGACCTGCACACCGGCAAGGAGCTCTGGACGCGCGAGGTGTTCGGCGGCACGCCGCGGACCAAGCGCCACACGAAGTCGAGCCAGGCCAACGCCACCCCGGTCACCGACGGCCGGCACATCGTCGCCGTCTTCGGCGCGATTGGGCAGATGGTCTGCTACGACATGGACGGCGCACTGTTGTGGAAGAAGGACGTCGGCGCGCTCGACAGCGGCTGGTTCCTCGATCCCACCTATCAATGGGGCCACGCGAGTTCGCCCGTCATCTACAAGTCGTCCGTGATCGTGCAGGCGGATCAGTCGAAAGGCTCGTTCCTCGCGGCCTTCGACCTCGCCGACGGCCGCGAGCTGTGGCGCACGCCTCGGACCGACGAAGTCTCGACGTGGGGCACGCCGACGATCCTCTCCGGACCGAAGGGCGACGAGTTGGTGACCAACGGGACGAAGATCCGCGGATACGACCCCGCCACGGGCGCGCTGCTGTGGACGCTCGCGCCGAACTCCGAGATCGCGATCGGCTCGCCGGTGGTGCGGGGCGATGTCGCCTACGTGACCGGCGGCTATCCGCCGGTGCGTCCGGTGTATGCGGTACGGGCGGGCGCCCGCGGTGACATCTCGCTGCCGCAGGGCCGTTCGTCCAGCGAGGCCATCGCGTGGAGCCACGACCGCGACGGCACCTACATCTCCACGCCCATCGTCTATCGCGATCAGCTCTACACGCTGAACAACAATGGCGTCCTCACCGCGTATGCGGCGGACACCGGTGAGCGGTTGTTCCGTGCGCGGGTCGGCGGCGGCGGAGCGTTCTCGGCGTCGCCGGTGGCCGCGGACGGCCGTCTCTACATGGCGAACGAGGATGGTGATGTGGTGGTGGCGCAGGCGGGCCGCGAGTACGTAGAGTTGGCGAAGCATTCGATGGGCGAGGTGATCATGGCGACGCCCGCCATCTCCGACGGCGTGATCGTCGTCCGCACGCTTGGGCACCTCTGGGGCATCGGGCAGGCGCCGGTCGCGGGCTCCCGTCGACCGTGACAGACGGCGTCCGGCGTCACCCGTTCGGCGGGCCCGCTGCAACGGACGAATACGACCGTATAATCATGGTCGGACCAGCTTGGCGCTTCCCCCCGGCGCTCGCCTCGGCGTCTACGGAATCATCGCGCCACCCGGCGCCGGTGGAATGACGAGACGACTTTTCGCATGAGCCTGCTCGCGAACCGCTACCGCATCGAGCGCCTCGTGGGCGAGGGCGGCATGGGCAAGGTGTACCTGGCCCACGACACGGTCCTCGAGCGCAAGGTCGCCATCAAGATGCTGCCGGAGAACGTGCAGCACCAGCCGCAGGCCCGCGAGCGGTTGCGCCGCGAAGCGCTGGCGGCCGCCGCGCTCGATCACCCCTTCATCTGCAAGATCCACGAAGTGGGCGAAGACGAGGGCCGCAGCTTCATCGTCATGGAGTTCATCGAGGGCCGCACGCTGAACCGCGTGGCCCGCGACGGCGGCCTCTCGCCGCGCCAGTTGCTGGACTGCGCGAACGAGATCGTGCAGGCCCTGGACGAGGCGCATCGCCGCGGCATCGTGCATCGCGACCTGAAGCCGTCGAACCTGATGCTGACGGTGCACGGACACGTGAAGGTGCTGGACTTCGGCCTGGCGAAGCAGGTGGACGATCCGCACCCCGGCGACGACGCCGTCACCCAGGAGGCGCTGACGGAACCGGGTGTGGTCGTCGGCACGACGGCGTACATGTCACCCGAGCAAGTGCTGGGCAGCCCCCTGGACGCGAGGTCCGACGTCTTCTCGCTGGGCACGGTCCTGCACGAGATGGCCAGCGGCCGCCATCCGTTCCAGAAGGCCACGGCCCTGGACACGATGGCCGCCATCCTTCGCGATCCGCCGGCCTCCACCGTGGGCGACCTCGATATCGTGCCCGGCTTCGGTCACGTCGTCCACCGCATGCTGGCCAAGGCGTGTTCCGAGCGCTACCAGACGATGGGCGAGCTGCGTGCGGCGCTCGAGACGCTGCGCGACGGATCGGGCGGCCAGACACCCTGGTCTGGCTCCACCGTGACGCGCGCGGAGCCGCAGGAGCGGACGACGCTGGTGGCCCGCGACGCGGAGCTCGCAGACCTCACCGCGCAGTTGGACCGGATGCTGCTCGGCCAGGGCGGATTCGTGTTGCTCAGTGGCGAACCCGGCGTCGGCAAGACGCGGCTGGCCCGCGAGGTGCAGCGGCTGGCGCGGGCGCGTGGCTGCCTGACGCTGACCGGGCAGTGCTACGAGCAGGAGGGGGCGCCGCCATTCGGTCCGTTTGCCGAGGCCGTCGAGCAGTCCCTGCGACTGGTGCCACAGGCGGTGCGGGCGGCCCTCGGTGACCTGGCGCCGGAGGTGGCCGCCATGGCGCCGGTCTTGCGGAGGGTCTTCCCGGACATCCCGGACGCGCCGGCGGTCCCGTCCGACCAGCGGCGACGGCTGCTGTTCAACGCCTATCTGGAATATGTCCGGCGAGGCGCGGAGAAGTCCGCCGTCGTCCTGCTGCTCGACGATCTCCAGTGGGCCGACGAAGCCAGCCTGGAACTGCTGCTGCACATCGCCCCGCACCTGCCGACGATGCGGCTGCTGGTGGTGGGCACCTACCGGGACGTCGAGCTCGACACACATCACCCGTTCACGCGGACGCTCGAAACGCTGCTCCGGCAGCGCCTGGCCATGCGCCTCACCGTCAAGCGGCTGAGCGAGAACGACGTCGAGCAGATGCTCGCCACCATGAGCGGGTCGCCGCCGCCCTCGTCGCTGGTGCGGGTGGTGCACGGCGAGACCGACGGCAATCCGTTCTTCGTCGAGGAGGTGTATCAGCACCTCGCGGAAGAAGGCAAGATCTTCGACCAGGCTGGTCGCTGGCGGACCGACCTCAAGGCGGGTCGCATCGACGTGCCGGAGGGCGTGCGGCTCGTGATCTCGCGACGGCTCGAGCGGCTCGGCGACGATGCGCGCCGGATCCTGACGGCGGCGGCCGTGATCGGCCGCAGCTTCCCGCTCGATCTGCTGCTGGCCGTGACCGACGCCCCGGAGGATGCGGTGCTCGACCTGTTCGAGGACGCGCAGAAGGCGCAGTTGCTGCGGGCGGAGGCCGGGCGGGTGGCCCGCTACACGTTCGTGCACGAGTTGATTCGCGGCACGCTGGTGAGCGCGATGGCGCTGCCGCGCCGGCAGCGGCTGCACGCGAAGGTGGCGGATGCCATCGAACGCCTCCGGGCGCCCTCGCTCGACGCGCACCTGTCGATGCTGGCGCACCACCTCTATCAGGCCGGCGCCGCGGTGGACGCCGAGCGGACCTCGCGCGTGCTGCTGAAGGCGATGGCGCGCGCGCAGGCGTCGGGTGCCTTCGAGGAGGTCCTGTTGCTGGGCGAGCAGCTGCAGACACTGAACCTGCCCGCGGGCAGTGAGGAACTGGCGACGGTGGAGGATACGACCGCGGCGGCGCTCCTGGCGCTGCGGCGGCCCGGCGATGCGATCGGGCCGGCCACCCGGGCCCTCGACATCTGGCTGGCGCGGCGCGACGATGCCGGCCTGCATCGCGCCGGCACCTACATCGCGCACGGGCACCTGTGGAGCAATCGCCTCGGCCAGGGCATCGAGGCGATGAACCGCGCCCTGGCCGTCCTCTCGCCTGCCGCGGTGCGCGAGCGCGCGACGCTGCAGACGCTGTACGCGGGCTGGGTGCTCTACTCCGGCCGGTTCGACGAGGCCCTGGCGATCGGCGAGTCGGCCCGCGCCGCGGCCGAACAACTCGGCGACAACGTCCTGCTGGGCAACGTCTACGCCATGCAGACCATGAACGACCGCAACCTCGGCCGCATCGACGAGGCCAGGGCGTCGGCCGAGCGCGCGTGCGCGATGCTGGAGGGCACCTCGTCGTGGGCCGAAGCGGATGCGAAGTGGGCCCGGGTGACGGCGCTGTACTATGCCGGCCGGATGGAGGGCCTGACCGAGGCCCTCGACGCCACGGCGCAGGCGGCTGACCGGGTCGGCCACACCGGAGCGCTGTGGGTGGTTCGTCGCGTGACCGCAGTGCGCGACCTCATCCGGAGCGGAGATCTCGAAGGCTACCGCGACGATGTCGCGGGCGAGCTGGCGCGGCCCGGGAACGATCAGTTCAGGTTCCTGGTGCACCTGCAGCTCGCGGGCGCGCTCTTCTGCCTGGGACAGGCGCCCGACGCGCGCCGGCACCTCGAGGCCGCGGAAGGCGCCGGGGCGACCATCTATGCCGGTCTGCCCGAGGCCGACCTGTGCGCCCTGGCGGCGTGGTCCGGTGACCACGATCGCGCCTCGGATCTGTTCCCCGCCGTCGAGCGCCATCTGGCGCGTCCCGGCCGCCACAACGGGCTTGGCGCCTGGCTGTCGACGAACATCGCGGCGCTCACGCTGGCGCTCATCGGGAAGCGCGACGCCTGCGCCGCGCTGTACCCGGCCCTGGACGAGTGCATCCGGCTGGGGCTGCAGATGGACTACCTGTCGCTGGGGCTGAACACGTCGCATCTGTCGGCGGGCGTGGCGGCCGATGCCGCGGGGCTGCCCGATCGGGCGCTCGCCCACTTCATGGACGCCCGCGCGCTGGCGGAGCGGTTGAGAAGCCCGCTGCTGCGGCCGCTGGTGGACTTGTGGCACGGCCGTCACCTGACCGCCCTGGAGGGTGGAGAGGCGCGGCCGCGGGGTGAGGCGATGCTGGGCGACGCCGCCGCGCAGTTCGCCGCGCTCAGGATGCCGCTGCACGAGGGCATCGCGCGCCGCTGGCTGGCGCAATAACCACGTCCAGCCCGTGAATCCGCACCGGGACTTGAAGTGTACTTCTAGATATACTCTCAAATATGGGCCGGCCCTTGATGATTCAGGAAGACGACGATCGGAGGATCGAGCGTCTGAAGCAGCGCCTGGGCATTGCGACCAAGATTGACGTGGTCCGGGCGGGCATGGCGCTCCTGGAACAGGACGCGCTGCGCCGCGAGCGGCTCGAGCAGTGGAAGCGCGCCGCCGCTCGCGTGGCGGCTGACAGCGCGCGCGTGAACGCGGAATTCCGCCGCCATTCGCGCCTCAAGCGGCTGAAGCCGTGACCCCGCAACAGTGGCACGTCTACGTCGTCGACCTCGAACCGCGGGTCGGCACGAAACCCGGCAAGCCGCGTCCGTGCCTGGCGATTCAGCCGACGCCCTTCGCCGCCGCCGGGCTGCCGAGCACCGTCATCCTCCCGCTATCCACCAGGCTCACCGACGAGGCCTTTCCGCTGCGCGTGCGGTTGGCGAAGGGCACCTGTGGCCTGACGGCGGAGAGCGACGTGCTGGTGGACCAGATCCTGGCGTGGGACAACGGGCTGTTCCGCCGCGACCTGGGCGAGTTGCCGGAGGCGCTGCAACTGGACGTGCGCGCCGCACTCCGCGAGTTCCTCGACCTCTGAGCCTCGCGCTGAGCCCGTCGCGAAATGACGAGCTACGGAGCCGGCACGCCCGCCGCTCATCTGAAGCGGTAGGGGGTCCCCTCCACCTGCGACAGAAGATCTGCCGGCGCATCGGTGGCGACGGCGCGGCCATCCACCACCGGCGCCACCGGCGAGTGCGCCGCCAGATACTCGGTCAGCACCTCGTGCACGGTCGCGTCGCGGCGGCGGGCGTCGGCCACCTTCGGGATGCGGCACACCACGTTCTCCACGTCGCCCTCGCGCTCGCACCCGAGCACCGTAGTAGGTCTGGTCGCGGACCAGCGGCCCGCCCTGCACCTTGACCTGCTGCACGCGCGAGCCCGCCGGGTTGGCGATGGTGAACGTCACCTGCAGGCCGCTGAAGCGGACGAGCCATCCGCCAAAGCGCTTCGTCGGGTCCTTCGCCAGCGCGTTCTCGAGCTCGCGCTCCAGCCACTCCACGATCTGCTGCCCGGTGACGATGCCGGACTTCAACTGCGAGTCGACCGGCATCATGCTCCAGAGATATTCGTCGGTGATGTCCGCCACGCCGCCTGGAGGCGGCACCAGCGGCGGACAGAACCGGAATCCGTTCGAGACCGCGAAGTCGGGCTTGAACTTCCACCGCAGCGCGTCGGTGATCAGGTTGTCCATCGGCGTCTCGAGCACGAAGTAGCGCAGCAGCGGCGTCCGCGTCTGGCCGATCACCTTGTCGATCTCGGCGCGGAAGGGCGCCCGCGCGGCGGCGACCATCCGCTTCATCTCGCCGTCTTCGGGATACTGCGCCGGGTCCACGTCGAGCAGCGCGTAGGTTTCCTCCTTGATCTTGCCGCCCTCGATCACCAAGTCGAGCTTGCCCACGAACGAGGCAAACGCCCCTGGTTCGGTGACCTTGCAGAACTGCCCCTGCAGCGGTTCGCGGATGCGCTCGTGCGTGTCGGCCCCCAGGATGTAGTCCACGCCTTCAGCCGAGGGCTGGTTGGACAGGTTCAGCTGCTGCGCCAGCCCCATGTGCGACATCACGAACACGAGCTGGCAACCCTTCTCCTCGCGCAAGAGCTTCACGTAGCGGGCGAGGTCCTCTTCCGGACGTGTGAAGCGGATGCCTCGTCGAGTACGCCGGCGACTGGCGCGTGGGCGTCAGCGGATCGTTGTAGCCGACGAACCCCACCTTCGTGCCGCCGAGGTCGAAGACCTGATACGCCGGGAACATCAGCCCGCCGTCCGCGCCATCGTCGTGGAACATGTTGGCGCACACGCGGGCCGCCGTGTACATGCCCATGTCCTTCATCAGCATATCCTTGCCGTAGACCACTTCCCAGTTGCCGGGCAGCACCAGGTCGTAGCCGATCACGTTCATCAGCGGAACAATCGCCTCGCCCTTCGAGAGGGTGGCCACGGCGCTGCCCTGGAAGCAATCGCCGCCGTCGACCAGGAGGGTGCGCTCCGGGTTCTGCTTCCGCAGCGCGGCGAGCATGGTGCGCAACGTGGCGAACCCGCCACGGCGCTTGAAGGCCGGTCGTCCGTTCTCGTAGAAGAACTCGTCGTGGATGTCGAGCTGCGCGTGGATGTCGGAGGTGTGGAGGATCGTGACGTGCTGCGCCTTGCCCGCCTGCACGGCCGCACTGACAGCCATCGCCGCGGCTTCGGCCTGCCCCTGCAGGCTGAACACCGCGGCCGGCCCCAGGCCGAGGCCGACGCTCATCGTGCCGGCGTGCCGCAGGAAGTCGCGGCGATCGGTGAGGTGGTCGTCACTCACGGACGCCTGGACCTGGGTGCCGCCACCGCACTCACAGCCGCGTTCCGCACATCGGCCGACCGGCTGCTTCATGATGGAACTCCTGGGCTCCTGACGCCGCGGGCCCGACCCTACTTCACCACCACCGCCGGCACGTTGCGCTCGCGAACGAGCCGATTGAACGCGGTCAGTTCGTCTCCGAACAAGGATGTCGCGGTGCGCTGATGCGTCTGCCACTGCTCCGCCAGTTCGCCGAGGCGGTCCCGCTGCCCGTCGGTCGTGCCCTGGTCGCTCTCGTCGATGGCGCTCCGCAGGTAGATGAAGAACTGGTTCAGCCGCATCGGGAAATTGATCACGGTCTGGCCGTCGACCACGCGCTTCTGCACGAGCGCGTCCTCGAGGGCGTTGAGCTTGTCGACGAGCGCCTTGCCGCTCTTCTCGATGGCGTCGGCGCCAGGCGTGCCTTTGGTCCGCTTGATCAGGTCCTCCACCTGGCTGCGCGCGCTTGCGCAGCCGAATCACCGTGCGGTGCAGCTCGTTGAGCCGCTCATCGACCCGCTGCACCAGGTCGTCCTGGGCCTGCAGCTCGGCAAGCGGCGTCGTGACGCGCGGGTCCATCCTGATCGTCAGCGGCTCGGTGAGCGTGCGCCCGCCGGCCGTGAGCCGCACCTGATAGGCGCCGGGGAGCGCCTGCCGTCCCTGCAGCGAGCCGAACACGAAGAGCCCCGGCACCGGCACCGCCTGGTCGTGGCGCACGTTCCACACCAGCCGGTTGAGCCCGGCCTTCACCGTCAGCGCGGTGGGCGGCGGCTCCATCGACGGGCGGCGCCTCGGGCTCGACCTTGCGCGTGGTGAACGCGCCGCACCACCTTGCCGGACGCGTCGAGCACCTCGATCACGACATCGCCCTCGGGCACCTTCGCCAGCCAGAAGTCGATGATCGCGCCGTTCGGCGCGCTCCTGCCGGCGATGCGGATTGCCGCCGCCGAATCCGCCGCCGAACGCCTGGGTGCGATACGCCGGTCGCGGCTTGAAGAGACGCACGTCCGTCGCCGGCGGTGGCGTCGGTCCACTGCTGCAGCGGCGACAGGTCGTCGAGGATCCAGAACGCGCGGCCGGCCGTGGACGCCACGAGGTCGTTGTTGTGAACCTTCAGGTCGGTGATCGGCGTGAGCGGCAGGTTCAACTGGAACGGCGTCCAGCGCTGGCCGCCGTTGAACGAGATGTAGAACCCGGTCTCGGTGCCGAGGTAGAGCAGATCCTTGCGCACCGGATCCTCGCGCACGACGCGCGCCCACGCCTCGGCGGCGATGCCCTCGACGATGCGCGTCCAGGTCTTGCCGAAGTCGGTGGTCTTGAAGACGAGCGGCGTGAAGTCGTTGAACTTGTACTTCGAGATCGTCACGTAGGCGGTGGCCGGACGCGTGCGGCGACACCTCGATGGCGTTGACCATCGCCTCGCCCACGTCGGGCGGCGTGACGTTGCTCCACGTCTTGCCCGCCGTCGCGCGTCAGCTGCACGAGACCGTCGTCGGTGCCCACCCACAGCGTGCCGGCGTCGTGCGGCGACTCGGCGATGTCGTCGATCACGCCGTAGGTCTCGCCGCCGGCGCCCTCGTTGGTGATCGGCGCGCCGCCGGGCCCCTGCTTGCTCTTGTCGTTGCGCGTCAGGTCGGGGCTGACCTCGCGCCACGTCTTGCCGCGGTTGTCCGACCGCAGCAGCACGTTGCCGCCGTGGTAGATGACCGACGGGTTGAACCGCGAGACGACGATCGGCGCGCTCCAGTTGAAGCGGTACTTCTGCTCGCGCGGCGGCACCGCGGCCGGCATCTGCGGCCAGGCCATGACGTCGCGGGCGGTCTTCGTCTCGTCGTCGAACTCGCTGATGATCCCCATGTAGCAGCCGGCGTAGACGTAGCGCGGGCTTGTCGGGGTCGAAGGCCGGCACGGCGCTCTCGCAGCCGCCGACGTCGTACCAGTCGCGCTCGGTGATGCCGCCGGGCGCGGCGCTGGCGATCTTCACCGACGTGTTGTCCTGCTGGCCGCCGTAGACGTTGTAGGGGAACAGGTTGTCGACGTTCACCCGGTAGAACTGCGCCGTCGGCTGGTTGCCCTGCGTGGACCACGTGCGGCCGCCGTTGAACGACACGTTGGCGCCGCCGTCGTTGCCTTCGATCAGCGTCTCGGGGTCGCTGCGGGTTGATCCACAGGCTGTGGTTGTCGCCGTGCGGCGTGCGCACGTTCGTGAACGTCCTGCCGCCGTCGATCGACCGGCTGACGTCCGCGTTCAGCACCCAGACGACGTCGGGGTTCTTCGGGTCGGCGAACGACCTTCATGTAGTACCAGGCGCGCGTGTGGAGCGTCCACGCGTCGTTCACCAGCTGCCACGACTTCGCGCCGTCGTCCGACCGGTAGAGCCCGCCCTTCGGGTCGGCCTCGACGACGGCGTAGAGGCGGTCGGGATTGGCCGAGACGTCGATGCCGATCTTGCCGACCGCGTCCGGGCAGGCCGTTCATCACCCGCTGCCAGGTGGCGCCGCCGTCGGTGGACTTGTGGATGCCGCTGCCGGGGCCGCCGCTGCGCACCTCCCACGGGCTGCCGCAGGTGATCCCACATCGCCGCGTAGAGGATGCGCGGGTTGGTCGGGTCCATCGCCAGCTCGGAGGGGCCCGTCGTCTCGTTGACGAACAGCACCTGCGTCCCAGGTCTTGCCGCCGTCGGTGGAGCGATACACGCCGCGGTCCTGCGGCGGGCCGTAGGCCGCGCCCTGCGCGGCGACGAGCACGGTGTCGGGATCGGTCGGGTGGACGCGGATCCGCGAGATGTGCCGCGTGCGGTCGAGCCCGAGATGCGTCCACGTGCGGCCTGCGTCGGTGGACCGGTAGACGCCGTCGCCGTGCGAGGTCATCACGCCGCGGATCGGATGCTCGCCCATGCCGACGTAGATCACGTTCGGGTCCGAGGGCGCGACGGCGATCGCGCCGACCGACGAGGTGCTGAAGCTGGCCGTCGGTGATGTTCTCCCACAGTCCCGCCGCCGTCGGTGGTCTTCCACACGCCGCCGCCGACGCCGCCGAAGTAGAACGTGCGCGGCTGCTGCGGCACGCCGGCCACGGCCACGACGCGGCCGCCGCGGAAGGGCCCGATGTTGCGCCACTGCAGCGCGGCCAGCGACGCGCTGTCGAACTGCGGCGGCTTCTCGTCGGGCGCGGGCCTGGGCGGCGGCGCGTTCTGGGCTCCGAGGCCGGCGGTGAGCCCGGCCAACAGGGTGGACAGCAGGACCAGGCGACGATGGCGATGAGTCACGGAGCCTCCCGGTCGCATTGTAGTCTCCGGCCCGCGGGACCGGGTCGCGTGGTACTTCTACACAGTCAAGTGGGGACTCCGCGCCGACCACGGACATCAGGAACCCCGCTGGTTCACTCTCACGGTAGAGCCCCAGCGCCTGCCCGATGAACCCGCCCCACCGGGATCGCGTCCCGGCCCATCATCGACCCATCTCCTCCACAGGTGATGGCAGGCGTGCCATCGTCGTGTGCAGGGGGAACCGCCG
The DNA here is from genome assembly GCA_963721715.1 of uncultured Acidobacteriota bacterium. Classification (GTDB taxonomy): domain Bacteria; phylum Acidobacteriota; class Vicinamibacteria; order Vicinamibacterales; family UBA2999; genus VFZN01. The sequence goes on along the minus strand of CAVRKI010000002.1, from coordinate 319,041 downwards.
GGGCCAGCACCGGTGGTTCGCTTCGCTCTCCATCAGGCAGCGGTACGAGCACCTCACGCAGCGTGAAGCCCGAGCCCGGCCGCAGGTAGAGATTGTGTCGCACCGTGCGATACCCATCGAGGTACAGCACGATGACGTGCCCCCCGGGCGGCAGGTGGAGCGACTGGAACGTGCCGTCGAAATCGTCGACGATGCCGGCATAGAAGCCGTCGACGTAGACCGCCGCAAGCTTACCGGCATCCGGCGTCACCCGGATGTGCAGTTCAGCGCGCGCGTCATAGACCGGGTAGTACCAGTACGGGTAATCCGGCCTGCGCCACCACGGATAGGGCCCGAAGAACGGGTCGTCGAAGTAGCCGCCGATGAAGACCCGCTCGCCGACGGGCCAGACCGGCGCCACGTGGATGGGGTGTGGCGGAGCGCCTCGCGCACCCCCGCCGCGCCCCTGTGGGTCGGGGCGTCGTTGGCTACTGCTTCAGCAGGTCTCGATAATTCCCCGGGGTGATCCGGAGCGTGACTGGCGTGCCGGGGCGCGCGAAGGGCGGCACACGCTGATCGTTGATGGAGACGGTCAGGTTCGCTGGAATGCCGATGCGCAGGACGACTTCCGTCGTCGCGCGGAGGGCCAGCCGCTCCCCTGGATTCAAGGCGCGATACGCCACCTGCTTGCCATCCACCGTGGCAGAGATCCAGCAGGCGGCGGTCGCGTCGAGATCGACGCGTAACGCGTCAGGAGCCGTGCCGGTGGTGCCCGAAGGGGTTTCGGGCGGCGCGGCCGGCACCGTTCCCGGGGTCGCCGCCGATGGGCTCGCTGGATCCGCGGTCTTCGCGGCCGAGGAGGCCTCGACTGCCGCAGCACCAACTCCAGCTCCCGTTGGACTTTCCGCGTTCGGGGTGGACGGCGGGACTGGCGAGGGCCTCAAGGCGAGATAACCGATCGCGAGAATTGCGAGCACGGCCACTGCGAGAGCGGTGCCGCGCAGGCCCCTGGAGCGTTCGCCCGCGTCCGCGTCCACGTGACGAACCAACGCGCCGTCGTCGGCCGCAACCTCTCTTTCGTGGCGATCGAGCCCGTCGGATTCGAACTCTGCCGTGAAGCGCTTGACGATCTCGTCGGCATCGAGGCCGACCTCGCGGGCGACCAGGCGCAGAAATCCCCTCGAAATGACTCCGCCCGGCAGTTGTTTGAAGTGGTCCTGCTCGATTGCGCGCAGGACCGGTACCCGGATCTTGGTCCGGTCGGAGATCTCGACCAGGGTGAGACCACGCTGCTCTCTCGCCTGCCGCAGTTCGGAGCCGATCGTCATCGCAGGGGAACCGCCCGCTCGCGATTCTACTCGCCGGGCGGCGGAGACGGGTAAGGCCAAAGTTCAGAAGCTCACCTCGCCTCCTCCTGCACGAAAGATGGCGCCGACCTCGGCGTCCATGTGGGCGAGCGCCAGGTGCGGGTGCGTGGGCCTACGGGTTCGAGCAGGTGGGGGGGTACAAACGGCTCGTGGACCGTGACGGTCTCCGTCGATTCGCGGGCCGCGACTGGTCGGCGCTGGCCGATGGGAAGCTGGACTACTGGGCAGAGCAGTATCTGGCTCGTGGTTCAGCACCGGCGAGACACGCATCAGCGCTGCTGTTCGAACATGCGCGGCGCGTCCAGCCAGGGTTCCCGACCGCGTCGGACCGCGCTGCCGACCTGGCGAGCCACCTCGAGAACCGTGACCGACTGGATCGGGCTGGCCGTGCGTTCACCGATCGCTGAACTGCTCGCCAGCCTGAGCGCCGCGCTCCTTTCAGCGGCGCTTCGACGATCCGACGTTCGCCGAACAGAGCCGCGTGCTGCCGCTCGTGCACCAGGCCACCGGACTGCCGCTGGACATCGAGGACATCGTAGAATCGCCGCACCATGAAGACAATCGCGGTGACGTGCTGATGCGGTCCGCCCTCTGTGTGCTGGGCCTGGTCACGGCTTCTACTTTCGTCGCCTCCGCCAGGCAGGTCGCGCCACCGCCCGCGCTCGCCTCCAGCGCCGTCGTCGAGCAGACGTCACAGGGGACGCGTCCCGCGCTACCGGTGCTCGAGAGCTTCGACGGGCTGGGCGCCGGATTCGCCGCCGGGGCAACGCCGCCACGCAACCCTTCGGACAACAGCCTCGCGGTCGGGCCCAACCACGTCTTCCAGATCGTCAACTCGCAGCTCGCCGTCTTCACCAAGAAGGGCGCGCAATTCGACACGACCGGCCGCCCGCTCCTTGGGCCCGTCGGCACGCACACGCTGTTTGCCGGCCACGGCGATGTGTGCGGCAGCCGCACCAACGGCGACGCCGTGGTCCGCTACGACCAGCTCGCCCAGCGGTGGCTGGTGGTCATGCCGATCTTCCGTCGCGCGGTGGCCAGGACGCCCGATAGCCGTGCCACCGGGGCAATCGCCCGGCCGGGCGAGGCCGCGCGACGCGGACAGGCCTCCGATCCCGGCCCCGCCGCCAGACCCACTCCGCCGCCCCCGCCGCCACCGCCTGGTGGACCGCCTCCCCCGGCCGATGCCTCGTATGCCATCTGCTACGCGATCAGCGCGGGACCGGATCCGCTCGGCGAGTACTACCGCTACGTGTTCGAGCGCCCGCTGTTTCCCGACTACCCGCGCCCCGCCGTCTGGCCCGACGGCTACTACGTGCCCACGAGCGTCGGCGACGATGTCATCCAGAAGGAGGTCTGCATCGCCGATCGCGCGAAGATGCTGAAGGGGCAACCGGCGACCGAGCAGTGCCTGATGATCGACGGCGTCAACTTCCTGAACAACGCGGACCTGGACGGCACGGCGCTGCCACCCGCCGGCGCGCCGAACATCATGATGGCCACCGGCGGCACGCAGCTCGCGGGCGACATCGACGACGACGGGATCTATGCGTGGCAGGTGCACGTGGACTGGGATCGACCCGGCGAACACGACGCTCACCGGGCCGCGCAAGATCGCGGTCACGCCGTACCGCTACCTGTGCGGCGGGCAGCTCACCAACTGCGTGCCGCAGCCCGGCACCGATCGGCGCCTCGACGCGCAGGGCGACAAGATCATGGCGCGCCTCGTCTACCGCAACGTCGGCGGCCGCGAGTCGATCGTCGCGGTGCATTCGGTGGACACGGCCGCGGGCGGCGGCGGCGTCCGCTGGTACGAGTTCACGCTGGATGCCCAGCGCGACCCGCAGCTCCACCAGCAGAGCACCTTCGCGCCGGACGGGTCGTATCGCTGGATGGCCAGCCCGGCGATCGATCGGCGAGGCAACATCGCCATCGGCTACTCGTTCGGCGGCACGCCGCACTTCGCCGGGCAGCGCTTCGCGGCGCGGCTGGCGACCGATCCTCCAGGTCTGCTGACGTTCCGCGAGACGGTGCTGGTCGAGGGCGAGGCCGCCCAGACGACGACCATGCGGTGGGAGGACTACACGCAGACCGCGATGGATCCGACCGACGACTGCACGATCTGGTACGTCGGCGACTACCTGAAGAAGGGCGCGGCCAGCTACTCGACGCGCATCGGCGCGTTCCGGATGCCGGGGTGCGAGGGGAAGCGCTAGTTCAAGGTTCAGCGAAGGCGCCCTGAGCGCTTCTTCACGCGACGCTTCTTCAGGCCCTGCCTCAGGCGCCCACTGCCTGCCACCAGATCCACCAGCTGTCGCCGGGCCTTCTCCGAGTCCATGCGGCAGAACCACTCGAGCGATCCGTCGATGGCGGCGCCCGCGAGCGGGCCGTCGCACACCCGCTGGCAGCGCACGTCGGCGACGTCGGCCACCTCGATGATGGCGGCGCGCAACTCGTCGTATCCCTGGTGATGGCGGCACGAGCGTGCCGCGGCAGACGAAGACGGTGGGGCGCACCATGGGGCGCTCTCGATGATACGCCTGGCAGCGGATTTGCTGATGACCCGGACGAGCTGAAAGCGCGGCGGTGGTCGACGCGCTGGACGGCTCGGCATCAACACTCGCCGTTCCCGATCGCCCTTCCCCCCTCACGGCGTCTTTCGCCCCCAGCGAAGCCACACGTGCGGCATCGGTTCTGGTCAACCGCAGGCGCGGTCAGGCCGCGCCCTGCTCCGAGGTACCGCTGTGCGTCACTATCGTTTCCGTCTTGGCGTGTTCTCCTTTGCAACAGTCCTCATCTGGACAGCCGCCACCGCTGACGTCGCACTCGCCCAAAGCCTGCCGGCGACCGGCGGGTTCATCGAACCGGCCACGAGCCCGGCGTCGCGCGCGGTTGCCACGGCCGCCGATGCCGCCTCGATGCTGCCGGCACGCGGCCAGTTCACGTTTCCGTCGCCGTACAACACCACCGCCTTCCGGCTGACCGCCGCTGACGACTGCGGCGGGCTGGACTGCGTCAAGGCGGTCGGCTACTCCTATTGGAGCAACATCAACAACCATGTCGGCAGCGAGACGATGCTGATCTTCCTCGGTCTCGATCGGCGCCACGGGGGCAGCGGACCGACCCTGTTCAGCATCAACAAGCGGACCGGCGAGACCCGCAACGTCGGCCCGCTGTTCGCCGCCAGCAGCCCGTATTCCTACAGCAGCGGCGAGGGCTGGTACTTCAGCGCCACCCGGCCCTACACGCTCTACATGAACAGCGGTGCCCGGCTGCTGCGCTACGACGTCCAGGCCCGCACCTTCGAGACGGCGATGGACGTCTCCCGCCGGTTCGGCGCCAACCGCTACATCTGGCAGGTGCATTCGAGCGCCGACGACCGCGTCCACTCGGCGACGCTGCGCGACGGCACGTCCTACGCGATGCTCGGCTGCGTCGCCTACCAGGAGGACACCCAGCAGTGGTATTACGCGCCGCGCCATGGGCGACTACGACGAGTGCCAGATCGACAAGAGCGGCCGCTGGCTGGTGATCAAGGAGAACGTCGACGGCCGCCACGGCGAGGACAACCGCGTCATCGATCTGCAGACCGGCGCCGAGCGGGTGCTGCTCGACGAGAACGGCGCGGTGGGCCACTCCGACATCGGCTTCGGCTACATGGTCGGGACCGACAACTGGAACGCGCGGCCCGGCGCGATCCGGACGTGGAAGTTCGACCTGGACCTCCGCGGCGGCGAACCGCTCGCCTCGGTCCCTGAGCAGGGCCTGCTGGACTACCAACTGCCCTCGTGGGGCGCGAGCGTCGGTCACATCGCGCACGGCAACGCCCGGGCCGGGGTCAGCCCGGACCGGCAGATCGTCTGCGGCAGCAGCGCCAGCCGGGTGCTGGTGCCGCGCGTGAACGAGATCGTGTGCTATCGGCTGGACGGGTCGCTCGACGCGCTGGTGGTGGCGCCGAACCTGACGAACCTCGATGCCGCCGGTGGCGGATCGCAGGAGTACAACAAGCTGCCGAAGGGCAATCTCGACCCCACCGGCGAGTACTTCATCTGGACCACCAACGCCGGCAGCGGCCGGCTCGACGCCTTCGTGGTGCGGGTGCCGACCGCGCTGCTCAACCCGGCGCCGGAGTGGGAGCCCGTGCGCTGGGTGGAGTCCATCAATGTGGCCACCACCGCCAACACGCTCCGGAAGACCGCTGGCTGCGGCGGATGCGGCGACGCCGGCGCCGTATCCGAACAGAGGATCACGGCCGGCGACGGGGTGCTGCGATTCACCGCATCCGAAACCACCACGTCCCGCATCGTCGGATTGAGCGCCGGCAACAGCGGCACCGCGGCGGGCGAGATCCAGTTCGGAATCCGGCTGTGGTCGGGCCTCGCCGAGGTGAGGGAATCCGGCGTCTACCGCAAGGACGTCCGGTTCGTCGCCGGCGACAGCTTCGAAGTGAGGGTCGAGGCCGGGGTCGTCCGCTACCTGAAGAACGGGGCGGTCTTCTACACCAGCACGCGGCCGCCGCAGTATCCGCTACTGGTGGACTCATCGTTCTCCACCGTCGGCGCCACGCTCACCGAGGTGATGATCAAGCTGGGACCGGGCTGACCCGCAGTCCGTCCCTCTCCACGGTCCGACCGTCACCGCTCCCCTGCGGTCGCGGCCTGGTTGACGCCGTGAGGAGGCCGCCGGGCGCTACACTGGCGACATGACTCGCCTGCACGGGCTTTTCCTCCGCACGTTCCTGCTCGTCGCCACCCTGTGCCTGACCGCGCTGCCGGCCCTGGCCCAGCGCCTGCCGGGCGGCGTGACGCCCGACGCACTACACGCTGTGGTTCGCGCCGGACCTCGAGCAGGAGACCTTCCGCGGCCGCGAGACGATTGCGGTGACGCTGGCCGCGCCGGCGACCACGATCACGCTGCACGCGGCCGAGATCACCTTCGGCGAGGTGACGGTCGAAGGACGCGGGCGGCACCGCAGACCGCGCGGGTGACGCTCGACGAGAAGACCGAGACGGCCACCCTCACCGTGCCGCGGGCCGTCGCGCAAGGGCCCGGCCACCATCCAGCATCACCTACACCGGCATCCTCAACGACAAGCTCCGCGGCTTCTACCTGAGCAAGGCCAACGGCCGCAAGTACGCCGTGAGCCAGATGGAAGCCACCGACGCGCGGCGCGCGTTCCCGTCGTTCGACGAGCCGGCCTACAAGGCCACCTTCGACATCTCGCTGATGATCGACGCCGCCGACACGGCCATCTCGAACGGCCGCCAGGTGTCCGACACGCCGGGGCCGGAGCCCGGCAAGCACACGGTGACGTTCGCGCCGACGCCGAAGATGTCCACCTACCTCGTGGCGCTGCTGGTCGGCGACTTCGTCTGCCGCTCCGGCAGCGCCGGACGGCACGCCCATCCGCGTCTGCTCGACGCCCGACAAGCTGGGCCTCACCGCGTTCGCGCTGACGGCCGCCGAGCAGCAGGTCGCGTTCTTCAACAAGTACTTCGGCATCCCGCTACCCCTACGACAAGCTCGACATCATCGGCGTGCCCGACTTCGCCGCCGGCGCGATGGAGAACGCCGGCGCCATCACCTTCCGCGAGCGCATGCTGCTGGTCGACGAGGCCACCGCCTCGGTCGGCGTCCGCAAGCGGCGTGGCCTCGGTCATCGCGCACGAGCTCGCGCACCAGTGGTTCGGCAACCTGGTGACGATGAAGTGGTGGGACGACATCTGGCTGAACGAAGGGCTTCGCGACCTGGGCGGCCAACAAGCCGCTGGCGGCGTGGAAGCCGGAGTGGAAGCTGGACGTGAACGCCGCGGCCGAGACACGCAGACCGCGCTGGGCCTCGACGTCCTGCGCTCGACGCGCGCCATCCACACGCACGTCGAGCACGCCGGCGCAGATCAACGAGGTGTTCGATCCGATCGCCTACGAGAAGACCGCCGGCGTGCTGAGCATGATCGAGGCCTACGTCGGCCCCGAGGCCTTCCGCAAGGGCGTGTCGTCGTACCTCGACGAAGTACGCCACCGGCAACGCCGCCGGCGAGGACTTCTGGACCGAGATGACGCGCGTCACCGAGAAGCCCGTCAATCGCATCATGAAGAGCTTCGTCGATCAGCCGGGCGCGCCCGTGCTGTCGGTGAGCAGCCGCTGCGTCGCCGGCGCCACCGAGGTCACGGTCCGCCAGCAGCGCTTCGTCGGGCGCGCCCGGACGCCGCCGACGCCGCGAAGGCCGCGGCGGCGCAGACGTGGACGCTGCCGGTGTGCGTCAAGACGGCGATCGGGCGAGCCCGCCTGCACGCTCGTCACCGAGCGCCAGCAGACCACTGCGCGCGCCGGGCTGCGGCGCGGCGATGGTCAACGCCGACGCGCGCGGCTACTACCTCACCGAGTACGAGCCGGCCGCCGTGGCGGCGCTCGCCACGCGCACGCCGCCGCTGACGCCGGCCGAGCGCATCAGCCTGCTCGGCGACGAATGGCGCATGGTGCGCGCCGGCCGCCACGACATCGGCACCTATCTCGACCTCGCCGCCGCGTTTGCCGGCGACGACACGCCGGCGGTGCTGGGCGATCTCGCGGGCCGCGTCGGTTACGTCGCGAGCTTCGTGGCCGACGCCGGCGAACGGCCCGCCTTCGAGGCCTGGATCGCAGGCGCGGTTCCGCCCGGCGCTCGACGCCGTGGGCCTGACCGGTGGCGTCGGCGACAGCGACGACACCAACCGCCGCCGCGGCACGCTGCTGCAGCTGCTCGACAGCGATCCGACGGTCCAGCAGCGCGCGCGGGAGCTGGCCGAGGGCTACCTGGCCAACCCCGCGACGCTCGCGCCGACGCTGGTCGGACCGGTCCTGGGGGTGGCGGCGGCCGGCGGCGATGCCGCCCTCTACGATCGCTACATGGCGAAGATCACCTCGGCGGCGCGTCACCCGAGGACTACTACCGCTTCTTCAACGCGCTGCCCGCCTTCCGCCAGCCGGCGCTGGTGGCGCGCACGCTCGCCTTTGCCCTGTCGCCGGAGGTGCGATCGCAGGACACGCCAGTGCTGCTGGCGGCGCTGCTCGGGTCACCGGCCTCGCAGCAGGCGACATGGGCGTTCGTGAAGGACCAGTGGCCCGCCCTCACCGCCAAGCTCGGCGTCTTCCAGGGCGTGCCCTATCGTCGTCGGCGCGCTCGGCTCGTTCTGCTCCGCGGACAGCGCGGCCGACATCACCGCGTTCTTCAAGGCGCACCCGGTGCCGGAAGCGGCGCGGGCGCTGCAGCAGGCCACCGAGCGCATCAACGCGTGCGCGGCGGTGGACACACGGCAGTCGCCGGCGTTCGCGCGCTGGCTCGAAACGCGCCGCTAGTGCGGCGGCACACGCGCGCCCGGCCTCGAGCCTCGCTGCCGCCGTTGACAGGTCGTTCAGGTGGCACTGCCCCAGTTCCATGCCGGCGCTGATCGGGTGTGCGTGGGCGTCGTGGAACGCCGGCATGACGGAGCGACCACCGAGGTCGATGATCCGGGTGGTCCGCACCTGTTACGATGCTGGATCTCCAAGGGGGAACTGCATGCGTTCCACGATTCGCACGGCGTCGGTCGCAGCGGCCCTCACGGCCAGCATCACGCTGATTCTCTCCGCGCAGCCCGCACCGGTCGCCCAGTTGTCGATCGAGGCGCTGATGGCCACGCCGTTCCCCACCGACCTGGTGGCCGCGCCGGCCGCGGGCCGCCTCGCCTGGGTGTCGAGCCAGAGCGGCGTCAACAACATCTGGATCTCCGAGCCGCCGGCCCACAAGGCGCGCGCGGTCACGACCTACGCCAGTGACGACGGCCAGTGGATCACCGACGTCGGGTGGACCAGCGACGCGAAGACCATCGTCTACGTGCGGGGCGACGGCCCCAACCGGCAGGGCGAGTCGCCCAACCCCGCGCAGTTGCAGGAGGGGACCGAGCAGGCGGTGTTCGCCGTTGCCGCGGACGGCGGCGCCCCTCGTCGCCTGGGCCCCGGGAGTGGACCGACGGCTTCGCCCCAGGGCCAGCGCGTGGCGTGGGTGTCGCGCGGGCAGATCTGGAGCGTCGACCTGTCCGCGGCCGACAAGCCGGCGCAGCTGGTGAGCGCGCGAGGCACCGCCTCGGGCCTGGAGTGGTCGCCAGACGGAGCGATGCTCGCCTTCACCAGCAACCGCGGCACGCACAGCTACATCGGCGTCTTCACGTTGGCATCTCGCGAGCTGCGCTACCTCGATCCGTCACTCGATCGCGACGCCTCGGCCGCGTGGTCCGTCGACGGCGGCAGCATCGCCTGGATTCGTCAGGCCGCAGCGCCGCGGCCGCGCCTGTTCTCGCCGCGACGCACGGCGGACGAACCCTGGTCGATCCGCGTGGCGAACCTGAAGTCTGGCGAAGCCCGCCAGGTGTGGAAGGCAGACGCGGGATACGGCAGCGCGTTCCAGGGCGTGGTGGCGGATCAGCAGCTGCTCTGGGGCGCGGGAGATCGTCTGGTCTTCCCGTGGGAGAAGGACGGCTGGCTTCACCTCTACGGCGTGCCGGCCCGCGGCGGCGCGGCAACCCTGCTGACGCCCGGCGATGGCGAAGTCGAATACGTCAGCCTCGCGCCGGAGCGGTCGCGCGTGGTCTACAGCTCGAATCACGAGGACATCGATCGCCGCCGGGTCTGGTCCGTGCCGGTCGACGGCTCGTCGAAGCCCACCGCGATCACCAGGTCGGGCATCACGTGGCAGCCCGTGGTCGCCAGCGACGGCATCACCGCCGCGCTCCACTCCGATGCGACCGTGCCACCGCACCTGGTGGTGGTGACCGGATCCGGCGACGTGCGCGCGCTGACCGAGACGATGCCGGCGGCGTCCTATGCCGCGGCGCAGCTGGTCGAGCCGCAGCCGGTGATGGTGACCGCCACCGACGGCCTGCCGATTCACGCGCAGGTGTTCGTGCCGCGCGGACTGAAGGCCGGCGAGAAGCGTCCGGGATTGATCTTCTTCCACGGCGGTTCGCGCCGGCAGATGCTGCTCGGGTGGCACTACAACTACTACTACCGGAACGCCTACGCGATGAATCAGTGGCTCGCCAGCCAGGGCTATGTGGTGCTGGCGGTGAACTATCGCAGCGGCATCGGTTACGGGCTCGAGTTTCGCGAGGCCCTCAACTACGGCGCCACCGGCGGCGCGGAATTCAACGACGTGATGGGAGCCGGGCTCTACATGAAGAGCCGGCCCGACGTGGATCCGACGCGCATCGGGTTGTGGGGCGGCTCGTACGGCGGCTATCTGACGGCGATGGGGTTGTCGCGGGCGTCGCACCTGTTCGCGGCGGGCGTGGACTTCCACGGCGTGCACGACTGGAACCAGGGCATCCGCACGTTCGTGCCGGACTACAGCGTGCTGGACGATCCGGACTTCTCGCGGCGCGCCTTCGCCGCCTCGCCAATGGCGAGCGTGGACACCTGGACCTCGCCGGTCCTGCTGATCCACGGCGATGACGACCGGAACGTCTCGTTCATCGAGTCGATCAACCTGATCACCGCGCTCCGGAAACGGCAGGTCGAGGTCGAGCAGCTGGTCTTTCCGGACGAGGTGCACGACTTCCTGCGGCACCAGAACTGGGTGCGCGGCTACCAGGCGGCAGCCGATTTCTTCAGCCGGCGGCTCGGATGGCCCTCGGCGAAGCCGCCGTCGCAGTAGAAGAGTTGAGGGTGTTCGTCATGGGGCAGCCACGATCGATGACGGGTACGTCACCCGCGCCGGACACCGCCAGGGCTCAATCACTGGAAGAGTGGTGCGCCCACCGCTGGAAGAACGGGGTCCAGGTCCCGGAGCTTGCGCCCCTCGAGCGATTGCTGGTCCGCACCCGCAACAACCTCTACGAGGTCATCGTCATCGAACCCAGCCGGTCCGAGGTGATGGTGCGCGGCGGGCGCTACTTCCCGGAGTTCACCCGGGCCATCGTCTGCGGCAGTTCCGTGGGGAGCAGCTTCCTCAAACTGCACGGCATCTATCCCGGCTTCTGCCTCGAGTTGCACAGTGACGCGCAGTCGGTCGTCACCAGCCCGGTCCGCGACATTACGCGGCCGGTGGACGACCAGCGCATGTAGTTCGCGTCGGCGGCGCCTGTGGGGCGGCGCCTTCGGCGCCGTGAGCAAGGCCGGGGCGCAGTCTCCTACGGACCGACGGACCGAGGCCCCCGGTCCGTCCGACGCGGCGCAGCCGCGCCCATCCGCCCTACGCGCGCGAAGCGCGCGCCTACCGAGCGCAGCGAGGCCCCCTCTCCCTCCTACGCGAGCGGAGCGAGCGCCCCTATCCGTGTCATCCACAGCACCGGCTGCTGCTTCGCCCGCGACGCGACGAGGTCCACTTCGAACTCGGCCACCCAGTCGTTCACCATCTCGGTGTCCACGAGCACCTGCTGCACGCGCCAGACCGGCTGCTCCGGTGTGCCGGTCACGTAGGTGTGCCGCAGGTTGCGCGCTTCGGGATCGAAGCGCAGCGACTGGTGTTCCGCTGTGTAGGCGTCGAGGGTCGCCCGCATGCGCGCGGGTGTCCACGGCTCCGCCACCACCTCGGCGCGCTCCGGCGGCAGGTCCAGCGCCGTCAGCAGCGCCGCGCAGTCTCCGATCGACCACGCCCGGAGCACCGTGAAGATCCGCGCCCGGATGGCGGCGGTGAACGCCCGCCGGTCCTGCGTGATGTCGTAGGGCGCCGCCATCCTGGCAGGCCGCGCGCCCGGCCCGGCACCTGGAGCCAGCGCCAGCGGCGTGTACGACGGGTCCCGCATCCGCTCCCACTCGTCCGCCAGGCTCGCATCCACACCCCGCACCATCGTCTTGAAGTACCACTCGATCTCCAGCACGTCATCGGTCTTCGACTGATCGGGCACGGTCTGGCTGAGCACCTTGTAGACGCTGCTCAGGTGCCGCAGAAGCAGGCCCTCCGAGCGTTCAAGGTCGTATTCGAGGATGTACTCGGCGAACGACCGATAGGTCTCGAACATCTCGCGCGCGATGGACTTCGGACGGATGTTCTCCTCGCCCACCCAGGGATGACGATCGGCGAAGGCGTTGAAGGTGTTGTAGACGAAGTCGCGGAGCGGCTTCGGATACTCGAGCTTGTCGAGTTCCTCCATCCGCTGCTCGTACTCCACGCCGTCGGCCTTCATCTCCGCCATGGCTCGATCCTTGATGCGATCCAGCTGTCGCCGCAGGATCAGCTCCGGGTTCTCGAGGATCGACTCGACCAGCGTCAGCAGGTCGAGCGCGTAGCTGGACGAGTCCGGGTCCAGCAGCGGAATCGTCTCCAGCAGGTACAGCGACAGCGCGTGATCCATCGAGAAGTCTTCCTGGAGGTCCAGGTTGACCCGCACCTTCGCGCCGTCCGCCGTCCTCGGCACGATCTCGACGATGCCGCGGGCGACGAGGGCGCGGAAGAGCTGCCAGGCGCGGCGCCGGTGCGCGGGCTTGGCCGCCTCCGGCTCGTGACAGTCGCGAATCAGCCGCTGCATCGCGCGGCAGCCATCGGTCCGCCGGCTGAGGACGTTCAGCAGCATCCCGTGCGTCACCTGGAAGCGCGACACCAGCGGCTCGGGCGCCGCGTTCATCAGCCGCGTATAGGTGTTCAGGTCCCAGTGCACGTAGTTGTGCTCGGGCGGCTTGCGCTTCACCACCTTCTTGCCGTCGCGCGCCTTCTCGCCGAGGCGCAGGTTCTCGATCACGTGCTCGGGCGCCTGCACCACCACGAAACCGCGATCGTCGAAGCCCTTGCGGCCGGCGCGGCCGGCGATCTGGTGGAACTCTCGCGCCGAGACGTGCGCGGTCTTCTGCCCGTCGAACTTGCAGAGGCGCGTGAACACCACGGTGCGGATCGGCACGTTGATGCCGGCGCCGAGCGTGTCGGTGCCGCAGATCACCTTCAGCAGCCCGAGCTGCGCCAGCTGCTCGACCAGCACGCGGTACTTCGGCAGCAGCCCGGCGTGATGGAGGCCGATGCCGTGCCGCAGCCACTTGCGCACGTCCGCGCCATACGGGCTGCTGAAGTCGAAGCTGGCAATCCGCGCGGCGATCTCGGCCTTCTGCTCGCGGCTGCAGATCTTCAGGCTGGTGAAGTCCTGGGCGCTGCTGGCGGCGTCGGCCTGCGTGAAGTGCACGACGTAGGCGGGCGTCTTGCCTTCGTCGACCAGCTTCTCGATGGTGTGCGGCGAGCGGGAGCTCATAGTACGCGTACTCGAGCGGAACCGGGCGCACCCCGGACTTCACCGTGACGCTCGGCCGGCCGTTGAGGGTGGTGAGCGCGCGCTCGAACGGCGTGGTGTCCCCCAGCGTGGCCGACATCAGCAGGAATCGTGTCTGCGGCATGGTCAGGAGGGGCGTCTGCCAGGCCACGCCGCGATCGCGATCCGCGTAGTAGTGGAACTCGTCCATCACGACGTGATCGACGTCGGCGTCGGCGCCCTCGCGCAGGGCGATGTTCGCCAGCACTTCGGCGGTGCAGCACAGGATGGGGGCGTCGCGATTCACCGAGGCGTCGCCGGTGGAGAGCCCCACGTACTCCGGCCCGAACTCGCGGCACAGCCCCATCCACTTCTCGTTGACCAGCGCCTTGATCGGGCAGGTGTAGACGGCCCGCTCGCCGCGCGCGAGCGCGGCGAACAGCATCGACGAGGCCACCAGCGACTTGCCGGAGCCGGTCGGGCGTGTTGAGGATGACATTCTGGCCGTCGAGGAGGGCCAGGATCGCCTCCTCCTGCGCCGGGTAGAGCGCCAGCCCCTTCCCCGCCACGTAGTCCATGAACCGGTCGAGCAGGGTATCGCTGGACACCTCGCGATTGGAGGGCAGGAGGTCGCTGAGGGATGCGGACACGCCGTATTGTTGTACCGCGAAACGCCGATCGGGCGCCTGGCGGCGCCGGCACAGCGTCCCGCAGGACCGTTGGGGCACCGGGTGGGGCGCGCGTGATGCGTTTCGCCCGCGTCCGTCGCTAATGCCTCTGAACAGTCCGCACCTGAGTTCAAGAAGGGTGGCCCGATGAGCAACCGTCGCGACGCAGCGTGTCTCGTCCTCCTGATCTCGTTCAGCCGCGTGGCGGCCGCTCAGCCCCCGGTGATCCAACCTGCCGCCACGGTGGTGGCGCCCGGACAGAGCGTGGCCGTGACGCTGACCGGGCCGGGTGGCGCCCACTTCGCGGTGATCGGCAGCAGCACCAACGCGGGCTTCAGCTACAACGGCGTGCCGCTGGCCGTGGGCGCCGATGTCGTCGTGCTGGCCTCCGGCGTGCTCGACGGTACGGGGAGCGTGACCGTTTCGGTGCGGCCGCCGTTCCTCGGCACCACGCTGGACCGCTACTACCTGCAGGGCGCCACGGCCACCTCACCCTCGTTCCTGGGGCTGTCCCCATCGCTGGGCGTGGTGCTTCGCAACGCCGATCTGATCTCGGGCCTGATCGGCCCGCCCGGACCCACCGGCCCGGCAGGCCCCGTCGGCGCCACCGGACCCCTGGGGCCCATTGGTCCCGCTGGCGCGACCGGTCCCACGGGCGCGACCGGTGCCACGGGTCCAACCGGTGCGACAGGTGCGACGGGCGCTACCGGCCCAGTCGGTCCCACCGGACCCTCGGGTCCTGGCACTCAGGGCTGGGTGTCAGCCAGCCAGGACATGCTCGCGGGCACCGCGTACGCCGTCGGCTTCATGTGCCTCCATGGCCAGCCGCTGTCGATGACGTGTGGATACGAGCCCTTCGATGAGGGCGTCTTCGACGTGAGGATGGTCTTCCTCGGCTTCACCTCCGGCAATTCGGGAAAATGTACGGCGATCAACACCGGGACCGTCACGAGGGCGCTGGCCTACAAGGTGAAGTGCCCTTCCGCCGTTCAGAGTGCCGCTGGCCAGGAAACCACCGCAACGGCCGAGCCGCAGGTCACGGTGACGATGCTGAAGCCGAATCCGTAGCCGTCGGCTCATCCCATCCACTGCAACACCGGCGCCGCCGCCTCTTCCAGCGACTGCACGATGATGTCCACCAGCGCCGGCCCGTCGTGCTCCGCCGCTTCGCGCAGCACGGCGCCGAGTTGCTCCGGATCCTCGACCCGCCAGGACCTCACCCCGTAGGCACTCGCCACGCGCGCGTGATCGGTCCGCGAGAAATCCACCGAGAAGTAGCGCTCGCCGTAGCTCGCCTTCTGGCTCGCCTTGATCCAGCCGTAGGTGGCGTTCGAGAGCACCAGCATCAGCAGCGGCACCTTGCACCGGACCACGGTCTCCAGTTCGCCCACCGCGAATCCAAAGCTGCCGTCGCCCATGATCGAGACGCATCGGCTCCGCGGCTGCGCGAACCACGCGCCCACCGCGGCGGCCATCGAGTAGCCGAGCGCGCCGTGCGCGCGGTTGGTGATGAAGTGGCGGCCGGTCTCCTGCAGCTCGTAGTAGGCGGACACGTACGGACAGGGGGTTCCGGGATCGGCGACGACGATGGCGTCGCGCGGCAGGAGGCGATTGAGCTCGGCCAGCACGCGTTCCGGCCGGATCGGCCGCTCGCTGGACCCGGCCAGCCGCTGGAACGCCTCGCGCTTGGCCTGGCGTGCTCGTGCCACGATCGCCGCGCCATCGACCTCCACCGGCGGCCGCGCCGGCAACTGGCGCTGCAAGGCGTCCAGCAGCGCGTGAAGCACGAGCTTCGCGTCGCCGATGAGCGCATGGGCCGTCTCGTAGTTGGCCGACACCGCCATCGGATCCACGTCGATGTGCACGATGGTGACGCCACGCGACGGCTGCGCGCCGCGCTCGGTGGTCGTGGACCCCGCGCGGCAGCCGAGGAAGATCACCAGGTCGGACTGCTCGACGACGGCGCGGGTCGCGACCACGCCGCCGTTCAGCCCGACCACGCCGACGCCGAGCGGATGCGTGTCGGCGATGCTGCCCTTGCCGCTGACGGTCGTACACACCGGCGCGTTCAGCAAGGTGGCCACTTCGGCGAGAACGCTGGTTGCGCCCGAGGCGATCACGCCGCCGCCGCAGATGAACACGGGTCGCCTCGCCTGCAGAATCGCCGTGGCCGCGGCCTCCACGGCCGACGGATCCGCGCCGGAACGCCACGCGGGGTATCGATCGTGGCCCGGCTGCACCCAGATCTCCGCGGGGTCCACCGGTTGCTTCAGCACGTCGTAGGGAAGGCCGATGTGGGCGGCGCCCGGACGCCCGGTGGTCATGTAGCGGAACGCGGCGCGAATGGCGTGCGGCACCTGGTCCGCCCGATCGCACACCGTGTTCCACTTGGTCAGCGGCCGGTAGAGCGATTCCTGGTCGAGCTCGGTGAGGGGATACCGCCCCCGCGCCATCACCGGGACATCGGAGGTGATGCCAAGCACCGGTGAACTCGACTCGTTGGCCTCGACCAGTCCAGGCAGCAGATAGGTCGCGCCGCCGCCACTGGGGCCCTCGCAGACACCGGGCCGGCCGCTGACCCGCGCGTAGCCGTCGGCCATGTAGGCGGCGCTGCGCTCGTCGCGGGTCAGCACGTGCGTGATCCGATGCTCCATTCGGTAGAGCGCGTCGTAGAGCGGCAGGCTGGTATCGCCGCATAGGCCGAAGATGTGGCGGACGCCGTACAGGTCGAGCATGCGCACGGTGGCTTCCGCGCCGGTAAGCTTGTCCATCAGCCTCTCACTTCACACCGCGGGCCGCGGCCCGGACCGCCTGCACGCCTGGCAGGAGGATGCACACCCCAGACGCCTGGGGTGGCGCATTGGAGTGGTCCTGAAGGGCGGGGAACGGCGACGCGCGGATGCTAGCACGCTCCGGCTCGCACACTCGGTAGAATCCCTCCATGACGCACACCATCCTCGGCTTGCACCATGTCACCGCGACGGTGGGCGGCGGCGCAACCCGATCTGGACTTCTGCCTGAACCTGCTCGGGATGCGGCTGGTGAAGAAGACCGTCAACTTCGACAATCACCACGTCTACCACTTCTACTACGGCACCGAACATGGCGCTCCGGGCACGATCTGGACGACGTTCCCCTATCAGGGCCGCGGCGTGCGGGTGGGCACCAAGGGGTGTGGGCAGGTGGTGACCACCGCCTTTTCCGTGCCGTCCGCGTCGATGGCCTTCTGGCGCGACCGCCTGCGCGCGGCAGCCGTCGGCATCGAGGAGGTCGGCGAGCGCTTCGGCGACGAGGTGATTCGCTTCGATGATCCGTCCGGCCTGTGGTTCGAGCTGGTCGGCAACGACCGGGACCATCGCGCGCCGTGGACCGGCAACGGCGTCGGCGCCGCGGAGGCGATTCGCGGCCTTCACAGCGTGACGCTGCTGGTGCGGCGCGCGGCGCCAACACTGGAGCTGATGACCAGCGTGCTCGGCTACATCGTGGTTGGCGAGGCCGCCAATCGCACCCGGGTCGCCGCCGGCGGCGACACCCCCGGCCACGTCATCGACATCGTCGAGGATCCGGAGGCGGATCCAGCCGTCAACGGCCTCGGCACCGTGCACCACGTGGCGATGGCGATCGGCAGCAACGACGAGCAGCTGCGGCTACGCGGGGAATTGGTGTCACTGGGTCTCCGCGTCACCGAGGTCCGCGATCGCTGCTACTTCCAGTCGATCTACTTCCGCGAGCCGGGCGGGGTGCTGTTCGAAGTGGCCACGATCCAGCCGGGCTTCACCGCCGACGAAGACCTCGCCACGCTCGGACGCGACCTGAAGCTGCCACCCTGGGAAGAGCCGGAGCGCGCCGCCATCGAGCCGCATCTCGAGCGCGTCGAGTACCGCTGACATGGCGCCGCTCACGCCGCTGCTCGTGCTCCTCGCCGTGCTGGCGCCGCCCGTCCTCGAGGCCCAATCGTCCTCAGACGAGCAGCAGATTCGCGCCCGCCGCGAGTCGTCGAACGCGGCCATCGCCAGGCACGACACCGCCGGCATCGGCGCCGCGCTGGCTCCGAACGTCATCGTCGTCACGTCGAACTCGGTGCACCGGGAGGGGCGTGACGCGAACGTCGAGAGTTTTGCCGAACAGTTCCGCACGCGGCCCGACGTGGTCTACCGGCGCACGCCCGACGCGGTGCGGGTGTTCGGGCCCTGGCTGATGGCGTCGGAGTCCGGAACGTGGACCGGCTCGTGGACCGAGGCGGGAGCCAGGATCCGGCTGACCGGGCGCTACTTCGCCAAGTGGCGGAAGTTGAACGGCACGTGGTCGATCGAGAGCGAGACCTACGTGCCGGAGACCTGCACGGGTGGCGCCTACTGCACGCGAGTGCCGGGAGTGGATCCTTGAGAGACGTG
This sequence comes from uncultured Acidobacteriota bacterium, assembly GCA_963721715.1. Lineage (GTDB taxonomy): Bacteria > Acidobacteriota > Vicinamibacteria > Vicinamibacterales > UBA2999 > VFZN01. The sequence continues at coordinate 300,444 of CAVRKI010000002.1, read as the reverse complement.
ACCTCGGCGTGAGTGCGCGAGCAGGCACCCAAACCGGCACCTAGACCAACTTGACCAACCGAGACGACGATGCTAGGGTCGTTTGATGCTGAACATCTACGAGGCCAAGACCCGGCTGTCGGCCCTGGTAGAGGAAGCCGCCGCGGGCGCGGAGATCATCATTGCGAAGAACGGGCGACCGCGCGCGAAGCTGGTGCCGATCCGCGACGCCGTCCGCCGCCAGCCGGGACGGGCGAAGGGCAAGCTCCGGATCGCCGACGATTTCGACGCGCCGCTGCCGCCCGGGGTGCTCAGCGGCTTCACCGGCGGCGACTGACGTCTGGAATCACCGGGGCCGAGGCGCCAGATGAAGCTGCTGCTCGACACCCACGTCGTCCTGTGGTGGCTGCGGGACGATCGCCGCTTGAACAAGGCCGCACGCGAAGCCATCGCCACGGCCGACATCGTCTGGGTCAGCGCGGTTTCGGGGTGGGAAGTCGCCATCAAGACCGCGCTGGGCCGGCTGCGGCTCGACGAACCGTTTCACCTGTTGCTCAAGGCTGACGACTTCACCGAACTGCCCCTGACGCTGGCGCACGGCGGCACGCTGGCTGGACTCGCCCCGCATCACATCGACCCGTTCGATCGGGTGCTCGTGGCGCAGGCCCTGACGGAGGGCGCCACCGTCGTGACCCACGACCGCGCGTTTGCGCCCTACGGGGTGCCGGTACTTTGGACCTGAGAGCACGCATGACAATGCCCCGTCTCCTGCGACCCTTGATCGGTGCCCTCATCGTCTGCACCAGCGCCGTCATGCTCCAGGCACAGGAGCAGACGCCGACGTGGCCGCGCGAGGCCGAAACCCCGTCAGCGCCGAAGCCCGCGCCCCCGCCCGCCGACTGGCTCGGACTGATCGGCGAGTACGAATCGGCCGGAGGTCCCGGCGGCAAGGCGGTGCACCTCTACGTGATCGAGCGGGACGGCCGCCTGATGGTGATTGCCGATCGAGGCGACGCCGTGGCCATCGACAGCATGACTCCCAGGCCGGAGTTCATTCGCGGCGCCGGCGGCCGCGCCACGCGGCTGACGCTGCGCGGAACGGCCTACGCCCGGCTGCAGGTCGGACCGGAGGGCGGATCCGGCCAGTTGAGAGTGACACCCATACGGCCGGTCGCCGAGGCCTTGAAGGACGCGCAGGCCGCGACGCCCCCCACTGAAGACGGTTCCTTCCTGCCGGCCGATCTCGTCGAACTCGCGAAGCTGGATCCGACGATCAAGCTCGACGTTCGCTATGCGACCACCAACAACTTCCTCGGCTCGGTGTTCTACGCCGAGGCCCGCTCGTTCCTGCAGCGGCCAGCGGCCGAGGCGACCGTCCGTGCGCATCGGGCCCTGGCGCCGCTCGGCTACGGGCTGCTGATTCACGACGGCTACCGCCCCTGGTACGTGACCAGGACGTTCTGGGACACCACGCCGCCGGACAAGAAGTGGCTGGTCGCCAATCCAGCGCAGGGCTCGCGCCACAACCGCGGAGCGGCCGTGGACCTCACGCTTTACGACCTGCGCACGGGCGCGGTGATCGAGATGCCGAGCACCTACGACGAGTCGACGCCGCGGGCCTATGCCTTCTACCCGGGCGGCACCAGTCTGCAGCGTTGGCACCGGGCGCTGCTGCGCCGCGTGATGGAGGCCGAGGGTTTCACCGTGAACCCCGAGGAGTGGTGGCACTTCGACTACAACGACTGGCGCCGCTACGCCATTGGCAACGTCGCCTTCGATCGAATCCGGTAGCCCCTTCGCGGGGGGGTCCCTGAGTCAGCTCATCAGTTTCGCTCACGACACGGAAGCGCCAGCGGTGCCGCTCAGTATGACAGCCGAGGACCGGTTAGAATGAGGCCCCGCTCCATGCACTCACATTCGTCCGCTCGCGAGCGAGTTTTCGGCCGCCCATGACGGGCCCTCAGGTGGCGTCGTTGCAGATTGCGCGCCGGGCCCTGGCACGGCGCGCGGGGCCGCACCCGGGCACAGGGGCGGTCGCCGTTGCGGCGCGTCGCGCTTACAACGACCTCATCGACGTGTCGGCACCGCTGATTGGCCAGGTTGGCGTCGAGGCGATGACGGGTCGCGCCCTGCATCTGGCCCAGCGCAGCTACCCGTGGTTGGTTCCCACGCCCGAGACGGAGCAATCGAAAGAGGCCTTTGCCAACTTCCTGCTCTGCCTGGAGAGACAGGAGCCCGCTGTCGCCGCTGAAGCGGCCGAAGCGGTTTTCGCACTCGTGTCGGGATTGTTCGTGACGTTCATCGGAGACTCCTTGACGGCTGGCCTGTTGAAGAAAGCGTGGCCCGATGCCTTTGCCGATGCTAGTACAGGGGAGAAATAAGGCATGACGGACCGAGTAGAGATTCGCCGGCTGTCCACCGGAGTTCCGGGGCTCAACGAGATCCTCGGTGGTGGCCTGCCGGAGTTTTCTTTCAATCTCATCGCCGGGGCGCCGGGGGCGGGAAAGACGACCCTCGCCCAGCAGATGATGTTCGCCCTCGCCACTCCCGACCGCCCGGCGCTCTACTTCACGGTGGTCGGCGAACCGCCCATCAAGATGCTGCGTTATCAGCAGCAGTTCAGCTACTTCGACATGGCCCGAGTGAATGAATCGGTGCGCTATGTCAACCTGAGCCAGGACGTGGTCAACGGCTCGCTCGAGAAACTCCTCGAACGCATCATTCGCGAAGTGGAAGCCACCAGCCCAGGCGTGGTGGTCGTCGATTCCTTTCGAACCGTGGCGCAGGCGGCCGGGCGGGCATCGAACGGCGACCTGGATCTGCAGTATTTCGTCCAGCGGTTGGCCGTCCAGCTCACCAGCTGGCAGGCCACCACGTTCCTCGTCGGCGAGTATCAATCGTCGGAGGCGGGAGACAATCCGGTCTTCACGGTCGCCGACGGACTGCTGTGGCTGTCGCAAAGCGTCGATCGAAACTCGATGGTTCGCAAGATGCAGGTCATGAAGATGCGTGGCCAGGCGCCCATACCCGGGTTGCACACCTTCCGCATCACGGGCGACGGCATCCAGGTGTTCCCGCGCGTCATCGTCGGACCGGAGGAGAAGTCACCACGCACGGCGGCCGGCGCACCGCACATGGTTCGTGAACGGCTCTCGACTGGCGTGAAGGAACTGGACGCGATGCTCGGCGGCGGCATTCCAGCCGGCTACTCGGTGCTGCTCGCCGGCCCGTCGGGCTCCGGCAAGAGTCTGCTGGCCGCCGAGTTCCTCGCCGAGGGCGTCCGTCATGGCGAACCGGGCGTGGTCGCGATGTTCGAAAAGCGCCCGCCCGATTACTCGCTGATTGGCCCCAGGGGACAGCGGTTCGATCGGCTCATTCAGGACGGCAGCGTCGGCGCCATCCAGACGCGTCCGCTCGACCTCTCCATCGACGAGATGCTCTACGAGATCATCGAGGCCATCCACCGATTGAAGGCCCGGCGGCTGGTGATCGATTCGCTGTCCGGGTTCGAACTGGCGCTCGCCCAGACCTTCCGCGAGGATTTTCGCGAGTCGCTCTATCGCATGGTAACCGTGCTCACGGGAATGGGGATCACCGTGATGATGACGGCGGAGCTGGAGGACAGCTATGCGGACCTTCGCTTCAGTCCGCACGGCACGGCCTTTCTGACCGACGCGATCATCATGCAGCGATACGTCGAACTGCAGGGACAACTGCGGCGCGTCATGGCGGTCGTGAAGGTGCGCGGGAGCGCTCACAGCAAGGATTTGCGCGCGTTCGACATCACCGATGAGGGCCTTGTCATCGGCGAAGCGTTCAGGGGTTACGAAGGCCTGCTGACGGGCAGCCCCACCTCCGCCAGGTCCCTTCGACGACGCGCGAAGGGGCCGACGCCATGATGAAAACGACCCGCGCCGATCGGCGGGTGAAACGCGTCGCCGCTGCGGGCGAACCGCCCGCGGCCCTCGGAAAGCAGGAAGGCGCGGTCACCGCCCGCGGGGGGACGACCACGCTGCGAGAAGGCGCGGTCACCGCCCGCGAGGGGACAACCACGCTGCGGGAAGGCGCGGTCACCACCCGCGAGGGGACGGCCACGGTGCGGGAAGGCGCGGTCGCCGCGCGCGAGGAGACGGCCACGCTGCGCGAAGACGCCGCCCAGGCCAGAGAAGAGTCCACGCAAGTGCGGGCGGCCATGGAAGCGCTGATGGCGGAGATGCGTGAGGTCAACGAGCGCTTGGTCGTCGCGACGGTGCACGCGCAGACGATGGCCGAAGACGCCGAGCGGGCCAACCAGCTGAAGGATGAGTTCCTGGCGACCGTGTCGCACGAACTGCGCACCCCCTTGAATGCCGTGCTCGGATGGGCCCGGCTGCTGGGCTCGATGGAACTGCCGCCTGAACGGGTCAGACAAGGTATCGCGACCATCGAGCGCAATACCCTCGCCCTCGCCCACATCATCGACGATCTGCTGGATGTCTCCCGGACCATTGCCGGACACTTTCAGATCGAGGCGCAGCCGGTCGATCTGATGGCCGTGGTTGATGCGGCGCTGGGCGCGGTCGCACCGCTGGCCGAGGCGGGCAAGGTGCAGCTGACGGTCTCATCGACCCTCCAGCCGGGCGCCGTGGTTCGGGGAGACGCCGGGCGTCTCGAGCAAGTGGTCTGGAATCTGATCGCCAACGCGGTCAAGTTCACCCCTGCGGGAGGACGGGTGAACGTGTTCGTCGAGTCCCACGACGACCAGATGGAGATCAGGGTGGTCGATACGGGACAGGGCATCAGTCCCGAATTTCTGCCGCATGTGTTCGAGCGCTTCCGTCAGGCGGATGGGGCCACGACGCGACGTCATTCCGGGCTTGGTCTTGGGCTCGCCATCGTGCGGCAACTCGTGGCGCTGCACGGCGGCACCGTGCACGCGGCGAGTGACGGCGAGGGACGTGGCGCCACCTTCACCGTCCGCCTGCCACTGGCCCGGCGCGAAGCGTCGGCCGAGCGCGCGGTCACGGCCGGCGGGCACGCGGCAGCGGCCTTGCCCGTGGCCGGCGTACCGCCCCTCGACGGGCTTCGCATCCTCGTGGTTGACGATCACGCCGACGGCCGCACGCTGACGTCATTGATGTTGACCCAGGCGGGCGCCACCGTGCAGGCCGTCGCGACAGTGAGTGATGCGCTCCAGGCCATGAGAACCAGGCGGCCCGATGTCCTGGTCAGTGACATCGGGCTCCCGGATGAAGACGGCTACGCGCTCATCCGCAAGGTTCGTGAGGCCGAAGCCGACCGCGAAGATCGCCTCCCCGCGCTGGCCCTCACCGGCTACACGCGTGCCGACGATCGGGCGCGCAGCCTCGGGGCCGGGTTCCAGGCCTATGTCTCGAAGCCGGTTGACCCCGCCGAACTCGTTGCCGCGATCGTCGGCGTCACGCACCGTTTGACGAATCGTGAATCCTAGAGGGAATGTCAGCACGGCGCCCGGCCACGGCGGCATGGGGGGAGGCTGTGCTACTCTGCCTTAGGCCATGAGTTCGAGACCGTTGGATCTCATCCTGGAAGTGGCACCCCAGGCTCGCTTCGAGGTGGTCGAGATGCGCTCTCGATTCCCCGCCGAGCACGAGGCGCTCGCCGCCTACCCGCAGTGCCTCTACTGGTCGTCCCACACGACGGCCGGGTTCCTCGATCGCAGCATTTCGGCGCGGCTGAACCTTCAGCGGGTCTCGACCTACGTCGAGGCGTTCCGCACGGTCTTTCCGGAAGGGGCTGGCTACGAGCACGACCAGCTGCACCGCCGCGAGGACCTTGGCGACGAGCAGCGGGCGGTCGAACCGAAGAACGCCGACTCGCACCTGGCATTCATGGCCAGCGGCCTGCGCCCCTGCGTCACGCGTCCCAACCGGCCGGGCGAGGCGGTCTGCTTCGTCGACCTGGACGGCGTGGTCGGCGAGCGGCCGCGCAGCCGTGTGACCCGCATGTTCGGCTTCCGCGAGGAGCGTCAGGTCACCCGCACCCGCATCGAGGTGCCGATCTCGGCCCATCCGATCGATTCGGTGAACCTCAAGGACCCGCGTCTGGGGATCTCGGAGGCGCTGTCCGACTTCGTCGCGCGGGCGGGGGTCGGCAAGGGCCGGCTCCACATCACGCTGGATCCGGCCGAGCGCCACTCGGCGGTCACCGTCAACGAGTACGAAACGTTGCTGATGAAGCACGACCTCGCCGAGGTGCTGCGCAATCCGCTGTCGTTCGTGGCCAAGCAGTACCACAGCGCGATGAAGGATCCGCGGGCGGTGCCGTCGAAGACGCTGGGCTACGCCAAGTACGACTTCGTCCGGGTGATGAACGTCGGACTCGACACGCTCAGGCTGCGCGGCTCGGTCGTCGAGCGGCTCCTGGCGCGCACGCTGGCCGTGCCCGCCTCGCGATTCTTCCGGATGCGCCGCTCCGTCAGCCTGCTGGTGTCGGAACGCGCCGACGGCAGCCACGGCATCGTCGAAGGCACCTACCAGAGTCCAATCCTCGTGCAGTGGCAGCAGTCTCCCCGGGGGTCGCGGGTGCTCGACGTCAGCCTCACCGAACTCCGCTGAGACGAGACCGATCGCCGCGCCATCGACAGGGTGGACCAGACGCCGCGATGACGTCCTCCCGCGAACGCCTCCTCGCACTCGATACCTTCCGCGGCATGACCGTGGCCGCGATGCTCCTGGTGAACAACCCGGGGAGCTGGGACGCGGTCTATCCGCCACTGGCGCATGCCGCGTGGCACGGGTGGACGCCGACCGATCTCATCTTCCCGTTCTTCCTCTTCATCGTCGGCGTCACGACCCACCTGTCACGCGAGGCGCGTCGCGCGCGAGGCGACGACGAGGGCGCGCTGGTGCGGCAGGTGCTGCGCCGCGCCGCGCTGATCGTGCTCTGCGGCCTGCTGCTGCACGCCTTCCCGTTCACGCCCCTCACGCAGTTCACCGAGATCCGCATCCCGGGCGTGCTGCAGCGGATCGGCGTGGCCTACCTGTTCGGCGCACTCCTCACCCAGCGGGCGACGCTGAAGCAGCAGGTGGGGACCCTCGCCGCGCTGCTTTGTGGCTACTGGTTCGCGATGACGCTGCTCCCGGTGCCGGGGCAGGCGGGAATCGGCGCGGACTGGCTGGACGAGCCGGGCAAGACCCTGGCGGCGTGGGTGGATCGCGCGTTGCTCGACGGACATCTCTGGCGGCAGTCGCGCACCTGGGATCCCGAGGGCGTGCTCTCCACGCTGCCGGCGATCGGCACGGTGATGCTCGGGGTGTTCACCGGGGGCTGGCTCGGCGCCGCGCGGCCGCTGCACGAGCGCCTGAGCGGGCTGTTCGCGGCGGGGGCGCTGGCGATGATGCTCGGCCTGATGTGGAACTGGTCGTTCCCGATCAACAAGGCGCTGTGGACGTCGAGCTACGTGCTGTTCACCGGTGGCGTCGCGGCGACAGTGCTCGCCGTGATCCTCTGGTTCACCGACGCCCAGGGGTTCACGCGTTGGGCGCGGTTCTTCGTCATCTATGGCACCAACCCGCTGGTGGCGTTCGTGGGTTCGGGGATGATGGCCAAGACGATGGCGGCACTGGTGCGCGTGGACGACGGCGGCGGCGAGATGTCGCTGCAGGAGGCCACCTACCGCGCATTGTTCGCCGGCTGGCTCGAGCCGCGGAACGCCTCTCTGGCCTACGCGGTGTGCTTCGTGCTGGCGTGGTTCGCGATCCTGGCGATCCTGCACCGGCGCGGGCTGGTGCTCAAGGTCTAGCCCCAAACGGACCGCCGGCGGCGTGGGCAAGGCTCCCATGGGAACGGCGCTCGAAAATGTCCTCATCGGCGCTGCCGCAGCACCTCGTACACCGCGAGCGCGACGCTCGTCGACAGGTTCAGCGAGCGCACGTGCGGGGACTCGATCGGTATCGTGACTAACCGGTCCCGGAAACGCTCCAGCAGCTCCGGGGGCAGTCCGGCCGTCTCGCGGCCGAAGATCAGGACCACATTCTCTGGTGCCCCGAGCGGCGCATCCCAGAGGAGGCGCCGGGCCTTCGTCGAAAAGAAGTAGGGTTCGCCAAGCGAGGGCAGCTCGCGCTCGAAAGCCTCCCATCCCGGCCAGACGCGCAGGTCGACGTGCGCCCAGTAGTCCAGGCCGGCGCGCTTGACCTGACGCTCGTCGAGCGAAAAACCCAGCGGCTCCACCAGGTGCAGCGTGGCGCCGGTCGCCAGACAGGTCCGGCCCGCGTTGCCCGTGTTCCAGTGAATCTCCGGATGCACGAGCACGACGTGTGTTCTGCGCATCATGGACCGCGGCGAAGGCTACTGGTTGGCGGCGCGGATCCGGGTCGTGATCTGCCCGACGTAGTCCTGCAATCCCTTCATCACCGACTCGGCGTGCGCGGCGGAGGCGCCGGCGGCGAGACTGCCCTTGTGCATCAGCGAGACGTCCACGAGCACCGGTGCCGGGTGATATCCGAGGGCGGCGGTGGTGTGGGTGTAGAGGGTGGCGTCGTAGCGCGAGAGGCACATGCCGTTCCCCAACGTCGCGGTCATCACGCTGACGTACAGATACGTATCCTCGTCCGCGTTGAGAGCGACCTTGAGACCCGCTCCCGTGAGCTGCTTCACCACCGCTGATTCGATCGCCTCCTGCCGCAGGCCGCAGGTCGTGGCCTGCGTGCCAAGGCCTTCGACCACGACCCCGAGCGTGCTGAGCCCTTTGAACTGGGCGTCCGGCTGCCGGTCGTAATCCTGGGCGGCGCCTCGGCCGCCGGATGCCGGCACGCCCTCCTGGCGCGGTGCCGGGGCTGCGGTGGCCGCAGGCGCGGACGCCGCCGCCTGGCCGGGAGCGGCCGCGGCGACGGGCGCTTCGGCCGGCCGTTCCGGCTCGTAGACCCGCTTGATGATCTCTCCCTTGCCGCGCTCGAGGAACTGCACCTCGACGACGAGCTGCGGCGGGCTGGCGACGCGCGAGTAGGTGTAGCGGAGTTCCTGCGTCTGGTTCACTTTGTAGCGGACGATCAGACGCCCCCCTTCGCGTGTGGACGTCGCGGTGATCGTCACCTCACCGGATTGCACGACCTCTTCCCTGCCGGCGGGATGAAACGTGCGCGCCACGCCCTTGTCGGGGGTGATCGCGACCTCGGTGGCGGTCTCGGTGATCGCCAGGACCGCCGCTGGGTCGCGCGCCTCGTTCGTCAGCAGCGCGTTCCGCATGGAATCCTCGCGGCTGACGCGGCTGACCGGGAACGACGTGCGGTTGCCGCCGCTCGGCGCGCCACCCTGACTCTGCCCGCCGGGGGTGGGCGTCGAGTCGCCACTGGAATTGGAATGGGCGAGCCAGTCGGCGTTGAATCCGGCCTCGCGCGGGAACTGGCTGAGCGCGCGGTTCAGGGTCCATCGGCCGGCAAGCGTCGGCGCATCCTGGGCCGACATGACGGTGGGATGAACGGTGCCCAGGGCCAATGGCATCACGAGAACGGCCGCCAACCACGAACGGGTCATAAGAACTCCTCCAGGCACGGTACCACACGCCTCCGGACGAGGCGACGTCCTCGAGGCGAGGACGTCATACAATCCGGCAGCCATGACTCGAACGATCATCGTCCTCGCCATCGCGTGGTGGATGTCGCTCGCTCCCGCCGAGGCGGCGACGAAGGCGATTCGCGCCGGCAAGGCGATCGATGCTGCCGGCAAGGTCGTGACAAATGCGGTCATCGTCATCGACAACGACCGCATCGTCGCGGTTGGCACGGACGCGCCTCCGGCGGGCGTCGAGGTCATCGACCTGCGCCGGTTCACGGTGATCCCCGGGATGATCGACCTCCACACGCACCTGACCTACTTCTGGGATCGTGCGCCCGGCACCCGGCCGTTGAACCAGCCGCGGCGCCCGGCCGGGGTGACGGTCGTGCTCGCTGCCGACAACGCGATGCGCACGCTCGAGAGCGGCGTGACGACGGTCCGCGATCTGGGCGCTTCGAACGAGACCGACTACGCAATGCGCGACCTGATCAACATGGGCCGGATGATCGGGCCGCGGATGTTCGTCGCCGGCCAGGGGCTGTCGGCGCCGCGCAACGGCGCCCCCACGCCCGACTACGCGCAACTGGCGACGGCGCGCGTGGCGGCGGGCTCCGATTGGGTGAAGGTGTACGGCTCGCGCGGCAGCTACCAGAGCGTCGACACGACGCAGACGCTGACCTTCGACGAGATGAAGGCGGCCGTGGACGCCGCGCACGCGGCGGGGCGCCCGATCGCGATTCATTCCTATGGCCCCTCCGGTGTGAAAGACGCCGTGCGGGCGGGTGCCGACTCCATCGAGCACGGCATCGACCTGGACGACGAGACGCTGGCGGAGATGGTCAGGCGCGGTACCGTGTGGGTGCCGACCGTCGATCACAATCGTTACTACCTCGATGCCAGGGACGAGTTCGGATTCGCCGACGACACCATTCCCCCGTTGCGCGCCTACATCGAGAAGAACCTCGACGCCCTCCGGCGCGCGGTGAAGGCGGGCGTCAGGATCGGCATGGGCTCGGATGCGGTCTACACGATGTTCGGCCAGAACACCCGCGAGCTCGCCTGGTTGGTCAAGGCCGGGATGACGCCGCGGCAGGCGCTGGCCTCGGCGACGACGATCCCGGCGGCACTGCTCGGGCAGGAGAAGACACTCGGCGCGCTGGCGCCCGGCTACTTCGCCGACATCGTCGCTGTCGATGGCGATCCGCTGGCCGACGTCACCGTCCTGATCGACAAGGTGCGCTGGGTGATGAAGGGCGGTGCGGTGGTCGTCGATCGCACCAAGGCCGCCACCGCGAGGTAGCCAGACGGGCTGAACCTGCGGACCTGTTGAACGGCAGCAGGGTACAATTCCCTTCGGATGTCCTTCCTGAATCTCCGCGGAAGCCGGGCGCTCTCCGCCTTCCGCCTCGAAAAGCTCAACGGTGCTCTCGCATCGCGCACCGCCACCCTGCAAGTGGCCGCCGCATGCTTCTGGCACCTGGTGGAGACGGCACGGGACCTCACGCCCGGGGAGCTCGCCGACCTGGAACGCCTGCTGGCCCACGGGCCGGCGGCGCCGCCCGAGCCGGAGGGCACGCGGCTGGTCCTCGTGACGCCGCGGGTCGGGACCATCTCGCCGTGGTCGTCGAAGGCCACCGACATCGTCCGCCGCTGCGGCATGGATGCCGTGACGCGGGTCGAGCGCGCGACGGCCTACTACATCGGCGGCGACGGAGACCTGGCGGGCATCATGCCGCTGCTGCACGATCGCATGACCGAAGCGGTGGTGACGTCGCTCGAGGAGACGGCCGCGCTCTTCCGTCACGTCGCCGCGAAGCCGCTGACGTCTGTCGACGTGCTCGCGCAGGGGCGCGGCGCGATCGACGAGGCCAACACGCGCTTCGGCCTGGCGCTGGCGCCCGACGAGATCGACTACCTGGTCGCCTACTTCACGACGGCCGGCCGCAACCCGACCGACGTCGAACTGACGATGTTCGCGCAGGCGAATTCGGAGCACTGCCGGCACAAGATCTTCAACGCGTCGTGGGTGGTGGACGGCGAGCCACAGCCGCAGTCGCTGTTCGCGATGATTCGCGAGACCCACAAAGCCAACCCGCAGGGCACCGTCTCGGCGTACTCGGACAACGCCGCGGTAATGGAAGGCCGCGTGGTGCCGCGATTCTTGCCGGAGCCGGACACCGCCCGCTATACCTCCACCGACGACCTGACGCACACGGTAATGAAGGTGGAGACGCACAACCATCCGACGGCGATCTCGCCCTTCGCCGGCGCGGCCACCGGGTCGGGCGGCGAGATCCGGGACGAAGGGGCGACCGGGCGGGGCGCGAAGCCGAAGGCCGGCCTGTGCGGCTTCTCGGTGTCGCACCTCCGCATCCCGGGCTTCGAGCGGCCGTGGGAAGGGCCCGAGGCGCGGCCCGAGCGCATCGCGTCGCCGCTGTCGATCATGATCGACGGCCCGATCGGCGCGGCCTCGTTCAACAACGAGTTCGGCCGCCCGAACCTTGGCGGCTACTTCCGGACCTTCGAGCAGGAGGTGGCCGGCACCACGCATGGCTACCACAAGCCGATCATGATTGCGGGCGGCGTCGGCGCCGTGCGCGACCAGCACGCGCAGAAGGCGGGCATCCCGCCGGGCGCGCTGCTGATCCAGATCGGCGGCCCCGGGATGCTGATCGGCATGGGCGGCGGCTCCGCTTCGTCGATGGCCACGGGCGCCAACACCGCGGATCTGGACTTCGACTCGGTGCAGCGCGGCAACGCCGAGATCCAGCGCCGCGCGCAGGAAGTGATCGACCGCTGCTGGGGGCTCGGCGACCGTAACCCAATCCTCTCCATCCACGACGTCGGCGCGGGCGGCCTGTCGAACGCGCTGCCGGAACTCGCCCATGGCGCCGGGCGCGGCGCCGAGATCGACCTGCGGGCCGCTCCGAACGAGGAGCCGGGCATGTCGCCGCGCGAGGTGTGGTCGAACGAGGCGCAGGAGCGCTACGTGCTGGCGATCGCGCCAGAGCAGCTCGACCTGTTCACGGCGCTCTGCGAGCGCGAGCGCTGCCCGTTCGCCGTGGTGGGTGTCGCCACCGACGACCACCGGCTCGAGGTGCGCGACCCGCTGTTCGGTAACCTGCCGGTGGACATGGATCTGCCGGCGCTCCTCGGCAAGCCGCCGCGGATGACCCGCGACGTGCGCCGCGTACGGCGGGCGCTCGTTCCCGTCGACCTCGACGGCATCACGCTCGAGGACGCGGTCGGCCGCGTCCTCCGGCATCCGGCCGTCGCTGACAAGACCTTCCTGATCGCGATCGGCGACCGCACGGTGGGCGGGCTCTGCTCGCGCGACCAGATGGTGGGTCCGTGGCAGGTGCCGGTGGCCGACTGCGCCGCCACGCTGATGTCCTTCGACAGCAACGCCGGCGAGGCGTTCGCCATGGGCGAGCGCACGCCGCTGGCGGTGATCGACGGCCCGGCGTCGGGCCGCATGGCCGTCACCGAGGCGCTCACGAACCTGGCTGCCGCGCCCGTGGATGCGCTCAACCGCGTCAAGCTCTCGGCCAACTGGATGGCGGCCGCGGGCGCCCCCGGAGAGGACGCGGCGCTGTTCGACACGGTGAAGGCGGTGGCGCTCGAGCTGTGCCCTGCGCTCGGCGTCGCCATTCCCGTCGGCAAGGACTCGATGTCGATGCGCACGCGCTGGAACGAGAGCGGCCGCGCCGGCGACGTCATCGGCCCGGTCTCGCTGATCGTGTCGGCCTTCGGCCCGTGCGCGGACGTACGCGGCACCTGGACGCCGCAGCTGCGGACGGACGTCGGCCCCACATCCCTGCTGCTGGTCGACCTCGCCGGCGGCCGTTCACGACTCGGCGGCTCGATTCTGGCGCAGGTGTTCGGACAGATCGGACACGAGGCGCCAGACGTGGACGATCCCGCACGGGTTCGCGCCCTCTACGCCGCACTTGCGGAGCTCCGCGGCGCCGGGCTCGTGCTGGCCTACCACGACCGATCGGACGGCGGCCTCTTCGTCACCCTCGCCGAGATGGCCTTCGCGGGGCACACCGGTCTCGCGATCGACGCGTCGAGCGCGGCGGCCGGCACGGCCGAACTGCTGGCGTGGCTGTTTGCCGAGGAGTTGGGCGTCGTGCTGCAGGTGCGCGACGACCACCGCGAGCGGGCGCTGGAGATTCTGCGTCGTCATGGGCTGGACGGGATGGTCGTCGGCGCGCCGACGGCCGACGACCACGTGACGGTGCGGCGCCACGCTGATGCGCCCGCGTTCCGCGCCAGCCGCGTGGAGCTCCACCGCGCGTGGAGCGAGACCACCTGGCAGATGCAGCGGCTGCGCGACAATCCGGCGCTGGCGCAGCAGGAGTACGACCGGATTCTCGACGCGTCGGACCCCGGCCTCTCGCCGGTGCTCACCTTCGACCCGGAGGAGGACGTCGCGGCGCCGTTCATCGCGCGCGGCGCGCGGCCCAAGATCGCCATCCTGCGCGAGCAGGGCGTCAACGGCCAGGTCGAGATGGCCGCGGCCTTCACGCGCGCCGGTTTCGACGCCTACGACGTCCACATGAGCGACCTCGCGGCTGGCCGTGTCACGCTCGCGGACTTCACCGGCTACGCCGCCTGCGGCGGCTTCTCCTACGGCGACGTGCTGGGCGGCGGTGGCGGCTGGGCCAAGTCGGTGCTCTTCAACCCGCGCGTGCGCGACGACTTCGCCAGCTTCTTCGCGCGACCCGACAGCTTCGCGCTGGGCGTGTGCAATGGCTGCCAGATGATGGCCGAGCTGAAGTCCCTGATCCCTGGGGCGGCCGACTGGCCGAAGTTCCTCAAGAACCCCTCGGAGCAGTTCGAGGCGCGCTTCGTGACGATGGAGATTGTCGAGAGCCCGTCGCTGTTCTTCCGCGGGATGGCCGGCAGCCGGATCCCGGTGGCCATCGCCCACGGCGAGGGCCAGGCGACGTTCGACGACCCGGCGGAGCGCGGGCGCGTCATCGTCGCGGCGCGTTACGTGGACAACTACGGCCGGCCGGCCACCACGTATCCGCTCAACCCCAACGGCTCGCCGGATGCGCTGACGTCGCTGACCACGGCCGACGGGCGGTTCACAATCCTGATGCCGCACCCGGAGCGCGGGTTCCGGACGGTGCAGCTGTCGTGGCACCCCGAGGACTGGCGCGAGGACAGCCCGTGGATGCGGATCTTCAGGAACGCGCGGGTGGCGATCGGGTAGGCAGGGGCAAAGGTCCTCCCCCGCACGCGGTCAGAGCGACAGCCAGGCGCGCAACGCCTCCGCCACCGTGTCCAGCTCCTCGCCGGAACAATGCCCGACGATGCGGCCGATGGACTCGCGCGGCACGCTCACCACCTTGTCCACCATCACTTGAGAGGGGACCCGCAGTCCGGTGCGTGATCCCGGCGGCAATGCGATGCGGAACAGCGGCGCATCGACGCAGTCGAATGTCACCGGGCAGATGGTGACGCTGGCGTGGGTGTCGTTGTACAGATCCGACTGGACCACAAGTGCGGGCCGCGGCTTGCTGGTGTACGCCCCGCGCGTGGCGATCACCACGACGTCGCCACGGTTCACTTCCATCCGCGCAGGTCCGCGAGGTCGCTGACGATCTTCAGGGCGTCCTTCTCCGACTTCCGGTCCCGGACCAGTAGTGATTGCCGCCGGGCCTCGGACTGCAGGTCGCGCTCCATGCCCTCTTCGAGCGACCCGGCCAGCAGATCTCTCGCCACGGCGCTCCGGCTCCGGCGCTGCCGACGCGCCTCGCGGGCCAGCCGCTGGCCGAGTTCCCGCGGCACACGGATGGTCAGGACTTCAGAGCGCTCGTGGGCGTCACCGGCCATGGTGTATTCGAGTATACAGAAGTGTCGGCTAGCCGGGCTGGGCAAGCTATACTCGGCTCGCACACGACCGATCACGAGCGCGGTGAATGCCCCGCTCATCCTTTCTCCCAGGTCCTCGCGAAGATCATGCGGAACACGACCGTCCTCGATGCGCTGCCCCTGTGGGGGCTGTCTCTCGTCATCCTCGTGCTCGTCCTGCTGTCGATCGAAGGCGGCTATCGTCTGGGCCGCTTCAGGCACAGGCGCTCCGAGCGGGAGAAGGACGCGCCCGTCGGCGCGATGGTGGGATCGACGCTTGGGCTGCTGGCCTTCATGCTGGCCTTCACCTTCGGGATGGCGGCTTCGCGCTTCGACACCAGGAAATTGCTGGTCCTCGACGAGGCGAACGCGATCGGGACGACCTACCTGCGCGCGGCGATGCTGCCAGACGGGAGAGACGAGGTGCGGGGACTTCTCCGCGACTACGTCGATGCGCGGTTGGAGGCCGTACAGTCGGGCGACCTGGCGGCAGCCCTCCGGCGGGCGGAGGAGGTACAGGCGCAGTTGTGGACGCGGGCCGTGGCCGTGGGACAGCAGCACCCCAATTCGATTGTCGTCGGTCTCTTCGTCGAGTCGCTCAACGAGGTGATCGATCTGCACGCCAAGCGGCTGACCGCCGGCCTGAGGAATCGCATCCCCGGCACCATCTGGGCGGTCCTGTTCACGATCGCTGTGCTCTCGCTGGGGGCGATGGGGTATCACTCGGGTCTGGTCGGCACCGATCGATCGCTCGCCGTGATTGCCGTGGCCTTCGCCTTCTCCGCCGTCATCGCGCTGGTCGTGGATCTGGATCGGCCACAGGAAGGCACGCTGAGAGTCAGCCAGCAGGCGCTCATCGACGTACGGCAGTCGATGACCGCGCCGGCACCGTAGATCTGAGACGATGGTCGCCGCCCCTCGCTCGAAATGTTCGCCGCACTCCCCCCTGCTGACAGCTTTGCTCATCGCCCTGCTGCTGCCGGTCTCGCTGATCGGCCAGACGCCGTCGCGCGAGACTGCCGGCGCGCCCTCAGCCACGCTCACGACCGACGCCGACCGTGAGGCCTTCCTCGAGAAGGCGCGCATCGTCCGCGCGCGAGCCGCAGGCAAGGGGGTCACCAACACCTTGCGCATCACCCTCACCGACGGCGTGGTCACACACGACGCCAGCGTCCAGACCATCGAGGAAGCCAAGGCGCGGTTCGAAACACCGTATGGCACGGAGCTCAACTTCAAGGACAGCTGGCGCTTCAACGTCGCCGCGTACCGCATCGACCGCCTGCTGGAACTGGGGATGACGCCACCGTCGATCGAGCGCCGTTACCGGAACAAGCCGGCGTCGTTCACCTGGTGGCTGGACGAGGTGCTGATGGACGAGCAGGAGCGGTTGCGCACCAGGCAGTCAGCGCCGGACACCGCCGACTGGAACCAGCAGATGTGGACCACGCGTCTGTTCGACCAACTGATTGCCAACGCCGATCGGAACCTGACCAATCTGCTGATCGACAAGCAGTGGGCAATCTGGATGATCGATCACTCCAGGGCGTTCCGGACCAATCCGGCGCCGGCCGTGCCAGGCAACCTGTCGAAGGTGGAGCGGCGGCTGCTGGAGCGATTGCGACAGCTGAACGCGGACGACCTGAAGCATGCGGTGGGCGACTTCCTCGAGCCGGCGCAGATCACCACGCTGCTGCAACGTCGCGATCGCATCGTCGAGCACTTCGACCGCGGCGGCGCTGACATGATGTTCGACCGTGCCCCTCGGGGGCGCGCCTCGATCGTCGGGGCCGACCCGAAGTAGCCGAGGACGCCCGGGGCGAGTCAGGACCTTCCGCCCGCCGGGCGCCGAGGCTAGAATGGCGTCCCCGGCATCGCGTACCGCCAGCTTCGGACCCGCGGAGAAGACGATATGACAGTCTCTCGCTCGCCCCGATCGGCCGTTTCATCCTGGCTCGCCTTTGCGCTCTGCGCCCTGCTGCTGCCCGTCGCGCTGACGGGTCAGGGCCAGGGCGCCTCGCCCGTCGCCTCACCGGTCCCCACCCTGGTGACCGATGCCGAGCGCGAGGCGTTCCTGAAGACGGCCCGCATCGTCCGCACGCGACCCGCGGCGAAGGGCGTCACCCAGACGCTGCGGGTGACGCTCTCGGATGACGTGCACACACACGACGCGAGCATCCAGATGGTTGACGAAGCCCGCGCGGTGTTCGAGACCCCCAAGGGCACCGAGTTCAACTTCAAGGACAGCTGGCGCTTCAACGTCGCCGCCTACCGGGTCGACCGGCTGCTCCAGATCGGCATGGTTCCGACCACCGTCGAGCGCCGGCACGCCACCAAGGCCGCCTCGTTCACCTGGTGGGTGGACGATGTGCTGATGGACGAGCAGGAGCGCTACCGCGGCAAACGCTCGTCCCCGGACTCCGAGGACTGGAACCAGCAGATGTGGACCACCCGGCTGTTCGACCAGCTGATCGCCAACGTCGATCGCAACCTCGGGAATCTGCTCATCGACAAGGGCTGGAGCATCTGGATGATCGACCACTCCAGAGCGTTTCGGATGAACCCGGCGCCGCGCAGCCCGGACAACCTGTCGAAGGTCGAGCGCCGGCTGCTCGATCGCATGCGTGCCCTGAATCAGGGCAACGTGCGCCGCGCCGTCGGCGATTCGCTGAACGCCGACGAGATCACCGCCCTGCTCAAGCGGCGCGATCGCATTGTCGAGCACTTCGACGCCCGAGGCCCCGCGGTGATCTTCGACCGCAAGGCGCGGTGCTGTTGAGGAAGGAGAGCTGATGCCTCGAATCACACTGCTCGGGATCGTCCTGGCCTGCTTCGTTGCGGAGGCCGCGCTGGCGCAGCCGAGCGCGCCCGTCGTCACCAGGACCGATGTCATCTACGGACGCGTGGAGGGTTCGGCCCTGCTGGCCAACCTCTCGTATCCCGACGGGCCGGCGCTGAAGCCGGCGATCATCTCGGTCCACGGCGGACGATGGCGAGCAGGCAATCGCGCCGACGCGAGCAGCATCAAGGTGGCGCAGTGGGCCGAGTTCGGCTTCTTCGCGATGTCGATCGACTACCGGCTGGTGGGCGGCTCGCCGGCGCCGGCGCCGTATCTCGACCTGCTGTGCGCCATCCGCTGGATCCATGCGCACGCGGACGAGTACCGCATCGATCCCGAACGCGTGTATCTGATTGGACAGTCGGCCGGCGGCCAGATGGTGTCGCTGGTGGCGACCCTGGGCGAGGGCAGCTTCCCGAGAGTGGGCGGCTGGGACAAGGCGCGCACCGACGTCCGCGCGGTGATCAGCGTTGCCGCGACCTATGAACTGAACTCCCTGTCGTGGGGCAACCTGTGGACGCCGGTCACCGGCAACGTCGAGGAGGCGCGCGCGCTGGCCTCGCCGATGACGCACGTTGGCCCGGGTAACAAGCCGATCCTGGTCATCCACTCGGACGACGACAAGTCGGTGCCGGTGCAGCAGGCCATCGACATGGCCGGGAAGCTCGAGGCGCACGGCGTCTACCACCGCTTCGTCCACTTCACCGACCGCGGGCACATGGGGATCACCGATGACGTGATCAAGGAAGCCCGGGCGTTCATCGCCGAGGTCGAGCAGCGGAAGTGAGCCGGAATCGGGCGTCCTTGACACCGGCGCGCCCTCAATGATTCGATATCGAAGTATTCGAGATCGAATAGATGGGCTCACACTACCGCGGCACCCCGGCTGAAGAGCGCGCGCTCGACACGTTCATCAAGCTGATGCGGGCCACCGACAGCGTGTCGGCGGATCTCAGCCGGCACGTCGCCGCCGAGGGGCTGACCCTGGGCCAGTTCGGCGTCCTCGAGGCCCTGCTCCACCGCGGCGCGATGTGCCAGGGCGAGCTCGGCGCCAAGCTGCTCCGCAGCGGCTCGAACGTGACCACGGTGGTGGACAACCTCGAGAAACGCGGGCTCGTCCGGCGCACCCGCCGCGCCGACGATCGGCGCGTGATCGACGTTTCGCTCACGCCGGAGGGCCGCCGGCTCATCCGCCGCATCTTCCCCGCCCACGCGCGCCGCATCGTCCGGCTGTTCGGCGCGCTGTCCGCAGAGAACCAGCAGCGCCTCGGCGAGTTGTGCCGGACGCTGGGCCGGAGTCTTTCACAGGAGACCAAGCACCATGAGTGACCGCGTAGTACTGATTTCCGGCGCCACCGGCCAGCAGGGCGGCGCCACCGCCCGCGCGCTTGCCGGCAAGGGATTCACCATCCGGGCGCTGACCCGCAAGCCCGACAGCGATGCCGCCAGGGCCCTGGCCGCGAGCGGCGCGCAGATCGTCAAGGGCGATCTCGACGATCCGGCGTCGCTGAAGGCGGCGCTGGCCGGCGCGTGGGGCGCCTACGGCGTGCAGAACACGTGGGAAGCCGGCGTCGAGAAGGAAGAGGAACAGGGCAAGCGCTTCGCGACGATCGCGAAGGAAGCTGGCGTGCAGCACTTCGTCTACGCCTCGGTGGGATCGGCGCACCGCGAGACCGGCATCCCGCACTTCGACAACAAGTCCCGCGTCGAGGACACCGTGCGGGGCCTCGGCTTCCCGTCCACCGTCATCATCCGCCCGGTCTTCTTCATGGAGAACCTGGCGAGCGCTTGGTTCCTCCACGGCGACACCCTGCACGCAGCGCTCGCGCCGACGACGACACTGCAGATGATTGCGGTGAAGGACATCGGCCAGTACGGCGCCCTGGCGTTCACCAGCGCCGACGAGCTGAACGGCCGCGAGATCGACATCGCCGGCGACGCGCGGACGATGCCCGAGGCGGCCGCGGCGCTGTCGGCGGGCCTTGGCCGGGCGATTCAGTTCGTGCAGATTCCGATCTCCGAAGTCCGCAAGAACAGCGAGGACTTCGCCCTGATGCTCGAGTGGTTCGAGCGGGTCGGCTACAACGCCGACATCGACGGCAACGCGCGCGAGTTCGGCATCAGGCCGACATCACTCGAAGAGTGGGCGCGCGGGCTCGGTCAGAAATAGCAGGCGGCTGGCCGGCCGGCGCGCGTCAGTGCGCGTCGGCCCGCGCCAGCACCGCGAATCGCGCGCTCGGCGCGTAGCCCATGGCCTGGTAGACCGGCCGCCCCATGTCCGTCGCGTGGAGCGTGGTGCGCGTCACGCCCATCGCCTGCTGCCCGGCCGAAATCGCCTGACGCATCACGGCCTCCGCATAGCCGTTGCCGTGTGCGTCCGGCATCGTCGCGACGAGCGCGATGTAGACCGTCCCGTCGACGGGCAGGGCCGCCGCGCTGGTCACCGCGCGCCCGTCGGCGTAACCGACGAACGCCAGCGAGTCGTCGTGCCAGAGATGCATGTTGCTGATGCAGTCGAACATCTCGGGCGGCATCCCGTAGGCGTGCGCGTTGATCGTCGCCAGATCTCGAGCCGTCGCGTCATCGGTGACCCGGCGCAGTTCGAGGGCCGGTGGCGGCCGCCGCGGCGGCAGCACCTGGTCGGTCTCCATCCCGGTCAGCTGCATCATGGTGGCCAGCCCATGGTCCCTGGCCGCCTGCTCCCATTCCGCCGGCGCCCAGTCCTCGCACAAGGCAATCATGGTTGGATGGGCGCAGGAGGCGTTTGCCCGATCGACCGCTTCGAAGAAGCGCCGCACGTCCGCGGCATCGGTGAGCGGTCGATCGTTCATCGAGAAGTTGAAGAACGGGAGCGGGACATGGCCGATGCAGCTGGCCGCACCGTCCGCATGGTGGATGCGGCCCTCCGGCAGGCGGCCAACCATCAGCTTCCAGGCGTTAATCAGCAGTCGGACGCTTTCGTTGGCGTCGGTCATGCGGGTTCCTATTGCCCCGGCTTCAGGCCTGGCCGCTCGACCAGCTCGATGCGAGCGCCGGCGGGTCCGGCGACGTAGGCGAAGTTGATCGACGGGCCGTTCGGCAGCGACAACGGGCGCGGCTCGCTGGTCTTCTGCACGCCCTTGGCCACCAGCTCGGCGATGGTGTCGTTCAGCGGTCCGGTCGAGCGCCAGCCGATGTGATCGATGGCGTGGCCGATGCTCGGCTCCGCTTCACCCTTGGTGATCAGAATCCACATGTCGCTGAAGCCGGCGGCGCTGTACTTCACCGCGTCGATCCGGCCCTTCAGCTGCGTCTTCTGGCCACCGAAGTTCGAGAGCAGCCAGGCAAAGGCCTCGTCCGGATTGGGCCCGCGCATGTGCATGTGGTGGAGGCCGAGCAGCTCGGGATCCTGCACGACCTCGATGCGCGTCCCCCACGGATCCTCGACGAAGGCCAGCTTGAACAGCCCCGGCACGTCGCGGGCCGGGGTGGTGACCTTCACGCCGGCCGCTTCCAGTTCCTTCATCTTGGCGTCGAGATCGGCCACCGAGAAGCCGACGTGGTCGATGGCGCTGCCGGCGCTGGGCTTCGCGCTGGCGTTCCTCAGGAACATGAAGCGGGTGCTGCCGAACATCAGGCGGTCCGGTGCTTCGGTGATCCGGCGCCCGCCGAAGTGCTTCTCGTACCAGTTGGCGCCCGCAGCCGGGTCGGGCACGTTCAGGTGAATGTGGTCGTACGGCAGCGTCGGCGCCGGCGTCTGGGCCACCCCCGCCGACGATAACGCCGCGGCCACCGCGAGCGCGAGAGCGAACGTGCGGATCTGCTTCATCTGGAATCTCCCAAGCGTAGCGACGACTGCCTTGCCGAACGGCGTAACGTTATCAGAACTTCCGCGAGCGGTCGCCGGCCGACGCGCGGCCGACGCCGCGCTCAGAACAGTTGCCGCGCCAGGCCGAGCGTGCGCGTCACGCCCCAGGCCAGCGGCACGCCGACCAGCAGCCAGGCCAGCGCGGTCAGCGCCCAGTGCGGCGGCGCGGCCCACGTCGAGGGGCCGGCTCGTTGGAGCGGGCGCGGGCATGGCGCCGACGGAAGTCTCGAGCGTGAAGAGCCGCTCCGGCACGTGCGTGACAGCAAGATTGCACAGGAGGCCAATCGCCAGGAACCCCGCGAGCACGTAAAGCGTGAAGGTATAGGCGTCAGCCGCGCGGCACGCCGCGCGCGATCTGGAACTCGCGGATGTAGTTCACCAGCACCGGCCCCAGGATGCCGGCGGTGGACCACGCCGTGAGCAGCCGCCCGTGGATGGCGCTGACGTGCCCGACACCGAAGACATCCGCGAGGTACGCCGGGATCGTCGCGAACCCGCCCCCGTACATCGTCAGGATCACGCAGAACGTGGCGACGAACAGCGGCAGGTTGCCGGCCGCGGCCAGCGTCGGGATGCTGCGCGTACAGGGCGATGCCGAGCACGAAGAAGACCGCGTAGGTGGCCTTGCGTCCGATGCGATCGGAGAGCGAGGCCCAGAAGATGCGCCCGCCGATGTTGAACAGGCTGAGCAGGCCGGTGAATCCGGCCGCCGCCGACGGCGTCACGCGGCCCTGGAACATCTCCTGAATCATCGGCGAGGCCATGCCGAGCACGCCGATGCCGGCGCTCACGTTCAGGCACAGCACCGACCACAGCAGCCAGAACTGCGGCGTTCTCCACGCCACCTGCGGCGGGCACGCTGTGGGTGACGCGCGCCGTGACGCGCTCGCTCCTTCGGTGTCCACCCCGCGGGAGTCCACCCGGGCGGAGGCAGGCGATAGCCGAACGCGCCGGCCATCATCGCCACGAAGTAGATCGCGCCCATGACGACGAAGGTCTGCCAGACGCCAACCGAGGTCGGGCGTCGAGAAGCGGCGCATCAGCGCGTCGGCCAGCGGCGTGCCGATCATCGCGCCGCCGCCGAAGCCCATGATGGCGAGGCCGGTGGCCATGCCGCGGCGATCGGGGAACCACTTGATGAGCGTGGAGACCGGCGAGATGTAGCCGAGTCCGAGGCCGCAGCCGCCGATGACGCCCGACCCGAGCCACAGCAGCCACACCTGGTGCAGATAGACGCCGAGCGCGGAGATGAAGAAGCCGCCGCCCCAGCAGCACGCCGCAACGACCCCGGCCTTGCGCGGGCCTTCGCGCTCGGCCCACGGGCCGAACACCGCGGCCGACGAGCCGAGCATCACGAAGAACAGGGTGTACATCCAGCCGAGCGTGCTGATCTTCCAGTCGTCCGGCGTCGACGCCGTGATGCCGACGACGCGGCTGAGCGGCAGCCAGAACACGCTGAAGCCGTAGGCCATCCCGATCGACAGATGGATGGCCAGGGCGGCTGGCGGCACCAGCCACCGGTTGAATCCCGGCGGCGCGATGATGCGGTCTTTGGCGAGCAAACCGGAGGCCGGGCTCATGGTCTGCCGGATTATGGCTCACTCGCCGCCACCGGCACCCGTTCCGCGATCAACAATACGAGGCACCAAGAGGTGACGTGATGATCGCGGGATTAGTCGGAGGTCTTCGGAACGGATCGGTCGCGCTGACCGACCATGGCGCGCTGGCCGCGGTGTGCGCGCAGGAGCGCGTGACGCGGGTCCGCAGCAACCGGTCCGTGGAGGGCGGGATGCCTGATCTGGCGCTCGACTTCATGCTGGGACGCCAGGGCAAGTCCCGGGACGACATCAGCCGCTACGTGATTGCCCAGGCTGGCGAGAGCGACGAGGACGCCGGCCTGGAGCGGATCGATCCGCACTTCGCCCATGCCTGCACCGCGTATCTGACCTCACCATTCTCATCGGCGGCCATTGTCGTGTGCGATGACGAGGCGCCATACGTCAGCGTGTGGCGGGGGCGCGGGGCGACCATCGAGCCGGTCGAATGGCCGTGGGCCGGACCCGGACTCTCCGCCGTGTTCCGTCGGTTCTCGACGAGCCTGGGGTTCAGGACCGAGACCGGGGACTATCAGCTCGAGGCGCTGGCGCGCCTTCGCCCGGACAGCCGCGATGGCCGCGTCGACGCGCTGGTGACCTTCGACGATGGCGTGATCGCGGTCGATCCGGGGATCGAGGGGCTCCTGGAGCAGTGGCTGGCCGGCGACCACGACCTGGGAAGCCTGCAGCGGGCGCACCTGGCGTCGGCGTTCCAGTTGCGCCTGGGTGACGTGCTCCTCGAACTGCTCGACGCGGTCCGGCATCATCTCGGCGTCCATCACCTCTGCCTCGGCGGAAGCTTCTTCTACCATTCGTCGATGAACACGCTGGCCAAGCGCGCCGGCCTGTTCGCGGACGTGTTCGTCCCGATCGACCCCGGTCGCGGCGGGCTCTCGGTGGGCGCCGCTCTCCACGGGATCGGCGGGCCGCCGGCGCCGGTATCCCCGTTTCTCGGGCCGTCGTACTCGGCGGAAGAGACCAAGCGGGTCCTCGACAACTGCAAGCTCAATTATTCGTGGGAGTCGGAGGGCGGGGTGATCTCGGCGGCGGTCGAAGCGCTCCAGGAAGGGCGCCTCGTGGGCTGGTTCGACGGCCCGATGGAGTGGGGCCCGCGCGCGCTGGGCGCCCGGTGCATCCTGGCCAATCCCTCGGCGCCCTACGTGCTCGAAAACCTGAACCGGTTCCTCAAGCGCCGCGAACCGTGGCGGGGATACGCGCTGAGCGGCCTGCAGGACGCGGTGGCCGAGCATCTCGATGGACCGGCCAGCGCACCCTTCATGGAGTGCGACTACCGGCCACGGGACCCGGAGCGATTCCGGCATGCCCTGCCGTCACCCGAGGCCGCGATTCGCGTGCACACGGTGGCCGGCGACGAGCGGCCGCGCTTCACACGCCTCCTCGAAGCCTGTGGCGCGGCAACCGGGCTGCCATTCGTCATCAACACCTCGTTCAACGGCTTTCACGAACCGATTGTCTGCAGTCCCCGCGATGCAGTACGAGTGTTCTATGGCTCGGGCCTGGACCTGCTGGTGCTGAACCAGTTCGTGTTGCGGAAGTAGTCGGCGGCGAAACGGGCGCGGCGCGGTGCGCCCGGCATCCTGACCCCTCAACACTCAATTGACTGAGGGGTTAGCCGACCGACAGCAGCGCGTAGCCGCGCTCCTGCGCGCGGGTGACGGCGATGACGCCCAGGTTCACGAACCGTCCGCCCGGAATGGCGTTGGCGACCAGTTCCTTGTAGATGTCGTCGGCCACCCCCTTCGTCGCCCTGGCCAGCAGCTGCGAGACGCGCCGCGTCGATCCGTCGCAGATGGCGAACTGCACGCCGCGCTTCTGGACGTCGCCAATCGTGACGCCAAGCGACGTCAGCTCCTCCCCGTAGCCGGCCACGGTGTAGACGTTGGTGGTGGGCGCTTTCTGCGTCTTCGGATCGGTGAACTTCAGGTAGTCGCTGAAGATCTGGCCGTACTTCGCCCAGACGGCGTCGCCGAACCCGAATCGCGTGGCGTCGTGCCGGAAGCAGACGACGGTGGCCACATCGCCGTCAGTCAAGCCGTAGGGCGTGCGGTTGCCGGCGAACAGGTTACGCGCGAAGAGCAGGGCTTCGCCCGCGCCGCTGGCGGAGGTGGCATCGATGATCACCCGGTGCTTGCCCGGCACCTGATCGAGCCAGTCGTCCTGTTCGTGGCGAGGCGGCTGGAACGCCGAGGGCGCCTGCGCGCCGGCCACGTCCACGCCCAGCCCCATCATCGCCGCGGCGCCGATGGCACCCGTCAGCATCGTCCGTCGCGCGAGTTGATCGCTCTCCATCTGTGGTCCTCCCCGGCTCGCTTCTGCCCTGCACGGCCACCGCGGCGCCGCAGGAAATCGGATTATAGCGGTGGGTCACGCCGCATCACAGCTTGTTGCGACCCTGCGCGCGTGGCAGCGTGACGCCCAGGCGGGCGGCGAGCGTCGGCGCCACGTCGCGCAGGTCGATCTGCCCGAGGCCGCGCCCGGCCGGAATGCCGTCGCCGACGATGAAGAACGACGACTCCATGTCGCGCGGACCGGGGAGATAACCGTGCGTCCCGCCAGGGGTGGCGGCGGGGCGGACCACCGTCCCGGTGACCGCACCTCCCACCTTGAAGCCGGGCTTCAGTCCGACCACGAACGACGCCGTGCCAAACCCTCCCAGCGCCTCCAACTCGGAGCCGTCGACCACGCGTGCGATGCCGTTGGCGGCATCGGCCGACAGACGCCGCAGCACGGAATTCACCGTGTCGCGCACCGCCCGGTCCGACGGATTCTGCAGCACGACACCGGCCGAGCCGCCCGCCGACCAGGCGAACGCGCGCCAGGCCGTGACCTTGCCCTGCGGATCGAGGTCGATCAGCCCCGCCTGCTGCAACGCGGCGTTCAGGTGTACGTCGCGATCAGCGGTGATGTGGCCATGGTCCGAGACCACGCTCAGCACGAATCGTCGTCCGTAGGCGCGCTCCGCGGCGGCGCGCACCTGGCCCACGAGCGCGTCCAGGCCTTCCAGTGTCTCGAACGTGGTCTTGCTGTACGGCGCGGTGTGGTGCTGCTCTTCGTCGAGCGACGAGAAGTACGCGGTCAGGAGGTCCGGCCGCTTCTTCTCGATCATCCACGCCACGAACGTCGCGCGCTTCGCATCGTCCGACAATGTGTATTGATAGCCAGCCGGGTACGGACCCAGGTCCCGCTCGGCTTCGTCCAGCAGACCCGGCGTGGAGAGCGCGCGCAGCAGCTTGCGGTCCTCGGTGACATCGGCGCGCCAGTATTGAGCGATGTTGTGCGTGATCCGCGCCCCCACGGTCACCGGCCAATCGACGTTCGCCGTGACCAGGCCAGCCTGCGCTGGCCACATCCCACAGGGTCGGCACCCGGATGTCTTCGGCGTACCAGTACCAGCCACTCTGCGTTGGTGCTCAGCGGGTCGAACGGCGAGTTGTTCAGGATGCCGTGGCGCGCCGGCGAGACGCCGGTGACGAGCGTGGTGTGACTGGGATAGGTGACGGTCGGTGTGACACCAGTGACGCCCGTGGCGTAGGAGCCATCCGCGACCAGCCGCCGCAGGTGGGGCACCTTCAGGCGGTGCTGGTCGGCCTCGAGCACATAGTCGGGCTTCAACCCGTCGATCGACAGCAGGATGACGGGGACCCGGGCGGCCTGCGCACGCGCTGAATCCTCGGCAGTGACGCCGGCCAGAACGAGTGCCAGAACCGCAAGCCAGCGAGCGAGGCGATGGGCTCGAAACATGGCCACGATGATACGACGTGCTCACAATCGCCCATGCCGGTGCGGCCCAACCGGGCTGTCAGCCGACGGCGACTTCGGTGACGGCGGGGCCCGGACGAGCGACGAACCACTCGAGGCCTGCCATCGAGGGATAGTGGCGGCCGTAGGCGCGAAGCCACTCGGCGGCGAAGGCGACCGCGGCGTCGCGTTCCACCAGCGCCCACACGCTGCCGCCGAAGCCGGCGCCGAAGCTGCTCGAGGCCAGGGCGCCGCATTCCCGCGCCACCTGCGCCATCGTCCGCGTCTCGGGAATCTGGTTGCCGAGCCACTGCGTCGGCTTCGCGCTGCGATTCGTCCGACAGGCGCCCAATGGCGTCCGCATCCGCGGCGGCGAACGCGCGCGCCGCGTCGGGGACGCGGCCGTCCTCGGCGACGAAGTGCGCCAGGCGGCGCAGCAAGTCCTCCGAGGTGAAGCCACCCGCCGGCGAGTGCGTGACGAGCGCCCGCAGCCGCGCCAGCGCCTCGGGCTCCGCCAGCGCCGAGCCGAGCGAGGCGGCCGGTGTGGCGGCGTCCTGGTTCCAGCGCTGCAACAACGCGCGCGTGCCAAGCGAGGCGCGGTTGTAGTGCTCGCGCACGGAACCGGCCTTGTCCGCGGGGACGCCGCTGGAAGCAATGACGAACACCCATGGCTCGGGCATCGGCGTATCGCCCTGGTGCGCCACCGGCACGAAGCGGTACTGGCTGAGGCATCCGGTGCGGCACGCCAGGATGGCGGTGTGATCTTCGCTGCCGCCAAGCGTGCCGACGCCGGCGGTGCCGGTGAGGTTGCGATAGTCGAGGCCGTTCTCGACGCAGCCGAGATACCAGGCCAGGTCTTCGACGCTGCCAATCTCGGACTGCCATTCGTCGCGCGACTGACAGGTCGGCGCGCCTCGCCAGCGCCGTCGCCACGGCCACGACCAGCGCGCTCGAGCTCGACAGCCCGGCGGCGCGCGGCAGATCGCTCGCGATCGCCAGGTCGGTGCCGAGCGACGGCACCCGGGAAAGTTGCGCGCGAAGCGCCGCGCGACCACCTGCACGTAGGACTGCCACCCGGTGAGCGCCCGCGTGCCGTCGGCCGGATCGATCTCGGTGCCGCGATCCGTAGCGCACGTCCATCACCCGCACGAGGCCGTCGTCTCGCCGGCGCGCCGCGACGGCGAAGCCGCGCGGCACCGCGGCCAGCAGCGATCGTCCGCCGGCATAGTCGGTGTGCTTGCCGAGCACCTCGATGCGGCCGGGGACGAACCAGCACCACTCCGGCGGCGCGCCGACGAGGCCGGTGAACCCGCGCGCGACGCGCTCGACGAGCGCCGCGCGGCCCGTCGCGTCCTCGGCCGTCATCCCCAGGCTGCACGAAGTGCTCCGCGCTCATAGCCTCGGTTCCCTTCCCGCCAGTCTGGCGCTGACGGTCGCGATGTCCGATTGCCGTGACAGATCGAGCACGGCGCCGCGCGCGCGCACCACGCGGAAGCGGACGCCGCGCGACACCGCCAGCCGCACGGCCTCCGGCAGCTCGAACTCGCCGCGCACCGAACGCGGCACGTCCTCGCACGCCGGGAAGATGCGCGCGTCGAACCGCCACAGGTTCATGCTGACCAGCGCGTGCGGACCGAAGGCGTCCAGTCCCGCCGCCCCGGGCTTCTCGTGGATGTCGGTCAGCTGGCCATCCGCCGCCGGCTCGAGCACGGCGAACTGCGCGACGCGCTCGGCCGGGAAGCCGCTCTCCTCGACCAGCGCGGCCCGCTCGAAGGCGGCCACGCCGGGCCCGTCCAGCGCGACGAGATCGCGCGAGCGCCTCGGCCGGATACAGGTTGTCGGAGTTGAGGACCAGCAGCGGGTCGTCCGCGGCAAAGGCGCGCGCCGCGAGCAGCGCGTTGGCGGTGCCCAGCGGCTCGTGGCTGAACGGCGTAGTGGAGGCGGAACCGCGACACGCCCGCGCGTGCGGTAGTGGGCGCGGATGGCGTCGTGGTCGGGCGCGACGACCAGGCAGATGTCGGTGCAGCCGGCGTCGGCGAGACTGCTCAGCACGTGGTCGAGAAACGGCCGGCCGTTCGCACCGCCCACCGGCATCATGCCCTTCTGGCCGGCCGCGGCGGCGTGGCGCTGGGCGTCGGTGAGCGGCGCGTCGGTGGCGGCTTCGCGCATCCGACGGCCCACCCCGCGCGCCAGCACGACCGCCTTCATCGTGCCCACATGCGCGCCATCGATCGCCACATCGTCACCCCGCTGATCACCATGATAACCAGCGACAGCACCGCGCGCCCGGTGTGGCCCATCAGCAGATGGCCGGTGCCGAACAGCGCGCTGTAGACGAACACGCAGCTGGCCGCCCAGCCGATGAACCCGGCGCGCAGGTCGTCGAAGGGCGCCAGATCGCCGCACTCCCGGCGAATCGCCGCCCAGCCCGGACCCGCCGGCCGCGCCAGCTGGTAGAAGCGCCGCAGCGTCGTCGCGATCGGTGGGCGCCGTCAGCCACGTCGCCGCCGAGCCACACCGTCGTGGTGATCGCGACCGTGCGCGATCAGCGACAGGTGCGCGGGGATGGCCAGCGCCGCGCCGCTCGGCGACGAACAGCGCCAGCGCCAGGACGAACGAGCTGGCCATGGCCGCAATCTCGCTCCAGGCGTTGATGCGCCACCAGAACCAGCGCAGCAGGTAGAGCAGGCCGGTGCCGGCGCCGATCGACAGCAGCAGGTTGAACGTGGTGCGCGCCGAGTCGAGCACGAGCGTGAGCGAGGCCGGCGGCCACCATCAGCGCCGCGGTGACGAGGCGGCCCGCCAGCACGTAGTGGCGCTTCGTCGGCGTCGGTGCGGAGGAAGCGGCGGTAGAGATCGTGCACCAGGTACGACGTGCCCCAGTTGAGATGCGTGGAGATGGTCGAGACGTAGGCGGCCAGCAGGCCCGCCACCATCAGGCCGAGCACGCCGGCCGGCAGGAACGTGAGCATCGCCGAGTAGGCCATGTCGTTGCCGACCAGCGCCGGGTCGACGTGCGGCAGCGCGCGCGCGGATGTCGGCCACCTCGGGAAACACGAGCATCGACGCCAGCGCGACGATGATCCACGGCCACGGGCGCAGCGCGTAGTGCGCGACGTTGAAGAGCAGCGTGCCGGCCATGCGCGTCGCGTTCGACTGCGGGCCGCCAGCATGCGCTGGGCGATGTAGCTGCCGCCGCCCGGCTCCGAGCCCGGATACCACGTGGACCACCACTGCACCGTCAGCGGCACGATGAAGACCGGCAGCGCGACCTGCCAGTCCGAGAAGTCGGGCACCAGCGACAGCGTCGCGGGTCGACGCTGGGCGAACAGCCCGTCGAGCCCGCCCACCGCGGGATGCTTCAGCGCGTAGACCGCGGCGGCGAACGAGCCGCCCATGGCGATGCCGAACTGCAGGAAGTCGGTGACCAGCACGCCCCACAGGCCCGAGGTGGCGGCAAACGCGACGTTGATGACGCCGCACACGAGCAGCGTCTGCCCCATCGACCAGCCGAGCAGGACGTTGGCGATCTTCGCCGCCGCCAGGTTCACCGCCGCCATGATGACGACGTTGAACAGCACGCCGAGGTAGACGGCGCGGAAGCCGCGCACCCAGGTGGCCGCCGGGCCCGAGTAGCGCAGCTCGTAGAACTCCAGGTCGGTCAGCACGCCGAGCCGGCGCCACAGCCGCGCGTAGAAGAACACGGTGGTCATGCCGGTCAGCAGGAACGCCCACCACGCCCAGTTCGCGGCCACGCCGCCCTCGCGCACCAGGTTGGTCACCAGGTTCGGCGTGTCGGTGCTGAAGGTGGTGGCCACCATCGACACGCCGACCAGCCACCACGGCGCGGCGCGGCCCGAGGTGAAGAACTCCGCGGTGCTCGATCCCGCCCGGCGCGCCATCCACACCGCCGGCGCGAACGACACGCGCGAGCGAGACGACGACGATCAGCCAGTCGAGGGAAGTCAGCTGCACGTGTCGTCCCTCATTTCACGGGCGTTGGCGAGGCCGGCACCGGCTAGACGCCGACGATGCCGAGTTTCGGGTTGGTGCGCCAGCGGCCGCGCGTGAAGTCGGGGAAGTCCATCGTCCGGGCGCGCCCGGCGTTGGACTGCACGCTGAGGTCGACCACCGCGCTCAGCGCCGCGGCGTCGTAGACGTTCATGTCGGTGGGCAGCCCGGCGCGCAGGCAGGCGATGAGGCGGTAGTCCTCGATGTAGTCCATGCCGCCGTGACCGGCGCCGGCGGCGCGCGTCTCGAGCTCCTTCCACAGCGGGTGCTCGAACTCGTCGCGCACGGTGAGCGCGTCCACCCACTGGTGCGGCTTGCCGCGGCCCTCGATGTAGAGGCGATTCGGATAGCCCTGGAACATCCCCTTCGTGCCCTGCACGAGGTTGATGCGGCTGTAGGGGCGCGGCAGGTTGGTGCAGTGCTGCACCATCACGGTGCGGCCCGAGCGCGGTCTTGATCAGGCTCGTGTTGACGTCGCCGAGGACGTACTGCTCCTGGCGCTCGGGCGCGTCGGCCGGCAGGTGCTCGCGCGCCCAGTCCTGCAGGCCGCGCGACGGACCGCTCATCGAGACCAGGTAGTCGAAGCGATCGCCGCGATTGATGTCGAGACAGTTGGCGATCGGTCCCAGCCCGTGCGTCGGGTAGGGATTGCCGTCGAGCTTCGTCGGCCCAGGCGCGCCGCCACAGGCCTTCGTCCTTCTTCTCGAACTTGATCGCGCGCAGATCGTGCAGGTAGCCGCCTTCGGCGTGCAGGATCTCGCCGAGCACGCCCTGCCGGACGATGTTGAAGACCATCATCTCGGCGCGGTCGTAGTTGCAGTTCTCCATCATCACCGCGTGGCGCTGATGCTTCTCCGCGGACTCGACGAGCGCCCAGCAGTCGTCCAGCGGTCATCGCCGCCGGCACTTCGGTGGCGGCGTGCTTGCCGTTCTTCATCGCGGCCAGCATCACCGGCACGTGCCATTCCCAGGGCGTGGCGGTGAAGACGAGGTCGAGATCCTCGGTCTCGCACAGCCGCTCGAAGTCGCGCGGCGCCTCGCGTGTAGGCGGTCGGCGCGGGATGGCCCGCGGCGGTGATGGCCCGGCTGGCCCAGTCCGTGCGCTCCTGCGCGGACGTCGCACACGGCGGTGATGCGGCAGCCGGGGATCTTCAGGAAGTTCTCGACGTGACTGCCGCCCTGGAGCCCGACGCCGACCATGCCGATGCGCACGGTCTCGATGGGCGGCGCGGCGTAGAACGCGCCCGCCGGCGTCTGGGCGTCCGCAGGCCGCAGCTGGCGCCCGAGGCCCGTGGCACCCACGGTGACGGCAGCGCCGCCCAGCTTCAGGAAGTCCCGGCGATTGATGACATCGTCTGGCGGCGTGGACATCGCGACGTCATCGTCGTCCGGCAGCGGGACTGGAGTCAAGGAAGGGATCAAAAGGGTGGGATCAGAGGATCGGGAGTCAGGGCCTCAAGCCCCAAGACTCAAGACCCGAGCCTCGAGACTCGCGGCTCAGGTTAGAGTGTGCCCATGGCGACCCGAACCTCTGCTTCGCGACGCGCGTTTCTCTCGGCCTCCGCGGCGTTGGCCGCTCATGTGTGGGTCCCGCGCCCGGTCAAGGGCTATGCGGCGGCCGAGGTCGCCGCGCGGCTGACCGGCAGTCAGGCCGGCGGTCGGCATCTCGAAGTGGGACCTCGACACGCCCGCGCTGTGCGTCGACCTCGATCGGCTCGAACGCAACATCGCCAGGATGCAGGCGGCGGTGAAGCGGTTCGGCCTGGCCACGCGACCGCACGCCAAGACCCACAAGAGCGCCGACATCGCGAAGATGCAGCTCGCCGCCGGCGCCATCGGCATCTGCGCGGCGAAGCTGGGCGAGGCCGAGGCGCTGATGGCGCAGGGCGTCGACCGCATCTGCATGACCACCGGCAACCTGTCGCCGTCGAAGATCCGGCGCGCGATGCAGCTGCGGAAGCGGTCGGCGCACTTCATCCAGGCGGTGGACACGGAACAGAACGCGCGCGACCTGTCGGCCGCGGCGCGCGAGGCGGGCGTCACCGCCGACGTCGTCATCGACGTGGCGGTGGGCACGCGGAGCGGCATCCCTCCCGGATGAGGGCGCGGTGGCGCTGGCGAAGCTGGTGGACACGCTGCCGAACCTGACGCTGCGCGGGCTGCTCTCCTACGACGGCGGCGCGCAGCACATCACCGGCTTCGCGACCCGCAAGTCGAAGACGCTCGAGAACATCGCTCCGCAACGTGCAGGTGCGCGAGGCGATGCACAAGGCCGGCCTCAGCACCGAGATCTTCAGCGGCGGCGGCACCGGGCACCTACAACCTCCAGCACCTGGTGCCGGGCTTCACCGACGTGCAGGTGGGCAGCTACGCCTTCATGGACATGCAGTACCTGGCGATCGGCGGCGAGGACGGGAACCCCGTCTACTCCGACTTCGACTCGTCGCTGACCGTGCTGGCGACGGTGCTGAACAACCGCTTCCCGGGCCGCGTCACCACCGACGCCGGCGCCAAGGCGCTCACGCTGAACGTGCCGCACGCCGGCGTCATCGGCGAACCTGGGGCGGACTACAACGCCGGCTCGGACGAGTTCGGCGTGATCACCTTCACCGGCGCGCCGGCGAAGACCTACAAGATCGGCGATCGCATCGAGATGATCGTGCCCCACTGCGATCCGGTCGTCAACCTCTACGACGTCATGTACGGCATCCGCAACGACCGGGTCGAGAAGCTGATTCCGGTGACGGCGAGGGGGAAGTCACAGTAAGAAGTTCGAAGTTCAAGAGTTCGAGAGTTCGAGAGTTCGAAGTATCGCGGATCTGCAGTCCGTTCCGGCGACTAGGCCGCGGGCACGGGGGGTGGCACCCGCCCGCCGCCGTGCTCCACGCCCCAGTCCACCATCGCGCGCAGCACGGGCCGCAGCGCCTCGCCTTTCTCGGTGAGGGCGTACTCGACGCGGGGCGGGCGGGAGCTGTAGCGGTGTGACTGGATGATGCCCGCGGCCTTCAGGCGGCGCAGGCGGTCGGCCAGGATGTTGGTGGGGATGCCCTCGGGCGAGGTCAGCATCTCGGCGTAGCGGCGCTTGCCGCGCATCAGGTCGCGCACGACCAGCAGCGACCACTTGTCGCCCACCACATCCAGCGTGCACGACACCGGACAGCGGGACCGTTTCTTCCCGGTGTTCACGAACGGCAGTCTAGCACCAGGCGACCGCGGCCATCCAGTCACTTGCAAAACGCAAGTGACTCGGCTAGCATCCGCTGCGATGTCGATCTCCGCGCGCGCCCTGGGCGCCGCCTGCCTGTGGGTCGCGGCCGTCTCGACGGCTTTCGCCCAGCCCACCGTCACCGCGCCGGCCCGGGTGGCGGTGCCGCCGCCGACCGTGCCCGCGCACCGGGTCAGCACGCCGATGGCCATCGACGGCACCCTCGACGAGGCGGTCTATGCCGGCACCCCGGCCATCGGCGGCTTCGTGCAACAGGAGCCCAACGAGTTCCAGGCCGCGACCGAGAAAACCGAGGCCTGGATCTTCTTCGACGATCGCAACATCTACGTCTCCGCCCGCTGCTGGGAGAGCGAGCCGGCCCGGCGCGTCGCCAACGAGATGCGGCGCGACACCAATCAGCTCCGCCAGAACGACACCTTCGCGGTGCTCTTCGACACCTTCCACGACAAGCGCAACGGCTACCTCTTCTACGCGAACTCGATCGGCGGCTTCGCCGACAGCCAGATCACCGACGAAGGTCCGCCCAACGTCGACTGGAACACGGTGTGGTCGGTGCGCACCGCGGACTTCGACGGCGGGTGGACCATCGAGATGGCCATCCCGTTCAAGTCGCTGCGCTACGCGCCCGGCCGCGAGCAGATCTGGGGCCTCAACCTCCGGCGCGTGGTGCGCTGGAAGAACGAGTGGTCCTACCTGGCGCAGGTGCCGCGGGCCCTCACCACGTTTCGCGGCATGCTCAAGGTCTCGTCGGCGGGCACCCTCACCGGGCTCGAGGCGCCGACCGGGACCCGGACCATCGAGATCAAGCCCTACACGCTCGGCAGCGTCAGCACCGATCGCACCGCGTCCCCTCCGATCAGCAGCGACGGCGACTTCAATGTCGGCGGCGACGTGAAGTACGGGATCACCCAGAACCTGACCGCCGACCTCACCGTCAACACCGACTTCGCGCAGGTGGAGGTGGACGAACAGCAAGTCAACCTCACCCGCTTCAACCTGTTCTTCCCGGAGAAGCGCGACTTCTTCCTCGAAGGCGCCGGCACGTTCGCATTCGCGGGACGGGCCAGCGCCGGGCCTGGCGGCGGGCAGCGGCGACACGCCCTACCTGTTCTTCAGCCGCCGCATCGGGCTGGACGGCGGGCGCGAGGTGCCGCTCCAGGTCGGCGGGCGCGTGACCGGCAAGGCCGGCAAGTTCACGGTCGGCGCGCTCAACGTCCAGACCGGCGACGAAGCCGCCGTCAACGTCGAGTCCGCCAACCACACCGTGTTACGCGCCAAGCGCGACATCCTCGGCCGCAGCTACGTCGGCGGCATGTTCACGCATCGCACGGCCACCCCTGGCCGGGTGGGCGCCAACGAAGGCTACGGTGTGGACAGCAGCTTCGGGTTCTACCAGAACGTCCGCGTTGATGGCTACGTCGCCGCCACGAAGAGCGAGGGCCGCGACGGCAACGACCTCAGCTACCGCGGGTTCTTCGACTACAACGCCGATCGCTACGGCTTCCAGGCCGAGCGGCTCGAGGTGCAGCCGAACTTCCTGCCCGAACTGGGCTTCCTGCGCCGCACCGACTTCCGCCGCAACTTCGGTTTGCTCCGGTTCAGCCCCCGCCCGAAGAACGTGCCGCATCTCCGCAAGGTGACGATGCAGGCCAGCCTGAACTACACCACCAACACCGAGAACCGCCTGGACACGCGCGAGCAGGTCGGCCAGTTCCAGACCGAGTTCACCAACAGCGACGTCGCCGGGGTCATCTACACCGACACGATGGATCGCCTGGTGCGGCCGTTTGCGATTGCGCCGGGCATCCGCATCCCGGCCGGCGCCTACGGGTTTCACAACACGCAGCTGTCGTACACCGGCGGCCAGCAGCGGAAGCTGTCCGGCGCGGTGGTCTACGAGACCGGGACCTTCTACAGCGGCACCCGACAGTCACTCGCCCTCAACAGCGCGCGCGTCGAGCTGACGCCACGGTTCTCGGTCGAGCCGAGTTTCTCGGTGAACTGGGTCGATCTGCTCGAAGGCTCGTTCACGGCGACCGTCGTCCGCGCACGGACCACGTTCACCGTCACCCCGCGCATGTACGTCAGCGGCATCGTCCAGTACAACTCCACGAACACGTCCGTCGGCAGCAACGTCCGCTTCCGCTGGGAGTATCAGCCTGGCAGCGAGATCTTCGTGGTCTATACCGACGACTACAACACCGAGACCCCGCCAGGCGCCGACCCGCTGCGGAACCGCGCGATCGTCGTCAAGGTGAACCGGTTGTTCAGGCCCTAGAAGCTGGCGACCGGCAGACGGCAGGCAGAACGCAAAGGCGGAAGACGAGGTTAGAATCCGCCGATGGTGACGTCACGTTCGGTCGCGCGTTGGGGTCTCGCCTTGCTCGCCTCGGTCGCCACGCTGTCGGCATCGGGTGCACAGGAATCCCCGATTCGCTACGAACATCGGGTCGCCGTGTCCACCACGTCACTCGACCTGGAAGCCGACGTCGAAGGCAGTCTCGAACGCAACGTCAACCGGCTGGGCGCCGCCGGATTCGAGGTCACCGCGATTGCCGGGGGCAGCGGCGCCGTCCTCGACAGGCTGCTGGAACGCCGCGCCTACAGCGCGGGGCTGGTCGACCACGCCGGGCACGTGCTGGTCGTCATGAGCCGCCCGATCGCCCGGCCGTCCCGCCCGCGCGAGTATCGCCTGCTGCACTCCCGCACGCCCAGGGGCACCGACACCATCGTCGCCGGCTTCGGCCAGGACTACCGCCTGGTCGCCACCTCGTCGGAAGGCGGCATCTTCCATGCGGCCTTTGAGCGATCGAGCGAGGGCGCGCCGCTCGAGTACCGCGTATTCGCGAACCGCGGCCGCACCAGTTGGATGGCTGAGATGCAGAAGGACCCGACGGTGATGGCGCGCGTCACGCGGGTGGCGCCGATGGCGCTCGACCACGCGCTCGCGGAGCTTGGCCCCGTCACCTCGTCGCCGGGCGAGATCGAGTGGATGAGCACGCAACCCTTCAAGTTCACCGGCCTCGAAGGGGATCTGCAGGCGAAAGCCAGAGCCGGGTTCCATGTGCAGACCGTCCGCGTGCGCGGCACCAACATCGACATGCTCGTGCTGAAGCCCGCCGGCTGGAACGGCACGCCGGCCACCTACGACCTGGACGACGGGCCGTGGGGGATGCCGTGCTCGCGCGGCCGGATCGCCGGCGCCGATGTGTTCACCGACGGCGACACCTACTGCGCGGCCGAGAACCCGGGCGGCGGCGTCTCGAATCGCGGGCTCGACCTGCGCCTGCGCAGTGAAGCGTCGGCGGGCGGCCGCCTGTTGTTCAATGCACCGAGTTGCGGGGCGCGTGCGCGCCTGGGCTCCAGCCGTCGGGCGTTTGCACGCATCGCCATCGCCAGCCAGCTCGAACACGAGCTGAACGCCAAGTGCGAGCCCGGCTACCGCGCCACGCGCGTCCTGGCGGGCGCGGATGAATCGGGCACGATGCGACTGAGCGTCTTCACCAGCAACCAGCCGGAGCCCGCGACGACCGGCGGCGTTCCGCGCACCACCGCGGCGCCGCTCCTGCTGCCCGATCGTGATGACGTTGGCGATGACTCGAACCGCCAGCTGGAAGAGGAACTGAACGCGGCGCTCGCGCGGGACGGCAACATCGGCGACGCCGAGGTGTGGGTGGAGGTCTCCGGCGCGGGGGCCCGCCGCTCCGTCAGGCTGGCCGGGTGCGCCACCACTCGCAGCGACAAGGACCAGGCCGAGCGCGCGTTGCGCACACTCCTGGTCCGCACCGCCGCCGCCGAAGCATCGGTCCGCAACGACATCATCGTGGATGCATGGAGATAGGCTCGGCCTCTTGCCTTCTGCCTTCTACTTCGGCCTTCCGTCCTCCATCGCCAGCGTCCAGCTCGCCTGATGCACCAGGCGGGCGATCTTCTCCATCTTCTCGTAGTTGATCTTCTCGGGCCGGTCGTACTGCGTGTGGTAGTCCGGATGCAGGCCGGTGTGGAACCACAGCGCCGGCACGCCGTTCTGCAGGAACGGCCACTGATCGCTCCGCCGCAGCAGGTTCGAGCTGTTGTTGTCGTAGCGCATCTTCAGCTCGAGGCCGTAGCCGCCCTTGTTCACCCGCTCGACGACGGCGCTCAGTTCGGGGTGGCGGCTGTAGCCGAGGAGGTTGAGGGCATTGCGGTTCGATTCGGCCGTCTGCACCTCCAGGCCGTTGAAGCGCGGTCCGCCGCCCACCTGCACTTCCTCGTTGCGGCCGACCATGTCCATGTTCAGCACCGCCACCGTGCGCGCGAGCGGGAACGTGGGTTGCTCGGTGTAGCCCCACGCGCCCAGCAGCGGGCCGCGCTCCTCCGAGCCCCAGCACGCGAACAGCACCGAGCGGCGAGGCCGCTGCCCGGCGGCCGCCGCCATCGCGTAGGCATCCGCGATCTCCAGCAGCGCCACGGTTCCCGACCCGTCGTCGTCCGCGCCGTTGAAGATCACCGCCCCGTCTGCACCCTCGTGGTCGTAGTGCGCCGACACGATCACGACCTCATCCTTCAGCTTCGGGTCCGAGCCCTCGACGTAGGCGAGCACGTTGCGATCGGCGACGATGTGCCGATCGACGGCGGTGGTGAGGGTGACCTCGACGCCGGTCAGGGCCAGCCCCTCGTAGCCGCGCGTCGTCTCGGCGGCCTTCGAGAGGTCCGCGAGCGAATGGCCCGTGCCGCGGATCAGCACCTCGGCCAGTGCCGGTGAAATCTGGCCGACGGGAATCCGCACGCGGTCAGCCCAGCTGGCCAGCGTGAAGCGATCGACCCGCGGCGCCTGCGGCGGCCAGAACGCGCGAGCGGCGGCCTCGAAGTTCTGCGGCGCGGGGTGATTGTGCACGTCGGTGACCAACAGCACGCCAACCGCCCCCTTCTCCTGCGCGGCGAGGGCCTTCTTGATGGCGACGGCCGATTCCGCCGTGACGACGCCGTCGAATGGGCTGTTCGGATCGCGCTCGCCAGGCTCGTGCTCCAGGATCAGTGCGATGCGGCCCTTCACCCGATCGCCGTAGTCGTCGTAATTCAGCTTCGGCGCGTGGATGCCGTAGCCCGCATAGGTGACTGGCGCCTTCACCGACCCGCTGGCGCTGAAGCGCTGCGGATAGAAGTCCTGCTCGGTCCGCAGGTCGAGACGGGTGCCGTCCGGCGAGGTCACCTCGAGGCGGCTGCCGGTCCCGAGCGTCGCGATCATCAGGTTGTTCATCTGCACGAACGACCCATTCGGCGCGCCCGGCTTCAGGCCGGCGCGCTCGAATCGCGAGCGCACGAACTCCGCGGCCAGCGCGTTCTCCGGCGTGCCGACGAGGCGGCCCTTGAAGCCGTCGCCGGCCAGGAAGAACAGATCGGCCTTCAGATCCGAGATCCGGATCGAGTCGTTGAACGGCGCGGGGGCCTGGGCCCGGGCAGAAACGGCCAACGGCACGCCAAGCGCCACACCGAGAGCTGCGCACAGAGCCAAAACCGGTCGCGTTCGCATGGCGACAACATACTCCAAGCGCTCCACGGGCGGTGCGGCCCGGTTCGACGCCACCATGATCGTGATGGTCGCTCCCCCATTACACTGTCTCCCCATATGACCCCCCATGAGCTCGGAGCGCAGCGCGTCGACTGGGTCTTCTCGCACATGCCGGTGCTGCAGCGCATCCGCGCGGACTATGCGCGGGAACAGCCGTTCAAGGGGCTGACGGTCGCCATCTGCCTGCACCTGGAGCCCAAGACCGCGAACCTGGGGCTGACCATCAAGGCGGGCGGCGCCACGGTGGTGATGTGCCCCAGCAATCCGCTGTCCACGCAGGACTCCACCGTCGCCTACCTCCAGCGCCACCTCACCTGTTTCGGCGCGCGCGGCGAGAATCCGGAGTCGTATCACCGGCACTTCCACGAGACGCTGGACTTCAAGCCGGATCTCATCATCGACGATGGGGCGCAGCTGCTGTCGACGTTGCACAAGGAACGGCGCGAGCTGCTGGGCAGCGTGATCGGCCTGTCGGAGGAGACCACCGGCGGCGTCAGCATCATCAAGGCCATCGCGCGGAAGGACGGCCTCCGCTTCCCGTGCATGGGCGTCAACACGGCGCTGATGAAGCACCTGTTCGACAATCGTTACGGCACCGGGCAGAGCACCATCGAGGGGCTGCTGGTGGCGACGAATCTGACGGTGTGCGGCAAGGTGGTGACGGTCGCCGGTTACGGCTGGGTGGGCAAGGGCGTGGCGATGCGGATGCGCGGCCTGGGCGCGGAGGTCATCGTCACCGAGGTCGATGCCACCAAGGCGCTCGACGCGCGCATGGAAGGCTTCCGCGTGATGCGGATGATCGATGCCGCCCCGCACTCCGATGTGATCATCACCACCACCGGCGGGCTCAACGTCGTCGACGAGCCGCACTTCGCCGTCATCAAGGACCAGTGCATCCTCACGAATGTGGGTCACTTCAATCGCGAGATCAACATTCCGGCACTGCGCGCCGCGGCGAAGACCGCCCGCGAGGTCCGTCCCGACGTCGAGGAGTTCGCGCTGGCCGACGGGCGCCGCGTCTACCTGCTGGCGAACGGCGAGCTGGTGAACATCGCCGTGGGCCAGGGGCATCCGGCCGAGATCATGGACATGACCTTCGGCCTGCAGTCGCTGGCGCCGAAGTATCTGCTGGAGCATCGTGCGTCGCTGGAGCCGCGGTTCTACACCGTTCCGGAGAGCCTCGACGAACAGGTGGCGCGGATGAAGCTGGATACGATGGGCATCCAGATCGACGCGCGATCGGATGAGCAGCGGGAGTATGACGACTATTACTGAGGTCTTGGGGCTTGGGGCTCGATTCGTTGTCGAGCGGTCCGGCGGGGTGACGGCTCGGCCCCCTGGCGACAGCGTCGTCGCGCAGAGGGCTCGAGTCCAGGGCGGGCCGCTACTTCGTCTGGTTGCTGATCTGCAGATCCCATCCGTCGGGGTCGAGCACGTGCCAGCTCTTGAAGTTCTCGCCGACCATATCGGGCCGCGGCTTCAGGCCGCGCTTCTCGAGCTCGGCCTTCACGCCTTCGGTATCCCATGGCTCGATGCCCCACGACACGTGGTTGATGACGCCAGTCAGCGGCGGCCGCGGCGCCTGTCCGGCCGCGGCGGGCGCCGGCGCCGACACCGGCACGGCACCGCCTTCGGGGCGGCGTGAGTTGCGGATGATGATCTCGCCGACATTGCCGATCTTCAGAGTCGCCTGGTTCGTGCCGTTGTCGTTGGCGATCTCCCAGCCCATCAGGCTCTGGTAGAACGCCGCGCTGCGCTTGTAGTCGGACACCGAATAGGAGATGTGGTCCAGGTGAACGGTCTTCCATGGCGCCTTCGCGGCGGGCACCGCCGCCTGCGGCGCCGCCGCGGCCGCGGCGGGACCGGCGATGGCCACCATGGCCAGGCTCTGAATCAGCTGGCGACGGTTCATCTTGCCGTCTTCGAAGTCCTTCAGGATCGAGGCAATCACGCCTTCCATGACGAGGTCCTTTCGCTGTGGTCCTAGCGTGTGACGGCACCAGTGCCAGGCGCCGATTTCCGCCGAGTCTACACCCGGCCGCCCGTGATTCGCACGTGCATCGATCCCGCGCGCGTGCTGTCGACGGAATTCAGGCCCCTTCGGAGGCATCCACGGCGGACGATTTTCCGGAAACGGTCCGGCCGCGTCCGTCACTACCAGGGCGTGACGTTGGTGTCACCTTGACATGCGCTGGCAGGGGTCCATAATGCCCCTCTCGGCCCTACACAATGCGTGCCGCCCGCGGGGTGGCAAAGGAGATTGGCATGAGCTGCTGCCGTAATCCCGTCCACTGCATCCTGCCGCCGTACGTCCTCGACAAGATGGCGGAGTCGCCGGTGCCCGCCGTGCGCAGGCTCGCGGTGGAGGCCATCGCGAGGTCGGCCTCATTGCGCGCCACGCGCACCGCGCTATCGCAGTTCGCCATCATGGCGGCCTCGCCGTCCCCGGGGGCCAAGAAGAATCGCCTGATCTACGACATGCAGAAGCAGGGCTCGTCGTTTCTGCCGGGCAAGCTCGTGCGCAGCGAGGGCGACAAGAAGTCCACCGATCCCGCGGTGAACGAGGCCTACGACTATTCGGGCGCCACCTACGACTTCTACAAGAAGCTGTTCAACCGCAACTCGCTCGACGACAACGGCATGTCGCTCATCTCGAGCGTGCACCTCGGGAACAAGTACAACAACGCGTTCTGGAACGGCGAGCAGATGGCCTATGGCGATGGTGATGGCATCATCTTCATCCGGTTCACGCGCTCGCTCGACGTGGTGGGGCACGAACTGACGCACGGCGTGGTGAGCCACACGTCGAACCTGGAATACCGGAACGAGTCGGGCGCGCTCAACGAGCACTTTGCCGACGTCTTCGGCAGCCTCGTGAAGCAGTGGAAGAAGAAGCAGACGGCGGCGAAGGCCGACTGGCTGATTGGCCCCGACATCATGGGACCTGGCACCACGGCGAAGTCGCTGAGGACGTTCAAGGAAGGCAAGGCCTACGAGAACGATCCGAACCTGGGCACCGATCCGCAGCCCAAGCACCTGAGTGACAAGTACACCGGCCAGTCCGACTCTGGCGGCGTGCACATCAACTCCGGCATTCCCAACCACGCGTTCTTCCTGGTGGCGACGACGCTGGGCGGCAACGCGTGGGTCAAGGCCGGAGACATCTGGTACCGCACGATGCTGGCGCTGAACCCGCACAGCGACTTCGCGCAGATGGTCACGATGAGCACGCAGATGGCCGCCGCCCTTGGCGCCACCGAAGAGAAAGCGGTGACGAAGGCCTGGAAGGCGGTCGGCTTCTGAGGTGAGCATCCGACATGTCCGCTTCCGGCAATCCGGCGGTTTCGCCAACCTCGTGCGCGGCTGCGATGTGGCGGCCGAGGACCTGGTTGCCGCCC
The DNA here is from genome assembly GCA_963721715.1 of uncultured Acidobacteriota bacterium. Lineage (GTDB taxonomy): Bacteria > Acidobacteriota > Vicinamibacteria > Vicinamibacterales > UBA2999 > VFZN01. Next base: position 256,864 of record CAVRKI010000002.1, on the reverse strand, counting down.
ATCGTCTCGCGGCCGAGCGCTTTGCCGACAGCGCGGAAGCCAGTGCGTCTCGCGCCCAGTCGGCTTCCGCGCGGGATCAGGTGATCTACGAACTCGAGCTCGACACCGGCGCGGGCGTGCGCCGGTTCGAGTTCGACGAGATGTCCGTCCCCGACGGACTGGGTCCGCTCGTCGAGTGGCTGCAACAACGCAGCCGGCCCATGGCGCCATAACGGTCCCGGCACCGCCATGGACGACCACGGTCGCGCGCACCACACCCCGTCCTCGTCGACGGCTACCCCGCGCCGCTCCGTGCTGCGAGGTGCCGCCGGTCTGGCCCTCGCCTGGATGACGCCGGTTCAAGCGTCCGCGCAGGATCCGCGATCGTCACGACCTGCTCCCGGCGATCGGCTGGTCAAGGTCGGCGACGCCACCGCCACGCCTCTGACGCCCGCTGACGTCACGGCCGGCGCGGCGCCGACACTGGCCTGGCCGATGGCGACGGCCGACGGTGTCGTGCGCAGCGGCTCGCGCCTCAACCGCGTGGTGCTCGTCCGTCTCGATCCCGCCACGCTCGGCGAGCGCACCCGCGCGCTCGCCGCCGATGGCGTGGTTGCCTATTCGGCGGTGTGCACGCACACCGGGTGCGAGGTCGGAGCGTTTCTCGTCGAGGAGCAGACGCTGTATTGCGACTGCCACCAGTCGAAGTTCGACCCGCGCGATCAAGGGCGCGTCACCGACGGACCGGCACCGCGCAACCTGCCGGCGCTGCCGCTCCGCATCGTCGATGGGCAGCTGGTCGTGGCCGGGCCGTTCACCGCGCGACCGGGGTTCGAGCAGGGCTAGGACGACAACGCGGAAGGGACGGCAGACGGCGGACGGCAGACGCCGACCTTAGCCCGTCACCGGCAACCGGACGGCAGGGCACAGCAGGCGGGAGGGCCGATGCGCGTGAAGAGACTCTCAGTCGCAACCGCGATCCTGACGGCACTCGCATTCGTCCTGCTCGACGCGGGGCAGCGGCCGGCGCCCGCCCCGCCGCCGGCGCCGCCGCTGCCCATGCCGGCCATCCTGAAGGGCTATCCTCCCGTCACGGCCGCGCGACTCTTGAAGCCCGCCGATGACGAATGGCTGATGATCCGGCGCACGTACGACGGCTGGGGCTACAGTCCGCTCGATCAGATCACCACCGCCAACGTCGCACGGCTGCAGCCGGTGTGGGTGTTCTCGACCGGTGCGGTGAACGGTCACGAGGCCCCGCCGCTCGTCAACGGCGGCGTGATGTTCGTCTCGACGCCGGGCAACCAGGTGATTGCCATCGACGCCAGGACGCGGCCGACTCCTCTGGCGCTACCGGCGCCCGATTCCCGAGGACGCCGTCGTCATGCACCCGACCTCGCGCGGCGTCGCGCTCTACGGCGACAAGGTGTATCTCCCGGCAAACGAGGGCGTGCTCGTCGCGCTCGACGCCCGCACGGGGAAGGAAGTGTGGACGGCGGAAGTCGGCGAGAACCAGCGCGGCTACTACATGACGCTGGCGCCCCTGGTGGCGGAAGGCCTCGTGATGATCGGCGCCTCGGGCGGCGAGTTCGGCATTCGCGGATTCGTGGCGGCCTACGACGCGGAGACCGGCAAGCCCGCGTGGAAGACCTACACCGTGCCGGCGCCAGGCGAGCCCGGCAGCGAGACGTGGCCCAAGGGCGATCAGTGGAAGACCGGCGGCGCACCGGTGTGGGTGACCGGCAACTACGATCCGGAGACCCGAATCGCCTATTGGGGCACCGGCAACGGGGGACCGTGGATGGGCGACCAGCGCCCGGGCGACAACCTCTACACCGCCTCGACGATCGCGCTGGACGTGAAGACCGGCGCGATTCGCGGCCACTTCCAGTACCACCCGAACGATTCGTGGGACTGGGACGAAGTATCGCCGCCGATCCTCGTGGACTACCAGCGCGCGGGCCGCACGGTGAAGGGGCTGATCAACGTCGCGCGCAACGGCTATCTCTGGTTCCTCGAGCGAAGCGCTGGCCCCATCGGCTTCGTGCAAGGCATGCCGTATGTGCGGCAGACGGTGTTCCGGAGCCTGGATCCGAAGACGGGCCGGCCCGACGTCGATCCGGATCGCAAGCCCGCCACCGGCAAGAAGGCCGAGAACATCTGCCCGTCGCACTGGGGCGGAAAGAACTGGCCGCCGATCGCGTTCAGCCCGAGGACCCGGATGATCTACATCCCGGCGAACGACAACTTGTGCGACTGGCTGACGGGCACGGAGGTGGAGTACGAACCCGGCGAGCGTTTCATGGGTGCCCAGAGCGGCCTGGCGCTGGCACCCGGGGCAGATCACGTGGGCGAAGTGCAGGCGTGGAACGTGGACACCGGCCGGCGCGTCTGGACCCACCCCTATCCTGCCTCCATCAACTGGGGCGGCATGCTGGTGACCGGGGGAGGCCTGGTGTTCTCGGGCGGCACCAGCGATCGCAAGCTGCACGCCTTCGACGCCGAGTCGGGAAAGCTCCTGTGGGAGTTCCCCACCAATTCCGGCATCCTCGCCCCACCTTCGGCGTTCACCATCGATGGCAGGCAGTACATCGCCATCCAGTCGGGCTGGGGCATCGACTCGCGCCTCGTGCAGGGCCGGTTGAACGCGCTGACGGGCGGCGGGTATCCGGAAGTGCCCGAGGGCGGCGCGGTCTGGGTGTTCGCCGTGCCGTAGCCACGGCATCAGCCAGTGAACGCGCGCCACGAGCAGATCCGGGTCTGGCTGCCCTATAATCCGGCGACGCGTTCGTCTATTCGGAGACTCCCCAATGATCCGACCGATCGTCGACTGCGCCGGTGTGCTGCGACCCCTTGCGGCTCTCTTGCTCGGTGGAAGCGTGCTCGCGGGCCTGGTGGAGCGGCCATCGGTCGCGGCCCGGTCGCAGCCGCCAGAGGAGATCGTCATCGACGACATGGTCCTCTGGTCGGATCAACTCGACGCCACCGATCTCGACTCCGCCACCAGCATCTTCAGCGTCTACACCCGTCCGTGGCCCGGCGGCGTGATCCCGGTGGCGTTCGATGCCTCGGTTTCGGCGGGACAACGCGCGCAGTTCATCAGGAACTGCAATGCGTGGGGCACGCGGGCGCCGGGGGTGGGCTGCGTCGTTCGCACCGTCGAGCCCGTCGCACTGAACGTCTACAACGGCCCCCTGCCCTTCAGCGGTGGCCAGTCAACCGTCGGGTACTCGACGACGGCGAGGCTGCACTTGACCATCACTCCCAATGCCTGGACCGACTTGACGGTCCTCCACGAGGTGGGTCACGCATTCGGCTTCATGCACGAACACCAGCGACTCGATCGTGACAGCTACGTCACGATCGACACGTCGAACATCCAGAGCGGCTACACCGGCGCCTTCACGGTGCTGAGCCCTGCGTCCTCGCAGGTCTACGGACCGTACGACTTCCGGTCGGTCATGCACTACTTCCCCAACGCGTTCGCGATCGATGCCTCGCGGCCGACGATCATCGCCAGGCCTCCCTACCAAGCGTTCCAGAACGTGATGGGACGCGCGACGACGCTGAGCGACCTGGATCTCGGCGGCATCGTGGCGATCTACGGCGTGCCCCCGGAGCCGCCCACCGACCTGACGGCCACCACTGGCGCGGGGAGCGCCACGCTGTCGTGGCGCCAGCCCGCGACGGGCGGCCGGCCGTCCAACTTCGTCGTCGGCGTCGGCACCGCGCCGGGCACGGCCAACCTGGGCACGTTCAACGCCGGCGCCGCCACGACGATCGCTGGTTCCGTGTCGCCGGGCACCTACTACGCACGCGTGAGCGCCGTGAACGAGAGTGGCAGCAGCGCACCGACCGCCGATCTCGCGTTCACCGTCACGGCGGTGGCCCCGCCGCCGGGCGCGCCGCGCGACCTGGTCGTCAATACCGCAGGCAACACCTTGACGCTGACGTGGCAGCCCGCGCTCGCCGGCGGCAGCGTCGGTAGCTACATCGTGCAAGCGGGGTCGGCGAGTGGTCTGTCGGACATCTACACGGGGGCGGTCGGGACCTCGACCAGCCTTGGCGCGGTGGTGCCGCTGCGCACCTATTTCATCCGCGTGCTGGCGCAGAACAGCGCCGGCGCAAGCGCCCCATCGAACGAGGTGCGCGTCGACGTGACGTCGGCCTGCGTGGTCCCGTCGGCGCCGGTCCTCACGGCGTCGCGCACGGCCAATCTGGTGTCCGCCGCATGGACCACGCCCGCCGGCGGCCCGCTGAGCCACTACCTGCTGCAGGCCGGTCGCTCGCCAAATGCGGTCGACCTGTTCAACGCGCCGGTGGGTCTGACCTCGTCGGCTTCTGGCGTCCTCGGACCCGGCACGTACTACATCCGGGTCTTCGCCGCCGCGTCATGCGGCACGAGCCCGGCATCGAATGAGGCGATGGTGCAGGTGCCCTGATCTCCCGCCCCATCCGCCCCAACCGCCCACGCCGAGGCGGACTGCGGGGCTCACGCTGGAGACCCCTTAGAATCGGCAGATGACCCGGCGCGACTGGCTACTGGCGTCCGTCGCCCCGCTTACCGCGCCGGCGCTGTTCCGCTCGCAGAGCGGTGCCGCGATCGACCTGACGGACCTCTCGCTGTCGGAGGTGGTCGCGCGGTGCCGGGCGGGCTCGCTCTCGCCCATCGACGTCACCGAGGCCTACCTCGCACGCATCGCGGCGCTCGACGCCGACCTGCACGCCTACATCACCGTGGCAACGGCTTCGGCGCGCGCGCAGGCTCGAGCCGCGGCGGCTCTCGAGGCGCGCAAGCAGGGTCGGTTGCACGGGGCACCCGTCGCGCACAAGGATCTGTTCGAGACCGCCGGCATCCGCACCACCGGCGGGTCGCGGCTCTACGAGACCCACGTGCCGACGCGGGACGCCACGCTCGTGGCCCGACTGTCGGCAGCCGGCGCGATCACGTTGGGCAAGACCAACACGCACGAACTCGGCGGCGGCGTGACGACAATCAATCCGTTCTACGGCACCACAGCGAACCCTCGCGACCGGACGCGCATCCCGGGTGGTTCGAGCGGCGGGTCAGCTGCGGCCGTTGCCGCGCGCCTCGCGGTGGCGGCGACCGGCAGCGACACCGGCGGCAGCATCCGGATTCCGGCGGCGCTGTGCGGCTGCGTCGGCTTCAAGCCGTCCTTCGGCCTGCTCAGCACGGCCGGCGTGCTGGCCGCGTCACCGACGTTCGATCACGTCGGCTTCCTCACCCGCTCGGTGGCGGATCTGACGCCTCTGCTCGAAGCGGCCATGGGCGTCGACGCGCGCGACCCGAGCACCGTTCCGCCACTCTCCTTGACCGACGGCGGGTTCGCATCGCTCAGTGGCCTGCGCGTGGGCGTGGCCCGCGTGTACTTTTTCGAGGGGCTTGATGCCGACGTGACTCGCGCGATGGATGCCGTGCTCACCAGGCTCGGCCGCGCCAGCGCAAGTCTTCGAGACGTGCGCGCACCGGTGGACAAGGAGACCATGGCCCGCGTGTTCGATCCGATTGCGGTCGCCGAGATTCACCAGACCTACGAGCGCGACTGGCGCGAGCGGCCACAGGCCTTCTCCACCGCCTTCGCCGAGTTCTTCAAGGCGCCGCTGCCGACGGCCCTCGAGCTGGCCGCCGCCTATCGCCAGCGCCGTGCCTTCGAGGTGGAGATGTCACGCGTCTTCGACGAAGTGGATGTGCTGCTCATGCCGACGGTGCCGACCGTGGCGCCTCCGATCGCGGGACCGATCGACGGCAACCTGCTGCTTCGCAACACGGTGCCCTTCAACGCCGCTCGCACGCCGGCATTGTCAGTGCCGTGTGGACCGCCGGATCGCCTGCCCGTGGGGCTGCAACTGGTCGCGCGCCGCTTCGGGGATGCGCGACTGCTGCAGATCGGCGCGCTGGTGGAGCGGCATCTCAGGTGATAATTCGGCGCATGACGACCCACCTGCGTACCGGCGTGCTCGTGACATTGCTGACCACCGTGGCGGCCGCACAGGCGCTGCAGTATCCATCGACACGCACGGTGGATCAGGTGGACACCTACCACGGCACCAGGGTGCCGGATCCCTACCGCTGGCTCGAGGACGACACCTCGGCCGAGACCGCGGCGTGGGTGGAGGCGCAGAACAAGGTGACCTTCTCGTACCTCGAGAAGATCCCTTACCGCGCGCAGCTGCTGAAGCGGCTCAACGCCCTCTACGACTACGCCAAGTACTCCACGCCATCGCGCAAGGGCGAGTTCTATTTCTTCACCAAGAACAGCGGCCTGCAGAACCAGAGCGTGCTCTATATCCAGCGCGGCCTGGAAGGGACGCCCGAGGTGCTGATCGATCCGAACGCGTGGTCGGCGGACGGCACCGTGCGGCTGGCCGGGTACGAAGCGTCGAAGGACGGCACGCTGCTCGCCTATGCGGTGTCGCGCAGCGGCTCCGACTGGCAGGAGCTGAACGTGCTCGATCTGGCCACGCGCAAGCCGCTGGCCGACAAGGTCGAGTGGGTGAAGGTGTCGGACATCGCCTGGCGCGACCGCGGTTTCTACTACAGCCGCTACCCGACGCCGGCGAAAGGCAAGGAGCTGTCGTCGGTCAACGAGAACCACCAGGTGTTCTATCACCGCGTCGGCACGCCGCAGGCCGAGGACACGCTGGTGTTCGAGGATCCGAAGAACCCGCAGCGGTTCCACACCGTCAGCACCACCGAGGACGAGCGCTTCGCGGTGCTGACCGTGTCCGATCGCGGCACCGGCAAGCAGGGCAACGCCGTGTTCGTGCAGGATCTCTCGAAGGCGGGCTCGAAGTTCACGCCGTTGATCCCGGAGATCGGCGACGACACCTACGACGTGCTCGAGAGCGTGCGCGGCGAGCTGCTGGTCTTCACGGACAGCGACGCGCCCAACGGCCGCGTGGTCCGGATCGACCCGGCGAGCCCGGCTCCCGCGAACTGGAAGGTGATCATCCCGCCCAAGGCCGACACCATCGACAGCATCGCGGTGGCCGGCGGCAAGGTCATCGCCACCTACATGAAGGACGTGGCGTCCCGGGCCTACGTCCACAACCTCGAGGGCACGCTGGAGAACGAGATCGAGCTGCCGGGCCTGGGCAGCGCCGGCGGCTTCGGCGGCAACATGGACGACGCCTCGCTGTTCTATACCTTCACGTCGTTCACCTACCCGACCTCGATCTTCCGCTACGACGTCGCCGCCCGGAAGAGCGTGATGTTCCGGGCGCCGGAGATCCCCGGGCTCGATGTCAATCAGTACGAGACGAAACAGGTGTTCGTCACCAGCAAGGACGGCGCGAAGGTGCCGATGTTCCTCGTTCACAAGAAGGGGATCGCGCTGGACGGCAACAATCCGACGCTGATGTACGGCTACGGCGGCTTCAACATCGCCACCACCCCGGGCTTCAACTCGCTGCGGATCGCGCTGCTCGAGCAGGGGTTCGTCTATGCCAGCGTCAACATGCGCGGCGGCAGCGAATACGGCGAGGCCTGGCACGACGCGGGGACCAAGGCGAAGAAGCAGAACGTCTTCGACGACTTCATCGCCGCGGCCGAGTGGCTGATCGCCAACAAGTACACTCGCCGGCGCGGCTGGCGGCGCAGGGCGGCTCGAACGGCGGCCTGCTGGTGGGCGCCGTCATCAACCAGCGGCCGGAGCTGTTCCGCGTGGCGATTCCGCAGGTCGGCGTCATGGACATGCTGCGGTTCCACAAGTTCACGATCGGCTGGAACTGGATCGCCGACTACGGCTCCAGCGACAACGCCGAGGAGTTCAAGGCGCTCTACGCCTACTCACCGCTCCACAACATCAAGACCGGCGGCAAGTATCCCGCGACGCTCATCACCACCGCCGATCACGACGACCGGGTCGTCCCCGCGCACTCGTTCAAGTACGCCGCGACCCTGCAGAAGGCCGCGAGCGCGGAGAACCCGGTGCTGATCCGGATCGAGACCAAGTCGGGGCATGGCGCCAGCAACGTCACCAAGCAGATCGAGGCCACGGCGGACATCTACGCCTTCATCATGCACAACATGGGGATCACGCCGAAGTTCTGAGGCGGCGCTTCGCGCCGTAGGGGAAGCAGGCCTCGCTGCGCTCGGTAAAGGCGGCGCTTCGCGCCGTAGGTTGGTTCGCCCTACGGACCGCCAGGTCCGCCTACGCGCCGAAGGCGCGCCCCGAATCCCACCGAGCCGCGAAGTGGCGAGGCATCCGGCGGAGGCGCGCCGCTTTCGGGCTGAATGCCTTCGTGGCTGACAAAGACTCCGGCGAAGCGCTCGGCATGGTGGAGACCCGCGGGCTGTCGGCATGATCGAGGCTGCCGATGCCATGGTGAAGACCGCCAACGTCGTGTTCGTCGGCTGGCAGAAGGTGGATGCCGGCCGGTCACCGCCATTGTTCGCGGCGACGTCGGCTCGGTGAAGGCCGCCACCGACGCCGGCGCGGCCGCCGCCCGCAAGGTCGGTGAGTTGATTGGCGTCCACGTCATCCCGCGTCCCGTCGACGACCTCGAGAAGATCTTCCCGATCGCGCCGAAAACATAGACATCGGCCATCCCGGTTATCGGAAGGCCTGCTGGAGGCTCACATGGATGCGTGCCGAATCTCTCGTCTCGCTAGCGTGCCGATGCTCGTTCTCCTCAGTGCCGTGCTGGCCGGCGCACAGCCACTCGGCAGCTATCGCTGGCAGCAGCAGCCCTACTGCAACGTGCTGACGCTCAACGTGGTGCAGGTCGGGGTCATCTACCAGCTCGATGGCTCCGACGATCAGTGCGGCGCCGCCACCCGCGCGGCTGTCGTGGGGATCGCGTTCCTCAACCCGAATGGCACCGTCGGGATGGGATTGACGGTGGTCACCACGCCCGGAGGAACCCCGCTGCACATCGACGCCACTCTCAGCCTGGCCACGATCAGCGGGACGTGGCGAGACAATACCGGCAACACTGGTCCCTTCACACTGACGCCTGCCGGCGGATACCCGGCGGCCCGCGGCCGACGCCACGGGCGGTGTTCCCTGCCGGGCTGTCGGCTGGCGGCACCACCATCATCAATGTGGCTCCTCCTGTCGCGGCGTCGGATGCCGCTACCAGGGGATACGTTGACGGCGTCAGCGTCGGCAAGGCCGACCTCAGCGAAGTGTCGCTGGTCGTGCCTCTGGCAAATTCGGGTAACAGCACTCTTGTATTCCCTCCCCCACAATTGACGCTCGGGACGACAACCTTCGCCACGCCACGCGCAGGCTTCTCCTCCTGTCGATGAACGTCAACGGCAACATCGACTGCGCCGGGAACGACCTCGTGAACTGGTGGATCGACCTCGATGGCACGCCGGTCCGGTCGTCGGTCCGGCTATTGGGTGGTGGCGCCGGGTTCTCGGCTGTTGGGCTTCCGCCGATCAACCTGGACGGAATCACCGCCACGTCCATCCCGGCCGGAGCTCACACAATCAGCGTGCGCGGGGCCTGTACTTCGGGGGGCATCACTTCAACGACCCAAAGTTCCAGTGTCACCGGCTACGTCACCGTGCTGGACGCCGGCTACGCCGCTCGAACGTCGCCGACGGCGGCAGACAGCCGCGCCGCCGATGGCCTGGCAAACTGCACCGTGACCGTGACGAACGGCGTGAACGGCCGTGTGTCCGTAGGCGCGTAATCGGGTTTGACCGGGGCCTGTCACGCGACGCGCGTGGCAGGCTACAATAGTTCGTGAGTACCACCACCACAGACGCCCCTGAACCGGCCGGCTTCGACACCCTTGGCCTGGCCGATCCCATCGTGAAGGCCGTGCTGGCCCTGGGATACGAAGAAGCCACCCCCATTCAACGCGCCGCGATTCCCGTGCTCCTCGAGGGCCGGGACATCATCGGTCAGGCCGGCACCGGCACCGGCAAGACCGCCGCCTTCGCGCTGCCGCTGCTCCACCGCCTGCTCGAGCCGCCCGCCACCAAGACGCGCGCCCCGCGGGCGATGATCCTCGTGCCGACGCGCGAACTGGCGATGCAGGTGGCCGAGGCCATCCACAAGTACGCGAAGCACACCCGGCTCACGGTGGTGCCGCGTCTACGGCGGCGCGCCGATGCACCAGCAGATTCGCGCGCTGCAGCGCGGCGTCGAGGTGGTGGTCGCCACGCCCGGCCGCGCGCTGGATCACCTGCGACGCGGCACGCTGGACCTGACCGCGCTCGAGGTGATGGTCCTCGACGAAGCCGACGAGATGCTCGACATGGGCTTCGCCGAGGATCTCGAGGCCATCCTCACCGCCACGCCGGCGACGCGGCAGACGGCGCTCTTCGCCGCGACCATGGCGCCGCGCATCTCGGCGATTGCCGGCCGGCACCTGCAGAAGCCCGAGCGCATCACCATCAAGGCCGAGAAGCGCCAGGCCGGCAAGGTCCCGCGCATCCGCCAGGTCGCCTACATCGTCGCGCGCGGCCAGAAGGGCCCCGCGCTGGGCCGCATCCTCGAGTTCGAGGATCCGGCCTCGGCCATCGTCTTCTGCCGGACGCGCGTGGAAGTGGACGAGCTGACCGAGACGCTCAAGTCGCACGGCTACGGCGCCGCGGCCCTGCACGGCGGCCTCGACCAGCGGCAGCGCGACCGCGTGATGCAGCTGTTCCGCACCGGCAAGACCGACGTGCTGGTGGCGACCGACGTCGCCGCCCGCGGCATCGACATCGACCACGTGTCGCACGTCATCAACTACGACCTCCCCACCTCGCCCGAGGTCTACGTGCACCGCATCGGCCGCACCGGCCGCATCGGCCGCGAGGGCGTGGCGATCACGCTGCTGGGCCCGCGCGAGCAGCGCAGCCTTCGCTACATCGAGGGGCTGACCAAGCAGCCGATCGAAGTCGGCGTGCTGCCGACGCAGGCGGCGCTGAAGGCCAAGCGCCTGGACACCATGCGGATGGAGCTCACCACGCGCATTGCCGGCGGCGGGCTCGACGAGATGCGCGCGCTGGTGCAGACGCTGGTCGACGACTTCGATCCGATTGATATCGCCGCGGCAGCCTTGACGATGGCCGAAGCCAAGAGCGATGCGCCCGCAGCCGGCGCAACCGAGCCCGAAGGGCCGGTGCAACGGGCCGGATTCACCGTGCGGCGCGACGAAGACTCTGCAGGCCGGCGCGACGACGAGGCCGCGCGCCGTCAGTATGGCGATCGCGACGAACCGCCGGCTCGGCGCCCGGCTCGGTCTTCAGGCCCCTCGTCTGACGACGTGGCTTACGCAGATCGACCGCCACGACCGGCGGAGCGCACGGGGCCACGCCCCGCCGCGCCGCGTCCGCCAGAGCGCCCCAGGCTGTCCGCGCCGCCATCCGACCGTCCTCGCTACTCGGAGCGCGGGCCGTCGCCCGATCGCCCGGATCGCGCTGAACGCCCGGCACGCTCGACCCGCGGGGCCGAGGGCCTTGGCCGCGAAGCGGTCGTCATCGCGTTGAACGTCGGCCGCGACCATGGGGTCCGCCCCGCGGATCTCGTCGGCGCGATTGCCGGAGAGGCCGGCATCAGCTCGAAGGAGATCGGCGCCATTCGCGTCGGCGCCGATGCCTCCACCGTGGAAGTCGCCGCCCCCGTGGCGACCCACGTCGCGAAGGTGATGAAGGGCAAGTTCATCCGCGGCGAGAAGGTGGACGTCAGGGTGATCAAGTGAACTGTTAGTTCAACTCTCGAAGGTCTTCACCGCTCGGTCGCCGTCGTCCCGAGCGTGTACCGAGTCACCCAGTCGTAGATCCGGTTCATTCGATCCAGCTGGTGGTAGTACTCGCGTGAAGCCGTGGCCTTCGCGCGGGTAGAAGACCAGCTCGGTCGGCTTGCCGCGATCCTTCAGCCCGCGGATACAGCTCCTGCGCCTGGCCGACCGGCACGCGTTCGTCGTTGGCGCCGTGCAGGATCAGCGTCGGCGTGGTGACCTTGTCCACGTGGGTCATGGCCGAGCGCGCCATGTAGAGCGGCAGCGTCTTCTCGCTCGGGATGCCGCCGAAGTAGGCGATCAGCACGCTCGGGATGTCGTTGGTGCCGTACATGCTCCACATGTTGGTCAGCCCGGCGCCGACCATCGCCGCCTTGAAGCGGGTGGTCTGCGTGATCATCCACGCGGTCATGTAGCCGCCGTAGCTCCAGCCGATGTGCGCCAGCTTGTCCGGGTCGGCGATGCCGCGCGCGACCAGCGCGTCGACGCCGGTCATGATGTCGTTGTAGTCGCCGCCGCCCCAGTCGTTGATGTTGGCCTGCAGGAACTTCTCGCCGTAGTTCGTGCTGCCACGCGGGTTCGGATAGAACACCGCCCAGCCCTTGCCGGCCCACACCTGCCCGCCCTCGAGGCCGCCCAGCCGGTTGTTGTTGAGATACGCGCCGGACGGCCCGCCGTGCGCCACCACCAGCGTCGGGTACCTCGTGCCGGCGCGGTAGCCCACCGGCTTCAGCAGCACGCCTTCCACCTCCGCGCCATCCGTGCTCTTCCAGGTGACGACCTCGGTCTCGCCGAGCGCCAGCTCCGCCAATCTGCGGGTTGGTGTCGGTCAGCTTGCGGAACGTCGCGAACGCGCGGATCGGTGGCGTAGATCTCGCTGGCGCCGTCGGGCGCGTCCATCGACACGACGATCGTCCGGCCGTCCTTGCTGAGCGACGAGCCCTGCATCGTGCGCCGCGTGCTGAGCTGCGAGTAGCGTGCCGGTCGTGAGGTCGAAGGCAAACGCCTCGTTGTAGGCGCGCTTGCCGGACAGGAACAGCACGCGATTGCCCTCCGCCGTCCACTGCGGCGCGCCGGCGTCGGTGTCGAACGCCGGCGACGAGACGTCCCTGGTCGCCTTGGTCTCCACGTCGTAGAGCATCAGCCGCGACTGCAGCACCACGCCCGGCGCGGTGCCGTCGGCCACGGGAGGCCCGGTGTAGGGGTCGGCGGTCCAGGCGATGGTCTTGCCGTCCGGCGACCAGCGCGGCTGCGTGTCGCTGCCGAAGTTGGTGCTGATCTTCTCGACTGCTGGCGGACTCGACGTCGACGATGTAGATGTCGCGGCGGTTGTCGCGGAGCAGCGGCGTGACGGCGGCGCCGATCACGAAGCGCTTGCCATCGGGCGCCCACGACGGGCGTGCCCGACAACGTGTAGTCGGTGCCGCGCGTCAACTGCTTCGCCTCGGCCGGCTTCGCGGACGCCGCCGTGGCTGGCACGCTCACCACCCACGCGTGCGTGTAGCGGAAGTCGCCCTCGAACACGCGCTCGTCGTCTCGCTTCTTGATGTTGGCTTCTTCGTCGGCGAGCGCGGGTCGTTGGTGAGAAACGCGATGCGGGTGCTGTCGGGCGCCCACGAGTAGCTCGACACGCTCTCCTTGCGTCGGTCAGCTTCTGCGCCTCGCCGCCGTCGGCGCGCATCACGTGCACCTGCGCCTTCGGTCGTCCTCGCCCGGCGGGCCGCGCGCCGACAGGAAGCTGATGAACCTGCCGTCCGGCGACCACTGCGGCTGGGTGTCGCCGCGCTCGCCGAAGGTGATCTGACGCGCCGGCTCCGAGCCGTCGGCCCGCACCCGCCAGATGCGCGTCCGCGCCTCCAGCCGATCCTTGTCGCGGTCCGACGGCGGCTCCCATTGCCGCACGGTGTAGAGCACCGTGGTGCCGTCCGGCGACAGCGTGGGATTCCCCACCGCCTTCACCTGCATCACGTCCTCGAACGTGGCCGGACGTTTGCTCTGGGCCAGGCCCGGCCCCTGCGAGCGCACGAGACGCACGAAGACGAGAAGGACACGCGAACAGGACACGGCGCATGCGGAGCCTCCAGTCAGGTTGCAGGGTTCAGGGGCTTGGGGCTTGGGGCTTGGGGCTTGGGTTTCGAATCCCAGTTCCCAGCCAGCGCCTCTCGATTCTCCCGCTAATCGCCGAGCGCGTCGCCGAGGGCCTGCGCAAGGTCTGCTGGGCTCCTCCGGTTCCATGTCTCGTTGACGCCCAGGGTGAAGACGCCGCCGGGTGCGGGGTTGGGCACGAACACCCCGAGTCCGCTCAGGCGCTTCCTGAGGGCCAGCGGGTCGACGCCTTTCACCGCCACGCGGGTCAGGTTCGTGCCGTTCGGAATTCGCTCGACAGTCACCTTCGGATGGCGAGCGATCTGAGTGTAGAACGCCTCCGACACCGCGACCGCGCTCTTCAGGCGATCCACGAAGCCGTCCATGTAATGCCTCGCCACCAGCGCCGCCGGCCAGCCCACCGCCAGGTTGCCGCCGAACATCCGCCTGGTGTGGAACATGCCGTCCAGCACGCGCTTCGGCCCGGCCAGGATGGCGCCGACGCCGGAGTTGAAGTACTTCCACAGCGACACGTACACAGTGTCGAACGGCGCCGAGTACGCCGCCGGCGAGATGCCGGTGTAGGCCGAGGCGATGAACAGCCGCGCGCCGTCGAGATGCGTACCGATGCCCTTCTCCCGCGCGAACGCGGCGATGCGCCTGGCTTCGTCCCAGTCGAACATCTGCCCGGAGAGCCGGCGGATGGGGCTCTCGATGGCGATGGCACCGACATCGGTGGCGACACGACCACCCGCGGTCCGCGCCAGCACCGCCTCCACGTCCGCGCGCGTGAACGTCGCCGCCCCCGGCGCGAGCGGCATCAGCGTCAGCGCCGACAGCGTCTGGCACGCGTCGCCGGTGTCGTTGTAGATGTGGCTCATCTCGGGGACAATCACGCGTCGCTTGTTGCCGGCCAGCGCGCGGAGCGCCAGATGATTCGCCAGCGTACCCGACGGCATGAAGACGGCGGTTTCCTTGCCGAGGAGTTGCGCCCAGTGCTGTTCGAAGCGCTCCACTTCGCCGCCGAGCAGGTAGTTGTCCTCGCCCACCTCGGCCTTCTGGCACAGATCGCCGAGGAGGGTGGCATACGCGCGCGGCGACAGACCGATGCCGTCGCCAGAGAGGTGGACGGCCGTGTCGGAGTCGGCGAGTGCCGACGCCTCCGCCCCTTCTGCGCGGGCGATTGGCGCCAGGAACCCGAGCCCCGCGGTTGCACTCACCGCCTCGACGAATCCACGTCTGGTCACTGGTCGCATGTGTCTGGCTCCACGAGTTCATCGATTGACGTTCGTCGTCACCCGCGACGGCGAAATGGGGGCAGATGCCTCATGCCCGGGACGCCGGGCGCGCGTAGTAGTAGTCGTCCTCGCACGTCACCGGTCACGGGGCCGCCGAGGGCCTCGGCAAGACCCGGCCCCATCAGCACTCGGTCCTTGGCGCCGTCGTCGATGATGCGGCCGTCCTTCAACAGGATCACGCGGCCGATCTCCGGGAAGATCTCGTCGATGTGCTGCGTCACCAGCAGGATGGTCGTGCTGTCGCGCGCGATGTTCCGGACGTGCTCCATGAAGCGGTGACGGGCCACGATGTCCAGGCCGGTCGTCGGCTCGTCGAGCACCATCAGTTCCGGCGTGTGCACGAGCGCGCGCGCGATCAGCACGCGTCGCGCCTCTCCCGTGGATAGCCGGTCGAGCCGAGCCGCCGCCAGGTGGAGCGCTTCCACGCGCGCCAGGGCCGCGCGCGCGTGTGTCAGCATCGTCCTCCGTGACCTCGTGGTGACCGAACACCCCGCGGCTGGCGAAAAAGCCCGACAGCACCACCTCGATGGCTGGCACCTGCCCCACCCAGGGGCCGCCAGTGAAGTGCTCGTGGACGTCCGCCGACACGATGCCCATCTTCGTCCGCAGCTCGACGAGGTCCCAGCGCACGTGACCGAACACCTTCAGCGGCGGTTCCGCGGCCGTGGTGGCGAGCGGGTAGTCCTCGAGCGTCAGCAGGCGGATCAGGGACGACTTGCCGGCGCCGTTCGGTCCGACGATGGCCACGTGCTCGCCGCGATGGATCGTCAGCGAGAGGTCTTCCAGCACACGCGCGTGCCCCCGCATGAGACTGGCGTTGCGAAGTTCGAGGATCGGCTCGGGGTCGATGAACATGGGGACAGGTGACTGGGGCATTCTAGTCAGTTCCTGCGGCTTTCGTCGCCACTTGCGTACGCAATATCTGCGACGTGGTGCGACGCGATCCACAAGATCGTTCGGGATTCCGCCCTATTGCGTGTTGGCCCGTCCTTCGCACGTGTTGCGTGGCGGAGGACGATGCTACGATGGCCGCCGATTGGGACGCTGAGATGCAGGAGATGTTCGACCGGCTGCAACGGGCGCTGACGGAGGAGGTCCGTGCTCAGCTACGCTGGCGCTCGGAGAGCGCGGCTCAGCCGAGCGCGCTCGACACGCGGCTCGAGGCGTCGGAGATCCGCCTCGTCGAGCCGCATCGACACGCGGCTGGAGGCGTCGGAAGTGCGAATCGAGGAACGCCTGAGTCATCGTCTCCAGCTTCAGGCGGAGGAACTGCGTGAGATTGTCAGGACCGCCGCCGGCAACTACGGCGGTGTCCTGGACAACATCCAGCGTGAGCTGGCCGACTTTCGCCAGGAGTGGCGGGAGAAGAATGCCGATACAGACGGCGTATTGCTCGACCACGCGCAGCGCATTGTCGCACTCGAGCACCACACCGGGGCGACTCGAGAGTAGCCGCTGCCGAACGGCCACCGCAACCGGCGTGCGCCATCGTCCGACCTATTTCGTCTCACTCGATCTTCGGTCGAACGCAGTCGCGTTCGACGATGCTACCGTCGTCTTCGCGAGGGTGGCGATGGGCAGTTCCAAGCGACGAGCGCAACGGTTACGAGGTCGCCGCAAAGGGCTATCTACGGTGTGCAGCGGCTGCGTTCGCAGCCTCGCTGCCGTTGCCAAGCTCGAGAAGCGAATCGCGGCGCTCGAGGCCGAGGTAACTGGGCCGCCGGCAGAGGTGATCCTGGAGCAGTCGAAGGACTTCATGGCGCGGAGTGATGCGCGTTGGGCGGCACAGCAGGAGTATGCCCGACTGCAGAAGGAAGAGCTCTACAAGAACCTGCCCTGGGCGCGGGAAGCCGATGAAAGGCGCCGAGCGAAGTACGAGGCGTTCATGCGGGAGCGCGGATTCGAACCGTAAGCGTCACTCCTCGGCGACATCCAGGCCCACCGATCGCATCAGCGCCAGCGCGTTGCTGGTGCGCACCACGCCCTCGCGAAGTCGATAGTCGAAGCGCAGGCTGCCATCCTCGAAGTGATCCTCGAAGTGCACGTTCGCGGCCGCGGTCCCGAGCTTGGCGACGACCTCCGTGAGCGCCAGATCGTGCGTGGTGACGAGGCCGATCGCGCCGAGGCCGACCAGCCCCTTCACGATGCCCTCCGCGCCGATGCGGCGATCGTGAGAGTTGGTGCCCGCCAGCACCTCGTCCAGCAGGAACAGCACCGCCGGCGCGTGCGGCTCCTCGGCGCGGCGCCGCGCCATGGACACAATCAGGCTGAGCCGGGTGATCTCGGCGAAGAAGCGTGACTGACCGGCCTGGAGCGAGTCCTGGATCCGAAGCGTGGCGCCGACGTCGAGCGCCGACATCCGCAGGGCGCTGGCGCGCACCGGCGCACCGGCCTGCGCGAGCACGGCGTTGATGCCGATGGTGCGCAGCCACGTGCTCTTGCCCGACATGTTCGAGCCGCTCACCAGCAGCACGTGCGGCCCCTCACCGCCGAGGCGCACGCTGTTGGGCACCGCGCGGGCGGCGGGAATCAGCGGATGGGCGAGGTCGTCGGCGTCGAAGCGCGGCCGCCCATCGTCGATGGCGGGGAACGGATCGGCCGGATGCTCGGCGGCGTAGCCCGCGAGGGCGGCCAGGGCCTCGTACTCGCCGGCGATCTCCAGCCAGCGCGGCACCCGCGGGCCGCAACGCGCCCGCCAGTGATCGATCGCCATCGCCGTCTGCGTGCCGAGCAGCAGCAGCGCCGCGATCGGCACGAAGAACTGGTTCTGCCGCGAATCGAGCAGGTCCGCCAGCCGCACGAGGCGCGCGATCTCCACCGATGGCACGCTACCGGTCGCCGTCAGCTCCGCGGCCAATTGCTTCAGCCGCGGTGTCGCGGCCGGCTCCCGCTCGATGAGGGCGAGCACATCCCGCAGCACACCCAGTTCCTGGGCTCGGCGTTCCACCTGCTCGGATACCTCGCGCACGCCGGCGCGGAACCACCAGCCCACCAGGCTCTGCACGACGAGCACGGCGCCCAGCCACGGCGGCGGCTCGCCGGACCAGATCCACCAGGCCATCAGCGAAGTGGACACGGCGGCAAGCACGGGCAGCACATAGCGGGGCCACGCGGCCACCAGTCGAGGCGTGGTTTGCGCCCAGGCGCTGAGCGCATCGGTGTCCACGACGGCACGCACCTCGGGCCCGAACACGAACAGCCCTTCGCGCAAGTCGAGCTTCGGCTGCAGTTCCTGCACGGCCTGCTGCCGATCGCGGACGACGTCAGGACGGCTGGGCGCCAGCAGCCAGCCGGCGAGCGTGGCTTCACCCGCCGCGGTGCGTGGTGTTGACAGCAGTTCGAACAGGCTCCCGCGCCCGAAGATGTCGAGGTCGTCGGCGTACGGATGATGCTCGGAGCGGAATCGATCGCCGGTCTCCCCTGTGCCGGTCCATTCGTCGTTCAGCCGGCGCAGCCCGCGCTCGTAGAACGTGACCGCCCGCGCGGCGCGATCGCGCGCGTTCAGCACGAACGCGTGGACGATGGCGGCGACGACGAAGGCGAGGCCGGGAACGAGGAGCCATGGCAGGCCGGGCCGGCCGAGCCACATCATCAGCGCCACACCGGCCGCGAAAATCGCAAAGCGCCACCACGCCAGCTGCGCATGACGGCGCTCGTGCATGGCAACCACGGCGGCGCGAGCGGCCATGCGCTCGCGGTAGGTGAGGGCCACCCCCTCGGCAGGGTTGGCGGGCGTGTTCATCCCTACAGCCTAGCCCGGACCGGGATGACCAGGGTCTTCGGCTTGACGCGCTACGGGGCGACGACGCCCTTGAACTCGATGCGGATCTGCGGGCCCACTTTCATCATGCCCAGCATCACCACCGGCGGCTCGACGCCGTAGGTGGTCATGTCGAGGCGCGTGTTCCCTTCGAGGGCGACGCCCGCGCCGGACGCCTTCACCACCACCGGGAGGCTCAGCGGCTGCGTCTTGCCCTGGATGGTCATCGTGCCCGTCGCCTGCGCGCGGTCCCCAGCCAATTCGTACTTCTCCACCTTGTAGACGATCTCCGGGAACTGATCCGGCTTCATCGCCTGCATCAGGTGCTCGGTCATCTCGGCGTTGGGGCACGTGAAGGCCTTCACCGGAACGGTGACCGTGGCGGACTGCACGCCGTTCGCGAACCCGGGCACCGCGGACCCACCGCCAGGACCGGGTGTGACCGTCATCGTCCCCCTGGCGGTGCACGTCCATCCGCGAATGGTGGACGTGCCGGACACCGTGAAGTCCAGGTTCGGCTGCTGCGCCCGGAGTGGGGCTCCCCACGGCAGCAGCACCACGCTCAGCGCAATGGCGGTCGTCCTCATAGACCGAAGCCCTGGCGGTTGTTCCGCATCATGATCGGCGCCTTCCCCTCCATCACGAACTGCGGTCCGATCTGATCAATGGCGGTCGTCCGCGTCTGACGCATGACCATGTTGAATTCCTCCTGGAGGAGGTCGATCACCTTCTCCACGCCCTGCTGGCCGAAGGCCCCGAGACCCCAGACGTAGGGCCGACCGATCCCCACGGCGTCGGCGCCCATGGCCAGCGCCTTGAAGATGTCCGCGCCGCGGCGAACGCCGCTGTCGATGAAGACCGGCACGCGGCCCTTCACGCCGGCCACGACTTCGGGCAGCGAGTCGATGGTGCCGCGGAGACTGTTCTCGGCGCGGCCGCCATGGTTCGAGACGAACACGCCGTCGGCGCCATGCTGGACGGCCAGCTCCGCGTCCTCGCGGGTGACGATGCCCTTGAGGATCACCTTCATCGGCGTGGCGTCCTTGAGCCGCTTGACGTAGTCCCAGTCGAACGGCGGGCGCGGGCCGGCGGGGCCGTCCACGCCGCGGTGCATGGGGCGCTGGTAGCCCTTCTGGTGGTTGTGGCAGTTCTGGCAGAGCGGCTGGGTGTAGCCCTGGCTGCCGAGCGCGCGCCGGTTGAGCTCGCGATTGCTTCCGCCCAGCAGGTCGATGGTCCAGACGAGCACCGGACAGCCGGCCGCGGACACCTTCTTGATCGTGCGCTCGGTGATGCCCCAGTCGTTGTTCGCATAGAGCTGGAACCAGTGCGGCTCGCCCCTGGCCTCGGCGATCTGCTCGTAGGACTGCGAGCTCTGGTGCGACTGGATCTGCAGGATGCCCTTCGCCCGCGCGGCGCGGCCGGCGCCGCTTTCGCCCTCGGTGTGGTACGCCTCGAGGGCCGCGACGGGACAGAGGAACAGGGGCGTGTTCCACTTGCGGCCGAGGAGCGTCACCGACGTGTCCACCTTCGCCGCGTCCGGACCCAGGCGCCGGGGGCGCAGCTGAAGGCGCTGGTAGCCCTCCCGGTTCGCGACCCGTGTCTCGAGGTCGTCGACACCCATGTGCAGGTAGGCCCAGTGCACGGGCAGGTTGTTGGCGTGGGCGACCTTCTCGAAATCCCACACGTTGATGGCCTCGGCGGCCGACTCCACGAGCTGGCCATCGAAGTGGTCGTCGAGCGCGGTGGCGCCCGGCATGACGGGCGCAGCCCCCTGCTGGAGGGCCATCTCGGCGCCGCACTCCGGGCACAGGGTTCGGGCGGGCAGGGCTGCATGCGCCGCCCGATGGGCCGCCTCTCGGTCCATCGCGTGCCGCCAGTCCGCGGCCAGCGCGGGATAGGCCAGAGCGAGCAAGGGGCTTCCCGCCAGCAACTGGAAGAAGCGCCGGCGGCTGGCCCTCGTTACGGAGTCACTCGGTGTTGTCGGGGTTTCGGGCATGTGCGGCACCCTCTCTGCCTGATGATCGGTGCGCTAGTATCGGGCATTCGGTCCGTGGCGCGGCAAGAAAAAAGGCCGACGGGATCGCCCGCCGGCCTTCAACAGTTCGCGGCTCGCGCCGCGACCCCATTCGGCGTCGTGCTAGGGGTCGATGCGCACGATCGTCGGGTTCGGCATCCCTGCCGCGCCGGCGTAGACGACCGAGCCGAAGTACCTCGTTCCGACCGTCAGGCCGCTGAACGACAGGTTGATGGCGCCCGTTGCGCCGACGGTAGCGGTGGCCGGGGCGCTGACGGTCATGTTGCCCGCGGCGGCCGTGCCCAGCGACCAGGCGTGCAGGGCGAACGGCGATGCGCCAGCCGGGAGTCCCCAGCCGTGGACGTACACCGTCAGGTTGATCGGCGACGCCGTCGGACTCGCGAACGTGAAGTTCACTTCCTCCGCCGAGGTGCCGCTGCTGCTGGCGCCCACCAGGGTCGCGCCCTGGTAGACGTACAGGTCCATGTCGCTGCCGGGGGCCACGTCCGCGTCGAACAGCGAGTAACGCACGTAGGTGCTGCCCGCCGGGATGGTCACAGGTATCGCGATGGTGCCGGTTGAATCGCTCGGATCGAAGATCTGGTCAGGATCCTGAGTGACCGTTCCGGGCGTGATGATGGAGGGGATCAGGCCGCGCGGCGTGGCCGTGAACGGTCCGTTGTAGCCGAAGGTGACGCTGTAGCTGGCGGACACCTGGGCCGGGGCGGCCAGAGCAACCGGACGGATCACGACCGGGACGCGAACCACGTGGCCGCGGTTGCCGGTGAAGGTGATCTGTCCGCCGACATAGGCGTTGGGAGCAGCGCCTGCGGACGTGAAGGTGACGTTGAAGGACCGCGTGGCGCCCCGCGGGACGGCGATCGCGCCTGGCAGGGCGACGGTCATGCCCACCAGACCGGTGTAGCTGGCCGTGTAGCTCTCGTCCACCTGTCCGACGTTGGTCACTCTGCGGGTGACGGTCTGGACGCCGGCGATGTCGCCGATGGCGATGGAGGCCATGTTGAGGTTGCTCGGATCGATGGGCGTCACGCCAGTGCAGCCCCCGCCCGGTTGCACGGCGCAGATGAAGCTCAGCCAGTCGGAGAAGCCGGAGTCGAACACCAGGCCTGGGTCGGCCGCGCTGTTGGGGCGGACGTGCCCTGCGCCCTGCCGGAAGATCACCAGCGGGTTGGTGTTCGGGCCATCCAGCACGTCGTACGCCGTGGTCATCAACGCCGACTTGATCATCATCGGCGACCAGTCGCGGTGCAGGTTCTTCAGCAGGGCGGCCAGGCCGGCCACGTGCGGGCTGGACATCGAGGTGCCGCTGTAGATGTCGAAGTCGCGGCCGTTGTTGCCTGGGGGCGCGACCGCGGCGAGGATGTCCTGGCCCGGCGCGATCACGTCGGGCTTCAGCAGGTCGCCATTGCCGGCGCGCAGGGGACCGCGAGACGAGAACGCGGCGGTGAATGGCGCCGGCGCATTGAAGACAATGGTGCTCTGCGCGATGCTGGCCGTGGCGCCGGCGGTGGCCGCGTAGTTCCTGACGGCCGTCAAGTCGGTATTCTGCAGATGCACGGTCGGCACGAAGTGCAAGTCGGCGTTGATCGAGTTGGCGCTGGTGTTGATCAGGATCATCCCCACGCCGCCGGCCTGCTGGACCGCCTGGCTCTTGCTGGTGCGCGCCGTCACGCCGCGCTGGCAGACGACGATTTTCCCCGCGACCCTGGCCGGATCGAGGACCGGCGTGCCGCCGTTGTCCGCCGCCGAGTAGCAGAGCGCAACCGCCGTGGGGTCGGCACCGGCCAGGCCAGCCGCGGTCGAGTCGACCAGCGGTGCCGAGACCGGCGTCGCCACCGAGGCGCCGAAGTACGTCACCCCGTTGCCCAGGGTGACCGAGCCCCTGCCATCGCGGTTGTGGGTGCCGGCGGCCACGGTGGTGAGCCATGGGCCGGGGTGCGCGACGGTGCTGGTGGTCGGACCGGAGTTGCCGGCCGAGGCGGCCACGAAAACGCCGGCGTCGGCCGCGAACAGGAACGCGATCTCCACGGCATCGCGGAAGTTCGTGCTGGTCCCGCTGATCGAGTAGTTGATGACGTCCACGCCATCGGCGACGGCCTGGTCGATGGCCGCCAGCAGATCGACGCCCTGGCAGCTTCCGGCCGTACCGGGCACCGACCAGCACGCCTTGTACGCCGCGATGCGTGCGCGAGGGGCGATACCGGTCACCGTTCCGAACACCGCCGCCGCGCCGGTGGTGGGCACCTTGGCGTTGCCACCGGCGGTGCTGGCCGTGTGCGACCCGTGGCCGTTGAAGTCGCGCGGCGAGTTGAACTCGAATGGCAGCAGCCCGTCGATCCCTTCGTCGCCGCCCCAGCCCTCGTTGTAGTAGCGCGCCCCAATCAGCTTCTGGTTGCAGTGCGAGGCGTTGAACGCTTCACCCGGCACACACTTGCCGTGCCAGCCCGGTATCTGGTGGTAGCTCAGCTTGCCGGCCTTGGACGCGTTGCCGTTGGTGCCGGTGCGATCCGAGAAGCTCAGGCTCTCCGGCCAGACGCCGCTATCGACGATGCCGATGATCACGTCCTCGCCGGCCTTGTCCGCTCCGCCCAGCTGTTCCCATAAACCGTCGGGGGCGTCCAATCCGAGGAACGCGGGCGTCGAAGCCGTATCCACATTGACCACTTCATTCGGCGCGACGGAGAGGACGCCTGGTGCCGCGGCGAGTCGGGCCGCCTGCTCTTCCGACAGTTCGGCGGCGAAGCCGTTGAACGAATAACGATAGTCGTAGACCTTGCGGCCGCCACCAGCGGCCGCGACCGCCTGGTCGTGGCGCGAGTCGAGGTAACCCGCATACTGCGCAACCTGGGGATTGTCCGGGTCAATCTTCTGGCCTCGGTTCGGTCGCGTGCCCTGCAGGCCCGGAATGCCGCCTCGATAGGCCACGGCGGGATCCTCCGCCATGCGGACGATGTAGAGATTGTTCACGGCTCGCGCCTGCGAGCCGCCGCCGTTACCGCGCGGCGCCTGGCCCGAAGCCGGGGCGCCTGCGATCAGAGCCATTGAGAGGATTGCGCCGACCGTGAGTTGGCGCGTGACCTTGGGCATAAGGAATCTCCGTTCGCGGGACCATCGTTCGATCGAGGAGGAAGGCGGGGAGCTTAACACATGCCTAGCGGAGCGTCGTCCAGACCTCGCGGCGCACGAAGTCGCGCATCTCGGCCGAGCGCGCGCTGTTGGCCTTGCGCTGCGCCTCGTCGGGTACCACGCGCAGCGTCGCGGCATCAAGCGCCTTCGCCAGGGCCTCCACGGCCGCCATGTCCTTCAGGGTGAAGATGCGCAGGTGGGTCCAGTCCGGGGCGGGACCGTCTGCTGGTTTGGTGGCGAGCACCGTGCGGACCTCGATGAACGCGCCAGCCTTGCGCGCGTCCTCGTCGATCTTCTCGGCGGTGCCGCGGATGTACTGGTTGTAGTCGCTTTCGCGGCCGGGCCGCGCGCGCCAGTAGTAGGCCACGTAGACGGGCCCGGCATCAGCCGCCGGCTGAACCTCGATCGCTGGGACGTCGGTTGCGGCAACCGCCGCCCACGCGCTCCCCGCCATCAGCATCACCGCCATCAGCAGCCAACGTGCGCTCGCCATACTCGTCCTCCAGACTTCTGCGATACCAACCCGCAGGCCGCGGTCACTATAGCAGCACGTCGCGCGGGCCGACGGCGCGGGACCTCGGCCTGCCCGACGCGCAAGCGGTCCTCACCGCGGCTTCAAGAACCACTCCGCAGCCGCGGCTGTATCAGCAGCGCCGTCGATCGACGGCTGCGTCGTGCCGGGCAACGGCGCGCTCCGCCCGATCGTGAGGAACAGCAGCGCGGTCGTCTTCGGAATCTGGTCCGCGAGCGTCATCGGCTGGTACTGCGCGCGGGCCAGTCGCGCTTCCGCATCGTTCAGGAAGGCTGCCGCAGCCGCGGTCGCGGGCGCCTGGCCGGTCCGCGCCAGCGACACCATGTCGGCCTGCTGGGCTGGCGTCGGTGCGAATGCCTGCCGCGTGAGCCCCGCACCCGCGATGTCCGGCGCGAACGCCACGCCCGCCTTGACCCGCGCGTCGATGGCCGCCAGCGTCACCACGTAGCCGCTGGACATGCCGCTGCCCCACACACCGATGCGCTCCGCATCCACGCCGGGCTCGCCCTGGATGTAGCTGATGGCATTCCGCAGATCCATCAACTGTGCCTCGGGCAGCAGACGCTGGCGACGGATGCGGACCTTCGCGGTGTGCTGGGAGAAGCGCAGGCGATCGTCCCACCGAGTGTTGTCGGCGAGATAGATGAAGCCGCCGCTCCGGCCCCAGCCGCGATAGTCGATCGCCATCGCGACGATGCCGCGGCCGGCGAGCTGCGCGGCCTGCCCCTCGACGGTGGCCGCGGTCTGGCCCCAGTCCGGCGCGAGCACCACCGCGGTTGCGCGACTCGACGCCGAGAATCCAGGCGGGTAGAACACCCGTGCGTGGCACGACACCGCTTCGCTGAAGAAGCGCACATCCTTGGCCGTGACGCCTGCCGGCATGGCCACTGGCGGCGACGGCGTCTGGCGCGCGCGGAGCGGGCAAGGTCACCGCGACCGCCGGCGTGGGCTTCACCGCACCCGGCTGCAGGTACTTGAGAAACCAGTCGGCCGCGAGATTCGACCCCACCTCGAAGCCGGCGTACGAGTAGGCCTGGAAATGCGAGAGCCCCGGCAGCACGATGGCCTGCGCCGTGCACGCCGCGCGCGGAGAGGAACGTCGCCGCTTCGATCGCGCCGCTCGGTCCCTGCGTCAGCTCGTCCTTCTCCGCAGGCACGAACAGCACCGCCGTCGTGGGCAGGATCTGATCGAGCGTGGTGCCTGGCCGCACGTCGCGGTTGCGCTGCGACGACCACAGGTCGATCTTGCTCTTGAACGAGAAGCCGCCGTCCGCTTCCGCGCCTTGTCCCGTGCGGACGCGGGCAATGCCGTCCTGCAGGAGGTTCGCGGCCACGGCGACGGGGCCACGTGGCGCCGGACGCGGTGTGGCCACCTGGGAGACGACGGCCTTCACCCGGCCGTCAACCGCGGCCACCGCGACGACGACACTGCCGCCGTTGCTGGAGCCCCAGATGCCGATGCGCTCGGGATCCACGCCCGGCTCGCCCTGCAGGAACGAGATCGCCGCGCGAAAGTCGTTCACCTCGTGCGCGTTGTTCAGGTTCGTGCGCTTCAGCAGGATGCGCAGCTCGTGCTCCGCCACCACCGCATCGTCTTTGGACGGATCGGGCTCGAGCAGGCGGATGTCGTCGGAGCCGCTGCCGCTGAAACCGTAGCTCTGATAGTCGATGGCCATGGCCACCAGCCCGCGCTCCGCGAATCGTGCGGCGAACTTCTCGATGCCGATGGACAGCGCGTTGATGCCGTGACCGACGACCACGGCGGGGTACTTCGTCCTGGGCGTGAAGCCCCTGGGCAGAAACAGCTTGCCGTAGAGCGGTACGCCGCCATCGACATAGAACGTGACCTGGCGCGTGCTCCCAGCGTCCAGGCAACACCCAAATGGCGGACGATGTCGCTTCGTTTCATGAGACGACGGCTCCTGGCAGAAGGCCGCGCGGAGTCTATCACCGGCGCGGGCCTGGCCCCGGCCGAGCGTCTCGGAACGCGAGCTTACTTGGCGCGCGCCATCGACCAGTCCACGGTGGCGCCCATAGCGTGGGCCGTGCCCGCGACGGCGTCGCCCTTGACTGTGCCCTTCATCTCGTAGGCCATGCCACCCGGGCGGTTGAGCGTGAACGCGATGTCCTCGCCCTTGATGGTCCCGTTCTCGATGGGCCAGGTGCGGCCGCCACCCATGTCGAACGCGCCGGTGAGCGCCTCGCCATCGGCTTTCATGTCGACCTTGGCTTCCACGGTGCCCATCGGGCTGCTCATGGTGAAGGTCCACGCGCCATCGGCGGGCGACTGGGCACCGGCCACGGACAGGGCGCAAAGGACGACAACGGCGGTCAGGGCGGTGCGGAGACGAAAAGAGATCCTCATGGCAACCGTTGGACGCTCGTCGAATACCTGGGGTTGCATCCATCCCCTCGTCGGTGGGTTCATCATGCAATCATGCCGCGATCTGCCGTCACCCGATTGCTCCTGGTCCTTGCGTTGTTTGCGGCGGCGGCCTCGTGGAGCACACGGCGGAATTCGTCGCACTGAGCGTTGATTAGGATCGATAAGGTCGCTCCAGTCTTTCGCGTTAAGGTCTCAGGCACGCTGCAGCCGCACGACGATCGGTTTGCACAGCGCCATCACCACCAGCACCAGCCCGAAGGTGCAGACGATGGTGGCGCCGGTGGGCAGGTCGAACAGGACCGAGAAATACATCCCCAGGATCGACACGACGGTTCCCATCACCCACCCAATCGCCAGCCGCACGCCGATGCGATCGGCATAGATCATCGCCGCCACCGAGGCACGATCAGATAGCAGAACACGAGCAGCACGCCGGCAATTGCCACCGACGACGTGACGACGAACCGAACGAGATAGAAGAGAAAGTCCCAGAGCGCAGCGAACCCCTTCGGCTGGGCGCGGTCCGGGTCCATCGAGATCAGCAGGAACCGCTGGCGATAGAGGTAGTGGAACAATCCGACCACGCCGTAGAGGGCCGCCGTCTTGCCGACCTCCGGCCACGACACGGCGAGGATGTTACCGACGAGCATGTCCTTGAGGTGCTCGCCCTGGGCGGTAGACTGGCTCATCGCCAGGATCGACGCCGCCGAGGCGACCGCGTAGGAGATGCCGATCACGGCCTCCTGCGGGATGCGCGCCTTCTGCCCGTGATGCACCAGCGAGAACACCGCCGCGCCGATGAAGGTGAACCCGAGGCTGAACCAGTACACGCCGGGGCCGTGGGGATCGCCACCGGAGAACGGCACCAGCATCGCGACCGTGGCGCCCAGGGCCGCGATCTGCGCCAGCGAGAGGTCCACGAAGATCACACCCCGCTCGACGACGTGCACGCCGAGGTAGGTGTGAATGCCGGTCAGGATCAAGCTGGCGACAAACGGCGCCGCCAGGAACTGGAGGATGCTGGGATCCACGGCTATCGCCCCATCACCTGCTTGAACGTGGTCTTCAGCAGGTTGATGTTGTAGTCGAACAGCGTGATGTAGTCGGTCGCCTCCTTGACGCCGCCGACCGAAGGCGAGAGCACCAGCACCTTCCCTCCCACATCGCGGGCAATCGCGTCCGGTGTCTTGGTGTCGAAGTAGGGCTCGACCAGGATCACCTTCGCCTGCTGCCGCTTCATCTCGCCCATCAACTCGAGCGTGTGGGAGGGCGAGGGCGGAATCCCCGGTTTGGGCTCGACGTAGCCAATCACCTCCAGGCCGAAGCGTTCGGTGAAGTTCGGCCACGAGCGATGGTAGGTGACGATCCTGGTGCCCTTGTAC
The DNA here is from genome assembly GCA_963721715.1 of uncultured Acidobacteriota bacterium. GTDB lineage: Bacteria > Acidobacteriota > Vicinamibacteria > Vicinamibacterales > UBA2999 > VFZN01. The sequence goes on along the minus strand of CAVRKI010000002.1, from coordinate 228,575 downwards.
GGCGCCATCGCCGCGGCCCATCGCTTCTCCGCCTCCCCGAGTCGACGGTCGAAGTCCGCGTAGCGCTGCTCGAAGTAGGCCTGGTCGGCGGGAGACAGACGGCTGAGCGCAGCGACCAGGGCCCTGGCGATGATGCGGCCGTTACCCGGATCGAGCCAGTAATGCGGGTTGCCCTGCGGGTGCACGTCGCCCATCGCCCGCGTGATCTGCCCGTGGGCATTTCAAGAATGCGGACGCCGGTCGACGCATCGAGATAACCCGGGCTCCCGGGCTGGATCTTCGCGTTGCGGCTCTGCGTGAGCAGGGGCGGCAGCCAACCGATCTCGAGCTCGCGGCCGATGACGACCAGCAGGTCGGCGTCGTGCAGTTTGAGGATGAAGCTGGGCTTCGGTTCGACGAAGTGTGGATCCTGGTAACCGCGGGCGATGGCGTCGACGGCGACTTTGTCGCCACCCACCTCGCGCACGAGCGAGGCCAGGTCCTCGGTCGTGGTCACGACTCTCGGCACGGCCGCCAGCGCCGGGGCCGCCCAGGCCGCCAGCGCCGCCAGAGCGATCAGAACCCGATGGACGAGAGCCATGATGAGAGCTCCTGGCGCCTAGAAGACGTGGGCGCCGTGTGCACCGATCGAGAACAGGAACTGGAACAGGAATTCGTTCGCGTTCACGCCGTCGCCATAGTTGATTCGGCGGTACTGGCCGCGCACCTGGTTGAACTCGCTCGGCCAGTAGGTGAGATAGAAGGCTCCGCCGGCATCCACGGTCGACGCCTCCCACGCCCGCCCCGAGCGGTCGTAGCGGGCGCCCGCATACCAGCGGCGGGCGAACTGATAGTCACCGCTGGCGTACATCCCGAATGCCGTCTGTCCGCCCGCTCCGCTCTCGCGCGGCTGGCTCCAGACCAGTTCAGACCGCGCCATGAACCGGCGGTAGATCGCCCGCCGCAGCGGCCGATAGCGGAAGGTGGCGTCGACGCCCCACAGGCGCGTCGAGACATCGTCCAGCGGCACCGGCTCCGACGCATGCACCGCCGACGGCCCATACGCGAACGACCCACCCAGATCGATGTTCGAGCCCTCGGTGAGATCGCGGTACGCGCGCATCCGCGCCACGTAGGCCAGCTCGGATCGCTGGCGCGACTGGAACACCTCCGACGAGCCGTAATAGGCCTCGCCCGTCAACTCGAGGAACACGATCGGGTTCTGCAGCAGGCGCGAGACCGACAGCCCGGACTCCGAGATGCCGTCGTCGCCGCCCACCAGGTTCTCCGTCACCAGCGGCCGGTCCGTCCAGGGCAGGGCGTGGGTGTGCATCGCGTTGACCTTGCCGAACTGCGCCCGCATCTTCCCGGCTTTCAGGAGCAGTCCGCCGGGGAGGGTGTTGAAGGTGACGATGCCCTCCTCGATCTCGAGTCCATCCGGCCCCGCCGACAGGAACACATCGGCACGGGCGTAGGGGTCGACCACCGCCTGAAACGAGGTCTCGACCTCGTCGAGGCCGAACGTCGGCTGATCGCTGTTCGGATTGTGGCCGGTGGCCCCCAGGAAGTTGCCGATGACCGCGATGTCGGGGTTGAAGACCTTGGCGCCCGCCGACGGGGTGGTGACCATCGGCGTGGACGGTGGCTCCTGAGGCGGTGCGGCCGGAGGCTCCGATGAGGGCGCGGCGGCACCTGCCAGGGCCGCCAGTCGCGATTCGAGCGCCAGCAGCCTGGCGTCGTACTGCTCGCGCATCGCGGCCAGCTCGGTCCTCAGCCGCTCGATCTCGGCCTGCGCCTCGCGCAGGGCCGGACCGACCTGGGGCACGTCCTGTCCCCAGGCAGGCCCCGGCGCGATGCCGCTGATGGCAATGGAGAGAACCAGCTCGAAGAATCCCGGCCGCCGCATCCGCATGGCCTTGCCTCCGATATCGCGATCATACGCCCGCCTCAGCCTCTCGGATGGGAGATCGGAGATCGAAGTTCAAGAGTTCAAGAGTCCAAGAGTTCGAAGGGTCAGGAGTGAAAACGTTGGACGGTGGCGCTATCGCTCTTCCGGCAGCGCGAACGCGACGATGCTGCTCCCCGACGGCGCGCCGTTCTTGCCGCCGCCACAGGCGATGACAACGTATTGCCGACCGTCGATCATGTAGATCGAGGGCGTCGCGTTGCCCGCGGCGGGCAGGGTCGTCTCCCACAGCAGCGTTCCGGTCGCCGCGTCGTAGGCGCGGAACTTCTTGTCGAAGTTCGTGGCGCCGATGAACAAGCAGGCCGCTGGCGGTGACGACCGGGCCGCCATAGTTGTCGCTCCCGGTGTTCTTCAGGCCTTTCTCCACCAGGGTGGGGATCTCGCCGAACGGGATCTTCCAGCGAATCTCGCCCTGGTTCAGGTCAATCGCATTCAGCGTGCCCCACGGCGGAGTCACCGCGGGGTAGCCGTCGGGGTCCAGGAAAATCGACTCACCGTCGCTGCGATACTTCAGCCAGCTGGGGTCGTTCTTCAGTGCGGGATCCGCGCCCTTGTCCTTGCCGGTGATCAGGAACTCCGCGATGTCGTTGATGTTGCGCGCGCCCATGTCGGGGAACGCGGGCATGCGGCCGGTGCCCTGACGCACGATGGCGGCGATCTCGTCGCGCGTCATGCGGTCGCCGATCTTCAGCAACGATGGCGCCACCGTCGTGCCCTCGCGATTCTCGCGGTGGCAGCTCGCGCACTTCGAGTTGTAGAGCGACGTGTCGTTGTTGGGGATCAGCTTGACGATCCACGGCATCTCGTTCGAGTTGACGTAGAGCAGGCCGGACGCGGGATCGAATGCCGCACCACCCCACTCGGCGCCGCCATCGAACCCCGGAAAGACAATGGTGCCCTCGAGCGACGGCGGCTGGAGGAATCCGGATTTCATCGCCTTGAAGCGCGCGAGCACCGCGGCATGCGCTTCGGGCGTGCGCGTCGTCAGCATGTCCTCGGTGAGGCCCTGGCGCGCGAACGGCGGCGGCTTCACCGGCCGGGGCTGCGTGGTCGACATCAGCTCGCCGTCCACCGTGGACGGCGGCGCCGGGCGTTGCTCGATCGGAAAGAGCGACTCGCCGGTGCGGCGATCCAGCACGAAGGTGTCGCCGTACTTCGTCACCTGCGCCACCGCGTCGACCTTGCGGCCATCGTGCATCACCGTGACCAGCGTCGGCGGCGCCGGGAAGTCCCAGTCCCACACGTCGTGCTTGATGCCCTGGAAGTGCCACACGCGTTTGCCCGTTCGCGCATCGAGCGCCAGCACGCTGTCGGAGAACAGGTTGTCGCCATGACGCGTCGTGCCGTAGAAGTCGAACGAGGCGGATCCGGTGGCGGCGAACACCATCGCCAGCGCGGGATCGACCGTGACGCCCGCCCACGCGTTGGCGCCTCCGGCCAGCTTGTGCGCGTCGGGCGGCCAGGTGTCGTAGCCCAGCTCGCCAGGCTGCGGGATGGTGTGGAAGATCCAGCGCTGCTGGCCGGTCTTCCAGTCGAAGGCGCGAATGTGCCCGGGGGTGCCCGGCAGCGTCTCCGGCACGCTGCTCGGCATGATGATCAGGTCCTCGAACACCACGCCCGGCGTGCTGGCGCTCACCGACAGGCCCTCGGCGGGCTTGCCCAGCCCCTCGCGCAGATCGATGCGGCCCTCCTGGCCGAAGCCAGGCACGGGTTGTCCGGTCTTCCGGTCGAGCGACCAGAGGAAGTTGCGATAGCTGACGAACACGCGGTCGGCATGGACGGTGACGCCGCGATGCCGGAATCGCGTGCGCGTCGTGGAGCCGCCGCTGGGATCGAACCGCCACAGCTCCTGCCCGGTCGCCGCGTTGACGGCCACGACCTTCATCGTCGGGGTGGTGGCATAGGCCACGCCGTCGACGACGATGATGTTGCTCTGCATTTCCGAGGCGGTGAACGCGTCCTTGCTGTCGTAGGTCCACGCGACCTGCAACTGCGAGACGTTCTGCTTCGTAATCTGCGTGAGCGGCGAGTAGCGGGCGTTGTCCGGTCCGCCGTTGATCGGCCAGTCGGCGTTCCTGACCGGGCTGCTGCAGGCGAGCTGGGCTGCCAGGGTCAGCGCGCAGGCGCAGGCGAGACGGAAGGGGTGGGTCACGGGCGGATGTTACCGCACGCTCCCCTGCAGAAACGCCGCGATCTCGCGATTGATGAAGGCGGCGTCGGTGGGATTCCCGCCGCCGCCCGCGGTGTGGCCCCACAGCGAAGGAATCGGCACGAAGGTGACTCGAGAGAGGAACTGCCGCTCGTACTCCGCGTCCGAGATCGGGAAATAGAGGTCGGTGGCGCCGGGCATGTAGAGGACCCGGGCGCGAACGGCGGCCAGCGCGTGCTCGATGTTGCCGTCGAGCCCCTTCGTGGTGCTGATGTCGTGATTCTGCCAGGTGCGCGCCAGCTGCACCGCGTCGTTGAGGTTCCGGTTGGTCCAGTTGCGCACCGAGCCCTCGAGTACCGCCTCGACGCTCGCGGACTGCGGACGGAACATCTCGCGCCGCCACCACTCCTGCGAGTACACCCACGCCGACCAGTGCTGGGCCCAGGCGCGAATGCCGTCGGCCGGCGGCTCGGTGAAGTCGCCACCCTTCCACCGCGGGTCGGCCGTCAGCGCGCTGATGGCGCTTTCCAGGCGCACGCGCCCGTGGCCGTAGGTCTTGGCGGTTCCGCACAGCGCGACAATGGCATCGACTTCGGTCGGGTAGCTGGTGGCCCACTGAAAGGCCTGCTGCGCGCCCATCGAGAAGCCGATCACCGCACGCAGCCGCTCGACGCCCAGGCTCCGCAGCACGCGTCGCGCCGCCTCCACATCGTCGCGGATGGCGACCGCTGGAAACCGGGGACCGTCGAACGGGGGCGGCGTGTTGCTGGGCGACGACGACCCGCCGCTGCCGAACATCTCGGTGGCGACGATGAAGTACTTCGCGGGATCCAGGGCGCGGTCCGGCCCCACCAGGAACTGGTAGCTGAGCGCGCGCCCGCCGTACCACGACGGCAACAGCACGGCGTTGTCACGCGCCGCGTTCAGCGTCCCCCAGGTGACGTAGGTCACATGGGCGTTGTCGACGGTCGCCCCGCCTTCGAATGTGAAGCGGCCGAGCGTGTGACTCCTGACGACGCCGTCCTGGGCGCTGACCGTGGTGCTGGCCAGTGTCATGGCACACCCGATCACGAGCGACGCGAGAAGCCGTCCGGCACGAGAGCGCGTGAACACGTTCCCTCCTGTCAGCACCAGGCGTCAGATTCGATCGAGATAGTGCGGCAGCATCCGGCGCCACCACGGCCAGTCGTGATTGACATCCTCGCCCCAGAAGTCGAGCACGTGCGGGATGTCCTTCGCCCTCAGGAGGTCCGACAGCTGCTGCGACGCCTGCGGCGCCTCGTAGGCACCCCGTCCGCTCACCACGACAATGCGGCACGCGGTGCGGAGCAGATCGAGCTGGACGCCGTGCAGGTCGCGGAGGTACCAGGCCGGATTGTTGAAGTAGCAGTTGTCGTCGCTGTACCCCTTCAGGTAGTCGGGTTCGAGATCGTAGAACCCGCTCATGGCGATCAGCCCGTTGAACAGATCGGGCCGCCGGAACAGGCTGTTGGCGGCGTGGAAGGCGCCGAAGCTGGCGCCGGTGGTGCCGATGCGGACCGCCGGATCGCCGCAGACGCCGCGGATGTACGGGACGACCTCGTGCTCGACATAGCGCGAGTAGAGCGCCTGCCGCCGCGCCTGCTCGGGTACGGGCAGGGTGGGATCCATCCAGGCGAGACGATTGATGCTGTCGATCGAGAAGACGCGGACCTGTCCGGCGAGGATGGCCGGCTCCACCGCCTTGACCAGGAAGAAGCGCTCGTTCTCGAGGAAATCGGCGGCGGCGGTGGGAAACAGCAGCAACGGCCGGCCACGGTCGCCGTAGGTGACAATCGGCATCGGCAGGTCGAGGCCTGGGCTGTGCCAGCCATCGATCCGCCGCGGGACGGCATCATCGAGATACGAAATCGACATCGCTGCCGATCCTACACGCAACGCCCGGTTGGTGCCCCGCCGCCGGGTAAGATGGCCTATCGGAGGCGATTCGTGATTGCAATGGCTTGGCAGTTCGAGGTGGAGCAGGGACAGCAGCACGCGTTCGAGCAGTTCTATGGCGCTGACGGCCCATGGACCGCGCTCAGCCGCCAGAGTCGTTCGTTCCTCGGCAGCTCGTTCCTGCGGGACCAGGTGCAGCCCACCCGCTACCTGCTGATCGAGTACTGGAGCGAGATGCTGGTCTACGAGAAGCACTACGCCGACTTCTCCGACGAGACCGCGGCGCTCGAGGCCAAGCGTGAGGCACTGTGTGTGTCGACCACACCGCTCGGCGTCTTCAGCGCGCTCGACGTGCCCAATCGGTTCGGGCCAACGTGGAGCCAGCGCGACGGCATCTGAACGAACGGGGTCGGGCAGCGTATGCTGTCCGGCAATCATGACCACCCGCTATTCCCCGCCCGTTCGCCCGGCCGGCCTTGCCATCGCCGCCGTGGTCCTGCTGCTGGGCTTCGCGCTGCCGGCGGTCCAGTCGCAGACGCCCGCGAGTCCCGCCGACCCGTTCACGGTGCAGGACGTGATGATTCAGGCGCGCGACGGCGTGCGGCTGCACACGAAGATCTTCACGCCGAAGAGCCTGACGGGCCCGCTGCCGATCCTGATGCGGCGCACGCCGTACGGCATCGACGGCGCGGCCGGTGCGTTCGAGCGCGCATACAAGACGCTGGCGGACGAAGGCTACATCTTCGTCTTCCAGGACATCCGCGGGAAGTTCGGGTCCGAAGGGCAGTTCGTGATGCAGCGACCCGCGCGCGCCCCCGGTGACACGAAGGGCCTGGACGAGGGCACCGACACCTACGACACCATCGAATGGCTGCTGAAGAACGTGCCGAACCACAACGGCCGGGTCGGCATGCTCGGCGTGTCGTACGACGGCTGGACCACGATCATGGCCGCGGTGGAGCCACACCCGGCGCTGAAGGCCATCTCGCCGCAGGCGTCGCCGGCGGACATGTGGCTCGGCGACGACTTCCACCACAACGGCGCCTTCCGTCTGAGCTACGCGTTCGAATACGCGACGATGATGGAGACCGGCAGGGACGTGCAGCAGTTCGCGTTCGATCGCTACGACACCTTCGACTGGTATCTCGACCTCGGCCCGCTCGCCAACGTCAATCGCGACTACCTGCGCGAGAAGATCCCCACCTGGAACGACTTCGTCGCGCATCCCGACTACGACGAGTTCTGGAAGCGTCAGACGATGGTGCCGCACCTGCGCGACGTGAAGGTACCGACGCTGAACGTCGCTGGCTGGTGGGATCAGGAGGACTTCTACGGGCCGGTCCGCATCTACGAGGCGCTGGAGCAGCACGACAAGGCCGGCATGAACTACCTGGTGGTGGGACCGTGGAACCACGGCGGCTGGACGCGCACGGGCGACGCGCTCGGGCCCATCTCCTTCGGCAGCGACACCGCGGCGTACTTCCGCGACGAGGTGCAGGCGCCATTCTTCGCCTACTTCCTGAAGGACCAGGGCACGCGCAACTTCCCGGAGGCGCTGACCTTCGAGTCCGGCAGCAACCGGTGGCGTCGCTGGGAGCAGTGGCCGCCAGAGCAGAACACGGAGACGGTGGGCCTGACGTTTGGCAGCGGAGAACGGCTGTCGGCGTCCACGCCGATCGGCGGACTGAGCGCGAGGCCGGCGGCAACCGAGGCGGCCGGCGGCCGCCCGCCCACGTACGACGAGTTCGTCTCCGATCCGGCGCACCCGGTGCCGTATCGTCAGCGTCCGATTCAGCCCACCTACTTTCCCGGCGGCTCGAAGTGGTCGACGTGGCTGGTGGAGGACCAGCGCTTCGTGGACGATCGGCCCGACGTCCTCAGCTGGGAAAGCACCGTGCTCACCGAGGACGTCAGCATCGCCGGAGAGGTGATGGCGCACATCTTCGCGTCGACAACGGGGTCGGACGCCGACTGGATCGTCAAGCTGATTGACGTCTACCCGGAGCAGTATCCGGAGAAGTGGGATCTGGCCGGCTACCAGCTGATGGTGTCGAACGAGGTGTTCCGCGGACGCTATCGCCACGGCATCGAGAAGCCGTCGGCGATCGTGCCGGGGAAGGTCGAGGAGTACGCGTTCAGCCTGCACACCCAGAACTACACCTTCCGGAAGGGCCACCGGATCATGGTGCAGGTGCAGAGCACGTGGTTCCCGCTGATCGATCGCAACCCGCAGACCTTCACGAAGACGATCTTCGAGGCGCGGGATCGGGACTTCACGAAGGCGACACACCGCGTCTACCGGTCGCCGCGCTACCCTTCGCGCGTCGACGTGCCGGTTGTTCGCGGACGGTGAGCTCGCGCAGGCGGACCTGCTCGCCCACCATCAGCAGCGGCTGGTTGGGCTGCTCGAGCACGTTGAAGAGGTCGCCTCCCAGAGTGCGGGCGTAGATCTTGTCGCCGTCGATGTAGAGCGTGATCGGCCCGCCGCCTTCGATGGCCTCGTAAAGACGCACCTTGAAGCGCGTCGCGCAGCACGGTCAGCAGCCGGCGCAGGCGAGGCACGGTGAACCCGCGCCGGCGCAGATCGGCCAGCACCATCAGCTCCAGCAGCTCGATCGGCGTGTAGCGCCGTTCGGTGTAGCCACCGCGTTCGGTCTTGTGCGAGGGGATGGACGAGGTGAAGATGCGCCGCTGGTCCCACCACTGCAGCTGACGGGCCGAGAGGCCGGTGATGGCGGCCACTTCACGCGAGCTGTAGAGCTTTTTCAGCTTCATCAGAAAGGGCCTCGCTTCGCTCGGTAGGGGACGAGGCCTACGAGCCGTAAGGCTCGCCTGTCCGTTCCTACGGGCCGTGGGCCCGCGCCTACGGACCGAAGGTCCGCCCGTCGTTCCTACGCGCCGCTGCCACCGGAGCCTTTGCGACGGTGGGGGCGGCGCGCCCTATCCGTCCCCGAACTCCCGCAAATGCGGAACCTGCTCCGCCACATCGTCCGCCGCGCGGGCGCCGTCGAAATCCTTCTGCGTCAGCCCGCCTTCGGAGTGCGTCGAGTAGGTGAGCGTCACGCGCGTGTAGTTGATCGTGATGTCCGGATGATGGTCCACCGCTTCGGCGCCCGGCACCAGCGCGCTCACGAAGAGCACCGCCTCCGGGAAATCCTGGAAGGTGAACTGCTTGCGGATGGCCTGGTCGATCCGCTCCCATCCGGCGAGGGAGGCGAGCTGCTGGTCGATGTCGGCGGCGTTCAGTGTGGCCATGACCGGTCGATGATACTCCCCAAGCCCCTAGAGCTTCCCGCACCGCCCTGGATCCAGCGCGGCAATTGGCGCATAGCCGGGCTCGAACACCAGGCGCCGCACGAGCTGCGCGGTGAGCGGGGTCAGCAGCACGCCGTTACGATAATGGCCGGTCGCGTAAATCAGTCCCGGCACCGCCTTCGAGCGGCCGATGAGCGGCAGCTCGTCGGGACCGCGCGGCCGGAGACCGGCGCGCATGTCGGCAATCCCCGCTTCCTTCAACGCCGGCACCAGCGCCACCGCCATGTCCATCAGGGAGTGCCTGGCCTCCTGGGTGGCGCTCTCGTCGAAGCCGACGTCCTCGACCGTCGCACCCACCAGCACCGTGCCGTCCGGCCATGGCACCAGGTAACCGGCCGAGCCCCAGATCACGCGCTGCAGCAGCCCGCGCGGGCCCAGCAGCTGCAGCAGCTGGCCGCGAATCGGCGTCACCGGCACCGGTTCCGCACCGTCGATTGTGACGCGCGACGACCAGCTGCCGGCGGCGAGGATGGCCATGTCCGAGTCCCACGCCGACGAGGACGTGCGCACCGACACGCCGCCACCCGGGACGGGCGAGACCTGAATGGCCCCGGCCTCCTCGAGGACCTGCGCCCCGTGCTGCTCGGCCGCCGCCACCGCGGCGGCGGTGAGCGAGGACACTCCGACGTAACCATGCGAGGGAATGAACAGCGCGCCCTGTGCCTCGGGCGAGACGCCGCGCTCCAGATCGGGAATGACCGACGCCGGCACCCACCGCGCCTCCACGCCTTCGCTCCACAGCGTACCCGACGCCGCGCTCAGGCGCTCCGCTTCGGCCTGCGTGAGCGCCACTTCGAGCGTGCCGCTGCGGTCGTACGAGACTTCGCGATGGCTCTCGGACCTCAGCCGGGCGATGAATGAATCGTAGAGATCCAGGCTCTCGCGGCCGAGTTCCCGCAGGGCCGAGCGGGGCCCAGCTTCGATGTAGGGAGCCAGCACTCCCGCCGACGCGCGCGTGGCGCCGTCACCGGGCGTCCTCGCATCGATGAGCCGCACGCTGGCGCCGGCCGACGCCAACTCCCATGCGATGGTCGAACCAACGACACCGGCGCCGATCACGGTTATGGAAGGCATAGGGCAGGCCGGGGGCCTGCGTGCATTCTATATTCAGCCGTTTGACGAGGCCACGGCGCCTAGCGCCGCCTCATGAGGCTTAGAACCCGATCGACATCCCCAGCTCGATGCGGCGGGCCGGCCCCGCGGACGTGGCTTCGCCGTAGAACGGCGACAGCTGGTTGCCGACGAAGGTGTTGTAGTTCACGTAGTTGAAGAGGTTGTTGATCTGCGCGTAGAAGTCGAGACGATAGCGCGCGGCGCCGCCTTCCATGATGACCATCTGCGGACCGTCGCCGCCGCCAGGGCCGCCGGGACCGCCGCCCCCGGGCCCGCGCTGATTGAGCGCGCCACCGCCGCCACCGCCGCCGGGGCCGCCGGGAGGCGGGATGGGCGGCGGCATCCCGGCCGGTCCGGCTGGCGCTCCGCCGAAACCGAAGGACCGGTTCAGCCGCAGGCTCGCGTTCACCGTTGCGGCGCCGCGCTCGCTGTTGCGCGTCCACGCTCAGCGGCCGATCGTTGAACACGGTGTCGCGGTTGTCGTCGGTGCCCGTGGTGACGTTGTACGGCGTGGCCGACGCCACCTGCATGTTGAAGCCCGCCCGCACGCCGTACCACAGCGGCGTGTTGAACATCACGAACAGGCGGTGCCGCACGTCCTGGGCGGACGGTCCCCAGTCCGCGTCGGGGTTGGTGCTGTCCGACGGCAGGCTGGTGGCCGAATCGGCGTGATTGCGCGAGCTCTGGAGCTGATACATCACGTTCGAGAACAGGCGCAGCCGCGGGTGGCGCGCGTTCACCGCGACCGTCAGCCGATCGCTGGCGCGGTCGCCGCTCGCCTGAATCTCGGTGATGTTGCCGGCCGTCGGGTCGGGCCGGACGCCATCGACCGGCGCGTTGACGTTCACGGATCGCAGCGAATTGGTGCCGCGCGTCATCATGTAATCCAGCCGCAGGCCCGCCCAGGACGTCAGCGGGCGTTCGAGCCCGAGCGAGGCCTGCTGGATGATCGGCTGGGACAGCGACGAGGCGCGGATGATGCTGGCCGGCAGCCGGTCGCCGGTGCCGGCGCCGACCGGGTAGCTGGGGTTCGTCACCACGACATCGACCTGGCGCTCGCCGTCGACCCGCAATGTCTGCTCGTAGAGATTCGAGTCGTACCAGTCGTAGAAGATGCCGTAGCCGCCACGCACAGTGGTCTTGCGGTTGGCGTTCCAGGTGAAGGCCGCGCGCGGTGCGATGTTGAACCAGTCGTTCACCTGCGTCTGGATCTCCTGCCGGACGCCCAGGCTCACCGACAACGTCTTCGCCAGCCTCACGTCGTCCTGCAGGAACCATCCCGCCTTCACCTGTGAGTACTCGACCAGCGGGTCACCGACGCGCACCTGGTAGGTGGCGGCCTGGCCCAGGTTGTAGGCGTCGTTGCTGGTGAACACGTAGGTGCCGTTGCCGTTCTGCTGCTGCGTGCTGTTCCACCAGCCGGCCTCGAACAGCACACCGGCGCGCATGGCGTGCTTGCGCTTGATGGTGAAGTCGAAGTTCTGCGCGATCTCGATCTCGCGGCTCGAGCGATCACCCGACTGGCCGGCGCCGCCGGCGGTGAAGGCGTCGTTGACGCGGACGGTGGGCGCCGTCGAGAGCGGCAGGGTGGCGGAGTTGCTGCTGGTGAACTCGAACTTCAGCTCGCTGAACAGCGTCTTGCCGATCACGCGGGTGTTGCGCAGGCGGAAGGTGTCGTTCACCATGTCCGTGTCGTAGGCGCGCTCCGGCAGGTCGAAGTCGCCCGACGCCGAGGTTGCCGCGGTCGGTGTTCCGGCGCTCGTACTCCGCGCGGATCTGGTTGCCCTGCCCCATCGCGTGGTCGACGCGGAAGTTCGCGTTGACGCCGTCCGTGGTGTTCTTCGCCAGGCCATTCACCGTGACGTCGCTCGGCGCCTGCGCGCGGATGGTGCGCGAGTCGTAGGCGTTGTTGCCGTCCACCGACATCGAGATGCCGGTCTTGCCCTTCGCGAGCGGGCCCTGGAAGCTGAACCCGTAGCGCTGCTGCTGGGTCGGCTCCTTGGTGTCGGAGAACGCGTTGCGCGCGTTCAGCGACTCGTCGCGGAACCCGAAGTTGCCCCGCCCGCGCCAGCCGCCCATCCCGGGCCGGGTGATGACCTCGACCCGGACCATCCCTGCCTCGTGATACTCCGCGGAGAACGAGTTGCTGTTGAAGCGAACCTGCTGGATCTGGTCCTTCGGCGGCAGCCGGCCGCCGCGGAAGCCGTCGACGAACACCTGCGCGCCGGGGCCGGCCATCTGCGCCAGCTGCTCGGCCATCTCGTCCGGATCGTCGGAGAGCGCGTCGATCTCGTCGGCGGTGAGCGTCTGCGTGAAGCCGTTGTCGCGGCGATCGTCGGCCGCCTGATCGGCCACCGTGATCTGTTCAGAAATGGCGACGGCCAGCGTCGCGGTCGCGGTGTTGGCGCCGCGGCGAACAGTGACCGGCAGCGCCGCCGGCCGGAACCCGTCGGCGCTGGCCAGCACCTGATACGTGCCCGGCTGCAATCCCTGGAACGTGGCCACGCCTTCGGCGTCCACGGGCGCCTGACGTTCGACTCCCGCGGCATCGGTGAGCGTGACCACCGCGTGCGGCAGATAGGAGTCGGTCGCGTCCTTCACCGTGACGCGAAGCGTCGACGGCCCGGCGGCGGGCGTGGACGCGGGCGTCTGCGCCCGCGCGACAGGCGCGAACACGACGAGCGCCAGGAGTAGGGCAACGGTCCATTTCATGAGCGGGTCTCTATCCCTTTGGCTTGTTGAACTCGTCCGCCTTCACCGACGGATTGACCTTGAACTTCTCGACCGTCCACTCCTCGTTGGGCTGGCCATCGATGGAGATATCGATCTTGTGGGGCAGCATGATGCCGTCCACCTTCTTGTAGTCGCCCAGGTGCATCGCGAACTGCGAGGGCTGCGGGGGGCCCTGCTTGCGCATCTCTTCGATGCGGGCCCGCATCTGTTCCTCGGTGAGCGGTTGGCCGTCGGGGCCGGTGGGCCGTCCGCGGCCGCCCGCCGCGGGCGGGGTCGCAGGCGCAGCGCCGCCAGGCGCGGGAGCGGGAGCCGCGGCGCCGCCAGGCTCGGCACCGGGAGCGGGAGCGCCAGGCGTGGCGCCAGGGGCGCCGCCACCGGGGCCCCCGCCAGGGCCACCACGTCGTCCACCGGGCCCCCCGGTCATCATGATGCGCGGGCGAATCTCCATGTACTGCACCATCAGCGGCAGGTGCGTTTCCTGATCGATGAACAGCCGCACCGCGCGGCCGGCTTCGTCCTTGGTCTCGAGGATGTCGGCCTTACCGTCGGGCGATTCGGCGACGCCGGCATCGGTGAAGGGCTGATTGCTGTCCGCGAAGAGCGCGACCGTCCATCGTTGCAGCTCCATCTTCATGCGGCGCACGCGCTGCTCGCTGATCTGCTCCTCGGTGAGCGGACCGCCCGGACCACCGGGGCCACCCGGGCCCCCGGGCCCGCGAATGACCATCTGCATCCCGCCGCCCATACCGCCGCGGTTCTGGATGTCGTCCCATGCCTCGGCGCCGTTGAAGGCGCTGATCCGTTCGACGGTCGGGCCACCGACCATGCCGCCCATGCCCATCTCTTCGCTGCGCCGCAGCTTGTCGGGGCGCACCAGCACCAACGACAAGGTGCCTTCCATGTCCCGCTGCCCCATCGAGCGGCGGAACGGCCCCTCCGCGCTGATGCCCTTGGCCGCGGCCAGTTTGTCGCCGCCGAGCGCCTTCTTCACCTGTGCCACCACTTCGGCGACCCGGTCCTGGGCGGCCAGCGGCGCCTCGAACGCGCGGTCGATGTTGACGACGTTGGCGAGCAGCACGGCGGCTGCGACCACGGCAAGCTTCTTCATGTGTGACCCCTTCTCCATTCGGTTCCAGTGATTATTACGAGGGTTCGGGGCCGCAAGACGTTAAGCCTGAGCAAAGGGTTTGTTAACGATGTTAAATGCTTGATTTGGCTGGATTTATCGCAATTTCTGCGTGCTAGACTGCGTTTCGTGAACCCCTTTCGCGGACGGGTCTCGGGCGTCACCGCGCTGGTCGCGGTCGTGCTGCTGCTGGTGCCGGCGCTGGCCTGGCTCCAGTACCGCTGGGTCGGGCAGGTGAGCGAAGCCGAACGCGAACGCATGCAGCGGACGCTGCGCACGTCCGCCGCGCAGTTCGCCACCGCGTTCGACGGGGAGCTGTCGCGCGCCGTCTTCGGCCTTCAGCTGGAAGGTTCGACCCTGCGGGACGAGAATTGGACGTCCTATGCCCAGCGCTACACCACCTGGGTGGAGCGCGGCGCCGACGAGCGCCTGCTGCGCGAGGTGCTCCTGGTCGATGTGGTGCCCGGGCAGCCGCTGCCGCCGACCAGCCCCGACGACCTGCGCCTCCGCCGCTGGAACGGCGATCAGCGGACCTTCGAGGCCACCGACTGGACCGCCGAGCTCCAGGCCATGCGCCCCGTGTTCCTCGAGCACTTCGGCGAGATCAGGATGCCGCGCCCGCAGGGCAACGGCCGCTTCCGTCGCGAGGGCGCGATGTCCTTCCCGGTTGGCGACGACTACACGCTCGTCTCGCCGGTCACGCGTCTTCAACTTCCCCGAGGATCACAAGACGCCGCCGCAGATCGACATCCTCGGCTTTACGCTCATCAGGCTCGATCCCGCAGTACGTGCGTGGCACGCTGCTGCCGACGCTCACCGCCCGCCACTTCCACGGCGACGATGGCACTGCGGATTACCGGGTGGCGGTCACCGATCGGAACGAACCGGCAAACGTGATTTGGGAGTCGGAGACGGGCGCGGCCGAGGCGATTGGACGGAAGGCGGACGTCGACGCCACCTTCATGTCACCGCGGCCCGATCAGGTGTTCATGATTGCGAGGAACGGCGGCGGCGGACCGGGACGCGGCGCGCCTCCCGAGCCCCTGACCGGCCCCCTCCCCGAGGAGCGCATCGTCGTCTCGGTGCTGCAGGATCGTCGGACGCGCGGTGATGGACCGCCGACGACCCGCACCGGCTTTTCTCCGTTCGAAGGGCGCTGGCGGGTGGCCGCCACGCATCGTGCGGGCTCGCTCGAAGCCGCGGTGGCAGCGGTACGGAAGCGCAACCTGATGCTGAGTTCGAGCATCCTGCTGCTGCTCACTACGGCCATCGGGTTGATCGTGGTCTCGGCTCGCCGCGCGCAGACGCTGGCGCGGCAGCAGATGGAGTTCGTCGCCGCCGTCTCCCACGAGCTGCGGACGCCGGTGTCGGTGATCGGGACCGCCGCCAGCAATCTTGCCGACGGCGTGGTCGCCGATCCCGCGCGCGTGCGGAAGTACGGCGAGACCATCCAGGGCGAATCGCGGCGCCTGGCGGAAACCGTGGAACGCGTGCTGCAGCTGGCCGGCATCGCCGCGGGCAGTGCCGCGGCGTCCCGCGCCCCGGTGCCGGTCGTGGAGCTCGTGCAGCAATCACTGGCGGCGTGCCGGCCCGAAATCGAGGCCAGGGGCGTCAGCGTCGAGACCGACTTCCCCGGGCCGATCCCGGCCGTGCACGGCGATGCCGCCGCGCTGCGCTCCGCGCTGCAGAACCTGATCAGCAACGCGGTGAAGTACGGTGGCGATGCGCGATGGGTCCGCATCACGGCGCAGCCCTCGGCGCCGGCTCGCGGCCGCTCGGTGTCGTCGCAGGTGTCGATTTCGGTCGCCGACAGGGGTCTCGGCATCGCCGCCGAGGATCGCAAGCACATCTTCGAGCCGTTCTATCGCGGACGCGAAGCGGTGTCGCGCCAGATACAGGGCAGCGGCCTCGGCCTGAACCTGGTCGCCCGCATCGCCGAGGCGCACGGCGGTCGCGTCGAAGTGACGAGCGAGCCGGGCAAAGGCAGCGTCTTCACGCTGGTGCTGCCGGCGGCGACGACGCATCCTGCGGGTGAGGGCGCCACCTATGGACTCGTGGAAGGGCGGGCGTCGTGAGAATTGTGGCTTGCGTCTTGGGGCTTGAGTCTTGAGTCTTGAGCCATCCAACTGAAGACCCAAGACCCAAGACCGCCCCCATGCCCACTGCCCGCTTGCTGCTCGTCGAGGACGAGCCCGGACTTCAGCTCACGCTCAGCGATCGGCTGTCGGCCGAGGGCTACAGCGTGGAAACCGCCGGCGATGGCGACACCGCCATCCGCCGTGCGGGTGGTGAACCGTTCGACATCATCGTGCTCGACGTGATGCTGCCGGGGCGCGACGGCTTCGAGGTGGCGCGCACGCTGCGGCAGCAGGGTGTGGCGACGCCGATCCTGATGCTGACGGCGCGCACGCTGGTGGTGGATCGGGTCGTCGGCCTGAAGCTGGGCGCCGACGACTATCTGACGAAGCCGTTCGACACGATGGAGTTGCTGGCGCGCCTCGAGGCGCTGCTGCGCCGGGCGCCGGCCAGTTCAGGCGTGGCGCTGGAGCGGTATCAGTTCGGCGATGTGCTGGTCGACGTCCGCCGCGCCGAGGTGACCCGCGACGGGCAGCCGCTCGATCTCTCCGCGAAGGAGTTCCAGTTGCTGCGGTATTTCATCGAGCACCGCGGCTCTACTCTCTCGCGCGAGTCGCTCCTGCAGGACGTGTGGGGCTACACCGCGATGCCGTCGACGCGCACGGTGGACGTGCACGTGGCGTGGCTGCGTCAGAAGCTCGAGCCCAACCCGCGCGTGCCGCAGTTCATCCTGACGGTGCACGGGATGGGGTATAAGTTCGCGGGATAGGCGGCGCTGACGCGCCGTAGGAGAAGGGCCTCGCTGCGCTCGGTGGGCGGCGCCAACGCGCCGCAGGATCTTACCGAGCCGCAGTAGCGGCGAGGCCTAGCACGACACACACTTGTGATTGTTCTTCGCGCCCAGGCCTTCGAGAAGCTTGATCGTCTCCGGGAACGGCTGCGTGCGCTGGACCGGGCCGTTGGCCATGTCCACGGTGGTCTGCCCGGCGCGGTTGACGGCCTTGACGTCCGCCCCCTTCGACACCAGGAAGTTGATCATGTCGTTGTCGCCACGCGTGGCCGCGTTGTGCAGCGCGGTGTTGCCTTCGTGGTCGCGCTGGTTCACGTCCGCGCCCAGTTCCTCGACCATGTACTTCACCGCGGCGAGCATGCCGCCTGGCGCATAGCGGTGCGAGTTGGCGGCGAAGCCCTCACCGTAGCCGGTGCCGGCGGCGGCGAGCAGCGCGGGCACCGCCGGGCCGCCGACGGGCACCTCGGGGATCCCCGAGACGTCGGCGATCTGGCGGGTGTCGACGTCACCCGTTCGCGGGCGTCCTGGCGGTTTGATGGTCGGGATGTTCGGGTCGGCGCCGAAGGACACCAGCAGCTTCATCGCCTCGACGTCCGCGCCGTAGGCGGCGCGCCAGAACGGCGTCGCGCCGACTTCGTCGACGCCCGACAGGTCGAAGTTGTAGCCCGAGTACCAGACCTTCTTCGTCAGCCGCACATTGGGGTTCGCGCCCTTCTCGAGCAGCAGCTTCATGTAGGCGAGGTGGCTCAGTTTCTGATCGAGGTGCGCCCACGGCTGCGGATAGCCCGCCTCCTGCACCCACTTCAGGTTGACGGTGGCGAAGAGCGGCGTCACGCCGTTCTCGCTGGCCAGGTTCGGGTTGGCGCCGCGCTCGAGCAGCGTCGCCGCGAGGTCGAAGTGACCGTTGACCGTGGCGACCAGCAGCGGCGAGGTGTTGTCGCCACCCTTCAGCTGATTGACGTCGACCCCGGCATCGAGCAGCGTCATCGCGACGTCCGCGTAGCCCTGGCGCACGGCGAAGTGAAGCGGCGCCATGCCGCCCTGCGCGTGCACCAGCTCGTTGAAGAAGTACCTGACGATCGATCCCGCCCACGCGCGGGCGCGCCGCACCGGCGGCCGGGCGCGCCGCCGCGGCAGGGGCGGCGGCCTGGGCGGCAGTGGGCGCGGGAGCGGCGGTCAGGGTGCGGCCTTCGGGGTTGGCGCCATCGCGGCTGAGCGCCGACAGGTCGGTGACACGAGTGGCGATCTTCGGGTCCGCGCCGCGCGCCAGCAGCACCTTCACCGCGGCCACGCGATTGGCGGCAGCGGCGAACATGATGGCCGTGTGACCGCGTTCGGTCTCGGTGGTGTTCGGCCTGGCGCCGGCGTCGAGCAGCGCGGTGAGCGCTCCGGTGTCGCCGGAGGATGCCGCCAGCATCAGCGCCGTCGTGCCACGGGCGGTCGTCGCGTTGGCGTCAGCTCCAGCCTTCACCAGCGCCTGCACCACGGGTCCGAACCCATGCTCCGCGGCCACGTGCAGCGGCAGGTAGCCGCCGAAGCGCGTGGCCGCGCGGACGTTGCCCCCCGCCACCAGCAGCATGTTCGTGAGCTCGACATCACCGCGCGTGGCGGCCCAGTGCAGCGCCGTCACGCCGTCGCCCTGGGCGGCGTTCACGTCCGCGCCCTTCTGCAGCAGCGCCCGCACCGCCTCGCGGTCGCCGGTCATCGCCGCGTCGGGCACGCTCGCCGCGGCGCCCTGCCCGACCACGCCCAGGAGCACCGCTCCCAGCGCGCCGGCCACCACCCCGCTCACGATTCGCTTTGTCCGACCGTTCATTTCATCCTCCGCTTGCGCATCACGTCTTAAGTCTTGGGGCTTGGGCTTGTTCGGTTGCCGGTCTGCCGTCTGCCGGACTCCTCAGGCCACACTCGCCGCGCTAGCCGCGTTCAGCTCGAACTCCCCCGTGCTGTCGCCGAAGGTCGCAATGTCATCCAGCCCCAGTTTGTGCAGCAGCGGCAGGAAGGCGTTCGCCATCGGCGTGCCGTCGGCGGCGCGCAGGTGCAGGCCGCCCTTCAACTGTCCGCCCGCGTGGCCGGCCAGGAACAGCGGGCAGCGCTTGTGGTTGTGCACGTTCGGGTTGCCCATCGCGACCCGTAGATCACCAGGCTGTTCTCCAGCAGGTTGCTGTCGCCATCCGGACGTGCTCTTGAGCCGCTCGAGCAGGTACGGCACCAGGCTGACGTGATAGCGGTTGATCTTCGCGAAGTCCTTGATGCGGTCTTCGCGTTCGTTGTGGTGCGAGGCGTTGTGGAAGCCGGTGGAGACGCCCGCTTCCTTGTAGACGCGGCCCGACACGTCGCGCGACAGCTTGAACGACGTCACGCGGGTCAGGTCCGACGCGAACGCCAGCGCCTGCAGGTCGAACATCAGCTTGACGTGCTCCTCGAACGAGTCCGGCACGCCCTTCGGCGCGCCCGGCAGATCGCGCGGCTCGCCGCTTGCGTTCTGCTGCTCGACCCGCTGGATGCGCCGCTCGATTTCGCGCACGTCCTCCAGGTAGGTGGTCAGGCGCGCCCGGTCGGCAGCACCGAGCTCCGCCTTCAGGCGCTGCACGGACGCCGTGACTGAATCGATGATGCTCTTGTCTTCGCGCCGCCGGGTGGCGCGCTCCTCGGGCGTGGCGCCGCCGCCGAACAGCTGATCGAAGATCGTGCGCGGATCGCGAATCATCGGCAGCGGATCGGAGGGCGAGGCCCACGACACCGAGTCGGTGTAGGCGCAGGAGTAGCCGTACTCACAGCCGCCGGCCTGGTCCACGTTCTCGATGCACAGCTGCAGCGACGGGATGGCCGTCTCCTGCCCGAAACGCTGGGCGTAGAGCTGGTCGATGGAGATGCCGGCGCGCAGGTCCGAGCCCTGCGTCTGCTTCGGATGCATCTGCGTGAGGAACACGGCTGCCGAGCGGAAGTGGTCGCCGCCGATCTCCGGCGGCGTGAACGCCTCGGCGTTCCGCACGTCGGTGTTGCTGACGATGGTGATGTCCTTGCGAAACGGTTCGAGCGGGGCGAGGGTGGTGTTCGTGAGATCGAACGACTCGCCCGTGCCGGCCGGCGCCCACAGGTGGTTGGCCAGCCCGTAGGCCGTGCTGCCGGCCGAGCCGTGCGGCACCTCGATGCAGATGAACCGCACCTTGCCCCTGGTCGCCTTCGCAAACGCGGTGCCCGCCGGCACCATGGCGTCGAGCAGCGGGAGTCCCAGCGTCACGCCCATGCCCTTCAGGACGGTGCGGCGTGAGAGGTGCTTCCTGGTAATCAACATCGTCGTGATCTCCTCACTGCGCGCCAGCGGTGGACTCCGCGGGCTGCGTACGGCTCATTCGGAACGCGGGGCTGTTGACCAGCCCGATGATGAACGACGAGACCCGGAAGTCGCGGCGGCTGGCGTCGCGGACAATCGACCGGATCGCCGGCATGTCGAAGTACTCCACCTGACGACCGACGGCGTAGGTCATCAGGCTCTCGGTGAAGGTGCGAAGCAGTGTGTCCTGGTACTTCAGCAACGCGCTGCGCAGACCGGCCGGGCCGTCGATCTTCGACCCGTCGTAGAGCTCGCCGGAAGGATCGACGGGCGCGCCCTGGTCGTTGGCGCGCCACCGGCCAGTGACGTCGTAGTTCTCGAGCGCGAGGCCGAGCGGGTCAATCACGCGATGGCATGACGTGCACACCGGATTCTTGCGGTGCGTCTCCATGCGCTCGCGGACCGACAGCACGCGGTTGCCCTCGGCGCCCTTGGTCTCTTCGAGCGCCGGGACATTGGGTGGTGGCGGCGGCGGCGGCGAGCCGAGCAGCACCTGCATCACCCACTTGCCGCGCTGCACCGGCGAGGTGCGATCCGCGACCGAAGTGAGGAGCAGCACGCTGCCGTGGCCGAGGATGCCGCGGCGCGTCTCGGGCATCGTCACCTTCCGGAACTCGTTGCCGGTGACGTTCGGGATGCCGTAGTGGCGGGCGACGCGCTCGTCCACGAACGAGTAGTCAGCGGTGATCAGCTCGAGCACGCTCTTGTCCTCGCGCACGAGGTTCTGGAAGAACAGCTCGGTTTCGCGGCGCAGCGACTGCGACAACGACCGGTCCCAGAACGGATAGAACAGGCCGTCGGGCCGGATCTTGTCGACGTCCTGCAGGCGCAGCCACTGTGACGCGAAGCGGCTGGACAGCGCCTCGGCGCGTGGATCCGACAGCATGCGCTTCACTTCGGCCTCGAGACCAGCGGGGGTCGACAGCGACTTCTGCATCGCCGCCTGCACGAGGCGGGCGTCGGGGACCGTGCCCCAGAGGAAGAATGACAAACGCGAGGCCAGTTCGATGTCGGCGATGCGGTAGGTCGCATTTGCGGGGCCCGCGGCCGGCGCTTTCTCGGCGCGGAACACGAAGCGCGGGTTGGCCAGGATCGACTGCACCACCATGCGGATGCCGTTCTCGAAACCGCCTTCGGCGCGGCCTTCGTTGTAGAAGCGCATGGCTTCCTGCAGATCTTCAGGCGTGCCCGAGCCCCGGTAGGCCACATCGGTCAGCCGGCGCGTGATGTTGAGCGCGCACTTCTCTTCCTCGTTCGCCGACGTCGGACGGCAGGTGAAGATGCGCTGGCGGCTCGGCGTGTCGGACACGCCCGTCACCTGCAGGGGCCCCGTGATGGTGACGTCCTGGATGTGCGGCAGCGCCGTGACACCGAATCCGGTGCCGATGCGCGTATCGATCAGCGTGCTGTCGATCGGCGTCATCAGGTCGTCCACCGGGCCGGCGAAGTGCCGCGGGAAGACCACCGCGATCTGCTGCGGCCCGGCCTTCAACTGGATCGGCACGCTCTCGACGCTCATCGCCTTGGCATCGGCGTCGCTCATCCCGGCGCTCAGCTCGAGCACGGCCGCGCGCTCGCCGTTCACCAGAATCTCCACCGGCTCCTTCCGCTCGGCCAGCGCGATGGAGGTGTTGCCGAACAGCTCGCCCGACACCGTGCGCACCATCGTCACCCTGAACACGTAGGTGCCGTCAGCCGGGAAGGTGTGCGTGACGGCCAGCCCGCCGCGCGCGCCGAACGGGGTGCCCTCGACGTGGCGCATCTGCGATTCGAACTGGGGAATGCGGTAGGTCGCCGACCCCGCCGAGGCGCCACGGTCGCCCACCGCCATGCGGCTGATCTGGCCCGCGGCCCGGAGGTAGCCCTCGAACAAGGTGGGCGAGAAGCTCTGCGCGTCCGCCACGTTGTCGAAACCGTGGCTGTTGGTATCGGGCGGCAGATACACGGTGACGTCGACGTCGAGGTCGAGCAGGTCCTTCACCGCCTTGGTGTATTCCGTGCGGGTCAGGCGCTGGAACGGGCGCCAGCCGGGATTGGGATTGAGTGCGGCGGCCCGATCGAGCCGCGTCTCGAGGCCGTGCACGAACGCCTTCATCGCCGCCGGCTCAGGGCGACGAGCGCCGACCGGGGGCATCATGCCGGCCGTCAACTTGCGGACGACCTTTTCGGCCACTTCAGCATTCGCCGCGGCCTTGGCCGGATCGAACGAGGCCAGCGACAGCCCGCCAGCCTTGGCGCGATCGCTGTGGCAGGTGACGCAGTAGGTCTGCACCAGTGCCGCGTCAGCCGCGCTGGTATCGGGGGCTGCCGGCCGCGACGTCGCGGACGAGCCGGCGGGAGTCGCCGGTTTCGGCGCCTGGGCCAAGGCCGGCGTCGCCTGAGACGACGCCACTGCGGGCGCCTTGGGCGTGGCTCCAGCCTGTGCCGAAACCAGGGCGCCGAACCCGCCGAGAACCACCGCCATCACCGCGAAGTGCTTCATGACACCCTCGGCTCCTGCCGAAACCAGATCGCGGCAGCAACCCGACATGCGCGCAGAAATTTGCTCCTGGAGTATAAGAGGGCGCCGGGCTGGTACCGCACCGGATGTTGTTACAAATTGTTGCCCGCCGCAGCGCACCCGCTCCTGGGGAGACTCCCCCTCCAGGAGGGGATTGTTCCAAATTGTTTTCGTCATCCCAGTCGAAAACATCATGTAAATCATTTATTTTCAGCGAGTTAACGAACGATTCTCACCTATTGACAGGCTCTGTAGGGTTAGGCAGCGACGGTCCTTGCTCCCCATCGTCGCGGAGGAGTGTTCATGATCGGAATTCGAGCCTTACGTGTTTGGCTGCTGCTGAGCGTGCTGGCGGTCAGCGGCACCGTCGCGTTCGCGCAGACCACTACGGGCACCATCCTCGGTGAAGTGAAAGATGCCACGGGGGCTCGCATGCCGGGGGTGACGATCATCGTCACGAATCAGGCGAACGGCGCCACGCGAGAAGGCGTCAGCGATGCCACGGGTTCGTTCAGTTTCCCGGCCCTGCCGCCCGGACTCTACACGCTGAAGGCGTCGCTCACGGGCTTCGCCGAGCTGATCCGCGCCGACCTGCGCGTCGCGATTGCCTCGCAGCTGTCCGTGCCCGTCACACTCGAGGTGGGCGGACTGAACGAGACCGTCACGGTCACCGAACAGTCCCCCCTCATCGACATCAGCGAGCAGGCCGTCCGCACGCTGGTCGAGACCAAGCAGATTGCCTCGCTGCCGCTCAAGACCCGCGACGTGCTCGACCTCGCGATGCTGTCGCCAGGCGTCGTCAGCGACCAGGGGTCGGCCTCGGGCGGCCAGACCGACTCCATCTCGTTCGGCGGGATGAGCGAGAACTACAAGTCGATGTGGCTCGAAGGCGTGGACTTCAACGACGAGGTGACCGGCGGCGGCAGCTCGCTCTCGTCCGCCACGCGCATCGCGCTGGCTCAGGAGGCCGTGCAGGAATTCCAGGTGATGGCCAACTCCTATTCCGCGGAGTTCGGGCGTTCGGCGTCCGGCGCCATCAACATCCTGACCAAGTCGGGCGGCAACAACGTCCACGGCAGCGGCTTCTACTTCCTGCGCGACGACGCCTTCGACCAGCCGAACTACTTCGCCGACGTGGTCCCGCCGTTCAAGATCGAGCAGTATGGCGCCACGGTCGGCGGCCCGATCATCCAGAACAAGCTCTTCTACTTCGGGTCGTGGGAACGCCGCGCCAACAACCGCTCGGTGCAGGTGAACATCCCGCTGGCGGTCAAGGACTATGTCGCGTCTCTCGGCTATGACACCCGCACCGACGTGCCGGTGACCACCGACGAGCACAACCTGTTCGCGAAGGGCACCTATCTCGTGAGCCCGCGCAACACCTTCGCGGGGACCTACATGTACGACCACCGCGACCTGTTCAACCAGCAGATGGGCGGTGACAGCGCCGGGGATCATGGCTACGACGACCAGCGCCGCGCCTGGTTCTTCGTCGGCAACCTGACGTCGATCGTGCGCTCGAACCTCGTCAACGAACTGCGCGTCAGCGCGTCCTACCAGGCGCTCGATCGGGTGCTGCCGTCCGGCTCCACCTCGAAGCCGGAAATCCGCTTCCCCACCGTCCAGTTCGGCCGCGCGAGCAACGTGCCCCAGAGCCGGACGCAGGAGAACTACATCATCACCAACGCGACGACCATGACCTTCGTCGCCAAGGGCACGCACGACCTCAAGGTCGGGTTCGAGATGAACAAGGTGCCGACCACCAGCAAGATCAACCAGTCGTTCAACGGCCTGTTCGAGTTCCTCGCCGACCAGCCGGTGATTGCCGGCAACCCCGCGACGCTGCCTTTCCGCTTCACGCAGGGCGTGGAGTTGCGCGGCGAGCTGGCGGAGTTGACGCGCGACGTCGATATCTACTCCACGTTCATCAACGACCAGTGGCGTCCGACGAGCGGCCTGACGGTCAACATCGGCCTGCGCTACGACTTCCAGTTCTGGCGCGGCGACTTGAACGGCCAGGACATTCCGAGCGACATCCCGATCGAACAGTTCTGGATCCGTCAGATCACGGGAGACCTGAAGGGGCAGAACTTCAAGGCCGTCCCCAACGATCGCAACAACATCGCGCCACGCCTGGGGCTGACCTGGGATCCCACCAACAACGGCAGGACGGTGGTCCGCGCCGGCTACGGCATCTACTACGACCAGATCAACACGACGACCCTCCGCGGCGTGGTCGCCGGCTACCCGGGCTTCATCACCACGCAGATCGCCAACGACTCCCGCTCGGGCCTGCGCATCCCGAACGACTTCTTTCCGAACCTGCCGACCCAGCCACTGCCCGAGTCGGTGGGCAGCGCGTTCCGAATCTCCAGCGATTCGGCCGAATCACCGTACACGCACCAGATGACGGCGGGCGCCACGCACCAGCTGGGCGCCAACTACGCCGTCAACTTCGACTACGTCTACATGCGCGGCGAGCACTTCCCGCTGACGCGCAACGTCAACGCGCGCCAGGCCGACGGCACGTTCCCCCTGCTGCCCTCCGGCCTGCGCCTGCTGCTCTACGACGACGCCTCGCCCATCCGCATCCACCAGGCACAGGTGCGTCTGCAGCGCCGATTCACGTCGAAGCTCGGCTTCCTGCTCGGCTACACGCTGGGCACCGCCAAAACGATTGCCGACAACGGCACGCCGTCCGACAAGTACGACCTGATGAAGGACTGGGGCGCGACGGCCAACGACGTCCGCCACCGCTTCGTCACCAACGTCGTTTACGAGATGCCCTGGGGCATTCAGGTCGGTGGCATCGTCACCACGAACTCGGCGCCGCCCTACAACGTGATCCTCGGTACCGACGTGAATCGCGACGGCGACAACAACGACCGGCCGGAGGGCGAGCCGTACAACGGCGCGCGCGGCGACCTGTACTTCCAGACCGACCTGCGTCTGTCGAAGCGCTTCAACATCGGCCGCGGCGCCAGCGCGGAATTGCTGTGGGAGATGTACAACCTCTTCAACACCGTGAACTTCAACAACTTCCAGGGCAACATGAGCGCGGCCCCGGGGGTCACCTCGACCGGCATTCCGACGGGCTTCGGCCGCCCGCGGCAGGCCTTCGACCCCTTCCAGGGTCAGCTGGGTTTCAAGCTGATCTTCTAGTCGCGCGGCGTTCCTCAGAATGCGAAGGGCGGCACCGCTCCGCCCTTCGCTTCTTCCAATCTGCGCGCTGCCGGCCTACTTTCCCGCCCCCGCTTCCAGTAGGATGCCTGCCACGGCTGCAATGACATCGAACTGGCGGACGACACGCGCTCCGTGGCGCATAGCCATCGTCGCCGCAGGACTGCTCGGGCTCTGCCAGTGCGGACCCACGCCCGCATCACCGCCGCTGGTCTCGTTGACGCTCGCCACCGGCGGACAAGGCGGCGCTTTCTATCAGCTTGGCGCGGCGCTCTCGAGACTGTATAGCGAGCGCCTGCCGGGCGTGACGGCCCGGTTCGAGCCGGGCGGATCGGGCCCGAACCTGGACGCGCTCGATCAGGGGCGCGTGCAGATTGCCTTCGCCCAGGCCGATGTGGCGTATGCGGCATACCGCCGTGGCACCGGCCCGACGCCGCAGCCCCACACTTCGCTGCGGGGCATCGCCGTGCTGTGGATGAACACGGTGCAGCTGGTCGTGCCACGGACCAGCGCCGTCCGCACCATGCGCGACCTGCGGGGGCGTGTGGTGTCGGTCGGCGCCAGGGGCGGCGGCAGTGAAACGCTCGCGCGCATCGTGCTGGAGTCCTATGGTCTCGACGAACACGATCTCACGATCGCATTCGAGGGATTCCAGCCGACGGTGGCCGGACTGCGGGCGGGCAGGATCGACGCCGCGATCCTGTCGGCCGGCATCCCCACCGAGGCGCTCTCGGAGTTCAGCCAGGGGCCTGGACTTCGTCTCGTTCCAATCCCGCACGACCAGGTGCGCACGATGCGCGCGCAGTACCCGTTCCTGCAGCCACTCATCGTCCCGGCGGGTACCTATGTGGGTGTGGACGATGACGTGGAGACGGTGGGCGTCAGCGTGCTGATGGCGTGCCGCCGCGACCTGGACGAGGAGCTCGTCTATCGGCTCACGAAGCTGCTCTTCAGCGAGCTGCCGGCCATCGGCGAGACGGTATCGGCCGCGCGTCTCATCGATTTGGAGCAGGCGCCCACCACGCCGATTCCGCTGCACCCCGGCGCGGCGCGCTACTACCGCGAGCGCGAGATCACGCAGTGAGGTGGTCCTCGCTCCGCCGCGACGCCGGGCCGACACGCGAACGCCCCCGCGGCATCATCGCCATCGTCGCGGGTCTGTCGCTCGCCACGGCGACATTGGTGTGGCTGGCGTGGACCGCGACCAACGAGATGCAGCGCAGCACCAACGTGGCCCTCGAGCGGCGTGCCAGTGAGGTGCTGGCGCTGACGTCGGCCGCGCTCAATCGCGACATGAAGGGCGCCTGGCTGTCGGTGCTCACGCCGATGGAAGCCGGCGCACTCGAGGAAGACCCGCCCTACGACCTGCTTCAGCTGACCAGCCGCGCGTTCGCGCGGTTCCCCTACCCTGAATCGTTCATCGTCTGGACGGCGGGCACCAGCTCCTCCGGGCGGACGTTTGCCTTCAACCGCTCCGACCGCGCCATCGCCTGGCATTCGCGCGACAGCAGCGCCGAGCCGTACCCGGTGACCCTGGTCCGCGACCCGGAGGCCATCGCGCCCCTCGTGACCAGGGTGCTCGACGCCGGACGGGCGCGCCGCCGGTTCGCCATCGTCGACATCAGCATCGGCGGTGTCCCCTATCAAGTAGTCGCGCACTTGATGTTCGCGTCCGTCGATCGCCCACGGGTCACGGCATTCGTCGCGCTCATGGTGAACCTGCAGTGGGTGCGTCAGGACTACCTGGGCGAACTGCTCCGGCAGGTGGCCACCATCGACGGCGAAAGCGATGCGATGGCGATCGCCGTGCTGGACGAACAGCGGACGGTGGTGGCGACGAGTGGCGTGACGAGCAGCGAACCTCAGGTGCGAGAGCGCGCGTTCCCGCTGCTCTTCTTCGAGCCGGCACTCGTGTCGGCGCTGCCGGAACCTCGCCCGGTGGTCCGCATGTGGACGGCACAGGTGCGGCCGGCGCCCGGCGCCAACGCCGCGGCCTCCACACTCGGCGCGCGCATGCTGCTGCTGTCGTCGCTCGCCGGAGCCGCCTCGCTCGTGGCCGTGCTGCTCACCGTGCGTGCGGTGCGGGTGAGCGCCGAGCTGGCGACCATGAAGTCGGACTTCGTGTCCGCGGTGACGCACGAACTGAAGACGCCCGTGGCGCTGATCGCGCTCGTCGGCGAGACGCTGGAGCGCGGCCGCTACACGTCAGAGGACACCATCCGCGATTACGCGGCGATCCTGTCGCAGGAGGCGAGACGGCTGAACCACCTGATCGAGAACCTGCTGACCTACTCGCGGCTGAGCGACATGGCCAGCGTCTATTCCTTCGAGCCGGTGGAACTCAATGAACTGGTCGAGGACGCGCTGACGCCGTTCCGTCCGCGCATGACGGACCTCGGCTTCGAGCTGGACGTACGGATCGAGGCCGACCTCGCACCCGTGCTCGCAGACCGGGCGGCCATGGTGCGCGTGTTCGCGAACGTGATCGACAACGCCCTCAAGTACTCGACCGATGGGCGCAGTCTGATCATCGCCGCCGTGAGAGAGGCGCACCACGCGCGGATCTCCTTCACCGACCGCGGAGTCGGCATCCCCGCTGACGAGCTCCCCCATGTCTTCGAGAAGTTCTACCGCGTCCAGCGCACGAGCGAGTTCGGCAGCGGCCTCGGCCTCGCCATCGTCCGGCGCATCGTCAACGACCATGGTGGCGTCGCCACCATCCGGAGCGTGGTGGGCACGGGTACGACAGTGACCATCACGCTTCCGCTGGCACAGCGAACATGACCACCAAGCGCGTGCTGATCGTCGAAGACGACCGGGCGATCGCGAGACTGCTGCGCGACAACCTGGAGTACGAAGGCTTCGCCGTGGATTGGGCCGCGACCGGCCAGGAGGCGCTGGAGAAGGCGCAGCAGCACCCGCCCGATCTGGTGCTGCTCGACCTGATGCTGCCTCCGGGGATTGATGCCTACGACCTGTGCCGCTCGTTCAGCGACGTCCAGGGCAAGGCCGTGATCATCATCACGGCGCGCGGACAGAAGGAGGAGCGCGTACGCGGCCTGCGGCTGGGAGCCGACGACTACATCGTCAAGCCCTTCGCGCTCGACGAACTGCTGGCGCGCATCCAGGCCGTACTGCGACGCACGACGCCGCGACCAGACATGCTGAAGCTGGGCGATGTGGAAGTGGACTTCCGGCGGCTGCGTGCCACGCGCAAGAACCGCGAGCTGACCCTGACGGACCGCGAGTTCGAGATCCTGCGCCACCTCGCGGGACGCGAAGGGCGGCTCGTCACGCGCACCGAGCTGCTGCAGCTGGTGTGGGGCTACAAGGAGGCGCCGCTGACGCGCACGGTGGACAGCTTCATCTTCCGACTGCGTCGCAAGATCGAGCCGGACCCGCACCACCCGCGCTACATCCGCACGGCGCATGGAGACGGCTACCGGCTGACGCCGGGAGAAGAGTAGGCGGCCTTACCGGCCGTGGGAGAGACAGGGCGGAGCTTCGCTCCGTAAGACCTCGCTCTGCTCGGTAGGAGACGCGGCGGCCCTTCGGGCCGTAAAGGCGGCGCTTCGCGCCGTAGGAACGGACGGGGCGGCGCTACGCGCCGTGGGAGGGAAAAGGCGACGCGAGGGCGCGTGGCTGAACGACGAGCCGGCGCCTGCCAGAGCGTCGGAGGTCGGCCGTGCTGTTCGCCGACAAATGCGCCGTCGGTCTGCGCTCGGCATTGTTTGAGCCGGGCGAAGCACGCGAGTTTGCCCAAGCGATTGATGGCCGGCGGCGCGAAGCGCCGCCCTACGCCCCTACTCGCCCGGCGCGGGTGCGTTGCCGGGCCGGAGGATCACATACGCGGGCAACCCGACCGCCTTGAAACGCTTCATCACGTCCGCCGCCGGCGCTTCGTCCGGCTGCTCGGCCTGGAACTTCACCTTCACGTAGCCTTCGAGCGCCTGCTTCACCGACGGATCGACCAGTGTGGTCTTGTCCATCGTCAGGCAGTTCTTGCACCAGGTGGCCCACAGGTCCACCAGCACCGGCTTGCCTTCGCGCTCGGCCACCGCCAGGCCCTCAGCGAGCGACGAGTGCCAGCCTTCCTTCAGCTTCTCTTCCACGCTCGACGCCACTTCCGTGGCATCCACCCAGCGGTTCGAGAACAGCTCGTAGGCGAGGTAGCCGTAGTACACGGCCGTGCCGAGGATCAGCACGCCGAATCCCTGCTTCACCCGCACCATCCAGGGGCCAGGCTTCGGCAACGACGCCAGGCCCGCGCCGGCAATCGGCCATGGCACCGCCATGCCGATGCCGAGGAAGAACGGCAGCAGCAGCGCGATGGTCGTGCCCGTCGCGTAGAGGTTGCTGGCGAACAGCACCACCTGAATCACCACCGGCGCCACGCACGCGCCCGCGAGCAGCGCCGCCACCGTCCCCATCGTGAACGCCAGCAGGAACGTGCCGCGGCCGGCGCCGCTGCCGATGTTGCCGGAGAACTTCGAGAAGTCGATCTCGAACACGTCGAACATCGCCAGCGACAGCGCCACGAACAACACCGCGATGCCAAGGTTGAACCACGGCGACGCGTTGATGGTGCCGAAGGTGCTGGCCGTCAGCACGACGATGACGCCGAGCACGCCGTAGACGAACGCCATCGCGCCGCCGTAGGTGAGGCCGAGCAGGAACCCGCGCTTGCGCGACCCGGCCTGCGCGCCCGCGCCGATGATGGCGAGGTTGATCGGAATCATCGGCAGCACGCACGGCGTGAGGTTCAAGGCCAGGCCGCCGAGGAACACGATGAGGATGATGGCGAGCGGCCCCTGCCCTTCGAACAGGCCCTTTTCGACGACGCCGGTTTCGGCGTTCTTGATGAAGGTGAGGAAGTCGCCGGTGCCGAGGTAGCCACCGGTGCTGGACACCAGCGTGAACTTGTCGAGCTGCGCGATGCCCGCGTCCGGTCCGCCGGGGGCCGGAGTGGCCGGGGCCGCAGCTGGCGCGGCCGCCTGCGCGGGCTTCTCACCCGTGCCGAACGCAATCGTGTCCAGCACGTCGCCGTGCTGTGCAGCCACCGTCGTTCCGGCCGGCACCACCTTCAGCGTCCACGACGCCTGCGCGTTGCTCGGCGCGTAGCACATCTTCTCGTCGCAGGCCTGATATCGGAGGCGCGCCGGCACGACGAGCTCACCCGGCGGCAGGTTGGCGGGCAGCGATAGCCGGACGCCGATCGTGAACTCGCGATCGAATACGAGCAAGGGCTGGTCCAGACCTTCCTGCGGGAAGTCCACAGCGATCGGGAACACCAGCTCTTCGACCTGAATGCCGGAGGGGCCGTCAATCGTCAGCTCGGTCGGGATGAGCGAGGCGTCGCGCGGCTTGTTGGACTGGACGTGGAAACCTTCCGGCAGCGCAACCTTCAGTGCCGCCCGCACCGTCGTCCCCGGCCGGACGCCGTCGCTTTCGACCAACGGCGTGATCTCCGCCGGGATGCGCCTAAGCTGAGCCGTCGCCTGCCCGGAAGAGCCCGCAATCAGGGCCAGGGCCGTCAGCAACACAAAGGAACGCGCGCGGGGCCTGATGATCGACATCTTCACCTTAGATAGTACAGGCAACGCGGTTGGGTCGGAACAGGGCCTGGCACTCTAGCGTTGAGGCTTGGGGCTTGGGGCTTGAGCCTGCCGGTTGCCGTCTGCCGGTTCTTAAGCCTCGGCCAGGCCAATCCACTTCGGCACGTCCGGCAGCTGGATGCGGCCCAACTGATCGATCAGCCGGCCCGGATGCGTGTCCACCAGGATGGTGGATCGGTGCTGCGGTCGGACGAACTGTTCGGACACCGCGTTGTCCAGGAACTGGACGAGCGGATCGTAGAAACCGGCCACGTTCAGCAGCCCGCACGGCTTCTGGTGCACGCCGAGCTGCGTCCAGGTGACTGCCTCGAAGAACTCCTCGTAGGTGCCGAAGCCGCCCGGCAGGGCCACGAACGCGTCGGAGAGGTCGGCCATCATCGCCTTGCGCTCGTGCATCGAGCCGACGACGTGCAGCCGGGTGAGGCGCTGATGCGCGATCTCGCGCACGGCCAGCGCGTGCGGGATGACGCCAATCACCGAGCCGCCGGCATCCAGCACCGCGTCGGCCAGTGCGCCCATCAGGCCCACATGTCCGCCGCCGTAGACCAGCGTCAAGTCACGGGCGACGATCTCCCGGCCCATCTCCTGAGCCGCGTCGAAGTAGGCGGGCTTGCCGCCGGGCGAGGACCCGCAGAAGACACAGATGCGTTGCATGCGGTCCCATCTTGACATGCCCGCCCGGGGTTCAGGCATATCATGCTGATCGCGGCCGCACGGTCTCGCGCGCCGCCTTCGAAAGGATCAGTCCGTGATGTACCGCGTGTCCAGTCTGGTAGCCGTCTTCGCATGCGTGATTGCAGGCGTCGCGGGCGTTCACGGCCAGGGGGCGACCACGCCGGCGTGTGATGCCGACAACGGCGGCCTCACGCTGCCCGCGGGCTTCTGCGCGAAGGTGATCGCCGACGACATCGGCGCGGCGCGGAACCTGGTGGTGGCGCCGAACGGCGATGTCTACGTGTCGATTCGCGCCGGCGCGCGCGCCCCGGGACAGCCGCCGCAGCCGGGCTACCTGATGGCGCTCCGCGACACCGACGGTGACGGCACGATGGATCAGAAGGAGAAGTTCGGGACCAACGGCGCCACCGGCCTCGTGCTGCGTAACGGCTACCTCTACTTCGCGACCACGTCGTCGATTGAACGCTACAAGCTGACACCCGGGCAACTGGTCCCGGCCGGCGCACCCGAAGTGATCGTCGGCGGTTTCCCCGAGCAACGCGGACACCAGGACAAGGACATCGCGTTCGACGACCAGGGCAACGTCTACATCAACATCGGCCTGCCCTCGAATGCGTGCGCGCAGCCGGATCGTCAGCCGGGCGCCAAGGGCGTGGACCCCTGCCCGCAGCTGGAGAACGGCGGCGGCGTGTGGAAGTTCAGGGCCGACACGCCGGGGCAGACCTACTCGGTCGAAGAACCGCTTCGCCACTGGTATGCGGCAGGGCCTCGCGCTGGCCTGGCACGACGGCCATCTCTACATGGCCATGAACAGCCGCGATTCGCTCGACACGCTCTATCCCGATCTCTTCACCCCGGACGACAACCAGAACCGCCCGCTCGAGCCGCTGCTGCAGGTGAACGAAGGTTCGACCTTCGGCTGGCCGTACTGCTTTTTCGACGGCGTGGCGAACAAGATGATTCTGGCGCCGGAGTACGGCGGCGACGGCAAGGCGGTCGGGCGTTGCGCGCAGTTCGAGGCGCCGGTCGCCACCTTCCCCGCGCACTACGCGCCGGTGGACCTGCAGTTCTTCACGAGCAGCGCGCTGCCGGCGAAGTACCGCGGCGGCGCCTTCATCGTGATGCACGGTTCATGGAACCGCGCGCCGGCGCCGATGGCCGGCTACAACGTCCTCTACCAGCCGTTCGCCAGCGGCAAGCCGAGCGGGAAGTTCGAGGTGTTCGCCGATGGCTTTGCCGGCAAGACGCCACTGATGAGCCCGAACGACGCGGTGGCTCGCCCCAACGGCATCGCGCTCGGGCCCGACGGATCGTTCTACATCACCGAAAGCGTCAAGGGAAAGACCTGGCGCGTGATGGCGAAGAAGTAGGCGGCGCGGGCTGCCCCGTCGGTCCCGACGCTTGGCACGAGCGGCCTGTGGTCACAACAGCTGTGGCCGGCAGGCCGGTTCGTCCGGCCGGTCAACCACGCCTCTGCGACCTACAAGCACTCCGGCAACTCGCATGACTTCGCAGCGCTCAAACATGCCGAGTGGAACGCGCCAGCTCCGCCCGCTTGCGGAGTGGCGCGTTCGACGTTAGCACGCAATCCGAACGACCGGCGCTCCGGTTTCGAGCGTCGGCTCCCGGAGGGACGGCCTGGCGACCCGCGGCGCGAACGGGGCGGCCGAGCACGAAGAACTCGATCGGCCTCCGTGCTGCTCACACGCGCAGCAGGACACCCCGCGCGGGACGCCCGGTCGCACGCGCGATCGCATCGACGTAGAGCGCGACCTGCCGGCGGTACACGTCCTGCACCGCCCCCATCTCGACATCCGTCTTGAAGTCCACCACCACCCACCCACCCTCGTCCTCGAACGCGAGGTCGGCCTGACCATCGATCAGGACGCCGTCCAGCACCGTTGATATCGGCACTTCCCGCAGGCACGGCCGCTGCTCGTCGCGCGCGCGGCGGGCCGCGCCCAGCAACGCATGCTGCAGGGTGTTCGCCGCGATCGTCGCCGCCGCGTCGGCTTCGGCCGGCGATGCGTTCAACAGCCGGGCCTGGACGCCGGTCAACGCGCGCAGCTCGTCGAGCGTGGCGTCGAGTGGCGCCGTCGCCAGCACGGCATGCACCAGCGTGCCGAAGCGTTTGCCGCCAGGACGACCGGCGGCGGTGGCAACGCTTTCGACGGTCACGGCCTCGACGCCGCCGCCCGTGCGGATGGCCGGCGCCGCGGGCACGGAACGCGCCCATTCCGTGGCGGTGAGCACCGCCATCGATGGCTGGCTGCCGCGCGCAATCGTCGAGGCGCGCCACGCGCTCCAGTCTTCGAAGCGGGCGCGATCCGTCGCCACGTCCTCGGGCCGCGCGTCCTTCGTGATCAGGTGCTCGCGCCGCAGTCCACGCCGCTCGTCGCCACGGGCGTCGATCGCCAGCGGATCCCACCACACCACGGTGAACGGCTCGCCCGTGATCGGATCGTGCATGGCATACGCGCCCGGACGCACGGTGGCGGCGGTGGCCGTCGCCATGTCGGGACGCTCGAGAACCGTGTCCTTGCCCTTGAACACCGGCATCCCCGGCGCGGCGCCGGGGCCCTGGCGATCCTTCAGCGGCGGATAGATGCACACGGCCAGCGGATCGACCCAGCTCTTCTCGTGGGGCGCGTCGCCGACATTGGGAATCACCAGCAGATCCTTGGCCCGCGTGGCAGCGACGTACGCGAGCCGCACGCCTTCGGCGCGATCGCGGGCCGCTTCCAGATCGTTGTGCTCGGCCAGATCGATCGGCGTCCACCCACCCAGCTTGATGGCGCACAGTCCCCGCTTCGTATCGAGGTAGCGCGAGGCATCGTCGCGGCTCAGCTTGCAGCCGATGTCCGCCAGAATCACCACCGGGAACTCCAGCCCCTTCGCCTTGTGCACCGTCATCAGGCGCACGCCGTCGGTGCCCTCCTCCACGATCGGCGCTTCCGGCGTCGGCGCGCGGCTCGACGCCGTGCGCAGTTCGTCCACGAACCCGCGAAACGACAATCCCCCATCCGCTTCGTACTGCCGCGCCATCTCCGCGATCTGCAGGACGTTGGCCAGCACCTGCTCGCCGCCGCGCCACAGCACGAACCCGGCGTGCGCGCGCGTGGCTTCCATCAACTGGCCGATGGTGTCGGCGATCGGCCGGTGATTCCGCAACCGGTTGAGATCGCGCAACACGCCGAGCGCCTCGGCGACAGGCTCCAGCGAGGGCGGCAGCTCGCCTGGCACGTCGTAGGGGCGGAACCCGTGACCGAGCGCGTGATACGCCAGCAACTCTTCCTCGCCGATGGCGAAGAACGGGCCGCGCAGCGTGGCGAACACCGCGAGCGCGTCGCCGGGCCATTCCACGGCCGTGAGCGCAGTGCGCAGCGCGTCCACTTCCTCACGCTCGTGGAACGCCTTGCCCCCCACCAGCAGGTGCGGCACGCCGCGCGACTCCAGCGCCTCGACGTACGGCTGCGTCACATCGTCCTGATACGCGATGAAGCGGCGGAACAGCAGGCAGATGTCGCCCGCGACGATGGCGCGGCGCTGGCCATCGGCGCCGGGCACGGTCCAGCCGCTGTCGTTGATCAGCCAGCGGATGAACTCGCCCGTGGCCTCGGGCAGCGACGAGGCGAGGTTCGCCAGCGTCACCTGCCGCCGGCCGTACGGCCGCGGCACGGGCAGGGCCACGACCGCGGGCTGGGGCTCGTAGTCGGAGCGGCTGGGCAGCAGTTCGACATAGCCGGCCTGCAGCGACTTCTCGTCCCGGACCATGTGGGCACTGAAGGCCGCGTTCACGGCCCGCTGAATCGCCGGCACGCTGCGAAACGACGTCCGCAAGGTCACGCGGATGGCCCCCGCCTTCTCCAGCGACTCGCAGATCTCGTGATAGATCCCGACGTCCGCGCGCCGGAACCGGTAGATCGACTGCTTGGGATCCCCGACAATGAAGAGGGCGCCGGGGCGGACGCGTCCCCGTTCATCCGACGCCAGATCCAGCAGCAGGTCCGCCTGCAACGGATCGGTGTCCTGGAACTCGTCCACCAGGATGTACCGGAACCGCTGCTGGAACTCCCGCCGCACCTCCGCGTTATCGCGCACCAGACTGCGCGCCCGCATCAGCAGATCGAGAAAGTCCAGCGCGCCGGCCTTCTGCTTGCGCTGCTCGAAGCCCGTGATGCACTCGTGCAGGTCCTCGTGCACCAGCGCCGCCAGATCGGCATCGGCGCGATTGCGGAACTCGACGATGGCCGCGACCAGTGCATCGCGCGCGTCCAGCAGCGGCTGACGCGCGGCGTTCTTGCCGTACTGTGCGCCGCTGCCCTTGCCCTGCAGCAGGTCGCGCGCCTTGGCGGCCAGCGCGCAGAGCCGCGCCTCCCATCCGTCGTAGTCGTGGTGCCCGCGCGAGCGAAGCTGCTCGATGTCCGCCGACGTGCGCCGGATGTCCTCGGTGTTCCGGAACAGCAGGTCGCCACGGCTGATCGGGTGGGCGCTGAGGTCGGCGAACGTCTTCAGGTGGCCAAGCAACTCGTCGATCTCGCGCTCGCGCGCGAAGCCGGCCGGCCGCGTCCAACGGGCGGGATGATCGCGCCACTGCAGCAGCTCGAGGCCCGCGCGGCGCAGCCGCTCCAGCGGGCCGTCGTCCTCCTCGTCCGGTGACCACGCGGAACGAGGCCGGCGCAGCGAGCGGCGGACGCCTTCGGACGGCGCGTCCAGGTGCTGCTGCACCCAGGCGGAGAACGCCTCGTCGAACAGGCGTTCGGCGTTGCCCTCGGTCAGCACCTCGAACGCGGGATCCACGGACGCCTCGACCGGCCGCTCGCGCAGCAGGTCCGCGCAGAAGCCGTGAATGGTGCTGACATGCGCTTCTTCGAACCGCTGCACGGCCCGCTCCAGGCGCGTCGCGCCGTCACCCTGCGGCGCGGCAGCCAGCCTCGCGCGTTCCAGTTCCTCGCGCAGCCGCAGCTTGAGCTCGCCGGCGGCCTTCTCGCTGAAAGTGACCGCCACGATCTGATCGATGCGCTCGGCGCGGCCGGTCTCGATCAGCCGGACCACGCGCTTGACCAGCTCCGTGGTCTTGCCGGTGCCCGCCGCGGCCTCGACGACCAGCGTGTCGTCCAGCGCCTCGCTGATGAGATGTCGGTTGTCCGGCGTCACGGCATCTTCCGCAGTTCGTCGAGGTCGGCCAGCAGGCCGGCCGGCTTCCGCAGCGTGCGGTACTCCTCGTCAGGGCCGCACACCGCCGTGAAGTCGCAGTAGGTGCAGGCCTCGCGTGCCGGCCTGGCGGCCAGCGTGCCGCGCTCGATCGCGCGGTCGATGATCTCCAGCACCTCCAGACCGCGACGCCGCGTCAGCACGTCGAGCGGGAATCGGATGCTTGGTGAAGCGGCCGGCCGTGGTGCAGTACGACAGCCGTCCTTCCTCGACGACATCGTCCGACAGGCTCTCGAGCGCCAGACCATACAGCACCGGCTGCAGCACCTTGCCGCCATCGACGATGGTGGCGAGGTTCGTGCGATTCTTGCCGGTCTTGTGATCGGTGACGCGCACGATTCTCGTTCGCGGCTTGCGCTCCACGAGGTCGATCGAGCCGCGCAGCAGGAAGCGTCCATCCACCTTCGCCGGCTCGGAGGTCGACGCGGGGTCGCGCTGCGGGTCGGGCGGCAGGCCGAACGCCAGCTCGAAGCGCTCCGGCACCCACGTGCGGCCGTCCTCGGCGAGGTCCTCGAGCCAGCGATTCAGATCCCGCGTCATCGATTCGATTTCGTCATTCCAGACACGCTCGATCGCGGGCGCCAGCTTGTCGCGCTCCTCGTCGGTGACCCGCGCGATGGCCCACGTCAACTCGCCCCGGGCCGCGGTGAGCCGGGCGGCGTCCACCGGCAGCTGGCCGTTCTTCTGCAGCACCCGCAGGAACTCGGTCTGGATGGCGTGGAACAGGCTGCCGCGCGTGAGCGGATCGAGGTACTGCAGCGGCGCCGGATCCTCGAGCGGCGCCAGGCGGTAGATGGCGGCGAGCAGGAACTGATACGGGCACGACGAGAAGCGCTGCAGCGCCGTGAGCGAGTAGGGGCGGCTGACCAGGCGCTGGGCTTCGAGCGCGGGTTGGGTCGCCGGCGTCACGCGGATGATGCCGTCGG
The DNA here is from genome assembly GCA_963721715.1 of uncultured Acidobacteriota bacterium. Classification (GTDB taxonomy): domain Bacteria; phylum Acidobacteriota; class Vicinamibacteria; order Vicinamibacterales; family UBA2999; genus VFZN01. The sequence continues at coordinate 189,964 of CAVRKI010000002.1, read as the reverse complement.
AGGTGTGCCACCGCGGCTGCCACCGCGCCCATCGCTCGGTGACCGATCGGCGGAGCGACTCGTTCAGCTGGATGAGGTACCGCGCGCGGCCTTCGGACGCCTTGCGATGGCGGTCCTTCAGCAGCGGCAGCAGCACGGCCAGGTCGTGCTCGAAGGTGTCGATGGCGCGGCGGGGATCCGCCGGGGCCGGCCACGCCAGCGACGCGCCGCCCTCGCGGGCCGCCTGCTCGGCAAGGTCCGCGTAGCGCGGGATGGCGCCGGTGACCGCGCGCATGACGTCCAGCACGTAGAACGACGGCACCCGCGGCCGCGATTCGCCAATCTCGATGCGCGGGTACGACAGATGAATGCGCTCGGTCGCTGCGCCGACCGCAAGGCACAGCTGCAGCCGCTCCTCGTCCGCGCGCGTGTCGGCCACGGCCAACCGCTCGTCCACGAGCTTGCGCCGGCGATCGAGCAGCAGGGCGTCCTCGCGCAGCCGCTGCGGGAACACGCGTTCCGCCAGTCCCGGCACCAGCACCACGCGGAACGCGCGGCCACGCGCCGAGGCCGGGGTCCCCACGAACACCTGGCCATGGCGGCGACGGGCGGGCTCGTGCGTCAGGGTGAGCAGACGCGGCGTGAGCACGTCGCGTGCCTCGCCCAGCGACACCGGGCCGATGGCCCCAAGCGGCGCCATCGCCGTGAGCACGCGCATGACGCGGGCGGGTTGTCGCAGCACCCGCGGGGCAATGGCCTCGAACGCCTGGAGCCATTCGCTCCACGGCCGGGGCTCGCGCCAGCGATCCAGTTCGGCGACGATCGGCAGCGCGAAGTCCTCGAGGTGCGTCAACTCTTCGCGATCGCGGAGAATGGCTGCCACGCGCGGCGAGTCCTCGTCCTCGTCGCGCAGCTCGCGCACGCGCAGGTCGTACTCGTGGGCAAGTCCCCGCAGACGCCGCTGCCAGCGGTGCAGTCCCTTGATGACGTAGGCCTCGACCAGCAGCTCTTCCCAGCGCCACGGGGCGCGCAGCGTCCCGGCGACGATGCGGTTGCCGTCCCGTTCGGTGGCCGATGGCGCCTCGGCCTCTGGCGACGGATCCTCCGCGCGATCGTCGTCGCGAATCAGCCCCGCCGACAGGTCGTCGGTGGGCGGCGTCCAGCGGTCCGCGTCGCCGGCGGCGGGCACTCCGGCGGCGGGGGCGTGAAGGGCTGAGGTCGGCACCTGTCCAAGCGACAGGTACTCCGCGAACCGGCGGGCGGAGAGTTGCTCGTCCGCGCAGGCCAGCAGCGCGAGGAAGGCCCGGCCCGCGGGATCCGGCCGACGCGTGCCGCGTTCGAACCACGCCGGCACGCCGGCGCGCGCCAGCGCGTGCTCGAGCAGGCCGAAGTAGGTGTGGGGCGCGCGGAGCAGGATGGCAATCTCGTCGAAGGGCACGCCGCGGTCGGCCTCGGCCATCACCCGCCGTGCCACCTCGATGGCTTCGCGTCCCTCGCCTGGCGCCGAGAACAAGCGACACCGTTTCGTCGACCTCGCCCGCGGGCGGGTTGTCGGTCGAGAAGAGATGCTGCTGCAGCCGCGTCAGCGCGCGCGGATGGGGTGACGCCGCGCTCCTGCGGGCGCGGCGCCGTGGCGCTTCGGGCTCGGGTGCCTGCTCGGCGCCGACGGCCGTGACCGGGTATCCCAGACGCGTCACGGCTGCCAGAGTGCGCCGATCCCCCGCCGGGACGGTCATCGTCGCGGTGGCGAATCGGCCGATCAGCGCGGCCACGAACCGCTCTTCGGCGCGCGACGCGATCGCCACGTCGAGGAGCACCACGGCGCCGCCCAGTTCCAGGACTGGCGTCGTCGGTGAGCCGCGCGGTCGCGGCCTGCCACAGTCCCGCGCGCGACACCGTTCCGGCCTTGCCCGTCTCCCGCTGCAGACGCTGGAGCAGCGTCGCCAGGTCCGCCCCGGCTTCGTCCATCTCTGCCAGCAGGTGCGCGGGCACCTCGGCCATCTGCAACTCGTCGAGCGTGCGGGCCGCGGCGCGCGGGAAGCCCGGCGTATCGGCGACCGGCGCGAAATAGCGCAGCGCCTTCTCCTGCATCGCGTCGAAGCGCGCACGCGTGACCACCGCCTCGAGTCCGACCCCACTCGTCGGCGTCACCCGTTGCTGCGCCAGGCGCGGCAGCGCCAGCTTCATCACCAGCTCGATCAGGCTGCTGCGGGTGACGCCGAACAACCCGCCCCGGGCCGCCGCCACCGCGGCCGCGCATTCGTCCGCGGCCGCGCGTGACGGCGCGACCAGAAGCGTGGTGCGTGCCCGGCACGTGATCCCCGAGCCCGCGGCGCACGGCAGCCAGGCGCGCGTCGGCGGAGGCCGAGGTGACGACGGAGCAACCGGGCACGGAAGGCAGGATATTACGGGAGCGGGTCAGGCGAGGTCACACCCGTCTGACGCGATCGGATACTTGACGAACTTCAAACAATTGTTTTATACGTGTGTTTCACCATGCGCAAGATGCTCCAGCTCGTCTTCGTCCTCGCCCTGGTCGCCGCCGGAGCCTGGTACTACGTCGTGCAGTCCCGTCCGGTTGCGCTGGTGCTCACCGGCATCGTCACCGGCCATGATGTGGTGATCGCGCCGCAGATCGCGGGACGCCTCGCGGCCCTGCATGCCAGGGAAGGTGACACCGTGACCGCCGGTCAGCTCCTCGCCGAGATCGAGACCGGCGAGCTCGAGGCCGAGCGCGCCTACTACACCCACACCGCCCAGGGGCTCGCCTCCACGGTGCAGGAGCAGGAGGCGGCGCTCCGCTACCAGCGCCGCCAGCTGCAGGACCAGGAGGCACAGGCCGAGGCCGCCATCGCCACGACCGCGGCCTCGCACGCCGCCGCGGTGGCCGACGCCGAGCGCGCGAAGTTCACGTTTGATCGCACCCGCGACCTGGCCGCCAGCGGCCTGGCGCCGGCGCAGCAGCTGGACGAAGCCCGGACCTCGTACACCGCCGCGCAGGCGCGGGTCGACTCGCTGGCGCGGCAGATCGACGCCCAGCGCGCAGCGCTGTCGCTGGTGCGCGCCAGCGTCGAGCAGGTGTCGATGCGCCGCAGCCAGGTCCAGACCTCCGAGGCGCAGCTCGCCGCCGTGGGCGCACAGGGGCAGAAAGCCGAGGTGCGCCTGAAGTTCGCGCAGCTCGTCGCCCCCATCAACGGCATGGTGGACGTGCTGCCGGCGAGGATGGGCGAGGTGGTGACGTCGGGCCAGGCGGTGATGACGCTGATCGATCCCGACGACCTGTGGGTCCGCGCGGACATCGAGGAGACCTATATCGATCGCGTCAGGAACGGCGACACGCTGACCGTGCGGCTGCCCTCCGGCGAAGAGCGCCAGGGCACGGTGTTCTACCGCCGCGCCGATGCCGGCTTCGCCACGCAGCGCGATGTCAGCCGGACCAAGCGCGACATCAAGACCTTCGAAACCCGCCTGCGCCTGGACAACAGCGATCGCAAGCTCGCCGTGGGCATGACGGTGTACGTGCTGCTCAAGACCGACAGCTAGCGCACATCCTCAGGAGCCCTCATGGCCGCGATCGACGTCCAGGACATCCGCAAGCGCTTCGGCGACTTCACCGCCGTGGACGGTATCTCGTTCACCGTGCCGCCGGGTGAGATCTTCGGCCTGCTCGGGCCGAACGGCGCCGGCAAGTCCACGCTCATCCGCATGCTGACGACGCTGCTGCCGCCCTCGTCCGGCACCGCGCTGGTCGGCGGTCACGACGTGGTGAAGGATGCCGACGGCGTGCGCCGGACGATCGGCGTCATCCCGCAGGCGATGACCAGCGACACCGAGCTGAGCGTCGAGGAGAACCTGATCATCTTCGCCAAGCTCTACGGCGTCCCGCGGGAGAAGCGGAAGCGGCTGATCGACGACCTGCTCGAGGCCGTCGAGCTCACCGAGTGGCGCCACAAGCAGGTGATGTATCTCTCGGGCGGCATGCGCCGCCGCGTCGAGATCGCGCGCGGGCTGGTGCACGAGCCGCGCATCTTCTTCCTCGACGAGCCCACCACCGGCCTCGACCCCGTGTCGCGCGTGCACGTGTGGGAGATGCTGCAGAAGGTGAAGCGCGAGCGCGACCTCACGGTGCTGCTCACGACGCACTACATGGACGAAGCCGACCGGCTGTGCGATCGCATTGCGATTGTCGATCACGGGCATCTGGTGGCGCTCGACTCGCCGTTGAAGCTGAAGGCCTCGATTCCCAGCCACAACTCGATCGAGGCCAGCTTCTCGAGCGTGCCCGCGGGATGGGCCGAGCGCCTGGCGGCCCTGCCGCACGCGCTGAAGGTGACGCCCGACGAGCACGTGTTCCGGATCGCCACCGCGAACGGGCCGGCGACCACGGCGGCCCTCGTCACCGCGGCCGCGGCGGCCGGCGTCGACGTCAAGTCGCTGGCGGTGAAGAGCACCAGCCTTGACGATGTGTTCGTGCATTACACGGGGCATGACCTGCGAGACGCCCTCCAGGATCCGGCGCCGCGTCAGCTCGCCATCCGTCGGTAATCAGGAGCGGCCATGCATCGGACCCTTGCCATCATCGAACGCGAGCTGCGGCGCTTCCGCCGCAGTCCGTTCCTCATCGTCATGTCGCTGCTCTTCCCGCTGGTGCAGCTGATCGTGCTGGGCTACGCCTTTGGTGGCAATGTGCGCCACCTGAAGGTCGCGGTCGTCGACCAGGACCACGGCCTGCCGGCGGTGAAGGTGCGCGAACTGGCGGGGGCGGTGGCCGCCAACGCCCAGACCTTCGAGCTGTTCAGCTACGCGACGGAGGGCGAGGCCCTCGACGCGCTCCGCAGTGGTCAGGTGAACGGCGTGCTGACGATTCCGCCCGACTACTCGCGCCGGGTGCTGGCCGAGCGCGAGCCGCGGCTGGCGCTGATCGAGGACAACACCGACAACTTCGTGGCGGCGACGCTGGCGGGATCGATGAACGGGCTGGTCTCGAGCCTGAACGAGGGACGGCCGAAGTCGGATCGGGTGCTCACCCGGACCACCCTGGACGTGGTCGAGCTCTACCCCTACGTGCCCTATGTCCAGTACCTGCTGCCGGGCTCGATCACCATGTCGATCTTCATGATGGTGATGATCGGCGGCGGCATCATCTTCATCGACGACAAGGCGCGCGGGCTGCACGAGGGTTACCTGGTGACGCCGATTACGCGCCTCGAGCTGATCGCCGGCTTCAACATCTCCGGCACGATCAAGGCGGTGATGGCGGGCATGGTGCTGATGACCATCGGCTCGCTGATCGCGGGCGTCCCGGACCCGCTGGATCCGATGCGCATGCTGCGGATGTTCGTGGTGATCACGATCACCGCGCTGGCGCTGGTCAGCATGATGTTCCTGCTGATGGTGCGGGTGAAGGATCCGCTGATGCCGCGCGCGATCTTCGGCCTGCTGAACACCCTGCTCTACTTCCCGAGCGGGGCCGTCTATCCGCAGCAGGCGTTTCCGGGCTGGATGAAAGCGATCGCCGTGGCCGATCCGTTCACCTACGCGGTCCACGCCTTCAAGAGCCTGCTGCTGAAGAACACCGGCTTCGCCGCGATCTCGTACGACCTGACGTTCCTGCTGATCTTCTCGCTGGTGGCGATGACCTCCGCGACCCTGCTGTTCAAGAGGTCGCTGTGACGGGGCCTGGCACGAAAGCCCCGAAAACGACGCAGGATCTGCGTACTCGGGACCGGCTGATGCAGGTGGCGGCCGAAATGTTCGCCGACCGCGGCTTCAAGAAGGTCACGATCCGCGAGATCTCCGCTGCCGCCCAGGCCAACGTCGCCGCCGTGAACTATCACTTCGGCGACAAGGACGGGCTCTATCGCGCCGTCGTGCAGCGCGCCATCGAGGCGATGCGCGAGACCAACGACCTGTCGATCGAGGCGGGGCGCGGCACCCCGCCCGAGACGCAGCTGCGCGCGTACGTCCGGGTGTTCCTGTCGCGCCTCACCGGACACGATCGCCTGTCGTGGATCCACAGGCTGATGTCGCGCGAGATGGAAGGTCCCAGCGAGGTCACCCGGCTGGTAATGCGGGAGGTTCTCGAGCCCCGGATGCAGCACCTGAGCACGATCGTCGGCGAGATCGCGGGACTGCAGCCGGACGACCCGCGGGTGATGCGCGCCGTGCTCAGCATCCAGGGGCAGATCCTGCTCTTTGGGCGGCCGACCGTGCCACGCACCCCGCAGCCGTGGGCTCGCCTGCTGGCCGACAGCACCGTGGCCGCCGACCACATCGCCAGTTTCTCGATCGCCGCCATCAAGGATCTGGCCGCCCTGCCCGCGTGAACGCGGCCGGACGGTTCTGAGCCATAATCCGCCTGACATCCCTGCCCCGGCCCCGCGCCGTGTGGCGGTTGCGCCCCCGCCGTGGGATGCACAGCGACATGGTTGCGTCACAGTTCGGCCTCCTCGTCCTCGAGGGTTTGGTGATGGCGACGCTGGTGCTCGGGCTGTTTCGCGCCCGGAGCGTGCTGGGGTTGTCTCCGTTGTACATCGTCATGGGCGGCTTCCAGTACCTGGAGGCCACGTTGTCGGTGCAGGTGGAGGTGTGGCCCGGCCTCATCATCTACCCGGGCTCATCGGTCATGTTCACGGCGAATCTCTTCGCCGTGCTGCTGGTCTATCTGAAGGAAGACGCGGTCGAGGCGCGCAAGCTGGTGTACGGCCTGGTGCTGGCCAACGCCGGGTTGACGCTGGTCTCGCTGCTGGTGAGCGCGCACTTCGTGCTGCCCGGCAACGTCAACATCACGTCGATGGGGGCGGACGAGTTCATCAACAACGCGCAGATCGCCACGGTCGGCGCACTGCTGCTGTTCGTCGACGTGATCGGGATCATCCTCGCCTACGAGTACATCAGCCGCCTGACGTCGGCCTTCTTCCTCCGCATCTTCTTGGCGCTGATCCTGATCGTCGCGTTCGACAACTTGCTGTTCACGGCGTTCCTGTCGTTCGGCGAGACGAATTTGTGGGACGCGATGGCAGCGGGCCTGATCAGCAAGGCGGGTGCGGCGCTCTTCTACTCGACCTCGCTGTGGGCCTATCTGCGCTTCATCGAGCCGCAGGAGATCACATCGGCCGAAGGCGACGTCGCCGACGTGTTCCAGATGCTGACCTACCGGCAGAAGTACGAGCAGGCGCGGAACCGCATGGTTCACGATCCGCTCACCGGCCTCTACAACCGGCTGCACTTCGAGGATGTGATGCCGCAGGCGCTGGCGCACGCGCGCCGTTACCGCGAGCCGATCAGCCTGATGATCGTCGACGGCGATCACTTCAAGTCGATCAACGACCGCTTCAGCCACCTCGAGGGTGACCGCGTGTTGAAGATCATGGGAGAGACGCTCAACGCCGAAGTCCGCGCCGCGGACATCGCCTGCCGCTACGGCGGTGACGAGTTCGTGATCGTGCTCCCGCGTACGGATGCCGATGCGGCGCGCGCCGTGGCCGAACGCTTCCAGGCGCGGTTGCGCGAGACCTGCGTGTTCGCGGATCCGCCCTCATCCCTGGGGCGCGCTCACCGCCACGATCGGGATCGCGGCCTTCCCCACCGATGGCGACTTCCCGACGATCGAGGAACTGGTGCGGACAGCCGATTCCCGGCTCTATGAGGGCAAGCGGGCCGGACGCAATTGCGTGGTCTGGAAGAGCCGGCCCCATTCCGCCGACGCACAGCCGAGGCCAGGCGAGCCGCTGACGGCATAGAGACGGCATAGAGGGGTCGGGGTTCTGGGGGTGCTGAGACAAGCTCAGCCATTACCGGGCGCCAGGACCGGGTTTCACGTCGTAAGTTCCGGATCCCCGGTTCCCCGCCCCCCAGGCCCCGAGGCCCCCAAACCCTCAGCCCCCCGAGGTGACACTCTTCATCTGCAGGGGACAGCGCGATCACGAATCTGGCCTCCATCGGCGTATAAATTGTGTGTTTCGGGGTTTCTCGCCGGGCACGGCCCTTGCTGTAAGCAGGGTTGGACCAAGGAGTCGCCATGGGTATCAACAAGCTGGTGTTTGCTGCGCTGACGGTCGGTTGCCTGGTGGCAGCCGGTCTGGGCGGCTTTCTGGCCGTGCGTTTCGGTCAGCCGCCGGTCGCTGCCGACACCCCCGATGCGCTGCCCGCGTCGGCGCCTGCCACCACGACACCCGGAACGGTGACCGAATCGGAAGGCGTCATCACGCCGGCGCCCACCCCGGCGCCCCCGGTCGCCGCCGCCCCCTCGACCGCCGCGCCCGCCGCCCGCACAACTGAAGCGGCTCGAAGCCGCAGCACTCGCGAAAGCACGGCCAGCCGCCCCGCGTCGGCGCGCTCCGAATCGGGCCCGGGATCGCAGCGCGCCGATTCCACCCCCGTGCGTCCTCCGGAACCGCCGCCGGCCGCCCCGCAGGTGACCCAGAACACCGGCAGCATGTGGGAAGCGCGTCCCTCGATCCAGCAGGACGCCCCGCCGATGACCGTCGAAGAGCCCGAGCCGCCCCCGCCGCCGCCCGCGCCCGAGTTCGTGGAGCTGCAGGTCCCGGCCGATTCAGTGCTGGGGCTCCAGGTCGAACGCACGGTGACGAGCGACCTGGCTCGCGTGGAAGACAAGGTCACGGCGCGCGTCACGCGTGACGTTCGCGTCGGCACCCGGGTCGCCATCCCCGCCGGCGCCATCGTCTCGGGCTCGGTCACCGAAGTGGACCGCGGCGGCAAGATGAAGGGCAAGGCGCGGCTGGCCGTGCGCTTCCATACGGTCACGCTGGCCGACGGCACCCAGATGTCGATTCGCACCGACGCGGTCATCCGCGAAGGTCAGTCACCCTCCGGCGAGACCGCCGCCAAGGTCGGCGGCGCGGCCATCGGCGGGGCCATTCTGGGCGCCATCCTCGGCGGCGGCAAGGGTGCCGCGATTGGCGCCGGAGTCGGCGCGGCGGGCGGCACGGCCGCGGCCATGACCAACGACCGCAATCCCGCAACCCTGCCCGCCGGCACGAACGTCACGGTGCGCGTGCAGCAGCCCGTGACGGTCACCGTCACCAAGGAGTAGCACTTCTCCCATCGGACGGGCACGACAACCTCTCCACTCGGCCACGATCCTTCCCGGATCGTGGCCTTTTTTTCGCGCGCGCCCCGGGGGCCGCCACGGCCGGGAAGGCTTCGGGGTTCGCGGATATGATGGTCACCAACTCTCTGGAGGATTCCCGCATGCGCATTGCTGCCACGACCATCGCCCTTGCCGTCGCCACGCTGTCCTTTGCCGCCGCGCAGGAGAAGCAGACGCGTCCCGGCATCATGAACTACACCAAGGTCGATGCCGTCGTCGCCTGCGGCGGCGCCACCGACACCGCGGCGCTCGACGGCCTGAAGGCCGACGGCTTCAAGTCGGTGATCAACCTGCGCGTGGCCACCGAGCCGGGGGCGAACGTGCCGGAGAACCAGGCGAAGGCCAAGGCGCTCGGCCTCAACTACTTCCACCTGCCGCTCGCGGGCGGCTCGCCCGATCCGGCAATCGTCGACCAGTTCCTCGCCGTCATCGCGAACAAGGCCAACCAGCCGGTGTTCATCCACTGCGCCTCGGCCAATCGCACCGGTGCGGTATGGCTCGTGAAGCGCGTGCTGCAGGACGGCTGGCCGGTGGACAAGGCGACGACCGAAGCGAAGGCGATCGGCCTGACGGCCCCGGCCCTCGAGAAGTTCGCCCTCGACTACATCGCCTCCCATCAGAAGTAAGAAGGCAGAAGGCAGAAGGCAGAAGGCAGAAGGCAGAAATCGGACGCCCGCGCGACGGAAGCGGGATGCTGTTCGGTTTTTGCCTTTTGGATTTTTGGCTTCTTGCCTTTGTTCTCCCCGGCTTCCGTTCCCTGGCACTCTTCCTGCTCCGCTACTCCCTGAGGAGTCCTCCTCCACTGAATTCGTCGTCTTCTTGTATCCACGGAAGGAAATTCATGCGCACTCGTGCTCTCTGGATGCCAGTTCTCGCGCTCCTGATCGTCGCGTCGTTGGCCGCGCCGGCGCGCGCGCAATCGAACTACCTGACGCCCTACATCGGCAGCTCGTTCAACTCCACCCTCGATGACTACGACTTTGGCACCAAGCTGCACTACGGCGCCACGCTGACGCACTTCGGCAAAGGACTCGGCTACGAAGTGGACTTCGGCTACTCGCCGACCTTCTTCGAGCCGGGTGAAGACGAGCTCTTCGACTTCGAGTCACGGGGCAACGTCACCACGCTGATGGGGAACCTGGTGCTGGGCGGCGGCGGCGGCGGATTCAAGCCCTACGCGTCGGGCGGCATTGGCCTGATGCGCTCGCGTATCGAAGGCGTCAGCGAGCTGTTCGACTGGACGGACAACGGCTTCGGCATCAACGTCGGTGGCGGCGTGCGGGTGGGTGGCGGCCATTTCGGCCTGCGCGGCGACATCCGCTATTTCCGCCAGCTGAGCGAACTCTCGCCCTTCGATGGCCTCGATCTCGGCGACTTCTCGTTCTGGCGCAGCTCGATCGGGGTGGCGTTGGGGTTCTAGGGAGTCTTGGGGCTTGGGGCTTGGGGCTTGGGGCTTGGGGCTTGAGGCTTGAGGGTTCGACTCTGGACTGCTTCCTCCGTCGGCCGTTCGAATACCGGAGACACGGACACCGGAGACCGGAGACCGTTCCGTTGCCCTTGTTTGACAGCCTCCGCGACCACGGGCGATACTGCAGGGTCGTTATTGCGGCGATTTCCCCGACTTGAGGGCCGCATCGTGTTCAGCCGGGGGCTGGACATGACAACCATCTAAGTCGCGAGCCAGGCCCGCGACCAACGCGGGCTTTTTTATTGGAGTCTGAATGGGCAACCGATACATCTTCTCTTCGGAATCCGTGGGCGAGGGTCATCCCGACAAGGTCGCCGACACGATTTCCGACGCGGTCCTCGATGCGTGCCTCGCGCAGGACAAGTTCAGCCGCGTCGCCTGCGAGACCTACGTCAAGTCGAACATGGTGATCGTCGGCGGCGAGATCACCACCAAGGCCAAGGTCGACTTCGTCAAGATCGCGCGCGACAGCATCCGCGAAATCGGCTACGTCAACGACGACGATGTGTTCCATGCCGACCGGGTGTTCGTGAACGTCCTGGTGACGCAGCAGTCGCCCGACATCGCCCAGGGCGTCGATGCCAAGAAGGCCGCGGGCAAGAAGACCGCCAAGCAGGGTGCCGGCGACCAGGGCCTGATGTTCGGATATGCCAGCAACGAGACCCCCGAGTTGATGCCGGCGCCGATCATGTTCGCGCACCGCCTCGGGCGCCAGCTGACGAAGATTCGCAAGTCCGGCAAGTGCCCGTGGCTGCGCCCCGACGCCAAGTCGCAGGTGTCGGTGGTCTACGAGGACGGCAAGCCGGTCGCCATCTCCAACGTCGTCATCTCGACCCAGCACGCGGCAGACGCCTCCCACCAGGAGATCGAGCAGTTCTGCATCGAGGAAGTGATCCGGAAGGTGCTGCCGGCGAAGATGCTGACCAGCGCGACCGAGTTCCTGATCAACCCGACCGGCCGCTTCGTCGTCGGCGGGCCGCAGGGCGACACCGGCCTCACCGGGCGCAAGATCATCGTCGACACCTATGGCGGCATGGGCCGTCATGGCGGTGGCGCGTTCTCGGGCAAGGACGCGACCAAGGTGGATCGCAGCGCGGCCTACATGGGCCGCTGGATCGCCAAGAACGTCGTCGCCGCGAAGCTGGCCGCCAAGTGCGAAGTGCAGTTCGCCTACGCCATCGGCCACCCGGATCCGGTCAGCGTGCACGTCGAGACGTTCGGCACCGCGACGGTGGCCGACGAGAAGATCATCCGCGCCATCAACAAGGTGTTCAACTTCCAGCCCGCGGAGATCATCGAGCAGCTGAAGCTGCGTCGTCCCATCTACTCGAAGACCACCAACTACGGCCACTTCGGGAAGAACGACAAGGATCTCACCTGGGAGGCGACGAACAAGGTCGCGGCGCTGCTGAAGGCGATTTAGCATCGCGCCCAGCGCAGGTTCAACGTTCAAGAGGCCTCGGTGCTGCTGACGCGGCGCCGGGGCCTTTCGTTTGAACTCCTGAACTGTTGAACCTTGAACTCTCTGTTGCGCGGGTCCCTCTACTGTCCCGGGAAGATCAGCGGCAGTCCATTCTTCGGGTTCCCGATAATCACAATCTTCGAGTTCGGGCTGCCCACCAGCTTCTCGGTGGCTTCGATGCCCTTCCATTCCAGCAGTTGCTGACTCAGCCCCTGCGAGACGATGCGCTGGAAGTCGGCGACGCCCTGCGCCTCCAGGCGCTTGCGCTCGGCCTCCTGCTTCTCCTTCTGCAGCACGAACTGCATCCGCTGCGCGTCCTGCTCGGCCTGCTGCTTGGCCTCGATCGCCTGCTTCAGCGTGTCCGGCAGCTTGATGTCGCGGAGGAGGATGTTCTCCACCACGATGCCGCGCGGCTCCATCGCCCGCTTCAGCTGATCGACCATCTGTTGCGCCACCTGCTCCCGCGCCTCGCTGTAGAGGGTGTTGGCGGTGTGTGACGAGGTGACCGCGCGCATCACCGAGCGGAAGTTCGGCGAGACCATGATCTCCTCGTAGGCGGGACCAATCGTCTGGTACACCTCGGACGCCCGGGCCGGGTCCAGGCGATAGAGGAGCGACGCCTCCAGCGTGATGATCAGCCCCTCGCTCGAGGGGACCTCCGCGTGCTCCTTGCTCTCCTGGGTCCGCACCGAGAGCTCGGCGATCCGCTTGAGCGGGTTCACGAGGTGGATGCCCTCGGGCAGCCGCTCCCCGGTGATGGCACCGAACAACGTGGCAATGCCAACATGGCCGGTCGAGATCGTGCGAACGCTGCACGACAGCGTGAAGGCCACCAGCAGGACCACCACGCCCAGCAGGCCGGTGCGACGAATGAGCGATGCAGGACTGTCCACGTATGCTCCTTTGACGAGGCAGAGGCCTCGCGCTACAGCTGTGATTGTGTGTGCCACACGCTGCAAGCGCAAGGCCTCCCGCTCGTTGCCTCGCCGTTACACCCGGCGCCGCGGCGCGCCACCGCGCCTCGGCGAACCGATCTGGCTCACCGCAGCTTGAAGGTGACCGTCACCGTCATGATCACCGGCACCGGTACGCCGTTCAGCAGCGTCGGCGTGTACGACCACTGACCGACCGCGGTCAGGGCGGCCGTGTCCAGCAGCGGGATGGACCGCAGCACTCGCGCGGATTGCACCCGGCCGTCGGTGTCGATCACCGCCTCGATGATCACGGTCCCGTCTACGCGCGCGGCGATCGCCAGTGGCGGGTAGACGGGCGGCACGTCCACGGTCTTGGCGGGTGGCCGGATCTTGCCTCCGACAGGCACGGGCTTCACCGGCGCGGGCGGGGGCGGCGCGGGCGGCTCACCGACGACGGTGTTGAAGTCCGTCGTCCCCGCGATGATCCCGGTGACGGTGGCATTGCTCACATGCACATCGTCCGGCAGGAGCACCTCCGGCGCGATGTGATCGGGCACGACCGTCGGCGCCGCATTCGGATTGACCGGCGCGACCGCCGTGACACGCGCGGCCACGATGCGGGGCGGCGGCGGTTCGGGGATGTGCATGTCGGCGAGCAGGATCAGCTCGCCACTGGCAGGAGAGGGGAGGACCGCCGGTCCCAAGATGGTGGCGGCCAGGATCCCGACCACGACCAGCGCGTGCGCGGCCAGCGACAGAGGCACGGTATAGCGGCTGCGAGTGCCAACACGCGTGGAGGGACGATCGACTTCGCCGAACAGATCGCGAGGCATGCCTGTCTCCTTTGTGAGGACGGTCATTCAAGCGAGGCGGCGATCGGCCGATCTCCGTTGGTTACCGGGTTTAGACACCCGCATTGATAGAACGGGCTCACGGGAAAAGCTTGCGGGGGCTTGGGGCTTGGGGGCTTGGGGGGCTGAATTTCGCCGGCTCCCCTACTTCGCCACTCTGATCGTCTTCACGTTCAGCAGTCTCTTCCCGTCTCGCTCGACCACTTCGCCAGTGATCGTCACGACCTTCGCGACGAAATCAAGCAGCTTCGCGTTCTTGTTCGCGATGAAATCACCCGTTATTTCATACACCGCATCCTCGGTCAGGACGCCGACCGGCTTGCCTTCCTTCGCGCACGTGAGCGCGCACGCGGAGTGCGCATCGCCCCTGCCAGCCGCCCCTTTCTCGGTGGCGCATGAGATGTCGACGACTTCGCCCGTGATGGTGACACTGGCGGCGAACGCGGGCAGGGCCAACAGGCCCGCGCACCCTGCGGCACTGAGGAAGGCAGCTACTTTTCGCATCGGGGACTCCTGAGTGGCTTGCAGCCGTCAGCCGGAACAGTTTCACTGTTCAGCCGGAACGCCGCTTCTGTCAAGTCGCGGAACTTTCCCCGCTACAATCGGCCCATGCCTCAGCCAGCTCGATTGCCCATGCGCGTCCTCGGGTTCTCCGTACTGGTCCTGCTGTCGGCAGCCGCGCCTCGCTTCCCGGCGCCCGTGCTCGCCCAGGCGGCGCCGAGCCCGACCATTGACGAGCTGGTCAACCTCAAACGGGTCGCCTCGCCGGTGTTGTCTCCCGATGGCAAGACCGTCGCGTTCACCGTGCGCGAGACCAACTGGGAAGAAAATGCCTTCGAGACCGAAGTCTGGATGGCGGATGTGGCGTCGGGCGAACCGCGCCAGCTGACGCAGGCGCCGAAGTCGAGTCTTCAGCCCGCCTTCGCTCCCGACAACCGCACGCTGGGATTCGTATCTGACCGCGACGGCGGGCGCCAGATCTATCGCATCGACATCCTCGGCGGCGAAGCCGAGCGCCTGACGAAGCGCGAGGATGGCGTCACGGCGTTCGCCTGGTCGCCGGATGGCAAGTCGATCGCCTTCACGGCACTCGACCCGAAGACCCAGGCAATGAAGGACCGCGACGAGCGCTGGGGCGAGATTCGCATGGAGGACGAAGATCAGCGGTACACGCATCTCTACGTGATCGATCTCGCCACGCGCGAGACCCGCGCGCTCACATGGGGCTCGTTCGTCGTCGGCAGCTTCGACTGGTCGCCGGACGGCACGCGCATCGCGTTCGACCACCGCACCACCAGCGATCCGGGCGACGGCGGGTCCGCCGACATCTCGATCGTGGACGTGGCCACGGGCGCGCGCACGGCCCTGGTCACCCAGGCGAGCCCCGACTCGAACCCGCGGTGGTCGCCGGACGGCCGCCGCCTCGCCTTCGTCTCCTCGATGGCGAAGCCGTTCTACTTCTACGAGAACAGCGTCATCGCCATCGTCGACGCGGACGGCTCGAAGCCGCAGAGCCTGACCGATGCGTTCGACGAAGACCCGTCGATCGTGGAGTGGACGCCGTCCGGGATTGTCTTTTCAGCCGTGCAACGCACCACGACGGGACTCTTCACGCTGAATCCTTCCACCCGCGCGATCCGCCGGGTGCAGACGAGTCCGGAATGGGCCGGGTCGCAGTTCTCGCTGTCGAACGACGGCACGCGCGTGGCGTTCGTGGCCTCCACCCCGACCGAATTCGCGGACGTGTTCGCCGGTTCCATTGACGCGCTCCCCTCGGCGCGCCGCGTCAGCAATACGCGCACGCAGGTGGCGGCGTGGCCCAGGCACCTTCGTGAGGTGGTCCGCTGGACCAGCCAGGACGGTGCGGAGATCGAAGGCGTGTTGCACAAGCCCGCGAACTTCGAGGCGGGGAAACGGTATCCGCTGCTGGTGGTCATCCATGGCGGGCCCACCGGCGTGTCGCGGCCGGTGCCGTACACCAACAACGCCGGCACCTATCCAATCGACGCGTTCCTGGCGCGCGGCGCACTGGTGCTCGAGCCGAACTATCGCGGCAGCGCCGGCTACGGTGCGAAGTTCCGCGCGCTCAACGTCCGCAACCTCGGCATCGGCGACGCCTGGGATGTGCTGTCCGGCATCGATCACCTGGTGAGCCAGGGCATGGTGGACCGCGACCGCGTCGGCAGCATGGGCTGGAGCCAGGGCGGCTACATCTCGGCATTCCTCACCACGAGGCACGCCGATCGCTTCAAGGCGATCTCGGTGGGTGCCGGTATCTCGGACTGGATGACTTACTACGTGAACACCGACATCCACCCGTTCACGCGGCAGTACCTGAAGGCCACGCCCTGGGACGATCCGAAGATCTACGCCGATACGTCGCCAATGACCTACATCAAGCAGGCGAAGACGCCGACGCTGATCCAGCACGGCGACCAGGACCCACGCGTGCCGGTTCCGAACGCGCTGCAGCTCTATCAGGGCCTGCGCGACCAGAACGTGCCGGTGCGCCTGTCGCTGTTCAAGGGGTTCGGTCACGGGCTGACCAAGCCCAAGGCCAGCCGCGCGGCGCTGCAGCAGAACTGGGACTTCTTCGCGAAGTACATCTGGGGCGAGAGCGCGCCGACGCAGTAGGGCGCGTCGACAGGGGCTTGAGGCTTGGGTCCTGAGTCTTGGGCCTTCGCGCAGACCGTGTGAGGACTCGTCCCGTTCCACCCACCACCTGCCGACTGCCGGTTGCGTCTGCCGGTTACCGCGCCAGCCAGTAGGTCATCTTCACCGCCAGCGATCGGTTCCGGACGTTGTACTGCTGGGGCACCGGCAGGTTCGCATCCCACCCCTGGTTGTAGACGATGTAGAGGTCGCTGCCGGGCTTGTAGATGTACCAGACCAGGAAGTTGAAGCTGGCGGTGCGGCGATCGTCGTTGTACTGCGCGAAGCCCTTGAGGAACAGGTTCGGCGAGAACGAGTGGCTGACGCGCATGTTGATGACGTTGCTGGTGTAGATCGGCCGCCCCGGCAGGACGATGCGGTTGCGCGTGTAGTTCGGCTCGAACAGCAGCGTACGTCCGACGATGAAGTTCACGGCGCCCTGCACGCTCTGCCGATCACCGTCGTAGTAGCCGCCTAGGTTCACGGTCGCCGAGCCGTAGACGCGCTTGCCCTGGTTCGACACGTAGTTCACCGCCACCGTCGTCCAGTCGTAGCTGCCGGGCGTGATGATCGTGCCCGCGGTGGCGAAGGGCACGACCGGGCTGTCGTACTCGCGATCGACGGTGACCTTCGCGCTCGACGTGTCCTGCCGCTGCATCTGGATCTCGGCAGTCTGGGTGCGGGAGTTCACGCGACCCTCGTGATCCTCGAAGTACTCGATCGCGCCGGAGTAGAACATCTGGCGGACTCCACGCCACTTCGGCCGCGGGGTGTAGGCGGCCTTGGCCTTCGACGAGCGGATGTCGAGGCGCGGCACGAAACCCATCTCGGCGTTGAACCGCGCTCCGATGTCCTGATACTGCGCGCTGGTATTGAACTTGTCGGTCTTGTAGTTGACGTCCACGGTGGCGGCGATGTCGGTGCCGTCCGGAACCCTGGCGAGCACTTCGTCTGGCGACTGGGTCTTGGCCAGCAAGCCGATGACCGTCAGGTTCTGGCCGAGGAAGAACCCGGCGTCGATGCCGGCGGCGCGGTTGTATTCCGAGATGCCACCCTGGCTGTTGAGGAACACGGCGCCCAGGCTCGACTTGCTGAGGATGTTGCGCTTGACGCGCAGCGCGGTGAAGTTAGCCCCGTTCAGCGTCGTCGGGATGCCGCCGCGTCGAATGGTCGCGTCCTCGGTGCTCACGTTCAGCGCGCCGAGCGCATACTGGCCGACGCGGCCGGTGACGCGGCCACCGGCCTGAATCGGCACCTCCTGCCCGTCGGCTAGCCCGATGCGGCGGCTGTAGAAGAGCGCCAGCAGGCCGGGATCGCCCGCCGCCGCGTCGCCGCCCAGCCCGGACGCGGACTTGCCGTAGTCGAAGATGCCGGCGCTCTCGGTGAAGAACTGGCGCCGCTCCGGGAAGAACAGGCTGAAACGAGAGAGGTTCACCACCTCCTGGTCCGCCTCCACCTGCGCGAAGTCGGTGTGATAGGTGAGATCGGCGGTGAGATCGTTGGTCAGCCCGATCTTGAAGTCGCCGCCGAACTTTGCGTTGCGGGCGACGGAGCCCTGCGTGACGTAGTCGCGCCCGGCGGTCGGCAGCACGTAGGGGACCAGCTCCATCCGCCGCCGCGCGCGCAGGTCGTTGAGCCCGGACAGCACCCCGGCGCCGGACATCCGGGCAAAGCCGCCGGCGCCCCACTCGCGCGGGAACGGGACCCAGTAGTCCTCTTCGTTCTTGCGGAGGATGATGCGGCAGACGTTGAAGCCCCAGAGGGCCTCGCCGATGGTCGTGGGAAAACGCAGCTGGCTGAGCGGGATCGAGGCTTCGACGTACCAGCCCTTGTCGTCGACCGAGGTCTTGTTGTTCCAGACCGCGTTCCAGTCGTAGTTGATGGTGCGGCCGTTCTCGACCGAGTTGGCGTCCTTGTAGGCGCCGAGCGGGTTGGTGCTGAAGTAGAACGCGTTGCGGTGATCGTGGAAGGTGTCGAAGTTGATCTTGATCTGGTCGCCCTTGCGCAGGCCGGAGTCGCGCTTCAGCTCGCTGCCGAGGATGCCCTCCGGGTCGCTGTCCCAGGCCCACACCGCGATGTAGATGTTGCGATCGTCGTAGAGGATGCGGAACTCGGTCTTCTCCGACGCCCGCGCGCCGAAGCGCGGCTCGCGCTGGATGAAGTTGCCCTGCAACGGCGCCGTCGCCCAGATCGCATCGTCCAGCTTGCCGTCGATCCTTGGCGCCTGTCCCTCGGGGAGGCGTGCGGCGATGGCGCGGTACGACTCGTGGTCGATGGTCCTCACGTCAACGATGGGATCGTCATCCAGGTTCGACGAGGCCGCGGCCGGTCCCGAGGCCGGCTGCGCCGACAGCGGGGCCGGGCCGGCCGTGACGAGGGCGAGCGCGAGCAGCAGCGACGAGGCGCGAGCGGCCATGACCACGGCGTGGAAGGCGCAAGTCTACCGATGCCGACTTGGCCAGATGTGTCACGAGATGTCACGGGAACGACCGGCCGGACGTTGACGCCCGCCTTCTGTCGGCCTTGGCCTATCGCGTGCCGGTGAAGCCACGTTTCGCCAACGCATCCCTCAGCGAGCGAAGGCTGTCCTCACACCCCCCCCGTCACCTTGCCCTTCTGGTTGAGTGACAGTGCGAGGGAACGCACATTTGGTGTTGCGCCGCGACAGGACGGCAATTTTAGCGTTGACGCCCATGAACGTGTCCAGCGCGGCGGTGGCCTCGGCAAGGCGCGGTCGGGAAGACTGGTGGACGAGGGGTGCCAGCGACTTCAGCGCGCTCCGGGCCGCCGCCTCCGACGCCGCCATCCGCGTCTCCATGCGTGTCATCACCGCATCATCGGCGTCGGCGATGTGCGGTGCCTGCAGCACCTGTATCTCGCGCACCCCCACCACCGCCGAACGCAATCGAGGTCTCGTCGGTATCAGCCATCACCGCGAGGTTGGCCGCATCAGCGGCTTTCGTGAATTGCACGAGAATGTCCGCCGACAGCCGGCGCGCCTCGGACAGGCGTTCGATCCCAGTTTCCGTGTCGCAGCCTGCGGCCGCGAGTGAGGCGACCACGACCGCAGCCCTCCATTTGCGAGCGATGCTCATGATGACACCTCGTTCAGCGGGACCACCTGCACCGCAGCGTCGGGAACGGCGCTCAGGAACTTGTCGAGCGTCGATCCCCGCCACACGAGTTCCAGGCGAGACCGTGCGCTCTGCCCGAAGATGACGTGCGTCACGCCCTCGCGCTGGGCGAACGCGACCAGCCCCTCAGCTGGTCGGGTGGCTTTCACCCGCACGACGGTCGCCCCCAGGCTTTCGGCGAGCCGGATGTTCTCCTGCAGCGCCTCGGCATCCGGTGCACCGATGCGGCCCGGCTGTTCTCGCGGGGTTTCGACATACACGGCGTACCATTTCGAGCCCAGCCGGCCGGCGATGCGTGCGCCCGTCCTGATGACTCTCGGCGCGAGCGCGTTCGAGCTCATGCACACCATCACGCGTTCCGGGATCAGCGCCGGCTCCAACCCTTCCCGGGCGCGATAACTGGCGGCCTTCTCGCCCACCTCGTCGGCCACGGCGCGCAAGGCCAGCTCGCGCAGGGTCGACAGGTTGCCCTTGCGGAAGAAGTTGGCGAGCGCCTGCTCGACCTTCTCCGGCCGGTAGATCTTCCCCTCCCGGAGCCGGTTCCGCAGTTCCTCCACCGTCACATCAACGTTGATGACCTCGTCGGCGCGGTCGAGAAACGTATCGGGAACGGTCTCGCGCACGCGGACGCCGGTGGCCTTCGCCACCGCGTCGTTCAGCGTCTCGAGGTGCTGGATGTTCACCGCCGTCATCACGTGAATGCCAGCGTCGAGCAGCTCGAGAACGTCCTCGAACCTCTTGGCGTGCCGGCTGCCAGGGACGTTGGTATGCGCCAGCTCGTCGACAATGCACACCTTCGGCCGGCGCCGCACGATCGCGTCGACGTCCATCTCCTCCATCGTCGTGCCGCGGTACTCCACCTTCCGCCGGGGCACGACCTCGAGATCCTTCAGCTGCGCGTGGGTGTCCGGGCGATCGTAAGTCTCGACGAACCCGACCACCACATCGAGGCCGCTGGTCCGCAAGGCGTGGCCCTCCCGCAGCATGGCGTAGGTCTTCCCGACGCCTGGAGCGGCGCCGACATAGATGCGCAGGCGCGCCCGATTCTTCTCCTGGATGCGCGCCAGCAGGGCATCGGCGGACGGTCGGTGTTCGGCCATCGCGCTACCGGCGCCGCGGCGCCCGCTCGTCCAGCGAGAGGTTCAGGAGGAGCACGTTCACCACCGGCTCCCCCAGCACGCCGAACTGACGTCCCTCGGTGTGTTCGTCCACGATTCGACGCACGTCATCCTCGCGGAGCGCCCGTTCACGGGCCACGCGTGGCACCTGGAAGGCGGCCGCCGCCGGGCTGATGTGCGGGTCGAGCCCCGAGCCCGACGCCGTCACCAGATCGATCGGGACGGCGACGCCCGGGTTCTCCGCCTGCAGCCGCGCCACGTCGGCCGCGACACGGTCGATCAGTTTCTTGTTGGTCGGGCCAAGGTTCGAGCCCGACGAGGCTCCGGCGTCGTAACCGTTTCCAGCCGCCGAGGGCCGCGAATAGAAGTAGCCGGGTGATGAGAACGGCTGCCCGATGATGCGAGAGCCGATGATCCGGCCGTCGCGCTCGATCAATTGGCCATTGGCCTGGTCAGGGAAGAGCACCTGGGCCAACCCGGTGATCACGAGCGGATAGACCAGGCCGAGCAGCACCGTGGTGACCACGGTCATCAGCGTCGCCGTCAGGAAGTGTCGAGAGAGAGTCATGGGGTCCGTCCTTCTTACGCAAGACCGAGGGTGGTGATGACCATGTCAATCAGCTTGATGCCGACAAACGGCGCGATGATGCCGCCAAGGCCGTAGACCAGCAGGTTGCGCCTCAGCAGCGCCGCCGCGCTGAGCGGCTTGAATTGCACGCCCCGCAGGGCGAGGGGCACCAACGCCACGATGATCAGCGCGTTGAAGATGACCGCCGAGAGGATCGCGGACTCCGGCGTCTGCAGGCGCATGATGTTCAGGGCGGCCAGCGCCGGGAACGCCGCCAGGAACATCGCCGGGATGATCGCGAAGTACTTGGCGACGTCGTTGGCGATCGAGAACGTGGTGAGGGTGCCGCGGGTCATCAGCAGCTGCTTGCCGATCTCGACGATCTCGATCAGCTTGGTCGGATTCGAATCGAGATCCACCATGTTCCCGGCTTCCTTGGCGGCCTGGGTGCCGGTGTTCATCGCCACGCCGACATCGGCCTGGGCCAGCGCCGGGGCGTCGTTGGTGCCGTCACCGGTCATCGCCACCAGCTTGCCGGCGCGCTGCTCCTGCTTGATCAGCGTCATCTTGTCTTCCGGCGTCGCTTCGGCCAGGAAGTCGTCCACGCCCGCCTCGGTGGCGATGGCCGCCGCCGTCAACGGGTTGTCGCCCGTGATCATCACGGTCTTGATACCCATGGCGCGCAGCGCGCTGAACCGCTCGCGCATGCCGCCCTTGATGACGTCCTTCAGGTGGATCACGCCGAGCGATTGCGTCCGCTCGGCCACCACCAGGGGCGTGCCGCCGGCGCGGGCGATGCGCTGGACGATCTCGCTCAGCTCCGGCGAGGTCACGCCGCCGTTGGCCGTCACGTACTTGGCGATGGATTCCGCCGCCCCCTTGCGAATCTCACGGCCGTCGAGGTCGACGCCGGACATGCGCGTCTGCGCCGTGAACGGCACGAACGTCGCCGCGTGGGCGGCAAGATCGCGGCCCCGGATCCCGTACTTCTGCTTGGCGAGGACGACGATCGAGCGGCCCTCCGGCGTCTCGTCGGCCAGCGACGCCAGCTGCGCCGCGTCCGCCAGAACGGCTGCCGTGACACCAGACACCGGCAGGAACTCGGTGGCTTGCCGATTTCCGAGGGTGATGGTCCCGGTCTTGTCCAGCAGCAGCGTGTGCACGTCGCCCGCCGCCTCGACCGCGCGGCCGGACATCGCCAGCACGTTGTGCTGAATCAGCCGGTCCATCCCGGCAATGCCGATGGCCGACAGCAGCCCGCCGATGGTCGTCGGAATCAGGCAGACGAGGAGAGATACGAGCACGAACACCGATTGCGGGGCGCCGGAGTAGACCGCGAACGGCTGCAGGGTGACGACGGCCATCAGGAACACGATGGTCAGGCCGGCCAGCAGGATGTTGAGCGCAATCTCATTCGGCGTCTTCTGGCGCTCAGCGCCTTCGACCAGGGCGATCATCCGATCGAGAAAGGTATGCCCCGGGTCGGCGGTCACGCGGACCTTGAGCCAGTCCGACAGCACCTTCGTCCCGCCGGTCACGGCCGAGCGGTCGCCGCCCGCTTCACGGATCACCGGTGCCGATTCGCCCGTGATCGCCGACTCGTCGACCGACGCCACCCCTTCCACGATCTCGCCGTCTGACGGGATGAACTCGCCGGCCTTCACCATCACCACGTCGTTCTTGCGCAGCGATGCGGCCGGGACCGACTCGGCCTGCCCGCTGGCGGACAGCCGGTTCGCCACCGTCTGGGTCCGGGTCTTGCGCAGCGTGTCGGCCTGCGCTTTGCCTCGCCCTTCGGCCATCGCCTCGGCCAGGTTGGCGAACAGGACCGTGGCCCACAGCCACAGGGTGATCTGCAGTTCGAAGCCAATCCCGTCGGCGCCGGTCACCAGGTCGCGGGCCAGGATCACTGTGGTCAGGGCCGCCCCGACCTCGACCACGAACATCACCGGGTTACGGACCATGACGCGCGGGTCGAGCTTTCGGCACGCGTCGACGGCGGCGCTCCGCACCAGCGAGGGGTCCCAAATACTGAGCTTCTGTGTCTTCGCCATGGAACAAATGCCTCTTCAATCAGAAAGTGGTGCCCGAGTGCATCAGGAAGTGCTCGACGATTGGACCGAGGCTGAGCACCGGGAAGAACGTCAGCACGCCCACGATCACGATCACGCCAACCAGGAGCGTGGCGAAGAGCGGTGTCGTCACCGGGAACGTGCCGAGCGACGGCGGTGCCTGCGTCTTTCGGCCCAGACTGCCGGCGAGCGCCAGCATCGGGATGATGATCATGAAGCGCCCCACCAGCATGGCGATGCCGATCGTGGTGTTGTACCAGTTGGTGTTGGCCGAGATGCCGGCGAAGGCCGACCCGTTGTTGCCGGTCCCGGACGTGTAGGCGTACAGAATCTCCGACAGCCCGTGCGGTCCCGGATTCCAGATGCTGGAGGTGCCGAAGTCCGCGGACACCACCGAGATGCCGGTGAAGACTAGAATCGTGAGGGGGAAGACGAGGACGGCCAGCATGGCCATCTGCACCTCGAACGACTCGATCTTCTTGCCGAGGTACTCCGGCGTGCGGCCGACCATCAGGCCGGCAATGAACACCGAGAGCACGACGAAGATGAGGATGCCGTACATGCCCGCGCCCACCCCGCCGAAGATGACCTCACCGAGCATGATGTTGACCAGCGGCACCATGCCGCCGAGCGGGGTGAACGAATCGTGCATCGAGTTCACCGCGCCACAGCTCGCATCGGTGGTGACGGTCGCAAACAGCGCCGAGTTGACGATGCCGAAGCGCGACTCCTTGCCCTCCATGTTCCCGCCCGGGCACATGTCGCCCGCAGTCTGGTCGGTCCCGGCGAACATCGGGTTGCCGGCTGCCTCGGCCCAGTAGGCGGTGGTCACGCCGGCGAGGAACAGGAACGCCATCGCCGCCCACACCGCCCAGCCGTGGCGCGGCGACTTGGTCATCAGGCCCAGGGTGTACGTCAGCCCGGCGGAGATGGCGAAGATCGCGAACATCTCGATGAAGTTCGAGAACGGCGTCGGGTTCTCGTAGGGGTGAGCGCTGTTGGCGTTGAAGAACCCGCCGCCGTTGGTCCCCCATTCCTTGATGAACTCCTGCGAGGCCACCGGGCCCTGCGCGACCACCTGCTCGCTGACGGTGGTGGTCGTCTCCTTGCCGTCGGCGTCGGTCGTGGTGACCGTCTGCGGGTCCACCAGCTGGACGCGGTCATAGGGCTTCAGGTTCTGCACCACGCCTTGCGACACGAGCAGCAGCGAACCGACGACACAGAACGGCAACAGCACCCACAGCGCCGCCCGCGTCATGTCGACCCAGAAGTTCCCCAGCGTGTCGCGCTCGCGACCCGCGATGCCGCGGATGAACGCAATCGCCAGGGCGATGCCCGCGGCTGCCGAGACGAAGTTGTGATAGGCCAGCCCGGCCATCTGGGTGAGATAGCTCATCGTCGTCTCGCCGACATACGATTGCCAGTTGGTGTTGGTGGTGAACGACGCCGCCGTGTTGAACGCCAGGGCCGGAGCCACGCCGGCCAGGCCCTGCGGGTTGAACGGCAGCAGGCCCTGCAGGCGCTGCATCGCGTAGAGCACCAGCATCGAGACAACGCTGAACACCAGGGTCGCCGCGCCGTACTCGGTCCACCGCATCTCGTGCGTTTCGTCGACGCCGGTGAGGCGGTAGATCAGGCGCTCGAGTGGGCGCAGCACGGGATCGAACCAGGTCCGCTCGTGAGCGAACACCCGCGCCATGAAGCGCCCGAGCGGCACCGTGACGGCGGCAATCGCCGCCAGGAAGAGCACGATTTGAAACCAGCCATTGAGCGTCATCTCAGAACTTCTCCGGACGCAGCATCGCGTACACCAGGTAGACGAGCAGCAGGACCGAGATCAACAGACCCGCGAAGGATTCCAGCGTCATGACGGCGTCACCTTATTCGAGATGTTGGCAGGCCGCGACGTAGCCGGCGCCGACAACGAAGAACAGAATGGAAAGACCGACGAACACGAGGTCCAGCATGATGGTCACCAGGCGCCCTGTTTGTTACCGAACCACCACACCAGACCCACGAGCGCCGTGTTCTGGTGACCGCGGAGATCGTCCGGCCGCGAGCCGGTGAAGAACTGCTGGTCCGACCAGTCGCGACGGAACTCCCCGCGCACCAGGAAGCCATCGGCAAACTTGTATTCGAGCGTCGCGGTCAGCTCCTGGAGCACCTGGTCGATGCCGCCGAACAGCCCCTCGTCATCGAGTCGTTCATAACGAATGGAGAGCGAGGTCGGCGCGGTGACCTGGTAGCGCGCGTAGACGCCGGTGCCCTGCAGCGCGAGCGACTCGTCTGCCTTGTTCACTTCGTTGGTCACGTAGTTGACGTCCAGTCCGAAGCTCAGGTCCGTCGTCGCCGTGTAAGCGACGTAGGTATCGAACACCCGGAAGTAGCCGTCCGGGCCGTCCGGCAACGACCCGTCGGGCTGTTCCTGGCCGAAGTAGTAGTTCGTCGTCCAGGTCACGCTGCCCACCGGCTTGACAATGGCCGAGAAGTGATTGCTCTTGAAGTTGTTGAAGTCCTCGGTCTGCTGGATGCCGTTCGTCAGCATGTACATCACCGTCACCTCGTCGCTGACCGGCAGGGTCACGCGCAGGCCGGAGTGGTAGAACGGCAGGAAGTTAAACAGATAGGCACGCGAGAACTGGTTGTCGTCCTTGGCGTAGTTGGTCTCGTAGCCGAGGTTCGAGGCGAACTTGCCGAAGTCGGTCTGCAGCCCGCGGCCGACCGGGAACACGTAGGTGCCGTAGGCCTGCCAGATGTTGCGGTAGACGTCGGGTCGCGGCTCGTTCGCGGCGCTCCCCTGCACGGTCTCCGTGGCCTGGCCGAACTGCAGGTCCACGCGGGCGCCGAAGCGCCGGCCCTGGTCCACCGCCGGAGCGCTCTCGACGACGATCGCCGCCTGCTGGATGCCGAAGACGTTGGCCCGCGTGTCATAGGCGCGCAGCAGGTTGATGCGATCGTACGGGCGGTTCCAGTTGTACTGATAGAAGCCTTCCAGCGCGACGCCGAACTGGACGTGCTCGAAGGGGTTGGACGAGGCCTCCGACGCCGACGGCTCCTGCGGGGGCTCGGGTGCGGCGGCCGGTTCCTGGCCCGGCGCAGAACCCGCGGGCGACGAGGCCGGCTGCGCACCAGCAAGGGCCGTCATCCCGAGAACAACGAGCAGCGCCCCCGCCGAGCGCTGTAAATACGTGCGTGTCATGACTGAGAACTCCTTCCCTCACGGTAGGAGTTCACGACTGAGGAGGGGCCAAGAAGTTCCTGAAAAGTGCCTGAAGAAGGGCCGCCTGGCGGGAGCGGGCCAGCGGGGCGGGAGCGGGTCAGCGGGCCGGGTCGTCCTCGCGGGACACGTCACCTGGGGCCGGGCTCGTCAGGCGGTAGCCGACCCACGGCTCGCTGATCAGATACCGGGGGGTGGCCGGATCGAGCTCGATCTTCTTGCGGACCTGCGCCACCAGGGTCCAGAGATGCTCGGGCTGCTCCACGGCGTTGCCTCCCCAGACCGCCTTCAGGATCGCCCGGTGGGTCAACACCCGGTCGTGGTTGCGGGCCAGGAGCGAGAGGAGCTCGAACTCCTTCGGCGTCAAGCGGACCTCGACCTCGCCGCGGAGGACGCGATGGCGATCGTGGTCAATCGTGAGGTCGCCGACGCGGACGAGTCCGGTCCCGTCTTCCTGTTCGGACAGCACACGACGAAGCGCGACGCGGATTCGCGCCAGCAGTTCCTCCGGCCCGAACGGCTTGGTGACGTAGTCGTCGGCGCCGAGGTCGAGCGCGTTGACCTTGTCGGCCTCCGCCCCTCGCGCCGAGAGGATGATGATCGGAGTCGCGACACGCGCCCGGATCCGCCGGCACACTTCGGTGCCCTGAATATCGGGAAGACCCAGATCGAGCACCACCAGGTCGGGGGGCTGTTCGGTCACGAGCCGCAAGGCATCGGCGCCGGTGCCGGCGATGTCCACATCGTAACCGCGTGAGCGCAGGAGCGGTCCCACGGCGCGCTGAATGGCGACCTCGTCGTCGACGAGCAGGATGCGGGAGCGGGGCGTCATGCGGCTGGGGACCTCGCCGGTTCCGGTGCCCCGGCGGCCGCGGGCACGACGATCGTGAACCGGGCGCCGCCGTCCGCGCAGTTCTCGGCCCAGATCCGGCCCTGTTGCACCGCCAGCAGGCCGCGGGCGATCCAGAGGCCCATGCCCGTCCCCGACACGCGCGTCTTCGCCGCGTCGCCGCGATAGAACCGCTCGAACAGGTGCGGCAGGTCTGCTGGCGCGATGCCCGGGCCATGATCGCGAACGGCGATGACCACTCCCTCATCCGTCACGGACGCGCGGACCTCGATGCGCGAGCCCGACGGCGAGTACTGCGCGGCGTTCTCGAGCAGGTGCGCCATCGCCGTGGCGGTCAGCCGCGGGTCGAGCCGCACCGGCACGTCCCGATCGACCTGGACGTCCAGCGCGTGCGGGGCCAGCGCGTGTTCGACCTGATCACGTGCCGCCGCGATGATCTCCGAGGGGTGGGCCCATCGGGCCTCGGTGGCAATCGCCCCGGCGTCGAGCCGGGCCATGTCGAGGATGTTCTGGAACAGCCGGGTCAGGCGTTCCGCCTCGGTCAGAATCAGGTCGCTCTGCTCGAGCCGCTCCTCAGCGGTCAACGACAGCGACTGGATGTTGCTGGCGGCGATGCGGATGGCGGTGAGCGGGGTGCGCAGGTCGTGGCCCAGCGACGCCAACAGCGTGGTCTTCAACTCGTCGCTCTGGCGCGTCAGGTCTGCCGCCTTGCGCTCCTCGAGGAATGACGCGCGCTCGATGGCGATGGCGACCACTCCGCCAAGGGCGTCCAGCGTACCTGCCTCGATCGGCCGGCCGGCCGCGGCGAGCAGGCCAATGGGCCTGGTGCCGACGCGCAGCGGCACCAGCCGAATCGTGCGCCCTTCAGTCTCCATCGTGCGATGGCCGGCATACGTCCGCTCGCGGGCGTCGAACTCGAGCGACGTCTGCGCGGTCGCAAACGACGCGGTCAGCTGGCGGGTGTCCAGCGCGATCGACACGGGCCCGGCTTCGAAGACATCCCATTCGTTGCCGCGCGGCAGCGCAATCGCGACGTATTCCAGGTCGAAGCGGCGGGCGATCGTCCGCGCCAGCGTCGAGAGGGCCTCGCGGCTGTCGGTGATGACCAGGACATCACGGCTCAGATCGAACAGGCGCGCGAGCTCGTCCCGGCGGACCAGCGCTTCCTCGGTCCGCGCGCGCGCTTCCGCCGAAAGCCGGCTCGCCACCAGGCTGACGGCCAGGAACGCGAACAGGGCGACCCAGTTCTGCGGATCGGCAATCGTCAGTGTGCCGGCCGGCGGCAGGAAGAAGAAGTTGAAGCACAGCATCGCCACGACCGATGTGACGACGGCCACCCACAGACGCGAGGTCGCAGCCACAATCAGGACGATCAGCAGGAAGGTCGTCGAAACGGTGGCCACGTTCGACACGTGGAGCCATTGCACATACACCGCGACGACAGCGGCGACCGCACCGATGCCCGCGGCGAGCCGGACCAGGTCGGCGGATCCCCTGGCCATCAGTACTCGTTGAAGATGCGCTGGATCTCGCGCGGGTCCTTCGTGCGCGTCAGCGCCAGCATCAGCAGGATGCGCGCCTTCTGCGGCAGCAGGTGCTGCACCACCACCATCGGCGGCAGGTTCTGGTTCTGACCCGCGAAGGGGCTGTCCCCCTGCGGGCCGGCGGCGGGTCGGGCGACGGGTGGGCCGGCATTGCCGCCGGCGACGTGCTCGCCGCTCGGGAACGCCTGCACCATCACCACGCCCTTGCGCCTGACCTCGGTGAAGGCGTCACGCTCGCTCGGCGAGAAACCGGTGGTGGCCACCACCAGCCCCTGGGTCGCGTCGCCCAAGCGGGGGCCGTCGCCGCCGGGATACGAGAATACCAGCTCCACCTTCGGCAAGGTGGTGACGCTGGCGACGTCGAACTCCGTGTCCACGCCGTGCTTGCGCAAGCGGCTTGAAGAAGAACTCCGGGCCGCTGCCGCCCATGATGCCGAGCACGCCCATCTCGCCGCCGCTGAAGCCGCCCGTGCGGGGGTAGAGCTTGCGGTTCTCACGCGCCGAGATGATGCGGTCGTCCATCACCACCATCACGCCCATGCCGCGCGCGCGCGTCGATCCAGCGGTCCGCACCGCCGCGAGCAGGTTGATGGGACCGTCCGGGCTGATGCCGGTGGCGGGCCGCTGCGCCCCGACCACCACGACCGGCTTGTCGGACTTGACCGTCAGGTAGAGGAAGAACGCCGTCTCTTCGAGGCGGTCGGTACCGTGGGTGACGACCACGCCCGACAGGTCCGGGCGCGCCAGCAGTTCGTTGATCCGCTGGGCCAGGCCCAGCCACTGCGAGGGCATGATCTCGGTGCTGGCGACATTCGAGAACTGCTCGGTCTCGATCTCGGCGAAGCGGGCCAGCTCCGGCACGCTCTGCACGATCTCGCTGACGCTCTTCGTCCCGGCGCGGTAGCCGCCGAGGGTCCCGGGCGCGTCCTGGACGCCGGCAATCGTGCCGCCGGTGGCGATCACCCGCACGATCGGCAGCGCCGTCTGCGCCACCGGTTGCGGTTGGGCCGCGGCGGGCAGCGCGACGAACAGCACCAGCAGGAGGGACCATCGAGTCATAACGGCGAATCCTATCGTACCGTTACAATCCTCCAGAAGCGTCATGAGCGAAATCAATCCTGCCACTCAGGTCGTCTTCTGGCATCGCGAGCTGCCACCTGTCGCCGCCGACGTCGTGGACGAGCACGTGGTGGAAGCCACCAGCGGACGGGTGGCCGGCACCCTGTCGCATCGGGACGAGCTGTGGGAGCAGTGCTATCAGGAGCTGATGACCCAGGCGCGGGAACGCATCGAGCAGGAGGTGGCGCGTCTCGGCGGCCACTACGCGCACGTAGCTGGACGAATCCATCGACAGCAAGCACGACGACGCCACCGGCGAGGCGTGGCTGCACGGGCGGTTCAGCTACGTGCTGTATCGAAAGGCCTCCGAAGGCGCTCAACCCGGCTAGGTTCCCACTCCTCATCGGTTCACCTCTCAGGGACTTCTCAGGAAGTCCTCAGGCCATCCTCGGGCGACGTGGCTTACGGTGGTGAGCGGAGGCAAACATGGAAGGCACCGGCGGGCCGGAGAGGTGGAGACGCGGTCTGGGCGGCATGGCTCTGGTGGCACTGCTGGCTGGAGGCATCCCGGGCTGCAGCGCGCCCCCCTTACTCAGCAGGGTAGTGGAGGCGCAAGCGCTCGAATCGGCGCTGCATCTGGCATTGACGCGGTCGATTGAAGCGGGCAACCGGGCCGTCATGGCGGTCGATGACGATGCGGCCGCGGCCGCGGCCAACGAAACGCGCGAAGCGATGGCGGCGGTCGAACGACACGAGAAGGCGCTCCGCGAGCTCCTGCAATCGCTCGGTTACCAGAGCGACCTGAAACACCTCGACGCGTTTGCGCCGCGCTTTGACGAGTATCAGCACCTCATGGACGACGTGCTGGTGCTCGTGCTCGAGAACACGAACGTCAAGGCCCAGCGTCTCGCCTTGGGGCCCGCCTCGGACGCAGCGGAGGCGTTTCACACCGCGGTGGAGTCCGCCGTCACAGGCGCGTCGGACACGGCCGCGTGCTGCGCGCGCGAGCAGGCGGCCCGGGCATGGGCGGCGGTGCTCGAGATCAGGGTGCTCCATGCACGCCACATCGCCGAGGCTGACGAGGCCGAGATGTCCCGCATGGAGGCGCAGATGTCGACGTCCGCAGCTGCCGCACGCGCCGCGCTCGACGAGGTCGCGCGGACGCTGCCGGCCCCGGCGGCGCCACTCACCCCGGCTCGAAAGGCGCTGGACCGTTTCATGGCCGTGCAAGCGGAGATCATCGACCTGTCGCACCGGAACAGCAATGTGCGCGCTTTGGCGCTGTCGCTCGGTCGAAAACGAACCCTCGCCGCCGAGTGCGACGCCGAGCTGCAGGCGCTCAGAGAGGCCCTTGCCCAGCACGAGTTCGGGGCGACGCGCTGACCGAACGCCGCGCGAGGACGTCACCCAGGCCCGTAGAGCCACCGCAGGACAGCGCCCACCCGCTCCGCCCACGCGCTCTCGCTGTGCGTGCCGCCTTCATATTCCGCGTAGTGCAGGTCGCGACCCACCACCCAGCCGGAACCGACCAGGGCTGCCTTCAGCAGCCGTGCATCCTCGAGCGCCCGGCGCCCCTCGGCCGTTCCCATGTCCACCCACACCCGCAGGTCCGGCTTCGGCCGGGCCGCGCGAACCGATGACAGAATCACGCGCCGATCCCACCACACCGAGGGGGACATCACCGCCAGCGCGCCAAAGACATCCGGCCGTTGCAGCCCGAGGTGCAGCGTGACCAGTCCACCCAGCGACGATCCACCGAGGCCGGTGGACGCCGGGTCGGTGCGCGTCCGGTAGGTGCGGTCGATGAACGGCTTCAGCTCCTCCACCAGGAACCGTCCATAGTCGTCGGCCAGCCCGCCGCCCAGGCGCGCATCGCTGGTCGGGGTGTACTCGTGGATGCGGTGCGATCCGGTGTTGGCGACGCCCACCATGATCAGCGGCGGCAGGGTGCCGGCGGCAATCAGGGCATCGGCGGTTTCGCCCAGCCGCCAGTGCTGTCCCGGGATGTGCGCGGTCTCGGGATCGAACAGGTTCTGCCCGTCGTGCAAGTACAAGACAGGACAGGGGTTGGCGTCAACGTCGTAGCCCGGAGGCAGGTAGACGGTGACCTCGCGGTCGTGAGCCAGGATGGTGGAAGGAAACTGCGGATGGCGGCGCAGTGTCGGGGCCGGCTCGGTCATGACGTCATCGGGATCGGGCTTCAGTATAGGATGGCAGGGCACGGCCGAGCCCGATCGCCGGCTGTCATCCATCCATGCATCGCGAATATCACCGCTGGTTCTCCCGCTCCCTGCAACGCGACATGGACCTCCTCGTCTTCGGACACGGCGGGCCCGCCGGTCGTCGTCTTTCCGACCTCGATGGGCGCGTTCTTCGAGTATGAAGACCGTGGCATGGTCGGCGCGCTCGCCTCGAAACTCGACCATGGGCACCTGCGGCTGTTCTGCGTCTCGTCCGTGGACAGCGAAAGCTGGTACAACCGGCGCATTCACCCACGCCACCGGGTGCTGCGCCACCTGCACTACGAGGACTACATCCTGAACGACCTGGTGCCGCTCGTGCGGCACCTCACCGGCTGGGGCACCATGGGCGTGACCGGGTGCAGCTTCGGCGCCTATCACGCGATCGCCCTGGCGCTGCGGCACCCGTACGTCTTCACGTCGTGCACGACCATGGGCGGCGCCTTCGACATCTCCAGCTTTCTCGACGGCTACTTCGACGAGGACTGCTACTTCCTGAACCCGCCGGCGTTCCTGCCCGGGATGTCGGACCCCTACTATCTGGACCAGTACCGCCGCAACAAGTGGGTGCTGGTGACCGGCGACGCCGACATCTGCCGAGGGGACAACGAACAGTTCTCGCGGCTCCTCCACGCCAAGGGCATCCCTCACAGCCTGCACGTGTGGAACCACTCGAAGCACGATTGGCCGGACTGGCGGCCGATGGCGCAGGCATACCTTCCTTAGAGGCTCAAGGCTATGAAGAAAATCGGTGTCCTGTTCGGGATGGAGAACACGTTCCCCGCGGCCCTGGTCGAGCGCATCAACGGCATGGGCGTGCCGGACGTCACCGCCGAGTTCGTGAACACGGGCGCGGCGTGGATGGCGGAACCCTGCGGCTACGACGTCGTCATCGACCGCATCTCGCACGACATCCCGTTCTACCGGGCGTGGCTGAAGAACGCGGTGCTGACCGGCACGCGCGTCATCAACAACCCGTTCTGGTGGAGCGCGGACGACAAGTTCTTCAACTACGCGCTGGCGCAGAAGCTGGGCGTGGCGGTGCCGCCGACCGTGGCGCTGCCGCACAAGGAGCACCCGACCGGGACCACCGATCGCTCGATGCGCAACCTGCACTACCCGCTCGACTGGGCCGGCATCTTCAAGTACATCGGCTTCCCCGCCTTCCTCAAGCCGTTCGACGGCGGCGGCTGGCGCGACGTCCACAAGGTGGACTCGCCCGAGGAGTTCTTCAAGGCCTACGACCAGACGCGCGACCTGTGCATGACGCTGCAGCGCGGGGTGAACTTCCAGGAGTACTTCCGCTGCTATGTCGTCGGGCAGGAGAAGGTGCACATCATGCCCTACGATCCGCGGCAGCCGTTCCATGAGCGCTACGTGAAGAATCCGCCGGCCTACGACCAGGCGCTGCTCGATCGCGTCGAGCGCGACTGCCTGACGCTGTGCCGCGCGCTCGGCTACGACCTCAACACGGTGGAGTTCGCGGTCGAGGACGGCATCCCCTACGCCATCGACTTCATGAACCCGGCGCCGGATGCCGACCTCCACTCGGTGGGCCCGGTCAACTTCGAGTGGGTGGTCAACGCCGTCGCCGAGCTGGCGGTCAAGAAGGCGGTCGAGCCGCCGGCGGCGCCCGACTACCGCTGGGCCGCGTTCCTGAAGGGTTGAGGCGATGAAGCCCTCCCTCTCAATCGGGATCGAAGAGGAGTACCAGACGATCGATCCGGTGACCTTCGACCTGCGCTCGCACATCGCGGCCGAGATCATCGCCAAGGGCAAGCGACAGCTGGACGAGCAGGTGAAGGCCGAGATGCACCAGTCGGTGGTCGAGGTCGGCACCGGGGTCTGCCGCAACATGAAGGAGGCCCGGGCCGACATCGTCAACCTCCGGCGGCAGATGGTCAACCTGGCGCAGTCGAACGGGCTGCTGCTGGTGGCGGGGGCCACGCATCCGTTCGCCGACTGGCGGGTGCAGGACATCTATCCCGACGAACGCTACCTGCAGGTCGTCGAGGACATGCAGCTGGTGGCGCGCTCGAACCTGATCTTCGGGCTGCACGTGCACGTCGGCATCGAGGATCGCGACACCGCGATCCACTTGATGAACCAGATCCGCTACTTCCTGCCGCACCTGCTGGCCCTCTCCAGCAACTCGCCGTTCTGGCTGGGCATGAACACCGGGCTGCAAGTCGTACCGCTGCAAGGTGTTCGACAAGTTCCCGCGGACCAACATCCCCGACACCTTCACCAGCTGGGCCGAGTACGAGACGTTCGTCAACCTGCTGGTCCGCACCCACTGCATCGACAACGCCAAGAAGATCTGGTGGGACGTGCGGCCGCATCCGTTCTTCTCCACCCTCGAAGTGCGCATCTGCGACATCCCGATGTGCGTGGACGAAACGCTGGCGATTGCGGCGCTCATCCAGGCCACCGTGGCCAAGCTCTACAAGCTGCACTCCAAGAATCAGGGCTATCGCATGTACAGCCGGTCGCTGATCATGGAGAACAAGTGGCGCGCCGCGCGCTACGGCATCACCGGCAGCATGATCGACTTCGGCCTCGAGCAGGAAGTATCGACCAAGGCGCTGATCCGCGAGTACCTGGAGTTCGTCGACGACGTGCTCGACGAGCTCGATTCGCGCGAGGAAGTGGCCTACATCGAGACGATGCTGGAGCGCGGCACCGGGGCCGACCGGCAGCTGGAGGTCTTCGAGCAGACCGGCGATCTCCGCAAGGTGGTCGCCTACATGGTGGAACAGACGCAGGCGGGCCTCTAACCCCAAGGGTTGATCCATGATTCCGTCGCTCCGCCGGGCCTTCAACGACGCGTGGACCCCCGCGGGCCACCAGCGGCTCCTGGATGCGCTGGCGAACGCCTGCGGCGCGGTGCCGGAGTTCCCCGTGTCCGAAACGCCGTGCTTCTTCGAGCGCGGCTTCATCGACGGCCTGGCCAACACCGGCATGGAACTGATCCATCAGCTCGACAGCAACATGGCGGCGCTGGCCGCGGCGAATCATGCCGTGCCCGCACGCTTCGCCGGGCCCAACGAGGACCCGGTGCCGCGGTTCCTCGCCGTGGACTTCGGGCTGATCCGCACGCCTGACGGACGCCTCGAACCGCGCCTGGTCGAACTGCAGGCCTTCCCCTCGCTCTACGGCCTGCAGCGCACGATGGCCGAGGCCTATCGCGAGGCCTACGCGCCTGCCCGCCACGCTCGACTGCTATCTCGGCGGCCTCGACGCGACGTCGTACGACGCCGTGGTCGGCAGCGCCATCCTCGGCGGGCACGACCCGGCCGAAGTGGTGCTGATGGAGATCGAGCCCCGCAAGCAGAAGACGTGGCCGGACTTCGCCGTCACCGAGCAGGTGTGGGGCGTGCGTGCCGTGGACACCTCGGAAGTCCGCCGCGAGGGGCGTCAGCTCTTCTACGATCGCGACGGTCGACGGGTGCGGATCCGGCGCATCTACAACCGGGTGATTCCGGAGGAGCTCGATCGCAAGGGCATCGAGCTGTCGTTCGACTATCGTGACGACCTCGACGTGGAGTGGGCCGGCCACCCGGCGTGGTACTTCCGCATCAGCAAGTTCTCGATTCCGTGGCTGCGGCATGCCTGCGTGCCCCGCACGTGGTTCCTGCAGGACCTGACGCGCCTGCCGGAGGATCGGGAGAACTTCGTGCTGAAGCCGCTCTACTCGTTCGCCGGCGGCGGCATCATCTTCGCGCCAACCGACGCGCAGATCGCGGCGATTCCGGACGACGAGCGGGCCAACTACATCCTGCAGGAGCGCATCTCGTTCGCGCCGGTGATCGAGACGCCGCACGGGCCCACTCAGGTGGAGATCCGGATCATGTACGTCTGGACCGACGACCTCCACCCGGTGATACCGCTGCTGCGCATGGGGCGCGGCAAGATGATGGGCGTCGATCACAACAAGGGTCTGCAATGGGTCGGGGCGTCGGCGGCGCTGATCGAGAGCGCCTGATGAACGCGCTTCGTGCCTGCGGCATCGCGCTGGCCGCGGTCGCCGTATCCACGGCCATGAGCTTCGGCCTGCAGGCGCTGACGCCGTCGGCGGCGCTGGGCTTCCTGCTCTTCATCCCGCCGATCCTGGTCGCGGCGCTCTACGGCGGCTTCTGGCCGGGGGTCGCGGCGACGGCGCTCGGGGGCCTCTCCGCCGAGTACTTCTTCTACCAGCCCTACTTCTCGTTCCGCTGGGCTGGAGAGGACGTCTACCCGCTGGCGATGTATTCGCTGATCGGCCTGGGCGTCTCGATGCTGGCCGGCCGGCTGTCGCAGGCCCGGGCCGACGTGCAGCGCCGCGAGCGCGAGTTCGAGACGCTGTTCCGCCTGACCCCGGTCGGCATCGGCATCGCCAACGATCCGGCGTGCAGGAACATCAGCGTCAACCCGGCGTTCGCCGAGATGCTGGGCGTGAGCACGGTCGCCAACGCCTCATTGTCCGCGCCCGAGCGCGAACGACCGGGCTTCGTCGTCAGGAAGGACGGTCAGCCGGTCGCCGCCGACGACCTGCCGCTGCAGGTGGCCGCGCGCCTCGGGATCGAGGTGAAGAACATCGAGCTCGAGGTGGTGCACCCCGATGGCACCTCGCTGACGCTCTACGAGTACGCGGCGCCGCTGTTCGACGACCAGGGCAAGGTGCGGGGCGCGGTGGGGGCGTTCCTCGACATCAGCGAGCTGAAGCGCGCCGAGGATCGGCTGCGGCGTCTGGCGCAGGAGAACGAGCAGCTCTATCGCCAGGCGCAGGAGGCCAACCGGCTGAAGGACGAGTTCCTGGCGACGCTGTCGCACGAGCTGCGCACGCCGCTCAACGCGCTGATGGGGTGGATTCACCTGCTGAAGTCCGGACAGCTCACGCCGGAGAAGCGCGAGCGGGCGCTCGGCGCCATCGAGCGCTCGGCGCAGCTGCAGGCGCAGCTGACCTCGGACCTGCTCGACGTCTCCGGCGTGATCACGGGCAAGCTGCGGCTGCAGCTCGAGCCCACCACCATCGGTCCGATCCTGGAGGACGTGATGGAGGCGATGCGTCCGGCGGCGGTGTCGAAGGGCGTGCACTGTCACCTGTCACGCCGAGGCGCCTGAGGCGCTGCTGCTCGACGGGGCGCGCGTGCAGCAGATCCTGTCGAACCTGGTCGGGAACGCGGTGAAGTTCACCCCGCGCGGCGGCAGCGTGCACGTCAAGGCCGGGGTCGACGACGGGGTGCTGGTGATGCAGGTGCGCGACACCGGCGTGGGCATCGCCCCATCGTTCCTGCCGCACGTGTTCGAGCGGTTCCGTCAGGCCGACGCGGGCACGACGCGCTATCACGGCGGCCTCGGGCTCGGCCTCTCGATCGTCAAGGAGCTGACGGAACTGCACGGGGGCTGGGTGTCGGCCGAGAGCGCCGGCGAGAACCTCGGCGCGACGTTCACGGTGCGGATTCCGGCGCGGCCGGCGGAAGCGGAAGTCAGAAGGTATCAGGCAGAAGGCACCAGGCAGAACGAGGCCGCCAACCGGCACCCGGCAGACCGCAAAGCGGAGTCAGCAGCCGAGGACGCATCGAGCGTCGGGCGCTGAAGCATTCTTCCTTACTCCGCCGCCGCCCGCTCGAGCACCTCTCCCGGCTCCCCCGCATCCACCACTCGCCCGCCCTCCAGCCGCAGCACGCGGTCCGCGATCTCGCGCATCTCGCGGGCATCGTGGGTGACGTAGACCATCGGCACGTGCAGATCGCGACGGATGCGGAGCAGATACGGCAGGATGCGGTCCTTGCGCCCGCGGTCGACGGCGGTGAGCGGTTCGTCGAGCAGCAGGATGCGCGGCGCCGACATCAGCGCCCGCCCGATGGCCACGCGCTGACGTTCGCCGCCCGACAGATCGCGCACGGGCCGATCCACGAGGTGCGTGATCTCCAGCGTGTCGCAGACGTGTTGCAGATCATGCCGGGAGTCCGAAGGCGCAGGGCGGGAGGCGGGAGGCGGGAGACGGGAGGCGGTGGTGACCGCCGGGCTGCCGGTTCCCGGCTGCCGGTCCCCGATTGCCGTCTGCCGGTTGCCTCCTGCCGGTTGCCGTCTGCCGTACAGCAGGTTCTCCCGCACATCCAGGTGCGGAAACAGTGCCACGTCCTGCGGCACGTAACCCACCTCGCGGTGATGCACCGGCACGTTCACGCCTTCGGCCGTATCGAGCAGCGTGTGTTCCGCGATGCGCACCAGGCCCTGGTTGGGCGTACGCAGCCCCGCAATCACTTCGAGCAGCGATGTCTTGCCGCTCCCCGACGGTCCGAACACCCCCAGCACCTCCACCGTCGCATCGTCCTGGAGGTCGAGGGTGAAGGCGCCCTGGCGGAGCATGACCGCGAACGTCAGCCGGATCATGCCGCCTGCTTTCGGCGCTGGATGAGATTGGCCAGCAGCATGGCGCCGAACGCCAGCGCGACCGAGACGAGCAGCAGGCGCGAGGCGTCGGCATCACGCCCCGATTCGGTGAGGTTGAAGATGGCCACGGCCAGCGTCTGCGTCTGGCCCGGGATGCCGCCGGCGAAGACGATGGTGGCGCCGAACTCACCGAGCGCCCTCGCGAAGCCGAGGATGGCCGCCGCCACGATGCTGCGTGCGGCGAGCGGGAGCGTGATGGTGACGAACACCCGCCACGGCGAGGCCCCGAGCGTGGCCGCCACCTGCTCGTATCGCGTGTCCACCTGCTCGAAGCCGGCGCGGATGGTGAGGACCATCAGCGGCAGGCTCATCACGGCCATCGCCACCACGACGGCCTTCCAGGTGAACACCACGTCGATGCCCACCGCGTCGAAGGCACGGCCGACCGCGCCGTTGAGCCCGAACAGTTGCAGCAGCAGGAAGCCGATGGCGACCGGCGGCAGCACCAGCGGCAGCGAGAGCAGCGTCTCGACCACCGGCTTGCCGGGGAACGAGCGGCGCGCCAGCAGCCACGCCGCCGCAATCCCCACCGGGAGCGCCGCCAGCGTGGAGAGCACGCCCATCAGCGTCGTGAACGCGGCGATGCTGAGGATGCTCTGCTCCACGATCAGGCGCCCGCCATCAGGAAGCCGGCCGCCTCGAAGATCGCGCGGGCGGCGGGGGACGTCAGGAACTGCACGAAGCGGGTGGCCTCGGCTTCACGAGGTCCGCGGACGACGGCCACGGGATAGCGGATCGGCGGCACCTCGGCCGCGGGCACGCGGTAGGCCACCGCCACATCCGGCGCAGTCCGCGCATCGGTGGCAAAGACGACACCGGCATCCACCCGCCCGGCACGAACGGCGGCGAGGGCAGCGCGGACGGTGAGCGTGGGCACCACCTTCGGCGACACGGCGGACCAGAGGCCGGCACGCTCGAGCCATTGGCGGGCGTAGACCCCCGCCGGCACGCTCTGCGGATTGCCGAGCGCCACGCGCGTGATGCGCGAGGCGGCAAGGTCAGCCGGCGTCAAGGTGCCCGCTGCTGCACGCTGTGGCACGACGACCACCAGGGTGTTCGACAGCAGGTCGCGCACGGAGCCGGCCACGAGACGGCCGGACGCCTGCGGCCACCTCCATCTGCGCATGATCGGCGCTGACGAACACGTCGACGCGTGCGCCCTGCGCCACCTGGCGCGCCAGCACATTCGATCCACCCGCGTTGACCTGGATGCCGACGCCGCCGGCGGCAGCCCACGCCCGGCCCACGTCGGCCATCACGTCGGCCAGGCTCGACGCCGCGCTCACGGTGAGCGGCTGAGCCGACGCTGGTGAGGCGAGAAGAGCGGCGGTGAGACCGAGGACGGGGGCAAGGCGCAGGGCCAGGAAGCGGAGCATGATTCAGGTCGATTTTAGCCGGTCTCGGCTTCGATATCGGCCTTATCCTATCCAATCATGAGCGCACTCTTCACCGTCCGGGCGGCGGCCGACCGGCTGGGCGTCGGCTACTCCACCCTCAAGCAGTGGATCTACGACGGCGCGGTGCGGACCGTGCGGACCAAGGGCGGGCACCATCGCCTGACCGAACTCGAGGTGCAGCGCCTGCTGCTGTCGGATCCCGCGGGTGGCGCCGCCCCGTCCAGGAAGGCGCCCGCCCGTGGAAAGGTGGCCGCGAAAGGCGCCCGCGCCACACGCCTGGCTCCGCCCGCGAAATCCGGCGTGCTGGTCGCGCTCAGCGGCCGTAACCAGCTACGCGGCATCGTCGAAGAGGTGCGCGGGGACGGCCTGCTGGCGCAGGTGCGCCTGCGGATTGGCGATCAGCGGCTGACCGCGGTGATCACGCAGGACGCCGTCGCCGAGCTGAAGCTGAAGCGTGGTGACGAGGCGGTCGCGATCATCAAGAGTACGGAAGTGATGATCGGGCGCTACCGCTGAGAGGCGGCGTTGGACCGGCTGAGCAGACAGCCGGTGGAGGACGCCGGCGCTGGCCAGGGTCCAGGCGACCATCGAGACGACGAAGAGTTGTTCGCTGAATCCGAGTCCCATGCCCGCTAGTGACAGGTCGCCGCGGACCGTTTCACGAAGCAACCGGGAGGCGAGCCCCATGAGGCCTCGCTCCGCTCGGTAGGGCAAGGCCGCACTTCGTGCGACGGGCGGTGCTTCGCACCGTAGGAACATCTCCCCACGCGCCGACAGGCGCGCCATCCGTCCCTACCGAGCCGCGCGAGCGGCGAGGCCTGCGAGGCCCCGACCTCTACTGCTGTTGTTGCTGCTGCTGCCGGTCGCGCTCGTCATCCGCGGGTGCGGCCGCTTCGGCGCTCCACGCGCTCTGCAGCACGGCCGGGTCGAGGGTCGGCAGCGCCTCGCCCGGCGTCACTTCCACCGATACCGAGAGCGTGCTCGCGCTGTTGCCCTTGAACGTGCCACGCGTGGGCGGCACGTCGGCATAGTCCCGCCCGATCGCCACGCGCACGTGGCGGAGTCCGGCCTCCGTGTCGTGCGTGGGGTCGAAGCCGGTCCAACCGAGTTCTGGCAGCATCACTTCCACCCAGGCGTGGGTGGCGATGCTCGACGGATCCGGCCCTTCCAGCATGGTGTCGGGGGCCATGTAGCCGCTGACGTAGCGCGACGGCAGGCCGAGATGGCGGAGCGCCGCAATCATCAGGTGCGCGAAGTCCTGGCACACCCCCTGCCTCGACTCGAGCGCATCGTCGATCGGCGAGTCCACGCGCGTGGAGTTGGGCGCGTACTCGAAGCCGTCGTGAATCGCGGCCATCGTGGCGCGCACGGCGGAGAGGGGATCGGCGTTCGGCCGGCTCGCGGCGCCAATCGAGGCGGCGAAGTCCAGCAGCGCCGGCGTCCAGGCCGCGAAGTGGCTCGGCTGCCGGAAGTGCCACTCGTCGCCGCGCGCGGACCAGTCGTCCACGGTCAGCCAGGTGTCGGCGGGCAGCGCCGCGGGCAGCACGGCTGGCGCCTCGAGTTCCACCTGCGCGCGCGCGACGATCATCAGCTGCGGATGGCGCCGCGGGATGTCGAAGTGGTGCACCCAGTTGCCGAGGAAGTCGCGGTAGGCGAAGATGCGCGCCCGCGGCTGCACTTCGACCTCGAACTGCAGGCAGCGCTGCGGGCCCCCGCTGGCCGGCCGCATGCGCAGTTCCATCACCGTCTCGCTGACCGGCGAGGCGTAGACGAACGAGGTGGTGTGGCGAATCGCGTAGTGGGCAGGCATGCGGAGGCTCATCTCGCCAGAGCCGACTCGATAGGATAGGCCACATACTGCTGGTGCACCGCGCCATTGATCTGACCAGCCTGCCGGACGATTCCCTGCAGGTAGGCCGGCAGCTCGATGATGATCTCGTCCATCTGTCCGTAGTCGAGCGACGCCAGGAGGCGGCCGGACAGGCGATCGGCGCGGCCGTTGTCGCGATGCGTCAGCGCCCCGAGCGCGTGCAGCGACGAGTGGATGCAGCGGGCGGCGAAGTGAATCGAGCGCGGGAAGTCGGTGTTCAGCACCAGGAACTCCGCGATCCGCTTCGGCCGCACGTCGGCGGTGTAGTGGCGGCAGTAGGCCTCGAACGCGCAGCACGACTTCAGCAGCCCCACCCACTCCACGTACTCGCTCACGCCGGCGGCCTGGTCCGCCGTCCATTCACACTCGCGGTACTGCACTTCGAGCAGGGCCGCCGTGGCGGTGGCGCGCTCGAGGTAGCGGCCCAGTTCCATGAAATGCCAGCCTTCGCCATGCGTCATGGTGGCGTCGGTCACGCCCTGGAACATGTGCACGCCGCCGGTGGTGGCGGTGAGGAACTCGTGCGTGCCGCTGGTCCATTCGTGCGAGTGGGGATCCTTGCGCTGCACCGTGAGGAACAGGCGGTTGATCTCCTCCCACATCTCGCTGCTGATCTCCTCGCGGACCTGGCGCGCGTTCTCGCGCGCGGCGGTCACGCACGCGGCGATCGACTCGCGATTGGCAAGGTCCACGGTGGCGCGCTCGAGCGGGTCCGCGGTGAACCGGACCGCCGCTGGCGGCGGCGCCGGCAGGCTGGCCAGCAGCCGGCCCCAGTGACGGGCCGCGTCCGCGGGCGCACGATCGAGCGTCAGGTTCAGGTTGACGTTCACGACGCGCGCGATGTGCTCGGCGCGCTCGAGATAGCGGCTCATCCAGTAGAGGCTGTCGGCGACTCGCGAGAGCATGATCAGAGCCCTGCCGGTGCGGCGCCCGTCTGCCGGGGCGGCAGTTGTTCGTTGAGCACCCAGGTGTCCTTGCTGCCACCGCCCTGCGACGAATTCACCACCAGCGAGCCCTTGCGGAGCGCGACCCGGGTGAGGCCGCCCGGGACGATGGTCACTTTCTCGCCCGACAGGATGTAGGGGCGCAGGTCCACGTGCCGCGGTTCGATGCAGCCATCCACGAAGCATGGCGCGGCCGACAGCGCCAGCGTCGGCTGGGCGATGTAATTGCGCGGCTCGGCGAGGATGCGCTGGCGGAACTCCTCCCGCTCGGATGCCGTGCTGTGCGGCCCGATCAGCATGCCGTAGCCGCCCGATTCCCCCACCGCCTTCACCACCAGCTGATCGAGTCGATCGAGCACGTGCGCCCGCTCCGCCGGATTCGACAGCTGCCAGGTCTCGACGTTCGGCAGGATCGCGTCTTCACCCAGGTAGTACTTGATCAGCCGCGGCACGTAGGCGTAGAACGCCTTGTCGTCCGCGACGCCAGTGCCGATGGCGTTGGTCAGCGCGACGTTGCCCGCCCGATACGCGTTGAACAAGCCGGGCACGCCCAGCGTGGAGTCCGCCCTGAACGCCAGCGGATCGATGAAGTCGTCGTCCACCCGGCGATAGATCACGTCCACGCGCTGCGGGCCCGCCGTGGTCCGCATGTAGACGACGTTGTCGTGCACGAACAGGTCGCGGCCCTCGACCAGGGCAATGCCCATCTGGCGCGCCAGGAACGTATGCTCGAAATAGGCGGCGTTGAACACGCCAGGCGTCAGCAGCACGATGGTCGGGTCCGCGCGCTGGTGCGGCGCCAGCGAGCGCAGCGTGGCCAGCAACTGCTGCCCGTAGTGATCCACCGGCCGCACGTCATAGCTGTTGAACAGCAGCGGAAAGACCCGCTTGATCACCTGCCGGTTGGTCAGCATGTAGCTGACCCCGCTCGGCACGCGCAGGTTGTCCTCGAGCACGGCGAACGACCCATCCGGGACGCGCACCAGGTCGGTGCCTGCGACCGAGACGTAGACGTCGTGCCGCACCTCCACGCCCTGCATCTCCGGGCGGAAGTGCTTGCAGCTGTAGACCAGTTCGTGCGGGACGATGCCATCCCTCAACACGTGGGCGTGACTGTAGATGTCCTTCAGGAACAGGTTGAGCGTGGTGATGCGCTGCGTCAGCCCCTTGTCGAGGACCGCCCATTCGGCAGCGGTGATGATGCGGGGGATGAGGTCGTAGGGAAAGATGCGCTCGGTGCCTTCGCCCTGCCCGTAGACGGTGAAGGTGATGCCCTGGTGCAGGAACGCGAGATCGGCGGCCGTCTGCCGGTTGCGCATCTCCTGCGGGTCCACCACCTGCAGGCGATCGTGCAGCGCCTCGTAGTGCGCCCG
This sequence comes from uncultured Acidobacteriota bacterium, assembly GCA_963721715.1. GTDB lineage: Bacteria > Acidobacteriota > Vicinamibacteria > Vicinamibacterales > UBA2999 > VFZN01. The sequence goes on along the minus strand of CAVRKI010000002.1, from coordinate 145,702 downwards.
CGCCGCGCCCTGCGCGTCGAACATCTCGTCGTAACCCGCGCCGAGCGTGTAGGAGCGGAATTGCGGCAGGTGCGCCAGCCTGGCGAGCGTGGCCGGCACGGCATCAGGAGCGAGGCCCATGTCCCAGGCACTGTCAGGCGGCTCGGCCGTACCTGTCAAGCGCCGTTTGCTCATCATCGTCATGTGCCGCCGACAATCAGCAGCACCGCCACCAGCGCGCAGACCACACCCGCCACCTGCACCAGCCCCAGGCGCTCGCCCAGCACGATGCGCGCGAGCAGGACGGTGCTGGCCGGGTAGAGCGAGGCCAGCGTCACGACCACGCTCATCGGTCCTTCCCGCACCGCCACCAGGTAGAAGATGTTCGCCACCATGTCCATCGCGCCGCCGGCCAGCGTCAGCATCCAGATGCGAGGCGCCGATGGCAGCGCCGGCCTGGTTGCGATCGCCACCATCGCGAAGAGCGAGACCGTGGTGACGCGCGAGACCAGCAGCGGCCACATGCCCGCTTCGGTGCGCGTCTGCGCCAGGGACAGCAGGAAGAACCCAATCGCCACCCCGGACGCGAGCGCGGTGCCCAGTCCTCGACGACGGGCAGCGGCCTGCGACGCTTCGGCATTGGGATCGCTGGCCGGCTGCTGGCTGACGAGCAGAATCGAGACAATGCCGAGCACAATGCCGATGGCCGCCCACATCCCCGGCCGCTCCCCCAGCGCCACCGCGACGACCACGGGAATGGCGACCGCGCAGACGGCCGTGGTTGGCGCCACCACGGCCATGGTGCCGATGGCCAGCGCGCGGTAGAGGAGACCCACGCCCACTCCACCGCTGATGCCGGCGCCGGCGCCCCACAGCAGATCGGCGCGGACCGGGGTGGCCTGGGGCAGGAAGGGCATCAGCGCGAGCAGCATCAGCAGCCCGGCGCCCTGCGACACCAGCACCACCATGACGGCCGTCACGCTGCGGGCGGCCAGGCCTCCCGTGAAGTCGGCCGCGCCGTAGAATGCCGCGGCGGCCAGTGCAAGCAGGTGAACCATCGCCGATATGTTGGCATGTCGAGAACGGCTGGTATGCTCCGACTTTGAAGACGTGATGAACCACAGGACCAGGTAGTCCCCGCCGCCCTCCCACGTCCCATCTCGACCAGAGATGGCCGTGATTGGTGTGATGCCGGTTGCCTCTGCTCTCTCGATGTGACAAAAGTAGGCCCAAGATCGTGATCGACTACGGCGTGGGCTTCGGCCGCTTTCGCTTCGACCTCCAGGATGGCCGCCTCTGGGCGGGCACGAAGGAGATCCGCCTGACGCCGAAGGCCTCGGCTGTGCTGAAGGTGCTGGTCACGCACGCCGGCGCGCCGGTCAAGAAGGAAGCGCTATTCGCCTCCGTCTGGTCCGACACCATCGTCGGTGATGATGCGCTGACGTCGTGCATTCAGGAGCTGCGGAAGGCGCTGGCGGATGACGCCAAGCAGCCGCAGTACATCGAGACGCGCCACCGCAAGGGCTATCAGTTCATCGCCCCGCTGTCCGGGGATGTCGCGCGGGCGAAATCCGTGGCGCCGACTCTCAAGGCATCAGCGGCGGAGGACCTCTCGGCGATCGCGGTGCTGCCGTTTGCCGACCTGAGTCCGGGCCGGGATCAGGATTACCTGTGCGAGGGGTTCGCCGAGGAGCTGATCAACGCGCTGACCCACATCGAGGGCCTGCGCGTCGCGTCGCGGACGGCCTGCTTCCAGTACCGCGGTGCGGGGGCGGACGCGCGCGAGGTCGGGCGGGCGCTGCGGGTGGGGACGCTGCTCGAGGGCAGCGTGCGCAAGGCGAACAATCACCTGCGGGTGACCGTGCAGCTGGTGGAGGTGTCCTCGGGCCATCACCGGTGGTCGCAGCGCTTCGATCGCACGCTCGATGACGTGTTCGCGATCCAGGACGAGATTGCGAACAGCGTGGCGGCGTCGCTGCGGGGCGACGTGCTGAGCCCGCGCGAGCAGCAGGCGGTGACGCGGCCGCAGACCGGAACGGCGGCCTACGAGTACTACCTGCGCGGCCGGCAGTGCCTGCCGCGGATGACGGCGGTGGACCTGCGGAAGAGCGCCGAGATGCTCGATCGTGCCGTGGCGCTGGACGCGAACTATGCGCCGGCCTACGTGGGACTGGCGATGGCGCACGCGACGCTGCACGAGTGGTTCGGCGCGAAGGACGAGGATCGCGTGCGTGCGGAGCGGGCGAGCGAGCGGGCGCTGGAGCTGGCGCCCGACCTGGCGGAGGCGCACGTGGCACATGGCTGCGCGCTGTCGCTGTCGCGTCGCTACGACGAGGCGGGCCACGAGTTCGAGCAGGCCGTCCGGCTGAATCCCAACCTGTTCGACGCGTATTACTACCATGCGCGCACGGCGTTCGCGCAGGGCGAGATCGCGCGGTCGGCCGACTTGTTCAAGAAGGCCGTCGGACGTCCGCCTGGACGATTTCCAGAGCCCGATGCTGCTGGCGCAGTCGCTGGAGATGCTCGGGCGTACGGAGGAGGCGGCCAAGGCGACGCGCGAGGGCATCCGTCGTGCCGAACGCATCCTCGTGCTGAACCCGACCGACGGGCGGGCGTTGTCGCTGGGATCGGGCGCGCTGTTCTCGGACGGTCAGCAGGCGCGCGCGCTGGCGTGGTCGAAGCGCTCGCTGGAGTTGTACCACACCGATCCGAGCACGTTGATGAACGGCGCGTGCCTGCAGGCGAAGATGGGGAACAAGGAGGAGGCGCTCGATCTGCTGGAGCGTGTCTTCGCGCGCGGGTGGGGCAAGCGCGACTGGGTGGAGCACGATCCGGACTACGAGATCTTACGAGACGACCCGCGGTTCACGCAGTTACTGGAGCGGTTGAAGTAGTCTCACTCAACGGGTGGTGGATTCTGGGTGCACCCAATGACCGTCCATGTCGCTAGAGGGGCGGCACGACTCGTCCCGGCTGTGCTTGTACGAGGCTCCACCTCTCCCTGTCACCGCCGTCCCGCGAAGCGCTGCATCGGATACTTCTGCTGGTCGGCAATCTCGCGCAGGGCCTCCATCGCTCGAACCCGTGTTCCCGGCGCAGGATCGCGCTCGAGGGACGCTCGCAGGTGCTGATACGCCGGGGCCAGCTGGCCGCGGCGGAGTTCAACGAGCCCGGCGCCGAGTTGTGCCTCGGCCGCTCCCGGCTCCCTGCCATGGTCGCGGATGAACCGGCGATAGACGATCAGCGCGGCGTCGCCGTGGCCATGCGTCGCCAGCCAGTTGGCGAGCGCCAGGGTGGCGGCCGGGGACAGCGGGTCCGGTTCCGCGGCGGTGAAGTAGGCCCGCGCGGCGGCTTCCATGTCGCCGCGTTCGATGGCTTCCTCAATGGCGCTGGCGGCAGGCATCACCTCTGGCGCCGACGCGTACTCGGGCGGCCTGGTGGTGGTGGTCGCACGATCGATCACCCACGCACCGGCGAGGCCGGCCACGAACCCGCCGATATGCGCGCCGTGCGCCACGCCGCCACCTCCTTGCCCGGCGGTGATGATCAGCGGCAGGATGTTGTCCCACACGAGGTAGACGCCGAGGACGATCCGCGCCGGGATCTCGAAGACCCGCATCAGGATGGGGAAGAGGAACACCAGCACGCGGACGACGTTGAGCGGGAACCAGAGGAAATAGAAGCCCAGCACGCCCGAAATGGCGCCCGAGGCGCCGACCAGGGGCAGCGTGGACCCGGGCGACAGCAGCGTGAAGAACAGCGTCGCCGCCACACCAGTCGCGAGGTACGCGAGCAGATACCGCAGGCGGCCGAGCCTGTACTCGACGTTGTCCCCGTAGATCCACAGGAACAGCATGTTGCCGAACAGGTGCATGAACCCGCCGTGCAGGAACATCGAGGTCAGCAGGTCGATGCCCTGCGCGGCCACCGGCCGGAACCCGTGCTCGAACACGAACAGGTCGTAGGCGGTGATCTGTCCAATCGCCTCGGCGATGGGCATGTCCGGCGGCAACGCCTCGCGGATCGCAGCCACATACTCGGCCAGCCGGGGATCCAGTGGGCTGGCAAGAGTGGCCCCCAGCGGAATGTTGAACAGCACGAACACCGCGACATTGGCCGCGATGAGCGCGTAGGTCATCCACGGCACGCGCTGCGGATTCGGTGCGTCGCTGAGGGGGAGGAACATCCTCGGCCAGTATAGCGGCCGACATCCGCGACGGACCCGAACCGGCAACCGCTGGGGCAGATAGAATGGCTCTGTCCCCATGCCCATCGCGACCACCGCCCGCATCCTCGCCTTCGCCGGCAGCTCACGCAAGGAATCCTGGAACCGCAAGGTGCTCGAAATCGCCGTGGCCGGGGCGCGCGAGGCGCGGGCCGAGGTCACGGTCGTCAACCTTGCCGACTATCCGATGCCGATCTACAACGCCGACTGGCACCAGGAGAACGGCGTGCCGCCGGCGATGCTCGAGCTGCGAGCCTTGATGATGGCCGCGAACGGCCTGCTGATCGCCAGCCCCGAATACAACACGTCGATCACCCCGCTGCTGAAGAACACCATCGACTGGCTGTCGCAGGACGTGAACGGCGAAGGCGGCGACGCGCCGTTCACGGACAAGGTGGGTGGCTTGATGGGCGCCTCGAATGGCGGGTTCGGCACCATCCGCGCGCTGCCGCACGTCTCGCACATCCTCGCCAACCTCGGCGTGCTGATGCTGCCGGTGGTGGCCGTGCCCACCGTCGCCAAGGCGTTCGACGAAACCGGCGCGATGACCAACGATCGGGTGAAGAAGCGCCTGACCGATCTGGGGGCACGCCTCGCGCGCACCATCGTCAAGCTGGCCTGACCGGAGAGAACAGGGAGCCCCGAGGCCTCCAAGCGTCCGAACCCACCAGATGCCGCCGACCAACGCTCGCCCCGCCGCGGAATACGACCGCTTCTCGGACATCTACACGGTCTGGACCGAGACGGCTGCGTCGACGCAGGCGAATCTCGCCTTCTACGTCGATGCTTACCAGGCGGCCCAAGGTCCCGTCGTGGAACTGGGCGTCGGTGACGGCCGCATCGCGGTACAGGCCGCCGCCCGCGGGGTGCAGATGATCGGCGTGGACCTCTCGGCCGCCATGCTCGAGCGCTGCCGCCGGAACGCCGAGGCCGCCGGCGTGGCCGAGCGGATGACGCTGATCCAGGCCGACTTCCGTCACTTCGACCTGCCGCAGCCGGCCGGGCTGATCGCGCTGCCTTACCACAGCCTCGGGCACCTGCAATCACTAGACGACAAACGCGACGCCATCGCGCACGTCTTCTCGCAGCTCCGGCCCGGCGGCGTCTTCATCTTCGACGACTTCCTGATGACCCCGGCGCTGATCGACCACATGCGCCGCGTGCAGCTCCGCGCGGAGTACTCCTCAACCTCCGGAACGGATACGCTGCTCTGGGTAACCTCTCTGGTGGATGAAGCGTCTCACTCAATCAGGGTGGTCACCTGGGAAGACGAAGCGGATGCCGACGGCCTGCTGGTTCGCCGCCGCTACCGCCGCCTGAGTCTGAGCTGGCTGGAGCCATCGCAGGCGCGGAGCCTGCTCGCCGACGCCGGCTTCGAAGTAGAGTCCTGCTACGGCGACTTCAACCGCACGCCGTTTGCGCCGGACACCGCCCACGAACAGGTGTGGGTGGCGCGCAAGCCAGTCTAGGTCCGCAGGGTGCGCGGGGTGCGGGTGGGGTGCGCGAGGGGTGCGGGGTGGTGCGCCCGGGTGCGGATGGTGCGCGCAGGCGCGGGTGGGGTGCGCGGGGTGCGGGTGGGGTGCGCGAGGGGTGCGGGGTGGTGCGCGCTGGTGCGGGCCGACGAGCAGGGCGGCGGGCGAGGGTTGGTTCGGCGGTTGCCAGGGCGAGGCGGCGCGCCGGTTCGCGTGTGAAACGAACGGCGCCGACAATCCAGCCGGTGGCCGACAGACCGTGCGAGGTCGCCCGTGCGCGGTCCGACAACGGCGTCATCCGCCAGCACTCGGCCTGTTCGAGCGCGAGCGACGACGCGAGTTGGCCCGGGCGCTTGTCATCGCGGATGGAGCAGTTGACCGGGCGACCGAGCGGTCTGGCGGGCGACGGATGGTTCGGCGGTTGCCCGACAGTGCACCAGAAGACGCGAGCGGACCTCGCGACGCTCGAACCCGCAGCGAATGAGCAAGGATTGAGGACACGATGATCGGAACCACAGGCCTGCAGGCCCTCCGCGTCGACTGCATCGTCGGCATCTACGAGCACGAGCGCAAGGTCCGCCAGTCGGTGATCGTGGACGTCGAGCTCGATTACGACTTCGCCGCCGCGGCCGCCTCCGACGCCATTGCCGACGCCGTGGACTACGACGGCGTGGCAAGAGCCATCACCCAGCTTGCGGAGCGACGCGGCTTCCAGCTGATCGAGACGATGGCCGAAGAGACCGCGGCGATGCTGCTGGCCCAGGTGCCGGTGGCGACGCGCGTGAAGCTGGAGATCCGCAAGCCCGCCGCCGTGCCGGCCGCGGCCTGCTCGTTCGTGCGCGTGGAGCGGACCCGGGCGTGAGCGGGCAGCAGGCGGCGAGCGCGCCCCTGGCCGTGGTGACGGGCGGCGCCCGGCGCCTCGGCCGCCATCTGTGCCTGGCCCTCGCCCGCCGCGGTTTCGACATCGCCATCCTCTACCGCGAGTCCGAGGCCGACGCGCGATCGTTGGCGCAGGAGATTGCCGCGACGGGCCGCCAGGCCCGCGTTCACGCCGTGGACGTCGCGGTGGAAGCGCAGGTGGCCGCCGTGTTCGCGGACATCGCCAACGTCGAAGGCCGCGTCGATCTGCTGGTGAACAACGTCGGCAACTACAACCCTCAGCACGTGACGAAGTTGAACCCGGAGGTGTGGGACGCCACCATCGCCACCAATCTCTCCGGCGCCTACTACTGCTGCCATCACGCGCTGCCGCTGATGGCCAGCGGCGGCGACATCGTCAACATCGGGATGGCCGGCCTCGAAGGTATTCGCGCGAACGTGCACGGCACCGACTACTACGTCAGCAAGACCGGCCTGCTGGTGCTGACGCGCGCCCTGGCCGCCGCGTATGCGCCGCAGCACGTGCGCGTCAACATGGTGTCGCCTGGGCAGCTCGAGAACTCCGTCGACCTGCCGTCAGCAGACGAGATCGGCCAGTGGGTCCCGCTCGGGCGCGCCGGCGCGCTGCAGGACATCGCGCAGGCCGTGGAGTACCTGCTCGACGCAACCTACGTGACCGGCGTGAACATCGACGTCGCCGGCGGCTATCGTCTCTAGCCGCATGACCTCCGCCTCCGCCCTGGTGCCGCTGTGGGACAGGGCCGCCGAATGGGACCGGCGCCTGGCAATGGTGCGGGAGGCGCGATCGTTCCTGTACCTGTCCACCTACTACGTTGAGTACGACGCCTACGGTATCGGCATGCTGACCGCGCTGATCGAGGCGCAACGCCGGGGCGTCGCCGTCAACCTGCTGATCGACGGCTTCGGCCAGGCGCTGGGCGGCGTGCTGATGACCGCGGCGGATCGCGCCGCGCTCGCCGCGCTGCTGGACGACCTGAGGCGGCTGGGCGGCGTGGTGACGACATATCGGCCGCGGCATCGCGTGCAGCGATGGCTGGGCGGCGGTCAGCACGTGAAGATTCAGGTGTCCGAGGCCGGCGAGGCGATCTTCGGCAGCAGCAACCTCAGCCACTCGTCGTTCGAGAAATGGAACGAGTACTCGGTGGCGCTTCGTGGCCCCGTGGCGCGGGTGCTGCTCGAAAGCTACCGTGAGATCGGCGGCATCGTGGATGATGTTCATCTGCGCGCGCTGAGCGCGGTGACCGCAGTGACCGCGCCGCCAGCGGCCGGGCCGGCGGGCTCGGGCCCGGCGGACATCCTGCTCGACTACTGGCTGTGCAACCCCAACACGCACCAGGGGCTGCTGGGACCGCTCGGCTGGCGCGGCGCCAACGTCGTCACGGATCGCTTCATCGACCGCATTGCCGCCGCGCGCCGCTCCATCGCGATGACCAGTTTCTATTTCAAGCCCGTCGAGCCGCTCGTCTCGGCGCTGGTCTCGGCGGCAAGGCGTGGCGTGCAGGTCGAAGTGCATCACTCGCACCGCGACGCCCTGCCGGCCACGGATCTAGCCTGGATCGCCGCGGCGGCCCACTACGATCGGCTGCTGCCGGCCGGGGTGGCCGTGTACGAGAACGTGCACGGCGAGCACTCCAAGGTCGTACTGATAGACGATGACTGGGTGGCGTTCGGCAGCTACAACTTCGAGCACGCCGCGCACGATCGGCTGGCGGAAGCGATGCTGGTCAGCCGAGACGCCAGGGCGATTCAGCCGGCCAGGGACATCTTCGCGGAGCTGCGACAGCACCCGGACAACACGCTGGTCACTCCGCAGGCGCTCGACGCTCTTTCGCCACGGCTCAAGCAACGCAGACGACGACTCGGGCGGTTCAAGCGCTGGATGTAGGGACCCTCGGCATCATGGACCATCACTCGACCACCACCTCGGACGAACTCCGCTTCAAGGAGATCGAACACAAGTTCATCGTCGATGAGCAGTTCGACCTGGAGACCTTCAGGCGGCGGCTGTCGGCGCTCGGCCCCGGGAAGACGAACGCGATCAGCGTGCGCGACCGTTTCTTCCTCACCGAGGGCGGCCTGGCGCGGCGCATCCTGTTCCGGCATCGCTTCGACGCCGAGGTGCATCAGCTGACGGTGAAGAACATCGGGAGCGATCCCGAAGTGCGCGTCGAGGTGAACATCGACCTCGGGCACCATCGGGGAAATCAGGATGCGCAGGTGGACGCCTTCATCGACCAGCTCGGCGTGATCTGGCGGGGGACGCTGCACAAGATGCTGGAGGTGTGGTACCTCCCCGGCTGCGAGGTGGTCTACTACGAGGCCTTCACCGCGTCACGCAGGGTGCGCTGCGTGGAGTTCGAGGCCACGCACAAGGAATCGCTGGACGAGGCACTGGCCACGGTGGCGCGCTTCGAGCGGGCCACCGGCTTCGACAGCGCCACGCGGTCGCTGCTGTCGCTGCCGCAGTTGCTGTTTCCGGAGCTGAATCAGATGCTCGGGCTGAGATCTTAGGACTTGGGTCTTAGGTCGTGGGTCTTGGCTGACCTCACCCCTGCGGGTGCGTGACGCGGACCTGGTAGGTGTTCGGCTCCGTGAACGTGCCTGGATCCGACAGCGTGATGCAGTAGTTGCCGAGCGCGTTGGTGGTGGCCTCGTAGGTCAGCCCCTGCGTCGCGGCACTGGTAGAAAGGGCGAGGGTGCACGACGCGCCGTCCCACACACCCACGCCCAGTGCCACCGCCTGCGTGCTCACCGGGCCAAGGCTCTCGATCAGGATGCTGATGGTACCGCCGGACGAAGTCGGGAAGGCGTGGGTCGCGGTGCCGCCGATGGCGATGGTGCCGTTGTAGGTGTCCACGACGGTGGGAGTGCTGGTGGTCGGACTGGTGGGCGTGTCGCTGCCGCCGCCACACGCGGCGCTCGACAAGGCCAGCGCCATCACGACACATACGGTCCACGGGTTCATTCGTACTCGCACACGATCCTCCTGAGACGCTGCCAGAAGAGGACGGGCGGCAACGGCCGGCGGCTCATCTGCAAGTTGACGGCCAGCGACCGGACAGGCCGATTTACTGGGGTTTCGCCGACGCGTTCGATCGGCTGTCATCGAAAGCAGCAAGCAAGGGCCCGTCCAGTGTCACACGAAACCGCAGACGAGTGCCGGTCAGGACGCCAGCCAGCCCTGTCGACGCCGATCTCCGCCCCGCGCGGGCTGTATGCGAAGATGCTCCCTGACTCTACGCCAACACACCCATGAAACAGGTCATCACGCTCGCCACCCTTCTCGTCGTCACCGCCACCTTGTCGGCCCAGTCGCCGGCCCGGCCCGCAGGAGCGCCGGGGACCGACGCGGCCACCATCGAACGGATCCGGACGGAGGCGATCCAACGGTCGCAGGCCGTGGATCACGCGTGGTGGCTGTCGGAGGTTTACGGGCCACGCCCCACCGGTTCGCCAGGCTTCAGCCAGGCGTCGGACTGGGCGATGAAGCGCTTCACCGAGTGGGGCCTGAAGAACGTCCACCAGGAACGCTTCGCGTTCGGCCAGGGCTGGACCATCGATCGCTTCTCGGTGCACCTGGTGACGCCACAGTCGCAGGCCTTCATCGGCCAGCCGCGCTGGTACTCTCCGTCCACCAACGGCCCGGTGCTCGCCGATGTCGTGCACGTCAAGGCGACGAACGAGGCCGACCTGGCGAAGTACAAAGGCCAGCTGCGCGGCAAGATCGTCATCATGCAGGCACCGCGCGCGGTGCGGATGCTCGACGGCCGCATCATCCTGCGCATGGGCGACGCCGAATGGAACGAGGCGATGACGGTGCCCGAACCGGTGACGACACCGCGTCCCGCGCCGACCGAGACGCAGCGCACGGCGCTGGCCTTCCAACAGTCGCTGCCGAAGTTCCTCGTCGACGAAGGCGTCGCGGTGCTGCTCGAGCGCGGCAGCGACGGAGACGAGACGCCGGGCGGCAGCGATCTGTCGTGGATGCAGCGCCGTGTGGACGGCGGCACGATCTTCCCCAGCAACGGCGGCAGCCGCGACGCCCAGGCGCCGCAGCCGGTGCCGTCGGCAACACTGGCAGTGGAGCACTACAACCGCGTGGCGCGCCTCATCGAGCGTGGTCAGCCAGTGCGGATGGAAGTGAACATCAAGACGACGTTCCACCCCGAGACCGCCGCGGGCGGCAACGGCATCAACACCATCGCGGAGATTCCTGGAACCGATCTGGCCTCGGAGATCGTGATGCTCGGCGCGCACTTCGACAGCTACCCCTACGCCGGCGGCGCCACCGACAACGCCACCGGATCGGCGGCGATGATGGAAGCCGTGCGCGTGATTCAGGCGCTCGGACTGAAGCCGCGCCGCACGATTCGGGTCGCGCTGTGGGCGGCGGAGGAACAAGGGCTGCTCGGCTCGCGCGCCTACGTGCAGCAGCACTTCTACGACGCCGCGACCGGCACCGTGAAGCCGGAGCACGACAAGCTGGCGGCCTACTTCAATCTCGACAACGGCACCGGCCGCATCCTCGGGGTGTGGGGCCAGGGCAATCTGGGCGCGATCAAGCAGTTCGGCGAGTGGGGCCAGGCCCTGAAGGAACTGGGCTTCAAGGCCGTGAGCCCGCGCAGCGTCACCTCCACCGATCACGTGCCGTTCGACGCGGCCGGCCTGCCCGGCTTCCAGTTCATCCAGGAGCGGCTGGAGTACCAGTCGCGCACGCACCACTCGAACATGGACACGTTCGATCGCATCCAGCCGGACGATCTGAAGCAGCAGGGCGCGGTGGCGGCGGTGTTCGCGTGGTACGCGGCGAACGCGCCGGAGAAGCTGCCGCGCAAGCCGATGCCGGCGAAGCCCGGGTCCGCGCAGTAGGACGCGAGTCCTCGCCGCGGGTGACGATCGCCGTCCTACTTGCGGCCGCGAACCGGGCGGTTGGGCAGTAGTTTGACGCCCTTCAGGGCCAGCAACGTGAGGTCCGCGGTGACGAGCGTCAGCTCGAACACCGCCGAGGTGGCCACCAGAAAGCGATCGACCGGGTCGCGGTGGCGCGTCTTGAGGGCTCGGCTGGCGATCGCCACCTCGCGGGTGACCGGCGCCTCGGTAATGGGCGCGCGTTCGAGCGCTTCGCGCACCCAGGCTTCGCCGGGGCGGTCCACCTCGAGGCGGTTACGCTCGATGAGCAGCAGCGCCTCCCACACGCTCAGGGGCGACAGCCAGCGCTCGGTGTCCGGTACTCGCGAGGGCCGCGGCCACCTTCGGTGACAGCCGTGCAGGCTCGAGCAGGCTCCAGAGCCAGATGTGGGTATCGAGCAGCAGCTTCACCGGAGCACATCCCACTCGCTGGCGTCCACCACCGGCGCCACCAGGTCGCCCGTCACGCGTCCACGGCCCTGCATGGCGCCGAGCCAGGCGGTTTCCCGAGCCTCGGGCTGCGCCGGCACGACGTCCGCCAGCGGGCGGCCGAAGCGCGTGACGCGCAGCGGCCGGCCCGTGCGCCGAACCCGATTCAGTGCCGCGAGGCACGTGGCCTTGAACTTGGAGACCGCGATCTCGTCCATGGTGGAAACATACCATGGTCAAAGACCATGGACCAACTGGCGAAGCGCCGGGCAGTCCCGATGCACCGCCATCCCCTGGGCGTTGCGGTGACCGTACGCGGAGACCGCCGGCCGCGCGCCTGCCTGCCGACGAGCCGTCAGGCGGCGAGCCACCCAGCAATGACATAGAGCGCCGCTGACAGCACGCCGGCAACAAGCGCGTACGGCAACTGCGTCGTGACGTGGTCCATGTGATCCGAGGCCGCGCCGAACGACGACAGACAGGTCGTGTCCGACACCGGCGAACAGTGGTCGCCGAACAGGCCGCCCGAGACGATGGCGCCCACGGTCACGAGCACGCCCGCATCCACCATGCCGCCCGAGGCCTCCAGCGCAAGCGGCAGCGCGAAGGGCGTGATCAGCGCGTAGGTGCCCCAGGATGTCCCCGTGAAGAACGACATCGCCGCGCCGGTCAGGAACACGACGACGGGAATCGTGCCGGCGACCATCCAGTCCCTCGTGAGCGCGACGACGTAGTCCTGCGCGCCGAGCGACTTCGACACCGCGTTGATGGCATAGGCGAGCGCCAGGATGATGATCGCGGGCAGCACGCCCTTGATCCCCTGCGTGGCGACACTCACGGCATCGTCCACGCTGGCGAAATGCCCGCCGAGGCTCATCGCCACGGCCTGATAGAACACCGCGGCGAGAAACGCCTCGAGAATCTTCGCCGACCCGAGGAGCGCGAACGTCCCGATGGCAACGCCAAGGACGAGGAGCACCGGCACGACCAGATAGAGCGCCAGGCTTTGGCGAGCGGACGGACGCGGCTCGATGTCGTCGAGTTCCTGCCCGGTCAACGGCGTGGCTCCGTCGCGGAGGACCTTGCCCTCGTCGCGAGCGCGCCGCTCCGCGGTTCGCATCGGGCCGATGTCTGGCACCAGCTCGAACGCCACGAGCCCCGCCAGGCTGACGGCGAGCCAGCCGTAGAAGTTGTATGGCACGGCCCGGATGAACACGGTCATGCCGGCCTCGACCGTGTCGATGGGACCGTGGCCCTTCAGCAAGCCCGCCACGTAGACCGCCCACGCGCTGATCGGCACCAGCGCGGCGACCGGCGCGCTGCCCGAATCGAGCAGATACGCGAGCTTTTCTCGCGACACCCGTTGGCGGTCGGTCAGCGGCCTGGCGATCGGACCGCTGAAGAGCGGGCTGAAGTAGTCGCTGAAGAAGATGAACAGCCCCAGGCCCCAGGCAAAACCCTTGGCCGAGCGCCGCGACCGGACGCGCGGCGAGGCCCAGTCGGCAAACCCGGCGATGACGCCGGCCCTCAGGTAGAACGCGATCATCACGCCGACCGCGACTTCGATCAGCATGACCCAGATGAAGTCGGCGTTGCCGAGCGCCTGCTGGAAGATCTGCACCAGACCGGTGGCGGGATCGAAACCGGCGATGATGCCGCCAACGAGACACCCGACGAAGAGCGCGAACGCCGCGTTCCTGGTCCAGAACGCCAGCACCAGCGCCACGAGGACCGGGACCAGGGACAACATGGCTCAGCTGATGCTCTCGCGCTCCTCGCGCGTCGCGATGATGATGCCGCGAGACGCGAGCGCGGCAGCGAAGGTGTCGTAGGGCACGTCGGTCACCGGCGAGAGCAGACCGCGTTTCGTGATCGTGCCGTTGGCGATGAGCTGCGCGCCGATGCTGGCCGTGAACCCCACGGTGCGGCTCATCGCGGTCAGCCCCGAGGCGAGATCGCGCCGGTCGATCACCTCCCGCACGAGGCGCACCGGCACGCCGCCGCGACGACCGGCGACCTCGACGCGAATGATCGCCAGGTCGCGCTCGTGCTGGCCGTACTGAAGTTGTGGCTCCAGGGCCGCCGCCAGGTACTTGCGTCGATTCACCGCCACGCCGCCCACGGCAACGGTGTCGTCATCGAGCAGGTGCAGGTCGACCATGACCGACCAGAACGCGCAGTGTCCCGGGTATCGCAATGCATAGCGGCCGGCGCGGCGAACGCGCCGCTCGTCGAGACCGAGCTGACGCACGTACGACACCGCGTCGCCGTTCGGAAACGCCTCGAGCGAACCAACGCCTTCCACGTCGACATGATGAATGTGCTGGGGTTGGAACTGCACGTGATCCGACAGCTCTATCGCGCGGCCGTCAGTCACCAGGCGCGCAGGCCGGAGGTACGAGCGCAGCACGCCCTCGAACGTCCAGCTCACCTTGTACTTGATGGCGTTGTCGGCCGCCGCCGGTTCGGGGATGCCCGCGCCGTAGCTCAGGATCTCGGTCACCTCGTCCATCCCGCGCACCATGTCGCCGAGCATGAGGAGATCGATGCCGGGGTCCATGCCAAGCTCGGGCAGCAACGTCACACCCCGCGCCTCGGCCTCGCCGGCCAGCCTCGCGAGTTCAGGCGTGACGTAGAAGGTGTTGACCAGGTGAACGCCGTGCGCGACCGCCGACGCCGCCACCGCCCCGATGAAGGGCACCGGCAGCAGATCGACGGCGACATCGACCTGGTCCGCCATCAGTCGATCGATCGCGGCGGAGTCGCGAGCGTCGATGCCGGCGCAAACGACCTTGTCGCCGTAGTGGCGAGCCCGCACGTACGCCTGCAGGCCGGCGAGGTCGCCGTCGGCCGCCACCACGCGCGAGACGGCCGGGCTCGCGGCCAGATCGTGCAGTGCCGCCCTGCCCTGCATGCCGGTGCCGAGCAGCAGGATGTTCATGGTGCGGCGAAGGGTATCACGGCCCGTATCAGGCGCTGGCGGGCTGGGCCTGGCGGAGCTGCTCGCTCTCGTGCCGCGCTCGCGCCGGTCACTGGGTCGAGAACAACCCCTGGAAGGCTGCCACCGTGACGTTCAGAGTCCACAGACCGCTTCGCATATCCTCTTGGGTGGATGTCGACCTCTTTGAGCCAACAGGCCCGCAGGGTTCGGGTGCGAGGCCTGCCGGCGGCCCTGCTGGCCGCCATTGTCGGCTTCTCCGCCATCGCCGCCACCCGCTGGAACACCAGCGCCACCGTCGTCCAGCTGTCCGTCGACATGCAGGTGAGCGCCGGCACCCGTGTCCATCTCTACGTCAACGACGAGACGCTGCCTCCGTTGCGGGCGGCGCTCGAGCCGGGCAGCCGCCGCGTCTACACGTTCTCCGGCGCCTACACCCACATCAGCCGGCTCCGCCTCGACCCCACCGACGCCCGCGACGCAGCCATCCTCATCTGCGGCTTTTCCCTGACGGACGATGACGGCCCCGTGGTGCAGGTGGGGCCGCTTTCGGCAGACACCTGGGGCGGCGTGGATGTGACCGCCGGTGACGCGCCGGCCGGGTGCGCCGGCTACCGCGCGACCTCGGCCAATCCGATTCTCTTCCGCGATGTCGACATCAGCGTGGCCGACGGCGCGCTCGACTATGTGCGCGCCGCTCTCGCCCCGTGGCGTTCGGCGCAGGCGACCTGGCCGTCGCTGGTGCTCATCGCGTCCGGCGTCCTGCTGGTCGCTGGCGGATGGTCCCGATGGCCTGCCGCCGTCGTCGCCGTAGTCTCGGTCGCCGTGGTCCTGTTCGTCGCGCCCCTGGTGCTCGCGATCGACCCGCGGCTCGACCCGCCAACACTCGCGGTCAGCCTCGCCACCTACGCGGGCCGCTCCGCACCGGCCAACCGGGCGGCGATGCAAGTGGCGCTCGTGTGCACCATCGCGCTGGCCGCGGCGGTGGCGCAGGTCGGACGAGCACGCCGGCGCCGGGAGTCGCTGGCCGCGGCCGAGCCCGCCGGCGCCGTCTCGCAGGTCGTGCCGCCCGCCGTGTTCGCCACGGTCGTTGGCGTGATGCTGCTGGTCCTGGCGCCCGACTTCCCGGCACAGATAGCCGCGGCCACGACCGGCGTGTTCGCGCCGCATTGGGACATGGACAACGTGGTGCTCTGGCAGAGCCTGGCGCATCGCGGGATGCATGCGCTGCGCGAGTACTGGTTCCCGTACGGCGGCACCTACCTGTTCGATCGGCCGGCGCCGTGGGGGGGCCTGACGCAGTGGCTGTATCAGGGCCTCATGTACGGCGGCCTGCTCTACGCGATGGCCGTGGCCGCCGGGGGGCGACTGGCCGTGGCCACAGGGCTGCTGGTGCTCATCGGTCTGGGTGAGTTCCTCGGCGTCTTCCAGCAGACCTCCCGGTATCTGCTGTCGGTGGCCATCGTCCTGGCCCACGCCGCCATTCGCGCCGACGCGGGCCGCTGGCAGGGGGCCCGGCTCTGCCTCTGGCTGCTGTGCGGCCTTGGCATCTTTGTCTATCCCGAGCAGCTGGTGTACGCCGCCCCGGCGTGTCTGGTTCAGGTGGCGCTTGACCTCGCGCTCGGCTCGGGCACAGCGCGGTGGGCGCGGGCCTCACGCGTGCTCGACGACTTCCTCGTTCCCGGCCTGACGCTGTTGGCCGCCCTCGGTGTCTGGTGGAGCACGGGGCAGCTGGCCGGCACCATTGCCTTCTACGCCAGTTTGCCAGCCCACGCTGTCTACGGCGCCATTCCCACCGACATCGCGCAGTCGCTCTGGCAGCCCACCTTGCCACCGTTCGTCGTCGTGGTGCTGCCATTCGTGTTCGTGGGCGCGGGGGTGTGCGAACGCTGGTTGGCGCGCGGCGAATCGCAGCGCCTGGCGGCCGACGTGCTGGTGGGTACCGGCCTGGTCGGCTGGATGATGCTCCAGAAACACCTCGTGCGGCCGTGGGGGGAGTTCCAGGTACCTCGGCAACCTCGTGGTGGGGCTCGTCCTCTACGGCGCGGTGCGCGACGGTTCGCGCCGGTGGCCGTCCATGGCCGCGCTCGGCCTGGTTGCCGGGTTGGCGGCCACGCCGCTCCTCGAACCAGGCATCGGCGCCCGGCTCGCGAACCGGGTTGCGCAGCTGCCTCGTCTGCTCGCTGACGATGCGTGGCTGCTGGCGAGCGGTGGCGACGCGTTCGCCCAGGCGCGGCAACAGCGGTTCACGCCCGCGCGATTTGCCAACCATCAGGAAGAGCAGCAGGCGGCGGCATGGCTGCGGAGCGCCGCGAGGGGCGCGCCATTCATGGTGTTCGTCCTGGGGGACGCGCCCATCCTCTACGCGCTGCTCGGCCAGGATCCGCCGTGGATCACCAACGAGTACAACGCGTCGCCCCTGGAGGAGCAGCACCGCGTCGTGGCGTGGATCGAGCGGCACACCCCGGACTTCGTGGCGCTCAATACCGCCGGCCTGATCTCCGACAGTGTGCCGAGCGCGGTGCGCGTCCCGCTCATTTACGGGACGATCGTCCGCGACTTCGTGCCGGCGGGCAGCTCCGGTCGCTTCGAGATGCTCCGTCGACGCCGGGCGGATGAGGGCCCGGCCCTGGCGTTCTGGCGAGCGCAGCTGGGGTCGATGGTCGAGCTGGGCTTCCTGCCGGCAGCGTCGAGGGCCGACCGGCTCGCACGCTGCAGCCAGGAGCCGTGCGCCCGCTACCTGCGGCTCAGCACGCCGGCCGACTGGATTGGTGGACGACTGGCCTTTACGCTGAACGTGACCGGACAGGAGTTCGGTGTGACCCTGGCGACCACCCCGGGCGAAGGGGCGTACCACGTGCGGCTCGATCGGTTGTGGTTCTGGCACACGCTCGCGGGCACAGCCGCAACCGTTTCAATCGGCTGGTCGGGGCTCCCCCCCTCCGTGAGCGGAGAGTTGTACGACGCCGACGCGGGCTCCGTGCTCTACTGAGGGCGTCCGCACTTCGGTCCCGACGGCACCTGACCGCACCAGCCCGCCCGGGGGCGATCGTCTATAGTCGAACCGCACGGAGGGATCGATGGCCGCAGCAACGCCCGAAGGACAGGGACACCTGGACACCGGCACCTCGGAGACGCTGAGCGGCTGGGCCTGGAACCCGAACGACCCAGTCCGCACGGTCGACGTCGAGGTGCACGAGAACGGAGCGTGGCTGGCCACCGTACCGGCAGACCGGTTCGGAGCCGACCTCCTGGCTGCCGGCATCGGTGATGGCCGTCATCGGTTCCTGTTCAGGCTGCCCCCATCCGACGCTGGCACGGCACGTCTCATCGACGTGCGGGTGGCCGGAACTGGCGTCCACCTCGGCGGCTCGCCGCTGACGCTGCCACCCGCGGACCGTCCGCTATCGGCGGCCGCGTTTCGGGGACACCTGGACCGCACCAGCGAGGGGGTTGTTTCGGGGTGGGCGTGGGATGCGTCGCGGCCCGACACGCCGGTCTTCGTCGACATTTTCGAGGGCACGCAGCTGCTGGCGACGGTGCCGGCCGACGTTTTCGGAAAGGACCTGGTGGCGGCCGGAATCGGCAACGGTCGCCATCGCTTCGAGTTCGTGACACCGCGCCGTCTGCGCGCGCGACGTGACCAGCGCGTCCACGTGCAGTTCTCAGGTACCGGCGTCGCGCTGACAGGCTCACCGGTGGTCGTCGAGCGCGAGTCGCTGGCCAAGTTCGCTCACGGGGCACCGTCCGCGCAGACCGCCATCGACATCTTCAAAGGCGACTGGATCAGCCGGTTTCCAGAGACGGCGTGCGTGAGCGCCGGTGCCATCGGACTGTTCGAGGATCCCCGCATCGCATGGGCGCTCGGGGTGGTCGGCGACCTGCACGGGCAACAGGTGGTCGAGCTCGGTCCGCTCGAGGGGGCCCACACCTGCATGCTGGCGCAACGCGGCGCCACGGTCGTGGCCGTCGAGGGGAATCGACACAATTACCTGAAGTGCCTGGTCGCCCGTGAGGTGGTCGGTTTCGGGCGCGCCACCTTCCTGCACGGCGATATCGTCGAGTTCCTGCGCCAGGGCGACCAGTCGTTTGACCTGTGCCTGGCGAGCGGTGTGCTGTATCACATGGAGAACCCCGCCGGGCTGATCGCCGCCATCAGCCGGCGCGCCCGGCGGCTGGTGCTGTGGACGCACTACTACGACGCGGCGCTGTGTGCACAGGGCGTCTTTGCCGACAACTTCGTCGGCCACGTGCGGACGGAGTTCGAGGACTTCGTCTATACCCAGCACCAGCAGGAGTACGGCGACGTGTTGTTCGCGGACGACTACTGCGGCGGGACGCGACCGACCTCGAACTGGATGTCGCGCGAGGATATCCTCGCTTGCCTCGCCCACTTCGGGTTCGGCACCATTCGCGAGATTGGTTTCGAGGACCGCGTCAATCCGCGCGGGCCGTCGTTCTGCGTGGTGGCTGAGCATGGCTTGGCGGACAGTACCGCCTGACCACGCATACGGGAGCTCGGCCTCCGCCTCGATCTCGGCCAGGTATTCGTCACCGACCAGCGACACGTTGGTGGTGATCGGGAAGTCACCAGGACGCCGGCGAACACGACGAACAGGATGAAAGGGAAGTGCGCGATCGCCGGTGCGGCCGGAGGGGCCAGCGCGGCTTCATCGGCGGCTCGATGGGCGACGATGCCGTGATCGTGCAGGGGGCGGCGGCGAAGCCGGGGTCGGGCACCGCGGCGCGCCAGCGTGACGCGCTGTTCTCCACCGTCCACGGCGCCGGCCGCGTGATGTCG
This sequence comes from uncultured Acidobacteriota bacterium, assembly GCA_963721715.1. Classification (GTDB taxonomy): domain Bacteria; phylum Acidobacteriota; class Vicinamibacteria; order Vicinamibacterales; family UBA2999; genus VFZN01. The sequence continues at coordinate 126,050 of CAVRKI010000002.1, read as the reverse complement.
CGCACGCAGGCGGCGGGCCCGCGCTACGGGCGCGAGCGGGGACGGGGCGGCGCGATCACGCCACAGATGATGCGCGAGTGGGTGTCCCGGAAGGGCGTCATCCTGCGGGGCGGCGGACTGGACGAGAGCCCGCACGTCTACCGGCGGCTGCCGGAGGTGCTCGCGGCCCAGGGGCCGACGATCGAAGTGGTCCACACGCTGCGCCCGCTGATCGTGGTGATGGCGAAGGCGGACGAGGTCGACCCGTACAAGGACTGACAGTCAGCCCTGGCCGTGGTACGCCGCGCCGCCGTAGGGCATGGCGGCACCCGGGCCGTCCACCGGGCCCGGTCGGGGCGTGCGCACGGCGTGGTCCCCATAGCGCGCGAGGGACTGAGCGAGGAGGTCCCAGTGGCGGCGCGGATCGAGGTCTCCGTAGAGGACTCCCGTGGTCTTGTAGTGGCCGGGATTGTGGTGGGCCCCGTGGTAGCAGGTGGAGCCGCCCATCGCGATGGCGTTGACGCCTTCGGGCAGGCGCACCCAGTGGCGCTCGCCGCCGAACTCGGTGGTGACGTAAAAGCAGCGGTTGCGGGTGATCACGTCGTCCGGGTGGCAGAAGATGATCCGGTAGTACATGGGCTCTACCGTCCGGAAGGTCTCGTACCAGGTGATGGAGTTGTTCTCGCCGAAGACGTCGAGGTGCTCGGCGACGGACGAGTTCTGGGTCACCAGGCTGAAGTCGTGGATGCGGCGAAATGGCAGCGCGTCCACCCAGTCCACCAGTTCGGGAAAGCGGCGCCGGAACTCCGGGTCCCAATCGAACGGGGTGCCCTGGGGAATGTCCGCCAGCCGCGGGTCGGAGGGGTAGAGCACCAGCTCGCCGTCCAGCACCGGCTTGCGGGCGTGGTAAAGCACGTAGCGCACGAGGTCTCCGTTGAAGGCGCATTCCTCGCAGCGGCTCTGGGTGAACGCGCGCATGGCCTCGACGGATACGGGCAGCGGCGGCAGGTCCAGGGGGATGACGATGTAGTCTTCGTGCACGCGTGTCTCCTCGCCGTCAGGCACTCCGATGGCGCCGCTCCCAGTCCGCGAAGGATTCGATCCGGCTCGGGTCCGCGCTCGCCACCTGCAGCGGCGTGCGGTCCCCGATGCGCAGGGCCTTGTCGATGAAATCCCGGGACGCGCGGACCTCCGGCGCGACGGGCTCGTCCCCCGGCGTCGCGCTGAATCCGAGGTCCATGCTCCACCGCACCTCGCCGGTGCGGTTCACGTGACTGGCGTGGAAGGTCAGGTTGCTGATCAGGATGACGTCGCCCGGGCTCATCGGGACGGCCACCGGCGTCCCGCGGGCGGCGACGTCCTCGACCGGATGCACGTTCATGTCCGCGCCGCGCACGCCTTCGAGCAGGCCCCAGCGGTGGCTGCCAGGCAGGAGCTGCAGGCAGCCGTTCTCCTCGCTCGCCTCCACCAGCGGCAGCCAGACGGTGACGATGTGAAGGTGCTGCGAGGGACGCCCGTAGTACAGCGTGTCCTGGTGCCAGGGAAAGGCCTGCAGCTCACTGCCCGGGAGCTTGGGAGTGAGCTGGTAGTCGCCGTGGAAGCGTACCTCGGGCCCCAGCACCGCGGTGAGCGCCTTCACCAGGCGTGGGCTGGTCACGATGTCGTAGACCTCGCGGCAGAACAGGAAGGAGTTCCACTTGCGCAGCGTGATGCCGGTGCCGTCCAGCAGCACGGCCAGGCGCCGGGCGAAGGGGAGGCCGCGCTTCAAATCCGTCACCTTGCCGCGGCGCTGGAGTTCCCGGGCGTAATCGTCCACCTGTCCTTCGACGAGGGCGCGCATGGCTTCGAGCACCGCTTCGTCCAGCGCGCCGGGCACCACGAGGTAGCCGTCGCGCTCGTAGGCGTCGCGCATCGCCGCGGAGGTCACAGGGCTTCCACCGGCGGCGCGATGGCCGAACGGCGCCGGGGCCACGCGGCCGCCAGCGCCTCCGCCTCGCTCCGGATTTCGGCGGAGACGCCCGCGAGCGACCCGTCGAACCAGCACCGGGGATCGTCCTGGCGCGGCAGACCGTAGTCGTCGACGCTCACGCAATCGAGCAGGGCCTCCCACGAATCGATGCGGCGCGCGAAATCCGGGTCCTCGGCGGGCCGGGACAGCGGCGGAACGAACAGCGAGTGGAACGGCGAGATCGCCGGCGCCAGCTCGCCCATGCGCCCGAGCCGGAACCACAGCACGTGCGCCGACTCATCGGCGGCGACGGGCGCCAGCACCAGAGCCATCGGTGCGTCGGGCGGGTGTGAAAGAGCCAGCTGGGCCTGCAACGCATCGAAGCGTCGCGGCAGCGCCTTGGGAGCGCCGGCGAACCAGCGGGTGTCGTAGTAGCCGGGCTGAATGACGACGGCGGCCTGGAGCGGGTCCAGGCGCCGGCGGTGGAGCACCAGGTTCTGGGCCAGGATCACCTGCAGACCCTCAGCGAGGTCCCAGCCCATCTGCGCGAGCACGAACTCCACGGAGGAGATCCCCGGCAGGACCGCGACACGAAGGCCCAGGTCGACCGAGCGCGCCACCAGACGCCGGGCGATCGCGTCCACGACCATCACGCTGCCCGGATGCAGCACCACCACTCCCGGTTCCTTCCGCGCCTCGTCCAGGGCACGGTCGGCGATGCGCCGATACATGTCGGGACGGTACTGGCCGACGACATACTCGCCGTCCTCCTGCGACACCAGCCGGGCCCCCGGATTGAGCCCGCGCAGTTCCGCCAGGAGGTCGCGGCTGTAGATGGAATGGAAGATGACGCGGGCGCCCCGCAGGCAGCGGTCTGCCTCCCGCGTCAGGTGATCGAGGGCGCGAAGCCCGCAACCGACGAGGAACAGGTCGGCGTCCGAGGTCATGGGGATGGGCACGCGATGGCCCCGGTGCGACCGGCCCCGCGAGCGGGGTCGGTTCCATCAGGCGACGAGGCCCGCGACCTGCACCTCGATCCCAGTGCGTTCACGCTCGCCGCGCAGCCAGACACCGAACAGCATGTCCTGCACCAGCGCCGCGGTGCGCTCGTCCAGCTCGGCCCGCCGGACCTCGTGCACCTGAGCGATCTCATGGGCGCCGTGGGTCGTGCCGACCGGCCCCACGATCTGGCCCGGCGAGGCGCGGAACACGGCGGCTGCCAGCGGAGGATCCATGTGCATGCGCAGCGTGAACCCGGCGCCGTCGGCCGGTGCGGAAGCCGAGTCGGCGGGGAATCGGCCCGCGAGGGCGGCCAGCGTGGTCGTGGCGGCCCTGATCTGGTCCATCGCGTCCTTGGCAGCCGCTTCCGTAGCGAAGGCGAGGCGCGAGATGCGTGCCGCGTCGAAGGCAGGCCGATGCTCCATGAAGTAGGCCTCCACCTTGTCGGCCGTCAGCTTCTGCTTGAGCCTGCGCGCGGAGAGCAGGCGGAGCACGTAGGTCTCGAAGTCCTCCGTGCTCATGCCGCGGCGCTCGAGCCATGCATGGGTGTCCGCGGCCTGGTGCAAGCCCATGGCGACCCGCAGGCTGTCCGCCTCCGCCTGCAGCTCCTTGTCGGTCGGGGCGATGCCTTCCCGTTCGGCCGCCTGCTGGATCATCAGGTCATCGGCCGCATGGCGGAAGTCGGCCAGCCGGTCGGTGATCTTCATCGTGTGGATCAGGGACCGAAGTGACACAGGCTGACCGCCGATCTTGGCGGCCGTGATGCTGGCGAGTTGGCTCATGAACGCTCGTCTCCGTAGTTTCGGTCAGCCGCGCACGCCTGCGACCGTGATCCCGGCCAGCGGCATCATGGAGATGCTGAACGAGCCGTAAAGGCTCGTGGTCTGGAGCAGGGACGGCTGGCTGAGGCCGATCAGGATGCCGCCGGACACCTGGTCCAGCTCGCTGTCGGTCAGTTCGCGTTCCACGGGAATGTCTTCGATCTTGATGCGGGCCATGATGGAAACTCCTGCCTGCGCGGTCCGGGGATCATGTCGGTCGGGGATTGGGCCGGACGGAATCGTATCCTCCCGGGCCGATGTGAGGCAAGCGCCATACGGCCGGCCGTGTGAACGGCTCACGCCGGCGACTGTTCCCCGAAACACAGCAGGTCGAGCCTCGGACGCCCGCTGTAGTAACCCAGGATGCCCTGGAAGAAACCGCGATAGGCGTACCAGTATTGCCAGACCGTGTTCCTGATCCTGTACCGGCTGGTCGGCAGCACCGATTCCACGTCGGCAAACACTTCGGCGAACACGGACCCGTGGCTGTGCTCGGCGTCGATGCGCGCGTGCATCTCGAAGGGCGCGAAGGCTGGCCCGGGCAGCACTCCCGACGATCGCAGGGTGTCGAACTCCTGCGCGATGTCGGGGAGGCTGGCGGGCGTTCCCTCGGTCGCGCCCAGGCACACGCAGAGCGCGGGCAGATCGCTGGCCGCGGTCCAGCGCAGGAAGTTCATCAAGGCCACCGTGCTGGGCAGGGGCTGGGCGCGGTCCAGGTCGTCCGGCTCGATTCCCCCGGCCAGCAACCCTTGCCTCACCCAGCGGTCGTGCCAGAACTCGTCGGCGAGATACTCCGACAGGATTCGGGCCTGGCGCTCGGTCGCGGCCGACGATACCGCGAGCGACACATAGGTGGGGGCAGCCCGGATGTAGTGGTATTCCTCGACGTAGGCGCCGAGGCGCAGGACGGCGTCCGTCGCATTGCGGGCGATGCTGCCGCGCAGGCCGGGCACGTCGAGGGCTGAGGAGACACGGCGCGAGTATGCCGCCATGTGGCGGTAGAACGGTCCCGCCGGCACCGGAGTCTCGCCCACGATCTCGATGACCGCCTGCCCGTAGAGCCCGTCCAGGATCGCGGACAGGCCGTCGCCTTCGGCCCCGCAAGCGTCGGCGAGCTCGCGGGCGGTCAGGGCGTCGTGGCCGAGCGCCTGCAAGACGCCCCCAGCCGCGCCGGACAGTCCGCTGGTGGCCCCGGCCGGCGGCTCGCCCTCCGCGCCTCGAGCCACCAGCCGAAAGCGGAAGCCGGGGTCGAGGGGCAGGGGCGCTGCAGCCAACGGGGAGGGCTCCCACAGGGCGTCGATCAGCCCTCCATAGCGATCCGTCATCGCGTTCCTTTCCTGTTTGCACCACCGGCGCATGCGGCGACCGGCGCGTCCGATCCGCGCCGGACCCGCGTCTCGCAACGGTAATGCAGTCAGACGACAGGAAACAATAGCGGGAACGCCGCGTGCGCGGCGCGAGGTTGAGTAAGATGGCCTCTGCCGAGCCCGCCACCCCATGGTGAGACAGATTCCACGGCGTTCGTTCGTCGCTCTGCTGATGGCGGCGCTGGCACAGGCCCGCGGCTGGGCGCGTGGCCGGCCGGAGGTGAACTGGGTCTGGATGGGGGCCTGCACCGCCGCTGGGGTGACCATCAAGGCCCACGCACGGCCTGGCGCCGTGCTCGAGCTGTCGGCGGCGCCGTCCGACGCCGCGCATGGCGCACCCGGAGTCGCCACGGTCGCCGTCGCCGACGCTCACGGTGTCGCCACCTTCGTGCTGGACACGCTCCAGCCCCGCACCCGCTATCGCTACGTCGTCGGCACGGCAGGGACGCCGCCGGTGACGGGCGCCTTCAGAACCTTCGCGGACGGCCCGATGTCGTTCCGTGCGGTCTTCGCCTCGTGTGCGAGCAGCGGGTCGCGCAGCACGGTCTTCTCGCACATGCTGGCGCGGCAGCCCGACCTGTTCTTCCACATGGGCGACCTGCACTATCGCAACATCCGGGTCAACGACCAGTCGCACTTCGCCAGGGCCTATCAGGAAGTGCTCACCTCTCCCACGCAGAGCCAGCTGTTTCGCCACGTGCCGGTGGCCTACACCTGGGACGACCACGACTACGGCCCCGACAACTCCGACGGCACGTCGCCCAGCCGGCCGGCGGCGCTGGCCTCGTATCGCACCTTCGTGCCGCACTACCCGCTCGATCCAGCGCCCGAATCGGCCATCCACCAGGCGTTCTGGATGGGGCGCGTCCGGGTGCTGGTGACCGACAACCGATCGGCGCGGTCACCCCTGCACCTCGCCGCTGCCGCTCGCACGATGCTCGGCGCGACGCAGCTGGCGTGGCTGCTGAAGGAGCTCGAGGCGGCGGCTGGCGTACCGCTCGTGATCTGGGTGAACACCGTGCCGTGGATCACGAAGCGCGACGAGGCCACCGACGAAGGCTGGGCGCCGTACGCGGCCGAGCGGCAGACGATTGCCGAGGCCATCCGGCGCCTGGGACTGACGGGACGGCTGTTGATGCTGAGCGGCGACGCCCACATGCTGGCCATCGACGATGGGACCTACAGCGAGTATGCCGCGACCGCTCCTCCGGGAGCGCACGGCTTCGTGGTCGCCCACGCCGCGCCGCTGGATCGGTGGCCGAGGGTGAAGGGAGGCCGCTACAGTCACGGCGAGGTGGCCCGGAACGGGCAGTTCGGCGTGCTGGAGGTGACCGACGATGGGGCACAGGTGCACGTCGTGATTGAGGGATGGCGTGGCGCGGCGCCGGTACCCGGAATGCGCATCGCGTTCGCGTGTCGGGGCGAACGGTGCGCGGCGCCGACGACCGCGGAGTAGAGGCATGACGAATCCGCAAGTGGACCAGCTCCTCGCGATCCTCGCACGTGCCTACGACCGTCGCTCGTGGCATGGCACGAACCTCCGCGGGTCGATTCGCGGGCTCGACCCCGCCGTCGCCGCGAGGCGCCCCGCGCCGGGCCGGCACAACATCTGGGAGCTGGTCGTGCACGCCGCCTACTGGAAGTATGCGGTGTGGCGTCGGCTCACGGGGTAGAAGCGCGGCTCGTTCCCGCTGGAGGGATCGAACTGGTTCGCGCGCCCGGCGCCGGGCGATGCCGGCGAGAAGGCGTGGCGGCGCGACGTGGCACTGCTCGGCCGGATGCACGCGCAACTGCTGGAAGCCGTCTCGGCCCTGTCGGACCGGGACCTCGCGCGCGTCCCGCGCGGCGCGGCGCGACTTTTTCGACGACGCCGAGCGCGAGGCCACGATGCCCGGCGAAGGACCGGCCGACTGGGCCACCGTGAAGGACTTCTTCCGAAGCCGGATTGGCCAGTTGCTGATGCCACCGGCTCGCGAGCTCCAGATCGAACGCCGGGTGGTTGACACCGTCAGCGGGTCGGCCCCGGACGGACGTGCCACGTAAAGCTGGTGAACATCATCTCTTCCCACGTCTGGTCACCCCACCACACGTCCTTGGTGGGATCGGGGTTCGACTTGTTGGCCGTCGAGTTGTCGTACCAGGCCGAGGCCTTGATCGTCGTGCCGGTCGGCAACTCCATCGGGCGCGCGAACTGATATTCGTGCTGCCAGTCGAAGTCGTCGTTCGGCACGGACAGGATGGGCGCGACGCGTCCGTCCGGATAGACCGCCTTGTCGAAGGCGAGGCGCCCGCCCCACATCGAGCTGCGGTTGGTGCCGTTCCCCGGCTGAGTGGCGTGAAAGATCTCCTGCACGCTGGACATGCGGTCGCGCTCGAAGCGGCCGCGCGCCACGGCCAGCGTGCCGAAGCCATCGGCACCGGGCTTGACGTAGCTGATGTAGACCAGCCGGTTGGTCGCGAAGCCCGGATGCAGCACCACGTCGCGCATGCCCGCCTGCTCGCGTCCGTCCTGGGCCATCGCGCCGTTGCCCAGGAAGAGGATGTCCGGCAGGCCGGCCACCGGCTCCTTCAGCAGCACGCCCTTGCGGACAATGCGCAGGCGGCCTGGCCGTTCGGTGACGAGCATGTCGCCGTCGGGCGTGAAGGCCATGGCAAAGGGATGCACGAGGCCGTCGACGAAGGTCTCGATCCGGAAGTCGTGGAGCGCCGTGCGGACGATGGCCGGCGCTGGCGGCGCCTGTGCCGCGAGTGTGCCGATTCCCGCGAGCAGTCCCACCGCAACGATCAGGAGGCGTTCAGTGATGGCAGCAGCCTGAGGTCAGTCGAGCAGGTAATCGACGAAGAGCTCCGTGATCGTCACGCTGCCGTCGGCGCGCTGCGATTGCCGCCAGGTCGTCCATCGGTCCGGGGGCGCCAGGCCCACCAGTTCCGCCTCGACCTTCGTGTTCGCGGCCGCCGTGGCATCGTCGGCCCAGCCGAGATCGGAACGGACGACCCGGCCCTGGCACTTCTCGAGCAGGGCGCGATACAAGGCCACCGCCGGCATGCGCCACGAGCCCTTTGGATTCCTGCCGAGCGCCACGGCGCGATCGACCGGGATGAACGCCGTGAGCTCCTGCTCCGCCTGCATCAGCTCGAGCCCGTGCGTGTTGACGGTGCCGTTGTGGCTGCCGTGGTGGCCCACCTTGTAGAACACGGCCCGCGACAGCAGATCGGCCGTGGTCACCGCGCGCGCGCGGCCGTCACCCGTCACCGTCCAGGCCGTGCTCTCCCATGAGAGCCAGTTCCCCTGCTGGGCGTCGGCCGGGAACACGAGCACGCGCCCGTCGCCGATGCGCTCGATGGCAAGAGCCAGGCTGGTGTTGTTGGTCGCGCCATCGAGCTGGAGCGCCAGGTCGCCCGCCATGTGCATCCAGTCATCGTCGACGCTGCGCCAGGCGGCGGTTTCGGCGAAGTAGTCCGGGAAGGCCTGGCGCGCGCGACTGCTCTCGCGCTCGAGCCGGAACCGCGGGTCAAAGGGTTGCGAGGCCTCGAATGCCGCGCGGTCGTCGGCGTTGGCGCCAGCCAGGTAGTCGGTGGCCGTGCGGCCAGACGCCCGGAGCGCGGCGCCCGCACCAAAACTGCCGGCGAGTCCGTACAGATCCGGGCTGCCCTGGCTGCCGGTGTCGTTCAGCGCATCCTCCGAGAGCGGGGGTCCCAGCACGTAGATCCGGAAGCCCTTCAGCCACGACTCCCCCTCCACGGGACCGTCGCCAGGCTTGAAATACCGGGTCCGGCGGGTCAGTCCGGTGCGCACGAAGGCCATCGCGTCGTTGATGGTTTCGGCAAATCCAGCGCCTGCTTCCGGATCGCCCCCAAACCCGAGGACATCGCGCACGGCGAGCCCGATCGCACGGGACTCGTCGCTCGCCGCGCCATCGGTGAGCGCCTGGCTGGCCCGGACCAGGGCCGCCGCCAGATCTCTCTTCTGGGTCGCGAGCTTCTGCGCCAGCCTGTCGTTCGGGTTCTCGGTCCACGCCAGCCAGACCTGATCGACGTCCATCTCGTCGAACGCCGCCTTCTGGGTGCCGAACGCCGACACATGATCCTTGTGCTCGTGGGTGGCGATGACCACGTGCAGGTGATCGCCGGTGGTGCTGCGGATGCTCTTCACGACGTCGGCCATCTTGACGCCGGTCGTGGTCGCGCCGAGCGTGCCGCAATCGATCAGCATGTGCGCCTCGTCGCCGCCAACGTCGAACGTGATCAGGAAGCAATCGCCCAGGCCCTGTCGATACATGCGCACGCGTACGGCGGGGAGCTGGGGCGTGTCTCGAGGCCGCTCGGTCGGGGCCTTGGTTGCGGCCTTCTTCATGACTCTATCGCTCCTCCTAGGCGCCCCGGTGTATCGCGGCGAAGGGCTCCGCGTCGCTCAACGGGTCGGCCGTACCGAAATAGGTGGCTCGAGCGCCCACCTCCCGCGAGCGCGCAAACGCCTGCTGGCGCTGCTCGCGCGCGGCGCTCGTCACGTTCTTGCGGACGCAGTAGCGGATGCGCAGCCGGCGGAGGTCGGTCACGAGGGTGCAACCGCCCTCGAACGGCATCAGCCCGGCCGCTGGCCGTTCGGGATCGACGGAAATGCGGCGTTCCTGCAGGATGCCAACCAGGAACTGCGGATCGACGTAGCCGTCCGGGCTGGGCCGCAGCACGAACCGGGCGGTGTGCACTTCGAACGGCTTCCGGTGATCCAATCCCAGGAACTGCGCGTCGTTCTTCCCGTCCGGGTGGCGGTTGAAGTGGCCAGCAAGCCAGCCGTGCAGCGAGCGGCGCAGGGCGTACTGGAGTTCGAAGGTGCGCTCGCGCGACTCGGGCTCGTCGCCTTGCGCGAACAGGAACTTCTGCGCGTAGCCGCGCACGCGCCCGAGGCCCTCCTGCAGCGCCTGCGAGGGACGGGTCTCGTCGTTGTCGGGCGTGCGCCAGATCAGGCTGTCCTCGCTCAGCGTCCGCAGGTCACGCGGATAGATGCCCCACTTGCGGAACGCCTCGACGAAGGCCACCCGATAGCGCAGGTCATCGTCGGCCACGGCATCGGTGTCGGCGGTGATGATGGCCCGCAGGAACTCGCCGAACGTGATGTCCACCGGCGGGCAGTAGTCGAGCGCCCGGATGCACATCTGCAGCACGTGTTGCGCGGACCGGGACGCCTCCTGCGCCAGCCTCGCCACCAGGTCGGGATGGATGGCACCCGGCTGGAGCAGGCCCGAGCCGCCCGTGGCCAGCCGAATGAGATCGGCAGTGCGCCGCTCGTAGATGCTCAGGAACGCATCGAAGATGGCGGCCACGAGGATCGCGCCCCGCTCGTGCGGCGTCATCGTCGTCTGGTAGGCGGCCGGATCGGGCGTCCGCGGCTTCCAGGCTCCGGTCTCTTCGTCGATGGTGCCGATGGCGTCGCGCAGGGCACCTCGCAACCCCAGGGCCCGCCCGAACTGCCCGGCCAGCTGGCCCAGCAGGCTCTCCTGCGCCCGAAGCGACCCGCGGGTCGAGGCGATCTGGTGCTGGAGGATCTCGGTGAACGTGAAGTGCTGGAACAGCGACACGATGTCGGCGAAGGCCTCGTGGAAGGCGCGGACGTCGGGATTGGTCGGCGTGAGATAGCGGCGGTGCATGCCGTCGAGCAGCGCGTGCGTCGTCTCGTGCGCGATGATGTCGTGCGAGAGGCAGGTGAACACCATGCCCCCCGGAACGTGCTGGGGAGCGGCGGTCTCGGTCGCGCGGAAATAGCCGAACAGCAGAGCGACCTTGCCGGGCGAGTAGTACGCGTTCGGCTCGCGGAGCGCGTGGGGATAGACGCGGAGCCGGCGCACGAAGACCGAATCGTCCTTGCGACTCTTGCCCGGCGGCGGTGGACCATGCCGCCACAGGCTGCGGCGGCCGAGCGCCCGCTCGAAATTACGGATGGTCAGGCTGGCCACGGCGTAGACCATCTGCTGGTGGAACTGCGGCGTGCCCTCACTTGGAGCCAGCCCGTTCTGCGCCAGCAGGCTGGGATCGTCCAGGTGTACCGGCTCGTAGAAGCAGCCGCTGGCCGGGTCGAAGTCGATCACTTCCAGGTACTCGCCGACGGGGCCTGGCGGCAGCGGCTCCCACGGCACCTTGAACGTGAGCTCGCCAATCATCGCCGTGGCGAGCTGGATCGTGAGACTGGGATCGCCGGTGTAGCCACGCAGGCAGCGGAACGCGGGCTTGCCGGGGGCGAAGGGCATCGGCGTCGCCGCCGGTGGCGGCGCTCCCAGACCAGTGGACCCGGAGGCCACTCTCGCGGCGCGCGACCGGGACGTGCGAGGGCTCTTGGGCCTTGTTGCCATAGCGCCTGCCTGTGGCTCGACGAACCGATCTGGCCGGACCGTTAGCCTGAAACCGACACGACCGAGGAGCGTCGGAGATGCGACGGGCGACACGTCCACCGACGAGGGCGTCACTCTACCACGCGACCTCGACCTTTCCACCGACGGATTCGACTATCCTCCCTTGCTGGCGCGGGCCTGCCAGTCGACGAGGCTGAGGAAGAGCGCCGCAAACGCCACCTGGAATCCCAGCGTGATGGCAATCGCCGACGGGATGGCGATCCGCATCGTCTGAAACGGGTCGAGGTTGCCGAATTGCTTGCCTTGCCAGATCTGGAGCAGCCATACGACACCGGCCAGGCCGGCGCCGATCAACGCGAGGCCGACGCCGAGACCATGCTCGATCTTGAGCCTGCTCACCCATCGCGAAAAGCGTGGCTGTGGAGGGATCAACTTCGCTGCGATCATCAGAAATCGCAGGACGATGGAGTAGGTGATCAGCTGAAAGCCCAGCAGCACGGCCGCGCCGCAGTAGAGCAGCGTGTGCACGTCGAGGTGAACATGGAAGACTGTGATTGGGGTCATCGCCAGGATGGAGCCCGCGGTCAGGCCGAGCACCGTCAGGAGAATGCCGGGATAGAGCAGCAATCCCGAAGGCATGCTCGAGAAGTACAGCAGCAAGCTGCGCCGTCCGTCCCGCCACGTGTTGAGGTGCGGTGGCCGCCCGCGGCCGTCAGGCGAGAGAGTGGTCGGGACCTCTGAGATCTTCATGCTCAGCAGGCTGGCCTTGACCACCATCTCGAGTGCGAACTCCATGCCCGAGCTCTGCAGCTCGAGCCGCTCGAACGCCGAACGGCGCAGCCCTCTGAGGCCGCAATAGACGTCCCCGAGGGGAACCCGGAAGAAGATGCGCGCGAAGGCGCTCAGCATCGGATTGCCGAAATACCGGTGCATCGGCGGCATCGCACCCGGGGCGATGCCCCCCCGATAACGGTTGCCGATGACGAGGTCGTCACCGGCGCGCAGCCGTTCGAGAAAAGGCGCCAGCGCGGAGAAATCGTAGCTGTGGTCGCTGTCGCCCATGACGAGGTAGCGCCCCTGCGCCGCCGCGAAGCCCGCCAGCAAGGCCGCGCCGTACCCTCGTTTCGTCACGGAGACGACCCGCGCGCCGAGTCGGGTCGCGAGCGCCTGAGAGCCGTCGGTGCTGCCGTTGTCGGCGACGATGATCTCGCCGGTGACGCCAGCGTCCGCGAAGAACAACTGCGCCTTCCTGATGCAGGCTTCGAGGGTGCGCACTTCGTCCAGGCACGGCATGACGACCGACAGCTCACACTCCACGGCTCACCTCCCTCCTTTGAGCGCCGGCCGCCCTGCCTCACGGCCTGCGGCCGGTACGAGCGGAGGTTCTCTGGTGGTGCGGCAATCGAGCACGGTATAACCGTTCGGAAGGACCGTCGCACTCGCCCCGGCTCGACAGGCGCGGTAGTTGAGCCCGGCACCGGTGCGCCGCCGAGGATCCGAGAACCAGTAATAGAAGGCGTTCCGAAAGTCCCGCCAGGTCGCCACTGTCAGGTCGCTGCCGAGTGGCGTCCCTCTGAGGAACCCGTGAACCGCCTCGCGCGTCGATTGTCGGACCAGGTCGACCAGCTCGTCATCGAGAGCATCCGGTGGTCGTGGCAGTGGCGTAACCGAAACGCCCGATGCCTCGAGATCGCGAGCGGTGGCGACCACGATCGCCTCGCGGGCGCGTAATGCCGCCTCGGCGTCGGTCAGGGAGCCACCCTGGCGACGTGCGGCCTCCTGAACCCGGGCTGGCGTGACCGGGTCGTAAGCACTGCTTTCCAGAATGATCAAGTCGTTGGCGAAATCGTCAAGCCACTCTTGACGAACGGGCGCGATGCTCTGGATGGGACGTCCGGAGTAATAGGTCAGGACCAGGTGCTCGTTGGGACTGGCGAAGATTCGGCCGCCGGGGCCGAGCGGCCAGTCTCGCACCATCGCCATGAACTGCCACGTCCGGCCTTCCGACAACCGGGGCAGCCGCGGTGGCAGCTCGTTCCACAAGACCAGGACGATGCTGATGCTGGCGACGGGCAGTAACATCGATGCCGGCCGCAGGGCGCGCGTGATCGCGGCGATGATCAGGCTCAACGCGAGCGTCAAAGGCACCGCGATCATCAGATTCAGCCGATACGGGAAGAAGCTCGCCGCGGGCATGAGCAGGAAGAAGCTCAGATACGACACGATCAGCCAACCGACGGCGAAACAGAGGCCAACGGCGCTGTCGAGAATCGGTCGTCGCCACCGGTCACTGAGATGGCGGCCCGGGAGGGAGGCGGCGACAAACCAGGCCAGTCCGCAGGCAAGCGTGGCCCACACGGCCGGGTTGCCGGGCAGAGACGACAGCACCATCCGCAGGTCGATGTACCCACGGGCGGCAGGGGTCCAGTTGGCCTGGCTCAGCAGTCCCGACCAGGCGGCCCATGGCAGCACCAGCAGCGCGCCGACGATTCCAGCCGTCGCCACGCGCAGCCAGAGTCTCGGCTGGTGTCGGCCGATGGGAGCCGCGGCGACATAGAGGGCGCTCATGCCGACGGCGCTCACCGAGTGGATGTGGAAGAGAACCCCGACGGCGAGCCCGGCAAGCGCGTGGTCGAACAGACGTCCGCGACGCCACGCGTTCCAGATGGCGAGACCGCAGATCGTGCTGCCAGCGACCGAGGCGGAGTAATACCTGGCTTGTCGGCCGGCATAGACGAAGAAGTCGGATGTTGCCACGGCGAACGCCAGAGCGATGGCGACCTGGTCTCCGCGAATGAGTCGGCCCAGGGCCCAGGCGGCGACCACGGACAGCGCGCCAAACGCAACCGCCGGCAACCTCGGCACGATGGTCCAGTAATCGACCTCGGCCTGGCTCGCATCGCGAAGCGGGGTGCCCGATGTCGCCGCTTCTGAAGTGACACCACTGAGACGGAAGGCGGCGGCAATCGAGTAGAGCGGGAGCCACGAGTGATAGACCGCCAGTCCGCGGTCCGAGTAACTGATGTCCCGAAACTCGTACTCCGCGCTTTCAGGCCACGGCCGAACCAGCGTGTTCTCGTAAAGCGGCAGGCCGAGGAAATGGTCCCCCGGAAGGCCATCGGCAACAATCGTGAGGGCGTTCAGGGCCGATTCCGCTTCGTCCACCCACAGCGTCGGCGAGGCCAGACGATATCCGCGCAGGCCAACCGCGACGAGGACGAGCAGTGCGACGGTGACAATCGTGGCGCGCCGGGAGAACCTTTCGATGGACGGTCGCATGCAAGGTTCCTGCGCACTGACGAGGCGGCGGGTTAGTTGGCCAGAGCTATTCCGCGCTCTCGATAATAACAGCGTTCGGCCCGTCGGGGACCACGGCTCCTTATGGGATGAACGGTTGGGAGGGGCTCCGGCTCCACGCGCCGACCCCTGGAGACATCCGCGGGTTTGCGTTGACCTGCGGCTTCGGGCTAAGCTGGTGCAGTCGTGACGTTCGTCGTCCATTTCGCACATCGAAGCCACCATCACCGTTCACCGAACGGCCCGGCAGGACTGCGCGCGTAAGGACACGACCGACAAGGATTCGTTTCACGCACAAGGCCCGCTGGGAAACCGGCGGGCCTTTTGTTTTTGAGGATTCACCCATGGACTTCAGCAAGCTGGATGGATTGATCCCGGCCGTCGTGCAGGACCGCACGAGCGGCGAGGTGTTGATGGTGGGCTTCATGAACGACGCCGCCTGGCAGATCACGCGCGACACCGGCTACGTCACGTTCTTCAGCCGCACCCGCAACAAACTCTGGACCAAGGGCGAGACGTCGGGCAACCGCCTGGCGGTCCGGCAGATCTTCACCGATTGCGACGATGACACGGTGCTGGTGAAGGTGGACCGGGAGGGCGACGGCAACGTCTGCCACACGGGGCAGCGGTCGTGTTTCTACACAGAGGTTCCGGTCGATCAGGCGCTCGCGAGCACGCAGCCGATGGCGGACGGCGCCGGAGCGACAGCGGACGATCCGGCAGACGGCAACCGGCAGACGGCAGACAAGAAGGACGCGCAGTGATGAAGCTCAAACTCGGTATCCCCAAGGGATCGCTCGAACAGGCCACCGTGCAGCTCTTCCAGCGCGCGGGGTATCAGCTGCTGACCAGTTCGCGGTCCTACTTCCCAACCATCGACGACCCCGAGATCGAGTGCATGCTGATCCGCGCGCAGGAAATGGCGCGCTACGTCGCCGACGGCGTGATCGACGCCGGGCTCACGGGCTTCGACTGGATCCGCGAGCACGAGATCGGCCACCCCGAGCAGCCGCCGCTGACGCCGGTCGCCAACCTGGTCTACTCGAAGGTCAGCTTCGGCAAGGTGCGCTGGGTGCTGGCCGCGCCGGAAGATTCGCCGTTCAAGACCGCGAAGGACTTCGAAGGCAAGCGCATCGCCACCGAACTGGTGCGCGTCACCAGGCACTACTTCGACCAGCACGGCGTGAACGTCGACGTGGAGTTCTCGTGGGGCGCCACGGAGGTGAAGCCGCCGGTCCTGGCCGACGCCATCGTCGAGGCTACCGAAACCGGATCGACGCTGCGCGCCAACCGCCTGCGCATCCTCGACACGGTGCTCGAGTCGAACACGCAGCTCATCGCCAATCAGTCGGCGATGACCGATGACTGGAAGCGGACCAAGATCGAGAACCTGTCGGTGCTGCTGAAGGCCGCGATCGAGGCCCAGGGCCGCGTCGGCCTGATGCTGAACGTGCGCAAGGCCGACCTCGACAGCGTGCTGGGCTTCCTGCCGGCGCTGCAGCGCCCGACGATCAGCTCGCTGAGCGATCCCGACTGGGTGGCGGTGAACACGATCCTCGAAGAAAAGACTGCGCGCGACCTGATTCCGAAACTGAAGGCCGCCGGCGGCCACGGCATCGTCGAATACCCCCTCAACAAGATCGTGGTGTAGGAGACCCGCATGATTCGCATCGTTGCTTCCTCCAACACCCGAGCGGTTGGCGCGCTGGTGGCGGCGGCCCGCATCCGGGACCGCGCCACCGATGCCGCCACGGCCGTCATCGTCGAGCGCGTGCGCAAGGGCGGTGACCGCGCGCTCGTCGCCTACGCCCGGCAGTTCGACGACCTGACGGGCCCGATCGAGGTGCCGCGTGAGGAATGGGAAGCCGCCGCGCGCACGGTCCCGGCGGCCGTGCGGCGTGCCATCCGCGATGCGGCGGCCAGCATCCGGCGGGTATCGAAAGCGCAGGTGCCGAAAGGCTTCAGGGTGACGGTGAGGCCGGGCGTCACCGTCGAGCAGCGGGTGGTGCCGGTCTCGCGGGTTGGCTGCTACGTGCCGGCGGGGCGCTATCCCCTGCCCTCGTCGCTGCTGATGACTGCAATTCCCGCACGGGCGGCCGGCGTGCCCGAGGTGGTCGTCGCCTGCCCGCGGCCCGATGCCACCGTGTTCGCCGCGGCACTCGAAGCAGGCGTCGATCGCCTGTTCCGGATGGGCGGCGCGCACGCCGTGGCGGCCATGGCATATGGCACCCGCACGGTGCCGCGCGTGGACAAGATTGTCGGCCCCGGCAACCGCTGGGTGTCGGCGGCGAAGTCGCAGGTGACCGCCGATTGCGCCATCGACTTCTATGCCGGCCCCACCGAGATCCTGATCGTGGCGAGCAAGACCCCGCCGGCCTGGGTGGCCGCGGACCTCATCGCGCAGGCCGAGCACGATCCGGATGCCCGCGCCGTGTGCATCACGACCAGCGCGCGCGTGGCCCAGGCCATCGCGACAGAAGTAGCCCTGCAGCTGCCGAAGGACGGCCCCGCCGCGGCCTCGCTGTGGAAGCACGGCGGCATCATCGTGGCGACGTCGACGAACGAAGCCGTGGCCCTGGCCAACGCCTGTGCCTCCGAGCACCTGGTGGTCGAGTCCGACGAGATCGCCGCGCGCATGGTGAACGCCGGCGCCATCTTCGTCGGCCCATGGACCGCGCAGGTGGCCGGCGACTACGCCATCGGCTCAAACCATGTGCTGCCCACCGCCGGCGCCGCTCGCTATCGCGGCGGCCTGAACGCGGCCGACTTCGTGAAGCTGATCTCCGTCCAGCGGGCCTCGGAGCGGGGCTTGCGCGCCATCGCGGATACGATCACGACGCTCGCACGCGCCGAGGGCCTGGAAGGGCATGCGAGGTCGATTGAGGCACGGACGGTGGGAAGACGACGGGCTTGAGGCTTGGGGCTTGGGTCGGGAGTCGGGAGTCGGACACCGGACACCGGACACCGGCGAGAGCCTGACGCCTGAGCCTACCAGTAAGGAGAGCTTGATGACGATTCAGGGAGTGCCCGATCTTGGGCCAGGACTGCGGTTGCATCTGAACGAGAACACGGGCGGCTGTTCGCCGAAGGTGGTGGAGGCGGTCCGCAGCTTCACAGCCGAGCGGCTGGCGCTCTATCCCGACTTCACGGATGCGATTCGCGAGACCGCCGCCTTCCTCGGCGTGGACCCGGATCGCATCGTCCTCACCAACGGGCTGGACGAGGGCATCCTGCTGGCATCGATCGCCTATCTGGTGCCGCGCGCGCCACGCGCGCTCGTCGAACTGGGCGCCGCGGACCTGCCGCCCTCGGGGATCACGGAGATCCTGGTGGCGCTCCCCACCTTCGAGCCCTACCTGCACGCCGCGACCGCCATGGGCGCTCGGGTGGTCTCGGTGCCGGCAGCGCCGGACTTCTCGTTCCCCGTCGAGGCGATGCTGCGCGCCGTCACGCCCAACACGCGCATCATCTATGTGAACAACCCGAACAACCCGACGGGACAGCCCATCCCGCAGGACGCGATTCACCGCATCGCGCGCGAGGCGCCGCAGGCACTGGTGTTCGTGGACGAGGCCTATCACGACTTCATGGACGAGAACTTCCTCGCCGCCGCGGCGTCGTATCCGAACGTGATGGTCGGCCGTACCTTCTCGAAGGCCTACGGCCTGGCGGGCATGCGCGTGGGCGTGCTCTGCGCCTCACCGGCCGTGCTGGAACCGGTGCGCCGCTGCATGCCGCTCTTCAACCTCAATGTGGTGGCGGTGACCGCGCTGCGCGCCGCGCTCGCCGACCCTGAGTATCGCGCCTGGTACCTGGACCAGGCCGCGCAGTCGAAGGCACTGGTGTATGCCGCCTGCGACAAGCTCGGGCTGAAGTACTGGAGAAGCGCCGCGAACTTCGTCCTCATCGACGGGGGCGCCCGCACGAAGGACATCGTCGCCGGCATGATCGCGCGCGGCGTGTTCGTGCGCGACCGCAGCGCGGACCCTTCGTGCCCGAACTGCTTCCGCGTCACCGCCGGCGTGCTGGAACACACGCAGAAGGCGGTCGCCGCGCTGGAGGACGTATGCGCCGCGCGGTGATCGATCGGCGCACCGCCGAGACCCAGATCCGCTTCGCGCTCAATGTGGACGGGACCGGCAAGTTCGACAACCACACCGGCATCCGCTTCCTGGATCACATGCTGGACCTGGTGGCGCGGCACGGAGGCTTCGACCTGACCGTGAAGGCCACCGGCGATCTCGACGTCGATCAGCACCACACGGTGGAGGACGTGGGCATCGCCTTCGGCGAGGCGGTGGCGAAGGCGCTGGGTAACAAGCGCGGCATCAACCGCGCCGGCTACTTCGTCATGCCGATGGACGAGACACTGGCCGTGGCTGCCGTGGACCTGAGCGGCCGTCCAGCCACCGTCGTCGACACCAAGGTGAAGGTGCGGATCGTCGGTGATCTGCAGACGGAGCTGGTCCACGACTTCTTCGAAGGCTTTGCGATGGGGGCGCGCGCCAACGTGCATCTGAAAGTGCTCTACGGACGCTCGAATCACCACAAGATCGAGGCCTGCTTCAAGGCGTTCGGCCGCGCCTTGCGCGTGGCCTGCGCCAAGGACAAGCGGCTGGCGAAGATGCTGCCCAGCACGAAGGGCCTGCTGTGATTGCACTCGTCGATTACGGCGCCGGCAACCTGACCTCGGTGCGCAAGGCGCTGACCGCGGTGGGGGCGTCGTTCTGGACCCCGGCCACGCCGGCGGAGCTCTCGGCGGCCACCGGCATCATCGTGCCCGGCGTTGGCCACTTCAGCACCACCGCCTCGCTCGACGACAACTGGAAGGACGCCATCCGCGCGGCGCTCGCGCGGGGCGTCCCGCTGCTCGGCATCTGCGTCGGCCTGCAGTGGCTGTTCGAGGGCTCGACCGAGGCGCCGGGCGTCGTCGGGTTGGGCGCGATGCCCGGAGTGTGTACGCTCCTTCAGAGCCCAGAGCCTGAAGCCCAAAGCCTCGAGCCTGAAGCCGAGAACCTGCCTGGGCGCCTCAAGGTCCCTCACGTCGGTTGGAACTCGTTGTCGCTGCCGCGTCCGTCACGTTTGTTCGATGGCGTACCCGACGGCACGCAGGTGTATTTCACGCACTCCTACGCGGCCCCTGTCGTCGATGCCACGGCCGCGATCACCACGCACGGGGCGGCGTTCTCCGCGGCTGTCGAGGATGGCCTTGTGTCGGGCGTGCAATTCCACCCGGAGAAGTCCGGTGACGCGGGGCTGCGGATCCTGCGCAACTGGCTGACCACCGTGCCGGGCTGTTCGCCATCGGCCGCGGCCCCCGGGGTCCAGTCATGACCGGGCTGTCCAAACGCATCATCGCGTGCCTGGACGTCCGCGATGGACGCGTGGTGAAGGGCATCAACTTCGAGGGCCTGCGCGAGGCGGGCGATCCGGCCGAGCTCGCGCGGCGCTACAACGTCGAAGGCATCGACGAGCTCGTCATCCTCGACATCACGGCCACCGTCGAAGCGCGGCAGGCGCGCGCGCAGACCATCGCCGCGGTGGCGCGTGAGATTTTCCTGCCGCTGTGCGTCGGTGGCGGCATCCGGACCGAGGCCGACGCCGCCGCGGCAGTGGAGGCGGGCGCCGACAAGGTGAGCCTCAACACCGCCGCCCTGCACAACCCCTTGCTCATCACCGAGCTGGCGAAACGCTACGGCAGCCAGGCGGTGGTCGTCGCCATCGACGCCAAGCGCCTTGACGGCCGGCTGGCCGTGTACGGCCGGAGCGGGCAGGCCGAGACGCCGCGGGACGCCGTGGACTGGGCGCGCGAAGCCACTGACCGCGGCGCCGGAGAGATTCTTTTGACCTCGATCGATCGCGATGGCACCAAGAGCGGCTTCGACTGCGAGCTGACCGCCGCGGTCTCGGACGCCGTGAACATCCCGGTGATCGCCTCGGGCGGAGCCGGCTCGTTCGAACATTTCGCCGACGTCTTCACCGACGGCCGCGCCGACGCCGCGCTCGCTGCCTCGATCTTCCACTTCAACGAACACAGCGTCGAAGCACTCAAGGCATTCCTCAACGCGCGAGGAGTGGCGGTCAGGCTCTAGGCTAACCCCATGCTCATCCCCTCCATCGACCTTCAGAACGGCCGCATCGTCCAACTCATCCAGGGAGACAAGCTCGCCATCGCCAGCGACGATGTGGAGGCGTGGATCGAGAAGTTCAAGCGCTTCCCGAAGA
Source organism: uncultured Acidobacteriota bacterium (assembly GCA_963721715.1). Classification (GTDB taxonomy): domain Bacteria; phylum Acidobacteriota; class Vicinamibacteria; order Vicinamibacterales; family UBA2999; genus VFZN01. Next base: position 105,070 of record CAVRKI010000002.1, on the reverse strand, counting down.
TCCAGCTCATCGACCTGGATGCCGCGATGTCGCGCGGGAACAACGATGCGCTGATCCGCCGCATCGCCGCCGCGCTCCCGTGCCGCGTCGGCGGCGGCGTGCGGACCGTCGGCCGCGCCGAGGAGTTGCTGGCCGCCGGAGCCCATGCCGTGATCGCCGGCTCGGCCCTGTTTCGCGGCCCGGGTCAGTTCACCGCCGCCGAGGCGGCCGCCGATCCGGGCGTGGTCATCAATCGCGACTTCGCCGACGCGCTCGCCAGAACCGTGGGCGTCGAGCACGTCATTGCCGCCGTCGATTCAAAGGCGGGCCGCGTGGTCATCCATGGTTGGAAGACATCCCTGCCGCTGACGCCGGTGGACGCGGTGCTGGCGCTCGATCGCTACTGTGACGAGTTCCTCTATACGCACGTGGACAAGGAAGGCCTGATGCAGGGCACCGACATGGCCGCCATCCGCGCCGTGCGCGAGGCGACCGCGAGGCGCGTGACCGCCGCCGGCGGCATCACCACGCGGGATGAGATCGACGCCCTTCAGGCCATGCAGGTCGACGCCGTGGTCGGCATGGCGATCTACACGGGAAGCCTGGCCCTGGACTGATTGAGGGCCGTCGGCCCGCGGGACCGATGGCGCGCCGGGCCTGCAGGCCCGGCGACCTATTCTAGGCGCTTCACCCGGCCGTCACCGGCCGCCTCGAGCGCCGCCAACAGCCGGCTCACGAGATCATCGGCGGGTTGATCGACGCCCACGAGGATGTATCCGTTCGACACCTCGGGGTCGTAGAGGCGCGGCAGCCTCCGTCCCAGCTTGGCGGTGAGAAACAGCGTCAGCACCGTCGCCAGGATGGCCCCCAGCATCGTCAACTCGAACACCACGATGGTGTTGGGCCAGGTGGCGACAATCGGCATCCCACCCGTGCGAAGTGGCCACGCCAGCGAGGTGGCGCTGGTGAGAAAATATCCCCCCGTCAATCCCGCCACGGCGCCCACGCCGGCGATCCAGTGCAGCCACGTGGCCTTGTCGCGGTGGCTGAACTCGTATTCCTCGAAGGGCTCCGACGACATCACCACGATGTCCTTGTCCGCCACTCCCAGCCCGCGCACGCCGTTCACGGCGCGCTGAGCAGTCTCCGGATCGGCATACAGCGCATACACCGCCTTCATGGACGCGCCCTCCACAGCCCGGCCACTTCGTCCTCGTCTTCAGTGGAGACGGCGGGATGCGGCTGGTTGCCCACCTTCATCTCCCAGATCGAGATGATCGGCACGAACTTCGCGAACAGCATGTAGAGCAGCGTCATGGCCGCGAAGGTGGCGATCATGATGACGATCTCGGTGGGCCGCGGACCATAGCTGCCCCAGCTGTACGGCAGCTGCTTGTGCGACAGCGATGGCACGATGATGAGGAAGCGCTCGAGCCACATCCCGACCAGCACGAACAGCGAGGCCACCACCGTGCCCGACACCGTCCGCAGACGCCGCAGCGACAGGATGGGGAACGGAACCACGAAGTTGCACACGACCATCGTCCAGTAGAGCGGCGCGAACTCGCCCCGCTGCGTGGCCCAGAACACCGCCATCTCCGATGGCTCGTTGCCGTACCACACCGTGAGGCGCTCGGCGAAGACGAAGTAGCCCCAGAGCAGGCTCATCAGCAGCAGGAGCTTGCCGAGGTTTTCGAAGTGAACCGGGTGGAGGTAGGCCTCCAGGTGCAGCGTCCGGCGCAGCACCGCCATGGCGATGATGAGCGCCGCAATGCCACTGAAGATGGCGCCCGCCACGAAGTAGGGCCCGAAGATCGTCGAGTGCCACATCGGCACCGTGGCCATGGAGAAGTCGAACGACACGATGGTGTGCACGGACACGGCGACGGGGATGATCGCAATCGCCATGATCTGCATCCCCGCTTCCAGCCGGTGCCACTGCTTGGTCGTGCCTTGCCATCCCAGCGCCAGCGCGCCGTAGACGCGCTTGCGCCAGCCGGTGGCGCGGTCGCGGACGATGGCGAAGTCCGGAATCATCGGCAGCAGCAGGAACAGCAGGCTGCCCGTGAGATAGGTGTTGATGGCGAAGAAGTCCCACACCAGCGGCGACCGGAAATTGGGCCAGATCTCGCGCGCGCTGGGATACGGGGCGAGCCAGAAGAACAGCCAGGGCCGGCCGAGATGAATGATCGGGAACATGGCGCCGATCATCAGCGCGAACACCGTGATCACCTCGGCGCAGCGCGTCACTGGGCGGCGCCAGCGGGCGTTCACCAGCCGCAGGATGGCGGAGATGAGCGTCCCGGCGTGGCTGATGCCAATCCAGAACACGAAGTTCGTGAGGTAGAAGCCCCAGAACACCGGCCAGTTGATACCGGCCACGCCAATGCCGTACCAAATCTGGTACGCCCACGCGGCGGCGCCGCACAGAACGATGGTGGCCAGAACCAGGGCGACACCGTAGAACCACACCGAGGTGTGGAAGAGCGGGCGCAGCAGATCGTCGGCGACTTGGTTATTGCGCGTCCGGTTCATGCCACGGTTGCCGTTGCAGGTAGGTGATTTTTGGTTCGGCGCCCAGATCCTCGAGCAGCTTCGTGCCCCTGGGCGAGTGCGACAGGCGCGAGGCCCGGCTTTCCTTGTCGTTCAGGTCGCCGAAGATGATGGCGCCGGCCGGGCAGGCCTGCGCGCACGCCGGCTGCAGCTCTCCGTCTTTGAGGTCCCGCTCCTCGGCCTTGGCGGTGGTCTTCGCGGACTTGATCCGCTGCACGCAGAACGTGCACTTCTCCATCACGCCGACTTCGCGAACGGAGACATCGGGGTTCAGTTGCAGGTGAAGGGGCTTCTCCCACTGCGGGTTGAAGAAGTTGAAGAACCGCACGTTGTACATGCACGCGTTGGCGCAGTAGCGCGTGCCGATACAGCGGTTGTAGACCTGCGCATTCAGCCCTTCGTCCGTCTGGTGGCTGGCATAGGTGGGGCACACGGCCTCGCACGGCGCGGCGTCGCACTGCTGGCACAGCACCGGCCGGAACTTCACGCGCGCCTCTGGGAACTCGCCCTCCCAGTAGCGCTCCACGCGAATCCAGTGCATGGCCCGTCCGCGGGCGGCCTCGTCCGCGCCCACCGTCGGAATGTTGTTCTCGGCGTGGCAGGCGGTGACGCAGGCCTCGCAGCCCGTGCACTTGTCCAGATCCACGACCATGCCCCATCGATGTGGCATCGTGTCACCCTCTCCCTGAGGCATGCTCGGGTCGCTCGCGCGTGGCGCCGGCAAACAGCACCAGGCTGCCGTCTGGCTCGCCCACCTTCGTCACCTTCACGCGAGTCGCGGCCCACGCCAGCGCACCCGTCGTGGCCTCGGCCACTGGCGCGAGGATGCTGATGGGGTTGGCGCCGCGTCCGCTTGCATACCGCGTGAACGTGTCGTGTCCCTGGCCCACCGGCATGGCCACCGCATCGGGCCCGATGCCGGGCGAGATCAGGGCCGGCGCGCGCACCGACCCGTGCGCCGAAGCGACTTCGACCATGTCGCCTTGCGCGATACCAAGCCGCTCGGCCGCCTGGTGGTTGATCTCCACCCAACTGCACCACATCGCCGTGGTGATCGGGTCTGGCAGCTCCTGCAGCCAGGGCAGGTGCGCCAGCGACCCGTCGAAGAGCGCCTGCGAGGCGTAGGGCATGAAGTGAAAGGGATACGCCGTGGCGTCGCCATCGAACTGTGCGTCGCGCCAGGCCATCGGCGCCGGGGACGAGCTCACCGGCGTCGCCTGGGCGGCGGGGCTCGAGACGGGCGCCTGCAGCATCTCCTCGACGGTCTGCCACGGCAGCGGCGGATTCAGAGGGCGGGCCAGTCGCCGGCCCACGTCCAGCAGCACGTCGCCCATGGCGCGCGTGTCGTAGAGCGGACGCATGGCCGGCCCGGCGACGCTGGCCACCGGCGTGGTCGCGCCGGATTCGGGCACCGATTCGACCCACGATTCAAGGAACGAGTGGTCGGGAAGGATCAGGTCGGCCAGCACGCTGGTCTCGTCGAGGAACGACCCGAAGCTGGCGATGAACGGGACCTTGCGGATGGCATCGGTCACCTTCCAGGCCGCCGGAGCCCCGAACACCGGGTTGGCATCGTCGAGCAGCAGCACCTGGGGAGCCGTTGACGATGAGAGCATGTCGCGGAGCGAGCGCGAGGGAGAACCGGCGGCAACCGACTGCGGCATGAACGACACACCGCCCGGCACGTCGACGCTGCCCACGAGTGCGTTGAGGGCGTTGATCGCCAGCGCCTGCACGAGGCCGTTGGTGTGCGCCAGCGGTCCGCCGCCAATCACAGCGACGGCTGGGCCGTGCTCGGCAAATTCCACGGCGAGCCGCTCCACTCGCGCGGCCTTCACACCGGTCTGCTTCTCCACCGCCTCGGGGGTGAATGCCGGCAGCCCGGACGACCAAGCGTCCACGAGCGCACCGGCACGCCCGGCCGCGGCGGGCTGACGCAGCCCGCGCTTCATGATCACGTGGGCCAGTCCCAGCGCCAGGACGCCTTCGCTGCCCGGACGCGCGAACACCCATTCGTCCGCGCTGGCACCGGTCTGCGACACGCGGCCCTCGACCTGCACGAACTTGGGACGGATGCCAGCCTGCCCTTGCCGCATCCTGCCGTACGCGACGCTGTGGGCCAGCGGCGAGTTCCACGTGCCCAGCCAGTCGGCGCCAAACCCAATCACGTAGCGCGCGTGAGCCAGGTCCAGTGTCGGCAATTGATGACGCCCGAAGCTCATCTCGTTGGCTCGCCGCAGCACGCTGTCGTCGAAGAACTCGAACGCCACTGGTGGCGGCGCGCCAAGGCGGCGAAGGAACTCGGCCACCAGCTCGTGCCGGCGGCCACGTCGCGGACGGGACAGAAACGCGAGCGACGGGGCGGCGCCCGCCGTGACCAGCGCGTCGATGCGTGCCAGCAGTTCCGCGAGCGCCTCGTCCCACGAGATCGGCTGGAACTGACCACTGCCTCGCTCGCCGCTCCGCTTCAGGGGCGTGGCAATGCGGTCCGGGTGGTAGGTCACCTGGACGGCCGCCTGCCCTCGGACGCACAACCTGCCCTGGCTGATCGCGTGCGCGGGATCGCCTTCAAGTTTCTTGACCAGGCCCGTGCGGATCACGCCGGGCTGTCCGTTGCGGAACACCTCGGCATCTCCGTCCATCACCCGGGCCACGACCCCGCAGCCGGCGGCGCACAACGGGCAGACGCTGGGCTTCCAGACGGCGATGCCAGGGACCAGTTCCTCGTCCGGAATGAAGCGGATGATGTGGTTCTCGGGGCTGCCGCAGCTGGCCAGCGCGGCGCTGGTGCCGGTAATGGCGGTGACCTTGAGAAATCGGCGGCGGTCCATCGCGTTCATCGGGAGGTCACGTCAGTAGTGGCAGGTCAGGCAGTCGTTCGACGCCTGCTTCTGCTTGTGACAGTTCACGCAGAACGCCATGTCCATCTCGACCATGCGCCGGGCAACCGTCTGCTGCTTCTGATCGCCATGACACGTGGAGCACTCGACCTTGGCGCGGATGTGCGGCGCGTGCTCGAAGCGCACGTGCGACTCGCGCGGGTAGTCGTAGACCCGCTGCCAGGCGAAGTCGAGGCCCTTCTCCTGCATCTCGGCCACCTGCTTGATGAGGGGACGATCCGTCGCGATCTGCGAGTGGCAGATCATGCAGGTGTTGACGCCCGGGAGGCTCGCCACCGGCCCGCGCTCGACACCCTCGTGACAGTCCGTGCAGACGAGTTCCTTCTCGAGGTGCAGCTGGTGGCTGAACGGAAAGGGCTGCTCGGGGTCGGCGCGGACGCCGAAGTGGGCGCGAATGGCCTCGCCCGCGGTGCGGTGCGCCGGCGAGAACACCGACGGCGTACCCCAACGCGAGGGCTGAGCCAGGCGTTCGGCATGGCCCGGCTCGGGAGCGCCAGGGGCACCGCAGCCAGCGGCAACGAGGGCCAGCACGACCAGCAGCGTCTGGCCGTGCGTGCCGTGGCTACTTCTTGACACCGCCAAGGCTGCGCACGTAGTTCACGAGATGCCAGGTGTCGGCGTCACTGACCTTGCCCTTGAGCCCCTTCATCTTGTAATCGGGGCCGGCGCCTTCCTGGATGACCGCGAAGATCTCGCCGTCACTCGACCCGCGATCCCAGGCGGAATCGGCGAGGTTGGACGGTTTCATGTCCTTGGGGGCCGAGGGGCTGTCGCCTTGTCCGGTCGCGCCGTGGCAGAACCGGCAGTACTTCTGATAGAGCTGCTGGCCGGTGGCCACCGAGGCCGCACTGGCGGCGGTCGGATTCTTAAGCTTCGCAGCCTCGGCCCTGGAGGTGGTCTGGCCGCCTCCGGCGGCGATCAGGCTCGTGACCAGCGTCACGCTCCACACGACAGCTCCGCCCCACACCACGCGCCCTTGAATCATGCCGACCGTCTCCTCAATCTCTTCGTCGAACTATCAGGGCGGCGATGGCAATCGATGCGAAATACGCATGCGAAATCCACGACGCCGTTGAAGCCGAATGCTCACACACAGCCGCGTGGATTGCAACCGAATGTCTTCTTATGTCGACCGTTGTCTGACGAGAGAGTCTACCGCGCCCCGGGGAGGGGCGGAACTCGAAGGACACGCCGGCCCAACCCGCACGGAGTGGTTGGGCCGGCGCATCGATGCTGCGGCGTTAGTTGCGATTCTTGCCCTTGTCGTCGTCGTCGTCGTCGTCGTCGTCGTCGTCGGTCTGATGGCCGCGGGGCACCGTGATCTCGATCGTCCGGTCGTTGCCGCTGGCCGGGTGCTGGATGTTCACCCACGCGCGACGCTTCTTCAAGGGGTCGAAGTAGAGGCCCGTGAACTCGGAGCCCGGGGTGCCGTTGGACGCCCAGCGCGCCAGGCCCTCGCCCTGCGTCGAGCAGGTCGCCGTCGTGGTTCCAGTCGTTGGCGAACCAGATGTCATCGTCGACGCCGCCGTTGCGGTCCTCGATGATGTAGATGTTGCCCTCGTGGTCGATGGCGAGGTTGTCCGGGCTGGTAAGGCCGTCGCCGACCGGCAGGCCCGTGGCCAGGTCGATGGTGGCTGCGGTTGGCGAAGACCGAGATCGCGTTCGTCTGCAGGTTGAGGACGTACACCTCGTTGGTGGTGGTCGTCGCCATGAAGAGGTACTCGACGCCCTTCACGGTCTTGATCTGCAGATCCTCGGGGCGCTGGTAGTCGGTGCCCTTGAACGCCGGCAGGTTGGTGGTGTTGCGGCGCGTCCACCGAGCGGACGCCGCGCACGTCGGTGATGGTCAGCGCGCCCGGGCAGGGCCGCGCCGTTCGCGTCCGTGATCGGGAACCCAGGTGTAGGCGCCGGTCGCGTTCGGCGTGTTGCCGTCGCCCACGCGCAGGACGAAGGTCTGGCCTGCCGCGAAGTAGTCGGCATGGCCGCGCTTGACATCGCTGCAGCCTGGCAGCCGGGGTGTACTTGTACACGCTGCCGCCGTTCAGCTCGTCGATGAAATACATGTTGCCGGCCTTGTCGAACTGGATGCCTTCGTGCGACGTGCGCGGAATCACGTTCTGGTGGACGAAGTCCGCGTTGATGTTGCTGCCGGCCGTGACGGGGTCGATGATCGCCGGCGCGTCGAGCGGATTCTTCAGCTCGAACAGGCGGCCGTAGGGAGAAGTCGAGCCCGCTGGCTGCAGTCTCCCAGGACTCTTCGGCCGTGATGAACGTGCCCCAGGGCGTCCAGTAGCTGGCATCGAAGGCCACGTGGCCGAGCGGCGACCGGGCTGTACCAGATGGTGTCGGTCTGCCCGGTCCAGAGGTCGTGGCGCTGCACGCCCGACTGACCGGTCTCGAACACGGTGAAGAGGTAACGGCCCTTGTGCGGCCCCGACTCGTTGACGCGTGATCATGTCCCAGTTCCCGGAGTTCGGGATGCCAGCGCGCGCTGGGTGTTGCGATCGGCGATCGATTCCTGGCGGAACGCCGGGTTGCCGAACGTGATCGGCATGGCTTCGTCGGCCGTCGGGCCGGCCGAGGTCGGCAGCGGCGTGAAATCCGAGAACCGGAGGCCATGGCCACCGGCCGACAGAACGGTACCGGCGAGAAGCAGACCACCCACGGTCACCAGCTTCGCGCCCTTGATTGACGTGTTCATCGTAACTCCCTGCCGGCTCCTGATTGGTTGCGGACCGGCGCCCCTATTGTGCGAGTCAGGTGCGACAAGGCCGGCAACAGGAGGTCACATCGACGCAACGCGACCCGAGGATGGGCGGCTTCAAGCGCGAGTTCGAGGGCACCTTCAGGACCGCGATGTGCCCGCGCGAGAGCCGCTGCTGCTGCTTCCTCGACTCCTCCGCTTCTCACGAGTCTAGCGGCGCGGTTCGCGGTCCCGACCGCGTGCCTCGGCCTCTTCGTCCTCGTCGATGACCCGGATGAAGCCCGACCGCACGGGCGGCGGCATCGACGAGCTCGCGCCCCGGACCGACTTCCACAAGATCTCGTTGAGTTCATACTCCGGTGTCATATCGGCTTCCTCGAAATTCATCGCCAGCGAGGCAGCCGCGCCCCACGCATCCTGCCCGTTGACCTCGTCGGTCCGTGACACCGGCAGCGATGTATACGGAGCGAGTGTCGGCGTGGCCTGGAACGCCCCGTACATCGGCGAGGCCGCCGCATCGTACTGGCTCATCGGCGGGAGGCCGAGGATCAGCTCCATCGTCCGCAGCACGCCCGAAGTCGTGTACAGCGTGCTGTCCAGCGCCCGGCGCTTCGCGAACGGACTCACGACGAGCGCGACCGATCGATGCGAGTCCACGTGATCCGGACCGTTCTGGGCGTCGTCTTCGAGGACGAAGATGGCGGATTCCTTCCAGAAGACGCTGTTCGAGATGGCCTCGACCAGACGGCCCAGCGCCATGTCATTCTCGGTCACCATCGCCCTCGGCGTCGGGGCACCGGGGCGCGTCCCGAACGTGTGATCGTTCCCGAGGCGGATGATGTTCAGGCGCGGCAGGTTGCCGTTCACTTCGAACTCACGAAACTCCTTCAGCCACACGTCCACACGCGCGTTGTCCGGCGTGTCCAGGTCGTACGGCGGGTAGTCCGGGCTCACCTTGCCCACGAGCCCCGGCACCGTCGCCTCGACGGGCCCGCCGTCTCGAGGCCGGCTCGCGAACTCGCCGTAGCTCCGCACCGAGACGCCCGCGCGATTGGCGAAATCCCAGATGTAGCCGTCCGCGGGCGCAGACAGGTTCCCATAGGCGTTCCGCTGGCCGAAGCCGCCCTCGCTGAGGTACACGGCGCCGCGCCGCCCGTAGTTGGTGGGCCACAGTTTCTCGACGACGTCGGTCGCATAGGCACCCGTCGAGAAGGCATGACCGTCGTAGCTGACCTCGGCATCGACGTAGAAGTTGTCGAGCGTCACGAATTCCCTGGCCAGCGCATGGGCGTTCGGGGTGACGTCCTCACCGAAGATCGTCAGCGACGGATCCCCGTTCCCGCGCTCGAGGTCGCCCAGCACCTGGTCGTAGGTGCGGTTCTCGCGGATGACATAGAAGACGTGCTTGATGGGAGAGGGATCGCCGACGCGCCGCGGAATGGGCGACGCCGCGGGGGCGTTGGCCGGCGTGAGCCGGACCGCGTCGGAATAGGGCGTGAGGGCATAGACGCGCGCGCTGTGGGCCTTGAGGGCGGCTGCATCGGGCACCTCCACGATGGACAGCGCGCCCTGCAGTATCTGGCCGGCGTACTGGCCGTCAGCGGCCGGGCTCGTGGCCTGCGGACCACGCGGGTTGGACTGCCCGGTCAGTCCTTTCCCGTTGAGAACGACCAGTCGCCGGCCATCCGGTGTGAACTGGACGGCCGTGGGATACCACCCCGTCGGAACGAACCCGTCGACCTCGCTGGACGCCGGATCCGCAATGTCGACCATGGCGACCGAGTTGTTGTCGGCGTTGGCCACGGCCAGCGAACGGCCATCAGGGGACACCGCCAGCGCATTCGGGGTGGTTCCCGCGGGTGCATTGGGGAACAGCGCCACCGAGATCTGTTCGCGCGCCGAGAGGCCGGGAACCGAGAGCACCCACACCTTGTTCGTGTTCGCGCACGCCACGAACAGCCGCCGGCCATCCCTCGCCAACGCCATCGCGTTCGGGTGTTCGCCGACCGCGGCCTCGCCCGTGATCGTCAGTGTCCGGGCATCGAGCGCGAGCACCTTCGCGCCACCCCACAGCGATACGTAGACCGTGGTGCCGTCGGGTGACACGAGGGCCGAGGTACGGCTCGGACGGGAGGTCGACCGTGCGGAGAAGGGTGCGGCTCTTCAGGTCGATCGCGCTGATCGCACGCCCGAGCACGTGCACCGCGTACAGGGTTGTCCCTTGCGGGTCGATCGCCAGCCCACCGATGAAGCCCGTGCCCCCGAGATCCGTCAGGCCGGGCGGCAGTGAGACGGCCGGGCGCTCGAGGACCACCTGTCCGCCCGGTCTCAGCTCGTTCCGTTCCCAGGCAAACTCCCTGACCGTATTCTCCGCCGCACCCGACGAGTACAGCCGGTCCCCCGACGGATGCCAGGCCAGACCCAGCCAGGCATGATCCATCGGCGCGCGCGATCGGACTGCCTGCTGCGTGAGATCGACAACGGTCAGCGAGGGGCGCGACCACCCGTTGTTGCTGACGATGGCGTGGCGGCCGTCGGCGGTGAGCACCATGGACATCGGGAAATCGCCGACCGGGATGCTCTTTCCCGCCGGCGCGATGCGCCACCCGTTGGGCAGCAGCGTCACGCCCTTGCCTTCGAATCCTGGCCAGTGGGGCGGTGAGCCGGCGCGCTGTGCCACGGGTCCCACACCGGCCAGAACCAGCACCAGCAATCCGAGGAGCCACGAGGTCGATCGAATTCGTGTCATGGTCTAGAAGCATCGCGGTCGAAGGTGACGTTGGCTTGACCACGATGTAAACACCTCGCTCACGCCCCCAATCGCGTTCACCGGCCGACGCGTCGCTGTATCCCTGTGGTGGAGGGTTCGGACGCGCCCTGAACCCTCCACCGCTCGCCTCTGACGAAGAGGATTACCGGCTGCCCGCCGAGGCTTCCGCAGCCTTCAGCAACGCGTCGCGATTCTTCGACAGATCGCGGCCATGGCGCACGGTGGGATACGGAACCGTGGTACCCATCAACCCTTCCCACAGCACGCGGTTGAAGTGTGCCGTGTCGAGGTTGTCCATGCGGCCGAAGTCCTGTCCAGCCATCTTTTCGGTCCAGTACTCCGCCGTGCCGCGCGGCGTCGCGAAGCGCGCGGGTGCGTTGGCGCTGGGCAGCCCGTTGGACGCAGTCACAGACGCGAGCGGCAGCTGCGTCTGTCGCAGGATCTCAGGGAGGATCGCCGTGTAGGTCCAGTTCCGCTGCGAGCGATCGAACACCTCGGTCATCGGCTCGGCCAGTGCGACCTGCAGGCCCATCGGCTCCATCTTCAGGATGTCGGCTATGGTGCGCAGCATGTTCGGGTTGCCGTAGTGCTTCGACACGACGGCGCCCTGCTTGACGTACGGGCCGATCACGTAGGCGATGGTCCGCTGCGAATCGACGTGATCGGGGCCGTCCTGGGCATCGTCCTCGATGACGAAGATGAGGGTATCGTCGGCGAAGGGGCTGTGAGCCACCTTCTGGACGATCAGGCCGAGCGCGTAGTCGTTGTCGGCCATCTGCTCGTCCGGCGTGTCCACGCCGTCGAGGGCGCCCCCGAACTCGCCGAAGTGGTCGTGCGGCAGTTCGATCAGCGTGAGGTTGGGAAGCGCTCCCTCCTCCACGAAGCGATCGAACTCGTGCTCCCACTCCTTGAACCGCCAGAAGTCCGGCAGCTTCATGTCGTACTCGCGGTAGTACTGGTCCGATACCCCCGTCAGCGGATCCGCGGTCGCCGGGCGCAGGCCCGTGGCCGCCGGGTAGAACACCTGCACACCGGCGCTCCGTGGATCACGAAGCAGCGGCGGACGCCCCTGGCCCGCCGGCAGGTAGTTCAGGGTCCAATCGCCGTACATCCCGTAGTTGCGCACCGACAGGCCCGCCCGTCGCGCCGAGTCCCAGATGTAGCCTTTGCCCTTCTGGCCGCCCGGACCGTCGAGCGCCGCCACATCCGCCGTGCCAGGCAACAGGTCCGGATCCGACGGTACGAGGGGGTTGGCCGCCTGCCGCTCGGCCACGGTCGCCTGCGAGACGTTGAGGTCGCGGTTCATGCCCTCGTAGTCGTAGCTGGCCCCGCGGCCGGCGTAATTGACTGCGATCGTCTTCTCGGTGAAGTCGCTGGTGCGGCCTGCGGTGCTCCACATCCAGCCGTCGCCGCTCACCGCTCCACTGCAGTAGGTGTTGTCCAGGGTCACGAACTGCCTGGCCAGCGCGTGGTGGTTCGGGCTGATGGGATCCGGGAACATCGTCAGCGACGGATCACCGTTGCCCCGGTCGAGGTCGCCCAGCACCTGGTCGTAGGTGCGGTTCTCCTTGACGATGTAGATCACATGCTTGATCTTCGTGCTGAGAAACGCCATCGTCGGGTTGCGATCGGAGAGGTCCTGCTCCTTGACGCCGTTGTTGAACAGCGCCTGCCGCGTCAGATGGGCGAGGACCCCGGGTGACGGCATCGGGATCGTCAGGAGGCCCGCCTCCCGCTTCTGCAGCACGTACTGATTGGCATCAGTGAGGTTCACTGGCCCGGCCGGCGCGATGGCGTTGACGACGTACAGGTAGCGGCCATCCGCCGATACGCTGACGGAGTTCGGATACCAACCGGTGGGAATCAGTCCGATTCGCATCTCGCCGTTGGGCTTGCCTTCCTGCTTGCCGGCGCCCTTGTCCTTGTCCTTGTCCTTGTCCTTGCCCTTGCCCTTGTCCTTGTCCTCACCTTCGTCGTCGTCGTCGTCAAGGCTCACCACGGCCAACGAGTTCGTGCCGCCCATGGTGACGAAGAGGAGGCTCTCGTCTGGCGAAAGCGCCAGGCTGTTGGGATGGCTGCCGGTGAACCGCGTCTTCCCGCGCGACGCCTTGAAGCGCTCGTTCAGGTCGATCTCACGCTCGACGTGTTCGGACCCGGTGTCGATGATCGCGACCGAGTCGCTGTTGTCCAGGGCGACGATCAGTCGCTCCTGCTCCCGATCCAGCAGCATGCGGTTCGGGGTTCCGCCGACCTTGATGCGTTTGACGATCCGCAGCTGGTCGTTCGACAGATCCAGGACGACGATCTCGCGGTCACGCATGCTGGAGACGTAGGCCTTCGTGTCGCCCTTGATGGCCACCCAGAGCGGAAACTCGCCACCGGGCACACCCGTCCTCGATGCCGCGATCTTCCCCGGCCGAAGGTCGAGCTCGGCGATTTCGACGCGCTGCTGCACGTCAATAAGGCTGACGGAGTCGTTCTCCATGTTGGCCACCACCAGCCGGTTGCCGTTCCGGCTCACGGCCAGCCCGGCCGCCATGGGCGGCGTATTCAGCCCCAGACCATCGGTGTGCCCGAGGGGGATGGGCGGCCCGGATTCCTGCCATACGCTCCCACTCCGGGCGAAGACACGGACGTAGTCCTGCCTGCCGCCCGCAACGTAGAACGCCTGCCCTGATGGGTGCCAGTCGATGCCCATGAAGCTGAACGGGATGCGGATCACCTGCGTCTTGACGGGACGCCCACCGGAAATGTCGTAGACGAAGATGTATTCGTCGTAAACGAAGGTCGGGTTGCTCCCGCTCGGGAGGTCCCAGTAGTTGTAGCCGCTGGTCAGCACGAGCAGCGTGCGCCCATCCGCGCTCACCAGGGTGGTGACGCCCTGGTTGGCCCTGATGCTCGGATCGGCGGCAACCTCGGGATCGAGTGTCTCGAACGTCGAGTCCGGAGAGGCTGTCGGCGTAATGCGCGCCCCGGTTGCGACCCTGGGTCCGACGATGAAGCGTTGGCCGGATTGCGCGGCGGGACCAGCAGCAGTCAGGCCCGCCAGCGCGATGATCACGGCGACCACGTGTACCGGCCGGAGTCTCGGCTCCGACCCGATCGGGTTTCGCGTGTTGTTCAGCGACATACACCTCTCCTTTCGCGAGTCTCTGGAGCGAATCGGGGCCTCCGAGGCCCCACCGGGCAGAGCGCGGTCTCAGGGGGTTGAGGCCGAACACTCGAATGTCAGCGAAGGTCAGAACGACAGCGACAGCCCGCCGTACACCGAGCGCCCGGGCGCATCCAGCCCGGATCCGTGGACGCGGTAGCTGCGGTCGAACGCGTTCATCAGCGCGACCGTTGCATTCAGGTGTCGGGCGATGGCAAAGCCGGCGCGGAGGTTCACCGCGACGAAGCCAGAGGTCTCTGCATACAACGGCACGCGCGTCCCGTCGCTGACAACCGTGACCCCGTTGATGGTGGCGCCGATCGGGAGCACGCGGTCGCGGATCTGCGCGAGGGTTTCACCGGTCGGACCGAAGAGGTCGTCAGCCGTCTGCAGCAGGCCATCGGCTCCCGGCAGGATGAACGGGCTGATCAGCCCGCCGCCAAAGAAGTCCGTGATGTCGCTCCGGCGCCGGGCCGCGCCGATTCGCTCGTCGGTGATGTCGCCGCCGCTCAACTGATACTGGGGCCCGCTGAACAACGCGGTCGCCTCCAGCCACGACACGGGTCCACCCGGCTGGTAGCGGATGCTCAGGCTTCCCTGCTGCGGTGGCAGCCGGCGCACCGGACGAGTGGGATTCAGATCGTGCCCGACGAGGTAGGAGTAGTTGCCCTCCACCATCGATCGGGACGACAGGCGATACCGAGCCACCGCGTCGATGCCCCGGTAACGCGCGGCGCCTTCGTTGACGAAGGCCTTCACCGCGCGAGAGTCGAACGCCGGGGCAACACCGGTCACACCCTGTGCCCGTTGGGCTGCATTCGGAGCGATCGGCGTCATCGGCACACCCGCCAGGACGGACGGGGGCTGATCGATGGGGAACAGCAGCGTGCGGCGGACAATGGGCGACTGCAGCTCGGCATCGAACCCCTGCAACCGGAAGTACGCAGCGTTCCAGTTGAGTGTCACGCCGAGTTCGTAGTTCATCAGCTGTTCGGACGACAGATCGCTGACGCGCCGGCCAGTGGAGACCACGCCTTCGCCGTCGCTGGCCCCCACGAAGGCGCCCGCATCGATCGCCGAGGCTGCCGGCACTTCGTACCCGAGATCGTTGAGCCCGAGCGCACCCAAGTCGTTCAGGTTCGGGGCGCGGAATCCACGCCCCATCAGCCCCTGCACGCTGACGACGCTGTTGAGGGTCCAGGTGAGCCCGACGTTGAAGGTCCAGTCCTGGAAGGTCTGCTCCGAATCGACGACACCCAGGTCCTGGCCGGCATCCGTGCGGTTGGCCTCCGCGTCGGTCCGCACACGCACGTGCGTGAAGCGGCCGCCGAGACGCGCCACCAGCCCGCGCTGATCGCCCCGGGCGATGGCGAACTCGTCCTGCAGGAACAGGCCGGTCGTCGTGTACCGCGAACCATTCGGGTAGAGCGCGCGCTTCTGGGCCGTGCTCCCGGATGCCGGGTCGGTCTCTTCGCGACGCGCGTCGACGTGGTCGTCGTACACCTCGCCACCGAACACCAGCGCGTGGCGCGTCCCCATGTGCGTGCCCGCCTGAACCGCATAGCCGAACGCGTCCACACCCACGTCGTCGCGGATGATGGGATCCGAGAAGCGGAGGTTCTGCCGCACCGAGCCATCGCGCTGGGAGTTGATCGAGAACGTTGCGCTCATCCAGTCGAGACGCGCCACCTTCAGCCGCTCGTAGCGCGCGTACAAGAACCGCAGCTCTTGCGGCGTGAAGGACGATTGCAGCCGTCCCAGACCTCCCCACAGGTCCTTGTAGCCGCGAACGTCCGATTGCTGGGTCTGTTGATACCACGCCGTCACGTTCTGGTCGGTCCCGAGCCGCGCCGCGACCTTGCCGTGTAGGCCGGACTGTGTGAAGCCCGTATCACGCTGGCGATCGCCGACAACCTCCCGCACCTGGTCGTCGCTCAATCCGAAGAGGCGGACGAGCACGTTGCGGGAATCGCGCCCGCCTCCCGCGCGCAGGTCGCCGAGTTCGCGCCGGGATCCACCGAACAGGCCTGTGACCCGGGTTCCCCGCAGGGCCACGGTGGCATCGGTGCCCAGCGTCCGGTCCGCACTCCCGCCGAACAGATTGACTCCGCCGGTTGCCGTCAGGCCGCTGGCCGTGCTGAAGTCGGATTGCGGCGTGAGCACCTGGATCGCTCCACCCATCGCGTCGCTGCCGAACTGTGCGCTCGCGGGGCCCAACATGGCTTCCACTTTCCGCGCCTGGCTCGGATCGACGAAGGCGAGGTACTGGTTAGGACCGGAGCGCAACGTCGCGTTGTTCAGGCGAACGCCGTCGATGAGGTTCAGGACTTGATAGCCGGTCAACCCGCGCAGGAACGGGGACGCCTGGCCCGCGGTGCTTTGTTGCACCATCACGCCCGTGGCACCCTCGAGAACGTTGCCGATCGTGGTCAGAGGGCGCGTCCGGAAATCCCTGGCGTCCCTAACCGTGACGATAGGCGGCGTCCGATCCACGTCGCCGACGACGCCGCGCTCCGCCGTGACGGTGACCTCGCTCGCGAACGGGCCGACACCGAGCACGATCCGCACGGGCGCTTGGTCAGCCTCGTCGAGCTCGAGCCGGAGTTGGCTGTCCTGGAACGATGGAGCCTCGATGTGAAGCAGGTAGGCGCCCCGCGGCAGCGGGCCGAGGACGAACGCACCATCGGCACTCGTAGTGGTGTCCCGCAAGAGTCCGCCCTGCGCGGAGCGGACGGAGACCCGAGCGCCGGCGACAGTTCCACCCGACTCGTCCACGACGATGCCGTGGTGCCCAGCGACAGCCTCCTGGGCCCTCGCATCGGCTGAGCCGCCTCGGAGGGTCACGATAAGGGCGCAAGCCCAACCTGCCAGCCGCCGCCGTGCCGTGTGCATGACACCTCCCCAACCAGAGGAGGGCAGCCTACCCGTCCGCTGTGACGAGAGGCTGACGGCGGCGAGACACCAACACAAACTTTACGCGACGTTCCGAGTGCTCACGAGTCAGCGAGGCGGACGACCGGACACCCGCGTGCCGGGCGGAGGCCTGCATCATTGGAGGGAGCTACGGGCGCATGCCGTCGGTGTCCCCCGGCTTCATCTGCCGGAACTCCTTGATCGTGAAGGCCAACCCACCCATCAACAGACCGAAGGTCCCAACACCGACCGCCAGAATCCAGAGGTCCATGGCTTATCGTCTCGCTGCGATCAGCTGGACGTAAACGCCCGCCGCCAGGATCGACGGGACCCAGAGCCCGACGAAGATGCCTGCCTCCCGATTCGGCGGCCAGAAGGCGCCGAACCACAGTGAGATGGAGAACAAGAACGAGATGAACGCCGCGCTGAGAATCATGAAGTCTTGAATCTTGAACATGCCCGTCAGACCTTTCCCTGGGAGGGAGCTGGCAGCCCGAACCTGCTGGCGATCCATGTCGGTGGGACGCCGGCCCCGACCTCGATGAAGACACGTCCGCGGTAGCGAACCGAGAGACGCAGGCCCGCAACGTCCAGCCAGGACACGAGCGCGCGCACCGCAGGGGCGTTCGCGCGCGCCAGCCGCAACAGGAGCAGGCCGGTCGCCACCGAGCGGACCTCGCAGCGCAGCAGGGCTCCATCGGCGTGGAGGGTGAATCCGTCTCCTGGACCGGCGACGTCGAGGGAGCCCTCGACGTCGAGCAATCGCATCATGACAGGCTCAACCCTGCTTCTGATCGCGCGTGCGAATCTTCAGCGTGCCGTTCAGGGTCCACTTCGCCGAAGCCGCACCCGAGTCGGTGCCGGCCGGGATCGCCACCTGAAGGTCTTCGAACTGATAGGTGATCTCGGCGCCGCGGCCGGTGAGCTTGTCGTAGAGGCCGATGGCCAGGTCGGGCCAGGTCTGCGTGTCTTGAGCGTTTGCCATTGTCATCTCCATTACCAAGAGTGTGTCGCTCAGTCCCGCGTTTGCGCGGACAGCAGGTGAGACGCCCGGAGCAGGGCGAACGGTTCCCAGTCCGAGCTCGGTGACGCACCCCAGGAGGGCGCACCTCGTGCCGGACGAGTGCCGTCATACCCAGGATGGAGACCAAGGTTGTGATCTACGGCGGAACCGGTGGCATTGGCTCGGCCCTGGCCCGCGCCCTGGCCGGTCGCGGGCGGTCGTTGCACCTGGTTGCGCGTGACGCGGGACGGCTCGAGGCGCTGGCCTCTGAGCTGGGCGCGTCATTCACGGCCGGCGACGTGACCGACTCCTCGTTGTTCGCTCGCGTTGCGCAGGAGGCCGGCGACACGCTCGACGGGCTCGTCTACGCCGTCGGCACCATCGACGTGAAGTCGATGGCGCGGCTCACCGAGGCCGACTTCCTGCACGACTTCCGCGTCAATGCCCTCGGCGCGGCGCTGGCCCTTCAGGCAGCGCTACCCGCGCTCAAACGCGCGGAGATGCCAGCCTCGGTGGTGCTGTTCTCGAGCGTGGCAGCGACACAGGGCTTCTCGTTCCACGCGTCGATGGGAATGGCCAAAGGCGCCGTCGAAGGCCTCACCCTCTCCATGGCGGCGGAACTGGCGCCGAAGGTGCGGGTCAACGCCGTCGCGCCCTCGCTCACGCGCACGCCGCTGGCACAGGGGCTGCTGTCCAACGAGCAGGCCGCAGCCGCCATCGCCGCCTTGCACCCGATGCAGCGGCTGGGCACTGCGGAGGACATCGCCGCAGCGGCTGCCTACCTGCTGTCGCAGGAATCGGCGTGGGTGACCGGTCAGGTGCTGCACGTCGACGGCGGACGCTCCACGCTGCGCAGCAAGGGCTGAAGTCTCGCCTCCCCGCCGGACGCGAATCGGCTACTTCTTCTCCTTCAGCGCATTCGTCAGCGCCTCGAGCAGCGCCTGATCGCGGACTTCAGCGCGCTGCCGCGTCGATTCGCCCCAGGTCTCGTTCAGCTTGGTCATGGTGCTGACGACACAGTCGGTGTCGCAGGCGGTGGCACTGCTCTGCACGGTGAGCGCGGTGGCCTTGCGCGAGAGTTGGTTCAGCCACTCGTCGAAGAGCGCGGCTTCCGGCACGGTGCGATCGCCGGGCTGCCACTTCAGCAGACGATCCATGGCCTGCACGACCTGCGGGTCGACGGGTGTGTTCTTCTGGCCGATGGTCATTGCGAAGAGCGTCGTGTTGGTGCCGGCAAACGGCGAGTCGGCGGTGGCGCCGCCCGGCTGGACCGTGACCTTTGATTCGGCGCGCCGCTTCACGTCCTGGAGCAACGGCACCAGGCTGCGCGCCGCTTCGGTCCGCGCGGACAGCGTGGCGGCGTCGAGTTCGACAGTGCGTGGCTGCTGGGCACCCGCTCCGGCCGAGCTGCCGAGCAGGAGCGTCAATGCGACCGCGACCGTGAAGATAGCCAGATGACGGCTCATGGGACAGCACCTCCGTGCTTCTCTCCACTACATCACCAATCGCGCCGCAGGAAAAGACAGTAAACTCTCCCGCAACTTTCGAGGTCGGACAGCCATGCGAGCAGACCTGGTCGCCGCCCTCCGCTCTCTCCGAGCTTCGGCTACCTTCACGGCCGTGGCCCTGCTGGTCCTGGCGCTGGGCATCGGCGCCAGCACCGCCATCTTCTCCGTCGTCGACGCCGTGGTCCTCCGCGGGCTGCCGTTCGACGAGCACGACCGGCTGGTGGCCGTGGGCACGCAGGCGGCCGCCGCCGATCGAGCGCGACCCGGCGCGCGATCCCCAGCAACTGGTCACCGCGTCGCCCCAGGACTTCATGGACTGGGATCAGCGGCAGCAGGTGTTCGAGTCGCTGGCGGCCACCACCGACGTCGTCCGTGACGCTCCGCGAGCCCGGCGCCGAGCCGGAAGACCTGCGCGCGCTCCGCGCGACCGCCGACACCTTCGACGTGCTGCGCATCGGCCCCGCCATCGGCCGGCCGTTCACGGCGGAGAACGAGGTGGAGGGCCGTCACCGCGTCGCGGTGCTGAGCGACGCGCTCTGGCGCCGCCGCTTCGGCTCGGACCCGTCGATCGTCGGCCGCACCATCCCGCTGGACGGCGAGGCCTTCGAGGTGCTGGGCGTGATGCCCCCCGACGTCACCTACCCGGTGGGCGCGGCTCGATCCACCGACCTCTACATCCCGTACGTCGTGCCCGCCGGCGAGCGCATCCGCAGACCCGACGACCAGAACTTCTACCTGCAGGTGGTCGGCCGCCTGAAGCCGGGCACGACGATGGAAGCAGGCGCAGGCGCAGATGGAGCAGATTGGCGCCGCGCTGAGGGAAGAGCACCCCGAGTGGAACAAGGACACGCTCGTTGGCGTGCGCCCGCTGGTGGACCACATCGTCGGCTCGCGCACGAAGACGTGGATGCTGATGCTGCTGGGCGCGGTGGGTCTGGTGCTGCTCATCGCCTGCGTGAACGTCGCCACGCTGCAACTGGCGCGGGCCACCGCACGCGAGCGTGAGATGGGCGTGCGGACCGCCCTGGGCGCGGGTCGCTGGCGCCTGATTCGTCAACTGCTCGTGGAGAACGTCGTGCTCGCCGGCCTGGGCACCGTCTTCGCCGTGGTGCTCGCGTGGTGGGGCGTGCAGGTGCTGAAGAGCGCGATGCCGGACGGCGTCGCCCGCGTCAGCGCCATTGCCATCGACCTCCGCGTGCTGGCGGTGGCGGCAGCGGCCGCGCTCGCCACCGGCATCCTGACCGGCATCGCTCCCGCCCTGCAGTTGTCGAAGCCCGACCTGACGCACGCGCTGAAGGACGGCGCGCGGGGCACGGTTGGCGCGGCGCGGCACCGGTTCCGCAGCGCGCTCGTCGTCGCCGAAGTGGCGCTCGCGGTGGTGCTGCTGGTGGGCGCCGCGCTCTTCATCGGCAGCTTCGTCACGCTGATGCGGATCGATCCCGGCTTCGACACCACGAAGGTGCTCACCGCGCAGGTCTTCCCGCGCTTCGAGCCGGGGCTGCCGCCTGGCGACAACAGCGCGCAGTTCCAGGAGATCGTCGACCGCATCAGCAACACGCCTGGGGTGCTGCATGCCTCGTACGTGATCGGTGGCATGCCACTCGGCGGGGCCATGAACACGACACGCCTGACCGTTGCCGGCCGGCAGGCGCGGGGCGACGAGGACACCGTCAGCCAGCGTCGCGTGACAGCGGAGTATCACCGCGCGCTTGGCATCCCGTTGAAGCGGGGCCGCTTCTTCGAGGCGGGCGACCGCCAGGGCTCGGCCCCGGTCGTGATCATCAACGAGGCCGTCGCGCGGCGCTTTTTCCCCGGACAGGACCCGCTTGGGCAGTCGCTGACCGCGGCAGACGCGGACCGCACCATCGTTGGAATCGTCGGTGACATCCATCAGACCGGCCTCGAGGCCGAGCCGATGCCGGAGATCTATCTCGCTCTGGCGCAAAGCGGGCGCGGCGCCGGCGAGCTCATCATCCGCACCAGCGGCGATCCGTACGCCGTGCTGCCGGCGGTGAAGTCGGCCGTCGCGCAGGTACTGCCGGACGTCCCGCTGCGCAACGTGCGGACGATGGACGAGGTCCTGGAGCGGCGCGTGGCACAGCGCAAGCTGAACATGCTGCTGCTGGGCCTGTTCGGCGTGCTCGGCCTCGTCATCTCCGCGGTGGGCATCTACGGGACGCTGGCCTGTACCGTGGCGCAACGCACCCGCGAGATCGGCGTGCGCATGGCGCTCGGCGCATCCCGCACGTCGGTGGTGACAATGGTGCTCGCACACGCGGGGAGGCTGGTGGCGCTCGGGCTGGTCATCGGCGGCGCCGGCGCGTGGTATCTGACGGCCGCCGCGAAGGCCTTCCTGTTCGGCCTGGACGCCACGGACGCGCGGGCCTTCTTCGCCGCGCTGGCGGCGCTGGCGGCAGCGGCGGCGCTGGCGAGCGCGATTCCCGCTCGACGCGCGGCCAGCGTGGACCCGGCCGAGGCGCTGCGAGCCGACTGACTCCCGGTTCGCTCGCGCCGACAGGGGCTGTCACTCGCCTGACCGCAATTGTCAGTCACACTGGCCGGGGCCGTCGCCCGCACCGACGGGGCTGGCCTCTGCGGTGGCCATCAGGGTGTGTCGCGGTTCTTGCATAGGGAGATCGCGGAGGTGCCCATGAGCCCCACCGGTGAACTCCTCGCCGTCAGCGAACGGCAGGCGTTGGAATTCTTCGCACTCGGCCTGCGTGACGTGTCCGAAACCAGCGTCAACCAGGAGGAGCTGCTCTACAACGCCAGCGTGCTCGCGCACTACGCGCAGGTCTCCACTGCCTGCACGGTCGAGCTTCCCGCTCCGGCCACGCTCGGCGATGTCTTCGACCAGTTCGTGGCGGACGAATCGGCGCCGCGCGACAGCCTCCGGATGGAAATGGCGGCGGCACAGTGCCTGCTCCTGGCGGGGTTCTTCGAGGATCAGATGCGCCGGCGCCACAACATCCGCTGGTACGCGCAGCTCGGCGCCTCGTTCTTCTGCCAGGCGGCCTCACATTCCACGTCGGCCAAGCGGGCCCGCCTGCTCGATGCGCTCGGCCGCGACTTCGAGCGCTGGCGTCGTCGCCACTCGAATCTGAGCCGGGAACTGCGGGCGCAGGCCAAGGTGCTGGGGGGAACCATGTGAGGCACGGTGTTGGAGTGACGGTTCTGAAAGCCCTGGCTCAAAGTGCGACACGTTGACTTACGTGTGTTGTTCTCGCCCCAACACGTTTCCCCCGAACCGATCCACCCACACGGAACCGATCAAGGCGAGCAGCGCGCTGCCCATCATGAGATACGCGGGTGACACCACCGAGCCCGTGTAGCCGATCAGCGTGCTCGCGGCGAGCGGCGCCATCCCGCTGAACAAGGTGAAGCTGACGTTGAACACCAGCGCCACGCCGGTGAAACGGATGCGCGTCGGGAAGAGATCCGTCAGCAGCACGGCGAAGGAGCCGTTCGTGAGACCGGCGCAGATGCCGGCGGCGACACACAGCAGCGTGAGGTTCATCGACCGCGCTTCGAGCGCGCCGTAGAACGGGAGGGCGAAGAGGATCAGCAGCGCGACTCCGGAGCGGAGCAGGTACCGGGGCGGAATGCGATCGCCGAGCCAGCCCACCAGCAGGATGCCGCCCGCCGACGCCAGCACCCCTGCCGTCTGCGAGAACACCGCCTGGCGCGGGTCGTACTTCAACACCACCGACAGGTAGGCGGGAAGATACGAGAAGAACAGGCCGTTGAAGCAGGCCGTCCCCGCCAGCACCGCGCTGCCGACCAGCACCTGCCTGCTGTGCGTGCGCAACAGTTCGCCGAATGGCTGCCGCGACGCCAGGCCCTTCAGGCGGGCGAACTCCGGGGACTCCTCCATCGATCGCCGCAACAGGAAGCTGAGCACGCCGCCGAGGCCGCCCAGCACGAACGCGATGCGCCAGCCATAGAGCGGCACCATCGCGGGATCCAGGAAGGTTCGCACCGAGAGGCTGACCCCGGTGGCCACCGCCACACCCATCGTCACGCACGCGAACACCACGCCGCAGACGAGCGGAGCGATCCTCGGCGCGGTTTCGACGACGTAGGTGAGGGCTCCCGGCAGTTCGCCGCCCAGGCAGAACCCCTGAATCAGGCGGAGCAGCACCATCAGCGCGCTGGCAGCCACGCCCCACTGCGCATACGACGGCACCAGGCCCATGCCCAGCGTGGCGCCGGACATCACGAACACCGACCACAGGAACACCGTCCGGCGGCCGTAGCGATCGCCGTAGTGGCTGAGGACGATGCCGCCAATGGGCCGGGCGAGGTAGCCGGCGGCGAACGCGGCAAACGACGCCATCAGCGACGCGATTGGCGACGCGCTGGGGAAGACCGCGTCGGCGATGTCCTTGGCGAAGATGCCGAAGATGACGAAGTCGTAGAACTCGAGGGTGCCGCCGAGGCTGGCGAGCAGGACGATGCGCCAGCCGGCGGCGCTGATGCGGTCTTGTGAGGACATTGGCTGGGGATTGTACGTTAGCCAGCGTCTGGGTCAGAGAAGGCGGCGAAGCCTGACCTTCTTCTCCTACGGTGCGAAGCACCGCCGATACCGAACGCAGTGAGGCCGGCTTCTTCCTACGGCGCGGATGCGCCGCCTAGAGTGGCCGAGCCGCGTGAGGCGGCGAGGCCGCATGCCGCAGGGTTCCTTCGTCTCAGCGCGTCTTCGCGAGCCCCGCCAGCAGGATCTTCTCGGCCGCCGTGCCGGCGGGCGTGGGCGAGGCTTCCATCGACAGCGCGGCGTGCAGGCTGCGCATCACCTGCTTCGCGTTCTCGACGCGCGCGAACTGCACGGCGTTCACCTGCGGCCCGTTGGCCCAAAGGGCGCGATGGGCGTTGGTCCAATGCGTGACCCACGCCTCCAGCGCCGCCGCCTCCGCATCGTCGCGGCGGACGGCCGATTGCAGCGCGAGGGCCATGCGATCGTTCTCGCCCCAGCTGAAGACGGTGGTGGTGGACTCGACCTTGGCGCGGACCGCCGACAGCAGGCGGGTGTCGGCGCCCGCGGTCAGCTTGGGGTTGCGCGCCAGGAACTTCAGCGCGTCCGAGGCATGCGCCACCGCGTGCATCCAGCCGCGGGCCGGATCGAAGCCGCGCAGGTCGTTCTCGCGCTGGAAGTAGTCGAGCATGCGATCGAAGAAGGCGCGGGCCTCGGCCGGGCGCGAGGAACGGCGCGTCGAGATCGGAGGCCGCAATCACCGACAGGCACAAGGCCGAGAACGACCGGCTGAAGACCCGGTCGTCGCCAACTTCGCCGAGGCCGTTGTCGAGATTGGTGATCCACTGCTTCATCAACTCGCGCAGCTGGGCGGGCGCCACCTTGCGGTCGCGCAGGATCCAGCGCTCCGCCGCGCTGTAAGCGACGTCATCACGCAGCACGGGATCGGTCGAGCCCAGCAGCGGGTTCATCTCGACCAACAGCGGGAACACCTCCTGGCCGTCGGGCGGGATGAAGCCGGACTTCGCGAGCGCGACCCAGTAGGAGCGGTCATGCACGGATGGAGGTGGAGCCGCAGGCTGCGCCGCGGCGGCGCGCGGAAGATGCAGAGGCAGCGTCAGAGCCAGCACACTGATCAGCAGCGATGCACGCATGAGGTCCATTGTGTATCACTACCGCATTGGCCTGATCGCCGCGATGGCGGTTCCGCTGGGCGGCAGCCACCGCCGGCCAGCTGCCTGCCCCGTCACCGGGTGGTGCGATCTCATCAGTCGGCGCGCTATGATGCGCCGATGGTCCACCGGCGGCTTCTCCTTTCGGTCTTCTTCGCCGCGACGGTCGCCGCGGTTCGCGCCCAGCAGCCCACCTTCGAGCTGGTCCAGCCGGAGCTCTTCGCCGCCACCGGAGGACAACCCAACGCCTGGGCCGACTACGACGGGGACGGCGATCTCGACCTCTTCGTCGGCTTCAAGCAGGACGCGCCCAACCGGCTGTATCAGAACGACAAGGGACGCTTCACCGACGTGGCGCTGGCGATGGGCGTGGCCGATGCCACCGACACGCGGGCATCGGCGTGGGGCGACTTCGACGGCGACGGCGACGCCGATCTGTTCGTCGGCTTCACGCGGCGATCGAACGCGCCAGCGAAGCTGTACCGGAACAACGGCGCCGGACAACCCTTCACCGACGTGGCCTCTGCGCTCGGCGTCGAGGTGGTGGGAGAGATGCGACAACCCGCCTTCGTCGACTTCGACGGCGACGGCGATCTCGACCTCGTTCGTCGCCGTGCGCGACGCGCCGAACATGCTGTTCCGCAACGACGGCGCGCGCTTCACCAGCGTCGGCAAGGAGCTGGGCATCGACGACCCGCGCCGCACGGTGGGCGCGGTGTGGTTCGACATGGACGTGGACGGCGATCTCGACGTCTTCACCGCCAACCAGAACGGCGACCTCAACGGCCTGTACCGCAACGATGGCGCGCGATTCGTGGACGTGGCGAAGGAGCTGGGCGTGGATGCCGCCGGCCGCGCCGCCACCTCCGGCAGCAACGGTCCGAGCGTCGCCGACTTCGACAACGACGGCGACCTCGACCTGTTCGTCGCCAGCTATGGCCCGAACCTGTTCTACCGCAACGACGGCCCAGGCAAGTTCACCGAGATCGCGGCGCAGGTCGGGCTCGGCGGCGGGGCGCTCGCCACGCCCTCGCGCTGGGGCGACTTCGACAATGACGGCAGGATCGATCTCTACATCTCGTCGTACATCGACAAGCCGGTGAACGAGCGCGACTTCCTGTTCCACAACGAGGGCGGCCGGTTCGTTGACGTCATCCCCGAGCTGATCGCGAAGCGCGGCGCCACGCACGGCATCCAGTGGGTGGACTTCGATGGCGACGGCGACCTGGATTTTTCGCTGGCCAACAACAACCCGAACGGCACCCACTCGCTCTATCGCAACCTGCTGCCGGCGGCGCAGGCGGCGCGCGCCGTTCAGGTGAAGGTGGTGGATGGGAAGGGCCGCGCCACGCGCCCCGGGGCGGAGGTGCGGGTCTATACCGCTGGCACCCGCACCATGCTGGGCATGGGGATCGTCGACAGCGGCGGCGGCTACTGCTCGCAGAACGTGATGCCCGTGCATGTGGGCCTTGGCACGACGCCGGGGAAGGTAGACGTCGAAGTGACCACGATGATCGGACGACGCCGAGCTGTTACCCGGCGCGCCGGCGTGGAGTTCCGCGCCGGTGTGATCGAGGTGGTGCGCACGCCCTGAGGCAACCTCGGTTCCTGGCGACACTGATGGGTGGCTTCGCCCTGCTGGCGCCGAGCCGGGCCGCCATCGGCATCTACGGCGTCAAGCCGGCGGCGCGGACCCTGGGGCCCTCAGAGTCGAACTGGCAGGTCGAACACCGGCTCCTCGGAGGATCCCTGCGACGGAATCACCACGTTCAGTTGCCAGATGATGCCCGAACCGCTCCGGCGGTCGACCGCCGTCGGATTGCCAGCCGCCGGCAGCGGCAGGCTCAGCTCCAGGCCAAGCGTGGGCTGAATCGTCGCGGCTGGTATCGTCCATGCCGATTGCCAGAGGGTGCTGGTGTTCGACGAGCTCGAGCTCCCGCGCTGCCGGCTGACGAAACGCACGCATCGCAGGCGGCACTGCACGTCTCCCGCCGGAGTGACGGCTCGCCGGGGAAAGAGCGTGGCGCGGAGGGGCTGGCCCAGCACGCCTCCCTCATCCGGCACCTCGAGCTGCCAGCTGCCCAGCCACGCCAGGCGGAGGAAGCCGCGGCCACCGAAGAAAGCCAGGAGCGATCCCATCAGCATGAACGGTGCGACGACAACGTAGAGCAGGACGGAGGCGCGGCCGGCGGCCCACATCAGGTAGAAATATGTGCCGATCAGCCCGAGCGTCCCCAGGCCGGCGGCGGCCATGCCAAGGTGCATGAGGGGGGCGTGCGACCTGATCCGCATTGGCGTGAACCATATCCCAGATGAGGCGCAACCACCCGCGCCGCATCGAGGGCCTGGTCCGCGGCCTGCGCGCACGGAAGTCTTCAGACGAAGTGATCGCGAAGGGTGCGGTCACGGCACGCTTCTCACTTGGCCGGCTTCTCGTGATGCCCGCCGAACTCGAACCGCATCGCCGACAGCACCTTGTTCTGGAAGTCCGCCTCGCCGCGCGACGCGAACCGCGAGTACAGCGCAGCGGTCAGCACTTCGGCCGGCGTGCCCTGCTCGATGGCCGCCTGGACGGTCCAGCGCCCCTCACCCGAGTCCGACACGCGTCCCGAGAAGTGGTCGAGTTCCGGAGACTTGGCGAGGGCGCTCGCCGTCAGGTCGAGCAGCCACGAGGCGACCACGCTGCCACGGCGCCAGAGCTCCGCGATGTCCGGCAGATTGAAGTCGTATTGATGGTGCTCGGGGTGGCGGAGCGGCGTCGTTTCGGCGTCCACCTCACGTCCGGCCTTACCGACGTTGGCATGCTTCAGGATGTTGAAGCCCTCGGCGTAGGCCGCCATCAGGCCGTACTCGATGCCGTTGTGGACCATCTTCACGAAGTGGCCGGCGCCGTTCGGGCCGCAGTGGAGATAGCCCTCTTCGGCGGTGCCGGCGGCGCCTTCGCGCCCGATCGCCGGGGCGACGTCGCCGCGGCCCGGGGACAGACGCCGGAAGATCGGGTCGAGATGCTTGACGACCTCGGGCTCGCCGCCGATCATCATGCAGTAGCCCCGCTCGAGCCCCCACACGCCGCCGCTGGTGCCGACGTCCGCGTAGTGGATGCCCTTCGCGGCCAACTCCGTCGCGCGCCGGATGTCGTCCACGTAGTAGGAATTGCCGCCGTCGATCAGGATGTCGCCCTTCTCGAGGTGCGGCAGCAGGTCGGCGATCACCTTGTCGGTGACGGCCGCCGGGACCATCAGCCAGATCGCGCGAGGCGTGGCGAGCTTCTTGACGAGGTCCGCCTGCGATGAGGCGCCGACGGCCTTCTCCTCGACGAGTTCCGCCACCGCCGTCGGTGACATGTCGAACACGACACATTCGTGGCCGCCGCCGATCAGGCGACGCACCATGTTCGCGCCCATCCGCCCCAGTCCAATCATTCCGAGCTGCATGACCGTGTCCCCTTCCTTGTGCACGTTGTGCGTCGCCAATCCGACATCGCAGCGGCAGCCGCGTCAGCTTCCGGGCATTTCCCCATGGCGTACGAGATGGGCGATGGGCAGCGGGTCGCTCATGAGCTGGCGTCCGTGTCACATCCGTACCGGGACGGCGACGACGGACGGAGACGCTTCGACTCGGTCAACTGTGGACGACTTGCGGGTTGGATGCGTGCGGCCAGCGATCGCGAGATCATCAGATCCCACGATCGCCAGATCAGATCTTCAGGTCATCAGGTCCCGATCTCACCAGATTCGGCTAGCTTGTCTTCTTCGGCTTCGGCGGGTAGTTCTTTAGCATCTTCTCGGCGCCCTTGTTCAGGTTCTTCTCCCGCTTCTCGGGCTTGGCCTTGGTGTCGATCTGCTTTGACGCGAGGCTGCGCCAGACCAGGTTCTTGCTGCCCGCGTCGTACATGTCCAGGGCGACCGAGCCCACGTAGATGGTCGAGGTGGTGGTCGTGCTCATTCCGCCACCGTAGTAGCCGCCGTAGTAGCGAGGGCCCCAGCCGGCGCCATACATGCCGCTGTCCATCGTGTTGATCTGCTTCTCCTGGGAGATGGCCGCCTGGTAGGCAATGAACAGGTCCGCCGTCCCGCCCTCGACCTTGGTGAGTCCCTTGAGCGCGAGCTGCTTCTCGAAGGCAGCGACGATCTGCTGAGCCGTCAACTGGTCGACCTGTTCCGCGCCCTTCACCTCGACCCACTTGTAGGTCTTGTACTTGGTGAAGTCGGCCTGCTGGTCGAAGTTGTAGCTGACGTCCTGTCCGTACGCCACGGCGGCGACCAGCATCAGCGCCGTTGTGAATCCGAGAATCCTCTTCATGGTTCCCCCTCGTCGTTCCATTGCGACCGTGCGGGTCCAACGAGCACGAGGCTCGCGGGTGACCGCAGTAACACTGACATTGCATCGCATACCACGTGCCGGCCGCAAGCGAGGAGCGAACGGCGGCCGTAAGATGCTGAGCAGACGCGAGTTGGCGGCAGGCTCACGGTTCGGGACGCCGCCCCGTTGGCTGGGCGAGCCCCCGGAGGCTTGGAGCCCCCCCGCCAGCACGGGGGTAGCCGGGGGAGACAGCCGGTTGCTTTCACCGCCCGGCAGCACCTAGAATGCGCAACCCAGAGGTTGCATATGAGCACGACCGGCACCGATCGCATCGAGAAACGCGTGATCCTGAAGGCGCCACGGACCCGGGTCTGGCGCGCGATCGCCGACGCGGAACAGTTCGGCGAGTGGTTCCGGATGAAGTTCGATGGCCCGTTCGTCGAGGGACAGACCGTGCGCGGCCGCGTCCTGTCTCCCGGCTACGAGCACATGACCGGTGACCTCCAGATCGTGCGCATCGAGCCCGAGCACTACTTCGCCTATCGCTGGCATCCGTACGCCGTCGACATGGCGGTGGACTACTCGGACGAGCCCACCACGCTCGTCGAGTTCCGCCTCGCGGACGAAGCCGGCGGCACGGTCCTGACGGTGTCGAATCGGGCTTCGATCAGATTCCGCTGCATCGCCGCGCCGAAGCGTTCCGCATGAACGACGGCGGCTGGACCGGGCAGATGGAGAACATCGCCGGCTATGTCACGACAGCTTGAGCGCACAGTTCGCTCGCTGACCGAGGCCGCACCGGTATTCGCGGCGCTGGGCGACGCGACGCGCCTGGCGGTGGTGGCTCGCCTCTGCACCGAGGGGCCGCTGTCGACCGCGCGCCTCAGTGACGGGGCCGCGGTCAGCCGTCAGGCGATCACCAAGCACCTGGAGGCGCTTGCCGGTGCCGGCCTGGTCCGCGATGCGCGCCTCGGCCGCGAGCGGATCTGGCAACTCGAGCCGCGCCGCCTGGAACTGGCGCGACGTGAGATCGATCGCATCGGCAATCAATGGGATGCGGCCATGAGCCGCCTGAAGGCATGTGTCGAGGAGGGGCGATGAGCACGACCGTTCGACCGTTTCTGATGTTCGAGGGGCAGGCCGAGGCCGCGATGCAGCTCTATGTATCTGTGGTGCCCGGCAGCGAGATCCTCGACCTCAAGCGCTATCCCGCCGGCGGGCCCGGCGCGGACGGCTCCGTGATGCTGGCAACCTTCTCGGTGGCCGGACAGGTCGTGCGCTGCACCGACAGCCCGGTCAAGCACGCCTTCACGTTCACGCCCTCGTTCTCGTTCTTCGTCGAGTGCGAGTCGCG
Source organism: uncultured Acidobacteriota bacterium (assembly GCA_963721715.1). Classification (GTDB taxonomy): domain Bacteria; phylum Acidobacteriota; class Vicinamibacteria; order Vicinamibacterales; family UBA2999; genus VFZN01. Next base: position 74,290 of record CAVRKI010000002.1, on the reverse strand, counting down.
GGAACGATTCGAGGCGCTGTGGTCCGCGCTTGCAGACGGCGGCGCGGTGATGATGCCACCCGACGGCTACGGGTTCAGCCAGCACTTCGGATGGCTGAGCGACCGCTTCGGCGTGTCGTGGCAGTTGAATGTGGCTTGAGGCTTGGGGTTTGAGCCTGGAGCCTACGGCAGCACCGCGATCGCTTCGATCTCCACCTTGTAGTCCGGCGACGCCAGGCGCACGACCTGCACGAGCGTGCTGGCCGGCTTGTGCGTGCCGAAGAAGTCCGCACGCACCTTCGCGGCGTCGGCCGCTCGGAACGCGTCCATGTCAGTGACGTAGATGTTGATCTTCGCGATGTGCTGCACCTCACCGCCCTGGGACGCGACCGCTGTCTTCAGATTCGCGAGCACCTGTCTCACCTGGTCGGCCATCGCCGGCCCGACCACCTTGCCGTCCGCGCCAGCGGCCACCTGCCCCGCGATGTAGAGCGTCTTCCCGGCGCGAACCACGTGCGTGTAGGTCGCCGGCGAGCCCAGCGCCGGCGGATTGGTGAACTGCAGCGACTGCGCCGAGGCCGTCGCGATGGTGAGAGGAGCGAGCAGACCGAGCACGAGCAGACGGATACCCATGGAGCCTCCTGTAGCTGGAACAGAACCTCGGAACCTGGAACCTTAGACCCAAGTACGCAGATACTGCGCGGAATTCGGGGGTATCGTGCCAGGCCCCAATTAGTCGGGCTTTGCCGGCGCGGCGTGCCAATTCTCCTTCGGCACCACCTTCGCCTCGCGGGGATCGCCCAGGTAGTGCGGCGACATGATCTGCACGCCGTACTCGTTGAACACGTCCTGGATGTTCTCGTGCAGCCTGGCCAGCACTTCGGCGCGCGGGCGCGGGTCGCGCGGGATGGCCTGGCACACCAGCCGGTACTCCGGATAGAAGTCCGAGAGCGCGGTCTGGAACACGCGCGGCGCCGGGTCGTCCAGGATGCCCTGCGTCCGGCGCGCGGCCTCCACCAGCATGGCTTCCACCTGCCGCCACGGCGTGTCGTAGCCAATCGTCACCGTGGTGTCGACGATATAGCCCTTCCCTTTGACCGTGCGCGAGTAGTTCTTCACGACCGTGCCCAGCACGAGCGAGTTCGGGAGCGTGAGCTCCTCTCCCAGCCCCGTTCGCACTTTCGTGGTGAAGGAACCGAGCTCGGTCACCGTCCCCTCATGATCGTCGACGCGCACGTACTCGCCGACCCGCAGCGTGCGCGAATACATCAGGATGAGGCCGCTCGCGGCCTGCCCGAACAGGCTCGATCCGCCGAAGGTGACCATCAGGCCGAGCAGCACCGAGATGCCCTGGAAGGCCTGGCTCTGTGAGCCAGGCAGGTAGGGATAGGCCATCGCCAGCGCGAACAGCCAGACGCCGAGTGCGAACAGCCGCTTGGTCGGCTGCGCGGTGTCGCGGTCCAGCCAGGTGAAGGTCGCGTAGCCGCGCCCCACGCGGTCGAAGAAGGGCGTCACCATCCCGATCACCACCCTCGCCATCAGCAGGATGAAGATCGCGACCGCCAGGCCGGGGAGCGCGCCGATGACGCCTTCGATGAGGTCGACCCGCCGTCTCGACGAAGAAGGCCCGCAGGCTCTCGCCCCAAGGACGGGTGTACGGGAACTGGCTGAGGACGTAGCTGATCCAGCGGTACACCGACAGGACGATGACCGTCCATGCCACGACCGTGACGATGCGATTGACGAACGGGAGCAGGCGATCGGTGGTGACCACCTGAGTGCCGCCGACGCGCGTGACGGCCGCCGCACGCTCCGCCAGCCGGCCCAGCCGGCGACTGAGCGCACGCCGTAGCAACAGCACCAGCGTGACGAAGCCGACCAGCACGGCCGTGCCGATCACGGTGCTGATCAGCTCTCGGAGCAGCAGCGCGTGATCCCGGCTCTCGCGGGTTTCGCTGATCACTAGTTGCAGCGTCGCCACCGCTCGTTCCGTGGCCAGCGCCAGCGTCTCGCCGCGAATGCGGTCCGCGTCGCCCTCCATGATGATGATGGCGAGTTCGCCGTCGATCAGGATGAAGTTGCCCTGGGGCTGGACCTGCGTGGTGACCACCCCCTCACCGCCACGCGAGAGGAGCGCGCTGATGATGCGTTCCGTGCGATCGGCCCTGTTCTCCGGCGAGATGCCGAACATCGGGGCACGGAAGACAGTGATGGTGCGGTTGAAGATGACGACCGGCGCTTCGGTGGCGGCGCCACCAGCAGTGTCCGCCGACTGCGGTGCGGACGGCGGCGCGGCGTCGGGCAGCGTTTGCCCGCGCGCCACGGGCGAGCTCAGCACGCCAAGCACGATCGCGAGAATCAGACACGACCGCTGCATCCGGGGATTATGGCCGAGCCGGAGCCGGCGCTCAAGCGCCGGCTGTGAAGGGCTCGCGAGTCGAGGGGCCGCCGCCCGGCCTGCACCCGCCCTGTGGATCGTGGCCAGGCGTTGCCAGGGACGTCGCGGAGGAGCCACACTCTGGTCGATGAGCTTCCTGCTCGGCGCCCTGGCCTGGTCGGTCCGCCTGATGATCCTGGCGCTGGGGCTCCGCGCCAGGTGGAGTGACGTCAAGTTCCTCTGGCGCCAGCCCGGTCTCCTGCTCCGATCGCTTCTGGCGATGTACGTCGTCATCCCCGTGTGCGCGGTGATGATGGTCAAGACCCTGGAATTGCCGCAGACGACCAGGGTCGCGGTGCTGGTGATTGCGATTTCGGCTGGAGCACCGCTGGTGCCGCGCCGCCTGCTGCAGTCGGGCGGCGACCCGCGCTACGTGCTCAGCCTGGCGGTGACGAGCTCGGTGCTGGCGATCGCCACGGTGCCGCTCTCCGTGGCTGCGCTCGGCCTCGTCTTCGGCGTGAGGGCAGGCGTGGACCCCACCGCGGTCGCGGCCCTCGTCGCGAAGTCGTTCCTGGTGCCGTTCCTGGCCGGCGTGGCGATTCACGCCGTCTGGCCGGCCGTCGCCGCTCGCGTGGTCGCGCCGCTGACGACGGCGGCGGTGGCCGTCCTGGCCTTGTGCGCGGCGATCGCGCTCGCCTTCTCGATTGGGCTGGTGATCGAGAACGGGCTGCGATCGTTCCTCGCGCTGGCCTCGCTGACGCTCGTGGCCATCCTGTCCGGCCATCTGCTTGGCGGGCCGAAGCTGGAGGATCGCGTGTCGCTCGGCGTCCTGTGCGCGACCCGACACGTCGGCCTGGTGATGATGATTGCCCTGGCCCTCGTCCCTTCGCGCGGGGCGCTGGCCGTCATCAGCGCCTACCTTCTCGCCGCGCTGATGGTGTCGACCCCGTATGTGATGTGGATCCGCAAGCGCCTGCAGGCGTCGCGACGGCGTGACAGACCGATCAGGCGCGCAGCTTGAATCGCTGGATCTTCCCCGTCGGCGTCTTCGGCAGTTCGGGCAGGAACTCGACCCATCGCGGCCGCTTGTAGTCGGCGAGCCGCTGCCGCACGTAGTGCTGCAGTTCGGTCGCCAGTTCCGGCGTGCTCGGCTGCCCATCGCGGAGCACCACGTAGGCCGCCGGCTTGATCAGTCCGTCACGATCCTCGCGGCCGACAACACCGCACTCCAGTACCGCCGGGTGTTCGATCAGCGCGTTCTCCACCTCCACCGGGCTCACCCACTGGCCGCCGACCTTCAGCATGTCGTCGGCACGGCCCTGGTACCAGAAGTAGCCATCGGCATCGCGCGTGTACTTGTCCCCGGTCCGCAGCCAGTCACCGTGGATGGTGTCCTTGGTCTTCTCGTGCTGATTCCAGTAGCAGGCGCAGGTGGAGTCGCCGCTGATCCAGAGATGGCCGATTTCACCGTCCGCCACCGGCGCGCCGTCATCATCGACGATGCGGGCATCGTAGCCCGGCACCAGCAGCCCGCTCGAGCCGGGGCGGATGGCATCGGGACGGTTCGAGATGAACATCTGCAACGCCTCGGTGGAGCCGATGCCGTCGAGGATGTCGATGCCGAAGCGCTGCTTGAAGCGTTCGTAGAGCGCGGGCGGCAATGCCTCGCCGGCCGACACCGCGAGCCGGATCGACGACAGATCGGCGCCGGTGTCGTGCGCCAGCAGCATGCCGTATCCGGTCGGCACCGAGAAGAACAGCGTCGGCCGGTGCGCCTCGATCGTGGCGAAGACGTGGGCGGGCGTCGGCGGGCCAGGCCAGAGAATGCTGGTGCCGCCCACCGCCAGGGGGAAGTACAGCGCGTTGCCCAGCCCGTAGGCGAAGAACAGCTTGGCGACGCTGAAGCAGCGGTCGGCGCTGGTGATGCCGAGCACGCCTTTCGCGAAGAGCTCCGCGCAGATCACCATGTCGTGCTGCAGGTGCACGCAGCCCTTGGGCCGCCCGGTGCTGCCTGACGAGTAGAGCCAGAAGGCCGGGGCGTCGCGGCTGACGGGTTCCGCGTCGAGCAGCGGTGTGCCTTCCGCCAGGAATCGTTCGAACTCGCTCGGTCCACCGGCGTGGCGGCGCCCCACCACCAGCACGTGTTCGAGCCTGGGGATGTCTTCGCGCGGAGTCTTCGCCACCTCGGCCAGCAGCTCCTCGCTGACGACCAGCACGCGCGCGTTCGAGTCGTTCAGCAGGTAGCGGTAGTCGGCGGCCTTCCACAGCGTGTTGACCGGGATGGGCACGGCGCCGATCTTGATGGCGCCGAAGAAGGCGTAAGCGAACGCCGGGCCATCCAGCAGCAGAAGCGCGACGCGCTCCTCCACGCGGACGTCGAAACGCGACCGGAGTGCCGAGCCGAAGCGGTTGGTGCGCTCGTGGAGCTCGGCGTAGGTGACGCGCTCGTGGCCGCACTCGATGGCCACCGACGGACCGCGCCCTTCCGCGACGTGGCGATCCACGAAGTACGAGGCGGCGTTGAAGGAGCCGGGCACGCCCAGCGTTTCGGCCGTGGTCATGTGCAGGGTGTCGAAGGGACCCGAGCGGCGCTCATTCTACCTCCGCGCTAACATGGCTTCACATGCTGGTCGGCGTCATCTCGGATACCCACGGACTACTCAGGCCCGCGGCGCTCGACGCGCTCCGGAATTGCGCGCTCATTGTCCATGCGGGGGATGTCGGCGCGCCCACCATCCTGCCGGCCTTGAAGGACCTGGCGCCCACCTACGCGGTTCGCGGCAACATCGACCGGGAGCCCTGGGCGCAGACCCTGCCCGGAAGGGGCGTGGGTGCAGGCGGGCGGGGCACGGTTGTATGTGCTGCACCAGCTCGCCGACCTGGACGGCTCGATCATCGACGACCAGTGCGCGGCCGTGATCTACGGGCACTCGCACAAGCCGGCGGCCGAGTACCGCGGGCCCGTCCTCTACCTGAATCCGGGCAGCGCCGGGCCGCGGCGATTCCGCCTGCCGGTGACGGTGGCCCGCCTGGAGATCAAGGGCAGCACGTTGATTGGCCACGAACTGATCGACCTGGCCTGACGTGGCGCCCTGGCCGGGAGCGTGGAGCCCGGCCACCGCGACCGCGGTGCCTGGACTCTCGACTCCCGACTCCCGACACCGGACTCAAGCCCCAAGCCCAAGCTAGTCTCCCGTCTCCCGTCTCCCCGACTCCCGTCCGGCGTGGCGGTTGCTTTCAGCGCAATCCGGGCCCGGAAATCGTCCAGAATGGCGGGCATGTCTGCCACCCGCTTCGCCATCCTCACCCTGCTCGTCGCCGCCGTCGTCCTGGGCGCCACCGGCGACGCGCAATCGCCGAACCCGTTCGGGATCCCCACCGCAGGACAAGCCGACGCCCGGCGGCGGGCATCCCCGCGGTGCCCGGCTCGCGCGCGCAGGGATGGCCGGCGCAGGGCCGCTCCGAGGTGCTGGCCCGGCACGGCATGGTGGCGACCAGCGATCCGCTGGCGGCACAGGCCGGCCTCGAGATCCTGCGACAGGGCGGCAACGCCATCGACGCCGCCGTCGCGACCGGCGCGGTGCTCGACGTCACGTCGCAGAACGACACCGGCATCGGCGGCGACCTCTTCGCGCTGGTCTGGGTGGCGAAGGAGAAGAAGCTCTACGCGCTGAACGCGGCGGGCTGGGCGCCGGCGGGCTGGACGCCGGAGTTCTTCACCGGCAAGCTCGGGCTGAAGTCGGTGCCGAACAGCGGCGTCAACGCCGCCACCGTGCCCGGCGCCATCGCCGGCTACGACGCGCTGCTCACGCGCTTCGGCACGATGACGTTCAAGGAGACGTTCGAGCGCGCGGCCCGGATCGCCGACGAAGGCTGGGGCCTGGCCGAACGGCGCCACTCGGATCTCGTGAGCGCGCTGAACGGCCTGCGCGCGGATCCCGACTCGAAGCAGACGTTCCTCAACGGCGAGAACGCGCCGGCGCTCTACAGCATCATCCGCAACCCGGCGCTGGCGAAGGCGCTGCGGCTGCTCCAGGCGCAGGGCCGCGACGCCTTCTACCGCGGCGAGATCGCCGAGGCCATCGTCAGCAAGGTGACGGCCAACGGCGGCGTGATGACGCGCGACGACCTCGGCGCAGTACCAGTCCGAGTGGGTCGAGCCGATCTCCACCAACTATCACGGCTACGACGTGTTCGCAGCTGCCGCCGCCGGGCCAGGGCTTTGCCGCGCTCGAGATGCTGAACATCCTCGAGGTGTGCGTGCCGAAGCTGGGCTTCAACCTCGCCGCGCTCGGTCCGGCCGACCCGATGTACCTGGCACCTGATGGTCGAAGCCAAGAAGCTGGCCTACGCCGATCTGCAGGCGCAGAACGGCGACCCGAAGTTCTCGACGATCCCGGTCGCGAAGCTGCTCTCGAAGTCGTACGCGGCGGCGCTGTGCGGCAAGATCGATCCGAACGTCGCCGGCAAGCCGAGCGTCACCGGCGGCACCGACGGCGGCACCATCTACCTGACGACCGCCGATCGCTGGGGCAACATGGTGTCGCTGATCCACAGCGTGTTCAGCGTCTACGGCAGCCGCGCCACCGTCGGGCCCGTACGGCTTCGTGCTGCACAACCGCGGCTCGGCGTTCTCGCTCGACCCGAAGAGCCCCAACGTCGTCGCGCCGCGCAAGCGGCCGTTCCACTCGATCATCGCCGGCTTCGTGATGAAGGACGGCCAGCCGCTGATGACCTTCGGCAACATGGGCGGCAGCGTCCAGCCCGAAACCCACGCCCAGCACATCGTCAACATGATCGACCACGGCATGAACGTGCAGATGACGACCGATGCGGCGCGGTTCACGCACAACCAGAACAGCAACGTGCTGTCGCTCGAGACCAACCTGTTCAACCTGGTCGGCGCGGCGCTGAAGGCGAAGGGGCACGACGTGCGCAGCGTCAACGGCGGCGCCGTCGGCGGCTATCAGGGCATTCTCTTCACGCGCGACCCGCGGCTGCCGGAGCCGACGTTCGATCGGCGCAGCGTCACCGACGATCTGCCGGTGAACGGGGTGTACCGGGCGGGTCGGACCACCGGAAGGACGGGCAGGCGGTGGGGTGGTGAAGTGGTCTCAGCCCCAACACCGTCAGAGGTATGCAAGCGCGCTGATGATGGCTCGGCCGACTGCGTGCGCGATCGCGTTCGCGACGGGCATCAACGACCCCTCGGCGGCCACTTCGCCGGCGACTTCGGCGTCGGTGACGAGCAGCCAGGTCCCGACCGCGGCCACCGGCGTCAGGCAGGCGGCGACGATGCCGGCGGTGCTGACGATGACGAGAAACCAGGAGCGGCGGGAGTGTTGAGCAGGGCGGTCCATTGGCGTGGCTCAATCTGATTAGAGCGAGACCCGTGCCAGAAGGTTGGAACGCCGGTAACTGTCTTGGTAATGGCCAGTTACCTCACCGCGACCACGCCGCTGCTGCCGAGCCGGGTGTTCGCTTGCGGGACGAGCGGTCCCCTGAAGTGGGACGTCGAGGGGACGGCAGACTTCCGACGGCAGACACATCGGACACCGGATCCGTGACCCGGATGCCGGTTGCCGGTTGCCGGTTGCCGGTTGCCGCAATCAGATGACGTCGTACTCCATGAACAGCGTCCCCGTGTTCGGGTACAGCCGGTGGGACTTCAGCCGCAGCGGCAGCCTGGGGCCTGGTGGGGGCATCAGCTGTACGCCGCCGCCGAGCACGATCGGGATGATGGCGACATCGACGCCGTCCACTTCGCCAGCGGCAGCCAGCTGGCGGAACAGCTCGCCGCCGCCCCACAGCCACAACGGCTTCGCGTCCGTCCCAGTGGTTTCCGCCGCCTTGAGCGACCGGACGAGGGCGACGGCGTCGTGCGCGAACGTCACGCCCTTGCGCGCGCCCTCGGGCAAGGTGCGCGAGCAGACGTAGACGGGCATCTTCGGCGCAGGCGGCGTTCCTTCCGCCGCGAACACCTCGTACGAACGGCGGCCCATGACGATGGCGCTGAAGCCGGCGTACATGGCCGCGAAGTCGATGTCGGGATCCATCGGGATCCAGTCGTACTCGCCGTTGGGGCCGGCGATGTAACCGTCCAGGCTGCAGGCGACGGAGTATCGGAGTTGGCGCATCGTGGTCCATCCCTGATCGGTTCAGGAGCTACGGCCAATCAGGATAACGCGAAGCGGGCCTTTCAGGCCGCGTCGAACCGAGCGCCAGCGTCAGCGGCACGGAGGCCACGGTCAGCTGCAGCAGCAGGCGGTTCATCACCATCCCGTCGCGGACGAACACCATCATCTGTGGCGGCGCTGCCATGTGGATCACGCCGTAGACGACCAGCACGGTCGCGGCGAAGACCGGCCAGCGCCAATCGCGACGCCAGATTGCCACGGCCACCAGCAGTGGCCAGACGATTCCCCACGAGGACACGTCCAGCGCGTGACGAACGACGTGGAAGGCAAAGGCGGGCGCCACCGGGAACGCGACGCCGGCGAAGGTGCGCGGCGCCGGCGGCATGTTCGGACCGAGGAGCTCGCGCAGCAGCCAGGCCCAGCCGGCGACGTTGATGACGGACACGATGGCCCACAGGCCCAGTGTCAGCCACCGTGCAAGTCGGTGGTTGCCCCTCGCGTCGCTCGAACCACGCGCCACCAGCACCGCCGCGCCGGCGGCCAGGCAGATGACGGCGCCATCCTGCTTGGTCTGCAGCAGCAGCGTGGCCACGACCGCCATCCACAGCAGCCGCCAGGCGCGAGGCCGCTCGATGGCGGCATCCATCGCCAGCACCAGCAGCGCGCCCAGCAGCCCGACCGCGATGTCCGGATAGCCGGATCGCCAGTGCACGATCGCGAATGGCGACAGCAGCACCAGCGCCGTCGGCACCACGACGGCGGCGCCCGCGTCCGCGGGAAGGCGACGGGCGATCTGGACCAGCAGCAACACCGCGAGCATCGCCAGCCACACTCCGCTCGCGCGGATGGCTGACACCTCCTCGGGAAGCAGGCGTGCGAGGGCGCCCACCACCATCGGATGGCCGACGGGATAGGTGTGGGTACCGAGATCGGGCAGCAGCAGGCCCCAGTCGGCCGGCGTCCGCATCATCCGCAGAATCCGGCCCGGCGACTCGCGCTCGATCTCCGCGCCAGGCGTCCAGTGCGAGGCGGCATCCCACTCGTACGGCACACCCGGCTGGGAGGCGAGTGTGCCCAGGACAAGAAGGCCGATGACGAACAGGGTGCCGCGCGCGCCGAAGCGGCTGACGCCAGCCTGCAGCGCCGCCACCCGGCCCTCGGCCACCGCTCCCTCGTGCGCGACGTGAACGGTGGTGTCCACTTCCGGATCGCCCCGCACGATCACGGCAGCAGTTCCACGACCACGTCGCGGTCCGAGCACGCGCGCACGGACAGGCGCACCGCGTGCCGCCCCGATCCACGGAAGCAACGGCGGGCTGAACCCAGGCGGTCGGCCATCCCGTCGTGCAGCCCGCCCCAGGGCACGCAGCTGGCGTCGCGCACCGGTTCGTAGCACGCCTCGTCCGGCAGCTTCGCCAGTGCGACCGACGCCTGGGCCAGATACGCGGCCTGGGCCCGCGTCACCGCCGTCACCAGCTCCTTCTGCCGCGAGGGAGCGTCCGCGCGCGTGACGAACAGCTGCAGATAGCCGGGGATGACGGCCACGACGGCTGCCGTCAGCGCCCACCGGCGCACCCTCACGCGGCGCCTGGCGAATATCCCGAGGGCGATGATCGCGAGCGCGATCAGCCACTGCCACGCCGGGATGAATTGAACGAGCCGCGGGGCCTGCGTGACGCCGTTCGCGCCATCGACGATCACCTGTTCGATCGTCGACATGATCGGGCCTGAAGTCTGCCAGTCCATGAGCGTGAGACCCCGCCTACAGGAAGTAGAACGTCATCGCCAGGATCGTGTAGATCGCCAGCAGCTGCACGCCCTCGAACCAGTTGGTGCGGCCGTCGAGGACCAGGTACGACACCGCCATCACCGACAGCATCACCGCCGACACCTCGAGGATGGTGAACTCCAGCCCCATCGGGCGGCCCATGTAGTGGCCGGCAATCACCAGCACCGGCGCCACGAACAGCGCGATCTGCATCGCCGATCCCATCGCGATGCCGAGGGCGAGCTCCATCTTGCCCTTGCGCGCGACGATGATCGCGGTCGAGTGCTCGGCGGCGTTGCCGACCACGGCGATGACGATCACGCCCATGAACACCTTGCCGAGGCCGAGCTCGGTGCCGGCTGCATCCACCGCGCTCACCAGGATCTCGCTGACGAACCCGATCGCCGATGCCGCGCCGACCAGCGTCAAGACACTTCTCGTCGTCGACCACTGCGCCTCCGCCGCGGGCTCGTCCACGAGCGATGACTCGTCATCGGTCGTCCCGGCAGGCTCGGCGTCGAACAGGCGGCGGTGCGTGCGGAACTGGAACAGCAGGCTGGCGGCGTAGGTGGCGATCAGCACGAACGAGATGTCGAGGCTGAGCGATTCGATGTGCGCGGGGCTGCTGTGCTCGGTGATGCTCGCGTAGATGGCCGGGATGACCAGCGCCACCACCGACAGCAGCATCATGCTGCCGCCGGTCTCGGCGGCAAGCCGGTTGAACACCATCTCCTTGCGGGTCCAGCCGCCGACCAGCATCGCCAGGCCGAGCACCATCAGCAAGTTGCCCAGGATCGACCCGGTGATCGAGGCCTTGACGATTTCGAGCTCGCCCGCGCGCAGGGCCATGAGGCCGATGATCAGCTCGGCGGCGTTGCCGAAGGTCGCGTTCATCAGGCCGCCCAGGCCCGGGCCGACACGATGGGCGATTTGCTCGGTCGCCTCGCCCATCAGGCCGGCGAGCGGCAGGATGGCCAGACAGGAGGCAATGAACACGGACACAGGGCCGGCGTGCGTCCATTCGAGCCACGCGGCGACCGGCGCCAGCAGCGCCATGGAGTAGAAAAGGCGGGACACGATCATGGGCCGTTCGATTATCGCCCGTGTCCGGACGGCCCCGCCTGCAACCGGTCAGCTCATCGCGCCGAGCTGCTGCGCGCCTCTGCCAGTTCGGGACGCCCGGGCGTATCCGCCTTGGCCGCGATCTCCCTCAGTTCGGCGAAGTACGTGGCGGCGCGCGGATCGTTGAGGAGCTTCGCGGTCTTCGCGGCGCCGTAGACACCGCGGAAGCGGCGCGGTTCCTGCTTCGCCGAGGCCTCGAACGCGGCCAGCGCTTCGGGCAGCTTCTTCGCCTCGAGCAGCATCTCGGCGTAGAGCTCACGCGCCGGGGCGAGCGGCCCAGGCGACACCGCGGACTTCTCGGTCTTGTCCTGCATGGCGGCGGCTTCCTGCATGGTGGCCAGCGCCGCGTCCTGGTTGCCTTCGGCGAACTGGATCCAGGCCTCGACCGAACGCTTCTGGATGTCCACCTGCTCGGCCTCGTAGGCCAGTTTGGCGGCCACGGTGGCCTGGAGCGCGGTGTCGAGCCTGGCCACTTCGGCGCGCGCCTTCGCGACATCGCCGCTGCGGGCGTAGCCAAGGCCGCGGGCAAAGAACGTCATCGCCTGGATGTTCGGCGCCGCGCCTGGCACCTCGACCAGCGCGGTGGCCTCGCGCCACTGCCCTCGCTCGAGCGCGTAGCGCGCCGGAATCGCCGCCAGCGCATAGGCCCCGACGCCGCCGCCCGGAGGCGTCGGCAGGTTGCCCTGCCCCATCGTCGTCACCGGGGCGCTCTTGGCCGCGGCCGCCGCCGTCTCCATGGTCCGGCGTGCGTCGTTGTCGCGGCCCGACTGCAGGTAGGCGTAGGTCAGATAGTCGTAGGCGTGCAGCTCGTCACCCGGCGACTTCGCCTTGCGGGCGGCGGCAGCGGCGTTGTTGTTGCTTTCGATCGATTCGTCCCAGAAGCCGAGACGCGTGAAGGTGTGCGACGGCATGTGGAGCGCATGCGGCGCGTCGGGCGCGATCTTCGCGTAGGCACGCGCGGCCTCCAGCGCGCGCGGGGCCAGTTGCGGCACGTCGTAGGCGTGGATGATGTAGTGCGCCAGGCCGGGATGATCCGGCATCTTCGCAAACAGCGGATCGAGCAGGTTGGCCGCTTTCATCAGATTGGCGTAACTCTTGTCGCTCGGCAGCTGCGTGCCGGTCAGCGACATCGCGTAGAAGATCGTCGCATCGACGTCGTCAGGGTAGTTCCCGGCGACCTGCTCCATCGCCTTCTCGTAGGCCACCTTGCGCGTCCGGGCGTCGGCCTGCGGCGCGCCGCTGTAGAACGCGGCCACGGCTTCCAGATAGTCGCGTTCGCGCGGGGTCGCCAGGCCCATCGCGCGGCCCTTCTCGATCGCCGCGAGCGCCTGCGTGATGCCGGCCGGCGGTGGGCCGGTGGCGAGGATGTTGCCCCACATCCCGAGGGCAACCCCCCACTGCGAGATGCCGCATGCGGGATCCTTGGCCGCGACGTCGTTGAAGGTGCGAATCGCTTCGTCGAACCAGAACGAGTGCAGCAGCGCCACGCCGCGGTTCACGCCCGGCTTTGACGGCCTCCGCAGCACGAGTTCTGGAAGCGTGACGGTCCCCAGGCGGTCGGCGGATGCGCCGTGGCCGCTGTGATCCTGGGCCGAGGCGACGCCGGTCGTCGCAAGGCCCAGGGCGACGACGCCGAGCAGCACAGCTGTATTCCTTCTCATCGCCAGATTCCTCCAACGGGCGCCGCGGTCCGGCAGCGCGGTGTAACGTCTTATCACTTCCACGCAGGCTTGGCCATTCCGGCTAGCGCCGAGCTGGCAAGCGCCGTGATCAAGCCCGCTACTCTCTTGATCGGAATCGGCGACTGAAATCCGCCAGCGCGCGACCGACACACTCGGTCCGGGAATCGACGAAAAGCCGTCGCGTGGAATCTCTGGCGGGTATAGGATGCGGGCTCACCTTCGGCGTCCACAATCGACATCCTTCGGTTGAAAGGAGAACCGCCATGGCCAGATTGCGAAGTGCCGTTGCAATCGTGCTCCTGTTGGCCAGTCCCACCGTCGCGAAGGCTGACGTCGTCCTGACCTGGAATCGGATCGCGGTGGAAACACTGGTCGCGCAGGGTCAGAGCCCGTTCGCTCAGGCGCGCTACATGTCGATCATCCAGCTCGCGGTGTTCGAAGCCGTCAACGCGATCACTCACGACTACGAGCCGTATCTCGGAACGGTCGTCGCTCCCGAAGGCGCGTCGGTCGAGGCCGCCGCGATCGAGGCCGCTTACCGAGTGCTGTTCAACTACTTCCCGGGCAACCCCAACATCGGTCCCGCGCATACGGCATCGCTGGCCGCGATTCCGGGCGGCCAGGCCAAGACCGACGGCATCGCGACCGGGGCGGACGCGGCCGCGAAGATGATCCTGCTGCGCACCGGCGACGGATCGTCACCGCCGGCGTTCTACCTGCCCACATCGTTGGACCCGGGCGTCTGGCAGCCCACGCCCAGTTGCCCGGCGGCTGGCGGGGTCAACTTCCAATGGCAGTTCATCACGCCGTTCGGCGTGCCGAGCACGCCGGGCGACCAGGCCTGGATCGGGCCGTTTCTTCCCGCTCCGCCGCCGGCGATCACCAGCAGCCAGTATGCGAAGGACTACAACGAGGTGTTGAGCGTGGGCGGCGTCGCGAGCGCGGAGCGGCCGCCGGATCGCGCCGATGTGGCGCGCTTCTACCAGGCGTCCTCGCCGAGCCTGGTGTTCAACCTGGCGGCGCGACAGGTGTCCGAAGCGCAGGGCCGGTCTCTCTCCCACAATGCGCGGGCCCTGGCGCTGCTCAACATGGCCAGCAACGACGCCCTCGTCGTATCGTTCGCGGCGAAGTACTTCTACGAGCTGTGGCGCCCCGAGACGGCGATTCACCGAGGCAACGAAGACGAGAACAGGAAGACCGAGTTCGACGTCATCTGGGTGCCCTACATCACCACTCCGTGTTTTCCCAGCTACCCCTCGAATCACGCCAGCGGCAGCACTGGCGCGGCTGAGGTCCTGAGGCGCGTCTACGGCGCCGGCGGGCACGACATCACGATCACGAACGCGAACCCCTCATTGGCCGGGCTGGTGTTCGAGTACACGACATTCAAGCAGATCACGGACGACATCGACGACGCCCGCGTCTACGGTGGGATTCATTTCCGCTTCGACCAGGACGCCGGGAGCAGGATGGGACGGGAGATTGCGACCTACGTCGTCAAGCACAACCTGCGCCCCGTTCATCCCGATCACGACTGACGTCACGACCAGGACGCGCGCGATCGGGTGACCGGCCGCGCGCATCACCTGGGGACGCCCCGCCGCCGTTCACGTCCCGTTCGCGCCTCTCGCGCCCGGCCGGCCGCTGCGCGTCCGAGCGAACCATCTGCCCCACGCCACCGTCTAAGCTGGCTATAGCATGTATGGCTATGGCTGATATCGACGCCGACGCCCGGATCCTGGACCGCGAGCTGAAGAAGGGCTCGGCCGAGCTGATCATCCTTTCCATCGTCGAGCCCCGCGCCCGGCACGGCTATGAGATCAGCAAGCTCATCGAGGAGCGATCGGAGGGGCAGCTCAAGTTCCACGTCGCCTCGCTGTACCCCCTCCTCTACCGCCTCGAGGAGCGCGGCTGGCTGCAGGGGCGCTGGGTGGAAAAGGCCGGCGAGCGGCGGCGCCGCTTCTACACGCTGACCGCCGAGGGGCGGCGCGTCCTCGCGCGGCAGCGTGAGACGTGGAAGTCCTTCGTCAAGGCGATGGAGTTGGTCACCGGAGTCGATCATGCCTGACCCTTCGAGTACCTCAGGCTCACGCCCGGCGGAGCTGGGCCGTGTCTGGAACGACGAGCTGCGGGCGCGGCTGGCGCCGCTGCACCTGCACCCGAGCCGCGAAGCGGAGATCGTGGACGAGCTGTCGCAGCACCTCGATCTGCAGTACGAGGAACTGCGCCGTGGCGGCAGCAGCGAAGACGAGGCGCGGCGGCTCGCGGCGGACGAACTGCTCGGCCCCGAGGCGCTGGCGGCCTACATGCGGCCGCTGCGGCAGGTGAATCCGCCGGCGACGATCGCACCGGGGGCTCCGAGGGGCTCGCTGGTCCGCGACCTCGCGCAGGACCTGCGGTATGCGCTCGGCTCTTTCCGTCGCCAGCCGGGGTTCGCCGCCGGAGCCATCCTCACGCTGGCGCTCGGCATCGGCGCCAACAGCGCCATCTTCGCGCTGGTCGACGCCACGCTGCTCCGCCCGCTGCCGATTCCAGAACCCGAACGGGCCGTGATGATCTCGGAGCGCACGGCTTCGTCCGCGCACGAGCGCGTGTCGCCGAACAACCTGCTCGACTTCGCCGAGCGCAGCCGCAGCTTCGAGACGATCGCCGGGTTCATGGGCGGCGTTGGCGGCATGGTGATGGGTGGGGCGGACGGCATCGCGGAGACCGTCTCTCGCCAGTGGGTCACAGCCGGGATCTTCGACGCGCTGGGCATTCAGCCGATCGCCGGCCGCACGATCTCGACCGACGATGACCGCACGCGCGCTGACGTGGTCGTGCTCAGCGAATCCTTCTGGCGGACGCGGTTCAACGCGGACCCGACGCTGGTTGGCCGCGATCTCCGGCTCGATGGCGAGCCGTACACGGTGGTCGGCGTGGTGCCGGATTCCGCGCAGCTGATCGGCAAGACCGATCTGTGGGCGATCACCGCCATCCAGGGCGTGCCGCCGCGGGCCCGCGCCGCACATGTCTTCCAGGCCGTGGGACGCCTCAAGCCGGGCGTGTCGCTGGCCGCCGCTGACGCGGACCTGAGCGCCGTGGCCAGCGGGTTGGCGCAGGAGTTTCCGAACACGAACGAGGGGCGCGGCGTGACGCTCGAGCCGTTTGCCGACGCCGTGATCGGCGCCGACCTGCGCCAGACCTCGATGCTGTTCCTTGGCGTGGTCGCGTTCGTGCTCCTCATCTGCTGCGCCAACGTCGCCAACCTGCTGATGGCGCGCGCCACGGTGCGCAGCCGCGAGCTGGCGATTCGTTCCGCGCTCGGCGCCGATCGTCCGCGTCTCATCCGCCAGTTGCTGGCCGAGAGCGTCATGTTGTCGATGCTCGGCGGCGCGCTGGGCCTGGCGCTTGGCGCGGCCATCCTGCAGGTGGCGCCGTCGATCATCCCCGAAGGGCTGCTGCCCCCGGCGGTGACCCTGGCGTTCGATCTGCGCCTCGTCGCCTTCTGCGCGGGCGCGGCGCTGTTGGTGGGCCTTCTCTTCGGCCTGGCCCCGGCCTTTTCTGCGACAGCGCTGCAGTCGGCACAGGCGCTGGCGGCCAACAGCCGGGGCAGCGTTGGCGGCCCCAGCCGGCTCCGCAACCTGCTCGTCGCCGGCGAGGTGGCGACCGCGGTGCTGCTGCTGGTTGGTGCCGGACTGCTGCTGCGGACGCTGATGGCCGTGCAGAACGTCGATCGCGGCTACCGCGCGGAGAGCGTCCTCACGATGATGGTGGACCCGCTGGGGTCGGAGTATCCGACCAACGAAAAGCTGCTGCAGTTCTACGATGCCGTCGAGCAGGAGGTGCGGGCGCTGCCCGGCGTGCGGAATGTCGCCTGGGCGAGCACGCTGCCGATGGGGACGTCGTATGAAGGCACCAGGTTCGTGTCGATCGTCGGCGACCCGCCGGCGCAGGACGGCACGCAGCCGTCGGCGGATTACCAGGTGGTTAATCCGAGCTACTTTCAGGCGGTCGACCTTCCTGTGGTCGCGGGCCGCGGCTTCGACGAGCGCGACATCCGCGACGGCGTGGCGGTCTGCATCGTCAACGAGGCGTTCGTGCGCGCCCACCTGCGGGGAAGGTCGCCGATCGGCATGCGCGTGTCGCTGCGTTCGGACGTGGAGACGCCGGCGCAGGAGCGCGAGATCGTCGGCGTGGCGCGGCAGGTGAAGGGCCGGCCCGATGAAACCGACGCCTTCGAGCAGGTCTACATCCCGCTGGCGCAGGACCCGCTGGGCGACATGTTCCTGATGGTGCGTCCCGCCTCCGGCAGCGCGAGCGTGCTGGCGCCGTCGGTGCGCGCCGCGATTGCACGCGTCGACACGCAGCAGCTGGTGAGCGTGCGCAGCGTGATGACCCTGGAAGACGTGCTGTGGGAGGCCACCGGCCGGCACCGTTTCCGCGCGGTGCTGGTCACGGCCTTCGCCGGCCTGGCGCTGGTGCTGGCGATGGTGGGGCTGTTCGGGATCCTTGCCTACTCCGTGCAGCGGCGGGTCCGCGACCTCGGCGTGCGGCGGGCGCTCGGTGCCACCACTGGTGACGTCGTGCGCTCGGTTCTTGGCGGCGCCGCGCGCGTGCTGGTGATTGGCCTGCTGGTCGGCGTGGCGCTCTCGGCGGCGCTGGGACGGGTGCTGGAAAGCATGCTGGTCGGCGTGCAGCCGCTGGATCCGCTGACGTTCGTGCTGGTGATCGCGGTGCTTGCACTGACGGCGCTGGTCGCGGTGGCCGGGCCGGCGTGGAAGGCGACGCGCGTGGATCCGGTGGTGGCCTTGAGGACGGAGTAGGTCAACCAATCGCCCGAGCGGTCCAGCCATCTCCGAGGGCGTTTGGCGGATGAGCTGTTGGGCCGGCTTCGTCGCGATATTTCGGGCGCAGTCCCCGCCATTCCGGAGGAGCCAGAATAGGGTTCAGAATTTTTGGCGCTCACAAACCGACTTGATATGCCCTTACGGACAATCTGGGGTCGGCAAGTAAGTTGCTGCCTCACCACACTCAGCAACGGCCAGTTGGCCTCAATTAGGTGGCCCTGGTAATTCCTCGATAACCGGCGATGGGCGCCTCCGGCGAAGACATAAGGCTCCGGCGCCGTTGAAAGGTATGTGCCGTGGTGAATCAACTTATGACGTATGCGACGTGCCTGCTGGCGCTGAGTGCCGTACCGACCATCTCGGCAGCACAGCAGCCACGGGAGGCGGAGAGTTCGGTCACGATCTCGGGCACGGTCGAGGCCGTCGATCACACGGCCCGCACCGTGACGCTCCGGGGGCAGGGGGGTAACGCGGTAACCCTGGACGTGCCGCCGACCGCCGTGCGGTTCGACCAGGTCAAGGTGGGCGACGCCGTCACGGCCACGTACTACGACCGCGTCAGCCTGCGGTTGAAGCCTGCTGGCGAAGCCGCGGTCGACCGCACGGTGGAACCGACAACGGTTGGAACACCCGGGGCTCTGCCCGGCGCCACGAGAACCCGGCAACGCGTCGCCACCGTGACCATCACGGGATGGGACCCGGTCAACAAGGTCGTCTCCTTCAACGGGCCAACGGGCGCAGCCTACTCGCGCCGGTTGCTCGAGAGCACCGACCCCAAGATCATCGAGGGTCTCAAGGCTGGTGATCGCGTAGACGTCACCAGGACCGAAGCCGTGACGCTGCAGGTGCAGGCGGGCGCCACTCCGGCCGACACCTTGCGGAACCGTCTCACGCTTTCGGTCCTGTTCGGATGGGACAACCAGTTCAGCGGCAAGATGATCCAGGAGGCCACCGGCTCGACGACGGGGGGCGCGCCCATTCGACTGGACGAGACCACCTACGACGAGGTGTACGGGCGCATCGGCATGATCAAGTTCGGCGTTGGCTATCGCACGACGCCGCGCACCGAAGCTGTCCTCAACTTCGTGTGGTCCAGCAGCGAATCGTCTGACGACGCGACCCCGATCGGCACCGTCAGCACCGCCGCCGTCCCGCTCAACGTGAACTTCACCGAGTACCAGGTACTGGGGCATCGAGGGCGGTCAGCGCTGGTTCTTCGCCCGCACCCGCTTCACGCCTTTCCTCGGTTACCTCGTGGGCATCAACCGGCACCAGGACATCCAGGGGACGTTTGTCGGCGTCCCTGCCAATGTGACGCCCGGGCTCGCCGCTCAGGACGGCAAGTTCTTCGAGAAGTCGTGGGCGTTCAGCCTGGGCCCGACCGGCGGCATCCTCATCGGCGTCGGTCCCTTCGAAGTGATGGCCGAGACGCAGATTCGCTTCATGGGTGGACTGTCGGACGTGGACTGGCTGGTCGAGGAAGGCCTGCGTGACGTCAACAGCGAGAGCTCGCGCTGGTCGCTGCCCATCCTGGTTGGGGCCCGCATCCGGTTCTGAGCACGCTGTCCCGGCCGCGCGAGAATGCGCGGCCGGGCGCGAGGTGAGCTGTCTCTCCTAGCCGCGGCGTCCGGTGATCGGAGGTTCTTCCTCGGGGCCTTCGAGCACCGCCTTGAAGACGACGCCCGCGATGGCGGCGCCGACCACCGGGGCAATCCAGAACAGCCAGAGCTGTTGCAGGGCCCAGCCTCCCACGAACATCGCCGTTGCGGTGCTGCGCGCCGGATTGACCGAGGTGTTCGTCACCGGAATGCTGATCAGATGGATCAGCGTGAGGGCGAGGCCGATGGCGAGGCCGGCAAATCCCACGGGAGCGCGTTCGTGGGTCGTGCCGAGGATGACCATCAGGAACATGAACGTCATCACGACTTCGCACACGAGTGCGGCGGCCAGTGAATAGCGGCCCGGCGAGTGCATGTCGTAGCCATTCGAGGCAAACCCGCCGGCAAGGCTGAACTCCGCGTTGCCGCTGGCGATGAGGTAGAGCACGCCGGCTCCGACGGCGCCGCCAACGACCTGCGCGACCACATACGGCCCTAACAGGGCGGCTGGGAAGCGTCCTCCCACCCATAAGCCAACAGAGACCGCAGGGTTGAAGTGACCGCCCGAGACCGGGCCGAACGCGTAGGCGCCGCTCAGCACGGTGAGACCAAAGGCCAGGGACACCCCCAACAGTCCGATTCCAACATCGGGAAAAGCGGCCGCGAGAACCGCGCTGCCGCAGCCTCCGAGAACGAGCCAGAACGTGCCGAGGAACTCTGCAGACAGCTTGGAAAGCACGCCGCACCCCTTTCTCGATCGGGAGAAATCTACGTTGTCCGAATGGCCTGATGAAACTACCGGGGAGGCCCAGTAACAGGGGACCTTACTACAACTGCAAGCGCAGGGTGCGGTTGGACCTGCGATGGATCGGGTCGCCCGCACGATCGAGAGCGATAATCAAGGGCTGAATGCTGTTCCGCCAGGACATCCTGCAGGGCATCGCCGAGGGGAGCCTGGCCGCCGAGACCGGCGGCCGTGGCCAGCGGGTTGGCGCTGCTGCTTCGGACGCTGATGGCCGTGCAGAACGCCGATCGCGGCTACCGCGCGGATCGCGGTGCTTGCGCTGACGGCGCTGGTCGCGGTGGCCGGGCCGGCGTGGAAGGCGACGCGCGTGGATCCGGTGGTGGCGCTGCGGACCGAGTAGCACGATCAGGACATCCTGCGCATTCGCCGAAGCCGGCGGACCAGCTAAAGAGCTGCGAGCGAGTAGCTGGTGCTGCGGCCGCCCGCCGAATCACGAACGAGCACGCCTCGCTCCACGAGCTGCTGGACGTCCCGCAGCGCCGTGTCCTGCGAGCTCTTCGTCAGCGCCGCCCATGTCGACGTGGTCAGCTTTCCGTCGAAGCCCTCGAGCAGTCGATTGATCACGAGGCGCTGACGATCGTTCAGCGCCACGTCGCGCAGCTTCTCCCAGAACCGCGTCCTGGCGATCGCGACCGAGAGCGCGGCCTGCGGAGCTTCGATCGCGCGCGTGAGGCAACCGAGGAACCACTTCATCCAGGGCGTGACGTCGAGCGTGCCTGGCTGCGTCTGCGCGAGGATTCGGTGGTAATCCTCGCGCTCGTGCCGGATTTGCGCCGCCATGGAATAGAAGCGCTGGGCACTCCCCTCGGAGCGCGCCAACGCCATGTCCGCCACCGCCCGCGCGATCCGGCCATTGCCCTCTTCGAACGGATGGATGGTGACGAACCAGAGGTGCGCCAGCGCCGCCTTCAGCACCGGATCCGTGACCGCCGGCCCGTTGAACCACTCGAGGAACGGTCGCATCTCTTCGTCGAGCCACCCGCCCACCCCGATCCGAGGCATGGCGCTCCGGCCGGTGGGAATCAGGGCGGCGTGCCAACCGAACAACCGTTCCCTGGTGAGCGGCTGGTCGTACCGCTGCGAGCCGTCGAGGGTCATCTGCACGACGCCGTCCACATGGCGGTCGGCGGGCATCAAGCCGCCGATGTTCATGCCCAACCGGCGCGCCACGGACGAACGCACCTCACCGGCCTCCAGTGTCTCGCCTTCCAGCTCGCTGCTCTTCAGCACCTCGTCTGTGAGGCTGCGAAGAACGGCTTCTTCCTGGAGCTTGAAGCCGAGCGCCTGCATCTGTCCGCTCAGGCGTCCCTGCAGGTGCCGGCAGGCAGCCAGCGGCACCAGCAGGCGGCTATCGTCCCAAGTGAATCGCATCGACATTCACCGCAATTATTGCGGCTATTGTATCCAGTTAAACGGCCGCCGCGGGAGCAGTCGGTAACAATAGCCGCATTTAATGCGGCGAATCTCGAAAAATTTGCCACGCCTCGAGGGTTGCCCCCTTCAGTTCGTCCGCAACCTTTCGCAGTCGCGGCTCCAGCCGTCTCACGGCCTCCAATTCCGCCAGCCGTTTCTGCGCCGCCAGGCTGCTGTCGGTGTCTCGCAGGTTGGCGCTGCCAAGCTGAGCGCCGACATCGTGCGCCAGCTCGACGAGCTCCGACGGCGAGGTGAGATCCGCGATCTCGATCTCCCGGTACGACGGCTGCCAGTTCTTCACCCACCATCCGCGCATGTTCGGCCGCTCGAGGCGGAGGAGCGGCACAACCACCAGCACGTCGTGCTGGAGACGCCCCACCTGGGTCTGCCCTTCGATGGTGCGGAACACCTCGCCGCTCCGAGGAACGGTGAGGCACGGCAGGTCGCCGAGGGTGAGCACCTCCTTGGCCTCGAGGATGACGTCATCACCGGGGGCAGCCGACGGCCCTTCGATCTGGATGAGCAGCTTGCGTGCAAGGGCGCTGCCGATACCCAGCTGCAGCCAGCCCAGTTTCTTCACGCGCAACTGCGCGGGGGTCGCGGCACGATTCGCCTCCAGCGCAAAGGCCTCGGCCCTCGCCCACTGGATGTCGAACAGGGCGCGGTCCACCGGTGAGACCGGCTTCGTCAGCGAGTCGGCCCAGGCCAGGAACGTCTCGTTGCTCCCCCCTGGCTGCCCGCGTTGCCGCCGCACGAGGGCCGGGTCCGGTGGCAGGTAACTCGGGTCGCCGAGGGCGCGTCGATAGCCTTCGAAAAAGGCGTCGGCGATCGCGCCGTCGGCCTCCTGCCAGCCTCGCTGGGACGCGGCAAGATTCGTGGAGCCCAGGAAGCGTACGAGGTCGATCAGGGCCGGACCGGTCGCCGAATCATCGAAGTCATCGAGGCCGCGGGCGTCCGCGGTGACGGCGTACTGTTCCAGGTGCGCGTCGCCGTGCAGGCGTACCGCCGGGACGGCGGCGATCTCGTCGCGGAAGGCCTCACACACCGCCCCCGTCCAGGCTCTGTTCACGTACCGGAACACATTGTGTGGACTCTCGCCGAGGCGGCGATGCAGTTCCGGTGGGAGCGGCTCGCGCCGGAGCTCGTCGAGGAAGACGCGGGCGATTCCCGAGACGGCTGCCCTGCCCTCGGTCGCGGCGGGATGGCGGTCGCGCCCGCACCCGGACAAGGCCAGCACCGCGAACAGAACGGCCAGGGGGTACCACACGCCCCTCGCAATCGGAAACGCCAACATCGGTGGGTTCTGCCCCAATTCTCCTCCGGAATCACTGCGCGTGGCACGTCCAACAGCGGCGTCCCGCTTTGGCAGGGTGAGCCGAATCTCTTCCCCGCGACACATTCCCAATCGGGAACACACAAGGAGGCCACAGACAGATGAGAATGACCCCGCTCGGCGCCACCCGTACCTTCGTCCTGGCCGCGTTGATGGTCCTCGCGCCGCTCCTGACCAGCGGCGCGTCCGCCCAGGACCGACCAGCCTCCGCTCTCGATCTGTCCGCCGGCTGGGTCGGCTTTGCCGACGATGGGATCGTGAGCGAGGGGATGGTGGGTACGGCGGGGCGCTTCTACCTGTCGCCGCGCATTGCCGTCGGTCCCGAGTTGCTCTTCATCAGCGGCGAGAACCACAGCCACCTGGTGCTGACGGGCAACCTGACGTTCGACTTCATCGCGCCGAAGGCCGGTCGAGCGCCGGTGGCCACGCCGTTCCTCGTCGTCGGCGGCGGGATGTTCCAGACCCGCGAGTCATTCTTCGACCAGGATTACACGCACACCGAGGGCGCGTTCACCGTCGGCGGCGGAGTTCGGGCAGCGGTGGGCGATCGCGTCACCGTGGGTGTGGACGCGCGGATTGGGTGGGAAGCTCACTTCCGGATCAACGGGGTGGTTGGAGTGCGGCTGGGGCGATAGCCGCGCCGGGAAATCCGGCTCACTCGAAACCGACACCAAGCTCCTTCGCCACCAGCGCCAGTCGGCGATCGGCCGTCCAGAGGCTGACATGCCCTACCAGGGCGGACGCAAGGAGGTGCGCGTCAATCCAGCCGATGCCACGGCCGTGCAGTTGACGCCGGCGTACGAACTCGACGACTTCCCGGTGGGGCACGGTGGGCGCCTGATGCATCAGGGCGTAGTCGGCGAGCAGCGGCTTGCGGCCACCCGAGTCGCCGATGAGGAGCTCCTGCCCTGGCGCTCCGCTGGATCAGCTGGAGCCATTTCGAGGTGGACGAGTGCGGCGCTCTGAACGAGTGGCTCACGGTCGCCCCGCGAGCGCGGTCGGCTGCTACACGCTCCTCCACGAAGGACTGCTGCACCGATAGCTGGAGCCCGCGCTAGCGATACGCCCTGGCCTGAATCGCGTAGAGCTGCGCGTACTGCCCGCCTCGCGCCATCAGCGCTTCGTGCGTGCCCGTCTCCGCCACGCGGGCCCCGTCCAGCACGACGATGAAGTCCGCCATCCGCACTGTCGAGAAGCGGTGTGACACCAGGATGGTGATGCGCCCGGTGCCCTCGTCTTCGCACAGGGCGGCGGCGTAGCGCTCGAACAGCGCGTGCTCCGTCTCGGCGTCGAGTGCCGCCGTCGGCTCGTCCAGCACCAGCACCAGTGGGCGGTCGCGCATGAACCCGCGCGCCAGGGCGAGCTTCTGCCACTGGCCGAAGCTCACTTCCACACCGCCCGGCCACGTCGGTCCGAGCTGCGTCTCCAGCCCCGTCGCCAGCTTTGCAATCACATCGTCGGCACCTGCTCGCCCAACAGCTGTCTCGACCGCCGGCCGATCGTCCAGACGAGGCAGGTCGCCGACGCCGACCGAATGACGAGCCTGGAACTCGAAACGGAAGAAGTCCTGGAAGGCACCGGCCAACCGGCCACGCCAGTCCGAGGCGCCGATGCGGCCAAGGTCGGTGTCGTCCACCATGATGCGACCGTGGCTCGGCAGGTACATCCTGGCCAGCAGCTTGACCAGGGTGGACTTGCCTGCGCCGTTCTCGCCGACGATCGCGATCACCTTGCCCGCCGGCAGCTCGAGATCGACGCCGTCGAGCACCAGCCGCGTGGTGCCGGGATAGGCGAACGAGACGCCCTCGAAGCGAATCCCGCGCACCAGGCGCGAGGGAGACGGCTGGTCGGCGGCCGCGACGAGCGAGGCGGCGTAGTCCTCGAGCCAGGCGAGTCGCCGCGCGGAGTCCATCCAGATGCCGCGCAGGAAGCCGACCTCGCCGACCGTGGCGCCCACGTAGAACGAGAGGCGCGAGCCGGCGGCGAGCGCGAGGACCACGTCGCCGGCCGGAGCCGCGAGCACCGACGCGACGAACACGATGGCGGCCACGAACCCGGCGCCGAAGACGGCCCAGGCCAGCGCGTGCCAGCCGGCGGAGGCCCACCGCGCCGCGGCGATCTTCGCGTTCCCGAACTCCCAGGTCAGGCGCCGTTCGGTGATCAGTCGATCCGCGATTCCGGTCACCCGCACTTCTTTCCCCGGAGAGGCGGTGGTCGCAACGTCGAACAGGTGACGGGCCAGCCGCCCCGCTTCGGCTCCGCGCTCGTATGCGGCCCGCTCGACGGCCGGCCGCCACGTGGAGGTGTAGACCGGCGGCAGGGCGCACAGCACGAGGAGCGCCAGCGCCGGATGAATCGAGACGAGCAGCGCGATCGTCACGCCCAGGCGCAGGATCCAGCCACACGTCGTGAACAGCGACATGTACATGTGATCGAGCATGAAGACCTGGTTGCGCAACACCGAGAGCCGATCGAGATAGTCGGGACGCTCGTGATGGGCGATGGTGGAGATCGAAGCCAGCAGCGTGGCCACGTGCGACTCGAGCGCGATGGTCACCTTGTCGCGGAACCGGCGCTGCACGCGCGTGCTGACGGTGGCGAGGAACCAGGTCGCGGTGGCCGACACGCCGATCGCCAGCGCTCCCCACCGGACGCGGGTCCAATCGCCCGCCAGGACACCCTCGCCGATCAGCTTGAACCAGAGCGCCAGCAGCGCATCGGGCACGGCGGCGAGGAGCGACAACGCGAACGCGGTGACGATCAACGTCGGCTCGTGGCGATAGCCCAGCTTGCACAGGCGCCACATCGACGAGAGCGCCGGAGGCAGCGCGTCGATCGCGGCCACGTCACGAGAGGACGTCATACGTCCTCCCTTCTTCCTCGTCGGCGCCGAACCGCTGCGCCTGAAGGTCGAACATCGTCCGATAGCGGCCGTTCAGCGCCATCAGCTCGTCGTGCGTGCCGAGCTCGACCACCCTGCCGTGCTCGAGGACGCAGATGCGATCGACATGGCGCACCGTCGAGAAGCGGTGCGAGATGAGGATGGTCGTGCAGTGGCGCGTGGCGGCGAGCAGCCGCTCGAAGATCTCCGCCTCGCCACGCACGTCGAGCTGCGCCGTGGGTTCGTCGAGCAAGACAACCCCCGCGCCCAGCTTGACGGAAGCGAGCGCGCGCGCCAGCGCGACACGCTGCCACTGGCCGCCCGAGAGATCCGTTCCGCCCTCGTAGGCGCGGGACAGGATCGTGCCGAGCGGCGCCAACCCTTTCGCTCCCGCGGCCTCGAGCGCGTCGAGCACCACCTCGTCGGGCGCGCCAGCGGGCGCGACGTTGTCCTGCAGCGGGAGCTCGAGCCGGACGAAATCCTGGAAGACCGCGGCCAGCCGCGATCGCCACTGCGCCACATCCAGCTCGCGAAGGTCCACGCCGTCCACCTCAATCGTGCCGGACTGCGGATCGTAGAACCGGCACAGCAGCTTCGCCAACGTCGTCTTGCCGGCGCCGTTCTGCCCGACGATCGCGAGCGACGAACCGGCAGGGATGGTGAGGTCGAGGCCATCGAGGACCGGCTGGCCGCCGGGATACGCGAAGGTGACGCCGCGGAAGCGGATGTCGCGCCTGGGCAGCGCCGACGCCGAGAGACGTCCCAGGGGGAGCTGGCCTTCCGAGGCCATGGCGGCTTCGAGCCGCTTGATCGCGGCCACCGGCGCCGCCGCGCCGTCGAGCGCCCAGTTGAGTCCGCCGAACGCGATCAGCGACGTCCCCACCGCGCATTGCGCGTAGACGACGAGCTCGCCCAGGCCGATGCGCTGGTCGGCGGCCGCATCGGCGAGCGCCCACATGACGGCGACGTTGGCGGCGGTCACGATCAGCAGGCTCAACGCCAGCGGCCGCTCGCGCAGCCGCGTCGCGTCGTACTGGAGCTGGTGGAGCTTCGTGCGCCGGGCGATGAAGCGGTCGATCGTCCAGTCGACCAGCCCGAACAGGCGCAGCTCCTTGCTGGCCGGCGCATCGACCGCGAGGCGATAGGCGTAGTCGGCGTCGCGCTGGGCGCTCCGGACGACGTCGGTGTTGCGATCGAACCAGACCGCGCTCTCGCGCAGCAGCCAGTGCGTGGACAGCCACCCGCCGGCGAGCACGAGCGGCGCCCACCACGTGAAGCCGAACAGGACCGCGGCCGTCGCCAGGCCGCCGATCAGCCCGACGAGGCCTCCGGCGATGAAGTCCATCGAGTACGAGAGCGGCGGCCCCGTCATGCCGCGATCGAACTCGCGCGCGGCGGTCAGGTCGGCGGCGAGATTCGGGTTCTCCAGATGCGCGAGGCCGGGAGGGCGGACCGACATCTCCGTCAGGCGGTCGTACAGGTACGCCGCCGTGCGATCGCCCAGGTTGTGGCTGACCGCGGTCTGGACCGGCGTCAGCACCTGCAGCAGCACGAAGGCGATCCCGACGAGCGCAAGCGGGGTGGCGAGCGCGCTCGCCGCGCTGCACCGCCTCGACCACGCGGCCCATCGCCACGGCAAACATGCGCCGGCAGCAACCCGTGCAGCCACACCACGGCCCACCAGGTCAGCGCCAGGCGGCGGTCTGCCTTCGGCAGCGCCGCGAAGAACAGCCACTCCTTCCGCTCCCGCAACCGCCGCAGCATCGTCGGTGCCTCGTTGACTGGTTGACGTGAATGACTGCTGAGGAGTGACGGCCCGGACGAACGGAGCGATCTTACGAGATGTGGGCTCGGCGCGGCGCCTTCGGTGAGCGGTTCGCGGGACCAAGTGCTGGGATGGATGACGGAACCCGGGACGGCTGCGCCGTAGAATGGCCCATGCTGCCCGTGCCCGAGATGAGTGGCTTTCGCTCCCGCCTCCGCCCGGCCTTCCGCCCCCGCTGGGTTGCGCTGTCGTTCGCGCCGATCGTTGTGTGGCTCCTGGCAGTCGGGCCGGCGCCCCTTCACACGACAGATGCGGTCGGCCCCGTCACGCTGTCCCTTGTCGGCACGACGGATCTGCACGGCCAGATCTTCCCGGTCAATGAACGCGGCGGCCTGGCCCTGCTCGGGGGCTATCTCCAGAATCTCCGCGCGGCACGCGCCGCCGATGGCGGTGCCGTGCTGTTGCTCGACTCGGGCGACACCTATCTCGACGGCATCGAGTCAAACCTCTCCGAGGGCGCCATCGTCATCGATGCCTACAACGCGCTCGGCTACACCGCCGCGGCGATCGGCAACCACGACTTCGATTACGGCGCGGTGGACGACGCCCGGTTCGAGCCGGGAGCCGACCGGCGCGGTGCGCTCAAGGCACGCGCGTCTCAGGCTCGCTTCCCATTCCTCGCCGCGAACCTGCACGAGCACGGCCGCCCGGTCGAATGGCCCAACGTCAGACGGTCGACTCTCGTGGACGCCGCGGGCGTGAAAGTGGGCGTCGTCGGCGTCATGACACGCGACGCGCTGTCGATGACGCTGGCCTCCAACGTGGTCGGCCTGCAGGTGACCGCGTTGGCCGAAGCCATCGAGGAGGAGGCCTTGCGCCTTCGCGCGGAAGGTGCGGCGGTCGTGGTGGTGGCCTCGCATGCCGGCGGCTCCTGCGAGGTGTTCGCTCGATCGACTGACCTCGGTTCGTGCGACGACACGGCCGAGATCTTCGAGGCGGTGAGGGTGCTGCCCCGTGGGCTAGTGGATGTGGTCTTCGCCGGGCACACGCATGCCGCCGTCGCCCACGAAGTGAACGGCGTGGCCGTGGTCCAGGCCTATTCGTGGGGGCGGGCGTTCAGCCGTGTGGACATGACGGTGGCTCGCCCCGCCGCAACAGATAGCGGGAGTGCCGCCGCGCGCGTGACCAACGTGCGGATCTTCCCACCGCGCGAGGTCTGCGCCCGCGAGGACGCCCACGGCCGGTGCGTGACGGGCGAGACGGCCGGCGTCCAGTCCCGGTACGAAGGGCGCCCGGTGGTTCCCGATGCCGCGGTTGAGAACGCCATGGCGCCGGCGCTCGCGCGCGTCAGGGATCTGCAGGCCACCCCTCTGGGTCCCGTATTCGAGACGCCCTTCCCCAGGGGGCGCGGCACCGAGGAGTCGGCACTGGCGAACCTGTTCGCCGACGCCATTCGCGACAGCGCCCCCGGCACGGATGCCGCCATCGGCCAGGCAAGCGGGCCCGGCGGCCTGCGTATGGATCTGCCGGCGGGACCCGCGACGCTGGGTGCGCTCTACGACACGTTTCCCTTCGACAACCTCGTCGTGCGGCGCACCTTGACGGGCGCGCAGCTTCGGCAGGTCCTCACCGCGCAGCTCCGCCGTCCGCGCTGGGGTGGCCGCACGCTCGGCGTTTCGGGCCTGCACGTGCGGCTCGACTGCCGGGAAGGTGCCTACGAGGTGGAAGTGGAGCGCGCCACCGGCCGTCCCATTCGTGATGAGGACGTGCTCGTCGTGGCCATGTCCGACTACCTCGCGGCCCGCACCACGTCGATCGCGCCAGCCGCGGGCGCGCCGCACGCCGGCGAACCCGACGCCCAGATGATGGACCTCGTCACCGGGTGGTTGCGGGCGCGTGGCGGGCGGCTCAGCGCCGGTCAGTTCACCGACCCGGCGAGGCCGCGCTGGAGCCGCACGCCGCAAGCGGCCGCGGGCTGCGTCGCCGAGTAGCCGCCCGGGGCGGCGACGGCCGGGCCATGTGACCAAGCGCCCTGGGCGGTGGATGCCTCCGGCTAGATGCCGGCATACCAGGAGTAGCCGGCCTCGGCGTCAGCGGAGCCCTTCCCGGTGCCGAAGCCGGCGAGCGAGTCGGTGACGACGAGCCGGTTGACGTACTTGGTGCTCTTGTAACCCAGCTGCCGCGGCACGCGCATCCGCAGCGGCCCGCCAAAGGGTACCGGCAGATCGTCGCCGTTCATGCCCCACGCGAGCAGGGTCTGCGAGTGCCGTGCCTCGTCGAGATCGATGCTGTCCCAGGCGTTGTCGTCGTGCGATTGATACACGACATAGCGCGCGCCGGGCTGGACGCCCGCCAGTTCGAGTACCGCAGCGAGCGGCGTCCCAATCCACTCGGCGATGTACGACCAGCCCTTCTTCGCAGACGACCTCGGTGATCTGCCGTCCGGTGGGCATGGCGCGTAACTCGGCGAGCGACAGCGCCACGGGTTGCGTGACAAGGCCGCTCACCGCCAGGCGCCAGGTGGTGAACCCGGCCGCTTGATGGCGAAGGAAGGACTCGTCCCGCTCCCGAACGGAGTTGGCGAACGGCGCGGCCGAGATCATGTCGCGCGGAAACTCGCGCGCCATCGCGTGCCGGCCGACGAGTCGATGCGCGGCATAGTTGAGGGTCTCGCCGGCGCCGTAGACGCCCCCGGAGTCCGGCGGCACCAGTCCGAGCCGGCGTCCCAGCGTCGCCGCCGCGGCAACGACGGACGTCCCGGCGGCCGCAAGGCCGGCGGTGAGCAGCAGACGGCGTGAGACGGGACTCATGGGCGGGCCTCCGCGTGGCCGGTGATCATCGCACGCACGCGTGCCGTGAAGCCGGCGAGGACGAGCATCCCGAGATGCACGAGCAGGAACAGGGTGAGCGCCACCGACAGCGCAAAGTGCAGCGTGCGCGCCGTTTGCCGCCCACCGAGCAGTGTCACCGTCCCCGGCCACACCGAAGTGAAGCCGGGCGCCATCGCCAGGCCGGTCCAGATGACAGCCGGGACCAGCACGAAGATCACCAGCAGGTAGGCGATTCGCTGCAGTGGATTGTAGGACCACGGATCGCCCGCCGCCGCGCGGGACAGCCGAAGGTGTTCTCCGATCGCGCGCCGCATCGCGGTCCACCGCAGATCGGTGGAGGTGGGCACGAGGTTCCGTCGCAGGTGCCCGGTGCCGACGCCGGCAAGGAGGTAGGCCAGGCCGGTCAGGCCCAGCAGCCACGCCGACTGAAAGTGCAGATAGCGGCTCCAGCCGTTCTGATCGGGCAGCACGTAGTCGTAGCCGGTCGGCACGGTCGAGCGCGAGGCAGGTACCGGGAGAGTGAAGAGCGGCGTTTCGTTGACGTTGCCCACCTCGCCCCAGTAGAAGCGCGGGTGTGACAGAACAATCTCGACGCCGCTCACGAGGAGCGCCACGAAGGCGAGGGTCGTGAGCCAGTGCGTGACGCGCACGAAGCCCGCGTGTCGCCGGGGCCGCACCACAGTGCTCACGCGGCGGATGATAGCACTCGCTTCCGACCGTCTCGAGGACTGTGCGAATATTCTCGCCGTGCGGCCGCTGCTCCCCTATGCCATCGCTGGCCTCCTGCTCGTCTGCGTCGCCGTCGGGCAGGCACAGGCTCCCGCCCTTCGCCAGGTCGCCGGCTCTGATTTCACGTTCATCGTCAAGGCCGACGGCGCCGTCCTGGGCTACGGGCGCGATGACGGCAGCCTGTCGGCGATGCGCCCGCCAGGTACGGGCATCGTGACGCCCATCGCGCTGACCTTCGCCGACAAGGTGAAGCAGATCGCGGCCGGCAGCGACATGCAGTACGCCCTGCTGGAGGACGGCACCGTTCACGGCTGGGGCAAGAACGACCGCGGTCAGTTCGGCCGCGGGCCGGGCTCGAGCCGCACGCCGGAAAATCCAATGGCCTCCGAGCGCGCAATGGGGATTGCGCTGCCGAAGGACATCGTGCAGATTGCCGCGGCCGGCCACTATGCGCTCGCGGTGCGCGCCAACGGTTCCGTGCTCGCGTGGGGCGAGCATCCGGCCAGCACCTCGCTCTCGGATGTCGCGATCAAGGCCGTGCCTGGGCTGGCCGATGTTGTGAGCGTGACGGCGGGCGGCGACCATGCGCTCGCCCTGACGAAGGCCGGCGTCGTGTTCGCCTGGGGCGAGAACAAGAACGGTCAGCTCGGCGTCTCGCCCGAGACCGTGCGGCGCAGTCGGACACCGGTGCAGGTGGAGGGGCTCGACTCCGTCGTGTCGATTGCCTGTGCCGGCTCCAGCAACTTCGGATTCTCCGGAGCGGTGAAAGCCGACGGCACCGTCTGGATGTGGGGGAGCAACCAGAGCGCGACGATGGGCGAGGCCAGCTTCTGGGGCAACAATGGCCCGCCGGGCAACGTCAACGCGACGCCGAAGCAGGTGCAGGGGATTGCGGGGGCGAGGTCGATCGCGGTGGGCAATGGCCACGTCGCCGTGCTGCTTGGGGATCGCACGCTACGGATGTGGGGCCACGACGGCTGGGGGCAGATCGGCGTCGGCACCAATGGCTTCTACCACCCGGTGCCGAAGAAGCCCGCGATCACCGACGTGGCCGCAGTGTATCTGGTCAGCAACCGCACCTACGCGGTGAAGACGGACGGCACGCTCTGGTGGTGGGGCGCCTCGCCGGTCGACAGGCCAGGATCCCCACTGGCAGCGAACCAGAAGGTGCCGACACCGGTCCTTCTGCCATAGCGCCCTGATCGGGTGCTACTTCCCGCTCGCCTGGCGCGCCGCTGCCGCCCGCGCCGCCACTCCGTCGAAGCCGCGCTCCCGCGCCTCCTTCTCCAGCGCGGCGAAACGCGCGTCGGCTGACGCGCGGTCCGACGCGGCCACGACCTCGGCAACCGCCATGGAGGCTTCCAACCGCAGCGGCACCAACCCCATCGTCGTCGCCTGCGCCTGGGCGCGTTCGAGCTCCGTGACGGCCGCGCGGGCGTTCTGGGATCGTGACAGACCCTGAATTCGGGCAGCCGTGATCGACGTGGCCAGCTTCACCACCACGTTCTGGCTCTTGCCGGCGAGGCCTTGCGCGCGCTTCGCCTCGGCGAGGGCAGCGTCAGCCCGTCCAGCAGCCATCAGCACGCGGGCACGGACGTCGCGCGCCATGGCGTGACCGTCCGGCGCGTCCTGATGGTCGTAGGCGGTGACGGCGTCTCGCGCCATCCGCTCGGCGTCGGCAGCCCGGCCCTCGACGAGCGCCACCGAAGCCAGCGCCGAGCGGCTGTCGGCGGCCGTCAGCTTCTCGCCGAGTTTCGTCCGCAGCTCCAGCGATTCCTCGAGGCGTTTCCGAGCCAGCGCCGTATCGCCCCGCAGCAGCGCGATGTGGCCGAGCTCGAACAGCGAGTAGCCGGCGCCACGTCCGACGTCGAGCTTGCGTTGAATCACGAGCGCTTCATCCAGCGTCTGCGTGGCCTTCGGCAGATCCCCCTGCAGCACCAGCACCTCGCCGATGTTGTAGAGCGAAATCGCGACGCTGCCCGGGTCCGCGATCTCCCGGCGAATCGCCAGCGCCTCTTCGTTCGCCTTCTGGGCGCGGGCGAGCTGTCCCTGCATCTTCAGCGCCACCGCCGCGTTGTTGCGGGCACGGGCGACGCCGCGGCGATCGCCGATCTCCCGATGGATGCCGGCCGCCTCGTCGTAGTGCACGATGGCGCCGTCCAGATCCCCGAGGTCGAGCAGGACGTTGCCGATGTTGTTCAACGACACCGCGAGGTTGACGCGATCGCCGATCTCGCGTCGAATCGCGAGCGCCTCGCGATTGAGCGTCAGCGAGCCGTTGAGGTCGCCGGCGCGGCGCTTCTGAATCGCCATGTTGTTCAGCAGCCTGGCGACCATGCGCTGGTGGCCGATCGAGCGGGCAATGGACAGCGCCTCGACGTACAAGGTGTCGCCGCGGGCGACATCACCCTTGTCGGCGAGCGTCGACGCCAGGTTGTTGAGCGCCTCGGCCAGGCGGCCGCGGTCGCCAGCCTCGGCGTAGGCGGCACGGGCCTGATCGTAGAAGGCGATCGCCCGGTCCGGATCCCCGAGCCGCAGCACCGCTGTCCCTTCGAGCAGCGCCGCCCGGGCGACGATCAGTCTGGCCCCCTGTGCCTGGCCGCGGGCCGCGGCCGCCGCAGCCGCCGCCTGCATGCGCTTGAAGTCCGAGATGTTTTCCGCAGCCGCCGCCTCGGCAAGGTCGAGACGCGGGTCCGAAGTTCCGGCGGACTGCCGCAGCGTGGCGATTGTGGCCAGGGCGTCCTTGGGGGCGCCGGAACTGCTCTCGGCATTGGCCAGCCGAAGCCCGTATTCGAGGTTGTCAGGAAAGAAGCGGAACAGCGTCTGGTAGATTTCGATCGCCTCCGTCCATTCCTGCGCCGTCTCCCGATACATGCCTTCTACCGACAGGCGTTCCTCCCGCGGCAGACCGGTGGACAGCTTGAAGGCGCGGCTCGACGCGGTCCGCGCGCGATCGTCGTAGCCCAAGGTCGCCCAGGTCAGCGCCAGAGCCGAATGCGCGAGCGGGAATCGTCCATCGGCGGCAACCGCGCGCTCCAGCAGATCGCGCGCAGCGAGGGCGTCGAAGCTTCGGAGGCGCTCGAGCCCCTCCGCATAGAAGCGTGCCGCATCGGCGGTGGCAGGCTGCGAGGCCTGGACCTCGGCAACCGCCACCGCTGGCAAGGCATCGAGGTCGAGCCGTTCGCGCAGGCGCGCGCCGGTTCGAGAGACCAGCTGCAGGACATCCGTCTCGGGACTGGTCTCGCTGACGAGCGCGAGGATCTGCCCTTCCCGCGAGTCCTGCAGGCGGGCGTCGAGACGAATGGTCCCCTTGCCGGGCTCGCCGACCGTGACGAACGAGCCGAACACGACCAGGTCCGTGCCAAGGTTGTCGCGGATGCGCCCCAGCGTGTCGGGCGCGTAGGCATCGGCGTCGGCCAGCGCCAGATCCATCTTCATCCGCGCCACGTTCTCGCCAGGGATCGTCCGCAGCTGCTCGCCCGCGGCGAGCTCGGTCGTCAACATCTCGGAGAACGCGGTCGAGAGCCAGGCCGCGTCCTGCCGGCCGGACAGGTTCTTGAACCCGAGCACGGCGACCGATCGACGGGCCGGCCCTTGCGCTACCGCAGCCTGCTGCTCCGGCACGGCCGGCGATACCCTCGGCGTGCGCCAGAGGAATGTCCCCACCGCGGCGACCACGGCCAGCAGCGCCACTCCCATCGCGACGCGGACGCGATCCGGCGTCAGGAACCGGGACCGCGACGGCGTGTCGAGCTCCTTGACCACATCGCCGGCACGCGCAAAGCGATCGCCCGGCCGTCGCTCCAGGCAGCGCAGGATGGCCGACTCCCACGTGTGATCGAGATCGGGCACCAGATCGCCGGGTGGCCGGGGCGGCTCGGAAAGGCGGCGGACCGCCGCGGCCAGCGGCGTGGCGGCCGCGAACGGACGCTTACCCGTGACCATCTCGTACATGACCAGCCCGAGGGCGTACACGTCCGTCGCCGGCGTCAGCTCGCCGCCTTCCACCTGCTCGGGCGCCATGTAGTCCGGCGTGCCGAGAATCTGGCCGCTCATGGTCGGGCGGGCATGATCGCCGCTCGCGATATCCTCCGGACGAACGGCCAGCCCGAAATCGGTGACGACGATGCGCGGAGTCCCGTCCGGCTGGGGCACGAGCATCACGTTGTTGCTCTTGAAGTCGCGGTGCACCACGCCGGCCTGGTGCGCCGCATCGAGCGCGGCCGCCATCTGCGCCACGAGGGGCAGGGCCTCGTCGACCGTGAGTCGCCCGCGCCGCAGCCGGTCCGCCAGCGTCTCTCCAGCCAGCAGTTCCATGGTCACGAAGGTGATGGCCGGTCCCGGCCCTGAGGGCTGGTGGCGGAAGAGATCGAAGATCCGGCAGATGTTCGGGTGGGTCACCTGCCTGGCGAGGAACGCCTCGCGCTTGAAGCGCGCGATCGCGTTGGTATCCTGGGCGATCTCGGGCCTGATCGTCTTGAGCGCGACGTGCTCGTGCAGTTCGGAATCCTCGGCCTCGTACAGCTCGCCCATGCCACCGGCCGCGATGAAGCGAACGATGCGGAAGCGAGCGGCGACGATTTGACCTTCGGCAAAGGTCAGCGGCTGAGCCGAAGACATGGAGACAGAGGGCGTCTCCCGCGTGTCATCCGGGAGAGTGGACAAGGGACTGGCGATGATTATCGCACGGCCTTCAGTACTCGGCGAAGATCCTGCGGATCTCCTTCGGGTCGCTGGTCTTGGTGAGCGCGAGCATCAGGAGGATGCGGGCCTTCTGCGGGTTGAGCGTGTCGCCGGGAATGACACCGAGCGCATCGTACTCGGCCGTGGCGATGACGCGCCCGTTGCCGACCCGGCTCGATCGCACCAGCGCCGGCCGTGTCGCCGCCGGCATCGCCGAGACGTCCTTCACCACCGTCTCTTCGAACACCGACAGCGCGCCGTTTCCGGTGCCCGCGAAGACGATGCCTTTGGCGCCCGATGCGATCGCCGCCCGGATCAACGAGGGATCGGGGTCGACGTAGGAGTAGAGAATGGACACCTTCGGCAGCGTCGCCAGCGGCGTCACATCGAACTCCGAATTCGCCGTGTGCCGCTTGGTCGTCGATCGATAGAAGCTGACCTGGTCCTCGTCGATGTAACCGAGCAGCCCGAGCTCGGGCGCCTTGAAGGTCTCGACCCGAAGGGTGTTGGTCTTGGTGGTATCACGAGCGGCGTTGATCTCGTCGTTCAGAACGATCAGCGCGCCCTTGCCTTTCGCGTCGGTGGAAATCGCGGTGCGGACGGCGTTGAGCAGATTCAGCGGACCGTCGGCGCTGATCGCGGTCGATGGCCGCATCGATCCCACCAGGACGACCGGCTTGTCGGACCTGATGGTCAGATTGAGGAAATACGCGGTCTCTTCGAGCGTGTTGGTGCCCGAGGTGATCACGAACCCGGCGACGGCCGGCGTCTCCTTCAGGATGGCCTGGATGCGCCTGGCCAGCGTCAGCCAGTTGTCGATCGTGATGTCGGAGCTGTTGACATTGACGATCTGCTCGACACGCACATCCGCGATCTGCGCAATCTGCGGCACCGCCTTGACCAGTTGTTCGCCGAGGATCGAGCCGGGCTTGTAGTTCGACAGGTCGGTCGACGAAGAACCAGCGCCGGCGATGGTGCCGCCGGTCGAGAGCACGTAGACGATCGGCAACGGGCGCGTGACCGGCTGTTGCGCCGTCGTCGGCCCAACACCAAGAACGCACGCCAGCAGGATCGTGTTGAGAGCGCGGATCATCACGGGCGGCATTCTAACTCTGGTCGGGTCGGCTGGGCCGAGATCGCCTTCAGTCGACGCCGACGGCGCGCGATCCGGCATACTCGTCAAGACGGCGGCTCAACGAGGGAGAGAACCATGACACTCAGACGGCAAATCATGAACGTGGGGCTGGCGGCGAGCGGCCTGGCGTGGGCCGTGGCGGTCGCGACGATCGGCGCACAGGCACCTTCAAAGACGGTGAACGACGGCGTCTATTCATCAGGCCAGGCCAGCCGGGGCCAGGCGCTGTTCGTGTCGAGCTGCACGACCTGCCACGACACGGATCGATTCACCGGCAAGGAATTCATCTCGGCGTGGAGCGGCAAGCCCCTGGCCGAGCTCTTCAAGGCGGTGCAGACCATGCCCGAGGACAATCCGGGTAGCCTCAACGCCCAGCAGTACGCCGACGTGATGGCGTATTTCCTGAGCCTCAACAAGTTCGCCACCGGCTCCGACGAGCTGAAGGGCGACGCCGAGGCGCTCGCGGCCATCCAGTTCGAGGCAGTCAAACCCTGAGAGGGTTGAGCGCCCGACACGCATGATGGGGAGCGGCGCGGCGGCTCAGCGCGGGCGCGGGCCGTAGACGGGCAGCGGCTGACCGAACTCCAGCGCGCCGAGGTCGGGCGCCTTGCCCGCGAAGCCGTCGGTGACGTTCGGCATCGCGACGCCGCGATCGACCGCCGCCGAGCCCGGCTTCAGCCGGACGTCGATGTCCTCCGCCTTGTAGAGACGCTGCACGGTCGCCACGTCCTTGGCGTCCAGCTTCGCCACCTTCGTGAAGACGTCATAGTCCACCAGCACGCTGTGCTGATCCTGCTTCGTCGCCTGCGCAAAGGCGTCGAGCGTGGCGAACGCGCGCCGCTCGATCTTCGCCGGGCTCGTGTCGTCGGCGGCAATCTTCGCGACGTCCCACGGCGGCGAGTTCCACTGGAACGACTCCGCGCCGTTCGGACGGAACCCGTTGTAGTCCGAGGTGCTGTAGTTGGTGTTCGTGGTCACGCCGAACACCGCCGGCTGCGCGTTCTGCCCGAGGATCAGATTGTTGCGCCAGTGCACGTTGGACGAGGCGCTGCCGATCGTCTCCGACAGGATGGTGTTGTTGTAGAACAGCACCCCGGGCGAACCGGCGGTGAGCCGTGTCGACGCCGCCGGGCGCGTGATAGACGACGTTGCGGATGAAGTAGATCGGGCCGCCGGTGGACGGCTGCGTGCTCATCGGATGCGAGGCCGAGTTGATCAGCAGGTTCCGCATCACCCGGATGTTGTGCATGCTGCCGTCCATCTCGATCGAGTTGTCGTGGGCGTTGGTGATGTAGTTGTCGTAGACGTCGATGGCGTTCGGCCGGCGGTCCCAGAACTCGCGCGTGCGGATAGCTGGGGCCCTCGATCGGATGCGAGCCGTCGGGATGGCCGTACATCTCGGTGTCGATGCCGTCGTGGAAGTGCGCGACGTAGTTGTGGGCGACGACGTGTCCCGGGCCGTAGAGCCGAATCGCCGTGTACGACTTCATCACCGGCGGGTACTCCTGCCCTTCGACGTGCTCGAACTGCTGCCAGAACGGGCCGGTCCACCCGGTCAGGTGGCGCGGATCGTTCCTGCCGAGGAACACGCTGTCGGCGATGTAGAAGTCGCTCGACGCCGAGGAGTTGCGTGAACACGCCCATGCCCACATCCTCGAAGCGGCACCGCTTCACGGTCAGACCCTTCGCGCCGGCGATGGCCTGCGTGCCCGCCCAGATCGCGATGTCGGTGTTCCGGAACGTGATCCCCTCGAAGTAGTTGTAGTCGGCGGCCTTGACGTTGAACAGGTTGAAGTTGCCGCGGCCGTCGAGGATCACCTCGCCGTCACCCGCCGCCTTGATCACGATCGGCTTCTCCGCCGTGCCGTCCGCCGTCAGGTAATACGTCCCCTCGAACGTCGTCGTGGCGTTGACGGTGGTCTGGTTGGCGTAGAACTCGTAGTGATAGGCGTAGAGCCCGGCGTGCACGAGGACGGTGTCGCCCGGCTTGACGCGCGGGCGCCCGCCCGGCGCGGTGTCGCCGGCGCCGCAGTAGTAGTTGTAGGCGCACATGATGCCTTCGAACGCCGGCTCGATCTTCGGCCCTTGCCATTTCACCGGGTAGACGTGGTACACCTTGCCGCCCGTGGCCGGCATCGGCTCCGGCCGGGTCCGCACCGTGACGACCTTGGTCGCGTTGCCTGAGCGGGCCGGCGACACCATCGGGATCGGTGAGCACGAAGCGCGCCTCGTAGGCGGTATCCGGCTCGAGGTCGAGGATGCTGCCGGCGAACATGTTCGGCACCACCAGGTTGAAGATGTTGCGCCAGAACACCTGCTCGCCGTGCAGGCGCAGCAGCGGCATCCCCGTCCGCCACGTCGTCTCGCCCTGCTTCCGGAACGACACCTCGACGCGCGCGTTGCGGTTGGCGTCGCCGTCGATGTGCCATTCGAAGCCAAGGTTGATCAGCGTCGGGTGCTCGATGACGAACTCGCCCGGCGTCACCTGCAGGTCGTCAGGTCCTGCTCCGGCCCGGACCACCGGGACGGACCCGCAGATGAGCAGGGCGAACGCGAGCAGGCGAACGATCAGGTGTCGAGGCCGCGATCCGCTCATCCGGGGATTATCCAACAGCAGGGCGACGATCATATGGCGCGATCCTCGTGAACGTGCCCGACCCGTCATGTTGGACACTCCAGGCCACAGCCAGGAGGTAAACTGCTCGCCAGGGCGGCAAGCAAAGCACGGAGGCGGGTCCTGTGGCGTCTGAGATCTTCGACCCTTTGGTTTCGCAGACCATAATCGGCGCGCAGGCGGCCGCGCGGCAGCGCCGGACGAAACCGGTCACTGTCGACAGCGCGGTGAGGACCATTCCGTCCCCGTTCCCGTCTCCGGCGGACTGGCGGGATACCTGGATCTACTTCCTGCTGCTCGACCGGTTCAACAATCCAGGCCGGGCCCCCGCCGGCACCTGGAACATGCGCTTCGACCATCGGCAGGGCGGCACGCTGAGCGGCGTGCGGGAACAGCTCGGCTATCTCGAGCAGCTCGGCGTGAAGGCGCTGTGGCTGTCACCGGTCCTCAAGAATGCGAAGCCGGACTGGGCCTTCAACTACCACGGCTACGGACAGCAGGATTTCCTCAACGTCGACGAACGGCTCGCCTCCGACGGCACGCGGGCCACGGCCGAACGCGAGCTCACGGAACTGGTGGATGAAGCGCACGCGCGCGGCATGTACGTCATCCTCGACATCGTCCTGAACCACAGCGCGCGGGTCTTCGACTACGTGCGACCGGACGGCGTGGTCTCGAATTTTGGCGATCCGGACGTGATGAATGCGCCGCCCGGCACGGAGCCGCCGGTCGAATGGCTGAATGGGCTCGGCTTCCCGCGCGGGGACTGGCGGAATCAGCTCCCGGCGCCCTCGCAGCTCGGTCCGGACGATGGGGTGTGGCCGGCGGATTTGCAGAACCATGTGTTCTTCCGCCGGCGCGGATCGAAGTTGACGGACGACCCCGGCGAGCGCTTCGTGCGCGGCGACTTCGGGGACATGCGGCAGCTGGTCGTGGAGTACGACGCG
The DNA here is from genome assembly GCA_963721715.1 of uncultured Acidobacteriota bacterium. Taxonomy (GTDB): domain Bacteria; phylum Acidobacteriota; class Vicinamibacteria; order Vicinamibacterales; family UBA2999; genus VFZN01. The sequence goes on along the minus strand of CAVRKI010000002.1, from coordinate 33,662 downwards.
AGTGTTCCGGGGCAGGAGGCGCTGCGGGCCCGCTACGGCATTTCACCGGTGCTCGGGATCCTGATCCGCGCCCACTCGTACCTCATGGCCCGGTACGATCTCGACGGCTACCGGCTCGACACGGTGAAGTACGTCGATGCCGAGGCCATCGAGGTGTTCGGCAACGCGATGCGCGAGTTTGCGCTCAGCATCGGCAAGAAGAACTTCTTCACCTTCGGGGAGGTCTACGACCGGGAGGATGTGGTCGCGCGGTTCATCGGCCGCAATGGGTCGGGCGACGGGTTCGGCATCGACGCCGCGCTGGATTTCCCGCTGTTCTTCACGCTGCCGGGGGTGGCCAAGCGCACGATCGACGTGGGCGAGATTCGCCGGGTGTTCCAGGACCGCAAGCGCCAGGAGGCGGAGCTCCTCAGCTCGCACGGCGAGGCGGGCCGCTTCTTCGTCAGCTTCCTCGACAACCACGACCAGCACCAGCGCATCCAGCATCCGGCCACGCCGCTGGCGCAGGTGTCGCTCGGCCTCGTGCTGCTGTTCACGCTCCAGGGGATTCCGTCGATCTATTACGGAACCGAGCAGGGCCTCACGGGCACGGTGGACGGGAGCGGTGCGCCTGACCTCAGCGCCAACGAATCGTCGCGAGAGGCGCTGTGGGGCAAGCCGGGCGCGTTCGATGCGAGCGCCGCGGTGTTTGACCAGATTCGACGGCTGTCCGACGCTTCGAGACAACGAGCCGCCACTCAGATACGGACGCCTCTACTTCCGCGAAGTGGCCGCCGAGGGGGACCAGTTCGGACATTCATTCGGGGCAGGGGGTGTGGTGGCGTTCTCACGAATCCTCGTCGATCGCGAGGTCCTGGTGATCGCGAATACGGGATCGCAGCCGTTCAGCGGCGCGGTGATCGTGGACCGCGACCTCAACGCCACCCCGCGCCAGATGACGATCGCGCACAGCAACCTGCAGACGTCCGGGACAAGGACAGTGCGGCCGATTGGCGCCGCGACGTTCTTTGCCGATGGCGTGACGACCGTGGGGCCGGCGGCGGCGCTGGACGTGGTGCTGCAGCCGAGCGAAGCGCAGGTATGGACGCCTGTGGCCTGATTTGAGGCGCCTGCTTCAATCAGAACTCACGGCCCAACTGATGGGCGCGTGCCAGGTACGAGGCCAGCCGTGTCGAATCCGCGCCGTGGACGGCGTAGAAATACTCGTGCTCGACACGCTTGATACCTGGGTAGCGAAGCGCGAACTCGTCGATCAGCACGCGCATCGCGTCACGAAGTCCTGCGTCGTAGGCGGCTTGGTCGAAGATGGTCGTCTGCATGATCAGGGCCTTCTCGTGGGTGAGCAGTGGAATGCGGCCGCCGATGTCGCCACGCCAGGCCTCCGGCGTCAGCCCGAAGGCAAATCCCAGCGTGAACACGCGCTCAATCCAGCCCTTCAGCATCGCAGGGAAACCGACGAAGTAGACCGGCGCGATGAACGCCAGGGCGTCTGCCGCCCTCACCTTGTCCTGCTGAACGCGCACGTCCGCGGGCCGATAACGCTCCTGCAGCAGCCGGATGATGCCGCGGGTGTCGCGGTCGCCCAGCAGCCGCTTCAGCGCGAGCTTCCGGAACGGTCCACGCGCGCCTTCCAGCATCCGCTCGCGCAGGTTCCAGGCTGCAATGATTTCGTCTGGCGCGTCGGCATCCATCCAGTTGGGGGCGTCGCGGTCGCGGATCACCGGATCGAACCCGATGGCGTGGAGATCGACGATCTCGTTCGTGTGACCGGCCTCGCGCAGCCCGGCGTCGAAGCGCTCGAGGACCGAGCGACAGAACGAATGCCGGCCATTGTGCGCGAACACCGTCAGTACCTTCACGCCCGCCTCCCTCTGGTGCTGCCGTCCAACCCCATCCGCGACGACGATCAGATCGCCAATGTACCCGACATCACGTGCACAGCCTGCCCAGCGACCCGCACCGCGGTGAGTGCGCCGGCGGTGACGTCCGCCTCGAGGTGGAGGTCGGAAGGGCGTCCCATTTCGTAGCCCTGCTCGAGGGCCCAGCGATGCGTGCCGTCGGCAAGGTGCTCTGAAACGAGGAGCTGCGCCGCGAGCATCGCGGTGGCCGAACCGGTGGCCGGATCCTCCGGCGTCATCGCGGTCGGGGCAAACATGCGCGCGCGGTAGGCCGTGCCTGGGTGATCGCCGCCGGGCGTGTAGAGATAGCCCTGATCGGTCGCCAGCCGCTCGAAGAGCGCTGACCAGTGCGGCTCGATCGGGCGCGCCCGCGCCAATGCCTCACGCGACTTCACGGGGATGTGAAGACATCCAGGCCCGGCCTTGTGCAGCCGCGGCCGGTGATCGCCGAAGCCGAGATCCTCAGGCGTCAGCCCAACGGCCTGCGCGACGACGCGCGGATCGGTGGCGTCGTTTGGGATCTCGACAGGGACGACGGGCGCGGTGAACATCGCGCGGGGCACCGCATCGAGATTGGTGACGGTCACCGGCACGAGGCCGGCTTCCTCCTCCAGTCGGATCGTCACTTCGTCGCCGGCACGGCGTTGCGGCCGCGTCGCCAGCAGGATGGCGCAGCCCACAGTCGGGTGGCCGGCAAACGGGATCTCGCCGTTCGGGAAGAAGATCCGGACGCGCGCGGTGTTGGCCGGATCGGTGGGCGCCATCACGAAGATGGTCTCCGACAGGTTGAACTCGCGCGCGATGGTCTGCATCTGCAGGGTCGAGAGGCCATCGGCATCCAGCACGACCGCGAGGGGGTTGCCGGCGAAGCGGCGGTTGGTGAAGACGTCCAGGGTGTGGAACGTGAAGGTCATGCGCGCCATTGTAGGGCGCTCGCGCCGCGCGTAGTGATGGCGCTGAGCGTCGTCATCGCCCCCAGAGGCCGGCGAGGTCGGCCGGTCAACCGCAGCTCCGGGCGTTCACAAGCACTTGGGCAAACTCGCCTTCATTCGCCCGGCTCAGACATGCCGAGTGGTGCCCTTCGCAGCGGTTGACGGTATATGACAACGGCCGGACCTCAACGGCCTCTGGATCGACGACGACGCTCAGGTCGCGCGAACCCGCGTCGCTCGTGATCCAGCGCGCTGCTGCCTCAGAACCAGAACAGCGCCACCAGGAAGATGCCAATCATCAGGAACGCAAGCGCGACTTTCACGACGGTGCCGATCAGGAAGCCGACCCACGCCGCCAGCCCGACGCCGGTCGCGCGTCCGAGCTCGCGATTGACGCTCAGCTCGCCCAGCACCGCGCCAACGAGCGGGCCGAAGACAACGCCTGGAAGGCCTAGCGGGATTCCGAGCAGCGTCCCGAGCGCCGCACCGGCCACGGCGCTCTTGCTGGCGCCGACATGGCGGGCACCGAGCGCGGCGGCGACGACGTCCACACCGTAGCTGACGGCGGCGATCAACCCGATCACCAGCAGCGTCCACGGTCCGACGCGGGTGAAGTCGTTGGCCCACGCGGCCATCAGCAGGCCGGCGAAGATGAGGATGTGTCCCGGCAGCGTGGGGAACACAATCCCCGCAATGCCGGTCGCGACCAGGGCGACTCCGGCGGTCCACAGGACGACGGACATCAGCTTCGCACCATCAATGTCGCCACGCGCTCAGACGCGCGTCGCGTCTCCCAGCTCTCGCGTCAGGTCGGCAGCGGAGATCTCCCGGCATCCGCTGGCATTCTGCCCTGCCCACATCGATGAGAAGTCGTCGCGGCCGAGGCGCTCGGCCCTGGCCCGCAACGCGAAGACTGCCGGCACCGCGAGTGGGAACGCCGGGGCCGCAGCGCTCATCGGCCCCAACTCTCGAATGATGCGATTGACGATGCCGCGAGCGGGACGGCCGGTGAAGACATTGGTGACGGCGGTGACGCGGGCGCGATCGCTCTTGAGCGCCGCGCGATGCAGCGGGCTGGTCGTGGCTTCGGAACACAGCAGATAGGCGGTGCCGATCTGCACGCCGGCGGCGCCGAGCGCCATGGCCGCGGCAATGCCCTTCGCGTCGGCGATGCCGCCGGCGGCGATCACCGGGATCTTCACCGCCGCGACGATCTGCGGCACCAGCGCCAGCGTGCCCATCTGGGTAGAAAGATCCTCCGAGAGGAAGATGCCTCGATGGCCGCCCGCCTCGAGCCCTTGCGCGATGACGGCGTCCACGCCGTGGGCCTCCAGCCAGCGCGCCTCGTCTACCGTGGTCGCGGACGACAGGATCTTCGCCCCCATCGCGCGGACCCGAGCCAGCAGCTCGGTCGATGGCAGGCCAAAGTGAAAGCTCACGACCGCGGGCTTGAACTCCTCCAGCACGTCAGCCATTTCGGCGTTGAATGGCGATCGGCCCGGGCCGGCCTGAACGGCGTTCGCGTCGATGTCGTACTCCGCGAAGTAGGGCGACAGCGCCGCCCGCCACCTCAGGTCGCGTTCGGCGTCGGGTTCTGGCTGGGCGTGGCAGAAGAAGTTGACGTTGAACGGCCTGGTCGTTTGCGCGCGAATGGCGGCCAGTTCCGTTGCGGATGCCGTTCGCATCGAGCATGGCGCAGGGGAGCGAGCCGAGGCCGCCGGCGTTGCAGACCGCGACGGCCAGCGCGCTGCCCTGCACGCCCGCCATTGGCGCCTGGATGATCGGGTAGTCGATGCCAAGCAGGTGCTGCAGCGTCACAAACGGTCCGCCTTGCTCGTCAAGAGATCGAATGAGGGACCAATGCTGCCACGACTGACTCCTGTCACACCAGATGCCTGTACCGGGACCGTGGCTGCCGATGGTGTCCTCGCTTAGGATCCTTCCCATGCACAACGGAGCATCCCTGTTGGACATCCATGGTCGCGCGCACGAGAGCTTGCGCCGCCTGATTGCGTTCTGCGGCACGCTGACGATCGATGAGTTGCACCGTCCGCTTTCAGGATTTGGCTTCCCCACGGTCCTGCAACAACTCGAGCACACGATCGGCGCGGAGGTGTATTGGCAAACCGTGGTCACGCGAGGCTACAGCGAGGAGGCGACGATGCCACCCTTGCCGGATCTTGCCGCCATCGAAGCGTTCCGCGAGCAGACTGCAGCTGTGACGCGCTCGTATCTGGAATCCGCGACCGATACGGAGTTGAACACGCCGCGCCTGATGATCAGCGATCCCGGCGAGACACGTCTGCTCCGGCCGGCGGATGTGGTGATGCGGGTGGCGACGCACATCTTCAATCATCAGGGACAGGTGCTGGCGATGTGCCGCAGCATGGGGAAGCCGAACGAGACGGTCGACCTCGACTATCCGCTCGAGTGACGAAGGCCGCTGCCCCAACACATCGAACCCGGGCGATGCTCCGCCGCGGCTGTGTCGCGAGTGAAAAGAGTGGGATACTCCGGTCGAACGGACGCGTGGCTTCATGAACGATGCGGCCCTTCCAGGAGCGGAGACAGCGAATGAAGACAGTCCTCGGTTTGCTGATGGCTGGTTCGATCGCGTCGGGAGCGGCGGCGTGGCAGGCGGCCGTGCCGGATACCGTCGAGGGGCACGTGGCAGCGGCCCGTTCGGCCGCCGGCAAGGACTTCACCCCACTGGCGGATCGCCTGTGTGCGGCGCCGGCGCCGCCGGCGAGCACGCCGAGGCCCGCGGCCGCGCGCCCGCCCGGCCCGCCGGCGCGGGAGACCTGGCACGCCGAGCCGGTCAAGGTGTTCGACAACCTCTACTTCGTCGGCGAAAAGGAATATTCGGCCTGGGCCGTCGTCACCTCGGCCGGCATCATCATCATCGACCCGATCTTCGACTACTCGGTCGAGGACGAGGTGGTCGGCGGGTTGCGCAAGCTCGGTCTCGATCCGGCCCAGATCAAGTACGTCCTCGTCAGCCACGCCCACTACGATCACGTCGGCGGGGCCGCGTTCCTGCAGGACAGCTACAACGCGCGCGTCGTGATTTCCGAGGCCGACTGGGAGTTGCTGGGGCGCGCCACCGGATCGTGGCGCAAGCCGAAGAAGGACATGGTGGCCACCGACGGCCAGAAGCTCACGCTCGGGGACACGACGCTCACGCTCCACCTGACGCCGGGGCACACCCTGGGCACGATCTCGACGCTCATCCCGGTCCGCGATGCGGGGAAGCCGCACATGGTGGCCTACTGGGGCGGCACCGCGTTCAACTGGGTCGCCAATCGCGCCGCCTACATCACGCCGGAGCGCGGCGACGACTTCTGGTTCGGCCGCTACATCGACTCGGCCCAGCGCTTCCGCCAGTTGGCGGCGGCGGCCGGCGCCGACGTGCTCATCTCCAACCATACGGCGTTCGACGGGTCGAAGACCAAGCTGCCGGCGATGGCCACCCGTGGCGCGACCGATCCGCACCCCTACGTGATTGGGCCAGCCGCGGTCGGACGCTACCTGACCGTCGCCGAGGAGTGCGCGAAAGCCGGGCGGTTGAGGGCGCGGTGAGCGCGCGCTAGTCTCACTTCGGTTTGCCCGCCAACTGCTGTCGCCGCGCCGCCCCCTGCCGGTCCAGCATCCACCCGGGATACTCCTCCGGCAGCGCGCTGACCTTGTCGAGCGCCGCGAGCTCCTCGGCCGACAGCGTGACCTTTGTCGCGGCGATGTTGTCGTCCAGTTGATCCAGCCGCTTGGCGCCGATGATGACGCTGGTCACCACCGGCTGATGCAGAAGCCAGGCGATCGCGACCTGCGCGACGCTGACGCCTTTCGCATCGGCAATGCCGCGCATCACGTCGATGGCGTCGTAGGCCCGCTCCATCTGCACCGGCGGGAAGTCGAACGTCGTCCGCCGGCTGCCGGTTTCGCCGCTGCTTTGACGCGTGAACTTGCCGCTCAGGAGGCCGCCGGCCAGCGGGCTCCACACCAGCAGGCCGAGGCCCTCGCTCTGCAGCATCGGCCTTATCTCTCGCTCGAGATCACGTCCGGCGATGGTGTAGTAGGCCTGCAGCGAGTCGAACCGGGCCAGACCGAGCCGCTCCGAGATGCCGAGCGCCTTGGCAATCTGCCACGCGGCCCAGTTCGAGACGCCGATGTAGCGCACCAGCCCTTGCTGGACCAGCGTGTCGAGCGCGCGCAGCGTCTCTTCCATGGGCGTGGCGACGTCGAAGGCGTGCACCTGGTAGAGATCGATGTGATCGAGCTGAAGCCGCTGCAGGCTGGCCTTGACCGACTCCAGGATGTGAAAGCGCGACAGCCCTCGCGCGTTCGCGCCCTTGCCCATGTCGCCGAACACCTTGGTCGCAACCACCAGGTCGTCTCGCGAGACGCCGAGATTGCGCAGCGACTGACCGGTGAGCCGCTCCGACTGCCCCTCGCTATAGACGTCGGCGGTGTCAATGAAGTTGATGCCGGCATCCAGCGCACGCCGCATCAGGCCGTCCACATCGGCCTGCTGTAGCCGGCCGATCTGACCCCAGATGCCGGTCTCGCCGCCGCCAAACGTCATCGTGCCCAGGCACAACTCGGATACGAACAGACCGGTCGAACCAAACTTCTTGTATCGCATCAGAATCTCCGTTGAATCAGCCCTTCAGCGACTGCATGTCGATCACGAAGCGGTAGCGGACGTCGCTCTTCAGCATGCGCTCGTAGGCCTCGTTGATCTGATCGATTCCGATCAGCTCGATGTCGCTGACGATGTTGTGCTCGGCGCAGAAGTCGAGCATCTCCTGGGTTTCCTTGATGCCGCCGATGCCGGACCCGGCGAAGCTGCGGCGCCCCATGATGACAGTGAACGCGGACACCGGCAGCGGCTGCTCGGGCGCGCCAACCAGCGTCAGCGTGCCGTCGAGTCGCAGGAGCTGCATGTAGGCGTTGACGTCGTGCGTGGCCGACACGCAGTCGAGGATGAAGTCGAACGACGCGGCGTGCTTGGCCATCGCATCGGCATCGCTCGACACGACGACTTCGTGCGCGCCAAGCCGCAGGCCGTCCTCGACCTTCTTCGCGGACGTGGTGAACAGAACGACATGAGCCCCGAACGCTCGCGCGAACTTCACCCCCATGTGGCCGAGACCGCCGAGGCCGACGATGCCGACCTTCTTGCCGGGGCCGACGTTCCAGTGCCGCAGCGGCGAGTAGGTGGTGATGCCGGCGCACAGCAGCGGCGCCGTCGCGGCCAGGTCGAGGCTTGCCGGCACACTCAGCGTGAACGACTCCCTGACGGTGATGCTCTCCGAGTAGCCGCCGAACGTCGGGCCTCCGAGAATGGGGTCTGGCACGTTATAGGTCTGGATGTTGCCTTTTTCGCAATACTGCTCGAGGCCGGCGGTGCACGGCGCGCAGTGCTGGCACGAGTCCACCATGCAGCCAACGGCCGCGAGGTCGCCTTCGCGGAACTTCGTGACGGCGGAGCCGACCTTGGTGACGCGGCCGACGATCTCGTGGCCGGGCACGATCGGATAGATCGAGTTCTGCCACTCGTTGCGCACCTGGTGCAGATCCGAGTGGCACACACCGCAGTACAGGATCTCGATCACCACATCGTCGGCGAGCGGCTCGCGACGTTCGATCGACATCGACGCGACTGGTGATGTGGCGCTGGCGGCGCCCCACGCGCGCGCCTGGCGCACGGCGGGACGGGAGTGCTGAGAGGTTGGGCTGGTGATGACGGTGTTTGACATGATTCCCATTGAACTGCGCGGCGAAGCAGAGAACCAGACCGAAACCTGCCTCGGTCTTGCTCGATGCTGCATTTTTGCGGACGAGGTCAGCCGGCTGCGTGCGTCTCGAGCGAGACCGGCTCGGTCAGCAGGGTGCGCACCCGCCGCGCTTCGTCGCTCGGGCTGGCGCCGAAGAAGCGCTTGAACTCGCGGCTGAACTGCGAAGCGCTCTCGTAGCCAACGGCGGCGGCGGCCACGGCGGCGCCCGAACCCTCGTCCACGATCAGCGCGCGCGCCTTGTGCAGGCGCACCGACTTCAGGTACTGCACGGGCGAGCTGGCGGTGAGCGCCTTGAACTGGTGATGGAACGCGGAGACGCTCATCCCGACCTCTTCCGCCATCCGCGTCACGCTGAATGGCTCGGCATAGCGGGAGTGGATCCAGCGAAGCGCGGCGTTAATCTGCGCCGCCTGCCCTTGCCGGCCGACCATCTCGAGAAGCAGGTGCCCCTGCGGGCCGCACAGCGCGCGATAGACGATCTCGCGGACGATGGCCGGACCGAGGATCTCGGCATCAACGGACGAGCGCAGGCACTCGACCAGGCGCAGCGCGGCATCGCTCATCGCCAGGTCCAGCGGCGTGGCCTCGACGTATCCGGTGGCCTCCACCGCCGCCGCGTGGGGCCGCGACTGCATGCGGACGGCGAGGTCGCTGACCACGCTGGGCGCGACGCGCACGGAGATCCCGAGCATCGGCCCCTCCGGCCCGGCGTCCGTCTCGCACTCGAACGGCAGCGGCACCGACAGCACGAGGTAGTTGTTCGGGTCGTAGACGAACCGGCGATCGCCGAGATACCCGGTCTTGCGGCCGCTGGCGACGATGTAGATGCTGGGCTCGTAGAGCACGGGCGCCCGCGGGTAGGCTCGATCGGCCCGGCCGAGTCGCACCCCGTCCACGGCGGTTGGCCGCAGCCCCTCAATGGTGGTGAGCTCGGAGAGAATCGCCACCATGCGGCGGCGGTTGGATTCGAGGATGGCGGCGCTCACCCTGTCATGAAACTACGGCGAGGCGCTGGAATCCAGCACAGAACTGCGAGTGTCTTGCCTGATCCTGTCTGGCTCTACTGGGGTATCACCACACGACCTTGAGGCCTTTGTGAAGCTTGAAGGCCTCGTCGGGCGTCACGATCGCCACGTCTTCGGCAAGCGCCTGCGCGATGATTTGGCGGTCGAAGGGGTCGGCATGGCGTGTGGGCAAATCGAACAGGCGGAAGGCATGCTCGGCGGAGAAGGGCAAGACCCGCAGTTGCAGATCGGCGATCCCTGTCGCGGCGTCTGCCTTGCCGAACGTGAGCTTCCCCCTGGTCTGTTTGACGGCGATCTCGACCAGGGACACGACGCTGATCTCGCGCACGGCCGATGCTTTTCGAAGAGCGGACGCCGCGGTCCGGGAGAGCCGCTCTGGCTCGCTGACCGCCCAGATGAACGTGACCGTATCGAGGAGGAGCCGCATGCGCTAACCGCCGTCGAGGAGGGCTTCGACCTCATCGTTGGTCATCGGCTTCCACCAGTCAGGGTCGAGAGCGGTCACCTTGCCCTTCAACGTCCCAAACTTCGGCTTCTTCGGATCCGCGGTGCTGGTCCGGACGATGTCCACCACCGGCGTTCCGTGCCGGTAGATCGTCACGGACTCGCCGTCTTCGACTGCCTTGATCAGCTTGGGCAGCGTATTCTTGGCCTCGGCCACGCTCACTTTCATCTCGCTCATTATAGCTATAATTGATAGCTATTTTGATCTACTGAGAGCGGCCGGCCGAAGCGCAGGGCACCCGAAGAATGCCCTCCGCCTCGACCCGACGTAGTCACCGCCGGGAGGCGCGCGGCGTCGGGGTGTTTCTCCACGCGCCTCGCTATACTCACGACGTGAAGGCCGTTATCGAGGGCGGACGACAGTCCGCACCCCGCCGCCCGTTCCTGGGCGCCGTCCTCGTGACGGCCTGCGTCGCCGCTGGCGCCGCGCAGGACCGCGGACGCGACTATCCACAGTGGCGCGGCGTGAACCGGGACGGCGCGGCCAGCGCCTTCGCGGAGCCGGCGACGTGGCCCGACGCGCTCACCCGGCGGTGGAAGGTCGACGTGGGAGAGGGCTACGCCACTCCCCTCGTCGTGGATGACACGGTCTACGTCTTCGCCCGGCGCAACGGCAACGAGGTGATGACGGCCCTCGACGCGGCGACGGGGCAGGAACGCTGGCACACGGGTTACCCGGCACCGTACGAACCGGACATGCTCGCGGCGGCGCACGGCGTGGGCCCCAAGGCCACCCCGCTCTTCCACCGCGGCCGGCTGTTCTCGCTCGGCATGACCGGCATCGTCTCGGCGTTCGATGCCGCAACCGGACGGCTCGTCTGGCAGACGCCGGCCGACGAGGAGCATCCCACCTACGGCATGTCGGTGTCGCCTGTGGGTGAGGGCGAGCTGGTGATCGTCCACCCCGGCAATCACGGGCCGCTGACCGCGTTCGACGCGAAGACCGGCGCGGTGAAGTGGTCGGCACCCGGTCGCGCCGCCTACGCCTCACCGGTCATCGTCGAGCTCGACGGCGTTCGCCAGGTGGTGACGATGACCGAGCAACAGCGTGCTCGGCGTCTCGGTGTCGGATGGCACGCGGCTGTGGGAGCACGCGTGGCCGTCCCGTGGCACGCCGAGCGCCATCACACCCATCCAGCACGGCGAGACGCTCATCGTCAGCAGCCAGGGCATGGGCGTCACCGCGCTGCGGCTGGCGCGGCGGGACGGCGCCTGGTCCGTCAACGTCGTGTGGGAGACCGCCGAGGTCTCGCTGTTCCTCAGCAATCCGGTGCTCGTCGACAACACCTTGTTCGGCCTGTCCGAGAAGGCGAGAGGCCAGTTCTTCGCGCTCGACGCGGACACCGGCCGCGTGCTGTGGCTCGGCCCGCCCCGCCAGGCCGAGAACACCGCGGTCGTCAAAGCCGGCCGCCTTCTCTTCCTCCTGAACGACGATGCGGAGCTGATTGTGGCGAGGAGCCGCCGCGACGGGTTCGAGCCGCTCGCGCGGTATGCCGTGGCCACGAGCGCGACGTGGGCCCAGCCGGCCGTCTCGGGCAACCGGATCTTCGTCAAGGACGTCTCGTCGGTTACGCTCTGGACACTCGAGTGAACAGCACGCTCACGACCACCGTGTTCCTCCTGGTCTCCCTGGCCGTGGCCGCGGGGCAAGGGCCCGCGGACGTCGCTGGCCACGCCGATAGCGGTGCAGGCGCTGAAGCGCGAGCGCGCCGCGCACCTGCCCACACCCGCCCGCACCAGTTCGCATCTGCCCGCACCTTCCCGCACCCGTTCGCACCTCCCCGCACCGCTCCGCACCCGTCCGCACCTGCCCGCACCTCGGCGCAGGCATTAGCCAGTGCTCCACAACTGTGGGCACCCGTCATCCTCAAGCACCGGTTGAGCAATGGGCTGCCGGTGTGGATTGTCGAGCAGCCGGAGCTGCCGGTCGTGCAGATGAGCCTGGTGGTCCGGACCGGCACGGCCGCCGATCCGCCGGGGCGATTCGGAGTCGCCAGCCTCACCGCGGCGCTGCTGACCGCGGGCGCCGGCGCCCGTTCCGCCGTCGAGTTCGCTGACGAGCTCGATGCGCACGTCGCCAATCTCTCGGCATCGACGACCGCCGATACGTCGTTGCTGCGCCTGTACGTGCCGGTCCCCGGACTGGCCGCCGTGCTGCCGCTGATGGCCGACATGGCTCAGCGACCCACGTTCCCGGCGCCGGAGCTCGAACGCGCGCGGCGGCAGCGCGTGCAGATGCTGCGCGGCGTACGCGACGATCCCGACGCCCTCGCCGCGCTCGCGTTCGCCAGCGGCGTCTACGGTCACGCCGACCGCAACGCCGCGCCGCTGATCGGCTCCGCCGGCAGCCTCGCGGCCATCACGGTCGAGGACGTCGCCGCGTTCCACAAGGCCGCATACCGACCGGCGAACAGCACCCTGCTGGTCGTCGGTGCCGTCACGCCCGGATGATGTGCTGCCGATGCTCGAGACCCACTTCGGCAAGTGGGGGCCGGCTGCAGCAGGCGAGACGCTTCCCGGACCCGCTCCCGAGACCCGGCGTCCCGCCCGTCAGTTGTTGCTCGCAGACGTCCCGAACGCGCCCCAGTCGCGGATCCTCGTGGGCGGCGTGAGTGCCACGAGTGCGACGGCCGATTACTTCCCGATTCAGTTGCTGAACGCGATCCTCAGGGGCAGGTTGGGCGCGGCCCGCACCCCGGCTCTCCGCGACTACGCCACCGGTGTTCGCCCGGGCTTCGACCGGCGCCGGTCAGGGGGACCGCTGGCCGTGGCCACGGCTGTGCAAGGCCCCAAGACCGCCGAGGCGCTTGCCGAGCTGATCGGTGAACTGGCCGATGTCACCAAGGGGATTGCCGCTGACGAACTCGCGCGCGCGAAGAGCGCGGTCGCCGTCGAGTTCTCCAGGACATTCGAGGCGACCGGCCGCCTCTCGAGCCGGCTGCAGGCGCTCGAGACGCTGGTCGCGTTCGACCTGCCGGACGACTACTACTCCACGTACGCGCGAGTCATCGAAACGACCACGGCAGACGATGTCCGGCGGGTGGCCGCGCAGTATCTCGACCCCGAGCACCTGGTGATCGCCATCGCGGGCGACCGCAAGACCATCGAGCCTGGCCTGCGCGCACTCGGCCTCGGATCGCCGACGATGGTGGACATCGACTGGGTGTTTGCGACGCCGAGGTGACCCCCGCGCCCAACTCCGCGCGCCACGCCCGCCGAGCATCGGGGCGCGGGCGTAGTGGTCAGGTCAGACTGAAGGCCAGCTCGCCGAGCTTCTCCACGCTGCAGACCACCCGGTCGCCGGGCTTGAGCCACACCTGTTCGGCCTTCGGCTTGCCGAAGACGACCCCGTGCGGCGTGCCCGTGAAGAAGATGTCGCCCGGCTTGATGGTCATCATCCGCGACGCGAAGCTGATCATCTGCCGGCAGTTGAAGATCATGTCGTTCGTGTTCCAGTCCTGACGCTGCTCGCCGTTGACCCGGCACTCGAGGCGCAGGTTGTTGGGATCGCCCACGAGGTCGCTCGTCACCAGGTGCGGACCAAGCGGCGCGAACCCGTCGAACGTCTTCCCGATCATGAACTGCGAGGTGAGGTACTGCATGTCGCGCGCGGAGAAGTCGTTGCCGGTGCAGTAGCCGGCCACGTAATCGAGCGCGTCGGCTTCCGACACGTTGCGGCACTCGCGGCCGAAGACGATTACCAGCTCGATTTCGTAATCGAACTGCCTCGCCGTCGCCGTCGGCAGGGCGATGGTGCCGCTGTGGTGATTGAGCGCGTTGTTGAACTTGTTGAAGAGGATGGGGTTCTTGGGGATCGGCGTGCCGGTCTCGGCCGCGTGCCGCCGGTAGTTGAAGCCCATCATGATGATCTTCTCGGGGCGGGTGACGAGCGGCGCATGCTGCACGGCGCTCTCCTGCAGATAGAGCCGGGCCGGCCCATCGGCCGCCGCCGCCACCAGCTTCGCGAGCATCGCGCCCTTGCCGTTCTGGAGCAGGTCGTCGGTGTCGATCGGCGCCGGCAGCTTGTAGCTCGCCGCGGCCGCCGCCACGTCGAGGATGCCCTTCGCGAGCTTCACGCCCAGCCGTGGACCCGCGGCGGTCCGCATGTTCAGCAGCGTCATGCCGCGGGGCGGCTCGAAGGCGCCTTCGCCTTCCTTCGGCCCTCTCGCCTGCGCCTCGGCGGGCGCCGCCATCGCACCGGCGGCGGTCGTGATCGAGGCAACCCCGGCGGCGGTGGTCTTCAGGAACGTGCGGCGATTCGAAGGCATGGTGTGCTGGATCTTAGCGACGCGGACCGGTTTCGGAAAGCGTCGATTCCACGCATAATGGCGCGGGCAGGAAGACCCCTCCGATATGACCACCCGACAGAACCGTCGCAGCTTCATGTCCGTCCTGACGTCGCTGGCCGGTATCGCCGCGCTCGACCCCGCCGGCATGGCCACCGCTGGCCAGACTGGCGCGGCATCGAAGTGGGACCTCGCCTGGGTAGACGACCTGAAGGGCAAGCACATGCAGGTCTACGACATGGCGGACTCGGACCCATCGAGCGCGCCGCCGCCGCTGCGCCTGCCGCGGAACTACATGGACGCGTTCCGCGACGTGATGCACATGGAGTTCCCCGAGGTGCGCACGCTGGTGGGCATCGCAGGCGGCAAGGCGTTCACGCTCAACGCCTCCCATCGCCTCTGGGAGAAGTACGGGCTCGGCGAGCGCTTCAAGATTACCGACCCGGCCACCAAGGCGCCCGCGGTGCGCAACATCTTCATGGACGAGCCGACGCTCGGCGTGACGGCGCTAACGGCGCGCGGCACCATCTTCTGGCAATGCGCCATCGCGCTTGGCAGCGTGGCGGGCCAGTTGGCCACCGCGAAGAACCTTCCTGTCGACGAAGTGCGCGCGGACCTGGTCGCCGGTCTCAATCCCGGCGTCAAGCTGGTGCCGTCGCACGTGATGGCGATGGGCCTGGTGCAGGAGCGCGGCGTCACCTACGTGAAGCTCTGACAGCACCATCGAGCGCCAGACGCGATAATCACCCGACCCTTGGCATGGCCGCGCTGGCACGCTTATGAGCGACAAGCCGAACACGAATTCAGCCGACACTAACGAGGAGATCGAGCGAGAAATGCGGATCCACCGCAAGTTCTCGCTCAACGACGCTATTGGGCAAGCGTCCGGTGGCGACTTCATGAAGGGCGGATCGCCGGTCACCCGGAAGCGCCAGGCCGAACTCGAAGTCGAGGAGTATCTGCGCCGTCATCTCGTCGACCCGGGAGGCGTGTTGAGGGTCGTGATGCTTCGCCAACTCGGGCAAAGCCTGATCAATGCCGACTACGACCAGCCGCTCGCGGCGCTTGCGGAGTACATCCCAGGAGTGCTTGCGTCGGAGCACCTCCTCGCGGAGCTCGTCCGCGAAGCCGACGCGGAGTGGGGACGAGTGCAGGGCGAGCGACCCTATTTTCAAGCGCCAGATCGCCCGCCGCATCCTGACGATCCATACACAATCGATTCGGTTCGCCTCGCACTACACCGGCTTCGCGAGACACTCGCGTCCGGCGAGAAGTAGATGGTGGTTGCCGCCTTCGAACCTTCAACTGAGGCAGGCGGCGGAGACAGTTCATTGGACCTGGCGCCAGACTTCAACGAATTCTGCGGGTTGTTGAGCGCGCGTAGCGTCGAGTTCGTGATCGTCGGGGCGCATGCCTTGGCTTTCCACGGCGCGCCCCGCTTCGTGCGCCGAAAGGGTGCTACCATGCCGCAACGCTGGGAGGCGATCATGGCATTTTCACGTCGCGAGTTCGTACGTCTTCTCGGGGCGGGCGGCGCAGCCGTCGCTTCGTCATCCGGACTCATTGGCTACGGACGAGAAGGAGCGTTTGCGTTCCAACAGGGCGCTGTCGCCCCGCGTGGCCAGCGGCCGGCGATGACCGGACCGGCCCCCATTCGCTTGAGCAGCAACGAGAACCTGCGCGGGCCGAGCCCCAAGGTGATCGAAGCGCTCAAGGCCGCCCCCTCGAAGGATCTGGGCCTTGGCTATCCGCCGGTTCACGTCGCCGATTTCCAGGCAGCCATTGCCAACATGTGGGGGACCAAACCTCAGAACGTGTTGATGGCGACGGGCTCGGGTGCCGAGTTGGTTGCGGGCGTGATGGCCTTCTGCCAGTCCGAGAAGCCGCTCGTCACCGCCGACCCGTCGTACGGCGCACCGGCGCAGACCGCCGAACGGCAGAAGTTTCCGATCAAGCCGATCGCGCTCGACGGCAGGCTGTTCCTCGATCTCGACAGGCTGGTCTCCGCCTCGTCTGGCGCCGGGCTGGTGTTCCTGTGCAATCCGAACAACCCGTCCTCGACCATCCACACGCAGGCGGATGTCGAATCCGCCGTGCGGCGCATCAAGGAAAGGTCGCCGAACACCGCCATCCTGATCGACGAGGCGTATATCGAGTACGCCACCGCGCCCGGCGTGGGAACGCTGATGAAAGTCGCACTCGAATTGCCGGACGTGTTCGTGACGCGCACGTTCTCCAAGGCCTACGGCATGGCAGGCATGCGCATGGGATACGCGATCGGGCAGCCCGAGACGCTGCGGAAATTGAGTGGCGCGTGGGGTCTCGGAGACATCAGCGAACTGCAGGCCGTCGGCGGTATCGCCGCGCTCGCCGACCAGGAGCACATGGCCTGGGAGAAGCAGGAGAACAAGCGCATCCGCGACTACACGACCGGCGAGTTCCAGAAGATGGGCTTCCAGGTGGCCGATTCACAGACCAACTTCATCTTCGTCAACATCGGGCGCCCCGCCGCGGGATTCCGCGACGCCTGCCGTGAGCTCGGCGTCGCCGTCGGCCGCGACTTCCCGCCGATGGAAAAGACGTGGGCACGCATCTCGCTCGGCCGCATGGAAGACATGGAGAAGGCCGTGCCGGTGTTCAGGAAGGTGCTTGGCAAGGCGTAGGATGAACGCATGACCAACCCTGCCGCGACTTTGCTGGCCAACGCCCTTCGGCTCAGCGAGGAAGCCCGAGCCGAACTGGCTGCCGAACTGATTGCCAGCCTTGACGGCCCACGCGACGTGGATGCGCAGGAAGCGTGGGCGGCGGAGATCGGTCGCCGAATCGAGGCCATCGAGTCCGGCCAGATGCCGCTGGAGTCTTGGGATGACGTCCAAAAGCGCATCGCCAGGGACGTGCTCGGACGGTGAAGCCGGTTCGAATTGCGCCCCCCGCGTCTGACGAGTTTACCGAGGGCATCCGGTGGTACGAACAGAAGCGCGCCGGCCTTGGTGGTGAATTCTACGACGCGGTCGTACGTGCGGTTGATTTGATTCGCGAGCAGCCGGCCATCGGGCTGACGCTCGAGAACCCCGCGGAGCATCGCCAGTTCCTGGTGGACCGGTTCCCCTACAAGGTCGTCTACCGCGAGCGCGTCGACGACGTCTACATCGTTGCAATCGCGCACAGCAGCCGTCGTCCTGGATACTGGCGCAATCGCCGCTAATCGGCTCCGGCTATCGTCCCGCCGCTCAGCCGCGAGCGGCGCTCACGACAGAATCATCTCCACGTCGGCCCGCGCGGCGGCGAACGACGGGACGCCGACGAAGTCGAGATCGTCGACTATCACTAGTCTTGGGAGGGAATGATGGCGAAGAGTCGCCGCCTGCCGCCGGTGCATCCTGGAGAGATTCTTCGGGAGGACCTCATGAGCCCGCTCGGGTTGAGCATCAACCAGCTCGCCCGTGATCTGCGGGTGCCTGTCACCAGGATGAGCGAGATAGTGAACGGTCGTCGCAGCATCACGGCCGACACCGCCTTGCGTCTCGCGCGCTACTTCGAGATGACGCCGCAGTTCTGGATGAATCTGCAGGCTGCGTACGACCTCGAGGTCGCGACGCGTGAGTCTGCGGACAGAATCAAGCGAGACGTGCACCCACGCGAGGCTGCGTAGCTCGAATCGGTCGCCGTTCATCGACCTGCTCTGCCGGCTACCTCGAGTATCCTGGCGCCGTCGATGTCTTCCCGCCCGCCGCTCGCACCCGGCCTGTACGAGCGGCTAATCACCAACGCCCTCAAAGCTGAACTGGAGGCTCTCGAACGCGAGGGGACCTCCGTCGTCCACTCCTCGCCCATCGATCCCGCCGAGGCGCACGCCACGCTTGCGCGGCACATCGAAGGCGTGGTCGCCCGTGCGCTGCGAGGGCTGCCGGAGAAGGAGCGCAAGGCGCGCCAGCCGGAGATCGCCAACCGCATCATCGAGCTGCTCGCGCGGGACGGGGAGACCAGCGACAGCATCGCGAACGCGGACGCCGTGGTGCTTCCGCCCACGGAGCTGCACGCCGTGCGCCTGCTCACGGGCGACCCGGCGCAGGACCGCGACCTCCCGCGCCCGCTGGTCCCGCTCTCCGCCACAGACCTGCTGGTCAACGCGCGCGGCGAGCCGGCCCTTGCCCACGCGCTCGCCCACGAGATCCCCTCGGCCGACAGCATCGACCTGCTCTGCGCCTTCGTCCGCTGGCACGGCCTGCGCGTGCTGATGGACCCGCTCACGGCGCACTGCCGCGCGGGGAAGCCGCTTGCGCGTCATCACCACCGTCTACACCGGGTCCACCGAGCGCAAGGCGCTGGACTGGCTGCTGAGCCTCGGCGCGCAGGTGAAGGTGAGCTACGACACCGAGTCCACGCGCCTGCATGCGAAGGCGTGGCTGTTCCGGCGCGAGACCGGCTACTCCACCGCCTACATCGGGTCGTCGAACCTGTCGAAGTCCGCGCTGCTCGACGGCGTGGAGTGGAACGTGCGGCTGTCGGAGGTGGGGACGCCGGACGTGCTGGAGAAGTTCGACGCCACGTTCGAGAGCTACTGGTCCAGCCCGGAGTACGAGGACTACAAGGGAACCGCCGAGCAGACGTCCCGCTTCGATCGCGCCGTGTCCGCCACTCGCGAGGACACGCTGGACGCGCCGCTCACCTTCCTCGAGGTGGAGCCGTGGCCGCACCAGCGCGAGATCCTGGAGAAGCTGGACGCCGAGCGCAAGCGCCACAACCGCTGGAAGAACCTGGTGGTGGCCGCCACCGGCACGGGCAAGACGATCGTCGCCGCGCTGGACTACAAGCGGCTGCGCAACGAGAAGCAGCTGGGCCCGGACCCGCGCCTGCTGTTCGTGGCGCACCGGCAGGAGATCCTGAAGCAAAGCCTTGGCGCGTTCCGCCAGGTGCTGCGTTCTGGTGACTTCGGCGAGCTCTACGTGGACGGCGACGTGCCGGACGACGTGGCAGCACGTGTTCGGCTCCGTCCAGTCCCTGTCGCAGATGGACTTCGACCGGCTCAAGCCGGACGCGTTCGACGTGGTGATCGTCGACGAGTTCCACCGGGCCGGCGCGCCCACCTACAAGAAGCTGCTCGGGCACCTGAAGCCGAAGGTGCTGCTCGGGCTCACCGCCACGCCCGAACGCACCGACAGCGAGGACATCCTCCACTACTTCGATGGCCACATCGCCGCGGAGATGCGGCTGTGGGACGCGCTGGAGCGGAACCTGGTCTGCCCGTTCCAGTACTTCGGCGTCCACGACAACTCGGACCTGTCGTCCATCAAGTGGACGCGTGCGGGCTACGACGTCAGTCAGCTCGAGAAGCTCTACACGGGCAACGACGCGCGCGTGGCGATGGTCCTCCAGCAGCTGCAGGACAAGCTTCGCGACGTCCGCACCATGCGCGCGCTCGGCTTCTGCGTCAGCATCGCGCACGCGGAGTTCATGGCGCGGAAGTTCACGGCCGCCGGCCTGCCGTCGCTGGCGGTCTCCGCCAATACGGACAGCGACGACCGCAAGCAGGCGCTGCTGGACCTGCGCGCCGGGCGCATCCGGGCGCTGTTCGCGGTGGACCTGTTCAACGAAGGCGTGGACCTGCCCGAGGTGGACACGCTGCTGTTCCTCCGGCCCACGGAAAGCGCGCTCGTCTTCCTGCAGCAGCTTGGCCGCGGCCTGCGCCGCTTCGAGGGCAAGGACTGCGTCACCGTGCTGGACTTCATCGGCCAGGCGCACCGGCAGTTCCGCTTCGACCTGCGCTACCGCGCGGTGACCGGCGCCACGCGCACGGAGGTGGAGAAGCAGATCGAGCAGGGCTTCCCGTTCCTGCCGGCCGGCTGCTCGATGCAACTGGACCGGGTGGCCACGGACATCGTCCTCAAGAACATCCGGTCGGCCATCCCGTCGCGCCGACCGGCGATGGAGCGCGAGCTGCGGGCACTGCTGGCGTCCGACCAGTACCGCGGACGCGTGCCGTCGCTGCGGGAGTTCCTGGACGAGACCGGGCTGGAGGTGGGCGACGTCTACAAGTCCGGCTGCTGGTCCGGCCTGAAGCGGGCGGCGGGCGTGGCGATGCCCGCGGCCGGCCCGCACGAGGAGAAGCTGGGCGACGGCATCGAGCGGCTGCTCCACGTGGAGGACCCGCTGCGGATCGCGGCCTACACGAAGGCCCTCGCGTCACCTGCGGTGGCCGGACCTCGACGAGCCCACGCGCCGGCTCCTGGCGGGCCTGCACTTCGGCCTGATGCCGGCCAATCTGGCCCCGGACACGCTGGAGGACTCGCTCCGGCTGCTCCACGCGCACCCGGCCATCGTCGAGGAGATTGGCGAGCTGCTGCCGCTGCTGGACGACCTCTCCGACCACCTCACCTATCCGCTGGACGAGGAGCTGGGGTGGGCGCACCGCATCCCGCTCTCGGTGCACGCGCGCCACACCCTGCGGGACGTTCTCACCGCCTTCGGCATCCTTACGGTGGGCGGCTCCGCCTACGAGCAGACGGGGGTGTTCCGCGACGAGCGCACGAACAGCGACCTGTTCTTCGTGACGCTGGAGAAGTCCGAGCGCGACTACTCGCCGTCCACGCTCTACAAGGACTACGCGATCTCGCCGACGGACTTCCACTGGGAGTCGCAGTCCGGGACGTCGCAGGCGTCACCGACCGGGCAGCGCTACATCCGGCACCGGGAGCGGGGCGGGCACATCCTGCTGTTCGTGCGGCAGAAGCGGAAGCAGGACGGCCGGACGATGCCGTACACGTTCCTGGGGCCGGCGGATCACGTGTCGCACAAGGGGGACCGGCCGATCAGCTTCGTCTGGCGGCTGCGGCGGCCGATGCCGGCGGGGATGTTCAGGGAGGCGAAGGTGGCGGCGGGATAGCTACATCTTCTTGGCGGCATGCAGTCGTGCCGATGAAGGGCGGCAGGTTCGTACCAGCGCGAGGTAGAATTGCCCCCGATGAAGGCTGCTCGCCCATTGCTCTCATCATGCGACCCAGGGCGCGTCGCTACCAGCAACACCACATCATTGGACTTCGTCGATACTACCGGGTACAGCACCATTTCTGACCGAGCTCAGAAATGCTGCGAAGTCAGGTTCTCCTTCAAATCCAGGGCTCCTAGATGGACAAGCGGGATCTGGAGGTGCCTTGAGCTGCTCGGCTCCGAAAAAGCACGCGCGCTGGGGGCATTCTTTACTCCTTCCGTATCGCAGCTCAGGTCTTCGACACACTGAGGGTCGGGCCGCTCCGGCTCGTTAAGTTCTTCGACCCAAGCTGCGGTGCAGGTGAGTCTGTGCTGCCTATCGCAGCCGCACTGCCAGTCTTCAAGACCGTCTCGCAGACACTAGCGGCATGGAACAATCACATCGCGGGCTTCGACGTGAGCGAGGAGTTCGTCAGGGCCGCCAGATTGCGCTTTGTCCTGCTCGCAAAGGCCAGGGGAGCAAGAGTGAATGGCGCGCCCGATTCGCTCGCGACCATCATGGACAATCTACGGGTAGGCAACGGACTTGACCCCTCACCGCAGTACGGACGGGCGACGCACATTGTCATGAATCCCCCGTATGCGAAAGTCCCAAAATACCGTTCATCATGGCGAAGGGGTTCCGTTACGGCAGCGGCTCTCTTCTTAGAGCGGGCCGTGGAGTCCGCGGCTACGGGGAGCCACAATCGTAGCCGTGCTTCCAGGTTCTCCGGACGGGCACTAGCTACGACCGATGGCGAGCACTCATGAGTTCGCGAACTTCGACAATAGCCGTCAAGTGTCTTGGCCGATTCTCTCGCGACGCCGACATCGACGTCTTCCTGCATGTTCTGGTCAAGACGAACGACGGGGCGCGTGACCTGTCGGTCGCGCGCGACGACTCACTTGAGTCTGTCGGCAGTCACTTTGCAGTGTCAATTGGTGCCGGTCCCAGTACCCATCGGCACCCGGAAACCGGCCGCGAGGTCGCGTATCTGCACACGGGCAATACGACGCCTTGGACGGTGATCAAGAGAGTCCAAGAGCGCAGGTGGTTCAGCGGACGCCTGCACAAGCCACCTTTTGTCGTCATTCGTCGGACTTCCAGACCCAACGATAGGCAGCGCGCAGTCGCCTCGCTGGTGATGGGTCGGCGCCCGGTTGCCGTGGAGAATCACCTGATCGCGCTTACACCCAGGGACGGCAGTCTTGCCACCTGCCGAGCACTGGTAAGCCTGTGCGCACTACCGAGCATTACCGCACATCTGAATCAGCACATCCGGTGTCGCCATCTCACCATCGAAGTGTCACTTCTTTGCCGTGGCACGCGGGGTAGTTTTGCGAGTAACGTCAGTCGCCCTGTAAGGTCTCGCTTGAATTGCCGTTGTTTTGATTCTAGTTATTGTAAGCATCAACGACATGGCGACCTTCACAGTTCGGCCCTCGCTCATCGAATCCAATCGATTTTCTGCCCCAACGCTTCGAACTCACTCGCGTAAGCCAAGAATGCGAACAAGCGTCGTTCAAGAACCAGCTGAGCCCTGTTGAGAGCAAGCCGTTCGATAACATAGATGCCCGCGACACTCGGCGCGCTAACTTCGTGTGATCAGGGGCGACCACTCTAGGAGTTGGTTGTAATCAACAACTGCCGGATCCGGATAAGCGGCGACGGAGTGATCAGGCACAGGTTCCGCTGGCCAATCGTCCGATTTCAAAACATTGCAGATGCTGCAAGCTAGATAGAGATTCTGAATGTCGTGCTCGAGAAGCCCAAAGAGTGATTTCGGACGAAAGTGCTCGAACATGGAAATTTCGAATGCCGCCAAATCTGCCTTCATGAATGGCGCAGTAGACACACTGCGCCTCGCAGTGGTCAGCCACTTCTTGCTTCCAGTCCTTCCATCGGCCAGCTGCCGGCTGCGTCCTTGTCTTCCCAACTAGTCGAGGCCAACGCAATTCATTACCTCCGCTACTTCTTGTTCGCAAGTTTGGCTTTGACTAGTTGACGCACCCTCAGCCGCTTCTCAATCTTCTTCCGAAGAGCTTCTGCCCGTGACTGCGCGGCCTCGAACTTCGCGAAGAACAGAATCCACGTCCACTGAAGGTTGGTAGGTCTGCAGCAAAGTAGCCATGGAGGCCGCTCAGCTCCTCCCTTTGCGCATGGTCGCAGCGCCCTCTGCCACGGCTCTCGACAGCTCGTCTACGCGTGCCAGCAACTTGCGCTGCTCCGCATACCGCCGCTGGCCAGCGCGCAAGCATCTGCGGCACAAGAACGGCAGCATTGTCCGCGAAATAGTCGCGACTAAACACATTCTCGACGCTGCTGAGGTGACCTCGAGCCTCGCTCTCGAAGCCAGTTATCACGTAAATTGGGAACTCAGGCCGACGCGATCGAATCGCCGCGATTAGAGCATCGGCCTCGTAGGCTACGGCCCTGTTGTCTTTCGCTCCCTCGTTCAGTCGCCAGTCCGTTACCAAGACTGCTGCATCGTTCTCGTCAAGCCAGGACACAACATCGGCTTGGTCTTTCGGAGGATCATCGGTAACCACACTCCACGTATCGGTTCGCCCCAACTGCCTTAGTGTGGATGCAACAACACGACGAATCGTTTCGCGGTCCGCAGGCCGATCGTCAACTATGGCTATAGTAGGCATCGCGTTCCTTAGGCTGGTAGCCAGATATCGAATCGCGCGCCTCGTAGCACCGGATCGTCGCCTACCGAACGCTCGCCCTCAGAGTCTTGGACGACAGCGGCCACCAGCGCTAGTCCCAGCCCCGTACCGATCGACGTGCCCTTGTCATCAATCTTCGTGGTGAACAGCGGATCCCATATCGATCGCGCACTCCTTTATCGACCCCCGGGCCTGAGTTCGGCACAACAAATCGAACCCTTTTCGCTCTTGCCTGGACCGTGCCTTTAGCGCCACGCGCACTTGGCGCTCGCGCTTTGATTGTTTCGAAAAGTAGTAAGCGTTTGTGAGGAGGTTAATGACCACGCATTCGACATCCATAACGAAGATGCGGGCCTTCAGCGGTGCAAGCGTACCCGAAGGGTAATTGAGCTCGCCTCCATGGCCGGCAGAATTTCAGCCACAACGGAGGCGACTACCTCCGCAACGTCCACAGTTCGACGAACCCTCTTATCACGCCGAACACGGCCGAGCGCGAAAGCGCCCAGGCCGACACACGCTCAGACTCCTCAACTGCCTTACCGATCTCCACTTTGCACCTCGGCAGGGTCGTCACCGTTTTTGAGCAGCAGACGCGCGGTCTTCAGAGTTGCCCGCATGCTGTCCAGACCACGCTGTGTTTCATGCCCCAAACGTCGCGGAGGCAACGCCTATGTCGCGAGCGTTCTGCTGGTCGCAGTCTGTGAAGCCAGCTCGTCAAAGCTGCGCTCGGCTCGCTTGAGCTGCACTGTCGCCGACGCCAGTTGCTCCACTACTTGGGCGGCCTCTGACGACGAGACCGGCCCGAGCTTGTCTTCAGTACTCTTTATGGTTGCTGCAAGCTCAGTGAGACGAGCCCGAAGGTCGTCGACCGCATCTCGAGGACTCGGTATCCCATGAGGCGCTGGTTTCGACCGCTCCCGACAAACAATTTATGATACTGGCTCTCCAGCAACGTCAGGCATCCGATTAGGAACGCTTTAAGGCCGGCGAATGCCTCTCCTGAGACGAGACCTTCTCGCCCGGACGTATCTACCAAGCTTGGGTTTGAATCGCGACCAATGAAAACTGCACCAACCAAGCGCTGGTAGGGCGACATTCGAAAGTCCGAACGCTGAGGGCCAGCCGGATTGCGAGCTTTGCGGTCTCCTAGCGCTAGCCAGTCACCTTCTGGCCGCCCCTGGTCTCCGTACAGGTGGTACACGAATTCGGTCGCGATAGACTCGCACCCCAGCATTCGTTTGCAAAAACTCGCGAAGACCGCTCAGGCTAATATCCAGGCCTCGCACTGTCTCGGCTTTTTGAGGATAGAACATCAACCTGGCCGACACAGGGCCGATCTCGTTTGGCGGTCTTGACTGAATCTGGCTGTTGCCCCGGCTTGGGCTTAGGATGAATGAGCCTTTCGAAGGGCAGCGAGACTGCGCGTGACTTGCGCCGCCGAGAGTCTTCCTGGCGATACAGGATGGTTCCCGTGACAAGTCCTGCTTCGTTAAGTTCAAACTCTCCCTCGATTGGTGCTGCGGTCATTAAAGGTGACATGACAACGCCGTTGCACGAAGGCTCCACGTCTGTATCGACTCTGACTTGAAAGTCTTGGACTCGAATCAAAAGGCGGCGTCGATGAGACAGAAGTCTGCAGAGTTCCTGGATATCGTCAGGGTCCCACGTCTGACGCAGGCCCTTAATCAATAGCTCTGTGCCGGTCTGACTCGTGGAGTTTGGGCGATCGTTGGGCGCCCGACCGTATTCGCCCTTGCGTTCATCCCACGGCGGAGGTGGCGGGGTAACCGCGAAGCGAGACCGACTGTAGATCCCCAATGGGAACCTTGGCCAAATCACGGCCCGGTGTCTCGAAGTCGGACCAGTTGACCTTTGGCCCACTGGCAATCCACGCGGGCTTGGGAACGCAGTTCGAGCGTGGCCCCTAGTCGGTCCGCCGAGATTCTGCCCACGCCTTTCTCACCCGTTCGCCTGCGACCGCGCGGTGTGTATCGGTCGTCTCGCTTGAAACTATAACCAAGACGGGAGCCATGAGTCTCGACGTCGTGGCTCGACGTTCCGACACCATTATCCGCAATGCGAATAAACGGCTCGCCAAGAGCAAGCAAACCTGCCTTGATTTCGACGAGCACGACGCTGGCGCTGGCGTCGTAGCTGTTCTTGACTAGCTCAAGCACGGCAGTCGTGTGGTCCTTAATACTCTCGCGGCCCCAGGTGAGCATCGCTCTGGCATCGACGGTGAAGTGTTTGGACATCTGTGAGGGCTCTCAACCGAGGGCGCAGCAAGTTCCGGCTCTCTTTCGCGCAAGGATACATCCTGCCGAGCCAATAGGCGAGAGCCTGAAGGCTACGCACATGGGGTTTCGGCGCAGGACCGCAGTTGACTCCGTCGAAGGACGTCACAACGACCTCTCAAGCGATAGCCAGGCACGCTGCTCTCTGTATCGTCCACGGACGCCTCTCGCCGTAGGCGAGCGGCAGGCTACGCTATCGTCAGCTCCGTTGGACAAGTGAACCCGGCAAGGCTGTCGATCGCTTGACTACCGAGCGCGTGCGCGCTCGGTCACGTCCGACCAAGAGCAGCTTCCGGCAACGTGGGTTACCGAGAGCAGTCGCGGCGCTAGGCTCAAAGGGCTTTCGGGGAGCCAGAGAAGTCTTCGGCGAACGTCCCCTCGGTTTTCTGACTTAAGGATAAGTGGCTCGACCCGATACGTCACCGCCTCCATCATCCGTCGGCGCGAAGTTGCATCGGCTTGATGTCGCGGCCAGCGCCGACGGTCGTCCCGTTGGAAGGCGCTTCATGGCCGCGGCTCCCGCCCTGTGTCGGCAGCCCTCCGCGCTCGCCGGGGATCGGGTCAGCGATCCGCAGGGGCACGTCTCGCACCCCGCACGATTACGTCAGCGTGAAGCGGACTCACGGCCGTAGTCAGCCGGACCTACGGCAGCACCTTGACGGCATCGCGGCAGCGGATGCCGGACCTTGGGAACGGCTGTCCCGGCGTCACGGCAGCACAACCTCCAAGCAGCGTCACCGACCGCCGGACCTGCGGCCAGACACGGCGGACTTCGGGTAACGGTCTCCCGGC
This sequence comes from uncultured Acidobacteriota bacterium, assembly GCA_963721715.1. GTDB lineage: Bacteria > Acidobacteriota > Vicinamibacteria > Vicinamibacterales > UBA2999 > VFZN01. The sequence continues at coordinate 6,497 of CAVRKI010000002.1, read as the reverse complement.
ACTCCGCTCGCGGTGGTGCGGAGGGACGTCACGTGATGGCCGGACTTGCGGCAGCACACTGCAGGGTTGCGTCAGTGGGTAGCCGGATCGACGTCACGCTATCGCGGCATCACGGCCGCACAACCCCGGACTCACGGCAGCGGTCGGCGGAAGGCGTTTCGGCCGGGCCCCGAAGTGCTTGCGGCTCAATCACTAACAGGTCCGCGCCACTGCTGCCGTAACCTGTGAAGGTGGTGGATGTGACCGTGCGAACCCCTGTCCGTAGGTCCCGACCCTGCTTGCACACTGTCTATCAGGAGCTGACGCTCGCGGGCTGGCCCGTGTACTAGACTCCGCCGTATGCGGGCAGTTGCCGGCTTTGCCTTCGGCCCATACCGGCTCGACCCGGGAGCCAGGTCGCTCACCCGCGGCCGTGAGCGCGTCGACTTGTCGCCGTATCAGTACCAGGTCCTCCACCTGCTCGTGCGCCATCCAGACGTAGTGCTCTCGAAGGACGCCCTCATCTCCGCCGGGTGGGGCGACATTGCCGTGGGGGACAACAGCCTCGAAAAGCTGATCGGTCAGCTGCGCCGGTCGCCTGGACGCCGGCGACCGGAACCGCTACATCAAGACCGTGCCGCGGCACGGGTATCAGTTCGTCGCGCCCGTCACCCCTGTCCACAACCCAGAGGGCGAACCGGACCTGGAGCTGCTGCTGGCGCCGCATCGGGCCTGGACCGAAGGCCGCGCCGCCCTGGAGTCGCTCCAATGCGATCGGATCGGCAGCGCCCGGGCCACGTTCCAGCGATTGCTCGAGCAGCACCCGGGTGAGGCGACGTACCACATCGGCATGGCCAACGCCTGCGTGATGCAGTTCGAGGCCACCCGCACCGACCCGGCGCCGGACGCCGACGCCCTGCGGCTGGCCGCGTCGCATGCGCAGCACGCCTGTCGCCTGAGCCCGGACCTGGCCGAGGCGTGGGCCACGCTCGGCTTCGTGCTGGAGCGGACCGGCCGGCGGGACGATGCGCTGGCCGCGCTCGGGCGGGCGGTGACGCTGGAACCGGACAACTGGCGGCATCAGGTGCGGCTGGCGCTGGGCAGCTGGGGCGAAACCCGGCTGCGCTCCGCGCGGCGGGCGCTGGCCGAGTGCCCGCACCTGCCGGTGGCGCATTGGCTGGCGGCCAGCGTGTTCGTGGCGCGCGACGCCCTGGACCGGGCCGAACGCGAGGTGGACAGCGGGCTGGAGGTGGCGGCCGTCGGAATCGCCCGAGGCCGCGCCGTTCTCGGTGGTGGCGCTGCACTGGCTGAAAGGACTGCTGTGCCTGGCGCGCGGCGCCGCGGACGAAGCGATGGCGTCGTTCGATCGCGAGCTGGCGCTCGAAGCTCGCGGACACCTCTATTCCCGCGAGGCCGCCGCGAACACCTGGTACGCGAAGGGAGCGTGTTGCCTCGGCCAGGGCGATCGCGAGGCCGCCCGCGCGGCGTTTCGCGAAGCCGTGGCGCGGGTGCCCCGCCATCCGATGGCGCACGCCGGGCTCGCCATCGTGGACAACCATCCCATCGTCGCCGCTGCGGCTCCTGCAGCGCCTGGGCCGGTTGATCTTGCGATGGCCCACGCGGCGCGGCTGGTCTGGGCCGGCGACGTGCCCGGCGCGGTCCTCATCGTCACCGCCGCCCTCGGCGCCGCGCCGCCGGGCAATGGCGGCTGGCTGCTGCCCATCGAGCCGCTCCTCGGCGTGCGGCAGGCTCGCGACGCCTGGACGCCGGCGCTGGCCGCGCTTCACCTGCGCGCGCGCTGACCTCCCCACGCCGGGCAATGGCGGCTGGCTCCTGCCCATCGAGCCGCTCCTCGGCGTGCGGCAGGCCCGCGACGCCTGGACGCCGGCGCTGGCCGCGCTCCACCTGCGCGCGCGCTGACCTCGCCACTCATCGCTGAATTCAGCGAATTCAACGACTTTTTCAGCGAAACGGGAAGGACTTCCCTCTGGCCTGGGCGCGACGATGCCCGCCAGGAGGTTAGTCATGACGAAAGAGCAACGGTTCAAGTATCAGATGTTCGTTCGGGTTCGCGACTTCGGGGTGGCGCACGCGGCGCTGTTTCCGGAGTCGTCCAAGGGCGGCCAGGCGTTCGCGCGCGTGTCGGCGGCCGTCGCCGAGATCGACGAGCACATGAAGGACCACGTGCTCGGCCGGGCCGAGGCGCGGAAGGTGAAGGCGGCCACGCGCGGGGCGGTGTTCGAGTACCTGAAGACCATCGCCAAGGCGGCGCGGCGGGTGACGCTGCCGGAGCCGGGGGTCAGCCCGTTCCGGCTGCCGAAGCGCCGGAACCTGTCGGCGGAGCTCGCCACCGCACGCGCGTTCATCGAGGAGGCGGCATCGCGGCAGGCGGAGTTCGAGCAGTTCGGCCTGCCGCCGACCTTCATCAGCGACCTGCGGCGATGGTGGAACGAGCTGCAGAAGGCGGCCGACGTGCGGATCAGCAGCAAGACGGTGCGGCGCAAGGCGATGGCCGGCATCAAGACCGCGCTGGCGCAGGGCCTGGAATCCGCCCGCGACCTCGACGTGATCGTCGCGATCGCGACGGGCCAGGATCCCACCACGTTCGCGGCGTGGACCAGCGCGCGGCGGATCGAGGGGCTGGGAGCGCGGGCAGTGAAGCCCCCGGTGGCGCCGACGGTCCCCTCGTCCGACTCCGCGCCGGCACCGCTTCGTGAGCTCGGGAAAGCGTCATGAAGCGCCGTCGACCACGGCGGCCCTCTGAGGTGCACGTGTTCCGGAGCGCCACCACAGGCCGGTGGCTGGTGAGGGCCTTCACCACCAAGGAACAGTGCTACCGCACGCAGGCCGCCGCCGCGCGCGCCGGCGTTCGCGAGGCGAAGCGGCGTTCGGTGGACCTGGTGATCCACGGGCGCAACGGGCGCATCCGCTCGAAGGACAGCTACGGCAACGAGACGCCGCGGCTGGACACCGAGCACTAGTCACGAACCAGGGCGGGGCGCCACGCGGCGCTCCGCTCTGTGAAGTCCACCCACACTGCAAACCCGTCAACTCAACTTCGCGCGAAAGGTGTGCCCGCCATGGACGACGGAATCCTGGACGTCTCGCTGCTTCCGGCCTGGTCTCCTGTCGAGTGTGAAGGCGGCACTGATCGCGGCGCTGTCGCGATCGACGCTGCTGCAGGCGGGTATCGGCTACTGGACGATTGATGGCGCCCTGCTCGGACCAGACCTGGTGCGGGCCATACAGGACGAGAGTGGATTCATCTGCGTCGATCTGCATCCGCCGACGGAAGTCGATGCGCTGGCCGCCGTGGCGAATCAGTGGCGGGCACGTCCACGTCTACTACGAAGACATCCCGACCTACACGGATCAGGGCAGGAAGGAGCCGCCCTGCCTGCTGCACGCGAAGATGCTGCTGTTCTGGTCGAAGGACCGGACCGCCGAACTGTGGGTCGGCAGCCACAACTGGACGAAGCGCGCCATCCTCGGGCTGAACGTCGAGGCCTCGCTCGTCGTCCGGCTCAAGGATTCATCCCCGTTGTTTGCCGCCGCGGCCGAGTACCTCTCGAGAATGAAGGGCATCGCCGAGCCGTTCGATGTGGCGAAGGTGGACTTCTACAAGGCGCTGCAACGAAAGATGACCCGCGGCCTGGCGCCGGTGATGGAGCTGGAGGCCGAGGATGGCGCATCCGTCAGCGACACGACGATCACGGTGTTTGGCACCGACCGTTCGGACTTGAGACGGCTCGGCACGGTCCGCCGCGAGGTGCACGTCGCGCTTCTCGATCCACGTTCGGACGAGCAGTTCCTGTACCCGGCGACGATTCTTCACTCCGGCCTGTTGTCGGCGTCCGACGCATCGGCCGGCGGCATTTCGTTCTCGCCTCGCCGGTGCGCCTTTCGGAGAGGCCGGCAGTTCGCCCGGTTGCAGCCGGCCGGCCCGGTCGATCAGGCCGTCCTCAACACGGCCGAGTACTTCGTGACGGTTCGGCTCGGCACACTCAATCCCTCGTTGATTGCCGAGTATCCGCCGCCGCGAACGGCCATCCTGGAAGAGGTGAGTGACGAGGTCAGCCCTCTGCTCGAGCGCCTCGATGCGGATGCCAGGACGCAGTTGTTTGGAAGACGAGAGATCAGAGTCAAGCGGCCGACCGTCGTCGCTGACGAGGCGCGTCCACGCACCGTTGCGGGCCGACGCAGCCTGCCGGAGCATCCGCTCGTGAGTATGCGCGTGCTGGTGCCGAAGAACCCGTGAAACGAGTGTGAGGAGCTCGGGGACAGTCCGGTCAAAGCGGGCGCGCGATGTACAGGAGCGGTGAAACCGCCAGTCGCACCGCCGGTCCCTGAGCCCGACGCTGCACCGCATCCGCTTGGTGACGTCGGGTAAAGAGTCATCAGGTGTCGTCGACCCCGCGGCCCTCTGAGGTGCATGTGTTCCGAGCGCCGCGGCTTCGAGCCTTCACCACGGCCGAGCAGTTCTACCGCACGCAGGCCGCCGCCGCCCGCGCCGGCACGTGAGGCGAAGAAGCGTCGCGGGGATCTGGTGATCAACGGGCGCAGTGGGCGCATCCGCTCGAAGGACAGCTACGGCAACGAGATGCCGCGGCTGGAGGGAGCACTAATCACCGTAAGGCGCGTCAAGCCCATTGCCCCCGGCTGCTCTTGGAGCGCCCGCAAAGCTACAAAACCGACGCACTCTCGCCACCTGCGAACCGGATTCCGGGGTGGGACCGATCACTGGCATCTCGGACGCGTCATTTCAGCCCCTCGCGAGGCTTCACGCTAGGTTAATATCCATTTCCGCGTGCCACTTCCACCAGACCTTCTCGCTGCGGCTACACACCCCGACGGGGGGAAATGGGTTCTTGTGATTGGCGCAGGTTCCTCGGTCGAGGAACCGACGAGCTTGCCAACCGGGGCCACGTGTTCATTAGAGGCGCACCGACGCCTCCGAGCCGACGGACTTTTAGCGGCTGATTGCCCGAATCCCTGGGATCTTTCCGAGGTCTCTGATGCCGTTTTTGCCGCGACCGGGAGCCAGGCTGCCGTCGTTCAGCGATTGCCGCTAACCCGCTTTCGAACAGCCTCGGCAAACAGCGGCCACCTCGTAGCGGCTGTGCTTCTGGTAGAAGGATCGCTCGGGGGCGTCGTCACGCTCAACTTCGACAAATCGATGAGTGCGGCGCTCTCGGACATCGGCTCGGGTGAACGCGTCGCCGTGATTGGCGGCCCTGACGATATAGCGAATCTGGCGAGCGTCAATCTCGTTTACCTTCATCGTCACGCGGAGTCACCTCCCGAAGAATGGATCCTCCGTTCTGAATACCTAACAGCTGTTTGGAATGATCGGTGGGAGCCGGTCATTGCAAGCCGAATTCTGGTTGCGCCCTTAGTCGTGTTCGCCGGATTGGGCTCCCCAGCGGCCACTCTTACCGAGACCGTTAAGCGGATCCGTCAAGCTGTTCCGGCCGATACGGTCGGCATCTACCAAGTGGATCCGGCTCTGTTTGGGAGGCTCTCGTTCACTGAGGCACTGGAAATCCGTGAGGACCGGTACTTGCGTCTCGGCTGGTGCAAGTTCATGGACGACGTCGGCAGCCGCGTGTTTGACGAACACTGGCATATCGTCTGGCAAGGATGCTTAGCGGTTGCGGCAGACAACGGCTACCCGACTCCTAACGGGCCCGCCCTCGAAGCCACATGCCGAAGCCTAGGCCTTGTGGCGTTCGGCGCCGCACGAGCACGATGGATGATGCACAGCGCGCGCTACGCGCGCATAGGTCTGACTGATCGACGCATCATTGCTGAGGTAATGGTTACCGCGGACTTCTTGGCCACGCACCTCGGGGGAAGCATGTCGTTGCGAGAAGACGGCGCGATCGAGATTCGCGACGGCGAAAGGCTGTTGGCCACGATCGGGCTGGCCACCGGCTCTGGCATTCGATCCCTGACGGCCGCGGAAGCGGCTCTCGCCGCGTATAGGAGGTACTGGCGATGGAAAAATACCACGCCAACGGTGATCGTGGTCTGCGGCCATTTGCCATCGCCTGCGCCCACTACGCCAACATCCATTATCTCTGACGTAGACGAGAATGACATCGTATGCGCCGCGAGGTCACCTCCGGTGATTAGTGTTTACGAGTTACGTGAACGCCCTGACCAGCTGGCCGATTTGGTGGCGTAACAATGGAATTCACTGCCACAACAGTCCTTGCAGCCGTGACCGATCTTCTCATCAGTTCGGGATTTCGATCGGTGAATATCGAGAAGCTCTGCAAAATTGGGGAACGTCACACGTCCGTTTCTTTGAGGACCCGCATAGCCTCGCAGCTGTGGCTGTGTATGACACTTGGCAGGAGCTTTTCAGCAGGTGGGCGGACGCCCAGGCCGCGACGGTCGATATCGTTTCGACCCGGGTGAGCAAAGCTGAGCCGAAGAGTTGGGATGTGTACCTTGTCCTGCTGACGCCCGCGTTTGCTGACCCTGTTACTGCAAGAGATGTCAATGCGATTAGA
>CAVRKI010000001.1:0-272412 GCA_963721715.1 uncultured Acidobacteriota bacterium | reverse complement strand
GTCCTCCAGCAGCGGAAGAGGCCGGCCGCAGGAGCACCGCTGGCGTTTGATCGCCGTGCGGTCGCTCGTCTTGTAGCGAAGCAGCGGCATTCCGTAATTCTGAAGCGAGGTGCCGACCATCGTCCCCTCGGTGCCGTCGGGCAGGGGCAGCCCATCGGCGTCGACAATCTCGGTGATCCCGTACTCCGGAAACAGGTGATGTCCCTCGTGGCTGCCACACTCTGCCGCGAACACCACGCGCTCGGCAGCTCCGTAGTAGTCGAAGACTCTGCACTGGAACGCCTCTTCCATGGCGGCGCGCTGAAAGTCGAACAATGTCTCCGAAGAGGTCAACACCGCTTGCAGCGGCAGCCGTTCTCCGCGGTTCAGTAGCACCTTAGCGAAGACGTAGACCGAAGATGGGTATCCGTCCAGCACGGTCGGTTTGAAGCGCCGAATCTGCTCGAAGTACTCCGGAAGGTTCTCAGGCGACATGTGGAAGTTCGAGAGCAGCAATTGGTTGTGGTACCAGTTCACCCGCCAGAACGGCGCCCGTTGCTGCTGCAGCGGGACGATGATGTTGCCCCGCAGCACCGCCACACGATCGCCAAAGCGCTTCAGCTTGCAGCCTGCCCAGCGATACTGGCGGTCGAGCGCGGCATAGGTCATGGCCATCATGCCCTCGTCGTAGAGCACCTCCATTGGCGTGCCGGTGGTCCCGCTGGTGTGTCCGTCAAAGAGCTGTGCGCGGTCAAATGCGCGCGACCACAGGTCGTTGAAGTTGGCCTTCAGTATGGCCTTGGTCAGCAGCGGCAGCTTGTGCAGGTCCGCCGAGGTACGCAGGTCGGCCGGCTTCAGCTTCCGCTCGTCGAAGACCCTCTTGTAGTAGGGCACCGTCCGGTATGCGTGCTCGACGATCTGCCGCAACTGTGCGTCCTGGTAGTCTCCCACCTCCTTCTCGTTTGCGGTCTCCATCGTCCGCATCAGCGCCTGGAACTCGGCAAAGCGCCCGCCGTAGCGTTGCCGATCCAGCTTGACGCTGTAGGCCGTGAGCAGCAGGTTCTGCACGCTCACCGGCGTGCTGTCGTAGAGCCGTTCTTCAGTCGTGCGCTGATGCCCATGGCCGTTTACACCGCGCCCGCGTCGGGCTGCAGCATGACCTTCAGGACCGAGCGCGACCGCACCAGGGCCCAGGCCTTCTCGAACTCCGTGCAGCGGCAGCGCCGCCTGCAGGAACGGCGTCGTGTCGATCATCGGCAAGCGTGCGCAGCGCCTCGTCGAAGTCGGCGCCGCTGCTGCCGACGATGCCGATGATCGTGCGGTCGAACGCCACGATCGACTCGAAGCTGAACGTCTGGCTGGCGTACGGCAGGCCCATCAGCAGCAGCGTGGCGCCCGTCGCCGACTTGCTGCAGCAGCGGTGATCAGCACGCCCTGGTCGCCCGTCGCCTCGACCAGCCAGTCGAACTGCGTCGATGCCGTCGAGGGATCTCGGACGTCGGCGAACGACGCCGTTCAGCAGCGCCAGGCGCGTGCGCTCGCGGTCGAACACCGTGACCGTGTGCCCGCGCAGCGCCAGCACCCGCGCCGCCAGCTGGCCGATGGTGCCGGCGCCGATCACCGCGCAGCGCCGCGGCTCGGTCGCCGTGCGGCTGCGAACCCAGCCGGCGCAGCCCCTTGATGACCACGGCCAGCGGCTCGGCCAGCGCCGCCTGCGCCAGGGAGACGGCGTCGGGCACCTTGTGCACATAGCGCGCGCGCGTCACGAGGTACGCCGCGTAGGCGCCGTCCTGCCCGATGACGCCCGACCTCCCGCCGATCGCGGCAGCGGATGGCCTCGTCGCGCTGGCACTCCGGGCACTCGCCGCAGCCCTGGATGCACTCGACGACCACGCGGTCGCCTTCGTTGAAGTCGGTGACGCGCGGGCCGACCGTGGCAATGGTGCCCGACGACTCGTGGCCGGGCACGATCGGGATACTCTGCCATGCCCGTCTTGTAGTAGCCGAGGCTGCCTTCGAGGATCTCGAGGTCCGTGCCGCAGATGCCGACGTAACGACACGCGGACGAGCACTTCGCCCGGCTTCAGGCTGGGAATGGTCCGCTCCTCGATGCGCGCCCGATGCGGCCCTGCGACGACCACCGCCGGGAACCCCTTCTGGAAGAACATCTCGGCGCGCCGCGCCGGGTTGCTCATGCCGCGGCTGTCGACGATGCCGCCGCACCGTGCCGACGAGCTTCTCGTAGCGGAAGCGCAGGATCTCGCCGCCGAGCTCGCCCGAGCCGGCCCTGACCCGGCGGCCAGCCACGAGGTCCTGCACGCACCAGCGCACCTCGCGCCAGATCTCGCCGGGAATGTGCCGCAGGATGCGCGTGCCGACCCAGCGCGCGGCCATGCCTTCGCGGTGATAGCGACGGCGCACCTGCGGCCCACGTCTCGGTGTGCACGTGGATGATGCACGCGTCCGGCTCGTACAGCACCTTGCAGCCCGCTCTCCATCCAGTGCTTGGCCCACTCGATGTCCTCGAGCCCCGGCAGTCCCTCGTCGAAGGGATGCTGCTCCCACAGGTCGCGCCGGACGGCCGAGTTGGCGTTGTTGGCGAACGGGCTCGTCGGGATCGACGTCGTCGCGGCGGCTCGCGCGGGAACATCCGCTCGAAGTCGCGCGCCTCCGAGAACTTCGAGATCGCGTGGCCGCGCTGGCCGCCGTAGACCATCGCCACGTCGTCGCGGCGCAGCGGCGCCACCAGCTTCTCGAGCCAGTCCTCGTCCGACGGGAATGGCGTGGGCCGAGAGGATGGCGATGAACGAGCCCCGCGCCTCCCGGATCGCCGACGTTCAGCGAATGGCCGAACGTGAAGTCCTCGGACCGCAGCCGCACGATGCGCGCGCCGTTGGCGGCCGCGATGTCGCGCGTCCGGTCCACGATCCGGAATCGACCAGCAGCACCTCGAAGTCGCGGTAACGCTGCCGGGCGAGCGCCTCGAACACCTCCGGCAGCCAGCGCTCCTCGTTGAAGGCGCGGATGACGATGCGTGGTTTCTGGTGAATGCTGGTGGTCATGGCGTCGACTGCTGTCGAGGGCCTCGAAGCACGTGGCGGATGGTGTTCGCGTGCACCCGCTCCGCCGCCGCCGGGCTCGAGTTGGCGTTGTGCGGCGCAAGATAGACGTTCGGCATCGTCCCGCAAGGGGCTCGTCGCGCGGCAGGGGTTCCTCCTCGAACACGTCGAGCGCCGCCCCGGCCAGCCGGCCCTGCGCGCAGGGCGGAGACGAGCGCGGCCTCGTCGACCAGCGGGCCGCGCGCCGTGTTGATGAGCACGGCCGACGGCCGCATCAGCGCCAGCCGCTCAGCGTTCATCAGATGCCGGTTCTCGGGCCGCAGGTCCGCGTGCAAGCGTCACGAAATCGCTCTCGGCCAGCACCTCGTCGAGCGGCGCCAGCGTGACGCCCAGGTCGCCTCGGCCGCGTCCTGGTCGAGCGGCCGGACGTCGCACGCCAGGATCCGCATGCGGAACGCCGCGGCGCGCCGGGCGACGGCGGTGCCGATGTTGCCGAAGCCGACGATGCCGAGCGTGCACTCGCGCAGCGCGCGCAGCGGCGTGTGCGACCAGTGCCCGGCGCGCATGTCCTGCGGTCATGCGGTCGAGCCGGCGGGCGAACAGCAGCATGTAGCCGAGCACCGAGTCGGCCACCGGCTCGCTGAAGGCATCCGGGGTGTTGCAGACCGCGATGCCCCGCTGCCGAGCCGCCTCGCTGATCGATCGAGTCGATGCCGGTGCCCCACTTCGCGATGACCTTCAGGCGGGGCGCGGCGTCGAGCACCCGTGGCGGTGAGCGCGGTCGTCGCCGCAGATGATGCGCGTCGACGTCGCCGACGAGCGGCAGCAGCTCCTCCTCGTCGAGCCGCTCCACCGCCGCATGCGCGTCCACGCGCGCAGCCGGCCGCGCCGAGCGTCTGCCGGTACCGCTCGATGGCCTGGCAGGCGCGCGGCGCCGTGACGAGCACCTTCCACCGCATGTCTAGGACTGCCGGTCATCAGTGGTGACGGTCGCGGCCAGCATCGGCGGCGACCCGGTCCAGAGTCGGCGGGCGTGTCCACCGCGTGGGTCGACGACCTCGGTCGGCACGATGCGGACGGGAATCCCGTTCTCGAGGAACCGCAGCATGTCCACCGACTCGGCGATCTTCGAGCGGTCCCTGCGGCAGCGCCGCGAACCGCTGCAGCGCGCTCGCGGCGGAAGGCAATCACGCACACCTGCTTGAGCCACGCGTCCCGGCGACGAACGGACGGCCGCGCCATGCGGGATCGGCTGCCGCGAGAAGTAGAGCGCGTCGTCCGCGCGCGACGTGACCACCTTGATGGTGTTCGGGTCGAGCAGTTCCTGCTCGCTCCGGATCGGCGCGGCGAGATTCACGCAACTCAGTCTGCGCGTCCGCCTGCAACGGCTCGACGGCGGCCTCGATCATCTCGGGCCGGACCATGCGGCTCGTCGCCCTGCACCATCACGACGATGTCGGCCGTGTCGCTCGCGCTCACCTCGGCCACCCGGTCGGTGGCGCGTTCGTGGCCGGCTGACGTCATGACGGCGCGCGCGCCGAACGCGGCGGCCGCCTGCGCGATCTCGTCGTCGCAGGTGGCGATGACCACCTCGTCGAGCAGTGGGCACGCCGCGGTCCCGCGGAACACGTGCTCGATCATCGGGCGGCCATGGAGCGGCGCCAGCGGCTTGCCCGGAAACCGGGACGAGCCCATGCGCGCGGGGATCACGCCGAGAATGCGACTCACCGAGCGGCTCATGCGCGTCCTCCCCGCAGCACTTCGGCGACGGAACGACCGCCCAGCGATGTAAGAGCGTCTCGAGCGAGTACCGCCAGTCATTCGAGGGTCGAGATCGTAGAAAGCCAGCGGTCGGCGGTAGGAATGGCGGACGTCCCTCCACGAGATGAGGCCCGCCCGCCAGTAGGCGGGCACGGCCTTGCCGTCGACGCGAGGACGATGTGGCGAAAGTCGCCCTCGCGCGGCGACACGGGGACCACGGGCTGGCCAATCAGGTCCAGGTAGTGAGCCAGCACAGGTCGACGCCAGCGTAGGGCGCCGCGTCGCCGCCGCCGGACAAGCGCGGGTTCGCCTCGATGAGCTTCACCCGGCCATCGCGATCGTCCCACTTCATCTCGATCTCGCAGATCCCGACGTATCCGATGCTGCGCAGGAACTCGTCGCACACGCGATCGGTCTCTGGGTCGACCACGGGCTCCGAGACGCTCGCCGGACCGAAGCCCACGGGATCGCAGCGCAGTTCCCGGAACATGGCGTGGGCGATGCGCTGGCCCTGGCGTCGTAACAGGCCAGGTACACCCGCTTGTTCGTATCCGGGCCCTCGATGATCTCCTGCAGGATCACCTGTGGGTTCGACGGCGGCCGCCAGGCGGTAGATTGCCGACCAACTGCGCCGCATCCTTCGCAATCGCGACCTTCTGGTACGACGAGCGGGTGCCCGCTGGGGAACCTCTGCCACTGGCGGAAGTGGGTGGGCTTCACCAGGCACGGAAACAGGCGTCCCGAGAGAAGCGCGACGACCTCGGCCTCGGTCAGCACGTACTCGGTCCGCGGCATCGGCATGCCATGCCGCGATGCCAGAGTCGTACTGTGTCTGCTTGTCGGCGAGCAGTCCCTGCAGGGCGTGCCCGGGCGACAGGAGGTAGTGCTGGGCCAGCACCTCCGCGTGGGTGGCGATGGCCGTCACGAACTGGTCCGAACTCGAGATCAGCGCCGGCTTCCCTGGCAGCGAGGCGGCCAGGTCCACCATGAAGCGTGCCCAGGCATCCGGTTCGCGGTCCGGGTTCGGGCACAGCCTGGCCGGACCATAGACGGACCGGAAACCCGGCTGATCCGGGTTGGCGTCGAAGCAGACGGCCTGGACGCCGCGTCGTTGCAGGCTCCGGCACGCCGAGCACGCCGGTCTGAAAGGCCCCTGCGACTACGGCTGGCGGCCAGTCTGCTCGCGCCGTTGACGGATTCGCCTCCGTCCGTTTCTCGTCAGTAAGCAGCATGCGTCACCAGCCAGCGCTCGCTGCCCCACCTGCTGTGCAAGTTGTTAGAACCCCGATGCCATCCCGTCACGGGTTGTGAGGGTTGCTCAGAAGATCGTGTAGATGAACGGCGCCAGCGCCGAGCCCTGCGCGAAGACCAGCAGCGCGCCGACCACGACCATCACGACGATGACGGGCAGCAGCCACCACTTCTTGCGCTCCCGCATGAACGCCCACAGCTCGCCCATCAGACCCATCGCGTCCTCCTCAGAACTGCCGTGTCAGATTGCCGGCGCCGCGCGCCCTCGGGCCGCGCCTTCCAGTAGCTCGCCGTTCTGCGGCCGTGTGCACCAGCGGGTTGCCGCCGAAGCGCCCGCCGCAGCAGCCCGATCGGCGTCAGCACCAGCAGGTACATCACGCCCATGACGATCGGCGTCGTCACCTTCGAGATGAGCGTGCGCCAGCCCCATCCAGGCCCGCTCGACCGGGCCGAGCAGCGTCGGGATCGACCAGGCCGGCCAGCGCCAGCAGCGCCGCCGAGCGCGCCGAGCACGGTCGTCGTCGTCGGATGTCCCGCGCCACCAGGCGATGGCGGCGAACACCAGGAACGCGCCGCCGACGGTGAGCCCGAAGCGGCGGCCCTGCGCCGCGGTCAGTCGAGCTGGAATTCCTGCTGCCATGCCTTGGTCTCCTTCCACTCCGGTTGCGCGGCCTTGTCGAGCACGAACGGCCCGAGCACCAGCACGTCGATGTGGGTCCGCATGAAGCAGCGATAGGCGTCCTCCGGCGTGCAGACGATCGGCTCGCCGCGCACGTTGAACGACGTGTTGACGAGCACCGCGCAGCCGGTCTGCCGCTCGAACGCCTTGATGCAGCTCGTAGTAGCGCGCGGTTGGTGTCCGGCGTCACCGTCTGGACGCGCGCCGAGTAGTCGATGTGCGTGATCGCCGGGATGTCCGAGCGCGGCACGTTCAGCTTGTCGATGCCCCAGAGCTTGTGCTGCTCGGCGGTCAGCGGGATGCAGCGCTCCTTCTTCACCGGCGCCACCAGCAGCATGTACGGCGAGTCGCGTGTCGAGCTCGAAGTAGTCCGACGACCCGCTCGCGCAGCACCGACGGCGCGAACGGCCGGAAGCCCTCGCGGAACTTGATCTTGATGTTCATGTCGCGCCTGCATCTGCGGGCTGCGCGGATCGCCGAGGATGCTGCGCGCGCCGAGCGCGCGCGGGCCGAACTCCATCCGGCCGTCGAACCAGCCGACGATCTTCTCGTCGGCCAGGTAGCCGGCCACGCGGTCGAGCTGCGCCGGCTCGCTCGAGCCGCTCGTACGTCGCGCCGACCGACTTCAGGTACGTCTCGATCTCGTCCGGCGAGAACGCCGGGCCCGAGGTACGACGCCCTTCATCGCGTCGCTGCCCGGCGCCACCACGCGCGGCTGCTTGTGGTGCCGGTGGTGGATGAGCTGCGCCACGCCGAGCGCGCCGCCGGCATCGCCGGCCGCCGGCTGGATCCAGATGCTGCTTGAACGGGCCCTCGCGCAGCAGCCGGCCGTTGCCGACGCAGTTGAGCGCCACGCCGCCGGCCAGGCACAGGTTCTCGAGCCCGGTCCGCTTGTGCGCGGTGCGCGCCATCCGCAGCATGACCTCCTCGCAGACGACCTGGACCGAGCGCGCGAGGTCCATCTCCGCTGCGTCAGCTTCGACTCTCGGGCTGCCGCGGCGGGCCGCCGAACAGCTCGTCGAACGCCTCGTTGGTCATCGTCAGGCCGGTGAGGTAGTTGAAGTACTTCTGGTTGAGCCGGAACGAGCCGTCCTCCTTGCAGGTCGATCAGCTCCTTGTAGATCAGGTCGACGTACTTCGGCTCGCCGTAGGGCGCCAGGCCCATCACCTTGTACTCGCCGGAGTTCACCTTGAAGCCGGTGTAGTAGGTGAACGCCGAGTAGAGCAGGCCGAGCGAATCGGGCCAGTGCAGCTCGTCGAGGATCTCGATGTCGTTGCCGCGGCCCATGCCGATCGACGCGGTGGCCCACTCGCCCACGCCGTCCATCGTCAGGATCGCCGCCTCCTCGAACGGCGACGGGAAGAACGCGCTGGCGGCGTGCGACTCGTGGTGCTCGCAGTAGAGGATCTGCCCGTCGTAGCCGAGCGCCTCGTGCAGCTGGCGGTCGATGTAGAGCTTGTCCTTGATCCAGAGCGGGCCCGGCCATCAGGAACGAGCGGAAGCCCGCGCGGCACCACGCCGAGGTAGGTCTCGAGGATGCGCTCGAACTTCAGCAGCGGCTTGTCGTAGAAGCCGACGTGCGTCGAGGTCGCCGACGCCGATGCCGGCCTGCTTCAGGCAGAACTCCACCGCCTCGGTGCGGGAAAGTCGCAGTCGCCCTTCTTGCGGGTGAAGCGCTCCTCCGACGCGGCCGCGACGATCTCGCCGTCCCGCAGCAGGGCGGCGGCGCTGTCGTGATAGAACGCCGAGATTCCGAGAATGTATTGGTCGCTCATCGTCTGACCGTTGCGGGTGAGGCTTCGCCCTCTCAGTCACATCGTGACGGACAGGGCCGCATGCGCTGCCCGCGATTCCCGGCAGGCCATGCCCCCAGGGAGCAAAGTACTCTCCGGCGGGAACCAGGGGGGATCAAACCGATAAATCATTGCACACAAGGGACTTAGGTGAATTGGCCTGAGCCGCGTTCGATGTCGGCCTGCGGAAATGGTTCCCCCGCGAGAGACTTTTATCGGCTCGAACATGAACAAACACCAGCTTCGAGGGGCAGGTGGGTCATGAGGAGAGCCTCGACGTATCTACGCCAGGACCTCCTGGTAGGTGGCCAGGTATCGCTGGGCCATGGCCCTGGCCGTGAACCCGGCTTCGTAGGCGTCGAAGGCCCCACGCCCCAGCCGGCTCCGAAGCCCCTCGTCCTGAAGAAGGCGTATCATCCCTGCCGCCAGCGCGTCCGCGTCTCCCGGTGGAACCAGGATGCCCGTCTCATCCTGCCTGAGCACCTGCGGGTTGTCTCCAACCGCCGTCGCCAGGATGGGCCGACCGGCCGCCATCGCCTCCAGCACCACCATCGACATCGCCTCCCAGTTCGAACTCTGGACGAACAGGTCGAACGTCGGCAGCACGCCCGGGCCGCGTCCGGCAGCCACCCCGTGAACTCCACCACGTCGCCCAGGCCGAGTCGTGAGACACGCGCTTCGAGCTCCGCACGAAGCGGACCGTCTCCGACCAGCAGCAGGCGGAATGTGATGCCCCGCCCTTTCACGATCTGGGCAGCGTCGATCAGTGTGGGCAAGCCCTTCTGCGGGAAGAACGCAGAGACGCTGCCAACCACCGGCACGCCGGGCCGTGAACTGGTTCCACCCGGGGCTGCCAGATTCGCCGGCGAGGCATCGACGCCGTTCCAGATGACGTGTACCCGCTCACGAGACAGGCCGAGCGTCCTGGCCAGCGAGTCCCGCTGCGAATACCCCACGGCCACAAGCCGGTCGGGTGTGCGCGAAAACACCCTCTCGAGCAGCAGGTGCTTGCTCCCGAGGTGAGGGTAGTTGCCAAAGTGAAAGGTGTGAACGTGGCGGAAGCCTCCGGTGAGCCGCCGGCAGGCGCCGACGTCGACCAGCGACCGGAGGTCGTGCGTGTGAACGATGTCGATGCCCTGCTCAACGACCAGTCGCTTCAAACGCGCCGATACCGAGAATATGGGTAGGGTGTTGTGACGCGAGAGACCGCTCACGGTCTCGAATCCTTCAGACTGGAGCTCGTCGAGCACTTCGCCGCCACCGGACAGCGTCGCGATCGACACATGGTGGCCCATCGCGCGCAAATGCCCGGACAGTGTGGCAACAACCCGCTCGGCTCCGCCACCTTGCAGGGAACCGTTGGCCATCAGGACGCGCAGCGCAGCCATGTTGCCTGGGATTCCACCCTAGCGCCCCTCGGAGGGACTCATCCTGGACAACACTTCGGCCGCACGCGCCGCTTCCCTCGTGTCCTGCCGTTCAAGCTGCTTCAACAGGTGCGCCCTCGCCGTCTCCGTCCGTCCCAGGGCGAGATACACCTCCCCGAGGTGGTAGTGGATGCAGAACATGTCGGGGCTGGCCCGATACGCCCGTTCGAGGAAGGGCAGCGCTTCGGCGCTGCGCCCGGCATGATGAAGCGCCCAACCGTAGGTATCCTGGACGTCGGCATCGTCCGGACGCATGGCCAGCGCTTGCGCCGCATACTCCACTGCCGACTTCGGATCGCCCTCCCCTGACTCGATCTCCACCCAGCCCAGCTCGTTGAACAGGCTGGCGCTGCGAACGCCGGCCTCATACGCCAGTCGATACTCGCGGCGCGCCGAGGCGAAGTCTCCAGCGCGCGAGAACCGGGTCCCGGCGTTCATGTGCCGCTGCGTCGTGTAGGACTCGAGAGTCACCACCCCGGTGACGATCAGCGCGGCCATTCCCGCGGCCAGGGCCAGCCATGGGCGCCGCGGCCGGAGCAGCCAGGCCACTCCAAGGGCCACGCCAGAAACACTGGCGATGAAGTCCTTCAGGTCGAGACTCCGATTGGACCTCAGCCCCTGGCCGAGCTCGTCACCCGCGGCCAGGACCACCAGCGCAAGCCCCAATGCCAAGGCCCCTGCGTCGAAGCCCGGGAGCGTCGCCTTCATCAATCGATGACACACGACGAAAATCGCGAGGAAGCCGGCGGCGTGCAGCACCTTGTCGATGCCCGGCAGGTAGAGGAGCAGGTCATCGACCAGGCCCCCAAAGGCGATGCTGACCGCCTCCACGACCACGACAACGGCGACGAGCCCCAGGACCACTCTCCCCCTCATGGTCTCAGGCCTCCGGAACTGCTGCGCCAGGGCCGCGAAGCCTCCGCCACAGGGCGCCCGCGACATCCTGGCAGGCCCCCACCAGGCCAGGCGCGGTCACCGGATACACCGCCACCAGCCGGTGGCCCCGCGTCTCCGGCCGCCATCGCTCTTCCCAGGCAGCCGCGCTGCCGAGAAACTCGTAGGCGTCGAGCCCACGCTCGAACGAGGACCGAATCGACATCTCGGTCAGGTGCAGACCCGGATAGAAAGGGGCCAGCGATTCCTGATAGCCGATCTTCAACTGCCACATGCGCCGATATGCCTCGACCGACAGCTCCACGGCAGCCACATGCTCCCCGAAGCGGAGTGTGGACACGCGCAGGCGATTCTTCGCCGCGGCCAGGTGACAGTATCGGCGAAAGAAGTCGCGCAGATCCGGGCGCGCGCCGAGCGACGAGCCGCGGCGCCCCTTCCACCCCGAACCTTCGACCGCCATCACGGTCTCGAGTTGGGCGTCCACCTCGGATGGCATTGGCTGGTGCTGCACGACCGTCATCGGTCCCAGCATCTTCTCGGCCTTGCGGCGCAGCCGGCGCAGATTCGACGTGATCCTCGAGGACAGGCCGGCGTAGTACGAATCCCACCTCCCTCGCGTGTTCACCGCCAGCGAGTCGGCCGACGGGCGCACGACCGACAGCGCGCGCCGACGCGACAGTCGCGAGAGGGCAATCGAGGCCGACGAGTCGACCGGCATGCGTTGCAGGATCATCGGCTCGCCCATCTCGAGCGCCAGCTCCACGAGTTCGTCGAGCGCCTGGTCTGACGAGAACAACCAGTCGGTGGGTTCGTGCAAGTGCGAGCCGCCAAGGACGACCAGTCGGCCGCGCTCCCGAACCAGGGGGGCAACGCCCGTCAACGTGCCCCCATCCCAGGTCGCGAGAATCCGCAGATCCTGGTCGCGGTGAAACGCCGCCGCACTTGACGTGAACCAGTCGTGATCAAGGAGGGGCGACTGGAAAGGGGCCGCCAGCGCATCCCACGCCTCTCGCAGGGATTCAAGCTGCTGGATTGACCGAACCATTGACCCTTCGTCCCGATCCGGTCACCACCCGCAGCGCAGTCTGGCCACGGAGCATGGTGCGGAGCAGCACACGCCCGCCGGCCAGGCGCGAACAGACGTCGTAGACCGCCGCCCATCCACGATGGTCGGTGAAACCCGCCTGTCGCCAGGCCACCAACGCATCTCTCGCCTGCTCGGGCCGGCCGGCCAGCAGGGCCTCGCGCGCCAGGGCCAGCAGCGCGCGGCTGTGGGCGGACCGTGCCTCAGCCGGCCATCGCTCGACGAACTCTTCATCCCGCAGCCAGACCCGTTCGATCAGCGTGCGATACGAGTCGGCCCGATCGACACTGCTGCACTTCGAGACCCGACCTGGGTCAAGGTGCCCGACATTCACCGTGGTCGGCACCGTCACGTAGCCCACGCTCGCCCGCCTGGCCACCCGCGCGAAGAACTCCCAGTCCTCGAAGAGGACGACCCGCTCCGTGTACCACGTGGTGGCATCGAGCGCACTCCTCCGCACGACCACCGAGGACGTCAGGATGGGCAACTCGTCCAGAAGCTGCCGGTACATCGGCCCCGACCAGCACTCGACCGACCCGGTCTGCCAGCGGCTGCCCTGGGGGGACGCGGGGGCAGCGAGCACCAGACGTTCCATCTCGGGGAAATCCAGCTCGCGCCCTGCCCACAGCGCGGCTCCGTTCGCCTGCACGGAGCGGTCCGGCTTCTCGATGGTGAAATCGCTGAAGACCAGGCCGACGTCCGGCCTGGCCTCGAACAGCGCCAGCTGCATCGAGAGCTTGAACTCGTTCCAGCGGTCGTCGGAGTCGAGGAAGGCAACGAAGTCCCCGCTGGCGTGGCGAATGCCCGTATTGCGCGCGGCACCCACCCCTGCATTGGGCTGATGGACATAACGGACCCGGTCGCCGTACTTCGCCACCACCAATCGCGTCTCGTCCACCGACCCATCGTCCACGACGATGATCTCGATGTCCGGCAGCCCCTGTGCCAGGACGGAGTCGATGGCCGATGGCAGCCTCTTCGCGCGGTTGTACGTGGGAATCACGACACTCACGCGCATTGCGGCGTCCCCTCTGCAGGTTCTCGCCGAGGCTGCTCGCCAATCGCCAGGAACAGCCGGCCCACCGCGCTCCGGATGAGGGGAACGTGGGCGGCCGCCCTCGATACCGCGATGCTTCGAATGCCCGGGATGCTCACGCTGATGTGCGCGTGCCGCAGGCTTGCGAAGAAGGGCGCCGCTTCCCGCCGGGATTCCCGGGTCGTCATGAAGTAGCGATAGATGCCGCTGTCCGCATATCGCCCGGAGGCCGGCACGCGCGCCACGGCGTCGCGCATGTTGTAGTGATGCATGCTGATGACCGCCCGGCCATTCTCTTTGAGCACCCGGGCAACCTGGCGCAGGCTGGCGGCGCGGTGGTCACGGCTCGGCAGGTTGCTGTGCAGGGTCGACAGCACACGGTCGAATCCGCGGGACGTCCCGTAGGGCGCGGTGACGTCGGCCTGGACCAGCGCCACTCGCGCGGTCGGCTGCAGCTTCTTGCGGAGGACCAGCAATCCGGCCAACGAGAAGTCCACGGCCACCACCGCCTCGGCCTCATGTGCCAGCTCCAGCGTGTAGCGCCCTGGGCCGCAACCGATTTCACACACACGCATTCCCCTGGTATTGCCGATGGCATCCAGCGTGGGCCGCACCTCTATCTCGTCGCTGGCGACCGAGCTCCACTCCGGCCGCGTTCCTTCGAGGATGCCCTCGTTGCGCGCATCTCGAACACGCATCTCCGTTGTGCTCTCGGCATGCAATTGAAGGGGATCCAGCAACGACAACACACCATTCCGGATGTGATGAAGGCGGCCGCATCGCATGCAGCGCACCGCACCGTCCGGGACGAACGGCCCGGTCACTCCAGGCATCGCCTGCAGCTCGCCCGCATCGTGGGAGCAGCGAACCAGGTCGAGCAACTCGAGCGGGAATCCCTGCTGCACGCTACGTGTCCTGACTCGCCACGCGGTCATTGTATGTGAAGGACTTAGCCCCGAGGATCGACGTGCTCAACCCGCCTGGGCCCGCGCGGCCGGTTCCGCAATCGCTCGATCGTCGCCAGCGAACGCCCCCGCAAGGTCGGCCGGTAGACCGACACGATCCGGCGCCAGCGCACCTCGTCGGTCCACTGGGTTTCCCATTCATAGGGTTCCCCGGGGAAGTCGAGGGTGCCAACGCCATTCGCGATGAGTTGCTCGACCAGCCGCGCTCGCAGGTAGGTGGCGGGGCTGAGCGATCGCAGGCTGGCGTCGTAACTGGTCTTCAGGTAGTGGTAACGCCCAGCGGTGAGGTAGCCAAGGTTGTAGGCGGCGGGACGTCCGTCGATCTCCAGCCACTGCAGGTGCAGGCGGCCGGTCTCCAGCGCATCGAAGCAGAGGTCGCGATAGAAGCCCAACTGCGGCGCCACCGCGGTGATCGCCGAGCCGTGCTGATGCTTCCAGCTCTGCTCCTCGATCTTCACGAGCGCGGCAAAGCCCGCCGTCAGGCTCGATGCCGTGTGCGCGTAGTTCACGCCGACAGCGCCGGCGCTCTCGATCTTGCGCTCGACCCGTCTCAGATGGTTCCGGAACTTCGACGATCGGTCGGCGAGGTACCTCTGATAGGTCTCCGGCAGCGACAGGGTGTAGGCGGGTACGCCGTCTCGAAGGACGTGCGGTAGGCCCTCGGCCGCCAGCGCGTCTTCCAGTCCCAGGGCAAGGGCGCCGCCTTCCAGCAGCCGGCCCAGCCGCCAGCAGTCCCATGGAATCTCGAGATCGAGGAGCGCCGCGACGAAGGCGCGAATCACGTCCGGCGCGGTGTCCCGGAGCAACAGGTCGCTGTGTGTGTTGTAGTCCTCGGAGACTGGCATCAGCATCCGGATGTGCCAGCCGAGCAGCGGCACGGTTCGAATCACCAGCGGCACCAGGCCAACCACCGCGCCCTGCCGGTGCAGGCGCAGCAGCAGGCACTGGTCATCCGGCCGCACGTGGTGACGGACCATGGCGCGGGTCCACTCGAACGACACCGACGGTTCGTGCGCGCGCGCCGCGAACAGCAGGTCCCACCGCTCCCGCTCGGCCGCGAGCTGGTCGAAGCCCGGCACGATGTCCGTGGTGACGGCGGCGCCCGCGTCAACCGTCATTGGCTGCGCGCTTCCCTGGTCGAGCGCCGGTATCGTCGGCCGTGTCCAGCGGCGCGGCGCTGGACTGCCGGC
The DNA here is from genome assembly GCA_963721715.1 of uncultured Acidobacteriota bacterium. Classification (GTDB taxonomy): domain Bacteria; phylum Acidobacteriota; class Vicinamibacteria; order Vicinamibacterales; family UBA2999; genus VFZN01. The sequence continues at coordinate 257,293 of CAVRKI010000001.1, read as the reverse complement.
GAGCCCGCCGCCACGCAAACGCGGCCACGTCCTGAATCACTTCGACCGCACCGCGGACCGAGGCGGGGTAGAACATCACCTTACGGGTACTCGCGGGGCTCAGGCAGCCAGCGCTCTTCCCACGATTCGGCCACTCCCAGGAACTCGTACGCGTTCAGCCCGCGCGCGAACGCATCTGCCAACGTGTGGTGCACCAGCTGGAGCCCCGGCGAGTAGCGGGCAACCCCTTCGTCATAAGCAACCTTCAGCTGCCACCTCCGGTTGAACGCGTCGACGACGATCTCCATGGCTGCGATCTGCGATCCGAACAGCAATGTCGATACACGAAGCGTTCCAACGGCAGCCGCCCGGCGTCCATAGCGGCGGTAGAAATCGAACAACTGACGTTGCTGGCCGAGCGCGCTTCCCTCCCGCGCCTTCCAGCCCGTGGCCTCGACCGCCGCGAAGCGCTCGAGCACCGGTTCCACCTGGGCCGGCTCGATCTCCACTGATTCGACGACGACCCGACCGATCTCGCGCTCGGCTTTTCGGCGCAGTTTGGCCAGCCGCGCGGTCAAGACTGGTTGGGAGTCGGGCAGCGTACGCCTCCCACGAGCCACGGGTGTCGACGGCCAGTGAGGGGGTGGCCGCCCGCGAGATCGAGACGCCGGACGGACCGATGCGCGGCAGCAGCCCGCACAGGCTGGACGTTGTCGGGACGCGCTGCAGGAGCAGCGGTGGCCCCACCTTCAGCGCCTGGTCCGCGAGCGCCCGGGCCGTCGCCGCGTCGGCGCACAGCCAGTCGCTCGGTTCGAAGAGACGGGATGTCCCGAGCAGCGTCATCCTCGTCCCATCGTCCGTGAGTTCCTCGACCAGTGGGGCAATCCCCGTGACCTCGCCGCCGGTGCGTGCCACCGCGATGCGCAACTGCTGTTCGTCGTAAAGACTCTCGGCCGCGGAGAGAAACCAGGCGAACCCCAGCAATGGCGTGCCGGACCGCCCTTCCATTGCCTCCCAATCGGCTTGCAGACTGCGCAGTGCCGCGAGTGAACGGACGGACGTCACGGTCATGCGCTAGACGGTCGTGGGATCGGACTCCAGCTTGGATGCGGCGGCGCGCAGCGACGGGCGATCGATCTTGCCCGCGCCGGGGAGCTTGGGAAGCTCGCGCCGGATGATCACGCGGAGCGGGACCTTGTAGGCGGCCAGCCTGGCCGCGCAGAACGCGCGCAGGGTGTTCTCGGCGTCCGCAATCTCGTCGCGCAGGGCGACGAAGGCCACCGGCGCCTCGCCCAGCATCTCGTGCGCCGTGCCGACGACGGCGGCCTCGTGCACGGCAGGGTGCTCGTGCAGGACGTCCTCGATCTCCTTGACCCCGACCCGGTTCGCGCCGACCTTGATCATGTCGTGGAGACGGCCGACGAGGTAGAAGTCGCCGTCCGCGTCCTGGTAGCCAAGGTCTCCGGTCCGATAGCCGAGGGGCCCGAAACGATGCGTCGTCTCCTGCGGGTTGTTCCAGTACCCGGATGAGATGTTGGGCCCCGCGCGCCACGAGCTCCCCGACCTCGCCCCGCGGCGCCTCGGTGCCGTCCTCGCGGATCACCTGGATCTCGACGTCGGGAATCGCGCGGCCGATCGAGCCCAGCTTGGCGCGCAGGAGCGTGGGTGGCAGGTAGGTGAGGCGCGCCGAGGCTTCGGTGGCGCCGTACATCACGAAGAAGTCCGCCCGCGGACCGCGCTGCGAGCCACTCGCTGATCCGCGCCGGCGGCATGCCGCCGCCAGCCTGGGTCACGTAGCGCAGGCTGGGCAGCGCCGCGGTGTCGAGGTTCGACCGGTGCAGCATCAGCGCGAAGGTCGACGGCACGCCGGCGAAGCCGGTGACCTGGTGCTCGTGCATGGCATCGAGCACGACGTTCGGGAAGGCCGATCGATTCTCGATGACGAGCGACCCGCCGACCGCCAGGTGCGTGTGCAGCAACGACAACCCGTACACGTAGTAGAACGGCAGCACGCACATGACGCGATCGGCTGGCCGTCGAGCGACAGGTAGCTGACGATGGAGCGGGCGTTGGCGACGAAGTTCCGGTGCGTCAGCATCACGCCGCGCGGTTCGCCGGTGCTGCCGGAGGTGTAGATGATGGCCGCCAGATCCGATGTCGGCGGGGCTTCCGCTGACCGGCTCGTCGGAGCAGGCGGCCACGGCATCGGACAGCGCCGTGAACGGTGCCGGCGAGTCGCCGGTTGCCGCTCGCCTCGCCACGAACACGGTGCGGCACGTGCGCCAGCGGACTGTCGCCACGGCTGGCTCGGGCGGTCGCTTCGTCGACGATCGCCACACGGGGCGTGCAGTCCGTCACCGCCGGACCCAGACGGTCGCTGCGCGGACCCGCGGGCAACGGCACGGCGACGGCGCCGGCCTTGAGCGCGCCGAGGTAGGCGGCCACCATCTCGGCGCCGTTGTCGAGGGCGACGACCACCCGATCCCCGGATGCGACGCCCGCTCCGCCGATAGCAGGTTGGCGAACCGGTTGGCGAGCCGATCGAGCTCCGCATACGACGTGCGGCGCGTGGTCTCGATCAGGGCCGGGGCATCGGGCGCCGTTCGCGCGGCTCGTTCCAGGAACGCATGAACGAGCATGCGTCTATGACAGCTACGTCGGTCGAAAGCCGATCGACGACCGTCCGGATCCCGGACGGCGCGGCGGCCGTCGGGCGATGGCGCGATGAACTGGTGATGCACGAGCTGCGTCGAGAGCACGCCGACGACGGCCCATGTTGTCGGCGTTCGAGAACTGCCCGCTCGCCGCGCGCGCGCGCGCACTTGGCGAGCGAGCTGCGGCACCGCCGCCGGGCTCGAAGCAGCCCGCCTCGCGCGACGGCCTCGCGGGCTGGCGACCTCCGCGATCCACTCCCGGCGCCTCGGGCGCGGCGAACGACAGCGCGTCCGGCGCGCGATACGGCTGCTTCGGCCGCGTCGCAGGATCGCCGGCGGCACGAGGTCGGCGGCCGCGCGCTTGAGCACGTGCTTCTCGTCGAGCACGCTGCAGCTTGTAGTCGCGGCGGCAGCGACTCGGCCAGCGCGGCCACGTCGCCGGTCGAGGAACGGGAAGCGCCCTTCGACCGAGTGCGCCATCAGCATGCGGTCGCCCTGCGACGACAGCAGGTAGCCCGACAGCAGCGTGTGCACCTCGAGGTACTGATCCTGCGCGAGCGGGCTCCAGCGGGCGAATCGCCGGCGGCAGCCGTGCCAGCAGTCGCGCCGCGCGCGTCGCGCGTCGCCGACGCGCTCGCGCAGGTCGGCCGAGAACAGGCGCTTCAGCGCGCCGGTGCTGCGCCAGCGCGGGTCGTGGCCGAAGCCGGGCTCGCGCCAGCGGTCGAGGCCGCGGCCGAAGAACTGCCGCGCCATCGCGCGCTGCGCCACCGGCGATCGTTGCGAGGTAGGGATAGAGCCGCTCGAGCAGGCGCGGCCGCCGCGTCGGATGCCGGCTGCGCGCGCCCAGAAGCGGCGGACCTTGGCCTCGCGGAACAGGTCGTAGCCGGCGAACATCTCGTCGGCGCCCTCGCCGGTCAGCACCACCTTGATGCCCGGCGTCGTGCACCAGCTTCGACAGCAGGAACAGCGGCGCCGGCGCGGTCCGCAGGATCGGGCCGCTCGGTGTGGCGGATCGACGTCCGGGAAGACGCGCGCGATGTCGCCGCGCGACACGACGCACCTCGTGGTGATCGCTGCCGAGGCGCTCGGCCATCAGCGCGCTGGTACGACGGTCTCGTCGTACTCGGCGTCCTCGAAGCGCAGCGAGAAGGTCGAGAAGTTCGACGCCCTTGGCGCGCAGGCCGAGCGCCGCGATCAGCGAGCTGTCGAGCCCGCCGGACAGATAGCTGCCGACCGGCACGTCGGCGCGCAGCATCCGCAGGCTGCGTCGCCTCGCTCGAGCGCCGCCCGCACCTCCTCCACCGCATCGTCGAGCGTGCCCGTGAACTGCCGGCGCTCGTCCGGCGGGAAACGCCGGGTCGTACGAGCGGTGCGTGCGCGATCCGTGCTGGCGGCGTAGACGCGGACGGTGCCGGGCTCGACTTCCTCGATGCCCTCGAAGACCGTCTGCGGCGCGACCGGCGTCCAGAACGTGAAGACCTGGTCGAGGCCGACCGGATCGAAGCGCGCGCGGGCAGCGCGGGATCGGCCGGCGAAGATCGCCTTGACCTCGCTGGCGAAGTACAGCCGCCCGTCGTGCTCGGCGACGTACAGCGGCCGCACGCCGAACGGGTCGCGCGCGAGCACCAGCTCGCCGCGCTCGGCGTCCCACAGGCGACCGCCCACTGGCCGTTGAAGCGCCGGAACGCCTCGGCGCCCCACTCCTCGTAGGCGTGGACGATGACCTCGGTGTCGCTGCGCGTCCGGAACTGGTGGCCGCGCGCGATCGAGCTCGCTCGCGCAGCTCGACGTAGTTGAAGATCTCGCCGTTGAACGTGATCCACAGCGTGCCGCGCTCGTTGCGACAGCGGCTGCTGGCCGGTGGCCAGGTCGATGATCGACAGCCGCGCGTGGCGCGAGCCCGGCGCGGCCGTCGCGGTAGATGCCGAACTCGTCCGGGCCGCGGTGGCGGAGCGCGCCGGCCATCACCGCGAGCTGGTCGAGCGTCGGGCGGCGACAGCGACTCGCGCGGCGATTGATCATGCCGGCGATGCCGCACATCTCAGTCGTGAACCTCCGACACCGGCTCGACCAGGAGCGGCCGCGCGTGCAGGTAGCGCGTGGTGCGCCGCTTCTGCTCGATGTCGCGGTAGACGCGCTCGACCTGCTCGGCCGTCAGACCCGGCGGCGGCGGCCGACCTCGGCCGCCGGCACGCCGTGGTTGTGGCCGTAGAGGCAGAGGTCCATCTTGTGCGTAGGGCAGCGCGAAGTAGAACTCCTCCTGCGTCTGCGGCAGCGAGAACGTGTCGGTCGTCGGCGGGCGGCGGCGAATCTCCTCGGGCACGCCGAGGTACTCGGCGAGCGCGTAGACCTGCGTCTTGTAGAGATGGGCGATCGGCTTGATGTCGGCGGCGCCGTCGCCGAGCTTCACGAAGAAGCCCTGGTCGTACTCCAGCCGGTTCGGCGTGCCAGCCACGGCGTAGTTCAGCCGATCGGCGTGGTAGTACTCCATCATCTTGCGGACGCGCTGCTTGAAGTTGGTCGCGGCGACCATCTGCAGGTACGCCGCCGGCGGCATGCGCGCGGTCTTCCGTTCGCCCGACGGCGACTCGACGGTCAGCTCCGAGACGTTCAGGCGATCGCTGTCGAGAATGGAGGGCAGCGTGATCTTGTTGCGCCAGCCGTCGCCGTACTCCGGGAACATCATGCGGATGGCCTCGGTCTGCCGGTCGTAGCAGCCGGCCGCCTCGAGCGTCGGCGCGATGTCCTCGACCGCCACCGGCACGCCGAGCTGGCTGGTCAGCAGTCGGCCGAGCGTCAGCGACTCGGACGATGACGCCCGCTCCGGCATCAGCAGCACCTGCACGCGCTCCGCGCCGAGCGCCCGCACGCACAGGCAGGTCACCACGGAGCTGTCGATGCCGCCCGACAGGCCGACGACGATGCCGCGACGGTGCAGTTCGGTCACCTGGCGACGAATCGCCTGCTCGATCGCCTCGGCGGTCTTCTCGAGATCAATCGCGAGTGAGGCACTGGAAAACATAGGGAAACCAACCTCCGGCGTGCCGTCCCGTGGTACGGCCCGCGCCCTGCCGTCACTCCATGCGACAGCGAGCTTTAGCTAACGAATTGTAAGGCAGCCGTCCTAGCTGTGCCCGCGCTGCGCGGTGAGACCGGTCGTGGGTGGCATCCGCCGGCTCGCGACCTTCGGTGTGGGTTCGAGCTCTGCTGCGGGCACGCGGCGCAGCCGGGAGGTAATCAGGATCAGCACGCCGCCCAGCAGGAGAAGACCTGCGGACTCGGGGAGTGTGGTGATCCAGTTCGCGAACTCGACGATCGGGGACAACATGACGTGGGTTCCTCGCGCGCCCTGGTCCATAGCAATCAACGATCCAGGCCGGCGAGGGAGTGAAAACGATGGATTTGCTCAGCGATTCTGCATGCGCGTCGAGTGCGGTCGCGAACTCGCGGCGAAAGTCGCGCAGTACCGCGACTTACATCACCTCGGAAGCCGAGTCCCTGAAATCTGTCGCGACGGCGGCGACTTCCGCGGCGCGGGATGAAGGATGGGGAAGGGCGACGAAGAGATTAGCGGCGCGCGGCGCGCGACACGCTGATCAAGGCAAAGCCGATGATCAGCAGCACGGACGATTCGCTGATGGAACGGCCTTCGAGCGCCGACAGCGAGGCCACGGAGGACTCCGCGGTCACGGAGGTATCGGAATCGCTGCGCGCGGCCACGCCAACGGGGGCGAAGGCATCGAGCGCGAGCGAAAAGACAACAGCGGCGAAACTAACCGAGCGAAACATGGTTGGGGGGCTCCGCGACGTTAACGACGGCGCGCATCCTCCTAAGCAATTTTTGCGCCCAACTGCAACCGCGTCAGTAATTCAGGCCTAAACTGACTGCAGTGATTGAAGTTATTGCGATCGTGACGATGAGCGAGCCAAGGCGCAAGGCGCGCTGTGGGATGACTTTTGTCGGCCGGTCGCTAGAACAGCAGACTTGAACCCTGCTTCTGCCCAGCCTCTGCCGCCCGAGGGCAACGCCAGGGGTCAGCGCGCTGACTCGATTGGAAACTGGCAGTCGTACTTCCGCAGGAAGCTGACGAAGCGCTTGTGATCCGAGGCCGGCATGTTGAACAGCCGCATCAGGGTTTCGGAATTGCCCCTCGCCACGTCCAGGCCGCGCCGCACCAGGTCGCGTACGTCGGTGCGGGTGATCTCTCGCTCCATGAACAGCGGATAGACGCACGACCAGAAGCTCTCGCCGTTGGCGACCAGACGCACGAACAGCTCCTCGCCAACAGCCCGGCGGCGCTCGCGGCCGCGGCGCGGCGGTGCCGTCCGACGAGGCCGGATACCCACGGGAAGCTCGTCGGCGACAATCACGAACGAACGGGTATTGCCGGCCAGGTGCTCGATCACGCTTCTCAACTGGCGGACGTTGCCCGGCCACGAGAACTCAATCAGCGCCTGCAGGGCGTCCGGAGCAAACGTCACCATCGGCTTGCCCGCGGCCGCGCAGTGCACCGCCGCGAAATAGTCGGCCAGAATCGGGATGTCGTCGCGTCGCTCGCGAAGCGGCGGGATCGCCAGCGTGTGTCCAGCGAACTGCGCCAACAACTCCTCGCGAAACGACCCCTGGGCGACGCGCTCGCGCGCCGTCGCGCTGGTCGACGCCACGATGCGCACGTCCGCCGGCATGCCGGCGCCGAGGGCACCGACCCGATGCACTTCGCCGCTCTCGAGGAACCGCGCCAGCAGTCCCTGCGTGCGCACCGGCATCTCGTCGATGTCTTCGAGGAGCACGGTCCCGCCATGCGCAAGATCCAGGACCCCCGCGCGATCGCTCGACGCCCCAACGACGCTGCCCTTCACGCATCCGAAGAGCTCGGTCTCGAGCAGCGTCTCTGGCACGTCGCCACACGACACCACCATCAGCGGCTCCCCACGCCGCCCGCTCGCATGGCGGAGCGCCCGGGCGAACAGGGACCGGCCAGAACCCGGTTCTCCCATCACCAGGGTTGGAGCTTCCGTACTTCCCACCCGCTCGACCTCGTCCCGCAACCGGCTGATTACGGGGCTATGCCCAATCAGCAGGGGAAACGTGGCGTTCGCAGAAGGTCGGGCGACAGGCTCGGTCAGGCGCGCGGCGGCAGTACCCGTATCGGACATCGGTTCGGCACGACCAGTCGTTGCAAACCGATCGCCACCTTGTCATATCGGTCATATCGACCCGATGAGGCCTGCTATGCGCTGTGTTTACAGAGACTTGCCGCCGACCTTCAGACGAGGAGGGACTCTGGGCAATCCCTCGCTACTCGGCTTGTTCGGCAGACTTGTTCATTAAAGTCTCTCTAGCGAGTGACTTCGAGTAACGAGCGGCGTGGCCGCTATTTCTTGAGACTGAGGCCTGTCAACTCCGCCACGGCCCCGCCGGTCGTCTGCGCCGCGTTCAACCCGAGCATGAAGTCCTTGTCGGAGAACGTGGCGAACACGTCGGTGGGCTGGTGCCAATGCGGATTCCAGCCTGCTCCAGTGTGCACGCCACGCTCGTTCTCGCGGAGGCTGATGGCCGGCACGAGGTCCATGAACGGCGTCGAGTCGGTGTTGGTCATGTGCGGACCGACCTGCGCGGGATAGTCGGTGGCGTAGCGCTCGTTGGCGCCGTGGAAGAAGAACGCCAGCTTCATCGCCTGGTCGGCAAAGCTGGCCGTGGACTGGAACTCGATGTTCACGTCGGCTTCCGGCCGCTGCGTGGGGGCGAGCGTGCCATCCGCGCGCGGCATGCCGTGGTCCCACATCATCATGTCGTGCTGGATCATCCCCAGCCACTTCGGTTCGGGATACCGGCCCGATCCGGGAGGGTTCTCCCGGCCCTGCAGCTCCTGCCGCTGCTCGACATAGGCCCGCGCGCCGTTCAACCCCGTCTCTTCGTTGTTCCAGAGCGCGAATCGAATCGTGCGCTCGGTGACCACGTCCGGCATGCTGAAGATGCGCGCCAGCTCCATCACCAGCGCCGTCCCCGAGCCGTTGTCGTTCGCCGCTTCTCCCCAGCCATGACCGTCCATGTGGGCGCCGACGATGTACATCTCGTTCGGGAACTTCGAGCCGACCTTGGTGCAGAACACCTGCTCGCGAGGGCCGTTGGTCGTGGGCTCGCTGTTGAGGGCGCGAAGCTTCTCGTCCGGCTGCTTCATCGGGTCGTTGTTGACGCCGGTGGGCGCACGCTGGCCGCGGGGGCGGCCGCCACCAGAAATGCGAGGCACACTGCCCGCTGCCGGCTGCTGGCCGGCGGCGCCGCCACCACCGCTGCGGGCAGGAGGAGGCGGCGGATCGTAGGTGTACTTGATGCGCTCGGTCGCGCAGCCATAGCTCTTCAGCTGGGCCTCAATCCAATCCACGGCCTTGCGATTGCGCTCGGTGCCCTGCCGGCGATCCCCGAACTGCGTGAGGCCCTTGATGGTGGCCTTGTAGCGCTCGAGACTCAGGCGCGAGATGAGGCTCGTGACATCGGGCACCGGATTCGGCGGCGGCACCGTGGGACCCGACTGGGCAGAGACGGCATGGACGCCGAACATCAGGACCGCGGCAACGGACAACAGAACGCGCATGACAGAGCCTCCGCCGGGATTCTACCCGCAGAGCGGCGCCACAGGGTGAACCGGCTCCGAACCTGGAACCCTCTACGGCGCCCAGCCGCCGTCTAGCGCAGGGCGCCGATTGCTTCCTGCGCGCCGACCGCCACGAACAGCGCCAGAATCGCGACCAGCAGCAGATTCGTGGTCCAGTGGTTCCGTGGCACCGGCTCGGTCCACGCCACCTTGTTGTTCAGGTACAGCAGCGTCGCCGCCAGGAAGGGCACGAACAGGCTGCCCACCACGGTGTAGGTGACGATGATGAACAGCGGCCGGCCGGTGAACGCGAACGGAATCGGGATCAGCGTGATGAAGACGAGCGCCACTCGGTACGGCATGCTCGTCACCTTGGTGGCGGCCTCGCGCGCTTCTGGAGACAGGCGCTTCAGGATGCCGTACAGGTCCCCATAGAGATACGGCACGCTCTGCCACACGCCCAGGAGCGACGCGAACACCGCCGCCCAGAACCCCACGGAGTAGGCATACTCCCCGAGCGGGCCAAGGATGGAACCCAGCATGTCGGCCATCTTGGGCACGGCCTGCGCATCGGTGATGGCGACTCCAGGCAGATAGAAGGCACGGTTGGCGATCAGCATGATCGACAGGCCGAAGATGGCCGTGAACGCATAGGCCACACCGACGTCGCCCCGGACGTAGGAGAGATAGCCGGCGCCCTTCATCTTCTCTTCGCGCATCCAGTAGTTGTAGGAGAGCATCGTGATCGACCCGCCGATGCCGCCGATCAGCGACAGCACGTAGCTGCCGCTACCCTCTGGAATCGTCGGCACCAGCAGTCCCTGCAGGGCTGGCCCCGGATTGGTCATCGTCAGTCCGGCGCAGACGAGGATGCTGAACCCCATGACGCCCACCAGCGCCTTCATCAGCTTCTCGAACTTGCCGTAGCCGCCGAACCAGACGAAGGCGAAGCCGACGAAGGTGTGCAGCACCGCCCCCCACTGCTGCGGCACGGCGCCGCCCGTGAGGTTGGCGAGCCCCAGGCCGGTGGCGTTGGTCAGCGCCGCGCTGACCGCCACGGTCCACAACACCAGGTAGATCGCGAAGTAGATCTTCACCCAGGCCGGCAGGTAATCGGCCCAGCCTTCCAGCACCGTCTTCCCGGTCGCCAGCTGCCAGCGCGCGATGCCTTCGCTCAGCACGAACTTGAAGAACGCGCCCAGCGCGATGGCCCACAGCAGCGCCACGCCGTACTTGGCGCCGCCCACCGTGGCGGACACGACATCCCCGGAGCCGATGCCGGTGGCGGCCACGACCAGTCCCGGCCCGGCGAGTTTCAGGAAGCTCATGGCGGGCGGTTTGGGTTCAGACAATCGGCGATCCTCCGGCCGGGAGGGTATCATGCCGGTCAGAGGAGCCGACCATCATGCGCATCACGACTTCCGCCTTTTTCGGTCTCGCCGTGCTGGCTGTGGCCATGCCAGGAGTGGCTCGGGGCCAGGCCGCGCCACCGCCCGCCGCCACCGAGACCATCGCCACGGCCATTCCGGGTGTGGTGGCCGCCGGAACGAAGATCGAGGTCATCAAGTCGGGCTTCACCGGCACCGAAGGTCCCCTGGGACTGCCCGACGGCAGCCTGATCTTCACGGAGACACAGGCCAATCGCATCACCCGCATCGACAAGGACACCGGCGCGACTTCCACGTTCCTCGAGAACACCAACGGTTCGAATGGTCTCGGGTGGGACGCGAAGGGCCGCCTGATCTCGGTGCAGACGACGCCCGGCGCCGCGCGCATCGGCGTGATCTATCCCAAGGGCGCCGAAGCGACGATTACCGACAACTACGACGGCAAGCCATACGGGCGCCCCAACGATCTGGTGGTGAGCAAGGGCGGCGGCGTCTACTTCTCCGAGCCCGGGCCCAACGCCGCTCCCGGGCAGCCTCCACCGACGCCGGCGCTGCCGCCGGCCGTGTACCTCGTACCGCCCGGTGGAAAATCCGTGCAGGTCACGACGGCCATTGCGCGGCCCAACGGCATCGTGCTGAGTCCGGACGAGAAGACGCTCTACGTCAACAACACCAGCGGCGAGTACATCACGGCCTTCGACGTGGCGGCCGACGGCAAGCCGGGCAATCCGAGGAACTTCGCCAAGTACGCCACCGTCAACAAGACCCCTGCGGGCCAACCCAACAGCGGCGCCGACGGCCTGGCCGTGGACGCCGAGGGCCGCGTCTACTGCGCCGCGATTGGCGGCGTTCAGGTGTTCAGTCCGAAGGGAGAGCACCTGGGCACCATCCCCGTGTCGCTGCAGCCGCAGAACATCGCGTTTGCCGGCGCCGACAAGAAGACGCTCTACATCGTCGGGCGCGGAGCGGCGTTCAAGGTGCGCCTGCTGACCGCCGGGTTCGCGGGCCGGGGGAAGTAAGAAAGGCAGAAGACGGAAGGCAGAAGGCAGAACGCGACCGTGCCGTTGATTCGTCCCGTTTCAAGACGAGTGACCCGACCCCTCTCCTGGGTCGTCGTCGTCGCATGGATCGCGTCCATGGGCCTGCTCGTGCACCGCTCCTACATCCAGACATCGGCGGCAAACCTCGCCACCGATCTGGCTCGGTACGGCTCCACGGCGCAGTGGCGCGGGGTCTACTACCGCGGCGAGAAGATCGGGTTCACCGTCGGGCAGATCCTGCCGAACGACGACGGCTTCGAGCTGCAGGAGGATGGCCGCCTGCAGATGTCGCTGCTCGGCGCCACCAGCGCCGCCGTGCTGAAGACCACGGCGCGCGTGGACCAGGCCTTCGCGCTGAAGTCGTTCACGTTTTCGCTCGACCCCGGCACCGGTCCGATCGTGGTCGAGGGCACGCTCGAGGGCGTGACCCTGACGCTCTCGATCACCAGCGGCGGCCGCACGCGGCAGGAGGTGCGCACGCTCGCCGAACCGCCGGCCCTGATGTTGAGCTTCGCGCGCCGGCTGGCCAGCGAGGGCCTGACCGAAGGCGCCCGGCACCAATGGACGATGTTCGACCCGGCGACGATGAGGAACGCGCCGGTGACGGTGGTGGTGGGCGCGCGCGAAGTGGTGCGGGTCGATGAGAGACCGGTGCCGGCGTTCCGGGTCGAGCTCGCGTTCGGGGGCCTGCAGACGACGTCGTGGGTGACCGACACCGGCGAGGTGGTGCGCGAAGAGAGCCCGATGGGCCTGCTCACCGTGGCTGAATCGTCGGAGCGGGCCGTCGCCATGGCGGTGCCTCGCGGCGTGCAGGTGGACCTGCTGGAGGCGGCGGCGGTGGTGCCGGTCTCGAAGCAGCGCATCGAGAACCCGCGCGATGTGCAGCGCCTGCGCCTGCGGCTGGAGGGCGCGGACTTGTCGAGTCCCGATCTCCAGGGGGTGGGTCAACGCGTCGATGGCGACGTCATCGAGATCCTGGACGCCCGCGGATTGGTCGCGGCGCCAGGCACCGCGGACGTGTCGGTCTACCTGCGACCGGAGCCGTTCATCGAGAGCGACGCTCCCGAAATTCAGGCGGAGGCGGCGCGTGCGCTCACCGGCATCAGCGGCGGGCGCGAGCGCGCCGAGCGGCTGACGAGGCATGTCAACGCGCTGCTCGAGAAGAAGCCGACCGTCAGCCTGCCGTCGGCGGTCGAGGTGCTGCGGACGCGCGTCGGTGACTGCAACGAGCACACCGCGCTGTTCGTGGCGCTGGCGAGGGCGGCGGGCATTCCAGCGCGCATCTCGGTCGGCCTCGTCTCGGTGCGAAGCGCGTTCTACTACCACGCGTGGCCAGAGGTGTACCTGGACGAAGGCCAGGGTCGTGGTCTGTGGCTGCCCGTCGATCCCACGCTCAATCAGTTTCCCGCCGACGCCACGCACCTCCGTCTGGCGAGAGGCGGGCTGGACCAGCAGGTGGCGATCCTGCCGCTGATCGGACGCGTGAAGATGACCATCCTGGATCTCGAGCTCGTGCCGGGCGCCTCCACGGTGACCGTGGGCCGGGAGCCGACCGACATGACGCCACTCTCCGTGCCGCTGCCCCAGCGTCAGCGGGGCGGCTGCTGGGCGATGGGCGCGCGCGAGGACTGCAAGTGATCGCCGTCTCTGGTCTGGTCAAGCGCTACGGCTCCTTCACCGCCGTCGACGGCGTCAGCCTCGAGGTGAAGCCGGGCCAGATTCACGGCTTTCTCGGCCCGAACGGCGCCGGCAAGACCACCACCATCCGCATGATCGCGGGCCTGCTGAAGCCGACCGCCGGGCGCATCCTGGTCAACGGCCACGACCTGGCCGTCTCGCCGGAAGCCGCCAAGGCCTCGCTGGGATTCATTCCGGATCGGCCCTTCATCTACGAGAAGCTCACCGCCGGCGAGTTCCTCACCTTTCACGCCGGGCTGTACGGGATCGCCGATGCCGGCATCGACGATCGCATCCGCGAGATGCTGGAGCTGTTCGAGCTGGGGCGCTGGCGTGACGAGCTCGTGGAGAGCTTCTCGCACGGCATGAAGCAGCGCCTGGTGATGAGCGCGGCGTTCCTGCACCGGCCGCAGGCCGTGCTCGTGGACGAGCCGATGGTCGGTCTCGATCCGCGGGGCGCGCGGCTGATCAAGGACGTGTTCCGGCGCATGGCCGACCACGGCGTGGCAATCCTCATGAGCACGCACACGCTGGAAGTCGCCCAGGAGATGTGCGACCTCGTCAGCATCATCCTCAAGGGCCACATCATCGCCAGCGGCACGGTCGACGACCTGCGGCAACTGGCGGGCAGCGCCGACGATCAGCTCACGCCGCTGTTCCTGAAGCTCACCGGCGGGAGCGGTCTCCAGGAGATCGACGAAGTCATCTGATGGCGGCTCCCGCTCCGATCTCAGCGCCGGCGTTCCCGTTCCTGCTGCTGCCGTCCTTGTGGTCGTCGCGCAACCGGGCGCGCCGCCGCGAACCCGGCGACCTCCCGCGCGCCGTGCTGTTCGGCGGCGTGGCGTTCCTGGTCGCCGCCGCGATTTTCTACGGCGCCTTCTGGGTGACGCTCCAGCTTGCGGACTACGCCGAGCTGGGTGACTACCTGATCCGCCTGGGCTTGTCCTGGCTGTTCCTCACCTTCCTCTCCTTCCTCGCCTTCAGCAGCGTCGTCACGTCGCTGTCCACGTTCTTCCTGTCGGACGATCTGCGGCTGCTGCTGACGGCACCCATCGCGCCGCGCCGCCTGTTCCATGCCCGCTTCGCGCGCACGGTCGGGCAGGCGTCGTGGATGGTGGTGGTCTTCATGGCGCCGGTGCTGGCGGGCGTCGGGCTCGCGCGTTGCGCGCCGCTGTCGTTCTATCTGGTGGCCGTGCTCACGGTCGTGCCGTTCGTCATCATCCCGGTCGCGCTCGGCTCGATGATCACGCTGGGGCTGGTGAACGTCTTCCCCGCCCGGCGGGCGCGTGACGTGCTGATGCTGATGGGGCTGGTCTTTGCGATGAGCCTCGTCATGCTGATGCGCTTTCTCCAGCCGGAACGCCTGATGCAGGTGGAGTCGATGCCCGAGGTCACCGACTTCTTCGCCACGCTGCAGTCGCCGATCACGCCGATGCTGCCGTCGTTCTGGGCCGGCGAAACGCTGTTCGCCAGCCTGCAGGGGGGCGCGGATCCGCTGCACGCGGCCGCGTTGTGGACCAGCGCGCTGGCGCTGGTGGTCGCCGCCGCGGCCCTGTTCGAGCGATGGCACTTCACCGGCTTCAGCAAGGCGCAGGAAGCCCGCAAGGTGCGCGTCCGCCACTGGCGGCTGCTCGATGCGATGGTGCGGGTGCTGCCGCTCTCGGTCGTGCGGCAACAGCTGCTGGTGAAGGACCTGAAGGTGTTCCTGCGTGACGTCAGCCAGTGGTCGCAGCTGCTGCTGCTCCTGGCACTGGTGCTCGTCTACCTCTACAACTTCCGCGTGCTGGACCTCGAGCGCATCCCGTCGATGAGCGGCGTGCTGAAGAACCTCTACGCGTTTCTCAACCTCGGCATGGCCGGGTTCGTGATGGCGACGGTGGCGGTGCGATTCGTGTTCCCGATGGTGTCGGCGGAGGGCGCCGCCTTCTGGATCATCCGCACGGCGCCGATCTCGCTCCGCGACTTCCTGTGGTCGAAGTTCTGGACCGGGCTGATTCCCGTGTTGCTGCTCAGCGAATGCCTGACCATCGCCGGCAACGAGCTGCTGGGCGTCGATCCATTCCTGAAGCGCGTGGCCGCCGTGACGATCGTGTTCATGGCGTTCGCGCTCGTGGGGCTGGCGACAGGGCTTGGGGCGCGCTATCCACGGTTTGCCGCGGACAACCCCAGCCAGGTGGCCGGCTCCTATGGCGGCGTCGCCTTCATGATCCTGGCGGTGCTGTTCGTCATCGTCACGATTGCGCTGGTCGGCTGGCCCTCGTCGGTCTACCTGTTGCAGCGGTTCCGGCGCACGCCGCTGTCGGCGCTGCAACAGGCCCTGATGGCCGGCAGCTTCGTCGCGGCCGCGCTGGTGAGCGTCGGCACCTTCTGGTTTGGCATGCGCTCGGGAGTCCGGGCGCTCGAGGACATGGATCGGACACCATCATGAAGCGACTGCTGTTTGCGTTGTGCCTGCTTTCCGCCCTGCCCGCCCTGCCCGCGTTGGCGCAGGAGCCGGTGGACCCGTGGTTCTCCACGTTCTCGATCATCGCGTTCGACCCCGCCAGCGGCGAGCTGGGCGTGGGCGTGCAGTCGCGCGCGTTTGGCGCGGGTGCGGCGGTGCCGTGGATCGAGCTCGGCGTCGGCGCCGTGGCCACGCAGGCGTCGGCCAATCGGCTCTATGGACCGAAGGCGATGACGTTGCTGAAGCAGGGCCTGTCTCCTGAAGAGGTGGTGAAGCGGCTGACCGATGAGGATGCCGGCCGCGATTCGCGCCAGGTGGCGGTCCTCGACACCAGGGGCCGGTCGGCCGTCTACACCGGCAAGCGCGTGATCGATCGCAACAACGATCCCAAGGACCCGGTCCACCTCGGAAACTACGCCGGGCACGTCACGGGCGTGAACTTCTCGGCGCAGGGGAACACGCTCGCCAGCGAAGAGGTCGTGAAGGCCATGGCCGCGGCGTATCAGAACGGCAAGGGCACGATGGCCGAGCGCCTGATGGATGCGCTCGACGCGGGCCAGTCCAAGGGCGGGGACACCCGCGGCATGCAGTCGGCGGGGATTCTCGTGATGCGCCCGCTGCCGCCCAACTCCGAGTCCACCGTCGAACGCATCGTCGACATCCGGGTGGACGATGCGGAGAATCCGTTCAAGGAGCTGCGGCGATTGCTCAACATGACGATGGGCGTGCCCGCGCGCCTGACCACCCGGGCCAACGAGCTGGCCAAGGAGGGCCGCCACGCCGATGCCATCGTCGAGCTGAAGAAGGCGCTGGAGATCAACCCGCGCGCCGAGAACGTCATGTTCGCGCTGGCCCAGCGCTACGCGCAATCGGGCCAGCCGACGGAGGCGATGGCGATGCTCGAGCGCGCCATCAAGCGCCAGCCGCACATCTGGAAGAGCCAGGCGGCCGCGGATCCCGCGTTCGAGAGCCTGCGACCGATGCCGGCCTTCAGGCAGCTCGTCCAGTAGCGTCGATTCCGTGGCGAACCGGGCGGCCACCGACCGTCCGGGAACCTCCCAGCTCTATCCAGCGTAGCTATATCCAAATTGGATATAGTTACGCCAATGGCTGCCCTGCCCGCTCCCGACTCGCTGCTGCCGCTGCCTCCCGCGGCCTTCCACATCCTGCTCTCGCTCGCCGAGGGCGATCGCCACGGTTACGGCATCATCCAGGACGTCGCGACGCGCACCAGCGGCGAAGTCACATTGGGCGCTGGCACCCTCTATCGCACCATCCAGCGCATGCTCGAGCAGGACCTGATTGTCGAGGTCGATGCCCCGCCATCCGACAGTGCTGACGAGCGGCGTCGCTACTACCGCGTGACCACGTTCGGACGGAGCGTGGCCCGCGCTGAAGCCGAGCGCCTGGCCGGCCTCGTGAAGCTGGCCCGCGCGTCCGGACTGATTCCCCGAAAGGCCTGAGCATGCGTTGGTATCGCGCGCTTCTACGGCTCTACCCTCAGTCGTTCCGCGCCGAATACGGTGACGAGATGGCCGCGATCTTCGCTGATGCGCGGCGCACCGTCGCTGGCGGCGGCCAGTGGCTGGCGCTCTGGTCCGGAGCCGTTCGCGATGTCGTCGTGAACGCACCGGTGGTTCACGCCGACCTGCTCCGGCAGGACCTGCGGGCCGCCATGCGCTCGATACGGCGAGCGCCCGGGTTTGCCATCGCCGCCGTCCTCATCGCGGCCCTGGGCATCGGCGCCACCACCGTCACCTTCGGCGTTGCCGACCACGTGCTGATCCGGCCGCTGCCATTCCCAGAGCCCGGTCGCCTGGTAAAGCTGTACCAGGACCAGACATTCCGCGGCTACCCGAGGATGGAAGTCGCGCCGCCGAACTTCCTCGACTGGAAGCGCACCAGCCGCTCGTTCGAACGGCTGGCGGCCTACACCGCGCAGTCCGCAACGCTCGTCGGGACCGGCGACCCGGTGCGCCTGAATGGCGTCGTCGCGACCGGGGATCTCTTTGCCACGCTGGGTGTGCCGGCGGCGCTGGGGCGAGGGCTGACGACGGCGGACGATCGCGACGGCGCGGAGCGGGTGCTCGTCATCAGCCATCGGTTGTGGACCACGCAGTTCGGCGGAGAGTCGACGGTCATCGGACAATCAGTCCTTCTCGACGACCTTCCGCACGTCATCGTCGGCGTGATGCCGGCGCACTTCAACTTTCCAACGAGGGAGGCCGCGTACTGGGCGCCGCTGCGCCTGACTCCGGGTCAGCTCCTGGATCGCAGCAACTGGTGGCTCCACAGCATCGGCCGCCTGAAGGACGGCGTCACACTGACCGAGGCGCGGGCCGAGATGAGCACGATCGCCGCGCAGCTCGCCCAGGCCTACCCCGCGGCGAACGAGCGGAATGGCATCGCCGTCGTGACGCTGCGCGACGAGGTCTCCTGGCGCTCGCGCCAGATGCTGTGGGCGCTCGCCGGCGCCGCGTTCTGCATGCTGCTCATCGCCTGCACCAACCTCGCTGGCCTGCTGCTGTCGCGCGCCCTCGGCAGGCAGCGCGAACTGGCGGTGCGGACGGCGCTCGGCGCCGGACGCGAGCGCCTGGTGCGGCAGATGCTGACCGAGAACATGGTCATCGCCGGTCTTGGCGGCGTGCTGGGGTCGTCAGCGGCAGTGCTCGCGGTGCCGCTCGTCGCACGCCTCGTCCCGACCACGCTGCCGATCCCCGAGTCGCCGGGCGTGGATGCACGTCTGCTCGTCGGTTCCGTCACGGTGACGCTCGCGACAGGACTGCTGTTCGGCGCGCTGCCGGCGCTGAAGGTTGCGGCCAGCGCGACACTGGCTGGATTGCGCGAAGGCTCGCGCAGCGGAACCAGCCGCGCCACCGAACGGCTGCGCTCCGCACTGATCGTCGCGGAAGTCTCCATCTCGCTGGTCCTGCTGGTGTGTGCCGCGCTCCTGGTGCAATCGCTGTGGCGAGTGCAGGGCGTCAACCCGGGCTTCGACAGCTCCGGCGTGCTGACCCTGCGTACGGCGCTGCCGGTACCGAAGTACGAGCCGACGCGGCTGCGTGAACAGTTCTATCAGCAGGTCCTCAGCAACGTCCGCGGCGTGCCTGGCGTGGCACAGGCCGCCTACATCAGTTTCCTGCCGATGGTCATGCGCGGCGGCATCTGGCCGGTCACGGTCGACGGCCGCGCCGAGGATCCGAACCACGCCCACACGGCCAGCCTGCGGCTGGTGACCGCCGGCTTCTTCGAGACGCTGGGCATCCCGCGGCTCGCGGGCCGGGACATTCAGGACGGCGACGTCCAGGGCGCTCCGCGCGTGGCGATCGTCAGTCGGTCCTTTGTCGATCGGCATTGGCCCGGACAGGACGCCCTCGGACGACGGGTGTCGATGGCGCTTCGCCGATCTGACCATCGTCGGCGTCGTCGGGGACGTGAAGGTGCGCGGGCTGGAGCGCGACAGCGAACCGCAGCTCTACATGTCGTCGGCGCAGGTCCCGGACGGCGGCCTGGTGTTCTACGCGCCGAAGGACCTGGTGATTCGCACGCACGGCGACCCGATGGCGCTGGTTCCCGCGGTGCGGGCGGCGGTGGCCAGCGCCGATCCGCAGGTGCCGCTGTCCGACATCAGGCCGCTGTCCGAGGTCGTGGAAGACGATACCGCGGCCCGATCGGTGCAGGTCCGGGTGCTCGCCGCGTTCACGGCGATGGCCATCGTGCTGGCGGCCGCCGGGCTGCACGGCCTGCTGGCGTTCACGGTGTCCGCGCGAACCCGGGAGATCGGCGTGCGCATGGCCATGGGGGCGACGCGCACGCGGATTCTGCGAATGGTGATGGTGAAGGGATTGGCGCTGGCGGCAATGGGCACGCTCGCCGGTTCCCTCCTGGCGATCTGGGCCGCCGGCGCGCTCCGGTCGCTGCTCTTCGGCGTCGACCCCTGGGAACCGGCGGTGTATCTGGCCGCGGTCGGAGTGTGCGCCGGGGTCGCGCTCGCGGGCAGCGTGCTGCCGGCCCTGCGTGCGACACGGGTGGATCCGATCGAGGCGCTGCGCGCCGAGTAACGGTGGACCACGAGAGGTGACCGCGGGGCGCATCGCCCCAGTGGCGACGGCCCCGCGTCGACGCGTGGCGTGCTACGGAACCGTGTCCAGCATCTTGTGGCACGACTCGCAATCGGCCGTGATGCTCGAGCCGTCCTTCGCCGTGTGCCCGCCGTCGTGGCAGCGGAAGCACCCCTGCGATGTCATGTGCCCGATGTTGTCGGGATACACCCCGAACGTGACGTTCATCGTCGGGAACACGTTGCGTTGATAGATGTTCTGCAGCGCGGTGACCGAGCGGCCGAGCGCGGCGCTGTCGATCTGTCCGGACTGCGTCTTGTAGAAGCCGCGCAGTTCCTGGTCGATGGCCGCGACCGCGGCCTCGCTGGTCGGATACTTCGCCTGCACCAGCCGCACGCCTTCGCGGCGCACGAACGGCAGCGTCCGCGGCAGCTCGCCTGCCGCCATCGCGCGATCCACGGCTTCTTCGGCCGTGGGGGCGATGCGGTGCGCCACCACGTTGTGGCAGTCGAGACAGTCCATCGTGCGTCGTTCGCCCGCGGCCAGCTGCTCCGGCGTCACGCCTTCGGCGGCGTACTCCTGCACCGAACCATCGGGCCGCGTCACCTTCACCCACGGAATGGTCTGGCGATCCGCATCGGTGGACACGAACTCCACCTTCAGGTTCGGATTCGCATGGTAGTGAATGCCCCGGCCATTGGTCGCCTCGGGCCCGCCGATGTGCAGCGTCATCGCCGTCACGCTCTCGGTGTTCGCTTCATCATCGGCGTAGGTGCGGGAGACGCGGAGCGCGTCACCCACGGAGCGATCCGGCCAATGGCAGTTGCCGCAGGTCTCCAGCGCCGGACGCATGTCCGCCACACCCGGAATGGGACGGGGGTAGTTATTGGTGACGACGTGAAACAGCTGACGGACACCAGCGGTCTTGTAGTGAACGAAGGCTTCGCCGCCTTCGCCGATATGACACTGAACGCAGGTGACCTTCGAGTGTGAGGCGTTCTGCCAGGCGGTGTACTGCGGGTGCATGGGTTCGTGGCAGGTCTGCCCGCAGAACTGCGGCGACTCCATCCACTTGAGCGACCCGTACCCGGCGAGCAGGACGATGATGACGTTGACGGCGGTGAGCGTCGCGATGGACAGGGCGACCCGGCGCGTGCGGGATTGACGGAAGTCGACGACCGGCCAGTCTCCCGCTTCCGGCGTGCGGGACAGGATGCGGCGCTGCAGCGCCATCCCGATCGGGATGCACAGCAGGCCGATCACGAACACGGCCGGAAGGGCCACGAACACGACCAGGCCGGCGTAGGGATTCTGGAGCATCCCCAGGAACATGGCGATGGCAAGAGCGATGAACACGACCGCGGATGCGGTCGTGATGGCAATACCCACCATCGCGAGCGGATGGCGGACGAGCACTCTGTGTTCTGAGGGCGTCACGGGGTCCTCCTCTTGAGGTCAGACGCGGGCGACCGCACGCGGGCCAAGGCCGGAATGGCCTCGTGCCCGCGCGAGCCTTCAATCGGAACCGGCCGTGGGGTGTGCCGGGGGTGAAGCCGTTACTTCAGCGACTGCATATAGGCCACCAGCGCGTCGACGTCCGCGGGCGGCAGCTTGGCGTAGGTCTTGGGCATCAGCGGCTTCTTGGTGGACTTCGCCTTGGTCGCCGCGGCATCGGGCGCCACGATCCACTCCTTGATGTCTTCAGCCTTCAGCTTCGTGCCGACGCCGTCGAGCGGGCTCATCTTGTTGCCCTTGCCCGCCACCTGATGGCACATCGAGCACTTCTGGGCCGCGTACACCTGCTCGCCCTTGGCCGCATCCTGCGCCATCACCACGTTCGGCGTCAGCATTGCCGCCGACATCAGTACCACGCTCATCATCACGCGCATAGATCCTCCCGTGCGCCTGGCCGCTGCCGGGCGCGATAACAGTCGCTGACACGAGGCCGTGGCGCGCTCAGCGGGCGCGCGTCGGGCGGTTACTTCGCTTGCGTGGAGGGCCAATCCACGCCTCCTCGCGAGCCGCGGAGGGGTGTTGAATGGCCGCGGCCTGGATACTGGCGAGAGGGCAGGCAAATCCCCGTCACACGCCGCAACTGCAGCGCGCATGTCTACCGGGCCCGGGGACCGAGGGCACGGCGAGTATGGAAGCACTAATGTGATTCTATAGCACAAGTGAAACACCTGCCAGTCAGCGCCGTGGTCTTGTGCGGGGGATCCTCATCCCGGATGGGCCGGTCGAAGGCCACCTTGCCGTTTGGCAGCGAAACGCTCCTCGAACGCGTGCTTCGCCTCGTCGCGCCGCAGGTCGACGACATCGTCCTCGCCGCCGGACCGGGCCAGCAGGTTCCCGCGGGATGGGACGTCGTCCGTGACTCCGGCGAAGGCCTGGGACCGGTGCCAGCCCTGATCGGCGCCCTGTCCCACGTTCGGCACACCGCCGCGTTCGTCGTCGCCTGCGACACTCCGCTGCTGCAACCCGCCATCATCACGACGTTGTTCGAGCTCTCCGCTGGTTGGGATGCCTGCGTGCCGGTCGTGGACGGCGTTGAGATGACCACCTGTGCGGTGTATCGCCCGGAAGCGGTGCTGGCCGCGTCACGAACGGGCGGAACGTCCCGTCCCACGAGCCTGCGAGGGGTGCTGGCCCAGTTGCGGGTCAGGGCCGTGGATGCGGACGCGATTCGTCTCCCGGATCCGGACCTTCTCAGCTTCACCCCGTGTAACACCCCGGACGAGTATCGTCGCGCGCTCCGGTTGGCCGGACTCGCCGGTTAACAGGGGGCACCCTGGCACCGTATCATCGGTCGATGGCCACACGGCTCCTCGCGCCTACTCTCTTTGCAGTGCTCGCGGCCAGCTGGGTTGCCACCGCCCAGTCCCAGTCGCCGACTGGTCCGTATTGGGGCCAGTGGCGAGGCCCGCTCGCGACCGGCGTGTCGCCAGACGGCAATCCCCCCGTCGAATGGAGCGAAACGAAAAACGTCCGCTGGAAAGTCGAGGTGCCAGGCCGCGGTTCCGGATCGCCGGTCGTCTGGGGCGATCGGCTGTTTCTGCTCACCGCGGTGCCCAAAGGCGCGACCGGCGCCGCGGCCCGGGCGCCGCGCGGGGGCGTGGCTCCACGTGTCCCGCACGAATACAAGGTGCTGGCCTACGACCGCCGTAGCGGGGCCCTGGCCTGGGAGCGGACGGCGCGCGAGGAGACCCCACACGAGGCCTCGCATCAGGACAACGGCACGTGGGCCTCGAGTTCCGCCATCACCGACGGCGAACATGTGATCGCCTACTTCGAGTCTCGAGGCGTGCACGTCTACGACATGCAAGGGACCAAGGTCTGGGAGAAGGATCTCGGCGACAAGCAGATGCGGAACGAGTTCGGCGAGGGGTCGACCCCGGTGCTCTTCGGGAACTCGCTCGTCATCGTCTGGGATCACCAGGGGCAGTCGTTCATCGTGGCGCTCGACAAGCGCACCGGGAAGGAGCTGTGGCGGGTCAATCGCGACGAGATCGACACCTGGGCCACGCCGCTGGTCGTGGCCGTGGACGGCCGTCATCAGGTGGTCGTGCCGGCGATGAACAAGATCCGGAGCTACGACCTCGAGAGCGGCGCCACCATCTGG
The DNA here is from genome assembly GCA_963721715.1 of uncultured Acidobacteriota bacterium. Taxonomy (GTDB): domain Bacteria; phylum Acidobacteriota; class Vicinamibacteria; order Vicinamibacterales; family UBA2999; genus VFZN01. Next base: position 233,836 of record CAVRKI010000001.1, on the reverse strand, counting down.
GAAGCACCGGGCACCACCATGAACGTCATCCCATCCCCGGTCGCGGGGAAGGGCATGGTGTTCCTGATGAGCGGATTTCGCGGCAACAACCTCAAGGCCATCACGCTGGCCGGCTCCAAGGGTGACTTGACGGGGACGCCGGCCATCCGGTGGGAACTGAGTCGCGACACGCCGTACGTGCCCTCTCCCCTCCTCTACGATGACATCCTCTACGTGCTGAAGACGAACAACGGCCTGTTGTCCGCATTCGACGCCGAATCGGGCAAGCCGCATTACCAGGTGCAGCGGCTCGAGAAGGCGCCCAACGTGTTCTCGTCGCCGGTCGGCGCCAACGGCCGCGTCTACATCGCCGGACGTGAGGGCACCACAGTCGTCCTCCGCCACGGCCCCGCCTTCCAGATCCTGGCCGAGAACACCCTCGATGACGGGTTCGACGCCTCGCCGGCGGTCGTCGATCGCGAGCTGTTCCTGCGCGGGACCCAGTTTCTCTACTGCATCGCCGCCAATTGATGACCGGTCCCGATCGATCGCCGCTCCAGGCCCTGCTGGCCGCCGAAGGCTCCGTCGCCGACGACCCCGAGCCGGCGTGGCGCGATTTCGTCGAGCACGTCGTCGAATCGCTCGACGTCGGGCCCGGCACCCGCATCTGGGACGTGGGCTGCGGCGCCGGCGCCTTTCTCTACCCGCTATGGGAGAACGGCTACATCGTCGGCGGTGTCGACGATAGCGAGGACCGCATTGCCCAGGCGCGCGCCGCGATGCCGCAAGGGACGTTCGTCGTCGGCGAGCCCGCGGCGGTGGACCCGGCCGAGCCCTGGGACGTGGTGATTGCCAGCCGCGGCTTCGCCGCCTGCGCGGATGTCGATCAGGCGCGCGGGCTGCTCGCCCGCATGGCGGCGAAGGCCACTCATGCGGTGGCCATTCTGAATGTGCCGGAGGCCGGCGAGGCGCCAGGCGCGCCATCGGCGCGGGTGGGGCTGCTGCGGATGCTGGTGGAGATCGGCGTCACCGCGGTGCAGTTCGAGACCGCGGCCGACGGCCGCTTCCACGCCTTCGCAAAGGTCTGACGGCCCGGCGGGCGCCGGGCGCTACTGGAGCTGGGGCAGCAGGCCCTGCAGGCCGCGGGTGCTGTAGTCCATCATCGTCTCGGCCAGCAGGATGAAGAGGAAGAACAGGCTGGTGCAGACCACCAGCTTGGTCAGCTTGCTGCTGTACTTCACATGCATGAAGAACAGCACCACCAGCGTGGCCTTGAACGTGGCAATCGCCATTGCCACTGGCGCGTTGAAGCTCCCCAGGTTGACGTAGGCGGCAAACACGGTGACGGCCGTCAGGACCATCAGCGCGCCGAAGATGGAGTAGTAGACGCTCTTGGGCGAAACGTGTTCGGACATGGTTAGTGGGATGTATGGTCGGTTTCCACAGCGGCCGTTCCTGCGGAACGGCCGATAAACGCTGGCTGAGCGTGCCGCTGACCACGGCAGTTATCGTCGATACGCTCCACTAGTTGTGCCGCTCCACCAGATACAGCAGTGGGAAGAGATAGATCCAGACGAGGTCGACGAAGTGCCAGTAGAGGCCGGCCATCTCGACCGGGGTGTAATAAGTGGAGTCGAACTTGCCCTTGTGCGCCATCCACGTGATGATCGACATCATCACCACGCCGACGATCATGTGCAGGGCGTGCAGCCCGGTCATCGTGAAGTAGAGGCTGAAGAAGATCTGCTCCTGGGCCGCCCACGGGCCTTCGGAGATGAAGTTGGGTCCGGGCACGTGATGGTGCTCGAACTTGTCGGCGTACTCGTAGACCTTGACGCCGAGGAAGACGCAGCCGAGGATGATCGTCGAGATCAGCCAGAACACCGTGTTCCTGCGCTCGTTGGTCTGCGCCGCGCGCACCCCCAGCGCCATCGTCAGCGAGCTGCCGATCAGGACGGCGGTGTTGATCGCCCCCGGGGTGATGCGAGATGGTGCGGCTGGCTTCGGCGAAGGCGTCGAAGTACCAGGTCCGGTAGAGCAGGTAGGCGAAGAACAAGCCCGCCGAAGAACAACACTTCGGTCAGCAGGAACACCCACATCCCGAGCGTGCTGGCTTCCTTCTGCTGCTGCATCGTGTCGAAGTGATGCTGCAGCCTGGGGTGGTGCACGGCGTGGCCGTGCGCCTCTGCGTGCGCGACCGCGTTAGACAAGATTCGCCTCCCGAGCGACGTGCGGCGTGTATTCGTAGGGTTCGCCATGCACGGTCGGCTGTTCCGTGAAGTTCTCGGTCGGCGGCGGCGATGGCATCTGCCATTCCAGCCCCGACGCTCCCCATGGGTTGGGTCCCGCCACTTCGCCCCGCTTCAGCGACCAGATGAAGTAGATCACCGGCAGCAGGTAGCCGATGCCCAGCACGCCGGCGCCGGCCGACGACATGACGTTCAGCACCTGGAACTCGTCCGGGTAGGCGTGGTAGCGGCGCGGCATGCCCATGTAGCCGAGGATGAACTGGGGGAAGAAGGTCAGGTTGAAGCCGACGAACACCAGGATCGCGCTGATCCGCGACAGGAACTCGGAATACATCCGGCCGGTCATCTTCGGCCACCAGAAGTGCAGCCCGCCCAGGTAGCCCATGATCGCGCCGCCGACCATGATGTAGTGGAAGTGCGCGACCACGAAGTAGGTGTCGTGGACGTGGATGTCGGTGCCGAGCGTCGCCAGGAACAGGCCGGTCAGGCCGCCGATCAGGAACAGCCCGAAGAAGCCGTAGGCGTAGAGCATCGGCGTCTCGAACGAGATGGCGCCCTTGTAGAGGGTGGCCGTCCAGTTGAACACCTTGACCGCCGACGGAATCGCGACCGAGAAGCTGAGGAACGAGAACACCATCGCCGAGTAGGTCGAGATGCCGGCGACGAACATGTGGTGCGCCCAGACGATGAAGCCGAACACCGCGATCGCCAGCGACGAGAAGGCGACGAAGCTGTAGCCGAAGATGGTCTTGCGCGAGAAGGTCGAGACCAGCTCGCTCATCACGCCCAGCGCCGGCAGGATCATGATGTAGACCGCCGGGTGCGAGTAGAACCAGAACAGGTGCTGGAACAGCACCGGGTCGCCGCCGCGGGTCGGGTCGAAGATGCCGAAGCCGAAGGCGCGCTCGACGAACACCATGATGATGGTGATGGCGACCACCGGCGTGCCCAGCACCTGGATCAGGCTGGTGGCGTAGTGCGCCCACACGAACAGCGGCAGCCGGAACCAGGTCAGCCCCGGCGCGCGCATGCGGTGAATCGTGACCAGGAAGTTGAGGCCGGTCAGGATCGACGAGAAGCCCGAGATGAAGGCGCCGAGCGCCGTCGGGATGACGTTGGTGTTCGACGAGAACGAGCTGAACGGCGTGTAGAAGGTCCAGCCGGTGTCGACGCCGCCGGAGAACAGCGCGTAGAAGAAGAACGCCGCGCCCAGCCAGAAGATATAGAGGCTGAGCAGGTTGATGCGCGGGAAGGCCAGGTCCTTGGCGCCGATCATCGGCGGGATCAGGAAGTTGCCCAGCACCGCCGGCGTCGACGGGATCAGGAAGAAGAACACCATCACCACGCCGTGCATGGTGAAGAACTTGTTGTAGGTGTCGGCCAGGAACAGGTCGCCGCGCGGCGTCAGCAGTTCGACGCGGACGCCCGCGGCGAACAGCCCGCCGAGCATGAACATCACCGAGATCGAGATCAGGTACATGATCGCGATCCGCTTGTGATCCTTCGTCAGCAGCCACGACTTGAGGCCGTGGCCGTTGTTCAGGTAATGACGTTCGGGCAGCTTCAGCGTATCCAGCATGGCTTACTTCTTCTCACCCGCTGCGGGTGCGTTGGTGGGAGCGGCGGTCGGGGTCGTGGCGGCCGGCGTCGCGGCGGGCGTGGTCGCCGTCGGCGACAGCGATCTTCACGTATTCCACCAGCGCCACCAGGTTGTCCTCGCTGACCAGGCCCTGGAAGGCCGGCATCAGCGGCTGATAGCCCTTCACGATCTTCGCCTGCGAGTTGATGATCGACTCGCGCAGGTAGCCTTCGTCGACGGTCACGGTCGAGCCGTCGGCCAGTTCGCGCGGTCTTGCCGACGATGTCGTGCAGCGACGGCCCGCGGCCCTTGCCGGTGTCGAGGTGGCAGGTGCTGCAGGCCAGCTCGGTGAACAGCCGTTCGCCGCGCTGCGCCAGCGTCCCTTCCGTGGTGCCGCCGGACAGCCACGCCTGGTAGGCGGCCGGCTCCATGACGATGACGCTGCCGATCATCCCGGAGTGGTTGGTGCCGCAGTACTCGGTGCAGAAGATGTGGTAGGTGCCGACCTTGGTCGCCTCGAACCACAGCTGCGTGTAGCGGCCGGGGATGGCGTCCATCTTGGTGCGGAACGACGGGAAGTAGAGGCTGTGGATGACGTCCTCGGACGTGATCGTCACCTTGATCGGCGCGTCCCACCGGCACGTGCAGCTCGTTGATTTCGCGCTGCCCTTCGACGTGCTGGAACTTCCACATCCACTGCTTGCCCACCGCGTAGATGTTCATCGTCTCGGCCGGCGGCGTGCGCATCGTGAAGTAGGCCGAGGCGCCCCACCCGAACATCACCATCGAGATCATGGTCGGGATGATGCTCCACAACAGCTCCAGCGGCAGGTTGCCCTCGATGCGGGCGCCAATCTCGCCGGCGATGACGACGGCGGAAGACGATGCCGAAGACCACGACCGCGATCGAGACCGCCAGCGCGAAGAACGCGCTGACGGCGACGATGAACAGATAGAGCGCGTCGACGTCCTTGGCGAACGTCGAGGCCTGCTCGGGAAACAGCGGAATACCGAATGAACCCATATTTTCAGTGCCCGACGCGGTAATCGCGTCGAATCGCCACAACCACGAACCCCGCCAGCGCCAGCAGGGTGAAGGCGCCGCCCAGCTGGACGGCCTTCATAGCCACGAACGAATACGAGCCCGTCTTGGGATCGTAGTGATAGCAGTAGAGCAGCACCTGGTCGACCAGCGATCCGACCCGGCCCGCCGACGACTCGATCAGCGCGAACTTGATGTCGCGCGGCGCGTATTCGATGCCGAAGAAGTAGCGCGACAGCTTGCCGGTCGGGGTCGCCACCACGAAACCGCTGGCGTGGGCGAACTGCTGGGTCTGTTCGTCCCAGGCGTACTTGAAGCCCGGCCGCCGCGGTCAGCGCCTTGATCGACGCCTCGCTGCCGGTCAGGAAGTGGAATCCGCTGGCCGAGCCGTCCCGGTTGTAGCGATCGACGTAGGACTTCTTCTTCGCCGCCGCCATCATCGGCGTTTCGCGCGGATCGAAGCTCACCGCCACCACCTCGAAGTCCGCGCCGACGCGCTCGTCGAGCGCGGTCAGCGCGCTGGTGACGCCGTTCATCACCTGCGAGCACAGCATCGGGCACTCGTAGTAGACGAACGCCAGCACCACCGGCCGGCGATTGAAGTACTCGCCGAGGCGCACCTCGCGGCCGTCCTCGTCCTTGAACACCAGGTCGAGCGGCAGCGTCTCGTTCAGCCGCTGCTCGAACTCGACGCCCTGAAGCGCGCCTGGCATCTGGCTGGAGGGAATCCCGGGCTGCGGCTGCAGCCCTCCGCCCGCAGACTGCGCCGACACCACGGCCGCCGTGAGCGCCATCGCGCTCGCCAGGACCGTCGTTCGCCAGTTCACCAGAGACATGGGTCGTTCACCGTTTCTCAGCCGCGATGTTTCCGCAACCTACCGTGGCGCCGTCGTGCGTCCCGCGGAACTGTCCTGCACGATCATCCCGGACACGCCCGGCTCGCCGGCGCGCGTCGGCAGCCCGTGCTGCAGCGTCAGCTCGATGGCGCGGTCGATCGGGATGTGGACGATGCCGTTGGCCTTGTCCGACCAGCCGTAGGAATTCAGGCGCTCGTTGTGGCCCTGCTTCAGCAGGTAGACGTCCTTGAACGGCTGCGTCTGCAGGCGGGGAGCCGGCGGCTCCTTCTCCTGCCCGGCGGCCAGCGGGAACTGCTGCACGGCCACGTCGGTGGTCGCCTTCTGGCCCTCGAACAGCCAGAACACGCCGTAGACGATGCCGAGCGAGAGCACCATCGCGACGGCCAGCCAGATCGCGAAGTTGTAGCCGATCGAGACATCGATGTCGGTGTGCTCGTACTGCGCCCCGGCGGGCGTCGGGCCGTATTCGGTATCGTGCTCAGTGGACATGGTGAGTCAGCGCCTTTTCGAGACCCGTGTCGTGCAGCGGCAGCAGCGGCTGGCTCTTCAGCCGCATCGCATAGAGCGTCAGGAAGATGCCGCCAAGGGCGATTGGCAGCGCCACGTCGATGACCGAGACGCTGAGCGTCTCGTGGAACTCGGGGGCCACCTGCATGTAGTGATCGACGAGGCGCATGACGATCAGCCACGCCGCCACCACCCGCAGCCGCGTGGTGTCGCGCTTGACGTCGCGTGACAGCAGGATGACGTAGGGCACCACGAAGTGCAGGAGGATGAGCGCGATGGTCACGTACTCGTAGCCACCCTGCCAGCGGGCCAGGTAGTGCGGCACCTCTTCCTGCAGGTTCGCCGAGTAGACGATCAGGAACTGCGAGAAGCTGAGGTACGCCCACATCATCAGGAAGGCGAACAGGAACTTGCCGAGGTCGTGGAAGTGCGAGGTGTTCAGCACCCGGTTCATCGGCGCCGTGGTCGACAGCAGCACCAGCACGTTGATCGCCACCGCCAGCGCGCCCAGCGCCTGGCCGACCATGAACAGCGGTCCCCACATCGTCGAGAACCAGTGCGGGTTGACCGACATCAGCCAGTCGGTGATGGCGAAGGTGACCGTCAGCGTGTAGACCAGCAGGCCGGGGGCCGACAGGTAGCTCAGCTTGCTCGCGTAGACGGGATCACCCGTCGCGTCCTGCTCCTTCGACCACTTCAGCAGCAGCTGGCTGATGCCAATCCAGACGGCGAAATAGAACGCCGCGCGCGCCAGGAAGAACGGCGTGTTGAGGTAGGCCGCCTTGGCCGCAATCACCGGGTCGCTCAGCGCCTCGGGGTGCGTCCAGTGATAGAGATCGTGCATGCCCGGCACGATCGGCAGGAACAGCAGCGCCATCACCGGCAGCGTGCTCGCCGCCGCTTCGAGGGGCCGCCGAATCACCACGCCCCAGGCGCCGCCGGTGAGGTGCTGGACCATCAGCAGCGCCAGGCTGCCGAGCGCGACGCCCAGCCAGAACGTGTAGGCCACCAGATAGGCCTGGTAGAACCGCTCGAGGCCGCCCATCGCGAAGCCGACGCCCGCGAGTAGGAGGCCCACCACGGCCGCCATCGTGCCCAGCCGCTGCAGGCCCGACACGCTCTCTGGCGGTTGAAAGGTTTCCGTCGTCATCCCTTTTGCCTTCTGCCCTTTTGCCTAATGCCCTGGTGCGGCCGCTCAGTGCGGTGCGGCCGCCGTCTCGGTCTTCCTGGCCGGCGGATTGTCCAGATCGTTCTGGCGATCGGCTGGCACCTCCGCCATCGTCGCGTGCTGGCTCAGTTGCAGCGCACGGACGTAGGCGACGATCAGCCAGCGATCGCGGACCGGAATCTGCTCGGCGTAGCCCTGCATCGCGCCGAAGCCGTTGGTCACGACGTCGAAGAAGTAGCCGACCTTCTCGTCGCGCAGCCGGTCCTGGTGATAGGAGGCGGCGCGGCGGAGGCCGCGCTGCACCACCATGCCCTGGCCGTCACCGACGATGCCATGGCAGGGGGTGCAGTAGATGTTGTAGCGGTCACGCCCCCGCTGCATGTCCGGGCTGGTGATCGGGAACGGGAACTCCGCGATCAGCTCGCCGTTGGCGCGCCCGGTGTAGAGCGCCTCGTCCGCGCGCAGCCAGCCGCGGGCGACCGTGCCGGCGGGCAGATTGCGGGACGCGCGCCCGTCGGCGAAGAAGTCGCTCGCCGCGAGCGGCTTGTAGCGGGGCGCGTCGTGCATGTCCTGACGGCAGGCCGCCGCGCCGAGCGCGAGCAGCACCACGACCAATACGTTACGCCGCAACGTCGTACACTCCCTTCGCGCCCTGGTCCTGCAGGAACCGGGTCGTGCCGGCATGGTCGAACCGCGGGTCGGTCGACTCGATGACCAGGAAGAACTTGTCGGAGCTGGCCATCGAGAAGCGCTCCACGTTGAACACCGGGTGGTAGGGCTGCGGCAGGCCGTTCAGCGCGAACATGCCGATCGCCGCCACCAGCGACGAGAACAGAATCGTCAGCTCGTAGCTGGGCACCACGAACGCCGGCCACGTCGCGTGGGGACGGCCGCCGATGTTCATCGGGTACTCGATCGCCGAGGCCCAGGTACTGCAGCGTGAAGCCGGTCGCCATGCCGGTCAGGCCGCCGAGGAAGACCAGGCGCGAGAGCTTGGTCCGCTTCTTGTGGATGATGTCGTTCAGTTCCTCGACGGGGATCGGCGAGTACGCCTCCATCACCGAGTAGCCCGCGGAGACCGCGTGCTTCGACGCATCCACTATCGCCTGCACCGAGTCGAACTCGGCCATCACCCCGTAGAGCGGGTTCTCGTGTTCAGCAGCGTGTGCCATACATCCGTTCCTACCGCGTCGCGCCCCGGCCTAATGGCCGTGGTGCTCGCTCTTGACCTTGGCCTGCGGCAGCAGCGTCCGCACTTCGAACATCGAAATCATGGGCACGAAGCGCATGAAGAGGAAGAACAGTGTCAGGAACAGGCCGATGGTGCCGACGAAGGTGAGGAAATCCCACCGCGTCGGGTAATACATGCCCCAGCTCGAGGGCAGGAAGTCGCGGTGCAGCGACGTGACGATGATCACGAAGCGCTCGAGCCACATCCCGACGCCGACGATCAGCGACATCACCAACAGCAGCTTGGTGTTCGTGCGCACCGACTGCGAACCACAGCAGCTGGATCATGCCGGCGTTGATGGCGATCAGCATCCAGTACGACCAGGCATAGGGGCCGGTCATGCGGTTCCAGATCATGAAGCGCTCGTACTGGTTGGCGCTGTACCAGCCGATAGAAGGCCTCCATCGCGTAGCCGTAGGCGACCATCAGCCCGGTCGCCAGCATCACCTTGGCCATCAGGTCGATGTGCCGCATGGTGATGAAGTCCTCGAGCTTGTAGGCGACCGCGGAGCGGGATGGCCAGCGTCAGCACCATGGCGAAGCCGGCGTAGATGGCGCCGGCCACGAAGTAGGGCGGGAAGATCGTCGCGTGCCAGCCGGGCAGCACCGACACCGCGAAGTCGAAGCTGACCACGGTGTGGACCGAGAGCACCAGCGGCGTCGAGAGGCCGGCGAGGATCAGCGTAGGCCACCTCGTAGCGGTGCCAGTGGCGGGCCGAGCCGCGCCAGCCGAGCGACAGCGCCGCCGAAGATCTTCCGCTTGCACGTTCGACGCGGCGCGGTCGCGCATCGTCGCCAGGTCGGGCACCAGGCCGACGTACCAGAACACGATCGAGACGGTGGCGTAGGTCGAGACCGCGAACACGTCCCAGATCAGCGGGCTGCGGAACTGCGGCCAGAGGCCCATCGTGTTCGGGTACGGGAACAGCCAGTAGGCCGCCAGCCACGGGCGGCCGGTGTGGAAGCAGCGGGAAGATCGCCGCGCAGGCCACCGCGAAGATCGTCATCGCTTCGGCGAAGCGGTTGATCGACATGCGCCACTGCTGCCGGAACAGCAGCAGAATCGCCGAGATCAGCGTGCCGGCGTGGCCGATGCCGATCCACCAGACGAAGTTGATGATGTCGAAGGCCCAGCCGACCGGGACGTTGTTGCCCCAGATGCCGATGCCGGTCAGCACCAGTTTGCCGAGGGCCATCTGCAGGCCCATCAGCAGCGCGAAGCCGATCAGGAAGCCGAACACCCAGCCGAGCGGGGTCCGCTTGGCGAGCGGGATCTGCGCGACCGCTTCGGTGACCGTCTCGAAGTCGTGCCCCGGCGCGATGACCGGGGCGTCGAGTACCGCCGTGGACGTAGCCTGTGCGTGAACGTTGTTCGCCATCAGTGTTCGCTCGCCGTCTCGTGCGCGTCTGTCGTCTCGTGGTGCCCGCCGACCGTCGGGTTCGAGGGCAGCTCCGGATTCGGGTTGCGGACCGCCGCCAGGTAGGTGGTGCGCGGGCGCGTGTTCAGCTCGGCCAGCACCGAGTAGTTCAGCGGGCTCGCCTTCAGCTTCGCGACCTTGCTCTCCGGATCGTTGATGTTGCCGAAGACGATCGCCTCGGTCGGGCAGACCGCCTGGCAGGCGGTGAGCACTTCACCGTCCCGGATCTCGCGCTCCTCGCGCTTGGACTGGATGCGCGCCGCGTTGATGCGCTGCACGCAGTAGGTGCACTTCTCCATGATGCCGCGGCTGCGCACCGTGACGTCCGGATTGCGCTGCAGCTTGAACTGCGGCGTGTTCCAGTCCTGGTAGAGGAGGAAGTTGAAGCGCCGCACCTTGTAGGGGCAGTTGTTCGAGCAGTAGCGGGTGCCGACGCAGCGGTTGTAGACCATGTCGTTCAGGCCTTCATCGCTGTGGACCGTCGCCGCCACCGGGCACACCACCTCGCAGGGCGCGTTCTCGCACTGCTGGCAGGGCATCGGCTGGAAGTAGGTGTCGGGATTGTCGAGGCTGCCCGCGTAGTAGCGATCGACCCGCAGCCAGTGCATCTCGCGGTTGCGCGAGACCTGGTCCTTGCCGACCACCGGAATGTTGTTCTCGGCGACGCAGGCGACGACACAGGCGCTGCAGCCGGTGCAGGCGTTCATGTCGATCGCCATGCCCCACTTGTAGCCCTTGTACTCGTAGTCGGGGTAGAGCGTGACGCCCTGGTCGAGCTTCAGGTGCTCCATCCCGCCCGCGAACTCGGGATGCGCCTTGAAGTCCTCGAGCTTCGCCGAGCGGACGACGTTGCGATCCTCGAGCGTCCAGTGGTCCTGGGTGCTGACCAGTTGATAGCTGTCACCGGTCGCCGAAATCTCCGCCGCGCCGTACCACGGCGAGCTGCTGCCGCGCAGCGCATAGGCGTTGAAGCCGGTGCCGTTGCCGACGCGTCCGGCGCGGGTGCGGCCGTAGCCGACCGAGATGGTCACCGCGTCCAGGGCGTGCCCCGGCGAGATCCAGGCCGGCACCTTCAGCGAGCGGCCCTCGTGCCTGACGTCGAGCATGTCGCCGTTCTCGACGCCCAGCTGCTCGGCCGTCGCCGGCGCCAGCAGCGCCGCGTTGTCCCAGGTCAGCTTGGTCATCGGCTTCGGCGTTTCCTGCAGCCAGCCGTTGTTCGCGAAGCGACCGTCGTAGATGGTGGGGTCGTGGCGGAAGTTCACTTCCATGCCGGCGACCGGCGTCGCCGCCGCCAGCCGCGAGGCGAAGTCCGCGGCCAGCGTCACCGCGGCCGGCGCGTGCGCCGTGCCCGGGATCATGCCGTCGTGCAGCCAGCCGCGCCACGCCTTCTCGAACGCGGCGGCCTCGGCGCTGCCCTGCGGCTGCGCCATCCAGAACTCGCGAACCAGGTCGTAGCCCGCGCGATCGGGCATCTCCGACATCGTCGCCACGATTTCGTGCGCCGACTTGCCGCCGTACATCGGCTGAATCAGCGGCTGGACGATCGTCGCCGTGCCGTCGATGGTCCGGGCGTCGCTCCAGGCCTCGAGGTAGTGCGCCGCGGGCACGTGCCAGTGACAGAGCAGCGAGGTTTCGTCGCGGTGGAGACCGGAGTGGACGCGCATCGCCACCTTGCCGAGCGCATCGCCGAAGTTGAGGTCGGCCGGAGCGGTGAGCGCCGGATTCGACTCGCCGATGATCATCAGCAGCTGCACCCGGCCGGCGTCCATGTCGCTGACCAGCGCGCGGAGGTCGGCGACCTGCTCGCTCGGCACCGCCTCGGGCGCCGGCGTGTAGACGACCGTCTGTCCGGTGTTGCCGAGCGCGTCGTTCATCGCGTGCGCCAGGGCGTGCACGCTGGCTGGCTGCGCGGGCCCGGCGATCACGATCGAGCGCCCGCGACGGGCGCTCAGGTCCTTGGCAATCGCGTCAATCGCCGCGTCGCTGCCGGCGGGGGCCGCGCCGGACACGCCGGCCACGCCCAGCTTCGCCGCCACGGCGCGGGCAAAGGCATCGATGTGGCTGGACTTCAGCGCCACGCGATGATCGGCCTTGCCGCCCGTCACCGAGTGCGCGGCCTCGGCCACGTACAGACGATTCAGGTTGTCGCCGTTGCCTTCGACGCGGCGGCGCGACGAGAACTGGCGCGAGTAGCGCAGGTTGGCGGCGCCCTCGGAGGCGAGGAAGTCGGCGTCGAGCGAGAGCACGACGTCGGCCTTGCTGAAGTCGTACTGCGGCGCGACCGGTGCGCCGAAGGCGAGGCGGGCGCCGGCCGCGCGACTGGTCGGGCAGCGCCTCCCACTGAATCCACCTGGCTTCGGGATACTGCGTCAGCAGCTGCTGGATCTGATGCGCCAGCGTCGGTGAGCTCACCGTCTCGGTCAGGATGCGCAGGCCGGCGCCCTTGCTCGCGGCCTGGCTCGAGAGCGCCGACTTCACCGCGGTGACGAACGTGCTCCAGGGACGAATCTCGCCCAGCTGCACGATCGACTGCGAACGGTCGGGGTCGTAGAGGGTGAGGACCGAGGCCTGCGCGAACAGGTCGGTGGCGCCGAGGCTGCCGGGATGATCGGGATTGCCCTCGACCTTGGTCGGACGGCCCTCGTGGCTCTCGACCAGCAGCCCGGTGGCGACGCCGCCAAGCGTCATCGCGGTGGCGAAGAACAGCGCCTTGCCCGGGATGATCTCTTCGGGCTGGCGGACGTAAGGAACGATGAGCTCGGTGGGCTGCACCGTGCAGGCGCTGACACCCGCGAGCGCCACCGAGGCGCTCATCAGCTTCAGGAAACCGCGCCGCCCGACCGGATCGGTGAACTCCGAGGCATTCGACGGGAACTCCCGGTGCAGGAACTCCTGGAACTCCGGCGTCTCGGCCACCGACTCGAGGCTGCGCCAATACTGCGGTCCGCCGGCCTGCTGCAGCCGTTCACGGATCGCCTTGATGTCTAGGGACTCTGCGCTCATGTCGTCCTTGGTGCCCATTGTGATCGGGTGCCGATTACCGGTGGCACACGGAGCAGCTGGTCATGTGCTCGATGCCGGAGATGTTGTAGGCCTTGACGAGCTGGGCACCGAGTTCGGCCTGCGTCGTGTTGGCCGCCACCTGGTAGCCCATGGTCGTCACCTGGTCCCGTGGGCGCACGAACTGTGCGGGATCGCGGTGGCAGTCGAGACACCATTCCATCTGCAAGGACGACTTCTGCAGCATCAGCGGCATGCGGTCGACGCGCCCGTGGCAGGTCTCGCAGCCGACGCCCTGCTTCACGTGAATGCTGTGGTTGAAATAGACGAAGTCGGGCAGGTCGTGCACCTTGATCCACTGCAGCGGCTTGTCGTCACGGAAGCTGGCGCGCACCGGCTCCAGATAGGGGCTGGTCGACCAGATCTGCGAGTGGCAGTTGATGCACGTCTTGGTCGGCGGGATGCCCGCCGAGGCCGAGACTTCCACCGCGGTGTGACAGTAGCGGCAATCGATGCCGATGCCGCCGGCGTGATGCTGGTGGCTGAACTGCACCGGCTGCTCGATGGACTGATTCGCCGATGGTGACGAAGTCGGACCGCTGGAGCGTCGCGATCATCCAGCCGAGGCCGGCGAGAACGAACAGCACGGCGATGATGCTGCCCCGGGACCAGTAGTTGGCGCTCTTCGGGAATACCTGCATGTCCCCTACACACTCCTCGAATAGGAAAATCGCAGCACTCTACCGCGCTTTGTCCTTCGGGAGCTAATTGTGAAAAATTTCGCAAGCAAGTTGTATCACAGAGAAGCGCGTCCGTTCAAGGAACCGCCACCGGCCAGGAACCGTCTATACAGGGCCAGATTCCGCATACGGGAGGCCCGCATGCGGCCGCAAATATGGACCAATCCTGACCGATGTCAAGATATTGCGTTGGGTGTTTAACCTAACGTCTATTGGTTGGGCTTGGTCGGCGACACAACCGCCGTCTCCAAATGGCCGCGCGCACCTCAGAACTCCCGCCCCGCCCCACCGACGACTGCCCCCCGGAACGTCAATCTTTGCTAGAGTCTCGGCCATGAAGCGCATTTCACGGAGCCAGTTCCTCGGACTGGGCGCCGCCATGGCCGGCGCCGGCGTGGCTGCCACCTCCGGCCTCGACGCGCTGGCGCAGACGCCCGCGCCAGCAGGCACTCCGGTCGTCGAGGCCGACCTGGTCGTCGTCAATGCCAAGGTCTTCACCGTCGATGCCGCGCAACCGCGCGCGGAAGCGTTCGCGGTGAAGAGCGGGCGATTCGCCGCCGTCGGCTCGAACAGCGACGTGCGCAACCTGGCCAGCGCCCGCACCCGGGTCATCGACGCCGCCGGCGCCACCATCACCCCCGGCTTCATCGACACGCACTGCCACGTCAGCGGCGTCGACGAGCTCTACAGCGTCAATTCCAACGTGCGGCGCGTGCGCGAGCTGCAGGCCGCCTTGAAACAGAAGGCCGATCAGACGCCGCCGGGCCAGTGGGTGGAAGGCGTCATGTTCGACGACACCAAGCTCGACGTCCCGCTCACCCGCAAGGAGCTGGACGAGGTCACGCGCGATCACCCGGTGGTCGTGCGCCATCGTGGCGGCCACACCAGCTTCTACAACTCCAAGGCCTTCGAGCTGGCGGGGGTCACCAAGGACACCCCCGACCCGGACCATGGGCGCTTCTTCCGCGACGACAGCGGCGAGCACAACGGACGCGTCGCGGAACTGGCGCGCAACGTCTTCGCCAAGGTGGGGACCCGCGAGACGTTCACGCCGGAGCAGTCGCGCGAACGCGGTCGCAACGGCATGCGGCACATCTCCGAGCTGCTGACCGCGGCCGGGCTCACCACGGTGCACGATGCCGGCGCCGCGCGCGACCGCATCCAGGCCTACGAAGACGCGCGCACGAACGGCGAGCTCCGCCACCGCGCGGCCTTCCTCGTGCGCGGCGCCGACACCTTTCAGGGCTTCAAGGCCGCCGGCATCCACTACGGCTTCGGCGACGAGTGGCTGCGCGTCGCCGGCGTCAAATTCGCCGCCGACGGCTCGGCCTCCGAGCGCACGATGCGCATGAGCACGCCGTACGTCGGCACCGACGACTACGGCATCCTGACGATGACGCAGAAGGAGATCGACGACGCGGTGGAGGACGCCTGGCGCCACAACTTCCGCATCGCCATCCACGCCAACGGCGACGTCACCATCGACATGGTCCTCAAGGCCTACGAGCGCGTGCAGAAGCAGTGGCCGCGCCCCGACCCGCGCAACCGCATCGAGCATTGCTCGCTCGTCAATCCCGGCCTGCTCGAACGCATCAAGAACGCCGGCGTGGTCCCGACGCCGTTCTGGACCTACGCGCACTACCACGGCGAAAAGTGGAAGGAATACGGCGACGAGCGGATGAACTGGATGTTCGCCCACAAGTCGTTCCTCGACTACGGCATCCGCGTGCCCGGCGCCTCCGACTACGGTCCCGGCCCGTTCGAACCGCTGATGGCGCTGCAGAGCATGGTCACCCGCAAGGACTTCGACGGCAACGTCTGGGGGCCCAAACAGCGCGTCACCCTCGACGAGGCGCTGACGATTGCCACCATCAACGGCGCGTACGCGTCTCACGAAGAGAACGTCAAGGGATCGATCACCGCCGGGAAGTACGCCGACTTCGTGATGCTCGCCAAGGATCCGCACGAGGTCAATCCGGACGAAATCAAGAACATCCAGGTGGTCCGCACCGTGGTCGGCGGCACCTCCATGTATCCGAAGGGCGAAGCCTGGTGAGTGACCGCAAGTACCGGCAGCAGGGCTATCAGGACGTCAAACGCGACCGGCCCGCCGGTCAGTCCCCGTCCGGACCTCGTCCGGAGCGCGAACCCGGGGCGCCCGCCGGCGCCCGGCGCATCTCGTCCGAAGGCGCCAGGAACCCGCGCATGATGGGCTACCGCGAGGTGGCCCGCTGCGCGCGATGCGGAACGCTGATGGACGCGCAGGCGCTCTCCGGCACGTCGTGCCCCAAGTGTCAGCAGGATCTGCGCGCCTGCGTGCAGTGCACGAACTTCAACCCCTCCGCCCGCTTCGAGTGTTCACAGCCTCTCTCGGTGCGCGTCTCGCCCAAGGACGTCACCAACGAGTGTCCGCTGTTCGAGGCTCGGACCAGCCTCGAGCGCGAGACCTCGACCTCCGCCGCGTCACCGTCGTCGAGCGGCAGCGGCAGCCCCGCCAGCGGCGGCGCGCATTCCTCGACCGCCCGCAAGGCCTTCGACGATCTGTTCAAGTTCTAGGGCCGACCCCGAAGCCTATAATCGGGAGATGGGTTTACTTTCCGCGTCAGACGAGGCGGTCCTCAAGCAGCACCTGTCCGCCATCGAGAGCCGTGTCTCGTTGCTGCTGTTCACGCAAACCATCGGCGGCTCCGAGAGCGGACCGGTTGCCAAACAGGTGCTCGACGAGATCGCGTCGCTCAATGACAAGATCGAGGTGGTCGAGAGGAACTTCGTGCTCGATACCGAGGATCGTACGAAGTACGCGATCGAACGCGAGCCCGCCATCGTCGTCCTGCGCGACGGGCAGGACACGCGGATGCGCTTCCTCGGCGCGCCGACCGGCTACGAGTTCGTGCCGCTCGTGGAGGCCGTCCTGCTGGCCGGCACCGGTAACGTCGAATTGGATCCCGCCACCGTCACGCGCCTCGCGGCGGTGGACAAGCCGACCGACATCAAGGTCTTTTCCACACCGACTTGACCGCATTGTCCGAGGGCGGTCGTCCTCGCGCACAAGATGGCCTTCGTCAACCCCAACATCACCGCCACGTCGGTTGAAGCCACCGAGTTCATGGACCTGTCACGGCGCTACCGGGTGACCGGCGTGCCCAAGACCATCGTCAACGAGACCATCGAGATCCTGGGCGCCCTGCCCGAGGAACAGTTCGTCGAGGCCGCGCTGCAGACGGCGGACGAGTCTCCGGCGACCTAGCCGCGCGTGTTCGTTCCACCACGGCCGGGATTTTGGGCTACTCTTCCGCGCATGCGGAACGGGTCCCTCGGAATCCTGGCCATCCTGGTCCTTGTCCTGCCGGTCGTCTCGCCGTCCCTGGCGGCGGCGCAAGGCAAGAAGGTCTACATCTCGGTCGACATGGAAGGGATCGCCGGCGTCAACGGCGACGATCAGACCAGTCCCGGCGGCGCCGAGTACGGACGCGCGCGCAAGCTGATGGCCGAGGACGCCAACGCCGCCATCCGCGGGGCCTTCGAGGGCGGCGCCACCGACGTGCTCGTCAACGATTCGCACGGCCACCAGCGCAACCTGCTGCCGGAGGATCTCGACCCGCGCGCCCGCCTGATCAGCCACACCTTCAAGCGCTACGGAATGATGGAAGGCCTCGATGAGACGTTCGACGCCATCATCTACGTCGGTTATCACGCCAAGGCCGACGCGCCGCGCGGCCTGTTCGCGCACACCGGCTCCGGCGTCGTCCGCGATCTGCAGGTCAACGGCAGGTCGGTCGGCGAAGGCGGCCTGAACGCCGTGCTCGCCGCCTGGTTCGGCGTCCCGGTGGTCGCCGTGAGCGGTGATGATGTCGCCGTCGAGGAGGTCAAGGCCTCGGTGCCCGCCGTTCGCGGCGCGGTCGTGAAGCGCGCCATCAACATGCGCGCGGTCGAACTGCGGCCGCTGGGCGAGGCTCGCAAGGACATCGAGAACGCGGCGCGCGAGGGTGTGCGGACCTCCGCGAAACCGGCGCGCGAGCAGCTGAGCCGCTATCAGGTGCGGATGCAGTTCCGGAACTTCACGATTCCTGAAGTGGCCTCGGCCTTCGGCGAGATGAAGGTGGTGGCGCCGGACACGGTGGAGTTCGCGCGGGCGACGATGCCCGAAGCCTATCGGCTGGTCCGCGTGCTGTACCGCTACATCAACCCGGACTGACGGGCGCCGTCAGTCGCGCAGCCGCGCCTGGCGAAGGATCTCGACCACGGCGGGGTCGACCGCCGCACCGGCGTGGGCCACCGCCCCGGTCGGGCCCAGGGCGACTCGGACACGCGCCACTGTTTCGAGCGGCTGTCCCTCGCCGCGCACGTGCCCCGACAGCCACAGCGAGACCACGAATGCCTCGTCCGGGGCCGCCGCGTCCTCGATCTCGCCACGCCGGACGCGGGCGTCCGGCAGCGCGTGCTGGAGGGCCTTGATCGCGAAGCGATAGCCGGCCGGCCCCCGCGCAATCATCAGGACCAGCGGATCGTCTGCCGGGCGGCCCAGCATCGCTTCGAACGGTGTGCCGTTCAACAGGAACTGCGTGCGCCGATCGAGGAGCCCGTCGGGAATGTCCATGCTCCGGCGATTGAAGAGCGCGATCAGTTCGTCCACGCGTGAGATCAGGCTCGCGTCGGCAGCCATCCTCGGCCCTCCTGCAGGACGAAGCGGGTTTCTTCGGGAACGTCCCACCCCTCGATGGTTGGATAGGACGGATCGCCAGGCAGCGTCAGCACGCTGCCCTCGGCGCTCTCGACGAAGCCGGGCTGCACCCGCACCACCCGCGTCCGGCGTGCCCAGGCGAGGAGATCCGGCAGCGTGGCGTGCCGCTCGATCTGACGCAGCGTGGTCCACGTCGGTGGCGGCAGCATGATCTCGCCGCGCCGGCAGCGATCCAGCGCACCGGTGGGCGTGAGCCATGCCAGTTCCGTCAACTCGCCGTCGTCGTGGCGCGCCTCCTGGCCTTCGGGCATCAGCGTCAGGAAGAAGCGAGTGTCGTAGCGGCGGATCTCGATCTCGGGCGTCACCCAGTGCGCGATCGGCAGGAGGTCGTCCACTTCCACGCGGACGTTCGCCTCTTCCATCAACTCGCGCACCGCGGCGACGCGGTAGCGCCACTCGTCCGCGGTGGTGAGATCCGGGAAGCGCGGCGACTCGCCCAGAAACGCCGCCTCGCGCACGCCGCTGGCGTCGGCATCGTCCACGCGCCCGCCGGGAAACACGTAGGCGCCGGCCATGAACGCGACGCGATCGTTGCGGCGGACGAGAAGCACCTCGAACGCCGCCGTGGCGCCTGGCCGCAACACGACAACGGTGGAGGCTGGACGGAGTTCGGCAGGCATGGTCTGTGTCACTTGCGGTCCTCAAGCCGGATCGAACACCGCCACCGCTTCGATGTGGTCGGTGTGGGGAAACATGTCGACGCCCTGCAGCCGCGAGAGTCGGTAGCCGCCGCGTTCCAGCCGTGCGCGCTCGACGGCGAGGCGCTCGGGGTTGCACGACACATAGACGACGCGCCCGGGCTCGAGCCGGCAGACGCCGTCGAGCACCGCATCGGGACAGCCTTGCCGGGGCGGATCGAGCACGACGACCTCGAACATCTCCTGCAGCAGCCGGGGCATGGCGTCCTCGGCGCGCTCGGCCACCAACCGCACCCGTGACGGCGGCACCTGGTTCAGGCGGAGATTGGCCTCCGCGTCCCGCACCGCCTGGCGATTCTCTTCCACCGCAACCACCCACGCCCCACGCCGCGCCAGCGGCACCGTGAACAAGCCGCCGCCGCTGTAGAGATCGAGCAGCGGGCTTGCCTCGCCGACCTCGTCCAGGACCACCTGCAGCAGCGCCCGGGCGGCCCGCACGTTGGTCTGGAAGAAGGCGGTCGGCGAAATCAGGAACGACGTCCCGAGCATGTCTTCGCGGATGTGGCTGCGGCCGTCGATGCGAAGCGTTTCGCGGCCCACCATGAACGGCCCTGGCCGGTCGTTGATGTTGACGAAGACCCCGTCCGGCCGCTCGTCGGAGTCGAGCAACGCCCGCACCGGCGCCCGCAGCGACTTGTGGTTCGCCGTGACCACCAGCATCACGCTCGCCTCGCGCTGGTCGTCGGAGGTGCGCACCAGCACGTGACGGAGGATGCCCGCTGGCACGTGCGCGCGGGACAACCGGTCACGGAGGGCGAACGCCAGCCGGTTGCCGCGGCTGCTGTGGACCGGGCATTCCTCGATCGGCACGATGCGCGTGGAACCCGCCTGGTAGTGTCCCATCACCACCTGCGACCCGCGAGGGTTGGGCGCGAAGACGAAGGCGACCTTGTGACGGAAGCCTTCCTCGATGGGGGAGGGAATGATCGGGGCGATGTGGGTGCGGGGGAACCAGCGCCGCAGCTGCTCCTGCTTCATCCGCAGCTGCTCGGGGTAGGGGACGCCCGGCAGGCTGCAGCCTCCGCATACGCCGAAGTGCCGGCAGTTCACGTGAAATGCACCGGGACGAACCGGAGCGCCCGCGGGGACGCAGACGCTCCGCCCGTGCCTACTTGACGTCGAGCAGCTCGACCTCGAACAGCAGCGTGGCGTTCGGCGGAATCACGCCGCCCGCGCCGCGCGCGCCGTAGCCCATGTCGGCGGGAATGATCAGCGTGCGCTTGCCGCCGACCTTCATGCCCTTGACGCCTTCGTCCCAGCCGCGAATCACTTCACCGGCGCCGAGCCCGAACTCGAACGGTTCGTTGCGGTCCTTCGAGCTGTCGAACTTGGTGCCCTTGTGATCGGCCTTGGCCGCGTCGTAGAGCCAGCCGGTGTAGTGCACGATGACGCGACGGCCGGTGGTGGCTTCGGCGCCGCTGCCCGGCGTGGTGTCGGTCGTCTGAAACTGCATGCTCGCTTCTCCCCCGCACGCCGCAAGCAGAACCACCAGAAGCGCGCTGATTGTGAATTTCATTGTCATTCCTGCCCTGCCTGTTACACGTGTGGCGGAGGGAGAGGGATTCGAACCCCCGGAACCGTTTCCGGTTCAGTGGTTTTCAAGACCACCGCCATCGACCGCTCGGCCATCCCTCCGACCTGTTCGATTATCTCACCGGCTCGATCACTTCGCGGCCGCCCATGAAGGGGCGCAGCGCCTCGGGGATCACGACGGTGCCGTCCTTCTGCTGGTAGTTCTCCAGCACCGCAATCAGCGTCCGGCCCACCGCCAGGCCAGAGCCGTTCAGCGTGTGCACGTACTCCGCCTTGCCGATGCCGTTGGGCCTGAACTTGATGTTCGCGCGGCGCGCCTGGAACGACTCGCAGTTGCGAGCACGACGAGATCTCGCGGTAGGTCTGCTGGCTGGGCAGCCAGACCTCGATGTCGTAGGTCTTCGCCGACGAGAAACCCATGTCGCCCGTGCACAGCATCACCGTGCGGTAGGGCAGGCCCAGCGTCTGCAGAATCTGCTCGGCGTCCGCGGTCAGCGCCTCGAGCTCGTCGTACGACGACTCCGGCGACGTGAACTTCACGAGCTCCACCTTGTCGAACTGGTGCTGCCGGATGAGCCCGCGGACGTCCGCGCCGTGGGAGCCGGCTTCGCTGCGGAAGCACGGCGTGTAGGCGGTGTACTTGTAGCGGCAGGTTGCGCCCGTCGAGAATCTCGCCGCGGTAGAGATTGGTGACCGGCACTTCCGCGGTCGGAATCAGGTAGAGATCCCAGTCGCCGGCGATCTTGAACAGGTCGGGCTCGAACTTCGGCAGCTGCCCGGTGCCGTACAGCGAGGCCGACGAGACGAGGAACGGCGGCTGCACCTCGGTGTAGCCGTGGCGCGTCGTGTGCAGCGTCAGCATGTAGTTGATGAGCGCGCGCTCGAGCTGCGCGCCGGCGCCCATCAGGATGGCGAAGCGGGCGCCGGAGATCTTGGTGGCACGCTCGAAGTCCAGGATGCCGAGCTCGGGACCGAGGTCCCAGTGCGCCTTGGGCTCGAAGTCGAAGGTGCGCCGCTCGCCCCACGTGCGGACCACCGGGTTGTCGGCGGCGGACGCGCCCACGGTGACGCTGGCATGCGGCAGGTTCGGCAGGGTTTCGAGGATCGACAGCGCGTCGCCGCTCGACGCCGTCGAGCTCGATTTCCATCTGCTTGATCCGCTGACCGCGCTGCTTGTTGGCCTCGAAGATGTGCGATGCGTCCAGGCCCTGCCGCTTGGCGCGCGCCACCTCGTCGCCGGCGGTGTTCTGCTCGCGCTTGAGGCCCTCGACCTGCGGAATCAGGCGCTTGCGCTGGGCTTCGATCGTCGCCAGCTGCTCGAGCTCGGCGCTGGCATCGAGCCCGCGCGAGAGCAGGCTCTTCCGGACGTCATCGAGGTGGTCGCGAACGAAAGCGGGGTCAAGCATGATTTGACGTGCATTATTCTACTTGGATGTCCACTGTCGTCCGAAAAGCTGTCTTCCCCGCCGCGGGCCTCGGCACCCGGTTCCTGCCCGCGACCAAGGCGCAGCCCAAGGAGATGCTGCCGCTCGTCGACAAGCCCACGATCCAGTACGGCGTCGAAGAGGCGGTGGCGTCAGGCGTCGTCGAACATCATCCTCGTCACCGGCCGCGGCAAGAACGCCATCGAGGATCACTTCGACGTCTCGGCCGAGCTCGAGACGTTCCTCGAGAGCCGCGGCAAGACCGAGCAGCTCGAGGAGATTCGCAAGATCTCGAGCATGATCAACGTCGTCATACGTCCGGCAGGGCGAACCCCTGGGCCTGGGTCACGCGGTGCTCGTGACCGAGGCGCTCGTGGCCGGCGAGCCGTTCGCGGTCATCCTCGGCGACGACGTGATCGACGCCGACCCGCCGGCGCTGAGGCAGATGATCGACGTGTTCGACCGTGCCGGTGGTCCGGTGATCGCCGTGGAGCGCGTGCCCGACGACCAGGTCTCGAGCTACGGCATCGTCGATGTGGAGCCGGCGCCGGAGCTGGGGCGAGGCGTCTTCCGGATCAAGGACCTGGTGGAGAAGCCGCCCCGGGCCGAGGCGCCGTCGAACCTCGCCATCATCGGCCGCTACATCCTGACGCCGGACATCTTCCCGGCGCTGCGCGAGACGCCGCGCGACAAGTCCGGCGAGATCCAGCTGACCAACGGCTTGCGGCGCCTGCTTCAGACCCGCCCGCTCTACGCCTATGAAATCGACGGCGTCCGCCACGACACCGGCAACAAGCTGGGGTTCCTGAAGGCGGTCGTCTACTTCGCGATGAAGCGGCCCGACCTGGCCGGGCCGTTCCGCGAGTATCTCGACTCGCTCAATCTGATTTCGCCGGCGAAGCGCTAGGCGCCGACGTCGGCTTGGCGTCCGATTTCGACTCGGCCTTCGAATCCGACTTCGACTCGGTCTTCGACTCCGATTTCGACTCGGCGGCCGAGCCTCCCGACTCGTTCTTGCCGGCGGACACGTTGCCCGACTCGGTCTTCCCGGCGCGACCGTAGTCGGTGAGGTAGAAGCCCGAGCCCTTGAACTGAATGGCGGGCGAGGACAGCAGCTTGCTGACGGCGCCGCCGCACTTGGGGCAGACGTCGATCGGCGCGTCCGAGAACTTCTGGATCACTTCGAAGCGATGCGCGCACGCATCGCACTGATATTCGTACAGCGGCATACAAGCTCACTCCATTACGTCGCCAGCAGCGTGATCGAGCATCAGGCGGCGCAGCGCGGGGAACGGGGCGGCCCCCTGCGCGA
Organism: uncultured Acidobacteriota bacterium; assembly: GCA_963721715.1. Taxonomy (GTDB): domain Bacteria; phylum Acidobacteriota; class Vicinamibacteria; order Vicinamibacterales; family UBA2999; genus VFZN01. The sequence goes on along the minus strand of CAVRKI010000001.1, from coordinate 210,358 downwards.
GGAAGGCGTCGTGGAACGCGCGGAGCGTGGTCTTGCCGCGCTGTTCCTCCTGCCAGTCGTGCCGCAGCTTGAGCAGCATCAGCTTGCCGGCCGAGTACACGAGATAGGTCGGGTCGAACGTGCCGCGTTCGGCTTCCCGCCGCGCGCTGCCTTCTTCGAGATACGCTTCCTCGCGGAAGAAGCGGACGCCCTGCTCCACCGACCAGTCGTCGGTGTGCAGCCTGATCCCGACGACGAAGCGGGCGAGACGCACCAGCGCTTCGCCGAGCTGGCCCAGCTTCAGGGCATGATCGCCGCGGCCGAAGCCGGCCTCGAGCATCATCTGCTCGCAGTAGTGCGCCCAGCCCTCGACGTAGGAGGCGGGGGCGAACAGCGTCGAGCGGCGGACCTTGGAGGCGACGCGGCGCAGGTGCTGATAGTGCAGGTAGTGCCCGGGGTAGACCTCGTGCATCGAGATGGTCCACAGCGTCGGCACGTTGAAGTCGCGCAGATGCTCGAGCTTCCGCTCCTCGGACCACGACGGGTCGGCGTCGGTCAGGTAGTACATCGCCCGCGACGCCCGGGTCTCGAACGGGCCCGGCGTCCACATGCTGGCAAACGCCCAGCGGAAGAACTCCGGCGTGGCGCCAACCACGATGCCGTCACCGGCCGGGAGCCCGACGACAGGATTGCGTTCGAGGAAGGTCCGGAGCTCGCCCACCTGTTCCCGCGCCGTTTCGATGAGCCGGCCCGGGGCGGGATGCTGCAGCCTGGTCTTGCGCCAGGCCTCCATCGGGTCGCCGCTGTCGAGTCGCCCGGCGATCGCCCGGAACTCTTCCTGCGTGCTGCGAATCTCGCGCATCGCGATGGCGAGAAGGCGATCCACGGGCAGCGTGATGCCCTCGTCGAGGCGCAGCTTCTGCTCGAACTTCTCGGCGCCGAGTCGGAAGGTCCCCTTGGCCCGCGGACGCAGGTCGGTCTCCAGGTAGTCGATGTAGGCGCCGACGGCCTGGACGGCTTCCGCCGGACGCGTCGGCGAGGTCGGCCAGAAGGTGGAGGTCGTCGACCCCGGAGAACGCCCGCGGCAGGTCGGCATCGATGAACGTCTTGACGCCGCGCCAGGTGTCGAGACCGACCTTGATGTAGATCGCCGGCGCGTCCTTGACGTTCTCGCGCGCGGCCTGAATCAGCCGCGGCACCTGACGGAGCTTGGAGAGCACGCGCCGGGCGCGCTCTTCCTCGGAGGCGTAGGTGAAGATGGCCTGCGTCGCCAGGCTGGAGGCGAGAACCTCGCCGTACATGTGCGGGCTGCGCTCCCAGGTGCGGGTCTGCTCCAGCTCGAACACCCGGCCGCGGATGTTGGCGGCGACGATGCCGTGATCGACCTGCTCGTGAACCGGCAGCCCATCGACCGGAATCGCATCCAGCCGGCGCGCGAACCCCGCCAGCGCGCTGAGGTGCGTCTCGATCGCGCCCCGCCGGAAGTCCTCCAGCAGGTCGTCATGGAGATGCACCCCGTCGAGGGTGGCATTGGTGGGGCAGACCTCGTACAGGTAGGCCAGGTAGTCGTCGACGAAATGGCTGAGTGGTTCCGCTGCGTGCATGTGGGCGATCGTCAAAACAGCCGCTCCGGCGAGCGGCCATCTCTCAAGGTTACAATAAATTATGGCTGGTACGCTGTTTGTCGTCGCCACGCCGATCGGCCATCTCGACGACATCACGGTGCGCGCGCTTCGCGTGCTGCGTGAGGTGGCCCTGGTCGCCGCCGAAGACACGCGACGCAGCGGGAACCTGCTCCGGCACTTCGGTATCCCGACCCGTATCGTCAGCCTGCATGCCCATAACGAGCGATCGAGGGCACCGCAGATCCTGGCCCGCCTTCAACAAGGAGATTCTGTCGCCCTGGTGTCGGACGCGGGCACCCCTGGGATTTCGGATCCCGGCGCGGAGCTCGTTCGACTGGCCCGTGAGGCGGGATTTCGAGTGGAAGCCATTCCCGGGGCCAGTGCGGTGTCAGCTGCGGTCTCTGTGGCTGGGCTGGACGACACCTCGTTTGTGTTCATGGGGTTCGCACCGTTTAGGTCGAAAGACCGAAAATAGTGGTTCGCCAAGACTGTCGCAGTTCCACCACATGGCCGCGATTGTCTGCTTCGAGGCCCCTCACCGGGTGCTTCGGACCCTTGAGGAAATTGGTTTTTGTGTCAAAAGACCAATTTTGGTGTTCAGAGAACTGACCAAGATGCACGAACAGACGCTCCTGGGCACCACCGATGAAATTATTGCAGCCCTGCCGAGTCCTGTTGGCGAGTTCACCCTGGTCATTCCGACCGCCGATGTCAGCGACCTGCCGCAAGCTGATATCAGTCCTGCCGATCTTCGCGAGCAATTAGGTGTATTGATAGAAAACGGCGCCGTGTCTCGCCGCGATGCCGCCCGCGAACTAGCCGCCAGGTTCGGTCTATCGACCAAATTTGTCTACAATGCGACCAAAGGGAGCGACTGATCAGCGTGAACGACATTCCAAAGACTGACCAGGTTCATATCGTTGTGCTCGCCGCCGGCAAGGGCACCCGAATGCGATCGGCGCTGCCAAAAGTCCTGCACCAGGCGGCGGGTGTTTCCCTGATCGACCACGTGCTCCGGGCCGCCTCAGCTCTGGAGCCTGCGTCGATCACGGTGGTGGTCGGCCATGAAGCCGACAGACTCATCGCTCATTTAGGTCATAGCCCAAACATTATGACCGTCGTCCAGGAGCCGCAGCTGGGCACCGGCCACGCGCTCCTTCAGGCCGAGCCGGCTCTGGCTGGCAAATCGGGAACGGTGGTCCTGCTCTCCGGAGATGTGCCGTTCCTTTCGGGCCAGACCCTTCGGTCGCTGCTCGCCAGCCATCGCGCGGCCAACGCCGCCGCCACCGTCATCACGGCGACGCTGGACCGCCCCTACGGCTACGGGCGGATCGTGCGGACCGGGGGCGAAGTGACCCGGATCGTGGAAGAGCGCGACGCCTCGCCGGCGGAGCGCGAAATCAAGGAGATCAACTCCGGGATCTACGCCTTCGACCTGGATCGGCTGTTCGACGCCTTGCGGACCATCGGGGCCCAGAATGCGCAAGGCGAGTATTACCTACCCGACCTGATCGCCATCTACCGGCGACAGCGTCGGCCAGTGGCCACGTGGACCGTGGCGAACGCCGGCGAGATTCGCGGCATCAACAGCCGCAGCGAGTTGGCAGAGGTGAGCCGCATGGTTCGACAGCAGAAGAACGAAGAACTGATGGCGGCCGGGGTCACGCTGGTGGACCCGGCGACCACCTACGTGGACGTGGACGTCGAGGTCGGCCAGGACACGGTCCTCCATCCCGGCGTGCACCTCGAGGGTTCGACGAAGATCGGCGCCGCCTGTGAAGTGCGCCCGGGCGTCCGCCTCGTCAACGCCACGGTCGGGGATCGGGTCACCATCCTCGACCACTGCCTGATCGTCGACTCCACCATCGGCGCCGGCTCCCACATCGGGCCCTTCGCGCACCTGCGGCCCGAATCGGTCCTCGGCGAGGGGTGCAAGGTGGGCAATTTCGTCGAGCTGAAGAAGACGACGATGGGGGCCGGAGCCAAGGCCAACCACCTCTCCTATCTCGGCGATGCCACCATCGGGGAGGGCGCCAACATCGGCGCCGGCGCCATCACCTGCAACTACGACGGCACCAGGAAGCATCAGACGACGATCGGCAAGGGCGCGTTCGTCGGGAGCGATTCCACGCTCGTGGCGCCGGTGACCATCGGCGATCACGCCTATGTGGCCGCTGGGTCCGCGATCACGGCCGACGTACCGCCCGGAGCCCTGGCCGTGGCGCGCTCGAGGCAGGAAAACAAGGAAGGCTGGGTGGCGAAGAGAAAGGCTGCCGAGCCGGCCCGGACGAAATAGACTCAGGGATTCCTATGTGCGGCATCATCGGTTACATCGGTCCACGGCCCGTCGTTCCCATCATCCTGGACGGGCTGAAGCGCCTCGAGTATCGCGGCTACGACTCCGCCGGCATCGCCGTCGTCAAGGACGGCGTGATGGAGGTGCGCCGCAGCGCGGGAAAGCTCGCCAATCTCGAGCAATCCATCTTGAAGCACCCCCTCGAAGGGGACTACGGTCTCGGCCATACGCGGTGGGCCACGCATGGGCGCCCGACCGAGGAGAACGCCCATCCCCACCGTGACGGCAGCGGCCGCATTGTCGTGGTGCACAACGGCATCATCGAGAACTACCTCGAGCTGAAGCGGGAACTGGTGGCCAAAGGTCATCGATTCGAGTCGGAGACCGATACCGAGGTGGTCGCGCACCTGGTGCAGGACCAGTGGCGTGATGACGGCCTCGAGGCCGCGGTGCTGCGGGCCATGACCCGCATGCGCGGGTTGTTCGCGCTCGTGCTGTTGTCGGCCGACGATCCGAACAAGCTCGTCGCGGTTCGCAACGGGCCCCCGATTGTCGTCGGCCTGGGTGACGGCGAATACTTCGTCGCCAGCGACGTGCCCGCCATCCTTGCCCACACCCGCAACGTGGTGTTCATGGACGATCGCGAGATGGTCGTGGTCACGTCCGAGGGCGCGGCGTTCCGATCGCTCGATGGCGAGGTGAAGCACCACGTCCCGACCCGGGTGACCTGGGATCCGGTGATGGCCGAAAAGGCCGGATTCAAGCACTTCATGCTGAAGGAGATCGTCGAGCAGCCGCACGCGCTGCGCGAGACGATCCTGGGCCGCGTGTCGGTCGACTCGGCGCAGACGTTCCTCGAGGAGATCACGATCTCCGCCGCCGATCTCGCGGCCATCGACAAGGTGACGATCGTCGCGTGCGGGACGTCGTGGCACGCCGCGCTCGTCGGCAAGTTCATGATCGAGGAGCTGGCCCGGATTCCCGTCGAGGTCGACTACGGATCCGAGTTCCGCTATCGCGACCCGCTCGTCACCAACCGCACCCTCGCCGTGGCGATCACGCAGTCGGGAGAAACCGCCGACACGCTCGCCGCGCTCCGCGAGGCCAAGGGCAAGGGCGCGCGCAGCCTCGCCATCTGCAACGTCGTCGGCAGCATGGCCACGCGCGAAGCCGAGGGCACCATCTACACGCACGCCGGACCGGAGATTGGCGTCGCCTCGACCAAGGCGTTCACCACGCAGCTGGTTGCGCTGTATCTGCTGGCGTTGAAGCTGGCCGAAGTGCGGCAGACCATGTCGGAGGCCGAACGTCGCGCCGCGCATCGAGTCGCTGATGGACCTGCCCAGGATCGTCGAGGGCGCGCTCAAGGCGTCCAAGGTGATGGAGGAGGTGGCGGCCCGCTTCTACAACCGCGCGGATTTCCTGTTCCTCGGCCGCGGCGTGAACTATCCGATTGCACTCGAAGGCGCGCTCAAGCTGAAGGAGATTTCCTACATCCACGCCGAGGGCTATCCGGCCGGCGAGATGAAGCATGGCCCGATCGCGCTCATCGACGAGGCCATGCCGGTGGTCGCGATTGCGCCACACGACCGGGTGTTCGAGAAGATGCTGGGCAACATCCAGGAGGCAAAGGCGCGTGGCGGCTCGGTGATTGCCATCACCACCGAGGGCGATCACACCTTGGATGAGCTGCTGGATCCGGCGATTGACGCCGTGGTGGCAATTCCTGCGACGAATTCGCTGCTCACCGCGGTCGCCATGACCATTCCGCTCCAACTGCTTGCGTATCACATCGCGGTCCGCCGCGGATGCGATGTCGATCAGCCGAGGAATCTCGCCAAGAGCGTCACGGTAGAATAGGAAGGTTGGATCTCCTCTCTTCCCTCAACGCAGAACAACAAGACGCGGTTCGTCATACCGAAGGCGCGCTGCTGATCCTCGCGGGCGCCGGCTCCGGCAAGACCCGCGTGATCGCGCATCGCATCGCCTATCTGGTTTCCGAGCGGATCGCCCGGCCCGAAGAGATCATCGCGGTCACCTTCACCAACAAGGCCGCCGCCGAGATGCGGGAACGTGTCGAGGGGTTGCTCGACATCGACTGCCGGTCGATGTGGATTTCCACGTTCCATTCACTGTGCGCGCGCCTGCTGCGGCGGGAAGCGCCGCACATCGGTCTCAGCCGCGACTTCACGATCTACGACACCGCCGACCAGCAGTCCGTCATCAAGCAACTGATCAAGGAATACAACCTCGACGACGCGACCTACCAGCCGAGGATGGTGCTGGGCCGGATCAGCCATGCCAAGAACCGCATGGAAGGGCCCGACAGTTTCGAGAACACCTGGAACCCGAGGGATCGCGAGATCGGGCGGCTGTTCGCCGGCTATACCAAGGCCCTCACCGAAGCCAGCGCGCTCGATTTCGACGACCTGCTGCTGAAGTCGGTCGACCTGTTCGAGCGCTCGCCCGCCTTGCGCGACCGCTATGCGCAGCGCTTCAAGTTCGTGATGGTGGACGAGTATCAGGACACCAACCGGCCGCAGTACCTGCTGGTGAAGCATCTCGCCGGCTTTCACCGGAACCTGGCCGTCGTCGGCGACCCCGATCAGTCCATCTACAAGTGGCGCGGCGCGGACCTGCGCAACATCATGGACTTCGAGCAGGACTTCCCCGAAGCCGTGGTGGTGCGGCTGGAGCGCAACTATCGCTCCACGCAGGTGATTCTCGATGCGGCCTCGGCGGTGATCGCGAACAACCGCAACCGCAAGGAGAAGGCGCTGTGGACCGACCAGAAGGGCGGCGTCAAGATCACCTACTTCCGGGCGACTGACGAGCTCGAGGAGGCCGAGTTCATCACGCGCGTCGCGCGCACCACCATCCAGGACGACGTCAATGCGACGATGGCGGTGCTCTATCGGACCAACGCCCAGTCGCGCTCGGTGGAAGACGCCCTCCGCTCGGCGGGCATTCCCTACAAGATTCTGGGCGGCGTCGGCTTCTACGAGCGCCGCGAAATCAAGGATGCGCTCGAGCTACCTCAAGCTGATCCTCAACCCGCACGACGACGTGGCGTTGCGCCGCATCATCAACACCCCGCCTCGTGGCATCGGCAAGGGAGTGATGGACGCGCTCGAGCAGGTGGATGCGAGCCAGGTGGACGAGAACCTGCCGCCGCTGCTGGCGGGCCTCCAGCCGACGATCACGTCGAACTCGCTGTGGTCGAGGCTGGTCACCGCCGTTGACCAGCGGCTGCTCAACGGCCGTCAGGTGGCGTCGCTCGCCGCCTTCAGGGATCTGATCACCTCCCTCGCCGACCTCGCGCGCCGCGACACCGTGGCGATCACCCTCGGCAAGGCGCTCGACCAGTCGGGCTATCTGCGCGATCTCCGCGAGGACCGCAGCGAAGAATCGCAGGGACGGATCGAGAACCTGATGGAGCTCGTCTCGGCCGCCCGTGAGTACGAGACCAACGAGCTGGAGACGTCGCTCGGCGGCTTCGTCGACCGTCTGTCGCTGCTGTCCGACGTGGACAAGGAGCAGGGCCGCGAGAACGCTCGGGTGCTGATGATGACGCTGCACTCGGCGAAGGGCCTGGAGTTCCCGGTGGTGGTGATGGCCGGTCTCGAGGAAGGCCTGTTCCCGCACTCCCGCTCGCGCGAGGACGAAGCGGAGATGGAAGAAGAGCGCCGCATCTGCTATGTCGGCATCACCCGCGCGCGGAAGCGGCTGGTGCTGACGAGCGCGGCGCGCCGCCGGGTGTTCGGCGAGTACCAGTCGACCGAACCGTCGCGCTTCATCGAAGAGATTCCTGCCGACCTCGTCGAGCAGGAGTTCTCCACGACTTCGTCGTATCGACCACAGCGCGGCAACGGATGGGAGTATCGAGCGAATCCCTACGGCCGCGCCCCAGCAAGAAGACCCGATCGCGTGCGCGAGGACCCGCCCCCATTCATGTATGAAAGCGAAGATCAGACCGGCGGCGGACTCCGTCCTGGCGTGCGCGTGAAGCACAACCAGTTCGGCGTCGGCACGATTATGAGCGTGGAAGACCTGGAGGACGACCAGAAGCTGGTCGTCCGATTCGTCACCGTTGGCGCGAAGACGCTCCGCGCGAAGTTCGCAAAGCTCGAGCTGGCCTGAGCTACAGGCCGGCGATCTTCGTGATAATCCACTTCCCTTCGCGGTTGGCCCCTGCCTGGGTGCCGACCGCTCGCGACAGCGTCACCACGAGATCCTTGTCGGAGGTCTGTCCCTCCGGGCTCTTGAACGTGGCTTTGATGGCGACGTCCTTGCTGACCATGTCGCCCTGGAACGTCTTCACGTCGAACTTCGGCTGCCCGGGCTGAGTGAGCGAGGCTTCGACGGGACCCGAGGCGGTGGTCACCGCGGCGCGGGCGGCGGTCAGGTTCCTGACGAAGGTCGCGGTGTCGGCGCGCCACTTGTCCCAGACCGGCTTCACTTCGGCCTGCTTCGGCGTGAGCTTGGCGGTCGGGTCGCTCTCGAGCTTCAGGATCTCCTCGATGGTCTTGAGGTTGGCGTTCGAGTAGGTGCGCTTCTGCTGTTGGAACTCGGCCTCGGCGACGCGCGCCTGTTCGGCGGCGTCCAGCAGGGCCTGCAGGTTGATCGGCGTCCGTTGCTCGGGCGCGACGCTGGTGATGCTGAAGTCCTCCACCGACCCCTGGGTCCTGGGGTCGAGCGTGACCGCGGACATCATCGCCACGCTGGCGTTGTCGCGTGAGCGCGCCGCCCGGAAGAACTGGTTGAGCATCTGCTGCTCTGGCGGCCGCGAGCAGGCGGCGTCGAGCAGCGCCACCGCGATCAACAGCAGCGTGGTCGTGAACTTCAGGCGTGGTGCGCGAGCGTGACCTGGCCATCATGCCTCCCAGTGTGCAGTCCGGATTCGAGTGCTACACCGGCTCGGCGGGGCCGGATTCGCCTGACGGCTCCTCGGGCTCCGCGACCACCGGTGCATCGTCAAGCACTTCCTCTTCCGTCTTGGCCACGAGCGCGATGGAAACCACCTTGTCCGGCGCCTCGAGGTCCATCAGGCGCACGCCCTGCGTGGCCCGGCCGATCGTGCGAATCTGGTTGACCGGCGTGCGCAGCATCTTGCCCTGCTCGGTGATGACCAGCAACTCCTGGTCCTCGTTCACCTGCGCGATGCTGACCACCCTGCCGTTCTTGTCGGTGATCTCGATGTTCTTGAGCCCGTAGCCGCCACGGCCCTGGACCCGATACTCGACCAGGTTGGTCTGCTTGCCGTAGCCCTGCTCGGTGACGGTCAGCAGCGTCCCGCCCGGCTTGACCACTTCCATCGCCACCACTTCGTCGCCCTCGCGCAACTGGATGCCGCGGACGCCGTAGGCCGTGCGGCCCATCGAGCGGACGTCGTCTTCGGGGAAGCGGATCGCCATGCCGTCGCGCGTGCCGATGAACACCTCGCTCTGGCCATCCGAGAGCTGCACGCTCATGACGGCGTCGCCGTCCTCGATGCCCATCGCGATGATGCCGCCGGCGCGGGGGTTGCTGAACGCCGAGAGCTCGGTCTTCTTGACCGTGCCCTTGCGGGTGCCCATCACGATGAAGTGAGTGTCGTCGAACTGTCGCAGCGAGATCATCGACGCGATCTTCTCGCCGGCTTCCATCTGGACCAGGTTGGCGATCGACTTGCCGCGGCCGTCGGCGCCGACGTCCGGGATCTCGTGGACCTTCAGCCAGTAGGCCCGGCCGCGGTCCGAGAAGATCATCAGGAACGAATGCGTCGAGGCGACGAAGAGGTGGTTGACCATGTCCTCCTCGCGCGTCCGCATGCCGATGCGGCCCTTGCCGCCCCGCCGCTGGTTGCGGTAGGTCGAGATCGGAGTGCGCTTGATGTAGCCGGTATCGGTGACCGTGACCGCGACATCCTCGTCGGCGATCAGGTCCTCGATGCTGAAGTCGCTCTCGTCCTCGATGATGATCGTGCGGCGCGGATCCTCGAACTTCTCCTGCACCGCCTTCAGCTCGTCGACGATGATCTTGAGCAGCAGCTGCTGGTTGGCGAGGATCGCGCGGAGACGCTCGATCAGCTTCATCAGCTCCGCCAGCTCGTCGAGAATCTTCTGGCGCTCGAGGCCGGTCAGCCGCTGCAGCTGCATGTCGAGGATGGCCTGCGCCTGGATCTCGCTCAGGCCGAACTGCGTGACGAGGCCGATCTTGGCCTCGGCCGGGTTCTTCGAGTTGCGAATCAGGGTGATCACCGCGTCGAGGTGATCCAGCGCGATCCGCAGCCCTTCGAGGATGTGGGCGCGGGCCTCGGCCTTCCGCAGCTCGAACTCGGTCCGCCGGCGCACGACTTCGCGCCGGAACTCGATGAAGTGCTCGATGATCTCGAGCAGGTTCAGGACGCGGGGCCGCTGGCCGACGATCGCCAGCAGGATGATGCCGAAGGTCTGCTGCAGCTGGGTGTGCTTGTAGAGGTTGTTCAGCACCACCTCGCCGACTTCTCCGCGCTTCAGCTCGATGACGATCCGCATGCCGTCGCGGTCCGACTCGTCGCGGATGTCGGAGATCCCCTCGATGGTCTTCTCGCGCACGAGGTCGGCCATCCGCTCGAGCAGGTTCTTCTTGTTGACCTGGTACGGAATCTCGGTGACCACGATCTGGAGGCGATCGCCCTTCTTCACCTCGATCTCGGCCTTGGCGCGCACCTGGATGCCGCCGCGTCCGGTCATGTAGGCGTCCCGGATGCCGCGGCGGCCGACGATGGTGCCGCCGGTCGGGAAGTCAGGGCCCGGGACGATGCGGAGCATCTCCTTCAGCTTCTGCTCGCGCGACAGTTTCGGGGCATCGGCTGGCGCCATCAGCGTCTGCTCGATGATCCAGAGAACTGCGTCAATCACCTCCCGCATGTTGTGCGGCGGGATGTTGGTGGCCATGCCCACGGCAATGCCGGTGGAGCCGTTGACCAGCAGGTTCGGATACGCCGTCGGCAGGACCGTCGGCTCGTGCGTCGTCTCGTCGAAGTTGGGGACGAAGTCGACGGTGTCCTTCTCGAGGTCCTCCATCATCGCCTCGGCGAGTGCCTCGAGGCGGGCCTCCGTATAGCGGTAGGCCGCGGGCGGGTCGCCGTCGACCGAGCCGAAGTTGCCCTGGCCGTCGACCAGGGTGTAGCGCATGTTGAAGTCCTGCGCCAGGCGGACCAGGGTGTCGTAGGCGGGGGCGTCACCGTGCGGGTGGTAGTTGCCGATGACCTCGCCGATGACCTTCGCGCACTTGCGATAGGCGCGGTTGCTCGCCAACCCCATCTGCCGCATCGCGTAGAGGACGCGACGGTGCGCGGGCTTGAGACCATCCCGCACGTCAGGGAGCGCGCGACCGATGATCACGCTCATCGCGTAATCGAGGTACGAGCGCTTCATCTCGTCTTCGATGTTGACGGGGATTCGGATGTCGGTGGTGGCCATGTCTGTCTAGGTGCGGGAGGCGGGCGCGCGAACCCGGCTCACGTCAGATATCGAGGTTGCGGACGTCGAGCGCGTTGTCTTCGATGAACTTGCGGCGCGGCTCGACCTGGTCGCCCATCAACGTCGTGAACATCTGATCGGCCTCGGTGCGGTCCTCCGCCCTGACCTGCAGCAGCGTGCGCGTTTCCGGGTTCATGGTGGTCGCCCACAGCGTGTCCGGATTCATCTCGCCGAGACCCTTGTAGCGGTTCACGGCGATGCCCTTGCGGCCGAGCGCGATGAAGTGCTCGACCATGTCGTCGAGGGTCGCGACGAAGACCGGACCCTGTTCCTTGCGGCCGGCGACCGGCGCCGCAGCCGCGGCCTCCGGTGTGTCGCCGCCGGCGTCGACGGGTTCCGGTTGTTCGTCGACCGGTTCCTCCTCTGCCTTGTCGGCGCCCTTGTCGGCGGCCATCACCCGGACTTCGACGGCGCCACGGCGGATGGACCGCACCACCTCGGCGATGTCGGCGTAGCTGGCGCTGAGCGCGCGGTACTCGCCCGACAGCACGAAGTCCACGCCCAGCGTGATGATGCGCGGGTAGCCGGACGAGCGATCCTCGATCCGCAACGCGAAGGTGTTGTGTTCCTCGTCCCTGACCACCGTGACGTCGCGCTGCACCGTCTTGAGCTGGGCGGCGAGCGTCGCGACCTGCTCCTCGACGTCGAAGAACGATCGATCCCGGACCTCGCGATCCAGCAGGGCCTCGACGACGTCACGCTGATGACCACGGCGCTGCACGACCTGCAGCACCTTCTGATAGCCGATGATGCCGTGGAGCGCCTTCTCGAGCGTTGGCCCGAACAGCTCGCTGCCGTCCGCGAACTTGACGATGCGCGACTCGACCGCCCGGTGCACCAGGTAGTTCTCGAGCGAGCGTTCGTCCTTGATGAAGGTCTCCACCCGCCCGCGCTTGGCGCGGAACAGCGGCGGCTGGGCGATGAAGATGTGCCCGCGTTCCACCAGCGGCGACATCTGCCGGTAGAAGAACGTCAGCAGCAGCGTGCGGATGTGCGAGCCGTCGACGTCCGCGTCCGTCATGATGATGATGCGGTGATACCGCAGCTTCTCGATGTCGAAGTCCTCGACGCCGATGCCGCATCCGAGCGCCGCGATCATGGTCTTGATTTCGTCGGAGCTGAGCATGCGATCGAGCCGCGCCCGTTCGACGTTCAGGATCTTGCCCTTGATCGGCAGGATCGCCTGGAAGCGGCGATCGCGGCCCTGCTTCGCCGAGCCGCCGGCCGATTCGCCCTCGACGATGTAGATCTCGGACAGCGCCGGATCCCGCTCCTGGCAATCCGCCAGCTTGCCCGGCAGTGAACTGCCGTCGAGCGCACCCTTGCGGCGCACGAGGTCGCGGGCCTTACGGGCCGCCTCACGGGCGCGTGCGGCTTCGGCCGCCTTCGACACCACACGCTTGGCGACCGCCGGGTTCTCCTCGAGGAACGCCCCCAGCTTGTCGTTGATGATGGTCTCGACGATGCCCTTGACTTCGGTGTTGCCGAGTTTGGTCTTGGTCTGGCCCTCGAACTGCGGCTGCGGGAGCTTGACGCTGATGACCGCCGTCATCCCCTCGCGGATGTCGTCGCCACTGATCGTCGCGTCCTTCAGGTCCTTGGTGAGGTTGTTCCTCGCCGCGTAGGCATTGATCGTGCGCGTGAGCGCTGCCCGAAAGCCAGACAGGTGGGTGCCGCCCTCGTGGGTGTTGATGTTGTTCGCGAACGAGTATTCCTGCGGGTTGTAGCTGTCGTTCCACTGCAGCGCGATCTCGGCATCGATGCCTTCGCGCTTGCCGTGCATGTAGATGGCCTTCTCGTTGACGATGCCCTTGTTCTTGTTCAGGTGCTCGACGAACGAGACGATGCCGCCTTCGTAGTGGAAGCGGTGGGCCTTGCCGTCGCGCTCGTCATCGATGGTGATGAGCAGCCCGGCATTCAGGAAGGCGAGTTCGCGCAGGCGCTGGGCCAGCGTGTCGAAACTGAACTCGGTGGTCTCGAAGATCTGGTTGTCCGGCTTGAAGGTGATCTTCGTGCCGCGGCGCTTCGTGGTGCCCGTGATCCCGAGCGAGGCGAGCGGCGCGCCGCGTTCGTAGGTCTGCTGGTAGACCTGATCGTTCCGCCAGATTTCCAGTTCCAGGCGTTCCGACAGGGCGTTGACGACCGATGAACCCACACCGTGGAGGCCGCCGGAAACCTTGTAGCTCTCGTTGTCGAACTTGCCACCGGCGTGCAGGACGGTCAGGACGACTTCGGCGGCCGATTTGCCGCTCGTGTGCATATCCGTCGGAATGCCACGGCCGTTGTCGACCACCGTGATCGAGTTGTCGATATGGATGGTGACGCTGATCTCGGTGCAGTAACCCGCCAGGGCTTCGTCGATCGAGTTGTCGACGATTTCGTACACGAGGTGATGAAGCCCGCCGGGCCCGGTCGACCCGATGTACATCGCCGGGCGCTTGCGAACCGCTTCAAGCCCTTCGAGGACCTTGATGCTCTCGGCGCCGTAATCTGGCGTGGCTCCGCCGTTCCCTGCCGTCTGTTCGATCTCTGACACGCTGCTTCTTTCTCTCCCTGATCCTGGTCCCGTGGTCACACCCGCATCGGCATGATCACGTAGGTGTAGTCGTAGCCTTCGACACCCACCGGCTTCATCACCGCCTGGCTCACATCGTCCTTGAGGTCGAGCGCGACGATGTCGGATTCGACGGCGCCAAGGAAGTCCAGCACGTACTGCGCGTTGAAGCAGATCGTGATCTCGGGGCCGTCGTAGTCCACCGCGATCGGTTCGCGGGCTTCGCCGAACTCCGGGCTGCTCGAGGTCACGACGACCTTGCCCTTCTCGACGAGGAACTTGACCGCGCGGGATCGCTCGTTCGAGAGCAGGGCGACGCGGCGGACCGCGCTGGTGAGGCGATCGCGCTCGAACTCGATGTGCTTGTCGTTGCCTTTCGGCACGACCTTCTCGTAGGCCGGAAACTGCCCGTCGATCATGCGCGACATCAGCAGGCGCGGCCCGATCTCGAAGAACAGATGATTCTCGCCGCGCTCGTACTGCACGTCGACGTCGCTGTTCTCGGCGAGGAGCCGGCCGAGTTCGGCCAGCGCCTTGCGCGGCAGGATCGCCTTCACCTCGTCGCCCTTGTTCTTGCCTTCACGGTCGGCGTGGACCAGCGCCAGGCGGTGGCCGTCGGTGGCCACGAACGTCATCTGGTCCGGCTTCAACACGAACAGGGCGCCATTCAGGTAGTAGCGCGTGTCCTCGCCGGTGATGGCGAACTGGGTCTTGGCGATCATCTGCCGGAGCGTGGATCCCTTGAGCGTGGCCCTGGCGATGCCCGGAGGCTCGGTGATGGTCGGGAAGTCCTCGCGCGGCAGCGTCGGCATGCGCGAGCTGAACTGCCCGCCCGAGACCTTCACGCCGGTGCCGCCCTTTTCGGTTTCGATGTTGACGTCGCCATCCGGCAGCGCCCGCACCACTTCGTACAGCTTCTTCGCCGGCAGCGTCACCGCGCCATGACGCGACACCGCAGCCTCGGCCCGGCTGCGAAGGGTCACTTCGAGGTCGGTGGCCAGGAGCGTGATCTCGTTGCCCGTCGCTTCGATGAGCACGTTCGCCAGAATGGGAATCGTGTTCTTGCGCTCGACGATCTGCTGGAAGAATTGCAGTTCACGCACAAGATCCGCTTTTCGGGCGACCAGTTCCATGTGCTGCTTAACCTCTGGGGAAAAGAGAAAAGGCGAAGATAAGAAATTATACAGGAAGTAGGTGGTGCGGAGGAAATTTCCTGCGCAAATAAAGCCTTATCTATCAGTAGCTTAGGCTGTGCATTTTTCTGTGCTCGAGATGTGCACGGAAAGGGTGCGGCCGAGGGGGCTTTCGCCCCATGCACAGGCGTCCACAGCTTGTGTCGGATCGAGCTGTGGAGCTACTTGAACGATTCGATGAAGTTCCCGACCAGGCTGTGGAATTCGGGATTCTTCTTCCGCATCTCGTCCACTTTCTTGATCGAGTGGATGACGGTGGAGTGATGCTTGCCGCCGAAGCTGCGGCCGATCTCCGGCAGCGAGGCGTGCGTCAGCATCTTGCACAGATACATCGCAATCTGACGCGGCATCGCCACCGACTTCGAGTTGTTGCGCGACTTGAGGTCGTGCAGTTTCAACTGGTAGTACTCGGCCACGAACTTCTGGATCTGCTCGATGGTGACCGCCCGCTCGTCGTGGTCGATGACGTTCTTCAGCACATCCTGCGCGAGTTCGATGGTCAGCGGCCGGCCGGTCAGCGAGGCGTAGGCCAGCAGCCGGATGAGCGAACCTTCGAGCTCCCGGATGTTGGACTTGATGCGGCTGGCGATGTACAACGCGACGTTGTCGGGCAGCGGCACCGCCTCGGTTTCCGCCTTCTTCTTCAGAATCGCGGTCTTGGTCTCGATGTCCGGCGGCTGAATGTCGGCGATCAGGCCCCATTCGAAGCGGGAGCGCAGACGCTCCTCGAGCGCGGGGATCTCGTGTGGCGGCCGGTCGCTGCTGATGACGATCTGCTTCTGCGCGTCGTGCAGGGCGTTGAAGGTGTGGAAGAACTCCGTCTGGGTGCCTTCCTTGCCCGAGACGAACTGGATGTCGTCCACCAGGAGCACGTCCACGCTGCGATACCGGGATCGGAACTCGAGGATGCGGTCGAACCGCACGGCATTGATCATCTCGTTCATGAACCGCTCGGACGAGATGTAGGTGAGCGTCAGCGCCGGATTGTGCTGGACCACGTAATGACCGATGGCGTGCATCAAGTGGGTCTTGCCCAGGCCGACGCCGCCATAGATGAAGAGCGGGTTGTAGGACCGCGAGGGCGCTTCCGCGACCGCCCGGCAGGCGGCGTGGGCGAACTGGTTCGAGGGGCCGACGATGAAGGTGTCGAAGGTGTAGCGGGGATTCAATCCCCCGGGAATCACTGCCGCTGGCAGGGCCGCCTGCCTGGGTTGGGCCGTGAACGACACCTGGGCTGGAACTTCGGCTATGGGCGCCGCCGGGACGGAAAAACTGGCCGAGGCGGCCGCTGGCGGTGTAGGCTGGGCTTCTGCCTCGACCTCGAAGACGAGCTGCACCTGCGGCCGGCCAACCTCGGCCAGAGCCTCGGCCAGCACGACCGAGTAGTGCCGGGGCAGCCACTCCACGTAAAGCGGGGCCGGCACACGAACGACCAATGCCCGGTCCTGATCGGCCTTGAGCGACGTCGGCTTGAACCAGGTCGAGAAGCTATGGGGGCCAACCTTGCCCTCGATGAGCGTGAGGATCTGGTCCCAGATGGTCGTGGCGGGCATCAGCAGGCTTGAGTGGTGAAGGCGGTAAAAGCGGGCATTCGCCGGCCAATTTCGGCAGAAACGCCGGACGTCGGATGTTGGATCCCGTCAGATCCTTAGTCTTTTCCACAAGTTTTTCCACAGGTGTGGAAAACTCGGACAGACGAAAGCTCACTCTAGCACGGCGTTGCCCCTTTACAGGCTTCGACTAAGGGGCATACAATCGGAGGTTCGTTCCGAGGAAAAATATGGCGAGATCCAAGAAGGGCAAGCGTACGTTTCAGCCGAATAACCGCCGGCGGGCAAAAACCCACGGTTTTCTGGTCCGAATGGCGACCAAGGACGGGCGACAGGTCATCAAGCGTCGGCGCGCCAAGGGCCGCAAGCGCCTGACGGTGTCCGACGAAAGATAGGCAATGCCGCGCTTTCGCGCCGACGAACACATCCGGACGCGCGAAGATTTCGAACGACTCTACGATGGCGGACGTCGTCTATCAGGACGCCTGATGACGATGTTCGTCGGGGCCAATGGGCGGCCTGCCGCCAGGCTCGGCATCGCCGCCACCCGGAAGATGGGCCCGGCCGTCGACAGGAACCGGGCCAAACGCCTCGTTCGCGAACTGTTTCGCCACCACAAGCCGACCGGCGGTATCGATGTGGTCATCGT
This sequence comes from uncultured Acidobacteriota bacterium, assembly GCA_963721715.1. Classification (GTDB taxonomy): domain Bacteria; phylum Acidobacteriota; class Vicinamibacteria; order Vicinamibacterales; family UBA2999; genus VFZN01. The sequence continues at coordinate 193,007 of CAVRKI010000001.1, read as the reverse complement.
TGCTCGCCGGGAGATGCTCGATGCGCCCTATGTCACCCTCGAGGCCGAATTCCGAGCGCTCCTCGAACGTCGGGATGAGCCTCAGCGACCCCGACCCGTCCGGCCCGGCCCGCGTGGGTCTCGCCCTCATTCGCGCGTATAAAGTGCTGCTTTCTCCGTGGTTTACCGGCAGCTGCCGCTACGTGCCAGGCTGCGCCGACTACACGTCGGAGGCTATTGCACGATTCGGCCTCCTGCGCGGAAGCTGGTTGGGCGCCTGTCGCCTCGGCCGCTGTCACCCCCTGGGAGGCCATGGTCTCGACCCCGTGCCTCACCGCCACACGTCCCAGTAATTTCCTCCGAGAGTAACGGCCCCGTCATTCCATGGAACGCCGCGTTCTTCTAGCCATCTCCCTTTCCTTTCTGGTGCTGTTCGTCTACCAGACCTATTTTGCGCCTCCTCCGCCGAAGCCAGCGGGCGCCCAGGCGCCGGCCCTGAGCACACCCGGCGTGGCCGGATCGGCCGCCGTGGCCGCCCAGCCTCCCGCTACTCCGACGCCTGCTCCGGGGACTGCCTCTGGTCCGGTGCTGGTCGGCGAGGGCGACGAGCGCGACATCACGGTGGAAACCCGCACCGTGCGGGCCGTGTTCTCCAACCGTGGGGCCCGACTGCGGCACTGGGTGCTGAAGGACTACAAGAACGACAACGGTCAGCCCCTCGACCTCGTGCCTGCGGCCGAGAACGTGAACAACGCCCTGACGCCGTTCTCGCTCCGTCTCGATGACCCGGTCCTGACGTCCAAGGCGAACGGGGGCCTCTATCGCAGCCAGTCCCCCGCGTCGGTGGATGCCACCTCGTCCCCGGCGACCGTGGCGTTCGAGTGGCAGGATGCGGAGGGCTTCCACGTGACCAAGTCGTTCACGATGGAGCCGGACGGCTACATCGTGGCCGTGAGTGTGCAGGCGAGGAGGGGCGAGCAGGTGCTGAACCCCGGTCTCGACTGGGGTCCTGGCCTGGGCGACGACATCGCCTACTCGCCGAGAGGCGGGTTCCTGTCTCCGAACTACTCGACCCCGGCGCAGGCCCTGGTGCATCGCGATGGGTCCGTCGCCAGGCTGACGGCGACGGCGCCGGCGACCGAGACCGGCCCGTTCCTGTACGCCGGCATCGACGACCACTACTTCACGGCGCTGGTCCTGAACGACAAGGCCAACCCGGCCGCGCTCCGTTTCGATCACACGCCGTTCCTGGTGCCTGCCAAGACCGAGGGCGCGGCGGCCGGTCACTACGTGGCCTTCGGCGTGACCTTCGACACGCCACAGGCCACTCAGCGATTCTTCTTCGGGCCCAAGGCCTTCGACCAGTTGCGCGCCATGGACACCGAGATGGTGCGCGTCATCAACTTTGGCATGTTCTCGTGGCTGGCGGTGCCGCTGCTGGGCGCGCTGAAGTGGGTGCACCAGTACGTCGGCAACTGGGGATGGGCGATCGTCGCGCTGACGATCCTGATCAACCTGGCGATGTTCCCGCTCCGCCAGAAGTCGGTGAGCTCCATGCGCAAGATGCAGGAGATTCAGCCGCAGATGAAGGCCATCCAGGCGCGGTACGAGAAGTTCAAGATTACCGACCCTCAGCGGCAGAAGATGAACGAAGAGGTGATGGCGCTCTACAAGGAAAAGGGCGTCAACCCGGCCAGCGGCTGCGTACCGATGCTGCTCACCATGCCGTTCCTCTTCGCGTTCTACGCGATGCTTTCGCAGGCCATCGAGATTCGCGGCGCCGATTTCTTCGGATGGATTGTCGACCTGTCGCGGCCCGACCCGCTCTACATCACGCCGATCCTGATGGGCGCGACGATGTTCTGGCAGCAGAAGATCACCCCGACCTCGGCCGACCCGGTCCAGCAGCGCGTGATGATGATCATGCCGCTGATGTTCACGTTCATGTTCCTGTCCTACCCGAGCGGCTTGGTGATCTACTGGACTATCAGTAATCTGTGGGCCATCGGTCAGCAGTACCTGACCACGAACCTGCTGCCGCAGCCGGCGAAAGCAGCGAAGAGTTGAGAGACGCCATGGCCAATAGCACCGAGATCGCCGCCTTTGTTCAGACTCTGGCCGAGAAGATGGGCCTGCAGCTGACGGCCTCGCCCGAAGACATGCCTGACGGCCTCCGGATCAACCTGGACGGCGAGGATGGAAACCTCCTGACCCGTCGTCAGGGAGAGGCGCTGGCTGCCCTGCAGCACATCGTCTCGGCGGTCTACCGCCACGAGACGACCGAAGGGCGCCGCCTGGTCGTGGATTGCATGGGGTACCGCCAGGGCAAGGACTCCGAACTCCGGCAGATGGCCATCTTCCTGGGCGAGAAGGCGAAGAACACGGGCCTCGCGCAGGAGATCGGTCCGCTCAACCCTTACGAACGCCGCATCGTCCATCTGGCGGTGTCGGAGATCAAGGGCATCGCCTCGGAGAGCATCGGCGACGCCTTCGAGAAGACCGTCATCATCTCGGTTCAGTAAAGCCCCACGCGGGGCGGGCGATGTTCTCCACTGCCGACACCATCGTCGCCATCGCCACCCCGCCGGGCCGAGGCGGACTGGGGGTTGTTCGTCTCAGCGGGGCGGATGCCTTCCGCATCGCCCAGAACCTCGTCGGCCGGCCATCTCCCTTCCAGCCCCGGCAGGCCACGTTCTGCCGAGTGACCGCGAGCCTCGACTCCGAGGTTCGCGACGAAGTCGTGGTGACGACGTTTCCCGCGCCCCGTTCCTACACCGGCGAGGACATCGCCGAGATCTCCGCTCATGGCAGCCCGGTCGTTCTCGCCGGCATTCTGAAGGGCGCGATCGCCGCAGGTGCGCGCCTGGCGGAGCCCGGCGAGTTCACGCTGCGCGGGTTCCTTCACGGGAAGCGCGATCTGATCCAGGCGGAAGCGGTCGCCGATCTGATCGATGCGGTCACGCCGCTGCAGGCTCGCGCGGCATTCGACCAGCTCGAAGGCACGCTGACGACCGCGATTGCGGCGATCGAGACAGAGCTCTTCGATCTCGTGGCCCGGCTCGAGGCCTCGCTGGATTTTCCGGATGAGGGGTATCACTTCATCGACCCCAGGGAATTGATCGACGCCCTCGACGCGGTGGTGCAGCGCCTCGACGCGCTGCTGGCCGGCGCCGCGCGTGGGCGCATCCTTCGCGAGGGTGCGGTGGTGGCGCTGGTCGGTGCGCCGAACGCCGGGAAGTCGAGCCTCTTCAATCTGCTCCTGAACAGCAATCGCGCGATCGTGAATGCGGCGCCGGGGACGACCCGCGACCTGCTCACCGAGCGGGTCGACATCGCCGGCCTCTGCATCGAGCTGGTCGACACGGCGGGGCTTCGCGACTCGGAAGATGAGGTCGAACGCGAAGGCGTGTTGCGCACCGAAGGGTCGCTGCGCGTTGCGGATCTCGCCGTCGTGGTGATCGATCGGTCTCGGCCGTTGTCCGCTGACGACCGTCGCGCCCTCTCGTCGACGAGCACGCAGCCGCGGCTGGTCGTGGCGAACAAGATCGATCTGCCGGCGGCGTGGCCGGACGATGAGGCGGGAGTGGAGGTGGTGCCGATCTCCGTGCATCGCGGCGACGGAATCGCGGCGCTGATCGCGCGGCTGGCGGAGTCGCTGACGCACGCGCCCGTCACGCGCGATCTGCCGCTCGTCACCAACCTGCGTCACGTGCGGCTGCTCGAGCAGGCTCGCGCGTCACTCTTCCGCGGCCGACTCGCCGTCGCCGAATCCGCGGGCGCCTTGCCCGAAGAGTTTCTGCTGGCCGACGTGCAGGAGGGACTCGAGCGCCTGCAGGAGGTGACGGGTCGCCGGACCTCCGACGATTTGCTCCGCCACATCTTCGAACGCTTCTGTATCGGCAAGTAGCCGCTGCGCAAAGGCGGTCGCGCGCTCCGGGCACCCTCGCGCCAGTACGGTCGGGGCCCATGTGGTAGCGTGAGAGCAGGCTCGATACATCTCTTTATAGAATCTAATACAGTAATACCATGACTTTTTTCGATGTTTTGGTGGTCGGAGCTGGGCACGCCGGCGTGGAAGCCGCGTGGGCCGCAGCGCGCCTGGGCTGCCATGTGGGCCTCTGCACGCTGTCCGACAGCACCGTTGCACACATGCCGTGCAACCCAGCCATTGGTGGGACGGCAAAAGGTCATCTGGTTCGGGAGATCGATGCGCTCGGCGGACTGATGGGCAAGGCGATCGACGCGACCGGAATTCAGTTCAAACTGCTCAACCGCAGCCGGGGCCCGGCGGTGTGGTCGCCGCGCGCTCAAGCCGATAAGTACCTTTATTCGCAATGGGTTACTGAGCTACTCCGGTCTCAGACCAATATCGAGTGGATTCTTGGTCGCGCCGGGTCGATTGTCGTTCGGGGTGGCCAGGTCGTCGGCCTGAACCTGGAAGATGGCCGGCAGCTGGGCTGTCGCTCGCTGGTCATCACGACCGGCACATTCCTCAACGGTTTGGTGCACGTGGGGTTGGAGCAGCGTCCTGCAGGACGAGCCGATGAGCCGCCGTCCGTGGACCTCGCTCAATCGCTGAAAGGATTTGGTTTCGCATGGGGGCGACTCAAGACGGGCACCCCTCCGAGGCTCGACCGGAAGTCGATCGATTTCGGGGAGGCCGTGAAACGGGGAGTGTTCCACGTGGAACACGGCGATGACGAACCCGTTCCGTTCTCCTTTTCGACCGACGCTCCCCTGAAGAATCGCGAGCAGTGCTGGCTGTTGCACACGACGGAGACCGTGCACAAGCTGGTTCGAGAGAACATCCAGTTCTCTCCGCTCTTCAACGGCCAGATCAAAGGCGTCGGGCCTCGGTATTGCCCCTCGCTGGAGGACAAGGTCATGCGCTTCCCAGACAAGGAGCGCCACCAGTTGTTCCTCGAGCCGGAAGGACTGACGTCTGACCTTATATATGTGAACGGCTATTCGATGAGTCTGCCGTCCGACACGCAGGAACGCCTGGTGCGTTCGTTGCCAGGACTGGAGTCCGCGAAGGTGGTACGGCCTGGCTACGCCATTGAGTACGACTTCATTCAGCCCACGGAGTTGACGTCTTCCCTGCAATCTCGTCGTCTGCCGGGGCTATTCCTGGCTGGGCAGATCAATGGCACGTCCGGCTATGAAGAAGCTGCCGGCCAGGGGCTATTGGCGGGTGTGAACGCGGCGGCAACGGCAAGGAGCGCCCCTTCGTTCACTTTGGGCCGAGATCAGGCCTATATCGGCATCATGGTCGACGACCTCATCACCAAGGGCTGTCTCGAACCCTATCGGATGTTCACGTCCAGGGCGGAGTATCGGCTGATGCTTCGCATCGACAATGCCGATCTGCGGCTGACTCCGGCCGCCAGGGCTGCTGGACTGATAGACGATGAGGATTGGGAGCGATTTTCGGCGCGGCGCGATCGCTACACGAAGAATGTTGCGCACCTGCGCGAGGTGAAGGTGCGGGTTGCATCCGGCGACCGCGTTCCGGCCAGCCAGGCCTTGAAGCAACCAGACGTCCGCCTCTTCACGCTTGTGGCAGCGGGCGAAGTCTCCGTCGATCTCACCTCGAACTGCGGCCACATCGACGCTATTTCGGCGGAGACCACGGTCAAGTTCGAGGGATATCTGCTGCGGCAGGAGCAGGCAGTGGAACGCGCCAAACGGCAGGAAGATCGCAAAATTCCTGACGAATTCGCCTATTCAGGCGTTCCTGGCCTCTCCACCGAGATGGTTCAGCGGTTCGAGCAGGTGCGTCCGGCCAGCCTGGGACAAGCCCTTCGGATTCCAGGCGTGACGCCGGCCGCCGTTGCTGTCCTCGGCGCTTATGTGGAGCGGTCTTTCAATGAACGCGCGTGAGTTCCGCGAACGGCTTGGCCGCCGGGCAAGGCACGCCAATCTCACCATCAGCCCGGAACTGATGGTCGGCCTCGAGGGCTATTACCAGCTTCTGGCCAAATGGAACGCGCGGGTCAACCTCACCGCGTTTCGGTTGGCCCCCGGTGGCGAAGACGAAGCCATCGATCGCCTGCTTCTCGAACCGGTCGCCGCGGCGCGTCATCTCCCCTCTGACGCCGTGACGCTTCTCGATGCCGGCTCCGGCGGAGGCTCCCCTGCCATTCCGCTGAAGCTTGCCGCCCCGCGACTGAAGCTGCGGATGGTGGAAGTGAAGACCAGAAAGGCGGTCTTCCTGAGGGAAGCCGTGCGCGAGCTCCAGCTCGAAAATACGCAAGTCGAGACGTCACGCTTCGAAGAGTTGCTCTCCCGACCAGACCTCCACGAAACCACCGATATCGTCTCAATTCGAGCGGTGAGAATTGAGCCCAAAGTGCTGATGACGCTACAGGCGTTCCTTCGTCCTGGCGGCCTGCTCTTCCTGTTTCGAGGTCCTGGCGGAAGCGATGTCGCTGAGGCAGTCACCCCGCCACTCCGCTGGAGTGCGACCTACCCGCTCCTCGATACCCTCCGAAGTCGATTAGTGGTGCTCGAAAAGGTCAGAATTGGGTGAAAATAGCCATGTTCCACGTGGAACACCACCCAGACACGACATAATTGGTCAAAAGCCATAAATCATGAGCATCGTCGCCGTTACCAACCAGAAAGGCGGAGTGGGCAAAACCACCACGGCCATCAACCTGGCCGCCGCCCTCGCCCTGTCGGGACAGCAGGTCCTGCTGGTCGATCTCGACCCTCAGGCCAACGCCACCAGCGGAGTGGGCTGCAAGGGCGCCTCGGCCGGCGGCGGCACGGTGTACGACGCGCTGACCAACCCCGAGGCGCCGGCACATCCACGCAACTTCATCGTGCCCACGCGCACGCAGAATCTCTCCCTCATGCCCGCCTCGCGGGAACTCGCCGGCGCCGAGATCGAACTGATCGCACTGCCCGATCGGGAGCGCCGTCTGCGCCACCTGCTCGAACCGCTCCGCACCGAGTTCGACACGATCCTGATCGACAGCCCGCCATCGCTCGGCCTGCTCACGCTGAACGCGCTCGTTGCCGCCGACCGCGTGCTCATTCCGCTGCACTGTGAGTACTTCGCGCTCGAAGGACTTGCCGATCTCGTCGGCACCATGCGCCGCGTGCGCGCCGGGATGAACCCGGGCCTCGACATCGAAGGCGTGCTGCTGACGATGAGCGACGAGCGCACCAACCTCGGGCAGCAGGTGGCCCGCGACGTCCGCGAGTTCTTCAAGGAGAAGGTCTACGGCACCGTCATCCCGCGCAACGTGCGGCTCGCCGAAGCACCCAGTCACGGGATGCCCGTGATCACCTATGACGCCAGGTCCCGCGGCGCCGAGGCCTACTCCGCCTTCGCCGTGGAATTCAGACAACGACAAGAGGCGGTGTGACCGTGGACAGAAAGCCAGCTCTCGGCAAGGGCCTCAGCGCACTCATTCCCGATGCGACGGCCTCACTCGAACAGGCCCGCGCCTCGCTCGACGTCGACATCGATCTTCTCGAGGCGAACCGCTACCAGCCGCGCACCCGGTACGACGACACGCGCCTCGATGAGCTCGCGCAGTCCATCAGCACCAACGGCGTGATTCAGCCAATCGTCGTACGCCGGCTGCCGTCCACCGGCGCCGAGCGACAACGCTATCAAATCATCGCCGGCGAACGGCGCTGGCGCGCGGCCCAGCGCGCCGGGCTCCTGCGGGTGCCGGTGGTGGTCAAGGATGTCGCCGACACCGACCGTCGGCAGCAGCTCGAGATGGCGCTGATCGAGAACATCCAGCGCGAGAACCTGAATCCGATGGAAGAAGCCGCCGCCTACCAGCGACTGGTCGACGACTTCCAGCTGCGGCAGGAGGACATTGCCACCCGCGTCGGCAAGGACCGCGCGACGGTGGCGAACGTGCTGCGCCTGCTGAAGCTGCCCGAGGAAGTGCGCGGGAACATCGCGGCGGGCGAGATCTCGATGGGACACGCCCGGGCGATCCTGGGTCTGGCCACCGAGGCCGCCCAGCGTCGCGTCGCCCGCGACGTGATCGCGAGGGGTTGGTCCGTCCGCGAGACCGAAGCGCTGGTGAAGAAGGAAAGCGCGCCGCCTGCCGCGAAATCCACGGCGGCTCCGGTCAAGGACGTTCACACACGCGCTGCCGAAGAGCAGTTGCACCTGGCCCTTGGCACACCCGTCGCCATCATGCGCAAACGCAAGGGCGGCACGATCGAGATCGCGTTCAGCAACGAAGACGAACTGCAGCGTCTCTACGAGTACCTGACCGAGCGAAAGTAAAAGAGTCACCCCCCGGACACGCCACGCCCCCGGCCCGGCCGATCGCGCCAGTTTACGAACGTCAAACCATCTGCAAGGATGAAGGCATGAATTTCTTCGGGAAGAAGCGGTTGACCGAGATGGTCAGCTGCGCCGGTTGAGCCAGTAAACTCGCCGCGGGCGAGCTCGCTCAGGTCTTGAGCGACATACCTCCATCGTCCGATCCCCGTGTCCTGGTCGACTTCAGGACGGCGGACGATGCCGGTGTGTACGCGTGGGAGGGCGGACCGGCCCTGGTCCAGACCGTTGATTTCTTCACCCCGATCGTCGACGACCCGTACCTCTACGGTCAGATCGCCGCTGCCAATTCGCTGAGTGACGTCTATGCGATGGGCGGAGAGCCCCGCACGGCGCTGGCGATTGCCGCCTTCCCCAAGGACGGTCTCGACGTGGCGGAAATCAGCGCCATCTTCCGCGGCGGTTTCGACAAACTGCGCGAAGCGGGCACGGCTCTTCTCGGCGGCCACACGGTCCAGGACTCCGAGATCAAGTTCGGCTATGCGGTCACCGGCGCCGTGCCGGCGGATCGGATCCTGACCAATGCGGGCGCCCGAGCTGGCGACACCCTCCTTCTGACCAAACCCATTGGCACCGGCGTCATCGGGACGGCGATCAAGTCGGGTCGGGCCCCGGCGGAGGTCATCGAGAGGGCCGCCGGTTCGATGGCCACCCTCAACAAGACCGCCGCTGAAACCATGGTGCGCAGCGCCGGGGTGCATGCCTGCACGGACATCACGGGTTTCGGCCTGCTCGGCCACACCTGCGAAGTGGCCGGCGCCAGTGGCGTGTCGGTCGAGCTGGTGGCGGCGGCCGTGCCGCTCATCGACGGCGTTCTTCCCCTGGTCTCCCGCCACCGGAGCGGCGGGATGGCGACGAACCGGTCGCACTTCGGCGCCAAGGTCCGGCTTGCAGCGTCCGTCGAACGCGATCTCCAGGATCTGCTCTTCGACCCCCAGACCTCTGGTGGCTTGCTGATTTCGGTGTCCGGGGCCCTCGCCGGCGATCTCAAGGCCAAGCTGGCTGCTGCCGGCGTCACGGTCTCCGAGATCGGCCGGGTCGTCTCGAGGTTTGGGGACGGCGCACTGATTTCTGTTGTTTAACCTAAATCAGCATTACGGCTATGGGATGCCTGCAGTCGAAGGCATCGGAGGCATGGGATCGCCGCCCCGTGCTATCCTTAGTCGTTTGCCATGATTCCGGACATTTCGACCCTGTGGGTCGTCTTCTTCCTGCTGCTCTGCACTGTTCTCCTGAACACGCTGATCTTCCAGCCGATCCTGAAGGTCATCGATCAGCGGACCGCAGCGGTCCGTGGCGCACGCGAGTTGGCGGAGTCCGCGGCCACGAAAGCCTCGGCTGCCGCCGCTGAATACAATCGCACCCTGACCGCCGCGCGCGCGGACGTCTACGCGCAGGTTGACGAGACGCGGCGTTCGGCACTCGAGAAGCGCGCTCAGCTCTTGTCCGATACGAAATCGGCAGTCGAACGCGACGCGAAGGCCGCCACCGCAACGGTGGCGCAGGAATCGGCTGTGGCACGCGCCTCACTCGATCGCGACGCATCTCAGCTGGCCAACGACATTGTCACGCGCGTTCTCGGCCGCGCGTCCTGAGGTTTGCGGAACCGTTGATGGAGAGCCTTGTGTCGACACGCCGCATGACCGCTTGTGAATTTATGCACACAGTGCGCCGCGCTGCGGTCGCGCTCGTGGTCGTGCTGCTGGCCGCGGCGCCTGGCCTCGCGGCCGCCGCCGAAGAGGCCGCGCACGAGTCGAGCCTGGCCGATTTGTTCTGGCCGGTCCTCAACTTCGCCGTCATGTGCGGCGTGCTCTACTACTTCCTCAGCGCGCCGCTCGCGGGTTACCTGAAGGATCGGGGCGAGACCATCCGCCGCGACCTGGTGGAGGCCGCCGCGCTGAAGGCCAGCGCCACCGAGCAGCTCGCCGAGATCGATCGCAAGCTCAAGGCGTTGCCCGGCGAGATCGACACGCTGCGCCAGCGCGGCCGGGCTGAAGTCGCCGCCGAGGAGCAGCGCATCACGCAGCAGGCCGCCACCGAGCGCGACCGGCTGGTCGAGCAGGCGCGCCGCGACATCGACGTGCAGGTCCGCCTGGCCAAGCGCGCGCTCACCGAGCACGCCGCCGACCTTTCGCTGCAGCTGGCCGCGGATCGCATCGCCACGGAAACCACCGAGGCCGATCACAACCGGCTGATCACCCGCTATCTCGAACAGGTGAAGCGCTGATGTCGAACCGCACTTCCGCGACCCGTTACGCCCGCGCGTTGTTCGACGTGGCGCTTCAGGAATCGGCGGACCTGTCCAAGATCCAGCAGGACCTGACCGAGATCGTCGCGGCCATCGGCGAGAACCCGGAGCTGGCTCGCGTGCTCGCCAGCCGCGGCGTGACCGATGCGGCCCGCCGCCAGATCATCGTCGCGGTGGGCGAGAAGATCGGTGTCGCCACGCCGGTCAGCAAGCTCCTTGGGATGCTGGCCGATCGCCGCCGGCTGGAGCTGGTGCCGGACCTCGCCGCGGTCTACACCGAGCGGCTGCTGGAGCACCAGAACGTGGTTCAGGCCGACGTCACCACGGCCGCGCCGATCGGCGCCGAGACCACCGAGGCGATCGCGGCCAGCCTGAGCAGCGCCACCGGCAAGCAGGTCACGATGCGGGTGTCAGTCGATCCGTCGCTCCTCGGCGGTGTCGTGGCACGAGTGGGCAGTACCGTCTACGACGGCAGCGTCCGGACGCAATTGAAGAAGATGCGCGACCAGCTGGTCGCCCAGGGCTGAGAGTCGACCTATGAGCATTCGATCCGACGAGATTTCCAAGATCATCCGGGACCAGATCGGCAGCTTTGCTGTTGATGTGGACGTGGCCGAGGTCGGCACCGTCACCTCGCTCGGTGACGGCATCGCCCGCGTGCACGGCTGCGAGCGGGCCATGGCCGGCGAGATGCTCGAGTTCCCGCACGGCGTCATCGGCATCGCGCTGAACCTCGAAGAGGACAGCATCGGCGCCGTGCTGCTGGGCGAGTACCGCGCCATCAAGGAAGGCGATCCGGTCAAGCGCACCGGCCGCATCATCTCGGTGCCGGTCGGCGAAGAGATGCTCGGCCGCGTCGTCAACGCGCTGGGCAGCCGATCGACGGCAAGGGTCCCGATCCTCACCAAGCAGTTCGCGCCGATCGAGCGCATCGCCCCGGGCGTCGTCGATCGGCAGCCGGTGCGCGAGCCGCTGCAGACCGGCCTGAAGGCGATCGACGGCGATGGTGCCGATCGGCCGCGGACAGCGCGAGCTGATCATCGGCGACCGCCAGACCGGCAAGACCGCCGTCGCGCTCGACACCATCCTCAACCAGAAGGACACCGGCGTCATCTGCATCTACAACGCCATCGGCCAGAAGCAGTCGACCGTGGCGCAGGTCGTCCGCACGCTCGAAGAGGCCGACGCGATGCGCTACAGCATCATCGTCGCGGCCACCGCGTCGGACCCGGCGCCGATGCTCTACATCAGCCCCTACTCGGCGACGACGATGGGCGAGTACTTCCGCGACAGCGGCCGCCATGCGCTGCTGATCTACGACGACCTGTCGAAGCACGCGCAGGCGTATCGCGAGATTTCGCTGCTGCTCCGCCGTCCGCCCGGCCGCGAGGCCTACCCCGGCGACGTCTTCTATCTGCACTCGCGCCTGCTGGAGCGTGCGGCCAAGCTGAACGACGCCAACGGCGGCGGCTCGCTGACCGCGCTGCCGATCATCGAGACGCAGGCCGGCGACCTCTCGGCCTACATCCCGACCAACGTGATCTCGATCACCGACGGGCAGATCTTCCTGGAGTCGGACCTCTTCAACCAGGGCGTCCGGCCCGCGATCAACGTCGGCAACTCGGTGTCGCGCGTCGGCGGCTCGGCGCAGATCAAGGCGATGCGGCAGGTGGCCGGCACGCTGCGCCTGGACCTGGCGCAGTACCGCGAGCTGGCGGCGTTCGCGCAGTTCGGCAGCAGCGACCTCGACAAGGCGACGCAGCAGCAGCTCAATCGCGGCGCCCGCCTGGTCGAGATCCTCAAGCAGCCGCAGTACCAGCCGCTGTCGGTCGAGCAGCAGGTGGTCGCGATCTATGCCGGCACCAACGGCTACCTCGACAGCATCCCGGTGCCGGACATCCGCCGCGCCGAGGCCGAGCTGCTGCAGTTCATGGGATCGCGGTTCGGCGCGCTGCTGACGACGATTCGCGAGAAGAAGACCATCGACGACACGCTCAAGGGGCAACTGAACGCGGCGCTCAAGGAGTTCAGCGAGCAGTTCGCCGCCGGCGCGCGCGCCTGATCGGTTTCGGGAAAGGCACCTGGTAGCCGAGCATGCCGTCACTGATTGACATCCGCCGCCGCATCCGCGCGACCAAGTCGACGCAGCAGATCACGAAGGCCATGAAGATGGTCTCGGCGTCGAAGCTGCGCCGCGCGCAGGAGCGGATCAGCGCAGCCGGCCGTACGCGCAGGAGATGCTGCGGGTCTTCAACAACCTGGCGACGCGCGTCGATCCGGCCGCGCACCCGCTGCTGAACGACGACCCGACGCCCGGGCCGGACGCTGCTGGTGGTGATCACGGCGGACCGCGGCCTGTGCGGCGGCTTCAACACCAACGTCATCAAGGCCGCGGCGCACTTCGTGACCGAGCATGCCGGCGAGCCCGGCCGCGACGTGGCGCTGGCGCTGGTCGGCCGCAAGGGCCGCGACTTCTTCATGCGCCGCGGCTTCGACGTGCTCTACGAAGAGGTCGGCCTCTTCCAGCAGGTCAAGTGGTCGCACGCGCAGGCGATCGCCAAGTCCTGCATCGACGAGTTCCTCAGCCCGGACGTGAGCTCGCGTCTACCTGGTCTACAACGAGTTCCGTTCGGTCATGCCAGCAGCGGGTGGTCGTCGAGCGGCTGCTGCCGATTCCGAAGCTCGAACCGCAGGCACCCGCCAGCGATGCGGTGGACTACCTGTTCGAGCCGTCGCCCGAGCAGCTGCTCAGCGTCCTGCTGCCGTACCACGTGTCGGTGCAGGTGGCGCGCGCGCTGCTCGAGTCATCGGCCGCCGAGCACGCGGCGCGCATGACGGCGATGGACGCGGCCACGCGCAACGCCGCGGACATGATCGATCGGCTGACGCTCTACATGAACAAGGTGCGGCAGGCCGCGATCACGCGCGAGATCATCGAGGTCGTCGTCGGGCGCGCAGTCGGCTGTCAGCGCGACCGGCAGATCAGGATCGACGGAGCGCTGACTGGAGCGCCGGACGACGTCGCAGGCCGCGACAGTGAGCGAAGCAAACTATGGCTACTACAGCGAGCGAGCAGAACGTCGGCAAGGTCATCCAGGTCATTGGTCCGGTGGTGGACGTCGAGTTTCCGAGGCGGCCACCTGCCCGCCATCTACAACGCCGTCCGCGTCACCGACGGCGAGCGAGGCGGGACACGATCGACGTCATCGTCGAGGTGCGAGCAGCACCTGGGCGAGAACCGCGTCCGCGCCGTCGCGATGAAGCCGACCGACGGCATGCAGCGCGGCATGACGGCGACCGACACCGGCGCGCCGATCTCGGTGCCGGTCGGTCCCGGCGACGCTGGGCCGCGTGCTGAACGTGCTCGGCGAGCCGGTCGACTTCCCGGACCGTGCCGGTGGAATCGAAGGAGCGCTGGCCGATTCATCGCCCGGCGCCGACGCTGCGAGGAGCAGTCGACCGAGCTGAAGATGTTCGAGACCGGCATCAAGGTCATCGACCTGCTCGAGCCGTACCTGCAGGGCGGCAAGATCGGCCTGTTCGGCGGCGCCGGCGTCGGCAAGACCGTCATCATCATGGAGCTCATCAACAACATCGCCATGAAGCACGGCGGTGTGTCGGTGTTCGGCGGCGTCGGCGAACGCACGCGCGAGGGCAACGACCTCTGGCTCGAGTTCCAGGAGTCGGGCGTCATCGACATGAAGGACCTGTCGAAGTCGCGCGCCGCGCTGGTCTACGGACAGATGACCGAGCCGCCAGGCGCCCGTCTGCGCGTCGGCCTCTCGGCCCTGACCGTGGCGGAGTACTTCCGCGACGCCGAAGGCAAGGACGTGCTCCTCTTCATCGACAACATCTTCCGCTTCACGCAGGCGGGCTCGGAAGTCTCGGCGCTGCTCGGCCGCATGCCGTCGGCCGTCGGCTACCAGCCGACGCTGCTCACCGAGATGGGCGAGCTGCAGGAGCGCATCACCTCGACCAAGAAGGGCTCGATCACCTCGGTGCAGGCCATCTACGTGCCCGCCGACGACTACACCGACCCGGCGCCGGCGACGACCTTCGCGCACCTCGACGCGACGACCAACCTGTCGCGCCAGATCGCCGAGCTGGGCATCTACCCGGCCGTCGATCCGCTGGCGTCGACGCTCGCGCATTCTCGACCCGCGCATCATCGGCGACGAGCACTACAACGTGGCGCGCCAGGTGAAGCAGATCCTGCAGCGCTACAAGGACCTGCAGGACATCATCGCGATTCTCGGCATCGACGAGCTGTCGGAAGAAGACAAGCTCACGGTCGTCGCGCGCCCGCAAGATCCAGCGCTTCCTGTCGCAGCCGTTCTTCGTCGCGCCAGCAGTTCACGGGCCGCGAAGGCAAGTACGTGCCGATCGCCGACACGATCCGCGGCTTCAAGGAGATCGTCGACGGCAAGCACGACGCCGTTCCGGAGCAGGCGTTCTACCTGCAGGGCACGATCGAGGACGTGCTCGAGAACGCCAGTAAGCATGAAGCAGTAGCCATGGCGCTTCCGACCAAGCTGACGCTCAACATCGTCACGCCCGACCACGCCTACGTCGCACGAGGTGGACGAGGTGTCGCTGCCGGGCTCCGAGGGCGACTTCGGCGTGCTGCCCGGCCACACGCCGTTCTTCGCGGCGCTGCGGACGGGCGAGATGTCGTACCGCCAGGGCACCGAGAAGCACTACCTCGCGGTCGTCGATCGGCTTCGCCGAAGTGCTGCCCGACCGGGTCACCGTGCTCGCGCAGGTCGCCGAGACGCGCCGAGGACCTCGACGAGGCGCGCGCCGAGGCCGGCATGACGCGCGCCGAGGAGATGCTGGCGCCGGTGCCGCACGAGATCGACTTCGAGCGCGCCCGGGTGGCCCTGCTCCGCACGCTTCAGCAGCTGCAGTCCGAATCCCGGCGCGGGGTCGGACACTAACCGCAAGCCCTGGCGATCGGCGGTGGCGTGATTCACGCCACCGGCCGCCTGCGCCCGGCGCTCGACGCCGCTTCATGTTCCACAACCTCGCCGCTCTGTTCCGCTACCGCGGGCTCATCCAGACACTGGTCGCCCGCGACCTGAAGGCGCGCTACCGCGGCTCGGTGCTCGGCTTCTTCTGGTCGTTCATCAACCCGCTCCTCCTGCTGCTGATCTACTCGTTCGTCTTCACGACGGTGCTGCCCGGCATTCACCCGGCCGAGATGGAGCCCTACGCGCTGTTCATGTTCTGCGGCATCCTGCCGTGGACCTGGTTCTCGTCGTCGCTGCTCGAGTCGTCCGGCACGCTGATCGCCGGCGGCAACCTGATCAAGAAGGTGCTGTTCCCCGCCGAAGTGCTGCCGATCGTCACCGTGCTGGCGAACATGGTGCACTTCTTCCTCGGCCTGCCGATCCTCGCGGCGTTCCTGATCTACTACCGGCGGCCGCTGGACCCGCTCGAGCTGCTGTGGTTCCCGGTGATCGTGCTCGTGCAGCTGGTGCTGACCATCGGCCTGGCGCTGCTGGTCTCGGCGCTGACGGTGCACTTCCGCGACATCAAGGACCTGCTCGGCAACCTGCTGACGCTGTGGTTCTTCGCCACGCCGATCATCTATCCGATGCAGCAGGCGCCCGAGAACATGCGGTGGGTGCTCAACCTGAACCCGATGACGCACCTGGTGATCTCGTACCAGGAAGTGCTGTTCTACGTCGGGCCGCACGGGCACTGGCGCTGGCTGCTGGCGCTGGCGGTGGTCGCGATCGTCGTGTTCCTGGCCGGCTACTTCGTCTTCGATCGCCTGCGCGACTCGTTCGCGGAGGAAGTCTGAGATGAAGCCCGCGATCGACGTCGTCAACGTCTCGAAGGTCTACCGGCGCTTCGCGCGCCAGAAGCAGTTCGCGACGCTGAAGTCGGCGCTGCTGTCGGGCAGCCTGGTTCGCGACCTGCAGCCCGACGAGACCTTCCCGGCCCTGCGCGGCGTGTCGTTCCAGGTGCCGCAAGGGCTGCACCTACGGCGTCATCGGCCGCAACGGATCGGGCAAGACGCACGCTGCTCAAGTGCGTGGCCGGCATCACGCGGCCGAACAGCGGCACCATCACGGTGGACGGCCGCATCTCGGCGCTGATCGAGCTCGGCGCCGGCTTCCACCCGGAGATCTCCGGCCGCGAGAACATCTTCATCAACGGCATCATGCTGGGCCTGACGAAGAAGGAGGTCGAGCGGCGCTTCGACGAGATCGTCGAGTTCGCCGAGATGCAGGACTTCATCGACGCGCCGGTCAAGACCTACTCGTCCGGCATGTACATGCGCCTCGGCTTCGCCGTGGCGATCCACGTCGATCCCGAAGTGCTGCTGATCGACGAGGTGCTGGCGGTCGGCGACGAGGGCTTCACGCACAAGTGCCTGGACAAGTTCGCGGAGTTCCGCCGCCGCAACAAGACCATCCTGCTCGTCACGCACTCGCTCGACCTGGTCGAGAAGTTCTGCGACGAGGCGCTGTGGCTCGACAAGGGCCAGACCAAGGCCGAGGGCGAGCCGAAGCGCGTGGTGGCGTCGTACCTCATCGACGTCGAGAAGACCGAGGAAGTGCGAGCTGTCGAAGGCCGAAT
Organism: uncultured Acidobacteriota bacterium; assembly: GCA_963721715.1. Taxonomy (GTDB): domain Bacteria; phylum Acidobacteriota; class Vicinamibacteria; order Vicinamibacterales; family UBA2999; genus VFZN01. Next base: position 175,872 of record CAVRKI010000001.1, on the reverse strand, counting down.
CGGCGCGCCTGCGCGGCGACCGCGTCCGGCGCGCCACGGCGGCGACCGACGCCCGGCCGGCCGACCCGGCCGCGACCGGCGAGGCGCCGACCGACATGTTCAAGGCCACCGAGGGCCGCTGGGGCTCGCGCGAGGTCGAGATCACCGGCGTCACGCTGCTCGGCGCGCGACGGTCAGCCGGGGCACGTCTTCCAGTCCGGCGAGGCCGGTGCGCGTGCAGATGGCCGTGCGCGCGCATCATGCCGCTGAAGGACTTCGTCTTCGGCGTCGGCATCTTCAACGCCGACGGCGTGTGCTGCTACGGCACCAACACCAACCTCGAGGAGCTGCAGCCCGACGAGATCTCGCGGCGACGGCGATGGTCACCTTCGAGATCGACAGCCTCGAACTGGTCGAAGGCACCTACCGCTGGACGTCGCCGTGCACAAGCTCGACGGCTATCCCTACGACTACCACCGGCTGCTCTACTCCTTCCGCGTGAAGTCGCGGACCAAGGACGTCGGCATCTACCGGCCCGAGCATCGCTGGACGTTCTCGCCCGGCATCCGCTTCAAGCGCGGACCGGCCCGGCGAAGGACTGACAGCGCAGCGGGCACCTGGCGTCGAGCCGCATCCTGTCGCCGTGACGAGGCCGTCGGCGCTGGTCGCAGCGCCTGCGCCAGCAGGGCCGCGTCGTCGTCTTCACCAACGGCGTCTTCGACCTCCTGCACCCCGGCCACGTGCGCTACCTGGCCGACGCGCGGGCGCTGGGCGACGCGCTGATCGTCGGCGTCAACTCCGATCGCTCGGTGCGCGCGCTCGACAAGGGGCCGGACCGTCCGCTCAACCCCGAGCACGAGCGGGCCGAGGTGCTGGCCGCGCTGCGCGTCGTCGACGCGGTCGTGATCTTCGACGAGGAGACGCCGCTCGAGATCGTCAGCGCGCCTGCAGCCGGACGTGCTGGTCAAGGGCGCGGACTGGGCCGCGGACGCCATCGTCGGCCGCGACGTCGTCGAGGCGCGCGGCGGCCGCGTGGTGCGCATCCCGCTGGCCGACGGGCTACTCGACGCTCGAGCGATCGTCGAGAACCGATCGCGAGGCGGTCTGCTAGGACGCGTTCGCCCGGATCGCGAGCCGATCTGTCATGGCCACCTCGACCTCGCTGCACCTCCAGTCGCTGCTGCTAGACGGCCGTCGACCGCAGCGGGCTGTCTCGACCGCGTCAGCCGCGTCACCGGCCTGAGCTGGCGCGCCCAGGCGCTGGCCGTGGCCGCCGCCGCGCATCGCCGCGCACGCGGCCGTCGTGCTGTTCGTCGTGCCGACCGACGGCGACGCTCGAGCGACGCCGTCGACGACGTCCGGTTCTTCCTCGCCGCGCTCGAAGGGCTGACCGATGCGGTCGCCGAGCGCGTCGGTGCTGCCGCTTCCCGTCGCTGCAGGTCGATCCCTATCGCGGGATGGCGCCGCACTTCCGCGTCGACCTCGGCCCGCGCGCAGGCGCTGCACGCGCTGGCCGCCGGGCACGGCGCGCGTCGTCGTGGCGTCGGCCGCCGGCGCTGCTGCCGCGGCTGAGCGCCGCCCGACGGCTGCTCGGCCGCCGTCGATCGAGCTCAAGCCCGGGCCAGGAGATCGCGCCCGACGACGCTCGGCGACGCTGCTGGTCGACGCCGGCTTCACGCGCGAGGACCCGGTCGACGAGCACGGCGAGTTCTGCGCTGCGCGGCGGCATCGTCGACGTCTTCCCGGCCGGCGACGCCGATGCCGGTCGCGCCTCGAGTTCGTCGGCGACACGGTCGAGTCGCTGCGCCGCTTCGATCCCGGCGACGCAGCGGTCGTCGAGCGGTCGACCAGTTCGTCGATCGTCCCGCTGCGCGACTTCGCGCTCGGGCACGACGGCGGACGCGGCCGCGGCGACCGCGTCGCGTGATCGACTACCTCGGCGAAGGCGCAGCGTCGATCGTCGCCGAGCCGCGAGGACGTCGCGCGCGCAGGTCGAGCAGACGCTGCGAACAGCGTGGCAGCCGTCGTCGAGGAGCGCGCGGCCAGGACGAGCGCCGCGGTGCGCCGAGCCGCAGCAGCTGCTCGTGTCGTGGGCGCGAGCTGCAGCCGCGGTTCGCGCGCGGCGACGCGGCTCGAGGAGCTCGAGCCTCGACGACAGCGGCCGGCGACCGCGGCGCTGCACGTCGCGTGTCAGCCGCCGCACGGAGTTCCACGGCCGCGATGCCCGACTGGGTCGCCGACGTCCGCCAGGCGCTGCGCAGCGCGGCGACACCGTGCTGTTCGTCGCCGGCACGCGCGGCCGCGCCGAGCGCACGGTCGAGCTGCTCCAGCGACTACGACGTGCGCGCGTCCTGGGTCGGACGCGCCGACGAGCGCGCGCCGTCGGCGCGGTGCTCGTCGCCGATCGGCCAGCTCTCGCGCGGCTTCCGGCTGCCCGACGCCGGCCTGCAGATCTGCCGCCGAGCCGACGTCTTCGAAGAGGAGCGCCGCCGCGCCGCAGAAGCGCGCCGGCAAGCGATCCGCCGCAGCCGCGTTCCTCTCGGACCTGCGCGACCTCAAGGTCGGCGACCTCGTCGTCCACGTCGACCACGGCATCGGCGAGTTCGTCGGCCTGAAGCAGATCGGCGTCGGCGAGCGACATGCAGGAGTTCCTCGAGCTGCGCTACGCACGGCGACGACAAGCTGTTCGTCCCGGTCGAGCGGCTCGACCTCGTCCAGAAGTACAGCGGCGGCACGCGGCCGCCGCTCGACCGGCTCGGCGGCACGACCTGGGAGCGCGCCAAGACGCGGGTCAAGAAGGCCATGCGCGACATGGCCGAGGAGCTGCTGAAGCTCTACGCCGCGCGCAAGGCCGTGCCGGGCCACGCCTTCAGCGCCGACACGCACTGGCAGGAGGAGTTCGAGGACGCGTTCCCGTACGAGCTGACCGCCGACCAGGCGACCGCCATCGCCGACATCAAGCGCGACATGGAGTCGCCGACGCCGATGGACCGCCTGCTCTGCGGCGACGTCGGCTACGGCAAGACCGAGGTCGCGATGCGCGCCGCCTTCAAGGCGGTGATGGACGGCAAGCAGGTGGCGATCCTGGCGCCGACGACGGTGCTCGCGTTCCAGCACCAGAAGACGCTGCGCGAGCGCTTCGCCGGCTTCCCGGTGCGCATCGACATGGTCAGCCGCTTCCGCACCAAGGCGAGCAGAAGCCGAGACGCTCGACGATGCTCGCCGCCGGCAAGGTCGACATCATCGTCGGCACGCACCGCCTGCTGTCGAAGGACGTCCAGTTCCGCGACCTCGGGCTGCTCGTCGTCGACGAGGAGCAGCGCTTCGGCGTCGCGCACAAGGAGCGGATCAAGCAGCTGCGCAAGAAGGTCGACGTGCTGACGATGACCGCGACGCCGATCCCGCGCACGCTGAACATGTCGCTCGTCGGCATCCGCGACATGTCGGTCATCGAGACGCCGCCGAAGGACCGGCTGTCGATCCAGACCAACGTCGTGAAGTTCGACGCCGCAGGTCATCGCGCGGGCGATCCGCAACGAGCTGGCGCGCGGCGGCCAGGTCTACTTCGTCCACAACCGCGTCGAGTCGATCTTCTCGATCGGCGACCTGCTGCAGCGGCTGGTGCCGGAGGCGCGGGTCGTCGTCGGCCACGGGCAGATGGGCGAGGACGAGCTCGAGCGCGCGATGCTCGACTTCGTGGCGCGCAAGTTCGACGTCCTGCTCGCGACGACGATCGTCGAGAACGGCCTCGACATCCCGAACGCCAACACGATCATCATCAACCGCGCCGACCGCTACGGCCTGTCGCAGCTCTACCAGCTGCGCGGCCGCGTCGGCCGATCGCGACCGGCCGGCCTACGCCTACCTGCTGATTCCGCCCGAAGACAGTCGCTGTCGCCGGTCGCGCAGAAGCGGCTGGCGGCGATCAAGGAGTTCAGCGACCTCGGCAGCGGCTTCCGCGTCGCGGCGCTCGACCTCGAGATTCGCGGCGCCGGCAACCTGCTCGGCGGCGAGCAGAGCGGCCACATCGAGGCCGTCGGCTTCGAGATGTACATGAAGCTGCTCGAGGAGACCGTCCGCGAGCTGAAGGGCGAGGAGCTCGAAGACGACGTGCGGGCGACCGTGAACCTGGGCGTCGACCTCCGGATCGACGAGTCCTACGTGCCCGACATGAACCAGCGGCTGATGTCTACCGCAAGGTGGCCGCGGCCCGCACGCGAGGACGAGCTCGACCGGCGTCCTCGACGAGATCCGCGACCGCTACGGGCCGCTGCCCGACGCCGTCGCTGCAACCTGGCCGACTACGGCCGCATCCGCATCATGGCCGACCGGCTGGGCGTCGAGACCATCGACCGGGAAGGCCAGCCGTCGTCTTAAAGTTCAGGCCGAGAAGAAGGCGACGGTCGATCCGGTGCGGCTGGTGAACGCTGGTGCGGCGAGCGGCCCGACCTGACGCTCGTGCCGCCGGCGGCGCTGAAGCTCGATCTGCAGCGTGCCGGCGCAGGACCGCGCCGGCAGCGCCGGCACCGCCGGCGCCGTTGGCGCAGGCATGGCCCAAGGCCGGGCGCGGCGGCGCGCCGGCCGGCAGCGCAAGCCGGCCTGGTGGACGGCGCGGGCCACGGCGGGGGCGGTGACGCCGGGATTCACGAAGGAAGAGATCCTGAAGGCGCGCGCCGGAGGACCCGCGGGCGCCGGGCGGGGTGCTTCGACCGGGTCGGCGGGTCTGTTGCTGGCCGCTGACTGGACCGAGCAGTAAACTAGAGGATTGCGAGGATTTACCGAATGAAGATGCGAACGATCGACGGTTTCGGCGGTGCCTGATCGTGGCGGCCCTGGCCGGCGCCCCGGGCCGAGATCATCGAGCAGATCCTCGTGAAGGTGAACGGCGAGATCTTCACCAAGACCGAGCTCGAGCAGCGCCAGGTCGCGGCGCTTCGCCAGAAGAATCGCCGAACCTGCGGCCCGACACGACGCCGCAGCTGCGCAAGGCGCTCGACCGAGGTCACGCCGGACCTCGATCGTCGACGTGGTCGACGAGCTGCTGATCGTGCAGCGCGGCCGCGAGCTGGGCTACGCGATGGCGACGAGCAGTTCAACAGCATCCTCGACAACATCAAGAAGGACAACAAGATCGAAGACGACGCGCAGTTCGAGGCGGCGCTCAAGCAGGAAGGCATGACGCTGGCCGACCTGCGGCGCAGCTCGAGAACGCAGATGATCGTGCCAGCGGGTGCAGCAGAACGAGGTGATCGAGCAAGATCGCAGTGTCACCGACGAGAGCCGAAGGCGTACTACGACAGCCACAGAGCGAGTTCACCACGCCGCCGCAGCGTCACGCTGCGCGAGATCCTCGTCGCGGTGCCGACCGCGACCGCGGCGTGAACGTCGGCGCGCGACGACGAGGCGCGGGAGAAGGCCGAGGAGATCCGCAAGCGCGCTGCTCGCCGGCGAGCCGTTCGAGAAGCTCGCCGCCGACCTGTCGGACTCGCCGTCGAAGGCCAACGGCGGGCTGATCGGTCCGCTCACCGCGCGACGAGCTCGCGCCGGAGCTGCAGAAGCTGATCGAGCGATGAAGGTCGGCGACATCACGCCGGTGCTGCGCGACCACGCGCGGGTATCCAGTTCCTCAAGCTCGAGTCGCTGGACGACCGCGACCGTGAAGCCGTTCGAGGAGGCGCGCGACGAGATCGGCGACCGGGTCGCCGACGAGAAGCGGCGCGGCGAGTTCGAGAAGTACCTCGAGAAGCTGCGCGGCGCAGGCGATCATCGAGTGGAAGAACGACGAGATCAAGAAGGCGTGGCGAGGTCGGGCTGAAGCAGACCGCGGCCCAGTGTCCGACGGACGCGGCGAGCCCGATGACCAGTCGACCGAGGCGCAGTGGTTCGCCATCTGGACGCGATCGCGACACGAGCAGGTCGTCCGCGAGCAGCTCGAGCGCAAGCAGATCGAAGCGTTCCTGCCGACCATCACGCGCTGGAGCCGCTGGAAGGATCGGAAGAAGAAGATCGACTGGCCGCTCTTCCCCGGCTACTGCTTCGCGCGCTTCGATCCCAGCGCAAGCGCTGCCGGTGCTGAAGTGCACGGGCGTCGTCAGCATCGTCTCGTTCGAGGGCAAGCCGGCGCCGATTCCCGAGCACGAGATCGAGAGCATCCGGCGGCTGGTCGACAGCGAGCTCTCCAGTACGACCCGTGCCCGCTGATTCGAGGAAGGCGATGATGGTCGAGGTCGTGCACGGCCCGCTCAAGGGCGTCGTCGGGCCGCCTGATCCGCAAGGGCGCGCACGCGCGCCTCGTGCTCTCGGTCGATCTCATCGGCCAGGCCGTCTGCGTCGAAGTCGACGCCGCGACGTGAGGCCGCTACTGAGCGATGCAGCGCGTCAGACGTGACGATGAAGATCGGCACCGTTCCGCTACGTCCCGTCGCCGTTCGTCGTCGCCCCGATGGCCGGGCATGACCGACACCGCGTTCCGCCGCCTCGTGAAGCGCCAGGGCGGGTGCGGGCTCGTCGTCACCGAGATGGTGAGCTCCGAAGGGCTCGTGCGCGGCATCGACCGCACGCTCGAGTACGCCGAGTACACCGAGGAAGAGCGGCCGGTCTCGATCCAGATCTTCGGCGGCGATCCGGAGAAGATGGCCGAGGCGGCGCAGATCGTCGAGGGCATGGGCGCCGACATCGTCGACGTGAACATGGGCTGCCCGGTGCCGAAGATCGCCAAGCACAACGCCGGCTGCAGCCTGATGCGCGAGCCGGAGCACGCGGCGGCGGTGATCGGGCGATGGCGAGGGCCGTGAAGATTCCGGTCACCGTGAAGATGCGCGCCGGGTGGAACGAGACCAGCGCAACGCGCCGGAGCTGGCGCGGATGGTCGAGGACGCCGGCGCCGCGGCCGTCGCCGTGCACGGCCGGACGGCCGCGCAGTCCTACTCGCGGCCTGGCCGACTGGGACCTGGTCGCCGAGTCGCGCGAGGCGTTCGCATCCCGGTGTTCGGCAGCGGCGACTGCGTCGAGCCGGAGCAGATCGTCGCGCGGCTCGCGACCGGCGTCAGCGGCGTGCTCGTCGGCCGCGGCGTGCTGCGCAATCCGTGGATCCTCGCGCAGGCCGCCGACCTGGCCGCAGGCCGCGCGCCGCGCGCGGTCACCCGATGGCCGAGCGCGGCCAGTTCCTGCTCGACTACATCGACCTGCTGCTCGACGAGCGCGCGGCGAAGCGCGAGGCTTCCGCCACCGCGCGCCGGGTCCGGCGGCGCCGACGTCGCGCGCGCCGATGCGCGGCCGCGAGCGTTGGGTGATCAACAAGCTGCGCGCGCTGTGCACCTGGTACACGAAGGGCCTCGAGGGCGGGTCGCACCTGCGGATGCCGTGAACAGCGCGGAGTCGCTCGATCAGGTGCGCGAGATCATCGACCGCTTCTTCGTCGCGGAACCGGCTGCTGCCGCAGCCCGCGACCGCCCGCGCCCACATGAGCCTCCGCGTCGCGTTCGACATGGACGGCACGGTTGCCGACATGCGCACCGTGTTGCGGCAGGAGTCGGAGCGTCTGTTCGGCCCGCCTGCGCCGCGCGAGCACAGGCGTCGGCATCGGCTGCGGCCCCGCCCATCCGCGCGCCGGCAGCCGCCGGACCAGCCGCGCGCCGGTCATCGCCGAACTGCCGCTGACGGCGCGGCAGCAGAGTCTGTTGTGGGAGCGCGTGGCCGCGATCGAGAACTTCTGGAACACGCTGCCCGAGCATGGAGCCGGGGATCATCAAGCGCATCGCCGAGACCGCGCGGCAGCGGCGCTGGGAAGTCCTGTTCATCACGACCCGGCCGCCGAGTGCCGGCGACACCACACAGCTTCAGACCCAGCGATGGCTGCAGGCGCACGGCTTTCCGCTGCCATCGGTGTTCGTGGTGCAGCGTTCGCGAGGCAAACTCGCCGATGCCCTGCAGCTGGATGCGGTGGTGGACGATCGACCCGAGAACTGCCTGGACGTGGCCATCGACAGCAAGGCGAGGCCGGTGCTGGTCTGGCACGGCCCGCTGGAGAAGGCGCCCGCGGGTCTGCGCAAGATGGGTGTGAAGCCGGTGACCTCGATCTCCGCGGCGCTCGCCCTGCTCGAACGCATGGACGACGAGCGGAAGCAGTCGCCGGTGGTGCGATCGATCCGGCGGATGCTGCGCCGCGATTCGCAGGCCTGATCGCGAGCAGGCGTCAGGCGCGGGCGTCGAGTGCGGCGATCGCCTGGATCTGCGAGGCGTCGCCCATGGCGAAGTCCAGCGCGATCGCGACCTCGGCCGAGTTGTTGAAGTGATGCCCCAGCGCCACGTGTGCGGGATGATGCAGGTAGGCGTGGAGGTCGGCTTCCGACTCGAACTCCATCACCACCGCGTACTCGAAGTGCACGGGCGCCAGTGCGTCGTAGGCGTAGCCGAACAGACGCCGGCGGCCGACGCGCACGCGCTTGATCTGGGGAATGTCCGAACACGCGCGCTCGAGGGCGCTGATGGTGTCCTCCCGCTCCGGGCGCTCAGCGACGCCTTCGGACTGAACAAGACGATGTGCGCGATCATTCCTCGGGCTTCTTCGGCGCGGGAGTGTTGCCGCCGGTGTCCGGCGGCGCTGCGGCGCGCTTCAGATCGCGGCGCTCAACCCCTTCGCGAATCTTCTTCTTGAATTTCGTCCACTTCGCCTTCTTGGCGTCGATGTATTTCTGGCGCGGATCGCGGTGCGTGCCGCCCGGCCGCCACTTGCGATCGCGGGGCGGGCCCTCGGCCGCCTTCTTCTTGCGATCTTCCTCGCGCCGCGCGGCGGTGAAGGCATCGTGCGCCTCGAGACGCGATCGCCAGAGCTGGCCGTTCTGGAACCACATCATCACGGCGGACGGATGCTTCTCCTTCAGCTGGCTGAAGGTCGGCAGGAGCTCGTCGTGGTCCTTCGCCCGGAACGCGGTCGGCTGATCGTCGACGAGGATCGTCCAGTACGCAAATCGAGGCGGCACAAAGGTATCCTATCCTGAGATGGAGTTCGTCGTCGCCAACCTCGACGATCTGCGGTCGCAGATGGTCACTGAATTCGAGCGGCTGGCCGCCGCCGGTCCGACTGTCGTGCGGCCTGTCCGGCGGCGCCACGGCGCTGATCTTCCTGGGCGCCCTCAGGACCGCCAAGCCCGACTGGTGCCGGATCTCGCTGTTCTGGGTGGACGAGCGGGCGGTTCCGCCCGACGATCCGGAATCGAACTACGGCCTGGCCCGGCGGATGCTGATCGATCCGCTGCAGCCACGGCGCCGCGGGCCTTTCCGATGCCGGCGGCCCAGCTCGATCTGGAGAAGGCGGCGATCGACTACGACCACATGCTCGATCGCGAGCTGGACGGGCAGCCGCTCGATCTCGGCGATCCTCGGTGTCGGCGAAGACGGCCACATCTGCTCGCTCTTCCCCGGCCACCGCGCGCTCGAGGACCAGAACCGCGTGGTCGCCGTCGAAGATGCGCCGAAGCCGCCGCCCCGCCGGCTGACGCTGTCGCTGCCGTTCGTGCTGCGCAGCACAAGCATCTGGATGATCGCGATCGGCGCCCGCAAACGCGCCGTCGTGCACGCCATCGTCGGGCGCACCGCAGCGGACGACGCCGCTCGACTTGCTGCTGCATCACGCGAAGGATGTGACCGTGTTCACCGATCAGGAAGTTCGTCGCCGCTAGGCGAACGGTCTCGGCCTCGACTTCGACGCCCGAGCCGCTTCAGCTTCTCGACCAGCGTCGTCCGCTTCAGGCCGAGCAGGCGGGCGGCGGCGCCGCGGTTCCGTCGGTGCGCGACAGCGCGCGATCGATCAGGTGCCTTTCGATCTGCGCGATCAGCGCCGGCAGGTCGATCCCGTCCTCGGGCAGGCGCGGCACGAGCTCACCGGCGCCGCTTCGGCGCTGCAGGTCGGGCGGCAGGTCGGCCACGTCCGATCTGCGTGCGGCCGCCGAGCAAGCGCGAGCGCGCGCTCGATGGCGTTCTCGAGCTGACGGACGTTGCCGGGCCACGCGTACGCCATCAGGCGGCGCATGGCATCTTGCGACGACGACGATCGGGTTCCTTGCCCTCGGCGCCGGGCTGGTGCTTCTCGAGGAAGCGCTGCACCAGCAGCGGAATGTCGTCGGGGCGCTCGCGCAGCGGCGTCAGGTGCACGGCGATCACGTTCAGGCGATAGTACAGGTCCTCGCGGAACGTCCCGTCCTTCACCATCTTCAACAGGTCGGCGTTGGTCGCGGCGACGATGCGCACGTCGACCTTGATGGTGCGGTTGTCGCCGATGCGCTCGAACTCGCGCTCCTGCAGCACGCGCAGCATCTTCATCTGCAGCGCCATGGGCATGGTGCCCACTTCGTCGAGGAAGAGCGTGCCCTTGTCGGCCTGCTCGAGCCGGCCCTGGCGCATGGCGACCGCGCCGGTGAACGCGCCGCGCACGTGGCCGAACAACTCGGCGTCGAGCAGCGTCTCGGGAATGGCGCTGACGTTGATGGCGACGAACCGCTCGCGATGCCGCGGGCTGGTCTGGTGAATCGCGCGCGCGACCATCTCCTTGCCGGTGCCGGTCTCGCCGCTGATCAGGATGGTCGCGCTGCGTCGGCGCCACCGTCTCGATCAACTGGAACAACGCGCGCATCGGCGCGCTCTTGCCGACCATCGATCCCAGGCCGAAGCGCTCGTCGAGCTGCTGGTGCAGGTACGCGTTCTCGCTCTTCAGCCGCTTCTGCTCGAGCGCGTTGGTGAGCACGTGCATCAACTCGTCGAACTGAAACGGCTTGGAGATGAAGTCGGCGGCGCCGCGCTTGATGACGTCGACCGCGTCCTTCACCGTGCCGTAGCCGGTGACGACGATGGCGACGATGCCGGGGTAGCGGGTGAGGGCGGCGTCGATGACCTGGCGGCCGTCGACGCCCGGCAGGCGCAGGTCCGAGACGATGACGTCGAAGGCAAAACCGTCGAGCGCTCGCAGGCTGACTCGCCGTCGGCGGCCTGGACCACCTCGAAGCCATGGTCGGTAAGTCGTTCAGCTACAACACTTCGCAGCGATTCCTCGTCGTCGACGAGGAGGAGGTGGGATCAGCCATTGCGTGATTGTCAGGATATTGACGGCGGTTGTCAAGGCTGCACACCTAATCCATGCTGGCAGGCCGATAGCTGACTTGACGCGACATGAGTGCACGCGCGGCGACGGCTCATCCGATACACCGACCTTCGTGGAGGCAACCCCGTGGAACGGCAAACAGTCAGCATCATGAAGGCGTGCGAGATGGTCGGCGTCAGCCGGCGCACGATCTACAACTGGATCGCGGCAAACAAGGTCGAGTACCTGCGGACCGCCGGCGGCAGCATCCGGATCTTCGTCGACACGCTGTGGCGCGAGCCGGATGGCACGAAGCCCAACGGCCCCGAGTGCCGACGGCCTGAGCACGGCGGTCTAGCGGGCCGCAGATGCCAACAGGCAACGCCATGACAGACGCACGTGTCGCGACCTGGCGCGAGAGATCTGCGGCGCTCCTCCACCGGCTGAACAACCAGCTCGGCGTGATTCTCGCGCACGCCGAGTTGCTCGAGACCAAGGCGCAAGACGCCGCGCAGAAGGCGCGCGCGTCGCAAGTGGTGAGCGGCGGCGCTCCAGGCGATGGCCGTCTCGCGCGAACTGCGCGCAGATCGGTCGCCGACCCGAAGTAACTCCGGCGTCCCGCCGGAGCTCATCTCCGGCCTCCACCCCACCATGTCCGTCGCTCACTGCCCGGAACTGCACACCTCGTCGCGCGATCAGCTCAGTCGCGTCACAATTTTGACGCTCAGCGCCGACGCAATACGTCAAATTTTGGCGAAGTGCGCTGATCGCCGAAGCTCGGCTGCACGCAGTCGCTTTGGACGAGCCGTGATAACCGTTACTGCGATTCAGCAACTTACAGCTGTCAGGCGCAGCAATCTGCACGCCGCTGACCACCGCTGACACAGCTCAGGCATCGCCTTTGCCTTAGTGGCAGGCAACGGAGATTCTTGAGATGACGCCACGATGACTGACCAGTCGACCGCAGCAAACCCCCGCGTTGAAGCCGGCATTCCCTTTGTGGAGGCGCTGGCCCGGCGCATGGCGGCCACCATGCCGCACTCGATCGACCTGGGCGACCTGGTCCAGGACGGCGTGATCGGCCTGATCGACGCGGCGCACCGGTTCGACGACTCGCGCGGCATCAAGTTCGAGACGTTCGCCGAACGGCGCATTCGCGGCGCGATGATCGACGCGCTGCGCAAGGACGCCTGGCCGCGCGGCGTGCGCCGCGTGCGCCGCGAGCTCGAGGCCGCGCGCGAGAAGCTGCGCGCCTCGCTCGGTCACGAGCCGTCGCTGGCCGACCTCGCCGCCGAGGTCGGCTCCGACGAGAAGCGCCTGGGCAAGACCATCGTCCGCATCAACACCATCGAATCGACGTCGCCCTTCTCGAGCGCCGAGAACGTGGACGAGTCGCAGCTGCCGGCCGTGATGGTGCCGGCCGAGCCGGAGCGCCCCGACATGCAGCCTACGAGCGCGACGAAGTGAAGCGACCGCGTGCGCAACGCCATTGCCACGCTGCCGCCGCGCGAGCAGCGCGTGATCGCGCTCTACTACTACAACGAAGTGACCATGAAGGACATTGGCGCGGAGCTGGGCGTCAACGAATCGCGCGTGTCGCAGCTGCACGCGCGCGCCATCAAGCGGCTGCGCGAAGCGCTCGGCGCCGAGATCACGCCGATTGCCGCATCGCGGCGCTGCAGGCGGCGTTTGCCGCGTTCGAGGCGGAATCCGATGGCCAGTTCCAGGCTCGAAGCCGGTGATGGCCAAGGCCTCGCTGCCGCGAGTCGGATACGCGGGTGTCGCACGGCCGCGCAGAAGCGCCGGGCGACGGCTGCGTGCTGGTCGGTGCGATCAGGACAGCGTGTCGCGGGCGGCGCGCAGCAAGTCGCCCAACCTGAACGGCTTGGAGAGCCAGCGGCAGGCGGTTTCGTCGAGGAAGCGCTCGGCGTCGGTGCCGGCGACATCGCCGGTGACGAAGATCACGCGCCGCGCCAGCGCCGGCGTCGCCGCCGCCATCGCGCGGTAGAACTGCATGCCGTCGATGCGCGGCATCTTCAGGTCGCACACGATCAGGTCGTAGGCTGGCTTCGGTGAGGCGGGTCAGCCCCTCCTCGCCGTCGCCGGCGCGATCGACGGTGAAGCCGGCATCGCTCCAGCGCCTCGGACACGGCCACCGCCAGCGCCGGCTCGTCTTCCACCACCAGCACGCGCAGGCCCTTGAACGCCTCGAGCGAAATCGGCTGCTGCGCCGGCGCGCGGCGGCCGGCGCGTTCAGGTGCTGGCCCGTGACCGGCAGCTCGACGAAGAACGACGTGCCGCCGGCCGGCCGTCCGACTCGCAGCCAGATGCGTCCGCCGTGCTCCTGCACGATGCGCGTAGGCGACGGTCAGGCCGAGGCCGGTGCCCTGCCCGACTTCCTTCGTCGTGAAGAACGGATCGAAGACCGTCCCTGCACGCTCCTCCGGAATCCCCGGCCCATCGTCGTTGACCTCGAGCACGGCGGAGCCGCGATCGTGATCGTGCGAGGTGCGCACGACGAGGGTGCCGCGGCCGTTGGCGCCGAGCATGCCTGCTCGGCGTTGATCACGAGGTTGAGCAGCACCTGCTTGATCTGGTGGCCGTCGGCAAACACCTGCGGCAGGCCCGAGGCCAGCGCCTCGATCACCTGATGTTCGTGACCTGCTGCTCGTAGGCGCGCAGCGCGAGCGTCTCGCGGACCACCTGGTTCAGGTCGACCATCGCGCGCGTGGTCTGGCGCTTGCGCGCGAAGGTCAGCAGGTTGCGGACGATGCGGGCGGCGCGTTCGGACTCGCCGAGGATGACCGCGAGGCCCTGGCGGGTCTTGTCGTCGACGGCTGCGTCCGACAGCCGCTCGGCCCACGACAGGATGGTGGCGAGCGGGTTGTTCAGCTCGTGCGCGACGCCCGAGATGGTCTGGCCGAGCGCGGCCATCTTCTCGGCCTGCAGCAACTGGTAGCGGCCGTCGCGCGACTGGTCGTCGAGCTTCTTCCGCTCGCTGACGTCGCGGATGAGCGCCTCGACGTGGACGCCGTCCTCGCCGTCGCGGCCGCTCGGCGCTGGCGGTCACCTCCACCCAGATCGAGCCGTCGACGCGGCGCAGGCGCAGCAGGTGATCGGTGACCGCGCCGTCCTGCTGCAGCCGCTCGAGGAACGAGGTGCGGGCCTGCGGGTCGACGAAGCGCTCGGGATCGAATGGCGTGACGAGCGCGCCCGGCCGTCTCCGGCGGGTAGCCGAGCATCAGCTTCAGGTGCGCATTGGCCGCGAGCGTCGAGGAGCCGGCCGCCTCGAGGGTGCCGATGTAGAAGCCTTCGTGGGCCGTCTCGAAGAACCGGGCGAATGGTGGCGGCACGATCGACTCACGGGTCACAATCTACCGCAACTTCGGGGTTTGACAGGTCCGGTGCCTGCGGCTAGGCTCAGCTCTGCACATGAAGATATTTGGCCGTCAGGACCTGCTGCCACTGGCGGGTCTCGCCGCGGCCATCCTGATCCTGTTCTCGGCGCCGCTGTCGCGCGTTCTCTCCTATGCCCGACGGGTCGAGGAGGACAGCGGGCTGTCGCCTGGTTCCCGCCCTCGTCCTGCTGGCGGTGATCTTCGGCGTATCACGAGATCCGCAAACGCCATCTCGCCCACACCGAGGCCAGTGTCGGTCGCGGCGCAGCGCCAGGAGAGCGAGCGGCGCGCCGAAGAAGTCGAGCGGCTCATCGCCTTCGGCCAGGCGCTCGGGCGCTCGGGCGACTTCGAATCGATTCGCGTCAGCGATCGCCCAGCACCTGCCGCCGCTCGCGGGTACCGACCGGGTGTGGGTGCTCATCCGCGAGGGCACGCAGTGGGAAGCGCTGGCCGGCGACACCCGCGGCAGCGACGAGGTGCTGCAAGTGGGGCGACCTCGCCGAGCAGCTGCTGGCCGGCCAGACCGCCGACGGTGACGGCAGACCGCGCGATCGGGTTCCCGCTGATGGTGGGCTCGTCGGCCATCGGTGTGCTCGGTGTCCGGACCGCCGACGGTTCGCTGTCCGACGAACGCCGCCGCGCGATCGAAGCCTGCGGCGCCGCTGCTGGCGCTGGCGATCCGGCACGCGCAGCTGCTCGCGCGAGGTGCGCGAGAACAGCGTCCGCGACGCGCTCACCGGCTGCTTCACGCGCGGCCACGCGATCGAAGTGATCGATGCCGAGCTGCGCCGCGCGCGCCGCAGCCAGGCGCCGGTGTCGCTGATCATGTTCGACGTCGATCACCTGAAGGACGTCAACGACCGCCACGGTCATCTCTGCGGTGATGCGGTGCTCGCCGTGATCGGCAAGCGCATGCGCGAGGTGCTGCGCGGCTCGGACCTCAAGTGCCGCTATGCGGGCGAACAGTTCCTCGTGCTGCTGCCGGAAACGCCCCTGCAGGGCGCCAAGCGCGTCGCCGAGACGCTGCGCCGCGAAGTCGCCGACCGCCCCGTCGCCTGGGCCGGCGAGAACCTGCAGATTACCGCCAGCTTCGGCCTGGCGCAGGCGCTGCCGGGCGAAGTCAACGTGCAGGCGCTGATCGGCCGCGCCGACCACGCGCTCTACCGCGCCAAGGACGATGGCGGCAACTGCGTGCGGATCGCCCCGGACGCCGCGGCCTCACCGGCGGCCGACGACGAGCGTCGGCACCAGCCGTCCTAACCCCTCAACTCACCTGCCTGGAGCGTCCATCGGCTCGCTGGTTCGAGCCGACGGGCGCCAACGTATGGGGAGTCCGGGCTGACGGAATGCTCAACTCAAGTGCACCGTGGGGTTAGTCGGCATCCAACCAAGATGACGCGCGAACAGAAGCTGGCCTGGGCCGCGTGGATGACGATCTGCGTCGTCTGGGGCACCACCTACCTCGCCATCCGTGTCGCGCTCGAGACCGTCCCGGTGTTCCTGGTGGCGGGCCTGCGCTGGATGGCGGCGGGTCTCGCTGCTCGGCGCCTTCTCCGTGGCCACCGGCCGCCGCCTGCCCGGGCCGCGGATGTGGGCCAGCCTGGCGCTGCTCGGGTTCCTGATGAACGTGGTCGGCAACGGCTTCGTCGTGTGGGCCGAGCAGTTCGTCGCCAGCGGCCTGACCGCCGTGCTGATCGCCTCGGTGCCGTTCTGGTCGGTGGGCATCGAGTCGTGCCTCCCGAGCGGCGAACGCGTGCACTGGCGCGCGCTGGCCGGCCTGGCGCATCGGCTTTGCCGGCATCGTCGTGCTGGTGTGGCCGGAGCTGTCGTCGGGCGGCGCGCGAGGGCCGCGCGGTTGTTGGCGGCGTGATCGCGCTGCAGCTGGCCTGCCTTGGATGGGCGCTCGGCACCTCGTACACCAAGCGCCATCCATCGTCCGCCGATCCGCTGGCGGCGTCGACGGTGCAGATGATCTTCAGCGGCGCGATGCTGCTGGGGATCGCGACGGCGAACGACGACTGGGCCGCGTGCACTTCACGCCGCGCACGCTCGGCGCGATGATCTACCTGACGGTCGCCGGCTCGATCGTCGCCTACACCGCCTACGTCTACGCGATCAAGCACCTGCCGATCTCCACGGTGTCGCTCTACGCCTACATCAACCCGCTGATCGCGGTGGCGCTCGGCTCGTTGCTGCTGGGCGAGCCGTTCTCGTTCCGCATCCTCATCGCGGCGGGCCTCGTGCTGGCCGGAACGGCCGTGGTCAGGGGAGTACAATCGCCGAGTGCCACGCCTGCCGCGCCTCGCCGCGCTCACCGCTGACTCCGCCGGCTGGGGCTTCTTCCTCTGCACCTGCAAGGAGGTGCGCACCGGCCGCAGCGGCATCGGAGTTCCTCATCCTCACGCTGCAGGACGTCTCGGCGCAGGTCACCGCCAAGATCTTCGACGAGGTCGAGCGCTTCAGCGCGCGAGTTCGACGCCGGCGAGTTCGTGCGCGGTCGAAGGCAGCGGCAGCCTCTACAACGGCCAGGTGCAGCTGGTCCTGTCGGCGATCCGGCGCGTCAACCCCGACCAGGATCGCCTGCAGGGCTTCCGCGAGGACGAGTGCATCCTGAGCGCGCCGCGGCCGATCGACGAGATGTGGGAGGAGCTGCACGGCGCGCGTCGCGGCGATGGAGAACGATCGCACCTGCGCGTGCTGCTGACCCGCATCCTGACCGATCACGCAGAGCAGCTGCGCGAGTGGCCGGCGGCGCAGATGATCCACCACGCCTATCGCGGCGGCTTCCTCGAGCACATCATGAAGATGGCGGAGGTCGGGCGCCAGGTGGCGCGCGCCTACGGCGCCGACGAGGACCTCGTGCTCGCCGGCGTCGTCCTGCACGACATCGGCAAGCTGCAGGAGCTGGCCTACGAAGCGCGGCACCGGCAGCTACACGCGCGACGGCAACCTGGTGGGCCACATCGCGCTCGGCCTGATGCTGGTGCGCGAGGCCGCGAACGGCATCTCGGGTTTCCCGCTCGAGCTGCGCGCGCAGCTCGAGCACCTGATCGCCGTCGCACCACGGCACGCGCGAGCACGGCTCGCCGGTGGAGCCCAAGACGATCGAGGCGTTCATCCTCGCCGCGGTGGACGAGCTCGACGCGAAGATCCACCAGGTGCGCCGCGCCATGCGCGAGGACGCGGGTGACGGCGAGTTCACCGCCTGGCACAAGCGGCTCGGGCGCGTGCTCTACAAGGGCGCCTGACCGGGCGCCTGACTGAGGCGGTTCAGCGTCAGGCGTCGGTGTCCTTGGTGCCGAGCGCGAACGTCATGGTGCCGTCGACGACGATGCGGTTGCCGACGCGGGCACGGCCTTCGAGCACGCCCATCCGGCTGCGCAGGCGCTTGACGCGTGGCCTCGATCTCCACGACGTCGCCGGCGTAGCACCGGGCGGCGATAGCGCACGCGCTCGATGCCCGTGAAGAAGATCAGCTGCTCGCGGTTCTCGGGCTTGGCGAGGATCAGGATGGCGCCGACCTGCGCCACCGCCTCGGTGAGGATGGTCGGCGGCAGCGCCGGGCGGCCGTCGGCCGACGTCGTCGAGAGGTAGCGCTCGTTGAGCGACACGTTCTTGATGCCGACGATCCGCTTGTCGGGCTCGAACTCGGTGATGCGATCGACGAGCAGGAACGGATAGCGGTGCGGCAGGATGCGCTCGATGGCGGCGTAGTCGAGCGGCAGCGTCAGTCGTCTCATGCATTCGGGATCCAGCTCGAGTATACTGCCGCATCGGCGCCAGATCCTGCCGACCCGACGATCCACTCCGTGACAGCCGTCCAGACCCGGGCCACCGAGCGCCCCGCGACGGTGCCCAGATCGAGCCGCCGTCCTCGACTCCTCGGCGGGCCCGCCCGCCATCCGCGACGCCGCGGAGCTGGCGACGCTCTTCGAGCTGGGGCGCGAGGTCACCTCGGTGCTCGACCTCGACGAGCTGCTGCAGAAGATCCCGCAGCTCATCTGCCCGGCTGACGACGTTCACCGCGTTCGCGGTCTACCTGCTCGACGAGCGCCGCGAGGACCTGCGCATCGCCTACGCGGTCGGCTATCCCGAGGAGGTCGTCGCGCACGTTCCGGCTGAAGGTCGGGCAGGGCCTGGTCGGCGCGGCGGTCGCGGAGCGGCGGCCGCTCCTCGTCAACGACGTGCGACGCCGACCCGCGCTACGTGGAGGCCGTGCCCGGCGTCGCGGTCGCGAGCTCGTCGTGCCGCTGCGGCGCAAGGGCCGCGTGATCGGCGCGCTGAACCTGCTCAGCGACACGGCGGGCCGGTTCACCGAGCGCGACGAGATCGATCCTGCGCCAGTTCGGCGCCGCACGTGGCCGTGGCCATCGAGAACGCGCGGCTGTTCGAGTCGGAGCGGCGAGTACACGGAGACGCTCGAGACGCTGGCCGAGATCGGCCGCGAGATCGTGCGTCGATCCTCGATCTCGACGAGCTGCTCACGCGGATCGCGCACCTGATCAAGCGGCTCATCGACTACCGCACCTTCGGCATCCTGCTGCTCGACGAGGACCGGCGAGAGCTCGAGATGAAGCTGCGCGGTGCGCTACGGCGACGACCCGACGCGCTCGAGCCGCGTGAAGCTCGGCGAGGGCCTGGTCGGCTACGCGGCGCTGCACAAGGAGCCGGTGCTCGTGCGACGACGTGTCGAAGGATCCGCGCTACATCAAGGTCGTCGAGGACGTGCGGTCGGAGCTGGTCATCCCGCTGCTCGTGAAGGACCGCTGCATCGGCGTGTTCGACCTCGAGAGCCCGGAGCTCGACGCCTTCACGCAAGAAGCACGTCGAGATGCTGACGCTGCTGGCGCGCCAGGCGGCGGTGGCGATCGAGAACGCGCGGCTCTACGAGGACGATCCGCGCCAACGAGGTGCGGCTCGAGAAGGAGGTGCGCTTCGCGCAGCGCGTGCAGGCGGCGCTGCTGCCGCCGGAGCTGCCGAAGCGGCTGCAAGGGCGTCGACGTCGCCGGCACTTCGAGCCGGCGCGCGAGCTGGGCGGCGACCTCTACGACTTCCTGTCGCCCGAGCCGAACACGCTGGTGGTGGCGGTCGGCGACGTGTCGGGCAAGGGCGTGCCGGCGGCGCTCTACAGCGCGTTCGCCGGCGAGCTGGTGCGGTCGCGCACGTTCCGCCGCCGCTACGCGACCGGCGCAGCACGGCCCGGCGGGCGTGCTCGACGTCGATGAACCGATCCTGCACGAGCGGCAGCTCGAGGAGTACTACTGCACGCTCTGCTACGCGCTGTTCGACTTCAAGCGGCGCGCGGTGACGTTCGCCAACTCGGGCCTGCCGTATCCGATCCGCTGCAGCGGCGGCAAGGCCGCGCAGATCGCACGATGCCCGGGCGTGCCGCTCGGGTCGTTCGCCGGGTCCACCTACGACGAGGTCACGCTCGACCTGCAGCCGGGCGACGTCTTCGTGTTCTGCTCGGACGGCATCTTCGAGGCGTTCAACGAGGCGGGCGAGGAGTTCGGCGCCGCCGCGGCTGATCGAGGTGGTCGAGCGCACCCACCGCAGTCCGGCGAAGGAGATCGTCGACGCGATCTTCGGCGCGTGCAGGAGTTCCGCGGCGACGCCGAGCAGACCGACGACCAGACGGTGGTGGTGGTGAAGATCACGCAGTAGCGACGGTCCCAGAGGGCAAAGAGCAAAGTGAAACGCAGGATCGCGATAGCCGCGGAGACTCGCTGAATGGAAAGGTCACCCGATGCTTCACCCTGTATTCCACTTTGAACTTGAACTCTTGACTTGAACTACCGGCCCCTCTAGTGGTGTTCGTCGACCGCGACCGCGGCGCTCAGGTAGATCGCGCCCAGCGTCAGGAAGATGAACGCCTGCAGCGTGCCGACGACGAGGCCCAGGAACTGGATGGGCAGCGGCATCAGGAACGGCACGATGCTCGCGATGATGAGCACCACCAGGTGCTCGCCGAAGATGTTGCCGAACAGGCGCAGCGTCAGCGACAGCACGCGCGAGAGGTGGCTGATGATCTCGATCACGAAGATCACCGGCGCCATGAAGATGGGCACGCCCGGCATCACGGCGAAGTGCTTGAGGTAGGAAATCGGGCCCTGCGTCCGGATGCCCTGGTAGTGATAGTAGAGCCACAGGGTGATGGCACAGGCGAACGGCACGTTCAGGTTGCTGGTCGGCGCGCCGAGGCCGGGGATCTGGCCCATCATGTTGCCGATCCAGATGAAGACGAACAGGCCGCCGAGCAGCGGCAGGAACTGCCGGCCCTTGTGGCCCATCGTGGCCTCGAGCTGCGACACGAAGAAGCTGACGACGTCCTCGAGGACGATCTGGAGCGTGCCGGGGTTCTCGACGCTCAGCTTCGAGCGGATGGCCAGGCCGAGCGCGAGCACGATGAGGCAGATGAGCGCGGAGAAGACGACGTGGTCGGGTGCGTGGATCCCGAGCGGGGCCAGCAGCGCGTTGATCAGCTGCGACGAGCGGTGAGGGGTGTTCAAGGGCTTCCACAGCCCTACGATTGTACTAGATCTTCACAAGGGCTCGGGCCGTTCGCCACTGTCGAGCGTGCGGTCCTGACGCGACGTGCGCCACGCCCAGAGACCCGCCTCCGCCGTCTACAACACCTTAAGGCTCTTCTCCCGGAGGTGGAGGCCGACCGACCGGCCGCCGAAGACGGCGAACTTCCTCGACCTCGCCGCGGACGCGGACGCGGGCGCCGCGGCGGGGGTGCGGTTCCGTCCGAGAGCACCAGGATCTCGGCCTGGCCGTCGCTCACGCGGTACATCCTTGAACGGCACCAGCGGGATGCCCCACGAGGTGGTGACGGTGCCGGTCGACGGTCACCGTCCGGTCGGCGTAGCGGCCGGGATTGGTCTGCACCTCCTCGATCGAGGGCGAGCCCATCGACGCGCACGCCCAGCGCCAGCACCGGCGGGCAGCGCGAGCGCAGAGCATGGCCTGACGTCGCGGCGGCGTTCGGTCATCGCAAACCTCCAGAGACACAAGCGCCGCGGACGGATCGTGAAGTAGAGACAGCCGGAGTGCGGCGATGCCAGCGCCTGCCTGATAGTACGCACCCCGGTGATCCGCCGCGGCTGCCCGTGCTGATATCAACGTGCGTGCCACCGGGAACGGCGCAGATTCGCCGTGAAAGCCGCGGCGTGCGCCGCGATGTGCCGTCAGCGTCCTCGGCTGAGGACGGCGAGTGACCCCTGCAGACGACGAGCGTCGTGCAGCGCCCGGCGGACGGCGTCCGCGTCAGTAGACGCCGAGGTAGCGATCCATCTCCCACGGCGACACGTGGCGGATGTAGTCGTCCCACTCCTCGCGCTTGGCCTCGAGGAAGTGCTCGAAGATGTGCTCGCCGAGCGTGTCGCGCACGAGGTCGTCCTTCTCGAGCTCGTCGAGCGCCTCGCTGAGGTTCGCCGGCAGCTCGTCGATGCGCAGGTGCCGCCGCTCGCGGTGGCTCATCTTGTAGATGTTCTTGTTCACCGGCGGGCCCGGGTCGAGCTGCTGCTCGATGCCGTCGAGGCCGGCGCGCAGCATCACCGCCAGCGCGAGGTACGGGATTGCACGACGGATCGGGCATGCGCAGCTCGATGCGCGTGCCCGTCGCCGCGCGCCGCCGGCACGCGCACGAGCGGGCTGCGGTTCTTCTCGGACCACGCGATGTCGGTCGGCGCCTCGTAGCCGGGCACCAGCCGCTTGTAGGAGTTCACCAGCGGGTTGGTGATCGCGCAGAAGCCCTTGGCGTGCCGCAGCAGCCCGCCGATGTAGTGCAGGCACGTCGCGGCTCAGCTGCCACTCGGCGCTCGGCGTCGAAGAACGCGTTCGTCGCCGTCCGTGAACAGCGACTGGTGCGTGTGCATGCCCGAGCCGTTGACGCCGAAGATCGGCTTCGGCATGAACGTGGCGTGCAGGCCGTTGCGCAGCGCGACGTTCTTCACGACGAAGCGGAACGTGCTCACGTTGTCGGCCGTCGTCAGCACGTCGTCGTAGCGGAAGTCGATCTCGTGCTGGCCGGGCGCCACCTCGTGATGCGCGGCCTCGACGTGGAAGCCCATCTGCTCGAGCGCGAGCACGATCTCGCGCCGCACGTCCTCGCCGAGATCGACCGGGCGCGAGGTCGAAGTAGCTGGCCGAGTCGTGCGTCTCGGTGGTCGGCCGGCCGTCGCGGCGCTGGAACAGGAAGAACTCCGCCTCGGGCCCGGCCTTCATCGTGAAGCCGCGCTCGGCGGCCATGCGCGATGACGCGCTTCAGCGTGGTGCGCGGGCAGCCGGCGAACGGGCGTGCCGTCGGGGTTGGCGATGTCGCAGATGAGCCGCCCGACGCGCTCGCCGCTCGGGATCGGTCCACGGGAAGACCTGGAACGTCGAGAGGTCGGGCCGCAGGTACATGTCCGACTCCTCGATCCGGACGAAGCCCTCGATCGACGAGCCGTCGAACATGATCTGGCCGTCGAGCGCCTCGCTCGAACTGCCGGTCGGGCACCTCGACGTTCTTGATGACGCCGAGGATGTCGGTGAACTGCAGGCGCAGGAACTTGACGTGCTCGCGCTCGGCGCGCTCGAGGATGGCCTTGCGGAGCTCGGCGTCGTCGTCCCTGCTTGTCCCATGCCCGAATTCTAGTGCGGCCGACCGTTCCCCGCGACGAGTCGTCTCAACGCGCGAGGGAGGTGGCTGACGATGTCAGCAAGATGCGCTACTGGTCGTTCGCCGGCTTGCTGTGCGCCGGGCGTGGCCGTCGCCGTGTCCACGGTCGCGGGCCCAGGGCGCCAGCGCCCGGCGCGGAGAGCGACGGACGCCGCGAGGTGATGGTCCTCGACGGCCGCGGCAGCCGGCTCGGCGTCATGGTCCAGGACCTCGACCCGGCCGACAAGACGCCGCGGCGGGGTGAAGGTCGACTCCGTCGATCACGGCAGCCCGGCCGACAAGGCCGGCCTCGAGGCCGGCGACGTCGTGGTCGAGTACGACGGCGAGCGCGTGCGCAGCGCGCGGCAGTTCACGCGGCTCGTGCAGGAAACGCCGGAAGGCCGGCAGGTGCCGCTGGCGGTGCTGCGCGACGGCAAGCGGCAGGCGCTGACCGCCGCGCCCGAGGCGCGGGCGTTCGCGTGGAACATGGACATCGACGGCGATCGCATCCGTCGCGACGTCGAGCGGGGCCTCGAAGGCCTGCGCGGCTTCCGCATGGAGTCGCCCGCCGATGCGCTTCCGCTTCGACGACTTCGGGACCATGCTGCCATCGGCCGACGGCGGCTGGGCGTCTCGGTCGACTCGCTGAGCGATCAGCTCGCGCAGTACTTCGGCGCCGCGGACGGTGGAGCGCTGGTCACCTCGGTGGGGAAGGACTCGGCCGCCGACAAGGCCGGGCTGAAGGCCGGCGACGTGATCACGTCGGTCAACGGCGAACGCGTGCGGGACGCCGCCGACGTGACGCGCAGCATCGGGCGCGTCGACGAGGGCACGGTGACGATGGATTACCTGCGCGACAAGAAGACTGGAACGACCAAGGCGACGATCGAGCCGCGGGAAGGCACGCGCGAGTCGCGCGCGCCGCGCCGGCCGTGCGGCCGGTCCGCTTCACCGCAGGCGGGCTGAGGATCAGACGTTGACGGCCTCTTCCGGCGGGCCTTCGGCGGTCGTGGGCGCCGGGAACAGGTTCGCGAGCTGCGCGGCGATGACGCTGGCGATCGCGACGGCGCGGTCGAGATCGCCGCTGCCGTGCACTTCGGCGGTGAGGACGCCGCTCGGGCCGGTGGCCGACAGGATGGGCACCGCCACTGCGGCTTCGTGGTCCGTCGGCGGCGCCGCTGGTCGCGGGCGCCGCGGTCCTGAACGCCGACGCCGTCAGGTTGTCCACCGTCAGCGTGAGCGGCCCGAGGCGCGCGAGCACCTGGGGGTCGTATCCGTGGGCCACGGCCGGGACCAGTTCCTGCCGATCCTCGGCGAGGAGCCACACCACCACGCCGCGGGCGTCCAGCACCGTCGGCGGCGCGTTCGAGCAACGGGTTCAGCTCCTCGGCGTCCGAGACGCGGCCCAGGTCCAGGCACAGCGCCGCGAGGTCCTGGAACGAGCGGCGTGGTCGAGGGCGCGGCGGGCCGGCGACCACGGGTGCCGCGGTTCGGGCACCACCGCAGGGGCCGGCGCTTCGCGCAGGGGCAGGCTGTCCAAGTGCGGCCGCGGCTCGGCGGCCGAGGCGGGTGTGGCGACCGGTTCCTCCGGCTGGGGCCACCGGCGGCCGCGGTCCGGGGCACGGGCACCAGCAGGATCAACGCGACGATCCACGCCGCCATCAGCGCGCCCGGCCAGCAGCGACTGCTCGTTGGCCATGCCGCCTTCGCGCGACGAGCCCGGCACGGGCCATCGCCTGGCGCGCGGCCGACAGCTCGCGCCCGACGGCGTCGACCATGTCGCGGGCGTCGGTGAAGATGACGTCACCTGCCGCCAGCATCTGGCCGGCGCGCACATAGGTGTGGGCGCGGCGTTCGGCGGCGGCGAGCTTGTCGAGGTTGTCGAAGGCGGCGGTCGAGCGGGTAGCCGGCGGCGGTGGCCGCCGGTGTCCACTTCGGTCAGCCGGGCGCGCAGCGCATCGATCTCGCGACTTGGCGCGGGCTGACCAGAAGTCGTACCCCTGGCCGGGTGCGACATAGGCGTGCAGCGAGCTGCGGATGTCGGCCAGCGTGTAGAGCGCGTCGGCGGCGGTGGCGTCCGTCTGCTGCGACGCCAGGCGGGCGCGGCCCCGCATCTGTTCGTTGGTGGTCGCCCTCCAGACCACGCCGGCCGTGACCGCGACGGTCAGCAGCAGAACGAAGATCCGCACGGAACGTCGCAGCATGTGCCGCTCAGGATACTCCGACCCGCGCTACTCCGAGGCGCGCGAGATCTCTTCGGTGACCAGGCGCAGCGGAATCACCGTCGCCGCCGGCGACTGTTCCATCTGCACGTTGTGCCCCTTCACGGGCGGCAGATCCTGGAACATGTCGTTCCACTTCATGCGCTCCATCGGGTTGCTGGCCTTCAGCCAGTGCTGGGCCGCCATGGGGCGATTGAAGGTCTGGTCGGCGAGGCCGGCATACGACGCGTCGGCCTGCAGCGCCTGCGCCACGTCGGCGCGCACCTGCTGTGCGGTGGTGTAGGTGTAGGGCAGCCCCAGCGAGGCCGCGACCGAGGTGATGATCTGCCAGTCGTCGACGGCGTCGCCCGGAGGATTGATGGCGCGCGAGGCCGCCTGCACGTGACCCTGGTCGTTCGTGTAGGTCGCGTCCTTCTCCACCCACGCCGCGCCGGGCAGCACGACGTCGGCCACCTTCGAGAGCGCCGTGGCCAGCACGCCCTGATAGATCAGCACGGGCAGACGGCCGGCCTTGCGGGCCTCGACCAGCCACTGCAGGTCGCCCATCGAGCCATCCGGGCCGGGGTCCAGCACGTAGAGCACCGCCGACGCGGCCCTGATCCACGGCCGAGCGCAGGCCCGAGAGATCCGCCTCGCCGTCGAGGCCGGCGCCCACCGGACAGGCCCAGCACCGCGTGCGCCCGAGACGTTGGGGGCATCGGTCGCGGGCACGACGAACTTCGTGCCTGCGGGCTGCTGCTTCTCGGTGCGCTTCCACGCGACGTGGACGTGCGACACGCCTTCCTCGCCCTTCATGTCCTGGGCGAGCCGCTTCATCAGGAACAGTTCCTCGTGCGACGCGTGCGCCGACGCGAGCATCCGCACCGACGAGGCGTCCTTGCGGCCGGCGTCGTTCAGCAGGTCGCGCACCTTGAGCAGCGCATCCTTCCAGGTCACCACCTGCTGCACGCCATCGCGGGTCGCCACCATCGGACGACGGAGGCGGTCCTCGCCTTCGACCCACAGGTACTGGAAGCGGCCGATGTCGCACATCCAGAAGTCGTTGACCTCGGGGTTGTAGCGCGGCGTGACGCGGACCAGTCGCGAGCCCTTCGCCCATTCCGGCTTGGCCTTCAGCCAGGCGGTGGTGCTGCAACCCTTCGAGCACAGCGTGCACGTGGTGTCCACGGCGTGCGGGTTGTCCCACGGGCGCGAGCGGAAACGGTACTGCCTGGTCGTGATGGCGCCGACCGGGCAGACGTCCATCAGGTTGCCGGACAGCAGCGAGTGGATGCCCTGCTCCTGGAACGTCGCGATCTCGGTGCCGTTGCCGCGGTTGATGATGCCGATCTGCGCGTCGCCGTCGACCTCGCGCATGAAGCGCTCGCAGCGCGTGCACATGATGCAGCGGTTGCGGTTCAGCATCAGCGTCGGGCCGAAGTCGACGTCGGCCTTCACGCCATCGCCGTCGAACGTGCGCCGCGGGAAGTCCATGCGGCTCTGCGAGTTGCCGAACTTGTAGGAGAAGTCCTGCAGGGGGCACTCGCCGCCCTTGTCGCACACCGGACAATCGAGCGGGTGATTGATGAGCAGGAACTCGAACACGCCGGCACGGCCTTCGACCGCCTCGGGATCGTTGGTGCGCACGATCATGCCCTCGGCCACCGGCGTCGAGCACGACGTCTGCAGCTTGGGCATCTTCTCGATCTTCACCAGGCAGACGCGGCAAGACGCGTCGATGCCGAGACCGGGGTGGTAACAGTAGTAGGGAACCTGGATTCCGGCTTCGATGGCGGCCTGCAGGACCGTGGTGCCCTTGGCGACCGAGATCTCTCGACCATCGATGGTCAGCGTGACTTTTTCCACCCAGAAATGATACTTCACAGGCGGGTGCTCGGATGCGGTCCCTCGCTGAATGGGTCCTGGCTCTCGGCGTCCTGGTGGGCGCCGTGTGGGTGGGAGGGCCGGTCGTCCAGCGACTGGCGCCCCCGGGCTCGACCGCTGTCACCCTGGTGGAGTCGGCCCTGCCGGATCTGCCCGGCGACGTGCCCGACGACGCCCAGAGCGTCCCCCTGCTGATGCTGCTGGACGGTGGCGAAGTCCGGCTGGGCATGAGCGAAAAGGCCTTCAGCGCCCGTCCGTTCTCGCGCCTGACCGCCGGGCCGGTCGCGATCGAGAAAGGCGTGATCGACGATCGGATGGTGCTGCCCTTCCGATCGGGCCACAGCCGGTTCTGGGTGGTGCTCGACCGCACCGAAGCCGGACGCGAGCGGCTGGTCACGGCGATTTATGTGAAGTAAGGGGAATCTGGTGAGCTCGTGAGCTCGTGATCTTGTGATCTGATCTGAAGATCTGGAGATCTGTAGATCACGAGATCACCACATCGACAGATCACAAGATCACGACTGCCCCAACCGTCAGTTCCTCTGCTCGTCAAAGTGCGCGAGCGCCGCGCCGTCCTGGTTGAGCTCGACCGACCGCACCGCGCCGGTCAGGCGGATCCGGGCGTCGGTGACCGCCTCGGTCACGCGCACCACTTCTTCGGCGACCTTGCCATCGGCATAGAGGATGGTGACGGTGACCGGGACGTCGTAGAGGTCGCCGGTCTGCTCGATGCGGACGGTGGCTTCGTCCGCGGTCACGCTGGTCGCATAGCGCAGGCGCGGCACGCCCGAGTCGAACACCCAGCGCTCGAAGAAGCGCGCCAGGTCGCGGCCGCTCTCGAGTTCCATCGCCTTCTGCAGGTCGGCGGTGCCCGCCTTGGTGAACCGGTGTTCACGGTAGTACCGCTGCACGCCCTTGAAGAACGCCTCGTCCCCCACCAGCCGGCGGAGCATGTGCAGCACGATCGCGCCCTTGTTGTAGACCAGCGCGCGGAAGATGCGCGACTCGCCCTTGATGTGCCCCAGCCGATAGCCGAGATAGATGGGGCCGTCGGCGGACTGGTCGATGCCCCAGCGGCGAAACTGCTTGAGGATGTCGCGGAACGCCGGCTCGCCGCGCCGCTCGCGCGCGAACAGCGCGGCCATGTACTGCGCGAAGCCTTCGCTCAGCCACTGCTCGTGATAGTTCTTCCAGCCCACCGCCTGGCCGAACCACTGATGCGCCAGCTCGTGGGCGACGAAGAACTCGGGGAAGTTGCTGAAGTTGGCCGGATCGTTCCGCCACGTGAACGGCGACGTCGGCAGCGGATTGTTGATGACGGCCACGTACGCCGGCGCGTGGCCGCCGGGCAGGTCGGCCTCGACCATCGCCAGGTTCAGCGCGTCGTACGGCACGTCGCCGACGAGCGACGCGTACAGCCGCATGATCTCGGCGACGGTCGGCACCACGTCACGCGCACGCCCTTCCTGCCGCTTGTTCGCATCCACGGTCAGCGCCACGGTGTTGCGCGAGCCGACCGGCGGGAGCTTCTGCCCGGCCGCCGGAGGGTCCGCGCCGTCGCTGCCCCTGGGCATGGGTCCCGCCAGGAGTTCAGGCGGAGGAACGATGTCGAGCGCCACCGTGGCCGCATCGGCGCGCGTCATCCGGCTGATCACCATGCTGAGATACCGGACCGGCTGGCTGGCGACGAACGTGAACATCGCCCGGCCCTGACCGTTGGCCTGGATGCCGAGCATCGTCGGTGAGCCGGACGCCTGCACGCCGCTGGCGACGACGGCGTATTCGGAGGGCACCGTGATGCGCATGGTGGCCGTGGCGTAGTCGGTGACCTGCGCCTGCGGGTACCACTGGGCGCGGCTGCTGAACAGCCAGTTCATCTCGGGCGGCACGAGCAGGTCGCCGCCCGTCTCCTCGAAGGTGCGCGTGCGGCCGCCTCCACCCGCGCCGCCTCCGCCTCCGCCCTGGTCGGCGTCCACGGCGACCGAGTCGTCGTTGATCCCCTGCCGCACCATGCGCCCCTGATAGCTGAGGAGCAGCGTGAGCACGGTGCCTTGCGGCACCGGCGTCGGCAGGTTGATCACGATGGAGTTCTGGTTGCGCACGCGCAGGAACATCAGCCGTCCGAACTCGTCGCTCACCACCGAGTTCACGGTGAGGGCTTCGGCCAGCTTCAGCGTCACCGCCGCCAGGCCGAACGACTGCACGCGCAGGCGCAGCCGCGTGCGGCCGTCCATCCATTCGCGATCCGGCGAGAAGGTGCTGTCCACGGTGTAGTCCAGCACGTCGTAGTCGACGAGGTCGTCCTCGTCGTAGAACCGGCCGCGGGCGGCGAGCTTGGCTTCCGAGGCGTAGATCGAGATGTTGCGCTTGCGCGCCCGCTGGAACAACGACACGTCCTCGGGTTCGCCGCTCGATCGCGCGAAGGTGAGATTGCCGTAGCGGCGCGTGCGCACCTCGGCGACGAAGTCTCCCGGCTGCGGCAGCAGCGACCAGGTCTCGCGACTGAGGTCGCTCAGGTCCAGGCTGAACGAGTTGCCGATGTCATCGTCGAAGACCTCCTGCGCGCGGCGGAACGCGCGTGGGTCCACGGCGCCGGCGGCCGTGAGCATCGACTCGTCGACCGCCGCCGCGTAGTCGAACGGGCTGAGGCGGATGAGCGCCGTGGTGAACGCGGCATCGAGCGTGTCGCTGCCGCAGAAGATGCGGACCTGGCCCTTCTCCTCACGAGGCTTGGGCGAGAAGACGATGTTGCCGTCGCCGAGGAGCACGAGGGCGGTGGCGCCGTCGGTGGTTTCGGCGACGAACACCTGCCCCGCGGGCAGGCGCACTTCGAAGTCCACCGATCGCAGCACCAGGTTGCGCGCCGCGTACTGCTTGCCGGGGTGCAACACCAGGCGATGCAGGCCCTCGACCGACGACAGCCGTTCCGCCACGACCACCCGCCACGGTTGCGGGTCGTCATCGTCGCGCGGCTTGCGGATGTCGAGATTCCACGTGGTGATCCGCCCGCGTGGTCCGGTTTCGATGAAGACCTCGGTGATCAGCCGGTAGCCGTCGCCGGGCAGCGTGCCGAAGAGGGGCGCGCGGTCGCGTTCCTTGACCACCGCGCGCGTGATGCCCTTCGGGATCATGCTGTCGAAGAACTCGAGCGCGTCGTCGCGGTTGGCGTTGGCGGACAGCAGGTCGGACCAGCGTTGCCGGTCCATCGTCGAGACGGCGGTTTCAACCGCCTGGAGGAACGCCTGGATGGACAGATCTTCGGCGCTCGGCGGTTCTGGCGGCTGTGCGGCGGCTAGCGCTGGCGCCGAGAATACCAGAGCGAGGCAAAGAAGAAGTGCCCCGGGCATATGGGCATTAGACGCCAGTGGCCGCGGGTCGGGCTATTGAATTCGTGACTCGACTGAGGACGAGAACCGTGAGGTCGTCCGACAGGCGCTGGTCGCGCCGATGACGCTCGACGGCGGAGAAAATCGCGCGACCCAGCTCGGCCGCGCCAGAGGTCGCATACGCGCCCGCGTGCAGGGCCAGCGTGCGCTCGAGACCGGCTTCGTCGAAGGGCGTGCCGTCGGGGCTTTCGGCCTCGGTGATGCCGTCGCTGTACATGACGAGCGCGTCGCCGGGTTCGAGGTCGATGTGACCCTGCTCGTACTCCGACCCCTCGAACATGCCGAGCGCCACCCCTCCGGTGCTGAGCCGCTGGATGGTGCCGTCGCGGCGGCGCAGGAGCGGCGGCGTCTGGCCGGCGTTGATGAACGCCAGCTGCACCGGTGTCCGGATTGAACGAGGCGAGGAAGAGTGTGATGAACCGCGAGGCCGGCGCATGGCGGCCGACCTGCAGGTTCAGCCGCCGCGTGAGCGCGGGGAGCGGCATGTCCTCGTCCACCAGCGTGCGCAGGATGGCCAGCAGCAGGGCCATCAGCAGCGCGGCCGGGACTCGCCTTGCCGGCGACGTCGCCGAGGGCGATGATCACCGTGCCGTCGGGCCGGGGCAGGATGTCGTAGAAGTCGCCGCCGACGGTGTTGGCCGGCTGGGTGAGGCCGAACGCCTCGACGTTGTGGCCGGACCACGTGCCTTCCGGCAGCATCGCGCTCTGAATCTCGCGCGCGACCTCCAGGTCCCGCTTGAGCGACAGGCGATCCGCCACCTCGAGCAGCACCAGCAGGTGGAGCAACAGGAACCCGGTGAGCAGCCAGAGCGTGCCGTCGGGGAACACCGGTCCGGGCACCCCGAAGCGCACGAAGAACAGCGCGATGGGCAGGCGGAAGCTGAGGATGCCGATGCCCTGGAACAGCTCGAACAACCCGATCACCGACGCCACGAGCGCGATGCCGTAGATGGCCCGCCGCGCCGGCGACAGGCGCATCGTGAAGGCCATGAAGAAGGCGTGCAGGTAGGCTGAGCGCGCGGCGATGCCAGGGGAGCCCTTCGAGCTCCGCGGTGTTCACCCCCCGCGCGAAGAAGCGATAGGCCTCCGGCGTTTCGCGCGTGAACAGCTTGCCGAGGTCCTCGGCGTTGAGGTCCTTGGTGTAGGTGGAAAAGAAGTCCCGCGCCTTGGCGCCCGGCGGCATAGTGAGGTACTACGGCTGTCCGTCGCGCCCAGTTCCGCCCCACGGCGCTGGACGCCTGCCGGCGAGTATATCCGCCTTCGCCAGGGCTTCCGCCGTCCCACCCTTCGGCCCTGTCACCGCGGCATGGCGTAGAGCGCGTCGCCTTCCGGGAAGCTCTCGACCAGCCGCGCGCCGCGGGATTCGAGCCAGGCGATGAGCACCCGCGGCTCGTTCGGGTTGGCGAAGGCGGGCACGTGCACGACGACGTGCGTGGTGCCGGCATCGACGAGCGCGCGCCAGGCCGTGTCGCCGTCGGTGCCGACGCGCCGCAGCTCCGCGACGCGGCGGAGATAGGCGGGTGGGAACGCGCCGCTGTAGCCGTTCAGAATCGGCTTGCCATGCGCGGCGGCGTAATAGACGTAACGGATCTCCCAGGCGCCGTCGCCGAACGGAAACTCCGCGATGGCGGTGCCGGCCGGAAGGGCGGCCACGCGTTGATACACCCGCGGGGCGGTGGCCGCCGGATAGACGCGCGCCGGCGGCGTCGCCTCGTTCACGCCCCAGGTGTGGTTCATGGCCAACGGCATCGCCGCGCTGTCGGCGATGATCAGCACGCCGGCCAGTGCCAGCGCGCCGGGCGCCCAGGTGCGGCGGCCCAGACGAGCGGCGCCATAACCGGCCAGCACCGCCAGGAACAGTCCCGCGATCATCGCGTAACGCGCCGGCACGCGGACGCCCGTGAATCCGGGCACATAGTCGTAGAGCACCGCGTAGAGGCCCATGCCGGACACGCGCTCGGCGCCAGCCGACGGCGCCGGCCCCAGCGACAGCCACACCGCCAGCACGAACAACGCGACGTAGAACGTGGCCGGCGCCACCAGCACGCGCCGCGCGATCGCCCGCGCACGCGGCGACATCGCCAGCCACGCGGCGACGGCGATCATCGTCTGGACGAGCAGCCGGACGGGGGTGGACGCGCGAATCGTGAGGCCGCCAAACCGCACGATGAAGCCGCCGACGAGCACGGTGCTGAGGAACGCAAACGCCTGCGCGCCGGCGATGACCGCGATGGCGGCGGTCATGACGCGCCGCCAGCCGTGCAGGCGCGGGGCCGTCGCGGCCTCGCGGCGCGAGTCCGCGATCAGGCCGGCGATGGCGACGCCGGCCAGCACGAACGCGGTGACGCCGAGAAACGTTTCGCCCTCGCCGTGCGGGTAGAGGCGCAGCACCCGGCCCCACAGGTGAATGCTCTCCGCCGCGGTTCCGTACGACCAGACGTTTGCCGAGAACGCGAGCACCTCGCCCAGCGGCCGCTCGAACGCATAGAGCTTCTGCACCTCGAGGTACGGCAGCAGGAACGGCAGGGTCAGCGCGACGGTCACCACGCCGGCCAGCGCGAGTCCCGCCCAGGCGCGCGCGTCGCGCAGCCGCTTCGCCAGCCACAACTGATGCACCGCGAACAGCGGCACGAACGGCGCGAAGTAGAGCACGTAGTAGCCGCACGACCAGTTCTGCAGCACGAGCGCGGCGGTGCCGCCGGCCAGTCCGCGCGTGGATCGCCGCGCGATGTATCGATGCAGGCCCCACAGCGCCAGCGGCATCCACTGCGAGCTCATGATCTGGATGTGGGGAACCTGCGAGATCCGATACGGCAGGAATCCGTAGACGAGCCCGGCGATCACGCCGGCGCGCCAGTCGCCGGTCAGGTCGCGCACCAGCAGGTACGCGCCGATCGCCGAGATCACGAACGTCGACAGGAAGACCAGGTTGTAGCAGAGGATGATGTTGCCGGTGAGGGCGTAGACGGGCGCCACCTGCAGCGCCTGCGCGAACATGTGCTCCGACAGCGCCAGGCTGTAGGGCTCCGGATGGAAGATGTTGCCGTTCCAGAACGCCTGCCACGACGTGGCGCCGGTGAGGAGTCCGGGCAGGTGCCCGGCGCCCCATCCGAGGATCCACATGTTCAGCAGCGAGTCGCCCAGATCTCCGGGCACGTCGCGCGCCGAGCCCGAGAGCGAGCGGCCAGGTGACGATGAAGCGCGAGAGCCAGGTAGCCGAGCGCCACCAGCGGCAGGCGCGAGTCGCGCGCGGGCGGATCGATCACGCGAACGTGTACGCCGCCATCTCGTCGTAGATCTCGCCCAGCTCGGCGGGCGAGGCGAGAAACACGACCCGGAAGAAGCCGTCCGCCGGCATCGGTCCCGAATCCCGATCCGTACACCACGAGGATGCCGGTCGCGCGCAGCAGGCCGAGCACGTAATCGCGATCGGTCCTGCCCGGCGGCAGCGTCATCTTCGGCATCGCGTAGAACGCGCCCTTCGGCGCGACACACGACATGCCGGGAATGCGGTTCAGCCGCTCGGTCGTCAGCTCGGCGCGCAGCCGCAGCGCGGCGCGGAAGCTGTCCTGGTGCGAGCGGTCGCCGTTGAGCGCGGCCGTCACCGCGTACTGCATCGGCCCCGGGCTGCACAGCCGTGCCGTCGGCGAGCTTCTTGATCGCCGCCAGCGTGGGATCGAGTCGCGGCGATCGGCCGACCGCCATCCATCCGGCGCGCCACCCCGGCGCGAGGTACGCCTTCGACAGGCTCGAGTAGGAAATGATCGGCGCGTCCTGATCGAGGATGGCCATCGGCGGCACGGGCCCGTCGTAGGCCAGGTCGCCGTAGACCTCGTCGGCCAGGATCACCAGGCCGTGCTGCTCGGCGATCTCGATCAGCGCCCGCCGCATCTCGTCGGGATAGATCGCGCCGGTCGGGTTGTTGGGATCGATCACCACCAGCGCGCGCGTCTTCGGCGTGATGACGCGCTTGATGTGCTCGAGATCCGGCTGCCAGCCGTTGGTGTGATCGGTCCGGTAGTACACGGGGCTCGCGCCGATCTTCGCCAGCACCGCGGTGTACAGCGGATAGGTGGGCGAGGGCACGAGCACCTCTTCGCCTTCGTCCACGATCGCGGTCAGCGCGAGCTCGATGCCTTCAGAGGTGCCGGAGGTGATCAGCACGCGATCGGCGGAGGTCTCGACGCCGCGCCGCGTGAAGTCCGCGGCCACCGCCTCGCGCGCCTCGACGATGCCGGGCGACGCGGTATAGCCGTTGTGTCCATCCCGCATGGCCTTGGCCACCGCCTCGATCAGGTGCGGCGGCGTGAGAAAGCCGAACTGATTCGGGTCGCCGATGTTCAGGTAGCGGACCTTCTTGCCGGTCGCCTCCACCTTCCTGGCCTCGACGACGATGTTGCGGATGGCGTAGGTGAAGCGGTCGACACGCTGCGCGGTACGGATCGGGGTGGAAACAGTGGACACGGCGAGACATGGTAGCAGGAACCCCGGTTCTGGACCCTGCGTCAGCAGGCGGCTGTGCAAGGGAGGACAGTCTTGTGCACTTCGAGCCGATACACTGGCCAATCGATGGGACACCTTGATGTAAGACCTACACGGTTACATGGTGCCCGAGGGCGTTTTCCAGCTGGTCTTTCGTCCGTAAAACTCAATGAATTCAACAACTTACGCCTTTGGCAAGCATCTTGGATATAGGACTGGCATGCAGCGGTGCCTCCTCGCCGTCAGCATATTGGGTTTGTCGTTGGCATTCGTGCCGCACCCCTTGCTGGCGCAGAACACGGAAGGAGGCCAGGCAATTTTCAAGTCCGGCGTCGACCTCGTAACCGTGAGTGCGACAGTCCGTGACAGAAAGGGGCGGCTCGTGACTGGCCTGGAGGCCCGGGACTTCGAAGTGGTCGACCGCGGTGAACGCCGCGCGATCAGCCAGTTCCGCACCGATCGAGCGCCCTTGAGCCTGGCGATTCTGTTCGATGTGAGCGGCAGTATGGATGTCGCCGCCCGCATGACCGCTGCGAAATTTGCGGCCCATCACCTCCTGTCATGGCTGGAGGAGGGTCGCGACGAAGCCGCGCTGTTTTCGTTTGACAGCCGGCTGCACGAGGTGGCCCCGTTTACGGTCGATACGCGTGCTTTGAACGGCGCGCTGGGGGAGGTCGATCCGTTCGGGGCCACCTCACTGCACGATGCGATTTCCGAGGCGGCCGACCGCGTCGCGACACGCGGGAACCCGCGCCGCGCCGTGGTGGTGCTCACCGACGGCATCGACACATCGAGTTCACGGACACCGGCCCAGGTGTCCAGCCTTGCCGCCGCGATTGACGTGCCGGTGTATGTCATCGCCGTGGTGATGCCCATCGACGACCCGTCGTCGGACCGGGCGACGCCGCAAGCGGGCCTGAGGGCCCCGGCGCACATCGGCACCGTCGAAGACCTCGCGCGCTGGACCGGTGGATCGTTTCACTACGCCAGCGGACCGGCCTCGACCAGCCGGGCGGCGAAAGACGTGATCGACGAGCTGCGGAATCTCTACTTGATTGGGTTCGAGCCGGGAACGGCCACGGGATGGCACCCGCTCGAGATTCGGACCAAGGACGGGGACCACACGGTCCGTGCGCGCGGCGGCTATAGCCAGACGCGGCACTAGTGGGTTCGGGTGACTTTGATAACCGGTGACTCAGGCTTTCAGGAGGCCCCTTATGCGTAAACAAGTGATGGTGTTGGCGATTTCAGCTGTGACGCTCGCCGTGGCGCCCGCGTGCGCCACCAAGGGTTTCGTTCGCGAGTCCGTGGGCGAAGTGAACGAAAAGGTCGGCACGCTCGGCAAGTCTCTCGAAGAGACCCAGGAGCGCGTCCGCCAGAACGAACAGAAGATCGGCGAGGTCGACTCGAAGGCCGCCGCCGCGAACACCGCCGCTGGCACCGCGCAGAAGTCCGCCGAGGCTGCCGCCGGCCAGGCGAACCAGGCCGCCGAAGTCGGCAAGCGCGCCGAAGCGCGCGCCGCGACGCGTCGAAGCTGAAACCCGCAAGCTGATCTTCGAGACCGTGATCAGCGAGGACAGCGGCAAGTTCAAGTTCGGCGCCGCCGAACTGCCCGACGAAGCCAAGGCTGCCATCGACCAGATGGTCGGTCAGATGAAGAGCGACACCAAGGCCGTGTGGATCGAGATCGAAGGCCACACCGACAACGTCGGCGACGCGAAGTACAACGAGCGCCTGGGCGAGATGCGCGCCGAAGCCGTGAAGCGTTATCTCTACGAGCAGCACCAGGTGCCGCTCCACAAGATGAACGTCATCAGCTACGGCGAACAGAAGCCGGCGACCGACAACAAGACCCGCGACGGCCGCGCCCAGAACCGCCGCGTCGTGATCAAGGTCCTGGCGTAAGACGCCTTCCGAGTCTCGCATCGAGACCGGCAAGCACAACGGACCAAGGCCCTCGGCATGTGCCCCGCGCACACGCCGAGGGCCTTTTCCTTTTCACGCCCGGCGATTGAGCGGCTCGGCCTCGTAGAGCGCGCGCCCGTTGCCGATGCTCGAGGCCACGAACGTCACCGCCAGACCCGCAATCGCGACGATGCCGCCGACGTCGAAGAGCAGGTAACGGCCCGAACCCGCCCATCACCACGTGCGGGCCGCGCATCAGCGCCAGCGCGCCCACCGCCAGCACCACCCGCAGCTCGGTGGGGCCGAATCCCAGGAACGACATCCGGAACACGCCGCGCGACGAGGTGGCGAGGAACACCTCCGCCATCACCGCGAAGTACGCCGCCATCAGCCCCATCGCGATGGTCGGGCTCATCAGTCCCCCCAGCGCGAGGCCGCCGAACAGGAACGCCGTGCCGGCGATGTCGAGCGCGTGGTCCACGTAGTAGCCATAGCGCGGCCGCTGCTGATTGCGGACGCGCGCCAGGGTGCCGTCGAGGCTGTCGCCGAACCAGTTCACCGCCAGCGCCAGCACCACCAGCGGCAGCGCCAGAGGATAGGTGCCTCCGGCAGCGAAGGCCGCACCCACCGCCAGCATCCCCAGCAACCCGATGCCCGACAGATGATCGGAGTGCACCCAGGCGGGCAGCCGATGCGCCAGCCAGAGCAGCGTGCGCTTCTCGGCCCGAGCGAGCAGCCCGCGATTGTCGCGCGTGTGGGTGGCCGCGGTCGTCGCGGCGGCCGTTTGTGGCGTTGCCGTCGTGGTCGTCATGATGGTCTCCTTCACTCGTTGGCGAAACGCACGCGCATCGACGAGAGCGTGCGCTCCATCGAGCCGCGTGCCACGTGATCGATGAGGGGGCGGATGGTGCCGGCCAGGAGCGACGGCACGGCGCGGCTCAGGCTGATCGATTCGCACTCCACGATCACGCCGTTCCCGGTCTGCTCGTAGCGCCAGTACGAGTTCAGGCGCCACAGGAAGCCGCGATCCTGTCCGGCCGGCCTGGCCCGTTCGCCGGTCGTGCCGGCATTCGCCACTTCGACGATACGGGTGGCGACGCTGGTGCTGGAGGCGCGCGTCCGTCCGTGCCGCGTGTAGTGGATGGCGTGCTCGGTGTCGTAGACGACGGTCACCAGCTGCGATCGCTGCAGCCGCAGGAACAGCCGCAGCAGGCCCGGGCCGCGCTCGAGCACCCGCGAGTCGAGCACGTCCTCCTGAGCCAGGTCCCGCGCGGTCGGGTTCGCGACGCGCGTCAGCACCTCGTCCAGCGTGATGCCGGGGAGGAACACGCTGCCGCGCCAGTGATGCACCATACCGTTCGGTACGGCAATATCCCGGCCGGCGCGGTCGAGGCTGGCCATCTTCACCACGCCGATGTCGCCTGTCTCGAGCGCGCCACGCGTGCTTTCGGGCGAGGGGGCGAAGTCCTGCGCGAGGAATCCCTCGGCAGACGCGAGCTCGCGCGCGATGCGCTGCTCGGTGGCCTGGACGTATGCGTTCCACGCAGCCACGGTGTCCACTTGCAGCTGCGCGGCCTCGGCGGAGGGTGCCGTCAGCGCCAGACAGGCCGCGAACAGCCCGATCCACCGCGTCCGTTGTGGTCGAGTCATCACTGCCCCTTGCGGATGAAACACCAGCCGATCGGCGGCCAGGAAGTTGAGGACGGTGCAGGCCGCGACGGCCAGCACATTGGCGACGAGGTAATGCAGTCCGGCGCGGCCACCAGCAGGCTGGTCAGCAGGACGTTTCCCGCGATGGAGAGCAGACCGTTTGACAGGTGAAATCGCATCAGCCGCGTCAGCCAGGCACGCGACGCCCCGGCCTTTCGATCCGCCCAGGTCCAGTGCTCGTGCCACACGAAGTTGTGGAGCAGCGCCGTCTCCACGGCCAGCGCCATGCTGGTCTGCAGGGCCAGTGTCGTCCCGGTGGCCA
Organism: uncultured Acidobacteriota bacterium; assembly: GCA_963721715.1. GTDB lineage: Bacteria > Acidobacteriota > Vicinamibacteria > Vicinamibacterales > UBA2999 > VFZN01. Next base: position 136,947 of record CAVRKI010000001.1, on the reverse strand, counting down.
GCAGCCGCAGGACCAGCAGTTGCACGCCCAACCCCATCGCGCCGACCGCCATGAACACCAGCCGGCGATCTGCCGGCGAGGCGGACGGTCCGTTCCGAGTCGCTGTCATCAATGGCCTCTACCGGAGAATGTGACGGGCGCGAACGGATCGGCTCAGCCCGGCTAGAATCGGCGTCATGGACCCCGCGCGCTGGCGGCGCGTCAGCGCTGTTCTTCAGGACGCCATCGCGCTGCCGCCGCCCGAACGGCCGGCCTTTGTCGAACGCGCCTGCGCCGACCCCGACGATCGGCGGGAGGTGGAGTCGCTCCTGCGTCATCACGAGGCGGGCGAGAGCTTCCTGGAACAGGGCCCCGGGCCGGTCGCGGCCGATCTGCTGCTTTCTGATGGATTGGCGCCCGGCCAGGCGGTGGGCTCCTACATCGTCGTGCGGGAGATCGGTCGGGGCGGGATGGGCGTGGTCTATCTGGCGCGCGACACCAGGCTGGACCGCGACGTCGCGATCAAGATGCTGCCGCCGGATCTGCGTCACGACGCCCGGCGGCGCGAGCGGCTGACGCAGGAAGCGCGGGCGGCGGCCGCGGTACCGCACCCTGGCATCGCCCACGTCTATGCGCTGGAGGAGGACGAGCACGGCACCGGCTACGTGGTGTCCGAGTACGTGGATGGCCGCACCCTGCGTGAAGAGATCCAGGACGGACCACTGCCGCCGGATCGCGCCATCGCCACGGCTTTGCAGATCGCGAGCGCGGCCGCGGCGGCGCACGCGCGCGGCGTCGTGCATCGCGATCTCAAGCCGGAGAACGTGATCTGCGCACGTGACGGCCGCGTGAAGGTGCTGGACTTCGGTCTCGCGCGGCTCAGCAGTCCCGCGGCGTCGCCAGCCGCTCGGCTCACCTTGACCGGTGCGCTGATGGGAACCCCCGGCTACATGTCGCCGGAGCAGTTGCGCGGCTCGGAGGCGGGCGCGGCGACCGACATCTTTGCGCTCGGCCTGCTGTTGCACGAGATGCTCACCGGCCGGCACGCGTTCGGCGGCAGCGAGAACGGCGCGACGGGCACGATGGTTCGCATCCTCGAGGGCGCCCCCAACCCGTTGCCCTCGACGGTGATCGCAGCCTGGCCAGGCCTGGGCACGGTGATCGATCGCTGTCTGCGGAAAGACCCGTCCGCCCGCTATGGCACCATGCAGGAGGTCGTGGACGCGCTGCGGCGCGCGGACCAGCCAGCGGTGCCGTCGAGCGCGCGCGCCGCAGCGCCGCCGCGAGGCGCCGCCGCCTCGTCGTTGCCGGCCGCCGCCGACAGCTGGTGGTGGCAATGCCACCAGGTGGTGGTCAGCGTGCTCTACATCACGATGATCTATCCCACCTGGAAGCTGCGCGGCATGCCGCTGCCGTCCTGGGCGCACAACCTGCTGGTCCTCGCCATCATTGTCGCCGCGGCCCTGGCCACGACGCTGCGGCTTCACCGGGTGTTCACGGCGCGCGTGCACCCCGATCAGCTGATCGCCGCCGAACGGCGCTCCCGGCTCTGGGTCCACCGCTCAGACGTGCTGATGATCCTGCTGTTGCTATGTGCCGCGGGAACCGCGCTGGCGCGCGATCAGCTGTGGTTCGCGGCGCTGTTCGCCACGGTCGCCGCGAGCGGCACGGTGGCCTCGCTGCTGATCGAGCCGGCGACCGTCGAGGCCACGTTCGGTCACGAGGACCTGTGAGCGACGATACGCCTTCGCCTGGCGAACTGGCCCGTCTGCTCGACGAGGCGTCGGCCGGCAGACGCGAGGCCCTGGAAGCGCTGCTGCCGTTGGTGTACGACGAACTGCATCGCCTGGCGCTGGCCTACATGCGGCGCGAGCGTCCCGGGCAGACGCTGCAGGCCACGGCTCTCGTGCACGAGGCCTACTTGCGGCTGCTCCGCGAGAAGCACACCCGGTGGGAGAATCGCGCGCACTTCTGCGCGATCGCGGCGGGGTCGATGCGGCAGATCCTGGTGGAGCGGGCGCGGGCGCGCGGACGGCTGAAGCGCGCCGGCGATCAGCGCCGCATCACGCTCTCCGACGCGATTCCCGCGCGGAATCCCGCCGACGCGGTGGACGTGGAAGCGCTCGACCAGGCGCTGACGCGCCTCGCGGCGATGGACGCCGACCTCGCACGTCTGGTCGAGCTGCGCTTCTTCGGCGGCTTGTCGATCGAGGAGACCGCGGAGGTGCTGGGCGTCTCGCCCGCCACCGTGAAGCGCAGCTGGAACACGGCCAAGGCGTGGTTGAGGCGGGAACTGGGCGGCGAGTGACGGTCGCGGCTCGGGCGCCGGCGGCTGGTCCGATGCGCGCGGCGACTCAGCGTGTGGTCGCGGCGGCGGGCATCTCGAAGACGACGGCCCCGTCGAACGCGCCGTGGCTCCGCGCCCCGTGTGACGTCAGCCACGCTTCCATCTGACGCGCATAGTCCGCATCCCACGCGCCGGTGTGCAGGACGATGTGCGTGGCACCGCTGGTGGCGAGCGCCCGCCACGCCTCGTCGGGCGTGCGCACGGGGTTCACCAGCCACGGGGCCCGTTCGGTGTATGAAGCCGGATAGAACGAAGTGAAGCCGTTCACCATGCGGCGCCAGTGGAAGCTCGAGAAGTAGAGATAGCGCGTGTTGTACCAGAGGTCACCGAACGGCAGCTCGGCGATGACCGTGGAGTCGGGAAGCGACGCCAGATACCGGTAGATCGGCGGTGCCACAGGACCCGGTGTCAGATACGCCGCCGGAGGACCGAGCGCCGAGGTCAACACGCCATTCAGCGGGAACGGCCGCGGCGCGCTGGCGAGAACGGTGGCTGCCAGCGCCATCACGATCGGGCCGCCGATCCGTGGAATGCGCGCGAGAAGCGCGGCGCCGCTCCCCGCCAGCGCCGACAGGAACACCAGGAACACCACCGCGAATCGCGACGAGACGCGGATGGCGTCCATGCCGGGCACGTACTGCTGCAGGACGCGGTAGACACCGAGCGCGGGGTAGAGATCCCCGCCCCAGCGTGGCGTCGGGCCGAGCGACAGCCAGAACGCCGCCGCCAACGCCAAGGCCAGGAATCCCGTGAGCGGCAGCGGCCGCGCCACCCGCCGCACGCGGCCCAGCATGGCCGCGATCACGGCCAGCAGTGCGCAGGCATAGGCGGCGAACAGCCGGTGGCCGGCGTCGATGTAGCCGTCCACCGTTGCCGCCATGGCCGCCGTGTCGCCGAGCGTGCGCTTGAATCCCATCCGCCGCTGCGCCTCGACATACGGCCACAGGAAGGGTGCCGTGAAGACGGCGATCGCGGCGGCGGCGATGGCCAGGTCGCGCCACGTGGCGCGATCCCGCCACCGGCCTCGGGCCGTCATCTCCCAGCAGACATAGAGACCGGCGAACGGCGGAAACATCAGCAGGTAGTAGCCCGCGGAGAGATTCAGCAGGATCACGCTCAGCACGGCGAGGATCAGGCCCGCGCGCGATCCGCGCGCGAAATAACGGCGGAAGCCGTAGAGCGCCAGCGGCATCCAGTGCGCGGCCAGCACCTGCAGATGCGCCAGTTCGAAGACCAGGAAGAACTCGTTGAACGCGAACACCGTCCCGGCCAGCACGCCGGCGGCGCTCGATCCGGTCAGCTCGCGCACCAGCAGCCACATGCTGAAGCCGCACAGCGTGAACGCGACGATGTAGGCCAGGCCCAGCGTGAGCACCGCGTTACCCGTGATCCAGTAGACCGGCGCCAGCGGCAGCGCCTGTCCGACGAAGTGATCGGACAGCGCGAGCGTGCCGGGCTCGGGATAGAGCTGATTGGCGTCGAAGAAGTGGGTGACGGCGTCGAGGTGACCGGTGAGGGCGCGCCCCATCTGCCGCATCACCCAGGCCAGCGCCCAGGCGACATACAGCGGGTCGCCGTAATCGCTGGGCACGTCGTGGCCCAGTCCCGGCGCGAGCGGCCAGGTGACGACAATCGTGAGACCGAGGAAGAGGAGCGCGGCGACCCAGGCGGACTGCGCGAGGCGCGTCACCGGGCGGTGGGAGGCGTCCATCGCCAGAAGCGCAGGATCGTGTAGACCGCCTTGAATGCGTCCTTGAGCCCGATCTTCTTGCCTTCTTCGTAGGTGCGGCCGTGGTACGAGATCGGCACTTCGTAGACCCGCGCCCGCATGCGCGCCACCTTCTGCGTGATCTCCGGCTCGATGCCGAAGTCCCGCGACTGGATGTCCAACCGCATCGCCACGTCGCGGACGAGGACCTTGTAGCAGGTTTCCATGTCGGTCAGGTTCAGGTCGCTGAACATGTTCGACAGCATGGTCAGCAGCCGGTTGCCGACGGAATGCCAGAAGTACAGCACGCGATGGCCGCGCGGTGAACCGAGGAACCGCGAGCCATAGACCACGTCGGCCTGGCCGTTCAGGATTGGTTGGATCAGCTGGGGATATTCGCGGGGGTCGTACTCGAGGTCGGCGTCCTGAATGACGATCAGGTCGCCCGTGGACTCGCGGATACCGCGCCACACCGCGGCGCCCTTGCCCTGGTTCCGCTCCTGGAAGAACACCCGGATGCCGTTGTGGCCATCCAGCTCCTTCAGGATCTCCCGCGTGGCGTCCTTCGAACCGTCATCGACAATGACCAGTTCCTTGTCGACGCCGGGCATGTCGACGGCCAGCACCCGCCCGACGATCTCGCGAATGGTGGCCTGCTCGTTGTAGGCCGGCATGATGACGGACAGTTTCATGGGGCGGCAAAAGTGTACCCCACGAAGGAGGAAAACCACGAAGGGTTCGCGGCGCCGGGCAGTCGGCGACCCCGTTCCCCTCGTGTGCGCAAGGGCGCCAATCGCTACTGCACGGGCAGAACCTGGCCGCGCACTTCACCGCCAGGGTTGACCGTGCTGTGGACGTTCACGTACACCTGGCCCAGGGTCAGCGCCTGGATGAAGTCGTCCCACGAGCCGATACCCTGCGCCGTGCGGGGCACGAGATCAGCGGCGGTGGCCGTCCCGCTGATCGCGAAGTCGTTCGAGACGTTCGGCGTCACCGAGAAGTTCACCACCACCGGCCCGGACACGCCGGGGCCGCCCACGTGAAAGTGCGCGGCCGTGGTGCCCGAGGGCAGGTTGTAGACGTCCACCCGATAGGTCACCGCCTGGGTCACGGTGTTCAGCGAGATGGTCGCGGTCCCGCCTGATCCGGACACCAGGCCTGGAATTTCGTTGGCGCCCGACAAGTGGGCGGTGAAGTTCATCGTCTGCGCTTCGGCCGAGGCAACCCCGGCCACCATCAGCAGGGCTGCAGCCCCCACCAGAGTAAGGACACGTCGCATCGTTCAACTCCTTGCGCACACGCGTGGCGCGGCAAAGCAGGCAGCAGGAATCGAGCCACCAGCAAGGTCGAAAGAATTCGGTGACTTTCGGCGAATTGGAAGGGAGGGGTCGGCCGGATGCTTACGGGTCGCGAAAAGACTTACGGCGTCGGTAAGCGCTATTTCTTGGCCTTGAGCATACGATCGAGCTGGCCCAGGCGCTCGTTGCTGCCGAGGAGCGACAGCACATCGCCCGCCTGGACGACGTCATCGGGACCCGGAGCGATGTTCGTCATCGGACCGTCGCTGGTGTTCGAGAAGCGCTTGATGGCGATGGTCGTCAGGCCGAAGCGCGAGCGCAGCCCGATGTCTTTCAGCGTCTTGCCGGCGAAATCCGCCGGCGCCGGCACGTCGACGATCGAATACTCGCTCGACAACTCGATGTAATCGAGGACGTTCGGCATGACCAGGCTGTGGGCGAGGCGGATGGCGGTCTCGCGTTCCGGGAACACCACGCGCGTCACCCCCAGCTTCTCGAGGATGCGGCCATGGAGCGGCGTCACCGCCTTGGCGACGATGTTCTTGATGCCGATCTCGCGGAGCAGCGTGACGACCAGCAGGCTGGACTCGATGTTCTCGCCGATCGAGACCACGGCGACGTCGACGTCCTTGATGCCGGCGCTGAGGAGCGCTTTCTCGTCGGTGGCATCGAGCTGCACGGCCAGCGCCAGCAGATCGGCCAGCCCGCGCACGCGGTCCTCGCTGCCATCGACGCCGATCACCTCGTGGCCCGATTCGGCCAGGGTGGTGGCCATGGCGGCGCCGAACCGGCCGAGACCGATCACCGCGAAACTGCGCTTAGCCAATCAGCACCTTCCCTTCAGGATAACGAAGCTTCGGCTCCACCGAGGCGCGGCGCGCCACCGCGAACGCCAGGGTGAGCGGCCCCAGACGGCCCATGAACATCATGATGATCATCATGATCTTGCCAGTCGGGGTGAAGAAGGCCGAGAGCGACACCGGCGCGCCGTTCTCACCCATGGACAGCCCAACCGTGCCGAATGCCGAGGTCGTCTCGAACAGGGTCCGCATCAGCTCGCGCTGCTCGGTGAGCAGCACCATGCCGGCGACGGCGTTCAGCGCGAGGAACGCGATCAGCGAGACGAAGAAGGCGCGGCTGACGAGCTCGGCACTCAGCCGCCGGCCGAAGATGTGCGGCTCGTTGTCGCCACGCACGGTCGCCCAGAGTGCGGCGACCGTGATGCTGAAGGTCGTGGTCTTCACACCGCCGCCCGTGCTGCCGGGCGAGGCGCCTATGAACATCAGCGCCATCGTCAGGAACAGCGCCGGCGCGGTCATCTGGCCGTAGTCGATGGTGTTGAACCCGGCGGTGCGAGGGGTCACGGACTGGAACCACGCGGCCAGCCACTGCTCCTGCCACGGCAGCCCGGCCAACGTCCTGGGGTTGCCGACCTCCAACATGTAGATGCCGATGGTGCCCAGGAACAGCAGGACTCCGGTTGCCACGAGCACGAGGCGCGTGTGCACGGACAGTCGCGCCTTTCGCTGCCGCTGGAACAGCTCGGACATCACGAAGAAACCGAGCCCGCCGGCGATGATCAGGAGCGTGATCACCATGTTCACGGTGACGTCGCCCCGCCACCGCATCAGGTTGTCGCTCCAGAGGGCAAAGCCGGCGTTGTTGAAGGCGGAGACCGAGTGGAACAGCCCGTACCACAACGCCGTGGCCGGTCCCAACTCGCCCCACCACCGCGCCGCGAGGATGAGGGCCCCGCTCAGCTCGAAGAACAGCGTGAGCTTCAGCACGGTGAGGGCGAAGCGGAGCAGGCCGTCCAACCCGTGCACGTTCAGGCCTTCCTGCAATGTCAGGCGTTCCTGCATCGACACCGATCGCCCGAGCGCCGCCGCCAGCACGGTCGAGATCGTCATGTAACCCAGTCCGCCGGCCTGGATCAGCAGCATGATCACGACCTGTCCGAAGAACGAGAAGTGGTTCGGCGTGTCGTGGACGATGAGGCCGGTGACGCAGACGGCCGACGTGGCGGTGAAGATCGCGTCGAGAAACGAGGTGGATCGGCCGGGTACCGCCGACACCGGCAGCGACAGCAGGAGCGCGCCGGTCAGGATGAGCCCGGCAATGGACAGCGCCAGCACACGAGGCGGCGAAAACAGGTGGCGCCGCTTGCGGGAAGCCTCGATGCGTGCGGGGGCGGGCTTCGGTGGCGATGCGTCGGTCACAGACGGGCTGATTGTACAGGCACCCGGGTGTATGCTGAGCCGGTTATGGCAGCAGACGACCATGTTTCTCGACGGGAGTTCTTCAAGACCGTCGGCGTGGGATCGATCGCGACGGCCGTGGCGGGCGGCGCGAGACCGGCGGCTGCGCAGGGGCCGGCCCCGGTCGGGCCGGCCGGTCCTCGGCCCCGCGCGCATGGCGGCGCTCCGCGCGAGTGCTGCGAGTGACGCAAGCCATCTCTGACGTCTCCCCAAAGGCACCAGCCCGCGTGCGCGAACTCCTGGTGGTGGGACCCTGGTCATGGGAGGAGCTGGGCGTCAGCCCGGCCGACTGGCCCGACTGCCGCGTCACGGAACGCGCGCGCGAGGCCGATGCCATGGCTCACCTCGCCTCGAAGGCCGTGGACGTCGTCATCACCAGCGCCCACGCTTCCGCGACGCGGGTGATGAACATCGCCCGGCAGGCGCAACAGCTGCAGCCCGGGGTGCGGGTGATCGTGCTGGCGTCCACGCTGACGGCCGACGACATCGTCTCGGCCTTGAAGAACCAGGTCTACACCTGTTTCACTCTGCCGGCGCCGCCCGAGGACCTGCGATCGACGATCCGGCAGGCGCTGGCCGACGACAACTGGCAGAGCGGCATCGAGGTGATCTCGGCGGTGCCGCACTGGATTGCCCTCCGCGTAGCCTGCCGCCGCGTCAACGCCGAGCGGCTCACGCACTTCATGAACGAGCTCGCCGGCGATCTGTCTGCGACCGAGCGCTATCAGCTGATCACGGCGTTCCGCGAGGTGCTGCTGAACGCGATGGAGCACGGCGCCGGCTTCGACCCCGACAAGGTCGTTGAGGTGCACGCGGTCCGCACCATCCGCACGCTGGTCTACTACTTCAAGGATCCGGGGCCCGGTTTCGACGTGCACGCGCCGCAGATGGTGGCGTCGGAAGACGATCCGCTCAGCCATCTCGACGAGCGCGCCGCCCAGGGCAAGCGCGCGGGCGGCTTCGGCATGCTGCTCACCAGCAAGCTCGTCGACGAAGTGCACTACAACGAGCGCGGCAACGAAGTGATTCTGATCAAGCACCTCGACTGACGCCGGGCGTGCCGGCGCGCTAGTCGGGGACGACGGCGAACATCAGCGCCGCGCCGCCCCGGGTCACCGTGGGCACGATCGTCAGTTTGCGCTCGCCGTGGCCCATGGTCACCGAACGCCCCGTCGCCACCCCGAGCGCCGCCCCGAAGATCACGTCGCTCATGTAGTGCTGGTTCTGCTGCAGTCGGGCCGCCGAGGTGTAGCTCGCCAGGATCGAGGCCGGTACGCCAACCTTCCATCCCAGGTGGCGCCACAGTACGGTGGCCGTGGTGAACGAGGCGGCGGCGTGCCCGGACGGAAACGCGTAAGTGTCGCTGCCGCTGTCCGACTCGGTTCCGTCCGCCGTGGTCGGTCGCTCGCGCCGTACCACCGCTTTCAAGGCGTGCGTGAGGATACCGGTGAACAGCTGGGCGCGGATGAGATCCGCGCCCACGTGTGCGGTCTTCGGGTGTCCGTTGAGGTGTCCCACCGCATACGTGCCAATCGCAATCCCCACCTGCAGGAATCCGTCGCCGATCCCGCCGCCGACCGCGAAGAAGTCGTCGGTCCCGCCGGCCGAGGCGTGTTCGGTGAGGTGATCGTCGTTCTTGGCGGCCACCGCGCTCAGCGCGCCGCCGATGCCGAGCACCACGAGCGTGTCGACCGAGGGATATCGCTTGAAGTCGGTCAGCAGATTGGGAAGCAGTTGCGAGAAGGGGTGGTCGTCGAACTCCGGGGCCGCGGGTGGCGGCGGCGTGTCCGCGGCGCCGCCGCGCTCGTCGGCGCCGCCTTCGGCCGTCACGGGCGCGCCAGCCGGGTCCCCATTCGTCTGCGCCCTGGCTGGCACCACGGTCAGCAGCACGACCAGGCAAGCGGAAGCTCCGTACCGGGACCGTCTCATCTGGCGGAGTATACGCCCGCGCCTGATGGTGACGGACAGCATTCTCCTGAACCGCGCCAGATGAACGGATCGCCCGCTGGACATGACCGGCGACCCCGGCGACAATCTCCCCTCCATGCCGTCCTGGCGCCGATGCGCGCCTCTCCTCGCCACGTTCCTCCTTCTGGCCGCCGACACGTTCGCCCAGCCAGGCTCCGCCTCGCTGGTGGTTCGTGTCGCCACCTCCGCCGGCCAGCCAGCGGGCGCCGTCGTGCAGCTGACGCCGGACGCAGGTCCCGGCATCACGCGAACCGCGACCACTGGGTCCTCTTCGTCAACCGTGGTGTTCCGCGTGCCTCCAGGCCGGTACCAGGTGCGCGCCACCCTCGCGGCGTTCATGCCAGCCGAGCGAGCGATCGACATCGCCGCCGGTGACATCGTCACCCTGGAGCTGCGGCTGGAAACCAGCGCCACGCCCGGTACCTCCGCAGGCAGCGAACGTGATCGCGCCACCCGCAGCTACCAGACCACGTTCGGCGCGCGGCATCTCGACACCCTGCCGAGCGCCCGGACGGCGCTCTCGCTGCTCGAGACGGCCCACCCGTTCCTGGTGACCGACCGTATCGACGGCGGCGGCATCTGGACCGGCGAGCGAACGGTCGTCGGCGGGCAGGGCACCTCCGCCCGGCAGGTGACCTTTCGACTCGATGGCCACGACGTGACCGATCCCGGAGGCGCGGGCATCTCGCTGTTCTACCCGGATCTCTGGGCGCTGCAGTCCGTGGTCGTCGAGTCCGCCAGCCTCGATGCCGACGTGGCGGGGCCAGGCCCGATCGTGAACATGACGCTGCCGCGGCCCGGGCGCACATGGAGCGGGACGGCGCACTTCGCGCTCTCACCAGAGTCGATGCAGAGCGAGGGCGGCGCCATCCCGCCCATCGCGCGCCTCGTCTCCCTGACGGACGGAGGCGTGTCCGCCGGCGGGCCGCTGACCGACGCCGGCGCGGCACTGTTCGCCAGCGCCCGGTCGACCAGCGCCCAACGCATCGAACGTGCGGACGATTCCCGGCTCGACAGCTCGGTGCATGCGTTCACCGCCCACACCACTTTTCGCGCGGGATCGAGCGGTGACGCCCGGCTGCTGGTGTCGTTCTCTGACGCCACCCGTCCGCTGGGCGCGCGCGCACGATTCGCGGATCGCGACGTCGACGAAAGCGAGCAGTCCGTCGCCATTCACGCGGGATGGGATCGGAGCGGCGACGGTCACTCGTGGTCGCTGAGCGGCGCGTTCCAGCGAGTCTCCCTGGATCAGGCGATCCCGGCCGCGGCCGAGGGTGGTGTGATGGAGCGCTTGCGCGATGGCGCGCCGCTCTCGCTCGCTGACGCGGCCGGCGATACGCGTCAGCGCTGGGACCTGCAGGCCACCCTGTCGCCGGCGGTGCAGCACTGGTTCGGACGCGACCACATCCTCACTGCGGGCGCCACGGTGGCCGGCGCCAGCCAGGACGTCACTCCGGCCGCGCAGCCGGCCTTCGCGGAGTTCGTCAACGGCGGACCGGCGCGGGTCTGGGACCTCGCCTATCAGGGCGCGCCGCACTGGTCCGCGGTGTCGGCCAGCCTCTTTGCCAGCGATCGCATCGTGATCAGCGACGGCCTGACGCTGGCGCTGAATGCTCGCGGCGAGCTGGATCACGGCTCCGCCGAAGGGTCGCCGAGCAGGATCCAGTGGTTCACGCTCTCGCCGAGCGTCGTTGCGCGGTGGCGGCCCAGGTCCGCCGGCTCGCTGGCGATTACCAGCAGCTACGGCTGGTATCGTCACCGGCTCCTGCTGAACACCCTTGCGGTTGGCGATCCTGCCGCGCCTTCCGGCTCGATGTATCGCTGGAGCGACCTGGATGGCAATGGCGCGCCGTCGGACACGGAGCTGACCCGGGTGGCCGCGGTGGGCGCCGGCACCGACGGCAGCAGCATCGACAGCGGTCTTCGCCGCCCGACCACCCGGGAGTTCCGGATCGGAGTCGAGCAAGCGATCGGCTCGTGGCGATGGAGCATCACCGGCCTCGATCGCCGCGAGGACGACCTCGCCGTGCTGGTCAACACCGGGGTGACGGCTGAGGACTACACGGTGCGCTACGTGGACGATCCCGGTGTGGACGTGGCCGGGCTCTCCGGATACGCACCGCTTCCCATCTACGATCGGCGCCCGGCGAGCTTCGGGCTCGATCGATATCTGCTGACGAACGCCGCCGGCGAGCCGTCGCGCTATCAGGGCGTGGAGATTGCGCTGTCGAAAGAGGCCGGCGATCGCTGGTACTTCCGCTTCGGCGGCACGGCGTATCGGGCCGAGAGCGTCGGTGCGAATCGCGGCTATCGCGCCGACGAGAACGATCAGGGCCTGTTGGGTGAGGCCTACACCACGCCCAATGCCCAGACCTACGCCCGGGGCCGGAGCTTCTTCGATCGCGCTTACGTGATGAAGGTGCTCGGCGCCTATACCGGACCCGGCCCGCTGCGGGCGTCGGCCGTCGCCCGCTATCAGGACGGCCAGCCGTTCGCCCGCGTGGTGGTCGCGGACGGCCTCAACCAGGGCACGGAGATCATCCAGACCTATCCGCGTGGGCTGCAGCGCTTCACGTTCACCGGGACGGTCGACGCCCGGGTCGAGTTGCGGTGGCCGCTCGGGCGACAGCGTTTCGTCTCGCTGGCGCTCGATGCGTTCAACCTGGTGAACATGGATCTCGAAGTCGAGGAGGACATCGTCTACGGTCCGTCCTTCCGGACCGTGACCGCGGTGCAGCCGCCACGGGTGCTCCGCCTCGGCGTGCGATTCGGGTTCTGAAAGCGCGACGTGCGGCCTATTTCAGGTGGCGCCCGCCGTCCACGCGGATGGTTTCGCCGGTCACGAAGTCGCTGGTCACCAGGAACATCGCCGCCTTGGCGATCTCTTCTTCGCCGCCCCACCGCCCGAGCGGTGTCATCTTTTCCACCGCGGCGTAGTCGTCGGGCGTCGAACCGGCAGCGGGGACGATGGGGCCGGGCGCGATGGCGTTGACCAGGATCTGGTCGGCGGCCAGTTCCAGCGCGAGCGCCTCGGTGAGGGCAATGACCCCGCGCTTCGCCACGAAGTACGGCACGTATCCCGGATAGCGCGGCCGGCCGCTGGCCGCGACCCAGTCCGAGAAGTTGATGATGCGCCCGCCGCCGCTGGCCCGCATGTGCGGCACCGCCGCCATCGAGCACAGGAAACCGGCGCGCAGGTCCACCTGCAGCTGCAGGTCCCAGTCGTCCACGGTCAGGTCGTCCAGCGGCTTCGCGGCGTAGAGCGACGCCATGTTCACCAGCACGTCGAGCCGCCCCAGCTCCTGCGCCGTGGATTCGACCACGCGCGCGCAATCGGTCGGGTCGGAGACGTCGGCGCGCAAGGTGATGGCGCGCCGGCCAAGGGCGCGGATTTCCGTTGCGGTGTCCTCGGCCTGGTCGCGCGATCGGTTGTAGACGAGCGCGACGTCAGCCCCCGCCTCGGCGAAGCGACGCGCGATGACCGCGCCAATCCGCTTGCCGCCGGTGATGAGCGCGACACGATGGGTGAGGGTCATGGTGCTCCTGATTCTATGATGCGGGCTGCTAACCTGACCTACCATGAGCGTCGTGCCGCCTCCAGCCGATCCACAGTGGGACGCCGAACTCGATCGCTACATGCGATCGATGACTCGCATCCAGACGGACCCGACGATGGGCGGGCTCGCGCTCGGAGCGCGTGAGTGGGACTGGCGGCTCTATCAGATGGGCCGGGCCTGGGTCGATCGCGCGTTCAGTTCGGGCGAGACGATCGCGCCTCCTCCTCCTGCTCCTCGACCACGGCCCCTCGACGTGTACCTCGCCTCGCAGGTCTACGAGCTCGGCGGACACACGGGCCTCATCGGCGATTGCGTGCGCGCACTCGAGGATGCCGAGGCCCGCGTGATCATCACCGACCTGTTCGGGGTCAACTCGTCGCCGTTGTCAGATCTCATCGTCGACCGCCTCGGCGTGGATCGCCAGCAGATCACGGTCGTGCCCGGGCCCACGCCGGGGGACCGGCTGCGGCAGATCCTGACCGCGCTGGCGCGGCTCCGTCCCGATCGGCTGTTCCTCTTCCATCACCCGCAAGATCCACTGGCGAGCGTGGTGGCGCAGCCGGAGCTGGCAGGGCGCCGCATCCTCGTCCATCACGCCGATGCGACCTCGTCATTCGGGCTGCACCTGCCCGGCGTCACCATCGTCGATCTCAACCCGTCGGCGCTGGCGCCGACGCGGGTCATCGGTTGCGAATCGGTGCTGCTGCCGCTCACCGCGCCGGATCCTGGCCCGCGGCCGGGCGGCTTCCTGCGGCGCGGCCGGCTGGTCACCGCATCCTGCGGCAACCCCCACAAGTTCCGCGCCGACTACCTGTTCGGGTATCCCGACACCGTCGGGCTGATGCTGCAGACGACGGGCGGATGGCACCTGCACATCGGCCCACTCGATGAGGACGCGCTCCAGGCCATCCACGGTGCCCTGCATCGCCGGGGCGTGCCGGCCGACCGCTTCCTGCACGTGCCTTCGACGACCTCGGTGGCCGCGACCCTGTGGGAGCTCGGCTGCGATCTGTACGTCGCCTCGTTTCCCGTCGGCGGGGCGCGCACGAAGATCGAAGTGCTGGCGTCGGGCACGCCCTACCTTCGCCACGCGCGCCTGCCGGCCCAACCCGGAGCGACGCCTTCGTTCGACGACGACGGCCTCAACGCCTGGCGCACGTGGGAGGACCTGGTCGCGACGCTCCATCGGCTGTCCGACCTGGCCACTCTCGAGGCGCACGCCTCGTTCGCGCGCACGCTGTACGAGCGCGTGCACCACCCGCGCGTCTTTCAGCGCCGCCTTCGCGCCATCGTCGAGGGGGGCGCCGAGGCCGAGGTGATTGACGCCTCTCGGCTGCAGACCACGATGCAGATCGCGATGTGGAAGAGCCCGGACGCGCGCCTGGCCGAGCGCGAGGCGACCGATGCGATGAATGCCGTGCGCCAGTCGCTGAGCGATGCGCGCGTCGAGCTGGAACGGCTGGGAGCAGACACCCGCGCCGCCGCGTCCGCGGCGGACCTGCGGCTGAGCGCGGCGGAAGCAGAGGTCGCACGGTTGGGAAGCAGGCTCGAGCAGCAGGCCGCGTGGCTGAGGGCGGCGTCCGCGGCGGAACGACAGGCGCTGCAAGCCCAGCTCGATGCGCTGCGGGCGCAGGTGATCGAGCTCGAAGCGGCGCTCGGCGAGCAGCGTCAGCAGCGTGACGCCTGGACCGCGGGTCGAGGGCTGCGGGCCAGCGTTCGCCGCTGGCTCACGCCCACGTCGACTGCCCGGCCAGCGCGCCGGTGATCGAGTCCCGATCGGCCGCGAATTGCTCGCGCAGCGAGAGCAGCACCACGTCGCCGGCTCTGGTCACATCAAGGAGAACGGCCGGCGCGTCCTGCAGGGTCGGCGCGATGACGACAGGTGTCCCGAGCGCCTGCAGGCTGCCGGTCAGCAGTTCGAGCGAGAACGGCTCGTGCTGCCACGGCACCCCGGCGGCCGGGGTGTGCTCGTAGGGCGCCGTCAGCACCACGAGGTCGAACCCAGCCAGCGCCGCCGGCAACTCCTGTTGATAGATCCACCGGCGGCCGCCCGTGGCCCGCGGCTGCATCATCAGCACCAGCCGGCGTCCGGGAAAGCGCTGCCGAAGCGCCTGGCGCAACGCCGCCATCGAGCGAGGATGCGAGGCCTTGTCTCGAATCACGGTGACGGCCCCTGCCTCGACCGCCTCCTGCCGGTCGGGCAGGCCCCTGAAGCCCTCGAGCGCGAGGCTCGATTGCTGCAGGGGGACACCGAAGTGCCTGGCGGCCGCGGCCGCCATCGCGGCATTGCGCACGTTCATGTCGCCGAACATCGGCAGCCGGAAGCGCACGCCGTCCAGCGTGAACGGCATCCCGTCTGGCGCCGGACCATGGCTCTCGATCCGCAGGTCGGCGCCGGCCTCGGCGCCGACCCGCACGACACCGCACGACGCCGCGCCAGCCAGCGCATCCATGGCCTCGCCGTCACTCGGCAGCACGAGGTGCCCGCCCGCCGGCAGCCGTCGCACGAGCTCGACGAAGGCGCTGACCAGGTTCTGCCGATCCGCGTACAGGTCCGGGTGATCCACCAGCAGGTTGGTGATGGCGACGACCTCCGGCGCGTAGTGCAGGAACTTCGGCGAGGCGTCGTCAGGACCGGAGGCATACTCGTCGCCCTCGAGCACGCTGATGGCGGCACCGGCGAAACGGGCGGGCAGCTCGAAGTTGTGCGCGATGCCGCCGATCAGATAGTCCGGCGCCACGCCCGCGTGTTGCAGCACCCAGGCCAGCATCGCGGTGGTGGTGGTCTTGCCCACGCCGCCCGCCACGACAGCGTTGCGCGAGCGGTTCAGGAACTGCTCGCGCAGGAACGCGGGAAACGATAGATGACGCAGCCCGAGGCGGCGGACCCACTGCAGTTCGGGGTTGTCGTCACGCACGCGCCGGCCGACGACAATCGCGTCCGCATCCATCGGCACGGCATGCGGATCGAACGCCGAGACGGTGATGCCTTCGCGCTCGAGGAAGCCGCGCATCGGATCGTACATCGCCCGATCGGAACCCGAGACCGAGTGTCCGGCGCGGGCCAATGCCACCGCAATGCCGCCCATGGCGCGCCCGCCGATACCGATGAAATGGACGCGCATCAAGGGTGCGAACGACACGAGGCGTGCTGATGATATCGCGAGCGGGAGGGCGCGGGACAACGCCCTCCATCGTGAAGAGGCGGCGGTCAGGGCACGACGACGGTGTGCACGGCCGTCGCCGCGCTCGACCCGCACGGGTTGGTGGCGACGACACTGACGTTGTAGGAGCCGCGGCCCACCACGCCGCTGATGGCGCGTGTCGCCGTCGAGAACGTCCCGGTGAAGGCGCCCGTCACGCTCAGGACGTAGGCGGTCGGCGCCGGACCCGTTGGCGCAGGGTCCCAGACGACGAAGACAGTGTTCCCGATTCTGTAGGCGAGCAGGCCGGACGGCGTCGAGGGCGCGCCGCTGCAGTCACCTGGGAAGGTCACCGTGACCGGGTTTGAGGGGAGGCTGACGCCGCCCCCGTTCACGGCGAACAGCCGCAGCGTGTAGGTGCCCGCGGGCACGCCGGCAAAGCTGAAGGTATCGACGGCGCCGATCGACAGGGCGCCCGTGAAGGCCCCCGTCACTTCCAGCGCCATCCTGCCGGGTGCGCCCCCCACGAACGTGTTCCGCCACGCCAGGTGCAACATCGAGCCGTTCACCAGGCTGACCACAGCCACTGGAGCCGAAGGCGCCACCGGCACGTTGACGTGCAGCCGAATCTCGTTGGACGGCGCGCTCTTTTCCGCCCCGGAGATGGAGTGCAGGCGCACGTAGAACGAACCCGTGGGCGCGACGAAGGCGAAGATGGGAGCGGCATTGCCGGTCGGGAAGCTGGCCAGCACTTCGGAGGGGTTGATTCCGCCCTCGAGCACGTACTGCGTGGGGACCGGACCAGAGGCCGGCGGCGTCCAGCGCAGCGTGACCAGGTTGCCGACGACAGAATAGACGAAGAACCCGGTCGGTGGCTGAATGGTGGTCGGCCCGCTGACGGTGAGGAACACCGTGGCCGTGTTGCCCGCACCTCCCGTATTGACCGCCTCGTAGGTGAAGCTGTCCGCGCCAACGTAACCCGCCGACGGCGTGTAGGTGAAGCTGCCATTGGTGTTGAGGGTGAGCGACCCGTGCAAGGGATCGGCGACCCGGCGTGCGAACATCGACGAACTGCTGACAGGGTTGACATCGTTGACCAGCACCCCTGGCGCGGGGATGTTCAGCGGCGTCTGAAATCCCACTGCATAGGCATCGTCTACAGCGGTCGGCGTCGGCGCGGCCACGGTGACGTAGACGAGCGCGACATTGCTGCCAACGCTGCCGATGCCGTTGAAGGCCCGGTAGGCGAAGGTGTCCAGGCCGCTGTAGCCTGCGGATGGCGTGTAGGTGAAGCTGCCGTCGCTGTTGAAGGCGAGGAAACCGTGAACGGGGCTGCTCACCGTGGCCGCGGTCATCGGCCCGGTCCCGCCGGGATCGTCGTTGGCCAGCACCCCGGGCGCGGGAACGACCAGCTGAGTGTCCATCGGCGTGCTGAAGGCATCGTTCAACGCCAGCGGCGCGGTCAGGTCGGCGCTGATGAACAACGACCAGCACTGCAGCGAGCCGGTGTGACCTGCGGTGTCGTCGGCGATGCGCAGCCGCCAGATGCCGTTGGCCGCGCCCGGGCCTGACTTGCCGGCGAACGCGGTGAGCGGTTGCTCCGGACGGAACGCGCCGACCAACGGCGCCGTCCCCTCGGTGATGATCGTCGACGCCGCATCGTCGAAGGCGGTGCGACTGGCGTCGGGCGTACAGGCCGAGCCATAGCTTGTGGCCCCGCCGCCGTTGTCGCTGGTCAGATCGACGATGGTGCCGTCGGGTCCGACGAGGGAGACGTCCAGATCCTCGAGCGCGGCGTGGGTGATGTGCAGCGAGACACGGACGTCGAGGATCGGGCTGCCCACGCCATCGACGTAGACGAGCGAGTCCACGGTGCCAGCGTCGGGAATGGGCACGGGCGTGGTGATGCCGTACCACACGACCGAATCGGCCTGGCGCGCCGCGCTCGGGAACGAGGCTCCCGCCATCAGGATCAGTGCGATCGTGACGACGCCGTTGATGATGAGGCGTGGCGTGCGCATGATGCCCTCCCGGACACACGGAGTGTCTGCCGCTGGGAGGGGACGTTGTCGAGGTGAGCCTCGGCCGGTAGCAGCGGGGGGACCTTACCGCAGTCTACACCTCGAGCGTGGCGGCCGCGCGACGGGTCGCCGCCATCGGCCGCCAGTGGTACCATCCGCGGGAATGGAGGCTCCCATGCTGTTCGACCGGACTCGAATCACCATCGTCGCCGTGTTGCTCGCGGTGGGTCTGGTCACGATGGCCTCCACGCGCGCCCAGGTGCCGGTGCAGGACCGGCAGCCCGCGGGATCCGCGCTGCGGCCCGCGGTGGCGGGACCCTCCGGCGGCGTGTCCACCGGACATCCCCTGACAACGGCGGCCGCATTCGGCACCCTGCTGAAGGGCGGCAATGCGTTCGACGCCGGCGTCACCGCGCTGCTGGTGGGCGGAGTGGTCGAGCAGGACCTCTACAGCCTCGGTGGCGAGGCGCTGGTCCTGGTCTATCCGCAGAAGGACAAGACCGTCACCGCCATCGTCGGCCAGGGCTGGGCGCCGAAGGCGGTGAACGTGGACTGGTATCTGTCGCGCGGCAAGTCACTCGAGGGATCGGGGCTCGACCCGGCGGTGACCCCTGGCGCGCTGCACGCCGCACTCACGGTCCTCGAGAAGTGGGGCACGATGAGCTTCGAGCAGGTGGCGGCGCCGGCCATTGAGTACGCGGCCAAAGGGTTCCCGCTGCGCACCAGCACCCAGCGGGCGATCGAGAACCAGAAGAAGCTCTTCGACAGATGGCCCGACAACCAGAAGTACTGGTACCAGGCCGACGGGTCGTACTACAAGCCCGGCGACACCATCAAGCTACCGACCCTGGCGCGCACGTTGACGCGCATGGTGGATGCCGAACGCGCCGCGAAGGCCAAGGGCCGCGTGGCCGGCATCGTCGCGGCCCGCGATCGCTTCTACAAGGGCGACATCGCGAAGGAGATGGTGGCGTTCCTGCAGAGGCACGAGGCGCCATTCGAGCTGTCCGACTTCTCGGAGTTCTACGCGCGGATCGAACCGCCCGCGCAGGTCAGCTATCGCGGCTACACCGTCTACAAGCACGGCTTCGGCAGCCAGGGGCCGATGCTGCTGCAGACGCTCAACATCCTCGAGCAGTTCGATCTGCAGAAGATGGGGTATGGCAGCGCCGACTACCTGCACACGGTGACGGAGGCGATGAAGCTGGCCTACGCCGACCGCGACACCTACTACGCGGATCCGGCGTTCGTGCAGGTGCCGGCCGAAGGGCTGCTCTCGAAGGCCTACGCCAGGGAGCGCGCGGCGCTGATCGATCCGGCGCACGCGTCGAAGGCGTTCATCGCGGGCGACCCCCTGAAGCACGACTCGAAGGTGAAGCAGTGGACCTACTGGAAGGCGGACGTCAAGGACGGGACGGTGCCTTCGGCCGCGCGCGGCGAGGTTGCGGCGGCGGATCTGCTGGCCTCCCGCGGGCTCGACTCGGCCGGCGTCAGCAAGGACACCACGCACATCGCGATCGTGGACAAGGACGGCAACGTCTTCGACTCCACGCCGAGCGGCGGCTGGGTGAACGGCGCGGTGATCCTGGGCGACACCGGCATCGGCATGAGCGTGCGCGGCGAGCAGTTCTTCCTCGACACCACGCGCGCCAATCAGATCCGCCCGCGCGCCCGTCCGCGCTACACGCTGACGCCGTCACTGGTGTTCAAGGACGGCGTGCCGCTGATGGCGCTGGGCACGCCCGGCGGCGACAACCAGGATCAGACCATTCTGCAGGCCTTCCTCAGCACGGTGGAGTTCTGGGACGCGTGGTATCCGAACCTGCACGCCGCGCTCGAGCGTCCGCGCGTGCAGACGCTGCACTTCCTCGGCTCGTTCTGGCCGCACGAGGGCGGGTTCAACAAGCTGAACGTGGAAGCCGCGATCCCCGATGACGTGTTCAACGCGCTCAAGGCGCGCGGCCACGACGTCAGCCGCATTCGCACGTTCGGCATGTCGGGCTGCGCCACCGCGGTGCTGATCGACCCGGCCAGCGGCAACCGGATCGCCGGCGCCGACCCGCGGCGCGACTGCTATGCGATTGCCTACTGAGCGGCGCTGACGCCCGTCGCCCGCGGGCCGCTACCACGCGGTGGCACCAAGCCGCCGCGCGCGTCTATTGCGATCGGGTGCGCCGACCGGCAGACTGGTCGGACGGCCGGTCACCACCGTCGTTCGCGTGAACAGGCACTCGGGCCAACTCGCCTGGACCCGATTGCAGTCCGTCTTCCTACTTCGCCCGCCAGGGCGCGCGAATCAACTGCTTCGGGTCCGCGCCAGGCTTCGGCACGAACTTCTGCGTGCGGCCGTACTGATTGTCACCGCCGTAGAGATTGCCGGCGGAGTCCACCGAGAACGCATGGACTTCGAGGTAGCCGTCGGGCAGGTCGCTCGGCACCAGCCACGTGTAGAGCCGGTTGCCCTTGAAGTCCAGCTTCACGAAGCGGAGCGGCTTCAGGTCGGTAATCCACAGGCTGTCGTCGTTGACGATGATGTCGAGCGGCAGGGAGAAGCCGGGGAACGCGTCCACGAACTCGACCTTCTTCGGGTCGGGCGTGGTCCGGAAGACGTTGATGCGCCCGCCGGAGCGATCGAGCGCGAAGATCAAGCCGTTCGGGCCTACCGCGACGGCGTGGACGCCGCTGAACTGGCCAGGCCCTTTGCCCTGGCCGCCGAACTCCGCCAGGTAGTTCAGGTCGCGGTCGAGAATCATCACGCGGTGATTGTCGAGGCCGTCGGCGATCAGGATCCGGCCGTCGGGCAGGAACGCGACATCCTGGGGCTTCGCGAAGTGCGTGGCGTCGCTGCCCGGGACGTTCTTCTCGCCCAGGGTCTTCAGCAGCTGCTTGCCGTCGTTCGAGAAGATGTAGATGGTGTGGAATGTCTCGTTGATCACCCAGACCCGTCGGTCGCGATCGTAGGGGCTGATGCGGACCCGATGCGGGCCGGGCCCGGGCGAGCCCTCGCAGAGATGATCCCACTGCGTCCACCGTTCGCGGGTATTGCCGTTGGCGTCAAGCGTGTAGAGGCAGTTCTTCCACACCCGACGGTCGACGGCGTTCAGCACGTTGAACTTGATCGAGCCGGCGAAGCCGAGGAATCCGGGCGGCGTCGGTGAGGGCACCTGGAACTCGCCGCGCTGCGCGATGAAGATGCGGTCGGGCGATTCGGCGAAGACGCCGGAGTTGCCGCCGAACGCGAAGCCCGGTTCGGAGAACGGCTTCTGCCACCCGCGCACGATGTCGTAGGGGCTGGGGCCGATCGGGCCTTCGGGGACCGCGGTCTGTGCGAGCGTGGCTGGAGCAGCGGTCGCGGCCGCGACGAGAATCGCTGCCGCGGCAAGGTGTCTGATCGTCATGTGAGGTGGAGTGAACTCTGAAGGCGCGGATGGAGTCAAGGGAAGGGATCGGGGACCAGGGATCGGGGATCAGGAACTAGGAATCAGGAATCAGAGGCCGGCTGTCAGCCCCAAGCCCCAAGCCCCACCTCTAGTCCCCCGCCTTCAATTCCCCAAACGTCTCCGGCCCGATGTTGAACGCGCGCGCGAAGCCTTCCACGTAACGGCCGCGGCCCGGGGTGAGTTCGTAGAGCGTGAAGTCGCCGAGGTCGAGCGTGACGGCCGCGGCAGGGAATCGTGCCGTGAACCGTGCCGCGGCCACCGCGAATGGCTCGGTGGAGCGTTCGAAGGGTCGCACGGTGGCCTGTATGGTCAACCGCGGCAGCTGCATCGGATCGCGGTCGGGGTGGTCGCTGGCGTGCACGAGGACGCCGACGGTGGCGCCTGGGTGCAGTCCTCGCGTGTGGCGAGCCAGCGCCGACGCCTGCACGAGCAGCGCGCCATAGTCCTCGCGGACGGCAAAGGGCAGCAGGGCCGCTTCAGGTTCGCCATCGACGACCACGGCCAGGCTCAGCACCCGCTCCGTGTCGAGCAACGTTCGAATGGCGTCCAGCACATCTTGATTCATCACGTCCCTCTCTACAGGAGCGAATCGAGGCCCTCGTTCCCACCGAGCGAAGCGAGGCCTTCAATCCTACGGCGCGGAAGCGCCGCCTGCCTTACTATCCCCCAATGCCAACCATATGGGATCCCGCTGTCCGCCAGTCCATGCAGGACCGCGTCGATCGGCTGACCACGGCCTCGCGACCTCAATGGGGCAAGATGACGGTCGCCGGCATGCTTGCCCACCTGAACGACAGCTTCCGCATGGCGACCGGGGAGCTGGCGGTGAAGCCGAAGAACCTGCCGTTCCGCTATCCGCCGCTGCGGCAACTGGTCGTGTATCTCCTGCCAATTCCAAGGAGCGCCCCGACGGCGCCCGAACTGATTGCGCGCGTGACCACCGCCGAGCTCCGACCCGAACAGCACGACTTCCACGCCTGGATGGAGCGGCTTGGTCACCTCACGTCCGACAGCCAGCTCGTGCCCCATCCGGCGTTCGGCAACCTGTCGCACAAGGAGTACGGCGTGCTGATGGCGCGGCACACGGACCATCACCTGCGGCAGTTCGGAGCGTAGAGCAAGGCCTCGCTGCGCTCGGTAAGGAAGACCGGCCGCCCTTCGGGCGGTAAGGGCCTCACTGCGTTCGGTAGGACGTCCGGGCCGCTCTGCGAGCGGTAGGCCTCGCCGGCGCGATGTAGGTTTTCGGGCAGCCGTCGGGTCGCCTCGCTCGGTAGGATGACCAGCGAGTCAGCAGGCCTGCTGCGGTGCGAAGCACCGCCCCGTCTGTTCCCTACGGCACGCAGTGCCGCCTACCGAGCGCAGCGAGGCCCGTCTTTCCCTACGGCGCAACGCGCCGCCCCGTCGGTCTTTCCTACGGCGCGCAAGCGCCGCCCTGTTCGTCCCTACGGCGCGCAAGCGCCGCCTTTACCGAGCGCGAGCCCCTGTCTGAGCGCCGCCCTCGTCCGCGCTCAGCGTCAGACCCGCGCGGCGGAGAACAGCGCTTTCATCGACGCCAGCGCGCCGGTCAGCTCCTCGCGGCTGCGGCAGGTGCAGAACCGGAGATAGCCTTCCGACGCCGCCCCGAAGTCCACGCCCGGCACGCACCCGATGCGCGCGCCCTTGATGAGATGCTCGGCCATGGCCCACGACACCGACTCGCCGGGCAGGCCCTGGTCCTTCACCCAGTCCGCGTTGATCTTGAGGAACGCGTAGAAGGCCCCCGCCGGCGGCGTGCCGCTGAGGATGCCAGGCGCCGCGTCCGCCACGCCGGCGTAGAACATGTCACGGCGGAACTTGAGCTCGGTCTTGAATTCCTCGATACAGGTCTGCGAGCCTTCCAGCGCGCCGATGGCGCCGTACTGGGTGAGCGAGCTGACATTGCTGGTGGTGTAGAGCACCACCTTCATCGCCCGCGAGCGGAGGACCGGATCCTTGATCGCGTAGTAGCCCATGCGCACGCCGGTCACCGCGTAGGTCTTGCTGAAGGTGTAGAGCGGAATCGTCCGCTCGTACATCCCCGGCATGCGACGCGATGCTCACGTGCTCGCCCTCGAACACCATGTCCTCGTAAGCTTCATCCGAGAACACCAGGAGGTTGCGCTCGCGCGCGATCGCCGCCAGGCGCTCGAGATCCGCGCGCGTGAGGATGCCCCCGGCCGGGTTGTTCGGCGAATTGATGTACAACGCGCGCGTCTTCGGTGTGATGGCGCGCTCCACCTCGTCGATGTCCCAGCGGAACCCCAGGTGCTCGCGCAGCGGCACGGGCACCGGCACCCCGCGCGCCGCCATGATGATGGCCATCGTCGGCGGCCACTCGGGGTCGGGCACGATCACCTCGTCGCCCGGCTCCAGCACCGCGTGCATCGCAGCGTAGATGGCGTGGGTGCCGCCGTTGGTCACCTGCACCTCGTCTGCCGATCCAATCGGGATGCCGTTCTTCTGCTGCATCTTCTCCATCAGAAGCTGGCGCAGCCGCGGCACGCCCGTCGTCGGCAGGTAGTGCGTGTGGTTCTGCTCCAGGGCCTTCTGCACCGCCAGCTTGAACGTGGCGGGCGCGTCGAAGGAGACGTCGCCCTGATCGAGGCGGAACGGCTCCTTCACCGTGTACATCAGGTCGCGGATCTTGACGATGGCGGAGAGCGGAACGGAGTCGAGGAAGATACCCATGTGGTCTCGGAGAATTATACAATCCGCTCGCCCCCGCCTGGCCGCTTTCCCCGAGGATCCTGATGCCGCTTGCGCTCCGTCTACTGGTCTCCGCCCTGGTTGTCCTTGCCGCTGCCCTTCCCGCGGGCGCGCAAACCATCCAGACCCTGGCGGGCAACCCGGCCCGCAGCGGGGTGAACTCGCTGGACCTCGCGCTGAACGGCGGCACGGCAGTCGCCTTCGGCCCCGACAGCTCGACCTATGTGTCCAACCGCACCTCCGTTTACCGCATCATCGCGAGCACCACTACGCTGGTGGCGGGCACCGGGGTGCAGGGCCCGACGATTGAGGGTGCGTTGGGGGTGGCGACCCGGTTCGTGCAAATCGGCGGTATCGCGGTGGACGCCGCCGGCAACCTCTACGTGGCCGACGAGTCGCAGCGCCGCGTCTACCGGGTGCGGGCGAGCGACGGGCGCGTGGAATCGCTGGCCGGGGGCGGGTCCGAGCAGGGGACCAGTGCGCCCGGCGACGACATCGCCTTCGGCTTCCCCAGTCACCTGGCGTTCGATGCCAGCGGCCGGCTGCTGGTCGGTGACAGCCTGCTGCTGTATCGCATCGACACCTCCAGCCGCTTCGTCACCCACATCGCCGGCAATGGCACGTCCGGGCCATCGGGTGACGGCGGGCCCGCCACCGCCGCCGGACTGTTTTGCGGGTTCTTTGGTATCGACGCGGCGCAGAACATCTACTGCGCGGGCGGCACCCTCATTCGCCGCATCACCCCGGCCGGCATCATCTCCACATTTGCTGGCACCGGCGTCGCGGGTTCCACGGGTGACGGCGGGCCGGCGCTGAACGCCCAGATCGTCGCCAGCTTCATCTCGGTCTTCGGCAACCAGCTGGTGTTCGCAGGCGCATCGCGGATTCGTGCCATCAACCTCGCCACCAACATCGTGTCGGCGGTGGCTGGCACCGGCGTGGACGGTTCCACCGGCGATGGCGGCTCCGCCACCGCGGCACAGGTCTCGCCCCAGGCCATCGGGCACTTCCCCGGCGGCCCGCTGGTGATCGTCGAAACCCGCCGGGTGCGGACGATCGTCGGCACAACCATCAACGGCCTCGCCTTCAATGGCCTCCCGACCTCGGGCCTGAGCGGTCCCGGCACCAACGCCCAGATCGACCGCCCCGATCACCTGGCGGCCGACACGATCGGCAACGTCTACTTCAGCGCTTCGACGCAGGTGTTCCGCCGCAACGTCGATGGCACCGTGACGCTGATTGCCGGTCTTCCCAACAACTTCACTGAGTCCGGTGACGGCGGCCCCGCCATCTCGGCGGGTCTCGCCAGCATCGGCGGCCTTGTGCTCGACGGGACCGGCAACCTGTACATCAGCCAGTCGTTCGCGCACAGCATCCGCCGCGTCAACCTGACCACCAACATCATCACGACGTTCGCCGGCACGGGCACCAGAGGCTTCCTGGGTGACGGTGGCCTGGCGACGGCGGCGAGGTTCGACAGCCCCTCGGGCATGGTGGTGGTGAGCGGCGTGCTCTACGTCGCCGATCGCGCCAACCACCGCATCCGCGCCATCAACCTCTCGACCAACATCATCACCACCTTCGCGGGCACCGGCAGCACGACGTTCAGTGGTGATGGCGGCGCTCCGCTCTCGGCGGGCTTGCCCTCGCCGGAGTTCATGGCCGCGGATGGCACCGGCCGCATCTACGTGGCCGGCAGCCTTCGCGTGCGCCGGATCGCCGCGGGGGTCATCACCACGCGTGCCGGCAACGGGACCCTGGGTGTACCGAACGAAGGGGGGTTGGCCACCGCGCAGCCGCTCGGCCGCGTCACGCTGATTGCCGCCAACCCCGCGGGCGACCTCTACCTGTCAGATCTGCAGCAACACCGCGTGTGGGTGGTCCCGTCTGCGGCGGGTACCATCCAGACGCAGGCTGGCAACGGGTTCGTGGAATCCAGCGAGTCGTTCGACTTCGGCACGTTCTCGGGCGACGGTGGACCGGCGGCGCTGGCCGGACTCAACGACCCGACCGGCGTGGCGTTCGACAGCAGCGGTCGCCTGGTCATCGCCGATCGCTTCAACGGCCGGCTGCGGCGTGTCGATGGCCTGGG
The DNA here is from genome assembly GCA_963721715.1 of uncultured Acidobacteriota bacterium. GTDB lineage: Bacteria > Acidobacteriota > Vicinamibacteria > Vicinamibacterales > UBA2999 > VFZN01. The sequence goes on along the minus strand of CAVRKI010000001.1, from coordinate 110,412 downwards.
CAACGCGCCGCCCACACTGGCGGGCCCAGCCCTCGCCACCGTGCCCGAGGACGGGTCGACGGTGCTCAACTTCACCGTTGGTGACGCCCCCACCGCACCATCGGCGCTGGTCTTCACCGCGGTCTCGTCCAACGCCACGCTGGTGAACGCCGCCGGCCTGGTCGTGTCGGGCACCGGCGCGGCGCGCGCGCTCACCATCACGCCGCGTCCCAACGCCTTCGGCACCGCCACTATCACCGTCACGCTGCTCGACGCCGACGGCGGTGTCACGCGTCGCGCGATTGCGTTGACCGTGACCTCGGTGAACGACCTGCCCACACTCGGCCCCATCGCCAATGTCTCAGGCCAGGACAACGCGCCGCTGATCGCGCTCGTGGTGGCCAACGACATCGACGGCCCCGCCTTCGACCTCACCGCCACCTCGTCGAATCAGGCGGTGCTGCCGAACGGCAACCTCGACTTCGATTTCGACACGAGCACCGTGCAGCTGGTCATGGTCCCGGTCGCTGGTGCCTCCGGGGCGGCGGTCATCACCGTGACGTTCAGTGACGGCATCGTCACGCTGACGCAGAGCTTCACCGCCACGGTGTTCCTGACGCCCCAGCCGCCGGTGCTCACTCGCGCCGAAGTCGATGGCAGCGTGGCCGAGGTCCGGTGGAATGCGGCCGCGGGCGGTGTGACGCCCACTGGTTACCTGGTGGAAGCCGGTCCGTCGGGACAGCCGCCTACCGTCACCGTCCCCTTCGGGCCCACGGCGCGGCGCGCCGAGTTGCCGCTGCCCTCCGCCGGCGACTGGGTGGTCCGCGTGCGTGCGCGCAATAACGCCGCCCTCAGCGACCCCTCGTCTGCATCCACACTCGCGGTCACCGGCGTGTCGGGCCGGCCGCGCGATCTGGTCGCCACAGTCTCCGGCAGTCTCGTCACTTTCCGTTGGACACTGCCCACCAATGGCACGCGCACGGGTTATCGACTGGAGGCAGGCAGCGCCACCACGCTGTCGAATCTTGCCACCATCGCACTGCCGCCGACCGCCACCTCGTTTAGCGTCGGTGCACCGAACGGCACGTTCTTCGTGCGGCTCCGCGCCCTCAACGCGGCGGGCGACAGCCGCGCGTCGAACGAGATTCGCCTGGTGGTGGGTGGCGCCCCCGCGCTGCCCGCTCCTCCGGACAATGTGCAGGTGGAGGCGCAGGGCGGGACCGCGGTGTTCCGCTGGGCCGCGCCGGCCACCGGTGGTGTCCCGTCGCAGTTCGTGCTCGACGCCGGCAGCGCGCCCGGGCTCAGCAACCTCGCCGCCGGGCTGCCGGTCGGGGCGGGCTTTGCCTATGCCGCCGGGGCGCCGAACGGCAGCTACTTCGTTCGGCTGCGGTCGGTGAATGGCGCGGGCAGCAGCGCCGCCTCGAACGAGGTGGTGCTGGGTCTTCCCGCAGCGGGCGTGCCACTGTCGGCGCCGGGCCTGATGCGCGCCAACGTCGACGCCTCGCGGCTGGTCACCCTCGCGTGGCAGGCGCCGGTCGAGGGCGCGGCCACCGGCTTCGTGGTCGAGGCCGGCAGCGCCAGCGGGCTCGCCAACCTGGCCGTGCTGGCCACCGGTCCGGGCACCACGCTGCAGGTGCCGGCGCCGCCGGGCACCTACTTCGTGCGCGTGCGGGCGCAGAACGCGCTGGGGTCGAGCGTCGTCAGCAACGAGGTGGTGGTTGTGGTGCCCTGATCGGGCGCGCGGCGGAGCCACGGCGCCGCTGGTCCGGACAGGGTCGGCGCGCGCTCCCCTCAGGTGCCGCAGAAGGTGCGGTAGGGGCGTCCGCCCTCTGGCGGCGGGCTGATGAACTCGGGCCGCGAGCGCTCGTGGTCGTACGGTGCCTCGAGCGCGGCGAGCAGACGCTCGAGCACGGTGAGGTCACCCTCCCCGGCGGCGGCCAGCGCTTCTTCCACCTTGTGGTTGCGCGGAATCACGGCCGGGTTGCTCCGCTGCATCAGCGTGGTGACCTCGCTCGAGCTCTGTGGCTGATCCGCCAGCCGCAGCAACCACCGTCCGCGCCATTCCACGAACGCGTGGTCCATCGTCATCGTGCCGGTGGCGTCATCGTCCGCCAGCTCGCGCGCCGTGGTCAGCATCCGGAAGGTATTGGTGAAATCGGCCTTCGTGTCGTGCATCCAGGTCAGCAGTCCATCGACCAGTTGCTGATCGTCCGGTTGCGCCGTGAACAGCCCGAGCTTGCTGCGCATGCCGGTGAGCCAGTGATGCTGGAACCGCTCGACGAAGCGGCCAATGCTGGCGTTGGCCTGTTCGACCGCGCGCGTCTGGTCGGTGTCGAAGAGCGGCAGCAGCGCCTCGGCCAGCCGCGCCAGGTTCCACTGCGCAATCGCCGGCTGGTTGCCGTAGGCGTAGCGGCCCTGCGAGTCGATGGAGCTGAAGACGGTGGCCGGGTCGTAGGTGTCCATGAACGCGCACGGCCCGTAGTCGATGGTCTCACCGGCCAGCGACATGTTGTCGGTGTTCATCACGCCGTGGATGAAGCCGACCAGCTGCCACCGCGCCAGCAGGGCTGCCTGTCGCTCGACGATGGCGTCGTAGAGCGCGAGGTGAGGATGCGATGCCTCGGCGGCCTCCGGGTAGTGACGGTGCAGCGTGTAGTCGGCGAGCGCGGCCATCGCCGCGGTGATCGCGATGCGCGGCCGCCCACTCGAAGGTGCCGACGCGCAGATGACTGGCGGCCACCCGCGTCAGCACGGCACCAGGCAGTGCCCGCTCGCGGAACACGACCTCGCCCGTCGTCGCCACCGCCAGGCTGCGCGATGTGGGAATGCCCAGCGCGTGCATCGCCTCGCTGACGATGTACTCGCGCAGCATCGGCCCGAGCGCGGCGCGGCCGTCGCCGCGACGCGAGTACGGCGTGGGGCCGGCGCCCTTCAACTGAATATCGACCCGGTCGCCGTCTGGGCGTGACCTGCTCGCCGAGCAGGATCGCGCGCCCGTCACCGAGTGCGGTGAAGTGTCCGAACTGATGGCCGGCGTACGCCTGCGCCAGCGGCTGGGCCTCGTCCGGCAAGGCGTTGCCGGCGAAGATGGCGGCGCCGTGGGGGCTGTCCAGCGCGTCGGCGTCGAGGCCCAGCGCCTCCGCCAGCGGCCGGTTGAAGACGACGAGCCGCGGATCGCGCACCGGCGTGGGCGGCACACCGGAGTGGAACAGCGCGGGGAGCCCTGCGTAGGAGTGGTCGAGACGCCAGCCAGCCATCAGATCGATCTTATCCGGAGCCTCGCGCACGGCCCTCGAAGAAGCGCGCATGGAACCTGAAGCCCAGCCGCTCGTAGACCCGAATCGCGGCCTGGTTCTCGCTCTTCACGTTCAGCGCGATGATGCGGGTGCCGCGATCGATCAGCTCGCGCGCCACCGCGGAGGTCACCGCCGAGGCATGCCCGTGCCCGCGGTGCGCCCGGTGGGTGTAGACGTTGCCGATCGCACCGACGCTCTCGTCGCGGCAATACAGATGCGTCCCGCCGGCCGCCACGAGACGGCCCTCGTGCCGGACGCCGTAGAAGGTGCCGTCCTGCAGCTGGCTGCGCATGAAGAAGTCCGGCTCCTCCCCGGTCGCGCGACCATTCTCGAACAGCTGCCGGATCTCGTCCTCGTGCCGCTCGTCCAGCAGCTCCGCCTCGACGCCACCGTTGTGAGGCGTGAACGCCCCGGGTGCGAGCGACATGCGGTGCATCAGCCGGCTCCACTCCACCGGGAATCGCTTCGCGACGGCCGGCAGGAACGACTCCGGAATCTGCAGATGGCACCCTTCGACATCGGGCACCGCGTCGAGCACCTGGGGATCACCGGCGGCCCACAGGATCGGGCTGTCGAACTCGCGATAGAGCAGCGCCACCGAGTCGCCGCTGGTGAACCAGTCGCAGTGGTGCGCGCGCCTGGCGTCGAGGTCGCCCAGGGCGTAGACGGACCAGTACGGGTCCCGGTGCAGGAGCGCGCGAATCTCGGCGTGGTTCGGCAAGGCAGGCGGCCAGGAAGCGGATCGTGTCATCGCGGCGGGGACGTCAGGATTCTACCGCGCACCACGTGGCGAATCGCGTCGAGCGGGTATGATGCGGCGACCGGCAGATGGGCCTCACCCCAGGCACGCGGCTCGGCGCGTTCGAGATCACCGGCATGCTCGGCGCCGGTGGGATGGGAGAGGTCTATCGCGCCCGGGACGCGAAGCTGAAGCGCGAAGTGGCCCTGAAGGTGTTGCCCGCGGACGTGTCGGGCGACCCCGATCGACTGGCGCGCTTCCAGCGCGAGGCCGAGGTGCTGGCGTCACTCAACCATCCGAACATCGCGCAGGTCTACGGGCTCGAGCTCTCGTCCGAGGGCACCGCGCTGGTGATGGAGCTCGTTGACGGCGACGATCTGTCACAGCGGATCGCGCGCGGGCCCATCCCGCTGGACGAAGCACTCCCGATCGCCCGCCAGATTGCGGAGGCGCTGGAGGCCGCGCACGACGCCGGCATCATCCATCGCGATCTCAAGCCCGCGAACATCAAGGTGCGGCCCGACGGCACGGTGAAGGTGTTGGATTTCGGGTTGGCGAAAGCGGCGGAACCGGCAGCCGGCAACCGGCAGACGGCAGACCGGTCGAGTGCGCCGGCCATCACTGCGCCGGCGATGACGATGCAAGGCGTCATCCTCGGGACGGCCGCGTACATGAGTCCGGAGCAGGCGCGTGGGCGGGCCGTCGACAAGCGCTCGGACATCTGGGCGTTCGGGGTGGTGGTCTACGAGATGCTCGCCGGGCGGCAACCGTTCGACGGCGACTCGGTCACCGACCTGCTGGCGGCGGTCCTGACACGCGAACCCGACTACAGCGCGCTCCCGGCGGACATCCCGCCTGGCATCGTCATGCTGCTCCGGCGGTGTCTCGAGCGCGATGCCCGCACGAGGCTGCGCGACATCGGTGAGGCGCGCGTCCTGCTCTCGACGCCGGTGTCCGGCCCTGGACCGACGCCGGCCAGCGTCGCTCACGACCGATCCGTCGCCGACCCGCGACGATGGCGTCGCACGGTCCCGTGGCTGGCACTGGCACTCGGCGTCCTCGCGGCCGGGGCCTGGTTCTGGCCCACGCCGCGTCGGGCGTCCGCGGACCTGGCGTTGCTCAGTCTCGGCGTCGATGGCGGCGGCGAGACCACTCTCGCCGGCGCGGGATGGGCGGGCCTCAACTGGGTTGGCCCCACCGTCGTGCTGTCGCCGGACGGGCGGGCCATGGTCTTCATCGCGCGCGGCTCGGCGGGCGGTCGATGGCAGTTGTATCTCCGACGACTCGACGAGTTGAACGCCAGGCCGCTCGCCGGGACGGAAGGGGCGTACGCGCCATTCTTCTCGCCGGACGGCGGATCCATCGGATTCTTCGCCGGCGGCCGACTGCTGAAAGTCGTGCTCGCCGGTGGGACGGTCACGCCCATCACCACGGTCGAAGAAGCGCGCGGCGGAGCGTGGGCACCTGACGACACCATCGTGTTCGCCCCGAAACCCGAGGGTCCGCTCTTCCGGGTGCCTGCCGAAGGTGGGCCGGTCACGCCGGTGACCACGATGCACAGTGAAGGGGAAACGACGCACCGGTGGCCGCAGGTGCTGCCGGGTGGGACCCATGTGCTGTTCACGTCGCACGACGACCGCAGCGCGTCACGGGAAGGCACGATCGAGGTTCAGCCCCTGGCCGGCGGGCCGCGGAAAGTCATCCACAAGGGCGGGCTCTACGGCCGCTACGTCAACAGCGGTCACGTGCTGTACGTGCGGGATGGGCAGCTGTTCGCGGCCGCATTCGATCGCACCCGCCTCGAACTCGCCGGCCCGGCGACTCCGGTCGTGAAAGACGTCGCCTATGCGACGACCAGTGGCACGGCGCAGTTCTCGGTCTCCGACACCGGGCTGCTGGCCTACCGGCGCGCTCGCAACCCCCAGCGTGTCCTGCAGTGGATGGATTTTGCCGGCCAGTTCGAATCCATTCGCAGCGTACCCGTCGAGTACCAGGAGATGCGCTTCTCGCCCGACGGCACGCGGGCGCTGCTGGTGATTGGCGAGGGGGCGCAGTCGGACATCTGGGTCTACGACCTCGCCGGCGACCGGATGTCGAGGGTCACCTTCCATCCTGACAACGACTGGTCGGCGATCTGGTCGCCGGATGGCCGCTACATCGCATACGGCTCGTGGCGCGCTGATGCCGGGACCTTCAACCTCTTCGTGCATCGTGCCGATGGCACCGGCGAACCGCAGCGCTTGACGACGAGCCGCAACCACCAGCTGCCGGTCGAATGGCATCCGAGCGGCCGCTACCTCCTCTTCACGGAGGAACGGCGCGGCACCGGCTCGGATCTGATGGTGCTGCCGATGGAGGCCACCTCCCAGGGTTCGTGGCGCCCGGGCCCGCCGAGCGTCCTGCTGGGAACGCCGGCGAACGAGCTGGCCGGCGAGTTCTCGCCCGATGGCCGCTGGCTGGCCTACACCGCGGACGACTCCGGGCGCGCCGAGGTCTACGTGCAACCCTTCCCGGGCCCCGGCGGGCGATGGCAGGTGTCGACCGAGGGCGCCGAATGGGTGGAGTGGTACAAGGACCTGATGTATGGCCGATCCGAAGAGGTCGTCATGTCGGTGCCGTATCGAGTGCTCGGGCAGACGTTCGTCGCCGAGAAGCCCCGCGTCTGGATGCGGATTCCTCCAGGCGTGCTCTGGCTGGACCCCGCGCCGGATTCCTCGCGGGCTGCGGTGATCCGATCGGAGGAGGCGCGCCGCGAGTCCATGGTGTTGCTGGTCAACGTCTTCGATCACCTGCGACGCACGGCGGGTTCCGTCGAACGCTGACGAACGGCATCATCGCCTGTGAAACCGAGTACGATGCGCACCAACACGAGGCGCCGCATGTACTACGAGACCGACACCAACAACCACGGCCTGCGCTACAACCCGCTCAAGGCGTGTGTCGTGCCACGCCCGATCGGGTGGCTGACGACGATCAGCGCGGCGGGCGTGGTCAACCTCGCGCCGTTCAGCTTCTTCAACGTCCTCAGCTACGATCCGCCATTCGTGGTCTTCTCGGCCGGCGTGCACGAGACGGACGGGGCGAAGAAGGACACGGTCGCCAACATCGAGGCGACCGGCGAGTTCGTCTACAACATGGCGACCTGGGCGCAGAAGGACCAGATGAACCAGACCGCGCTGATCGTCGAGCGCGGGGTCGACGAGATGCTCGCCGCGGGGCTCGAGCCGCTGCCGTCACGCCTCGTGCGCCCGCCGCGCGTCAAGGGCTCGCCCGTGCACTTCGAGTGCCGGCTGCACCAGATCGTGAACCTGCCCGGCCGCAAGCCATCATCGGATCACCACGTGGTGTTCGGCCGCGTCGTCGCCGTTCACATCGATGACGCGGCGCTGACCGCCGACGGGCGGGTCGACATCCTCAAGATCCGGCCGATCGCCCGCCTCGGCTACAAGGACTACACCGCGGTCGACGCGGTGTTCCAGATGGAGAAGCGCACGCCCGAGGATTCGGTCGCGGCGCGATGAGCGAGGCGCCGGCCGCGTCACGCTGACGCGGCGGCGACCGCGGCCACGGTCTTCTCGACCAGCCGCAGGAAGGCGTCGATGGTCTGTTCCAGGTACGGCTCGGGGGTGTCCTCCTCCTTGCAGTGGGACAGCCCCTTCGATGAGTAGGCGAACATCATCACCGCCGGCATCAGCCGTCCCATCTCCACCGCGTCGTGCAGGGGGCCGGACGGCAGTCGCGGTGCGTGACCCGTCACCTCGTGCGCGGCCTCGGCGCACAGCTCGATCAGGGCGGGATCGAAGCGGCGCGGCTCGATCCGCCACACGTGGCGCCACTCCACGGCGACCTCGTTGGCGCGGGCGGCGTGATCGGCGGCGTCGCGCGCCTCGGCCAGCGCCTGGGCCAGGACCTGGGCATCGAGCGCCCGCTGGTCGAGCGAGATCTCGCACACGCCAGGCACCGCGGTGACAATGCCGGGTTCGACGGTGACGGTACCGACCGTGCAGACGATGCCGCCAGAGGGGCCGGCATCCGGCGTCGCCAGGCGTCGCGCGATGTCGCGGCAGGCGAGCGCCGTCTCTGCGGCGGCCAGGAACGCGTCGCGCCGCATCGACACCGGCGTGGAGCCCGAGTGCGCGGTCTGGCCGGTGAAGCGGAGCACATGGCGCTCGACACCGTAGGTGCCGATGACGACGCCCGTGGGTTTGTCCATGGCCTCGAGCACCGGGCCCTGTTCGATGTGCAGCTCCAGATAGGCGCGCGGGTCGCGTGCGAACAGCGTCTGGCGCGCATCGGGCATCCCGTCCAGATCCACCCCGTTCTCTCGGAGGGCGTCGACCAGCCGCACCCCCTGCTTGTCCACGAGGTGCCTGACGCTGTCCGGCACCAGCGTGCCGCTCGCCCCTGAGGAGCCCAGCAGGCTGCGCGAGAAGCGCGCGCCTTCTTCGTCGGCGAAGTCCACCACCGCCAACGTCACCGGCAACCGCGTGCCCTTGAACCGGCACAGCGCCTCGATGCCAGCGAGCACGCCAAGCGGTCCGTCGAGCCACCCGCCGTTGGGCACCGAGTCGAGGTGCCCGCCGATGATCACCGTGCGGGCCGAGTGGCCGGGCAGCGTGATCCACCTGTTGCCGGCGGCATCCGTCTCGGCGTGCAGGCCCAGCTCGGTGAGCTTGCCGTCGAGCCACTGCCGGGCGTCGCGCCACACGGGACCCCAAGCCACGCGCTGGGCACCGTTGGCGTCGCTGGTCCGGGTGGCCAGCTCTCTCAAGTTGACGATGACGTCTCGCGCGCTCACGTCGGCACCTCGCCCGTCATCATAGCCCGGAGGCTCACGGGGGATGGGAGACATGGCGCCGTGATCGAAGCCACCTGGTCGCGTCAGGCCCTGGCTGGTGCTCGCGCCGGTCGGCACAAGGCGCGCGCGTGGCCGTGGCTCGCTCCGGCCCGCTAGCAGCTGACGCAGCGGTGATTGTTCACCGCACCGAGGCTTTCGAGCAGCGCGATCGTTTCGGGATAGGGCTGGATGCGCTGCACCGGCCCGTTGGCGAGATCGACCGTGGACTGGCCAGTGCGGGCGAGGGCCTTCGGATCCCCGCCCTTGGACACGAGGTAGCGGATCAGATCGTTGTCGCCGCGCGCGGCGGCGTGGTGGAGCGGCGTGTAGCCGTTGTGATCGCGGGCGTTGACGTCGGCGCCCAGTTCTTCGACCAGGAACTTCACGGCGGGCACCCAGCCATCGGGGGCATGACGATGGGTGTTGCCGGCGAAGCCCAGGCCGTAGCCGACGCCCGATGCGGCGTGAATGGGCGCGACGGCCGGTCCGCCCCACGGCACTGGCGGCAGGCCGGACTTGTCCGGCGCGTTCGGGTCGGGGCCGCCTTCCTCGTAGCGTTCCGGCACCTTGGCGGTGCGGATGTTGGGATCGGCGCCGTACTGGAGCAGCAGCTTCATCGCCGGCAGATCCAGCGTGTAGGCAGCCAGCCAGAACGCCGTCGCGCCCGTGCGGTCCACGCCCAGCAGGTCGCGATTGTAGGTGGTGTACCAGAGCGACTTGGTGAGGCGTGCGTTCACATCCACGCCGGCCTTCAGGAACGCCTCCGCGAGATCGAGGTAACCGATTTCCTGCTGCATGTAATCGGCCGGCTGCGGATGCCGCGCCTTGGGCGCCCACTGCATGTTGAGCACGCCGTAGAGCGGCGTTGCGCCGCCGTCGCTCACCAGGCGGACGTCGGCGCCGCGATCGAGCAGCTGCCTGGCGAGATCGAAGTGCCCGTTGATGGTGGCCATCAGCAGCGGGCTGGTGCGATCGGCCGCGCTCACCTGGTTGATGCTGGCGCCGCTGTCGATGAGGGCGAAGGCGGCCTCGGCGTGCCCGTCGCGGGCGGCGAGCAGCAGGGCCGTGAGCCCGCCCTGTGCGCCCACCAGGTCCGCGTAGCCCAGCGGTTCGGGCTCGTTGCCGGCGTCGTTGTCGGCGGTCGGCCGGGCGGTCCGGGCGGCACCGCTGATGGGGGACAGCCCCGCGGCGGCGCGTTCGGCGGCACGCTGTTTCTGGATGGCGGCGATCCGCGCGTTGCGGGCGCGGCTTTCGGCGGAGTCTTCGCGATTGCGGGCGCTGATGTCGATCACCCTGGCGGTGGCGGCGACATCGGCGCCGCCCGCGACCAGGCGCTTGACGGCTTCGGCGCGGCCGTTGCCGGCGGCGAACATCAGCGGCGTCTGCCCCCACTGCGGCTCGCGCACGTTCGGATCGGCGCCGGCGTCGAGCAGCAGCGAGATGGTGGCGACGTTCCCCGAGGCGGCGGCGAAGTGCAACGGCACCGCGCCGGTGGTGGTGATGGCGCCGGCCTCGGCGCCGCGGGCGAGGAGCAGCCGCATCACCGCATCCGCGCCTTCCTGCGCCGCCAGGTGGAGCGGCGTGTAGCGGCCGATGCGCGTGACGGCCTTCACCTCGGCGCCGGCCTCGAGCAGCAGCGACGCGGCGTCGGCCTGGTTGCGGCGCGCGGCCCAGTGCAGCGCCGTCATGCCGTCGCCCTGTGCCACATTCACGTCCACTCGCCTGGCCAGCAGCGCCTTCAGCGTCGTGAGGTCGCCCTTCATCGCGGCGTCGGCGACCTCCGCGCGCACCGTGGCGATGGCGACGGCGCCCCCCTGGCCTTGCGGAGCTCCGGCCGAAGCCGCCATTCCCGCGGACCCCGACCCCACCACCCACGCGACCGCTCCCGCAAAGGTTGCGGCCGCGACAAGGCGACGTTGCGTACTGGCCATATCGATCTCCCGACCCCTACGCCCGCGAACTCTCGCCCGCGCTCAGGTCGAAGGCGCCGGTCGAGTCGCCGAACTGCTCGATATCGTCGAGGCCGACCATGTGCATCGCCGAGAGCAGCACGTTGGCCATTGGCGTCCCGGCCGCGGCGCGGTGATGGAGGTTGCCGCGCAGCTTGCCCTGGGCGCCGCCGAGCAGCACCAGCGGGCAGCGCTTGTGGTTGTGCACGTTGCCATCGCCCATCGGCGAGCCGTAGACGATCAGGCTCTTGTCGAGCAGCGTCTGCCCGGCTTCCTCCATCGACTGCAGCTTCTGCAGGAAGTAGGGCAGCAGGCTGACGTGATAGCGGTTGATCTGCGCGAACTCGGTGACGTTCGCCGGCTTGTTGCCGTGGTGCGAGGCCGGGTGGAAGCCCTTGGTGACGCCGCTCTCGGGGTAGACGCGGCTCGACGCGTCACGGCCCATCTTGAACGAGAACACGCGCGTGACGTCGGCCTGGAAGGCGAGGGCCTGGAGGTCGAACATCAGCTTGACGTGTTCGTCGAACGAGTCGGGCACGCCCGACGGCGCCCCGGGCAGCTCGCGCGCTTCGCCGGACTGGTTGCGGGTCTCCACCATCTGAATCCGGCGCTCGATCTCGCGCACGTCGTTCAGGTAGCGATCCATGCGCTGGCGGTCACTGGGGTCGAGACGTTTGTTCAGGTCGGCCACCTGCCCGGTGATGAAGTCGAGCACGCTGCCCGTGGACTGCCGGCGAGAGGCGCGTTCAGCGGCGGACCCGCCGGCGCCGAACAGCTGGTCGAAGGCCATCCGCGGATCCCGGATCATCGGCAGCGGCTCGGTCGGCGAGGCCCAGCTGATCATGTCGGTGTAGACGCATGAGTAGCCGTAGGCGCAGCCACCAGCCTGGTCCACGTTCTCGATGCACAGCTGCATCGACGGGATCGGCGTGTCCTGCCCGTACCGCTGCGCGTAGATCTGATCGAGCGACACGCCGGCTCGGACATCCGAGCTCTCGGTCTGCTTGGGATGCGTCTGGGTGAGGAAGACGGCGCTCGACCGGAAGTGATCGCCGCCAATCTCGGGCGGGGTGATGGCCTCCGCACCGCGGACGTCCGTGTCGCTGACGATCGTCGCGTACTTCCGGAACGGCTCGAGCGGGCTCAACGCGCTCGGCGACAGGTCGAAGGCGGCGCCGGTGTCCACCGGTGACCACAGGTGCTGGGAGGCGCCCCACTCGCAGGCGCCGGCCGCGCCGTGCACCATCTCGATGCAGACCAGCCGCGTGCGATCGACCCCTGCGGCCCTGGCCACGGCGTCCCATCGGGCTCGCGCCGGCACCATCGCGTCGAGGAACGGCAGCGCCAGCGTGGCGCCGATGCCGCGCAACATGGTGCGTCGAGGTACGTGCTTGCCGGCAATCACTCCCATTGCGGTCTCTCCTGATCCCTGATCCCTGCGGTCTCTATTGCCCCGGTCCTGCCGTCGCCGCGTCCTCCGCACCCTTCATCCGGAACGCCGGCGTGCGGACGATGCCCAGGATGAACGACGAGGGGCGATGATCGGCCGCCGCGGCCTGGCGGACGAGCGCCCGCACCGCGGGCATGTCCGACGCCGACAGCCGACGGCCCAGCGCATAGGTCATCAGGTTCTCGGCAAAGGTCTGCACCAGCACGTCGGTCCGCGACAGCAGGGCGCGACGCAAGTCGGCCGGCCCGGTCAGTGGGGTGCCGTCGTAGTAGGTGCTGGCGGCATCCACCGGCATGCCGTTGTCGCGGATGCGCCAGGCGCCGGTGACGTCGAAGTTGTCGAGCGCCAGGCCGATCGGATCGATCATGCGGTGGCACGAGTTGCAGGCTGGGTTGGCGCGGTGCTGCTCCATGCGCTGCCGGACGGTGCGCAGGCGGCCGTCCTCGGCATCGGGCGTGGCGTCCAGATCGGGCACGTTCGGTGGCGGCGCCGGCGGCGGCGTGCCCAGCAGCACCTCCATCACCCACTTGCCGCGCAGCACCGGCGAGGTGCGGTCCGCGTGCGAGGTCAGCGTCAGGACGCTGCCCTGGCCAAGCAGCCCGCCGCGGCGATCGTCGGGATAGGTGACCTTGCGGAACTGGCTGCCGACCACGCCCGGAATCCGGTAGTGACGCGCCAGCCGCTCGTTGAGGAAGGTGTAGTTGGACGCGAACAGGTCCAGCACCGGGCGGTCCTCGCGCACCAGATTCGCGAAGAACATCTCGGTCTCGCGCCGCATCGCGGACTTCAACTGTTCGTCGAAGTCGGGATAGAAGCGGACGTCTGGATTCAGCTTGTCGAGATCCTGCAGCCGCAGCCACTGCGACGCAAAGCGCGAGGCCAGCGCCTCGGACCGCGGGTCGGCGAGCATCCGTTTCACCTGCTGTTCGAGGACCCCGGGCGCGGACAGTCGTCCCGCCGCGGCCAGCTGGCGCAGCGGTTCGTCCGGTGCGCTCGCCCACAGGAAAAACGACAGCCGCGAGGCGAGGTCGAAGTCGTTGAGCGCGTAGGCCTCGCCCGCGCGCGCCGCGGCCGGACGCTCCTCGAAGCGGAACACGAAGCGCGGGCTGGCGAGAATGCCCTCGAGCGCCAGCCGGATCCCGGACTCGAACCCGTCCTCGGCCGCGCCCTTCTGGTACAGGCCCATCAGCGCCGCGGTGTCGCGCTCGGTGACCGGCCTGCGGAATGCCTGCGTCGCCAGCCGCGAGACGATGTCGTGGGCGCAGCTGGCCTGCTGCGGTGCGGTGGCGGGATGACAGGTGAAGATGGTGCGGCGGCTCGGCGTCTCGGACACGCCGCTCACGCTGAACGGCCCGGTGATGGCCATGTCCCGGAGGTGGGGCAGCGTGGTGAAGCCGTAGGCGTCGGCGATGCTGGTGCTGGCGATTGACCAGTCGAGCGGCGACATCAGATCCTGTACCGGGCCTTCGAACCGCCTGATGAACGCCGCCGACACGCGGTGCGGTCCGGCGGTGATGCGAATGGGCTCGGTCGCCAGGTTGAGGCCGTCGGGATCGGAGGAACTCATCCAGCGATCGATGTCGAGCAGCGCCGCGCGAGCGCCATCCACCGAAATCTCGATCTGTTCCGGCGCTTCGGCGGTGTGAAGGGCGGCGCGGCCGTTGCCATAGAGCGCGCCGGTCGTCTCGTAATAGAAGGAGACTCGAAAGCGGTAGTCACCGTCCGCGGGGAACGTGTGCTCGACCGACAGCCCGCCGCGCGTGCCGAACGGAGCGCCGTCGACCTGCTCGCGCTGCGACACCCAGCGAGGCACGTCGAACGTGATTTCGCGGGCGGTGGCCCGCCGGTCACCGACGGCCAGCCGGCTGATCTCCGCGGCGGCGGTCAGGTACGACTGCATCAAGGTCGGCGACAGCAGCTGCGCGTCCGCGATGTTGTCGAAGTTCGCGCTCTTCGGATCGAGCGGCAGGTAGTCGCCGGCATCGACGTCGAGCGACAGCAGGTCGCGCACCGACTGCGCGTACTCGGCCCGGTTCAACCGCTGGAACGTTCGTCGTCCTGGCGGCGCCGCTTCGGCCTGATCCATCTGCGTTTCGAGCGCCTGGGTGAGTCTGGCCAGCACCGCCGGATCGGGGCGGCGGCTGCCGGGCGGCGGCATCTGCCCGGCCCGGAGCTTACGGATCATCTTTTCGGTGGTGTCGCGGTCGGAGCTCGCCGCCTCGACCATGAAGTGCTCGAGCGACAGATTGCCCGCTTTGGCGCGGTCGCTGTGGCACGTCACGCAGGAGCGGGTGACGACGTCCTGCGGACCGACCGGCTGGATCGCGGCTGGTCCTCCGGGCTGGGGCGCCTGGGCCGCACCGCGCGTCGTGGCCGCCAGGCCAACGGATCCGAGGAGGAGAACGCCGGAAAGGATGAGCGGCCCGTATCGCATGCCTGTACCGAACGCATGATAGCAGGGACGACCTGACGGGTGCCATCCACGCCAGACGCGTGAAATCTGGCGTTTCGCGCGTGGTACTCTCGTGATCCACAGATGCGGGCACCGAAACCGTGACCGTCGTCGCATGGCTTCTGGCGGTGGTCATCGGCCTGGCCCTCGGGCTGCTCGGGGGCGGCGGCTCCATTCTCACCGTGCCGGTGTTCACCTATGTGCTTGGCTACGAGGCGAAGCAGGCCATTGCGATGAGCCTGCCGGTCGTGGGCACGGCGGCGGCGGCCGGCGCGTTGGCGGCGATGCGGCGCGGGACGCTGCCGCTCGGACCGGCGGCGCTCATGGGTCCTGCCACCATGGCCGGGGCGTATGCCGGTGCGCGGCTGGCTTCGTTCCTCGACGGTCGCATGCAGTTGATCCTACTGGCGCTGATCATGCTCGCGGCAGCCGGCGCGATGTGGCAGCGATCTCGCGGCACGGGACTCGCGCCTCCCGCATCCCACGCACCGCATCCGCTGCTGATCGTGGTGCTCGGCGTGGGCGTCGGCCTGCTCACCGGGCTGGTTGGCATCGGCGGCGGCTTCCTGATCGTGCCGGCCCTGGTGCTCGCGGGCGGGTTGCCCATGCACCAGGCGACGAGCGTGTCGCTGCTGGTGATCGCCCTCAGCGCAGGAGCCGGGCTGGTCGGATATCTCGGCAGGGTCGACTTCGAGTGGGAGGTCGTGGCGCTCTTCGCCGGCATCGCCTCGCTCGGCGCGATTGCCGGAGGGGCGCTGGCTGGACGTGTTCCTGCCGGCCGGCTCCAACAGGGATTCTCAGGGCTGCTGGTCCTGATCGCGATCTACATGCTCATCCGTCCGTAATCCGTCGTCTGCCCCCGCGCGCACGCGCTACCGTGCGCAGGCGAGGCAGAAGGGTGTGCTGGGTACGGCAGCCAGGCGTGCCGGGCCGATCGGCTGCCCGCAGCGGGCACACGTGCCGTAGGTCCCGTTGTCGATGCGCCTCAACGCGTCACGAATCTCGCCCGCTTCGGCAC
This sequence comes from uncultured Acidobacteriota bacterium, assembly GCA_963721715.1. Taxonomy (GTDB): domain Bacteria; phylum Acidobacteriota; class Vicinamibacteria; order Vicinamibacterales; family UBA2999; genus VFZN01. Next base: position 94,692 of record CAVRKI010000001.1, on the reverse strand, counting down.
GGCTCATCTCGTCGAGCCCCGCCATCACCTCATCGTTCTCGGCCTCGATCGCACGCTCCTCCAGGTCGCGATCGTGAGGCTGACGAAGGTCGCCTTCGATGGTCCCCGTCTGGCGGAGAATCTGCTCGAGGCGCTGCTGCAACTGCGCCTGGGCGGCAACGTACTGCGACATCATGTGGCTCCTTGATCTCGGGTGGCTGACGGCCTTGCCATGGGACATCGCTGGCGCGGCCCGTCAGGCCTCCGCGCGTTCCAGAATCTGTTTCAGCACGCCGGCCGTGCCCTTGTGGGGGAGGTTGCTCAGATAGAAGTGCCGCGCCCCGAGCGAGCGCAGCGCGCGGATGGTGCGCGCGCAGATGTCCACCGCGGTCGCGCCCTCGGCGAACTCGCGCAGCAGGCCGTCCACCGGCACTGGCAGGAAGTGGTTCAGCATGCGCAGCGTCTTCTCGTTCGCGCTGCGGTAGTAGAAGACGCCGAACACGCCCGGCATCTCCAGTCCGCGTGCTGACCCTTCGTCCATGAAGGCGGCGACTTCGGCGGCCTGATGATGCGAGACGATCTGCGTCAGGAAGAAGTCCGCGTTGACCTCCGGGTCCAGCAGGAACCGCATCTGCTGTGCCGGCCCGGCGACCGGGTTGGCCCAGCCCCCGAGCTCCAGGCCGGGGTGACGCTCGCGGATGCGCTGGCGCAACTGCCACGCGTGCTCGACCACGCGTGGACGGCCGACGTGCTTGTCGCCGCCGAGCACGACCAGCGACGGGAAGCCGTGCTCGACGGTCTGGTCGGCGTAGGCCAGGCAGAACTCCATCGAGTGCTTCGAGGTGAGGAACGGCACGACGCGCGTGCGGGCCACCGCTTCACCGAGGTTGGCCACCAGGTGGCGGAGGTTGTTCTCCTCCTGGGCGCCGACGGCGCTGTCGGTGAGCATCACGCGCACGTCCAACCGGGTCAGCGATCGGATCGAGTGATAGAGGTCGATCCAGGCGTCGATGCCGGCGTTCGACTCGAGCTCCGCGCGTGGCGGCCGCAGCTCGACGGCAATGACCGACTCGCGCGCGCGGAGGTCGTTCAGGAAGCTGATGGTCGGCGTCGGCGTCATCGACTCGGACGCTCCGCGGCTGCGCCTGCGGTCACTTGCGGGCGTTCAGCTTGTAGCCGGCAGGCGGCGTGAAGAGGTCGTCGGCGAGCGCGCCGGTCTCCACCGACTGCACGGACGTCGTCATGGTCATGCCGCCCATCTTGGCCATCATCGCGGCCATCGGGCCCTCGCCGTCCATCTTGATCTGCATCTCGGTCTCGTAGGGCACGGCCGCCTTGTAGAAGGCCATGTACTCGCGCGTGCCGGGCGCGTCCTTCACCACCCTCTTGCCCATTTCGGCGGCAAACGCCTGCATGTCCCACACGTCGACTTCCTTCTTCTTCGAGTCGAACGAGTACATCTTCTGGTTGGCCACATCGAAGATCGTCACGCGTGTGGTGTCGCCCGTCACCGTTTCGGTCCGCATCCGCAGGCCCTTGATATAGGTTGTCGAGGGTACCGCGCCCGACATGCCCATGCCTTTGCCGGCGTTGGTCTGCTTGATCGTGACGTCGGCGCCGGCGGGCGCGGCGACGGTGGCCAGAAGCAGGATAGTCAGTACGGTGCGGATCATCGATTCTCCGGGAAGTGAAAGGAGTATAGCGGCTCCTCACTAGTGGCAGCCGGGCTCCCACCCCCACCCCTCAGCTGCCCACGGCGGCGCCGCGAGCACGGCCTACCGGCAGAAACTGCGTCAAAAACGAGGGGATCGTGCCAGGCCCCGGTGGCGACGTCCTTGCAGCGCCTGGGGCAGCCACCTCCATCATGCCGCAGCTCGTCCATACCACCAACATCGTCTCGGAGCCTGTCGGGTTCAAGGCTCTCGCGCCGGAGTGGGACGACCTCCTCAGCCGTAGCGAGCAGCGCTCGTTCTTCCTCGGCTGGCAGTGGAACTGGCTGTGGTGGACGCACTTTGCCCCGCCCGACGCGGAACTGTTCATCATCTGCTGCCGTGACACCGAGGGTCGGCTGACAGGGGTGGCGCCGCTCTATCGAAAGTGCCGGCGGGTGCTCGGCCTGGTGCCCGTCCGTGATCTCTCCCTGCTGGGCACCGGCATCGAGCTCAAGGTCAGCGAGCACGTGGCGATCTTCTCCGCGCGCGGGGCCGAGGACGCCGTGGCCGCCGCGCTTGCCGAGGTCCTGAAGGGGTATGCGGCCTGGGATCGCATGTCCCTCCACGGCGTTCCGGCGGAGTCGGCGGTGACGAGCGCGCTGATGCTTCAGGCCGGCATCGAGGCGCGCACCACCGCGCCCGATCTCGCCCCCTACATCGACACCTCGCGCGGGTGGGATGCCTACCGGCGGACGCTGGGCCGCTCGATGCGCCGCAACGTCGAGTACTACGGGCGGCGGCTCTTCCGTCAACACGACTGCGCGTTCGAGCAGGCCACCTCCGCCGACGAAGTGGACCGGGGTATCGACGATCTGATCCGGCTCCACCAGGCGCGATGGCAAGCAGCCGGCGAGCCCGGGGTGCTCGGCATCCCGGTCGTCAGCAGCTTCATGCGGGCGTCGGCCCACGCGGCGCACTCGGCGAATCAGTTGCGGCTATGGGTGCTCAGGATCGACGGGCACGTGGAAGCGGTGCTGATCGGCTTCGCCGACAACGGCGTGCTGCACTACTTCCAGAAGGGCTTCAACCCCGAGTTCTCGGCCGACGACCTCGGCACCGCGATGCTCGGGCTGTGCGTGAAGGCGTGCTGCGACGACAAGGAGATTCGCGCGTTCGACTTCATGGGCGGAGGTGCCGCCTACAAATGGATGTGGACGCACGAACATCGCGCGCTGGTGGGCTACGAAGCGCAGCGGTGGAACGCAAGGACCATCGCCCAGGACGCCTGGGCGTTGTCGGTGGACACCACCGCCCGGTTGTATCGCGCGACCGCGCCCCGTGTGTTCCGCGACGCGCGGCGCCGCTGGCTCAAGCGGCGCCGCCTTCACGAGGTCCACAGAACGGTGGTGCCGGCTACGGCTGCGACGAGGTCGACCGCGGTTTCGCGTTCTTCGCCCACTGGTCCGCCCAGTTGAGCATCTCGGCCACCGTGTGCAGCACCGACTCGCGCGCCTGATAGCCGTGCGCCTCGTGTGGCAGGGTCACGTAGCGCACCGTGGCGCCGTGCCCCTTCAGCGCCACATAGAAGCGCTCGGACTGAATCGGGAACGTGCCCGAGTTGTCGTCGGCCTCGCCGTGAATCAGCAGGATCGGCTCGTTGATCTTGTGCGCGTTGGCGAACGGCGACATCCGCATGTAGACCTCCGGCACCTCCCAGAACGTGCGCTGCTCGTTCTGGAACCCGAACGGCGTCAGCGTGCGGTTGTAGGCGCCGCTGCGGGCGATGCCGGCGCGGAAGATGTCGGAGTGCGCCAGCAGGTTTGCGGTCATGAACGCGCCGTAGCTGTGGCCACCCACCACCACCCGCTCCGGATCGACGATGCCCATCGCCGACGCCTTGTCCACCGCCGCCTGCGCGCTCGACACCAGCTGCTCGATATAGGTGTCGTTGGCAGTCTCCCCCGAACCCACAATCGGCATCGTCGCATCGTCGATCACGGCGTAGCCCTGGAGCAGGAACAACAGGTGCAGCGTGCCCCAGCCCGGCGTGGTGAAACGGAACGGCGAGCCGGTGACCTGGCTGGCGGTGCGCGCATCGGTGAACTCGCGCGGATACGCCCACAGCAGCGCGGGCAGCTTGCCCTGCGCCGGGGTCCAACCGGGCGGCGTGTAGATCGTGGCGCGCAGCTGCACGCCGTCCTTGCGCGGTGTAGGTGACCATCTCGGCCTTCGCGCCCTTCAGCGGCGGCGCCGGGTCGGCGTAGGTGGTCAACGCCACGCGCTCGTTCGCCTTCAGGTCGCGCGTGTAGACGTTGGGCGCGTCGCTCCGCGCCTCGTGCCGTGTGACCACGCGGGCGCCGTCGGTGGTGATCAGTCCCACCACCGTCTCGTACGATTGATCAGCGCTCTGGAAGAGCCGCTCCTTCTGCAGCGTCTTCAGGTTCAGCTTGTCGAGGAAGGGGCGATCGCCGTCGGGGGTCGAGCCGACGCCGGTGAGGTACACGGAGTCGCCGACCTGGCGCACGGCGTCCACGCCGGATCCCATCGGGCGCCTCATCGGCTGACCCGCGTTCGCGTACGAGTCCTCCTGGCTGCGTGACCACAGCGTCCGTGGCTGGGCGCCAGGCGCGTCGAGCAGCCACGTCTTCGTCATCCGCGTGGCGCGATCGTTTTCGGTGATCAGCATCACCCCGGCGTCGGTCCAGGCCGGCGCGGCGGCGCGCCACTCGGTCTTCGCCACCTCGGTGGGAGCCGCGGTGAACGGCGCGGCCAGCGTCATCAGCTTGTCACGATGCGGCACGGTCGCCTTCGGATCACCGCCATCGAGCGCCTCGACCCACGCGATCGTGGCCGGCACATTCGGCTGCCAGCGCCACGAGCGCGGCCCGGGCAGCACGCCGCCATTCGGCACCGTGTCGGCCACCGGCAGATCCGCAATCGTCTTCACGACGCCGCCCTTGCGATCCCACACTTCAACGGCGGTCGGGAAGTCGTCGTACGGCACCAGCCACGAGAACGGCCGCTTGACGCGCGCGATCAGCACGAAGCTGCCGTCGGGAGAGGGCGCGAAGGTCTGGAAGATGCCGGGGCGTCCGAGCGGGGTCCGCGCGCCAGACACGGCGTCGACGACGGCGAGCTGGCTGGTGGCGTAATACTCGAACAGCGCGTCGTCGTATGGCGAGGTGAGCAGGTCCTGGTAGGTGCGGACCGGCGCGGGCACGCCGCGATTCTCCTGGATGTTCGGGCCGGGGGGCACCAACGGCTCGGTCGGGGCCGCGCCGCGGCTGGTGCTGGTGAACGCGCACAGCAGCGAGGCGCCTTGCGCCACCCACTTGCACGCATACGGTGACTGCGTCGAGCCGAGCGCGTTGTTCAGCTGCGCCGGCGTAATCGCCTTCGCCGTTCCCGTGGCGGTGTCGCCCACCCACAACTCGATGCCGGTGTCCCTGGTGTGCGTGAACGCGAAGCGCGTGCTGTCGGGCGAGAAGCCAATCCAGCCGATCGCCGGGCTTGGCGGCAGCGTCACCTTCCGCTCGGTGCCATCGGACGGACTCTTGATGAGCAGGCTGCGATACCGGACGGCGCGGTGCAGGCCGTTGGTCTTCGGGTTGATGCGGACACCGCCAATGCGCAACATCGGTTGGGCGAGCTCGGCAAGGGACGGCATGCTCGCGCGTTCGAGCACCGCCATCGCCGCGCCCGACGCGCTCAGCTCGACGGTGGGCGGCGGCGCCGCATCCAGCACATCGACGATGGCCTTGGGCGGGAGCAGGTAGCCGGAGGTCGTCGGCGCCTGCTGCGCCAGCACCGCACTCGAGAGGCATCCCACACCGACGAGAACGAGGAGCTTGCGCATCAGAATCACCCTCCGCGGGCGATTCTACCCCTCAGTTCACGCGCTGTCCTCCAGATCCCGAGATTACGGAACCACCACCCGAAGGTCTCCCGACGCTGGCCCGATCCCCGCGGTGTTCCGGGCGCGCACACGCACGAAGTAGGTGCCGGGAGTGGCCTGCACGACAAAGGTCGTCGACGGCGCCGCAGTCTCGGCAGTGCCGATGTTCGAGACGCCGGTGGCGGTGCCCGCCTCCAGCACATATGACTCCGGCGCGCCGCCCGACGTCGGGGCGTCCCACGTGATCGTCACTCCGCCGCCGGGTGCGACCGTGGCGGCGAGTCCTGCCGGCGGACCGGGCAATGCCGGGCCCACCGTGACGATCACCTCGTTCGACGGCGTGCCGACACCGCACGGATTCCAGCCGGCGACGCGCACGAAATAGCGGCCCAACGCCGCCGGGATGGTGGACGACGTCGCATTGGTGCCGGTGTCGATGAGCGCGGCGCCCAGCGTGCCCGTCGAGTAGCCTGCGCCAATGACGTAGGAGGCCACCGAACCTCCCGTGGCTGGCGCGGTCCACGACAGCGTGACGAGATTGCCCGACACGGTCGCCGCTTCGAGCGCCGGCGGCCCCGCGGGTGCGGTGCAACGGCCCTGCGGCGTCATCGACAGCTGGATCTCGGTCGACGGCGCGCCAACGCCCTCGGCATTGGTGGCGCGGACGCGCACGAAGTACAACCCCGGCGGCACGGCCGGCACGACCAGTGACGTCGCTGCGCCCGTCGGCAGCAGCGCCAGATTCGCGAGTCCGGGGGCGGAGCCGGCTTCGATGACATAGCCAGTGGCGATGCCGGTCGTCGGAGGCAGCCACGCGAACATCGCCGTGGTGCCCGACGTGGTCACGGTCAGCGATCGCGGCGCACCCAGCCCTGGCGTGACCGACTGGCGGAAGTTGGCGACGATGGTGCGGGTATTGTTCAGCGCGAGCGCGTTGTTGTGCTGCAGCGCGGTTCCGGTCGGACGCCCGCCGTAGGACACGCCTGGGTTCGAGAAATACAGGATACGGGGGCAGCTGATGGTGCGGCAGTTGTAGGCCATCACCGTGCGGAAGAGCGACGCGGGATCCTTGTAGCCGTAGGCATACGGATAGGCCGCCGGCAGGTTCGGATCGTCCGGCGCGTGCGCGGCGCCCATGTTGTGGCCCAGCTCGTGCCCGAACGTGTAGTTCGGGCTGATGCAGTCGTAGACGGTGACGCTGAAGGCCTGTGGCGCGAACGTCACGGACGGCGTCTGCATCAGCCACGCCACGCCGCACGAGCCGGTGGTGTTGTTGACGATCAGCGACACCAGATCGGCGCCGAGCTGATCGCGGCGCGCGTGGATGCCGTCCATGAATCCGTCACCGGCCTCGGTCACCCGTTCGAGATCGAGGCCGATGTCACCGCCTTCGGTGTAGCCGATGAGCTCCGCGCCGACCAGCCGCAGCCGCTGCACGACACCGCTGTTCGCGTAGGCGGTGTTCGTCTCGGTGACCCCCAGCATGATGCGTGCGCGGATCGCATCGTCGGTGCCGCCCGCCGCTGTGCGCGCCGCGGCGGTGTAGACCACGAGGATATCGATGGTGCCGCCATCGTCCGCGCTGGTGGGCGGCGGTGTCGAGCGCGTCGGGCTGCGAGGCAGGCGGCGCTGGCAGCGGCACGCGCTCTTCGCCCGGCGGCTCGGGATCCACCTGGCGGATGGTGTGCGTACGCAGCCCGGCGGCGGGCTCGATCGAATAGGCGCCGTCGTCCAGGCGAATCGAGCCCTGGAGCACGGACCCGGCCTGCACGAAGGTGACGCTGCTCTGCGGCTGACCCGGCACGCGTCCGGCCCACGACAGCGATCCGTCACCGTTCACCTCGCGGGAGACGAGCTCCGCCCGGACCGAGGTGTCGGGGAACAGCTCGAGCAGTAGTGAATCCGACTCGAGTGCGGAGGAGGCGATGCCCGTGGCCCGCGCCCGCAGCGAGCCGGGCGCGAGGGCCACGAGGTCCGAGGCGGCGCCGGCTTCGGCGGCGATGAACAACGCTGCCGGGGCCGGCGCCTGGGCATCACCCGTGCCTCCCCCGAAAGCCGTCAGGAGAACAATTGAAAAGAGGAGGACGCGGTGGAACATGAAATGGAACAATCCGGCGAGGGCGTCCTCCAAGGATATCGCACTCGCCCCGGACGAACTGCCGAAGGAGCCCGGCCGGGATATAGTCACCTCGCGCGGCTCGGCCTGGTCATGCTCCTGTGACCCTGGCCAGGGCCGCCGCTCGTCGAATCGCGTCCGCGGAGGCCACCATCATGTATCGCAACGAGCTGATCGTCGGCACATCGCTACCGGAACGAACGCTGTCGCTTACCTTCGACGATGGGCCGGGCGATTCGGGAGGGGCCCCGGGTCCACAGACGGCCGCGATCGCCGAGTTCCTGAGCAGCCAGGGCGTGCCCGCCACGTTCTTCATGGTCGGCCGGTTCGCCGCCGAGCGCCCGGACATCGTCGCGCGGGTGCGCGAGCTTGGACACACGATCGGCAATCACACCTACGATCACCCGCAGATGGCGCAGTTCGTGGCCGCCGGCGGGGACGTGGTGGGCCAGATTGCGCGGACCGACGCCGTGCTCGGGCACAGCGATGGCCCGATCTTCGTACGGCCGCCGTACGGCACCTGGGACGGCGCGGTCGCCGGCGCGCTCAACGCCAACCTGACGACGGCGCTACGCCACGTCGGACCGATCGGCTGGGACATCGACGGTCGCGACTGGGAGTTCTGGAAGAACGACCGGGATCCCAACGACTGCGTCGCGGAGTGCACCCGCGAGGTTGACGGCACGCGGCGCGGAATCCTCCTGATGCACGACTCCAGCGCCGATCAGGAGTTCGTCAAGCGGCGGAATCGCACCTTCGAAGTCGTCCGCACTCTGATCCCGGCGCTGAAGGCCCGCGGCTACCAGTTCGTTCCCCTCCACGCGGTGCCTGGCATCGTCAGCGGTAATGAGCACACGGCGCGCCTGGCACTGAAGGGCGACAACGGCCTGTTCGTCTCGCCGCAGGGCGGCGGCGGCGGCTCGATCACCGTGGCCGGCGCCTCGCCGGGCTCGTGGGAAACACTCACCATCGAGGATCTGCACGTGGGCCGCGTCGCGCTGCGGGCGCCGAACGGTCAGTACATTTCGCCGCAGAACGGCGGTGGCGGGGACGTGCTGGCCAACGGCCAGGCCGTTGGCGACTGGGAGCCGCTGGACCTGGTCAGCCTCGGCAACCACCGGGTGGCCTTCCGCACCATGAGCGGACACTTCCTGCGGTGGGACCCGTCCACCGGCGACAGCCTCAACGCCAACGGTCCGTGGCTCAGCATCGAGCCGCCGAATATCTTCACCTACGAGTTCGTGTGACGGCGTTGGCCTCCGGGGTAGGCTGCACCGCGTGACAACCGCGCGAAGCGCCCCCGGGAATCGACGGTGATGCACCCGCTGGCGTTCGGCCATTGGCGCGGCTAGGGCACGATCACCACGACGTCCCCCGATGCCGCGCCGGCGCCGCCGCCGTTCACCGCACGCACGCGGACGTAATAGGTGCCCGCAGGCGCCGAGGCGTTGAACGCGGTGGCGGCACTGCCCGTGGATAGCGTCGCCAGATCGGCCAATCCCGTGCTGCTGCCGGCTTCTACCAGGTAGGACGTCGCCGTGCCGCCCGAGGAGGGTGCGTCCCAGGTCAGCGTGACGGACCCGCCAGGGGCGACGGATGCTGCCAGGTTTCGCGGTGCTCCCGGCAGGTTCAGCCCGAGGGTGAAGCTGACCTCGTTCGACACCGGGCCGACGCCGCAGGCGTTGCTGGCCGCGAGGCGCACGAAGTACACGCCGGCCGGCGCGGACGCCGCGAACGAGGTGGCCGTATTCCCCGTGCCGAAGCTCGCGAGATTGGACAAGCCCGAAGCCGAGCCCGCGAACAGAACATAGCCAGTCGGCACGCGGCCGATGGTGGGTGCGTTCCACGACAGCGAGACGTTGACGCCCGACACCACCGGCGTCAGCAACACCGGTGCCGCAGGCAGCCCGACGCACCCGCCTGAGGCGCCCATCACCACCGACACGTCCTGCGAGGGAGCGCCGGTGCCGGCGGCGTTCGCGCCGCGCACCCGCACCCAATACGTGCCGGGCGGCACGTTCGGCACGTTCAGGGATGTCGCCACGCTTCCGGTATCCAGCGTCGCGATGTTCGCCAGCCCGGGCGCGCTTCCGGCTTCGATCAGGTAACGACTGGCGGCCGCGCCGACCGAGGACGCGGTCCACGAGAACGACACGGCGTTGCCGCTGGTCGCGGCCGAGAAGTTCCCTGGAGGGCCTGGGATCGGACTGGGCTCCACGACCGTCACCGAGGTCTCCGGCGATGGCGGGCTCTGTCCCACCGCGTTCACCGCGCGCACGCGGGCGTAGTAGGTGCCTGCGGGCAGCACGAGCGAGAGTTGCGCCACGGGCGAGGTCACCGTCTGCGTCGGCAACGTGGTCGTGCCCGGTGCCGTGCCCATCTCGACGACGAAGCTGGTGGGAGCGGCGCCGGTGAGCGCGGCCACCCACGCGAAGGTCACCGTGGTCCCCGAGGCAGACGACGACAGCGTCGTTGGCGCATCGGGCGCGGTCGGCACCGCCGTTACGGTGAAGGACACGGGGCGTCGACACGCTGACCACCGAATCGGAGGCGCTCAGCGTCACGCCGCCGGCGCCGGTCTGCCCCGCGGCGGGCGTGAGCGTGACCATGAACGTGCGGCTCGATGCCGTGGACGACTGCGCCGACACCGCGATGTTGCCATTCGGCAACAGCACCTGATTCCACGAGCCGCCAATCAGCGCCAGGCTGCCGCCCGAGGTATCGGGATCGGAGACGGTGACGGCAAAGCTGGTCGGCACGCCGGTGGTGGTGGAGACCAGTGGCACGACGCCTGAAAACACCGGCGGATCGTTGACCGGCAGCACCGTGAACGAGAACGCGCGCGGCACCGGCGCCGTGCCGTCACTGACGGTGATGGTGATCGTGGACGTGCCCCACTGGTCCGCCGCTGGCGTCAGCGTCAACGTTCGATTCGTGCCGCTGCCCCCCAGCACCAGGCCGGCGCCGCCCACCAGCGCGGTGTTGGTCGAGGCCACCTGCAGCGACAGGGACGCGGCGGGCGTTTCGACGTCGGACACGGTGAAGGGCACGACCAGAGACTGGTCTTCGTTGATGGTCTGCGCGGCGATTGCCGACACCACCGGCAGATCGTTGACGGCGTTCACGGTGAGCAGGAACGAGGTGAACGTGGTCAGGACGCCGTCGTTCACCGACACGGTGATGGTGGACTGGCCGCTGACGTTTGGCTGCGGGGTCACCGTCACCGTGCGGCTGGCGCCCGAGCCGCCAAGCGCCAGCGCGGCCGAACTGTTGGGAACCAGCGACACATTGGAGGACGACGCCGTCACCACCAGGCTTGCCGCTGCCGTCTGGCCATCACCGACCGTGAAGGCCAGCGCGGGGGTGGGGGTGTCTTCGGCGATCAGCTGAGCGGCGATGGCCGTGATCGTGGGCGGCGTGTTCGCCACCACCTGCTGCCGCCAGTTGGCGACGGTGTTGCGCGCGTTGTTGATGGACAGCGCGTTGTTGTGCTGGGCCACGGTGCCGGTGGGTGCGCCGTTGTAGTTCACCGCGGGGTTCGAGAAATACAGGACGCGCTGGCAGCGTGACGGGGCAGTCGTAGGCCATCACCGTGCGGAACAGGTTCGACGGGTGCTTGTAGCCGAACGAATAGGCATAGAGCGGCGGCGGCGTGACCGGGTCGCTGGGCGCGTGGTTCGAGCCCATGTTGTGGCCCAACTCGTGGCCGAACGTGTAGTTCGGGCTGATGCACGGATAGGCGGTCACGCTGAACGCATTCGCGGCAAAGCCTGAGGACAGCGACTGCATCAGCCAGGCCACGCCACACGCGCCTGCGGCGGTGTTGCCGACGACCAGCTTCACCAGGTCCGCGCCGAGCGAGTTGCGCAGGCTGTGGATGCCGTCCATCTGACCGTCCGAGGTGCCCGTGACGGCGCTGAGATCAGTGCCGAGATCACCGCTCTCCGTGTAGGTCACGAGTTCGGTCCCCACCAGGCGGAGCCGCGGGATGATGCCGCTGTTCGCGTAGGCCGTGTTGGTCTCGGTGATCCCGAGATTGATCCGCGCCAGCAGCGCGCTGGCGCCTGCCGGCCGCGGTCACCGCCGCCGGCGTGTAGGCCACCAGCACGTCGAACATCGTTCCGTCGTCACCCGACATGGGAGGGTCGTCGAGCGCCGCGGCCTCGAGCGCCGCGGGCGCGGGCACCAGCGGCGGCAGCTCCGCCCCGAGCTGCGACGAGATCGACCTGGCGGATGGCGTGCAGCGCGGTGCCTGGCACCGGCTCGATGGTGTAGGCGGCCTCCTTCATGCGGAGGGCGCCCTGCACGATGTTGCCGGCGCGGACGAAGGTGACGGCACTCAGCGGATCGCTGTCGACGCGGCCGGACCACGATGCCGAGCCGTCGGGATTGCCGCTCCGGTGGTCCAGCACGGCCCGCAGCGTCGTCGCCTCGAACAGCGCGAGGTCGATGGTGTCCTCATCGAGCGCCGCCAGGTTCACGGCGGCCGCGCGCGCCCTGACCGTGTCCGGCTGATCCGCGACGTCCAGTTGCGGCGCCGCGAGGTCGAACCGATCGACGAAGAGGCCCGGCACCGGCGGCTGCGATGCCATTCCGTGCAGACCACTGGCGGTGGCCACGAGCAGCAGGACGAGGGCGTAACGGCGGGGCATGAGAATAATGTGCGCGACCGTCCCAGACCGGAACAGGCGACGACGAAAACTGTAAGGACGCCGCCACCATGGCGCGGCCCTGCTCCAGACTTAGCAATTCAAGGGCCACCGGGGCGCCTTCGCGAGCTTGGGGCTTGAGCCTGGGTCTTGAGTCTAGGCCGTCGTCGATCCGCCGCAGCTTGACCCGGCGCCGGCGGTGCAGCCAAAGCAGTGCGGGCCGGTGACCACGGGGTGCGAGAGCAGGGCAGGAGCAGCGAAGAGGTCCGTGATGGTCCGCGGCCCACGCCGGTCCACGGGCAGGTCCAGCATCTGGTTGAAGTCGCAATCGAACAGGCGTCCGTCCCAGCCCACCGAGATGGTGTCGCGGCACATCAGGCCGTCCACCGTCGCCGGATTGAACGCCTGCACCAGCTTCTCCATGTAGCCGGCGACGTTACCGGAGTGCTCCAGCCATTCGAGATAGCGGCTGATCGGCATGTTGGTGATCGTGAACAGGCGATTGAAGGTGATGTCGTAGCGCCGCTTCAGCTCGCGCGTCCAGTCGCGTTCGAGCGACGCCTGGTTCGCGGGGAGGAAGGCGCCAACCGGATTGGTGACGAGGTTCAGCACCAGGCCGCTGCCAGGGCGACCATAACCGAGCGCGTTGAAGTGACGCAGCGCGCCAAGCGAGGCCTCGAACACGCCCTCGCCGCGCTGACGGTCGGTTTGCGACGCCGCGTACGAGGGGAGCGAGGCCACGACTTCCACGCCGTGCGCGGCCAGGAACTCCGGCAGGTCGGCATAATTCGGCAGCGTCGTGATGGTGAGATTGCAGCGATCCATCACCTGCCGTCCCATCCCGCGCGCGCGGGCGACGATGTCGCGAAAGCGCGGGTGGAGTTCGGGGGCGCCGCCCGTGATGTCGAGCGTGGGGATGTCCGACCGTGCCAGCACCTCCAGCACCGCGTCCACCACCTCGTCGGGCATCACCTCGGTGCGGTCGGGGCCGGCGTCCACGTGGCAGTGATGGCACGCCTGATTGCAGCGCTTGCCGAGATTCACCTGCAGGACGCGCGCCGTGACGCGCGTCAGCGGCTGGTGCCCGGCCTCGTTCAGTGCCGACTCGAACGTCCGCGCCAGCGGCAGCGACTCGAGGAGCGCCCGTTGCGCCGAGGGTGCGGCGAGCGGACTGCGCGTGTTGATCAGCGTCGGCAGTGCCACCTTTACATCCCGATCTTGTCGATCTTGTTGCGCATCTGCACGGCGTGCACGAGCGAGGCCCCGCCGCGGATCGCGGCCGCGACGTGCACGGCCTCCGTCATCTGGTCGGGCGTGGCACCCTTCTCGAGGCTGCCGGTAGTGTAGGCGTCGATGCAGTACGGGCATTGCACGGCGTGCGAGACGGCCAGAGCGATGAGCGCCTTCTCGCGCTCGGTCAGCGCGCCCTCGGCGAAGACGGCGTTGTACCAGCCGAGGAACTTCTCCCACAGTTCGGGCGCGTCCTTGCCGACGTCGGCGAATCTGGCGAGGTCGGGCGGGTGATAGTAGGTGTCCATCGCGTGAGATTACTCCGAAGCAGATGGGCGGCCGGCGGCCGCCATTCCCGCCGCGCGCCCCGTGGACCACGCCCAGGTGAAATTGTGACCGCCAATCGGGCCAAAGGCGTCCAGCATCTCACCGCAGAGATGGAGACCGCGGTGATGCCGGCTCTCCAGCGTGCGCGGATTCACCTCCGACAAGTCGATGCCGCCGCCGGTGACCTCGGCCTTCTTGTAGCCCTCGTGGCCGGTCCACGGCAGGGCATAAGACGTTAGATGCTCAACCAGGGCGGTGCGTTCCGGACGGCGCAGCGACGAGGTCCGTCGATCCCTCGGGACGCCTGCCGAGGCGAGCAGGAACAGGGCCAGGCGCTCCGGCAGCACGCGGCCGAGGATCGACGCGACGTGCACGTCGCCTTCCAGCAACTTCGCCTCCCATTCGGCCGCCGCCACCTCCGACCAGCTGACGCGCAGCGTCGCCCGAGCCGCGGCGTCGCGCGGTCTGCCGGCCGCGGCAGCCATCGCCTGCTCCGCGCCGATGCCCTCGATGCTCCGCACGCACACGTGCGAGACATCGAGCACGGATGGGCCGCTGTAGCCGCGATGCGTGAACAGGAATCCGCCGTGCGACTCGGATGTCTGGCCCGGCCCTTTCGCGCGAAGCCGGACATCGAGCGAGACCCCCGCGAGCTGGGCGGGGTGCAGGCCGGACGCGTCAGACGCCTCGAGCGTGAGCGGGGTCAGCGCCGGATAGGTGTCGTGCATCCGGTGGCCGAGGGCCCTGGCCACCCGCAGCCCGATGCCGTCGCTGCCGGTCAAGCGGCACCGACAGCCCGCCGGTGGCCAGCACCACGCGCGCACGCCAGGTGCGTGCCCTCCGAGGTATCGACGCGCCATCGCTCGCCGTCCCGGCTGATGCCGGTGACCATGGTGTCGAAGAGGAACTGCACGCCGCGCCGGCGTGCCAGCGCGACCAGGCCGTCGCGCACGTCGCGGGCGCGGTTCGATCGCGGGAACAGCTTGCCGGTCTCTGCCTCGAGCGCGAGCGGCAGGCCGACCTCGTCTTCGAAGAACCGGCGCTGCGCGGCCAGCGGCCAGGCGCGCAGCATGCCGCGCATGACCGGCGGTGCCGAGTCGGTGACGAAGCGCTCCGGCGCCAGCCGCGAGGGCAGGATGTTGCAGCGGCCGCCGCCGCTGATGAGGATCTTCCGCCCGCCGTCGGCGGTGCGCTCGAGCACGATCACCGGGGCGGGACCACTGGCGGCGAAGATGGCCGCCACCAGCCCGGCGGCGCCCGCGCCGACGACGATCGTGGGGTCTATTTGAAGAACTCCTCGATCGGTACCACGCGGATCGGCCCGAGCTTCAGCGCGGCGATGCCGGGCTCGATCGCCTTGCGATCGCCGACGATCACCACCGCCATCCTGTCGGGCTGGATGTACTTCACCGCCGCCTTCTGCACGTCCGCGGCGGTCACCTTCTCCACCGCCTGCACGAAGGTCTGATAGGTGTCCTCGGGCAGGTTGTAGACGACCAGCTCCTCGAGCTTCTGCGCCAGGTTGCGCGAGGTCTCGAACTCGCCGGGGAAGCTGAGCGCGACGTAGTTGCGGGTCTTCTCGAGCTCGGCCGCGGGCATCGGTTTCAGGATGTTGTCGAACTCGACGAAGAACTCGCGCAGCGCGTCGGCGGTCTTGTCGGTCTGCACCGGAGCCGCCGCCAGGAAGGGGCCGGCCGACATCCGCATGTCGAACGCCGAGCCGGCGCCATAGGTGTAGCCGTTCTTCTCGCGCAGGTTCAGGTTCAGCCGCGACGTGAACGAGCCGCCGAGGGCCGCGTTCAGCACCTCGAGGATGGCGTATTCCGGCGTCGAGCGCGGCACGCCGACCAGGCCGATGCGAATCTGCGATTGCGCCGCCCCCGGCTTGTCGACGAGCACGATCTCGCGCTTCGTCAGTTGCGGCGCCGCGGGCATCGCCGCGGCGGCGGTGCGGGGACCGCTGCCGGGCCAGGCGCCGAAGGCACGTTCGAGTTCGGCCTTCACGCCGTCGGGCGTCACGTCGCCCACGACTACGATCGTCGCGTGACCGGACACGTAGTGTTCCTTGTAGAACGCGCGCGCCTCGTCCGCGGTGATGGCCTGAATCGCCGGCGCCAACCCGCCAGCGGGCGTGCCGTAGCGGTGCGCAGGTCCGAACACCACGCGCGGAAACGCATAGCCGATGACCGCCGCGGGGTTGTCCTGCGCCTGCATCAGCGCGGTGAGTCGTTCCTTCTTCAGGCGATCGAGCTCCGCCTCCGGAAACGTGGGACGCAACACGACGTCGGCCAGCAGCGGCATCGCCGCGGCGAGGTTCTTCACCGGCGTCGAGAGCCGCACCGCGCTGTAGTCGAACGAGCTGCTGGTGGAGAGATCGGCGCCGAGCAGATCGACGGCGTCGGCCAGTTCCAGCGACGAGCGCGTGCCCGCGCCTTCGTCGAGCATTCCGGCGACCAGGCTCGCCATGCCGAACCGGCCGGCGCGATCGAGGCTGCCGCCGCCGCGCAGGATCACGTTCACCTGCACCAGCGGGACGCGGTGCTGCTCGATGATCCACACCGGCACGCCGTTCGACAACGTGGTCTTCTGGATGGCCGGCAGCCGCAGCACGGGCGGTTCGCCCAGCTTTGGCGGCTGGCTGCGATCGGGAGACGAGGGCGACGACTGCGCGGGCGCCTGCGCGGCGCATCGAAACGGAGGCGGCGACGACCAGCAGCGTCAGCCAGGGGCGGAGGCGGCGAGGGGCAACACGTGTCATGGGGCTCATGTCCTTATCGCCTCACTTGGCCGGGACGACGGTCAGTTCCACGCGGCGGTCGGCAGGCAGGAAGCGTGCGACGGCCGACTGGATGTCGTTGGGGGACAGCGCCTGATAGCGCGCGAGGTCCTCCTGGAAGTAGTCCGGGGTGCCGGTGGCGGTGTAGTAGGCGTTCAGCTGATCGGCCTTGCCGCCGAAACTGCCGGTGCGCTCCATCCGGTTGTAGAACGACGACTCGAACTGGTTGACCGCGCGCGTCACCTCGCGCATCTCGGGCGGCGCCTGCTTCAGCTTCGCGATCTCCTCGTCGATGATCTCGCGAATCTTGTCGAGCGACTGGCCGGGCCGCGCGGTGGCCATGATCAGGAACGCGCTGCCGAGCGACTGCGACTGCTGCGCGGCCGTGACGTCCTGCGCGATCTGCAGGTCGTAGACGAGGCGCTTGTAGAGCCGCGAGTTCTTGCCGCCGGTCAGCACGCTCGACACCACGTCCATGGCGGCGTCGCCCGGGGCGTAGAACGCCGGCGTCGGCCACGCCAGGTAGAGGCGGGGCAGCTGCACCTTGTCGGTGATCGTCTTGCGGACCACTTCCGTCAGCGCCACCGGGGGCGCCACCAGCGGCGGCACCTCGGGTCCGCGCGGGATGCCGCCGAACCACTTCTCGACCAGGGTCTTCGTCGCGGCGATGTCGATGTCGCCGGCCACCACCAGGCTGGCGTTGTTCGGCGAGTAGTAGGTCTTGAAGAACTCGACCACGTCCGGCAGCGTCGCCGCCGAGAGATCTTCCATCGAGCCGATCACCGGCCAGCTGTAGGGATGCGTCTTCGGGTAGAGCATGGCGTTCAGCTCGATGAACGCCTGCCCGTAGGGCGCGTTGTCGACGCGCTGCCGCTTCTCGTTCTTGACGACGTCGCGCTGGCGATCGAGCTTGGTCTGATCGAGCGTCGGCAGCAGATAGCCCATGCGATCGCTCTCGAGGAACAGCGCCAGCTCGAGGGCGTTGGTGGGGACGTCGGTCACGTAGTTGGTGCGGTCTTCCGTGGTCGAGCCGTTGTTGTTGCCGCCGGCGGCCTCGAGCCAGCTGTCGAACTCGCCTTCCTTGACGTGCTCGGAGCCCTCGAACATCACGTGCTCGAACAGGTGCGCGAAGCCGGTGCGCCCCGGCTTCTCGCGGCCGGAGCCGACGTGGTACCAGACGTTGACCGCGGCCACGGGCACGGTCTTGTCCTGGTGGAGGATGACGTGCAGGCCGTTGGCCAGCGTGAACTCCGTGTAGGGCACGGTGAGGCCCGTCGACGGCGTGGGTTCGGCAGGGGCCTGGGCCGTCACGGTGCTGCCGCTGAAGCCGGCCCCGGTGCCGATCGCGGCCGCCACGGCAGCCGCACAGATGAGCCGCTTGGTCATGGCAGCATTGTCCACCGGAAACAGGGATCAGGGATCAGGGATCAGGGATCAGGATCGATTCGTCCCGGGACCCCGGAAACCGGAGACGGGGCCGGGCCGGATTACGTCCCCCGCGCGCTCTTCTTCGCGGGTGGCGCCAACAGCTCGTGCGCGGCTTCCGAGATTGCGAGCACCGCGGGATGCTTCAGCCGTCGCTCCACCGAGATCGCGAAGTAGCGCTCGCGGACCTCGTCCAGCTGCCCGACCACCGCCACGCCGTACTGACGCGCGACTTCATCCTGAATCGCGGTGGGCACCGCGAACAGCCCGGCGCCGGCCTGGCCGAACGTCTTCAGCAGCGCCGAGTCGTCGAACTCGCCGGCGAGCCGCGGACGGATGTTCTCCTTGTCGAACCACTGCTCGAGCGCGCGGCGCAGGGACTTGGTCTCCGTCGGCATCAGGAACGGCGCGCCGTGCAGCGAGCGCGGAAAGCCCTTGCGGTACTGCGCGGCCAGCGCCGGCGTGGCGCAGATCGAGATCGGCGAGTCGCCCAGCGGATGGCTGTAGGCCTTCACCTTGATCGTGGACGCCATCGGCGTATCGGCCAGCACCAGGTCGAGGGCGTGAATCGCCAGATCGCCGAGCAGCCGATCGAGCGGGCCCTCGCGGCAGACCATGAACACCGGCGACGGCATCGACAGCGCCGGCTGCAGGAACCGGTAGGCCATGATCTTCGAGACTTCGTCGGTGACGCCGACATGGAACCGCATCGGCCTTCCCGTCGGGCGATCCTTCAGCGTGTCCAGCATCTCGCGCCCGAGCGCGAAGATCTGATCGGCGTACTCGTAGACCAGCCGCCCGACATCGGTCAGCACGAGGTTGCGGCCCGAGCGCTGGAACAGCTTCTCGCCGAGTTGTTCCTCCAGCATGCGGATCTGTCCGCTGATGGTCGGCTGCGCCAGGCGCAGCTGTTCACCGGCGCGGGCGATGCTGCCCTCGCGGGCGACCATCCAGAAGTACAGCAGGTGGTGGTAGTTGAGCCATTCCATGAGTGACGCTGTCCACCTGCAATATACTTGCTCACTCGCGATCCATGTCATCGCCCTCACCGCTCGTCGCCGTCATCATGGGCTCGACCTCCGACTGGGAGACGATGTCGCACGCGGTCACGGAGCTGGAGTTCTTCGGCATCCCGTACGAGAAGGCGGTGGTGTCGGCGCATCGCACGCCGATGTGGATGGCGGAGTTCGCGCAGGGCGCCGAGGCGCGCGGCATCCAGGTGATCATCGCCGGCGCCGGCGGCGCCGCGCATCTGCCCGGCATGGTCGCCGCGCACACCATCGTCCCGGTGCTGGGCGTCCCGGTCCAGAGCGCCGCGCTGCAGGGGCTCGACTCGCTGCTGTCGATCGTGCAGATGCCGGGCGGCGTGCCGGTGGGCACGCTCGCGATCGGCAAGGCCGGCGCCAGGAACGCGGGCCTGCTCGCGGTGGCGATTCTCGCGACCAGCCGCCCCGAGCTGCGCCGACAAGCTCCGCGCGTTCCGCGAGCACCAGACCTCGCAGGTGCGCGCCGCGGAACTCCCGTGAACCGCATCGTCCTGCCGGGTGGCACGATTGGCGTGTTGGGCGGCGGCCAGCTTGGCCGCATGATGGCGCTCGCCGCGCGCCGCATGGGCTACCGCGTGCACACGATCTCGCCGGACTCCGACACCCCGACCGGACAGGTGGCCGACCTCGAGATTCCCGCCGACTACGACGACATCGACGCCATCCGCGCCTTCGCCCGCGGCGTCGACGTGGTGACGTTCGAGTTCGAGAACGTCTCGACGGCCGCGGCCGACGCCGCGGCGGAGTTCGCGCCGGTGCGGCCGAGCGGATCGTCGCTGCACATCACCCAGCAGCGCGCGCGGGAGAAGGCATTCCTCGCCGATCGCGGGTTTCCGGTGGCGCCATTCACGCGCGTGCAGTCGATGGACGAGTTCGCCGTCGCCCTCGGCACGGTGGGACTCCCCGCCATCGTCAAGACGGCGGCGTTCGGCTACGACGGCAAGGGCCAGCACCGCATCGAGTCGATCGAGCGGGCCGAGGCGGTGTGGGCACTGGTGGGGCACCAGGAAGCGATCGTCGAGCGTCTGATCGACTTCAAATGCGAGATCTCCGTCGTCGCCGCGCGTGGGCTCGACGGGGCCGTGGTGGACTACGGCGCCATCGAGAACAGCCACGTCAATCACGTGCTCGATCTGTCGATCGCGCCGGCGCGGGTGCCGGCGGCGGTGGCGGCCGAGGCCACCGCGCTGACACGCCGCATCATCGACGAGCTCGGCTACGTCGGGGTGCTGTGCGTGGAGTTCTTCGTCACCCGCGACGGGCGGCTGCTGGTGAACGAGATCGCGCCGCGACCGCACAACTCCGGTCATCTGACGATCGAAGCCTGCGCCACCAGCCAGTTCGAGCAGCAGGTGCGCGCGGTGTGCGGACTGCCGCTCGGCTCCACCGAGCAGGCGCGCCCGGCGGCGATGGTGAACCTGCTGGGCGATCTCTGGGCAGACGGCGAGCCCGACTGGGAAGCGGCGATGTCCACGCCCGGTGCGGCGCTGCACCTGTACGGCAAGGGCCACCCACGCGCCGGCCGCAAGATGGGTCACATCACCGTCGTCGCCGACACTGTGGAACTGGCCGCCGAACGCGCGCTAGCCGCCCGCGGCGTTCTGTAAGATCGGCAGCGGCCAACCGGCAGCCCCAAGCCCAAGACCCAAGACCCAAGACTCGAGACCTCACTGCTCCCCCGGCGTCAACGTCAGCGTGTGCTGTGCTGGACCGGGCAGAAATGGCACCACATCGCCGTTCACCCACGCGCGATGCATGGTGCCGAAGTAGGGCGAGAGCGGATGCGCGCTCTGTCCGGTCGGCATGTGGAGGATGCCTTCCTCTTCGTGACCGGGTGACACCACCATGCGCTCGGACGGGCCCGTGCCCGGCGAATGCGCGCGCGGCGTGTAGACGTCTCCGGGGAGTGGATCCTCCGGCATATTCAGCCAGCGATGGATGAGCGGCACGGCGGATCCCAGCGGGTGCAGGATGCGCGCGCGGTTGACCTCGCCCCACGTGCGATCGGCCGAGCGCGCCACCCTCGGCGAGCTGGGCGATCGAGGTGTCCACGGCATCGAGCAGCAGCGCGTCCCACGAGGCAAAGCGCGGGTCGAGCAGGTGCATCGGCTGGTGCGAGACGAGCGCCCACACTGGTCCCTCCGTGCGCATCGAGCGCGAGTAGTCGAACGACGGATCCTGCGCCCGCGCGGGAGCGGTGACGAAGGTCAGCACCGATCGCACGACCTCGGCGCGGAACGTGCGCACCAGGCGATAGGCCACCGAATCCGGCGAGGCCTTTCCTGTCCACGTCGTGTCCACGAGCCGGCGGAACTCGGCTCGCGACGACGCGCGATCGACGGGAGATTTCGCGTTGGCGCCGTCGAGCGTCGTCAAGCAGCAGCGCCCGCCAGCGATCCAGGAACAGCGCGCTGTTGTCGAGTTGCACGTCCAGCATCTGCCGCGGCGTGGCACGGTCGATCGTCATCAGGCGATCGCGGATGATGCGCGCGCGGATGCCGTCCGCGTAGCCGCCATCGCCGATCAGGCCGAGCCTCACGCCGTCGACGACCGGCGCGTTCGCCGTCCAGATGCGGCCCAGTTCGGGATCGACGATCTTCGGGAACTCCGCCGCCGACGAGATAGCCGTCCCACCCCCGCGTGCCGTCCGCCCACGACTCGGTGGTGAAGCCATCGAATCCACGACGACGGGGCAGCGCCCCGCCCACGGTCCAGGCGATGCGCCCCGACCGATCCGCAATCGCCACGTTCTGGTTCGGCATGCCGATCCCGGCCACCGCCACCATCAGCTCGTCCACCGTCCGCACCCGTTCCGGCCGGCTGAGGTCGCTCGACACCACGTCCGGGTCGTGCGCCACCCAGTGCTGCGCGTACTCGCGGCCCTGGTGATCCTTCCAGACGATGGGGCCCCAGATGGTGGAGCGGACGGTGATGCTGCGGGCGGGGGCATCCTTGATGGCGACCGCTTCCTCCGTCAGCTCGAAGGGCACCGGCCCATCGGGCGTGAGGTAGCGGGTGGGATCGCGCGGGTCGGCGTCGATCCGCACGAGGTCGCTCCAGTCACCGCCGGTGTTGGTGAAGCCCCACGCCACCGAACCGTTGCTGCCGACCACCAGCACCGGCAGCGCCGGGCAATGTGACGCCGACCAGCCGCAGCGGCTGCAGCGGATCGCCCGGATCGGGCGCGGTCATCGAGACGCGGTACCAGATGTTCGGCACGCCGAGCCCGAGGTGCATGTCGTTGGCGACGATGGCGCCGCCATTGGCGCTGTGCGCGCCGTCCACCGCCCAGTTGTTCGAGCCGATGGTCGCGGCGGATTCACTCGACGGCTCGACGCACAGGCTGAAGATCTGCGTGCGGCAAGGCGGTTCGACGATATGGTTCCTGGCGAGCGTGGCGGCCGGGTCGGGCGGCGCGGAGGCCTGCAGGCCGCGCAGGTCGATCACCTCCGGGCCGGGCACCGGCGGCCGGGTGAGCGGATCGCCCGCCGCAGGACTGTCCCAGGTGGACCCGGCCTCGGCGAGAAAGCGGAACATCGCGTCGGGGAGCGCAGCGCGCAGCTGCTGGTTCGTCTGCTCGAATGTCGCCTGGCGTCCCTGGAGCGACACGAACATCGCGAGGACGGTGAGGATCGAGTCCTCGGCTTTCCACGGCTCCGGGGCGGTGCGGAGCATCAGGTACTCGAACGGTGGCGCGCTCAGTTGCGCGAGCCCCGCGTTGACGCCGCTCGCGTAGGCGTCGAGCAGCGCCTTCCATTCCGGATCCGCTCGCTCGTAGGCCTGTCGCGCCACATGACGGAAACGATGGATGCGAGCCTGCGCGTCCACCTCGAACGCGCGGGTCCCGACGAGCGCGGCCAGCTCGCCCGCCGGCTGCCGCCGCTGCAGATCCATCTGGAAGAAACGATCCTGCGCGTGCACGAAGCCCAGCGCGCGCGCGACATCCACGCGAGACGCGCCCGTCAGGCTGGGCACGCCCAGCGCGTCGCGGGCGACCGTGACCGGCGCGCTCAGCCCCGCAAGCGGCCGCGTGCCTTCGAGCGCGGCCAGGCTGGCGCGCAGTTCGGATCGCAGGTAGAGCCCACCCGCCAGCACCACCAGGACCAGCGCGGCCAGCACCACGATGATGCCGCGAAACAGCAACCGTCTCACCAGCCGATTATCGCGCGGACAGCCCTGGCCCAGGACTCAAGCCTCAAGCCCCAGCCCCTGTCCCCGCCACTTCCACCGCAATCCGCGGATCGTGCCGTCCCTGGGCGGTGGCATACCGTGGGTCACATGATGCAGCATGGATCTCTGGACATGGCGGAACCCACAGGCCTCGACGCGCGGTGGAAGGCGCTGGCCACACGGGATGGCAACGCCGACGGATCGTTCGTCTACGCGGTGACGTCGACCGGCATCTATTGCCGGCCGAGCTGCCCCAGCCGGCGGCCGCGCGCGGACCGCGTGCGCTTTTTCGATACCGGTGGCGAGGCCCGGCGCGAGGGCTTCCGTCCCTGTAAACGCTGCAAGCCCGACATCGTCGACATCGGCGTACCCGGCATGGAGGCTGTCCGCCGTGTGTCCGCCTATCTCTCCGCCCATGCGGACGAGCCGGTCACCCTGGCCAGCCTGGGGCGCGTGGCGGCGATGAGCCCCCACCACCTGCAGCGGCGCTTCAAGGCCCTGGTCGGCGTGTCACCCCGCGAATTCCAGGCGGCCTGCCGCGCCGATCGCCTGCGCGCCAGCCTCCGCCGCGGCGACGATGTGACGACGGCGATCTATGTGGCGGGGTATGGCTCGCCGAGCCGCGTTTACGAGGGCCGGGCCACCAGGGCCATGGCGCCCTCGGTCTACCGCAAGGGCGGCGCCGGCATGCAGGTGGCCTATTCCATCGTTGGCTGCCCGTTCGGCCGCCTGCTGGTGGCGACCACCGGCAACGGCGTGTGCGCGGTGAAGCTGGGTGACTCCGACGCGCAGCTGGCCCGCGATCTCCGAGAGGAGTATGCGGCGGCCGACATCCGCGAGGGTGAGCCGGCCCGTCAGGAATGGGTCCGCGCCATCGTCCAGCACCTTCGGGGGGAGCTGCCGGCGCTGGACCTGCCGATCGACGTTCGTGCCACGGCGTTCCAGTGGAAAGTGTGGCGGGCGCTGCAAGCCATCCCGTACGGCGAGACCAGCGGCTATGCCGACGTGGCTCGCGCCATCGGCCGGCCGAGCGCGGCCCGCGCCGTGGCCCGTGCCTGCGCCACCAACCCGGTGTGTCTGGTGGTTCCCTGCCATCGCGTGGTGCAGAGCGACGGCGGGCTCGGTGGCTACCGCTACGGCGTCGAGCGGAAGAAGAAGCTGTTGGCCCGAGAGGCGAGGGGGAAGTAAGGGGGGCGGTCTTGGGTCTTGAGTCTTGAGTCCGCTGTTTCCGGACCCCGGGTACCGGCTTCCCGTTCCCTCCAGTAATATCCACCCGTGCCTGTCACCAGATACGGTGTGTCGCCATGGCTCGACCGCGTGCCCGCGAAGAAACGTCCCGTGCACCCGCCCTTCAAGGGCAACGAGCACGCGCCGCTGGTCATCATCGGCGGCGGCCTGGCCGGAGCGATGACGGCGTACGCCTGCGCCGCGGCCGGCAGCAAGGTCGTGCTGCTCGAGGCCGATCGACTGGGCAGCGGTGGCAGCGGGCGATCGAGCGGCGTCTGCGTCGGAGAAGCCGGGCTCTCCATCCTCGACCTCGAGGCCGCTGACGGCCGCAAGACGGCTCGCGCGCACGCCGAGCATGCGCGCAAGGCGGTGATGGACCTCGCCGCCACGGTCAAGCGGCTGGGCATCAAGGCCGATCTGGAGGTCCTCGATGCACTCCGCCTGGTCCCGGCCGGCTGGCCCGCCAGGGATCTCCAGAAGGAAGTGGAGGCGCGGCGTGCGGCAGGTTTCGACATCGCGTGGCAGGGCGCTGCCGTGGCGACCAAGGCCACCGGCGCCGACAGCGCCGGCGCGGCAAGGCTGACGCCGTGGGCGCAGTGCGATCCGTACCGGCTGGTGCTCGGGTTCGCCTCGGCCGCCGCGGCGCGAGGCGCGCGGATCTTCGAGCGCACCACCGTGAAGAAGATCACCTTCGATCGCAAGGTGGCGACCGTGATGACCAGCGGCGGCACGCTGGTCTCGCCGTGCGTGGTTCACGCCACGGGCGAGCCCACCGAACTGGTGAAGGGCCTGAAGCGCCACTTTTCTTTCGAGGCCCGGGCGATCGCGCTGAGCGATGTGCTTCCGCCAACGGTGCGCAAGGAAGTCGGGCCCCGATCCGCCATCATCTGCGACGTCGAGACGCCGCCGCACACGATCTGCTGGACCGCCGACCACCGCGTCCTGATTTCCGGTGCCGATGGCGAGCGCCCGGCCGCGCGCAACGAGCACAAGGTCCACGTGCAGCGGACCGGGCAGCTGATGTACGAGCTGTCGCGCCTCTATCCCGCGATCTCGGGTGTGCCGCCGGCGTTCGGATGGTCGCTGCCGCTCGCGCACGCGGCCGATGGCGGTCTCTACGCGGGGTTGCACCGCAATTTTCCGCACCAGCTGTTCGCGTTCGGCACGGCGCACGATCCCGCGCGCGCGTTCCTCGCCAGCCGCATCCTGCTCAGGCACGTGATGGGCGAAGCCACCGCCGCCGACGAGCACTTCGGCTTCGCCCGCAGCCTCTAATCGGCTGCTTCCTTCGTCCGGCCAGCGCCGGACTTCGCCCGTCGAGGCCGGCAGGTTCCGTTGCCCGCGCGCCTAGCGTGCCGGCGCCGTCGTCGACAGGCTCACGGCGTTGACGAGCAACCCCAGCTGCCGCGGATCTGGCGCCGGCGCCTGGACCGGCGCGGCGTGCAGCGTGACCACGTTCAATCCGCGGCGCATCGCGCCGACTGGCAGCGTCCAGTCGCACGGCATCATGGCGGCACCGCACTGCGCGTCGACGCCGTTCAGCGTCACGCGCATGTTGGCCGTGGCCCAGTCCCCGGTGCCGGGCTGCGCGTCGATGTGCAGGGTCATCGGTTGCGGCTGGTGCACGATGACGAAGAGATCGGCCTCGCTCGCCGACGTCCAGCGAAAGCCACCCTGGTCCGCGCCTTCGAAGGCATGCCACCCGCTGCCCACCACCTGCGGCGCCGACAGGTTCAAGGCCACGCGGGCCGGCGTATCCGCATAGCCGGCCACTGCGAATCCCGCCCGGTTGAGGCACACGGATGGCCGCCGCCCCGGCTGGGCGTCATCACGCGCGTAGAGACGAACCCAGGCCGCCACCGCACGTCCGCCAAGGCCGATGTGCAGCGTCTCGGCGGAGGTCGCGAGCCGGTCGAATCGCATTCGATAGACGAACCGTGCGTCACCCATGCGCGGGGCGTCGAGTTCGTCACGCCCGAGCGCCGCCGTCACGGCCTCGGCCTCGGCCGGCACCTGCCGATCGAACGCCGCCACCTGGAAGCCGTCCAGCCCCTCCGGCGGCCAGTTGATCGGCTGCGGTATCAGGCGACGGGCGGCGGCCAGATAGATGAGGCCGCCGCGAAGCGGCGCCACTTCGGGCATGACGGCGGTGAACTGGCCGCCGGTCGCGATGCCTTGTACGTCCGTCCATTCGGGTGACAGCGCCCGGCACGCCGTGTAGTCGATCAGCCGTGAGAGCGGCGCGGTGTTGTCCCTGGTTGCCACGCCTGGCGCCACCAGGAATCCCTGTGTGGCCAGCACGTCACCGGGACCGGCCCACGCGTGAATCGCGCGGCTGTCGAACTGCGGGGCCAGGACGTCCGGCACGAGCGGCAGCAGCACGAGCGAGTGCTGCGCGGGCGACGGGCCCGCGCGCCAGACCTCCGCGGCGACGTCCGCCCGCCCGCCGGTGGACACCACGGCCGCCGGAGCACGGGTGGCCTCGAGAGCGCTCCACACCTCGCGCGTGCCGGGAGCGGTGTCGCGGAACCCCGGCCGCGCCGCCTTGGATACGGACAGCAGCGGCACCAGCATCAGCAGCAGCACGGCGCCAGCCCGCTCGCCCGAGGTGGTCTGCCATTGCAGCAGTTGACGTCCGCCGGCGACCACCCGGCTCCACGCGAGCGCGACCAGCACGCCGAGCAGCGCCGTGCGATCCGCGCCGCCCATCGTCACCGCGATCGCCGTCGTCATCAGCGCTGCTCCCAGGCAGGCCGCCTGCACCGGCCGGGAACGCCGACTGAACGCGGCATCGGCTGCCAGCAGCGCCGCACCGGCGATGCCGATCGCTCGCCCACACCATCGCCGGCATCCGGGCCGGCGGCGCCAGCGCGAAACCATCGACCGCGGGATCGCACGACGGCGTCGCGACGTAGGCGCCGAGCGCGAGCGTTGCCGCCACCGCCACCGTCGTGCGCCAGCGATCCACCGGCGGCCACGGCCGCGTCCCCAGCAGCAACGGCGCCAGCGCGAGCGGCAGCCACAGGTTCACCAACGCCGAAGCCGCGAGCAGCACGACGAGCGCTCGCGGACGTTTCGTCATCACGGCCAGCAGCGCCAGCGCCGTGATCACCCCCGCCGGCGCCGCGAACCAGACGAGCGGCGGCCACGTCGCCGCGGGTATGTCACTCCATCGGCCGGTGAGCACCAGTTCGAGCACCGCACGATGCCAGGCCGACGGGCACGCGGGGACGAAGTCGGCTGCTATCATCAACGCCCAGCATGATGCCCCAGGCACCGCGCGATCCCAAGCGGCTCGCTCTTCTCGTGGGCCTGCTCATCCTCGCCGGCGTTCTCTTCCGCAGCTGGTTCTTCCTCGAGTTCGACGAAAGCTACTTCGACTCCGACCAGGCCATCGTCGGTCTGATGGCGAAACACCTGGTCGAGGGGCGCGCGCTGCCCCTGTTCTTCTACGGACAGGAGTACATGCTCGGGGTGGAATCGTGGGTGATGGCCCCGTTCTTCGCGGTGCTCGGTCCCACCGTGCTGGCGCTGCGCCTGACCATGGTGGCGCTCAACTCGATCACCGCCCTGCTGCTGTGGCGGCTGCTGGTCGTCGACGCGCGGCTGAGTGTCTGGCTGGCGGCGCTGGCGGCGTCGCCGTTCGTCATCGCGCCGTTCGTCACCTCCGCTCACCTGCTCGAAGCACAGGGCGGCAACGTCGAGCCGTTCTTCTGGGTGCTGCTGGCCTGGACGCTGCGCGAGAAACCGCTGGCGCTCGGTGCCGTTCTCGCCGTGGCGTTTCTGCATCGTGAGTTCTCGGCCTATGCGGTCCCGGCGCTGCTCCTCCTGCAGTTCGTCGCGGCGCGCGGCCGCGTGATGCCGCTGGTGCGGCCGTGGGTGCTGACGGGATTCGCCTTCCTCGTGGTGTTCCAGGGTGTCAACGCGCTGAAGCCGTATGCGGACCTGATGGGGCCAGGGTCGGCCGGCGTGCCCGTGTCGGCCGCCTCCCAGGACAACATCTCGCTGCTGGTGGCCCGAGCGAACCTGGACTGGTCGGCCCTCCCCTCGCGTTTCCGCGCGCTGGCTACCGAGCACCTGCCGATGGTGGTGGGCCTCGACGGCTTCCGGCCGAACCTGCTGTCGATCGGGACGGACGCGCACGTGGGCTGGCGCGAGCTGCTGCCCGTTGCGGCGGGGATGAGCGCGCTGCTGCTGATCTGGCTGCTGGTGGACCTTGTCCGGCGTCGCTCGTTCGAGCCGATGGCGTTCCCGATCTTCCTCGCTATCGTCGGGCTCGAGAGCGGCGTGATCTACGCGCTGACGCGCGACCTCAGCATGTTCACGTTCCGCTACGGCCTGCTATCGCTGTTCCTTCCGGTGGGATTCGCCGCGATTCTGCTGCAGCCGTGGAGGCCGATGGCGATGCGCGCGGCGGGTGGGGCGCTGTGCGGGCTGCTGGCCGTCGCCTCGATCGTCGATCACGCCGTCGTGCTGGACCACGCGCGAGTCACGCCGCCTCCGCCCCGGTTCGTGCCCCTGGCCGAGCGGCTCGAATCCAGAGGGGTGCGGCTGGCGCGGGCCGGCTACTGGCGCTCGTACGTGGTCAGCTTCCTCACCGCCGAGCGCGTGATCGTGGCCTCCACCGAACTGCAGCGGGTGCGCGAATACCAGCAGTTGGTCGAGCGCGCCGGCGACGGCGTCGTCACGATTCAGGAAACACCCTGCGACGGGCAGCGTCCGCTGGACGTTGTCGGGCCGTGGCACCTCTGCCAATAGGCCGCTCTCATCGACGCCTTGGTATCGAGGTTCGGCCCCGCTCCGTTTCGCGGATGCCAACCGGGCAGCGCCCCATGCCTTGAAACGGCAGGAAGTGCCGTGCAGCGCCGGGACCCTGGAGGGGCGTATCGGCGTCTGGCTCCTGTGTGGCCCCTGAATCCGTCACAGGGCCGTGACATACAATGCAAGGTCTGACCTTTTACAGGAGGGGTCTCCCCGATGCTCCGCATATTCTTCGCAGTTATTCTTGCCTTGGCGACCGGGCTTCCGGCCGCGGCGCAGTCCACGGCCATCAACGGCACCATTGAAGGCACCGTGGTTGACGAACAGAGCGCCGTGCTGCCCGGCGTCACGGTGACCGTGACGAATCTCGACACGGGCGACACCCGCGCCGTGGTCAC
This sequence comes from uncultured Acidobacteriota bacterium, assembly GCA_963721715.1. Taxonomy (GTDB): domain Bacteria; phylum Acidobacteriota; class Vicinamibacteria; order Vicinamibacterales; family UBA2999; genus VFZN01. Next base: position 65,041 of record CAVRKI010000001.1, on the reverse strand, counting down.
GAACGAAAGCGGGTTGTACCGCGCGCCGTTGCTGCAGTTGGGTCGCTACCGGGTCGCGGCCGAATTGCAGGGCTTCAAGAAGTTCGAGCAGAGCGGCGTGACGCTGAGCGCGGGCCAGACGGCGGTCATCAACTTCCAACTGACCGTCGGCACTCTGCAGGAGACCGTCACGGTCACCGCGGCGGCGCCGCTGGTGGACCTCGGCAAGATCGAGCAGGGCCGCACCTTGAGCGAGGCCGAGATCAAGACCCTGCCGCTGACCTCGCGCAACCCCTACAACTTCGCCCTGCTGCAGCCGGGCGTGGTCGGTTTCGAGACCAACGAGTTCGGCGTGCCCCGCCTCACCGCCAACGGCGCGCTGCTGCGCGTGAACTACCAGGTGGACGGCAGCAACAACACGCAGAAGGATCGCGCCGGCCTGCGGCAGATGCCGATGTCCGAAGTGATGATTCGCGAGGTGAAGGTCGTCACCACCGGCTACGCGCCGGAGTTCGGCCAGACGATGGGCCTGGTCTACAACGCGATCACGCCCTCGGGCACCAACACCTACCGCGGCCAGGGCAGCTACCGCATGCAGCGCCAGTCGATGGTAGCGACGCCGTTCTATGCGTCGGCGACGGCGGACAAGCCCCCGACCGACGTCAACGTCTACACCTTCGACCTGGGCGGCCCGATCATTCGTGACAAGACCCATTTCTTCGGCGGCTACGAGCACACCGAGCGCGACCTCTCGGGCCTCAGCGTCATCACGATTACTCCGGCGAACCAGGCGGCGCTCGGGCTCACCGAGCCGCAGTACCAGCCGCGCGGGCTGAACACCGAGTTCGCGATCGGCAAGATCGACCACCAGATCAACCAGGCGAACCGGCTGTCCGTGCGCTACATGTTCTTCGACAATTTCATCACCGCGAACGTGGGCGGCGGCATCCTCTCGGTGCAGCGCGCCAACGACTTCGCCGACCGGCAGCACTCCACCGGCGCCCAGCTGATCTCGACCATCGGCTCGGGCATGCTGAACGAGTTCCGCTTCCAGTACGCCACCCGCGCGCAGTCGCGCGTGCCAAACGCCGCGTCGGGCACCGGCCCGGCCATCAACATCCCCAACGTCGCCCAGTTCGGCGGGCCCATCGCCGCCATCTCCGACGCCGGCTTCGGCTTCACGCAGGACGTGCTGCAGCTGAACAACAGCACGACGCTGCTGCGCGGCGATCATGCGCTGAAGGCGGGTGTCGACCTGCAGTTCGTCGCCGACACGCGCCGCTCGGCGCCGGCGGCCCTCTACACCTTCCCGACGATCGCGGCCTACCAGGCGGCCCAGAACGGCAGCAACCCACTCGGCTACACCTCGTTCACGCAGTACTTCGGCCTGCCCAACCTCGAATACAACACCAGCCAGTACGGGCTGTTCGTGCAGGACGACTGGCGCGTCGGCGCCGACCTGAAGATTCTCTACGGCGTGCGCTACGACCTCTACGGCGTGCCCGAGGCCGATCCCAATGCGCCGGTCGAGACCTCGCGTGACTTCCCGGTGTCGAAGAGCAATTTCGCGCCTCGCATCGGCGCGGTGTGGACCCTCGGCTCGGACCGCCGCTCGGTGGTGCGGGCCAACACCGGCATCATGTACGACCAGACCCTGAACGCGATCTACGAGCAGGCGTTGCAGAACGACGGCACCAACGCGCGGGCTTCGGCCAACTTCACGCCGAACCAGGCGGGTGCGCCGTCGTACCCGGCCGTGCTCAGCGCCGGCGCCGGCGCCCAGCCGAATGTGGCCTGGACCGTGGACCAGGACTTCAAGGTGGCGCGCTCGTGGCAGAACAACGTGCAGTTCGAGCGCCAGCTGGGCGACAGCTACTCGGTCTCGGTGGGCGCCTCCTACGTCAAGGGCAACAACCTGCCGGTCGTCACCAATATCAATCTGATCAACCCGACCGGCTCGACGCCGAGCGGCATCCCGATCTTCAGCCCGACGATCAGTGCCGCGACGCGCGTCGATCCGCGCTACAACGCGATCAACTCGACGCAGTCGATCGGCGACTCCACCTACAAGAACATGACCCTGCAGCTCACGCGCCGCAGCCCCACATTCGGCTTCGACTTTGCCTACACGCTGGGCAAGAGCGAGGACAACGCGCCGATCACCGGCGTGTTGTCGGTCCAGGGCGATGCCGGCCGCACCGACATGACCAATCTCGACCGCGAGCTGGGGCCGAACATCCTCGACCAGCGCCACACCTTCAGTGGCAGCATCGTCTCCACGCCCCGCTTCGATCGTGAAGGCGCGATGGGGACGCTGCTGAACGACAACGTGTTCGGCATCGCGCTGCAGTTCGCGAGCGGTATCCCGGTGAACCTGCGCACGGTCACCGAGATCAACAACGACGCCACGGCCAGCGATCGTCCCGACGGCGTCAGCCGCAACTCGCTGAACCTGCCGGCGCGCTACAACGTCGACTTCCGCTACTCGCGCCGGTTCCGCATCCGCGGCAGCACGGCGGCGGAGATCATCGGTGAGGTGAAGAACATCTTCAACACCGTGCAGACCTCGGGCGTCAACGCCAACGTGGCCACCAACGCGCTCGGCGTGCCGCTCGGCACGCTGCCGACGTCGGCCGATCAGCTGGTGCCCACCGGCGGCTACGAACAGCGCCAGTTCCAGCTCGGCTTCAAGTTCACGTTCTAGGACAGGCTCCAGGCTCCGGGCCTCAGGCTCTACAAGGGCCGGAACTGGAACGACGAAACAGGGGTCAGGGATCACTCGATTCCTGGCCCCTCTGCACATGAACCTTGGAACCCCGCACCTTAGAACTCAGAACCCATGCGCTCAGCCTCCCTCGCCCTCACCGTTGCTCTCATCCTCACCATCGGTAGCGTGCCGTCCGCGCAGCATCAGTTGCAGCCAGTCGCGGCGCTGCGCGGCGTGCCCGCACTCGAGCTCGCCCTCCGCAAGCTCGACACGGTGGGCACGTTCATGATGACCACCGCGCACCCCGACGACGAGAACAACGCGATGCTGGCCTACTACGGGCACGGCAAGGGCATGCGGGCCACGCTGGTCACCGCCACGCGCGGTGAAGGCGGGCAGAACGAGATTGGCCCCGAACTGTTCGAGGCGCTCGCCGTGCTGCGCACCGAGGAGCTGCTGGCGGCGCATCGCTACGACGGCGCGGAACAGTACTTCACGCGCGCGGTGGACTTCGGGTTCTCGTTCTCCGTCGAGGAGACGCTGGAGAAGTGGGGCAAGCAGGAGATCCTCGGCGACTACGTCCGCATGATCCGCACCCTCCGGCCGCAGGTCATTGTCGGCTTCGTGTTCGACGGCGAGGGCGGCGGACAGCACCATCAGACCTCGTCGCGGCTCACGGCCGAGGCCTTCCGCGCCGCGGCGGATCCGGCGCAGTTCCCTGAACAGATCGCCGAGGGGCTGCGCCCCTGGCAGGCGTCGAAGTTCTATTACACGGCCGGCTTCGGCGGCCCCGGCGGTCCCGGTGCGGGACGCACGATTCAGCTGAACGGCCCCGGCGCGGCGAAGCCGCTGATGTTCGAAGGCGGCGCGCAGTATGACAGCGTGCTCGGACGCACCTACAACGAGCTGTCGGGCGAAGCGCGCAGCATGCACAAGTGCCAGGGCATGTCGCAGCTGCTGCCGCTTCCGGGCGACGGCGGCACCATGGGGCCGGGCAGCATCCGCGCCTACCGCTTGCGCGACACGGTGCTCGCTGACGGCGTCGATCGCACCGAGAAGGATCCGTTCGACGGCGTCGACGTCAGCCTCGGCTCGCTGGCCGCCTACGCCGGCGCCACGCCGCCCGCCGCGCTCACCTCCGCGCTGGCGACCATCGCCGGGCACGTGCAGACCGCGCATCGCGAGCTGGGCGCGCGTGGCAGCGCCGGCACGGTCCCGCCGCTCACCGCGGGCCTCACCGCCGTGCGCGAGCTGCGCGCGGCGCTCGCCGGCATGGGCCTGGACGAACAGGCGCGCTTCGAGATCGACTTCCGCCTGGCGCAGAAGGAATCGCAGTTCATCAAGGCGCTGGTCGCCGCCACCGATCTCAGGCTCGAGGCCATCGCCGACGATGGCGTCGTCACGCCGGGGCAGCAGGTGGGCGTGCAGCTGATTGCGGCGGCGCGCGGCACGGTGCCGGTCGAGGTGAAGTCGCGCGCGCTGAGCGGCTTCGCCCAGGCCACCGAGAAGGGCGGCACCATCCCCGCCGACGCACGGCTGACCGCGGCGCACTTCCGCTATGCCACCAACGCCTCGCGGTTCGTGCTCGACCCGGACGTGCCGTTCGGCCTGCCGTTCCGTCCGACGCCGTTCACCGCCACGTTCACGCTGGCGGTCGGCGGCGTCGAGTTCCCGGTGACCGTGCCGGTGCAGGCGCGGTCGGAGGGCAATCTGTTCAGCGGTGAGAAACGTGCTGAAGTGCACGTGGTGCCCGCGTTCGCCGTCACCGCCAGTCCCGAGACGCTGATTGTTCCCACTCGTGCCACGCCGCAGAACGCGCGCGGCACGCGCAAGGACGTGCGCGTCACGGTGGTGAACCACGCCAAGGGCGCGGCCACCGGCGAGGCGACGCTCGAACTGCCCCAGGGCTGGCGCGCCACGCCGGCGACGCAGCCGGTCAGCTTCTCGCGCGAAGACGAGGCCATCACGGTCCGGTTCCTCATCGACGTGCCGCCCTCGCCGATGCTGGTGTCGGCCGCGGCCAAGCCGGGTGGATCGACCTTCCCGATCAAGGCGCTGGTGCGTCAGGGCACCGCGACGTTCGCGCAGGGGTATCAGCTCGTGGAGTACCCGCACACGAGCCGCCGCCACGTGCTGGTCTCACCGCTGGTCACCGCCAAGGCGCTCGACGTGGCGGTGAAGCCGAACCTGTCGGTCGGCTACGTGATGGGCGTGGGCGACGAGGTGCCGGCCGCGCTCGAGCAGCTGGGCGTGAAGGTCACGCTGATCGGCTCCGAGGAGCTGGCCTGGGGTGACCTGTCGACAGTACGACGTCGTGATGACGGGAGTCCGCGCCTACGAGCGGCGGCTCGATCTCCGCGCCTACAACAGCCGGCTGCTCGACTATGCGAAGGCCGGCGGCACCGTGATCGTCAACTACAACAAGTTCGAGTTCAACGACGCGCAGTACGCGCCGGTGCCCGGCAAGGTGGGTCGCGAGCGGGTGACCGACGAGAACGCCGAGGTGCGCCTGCTGCAGCCGACGCACCCGGTGTTCAACACCCCCAACGCCATCGGCCGGACCGACTGGATGGGATGGGTGCAGGAGCGCGGGCTGTACTTCTTCGACACCGCCAACGCGGATCCGCAGGTGCAGGACCTCCTCGAGTTCGACGAGCCCTTTGCCTACAACAAGGGCACCAAGCGGGGCGCGCTGGTCGAGACCAAGGTGGGCCAGGGACGCTGGATCTACGTCGGCCTGGGCTTGTGGCGGCAGCTGCCGGCCGGCACGGATGGCGCGTTCCGGCTGATGGCCAATCTGCTGAGCCTGGGGCAGGCGCCCGCGGCGGCCGGTTCCCAGAAGTAGGAAATTCCGGGCAACGCTCGAAATACCGGTGCGGAATCTCCGGCCGAGCTAGTATCGTCTGGGGTTCACGCATGCTGGAGCACATCCTTCGCCGCATGGGGTTCGGGGCCAGTCCCGAGGATCTGGCCTACTACGCCGGACCTCACCCCGCTGTCCCTCGCCCAGCAGCTGCTCAACTACGAGCAGGTGCCCGACGATGTGGACTCGAAGATTGGCCTGGCCGACTACGTCGGCGTCACCACGCGCGGCCAGTTCTCTCCCGACACGGTCATCGGCGACGCGCGCCAGCGCTGGCTGTTCCGCATGGTGCACACGCGTCGTCCGCTGCAGGAGAAGATGGCGCTCTTCTGGCACAACCACTTCGCCACGGCCTACAGCAAGGTCGCCGGCACCTTCGGCGCGGTCCACGGCACGAAGATGATGGACGCGCGGGCGCAGAACGTCGGCGGCGCCTTCCGCGGTCAGGTGCAGCTGTTCCGCGACCTGGGCACCGGCAGCTTTCGCGATCTTGCTGGTCGAAGTGGCGAAGGACCCGGCGATGCTCGTGTGGCTCGATGGCCGCACCAACGTACGCGCCCGCCCCCAGGAGAACTTCGGGCGCGAGCTGATGGAGCTGTTCACGACGGGTATCGGCCACTACACCGAGGCCGATGTCTATGCCGCGGCTCGCGTCTTCACCGGCTGGAACCTCGAGTTGGCGGGTGACCGCGCCAACGAGGTGACGAGCTACTACCGTTTCGTCTACAACCAGGCCCAGCACGACCCGACGGCGAAGGAGTTCACCTTCGAGATCTATCCGGGTGGCGGCCGCACCATCCCCGCGCGGCCGGCGGCGCAGGGCATGCAGGACGGGCTGGATTTGATCGACGCGCTGGCGCGGCATCCCGCGACGGCCCGCCGCCTGGCGACGAAGCTCTATCAATACTTCGTCAACGACGTCGATGCACCGGACGAAGGGTTCATCAACGAGGTGGCCCAGGCCTATCTGTCCAGCAACTACAGCATCAAGGCGATGCTGCGGCGCCTGCTGCTCTCGGAACAGTTCCTGAGCGGCGCCAACGTGTTCCGCCACTACTCGTGGCCGGCGGAGTTCACGGTGCGCGCGATCAAGGAGACGGGGTGGCGCGGCCTGTCGGTGGACAGCGCGATCACGCCGCTCACGAACATGGGGCAGCAGCTCTACGAGCCGCCAGACGTGAACGGCTGGGCCCTCGCCGCCGAGTGGTTCTCCACGGCGTCGATGCTGTCGCGCATCAACTTCGCGGCGACGCTGGCCGCCAACCAGAAGTTCAACCTGGCCCGCGAGGCGCAGCCGTACCGGCAGTCGCCGGAGCGGGTGCTGGAATTCCTGATGCAGCGGTTCCAGAATGCGGGCTTCACCGGCGACGGCTACTTGGCGGTCCTGGACTATCTGAGGGCCGGCATCTCGTGGACCGGCAGCGATGCGCAGCTGAACACCAAGGTCGCCGGCGCCGCGCGCCTCATCGTCGGCGCGGGGGAATATCAGTTCGACGTCAGCGACCGTCATGAACCTTTCCCGACGCACGTTCGTCCGAGGCGGAGTCACCGCGTTCACGTTCGGGTTCGCGGCGCCGCAGGTGTTGTGCGACATCGCGTTCGCGCAGGGTGTGCCGTCACGCAACCTGGTGGTCGTCTACCTGAGCGGCGGCAACGACGCGCTGAGCACGGTGATCCCGTACCGCGACGCGAACTACTACACGCGCCGGCCGACGATTGCGGTGCCGGCCGGCAGCGTCCTGCAGATCGGGCGCGACCGCGGCGGCGCGGAGATCGGGCTGCATCCGCGGCTCACCGGGCTGAAGAACGTGTTCGACGCCGGCCGCCTCGCCGTCATCCAGCGCACCGGCTACGAGAACCAGAGCCGCTCGCACTTCACCGGCTTCGACATCTGGGGCACCGCGAATCCCGGCAACTCGCAGGGCACCGGCTGGCTCGGTCGCTATCTCGACTCGCTGCCGCAGCCGGTGGATCCGCTGGTCGCGTGGAACACGCAGCGCGAAACGCCGCGTCCGCTGATGGGGCGGCTGGTCGGCGTGCCGTCGATCACCAGCCCTGCCGCCTACAGCTTTGCCAGCCCCAACAGCGCGACCGAAGCCGTCTTCGAGCGCACGGCGCAGGCGCGCATCTCGTCGCACCTGCCCGTGGATCGCCCGCACCTGGCGTTCGTGAATGCCACGACGCAGGCCGCGCTCGGCACGCTCGATCGCGTCGCGACGGTGGCCACGTACCGTCCCGCCGTGGCCTATCAGAACAACGGCTTCGCCCAGGCGCTGCAGGCGGTCGCCGGTTCGATGAACAAGGGGATCGGCACCAAGGTGTTCTGGGTCCAGACCGGCGGCTACGACACGCACGCCGGGCAGGGTGTGAATCAGGGGCTCGTACTTCAACCTGATGGCGACCCTCAACGACGGGCTGAAGTCGTTCTACGACGACCTCCAGGCCCAGGGCATGCTGAACTCCACGCTCGTGCTGGTGTACACCGAGTTCGGGCGGCGCATCAGCGAGAACGGCAGCCAGGGTACCGACCACGGCGCTGGCGGCGTGATGATGCTGATGGGTGGGCTGGTGCGCGGCGGGTTGTACGGCACCGCGCCGAACCTCAGTCCAGATCCCGCGAACCCGACGCTCGAGAACAGCGGTGGCGACGTGAAGTGGGAAACCGACTTCCGCTCCGTCTACGCGCCGATCATCGATACCTGGCTGGGCGGCAATTCGGTGTCGATCCTGGGCGCGGACTTCCGCGCGGGTGCACCGGCGGTGCTGTAGGAAGGCAGAAGGCAGAAGAAGGAACCGTCTGAAGGCAACCGCCGGCCGCGGGTTGGCCCGCCAAGACCCAAGACCCAAGACCCAAGACGACTCTGCTACCTTAGTCCTCATGAGACTTGTCGTCCCCATCCTGCTGATGTGCGCCACGGCTTCGACCGTTCCGGTGGCGCAAACCGACGAGGCCCGCCGCATTTCGGAAGCGGTGACCATCCTCCACGAGATCATGGGCGCCGGCGATCAGTCCGTGCCGAGCTCCATCCTGCAGAAGGCCCAGGGCATCGCGGTCTTCCCCTCGCTGCTCAAGGGCGGTTTCATCGTCGGCGGCCAGCGCGGCCGTGGCATATTGAGCGCGCGCGACCCGAAGACCGGAGCGTGGTCGTCACCGGCGTTCCTCACCATCACCGGCGGCAGCCTCGGCGCCCAGATTGGTGGTCAGGCGGTGGATCTGATCCTGGTGATCCAGAACCGCCGCGGGCTCGAGCAACTCGTGAGCAACCAGTTCAAGATCGGCGCTGACGCATCGGTGGCGGCGGGGCCGGTGGGTCGTGACGCGAGCGCGTCCACCGATATCCAGATGCGGGCGCAGATCCTCAGCTACTCGCGCACCCGCGGGTTGTTCGCCGGCGCGACGATCAATGGCACGACGATCAACCAGGATCGCGATGCGAACGACCGTTTCTATGGGATGGGGTATCGCACCGGCCAGATCGTGTTCGACGGGCTGGGCGGCGAGCCCGCCCCGGCGGGTGAGTGGAAGGCCGCGCTCGCGAAGTACTCGACACCCTGAGAAGGCTACGGTCGAGTGCCGCTGCCGGCTGCCGGTCTACCGTGGTTCGATGTCGGCGACGTTGCCTCGCAGCGGCGACACGTGCCAGAGGCTCGGTCTCGGGCGGCAGCGAACGGTGATACTCCACCAGCGGCAGGTCATCGGTCAGGAGCGCGCCCGGCCCGACAAATGACGCCATCTGCGCCGGTCCGCCCGTATACCAGCCTCGCAGCGCCTCGTAGGAATCCAGTCCGACTTCAGCCAGCGCCGCACGCGTGGAAGGCTCGGCGAGTTTCGCCCGGAACACGGCTTCGTCGAGCGCCAGGGGCTCGAGGCTGCCGACCATCAGCTGGCCGTCGAGCCACAGGGTGGCGTGCGGGAAGACGTCGAGGAACGTGCGCATGATCAGGATGTCGTGCGACTTTTCCCGGTGCCCGATCCATGGCAGCGCCAGCCCGCCCGGGCGAAGGGCTTCCCTCACCAGCTGGAAGTACTCCCGCGAATAGAGATTGCCCGCGCCGGCGTGCACGGGTTGGATGATGTCGGCCGCGACCACGTCGAACTGCTCGCCCGACAGCATCAGGAAGTTCCGCCCATCGGGCATCCGGCCGTTATCGTAGTCGGATTCCCGAACCGGCCGCTAACCCTGGAGCAGCGAGCGGAGGGCTGGTTCGAGTGTCTTGAAGCGGAAGCGGAACCCCTCGCGTTCGGCGGCCGCGGGGAGCACGCGGGCGCCCGTCAGCAGGAAATTCGCGAACTCGCCCAGCAGCAGTTTGAGGCCGAATGCCGGCGCCGGCAGCACGGCGGGCCGGTTCAGCACGGCGCCAAGCGTGCGGCTGAACTCCGCGTTGGTCACCGGTGTCGGCGCGGTGCCGTTCCAGACGCTGGTCGTCGATCGCGCGGAGTCGAGGCCTGCTGCGTTGTTGGTTGCGTTGGGTCCCGTGGCCAGCCATCCGATGAGCGACACCCAGTCCTCCAGGTGAATCCACGACATGTATTGGCGGCCGGTGCCCATCGGGCCGCCGATGCCCAAGCGGAACGGCGTCAGCATTGATTTCAGCGCACCGCCATCGGGGTGCAGCACGATTCCCGTCCGGACGACGGCCACGTGCGTGGTTGACGAGGCCGCCGCAGTGGCTTCGCGCTCCCAATCGACGCACAGCGCGGCGAGGAAGTCGTTGGCGGGCGGCGTCTCCTCGGTGATCCGCTCGTCGCCACGCGCGCCGTAGTAGCCGATGGCGCAGCTGGTGATCAGGGTGCGCGGCCTGACAGGTGCGGCGGCGAGGGCGGCGGCGAGGCTGCGGCCGGGAAGGACGCGGCTGGTGCGGAGTGATTGCTTCCGCGCCTCGTTCCATCGCTTGTCGGCAATGCCTTCACCCGCCAGGTTCACCACGACGTCGGCATCGTCCAGGGCGCTGGCCCAGGGGCCGAGCGAGCCGTCCGGTTGCCAGGCGACCTCGTTGACCACGCCGGGGCGGGGACGGCGCGTCAAGGTGCGGACGGTATGTCCGCCTGCCGAAAAGTGGGAGTGGAGCGCGCGGCCGAGGAAGCCGGATCCGCCAGCCAGGACGATGATCATGGCGCGATCTCCGATGGGACGAGTTCCCAGATCTGGACGTCTCGAACCTGGGCTCCCGGAAGCAGGGTCACCTGTGCCGCTGTCGCGGCGAAGCGAGAGTGGAACGGCGATGTCTCGTTCGCGTCGAGCGCGGCGTACACGGCATGACCTCGAGGACTGGCTTCGCGCACGACCGGAGCGAGATCCTGCGGCGCGATCACATCCCATCGTAGCGTGGTGCGACCGGCGTAATGTCGGAGCGAGCCGCTGTGCTGGCTGGCCAAGACCAGCGTGCCGGCGGGCGTGTGCTGGTCTATCCACTCGGCGGTGAGCACATAGCGGCGTTCCTGTTCCATCAGCAATGGGACTCCCTCTTTGTCCAGGAAGGTCCGCGCGTGGACCAGCGCCAGCGCCGCGAGGCCCACGAACGAAAGCGAACGCATCCAAGGCTGGGGCAACCGCTGCACGACCATTGCTGCACCGGCGGCGGCCGCGATGTCGAGCAGCACCACGGCGGGCAGGACGAAGCGCAGGGTTTCCCAGTGATCGAACTCCAGGTAGAGCAGGTAAGGCGTGAGGCTTGCGACGAGCAGCACGAGGATCCAGGCCGCCGTGCCGCTTCGTCGAAGCGCGACCAGTCCCAACACGACCAGCGGCACCCAGACCACGACATGCGTGGACATCAGTGCGCCGCCGTAGATGACCGCATTCTCGGCCAGCGTCGTCCCGGAGTAGAGCTCGCCGAGGGCGCCGTATCCAGTGCGCCGGGGACTGCCGAAGAGCCGCCACTGCAGACCGGCTTGCAGGGCGACCAGGGGGGCGACCCCGCCGCGAATCGGACGAGCACCCGCGGCGACCAGCCTACCTGAATGGCGCCGAGCAGCGCGACGGCAGCGACGGCGCCAAGGCCGCCGGGGCGCGTGAGGAAGGATGCGCCCGCGGCGAGGCCGGCGAGAAGCGGCAGCGGCGCGGGTCGGACGATGCACCAGATGGCCAGCAGCAGCCAGGCGGTGGCGGGGATGTCGCTCATCGGCTGCTTGGCGTAGGTGATCACCAGCGGATCCCAAGCGGCGAGGCAGGTGGCCAGCCACGCTGCCTGCGTGTCGCCGGTCCACCGTCGCGCGATGTGGTGGACGAGCAGCAGCACCAGCGCGGCCATCACGGGCGCCACGATGTAAGGCGCCACACTCGCCGGCAGAACGAAACTGGCGGCGGCGATGACGGCGGGGAAGCCCAATGGATAGAGCGGGACGATGGAGGCGATGTCGGGTCGGGCGACGTAGCCGAGCGGCGTGAGCACGGCGGTGGCGTTGGCGGCGGGGAGCCAGGCGGCCTCTGGTTGCTGGCTGGTGAGCGTGCCCTGTCGCAGCAGCCCGGCGGCGGAGACGTAGCCGTAGCTGTCGGCGCCGCCCGAGATGGTGGTGAGGTGGACGAGCCAGTAGCCCATGGCGGCCGCGGTCAGGGTGATGAGTGCGAGCCGGGACAGGGCCGAGGTGGTCCAGGGGCGGTATTTCTGTCGGCCCCTGGCGGTGCGTAGGAGTGTCAGCGCCATCAGGACGAGCGCGGGGCGAAGGGCGCCGCGGACGGACAGGGTGGCGAAGCCCAGCGGCAGTCGCAGGCCGTCGACCAGCCACGCGAGCACGGCCAGCGTGCCGACGGCGACGATTGCGGTGTCGAGGAGGCGTGCGATTCCCGAAGCGGGCATGTGGGTGGCGAGAGGATTCTAGACCGCAGGGGCCTTGACACCGGACGGCCGAATTAACTAAATAGTTAGTTAATGCCCCCGGCAATTCCCCCCCGAGACTCGCGGCACTCCGTCTTCACCGCCGCCGCCGAACTCTTCTCCGCCCGCGGCTTCGACGGCGTCGGCGTCGACGACATCGCCCATGTCGCTCGCCTCAACAAGGCGATGATCTACTACCACTTCGACGACAAGCTCTCCCTCTATCGCGAGGTCGTTCGCGACATGCTCCGCTCGGTCGGCACCATGGCCATCGGCATCGCCGACGCGCCCAGGCCCGCCGACCAGCGCCTCGCCGACTTCGTCGCCGGCTTGGTCGCGCTCGCCGACGAGCGCCCGTGGTTCCCGACCCTGATGCTCCGCGAGATCGCGGAAGGCGCGCCCCGCCTCGACCCGGACACCGTCGCCCTGATGAAGACCGTCTTCATGGCCTTTGCCCGCATCCTGACCGACGGACAGCAGGCCGGCATCTTCCGCCCGATCAATCCGGTCCTCGCCTACATGTCCATCCTGGGGCCTCTGCTCCTGAACGCTGCCCGCGAACGCGCCGCCGCGGCCCCCGGGCGCATCGACCTCCCGATGTTCGTCGAGGTCCCGCACGCCGAACTCATCGCCCACCTGCAGCAGGCGGCCGTCCGCCTGCTCTCCCAGGAGCCGATCCCCGCATGAGACCCCTCGCCCTTCCTGTCATCGCCGCCGCCTTCGCGATTGGCTGCACCGAGCCGCCGCCCTCGAACTCGCTGCGCGTCTCCGGCCACGTCGAAGCCACCGAGACCCGGCTGGCGCCCGACGCCGGCGGCCGCATCCTCACCTTCCCAGTCAAGGAGGGCGACCGCCTCGAGCAGGGCCGCGAACTGCTCACGCTGGACCAGCGCGACGTCGAACTGGCGCTGCGACGCGCCCGCGCCGACTGGGCGCAAGCCGACGCCAATCTGCGGCTCGTGATCGCCGGCGCCCGCAACGAGGACATTCGTCAGGCCGAATCGCAGGTCGCTGCCGCGCGCGCGGACGTCTCCGCCGCCCGTGCCGAGCAGGTCGCCGCCGAACAGGATCTCGAACGTTTCGAGACGCTGCTGACCAACAACTCCGGCTCGCGCAAGCAGCGCGATGATGCGGCGACGCGACGCGACGTGGCGAGCGACCGCGTGTCCGCCGCGGAGAGCCGTGTCAAAGCGGCGGAGGAAACCGTCCTTCGGCTGCGGGCGGGTGCCCGACGCGAGGAAGTGGAGGCCGCCCGCGCCAGGGTCTCGGCCGTGGACGCGCAGATCGCCACACTCGAGAAGTCACTGGCCGACACCACCTTCCGCTCTCCGGTCTCCGGCATCGTCACCGAGAAGCTGGTTGAAGAGGGCGAAGTGATCGCGCCACGCACGCCGGTGGCCGTGGTCGTGAACCTGGACGATGCGTGGGCGGACGTGTTCGTGCCCGAGCCCGCGGTGCCGCGCATCCGCATCGGGCAGACGGTGCAGGTGTTCACCGACGCCGGTGGCGCCGGCATCCCCGGGACCGTCACCTACATCTCGCCGAAGGCCGAGTTCACGCCGCGCAATGTGCAGACCGCCGAGGAACGATCGAAGCTCGTCTACCGCGTGCGCGTCTCCGTGAACAACACCAGCGGCGTGCTGAAGCAGGGCATGCCGGTGGAAGCTGAACTGAACCTCCAGCCGACGAACTGACGTGAGCAGCGAATCCCTCTCGCCGCCAGGCGACGGCACGGCGTCTCACCGCGAAGCCGCGGTCGAGTTCACGGGCGTGACCAAGCGCTATGGCCCGGTCGAGGCGCTGAAGGGCATCTCGTTCCACGTGAACCGCGGCGAGATGTTCGGCCTGATCGGACCGGACGGCGCCGGCAAGACGACGACGATCCGTCTGCTCTGTGGACTGCTGCACCGCGACGCCGGACAGATCCGCGTGCTGGGCAATGATCCGGTGAAGGCGCATCACGCCATCACCGCCTCGGTCGGATACCTGTCGCAGCGGTTCAGTCTCTACGGCGACCTGAGCGTCGACGAGAACATCGCCTTCTTCGCCGAGATTCACGGGGTTCGCGACTTTCAGGCGCGGCGTGACCGGCTGCTGGAGATCACGCAGCTGACGCCGTTTCGCTCGCGCCTCGCCGAGCGGCTGTCGGGCGGCATGAAGCAGAAGCTGGCGCTGGCCTGCACCCTCGTCCACGAGCCCCAGGTGATCGTGCTCGACGAGCCGACCACCGGCGTCGACCCGGTGTCGCGGCGCGAGTTCTGGAAGCTGCTCTCGCAGTTCCTGGAGTCGGGCATCACAATCCTGATGTCCACCCCGTACCTGGACGAGGCCGAGCGCTGCCACCGCATCGCGATGCTGCACGAAGGGTGCGTGCTCGCGCTCGACGAGCCCGGTCACCTCCGGCAATCGCTGCCGGGCCGCTGGTTCGAAGTCGTGGTCGGATCAGCCGCGTGAGGCGGTGGCCCGACTGACCGCACGAGGCATCGACGGCCTCCGCACCTTCGTCTTCGGCGATCGCCTGCACGCGTGGCTCGACACGAGCGACGCCGTCGTGGCGCGCCAGCAGCTGGACCTTGCGGTGAGCGCCGCCGATGTCGTGCCCGCAGCGGTGCGGGCCATCGTGCCGTCACTCGAGGATGTCTTCATCGCTCAACTGACAGGACCTGGACACTCATGACACGCGCATCGATGATGGCGGTGGTTTGGCTGTGTGTGGGCGCGTCGCCGCTGCTGGCGCAGCCCGCTGCGGAACGGCTTTCGTTGAACGACGCCGTGGCGCGGGCCTTCGAGGCCAGCCACCGGCTGGCGGAAGCGCGCGCCAGGCAGGAAGGTGCGCAGGCGACCGTGCAGGTGAGGCAGGCGGCCGGCCGGCCCACCGCGGGTGCGAACGCGGGCTACACCCGCACCAACCACGTGGACGAGTTCGGCTTCCCGACACCGGATGGCCGACTGAACATCCTTTACCCCGACGTCCCGGACAACTTCGTGACGCGGGTCGCCGCGCAGTGGCCCATCTATACGGCCGGACGTGTGGACGCGCTCGAACGCGCGGCCGAAGCCGAGGCGCGCGCGGCCGGCGCCGACCTCGACACGGCGCGGGCAGATCTGCGCTTCGAGGTCACCCGAGCCTACTGGGCCGTGGCGACCTCGAACGAGGGCGTGCGGGTGCTGAAGGAGTCGGTGGCCCGTGCCGAGTCACAGGTCCGCGACGCCCGGCAGCGGCTCGACGTGGGCCTGGTCCCGCCGAGTGATGTCCTCACCTTCGAGGCACAGCAGTCCAGCGAAGAACTCCAGCTGATCGAAGCCACGAACCTCCTGGAGTCGTCGCTGATCGAGCTCCGCCGGCTGATCGGCGCCGCCCCCGACGCCCCGATCGAAATAACTGAGCGGCTTGATGCCCCTTTCGTGCCTGGCACGATCCCCCCTCAAAACGGTGCAGAAACGGCGACGCTGGTTTCCGAGGCGCTGAAGCAGCGGCCGGAACTGCAGGCGCTGGGTTTCCGCTTCGAAGGGGCACAGGCCCGCCAGATGGCGGTTGGCACCGGCAACAAACCAACCATCGCCCTCGGCGGCGGCTTCGACTTCGCGAAGCCGAACGCGAAGATCTTCCCGCGCGAGGACATCTGGCAGCCGTCCTGGGACCTCGGCGTCAACGTCAGCTGGACCTTCTACGACAGCGGACGCACTCGGGCCGAGGTCGCCGAAGCCGCTGCTAACGTGCGCGTGCTCGAGGCGCGTCAGAAGGACCTGGACACCCTGGTTTCGGCCGACGTGCGGCAGCGCCTGCTGGATCTGCGCTCGAGCCAGGCCGCCGTCCGCGCCGCCGAGACCGGCGTCCGCGCCGCGACCGAGGCCCGCCGCGTCCTCGGCGACCGCTTTGCCGTGGGCGTCGCCACCACCACCGACGTCCTGGTGGCGCAGGAGCAGCTGCTCGCCGCCGAACTGGCGCGCGCCCGCGCCTTCGCCAGCGTCCGCCTGGCCGAAGCCCGCCTGCAACGCGCCCTCGGCCGCCCCTGACCCTGACTCCTGATCCCTGACCCCTGACCCCTGATCCTGTCATGCCCACCCCGGTCGCCATCGACGTTCGCGGGCTCTCCCGCCGCTTCGGCGAGTTCGTCGCTGTCGACAACCTGTCGTTCGATGTGAAGCCGGGCGAGATCTTCGGCTTCCTCGGCGCGAACGGCGCCGGCAAGTCCACGACCATCCGCATGCTGTGCGGCCTGCTCCGTCCCACCTCGGGCACGGCGCTCGTCGGCGGTGTGGACGTCGCCAGGGATCCCGAAGCCGTCAAGCGGCGCATCGGCTACATGTCGCAGCGCTTCTCGCTCTACGAGCTGCTGACGGTCGATCAGAACATCCAGTTCTTCGGCGGCATCTACGGCCTGAGAGGCGAGCGCCTTGCCGCGCGCCGGCAGTTCGTGCTCGACATGGCCGGCCTCCACGGACGCGAGGCCACCCTCACGCGCGATCTACCCGGCGGCTGGCGCCAGCGCCTTGCCCTCGGCTGCGCCATCCTCCACGAGCCGCCGATCGTGTTCCTCGACGAGCCCACCGGCGGCGTCGATCCCCTGTCGCGTCGTCAGTTCTGGGATCTCATCGACCGCATGTCCGACGCCGGCACCACGGTCCTCGTCACCACGCACTACCTGGACGAAGCCGAGCACTGCCACCGCATCGCCATCATCCAGGCCGGCCAGCTCGCCGCCCTTGGCACGACCACCGAGCTGAAGCAGGTCTTCAGCGATCGCCCGATCCTCGAAGTGCAGGCCGCGCAGCCTGTCGCCGCGATGGAAGCGCTCGACGCCCTGGCCGACGTGGAGAAGACCAGCCTGTTCGGCACCTCGCTGCACGTGGTGCTGCGGCATCGCCGATCACGCGGAAGAGCGTGATCGCCAGGGCCCTGCAGCAGGCCGGCGTGGAGGTCCGCACCGTCAGCCGCGTCACGCCCTCGCTCGAGGACGTGTTCCTCGACGTCGTCGAGCGCACCGGAGGCGCGTCCTGATGCGTACCGTCGATCGCCGTCGCCACCAAGGAGCTGCACCAGATCGTGCGCGACCAGCGGACGCTGGCCATCCTGCTGCTGTTCCCGGCGTTCATGCTGCTCATCTACGGCTACGCCCTGAACTTCGACATCCGTAACGTCCGACTTGCCGTGCAGGACCACGATCGCAGCACCGCGAGCCGCGAGCTCGTCTCGGCGTTCACGAACTCCGGCTACTTCAAGCTGGTGGGCTACGTCGATGCGGACCGCGACGTCGAGGCGCTGGTGAATCGCAACGAGGCGCGGGCCGTGCTGGTGATCCCTTCCCGCTACGAGCTGGACGTGCGCAACCACCGCCCGACCACCGTGCAGGTGATCATCGACGGCGACAACGCCAACACCGCCTCCACCGTGATGGGCTACGCCCAGGCCATCGTCGGCGAGATCTCCACCGCCATCCTGCTGGAGGCCGGCCGCGCCACCGGCGCGCGCGCACCGCTGACGCTGGAACCGCGCATCTGGTACAACCCGCAGCTGCGAAGCACGCTGTTCCTGGTGCCCGGCCTGATCGCCTTCATCGCGATGATCACCGCGGTCGTCTCCACCGCGCTGTCGGTCGTGCGCGAGAAGGAGCGCGGCACGATGGAGCAGATCAGGATGTCGCCGATTGGTCCGATGTCGTTCGTGCTGGGGAAGACGCTGCCCTACCTGGCGCTGTCGTTCATCTCGGCGCTCCTGATCCTGTTCACCGCGCGCATCCTGTTCGATCTGCCGATGCGTGGATCCTGGCCGCTGCTCTGCGCCTCGATCCTGCTCTTCCTGGTCGGCGCGCAGGCGCAGGGCCTGCTCATCTCATCGATTGCTTCGTCTCAACAGGTGGCGTTCCAGGTGGCGCTGCTGTCCTCGTTCCTGCCCACCTTCATCCTGTCGGGCTTCATCTTCCCGTTGTCGAGCATGCCGACAGTCGATCCAGTGGATCAGCCACATCGTGCCGGCGCGCTACTTTCTGGTCGTGTTGCGCGGCATCGTGCTGAAGGGCGCGGGCGTCGAGGCGTTCTGGGAACAACTCGTCTGGCTGGGAGCGTTCTCCACGGTGGCGCTTGGCCTGGCGGCCCTGCGCCTGCGCCGAGAGTGGAGCTGAGGTCTCGAAATGCGCCGCGTGATGCATCTCGTCCGCAAGGAACTGCTGGAACTTCGACAGGACCCGCGCCTGTTCGGCATCGTCATCATGGCGCCGATCATCCAGCTGGGGGTGCTGGGCTACGCGGCCACCACCGACGTCAAGGACGTGCCAATTGTCGTGGTGGACGCCGATCGCTCGTCTCACAGCCGCACCCTGATCGCGCGCTTCGAGGCGTCCGAGAACTTCAAGCTGGTGGGGCTGCTCGACTCGACCGATCAGATCGATCCCTGGCTCGATCGCGGTGAGGCGTGGATGGCGCTCAGCATCCCCTCGGATTACGGCGAACGGCTGCAGGGCGGCCAGCCGGTGACGTTGCAGGTGGTGGCCGACGGCACCGACGCCAACTCCACCAACGTGGCGATGGGTTACGCGCGCGCGCTCATCACCGGCTACGCCCAGGAACTGGCAGCCGGGACGCAGGGCCGTGTGGTCCCGCCGGTGTCGGTCGAGATCCGCGTCTGGTTCAATCCGCGGCTCGAGAGCCGCGACTTCATGATCCCCGGTATCGTCGCGCTGCTGCTGCTGGTGGTGACGACCAACCTGAGCGCGATGGCGATCGTGCGCGAGAAGGAAGTGGGGACGCTGGAGCAGTTGAACGTGACGCCGCTGGCACGGTGGGAGCTGATTGTCGGCAAGCTCCTGCCCTACGGGCTGATCGGGGTCATCGACGTCATCCTCGTGCTGGTCGTCGCCATCTACTGGTTCGAGGTCCCGATGCGGGGGAGCGTGCCGCTGCTCTTCGGTCTCAGCCTGGTCTACCTGCTGTGCACCCTGGGACTGGGCCTGTTCGTCTCCAGCATCTCGAACACGCAGCAGCAGGCGATGCTGACCACCGTGTTCTTCTTCATGATGCCGATGATCTACCTCTCGGGGTTCGTCTTCCCGATCGAGAACATGCCGTCGTGGATTCAGCCGGTCACCTATCTGATCCCGCTCCGCTACTTCCTCGTGATCGTGCGAGGCATCTTCCTGAAGGGCGTCGGGATGGAGACGCTGTGGCCGCAGGCGCTGGCGATGTTCACGTGGGGGGTGGTGGTGCTGGGCCTGGCGACGTTGCGGTCATCGAAGCGCCTCGGCTAGGTTGGGAGGCCGGTCTCTCTGAACGGGGTGGACCGTTCTGTCACTGGCCTGGCGGGCGATAGCCGTCCGGCACGAACTCCACAGCGGCAACCTCGCCGGCCACGCTGAGGTCCGGGGACAGGCCGTACGTGATCAGCACCGGCATCGCTGGCGTCTGGACGCCGCAGTTCACTCCGCCCTTGAGATCCGCGCGGTACGAGATGAAGTCGATGTCGGGCAGCGTCGGCCCGGCGATGCGGAGTTCATTCGATTCGGTGCGGACGATCAGCACCACGCCCTTCTCGGCGCAGTCGATGCGCACGAGCCTGCCGGCAATACGCGTCTCCGCAGGCCCAATGCCGCGAGCGAGATCGATTCGCGCGCGCTCTGGCGCACGTCCTGCGAGCTTCCTCGCCCGACCAGCGGGCCCAGAATCGACCGTGCCCCGGCGTAGTTCGACTACGCATCATGAGCACCCGCGCCAGGTTGAGACGATAGTCCTCGCGAGCCGGAGCCAGCGCGATGGGCAGCCACCAGGAGCGCCCGCGCCTCGGCCAGTCCCTCGGGCGAATCAATCCCGAGCCACGCCAGGCGGGCCTTGCCCTCGTCGAAGGAGGCATTGAGCGCCACCGACTGCCGGTAGGCGTCAGCGGCGGGCCCGGGCGGACCATTCGCGTGGACGCGTCGCATCGGCGATGCAACAATGCGAGCATCTCGCGGCCGAGATCTGGAACTGGCGGCGCAAGCACGAGGCGGCGGCGATCGAGTTGCGAGACACCAGCGCGAAGCTGGCGCACGCACAGGCGACCATCGCGAACATGGAGCGCAGCTGGTTCTGGCGGATGCGCGTGAAGTGGCTGCGCGTGCGGGATTTCTTCGAAGGGGACCGCCGCTAGACGACAAAGGAAAAGGGGCGCCGAACCTCCGGCGCCCCTTGCCCGTCGCTGAACCTCGGCCCGCTAGGCGATCGTCACCTTGCGGGGATGCTGCGAGTTGTCCTCGAGGAACGTCTTCTTGTTCTCGAGGTCCTTCTCGGTCGGCTGCACCATGCCGTTCGCGTCGGTGACGCGCGACACGATGGTGTGCTCGCCGGCGGTGGCGCCGGTCCAGGTGTAGTTGTAGAACTTCCAGCCGTACTTCGCGGTGGTTGACGGATCCGCCGTCGCCGCCTGCCACGGACCATCGTCCACCTTCACCTCGACCGACTTGATCGGCGTGCCGTCGTTCAGCACCACGCGCGAGCACCTTGTGCTGGTTGCCGGCCTTGGTGACGCGGGCCACGAACGACTTGAGCTGCAGGTGGGTGATCGCGGACTCGACCCACTTCATCTCGCCGTTGATCATCTCGCCCTTGAGGGTGCGGTACCAGCGCGCCTGGAACTTGCCGAGATACTGATCCTCCTGCGCGACGATCTCGGAGAGCCACTTGACGTTCGGCGGCGCCGTACCAGCCCGGCACGATCAGGCGCAGCGGCGCGCCCTGATGCAGGGTGAGCGGCTCGCCGTTGAGCGCGTAGGCGACGAAGGCCTCGGTGCCGAGCGCCTTGTCGCGCGGCATGCTGCGGCCGTAGTTCTGTTCGACCGCGAACTTCTGCGCCCGGAACTCCACTTCTTCCTGGCCCTTGTCGGCGCCGAAGAACACGATCTCGCGGGCGTTGGCCTTGAGGCCGGCCTTCTCGAGCACCGTCTTCAGCGGCACGCCGGTCCAGCGGCCGTTGCCGATCAGCCCCTGCAGCGGCCGGCGATTGCCGGAGCACTCGAAGCCGCAGACCATCTCGGCGTTCCCCATCTTGCGGATCTCGTCGAGCGAGAGCGAGGCGGGCGTGTTCACCAGGCCCGACACCTTCAGGCGGTAGGCGGCCGGATCGACGACCGGGTGGCCGTAGTGCTGCGTGGTGAAGAACTGATCCTTCGCCGTGAACGGCGAGGTGATGGTCCGCGTATCGAACAGCCGCCGATCGGGCGCTGGATTCGCGTTGAAGTTTTCCGGCCAGTCCGTGAACGGCACGACCGTCTCGCCCTGCGCCATCACGGGCAGCGCCCACTCCGGCATGCCGAGCAGCCCGAGGCTGGCCGCCGCAATGGTCGTGGCCTTCAACATCTCCCGCCGCGTCGTTTCGTTCGCCATGTTTGATCCCTCTCGGTGAGGGATTCTACTCGACCTGAACACAAGGTGCGCCGGGGTCTGGTCCGGCGTCGTCAGGAGCGATGGTCGCCGAGATCGACGGCGTCGGCCACCTCGTAGGCCGGGAATCGCGAGGCTGGCGCCGTCAGCACCGCCTCATCGATCGCCCGCGACAGCTCCCTCACCCGGGCGTGAATCGTCACCGAACCGGCTTCCCGAGAGGTTTGATCCATGGCCAACAGCAGCTCGGGGCTCCACCACGCCTCAACCACCCCGGTGGCCGAGGCGGCCGGCGCCCGGTACCGGTGGAACGTCGCGCCGGCGACATCGCGGCGCTCGCCGGTCTCCTCGAGACCGGCCAGGGCGTCGGGGTTGAAGCGCATCATGACCACGTCGGCCCAGCCACGCAGCTGAAGGGCGCTCCGCAGCTCCGAGTCGTGGTGCACCTGGACCTGCCGGGCGTCGTGATCGATCAGGTAGCCGGTGGCGCGGTCGCGATGGACGGGGTTGCGCTCGAACAGCCACTCACGCCGCCCGCCCTCGAGCTCCAGGCGCACGCGGTCGCGCGTGCGCGTGATGCGCTGGACCGTGGTCCGCGACGCGCCCGTCGCCCCGGTCCAGGTGGTCACGAGTTCGAAGGTCAGTGGCGGCAGCTGTTCCGCCGCCGCCGGCACCTGGGGCACGTCCGCCGTCACGGCCGCGGGCGCCTGGCGCTGGGGCTCGGTGATGGCAACCGGGGTTTCCTCGCTGGTGGGCAGAGAGACGAGAGTGGCGAGCCCGAGGCCCGCCACTCCCACCACCCCTGTCAGCACCGCCATCCGCAGGCGGTTCATCGTCAGAACCCGAGCGCTCGTGCCATGACCCGGTAGATGAAGGTGTTCTTCACCGTTCCGCGCACGACGTCCGAGCCGGCGCCGATGGCGTAAATGGCCACCTCTTCGGCTGAGTGGGTTTCCGCCCCCAGCGGCACCGCGGATTCCTGGAAGTAGGCCTGGTGCGCGGGCCCGTTCGGCACCACGCCGCCACGACCCGCGAACGGATCCGTGCGCGGATCCACGCGCGCCGCGCCGCGGTATCCGGGGCCGTTGCCATACAGGAGTGCGGTGTAGGGCACGCCATTGGCGTCGGTGCTGGGCGCCACGTGGCCGGTGGCGGGGTCCACGTCGTAGACGAGGTCGAGTATCCCGTTGCCGGCGAGGCCGGCGTAGTCCGGATCCCACGAGCTCACAGGGTAGGGCAGCTCATTCAAGGGCCGGATCGGGTAACCGGCGATGTTGAAGACGTGGCTGTGGTCCGCCGACACCACGATCAGCGTGTCGCGCAGGTCCACGGCACGGATCGCCGCGCCAATCGCCCGGTCCAGTTCCTGGGTGTCGTGCAGCGCGCGGATGGCGTTGCCTTCGTGGTGCGCGTGGTCGATGCGGCCGGCTTCGACCATCAGGAAGTAGCCGTTGTCCTTCTTGCGCCCGCGACGCTGCCCGCTGCTGAGCAGATCGATGGCCTTCAGCGTCATCTCGGTGATGCTGGGCTCGGCGCCGGCATCGGTGGCGCGGTCGTACTCGTACTCCATGTGGCCCCGCTCGAAGAGGCCGATCACCGGCAGGCTCTGACGCGTCAGGGCGCTGAAGCCTGGCTGGTTCCACACGTAGGTGTAGCCTTTCGCCTGGAACTCGGCGCGGAGGTCTCGTCCATCCGCGCGGCTGCCGCGGCCACCCTCTTCGTCCACCACCGTGTTGGGTACGAAGTACTGACGGCCGCCCCCGAACAACAGGTCGACGCCGTCACCAAGGGCCGTGTTGTAGCTGCTGTCGCCCGGCAGGGCCTGCAACGCGATGGCGTTCTCGTTGTTGCGGTCGTTGATGTGGGCGAAGGTGGCGGCCGGCGTGGCGTGCGTGATGCGGGCGGTGCTGATCACGCCCACCTTCATGTCCCGACGCTTGGCCTGCTCGAGCAGTGTCGGCAGCCGGCGGCCGTCGCCGTCGCCGTTGAAGTCGATGTACTCCGTCGAGTCGTCTAACCCGATCACGCCGGCGTTGGTGTTCGCGCCGCTCATCATCGCCGTCATCGTCGGCGCGCTGTCCGGCGTGATCGCGTCGGCGGAGTAGGTGCGCGAGAGGGCCGTGTACGGGAACTGGTCGACGACCAGGTTGCCGGCGACGCCCACCGAGTAGACGCGGGTCGCGGTCACGGTGGACACGCCCATCCCGTCGCCGACGAAGAAGATCACGTTCTTGGCGCGCCGTCCGCGGCGTCCCTCGCCGGGGTCGTCTCCGCCAGCCATCACCGTGGCGGCGGCCACGGTTCCCGCGGCCGCGAAGGCCGCCACAACTCTCACCAGATTGGTACGCCGCATTCGTTCCCCCTTGTCGGGCGGCGACATGTTCTGACGTCGCGCCCACGGAGGACGATACCGACCCGAGACGACCCGGCCACGTCTTCCGGGTAACGGACACGCAAATCCGGCGATCCATCGAGGCGACGGCGGCGCGCCAATGACCCACCGGCGCTACATGCTGGCCGCCTCGCCGAACCGGACCGCCGTGCCGCGGACGACCGCCGGGTGCGGGCGCGCGGCGCGGAAGGCGTGGAACGGCACCTGGCAGTCGTGCTTCCGGAGGAAGCTGAGGAAGCGCTTGTAGTCGCTCGCCGGCATGTTGAAGAGCTCGACCAGCATGCGGTAGTTGCCAGCCGTTTGCTGCAGTCCCGCTCGGATGACGCCGCGCAACTGATCGCGCGAGAGGTCGCGGTCCATGAACGGGGTGTGCACGGCGCTCCAGAACGACTCGCGCTCGTGGAGGAGCCGATGCATCAGCTGGCCGATGGGGTCGCGATCGGTGTCCCCCCTGCCCGATCCGCCGCTGAAGCTCGGCAGAGTCGGGGGCTGCTGGCACTCCGCCGGCACGTCTGCGGCGCACACCATCCGGCCGGGAAACTTCACCGCCAGGCGCTCGATGACGTTCTTCAATTCGCGGACGTTGCCGGCCCACTGATGCTGCAGCAGCAGCTGCTCGGCCTCCGCGCTGAGCGTGCACGGCTCGAGGCCGTACTGCCGGCTGAAGAGCTCGGTGAAGTGCGCGAACAGCGCCGGGATGTCGTCCCGGCCGCTCACGGAGCGGCGGCACGTGCATGCGGATGACGTTGAGGCGGTAGTAGAGATCCTCGCGGAACGCGCCGGCGCCGACCTGCTGCGCCAGGTCGCGATTGGTGGCGGCGATGACGCGGACGTTCACCCGCCGGGCGCCGCGCTCGCAGCCGACGCGCTGCACCTCGCCGGTCTCCAGGAACCTGAGCAGGACGCCCTGCATGCGGGTGCTCATCTCGCCGGCTTCGTCGAGGAACGCCGTGCCGCCGTCGCCGGACTCGAGCAGGCCCACCTTGTCGCGGAACGCGCCGGTGAAGCTGCCGCGGACGTGACCGAAGAGCTCGGACTCGAGCAGCGAATCGGGCATCCCGGCGCAGTTGATGATGGCGAGCGGCGCCCCGCTCCGGGCGCTTTGCCGGTGGAGCAGGCGCGCCACCACGTCCTTGCCGACCCCGGTCTCGCCCGTGATGAGCACCTTGGCGTCGGCGCGCGCGGCGCTCGCGATCTCCTGAGCCAGCTGCCGGCTGGCGGCGCTGCTGCCGACGAACCGGACCTCGTTCTGACCAACGGTCGTCATGGTGCCTCTACTCGCATCGGGGGGGAATGGGTTCCCGCGGCGGATGGGCGAACCGGCCTTCACCTCTTGATAAGCGTTGCCGGCCTGCCCTTTCCGTCATCCCGATGGTGACAGCGGGGCTGGATACGTTTCAACCGCGGTTCTGTAACGTTTCGTCCCACCCTCGCACCATTGGACGAGCGGCGCGGGTGAAGTACGATTCCCACCCTTGCAGCTCACACGCTACGAATTCGACCGGGCCTACCTGGACCGGCTCGTCAGTGGGGATCCGGAGACGGAGCGGCACTTCGCCCGCTACTTCGGGGACCTGCTGACCCTCAAACTGCGCTCGCGGCTCCGGTCGCCGGCGCTGGTCGAGGACGCCCGCCAGGAAACGTTCCGCAGGGTGCTGACCACCCTGAAGGAAAAGGGCGGGCTGGCGTCGGCCGAAAGCCTGGGTGCCTTCGTCAACAGCGTGTGCAACAACGTGCTGTTCGAGCTGTACCGCTCGGGCAGTCGTGCGCAGCAGCTGCCCGAGGATCACGATCAGGTGGACGAGCAGCGGCCCAGCGCGGAATCGGGACTGATGGCCTCGGAGGACCGCACGCGGGTCCAGCAGGCCCTGGCCGGACTGCCCGACAAGGAGAAAGAGATTCTCACATGGCTGTTCTTCGACGAGCGCGACAAGGACGACATCTGCCGGGAGCTGAACGTCGATCGCAACTACCTGCGGGTGCTGGTGCACCGCGCCAAGGCGCGTTTCCGCGAGCGCTTCCTCCAGGAAGGGCAAGGCTAGGCGCATGACACATGCCCAGGCCGTCGACCAGCACGCGGCCGAGCGCTATCTGCTCGACGAGATGCCGGAACTCGAGCGCTACGCGTTCGAGGCGCACTTCTTCGACTGCGCCGAGTGCGCGGAAGGCGTGCGCACCGGCGCGCTGATGCGTGAAGGCGTGGCCGCCGGCCTGATGCCCGCTGTCGCCGTGTCCACCGCGCCCGCGGCCTCCGCCGCACCGGCTGCACCCGTCGGGTCGTCCCCCTCGTCCGCCGGCTGGCGCGCCGGCCTGCCGTGGGCCGTCGCCGCGATGCTGGCCCTCACCGTGGGGTATCAGTCCTTGTGGGTGGTGCCGGGACTTCGCGATCAGGGCGTCGCTCCTCAGGCGCTGACCCCCGTCACCCTGCGCGCCGCCACGCGCGGCGCCGAGACCGCGATCGCCCGTCCCACCTCCGGCGTCATCACCTTCGCGCTCGACGTGAACGGCGTCCCCGCCGATACCCGTCTGGCGTATGATCTGCGCACCGCCGACGGCTCGTCGGTGGCGTCCGGAACCGCGGTGGCGCCCTCCCCCGGCACTCCGCTGTTGTTGCTGGTGCCTGGCTCGGCCGTGCGTGCGGCGGGCAGCTACGTGCTGACGGTCCGCCCGGGCGACGGTGCGGCATCGGCCCCTGTGGACTACCGGTTCACCCTTACCGAGCAATAGCGACGGCCCCTCCACGCGGCTGTCGCGTGGAGACACCATGGAACTGACTCGCCGATTCATCTTCAACGGAAGCGCCGCCGCCTTCGGCGGCCGATTCGTTCGACCCGAAGACGTGGTGCTGGCCTCGCAGCGGCGGCAGCGCGCTGTCGGTCGCCGGCGGCCGTTCGGAGTGGCGCGACCGCGACATCAAGATCGGCAAGTCGTTCCGTATCGCCCGCGCCGAGACCTCGGCCTCGGGCCTGATGGACAACCTGCGCGACGCCATCAAGGTCACGCACGGCAAGCTGACTGCCGAAGCGCTCACGGCGACCACCACGGTCAGCGCACGCGTGCGCGGCCTGGAAGTCGGCGGCGCGGCTCCGCTGAAGAAGGGCGACGAGCCCGAGCCGCTGATGACGCGTCGCCGGACGTCGCCGCCACGCTCGTGTCGCGCAGCGCTCGGCCCGGGCACGAATCCTCCGTCATCGTCGGTGACGCGTCGATTGGCACCGTGACGTTCGACTCGCCGGTCCACGGCCGCTACAAGCTGGACGTCGTCATCGACATCGCGCCCTTCAGGAAGTGCGACACCCGCGCCAAGGTCGTCGCTGACAGCTCGATTCTGCAGGTGCACGGCGACCGCGACCTCATCTTCGCGACCATCGTGAAGGAGCTGGTGTGGCAGAAGGGCCGCGCCTATCCCGGCAGCGAAGCCGCTCGGCACCAACGGCGTCTACATCCCGAATCTCGGCCGCTTCTTCTTCGGCGAGCTGCTGATCCAGGCCAGCACGCGCCGCCTGACGATGATCCGGATGGAGCTGGGATCGCCGACCGGCGGCGATGGTGTCGTCGGTGACGTCGACACCAACGGCTCCTGGTCGTTCTGAGCCGGGTTGATGACGCGCATCATCGCCCTCCTGGGGATGATCGCGCTCTGCGCGTGCTCGGGGCCCGGCCCCGAGCCCACCAGGGTGGCGGCCGAGACGGCCCTTGCCCGCGGGCAGCTGGCCGAGGTCGATCGCTACGTCGCGCAGGGGCTGGCCCTCACCGCGTCTGAACCGCAGTCGGTGTGGGCCTGGCGCTTCAGGCTGCTGGGCGTGGACGCGCAGATCTCGCGCCTCGCGCTGGCCGACGCTGAACAGGCGCTGGCGGCTCCGGTCCCGGCCGGCAGCGACTTCGCCGTCATCCGCGGGCGCCAGAAGTTCCTGCTGGCCCGGGTCCAGGTCCTGCAGGGCAAGCTCAAGGAAGCCGCCAGCACCCTCGAACAGGCGGCCATGGCCGCCGCCTTCGATCGCGAGCTGCAGTTCGACGTCGAGATCCTCTCCAGCCAGATCCGGTTTCGCACCGGGCAGTGGTCCACGGCCGAATCCGGCCTGCGGACGCTGATCCGCCAGGCCGAAGCCGGCGGCTTTCAGCAGCATCAGGCGCAGGCGCTCAACAACCTGGGCATGGGTCTCGTCGTTCGCAACCGGTTCGACGAAGCCCTCCCGTGGTTCGAGCGCATCATCGCCTCCAGCTCGCTCGACGGCACCACCATCTATGGCCAGGCGCTGAACAACGCCGGCATCTGCTACGCGCGCCTGGGACAGTTCGACCGCGCGGTCGCCTCCCAGCAGAAGGCCATCGACATCCACAAGGGCGGACGTCAGCTCGACTACTCGCAGGCGCTCGGCGAGCTGGGCAGCACCTACCTGCTGCAGGGCGACGTGCCGCGCGGCGCGGAGTACCTGAAGCAGGCCTTCGACGTCGCGGCGGGCGCCGGCCTCGGCAACGACGCGGCGCTCTGGGCGCGCAACCTCGCGGCGGCGTCGGTCGCCCTTCGCCAGTGGGACGATGCGGCCAGGTACAACGGGGAGGCGGCGCGCTTTCAGCTGGCGGGGAAGAGCCACACGACCGGCCTACGCCACCGTGACCGAGGCGCAGGTCGCCGCGGGTCGAGGCGATGCCCGCAACGCCGAGCGGCTGTTTCGACGAGGCGCTCGATGCGCCCGAAGCCACGCCCGGCGTGAAGTGGGTGGCCTACGACGGCCTCGCGCAGCTCGCGGCCACCGCCAATCGTCCGGCCGATGCCGCGCGTCACTTCGAGGCGGCCCTGCAGACGGTGGAGCAGACGCGATCGGCCCTGCTCAAGGCCGACTACCGCATCTCGTTCACCTCGCGCCTGATCTCGTTCTACGACCGCTACGTGGACCTGCTGCTGGCCCAGGGCCAGGTCGAGCGCGCCCTCGAAGTGGCAGATTCCAGCCGCGGCCGCGTGCTGGCCGAGCGCCAGAACGTGGCCGGCCGCGCCGGCGCGGACCTCGGCGGCCGGCTTGAAGCAGCTGGCCCGACAGACGAGGACGACGCTTGCTGTTCTACTGGCTGGGGCCGACGCAGTCGTGGGTCTGGACCGTGACCGGCGACGGCATCACGGCAACGCCGCTGACGCCGCGGGCGGGGCTCGAGACGCTCGTCGCCGCGCATCAGTCTGCCATCCAGAACGCGCTGGCCGATCCGCTGGCCGCCGCCAACAGCGCGGGTGACGCGCTGTATCAGCAGCTGATTCAACCGGTCGCCGCGACGGTGGCGCGGGGCACATCCGTCGTGATCGTTCCCGACGGTGCGCTGCATCGCCTGAACTTCGAGACGCTGCCCGTGCCCGGCGCGCACGAGGCACTACTGGATCGAGGACGTCACGGTGCAGATTGCGCCGTCGCTGGCGATGCTGCAGCCGGCGTCGCGCCGAAGCCCCGGTGGAAGCGGCAACCGGCGGGGCGAAGGCGGGCCGCTCGCTCCTCCTCGTGGGCAACCCCACGCCGCGTGCGCCGGAGTTCCCCGCGCTCAGCTACGCCGCCGCCGAGATGGGCAGCGTGACGAAGCACTTCGCGTCGGGGTCGGTCACCGCGCTCGACGCCGAACGCGCCTCGCCCGCGGCCTTCCTGTCGGCGCAGCCCGAGCGCTTCTCGGTGATTCACTTCACCTCGCACGCCGTCGCCAACATCGAGAACCCGCTCGACTCCGCCGTCATCCTGTCGGGGCCCGACCAGGCCTTCAAGCTCTACGCGCGCGACGTGGCGGCGCTGCCGCTGACCGCGGAGCTCGTCACCGTCTCGGCGTGCCGCAGCGCGGGAGAGCGCGCGTATGCCGGCGAGGGGCTGGTCGGCTTCGCCTGGGCCTTCCTGCGCGCGGGATCGCACCGCGTGGTGGCCGGGCTGTGGGACGTGGACGATCGCTCGACGGCCGCGCTGATGGACCAGGTCTACGCGCGCATGGCCGACGGCGCCGCGCCGGCGGTGGCCCTCCGCGAGGCGAAGCTCGCGCTGATGAAGAGCGGCTTCCCGAAGCCGTACTACTGGGCGCCGTTCCAGCTGTTCACCGTGACGCTGTAGCCGGAGCGCCGAGCGCGCATGGGCCGCTATGATGGGCTACATGCGACTCCCACTTCTTGCCCTCGCCATCGTCACCGTCGCCATCACCGCGGCGCCCAGCGCCCAGCCCGCGGCCCAGCCGCCCGCGCCGCCTCGCCACCTGGGCCCCATCGTCCCCAGCTTCGGGGGCGTGTTCGACGTGCCCGACCCCGGCCTGATGCCGCCGAAGGATCAGGACCTGAAGCTGCGCTTCGACGTGAACGTGGGCCCCGAACCCGGCGAGCTGAACCAGGGTTTCGATACCGTGGCGCGCTACCTGAATCAGCACGCCCGCGCCGGCGTGCCGCGTGAACGGCTCAAGGCGGCGCTCGTCATCCACGGCACGGCGGGCAAGGACACGCTGACCAATGACGAGTACCGGAAGCGGTTCGGCAAGGACAACCCGAACCTGAAGCTGCTGGACGAGCTGAAGGCCGCCGGCGTGCGCGTCTACCTGTGCGGCCAGACGTCGGTGTCGCGCAACCTGCCGCGCGCGGTGGTGACGCCCGCGGCGACCATTGCGCTCTCGGCGATGGTGGCGCACATGGCGCTCGACCGGGAAGGATATGTCCTCAACCCGTTCTGAACGCCTGTCACCTTTCTGACCGGGCCTGCATCTCTCCCATACAGGAGATCAATCGACATGTGCCAGAGAGTCCAGTGCGAAACGTGTGGGAAGGCCACCTGGGTGGGATGCGGCCAGCATGTGGATGCGGTGATGCGTGGCGTGCCGCCCGCCAACCGCTGCACCTGCCCGAGGCCCAAGTCGCTTCTCGACCGGCTGCTCGGGCGGTGAGCCCGGGCACTCCAGGACGACGGCTGTCGCGCCGGTGCTCACGGCCTGGGGCTGCTGGAACCAGCCATTGCCGGTTCGCCGCACCTCGACGCGGCCCGTCCTCCGGCTCAGTTGCTGCAGGCGTTCGAACGTGCCATCCGTCGAGCCATCGTCCAGGAACAGGAGCTTGCTGACGCCGATGCGCAGGTAGTGGCCGCACGAAACGGCACGATGTCGCAGGCGTCGCGAATCAGGCCGCCGGCCGATCACGCCCCGGCGGCGCGCACCCCCGCCTCTTCGTCGACCAGGCTCAGCACCCACGCGCCGGCGACGAAGAACAGCAGGATCACCAGCACCGCCGATCGGCTCGACCCGGTGATGGCCACGCTCAGCGTGAACACCAGCGGACCCAGCACGGTGGCAAAGCGCTCGGCCACGGCGAAGAACCCGAAGAACTCCGACGTCTTGTTGGCGCGGGATCATCCGCGAGAAGAGCGCCCGGCTCAGCGCCTGCGCGCCGCCCTGCACCGTGGCGACGAGCGCCGCCAGGATGAAGAAGTGGGTCACCGTCGTCATGAAGTAGCCGAGGATGGTGGCCACGGCATAGACCGCAATCGCGATGAAGATGGCGCGCTTGGTGCCGATGCGTGAGCCCAGCCAGCCGAAGAGGAACGCGAACGGGATGCCGAGGAACTGCACCATCACGAAGGCGGCGATCTGCGACGTCTGCTCGATGCCGATCTCGGCGCCGAAGACAGCGGCCATGCGGATGATGGTCTGGATGCCGTCCTGGTAGAGCAGCATCGAGAGGAAGAACAGGAAGGCGTGGCGATAACGCCGCATCTCGCGGAACGTGTGCCCCAGACGGACGAACGCCGCGCGCACCGCCGAGCCTTCGCGCACATCATCCGGGTCCAGCTGCACCACCGGCTCTGAAACCCCGCGGAACAACGGGATGGAGAACACTGCCCACCACACCGCGACGGACAGGAACGAGGCCTTGACCGCACTCGTCGTCGACGCGAAGCCGAACCACTGCGGCTGCAGGATCCAGGCGAGGTTGGTCAGCAGCAGGATGCCGCCGCCGATGTAGCCGAGCGCGTACGCCGCCGCCGACACGCGATCGGTCTGCTCCGCCTTCGCCACGTGCGGCAGCAGCGAGTCGTAGAACACCAGCGAGCCCGAAACGCCGATGTTGCCGACGAAGAACAGCGCCGAGGCCAGCCCGATGTCGCCCTCGCCGATGAAGACCATCGAGGCGCAGCTGGTGACGCCGATCATCATGAAGAGGCCGAGCAGCCTCTTCTTGATGCCGCTGTAGTCGGCGAGCGCGCCGAGGACGGGCGCGGTGAGGGCCACGGCCGCGACCGAGATCGTGGTGATGGCGCCGAAGCGGGCGGTGGCCTGGGCCGGCTCCATGCCCGCGGCCGCGTAGGTGGCGTAGAAGCTGGGGAACACGGCCGTGATCACCGTGGTGAAGTACGCGGAGTTCGCCCAGTCGTACCAGGCCCAGGCCCGCTGTTCGGGCGTGACGAGCCCGACGCGGGCGAGCCAACGATTCAGCATGAGTGGCGCGACGTTAACACATCAGGCGGAATCGCTTGCTGGCGAAGCGAGCGTTGGTGTCCTCGGCGGCCCGAATAGAATTGTGTGCGTGCCAGAGCTGCCAGAAGTCGAGACCGTTCGCCGCATGCTCGAGCCGGCGATGCAAGGCGCCCGGTTCCGACGAATCATCCTGAATCGTCCCAACCTCCGGATTCCCTTCCCAGAGGGCTTCATCGAGCGGCTCCGCTCCACGACGGCGGACGCCATCACGCGGCGGGGCAAGTACCTGATGGTGGCGTTGTCGTCCGGCGAGACGCTGATCATGCACCTCGGCATGTCGGGGTGGTTTCACGTGGCGGCCACCGGGGATCGCAGCCGCGAAGCCGACCCGCACGATCACGTCGTGTTCGTGATGTCGTCGGGGCAGTCCGTGGTCTTCAACGACCCGCGCCGCTTCGGGTTCATGGACCTGGTGACGGCCGGGCAACTGGGCGACTATCCGTCGCTGCGTGCGATGGGGGCCGAGCCGCTGTTGCCGGAGTTCAACGCCGACGTGCTGGCGAAGAAATGCCGCGGCAAGAAGGCGTCGATCAAGGTCACTCTACTGGATCAACGGGTGGTTGCCGGCCTCGGCAATATCTACGCGAGCGAGGCGCTGCACCACGCGGCGCTGTCGCCGCTGCGCAAGGCGTCGAGCATTGCCACCACGACGGGCAAGCCGAAGGCGCCGGCGGAGCAGCTGGCGGCGGGCATCAAGGCGGTGCTCACCCGCGCGGTGCGCCGCTCGGAGTCGCCGTATCGATCGGGCCGCTTCCGGGTCTACGAACGGACCGGGCAGCCGTGCCTGCGCCCGGGGTGTGACGGCGTCATCAAACAGATCACGCAGGGCGGACGGTCGACGTCTCTACTGCCGCCACCTGTCAGCGAGTGACCGGGCTCTTCGCGATCGCATCAAGCCGGGCGTGCGGGTGCTGTTCGTCGGCATCAACCCGGGCATCCGCTCGGCAATGACCGGGCATCACTTCGCCGGGTTCTCCAACCGGTTCTGGCCGTTGCTGTTCGAATCGGGCCTGGTGCCCGAGCGCGCTCACCTTCGAGCACGACGATCGCCTGCCGGAGTTCGGGTTCGGCATCACCAACATCGTGCCGAGACCGACGCCGGGCATCGACACGCTGACGCCGGTCGAATTCGTCGACGGCCGTGTCCGGCTCACGAGAAAGATCCGGCGCTACCGTCCGGCGGTCGTGGCGATGGTTGGAGTCACCGTGTTTCGCGCCATGTTCCCCGAGCGGAAGGGCGCCGTCGAGCTGGGGCCACAATCGGAGCGCATCGGCGAATCGGTGGTGTTCGTGCTGCCGAATCCCAGCGGCAGGAACGCGAACTTCACCTACGCGGAGATGCTGCGGGCGTTTCGCGCGTTGAAGCAAGCGGCCACTTAACGGCCAAGCGTCGATACGGATATAATCCGCGGCCTCAAGGGCCGCATGTGACCGGCCCTGTTGGTCACCCGTCCCGAGGAGAGCGACTATGTGCGATCAGGACCATTTCGAACACGATCGAGAAGACTACGAGGGGCGCGGGCTCGTCACGCGCCGGCAGTTCGGCGTGCTGCTCGGCGCCGGCGTCGCCCTGATGCTGCCGCCGGTGCTGAACGCAGTCGCGGTGACCGAGTCCGAGGTGAATATCAAGACGCCTGACGGCACGGCGGACAGCTACTTCGTCCACCCTGCGACCGGCACCGCGCCCGCCGTCCTGCTGTGGCCCGACATCTTCGGGCTGCGGCCGGCGATGCGGCAGATGGCCAAGCGGCTCGCCGAATCCGGCTATGCCGTCCTGGTCGTCAATCCGTTCTACCGCGCTCAGAAGGCGCCGACCGCCGAGAAGGGCGCGGCGACCGAGATCAAGGCCCTGATGCCGCTCGCGCAGGGGCTCAACGAGACGACCCACATGACCGACGCGAAGGCGTTCATCGCCTGGCTGGATCAGCAGCCCTCGGTGGCGAAGAATCGCAAAATCGGCACGCAGGGCTACTGCATGGGCGGCCCCATCGCGTTCCGCACGGCGGCGGCGGTCCCCGGCCGAGTCGGCGCCGTCGCCTCGTTCCACGGCGGCGGGCTCGTCACCCCCAACCCGAACAGCCCACACCTGCAGGCCGCGGCCACCAAGGCGCAGTTCCTGGTCGCCATCGCCGACAACGACGACAAGCGGGCGCCGACGGACAAGGACGTGCTGAAGGAGACCTTCGCGAAGGCCGGGGTACAGGCCGAGATCGAGGTCTATGGCGGCGCGCACGGCTGGTGCCCGCCGGACTCGACGGTCTACAGCGAGCCGCTGGCCGAGAAGGCGTGGAGCCGTCTGCTCGCGCTATACGGGAAGGCGCTGGCGTAGGGCCCATCAGCGTGACGCCACACGACGGCCCTTCGGGGCCGTCATGCCGCGGTGCCACCGAACCGCGGTGGACGTGCCGACGGGCGGATCGCCCGCCTGCGCCACGACCGGGCGAAACGAGGCGGCTGTCGCCAGTGCCTGAAGGAAGAGTCGACGGAACGCGCGCTGCAGGTTCAGAATGATCGCGTCCTGGCGCGTCTGGTTGCCCAGCAGGTTGCGGTCATCTCCGGCGTGTTCCTCCCGCACGCGGCCGATGGCGCGCTCGATCGCGGCGGCCTTGTTCAGCAGGACGTCATCGGCCATAGACCGTGCCCTCGGCAGCGATGCGTTCAAGGATTCCGCGCCTCTCTTCATTGAGTCGCGCGTAGGTGGTGAGCGTCAGGTCCTCGAACGCTCCGCGCGCGGCTGGATCGGCGTCGTGCAGCAGGTGTCCTCGCGCCACGACCTGAATCGCCATCACCGGCGTGGCCACGGCGAGATCGACGAGATCGACATCCTGGCCCAGTCGGCTGGCCAGGCGCTCCTGCAGGTCGAACCGTTCAGCAGCGGTGAGGCGATGCTTTGCCAGGACGCCGACGTCCACGTCGCTGGAGGGGTGCGTTGTGCCCTGGGCGGTCGACCCGAAGACATAGATCGCGATGATCCCGTCGAGCGCGTGGCGCAGCTCATCGACGATGAGGCGAAAGCGGGGATCGCTGTCGGGGTTCACGGCCAGACCTCCACTGATCTTATCGTCAGCGCGTCAGCGAGCGATCGGCCTTCCCCGAGTAGTTGATGAACACGGTCTTGATGTCGGTGAAGAAGTTCAGCCCTTCCTCCGCCATCTCGCGCTCGCCCACACCGGTGGACTTGGTCCCGCCGAACGGCAGCTGCGCTTCGCCGCCCACGGTCGGCTCGTTCACGTGCACCATGCCGACTTCCACGTCCTCGATGAAGCGCATCACCGCGGTGATGTCCTGCGTGAAGATGGAGGTCGTCAGGCCGTACTCGACGCCGTTGGCCTTGGTCAGCGCCTCTTCCAGTGTCGACGCCACGGCCACGGACAGCACCGGCCCGAAGATCTCTTCCTTGAAGATCCGCATCCCTGGTTCGACATCGTCGAAGATGGTGGGGGCGATGAAGTAGCCCTGCGCCAGGTGGTCCGGGCGCATGCCGCCGGTGAGGAGCGTCGCCCCTTCCTTCTTGCCGGCCTCGATGTAGCCCATCACCGTCGACCACTGCTTGTCGGCAATCGACGGTCCCATGTCCATCGTCGTGTCGAGTCCGGGGCCGACTTTGATTTGCTGGGCGGACGCCACCAGCCGCTCGACCAGCGCGCGCTTGATGTCGGGATGCGCGATGACGCGCGAAGTGGCCGTGCAGCGCTGCCCGGTGGAGCCGAACGCGCCGCCATGAATGGCCGCGGCGGCCTTGTCGAGGTCGGCGTCCGGCATCACGATCACGGCGTTCTTGCCGCCCATCTCGCAGGTGACCTTGGCGCCGCGCTGCGCCGCCTTCACGTAGAGCTCGCCGCCGACCCGGTTCGATCCCGTGAACGAGATGGCGCGGAGCGCGTGCGCGTGCACCATCGCCTCGCCGACTTCGGGACCGGTGCCGACGACCATGTTGAAGACGCCGGGCGGCATCCCGGCCTCTTCGTAGACCTCGGCCAGGAGTGCCGCGGTCGCAGGCACGAGTTCCGACGGCTTGAAGACGACGCAGTTGCCGGCGACCAGCGCGGGGGCCGACTTCCAGACCGGGATCGCCCAGGGAAAGTTCCACGGCGCGATCAGCCCCACCACGCCCAGCGGCTGGCGCAGCGTGTAGGCGAACGTATCGCGCGCTTCCGACGGCAGCGTCCTGCCGTGCATGCGGAAGCCTTCGCCGGCGTAGTACTCGAGCAGCGAGATGCCCTTGGTGACCTCGCCTTTGGCCTCCCTCAGTACCTTGCCCTCTTCGCGGGTCAGGGTCCGGGCGATCTCGTCGGCGCGGCGGCGGGCGATCTCGGCGGCGCGCCACAGCACCCGTCCCCGCTCGGGCCCGGGCGTCTTCTTCCATGCCGGCCACGCGGCGGTGGCGGCCTCGATGGCGCGGCCGACGTCGGCGGCGGTGGCGAGCGGGAACTCGGCGATGACGTCCGAGGTGTCGGCCGGGTTGATGTTGCGCGCGACCTCGGTGGACGCGGGATGAAACCAGGTGCCGTTGATATAGGAGCCGGTGTGCATAGGCCTTGGCAGACTAGCGTACCCGCGGGGCCTGGCACGATACCCCGGTATTTGCAGCAGTTTTTGCCGCCGATCCTGGGGCCTGGCACGATCCCCCGGTTATTGCAGCAGTTTCTGCACTTCGTGCGCTGCCGGCACGCCGTCCAGCGCTCCGGCCTTCGTGCAGCTCACCGCCGCGGCGGCGTTGGCGAAGCGGAGCAGGTCCTCGGTGGAACGCCCTTGCAGGAGGCCGGCGATGAACGCGCCGCGGAACACGTCGCCGGAGCCGGTGGTGTCCACGGCGGCCACGCGGAACCCTTCTACTCGCACGAAGCGATCGCCATCGAGGGCCACCGCCCCGCGCTCGCCCACGGTCACCGTCAGCAATCCCGGGTTCCACGCGCGCAGCTGGCGCAGCGCGCGCTCCAGATCCGCCTCCCCAGTCAACGCCTGCGGCAGGTGCTCCGACAGGATGGGGTGGGACGCGGTGCGGATCAGCGGCTCGGTGAACGGCGTGACGTGATCGAGGTCGGTCGTCACGATCACGCCCGCGCCCGCCGCGATGCGCGCCGCCGCCAGGCTGGCGCGCGGATCGACGTCGTCCACCAGCACCACCCGCGCAGAGCGCAGCGCCTCGGTCGGCAAGTCGGTGTCGGCGAGCAGCAGCGAATCGGGGCGATCCCACAGCACGACGCGCTCGCCCGAGTCGTTGTCGATCAGGATCGCCGCGAACTGATTACCGCCCGGCTGCCGCACCAGCAGCGACAGGTCCACCCCGCGCGAGGCGAGGGCGGCTTCGACGCGCCGTGCGTTCTCGTCAGTGCCGACCGCTCCTGCGTAGGCGGCCTTCAGGCCTAACGCCGCGCACGCCGCCATGGCCGTCGCCACCTGGCCACCGCACGAAATGGAATGACCGGTAAGCCTGAGCTTGGAGTGCGGTCCCCGGAAATCCGGCGCCACCGGCAGACGGTAGACGTAATCAACGGAGTTGGCGCCAATCCCGACGACATCGAACACGGGTGATATCGTAACCGGCCAAGGCAACCGGCGGCCGGCAACCGGCACCGGCAGACCGGACACCGGATACCGGTAGAGAGGCTTCCTCGATGACTGGGCGAAACCGCGCAGGACACGCAGCGACGATGGCTGCGCTGACCGTGCTCACGGCGTCAGCGCTGGCGGCGCAGGACTGGCCGCAGTGGCGCGGGCCCAATCGCGACGGCGCGATCGTCGCGTTCAAGGCGCCCGTCGCCTGGCCACCGGCCCTGACGCGGCGCTGGCAGGTGGACGTCGGCACCGGTTACGCCACGCCGCTCCTGGTCGGCGACCGTGTCTACACCTTCACCCGCCAGGGCGACGAAGAGGTCCTCACCGCGTTCGACGCCGCCACCGCGAAACAGGCCTGGCGCGCGGCCTATCCCTCGAAGTTCACGATGAATCCGGCCACCCGCGCCCACGGTCCGGGCCCGAAGTCCACGCCCACCTTCGCCAACGGCCGCATCTTCACCCTCGGCATGACCGGCGTGGTCCTGGCCTTCGACGCGGCCAGCGGCGACGTGCTGTGGCAGGCCGTCCCGATGCCCGTGGAGCCGCAGTACCACACCGCCATGTCACCCGTGGTCGACGGCGACCTCGTCATCGTCCACATGGGTGGGCAGGACGACGGCGCGCTCACCGCCTTCGACGTGGCGTCGGGGAAGATCCGCTGGCGCTGGACCGGCGACGGCCCCGCGTACGGATCGCCGCTCGTCACCACGCTCGGCGGCGTCCGGCAGGTGGTGACGTTCACGCAGCAGAACTTCGTCGGCGTGTCGGTCGCCGATGGCACGCTGCTGTGGCGCCGTCCCTACACGACGCCGGCGACGACGACCAGCCAGACGCCGCTGTTCTACAAGGACATGGTGATTGAATCCGGGCGCGCCAACGGCATCACCGCCTTCCGCGTGGTGCCGAAGGCCGGCGAGTGGACCACCGCGAACGTGTGGCACACCGACGAGGTCTCGGTGAACATGAGCGACTGCGTGACCGTGGACGGCGTGCTGTACGGCCTCTCGCACCTGAACCGCGGGCAGTACTTCGCGCTCGATCTCGAGTCCGGCAAGGTTCTGTGGACAGGCGAGCCGCGCCGCGCCGAGCACGCCGCCATCTCGCGCGCCGGCGACACCCTGTTCTCGCTCGAGGAAGATGGCGAACTGGTCGTGATGCGGGCGAGCCGCACCGGCTTCGAACTGGTGACGCGCTACGAGGTGGCGACCAGCGCCACCTGGGCCCAACCCGTGATTGCCGCCGGCCGCATCTACGTGAAGGACGTCTCGTCGCTCACGCTGTGGTCGTTCGACTAGCGCCCCGCCTTCGCCAAAGGCTTCGGCGCGGCAAGCAAGACCCAAGACCCAAGACCCAAGACCACTATGATCCCCAGCCGCCGCCCCCTCCTCACCCTCGCCGCGCTGATTCTTGCCGGCGCAGCCACGATGGCCCAGCAGGACGATCGGGCGCGTGCGCTGAACGAGCAGATCGGGCGCATCTTCGAGACCAACGACTACGCCGTGCCGCGCTTCGGGCCGGCGCGCTGGCGCCCGGACGGCATCAGCTATTCGACGGTCGAGCCGTCCGCCGATGCACCCGGCGCATC
Organism: uncultured Acidobacteriota bacterium; assembly: GCA_963721715.1. GTDB lineage: Bacteria > Acidobacteriota > Vicinamibacteria > Vicinamibacterales > UBA2999 > VFZN01. The sequence continues at coordinate 25,320 of CAVRKI010000001.1, read as the reverse complement.
CGACATCGTGCGCTACGACGCCGCCACCGGCGCCCGCAGCGTGCTGGTCGCCGGCTCGCGCCTGGTGCCGCCCGGCGAGAAGACCGGACTCGCGATCGACGACTACACGTGGTCCGCCGACGGTCGTCGCCTGCTGATCTTCACGAACACGAAGAAGGTGTGGCGCGATAACACGCGCGGCGACTACTGGGTGCTGGGCGTGGAGGATGGCACGCTCACGAAACTCGGCGGCAGCGCGCCGGCCTCGTCGCTGATGTTCGCGAAGTTCTCGCCGGACGCCACGCGCGTGGCCTATGTGCGCGCCAACAACATCTATGTCGAGCGGTTGTCGGACCACCGCATCACCCAGCTCACGACTGATGGAACGACGACCACCATCAATGGCACCTCGGACTGGGTCTACGAGGAAGAGCTCGGCGTGCGCGACGCGTTCCGCTGGAGCCCGGACGGCCGCGCCATCGCCTACTGGCAGTTCGACAGCACTGGCGTCAGCCTGTTCACGCTGATCAATAACACCGACTCCATCTACCCGGCGCTGACGACGATTCCTTATCCGAAGGCCGGCACCACCAACTCCGCCGTGCGCATCGGCGTGGTCAAGGCCGATGGCGGCAAGACCAAGTGGATGCAGACGCCGGGCGATCCGCGCCAGACCTACCTCGCGCGGATGGAGTGGATCGACAACCGGCGGCTCTCCATCCAGCAGTTGAACCGGCTGCAGAATCAGAACGACTTCCTGGTCGCCGACGCTCGCTCCGGCGAGACGAGCCGCGTGTTCCGCGACGAGTCGAAGTCGTGGGTGGACGTCGTCGACGAAGTGCAGTGGGTCGAGAACGGCCGCGCGTTCCTGTGGCTGAGCGAGCGCGACGGCTGGCGTCACGTCTACCGCGTCCCGCGCGAGGGCGCAGGTGCCGGGAGTGAAGGCGGCGAGCCTCGACTGATCACGCGCTTCGATGCCGACGTGCTGGAGGTGGCGGGGCTCGACGAGGCCGACGGCTGGATCTATTTCATCGCCTCGCCGCACAACGCCACGCAGCGCTACCTGTATCGGTCGAAGCTGGACGGATCCGGCACGCCCGAGCGGATGACGCCCGTGACCCAGCCCGGCACGCATCGGTACGTGGTGGCGCCGGGCGGCAAGATGGCGTTTCACACCTACTCGCGCTTCGACGTGCCGCCGGTGACCGACGTCGTCGCGCTACCGGCGCACACCGCGCTGCGCCCTCTCACGGACACCACGGCGCTCGTGAAGAAAGTGACGCCGCTGGTGCTGCCGCCGGTGGAGTTCTTCACCATCGGCGTGGACGATGGGGTGACGCTGGACGGGTGGATGTTGAAGCCGACGCATCTGGACGCGTCGAAGCGCTACCCCGTGATCGTGTTCGTCTACGGCGAGCCGGCAAGTCAGACGGTCACCGACAGCTGGGGCGGCGGCCGGATGCTGTTCCATCGCGCCCTTGCCGAGGCCGGCTACATCGTTGTCAGCGTGGACAACCGCGGGACCCCGGCGCCGAAGGGCGCGGCGTGGCGCAAGGTGGTGTACGGCGCGGTGGGTGAGTTGTCCGCGAAAGAGCAGGCCGCGGCGGTGCGGGCCCTGACAGCGCGCAACAGCTATATGGATCCCGAGCGTATCGGCGTGTGGGGGTGGAGCGGCGGCGGATCGAACACGTTGAATACGATGTTCCGCTACCCGGACGTGTTCCACGTCGGCGTGTCGGTGGCGCCGGTGCCGGACCAGAAGCTGTACGACACGATCTATCAGGAACGCTACATGGGACTGCCGCAGGAGAACGTGGACGGCTACAGGCGTGGATCGCCGATCAACTTCGCCGAGGGACTGAAGGGGAAGCTGCTCGTCATCCACGGCACCGGCGACGATAACGTGCACTATCAGGGGACCGAGGTGCTCATCAACCGGCTGGTCGCGCTCGGCAAGCCGTTCGATGTGATGGTCTACCCCAATCGCACGCACGCGATTTCCGAGGGGGCAGGCACTACGCCGCACATCCATCGGCTGATCGCGCGCTACTTCCTCGATCACCTGCCGCCCGGCGGCCGCTGACGCGCACACATCTCGAGTCAATGAAGCACGGAGGCGCAGGCAAGCAGACGACGGACCCACGGCTGGTCCTGGTGCTCGGTGGCGGCGGCGCCCGCGCGGCCTATCAGGTGGGCGTGATGCGGCACATCGCCTCGCGCCATCCGAATCTCGCCCCTGGGATCCTCACCGGCGTGTCGGCCGGCGGCCTCATCGCCATGCATCTCGCGAAGCGCGAGGCCAACTTCGCCGCCTCGGTGGCGAGCCTCACCGACATCTGGCTGAACCTTCGCATTGACAAGGTGTTCAAGGTGGGGCCCCTGGGGCTGTCATCGCGGGTCACGCGCTGGGGCGCCAAGCTGCTGGGCGGCGGCGGCCCCTCGCCGCGCGTCCGCAGCCTGGTGGACACCGCGCCGCTCCGTCGGCTGCTCGAGGAGACGATGCAGCCCGATGCCGATGGGTCGGTGCCGGGTATCGCGCGCAACCTCGCGGCAGGGCGCCTGAACGCGGTGGCGCTCACCGCATCCAGCTACACGACGGGGCAGTCGGTGACGTGGGTGGAGAACCGCGAAGGCTGCGGCGTGATGGACTGGGAGGGGCCGCGCCGGCACAGCGAAAGCGGCTGCCTGCGCGTCGATCACGTGATGGCTTCGTCCGCGCTGCCGCTCTTCTTCCCGGCGGTGAAGGTCGAAGAGGCGTGGTACGGCGACGGTGGCATCCGCCTCACGGCGCCGTTTTCGCCCGCGATTCACCTGGGCGCGCGGCGCATCTTCGCGGTGCACACTCGCTATCCGCGGTCGCGCACCCAGGCCGTGCCGTCCGCCGTGGAAGGTTATCCGCCTCCCGCGCAGGTCGCCGGCGTGCTGTTGAACGCGATCTTCCTGGACCAGCTCGACGCCGATGCGCTGCGGCTGCAGCAGCTGAACCGGCTGCTCGCGAAGCTGCCGCCCGACGAGCGAGAAGGCCTCGAGCACATCGACCTGTTCATCATGCGGCCATCGCGCGATCTCGGCCGGCTGGCCAACGAGTTCGAAGCCGACCTGCCGCGCCCGTTCCGGTTCCTCGTGCGAGGCCTCGGCAGCCGCGAGACGCGGTCGAACGACATGCTCAGCCTGCTGATGTTCCAGCCAGACTACATCGCCCGGCTGGTGGCGCTGGGCGAGGAAGACGCCGAGGCGCGCAGCGGGGAGATCGACGAGTTCCTGTCGGCGGACACTGGACCCGTGGTCCCTGACCCCTGACCCCTACCTCTTGATCGACGCGTCCCCACTGAACGTCTTCACCCGGAAGCTGGCGCTGCCGCCGCCGTTCAGGTCGCCGCGGAAGTTGCGCTTGCTGCTCGACTGCAGCGTCACCGGCAGGTCGCTGTCGAAGTGGCCGCTGAAGCTGTCGAAGTTGAGCGAGCCGCGCGCGTTGTCGGGCAGCCGCAGCCGGACGTCGCCGCTGAAGCTGTCGATGTCCAGGCCGTCGCTCTCGTTCCAGGCGCCGGCACTGAGCGTGATATCGGCGCTGAACGTCTTCAGCCGGTGCGCGCCCTGCACGTTCTCCACCTCGATCGGCGCGCTGAACGAGTTCACGTCCAGCCGCATCGTCGCCGGCACCTGGATGTCGAAGTCGGTCTCGACCACGTTGTCGTTATCGCGTTCCACGGACCGCTGGTTGGCCTCGATCTCGATGCTGTTGCCGCTCTGCGCCACCTCGAGCGTGATCTCGCGCAGCCGATCGGCGCGCGCGCGGCGCACGGCGTGGATCACCACCTGATTGCCGCCAGTGCCGCGAATGTTCACGCGGCCCGAGAACGTCTTCAGGCGCAGTATGCCGCCGGGCTGGACCGAGAGCGTGCGGTCGAACGTTTCTTCCTGCTTCGACTGGGCGCCGGCAGGGACGGCGGTAGTGACGAGCGCCGCGACGAACAGCGGAAGCGTCAAGCGAATCGAACGGGCAAAGCGGGTCATGGTTACCTCGTGGGGATAGACGGAAATGGGCGCCCAAGGGTTGATTCGCGTGAGCAGGATGACCCTTTTCAGAGTCCAATAGTTCATGGGCTTCGTCGTCCGTCCTGGTTTTGCCCCGTTCGTGCTCGCTTGTCTGGTGTTTGGTGCTGCCGCCCCGCTGTCCAGCCAGGACCGCCCACTTCCCGATCAGCAGGCTTTCCTGGCCGAGGTGCGCAAGCGCCTCCAGCCGGACGAGATGCGCCAGAGCGGCTACGTCTACAAGGAGACGCGCCGCGAGATGAAGCTCGACGCCAGCGGCAGGACCACGAACGAAGAGGTCAGCGTCTTCGAGAGCTACCCGGCGCTGCCCAACGAATTCCGCTGGAAACGGCTCATCGTGAAGAACGGCGTGCCGGTCTCCCAGGCCGAGCTCGACAAGCAGGATCGCGAGCGCCAGAAGAAGGTGATGGCCTACGTCAAGAAGCGCGAGCAGAATCCCGCCAAGGCCGCCGCGGAGCAGGCAAAGAAGGGCGCCGACGAACGCCGCGAGGTGGAGCAGAGCATCAACGACGCGCTGCTGGTCTACGATTTCAAGATGCTGGGCCGCGAAACCCTCGGCGGGCACGAGACCATCGTCTTTTCGTTCACGCCGAAGAAGAACGTTCGGCCCCGCACCCGCGACGGCAGGATCATGCAGAAGTTCGCGGGCAAGGCCTGGCTCAGCGAGTCGGAGTACGAACTGGTCCGCCTCGAGGCCGAGGCCCAGGAGACCGTGTCCTTCGGGCTGGGCCTGCTCGCCCGCGTCCACAAGGGCTCGAAGGCGTCGTTCGAGCGGCGCAAGGTGAACGGCGAGGAGTGGCTGCCGGCGTCCGCCAGCTACCAGGGCAGCGCGCGGGTGGCCCTGGTGAAGGTGCTGCGCCTGGGCGGCACTTCGGAGTACTCGGAATATCGCAAGTTCGGGGTCGCGACCGAGACGACGGTGAAGCCGCCGACGTAGGATCCGGTGCCGGGCCGCCAAGCCTGGCCGCGTCCCTTTCCGTGCAAACTCCCTGCTTGACCTCTGCGCCCGGACCGATACATTAAGCAGAACCCTTGGATCCGCGGCGTACGGGCACGCAGCTGCTGTTGATTGCGCTCGTTGGCATCGCCCACGGCCTCACCGTGGCGGCTCAGCCGGCGAACCGGGTCGAGGCGCGCCTGCAGGCCGACCTCGCGGTGGTCCAGGAGTTCAGGCCCGCCTATCCGTTCTGGCAGCACATCTTCACCATCTCCGACGGCCGCATCGCCTTTGGCAGCGCCCAGGACGGGCGGCTGGTGGTCACGTTCCCGGCCAAGGGCGGCGACTGGCTGAAGGACGGCCTGTGGGTGGACCCGGCGATGTCGGCCACCCTTGGCGGCCGGCCGTTTCCGCTGCGGCTGGACGATCGGCGCGACGAGGTAGTGCGCCGGCTCGAGCCGACCATCGGGCCCCTGCTGAGCAACCCGACGCGCGGGTTGTTCCTGCTGCCCAACGTGCCGAAGTACGGGCCGTTCCTGGGCGAGTGGAGCCAGATTTACGAGCGCTTCGGCGTGCCGGCCGATATCGGCCTGGCGCAGGCGGTCCTCGAGTCCGGCCTGAACGGCACTGCCCGCTCGCGCGCCAACGCCCTCGGCCTGTGCCAGTTCCTGCGCCGGAACTGGGACACGCTGAACCGCCTGTCGCCCGAGCACATCGAGGCCTACAACCAGACGACGCAGGCGCCGTACTGCGCGGCCTACCTGTCCATCCTCGCGACCATGTACGGCAGCTTCATCCCGGCGCTGTCGGAGCACCACTCGGGCGGCGTCAACGTCGGCCGGACGATCATCAACGGCGAGCGCCTGGGCGGCACCACGCCGCGTGAGCAGTACCTGATGGGCTCGCAGTTCGCGCGCGACCTGCGGAACGTGGCGCTGCAGCGCTATCGCGACCTGTATCGCACCTACGGGATCCGCTCGTTCCGCTACGCGGAGATGGTGTTCGGCAACACCATCACGGTGAAGCGGATCCGGGACGATGTGCCGCAGGAGCGCATCGAGGCGATGCGGACGTCCCGGCTGATCCCGATGGGCGAGATCACCAGGCGGACGAAGCTGACGGCCGCCGAAGTGCAGCGCTTCAACCCGGCGCTGCAACGCTCGGTGCCGGCGAAGGCGACGCTCTACCTGCCGATGCGCGTGCCGGAGTTCGGCCGCGACGTCGCGTTCTGGCACCAGCCGCCGAGCGCCGACTATGCCGCCACGCTCGACGAGTTCCTGCAGATTGAAGCCGGCGTGCAGCGCTGGCACGACGCGGCGTTCGAGCCGGTGCTGCAGGGTTTCCGCCGCCGCTTCGAGGCGACGAACACGGAAGAAGGTCGCGTCATGGCGACGATGCTGGCGTATGTCATCGGCGACCTGCGCACCAGCCGCCGCGCCGCGATCCTGGACGAGTTCCGCACCAGCGGGAAGATCATCGACCTGTTCAAGCAGGGCGTGAACGAGCTGACGACGGTGCTGGGCGGCACAGCAGCAGCAGTGAAGGGGCCTTGGGTCTGCGTGGCACGTTGATTGGATGCTCAACGGTCATGATGACGAGGATCGTGCTTGCGCTGGCCATCTCCGCCAATATGGGGTGCGCGTTCGGCGCCTCTGCCCAAAGGACGCCGCCCATCAGGACACTCCAGGTGGAGGTGACCGCCTATTGCGATCAGGGCGAGACCGCCTCGGGGGTGCAGACCAGGCGTGGCATCGTCGCTGCCGACCCGGACGTGCTGCCGCTTGGCAGCCGCATCCGCGTCGAGGGGCTCGCGGGGCGCCACAACGGCACCTACGACGTGGAGGACACGGGCAGCGCGGTGAAGGGGCGCATCATCGACATCTTCATGGCCGACTGCGACGCGGCGAAGCGATTCGGCCGCCAGACAGCCCGCGTGCAGGTGTTGCGCGTCGGCGACGCATCGCGCTGAACAGGTCGCAAACCGCGGCCACCGCGTCGATCAGCGCAGGCTCGCATGATGAACCCTGACGGAGGCTCAGCTCTGGCGCTATAATTCCGCCCCTCCAGCCCAGACCCCGAGCCCCAAGCCTGTCAGGAGTCCCCCATGTCCCAATCGCCGATGCCCTCTCCGGAACTGGTGTTCGATACCATCTGGGCGTACCAGCGCTCAGCCGCACTGAAGTCGGCCATTGATCTGAACCTGTTCACCGCCATCGATCAAGGCGCGGACACCACGTCCACCGCGGCAGCGCGCTGCGGGGCCTCCGAACGCGGCATCCGCATCCTCTGCGATTACCTGACCACCATCGGGCTCCTCGCAAAAGCAGACGGCCGGTATCAGCTCCCTCCGGCCACGGCGATGTTCCTGAGCCAGCAGTCGCCCGCCTACATGGGCTCGATTGCGAATTTCCTGATGATGCCTGGCCTGAAAACCAACTTCGACAACCTGACGGAGACCGTCCGGAGCGGCCATGTCGCGGAGTCTGGAAACACGGTCGCACCGGAGAATCCCATCTGGATCGAGTTCGCGCGGGCCATGGTGCCGATGATGATGCCGGCCGCGGTCGGCATCGCCGACATCCTCGACATCGCGTCGGCTGGCCCGACGCGCGTGCTGGATATCGCCGCGGGGCACGGCATGTTCGGGATCACGCTCGCGCAGCGCAACCCGCAGGTCGAGGTCACGGCGGTGGACTGGGCGCCGGTCCTCGGCGTCGCCCAGGAACACGCGCGCGCGGCCGGCGTGGACGGCCGTCTGCACCCGCACCCGGGCGATGCGTTCGCCGTGGAGTTCGGCACCGGCTTCGACATCGCGCTCGTCACCAACTTCCTGCACCACTTCGATCACGCCACCTGCACGGCGTTCTCTGAAGAAGGTGCGCGCGGCGCTGAAGCCCGGAGGACGCGTGGTCGTGCTCGAGATGGTGCCCAACGCCGATCGCGTCACCCCGCCGATCGCCGCCGGCTTCAGCCTGACGATGCTGGCGGGCACGCCGGCTGGTGATGCCTACACGCTGGACGAGCTGCGCGATCAACTCCAGGGCGCGGGCTTCAGCGGGGTCACGGCGCACGCGCTGCCGACGCCGGAGACGGTGATCGTGGCGAAGGCGGAATAGCGGCGAGCGGCGGACAGATGGTAGCGCCGTCCAGCGTGTCCGGCAGTCCGATGTGCGCCGCTCGTTCCAGCCAGGCTGAGCGTCGTCGTCGCTCCACAGTCCGGCGAGGTCGGCCGGTCAACCGCCGCTCCGGGCGTTCACATGCACTTGGGCAAACTCGCCTTCCTTCGCCCCGCTCAAACATGCCGAGTGGTACCGCTTCGCAGCGGTTGTCCTTCGACAAGCTCAGGACAACCCTGAGCCCGGCCGAAGGGTTGTCGGTTGGTCGAAACGGCCGGACCTCAACGGCCTGCGGATCGACGACGACGCTCAGTTCCGTGAACTCGCGTCGCGCATGAAGGGCGTGAGTCCCCGGCAGCGCGGCCTGTCCGTTCCCTCGGTACGGCGCGGTAGCGCCGCCCTGTCCACCCCTACGGCGCGCAGCGCCGCCTATTCTGTCGGCGCAATCAGACAAAGCGCCTCTGGTCCGGCCCCCTTCACCGCGGCGCGAGGAATGCTGCGGTCGAACGTGACCAGGCATCCGTCCCGCGCCGTCGCCACGCCGAGCAGGTAGATGTCGGTCAACTGGCGATGGCCGGCGGCACGGGTGAGGTCGAACAGACGTTCGTCGGTGAGAGAAATAGCGTCGCGCCAGAACGCGTGGTGACCGGCGCCGAGGAACGTCTTCAGCAGCGTCAGCGCCCCGTCGGGGCGTAACCCTCCGAGGCCGTACGCCGGATTCGATACCACCCGCACGAACCCGTTCTCGGTGAGCGGGCAGGTCGCTCAACCCTGCTCCCGATGGTCCGCGAACCAGTCGTGCGCCACCTCGTGGTGCACGTGAGCGGGATCGAACAGCTCCGGATGGACTGCCCGAGGTGTGTCGGCGCCCATCCGGCAATGGGCCCGACGAAGCCGTGCCAAAGTTGTGCCGAGCCTATCGGCTTTCACCAAGGTAAGCAGACGGGGCAGGCGGAAGCGGAGGGCCCAGCACGCGTCGCCCGGATGTTCGTCGACGACCAGAACGCGGCTCCTGGCAAGTCCTGCGTCACCTGGTGCGCCAAAGCCGGCGGCCTGGGGCACGCCGAATTCGAACGCCGCGAAGATCCCGAAGAACGACGACCGTAACTGCAGCGCGTCCAGCTTAAGCCGGAAGACGTCCCGACGGGCCGGGTGCAACGCTACGGGACTACGATCATTATTTCATTTGATGGAGGACTCTCCCCGCCCCCATTCCTCGCAGTCACGCGAGCATAGTATGTTCCCGGCCCAACGCCATACACAATGTGGCTCGACTGATTTCCCAGCTGAAAGCTTGCAACATTGCTCTGGCCCGGCGCGCTTCCGGCGTCAATTCTGTAGTCGTAGATCGGCCCCGGCGGGGGCGTCCACCACAAGGTCACACTGCTGCCGCTAACGGACGAGCTTCGTAGCAGTCCGCCCGACGACTCATGCTGCACGTGATGCCGTGCGACGCCAGATACGCCTGGTAGTCCTCGCAGGTGTACGTGCAGCCGCGATCCGAATGATGCAGCAGCCCCGGCTCGGGACAGCGCCGCTGCACCGCCATCTCGAGCGCCTTCAGCGTGAGCCGGCGATCGTTGACGGCGCTGATCGCCCAGCCCGACGACGAACCGCGAATACAGATCGAGAATCGCCGCCAGATACAGCTTGGCGTGCTCGCCGATCACGAACTCGGTGGTGTCGCCGACCCAGCGCTGATTCGGCGCCGCCGCGGTGAAGTCGCGGTCGAGCACATTCGCCGCGATCGGATCGTCGTGATCGCTGTTGGTCGTCTGCTTGAAGCGCTTCGGCGACCTGGCCCTGGATCTGCTCCTCCCGCATCAGGCGGCGCGACGCGCTTTTCGCTGACGGCTTCGCCGTCCTCGCGCAGGTCCTTCCACAAGCGCGGACGACCGTAGACGCTGACCGCTCGCCGCATGAAACGCGCGCAGCTTCGTCCGCAACACCAGATCACGCTGCGCCCGCGCCGACAGCCCGCGTCGCGCCCACGCGTAGAAGCCACTGCGGGTCACGCGCATACAGCGGCAGAGAATCGTCACACGGTGCTCGGCCTTCTTCGCCGCGATGAAGGCAAACCTCATCGGCTCTGCTTCGCGAAGAACGCCGTGGCTTTTTTTAGGATGTCTCGCTCTTCTTGGAGGATCCGATTCTCTTTGCGCAGCCGCGCCAGCTCCTCGCGCTCGGCGGTCGTCAGCCCGGTGCGGCCCTTCGAGCGATCCGCCTGCGCCTGCTTGACCCACTGGCCCAGCGCCGACGGCGACCAGGTCGAGCTCGCGCGCCACCGCCGTGACGCTCTTGCCCTCGTCGAGCACTAGGCGGACGGCCTGCTGCTTGAATTCATCCGTGAACCGCCGACGCGGCCGCCGGCTGCGTGTCTCTGCCATTGCGGACATCGTATCCACCTTTCGGAAGATGGAAGTAGTGAGGCGCAATTGGAGGCTGCTGAGTAGTTCCTCCAGCCGAGTAGCAGCTCGAAGTTCCCCACGGAATATACGAGCCGTCTCCCGAGTACATTAGGGCGCAACGGTTTGACTGAACTACAACGAAGTTGCCAGGCTGACCGAAGGTGTTCGAGTGCCACCTGGGATAATTACCAGCATCGTATAGGACAAGGTTGCCGTCCGGTTGCATGGACACGTGGCCCGGTGACGTTCCATTGGTGGCGCTCGCCCAGACAGCAGTTGAACCATCATAGAGAACCAGATTCCCGTCACTCTGATAGCACAGATCGAAACGGCCATCGCCTGAGGTGCGGCATTCGTTCGGATACATCTGACCGTTGAACGAGTCGATCAGCTTATCTCCGCCTCCTGTATAGATAAGGTTCCCATTGGTATCGACCGCGTACATCATCGCGTCCGAAGCAGCTCCGTGACAGTAGAAGGTTTTAAAATCGTGGTTTTGTAGCCATTCAGAGGCTTGCATGTTGAGACACGGCCACTCGTGCCAATAGAAGGCCCAGCTTCCCGGGAGCCATGCCTCCATCATGAAGTACGATCCGTCACCCGGCGCTGTTCGAACGTAGGGGTAAGCTTGGACCCATCCGACGTGGCTCTGCGCCCCCTGATTAAGCTGCATCGACACCATCGTGCTGCCGGCGGGTCCCAGATCCGTCACCCCGATCGGTGTCAGGATCCCATAGCGAGTCTGAGTCGCAACCCACACTCCAGGTGGAAGCTCAAAGACGGAGCCGCATCCCAGTGATGGCCCACTCAGGACGGCTACGAGAACAACACTGAGGAGGTTTGCACGTAACGTCATGTCTATTCCCCAGATCCTTGTCACTTGTGAACACCCATCGCATCAAGAAGCCGGTTGAGCTCGCTGACGGCGACGCTATCCTCCGTCGACAGGTCTACACCTAACAATGGCGGTGGCGAGACTCGAGCGACACTCACACCAAACTGAGTGCGGGCGTCGGGACTCTCCCCTCGCTCGCGTCGCTCACGCTCAGCCGCTTGGTGCTCCTCCAAACGTTGCCGCGTCCGAGCCTCCCAGACCTCAGGCTCAACTTGGTTCTCTTCTATGAAGTGCTTTTGCTTGGCTAGGTCGGTCACTACGAACAGAGCCTCAGCCGGCGACAGTCTCTCTGATTCCTGCCCGGTCGAGAAACCCACCTTGACGAAGTCACGCAGAAGAAAAGCTCTCGTGCTCCGGAACATCTGAAGCTGCCCCAGAGACATCCGAAAGTACGGTGGCAGCTTCCAACGCTCAACCGCATCATTGATTGCTGAAACAATGCTTTCGCTGCTGACACCACGGCTGCTTCCGTTTCTCAGTGACAGTTCGGCTCGAACGAGTCGGTCCTCGACTGATGAAGGCACTGAAGACAGGAACTCTGACGCCCGAAGGACCTGCCTGACTAACCCGCGCACTGCTTCAGGCTCGTTCGTTCGTGCGGCACGCGCGGCCTGAAGCAGTTCGGCGTGGGCGGTCTTAGCAGCTCTCTCAAAAGACGTCACGGTAGGCCTCGATTGTTTTGATGCCAACGTTGAACCAGATACCAGAAGCACAATCAAGAGACACCCGGTCAGTACTAACGGAAGATGTTTAAACATCACGGCCTCGTTCATATTGTCAAGGTGGCTCGTTGTTGCCCACGAACACTGAATTGCTCAGTCCGGTGGAGACTAACACGCAGGGGCTTTTCTCGATACGTTCATTCAGCGCTGTCTAGGGTGTGTGCTGTGCGACAAACCGACCGACCTGCTCTCACGCACTCTATGGTTGGGCTGGACAATTGAAGTTCGTTCGCGTTACATCTGCGCGGTCTTATCTGTCTTGTGGAACTAGAGTGAGTCCACAATGCTGCGGCCGGTGTGAGTCGTAGATGCCGTTCTCGTAGCATGGTTAGTGTGGCCGTCTCTTTTAGTTAGACGGCAGGCATGTTTCGATCGTCTCACCTCTGAGTAACACGTGCCCGGAATCAGGACGGCTGGCATTCGCATTCGAGCGGAACTGTGGTTGGAGGCGACAACGGCCGGCCTTGACGGTGCCCTCGCGGTCCCAGGGTGCTGCTGCCGCAGAAATCTGTCCTGGGAACGGTATTCCCGGCCACTTGCTTTGCGATAGCCGTCAGCCGTTTCGATCGGAACGGCTCAGATCGTCCGCATTGCTGACGGCGGCGACAGCAATCACGCCGAAGTGGCAGCCGGCCAGCTTCCGCTGGTGTCCGACGTTCCGGTCGCCAGTGACGAAGATGTTGAAGCCGGCGGCTTCGGCCGTTGACAGTAGGACCGCCGTTCAACCGGCCCACGCATGCTGCTGGACCCTCAGGACCTCGTGTCCGACGGGATGTCGGGCGAGCTGCCGCGGCAGCTGTTCATCGAGAAGAACGCGGACCGGCGCGGATCGCTGTGAACGACCGGGGCTGTGGTGGCCAAACCTATCTTCCAGCCGCCATTCGAGCGCGCCGTGCGGGCGCCTTTCCCCCTACGGCGCGTAGCGCCGCCCCTCCTCCTACCGCGCGAAGCGCGGCCTTTTGTTGTGCTCAGTCCGTCGGCGCAATGAGGCAAAGCGCCTCCGGCGCCGCGCCCTTCACCGTCGCGCGAGGAATGCTGCGGTCGAACGTGACCAGGCATCCGTCCCGCGCCGTTGCCACTCCGAGCAGGTAGATGTCGGTCAACTGGCGATGACCGGCGGCCTGGGTGAGGTCGAACAGACGCTCGTTGGTGATCGAGATCGCGTCGCGCCAGAACGCGTGGTGACCGGCGCCGAGGAACGTCTTCAGCAGCGTCAGCGCCCCGTCGGGGCGTAATCCGCCGAGGCCGTACGCCGGATTCGACACGACTCGCACGAACCCGTTCTCGGTAAGCGGGCAGGTCGCCCAGCCGTGCTCGCGATGATCCGCGAACCACTCGTGCGCCATCTCGTGGTGCACGTGATCGGGATCGAACAGTGCGACCAGCACGTTGACATCGAGCAGGCCTACGCGCGGGGCACCCGTCACCGGGCCAGCCCCCGCAGGACCAGGTTGGTTGGGCAAGCCATCCGAGACATCACGCCTCGTCGCGGAGCGCGTTGACCAGCTTCATTGTCGGCTTCGGCGCGCCCTCGCTCCGGCGGGGAAGCAGCGGCACGCCGTTACGGATAGGGCCGCCGGCCGCGGGAGCCTCGAGGCCCTTGCGCGCCAGCGCCGAGATCATCGCGCCCAGCGTCTCCCCACGCAATTCGGCCATCTCCCTCGCCGCCTGCAGCACATCGTCAGCGATATCCATGGTGGTGCGCACGGGAGGCAGCATCACGCATCACGCATCAGATGTCAAGAGAGGCCGCGCTGCGCGCGGTAGGAAAGGGAGGAAAGATAGGCGGCGCTTACGCGCCGTAGGAAGTGGATCCGCGGTGGCCGCGCGAGGCACCAGTCTGGCGCCGCCGCGCTCAGCGCGGCCTTCCCCCGGCGCGGCCCGTCTGCCCCAACCGCGCTAAGCTCGACCCTGTTCTCGCCTACGGCGCGAAGCGCCGCCTACCGCGCGAAGCGCGGCCTCGTTTCCCTACCGCGCGAAGCGCGGCCCCCCGGCCCTGTTAGCACTTGACGCCAGCCCTTCACGGGCCTACCTTCTCCTCACCATCACCGGATGGACCGGCCGAGGTGTCGACACCTGCCGGAACAACTTGTCGGAACCGCGCGGCAGCATCGCGCGGCGAGGATCCGTATGCGTCGAGCGGTGACTGTTGTCGTCCTTGCGTTGCTTGCTGGATCCAGTGTCGCCACCGACGCTCGGCAGCGCCCGGCTGCCCCTGCCAGTCCTGCACCCGCGTCCACCGCTGCTACGCCTCCCGCTGTTCCGAAACCAGCCGCGTCGCACATCGCATCGCCGACCTCCGCGCCCATGCCGGTCACCGCCCAGAACGAACTGGTCGGGAAGTACTGCACCACCTGCCACTCCGCCCGCGCCAAGGCCGGCGGCCTCGTGCTCGCCGACTTCGACGCCGCGAAGATCCACGAGAACGGCGAGCTCACCGAGAAGATCATCCGCAAGCTTCGCGCCCGCATGATGCCGCCCTCCGGCGCGCCGCGCCCGGACGATGCGACCGTGATGGCGATGGTGAACACGCTCGAGACCGCGATGGACAAGGCGGCCGCCGCCACGCCGCGTCCCGGATGGCGTCCGTTCCAGCGGCTGAATCGCGCGGAGTACGCCGCCGCCGTCGAGGACCTCCTCGGCTTCGAGGTGGACGTCGCCGCGTGGCTCCCGCCCGACACCATCAGCGCCGGCTTCGACAACGTCTCCGACGTCCAGAGCTTCTCGCCGCAGTTGATGCAGGGCTACCTGCGCGCGGCCAGCCAGATCAGCCGCCTGGCCGTCGGCGATCGCACCGCCAGCCCCACGTCCGCCACCTTCAAGATCGAGCACAGCCGCAACCAGATGGTCCGCGCCGCCGGCGCGCCCATCGGCACCCGCGGCGGCATCTCCGTCGTCCACGTGTTCCCCGCGGACGGCGAGTACGTGATCAAGGCCTCGATGATCTACGCCGCGCTCGGCGGGCTGTTCGGCCGCCAGCCGCTCCTGTCCATGGGCTTCACCGAGCAGCTGGACGTCTCGATCAACGGCCAGCGCGTCGCGCTCCTCGACATCTCCCCGACGATGACCGAGACGGACTTCGGGCAGAACAAGGGTCAGAACGGGATGGAGGTGCGGACGCCGTCCATCCACATCAAGGCCGGCCCGCAGCGCATCTCCGCCGCGTTCATCCAGCGCCTCGAAGGGCCCGCGGACGACCTGCTCGCGCCGATCGAGAACACCGCCGAGGGCGGCGACGGCTACGGCACCATCACCCTCCCGCACATGCGCGACCTCACCATCGTCGGACCGAACTCGGTGACCGGCGTGTCGGAGACGGTGAGCCGCAAGAAGATCTTCACCTGCCGTCCGACCAACGCCGCGGAAGAGGAAGCCTGCGCGGCGAAGATCCTGCGCGACCTGACCACGCGCGCCTATCGCGGCAAGGGCGGCGCCACCGGCCTGCAGGACGCGATGAAGTTCTACGACGAGGGCCGCGAAGACCAGCGACTTCGAAGGCGGCATCCGCCTCGCGCTGCAGTCCATCCTCGTCAGCCCGCGCTTCGTGTTCCGCATGGAAGGCGGTCCCGCGACGGAGTCGGCGACCGGCGCCTATCGCCTGGCCGACCTCGACCTCGCGTCGCGGCTGTCGTTCTTCGTCTGGGGCACCGGGCCGGACCAGGAGCTGATCAAGGCCGCGGAGCTGGGGCAGCTCACCACGCGCGCCGGCATCGAGAAGCAGACGCGCCGGCTGCTGGCCGACAAGCGCTCCGAGGCGCTGGCCACGCGCTTTGGCGCGCAGTGGCTGCGGCTGCAGGACCTCGAGACGCTGTATCCGGAGTTCACCGAGTATCCGCTCTTCGACGAAACGCTCCGCGACGCCATGCGCCGCGAAACCGAGCTCTTCTTCGACAGCATCGTCCGCGAGGATCGCAACGTCCTGGACCTGCTGAACGCGGACTACACCTTCGTCAACGAGCGCCTGGCGCGCCACTACGGCATCACCGGCGTCAACGGCGACGCCTTCCGCCGCGTCACCCTGCCGGCCTATCGCCGCGGCCTGCTGGGACAGGGCAGCATCCTCACGCTCACCTCGGTCGCCAACCGCACCTCGCCGGTGCTGCGCGGCAAGTGGGTGATGGAAGTGCTGCTCGGCACGCCGCCGCCGCCGCCGCCGCCGAACGTGCCGGCGCTGGACGAATCCGTCACGTCCTCCGCGGCCGGCAAGCTCCTCTCCACGCGCCAGCGCATGGAGGAGCATCGCAAGAGCCCGAACTGCGCCTCGTGCCACCGCGTGATCGATCCGCTGGGCCTGGCGCTCGACAACTTCGACGTCACCGGCGCCTGGCGCACCAAGGACAACGAAGTGCCGGTGGACGTGGTCGGCAACCTCTACGACGGCACGAAGATGGACGGCCCGCTCGGCCTCCGCGACGCGCTGATGAAGCACCAGGACATGGTGCTGCGCGCCTTCACCGAGAACCTGATGACCTACGCCATCGGCCGGCGCCTCGAATACCAGGACATGCCGGCGGTGCGATCGATCGTCAACGCCGCCGCCGCGAAGGACAACCACCTCTCGGCCTTCGTCCTCGGCATCGTCTCGCACCCGACGTTCCGAATGAGCGAAGCGGGCGGGGAAGCCCCCGCCGCGCGCACGACGACCGCCGCGCAGCAGAAGTGAGCGTCAGCCGACAGCTCGACGCGACGCAAGACTCAAGACGCAAGAGCTTGACAGCCGACAGACCCAAGCCCCAAGACCTCAAGACTTAAGGAGATCTCAGATGCTTCTCACCAGCAAATCCCTCCCCCGCCGAACGATGCTGAAGGGCCTCGGCGTCTCCCTGGCGCTGCCGCTGCTGGATGCGATGACGCCGGCGGTCATCGCCGCCGGCCAGGCGGGCGCGGGCGCGAAGAAGGTGCGGCTGGTGGCGATCGAGATGGTGCACGGCTCGGCCGGCAGCACCGCGTTCGGCATCAAGAAGAACCTGTGGGCGCCGGCGCAGACGGGCAGCGCGTTCGACCTGTCGCCGAGCAGCCTCAAGCCGCTCGAGGCGTATCGCGACCACATCACCATCATCAGCAACACCGACGTCCGCCAGGCCGAGGCGTTCACCACGCCGGAGATTGGCGGCGACCACTTCCGCTCGAGCGCGGTGTTCCTCACCCAGGCGCACCCGAAGCAGACCCAGGGCTCGGACGTGTTCGTCGGCACCTCGCTGGACCAGATGTTCGCGCAGAAGTTCGGGCAGGACACGCCGATTCCGTCGATGCAGCTGTGCATCGAGAACGTGGACCAGAGCGGCGGCTGCTCCTACGGCTACTCGTGCACCTACACCGATTCAATCAGCTGGTCGTCGCCCACGCAGCCGCTGCCGATGGTGCGCGACCCGCGCGTGGTGTTCGACACGCTGTTCGGCGTCGGCGCCACGCCCGGCGAGCGTCGCGAGCGGCGCGTCGAGGATCAGAGCCTGCTGGACTGGCTGTCGGCGTCGGTCAGCTCGCTGAAGAAGGAGCTGGGCGTGCGCGATCGCGCGCGGCTGGACGACTACCTCACCGAGGTGCGCGAGGTGGAGCGCCGCATCCAGCGTGTTGAGGCCTACAACAGCAGCGGCGAAGCGCGCGAGCTGCCGGGTGCGCCGATCGGCGTGCCGGACTCGTTCTCCGAGCACGCCAAGCTGATGTTCGACCTGCAGGCGCTGGCGTTTGCCTCGGACCTCACCCGCGTGTTCGCCTTCAAGCTGGGTCGCGACGCCTCGAACCGCACCTATCCGGAGAGCGGCTTCAACGGCGCGTTCCACTCCACGTCGCATCACGGCGAGCGCGAGAACACCATCATGGAGTTCGCGCGCATCAACAACTACCACGTCAGCATGATTCCCTACTTCCTCGAGCGGCTGAAGAACACCGCCGACGGGGACGGCAACCTGCTGGACAACTCGCTGGTCATCTACGGCTCGCCGATGGGCGACTCGCACGTGCACAACCACAAGCGCTGCCCGCTGTTCCTGGCCGGTCATGCCGGCGGCAAGCTGAAGGGCGGGCTGCACATCGCCACCGCCGACGGCACGCCGATGGCGAACGCGATGCTGAGTGTGATGCACACGCTCGGCTTCAACGAGATGGCGAGCTTTGGCGACAGCACCGCGGCCCTGGATCTTGACCAGCGCCGGAACGACGACGGCGGCGCAGGGTAAGGATGAGGCGCGGATACCGACGGGTCCGCGCCATCGAAGCAGGACCCAAGCCCCAAGACTTAGACCCAAGACGTCCCCGAGGTAGTCATGGCCCGCACCAGCGCACGCAGCTTTCTCTACACGCTCCTCTGTTCAGGAGTCCTCACCATCGTCCTTGGCGCGGCGATGCTGTCCGCGCGGGACGTGGCGGTGGCCGATGCCGCCGAGCGCGGCGACGCCGCGGCGGTGATGGCGCTGATCAAGGGGGGCGCGGACGTGAACACCGCGCAGGGCGACGGCATGACGGCGCTCCACTGGGCGGCGATGAACGGCGACAAGCCGCTCACCACGCTCCTGCTGGGGGCCGGCGCCAACACGCGCGCGACCACGCGCATCAACCGCTACACGCCGTTGATGCTGGCGGCGCGCCAGGGTCATGGCCCGGTGGTGGAAGCGCTGCTGGCGGGCGGCGCCAATCCGGAGACCACCACCGACAACGGCACCACGGTGCTGATGTTTGCGGCGGCGTCGGGTGATGTGGCCTCGGTGGAGGCGATCGCGAAGCGCAAGCGTGGACCTGAACGCGCGCGAGGTGGTGCGCGGGCTCACGGCGGCGATGTTTGCCGCGGCCGCGAATCATGCGGCGGTGGTGACGGCGCTGGGCAAGGCCGGCGCGGATCTCGCGGCGACCTCCGACCCGCTGGATCTGAAGGTCGTCGATCGCAGCAAGTTCAAGGGCGTGCTGTTCGGCAATCCCGAACCGCCGAAGGAGCCCGGCGGCGAAGCCGGCTCGGTGGAAGGTGGCGGCGGGCGGAACGGCGGCAACGCCACCGGGCGGAACAACAGCGTCTATGCGCCTCCGGCGGCGGCCACCCGCGTGCCGGGCGTGGACCGGGACTTCTCCGGCAACGAGCTGGTGAACACGCACGGCGGCCTCACCCCGCTTCTGTTTGCCGCGCGCCAGGGCTATATCGAGACGGCCACGGCGCTCCTCGACGCCGGCGTGGACGTCAACCAGGCGAAGATTGGCGACGACACCACGCCGCTGATGATGGCCACCATCAACGGCCACTTCGACCTGGCGAAGGTGCTGCTGGACCGCGGCGCGGACCCGAACCGCACGGCCATCAACGGCATCACGCCGCTCTACCAGGTGATCAACATCGAGTGGTCGCCGCGCGCCGGCGGCGCCAAGCTGCGGGCGCACAAGGACCAGAAGCTCTCGTACCTGGACATGATGACGCTGCTGCTGGACAAGGGCGCGGACCCGAACGCGCGCCTGGCGACCAAGGTGTGGTACGGCGGCAACCTCTCCGGCGTCAACGAGCAGGGCGCCACGCCGTTCTGGCGCGCCGCCTACGCGGCCGACATCGTGGCGATGAAGCTGCTGGTCTCGCGCGGCGCCGACCCGGCGATTCCCACCATCAAGGGCCTCACCCGTCCGCCGACCGACGATGGTCAGCGGGAGTACAAGGATGTGTCAGGCCGCCCGCCGATTCCGCATGGTGGTCCTGGCGTCCCGCCGCTCGTCGCCGCGGCCGGCGTCGGCTACGGCGAGGGCTTTGCCGGCAACACGCACAACTTCGCGCCGACGGGGATGATGGCGGCGGTGAAGTACCTGGTGGAGGAGCTGGGCGCGGACGTCAACGCCTTCGATCACGAGGGCAACACGGCGATGCACAACGCCGCCGCGCGCGGGGACGTGGAGATGATCAACTACCTGGTCGCGAAGGGCGCGGACCCGAAGGTCATCAACCGCGAGGGCAAGACGACGGCGGATATGGCGAATGGCCCGGTGCAGCGCATCCAGCCGTGGCCGGAGGCGTTGGCGCTGCTGGAGAAGCTGGGCGCGGTGAATAATCACAAGTGCGTGTCGTGCTAGTTCGACGCTGACCCACGCCCCAGAAAATCAGAGTCGAGACTCCGTGCCGGCAGGATTCTGGCCAGATCCGCAGGCAATATACTGGCTCCCGAGTCGCCGGCCGCGTGCTAAGCAGACCGACAAAGAGTTGTCCGCTGGCTTGAATGCTTCGCAAGGGGTCTCGCAATCAATCGGCGCCAAACGCGCCGAACTTGCCCGCGAACTGTCGGCCATCCTCTTACCCCTATACCTTCGCGCGGGGCCATAGGTGCCGATAATGAATCCACCTCACCCCAGCCCGTAGTGTCAACCGCGGGTCCGTTGTATGGCGCCATTCAGGTTGGTTCCCCTCAAAACCCAACCGACGGGCGACGTCGACGGCACAGTGTGGGGCGCCCCGGGCCGCGCACCAGCTATTTGCGGTAACGTAAGGCGGCAGCAGAACGACGAGCCAGCACACCCTTGCAGGCCGCCACTTGTAACGGTGCTTTGGATCATTTTCGCCGGGCTACTTCGGCATCAAAGTGCCAGATCCTGATCGTGACGTTATGGAACAGTCGCAATGCGCGATCCACGTGCTCACCGAAGGCAAGAGCGATTGGATTCACTTAAAGAACGCCAATCAGGCCCTCGGTATATGTCCGTCGATAGACTTTGATGAACGGGAGGACGACGGAGGCGACCAGGCATTGCTCAAGACCTGCGTCAACGTTGCTAAGGTGGCGAAATCGAGGCCGACCATATTTGGAGTCGACCGTGACAATCTGGCAATTGTCAAGGAGGTCACCGTCCCTGGTCGACCATACAAGGCCTGGGGGCACAACGTCTTCTCGCTGGCAATAGCGATCCACCGTTCAGAGAGCCGGACTCGTTGGTATCCATTGAGTTGCTGTATCGGGACAGTGACATTTGCAAGCGTGACCAGCAAGGAAGGCGACTCTTCCTCGGCACCGAGTTCGATGATCGTTCAGGAAACCTTAAAGTCGATGCGTCGCTCCATGTTGGTAATATTGCTCGACTCCGGCACGGCCGAGTTGTTGACGCGGACATAGCCGTATATGACGCGAACAGCCGCAATGTAGCGCTGTCGAAGGTAGACTTTGCGGCACACATCGCTGGCGATAATCCACCCTTTGACGTTGTCGACTTTTCCGGGTTTCAGGGCACGCTCTCTGCGCTTCGGGCGATCGCCATTGATTCGGGCGCCACGCGACAAGAGTCTACGACGGAGACGAATGCCGTCCAGCTAGGCGACACGGTCTCCACTCCACGAGACAACCCGCCTCATGTCCCAATTTTTGTCGGTCGAACGGCTGAACTGAAGAATCTGATAGTCGCAACGTTCGCGTTGCGGCGATCACGGGACTGGGCGGCGAAGGCAAGTCTACACTGACTGCTCGTTTCTATTCAGTCGCACAACTCAGGCAGACCATTGCTACAGCCACAAATATGGTTGGTGTGACTGCAAGGAGCTTGAAAGCACGTTTCATGAGCGCCTACTGCAACTCTTGGAAGAGCTAAGTGACGGTCGGGAACCAAAGCATAGGTATGTTGATGAGCACATCGATGCGACGATAGACCGGTGAATCCGCCACTTGCATGCGGCAGAGTGTCTCATCGTCTTCGATAATGTCGATGCTGATGTCGACAAAGACGCATCAACATTTACGGATGCGGTCAGACGGCTTTTCGACAAACTAACGAATACTCTGGCGCGGAGCTTGGTAATTTTTACATGTCGCCCCGCGATTCGCGATCACCACTCGTCTTTTCTAGAGGTCCCGGTTAAAGGGTTATCTGGAGTGGGAAGCGGGGGAGCTCGTTGCACACTGGGGCCTGACCCTAACGCCGGCGGTGCTCGGCGAGATCTGCGCTAAGACGAATGGTCACGCCCTTTGGTTGAACCTGATTCTCAGCCAGTCTGCGCGAAGCGGCAGGCTGTCGCCGGATGGAGTACGGGAACTGTTGAGTACCCCAACGTCGATCGTGTCAGACCTGAATGCCCGTCTAATGCAATCGATTTGGGCCAATCTGAATGCCAAGGAACGCCACATTCTCGTTGTGCTAAGTGCCTTTACACGTCCTCAGGGAATGGACCGCATCGAGCGGGCGTCTGAGCTCACATATCAGCGTAGCGTGAGACTACTACGATGTTTGGTGGGATTGCGCCTCGTGCTCGAAGTGGACGTATCAGGTGCTACTCATTATGACCTGCATCCGATCATCAGGGCAAAAGCTCGAACGGAATCTAGGAGTAATCGCCAACAGTCCCTTGTCACGCGAATCATAGCGGCTTTGCTTCCGGGCGGCTTTCCCAGTCTTGAGAGCCTGATCAAAAGCAAACGTGTGTCGAAGCAAAGTATCGAGACTTACATTGAATGCGCCGAGGTGGCCGTTGAGAACGGTGCGGTTGGGATGGCGATCAAGCAGTTGGCAGACCTGGCGAGGCATCTGTGGCGAGTGGGGGAAGAGGCCAAGTTCATTGATCTGACAAAGCGACTGCTCGATGCGCTTCGTCCCGGTGATCCGCGCGTCGGGATTGACGCAATGCTAACGGAAGTTTTCGGCCTTCATTGACGCATTGCTCCAGCAAGACGATGCAGCAGGTGCCGAAAGTATCTGGCAAAACTTGAGACAAGAATGGAAGCGGTGGAAGAGGTTATCGCATGGGCTTCGCAGAAGGGCTACTTTCTCTGGTACGTGAACCAGTTCGAGAACGCCATCGATTTCATCGAGGCTCGAATGAATCAGATCAAGAGCAAGGGTGAAGAGATTCCAGAAGACCTCCGTCATCAATACGCGCTGGCGCTCCGTGATTATGGTCGAGTAGATGAGGCCATCGAGATCTTTCGGAAAGGCCGAGACCTGTCGGTGTACGAATCGGTGGCGGCAACCTGAAGAAGAGCGAGGATTTGGCGAGCGAAGTGGGCAACTTAGGCCGCTGCTTCTATCTGAAGGGTAACTACACTAAGGCACTAGAATATATCGCCAGGTCGGCTGAATGGCTGAGGATCACCGATGCTTCTAGAACAGACAAAGTCAACATGGGATACGCGGAGTTATGGCTGGCTGATGTTTACGTCAAGATGAGTCGGCCGGATCAGGCTTGCAAAGCGGTTGAGCGAGCTATCGACACCTGGTCAGCCTACGCTCCCGCGCGGCTCGACAAAGTACGTTCTCACGTTGAGAGCTACCCATTATCTTTACGCGATAGGCACGACTTTCGCGCGCTGCTCGGACGCACGCATAATGTGAATACGGCGCCGTTGAGCGAGGGGCCGTAAGCTTCCCCGTCAAGCAGACAGTTCGATAGGAGACTGTCCCGCTGATGAAGGCCTCGGCAGAAACGTGAGCGGCGGCACCCGGCCGAGGCTGTCGTGGGGCCGCTCGCTGGTTGTAGACGCGGAGCCAGGCGTCGGTGAGCGCGCGCAGTTCGGCGATCGATTCGAAGAGGTGCGCGTTGAGCACCTCCGTGCGATAGCTGCGATTGAAGCGTTCGATGTACGCGTTCTGATCGGGCTTGCCCGGCTGGATGTAGTGCGATCGCCACGCCGTGCTCGGCGCACCAGTCGACGAAGGGCTGCGCGGTAAACTCCGGGCCGTTGTCGACGCGCACGGCCGACGGGCGGCCGTGCACGCGCGACGAGCTCGTTCAGCACGCGCACGACGCGACGGCTCGGCAGCGACACGCCCATCGCGATCTCCAGGCCTTCGCGATTCCCTTCATCGATGATCGTCAGCAGCCGGACCCGCCGGCCGTCGTAGAGCGTCTCGCGTCATGAAGTCGAGCGCCCAGGTCTGATTCAGCACCGGCGGCGCCGCCAGCGGCTGGCGGATCCGCTGCGGCACCCGCCGCGTCGTGCGTCGCGGCAGATTCAGCCGCAGCGCGCAGTACACGCGATGCACGCGCTTGTGATTCCACGGCCGGCCCTCCAGCGCGCAGCCGATCGAAGAGCTTCCAGAAGCCCCAGCGCGGATACCGCGCCACCGCGTCCGTCAGCGCCGCGATCACCGCGGCATCGCGCCGGCTCGCCGGCATCGGAGGCTGGTAGTACGCCGTTCGCGAGAGCCTCACCACGCGACAGGCCCGCTGCACCGGCAGCTGATGCTCGCGCACCAGCACCTCGGCGATCTGTCGCTTCGCGGACGGCGTTACAGCTTTCGGTTGCAGGACATCCTTGATGGCCGCGTTCTCGAGCGCCAGGTCCGCGTACATCCGCTTCAGCTTCGCGTTCTCGGCCTCGAGCTCGCGCAGCCGCTTCACGTCGGACACCGAGGCGCCCGCCGTACTTGCTCCGCCACTTGAAGAACGTGGCCTTGCTGACGCCGTGCTTCCGCAGCAGGTCCGCGCACCGGGACGCCGCCCTCCGCGTCCTTCAGGATCCCGACGATCTGGCGTCTCGCTGAACTTCGACTTCCGCATGACCGCTCCTGACTGCGGAGCAGTCTACCTTCGGACTGTTCACCGACCGGGGAAGCTTACGGGGCCTAGAGCGTCAATGTGAACGCGGTTGTGATGGTGAACGGCAGCGGGCGGAGAGGTGCCTTTCGAGATCTCGGCTTGATCGCCCATTTGTGCCAGTCCCTTACAGCCAGTCGCTTCAACTAGTTAGCGCACTGGATGGCTGCTTGTTTCGACGCTTGCGGGAGAGGCGGGTCGAGCTCGGGCCACCAGCATGAGAAGCGAAACGGTGCTCGTCAGTTACGCCCGATCATTCGAGCCCTGCCTCTATCTGCAGGGGCACAGCAATCGCAGCTTGGATTGGCGCGTATAACTCCTACACCTTCGGACTCGACGGAAACTAGAAGGGAGAAGGGCATGGATGCCTGTCGGTACGACTCTCGGCGGTCCCACCATCCGAGAGCTGGATAGACGGCGATCAGCTTGTCTCCGGCCAAGAAGGCCGCTGTCCCTCTCCAGCGGTCGCTTTGAACGGTCCCCCGGCTGCGACGGCGCAGCCCGAGTTCCCCGAATCAAACGAACTGGTTCGATTCGGTTCTTCGTTCCTGACCTCGCGCGAGCCGATTAATACGCTGAAGGAACTGTGGCTCTGTTTCTTGTGGCCCCTGCATGTCCCATCGCAAGTCGAGGCCACGCTGCGTCCGCCCGCGTATGGTGTTTGGCTCGGCAAAGTACGAAAGGGTGACGCGCAGGCGAACCGCTGAATCAGGCGATTCGAAGCGAATGCGTAAG